>NZ_VTFG01000009.1 GCF_008692035.1 Pseudomonas marginalis | reverse complement strand
CCCGGCCTGGGGCAGCTTGGCGAAGACCTGCTGCTGGGCATCCACCGGCAGGGCCTCACCGCTGCATACGATGCGCTGCAGGCTTTGGCAGGTCGACACCGCCGGATCCTGCAGGAAAGCTTGCAGCATCGACGGCACGAAGTGCAGCGTGGTGACCTGCTGTTGATTGATCAGGTTGATCAGCCTGGCCGGATCACGGTGATCACCGGGCGCTGCAACCACCAGGCGCGAACCGGTCATCAGCGGCCAGAAGAACTCCCACACCGACACGTCGAAGCTGAACGGGGTCTTTTGCAGCACCGTGTCGCTGACATCGAGGCGGTAAGCTTCCTGCATCCATTGCAGGCGGTTGGCCAGGGCTGAATGGCGGTTGCCGGCGCCTTTGGGCTGGCCGGTGGAGCCCGAGGTGTAGATCACGTAGGCGAGGTTCTCGCCGTCCAGGGCGATGCCTGGGTTGGCGTCGCTGTAGCCCTCGAAGGCAGACTCACCCAGCACCAGGGTTTCCAGGCCTTGGGGAATCGGCAGCTGCTCACGCAAATGCGCCTGGGTCAACAGCAGTTTCACCCCGCTGTCGTCCAGCATGTAGGCCAGGCGTTCGCGCGGGTATTCCGGGTCCAGCGGCACATAGGCGCCACCGGCCTTGAGCACCGCGAGCAGGCCCACGACCATTTCGATGGAACGCTCCACCGCCAGGCCCACCAGCACGTCCGGCCCTACGCCGGCTTCGATCAGGCGGTGGGCCAGGCGGTTGGCGCGGCGGTTCAGCTCGGCGTAGCTCAAGCGCTGCTCGGCAAATACCAGTGCCGTGGCGCCTGGCGTGCGCGTCACCTGCTGTTCAATCAGCTGATGCACGCCGTGCTGCAACGGGTAGTCCCGCGCCGTGGCGTTCCAGTCCTGTACCACTTGCCGGCGTTCGGCCACATCGAGCATCGCCAGTTCGCCGAGGCGCTGCTGGCCGCCCTCGAGCATGGCTTGCAGCAGGTTGAGCAGATGGCGGCCGTAGGTTTGCACCGTGTCCGGGTCGAAGTGCGCACGCGCAAAGCTGAACTGCACCGACAGCGTGTCACCGACGTCCACCAGCACCGTCAGCGGGAAGTTGGTCTGCTCGCGGGACTCCGGCAGGCCAAAACGGATACCGCTGCCGCCACTCTGTTCCAGGGCCTTGGACACCGGGTAGTTCTCGAACACCAGGATATTGTCGAACAGGGCTTCACCGCCCTGCCCGGCCCAGCGCTGGATATCGTACAGCCCGGTGTGTTCATGCTCGCGCAGGGCCAGGTTCTGCGCCTGCACCCTTTGCAACCAGTCGGCCACGGTTTGCTCGCCCTCCACTGCGCAGATCACCGGCAGGGTATTGATGAACAGGCCAATCTGCTGCTCCACCCCCACGAGGTCTGCCGGGCGCCCGGCCACGGTGGCGCCGAACGACACCACCGCCTGCCCGCTATGGCGCTGCAACAGGACCAGCCACGCCGCCTGGACCAAGGTGTTGAGCGTGACTTTATGGCGGCGGGCGAAGGCCTCGAGGCGACCCGTCAGCGGGCGATCCAGGCTCAGCGCGTGCTCGCCATGCCCGTCCGTCGCCATGGGCTGGCTGCGGCCCAGGCGAGTCGGCGCTTGCAGTGCACTCAACTGCTCGCGCCAGAAGGTTTCGGTCGCACCGGCATCACGCTGCTGCAACCAACCGATGTAATCGCGATAGCGCCCGGCCGCTTCGGGCACCGCCACGCCGGCGTAACGTTGCAGCACTTCACCGAACAGGCGCGAATTGCTCCAACCGTCCATCAGGATGTGATGGCTTGTGTAGATCAGCTCATGGCGTTGCTCGTCGGTACGCACCAGCACCAGACGGACCAGGGGCGCCTTGGCCAGCTCAAAGCCCTGGCGACGCTGGGCTTGCTGCAGGTCTTGCAACGCCAGCTCAGGCTCCGGCATGGCGCGCCAGTCGAGAAGCTCGATGGGCAGCCGGGCCTCGCGGTACACCACCTGGCATGGCCACTCCAGCTGGCCCTCCCAGAAAAACCCGCTGCGCAGCACGTCATGGGCCTGCACCGTGGCATCCCAGGCCTGCTGGAAGCGCGCCACATCCAGGCCCTCGGCCGTCACGCGGATCTGGTTGATGTAGTCGCCGGCGGCCTGTTCGTACAGGGTGTGGAACAGCATGCCCTGCTGCATGGGCGACAAGGTGTAGATGTCGTCAATCCCATCGGCGGCCAGCGGCAAGGACTCAAGCTGATGCTGGTTCAGGCGTGACAACGGGAAGTCGGAAGCCGTCACGCCGTGATTGCCGGGGGTGCAGCAATGTTCCACCAATGCCGTCAGCTCACGGCTGAAGGCCTGGCTCAAGGCGTCGATCTGCGCGGCCTCGAACATCAGCGGGCTGAAGGTCCAGCCCATGTGCAGTTCACCGCCGAATACCTGGCCGTTGAGGGTCAGCCAGTTGCCCAGCGGCGCCTCCGGGCTCTGCTCGGCTCCGGCGCTTTCCGCTGCGAGTACAAACAAACCGTCCGGCTGGTCAAAGCTGGCGTCGATCTGGCCCAGGTAATTGAAGGTGATGCGCGGCACCGGCAACGCGCTGAATGCCTGGCGCGTGGCCTCGTCGCCGAGGTAGCGCAGCGCGCCGAAGCCCAGGCCCTTGTCCGGCACGGCGCGCAGTTGCTCCTTGATCTGCTTGATCGAGGCGCCAAGGGATTCGGCCGGGGTCAGGCGCACCGGGAACAGGCTGGTGAACCAGCCCAGGGTGCGGGTCAGGTCGATATCCTCGAACAGGTCTTCACGGCCGTGGCCTTCCAGTTGGATCAGGCTGGAAGCCTGCCCGGTCCACTGGCAGATGACACGCGCCAGGGCGGTCAGCAGCAGATCGTTGATCTGGGTGCGATAGGCCGCAGGCGCCTGTTGCAGTAATTGCCGGGTGTGCTCGGCGTCCAGTCGGCTGACCACTGTCTGCGCCAGGCGGCCAGGACGCGCGCCATGGGGATCACGGCAGGGCAGATCGGTAGGCACGTCCTGGAGCTGTTGCAGCCAGAAGTGTTTTTGCGGCTGTACCGCTTCGCTGCGGGCATGGGCCTGCAAACGCTCGGCCCAGGCCTTGAACGACGAGGTCTTGGCCGGCAACGGCTGTTGGCGGTAGAGGCTTTGCAGGTCCTCGAGGAACACCCGCCAGGACACGCCATCCACCACCAGGTGGTGCATGACCAGCAACAGGCGCTGGGAACCATCGGCCAGTTCAGCAAGCACCGCACGCAACAAGGGCCCCTGTTGCAGGTCGAGGCTGCGCTGGGCTTTTTCGCACAGCGCGGCCAGCTCGTCGGCATCCGCCACCGTGGCCTGCCACAACACCTCAGGGGTGGCGGCTGCATGCTCGGCCCGCCACCCTTCGGCGGGCTGGCTGAAGCTCAGGCGCAGCCCATCGTGGTGGTGGACGATGGCGTGCAAGGCCGCTTGCAGTCGATCTGCCCGCACCGGCTCGCGTGGCACCAGCAGCAAGGACTGGTTCCAGTGGTGGCGCTCCGGCAGGTCCATCTCGAAGAACAGCTGCTGGAACGGCAGCAACGGCGTCTCGCCCTGCACCGGGCCCTGGTCAAACACCTGGGCAACCTGCAACTGCGCCACCCGCGCCAGGCTGCGCACGGTCTGGTGCTGGAACAACGCCTTGGCGGTGAAATGGATACCGGCGGCGCGGGCGCGGCTGACCACTTGGATCGAAATGATCGAGTCACCGCCGCGCTCGAAGAAGTTGTCGTTCAAGCCCACCTGTTCGACACCCAGCACCTCGGCCCAGATCGCCGCGATCTGCTGCTCCAGGGCACTTTGCGGGGCTTCGTAGTGATGGGTGGCTTCGGGTTTGGGCAGGGCCTTGCGGTCGAGTTTGCCGTTGGGGCTCAGGGGCATTTGCTCCAGCAGCACCCACTGTGCCGGGACCATGTAGTCCGGCAGGTGCTGGGCCAGGTGGGCGCCGAGGACTTGGCGCCAATCATCGGCAGCGTCCTGCAGCACCAGGTAGCCCACCAGGTATTTACCGTCGACCGCCAGCACGGCAGCCTCACGGACCCACGCGTGTTCCAGCAGGCGCGCTTCGATTTCTCCCAGCTCGATGCGCAGGCCGCGCAGCTTGACTTGATGGTCGATACGCCCGGCA
>NZ_VTFG01000008.1 GCF_008692035.1 Pseudomonas marginalis | reverse complement strand
CGCCGGGCGTATCGACCATCAAGTCAAGCTGCGCGGCCTGCGCATCGAACTGGGGGAAATCGAAGCGCGCCTGCTGGAACACGCGTGGGTGCGCGAGACCGCCGTGCTGGCGGTCGACGGTAAATACCTGGTGGGCTACCTGGTGCTGCAAAACGCCGGGGACGACTGGCGCGATGTGCTCAGCGCCCATCTTGCCCAGCAGTTGCCGGACTACATGGTGCCCGCCCAATGGGTGCTGCTGGAGCAGATGCCTCTGAGCCCCAACGGCAAACTGGATCGCAAGGCTTTGCCCAAGGCGGACGCCAGCTTGCACGCGCGGGCGTACGTCGCGCCGCAGAGCGAGCTGGAACAGCAGATCGCCGCGATCTGGGCCGAAGTCCTGGCGGTACCGCGCGTGGGGTTGAACGACAACTTCTTCGAACTGGGCGGGCACTCGCTGCTGGCGACCCAGGTGGTGGTGCGCCTGCGCGAGCAGCTGCATGCCGAATTCGACGTCAAATCGATCTTCACCACCCCGACCCTGGCCGATTTCAGCGCCTATGTGGCAGGCCAGCAGACAAATAATTCGCCGGTGCAGGACGCATTGGCTAAATCCTTGGAGGCTCTCAAACGTCTATCAGCAGAAGATTTGGATAAATTGACTTCCTGAGGGGCGTGGCGTGCAAGCATTAATCGAGTCGGTAGGGTCACTTTCGGCGCAGCAAAAGAAAGCGTTGGCGGTAATGCTCAAGCAGCAAGGCATCAACCTGTTTGAGATTGCCCCGGTTTTCAAGCGCCAGGAAGGTGAGCCTCTTCGGCTCTCTTATGCCCAGGAGCGGCAGTGGTTTTTGTGGCAGTTGGAGCCGCAGAGCACCGCCTATCATGTGCCAAGGGCCTTGCGCCTTACCGGCGAACTGGACGTGGCCGCGTTGCAGCGCAGCTTTGACACACTGGTGCTGCGCCATGAAAGCCTGCGCACGCATTTGCAGGAGGACGGCGACAGTGCCTTGCAGGTGATTGCCGATCAGGTACGGGTGGAGATCGCCCTGGTCGACGCCGAGGAATCCGAACTCAAGGCGCTGGTGGAAGCCGAGATCGCCCAGCCATTCGATTTGCAACAAGGCCCGCTGTTGCGGGTCAAGCTGCTGCGCCTGGCGCCCCAGGAGCATGTGCTGGTGCTGGTGCAGCATCACATCGTCTCCGATGGCTGGTCGATGCAGGTGATGGTCGACGAGCTGGTGCAACTGTACGCCGCCTATGTGCAGGGCCAGGACCTGCAACTGCCGGCCTTGCCGATCCAGTACGCCGACTACGCGCTATGGCAGCGCAGCTGGATGGAGGCGGGCGAGCGTGAGCGCCAATTGGGTTACTGGAAAGGCATGCTCGGCGGCGATCAACCGGTCCTCGAAATGCCCATGGACCGTCCACGGCCAGCGCTACAGAGCTACCGCGGGGCCAGGCTGGACCTGACCCTGGAAGCCTCTCTGGTGGCAGGCCTCAAGACCTTGGCGCAGCGTGAAGGTGTGACGATCTTCATGCTGTTGCTGGCGTCGTTCCAGGCTGTGCTGCACCGCTACAGCGGCCAGGGTGACATCCGCATCGGCGTGCCGGTGGCCAACCGTAATCGGGTGGAGACCGAGCGCCTGATCGGCTTTTTCGTCAACACGCAAATCCTCAAGGCCGATATCGACGGCCAGATGACCTTCCGTGAACTGCTGCAGCAGACCCGCCAACGCGCGGTCGAGGCCCAGGCCCATCAGGACCTGCCGTTCGAACAGCTGGTGGAAGCGCTGCAGCCCGAGCGCAGCCTGAGCTACAACCCGTTGTTCCAAGTGATGTTCAACCACCAGACCGACACTCAGCGCGGTGGCGGCAGCGTAACGGGGTTGCAAGTGCAAGGGCTGGAGTGGGACAGCAAGACGTCGCAGTTCGACCTCAGCCTCGACACTCAGGAGTCGGCTGACGGTATCCAGGCGTCGCTGACCTATGCCACTGACTTGTTCGACGCCCCGGGCCTGGAGCGCTTCCTTGCCCATTGGCATCGCCTGTTGCACCGGGTGGCCCAGGATTGCGGTGGCCGTATCGGTGAATTGCCCCTGTTGGATGATGCCCAGTGGCAGCAACAGGTGCACGGCTGGAACCACACGCCCATGGCGTTTGCGCAGGACGAGGGCGTGCATCGGTTGCTGGAGGCCCAGGCGCAAGCGCGCCCCGACGCCATTGCCCTGGTGTGCAACGGCCAGGCGCTGAGTTACGGCGAGCTGAACTGTTGCGCCAACCGCCTGGCCCATCGCCTGCGCGCTGCGGGTGTCGGGCCGGACGTGCTGGTGGCGGTGGCCCTCGACCGCTCGGTGGACATGGTCTTGGCCCTGCTGGCGACGCTGAAGGCCGGTGGCGCCTACGTGCCGCTCGATCCGCAATTCCCGGCGGACCGGCTGGCCTTCATGCTGGAAGACAGCCGCGCTCGCGTGCTATTGACTGCCGGCGACCTGCACCAACGCCTGCCCCTGGCGGCCGACCAGCAGGTGTTGTTCATGGACGCGCAGCAAGACGCACGCTACAGCAGCGCCAACCCCGAGGTGGCACTGACGGGCGAGCACCTGGCCTATGTGATCTACACCTCCGGTTCCACCGGCAAGCCCAAGGGCGTGATGGTGCGTCATGGCGCACTGAGCAGCTTCACCCATGGCATGGCCAGCACCCTGGCCATTGGCGCTGACGCGCGGCTGTTGTCGTTGACCACGTTCTCGTTCGATATCTTTGCCCTGGAACTCTACGTGCCACTGGCGACGGGAGCGACGGTGGTGCTGGCCGACAAGGAAGTGTCCCTGGACCCCGAGGCGATTCTGGGTCTGGTGCAGCGCGAAGCGATCAGTGTGGTGCAAGCCACGCCTTCGAGCTGGCGCATGCTCCTGGACAGCGAACGCCGTGCCTTGCTGCACGGGGTCAAGTGCCTGTGCGGTGGCGAAGCGTTGCCGGCCGACCTGGCCCAGCGCATGCTGGCCCAGCAGGGCACGGTGTGGAACCTGTATGGCCCGACCGAAACCACTATTTGGTCGGCGGCCCATGAGTTGGTCGAGCCGGTGCCCTTTGTCGGGCGGCCGATCGCCAACACCTCATTGTTCATTCTTAATGCCGATCTCGTGCCGTGCCCGGTAGGCGTTGCAGGCGAGCTGCTGATCGGCGGTGTCGGCCTGGCCCGGGGGTATCACGGCCGGGCTGCGTTGACCGCCGAACGTTTTGTGCCCAACCCGTTTGCGCGCAACGGCGAGCGGCTTTATCGCACAGGCGACCTGGCGCGCTATCGCGCGGATGGCGTGGTCGAGTACATCGGCCGCGTCGACCATCAGGTCAAGGTGCGTGGGTTCCGTATCGAACTGGGAGAGATTGAGGCGTGCCTGCGTGAGCAGGCCGATGTGCGCGAAGCCGCCGTGGTGGCTGAGCATGACCAATTGCTGGCCTACCTGGTCACCCGGCACCCGGTGTCGGATGAGGAGCAGGTCACCCTGCGCGAGCGGTTCAAGGCCGCCCTGCGCGAGCAGTTGCCGGAGTACATGGTGCCGGCCTACCTGGTGTTTTTGGAGCGGATGCCACTGACGCCCAATGGCAAGCTCGACCGCAAGGCGTTGCCCAAACCTGATGCCGCTGCCCTGCTAAAACGCTTTGTGCCGCCTGTCACCGAACGCGAGTGCCAGGTCGCGGCCATCTGGGCCGAGGTGCTGGGGTTGTCTCAGGTTGGCCTGGAGGATCACTTCTTCGAAATCGGTGGGCACTCGTTGCTGGCCACGCGGGTGGTGTCTCGTGTACGCCAGTCACTGGGTATCGATGCACCGTTGAAAGGCCTGTTCGAACAGCCGGTGCTTGGCCGGTTCGTGCAGGCGTTGTCAGGCACCGTGCTGGACTCGCCGCCGATCCTGCTGTTGGCACGTGATCAAGCCCTGGCGCTGTCCTATGCCCAGGAGCGGCAGTGGTTCCTCTGGCAACTGGAGCCGCAGAGCACCGCGTATCACATCCCGGCGGCCCTGCGCTTGCGCGGCGCCCTGGATCGCCGGGCCTTGCAACGTAGCTTCGATAGCCTGCTTGAACGGCATGAAACCCTGCGTACCGTGTTTGTCGTGGATGGCGAGCGCACGGTACAGCGGATCGATGCGCCGACCGCGTTGCTGATCGAAAACGAGGTTCTGCACAGTGATGAGCCTGGCAGCTTGAAGGTCCGGGTCGAAGCAGAAATCGCTCGTCCGTTCGACTTGTGCAAAGGCCCGCTGCTGCGGGTCAAGCTGTTGCGCCTGGCCGCGGACGATCATGTGCTGGTGCTGGTGCAGCACCACATCATCTCCGACGCCTGGTCGATGGAGGTAATGGTCGATGAGCTGGTGCAAGCTTATGCTGCGTTCAGCCAGGGCCTGGAGCCTCAGTTGCCGACACTGCTGGTTCAATATGCCGATTATGCGGTGTGGCAGCGTGGATGGATGGAGGCGGGCGAGCAGGCCCGCCAGCTGGCCTACTGGGCTGAACGCCTGGCCGGTGAGCAGCCCGTGTTGGAGCTGCCGCTGGATCATCCACGCCCGGCGGTACAAAGCCATCGCGGCGCACGCCTGGACCTGGTGCTGGACGCCGCGCTGGCGAGCGAACTGCAGGCTTTGGCCCAGCGTCAGGGCGCGACCCTGTTCATGGTGTTGCTGGCGTCCTTCCAGGCCTTGTTGTATCGCTACAGCGGCCAATCGGATATTCGCGTCGGCGTGCCGATTGCCAACCGCAACCGGGTCGAGACCGAGCGTCTGATTGGTTTCTTCGTCAATACCCAAGTGCTGAAGGCCGATATCACCGGTGAGTTGTCGTTTGTCGAATTGTTGCAGCAGGTCAAGCACACGGCCCTGGACGCGCAAGCGCATCAGGACCTGCCGTTCGAGCAGTTGGTGGAGGCGTTGCAGCCGGAACGCAGCCTGAGCCATAGCCCGTTGTTCCAAGTGATGTTCAACCACCAGTCCGATGCGCGCGACGAGGCGGGCGCGCAGTCGATTCCGGGTTTGCAGGTCGAAGGTCTGGAATGGGATAGTCACACTGCACACTTTGACTTGAGCCTGGATACCCAGGCGTCCGCGGACGGGCTCTGGGCATCGTTGACCTACGCGACAGATCTGTTCGAGGCGGCCACCATTGGACGCATGGCCCAGCATTGGCTTGGCCTGCTGCGGGCGGTGGTGAAGACACCGACCCATCCTATTGCGTGCTTGCCATTGCTGGCGGCTGAAGAACAGCACACGCTGCTGCAGGCCTGGAATACCAATTGCCCGGCGGCTGCGTGGCAGAGCGGCGTCCATCGCCTGTTCGAGGCCCAGGTGCTGCAACGCCCGCAAGCGGTGGCACTGGTACTCGATGGCGAGTCACTGACCTATGACGCGCTCAATCGGCAAGCCAACAGTCTGGCTCATTGCCTGGTGGCAGAGGGCGTGGGTCCGGAAGTGTTGGTGGGGGTCGCAGTAGAGCGCTCCTTTGCCATGGTGGTCAGCCTGTTGGCGGTCCTTAAGGCCGGTGGTGCCTATGTGCCGCTCGACCCGCAGTACCCGCGCGAACGCCTGGCTCATATACTCGAAGACAGTGGCGTGCGCCTGGTGCTGATCCAGTCCCGTGTGCCGATGGCGTTGCCCGCAGGCGTTGCTGTCTTGGCGATCGATACGGTCTCGCTGGCGTCGTACGCCGAGGAAAACCTTAGCGCAACAGTCGGGCCGCACAACCTGGCCTATGTGATCTATACCTCCGGCTCGACCGGTAAACCCAAGGGCGTGGCGATCGACCATGGCGCCTTGAGCGAATTCGCGAGCATTGCCGCCGGTTATTCCAAGCTGACTGAGAATGACCGCGTACTGCAGTTTGCGACCCTGAACTTCGATGGGTTCGTCGAGCAGTTGTATCCGGCGCTCACCCACGGCGCAGCCGTGGTACTGCGTGGCCCGGAACTGTGGGACAGCGGGCGCCTGTACCGCGAAATCCTGCAACAAGGCATTACCCTGGCCGACTTGCCGACGGCCTACTGGAACGTGTTCCTGCTCGACTGTCTGGCAGCCGGACCGCGTACCTATGGTGCCTTGCGGCAAATGCATATCGGTGGCGAAGCCATGCCGCTGGACGGTCCCGCACAATGGTTGCGTGCGGGCCTGGGGCATGTGCGACTGCTCAACACCTATGGACCGACCGAGGCCACGGTGGTCTCCAGTGTGCTGGACTGCACCTCGGGCGATGACGTCATTGGCGCCACCGCCAGCCCGATTGGTCGCTCCCTGCCGGGGCGTGCTTTGTACGTGCTGGACCGGGACCTCAACCTCGCGCCGTTGGGCGCCGTGGGCGAGTTGTATATCGGCAGCGCCTGTGGTCTGGCGCGCGCTTACCTGAACCGGCCATTGCTGACGGCCGAACGCTTTGTCGCTGATCCTTTCAGCGGTAACGGCGATCGCCTGTACCGTACCGGGGATCTGGCGCGTTACCGTGCCGATGGCGTGATCGAATACGTAGGGCGGGTCGATCATCAAGTCAAGATCCGCGGTTTCCGTATCGAGCTGGGTGAAATCGAAGCCCTGTTGCTGGCCCAGGCGGGTGTTCGTGAGGCCGTGGTGTTGGCGGTGAACAACCAGTTGCTGGCCTATCTGGTGGCCGAACAGCCAGACACCCGCGCATTGGAAGAAGCGCTCAAGGCGGTACTGCGTGAGCAATTGCCGGACTATATGGTGCCGGCCCACCTGATGTTCCTTGAGCGCCTGCCGCTGAACCCCAACGGCAAGCTGGATCGCCAGGCATTGCCAAAACCGGATGCGAGCCTTTCGCTGCAAACCTGGGTCGCGCCGGTCAGTGCACTTGAGGTGCAAGTGGCGGCGATGTGGGCGGATATCCTCGGGGTGGAGCGCGTCGGCCTCATGGATCACTTCTTCGAGCTGGGCGGGCACTCGCTGCTGGCCATGCAAGTGGCCTCGCGACTGCGCCAGGCGCTGGCATTGGAAGTGCCGCTCAAGGTGCTGTTCGAACAGCCGCGCCTGCAAGGATTTGTCGCCGCGCTGCTCGCGCTCGAAGCGAGTGAGGGTGCCAAGGCGCCGGCGCTGGTTCCCGTGGCACGTGACCACGGCTTGCCGCTGTCATATGCCCAGGAACGGCAGTGGTTCCTCTGGCAACTGGACCCAGGCAGCGCCGCTTACCACGTGCCCAGCGCGCTGCGCCTGAAGGGGCCGTTGGATCAAGCTGCGCTGCAACAAAGCTTTGACCGCCTGGTGGCGCGTCATGAGAGCCTGCGCACTCTGTTGCGCCAGGAAAACCACGGCGCCGTGCAAATCGTGGCTGAGCCTGCACCTGTCACCATCACCCGTAGCGACGTGCTGGAGGCTGACCTCCAAGCCACCGTGGAGGCTAAGATAGCGCTCACGTTCAACCTGGAGCAGGGCCCGCTGCTGCGTGTTGAGCTGCTGCGCATCGCTGATGAAGACCATGTACTGGTGCTGGTACAGCACCATATCGTTTCCGATGGTTGGTCGATGCACGTCATGGTCGATGAACTGGTGCAACTGTATGGTGCGTTCAGCCAGGGTCAAGACCTGCAGTTGCCTGCACTGCCGATTCAATATGCCGATTACGCCGTATGGCAACGCGACTGGATGGATGCTGGCGAGAAAGAGCGCCAACTCGCCTACTGGCTTGATCTGCTGGCAGGTGAACAACCCGTGCTTGAGTTGCCGTTCGACTTCCAGCGCCCGGCGGAGCAAAGCCATCACGGTGCGCGTTTGCACCTGGAGTTGCCGACCACACTGGTGTCCGGCCTCAACGCCTTGGCCCAGCGCGAAGGCGTGACGATGTTCATGCTGTTGCTGGCTTCGTTCCAGACCTTACTGCATCGCTACAGTGGTCAGGAAGACATCCGCGTCGGTGTGCCGATTGCCAACCGCAATCGCGTTGAAACTGAACGGCTCATTGGCTTTTTCGTCAACACTCAGGTGCTCAAGGCTGATATCGATGGGCAAACCACCGTTGCCCAGTTGCTGCAGCAGGTCAAGCAGCGCGCGCTGGACGCCCAGGCCCATCAGGACTTGCCGTTCGAGCAATTGGTAGAGGCGCTGCAGCCGGAGCGCAGCCTGAGTCTGAACCCGTTGTTTCAGGTGATGTTCAACCACCAGGTGGCCAACCGCCAGGCTTTCGCGGAGCACGCGTCGAGTGAGCTGAGTGTCGAAGGGCTGGCCTGGAACAGCCACACCGCGCATTTCGATCTTGACCTGGACGTCCACGAGTGGGGTGAGGGGCTGAGTGCTTCACTGGGGTAT
>NZ_VTFG01000007.1 GCF_008692035.1 Pseudomonas marginalis | reverse complement strand
GCTCCCTCAGTGTTGTATCAGCGCAACCAGTTAGTCCGCGCCAACTCGATCACTTCATCTCCACGCCCACTCATCACCGCCTTGAGCATGTACAGGCTGAACCCCTTGGCCTGTTCCAGCTTGATGCTCGGCGGCATCACCAATTCCTGGGTGGCCGTCACCACATCCACCAGCACCGGGCCATTGTGGGCCAGGGCGCGGCGCAGGGCCGGTTCCAGGTCTTCGGATTGCTCCACGCGAATGCCGAGGATGCCCATGGCGTTGGACATGGCGGCGAAGTCCGGGTTTTTCAGCTCGGTGCCGGCATCCAGATAGCCCGCAGCCTTCATTTCCATGGCGACAAAGCCCAGGGACGAGTTATCGAACACGATGACTTTGACGGGCAGGTTCAACTGCGCCAGTGAAATGAAATCCCCCATCAGCATGGCAAACCCGCCGTCGCCGGACATTGAGATCACCTGGCGCCCAGGAAAGGCCGCCTGGGCACCGATCGCCTGGGGCATGGCATTGGCCATGGAGCCGTGGTTGAACGAACCGATCAGGCGACGCTTGCCATTCATCTTCAGGTAGCGCGCCGCCCACACGGTCGGCGAGCCCACGTCGGCGGTGAAGATTGCATCGTCGTCCGCCAGTTCGCTGAGCAGGCGCGCCACGTATTGCGGGTGGATCGGCCGGTTGGCCTTTGACGGTTGCGCCAGGTCGTCCAGGCCTTGGCGGGCTTTTTCGTAGTGCTTCAGCGAGGTCTCGAGGAAGCTGCGGTCGGTCTTGCGGGTCAGGCGCGGCAGCAGCGCGTCGAGGGTCTCGCTCACATCGGCAGCGATGCCCAGGTCCAGCGTGGCGCGACGGCCCAGGGCCTGCGGGTTGCGGTCGACCTGGATGATTTTGGCATCGGTGGGGTAGAACTGGCGGTACGGAAAGTCCGTGCCGAGCATGATCAGCGTGTCGCAGTCGAGCATGGCGTGGTAACCGGAGCTGAAGCCGATCAGGCCGGTCATGCCCACATCAAATGGGTTGTCCCATTCCACATGCTCCTTGCCGCGCAGGGCGTGCACCACCGGAGCCCCCAGCGTGTCGGCCAGGGCGACCACTTGATCGTGGGCACCGGCGCAGCCACTGCCGCACAGCAGGGTGACCTTCTTGCTGCTTTCAAGGATCTCGGTCAGTCGTTGCAGGTCCTGTTCCGCCGGCAGGGTACGCGGTGTGTGCAGGGCCGGCCAGGGCTTGAGCTTGTCTTCGACTTCCAGCAACGATACGTCCCCCGGAATCACCACCACCGCCACGCCGCGGTTGAGGATCGCCGAACGCATGGCGCGGTGCAGCACGTGCGGCATCTGTTCGGGGTTGGTGACCAGCTCGATAAAGTGGCTGCACTCCTTGAACAGTTCCTGGGGATGAGTCTCCTGGAAGTAATTCAGGCCGATCTCGGAGGAGGGGATTTGTGCGGCAATCGCCAGCACCGGCACATGGTTGCGATGGCAATCGAACAGGCCATTGATCAAGTGCAGGTTGCCCGGCCCGCAGCTGCCAGCGCATACGGTCAGTTCGCCAGTGGCTGCAGCTTCGGCACCGGCAGCGAAGGCGGCGACTTCTTCGTGACGTACATGCATCCACTCGATGCTGTCCATGGTACGCAGGGCGTCGGTGAGGCCGTTGAGGCTGTCGCCGGTCAGGCCCCAGATACGCTTGATGCCCGCCTGTTCAAGGGTGGTCGCCAATTGCTGGGCCAGGTTGATTTTCGCCATGAAGAACTCCAATCGTCAGTGAGGTTAAAAGCTGCTGATCAATAGGGGACAGTTCGATCACGGCGAATGCTCCGCTTTTAATGTGAAGATTGCGTCATGGTTGCGCGGTATTGCCGGGTGCGCCGAGCGATAAACCATTGGTCACACGCCAGCGCCAGCCATGGCACGACATTGGGTTTAGGCAGTCGGCCACGACTCAGGCGGCGCATCTGGTCCCGCACCACGGCCAGGGTGGCGAGGGCGGCCAAGGGTTTGCGTTTCCAACTGATCGGCTTGAGTTGCGGGTTGAGGTCGCGACCCTCGTGCCAGTGCTTGATCAGTTGCGGTTCCAGGGTCAGGGCGGTAGCGATGCCGGCCATGGCGATACCGCTGTCCAGCACTTGTTGCACGATGGGCAGGCGGCGAATGCCGCCGGTGACCATCAGCGGCATCTTGGCGATGGTCGCCAGTTCCTTGGCGAACTCCAGGAAATACGCTTCGCGGGCCAGGGTGCGGCCGTCCCGTGCTTCGCCTTGCATGGCCGGGGCTTCGTAGCTGCCGCCGGATAATTCCAGCAGGTCGATGGGCAGCGGGTTGAGCAGCTCGACCACGGCGCGCGCGTCGTTGGCGTCGAAGCCGCCGCGCTGGAAGTCGGCCGAGTTGAGTTTGACCGCCACACAGAATGAAGGACTGACGCTGGCACGCACGGCGTGGATCACTTCCAGCAGCAGGCGTGCGCGGTTTTCCAGGGGGCCGCCCCAACGGTCAGTGCGTTGGTTGCTGAGTGGGGAGAGAAACTGGCTGAGCAGGTAGCCGTGCGCGCCGTGGATCTGCACCCCGGTGAACCCGGCTTTCTCGGCCAGGCGTGCGCTGGTGGCGAAGCGTTTGATCACGTCTTGAATGTCGTCTTCGGTCATGGCCCTGGGCTTGGCGAACATCTTCGAAAAGCCGCCGAGGTCCAGTGCAATCGCGGAGGGCGCCAGGGCCTGCTGGCCGAGGTTGGCCATGGTCTGGCGACCCGGATGGCTGAGCTGTACCCAAAAGTGCACGCCCTTGTCGCGGGCCACGGCGGCCCACTCGCGAAAGCTGTCCAGGTGCTGTTCGTCTTCGAGGGCAACGCCGCCGGGACCGGTCATGGCGCGGCGGTCGATCATCACATTGCCGGTCAGCAGCAGGCCGGGCTCGCCGTCCGCCCAGGTCTTGTACAACTGCTTCAATTCGCGGGAGGGCGCCTGTTGCGCATCCGCCATGTTTTCTTCCATCGCCGCCTTGGCGATACGGTTGGCGAGGACCTGGCCATTGGGCAGTTGCAAGGGTTCAAAGGGTGACATGGGTTGACTCCTGAGCAGGGGAGGCCTCAGGCTAAGCTTAAAGTTAACTTTAATGTCAAGCAGGCGTTTTGATGAATATTGGAGAGCTGGCAAAACAGAGCGGGCTGGCGGCGTCGCGTATCCGCTTCTATGAAGCCGAAGGGCTGATCAGTCAGGTGGGGCGTCAGGCCAATGGCTATCGCCGTTATGCACCGGAGGCCTTGCAGACGCTGCGCTTGATTCAGAGCGCGCAGCAGGCCGGTTTCACCTTGCAGGAACTCAAGGCGCTGATGCCGGCCCCCGGCGAGCACAAGCGCGCCGAGCTGATCGAGGCGCTCGAGCGCAAGGTCGAGCAGATTGAAGCGATGCAGGCGCAACTGGCGCACAGCAAGGCGCAGTTAGTCGGGGTGATCGACGCGGTACGCGCGCAACCGGAAGGTGTGCCGTGTTCGATGGGGCAGAAGCAGGTGCTAGCGTCGATCAAGCTCAACTCATAAAAAAGCCCTGGCATGCCAAGGCTTTTTCATTTGTGCAGACTCAGCGACGACGGAACAGCGGCAGCGGTTCATCCGTTGCAGCCTGGTACGTCACCGAGAAGTCCTTGAGGCTTTCCAGTGCTTCGTACGGGTCTTTGTCGGCGCGCAAGGCGAAGGCATCGAACCCGCAACGGCGCAGGTAGAACAACTGGTCGCGCAGCACGTCGCCAATGGCCCGCAGCTCGCCTTTGTAACCGTAGCGGTCACGCAGCAGGCGTGCGTTGGAATAGTTGCGACCGTCGGTGAAGGCCGGGAAGTTCAGGGCGATGACCTGGAAGTGCTCCACGTCAGCGCCGATCTCTTCGGCTTCTTCATCGGCGTCCAGCCACACACCCAGGCCGCCGTCGCGGGCCTTGAGCGCGTGGCCGTGTTCGCGCCACAGCGCCAGCGGCACGATCAGGTCGTCGCAGTTGGAGATGCCGTCGAAGCTCGCATCCTTGGGCAGCAGGTGCCAGGTTTCGTCGAGGACTTCGTTGTTCTTAATGATTCGCTGCATAGACGCGCTCCTTGAACAGGTCAATGCCGATGCGCTGGTAGGTGTCGATGAAACGCTCATCTTCGGTGCGCTGTTCGATGTACACGTCGATCAGCTTGCCGATCACCTCGGGCATGGCTTCCTGGGCGAAGGACGGGCCGAGGATCTTGCCCAGGCTCGCATCGCGGCTGGCGCTGCCACCCAGGGACACTTGGTAGAATTCTTCGCCTTTCTTGTCCACGCCCAGGATGCCGATGTGGCCGACGTGGTGGTGACCACAGGCGTTCATGCAACCGGAGATGTTCAGGTCCAGCTCGCCGATGTCGAACAGGTAGTCCAGGTCGTCGAAACGGCGCTGGATCGATTCGGCGATCGGGATCGACTTGGCGTTGGCCAGGGAGCAGAAATCGCCGCCCGGGCAGCAGATGATGTCGGTCAGCAGGCCGATGTTCGGCGTGGCGAAACCGCCTTCGCGCAGTTCGCCCCACAGGGTGAACAGTTGGCTCTGCTCAACGTCCGCGAGGATGATGTTCTGCTCGTGGGAGGTGCGTAGTTGGCCAAAGCTGTAGCGCTCGGCCAGGTCGGCGACGGCGTCCAGCTGCTTGTCGGTGATGTCACCCGGTGCAACACCGGTCGGTTTCAGCGACAGGGTCACCGCCACATAGCCCGGCTTTTTGTGCGCCAGGGTGTTGCGGGTGCGCCAGCGGGCGAAGCCTGGGTGCTGCTGGTCGAGCGCTGCGAGCTCGGCATCCTGGTTGCCCAGGGCCTTGTACTCGGGATCGACGAAGTGCTTGGCCACACGGTGCACTTCGGCTTCGGTCAGGGTGGTCTGGCCGCCGCGCAGGTGCTCCATCTCGGCGTCGACTTTCTGGGCGAACACCTCAGGGGTCAGCGCCTTGACGAGGATCTTGATCCGCGCCTTGTATTTGTTGTCACGACGGCCGTAGCGGTTGTAGACGCGCAGGATGGCGTCGAGGTAGCTCAGCAGGTCCTGCCATGGCAGGAACTCGTTGATGAACGCACCCACCACCGGGGTACGGCCCAGGCCGCCACCCACCAGGACACGGAAACCCAGCTCGCCGGCCGCGTTGTACACCGGCTCCAGGCCGATATCGTGTACTTCGATGGCGGCACGGTCCGAGGTCGAGCCATTGATGGCGATCTTGAACTTGCGCGGCAGGTAGGCGAATTCGGGGTGGAAGGTGGTCCACTGGCGGACGATTTCACACCACGGGCGTGGGTCGATCAGCTCGTCGGCGGCAACCCCGGCGAATTGGTCGGTGGTCACGTTGCGCAGGCAGTTACCGCTGGTCTGGATGGCGTGCATCTGCACGGTGGCCAGTTCAGCCAGGATGTCCGGCACATCTTCCAGGGCCGGCCAGTTGAACTGCACGTTCTGGCGGGTACTGATGTGGGCATAGCCTTTGTCGAAGTCGCGGGCAATCTTGGCCATCATGCGGGTCTGGCGCGAAGTCAGTTGGCCATAAGGCACGGCCACCCGCAGCATCGGCGCAAAGCGCTGGACATAAAGGCCATTTTGCAGGCGCAGAGGGCGGAACTCTTCTTCGCTCAGTTCACCTGCTAGGTAGCGTCGGGTCTGATCACGGAACTGCTTGACGCGGTCCTCGATGATGCGCTGATCGTATTCGTCGTATACGTACATATAGGTCCTGTTCTCGGCAAATCTGCGCGCACGGCCGCGCACTCCCAACGGAGCCGGCGCACGATACCAGTTTGCGTTTATGCGCAAAAGTGATGTTTGAGTATATGCACATAACCAAAATGACTAATGAGAAGGGTTATCGTGATACCCACATTTGTCATGCGGGCAATCGTGAACTTTACTGTGAGCGTGTTTGAGTGCAATCACCTATAAAACCGACAAGAGGCGATGCAATGAGCAATCCGACCAAAGCCCGTAAACCTGACAGTACCGTTGATGCCTGGGCCATTCTGTTCCTGATCATTCTGGTGGTGGGAACGGCCGTATTCTGGGTCAGCCACCAATAAAGGACGTTGATTGAGCCTCGATTGGTTCAGGCATTGCCACTATCATGGCGGCCTATTTTCGAGGCTCAAGCATCCATGTTGAAGGTGTTGATTACGTGTGTCTGGTTGCTGGGATCGACGTGTGGGGCGATGGCTCATGCAACGTCGGTGGTGTTTCTCAATCCGGGCATGTCGACGGAAACCTTCTGGGTCAGCTATGCGCAATTCATGCAGGCCGCCGCCAAGGACCTCGGCCTGGACTTGCGCGTGCGTTATGGCGAGCGTGATGCCGGCAACACGCTGGCCCAGGCGCGTGAGGTGCTGCAAGGCAGCCAGCGGCCTGATTACCTGGTGCTGGTGAATGAGCAGTACGTTGCACCGCAGATCCTGCGCATGGCCGAGGGAAGTGGCGTCAAGCTGCTGCTGGTGAACAGCGCGCTGACCTCCGATCAGGCGCAATTGCTGGGAACCCGCCGTGGCATCCGTTTGATCGGCAGCCTGGTGGCTGACGATGAACAGGCTGGCTACCTGATGCTCCGTGATCTGTTGCGCCAGCACGGTCCGGTTGCGCCGGGCGAGCCCCTCGACCTGTTGGCGTTTTCCGGGACCAAGTCCACCCCGGGGGCGCAATTGCGTGAGCGCGGCATGCGTCGGGCGCTGGCCGAGCATCCCGAGGTGCGCCTGCGTCAGTTGGTCTACGGCGAATGGAACCGCGAACGCGCCTTCGAACAAGCGAAGCAACTGTTCAAGCGCTACCCGCAGACGGCGTTGGTGTGGTCGGCCAACGATCAGATGGCGCTGGGCGCCATGCAGGCGCTGCAGGGCAGTGGGCGGTTACCGGGCAGGGACGTGCTGTTCAGCGCGCTCAACAGCTCGCCGGAGATCCTGCAGGCACGCCTGGATGGACGCTTGTCGTCCCTGGTCGCCGGGCATTTCACCGTGGGCGGCTGGGCCATGGTGTTGGTCCATGACGATGCCAAGGGCCTGGACATTGGCGCCTATGGCGGACGCGACCGGCAGTTGGCGCTATTCCAATTGATCGATGCCGGCCAGGCGCGGCGCTTGTTGGGGCCGACACCCTCGGTGGATTTCCGCGCGTTGTCCGCCCAGGGCAAGTCCGTGTCCTACCGTTACCCGTTCAGCCTGCACCTGCTGTTGCGCTAGACGCCGGCCAGGTGCAGCACCAGCTTGACGATGCCGAACAGCGTCAAGGCGAACACCGCCGTGAACAGAATGCCCAGGATCACGAAGTGGCTGGGCTTGCCGTGGGTGAAGTCGCGGGCGCGATTCTTGCCGCTCTGCACGCCAAAGGCGGCGGCCATGACGCTGTGGAGCATCTGCCAGAAGGTCGGCGGCTTGTTGTTGACCGGATCGTCCATACATCCCTCGACACAAGGTGTGTGAGGGACAGCATAGACAATCCAGGCCGGCTTAGTTGTCGTAGCCCAGGTTCGGCGCCAGCCAGCGCTCGGTCACGGCCAGGTCCTGGCCCTTGCGCGCGGTGTAGCTGGTCACCTGGTCCTTGTCGACCTTGCCCACGGCAAAGTACTGCGCCTGCGGGTGGGCGAAGTACCAGCCGCTGACCGCCGCCGCCGGGAACATCGCGTAGTGCTCGGTGAGGAACACGCCGCTGCGCCCAGCGTGCATTTCGCGGGCCTCGGGGTCGAGCAGTTGGAACAACTGGGCTTTCTCGGTGTGGTCCGGGCACGCCGGGTAACCGGGGGCAGGGCGGATACCGCTGTACTGCTCCTTGATCAGCGCTTCGTTGTCCAGTTGCTCGTCCTTGGCGTAGCCCCAGTGTTCCTTGCGCACCTGCTGGTGCAGCCACTCGGCACAGGCCTCGGCCAGGCGGTCGGCCAGGGCCTTGACCATGATCGAGTTGTAGTCGTCGCCCGCGTCCTGGTAGGCCTTGGCCACTTCCTCGGCGCCGATGCCGGCGGTGGTGATGAAGCCCCCGATGTAGTCGGTCACGCCGCTGTCCTTGGGCGCGACGAAGTCGGCCAGGGAGAAGTTCGGCTTGCCGTCGGTCTTGATGATCTGCTGGCGCAGGTGGTGCAGCCTGGCAATCGGCTGGCCGTCTTCACCGTAGACTTCCAGGTCATCGTCCTGCACCTGGTTGGTCGGCCAGAAACCGAACACCGCGCGGGCGCTGATGAGTTTTTCGTCGATCAGTTTCCTGAGCATTTCCTGTGCGTCGGCGTACAGCGCGGTGGCGGCTTCACCCACCACTTCATCGGTCAGGATGCGCGGGAACTTGCCGGCCAGGTCCCAGGAGATAAAGAACGGGGTCCAATCGATGTACTCGGCCAGGACGTTGAGGTCGATATTGTCCAGCACCCTGGAACCGGTGAAGGTGGGCTTGACCGGCGTGTAGCTGTTCCAGTCGAACTGCGGCTTCTTGGCGATGGCCGCCGGGTAGCTCAGGCGCTCGGTGCGCGCGCTGCGGTTGGAGGTGCGTTCACGCACGTCGATGTATTCCAGGCGGGTCTTCTCGACGAAGCCGGCCTTCAATTCCTTGGACAGCAACTGCGTGGCCACGCCCACCGCACGGGAGGCGTCGGTGACGTAGATCACCGCGTCGTTGCTGTACTTGGGCTCGATCTTCACCGCCGTGTGCGCCTTGGAGGTGGTCGCGCCGCCGATCATCAGCGGCAGGTGGAAGTCCTGGCGCTGCATCTCGCGGGCCACATGCACCATCTCGTCCAGGGACGGCGTGATCAGGCCGGACAGCCCGATAATGTCGCACTTCTGCTCCTTGGCCACCTGCAGGATCTTCTCCGCCGGCACCATCACGCCGAGGTCGACGATGTCATAGCCGTTGCAGCCGAGTACCACGCCGACGATGTTCTTGCCGATGTCATGCACGTCGCCCTTCACCGTGGCCATCAGGATCTTGCCCTTGGCTTCCGGCTTGTCGCCTTTTTCCAGCTCGATGAACGGGATCAAGTGGGCCACGGCCTGCTTCATCACGCGGGCGGATTTCACCACCTGGGGCAGGAACATCTTGCCGGCGCCGAACAGGTCGCCAACGATGTTCATGCCGGACATCAGCGGGCCTTCGATCACTTCGATCGGGCGGGCGAACGACTGCCGCGATTCTTCGGTGTCTTCGACGATGTGGGTGGTGATGCCCTTGACCAGCGCGTGTTCCAGGCGCTTGTTGACCGGCCAGCCGCGCCACTCTTCGGTCTCGGCTTCTTTTACGCTGCCGTCGCCCTTGTACTTGTCGGCGATGGCGAGGAGGGCGTCGGTGCCTTCCGGGGTGCGGTTGAGCACCACGTCTTCCACGGCATCGCGCAGCTCGGCCGGGATCTGGTCATAGATCTCCAGCTGGCCGGCGTTGACGATGCCCATGGTCAGGCCGTTGCGGATCGCATACAGCAGGAACACCGAGTGGATCGCCTCCCGCACCGGGTTGTTGCCGCGGAACGAGAACGACACGTTGGACACGCCACCGGAGGTCAGCGCATACGGCAGCTCGTCGCGGATATAGGCACAGGCGTTGATGAAATCGACGGCGTAGTTGTTGTGCTCTTCGATGCCGGTGGCGACTGCGAAGATGTTCGGGTCGAAGATGATGTCTTCCGGTGGGAAGCCGACTTCATCCACCAGGATGTCGTAGGAGCGCTTGCAGATTTCCTTCTTGCGCGCTTCGGTGTCGGCCTGGCCGGCCTCGTCGAAGGCCATCACCACCACGGCGGCGCCGTAGCGCTTGCACAGCTTGGCGTGATGAATGAACTGCTCGACGCCTTCCTTCATGCTGATGGAGTTGACGATGCCCTTGCCCTGGATGCACTTGAGGCCGGCTTCGATCACTTCCCACTTGGAGGAGTCGATCATGATCGGTACGCGGGAGATGTCCGGCTCGCCGGCAATCAGATTGAGGAAGGTCACCATGGCCTTCTTCGAATCGAGCATGCCCTCGTCCATGTTGATGTCGATCACCTGGGCGCCGGCTTCCACCTGTTGCAGGGCGACTTCCAGGGCTTCGGTGTAGTTGTCCTCGCGGATCAGGCGGGCGAAACGCGCAGAACCGGTGATGTTGGTGCGCTCGCCGACGTTGACGAACAACGAGCTGCGATCAATGGTGAACGGCTCCAGGCCCGACAGGCGGCAAGCCTTGGGGATGTCCGGGATGGTGCGCGGCGCGTAGCCGGCCACGGCCTTGGCGATGGCTTCGATATGGCCCGGGGTGGTGCCGCAGCAGCCGCCGACGATATTGAGGAAGCCGCTCTGGGCGAACTCTTCGATGACCTTGGCGGTTTCCGACGGCAATTCGTCGTACTCGCCGAATTCATTGGGCAGGCCGGCGTTGGGGTGCGCGGACACATGGGTGTTGGCTTTGTTGGACAGCTCTTCCAGGTACGGGCGCAGCTCGCTGGCGCCGAGGGCGCAGTTCAGGCCCACGGAAATCGGCTTGGCGTGGGCCACCGAGTTCCAGAAGGCTTCGGTGGTCTGGCCCGACAGGGTGCGGCCGGAGGCGTCGGTGATGGTGCCGGAGATCATGATCGGCAATTCGATACCGAGTGCTTCGAACACACCCTGCACGGCGAAGATCGCGGCCTTGGCGTTGAGGGTGTCGAAGATGGTCTCGATCAGGATCAGGTCGGCGCCGCCTTCGATCAGGCCCTTGGTGGCCTCGGTGTAGTTCTCCACCAGTTCATCGAAGGTGACGTTGCGGTAGCCGGGGTTGTTCACATCGGGCGACAGCGAGCAGGTGCGGCTGGTCGGGCCGAGGACGCCGGCGACGAAACGCGGCTTGGCCGGGTTCTCGGCGGTCTTGGCATCGGCGATCCTGCGCGCCAGGCGTGCGCCTTCGACGTTCAGTTCATAGGCCAGTTCTTCCATGCCGTAGTCGGCCATGGAGATGCGGGTGGCGTTGAAGGTGTTGGTTTCGAGGATGTCCGCACCGGCATCCAGGTAGGCCTTCTCGATCCCGCCGATCACGTCCGGGCGGGTGAGCACCAGCAGGTCGTTGTTGCCCTTGACGTCGCTCGGCCAGTCGGCGAAGCGTTTGCCGCGGTAGTCGTGTTCTTCCAGTTTATAGCTCTGGATCATCGTGCCCATGCCGCCGTCGAGGATCAGGATGCGTTCCTTGAGGGCGTGGTGAAGGGCTTGCAGACGAGCGCTACGATCGGACATGGGACTACTCTGGTCAGGCATTACGGAGGGCGTGGATCATAACAAACCTGTGCGGATTTGCGGCATGCCGGGGTTTTGCATGAATATCGCTCATGTTGAGCGGGTGCATGGCCCGGTAGAATCACCGCCACTTTAAACCGCACGCATTGAATCGGGACCGGATACATGTCACTTCGTCTTATCGTCAGCGCCGTCCTGGCATTGATAGCCAGCAGCGCTCTGGCAGAAGGTCCCGCTCCGGCGATCTCGTATACCCGCGACATCCAGCCGATCTTCACCGAGAAATGCGTGGCCTGCCATGCGTGCTATGACTCCGCGTGCCAGCTCAACCTGGGCAGTGCCGAGGGCGCGGCGCGCGGTGCGACCAAAGTGCCGGTCTACGACGGCGAGCGCAGCCAGGCCACACCCACCACGCGCTTGTTCTATGACGCCTTCGGCAAGCAGGCCTGGCAGCAGAAGGGCTTTTATTCGGTACTCGACGCCCAGGGCAGCCAGGCCGCGTTGATGGCGCGCATGCTGGAGCTGGGGCATACCGCAGCGCTGAAGCCCAATGCCAGGTTGCCCGAAGAGATCGTATTGGGCCTGAACCGCGAAAACATGTGCGCCACACCCGGCGAGTTCAACGCCTATGCCGGTGCTCATCCCAAGGAGGGCATGCCGTTGGCGGTCACCGGCCTGAGCGACCAGCAGTACCAGACCCTTCAGCGCTGGCTGGCCTCCGGTGCACCGATTGACCAGCAGGGCGTGGCCCCCAGCGCCCGTGAAGCCGCACAGGTGCTGCAATGGGAGAACCTGCTCAACGCCCCCGGCGCACGGGAAAGCCTGGTGGCCCGTTGGTTGTTCGAGCATCTGTTCATTGCGCATCTGTATTTCGAAGACGGTGAGCCTGGGCATTTCTTCCAGTGGGTGCGCTCGCGTACCCCCAGCGGCCAGCCGATTGACCTGATCAATACCCGCCGCCCCAATGACGATCCCGGCACCCGCGTGTACTACCGTCTGTGGCCGGTGGAAGGGGTGATCGTCCACAAGACCCATATCACCTACCCCCTCAGCGCGGAAAAAATGGCGCGGGTCAAAGCCCTGTTCTACAGCGGCGACTGGCAGGTCAGCGCCTTGCCCGGCTACGGTCCCGGCCGGCGGGCCAACCCTTTCGAGACGTTCGAGGCGATTCCGGCCCAGGCGCGTTACCAGTTCATGCTGGATAACGCCGAATACTTTGTGCGCACGTTTATTCGCGGGCCGGTGTGCCGCGGGCAAATTGCCACGGACGTGATCCGCGACAATTTCTGGGCGTTGTTCCAGGCGCCCGACCACGACCTGTACATCACCGATGCCCGCTATCGCGGCCAGGCCACGCCGTTGCTGGCGATGCCAGGGCAGAATGACGACGTGGGCAGTGTGCTCAGCCTGTGGCTCGAATACCGCGATAAGCGCAACCAGTACGAAGCCCTGCGGCGAGACAGCTATGCCGAGCTGCCGGCGCCCAGTTGGTCGACCTTGTGGGCCGGCAATGACAATGCCCTGCTAAGCATCTTCCGCCACTTCGACAGCGCCTCGGTCAATAAGGGCCTGATCGGTGAAGTCCCGCAGACACTGTGGTTGTTCGACTATCCGTTGCTCGAACGCACCTACTACCAACTGGTGGTCAATTTCGATGTGTTCGGCAACGTATCGCACCAGGCCCAGACCCGGCTGTACTTCGACCTGATCCGCAACGGTGCCGAGCAGAACTTCCTGCGCCTGATGCCGGCCAATAGCCGCGATGCCTTTATGGATGATTGGTACCAGAACAGCGGCAAGATCAAGCTGTGGCTGGATTACGAAGCCATCGACGACGACACGCCTACCGCCTTGCACCTGGATAAAAAGGACCCCAAGCGCGACTTCGCCAACCAGTTGCTTGCCCGCTACGGTGACCTGAATGCCAGCCCGGATCCGATCAACCGTTGCGGGGGCGCGTTTTGTTCGCGCGACGGTATCGACCCGGCGCTGCAGGACGCCGAACAGGCGCTCAGCCGCCTGACTTCACGCCCGGCGGCGGGGCTCAAGGTGATTGACCAGTTACCTGAAGCGACGATGCTGCGCGTCGAAACCGCCCGCGGTAAGCGCGTGGTCTACAGCCTGCTGCGCAATCGCGCCCACAGTAACGTGGCATTTCTGCTGGGTGAGGCTTATCGCTATCAGCCGGGCCTGGACACGCTGACCCTTTACCCTGGAGTGCTCAGCAGTTACCCGAACTTCATGTTCAACATCCCTGCCCAGGAGGTGCCCGAATTCGTCGCCGAAATGGAGCGGGCCAAGGACGCCAATCGCTTTGAGAAAATTGTCGACCGCTGGGGTGTGCGCCGCAGCCACCCGTTGTTCTGGCAGTATTTCCACGATTTGTCCCAGTACATCCGCGAGACGACGCCGGTGGAAGAAGGGGTGCTGGATATGAACCGTTATGAAAACCTCTGACAGAGGCGAACGTCTTTTCCGACAAAATTACTCGGACTTTGTACCTGCGTAATATTTTGGCGTAAACTGCCGGCAAGCCTGTGAGGAGTTTCCATGACTGCCATAACCATTACCGACGCCGCCCACGATTACCTGGCTGACCTGCTGTCCAAGCAGAACACCCCGGGAATCGGCATCCGCGTCTTTATCACCCAGCCTGGCACCCAGTACGCCGAGACGTGCATCGCCTACTGCAAGCCCGGTGAAGAGAAACCTGAAGACACCGCCCTGGGGCTGAAAAGCTTCACCGCGTATATCGACAATTTCAGCGAAGCCTTCCTGGACGATGCCGTGGTCGACTACGCCACCGACCGCATGGGCGGCCAATTGACCATCAAGGCGCCCAACGCCAAGGTGCCTAATGTCAATGCCGACAGCCCGGTCAACGAGCGCATCAACTACTACCTGCAAACCGAGATCAACCCGGGGCTCGCGAGCCACGGCGGTCAGGTCAGCCTGATCGACGTCGTCGATGACGGCATTGCCGTATTGAAGTTCGGCGGCGGCTGCCAGGGCTGCGGCCAGGCAGACGTGACCCTGCGCGAGGGCATCGAGCGGACCTTGCTCGAGCGTATTCCGGAGCTCAAGGGCGTCCGTGACGTGACAGACCACACGCAGAAAGAAAACGCCTACTACTGAGTAAGGCGTTCACTGCGAACAAAAAACGGCGCCCGTGAGCGCCGTTTTTTATTATTAAAATTCAAGCAGTTATGCCATCTATCTAACAAGTAGGATTAAGTGTGGGAGGGGGCTTGCTCCCGATAGCGGTGCCTCAGTCGACTCATGAGCAGGCTGACACACCGTCATCGGGGGCCAGCCCCCTCCCACATTTTTTTGCATTTATTCAGTTAAATCAGCGTGTTGCTGATGATTTGTGAATTAAAAAATCAATTTCGAATGTTGACTCTATCTCCCTGACAAGTAAGGTCAAATGTGGGAGGGGGCTTGCCCCCGATAGCGGTGCCTCAGTCGACTCATGAGCAGGCTGACACACCGCCATCGGGGGCAAGCCCCGTCCCACATTTTTTTGTGTTTAGCTATTAAAATCAATGGATTGCTTTGATTTTTTAAAGTAAATAATCAAGGCCGATAAAGGTGCGCATGCCCCGCCCGATACAACGACGACTCACTGAAACTGTCACTCGCCAGTACTCGCCCCACCACAATCAACGCCGTACGCCGAAAGCCCTTGGCGGCGACTTTGTCGGCAATATCGCTGAGCGTGCCGACCGCCCAATCCTGATCCGGCCATGTCGCCCGGTGCACCACGGCAATCGGGCAGTCCGCGCCATAGTGCGGCAGCAGTTCGGCGACGATCTTCTCCAAATGGTTGACCCCCAGATGAATCGCCATGGTGGTGCCATGGCGGGCCAGGCTGTCGAAGTCCTCTCCGGCCGGCATGCGGGTTTTATCGGCGTAGCGGGTCAGGATCACGCTTTGGGCGATGTCCGGCAGGGTCAGTTCGGTCTCCAGCAACGCTGCGCAGGCGGCCACCGCCGTGACGCCGGGAATGATCTGAAAGGGGATGCCCAACTCACGCAAATAACGGATCTGCTCGCCAATCGCGCCATACAGGCTCGGATCGCCGGAGTGCACCCGTGCCACGTCTTGGCCATTAGCGTGGGCGGTCTTGATCAGTTCGATAATCTGTTCCAGGTGCAGTTCAGCGCTGTTGACCACTTGTTGCGCCTGATGACCTTCCAGCACCGCCGCCGGCACCAGTGAGCCGGCATAGATGATCACCGGGCAACTGCGGATCAGGCGTTGGCCTTTGACGGTGATCAATTCCGGATCGCCGGGGCCGGCGCCGATGAAGTAGACGGTCATGGAGAATTCCTGTGGAAAAACGGGCGAGCATGAAGATTGCTCATGATCGGGAAGGGCGATTATCGGGATTTTAGCCGGCGCAGGCCAATGCAAAGGTGGCCTGGGCGGTTTTCTGGCGGGTGATCAACAAGCGGGCAGGGCCGCCGCAGAGCTGTTCGGCCAGGGCCAGGGCGGCACTTTCGGCGACGCCGTAACAGCCGGTATGGGCAAACGCGACCGCCGATTTGTGGCTCAGCCGGGCTTCGTAAACGGCCAGTTGCCCGGCGCTGAAGCACTGCAAGGGCAGGTCGAGCAGTCGGGCCAGGGCGAGTAACCCTGGCTCGTTCTGTTTACGGTCGATGCTGGCCAGTGCGGTGACACGCTGGCGCTCGACCCCGCCCTCGGCCAGGGCGCTGTCGAACAGGCCCAGCAGGGTGTCTACATCACAACCCCGCTGGCAACCCAGGCCGACCACCAGGGTCATGCCGAGTATTGATCGTCGCGGTTGCGGCGGAACAGCCAGGCGCTGATCAGGCCCAGGGCCAGCCAGAACACCACGTTGGTCAACTGCGAAGCGATCTTGAACTGCGCTTCGAGGGCTTCCGGCGCCAGCATCGAATGGGTTTCCGGCTGCGGTGCACCGATCACATGCGGCACCACGAGGATCGCCGCGCCCAAGACTTTCAGCAGCCAGTTGCGACCAAACACGATCAGCGCAATCCCGGCCGCCGTGGAAGCAGCAGTGCCGATCCACCAGATCTGCCGTTGTGCCAGGTCGGCGGCGGCAGTGCCCGGCAGCTCCGGCGGCAGGCCCAGGGTGGGCGCCAGCACAAAAGTCGCGTAGCCGGCCAGGCCCCACAGCAAGCCTTGGGCCGTGCGGGTCGGTGCGCGCAGGGTGTAGAGGCCGGCCAGCATCAGGGCGAAGCCGACGGCCACCACCAGGTTGCCGCCGGTGGTCGACAGCACACGCTGCCAGCCGTCTTCGGGCTCCCAGGCTTCGGCGTCGTGGGAGTGTGCAGCGGCGCCAGCGGCGTGCTCGTGCACGACTTCGGTCGCGGCCGGGGCTTTTTCAAAGGTTTCCGCCTGCAGAATCAGCGGAGCGACCCAGAAGCTTTGCAGCAGGGTCAGCAGCAGGGCGGCCAGCAAGCCGGTGAACCCTGCGGTTTGCGCAATACGCTTGATCATGTCGGCAGGCCTCAGTGGCACGGGAACGCGGCGCTGTGGCGGGTATCGTGGGCCGCGTTGTGCACCGCCTCGATATGGGAGAAACCGGCGAAATACACCAGGCACGCGCCAAGGATCGACGCGCCGATGGCGGCGGTCAGGCGTTGGCTGAGGGTGGCGGAGCTGCTGGCGGTGTGCGAGGTGCTGCTGATGATCGACATGGCGCGTCCCTTTCAGGTGTCAGGGTGACACGAGCGCATGCAAACCCCGCGAGCCAGGCACGCAGGGTTTTAACAGCGCCCGCCCACCGCGGGTTTGTTATTCGATGTTATTCGGGCCGGTCTCCGGGCTTGCGAGGGACACTGGGTCTATAAAGCGTCGCCTTCCCATGCCGTACAGGCACAGTGGATCTGACGCTTCACTCGCTTACCGTTGCGGGGGCAGCACCGGACTTGTCATGACGCCATGACTCACCGGTTTCCCGTTTCACCCTGTGAAGGGCACCCGAAACAAGATGTGTAGGAGAGCATGGGCCGGGGACGGTAGTCAAATGCGGCGAGCCCCTGTAGCCTTGCACCCTCGAGGTTCTTCGGCCCAGGCCGAAGCTAAGAAGGGAACGCGGTCCAAGCCGCGGCTGCCCCCGCAACTGTGAAGGGTTTATCTGACTGCCACGCCACTGCCACTGCGGCGGGAAGGCGCAGTCGGCGCCGGTCGCAAGACCCGCAAGCCCCAAGCCAGGAGACCTGCCTCGCCACCGATTTTCCAATTCAACCGGGCGGGGTGATCCGGTGACGAAATCTGCTGCTGCGCGCCGCCGCAGGGCCTATCGTCCCGTATGCCCGCCCCAAAGGGCATCCGATGAAAACACTGGCCAAACTTCCCGTCACCATCGTTACCGGCTTCCTCGGCTCGGGCAAGACCACCTTGCTGCGCCATATGCTCGACAACGCCCAGGGCCGTCGTATTGCGGTGATCGTCAACGAATTCGGCGAGCTGGGCATCGACGGTGAGATCCTCAAGCAGTGCGCCATCGGTTGCATCGAAGAAGAGGCCAACGGTCGCGTGTACGAGCTGGCCAACGGCTGCCTGTGCTGCACGGTGCAGGAAGAGTTCTTCCCGGTGATGCGCGAACTGGTCGCCCGTCGCGGCGACCTCGACCATATCCTTATCGAAACCTCGGGCCTGGCCCTGCCAAAACCCTTGGTGCAGGCATTCCAGTGGCCGGAAATCCGCAGCGCCTGCACGGTTGATGCGGTCATCACCGTGGTCGACAGCCCGGCCGTGGCCGCCGGCACCTTTGCCGCGTTCCCGGATCAGGTCGACGCCCAGCGCAAGCTCGACCCGAACCTGGACCATGAATCGCCGCTGCACGAGCTGTTTGCCGACCAACTGGCCAGCGCCGACCTGGTGATCCTCAATAAATCCGACCTGATCAGCGCCGAGGACCTGGCCCGTGTGCGCCTGGAAGTCGCCGAAGAACTGCCACCAGCGGTGAAGATCATCGAAGCCAGCAGCGGTCGCCTGCCGTTGGACGTATTGATCGGCCTGGGCGCGGGGTCCGAAGAACATATCGACGCTCGCCATAGCCACCACGATCATCACCACGAAGGTGAAGACGAGCATGATCACGACGCCTTCGATTCCATCTCCATCGACCTGCCCCAAGCCGACGAAGCGCTGCTGCTCGACGCCCTGAACCAATTGGTGGTTCAGCACGGCATCCTGCGGGTCAAGGGCTTCGCCGCCATCCCGAACAAGCCGATGCGCCTGCTGATCCAGGGTGTGGGTACGCGTTTCGACAAGCACTTCGACCGTGCCTGGGGCGCCGACGAAGCGCGCATCACGCGGCTGGTGCTGATCGGCCAGGAGCTGGACGCGGCGGGCCTCGAAGCGCAACTGCGCGCTGCCCTCAGCGTTTAACCCATGCACCTGCTCAGGACTCAGCCCGGTGGTTTCGTCGCGGACGACAATATTGCCGACCTTGGCCAAACTCCCGCCGAACTGGTGATCCTGTGCAGCGGCGATTCCAGCCTGGCGCTGCTGGCCGAAGCCGCCCAGCAGTTGCCCGAGGATTACCCCAGCCTGCGCCTGGCCAACCCGATGCAGGTGCAGAACCACGCCTCGGTCGATTTGTATGTCGACGAGGTGCTGCGCCACGCCAAGGTCATCCTGATTTCCCTGCACGGCGGCATCGGTTATTGGCGCTACGGTATCGAGCGCCTGGTGGAGCTGGCCGAGCGTGGCGTTACGCTGATCCTGGTGCCGGGGGATGACCGCCCGGACCCGGAACTCAGCGGCCTGAGCACGGTGAGTGCCGAACAGCGCGACCGCCTGTGGCACTTCCTGCGCCAGGGCGGGCTCGCTAACGCGCTGGATTTTTTCCGCTGCCTGGCCAGCGGCTACCTGGACCGCGATTACCCGTGGGCCGAGCCGCAGACCTTGCCGCGCACCGCGATCTATCACCCGCACAAAGCCAACCCTCGCCTCAATGACTGGCAGACCGATTGGCACGCGGATTGGCCCGTGGCGGCGGTGCTGTTCTACCGCTCCCACCTGCAGGCGGCCAATACCGGTTTTATCGATGTGTTCTGCCAGCGCTTGCAGGCGGCGGGCCTTAACCCGTTGCCGATGGCGGTGGCCAGTTTGAAAGAGCCCGGCTGCCTGAGGGTGGTCGAGGACCTGCTGGATGAGGTCGGCGCGGCGGTGATCCTGAACACCACCGGTTTTGCCCAATCCAGCCCCGAAGCCCCGCATCTGCGGCCGTTTCGCCGCAATATCCCGGTGATCCAGGCGATCTGCGCCCAGGATAACCAGCCGGGCTGGCAGGCCAGCGAGCAAGGCCTGGGCCCGCGCGACCTGGCGATGCACATTGCCTTGCCCGAGTTGGACGGGCGGATTATCAGCCGGCCGATCAGCTTCAAGGATCTGGCCTGGCGCAGCGAACGCAGCCAGTCGGACGTGGTGTGCTACCGCGCAGCGCCCGAACGCATGGATTTCGTCGCCGAGCTGGCGCGCCGTTGGGTCGAGCTGGCACGGGTGCCGAATGGGGATAAGCGCATCGCCCTGATCCTTGCCAACTACCCGACCCGCGACGGCCGTATCGGCAATGGCGTGGGCCTGGACACCCCGGCTGCCGCGCTGAATATCCTGCGTGCCCTGCAGGTCGAAGGCTATCCGGTGCCGGAGCAACTGCCCGAAAGCGGTACCGCGCTGATCCATGAGCTGCTCGGCGGCGTCACCAACGACTTCGACAGCCTCGACCTGCGCCCCTGTCATCAAAGCCTCGGCCTGGACGACTACGAGGCGATGTTCAAGCGCTTGCCTGAATCCAACCGCCAGGCGGTGCTGGAGCGATGGGGCGCGCCGCACAACGATCCAATGTTCCGCGACGGCCGCCTGATGATCGCCGGCCTGCGCCTGGGCCAGACCTTCGTCGGTATCCAGCCGGCCCGGGGTTACCAGGTGGATGCCAGCGCGGTGTATCACGACCCGGACCTGGTGCCGCCCCATGGCTACCTGGCGTTCTACTTCTGGTTGCGCCACACCTACGGCGCCCATGGCGTGATCCATGTGGGCAAGCACGGCAACCTCGAATGGCTGCCGGGCAAGGGCGTGGGACTCTCGGAAAACTGCTGGCCGGATGCGCTGCTGGGACCGCTGCCGAACATCTACCCGTTTATCGTCAATGACCCGGGCGAGGGCGCCCAGGCCAAGCGGCGTACCCAGGCGGTGATCATCGACCACCTGATGCCGCCGCTGACCCGCGCCGAAACCTACGGGCCGCTGCGGGACCTTGAGCTGTTGGCGGACGAATATTACGAAGCCCAACTGCTCGACCCGCGCCGGGCCCGCGAGCTGCAAAAAGACATCCTCAAGCTGGTGCGCGAAACCCGCATCGATCAGGAGCTTGAACTGGATGGCGACGCCGATGCCGCTATCTGGCTGCCGCGCCTCGACACCTACCTGTGCGACTTGAAGGAGTCGCAGATACGCGACGGCCTGCACATCTTTGGCGAATCCCCCGTGGGCCGTTTGCGCATCGACACCTTGCTGGCCTTGCTGCGCATCCCGCGTGGCGACGGCCGTGGCCCGCAATCGAGCCTGCTGCGCGTGTTGGCCAAGGCGTTCGCGCTGGGTTTTGACCCCCTGGACTGCGCCCTGGCCGAGCCCTGGACCGGGCGACGCCCGGCGGTGTTGCAGAAGATCGATGGGCAGCAGTGGCGCACCGCCGGGGATACCCGCGAGCGCCTGGAACTGTACGCTGCGAGAATGATCGAGCAGGCGTTGGAAGGGCCGCTGGAACAGCTGGAAGAGCCCGGCTGGGAAGAAGTGAAGGCGGTGATCGAAAGCCTGCGCATCGTCGTGGCGCCACGCCTGGACGCCTGCGGCCCGGCGGAAATGCGCGGCTTGCTGGAGGCCCTCGGCGGGCGCTTTGTGCCGGCTGGGCCAAGCGGCGCGCCGAGCCGGGGGCGCCTGGATGTGCTGCCGACCGGGCGCAATTTCTTCACCGTTGACGTGCGCAACCTGCCCACCACCACCGCGTGGCGCATCGGCTTCCAGTCCGCCAACCTGATACTTGAACGGCACCTGCAGGACCACGGCGACCACCTGCGCCAACTCGGCCTGTCGGTGTGGGGCACGGCCACCATGCGCACCGGTGGCGACGACATTGCCCAGGCCATGGCGCTGATGGGCGTGCGGCCGGTGTGGGCCACCGGCAGTCAACGGGTGGATGATTTTGAAATCCTGCCCATCAGCCTGTTGGACCGCCCGCGCGTGGACGTCACCTTGCGCGTGTCCGGGTTTTTCCGCGATGCCTTCGCCAACCTGATCCGCCTGTTCGACGCGGCGGTACAGGCGGTGGCGGCCCTGGATGAGCCGGACGACATGAACCCGCTGGCCGCCAAGGTGCGCAGTGAGCGCGCGGCATTGCTGGCCTCCGGCCTGGATGCGGAGGCCGCGGCGAAACAGGCCGGCTGGCGTATCTTCGGGGCCAAGCCCGGCGCCTATGGCGCCGGCGTGCAGGGCGCCATTGACGGGCGCCTGTGGCAAAGCCGCGAGGACCTGGCTGAGGTCTACCTGAACTGGGGCGGCTACGCCTATGGCGGCTCCGACGAAGGCACCGCTGCTCGCGCGCAGTTTGCCCAGCGCCTGAGCCAGGTGCAGGCGGTGTTGCAGAACCAGGATAACCGTGAGCACGACCTGCTCGACTCCAACGACTACTACCAATTCCAGGGCGGCATGCTCGCCGCCGTGGAAACCCTGAGCGGCGACAAGGCCGCCAGCTATCACGGCGACCATAGCCAGCCGGACCTGCCGAGGATTCGCACCTTGAAGGAAGAGCTGAACCGGGTGATCCGTTCCCGTGCCGCCAACCCCAAGTGGATCGACGGCGTGAAGCGCCATGGCTATAAAGGTGCGTTTGAAATGGCCGCGACCGTGGACAATCTGTTCGCCTTCGATGCCACCACGGCGCTGATCGACGATCATCAATATGCGTTGCTCGCTGACGCCTACCTGCTGGACCCTGACACCCGCGCGTTCGTGCAGCAGCACAACCCCGCGGCGTTGCGCGACATGACCGAGCGCATGCTCGAAGCCCAGCAGCGTGGCCTGTGGCAGGAGCCGGGGGCGTACCGCGAGGCGCTGGAAAACCTGTTGCTGGATATAGAAGAAGACAGCTAGAACGCGAGATGCGGCTTGTTGTGGCTGGCGGGCTTGTTGTGGTGAGCGGGCTTGCCCCGCGCTGGGCTGCGAAGCGGCCCCAAAAACATAGTCCCGGAGCTACCTGGCACACTGCAGCGCTCCTATTGGGGCTGCTTCGCAGCCCAGCGCGGGGCAAGCCCGCTCACCACAAGTAGCTTGCTCATGACCGGGTGATTACTTGTACAGCAGAATTTAAAGAGAGAACGGATGACCGATATTCCCCATTTCCCGCTGTCCGCCGTGGTCGCTGCCGACGACCTGAAACTGGCGCTGTGCCTGACCGCCATCGACCCGAAGATCGGCGGCGTGCTGATCGAAGGCCCGCGTGGCATGGCCAAATCCACCCTGGCCCGTGGTCTGGCGGATCTGCTGGCCAGCGGCCAATTCGTCACCTTGCCGTTGGGCGCCACTGAAGAGCGCCTGGTGGGTACCCTGGACCTGGATGCCGCGCTGGGGGAAGGCCGCGCGCAGTTTTCCCCTGGGGTGTTGGCCAAGGCCGACGGCGGCGTGCTGTATGTCGACGAGGTCAACCTGTTGCCCGATCACCTGGTGGACCTGTTGCTCGACGTCGCCGCCAGCGGCACCAACCTGATCGAACGCGACGGCATTTCCCATCGCCATTCGGCGCGCTTTGTGCTGATCGGCACCATGAACCCGGAGGAGGGCGAGTTGCGCCCGCAGCTGCTGGACCGCTTCGGTTTCAACGTGGCGCTGAGCGGGCAGACGCTGCCGGCCGAACGCGGGCAGATTATTCGGCGGCGCCTGGATTTCGACAGCGACCCCGCCGCGTTCTGCACCCAGTGGGCCGGGCAACAGGCGGCGCTGCGCCAGCGCTGTACCCAGGCGCGGGCGCGGCTGGACAGTATCGAGCTGGATGATCAGGCCCTGGCGCAGATCACCGAGCGTTGCTTTGCTGCCGGTGTCGACGGCTTGCGCGCCGACCTGGTCTGGCTGCGCGGCGCCCGGGCCCACGCGGCGTGGCGGGGCGCGGATACCATTGCCGAAGAAGACATCGAAGCAGTGGCGGAATTTGCCTTGCGCCACCGTCGCCAGGTGCAATCCCCACCGGCCAGCCCACCCAATCAAGGGCAGGCGCCGACACCCTCGGACACCTCGCCCGGCCAAGGCCAATGGGGCGATATGCCCGCACCGGCACTGCCCACTGGCGCTCGCCGAGACGTGCCTGCCTGGCCAAAAAAGCCCTAGGCATTCGCCCCCGACCTGGCGCGGGGGCGGATGCCCGGCCCAAGGCGGGGCGACTGGACAACGGCAGGCAGGGCAAGGCACGCGGCGCACAGCAGGGTTCGATCAACTGGCCGTGCACCTTGCTCGGCGGCCGGCCGCACTCCCGTGGAGACCTGCGCTACCACCTGCGCAGCCGCTCGGCCCATGAGTTGTGGCTGGTGATCGTGGATGCGTCGGCGTCCACGCGGCGGCATCGTGCATTAACCGACGCCAAGGGCTTGCTCGCCCAGCTGTTTGACGACGCCTACCGGCAACGGGCGCGCATGGCGTTGTTGACCGCCAGCGGCCAGGCACCGAAGTGGCAGGTACAGGGGTTGAAAGCAGCGAAAGGCCTGGCGGGCTGGCTGGATCAGTTGGGCGCGGGCGGTGGTACGCCGTTGCTGGCGGCGCTGACCGAGGCCGCGCATTGGCTGGTGGCGCGGCGCAAGCGTTATCCGGCCGAGCAGCAGCGTGTACTGGTGATCACGGATGGGCGGCTCAAGGACATCGGTGGGTTGCCGTTATTGGCGTCTGCGGGGTTGCTGGTGGATATCGAGCGCGGGCCGATCAGGCTGAGGCGGGCCCAGGAGCTGGCGGTGGGGTTGCAGTTGGATTATCGGCATATCGATGAGGTGTAGTGGCGGTACCACAGCCATCGGGGCAAGCCCCCTCCCACATTTGATCGAGTACACCCATTTGGAATGCGGTCAGTGTGGGAGGGGGCTTGCCCCCGATGAGGCCCTCACATACACCACACACGCTATCAGCCAGCCCCCGGCACATTCGGCCAAAGATCCGCCACCAGGAACAAGCGCTCGGCTTCCTCCCAATCCTCGCCGTTCTGCACCATGCGCACCAGCAACTGCGCAGGTGCCATCGGATCAAGGTCTGCCAGCCAGGCCTGCATCTGTGCTTCACTCCACACTTCATCCGCCGGGTAGTGCGCCGGCGCCAGCCACGCGTGCCGGGGCAATGGTTGCCAGCGGCCTGGCGCACTGGCGCTGACAAAATTCCGCCAGTCCCGCTGATGCAGCCAGCGCCCGCGCAGATGCTGCGGGTGTGCGCCTTGGGGCGGTTCGGCCAGTCCAGGCCAGGGATAGAGCAAATACCCGCCTAGCCACAGGTGCGCATCAAACTGCTGAATATCCAGGGCCGCCAACACCTCGCGGCTTTCTGCCCGCGCCGAGATCGGCAGTTGATGCTGGGCCAGGTGCGCCAGCTTGCGGTCCAGTCGGTCATGGCAGCCTGGGCCCAGCCACTGCGCGGTGTCCTGGCCGTTGCCGTCCTGCGGGCCCAGGTAGAGTTTGATCGCCAGTTCCAGGTGGTGCACGCCATCACGGTCGCGCAGCAGCATGTCCAGCTCGCCCAGGGTGTGCCCGGCGCGGCGGATCGGCAGGTTGGCGGCGAGCAGTTCTACCCCCGGCGCATGCTGCACGGCGAACTGCCACAGGCGTTCGTAGTACAGGCCCAGGCGCCGGGTGCGTGACAGGCTCAACCAGTGCTGCAAGGCACGGCTGTCCTGGTCGAGCGCGCGTAGCCAGTGTTCAAGGAGGTCGGGCGCCTGCACCCAGTCGCTGCCCGCCAGCGGGTGGCGCTGTGGCCACGGTGTCTGCGCGAGCATCGGCGGGGCAAGCATCACCCACGCCAGGTCGCGCACCTCGGGGTGGCGCAGCTGGCGGGGCAGGTTGTGCAAATCCGGGAACACAGTCATGGTCCGAGCATAGCCTTTTAACCGTTGCGCAGGGGGCTGAGAACCGTTGTCATCAAGGCTTCACGGCGACAAAGGATTTTGCCTGAGACGGCCTTTCGCCCATAATCGTTTCTTTTTTGCCCCACCCCCAATCCCGCAGGAGCCCCATGGAGCACTTTCGCAATATCGGCATTATCGGTCGCCTGGGCAGTACCCAGGTGTTGGACACCGTCCGCCGGCTGAAAAAATTCCTGCTGGAACGCCACCTGCATGTGATCCTCGAAGACACCATCGCTGAAATCCTTCCCGGCCACGGCCTGCAAACCTCCTCGCGCAAGATGCTCGGCGAAGTCTGCGACATGGTCATCGTGGTCGGCGGCGACGGCAGCCTGCTCGGCGCGGCCCGGGCCCTGGCGCGGCATAACGTGCCGGTGCTGGGGATCAACCGTGGCAGCCTGGGGTTTCTCACCGATATCCGCCCCGATGAGCTGGAAGTCGAAGTGGCCAAGGTGCTCGACGGCCATTACCTGGTGGAAAACCGCTTCCTGCTGCAGGCCGAAGTGCGCCGCCATGGCGAAGCCATCGGCCAGGGCGATGCGCTCAATGACGTGGTGCTGCACCCCGGCAAGTCCACGCGGATGATCGAATTCGAGCTGTATATCGACGGCCAGTTCGTGTGCAGCCAGAAGGCCGACGGCCTGATCGTCGCCACCCCGACCGGCTCCACCGCCTATGCGCTGTCGGCCGGTGGCCCGATCATGCACCCCAAGCTCGATGCCATTGTGATCGTGCCGATGTACCCCCATATGTTGTCCAGCCGACCGATTGTGGTCGATGGCAACAGTGAGCTGAAAATCGTGGTGTCCAAAGACATGCAGATCTACCCGCAAGTCTCCTGCGACGGGCAGAACCATTTCACCTGCGCCCCCGGTGACACCATCACCGTGAGCAAGAAGGCACAGAAGTTGCGCTTGATCCACCCGCTGGATCACAACTACTACGAAGTGTGCCGCACCAAGTTGGGCTGGGGCAGCCGCTTGGGGGGTGGAGGCGACTGATGCTCGATCCCGCGCGTAGCTACGACCTGATTGGTGACGTGCACGGTTGCGCTCATACCCTTGAGCACTTGCTCGACCAGATGGGTTACCACAAGCAGGGCGGCACCTGGCGCCATCCTTCGCGCATGGCGGTGTTCCTCGGCGATATCATCGACCGTGGCCCACGCATTCGCGAGGCGCTGCATATCGTCCACGACATGGCCGAGGCCGGCCAGGCGCTGTGCATCATGGGCAACCACGAGTTCAATGCCCTGGGTTGGGCCACACCGGCGCCGCCGGGCAGTGGCAGGCAGTTCGTGCGCGAGCACACCCCACGGCATGAGCGGCTGATCCACGAGACCCTGACCCAGTTCGAGCAGCACCCGGCCGACTGGCACGACTTCCTCGCCTGGTTCTACGACATGCCGCTGTTTGTCGATGCCGGGCGCTTCCGCGTGGTGCATGCGTGCTGGGACGACGGCTTTATCCAGCCGCTGCGCGCGACGTTCCCGGATGGCTGCATCGACCAGCACTTCCTGCAGGCCGCCGCCGTGCCCGGCAGCTTTGCCTGCAACGCCTTCGACCGCCTGTTGCGCGGCACCGATATGCGCCTGCCGGATGGCCTGACGCTGACCGGTGGCGATGGCCTGACGCGCTCGTTCTTCCGCACCAAGTTCTGGGAGGACGACCCGAAGACCTACGGCGACATTGTGTTCCAGCCCGACGCATTGCCGGAGCCGGTGGCGCGCACGCCATTGTCGCCCCATGAAAAGAATTCCCTGCTGCGCTACGGCGCCGACGAACCCTTGCTGTTCGTCGGCCATTACTGGCGCAGCGGCAAACCGGCGCCGATCCGCCCGAACCTGGCGTGCCTGGACTACAGCGCGGTGCTGTACGGCAAGCTGGTGGCGTATCGGCTGGACCAGGAAACCCGCCTCGACCCGCGTAAGTTCGTGTGGGTCGATGTCGAGCGGCCGGAGGTGCTCACATGAGCCCCTGCGCGCTGCAAACGCACTTTTGAGGAAACTCCATGGATGATTCGACGTTCGACCAACTGGAGGCCGCGCTGTCCGCTGCCCCCGGTAACGTCGCGCTGCTGACCCTGCTGCTCGGTGCCAGCCTTGAGCGCGGCGAGCATGAGCGCGGGCTGAAGCTGTTGCCCGCCGACCTTGAACAGTGGCCTGACGCCCCGGCGTTGAAGCTGGCGGCCGCCCAACTACTGCTGGCCGCCGGCCAGGCGCACAAGGCATTGCCTTTGATCGAGGGTGAAGACCCAGCCGCGCGCCTGCTCAAGGCTCGCACCCTGGCAGCGCTCGAGCGCCTTAAAGAGGCCCAGGTGGAATACCGGGCGGCAGTGGATGCCAACCCGGCCCTGGAAGATATGGCGTTGTGGCGCCGCTTGAACGTGTCGGTGGTGGACTTTCCAGGTGCCGAGGGCCGCCCGCGCTTGCGCGTGATCTCCAATGACGACACCGACCAGAGCGAAGTGGTGCGCCTGCTGGTGCCGGAAAAGGAAACCCTGACCTTTGACGACATCGGTGGCCTGGATGAGCTGAAAAAGACCATCCATAAAAAGATCATCCTGCCGTACCAGAAGCCGGGCCTGTTCCAGCGCTTTCGCAAGAAAGTCGGCGGCGGTGTGCTGTTGTACGGTCCGCCGGGTTGCGGCAAGACCATGCTGGCCCGCGCTACGGCGGGGGAGTGCAAGGCAACCTTCTTCAACGTGGCAATTTCCGATGTACTGGACATGTACATCGGCGAGTCCGAGCGCAAGTTGCACGCGTTGTTCGAACAGGCGCGGGCCCAGGCGCCGGCGGTGATGTTTTTTGACGAGGTCGAGGCGCTGGGTGGCAAGCGTGCCAATACCCGTGAGTCGACGTCGTCCAAGCTGGTGAGCCAGTTCCTCTCCGAAATGGATGGCTTCACCAATGACAACCATGGCGTGCTGATTCTCGCGGCGACCAACGTGCCATGGTCGGTGGATTCGGCGTTCCGTCGCCCTGGCCGTTTTGACCGGGTGTTGTTTGTGCCGCCACCGGACCGTCCGGCGCGGGAAAGCATGCTCAAGTCGATGATGAAAGGTCGCCCTATGGCTGACGACATCGACTTTGCCTTCCTGGCCAAGAACACCTCGGGGTTCTCCGGCGCCGACCTCAGCGAGCTGGTGGAGACTGCGGCTGACGAAGCGATTGAGGCCTCGATCGACAGTGGCACCGAGCAGTCCATCTGCGATCGGCATTTCAAGGCGGCGTTGAAAGAAGTGCGCGCCACGACCCTGGAATGGCTGACCACGGCGCGTAACTACGCGCGGTACGCCAATGAAGGCAACCAGTACGACGAAGTCCTGGCCTTCCTCGACAAACACGGGAAGGGCCGCTGATGGCGCAGTACGGTGGTTACCGCATCGAAGATGAACCGCGTCCGGGGGCCTTGGCCAAGTGGGCGGTTTCGCCGTTCTGGCCGCTGTTAGGCTTGATGCTCGGCGGTGCCTGGCTGGGCTTGCCGTGGTTTGTGTTCAACTCGATTGCCGTCGGCAGTCCGACGCGCGTGCGCGAGTGGATACTTGCGGGTGTGGCGCTGCTGGGCAGCCTGGTGATCGGGTTTGTACTGCTGCAACTGGTGGGCGCCGGTTATCTCCAGACCCAGGCGGAAATTCAATACGCCTTGCTGGTGCTGGTGGTGTGGAAACTCACCATTGGCTACCTGCTGTACATGCAGCAAAACGCGACCATCGAGATTTACCAGTATTACGGCGGCGAGTTGAGCCGCTTTGGTTTTCCCTTGGCGTTGATTGGTGGCTTCGTGCTTAAAGGCATGGTCGTCAAATGGCTGCCGTACACCCTGTGGTATCTGGTGGTGAGCTGATGAATACCGACTATCTGCTGCAACTGGCCTACCAACGCCTGCAGGCCGACCATAACGACGGCGCAATCGACGCGCTGCGCCAATTGCTCGCCAGCGACCCGCATTCGGCCGAAGCCCACGCCTTGCTGGCGATCTGCCTGATGAACATGCGCCGGGTGCATGCCGCCAAGCGTGAAGTGCAACTGGCCCTGGCCGCCGATGCACAACTGCCGTTGGCCCATTACGCGGCCGCGCAAGTCGCCATCGCCTTACGCAAGTTCAAGCTGGCGCAGGACCATGTGACCCAACTGCTGAATATGGAGCCGCTCAACCCGGTGAACTATCGTTGCCTGGCCGACCTGTATCAGTTGACCGGCCGTTTGGCACAGAGCCGCGAGCCGTTGGAAAAAGCCCTGGAACTGGGGCCGGACGATCCGGCCAACCTGGTGGCCATGGCGCAGTTCCACCGCGCCAGCAGCCATTGGGACCAGGCGTATCAATTCGCCCGCCAGGCTTTACAGGCAGACCCTTCGAACGCGGCCGCGGTGGTGGTGCTTGGTCACCTGTTGCTGCGCGAAGGTGACATCAACGGCGCCCGTGACCACGCGATCTGGGCCCTGCAGGAAAACGCCACAAACGTCGCGGCGCTGCATTTGCTCACCGCCGTCAAGGCTCGCAGCAATGTGTTCCTCGGCACCTGGTGGCGTTTCAACAGTTGGATGAACGAGCGCAGCGCTACCCGCGCCATCATCCTGCTTTTGTTCATGTTTGTGGTCTACCGTGTAGTGGTCATTACCCTGACAGCCCAGGGCTATCCGCAAGTGGCCGAGATGGTCAACTGGGTGTGGCTGGCGTTTGCCGCCTACACCTTTGCCGCGCCGCAGATCTTCCGGCGCTTGCTCGACAAGGAGCTGGTACAGGTCAAGCTCTCCAAGGAATTCTGACGGGCCAGGCCCTGTCACCCATGTACTCGCTGAACCAGCGACCGTTATCAGAGGTTGTTCACATGTCGTCTTTTGCTGAAATGATCGAAAACATCACCCCGGACATCTACGCGAGCCTCAAGCTCGCCGTGGAAATCGGCAAGTGGTCCGATGGCCGCAAGCTCAGTGCCGAGCAGCGCGAGCTGTCCCTGCAGGCCATGATCGCCTGGGAGATCCAGAACCTGCCGGAAGACCAGCGCACCGGCTACATGGGCCCGCAGGAATGCCAGTCGAAGTCGACCACCGTGCCGAACATCCTGTTCAAGTCGGATGCGATCCATTGATTGAAATTGGTCGCGGTGCAGTCAGCAAAATGTCGGCGCAACTCGGTGAACCGACCGTTCAATATGCGTTTCGCCTGGGCGATACCGAGGTGCCGGTCAACCCCCTGATCGGCACCCATGTGCGCCTGGAATACCTCGGTGCCATCCATTGCAGCCATTGCGGCCGCAAGACCAAGACCAGCTTCAGCCAGGGCTATTGCTACCCGTGCATGACCAAGCTGGCCCAGTGTGACCTGTGCATCATGAGCCCCGAGCGTTGCCATTACGACGCCGGCACCTGCCGCGATCCGGGCTGGGGCGAGACATTCTGCATGACCGATCACGTGGTGTACCTGGCCAATTCGTCGGGCATCAAGGTCGGCATCACCCGTGCCACCCAATTGCCGACGCGTTGGCTGGACCAGGGCGCCAGCCAGGCGCTGCCGATCATGCGCGTGGCGACGCGCCAGCAATCCGGGTTTGTCGAGGATGTATTGCGTAGCCAGGTGGCGGACAAGACCAACTGGCGTGCGTTGCTCAAGGGCGACGCGGTGGCGGTGGACCTCAAGCAGGTGCGCGACGAGTTGTTCGCCTCCTGCGCCGATGGCCTGCTGCAATTGCAGGAACGCTTCGGCCTGCAGGCCATCCAACCGGTAACCGACCTCGAACCGTTGGAAATCCGCTACCCGGTGGAGCAGTATCCAGCCAAGATCGTCAGCTTCAACCTGGACAAGAACCCGATTGCCGAAGGCACGCTGCTGGGGATCAAGGGCCAATACCTGATCTTCGACACCGGCGTTATCAATATTCGTAAGTACACGGCCTACCAGCTCGCCGTGCATCAGTAGAAGGATGCCACCCATGCGCACCGAACAACCGAAGATGATTTACCTGAAGGACTATCAGGCGCCGGACTACCTGATCGAAGAGACGCACCTGACCTTCGAGTTGTTCGAGGACCACTGCCTGGTCCACGCGCAACTGGTGATGCGCCGTAACCCTGAGCGTGGCGCCGGCCTGCCGCCGCTGGTACTCGACGGCCAGCAACTGGAGTTGCTGACCGTCAACCTCGGCGACCAGGAACTGAGCGAGGCTGACTACCAGCTGACGGACAGCCACCTGACCCTGCATCCGACCCGCGAGACCTTCACGGTCGACACCAGCGTGCGCATCCACCCGGAAACCAACACCGCCCTGGAAGGCCTGTACAAGTCCGGCAGCATGTTCTGCACCCAGTGCGAGGCCGAGGGCTTCCGCAAGATCACTTACTACCTCGACCGCCCCGACGTGATGAGCACCTTCACCACCACCGTGATCGCCGAGCAACACCGCTACCCGGTGCTGCTCTCCAACGGCAACCCGATTGCCAGCGGCCCCGGCGAAGACGGCCGTCACTGGGCAACCTGGGAGGACCCGTTCAAGAAACCCGCCTACCTGTTCGCGCTGGTGGCCGGTGACCTGTGGTGTGTCGAAGACAGCTTCACCACCATGACCCAGCGTGAAGTGGCACTGCGCATCTACGTCGAGCCGGAAAATATCGACAAGTGCCAGCACGCCATGACCAGCCTGAAAAAATCCATGCGCTGGGACGAAGAAACCTACGGCCGCGAGTATGACCTCGACATCTTCATGATCGTCGCGGTCAACGATTTCAACATGGGCGCCATGGAGAACAAGGGCCTCAATATCTTCAACTCCAGCGCCGTGCTGGCCCGCGCCGAAACCGCCACCGACGCCGCGCACCAGCGGGTCGAGGCGATCGTCGCCCACGAATACTTCCACAACTGGTCGGGCAACCGTGTGACCTGCCGCGACTGGTTCCAGCTGTCGCTGAAGGAAGGTTTTACCGTGTTCCGTGATTCGGGCTTCTCCGCCGACATGAACTCCGCCACGGTCAAGCGTATCCAGGACGTGGCCTACCTGCGTACCCACCAGTTCGCGGAAGATGCCGGCCCCATGGCCCATGCGGTGCGCCCGGACAGCTTTATCGAGATCTCCAACTTCTACACCTTGACCGTGTACGAAAAGGGCTCGGAAGTGGTCGGCATGATCCATACCTTGCTCGGCGCCGAGGGCTTTCGTAAAGGCAGCGACCTGTACTTCGAACGCCATGACGGCCAGGCCGTGACCTGCGACGACTTTATCAAGGCCATGGAAGACGCCAACGGCGCCGACCTCAGCCAGTTCAAGCGCTGGTACAGCCAGGCCGGCACGCCACGTCTGGCGGTGAGCGAGTCCTACGACGCTGCGGCCAAGACCTACAGCCTGACCTTCCGCCAGAGCTGCCCGGAAACCCCGGACAAGGTCGAGAAACTGCCGTTCGTGATCCCGGTCGAACTGGGCCTGCTGGACGGGCAGGGCGCGGGCATCGCCTTGCGCCTGGCCGGTGAAGCCACGGCCGGCGCCACGTCCCGCGTAATCTCGGTGACCGAAGCCGAGCAAACCTTCACCTTCGTCGACATCGCCGAACAGCCGTTGCCGTCGCTGCTGCGTGGCTTCTCGGCGCCGGTGAAACTGAGCTTCCCGTACAACCGCGACCAACTGATGTTCCTGATGCAGCACGACAGCGACGGCTTCAACCGCTGGGATGCGGGCCAGCAGCTGTCGGTGCAGGTGTTGCAGGAACTGATCGGCCAGCATCAGCAGGGCCAGGCGTTGCAGATGGACCAGCGCCTGATCACGGCCTTGCGCAGTGTGTTGAGCGACGAAAGCCTGGACCAGGCCATGGTTGCGGAAATGCTGTCGTTGCCGGGCGAAGCCTACCTGACGGAAATCAGCGACGTCGCGGACGTGGATGCCATCCACGCCGCGCGTGAGTTTGCTCGCAGGCAACTGGCTGACAACCTGCATGAACCGCTGTGGTTGCGTTACCAGGCCAACCGCGAGTTGTCCAAACAGACGCCTTACGTGGCGGCGGCCGAGCACTTCGCCCGGCGGGCCTTGCAGAACATCGCGCTGTCGTACCTGATGCTCAGCGGCAAGCCCGAAGTGCTGGCGGCGACCCTTGAGCAGTTCGACACCAGCGACAACATGACCGAGCGCCTGACCGCGCTGGCGGTGCTGGTGAACTCGCCGTTCGAAGCGGAGAAGGCCCAGGCGCTGGCGGTATTTGCCGAGAACTTCAAGGACAACCCGTTGGTCATGGACCAGTGGTTCAGCGTGCAGGCCGGCAGCCCGTTGCCGGGCGGGCTGGCGCGGGTCAAGGCGTTGATGGAGCACCCGGCGTTCACGCTCAAGAACCCGAACAAGGTGCGTGCACTGATCGGCGCGTTTGCCGGGCAGAACCTGATCAACTTCCACGCCGCCGACGGTTCGGGCTACCGCTTCCTGGCGGACCTGGTGATCCAGTTGAATGCGTTCAACCCGCAGATCGCTTCGCGCCAGTTGGCGCCGCTGACCCGCTGGCGTAAATACGACGGCGCGCGCCAGGCGTTGATGAAGGCGGAGCTGGAGCGCATTCGTGGGTCGGGTGAGTTGTCCAGCGATGTGTTCGAGGTGGTCAGCAAGAGTCTTGCTTAAAGCGCCGGCCAGGTAAGCGATAGAACGTGCAACGGGTAACCTGTGGCGAGGGAGCTTGCTCCCGTTGGACTGCGTAGCAGTCCCCTCTTTTGGGGGCGCTTCGCGACCCGGACGGGAGCAAGCTCTTATCAAGCTTAAAATAACTCACTGATTTTAAAGGGATAAAATTTCACACTGAAGTCTTGAGTCCTGCATAAATAATTTCAGGCGAGCGCATTTTTGTGGTGAGCGGGCTTGTCGAATCGTCGCACCGCCCGCGTTGGGCTGCGCAGCAGCCCCAAAACCAGGCGCAGAGGAGTGTCTGATACACCACATTTGTCTCCATCAGGGGCGCTTCGC
>NZ_VTFG01000006.1 GCF_008692035.1 Pseudomonas marginalis | reverse complement strand
CCCAGAACCCCTGTCTGCTCATGCAGACAGGGGTTTTGTCGTTTAGAGGGTTTATGAACTCTGTAAGCGAGCAGCAACTACGCCTACCCAACTCCAAAATCAGGTTCATGGCACTGACCTGCTTTAAGAGCACGACGCAGGTAATAGGGAAGAATTTTTACTTCTAAATCTTGTACGACAACCTTTGGTCGGTTTCCTACGTAAAAGGACGATTCATCCCACAATTCCCTAAGCTTTCCTCCAGCTTGGCCGAAAGCCTGATGAGCCATGCGTGCACCGAAATAGAGCGGCCCGAGACGCCGCCTATACCGTACATGGAATGTTCCTCTCGGCACGCTCACCCCCATTTGGCAAAAAGAAGTCGATGAAATGAATCTCAAATTCAGTCATAAAATTCTGTTGGCCGCGTCAGGCGTTGTGGTTCTGGCCTTCGCGTTATTCACGCTTTACAACGATTACCTGCAGCGCAGCACCATCAAACAGAATCTGGAGTCGTCTATCCAGCAGTCCGGTGAGCTCACCGCGAGTAGTGTGCAGAACTGGCTTAGCGGTCGAATACTGGTGCTCGAAAGTCTGACGCAAAACGTTGCCCATCAGGGTAGTGCTGCTGATCTTCCAGGGTTGGTTGATCAACCGGCGTTCACCTCGAACTTCCAGTTCACCTACGTTGGCCAAACCAACGGTGTGTTCACCCAGCGCCCGGACGCAAAAATGCCTGACGGCTACGACCCTCGTCAGCGTCCCTGGTACAAGCAAGCCGTGGCTGCCGATAAACCCATGCTCACGCCGCCCTATATGGCCGCCGTGGGTGGGCAGATCGTAACTATCGCTATGCCGGTGAAAAAGAACGGCGAGTTGCTCGGCGTGGTCGGCGGAGACCTGAGCCTGCAAACCCTGGTGAAAATCATCAATTCGGTGGACTTCGGCGGCATCGGCCATGCGTTTCTGGTCAGCGGCGACGGCCAAGTCATCGTAAGTCCTGACGAAGACCAGGTGATGAAAAACCTCAAGGACATCTACCCGGGCACTAACGTCCGTATTGAGAAAGTTAATCAGGACGTAGTTCTCAAGGGCCAGGATCGCATCCTGTCGTTCACACCTATCAGTGGCTTGCCCGGTGCAGATTGGTATATCGGCCTGTCGATTGATAAAGACAAAGCCTACGCACCGTTGGGCAAATTCCGTACGTCTGCATTGATCGCCATGCTGATCGCCGTAGTCGCGATTGCCGTGCTCTTGAGCCTGCTGATTCAAGTGTTACTGCGGCCCCTGACCACCATGGGTATTGCCATGCAGGACATTGCCCAAGGTGAGGGCGACCTGACTCGCCGCTTGACGGTCACCAGTAAAGACGAGTTCGGTGAAGTGGGCAGCGCGTTCAACCGGTTCGTGGAGCGTATCCACGCCTCGATTTCCGAAGTGTCTTCTGCAACACGTCAGGTGCATGACCTGTCTCAGCGTGTGATGGCGTCATCCAACGCCTCGATCATCGGCTCTGATGAGCAAAGCGCACGCACCAACAGCGTGGCCGCCGCAATCAACGAACTGGGGGCTGCCACCCAGGAAATCGCGCGTAACGCCGCCGATGCTTCACAGCACGCCAGCGGTGCCAGCGAGCAGGCTGATGATGGGCGTAAAGTGGTCGAGCAAACCATCCTGGCAATGTCGGAGCTGTCGCAGAAAATCAGCCTGTCCTGCACTCAGATCGAAACCCTGAACGCCAGCACCGACAATATCGGCCACATCCTTGATGTGATCAAAGGCATCTCCCAGCAAACCAACTTGCTGGCACTGAACGCTGCGATTGAAGCAGCACGTGCCGGGGAAGCCGGACGCGGGTTTGCCGTGGTCGCCGACGAGGTGCGTAACCTGGCTCACCGTACCCAGGAGTCGGCTGAGGAGATTCATAAAATGATCACTTCGCTGCAAGTGGGTTCGCGTGAAGCCGTGACCACCATGAATGCCAGCCAGACCTCCAGCGAGGAAAGTGTCCAGGTGGCCAACCAGGCCGGTGAGCGCCTGGTCAGCGTAACGCAGCGAATTGTCGAGATCGACGGCATGAACCAGTCCGTCGCTGCGGCCACCGAGGAGCAAACTGCCGTGGTGGAAACCCTCAACGTCGATATCAACCAGATCAACCTGCTGAACCAGCAGGGTGTGACCAACCTCAACGAAACCCTGAAAGACTGCGATGCGTTGTCGCAACAGGCCAATCGGTTGAAGCAACTGGTCGACAGCTTCAAGATCTGAGCCGCTGAGTGTACGAGTAGGAGCGAGCCGGTTCGCTCCTACTGCTTACCCAGCAAGCGGCGAACATTGTCCAGCGCGCTGTCTGCGAAGCCTTGTACAAACTGTTCAAATCCTTCCTGTGCCGTCTCCAGGGGGTCGGCAATGATGGTCCAGGTTACCTTGGAGCAGTGTGCTCCAAGCGCTTCCACTTTGATTGCGGCCCACAACCTGGCCACGCCCAGGGTGTTGTAGATCGTGGTCCAGGTCATGTGCATCGCTTGCTCATCCCGGCTATTGAGTTGTTCTACGACGCGGTTGCCATCGCGGAAAAATTTCGTGCGTAAAGCGCCCACTCCGGTGCCGATCATTTCGATATGCGTCAAGGAAGGGATGAACGCATCGAAGCCTGCAAACTGCCCCACCATGTTCCATAGACGATTGGCATGGCAGTCGATCACCACAGAGGACACTATCGGCTGGCCGTTCGGGTTATGAATTAACGTATCGGGTTGCAGCGGTTTCATGAAGTTGTCCTGAAGCGGTTCAAAGAAAGCCGATGGCCTTGAGGTAGTTGCAGCCTTTACTCAGCAGTGCCGGGTCTTTTTCGGGGTATTGCTCACCCATCTGCTGAACGCCGCGTTGCGCGTTGTCATGGAGGATCATCGATGTGTCACCGATATCTTCATCCAGTCGATCAAGGTAAAACCCGAGGACACCAAACATCGCATTGTCCAGGCTTACCGTTCGCAGCGCCTGCTGCCAATGCGCAGTACTGACCCGCTCGAACCGGTGGCCCGCCCGGTTGAATGCATCCAGGTAGTGCTCCCAGCTCAGTGGTTGTGGGTTATGCAGGTTGAATACGCTTCTATCGGCTTGAAAGCGATTGCAGTGGAACGCAATGAAGCGAGCCAGAAAGTCCACGGGCATCAGGTCGAAATTCAGGTCCAACCTCGGCAGCATGCCCAACTGCAGCGATCCCTTGAGCATCAACATCAGGCGATTCTTCTGTGGTTGGCAGATACCGTTATGGCTGTTGAAGCTGATATTTCCAGGGCGATGGATGTTCACCCAGGCCCCTTGCTCGATTGCACGCCCCAGGATCCGCTCGGCGACCCACTTGGACAGGTTGTAGCCATTTCGGATGTACAGCGGCAGGGTGGCTGCCGCCGGAGCTTCGAGCACATGCCCCGTCGTGCTGATGCTGCTGGCGGCCGACAATGTCGAGACAAAGTTGAAGACTTTCTTGCAGCGGGTTTCGCACAGGCGCAGGCATTCGAATATGGGGTCGACGTTGTCCCTGGCCAGTGAGGCGTAGTCCAGCACGTGGTTGACCCGTGCTGCGTTGTGCACCAGCGTGCCAAAGTCTGCGGCGAGTGCGTCATACGCGTCACAGGCCAAACCCAACCGCGGAAGGCTGACATCGGCGGCGAATACTCGCACCCTGCTCAAGTCCAGATGTTCCAGTTGGTAGTCACGCAACGCCTGGGTAAAACGAGCCATCGCAGGACTCCCCGGCAAGTCACGCACCAGGCACGCCACCTCGGTGGCCCCGGCGTTCAACAACGCCTCGACAATATGGACGCCGACGAAGCTGTTGGCCCCTGTCACGATCACCTTGTGCGGATTGCCTGCGCGGTCCCCTTGCAACGGATTGATTTCCCACTCCCGTTGAGCGTCCACGGCTGCTCGGACAGAGGATGCGTCTGGCAGTTCACCTTCCTCCATCAGCGTTGCGAGCGTACGAATAGTCGGTACTTCAATGAAATGGCTTAACGCGAAACTACGGCCAAATTGCTCGCGAACGCGCAACAACAGCGTCGACAGCAAAATCGAATGGCCGCCCAGTGCAAAGAAGCTTTCATCGATGGGCAACTGGCTGGTGGGCAAGCCCAGCAGCTCACCCCAAAGGTCGCTCAATCGCGCTTGAAGCGGCGTGTGCGCGGCGCCGGGAGTGGCCTGCAAAATGGGGAGGAAGGGGCGCGACAGCAGCCCCTTGCGGTCGACCTTGCCGTTGTCGCTGTGCGGAATGGCTGGCAGTTCCACCCAGAAACCAGGTTGCATGTAGTCCGGTAGCCACTGGCGCGCATGCTGCTGCAAGGCCACCAGCGTAGCGTTGGGTTCGGGCTGGGCGACAAAGGCGCAGATCCTGCTTTCATGGTCGATCACCACGGCCAGCTCGCGATACAGCCTGCTGCTGCGCAGGCATTGTTCAATCTCCCGGGGGTCGACCCGAAAACCGCGGATCTTTACCTGGTCGTCGCGACGCCCACCCAACACAATCCCTGCGGCGCTCCACTGCGCCAAGTCGCCGCTGCGGTAGGCCCGCAGCCTTTGGCCGCCCGGCACCAGCAGTTCGACGAACGGGCTGTCAGCCTGCCGCGGCGCATTCACATACCCCAGGCTCACTCCGGGCCCGACGATGTACAACTCGCCCATCACCTGTTCATCCACCGGTTGCAGATCGTCATCGAGGATCAGCACCTGGCTATTGGCGATGGGGTAGCCGACATTACGATTATTGTCATCGGGGGCGAACGTCCGGTGCGTAATCAGTACCGTGGTTTCGGTGGGGCCATAGAGGTTGTGCAACTGGCACCGTCCCGCCAGCCGCTCGATTACATGGGGTTCGCAGGCATCGCCACCGGTGAGCAGATGCGTCACGCCCAGGGGGGGATCCGGCGGCAGGATATTGAGCAGCGCAGGCGGCAGGAAGGCATGAGTGACACGCTGTCGGCGGAGCAATTCCAACAGTTGCCCAGGGTCGCGTCGCTGTTCCTCACTGGGTACGATCAACTCGGCGCCGGCAATCAGGGCGGGGAAGATTTCGATCAATGACGAGTCGAAACCCAAGGGCGAAAACTGCAGGACGCGGCTCCGTTCATCCTGCGTCATGCAGGACCCGAACCAAGCGGTGAAATGCGCCAGGTTAGCTTGGCTGAGCAGCACACCCTTGGGCTGGCCCGTACTGCCCGATGTATAGAGCACCATGCACGGCATATCCGAACAGGGGCGATCGTGCATCAGCGAGGATGCGGAATTGGCGTTGTGCGCCTCGACTGTGCTGACATCCAGTGAAATGAAACGCTCCCGCAATGGATGTTGGCCGGCGTCCAGCAATACGCGGGCCCCGGCGTTTTCGAGCATGGCCCGATGGCGTTTTGTGGGTTGATCAGGTCCCAGTGGCAGGTACACCGCGCCACTGCCCAGTACGGCAAGAATGCTGGCATACAATTCCACGGATTTTTCCAGGCATACAGCGATCACCGGTGGCGCCTCAAGCGTCTCCAGCAGCGGGCGCAATCGCAGCTGAATCGCCATGGCCTGTAGGTGCAGTTGGCGGTAGGTCACGGTGTGCCCCGCAATGTTCAGCGCCGGCCGGTCGGCGAACAGGTGAAGGCTGGCCTGCACCCGTTCGATCACCGGTACCTGGGCTTCCTGGATCAGGGCAGGGTTTGCCGTACGATTGAATCGATGCATAAATGCCAACGGCTCAAGCTCGTGCAGGCCGTGGTCGGGCCAGTCAGTGGCAATCGCGCGTGTAGAGAGAGACTCGGGGTCACGTGAGAAGCCACTGACCAGCAGCGCGACCCAATCCACCAGCGCGGTTGTTGCCTGCCGACGCAATCGCTGGCCGTTGCCACTGGGCTCCTCGGCGATGTCCAGCACGGCGAACAAGCGTCGGCCATAGTCATAGGCGCGCACTTGCAGCGCAGGCAACCCACCGTCGCTCAACGGGCCAATCCCCAGGCGCAGACTTATACAGGTGGTTTCGCCCACGTCATCCGGCAACGGCAGGCTGCCGTCTTCAATCCACAGGTCGGTGGCCTCATCCCCTGAAACATGGCCGTACTGTTCCAGCATTGGCCTGATTTCGCCCAGTGCCTTGCTTGTGCCGCACCAGCCGATGGTCAGGCACCTCATTGCGACACCGACAGGTAGTCGTTCAGCACTTGTCCCACGCTCGGCGTTTGCAGCACGCCGCTGTGTTGCAGGAAGCCCATGATATTGGCCATCAACGGGTGCTGGCGGGTGATGGGGAACGCCAGCGCTGATATTTCATCGCGCAGCACACCGCGCAGGCGCTCGCTGATGTCCAGATGTTCGATCAGGCGCAGGTCGAAGTTTTTCTGCAGGTCGTTGGTCAGGTAATGTGCCAGGAATATCGGCAGTACGTGAGCGATGCTGTCACGGTCCTCCGGGCTCGCGGCTTGCCAGTAGATGCGCACCAGCCGCGTCCAGAACTGCGCGTGGCGACCTTCGTCAAACAGGTGGTCGTCCATCAAGCCCCGTATGGAGGCCTTGACACTGCGGTCCTTGGAAAACGCTGCGACATCGTGGGTCACGGTGTTTTCGGCGATGGCTACGCCAATCAGCTCCACAGCATCGCTCAGGTGTTCCGGAGCCTGCGCCTGCGCCGCCGGCAGCGCGCGACTCAGTTCGATATGCCCGGGCAGGTCAATCGGCTGTATGCCCGTCATTGCGACAGTCTGTTGCATGAAATCCAAGGCCACCAAGGCGTGATAGTCCTCGTCCACCACAACCGTCATCGCATCAACGCGACAGGCAAGCGGGAAGGGCAGCGAGAAGCGATTCTTGGCAATGCTGCGCGCGGTCTTGTCGACGATTTCGGTTTCGAAAATCACCACATCGTGGATGAACTTATAGAAGCTTTGCACCAGCACGAAGTCGCGCCATTGCGAGCAATGTTCCATGAAGGTCGCGTTGAGTACCAAGGGCTGACGGCACAGTGGATAGATCAGCTTGTTGTCGTCTTCCAGCAGGCGACGAGGGCGGGTTCGGATGGTGGCGCGGCGTTCCCAGTCGTCGGCGATGGTGGTGTAGCCGGCGGTATTCATGGGTGCACCTCGTGCAGCGCGGCGCGCACCTCGTCCCAGAACGTGATACGGCTTTCTACGGCGGCAAGGGCTGCGTCATGGGCCTGTTGCGGATAAGCCGGGTCTGCACCCACCAGGCGTTCGAGCAGCTCCTCAGCTGCTGGCCCGTGATGTTCAGTATCCAACTCGATGTGGCGCCTGAAATAGCCACACAGGGCCGGTGCCTGGCGATGGATGAGCGTATCGGGCTGCAGGAGGTGTTCGAACATACTTGGTATGACACGCTCACGCCCATGAAGGAATGCGGCGGCTACGCAATGGGTAGGGGCTTGCAGCGCAATGTGCAGCGTGTCGCTGACGAAGCGCGCGGCCCCAGCAGGAACATCGGCCATGCGCAGGGCCGTGCTTGCTTCCACGCCCTGGTGCAGCAGTGCAATGAAACGGTGTATCGCCGAGGTGCTGGCGCCGACTTCGACCATGGCTTCCAGGTACCACTCGAAGTGGCTGCAATGGCCTTGCCTGGGGCGTGAGTCTGATTCTTCGCCCAGCACAATCTCATTGATCAAGCGTGCTGCTTGCGGGTCGGCCGGTGGCAGCCAGGGTAGGCGAGTGCAGGTCAGGTCCTGCTGCAGGCGTTTGGTGAGCGTCATGAAGTCCCAGACAGCGAATACATGGTTTTCCATGAACAGTCGTAACTTTTCCAGCGAAGTTATTTCCAGAAATAACGGATGGCTGCACAACAGCCGTTTTCTTTGTTCCAGTAAAGGTGGGTACATAGTTGATGCCTATAAATTATTGCGTCGTCGCTAAAACAACGTTGGACTTTTGTATGCCGCAAAAAGATAAGAAAGATGTAAACCAGGCTTTGCGCGCACGCGCGCTCACGCAAGTGGGGCTGCACGGTCGAATTAAGTGGCTGGTTTAGTAATGAAAGATAATAAGCGGGTTAAACAAGTTGGCCAGTATATGAATGCATTAGATGTTTTTCTAAATAATATAAGCTGTCGGTAACTTACTTTATAAGAGTGGGAAGTTTCTTCTGCGCGGGGCGCTACTTGGCCAGGTAGGGAACCCCGCAGTGCTCGACGGGCAAGCCGAGCGACCTTACGCGATGTTAGAGCGTCTTCTTTGCGGCGGCTTCGAGGTTATCGAGATAGGTTGTGATCACGTCCATCCCGCGCATCAGGTGATTACGAAGCGTCAGGATGCTTTCCTCGACCTTCTTTTGTGTCACCAGGTTCAGCAGTTCACGATGGTCTTCCTGGGAAGTTTCGCCCAGCCCCATCGCCTCGAGGTTGAAACGCAGGAAGCGCTCCTCCTCATTCAGCCCGTGCTCCACCAGCTTGAGCAGCCGCTGGTTGGGGGCCTTGCCATACAGGGTCATGTGGAACAGGCGATTGAGACGGCCAATCTCGGTGTAGTCTTTTTCCTGTTCCAGGGCACAGATGAGCGTGTCTGCCTCGGCGATATCGGCTTCGGTCAGCAAGGGAATCGACAAACGCAGGGCTTCAGACTCCAGCAACATTCGCAGCTCATAGGTCTCAGCCGAATTGTCTTCGATCAACGGTGCAACCACGGCGCCCTTGTGGGTGACCACATGCAGCAGTGACTGCGCCTCCAACTGACGCAAGGCTTCACGCACCGGCATGCGGCTGACCCCGAACAGGCTGGCCAGCTCCTGCTGACGCATGGCGGTACCGCAGGGCAAGCGGCCATCAAGGATGGCATTGCGCAAGGTTTCTTCAATCACGGAGCGAGCAAGATGGGCGGGAATAGGGCCGGTGATCTTGATGCTGTTCAACGGGTTCGGCTTCTGCGTCACGGTTACGCTATCCTCCTTATTAAAATAGGGTGGCTAATTGGATCCAATGCACACTAGAGGCTGCCCATAGGCTTGTCAAACGGGCACGGTTTCGGCTTGTAAGCGTTTCAACGCTCGACTCCGGCGGCCCACGCGCGGGTTTTGCCAGGTCTGACACGCCGCTGGTGTATTGCGACATTACCGCATATATATATTCTCTAACGGTATTTAAATTACCGTTCTTATGCCTATAAAGTCACTCTCCTGTCTGACCGGGAGTGAACTCATGTCCGCCACCTCTACTGTTCCAACAGCGACCCTTGCCACTCAAACGTTCGAGATTCGACCACTGCCCGGCAGCGTCGGTGCCGAGATTGTCGGCCTGGATTTGTCCCGGCCAGTCAACGACCAGGATTTCGCCCGCATTCATCGCGCGCACCTGGATCACCACGTGGTGGTGTTCCGCGATCAACGCATCACGCCCGAACAACAGATCGCTTTCAGCCGCCGCTTTGGCGTCCTGCAGATCCACGTGCTCAAGCAGTTCCTGCTGGCCAACCACCCGGAAATCCTGATCGTCTCCAACATCATCGAAAACGGCCAATCCATCGGCCTGGGTGACGCAGGCAAATTCTGGCACTCGGACCTGTCCTATAAAGAGCTGCCGAGCCTGGGCTCGATGCTCCACGCCCAGGAGCTGCCGTCCGAAGGCGGCGATACCCTGTTTGCCGACATGCACAAAGCCTGGGACCAACTGCCCGAGCACCTGCGCAAAGCCGTGGAAGGCCGCAGTGCCGCACACTCTTATACCGCGCGCTACAGCGAAACCAAATTCGAAGGCAACTGGCGCCCGACGTTGACGCCCGAGCAGCTTGCCCAAGTCGCGGAAGTGGTTCACCCCATCGTGCGCACCCATCCGGAAAACGGCCGCAGGGCGCTGTTCGTCAGCGAAGGCTTCACCACCCGCATCGTCGGCCTGCCGGAAGATGAAAGCCGCGAACTGCTGGCCCAGCTCTACGCCCACAGTGTGCTGCCGCATAACATCTACCGCCACCAATGGCAGCCCCACGACCTGGTGTTCTGGGACAACCGCTCGCTGATCCACCTGGCCGCCGGTTGCCCGAGCCATCTGCGCCGCAAGCTGTTTCGCACCACCATCCAGGGCGACGCGCCTTTCTGATTCGGAGCATGACCATGTCCAGGAAAACCCCATTTGCACGGCTGGCCACGACCGTCGGCCTCGGTATGAGCCTGTTGGCCGGCAGCCTGCTGGCTCCGACGGCTGCGCAGGCCGAAGGCGAGATCCGCATCGCCGAACAGTTCGGTATCGTCTACCTGCTGCTTAACGTAGTGCGCGACCAGAACCTGATCGAAAAATACGGCAAGCAGGAAGGTCTCGACATCAAGGTCGATTGGACCCAGCTGTCCGGCGGCGCAGCGGTCAACGACGCACTGCTCTCCGGCTCGATCGATATCGCCGGTGCCGGCGTCGGCCCGCTGTTGACCATCTGGGACCGCACCCATGGCAAGCAGAACGTCAAGGCCGTGGCCTCCCTGGGCAACTTCCCCTACTACCTGGTCAGTAACAATCCCAAGGTCAAGACCATTGCCGATTTCACCGACAAGGACCGTATCGCCGTGCCCGCGGTGGGCGTGTCGGTGCAGTCGCGCTTCCTGCAATACGCCGCCGCCAAGCAATGGGGCGACAAGGAATTCAATCGCCTCGACAAGTACACCGTCGCCGTCCCGCACCCGGATGCCACCGCCGCCCTGATCGCCGGCGGCACTGAACTGACCGGGCACTTCTCCAACCCGCCGTTCCAGGATCAGGCCTTGGCCAACCCGAACGTGCATGTGGTGCTGAACACCTACGACCTGCTGGGGCCGAACTCGCCAACGGTGCTGTTCGCCACCGAGAAATTCCGCAACGACAACCCGAAAACCTACAAGGCATTTGTCGAGGCGTTGACCGAAGCCGCGCAATTCGCCCAGAACGATAAAGGCGCGGCGGCCGACACTTACATCCGCGTCACCAAGGCCAAGATCGACCGCGCCGAATTGCTGAAAATCATCGACAACCCTCAGTTCGAATTCAGCGTCACGCCAAAAAACACCTACCCGCTGGCGGAATTCCTCTACCGCGTCGGCGCCATCAAAAACAAGCCTGAATCGTGGAAGGACTACTTCTTCCAGGATGCCAAGCCCCTGCAAGGAAGTTGAGATGAACGCGCCCTTGCAAGGCCACACGGCCAGCAACCTGCACACCGCCGCACCATTGCTGGCGGTGGATAACGTCAGCCTGGAATACCGCACCCCCGAGCGCGTGGTGCGCGCCACTCACCAAGTCAGCTTCGAGATCGACCCGGCGGATCGCTACGTGTTGCTCGGCCCATCGGGTTGCGGCAAATCCACACTGCTCAAGTCCATTGCCGGGTTTATCAAACCCTGCGAAGGCGAGATCCGCCTGCTGGGGCAAAAGGTCGAACAGCCGGGCCCGGACCGCATCGTGGTGTTCCAGGAGTTCGACCAGCTGCCGCCGTGGAAAACCGTCAAGCAGAACGTGATGTTTCCGCTGCTGGCGTCGAAGACCTTAGCGCGTCGCGAAGCCGAAGAACGGGCGCTGCACTACCTCGACAAAGTCGGCCTCAGCGCCTTTGCCGACGCTTACCCGCACACCCTTTCCGGCGGTATGAAAGCCCGCGTGGCCATCGCCCGCGCCCTGGCCATGCAGCCGAAAATCCTGCTCATGGACGAACCCTTCGCCGCCCTCGACGCCCTGACCCGGCGCAAGATGCAGGAGGAATTGCTGCTGCTCTGGGAAGAAGTGCGCTTCACCCTGCTGTTCGTCACCCACTCCATCGAAGAAGCGCTGGTGGTGGGCAATCGCATCCTGCTGCTGTCGCCGCATCCGGGGCGTGTGCGCGCGGAAATCCACAGCCATCAATACGACCTGCACAGCCTCGGTGGCGTGGAGTTCCAGGCGTCGGCGCGGCGGATTCATCGCCTGTTGTTCGATGAAGCGCCCGAGGCCGAACGTGAGTTGGGTTTCGCCGACATCCGCATCGCTTACTAAGGGGACAACCCAATGCGCCAGGAATACGAAATCAACCTTGAGCCGCTGCTCAGCGTCCCCGTGGAACGCGAACTGCCCCTGCGCCAACGCCTGTGGCAGCAAGGCTGGCTACGCAAGGGCCTGATCCTGATCGTGCTCGCGATCCTTTGGGAAGCCGTCGCGCGTTACCAGAACAACGACCTGCTGCTGCCCAGCTTCCTGCAGACCTTTCACGCGCTCTATGACGGCCTGCTCAGTGGCGAACTGCTGGGCAAGGTGAGCATCTCGCTGGTGGTGCTGATCAAGGGCTACCTGATCGGCATCGTGCTGGCGTTTGCCCTGACCACCCTGGCGGTGTCGACGCAACTGGGCCGTGACCTGCTGAGCACCCTGACCTCGATGTTCAACCCACTGCCGGCCATCGCCTTATTGCCGCTGGCGCTGCTGTGGTTCGGCCTGGGCCAGAACAGCCTGATTTTCGTGCTGGTGCATTCGGTGTTGTGGGCGCTGGCGCTCAACACCTATTCCGGGTTTCTCGGTGTGTCCGAAACCCTGCGCATGGCCGGTCGCAACTATGGCCTCAAGGGCATGCGTTTCGTGTTGTTCATCCTGATCCCGGCGGCACTGCCGTCGATCCTCGCCGGGCTGAAAATCGGTTGGGCCTTCGCCTGGCGCACCCTGATCGCCGCCGAGCTGGTATTCGGTGCGACCAGCGGCAAGGGCGGCCTGGGCTGGTACATCTTCCAGAACCGCAACGAGCTGTACACCGACAAGGTATTCGCCGGCCTGGCGGTGGTGATCCTGATCGGCCTGCTGGTGGAAAACCTGGTGTTCGACACCTTCGAGCGGCTAACCGTGAAACGGTGGGGCATGCAGCGCTGATACCCCCAGCCTGCTACGATTGCGGCCAGCTCACTCCCGACTGACCACGAGTGCTTGGCATGCAACTACCCGACATGAACCTGTTGGTCGCCCTCGACGCCTTGCTCGACGAGGGCAGCGTGGTGGGCGCCGCGCGGCGGATGAACCTCAGTCCGGCGGCCATGAGCCGTACCCTCACACGTATTCGCGAAGCGGTGGGCGATCCGATCCTGGTGCGCGCCGGTCGCGGCCTGGTGCCGACGCCCAAGGCCTTGCAGTTGCAAGGCCAGGTGCGCAACGTGGTGGAGCAGGCGGCGTTGCTGTTTCGCTCGGCGGATCAGGTTGATTTGAGCACCTTGCGCCGTCGCTTCAGTGTGCGCGCCAATGACTTTTTCATCGGCGTGTATGGCGGTCGGCTGTTCGACACCATGGAGCGCATGGCGCCACTGTGCGAGCTGTGTTTCGTGCCTGAAGGCGACACCGATGATGAAGCCCTGCGCGAAGGGCGGCTGGACCTGCGCGTGAGCAACACCATGCCGGTCACTCCGGAAGTGAAGGTGCAGAACCTGTTTTCCACCACCTTCGTGGGCCTCGCGCGGGAGGACCATCCGTTGTTTGACGACGAGATCACCGCCGCGCGCTTCGCCAGCTATTCCCATATCAGCATCTCGCGACGTGGCATCGCCCGTGGCCCGATCGACACTGCACTGAATGCCCAGGGCCTGGAGCGGCGGGTGGCGATGATTGCGCCGGGTTTTCACGGTGCGATGTTCATGTTGCCCGATTCCGACCTGATTCTGCCGGTGCCCAAGGAAGCCCTGTTGAGCGCCAACCGCTTGAAGCTGCCACTGCGCGCGTTTGCGTTGCCGATCTCGCTGCCGACGTTGGTATTGGCCCAATCCTGGCACCCGCGCTTCGACAAAGACCCGGCTCATAAGTGGCTGCGCGAAACCATGCGCGAAAGTTGCCACGCCACCTGGCTGGAAGCCCAACCCACCTGATCTACAAGCCATGCGCGGTCAAAATGTGGGAGGGGGCTTGCTCCCGATTGCTGTGTGCCAGACCCAGATTTTCTATCTAATCCAGCGCAATCGGGAGCAAGCCCCCTCCCACAAGGGTTCTATAGTGAATCCAGGATTGCGCCTGGCGCACTTATATCCTGCCAACATGTAACTTTTTGTCATGGATGTGCCTGATTAAACTGCTCGGGTATTTCTAATCCCGAGCTGCCTGTTCATGACTTCCCTCGCTGCCCCCACCCTTGCGGCCGCAGCCAGACCCACCGCCATCACCCCGCCTGTATTCGGCCCGCGCATCATCATCGGCCTGGTCGGCGTGTTGCTCGCGGTGCTGGTGTCCGGCCTCAACGAGATGGTCACCAAGGTGGCCCTCGCGGATATTCGCGGTGCGCTGTACATCGGCTTTGACGAAGGCACCTGGCTGGTGGCCGCGTACACGGCCACTTCCGTGTCGGCCATGGCCTTTGCGCCCTGGTGTTCGGTGACGTTTTCCCTGCGGCGCTTCACCCTGTGCGCCATTGGCCTGTTCACCGTGCTCGGGATCCTGTGCCCGTTTGCGCCGAACTACCAAAGCCTGCTGCTGCTGCGTACCGTCCAAGGCCTGGCCGGCGGTGCCTTACCGCCGATGCTGATGACCGTGGCGCTGCGCTTCCTGCCGGCCAACGTCAAGCTGTATGGCCTGGCTGGCTACGCACTTACCGCCACGTTCGGGCCGAGCCTCGGCACGCCGTTGGCGGCGCTGTGGACCGAATACGTCGGCTGGCAGTGGGCGTTCTGGCAGATCGTCGGGCCATGCCTGCTGGCCATGGCCGCCGTGGCCTACGGTTTGCCGCAAGACCCGCTGCGCCTGGAGCGCTTCAAGCAGTTCAACTGGCGCGGACTGCTGCTGGGGTTTCCGGCGATCTGCATGCTGGTGATCGGCATCCTGCAGGGCAATCGCCTGGACTGGTTCGAGTCGGGCCTGATCACCTTCCTGCTATGCGGCGGCAGTGTGCTGCTGGTGCTGTTCATGCTCAATGAATGGTCGCACCCGATGCCGTTTTTCAAATTGCAGATGCTCGGCCTGCGCAACCTGGCGTTTGCCCTGATCGTGCTGGCAGGCGTGCTGATGGTGCTGACCTCGGTGATCATCATCCCCTCGAGTTTCCTCGCTCAGGTCCAGGGTTATCGCCCATTGCAAACCGCGCCGGTGATGCTGCTGATGGCGCTGCCGCAATTGATCGCGCTGCCGCTGGTGGCGGCGTTGTGCAACCTGCGCTGGGTCGATTGCCGCTGGGTCCTGGGGATCGGGCTGGGGATGTTGGTGCTGTGTTGCGTGGGCAGTGCGCACCTGACCTCGGCATGGATTCGCGACGATTTCTACGGCCTGTACCTGCTGCAAATCTTCGGGCAGCCCATGGCGGTGTTGCCGCTGCTGATGCTCTCCACCGGCAGCATTCAACCGGCGGATGGGCCGTTCGCCTCGGCCTGGTTCAACACCGTCAAAGGCCTGGCTGCCGTGATTGCCACCGGCGTGCTGGATGCGTTGACCACCCAGCGCCTGCACTTTCACTCGACCATGCTGGTGGACCGCCTGGGTAACTCGCCGCTGGCCGACGGCGATGCGCCGGGCCTGGCCCACCGCCTGCACGAGCAGGCCGTGGTGCTGACTTCTTCGGACCTCTATTACGTCATGGCCGCTGTCGCGGTGGCGTTGATCTTGCTGATTTTCTGGATGCCCACGCGGATTTTTCCGCCTCGCGCACCGACCTAGCCACAAGGACTTCCCATGAAACGCAAAGACAAAATCGCCGTCTCCGTTATCGCCGTGTTTGCCGTCGGCGTGCTGGTCTACCTGGTCGCGCCCGGCCTGTTGGGCAACAAGCGCCAGGCCACCAACGACGCCTTCGTCGCCGCCGATTTCACCCTGGTGGCGCCACGTGTGGCGGGCTTTATCAAGGAAGTGCTGGTGGAAGACAACCAGCGCGTCAAGGCCGGGCAACTGCTGGCGCTGATCGACGACCGCGATTTTCGCGCCGCCGCCCAGGCCGCCGACGCCGACACCCTGGTCGCCCAGGCCCAGCTGAAGAACGCCACCGCGACCCTGGAGCGCCAAACCTCGGTGATCGCCCAGGCCCAGGCCACCGTGGCGGCAGACCGCGCCGAAGTGGCCTTCGCCGAACATGAGCTGAACCGCTACAACCACCTCGCCGGCGTGGGCGCGGGCACCGTGCAAAACGCCCAGCAAGCCAAGACCCGCATCGACCAGGCCACCGCGCGCCTGGCTAACGCCACGGCGGTGCTGGCGGCCGAGCGCAAGCAGGTGGAAATCCTCACGGCCCAGCGCGATGCCGCCGAAGGTGGGCTCAAGCGTGCCCAGGCCGCGTTGGAAATGGCCAGTTATCAGCTGTCCTACACGCGCATCGTCGCGCCGGTGGATGGCATGGTCGGTGAGCGCGCGGTGCGGGTGGGGGCCTATGTGACCCCGGGCAGCAAGATCCTCGCGGTGGTGCCGTTGGCCGAGGCCTACGTGGTCGCCAATTTCCAGGAAACCCAGCTGTCCCATATGCACGCCGGCCAGGCCGTGCAGGTGCGGGTCGACAGCCTCGACGGGGAGCTGCTCAACGGCCACCTGGAGAGCCTCGCACCTGCCACGGGTGTGACCTTCGCATCGGTCAAGCCGGACAACGCGACCGGCAACTTCACCAAGGTGGTGCAGCGTATCCCGGTGAAAATCGTCCTCGAACCCAACCAACCGCTGACCGAGCGCCTGCGGGTCGGCATGTCGGTCGAGGCCAGCGTCGACACCCAGCCGGTCGCGCCGCAGCGTGAGGTGGCCCAGCAATGAGACACCTTGCCTGGCTCACCCTGAGTGTTATCAGCCTGAGTGCCTGCACTGTCGGGCCGGATTTTCAGCGCCCGCACACGCCGCAAGCCACGCGGTGGAGCGAACCTCAAGGGCGACAAGCCGCCAGCCGAGCAGTGAGTGATCCGCTGCAAGAACGCTGGTGGGACGTGTTCCACGACGAGCAACTGTCGGCCCTCACGCGCCGCGCGCTGACCGATAACCTCGACCTGAAACTGGCCAGCAGCCGCCTGCAACAAAGCCGCGCGGTGCGCCAGGTGACTACCGCCGAGCGTTATCCCACTGTCGACGCCACGGGCGCCTACCAGCGTAAACGCAACAGCGGCAAAGGCTTGAACGACCCCTCCGGCGAAAACGGGCGTTCCGCGTTCAACCAGTGGGATGTGGGCTTCTCGGCGTCCTGGGAGCTGGACTTCTGGGGTCGGGTCAAACGCGAAACCGAAGCCGCCGACGCCACCCTGCAAGTGGCGGAAAACGACCGCCGCGCCGTGCTGTTGTCGGTACTGGCCGAGACCGCCCAGGACTACATCCAGCTGCGTGGCGTACAGAACACCCGCGCGGTGACCGAGCAAAACCTCGACGTCGCCCGCCACAGCCTCAAGCTCTCGCAACTGCGTCTGGCCGACGGCGTGGCCACCGACCTGGATGTTGCCGAAGCGGCCGCCCAGGTCGCCGCCATCGAAGCGCGGCTGCCGGATCTGCAGCAACGCCAGGACCAGTTGATCAACGCCCTCAGCCTGCTGATGGGCGAGCCACCGCAGGCCCTGCACGCGCAATTGTCCAAGGACGCCGCCGTACCGCAGACCCAACGCCAGGTCGCCATCGGCCTGCCGTCGGAACTCGCCGAGCGCCGTCCGGATATACGCCAGGCCGAGGCGCGCCTGCACGCCGCCACCGCCAGCATCGGCGTGGCCAAGGGCGATTTTTACCCGCGTATTACCTTGTCCGGCAGCCTCGGCTCCCAGGCCATGCAACTGTCGGATTTCGGCTCCTGGGGCTCCCGCGCGTTTGCCTTCGGCCCGCAAGTGAGCCTGCCACTGTTCAACGGCGGCCGCCTGCAAGGCATGCTGGACCTGCGCGAAGCCCAGCAACAGGAAGCGGCCCTGGCCTACCAGCACACCGTGCTGCGAGCCTGGCATGAAATCGACGACCAACTGACCCGCTACAACGCCAGCCAACTGCGTCGCGATAGCCTCGCCGAAGCCGTGCGCCAGAACCAGATCGCCCTGACCACCGCGCAGCACCAATACGTTGAAGGTGTGGTGGATTTCGTCAACGTGCTCACCGTGCAAAGCGCGCTGCTGGCCACGCAGGAGCAGTGGGTGGAGAGTTCTACTGGCGTGTCGTTGGCCATGGTCGGCTTGTACAAGGCGTTGGGCGGGGGGTGGGAATCGGTGTATCCGCTGCAAACCGCCGAGCGCTGAACCACAAAGAGTTTTGCCAGCCGCGAAACAAGGTGTAATGATAATTGCTCTCAATAATGTATCTGAGTTTTTCATGGACACCGCGACTGACGGCCAGCAACAGCTTCACCTCCTGTACCGTGACCATCACGGCTGGCTGCAAGGCTGGCTGCGCAAGCGCCTGGGCGACCGCGAACACGCCGCCGATGTGGCGCAGGACACCTTCCTGCGCCTGCTGGTCTCCGGTCGCTACCCCGGTGACAAGGAAAGCCGCAGCTATCTGGTGCAGATCGCGCGCAACCTGGTGATCGACCAATGGCGCCGCCTGCGTATCGAGCGTGCCTACCTGGAAAGCATCGCGCATTTACCCGAGCCCGAGTCGCCGAGCCTGGAAACCCGTGCGCTGATTCTCGAAACCCTGATGCAGATCGACGCCATGCTCGACCGCATGCCCGACAACGTACGCCGCGCGTTCCTGCTCTCGCAGTTCGAAGGCCTGAGCTACGCGCAGATCGCCGAGCGCCTGGGCGTCACGGTCAGTTCGGTGCAGAAGTACATGACCCGCGCGATCGTCGCCTGCTACCAGGTGGCGTACGCAGAATGAGGCCCGACGCCCCCATCGCCCCGGCCATTGTCGAGCAAGCCAGCGAATGGCTGATGCTGCACTGGAGCGGCGAACTGCAAGGCGAGCAACGCCAGGCGTTTGCGCAATGGCAGGCGGCGGATCCGGAACACCGTCGCGCCTGGCAACGTCTGCAGCACCTGCAACAAACCCTTGGCAGCGTGCCCGTGGACAGCGCCCGTGCGGTGTTGCGCGACACCCCGGACACCCAGCGCCGCGCCGCGTTGAAACTGCTCGGCCTGCTGCTGGTGGCGGGTGGAAGCGGCTACCTGGTGCAGCGCAGCGAACCCTGGCAGGCAGCCTTTGCCGACTACCGCACCACCACCGGCGAGATTCGCCACGTGACCCTCAGCGACGGCACGCGCCTGGACCTCAACAGCGACAGTGCAGTGGACCTGCGTTTCAGCGCCAGCGAGCGGCGCATTCGCCTGATCCGTGGCGAGATCCTGTTGACCAGCGGCCACGACCCGGTGCGCCCTTTGATCGTCGAAACCCCGGCCGGTGACGTGCAGGCGCTGGGCACCCGTTTTGCCGTGTGCGAACTGCCCGATGGCAGCCGCGTCGACCTGTATGAAGGCCGCGTGCGGGTCACCCCGTTGCAGGGCCCGGCGGTGCAGATGAATGCCGGCGACAGCCTGTGGTTCAACTCGCGCCAAAGCTCGGCGTTGCCTGCGGTAAGTGCCAATGCCAGCAGTTGGACCGCGCATCGGCTGATCGCCGAGCGCCAGCCATTGGGCGAGTTTGTCGCGCAACTGAGCCGCTATCGTCCAGGCCTGTTGCGTTGTGATCAGGCGGTGTCTGGCCTGCTGCTGACGGGGGTGTTCCCGTTGAACGATACCGACGCGATCCTTGCGGCCCTGGAGCGTTCGCTGCCGGTGCAGGTGCAGTCGGTGACGCGCTACTGGGTGACCATCAAGGCGCGGGCCTGAAAATTTTTTTATCGATGCTTGTCGGTTTGCGCGCCCCGTTCGGGATACCTCTTGAAAGCCAATCAAGAAGCGTTCTCACGGGGAGTCCTGCAATGCCGCACCACCCAATCCAACCCTTGGCCCGCGCCTTGCGCCGTGGCCTGTTTGTCAGCCTGCTGGCGACGGTGCCGATGCTGCCGACCCAGGTACATGCCGAAGACAGCACCGAAGCGCTGCGTGCCTACAACATTCCGGCGGGCAGTCTCGATCAGGCCTTGAACCAGTTCGCCAGTGCGTCGGGCATCTTGTTGTCGGTCGATGCTTCCCTTACCCAAGGCAAGCGCACCACAGGCCTGCAGGGAAGTTATGGCGTCGGGTCCGGCCTGGAGCGGCTGCTGGCAGGCAGCGGCCTGGTGGCGGTGCAGGCCCAGGGCGGTTGGTCGTTGCAGGCGATGCCATCCGCCGGGCCGTTGCAGCTCGGCGCGACTCAGATCAGCGCCCAGCAGGCCGAGGAAAGCGCCTGGGGCCCGGTGGACGGCCTTGTCGCCACGCGCAGTGCGTCCGGCAGCAAGACCGATTCGGCATTGGTGGAAATCCCCCAGACCATCAACGTGATCACCGCCGCCGAGATCAAGGCTCGCGGCGCCCAGAGCGTCACCCAGGCGTTGCTCTACACCCCGGGCATGACCGCCGGTGGCTTTGCCGACCGGGTCAAGTTATTCGACGAACCTACCTCGCGCGGCTTCACCCCCACGCCCTTGTACCTTGACGGTTTGCACCTGCCCTACGGCGGCGGCAGCACGGGTGGAGCGCTGCAGATCGAGCCCTACTCCCTGGAGCGCATCGAAGTGCTCAAGGGCCCGGCCTCGGTGCTGTATGGGCAAAACCAGCCGGGCGGTATCGTCAATATGGTCAGCAAGCGCCCCAGCGAAACCCCGGTGCATCAGGTGGTGCTGGAAGCCGGCACCTACGAGCACAAGAGTGCGGCCATCGACCTCAGCGGCCCGCTGGATGAACAGGGGCAATTCCTCTACCGCCTCACCGGCCTGGCCAACGACGGTCAGGACGAGATCAACTACGTCGAGAACAAACGCCAGTTCATCGCCCCCAGCCTCACCTGGCGCCCCAACGACGACACCCGTGTGACGCTGTTCGCCCAATACCAGAAGGACAAGGGCGTGCCCGAGGCCCAAGGGTTGCCGGCGTCCGGCACCTTGTGGGCCAACCCCAACGGCAAGATCAAGCGCGATGTGTTTATCGGCGAGCCCGGCGTCAACCAGTACAACCGCGAGCAGTACGTGCTGGGCTACGAGATTTCCCATCGCCTCAACGATACCTGGACCCTCAAGCAGAACGCGCGCTACGCCGAGGTGGACGACCGCTACACCGCACCGCTGCACGGCTACCGCTTCGTCGCCAACCCGGCCACCGGTGTGCAGGACCAACGCTACCTGCAGCGCTTCGGCGTGGACTGGGCGCAAAACAACAAAGTGTTTGGCGTGGACAGCATCGCCCAGGCCGAATTCGACACCGGTGCGCTGTCCCATACGTTGATCGTCGGCCTGGATTACTACCACTCCGGCTCGCTGTTCCATGGCCTGTATGACCGCAACCCACCGGTAATCGACCTGTTCAAGCCGGTCTACGGCCAGCGCCTGAATTTCGGCCAACCGTACCGCTGGGACCGCACCCTGAGCCAGACCGGCCTGTATGTGCAGGACCAGATCAAACTGGATAAGTGGGCCCTGGTGCTCGGTGGGCGTTATGACTGGGCCAGCGTGGTGAACAAGGAGCCGCTGCAAGGCACCCGCTTCGCCAGCAAGGACGAAGCCTTCACCGGCCGCGCCGGCCTGGTGTACCTGTTCGATAACGGCCTGGCGCCTTTTGTCAGCTATTCCGAATCGTTCCTGCCGCTGACCGGCACCGACGCCCAGCGCAAACCGTTCGACCCCTCCACCGGCAAGCAATACGAAGTGGGCATGAAGTACCAGCCGCCGGGCCAGAAGAGTTTTGTGCAGGTCGCGGTCTATCAGCTCGACCAGGAAAACGTGCTCACCACCAACCCCAACGACACCTTCAGTACCCAGAGCGGCGCCATGCGTTCCCGCGGCGTAGAACTGGAAGCCAAGGCCGCCCTCAGCGACGCCTGGGAGATCATCGCCTCGGCCGCGCGCAACGACATCAAGTACACCAAGGACGAAGAAGGTCGCCAAGGCCGCCACCCCGCTGGCATCTCGCCGCTCACGGCGTCGATGTGGGTCAACTACACCGTACTGGGCGACACCCCGCTCGCCGGCCTCGGTGCCGGCCTGGGCGTCCGCTACGCGCGCCAAAGCCTGGGCGATTACTACGAAGGCGCGTTCAGCGTGCCGTCGTACAGCGTCTACGACGCCAGCCTGAACTACGACCTGGGCGCCTCGCCGCTCAAGCTCAAAGGCGTGAAACTGGCAATGAACGTGCAGAACCTCACCAACAAGACCTATGTCTCGCAGTGCACCAGCGACCTGGATTGTTACTACGGGGAAGGGCGTACGGTGGTGTCCAGCCTGACCTATGACTGGTAACCATCTTCCAATGTAGGAGCGAGCTTGCTCGCGAAAAACGTTAACGATGACGCGGGTCTTTCTGAATGCTCGTGGCAATCTCAGGTTTTCGCGAGCAAGCATCCATCAAGGATTGCGTAAAAACACCACATACCCCCGAAACCACTCGCTCCCCTGCAAATACCCCGGCTCCTCCCACTCTCCACCCTGAATCAAACCGATCTTGAACGGCAGCCCCATTCGGTTCATCCGTGGCAAATACGCCGCGTAATCCGGGATGCTCTGGCGGCCCTGATAGGTCTGCACCACCACCTCATCCACCACGCCTTTGAGCTGGCTGATGGCGGTGGGGTCGGCGTTGCTGCTCCAGTCCATCAGGCCGGTGATGCTCAGTTTCAGATCGGCCGGCAGGCGCTGGCGCAGGTCGCGCAGGAAGTCGGCGTATTCGTGCAGGTATTGGGTGCGGGCGTCGAAGTCGATCTGGATGCCGACCACCGGGTTGCCTGCGTCGCGCCAGCGTTGTACCTGGCCGAGCAGTTGGGTGTAGACCTGTTCGGGCCAGCGCAGGGTGTGGGCGCGGTAGACCACCCAGACGTCGCCGCGGGTGAGGCGCGGTACGCTGATGCCTTGGGCGATCAGTTGCACACCGCGCTGGGGCGCGCGGCGGGTGGCGTTGATCTGGCCCTGGAGGATGTACAGGGTCTTGGCCTGCTTGAGTACCGGCTGGGGCGTGACGCCGCTCCACAGCCAGAAGGCGTCGTAGTCGCGGGCATCGACGGCACCGAAGGCCGGGCTTGCCAGCAACAGCACGCCCAGCCACAGGTGCTTCACCAGTAGTACTGCAGCGATTTGCCCCACTGGGTGTCGGCGAAACCACTTTTCAGTTGGCGGAACCAGGCTTTGCGCACGCCAGGTTCGACGTCCTGGCCGCCGCAGCTGTTGTAGCCGGCCGGCGCGTAGCAGTTGATGGCGCGGAACAGGGCGTAGGCCTTGTCGTTTTTCGGTGCCTTGGCATTGCCGATGACCTGTTGGTAACCGTCGAGCCGCGAGAAGGTTTCACCCTTGAAATCCGAAGCGGTGCTGCCCAGGCTGCCGGCGGCGCGGGCCTGCTCCAGAGGCATGCCGTCCAGGTTGTTGCGCAGGATGAATTCGCCGAAGCAGTTCAGGGCCTGAGGGTTCTTCGCGTCGGTCTGCAAGGTCGCTGCGGTTTGCGCGATGCTCGGGCAGGCGTAGCCGGATTCGGCCTTGTCGCCGTTCCACTGGAACAGCTTAAGCGTCTGGCTGGCGCTGTAGACATAACCCAGGCTGGTGCCCAGCTTGTCCTCGGGGGCCTGGGCCGGCAGCTGCTTGAGGTCTTCGGCGAAGGTGGCGAACTGGCCGTGCAGCAGGTCTTTGTAGAGCAGCACGAATTGCGCGGTCTGGCGTTCCAGCGGATCGCTCGCCTGGGCGATCTGCTGGCGCAGCAGTTCAGGCCCGGCGATGTTGCGCAGCAGGATGTAGCGCACCTGTTTGGCGCTGATCGGCGAATCGCTGGCGAACACCTTGGCCAACTGGCCGCTGCGCTCGTAGTTCATGGCCAGGGCCAACTCCAGCTGGTCGCGTTGCAGCGGCAGTTTTGCCAGCGGCAACAGTTGCAGCCACAGCGCTTCGGCGCCTTTCCAGTCCTGCTTGGCTTCCAGGGCCAGGGCGCGCAGGGTCTGTTGGCTGAAGGCGAAGTAGTTGAGGTTTGTCGGCACGCTTTGCGGCAACTGCTTCAGGGCAGCATCCGGTTGATGTTCGATGTACAGCGCACACACGGCCAGCAAATACTCATAGAGCTCCGGCTCGCTGGCGAACGCGGCTTTTTGCTTCTCGAGGTCTGCGCGGTTGAGGGCCGGCTGGTTGCCGCCGCGCATCACCATCAGGTCGCTGACGAGCTGGATCATCGGGGTCTTGACGGTATCGCTGTTGACCATCAACAGCTTGAGGTCAGCTTCTTCTACCAGCTCATCCTCAGACACATTGCGCTGCTCGTCGGTGGCCGTCAGTGCCCAGGCGAACGCGTCGGCGAGCTGGGTGTTGTCGTCGGCCAGCCAGTACACCCGGCGCAGCAGGCCGTGGGCCGAGGCCGCGTATTCGCCCTGTGGATAAGTCTTCAGGTAGGCCTTGAAGCCCTGCTCGGCCGTGGCCAATGCGGGTTTATCCACACGGTCCAGGTGCGGTACGCCGTCTTCGTCATAGGTATCGGCCTGGGCCTGGTTGAGCGCTGTGCGGGCGGTCATGTACAGCGCGGTTTCCTTCAGCCACGGCGACTGTGCACTGCCGACGCCGGCAAAGCCTTGCGCGGCCTCGGCGAAGCGGCCGCTGTAGAAATCCGCGGCGGCTTGCAGGTAGGTGCGAAACAGTTGGCCGTCGGCTGACTGGATCTGCTGCGGCTCGGCGATCACCGGGCCATCCCAGGTGCAGGTGGTGAGCAGTTGCAGCCGCGCCTTTGCCAGCAGCGCGCGCTCGGCCGCCGGCATGTCGGCCTTGACCACCTGGCGGATAAACGCCGTGGCGCTGTCATCGTCGTTGCTGCGGCAGCGGCTGCCTTCGCCATTGAGGAAGGCTTCGCCAGCGGTCTTGTACGCCTCGCGCTTGATGCCCAGGGGCGTCAGCAGGGTGTCCAGCTCAGCGGTAGGCGAATCGTCCGAGTCGGGCTCGGTCTCTGCACTGGAGGCAGCGGCCAGGCGATACACCGGGAACGGCACCGGGCCGAAACCCTGGGCCAGGTCATCTTCGCTCAACGCCTTGGGCACCAACGGCGCGGCCTTTTTGTCCGCCAGCAACAGGCGCAGGTTGGCCCGGCTGTCATTGCCCGGGCTCAGGAACGGCACGTTGTTGCAAGGGTCGAGGCTGTCACGCGAGACACGCCAATCGGGGTAGCACGAATCGTCGGAACTGGCCTGGGCCTGCTGGGAAATACCGGCCAGCAGGGCCAGTGCCAGGGGGGAGAGAAAACCGATACGCATGACGTGTCCTTGATCCTGGGTCCTTGGAGGGCGGCAATCATAGCGTGTTCCTGCGGGCGCTTCGGTGAAGCCCTACACAAATTGCTGATTTGTCCGATTCCAGAAGCGAACCGGGGGCTTTTGTCCTAGAGTGGCGGTGTTTGCGCTGAGGCACTCAAGGCAACAGCGGGGGAATCGAGGTGCGCCGGTCTGTGGTAGAGCAAAACGAAAAGGTCGGTGCGTTGCCCGCATTCAATCGTCTTACGTGGGAACGCGTCGGTTGGCTGAGCCGACTGTGGTGGGTGCCGATCCTGGGACTGGCCATGGCCCTGCGGTTTTACCGCCTGACATCGGCGGCGATCTGGGGCGACGAGGGCTCCAGCCTGCTGCTCAGTGAATACGCCGCTGCCGACCTGTGGTTTCACGCCGCTCACGATGTGCACCCGCCGTTGTACTTCTTCATGCTGCGCGGCTGGATCGAGCTGTTCGGCGACAGTATCTGGTCGATTCGTGGCATGAGTGCCATCCCCGGCGTGGTTGCGGTGGGCCTGGGTGTCTGGCTGACACGGCAACTGTCTACCCGGCGTGCTGCCGTGCTGGCGGGGATCCTGCTGGCGCTGCTGCCCACGGCGGTGCGCTACAGCCAGGAAGTGCGCATGTATTCGCTGCTGGGCGTGTGGCTGCTGGGGGCCACGCTGGCGCTGGTGTACTGGGTACGCCAGCCCGAGCGGCTGCGCTACCTGGCCATGTATGTGGCGTTGATGAGCGCCGGGTTCTACACCCATTACTTCACCGCCCTGTGCGTGCTGGTGCATTGGGCTTACCTGGGGGTGCTGTGGCAGGCGCAGCCGCGAGGCCGACGGCTGATCGCACGCCCGGCCTGGTGGGTAGCCAATGCCGCGATTGTGCTGTTGTACGTACCGTGGCTGCCGAACCTGCTGGACCTGGTGCAGCACGTCGAACAACTCAAGGTAGGCGGGGACATAGGCTGGGAAGAACCGGTCAGCCTGTTTTCCCTGCCTTCGATGATCTGGCAGTTCGTGTTACAGGATGAAGGTATCGGCTTCTGGCCACCGCTGTTCTGGTTTGTCCCGCTGTTACTGATGGCCGTGGTCGTGATGACGGCCGCGCGAGACCGCGAACGCCATCGGCCAGCTTGCCTGCTGGCGCTGTTTTTCCTGCTGCCGCTGTTGCTGGTCTACGGGGTATCGTTTATCTCCCCGGTGTTTATCGAGCGCTACCTTACGGTGTACGCCTTGGGTTTGCCGATCCTTGTCGCCATGGCGATCGACCGCCTGCCTGCGCGCTTGTCGCTGCTGGGTGCGGCGCTGTTCGTGCTGTTTGTCGGCGTGGAGCTGGTGGGCCTCAAAAACAACTTCACGGTGGATGAGCACGACCAATTCAATGTGCCGGTGGAGTTCGTCAATCGCAATTACCAGGAAGACGATCGCATCGTCCTCAGCGACATGATGTGGTACCTCAGCTATGTGTATTACGACCAGACCGACGCCCAACTGCAGCTCTACACCCCGCCCAAGCCCGATGGCACGCCGACCCGGCCCAACGCCTACGGCTTCGGCACCCTGGTGGACCAGGACGGCGGGCGCATTTACCTGGACCGTCTGTCGGCACTGCCCGCCGACACCCGCCGCGTGTGGCTGATCAGCAGCAACGAAGCGTCGGACGATTTCGCGCCACTGCCCCAGGGCTGGCGCGAACTCAGTCGCCAGGACGGTGGTGGTGCCAGGGCGCGTTTGTTCGTGTTGTGCAACGTGCCGCCACCACAACCCGAGGGCTGCCGCTAGACTCGGTTAAATACCTTTTTTCAGGAGTCCGTCATGGAATCGCCCGTGCACAGCTTGCCGTCACTGTTCAAACAGCTTGGGCTGCCGGATGACCCGGTCGGTATTGATCAGTTTGTGACCGCCCACTCGCCACTCAAGCCGGATTTGAAGTTGGCTGAGGCGTTTTTCTGGACAGACAGCCAGAAAGCATTTTTGCGTGAGGAAATCTTGGACGATGCGGATTGGGCGGAGGTGGTGGATGAGTTGAATCTGATGTTGCGGGGTGGGCGAGGGGTGTAAAAAAATCTTTTGAAAATTGTGTTTTTGTAAAAAAAAAAGGTGAGCAGTAAAAAAATCTGGGCTTTAATCGCCTGGGTTATTTTTTCTTGGGGGATTCACCTTGGCAACAGTCGGATATGCCCATCTATGTGAAGTCCTGGACCTAAAGATTATTGCGCCCTCCCGTGTTGCGATGATTAAACCCGTGACCAGAATCACTCGAATCGGCACTTGTCTGGCTGTGCCGGCCGCTGTGGCGCCCGCGCATGCTGCGTTATTTGAGCATGTGCTATTTGCTCTCAAGCATGAAGGCGTGAACCTGGCCGTGCTCGCCCAGGCTTTTGAACGGCTTGGTCCTGAGCCGTTTTTGGTTGCCTTGGCGGATTCGCCCAATGGTGCGTTCATTCGCAAAGCTTGTTTTCTATGGGAGGGATTTACCGGGCAGGCCCTGGATTATTCAAAGCCCGTTCGAGGCCGCGTCGTTGCCTTATTCGATCCCGAGCGCTACGTAACCGGACCCAGCATCCGCAACAGCCGCTGGCGCGTGGATTTCAACGGCTTGGGTTCTTTGCATTACTGCGCCACCGTGGAGCGAACGCCTGAGCTGGACGCGTTGTTGGCGCTCAATGTGCTGGCCCGCGCCAAATCCTTCATGGCCACCCTCCCACCCGAAATGATGGACCGTGCCATCCAGTGGGCCTACCTCCACGAAACCCGTGATTCGTTTGCCATCGAAAAAGAACAACCCAGCGAAGAAAAATCCCGCCGCTTCGTTCAACTGTTACGCCAGGCCCACGAAGGCCGCTTGCTGACCGAGGACTACTTGGTAGATCTGCAGAACAGCACCGTCTCCAACCCCTTCGACAAAGCTGTCGCGTTTCGCCATGAGCAGAATCATCTGCACAACGGCCTGCGCGGCGCGGCGGGCGTCAGCTATGTTCCTCCAGCCCCTGAACTTTGCCAGGAACTGATGGAAGAGCTGATGGCCTTCGCCAATCAGCCAGTACGTGAAGTCGACCCCCTGGTAGCGGCGGCAGTCACTGCCTTCGGCTTCGTATTCCTGCACCCGTTTATGGACGGCAACGGGCGATTGTCGCGCTTCCTGATCCATCAGACGCTCTGCCATTACGGTGCACTGGAAAACGGCCTGCTGCTACCGGTGTCCGTCGCGATGAAGCACGAAGAGCAAGCTTATCTGGCCGCTCTCAAAGCCTTTTCCCAGCCGACGCGGGAATTCTGGAACGTCACGTGGCTGGACGGCGATCAAATGGCCTTCGACTTCATCGGCCACCCCTCGATCTACCGCTACTGGGACGCCACCCACTGCGTCGAATTCACCCTGCAAATGGCCCGCCGCGCGTTGGAAGTGGAACTGCGCGAAGAAACCGAATTTCTCGACCGCTACGACCGCGTGATCAAGGCCGTGAACCAGCGCTTTGATGTGCGCGGCAGTGATCTATCAAAGCTGGTGATGATGTGCCTGGATAACGAGGGCAAGGTTTCCAAGCACCGACGCAAGCAGTTTCAGTACAGCGTGTCGGAGGAGGTGTTTGAGTTTATTGAGGAGGAGGTGGGGCATGCTCTGCGCGACACTGGGAAATTTCCTATCGGCTAAGCGGAAGTGGACGGTAGTGGCCGGTGGGAGGCGCTCGCTATTAACAGGCGCTAACTCCCTGCTCTGGACACAACATGAAACGGCTGGTTTTTTGGTTTTGGGGAGTCATGGATGCCCTTTATCTGATTCGGTATGCAGTGGCCAGCGCAATAGAGGGAAGGATTCCTTATTTAAGCGATTTTGAAAGTGCTTTATGGGTGCTGCGTGATCATAGTGTTGTGCAGTTATACATGTTCGGCTTTGCCATGCTGCTGCAAGCTTCCATCGTAATCTCGTGCTTACTGTTTTTCTTGGACGTGAACAGGTGAGGTGGGTTACTTACCTTCAAACACCCTTGCGATTGGCTTTTATTGTGCCTTCTGTTTCGCTGTTGCTGGTAGGTGCTCAGTTTTTTCCTAACTACAACTTGGTGTTAATGGCTGCGTTAGTCGTTGCGTCCGAGGCAGTGAAAATCTGGAGCGTCTGGCGGTGGAGCAAAAGGTGCTGACGTTTTCCAGCAGGGCCGCTTAGGAGGCTGAGCGGGCAATAAGCCGGTTGCACAGACCCAACCATCCCCTTGGTCACGGCCACACGGATCCCCCTTCGCGAGGTGATGGGCCAAAACAAGCGCCACCTGGATGGCGAGGCCGCACAGCAATCCTGAAGCCGACACCGATCCAAATGTGGGAGGGGGCTTGCCCCCGATGGCGGTGGATCATCTAACGAATCTGTTCACTGACACTCCGCTATCGGGGGCCAGCCCCCTCCCACATTCGGCCTGCGGCGTTGCCACTGAATCGCTCCACCCATCCGCTAAATTGTTTCAAAACTTGACGCAATTCGATCCCTTGGCCATATTGATAGTTAGCAAACTAACTGTATGCGAACTATCCAGTGCCTCAATCCCTCGAACAACTCCAGATGAACCTCAGCAGCAGCATGGTGGTGGGCGCCCGTAACTGGCGCAAAATCTGCCAGAGCACGCTGGTCAGCTATGGCATCTCCGAAGCCTGCGCCGTGCCGCTGTTGATGATCGGCCGCCTGGGCGACGGGGTGCACCAGGTCAAAGTGGCCCAGGCCTCCGGGATGGAAAGCCCGTCCCTGGTGCGTCTGCTCGACCGGCTGTGCCATGACGGCTATGTGTGCCGTACCGAAGACGTCCACGACCGCCGCGCCAAGGCCCTGAGCCTCACCGAGCGTGGTCGCGAGTTGGTGCAGGCGGTGGAGGTGCAATTGGTGCGCCTGCGCCGCGAAGTGCTGGCGGACCTTCCGACCGCCGACATGGAAGCCGCACTGCGCGTACTGCGGGCCTTTGAGGCGGCGACGCTTTGAACGGATTTTTTACCGGTTTTCCGCCCGCCCGTGACTGGTTCTATGGGGTTCGTACCTTCGCCGCGTCGATGATCGCGTTGTATATCGCCATGCTGATGCAAATGCCGCGTCCGTACTGGGCGATGGCCACGGTGTATATCGTCTCCAGCCCGTTTGTCGGCCCTACCAGTTCCAAGGCCCTGTACCGCGCCATCGGCACCTTGATGGGGGCGGCGGCGGCGGTGTTTTTTGTGCCGATGTTCGTGCAATCGCCGTACATCCTGGTGGTGGTGATCGCACTGTGGACGGGCACCTTGCTGTTCCTCTCCATGCACCTGCGCACCGCCAACAACTACGCCTTGATGCTCGCCGGCTACACCTTGCCGCTGATCGCCCTGCCGGTGGTGGATAACCCGCTGGCGGTGTGGGATGTGGCCGAGGCGCGGACCGAGGAAATCTTCCTCGGCATTGCGGTCGCGGCGGTGGTGGGCGCGATGTTCTGGCCACGGCGGCTGATGCCGGTGTTCGATGGCGCGGTGGCCAAGTGGTTTGGCGACGCCCAGGTCTACAGCCAGCGTTTTCTTTCTCGCAATGTGCAGCCGGAAGAAGTCAGCGCCCTGCGCGGCGGCATGGTCGCCACCTTCAATACCCTTGAATTGATGATCGGCCAGTTGCCCCACGAAGGCGCGCGGCCGCAGACGGTGCGCAATACCAAGGAATTGCGCGGGCGCATGATCCACCTGCTGCCGTTGGTGGAGGAGCTCGACGATGCGCTGTATGCCGTCGAACAGCGTGCGCCGCAGTTTCTCGAGCAACTGACGCCGCTGCTGGAAGCTACCCGGCAGTGGCTGGAAAACACCACCGAAAGCGCACCGCTGGAACGCTGGCGTGCCCTGCGTGACCAGGTCGACACCCTGCAACCCCAAGGCGAAGCGCTGGACGAGCGCCCCACGCTGTTGTTCTCCAACGCCCTTTACCGCCTGGGCGAGTGGATCGACCTGTGGCAGGACTGCCGCAGCCTGCAAGCCGCCATCCAGTGCGAAAGCCAGGACACCTGGCGCGCCGTGTACCGTCACTGGCGCCTGGGCCGGCTCACACCGTTCCTCGACCATGGCCTGATGCTTTATTCGGCGTTTTCCACCGTCACCGCGATCATCGTCGCGTCGGTGCTGTGGATCCTGCTGGGCTGGACCGATGGCGGCAGCGCGGTGATCCTGGCAGCCGTGGCCTGCAGCTTTTTCGCTTCTATGGACGACCCGGCGCCGCAGATCTATCGGTTCTTTTTCTGGACCGCCATGTCGGTGCTGTTCGCCAGCCTCTACCTATTCCTGGTCCTGCCCAACCTGCACGATTTCCCGATGCTGGTACTGGCGTTCGCGGTGCCGTTCATCTGCATCGGCACGCTGACCGTGCAGCCGCGTTTTTACCTGGGCATGCTGCTGACGCTGGTGAACACCTCGTCGTTCATCAGCATCCAGGGCGCCTACGACGCGGACTTCCTCAACTTCGCCAACGTCAACCTGGCCGGGCCGGTGGGCCTGCTGTTCGCCTTTGTGTGGACGTTGATCGCCCGGCCCTTCGGCGCCGAACTGGCGGCCAAGCGCCTGACCCGTTTCAGCTGGCGCGACATCGTCGGCCTGACCGAGCCCGCCACCCTGAACGAACACCGGCACCTCGCCGCACAGATGCTCGACCGCCTGATGCAACACCTGCCGCGCCTGGCGATGATCGGCCAGGACACCGGCATCGCCCTGCGCGACCTGCGCGTAGCGCTCAACCTGCTCGACCTGCTGGCCTATTCGCCGCGCATCCTAGGTGTACCGCGGGTGCTGCTCAACCAGGTGGTGGAAGGCGTGGGCGGTTACTTCAAGGCCTGCCTCAAGGCGGGTGAACGCTTGCCTGCGCCCAGCGGTCTGCTGATGACCCTCGACCGCACACGCCGCGCCCTCAATGGCCAGGGCCTGCAAGACGAAGACGACACCCGCCTGCACCTGCTGCACGCGCTGGCCGGCCTGCGCCTGGCACTGCTGCCGGGTGTGGAATTCATTGGCGGCACGGAGATGGAAGCGCCGCTACCCGATGGAGCGCCTTTATGATCGGTGATCTGGATATCAGCGGGGTGTTCCTGCCCACGCTGCTGGTGCTGATGGGCATTACGTACGTGTTATTCCTGGTGGTGCACGGGCTGTTGACCCGCGTCCACTTCTATCGCCTGGTCTGGCACCGGGCATTGTTCAATGTGGGGCTCTACGCGCTGTTGCTGGGCGCGGTGGACTCACTCAGTCGATACCTGATGACATGAAAAAACCTTTTTTGACCATCGGCCGTGTAGTCCTGACGTTGTTGATCGTGAGCTTCGCGGTCGTCGTTGTGTGGCGCATGGTCATGTACTACATGTTTGCGCCCTGGACCCGTGACGGTCACATCCGTGCCGACATCGTGCAGATCGCGCCGGACGTGTCCGGGCTGATCCAGCGCGTCGATGTGCACGACAACCAGCTGGTGACCAAGGGCCAGGTACTGTTTGCCGTCGACCAGGACCGCTTCAAGCTGGCCCTGCGCCAAGCCCAGGCCGCCGTGGCCGACCGCCAGGAAACCCTGGCCCAGGCAAGTCGCGAGTACAAGCGTAACCGTGGCCTCGGCAACCTGGTGCCCAGCGAGCAGCTGGAAGAAAGCCAGTCCCGTGTTGCCCGCGCCCAATCGGCCCTGGCCGAAGCGCAAGTGACGGTGGACTCGGCCCAACTCAACCTCGACCGCTCGGTGATCCGCAGCCCGGTGGACGGCTACGTCAACGACCGCGCACCGCGTACCCAGGAGTTCGTCACCGCCGGGCGGCCGGTGCTGTCGGTGGTGGACAGCAATTCCTTCCATATCGACGGCTACTTCGAAGAGACCAAGCTCGACGGCATCCACGTCGGCATGGGCGTGGACATCCGTGTGATCGGCGACAACGCCCGCCTGCACGGGCATGTGCAGAGCATCGTCGCCGGTATCGAAGACCGCGACCGCAGCAGCGGCTCGAACCTGCTGCCCAACGTCAACCCGGCGTTCAGCTGGGTGCGCCTGGCCCAGCGGATTCCGGTGCGTATTGCCTTTGACGATGTCCCGGCGGACTTCCGCATGATCGCCGGGCGTACCGCCACCGTATCGATCATTGGCGACAAACCCAATGACGGAGCCAAGCCATGAAGCAGCTGTGGGCAACTGCTGCGCTGGGATTGTTGCTGTCGGCCTGCCAAGTGGTGGGGCCGGATTACCAGCTGCCGCAAACGTCTGCCGTCAACCGCGCTGACCTGCAAGGGCAACTGGCGGGCAAGGGCAACGACGTGGTGTCGGCGCCGGTGCCGGCCGACTGGTGGAAGCTGTACAAAGACCCGCGCCTGGACGAGCTGGTACGCCAGGCCATGGCCTCCAACACCGACCTGCGCGTAGCCGCAGCCAACCTGCAGCGCGCCCGTTATCAGACCCAACAGGCTGAATCCGCCGGCGGCTGGAGTGCCGGCGCCAAGGCCGAGGTGCAGCGCCTGCAGGAATCCGGCGAAGCGTTTTTGCAGGCGGACAAAGTGCCGGTGGATAACATCGGCAGCGTCGGCATTACCACCTCGTATCAATTCGACCTGTTCGGCACCTTGCAACGTGGCATCGAAAGCGCCCAGGCCAGCGCCGATGCGGCCCAGGCTGCCGCTGATACCGCACGCATCACCCTGGTGGCCGATGTGGTGCGCTCCTACACCCAGGTGTGCGCGGCCAACGAAGAACTGGCGATTGCCAACGAGTCCCTCGACCTGCAAGCCCAGAGCACCAAACTGACCCAACGCCTGCGTGACGCGGGCCGTGGCGATGAAACCCAGGTCACCCGCTCGCAAACCCAATACAAATCCCTGCGCGCCGACATGCCGCGCTACGAAGCGGCGCGCCAGGCCGGGCTGTTCCGCCTGTCGATGCTGCTGGCCAAGCCCGTGGACCAACTGCCGGCGGGCACCGGCACCTGCGCCGAGCTGCCGCACATCGCCCAGCTGTTGCCGGTGGGCGATGGTGCGGCGCTGCTGAAACGTCGCCCCGACGTGCGCCAGGCCGAGCGCCAACTGGCCGCCGCCACCGCGCGTATCGGCGTGGCCACCGGCGCCTTGTACCCGGACATCGCCATCGGCGCCACGGTGGGCACCGTGGGCCTGCTCGACAACCTCGGCCAGCCGGCGACCAACCGCTGGGGCTTCGGCCCGATGATCAGTTGGACGGTGCCGACCAACGGCGCCCGTGCGCGCATCCACGAGGCCGAAGCCGCGACTCAGGGCGCCCTGGCGCATTTCGACGGGGTGGTCCTCAACGCCATCCGCGAAACCCAGACCGGCCTGGCGCAATACACCGCCGTGCTGCAACGGCGCGAGGCGCTGGCGGACGCCGAGCGCTCGGCCCAAGAGGCGGCGGACCAGACCCACCGCTTCTTCCAGGCCGGCCGCGAATCGTTCCTCGCCGACCTGCAAGCCACCCGCACCTACACCGCGATGCGCGCGCAACTGGCGGCGGCCAATACCCAGGTTGCCATGAGCCAGATCGATCTGTTCCTGGCCCTGGGCGGCGGCTGGGAAAGCGGACGAACGCAAGCGTCACAGCCCGGCAAACCCTGAGCGAATAGCTATGCTTGGACAGGCGGGTCGCCGTGACGACTCGCCTGACACTGCTCGCGTTTGCTCATGGGGATTCCAATAATGAAAAACCCTTATGCTCCCGCTTTCTGGTGCGTGCTCTTCGCACTGGTGTTGTTATCGGCCGCGTATTTCTACGGCGTCATGCTCGCCCATCAACTCGACAAGGCCATGGTGTTTCTCGACAGCGCCTGCCTGGTGATCGGCTCCCTGTCCATCGGCGTGGTGGCCTGGGCGTCCTACCAGAACCAGCGCGTGAAGAAAAAACTCCTCGAACAAGGCAAGACCCGCGTCGCGATCTGGGACACCAAGGTCGCTCTGCGTCGGGTCGAAACCGTGTTCGACCGCTATTTCTGGGGCAGCTATTGGCAGCCGGGGCGCACCTTCCAGGAAGTCATGGGCGACCTTACCGGCACGCCCCTGGAAAAAAGCCTCGAAGTCCTGAAAAAACAGTGCGTGGCCCTCGATCGGCAGGTCGCCGATGGCCGGCATTGGCTGAATAACGCGCGGGAATTGTCCGACGTCGCCACGCAGATGGCCCGGGAGCGCTACCAGCTGGACTTCTGCGACCCCAAGTCCGACACCCCCGGCAATGCGGTGATACACCGCGAGTTTGAGGTGCTGGTGTACACCTGGACGGCGCGCCTGAAGAGTTTTGACCACCAGCTCGACGAGATCGAGTTGGAGTATTCGTGAACCAACTGCACGCCTGACCCCTCTGAGAAAGCTGGGCCGTTTGCGGCCGCCAGTGCTAATCTTCCCCCGTTTTCGGCGGGCTTGAGCCAACCCTTTCGGGGTTCAAGGAAGACAGCCCACTTCTCACAGGATTTGATCAGGTCACTTCATGAATAAGCCAGCAGTCGTTCTTTTGGGTTTAGTTGTCGCCGTAGGCGTCGTCAGTGCAGGCGGCGCCTGGTACACCGGTAAACAACTGGAACCGGTGCTGCAAACCGCGATCCAGAACGCCAACAAGGAACTGCAGACCTCCATGGCCGGCGTCGACGGCACCGTGGCCCTGGAGCTGGTGTCCCTGGAGCGTGGCGTGTTCAGCAGCACCGCGCACTACCGCCTGAAGGGCCAAGGCTCGGTGTTCGGCGAAGAAAACCCTAATCCGGAACTGCTGTTCGTCGACCATATCGAACACGGCCCGCTGCCGTTCTCGCGCCTGGTGACGCTCAAATGGCTGCCGGTCATGGCCACCAGTCACTACGAACTGGAAAAGAACCCCACCACCGAGAAGTGGTTCGCCGCCGCCAAAGACGTGTCGCCGCTCAAGGGCGTGGCCAATATCGGCTACAGCCGCTCGGTCAACGGCAACATCGAATTGCTGCCCCTGGAGTTCAAGGACGCCGCAGCTTCGGCGAGCTTCTCTGGCGCCAACCTGAATTTCGACAGCACCGCAGAAGGCCAGAAGGTCAAGGCTGACGGCTTCATGAACAGCTTCAAGATCGCCGGGCTAGATGGCAAGGGCGAACACTTCGAAGCTCAATTGTCTGGCCTGACCATCGCCAGCAACCTGGAAAAATCCACCTTTGGCTTCTACACCGGGCAAAACACCGTTGAGCTGACCGACAGCACGTTCACCTTCGGCCCGCAGAAAGCCGTGCTGACGGTCAAAGGCTTCGAGCAGAAAGACTCCAGCGAAACCAAGGACAACAACCTGGCCGGCCGTGTCGACTACAAGATCGACGAGATCGGTTACCAGGGCAAACCCGTGGGTTCGGCGGCCATGGCCCTGAGCATGAAGAACGTCGACATCCCGGCCATGCTGGTGTTGACCAAGCTGTACCAGGACAAGATGCAGCCGGTGCAAGCCGCTGCCGCAGCGGGCCAGCCCACGCCTGAGCTGCAACTGACCGAAGCCGAGCAGGCCCTGGCCGAAGCGAACGTCAACCAGGTATTGGCCGCCAAGCCGCAGATCGCCGTGGAAAACCTGTCGCTGAAAACCACCCATGGCGAAAGCAAGTTCAACCTGCTGGTGGACCTGGCCAAGCCGGCCTCCATGGAGTTGCCGCCGGTTGAGCTGGGCAAGCAGATGATTGCATTGCTGGATGCCAACCTGACCCTGTCCAAGCCGATGATCGGTGACGTGGCTGCCCTGCAGGCGCAACTCGGTGGCGTGACCGACCCGAAAGCCATCGAGCAGCAGTCCCAGATGGCCGCCGAGATGGTCAGCGGCATGGCGGTCGGTACTCAGTTGGCGACCCTGGTCGGCAGCGATGTGGTGTCCAAGTTGCACTACGCCAACAATGAAGTGACCTTCAACGGCCAGAAGATGACCGTCGAGCAGTTCATTGGGTTTGTGATGGCCAAGTTCGGCGCGGTCAGCGGCGGCCAGTAAAGCGTTCGCCATCGCCCGGAAATAAATAATGTGGGAGCGGGAGTGCCCGCGATAAGGGTCAAACAGTCGACGCACCTTTCGGCCGGCACCCCGTTATCGCAGGCAAGTCCGCTCCCGCATTCACATTTCAGGCGGGCCGCGCAATTCTGAACAATTGTTCCGGATTGGTCTTTTTCCTACTTTCCTGAGAGATAGTTCACACAGGAAAGCTAGGCCGGGTCATTGGACGCCGGCACCCTGCGGCAATTCGCTCAGGACCACCTATCGTTACAGCTTTCCGTGTGTAAGGAAGCTCACGATATGTTGCGAAACCTACCACTCAGTGCATCAGGCCGGTTGCGACTGCTCGTCGGGGCCGCCTTATGCAGCCAATTACTGATCCCCGCCTTCGCCATGGCCGATCCGGCCTATGACGCGCTGATCATTCAGGCGCGCAACGGCAACTTCACCCCCGCCCTGACTCAATTGCGCCAACTGTCCGCCGAGCGCCAGACGCCAGGCCAGGTCAGCGATCATGTGGTGATCGCCGGTTGGGCCGGCCAGGACGCCGAAGTGCTGAAGGTGTACGAGGCCCAGGGTAAACATCGCAACCTCAGCACCCAGGCGCTCGCCACTGTCGCGCGGACCTATCGCAACCAGAAGCAATGGGCCCAGGCCGAGGCGGTCTATCGCCAGGCGTTGCTGCGTGAACCGAATAACGTCGACCTGCAACTGGGCCTGGCCCTGACCCAGGCCGACGGCGGCAAGGCGGACGAAGCGGTACAACGTACCCGCGCATTGGTCGCCGCCAAGCCCGATGACCCCAACCGCCGCATGGCCCTGGGTTATGCACTGACCCGCGCCGGCTTGAACTACGACGCGCTGTTCGAGTTCGACCAGGCGTTTATCCGCGCCGGCGACAAGCCTGACGTCGCCCGCGAATACATCGTCGCCCTGCAAAAGGCCCGCCTGCCGGAAGCCGCGTTGCGCCTGTCGGCCCAGCGTCCTGGCCTGCTGGACCCGGTGACCCAGCGCCGCCTGGAAGGCGATCTCGCTGCCGAGCGTGTGCGCATGGCCGAGTTCGCCACACGCAGCGAAAAAGAACGCTACGTGATTGCCGACCGCGCCCTGGCGGATTACGACAAACTGCTCGCCCGTTGGACCCCGGACGCCAGCGCCCATGACGATGTGGTGCGCTGGCGCATCGACCGTCTCGGTGCACTCAAGGCTCGGGCGCGTACCGCCGAGGTGATCCGCGAATACGAGACGCTTAAGGCCGAAGGCGTGCAACTGCCGACCTACGCCGTGCGTTGGGTGGCCGCGGCCTACCTGGACCAGCGCCAGCCGGAAAAAGCCGAGCCGCTGTATCGCCAGGCCCTGAGCGCCACCGACGCCGAGCCCGATGATCGGGTCGAAGACACCACTGCGCTGTTCTACGCCTTGCAGGAAAGCGATAAAGCCGAGGACGCCAACGAGGTCGCCAAGGGCCTCGCCAACAGCCAGAACCCTCGGGTCGAGCTCAAGGGCTTGCCCATCGGCAACCCCAACGACGCGTGGATGGACGCCCAGCAACTGTCGGCCCAGGCCGGCGTCTACGGCGGCGACCTGCCGGGCAGCGAAGCCGGCCTCGAAGCGCTGGTGGCGAAAGCCCCTGGCAACGTCGGCCTGCGCCTGGCCCAGGCTGACATGTACCGCGCCCGCGACCTGCCACGGCGTGCCGAAGGCATCCTGAAGGAAACCGAAGCCCAGGCCCCACGGGATATGGGCCTGGAAGTGAGCCAGGCCTACACCGCCATGGACCTGCAGGAGTGGCGCCAGCTCGACGTGCTCACCGACGATGTGCTCGCCCGCAACCCGGATAATCGCCAGGTGCAGCGCCTGAGCCGCCTGCGCGACGTGCATGACATGGCCGAACTGCGTGTCGAGGCGTATACCGGCAAAAGCTTTGGCGGCGGCAATGACAGTGACGCGGGCGCCGTCGCGGGTAGCCGCGACTGGGGCATTGAGAGTCGGATCTACACGCCGCCCATCGACGAAGACTGGCGTGTATTCGCCGGCGCCGGGTACGCCAAGGCCGACTTCAGCGAAGGCACGGGCCAGCATCGCTGGCAGGTGGTGGGCGTGGAGCGGCGTACCCGCGACATGACCATTGAAGCCGAGGTGTCCAACCACTCCTACGGCGATGGCGCCAAACAAGGCGCCGCGATGTCGATTGCCCGTGACATCAACGACAACTGGCAATACGGCGGCAGCCTGGGCTACCTCCTGAGCACCACGCCGCTGCGGGCGTTGAATGACGGCGTCACGGCCAACGGTGGCAGCGGCTTTATCCGCTGGCGCGCCAACGAAAGCCGCGAATGGAAACTGACCCTCAGCCCCTCCCATTTCAGCGATGGCAACGACCGCTTCGAAGCCTTGCTCAGCGGCCGCGAAGGCCTCTACAGCTCGCCGAAGGTGCAAGTGGACCTGGGCCTGGAAGTCGGCGCCAGCCGCAACAGCAAGGAAGACACGGTGTACTTCAACCCGAAGTCGGATTTCACCGTGCTGCCCGTCCTCAACATCAACCATGTGCTCTATCACCGCTACGAGACCCAGTGGAGTCAGCAGTTCCAGGTCGGTGCGGGTACCTATAGCCAGCGGGATTATTCCACCGGTGGCATCGGTCTGGTGGGCTACGGCCAACGCTTTCGCTGGAATGACGTGCTGGACGCCGGCGCCAACCTGAGCCTGATCAGCCGACCTTATGACGGGGATCGCGAACGCGATCTGCGTCTGCTCGTCGACCTCACTTACCGTTTCTAAAAGAGCCTGACCATGACCTTCCTCAGCCGTTGCTTGTTGGTTCTGGGCGTATTGCTGGCCAGTGCCTGCGCCCAGCAACCCGCGCCTTTCACTCCACCCGCCGAGCGGCCGACACCGGCCAACGAAACGGCGTGGCCGAAAAACCATTTCCTGGGCATTGCCTACCATGACGTGTCGGACCGTGACCCCGACCAGGCCGTGGTGGCGGTACGCACCGAGCGATTGATCGAACAGTTGGCCTGGCTGCGGGAGAACGGCTACCAGGCGGTCAGCGTTGACCAGATCCTGGCTGCCCGCCGTGGCGGCCCCGCGTTGCCGCCCAAAGCCATCATGCTCAGCTTCGATGACGGCTATTCGAGCTTCTATACCCGCGTGATGCCGATCCTGCGTGCCTATCGCTGGCCGGCCTTGCTGGCGCCGGTGGGCTACTGGATCGACACGCCGATGAACAAACCGGTGGACTTCGCCGGCTCGCCACGGCCGCGCGGCGAGTTCCTCACCTGGCAGCAGATCCGCGAAGTGTCTCAGTCCGGCCTCGTGGAAATCGCCGCGCACACCGATGCCAGCCACACCGGGATCCTCGCCAACCCCCAGGGCAACCTCGAGCCGGCGGCGACCTCGCTGCGCTATGACCCGGCCACGGGCCGCTATGAAAGCCAGGCCCAGTTCCAGGCGCGGATGCGGGCGGATGTCTCGGCGATCTCCAACAAGATCCAAACCGTGACCGGTAAGAAACCACGGGTATGGGTGTGGCCGTACGGCGCCGCCAAGGGCACCTCGCTGGCGATCGTCAGCGAGCAGGGCTACCAGATGGCCCTGACCCTGGAAGACGGCCTCGACAGCTCCAGTGACCTGATGAACAGCCCCCGCTTCCTGGTGGCCTCCGACCCGGACGGCGAGCATTTCGCCAACAGCATCGTCGCCGTGCAAACCCCGGCACCGCTGCGGGTGCTGCATGTGGACCTGGACAACGTCTACGACCCGGACCCGGCCCAGCAGGCGCGCAACCTCGACCAACTGGTGCAGCGCGTGGTGGACATGGGCGCCGGTACGGTGTTCCTGCAAGCCTTCGCCGACCCCAAGGGTGATGGCCTGGTGCACGAACTGTACTTCCCCAACCGTCACTTGCCGGTGCGCGCCGACCTGTTCAACCGCGTCTCCTGGCAGTTGCACACCCGTGCCCATGCCGCCGTGTATGCGTGGATGCCGGTGTTGAGTTTTGCCCTCGATCCCAAGCTGCCCCGCGTGACGCGTTGGGACCCGGAAACCGGCCAGGTCGGCACCGACCCTGACCAATACAAACGCCTGTCGCCGTTCGACCCGCAGGTGCGCAGGATCATTGGCGAGATCTATGAAGACCTGGCGCGCAACAATGCCATCGACGGCGTGCTGTACCACGACGACGCAGTGCTCTCGGACTTCGAAGACGCCAGCCCCGCCGCGCTCAAGGCCTATGCCGCCAACGGCCTGCCGGGCAGCATCCAGGCCCTGCGCGCCGACCCGGCCGTGATGCAACGCTGGACGCGCTTCAAGAGCCGCTACCTGATCGACTTCACCAAAGAGCTGACCGCCAAGGTCCACGCCATCGGCGGGCCGCAGGTGCAGACCGCGCGCAATATCTTCGCCGAGCCGATGCTCAACCCGGCGAGCGAGGCCTGGTTCGCCCAGAACCTCGATGATTTCCTCCAGACCTATGACTGGACCGCGCCGATGGCCATGCCGCTGATGGAAGGCCAGGAGTACAAGACCTCCAATGCCTGGCTGGAGAAGCTGGTGGCGACGGTTAAGGCGCGTCCCGGCGCGATGGAACGCACCGTATTCGAACTGCAGGCCAAAGACTGGCGCACCAAGGCCGCGCCGGATATCGACGCTGTGCAGATGGCTGAATGGATGGGTGTGCTCAAGCGCCAGGGTGTCACGAGTTTTGGCTACTACCCGGACAACTTCCTGGAAAATTCCCCGGACCTGAAGACTGTGCGTCCGGCCCTTTCCAACCAATGGAATCCTTGACCATGTTCGACAGAATCCTGGCGTTATTCGTGCTGGCACTGGTATTAGGCGTGCCCCTGGGCCTGATCTTCCTGGTCACCGGGCAGTTCCTGATGGACTTCGTGTTTTTCTACCCGCTGTTCATGTCGGCGCTGTGGATCGCCGGCGGCTTGTACTTCTGGCTGCATTGGGAGCGCCACTGGCCCTGGGAGGAAGACACACCGGCACCGACCCTGGCCGGCAACCCGCTGATCTCGATCATCATCCCTTGCTACAACGAGGGCGATAACGCCGCCGACACCATTCATGCGGCGCTGGGCCAGTTGTACCCGAACATCGAAGTGATCGCGGTCAACGACGGCTCCAAGGACAACACCGCCGCCGTCCTCGATGCCCTGGCGCTGGAACATCCGCGCCTGCGGGTGCTGCACCTGGCGCAGAACCAGGGCAAGGCCGTGGCCTTGCGTATGGGGGCGGTGGCCTCGCGCAGCGAATACCTGGTGTGCATCGACGGCGATGCGCTGCTGGATAAAAACGCGGCGGCCTACATGGTCGCGCCGATGCTCGACAACCCGCGCCTGGGCGCCGTGACCGGCAACCCACGCATCCGCACACGCTCGACCTTGATCGGCCGCGTGCAGGTGGGCGAGTTCTCCTCGATCATCGGCTTGATCAAGCGCACCCAGCGCGTATTCGGGCGGATCTTCACGGTGTCGGGTGTGGTGGTGGCGTTCCGTAAAAAGGCGCTGGACCGCATCGACTACTGGAGCACCGACATGATCACCGAGGACATCGATGTCAGTTGGAAGCTGCAGCTCGATCACTGGAGCATCTTCTACGAGCCGCGCGCGCTGTGCTGGATCCTGATGCCCGAGACCGTCGGCGGTCTGTGGAAACAGCGCCTGCGCTGGGCCCAGGGCGGTGCCGAAGTGCTGTTCAAGAATATCCGTGGCATCTGGCAATGGCGCCATCGCTACCTGTGGCCGCTGCTGTTCGAATACTGCCTGTCCACCGGTTGGGCCTTTACCTTCCTGCTGTCGGTGATCTTCTGGGGCGTGGGCAAATTCATGGTGCTGCCGCAGGCGATTGCCGTGGACTCCCTGGTCCCGCCGGCCTTTACCGGCCTGGTGCTGGCGATGGTGTGCCTGGTGCAGTTCGCGGTGAGCATCCTGATCGACCGCCGCTACGAGAAAGACCTGTGGAAAACCCTGTTCTGGACCGTGTGGTACCCGATGGTGTTCTGGCTGGTCAGCCTGTTCACCACCCTGGTCAGTTTCCCCAAGGTGCTGTTCAACCAGCACCAGAAGCGCGCGCGCTGGGTCAGCCCGGATCGCGGTATCAAACCTGTTGAAGAGGAGGCCTGAGCATGAAACTGGTCAGAACTCGCCAAAGTACCGTGATGTGGATCATCGACGTGATCCTGACCTTGATGGCCTGGGCCGGACTGGTCTGGCTGCTGGCGCGCGGGATCACTTCGATGCTTGAAACCCACGGCGGCCCGCGTATCGAGGCGCCGATTTTCGCGGCGCTCAACACCTTGCAGATCTACCTGTGGATCGCACTGTTCAACGCCGTGATCCTGGTCACCTGGGCACGCTACCAGCAACGCAAGGGGCGTAAGTTCGCCCAGCGCCGTGCCGAAGCCAAGGCCCTCACCGACAAGAACCTGAGCGAGAGCTTCAGCCTCGCCGAGGGCGACCTGGAGCAACTGCGCCGCCCGGGCGTACTGGTGATCCACAACGACGAAGACGGCGGCGTGTCGGAAGTCAAAGCCCACGTCTCACGCGACGTGGAAAAACCAGGCTTGACCCTCGTGCCTGGCACGTCTCAGAACAAAGACGCCAGCTAGTGGTGTAAACCACAATCCAATGTGGGAGGGGGCTTGCCCCCGATTGCGGTCGATCAGCTAATGAATACTTGGCTGACACCTCCCTATCGGGACTCTTACCCTGCCGATCCCGATTATTGGGATCCAATTCACAAAACTCCCGCGAACTTATCTGCTTTTTTCGGTACTAACTTATCTCGGAAAGAACTTGATGGCCAAGTAGTGGCAACTTATAAGTTCTCCGACGAATCGCTATCAGAACAGCTGCCGCCTGTCGGAATAATATTTCCAATTTCAGGCCGTGTATCTTTTTGATGATTTTTTATTGTTATTAATCAATGTGTTGCGTGAATAACTAGCACGGGAATGCAACTGACTCTGTTTCTTGGGTTACTGCTAGTTCGATGTTAGTTTCGCGGCCCCTGATTTTCGACGGACCGAACATGTCTTTTTTATTGCCACGGACTCGGTACTTGCTATGCACTTTGCTGCTTGCTTATTTGAGCGGCAACAGTGCCTTGGCCGCCCCTACGCCGGGGGATCAGGACCTTATCCGCGACCGCCAGAACCGGCTTCTCGAAGAGCAGCGTCGGCGCCTGGAAGAGCTCCAGGACCTGCCCGGCAAGAGCAATCAGCCACAGGCCCCGGCACAGCCTGCTGACACCCGCTGCTTCCCCATCCAGGACATCGAACTCAAGGGCGCCGACAGCCTTTCCGCTGCCGACCGTAACCGCCTGCTCAAACCCTATATCGGCCAATGCCTGGGCGTTACGCAGCTCAATGAACTGCTCAAGGTCATCACCGATTACTACATTGCCAAGGGCCGCGTCACCAGCCGGGCCTACCTGCCGCAACAGGACCTTTCCAGCGGCCACCTGCAAGTGCTGGTGGTCGAAGGCAAACTCGAAGGCCTGAAGGGCGCCCAGGGCAGCACGGTCACCGACCGCGAGCTGGCCATGGCGTTTCCCGGCAAGGTCGGCGAGGCCCTCAACCTGCGTGAGGTCGAGCAACTGGTGGATCAACTGAGCCGCCTGCCGTCCAAACAGGCGCAAATGGAACTGACCCCCGGCACCCAGATCGGCGGCAGTGAAGTGCTGGTCAAAAACCAGCCGCAAAAACCCTGGCGCGCCAGCCTGTCGCGCAACAACGATGGCCAGAAAAGCACCGGCGAACAGCAGTGGGGCGCGGGCCTGGAATGGGACAGCCCGTTGGGCCTGGCCGACCAACTGATCCTGCGCGGCGGCCACGACGCCATCAGCGACCACCAGAAAACCTCGAAAAACAGCATGCTCTACTACAACGTGCCGTGGGGCTGGTGGAACTTCAGTTACACCTACAGTGAGAGCGATTACCGCACGCCGGGCAGCGTCGATGACTTCAAATACAAGCAATGGGGCGACAGCCAGAATCACCAGCTGCGCGCCGAGCGTGTGGTGCATCGCGATGACGTGAGCAAGACGTCGGTCAATGTCGGCCTCACTCATTTGCGCACCAACAACTACATCAACGACACGCGCCTGGGCGTCAGCAGCAACCGCCTCAGCGAATTCCAGGTGGGTATCAGCCACGGGCGCCGTATTGGCAGCGCGTTCGTCAACCTTGATGTGGGCATGCAAAACGGTATCGGTGCCTTCGATGCGCAAAAGGATGAGCAGACCCGTATCCGCGGCAACCTCACGCCCACGCCGCGCTACCGCAAATACACCGCCACCCTGAGCTACCTGCAGCCGTTCACGCTGTGGGGCGAGTCATTGAGTTTTTCCAGCCTGGCCACCGGGCAGCGCAGTGAAGACGTGCTGTACGCGCCGCAACGCATGAGTCTTGGCGGCTCGTACTCGGTGCGGGGTTTCAAGGACCAGCAGTTGAACGGCGACAGCGGCGGCTACTGGCGCAACGAAGTGCGTTGGGCGCGCCCGGTGACCCTCGACTGGATGCGCCCGGCCTTCGCCGAGTACGGCGCCAGTGTCGGCTACGACCAGGGCGTGATTCGCAACGATCGCTACAACGATGACCAGCACGGCCGGGTGTCGAGTAACTCCCTGGAGCTGTTTGCCCGCGGCAAGCACGTCAGCACCAGCGTGACGTTCGCCCATTCGCTGGAAAGGCCTGGCGTCGTGACCGAGCGCGAAGCGCCGATCTATTTCCGCCTGGATTTCTTCCTGTAATTCAACACCGCTGCCTTGAGATTTTGAATATGGACGTTCGCCCTGTTACTGCCCTGAAAAGCCTGAGCCAACGCGGCCTGGCCCTGATCCTGGCCAACGCGCTGTTCTGGCAGCCGCTGCTGGCCCAGGCCGAGGGCATTGTGGTCAGCGGCCCCGGCACTACCCTCGGGCAGGCGGGCAACGGCGTGCCGGTGGTGAACATCGCCACGCCCAATGGCAGCGGGCTGTCCCATAACCAGTTCAAGGACTATAACGTCGGTCCCAACGGCGTGATCCTCAACAACGCCACGGGGATGGTGCAGAGCACGCAGCTGGGCGGGATCATCGTCGGCAACCCGAACCTCAAGGGCGGCGCTGCGAATGTCATCCTCAACGAAGTCAACGGCGGCAGCCCCAGCCAGTTGCGCGGCTACACCGAAGTGGCGGGGCAGTCCGCCAAGGTCATCGTGGCCAACCCGTATGGGGTGAGCTGTAACGGTTGCGGCTTTATCAATACCCCCAACGTCACCCTGACCACCGGCAAGCCGATTCTTGACCAGGCCGGGCGCCTGGACCGCTACCAGGTGGACGGCGGTGCGGTGACCATCGACGGCCAGGGCTTGAACGCCAGCAACGTCGACCGCTTCGAGATCATTACCCGTTCGGCCAAGATCAACGCCAAGATCAATGCGCGCCAGCTCACCGTGATTGCCGGACGCAATGACGTCGACGCCCAAAGCCTGAAAACCACCGCGCGCGCCGACGACGGCAGCACCAAGCCGGAACTGGCCATCGACTCGTCGGCCCTGGGCGGCATGTATGCCGGTGCGATCAAACTGGTGGGCACCGAAGCCGGCGTGGGTGTGAAGCTCGACGGCACGCTCGCTGCCAGTGGTGGCGATATTCAGCTCGACGCCAACGGCCACCTGAGCATGGCCCAGGCCGCCGCCAGCGGTGCGGTGGACATCAAGGCCGCGAGCCTGGAGACCAAAGGCGCCGTGTACGCGGGCACCACCCTCAAGGCACAGACCAAGGGCACCCTGAAAAACAGCAAGACCCTCGCCGCCCGCGACAGCATCACACTGACCAGCAACGGCCAACTGACCAACAGCGGCATCGTCGAGGCCGGGGTCAACGCCGATAACACGCGCAACACCGTCGGCGACGTCAAGCTCGAGGCCCGGCACATCAGCAATACCGGCACGGTGATCGCCAATCGCGAGCTCGGCGCCACCGCCAATACCCTGGACAACCAGGGCGGTACCATGAACGCCAGGCAGGTACTGAACGTCACCGCCGCCAGCGTCGACAACCGCAACAACGGTCGCCTGCTCAGCGACGGCACGCAGACCCTCACCGTCAGCGGCCTGCTGGACAACAGCCAGGGCGGCATCATCGACAGCACCGGTGCCTTCACCCTGCACGGCGATACCCTGGACAACAGCGCCGGCAGCCTCACCGGTGGCGGCGCAATCACCCTGGACCTGATCGGCGACCTGATCAATCGCAACGGCAAGCTGGCGAGTGCCGGCCCGTTGCTGATCCAGCGCGCCGCCCACGTTGACAACCAGGGAGGCAAGCTCGCCAGCCAAGGTTTGCTGACCCTGTTCGCCAACAGCATCGACAACCGCAACAACGGCACCCTGGCCGCCAACGATGGCCTGACCCTGACCACCAGCGGCCTGCTGCAAAACGGCGGCAACGGCCTGATCCACAGTGAAAAGTCCGGCGTGACCCTCACCGCCGGCACCCTCGACAACGACGGTGGCCGCATCGCCGCCAAAGCCGGTGATGCGCAGATCGACGCCACGGATTTCAATAACGGCAGCGGCGCGCTGTTTGCTCGGGATCGCGTGCACCTGACCGGTATGAATGTGGATAACGGCGGCGAGATCGCCGGCAACCGGATCGACGTCAGCCTGGCCGGGGCCCTGGTTAACCGTGGCCTGATCGAGAGCGCCACCGCCCTCGACGTCGACACTGCCAGCCTCACCAACAGCGGCCAGATGCGCGCCCTCGGCACCACCGGCAAGACCCGCTACGCCATCGGCGGCCTGCTCAACAACAGCGGTAGCCTCGAGACCGCCAACGACCAATTGAGCCTCGCCGCCACCCGCTTCCAGAACACCGGCGGCAAGGTATTGCACGTGGGCACGGGTGCACTCGACCTCAGCGGCATCAGCCTCGACGATGTCGGCGGCAGCCTGGTGACCAATGGCGACCTGATCCTCGATAAAGCCAACTGGACCAACAGCACCGCGATCCAGGCCGGGCGCCTGACCGTCAACGTCGATAACCTGCAACAGACCGCCACCGGCAAACTGCTCGGCACCCGCGCCCTGGTCGGCAGCGGCAAGGACTGGACCGTGGGCGGCAGCGTCGCCAGCCAGGGCAGCCTGGATCTTTCGGTGGACAACCTGCTCAACGACCACGGCCTGATCTTCAGCGGCGGCGACATGAACCTCAAGGTCGACCGCCTGAAAAACCTCGGCGCCGCGATCTACGCCATGGGCAACCTGCGTGTCGACCGCGACGGCCAGGGCGGCCTGGCCACCAGCATCATCAACAGCTCGGGGACGATCGAGAGTGAGCGCAACCTGATCCTGGCGGCCAGCACGCTCCAGAACATCCGTACTGTGCTCACCACCGAGTCCGGCATCTACAGCGCCTCCATCACGCCCATCGCCTGTATCGACGGGGTGACCGGTGGCGACTGTGAAGGCGGCAAGCAGAACCGGCCGTTCCAGATTACCCAGCGTGATCACTTCATCGTCAGCGATGCCACGGCAGCGTCCAGCATTACCTCGGGCGGCAACATGCTGCTCACCGGCGGCGAGCTGCTCAACAGCAGCAGTAGCATCGCCGCCGGCGGCAACCTCACGGCCATCGTCAACCAACTCACCAACGTCGGCGTCGTGACCCACGATACCCAGTATGACCGCGTCTTTACCTCAGCCCGCGAGCGCAAGCCCGGAGGCTGGTACCGTGAAGCCGCGGCCTTCACTCAACGCTATTCGGCAGGCCAGGACATGACCGGCGTCGAAGCCGGCCTGGCGTCGTTCATTGGCAAGATGGAGGGCGAGAAGGACAAGCTGCGCAAGACCACCCAGCTGATGGTGCCCGACCAGAGCTACGCCGCCGTCATCCAGGCCGGTGGCGCGGTGGATGTGAAGGCCCAGGCCGGCATCGACAACAGCGTCGTGCAAGGTGGCTACACCTACGTCGGCAGCGGCGCCAACACCAAGGCGCCGGGCTACTCGACCCTGGTCAGCCTCAACGCGCAACTGCCACCGGACGTTGCCCAGCAGCAGGTCAACCCGCTGGGCCTGCCCGGCTTCGACCTGCCCACCGGCCAGAACGGCCTGTTCCACCTCAACGACAGCGATGGCGCCAAAGGCCTGCCCACCAGCCAGTTCGCGGCCAACCCACACAAGTACCTGATCGAAACCAACCCGCTGCTCACCGACATGCGCCAGTTCATGAGCTCGGACTACATGCTGACCAAGCTCGGCTACGACCCCGACACCGCGCAACGTCGCCTGGGCGATGGCTTCTATGAACAACGCCTGATCCAGCAAGCCGTGCTCGCCCGCACCGGCCAGCGCTTCATCGATGGCCAGACCAGCGACGCCGACCTGTTCAAGCACCTGATGGACAACGCCATCAGCAGCAAAAGCGCCCTGAATTTGTCCGTAGGCGTGAGCCTCACCGCCGAACAAGTCGCCGCCCTGACCCACGACATCGTGTGGCTGGAAAACGCCACCGTCGCCGGGCAACAAGTGCTGGTGCCGGTGCTGTACCTGGCCCAGGCGAATAACCGCCTGGCACCCAACGGTGCATTGATTTCCGGCACCGACGTCAACCTGATCACCGGCAGCCACCTCAACAACGCCGGCACCTTGCGCGCCACCGGCAACCTGCTGGCGAACGTCGGCGGCAACCTCACCAACAGTGGGTTGATGGAAGCCGGTGGTCGCCTCGACCTGCTCAGCGGCAACAACCTGACCAACCGCGCAGGCGGTGTGATCAGCGCGGGCAACGTCAACCTCGCCGCCGGCGCCGACCTGCTCAACGAACGCAGCGTCACCACCCACGAAAGCGCCAGCAGCTACCGCACCGAACGCAGCGACTTCGTCGACAGCGCCGCGCGCATCGAATCGGCCAACGATCTGGCCATGCAGGCTGGCGGCAACATCAACAACGTCGGCGGCGTGCTCAAGAGCGGTGCCGACACCACGGTCAAAGCCGTGGGTGACGTCAACATCACCGCCTCGAAAAGCCTCGACAGCGGCGCCATCGGCAACCGCTCCAGCTTCACCACCATCGCCCAGCAAGGCTCGGTGGTCGAGGCCGGCCGCGACCTGCATGTGATTGGCGGGCGCGACATCAGCGCCGTGGCCAGCCAGATCAATGCCAAACGCGACGTCAACCTGATTGCCACCCGCGACCTCAACGCCATCGCGGCAGCCAATGAGCAACACTCCACGACCAACACGAAAAAGGTCAAGAGCATCGAAGACCACGTGCAGCAAGTGTCCAGCGTGATCAAGGCCGGCGGCGACGCCACCCTGAGCGCCGGGCAGAACCTGCAACTGGTCGCCAGCCAGGTCAATGCCGACAACGAGGCTTACCTGGTCTCGGGTAAAAACCTCGAGCTCAAAGCCGCGCAAGACCAGGACTACAGCTTCTACAGCAAGACCAAGAAAACCTCCCAGGGCAAAAAATTCCGCCTGGATGAAACCGATGTGGTGAACAACGTTGGCAGCCTGGTCAGCGCGGGGACGAACAGCACCGTCGTCGCCGGTGCAGACCTGCTGCTGGCCGGCAGTGCCGTCACTGCCGAAAAAGGCGCCACCCAACTGGTCGCCGGCCAGGACGTGAACATCCTCGCCGTCAGCAACGCCGACAGCGCCCGCCACGAACGCAAGGAAAGCAAAAGCAGCTGGGGCGGCCTCAAGTCGAGCAAAGTCCAGGACAAAGTCGACGAAAAACGCACCACCGCCCTGGGCAGCATGGTCTCCGGCGAAACCGTCACGGTCGCCGCCAAACGCGATGCCACGGTCACCGGCTCGTCCCTGGTCAGCACCGGCGACCTCGCCGTCCAGGCCGGCCGCGACCTGACCATCGACGCGGCGCAGAACACCTTCGCCCGCACCGACATGCACAAGGAAAAAAATCGCGACCTCACCGGCGTGCTGACCGGCAACAAGCTCGGTCTGGATGACATGACCGGTAACCAGAAGCTGTACATCAACAGCTCGAAGCACAACGGTACGGCCAATGAAATGACCTTGACTGGCAGCACCATTGGTTCGAGTGCGGGCAATGTGTCGTTGACGGCGGGGCGTGAGTTGAAGGTGGTGGCCAGTGATCTGGTGAGCACCAAGAACATGGAGTTGGGTGGGGCGAATGTCACCGTTACTTCAGGGATGGAGACTGCCAGTCAGACCAGTAAGGACAGCTCAAGAAGCTTGGCGGTTGGGCGAGTGATTGCGGGCACCGTGGTCGACACCGCCAACAGCATCCGCGACGCAGCCGAGGCGGCGCGCAGCTCCGACGATCCGCGCCTCAAGGCCGTGAAGATCGCCCAGGCGGCGCTGTCGATGTACAACCTGAATAACCAGGCGGGCGATCTCGCTAAACAAAGTACCGGCTTCAAGGACAAGACCGGTGGCTCTGCTGGCAACGGGTCGCTGATCAAGATCGGTACCGAACTGGCCAACACCCGTACCAAAAGCAGCAGCGAATACACGGCGCAGACCGCTCACCAGAGCAACCTCAACGCCGGGGGCAAACTGTCGATCATCGCCGCGGGCGATGCGCCGGGCACTGTGGGTGACTTGACGATTACCGGCAGTACGTTGAAAGCCGACAGCACGTTGCTGTCCGCGAAAAACAACATCCTGATGCAAAGCGCACAGAACACCACCGACCGCAAAAACGACGGTTCACGCAACAGGACCGCTATCGGTGCCAGCTTCAACATAGGCGAGCAAAACGGTTTCACCATCGACCTCGGTGCACAAACCGCCAAAAACCTTGGCTCGGGTGGCTCGGTTACCCAGGTCAACACCACTCTGGACACCGGCTCGCTGGTGCTGCGCAGCGGCCAGGACACCAGCCTGATCGGCGCGCAGGTACGCGCTGACCGTATCGATGCCAACATCGGCGGCAACCTCAACATCCTGTCGCGCCAAGACACCGAAACGTCCAAGAGCAAGCAGAACAGTGCGGGCTTCGGTGCGAGCATCTGCATTCCGCCGATCTGTTATGGCTCCCCAGTAACCGCGTCCGCGAACCTGGCGGCGTCGAAGATGAACAGCGACTACCAGGCGGTGACCGACCAGAGCGGCTTCTTTGCCGGTAAGGGTGGCTACACCATCGATGTGGCCAAAAACACCACCCTGCAAGGTGCGGTGATTGCCAGTGAAGCCACGGCCGACAAAAACCTGCTGCTCACCGACCGACTGCTTGTCAGCGACATCAAGAATAAGAGCGAGATCAAGAGCCAATCGGCCGGCGTCAGCGTCTCCGGTTCCTACAGCGGCGGCGCGACTACCCTCACGCCGGGTGCCTTGTATGGAATGTCGCTGAACGATTCGGACCACAGCTACACGCGCAGTGCCGTCAGCGAAGGCACGATCGTGGTGCGCAACCCTGAAGGCGCGGGTGACCTGGTCGGCCTGAACCGCGACACCGCCAACGCCAACCAGCGTCTCGACAAGCCTGATGAAAAGGCCATGCAGGAACGCATGGACCTGATCAAAAGCTCGATGGAGCTGACCAAGGGCATTGGCGACGCGATTGCTGCGGCCAGGATCAGGGCCGCTGACGACCCTAACAGTGACGTCAACAAAGCCACGCGCCTGAAGTTGATTGATGAGGGTATCGCCAATCCGACACAGGCTCAGATCAGCCAGCGTGCCCAGCAGGATTATGGCGTTGGCAGCAGCTTCCAGAAGGCCAGCCAGGCGGTGACTGCCGTGGTGCAAGCGGCGATGGGTGGCAGCGTAGGTGGGGCGTTGGCGGGGGCGGCGGCGCCATATCTGGCAGAAACAATCAGGGACAGGACCAAGGGCGACCCTACAGCCAATCTGATGGCCCATGCGGTACTGGGTGCTGTGCTCGCCAAGGCTGGCGGTAACTCAGCACTCGCTGGTGCAGCCGGTGCTGTGGCGGCAGAGGAAACCGCACGTCTGATCAAAGAGAACCTGTATGGCGATGTCAGTAACGAGAACCTGACCCAGGCGCAAAAGCAGACGATCTCCAGCCTCGCGACTTTGGCGGGTGGCCTTTCAGGATCGTTGTCCGGCAAGGGCGCACTGGATGCGGTGGCAGCGGCTCAGGTTGGGAGGAATGCGGTTGAGAATAACTATCTCAGCGTGCCGGAAGCGACCCGTAAGTTTGTGCTTTCACGCAAGCAAATGCTGGGCACCATCACTGAAGATGAACAGGACGAACTCGCCTACATAGACGTTATCGATAAAAGTCGAGACGAAGCGATTCGGGGAGCGTGCACTGCCGGGAATTTATCCAGTACAGCGTGCGGCAACTTGATTGCCCCTGCTCAGAAAGCCCTCGCTGGATATGGGGAAAATGTCGCGTACAACTTACTTTATAAAGATGTTTACCGTGTTGATGCGGCGAATGCGGAAGCCGTTCTCCGGGGTTTGGACGCCGATAGCATTCTTCGCGATATCACGATAAACAACTTGGCAAAAGGCTCGGACAAGACGCGGGCGGAAGTCGAGGAACAGTATGATAACGTAATGTGGATGCATGCCATTACGGTAGCATTTGCCAGTGCATACGGCCTCAAGGGCGGGTTGACTTCAGTACCCAAGGGCGCGGTTACGGGGGCCGCAACTGCTGCTGAGAAGGCTGAGGCTGCAACCGGCCTGCTGAGTACTCAGTTAGCTAAAGATGCCAGAGCTTACCTATCGGATATTCAGACTTTAACAGGGCGGCAATTTACACCGCAGCAAATGGAACTGTTGAAGGCTGACCTGAGGGAAAATACCTATTCTCGGCTTTCCAAAGAGGCTGTTGATTTGAATCGGGCCGACTTCAGGAAAAAAGTACCTGTTTTGCGTCAGGAATGGGAGAAAAATACTGGTCAAAGCTGGCCGAAAGAGAGCTACACCGCCAGTAATGGGGAGACAAAATTTCGATATTATGATGCCCATCACGTGATAGAAAACAAGTTTGGTGGAAAATCTGAGTGGTGGAACATTACGCCTGCGTTGCGCGGATTGGAACATCAGGGCGGCATCCACAGAGCTCAAGGTCCTGCAGATAAAATATTTGGGAAATGATAATGGAAAACACACTTGAAATTCGTGATCTCATAAACCATATCACCTCCGCTGAACTATATGAGGGTGATTTCGGGAGTCGCCTGACTGATCGTGAAGCTATATTGAGTGGGGTCGATGCGGCGGACCGCGACGGCGTTCCCTCTGACTATCTAGCGTTTCTAGGTGTCTTTGGATTTGGCGATTTAGACAGCGCGCTTTATATCGAAGATGGTCCAGATAAATACGCCTCAGTCGCCGGATGTGAGGTGGATGCCTATAGTCGGATGTATGTTTTTGCGGGTACTTCAGATGGTGTGTTATATGCTTTTGATGCAGGCAATAATTGGTCGATAGTGGAGATTGATTCGGAGATCGATGAGGTGAGGGTGCTGGCCGATAACTTCTCAAGCTTCATCCTTAATCAACTGATTGAGGTGAAAGGTTATGTCGATTGGCGTGCGGAGCAATAAGGAGCACTCAAGCGGGTAGCTGAAAGCGTTTCCGCAGTAACCCCGAGGCTACCGTGAACATGTACGAAAAATTAGAAGTCTTTAATGCGCTGGGATGTGCGCTATTAGAGCGGCTGACGCCTGTTTCTTCAGGTGAAATAAGTGTGATGCGGCAGCAGTGGCCGGCGGCTCCCGACGAGTACTTTGCTTTTATACAGGAACGGGGGGCACGGTGAAATCAAGGAGGACGACCGCGCGCTGCCGCTTTTGACGATTCAACCGATGCTGCTTTCTGCTAAGGCTGACTACTTCGGTGATGATGGAATTTATAAAGACGGGCCCTATGAAGCGGGCGCGAAGGGCGAGGTGTGGCTGTTCGGCTGGGATAGTGTCGGGACTGCTTTCGGTTTTGACAGCGGAGACAACTGGCGATTTTTGGAAATCGACAATATGCGTTGGATAACGCGACTTGACTTGTCCTTTTGTCAGTTCGTCGAAGGGCTGTTGGTTTGTTACCCACAGCGGCCAGTGAGCTTTGCGAATGGAGTTTGGCGTGACTCGGAAGATGTTTCTTACAGCGCGCCGGCATGGGCACAACAGCCTGCCGGGCAGAACACGGTTACATTAATGGTGGTCTGACCACTATTTCCCCAAACACACGTGCGTGATGGAAGTTCTGAGAATTCTCCCTATTGGTCAGTTGTAGAAATTGATCCTGGGCTGAATGATGCAGAGGTCTTATCTGAAGACTTTTCAAACCTCATGCTTAGCCAGTTGATAGCCGCCAAAGGTTGCGTGGATTGACGAGCCAGGCAGTAGTATGTGCGCTGCCCGCGCTGACCTTATCAAGGACGATCAATGAAACCCGTAAAACTCTCCCTCCAAGCCTTCCTCATGTCCTGCCTGGTGGCTGGCTGGGGCCTGGTGTACGTCGATCGCATCAAATGGGGCGTCTGTGTCGCGGCACTGTTGTACGCCGGCGTTATCCTGATGGGCCTTTGCGGGCTGATCGCAACACCGGTCGGGCTGTATGTACTCTTGGGCTTCGTCATTACGGTGAAGCTGGCCTCGGCAATAACCTCTGCTGTTTTGGCACGCCGCTACACCGGCCCGCAGGGTATACCGCGTAAACGGTTCCATGCGCTCTACGTGGGCGTGCTGATCGTGATCACCTTGGTTCTGCTGGACGTGCTTCGGGTGCCGTTGCTGGGCTTTAAAACGTACTTTGTGCCGACGGGCTCGATGGCACCCACGGTGTCGGTCGGCGATTACATTGTGTCCGACCTCAAGGCCGGTGCGCCCGAGGTCGGCGATATCGTGGTGTACCGCTGGAATGGCACCGAAGCAATCAAGCGTGTGGCGGGCATCGGCGGCGATACGTTGGCCATCGTGAATGGCGAGTTGATCCGCAACGGCGAAAACCTCGGCTTGTTTCACGCCCCGGTGGACCGGGTCCAAAGCCCCGAGTCACTGACGCTTGCGCCGGTAAAAGTCGAACCGGGCCACGTGTACCTGCTGGGTGACAACCGCTACAACAGCAACGACAGCCGCTTCATGGGCCAGGTCGCGGTTGAGGATGTGGTGGGCAAGGTCACCGGCATCTGGTTCTCGAGTGAGCGGGGGCGCATCGGGACGACTTTCCCATGAGCCTTTCGAGCATCGCTGGCGCAGGTACTCCCGGCCAGCGGGCAGCACAGCAATACCATTGAGAGGCTGGGAGCCGATTTGCGCCCAGCCGAAACACACACCAACGCCATAAGTCTGGAGCAATACCGCATGGACGCAAACCACACCGCCAAACGCCCGACGATCCTGGCCAGCATCGGCCGGCGCCTGGCCGCGCGACTTATCGACTGCGCCATCGCAGTCCTGATCTTTTTCATCGTCAAATTCTGCGCCGGTGCATTGTCTGCCTACGTGCCGGCCGTGACGCCCAAGGCTGGTTTTCTCTCGGCGTTTTTTGCAGCCTTCGCCTACTTCCTGCTGGCCGATGCGTTGCCCAACGGCCAGAGCCTGGGTAAGCGTTTGTTGAGCATCGCCGTCGTCGACCGTAAAACTCGCAAAAGCTGCACGGTTTCCCAGGCGTTAACCCGCAATTCCGGAGCGCTGGTGGTGATCGATTGGGTGTGGATATTCATGGAGTCCAGAACGCGCCTGGGCGATATGTTCGCCAAGACCATCGTGGTTCAGACCGGCAACCTGACGAGCGTTCGCAGCCTTGCGGATATTTATGACAACGGTAGGGGATAAATACGTCATGAACGATTCGGTATCGGCTACGCAAACCTGGGACATCGCCAGCCCGTTCAGACGGTTGCTCGGCTATCTGATCGATATGGCGGTGGTATTTTTCCTGCTGTTTTTGAACAGAAACCTGGACTATGCCTATTTCTATCTGGGCTCGGCAGGAGGCCCGGCATTGTTTGATGGTCTCCACTATGTGCTGTGGTTTTCAGCCTTCGGGTACTACTTGTTTTGCGATGCCTTGCCCAATGGCCAGAGCCTGGGCAAGCGGGTGTGCCGCACGGCCGTGGTGGGTTACCCGTACCCCACGAACTGCACGCTGTTCCAGTCGTTCCTGCGCAATGTTCCGAAGATGGTGTTCAGTGTGCTGGACGGTCTTTTTGTACTGTTCGGCCTGCGTCGTCGCTTGGGCGATATGTTGGCCAGGACGATTGTCATCAATTCCTGAGCAGGGCGGCCTGGACGGGCCGCCCGGTTTAACTCAGGACGGGTTGGCGTTCAGCCTGCGATTGATCACATCCAATAAAACACCGTGAGTTGATGCCAACGGCATGATGCTCAAAGCCCTGTATGCGTGTTAACCGTTTTATCCCGTTACTGCAGAAGCAAACTTGCTCCCACCCACCCATTATTTGGACCCAAGGAAGCTGTCAATGAAACTGCATCGTCTGTTTATCTCACTCACTGCATTGGCGACCTGCACCAGCAGCTTCGCCGCGGCGCCTGCCCTGCAAAGTTTTCTCGCCTGCGACCAGAACTCCCTGGCGGTGGTAAGCCAGGCAGGGCTCAAGGAGCGTGTTGCCCATAAGCTGGAGAACGGCAAGATCACGCTCAGCGGCGGCACAAAGTCCGATATGGGCCAGCGCTGGATGTTCGACACGCCGCTGACGCTTGACGGTATGACCTTGACCGGCTTTTTCGCCGAAGACCAGGACCTGATGGGTTCGCGCATCATCAACTGGGGTTTCTACACCGAGCAGGCGCCCGACGCGCTTTACGCACAGCTGAGTAAAGTACCGGGTACGGCGTTGGAGAAAGCCAACGGTATCTACGCGCGTGCGCAGATCTGGTCGCACAAGCAATCAGCCTGGGTGCCGGAAGGCGGCGATGACAACGCGGGCAAGCTGGTCACCGATACGGCCGAACGCATCTTGATGGTCGAGCCCGCACCCGGTGACCTGGCCAAGACCAGCAAAGGCATGATCACCTGTTCGGTTCAGGGGGCGGTGAGCGCAGCGATGCTCAAGACCACTCGACCTGACCTGATCAAGTGAGCTGAGGCTGGCAACGATACCGCGGGCATGTTGAATGCCTGCGGTGTTCTCCGGTTTTTCGCGAGCAAGCTCGCTCCTACAGGGGCGGGGTTACAGCAACTTGCGCTGCACCGCTTCATCCAGCGTACTGCGCGTCAGCGCCTCGACCACTTCCCGCGTGTCTGCCTGGAACGGGATGCCCACGATCAGTACCAGGTGCATCCAGGTGCGCACTGATTCGCTCTTTTTGACGCGGCCCAGCTCCTTGCCATCCTTGTCCTTGAACACTGTCTCCAGGGTGAAGGTGTTTTTCGCTGTGCTCGGGATGATGAAGAACGTCGCGCCGGTGATGATCGCCGAGGCCATGCTGAACTGTTCGTTGTTGTGCAGCGTGGCATCGACGTAGATATCCGAGTCGACCTTGTCAGTGCTCACCCGCGAGAAACGGTTGGACTGGCGAAACGAATCGGCCACGGCCTTTTCCCACAGCGCCACCGGGGCGCCGACTGCCGCGTTGCCCGGGCCGCCGTTGACGTGGTTCTGCGCGGTGGTGTGCACGTACGCCGTGGGCTTTTGCGCCGGCGCGTTGGCGGTCGGTGGCCAGGTCTGTACGGCGGGCAACTCGTGCTGCGAGTAAGACACGCAGCCAGTCAGCAGGACGGCGGCGAGTGCCAGGCTGTGTTTGATCAATCCTTTCATGCATCACTCCTTGAAATTACGGTTTGGCCAGTTTGGCGGTGGCGGTGTCGAGCAGTTGCCCGACCAGTTTGGTCAGCTGTTGGCCGCCCATCGACGGTGCCCAGTATTGGCCGCTGTAAAGCCCGACGTTGTGTTCGAATTTGATCGAATCCTTGGCCTTGGCCAGTTCCTTGCCGTTGCGGTCGACGATCACCAGGTCGCCGGCCACCTCGAAGCTGTCCACGTAGATCGGGCCGTTGACCCAGATCCAGATGGTCAGCGTCAGCAGCGCGCCGGGTACGTACGCCGGGTGTGGCGCGCGATGGCCCTTGAGGGCGGTCATGTTGAATTTGAGCGTCACGTCCTGCTCGCCCAGGCGCACCGGATACTCGGTGACCTGCTTGAAGTAACCCCCTGTGCGCACGTACTGGGTGATCTGGGCCGTCAGGGAGCTGCTGATGGCGGCCTTGTTGGCTTCGTTGACGTCGGCGGCGCTCACCGTCACATCGGCGATTTGTGCACTGCGCGGGCTGCTGACAGCGACCGGGTGGAGCGGGGCGGCGATGGGGCCGGTGACGGTGTAGGAAACGCAGCCGGTCATCGACAGCGCAGCGATCAGGGCCGTAGCCCGAAGCAGAGTGTTAAGCACGCAATGTCCCTATAAGTGAGCAAGCCAAGTTACTGTCTCGACCCGTATCCCCATAACTTGAGGGAATGTGCGTCACCGCACGGCATCCGACGAAACACCTTGAGAAGCGCTCTCAACTCCGTAAAATGCCGCGATTGTTTAAAGCACGATACTTTTCAGGGATGAATTCAGACATGCGCGCGTTTGCCGTATTCCTCTGCGTCTGCCTACTGGCGGGCTGCGCCTCCAAGCCGGAGTACTACATCTCGCCGGCACCGGTCACGATTCCGAAGACTGCTACTTACTGGCTCGACACCTTCAACGTTGACGTGAAGGGCAAGAGTAAGCACTTCATGTCGGATGACAAAGTTCGCCAGGAGCTCGGCGTCGATCTGGTAAACCGCTTGCTCAAAGCCAAGCGTTACGCAACCAGTAAAGACAGCGCCGATTATTTGTTGGATGTCGACGTCGTCTATGTGCGCCATATCATCGACTCCAATGGTGGGTTTTCGAACCTGTTGATTGACGACGGCACCATCCTGCAAAGCATCGATTTTGGCTACAAGGTCAAGGTCAAGAAAGCCGGTGCCGAGGTGCTGCACTTCGCCCAGAACCGCCCCAGCCTGGAGCCCAGCAACTGGCGAGGCCAGCCGCAACAATGGAGGACCCTTGCCGGCGTTGTAACCAACAGCGGTAACTCCAGTGTCGAGCGGTATTTCACTAGTGGGCTAAGCGACTACATCGTCGACGACCTGCGCGATATTCCGTCTCGCTAGCGTCAGCTGCCATACCCGATTCCCCCCATTTAGGAGCACCCCGTGAACACACTGTCCAAAATCCTGCTGTCCGGCCTCACCGCCGCAGCGCTGTTGACCGTGGCCGGTTGCGCCACGGAGAGCAACCGCGCCATGCCGGTGGAACAGGTCGCCAGCGCCAACGTCGCCTATTCCGGCGTGCGCGTGCCCATCGCCGTGGGCAAGTTCGACAACCGCTCCAGCTACATGCGCGGCATCTTCTCCGACGGCGTCGACCGCCTCGGTGGCCAGGCCAAGACCATCCTGATTACCCACCTGCAGCAGACCAACCGCTTCAGTGTGCTGGACCGCGACAACATGGGTGAAATCTCCCAGGAAGCCGCGATCAAGGGCACCGCGCAGAAGCTCAAGGGCGCTGACTACGTGGTGACCGGCGACGTGACCGAGTTCGGTCGCAAAGAGACCGGCGACCGCCAGTTGTTCGGCATCCTCGGCCGTGGCAAAACCCAGGTGGCCTACGCCAAGGTCGCACTGAACATCGTCAACATCAGCACCTCCGAAGTGGTGTATTCCACCCAGGGCGCCGGTGAATACGCGCTGTCCAACCGTGAAGTGGTCGGCTTCGGCGGTACCGCCAGCTACGACTCCACCCTCAATGGCAAGGTCCTCGACCTGGCCATGCGCGAAGCCATCAACCGCCTGGTCGACGGCATCAACGCCGGCGCCTGGAATCCGCGCAACTGATCAACCGCACTTCAAGGAGCAGTACACGGATGAGCAAGGCAGTGAAGTTGGCGCTGATGCTGACAGCAATCGCGGCGGTCGCCGGGTGCCACACGGCGCCCCAGCCCCTGTATCAATGGGAAAGCTACCAGCCGCAGGTTTACGAGTACTTCAAGGGCGAGCCCAAGGAAGCGCAGGTCGAGGCGTTGGAGCGTGATCTGCAAAAGATCAACGCCAGCGGCCGCAAGGCGCCGCCGGGCTACCACGCGCACCTGGGCATGCTGTACCTGAGCATGGGCAAGGATGACCAGATGGTGCAGGAGTTCCGCACCGAGAAGGCGCTGTTCCCCGAGTCTGCCTCGTACATGGACTTCCTGTTGAAAAACGCCAAGACCGGAGTGGCCACCAAATGAGCCTGCTAAAACTCACCGGCGCCCTGCTGGCCCTGGCTTTGCTCGGCGGTTGCGCAGCGCCCAAGACCATTGACTACACCGCGTACAAACAGGCGCGGCCCAAGTCGATCCTGGTACTGCCGCCGATCAACGAGTCGCCGGAAGTGCAGGCCTCGTACAGCCTGGTCTCGCAAGTGACCTACCCGCTGGCCGAAGCCGGCTACTACGTGCTGCCGATTGCCCTGGTGGACGAAACCTTCCGCCAGAACGGCCTGACCACCGCCAACGATATCCAGGGCGTGCCACCGGCCAAGCTGCATGACATCTTCGGCGCGGACGCGGCGCTGTACATCACTGTCAGCGAGTACGGCACCAAGTACATGCTGATCTCCAGCGACACCGCCGTGACGGCCTCGGCCAAACTGGTGGACCTGCGCACCGGTACCACCCTGTGGACCGGTTCGGCGCGTGCCTCCAGCGAGGAAGGCAACAACAACAGCGGCGGCCTGGTGGGCATGCTGATCACCGCGGCGGTCAAGCAGGTGATCAACAGCTCCACCGATGCGGCGCACCCGATTGCCGGCATCACCAGTGCACGCCTGCTGTCGCCGGGCCAACGCGCGGGGATCCTGTACGGCCCGCGCAACCCGAAGTACGGCACGGACTGAGTTCATCGCCTCGGTTCAAATGTGGGAGGGGGCTTGCCCCCGATAGCGATAGATCAGTCAGTACATGTTTGACTGACCCACCGCTATCGGGGGCAAGCCCCCTCCCACATTTGAATGTCTGTGTTATTTGAATAAGAGTTAACCCGAACACCCCGCACCTTGCGTCTGACCTTGTGAACGGATCATTCATTCACGAGGTTCAGCCCATGTCCCGTCCTCTGCTCTTCCTGCGTCCTGCTGCCCAAGGCTTTGTCGTCACCCTGGTGGTGGCGCTGGCCGGGTGTGGGCTGTCTTCGTCCCCTGAGTTGGCCAAACCGGCCGAGCCCGTTGCCGAGCTGCAACGCGCGTCGCCCCAGGGCGCCTTGGTCAAGCGCATGGCAATGCCCGCCCCAATGCGCATGCAGGAATCAGCGGCGATGGATTACCGCAGCGAACCCCGCGAGCAATACGCCAACCTGCCGGACAACCCGGTGCATCGCGTGGCCGAGACGCCGGTGTCCACCTTCAGTGTGGATGTCGACACAGGCAGCTACGCCAACGTGAGACGCTTCCTCAACCAAGGCAGCCTGCCGCCCGAAGGCGCTGTGCGACTGGAGGAAATGGTCAACTACTTCCCCTACAACTACGCCTTACCCACCGACGGTTCACCGTTTGGCGTGACCACCGAAGTCGCCGCCACGCCGTGGAACCCGCATACCCAACTGTTGCGCATCGGCCTCAAGGCGTCCGACCGCGCTGTGGCGGACCTGGCGCCGGCCAACCTGGTGTTCCTGGTGGATGTGTCCGGCTCCATGGACCGCCGCGAAGGCTTGCCGCTGGTGCAAAGCACCCTGAAATTGCTCGTGGACCAGTTGCGTGATCAGGACCGGGTTTCATTGGTGGTGTATGCCGGTGAGTCCCGCGTGGTGCTCAAGCCTACGTCGGGTCGCGACAAGGCCAGGATTCGCAATGCCATCGATCAACTCACCGCCGGCGGTTCCACGGCAGGCGCATCCGGTATCGAACTGGCCTACCAGATGGCCCGCGAAGGCTTTATCGACAAGGGCATCAACCGCATCCTGCTGGCCACCGACGGTGACTTCAATGTGGGCGTCAGCGACTTCGACAGCCTCAAGCAAATGGCCGCCCGGCAGCGTAAAAGCGGGGTGTCCCTGACCACCCTGGGCTTCGGTGTGGATAACTACAACGAACACCTGATGGAACAACTGGCCGATGCCGGCGATGGCAATTACGCCTATATCGACAACCTGCGCGAAGCCCGCAAGGTGCTGGTGGACCAGCTCAGTTCAACCCTGGCGGTGGTCGCGCGGGATGTGAAAGTGCAGGTGGAATTCAACCCGGCACAGGTCAGCGAGTATCGACTGCTGGGCTATGAAAATCGCGCCCTCAAGCGTGAGGATTTCAACAACGACAAAGTCGATGCCGGTGAGATCGGCGCAGGGCATACCGTGACCGCGCTGTATGAAATTGTGCCGAAGGGCCAGAAGGGCTGGTTGGAGCCATTGCGCTACGCCACTGCGCCTGCGGCCGAAGGTAAATCCGATGAACTGGCGATGCTGCGCGTGCGCTACAAGCCCGCTACGGGCGGTGATAGCCGCTTGATCGAACGGCCCATCCGCCACGAAACCACCCAGGCCAGCGACGACCTGCGCTTCTCGGCGGCGGTGGCCGCCTTCGCCCAACAGCTCAAGGGCGATGGCCGCTACACTGGCAGCATGAGTTTGAAGGACACCGCCGCACTGGCCCGCTCGGCCCGGGGCGATGACCCCTTTGGTCTGCGCAACGAGTTCGTGCAACTGGTGGAACTGGCCCAAAGCCTGAAACCCTGATCTCAAACAGGACACTGATCAAATGTGGGAGGGGGCTTGCCCCTCCCACACTTGAACAGCGTTAAATTTATAAAAGGAGTTCGCCCCCTGCATGGCTGTTCCAGATGATCCATCCAGCGACGAATCGCTGCTGGCCCGTTACCGCGCCGGTGACGCCGCCGCGTTCGAAGCCTTGTACGCGCGGCATCGCCAAGGCCTCTACCGCTTCCTCGTGTCCCTGAGCAACAAGGCCGAACTGGCCGAGGAAATCTACCAGGAGACCTGGCTCAGCCTGATCCGCAGCAACACCCAGCCACAAGGCCGGGCGAGTTTTCGTACATGGCTGTTCCAGATCGCCCGCAACCGCCTGATCGACCACTGGCGCAAGCACGGCATCCATAACCCCTTGCACGACAGCTACGATGAGCAACTGCACGCCCAGGCCGACGACAGCGCCGGCCCCGAGCAACAGCTGAGCCTGAGCCGCGACCAGGCGCGCCTCGACGCTGCCCTGCAAGACTTGCCTGAAGACCAGCGCGAAGTCTTCCTGCTGCGCCTGCACGGCGACCTCGACGTGCCGCAAATCGCCGCCCTCACCCAAGCCCCGCTGGAAACCGTCAAAAGCCGCCTGCGTTACGCCCAGCAGAAACTGCGCCGCCTGCTGGCCGAGGAGATACTTGCATGACCGACTCCCGACATACGCCCGACACCGACGACGTGCTGATCCAGCACTACCGTCAACACAGCAGCGGCGAGCCGCCCGCGTCCCTCGACGCCTTCATCCTCGACGCCGCCCGCCGCGAAGCCCCGGCACCGCAACCGAGCCTGTGGCAACGCTGGCTGCACGCCTGCCAACGCCCGCGCTGGCAAATGGCATTCGCCACCGTGGCCGGCTTGGCGCTGATGATCGGCGTGGTCACGCGCTCGCCCGTGCCGCAACCTGAAATCTCCACGGCGACCTTCTCCGCCATGCACGAGGAAACCGCCCGCCCGGCGCCGCAAGCGTTGTCCGCACCGGCGCCGATGGCGCGCATCGCCGCCGCGCCCAAGGCTGAACGTGCGCCGGTTCAGGCTGAGATGGCAGGTGCGCTGGCAGATGAATCGAGCGCCAGGCTCAGCAAGCGCGCGCCGTCAGCATTGCCGTCGCTGGAGCAAGAGTTACAGTCGATCGTGCGCTTGCGTGAAGCGGGTGAAAGCAAAGCCGCGGATGAAAAATTGCTGGCGTTGCACGCGCGCTTTCCCGAGGAAGACCTGCCCGCACGGCTGGAGGCGCTGCGCAAGCATTGACCAAGAAAGAATGGGCCACCGGTAATCTGTGGTGAGCGGGCTTGCCCCGCGCTGGGGTGCGAAGCACCCCCAATGAAGACAAATGCGGTATACCCGATAGCGCACAGCGTCTGGTTTTGGGGCTGCTGCACAGCCCAACGCGGGGCAAGCCCGCTCACCACAGTGCCCTCAAGGCCCGTCTTCAACGCCGCGCATCAAAAACCATGCGCACCGCCAGGCCAGCCAGCACCGTCCCCATCAGCCAGCGCTGCACCAGTTGCCATACCGGCTTGGCCGCCAGGAACGTCGCGATGGAACCGGCCATGATGGCGATCACCGCATTCACGCTCACACTGATCATGATCTGGGTAAACCCCAGCACGATGGATTGTGTCAGCACGCTGCCGTGGCCAGTGGGGGAGATGAACTGGGGCAGCAATGACAGATACATCACCGCGACTTTCGGATTCAACAGGTTGGTCACAAAGCCCATCATGAACAGCTTGCGTGGGCCGTCCCTGGGCAAGTCGCGCACATGAAACGCCGAGCGCCCGCCGGGCTTGACCGCTTGCCAGGCCAGGTACAACAGGTAAAGCGCACCGCCGAGCCGGAGTGCGTCATACGCATACGGCACTGCCATCAGCAACGCGGTAATCCCCAGCGCCGCACACAGCATATACACGACGAAACCCAGCGCCACGCCGCCCAGTGAAATCAACCCGGCCAGCGGCCCCTGGCAGATCGAGCGCGAAATCAGGTAGATCATGTTCGGCCCGGGCGTCAGCACCATGCCAAGGGAAATCAGACCATACGCCAGCAGGCTCGACAGTTCGGGCATGGGTTAACTCCTGTAGGTTGAGCGCGTCGTTGCGCAGGTTGGATGCACCTGATGGTAGGGCGGGAGCAGGGCGCGCGTTAGATACAGATCGGCTGACAAAACGTCATACAGGGGGCTTGGGCCGCCTGAGCACCCTTGGTTGGCGGCGAGTCCGTCAGTTAAGGGCGAACACCCTACTTGTGGTGATCGGGCTTGCTGTGGTGATCGGGCTTGT
>NZ_VTFG01000005.1 GCF_008692035.1 Pseudomonas marginalis | reverse complement strand
TTTGGTACTCGCTACGTTGCACACCAACGACGCGGTATCCGCCGTCAACCGCCTGCTGGACATGGGCGTCGAGCCGTTTTTGCTGGCGTCTTCAATGCTAGGGGTTCTGGCGCAACGCCTCGTGCGTCGTCTCTGCCCGCAATGCAAGGAAGAAGACCCGGCCAGCCCGGGCACCTGGCGTCCACTCGGGTGTTTGGCGTGTAACCACACCGGCTACAGCGGTCGCACCGGCATTCATGAACTGTTCTGCATTGACGACGCGATTCGCGCGCTGATTCACCAGGGCGCCGGTGAGCAGGCGCTCAGGGCCGCAGCCCGCAGCGCCGGTATGTGCAGCATGCGTGAGGATGGCGAACGCTGGGTCAACAGCGGCGTGACGGCACCCGAAGAAGTGCTCCGCGTGACACGGGACGCCTGATGAATCGCTACCGTTTCGAAGCCGCCGACGCCATGGGCAAGATCGAGAGCGGACACCTGGAAGCCGACAGTCAGCGCGAGGCGTTCGGGATTCTGCGCCGGCGTGGCTTGACGGCCTTGTCGGTGCACCTTGAGCAAAATACGGCCTCAGGGGCTGGCGCGGGCCTGTTCAGCGCCAAGCTGTCGGACAACGACCTGGCCTGGGCCACGCGGCAACTGGCGAGCCTGCTCAGCGCCAGCCTGCCACTGGAGGCCGCGTTGAGTGCCACGGTGGAACAAGCCGAGCGCAAACACATCGTCCAGGCCCTGAGTGCGGTGCGTGCCGATGTACGCAGCGGCATGCGCCTGGCGGATGCCTTGGCCGCGCGGCCACGGGACTTTCCGGAGATCTACCGCGCGCTGATTGCGGCGGGAGAGGAGTCCGGCGACCTCGCCCAGGTGATGGAGCGGTTGGCCGACTACATCGAAGAACGCAATAACCTGCGCAGTAAAATCCTCACCGCGTTTATCTATCCTGGAGTGGTAGGGCTGGTCTCGATCGCCATCGTGATCTTCCTGCTCAGCTACGTGGTGCCCCAGGTGGTCAGTGCGTTTTCCCAGGCGCGCCAGGACTTGCCCGGGCTGACATTGGCGATGCTCAATGCCAGTGATTTCATTCGCGGTTGGGGTTGGCTGTGCCTCAGTGCTTTGATCGCGGGTTTCTGGGGCTGGCGTGTGTACCTGCGCAACCCGCTGGCGCGTCTGGGTTGGCATCGTCGCGTGTTGCGCCTGCCGCTGATCGGGCGTTTTGTACTCGGGCTCAATACCGCACGGTTTGCCTCGACCCTGGCGATTCTCGGCGGCGCCGGGGTGCCGCTGTTGCGTGCACTGGAAGCGGCACGCCAGACCTTGTCCAACGACTGCCTGAGCCAGTGCGTCAACGACGCCACTGCCAAGGTGCGCGAAGGCGTCAGCCTGGCCACGGCGCTGGCGGCGGAAAAAGTATTTCCGCCCCTGCTGATCCACCTGATAGCCAGCGGCGAAAAGACCGGCTCGCTGCCGCCTATGCTCGATCGCGCCGCGCAGACACTGTCCCGCGATATCGAGCGCCGGGCGATGGGCATGACCGCACTGCTGGAGCCACTGATGATCGTGGTGATGGGCGCGGTGGTGCTGGTGATCGTGATGGCGGTGCTGTTGCCGATCATCGAGATCAACCAACTGGTGCAATAGCTGCACAAAAAAGCCCTCGTCACCGAGGGCTTTTCATTTCACAGATGACAGTGCTGCTTAGAGCTTACCGGCGCCGGCCTTGGCCTTGACGTCGGCGGCGACCTTATCGGCAGCCAGCGGAGTGTAGCTGTACGGTGGGGTCCAGCCGATGCTCGAACTCCACGAGCAGCTCAATGCGCTGCCGTTGAGGGTCGAGCCGGTGTCGCGGTAGACGCTGCCACCGTAGTCGCCGGCGATCTTGTCGCAACCGCTGATACCGGCGATTTCGAAGGCGTTACGCTCGGAGAAGATCTTCGAGTTCTTGCCCACACCGTGAGCGTACGAGAACGGGTACACCTTATGGCTGGTGCTGCCCACATGGTAGTTGTTGTACAGATGCACCTGGCCGAAACGCACGCGCGGCGCACGGGCAGAGATATTCTCAAACAGGCTGTTGTGGATGGTGACCTTGAGCTTGCCGTCATCGGTGGTGCGGCTGTCGCTGGAACCGATCAGGTTGTTCTTCTCGTGCGACTTGAACGCCGAGTACGAGATGGTCACGTAGTTGGCGCCGTTTTTAACATCCAGCGCGCCGTCGTGATGCTGCTTCGGACGGCCGTTGGCACTGCCGTTCTGGTCATCGGTACGGCGGCCATCGGTGAAGGTCACGTGATCGACCCACACGTTATTGGCGCCCTCGATGGTCAGGCCATCGTATTCCGAGTTCCAGTTGCCGGCGCTGCCGTCCGTGGGGTCCCACTTCGGCTCGGGATCCCAAGGGTTTTCGATGGTGATGTTGCGGATGATGACGTCGTTTTCCTTGGCATAGAAGAAACCCTCACGGATCTCGGCATTGCTGGTGGTACCGACGATGGTGGTTTTGCCAGGAATATCCAGGCGACCGCGTACCTTCATATCAGCAGTCGTCGTATAAGCCTTGCCTTCGCTGATATCGATGATGCCGGTGATTTTGATGATGCGACCATTGGTGCCCACCGACGCGCTCAGTGCGGTTTTCAGCTCAGCCGCGTTTTTTGCCGTGTAGATATTATTCGCCGCAGCTCGCGAGCCGCCCTTGGTGCCGCCGTTTTGAGTGGCCCAACCGGTGGTGGCCGAATCCAGCCAGATGTCCGCGGCATGCGCAGGAACGCTGGAAAACAGCAGGGCACCGATAACGGCACTGGCCAGTTTGGAGGCAGTGAAGGTTGAGGGTTTTGTCATGAGTAATCAGATCCTTGATTAACTTGAGTGTTTAAACGCGCACAGGCATGCGCGTTTCTCGAGCGGACGTCCTTGCCACTGGTGCAGCGAATCGAACGTCCGCTGCATGAGAAATACTATCATGTGTGTCTTTGTTGTCGTACAACTGTTTGTAAAATTAACGAGTAAAAAGTTTTATTGACTAAAATAAAATATCGGATAATTATTCCTGTGCATCTGCTCCCACGCAGAGTCATTTTCAGGGTTATCCCGATGAGTGTTAAAACCCCGTCTGTACTGGCGACTCTTTACGTCGAGGCCAATGAGTCGTGCTTTGCAACCCCCGTGGCACCTGCGCTGATGCAGGGCTTCCCGGCCGAGACGAATCACCGGGTAACGTGGCACAACTGGATGCGCGCGCCCTTCAGCCAGTGGGGGTTCCGTCATCTGGCGCGGCTGCGTCCCACGATTGATGTGGCGGCGGGTTCAAGGCCTGCCGCTCAGCTCAAGGAAGCGCCCACAGCGCTGGACCAACTGTGTTTTGACAGCGAATGCGGGCTCAGCATCAGCGTGATCGAACACCTTGTTGCCAGCCAGACCGACGCCTTTTTGGTGATGCAGGGCGACACGGTGTTGTTCGAGCGCTACTTCAACGGCCAGCGCGCGGATGACCGGCACATCATGTTCTCGGTGACCAAGTCGCTGATCGGCACCCTCGGCGAACAACTGGTTTCCAACGGCCTGCTCAAGCCCGAGCTGTCTGCCGCGTACTACGTGCCTGAGCTGGTGGGCAGTGCGTTTGGCGATGCCACCGTGCGCCAGTTGTTCGATATGGCCGTGGGCATCGACTACAACGAGGTGTATGACGATCCCGCCTCCGAGAGTTCGCAGTACGGTTATGCCTGCGGTTTCCAGCCGGCACCGGCGCCATACGCCCAGTTTGAATCGCTGTACCAATACCTGCCGTCACTGAAAAAACGTGGCGCACACGGCGGCTTTTTCCATTACGTGACCGCCACCACCGAAGTCCTGGCATGGGTCATGGAACGGGCCTCGGGCCAGGCGTGCAGTCAGATGCTGGAACAGATCTGGGGGCGCTTGGGCTGCGAGCGCGACGGTTATTTCATGGCCGATCCCTGGGGCCGTAACGTTGCCGGGGCGGGCTTCAGTGCCACCTTGAGAGACATGGCGCGCTTCGGTCGCCTGCTCGCCAACGACGGTCGCCAGGACGGGGTCGAGCTGTTGTCGCCCGAGACCGTAGCGCGTATCGCCGCCGGTTCTGATCCGGCGATCTACGCGCAAAATGCCGAGTTCTCCAGCTGGACGCCGGGTGCGTCCTATCGCAGCCAGTGGTACGTGTTCAACGACCACAGCCAAGCCCTGATGGCCGGAGGGATCCACGGCCAATACCTGTTCATCGACAAGCCGTCCGGCGTGGTGATCGTCAAGCAATCGTCACTCACCGATGCGGTCAGCCCGTTCGATACCGACAGCGTGCGCATGCTGCGCGCGATCGCCGCCCACCTGAGTCGCTGATCCACGCCAAACAATAAGAGTCTTGCGTTCTATTCACCTGGCTTGCCCAGGTGTTGGCGGCGCCCTGCGTCGCCATTGACTGCCCTGTAACAACAATAATTCCACAGGAGCTTCTTATGGTTTTCACCAAGCGTTTCTCTCGAGCGCTGTTAGCGCTCGGCTTACCCTTGACCACCCACGTCGCGCTGGCGGGCTACACCTTTGAGGACGGCGATCTCAAGGGTGAAGTCAATCTCACCGTGGGTGGGGCGACGCTGTTTACCCGTGGCGTCAACTTCGGCAGCGGCCAGGTCGATGCACGCAGCGGCAAGAACGGCGGCGCCCGCATCAACTGGCAAGAGGTCTACGTAAAGCCGGGGGTCAAGCTCGAGTATGCGTTGCAACCGGATTTCAGCCTGCTGGCCGGCGGTTCCCTGGTGGGGGCGAGCACGTTCGGCGATGGCGATGCGGGAGGCTTCACCCGCAGCTCCGACGGCAAGGTCGCAGCCGAAGAACTCTACGGCGGTTTTCGCGCCGGCGAGTGGAAGTTCACCGCCGGCCGCCAGAACTACATGATCGGTACGGGGTTCATCGTCATGGACGGTAACCTCGACCAGTACAAGGACGGCGCCTACTGGCTCGGCCCGCGAACCGCCTTCAAGGATTCAGCGATCCTGGCCTGGGACCATGGCGCGCTGAAGTCCCAGGTATTCACCCTGCGCACCGATGATGACCTGGGCGATTTCCGCATGACCGGCGTCAACCTCGACTACAACCTCGATGACCAGGTGACGCTCGGTGCCATGGCCATGAAGGTCAATGCCCTTGGCCCCAAAGGCAGCACGCTGCCGCGCCGTCGGGACGGGATGCAGGTGTACAACGTCAGGGCGCTCAACGCCAAGGTGCCCGGCGTCCAGGCGCTGACCCTGAATGCCGAGTACGCGCTGGCGCGCGGCAGCGGCGAGGGTGTCGACTACGATGCCAACGCCTGGTACGCCCAGGCCGACTACGCCTTCAGCACCGTGCCGCTGACACCGATCCTCGGCTATCGCTACGCGAGCTTTTCCGGCGACGACAACCTCACCGACAACCGCCAGAAAGCCTGGGATTCACTGAGCAAGGGCTTCGTTGACTGGAGCACGTGGCTGGTCGGGGATGTGGTCGGCAACTACCTGCTGTTCAACAGCAACGAAAACGTCCAGCAGTTCTCCCTCAAGACCCACCTCAACGACACCCTGACCCTCGGCGCGATTCACTACCAGTTCTGGCTGGACGAGAAAAACTACATGGGCGCGCCGGTCAGCGATCGGCGCTTTGCTGACGAAAGTGTGGTTTTCCTCGACTGGACACCCACGCCGTCGTTCTATACGTCGCTGTCCTACAACTGGGTCAAGCCACTGGCCGCCGCCAAACAGGTGTTCGGTAACGACCAGATGTTCAGTGCGCTGGAACTGTATTTCACCTACCGCTATTAAGTGCTGCGAGCCATCGCGGCCGCGCTGGAGTGTTTTGATCATGAACAGATTTTTGCGTAACACCGTGCTGGGCACTGTCGCCTCGTTGCTCATCAGTGGTTTTTGCCTGGCTGAAGAACGCACCGTACGGATCTACAACTGGATCGAATACCTGCCACCCGAAGTGCTCAAGAGTTTCCAGGAAGAAACCGGCATTCGCCCGATTTACGATGTGTTCGACAGTGCCGAAACCATGGAGTCCAAGCTGCTGACGGGCAACTCAGGGTATGACGTGGTGTTTCCCGGCACCGCCAACCTGGGGCACTTGATCACGGCCGGGGCCGTGCAGCCGCTGGACCGCCAGCAGTTGCCGAACTGGCAGCACCTGGACCCGCAGTTCATGCAATCCCTGGAAGCCGTGGGTGACACCGGCAACCGCTACGCCGTGCCTTACCTATGGGGCACCACATTGATCGGCTACAACGTCGACAAGGTACGCAAGGCCCTGGGCCCCGACGTGCAGATGAACAGCTGGGACATCATCTTCAAGGAAGAAAACCTCGCCAAGCTCGCCAGTTGTGGCGTGGGTTTCCTCGACGCCGGCAACGAGATCCTGCCGATTGCCCTGCACTACAAGGGCCTCGACCCCAATAGCCAGAAGCGTGAAGACTATGTGCAAGCCCAGGCCGTGATGATGAAGATTCGCCCTTACGTCACTTACTTCAACTCGTCGCGCTACGGCATGGACCTGGCCAACGGTGATATCTGTGTGGGCGTGGGCTGGTCCGGCGGTGTTGCATTGGCCACGCGACTGGCAGATGCCGCCGGCAAGGGCGTCAAGGTCGAGATGGCACTGCCCAAGGAAGGCGCGCCGATGTGGGCGGACGTGATGATGATCCCGGCCAAGGCACCCGATCTGGCGGAGGCCCATGCGTTCATCAATTACATCCTGCGCCCGGACGTGATTGCGCGCATCAGCAACAAGATCGGCTACCCCAACCCGAACAAGGACGCCACTGCGCTGGTGGACGCCAGCATCCGCAACGACCCCAACATGTATGTGCCGGAGGAAGCGCGCAAGACCCTGTTCGCCCTGGAACCGATTCCGGCCGCCGTGGAGCGCATCCGTACCCGCACCTGGACGGCCATCAAGAGCAACCGCTGATCAGTGTGGCCCGGTGCGTGCGCGCCGGGCCTGGAGCTTGCCATGACTGAACGGATGGACATTGCCCCCAACTTGCAGCGGGTGCTGACCCTGCGCGTCGCGATAGGGCCGGGTGTGACCCTGGGCGACAGCGTTGAAGGCCTGCGCTGCAACTACCCGATTATGGGCGGGGACTTCGATGGGGTCGGCATCAGCGGCCAGGTCCTGGCGGGCGGAGACGATTGTTTTGTTTTGCGCCCGGATGGCATCGGTCAACTGGATGCCCGCTACAGCCTGAGGACCGACGAAGGCGAGGTGATCAACATCCGTAACCGCGGCGTATTGACCATGACTGAGTACGGGCGCCAGCTGGAGCGCGACGGTCAATGGCCGATTCCTGAGACGGAGTACCGCTGCACCTGCACCCCGCTGTTTCAGGTGCCCAAGGGGCGGCTGGACTGGCTCACCCGTTCAAGTTTTATCGGCCTGGTGCATTACCCGGGCGCCGACCAGGTGGTGATTCGTTGCTATCGCTTTTACTGAGGCCCGGCCCTGGAAGCTGTCAGGCCTGCATGCCGTAGAACAGCAGCTCGGTGATGCGCCGTACCTGCGTCGAGTGCGCGTCGATATCCGGCTGTTCCTGGTTCACCAGCCTGAACAGTTGCAGGTGCGAATAGTCGTTCAACAGGAACGCGGCCAACTCCACATCGAGTTGCGGGCGCAGCTTGCCGGCCCGTTGCAGTTCCCGCAGCAGTTCGCTGATTTCCGCCCTGAGCGCATCGTTCATGGCGCGATAACCGGCCGGCAGTTCATTGCTGCCGCCGAACAGGATCAGCGGCAGCAGTTCACGCCACAGGCTGGGGTGCATGACTTCCAGGGCATAGCCGGTGAGCAGGCTTTCCAGGTGGCACAGCGCTTCGACCGGATCGTCCATTGTGTGGATCTCGCGGCGGGTGTCACTGATTGCGCGCTGATCGGCGTGATGCAGGATTTCCAGGATGATTTCCTGCTTGTTGCCGAAGTACTTGAACACCGTCGGCGGCGACACCCCGGCCTGGCTGGCGATCTGTTCGATGGTGGTGTTCTGGAAACCCTGGCGTTCAAACAGCTCGATCGCCGCCTGGCTGATAGCTTGCCGGCGTTCGGCTTTCTGACGTTCACGCAGTCCGCTCACAGGAGATCCTTGTCACGAGTAAAAAGAGGGGCGCTTATCGCCCCGGTATCCCTGCAAAATACTTAATTGGGTAAAGCTTTTAAAGCACTAATTGGCATTCAAGGGATTTGCCGCTGATGCTTCTTCAACCGGTAGGCAAATTGAGCGCGGCTGAGCCCCACAAGCCTGGCAGCGGCGGCCAGGTTGCCGGCGTTGCGTTGCAGGGCTTCGTTGAGCAGGCGCGATTCAAGGCCTTCGATGGAAAACCCCGGTTCCAGTTGGCCAAGGGTGTCGAACAGTGCCAGGCACGGCGGCGGTGCGCTGTTGGACAGGCTGCCGTGGTCGTCCAGGCCATAGGGATCGGCCGGCATCGGCTCGTTGCGAAACAGGTGCACCAGGTCGATGGGTTGGCCTTCGTCACTGGCGATCAGGCCGCGTTCGATCAGGTTTTGCAGTTCGCGCACATTGCCCGCGAAGTCATAGCGCAGCAACACCTTCAGGGCGCGCATGGTCAGGCCCGCCGGCGTTCGCGCGTATTCCTGGCAGAAGCGCGTGAGGAACGCATTGATCAACAGCGGGATGTCGTCCCGGCGTTCGCGCAGCGGGGGCAGGGCGATGGGGTAGACATTCAGGCGGTAGAACAGGTCTTCACGAAAGCTGCCGTCAGCCACGGCTTTACGCAGGTCGATATTGGTGGCGGCCACCACGCGCACATCCACCTTGATCCCGCGCACCCCGCCGACCCGTTCGATTTCCCGTTCCTGCAAGGCCCGCAGCAACTTGCTTTGCCCGGCCAGGCTGAGGCTGGTGATTTCATCCAGAAACAGCGTGCCGCCCTGGGCCCGTTCGAAACGTCCAGGCCGCGAGTGCGTCGCGCCGGTATAGGCGCCGCGTTCGACGCCGAACAGTTCGGCCTCGATCAGGTTGTCCGGAATCGCGGCGCAATTGAGCGCCACGAACGGGCTGTCCTGGCGGCGGCTGAGCTGGTGCAACTGGCGCGCAAACATCTCCTTGCCGACCCCTGACTCGCCGCTGATCAGCACGGTCGCGGGCGTCAATGCGACCCGTTGCAAAGCTTGCATCGCGGCGTTGAAGGCTGCGCTGGCGCCCACCAACGGTTGCGGCTGAGTGACTCCGCCATTGCTGCGCAGCGGGCTGGCGGGCGTGGGGGCGAGAGGGCCGGCGACGGCCTGGGACACATTCAGGTAGCGCAGGTCCTGCTCGACGTCACCCCATTGCTCCGCGGTCTTGCCGATCACCCGGCAACAGCGGTGGCCCATGCCCCGGCATTCCACCTCGCGGAAAATCACCATTTGCCCGAACAGGCCACTGACAAAACCGATCGCATAGCCGGTTTCAGTCCAGCACACCGGGTCCTGGCCGATGCCGTAGGCACCCACGTGTTCATCGGCCTCGCAGGAGTGGTGCCAGAGGAACTCGCCTTCATAGAACCCCGAGTCGGCATCGAACTTGAAGTGCAGCGGTTCGACCTTGGTCATGCCTTCCAGGGTGTGCAGGTGGGTCCCGGCGCGAAACACGGCGGCGGCATCGGCCTGTGGCCAGCGCTCGCGGATCAACCGCGCGTCCCGCGCGCCGGAGACATAACCGGTGCGGGTGAACAGGCCACGCGCCTGCTCCAGCCCCAGGCGTTCGATGACCTCCGCGCGCAGGGCACCGAACGACGAACCGTGCAGCAACACCATGCGTTGATCGTTGAGCCAGATACGCCCGTCTTCGGGCGAGAAGAACAGGCAATCGGTCAGTTCCGCCGGTGTGGGCGAGCTGCTGTCACTGAGTTGGCGGCTGTCGCCGCGCGGATGGTAGGGCGCGCTGGCCACCCGGTCGTCGGGCAGCGCGCTGTGGGGATTAGTCATTGTTATGCCCCTGCAAAGCGAGTGATCGATATGAGTAACTGCTCAGATAGTTATTAAACATAACCTTATCAATTGAACAAGTGGCGGTGCCGCGGTTTTTGCAGCCGATGGGGCGGTGAGGCGTGGGCGCCCCGTGGCAGGCCTCGTCCCAGAGCCCTCGGTCCTTTATGTCTGCGTCGTTGGGTGCAAGCGGCACAGCCTTTGCTCAAGGCTTGATGCGGCGCTTGCACCCTGTGCAGGCGATGACAATTACAAGAACCGGGAGTTGCCATGTCAGTACCTGAAACCACCCACTTGCTACAGCGGGCCATTGCGTCCGAATGCCTGTTCAACGGCGACTGGATACCTGCCTCGGGGTCCGTGATCGCGGTGATCGAACCCGCCACCGGCGAACCCCTGATGCGCTGCGCCATGGCCAACCCGGCCGACATCGCCGTGGCCTGCCGCAGCGCGGCCCTGGCGCAGCCGGCCTGGGCAGCACTCGGCCCACGGGAGCGCGCCGAGGTGTTTCGCAAGGCGGCGGACCTGGCCCAGCAGTCCTTTGCCGAACTGGCGCTGTACGTCGCGCGGGAAACCGGCGGCGCGTTGTTCAAGGGTGAACATGAAGTGCGCGAGGCGATTGTGCTGCTGCATCAGGCGGCGGGGCTGTTGTCCCAACCCCACGGGCTGGTGCTGCCCAGTGCGGCAGGTCGCCTGTCCTATGCCCGGCGTCAGCCCCACGGCGTGGTCGGGGTGATTTCACCGTTCAATTTTCCGCTGGTGCTGTCGCTGCGCTCGGTGGCCCCGGCCCTGGCGGCGGGCAATGCGGTGGTGCTCAAGCCCGACCCGCAGACCCCGGTCAGCGGTGGTTTTCTCATCGCCCGGCTGTTCGAGGAGGCGGGCTTGCCCAAGGGCCTGCTGCAGGTATTGCCCGGTGCCGCGCCGGCGGGTGAGGCGCTGTGCCGCGATCCGAATGTGCAGATGATTGCGTTCACCGGGTCGACGGCGGCGGGGCGCAAAGTCGCCGAAGTGGCCGGACGACACCTGAAAAAAGTCGCGCTGGAACTGGGCGGCAAGAACCCGCTGATCATTCTCGAAGACGCCGACCTCGACCTGGCCGCGAGCAATGCCGCCTGGGGCGCCTGGCTGCACCAGGGGCAAATCTGCATGGCCACCGGCTTGATTCTCGCCCATGAATCCATCGCCGAACGCCTCACGCGCAAGTTGGTGGACAAGGCCCGGGCGTTGACCGTGGGCAATGCCGCCCGCGGTGAAGCCGCGCTCGGCCCGTTGATCAACCAACGGCAATTGCAGCGCGTGCACGAGATCGTCAGCGACAGCCTGCAAGCGGGCGCACGGTTGGAGGCGGGTGGCGAATACGACCAATTGTTCTACCAGCCCACCGTGCTCAGCGGTGTGCGGCCAGGCATGCGCGCGTTTGAGGATGAAATCTTCGGGCCGGTGGCCACGGTGGTCAGTTTTGCCACCGACGAGGAGGCCATCGAGCTGGCCAACCGCACCGAGTACGGCCTCTCGGCCGCGATCATCTCGCCTTCGGTCGGGCGTGCCATGGCCATCGGCGAGCGGCTTGACTGCGGCCTGCTGCACATCAATGACCAGACCGTCGCCGACGAATGCATCAACCCCTTTGGTGGGCGCGGCGCTTCCGGTAATGGCGGCAGCGTAGGCGGGCCGGCCGACTGGGACGAGTACAGCCAGTGGCAGTGGGTCACGGTGAAGAACACTGCACCTGCCTATCCGTTTTGATCCACCTATGCCTATACAAAAACAAGAGGGCTTGAACATGAACCTGCACAACAAAACCCTGGTCGTCACCGGCGTCGCCTCCGGCATTGGCGCCGAGCTTGCGCGGCTCGCGCGCTTCCAGGGTGCCACGGTGATCGGCGTTGATCGCCATGCACCGCAACTGACCCTGGATGGCTTTTTCCAGGCTGACCTGGGCGATCCGGCCAGCATCGATGCCCTGGTGGCGCGCCTGCCGGCACGGGTCGACGGGCTGTGCAACATTGCCGGCGTGCCCGGTACCGCGCCCGTGCAAGCGGTGGCCACGGTCAACTACCTGGGGTTGCGGCACCTGACTCAAGCGCTGCTGCCACGCATGGCGGCGGGCGGCAGCATCGTCAATGTCGCTTCGGTGCTCGGTGCGCAGTGGCCGCAACGCCTGGAGCTGCACAAGGCCCTGGCCGCGACGCACAGCTTCGAGGCCGGGCAGCAGTGGCTGGCGGCCAATCCGGTGGAGCAGGCCAGCTGTTATCAGTACTTCAAGGAAGCGCTGATCGTGTGGAGCTTCCAGCAATCCCAAGGCTGGTTTCGCGATCACGCGGTGCGTATCAACTGCGTGGCGCCGGGGCCGGTGTTTACCCCGATTCTCGACGATTTTGTCAGCATGCTCGGGCCGGAGCGGGTGGCCGCGGACAGCCAGCGCATGACCCGTCCGGCCCTGGCCGATGAGGTGGCGGCGGTGATCGCCTTTCTTTGCTCCGACGCCGCGCGCTGGGTCAACGGGGTCAATCTGCCGGTGGACGGTGGGTTGGCGGCGACCTACGTGTAGGGGTTGCTACAGCGGTAAACCCCGGTGCGGATCCACCGTGCCGGGGGTCTTGAACAACAACAAAAATACAGGACATACAAGATGCTCAAGCCTATCTTGCGGACGGTTGCGGCCGGGACCTTTATCGCACTGTCATCGACTGCACATGCTTACGACTTGCCCGGCCTCAACCTGGGCAGCACCAGTTTCTACGACGGCTCACCGGCACCCGCCGGCCCGGGCTGGTACCTGGAGGAATACCTGACGTACTCCCGGGCCAGCCGTTTCAATGATGCCAACGGCCACAAGCTGGCACTGCCCAACCAGGACGTGGAAGTGGTGGCGCCTACCACACAGATCATCTACCTCGGCCAACCCTTGGCGAATGGCGCGATGCCCGGATTCACCCTGATCAACACCTCCCTGGCCCATGTGGATGTCGACGACGGGTTGAACAATGCGGCCCTGAGTTCTCGCGCCGGCTTTGGTGATGTGATTGTGGGGCCCTTCCTGCAACTGCCGACCCTGAGCCGCGCCGATGGCAGCCCGCTGTTGACCCAACGTATCGAAGCCGATATCTCGGTGCCGGTGGGCGCCTATGACCGCAAGCGCTCGATCAACCCAGGCAGCAACTTCTGGTCATTCAACCCGTATTACGCGGCGACGTACTGGTTCAGCCCGAAGTGGTCGACGAGCGGGCGGTTCATGTACCTGTGGAATGGCAAGAACGATGATCCGCAGGCAGGCTTCGGGGATGTTTCCGATACCCAGGCCGGGCAGGCGTTGCATGCCAACCTGACCCTGCAATATGCCGTGAGCCAGCAACTGAGCGTGGGGGTTAACGGCTACTGGTTGAAGCAGATCACCGACACCCAGGTCGATGGGCACGCCGTGAGCGGGCGCCGGGAGAAGGTCTGGGCCATTGGCCCAGGCCTGGTCTACGGGTTCAGCAAGGAAGACGTGCTATCGGTAAACGCCTACTTCGAGCAGCAGGCGGAGAACCGCACGCAGGGCAACAAACTGGTGCTCAATTGGCTGCATAAGTTCTAGTGGGCGCCGTACGCACCATCACGCTGATGATGGTCAGTGCGGCAATCACCACCCCGGGGGAGGTCGCCAGCAGTACCCCGGCGGTGCCGGCGCCGGCGGCGAGCAGTTGCCCGGCCGCCAGCGGCCCGGCCACCGAACCCAGGCGGCCGACGGCCACCGCGGCACCGACACCGGTGGCGCGTACCGAGGTCGGGTAGGAGGGCGGTGCCGATGCGTACAGCACCAACTGCGCGGCCATCACGAACAGGCCGGCGGCAAAACCGGCGATGGCCATGGGCACGATGCCCACCGACAACCCGACTCCGGCCAATGCCGCCAGCAACCCGGCATACACACCCAGCACCACTTTGACGGCATTGCAGCGGTCCAGCAGCACGCCGCCGAGCAGCGAGCCGAGGGCGCCGCCGATATTGAAGAGCATCTGCACCATGCCCGCCTGGGGTTTGCTGAAACCCTGCTCCAGCAACAGCGACGGCAGCCAGTTAAGCAGCATGTACATCACGGTCAGGGTGAAGAAATAGCTGAGCCACAACGCCAATGTGGTGCGGGCGCGACCTTCGCCGAACAGCGCCTGGCCGGTAGAAGGGCGGGCGCCGTGCGTAGTGTCGCGCTGTTGGCGAAAGGCGCTGGACTCCGGCAGCAGCAGGATCATCAACGGCACGGCGAGCAACGGCGCCAGGCCACCGATGATAAAGGTGGTCTGCCAGTGCTCACTGGAAAACATCGCCACCACCGCGGCCAATGCGCCACCCAGCGGCACCCCGCAGTACATCACGCTGATGGCCGTGCCCCGGTTGCGTTCGCTCACTGCTTCGGCGCACAGCGCGATCAGGTTGGGCAGTGCGGCGCCCAGGCCCAGGCCGGTGAGAAAGCGCACCAGCAACAGGCTGGCGTAGCTGTCGACAAACGCGGTGCTCAGGGAAAACAGCCCGAACAGCAGCACGGCACCCACCAGGATTTTCTTGCGCCCGATGCGGTCGGCGACCCAGCCGCCGAAGAACGCCCCCGGCAGCAGGCCGATGATGCCGACGCTGAACACCCAGCCGAGCATCTTCGGATCCAGGGCGAACGTTTGACGTAACCCGGCGGCGGCAGTGCCGGCGGCCTGCAGATCGAACCCTTCGATCAGCGCAACGATAAAGCACAACGCAATAGTCAGCGTCGAACGACGCGATGGACTGTCCATGGGCAAACCTCATTGTTGTTTTTGTTGTGGTGACGAGCGCGAGTGGCTGCTGGTGATTAAGATAACAAAGATAACTAAAAAATGAATCGTGGATTAATCCGCCCATAAAACATGAATAAATCCATGTAATTCATTAGCTTGCGATGTTGATTCATATGCAACTAAAAAATAGATAGCTTTATTAATGTTCGATTATCGCTCAGTTGCGGTTGACGGGCACCGCCGGCTGTTTCCATTCTTGGCTCGCGAAGCCGACCGGGCCGAGCGTGTGCCACCCCAAAAACAACAACAAAAAATGGACATCGAACATGCCAGAACTCCCTATGGAGCACGCCGTTGCAACGGCGCCCGTCGCCTGTGTGTCGAACAATACCCCACGCCTGCTCATGGCATGCCTGGCCTTGAGCGTCTTGCCCACTTCGCTATGGGCCGCAGGCTTTATCGACGACAGCCACGGCACCTTGACCTTGCGCAATTACTACCTGGACCGCGACTACAAGGACGACGGAGCGAAGACCGCCGCGCGGGAATGGGCCCAGGCGTTCATCCTCAACCTGGAATCGGGCTACACCCCGGGCCCGGTGGGCTTCGGCCTGGATGTGCGCGGGTTGATGGGGGTCAAGCTCGACTCGTCGCCGGACCGCAGCGGCACCGAGTTGCTGCCGGTGTCGGCCAGCGACAAGCGCTCCGCCGATGAGTACTCGCGCCTGGCCCCGACTGCCAAGCTGCGGTTTGCGCAAACCACGGTGAAGGCCGGCGATGTGTCGATCTTCCTGCCGTTCGCCTTTGCCAGCCCGTCGCGCCTGTTGCCGCAAACCTTTCGCGGCACCACCTTGAGCTCCAAGGACATCGATGGCCTGACCTTCAACACCGGCTACATCGACCGCATCAACAAGCGCGACTCCACCGACTACCAGGCCATGACCATCGCTTCGCCCAACCGGCGGTTCAACGCCACCGCCACCACGTCGCACCTGGCGTATATGGGCGGGGACTATCAGGTCAACAAAGACCTCAGCCTGCGCGTCTATCACTCCCAGGTCGCCGACCTCTACCAGCAGGACACCCTGGCACTGCTGCACAACCTGCCGTTGGGCGATGGCGTGCTCACCAGCGACCTGCGCAGCTTTTTCAGCCGCGAGGACGGCAGTGCCAAGGCGGGCAAGGTGGATAACCGCAACCTCTCGGCGCTGTTCGGCTATCGCCTGGGCGGCCATCGCGTCAGCCTTGGCTACATGCACTCAAGCGGGGAGACGGCCACACCCTATATCTCCGGCACCGAGTTGATGGGCATGAGCGAGCTGACCATGAGCTCGGACTTTCTCAACGCCAAGGAGCGCACCTGGCAAGCCATCTATGACTACGACTTCGCCGCAGCGGGTGTGCCGGGGCTCAAGAGTCGGCTGCGCTATGTGCGCGGCGACAACATCGAACTGGCCGCTTTCAATGCCGAGGACCGCAAGGAGCGCGAGTTCCAGATGGAGTTGGGGTATGTGATCCAGGACGGCCCGCTGAAGAACGTCGGGTTCATGGCGCGCAAGTCGATCTACCGCAATGACTTCCCGAGCGGCGCGGCGTTTCGCGATGAAAACCAGACCCGTTTCCTGGTCCTCTACACCGTGGCGCTCTGGTAGGCCGCTCAGTCCTGATAGACCTTCTTCAGCAGGCGCAGCAGCTCTTCGCGTTCCTGGGCGTCAAGGGCGGCCGTGGCGTCCAGGTCACTCTGGGCGGCGATGGCCTTGAGTTCCTTGAGCAGGATTTCGCCGCTCTTGCTGAGGAAGATCCCGTAGGAGCGCTTGTCCGGCTTGCAGCGCACCCGCACGGCGAGGGCGCGGCTTTCCAGCTTGTTCAGCAACGGCACTACCTGGGGCGGCTCGATGGCCAGGGCGCGGGCCAGGTCGGCCTGCATCAGCCCGGGGTTCTGCTCGATGATCGCCAGGGCCGAGAACTGTGCAGGGCGCAGGTCGTGGTCCGACAGCCGGCCGATCAGGTTCTGGAACAGCTTGAGCTGGGCGCGGCGCATGGCGTAGCCGATCAGATCGTCCAGGGCTGAATCCAGCGGCGGCCGTACCTCGTCGTTGTCGGGCAGGGCCTGGCTGGCGGCGGCGATGGTGGAAGGCTTGGCCATTGGCAGTGCAATCCTCAGAAGGTGGAGGTTAAGAAGGCTATCTAGTTTGCCGGGGTTGGCGCGCCATGGCTATGCCGGCTTTTCACAACGCCTGGAAAACGCAGGTTTCATCGCGTAAAAATATTGGTTATCCGGATTAATGGTTAATTGACATAACTATATTTGCGGTTTAATTTCGAATCATCTTCAAACCCAGAACAAGAGCGTACCGCCATGAGCAATTACGAAGGCCGTTGGACCACCGTCAAGGTTGAGATCGAAGAAGGCATCGCCTGGGTCATTCTCAATCGTCCGGAAAAACGCAACGCCATGAGCCCGACCCTGAACCGGGAAATGATCGACGTCCTCGAAACCCTCGAGCAGGACCCTGCCGCCGGCGTGCTGGTGCTGACTGGCGCGGGCGAAGCCTGGACCGCCGGCATGGACCTCAAGGAATACTTCCGCGAAGTGGACGCCGGCCCGGAAATCCTCCAGGAAAAAATCCGTCGCGAAGCCTCGCAATGGCAATGGAAACTGCTGCGCATGTACGCCAAGCCGACCATCGCCATGGTCAATGGCTGGTGCTTCGGCGGTGGCTTCAGCCCGCTGGTGGCCTGCGACCTGGCGATCTGTGCGGACGAAGCGACCTTCGGCCTTTCGGAAATCAACTGGGGCATCCCGCCGGGCAACCTGGTGAGCAAGGCCATGGCCGACACCGTGGGCCATCGCCAATCGCTGTACTACATCATGACCGGCAAGACCTTTGGCGGGCAGAAAGCCGCCGAAATGGGCCTGGTCAACGAAAGCGTGCCGCTGGCTCAACTGCGCGAAGTGACCATTGAACTGGCGCGCAACCTGCTGGAGAAAAACCCGGTGGTGCTGCGTGCCGCCAAGCATGGCTTCAAGCGCTGCCGCGAATTGACCTGGGAGCAGAACGAGGATTACCTCTACGCCAAGCTCGATCAGTCGCGCCTGCTCGACACCGAAGGCGGTCGCGAGCAGGGCATGAAGCAGTTCCTCGACGACAAGAGCATCAAGCCTGGCCTGCAGGCGTATAAACGCTGAAGGGCGCGGCCGCCTGGCCGCGCCGTTGTACCCTGCTTGAACGTATTCCCGATAAAGACAATAAAGAGGAATCACCATGCTGGACGTGCCCCTGTTGATCGGCGGCCAGTCGTGCCCCGCCCGTGACGGTCGAACCTTCGAGCGCCGCAACCCGGTGACCGGTGAAGTGGTCTCGCGGGTGGCCGCCGCCACCCTGGAAGATGCCGACGCCGCCGTAGCGGCCGCCCACGCCGCGTTCCCCGCGTGGGCGGCGCTGGCACCCAACGAACGCCGCACCCGCCTGCTCAATGCCGCCGAGCAATTGCAGGCGCGCAGCGCCGAATTCATTGCCGCCGCCGGCGAGACCGGCGCCATGGCCAACTGGTATGGCTTCAACGTGCGCCTGGCGGCCAATATGCTGCGCGAAGCGGCGTCGATGACCACCCAGATCACCGGTGAAGTGATCCCCTCCGATGTCCCCGGCAGTTTCGCCATGGCCTTGCGTCAGCCTTGCGGCGTGGTACTGGGCATCGCGCCGTGGAATGCCCCGGTGATCCTCGCCACCCGCGCCATCGCCATGCCGTTGGCCTGCGGCAATACCGTGGTGCTCAAGGCCTCGGAGCTGAGCCCTGCGGTGCACCGCCTGATTGGCCAGGTGTTGCAGGACGCCGGCCTGGGCGATGGCGTGGTCAATGTCATCAGCAATGCCCCGGCGGATGCCGCTGCGATTGTCGAGCGGCTGATCGCCAACCCGGCCGTGCGCCGGGTCAACTTCACCGGCTCGACCCATGTGGGGCGGATTGTCGGCGAACTCTCGGCGCGTCACCTCAAGCCGGCCTTGCTGGAACTGGGCGGCAAGGCGCCGTTGCTGGTGCTCGACGACGCCGACCTCGACGCGGCGGTGGCAGCGGCGGCCTTTGGCGCCTATTTCAACCAGGGCCAGATTTGCATGTCCACCGAGCGCCTGATTGTCGATGCCAAGGTCGCCGATGCGTTCACCGCCAAGCTGGCGGCCAAGGTCGCGACCCTGCGCGCAGGCGATCCCATTGCAGCGGATTCGGTTCTGGGTTCCCTGGTGGACGCCGGCGCCGGCACACGCATCAAGGCCCTGATCGACGATGCCCTCGCCAAGGGCGCGCGGCTGGTGGTGGGTGGCCAACTGGACGGCAGCATCCTGCAGCCGACCCTGATCGATGGCGTTACCGAGCATATGCGCCTGTACCGCGAAGAATCCTTCGGTCCGGTGGCGGTACTGCTGCGCGGTGACGGGGATGAAGCCTTGTTGCGCCTGGCCAACGACTCCGAGTTCGGCCTCTCGGCGGCGATCTTCAGCCGTGACACCGGGCGTGCACTGGCCCTGGCCCAGCGTGTCGAGTCGGGCATTTGCCATATCAACGGCCCGACCGTGCATGACGAGGCGCAGATGCCGTTTGGCGGGGTCAAGTCCAGCGGCTACGGCAGCTTCGGCGGCAAGGCCTCGATCGAGCACTTCACGCAATTGCGCTGGGTGACCTTGCAGAACGGGCCACGGCATTACCCGATCTGAGCAGGCGTCGCGACATAACAATAACAAGGCGGCGTTGACCCGCCTTGCTGGAGGACACCCTTGTGAGTTCCGAATTCAGACCGCAACCCCAGCCCGCACCGCGATACCGCGAGGTCTCCATCGGCCACGCAGCGGTGGCGGTCACTGAAGAACACGGCGTGCTGCATATGCGCTCCCTGGAGCCCCTGGCCGAGTTGCCGGCGCGCCTGCTCGATCGCCTGGTGCATTGGGCCCGGGTGCGCCCCGAGCAGACGTTTATCGCGGCCCGCCAGGCCGGTGGTGATTGGCGCCGGGTCAGCTACCGCGAGATGCTCGACAGCGTGCGTGCGATTGCCCAGGGCCTGTTGAGTTACGGGCTCTCGGCGCATAAGCCGCTGGCCTTGCTGTCGGGCAACGACATCGAGCATTTGCAGGTTGCCCTCGGCGCGATGTACGCCGGTATTCCTTACTGCCCGGTGTCGCCGGCGTATTCGTTGTTGTCCCAGGATTTCGCCAAGCTGCGGCATGTGTGCAACCTGTTGCAACCGGGGCTGGTGTTCGTCAGCGATGCGGCGGCTTACCAGCGCGCCATCGACGCCGTCCTGCCGGCCGAGACCCCGCTGATCAGCGTGCGCGGCCACGTGCCTGGGCGCACTCAGGCCAGCTTCGCCAGCCTGCTGCAAACGCCGGGCGCCGCCGAGGCCGACGCGGCGTTCCAGGCCACCGGCCCCGACAGCATCGCCAAGTTCCTGTTCACCTCGGGTTCGACCAAGTTGCCCAAGGCGGTGATCACCACCCAGCGCATGCTTTGTGCCAACCAGCAAATGCTGCTGCAGACGTTCCCGGTGTTCGGTGAGGAACCGCCGGTGCTGGTGGACTGGCTGCCGTGGAACCACACCTTCGGTGGCAGCCATAACGTCGGCATCGTGCTCTACAACGGCGGCACCTTTTACCTCGACGACGGCAAGCCGACCGCCCAGGGCTTTGCCGAGACCCTGCGCAACCTCAAGGACATCTCGCCCACGGCCTACCTGACGGTGCCCAAGGGCTGGGAAGAACTGGTCAACGCCCTGGAACAGGACGCCGAGTTGCGTGAACGCTTTTTTGCGCGGATGAAACTGTTCTTCTTCGCCGCCGCCGGCCTGTCGCAAAGTATCTGGGATCGCCTCGACCGCGTGGCCGAACAGCACTGCGGTGAACGTATCCGCATGATGGCCGGGCTGGGCATGACCGAAGCCGCGCCGTCCTGCACCTTCACCACCGGGCCGTTGTCCATGGCCGGCTACATCGGCTTGCCCGCGCCGGGCTGCGAGGTGCGCCTGGTGCCGTTGGACGGCAAGTTCGAAGGGCGCTTCCGCGGGCCGCACATCATGCCGGGGTACTGGCGGGCGCCGGAGCAAACCGCCGAGGTGTTCGACGACCAGGGTTTCTACTGTTCAGGTGACGCGATCAAGCTCGCCGACCCGCACCAGCCGCAATTGGGGCTGATGTTCGACGGGCGGATTGCCGAGGATTTCAAGTTGTCTTCCGGGGTGTTTGTCAGTGTCGGCCCGTTGCGCAATCGCGCGGTGCTCGACGGCGCGCCCTATGTGCAGGACCTGGTGATTGCCGCGCCGGACCGCGAATGCCTGGGCGCCCTGGTATTCCCCCGGCTCTACGAGTGCCGTCGGCTGGCCGGCTTGAGCGCCGACGCCAGCGACGCTGAGGTGCTGGGCAGCGCACCGGTACGCCAGTGGTTCGGCGACTGGTTGCAGCGCCTCAACCGCGAGGCCACCGGCAATGCCAGTCGCCTGGAATGGATTGCCCTGCTCGACGAGCCAGCGTCCATCGATCGCGGGGAAATCACCGACAAGGGTTCGGTCAACCAGCGCGCCGTGCTGCAATGGCGCGCGGCCAGGGTCGAGGCGCTGTATCGCGGTGAAGACCCTGCGATCCTGCGCGCCGGGCCCAAGCCTTGAACTGCGCCGGGCAGTACTCGGCGTTTGCCGATGCGGCGATTTTCGCGGCGGTGCGCACGCCGTGGGTCGACCTTGGCGGTGCACTGTCCCAGGTGTCGCCTATCGATTTGGGAATCAAGGTGGGCCGCGAAGTACTGGCCCGGGCCGGCATCGAGCCACAGGCCGTGGACAGCGTGCTGGCCGGCTCCATGGCCCAGGCCAGTTTCGATGCCTACTTGCTGCCCCGGCATATCGGCCTGTACAGCGGGGTGGCGCAAGCAGTCCCGGCACTGGGGGTGCAGCGCATCTGCGCCACCGGTTTCGAGCTGCTGCGCCAGGCCGCTGAACAACTGCGCGACGAGGTGCAACTGGCGCTGTGCGTGGCCAGTGAATCCATGTCGCGCAACCCGATTGCGGCCTACACCCATCGGGATGGGTTTCGCCTCGGCGGCGAGGTGCAATTCAAGGATTTTCTCTGGGAGGCCCTGTACGACCCGGCCCCCGGCCTGGACATGATCGCCACCGCCGACAATCTTGCGCGCCGTTATGGCCTGAGCCGCAAGGCCGTGGACCGCTACGCCTGCGACAGCCACCAGCGTGCCTTGCAGGCGCAACGTGAGGGCGCGTGGGCGGAAGAAATCGTCACGGTCGATAACCAGGTGTTCGAGCTTGAGGGGTACCAGCCCAGGGGCATCAGCCTGGCGCGCCGGGAGAGTGCCGTCAGCGCCGACAGCCACCCACGTCCTACCGACCTTGAAGCCCTGACGCGCTTGCGCGCCGTGCATCCAGGCGGCGTGCAAACCGCCGGCAACAGTTGCGCGGTGGTCGATGGTGCGGCGGCGGCTTTGGTGGGGCGTGCCTCGGCCTGCACGCGCCCGGCCCTGGCGCGGCTGCTGGCCAGCGCGGTGGTCGGTGTGGCCCCCGAGTTCATGGGCATCGGCCCGGCACCGGCGATCCGCCTGCTGCTGCAACGCAGCGGCTTGAACCTGGGCGACATCGGCCGCTTCGAAATCAACGAAGCCCAGGCCGCCCAGGTACTGGCGGTTGCCCATGAACTGGAGCTGGACAGCAGCCGCCTCAACGTCGAGGGCGGTTCCCTTGCCCTGGGGCATCCGTTGGCTGCCACCGGCCTGCGCCTGGTGATGACCCTGGCCCGGCAACTGCGCCAGCACAACCTGCGCTACGGGATTGCCGCGGCGTGCGTGGGCGGCGGGCAGGGCATGGCGTTGCTGATCGAGAACCCTGCCTACCGGGCTTGAAGCGCACGATTCTTTTTTGTCGATGAGGTGTTCCGATGTGGAGCTATGAGGCGCCCCTGGGCGATATGCAATTTGTCCTGGAACACTGGCTGCAGGCGCCCGATACCTGGCAGCGCCACCCGGCATTCGCGGCCCTGGACCTGCCGCTGGCGGTACAGGTGCTGGAGGAGGCGGCACGCTTCAGCCAGGGCGTGCTGGCGCCGTTGAATAGCAGCGGTGATCGCCAGGGCTGCCGCTGGCAGGCGGGCCGGGTCAGCACCCCGGACGGCTTCGTCGAGGCCTATCGCGCCTATGTCGAGGGGGGCTGGCCGGCGCTGGCGTGTGCCGAGGAGCAGGGCGGGCAGGGCTTGCCGCAACTGCTCGATGCGGCGCTGCAAGAGATGCTCTATGCCAGCAACCACGCCTGGGCCATGTACACCGGGATCGCCCACGGTGCCTACCTGTGTCTCAAGGCCCACGCCGCCCCATGGTTGCAGGCGCGCTACCTGCCCGACATCGTCAGCGGCCAGGCCTTGCCCACCATGTGCCTGACCGAGCCCCAGGCCGGCAGCGATGTCGGCTTGCTGCGCTGTCGCGCGCAACCCCAGGCGGATGGCAGTTATCGCCTCAGCGGCAGCAAGCTGTTTATCTCCGGCGGCGAGCACGACCTCACGGCGAATATCCTGCACCTGGTGCTGGCGCGCCTGCCCGATGCGCCGCCGGGCAGCCGTGGCATTTCACTGTTCCTGGTGCCCAGGCAGCTGGACGATGGCCAGGCCAATGGCGTGCACTGCGACGGCATCGAACACAAGATGGGCATCAAGGGCAGCGCCACCTGCTCCCTGGTGTTCGACGCCGCCCAGGGCTGGCTGGTCGGCGAGCCCAATCGCGGCCTGGCGGCGATGTTCGTGATGATGAATTCGGCGCGCCTGCATGTGGGCCTGCAAGGCCTGGGGCATGTCGAGGCGGCCTGGCAGAACGCCCGCCAGTACGCCGCCGAGCGCTTGCAGATGCGTGCGCCGTCAAGGCCGGAAGAGGTGGTGGCCCAGGCGGCTGACCCGATCCGTTATCACCCGGCCATGCGCCGCGTGTTGCTGGAGCTGCGCACCACCAGCGAGGGCATGCGCGCCATCGGCTATTGGGCGGCGCACCTGCTTGATCAGGCCGAGCACGGCCAGGACCCGTCGGCGGCGCAGTTGGCGCCGCTGCTGACCCCCATCATCAAGGCGTTTTTCACCGAACAGGGCTTTCGCCAGGCCAGCCAGGGGCTGCAGGTGTTCGGCGGTTACGGCTACGTCACCGAGTTCGCCATCGAGCAAACCCTGCGGGACAGTCGCATCGCGATGATCTACGAGGGCAGTAACGAGATCCAGGCCAATGACCTGTTGCTGCGCAAGGTGCTGGGGGATGAGGGTCGAGCCTTTGGCCTGCTGCTGGCCGAATTGCGCGCCGAGGCCGGGCAGGGCGCGCAGTATGAGGAATGCGCAGGCTTTTCCGGCGCGTTGGCCAACCTGTGCGACGCGTTGGCCAGTGTGGTGCACGCCATCCGTGAACGCACCCATGAGGACAGTGAATACCCCTATCGGGCGGCGCCGGATTTCCTCCAGCTCTGTGGCGTGGCGTTGCTGGCCTTTGCCTGGGCGCGGGCCGCGCGGGTCTCCAGGGCCCTGCGCGAAGACGATCCGCTGCGCGCCGCCAAGCTGCAAAGCGCCGGGTTCTTTTTCGATTACCTGCCGTCGCGGCTGGCGCAGCACCTGGGCGCCATAGACGGGGCACGGGCAGCGCTGGCGTTCATCTGACGCGGCCAGGTGCTTGCAGTACTACTTGCGGTACCATGGCGGCTCACGTTTTCTGGAAGTTGCCTGGATGAGTAAACCCGGTCAATTGGTGCTGGTTGCACTGCGCAAGATGATTGCCAGCGGGGAGTTGGCGGCGGGCGAGCGGCTGATGGAGATTCCCACGGCGCAGCTGTTCGGCGTGTCGCGCATGCCGGTGCGCATGGCCTTTCGTACCCTTGAGCAGGAAGGACTGCTGGTGCCGTTTGGCGGGCGTGGCTATCAGGTGCGCTCGGTCAGCCCCAGCGACATTGCCGGCGCCGTCGAAGTGCGCGGCGTCCTGGAAGGCCTGGCGGCACGGCAAGCCGCCGAGCAGGGCTTGTCCGCTGCGGCGCGTGCGGCGCTGGAGCGCTGCCTGGTGGAAGGCGATCAACTGTTCGAAAAGGGCTACGTGACCGAGGATGACCTTGAGGTCTATCACGACCTGAACATGCGCTTTCACCAGGTCATCGTCGAAGGCAGCCACAACCCGGCGATCGCCGACGCGCTGGCCCGCAATGATCACCTGCCGTTCGCCTCGGTGACCGCGCTGGCGGTGGATCGCGAGGACATGGCCCGCGAGTACCGACGCTTCAACTATGCCCACATGCAGCATCATTCGGTTTTCGATGCCCTGGTCAATCGCCAGGGCGCGCGGGCCGAAGCCATCATGCGCGAACACGCCAATGCGACGTTGCGCTATGCCGAGATCTTCAGCTCAGCCACCGCCGCCGCGCGCATGAAGGTGATTTTGCCCGCGTCGTGAACCCTGTCAGATATCGAGTACCAGCAGCGGGGTTTTCGAGCGCGAGCAGCAGGGGGTGAACTGGTCATTCAGGGCCTGTTCCTGTTCGGTGAGGAACAGGTCGCGGTGCTCCGGTATGCCCTCCAGCACACGGGTCAGGCAGGTGCCGCAAATCCCCTGTTCGCAGGACACGGCAATCTCTATGCCGTGGCTTTCCAGGACCTGGACCACGGTCTTGTCGGCGGGAATTTCAAAGACCTGGCCGCTGCTGCCGAGCTTCACCGAAAAGCCGCCGTCGAGGCTGCTGTCCACCGGTGCCGCGCTGAAGTATTCGCGGTGCAGGCAGTCTTCCTGCCAGCCCTGCGCGCGTGCGCTGTCGAGCACATGCTGCATGAACCCGCCGGGGCCGCAGACATACAGGTGCACGTCATCGGCGGGCGCTGCCAGCACTTCGGCGATGTTCAGCGCGGTGTGGGGCTGCTCATCGAAATGCAGGAACACCCGCGCGGCAAACGGCGACGCCTCGAGCCGCTGCACAAACGCCGCACGCTCACGGGCGCGGGCGCAGTAATGCAGCTCGAAGTCGGCACCTACATGGGCCAGGCGCTCGGCCATGCACAGGATCGGAGTGATGCCGATGCCACCGGCAAACAGCAGGCTGCGGCGCGCGTCGTGGGCCAGGGGGAACAGGTTGCGTGGCTCGCTGATGGTCAGGCGGGTGCCCTCGTGGACCTGCTCGTGCAGGCTGCGCGAGCCGCCCCGGGACGCCGGGTCCTTGAGCACGCCGATCAGGTAGCGATGACGTTCTTCGGGGTGATTGCACAGGGAATATTGCCGGATAACCCCATCGGGCAGGTGCACGTCAATATGCGCGCCGGCACTGAAGGCCGGCAGCGGCTGGCCATCGACACTGGCCAGCTCATAGCTGCAAATGTCCTGGGCTTCGTTGTTACGGGATACCACCACCACATCGATCATGTTCAGTCCTCGCAAAGTTGTCGCGCTGTTCAGGCGGTGGTGGTGGCGATCAGTTGCGCTTCGAGGGCGCGTTCCTTGGCAATCAGTCGCTCCAGGATCTTGCGTGACTGCACGCCACCCGCGTCGATATTCAACTTGAGCAGGTTGCGCTGCGGATGGGCCAGCAGGTTCTGTTGCTGGCGTTCGAGCATCTCCAGGTCCTCGCTGAAAATCTTGCCCTGGCCCTCGCGAATGCTTGCGGTCAGTGCCTCGTCGTGGGGGTTGAAGTTGCGCGCCATGCCCCAGAAGTACCAGATCGAGGTCTCGGTTTGCGGGGTGATGAAGTCGACCACGATGCTCGCAGCCTTGTGTTCGGGGGCGGCGTTATAGCCACCTTTGCCGGCGTGGGCCACGCCGACTTCGATCAATACATGGCTGGGCGGGGTGAAGCGGCAGATCTGCCAGCGGTCCACCGGCACGTCATCGGCCAGGTTATTGCCGCGCAGGGCCATGCGCCAGAACGGCGGGGCCATGATGTTTTCCATGTGCCGGGCCGTGACCACTTCATCGCCGTCCACCGTGGTCACGGGCGGCGCTTCGTCGATTTCCTTCTGGCCGATGCTGGAGGCGTGCACATAGGTTTCGTGGGTCAGGTCCATCAGGTTGTCGATCATCAGGCGGTAGTCGCACTGGATATCGAACAGCCCGCCGCCGTAGGCCCATTGGTCACTCACGGCCCATTCCAGGTGGTGGATCAGCGCCGGGTCGGCCTGGGCCTGATCGCCGGGCCATACCCAGATGAAGCCGTAGCGTTCAACGGCGGCAAAGGTCTTGTTGCAGGGAAAACCACGTACCCGCTGGCCGGGCATTTCCACGGTCTTGCCGTCGCCGCCCATGACCAGGCCGTGGTAGCCGCAGACCAGGTTGCCGTTCTCGACATACCCCAGTGAAAGCGGCGCGCCGCGATGGGGGCAGAAGTCCTCGACCGCCACCACGGCGCCTTCCTGGCCACGATAAAACACCATCTTTTCGCCGCAGATCTGTCGACCCAGGGGCTTGTGTGCGATTTCATCGGGGGTGCAGGCGACATACCAAGTGTTCTTGGGGTACATGATGACTCTCCAGGCGGCGGATTGTTTTTATTTAATGGATCCATTAAATGGCTGGCCTGATGGAGAGTCAATCTATTGTGGTTGCTTTATTGGGCGATTATCGGACGATTACGTTTCAATGGATCCACTGGTTGGATTCAGTAGCGAATCATCACTGACTTCAACTCGGTGTAGTCCTCGATGAAGGCGCTGCCGAACTCCCGGCCTATCCCCGAGGACTTGTTGCCGCCAAACGGCACCGCCGGGTCCAGCATCGTGTGCATGTTCACCCACACCGTGCCGGCCTCGATGGCGGGCACCATGCGCAGGGCTTTGCCCAGGTCGTTGGTCCACAGGCTGGCGCTCAAGCCGTAGGGGGTGTTGTTCATCAAGGCCAGCAGTTCTTCTTCGCTGTCGTACGGCAAGAACGTGGCAATGGGGCCGAAGGTCTCTTCGTTGAGCAGGGTGTCATTGACGCCGTTGGCGAGGATGATCGTCGGTTCGACGTAACAGCCCGGACGGTCGATCAGGTTGCCACCGTGAATGATGCGGTTGTTTTCGGCACGGGCCTTGGCGAAGAACTCGCCGAGTTTGAGCTGGTGCTGGCGGTTGGTTACGGGGCCGAATTCGGTGCGCTCATCCAGGGGCGAGCCGATGTTCAGCGTGCTCAGGCGCTGGGCCAGTTTGCCCATCACCGTTTCGATCTGCGAACGATGCACAAAGAAGCGTTCGGCGGCGGCGCAGATTTGCCCGGAGTGCAAAAAGCCCGCTTCGATGATGCCGTTGACGGCCTTGTCCAGGTCCACATTGGGCAGGAACCCGGCCGAGTTTTTCCCGCCCAGTTCAAGGGTGGCCCGGGTCAGCCCGGCGCCCATGGCACTTTGGCCCACCGCAATCCCGGTCGGCACGGAGCCGGTGAACGACACCTTGTCGGTGCCGGGGTGTTCGATCAGGCCTTTGCCGACGCTGCCGCCGCCGGTCAAGACGTTCAGCGCACCGGCGGGAAGGCCGGCGGCAATCGCCAGTTCGGCGATGCGCAGGATGGTCAGCGGCGTGAACTCGCTGGGCTTGATGATGATGCTGCAACCGGTCACCAGCGCCGAGGCGAGTTTCCAGATGGCGATCATGGTCGAGAAATTCCACGGCACGATGCCGACCACCACTCCGACCGGCTCGCGCAGGGTGAACGCGGTGTAGCGCTCGCCGGCGAAGGAGGGCAACGATGGGGTGATGGTCTGGCCGCTGATCTTGGTGGCCCAGCCGGCGTAGTAACGCAGGAAGTGCGCGGCCTGGTCGACTTCGAAGGCGCGGGAAATCTGGATGATCTTGCCTGACTGGCAGGTTTCGATCTGTGCCAGTTCTTCGCGGTGTTGCTCCAGCAGGTCGGCCAGCTTGAGCAGTACATTGCCGCGCACCGCCGGTGCGACCTGCGACCACTGCTTGAAGCCTCGGCTCGCCGACGCCACAGCCGCGTCAATGTCGGCCGGGTCGGCGTCGGCGACATCGGCGATGACCTGGCCGGTCGCCGGGTTGATCACCTCCAACCGCTGGCTGGAATGGCTCTCGACGTAGCCACCGTCAATGAACAACGTATGGGTTCGACGGAGGAAGGCTTCAACCTGGGGCAGCAGTGGAATATCGCTCATGGGTTTTTCCTGGTGGCAGAGATTGAAAAGCCCGAGGTTAATCCCAGTGGCCGGAACGGGCTTGACTGTGGCTGCCCAGTGGCATGTCTGTGGCTGCCAGCGCCTGTACACGGCGGATCAGCCTGGGCCTTTGAAAAGTACAATCTTGACTCTGGAAGGTGCATGTCCTGCCAGGAAGGCACGCTCCATACTGGCCCTGCATCCGGCGCCACGCCTTGATTTCTGGCGCTGCCCGGACATCCAATAATAAGCAGGGCCATCCATGAAAAAGCCAAACCCGCTCCTTGAAGACCTCAAGTCCATCCTGCCGACCATCGCCGCCAATGCCTTCGTGGCCGAGCAGGACCGCCAGGTGCCCGCCGAGAATATTGCGCTGCTCAAGAGCATCGGCATGCACCGTGTGTTTCAGCCGAAAGTGTTCGGCGGCATGGAGTTGTCGCTGCCGCAGTTTGCCGACTGCATCGCCTTGCTCGCCGGGGCCTGCGCCAGCACGGCCTGGGCCATGAGCCTGTTGTGTACCCACAGCCATCAATTGGCACTGTTCTCGGCCCAACTGCAGCAGGAGGTCTGGGGCACTGACCCGGATGCCACGGCCAGCAGCAGCATCGCGCCGTTCGGGCGCACCGAGGAAGTCGAGGGCGGCGTGCTGTTCAGCGGGGAAATGGGCTGGAGCAGCGGCTGTGATCACGCCGAGTGGGCGATCGTGGGGTTCCGCCGCAACAACCCCCAGGGCTCCCAGGATTACTGCTTCGCGGTGCTGCCGCGCAGTGACTACCAGATCCGCGATGACTGGTTTGCCGCCGGCATGAAGGGCAGCGGCACCAAGACCTTGATCATCGACAAGGCCTGGGTGCCGGAACACCGCATCCAGAAAGCCAAGGACATGATGGAAGGCAAGTCCGCCGGCTTCGGGCTGTACCCCGACAGCAGGATTTTCTACTCACCGTACCGGCCGTATTTTGCCAGCGGTTTTTCCACCGTCAGCCTGGGCGTCGCCGAGCGGATGCTCGAGGTGTTCCGCGAAAAGACCAGGACCCGCGTGCGCGCCTACACCGGCGCGGCGGTCGGTGCCGCGACCCCGGCGTTGATGCGCCTGGCCGAGTCGACGCACCAGGTGGCCGCCGCGCGCGCCTTCCTCGAGAAAACCTGGGACGAACACGCTGAACACAGTGAGCAGCAGCGCTACCCCAGCCGCGAAACCCTGGCGTTCTGGCGCACCAACCAGGCCTACGCGACCAAGATGTGCATCCAGGCGGTGGACCGTCTGTTCGAAGCCGCCGGCGGCAACGCCTGGTTCGAGCACAACGAGATGCAGCGCCTGTTCCGCGACTCGCACATGACCGGCGCCCATGCCTACACCGACTACGACGTCTGTGCACAGATCCTCGGCCGCGAGCTGATGGGCCTGGAGCCCGATCCGAGCATGATCTGAAACTGCTTTTGAAAACAACAATCAGGACTGCGCCTGACGCAGCCCGGGAGTCTTGCATGTCTGAATCGACCTTCGACCCACGCGCCTTTCGCCGGGCCCTGGGCAACTTTGCCACGGGCGTGACCGTGGTCACCGCCGCCGACGCCTCCGGCCGCAAGGTGGGCGTTACCGCCAACAGCTTCAACTCGGTGTCCCTGGACCCACCGCTGGTGCTGTGGAGCATCGACAAACGCTCCAGCAGCCACGGGGTGTTCGAGGAGGCCAGCCACTTCGCGGTCAACGTGCTGGCGGCGGACCAGATCGACCTGTCGAACAATTTTGCCCGGCCCAAGGACGACCGCTTCGCCGAGATCGCCTATGCACCGGGGGAGGGCGGGGCGCCGGTGTTCGCCGATTGTGCGGCACGTTTTCACTGCGAGAAATACCAGCAGGTGGATGGCGGCGATCACTGGATCATGATCGGCAAGGTGGTGGCCTTCGACGATTTCGGGCGCTCGCCGCTGCTCTACCACCAGGGCGCCTACTCCATGGTCCTGCCCCATACGCGCATGACCAGGCGCGACGAAAGCCAGCCGCCGAGCAGCCACTTCCAGGGGCGCCTGAACCATAACCTGTATTACCTGATGACCCAGGCGGTTCGCGCCTACCAGTCCAGCTACCAGCCCCGGCAACTGTCCACCGGCCTGCGCACCAGCGAGGCGCGGATGCTGATGGTGCTTGAGAACGATGCCCGCCTGAGCACTGGCGACCTGCTGCGGGAAGTGGCGATGCCGGTGCGGGAAATCGACGACGCCGTGGCCAACCTCAAGCGCAAGGGGCTGGTCGATGACGACGAGCACGGCGTGCGCCTGACCGCGGCGGGTATCGAGCAGACCGAAGACCTCTGGGCCATTGCACGGGAACAGCAGGAGAAGGTGTTCGCCGAGTTCAGCCAGGACCAGATCGACACCTTCAAGACGGTGTTGAAGGGACTGATCAGCCACTGCTGACTGGCCAAGATCCGATGCCGGCAACGGCATCGGATTTTTTTGCGTCACGCTCAGCGGGCTTCGGCCAACTCATCGACTACGCGCAACTGAAACGCCGCCAGCGCCGCGTTCGGTTGCTGCAACTGCACAAACTCCAGCATGGGGTCGCCGACCTGTGTCCTGACGCCCACCAATTCCTCAATGGTCGCCAGCCCGCAAAACGGTACATAGGCTTCGGAGTAGCCGCCTTCGTGCACCAGCACCAGGCGGCCCTGGCACAGGCGTTCGGCTGCTTGGCGTACAAGACGGGTCATGTGCCGGAACGAGTCACTGTGCAACAGCATTCGCGCCAGTGGGTCGACCGCGTTGGCGTCGTAGCCGCAGGCGACGATGATCAATTCCGGCTCGAAGCGCTCCAGCGCCGGAATCACGATACGCTCCATCGCGTGCAGATACGCCTCATGACCGCTGCCGGGGGGCAGCGGGATATTGATATTCGCGCCCAGCCCCGCGCCGCGCCCGCGATCGGCTTCACCGCTGTAACCTGCCGGGAAACAGCCGTCCTGATGCAGGGAAATCGTCAGCACGTCGCCGCGTTCTTCGAAGATCGATTGGGTGCCGTTGCCGTGGTGCACGTCCCAGTCGATCACCGCGACGTTGCCCAGGCCACGCCGTGCTTTTGCAGCTTCGATGGCGATGGCGATGTTGGCCAGGAAGCAGAAGCCCATGGCGTTGTCGGCGAGGCAGTGGTGGCCGGGTGGGCGTGACAGAGAATAGGCATTGTCGACTTCGCCGCACAGCACCGCATCCACTGCCGCCATGGCCAGCCCGGCGGAGAGCCTGGCTATTTCATAACTGCCTGGCCCGATGGGCGCGTGGGGGCCCAATTCGCCGCCCCCGGCATCGCTCATCGCCTTGAAGCGTTGCAGGTAGTTGGGCGTGTGCACCCGCAGCAGGTCTTCAGCGGTGGCCGCGTTGGCACTGCGCACCTGTAAGTGGCGGGTCAGGCCGGAAACGTCCAGCAGGCTCTTCAAGCGACGCTTGGTTTCCGGTGACTCGGCGTGGCCGGCGGCGGCAGGCGGCTGCACCCACCCGCCCACCGGTAAGGTCAAGGCGTGCAACCCGGCGCTGTGCCAGAGGCTGAGTTCGTCGAAGAAAAATGCACTTTTTCGGCTCATCGTCTTTCCATTTTCGTTGGGGTAAAAGGGCCCGTCAGGCATTCGGGCGGCTGCTCAGCATCAACACCAGGGACAGCACGGTGACGCACGCCCCTGCGATCAGCAGTGATTGGAAGCCGCCGCTGGCTTCGATCATCCGGCCAGCCACGGTCGGGCCGATGGCCAGGCCGCCACCGATCACCAGGTTGGAGGTGTTCATCAATTTTCCGGAGCGGTCGAGGTCGGCCAGGCAGGCCAGGACCAGCGGCAGGATGAACGTCCAGGTGAACTTGAAAAGCAGCGCCGCCAAAGCAAAACGCAGCATGTCGGGCTGGCCCAGCAGCAACAGCACGGCGCCTGCCATCAACGCGTACCCCAGCAGTAACAGCAACAGGCGTGGCAGACGGTCGCCGATCAGCGAGGTACAACCGGCCCCGACGATGCCCATCACCGTGGCGAGCGCCAGAATCTCGCCACTGGCCTCGGCAGAGAGGCCGGCATGGCTGCTGATGGAACCGATAAAGGTCCAGACACCGCTCAGGCTGACGTAGAAACTCAGCAGGCCCAGAATGCCCAGTGCGGCTTTCCACCGGGAGGCGAGGGCGATGCGCTCGGCGGCTTTTTCAGGCGCCGGGCTGCCCTGGGGAAAGTGCCGTGCCAGGGGCAGAAAGAGCGTCATCAAGGCGGCGAGGATCAGGTAGCAGGCTGACAGCCCGTAGTGCTCGAACAGCCGGGGCAGGATGCTCAGGCCGATCGCCCCGACCACCAGTTGCCCCATCACCCATAACCCGTAGACACGCCCGGGATTGGCCGTGGAGGCCGCACTGGACAGGCAGATGATCATCAACGAGCCACCGGCCAGGGCGCTGCAAAAGCGCAGTGCCAGGAGTATCGGGTAGTCGCGGGCCAGCATTGAAAGCAGGTTGGCGGCGATGAACAGCAACCCGGCCAGCAAGGCGGCGCGGCGCCAGTCGACACGCTTGAGCCACCACAGTGCGGGCAGGGTGGCCAGGCTCATGGCGCCGAGTTCGGTGGAGAACAGGTCCCCGATCTGTGACGGGCTCAACTGCCATTGCGTCGCCAGTTGCGCAGCCACGGCCGGTGCGGTCATGAGAATGGTCGGGGTGATGGCAGCGAACAGCACGATGGCGGCCAGCAATGCCAATGGGGATGAGGCGTGGGCGCGTTCATCGGTCAGCGGTTGGGTCTGGGTGTTCATGGGCAAGCTCCGATGAGGGGATTCAGAACACATGGACCAGACGCAGCAGCGCGTCGGTACCGTGATAGCCGTTGTCGGTGGCGACGTTCTGCGAGAGGCCGAACATCAACTGGTTCTGTTTATCCAGCCAGTGACCAACCTCGAAGCCCACCTGGGTGTAGCGCTTGTGGGTGTTGTCGATGCGCTGGTCATTGATCCGCAATTCGCCACCATCGGCGTGGATCAGTCGCAGTGCGCCGTAGGTGCTGGGTGTGAAGTCGTAGGAGGCAAAGGCTTGCAGGCGGTACAGCGGGTCCTGTTTCAGGTCGCTGCCGAAGTAGTTGTCGTTCTTGCCGTAGAGCTGGGCTTCGAGGTTGGCTTCCAGCACCCACTTTTCGCCGATGCCCTGGGTGTAGTTGTAGACAAAGGTGGTGCCCCAGCGATTGGCACCGGGCGATACATCGGGATTGTTACCGTGGTATTCGCCCACAGGCAGGGTGATCAGGGTCAGTAGGCCGCTGTAGGTGCGCGAGGCCGGATCGTTGATGAAAAACACCGTGCCGCCGACCTGGGGATCACCGAAACCGCTTTCTGCGCTGTGCTGGCCGGCACCCGGCAGGCGGGCGTTGATGTCGGCGAAAGGCACGATGAACTGTGGGGTACAGAGGGTGCCGCAGAGGTCGGTGAAGAACACTTGGCGGTACGCCACGGCGTTGACCTTCAGGTCGGCCTTGCCGGTGCTGTCGGCCGGGCCATGGAAGTCACTGGCGCGGCTTGCCGGCAGGTACAGCACGCCCAGGCTGGTGCCCGAGGGGGCGCCGAAAAAGTCCCGGGCGTTGAGGTCGGCCGCACTGGCGTGCAGGCTCGACAGGCCGCCGAGCAGGGCCAGTGTGGTGGTGCGGGTGAAGGTGTGGATCATGGGCATGGCATCTCTTCTTTGAGGTGTTGTGTGGCGAACGGCTCGCCCGTGGGTGGCAGAGGGGACAAAAAAAGCGCAAAGGTGTCCCGTGGCCGTCAAAACGACAGCGAAAAAGTCAGCGCGGGTCAGTGGTGCCGATCAATCAGGCGGGGCGTGCAGCAGGTGGGCGATTCGGGCTTTGTCCTTGACCCCGAGTTTGCTGTAGATGGCGCGGATGTGATGGCGCACGGTATTGGGCGACATGCCCAGGTCGCGGGCGACTTCCTTGTAGGTCTTGCCTTCGCCGAAACCCTGGGCCACCGCATTCTCCCGAGGGCTCAGTTGCATCAGCACCGTACGGCTGCGGGCAGCCAGCAGGAGCAGGTCGCCGACCGTCGAGGCCTCGACCTGCAGGTGCTTGCCGTCATAGCCCTCGGCGTCCATCGCGACCGGCAGGCAAGGGCCGGTCCAGTCCGGCCATTCGCTCAGCAGCAAGTCGACGAAGCCACGTTCCGTACAGTGCAGGGTGCCGCGCTGGTCGCACACGGCAAGTGCGAGATTGCGCGGGTGGGTGAGGGCTTCGCGCATGGCGACCAGGGTACGAATCTGATTGGCCGAGACCGCCGCCACCAGGTGCCGCATGAGGTTGTTCAGCAGCAGGCAGTCCTGCTCGGTAAAGCGTGGGGCGTCGGGCGCACGGTAGAGCGTGAGGTGATCGCTGAGGTGGGTTTGCGGGTCGATGTACACCACGCACAGTAACTCACCGATCGCGTAGCACGAGCCGAGCCAGTTGAGCCCCGGGCCGTTGGTGGGGTTGCGCATGTCGACGATGACCGCTTGCCCCGGCACGTCGTTGACCCTGGCAATGGTTACATCGATATGGCGAATCGATTGCCAATCGGCCAGGTAGCTGCGGGGCAGGTTGTAGAGGTAGGAGCTGTGTTCTTCGGGCAGGCCGTCAATCAGCGCAGCCCGGCCCCACCAGGCGCTGTCGAAGGGCAACAACTGTCGGATGCAGCTCAGCGCCGCTTCGTGGAAGTGTTCTATGTCTTTGTCCTGCGCCAGGCGTTGGAGCTCCAGTGTCATCGCGCTGAATGCCTCCAGCAGGCTGGCGTGACCATGATCATGACGGCTCATTCGTATGTACCTCTGTGCGACATTCTTATTGTTTTCGTCACGAAGTCATTAAGGGCCGGAACGTCGTTTGGACGTGGGCAGGGCCTGGGGACAAGTATCGACGGGTTGAAAGCCGATCACCATCCTACAGATGCACGATAGCGCCCGACGCAGGGCTTTTTTGGATGGCAGCCACGCGCAAAGGCCTTGCAGGCTCGTACAAGCAATCACGCTCGGTTTGCGATCAGATCCGGGGTTTCGACTCGATCAGAAAGGGCCAGGCCGATGTTCTTCAAGAAAAAACAGCCGATGCAGGACCTTGCCGCCGTCCTCAAGCAATTGCTGGCGGGGGAGGTGTTGGGAACCCAGGCACTGCACGCTTATCCGTCGGTGCAGGCCGACCTGGAGCAACTCGCCACACAACGTGCGCAGGCTACGCGGCAGTTGCTGTTGCTCGAGGAATCAGCCCGCGATCAGGCTGCCGACGGGGCGCGCAGCGAACAGGCACTTGCCGTGCTTCGCCGGCAACTGGAGCAGGCCGGGCAGCGTGAACAGGCGCTGGAAGCCGAGTTGCGTGAGCATGCGCAGCGCGCCCTTGCGCATCAACACGAGACGCAGATCTGGGAGCTGCTGCTCTGCACCATGACCGAAGGCTGCTGGGACATCACCGTGGTCAACGGTGACGTGCAGGATCCCGCCAGCCGCATGCGGATTTTCAATCAGTTCCGCCTGCTCCTGGGCTACGCGCCCCATGAGCTGCCCGACGGCTGGGACGCGCAGGTCAGCATCACCCACCCCGATGACCTGCCGAAGATCATGGCGATCTTCGACCGGGAAATCCTTGCGCCCCAGGGCAGCGGTGAGTACGTGTTTGAATACCGGATGCGCCACAAGACCCGTGACTACATCTGGTGCCGCGAGCGTGGGCGAGCGGTGCGCGATGCCCAGGGGCGTTTGGCGCGGGTGATCGGCGCGGTACGCGATATCAGCGATGAGCAGTCGGCGAAGACCACCCATCAACAGCTGCTCGCACACAATCAGGCCACCTACGGCCAGATCGCCACGGTGGTGAGTGTGATCAAGGGCATTGCCGACCAGACCAACCTGCTGGCCTTGAACGCCGCCATTGAGGCGGCCAGGGCCGGCGAGGTCGGGCGCGGGTTCTCGGTGGTGGCCGATGAGGTGCGCAAGCTGGCGGAAAACACCCGTCAGGCGACCCATCAGATCCAGACGATGCTGCACCAGCACGAACGCTAGGACGGAGCTGCGTTGCGCAGCTCCTGAGGCCGGTCAGAAGGGCACGGCCACCGTCAACTGGCTGTAGAGGTTGGTGCCGTTGCCACCCACCTGGTTACCGCCGGAGTCGGCATCCTTCTTGGGTTGGTAGATGCCCACCAGCGGGCTGATGATCAGGTGACTGTTGACCGCCCATTCGGCGTACAGGTCCAGCTCCCGGGCGTCGAGGTTCAGCGCGTCGTGTTTGCGCAGGGTATTGAAGTCGAAGTACAGCGCGCCGACCGTCAGGTTCTCCAGGGGCGTCGCCTTGAGGCCGACGTGATGGATGCCGGTATTGCTGTTGAACGGGCCGGCATAGTTGGAGGCGACTTCACCCTGGAACCAGGTGCCGTAGCCGGTGCTGAGCCCGGTGAACAGCGGGTCCCATTTTTGCGAGTAGCGGGTGTAGCGGTAGGTCACTTTTGGCGACCAACCGACATCGGCGAAGGTGTAGCCGGCCTCGGCGTACCAGGCTTTTTCCGGCCCCGCGTCCTTGTCTTGCCAGGCGTATTCGAAGGCGAAGCTGGCGTTGTCGATACCGGCGCTGCCTTCGCCGCGCACGCTGTAAGTGTCCAGGCCCTCACGCTGTTTCTGGAAGTCGCTGGCCCACTGGTCGGTGACGTTCATGCCGTGGACCCAGGTCAGCCCCAGCGTTCCGGCGGCGGCCGTGTAGTCGAGGGTGCCCGCCGCCAGTTCGGTTTCGGCCTGGGCGCGGTTGTCCGACTTGAGCCACAGCACCGAGCCGTGCAGGCCCTCTTGCCCGCCCAGGCGCAGCACCGCCGTGCGGTCGAAGGCGTGGCGTGCCGCCAGGTAATAGGCGCCGCCACGGTTCAGTGCACCGTCAGCCGGGCCTTTGCCGAGGTTGGGTCCGTCGTCGTTGATCAGGAAACCCCGGCCGATCTTGACCACCTGGCGCCCGACGGAAAAATCCACACCGTCCTTGCCCAGCGCCGGAAACAGGTCGGCCGAGCGCCATCCCAGGTAGGCGTCTTCGATTTTGGTGGTGCGTTCGCTGCCATCGGTGTTGCCCGCCGCATCGCCATCGCCCCAGGTGCCGGAGCTGACCCAATTGAGCGCGCCATACGCGGTGCCGTGCCCGGCCAGGCCCTGGTCGCCGCTCACCCCGTACTTGATGAAACCCTCGCGCCAGGTCGAGCCGCCCGCTGTGCCGTCGTAGTTGTGACGGCTGTTGAACAGGCCGTAGACCGCCAGGAAGTCCGCATTCAGGTGGGTGTCCTCGTCGGCGTACAGCTCATAGGCCTGGGCCGGTGAATGGCCGATCAACAGCGCGATACCCAGGCCGACGGCCAAGGATTGCGTGCGTATTTTCAAGGTGTGCTCCATTGTTATAGTCCCCAGCTTGGTTAAGTCGAGGGCGCATTAAGATGACCCCAGGCGGAGGAAGTCTTTCACCTGCGTGCCACGTAATTGATCCTGCCCGCCAAGCCGCATGCCTTGGCAGGCAGCAACAAAAGCCACGGCAGACATGGGCAAGACGCTCGGTGCTCGGGAAGTGCACAGTGATTTTGCGCACGATGCCGTTTCGATCAGGGACTGGCTGGGGAGGGCTTTATCGCCGGCTCCTTGAACGGCTCGATGCATCCACTCAGAAATCCGCTTTCGAGGATCCGCACCATGTCGATCAATGACCGGCTCACACAGCATTTGAAACGCGGCAGCGTCGGGTTTCCGACCGCGCTGGCCAGCACCATCGGCCTGATCATGGCCAGCCCGGTGATTCTCACCGCGACCATGGGCTTCGGTATCGGCGGCAGCGCCTTCGCGGTGGCCATGCTGATTGCGGTGGTGATGATGCTGGCCCAGGCGACCACCTTCGCCGAGGCCGCCTCGATCCTGCCGACCACCGGCTCGGTCTACGACTACATCAATTGCGGCATGGGCCGTTTCTTTGCGATCACCGGCACCCTGTCGGCGTACCTGATCGTGCACGTGTTCGCCGGCACGGCCGAGACGATTCTGTCCGGGGTCATGGCCCTGGTGAACTTCGAACACCTCAATACCCTGGCGGAGTCCGCTGGCGGCTCCTGGTTGCTGGGGGTGGGGTTTGTCGTGGTGTTCGGTGTTCTCAATGCCTTTGGCGTCAGCGCCTTCGGCAGGGCCGAGATCATCCTGACCTTCGGCATGTGGACCACCCTGATGGTGTTCGGCGTGCTCGGCCTGATCGCGGCCCCGGCGGTGCAGTTGGAGGGCTGGTTCGGCGTGTCGCTGGTGGGTACCGACCTGGTCACCATTCTGTCGCTGGTGGGCATGGCCATGTTCATGTTCGTCGGTTGCGAGTTCGTCACACCGTTGGCCCCGGACCTGCGCAATTCGGCCAAGGTCATGCCCAAGGCCATGATTTTCGGCTTGATGAGCGTTGCGACCTGCATGTTTATCTACGGCGCGGCAATGAAGCGCCAGGTGGAAAACGTGGTGCTGGATGCCGCCACGGGCGTGCACCTGCTCGACACGCCCATGGCAATCCCACGCTTTGCCCAGCAGGTCATGGGCGATATTGGCCCGCTGTGGCTGGGGATCGGTTTCCTGTTCGCCGGTGCCGCCACCATCAACACGCTGATGGCGGGCGTGCCGAGGATTCTCTACGGCATGGCGGTGGACGGCGCGTTGCCCAAGGTCTTCACATATTTGCACCCGCGTTTCAAGACGCCGCTGCTGTGCATCCTGGTGGCGATGCTGATTCCGTGCCTGTATGCCCTGTGGTTGGGCGGCAACACCGATAACATCATGCACCTGGTGCTGGCGGCGGTGTGTGCGTGGAGTTTCTCTTATCTGCTGGTGACGCTGTCGGTGGTGATCCTGCGCATTCGTCGTCCGGACCTGCCACGGGCCTATCGTTCGCCGTTCTTCCCGTTGCCACAGATTCTTTCCAGCGTCGGCATCTTGCTGGGCATGTGGTTCATTACCCCGCCGGGCATGAACCCTGCGGACATTTATGTGCCGTTCGGGGTGATGCTCGGGATCACGGCTTCATACGCGCTGTTCTGGACACTGGTGGTACAGAAGGTCAATCCATTCAAGCCGGCTTCGGTAGAAGAAGTGCTGGCCAAGGAGTTTTCCCATGAGCCTGGCAACCCTCACGACCCTTATCTCGAGCAGGCTGCAAAAGCTGTCTGAGCTGTTCAGCGCCCAACGGGCCCCGTCTGGTTACCGGCCTGGGGTCACGCTTGAGTACGTGCGGCGCAACCTCGGGCTGGCGAGTTTCACCTCGACGGGGCCAGCCCAGGCAAGGTTTTGCCTGGACGACATCGGCCTTCAGGTCGACGTGGCCGAGCGCACCGAAGCGCAATTGCTGATGCACCTGGTGATGACCGAATTCATGTTCACGGTGCCCGCCTCAGAGCAGGGCAGTGCGCGCTTTGAACTGCACCACAGCGGGTCGGTCCGGCGCACGGGGCTGGCCTGCCGGCAACGGGCGGGCGCGCCGGATTTGCGGGCCAGGCTCCAGGCGGCCTTGAACGATGACCCCGACCTGCATCAAGCGTTGATGGGGCTGGACTTCAAGCGCCTGCACCTCGATTTGAGCGGGCAGCAATGGCACGTACGGCTTGAACACATGGGCGGCAGCGAGGTGGTCAACCGCATGCCGGCGTTCCGGCGCTACATCCCCTTGAGCGGCGCGCAGCGTGATGGGCTGTTGACGGTGCTGGCGGGTTTGCAGCGGGTATTGGGCGCGATCTGAGTTGAGGAATTGGCATCATTAGTGCTTCTACAGTCGGTATCACGGACTTGTTGCGCCTATATAGATAACATGTTAACTATTAGCCAACAAAAACAAGAAACCATTGTGGAGATGCCATGAGCACCTATCAGTCTGCGCACTATGGGTTGGAAACCTGGACTCGGGATCTGCGAGCGGCCTGCGGCCATTTCGACACGGAACTGGCCTTCAACCGCTCACTGTTCATCGGTGAAGTGTCCAGGCACTCCCGGGGCGGCCTGTCACTGGCCAACCTGCGCACCAACGCCGGCCTGATCAAACGCGAGCGACCCAATGCCGATCACGATATGGACCAGCATTGCTTCCTGGTCAGCCAGCGCAGCGGCTATTGCCAGATCACCCAGAACGGCCAGGTCATTCAATTGGCCCCCGGCGATATGTTGCTGATGGACTCCACGGGTTCGATCGAGATCAGCCCCTTTGGCCTTATCGAACATGCCTCGCTGTCACTCTCGCGCAACGAAGTGTGCAAGCAACTGGGCAGCGCCTCGAAAACCTTCGGCAAGATCTCTTCGAGCAAGGCCTGTGGGCGCATGCTCCACGTGTTGATGGACCAGCTGTGCCGCGAGGGCCTGGAGGGTCAGGATTCGATTGAAGAGGCCGAGGCGCTGCAAGCGGCGTTTGTTTCGCTGCTCGGTTCAGCCTTCGAACTGCATGACGCCCCAGGCGACAGCGCCACATCCTTGCACGGCAGTAACCTGCGCAGTTATGTACAGAAAGTCATCGACGAGTCCCTGACCCAACCCGGCCTGAGCCCGGTGGGCCTGGCCAGCCGCTTGAACATCTCGGTGCGGCATTTGTACCGCTTGTTTGAAGAGCAGGACGACAGCGTCTGCCGCTACATCCAGCGTGCGCGGCTCAAGCGCAGCGCGGACGATCTGACCAACCCGTTCCTCAAGAGCGAGTCGATCACCTCGATTGCCTACAAGTGGGGCTTCACCGATTCCGCGCACTTCAGCCGCTCGTTCAAGAAGCAATTCGAGCTGTCGCCCAAGGATTTTCGTTCCACTCATCTGCAGCAAGCGGTCGGTGCGGCATAGGGTATCGATGGATCAATGAAACCGCTCACCCTGTCGGCCCATAACATTTGTGCAGTCGCGGTCGAACACTTTGCCGCTTATGGCTACGACGCTTCATCGCTGAACGAAATCGCGGTCGGGGCGGGCATGCGCAAGGCCTCGCTGTACGCGCACTTTGTCAGCAAGGACGCGCTGTTTCAGACGGTCTTCGAGATTGCCCTGGCCCATGAACACCAGTACATCGCGCAGTGCTTCAAGGAAGAGGCCGGGCACCTCGGCGTGCCTGGGCAATTACACCTTGAGCGGTTGCGCCGGCGCTATGCAGGGTCGGCGCACCTGCGTTTCCTGCTGCGCACGGCCTACTTTCCGCCGGCGGATATTCGCAGCGTGATTACGACAGGATTTGAGGGCTACCTGGCGAGCATTCGCGAGGATTTCCAGCGTGCCGCGCAAGGGCGGTATCGGATGGTACGACCCGAGGCGCTTGAGGTGTTTTGTGACGCTTACCTGGGTATCGTCGACAGCCTGCATGTGGAGCTGATCTATTCGACGCCCCAGGGTTACGTCAAACGGCTTGCGGCGTTGTCGCGGGTGTTCAGTGATTCACTGTCGCTGCTTGAAGGGGCGAGCGCTATTCAACGGATACACCGCCCCTCCCAGATTTGATCCGGTTTACAACCTGATGGAGGTCATTTCACCTCAGGCAGCGTCGAGCCGCCGTCCACCACGATGGTCTGCCCGGTGATGTAGGTCGCCAGGTCGGAGGCCAGGAACAGCATGGCCCCGGCAATATCCTGAGCGGCACCGAGGCGTCCCAGGGGCACGCGGCTGGCGATGTCGGCATTGACCTGGCTGTCGCCCAGGTTATCCATGGCCGGCGTGGCAATCATCCCTGGCTCGACGCCGTTGACGCGCACCTGGTAAGTCGCCAGCTCCAGCGCGGCATTGCGGATAAAGCCGTTGACCCCGGCCTTGGACGCCGCGTAGTGACTGAGCCCGGCATAGGCGACCCGTGGCCCGGTGACCGATGAGGTGACCAGCACGCAGCCACCGCCCTGGCGTTGAAACATCGGCAAGGCGGCCTGGGTCAGCCAGAACAGGGCTGAGAGGTTGACCGCCAGCGTGCGTTCAAGAATGGCCGGAGTGATCTGCGCGAACGCTGTCAACGGAAAGTAGCCGGCGTTGTGCACCAGGATATCCAGGCGACCCCAGGCCAGCTCTATGCCCTTGATGCCTTCGAACACCGCCGTCGCGTCGGCCAGGTCCAGCGCGATGGCCTCGACCTGGCAGCCGCGCGCACTCAAGCCCTCGGCCAATGCCTGGGCTTGTGCCAGGCGCAGGTCGGCGATCATGACGCGGGCGCCACGCCAGGCGAACGCCTCGACGATGGCCTGGCCGATACCCTGGGCGCCGCCGGTGACCAGCACGGTTTTTCCGCTGAAATCCAAGTCTTCAGGCATGTGCACGCTCCATATGGACGTAAGCCAGCGTGGGTACATCGACAATGCTCGAACCGCCATCGGCGACCACGCTGGCGCCGGTGATGATCGCGGCATCCGGGCTGGCCAGGAAGCGGCACACCTTGGCGATTTCCTCGGCGCTGGCGGGACGCCGCAACGGCACGTCGGCGCATACGCGGGCATAGGCTTGCGGCAGGGTGTCGCCGTGGAAGCTCATCAGCGGCTGCATTTCCTCGTCGGCCATGGGCGTGGTAACCCAGCCGGGACACACCGCGTTCACCCGCACACCGCGTGGGCCGTAATCCCGCGCCAGGGAGCGATTGAGCCCGAGCAGCGCATGCTTGGCGGTGGTGTAGCCGCATACTTCGGGTCCGGCGGCCAGCGAGGCGATGGAACCGAGCAGCACGATATTGCCGGCGCTTTCGATCAGCAGCGGCAGGCAGGCGCGGGTGCTGTAGAACGCGCTGTCCAGGTTGCTGCGCAAGGCCGCCTCCCAGGTGTGTGGGCTGGTCTGGGTGGCGCTGCCCACGCCATGCCCGCCGGCGCAGGCCAGCAGCACATCGAGGCGGCCGTAGCGCTCACCGATCTGCGCAACGAAACCCTCCCAGGTGGCCGGGCAGGCCGCATCGCCGACCAGCACCAGGCCGCCGGTGTCCTGCGCAATCTGCTCCAGCGGCTCGCGGCGACGGCCGATGAGCACCAGGTTGGCCCCTTCGGCGGCGTACAAGCGCGCGCAGGCGGCACCGATGCCCGTGCCGGCACCGGTGATGACAACGGTGCGTGGATCAGGCATCGGGATACTCCGTGCGGTTGAGCACTTGGCAGTAGGAGCTGACCGGAAAGTTCGACAGCTCATCGAACGACGCGCCGGCATAGCCGAAGATCTTGCCGTCGCTGCGGTGCTGTTGCAGGTCGATCAGCACCAGGCCGAGGGTCGGGATGATCTTTTCGCGCCAGACGAACAGGTACAGCTGATCGGCGATCTTGTAGTAGTGGCAGCGATCGGTATCGCACAGGCCTTGCTCCACGCCCTTGAGGCATTGCCAGGCATAGAACTGATCGTTCAGGTAGATGTGCTCGTAGACTTCGCTGGGGCTGTAGCGATACAGGTTGCGCAGGCCGGTCAGTTCCTGGGTGGGCGCGTGGGGGCATTGGCCCGGCTGCCAGGGTTGATCCAGGCTGCCGTGGAGGAAGTCCACGTCCACCGAGGTCAGGGCCTTGCCGGCCAGGGCGCGGCTGTAGAGGCCTTGCTCGGTTTGTTCGCGGTCCGGCATGCGCCCGATCACGGCGGTGAACGACGACGTGGTGGTGTCCAGCACCAGGCTGATCGACCAAGCCTGGCCGGCTTCATGCTTGATGAAGTCGACCAGGTACAGGCCCGGGCGGACCGAGGTGGCGCGGTAGGCGGCCGAACCGCTGGAGTGACCGTCGGCGGCGTGCCAGTGCAACTGCTCGGTGTCGAAGCGATGCTCGATCTGCCAGCCGTTGGCGAAGTGCAGGGTGAAGGCCTTGCCGTTGAGGTCGGCAAGGTTGGGCAGGATAAACGCGTCGGGGGCAAACCCGTCGGCGAGAGCGCCTACGGTGATCCAGTCGGATGAAGTGGTCATTGCATGGCTCCGGTTGAGGGAATGGACACCCCGGATCATGCGGTTGGCAACCTGGCGTGCCTATCAACCAAAGGGTTGAGGCAACTTAAAGAAACAGCGCGGCGACCAGTTCTGTACGGCTGCTCACACCGGTTTTGCGAAACAGGTGGATCAAGTGCGTCTTGATGGTCGGCAGGCCGACATCCAGCTCCAGGGCCAGTTGCTTGTTGCTCGCACCCTGGCGTAATAACCAGGCAATCTCGCGCTCTTTGGGCGTGAGCCCAGCCAATGCATCGTCGCAGGGCTGCATATTGGCCACGGCCATTTGCAGCAACGCCTGCAAGGCATTGAGCTGAGCCAGTTGGTCGGGGGTAAACACCCCTTGCTCCGCCGTGCGCAGCAAGGAGATGGCCGCCTGGGGCTGGTCCGCGCGATGGGCGACGATCTCCACCACATCGACCACACCATAGCGTTGCAGGAAGTCTTGATAGCGGCGGCTGTCACGCAGGGGCTGGCGGGCCATGGCGAACCCCAGCGGCACCACCGCCAGCCCGCTGGACAGGCAATTGCGCGGTTGCAACGGGTCGAATTGGCGGTAGTTGTCCAGGTAGTCGCGGTGCATTTCACCGCTCATGCCTTGCAGCCTGAAATCACGGGCCTGCAACTGGCGGTCGACACAATAGAACGCTGCCTGGCTGGCGGGCACCAGTTGAGTGAAAGCCTGCAGGCAATGGCCGGCGACTTCCTGAGCGGGGATGGCGTGCATGGTCAGTCACCTGCGCCGGAACAAACGCTGCCGGCCGAAGCCGGCAGAGGGGAGCGATCAGACTACCGCGAAATAGTGCTTCACAAAACTCTCGCTCACCACCTCCCACAGCACCGGCGTGCCCTGGGTCACGAACCAGCTGTCGCCCGCCTTGTAACGGGTGCTCTGGCCAGTACTTTCGTCGGTCAGCACCACTTCGCCGGTGACCACCGTGGCTTGTTCGGCGAACGGGTAGACCATCCGGAACTTGCCTTGGGTGGTGCCGAAATAGGCGCTGCTGACGGCGTCGGTCGGGGCGCCGAAGGTCATTTTGCCAAAGGCTTTGACTTCGCCTTCGAGGATCTCGGAGCCGAGGTCGGCAACGGTGCCCCAGGCATCGAGGTCCGATAATTGGATGTCTTTCTTCAGGGGGGTAACGGGCATGGCAGTTCTCCTGTGAATGAAACAGCGGGGCTCAACGGCGACCGTTGAAGTAGCCCGAAAGTTGATGAAGGCTTTTGCCAGCCGTTAGCAGCAGCGGGCGGATATGGTCCTTGCCCAGGATCTGCACATGCTTGACCGCGCTGATCAGGTCGTAGCGCGACGAGCCTTCGCTCATGCCCTCGGCCAGGACCTTGCAGATGATGTGGCTGGGCGTGACCCCGAAGCCGGCGTAGCCCTGCACATAAAAGGCATTCGGACGCCCGCTGAGCGTGCCGATCTGCGGGAACAGGTTGGCCCCGGTCGCCATCGGCCCGCCCCACGCCAGGTCGATCTTCACGTCCTTGAGGTAGGGGAAAATCTTCAGCATCAGGTTGCGGTTCCAGGCCTTGAGGTCCAGCGGGATGTGCTCGACGAAAGGCGTGGCGGCACCGAACAGCAAACGGTTTTCGTTGGTGACCCGGTAGTAGTCGATCACCGGGCGGATATCGCTGTAGGCGCCGCGAATCGGGCTGATGCGGTTGATCAGCTCGTCGGATAGCGGTTCGGTCATCAACTGGAAGGCATAGGTATTGACGGTGGTCTTGTGCAGTTCCGGTTCCAGCTTGTTGAGGAAGCTGTCGCAGGCCCACAGCAACTTGGAGGCCTTGACCGAGCCTCGGCCGGTGCGCACGGTGATGCGTTCGCCATAACTGACTTCCAGGGCCGGGCTGTGCTCAAAGATGCGCACGCCGTGGCCGGCCAGGGCCTTGGCTTCGCCCAGCAGCAGATTCAGCGAGTGCACGTGCCCGCCGCCCATGTGCAGCAGCGCGCTGGTGTAGGCGTCGGAACCGATGATCTGCTTGACCTCGGATCCCGCCATAAAGCGGATTTCGTCCTTGGTGTTGATTGACTTGAAGTCCTTCTCCCAGGCGCGCAGGGTTTTTTCCTGGCGGGCGTTGAAGCCCATGTAGCCGTAGCCGTGGCAGAAGTCGGCGTCGATCGCGTACTTGGCGATGCGATCCTTGATGATGCCGGCGCCCAGCTCGCTGATTTCAAAGATCTGGCGCAGGCCTTCGTCGCCGACCTGGTTCTTGATTTTCTCCAGGTCATGGCCGATCCCCGCCATGATCTGCCCGCCATTGCGACCCGTGCCGCCGAAACCCAGGTAGCGCGCTTCGAGCACCACAATGTTGGTGATGCCTTTTTCGGCCAGTTCCAATGCGGTGTTGATGCCGGAGAAACCGCCGCCAATCACCACCACATCGGCTTCCACGTCCTGTTCGAGGGTGGGGAAACTGAGGTTGTATTTCTTGGTTGCCGAGTAGTAGGTCGGCGTTTCGATATTGATCATGGCGCAGCCTGGAAAAGTGAAGGGAAACTCACTGCAGAGCCGACACGAAGCTCTGTGCATGTTGGGGTGTATTAGGTGCCTTCCGCGCGGTAGGTGTCTTGATTCTGTGTGCCGCTGCTCTTGACCGTGGCTGCCAATCATCCACCCTGAATCCGGCCGCGCGGTAAAGCCGCACACGGGCAACAATCGCCAATGCTAGAATGTTGTTAATCTGTTAACTAATTGCGACGCCGCCATCCATGTCCAAACCGCGCCAATCCCTGACCCTCACTTTGCTCCATGCGCGTGAAGCCGCCATGGGGTTTTTTCGCCCTTCGCTCAATCAACACGGACTGACCGAGCAGCAATGGCGGGTCATTCGGATTCTCAGCCAGCATGAGGAGCTTGAGATCAACCGCCTGGCCGAGCTGGCGTGCATCCTCAAGCCGAGCATGACCGGGGTGCTGGTGCGCATGGAAGCGGCAGGCATGGTGGAGCGGCGCAAGGCGCAACAGGACCAACGCCGCGTGCTGGTGCGGCTGGCCGAGAAGGGGCAAGCCTGTTTCGACTCCATGAGCCAGAGCATGGAAGCCAATTACCAGCGCTTGCAGGCGGGGTTTGGCGAAGAGAAGTTGCAGACCTTGCTGACCTTGCTCAACGAACTGAAAACCCTCAAGCGCTAGTTGAGCTAGCCCCACAGCTGCCGAGCGCAAGCGAGGCTGAGTCAGTAGACCCCGCCGGCTGTGACGGCAGGCGCCGGTGAGTCCTTGAAGGCCGCCGCCAGGCTTTGCAGCCCGCGCATCAGCACGGTGGTGTCCACGCCCACCGCCACGAACGCCGCGCCCAGTTCGATGTAGCGCCGCGCCAGTGCCTGGTCGGCGCTGAGAATGCCGGCGGCTTTGCCGGCGTTGCGGATGCGCGCGATGGCGTCTTCGATTGCCGCCTGCACCTCGGGGTGGCCGGGGTTGCCGCGATGGCCCATCGAGGCGCTCAGGTCCGCCGGCCCGATAAACACCCCGTCGACGCCTTCCACCGCCGCAATCGCCTCCAGGTTGGCCAGGCCCTCGCGGTTTTCGATCTGCACCAGCAGGCACATCTGCTCATCGGCGTGGTCGAGGTAACCGGCAATGCTGTTCCAGCGTGAAGCCCTGGCCAGCGCACTGCCGACGCCGCGCACGCCCTTGGGCGGATAGTGGATGGCGTTCACCAGCGTACGCGCCTGTTCTGCGCTCTCCACCATGGGCACCAGCAAGGTTTGTACGCCAATGTCGAGCACTTGTTTGATCAACGCGGTGTCGCCGATCACCGGGCGAATCACCGGCTGGCTGGGGTAGGGCGCCACGGCCTGGAGCTGGCCGAGCAGGCCGCGCAGGTCGTTGGGCGCATGTTCGCCGTCGATCAGCAGCCAATCGAAACCGGCGTTGGCGGCCAGTTCCGCGCAATAGGCATCGGCCAGGCCCAGCCACAGGCCGATCTGGGTTTCACCGCTGCGCAGGCGATGTTTGAAGGTGTTGACAGGCATGTCCATGAGCACTCTCCCGTTAAACGAATCGGCAGGCAATCGAACCCAGCATGTCGTAGTCGACATGGAAGGTATCGCCAGGGTTGGCCGCCACCGGGCGGGTGAAGGAGCCACCCAGGATGATTTGTCCGGGTTGCAGGGTGACGTCATAGGCGGCCAGTTTATTCGCGAGCCAGGCCACGCCCTTGGCCGGGTGATTGAGCACGGCGGCGGAGACGCCGGACTCTTCGATCACGCCATTGCGGTAGAGCACCGCCGGCACCTTGCGCAAGTCGATCTCGGTGGGCCGCACGGCCCGCCCGCCCATGACCACGCCGGCGTTGGCGGCGTTGTCTGAGATGGTGTCGAACACCTTGCGGGTCGCCTTGGTGTGCGGGTCGACCTGCTGGATGCGCGCATCGATGATCTCCAGCGCGGGGATCACCCATTCAGTGGCGTCGAGCACGTCGAACACCGTCACGTTCGGGCCTTTCAGCGGTTTGCCCAGGATAAACGCCAGCTCCACCTCGACGCGCGGCACGATAAAGCGCTCGAAGGGGATGTCGGTGCCTTCATCGAAGAACATGTCGTCCAGCAACGCGCCGTAATCCGGCTCGGTGATATTGGACGAGACCTGCATGGCCCGGGAGGTCAGGCCGATCTTGTGGCCGACCAGCTTGCGCCCGTCCCTGATTTTCTGTTCCACCCAGGCGCGCTGGATGGCGTAGGCGTCTTCGAGGGTGATCGCCGGGTGATCGAGGGAAAACTGACGCACCTGTTCGCGTGAACGTTCGGCCTGGTCGAGGCGCGCGGCGGCTTGCAAAATGAGCGATTGATCAAGCATGGCAAGAGTCTCTTATTGAGGGTTGACGATGGCCGCCCGGGTGCGCAGCACCAGCAGGCCACCGAGAGCAATCAGCAGCGCCAGGACGTACAGGGCCAGGCTGGCGCTCTGGGTGGTGTCGCGCATCCAGCCGATCAGGTAGGGCGCGAAGAATGACGCGATGCTGCCGAACGAGCTGATCAGGGCGATCCCGGCGGCCTGGGTGTTATTGGAGAGGAACGCGGGAGGCAGTTGCCAGAACATCGGCAACGCCGCGCTGGCGCCCATGCCGGCGACGATCAGGCCACCCAGCACCACGGCCGGGTTGGCGGGGGCGAGCCCGGCGATGGCGATGCCCACGGCCGACATCAGCAAGGGCACGCACAGGTGCCAGCGGCGTTCACGCTGGCGGTCGGACGAGCGCCCGCAGCCGATCATGAAAAAACACCCGGCCAGGTACGGCACCGCACTGAGCAGGCCGACCTTGCCGTCGCTGCCGATGCCGGCGCCGTGGATCAGCGTCGGCATCCAGAACGCCAGGGTGTTGACCGCCAGCATCACCGCGAAGTACACCGCCACCAGCAGCCACACCTGTGGGTTGCTGAGAATGGCGGAAAACGAGGTGATGGATTTGCGGTGTTCTTCCCGGTGCAGTTGCTCGCGCAGGTGTTGCTTCTGTTCCGGCGCCAGCCACTTGACCGTCTCGAAGCTGTCCGGCAGGCACTTGAGCACCACCAGCCCGAGCAGAATCACGGGGGCGCCTTCGATGACGAACATCCATTGCCAGCCGCGCAGGCCGCCCAGGTCGTGGAAGTGTTCAAGGATGCCGCCGGACAGCGGGCCGCCGATCACCCCGGCCATCGGCACCGCGATGGCAAACAAGGCGGTGACCTGCGCGCGACGCCCGGCCGGGTACCAGCGGTTCAGAAACACCAGGATGCCCGGGAAGAAACCGGCCTCGGCCACCCCCAGCAAAAAGCGCAGCACATAGAAGCCCATGGCGCTGTCGATCAGGAACATGCAGGTCGACAGCACGCCCCACACCACCATCAGCGTGGCAATCCACCGCCTTGGGCCGACACGGTCCAGGGCCATGTTGCTGGGGACGCCGAACAGCGCGTAGGCCACGAAGAACAGGCCGGCGCCGAAGCCATAGACCGTGTCGCTGAAGTTCAAGTCCGCGCTCATCTGCATCTTGGCGAAGCCGATGTTGATGCGGTCGAGATGGGCGAAGAGGTAGCAGACCAGCAACAGCGGCATCAGCCGCCAGGTGATGGTGCTGTGAGTACGGTCGCGTGCGACCTGGCCGAGGTTGTCGGCGGTATGGGCTGTGCTCATGGTCTTATACTTTTTATCTGAGAGGCCGAGGGTGTGAACGGGCAGGGCGCCTTAACCGACCTGCGCCTTGAGGAACGCATGCACGTTGTTCTGCTTGAAATTGAGCTGCTCGTGCAGTTCGAGCATTTCAAACGACAAGGCCAGCAGGCGCTGGGCCTGAAGCGCGGCGAAGTGCTCGGTGATGACCTCGAACAGGCGCTCGGCGACGTGCTGCCGTGTCGCCAGGTCGCGGCCATGGCCGACCTTCAACGTCATGTGCACGAACGCGTAGTCATGCTTGCCATCGGCCATGCGCCAGGTGTCCAGGCGCACGCCACGGCTGCGGATGCCGCCCAGGGGAAACACGCCGCTGTCGCCCAGGCTGGCGTGGACTTTTTCAAACAGGCCCGGCAGGTCTGCCTGCTGTTCGATGTTGTCGGTGTATTCAGCGATGAAGTGGGGCATGAACGGCTCCTTCAGGCCGCGCGGGGATGCCGCGCGGCCATGCGGTCAAACAGGGAAAATGGCGTTGATCTGCCCGGTGCCCGAGCTGCCGAAGGGTTCGGTGATGATCTCGGCCGGCTTGTCGTAGTCCGGCCCGCCGAGCAAACCGAGAAGCATGGCGGTGTCGTGCATCTTGCCTTCGCCAAAGCAATGCTCGGCGTAGTCCGGGAGCATGGCGCAGAACTCTTTCCAGCGGCCCTGGCGCCACAGTTCCACCACATGCAGGTCGACCTGTTTGTCGAATTCGCGCGTCCAGTTATGGATATTGGCTTCGGCATTGCGGTCGTCGGAGAAGCGGTGCGACAGCGAACCCGAGGCCAGCACCACGACTTTGCGATCGCTCTTCTCGATGGCCCGGCGCACGGCGGCGCCGAAGGTGAAGCTGTCTTGCAGGCGATGCCAGGCACACCAGGCGGCAATCGAAACGACGTTGAAGCTCTGCTCGTCCGGTACGCCCATGTGCATGTAGCGCATCGGCACCAGGGTGCCGTACTCCAGCTCCAGGCTCGGGATGTTGTGGGCCAGGGTACGCACGTCGGCGGCGTTGGCCTCGGCGGCGATCAGTTCGCCCAGCTCCGGGCAGCCGGGGTATTCGTAGGCCATGTTCTTGATGAAGTGCGGCAGTTCGTTACTGGTGTAGATGCCCTTGAAGTGCTCGCCGCTGTTGACGTGATAGGCGCTGTTGACCAGCCAGTGCACGTCGAACACCACGGCGGTATCGGCGCCCAGCTCGCGGGCGCGCCGACCGATTTCCTTGTGCCCGGCAATCGCCGCTTCGCGGCAGCCGTGGTGCTTGCCAGGCAGCTCCGACAAATACATCGAGGGTACGTGGCAGATTTTCGCCGCCAGGACGACTTCGCCCATGATGATGCTCCTGAAATTGTTGTTGTTGTCATCGGGGGACTGGTGTTGCTCAGACGCCCCAACGTGGAATGTGATGGCTGCCCATCGAGATACACACGTTCTTGATCTCGGCGAACACTTCGAAGCTGTACTGGCCGCCTTCACGGCCGGTGCCGGAGCCCTTCACGCCGCCGAACGGTTGGCGCAGGTCGCGCACGTTCTGGCTGTTGATGAACACCATGCCCGCTTCGATGCCATAGGCCAGACGATGCGCCTTGCCGATGTCCTGGGTCCAGATGTAAGACGCCAGGCCGTACTCGGTGGCGTTGGCCAGTTGCAAGGCTTCGGCTTCGTCTTTGAACGGAATCAGGCACACCACGGGGCCGAAGATCTCTTCCTGGGCGATACGCATGGAGTTGTTCACGTCAGCGAACACCGTGGGCTGGATGAACTGGCCCTTGCTCAGATGCGCCGCCAGGTTGGCCGGGCGCTCGAGGCCACCGGCGAGGAGAGTGGCGCCTTCTTCGAGACCGATCTTGATGTAGCCGGTGACCTTGTCGTAGTGGGCCTGAGTGATCATCGAGCCGACCTGGGTCTTCGGGTCTTGCGGGTCGCCGACGATCAGGCGTTTGGCGCGCGCGGCAAACTCGGCGACGAACTGCGGGTACACGCTTTCCTGGATAAAGATCCGGCTGCCGGCGGTGCAGCGTTCGCCGTTGAGCGAGAAGATGGTGAACAGCGCGGCGTCGAGGGCGCGTTTCAGGTCGGCATCTTCGAAGATCAGCACCGGCGACTTGCCGCCCAGTTCCATGGAGTACTTCTTCAGCCCGGCGGTCTGCATGATTTTCTTGCCGGTGGCAGTGCCGCCGGTGAAGGAAATCGCGCGGACATCGGGGTGACGCACCAGGGCATCGCCGGCGGTCGCGCCGTAACCCTGGATGACATTGAGCACGCCTTTTGGAATCCCGGCCTCCACCGCCAGGCGCCCCAGTTCGTTGGCGGTCAGCGGCGACAGCTCGGACATTTTCAGCACCGCGGTATTGCCCAGGGCCAGGCACGGCGCGGTTTTCCAGGTGGCGGTCATGAACGGCACGTTCCACGGCGACACCAGCGCGCAGACACCCACCGGCTGATACAGGGTGTAGTTGAGCATCTGGTCATCGACCGGGTAGCTGTGGCCGTCCATGCGCGTGCAGACTTCGGCGAAAAAATCGAAGTTGTGCGAGGCGCGGGGAATCAACACGTTTTTGGTCTGGTGAATCGGCAGGCCGGTGTCGAGGGTTTCCAGTTCGGCCAGGTGCGGCACGTTCTGTTCGATCAGTTCGCCGAGCTTGCGCATCAAGCGCGCCCGTTCCTTGGCCGGGGTGCCGGCCCATTTCGGGAAGGCTTCCTTGGCCGCCGCCACGGCTTGCGCGACTTCCTCGGCGCCGCCGCTGGCGACTTCTCCGATGGCTTCGCCGGTGGCCGGGTTGTAGTTGACGAACACGTCTTTGCTTTCGACCTCACGGCCGTTGATCCAATGTTTGATCATGCTGCTCAAGCCTCTTTACGGGCGCTGAAGAACGCCGCTTCGCTGACAATTCGGTTAACCAGGCGGCCTACGCCTTCGACTTCCACAATCACTTCATCGCCCGGCACGACGTCCGCCAGGCCTTCGGGCGTGCCGGTGGCGATCATGTCGCCGGGTTGCAGGGTCATGAAGCTGGACAGGTATTCGATCAGGTAGGGAATGTCGAAAATCATGTCCCTGGTGCTGCCTTCCTGGCGCAACTCGCCGTTGATCCAGGTGCGCAGTTTCAGGTTGCTCGGGTCCGGCACATCGGCCACATCGACGATCCATGGGCCGACGGGCGTGGTGGCGTCGCGGTTTTTCACGCGCAGGTTGGGCCGGTAGTAGTTTTCCAGGTAGTCGCGAATCGCGTAGTCGTTGCACACCGTGTAGCCCGCCAGGTAATCCAGGGCGTCTTCGCGCTTGACGTTGCGCGCCGGCTTGCCGATGACGGCCACCAGCTCGCACTCGTAGTGCATGTAGGCGACGTTATCCGGGCGCCAGGTCACCTGGTTGTGGCCGGTGTAGGTGCCCACGGACTTGATGAAGGCCAGGGGTTCGGTCGGCGGCTTGAACGCCAGTTCAGCGGCGTGGTCGGCATAGTTCAGGCCCAGGGCGAACATGCTGCCGGTGGCCGGTGGCAGCCATTGCACCTGGTCTTCGGCCAGCAGGCGGCCGTCGGCCAGGCGCACGGCGTTTTCAGCTTCGACCTGTACCGAATGGACTTCACCTTCAAAGCGAATACGGGCGTGTTTCATGGGAGCTCCTCTGCCTTGATGTGGTTGACCAGGCGGCCGAGGCCACTGATCTCGACCTCCACGGTGTCGCCTGGCTGCACATCCACCCGGCCTTCGGGCGTGCCGGTGATCAGCACATCGCCCGCGTGCAGGGTCATGAATTCGCTGATCTCGGCGATCAGCAATGGAATATTGCGCACGAAGTTGGCCGTGGTGTTGTGCTGGCGAACCTCGCCGTTGACGTACAGCGTGATCGCGAGATTGTGCGGGTTCGACACCTGTGCGGTGGGTATCAGCTCGGGCCCGATGGCGCAGAACCCATCGCGGCATTTGGCTTTGACGGCGGGGCGGTAGTAGCTGTCTTCCGGCAGGCTGAACTCATTGACGAGGGTGTAGCCGGCCACGTAGTCGAGGGCTTCGGCCGCGCTGACGCGACTGGCGCTCTTGCCCATCACCACCCCCAATGCCGGCCCAGGCTGCAGGCGCTCGCCCTGGCCGGGATGCACCACCTCGGCGCCGTGCTGGTTGCGGGTGTTGGGCGTCTTGATGAACAGCACCGGCTTGACCGGCGGTTTCTGGTACGGCGGCTGTTCGAATTCGGCGAGGCGCTGCTTGAGCAACCCCTGGTAGTTCAGCGCGACACCGAAAAGGGTGCCGGTCGCGATGTCATGCAAGGCACGGCTCATGGGTTCTCCTGGCAGGGCCATGGCGGCCTTGCATTTAGTTAATGTGTTAACAGTTATAATTAAGATGTTAACTATCGTCAAGGGTGTAGACTGTCCACGGGGTGCTTGCAGGGTGAGCACCGCTGCATCAGGGCAATCACAATAAAAACGAGTAGCGTGCGATGAGCGACCGTCAACCCATCCCGAACATCAACATTGGCCAGGTGTACGACCAGCGCTACAGCGACGCCGAAGTCCATTACGACAAGCTGGCCAACCTGGCGGATTTCTTCGGGCGCAACATGCCCGTTCACCGGCATGACCGGTTCTTCCAGGTTCACTACGTAAAAAGCGGCACCGTGCGCGTGTACCTGGACGACCAGCAATACGTCGAGTCCGGGCCGATGTTCTTCCTCACGCCACCCACGGTGCCGCACTCGTTTGTGACCGAGGCCGACAGTGACGGGCATGTGCTGACGGTGCGTCAGCAACTGGTGTGGCAACTGATCGAAGCCGACGCCAGCCTGGCGCCGGCCGGTGTGCAATTGCCGGCCGCGTGTGTCGCCCTGACGCAGTTGGCGCCGCAATACGCGGGCGATATCCGCCGCCTGGATTATCTGTTCGAGGAACTGCGCGAAGAGGTAAAAGCCCAGCGTTCCGGGCGCAGCGCAGCCCTGGACAGCCTGACGCGGTTGATCATGATCAGCCTGTTGCGGCTGTGTTCGAACTCGTTGAAAGCCACGCCCGCCCGCCACGAAGACTTGAAAATCTTCCACCGCTTCAACGAGCTGATCGAAGCGCACTACCAGCAACACTGGCCGTTGTCGCGGTATGCCCAGGGCATTGGGGTGACAGAAGCACGGCTCAATGATGTGTGCCGGCGCATTGCCGACTTGCCGTCCAAGCGCCTGATCCTGGAGCGCCTGATGCAGGAAGCCAAGCGCCTGCTGCTGTTTACCGGCAGCTCGGCCAACGAGATCTGCTATCAGCTGGGGTTCAAGGACCCGGCCTATTTCAGTCGTTTTTTCCAGCGTTACGCCCAGCTCACTCCGGGGGAGTACCGCCAGCGCCAATCGGGATTGCGTTGAGCCAGGCATAAGGTAGGTCTTGTTGATCTTGTGCGGATCATCATGAGCATCGCCGCGGTGCAACAGAATGGCTTTTACGCCGAACCGATTGTACTTTTCACAGCCCCCAGGCTGCTTGCAGCGGTTGGCCGGCGACACTAAGCTGCCGACTCGCCCATCCAATTGGTGCCGATATGGCCAACCCCAGACCTTCGCTGACCCTGACCCTGCTGCAAGCCCGTGAAGCCGCAATGGCGTTCTTCCGCCCGGCACTGAACAAGCATGCCCTGACCGAGCAACAGTGGCGGGTCATTCGGATCCTGCGCCAGCAGGGCGAACTCGAAAGCCACCAGCTCGCCCAGCAGGCCTGCATCCTGAAACCGAGCATGACCGGAGTGTTGACGCGCCTGGAGCGCGACGGCCTGGTGCGCCGGCAGAAGTCCAGCCAGGATCAGCGCCGGGTGTTCGTGGGCCTCACCGAGCGCGGCCAGCAGTGTTTCGTCTCCATGAGCGAGGGCATGGAAAGCAACTACCAGAAAATCGAAGCGCAGTTTGGCGCGGAGAAAATGCAGCAGTTGCTGGACTTGCTCAATGAGCTGAAAAACATCAAGCCTTGAAGGTGAAAAAATTCATTAACAGGTGAACGTATTTGCCCGAGGCTGGCATCGCCGGCGCACATCCTCACTATCCATTTTCGGCACACATGCACGCGCTGCCCCGGGTTCGGAATGGAACTTGCGTGCGATACGACCTGTAAGCCTTGCAACTGAAAAAGGTTAGGTCAATGAACAATAATAATGTGCAGATGCCTGCGGCCTCGGTGGTGCTTCCACCGGCGTTACCCCTCCAGCGTTTCCTGACCAGCGACATCGACGAGCACGCTCGCAATATGGGCGGCTGGCAGGTTCGCTACGATCAGTTGTCACCTGGCTCCTTTGCCGGTGAGTTGCTGGAGTTCCGCTCGGACTGGATGCAACTGGTGCGCGACCGCTCTAATCAGGCCATGGTCAAGAGTGGTGTGGCCTGGAAAGGTGCGATCACCTTCAGCATTCCCTTGAGTGCCGACGGCCCGGTGTATTGCTCGGGGCATCCGATCCACGAGCCCAGCCTGTTGGTGGCCCACGGTGAAAACCTGCCCGAGCTGCACACTCCACAGCACTTGGACCTGCTCGGCGTGGCCATCGAAGAGCACGCCCTGGAACATGTGCTGGAGTGCCAGGGCATTCAGTTTCGAATTACCGATCTTCCCAGGTGTTACCGCTTGGGTGATTCACCCGTGCAACGTGACCTCGCGGCGTTGTTCGACGAGCTGGCGGGCTGCGATGCCGTGCTCGGGCATGACTCGATCCGCCGCGGCATCCGCGATGCGGTGATGCTGCATATGCTGGAGTTGATCGCCCCGGACCAGGCGCCACCCCTCAACCCCACGGCGCGCAAAAGGATGGTCGATCGCGCCCGCGAATATGCATTGAGTCACCTCGACGAGCCGCTGTCGATCCTCGACCTGTGCAACCACATCGGCGCCAGCCGGCGCAAACTCCAGTACTGTTTTCAGGAGACGCTGGGCATCAACCCGGTGGCCTATCTGCGGGCACTGCGCCTCAATGCGGTGCGCCGCGAACTGCGAACCAGCACCCAAGCCCACGGCGTACAGGAAGTGGCGGCGCGCTGGGGCTTCTGGCATTTGAGCCGGTTCGCAAGCGATTACCGCACCATGTTCGGCGAAAGCCCTTCCCAGACCCTGCGTCGCACGCAACTCTGCTGAAAACGGATAACCGCCTCACTCTGCGCGTTACTAGGATGGCCCACACCACTTGATGGGAGGGGCATTCGATGATTCACCACAATAATGCAAGCGCCACACGCATGACGCTGTTCACCCTGGGGCTGCTGGGTTGCTGCGCCGGTGTCCAGGCCACCGAGAACGGTGCGCCGACCACCGCTGTCGGCGTGTACGATTTCGGCGCGGGGATGATGCCGCCGGCCACGCCGTTCGGGACCGTGGGACTGCGCACGGCGTTTTACTCGGCCAATGTGCAGAAGGACCGTAACGGTCGCTCCGTCGACAACCACTTCTCACTGGATGTGTTGTCCATCGGCGTCGCCTACATGCGCATGACCGATCACACGGTGCTGGGCGCCAACTATGGTTTCGGGGTGGTGGTACCGTTCTTCAAGATGGACGCTTCCGTCAAGGTACCGACCCCGGCCGGCCCGCTGAGCCTGGAGGCCGATCCGTTTCGAATGGCCGACATGCAGTTTCTGCCGGTGATCCTGCAATGGAACCTGTCGCCGAACCTGTTTATCAACACGCAACTGCAGATCCAGGCGCCCACCGGTGACTACGACAAGAATCGTTTGATTTCCCCAGGGCTCAATCACTGGACGTTCTCGCCGATCGTCAACGCCACCTACATCACCGACAGTGGCTTCGAGGTTTCCTCAAGCGTTGAGGTGGACGTCAATACCCGCAACCCCGCGACCGACTACAAGAACGGTGTCGAATACCGCCACGAATTTGCCGTGGGCCAGCATGTAGGGCCGTGGACCCTGGGCCTGGGTGGTTACTACTACCGCCAGTTCAGCGATGACGACGCCCCGGGGTTGCAATCGGGCAACCGGGCGCGGGTGCTGGCTGTCGGGCCGGCCGTGAGTTACTTCAAGCCCGGCCTGCCGCCCATTTGGCTGCACGCCTACAAGGAAACCGATGCCCGCAACCGTGCCGAGGGTTACACCGTGGCACTGCGCATTTCTCAAAGTTTCTAAGGGGCTGGCCATGAACTCATCACATTCCGATTCCCCCTCGCCGCGGCAAGCCACCGGGCGCCGTGAAGGGCTGGTGCTGATGTTGGGCAGCAGCCTGACCATCATGGGCGCGGCCATGGTCGCGCCGATCCTGCCCAAGCTGGGCGCCGAGTTCGGTGCACTGGAACCGCGCGCCGACCTGCTGGTGCCCTTGGCGGTCACCGGGCCGGCACTCGCGATTGCGCTGTGCGCGCCCCTGGCCGGCTGGTTGGCCGACCGGGTCGGGCGCAAGGCGTTGCTGATAATCGCCACGCTGTTGTATGCCGTGCTCGGGGCCATCCCGGCGCTGCTGGATAACTTGCCCGCCATCGTCGCTGTACGCCTGCTGTTCGGCGCGGCGGAGGCGGCGGTGATGACCTGTTGCGCGACGCTGATTGCCGACTATTGGCACGGCGAGGAACGGCTGCGCTACATCAATCGGCAAGTGGTCACCATCGGTTTGGTCGGCTCGCTGTTCTATGTCGTGGGCGGCGCGTTGGGCGAACACTCCTGGCGTCTGCCATTCCTGCTGTACCTGCTGCCACTGCTGTTGGTGCCGATGATGATCAAGGTGCTGTGGGAACCCGCCGCCGCTCGCCAGCCCGTCGAGGTGGCTGAACAGGGCAGGGTGGCCGTGCTGCCGTTGGTGCTCGGTTATCTGCTGATCCTCAGTGGGATGGTGCTGAGTTTTATCGTGCCGATCCAGGCGCCGGTTTTACTCGTCAGCCTCGGCATCACTTCAAGCACGATGATCGGGCTGTCGGCGGGGGGCAGTCTGCTGGCGACCCTGGGCGGTTCGTTAGCCTGGCCGCTGCTGCGCCGGCGCATCGGTATCCCCGGTTGCAATGCGCTGTTGCTGAGCCTGCTGGGCTTGGGGTTGTGGCTGCTGATGCGCGCACCGAGCTACAGCATGGTGCTGGTGGCCGTGCTGATCCATGGCCTGGGCGCCGGGCTGCTGGTGCCCAACGCGATGGCGCCGGTGATGAATGCCCTGAGCGCGAAAACCCGCGGGCGCGGCTTGGGCGGGTTCACGGCGTTTCTGTATTTCGGTCAATTTGTCAGCCCGCTGGTGGTGGCCGTGCTCAGCGTTTACTCGGGTGACGTGCGTCGTTCAATCCTGTGGCTGGCCTGCGCCAGTTTTGCCTCGGCCCTGGCCTGGGCACTGGCAGGCCTGCAAGCACGGCGCAAAGCGCTGACCCAGGCATTCGGATCAAGTCATTCGTAATCAAGAGGAGATAGGCATGGACATCCACAACCTGCTGGACAGCGAAGACGCCACCGGTTTGGCCGAATGGGTCAGGCGCGGTGAGGTGCAGCCCGGCGAACTGCTGGAAGCGGTGATCGAGCGTATCGAACGGGTCGAACCGCAGCTGAATGCGGTGGCCGAGCGGCTTTACGATTCGGCCCGCCAGTCGGTACGCGCGTCGCGCCCCGGCCCCGGTGTGTTTGCCGGGGTACCGACCCTGATCAAGGATCTGTTTTCGCCGGTCAACGGCGCGGCGATGACCCATGGCTCGCAGGCGTTGGGAGGCGCTCGCGCTGACTTTGACGCCGAACACGTAAGCCGTATCCGCCGTGCCGGGTGCGTGATTGTCGGTACCAGCACCTCACCCGAATTCGGCACCTCGTATTCCACCGAGTCGAACCGCTTTGGCGCCACGCGCAACCCCTGGAATATCGGCCACAGTGCCGGCGGTTCCAGCGGCGGCGCGGCAGCCTTGGTGGCGGCGCGCGTCGTACCGTTTGCCCATGGCAACGATGGCGGTGGTTCCTTGCGTGTGCCGGCGTCCTGCTGTGGGGTGTTCGGCCTCAAGCCCAGCCGTGGGCTGTTGCCTTCCGGGCCGATGATCGGCGAGGGCTGGGCCGGCATGGGCAGCCCCCATGCGATTACCTTGTCGGTACGTGACAGCGCCGCGCTGCTGGATGCCACGGCCGGGATCGACCTGGGCGCACCTTATGCCGCGCCGCTGCAGGCGCAGCCCTATGTCACCGCGCTGCAGCAGGACCCTCGGCCGCTGCGGATCGCCCTGGTCGAGCAGCTCGGGCCTTGGCCGACCTCCGGCGAAAGTGTGCAAGCCGTACGCCAGGCCGCCAGGTTGTGCGAATCCCTGGGCCACCGCGTTGAACCGGTCAATTTGCCGGTGGCGCTGCCGGCATTTCTCGATCAGGTCTTCACCATCATCGGTGCAAGCACGCGTCACTACGTCGATGTGTTGGGGCAGATGCGCGGTTTCGCCGTACAGCCTGAGGAGCTGGAAGCCCGCACCCGCATTATCCTGCGCTGCAAAGGGGCTGTCAGCGGTGCGCAGTACGCCGGTGCCGTGGAATGGATTCATGCCTTGGGCCGGCAGTTGGCGGTGTTCATGCAGGATTACGACCTGATCCTCACGCCGACCCTGGCCCGCGAGCCGGTGCCGATCGGGGAGCTGGACCTGCAAGACGATCGCTTGAGCCTGGAGGAACTGATCGAACGGTTCCACAGCTACTCACCGTTCACGGCGCTGTTCAATGCCAGCGGGCAACCGGCAATGTCGGTGCCGTTGCACTGGAGCGCTGCCGGCCTGCCGATGGGCGCCCACTTCGCCGCTCGCTTTGGCGAAGAAAGTACCCTGCTGGCCCTTGCGGGGCAGCTGGAGCGGGCCCAGCCCTGGCGCGGCCGGGTTCCGCCGGTCAACGCCTGTCGGTTGTGAGCCTCTGAGGGCTTCTGCATCGGGCGGGTGGACCGACCTGCCTGATGCAAAACGCCTTCTGGTCATTCAGCCGCGAATCGCTGCCGTTTTATCCGGTACATATCACCGTCCGCATGGCTGAGCAGGGTATCGGCATCTTCCCCGTCCTGGGGATAAACCGCCACGCCGATGCTGCAGGACGGCATCTTCACCCCACCAAACTCGGGCCCCAGCGGCTCGGCCATGACCGCGAGTATCTGCACCACCCTGGCAGAAATAGCCTCCCGCGACGGGATGTCGGTCAACAGCACCGTGAACTCATCACCGCCCATCCGCGCCACCAGGTCGCTGTCGAGTACGCAGCGTTCCAGGCGTCGGGCAATCGCACACAGCACGCGATCGCCCATGGCATGGCCATGCACATCGTTGATGCCCTTGAAGTCATTGATGTCCAGGAACAGCAATGCCAGGCCGCGGTTGTGGGACTGCGCACTGTGCAGGGCCTGGTCCAGCCGATCATTGAACAGTGAGCGGTTGGTCAGGCCCGTCAGCGGATCATGGTGGGCAAGGAAGCGCAGTTCTTCTTCGGCCTGGGTGAGCGCCGTCACGTCCCGTGCGACGCCGATGCGCGCGCCCACCTCTTTGGACCAGAAGGCCGCCCACAGGATGTGCACCACGCTGCCGTCCTTGCGTATGTAGCGGTTGCGAAAGTCGACATGGGAGTGGCCATTCATGACCCGCACAATCGAGGCTCGGGTGCGCGCCAGGTCTTCCGGGTGCATGTAGTGGGTGATCAGGGTGCCGACCAGTTCGTCGGCACGGTAGCCGAGCAGGGCCTCGCAGCCATCGCTGACGAAGACAATCTGGCTGTCGCCGTCGACGACAAATACCGTATCCAGCATCAGGTGGATCAGTTTCGGGTACAGCGCTTGCAGGTCAACGGGCATGGGGTATCGGGCGTCCGGTTCATATCGGCCGATCATAGCCCGATCATGAGCTGGGGCGTCGAGCAATCCTGCACATTTTTTAGTCCGCTCGGCAGTTGCCGAGGGCGGTCTGGCAGGGGGTTTTCGCGTTGTGGGACGCGCTGGGAGCCACAGGGAGAGTTGTCGTACAACTGAATGCGCTATGATGCGCGTTCCTCCGCCAACCGAGATACCCGTTCTTGATGGACAACCCGAACGTCCAGCCCACCGTTCGCCGCCGGCACCGCAGCCTGGCCGAAGAACTGGTCACCGAGCTTTCCCGGCGCATCTGTTCCGGTGAGCTGCCGCGTGCCACCAAGCTGCCCACCGAATCCGAAGTGATGGCCGAACATGGGGTGAGCCGCACGGTGGTGCGCGAGGCCATTTCGCGCCTGCAGGCCTCGGGCCTGGTGGAAACCCGGCACGGCGTCGGCACCTTTGTGAAGGATATCCCGAGCCCCAGCGGGTTTCGCATCGACCCGGACAGCATCGTGACCTTGCAGGATGTGCTGGCCGTGCTGGAATTGCGCATCAGCCTGGAGGTGGAGGCTGCCGGCCTGGCGTGCGTGGGGCGGACCGACGAGCAATTGCAGGTGATGCGCGACTCGCTGGATGCGCTCAACTCACGGGCGGTGAGTGCCGACTACGCGGTGTCGGCAGACTTTCAGTTCCATCAGCAGATCGCGCTGGCCACGGGCAATCGCTATTTCACCGACATCATGTTGCACCTGGGGCTCAACATCCTGCCGCGTACACGCCTGCACTCCAAACGCCTGGCCAACGACAACAAGGAGCCCTTCCTGGAGCGCTTGAGTCGTGAGCATGAGGACATCTACAAAGCCATCCTGCGCCGTGACGCCGATGCGGCTCGGGCGGCGATGCGCCTGCACCTGTCCAACAGCCGCGAGCGCATGCGCCGGGCCTATGAAGCTGCCGCCGCCGAGTTGTCGAACGGCCCGGCCGCGGTGAACGCGCCGCCCTGAAGCCGGCTGCCCGGTTCATCGGCCGGCGCTGGCGATTGCTGCTCGACCTTGGCGCGAAACGCTTCCGAACTGTCCTTGGGCGCAAAGCCCAGGTGCTCGGTGTGCCGGGTGCTCCACCAGCGATCCCGATTGGCCGAGACGCCATACACCACATTGTGTCCCACATCCTTGGCCAGCAGGGCGCGCGCCACCAGATGGTCCAGGTCGGCGTAACTCAGCCAGGTCGACAGCATCCGCCGGTTGCGCGGCTCGGGGAACGACGAGCCGATGCGCAAGCTCACGGTTTCAATCCCATAGCGGTGAAAGTAGAACGCCGCCAGGTCTTCGCCGTAGGCCTTGGAGAGCGCGTAGTAGCCATCCGGACGGCGTGGTGAGTGCACGTCCAGTTCAACGTCCTGGGGATAGAAACCGGTGACGTGGTTGGAGCTGGCAAACACAATCCGCTTGACCCCCTGCTGTCGCGCCGCCTCGTAAATGTGGAATGTGCCGCGAATATTGGCGTCGAGAATCTCCTCGAACGGCCGCTCCACGGAAATCCCGCCCAGGTGAACGATGGCGTCGACGCCGTTGACCAGTGCCGCCACGGCGGCCTTGTCGGCCAGGTTGCAGGTGATCACTTCGTCGTGCTCACCACGGCTGGGGGCCATGGGGCTGATGTCCGAGGCGCGGACGATGTCGGCATGGGCCTGCAAGGTGTTCCGCAGGATTTGCCCCAGGCCGCCGGCGGCGCCGGTGAGCAAGATGCGCGTGAAGGGTTTAGGTGGTGTGGTCATGGTCAGGTCTTCCATTGAACGCTGGATGCAGGTGGCTTGCCTGTCGAGCGATGCGCACTCGCCAGGCAAGTTGTGGGGGCTTTACATGAAGTTGTACTGGATGCCCAGGCGCCACCGCGCCTGGCGGTCTTCGGACGTGGCGTTGACCTTCACATCACCAATCTCCATGAACGGTGCCCATTCCTTGTTGAGCTTGTATTTGACGATCAGGTTCTGTTCGTAATCGCTCTTCTTGTTGTCGTAGCGGATGTAGTCAGTCTTGAAGTAGATGAACTGATATTCGTACGCCCACTTACTGGCCGGCGTGTAGCCGAGCCAGCCCTCGAAACGATGGGTGGTCTGGTCATCCTTGATGTGGTCGGGCAAGTCCTCGTTGACCTGATCGCGGTCCAGCTTCTTGGCGTCCAGGCGATAGCGCGTGGCGGCGTAGAAGGCGTCGTTGATCTTGTAGTTGTACTTGAGGCCGAACTTGTAGGTGGTCGAGTCTTTCGAGCTGTCCATCTGGAACGCCGGGGTCAACGTCGATTGCGCGCTGAGTTTGTAGTTGTAGCTCACGGTGAACTCGTGCCCGTTGTTGACCATGTTGTCGTAGGCGACGTCTTCACGGTCTCCGGCGGTGCGGTATTTCATTTCCGCTTCAAATCCCAGGCCACTGTCAAGGCGGTAGTTGAGCTTGATTCGGTCAGCGTGGGCGCTGTCCTCCTCGGTGAACTGGTGGCGGTAGTTGATGCTGGCGGAGTCAGCGCTGACATACAGCGGCAGGCCGAGGGTCAGGGCAGTAACGAGCGTGCGTAGGGTGGTGTTCATACGGTCTTCTTTTTTGTTTTTGTTAGGGTCGTTTGACGGTTGCTACGGCAGTGGGTTGTTGCGTATGGATCTCATCTAAGGTGCCGATATACGTTATCGTACGACAAGATGACTCGTCTATGGGTTATCGGTGGTTTTGAAACATCTTGAAATATATGTGCCCAGTGAATAGGGCTTTACAGTAATCCAAGTTATTCCTTAGTTGTCTTTAAAAATAAGGGTTTTGCCGGGATTTACTGAAAATGCATGCAGAAGAGGGGCGGGTTATTGGGTCTTTTCAAGTGTTGTACGATGACCTATGATCGGTCGCAACAGACGACACTCCCGTCACAAATCCAATAAGAAGGCTTACGACGTCCATGAGAATCACAGCAGTCAACGTCCAGGTATTTTCCTACCCGACCCGCCGCGCAGTGGACAGTGCCGGCCATGCGCACCCCGGTGATGTCACCCAGGCGCAGATGGCTTTGCTGCGCATCCAGACCGAAGACGGCCACGAGGGTTATGCCTTCGGCGCCCCTGAACTGATTCGCCCGTATGTACTGGATGGTTTCGTGCGCAAAGTGCTGGTGGGGCAGAACGCTTTCGATCGCGAAAAGATCTGGCACGACCTCGCGCACTGGCAGCGCGGCAGCGCCAGCCAGTTGACCGACCGCGCCCTGGCGCTGGTGGAGCAGGCCCTGTGGGATTGGGCCGGGCGCAAGCTGGGTGTGCCGGTGCACAAGTTGATTGGCGGTTTCCGCGACAAGGTGCCGGCCTACGGCTCCACCATGTGTGGCGACGAACTGCCCGGTGGCCTGGCCACCCCTGAAGACTACGGGCGTTTTGCCGAGACCCTGGTGCAGCGCGGCTACAAGGCCATCAAGCTGCACACCTGGATGCCGCCGGTGTCCTTCGCCCCGAGCCCGCGCATCGACGTGCAGGCTTGTGCGGCGGTACGCGAAGCGGTTGGCCCGGACATCGCCCTGATGCTCGACGGTTATCACTGGTACAGCCGCACCGAGGCGCTGTACATCGGGCGTGAGCTGGAGAAGCTCGACTTCGCCTGGTTCGAAGAGCCGATGATGGAAGAGTCCGCCGAGTCCTATGCCTGGCTGGCGGGGCAGTTGGACATTCCGGTGCTGGGCCCGGAAACCCTGTCCGGCAAACACCTGAGCCGCGCCAGTTGGGTCAAGCACGATGTGTGCGATATCTTGCGCGCCGGTGTGGCGGGCGTCGGCGGCATTGCGCCGTGCCTGAAGGTTGCGCACCTGGCTGAATCCTTCGGCATGGATTGCGAGATTCATGGCAACGGTGCGGCCAACCTGGCCGTGGTCGGCGCGATCAAGAACTGCACCTGGTATGAGCGTGGCCTGTTGCACCCGTACCTGGATTACGACGAAGTGCCGGCCTACCTCAAGCGTCTGGTAGACCCGATGGACAACGACGGTTTTGTGCACCTGTCCGACTTGCCGGGCCTGGGTGAAGACATCGATTTCAACTTCATCGAGACCAATACGCTTAAAAGCTTCTGACGTGTACAGGGTCAGTCCGGCATCCGTCGGGCTGATCAAGAGCCCTATAAATATAAAAAAGGCACTCTTGTTATGAGCATTTTCCCTTCGCTGTGGGCGCGGGTGTTCGTCGCCGCGCTGGCTGTCACCGCTGTACCTGCAAGCTTCGCAAAAACCCCGGCCGATCAATTGATCGTCGGCATGAGCATGATCAACCTGCTGTCCCTCGACCCGGCGGCGGCCACCGGCCTGGACGTGTCGGAGATCAACGCCAACCTCTATGACATGTTGCTGGTGCAGGACGTCGCCCAGCCGGATCGCCTGGTACCGGCGCTCGCCGAGCGCTGGCAGGTCAGTGATGACCGCAAGACCCTGACCTTCAACCTGCGCACCGGCGTGAAATTCCAGTCCGGCAATGACCTGAGTGCCGAAGACGTTGCCTGGTCGTTGCAGCGCGTGCTCAAGCTCAACCTGGCGCTGGCTTCCACCTGGAAGGCCTACGGCTTTACGGCTGAGAACGTCGAGCGCTACATGCGTGCCACGGATGCCTCGACCTTCCTGATCGAGCTGCCCCGGCCCACCGACCCGCTGCTGGTGCTCAACACCCTGGCGACCTCGCCGAGTGCGTTTGTCCTCGATCGCAAGAAAGTCCTCGAACACCAGAAGAACAACGACATGGGCGCCGCCTGGCTGGTGACTCATGCCGCCGGCAGCGGTGCGTTCGTGCTCAATGACTGGCGCGCCAACGACGTGATCCTGATGACCCGTTTCGACGGGTACTGGGGCGGCCCGGCCAAGCTCAAGCGCATCGTCATGCGCAACATGACCGAGTCGCAGTCGTTGCGCCTGATGATCGAGCGCGGCGACCTGGACATCGCCAAAGGCATGTCTGCGCCGGACATTGAAGCCCTGCAGAAAAGCGCCAAGGTCCGCACCCAGACCTTGCAGCGCGGCACCCTGTACTACGTCGCCCTGAGTGTGAAGCAACCGATGTTTGCCGATGCGCGCGTGCGCAAGGCCGTGCGTGCGCTGATCGATTACCAGGGCATCAACCAGACCGTCATGCCCCATTACGGCGTGATCAATCAACGGCCGCTGCCCCTGGGCCTGGCCGCGCGCCTGCCGGATCCCGGCTACACGCTCAACGTCGAGCAGGCCAAGGCCTGGCTGGCCGAGGCCGGTTACCCGAACGGTTTCAAGACCACCATTCGCGTGCTCGCCGAACCGCCGTTTATCAACATTGCCTCCAACCTGCAGTCGACCCTGGCCCAGGCCGGTATCGACGCCAGCATCATCACCGGCACGGGCAACCAGATCTACGGCGCAATGCGTGAGCGCAGCTTCGACATCATCGTCGGCCGCGGCGGTGGCGGGGCGGAACGGCATCCGCACTCCAGCCTGCGTACGCTGGTGTACAACCCGGATAACCGCGATGAGGCCAAGCTCACCAACTTCCAGGGCTGGCGCACATCCTTCTACAGCCCCGAGCTGAACCAGCTGATCGAGCGCGCGGAAGTCGAGCCTGACACAGGCAAGCAACTGGCCCAATACCGCGACATCCAGGAGCAGGTCGACCGGCAGGTCGGGGCCATTTTGCCGGTCTCGCAAATGACCGACACCGTGGTGGTGTACGAAGACGTGGCCGACTTCCAGGGCCATACCGCCGCGACCACGCGCTACAAAGACGTCTACAAGAAGCGCTGACCGATTATCAGGAGCTCACTATGTTTGTTATGACTGCCTCTGTCATGGGCGCTCGCGCGTCCAACACGGCCCGGCGCGCGGGTACGGTGCTGGTGACCTTGCTCGGCCTGCTGGCCCTGACGTTCATCATCGGCCGGGTCATGCCGCTCGACCCCGTGCTGGCGGTAGTCGGGCCGGATGCCGACAGTTCCACCTATGATCAGGTGTACCGGTCGATGGGCCTGGACAAGCCGATCTGGACCCAATTCGGTCTTTACCTCAATGACCTGCTCCACGGTGACTTCGGCAATGCGCTGTTGACCGGCCACCCGGTACTGGACGATATCCTGCGGGTATTCCCCGCGACGATTGAACTGGCCACCCTGGCGATTCTGTTCGGCGTGCTGATCGGTTTGCCCCTGGGCGTCTGTGCCGCCAGCAACCAGGGGCGCCTCGGCGATCACGTGGCGCGGGTGATCACCTTGTTCGGCTACTCCACGCCGATTTTCTGGCTGGGCATGATGGGGTTGCTGGTGTTCTACGCCTGGCTCGGCTGGGCCGGTGGAGCGGGGCGCATCGACCTGGCCTATGACGGCATGGTGCCCGAGGTCACCGGCCTGCTGCTGATCGACTCGACCCTGGCACGTGACTGGGAGGCCTTCGCCAGCGCCCTGCGCCACATCGTGTTGCCGGCGCTGATCCTCGGCCTGAACTCGGTGGCGTATATCAGCCGCATGACCCGCAGCTTCATGCTCGAGCAGCTGTCCCAGGAGTACATCATCACCGCGCGGGTCAAGGGCCTGTCCCGGCGCCAGGTGGTGTGGGGGCATGCGTTTCGCAACATCCTCGTGCAGTTGCTGACGGTGGTTGCGCTGGCCTACGGCTCGTTGCTGGAGGGCGCGGTGCTGATCGAAACCGTGTTTGCCTGGCCGGGGTTCGGCCAGTACCTGACCAGCAGCCTGATGCTCGGCGACATGAACGCGGTGATGGGCTGCGTGTTGGTGATCGGCTTGATTTTCGTCGCGCTCAACCTGATCAGCGACGCCTTGTACAAGGTGTTCGACCCCCGTACCCGTTAACGCACTGCGCCGTACCGATAAAACTATAAAAAGAAGGAATTTTGCATGAAGACGGTATTTTCAACACTGCACCTTGGCCTGTTGACGGCGATGCTCGCCCTTGGGCCGATGACAACGGCCAGCGCCAAGACCCCCGCCGATCAATTGATCGTCGGCATGAGCATGGTCAACCTGTTCTCCATCGACCCGGCCAATGCGCCTGGCCTGGATGCCTCCGGCGTCAACGCCAACCTCTACGACACCCTGATCAAGCGTGACCGGGGCAACCCGGAAAAACACCTGCCGCAATTGGCCGAACGCTGGGACATCAGCGAAGACGGCAAGCAGGTGACCTTTCATCTGCGCCAGGATGTGAAATTCCATTCGGGCAACCCGCTGACCGCCGAGGACGTGGCGTGGTCGCTGTACCGGGTGATGAAGCTCAATTTCGGCCTGGCCACCACCTGGAAGGCCTACGGCTACAGCGTCGAGAATATCCAATCGCTGATCCGCGCCACGGACGCCCACACCCTGGTCGTCGACCTGCCGCAGACCCTGGACCCGCTGCTGCTGGTGGACTCCTTGGCGATCTCGCCGAGCGCCGTGGTAGTGGACCGCAAGACCGCCCTGGCCCATGAGAAAAACGGCGACCTCGGCGCCGGCTGGCTGGTGACGAACGAGGCGGGCAGTGGTCCCTTCGTGCTGACCAAATGGAGCGCCAACGATTCGCTGCTGCTGACCCGTTTCGACGGCTACTGGGGCGGCGCGGCGAAGCTCAAGCGCGTGGTGGTGCGGCACATGACCGAATCCCAATCCTTGCGCCTGATGCTCGAACGCGGCGACCTCGACCTGGCCTACGGCATGGCGGCGCCGGACATTCGCGCCATCGACGGCTCGGACAAAATCCAAGTGCAGTCATTGCCGCGCGGCACTATGTACTACGTGGCGATGAGCATGAAGCAACCCGAGTTTGCCAAGACTCAGGTGCGTGAAGCCGTGCGCAACCTGATCGACTACAAGGGCCTGGATGAACAGGTGATGCCGTATTACGGCAAGCTCAATCAGCAGCCGATGCAGTTGGGGCTGGAAGCGCGCTTGCCGGATCCGGGTTATCACATGGACGTGGCCAAGGCGAAAAAGCTGCTGGCCGAGGCGGGTTACCCCGACGGTTTCAACACCACCATTCGTACATTGTCGGAGCCGCCGTTCATTGACATCGCCGCGCGCCTGCAAGCGACCCTGGCCGAAGGCGGGATCAAGGCCAGCATCGTCACCGGCACCGGCAACCAGGTCTACGGCGCCATGCGCGCGCGCAATTTCGAGATCATCGTGGCCCGTGGCGCCGAGCGCTATCCCCATCCGTATTTCAGCCTGCGCACCTTCGCCTACAACCCCGACAACAGCGATGACGCCGGCTTGCCGAACTTCCAGGGCTGGCGCGCTTCGTTCTTCAATCCGCAGCTCAACAGCCTGATCGACCAGGCGGGCGTGACGCGCGATTCGGCACAGCGGGTCAGCCTGTATCACCAGGCGCAGACGCTCTATGACCAGCAGGTGGGGCCGATCCTGATGATCTCGCAGATGACCGACACCGTGGTCAGCGCTGCCGACGTCAAGGGTTTCAGTGGTGACGATGCCGAGGCCACCCGCTACCTGGGTGTCTACAAGCAGCGTTGAGTGGGGCTGCGGCCCTTCAGAATTCACACAGAGAAGATGCTTATGAATGCCAATCTGTCTTCCATCGACACGGCGGCGAAGCGGCCGGTGGATCGCTCGCCGGGCTCCAGTTTCGATGCCTTCTGCAAGAGCGGCCTGCGGGTGCTGCGTCACCTGTTGCGCAACCCCATGACCCTGGCGGGCCTGCTGGTTGCGCTGCTCTTGGTGGTGGTCGCGGCCTTTGCGCCGTGGATCGCCACCCACGACCCGGTCGCGCAAAACCTCGCCACAGCCTTGCAGGCGCCGGGCTCGGCGCACTGGTTCGGCACCGACGAATACGGTCGGGATATTTTCAGTCGGCTGGTCTATGGCTCGCGGATCACGCTGTACATCATTGCCCTGGTAACCGTGATCGTCGGTCCCATCGGGCTGTTTATCGGCACCGTCTCGGGCTACTTCGGCGGGGCGGTCGACACCGTGTTCATGCGCCTGACCGATATCTTTATTTCCTTCCCCAGCCTGGTCCTGGCGCTGGCCTTTATCGCCGCCCTGGGCCCTGGCCTGGAGCATGCGGTGGTGGCGATTGCCTTGACCTCATGGCCACCGATTGCGCGGCTCGCGCGGGCTGAAACCCTGTCCCTGCGCAACGCCGACTTTGTCGTCGCCGTGGAACTGCAAGGCGCGTCGCCGGCGCGGATTATCCTGCGCCATATCGTGCCGATGTGCCTGTCCTCGGTGATCATCCGCCTGACCATGAACATGGCCGGGATCATCCTCACCGCCGCCGCGTTGGGCTTCCTCGGCCTGGGTGCCCAGGCGCCGCTGCCGGAGTGGGGCGCGATGATTTCCACCGGGCGCCGCTACATGCTCGAGTGCTGGTGGCTTGTGGCGGTTCCCGGGGCGGCGATCATGTTGGTCAGCCTGGCCTTCAACCTGTTGGGCGATGGCCTGCGGGACATCCTTGATCCGCGCAGCGAATAATCGGAGAACACCTTATGTCTGCCATCAAGCTGAATGTCGAAGGGCTGAATGTGCGCTTCGTCAGTGGCCAGAAAGAAACCCACGCCGTGCGCGATGTGTCCTTTACCTTGGGTCGGGAGAAACTGGCGATTGTCGGTGAGTCCGGCTCAGGCAAGTCCACCGTCGGGCGCAGCCTGCTCAAGCTGCATCCGCCCAGCGCCAGAATCACCGCCAAGGCCATGGCGTTTGGCGAGGTCGACCTGCTCTCGGCCAGTGAAAAGGCGATGCAGAAGATTCGCGGCCAGCGTATCTCGATGATCATGCAAGACCCCAAGTACTCGCTGAACCCGGTGGTCAAGGTGGGCGACCAGATTGCCGAAGCCTACCTGGCCCACCACAAGGCCAGTCGCAGTGATGCGCGCGAGCGAGTCATGCAGATGCTCGAGCAGGTGCACATCCGCGATCCGAAGCGGGTCTACAACCTGTACCCCCACGAGGTGTCCGGCGGTATGGGCCAGCGCATCATGATCGCGATGATGGTGATCACGCGTCCGGAAGTGATCATTGCCGATGAGCCTACGTCGGCGCTGGATGTCTCGGTGCGCCAGCAAGTGCTCAACGTGCTGGAAGAACTGGTGGATCAGCAGCAGATGGGGCTGATTTTTGTCAGTCACGACCTCAACCTGGTGCGCAACTACTGTGACCGCGTGCTAGTGATGTACGCCGGGCGCGTCGTCGAATCCCTGGCTGCCTGCGACCTGCAATACGCCGAGCATCCCTACACCCGTGGCCTGCTGGCCGCGCTGCCGAGCATGGATAACCGTCGCGTGCACCTGCCGGTGCTCAAGCGCGATCCACTCTGGCTGACTCAATAAGGAACCTGACCATGCCCATGATCCAAGCGCACGCCTTGAACCTGAGTTTCGGCACCGGCGCTGCCATCAACCAGGTGCTGCACGATGTGAGCCTGAGTGTCGCCGACGGCGAATCGTTCGGCCTGGTGGGGGAGTCCGGTTCGGGCAAGACCACCGTGCTGCGCTGCCTGGCCGGGCAATACCGGCATTGGAACGGCGAGCTGAGCATCGCCGGCGCGCCGTTGCAGCACAAGATTCCCAAGGAGCACTTTCGCAAAGTGCAGATGGTCTTCCAGGACCCCTACGGCTCCCTGCACCCCAGGCACACCATCGACACCGCCCTGCGCGAGCCGCTGATTATCCACGGGGTAGGGGACAAGGACGACCGGATCAACGAGATCCTGCTCAAGGTCGGCCTCAACGACAGCTTCCGCTTTCGCTATCCCCATCAGTTGTCCGGTGGGCAGCGCCAACGGGTGGCGATCGCGCGCGCGTTGATCCTTGAGCCCCGCGTGCTGTTGCTGGATGAACCGACCTCGGCCCTGGATGTGTCGGTCCAGGCCGAGATCCTCAACCTGCTGGCGGACCTGCGCCAGCGCGAGAAACTCACCTATCTGCTGGTCACCCATGACCTGGGGGTGGTCACTCACTTGTGCGACCGGGTGGCGGTGATGCAGCACGGCCGGATCGTCGAATTGCTCGACTGCCAGGCCTTGAGCCAGGACCAGGCCGTGCACGACTACACGCGCATGCTGGTGCAGGCCAGTCGTGACTTCAGCCAGGAGTCAGAGCGACGGCGGGTCGACTGATTTCTGTAGTCATCGTATGACTATGCTTGATTGGTCATGCGCTGATTACTATGAAATGCGATTAATGTGCTGTTTTTATTGAGTTAAATCTAAAGGTGCGAACTAAGGCACTTAGGACTAGCTAACAATCATTTGTAGTTGTACGATGACGTACCTCTTAAGGTATCCCTTTATTTTTTGATTTGAGGTTTGCGAACATGACGCCACAAGAACTAAAAACAGTCCTGTCTTCCGGCTTGCTCTCGTTCCCGGTTACCGATTTTGACGCGGCCGGTGACTTCCGTGCCGACACCTATGCCCGCCGCCTGGAATGGCTGGCCCCCTACGGCGCCAGCGCGTTGTTCGCAGCCGGGGGCACCGGGGAATTCTTCTCCCTGGAAGCCAAGGAATACACCCAGATCATCAAGACTGCCGTGGACACCTGCAAAGGCCAGGTGCCCATCCTCGCCGGGGCAGGGGGCCCGACTCGTCAGGCCATCGCCTATGCCCAGGAGGCCGAGCGCCTCGGTGCCGCCGGTATTCTGCTGATGCCTCACTACCTCACTGAAGCCAGCCAGAAAGGCCTGGTGGCCCACGTTGAGCAGGTGTGCAATTCGGTGGATTTCGGCGTGGTGGTGTACAACCGCAACCTGTGCCGTCTCAATGCCGACAGCCTCGAGCAGCTGGCCGAGCGCTGCCCGAACCTGATCGGCTTCAAGGACGGCATTGGTGAAGTCGAATCCATGGTGTCGATCCGCCGTCGCCTCGGCGACCGCCTGACCTACCTCGGCGGGCTGCCGACCGCCGAAGTCTATGCCGCGGCCTACAAGGCTCTGGGCGTGCCGGTGTATTCCTCGGCGGTGTTCAACTTCATCCCGAAAACCGCGATGGATTTCTACCGCGCCGTGGCCGCCGACGACCACCCCACCGTGGGCCGCTTGATCGATGATTTCTTCCTGCCGTACCTGGCGATCCGCAACCGCTGCGAAGGTTATGGCGTGAGTATCGTCAAGGCCGGTGCACGCCTGGTCGGCCACGACGCCGGCCCGGTGCGCGCGCCGTTGACCGACTTGCTGCCTCAAGAAGTGGAGCAGTTGGACGTGCTGATCAAGGCATTGGGCGCCCAGTAAGCCCCTTGTAGGAGCGAGCTTGCTCGCGAAAAAACCACAGACGACTCGGGCCACCCGGTAACGCGTGTGTTCGTTGACGCGTTTCGCGGGCAAGCCCGCTCCTGCAACCGCCTTATCAACTACCTCGAAAAAAGCGGGCGGCAGATGTAGCGCCCCTCGGTGTGAATACCGGCAAAAACAAGGAGAACAACATGCCGTATCAACCCTCGAAAAAAACCTCGGTGCGTTGCGCGCTGGCCCTCGTGGCGCTTGGATGCAGCCCGCTGTCATGGGCGCTGCAAGCCCCGTCAAAACTGCAGGTACCGACGCTGGCCTTTGATGACCGGCAAATCATCCTGGTGTGGGAAAAACCTGCCGAGCATGCCGGCATCAAGGATTACCGGGTCTACGCCAACGGCACGCTGCTGGGCAGCGCCAATGCCAATAATGACCAGGTGTCACCGGCCAAACCCTACATCGACCAGTTTTATCGACAAGACACCGCCAACTTCCACCATCGCGTCGGCATTCACAGCTTCACCGCCCAAGGCCTGAAGCCCGACACGGTGTACCGTTTCACCGTGCGTTCGGTGGACGGCAACGGCAAGGAGTCCGCCGACAGCGCCCCGGTGCTGCAACGCACCACCCCGGTTGCGGCGGTATTTGACGTGAAAAAATACGGCGCCAAAGGCGACGGCAGTCACCTCGATACCCAGGCGATCCAGAACGCCATCGATGCCTGCACCGTCGGTTGCAAAGTCTTGCTGCCTGAAGGCACCTACAAAAGCGGCGCGCTCTACCTCAAGAGCAACATGACCCTGGAGATCGCCGAAGGCGCGACCCTGCTCGGCTCCGAGCGCGCCGAAGATTACCCGCTGGCCGGCTACATCCAGTACCCGTATTCCACCACTGTGCGCCCGGCCTCGCTGATCAACGCGTTGCCCCGTGATCCGCGCCAGCATCAGTCATTCGAAAACATCCGCATCGTCGGCAAGGGCACCCTCGATGGCAATGGCTGGAAGCGCAACGTCGATGTCGTCGACGAACGTGGCCAGGCACTGCCGTTCTACCTGCCCAGTGACAATACCCGCTATGCCCGGGACGGCATCCTCGCCAAGGCGCAGGTGGAACAGGCCGTGGCACGCGGCATGAACGTCAAGGACGCCTACGGGCAGATGCGTTCCTCGCTGATTACCCTGCGCAATGTGAAGAATGTGTTCTACGGCGGCTTCACCGTGGTGAACCCGGCGTTCCACGGCATCATGAACCTGGAGACCGAAAACGTGGTGCTGGCCAACACCACCCACACGACCTACGACGCCAACAACGGCGACGGCATCGAGTTCGCCAACAGCAAGGGCGCGATGGTGTTCAACAACTTCTTCGACACCGGTGATGACTGCGTGAACTTTGCGGCCGGCACCGGTGCCGACGCCGTGCACCAGCCGCCGCAGGAAGACGCGTGGATTTTCAACAACTACTTCCGCAAGGGTCATGGCATGGTGGTCGCCGGCAGCCACACCGGCGCCTGGATCCAGAACATCCTGGCCGAAGACAACGTGTCGGACGGCACCGATGCCGGGTTGCGCATGAAGAGCACCAACTTCATGGGCGGCGGCGCGCGCAACGTCACATTCCGCGACTCGGCGATCCGCAATACCGTCAAGCAGGCGTTCATTTTTACCCTCGACTACAACGACCCGAACGCCAAGCTCGACTATCAGCGCTCAACCATCGCGGGGCAGTTCAAGGACATCCGGGTGAGCGACGTGAGCGTCGAGAATGCCCAGGGAGCGGCGATCGAGGTCAAGGGTGATGCCTTGCACAACGCCTACCATCAGGGCCTGGTGTTTGAGCGCGTGCGCTTTCGCGGCGCGGCCAAGGCGCGTATCGATGGACTGAAAGACTCACGCTTCGACCACGTGGTCTTCAGCCAGACCGGCGCTGCCAACCCATGGCAGGTCAGCGATAGCCAAGGGCTGGTGTTCAAGGAGGTGGAGCCGGCACCGTAAGCGCAAACGTTATGGCGAATGGACCCTCGTAGTGAGCGGGCTTGCCCCGCGCTGGGCTGCGCAGCAGCCCCAAAACACAGCCCCGGAACTGTCTGGCACACTGCAGCGTTCTTATTGGGGCTGCTACGCAGCCC
>NZ_VTFG01000004.1 GCF_008692035.1 Pseudomonas marginalis | reverse complement strand
AAGATCGCTGCCATCTGGGCCGATGTACTGCGCCTGCCGCGTGTGGGCTTGAATGACAACTTCTTTGAGCTGGGTGGCGACTCGATCATTTCGATCCAGGTAGTTAGCCGTGCACGGCAGGCCGGTGTTCGATTTACGCCCAAGGACCTGTTTCAGCATCAGACCGTACTGAGCCTGGCAGCAGTTGCCCAGGCGGGCGGGGAGGGCCTTGTGATCGAGCAAGGGCCGGTCACCGGCGAAGCGTTGCTGTTGCCGATACACCAGTACTTTTTCCAGGCAGACATTGCCGAGCGTCACCACTGGAACCAATCCGTGGTCCTGCGCCCGGGCGAACGACTGGATGGCGCGACATTGCGCACCGCCCTGGCAGCGCTGCTGGCGCATCACGACGCATTGCGCCTGAGTTTCAGCCCGCAAGCGGCCGGCTGGCAGGCTCACTACCGAGGGGTTGAAACCCAAGACGAGCTGCTCTGGCAAACCGCCCTCGATACCATTGAGGCGCTTGAGCCCTTGGGCCTGCAGGCACAACGCAGCCTGGATCTGTCAGAAGGGCCGCTGATGCGTGCGGTGCTGGTCGAGTTGCCGGATGCATCGCAACGGCTGTTGCTGGTGATTCACCACCTGGTGGTGGACGGCGTGTCATGGCGGATCCTGCTCGAAGACCTGCAGACCGCCTACACCCAACTGCAGGCTGGGCAGGCGGCTGTGCTGCCGGCTAAGAGCAGTTCGATCCAGGCATGGGGCAAGCGATTACAGGCTCATGCGCATAGCCCGGCACTGCAGGAAGAACTGCGGTTCTGGAAGGCGCAGCTGCAAGGCGTCGATGCCGATCTGCCTTGCGATAACCCGCAAGGTGGTTTGCACAATTCACTGGCTCTGAGCGTGGGCACGCACCTCGATCAATCCTATACCCGACGCCTGCTGCAAGAGGCTCCGGCGGCATACCGTACGCAGATCAATGACCTGCTACTGACCGCGTTATCCCGGGTCATCACACGGTGGACGGGCGGCGAATCGCTGTTGGTCAAACTTGAAGGGCACGGTCGTGAGGATCTGTTCGAGGACGTCGACCTGACCCGCACAGTCGGTTGGTTCACCAGCATGTACCCGCTGGCGCTGACCCCGGCCACGTCCCTGGCCGACTCGATCAAGGGTATCAAGGAGCAATTGCGCGCTGTCCCGGATAAAGGGATTGGCTTCGGCGCACTGCGCTACTTGGGCGATGACCAGGCCCGGCAGGTATTGGGCGGGCTGGCGCAGCCACGGATCACCTTCAATTACCTGGGGCAGTTCGACGGCAGTTTCAATGATGCTGCGGCACAGGCCTTCTTCACCCCTACGGGCGAAAGTGCTGGCGCTGACCAGAGCGAGCACGCCTTGCTGGGTAACTGGTTGGAAATCAACGGGCAGGTGTACGGCGGTGAACTGAACCTGAGCTGGAGCTTCAGCCGCGAGATGTTCAGCGAGGTCACCGTACAACGCCTGGCCGATGGCTATGCGCAGGAACTCAAGCATTTGATCGAGCATTGCTGCCTGGCCGCACATCAAGGCGTGACGCCGTCGGACTTCCCGCTGGCCCGACTCAGCCAGGCACAGCTGGACCAGTTTGCGTTAGCTACCGTCGATGATGTGTACCCGCTGTCGCCGATGCAGCAGGGCATGTTGTTCCACGCCTTGTACGAGCCCCAGGCGGGCGACTATGTCAACCAGATGCGCGTGAATGTTGAGGGCCTGGACATCGCTCGTTTCCGTGAAGCCTGGCAGGCAGCGCTGGATAACCATGACATTCTGCGTACCGGCTTCATCTGGGACGGGGATCTTGCGCAGCCTCTGCAAGTGGTGCATCGCCAGGTACAAATGCCGTTTATCGAAACAGAGTGCCCGGAAGGTGCCGATCAGCAGCAGCAACTGGATCAGTTGGCCGATGCGCAGCGCTTGCAAGGCTTCGCGCTGGAGAGCCCGCCGTTGGTGCGCATTGCCCTGGCGCACACCGGCCCGCAACGTTGCCATCTGATCTACACCAGCCACCATATCCTGATGGATGGCTGGAGCAGCTCCCAACTGCTCGGCGAAGTTCTGGGGCGTTACGCTGGCCATGTGCCGCAGGCTCAGGTCGCGCGTTACCGGGACTTTATCGCCTGGCTGCAATCCCAGGATAAAACCCTGCGCGAAGCCTTCTGGAAGACCCAGCTGGCCAGCTTGGATGAGCCGACACGTCTGTTCCAGGCGCTGCCTCGCAACAAGGATGTGAGGGCGTCCGGGCTGGGTGAATACGCCCATGAGCTGGATGCCGTGGGCATGGCCCGCCTCAAGGCCTTTGCCCAAGGCCAGAAGATCACCCTCAACACCCTGGTGCAGTCCGCCTGGTTGCTGTTGCTGCAACGCTACACCGGGCAGGACACCGTGGCCTTCGGCGCCACAGTATCGGGACGCCCCGCGGACCTGCGCGGTGTTGAGCAGCAAGTTGGGTTGTTCATCAATACCTTGCCAGTGGTAGCAACTCCTCGCCCGGATATGCCCGCGTCGCAATGGATGCAACAGATCCAGCAACAGAACCTTGCGTTGCGCGAGCATGAACACACGCCGTTGTTCGAGCTGCAACGCCTGGCCGGGCTGGGGGGCGAGGCGTTGTTCGACACCATTCTGGTGTTCGAGAACTACCCTGTATCGGAGGTGCTGGAGCAGGGTGCCCCGCAAGGGGTGCGGTTTGGCAGTGTCAGCAGCCGGGAACAGACGCACTATCCGCTGTCGATCGCCGTCGGTGTCGGCGAAACCCTGACGTTGCACTACAGCTATGACCGCAGTGAGGTCGACGGCCCCACGGTTGAACGTCTCAACCGGCATCTGCTGCACCTGTTGGCAGAGCTGGTCGCCAAGCCCCATGCGGCTCTGGCACAGTTGACGTTGTTGACAGAGTCGGAGCACCTGGCCCTGCTGGAGCAAGGCAACGGGTTGCCGAGCGAGACCTCTTGGCAGTCTGTCCAGCAGCAATTCGAACAGCAGGTGCGCCGCACGCCACAGGCAACCGCTGTGATCTTCGGCGAGCAGCAGTTGACCTACGATGCGATGAACCGACGTGCCAATCGCCTGGCGAATGGGCTGATCAAGCAAGGTGTAGGCCCGGATTCGCTGGTAGGTATCGCGCTGGAGCGTTCTTTCGACATGCTGGTCGGGCTGCTGGCGATCCTCAAGGCCGGTGGTGCGTATGTACCGCTTGACGCCGACTACCCCGAAGAGCGCCTGGCCTACATGCTTAAGGACAGCGGCGTGAAGTGGCTACTGACTCAGTCGCACCTGAACCTGCCGTTGGCCGATGACGTGCAGTGCCTGAGCCTTGAAGGTGATCAATGCTGGTTGAGCGGGTGCGGTGAAACCGATCCGCAGGTGCCCGTCAACGGTTATAACCTGATGTACGTGATCTACACCTCCGGCACCACCGGCAACCCGAAAGGTGTGGGTGTGACACACGAAGCATTGGCGCAACGCTTGCAATGGATGCAGGACACCTACGCATTGCAGGCCGACGATGTGCTGTTGCAGAAAGCCCCGATGAGTTTTGACGTATCGGTATGGGAGTGTTTCTGGCCGCTGATCAGCGGCAGCCGGCTAGTGATAGCGGCCCCGGGCGAACATCGGGATCCGGTTCGCCTGGTGGAGTTGATCCAGGCATTTGGCGTGACCACGCTGCACTTTGTGCCCTCGCTGTTGCAATTGTTCATGGATACGCCGGGCGTCGCCCAGTGCACCCGCGTGCGTAGGGTGTTCTCAGGCGGTGAAGCGTTGACCGCCGATTTGCGCGATCAGATCCTGCGGACCCTGCCCGGCGTAACATTGCACAACCGTTACGGGCCGACCGAAACGACGATCAACGCGACCTGGTGGGCGTGCTCCCTTGAGGACGGCACCCGTTCGCCGATTGGCCGGCCATTGGACGGTGTGATTTGCCGGGTACTGGACGGTGATCTGAACCCGGTCCCGATCGGTGTTGCCGGCGAGTTGTGCGTGGGGGGAGCCGGTTTGGCGCGCGGCTATCTCGGACGTCCGGGGTTGTCGGCCGAGCGCTTTATCGCGGACCCGTTCGGCGGCGCCGGTTCACGCCTGTATCGGACCGGCGACCGTGTGCGCTGGGCCGAGGATGGCGCGCTGGAGTACCTGGGGCGCCTGGACCATCAGATCAAGATTCGCGGCTTCCGCGTGGAGCTGGAGGAAGTTCGTGCGCTGGTGCTGCTCCAGGCCGGAGTGGCCCAGGCCGAGGTCGTCCTGCGCCAGGACGGTGTTGGCGGCCAATTGATAGGCTACTACGTGGCCCTCCCAACGGTACTCGATGAGATCGATCACGCTCAGGCGTTGCGTCATGCCCTGCAGGCGCTACTGCCGGACTACATGGTGCCCAAACAGTTCGTGCGCCTGTCGCACATGCCGTTGAGCCCCAGCGGCAAACTGGACCGTAAGGCCCTGCCGGAGCCCGACAGCCATGTTTTGCAAGGTGAATATGTGGCGCCTTGCAGCGACCTTGAACAGCACCTGGCGGCAATCTGGCAAGACGTGCTGGATGTTGAGCAAGTGGGGTTGAATGACAACTTCTTCGAGCTGGGCGGGCACTCGTTGCTGGTGATCAATGTGATGTCGCGCATTCAGCTGGACCTGGGCGTGAAGATCAGCGTGCACGAGCTGTTCCAGCATGCCCAGCTCAGGGAACTGGCAGCGCATTTACAGGGTCAGGGCGGCGGCATAAGCACTGAGAAACTGTCGTTCCTAGATTCACTCCTCGACGAAATGGAGCAGCTGTAATGGACGGCCAGATGGCGTACAAAATCATGCAGCGCTTTATCGGGCTGCCGCTGGAACAGCGCAAGGTGTACCTGCAGAGGATGCTGCAGGAAGGCGTTTCGCCGGGCAACCTGCCGATCCCGAAGGTACGGCGAGAGGCGCCCTCCCTGACGCTCTCGTATGCTCAGGAGCGGCAATGGTTTCTCTGGCAATTGGATCCGCAGAGCGCTGCATACCATATCCCCAGCGCTTTGCGGCTCAGGGGGCATCTGGATGTTACGGCGCTGCAAAAGAGCTTTGAACACCTGATAGCCCGACACGAGAGTTTGCGCACGCGGTTTCGCCAGGTCGGTGAGGACATGCAGCAGGAAGTCCAGCCTGCATACCTCGTGACACTGGTGCCTGAAACCATTGATGAAAGCCAGTTGAAAGCGCGCGTCGAACAGGAAATTGCGCAACCCTTTGACCTGGAGAGCGGCCCGTTGCTGCGCATGACGCTCCTGCGTCTGGCAGAGCAGGACCATGTGCTGGTCCTGGTGCAGCACCACATCATTTCCGACGGTGGGTCGATGCAAGTGATGGTGGAGGAAGTGATACAGGCCTATGGCGCCTACACCCATGGGCGTGAGTTTGAGTTGCCTGAACTGCCAATCCAGTACACCGACTACGCCCTGTGGCAGCGCAGTTGGATGGAAGCGGGGGAAAAGGACCGCCAACTGGAATATTGGCGCAGCCTGCTCGGCGGCGACCAGCCGGTGCTGGAACTGCCGTTGGACCGGCCACGCCCGGCGGTGCAGAGTTTTCGCGGTGCTTCCCTGGACCTGGTGCTGGATGAGCGCGTGGTAGCGGGTGTCAACGCCTTGGCTCAGCGTGAAGGCGCCACCGGTTTCATGGTGCTGCTGGCCTCCTTTCAGGTGTTGTTGCATCGCTACAGCGGGCAACAGGACATCCGTATCGGTGTGCCGACCGCCAACCGTAACCGGGTCGAGACGCAGCGCCTGGTCGGCTTCTTCGTCAATACCCAGGTGCTGAAGGCCGAGGTGGACGAGCACACCAGCGTGCTGGCGCTGTTGCGCCAAGCCCGCCAACGGGTGCTGGAAGCCCAGGCGCATCAAGACTTGCCGTTCGAACAACTGGTGGAAGCGCTTCGTCCCGAACGCAGCTTGAGTTACAGCCCATTGTTCCAGGTCATGTTCAACCATCAGAACCGTGGCGCTGGCAGTACAAGCGAGCCGGGAAGCTCCGGCCTGGTGTTGGAGGGCCTGGACTGGGAGAGCCGAACCGCTCAGTTCGACCTTAGCTTGAATGTTGTGCAGGAGGCATCGAGCATTCGGGCTTCCTTTGTCTACGCGACCGACCTGTTCGACGCAGCAACCATCGAGCGCATGGCGCAGCACTGGCAACGACTGTTGAGTGCAATGGTTGCAACGCCGGAGGCCCTGGTCGACTCTCTGGCAATCCTGGCCGCAGCAGAGCGCCGGCAGATCGTCGATGGCTGGAATGCCACTGCTGTCGATTACCCCCTTGAAAAGACCGTGCACCAACTGTTTGAAGCCCACGCCGAACATGACCCGCATCGGCCAGCCCTGGTGTTTGGCGCGCAGCAGTTGAGCTATGCCGTCCTGAACCATCGCGCCAACCGCCTGGCCCATGCCTTGATCGCACGTGGTGTCGGTCCGGACGTGTTGGTGGGCGTGGCAATGGAGCGTTCCGTGGAAATGGTCGTCGCCTTGTTGGCGATCCTCAAGGCTGGAGGTGCCTACGTGCCTGTGGACCCGGATTACCCCGCGGAGCGCCAGGCCTATACGCTGGAGGACAGTGCGGTAAGCCTGTTGCTCAGCCAGTCGCACTTGAGCCTGCCGGCCGCCGACAGCGTGTTGCGTATTGACCTGGACCGCGATGAGCGTTGGCTGGACGCGTACAGCGAGGCCAACCCTGACGTAGCCCTGAGCGGTGAACACCTTGCCTATGTGATCTACACCTCCGGTTCCACCGGCAAGCCCAAGGGCGCGGGCAACAGCCATGCAGCCTTGACCAACCGCTTGTGCTGGATGCAACAGGCGTATGCATTGTGTGCCGGTGATACGGTGCTGCAGAAGACGCCGTTCAGTTTTGATGTGTCGGTGTGGGAGTTCTTCTGGCCATTGCTCAGCGGCGCGCGATTGGTGATGGCGGCACCCGGCGATCACCGTGATCCGACGAAGCTGGTGGAGGTGATCACGCGCGAATCTGTCACCACGCTGCACTTTGTGCCGTCGATGCTGCAAGCCTTCCTGCAGGACTGCCTAGTGGGCCGTTGCAGCAGTGTGCAGCGCATCATCTGTAGCGGCGAAGCCTTACCGGTGGATGCGCAACAACAAGTCTTCGCCAAGCTGCCTCAGGCCCACCTTTATAACCTCTACGGGCCTACGGAAGCAGCCATTGATGTCACCAGCTGGGCCTGCATTGACGAAGGCAAGGACGCGGTGCCCATTGGCAAACCCATTGCCAACCTGAGGTGTCATATCATGGACGCTAACCTTGAACCGGTGCCGATCGGTGTGCTCGGAGAGTTGTACCTGGCAGGCAAGGGGCTGGCACGTGGTTATCATCGTCGGCCAGTGTTGACCGCCGAGCGATTTGTCGCCAGCCCGTTCGGGGGCGGCGAGCGCATGTACCGCACTGGAGACCTGGCGCGTTATCGTCCCGATGGGGTGATCGAGTACGCCGGGCGTATTGACCATCAAGTCAAGCTGCGCGGCCTGCGGATCGAGTTGGGTGAGATCGAAGCGCGCCTGCTTGAGCATGACGGGGTTCGCGAGACCGCCGTGCTGGCGCTGGACGGCACAAAATTGGTCGGCTACGTGGTGCTCGATCAGCCAATGCCGCACTGGCGAGAAACCCTCACGGCCTATCTATCGACTCATCTGCCGGCGTTTATGGTGCCGGCCCAGTGGGTCTTGCTGGACAGTATGCCATTGAGCCCCAACGGCAAACTTGAGCGCAAGGCACTGCCGCGCCCCGAAACCGCCGTTCAGCGACGCGAGTATGTGGCGCCGCATTCGGCGCTCGAACACCAGGTCGCGCAGATCTGGCAACAGGTGCTGGGTACCGAGCGGGTTGGCCTGGACGATAACTTTTTTGAACTGGGCGGTCATTCATTGCTGTTGCTGGTGGTGAAAGAACGCCTGGCGGCTCAATGCGGGTTGATGCTCACGGTCAACCAATTGATGACGCGCCCAACCGTTAGGGCGTTGGCGGGCAGCGCGTCGGATGAACGAGCGCGCTCGCTGCTCGTTGACTTGAATGGCCAGCAGGGCGGGCCGTCATTGTTTCTGTTTCACCCGAGTTTCGGTTCAGTGCACTGCTACAAGGCGCTTGGCATGGCCTTGCGCTCGGAGATGCCGGTACAGGGCGTTATTTGTCGGGCTCTGCTTGATCCGCAAAGCCAGGTGCCGACGTGGGATGCCATGGTTCAGGACTATACCCATCAGGTTCTTGCGAGCCAGCCGCAGGGTCCGTATTACCTCGCGGGGTGGTCGCTGGGTGGGAACCTTGCGTTGCAGGTGGCTGGCAGACTGGAGGCGCAGGGGGCCAAAGTGGCGTTCCTGGGGAGCATCGATGCGCCTCCGCCGATGCATGTCACTGCGTTCTGGGACAGGGACAAAACCCTGCGGCCGGCGTTTGAATCACTGGAAGCAGGCGATAAGCGCGTGGAGTTGCTGACGGTCATGTTCCCTGACGCGGCCCAGGATATTGCACAGGCCTGGCAGGATATCGAGCACTCGGGCGCCACGGCGGACCAACGGTGGGAGGCGCTTTGCGAGTGGGGAAAGTCGGCTTTGGGCGAGGTATTTGTCAGCTTGCGCAACGAGCTGCAACAAGGCGGCGAGCTGGAGGTTTCGTGGGCGTTGAAACGCACACTCGATGAGCGCTTGAAGGATGCCGCCTATGTGCGCCTCGCTGCTCCTGTGAGTTGCTGGTGGGCTGCACAAAGCAAATCTGCCAGTGATCGGCAAGTCATCTGCACGGCACTTGAAGAGGGGATCGGCCATGGACTGGACACTTCGGTGGTCATCGATACGACCCATGATCGAATCGTCGACAACCCTGAGTTCATTGCCTCGTTCGTAGCGGCCCTGACGGCTGCCAGGCACTAGCCCGGGCGAGCACGCTTACACTGGACACCGGCCTTGCGCCGGTGTTTTTTGCGTGGTGTTCCAGTCACGGCGCTACGCGCCATGCCTGGCGCGCAACAAAGAAAACCCCCGCCTGATGGCGGGGGTCTAAGTGCTGCTTGCACGCAACTGCCGGGGGTTAGAAGTCCCAGCGTGTGCTCAGCATGACGTTGCGTGGGTCACCATAATAGGCCGTGTTATAGAAGCCAATGTTGGTGTAGTAGTACTTGTCGAAGATGTTGTTCACGTTCAGTGTCGCGGAGACGTTGTCGGTGATCTGGTACTTGGCCATTGCGTCCACGACCCAATACGCTTCCTGGGTGAAGTCCTCCTGCCGTCCCTTGCCACTGTTGGTCACTTCCTGCCAGGACTTGCCCTGCCAGCGAGCGCCACCGCCGATGGTCAAACGGTCCAGCGGCCCGCTGAGCTTGTACGAGGTGAAGAAGCTGACCTGATCCTGAGGCTCCCAAGTAGATACTTTTACACCATGCTCATCCCGGATGACTTTATGGGTGTAACCAGCCTGGGCCTGCCAGCCTGGGGCTAGCTCACCGGACATTTCGGCCTCGAAGCCTTTGGTTTTGGCGGCGATGCCTTTATAGGCATACAAGATCGACGGGTTGGTCGGGTTGGCGTTGTAGTCAGAATCCGGGTCAGCCCTGTTGGTTTCATGCACTTCGAAGTAGGCCAAACTGGTGTTCAGGCCACCGTTGAAAAACTCGCCTTTCAAACCCAGTTCGTAATTCTTGCCTTCATCCGGTTCGAGCAGTTTGTTCTCTCTGTCGCGGTTATACACCTGCGGCATGAAGATCTCGCTGTAGCTGGCGTACGCGGTGAAGTTGTCGTTCAGGTCATAAGTTACGCCGGCATAGGGTACGAGCTTACCGGTTTCGGTGGACTTGTTGTCGCCAGTCAGCCAGTAGTTGGCCACGCGGGTGCCCATGAAGACGTTCAGGTCATCCGCGAGGTTGAACCGGGCGGTCATATAACCAGCGGTTTGCCGGGTGGTTTCATCAATGATTCGAGTCGGTGTGCCCCAGTTCGGCTCCGGGAAGTTACCGTCGAAGTTCCAGAAATCGACAATGCGCCCATTGGCGTGAATCGGCGCACCGTAATCCTTGCCTTTCCACTGGGAATTGGACGCAGAGGCGCCCACCACCAACTGATGCTCGCGGCCGCCCAGACTGAACGGGCCGCTGGCGTAGATATCGCCGGAGTCGGATCGGGTATCGCCGGTGAATTTGTTCGCGTAGAGCGTCGACAGACCGGTTGCCGTGAATGGGCCCAGCTGGATCGCACCCATCGGCGCGTCATAACCGGAGAACTGGTGTGTGTACTGGCCTTTGACCACCCAGCCGTTGTCGAAATTGTGCTCCAGGGTCGTGAAGAAACTCTGAGTGAACTGTTCCCAGCTGCTCCACTTCGCGCCGTTGTTGTATGAGCGCTTTACATCGATGCGGTTGCCGCTACGGTCAAACAGCGGGCGGCTGCCCGACCAGCCAGAACCTTGAGGATCGCTGTTCTGGTAGTCGAAGCCGATGGTGAGCAGGGTGTCCTCGTCCAGGTCCGCTTCCACGGTGCCGAAGTAAACGTTGGTCTTGCGCTCGTAGCGGTCCATGAACGAATGTTTGTCCTGATACGCGGCTACGGCACGGGCGCGGATGTTGCCGCTCTCGGTGAGAGGGCCACTTACGTCGACCTGGGAGCGATAGTTGTCCCAGCTGCCGGCACCCAGCTCCACGCTGCCTTTGAAATCACGGGTAGGCTTTTTGCGGATCAGGTTGATGGTAGCGCCCGGTGCCCCGGCACCCGTCAGCAGGCCGCTTGCGCCCTTGAGAACTTCCACGCGGTCGTAGATCGCCATGTCGCTCAGGGTTTGCCCGGACGAATAGGCCGAGTTTCGCAGGGTAGGGATGCCGTCGTACTGGAAGTTCTCGATCGAGAACCCACGGGAGAAATAGTTAGTGCGTTCGCTGTCCAGGGCCGACAAGGTAATGCCCGGTGTATGACGCATCACATCATCAATGGAGTTGAGTGCGAAATCATCCATATGCTGGCGCGTAATCACGCTGATCGACTGCGGTGTTTCACGCGGGGTCAGCACCAGTCGCGTGGCGGTAGCGATAGTGCCTGGTGTGTAGGAGCCCGTGCCTTCGGTGACCGTACCCAACTGGTTGGCGGTCACCTGGGTGGCCCCCAGCTCCAGCCCGGAGGTCGCGCCCGCCGTGATGGTCACTGCGCTGCCTTGCAGGCCGTAGCTGATGCCGGTGTCCTTGAGCAGGGCGGCGATGGCGTGGGCTGGCTCCAGCTTGCCCTTCACCGTCGTGCTGTTTTTGGCCTGTACATCCGTCGGGCTGTATAGCACCTGCAAGTTGGTCTGACGGCCAAATTCCTGGAGCGCTGTCCCCAACGGCTGTGCAGGAATGTCGATCTCAATCTCTTGTGCCTGCACGTAACTCGATAGCGGTAACGACACCGCCAGGGCCAAGGCGCAAGGCTTGAGGTGGATGTTCAAGGCCCTGCGCATGGAGAGCGCTTTGCTCAGGGGGCTGAGACCGAGTCGTACTGACATGGGTGCTTTCTCTTCTATATTTTAGTTGGGCAGTTTATAGGTATTTATGAGGTTGGTTCTCATTACCACTAGTGAGACGTTCCCACCTGGGAAAACCGGAAAAGAAAATTCATGCTGGCTCCATTTCGTGCACCACCTTGCCAGCGCGCAAGCGCACCAACTGGTCGGCGATGTCGAAATAGCGGTCGTCGTGGCTGATCACGATGATGGTTTTGCCCAGGCGCTTGAGGTCTGGCAGCAGCTCCGTGTAGAAGATGCGGCGGAAGGCCGGATCCTGGTCGGCGGCCCATTCGTCGAACACCAGTACCGGGCGTTCCTCCAGCCAGGCATTGACCAGCGCGAGGCGCTTGCGCTGGCCGGTGGACAGGTCGGTGGTGCTGAACGCGCCGTCCTTGATCGTGACCTTGTGGGCGATCTCCAGGCGGTCCAGATACTGGGCCGCACTGTCCAGAGACTTCTGCCCACCCCCTTGGACGAGATCGTCGAATAGGTAATAGTCGGCGAATACGGTGGTGAACAGTTGGCGGTAGTCGTCGCGGGTAGGGGCAATCACAGCTTCGCCATTGAGGTGTATTTCACCTGATTGTGGCTGATAAAGCCCCAGCAACAGCTTGATCAGGGTGGTTTTGCCGCAGCCGTTTTCACCGACGATAAACACGATATCGCCTTGCTTGATGCTCAGGTTGATCGGGCCCAGGTGGAATGGCTCGCTGCCTTCCACCGGCGGCGGGCTGTAGGTCACGCCGCGCAGCTCAAGGCTGTGCACTTGGGGTTTTGGCGCTTCACTGTCTTCCAGCAGCAGGTGCGGTTCGGGGGATGAGAACCGCTCGGACAGCTCGGCGATGCGCGAGAACGCGATCTGTGCCCGACTGACGATCGGCAGTGCGGTCACCACGTGTTCCAGTGGGCCTTTCATATACAACAGCACCAGCACAAAACCGGTGATCACCGCTGGGTCCGGGTTGGGGTTATAGGCCTGGAAGGCCAGCGCCAGGCCGATCACCACGAAAAACAGCATGGAGCCGAATGTCTTGGCGACAATGAAGATGTTGACCGAGCGGATCTGGATATCGCCGATACGATCAGCAGTCGCCTGGATGCGATGTGTATTCATGCGATAGCGGCGTGGCCGATGAATGCGCAGCTCCTTGGCACCCGAGGCGATGGCGGTATAGTAGCGCTGCAGCTCGTCTTCCTGGTCGCGAGCGGCTTCGAACCCCTTGATGCCCGCCGAGCGTGCCGCGTACTGCACGGCGGTACCGATGACGATCGCCACCACCATCATCAGGAACATCGGCACCGACAGGTACGCCAGGTAGCCCAGGCAGCCCAGCGTCACCGTGGTTGCAATGGCCAGTGGTGTGAAGGAGAAGGAAAAATCGCTGATGGTATCGACATCATGAGTCAGCACGGGGATCAACTTGTGAGTGCGGTAGCGCTCGATCTGCTCGATGGGCGCTGACAGAACCTTCTCGCCCAGTTCTTTGCGCAGTGCTGCAATGATGCGTTGGCCGACAAAGTTGGTGCCGATATCCGACACGATCGAACTGACCAGCGCCAGTACACACAACGCCGCAAACGTCAGGATCACCCCCTGGGTCATACCCGTGGAAGAATGCAGCGCGTTGTTGATGGTCGCCAGCAACAGCGTGATGGCCAGGCCGCCGGCCATGCCCAGGGCGACGGAGACCGTCACGATGGTGCGAAACGGCCTGAGCAATGCAAGCAAACCTTTGAAGGCGCCGCGCTTGGGGTCGGTCATAAGTACTTCCCGGAAAGTGAAAAAGAGGGGGCTGGGCACACAGACCCTTACCCATGACAAACGAAGGATTGGCGCGACTATTTAGCTCGGCGTGCCCGGCGGTGGTGGTGGCGGATAAATTGCGCGTGGGCTGGTTCGTTCTTGTGGTGTAGGCGCACGCGTATCGGCGCGTGCCTGATCTTTCCAGCGAGAGCGAAACAATGACGAAAAAGAACCTGGTGTACGTGTGGTCCCTGCGCAATGCCGCTGCCGACAAGGCCGGCCAGCCGGTGGCCTACAAGGACCACGAGCGCTACATGAAGTCGGTGCTGGAGTTTCTGGTGGGGTCGCTCAACGACACGTCACTGGGCGAGGCCTACAACCTGGTGGGCGTGATATATGACGACGATGAGCAGAACCCGCGGGACCAGCAGTTGGTGGCCGACTACGGCTTTGCCTATAAGCCCGGCCGCCAGTGGCTGTACCCGGCCGACCTGCGGGTGCAGGGGCGCCTGGTCAACGATCTGCTGCTGAGCGTGCCGTCCACCTATCGGCGCCTGCCTCGGGGCAGCGCGGAACACGTTGCCGGCAAGCAGGATTTCGAACGCCGCCTGCATGACACCCTGGTGGAGTTGAAGGCCGATATCGTGGTGCTCGACGGCCTGCTGGTGATCCTGGACGAGCTGGTGCGCCCCGGTGCGCCGTTTGCCCGTCGCATCATGAACATCCACCCCGGTATCACCCGTATCGAATCGCCCTATGAGCGCCGGGGTGCCTACGCCACCTGGAATGCCTTGTACGGTGCCCGCGGACAAGCCGTGGTGGATTGGGCGACCAAGCAGACGCAGCCGTGTGAACCGCTGTACCTCACCGGCGCCTCGTTCCACTACGTGGACAACGGCATCGACTCCGGCGAAGTGTTCCACGACGTGCTCAAGACCGAAATCTCGCCGGACGACACCATCCTCGAACTGCGCTGGAACAACTTCAATAACAGCCTGTTCCCGGCGTTGCATGAAGGCCTGGAGTTGCTGGCGCAGAAGGGGGTCTAAGCCGCGCACGATTTGACTGTGGGAGGGAGCTTGCTCCCGATGGCGGAGTATCAGTCAATGGCGATGTCGACTGCCGCACCCCATCGGGAGCAAGCCCCCTCCCAGATTAAATCCCGTCAGCTTCAGAGATCGCGCACGACCCTGAAGCCAATCCAATCCCCCCGTGTCTGCGGATAGATGTTGTTGCGGTTGCCCGAGCGCGAAAACACCGGCGCCTCGCCCCAGTCATTGCCGCGAATCATGTAGCCCTCGCAGTTTGGCTCCATCCATGCGCTGCCGTCGGTGGGCGCGCCGATGTAGCTGGAGTGCTCGCAGTCGGCCACCCGCTCATAGACATTGCCATGCATGTCGTACATGCCAAACGCATTCGGCGGGTAGCTGCCCACGGGCGAGGAATAGCTGTAGCCGTCCGCCGGGCCGTAGGTGTTGGCATGCTTGGCGATGCTGTAGCCCTTGCCCTCGTCGAACGGGAACGGGAATGGCCCGGTGGAGCCGGCGCGTGCGGCGTATTCGCGCTGGGCTTCGCTGACCATGTGGTACTGCTGGCCGGTCTTTTTCGACAGCCAGGCCACATAGTGCTTGATGTCGTCCATGTCCATGCACACCGCCGGCTGGCGCGGGCCCTGGGGGTAGCGTGGCTTGCTGGCGATGCATTCGCGGCCGGGGCGGGTGTCGCCGTCTGCGATCTTCACCCCGGTCTGGCGGATATAGCTGTCCCATTCGCCGGCGGTGATGTGGAAGCGGCTCATGGCGAACGGCTTGGCGAAGGTCACTTCATGCATCGGGCCTTCGTCCGGCTCGCGGCCGACTTCGTCTTCCGGCGTCCCCATGGTGAAGGTGCCGGCGGGCAGTACCACCATTTCCGGGCAGTCCTTGCAGTCCTTGAACACTTTGCCCGGTTGCGGCGTGGCAGCCTGGGCCAGGCCCGGCAGCAGCGCGCCGCACAGGGCGGTCAGTGCCAGGGTCGTCAGGGGGTTGAGTCGCAGTGGCGTCATAGGGGTCTCTCGTGCAAAGGGAAAAAGGCGCGTCACAACCGCTGGCTGAGCAGGGTCATGAAGCGCTGGATTTCGTCGGAGTTGTTGAGCAGGCCTGGCGCCGTGCGGATCACCGGGCCGACGTCGCGGTCCACCGCGTCGATCACCACGCGGTTCTTCTGCATGTAGGCCGCCACCCGATCACTGTCCTGGCCCTTGACCCGGAAGAAGGTAAAGCCGGCAGACAGTTCGGGGCTGCGCGGCGTGACCAGTTCGATCTGCGGGTGTGCCAGCAATTGCTCCTTGAGTTCGGCGTTCAGCCCATGGATGCGCGCCTGGACCGGCGCCTTGCCCAGTTGCAGGTGCAGCTTGAAGGCCTCATCCGCGGCCCAGCGATGCTCGAAGGCGTGATAGCCGCCGGGGGTCATGATGGTGGCGAAGTCCTTGTCTTCGGAGAAGGTCGGCACCATGGGCGTGACGTAGGTGTTTTCAGGGTTGCGCGCGCACACCAGCCCGGTACCCCGCGGACCGAACATCCATTTATGGGTACCGGCGATAAAGAAGTCGCAATGCATGTCGGGGAAGTCGAGGTTTTCCACGCCGAAACCATGCACACCATCCACCACATAGAGGAGGCGGTCCTTGTCGTCGCGGTTGCGGTTGTGCGCCGCCACCAGCTTGCCGATCTCGCCGATGGGCAGTTTTACGCCGCTGCCGGACTGTACCCAGGTCATGCCCAGCACGCGGGTGTTGGGTCGGATATTGCGCTGGATATTCCCCAGCACCTCATCGGCAGAGACCTGGCTGGCCCGCTCGAACAGCTTGATCCGGCGCACCTGGGTGCCTTCCTTGAGTACGCGAAAATCCAGCACGTTCTGGGTCGCGTAATGCTCATGCACGGTGGTGAGGATTTCCTGGTCCGGGCGCACCTTGATGCCGCCATAGATCATCGCCAGGCCTTCGGAGGTGCTGCCGGTCAGGGCGATCTGCGCCGGGGTGGCCTTGAGGTAGCGGCCGGCCCATTCGCGTACCTGACCTTCGCGTTTCCAGGTTTCCTCCAGGTCCCAGTCCATGGCGAGCCCTGGGTTGCGGTCGATCTGTGCGCGGTAACGCTCGATGGCCTCGCGTACCGGCCTGGGGTGCGAGGCCACCAGGAAGTTGGAGAAGTGCAGGTAATCCGGGTCCTGGTTGAACAGCTGCTTGAACCCCGTCCATGGGTCATCCGTGGTGGTGGCAGCCAGTGCCTGCGGGATGAGTGCAGCGCCCAATGGCAGGCTGGCGGCGAATACCCCGGCCTGCTTGAGAAACGTACGGCGGTCAGTCATGGACTTGCTTCTAGGTGATTAGCGGTTGGCCAAGGGTCTGGCGGCTTTTTGTACCTGGTCCCACACCCGCAGGAAGTTGCCTCCCCACAGCTTGGCGATGTCGGCTTCGGAGTAGCCGCGCTGGATCAGTTCGGCGGTGACGTTGCGGATTTCGCCGACGTTGTTCCAGCCGTCGATACCGCCGCCGTCGTTGAAGTCCGAAGCGATGCCGACGTGATCGATCCCGATCTTGCGCACGGTGTAGTCGACGGCGTCGCCCCAGTCCTTGAGCGTGGCCTTGGGTTCTTCCTCAAGAATCCCGTACAGCCCTTGGGCGTACTGGCCGAACTTCTGCTCCGGCCATGCCGCGATGATCGCGTCCCCCGGCATCAGGGCCATGGCCAGGTTGGGCAGCGGCGGCAGGTCGAAACGCGCGCGCAGGGTGTTGAGTTTGTCCTGGGTCGGCTGGCTCAGGGGGCGTATGTAGGCCGGGAAGCCCACCACCTGCACCACGCCGCCACTGTTCTTGATCAGTTGCAGTTCCTTGTCGCTGAGGTTGCGCGGGATGTCCACCGACGCGCGCGGTGCCGAGTGGGACGCCACCATCGGCGTGCGACTCAGGTGCGCGACTTGCTCCAGGGCCTTGGTCGACATCTGCGACACGTCAATGATCACCCCCAGGTCATTGAGGCGCTGCACTGCTTGCTTGCCGATGTCCGACAGGCCTTCGAGGGCATCGACGGAATCATTGAAAAACGGCAGTGGGCGCGATGAGTCGGACCAGGCGTTATTGCCGATATAACTGAAGCCGAACATGCGCATGCCACGGGCGGCCCACAGGTCCAGCTGGTTCAGGTCATTGCCCAGCGGGTAGGCGTTGAGCATGCTGATAAAAATCGCGAACTTGCCTTCGCCATGCAGGCGTCGAAAGTCATCCGGGGTATAGGCGATGCCGACCTGATTGGGGAAGTCACGCACCATGCCGGAGATGATCTTGTAGCGCACCTCCTGCTCGTGGCGGGCTTCCTCGACAAAGCCGTCAGTAGGCCTGTGCGGGGCATTGGGGCCATTCCAGATTTCCGGCCAGCCGAAGATCGTCAGGGCTGCGCCGGACAAGCGACCGCGTGCCGCCTTGGCCAGGTCGAACTGGCCGCTGCCGTCCTTGTCCGCCTCGTTGCCGGCGGTGCCGAAGTCCATGGGCACGGTGATGTGGCTGTCGAACGACAGCAGGCGGTCCTGCAGTTCATTGGCCTGCTTGATCACGGCGAGCGGGTAGCCGGCATTGCCCTTGAACCAGTGATCCCAGGCCAGGAAGCCTGCGCCGGCACCGATGGCCAGTGCCAGCGGCACGCCGATGTACAGCGCCTTTTTCGAACGTGGTTTTGTCATTGCCATCTCAGTCAGTTGAGGCCTTCGCTATCAGGGAAGAACGAGTGGTGCGCGGGGAAATTTAGGCGGCACGGGCAGGGCGGTAAATTTCCCCGGCCTGCAAACGTTCTAGCTCTGATAAAGCCGTTTCCTAAGGTAGACAATGACCATCTCTCGACGTGGGTTCATCGCAGGCCTGGCGCTGACCGGCGCGGCTGTGCCGGCCGCTTTCTATGCCCATCGCGAGTTGACGCGCGAAGAAGAATTCCCCATCACCCCCGGCGAAGCCACCGTGGACCTGGCCGACACCGCCGGGCAGCACCTGGCCAACACCTTGCGCGGGGTGTGGCGCCTGCGCCTGGAAGGCCGCGACGCCGGCCTCAAGGGCCTGCCGCTGCAAGGCCTGGAACTGCTGCTCGACATCGCCCCCCGTGGCCGTGGCCTGCGCGGCTACCTGGACACCGCCGCCAACCTGCGCGCCGACGGCGAACCGCGCTACCGCGTGCTCGGTGACCTGCTGACGGGCGAGGGCGCCTTGCTCTACTGGCGCCTGATCGACCGCGATGCCCTCGACGGCAGGCCCGCCTATGAGTTCAAGATGACCCTCGATGAAGTCTGGGCCGACTTCGCCAACGCCGGCAGCAGCACCCTCAGCGGGCACATCCTCGACCTGGATCGCCCCCTGGCCTTGACCGAACGTGACAACCGCTTTATCGCCCACAAACAGCTGTTTCCCGAAGCCCGCCAACGCATCGGCCTCAACCCGACCCTGCTGGCCTGGCTGATTGCCCCGGAGCACCGCCTGTTTCACCAGCTGTGGCACGCCACCCGTGACCAGTGGCACAAACTCTCCGAAGAAAAACGCGACGCCCTGCGCGGCATCGGCTGGCAACCCGGCCCGCGCGGCAAGGAGCGTGACGCCCGTGGCAAACACAAAGACCGCAACGGCTCGGGCATCGATTTTTTCTTCATGCACCGGCATATGCTCGGCACCGCGCGTTCCATGCAGGATCTGCCCTCGTGGCCCGTATTCCCCGAACCGCAACCGGCGCTGGAGCGCGACCGCCTAGGCTTCCTGCGTTACTTCGACAACCACGACGGCTTCGCGCTGCCGCCCACCTGGTCAGCCCCGGACGACAGCGAATACACCCAGTGGGTCAGCGACATCAAGGCCGCCGAGACCTACCACAGCAACTTCCAGGTCTGGGAATCGCAGTACCGCGACCCGCGCTACCTGGCCAGACTGACCTTGGGCCAACTCGGCTCCGAGATGGAACTGGGCCTGCACGACTGGCTGCACATGCGCTGGGCCTCGGTGCCCCGCGACCCGTCCAACGGCGCGCCGGTACCCCTGGCCCGCGACCCGGCAGACTTTGCCCCGCGCTGGTACGCGGCAGAAAACGACTTCCTCGGCGACCCGTTTTCATCCCATGTGAACCCGGTGTTCTGGCACTTCCACGGCTGGATCGACGACCGTATCGAGGACTGGTACCGCGCCCACGAACGCTTCAACCCCGGCGAAGTCAGGCGCCTGGACGTCAACGGCGTGGCCTGGTTCGCCCCGGGGCGTTGGGTCGAAGTCGACGACCCGTGGCTGGGCCCGGACACCCATGGCTGCAGCACCACCCCGGGGTTGCAGATGGGCAAGTCGATGGAGATGGACCCGGAGACCATGAAGCTCGCCTTGCGCATTACCTTTGGCGAGGACGAGCACCTGTTGCAGGGCCTGTTCAAGCGCGTGCCGAAGCGGCCTTGGTATGCGCGGCATTTGAAGGTGAAGATGCGAGAGGCTTGAGCGCTTGGCGTGGCACGGCGCGGGTGCACTTGGCCAGCGCCTGCTGCACGTCCGCCAACAGGTCGGCGACGTCCTCAAGCCCCACCGATAAACGCACCAGGCCTTCGCTGATGCCGTGGTGCGCGCGTTCTTCAGGGGTGTAGGTGCTATGGGTCATGCTCGCCGGGTGCTGGGCCAGTGACTCGGCGTCGCCCAGGCTGACCGCGCGGGTGAACAGCTTGAGGGCATTCATGAAGCGTCGTCCGCTGTCGATCCCGCCCTTGAGTTCGAAGGCGATCATGCCGCCGGCCTGGCTCATCTGCCGCGCCGCCAATGCGTGTTGCGCGAAGCCGCGCAGCCCCGGATACGTCACCCACTCCACGGCGGGATGCGCCTGCAAGGCTTCGGCCACGGCCTGGGCGTTGCTGCAATGGCGGTCCATGCGCAGGGCCAACGTCTTGAGGCCGCGCATTAACAGCGAAGCGTCCTGGGGCGACATCACCGCGCCGGTCAAGTCCTTGAGGCCTTGCAGGCGAATGCGCTGGGCCAGGGCCTGGTTGCTCACGGCGATGCCGGCGGTGATGTCGCCATGGCCGCTGAGGTACTTGGTGGCCGAGTGCACCACCACATCGGCGCCCAGTTCCAGGGGGCGTTGCAGGTACGGCGTGCAGTAGGTGTTATCCACCACCACGGTCACGTTCGGCTGTTGATGGGCGAGGGCGGCCACGGCGGCGATGTCCACCAGTTGCAGGGTGGGGTTGGCCGGGGTTTCGCAGTAGATCATGCGCGTGGCGGGGCTGAGTGCCGCTTGCAGGGCCGCCAGGTCGGTGAGGTCCACGTGGCGCACCTTGATGCCGAATTCGCCGATACCGTGATGCAGCAGGGCGAAGGTGCAGCCGTAGAGCGTCTGGCTGACGATCACCTCATCGCCTGGGCGCAGCAGGGTCCAGAACGTCGCGGCAATCGCGCCCATGCCCGAACTGAACGCCACCGCCGCCTCGCCGTTTTCCAGGCTGGCCATGCGGGACTCCAGCAGCGCCAGGGTCGGGTTGGAAATGCGCGTATAGAAATGGCCGCCGGCCTCGCCGGCGAAACAGGCGGCGCCGTATTCGGCGGTGGGAAAGGCAAACGTGGCCGACAGGTAGATCGGCGGCACGAGTGCGCCGTGGTGGTCCTTGGGGTCGTAGCCGTGGTGGATGGCACGGGTGGAAAAGCCGAATGCATTGTGTTTAGTATTCATGTCGGGCGCTCCTTATTTCCTACAATGCTATGCTTATAACCACGGCCGTATTTTCCAAACTTTGCCGACAAATCCCTTGTCCTGGGATGAAAACTCGCTAAAAACAATAAACAGAGGCACGTCATGCCCATCACGCTGGATCGCACCGACAAAGCGTTATTAAACGCCCTGCAGGGTAATGCCCGTTTAACCGTGGCCGAGCTGGCCGACCGCGTGTCCCTGACCACTTCACCGTGCTGGCGACGGGTCAGGAACCTGGAGGAAAGCGGGGTGATCAGCGGCTACCAGGCGATCCTCTCGCCCAAGGCGCTGGGGTATGGGGTGACGGCGTTTGTCAGCATCATGATGGAGAGCCACACCCAGGAAATCGCCCGGGCGTTCGAGCAACGCCTGTTGGATATTCCGGAAATCGTGGCCTGTCATAACGTGTCGGGACGCTATGACTTTTTGCTCGAGGTGGTGGCCAGGGACCTGGAGTCGTTCGGCGAGTTTGCGCGGGAGGTGTTGCAGACGCTGCCGTGCGTCAAGGAGATCTATTCGAGTTTTTCCTATAAGTCGGTGCGACCGTTGCGGGTAATTCCATTACCAGGTTGATCGCGCCATTGGTCACCTGTTCTTCCCCGTAATTGGCTATTTCTCCCCTACGGCCCGGTGGCTAACCTAGCCACCACTTCCCACCGTTCCGGAGTTCCCCATGCAAGCCCGTACCGATTTCTACACCGCTTCCCCAGACGCCATGAAAGCCATGCTCGCCCTGGAAGCCGCCGTCGGCAAACTGTCCATCGAACTGCCATTGCTGGAGCTGATCCGCCTGCGGGTCTCACAGATCAACGGCTGTGCCTTTTGCCTGGACATGCACACCGCCGATGCCCGCAAGGGTGGCGAGACCGAGCGTCGCCTGTACACCTTGTCGGCCTGGCGCGAAACGCCATTCTTCACCCCGCGTGAACGCGCGGCATTGGCCTGGGCCGAGAGCCTGACGCTGCTGAGCCAGACCCACGCCCCGGACGCAGACTTCACCGCGCTCGCCGCCGAGTTCAGCCCCCGGGAGCAAGTCGACCTGAGCGTGGCCATCGCCACCATCAACAGCTGGAACCGCCTCGCGGTAGGTTTCCGCAAGATGCCTGAATAAGGCGGTTGAAGACGGCTCTTTTGTGGTGAGCGGGCTTGTCCCGCGCTGGGCTGCGCAGCAGCCCCAAAACCAGGCGCAGAGGAGTGCCTGATATACCCCATTCGTCTTCATCAGGGGCGCTTCGCACCCCAACGCGGGCGGTGCGACGATTCGCAAGCCCGCTCGCCACAGCAGTAAGTGTCAGAAGTTCACCGAAGCACTCAGGCGCGCCGTCAGCGGCGCGCCCTGGAACAGATAGTCATCGCCCATGTACTCGCCCGCGTCGCGCCAGTAGCGCTTGTCGAACAGGTTGTCGACGCTCAGGCGGAACACCGTCTCGTAGCCGTCGACCCGGGTGGTGTAGCGGCTGCCGACGTTGACCACCGCGTAATCCCCCACCTCCACATTGCCGCTGCGATTGGCGTACTTCTTGGCGCTGTATTGCACGCCGCCGAGCACCGCCAGGCCATTGACCCACGGCAACGCATAATCGGCGTACACACTGGCGCGCAGCTTGGGCACGTTGATCGCCTGGTGGTCTTCGTATGCCGGTGTGCCGCTGCCGCTGACCCGTGCACGAATCGCCGCCACGCTGGTGGAAATCTGCAGGCGCTCGGTGGCCCAGCCGTTGGCCGACAGTTCCACGCCGGTGTTTTTCTGTTCGCCCTGCTGCACGTAGGTGAACTGGCCGGCGCCATCCGGCCTGGCGTACTGGTAGGCCTGGCGTGTCTGGAACACAGCGGCGGCGAAGCTGATGCGACGCCAGTCGTATTTTACCCCGGCCTCGATTTGCCGCGAGGTGGTCGGGGCCAGGGTTTCATCGGCGTTGCTGGCAAACCAGGGGGCGGTGCCGCCCAGGGACAGGCCTTTGCTGTAGCTGGTATACAGCGAGATGTTTTCCACCGGTTTGTAGATCAACGATGCCTGGGGCAGGAACACGTATTGCTGGGTATGGCGGGCCTGGTTGCCAGTGACGCCGTCGAAGGCTTTTTCATCCAGGCGCACTTCGCGGCCACCGAGGAGGGTTTGCCAGTGCTCGTTGAGGCGGATGCGGTCGGTGACGAACAGGCCATACTGACGGCTGTCGAGGGTGCGATGGCTGTCGTTCAACGGCTTGTCGGTGGGCGTGAACGTCGGCGCGTCAGCGTCGATATTGGCCGTGCCGATGTACTCGTTGACGGACTTGCGCTTGTCGATCACCCGGCGAAACGCGCTGGTGCCGAAGGTCAGTTCATGGCCGATGCCTGCGGTGTCGAACAGGCCGGTCATCGCCGCCTGGACTTCATCGTCACGGCGGGTGTCATCGGGGCTGCGGTAGTCGTAGACGTCGTAGTTGCCTTCGGGCGTGAAGTGGTTGCCGACACCGTTGGTGTCGCCGCCCCAGGCAAACGAACTGTAGTCATCGATCACCACCTTGCTGCGCGCGGCGCTGACGCTGCCTTTCCACTGGTCGCTGAAGCGGTATTCGAACGTGCCGTTGAGGTTCAGCGAATCGATGCCGACCTGCCTGGAACCGCTCTGGTGGCCCAACAGTTTTTTCGGCGAGGCGTCGTGGGGCACCTCGGTGCCGCCCAGCAACTGGTAGCCCGGTACCGAGCGCTGTTGTTTGTTCTGGTATTCCGCGTCCAGTTGCAGCACCGCGTCGGGGCTGATGTTCCAGTCGAAGGCCAGGGACACGAAGTCGCGCTGGCCGTTGGCGTGCTCCACATAGGCATTGAGGTCTTCATGGGCGACGTTGGCCCGCAGGCCGAATTGCTGCTCGCTGCCAAACCAGCCACCCACATCGGTGGCGATATAGCCACTGCCGCGGTCATCGGTGGACACCGTCACCTGGCGCACGTCTTCCGGACGCTTGGTCACGTAGTTGATCACGCCGCTGGGCTCGGAAATCCCGCTCTGCAAACCGGCCAGGCCCTTGAGCACTTCCACCTGCTGCTTGTTTTCCAGGGCGACGTTCTGCTCGCCGGTGATGGTGCGCCCGTTGATCTTGTAGCTGCTCGCCGCATTCAGCGAGAAACCGCGCACCACGAAATTTTCGTAGTAGCCGATGGGGGCGTAGCTATCGCCCACCGAAGCGTCGTTGCGCAGCACTTCACTGAGCAGGCGCGCTTGCTGGTCCTTGATCAGCGCCGCATTGATCACCGTGATCGAGGCAGGAGTGTCCAGCAGCGGCGCCTCGTTGAAGCCGCCGACCGAGGCGGTGTCTGCGCGATAGCCTGACGTGTCCTCGCCCTGGACCTGCACCGCCGGCAGCTCGAGTTGTGCCGCCCAACTGTTGCCGATCCCGCCGCTGAGCAGCAGGCCGAGGGCGAAACGTGTACTGACGACAGGACGAAAACGCAAAACCATGGGGGAGGGCCTTAAAGCGCAGGGCGGGGGGCGCATAAGCTAGGCATAACCGCCCGGTTTTACAAGTGAGACGTCCCGTCTCAGCCCGCCCACTGAATGACGTGCCTCTCGACAGCCTGCGTGCCCACCTGCGATAGACAGGACTTCTCTAACCCTTGCAGGAGATCATCATGGGTATCGCTGGAAAAGTTGCACTGGTGACCGGCGCCGGGCAGGGCATTGGTCGGGCCATCGCCCTGCGCCTGGCACAGGACGGTGCCGACATCGCCCTGGTCGACATCAATGGCGCCAAGCTCGAAGCCGTGGCCGCCGAAGTCGTGGCCCTGGGGCGCAAGGCCTCGGTGTTTATCGCCGACGTGTCCAAGCGCGACCAGGTAGTGGCGGCGGTCGAACACGCACACCAGGCCCTCGGCGGCTTCGACATTATCGTCAACAACGCCGGGGTCGCGCAGATCGACGCGCTGCTGGACGTCAGCCCGGAACAGGTCGAGCGCACCCTGGGCATCAACGTGCAGGGCGTGTTGTGGGGTATCCAGGCTGCAGGCAGGAAATTCAAGGCGCTCAAGCAGAAGGGCAAGATCATCAATGCCTGTTCCATCGCCGGCCACGAAGGCTTCGCGCTGCTGGGCGTGTACTCGGCCACCAAGTTCGCCGTGCGCGCCTTGACCCAGGCGGCGGCCAAGGAACTGGCGAGCGCCGGGATCACGGTCAACGCTTATTGCCCGGGCGTAGTGGGCACCGACATGTGGGTGGAGATCGACAAGCGCATGGCCGAGATTACCGGCGCCGAAGTGGGTGCGACCTACAAGCAGTATGTGGATGGGATTGCCCTGGGCCGTGCGGAAACGCCGGAGGATGTGGCGGGGTTGGTGGCCTACCTGGCCGGGCCGGATGCGGATTACATGACCGGACAGGCGCCCTTGATCGACGGTGGGCTGGTTTATCGCTGATCTCCCAAGGCCGACGGTGTTAAATGTGGGAGGGGGCAAGCCCCTCCCACATGGGTGACCCTGTTGTGTCAGTGCTTGCCGGGCATGTCGATGCCCAACCGGTTGACTCGGCGGTACAGGGTGGCCCGGGAAATCCCCAGCGCCTGCGCCGTCGGCAACGGCTTCCAGCGATGCCGGATCAAGGCATCCAGTACCACTTGGCGTTCCGGGCTGACGCTGTGTTCGGCCAGCGTCTCGACCTGCTCCCCACGCACTTCCACCGGCAAGTCCGCCAGCTGAATCGTGCCGCCTTCACACACTGCACAGGCATACGCCAGCACATGGTGCAGCTGGCGCACATTGCCCGGCCAGGCATAGCCCAGCAGGCGTTCCAGCGCGGCCTGGCCGATGCCTACCGAGATGCCGCTGCCGCGCGCTTGCTGCTCCACCAGCCGGTTGATCAATGCCAGTTTGTCACTGCGCTCGCGCAGCGGCGGCAGGCAGAAGCGTGCACAGCCGAGGCGGAAGTACAGGTCTTCGCGAAAGCGCCCGTCGCTGACCAGCACGGCCAGGTCGCGGTGGCTGGCGCAGATCACCTGAATGTCCACCGTGCGGGTCTTGGCCCCGCCCAGGGGCGCGACTTCACCCTCGGCCATCACCCGCAGCAGGCGCGTCTGCAACGCCAGCGGCATATCGCCGATTTCATCGAGGAACAGGGTGCCGCCATCGGCCTGCACCAACAGCCCCGGCATGCCTTTGCTGGAGGCACCGGTAAAGGCTCCGGCCACGTAGCCGAACAGCTCGCTTTCAATCAGGTTTTCGGGGATCGCCGCGCAGTTCACCGCGACAAAGGGGCCTGTTCGCCGGGCGCTGCGTTCGTGCAGTTGGCGGGCGAAAACTTCCTTGCCGGCGCCGGTTTCACCCTGCACCAGCACCGGCAGGTTGCGGTCCTTGACGCGCACGGCCAGGCGCAGGTGTTCTTCCACCCGTGGGTCGACCTGGGTGTGCGCAACGGGCCGTGCCGGTTTGCGGCGCGGGGCGTTGACCCGCACGTGCAGCACGCCAGGCTCGCCCAGCCATTGCAGATGTTGGGTCGATTGATCGGTGGCCGCGCGCAATGCATCCAGGTCGAACACCTCGCCGATATGCGCCGGCACCTGGCCGAAACGCCGGCGCAGTGCCTGGCGCGCCTTGCTGTTCAGCGCGTGCAGGCGCCCATCCTGGTCCCAGGCCAGCAGCAGGTCGGGCTGGCTGTCCACATAGCCCGGTGTGCTGTGGGCCTGGAGTACCCAGTGCTCGCGGGCGCTGTGCATGAAGAAGGCGTTTTCGATGGCCTGGGCACTCTGGGCCACCATCTGCCGCACCAGGTGCTGGCTGCGCCGGTCATCCGGGGATTTGAGCGCCGAGGCATCCATCACCCCCAGCAGGTTGCCCTGGGGGTCGAAGATCGGTGCGGCGGAGCAGGTCAAACTGATGAAGGCGGCGCGGAAGTGGTCGCGCTTGTGCACGGTCACTGCGGCTTTGCTGGTCAGCACCGTGGCCACGCCGCAGGTGCCTTCCTCGGCTTCCGACCAGCAGGTGCCGAGGTACAGGCCGGCTTTGCGGCAGTCGCTGCGAATGGTGCTGTCGACGCGGTGGTCGATGGTCTGGCCCTGGGCGTCGGTGAGCATCACGCAGTAGTCGGCGTGGCGCACCCGGTGGTGCAGTTGCCCGACTTCTTCGCCGGCGATGCGCATGAACAGCTCGGCGCGTTCGCGGCATTCCTTGAGCAAGGGTTCGGTAAGGATACGGGGCCCCTGCAGCGAGCCGGGGTCGAGGTGGTGTTGTTCCATGGAGCGCCGCCATGAATCGAAAATCAGCGACGGCACCGGCGCCTGGGGCAGGCGATCGGCATTGCGGACCACGCGACTGACGCAGTCGACGTGTTCCCTGGAGTTCGCGGCGAGCATAAGGCCTCCGGTTCTCGATCTTTGTTGTTATGCCCGCCATTAAGCGCCCGTGGGCGCGAGGGGACAAGGGCGACCTGACCAACAGCCCCGCGTGAGACGCAGCGTCTCATTCCGGCCGAGACGCCGCCTGCACAGTGCAATGCACCGTCTCATTCTGCACAGGCATACCGTCCCGGCACAACCGCACGGCACTGCTCTGGATCAAGGCTTTGCCAGGTTTCATCGCACCTTGGCACAGGCTGTGCTGAACCACTTGCAGCTGGCCGCAGCCAGCCTTTTGTGTGTCGAGACAACCTGGAGAACAACAAGATGTCCACCCACCTGTCCACCGATCAATTGCTGCATGCCTACACCGTGATGCGCACCATCCGTGATTTCGAAGAACGCCTGCATGTGGAATTCGCCACCGGCGAGATCCCCGGTTTCGTGCACCTGTATGCCGGCCAGGAAGCCAGCGCAGCCGGGGTCATGGCCCACCTCAACGATGAAGATTGCATCGCCTCCAACCACCGTGGCCATGGCCATTGCATCGCCAAGGGCGTGGATGTGTTCGGCATGATGGCCGAGATCTACGGCAAGAAAACCGGGGTGTGCGGCGGCAAGGGCGGCTCCATGCACATCGCCGACCAGGAGAAGGGCATGCTCGGTGCCAACGGCATTGTCGGGGCCGGTGCGCCGTTGGCGGCGGGCGCCGCGCTGGCCTCCAAGCTCAAGGGCAGCCAGGGCGTGGCGGTCGCATTTTTCGGCGACGGCGGCTCCAACGAGGGCGCGGTGTTCGAGGCGATGAACCTGGCGTCGATCATGAAACTGCCGTGCCTGTTCGTCGCCGAGAACAACGGCTATGCCGAGGCCACCGGTTCCGGCTGGTCGGTGGCGTGCAAGGACATTGCCGAGCGGGCGGTGGGCTTCGGCATGCCGGGGGTGATTGTCGATGGCAATGACTTCTTTGCCGTACACGCGGCGTTGGGCGTGGCGGTGGAGCGTGCGCGCCAGGGCGACGGGCCGACCTTGGTGGAAGTCAAGCTGAGCCGCTTCTACGGCCACTTCGAAGGCGATGCACAAACCTATCGTGGCCCGGACGAGGTGAAGAACCTGCGCGAATCCCACGACTGCCTCGCACTGTTCCGCCAGCGCTGCAATGCCGAAGGCTGGCTCGATGCCGCGCAGTTCGAACGTATCGACGGTGAGGTCGCGCAGTTGATCGACGACGCCGTGCGCCTGGCCAAGTCCGATCCCAAGCCCCAGGCCGCCGACCTGCTCAGTGATGTCTACGTCGCCTACCGCTAATAACTACAAGACTCGGAGAGAATTTCATGGCTCGCAAAATCAGCTATCAGCAGGCAATCAACGAAGCCCTGGCCCAGGAAATGCGCCGGGACCAGAGCGTGTTCATTATCGGCCAGGATGTCTCCGGCGGCACCGGTTCCCCCGGCGAGCAGGACGCCTGGGGCGGTGTGCTGGGGGTGACCAAGGGCCTGTACCCGGAGTTTCCGGACCGGGTACTCGATGCGCCGTTGTCCGAAGTCGGCTACGTCGGCATGGCCGTCGGCGCCGCCACCCGTGGCATGCGCCCGGTGTGCGAATTGATGTTCGTCGACTTTATCGGCTGCTGCCTCGACCAGTTGCTCAACCAGGCCGCCAAGTTTCGCTATATGTTCGGCGGCAAGACCACCACGCCGCTGGTGGTGCGCGCCATGTACGGTGCCGGCCTGCGCGCCGCCGCCCAGCATTCGCAGATGCTCACCTCGATGTGGACGCACATTCCCGGGCTCAAGGTGGTGTGCCCGGCCACGCCCTATGACGCCAAGGGCATGCTGATCCAGGCGATCCGCGACAACGACCCGGTGATCTTCCTCGAACACAAGATGCTCTACAGCCTCCAAGGTGAGGTGCCGGAAGAGCTGTACACCGTGCCCTTCGGCGAAGCCAACTTTGTGCGCGAAGGCCGCGACGTGACCCTGGTGACCTACGGCCGCATGGTGCATATCGCCCTGGAAGCCGCGGCCAACCTGGCACGCCAGGGCATCGACTGCGAAGTGCTGGACCTGCGCACCACCAGCCCGCTGGACGAAGACAGCATCCTCGAGAGCGTGGAGAAAACCGGGCGCCTGGTGGTGATCGATGAGTCCAACCCGCGCTGTTCCATCGCCACCGACATCAGTGCGTTGGTGGCCCAGCAGGGCTTCTCGTTTCTGCGTGCGCCGATCGAGATGGTCACCGCGCCGCACACGCCGGTGCCGTTTTCCGATGCGCTGGAAGACCTGTACATCCCCAACGCCGCGAAGATCGAGGCCGCCGTGCTGAAGATCGCCGACAAGAGGAACGCCGCATGATCCATACCTTGACCATGCCCAAGTGGGGGCTGTCGATGACCGAAGGCCGCATCGACGTCTGGCTCAAGCAGCCCGGCGACCGGGTGGAGAAGGGCGAGGAAGTGCTGGACGTCGAGACCGACAAGATCTCCAGCAGCGTCGAGGCGCCGTTCAGCGGTGTGTTGCGCCGCGTGCTGGCGCTGAGCGACGAGACCTTGCCGGTGGGCGCGCTGCTGGGGGTCGTGGTGGAAGGTGAGGCCAGCGAGGCGGAGATCGATGCGGTGATCGAAAGCTTCAACGCCGGGTTCGTCTCAAGCAGCGCCGAAGCCGAAGCCACCGGGCCGAGTGCGCAGAAGGTCGAGGTGGGCGGGCGCTTGCTGCGTTATCTCGACCTGGGCGAGGGCGGCACGCCGCTGGTGCTGGTGCATGGCTTTGGCGGCGACTTGAACAACTGGCTGTTCAACCAACCGGCCCTGGCCGCCGAGCGCCGGGTGATCGCCCTGGACCTGCCGGGGCATGGCGAGTCGGGCAAGCATCTGCAAACCGGTGACGCCGAAGAGCTGAGCCAGGCCGTGCTGGCCTTGCTCGATCACCTCAAGCTCGACCGCGTGCACCTGGCCGGGCACTCCATGGGCGGCTTGGTCAGCCTGACGGTCGCCCGTCAGGCTCCGGCGCGCGTTGCCTCGCTGACCCTGATCGCCAGCGCCGGGCTGGGGGCGGATATCAACGGTGATTATCTGCAAGGTTTCACCGAAGCCAACAACCGCAACGCGCTCAAGCCGCAACTGGTGCAACTGTTCAGCGACCCGGCGCTGGTGACGCGGCAGATGCTGGAGGACATGCTCAAGTTCAAGCGGTTGGAAGGGGTGGACCAGGCGCTTCGTCAGCTCAATGCCCAGTTGTTCGAGGGTGGGCGCCAGCGCCTGGATTTGCGCAACGTAGTGGGGGAGCAACCGAGCCTGGTGATCTGGGGCAGTGACGATGCAATCATCCCGGCCGACCATGCCCAAGGGTTGGAGGCCCAGGTGGAGATTCTGCCGGGGCAGGGGCATATGGTGCAGTTGGAGGCGGCGGAACGGGTTAACCAACTAATCTCAACCTTCCTGAAATCCCAGTCTTGAAATGCAATTCAATGTGGGAGGGGGCTTGCCCCCGATTGCGGTAGTTCAGATACAGAGATGTTGACTGAGCCATCGCCATCGGGGGCAAGCCCCTCCCACATTTTCAGATGCATTTCAGATTGAGCGCTTCAGGGTTTCGCTGGGCAGTTCCTTGAACAACGCTCGATAGCTGTTGGAGAACCGCCCCAAATGCCAGAACGACCAGTTCATCGCCACCTCGGCCACGGTCGTTCCGGCACCGCTCAACAATTCCCGCCGTGCCCCGTTCAACCGGCGCAGGCGCAACCACTGCGCCGGGCTCATCCCGGTGTAGGTCTTGAACCCTTGCTGCAACTGGCGCAGCGGTACGCCGGCAATCCGCGCCAGTTCCAACAGGTTGACGGTTTCGTCCGGCGCATCCGCCGCCCACTCGCCTATGCGCGCCATCAAGCGGCGTTCTTCACTGCGCTTTTGCAATGAGCTTCGGTCCAGGCACACGCAGGCGTTGTCGAGGATGAACAGGCAGTCGTCGAGCAACTGCCGGGTGAGGGACACCGGGTCGATGTCCGTGGACAAGCGCGTCAGGGTGCCACTGAGCCAACGGCTGAACAGCGCGTTCTGCTGGCAGGCCAGCGGCGCCATGAACAGGCCTTCCAGTGTGGCCACGTCCAGGCCATGGTGCTGCACGAACTGCGGGCCGAACACCACCGCCACTTCGCGGTAGTTTTCCGGGGTGATCCAGGTGTTGCGGCTTTCGCCATTGAGCAGATACAGCGCGTTGTCGCTGCCATCGAAACAGAACGCCAGCGCGCCCGGCGGTGCGTTGAAGTGCTGCTCCACACGGGTGTTCATGCTCTCTTCGTACACCTGCACACCGTGCAGGTCGAGGTAGCGGACGCGCCCGGCGAAATGCCCCGGGGACATCTGCTGGTATTGCTGCACCCAGCCGGGTGTCGCACGGCATTGGGTGGCCACATCAGCGGTGGTGAAGGCCTGTACGCGCAAAGCGGTTGCCTGGGTCATGGGGGATCCGTGCGCACTCTATTGGTGCGCTGTGGGGCGTGCAAAGTGGATAGATGGCCTGTGAAGGCTGGCCCAAGATAGACCTCAATGCGCCGCGAGTACAAGGCGGCGCAGCACCCACCCCATGACGAGGTCCTTATGAACGCCCCCTTCGATCAGCTGTACACCTGGCTGAAAGAACACAAGATTACCGAAGTCGAATGCGTGATCAGTGATTTGACTGGCATCGCACGCGGCAAGATTGCGCCCACCAACAAGTTCCTGCATGAGCGAGGCATGCGCCTGCCGGAAAGTGTGTTGCTGCAAACGGTAACCGGGGATTTTGTCGACGACGAGATCTACTACGACCTGCTGGACCCGGCCGATATCGATATGGTCTGCCGCCCGGTGGCCAACGCGACCTACGTGGTGCCGTGGGCCATCGAGCCTACCGCGATTGTGATCCACGACACCTTCGACAAGCATGGCAACCCCATCGAACTGTCGCCGCGCAACGTGCTGAAAAAAGTCCTGCAGCTTTACACCGACCGTGGCTGGCAGCCGATTGTCGCGCCGGAAATGGAGTTCTACCTGACCCAGCGCTGCGAAGACCCGGACCTGCCGCTGAAAACCCCGATTGGCCGCTCCGGCCGTGCGGAAACCGGGCGCCAGTCGTTCTCCATCGATGCGGCCAACGAGTTCGACCCGCTGTTCGAAGACGTCTACGACTGGTGCGAAGCCCAGGGCCTGGACCTCGATACGCTGATCCATGAAGACGGCCCGGCGCAGATGGAAATCAACTTCCGCCACGGCGATGCCCTCGACCTGGCCGACCAGATCACCGTGTTCAAGCGCACCCTGCGCGAAGCCGCGCTCAAGCACAATGTGGCCGCCACCTTCATGGCCAAGCCGGTGGCCGACGAGCCAGGCAGCGCCATGCACCTGCACCAGAGCGTGGTGGAGATCGCCACAGGCAAGCCGGTGTTCGTCGACGCCGACGGCAACATGAGCCCGCTGTTCCTGCACCATATCGGCGGCCTGCAGAAGTACATCCCCAAGCTGTTGCCGATGTTCGCGCCCAACGTGAATTCGTTCCGCCGCTTCCTGCCGGATACCTCGGCGCCGGTCAATGTGGAGTGGGGCGAAGAAAACCGCACGGTTGGCCTGCGCGTGCCCACCTCGAGCCCGGATGCGATGCGCGTGGAAAACCGCCTGCCGGGCGCCGATGCCAATCCCTACCTGGCCATTGCCGCCAGCCTGCTGTGTGGCTACCTGGGGATGATCGAACAGATCGAACCCAGCGCCCCGGTAGAAGGCCGCGCCTATGAGCGCCGCAACCTGCGCCTGCCGTTCACCCTCGAAGACGCCCTGGCGCGGATGGAGGACTGCGACACGGTCAAGCAGTACCTGGGCGACAAGTTCGTGCGCGGCTACGTCGCGGTCAAGCGCGCCGAGCACGAGAATTTCAAGCGGGTGATCAGTTCCTGGGAGCGCGAGTTCCTGCTGTTGAGCGTCTAAAAAACACAAAAGGGGTGTCGATATGCGTCTTGTGAACAAGCTTCTTCCGCTGGCCCTGGTGGCCGCGTTCAGCGGTGCCGGCCAAGCCGCGCCGACGGTGAGCGTCTACAACTGGACCGACTACATCGGCGAGACCACCCTGGCGGATTTCCAGGCCAAAACCGGCATCAAGGTGATCTACGACGTGTTCGATTCCAACGAAACCCTGGAGGGCAAGTTGCTCGCCGGTCGCACCGGCTATGACGTGGTGGTGCCGTCCAACCACTTCCTGGCGCGCCAGGTAAAGGCCGGCGCGTTCCTCAAGCTCGACCGTTCGCAGTTACCCAACTTCAAGAACCTCGACCCCAAGCTGCTCAAGCTGCTGGAGAAAAACGACCCGGGCAATGCGCACTCGGTGCCGTACCTGTGGGGTACCAACGGCATCGGCTACAACGTCGACAAGGTCAAGCAGGTGTTGGGCATCGACCATATCGATTCATGGGCGGTGCTGTTCGAGCCGGAAAATCTCAAGAAGCTCAACCAGTGCGGCGTGGCCTTCCTCGACTCGGCGGATGAGCTGTTCCCGGCGATCCTCAACTACATGGGCAAGGACCCGCGCAGCGAGAACCCCGAGGACTACCAGCAGGCCGAGGCCAAGCTGTTGACGCTGCGGCCGTACATCACCTACTTCCATTCCTCCAAGTACATTTCGGACCTGGCCAACGGCGATATCTGCGTGGCGTTCGGCTATTCCGGCGATGTATTCCAGGCGGCCAACCGCGCCAAGGAAGCCAGGAACGGCGTGAATATCGCCTACTCGATTCCCAAGGAAGGCTCCAACCTGTGGTTCGACCTGCTGGCCATCCCGGCCGATGCGAGTCACCCGAAAGAGGCCCATGCCTTCATTAACTACCTGCTCGACCCTGAAGTGATCGCCAAGGTCAGCGCCTCGGTCGGCTACGCCAATGCCAACCCGGCGGCGAAGGCGTTCATGGCCCCTGAACTGGTGAACAACCCCGAGGTGTACCCGTCCCAGGCCGTGCTCGACAAACTCTATATTTCCACCACGCCGACCCCGGCGACCATGCGCCTGATGACGCGCGCCTGGAGCAAAGTGAAGACCAACAAATGACCCCATCCAGCGACCACGCCCGTTCCTACTACCTTGCCTCGGCGAATGCCATGCCGGAGCGCCCGGCACTGGGCGCCGACCTGAGCGCCGATGTGTGTGTGATCGGCGCTGGTTTTACCGGGGTCAACACCGCTATCGAACTGGCCCAACGCGGGCTCTCGGTGATCCTGCTGGAGGCCCGGCGTATCGGCTGGGGCGCCAGCGGGCGCAACGGCGGGCAGTTGATTCGCGGGATCGGCCACGATGTGTCGGGGTTCGCCAAGTACGTGGGCGAGGAGGGCGTGCGTTACCTGGAACGGGCCGGGATCGAGTCGGTGGCCCTGGTGGGCGAGCGCATTCGCGAGCACGGGATCGACTGCGACTTGCGCTGGGGGTTTGCCGAGCTGGCCAACACCCCTGCACAGTTCGCTGCGTTCAAGGGCGAGCAGGACAGCCTGGCGCGCCTGGGTTATGTGCATGAAACCCGCCTGGTGGGCCCGCAGGACATCCGCGACGTGGTGGATTCGACGCAGTATGCCGGCGCCTTGGTGGACATGGGCTCCGGGCACCTGCACCCGCTGAACCTGGTGCTCGGCGAGGCGCAGGTGGCCGAGTCCCTTGGGGTGCGGATCTTTGAGCACACCGAAGTGCTGGAACTGATCCACGGCGACACGGTGCAGGTGCGTTGCGCTGGCGGCACGGTACGGGCCGCCAGCCTGGTACTGGCCTGCAATGCCCATCTGGAAGAACTGGAACCGCGCCTGAGCGGCAAGGTGCTGCCGGCTGGCAGCTACATCATCGCCACCGAGCCGCTGTCGGTTGCACAGGCCAATCAGTTGATCCCGCAGAACCTGGCGCTGTGCGACCAGAAAGTCGGCCTGGATTACTACCGGTTGTCCGCTGACTGTCGCCTGTTGTTCGGCGGCGCCTGCCATTACTCGGGGCGCGATCCCAAAGACATCGCGGCCTATATGCAGCCCAAGATGCTCAAGGTGTTCCCGCAATTGGCCGACACCGCCATCGCGTTCCAGTGGGGCGGCAGGATCGGCATCACCGCCAATCGCTTCCCCCAGGTCGGGCGGCTCAAGCAATACCCGAATGTGTTCTACGCCCAGGGCTATTCCGGGCATGGGCTCAACGTGACCCACTGGTGCGCGCGGCTGCTGGCCGAAGGCATACACGCGGGCCACAGCCAGGGCCTGGATGTGTTCAGCCAGGTGCCGCACATGACCTTTCCCGGCGGCAAGGCGTTGCGCTCGCCGCTGCTGGCGTTGGGAATGGCGTGGCATCGCTTGCGGGAATTGATGCATTGAAGTCCGGGGCGTGGCAGGCTGTGCACGACGTTTTCCTACGACTTTTGGAGATTTAGCGTGCCAACAGCATCTGCAGTGATTGAAATCCCGGTATCGGCCGAGACGGTCTGGCACTTGGTGGGTGGCTTCAACAGCCTGCCGGACTGGCTTCCGTTTATCGCCAAGAGCGAGCCTGGTGAAGGTGGCCGCGTGCGCCATCTGACGACCGCCGACGGCGGTGTGATCGTCGAGCGTTTGCAGACCTTCGATAACGTCGGGCGTACTTACAGCTACACCATTGAAGAGTCGCCGTTTCCGGTGAGTGCTTACCTGGCGACGTTGCAGGTTGAGGCGCTGACGGAGTCGTCGGCGAAGGTGACGTGGTCCGGTGTGTTTACCCCGGCGGCGGGTACCACGGAGGCGGCGGTGGAAGAGCTGTTTGCCGGGGTTTACAAAGGCGGGGTCGAGGCGTTGCGCGCCAACTTCTGAGACGATCTACCCGGCAATGCAAGACTCATGTGGGAGGGGGCAAGCCCCTCCCAGATTGACCGAGGTGAACTCAGGCTTCGGGCATCAGTTGCTGGCGACACTCCAGCACCAGGCGCGCGCCGCCTTGCTCGCTGGTGCCCACTTCCAGCTTGAACCCATGCAGGTTGATGATCGCCGCCACGATCGACAGGCCCAACCCAAACCCGCCTTGCTGGTCGCCTTCATCCACCCGATAAAACCGCTGGAACACCGCATCGCGTTCCGCCGCCGGTATGCCGGGCCCGGAGTCGTGTACTTCGATGCGCGTGCTGCCGGCATCGTTGAGTCCCCGCAGGATCACTGCGCCGCCCGCTGGAGAGAACTTGATGGAGTTGCTCAGCAGGTTGGCCAGGGCTTCAAACAACAGGGCGCGGTCGCCGGTGATCCATGGCAGGGACTCGGGGACTTCGAGTCGCAACTGCAATTCGCCTTCCTCGGCCAGGGGCAGGTAGAAGTCATGCAACTCGCGCAGCAGCGGCAGCGGGTCCATCACCAGGAAACCGGAACGGCGCTGGTGGTCTTCCAGCTCAGAGATACGCAGCAGCCCGCGAAAGCGCGCCATCAGGGTGTCGGTCTCGGCGATGGCATCGTCCAGTTTCACCGCGTAGCCGGAGTCCTGCTCGGCCTCCTGGCGGATGCGGTAGAGCTGCGCGCGCAGGCGGGTCAATGGGGTGCGCAGGTCGTGGGCGATGTTGTCGCACACGCCCTTGACCTCGTTCATCAGTTTCTCGATGCGGTCGAGCATGGCGTTGACGATGGCCGCGAGCATGTCCAGTTCGTCACGCCGGTTGGACAGCGGCAAGCGGTGGGTGAGGTCGCCGGCGACGATGGCTTCGGCGCTGGCCTGGATCCCGCGGATCCGGCGCAGCGGGCGGCGGCGCAACAGATGCCAGCCGGCGGCGCCGGGGATAATGGTCAGGGACAGCGCCCACAGCAGGGCATGCCAGATGATCCGTGTCACACCGAACAGCGAGCCATTGGCGCGCACCAGTACCAGCCAGCGGCCGTCGTCGGTATGGCTGGCGACGGCGTCGCAGCTGTCCTTGGGCAGTTTGGGGTCGTCGGAGTCGACGCAATTGGCCAGGGTGTGGATCTTGCCGTCCAGCGGCAGGTCGGAGGGAATCGCGCGGATCGGCCCGCTCAAGGGGCGGAACTGCTCATCGAACAGGCCGTAGGCGTCCACGCCTTTCATGTCGAAGGTCATGCTGGTGGTCAACGCTTCCACCAGTTCTTCGCCGTCGAAGCGCTGGAACAGGTGCTGGCGTTGCATCAGCGAATGGCGCGACAGGTCACTCAGGTAACCCGAGACCTCGTAATACAGCACCCCCATGAGGATGCAGCTCCAGGCCACGAACAACGAACTGTAGAGCGCCAGCAAGCGGCTGCTGGATGAACGCCAGCCCTTAGAGGGGTTCAGCAATGACATAACCGGAACCTCGTACCGTGCGGATCAGCGGCGGGAGGCCCGGTGGATCGATTTTCTTGCGCAGGCGGCCGATGTGCACGTCGATCAGGTTGGTGCCCGGGTCGAAGTGATAACCCCAGACTTCCTCGAAGATCATCATCCGCGACAGGATCTGGCCGGTGTTGCGCATCAGGAATTCCAGCAGTTTGTATTCGGTGGGCAGCAGGCTCAGGGGCTGGTCGGCGCGGCTGGCTTCGCGGCTGATCAGGTTCAGTTCCAGGTCGGCCACGCGCAGGGCGGTTTCGAACTCCTTGACCGTGCTTTTGCGGCGCAGCAGCACTTCGACACGAGCGGCCATTTCGTCCGAGGCGAAAGGCTTGGTCAGGTAGTCATCACCGCCGGCGCGCAGGCCACGCACGCGCTCGTCGACGTCGGAGAGGGCACTGATCATCAGGATCGGCGTCGATACGCCGATGGTGCGCAGGGTGGTGACGATGGCCAGGCCATCGAGTTCCGGCAGCATGCGGTCGAGGGTGATCAGATCGTAATCACCACTCACGGCACGGACCAGGCCTTCGCGGCCGTTGTCCACCCAATCTACGTCCAGTCCATGGCTACTCAGCTCGGCGACGATCTCGCGGGCCGTTACGGCGTCATCCTCGATGGTCAAAATGCGGGTCATAGGATTACCTGGTGAGCGATTCACACTAGAAGTGAGGGCATTTTGCCAAGAAATGGCTGAACGCTTCCTAAATAAAACTTCATGTTGGCAAAACTGACACAACTTTCATGGCGAGTACCGGCCGGGGAGCAATCTCCTCCCCCAGGGAATGCATTACGCCCGCCTGCACCAGCCATTTCTTGCAAGTTGCATGGTTCAGGCAAGTTCAATTTACTTAACCTGTTGAAATTCAAAGGATTTAATTTTTAGCGCGACTGGCATGCTGCCTGCACTGTCCCTTTTGAGACTTGTAACACTATTTTTCCTGCCGGGAGCACCATAACAATGATCACATCGTCATCCACGCTGCAAGAGTCGAGCGCGCGCTCCGGGGTTTCCTGGGGGGCTATCTTTGCCGGGGCCGCTGCGGCGGCTGCGTTATCCCTGATTCTGGTATTGCTGGGCTTCGGCCTGGGTTTCTCGGCGGTGTCGCCGTGGGCCGACAGCGGCATCAGCGCCAAGGGGCTTGGCATTTCCACGATTGTCTGGCTGGCCTTTACCCAGATCGTCGCGTCCGGATTGGGTGGTTATATCGCCGGCCGGTTGCGGGTGAAGTGGGCCAATATGCATGGCGATGAGGTGTACTTTCGCGACACCGCCCATGGTTTCCTGGCCTGGGCCGTCGCCACGCTGATCACTGCCGTGCTGGTGGTCGGTTCGGTCAGCAGTGTCGTCACCGGCGGCGTGAAAGCCGGTGCCAGCGTGGCAGCCGGTGCGGCCAGCGGTATCACCCAGGCCGCAGGCGGCGCAGCCAAAGGCGCCAACGGTGGCGATTTTGACTACTACGTCGACAGCCTGTTTCGTGATGATCGCCCGGTTGCCGTCAGTGATGACGCTGCCCATGGCGTGGTTGCGCGCATTTTCACCCGCACCCTGAGCAATGACGGCCAACTCGCCGCTGAAGACCGTGCCTACCTGGCCCAGTTGATCAGCCAGCGCACCAACCTCAGCCAGGCCGATGCCGAAGCGCGTATCGACAAAGTCTACGGCGATGCGCGTAAAGCGGTGGAAGACGCCAAGCTCAAGGCCAAGCAAGCTGCAGAAACGGCCGCGAAAGTCGCCGCCTATACCTCGCTGTGGACCTTTGTCGCCCTGTTGATCGGCGCTTTCTTTGCCAGTTTCGCTGCAACCTTTGGTGGCCGTCGCCGCGATGCCGTGGTGTACGTCGAAACCGAAACCTACGTTCGTTAATTCAAGGAGAACACCATGCGCTCATTACTTCTGTGGTTCCTCGGCGTGCCGATCCCGGTGATCATCCTGATCGCAATTTTCATGCACTGATCCCGAGCTCAGCTCGGCCTGATGTGGGAGGGGACAAGTTCCTTCCCACATTTGGGTTTGTGGAGTGTCAGCCAGGTTGCTGCCAACAGTGCGCTGGCAACGGCGGTCATGATCACCAGCGGCTGCGACGTACCGTCGGACAGCAGCCCGGTGGCCCAACTGCTCACGGCAGTGAGGAACATCTGGGTAAAGAAGAACAACCCCGATGCGGTTCCCGCAATCGCACCGTACGGCTGCAACACCGACAGTTGGCACGCCGGAATCACCATCCCCACCGACACCATGATCACCACCATCGGCAGCACGATCGCCAGCCATTGCCCCGGCATGGCGGTGGTGGCCGCCGCAAGTATCACACTGCCCAGCACGTTCAAGCCGATAGCGGCATGGATCAAACGGTCCGGCTCGAAACGCCGCACCAGCCTGCGGAACAGGTTTGCGCCGAGCATGTAGCCGCTGATGGTGGCCGCGAACACCAGTGCATAGGCCGTGGCCGACAGGTGAAAACCCCGCTGCAGCAGCGCCGACGACTCACTGATAAACGGGAAATAGGTGCTGTACACACAGCCGATCGCCAGGGAATAGCGCAGGAAATAGCGGTCGCGCAGTAACTGGCCGTAGAGGCGCAGCAGGTTGCCCGGCGGCGCGGCAGCGACATCGGCCGGGCGGGTTTCGGGCAGGCGGCGGTACACCACCAGGTAGAGCACTGCACCGATCACGCCGAGCAGTACAAACAGGCCGCGCCAGTCGATGAAGGGCAACATCAGGCTGCCCAGCACCGGCGCGGCCATCGGGGGCACGGCCATGGCCATGGAAATCAGGCCGAGCAGGCGTGCCTGTTCATCGCGGTCGAAATAATCGCGCACGATCACCCGGCCGATCACCGTGGTGCAGCATCCGCCCAGGGCCTGGAACAGGCGCGCGATGATCAGCACGGTGATGCTGTCGGCGAGGGCGCAGGCCACGGTAGCCAGCACGTACAGAAACAGCCCCGCCAGCAATACTGGACGGCGGCCGAAACGGTCGGTCAACGGGCCGCTGATCAGCAGGGAGATTGCCGAACCGAAGGTGTACAGCGTGAGGGTCAGTTGCAACTGGCTGTCGCTGGTCTGGAAGTAGTCGGCCATGGCGGGCAGGGCAGGCAGGTGCATGTCCAGGGTGATACGTGGCAGGCCGATCAGCACGGTCAGCAGTATCAGCCAGAACCACGGGGAGAGGGCGCGTTGCGTCATGGGAGGCTTCTGTGCAAGGAGTAGAGCCCGGACTCTAGCGGCTTTGTGGTTTAATCCTCAGGGCCGCTTGTGGCAAAAATGATTGGACCACTATGAGTCGAGGAAAAACCCCTTCCGCCCTGGACCTGCCGCGCCCCGACAGCTTGGACAGGGGAAAGCAGCAAGGGGCCTACGAGGCCCTGCGCGCAGCGATCCTGAACCGACAGCTGCCGGCGGGCAGTCGCTTGCCGTCCACCCGCAGCCTCGCCGAACGCTGGCAATTATCCCGTGGCACCCTGGAGGCGGCATTCGACCGCCTGCACGGCGAGGGCTATGTGCAACGCGTGGCCGGCTCCGGTACGCGGGTGTGTGCGGTGATCCCCGAGCAATTCATTGCCGCACCTGCACCACGCGCGATGCCTCGTCGCGAAGTGGCGGTTGATCGCCCCGAGTCCGGCGTGCAGAGCCATGTGCCTTTTGTCGCGCGGCGCCCGGACGCCAGCCTGTTTGATCTGAAGGCTTGGGCACGCTGTATTTCCCGGGGACTGCTATCGGCAGGGCCGGGGGCGCTGGAAGCGGGCCATCCCGCCGGGCTGCCGGAACTGCGCGCGCACATCGCCGACTACCTGCGCAGCTATCGCGGCATGCACTGCGAGGCGGATGAAGTGATCGTCACCAGCGGCATTCGTCACGCCCTTGACCTGATCGCGCGCACGCTGCTCAAGCCCGGTGACACCGCCTGCGTCGAAGATCCAGGCTATCCACCCGCGCGCCGCCTGTTCGGGCTGGCGGGGGCGCAGGTCCAGGCGATTGCGGTCACGGCCGAAGGGCTGGATACCGCGCAACTCCCTGACACGGCGCGCCTGGCCTACGTCACCCCGGCCCACCAGGCACCGCTGGGCATGACCCTGTCGGTGTCGCGCCGCCTGGCGCTGCTGGACTGGGCTGCCCGTGCCGAGGCCTGGGTGGTGGAAGACGACTACGACAGCGAATACAACTACCACAGCGCACCGCTGGCGGCGCTCAAATCCCTGGACGCCCATGACCGGGTGATCTACTGCGGCAGCTTCAACAAAAACCTGTTCCCCGGTTTGCGCGTCGGCTTCATGGTGGTGCCCAAGGCACTGCGCGCGGCCTTGCTGCGCACCCTGCAACTCACCGGGCAGTCGGTGGGCGCCAGCGATCAGTCGGGGTTGCTGGAGTTTCTCGGCAGCGGCGCTTTCGTGCGCCACTTGCGGGCTTCGCGCCAGGCCTATCAGGCGCGGCGCGATGTGTTGCTCGACTGCCTTGGAGCGCACTGTACGATCAGTGGGCAACAGGCTGGCCTGCACTTTGTATTGTGGTTGCCGAGCGGTGTCGAGGAGGGCGAGTTCTGTTCCCGTGCTGCTGCCGTCGGGTTGACGTTACAGCCCCTGGGCACGTTCTGCGTCGAGGCGATCCTGCCGCCGGCGGTCATCATCGGCTACACCGCGTTGACCCTGGCGCAGATCCGCTTTCATGGGCGCGCGTTAGCCCAATTACTGCCGGTCAGTCATCAAACCCGACCTGCTCGTGAATCTCATCCACCTTCAACTCCAGCCGGTACGCCACGGCAATAAACAACGCCTGGCACAGGCACAAGGTGGCGCTCAACGAACGGAAGGCAAACGACGAGCCTTCATTCACCAGCAGCACCGCGTTGGCCCGCTTGGCCAGGGGCGATAGGTTGCTGTCGGTGATGATCAGGGTCTTGGCCTGATGGTGCTGGGCGATCCGCAGGCAGTGCTGGGTCTCTTTGCCGTAGGGCGTGAAGCTGATGGCGATCACCAGGTCATTGGCACGCACGCTGCGCATCTGCTCGCGATAGCTGCCGCCCAGGCCGGAGATCAGGTGAATACGCTTGTTGGTGTGCTGCAGGTTGTAGACCAGGTAATCGGCCACCGCGAATGAACGGCGCACGCCGACCACGTAGATGTTGTCGGCGTTGACCACCAGGTCCACGGCCTTGTCGAAAGCCACGTCATCGAGCTCCAGCCCCAGGCGCTCGATACCCGACAGGGTTGCATTGACGCACTCGCGGGCCAGGTCGCCGCCGCTGGCTTTCTGCGACTTGTTGGCGATCATGCTGCGGATGCGCTGCTGGTAGTTCTGCACCGGTGTGGTCTTGTGGGTGTAGGCCTCGCGAAACAGCGCCTGCATCTCACTGAACCCACTGAAGCCGAAACGCTGGGAAAACCGCACGATCGCCGAAGGGTGCACTTCGCATTCGCGGGCGATGTCGCTGATGCGGTCGACCATGATCCGGTCGCTCTGCTGGCTCATGTAGCTGGCGATGCGCTTGAGCTGGCGCGGCAGGCTTTCGTATTCGTCGGTGATCAGCTGCAACAGGCGTTCGGCGTTGATCGGAGGGCTGGCGATGGTGTCTTCCAGGGTGGTCTCGGGATCGGTGCGGGACATGGGCAATCCTTCTGGCGTGTTCTTCTGATGCGCTGATGGGTGGCGCAAGTCTACAGGGTAGGCGCAAAAAAATACCCCGGCATCACGGCCCGCGTGGCCTGCTGAAACGATGCACGGCGGCTGGCGTGCGCCTATGCTGACGTATTGGAAAAAATATTCCACTAAAAATAATTATGGAATAAATATTGATTGCTGCCGCCGGACGTTCTAGTCTGCTCCCACCAAGAGCGTTTGCCGTCGCCACGGCGGCACAACGCAGGCTGATAAAAATAACAGGAGCCAGCATGGGCCAGACTCGTTTTGCCAGTGGGCGTCAATTGGATCTGATTTGCCTCGGGCGCCTGGGCGTCGACCTCTACGCACAGCAAGTAGGTGCGCGGCTTGAGGACGTGTCCAGCTTCGCCAAATACCTCGGCGGTTCGTCCGCCAATATCGCGTTCGGCACTGCCCGGCTGGGGCTCAAGTCGGCGATGTTGAGCCGGGTGGGGGACGACCATATGGGCCGTTTCCTGGTGGAATCCCTGGCCCGCGAAGGCTGCGATGTCAGCGGCATCAAGGTCGACCCGGAACGCCTCACCGCCATGGTGCTGCTGGGCCTCAAGGACCGCGAAACCTTCCCGCTGGTGTTCTACCGCGAAAACTGCGCCGACATGGCCCTGCGCGCCGAAGACGTCAACGAAGCCTTTATTGCCTCGAGCAAGGCCTTGCTGATCACCGGCACGCATTTCTCCACCGACGGCGTGTACAAGGCCAGCCTCCAGGCCCTGGACTATGCGGCCAAGCACAACGTCAAGCGCGTGCTGGATATCGACTACCGCCCCGTGTTGTGGGGCCTGGCGGGCAAGGCCGACGGCGAAACCCGGTTTGTCGCCGACCAGAACGTCAGCCAGCATGTGCAGAAAATCCTGCCGCGTTTCGACCTGATCGTCGGCACCGAAGAAGAATTCCTGATCGCCGGCGGCAGCGAAGATCTGCTCACCGCCCTGCGCACCGTGCGTGACCTGACCCCGGCGACCCTGGTGGTCAAGCTCGGCCCGCAAGGCTGCACGGTGATCCACGGCGCGATTCCGGCGCGCCTGGAAGAGGGCGCCATCTACCCTGGCGTGCGGGTTGAAGTGCTTAACGTGCTGGGCGCCGGCGATGCCTTTATGTCGGGTTTTCTCAGCGGCTGGATCAATGACGCCAGCGATGAGCGTTGCAGCCAGTTGGCCAATGCCTGTGGCGGTCTCGTGGTCTCGCGCCACGCCTGTGCGCCGGCCATGCCGACCCCGGCCGAACTGGATTACCTGTTCAACAGCCCGGTGCCGATCACCCGGCCTGACCAGGACGCGACCCTGCAACGCCTGCACCGCGTCACCGTGCCGCGCAAGGCCTGGAAGCAGCTGTTCATCTTTGCCTTCGATCACCGCTGGCAACTGGTGGACCTGGCGCAACGCGGCGGCCAGGACCTGACCCGGATCAGCGAGATCAAGCAGCTGTTTATCCAGGCCATCGAACGCGTGGAGAAAAAGCTCGCCGAGCAGGGCGTCGAGGCCGATGTGGGCCTGTTGGCCGACCAGCGCTTCGGCCAGGACGCGCTCAATGCCGCCAGCGGGCGCGGCTGGTGGATCGCGCGTCCGGTGGAAGTGCAGAACTCGCGGCCCCTGGCGTTCGAACATGGCCGCTCGATCGGCAGCAACCTGATTGCCTGGCCCCAGGAACAGATCATCAAGTGCCTGGTGCAATACCACCCCGACGACGAGCCCCTGTTGCGCCTGGAACAGGAAGCGCAGCTCAAGGCGGTGTACGAGGCGTCGGTGACCAGCGGCCATGAACTGCTGCTGGAGGTCATCCCGCCCAAGGATCATCCGTCCACATACCCGGACGTGCTCTACCGCAGCCTCAAGCGCCTGTACAACCTGGGCATCTACCCGGCGTGGTGGAAGATCGAGGCACAGTCGGCCGAGGACTGGAAAAAGCTCGACGAACTGATCCAGGAACGCGACCCGTACTGCCGTGGCGTGGTGTTGCTGGGCCTGAATGCCTCGGCCGAATGCCTGGCCGCCGGCTTCCAGCAAGCCAGCCAGAGCAGCACCTGCCGTGGGTTTGCCGTGGGCCGCACGATCTTCCAGGAACCGAGCCGTTTGTGGATGGCGGGGGAGATCGATGACGAGACGTTGATCCAGCAGGTCCAGGCGACCTTTGAGCAGTTGATCAACGCCTGGCGCAGTGCCCGAGGCTGAACCCAGTTCTTAATTTGAAATGCAATCCAATGTGGGAGGGGCAGTGCGACGATTCGACTTGCCCCCGATGGCGGTGGTGCAGTTACAACAGTGTTGCCTGACACTTCGCTATCGGGGGCAAGCCCCCTCCCACAGAAAGCAGAAAGCAGATCTCAGTGATACCTGAAAATAATAAAGGTGCAGCCATGCCCGCAATCCGAATTGGCATCAACCCGATCTCCTGGAGCAACGACGACCTTCCGGCCCTCGGCGGTGAAACCCCGCTGAGCACCGCCCTGAGCGAAGGCAAGGAAATCGGCTACGAAGGTTTCGAGCTCAACGGCAAATTCCCCAAGGACGCCAAGGGCGTCGGCGACGTCTTGCGCCCCTATGACCTGGCGCTGGTCTCTGGCTGGTACTCCAGTCGCCTGGCCCGTGGCTCGGTGGCTGAAGAAATCGAGGCCATCGCCGGCCATGTCGAACTGCTGAAACAAAACGGCGCCAAGGTGCTGGTGTACGGCGAGGTGGCCGATTCGATCCAGGGTTCGCGCATTCGCCTGATCGAGCGCCCACGTTTCCACAGCGAACAGGCTTGGCAGGACTACGCCGACAAGCTCACCGAGCTGGCGCGTTTCACCCTGTCCCAGGGCGTGCGCCTGGCCTACCACCACCATATGGGTGCGTACGTCGAATCGCCTGAAGACATCGATCAGTTGATGGGCCGTACCGGGCCGGAAGTCGGCCTGCTGTTCGATTCGGGCCACTGCTACATGGGCGGCGGCGAACCCATCGAGGTGTTGCGCAAGCATATCGACCGCGTCTGCCACGTGCATTTCAAGGACGTGCGCAAAGCCGTGGTGCAACTGGCGCGCAACCAGATGTGGAGCTTCCCCGATTGCATCGTCAACGGCACCTTCACCGTGCCCGGTGACGGCGATATCGATTTTGCCGAGTTGCTCGATGTGCTGCTGGCCGCGAAATACGCGGGCTGGCTGGTGGTGGAAGCCGAGCAGGACCCGGCCGTGGCGCCCAGCTACGTCTATGCGAAAAAGGGCTATGACACATTGCGTGCGCTTCTCGATGAGAGGACCCAACCATGAGCTTGCTGGTAAAAAGCAATAAACGTGGGCAGACCATGGTCGCCCTGGAAGAGGGCCGCCTGGAATACGTAGGCTTTGCCGCCTACCGTTTGAGCCTGGGTGAAACCCTGCCGGTCACCGCCGGCGATAAAGAGCTGTGCCTGGTGCTGCTCAGCGGCCGGGTGACTATCGAAGGCGAGGGCTTCAACTGGCAGAACCTCGGTGATCGCCAGTCGGTGTTCGAGGACAAATCGCCGTTCGCCGCCTATCTGCCGCCGGGTACCGATGCCCAGGTCACCGCGTTAAGCGACGTGCAGATTGCCGTGTGCGCCGCACCGGGTGCGCCGGGTTTCGAGCCACGCCTGATCCGCCCCGAACAGTGCAAGCGCAGCGTCCGCGGCAAAGGCGCCAATACCCGTTACGTGTGCGACATCCTGCCGGATACCGACCCGGCCCATTCGCTGCTGGTGGTGGAGGTGCGCACGCCGTCCGGGCATTCGTCGAGCTACCCGCCGCACAAGCACGACACCGACGACCTGCCGCACCAGAGCTTTCTCGAAGAGACCTACTATCACCAGATCAACCCGCCCCAGGGCTTTGTGTTCCAGCGGGTGTACACCGACGACCGCAGCATCGACCAGGCCATGGCCGTGGAAAACAGCGACCTGGTGGTGGTGCCCAAGGGCTATCACCCGGTCAGCGTGCCGTATGGCTACGAGTCTTACTACCTGAACGTGATGGCCGGCCCCAAACGCGCCTGGCATTTCCACAACGACCCGCAGCACAGTTGGCTGCTGGACCTTTGAACGGTGTTGGACGGAGAACAACAATGAAGTCGCCTCTACGCTTTGCCCTCAACCGTATGGTCGCGCCCAACCTGTCCCTGCCGGATTTCATCCAGCTGGCCGTGGCCTTGAAATGCGATGCCATCGAGATTCGCAACGACCTCAAGGATCGCCAGATCGAATACGGCGCCCCGGCCGGCCGCGTGCGCGAATTGTGCTTGGCCCAGGGCATCACGGTGCTGTCGATCAACGCGCTGTACCCCTTTGACGTGTGGAATGACGAGCGCCGCGCCCAGGCGATAGCGCTCGCCACCTATGCCCGCGAATGTGGTGCGCAAGGCTTGGTGATGTGCCCGTTCAACGAACCCGGCGACACCCGCAACGAAGCCCAGCGCGCCGCCGGTTTGCGCACCGCGTTGAGCCAACTGGCGCCGATCCTGCGCGAGTACGGGATTCTCGGGTTTATCGAGCCCCTGGGCTTTGAAGAATGTGCCATGCGCCGCAAGCGCGTGGCGGTGGATGCGATCCAGTCCATCGGCGGCCTGGATGTATTCCGCCTGGTGCACGACACCTTCCACCACCACCTGGCCAGCGAGCATGAGTTCTTCCCGGAGCTGACCGGGCTGGTGCATATCTCCGGCGTGGAAGACGCCCAGGCGCCGCTCAATTCGATCCGCGACGGCCACCGCGTGCTGGTGGGCGAGGGCGATATCCTCGGCAATACCGCGCAGATCGACACCTTGCTCAGCAGCGGTTACAGCGGCTACCTGTCGTTCGAACCGTTTGCGACAAGCGTGCACGAGCTGGCGGATATCCAGCAGGCCTTGGGGGCAAGCATCGCCCACCTGCAGAAACGATAAGGGGCGCGACATGACCACCACCCGACTGACCATGGCCCAGGCCCTGGTAAAGTTTTTGGACAACCAGTACATCGAAGTCGATGGCGTGCAGAGCAAGTTCGTCGCCGGCGTGTTCACCATTTTCGGCCACGGCAACGTGCTGGGCCTGGGCCAGGCCCTGGAGCAGGACAGCGGCGACCTGGTGGTGCATCAGGGTCGTAACGAGCAGGGCATGGCCCATGCCGCCATCGGTTTTGCCAAGCAGCACCTGCGTCGCAAGATCTACGCCTGCACCGCCTCCGTTGGCCCAGGTGCGGCGAATATGCTCACCGCTGCGGCGACCGCCACCGCCAACCGTATCCCGTTGCTGTTGCTGCCCGGCGATGTCTACGCCAGCCGCCAGCCTGACCCGGTGCTGCAACAGATCGAGCAGTTCCACGACCTCAGCATCAGCACCAACGATGCCTTCCGCTCCGTGAGCAAATACTGGGACCGCATCAACCGCCCCGAGCAACTGATGACGGCGGCGATTCATGCCATGCGCGTGCTCACCGACCCCGCCGAAACCGGCGCGGTGACCCTGGCGCTGCCCCAGGACGTGCAGGCCGAGGCCTGGGACTACCCCGATTACTTCCTGCAAAAACGCGTGCACCGTATCGACCGCCGCCCGGCCACCGCCGCGATGACCAGCGATGGGGTGGCGGCTTTCCGGGGCAAGCGCAAGCCGCTGATCATCTGCGGTGGCGGCGTGAAGTACTCTGGTGCGAATGCTGCCTTGCAAGCCTTTGCCGAGCGCTTTGATATTCCTTTCGCCGAAACCCAGGCGGGCAAGAGCGCGGTGGTCTCCAGCCATCCACTGAACGTGGGCGGCATCGGCGAAACCGGCTGCCTGGCCGCCAACCTGTTGGCGCCCGAGGCCGACCTGATCATCGGCATCGGCACCCGTTACACCGACTTCACCACCTCGTCGAAGTCGCTGTTCAAGCATGCCGAGGTGAAGTTTCTCAACCTCAATATCAGCCCCTGCGACGCCTTGAAACTCGACGGCGTGCAGGTGCTGGCCGACGCCAAGGTCGCCCTCGAAGCGCTGGCCGATGCCCTTGGTGATTACCGTTCCGGCTGGGGCGAGCAGATCGCCGACGCCAAGGCGCAGCTGGACGCCGAAGTGGACCGTGTGCATCAGGTCGAGTACCACGGCGATGATTTCGTACCGGAAGTCGACGACCACCTGGACCGCGCCGTGCTGCGTGAATTTATCGAACTGACCGGCTCGTGCCTGACCCAGAGCCGGGTGCTCGGCGTCCTCAACCAGACCCTGGCCGACGACGCGATCATTGTCGCCGCGGCCGGCAGCCTGCCCGGCGACCTGCAGCGTGCCTGGCGCAGCAAGGGCGTCAACACCTACCACGTCGAGTACGGTTATTCGTGCATGGGCTATGAGATCAACGCCGCCCTCGGCGTGAAGCTCGCCGAACCGACCAAGGAGGTCTATGCCCTGGTCGGCGATGGCTCCTACATGATGCTGCACTCGGAGCTGGCCACCTCGATCCAGGAACGCCGCAAGATCAACGTGGTGCTGCTCGACAACATGGCCTTCGGTTGCATCAACAACCTGCAGATCGGCAACGGCATGGACAGCTTCGGCACCGAGTTCCGCTACCGCAACCCCGAGAGCGGCAAGCTCGACGGCGGCCTGGTGCCGGTGGATTTCGCCATGAGTGCGGCGGCCTATGGCTGCAAGACCTACAAGGTCAGCACGGTGGAGCAGCTGGAAGCGGCCCTGGCCGATGCGCGCACGCAAAGCATCTCGACCCTGATCGACATCAAGGTGTTGCCCAAGACCATGGTCCACGGCTACCTGTCGTGGTGGCGGGTGGGGGTGGCGCAGGTGTCCACCAGCGAGCGCACCAACGCGGCGGCGAAAAAACTCAATGAACACCTGGCCAAGGCCCGGCAGTACTAATAACAAGAGGAGCGTTTGTATGTCTTTGAAGCTTGGTGTAATCGGTACCGGCGCCATCGGCCGCGATCATATTCGTCGTTGCAGCCAGACCCTGCTCAACAGCCAGGTGGTGGCGGTGACCGACATCAACCTTGAGCAGGCCGCCAAGGTGGTCGCGGAGTTGAAGCTGGACGCCGAGGTGTACGCGGATGGCCATGGGCTGATCAACTCGCCGCAGGTCGAGGCGATCCTGGTCACGTCCTGGGGCCCGAGCCACGAGGAATTCGTGCTCGCCGCCATCGCCGCCGGCAAACCAGTGTTCTGTGAGAAGCCCCTGGCGGTGACGGCTGAAGGCTGCCGCAGGATCGTCGACGCCGAAGTGGCCTACGGCAAGCGCCTGGTGCAAGTGGGCTTTATGCGCCCCTATGACGAAGGTTATCGCGCCCTCAAGGCGGTGATCGACAGCGGCCAGATCGGCGAGCCGTTGATGCTGCACTGCGCGCACCGCAACCCGACGGTGGGCGAGAACTACAAGACCGACATGGCGATTACCGACACCCTGATTCACGAGCTGGATGTCCTGCGCTGGCTGCTCAACGACGACTACGTGTCGGTGCAGGTGGTGTTCCCGCGCAAGACCAGCAAGGCCCTGGCCCATCTGCGCGACCCGCAGATCGTGCTGCTGGAAACCGCCAAGGGCACCCGTATCGATGTGGAAGTGTTTGTGAACTGCCAGTACGGCTACGACATCCAGTGCGAAGTGGTGGGGGAGACCGGCATCGCCAAACTGCCGGAGCCGTCCCAGGTGCAGTTGCGCAGTGGGGCCAAGCTGTCGAACGCGATCCTGATGGATTGGAAGGACCGTTTTATCGGGGCCTATGACGTGGAATTGCAGGCCTTTATTGACAGCGTACGCGCCGGTCAGGTCGGCGGGCCGTCGGCGTGGGATGGCTTTGCGGCGGCGGTGGCGGCGGATGCGTGCATCGAGGCCCAGGGCAGTGAGCAGATCGTCAAGGTCAGCCTGCCGGATCGCCCACACTTCTACGGCTAAATCACTGAAGGAACTCTGTCAAAAATGTGGGAGGGGGCTTGCCCCCTCCCACAGTTGATTGGTTTCCAATTCAATTCAGGAGTTGATCATGAGAATCGGACTTGTCGGCTATGGCCACGGAGGGCGCTTCTTTCATGCGCCGCTGATTGCGACCTTGCCCGGCGCAACGTTTGTCGGTGTCGTCACCCGCTCACCCGAACGTCGCCAGCAACTGGCAACCGACCACCCCGGCGTCCAGGCCTTTGACAGCATCGGCCAGATCGTCGAAGCCGGCGTCGATGCCCTGGTGATTTCCACCACCCTCAAGGGCCGTCCGGCGCTGGTGCTGGAAGCCATCGAGCACGGCGTGGCGGTGGTCAGTGACAAACCCTTTGCCGCCAACGCCGAACAGGCCCAGGCGCTGATCACGGCTGCCGAGCGCCATGAGGTGTTGCTCAGCGTCTACCAGAACCGGCGCTGGGACTCGGACTACCTGACCCTGCGCAAATTGATCGACGCCGGTGCCCTGGGCGAGATCACCCGCTTTGAATCCCGCGTCGAGCGCTACAGCCCGCAGGCCGTGGGCAATGCCAGCGGCGGCGGCTGGTTGCGCGACCTGGGCAGCCACCTGGTGGACCAGGCGCTGCAACTGTTCGGCCCGGTGGACCGGGTGTTTGCGCAGTTACAGTTCACCCCTGAATACCCCACTGTCGACCACGGCTTCTTCGTCTCCCTGACCCACGCTAACGGGGTGGTTTCCCATTTGTGGGGCAACGCCCTGCAGAACAGCCAGGCCCCGCGTTTTCGCGTCAGTGGCACCTTGGGTTGCTACACCGTGGACGGGCTGGATGGCCAGGAAGAGGCGCTGATGGCCGGCAAGTCGCCGAAAACCGAAGGCGAACACTGGGGCGCGGAAGAACATCGCCGCTGGGGCTGGTTCGAACAGGGGCCGGAACGTGAGCGAGTGCCGTCGGAGAAGGGCTGCTGGACCCAGTTCTATCGCCAGTTGCAAGCGGCGGTAAACGGGCAGGGCCCGTTGCCCGTGGACGCTTATGATGCGCTGGAAACCACGCGTATATTGGACGCCGCACGCCTCAGCGCCGAGCGCCAGCAGGTGGTTTCAACAAAAATAGAATAAAATTCTAAAACAGGTTGATATGGAAATTATTTTCCAATAAAGTCTTTTCCAGGTTGCATAAAGTACGTTCGGACTCGATTCGCACGACTCAACAAAAACAAGATCAAAAACAACCAGGTACCGTCAGATGAAAATCTTCAACGCTGTACTGCGAGTTTTACGCCCTGCCCACACGCCCCGCGGCCTGCCCCGCGCCCGGCCGTTCTACTTCTCCTTCCTTAATGTGCTGTGCGTCGAAAACCAGGGCGCGCTGGTCTGCTGCATTCCAGGCGCACCGGTCGTACGCGTGCCTGCCGAGCTCTGATAAACGCAACGTCCAAAAAACCAACAAGAAAGTGGAGACAGACCGTTCATGAAGACCCCGATCCGTTTTACCGCGCTGGCTTTATCCATGCTGCTGGCCAGCGGTGTTGCCAGTGCCGCCGACATCAAGGTCGGCGTGAGCATGTCCGCCTTCGATGACACCTTCCTCACTTACCTGCGCGAAGACATGGACAAGCAGGCCAAGTCCTATCCCAAGGGTGACGGCGTGCAGCTGCAGTTCGAAGACGCCCGCGCCGATGTGGTCAAGCAACTGAGCCAGGTGGAGAACTTCATCAGCCAGAAAGTCGACGCCATTATCGTCAACCCGGTCGACACGGCCTCTACCAAGAACATCATCAATGCCGCGACCAAGGCCGGCATCCCGCTGGTGTTCGTCAACCGCCGTCCCGACCAGAAGGACTTGCCCAAGGACGTGGTGGCCGTGACCTCCGATGACGTCGAGGCCGGCAAGCTGCAAATGCAATACATCGCTGAGAAGCTCGGCGGCAAGGGCAAGATCGTGATCCTGCTGGGCGACCTGGCGAACAACTCCACCACCAACCGCACCAAGGGCGTGAAGGAAGTGTTGGCCAAGTACCCGGACATCAAGATCGAACAGGAACAGACCGGTATCTGGCTGCGGGACAAGGGCATGACCCTGGTCAACGATTGGCTGACCCAGGGCCGCGAGTTCAATGCGGTGCTGGCCAACAACGATGAGATGGCCATCGGCGCGTCCATGGCGCTGAAATCGGCCGGCAAGGAAAAGGGCAGTGTGCTGATCGCGGGGGTCGACGGTACGCCGGATGGCTTGAATGCGATCACCAAGGGTGACATGGCCGCCTCCGCGTTCCAGGACGCCAAGGGTCAGGCAGTGGGTTCGGTGGAAGCGGCGCGCAAGATGGCCAGGAAGGAACCGGTCGAGCAGAACGTGATCATCCCGTTCCAGCTGATCACCCCGGAAAACGTCGCCACGTTCAAGTAGCCCTGACATAACAACAATGAACCGGCAGGGCGGTCGTGCCCGCCCTGCTGATGGAGTACCGTCTTATGCTCGCTCAAGCCACTGTCTCGCAGCCTCCCGGGATCCAGCCGTTGCCGCTGGACGAACCCTACCTGTTGGAAATCGTCAACATCAGCAAAGGCTTTCCCGGCGTCGTGGCCCTGGCCGACGTACAACTGCGTGTACGCCCCGGTACGGTGCTGGCGCTGATGGGCGAGAACGGTGCGGGCAAGTCGACCTTGATGAAGATCATCGCCGGCATCTACCAGCCCGACGCCGGTGAAATCCGCCTGCGCGGCAAGCCCATCGTGTTTGACACGCCGCTGGCTGCGCAGAAAGCGGGGATCGCGATGATCCACCAGGAACTCAACCTGATGCCGCACATGAGCATCGCCGAGAATATCTGGATCGGCCGCGAGCAGCTCAACAGCCTGCACATGGTCAACCACCGCGAAATGCATCGCTGCACCGCCGAGTTGCTGGCGCGCCTGCGCATCAACCTCGACCCCGAGGAACACGTGGGCAACCTGAGCATCGCCGAGCGGCAGATGGTCGAGATTGCCAAGGCTGTGTCCTATGACTCCGACATCCTGATCATGGATGAACCGACATCGGCCATTACCGAGAAGGAAGTGGCCCACCTGTTTTCGATCATTGCCGACCTCAAGGCCCAGGGCAAAGGCATCGTCTACATCACGCACAAAATGAACGAAGTGTTCGCCATTGCCGATGAAGTGGCGGTGTTCCGCGACGGCCAGTACATCGGCCTGCAACGCGCCGACAGCATGAACAGCGACAGCCTGATCTCGATGATGGTAGGTCGCGAGCTGAGCCAGTTGTTCCCGGTGCGCGAGACGCCCATTGGCGAGCTGCTGCTGTCGGTGCGCGACCTGCGCCTGGACGGGGTGTTCCAGGGCGTGTCGTTCGACCTGCATGCCGGTGAGATCCTCGGCATCGCCGGGCTGATGGGCTCGGGGCGCACCAATGTGGCGGAAACCATTTTCGGCATCACCCCCAGCAGCGGTGGGCAGATCACCCTGGATGGCGAGGCGGTGCGCATCAGCGACCCGCACATGGCCATCGAAAAAGGCTTTGCGCTGTTGACCGAGGACCGCAAGCTCAGTGGCCTGTTCCCCTGCCTGTCGGTGCTGGAAAACATGGAAATGGCCGTGCTGCCGCATTATTCGGGCAACGGGTTTATCCAGCAGAAAGCCCTGCGCGCCCTGTGCGAGGACATGTGCAAGAAACTGCGGGTGAAGACGCCGTCCCTGGAGCAGTGCATCGACACCCTGTCCGGCGGCAACCAGCAGAAAGCCTTGCTGGCGCGCTGGTTGATGACCAACCCACGCTTGCTGATCCTCGATGAACCGACCCGGGGCATCGACGTGGGGGCCAAGGCCGAGATCTATCGCTTGATCTCCTTCCTCGCCAGCGAAGGCATGGCGGTGATCATGATTTCCTCCGAGCTGCCTGAAGTGCTGGGCATGAGCGACCGGGTGATGGTGATGCACGAAGGCGAACTGATGGGTACCTTGGACCGCGCCGATGCGACCCAGGAAAAAGTCATGCAGCTGGCCTCCGGTATGACCGCGGTCCACTGACGAACAGCCGCGCGGGCCTGCGGTTGGCCCGCGCCATAGAATAAGAAGGTGATTGGCTATGAACGCAATAACGGACAACAAGCCTGCCACGGCCCCGGTCAAGCACCGTCGGCGCTTGCCCACCGAGCTGAGCATCTTCCTGGTGCTGATCGGCATCGGCCTGGTGTTTGAGCTGTTTGGCTGGATCGTGCGGGACCAGAGCTTCCTGATGAACTCCCAGCGCCTGGTGCTGATGATCCTGCAAGTGTCCATCATCGGCTTGCTGGCGATCGGGGTGACCCAGGTGATCATCACCACGGGGATCGACCTGTCTTCGGGGTCGGTGCTGGCGCTGTCGGCGATGATCGCCGCCAGTTTGGCGCAAACCTCCGACTTTTCCCGGGCGGTGTTCCCTTCGCTGACAGACTTGCCGGTGTGGATTCCGGTGGCGATGGGGTTGGGTGTGGGGCTGCTGGCGGGGGCGATCAACGGCAGCATCATCGCCGTCACCGGTATTCCGCCGTTTATCGCGACCCTGGGCATGATGGTCTCGGCCCGTGGCCTGGCGCGTTACTACACCGAAGGCCAGCCGGTGAGCATGCTCTCGGATTCGTACACGGCCATCGGCCATGGCGCGATGCCGGTGATCATCTTCCTGGTGGTGGCGGTGATCTTCCATATCGCCCTGCGCTACACCAAGTACGGCAAGTACACCTACGCCATCGGCGGCAATATGCAGGCGGCGCGGACGTCGGGGATCAACGTCAAGCGCCACCTGATCATCGTCTACAGCATTGCCGGTCTCCTGGCAGGCCTGGCGGGTGTGGTGGCCTCGGCACGCGCCGCCACCGGCCAGGCGGGCATGGGCATGTCCTATGAGCTGGATGCGATTGCCGCCGCGGTGATCGGCGGCACCAGCCTGGCGGGCGGGGTAGGGCGTATCACCGGTACCGTGATCGGCGCACTGATCCTTGGGGTGATGGCCAGCGGGTTTACCTTTGTCGGGGTGGATGCGTATATCCAGGACATCATCAAGGGCCTGATCATTGTGGTGGCGGTGGTGATCGACCAGTACCGCAACAAGCGCAAGCTCAAGCGCTGAGCTTCAAGCTGCAAGCTGCAAGTCCGATGAGCTCTACAGCTTGTCGCTTGCAGCCTGCGGCTTATAGCTGCTGTACGAACTTTCCTGCTATAAACGCACTCCGATAACCATTCGCCAAGCCCGTCCTGGTGCCTTTGGGGGTTATATCGGTAAAAATGCCTGTCATTTCAGTTGCTGTGCCCTCAAGTCGGCCTTAGACTGCCGCCCCTCGTAAATTGAGTGCCGGGTGGCGCTTGGAATGGATGGCGCCTTTCCGAGACCTGCAGAGGTCGACCGGAACGCTCCCTTATTCGCCTTAATGCACGTATTTTTTATAGAGAAATCAATGACAAAGGAAAAGTTGCTGGCCATGCCGGCGGATGACTACATGAATGCCGAACAGCACGCTTTTTTCGAGAAGTTGCTGCAGGACATGAAGGTGGAACACCACGAGCGCATTGAGCAGAACCGCATCGCCATTGAAAGCCTGGACACCCCGGCCGACCCGGCCGACGCCGCTTCCGTTGAAGAAGAGCGCACCTGGCTGGTCAACGCCATCGACCGCGACCAGCGCATGCTGCCGCAGCTTGAGCGTGCACTGGAACGCATCAAGGAAGATTCCTTCGGCTGGTGCGATGACAGCGGCGAGCCTATCGGCCTCAAGCGCCTGCTGATCAGCCCGACCACCAAGTACTGCATCGAAGCGCAAGAGCGCCACGAGCAGATCGACAAGCACCAGCGCCAGGCCTGATGCGCTGAAGCTGGGGGATCGCCTGGGCGGTTCCCCGGAGAAAGACCCGTTACGCCCCGTCTATTGATCTGCTGCAGGCTACCCCACTAAAGGCCCATGGATAATGGCTGGATAGTGGCGTTTAATGCAGGGACAAAAATGACAAACAGTGGGGTAACGACAATGGCTGGAGACGGAGCTCTGATGGGCGCAGCAGTGCCACCGCAACCGGTGGTGCGCGGGTTGCCCGGCTGGTTGATGCCGCTCCTGCAGAGCGCCGCCCTGGTGCTGGTACTGCTGGGCCTGGCGTTTGCCAGCCTGCCGATCTACCTCTGCCTGCCCATTGCCTTGCTGGTGATCTGGCTGCCAGGCCTTATGAACCGCACCTCCCGCACGGCACCGCCCGCCACTGCCGATGCCATTGGCGAGCTGACCCGCGATCTGTCCTATACCACCAGCCACAACGCACTGTCCGCTGCCGGCGTTGCCTACTCGGTCAAGCAACTGGCGGCTCGAGTGCAATCGCAATTGGGCGCGGCCAAGCAGATCGTCAGCAGTGCCGAAGTGATGATCAGCACCGAAAAGGTCACCTCCCAACTCAGTCGCGAGGCCCTGCAGGCGGCCAGCCAGGCCCATCAGCGCAGCACTGAAGGCCGTGAAGTGCTGGCCCAGTCGATCATTCGTATGCACCAGCTCAGCCAGCGCGCCAATGCCAGTCGGGAGTTGATTGAAGCCCTGAGCCAACGCAGTGAAGAAATCCAGCGGGTGACCCTGGTGATTCAGTCCATCGCCAGCCAGACCAACCTGTTGGCGCTCAACGCCGCGATTGAAGCGGCGCGGGCTGGTGAGCACGGTCGCGGGTTCGCCGTGGTGGCGGATGAAGTACGTGGGCTGGCGGGCCGCACAGCCACGGCCACCGATGAAGTCGGGGTGATGGTGGCGGATATCCAGCAACGCACTGCCCAGGTGGTTGAGCAGATTCGCCAGCTCTCGGCAGACTTGCACACCGGTGTCGAGCAGGTGGAGCACGCCGGCGAGCACCTGGAGAACATTGCCGGCCTGGCGGCGGGCGTGGAAGGCCAGGTCAATGAAATCGCCCAGGGCACCGACACCAACCGCGCCCAACTCGACAGCCTGTTCCATGCCGTGGAGCAAATGCGCAGCGATCTTATCGTGAGCGACCAGCAGACCCGCCAGTTGGCCGATGCCGCTGTGCAGATGGAAGGGCAGGCGGAAACGATCAGTGAGCGCCTGGCGGAAGTCGGGCTGGATGACTATCACCAGCGCATCTACGACCTGGCGCGCGAAGGCGCGAGCCGGATTGCCGCGCAATTCGAAGCCGATGTACAGCAGAACCGCATCAGCCTGGATGACTTGTTCGACCGCAGCTACACCTTGATCCCCAACACCAGCCCGAGCAAGTACCACAGCCGGTTCGATGGCTACACCGACCAGGTGCTGCCGGCCATCCAGGAAGCACTGCTGCCACGCCATGAAGGCTTGGTATTTGCCATTGCCTGCACGCCCCAGGGTTATGTGCCGACGCACAACAAGGCGTTTTCCCAGGCGCTGACCGGCGATGCCCAGGTCGATGCGGTGCAGAACCGCACCAAGCGCAAGTTCGAAGACCGCACCGGGATCCGCTGCGGCAGCCACCAGCAAGCGGTGCTATTGCAGACCTACACCCGCGATACCGGCGAGTTGATGCACGACTTGTCGGTGCCGATCATGGTCCGGGGGCGGCATTGGGGGGGCTTGCGCCTGGGGTATAAGCCGGAGGGGGCGAAGGCTGCGCGCTAGGGATTGTGGTCGTCTGTGAGACGGGGAAATACCAGCTGCCTGGCAAGCGCTATTGCGCCCAGGCAGCCGGTATTGTGTGGATTACTGCGGTTGATGCAGGCGCTGGTTCAGCTCATCCACCGCCATGGCCCAATCGGCGTCTTCACGCAGTTCTTCCTTGAGGAACTGTGCCTGTTGCGGCGTCCAGAACGGCGCGTCGATCAACTTGACGTCGTCACTCAACGGGTGCGCGACAATGAAGGCGTCGATGGCTTCGGGGGTTGAGTCCAGGCCCAGTTGTTCAAATAAGGTTTCGAGTGTCGGTATTGGCGCGTCCATGTCAGTCTCCGTGCGGGTTTCGGGATCGTTATGCATGGGAGGCTTGTGGCGCGGTAGAGTTCGATCGGATTGTCAGGAGGTCAGTGCCCCTGAATCCACTGCAGCCTTGAGTGCCTGGGCGGATTCTTTTCCGGCGCTGGCGGCGGTATCGAAGGTCTTGAACCACCGGTCTTTTTCGACCTGATGCGTGGTGACGGTGGTCAACGGCGGTTTGGCGCGCATCACGATCACTGCTTGAAACTCCCCGTCGACTTCCCTTGCGTCGCCATGGATGAAAAATTCGCCAATATCAAATTCCGTCACGTATCGCCTTCCCTTCGAGGTAACCAACAGCACTGATGAAACCTGGCCCGTGAGGGAGCAAATTCCAATGGACAGGCCAGTATGGCAGTTGTTGAAGGGCGGCGGCGCAGTAAAGTCATCCGGGTGACGAAACGATTCCGCCGTGCAGTGAGGCCTCCAGCCGCTTGGCCAGTTCACAGGCCTCGATGTGGTCGCTGCGAAAGCCTCTGATCCTGCCACTGGTGACTTCGCGGATATGGAAGAAGTTTCTTCCGGCGGGTACAACCTGGTAAAGAACGGAATCGGGGTACCCGTTGGGACTGCGTAAGCAGTAGTATTGCTGTTCGTCCTGACATGATGAACGAGTGCGGGAAGACATAGCGTCGTATTGGCGTCGTTGCATGGTCAGCTCCTGTCGATCGATCTTGTTGACCCACCAGCGGCGTTACAGGTGGTTTTGACCCGTGTTGCTGTTTTAGTATTGTCGTCGGCAGTCGGCGTCTGGTTCCACGCCGAGGTGTTTTTGTTTGTATGAGCTGTCGGAAACTGCGTTTTTAATAGTGTTATTCTCTGAAGCGGGTCGACCGGTATTCTCTGGTTATTGAACCTGTGATCTCCTGCGATGCCTGATGTCCCTGCGCAAGGCCCATCGTGCATGCCTGTCCGGGGCTTTGGGCGCAGCAACGGGGTCTTCTTCAGTTTTTCCATGAATGTGTTGTGTGATCGTGCCGAGATGGCCGTTTCTTTGTGCTGCCCGCTCCGGCGGACAGTGCTCTTTTCGATGTGGGGGCGTTTCCTTGGCAGTCAGTAATCTGGATATGCACGCGTTGTTCGTGCTGGGTGATTTGCGCGCAAAGTTGGTCAAGCAGTTTCAATCCCGTTTTGTTTACATCACTGAGCAGACGCCGGAAGGCATCTACATCGCCGAAATCGATACCGAAGCGGCAATGGTTGTGGATGACAAACCCCGTCTGGAACTCAAGGTGGGCGACCACTTCCGTGCTGCGGTATTGCCCAGTCGCGAAGGTGGCAAGTTCGAACTCAAGTTCCGCGACATCAAGTTGACGGTGTATGGCTTGGGCGACTATGCCTTTGTGTCCTCGCCCGAAGGCCAGGGCATCGTCTTCAAGGAAGGCCACAGTGTGATGCTGGTGTTTGCGGCCCATGAACAACTGCAGGAAGGCCTGACCAAGACCCTCAAGGCCGTGACCGGCAAGGCCGCCAAATGGCGCAAGGGTGAGCTGGTGACGTTCAAGGCCAGTGAATAATCGGTAAATACTGCGAACATCTCCTATCTCCCGGAACCTCTACTACAGTTGAGTTGACTTAACTATTCAGAGGCTTCGCGCATAGACAGCAAAGCCGTTCGTTGTTTGCTGCGACATCGCGAGGTGCAAGGGCATGAAAGGATTGAGAACGCTGTTGGCTGCATCGCTGACGACCCTGGGTCTGGCAGTGGCTTCGCTGCCCGTTTCGGCCGCGCCAGCGCCGGTGCACTTTGCCGACCTGAACTGGGAAAGCGGCAGCCTGATCACCGAAATACTGCGGGTCATCGTCGAGAAGGGCTACGACTTGCCCACCGACACCTTGCCCGGTACCACCATCACCCTGGAAACCGCCCTGGCCAAGAACGACATCCAGGTCATCGGTGAAGAGTGGGCCGGCCGCAGCCCGGTATGGGTCAAGGCCGAGGCCGAAGGCAAAGTGGTGGGCCTGGGGGATACGGTCAAGGGGGCCACCGAGGGGTGGTGGGTGCCGGAATACGTGGTCAAGGGTGATCCGTCCAAAGGTATCAAGCCCCTGGCACCGGACCTCAAGAGCGTGAAAGACCTTGCGCGCTACAAGGACGTGTTCAAGGACCCGGAGTCTCCCGGCAAGGGGCGCTTCCTCAACAGTCCCATCGGCTGGACCTCGGAAGTGGTCAACAAACAGAAGCTCAAGGCCTATGGCCTGGATGACAGCTACGTGAACTTTCGCAGCGGTTCGGGAGCTGCCCTGGATGCCGAAATTGCCTCGTCCATCCGTCGCGGCAAACCGGTGTTGTTCTACTACTGGTCACCGACGCCGTTGATGGGGCGCTACAAGCTGATCCAGCTGGAGGAGCCACCGTTCGATGCCGAGGCCTGGAAGACCCTGACGGATGCGGATAACCCCGACCCGAAGCCCACTCGGTCGTTGGCATCCAAGCTGAGTATTGGCGTGTCCACGCCGTTCCAGAAGGAGCATCCGCAGATTGCCGGGTTTTTCGAGAAGGTCGAGTTGCCGATTGGGCCGCTGAACCAAGCCCTCGCGACCATGAGCGAGAATCACACCGCGCCTCGGGAGGTGGCCCAGGCATTCCTCAAGGAGCATCCGGAGGTGTGGAAGGCCTGGTTGACCGAGGATGTGGCGCAGAAGGTCGAAGCCAGCTTGAAGTAAGCACGGCGCTTATTGCCGAGCGGAGATCAAAAATAATGTGGGAGAGGGCTTGCCCCCTCCCACATGTTGTTTGCAGTGTCGCTTCAGAATCTGGTTTGCACCGCCAGCTCGAATGTCCGTGGCGCTCCCAGGTAATACGCTGGCGACACATGGGCAAACTCGGCATACACCTCATTGGTCAGGTTGCGCACCCGGCCGGTCACCGAGGTGTGTGAGTCCACCTGGTAGCGCAGGAACGTCCCGAACAGCGTGTAGGCCGGCACCGTCTGGGTGTTGGCATTGTCCGCATACACCTCGGCGACATAGCGTGCATCCACGCCGCCTTGCCAGTCCTCGGCAAAGTCATAGGTCAACCACAGGTTGCCGACGCGCCTGGGCACGTTGGTCGGTGTATTGCCCTTGCGCGAAACCACTGCGCCACTGGCGATTTTCTCGTTGAACTCATCGTATTCGGCATCCACCCAGGCGATGTTGCCTTCCGCCAGCAGCCTGGGCGTGATGCGCAATGAACTGGCCAGCTCGATGCCCTTCGATGACTGCGCGCCGACCGGGATGCTCGTGGTCGGGTCCTGCGGGTCGGTTACGGCAAAGTCCTTGCGTTCGATCTTATAGACAGCAACGGTGGCCGAGCCACGGCCGTCCAGGTAGTCGAACTTGCTGCCCACCTCCCATTGTTTGCCGGTCGACACATCGAACACCTGGGTGGTTGTACTCGGTTGTTCGGCGGCGGTGCTGTATTGCACGTAGACATTGGCCGATGGGATGAACTGGTAGGTCAGGCCGACGCGACCGGTCACCGGTTCCCAACGGCGCTTGAAGTGCCGTGGGTTGGTGGCCGTGACCCCGCGGTGGTTGGTCACATCCAGGTCGATGGCGTCGTAACGCAGGCCGCTCAGCAGCGAGAGTTTTTCGGTAAGGCCCAGGCGGTTCTCCACGAACAACGCCTTGGTGGTGACCTCATTGGTCTTGTCCTTGCCGAAGTTCTCCCGGGTACGCGGGATGTCGTAGAAGTACCCGGGGGCGAAGCCGTTCGGGTCCACGGTGCTGTTGCCCGGCACATTCAACGGCGTGTTGGTGGTGCTGTTGACCTTGTACTCAAAACCAACGGACCAGGTGGTCGACAGGCCGAACAGACGGTCATCATGGCGCAGCTCGAACTGGTTGCCGTGCTGTTCGCCCTGGTGGCGCACCTGGTAGGCGGTCGAGCGGTTTACCGCGCTGTTGCCGGCGTTGTATTGGTAGGTTTCGAGGTTGCGGTAATCGCGCTGGCTGTCGAGGTGGTAGAGCGTATTTTTCAGCGTCGTGCTGTCGTTGACCCGGTAGTCGATGATCGAGCGCGCCCAGATCGTGCGCTGCTCGTAACGGCCGTCGGCGACGTTGTAGTTATTGAAACGGTTGTGTTTGTCGATCTTCAGCTCGCCGGCCTTGGGGTTGAGCACCGGCGTGCCCCAGTAAGGGCTGTCTTCCTGTTCATCCTGGTATTCCAGGGCCAGGGTATGGGACAGGTCGGGGGTGAGGTCGCTGAGCAGGGAAAACGCCAGGCTCCAGGCCTCACGCTGGTCGCGGTCGATGTAGCTGTGGTTGGTGTTGCGGCTCACATCCAGGCGCGCGTAATGCTGCACTTCGGCGCCGGGCTCGGTCAGCGCGTGATTGACGCCGAATGCCATGCCGGTGGTGTCGTAGCTGCCATAGGTGAGCTGACCTTCGGCGGCCTGCTCCTCACGGGTGGCCAGCTTCGTCACATAGTTGAGCGAGCCGCCGACGGAGCCGGCGCCGTTGATCAGGGAGGAGGGGCCGCCCACCAGTTCCACGCGGTCATAGATCCAGGCATCCACGGGGCGGGCCAGGCCGGTGGCGACATTGATACCGTTGAACATCTGGGTGATCTGGCTGCTGGTAAACCCACGGTAAGAGACAAAACCGCCAAAACCCGGCGGCGCGCTGGCGTTGACGCCGGGCAGGGTGTTGGCGGCATCGCGGAACGTCTTGGCGCCATGGCGTTCGATGTCGTTGCGATTGGCGATGGCAACCGACGCTGGGGTTTCCCGCACGCTCAGTCCCAGCCGCGACGCCACGCCGCTGGATTGATCCAGGGTGAGGCCGGGTTCGGCAGTTGATTCGCCATCAATGGTGGTCGGAGCCAGTTCGAGGGCCCAGGCGCAGACAGGCAGGCAGCCGAACAGGCCCGCCAACAGGGGTAGATGTTTCATGGTTGAATCCTGAAAAACTTGGCTTGAAAACAACGCACGGCCGTCCGTCATTCCGTGTGGAACCGGTGGTCAGTGCAGATGGGAAAGCAAAGGGATCAGGCGAAGGCGGGCGGCGCGCGCGGGTTAGCCGTGGGCCAGGTGAAGCGGGCAGGGATGTCAGCAGCCAGCACCACGGCCGGCGGTGGTGCATGGGGTTGTGGCAACACCGCCACATTCAGGCTGGAACTGAGCGCCGGGCCCATGCCGCCGGTGGAGCACAGCGGGCAACCGAACGCCTTGGCCAGCGTCGGCAGGTTCTCATCGCTGGAGTTGGACGGCGTGGGCGCCTGGGTACGCGGGTCGACGGTACAGAACTGCCCGCCGATGCCATTGAGCTGCATCCCCACCATCTGCCCGTGACCGATACTGCAGGCGAACACATTGAACAGGACGCAGCAATAGAGCATCCAGGCAATGAGCGAGCGGTCGGCGCGGGCGAATTTCATGGGGCGGCACTTTACCATCAGCCGCCGACGAAATGCCTGCAAAAAATCCCAGGGCGACTATCCTGTCTCGCACCTTTTCTGGGAGCGCCCGCCATGAGCTTTGTCATCGCACGCTGGATCGTCGGCATTTTTACCTGCATCAGCATGGTGCACCTGTACTGGGCTGCCGGCGGCAAACTCGGCAGCCTCGCCGCCATTCCCCAACTGCCCGGCGAATTCGCCAGCGGGCCTCGCCTTGCATTCAGGCCCTCGGCGCTGGGTACCTTTCTGGTGGCGATGGGCTTGGTCGGCATTGCGCTGCTGGTGTGTCTGCGGGCCGGGCTGTACTTTTCGGCGGTCTCCCATGCGGCGTTGCAATGGGGAATCAGCGCGATTGCCCTGCTGATGTTTGCCCGCGCGATTGGGGATTCGGAGTTGGTGGGGTTTTTCAAGAAGGTCGGCGGGTCACGGTTTGCGCGGTGGGATACGTGGTTCTATTCGCCGTTGTGCCTGGCGTTGGGGGTGGGGTTGTTGGTGGTGGCGTGGGGTTAATGAGGGAAACACAACACACCGATCTACGCCGCTCAAATAAAAACTGCTCTCATCCTTGCCCGATTTGCCGACCTGGCCGTCATGGTTAATAGAACCTCTATTACCCAGGATTTCCCATGTCGCGCCTTGCTCGCCCCTTGCACCCACTGGCCCTGTCAGTGGCGTTGGCTTTCGCCGCCGTGCCGTTGCTGAACGTCCAATCCGCCTTCGCCGAAGAAAGCCGCAGCGCTGTACGCAGTTTCCAGATTCCGGCCGGTGACTTGAGCCAGGCGCTCAACAGCCTGGCCGAGCAGGCGGGCCTGGTATTGGCGTTTGATGCGAGCCTGGCACGCGGCAAACGCAGCAACGGCTTGAGCGGGCAGTACGCCACCGACGTGGCGCTGGCCCAGTTGCTCGCCGGCAGCGGCCTGCAGGCGCTGAAGCTCTCGGCCGACCGCTACCGCCTGGAAGCCATCCCGGATAACGGCGGTGCCATGGAGTTGCAGGCCACCACCATCAGCGGCGCGTACCAGGCCGAAAGCCCTACCGGGCCGGTGTCCGGTTATGTGGCTACGCGCAGTTTGTCGGGCACCAAGACCGATACCGCGCTGATCGAAACCCCGCAGTCGATCTCCATCGTCACCAAAGACCAGATGCGTGCGCAGAACGCCGAGAGCCTCAACCAGATCCTGCGCTACAGCGCCGCGGTCATCCCGGAAACCCGCGGTGCCACGGCGTCGCGTCTCGACCAATTGACCATCCGTGGGTTTGCCCCGGCCACTTACCTCGACGGCCTGCGCATGCCGTCGAGCCGTGATGCCTTGCCGCAAAAGGATGCCTTCGACCTGGAGCGCGTCGAAGTGCTGCGCGGCCCGGCGTCGGTGCTGTACGGGCAGGGCACGCCGAGCGGGGTGATCAATATGGTCAGCAAGCGCCCGCTGGATACGCCGTTCCATGAAGTGGGCGTCGAATACGGCACCTTTAACAAAAAGCGCACCACCTTCGATTTGAGCGGGCCGATTGACGATCAAGGCGTGTATTCCTACCGCGTGGCGGGGCTGTTCGACGATGCCGATGGCCAGGTCGAACACACCGAAACCCGTCGCCAATCGTTGTCCAGCGCGTTTACCTGGCGGCCGGACGAAGACACCTCGCTGACCTTGCTCGGGCATTTCCAGAAGGACCCCAAGGGCGCGTCCTACGGTTCGGTGCCGGCCTGGGGCTCGGTATTGCACAGCCCGACCGGGCGCAGCATCGACGTGGACTTCTACGACGGCGAAAAGAACTTCGAGAAAAGCGATCGCGAGTACTACTCCATTGGCTGGGCCTTCGAGCATCACGTCAACGATGTGTGGACGGTGCGCCAGAACGCGCGTTACCTGCGCAGCGAAGGGCGTTATCGCAGCCTCTACAGCAACTACCTGATGGCGGATTACCGCACCATTCGACGTTCCACCATTGCCAGTGACGTCGACATGGATGCCTACACCCTCGATAACCAGGTGCAGGCCAGATTCGACACGGGCCCACTGCAACACACCCTGCTGATGGGGCTCGACTACCAGAACACCAGCACCGACACCCTGTTGGGCTCAGGGACGTATACCGCCGGGCCGACCCTGGATATTTTCAACCCGGTCTATGGCGCGGCCGTGCCGGTACCGGCGTACACCACCGACGGTACGTCGCGCAGCGAACAGACCGGCGTCTATCTGCAAGAGCAGATGAAGTGGGACAAATGGGTCCTGTTGCTCGGCGGTCGTTATGACTGGGCCAGCACCGACAGCACCACCAAGACCTTGCGCACCGGGGCCAAGAGCCAGTCCTCCCTGGACAGCAAGGCCTTTACCGGGCGTATTGGCCTGGTCTATCTCTTCGATAACGGCCTGGCGCCCTATGCCAGCTATGCGGAGTCGTTCAACCCGCAGTCGGGCACCGGTTACGGCGGATCGGTATTCAAACCGACCGAAGGCAAGCAGTATGAAATCGGTATCAAGTACCAGCCGCCGGGCAGCAACAGCTTTATCACAGCGGCGATCTTCGACCTGCGCCAGACCAACGTCCTCACCACCGACCCGGACCCCACCCACCTGTGCGGCAGCGGTCGCTGCCAGAGCCAGGACGGCGAAGTGCAATCCCGTGGTTTTGAACTGGAAGGCAAGGCCAGCCTTAATGACAACCTGGACATCACGGCGGCCTATGCCTACCTGGATAACCGCATCAGCAAGTCCAATAACACCGTGCGTTACGCCCCCATCAGCGATATCGGCGTAGGCCCGGCCATCAACGCCGAGGGCACCACCACCTATGCGGTACCGCGCCACACGGCGTCGGCGTGGGCCGACTACACCTTCCATGATGGCAACCTCAAGGGCTTCGGCGCCGGCGCGGGTGCGCGGTATGTCGGTTCGTCCTGGGGCGATACCGCCAACACCCTGAAGGTGCCGGGCTACACCCTGTTCGATGCGGCGGTGCACTACGACATTCCGAACATCGCCAACCTCAAGGACAACCTGCGCCTGGCCCTGAACGCCACCAACCTGGCGAACAAAGAGTACGTCGCGTCGTGCTATTCCTACTCGTGGTGCTGGTACGGCTCGCAGCGCACGGTCCAGGCGAGTGCGACCTACCAATGGTGATGGCACGACGATAAGGCAATTTAATGGCCCCTTTGTAACAAAATTCTCGCCAGAATCGCTTTTATTTTCAGGTGGTTAGGTGAGGAAGCAAATGCGCACTGTTGGAATCATGCTGATCGCCTGCTCCCTGGCCGGCGGCGCGGCTGCCGTGCAGGCACGGGAGCTGCGCGAGGGTGACAAGTACATGTGCAGTTGGGGCGCCGGCACGGCCGCCAGGGCCCAGGAGCTCAAGCTGTCGGGGGTGTCGCTGTACGCCGCGCGGCAGAAGATCCAGACCATCAAGTTCAGTAAATCCTGGATGCGCATGATGGCCATGGGCATCACCGAACAGACCTATGACAGTCGTTCACGGCTCAAGCCCGAAGCGATTCGCCAGAGTTTCTACCAGGATTGCGTGCGTTACAAAGTGGCACGCAAGTAATCGAGTGCAGGCTTTACAAAACCACGACAAACCGATGTTTCTATTTGCATACAATTGCTCCCTTGGTAGAGGAGACAGGTATGCACACGCTTATTCGCGCCGCGATGCCGGTCCCGGGACGGGGCTGCCCGAGGCGCTCCAGGTTTGCTGTCAAAACAGAGCCGGGCAGGGTAAGCCCGTGACCCCGGCAACCCCCCCTTCAGCCAACAGCCTGCGCTATTTTGCGCTTGGCGTGCTGTGTGCCGCGATGTTGCTCGGGGGCTATTTCATGCAACTCAACGCCAAGGAGGATCGCCAGCGCGAAGAAGCGGCCGAGCGTTTGGCACTTTGCCGGCAGGTTGAGCGGGTCGCCAGTGTGGCCACCTCCGCGGGTCTCGAACTTCGCGATACCTGCCAGCAATTGGAGGAGAGCGGGTCGAAGAGTGTTACGCCGCCTTAACTAATAACCCTTTTTTATAAGTGGAAATATCGACAGTAGTTGCACCAAAAAGTGGCACTTATATGTCTCTCTACCTTAAAAAACATGTGGTTATTGAAGGACTTACAATGCTTTTAATCCGACGAAAGGATATAAAATTTTCTTGTTACAGCTTTTTACACTGGTTACTATAGCCGGGCGTTCACCTCCCACGGTTTATGCATTTTAAATCCCAAGTTTCCATCAGCTACTTGGGATTTTTTTTGCCTGGGATTTAACCCCCGGGGTCAAACTTCACCTTCTGCATACTCCGCACGCATCCGCCCATTGCGTTTGGCCCGGTAGAGCAACTTGTCGACATCTTCGACAAAACCCAGCATCGGGCTGTTGGGTTTGACGATGCGCGTACCTACGCCCAGGCTCAGGGTCAGCAGGTTCGACACCGCTGAAAAGCCATGTTCGATCTGTTGCTGGCAGATCAGGTGCAGGCAGCGCTGTGCCACCTGTTTCGCCGATGCCGCGTCGGTTTCCGGCAGCAACCACACAAACTCCTCACCGCCGATACGGGCGATGAAGTCCCGGGGCCGGTTGGCGGCCAGTGACAGGGTATGCGCGACCTGGCGCAGGCATTCGTCGCCCTTGATGTGGCCATAGTGGTCGTTGTACTGCTTGAAAAAATCGATATCCAGGATGATCAACGACAGCGGCAACTGGCTGCGCTGGGCGCTGGCCCATTCGCGCTCGAGCACGGTGTCGAACATGCGTCGGTTGGCGATGCCGGTCAGGCCATCCTGGTAGGAATATTCCTCGAGTTGCTTTTGCAGGCGCACCAGGTGTTCTTCGGTCTTCTTGCGTTCGCTGATATCGAACATAAAGCCGATCAGCGCCTCGACTTCACCGTCCTTGCGCACCACGTGCACCACGTCGCGGATCCATACATAGTCGCCGTTCACCGTCAGGGCCCGGTAATCCGCTTCATGGTCTACCCCGGCACGGGATTGCGACACGCAGAAATTCACCACGTATTCGCGGTCATCGGGGTGCATGCGCGAGACCCAGTCGTCGACGCTGACCCAGCTTTGCGGGGTCCAGCCCAGCAGCGTTTCGATCTGCGGGCCGATATAGCTGAAGGTCATGCTCTGCCAGTCGATACGCCACGGGATGGCCTTGGTCGACTCCAGCAGTGTCCGGTATACGTCGCTGTCGGGCTGGCTCGGAGGGGCAATGCTCATGGTGGACGGCTCGAGTGATGGCTAAGTGCCCAGAGCGTCGTGTGATCGACGGTGGGAGTCAAGCGCTTGCCGAGGCAGCAGACGAGAGGTCGTGTGACGGGCATGGCGGCGGCCAGCTAGCCGATGACAGCATGGCTGGGCGCATCCACTGCGCCGTAGTAACGCCAGCAGCAATGACGGTGTTCCGGCACGATCACGCAGCCGCTGAGGCTGACGATCAGCACAGCGGCAACCAGCAGGGTAAGTCGACGGTACATGGTGTTTCCTCTTGGGTTGACCGGGGTTGATCCTTTAACGCGGCGACCGGCGAAAATCCGTCGCATTCCTTTCAAACATTTCATCAAGCCCCGCCAGCCCCCGAGCAATACTGGTCTCGCCCCCTGCTGAAAAATCTGCGCAGCCCGCGACGGATTTTTGCGCACGCGCCGTTCAACCCATCAGCAACCTGCACTTTCGCGGGTTGCATGGAGGAGTTGCCATGAGACCCCAGGCCACATTGCGTTTTGCCTTGCTTGCTCCGCTGGCCCTCGCCGCGTTTGTCAGCACCCCGACGTTTGCCCAGACCGACATCATCCTCCAGCAGGCGCCGCCGCCGCAGCGCGTGGAAATGATCCCGGCCGAGCGCCCCGGCTATGCCTGGGACCCTGGCCACTGGCGTTGGGAAGGGCGCGGTTACGGCTGGGTGCCGGGCCACTGGCAGCCGGTAATGCGCCATGCACGCTGGGAACCTGGCCATTGGGAAGCCCATGGCCCGAACTGGTACTGGCGCGAAGGGCATTGGATCCGCTGAACCCTGACCCTTGGCCCTGAGAACTGCCCGATTGAACGAGACTGATCCGGACGTTGAGCTGCTGGCACGTATCGGCAATAACGAACCTGCCGCCGTCAACGAAATGGTGACGCGCAAACTCCCGCGTTTGCTGGCGCTCGCCAGTCGGATCCTCGGGGACGCCGACGAGGCCAAGGACGTGGCCCAGGAAAGCTTCCTGCGCATCTGGCGCCAGGCCGCCCACTGGCGCAGTGGCGAGGCGCGTTTCGACACCTGGCTGCACCGGGTCGCGCTGAACCTGTGCCACGACCGCTTGCGGCGGCGCAAGGAGCGCCCGCTGAGCGATGAGGCGGCGGTGGAGGTGGCAGACAGCTCGCCATCGCCTGAAGAGCAGATGGAGACCCGGGACCGCAGTACACGCATGGCCGCCGCGTTGGCGGCCTTGCCCGAACGCCAGCGCGAAGCCATCGTGTTGCAGTACTACCAGGAGCTGTCGAACATTGACGCCGCGGCCCTGATGAATATCAGCGTCGAGGCACTGGAGAGCCTGCTGTCGCGGGCCCGACGCCAGTTGCGCAGCCAACTTGCCGATACACCCGGGCTTGCCCGCCCAGGAAGGGGAAAATCATGACACCCGAACGCTTTGTGTACCTGGCCGACGTCTATGGGGCGGACCTGCGTCGCTGGCCCGATGCTGAACGGGCAACGGCCCAGGCGTTGCTCCGCAGTGGCAATGTGCATGCGCGCGAAGCCTTGCAGCAGGCGCGCTGGCTCGACAGCCAGTTGGACAGCCATCAACTGGCGTTCCCCGACCCGGCGTTGGTCCGGCAGATACGCCAATCCGGCCCACGCTCATTCTGGTCACGCTATGCCAACTGGTTATCGCCCGCCGGCCTTGTCGGTGCGGGCATTGCCGGCATCGTCACCGGGATGCTGGTGGCGTCCATGAGCGTGCCGCTGCCGATGTTGTCCTCCGACGTGCTGCCCAGTGTCTTTGATCAGGGCGACGCGGAAGTCGTCTTCAGCGTCAATGCCGAGGAAACCGAACAATGACCGCCAGATCCCTGAAACCGTGGTTGTTTGTCTCGATCCTGCTCAACGTATTTTTGATCGGTGGGGTGGGCGGCGGTCTTTACCATTGGATGGCCAACGCCCGGCCTGCCGAAGTGGTGGTCAACCAGCACGGCCTGCGCCAGGCGATGGTCAAGTTGCCGCCGGAGCGGCGCAGGGAACTGCGCCAACTGCTGCGCCGCAATCGCGACGACAGCCAGCCGCTGATCATGGCCGGGCGTGAGGCGCGGCTGGGGGTGATCAAGCAATTGGAAGCGCCGAGCCTGGATCGTGAGGCGTTGCTAGCGGAACTGGCCAAGGCACGGGAGGCCGATATGGCGCTGCGGGCGTTGGTGGACGGTACCCTGGCGCAGTTCGCCGATACCTTGCCCCAGGATGAACGGCAGCAGCTGGTGGAGGCCTTGTACAGGCGCGGGCAGGCAAAGGCCCAAGCAAAGTTGGCAGGCAAAGAACCTCGGTCGTGAGCAGGCTGATGGAACTGGAAATCTCAAAGTGCCACGAAGGTAGAGCTCAGAGAAACCCGACATTCCGTTGGGTAGAGCAAGAAGGTAAAGAACGATGATCGATAGCTCTAACATCGTAGGTCCCGCGCAGACTGCTGCTCAACCCAACTCTTTGGATGCGATCACCAATTTCGGCGGCGTACAACCGGAGGACATGGCAGAGCAAACGCGGGTGAAACGCCCGGGAGAAGAACCGGCGTCAGGAAATGGCCCGTCCCAGATCGGTTTTTGAGTCTTAGCCCCCAGCGGTGAGGGGAAGCGCCCTCGCCACTGATACCTCCGCCTGCCGCCCTTCACCAGGTCATGTGGGTGCCTTTGACATACACAGCGGCTGCCGCTCGACAGATCCTTTGTCGAACGGCAGAGAGCAAATGGCCTGGTCTAACGAAGGGGGCTGGATAGCAGGTTGGGCGCTGTATTACAGACGCCGGAGAAAGGCTTTGACGATGTGCCGCGTGGCGTCGGTGGTGTCCAGTTGGTCCACGGCGCCATAGGCGTGCCACTGGCAGTCGACGATCTCGTTCAGCGGCCGCGCATCCGCGATATTCACCACCGAGGCTTCAAATACATGGTGCACGGTGTCGCGGGCCTTCAGCTCCTGCAAGTACAGCAGCCCGTCCACGTTCAATCCGGTTTCTTCTTCCAGCTCCCGTTCGGCCGCACCGACCGGGCGCTCGTCCCGTTCCACCTTGCCGCCCGGCAAGGCCCATTTTGACCTGGCCTTGCGCACGAAGAGGATATGCCCCTCGTGTTCGCAAATGACCGTTGCGCGTATTTTCATCGTCTGTGCCCCCGCAGCGGGATGAGTGTCATAAAAGTGTAATGCAATTGTCATGCTAAGTGGTGATGGCGCGCCGCGGTGGGGATGTGGATACTGCCCGATTGATGAAAACGGACGAGGAAAACAGATGAGCAGCGTACGTTGGGGCATGATCGGGTGTGGCAGTGTCACTGAATTGAAGAGTGGACCCGCTTTCTACAAAGCGCCAGGTTCGGCGCTGGTGGCCGTGATGGGGCGGCGCGAGGAGGCGGTGCGCGATTATGCATCGCGCCATGGGATTGCCCGTTACTACACCGACGCCCAGGCACTGATCAACGACCCCGAAGTGGACGCGGTGTACATCGCCACGCCGCCCGACAGCCATCTGGAATACAGCCTGATGGTGGCGGCGGCCGGCAAGCATTGCTGCGTCGAGAAGCCGATGGCGCTGAACGCCGAACAGAGCGCGCTGATGCAGCGCACTTTCGAGCGCGCCGGGCTGCACCTGTTTGTTTCCTACTACCGGCGCTCGCTGCCACGCTTCCAGCAAGTGCGCGCGTGGCTGCAGGACGGGCGCATCGGCACGTTACGCCAGCTGACCTGGACCCTGTGCAAACCGCCGGCCGCCGAGGACGCCAGCGCCGCCAACTGGCGCACCGACCCGAGCATTGCCGGTGGTGGCTACTTTGCCGATCTGGCCAGCCACGGTTTCGACCTGTTCCAGTACCTGGCCGGGGATATTGTCGAGGTCGCGGGCTTTACGGCACGACAGGCCGGGCACTATGCCGCCGAGGACGCCGTGACGGCCTGCTGGACCTTCAGTTCGGGCGCGCTGGGCATGGGCTGCTGGAACTTCGTCGCCGACCGCCGTGAGGACCGGGTCGAGTTGATCGGCAGCCGTGGGCGCATCCAGTTCTCGGTCTTCGAAGACCAGCCGCTGCACCTGGAGGGCGAGACCAACGAGGTGCTGGAAGTGCCATGCCACCCGCATATCCAATGGCACCACGTAGTGGCCATGAACGCGCATATTCGCGGCGAAGCCGAGCATCCGTCGCTGGCCATCGAGGCGTTGAAGACCGATCGGATCCTGGACAAGGTCCTGCAACGAAATCCCAATCTGCCGGGATGATTTTCCAAGGAATAGCTCAATGAAATACTGGATGATCCTGTGGCTGGCACTTGCCACAACGGCGATGGCGGCCCCGCGTAGCCAAGGGACGCCTGGGGAATTTGATTTTTATGTGTTGTCGCTGTCATGGTCGCCGACCTTCTGCCTGACGCACCCGGACAACGAGCAGTGTTCGGGCAAGGGCTACGGCTTTGTGCTGCACGGCTTGTGGCCGCAATACGCGCGGGGAGGGTGGCCGGCGACCTGCGCGCCGCAATCGCGCTTGAGCCGCGAAGAGATGGACAAAGGCGCGGCGCTGTTCCCGACGCGCTCGCTGCTCACCCACGAATGGGCCAAGCACGGCACCTGCAGCGGGCTGGATCCCTTGGCATACCTGGAGAAAACCGATGCGGCGCTGGGCGTGGTTGCCATCCCTGCGCAACTGCAGCCGTTCAACACGCCGCCGTCGTTGCCGGCCCGCGAGATCGAGGCGCTGTTTCGCGAAAGCAACCCGCGCATGGGCAACCATGGGCTGGCGGTGATCTGCAAAGGCAAGGTGCTGTCGGAGGTGCGTGTGTGCCTGACCAAGGACCTGGCCTTCGCCGGTTGCCCGCGCAGTGTGAAAACCCAATGCCGGGATGGCGAAATTCGCATCCCCACGCAGCGTTAACGCCGGCATCCACACACCTTTGCCCAAGCCACTGCACTAGGTCCAGATCCTGGCTGAGGATGGGCGGGTGTGTGGCGTCGAAGACTGTGTGGTCCACGCCCCAGGGTGATTTTGTTCAATACCGATTTGACCCGGCCTTATACCGTGGAACCCTGTTTACGCCTCATCATAAAAAGGGAACCGCAATGAGCTTGATCATTTCCATGGCCGCCTTCGCCCTGGCCACGTCCATCACGCCGGGACCGGTCAACGTGGTCGCCCTGAGTTCAGGCGCGCGCTTCGGTTTTGTCGCCAGCCAGAAGCATGTGTTCGGCGCTGCCGTTGGCTTTACCTTGCTGTTGGTGCTGATCGGCCTGGGGCTGCACGAGGTGCTGGTGCGCTGGCCCATCCTGACCCAGTTGATCCAGTGGGGCGGGGTGGCGTTCCTGCTGTACATGGCCTGGAAACTGGCGGTGGATGACGGCCAGCTCGACGCAGAGGGCAGCGCGACAGCGCCATCCATGCTCTACGGCGCGATCATGCAATGGCTCAACCCCAAGGCCTGGCTGGCCTGTGTGGCGGGTATGGGCCTGTTTGTGGCCGACGGCGATGGGCGGCAAGTCTGGCTGTTTGCCAGTCTCTACCTGGTGATCTGCTACCTGTCGGTGGCGTGCTGGGCCTATGCCGGGACCTTTCTACGCCGTTACCTGGACAATCCCCACGGCGTGCGCCTGTTCAACCGCTCGATGGCCGCGTTGCTGGTGGCCAGTGTGGGTTATTTGCTGATGGCTTGAGCACCTCGCGGTATTGCCCGGGGGTGGCGGCGAAATGTTGCTTGAAGGTGCGCTGGAAGTGCGCCTGGTCGGCAAAGCCCGCAGCAAGTGCTACGTCGGCGATCAACTCGCCCTTGCGCAGCTGGGTGCGGGCAAACTGGATGCGCTGGTTGACCAGGAACGCGTGGGGCGTCAGCCCGTAGTACTGCTTGAAGGCGCGGATCAGGTAGGACGGCGACAGTTCGGCCGCCTGGCAGATGTCTTCGAGTTTCAACGCCTCGGTGCAGTGCGCACGGATGTACTCGGCGGCTCGCTCCAGCTTGTGGTTGACCTCGCGCACCGGTGTGGGTGAAGGGTTCAGGCGCTGCTGGACTTCAGTGAAGTAGCTCACCAGTGCGCTCTGCTTTTGCAGCAATTCGGCCTGCTCGTTCACCAGCATCCGGTACAACGCCAGCAAGCCGCTGTACAGCAGCGGGTCACGGGTATACGGCGTATTGAAAGCGCGATAACCCTGGTCGGTGCTGAAGCCCAGTTGGTACTGTAATTCGGTCAGCCAGGGCGTATCGAGGTAGAGCATGTGATAGGACCAGGGCTGGTCGTGGATAGGGTTGCAGGCATGCACATCGCCGGGGTTCATCAACACCACGGTGCCGGCGCTGATCTGGAATGTATCGGCGCCGTAATGGTAATAGCTGCGCCCGGTGGTGATCGCGCCGATGGAGAAATGCTCATGGGCGTGACGGGTGTAAGTGACCTTGCGCCCGTCGGCGATGGTGCGCGCTTCGATGAACGGCAGGCGCTCGTCGCGCCAGAAGCGCGGTGCGGCGGGGAAAGGGGCGGGCGGTGTCATGGGCGCGACTCCAGGGCAGTCAAGATCAGAAACGGATCGTTGCACAGACCCTGGCGTTTGGGTAGCCGATGACTTAATAGGGTTTCAGATTGTGCAAACGCTCGTTTCGGCGTTTGTTGATCAGCAGGACCTTTTCCACATTGTTGAGGTTCTGCGTGGACTCACTCAGATCCCGGTGGTTACTGAGCAGGCACTGGTCAACGACCATCCTGGCAATCGCTTCGAGTCGTGCCGATTGCCAGGACTTCGGTATGGGGGCGGGGTCACCCTGGGTATCCGTTATGAGGGTGGTGTCCAGGGGATGGAGCAGGACCTGCGAACTGGCGCCCGCCACGGGTTCGGAACCGGTGAGATAAGCACTCCAATCGATCTGCAACTGAACAGGGCCTGGGGCGACCGGGTCATTCAGCAAGCCGGATGGCGGGTTGGCCAGCTGCGTGACCAGCATCTGCCTGGGCAGCAGTTGCAGCAGGTAGCGATCCCGCTGGTAGCGAACACGCAACAGGCATCCAAAATGTGCGGTGATCATCGTGTCCCGGGCAGCGGGGGACGGTTTGCGCAGCAGGTACAGTGCGATGTTTCCCTGCTCCAGGCTGACACGCCTGGGCAGCGGCAGGCAGGCCAGCAGGTAGGCAATGTACACGATATAACTCTCACGGATGGATTCGAGCGCGGCGTGGAAGTTTTCATCAGCGTTGTGGTCCTTGAGCGTTCTCAAGGGCGGCGAAAACCTGTTGACACGTACCTGTGGCTGAATCGCCCTCCAGCGTTCCATGTGCTTTAACTCACCGGCCAGATACAGTTCGGCCAGGGAAAAGGAAATATCCTGGGTGCTGACTTGCGGATAGCGAATACCGGGCGGAAGGAAGGGCGCCGGCATGAACACGGTTTTGTCCAGGTGAGCGTTATCCGGATAGACCTCACGCAGGTACCTCAATGCCGCCTCCTTCTGATCCGGATAGGGGGTGTGCAGCGATCCGAAGGCATCGTTGAGTGTGCGCTTCTGTTTCTCATAGGTGCGCACGGCGAGCTCGCCTTTAAAGGGCAGGTCCGTGTCCGTCGCATCCACCACGCCATTGGCACGCGCCCAGTCGAGGACGGGATCGACCGTAGGAGGCAGCGCCCAGAATTCCCGGTTGAGCGTCGTGGCAGGGTTATGGACCAGGGTCATGATGTTCTCAAGTGTCATGTACCGGCTGGCGCCAGGGGTTTTCAGCTCGATGAAATCGACGAACTGCTTGAACACGACCCAGTTCTGGTTACACAGGTAAGGCAAGGTTTCGGGGATGTTGCGCACGAGCAATTGTGGCGCGCTGCCACTGAGCAGCAAATGCGCGGCCAATGGTGCACCCTCCAGAAGGGTCTGGCGCAGGAGGGCTTCCAGATTGCTGCGCACCAGTGCGCAGTTGTCACCCCAGTAGTAATCGGTGTCGATGGCCAGCCCGCCGACCAGGTTGCGTTGTGTGCCGGCCTGTTCGTCCAGGCTCAGGATCAGCGCGCTGAGCAGCAGCGTCTGCCGGCGCTGTTGCGGCGTTGTGCCATGCAGTGCTGCATCGGACCAGATGACGAGGGTGTCCAGGCGCTCGACCAATAGCTGGCTGCGCGGGCTCTGCACCATCTGGTTCAGCAGCATGTCCGCTTCGGCACGGATCCTGGGGGCACTCTTGCCCGCCCAACAAGGTTCGCCGAGCCACTTGAACAGGGGCGCTCCCTGCGCCTGTGCAAATGCCTGCTGCGCTTCGTATACCTGTCGGCGTTGTGTGCTGGATAAGGTCAGCAATGACGGCTGCGGCTGGCCCAGGCCCTGCCAGTAGTTGCCCAGCCGTGGTGTCGCAGCCCTGACGGCCCTCAGGTAGTGCGCCGCCTGCCGGGCCTGCTCCGCTGTCTTCACTTCGGGCATGCGCAGGAACTTCATCAACTGCTTGAGGGTGGCCTTCATATCACTGCGCAGCTCGCCACCCAATTGTTTGGCCAGCTCCTGCAAGGGCGTGAGACAGCGCTTGAGCGCTGGACTGGAGACGATATCGTCCGTGAGGTTTCTGCGCCTGCCGTCCCTGTCGTCCGCGCCCACGTACCCCTCTTCAGTCAGCAGTACCAGCGCCTTTTCGTCGTCGATACCGCGTTTCACGCAAATGGCGACAAATGATCTGTGCTTGATCATCATCAGCAGTTTTTCGGCGCTCTCCTCCAGCAACTGGTAGAACATCGAGTCAGTGTCCAGCTCGACCGTATCGTCGAGCTCAACCTTTTCATCGGGTTGTTTGCCAGCGCTGACTCGCTCCAGCTCTGTCTGCAGCCGATTGAAGTTATTCAGGGCGCTCAGGCTGTTTTGTTTGCGCTTGAGCCATTGCGCATCCTGGGCCGCTTCACTGCAGTACGGCTGCCCAGGCACGGATGACTGGCGCAGGCGCGCGATCAGGGCGTGCACCTCGCTGGCCTGGAGGGGGACCTCGATGGCGTAGAAGTGCATGAGCTGCGCCAGGCTCAGGCTGTTATTGGAGGCCACCTGTTCTCCCAGCAACGACGCATATTGCGCCAGGCGAATCAGCCGACCCGCCACTGGCGCACCGCCCAGGTGCGTACGCAGGCTGATACTGGTCCCCTGGATCTGCGCGGATGAGGCCCGCAGGGAATGATCCTCGCCGGAATAAATAAAGTATTCATCGGGACCCAGCGCAGTCGGGAACGTCTGCGTGAACTCGATCGAATTGATCACGCTCTGCAGTAATTGCGCGGCTTCTTTCAAGGTGTGAGCTACGAAAGAGTCAGACCTCAGCGTGAGGCGCTGGCGGTAAGCGAGGTAGCTGTCATGGGGTTCATCCGTGGCTGCCGCGCTGGCCATGCATTGCTCGAGGTTATCGGCCAGTTGCAGCAAATCCAGGTGCTGGGCGTGCATTTCATGGCGTGTCGCCGACTGCGCGCGGCCATTGTCACCCATCGTTGGAAAGGCATGGTAGGCCTGCAGCTCATCGACAATCATCCGCGCCTGGATCTGGTTTTTGGGCAACGTGTAGCCGTAGAACGCCAGCGTCAACTCGAGTGGCAATTCAAACGTACTGTGCCCGTTTGGCAAGTCGATATAGGGCACGCCCAGCTGGTTGGGATCAATGATCTCGGAGATGCCCAGGATCGGCGCGGACACTTCCAGCCAGCCTGGGTCGTCATGAAGATGAAAGGCCCTGGGTGTCATTTGGTCCTCGTGAATGACATTGGCGTGCAGGGAGCTTCCCATGACCTTGATGCTTCGATACTCCAGGTGCTGCGCGTCGGCCCATGCCAGGAACACGCTCTGGTTGATAGCCTTGCCGAACAGCACCATCCATTGGCCAAGCCTGGAGTTGCGGTCGACCGCGATCAACGCGGGAGGCCCCAGCAGCGTCCAATTGTGCGGTACGGCGGGGGACAGCAGTGCAACCAGGCTGTTGATCAGCTTCAGATCATCCTGGGTGGCAAACAAGACGGGGCTGGCAGGCAGTGGCTCGGTCGCCGCAGCGGCAATCAGCGGGGCAAATTCGTACATGAATGAAGTTCCGTTTCAAGGTTGCCCAAGAAAACGCTCTTGAGCGGAACTTCATGGTCGGGGGTTTTTACCTGAGCTTGATAGCCTGCGTCATCCCGAGTTGCTGTAGGTCGAGTAGGCGGCCACGGTGATCCAATGGCGAGGCACGCCCACGCAGGAGGTGGGCGTGTTCATCGCTCAGAGGCGCTCCGGGCAGGGCACCAGAAAGGCCGCTTCCAGCAGTTGACGCGTATACCCATGCTGCGGATCAGCGAAAATCGCTCGCGCATCGCCTTGCTCCACCACCTGCCCCTGCTTGACCACCATCAGTTGGTGACTCAGCGCCTTCACCACCGCCAGGTCATGGCTGATAAACAGGTAGGTCAGGTTGTACTTGGCCTGCAGGCTGCGCAGCAATTCCACCACTTGCCGTTGCACGGTGCGATCCAGCGCCGAGGTCGGTTCGTCCAGCAGGATCAGGCGCGGCTTGAGCACCAGTGCGCGGGCGATGGCGATGCGTTGGCGTTGGCCGCCGGAGAACTCATGGGGGTAGCGATGACGGGACTCAGGGTCCAGGCCCACCTCCTTGAGCGCCGCGATAATCGCCGCTTCCTGCTCGGCCGGCGTGCCCATCCTGTGGATGCGCAGGCCTTCGCCGACGATCTCGCTGACGCACATGCGAGGGCTCAGGCTGCCGAACGGGTCCTGGAACACCACCTGCATTTCCCGGCGCAACGGGCGTACCTGTTGCTGGGTCAGTGTGTCCAGCTGCTGGCCTTCGAAACGAATCCCGCCCTTGCTGGCAATCAAGCGCAGGATCGCCAGGCCCAGGGTGGATTTGCCCGAGCCGCTTTCGCCGACGATGCCCAGGGTCTGGCCCTGGGGCAGGCTGAAGTTGATCCCGTCCACCGCCTTGACGTAATCGACGGTGTTGCGCAAGAAGCCCTTCTTGATCGGGAACCATACTTTCAGGTCATCGACTTCCAGCAACGGCGGGCCGACGTCGTTGCTGGCCGGGCCACCGCTGGGCTCGGCCGCCAGCAGTTCCTGGGTGTAAGGGTGTCGGGGCGACTGGAACAGCGTCTCGCACTCGGCCTGCTCGACGATGCAGCCTTGCTGCATCACGCAGACGCGGTGAGCAATGCGCCGCACCAGGTTCAAGTCATGGCTGATCAACAGCAAGGCCATGCCCAAACGCGCCTGCAATTCCTTGAGCAACTCCAGGATCTTCAACTGCACGGTGACGTCGAGGGCCGTGGTCGGTTCATCCGCGATCAACAACTCCGGCTCATTGGCCAGGGCCATGGCGATCATCACCCGCTGGCGCTGGCCGCCCGACAGTTCATGGGGCAGGGCCTTGAGCCGTTTGTGCGGCTCGGGGATACCCACCAGTTCCAGCAGTTCCAGGGTGCGCCGGGTCGCGACCTTGCCGGTCAGGCCCTTGTGCAGGCCGAGCACTTCGTTGATCTGCTTCTCGATGCAGTGCAGCGGATTCAACGACGTCATCGGCTCCTGGAAGATCATCGCGATGCGGTTGCCGCGAATATGCCGCAGGGTCTTTTCCTTCAGGGTCAGCAGGTCCTGGCCGGAATAGGTGATGGTGCCGGACGGATGCCGGGCCAGCGGGTAGGGCAGCAGGCGCAGGATCGAGTGGGCGGTCACCGATTTGCCTGAGCCGCTTTCGCCAACCAGGGCCAGGGTTTCGCCGCGCTTGATATCGAAGCTGACGTTGTTGACCACACGGTGGTGATGCGCGCCCGTGACGAACTCGACGGAGAGGTCGCGGATTTCGATCAGATTGTCCTGATTCATCTCATTTCCTCGGGTCGAAGGCATCGCGAGCGGACTCGCCGATAAACACCAGCAAACTCAACATGATCGCCAGCACGGCAAACGCGCTCATGCCCAGCCACGGTGCCTGCAGGTTGGATTTGCCCTGGGCCACCAGTTCGCCCAGGGACGGCGAACCGGCCGGGAGGCCAAAGCCGAGGAAGTCCAGGGCGGTCAGGGTGCCGATGGCGCCAGTGAGGATAAATGGCATGAAGGTCATGGTCGAGACCATGGCATTGGGCAGGATATGGCGGAACATGATCGCGCCGTTCTGCATCCCCAGTGCCCGCGCCGCACGCACGTATTCGAGGTTACGCCCGCGCAGGAACTCGGCGCGCACCACGTCCACCAGGCTCATCCAGGAAAACAGCAGCATGATCCCCAGCAGCCACCAGAAGTTCGGCTGCACGAAGCTGGCGAGGATGATCAGCAGGTAGAGCACCGGCAAACCGGACCAGATTTCCAGGAAACGCTGCCCGGCCAGGTCGACCCAGCCGCCATAGAAGCCCTGCAAGGCGCCGGCGATCACGCCGATGATCGAACTGAGCACCGTCAACGTCAGGGCAAACAGCACCGACACACGGAAGCCATAGATCACCCGCGCGAGCACATCGCGGCCCTGGTCATCGGTACCCAGCAGGTTGACGCGCGAAGGCGGCGCCGGGGCAGGTACCTTCAGGTCGTAGTTGATGCTCTGGTAGCTGAACGGGATCGGCGCCCACAGGGTCCAGGCGTCCTTGGCCTTGAGCAGTTCCTGGATATACGGGCTCTTGTAGTTGGCTTCCAGGGGGAATTCGCCGCCGAAGGTGGTTTCCGGGTAGCGCTTGAGCGCCGGGAAATACCAGTCGCCGTCGTAGTGCACCGCCAGGGGCTTATCGTTGGCGATCAGCTCGGCGCCCAGGCTCAGCCCGAACAGGATCAGGAACAGCCACAGCGACCACCAGCCACGCTTGTTGGCCTTGAACCGCTCGAACCGGCGGCGATTGAGGGGGGATAGATTCATCTCAATGCTCCCGGCTGGCGAAGTCGATACGCGGATCGACCAGGGTGTAGGTGAGGTCGCCGATCAGTTTCACCACCAGCCCCAGCAGGGTGAAGATAAACAGCGTGCCGAACACCACCGGATAGTCGCGGTTGATCGCCGCTTCAAAGCTCATCAGGCCCAGGCCGTCGAGGGAGAAGATCACTTCCACCAGCAACGAGCCGGTGAAGAAAATCCCGATGAACGCCGACGGGAAGCCGGCGATCACCAGCAGCATCGCGTTACGGAACACATGGCCGTAGAGCACGCGGTGGTTGGTCAGGCCCTTGGCCTTGGCGGTGATCACGTATTGCTTGTTGATCTCGTCGAGAAAGCTGTTCTTGGTCAGCAGGGTCATGGTCGCGAAGTTGCCGATCACCAGCGCGGTGATCGGCAGCGCCAGGTGCCAGAAATAGTCGAGCACCTTGCCGCCCCAGCTCAACTCATCGAAGTTGTTGGACGTCAGCCCGCGCAAGGGGAACCAGTCGAAATAGCTGCCGCCGGCAAACACCACGATCAGCAGGATCGCAAACAGGAACGCCGGGATCGCATAACCGACGATGATTGCCGAGCTGGTCCACACATCGAAGTGGCTGCCGTGTCGCGTGGCCTTGGCGATCCCCAGGGGGATCGACACCAGGTACATGATCAGCGTGCTCCATAACCCCAGGGAGATCGATACCGGCATCTTTTCCTTGATCAGGTCGATGACCTTGGCGTCACGGAAGAAGCTGTCGCCGAAATCCAGCCGGGCGTAGTTCTTGACCATGATCCACAAGCGTTCCGGCGCCGACTTGTCGAAGCCGTACATCTTTTCGATTTCCTTGATCAGCGCCGGGTCCAGGCCCTGGGCGCCACGGTAGCTGCTGGAACCGGCCACCGAGACTTCGGCACCGCCGCCGGCAATGCGGCTGGTGGCGCCTTCAAAGCCTTCGAGCTTGGCGATCATCTGTTCCACCGGCCCCCCGGGGGCGGCCTGGATAATAATGAAGTTGATCAGCAGGATCCCGAACAACGTCGGGATGATCAGCAACAGGCGGCGAACAATATAGGCCAGCATTTAATCGCCTCCGCTCGCCGCATCGGCGCTCGTGTCGGTAGCCGTTTCCAGGGTGACGGCAGGTTTTACGTTGGGTTTTGCCCACCAGGTGGCGGTGCCCACGTCATAGCGTGGCGGGGTTTTCGGATGGCCGAGGTGGTCCCAATACGCCACGCGGAAGGTCTTGATGTGCCAATTGGGGATCACGTAGTAACCGAACTGCAGCACACGGTCCAGGGCCTTGGCATGGGCGATCAGGCTGTTGCGCGAGTCGGCGTCGATCAGTTCTTCCACCAACTGGTCGACCGCCGGGTCCTTGAGGCCCATGTAGTTGCGGCTGCCGGGTTTGTCGGCACTGGAGGACTTCCAGAATTCCCGTTGTTCGTTACCCGGCGAGGTGGATTGCGGGAAGCTGCCCACCATCATGTCGAAGTCCCGCGAGCGAACACGGTTGACGAACTGCGAAACGTCCACCCGGCGGATCACCAGGTCGATGCCCAGGTCCGCCAGGTTGCGCTTGAACGGCAGCAGGATGCGCTCGAACTCGGTCTGGGCCAGCAGGAACTCGATGGTCACCGGTTTGCCCGTGGTGTCGACCATCTTGTCGTCGACGATGCGCCAGCCGGCCTCCTGCAGCAGTTGGTAGGCCTCGCGTTGCTGGGTGCGGATCATGCCGCTGCCGTCGGTTTTGGCCGGCTCGAAGGCCTGGGTGAAGACTTCGGCGGGGATCTTGTCGCGCAGGGGCTCGAGGATCTTCAGCTCATCCGGGCCGGGCAGGCCGGTGGCGGCCATTTCGGAGTTTTCGAAGTAGCTGCGGGTGCGGGTGTAGGCGCCGTTGAACAGCTGTTTGTTGCTCCACTCGAAGTCCAGCAACAGGCTGATGGCCTTGCGCACGCGCACATCCTGGAACATCGGCTTGCGCGTATTGAACACAAAACCTTGCATGCCGGTAGGATTGCCGTTGGGGATTTCTTCCTTGATCAGCCGGCCCTCGGTCACGGCCGGAATGTTGTAGGCGTTGGCCCAGTTCTTGGCGCTGAATTCCAGCCAGTAGTCGAACTGCCCGGCCTTCAACGCTTCCAGGGACACGGTACTGTCGCGGTAGTAGTCGGTGATGCGGTTGTCGAAATTGTAGAAACCCTTGGTGATCGGCAGGTCCTTGGCCCAGTAGTCCTTGACCCGCTCGTAGCGGATCATGCGCCCGGCCTTGACCTCGGCCACCTTGTACGGCCCGCTGCCCAGGGGCACCTCCAGGTTGCCCTTGGCAAAGTCCCGCGTGGCCCACCAATGCTTGGGCAGTACCGGCAGTTGCCCAAGGATCAGCGGCAGTTCGCGGTTGTTGGTGCGCTTGAACTTGAACAGCACCCGCAATGGGTCTTCGGCGACCACTTCATCGACATCGGCGTAGTAGGTGCGGTAGATCGGCGAGCCTTCCTTCATCAGTTCCTGGAAGGTGAACACCACGTCTTCGGCGTGGATCGGGTGGCCGTCGTGGAAGCGCGCTTCGGGCCGCAGGTAGAAACGCACCCAGCTGTTGTCCGGGGCTTTTTCGATCTTGCCGGCGACCAGGCCGTATTCGGTGATGGGTTCGTCCAGGCTCTGCATGGCCAGGGTGTCGTAGATCAGGCTGATGTTGTCGGCCGGCACGCCCTTGCTGATAAACGGGTTAAGGCTGTCGAAGCCGCCCATGCTCGACTCGCGGAAGGTGCCGCCCTTGGGCGCATTCGGGTTGACGTAGTCGAAGTGCTTGAAGTCGGCGGGGTATTTCGGCGGCTCGTTGTACAGCGTCAGTGCGTGTTGCGGCGCGGCGTGGGCCGTGGTGCACAGCAACAGGCTGCCGAGCAGTACATTGCGCAAATACATCATTGGGCTTTCTCCGAAGCTTTCAGCCACCACGCGCTCAGGCCCAGGCTGTAGGGCGGCGTGGTGACAAAGGCGAACCGGTTGCGGTACGCCAGGCGATGATAGTTGAGGTACCAGTTGGGAATGCTGTAGTGCTGCCACAGCAGCACCCGGTCCAGGGCGCGGCCGGCGGCCAGTTGTTCTTCGCGGGTCTGCGCCGCCAGCAGTTGTTCCAGCAGGTGATCGACAACGGGGTTGGCGATGCCCGCATAGTTCTTGCTGCCCTTGATCGCGGCCTGGCTGGAGTGGAAGTACTGCCACTGTTCGAGGCCGGGGCTCAAGGTCTGGTTGAGGGTGATCAGGATCATGTCGAAATCGAATTGATCCAGGCGTTGCTTGTACTGGGCGCGGTCGACGGTGCGCAGGCGTGCGTCGATGCCGATGCTGATCAGGTTCTCGACATAGGGCTGCAGGATGCGCTCCAGGTTCGGGTTGACCAGCAGGATCTCGAAGCGCAGCGGTTGCCCGTCCTTGTTGAGCAGGCGTTGGCCCGACAGCTTCCAGCCGGCTTCGCCCAGCAGCGCCAGGGCGCGGCGCAGGGTTTCGCGGGGGATGCCGCGCCCGTCGGTCTGGGGCAGGCTGAAGGCTTGGGTAAACAGGTTGGGCGGCAGCTGGTCGCGGTAGGGGGAGAGCATCAGCCATTCATGGCCGGTTGGCACCCCGGTAGCGGCGAATTCGCTGTTGGGGTAATAGCTGAGCGTGCGTTTGTAGGCGCTGCTGAACAGGGTGCGGTTGGTCCACTCGAAGTCGAACATCAACCCCAGGGCTTCGCGCACCTTGGTCTGGCTGAAGGTCGGGCGCCGGGTGTTCATGAACAGGCCCTGGCTTTGGGTCGGGATCTGGTGGGCGATCTGCGCCTTGATCACTTCGCCACGGCTCACCGCCGGGAAGTTGTAGCCATTGGCCCAGTTCTTGGCCTGGTGCTCGATATAAATGTCGAACTCGCCGGCCTTGAACGCTTCGAAGGCCACATCGCTGTCGCGGTAGAACTCCACCTCGACCTTGTCGTAGTTATAGAAACCCTGGTTGACCGGCAAGTCCTTGCCCCAGTAATCCTTGACCCGTTCGAACACCAGCTGGCGTCCAGGGGTGACCTTGCTGATACGGTACGGCCCGCTGCCCAGGGGCGGCTCGAAGGTGGTCGCCTTGAAGTCGCGGTTTTTCCAATAGTGCTGAGGCAATACCGGCAATTCGCCCAGGCGCAGGATCAGCAACGGGTTGCCGGCACGCTTGAACACAAAGCGGATGCGGTGAGGGTTGAGGATGTCCACCCGCGCCACTTCCTGCAGGTTGGTGCGGTACTGGGGGTGGCCTTCGGTCAGCAGGGTGCGATAGGAAAATGCCACGTCATAGGCCGTGATCGGCTTGCCATCGTGGAAGCGCGCCTGCGGACGCAGGTTGAACACCACCCAACTGCGGTCCTCGCTGTATTCCACCGACTGGGCAATCAGCCCGTAGCTGGAGGTGGGCTCGTCGCCGGAAGGCGCGTACTGACCAGTGCCGACCATCAACGGCTCGTTCAGCTCATTGACGCCGTATTGCAGGAAGTTGGGGGTGGAAACCGGGCTTGAACCCTTGAACGTGTAGGGGTTGAGGGTATCGAAGGTGCCAAATGCCATGACCCGCAAGGTCCCGCCTTTCGGCGCTGCAGGGTTTACCCAATCGAAGTGGGTGAATTTGGCCGGGTACTTGAGCGTGCCGAACTGCGTGTAACCGTGGCTCTCGGTTATTGTCGCGTTCGCACCAAAGCTCAAGGCCAGACTTATTAGTAGAAGGAGGGGACGCTTCAAGTCAGGGATCCGATCCAGGCGGCTTGGGCTTTATGATCGGTACAGTAACAGCTTGTTCCGGATGGAAAAAGCCAGTTGGGAACACTGGAGATTCAGTGTGGGAGGGGGCTTGCCCCGATATCGGTGGATCAGCCAATGAATCTGGTGGCTTATAAACTGCTATCGGGGGCAAGCCCCCTCCCACATTGGTTCTGCAGTGTTCTTAAAACCTTAGCGCGGCCCAGACACTACAAGCATCTGCCCCGGCTTCAGCGCCTGGCCAGTACGGGGGTTCCAACGCTTGAGATGTTGCATCTCGACGTTGAAGCGCTTGGCGACGATGTACAGCGAGTCGCCTTTCTTGACCTTGTACTGCACCGGCTTCTTGCTGTCGGCCTTGGCCACCAGCTTGCGGGTGTCCTGCATCACCAGGGTCTGGCCGACCTTGAGGGCCTGGCCGTTGAGTTTGTTCCAGCGCTGCAGGTCATGCACGTCGACCTTGTTCGCCTTGGCGATCAGCGTGAGGTTGTCGCCACTGCGCACCTTGTAGCTGCGGGTGCGGCCGGCCACCCGGGCGGTCTCGACTTCGTCGAACACCTGCTTTTTCGGGCGCATCGCCAGCAATTCTTCCGGCTTCATCGTCGAAAGGGTGCTGGTGAGCAATTGTGCCTTGGAGCTCGGCACCAGCAGGTGTTGCGGGCCATCCAGGGTGGTGCGTTGCTTGAGCGCCGGGTTGAGCTGGAACAGTTCGTCTTCGTCGATCTCGGCCAGCGCGGCAACCCGCGACAGGTCCATGCTTTGCTTGACCTCGACCACTTCGAAGTACGGCGTATTGGCAATCGGGTTCAGGTTGACGCCATAGGCCTCGGGGGCCAGCACCACCTGGGACAGCGCCAGGAACTTGGGCACATAGTCCTTGGTTTCCTGGGGCAGGGGCAGGTTCCAGTAGTCGGTGGGCAGGCCAAGCTTCTCGTTGCGCTCGATGGCCCGGCTCACCGTGCCTTCGCCGGCGTTATAGGCGGCCAGGGCCAGCAGCCAGTCGCCGTTGAACATGTCGTGCAGACGGGTCAGGTAGTCCAGGGCGGCTGTGGTGGAGGCGGTGATGTCGCGGCGGCCGTCGTAGGCGCGGGTCTGGCGCAGGTTGAAGTAGCGCCCGGTGGAGGGGATGAACTGCCACAGGCCGACGGCATCGCTGCGCGAATACGCCATCGGGTTGTAGGCACTTTCAATCACCGGCAGCAGCGCCAGCTCCAGGGGCATGTTGCGTTCTTCAAGGCGTTCGACGATGTAATGAATGTAGAGGCTGCCGCGTTCACCGGCGTTCTCCAGGAAGGACGGGTTGCTGGCGAACCACAGGCGCTGTTGCTCGATGCGCGGGTTGACACCCACGTTGTCCTGCAATTGAAAGCCCCGGCGCATGCGTTCCCAGACATCCTGGGGCACTTCTGGAGCAGGTTTCTCTGAAAGCCAGATGACGGGTTTCTGTTTGATCTTGGCGGCAAGGTTGGGCTTGGGTTGCACGGTGGATTGTGCGGCGAAATTTGTCGATTGGCAGCCCGCCAGCGTGGCGGACACAGCCACCGCCACAGCTTGAGCCAGGCGGGTCAATGCGTCTGAATGGTTGGATTTACGAATAGATGACGACATTGGCTGGAAGTAAGTTCCGGGCAAAAATGTCGGGCGATTCTAGAAAGCACTTTGGTTCCGGTCAACCATTCAGAAATTACGTATCAGATTGCGTCCCTTTAGAACTTATCTTTCCACGCCCTCAAGCTAGCAAATACCTCGGCCCCAGAGCGGTTGTCGCGGCCATTCCGTTCGTCCGCTTTTTGTTTAACGGATGTTTCAGAGGTACGCAGGAAGGGGTTGGTGCGCTTTTCCAGGGCCAGGTTGGACGGCAGCGTCATCTCGCCGCGGGCCCGCAGTTGACGGACGTTTTCCACCCGTTCGGAGATGTCGGCATTCTGCGGTTCCACCGCCTGGGCAAACTTGAGGTTACTTTGTGTGTATTCGTGGGTGCAGTACACCAGGGTGTCGGCGGGCAGGGCGGCCAGGCGCTCGAGGGAGGTGTGCATCTGTTCCGGCGTGCCTTCGAACAGGCGGCCACAACCGGCGGCGAACAGGGTGTCGCCACAGAACAGCACGCCCTGGTGGTAGAAGGCGATATGGCCCAGGGTGTGGCCGGGCACGGCATAGACGTCGAAGTCCCAGCCCAGCACGTTGATGCGGTCGTTATCCTGCAGCGCGATGTCCCGCGCCGGGATCGTCTCGTTGGCCGGACCATACACCTTGGCGTCGGTCACCCGCTTGAGTTGCTCGACACCGCCGACATGGTCGTGGTGATGGTGGGTAATCAGGATGTCGCTGAGGGTCCACGTCGGGTTTTGCTCGAGCCAGGCCAGTACCGGCGCGGCGTCGCCGGGATCGACCACGGCACAACGTTGGGTCTGCGGGTCCTGCAACAACCAGATGTAGTTGTCGGTGAAGGCGGGCAGGGCACTGATCTGTATCATTCTTCGATTCGCCAAGCTGAACACATTGGTGCATCTTAGAACGTCTAGGCGAGTTGGAGAATGCAATGACTGATAAAGCGTTCGCCCAGGCCGATCCTGAGTGGCTGGCCCTGATCGGCGCAGCCCGTGAATGGCTGTCCGGGCCCATCGGGCAATTTTTGCTGGGTGAAGAGCGGCGCATGCTCGAAGACGAGTTGGGTCGTTTCTTTGGCGGCTACCTGGTGCATTACGGTCCGTCGGCCCAGACCCCGCCTGCCGCGCCCCAGGTGCAACGCAATGTGCGCCTGGGCGCGCCGTTGCCGGGGGTGGAGATTGTCTGCGAAGAACAGGCCTGGCCATTGAGCGAGCACGCCGCCGATGTGGTGGTGTTGCAGCATGGCCTGGATTTCTGCCTGTCACCCCACGGTCTGCTGCGTGAAGCGGCGAGCAGCGTGCGCCCTGGTGGCCATTTGCTGATTATCGGCATCAACCCTTGGAGCAGCTGGGGCCTGCGCCATGTGTTCGCCCATGATGGCCTGCGCCAGGCGCGCTGCATCTCGCCATCACGGGTCGGGGACTGGCTGAACCTGCTGGGCTTCGCGCTGGAGAAACGCCGCTTCGGGTGCTATCGTCCGCCGCTTGCCTCGGCCAAGTGGCAAGGCCGCCTGGCCGGTTGGGAACGTCGCGCGGGCGCCTGGCAACTGTCGGGTGGCGGCTTCTATTTATTGGTGGCGCGCAAGATCGTGGTCGGGCTGCGGCCGGTGCGCCAGGTGCTGCGCCAGCCCATGGGCAAACTGGTGCCGATGCCGATGGCCAAGGTCAACCGCACGCAAAGCGAACCGTAGAACTTTTTTGATTTCAGACCTGCCCGTCTTGATGGATGTAACCGATGACCGATAGCGTAGAACTCTTCACCGATGGCGCCTGCAAGGGCAACCCCGGCCCCGGCGGCTGGGGCGCCTTGCTGGTGTGCAAGGGCGTAGAGAAAGAGTTGTGGGGCGGCGAAGCCAACACCACCAACAACCGCATGGAGCTGATGGGCGCCATTCGCGGCCTGGAAGAACTCAAGCGCCGCTGCAACGTGCTGCTGGTCACCGACTCGCAATACGTGATGAAAGGTATCAACGAGTGGATGGTCAACTGGAAGAAGCGCGGCTGGAAGACCGCGGCCAAGGAGCCGGTCAAGAATGCCGACCTGTGGCAATTGCTCGATGAGCAATGCAACCGCCATGACATCACCTGGAAATGGGTGCGTGGGCACATCGGCCATCCGGGGAACGAGCGCGCCGACCAGCTTGCCAATAGAGGTGTGGACGAAGTGCGGGGCTACAAGCAGAGCTGATGCTGGCCGACGTGTTAACATCGCGCTCCTTGACTCACACCACACTGCACACCACACCGTTGAGAGCTGAACCCTGATGGCGATCCGATCTGTTGTACTCGATACCGAAACCACCGGCATGCCGGTGACCGACGGCCACCGGATCATTGAAATCGGCTGTGTCGAACTCATGGGTCGGCGCCTCACCGGTCGTCACTTTCACGTCTACCTGCAACCGGACCGCGACAGTGACGAAGGCGCCATCGGCGTCCACGGCATCACCGACGAGTTCCTCAAGGGCAAGCCGCGTTTCGCCGAAGTGGCCGATGAGTTCTTCGAGTTCATCAACGGCGCCCAGTTGATCATCCATAACGCGGCGTTCGACGTCGGCTTCATCAATAACGAATTTGCCCTGATGGGGCAGATGGATCGCGCGGACATTTCCCAGCACTGCTCGATCCTCGACACCCTGATGATGGCCCGTGAGCGTCACCCGGGCCAGCGCAACAGCCTCGATGCCTTGTGCAAGCGTTATGGCGTCGACAACTCCGGCCGTGAACTCCACGGCGCCTTGCTCGACTCCGAGATTCTCGCCGACGTTTACCTGACCATGACCGGCGGGCAGACCAGCCTGTCCCTGGCCGGCAACGCCTCCGACGGCAGTGGCTCGGCGGAAGGCTCCGGCAACCGCCCTTCGGAAATCCGCCGCCTGCCAGCCGATCGCAAGCCCACCACCATCATTCGCGCCAGCGAGCAGGATCTGGCCGAGCATGCGGAGCGGTTGGAGGCTATCGCCAAGTCGGCGGGTGCGCCGGCGTTGTGGACCCAGCTAACACAACAATAGCCCTGCGTAGGTATGATCAAAATGTGGGAGGGGGCTTGCCCCCGAAGCGGTGTATCAGCCAATCAAATATGAGCTGGCATACCGTCATCGGGAGCAAGCCCCCTCCCACAGTTGATCTCCGTTGCTTTCAGAATCTTCATTCGCGTCATCGTCCCCGAGCTTCTACCCTTGAGTGCATAGCCCTCAGGACTACACGCCCTCATGTACAAAGACCTGAAGTTCCCCGTGCTTATCGTGCACCGCGACATCAAGGCCGACACCGTTGCCGGCGACCGGGTTCGCGGCATCGCCCGGGAGTTGGAACAAGAGGGCTTCAGTATCTTTTCCGCCGTGGACTACGCCGAAGGCCGGCTGGTGGCGTCGACCCATCACGGCCTGGCGTGCATGCTGATCGCCGCCGAAGGCGCCGGTGAGAATACCCACCTGCTGCAAAACATGGTCGAGCTGATCCGCCTGGCGCGCCTGCGGGCGCCGAACCTGCCGATCTTTGCCCTGGGCGAGCAGGTCACCCTGGAAAACGCCCCGGCCGATGCCATGAGCGAACTCAACCAGCTGCGCGGCATTCTCTACCTGTTCGAAGACACCGTACCGTTTCTCGCCCGCCAGGTGGCCCGTGCTGCCCGCACTTACCTGGATGGCCTGTTGCCGCCATTCTTCAAGGCGCTGGTGCAACACACCGCCGACTCCAACTATTCCTGGCACACCCCCGGCCATGGCGGTGGCGTGGCCTATCGCAAAAGTCCGGTGGGGCAGGCGTTTCATCAGTTCTTCGGGGAGAACACCCTGCGTTCGGACTTGTCGGTCTCGGTGCCCGAACTGGGCTCGCTGCTGGATCACACCGGGCCCCTGGCTGAAGCCGAAGCCCGTGCCGCGCGCAACTTCGGCGCCGACCATACCTTTTTCGTGATCAACGGCACGTCCACCGCCAACAAGATCGTCTGGCACTCCATGGTCGGGCGCGATGACCTGGTGCTGGTGGACCGCAACTGCCACAAGTCGGTGTTGCATTCGATCATCATGACCGGTGCCATCCCGCTGTACCTGTGCCCGGAGCGCAACGAACTGGGCATCATCGGTCCGATTCCCCTGAGCGAGTTCAGCCCGGAATCGATCCGCGCCAAGATCGACGCCAGCCCCTTGACCCGTGGCCGGCCCCCCAAGGTGAAGTTGGCCGTGGTCACCAACTCCACCTACGACGGCCTGTGCTACAACGCCGAGCTGATCAAGCAGCAATTGGGCAGCAGTGTCGAGGTGCTGCACTTCGACGAAGCCTGGTATGCCTACGCGGCGTTCCACGAGTTCTTTGCCGGGCGCTACGGCATGGGCACCTCCCGTACCCCGGACAGCCCGCTGGTGTTCACCACCCACTCCACCCACAAGCTGCTGGCGGCGTTCAGCCAGGCCTCGATGATCCATGTGCAGGACGGCGGCGCGCGCCAACTGGACCGCGACCGTTTCAATGAAGCCTTCATGATGCACATCTCCACGTCGCCGCAGTACAGCATCATCGCCTCCCTGGACGTCGCCTCGGCGATGATGGAAGGTCCGGCCGGGCGCTCGCTGCTGCAGGAAATGTTCGACGAGGCCCTGAGTTTTCGCCGCGCCCTGGCCAACCTGCGCCAACACATTGCCGCCGAAGACTGGTGGTTCTCCATCTGGCAGCCGCCGTCGGTGGCGGGCATCGACCGCGTCGCCACCGCGGATTGGCTGTTGCTGCCGCAGGATGACTGGCACGGCTTTGGTGACGTGGCCGAAGACTACGTGCTGCTGGACCCGATCAAAGTGACCCTGGTGATGCCCGGCCTCACCGCCGGCGGCGCCTTGAGCGAGCGCGGGATTCCCGCCGCGGTGGTCAGCAAATTCCTCTGGGAGCGTGGGCTGGTGGTGGAAAAGACCGGGCTGTATTCGTTCCTCGTGTTGTTTTCCATGGGCATCACCAAGGGCAAATGGAGTACCTTGCTCACCGAGTTGCTGGAGTTCAAGCGCAGTTACGACGGGAATGTCAGCCTCGCCAGTTGTTTGCCATCGGTGTTTGCCCAGGACCCGGCTCGCTATCAGGGCCTGGGTTTGCGCGACCTGTGTGATCAATTGCACGGCTGTTACCGCAGCAACGCCACCGCCAGGCACCTCAAGCGCATGTACACGGTGTTGCCGGAAATCGCGATGAAACCCGCCGACGCCTACGACCAATTGGTAAGGGGAGAGGTAGAGGCCGTGTCCATTGATGCCTTGCCAGGACGCATCGCAGCCGTGATGCTGGTGCCTTATCCGCCGGGCATTCCGTTGATCATGCCGGGCGAGCGCTTTACCGAGTCGACCCGGTCGATCATCGACTACCTGGCGTTTGCCCGGACGTTCGATAGCAGTTTCCCCGGTTTTGTTGCCGATGTTCACGGGCTACAACACGAAGATGACGGCAGTGGTCGTTGTTACACCGTCGATTGCATCAAGGGTTAAGGATGTTTATGCAAGCTGTAATGAACCCGAAGTATCCAGGGCTCAGTGTGCGGGTCGCCGACGAGGGCTTCGACGCCTACGTGTGGGGCAATGATTTCAGCTTTGAGGTCAGTGCCTATGGCGTACCGGAGATGGGCAGGCGGGTCGATCAATGGCCCGTGGAGCGCATCGTGCCGTATCGCAAGTGCTATGGCATCGACCCGGAAGAATTCGCCAGTTTTCGCGATGCGCCGGACAGTGCGATCTTCATGGCCTACCTGGATGATCGTGCGGTCGGGCATATCGTGGTCAGCACCAATTGGAACGGCTTTGCCCACGTTGACGAACTGGCGGTGGCCTTGCCTGCCCGTCGGCACGGGGTGGCCAAGGCGCTGCTGGATGTGGCGCAGTTCTGGAGCCGCAAGAAAAACCTGCCGGGCATGATGCTGGAGACCCAGAACAACAACCTGGGCGCCTGCCGACTGTATGAGCGTTGCGGCTACGTGATGGGCGGGATCGACCACCTGCGCTATCGCGGCATCGACCCGCAAACCCGTGAAGTGGCGATTTTCTGGTATCGGTTGTTCAAGACCGATGCCGAGCGGCGTTAACTTTCCAGCAGGCCCTGGGCCTTTTGCGTGACGATCTCCAGTAACGCATTCAGCGCAGGCGAGGTCACGCCATCCTTGAGTGTCAGCGCATACAGGCTGACCAGGATCGGCGGCGACACCGGGCATGTATCCAGGCCCGCCTCGCGTGCGCCAAAGGCGGTGAACGGGTCGACAATCGCCAGGCCTTCGCCGGCTTCCACCATGCTGCGCATCATCTGGTAGGTCTGCACCCGCGTCTGCACCACCGGCAGCGGGCGCAATGCTTGCAGCTTGGCGTCCAGCAGGCGGCTGAGCGGGTCGTGTCCTTCGAGCCCGATCATCGCTTGCCCGGCCAGGTCCTGCAGCGCAATGTACTTCTGCTTGGGCTTGAGCCAGCCGTGGGGCGCCAGCAATTGCAATTTGCCTTGGACCAGCACCGTGCTGTGGATTTGCGGATGTTCCGGGTCATGCAGGCTCAGGCCCACCTCGGCCTCGTGCAGCAGCAGGCTGCGCACGATTTCCCGGGTTGGCTGGCTCGACAGGTTGCACGGCGTGTCCTGGAAGCGCCGGCGCAGCAGCGCGATGCTCTGGGGCAGCAGTTGATTGGCCAGGGGCGGCGTGCACAAGGCGCGCAACGTGGGGGCGTGATGGTGTTTCAAGCGGCTGGCCAGGCGTTGCACCGGTTCCAGGGCTTCGTACACATGGGCCATTTCTGCCTGCAGTTCCAGGGTTTCCCGTGTCGCCTGCAAACGCCCGCGCACACTGGCAAACAGCATGAAGCCCAATTGCTGCTCGGCCTCCTTGAGGGCCGCGTCTACATCGCCCACGGGAAGTTGCAACCATTCGGCGGCGGTGCCGAGGTGTCCGGTCTGCAGGATGGCCTGAATCACTTCGATATGACGTAAACGCATGGCCGGAGTCTATGTGCAGCGCAGTGGGGATTCAATGGCGCATGCCGTCGTGCGCAAAAAAGACAGTGCGGGTCGCGTATGTCGCTGGCGTTCAGCCAGGACCTCACTAGAATGGCGAGTCTGATCATCAACGACCAATGCCGATTACCGGCACATACAACAAAAACAGGTCTGGTCTCATATGCCTCTGCCCTCGACAGTTCTCGGGGTAACGGTCAAGCAACTGCTGGTCCTGGTGACCGTAGGGTGCGTGGCTGCTTACCTCATCAGCAATCACGATGAATCAGTTCCGGAAAACCTCGTGCTTGAGGCATTTATCCGTGCCCAGGAGCAAGTCGCCGCGCAGGTCGGCACGGTGCTGGGCATGACGCAGGTCAAGCAGGTGGTGGCGTATCCGGGGTACAACTCGCCGGGCTACAGGCGGGTGATGTACGCGGTGGAAGGCGAGCGGGGCCGGTTGATGGTGACGCTCAAGCAAGTGGACGGTGAGTCGGGGCTTGAAGTGACGGAAATTCGCAGCCCGTGACCGCCCGGCCCAGTCGATGCCGTCAATGGCCGGGACTGAGCAGGTACGCCTGGGCGATCAAGCTTATGAGGCGAGGGTGGTCTGCGATTCGCGGACGATAATGGTCCCCGACTGAATCAGTTTGAACTCATCGCCTTCGAGTTTTTCTACCCGGTCGCCAATGGCCAGCTTGTAGGTGGTGGTGGGTGCCGAGCCAGCCAGGTCGCCTTGCGCCGGGTTGGATTCCTGGAACTCATGCACCGAATACACGCGTCCTTCTGCGTCTCTGGCATGAAACTGTCCGACTAGTACTGCTGCCATCTGTTTAGAACCTCTGGAGATAAACACTCAATTCGCGGTGCTGTAGACCGTCATAAAGAGGGGGAGTTTACCTATTGAAAAAAAATACTATTCGCTGACATTTTCAGACGGTTCCTACGCATCAAATCGCGGGCCAAACGTCTGGAGGATTATCAAAACCTTCTGGTGAACGCACTGCGAAGCCTTTATAACTACAAGCTCCCTTAGTCAGACGTCGAGAAACCCAATGAGCAAGGTCTACACGATTGCCGTCCTGGTTGGCAGCCTGAGAAAAGACTCGATCAACCGCAAGGTCGCCCTGGCACTGGCCGAAATGGCCCCCGCCAACCTGAAGTTGAACATTGTGGAAATTGGCGATTTGCCGCTCTACAACGAGGACATCGACGGGGCATCACCGCCCGCAGCCTACAGTACTTTCCGTCAGCAGGTACGTTCATCCGACGCGGTGTTGTTTGTGACGCCGGAGTACAACCGCTCCGTACCCGCGCCATTGAAGAATGCGATTGACGTCGGCTCCCGCCCTTATGGCCAAAGCGCCTGGAGCGGCAAGCCGGGGGCGATCATCAGCGTATCGCCGGGCGCCGTTGGCGGTTTTGGCGCCAACCACCATCTGCGTCAGTCCCTGGTGTTCCTCGATGTGCCATGCATGCAGCAGCCGGAAGCCTACCTGGGCGGAGCGGGCAGCGTGTTCGACGACGCCGGCAAGGTGTCGGAAAAGACCAGGCCGTTCCTGCAGGCATTTATTGATGCCTACGGCAAATGGGTAGAAAAACAGACAGCTTGAATCGGCGCCCATTGTCCACTGTGGGAGGGGGCGAGCCCTGACGCCAGTCAGTTAAGGATGAACACTGTAACTGTGGTGAGCGGGCTTGCCC
>NZ_VTFG01000003.1 GCF_008692035.1 Pseudomonas marginalis | reverse complement strand
GTAGCTCAGGGAGGCACGCAGGGTCGCCTGGCTTTCCTCCACGTCCAGTGCCAGGTCGAACTGGGCCACGCCTTCATCCCAGCTCAGCACTTCGACGTCCAGTTCGGTGAGGCGTTGCAGGTGATTGGCTGCCGAGGTCACGCGATGGTTGAACATCACCTGGAACAGTGGGCTCAGGCTCATGCTGCGCTCGGGCTGCAGCGCTTCGACCAGCTGCTCGAACGGCAGGTCCTGGTGGGCCTGGGCTTCGAGGGAACGTTGGCGTACCTGTTGCAGCAGTTGCACAACGCTCATCTGCCCGTGGATATCGGCCTTGAGCACCTGGGTATTGACGAAGAAACCGATCAGCCCCTCGGTTTCCAGGCGATTGCGGTTGGCGATCGGCACCCCGACACGCACGTCTTCCTGGCCGCTGTAGCGGTGCAGCAACGCCTGGTAGGACGCCAGCAGCACCATCGGCAACGTCACTCCGGCGCTCTGCGCCAGGCGACGCAAACCGGCCAGCAGCTGCGGTTGCAACTCGATGCCCAGGCGAGCGCCGCGATGGCTTTGCACGGCCGGGCGCAGGTAGTCGAAAGGCAATTCCAGCACAGGCTGCACACCGCCCAACTGCTCATGCCAGTAGGCCAGTTGACGGGCCTTCTCTCCCGCCTCCATCCATTGGCGCTGCCACACGGCATAGTCGGCGTACTGGATCGGCAAGGCCGGCAGGGCTGGCGTCTGCCCGTGGCTGAAGGCGGCGTACAGTTGCACCAGCTCCTCGACCATCAGTTGCATCGACCAGCCATCGGAGACGATATGGTGCTGCACCAGCACCAGCACATGTTCGTCCTCGGCCAGGCGCAGCAACCGGGCCCGCAGCAACGGCCCGCGCAGCAGGTCGAATGGCTGCGCAACGACGTCAGCCACCCGTGCCTTGAGGCCGGCTTCATCGGTGTCGACCAAATCGATTTCAATCAGGCCCGAGTCTTCAATCAATTGGACCGTACCGGCGGCGTCCTGGCGCAAATGGGTGCGCAGGCTTTCATGGCGTGCCAGCAAGGTGTCGAAGCTGCGTTGCAGCGCCGCCAGGTCCAACGGGCCTGTCAAACGCAGGGCGCTGGGGATGTGGTACGCGGCGCTTTCGGGGTCGAGTTGCCAGAGGAACCATTGACGTTCCTGGGCATACGACAGCGGCAACGGCTGGCTGCGATCGGCCTTGAGCAGCGCCGGCGCGAGCACGCCCTCCTCACCCAGGGCCATCACGAAGTCACCCAGCAACGGGTGTTCGAACAGGGTCTTGAGCGCCACTTCCAGCGCCAGTGCCTGGCGCACCCGCGATACCACCCGCGTGGCCAGCAGCGAATGCCCGCCCAGCTCGAAGAAATGGTCGTCAAGACCGACCTGGGGCACGCCCAGCACCTCGGCCCAGATCGCCGCGACCTGTTGTTCGCGCGGGGTGACGGCGGCCACATGGCTCTTCAGCAACAGGCGGGTATCGACCTTGGGCAAGGCCTTGCGGTCGAGCTTGCCGTTGGGGGTCAAGGGCAGGCTGTCGAGGAACATCAGGTGCGCCGGCACCATGTAGTCCGGCAGGCGCTCACGCAATGCCGCTGTGTAGGCTTGCGCCGGCTGTGCCGCAGACGTCACCAGGTAGGCGATCAAGCGGTCGTTGTCGGCCAGCACCACGGCTTCGCGAACGCCTTCATGCTCGCGCAGGCAAGCTTCGATTTCGCCCAGTTCGATACGGAAGCCGCGTACCTTGACCTGATGGTCGACCCGGCCGATGTACTCCACCACGCCGTCGGCACGGTAGCGTGCCAGGTCGCCGGTGCGGTACAGGCGCTCGCCCGGCGCGCCGTACGGGTTGGGCACGAAACGTTCGGCGGTGAGGGCTGGCCGCGCGTGGTAGCCGCGTGCCAGGCCGACGCCGCCGATCAGCAGTTCGCCGGCCGCACCCACCGGGCATGGACTGAGTCCGGCATTGAGGATGAACAACGCGGTGTTGGCGATCGGGCGCCCGACCAAAGGTTGCGCCTCCAGCAGGCGATGGGCCGCCGACCAAATGGTGGTTTCGGTGGGACCATAGAGGTTCCATACCGGGCCTTGCAGGTCGAGCATGCGCTGGGCCAGATCGGCCGGCAGCGCTTCGCCGCCGCACAGGCACTTGATACCGCGCAGCACGTCGGCACGTGGGCTTTCCAGCAGCATGCGCCAGGTGGACGGCGTGGCTTGCAGTACGCTGGCGGATTGGGCGGTGACCAGATCGATTATCGCCTCCGGGTCGAGCGCCAGTTCCTGACCGCTCAGCAGCACCGTGGCGCCGACTGTCAGCGGCACGTATAGCTCCAGGGCAAAGATGTCGAACGAGAACGTCGTCAGCGATAGCACCCGCGCCTGCGCGCCGATGTCCAGGGTGCCGACCATGCCGCAGGTAAAGCTGCACAGCGCCTGGTGCGGCACCATCACGCCCTTGGGCTTGCCGGTGGAGCCGGAGGTGTAGATCACATAGGCCAGGTGTTGTGGCGTGACGCTGACCTGCGGGTTGTGTTCGTCACCGCCGGCGTCCTCGACCAAAAGCACCTGCAGGCCTTGCGGTTGCACCAGGCGCCCAATCAGCGGCGACTGAGTCAGCAGCACCTGGGCGCGGCTGTCTTCGAGCATGAAGGCCAGGCGCTCCGCCGGGAATTGCGGGTCCAGCGGCACATAGGCGCCACCGGCCTTGAGGGTCGCAAGCAGGCCGACCACCATGTGCAGGGAACGCTCCACATGCACCGCCACCCGCACGTCCGGGCCGACGCCCGCCGCGATCAGGCGATGGGCCAGGCGGTTGGCGCGGCGGTTGAGTTCGCTGTAGCTCACGGCCTCGCCATTAAATTGCAGCGCGATGGCGTGCGGCTGTGTCAGGGCTTGTGCTTCGAACAACTGGTGGACACAGCGCTCGCGTGGGTAGTCGACGCTCGTGTGGTTCCAGTCTTCGACCATCTGCTGCCATTGCGATGGGCTGAGCATCGCCAGTTCGTCCAGGGCCTGGGAGGCATCGTTGACCACTGCGCGCAGCAGGTTCTGCCAGTGCACGGCCAGGCGCTCCAGGGTGGCGGCGTCGAACAGGTCGGTGGCGTAGGTCAGGGATGCCCAAAGGCCGTCGACGGACTCCTCGGTTTCCAGATTGAGGTCGAACTGGGTCGTGTGACCGGCCCAATCCACCGGCTGCAGAGCCAGGCCAGGCAGTTGCACCGGGCCGGCGCGCAGGTTGTCCTGGTGATTGAACATCACCTGGAACAACGGGTTATGGCTGAGGCTGCGTTCCGGTTGCAGCGCTTCTACCAGTTGTTCGAACGGCAAGTCCTGATGGGCCTGGGCTTCCAGGGCACGTTGCTTGACCTGGGCCAGCAACTGCTCGAAGGCCATCTGCCCGTGCAGGTCGGCCTTGAGCACCTGGGTGTTGACGAAGAAGCCAACCAGACGCTCGGTTTCCAGGCGATTGCGGTTGGCGATCGGCACCCCGACACGGATCTCGGCCTGGCCGCTGTAGCGGTGCAGCAACGTCTGGAACGACGCCAGCAGAAGCATGAACAAAGTCACGTCCTGGCGCTGGGCAAGTGCCTTGAGCTCGGCCACCAGGGCGTTGTCCAGATGTACCCGCCGACGCGCACCGCGATGGCTTTGCACCGCCGGGCGCGGGTGGTCCAGGGGCAGTTCCAGCACCGCGTGTTCGGTGCCCAGGCGTGCACGCCAGTAATCGAGTTGGCGTTGTTTCTCCCCGGCCGCCATCCAATCGCGCTGCCACACGGCATAGTCGGCGTACTGGATCGGTAAGGCCGGCAACGGCGCCTGGCCTTGATACAGCGCCAGCAGTTCGTCGACCATCACTTGCATCGACCAGCCGTCGGAGATGATGTGGTGCTGGGTGATCACCAGCACATGGTGCGCGGCCGTGATCTCCAGCAGCATGACGCGCATCAGCGGACCGTTGAGCAGGTCGAACGGGCGTTGGATCTCTTGCGCGACCGCCTGCTCGATGGCCGAGTCTTGCACCTGCTGGCGTTGGATCACCATCGCCAGGTTGGGCTGGATGACCTGCCAGGTGTGCTCAGCCTCTTCCACGAAGGTGGTACGCAGCGGTTCATGACGCTGCACCAGGGCCTGGAACGCGTGCTCCAGTGCCGGGATATCCAGCTCACCGCGCAGGTGCAATGCGGTCGGTACGTGGTAGGCGGTGCTGCAGGGATCCAGTTGCCAAAGGAACCATTGGCGTTCCTGGGCGAAGGACAGTGCCAACGGCCGGTCGCGCCCCAGCGCCACCATCGAGCTGGCAGTGCCGGCCTGCAACCCTGCGCAGGCCGCCGCGAACGCTTCCAGCGTCGGCTGCTCGAACAACGCTCGCAACGGCACGTCCAGCTTGAGGTCGTGACGCACGCGGGAGATCACCTGAGTGGCCAGCAACGAATGGCCACCGCGTTCGAAGAAATGGTCATCGAGCCCCACCTGCTCGACGTGCAACACCGTTTGCCAGATCGCCGCCAATTGCATGTGCAGCGGGCTTTGCGGAGCGCGGTAGGCGTGTCGCGCCTGGCTCAGGTCCGGCAGCGGCAGTGCGCGGCGGTCAAGCTTGCCGTTGTTGTTCAACGGCAGGGCATCGAGCACCAGCCAATGCCCCGGCACCATGTAATCCGGCAAGGACTGGCGCAAGACCGCCGCCAGCGCCTGGGTATCCAGTGATTGGCCGTGGGCCGCGACAACGTACGCGACCAACTGCGTACCGGTGGCACTCGGCTGCGCAACGACGGCAGCTTCGCGCACCCACGGCAGGGCTTGCAGACTGGCCTCGATTTCGCCCATTTCGATACGGAACCCGCGGATCTTCACCTGATGGTCGATACGCCCCACGTACTCCAAGGCGCCCGCCTCGTTGTAACGGGCCAGGTCGCCACTGCGGTAGAGTCGCGCACCGGGAACCGTCGAAAACGGATCCGGGAGGAAGCGCTCGGCGGTCAACGCCGGGCGGTCGAAGTAACGCTGGGCCAGGCCGAACTCGGCACCGATGCACAGCTCGCCGACGCCATCGGTGGCCAACAGCTCGAAACCGCTGTCGAGTACATACAGCGAGCGACCATCGCTCGCCCGGCCAATCGGCACACCGAACGCATCACTGGCATCCGCCAGTTGGCACTCATGCACGCTGGACACCACGGTGGCCTCTGTCGGCCCGTAGGTGTTGACCAGGCGCACGCCGCCCAGGCCGGCCGCGTGCCAGGCGCGCAGCCCTTCCACCGACATGGCCTCGCCGCCCACATGCACCTGGCGCAGGTTACCCAGGGCGCGACCATCGGCCGCGCACTCCTTGGCCAACAGGTACCAGTAGGCCGCCGGCAAGTCAGCCAGGGTCACGCCCTGCTCGACGATTTCCCGTGCCAGTTGCCCGGCATCCCACAGTTCATCGCCACGCATGATCAGCGCGGCGCCCACACACAGCGGCGGGTAGCACTGTTCGACAAAGCCGTCGAAACTGAAGGTCGCGAACTGCAGCACGCGGTCCTCTGCACACAGTTGGCTGTAGACCTCGGCGCTGTCGCAGAATTGGCCGAGGGCCGCATGGTCGATGGCCACGCCCTTGGGTTGGCCGGTGGAGCCCGAGGTGTAGATTACGTACGCCAGATCGGCAGCGGCAGCGTGGGTGAGTGGGTTGCTGACAGGGTAGCCGGCCAGCTCGGTACCGGAGACGGTGAAGTCCAGACGGGCCAGCCCTTGCGGCAGCGGCAGGTCGGCCAGCAACCCGGCTTCGCTGAGCAACAGGTCCAGGCGGCTGTCCGCCAGCATGTAGGCCAGGCGGTCGGCGGGATAGTTCGGGTCCAGGGGCACATAGGCCGCACCGCTTTTGAGCACGGCCAGCAGGCTGACGATCAGTTGCGGGCCGCGCCGCGACGCCAGGCCCACGCGCTGGCCCGGGCCCGCGCCCAGTTCCAGCAGGCGATGGGAGAGCCGGTTGGCATGGGCATTGAGCTGGGCATAGCTCAAGCGCGCTTCGCCAGCCTGTACCGCCAGCGCGTCCGGTGTGGCAGCAGCCTGGGCCGCAATGCGTTCGTGCACGCGCAGCTGGCGTTGGGCAGCGCCCGGCGACTGGCTCAGGGCAAGCACGTCGCGCTGTGCGGTGGCGTCAAGCAATTGCAGGTTGCCAAGGGGCGCCTGGGCATCCGCGAGCAACTGCACCAGCAGGTGGTGCAGGTTGGCGCTCAAGCGTGCGACCTGTTCAGCGCTGAACCGCGCCCGGTCGTAACTGAACTCCAGGCGCAGGCTGGCCCCCAACTCAATGCCCAAGGTCAAAGGGTAATGGGTGCGTTCATGGTTGTGAATATGGCCAAACGCCAGGCCTGCGGGTGCGCCCTGCTTCAGGGCCTCGGCCACAGGGAAGTTTTCGAACACCAGCAAAGTGTCGAACAATGCGCCCTGCTGGCCGGCCCAGCCTTGTATGTCGTACAGCGGCACATGCTCGTGGTCACGCAGGCTGAGATTCAGGGTTTGCAACTCGTTGAGCCATTGGGCGGCCGGTTGGGCTGGCGAAGGCGTACTGACGATAGGCAGCGTGTTGATGAACAGGCCCAGTTGCTGCTCGATCCCCGGCAGCGGTGCCGAACGCCCGGCGACAGTCGCGCCAAAGGCCACGCAATCCTGACCGGTGTAGCGCTGCAGCAACAGGCTCCACGCTCCTTGCAGCACCGTATTGAGAGTGATTTTCTGGCGACGGGCGAACTCGCCGAGGGCCTGTGTGAACTCGCCCTCAAGGATCAATTGATGCTCAGCCGTGCCCAGGCCATCGACCGGCGCGCGCAGCGCTTGCGCGAGCAAGGTGGGTGTTTGCAACGGCGCCAGGGCGGCTTTCCAGAACGTCTCACCCGACGCTTGCTGTTGCAGCCAGCCGAGGTAATCGCGGAACTGCCCCAGCGGCGCGGGCAAGGCCTGGCCGGCATAGTGGGCGATGACTTCACCCAGCAACTGGGCGTTACTCCAACCGTCCATGAGGATGTGGTGGCTGGTGAAGATCAGATGCCAGGCGTTACCGGCGCCCCGCACCAGCATCAGGCGAAACAGCGGCGCAGCATTAAGCGCGAAGCCCTTCTCGCGTTCAGCCTCGGCAAGCGCATCGAAGTCGGCATCGATGTCTTCGATCACGTGCAACTGCACGTCGACCTGACGCTGGATGACTTGATGGGCACTGTCCAGGCCCAGCCAGTGGAAGCTGCTGCGCAGAATGTCATGGCGGTCCAGTGCCGCCTGCCAGGCGCGGCCGAACGCCAGCAGGTCGAGGCCGTCGATATCCACGCGCAACTGGTTGATGTACGCCTGGGCTTCTGGCGCGTAGAGGGTATGGAACAACATGCCCTGCTGCATCGGCGACAGCGGATAAAGGTCGGCAATCGCCGGCCCCGCCACGGGCAACGCGTCCAGTTGCTGTTGGGTCAAGCACGCCAGTGGGAAGTCCGAAGGGGTAACCTGCCCTGCCGGGGTGGCTCGGCAATGCTCGATCAAGGCCTTGAGCTCTGCCGCGTAGTCATCCGCCAACTGCTGCACAGTCGACACCTCGAACATCTCGCGACTGAACCCCCATTGCAGCGCCAGCTCACCGCCGTACACCTGCCCTTCCACCGTCAGCCAATTGGCCAACGGTGCCTCGGCATCCTGGGCCTGGCCGCTGCCCTGGGTAGACGGTACAAACAACGCGGATTCGTTGAACTGGCGGTCGAACTGGCCCAGGTAGTTGAAGGTAATGCGTGGCGCGGCCAGGTTCGCCAGGGCTTCGCGGGCCGCAGGCGGGCCGAGGTAGCGCAGCAGACCGTAGCCGATGCCTTTGGCGGGCACGGCGCGCAGCTGCTCCTTGACCGACTTGATCGCGGCCGACAGCTCGCCGTCGGCTTGCAGGCGTACCGGGAACAGGCTGGTGAACCAGCCCACGGTGCGGGTCAGGTCGACACTGTCGAACAGGTCTTCGCGGCCATGGCCTTCCAGCTGGATCAGTGCGGCGGCCTGGCCGCTCCAACGGCTGACCACCCGCGCCAGGGCGGTGAGCAACAGGTCGTTGACCTGAGTACGGTAGGCCGCTGGCGCGTCCTGGAGCAGTTGACGGGTGTGTTCGGCGTCAAGGCGTATTTCGAGCTTGCTGCCCACGCGGTTTTGCAGGCCGCCCTGGAGGTTGTCGCACGGCAAGTCCGCGTCCGCCGTCTGCGCCTGCCAGTACGCCAACTGGTGGTCCAGCGTAAGGGCATGGGCTTGCAACTGTTCGGCCCACAGCTGGTAGGCGCTGGTCTTGGTCGGCAACGCTGCCTGGCGGTAAGCCTGTTGCAGGTCTTCCAGGACGATGCGCCAGGACACGCCATCGACCGCCAGGTGATGGATCACCAGCAGCAGGCGCTGGCTGCCATCGGCCATGCTCACCAACGCGGCACGCAGCAGCGGGCCTTGCGTCAGGTCGAGGCTGCGCTGGGCCTCATCGCACAGCGCCGACAGCTCATCGTCGCTGCTGGCTTGTGCTTGCCACAGGCCCGGCGCGGTGACCGGCGCGGCATAGGCTTGCTGCCAGGTGTCGGCCTGTTGCACAAAACGCAGGCGCAAGGCGTCGTGATGGTTGATCACCTGGGTCAGGGCGGCTTCCAGGCGCGCCGGTTCCAAGCGCTCGCGCGGGGTCAACAACAACGATTGGTTCCAGTGGTGACGCGCGGGGATCGCCTGGGCGAAAAAGCCTTGCTGCACCGGGGTGAGGATCACCTCGCCGCGGGCGGGACCTTGGTCGATCACGGCGGTGTGCTCGAAGCCGGCCACCAACGCCAGGCTGCGCACGCTCTGGTACTGGAACAGGTCGCGCGGGCTGAGGCGAATCCCCGCCTGGCGCGCGCGACTGACCACCTGGATGGAGATGATCGAATCGCCGCCCAGTTCAAAAAAGTTGTCGTCCAGGCCCACCTGCTCGACGCCGAGCACATCGCTCCAGATCGCCGCCAGGGCTTTTTGCAGGTCGTCTTGCGGCGCGATATAGGCCTGTTGTGGCGTTGCATCCGGTAACGGCAGGGCCTTGCGGTCGAGCTTGCCGTTAGCGGTCACCGGCAGCTTGGCCAGGGGCACCATATGGGTCGGTACCATGTATTCCGGCAGGCTGCCGAGCAGCCAGGCCTTGAGGTCGGTGGGCGTCTCGCCCTCCAGCACCAGGTAGGCCACCAGTTGTTTGCCGCCGTGTACCAGCACCACCGCCTCACGCACCGCCGGGTGTTGCATCAGGCGTGTCTCGATTTCACCCAATTCGATGCGCAAGCCGCGCAGCTTGACCTGGTGGTCGAGACGGCCAAGGTATTCGATCACACCGTCGTCACGCTGGCGCACCCGGTCGCCGGTACGGTAAAGGCGCGCGCCGTCACCAAAGGGGCTGGGCACAAAACGTTCGGCGGTCAGCGCCGGACGGCGGTGGTAGCTGCGCGCCAGGCCGGTACCGCCCAGGTACAGCTCGCCGGCCACGCCGGCAGGCACCGGGTTGAGCTGCGCATCGAGCACGTAGGTGCCGAGGTTGGCAATCGGACGGCCGATGGGCACGGCGTCACGGCCTTCGTCGATGCAGGTCCAGTGGGTCACGTCGATGGCCGCTTCCGTCGGACCATAGAGGTTGAACAAACCGGCCTGGGGCAGCTTGGCGAACACCTGCAGTTGCGCGTCCAGGGGCAAGGCTTCGCCGCTGCAGACAATGCGCTTGAGGCTTATGCAGGCCTGCACGCCCGGCTCATGGATAAACGCCTGGAGCATGGACGGCACGAAGTGCAAGGTGGTGATCCCGTGCTCGCCGATGGTCTCGATCAGGCGCGCCGGCTCGCGGTGTTCGCCAGGGGCGGCGACCACCAGGCGGGCGCCGGTCATCAGCGGCCAGAAGAACTCCCACACCGACACATCAAAGCTGAACGGGGTTTTCTGCAGCACCGCGTCACTGGCATCCAGGCCGTAGACCTGCTGCATCCAGCACAGGCGGTTGACCAGTGCGCGATGGCTGTTGCCGGCGCCCTTGGGCTTGCCGGTGGAACCGGAGGTGTAGATCACATAGGCCAGGTTCAGCGCGTGGATGTCGACGGCGGGCGCTGCGACGCTGTAAGCGTCGAGCCAGCCGGGCGCCTGGTCGAGGCGCATCACCCGAATGCCTTCGACAGGCAGCAGTGGCAGCAGGCTGTGCTGGCTGAGCAGCAGCTGGATGCCGCTGTCTTCGATCATGTAGGCCAGGCGTTCCTGGGGATATTCGGGATCGAGGGGGACGTAGGCGCCGCCGGCCTTGAGCACGGCCAGCAGGCCGATGACCATCTCGATGGAACGCTCAACGCAGATACCCACCAGCGCATCAGGACCGACCCCGTGGTCGCGCAAGGCATGGGCCAGCTGGTTGGCACGGGCGTCGAGTTGCGCGTAAGTCAGCGTGGTCGCGCCGAACACCAGCGCCGGCGCATCCGGCGTGCGCTGTACCTGGTCTTCGATCAGGTGATGAATGCCACGTTCGGTGGGATACGCTTGTGCGGTCTGGTTCCAGGCGTGCACCTGCCTCTGTTGCTCATCGACGGCCAGCATCGGCAACTCGCCGATGCGCTGTTCGCCATCGGCCACCATGGCCTGCAACAGGCTGATCCAGTGGCGTGCCATCCGCGCGATGGACGGCGCGTCGAACAGGTCATTGGCGTAGGTCAGCGCAGCGTGCAGGGTGCCGGACTTTTCATAGGTGTCGAGGGTCAGGTCGAACTGGGTGGTGCGGCCTTGCCACTCCACCAGGGCCAGTTCCAGGCCGGAGGCGGTGCTGACCGAAGCGATGTCGGCCACCACCGGCTGATGGTTGTACATCACCTGGAACAGCGGCGTATGGCTGAGGCTGCGCTCGACCTTCAGGGCTTCCACCAGGCGCTCGAAGGGCAATTCCTGGTGTGCCTGGGCGCCAAGGGCGTGCTCCTTGATACCTTGCAGCAACTCGGCGACCCGGGTTTGCCCGCTCAGCTCAGTGCGCAGGACTTGTGTGTTGACGAAGAAGCCGATCAACCCTTCGACTTCCGTACGGTTGCGGTTGGCGATAGGCACCCCGACGCGGATATCGCCCTGGCCGGTGTAGCGATGCAGCAACACATTGAAGGCGCCGAGCAGCAGCATGAACAGGGTGGCGTTGTGCTGTTGCGCGCAGGTGCGCAACTGCGCGGCCAGCGCCGGCTCAATCGCGAAGGTGTGGCGGGTGCCCTGATAGCTGGGCATGGCCGGGCGCGGGCGGTCCGTCGGCAGTTCCAGCACCGGGTGCTCGTCGCCCAGGCGCGCCTGCCAGTAGTCCAATTGACGAGCCTGCTCCCCGGCTTCCAGCCAGCGGCGCTGCCACAGGGCGTAGTCGCTGTACTGGATCGGCAGCGCCGGCAATGGCGGCGCTTCGTTGCGCTCATGGGCGTCGTAGAAACGAATGAACTCGTCGATCAACACGTTCATCGACCAGCCATCGGAGACGATATGGTGCAGGGTCAGCAGCAGTACGTGCTCCTGGGCATCGAGCTTGAGCAGTTGCACACGCAGCAGCGGGCCGTGTTCCAGGTCGAACGGCAGCAGCGATTGGCGGGTGGCCGCATCGTTGACGGCGTGTTCGCGTTCGGCCGCGGCCAACGCCGTCAGGTCCAGTTGCTCAATGGCCAGCGACGGCTGTACGGCCACCTGCATCAGGCGCTCATCGGCCTGGCGCTGGAACACCGTGCGCAGGGTTTCGTGCCGGTCCACCAGGCTGGCAAACGCCTGCTCCATGGCGCCCAGGTTCAGCGCACCCTTGAGGCGCACCGCGCCCGGCAGGTTGTAGGCGCCACTGCTCGGGTCCAGTTGCCAGAGAAACCACATGCGCTGTTGCGCATAGGACAGCGCCTGGCGGTCCTCTGCCTCCACGCCGGCCGGAATCGGAAACCGCGAAAAATCCACCCCTTCTTTCTGCAGTGCCTGCAGGAACAGCTGGCGCTTTTCCAGGGGCAACCCGATAAACCGGCGAGCAAGTTTCAAGGAGTCTTCAGCATTCATTTGTTGGAGTCCGGAGCAATAGGCAGGAAGCACAAAGGCACGTCGTCCCTATAAAACGAACCGGACAGGGAAAAATTAGCGGGGGATGGGAGGCGTAGAGCGAGCTGTCATCAGGGGTTACATCAATCCTCGGGAAAGACCCACGAACCCCAGCTAGCATTGACGAATACCACTTTTTGCAACTACATTTAGTTACACGCAGGGAACGCCGTGTCCAAAAATGAAAAGCTGCTCGCCAAATTGCTCAACGAGCAGATGGCATTTACCTGGCCAGAGCTCGTCACGCTGCTGCGTCGTCTCGGCTACACACAGATTGAGGGGGCTGGAAGCCGGGTCAAGTTCGACATCGGCGATCCGAGCGCAATGATCACCTTGCACAAGCCTCATCCCGGCAACGAACTGAAACACTACATTCGACGCCAGATCATCGAACAATTGAAATCAGGAGAACTGATTCAGTGAACAACCAACTGAAACACAATGGCTACATCGGCTCTATCGAAGCCAGCCTCGAAGACAATTGCCTGTTCGGCAAGATCCTGTTCATCAAGGCACTGGTGAGTTACGAAGGCAAAACCGTCGCGGAACTGGACGCCGCGTTTCGCGAGGCGGTGGACGACTACCTCGCTACCTGCAAGGCCCTTGGGCAAACACCGGAGAAGCCGTGCAAAGGCTCTTTCAACGTGCGGGTCGGCCACGATCTTCATCTTGCAGCCGCCCTTGAAGCGACACGTAAAAAGGTGACCCTGAACGACCTGACGCGCCAGGCGCTGAACGAATTCCTGCAACACCACCGAGGGGATTCCTGCCCCGTGACTGGCTGACGTTTCATTGCCAGGATGACGCTCAACCCAACCGCCGATACCCCAACACCGCTGACCCCATCACCACCGCCCCCGCCGCCAGCGCCACCCAGAACCCGCTGGCTGCCCCGAAGTGATCGATCATCCAGCCGGAGCTGGCGGCACCGATGGCCACGCCGATGCTCAGGCCGGTGATCAGCCAGGTCATGCCTTCGGTCAGGCGGCTCGCGGGCACGCTCTTTTCCACCAGGGCCATGGACACGATCAGGGTAGGGGCGAAGAACAGTCCGGAAATGAAGATGGCCACTGCCAGGCCCGGAATGTGGGTGACCAGCAGCAACGGCAAGGTGGTCAACGCCGTGGCCACGCCGCAGAACAGGAACTGCCGGGGCAGCGGCGCCTTGAGCTTGAGGGTGCCAAAGGCCAGCCCCGCCAGACACGAGCCGATGGCGTACACCGAGAGCACGATGCTTGCCGCCGCCGGCTGGCCCTGCTGCTGGGCAAAGGCCACGCTGACCACATCCACCACACCCACGATCACCCCCATGGCCAGCAGCAGGATCATCAGGATCAGCACCGACGGTGAGGCGATCAGCCAGCCCCGATGGTGAGCGTGGTGTTCATGCACAGGGGGTTCGGTCGCGCGTTGCAGCACAAACGTGGTAACCCCAACCGCCAGCAGCAGCGCGGCCACCAGCGGCCCGGCTTCGGGGAACAGCACCACGCTCAAGCCCACCGAAATCGGTGGACCGATGATAAAGCACACCTCATCCAGCACCGATTCCAGGGCGAATGCGGTTTGCAGCCTGGGCTGGCCGCGGTACAGCTCGGTCCAGCGCGCCCGCACCATGGCGGACATATTCGGCATGCAGCCCGCCAGGGCAGCAAACAGGAACAGCGTCCAGGTCGGCGCCTGCAACCGCGTGCACAGCAACAGCAGCAACAGCGCCCCGCCGCCGATCAGGGCGGCAATCGGCAGCACCCGGCCCTGGCTGTACCGGTCCACCAAGCGTGACACCTGCGGCGCACAAAACGCCGTGGCCAGGGCGAACACCGCCGCCACCGAACCGGCCAGGCCATAGCCGCCGTGCACCTGGGAAAGCATGGTGATCAAGCCAATACCGGCCATGGACACCGGCATGCGTGCCAGCATGCCGGCCAATACGAAGGCCCGCGAGCCGGGAACCTGGAACAACTCGGCGTAAGGGTTTGCCATCCTGCTCAACCTCTTCCTGATGCCCTGGAACTTGCTATCCGCAGTGATCAAGGCAAAATACATACGGTGCGTATGTGGCGAATCATGCGTAACATACGCGGCGTATGTCAATCTTTCACTTGCCCATTGTGAGTCCTGCCCATGAGCCGAGCCCGTGCCGAAATGATCGAAGACACCCGCGCCCGGCTGCTTGCCAGTGCACGGCAGGCCTTCGCCACGCAAGGCTATGCCAACACATCGATGGACGATTTCACGGCCCACGCCGGCCTGACACGCGGCGCGCTGTACCATCACTTTGGTGACAAAAAGGGGCTGCTGGCCGCCGTGGTTGCTCAACTCGATCGTGAGATGGACGCATGTTTGCAGCGTATCTCAGACGAAGCCCAAGACCCCTGGAGCGGTTTTTGCGAACGCTGCCGCGCTTATTTGCGCATGGCCCAGGACGGCGAAATCCAACGCGTTGTGCTGCAGGATGCGCCGGCTGTATTGGGCGATACCGGCTCCCAGCAACACTGTGTCGAGTCGTTGCGCCAACAGCTGGAAGCCCTGATGCACGCGGGCGTCGTCCCTGACGCACCGAGCCTGGCGCTGGCGCAGTTGATCAATGGCAGCCTGGTCAACACCGCCCTGTGGATCGCCCGGTCAGAACATCCGCAGGAGCGTCTGGAGCAAGGTTTGCAGGGCCTGGAAATCCTGCTGCGCGGCCTGAAACTCATACCAACCGCTTGATCTGCTTATGCCGCCACACCAGCCGGTAGTACGCGGCCTGCAACCCCAGCATCGCCAGGTACGTCACCGGGAACGCCATCCAGACGCCTTCCAGGCCGAAGTGCGCATTCAGCAGGTACGCCATCGGTAGCTCGACACACAGCACGCAGAAGATCGAGATCGCCACCGGCATCAGCACCACGCCGCTGGCGCGCATGATCCCGCCGATCACGGCCTGGAAGCCGAACACGAGGATGCTCCACAGCATGATGTGCAGCAGGTGCTCGGCATTCACGCGTGCGGCGTCATCGGTGATGAACAACCCGAGCAACCAGTGCGACAACAGATAGCCCAGCACGATCAGGCCACCGGTCAGGCACGTATTGATCAACAGCCCGGTACGCAGGATCGGCCCGATACGCTCCAGCCGCCCTGCCCCAATCGCCTGGGCCCCAAGGATCGAAGCAGTGATGGCAATCGACAGGGCCGGAAACTGCACGTAGTTGACGATCTGCGTCACCGCCCCATAGGCCGCCGTGGCCTGGGACCCATGGCCATTGACCAAGGCGAGGATGACCAACTCCGACAGCGACAACACCACCATCTGCAAGCCTGTAGGCAAGCCGATGCGCAGGACTTTGCCGAGAATGACGCGGTCCAGGCGCAAGGCCGCGAGCAGTTCGCGGTCCGGCGCCATCACATGGTTTTTATGGCGCAGGCGCAGGATCAGAAACAGCATCGCCGAGGCATTCCCCACCAGGCCTGCGTACACCGCGCTCTGGATCCCCAGGGGCGGCAGGCCGATCCAGCCGCGAATCAGCGCCGGGGTCAACAGCAGGCCGACCAGGGTCGAGACCATCAGCGCCAGCAGCGGCGAGATCGTGTCGCTGACCCCGCGCAACAGCTGGGTGTAGAGGATAAATACCAGCAGCAGCGGCATGATCAGCATCATCATCTGGGCATAGCCCACGGCATCGTCGAGCACATCCGCAGGCGTACCCAATGCCTGCAACGCCGGGCGCGCAAACAGGCTGCCCAGCACCGCTGCGATCAGGCCCACCAGTGCACCGAGGGTCAGGGTGGCACCGGTAATCGCCTTGACCATCCCGGTTTCCTGGGCACCCCAGGCCTGGCCAATCAGCACCGAAGCGCCCGCCCCCAGGCCGATCACCAGGGCAATGAAGAAGAACACGATGGGGAACATCCCCGACACCGCCGCCAGCGCCTGGGTACCGAGCATCTGCCCGACATAAATACCGTTGAGGGTGCCGGAAAAACTTTGCAGGAAATTGGACAGCACCATCGGTGCCAGAAAGATCAGGTAGACCTGCCACAGCGGGCGTTGCAAAGGGCTTTGCATGAAAAACGGGGCCTCGGAAAACTAAAGCGTCCGAGGGTTATACCGTAATTGGATCCGATCTTCCTGTGCTTTGCATGATGGATGGATCGCCAACACTCGCTGGTTCCGATGCCCACATTGGATCTTCAGCGTCACCCCGACTCAGGTCGCCGTTCAGAAACGGCTCGGCGTGCCGATGGAATATGCACAGTCCAAGAAAGGCGCGGTGCTGCTCAACGTGGCCGCACGCGTGGTCGCACGCAATGACCAGCCGGAACGGGCGCAGAAACTCACCGCCTAGTTTCTGACCGCCAAAGCCCAGGCACCGGCATTGGAAGAAGGCGAATAGATTCCGTCGAGCCCGACTACGCCGACCACCGACAAGACCCGAGCACGGGTGGACGCGATGCACAGTTACTTGCAGACGGCGAGTTGATCATTCCCACGCTACGTGGGAACGATCATGGGGCGATGGGTAACGCACGTTTGTGGGCGGTCTTCAGGTAGGCGCGCTCCACGATGTCCCTCACCCGCTCACTCACCGGCTCACCCATCAGGTACGCATCGATCTCCTCGTACGTGCAGCCATAGGCCTGTTCATCCAGCTTGCCCGGCGCCAGTTCTTCCAGGTCGGCCGTCGGCTGCTTGTACACCAGGTTCGTCGGGGCCCCAAGGGCACTGGCCAACAGGCGCACCTGGGTCTTGGTCAGGCCCGACAATGGCGCCAGGTCGCACGCGCCGTCGCCGAATTTGGTGAAGAAGCCCATCAATGCTTCGGCGCCATGGTCGGTGCCGACCACCAGGCCGTTGTGCAGGTTGGCCACGGCGTACTGGGCGATCATGCGGGTGCGGGCCTTGACGTTGCCCTTGATGAAATCCACCTGCGAGGCACTGGCTTCGGTGGCGCCGAGGCTGGCCATCAGGCCGTCGACGCTGGCGGCGATGTTCAGGGTGTCGATGTGGTCCGGGGTGATGAAATCCAGCGAGGCCTGGGCATCGCTCTCATCGGCCTGGGTCTTGTAGGGCAGGCGCATGGCGATAAAGCGCGCGGCGTAGCCCTCGCTGCGTAATTGCTCCGCCGCCAATTGGCACAGGCGCCCAGCGGTGAGGGAGTCGACGCCACCGCTGATGCCCAGTACCAGGGCCTTGCAGCCTGAATGGCGCAAGGTGGTCTTGATGAAGTCGAGGCGCCGTTGGATTTCCTGGGCTTCACCGCCCTTCACCAATGTGCGATCGATATTGAGTTCCTGCGCGATACGTTCCTGCATGTCACACCTCCACGTTGCCGACATTGAATACCTTCGCTGCGTACTGCAAAAACGAGGGGTCTTCGCAGACGTTCTTCACCGGGTCATCGGAGAACTTCACCACCGGTTCGCCGTGTACGCGCACCAGTTTCATGACGATGCTCAGCGGCTCGACGCCTTCCACATCGCAAGCCAGGCTGGTGCCCATGCCGAAACCGAACTTGGCCTTGCCACGCACGTGCCGCAGGATCGGCAGGCATTTTTCGAAGTTCAGGCCGTCGGAGAACATCAGGTCCTTGGTCATCGGGTCGATACCCAGCTGTTTGTAGCGGGCCAGCACCTTGTCGGCCCAGGCGATGGGGTCACCGGAGTCCTGGCGCAGGCCGTCGTAGAGCTTGGCGAAGTACAGGTCGAAATCCTTGAGGAAAAAGTCGGTGCTGATGGTGTCGGTCAAGGCAATGCCGAGGCGGCCGCGGTATTCACGCACCCAGTTTTCCAGGCCGGCGTTCTGGCTTTCGCGCAACCGCCCCAGTTGCTGGTGCACCATCATCCACTGGTGAGCCATGGTGCCGATCAGTGGCAGGTCGAATTCGTAAGCCAGGTGCGCATTGCTGGTGCCGACGAACTGGCCGGGAAAGTCGCGGCGCATGATGTCCACCACTTCGCGCTGGGCCTTGAACGACAGGCGCCGGCGCGTGGAGAAATCGGAGACCCGCAGGTCGGCCAACTCGTCGCGACTGAGGTTTCTCTCCAGCCAGTCGAACTTCTGGTAGAGCTTGCGGGTGACGTCTTCCAGGGTCACGTCGGGGTATTTGGCGCGGTTGCGCAGCTCGCTGACCAGCGCCAGTAGCGGTTGTTCGAACATGATGCAGTGCAGCATCGGCCCGACCACGCGGATGTTCAGTTGGCCGTCGACTTCACTGACGTGGATGTAGCGCAGGTTGAAGCGGAACAGGCCGAGGAAGCGTTCGTAGTCGGGGGTCAGGTATTCGCGAAAGCGTGGGTTGAACAGAAAGCGCAGCTCGCCCTCACGCATCTGCAGGCCAGCCATGTTCTCAAGCTCGGCGCGTAACTCGGGGATCAGGTGGCCGAGCTTTTCCTTGGCGCGCACGATGAAGTTGTATTCCACATCGACATTCGGGTGCTGGTGCAACACCGCCTGCATCATGGTGAAGGTGTAGTAGTCGGTGTCGAGCAAGCCCTGGATCACCGGGGCTTCGTAGTCGTAGGCACTTTCCATGGTGTATCTCCTTAACGCGTGGCCATCGCGGCCAGTTCTTCGCGGGTGCTGCTGATGACGGCACCGGCCTTGAGCAACTCATTGACGGCCTGTACGCCGCCCTCCTCGCTGATCCCCCGGCACGCCGGCAGGTGCAGGACCACCTCCAGGCCGGCCTTGAGCAGTTGCAAGGCGGTGGTCTTGACGCAGTAGTCCAGGGCCAGGCCGCCGACGATCACGCGAGTGACGCCCTGGGCCCTGAGGTACTCGATCACGCCGGTGGAGAGTTTGTCGTGCAGGTCGTGGTAGCAGGCGCCATAGGGGTGCAGGTCAGGTTCGACGCCCTTCCAGATGAAGTAGTCGTAGTCATAGGGCGTGGGCAACTCGTCGAGCAAGGTAAAGCCTTCGGTGCCCGGTACGCAGTGGCTGACCCAGGTCACGTCGGCGTGTACCAGGCCAGTGGGCTGGAGCATCTCGCTGTGCTGGGCGACCACCCAGGGTGCGTGCGGGGTGTGGGCGTCCTTGCTGCCGACGCGGTGGCCGGCAAGGCTGGCCATGTAGTTGAGTTCGGCACCGATCCGGTCACCGCCGGCCACCGGCAACTCGTTGGGGCACAACGGCGTGAAGCTCTTCTGGGCATCGACGTCGAATGAAGCAATGGCAGTTTTCGCAAGGGTCATGGCGGTTCTCCTGTGGCCTGGAAACAAAAGTACACGTCATGTACTTTCATTGCAAGAAACATTTATTTATCTATCCTGAACCAGGTACATGACATATCTGTTCGATCCGTTAGACTGTGCCCCACCGCTGTTCAGAAGGACGTCACATGCCCCTTAGCCCCTACCTCCATACCGTCGACCTATGCGTGCTGTGCTACTGCCGCGCCGCCGGGGAACTCAAGTTGTTGCTGAACAAGCGCGAAGCCGAACCCTTCGCCGGGCATTGGGCGTTGCCGGGGGTGGTGGTGAATGGCGGCGTGCAAGATCTGAGCCTCCAGGATGCGGTGGAACGCTTGCGCGCCAGCAGCAAGGTCGGCCTGGAGCTGGCCTGGAGCGAGCAAGTGGGCACGGTGGGCGATGCGTTTCGCGATCCGCGTTGCTGGTCGTCGTCCACGTACTACCTGGCGATCGTCGCGGATGAGGTGGCGCCGAGTGCGCATCAAGGCTGGTTCGCGCTGAAGGCGGTGGCTGATGGCAGCATCAAGTTGCCGTTCGATCACAACAGCATCGCCGCGGCCGTGCAGGAGCGGTTGTTCTCCAAGTCGCTGTACAGCAACCTGCCGCTGATGTTCCTGGGCAATGAATTCAGCGCGCCGGAGGCGACCACGATCTTTTCCCTGGTGCTGGAACGGCCGGTGCTCAAGACCAGTATTCGCCAGCGCCTGTTGAAGCTGACGGAGGCGGGATATTTGCGCGAGACGGGGCGCAAGAAACAGGGTGAAGGCGGCAGGCCCCAGGCGACGGTGGAGAACCTGAAGCCTGGGGCGGTTTACTTCTTTGATCGCAGTTTTGCCGACTAGGCACCCTTTTCAAGAACGATGACCTTCAAATGTGGGAGGGGCTTGCTCCCTCCCACATTTTGAGCGGTGTATGGCTTAGTTCATCCAATTACCGCCATCCACGTTATAGGTTTGCGCCACTACGTAGTCAGCCTCTTTGGACGCCAGGAAGATCGCCATCCCGGTCAAATCCTCGGCCGTACCCATCCGCCCGAACGGCACCTCGGCCCCCACCCGCCGCTTCTTCTCGCCAGGCACCAGCCCTTCATGCCTGGCGAACAACGCATCCACCCCGTCCCAATGCTCGCCATCCACCACGCCCGGGGCGATGGCGTTGACGTTGATGCCCTGCTTGATCAGGTTGAGCCCCGCCGATTGCGTGAGGCTGATCACTGCCGCCTTGGTCGCGCAGTAGATCGCCACCAACGGCTCGCCACGCCGCCCGGCCTGGCTGGCCATGTTGATGATCTTGCCGCCATGGCCCTGGCGGATCATCTGCCGGGCAGCGGCCTGCAAGGTGAACAGCGTGCCGGCGACGTTGATCGAGAACAGTCGATCAAAGCTGTCGCGGGTGATATCGACGATAGGCGCCAGGTCGAACAGCGCCGCGTTGTTGACCAGGATGTCGAGCTTGCCGGCCTGGGCGACCACGGCGGCAATCGCGCTGTCGATGGAAGCCTGGTCGGTGACGTCCATCGCTACCGCGTAGGCCTGCGGACCAAGTTCGGCGGCGGTGTCCCGGGCCCGCTGCAGGTTGATGTCGGCGATGGCGACGGTCGCGCCTTCAGCGATATAGGCCTGGGCAAACGCGCGGCCAATCCCGCGCGCCGAGCCGGTGATCAGCGCGCTCTTACCTTCGAGTCGTTTCATAAGGCATCTGTCCTTTGAACATTATTTGGGATAGCCGGCGCGTTTCATTTCGCGCTCGGTGGTGGACTGCGCCTGGAGCAACGCCTGCTCGACCGACATGCCCCCCGTCAGCGCCGCCGAGAACAGCTTGCCGACGGACGTGCCGATGGCCTGGAACTCGGGAATGGTCACGTACTGGATGCCCACGTACGGCACGGGTTTGGCCGACGGGTGCGCGGGGTCGGCATGCCGCATCATCTCCAGGGTCACCTGGGCAAACGGTGCGGCCTGGAGGTACGCCGCGTTGTAGGTGGACTGGCGGGTGCCAGGCGGTATGTTGGTGATGCCTTCTTTATCGGCGACCAGCTGGATGTAGTCCTTGGACGTGGCCCAGGCGATAAAGGCCTTGGCGGCGTCCTTGTGCTTGGACGTGGCCGGGATGGCCAGCGACCAGGCGTACAGCCAGGAGGATCCCTTGTCGGTGACTTCGGTGGGGGCCGCGGCGAAGCCTACGCTGTCGGCGACTTTGCTCTGGCTCTTGTCGGTGGTGAAGGAGCCGGCGACGCTGGCATCGACCCAGATCGCGCACTTGCCGCTGTTGAACAGCGCCAGGGTTTCGTTGAAACCGTTGCTGGACACGCCGGGCGGGCCGTATTGCTTGAGGGTGTTGACGTAGAAGTTGGCGGCGGCGGTCCATTCGGGACTGGTCAGCTCAGGCTTCCACTGCTCATCGAACCAACGCGCACCGAAGGCGTTGGCCATGGTGCTCAGCAGCGCGATGTTCTCGCCCCAACCGGCCTTGCCGCGCAGGCACATGCCGTATTGGCCGTTGTTCTTGTCCGTGAGCTTGGCGGCGAATTCACCCAGCTGGGTCCAGGTCGGGTGCGCAGGCATGCTCAGACCGGCCTGCTTGAACAGGTCGGTGCGGTAGTAGGTGACGGTGCTTTCCCCGTAGAACGGCAAGGCATACAGGGTGTCGTTGACCGACAGGCCCTGGCGGACCGAGGGGAAGATATCGTCGGCGTCGTAATCGGCCGGCAATTGGGTCAGCGGTTCCAGCCAGTGCTTGGCGCCCCACAGCGGGGTTTCGTAGGTGCCGATGGTGAGCACATCGAACTGGCCGCCCTGGGTGGCGATATCGGTGGTGAGGCGCTGGCGCAGCACGTTTTCTTCCAGCACCACCCAGTTGAGCTGGATGTCCGGATGCTGCTGCTCGAACACTTTGGACAGGCGCTGCATGCGGATCATGTCGCTGTTATTGACGGTAGCGATGGTCACGGTGTCGGCTGCCTGGCTGGGCATAGCCAAGGCCAGGCCGGAAAGCAGGAACAACGCTTGCGGAATCTTGGACATAGCGGTTTCCACCTGTTGTTTTTGTTGTTGAGGGCCGATTACAGCAGCTTGGGCCTAGCCCTCACAAACGCATGGCGCATGCGCGGCTGATACTTTTTTAACCGCTGGCTCAGGATCAAAAAAGTATCAGTGCCGGGCGAAACCGGGGGTAGCGCAGGGATTGCCAACCCGCGTATTTTTAGGCGATTCCACAACTAAAAGAGGCATGACCATGCCCATCAGCCGCGCCAAGCTGTTCGAACATCGCCCTGCCGAACTCGAAGTGATCCTGCCCGAACCGCAGCACTGCTTTCGCTGGTTCGAACATGACTACCCTTACGATCTGGCGCGCTGGAATCACCATCCCGAATTTGAAATCCACCTGATCCGCCAGGGCAGCGGCAAGTTGGTGGCGGGCGACTATATCGGTGCGTTCAGTGCCGGGCATGTGGCGCTGATCGGCCCGGACCTGCCCCATGACTGGATCGGCGAACTGGCCCCCGGCGAACACCTGGCCGGCCGCGACGTGGTGCTGCAATTCGACGGCGCCGCCCTCCTCGCCCTGCGCAACACCCTGCCGGAACTCGGCGACTTGCAGCCGTTGTTCGAACAGGCCCGGCGCGGCCTGGAGTTCAGCGGCGACACCGCCGTACAGGCTGCGAGGTTGATGGAAGCTATCGGCAACGCCCACGGCCTGCAACGGCTGACCCTGTTCCTGCAACTGCTCGACAGCCTGAAAAACGCCCCGGCCCAGCAGGTAAAGGCCCTGGCCAGCCCCTGTTACGCCCCGACCCTGGACGCACGCAGCGCCGAGCGCATCAACAAGGCCTTCGACTACCTGATGCGCGAACTCACCGGCGACGTGCGCCTCTCGGTCATCGCCCAACAGTTGGACATGAGCGAACCGGGCTTCTCACGTTTCTTCAAGCGCAACACGGGCCATGGGTTTATCGACCTGATGCGCAAATTCCGCGTGCAACGCGCCTGTCGGTTATTGCTGCAAAGCGAGATGTCGGTGGCGGATATCTGTTTTGAAGTGGGCTACGCCAACCTGTCCAACTTCAACCGGCACTTCCGGATCGAGATGCACCAGACGCCCAGTGAATATCGCCGCGAACCGCCGATACACCTGTTCAACCCCATCGAGAAAATGACACCCAGTCATTTCTGATCAAAAGGTCGAGTAATTCTGCTTTTTTCCATGACATTCAAGCCATTAAGAAAAGTTGGTACAGCCTGTGCAACCGTTTGCGGTACGAACTTGACTGCCAAGTTCACCACGACCCGATGAATCGGGTTCAAACCGCGTACGAATAGGGACTTTCAATGCACCCCACCTCAAGGCCCCGTGTCTGCTTTGGTGTTTCCTTGCTACTGGCCGCCGTAACGGGAGTACTCAGCGCGCCCATTTTGGCGCAGGAAAAACCCGTGGATGACTCAGCACAGGGCGAAACCCTGAGCCCTGAAGCCAGCCCGGCAAAAAAAGGCGTCTATCTGTCGGAATGGTTCAACCAGGACCTGACGCTGATCGGCAGTAAAGACATCAGCTTCGGCCCCAAGCCCCAGGATGATGTGTACCTGGAATACGAGTACTTCGGCCGCAAGGGGCCCTTCGAGTTGTACGGCTACATCGACGTGCCGAAGATCCTCGGCATCGGCAACAGTAACGACAAAGGCGCGTGGGACCATGGCTCGCCGGTGTTCATGGAGCACGAGCCGCGTATCTCCATCGACTACCTGGCCGGACGCAGCCTGGCCATCGGCCCGTTCAAGGAATGGTATGTGGCGTTCGACTGGATCTACGACCACGGCAGCAACAAAGCCAACCGTGCCAACACCCTGTACAGCGGCCTCGGCACCGATATCGACACCCACTCGCAGGTCAACTTGTCGGCGAACTTCTACGGGCGTTACCAGTGGGAAAACTACGGCGCCAGCAATGAGTATTCCTGGGATGGCTACCGCGCACAGATGAAATACATCGTGCCCATCGGCAAGTTCGATAACGGTGCGTCGCTGACCTATATCGGTTTCACCAACTACGATTTCGGCTCGGACCTGCACAAGGACAACCCGGCGCGCACCGCCAACGCCCTGGTGGCGACCAACGTGCTGCTGTATTCCTTCACCCACCTGCGCTTCACCCTGGTCGGTCGTTATTTTCATAACGGCGGCAACTGGGAAGATGGCAGTGAGTTGAACTTCGGCGAGGGTAACTTCCGCGCCCGCTCCGACGGCTGGGGTTATTACGCTGGCGTGGGCTACCAATTCTGATCAAGGAGTATTAGATGAATACATTTACCCGTCTTTCGCTGGCCGTCGGCCTTGCCCTGCTGCCCCATGTGGTGCTGGCTGATTCTGCTGCCCCCATCAAGCCCAAGGTGATGCTGATCACCATGTTCGCCCCCGAGGCGCAAACCTGGATCGACCGCCTGGAACTCAAGCAGGAAGTGCGCGTGCCGGGCCTGTCTGCCGAATACCCGGTGATCCGCTGCAACACCCGGGACGTGTGCCTGCTGGTGACCGGCATGGGCCAGACCAACGCCGCCGCGTCCACCCTGGCCCTGGCGTTGTCGCCCAAGTTCGACCTGCGCCAGAGCTATTTCCTGATCGCCGGGATTGCCGGGATCAGCCCGAAACACGGCACCATCGGCACTGCCGCCTGGGCCCACTACCTGGTGGAGTTCGGCACCCAGTGGGAGCTGGATTCGCGGGATGCGCCCAAGGATTGGCCGACCGGCTACCTTGGCATCAACACCAAGGGGCCCAACGAAAAGCCGCCGCTGGACTACAAGACCGAAGTGTTTGAGCTGAACCCCAAGCTGCAGGCCAAGGCGTTCGCCCTGTCGCACACCGTCGAACTTACGGAAAGCAAAGAGTCCGCCGCCTGGCGCAAACACTACCCCGCCGCCCCCGCCAACCAGCCGCCGCGAGTCACCCGCTGCGACACCCTGGCGGGCAACACCTGGTTCTCCGGTACGCGCCTGAGCGAACGCGCCGAGGTGTGGACCAAGCTGCTCACGGATAACAAAGGCGAGTACTGCACCACCCAACAGGAAGACAACTCCACCTACGAAGCCTTGCTGCGCGCCAGCCGCGAGGGGTTGGTGGACATCCAGCGCCTGGCCGTCGTACGTGCCGGTTCGGACTTCGACCGCCCATACCCCGGCTACAGCGAAGTCGACAACCTGCTCAAGTACGCCGACCAGGGCGGGTTCGTACCGGCGCTGGAAAACCTGTACCGCACGGGGAACCCGCTGGTACAGGCGATCCTCAAGAACTGGCAGGCGTGGGAAAAAGGCGTCCCAGAAGCCTAGTGCGGAGCGACATGGGTCAAGGCAGCAAGATGATCTTGTCCGCACAGCCTTGATTCACGTCCTCATAGCACTGCACGCCATCGGCCAGCGCCACCTCGCGCAGGCCGGTGGGCAGCGGCAACAAGCCTTCGTCGAAAAAACGTCCGAACTGCTCCAGCATCACCGCGCACTGCTCACAGTTGTAGAGCAATGAATTGATCCCCACCACCGAGCCGCCCTTGCGATACAGGGCCAGGGCCGGCAGTTGTACGTGACCGTCCACCGGCGCGGCAATGATCGCGATGCGACCGAACGGCGCCAGGCCTGCCACGGCCGCCGGCAGCCAGAAACCGGTGGTGTCGAAGATCACATCGGCGCCGCCCTTGAACACCGCATTCACCTGCGCGCCCAGCGCTTCGGGCTTGCCCAACGCAATCGCGTCGAACCCTTGCGCCTGCAATACCTCGACCTGGTCAGCCTTGCGCACCGCCGCCAACACCTGGGCACCCAGGACCCTCCCCAAGGCTAATGCCGCGCTGCCCACCGCCCCATTGGCGCCGATCACCAGCAAGCGCGTGCCTTTGCCCACACCACTGCGCTGCAGCGCATCCCAGGCCGTGGTGTAGGGCACACCCAGGCTGGCGGCCTGGGCAAAACTCAGGTGGGCAGGTTTATGCGCCACGCCTTTGGCCGACACGGTGAGGTATTGGGCGTGGGAACCGTCGGCGAAAAAGCCCAGGTCGCGACCGGTGCCCCAGACCTCCTGCCCCACCAGCGCCTGGGGCCCCTGCACGACCACGCCGGCGAAGTCGCGGCCAGGTATGCGCGGCACGGTGGTGTAGGGGAAACGCCCGAGTACGTTCTTCACGTCGCTGGGGTTGAGGCCCGCCGCCTTGATCTGTACCAGCACTTCATCGGCGGCCGGTACCGGCGTGGCGACGTCGACGAAGCTCAGGGCGCCGAGGTCGCCAGTAGCGGAAAATTGCAGTGCTTTCATTGCCAGTATCCATCGAAGGGAGAAGAGGAATCAGGACCACAAACCGCTGAGCAACTGCCGCCCCATGGGCCAGAGTTTTTCGCCGAGCAGCATGCCCATCAGGCCCACCAGCGCAATGGCAGGCGGTGCGGGCGAACGGAAGTCCAGCGCGCCGTAGATCACGCCGACAAAGAGGCCAATGGCAAGGGAGATCAGGTAACTCATGGGGGCGACGCCTGGTGGTTTGATGGGCTTAGTGTAGGAAGCCCATCCCGGCAGCATCGGCCAAACGCTTCAGGATTTCGGCCAACTCACATACTGGGAAGGCGCCATCCCCAGTTCACGCCGGAACATGTCGCTGAAACTGCTCGGCGAATAGCCCAGGGAACGCGCGATAGCGCTGACCGACTGACCCTGGATCAACTCGGCCACCGCCGTGGCCAATTGCACCTGGCGGCGCCATTCGGCAAAGCCCATGCCCAGGTGGTGCTGGAACAGCCGCGCCAAGGTGCGCACGCTGGCACCGGCCGCTTCCGCATGCTGCTCGAAAGGAATCTCCAGGGACGGCGCCGCCATGACCGCCTGGCACGCGCTGATCAGCCGGCGATCGGCCTCCACCGGCATGGCGATACGAATCTGCGAGCGGCATGCCCGGCGCAACTCCAGCAGGGCCAGGCCGACCACCGCGTCGTAATACCCCGCGTCATCGCGGTCGCCCTGCTCCACCAGCGTGACGATCAACTCACGCAGCAGCCCACCGACTTCAATCACCTGCACCTGGCGGTCCAATGTCGCCGCCAAGGCCGGGCGCAAGTAGATATTGCGCATCTGCAAATCCGACACCACCCGGATGCCGTGCTCCACGCCCGGCGGCAGCCAGACTGCGCGCTGGGGCGGTACCACCAGGGCCTCCCGAGGGGTCTCGACCCACATCACGCCGCTCATGGCATAGAGCAATTGGCCCCAGTCGTGGCGATGGGGCTCCACGTACAGGCCACGCGGGTAAGTACGCGCCAAGGGTTGCACGGGGACGGCGTGATCACTGAGGTCAGGGGGTGCGGCCAGGGCCATGGGGAGCACATCTATCGGGAGTCAGCCGCCATGGTAATGACCACCGCCGGACAATCCGAGTGAATTTTTGCCGCCGAGGGCGATCACTTGCTTACACCACCAGGGTTGAGGGGCCAATGAATAACGCAAAACTGTTTGTGATCGACTACACCCTTCATGGCGAAGCCAAGTCCTTCATTATTCGTCTGGAAAAGCTGGATACCTTGGAGGCCTGGCATTGGGCAAGCTGTGACGCTGGCGTGGGCCGTATCGGCCGTTTCGCCCGCGAGCGGGTGAAGAAAACCAGCCAGGAACAGGCCGAGAAATTCGGCATAAAAAACGTGCAATGGCGCCGCTCGGATGCGCGCGCCCAGGCTTGATCAAGGAGAAATGAGCATGGATTCAATCAACGGCAAGGCACGCATCGATTACACCCGGGACACATTGTTCGGGCCACTGGCCAAGCATGTCGAGTGCCAGGTGAGCGTGCAGCATAAGCCCGGCTGGCTGGTGCTGAAGGTGTTCCAGCCGCTGCCGGACGATTTGCATGATGCGCAGACCCTGGTGCTGGCCCTCGAAGGTCGACGAACCAGCGGCGTGGTAAAAGACAGCCGGCGCTTGTCCGACCACAGCCTGCGCCTGGAGCTGGAACCCCAGTAAGGGATACGCAGGGAGCCCACTATCGACGCTCCCTGCGAACGTATTCAGCCTTTAGCCGACTTGGCGCACTCGCACCCCGTCGCCGCCGCACAAGGCTCGCCATGGGCATGATGCTCGGCGCAGCCCTGGCAGCAATAGCCCTTACCGTCCTTCATTACCGCATCGACGCCCAGCACACACTTGCAATGCGGGCAGGCACAGGTTTGATCAGGCATGGCCAGACTCCTTCTTCATGGTCGTCCGGTGCGGCGGTTGCCGGCACCTTAAGCAGTGACTGCCAGGCGTCGGCGATGGTTCAAACCATCAGTCGGTGCGCGTATTGCTGCGGTACATGAACACCAAGGCCAGAGCCAGGCACACCATCGCCAGGATGCGGCTGCTCGACAGTTCGACGGCCGGGTTGCCCAGCCACCCGAAGTTATCGATCAGCATGCCCATGCCCAATTGCCCGGTAATCACGGCCACGGTCGCCACTGCAGTACCGACCACCGGCACGGCCCCGACCATCACCATCATGTACACCACGCCGAACAGGGCGCCGGTCAATTGCCATTTGGGTACGTCGAGCAGGCTCACGGACTGGGCCGGCTCGAAGAAGAAAATCAACAACGCGGTAGTGAGCGCGCCCACCGCAAACGTCAGCAGACTGCTGCGCAACACGCCCACCGCCTGGCCGAGGCGACCATTGATCGCCGCCTGCACACTCAACACCGCACCCGCCGCGATCACCAGCACCAATAACAGAATCAGATTCATCGCCTTACCCTCGTGCAATCAGAACAAGTGCCGCCACAATCAACGCCAGGGCTATCCAGCGCTCGCCATTGACCCGTTTGCGTGCGGTGCCGAACCAGCCGAAATGGTCGATCAGCACGCTCTTGCCCACCTGGCCGGACAAAATCGCGATCATGGTCATGGCAATACCGATGTGCGGCGTGGCCAGGGTCAGCACCACCACATACATCGGCCCCAGGAACCCACCGATCAGTTGCCAGCGCGGCAACTCGGACAACGCCGGGCCCTTTTGCGGGCCGCTGAACAGCAGCAGCAAAAACAGAATCGCCGAGCCGACACCGAAGATGCTCAAGGTCGCCCATAAATGCCCGACCTGCACGCCCAATGGCCCGAGCAACCCGGCCTCCACCGACAGGCCCATGCCCGCCAGGATCACCAGCGGCAACAACAGCAACCGTAAGAGGCTGTTTTTTGGCCTGGCTTGCGCCACACCCTCGATAGAACTGGCCTGCATACATCACCTGCGCGTCAATAAAGGAAACATGGCGCGCATTATCCGGTGGCCTGCCTGTGCGATAAATGGGAGTATGCCGACAACACCTTTGCGCAATACGCACAACCCGGAGGCCTGATGCAGGGCTTGAATGAATTGAGTTTCAAGGCGCTGCGCCTGTTCGTCGCGGTGCTGGACCACGGCAGCTTTTCCGAAGTGGCCCGCCGCGAAGGCCTGGCGCCCTCCTCCATCTCCCGGCAGATCCAACTGATGGAGCAGGCCCTCGGCCAGCAGTTGCTCTACCGCCACACCCGCGCAGTGAGCCCCACCGAGGCCGGGCGCCTGCTGGGGCGACACGCGCGCTTGCTGCTCGAACAGCTGGAAGCCGCCGGCCAGGCCCTGCAGGAACAGGAAAGCGAACCCAGCGGCCTGGTGCGCATCAACGCGCCGATGGTGTTCGGCCAGCGTCACCTGTCACCGTGGCTGGGCGAGTTATGCCGGCGCTACCCGAAGCTGCAATTGGACATCCAGCAAACCGATACATACGTCGACCCGCTGCAAGACGGCACCGACCTGCTGTTCCGTATCGGCGTGCTCAACGATTCCAGCATGCAGGCACGCATCTTCGCCCCCCAGCGCTTTCGCCTCGCCGCCAGCCCAGCCTACCTGGCCCGCCAGGGCACGCCCCAGCACCCCGAGGAACTGCTCCATCATCAGTGCCTGGCCTACAAGGGCATCACCGGCCAGCAACGCTGGTTCTTCCGCAAAGGCCAGGACGACTGGACGCCCTACAGCGTCAAGGGCCCGATCACCGGCAACCACGCCGACACCCTCACCCACGCCGCTGAACAAGGCCTGGGCCTGGTGGTGTTTCCGTCCTGGCTGATCGGCGAAGGCCTGCGCGCTGGCACCCTGCAAGCAGTACTGACGGAATATGAAGTGGCGACCACGCTGGAGCCGCAGCAGATCGCGGCGCTGTGGCCGGGGAGCCGCAGGCTGTCGCTGAAGGTGCGCACGGTGATCGATTATTTCGTGGAGTGTTTTGGGACGGTGCCGTATTGGGATCGATAAACGGTTGAGGAATTTTCCGAGTAGTAAAAGTAGGTTCGGTCTGATTTAACGGGCCACCCTATTTTGGACCGGGTGCATTGGGGCAGACTTTGGCGATGTCCTTTTTGGAGAGATGCCATGGTTTTCATGTACCCAAAGCCGTCACGCGCTGAACGTGAGGCGGCAACCAGCGGTCGGCTCGTCTTGGATAGCTCACCCAGTTTTGGCTATATTTGGCCAAAATACGCGGAGCACCTCATGATTACCGTACCCTTGGGCGAAGCAAAAAATAACCTGTCAAAACTGGTGGATGACGCCGCCGCCGGCAAAATTATCACCATTGCCAAGCATGGGCGTGCGATGGCACAACTTGTTCCCGTGGGGAAATCCAACGGTCAGCGAATTGGCGCGATGAAAGGAAAGCTCGTTGTCCCCGAGGACTTTGATGCGCCCCTGCCAGGCGATCTGCTGGATGCGTTTGAGGGCAGCCATCCATGAGGGTGCTGCTGGATACCCATGTTCTGCTCTGGGCACTGAGTGACGACCCGAAGCTATCCAGCAAAGCCCGACGACTGATCGAGAATGCCGCAGAGATCTACGTCAGCGCGGCAACCTTCTGGGAAATGGCGATCAAGGTCGGCCTTGGAAAACTCGATGCAGACCTGGACGAAATCCGGGGATACTGCCTTGAAAGCGGTTTCGTCGAACTGCCCATCACCTCGGAACACGCGATTGCCGTCAAGGAGCTTGAGCCTCATCACAAAGACCCTTTTGATCGGCTCATCGTAGCGACAGCCATCAGTGAACCGATGAGGCTATTGACCGCCGACACGCAGATTGCCCAGTACACATCCTTGGCAATCCTGGTATAGCCCGCACCTACGGCCTGGAACTCAGAACACCCACTGCCCGATCAACCACGCATTGGCGCCACTGATCAGCGCAAACAGAAACCATGCCAGCACCCGGGTGTGCAGGCGATTGACGAACGGCCCCATCAGCTGCTTGTCGCCGGTCATGCGGATCAACGGGTACAACGCAAACGGCAACTGCAGGCTGAGCACCACCTGGCTGAGGATCAGCAGCTTGCCAATGGCCTGGTCGCCCATCAACCACACCCCGAGAAACGCCGGGATCAGCGCCAGCCCACGGGTGATCAGGCGGCGTTGCCAGCAGGGAATGCGCAGGTTGAGATACCCCTCCATGATCACTTGCCCGGCGATGGTGCCGGTAAAGGTCGAGCTTTGCCCGGACGCCAGCAAGGCGATGCCGAACAGGATGCTGGCAAAGGCGCCGCCCACCAACGGGTCAAGCAAGCGGTAGGCGTCCTGGATCTCCACCACCCCAGTGTGCCCGGTCTTGTAGAAGGCGGAGGCCGCGAGTATCAGGATGGCGGCGTTGACCAGCAGTGCCAGGGCCAGGGAGCCAATGGTGTCGATCCGGGCCAGCTTGACCGCGTCCTGTTTGCTGGCGAGGTCTTTGCCGATCAGGCGGGTTTGCACGACCGAGCTGTGCAGGTAGAGGTTATGGGGCATCACCGTGGCGCCGAGAATACCGATGGCCAGGTACAACGGCGCGGCATCGCTGATGGCCGACAGTGATGGGGTGAAGCCGCTGAACACATCCGGCCAATACGGTTTGATCAGCACCAGCTCAATGAAGAAACACACGCCGATGGTCGCCACCAGCGCCAGCATGATCGCTTCCAGGCGGCGGAACCCCCGGTTTTGCAGGGCCAGGACCAACAGCGTATCGAAGGCGGTGATGACAATGCCGGTGGTCAGGGAAACGCCCAGCAACAGGTGAAACGCCAGGGCGCAGCCGAGTACTTCGGCGAGGTCGGTGGCGATGATGGAGATTTCCGCCAGCACCCACTGGGTGCGTGCCGAGCGTTTGCTGTAGCGCTCACGGCACAGTTGCGCCAAGTCCTTGCCGGTAGCGATACCCAAGCGCGAGCACAGGCACTGCACCGCCATCCCCGCCAGGCTGGCGAGCAATACCACGAACAACAGGCTGTAGCCGTAGCGCGACCCGGCTTCGATGGCCGTGGCCCAGTTGCCCGGGTCCATGTAGCCGATGGAGATCAGCAGGCCGGGGCCGGCGAACATCAGGATGCGCTTGAAGAAGGACGCCTTGGGGTCAACGGCAACGGAGCCGGCCACTTCCGGCGGGCAGAATGGAGCGGTAGCGATTTTCGGCAGGCTGAATTTCACGCGGTATCCCAGGCAAACACACTCGACAGGGGCTCAGCTTATCAGTCGGAAGCAACCGTGCGCATCACCGTCTCCCGAGGCAGGTCAAACGCCTCCACGACCTGTACCACCAGGTCCATCTCCTGATTCAAGGCTTCACGCTCCATGCGCTGGCGAATCACCCCGATCACCAGCACGGCCAGGGTGGTGATCGAGTAAGCCGGGCCGGAAAACGCCCGTACACCGCTCACCAGCAGCATCGCCGCCACCAACGCCTGGCCGACCACCGGGATCGCAGAGGCCGCACCCCGACGCAGGATAAACCCGGTCAACCCGGCCAGCGCCGTGCCGCTCAACGCCGTAGTGGCTGTTCGGCCGACATCGAAACGGCTGAACAGACCCTGCTCCTTTTGCGCGGCCGTCTTGAGTTCAGCATCGAATACCTGGCGGTCGGCGTGGCCGAGTTTGTCCTTGTACTGCTCGAGCAGTTTTTCCGCGACCCGGGCTTCGAGGTCAGCCAATGCCACCGTTTCAACGGGCTCGGCAAACTTGATTCCCAGTCGCTGCGCCACCTCTTCGGCAATCTGCCGATAGTTCACGCCATGGCCACGGGCCAGGTTCATAAAGCTGTCGCCGCCCATGCGCTGCAACTCGATGGCCAGCTTGAGCGGCTCGCGCACCGTGGCGTCGATCGATGCACTGCGCTTTTGCGCCATCAATTCGGCCAGGAACGCCAGCTCCTCCGGCCGCGCCTGCACCAGGGCCGCTAACAAGTCGGTGTCCTCTTCGGCAAAGCGTACCTCGCTGCTGCGCTGGTCGGCGCGGATCAGGCCGCGCCGCTCGTGCAACAGGTCGGTGTACTGCACCACGGTCTGCAACTGCGGCCAGTAGGCAGCGTGATCGAAGGTGGCCAGGTGCACATTGGTGACCTTGGCCTTGAGCGCCGGCGTCACCGGGATCGCATACCGGCCGATGCACCGCTCGGTGTCCGGCTTCATGGCCAGGGCCCAGTCCTTGCTGGAGTGGCAATTGATCACACGCCCCTTGAGCGGCGCGCACACCTCATCCCAAGGGCTGGACGTACAGATCGCCCCGCCCATCAACAGCAGGTTGTCCAACGGCAGTTCCCGGGCGGTATCCGGGCTGGCCAGCAGGCTCTTGACCAGAATCCGCGCCCCCAGGGAATGCCCGATCAGGTTGATACGCCGCACAGGCAGCGCCTCGCCATGCAGGTAGCTGGCCAGCTCCGGCAGCAAGCTCCTGGCCACTTCGTCCACCCGCGCCTCGACGCTTTTGTAGTGGTCGAGAAAATAGGCAATCGCCTTGCCCACGCCGACAGTCGCGGCACCGATGCTGCCGCCCCCCAGCATCGCGGCGATCACCTCCTTGAAGGGCGCAAACAGGTTTTCCAGGAAATGCCCCGCCGGCCAGAACAGCATCAGGTTGGTCGAACCCTCGATACCCGCCAGCTGTTGCTTGAAATTGCCCAGCTGTTGCCGGTTAAAGAACGCCGAGTAACCGTGAACATAGAGATTGAGCACATCGCCCTGAGGCTCGCCGCACAATACGAACGTGGGCTTGCGGGTGCGGTGCATTTCATCCCACTGGTGCTGCATGGGCCGGTGACTCCTGGTGACGAGGGACGGCGATAATAACAAAGGGAGGCCTGCAGAACGGTGAATCCTGACCGGCGTGGCGGTCGCGAAGGCTCAGAACTGCGCCGCAGCCTTTGATTTGGCCAGGTAGCGCGCCGGCGAATCCCCCAGGTTGCGCCGGAACACGGAGGTGAATGCACTGGAACTGCTGAACCCCAATTCGAACGCGACATCGGTGATGGACGTGCCATGGCTTAGCCGTGCGGTGGCTTCCAATAGGCACACCTGTTGGCGCCAGGACACGAACGTCATCCCCGTGCCCTCGTAGAAATGGCGGGTGAAGGTGCGCCGGCTCATGTTCGACCAATCAGCCATCTCATCGAGGGTGATTTTCTGCGTGGGCGCATCCAGGAAGCGCTGACATGCTCGCGCCAGCCGCGGCTCGCGCGGCAATGGCGCGCTGAGTGGCAGCTCGGGCATGGCTGCGATTTCATCAATCAACAGCGTCAGCACGCAGTGATGCCTCACGCTGGGTAATGCCGAGGAGTCGATAGCCAGCGCCGCCTCCAGTAAATGCCTGAGCAGGGGCGACACTTCAAACACCTGGCAGCGCTCCTGCAACCGCGCCCGCTTAGCGGCATCGGCGTCCAGGTAGGTATTGAGCATCACCACATCCCCGCGCATATGCATTTCATGGGGCACACCACCCGGCACCCAGATCGCCCGTTGCGGCGGTACCACCCAGTTGCCGAGATCGGTGAACATTTTCAGCGCGCCGGTGGAGGCATAGGCGAACTGCCCACGTGAGTGCGTGTGCCGCTCAAAGACGGTGCCGCAAGGGTATTCGCGCAGCGTTACCACGGCTTCTGGGCTGGCGGAATCAAAGGTCGGAATCATGGCCCGATTCTGTCAAAAGATGGCCTTGTATAGCAAGCGGGCCAACCCGCCCCTCCCTAACATCAACGCCCTCGAAAAGCGTCATGACCAAGGGAACATTCCATGCTGAAAAAACACCTGGCGTTAGCCGTGCTCGTCACCCTGGTATGGGGGGTGAATTTCCCCATCACCAAACTCGGCCTGCGCTCGGTCGACCCTTTTGTCCTCACGGGCATCCGCTTTTCCCTCGCCGCCCTGCCGCTGGTGTTCTTCATCAAGCGCCCCGCCGTCAAATTCAGCTACGTGGCCGCCTACGGCGTCATCTTCGGGCTGGGCATGTGGGGCGTGATCAACTATGGCATCGAGAGGGGTGTGAGCCCCGGCATCGCGTCATTGATCATTCAACTCAGCGTATTTTTCACCATGGGCTGGGGTTGCGTGTTGTTCAGGGAAACACTCCGCGGGACGCAAATGGCGGGTGCATTTATGGCCCTGATCGGCCTGGCAGCTATCATCTCCACCCGAGAAGGCAGCCACGCAGTGCTGGGCGTGATGTTGATCGTACTCAGTGCGCTGGCCTGGAGCGTGGGTAACGTCATCGTCAAGAAGTCGGGGGTCACTGAGGTCTTCTCGTTCATGGTGTGGGCCAGCCTGTTTCCGCCGATCCCGTTATTTCTCATGGCTTGGCTGATGCATGGCAGCGCGCCGTTCGAAGGCTTGCAATCCAGCCTCGACATCATTGCGATCCTGTCCATTCTGTTTCAGGTGTACCTGGCGACGCACTTTGCCTACTGGGGCTGGAACTCGCTGCTCAAGCTGTACCCGGTGTCCATGGTGGCGCCACTGTCGTTGTTGATTCCGGTGTTCGGGCTCAGCAGTTCGATGCTGCTGATTGGCGAGCGCGTTCCCGCGCCAGACCTGATCTCGATTGCGATCATCATCGTCGGCCTGGCCGTGGGTTTGTACCGCAAGCCGGCGTGAACCGCCCGCCGCCAGACACACACTGGCGTGTTGTCCCCTCAAACGCAGCAAAAACACAATTTTCGAAAGGTAAAAAGCGCTCTAATACCCTCCTGTCGATTGGTTTTAAAGATCCTGGAGTTCGCAATGCCCCATGAAGGCAATCTGTTACAAGCAGCCGTGGTGTTCCTGCTCGCCGCCGTGCTGACCGTGCCCCTGGCCAAGCGCCTGCAATTGGGCGCGGTGCTGGGCTATCTGTTTGCCGGTGTGATCATCGGCCCGTCGGTATTGGGCCTGATCGGTAACCCGCAAAGCGTCGCGCAGTTCTCCGAACTGGGCGTGGTGTTGCTGCTGTTTATCATCGGCCTGGAGCTGTCGCCCAAGCGTTTATGGGTGATGCGCAAGGCGGTATTTGGCGTCGGCCTGGCCCAGGTGCTGCTCACCGGCCTGGTCATGGGCGCGGTGGCGTTGTGGCTGTTTGGCCAGTCGTGGAACAGCGCCATCGTGCTCGGCCTTGGCCTGGCGCTGTCGTCCACCGCGTTCGGCCTGCAAAGCCTGGCCGAGCGCAAGGAGCTGAACCAGCCCCACGGGCGCCTGGCGTTTGCGATCCTGCTGTTCCAGGACATCGCCGCGATCCCGTTGATTGCCATGGTGCCGCTGCTGGCCGGCAGCGATCATCCGGCCACCGAAGCCCAGGGCCTGCAACACGTCCTGCAGATCCTCGGCAGTATTGCCGTGGTGATCATCGGCGGGCGCTACCTGCTGCGGCCGGTGTTTCGCATCGTCGCCAAGACCGGCCTGCGCGAAGTGTCCACCGCCACCGCCTTGCTGGTGGTGATCGGCACCGCCTGGCTGATGGAACTGGTGGGTGTGTCCATGGCCCTCGGTGCCTTCCTCGCCGGCCTGCTGCTGGCGGACTCGGAGTATCGCCACGAACTGGAATCCCAGATCGAGCCGTTCAAGGGCCTGCTGCTGGGGCTGTTCTTTATCAGCGTGGGCATGGGCGCCAACCTCAGCCTGCTGCTCAGCTCGCCGCTGGTGGTGATCGGCCTGACCCTGCTGTTGATCGGTTTGAAGCTGCCGCTGCTGTACGCCGTGGGCCGCATGGTAGGTGATCTCAACCGCGAAAGCGCCCTGCGCCTGGGTGTGGTGCTGGCGGCGGGCGGTGAGTTCGCCTTTGTGGTGTTCAAGATCGGCCGCGACCAGGGCCTGTTCGAACCGCACCTCTACGACGTGCTGGTGCTGACCATCACCCTGTCCATGGCCGTCACCCCGCTGTTGCTGCTGGTCTGCCCCAAGCTGTTCAAGCCCAAGGTCAAGCCGGTGGAAGTACCGGAGGAATACCGCGCCATCGAAAGCGATGCGCCGCGCGTGGTGATCGCCGGCATGGGCCGTATGGGTCAGATCGTCGCGCGGATCCTGCGCGCGCAGAACATCTCCTTCATCGCCCTCGACACCTCGGTGGAAACCATCGAACTGACCCGCAGTTTCGGCGGCATGCCGGTGTTCTACGGTGATCCGCAACGTCCGGAGATCCTGCACGCCGCCAAGGTCGACCAGGCCGAGTTCTTCGTGATCGCCATGGACGACCCGGAGATCAACATCAAGACCGCCGAACTGGTGCGCAACCTCTACCCGCACATGCAGATCATCGCCCGTGCGCGTAACCGCCAGCACGTGCACCGCCTGGTGGACCTCGACGCCTCGCCGGTTCGCGAGACCTTCTACTCCAGCCTGGAAATGAGCCGCCGTACCCTGGTGGGCCTCGGGTTGACCCAGGCCCAGGCCGATGCCCGCATCACCCGCTTCAAGCACCACGACCTGCAAGTGCTCGCCGCCCAGCACGCGGTGTACGACGATGAGGCCAAGGTGATGCAGACCGCCCAGGAAGCCCGGGCGGAACTGGCGCGACTGTTTGAAATGGATCGGCTTGAGGAAGAGTCCGACAAGGTGTGAGGCTAAGGGCGAACGATATTGCGAATTTTCTGACAGAATGTGCCGCAATCTCGTTCACCCCTGGAGCGCTTCATGGCCACGTTCACCAAGACCGCTATCCTGCTGGCCCTCGCGCTGACCGCCGGCAGCGTCTTCGCCGCCGCCAAGCCGGCCACGCAAACCATCTCCACCCTGGGCGGTAAGTTCAACTTCAACCTGCCCAAGGGATATGCCGCCGACACCCTCCCGGCCGGCAAGGCCGAGGACGGCAGCGCCAATACCCAAGGCACGATGTACGCCAACCAGAGCACGAAAAGCGTGGTGATCGTCGCCGAAACCGTGCGTAACGACGGGGTGAGCATCAAGGACAACGACCCGCAGTTCCTCGATGGTGCCGTGGCCGGTTTCGTCAAGGACCAGAGTGCTGCCCTGCCCGACTTCAAGAAGCTGAGCGAGAAGAAACTGACCTTCAAGGGCCTCGGCCTGCGCCAGGTGGACAGCACCGCCACCCAGGGCGGCGGCAAGACCTTGAACTCCACGTTCCTCGGCGGCTCCGGCAACCACTTGCTGGTAATCCAGGCGATCTCGCGGGCCGATGATGCGAAGGGGCATGCAGAGCTGGTGAAGCAGATTACCGGCGGCAAATAACAAAGAGTCCTGACAACACCCATCAAAGGTGGGAGGGAGCTTGCCCCCTCCCACCTTTGTTCAGCGCGCTCACTTCAAACTCGTTTCCAGCCAGGCCTTCAGATCCTGCACCTCCGCCTCACTGACCGTGTGGTTCATCCCCGGATAGCCATGAAACTCCGGCTTCAACCCAAGCCCCACCAACACCTCATTCGCCCGCGTCGCCGAGGCATAGGGCAGTGCCTGGTCCAGGGTGCCATGGCCAATAAAGATCGCCAGGTTGTTCAAGCGTTGATCCGGCTTGAGCTCAGCCTTGAGCACCGGCAGCACGCTGCCACTCAGCGCCGCAATGCCACGCACCAGCTGCGGGTCACGTAAAGCCACCTCATACGCCATGATCGCGCCCTGGCTGAACCCCACCAGGAATACGCGGTCAGGCTGGGTGTGATACTTCGCGGTGGCTTGGCCGACAAAATCCTTGATCAGTTGGGCGCTGCTGTGCAAATCGGCGGTCACACCATCGTAATCGCCGTCACCCGGGGTCTTGGTAAACCAGCGAAAGCCATTCGGTTGCACCGGCGTCGGCGCACGGGCCGAGAGGTAGGTCCAGGTGGACGGCAGTGCGTCCTTGATGCCGAACAGGTCTTCCTCATTACTGCCGAACCCGTGCAGGAAAATCACCAGCGGCTCGTTGCGCGCATCGCCCTGGGTCTGTTCCAGGTACGCCAGCGGCAAATCGGTGTGCAACTCGGAATCGGCGTGGGCAACGCCGGCCATCAGGGTCAGCGCCAAGGCAAACAGTTTGAGCATGGGAAATGACCTCAGGGTTTGCGCAATAAATAGGTGTCCATGATCCAGCCATTCTCAAGGCGCGCCGCCTTGCGCACCCGTTCGATCTGTTCCGCCACGTCACTGACCTTGCCGCTGATCAATATCTCATCCGGCGTGCCCAGGTAGGCGCCCCAGTAAATCTCCAGGTCCTGATCAGCCACCGTGCGGTAGGAATCTTCTGCGTCGAGCATGACCACCAGGGTATCGGCCTCGCTGGCCTGCCCCGCCGCCAGGCGACGCCCCGTGGTGATCTCGATGGACTTGCCGATACGGTTCAAGGGCACCTTATGCTGGGCCGCCAGGGCCTGCACACTGGTGATGCCGGGAATCACCTCGAATTCAAAGGTGCAGCGGCCACAGGCCAGGATCGCCTGCAGGATGCGGATGGTGCTGTCGTACAGTGCCGGGTCGCCCCAGGCCAGGAAAGCGCCCACTTCACCGTCGGCCATTTCCTCGTTGATCATGCGCTCGAAGGTGGCCTGCTTGTCGCGGTTGAGGTCCTGCACGGCGGTGGTGTAGTCGATATCACCGCGCACGCGCTCGGGGCAGTCGGCCTCGACAAAGCGGTAGCCGGGTTCGGTGATATAGGTCTCGCAGATCTCACGGCGCAGGTCGATCAGCTTGTCCTTGCTCTGGCCCTTGTCCATCAGGAAAAACACGTCGGTGCGGTTCAGCGCCTTCACGGCCTGCATCGTGATGTAGTCAGGGTTGCCGGCGCCAATGCCGATGATCTGGATGCGTTTCATGGGGTGCTCTCATTGCGGGGCGTGGATTTTGCCATGTTCACGCCCTCAGGCGTGAGTTTCCAGGCGCAGGCGCCACACCGTGTTGAAGCGCAGCTCGGTGGCGGACAGCGGCTCGACGTCGATCCGGTAGAACATCGACACCGGGCACTGCATGACATGCAGCAACGCGGCGCGGACGACAAAGGGATGGGTGATGGCCACGATGTGCCCGGGCTGGGCCTCCAGGGTTTGCATCCACTGCGCCACCCGCCTGCACACCTGATCGACCGACTCGCCGCCATGGGGCGCGCTGGCGCTGTCAGCGAGCCAGGCCTGCAACTCATCGGCGTGCAGGCGACCAATGTCCACACCTTTCCATCGTCCGAAATCGCCATCGCGCAGGGCATCTTCAATCACCGCGTCACTGCCGAACAGTCCTGCAGTCTGCCTGGCGCGTGCCTCGGGCGCACACACCAGGCGCGGGGTTTTCTTATAGCGCCCGGCCAGGGACAGCGCGGCGGCTTGCCAATCCATCGCCACGGACTCGTTATCGGGAAAACGCCCGTACTGTTGAGCAGGCGTGGCGGCGTGGCAAATGAGGGTCAAGCGGGTGGCCTGCATCACTGCTCGCTCTGCATCGGGATAGGGCTCCGTATACACCAGAAACACATGGGCGGAACTGCCGAGTTTAGACATGCCACTCCCTACAAGCCACAGGTCGCAGGCAACAAAACGCGATTACGGTGTCGTCTTTTCCCTGACCATTACGAGAAAACCCTATGACCATCATGTCCCAGCCGGTAACCGTACAACCACAGCCAGCCACAACCCGATCATCGGCGAGCGCTCAGGACGGCGAACCCTCAGTACAGGGCAGGACCAAACGGTCACTGATTCAAACCGTCACACAGTGGCCTGTGAATCCACCGCCCAGCCCCAGGGATCCCCATTTTCAACACACCCTGGAACAAAGCAAGCAACTGCTGCACAAGAGCGATAAGGAAATGGCGATCCAGTATTGCGCCGCATTGATGCTGCTGGAAAGTCGCAAAGGTTCTGTTCCGAAAACCGCCGACCAGCCTCCCACGGTCACTGACATTCCACCGTTTTCCACCTTCGGCCAGGCTTGGGCACTCTTCACACTGGCGCTCAAACAAGAGCCGTTCGCAAGCTATGCCAAGAACCACAACATCGATATTTCCAGCCTCAGGTGGTTCCCCCATGCGGACTCGATGGAATGCACTATCAATGGCAAGACTCAACTTTTCTCCCACGCGACACCTGGCTGGCGAGAAGCCAGCGCCGCTGTCGCAGCCGCGGCAAAAGAGGTGGCTGCCGGTCGAGTTGAATCGTTCCAGTACACCGGCGAACACAGTGCCCCGATTGACGTAGTGGGTAACTTCTATGGCGAAGAGCCCGCGAGCCGTCAGATCAACCTGCTCAGTTCAATCCGCAGCCTCCGGGGCGGCACCTTCAAATCCCTGATGCCCCACAACGGTCCGCTGGCGCCGCAATTCATGCGCGTCAGGAAGGCACAAGGCGAAGTCGAGAACGCCATCGCCACGGCGACCTACAACGAAACCCGGGGTGTAGCAGATGCCAACCGCACGCCGACAATCTCGCAACGTGTCGAGGAGGCCGACCGGGAACTTGCCCGTGATGTCAGCAGATGGGTGGGAGTCAAAGCCACAGGCGGCCAGAACGAAGCGACTGAATTGACGGTCTCCGACCTTCCTAAGGATTCATCCTATATGCAGGCAGTGCAAGCCTATAAAGAGGCTCTCTCCAGCGATACTTTCAAGAAGTTCATGCAAACACACTGCGTAGATCCAAGAACTGTAGAAATCGATAATAAAGGGACTCTGTTTTGCAAGATAAGGAGCTCGGACGGCAGCTTCAAATGGATCCATTTCCCGGTTAAAAATCGACATTGGAAACCCATTCAAGATGACATTTTGAAAGCGGCGCGCGAGATAAGGGGTAGCAGTTCGCAGAGATTGCAGAACTATAACTACGTTAGGGAAAATCTCCCCATGGCGGGCATTCTGGATTTTTACGGAGTCCGCGAGCATTACGGCTCACCGCAGTGGCTCGAACAAAGCGCAGCACTCATTCGCGATGGGTTCCCTGCCCTGGACAAAGACAATCCTCCAAACGACCCACTCTCCCTTGCTGTGCGCGAACACCAACAGGCAGCCAAACAGCGCCTGGCGCGTACAGAAGGACTCCCCCCACCAAGCTTCCCCGTTCCCACAACGCCGTTCAGACGCAACCAGATCGACGCGGCCATACCTACGCCGGCCAAGCCATCCGCCCAGCCTGTAACGCCAGCGGATATCATCGGACAGCGTCTGTTTGGGGGCGAACCGAACCGTCAAACAGTGGTAGCCGGATTGCTAAAGGATGCCATCAGCACGGCATCTCCCTCTCTGAACGTCGATGTCCAGCAGTTGGCCTTCGCCGCCCCGGACCCGCAGAATCCGGGCCAGTTCCTGGAAACCCCCCTTATGGAACTCGCCCTTAACCATATTGCCGGTGCCGATGCACCGGTGTTCAGCCATGACGGCAAGTTTGTCGACACGCGTGCGAACGCGCAGGCACTTACGGGCAATCCGCCGGGCACCGCGCTGAACATCGATAGATCGGCGCTGCAAACGGCTATCAGTCAGTTGCCAGGCAAGCTGGACGAAGCCATGCAAGCAGCCAGGCTCGATTATTGGGGCAAGCCACCTTTCAATGAACCCGCCCCTGGTGTCGGTGCCGACGCGTCCATTTTCGGCGGAGATCGCCGATTGATGCTCGGTGAACTGATGCGCAGCAACCTGCTCCTGGCCAGTATGAAACACCCTGGGTTGAATGACATGCAACGGGAAACCCTCGACCTGGTGGCCAGGTACCCCCACGGCTCGACACGCCCCAAATTGGCGGATAGCTCCGTAACCGTGTTCGCTTTCTCCAGCACCGACAATGCCCGCCCCGATACCCCGCAATCCCTGACCCCCAACCTGGTCATAGAACGTATGTACCCGGGGCGTACGCTCGTGCTGGTGTGCGAGCCGAGCGGCAAGGTGACCCCCTACAACTCGTTGAATGCAGCCAAACAGGCGTGGGAAGGGAACCTGAAAATACAACAACCGAACGCAACGTTCAGCACTGAAGTGACCAAAGTGGATGCCGATGCGTTCTATATCCAGGCAAGCAATCTTATCAACAGAAACAACGCGGATGCAGTCACCACCTACCCTGCACTGCTCTCCTCCCAGCCCTCTGACGCAGCCGCGGAAAAGGTGTCCGACTGGATAAAAAACACCACCGATGTCAACCGTTTCATGCTGTATGAGCTCACCACGGAATTGGCGGGCTACATGCATCGCAACAAAGAACAAACCTATAACAGCGGGATCCCTGACCTCCACACGTATATACAGGACCAAGTAAAAGCCCTCTCACCGCCCCCCTTCACCTGTGATATCGATGATGTGGAAGTGCACTACTCCACGAATCTTGCCTACCTTACAACCCCGTTAGTGCGCCAAAAGTCCGGTAAAATGTCCCTCACCGAAGCGTTCATGCAGAACCTTGCACAGTTCATGTTCACCGAAGTAGAAGTACGAAACAAAACAACGGGAGCGCTTATACCCGCCCTAAGCAATAGAGATGCTTTCGACACGCTTATTGCGGGCATCGATGTCGGCAAGAACTATCCTGAGTTACTTAAAAAGGAATTGCTTGACGACCCAACTAAAAAGACAGAGCGCCAACAACGTTATGGGCAGCAAGTGCCCATTGAATTAAAAATCAAAGCCCTGGAACTGACCGCCAAAGGCGAGTCCGGCTTCGATAACGCAATGGGGTTTCGCTATCTCCAGGCAATTCTTGATCCCACGCCAGGCAATAAAACGGTTGACGGCAAAGAGATCACAATGCGTCCATTGGCGTTCGTACGTCAGCCCGGCAGCAGCCCTGACGTTGTTGAGAATATGTTCCTGATCGAACCCAAGGACAGCACCCAAGGCCCTCATATTCTCTATCGCCCACTGATGAACGATGCACCTTTGCTGCAGTTTCCTTCGCGGCAGGCATTGATGGAAGCCATCCAGAAGCCCGGAAAGTTGCAAACCGATATTATTGCCTGGCTACCGGATGAGTCCAGCCGCACGGTTTATCGCCATGGAGGGTTCAGCGAACCTCACCTGCCAGCTAACCGAGTTTTTTTTAGTGACTTCAATGCATTGCGAAAGCCGGATGCGCCGACGATCGCCACCGCAGGAACTGCGATGGATGACCTGCAAACAAAACTGCAATCCGGTCAATTGATGAACTATCTGTACGAGGCCAATGCCAAGGCCATGATCTCGTTGCAAGAACAGCACACGGTTTCGGATTCGGAAAGTCGGTGGGCGACACTGAAAGAAGGTGGATTTATGGTCCTCTCCGCAGTATTGCCCGTTCTTCGCGGACCCGCTGCCGTCCTCGGCATGGCAATGCAGCTTTACGGCGTCCTTGGCGATCTCGAAACCCTGACTAATGAAGAAGAAGGTAAAAAGGGCGATAAACTAACCGCCGCAGCCGATCTGTTGGTCAACTTCGCAATGTTGCTGTTTCTTCATCGTGCTGCAGGATCAAGATCTGCTGCACGTTCAAACTCAAGCAGTGCCGTCGGCATGCTGCCCGAAAATAGTGGGCGACCGCCACTAACTGACAATGCCTTCGTGTCAGGAGGCCGCATCGAACCACCAACAACGGTCGTTGAAAACAATCGTGTGCCCACCACCGAAGTAACAACCTCGACTGCAACAGATGGAACGCAATATCGCCCCGTCATTGAAGCCTTCGAAAAAGACGGATTACTGATCAGAACCCTTCAGCTCAGAAACGCGCATCTGGAGTTTCATAACACCGGTGAGACCCTTGACAACATTCGCGCACAGGGCGATGCCAACAGAGGACATGGAGGGCTGCGCAAATGGAGCCTGGCTCAAGCAGACTTGCTGCCCAACTACTACAAAATGGGTGACAACGCTGGAGCCCTGCCGCGAAACATGGCCATCTTGGCGTTTCCGGAAAAACTCCAGAACAACATCACCGCCATACATGAAAAAGATGCCTTCTCTGGGAACATCCAGGCCGACACGCGTTACATGGGGCAGGAGAACGCCCGCAAAGGCATGCAAGACTTATTGACGGAACTGAAAACCCAACAAGGCGAGCATCCCGACAACCCACTTGAAAACAGCGAAATCCAGACAGTGGGCGTGCCACCCGACGCACTGGCCGGCCTGGTTTTCTATGGTTCAAACGGTCAGACCTGGGAGGCCGCCAAGCCACAGTTTCAGAGAGCCATTAACCGAGCCGGCCCCGAGTTCGATGGGAAGTCATATCCTGTCTTTACCTACAAGGTCGAGGAAGGTAAAACCAGACTGGTATACCTCGAAACACTCAAGGTTGATACCAAGGCAAGCTAACGACACCGTTAGCCTCGCATTGCTGCGCTAGTCAAACCACTCCCGCCGCCCCTCAAAGGTGCTGATGATCAACTCGACGATCATCTGCACCGCCTCGGGGTGGCGCACCTGCGCATTCACCGCCAGCCACACCTGGCGCTGCATGCTGTCCTCGGCCAACAACCCCGGCAACGCCACCAGCCCCCGGTCGAAGCTGCTCATGTAGTGCGGCAGCAAACCGATGCAGGCGCCGCAGCGGATCATCTCCAGCATCAGCGAATAGGCATGCACCTGCACCACCGCCGCCAGGCGCTGTTGCACCACCTGGTTCCACGGCTGCAGGGCCTCGACCTGGGCGTCCGGCTGCCATTGCACCAGCATGTAGTCAGCCAGGTCTTCCACGCTGTCCGGGCGCGTGGTCAGGCGTGAATAGCGCTTGGCGATATGCGGCAGGTACCGCAATCGCGCCAGCGCCCGCGGCGGTTCGGTGACGAAGCTCGGGCCGGGCACCGGACCGTCGGTGTCCGCCAGCCACAGCACCACATCCACGTCCACCGCTTGCAGGGACAGGTGGCTGTCGAGGGAGATGATCTCCAGGCGCACGCTGGCATTGCGGCGCAGCAAGGCGATCAGGTCGCGGCCGAGGATGTCGTGCAGGATCGGCTCGGCCACCGCCAGGCGAATCAGCGGCTGTTCCAGTACCGGCAGGCGCCGTTCATGGGCCAGGGCGATCAGTTGGGCCTGCAACTGCTGGCCGTCGCGGCTGAGCACCAGGCCGTTGCCCTGGTAGCTGAACAGCGCATGGCGCAGGTGTTCTTCCAGCTGGGCCAGGCGCTTGCGCAACAGGGTTGCCTTGATATTCAGGCTGCGCGCGGCCTGCATGAAACAGCCGCAGCGCGCACTCACCAGAAAGTAGCGGGCCACCTCCGGGTCGATCTCGCTGGCCAGGGCCAGCCAGGCACTGCGTGGCTCGGTAGGTGCACGGTAAGCAGTGGGCCCCTGTGGGGCAGACGGTTCGAGAAATGCCATGGGAGACTCCCTGTCTGGTTGGTCTGTGCATCCAATGCGGGTTGAGGCGTGTTACTCCAGCACTTTGTTCAACTCGGCGCCGTCGATACTCAAGGTCGCGGTGTTGAGCATGCCTTCCAGGTAGGCCTTGGCGATCTGTTCCTGGCGCTGGGCGCGCAGGGCCTGGGTCAGGCGTTCACGCAGCTCGTCCAGGGTGGCGGTGCGCGCCGGCTGCTGGCCGATGAGCTTGAGCACATGAAACCCGGCCGGGCTCTGCACCACGTCCGAGACCGCACCGACCTTGAGCCGCGCCACCGCGCCGCGCACCTCCGGCACCAGTTGCTGCAACGGCTGCATCCCCGAATCGCCGCCGCGCGCGGCGCTGTCGGGGTCCTGGGAAAACTGCGTGGCCAGGGCGGCAAAATCAGCCGGCGCGGCCTGGGCCTTGCGGCTCAGTTCCTGGGCCTGGCGTCGTACGGCGTCGAGGTTTTGCGGGTCATTCACCGCGAGGAAAATCTGGCTCACCTGGTACAACGGCGGCGTCACCCATTGCGCCTTGCCGCTGTCGTAGGCCTGTTGCAACTCGGCGGCGCTGGGGTAGTCGGCCGGTACCTGGCTGACCGAGAGCATGTAGTCGCGAAACACGATCTGCTCGGCGGCGGCGCGGGTCTGCTGCTCCACCTCCGGGCGCTGGCGCCAGCCCTGGGCATCGGCCTGTTCAAGCACGGCTTTTTGCGCCAGCCTCGAGCGAATCCAGGTTTCCAGGGCGCCACGGTTGCCGCGCAATTGCTCGCGGGATTCGGCCGGCAGGCTGGCCAGCACGCTTTTCAGCTCCGCCAGGTCGATCTGCTGGTTGCCCAGGCGCGCCACCGCTGGCCCGCTCGGCGCGGGAGTGATCACCGGCGCCGATTGCTGCGCCGCCACCGGGTCGCTGCCCGGTCGCAGGCTCAACGCCACGGCCACCACCAGCACAGCCAGCGCCCCCGCGCCGAGCATCAGGGTTGGCTTTTTCACAGCACCGCCACCTCTTCACCCACCGCGGCAGCCCGCAACTGCGCGGCCTGCTGGCTGTACTCACGCAGGTAGACGATAAACTCCTGCAACAGGCGATCCCACAATTCCAACTGGCTGCGCAGGTGCGTGACGCCAACCCCGGCCACCACCACGTCCATTTCCATCAGCAGGAACTCGCCCTGCACCGACAACCGCGCAAAGCGCCGCGAGGCGTTCCATACCGGGGCCAGGCCTTCGGGCAACTCGCCCTGTACCCGCAGCGCGCAGCTGTAGGTGAAGTCCACATAGCTGCCCTGCTCCGCCGCCGGGTTGCCGAAGCGCACGGCAAAGCCGATGCCCTGGCTGGCGCTGAGCAACTGCACGATGCCGTTCTGCTCGCTCTGGTTAACCCGGTAGCCGGCGTCCTGCAACAGGTCGGTGAGGCTCTGGACGGTGACGCTGGTGATCAATTCGCTCATGGTGATCTCTTCCTTGTCTATCAGTGATTGGCGGCTGCCTGGGGCGCATCAAAACGGCTCTTGTACAGATCGTCGCCAAAACCCTGGGCCAGTTCCTCGAACTTGACCCGTGCGCTGCTGGCGAACGGCTGGCGAATGCTCATCACCTCGGCCACATCGATTTTTTCGTAGGCCGCGAGCAGTTGCTGGGCCACGCCGTACATCTGTTGATTCTTGACTGAACATTGCTGCACTTGTGTGTCACGTTCGCTTAAGGCCGCCTGCAGGCGCGCGCGCTCGGCTTCCTTGCCCTTGGCCAGCACCAGCAGTTCGTCATAGGCCTTCTTGAACTTGCCGATCTGCTCGTTGCTCGCCGCCACCTGGGCCTGCGCCTGGCTGTGCAGGCTCTGTTGCTGGCCGGCCAGTTGCTCGGCGGTGCCACGGGCCTTTTCCAGCTCGGCCGTCAGTTGCTTGATTTGCGCCTGGGCCTGTTTGGCCTGGTTTTCGGCGGCCAGCCGTGCGGCACTGGCCTGGGCCTGTTCGCTTTGCAGCGCCTGCAATTGCTGAGTGGTGCTGCGCAGTTGCGTACGCAGGCGCTCCTCCATGCCTTCGGCCGACGCGCCGGTGCTCACCAGCAGCAGTAACAGCGCGCAGATTCGTGTGTTCATGTGGCATCTCCCTGCGCATCAAAAGCGCGTGTTGAGTTCCAGTTGCATCACATCGACTTCGAACGGCTGGCCATACACTTCGGAGGCGCTCAACCAACGCGCACTGGCGTAGATGTTCTTGTCGATACCGTAGTTGCCGCCAATGAAATAGCCCTTGGCGTTGGTGCCGCCCAGGTGGAACGACGAGTCGTTGAAGCCGTCGGGCAAGGCGTCGGGCTGGATGTACTTGTAGCCGGCCAACAGGTTCCAGTCGCCGCGCTTGCGCATCTCCAGGGCGCTGCCGAGGGTGAACGAGACCATCAGCGCATTACCGCCACTTTCAAACTGGCCGTTGCTGTTGATGTTGTTGACGATCTCGCCTTCGCTGCGCTTGAGCATCTCGCCCTTGTCGTAGGCCAGGTTGTGAATGAAGTTGGCCTGGCTGCGCAGCTTGAAGTCGCTGGGCAGTTCGCTGTCCCAGACCAGGTTGAGGTCCAGCACATCGAACTTGGACGCCAGGCCTACGTACTGCGGGTCGGGTGTGCGCGCAGGATCCGCCGGGTTGGTGGTGTTGTTGCGCAGGTTGAACACCGTGTTGCCTTTCTGCATGAAGGCCACGCGCGTGCCGTCGGTGTCGCAACCTGCCGCGCCCTGCCAGGTGGAGCAAGGGCTGGAGCGCTCGCCTTCGATGTCCTGGAACTGGTAATAAGCCGCGGCGAGTTTGAGGCGGTTGCTGCGGTTGATCTTCCAATCCGCGCCGATCTGCCCGCCAAACAGCCATTTGGTGTCGCTGTCTTCCTTGTCGATACCATTGGTGCTGGCGGTGTCGGAGGTGTACTCCACCGGGAAGGCGCCAAGGGTACCGAACAGGCCCCACTCGCTGTTGAGGCTATGGTTGAAGATCGCCGCCACGCCGTCGAAGTTGAGGTCGTTGGAATACATCATGTCGGTGGAATAGAACGGGTTGCCGATGCGCCCGGCGGTCAACGTCATGTAGTCGGTGGTTTTCCAGCTCAGATAACCCTGGTCGAGCCAGATGTCCTTTTTGCCAAAGCCGCCGCCCAGGGTCTGGGTGGTGGACACCGGGTTATTGTCGGAGCCGGTGGCGATGCGAATGCCGGCGGTCCATTCCGGCGAGATCACCGCTTTCATGCCCAGGCGTGCACGCAGGCGGAACAGGTTCTCGCGGTCCTCGCGGGTGTTGAGCAGCGGCGGGAACTTGGTGTTGGAGTTCTTGTTGACGTCGTACGGGCCGGTGTCATTGAGCTTGGCAAAATCGGTGATGTTGTTGCTGTTATTGCCCGAGAAGTAGCGCGACTCGTCGCGCAGACGAATATCGCCATCAAAGCTGATGCGCGAGATCCAGTCGGGGAACGTATTGGGCTGCGCCCAGTTTTCCCGCTTGGCGGTGGACATGACTTCGGCTTTGACCTGGTCGCGGATCTGGTCGCGCACCGCCTGCGGCACGTACTGCACGCGCACATCCCCAGGCGCGGTCGCCGGGCCGCTGGCAACCACCGGCGCGGCGTTGGCCTGACGGGCCTGCTGGGCTTCCTTTTCGGCCTGGGCGATCAGCCCATTGGCGGTGTCCTGGGTCAGCACACCTTGCTGCACCAGCAGGCGGATCAGGTTGATGGTGACGTTTTCCGAAGGCGCAACCGGGGCTGCCGCCGCCTGCCCGACCAGGGTCGCGATGACCATGCCAACCGCCAGGGTCAGTCGATTCACGGGGGAAATCATGTGTACGCAACTCCTGTAAAAAACCGTAGATAAGAGGTTTCGTGCAATCAATCCGGACGCCGGCCCTTGAGGGACAGGCGCATGGGCAGCGTCAGCGACGCCGGAGGTTTCTGGGTGGCGCGGGGCGCACGGATCAGCGCCAGCATCTGGGCGTCGGTGTCGGCATCCCCGCTGGACTTGGCCACCAGCGCCTTCGTCACCTGGCCGTCGGTGCCCAGCCACAGGTCGATCTGTATCGCAAAGGCCTTCTTGCGCAGCTCCGGGTCTTCACGCATCAGCCGTTGATAGGTACCGGCCAGGTACTGCTTGTACGTGCCGGTCCCCAGCCCGCCGCCGCCACTGCCGGCCATGCCGCCGCCCTTGCCGGCGCCGATGTTGAAGCCGTCGTTACCGGACTGCGCATCCCCGTCGATCTGCATCGGGTTGGCCAGGTCTTCATTCGGTGAAGGCGGTGCTTCCTCGGCCGGCTTGACCTCTTCGGGTTCGGGACTGGGCACCGGTTCCGGGACCTTCTCTTCAACCTGGGGCTCGGGTTCCTTGGGTTTTTCCGGGGGTGGCGGCGGCGGTGGCGGCAACGGAATAATCGTCGGCACCTTCGGCGCTTCACGGCGTACGCCACTCATGTCATTGGCCCACTGCCAGAGAAACCAGGCCGCCACGGCGCCCAGCAACAGGCCGGCGCCCCACTTCAACGGGCGCAACGGCGGTTTGTTCTTCACCGGCAATGGCGCGATCGGGATCTGTGCGGTCATCACTCAGCCCTGGCTCGGTTTGCCGGTGACCAGCCCGACCTGGGACAGCTCCAGCCGGCGCAGCAGGTCGAGCACCTCGATGACTTTCTGGTACTGCACCATCGCATCGCCGCGCACGATCACCGGGAAGTCCGGGTTCAGCGCTTTCTCGATGCGCAGGCGCTCCTCCAGTTCGCCGAGGGTCACCGGGTACGCGTCGAGGAACACCTGGCCTCCGTCATTCACGGAGATGGCCTTGGTCTTGGCCTCCGACAGCGACACCGAGGCGCTGGCCTTGGGCAGGTGGATCTGGATCCCCGAGACCTGGGCGGTGGCGGTGAGGATAAACATCACCAGCACCACCATCAGCACGTCCACCAGGGGCGTGATGTTGATGCTGTCGACGGCGGCATCATCGTCATCGTCGTGGGAGGCATTTACGGAAGCCATGGCGATTCTCCTCAGGCCGGAACCGATGCGTGATGGTCGCGGCGGTGCGCGGTTTCACTGTGCTGGCTCTCGCCGTGCATCTCCGCCAGGCGGGTGATGAACTCGTCGACGAACACGCGCATGTCGGCGCTGACTTCCTTGTTGCGCGTGATCAGGCGGTTGTAGCCAAACAACGCGGGGATCGCGACGAACAGGCCCATGGCCGTGGCCAGCAAGGCCGCCGCCATGCCCGGAGCGATGGCGTTGATGTTCACGTCGCCGGCCATGGCCGTGCCGAGGAACACCACCATGATCCCCAGCACCGTACCGAGCAGGCCGATATACGGGCCGCCGGCGATGGCGTTGGACAGGGTCGACAATTTGGAACTCAGGGCCTGGTTCTCACGGGTGCGCACGCCGTCCATGGAGCAGCGGATCGCTTCGATGGTGGCCGCCGACACCGACGAGGTGTCGGCGCCCTGGGCACGCCGGGTACGGATCTCCTTGACCGCCACCAGGTACAGGCGCCACAGCGAAGAGTGGCTCAGGCGCTCAGCCAACTGCGCGTCGTCGGCATACATCTCCAGGCGCGTGCCGATCTGGGCGAAGTGCTCGCGGAACACTTCGTTGGCACTGCTGAGGCGGCCGACCTGACGGTTCTTGCGCAGCATGATGACCCACGACTGGAACATCATCGCCACCAGCACCAGGATGATCACCCAGGCGTCCACCGGTACGGCGTTGAGCAAAAAGCCCAGGCTGCCGAAGCCGAAGCCGGACTGTTCTTCATCCACGCCGTAGGCCACCAGTTTCGACTCGGCGCCCTGGGCGCTCGCGTCAGCCAGCAACAGCGCAGCCGGGCGCGCCACCTTGGACAGGCGCAGCTCATCCATGGCCCCGGCGAACGGCAGGTGCGTGCTGCCGGCTTCCGGCAGGTCGGCGCCGACCGCCAGCTGCGTGTTGAACCCAGGCATGGCCACGGCGAGCGTGGCGCTTTCACGGCCATTCACATACAGCGTGACCTTGTCGCCCTCGGCGGTGAACGCCAGGTGCTGCCATTGGCCCGGGTTCAGCGGTTGGGTCGACACCGCGCGCTGGCCGTCGATCTCCACAAACGGCGAGCCCTGATTCAGGCCCAGCAACAGGCTGTGGGCACCGTCACGTCGGGCCAGCACGATTTGCTCACCGCTGGCCTGGTCCAGGCGCAGCCAGGCGCTGAACGTGAAGGCAGCGCCGGCGGCGTGTTGCAGCGACGGGCTGGCCGGCAACAGCAGCGGCTGGCCGCCGAACTGCAAGGCGCGGCCGATCACGCCGTCGATGCTCGCGCCGGTGACGTTCAACGCGGTGTTGGCGTAGGCCGTGGTGTCCCGTGGCGGCGTCGCGTTGGCGCCATCGAAGTGATAGAGCGCGGTGTAATTCGGATCGAACGTCAGCTGGCCATTGGCGGTGGCCGGGGCCTTCTGGTTGCCGTAGTACATCCAGAAGTCCTGGCGCTGGCCGCCTTCGACCTTGGGCACATCGACCCAGATCAACGCCATGCCCATCAACGGGTCGAAGCTTTCGATCTGGTGATTGAACACGGTCTTGTCATCGGCACTCACAAAGCGCAGGTCGGCGCCGTCGTCCTTGACCCCGTCAAAGGTGAAGTTGCCGGTGTGCAGGCGCACCAGCAACGCGGTGCGGCCCAGGGCCTGGCTGATCGCGGCGCCCTGGGCGGTGGTGTCCACCGAAATCTGTTTGCGGTAGTGCCAATCGTCCTGCCACCAGGCGTGGGCAGTGGCCGGGAGCGCGAAGCCCAGGCAGATCAACAGGCTCAGGAATAGGCGTTGCATGGGTGAAGTCTCCGGAAGAAAAAGTCAGAAAGTCGCCTGCACACTGAAGTGCAGTCGCGAGTCCTGTTTCTGGGTGTTCGGTCCATCGAGCAGCGGGTAACCCCAATCCAGGCTGCCGGACAACCACTTGCTCAAACTGGCGCGGGTGCCCAGGCCGACACTGGCCAGGCTGTATTCGTCTTCCTGCTCGGGCAGCGGGTCGTGCAGGCGCATGCGCGCGCCTTCGGCGAACGCATAGAAGCGCCACTCCTGCACATAACTGCCGAGGAACTTGGCCAGGGACGGCGTGCGCAGTTCCTGGGAGAGCAAATAGCCCTCGTCCCCGGTGCGCTCGGCCGCCAGGTAGCCACGCACCGAGGTGGCGCCGCCGGCGGAATACTGCTCGTTGGACACCAGCGGCCCGGAGGCCAGCTGGAAAGCGCCCTTGGAGGCCGACTGCCAATCGTTGGCGAAGGTGTAGGTGTAATTCAGGTCGCCCTTGAGCACGGCGAAACTGGCACTGGCCTTGTAGCGCTTGTAATCGAACTCCTCGGCGTCGCTGCCGTAGCCAAAAAATGCACGGGTGCCGACCACCAGGTTCAAGCCCAGCCCCAGCTGGGATTGCTCGGTGTAGCGATAGCCGTTGTAGCCCAGGGTGAACGGCGCGTACTTGAGCGGCACCTGGTCGCTGCTGGCGCCGAACTTCATCTGCTCGTCGAAATCCTTGAAGTCCACACCGAACGAAAACGAATTGGCCCAGTTGCCCGCCGCCTGCAAGCTGTAGATGGCGGATACGCCGTAGGAATGGCCCTTGCCCAACACGTTGCTGCCGCCGATGGTGGCGATGTTGCTGTCGGACTGGTAACCGGAGAACTGCAAGGTCCAGCGTTCGTTCAGCGGCGCACTGTAGGAGCCCGACCAGACCTTGGCATTCTCGGTGTCCTGGGGCGCGGTGAAGTAGGTCAGGGAAATGCTGTGGCCCAGTTGCCAGAGGTTGTCGTAGCCCAGGGTGGCGACCGAGCGCAGCTTTTCGGTGTCGGCGCTGTAGTCGTTGTTCAGGCCGAGGCTGGCGTGCCAGGGGTTCTGGTCTTCGACCTGCAGATCCACGTCCATGGTGCCCGGGCGCTGGCCTTCGCGGACCAGTGGCGTGACCTGCCGGCCGGCACTGCGGTTGAGCCCGGCCAGCTGGGTTTGCACCGTGGTGAAATCCGGCACCGCGCCTTCCTTGAGCCCCGGCACTTCCTCGCGGATCTCCACCGGCGAGTAGTGCTTGGCGCCGACCACACGCACGCGGCCGACCTTGGTTTCGCTGACCTGCAGATAGACGATGCCGTCATCGACCTTCTGTTCCGGCAGCTCGACAAACACCGACTGGTAGCCACGCGCCTGGTAGATCTTCTGCAACGCATCGCGCGCGCCTTCGATATCGTCCAGGGTCTTTTGCGGGCCAAGGAACGGGTACACCGCCTCCTCGATCGTCGCCGCATCGAGCACGGTATTGCCGCGCACGAAGTACTCGTTGACGTCCACCTTGCGCGCCGGGGCCTCATCGCCCTCCTCGGCCCACACCGCTTGCGCCAGGACGCCCAGCGTCAGGCAGCACAACGCCAGCGTTGATTTGAACAGATGCTCCACACCGCCCCCTAACTGTCTAAGATTTTGCGCCGTCGCCGCTTGCACGGCGTCTGGCCTGCTCAATTGCTGCTGGTCGAAAGATGGCTGTGCCGCGCCAGCCAGGTGTGCAGCAAGGCGAAGTTCAGAGAGAACTCCGGCATGTGCAGCAAGGCGCCACAGAACACGTCACCGATGATGGTCTGGATCAACTGCACGGCCTGCGGGTTGTTCAACAGGCTGGCGATGTCGCGCTGCAAAGCGTGGATGCTCCACACCTTCTGGTTCAGCTCCAGGCCGACGAACCAGCGGAACAGCAGGTTGTAGTTCAGTTGCTCGTGCAGCTGCTGTTCGCTGGGCACCGAATACAGCAGTTGCAGCAGCAGGATCTGCACCACGGTCTGCGGCGCGATCGCCATGCCCGGCGCGGCCTGGAGCAGGTCGCGATGCTGCTCGAGCACCTCGTCGATCTGCGGGCGCAACAACACCAGCGAATGCCCCGCCGGGATGTAGCTGGACACTTCCTTCAAGGCGCCCTGCCAGTCGTCCTGGGAGACGATCCACACCCACGGCGCGCCGTAGCGGTACACCGAAACCGGCTTCTTGCGCGCAGCCTCGACGATCTTCGACAGGCGCTGGTCGAGCTCCTGCATGCCAACTTTCGAGTAACGTTCCATAGTTCCCATTGCCCCACTCCTGGCGTCCCGCTGACGGCTGGGGAGGCGGCTCGTGGCGGCCTCCAGCGCGTTACATAGGCAAGACGGAAGTGGCGATGAGCTACCGAACTTTTGTCATGAAAGCTTCATTTGGGATTGTGAGGGGGGCAATTTTTCTGGGGGCTGCATTGGCGGCCCTAGAGCTGAGCGGAGTTGTGCCCGGTGTACTCGGTTGGAAATGTGGGAGGGGGCTTGCTCCCGATGGCGGCCTCTGGGCCGACCATTTGCTGGGGTTGGAATGAGTGCATATCCGTTGCTGCGGTAACGGCCACTTAGGGTTCCGCTCTTACAGCGGGTCACTTTTGGAAGAGCGCCAAAAGTAACCAAAAACGCTTCGCCCCACCACTCGGCACCTCGCCCAGGCTCGGTGTGCCCGTAATCCGACAGTGATTTGGGGGGCCGCCGCCACGCGCCATCCATGGCGCGGGGCGGCTAAACCGGCATCCCTGCCGGTTTACCCCCCAAATCACTATCGAATTCCGGCCAGCGTGGTTTAACGGGGCGCCTGAGATCAAAAGCAAGATCAAAAGCGGCTCGCTTCGCATCGTGGTTAGCGTTGGCTGCTACACAGCAGTGTAGATGGCGCTGACACCCCCAGTCGTATCGCGAGCTGTTGCTCTGTTTTTGATTTTGATCTTAGGCGCCCCGTCAACCACGCTGGCCGAACGCAGGCTTGAATCCGTGGGTAACCCGGCAGGACGCCGGGTTAGCCGTCCTGGGCCAGGGATGGCCCATGACGGCGGCCCACGGATTCAAGCCTGCGTTCGGGCATGCCGAGCCTAGGCGAGGCACCGAGTGGTGGGGCGAGGACCTTTTGGTTACTTTTGGGTCCTTCCAAAAGTGACCCGCTGTAAGAGCGGAACCCTAAGTGGCCGTTACCGCAGCAACGGATATGTACTCACTCCAACCCCAATAAATGGTCGGCCCAGAGGCCGCCATCGGGAGCCCCCTCCCACATTTCACTCCCAGGGCACCCGTTAGAGAGTCGTCAGCTCCCGAGCCACCACAGGGCAAGTCGAATCGTCGCCCTCACCGTTTTAACCGAGTCCCCCCACAATACCGGTCGGCTAATAAGAAGCTCGCCAACCTTCTGCTTGCGCAAAAAAATGGGGCGATCACTGATCGCCCCGAACGGTACATCGAGAGGTCCTTCTGAAGTTCTACAAACTGATCTGCTTACGCTCCTCATCCGTCAACCGCGCCCGCGCCTGTTCACTCAACGGCCCCGCGCCCAGCACCTGCACCGGGCTGTCGGGGTTGTAGCCCGAGGTTTTCCGAGGTTCCGGTTCACGCGACAGCGGCTCGGTGCCCAGGCTCAGCACCTCCACGGTCATGATCGACGGCCGGCCCTGTTTGGCCGCCGCCTGTTGGCTGCGCGCCGCGTCTTCTGCGGCCTGGGACGCCGCCGCGCCCGCTGCGCTGGCCGAGCTCATGGCGCCGGTATTGACGGTGGCCGACACCGGCACCCCGGACGACTTGCCCTGGGTCTGGATGTTCGCCGCGTTCACCACCCGCAGGGCGGCGATGTTGACGTTACCCGACACCCGAATCCCCGCCTCGCCCGCATCGATGGTGCCCAGCGGCGCGATCAGGTCGATATCCCCCGCCGGCACTTCCGGGATCGGGTTGAGCGTGGCGATCCCCGCACCGGTGCTCGGCACCGATGGCGACAGGCTCACGTTGCCCCAGTTGTCATAGACACGCTTGGGCGGCGTGTACACCACGGTGGTCTTGGAGCCGCGCCCGGCGTTGATGTCGCCCTCGCTGGTCCAGGCCATGATCGAGCCGCCGAAGGTGGTCATGATGCGGCTCTGGCCAAGCAGGATACTGCCCAGGGAGTACAGCTGGATATCTCCCGCGCCCTGGGTGATCACCCCAGCCGTGGACGGCGGTGCGAAACCTTCGATGCCGAACGTCTGGCGGCCGCCCGGCGTGAGCATCTGGATCGAGCCACCGAAGTTGGTGTGCACGCCGGCACCGCCGAACATCGTGATATCGCCCTTGTAGGTGATCGGGTTGCCGGCCACGTCGGTCTCGGGGAACAACCGGGCAATCGCAGCACGACCACGCACATAGCTGCCCTGGCGCACACTGCCGTCCTGGTTGTACTCACGGCCGGCGGCCTTGAGTTCGGCAAAGTACACGTCGCGGGCGAAGATCCGTTGTTGTTCGGCGGGCAGTGTGGCGTAGTAGGTCCGGGCCTGTTCGCTGTCGCCGGCAAAGCCGAAGCGTTCGGTGAGCCAGGTAACCAGCTCGTTTTCGTAAGTCTTGGCCACCTTGGCGCCTTGCAGGGATTCACCCGGTTGGGCCAGGTTGGCGGGGTTCAGGTAGGCATCGACGAAGCGGCGGTAATCCGGGCCATTGGCGCCCATGCCGGCTTGCATGACGATGCTTGCGCCAGGGCGGCTGTCGCCCGCCGCCACAGCACCCAGGCTGTTCACCGCGACTTTGTCTTCCATCTGGATGTTGCGCCCCGCCGTCAGTTCCAGGGTACCGGGGCCGGCAACGTTAAAGCTGCTGTAGAGGATGTCGCGGCCGGCGCTGGCGATGGAGATATCGGTGGGGCTGTTGTGCACGAACAGGTTGCCGGTAAAGGTGTATTGCCCCGTAACGATGACACCTGCGCTGGCACCGCTCAAGCGCGTGCCGCTGCCGACAATATCGCGTCCGGCTTGCATCCATACCGGGCCTGCGCCTTCGTAAAAGGTTTGCCCGAACCGAGCGTCACCCACCCCCGTGATCGTGAGGGCGCGCCCACTATTGACGCCCAGCAGGTCCCCGCTCAGCGCATAGAAACGCGCAGGTTCCAGGGCGTCACCCCAGGCCATGCTGGCGGTGTTGGGGCCAAAGGCAAACAGCGGGGAAACCGTCAAGGTGGCAAGGTTTCCATCGCTGGAAAGATTGCCACTGCCCACTATTGCCGTTTTTTGATCCGTCAGGAAACCGGCGAAGGCCGGACGCAGAATAGTCGCCAGGCTGTTGGGTGCCGCACTGGAGCGGCTGATCGTCAGATCGCCGCCGGAGATCGAATCGCCGGCCAGCAATTCCAGTTGCCCATTGGACGAAGGTGCGAGTACCAACGCCCTGAGCGGCTGCACGTCGCCAGGATTACTGGTCGAGGCGCTGCCGTAATAGAGACTGCCGTTAGCGGCAACCGCACGCAATGTCGCGGGATAGACCGCCGCCATATCGGTTTCCAGGGTCTGGGTCAGCGGCGTGAGGTTGCCCCCGGCAGAGAACAGGTCCACTGCTGTGCGGTCGGTCCACAAGCTGAACCAGCTTTGTCCGATCCCGTTGACCCCCTTATTGACGAAGGTCAAGCCGTTCATCTGCGGCGCGCGCCCAGGGTCGGCGACGTCCTGCAACACCAGGTCGCCACGGGTGGACAGGCTGAAAGTGGCATCGCCCGGCAACAGGCTCAAACCACCCGAGGCCATGGCCGAAGTGGAACGTAAAGGATCGTAGGCGCGCACTTCGCTGGGGCTCTGGTCTGTGAACCGGTTGCCATAACGCAGCGTCAGGCTGCCCAGGGCGCCACCGGTCAATTGCACGTGCCCACGCAGGTTCACCAGCGCACCATTGAGGTGGTCTGCGAAGGTCTGGCTGGCGGGGTTCACCGCTCCGCCGACCCGCAGGTTCAGATCACCGCCCCCCGTCAGTTGCACACTGCCATCGGCCCCGACCCGACCGGTGCTGCCGACTGCCAGTACCAGGCCTTGGCTGCGGCGACTGACGTTCAGAGCTGTTGACGAGACAGGGCTGATGAGTCCTGCATCGCCACCCACATCAACATTCAGGTTGCCGCCTCCCAGGGTGCCAAACCCGGTGAACCCGACCATCTGGTCCGAACGGTCGCTGGCGACGTAGGAACCAAAATTGATCCACCAGGCGGTAGCTTGCGCCTGGCTCCCACTGAGCCCATTGCCCTGACGCCACAGCCAGTTGCCGACGTTGGCTGAATCCTGACCCTGGTCGCTGGGTACCGGACGACCAACGCCATTCTGCGCCGGGCTGGTGATATTGCCCGTCAGGTTGCCGCCCACTTTAAGCAGCAAGTTGCCGCCCGTATCCGGGTACCAGGCGCGGTACAGGCTGCCGGTGTCTGCGTTGACCAGCTTTTCGTTGCCCCCGGCGTTAGCCAATACCTTGCCATTGCTGCCCAGGGCTCGCTTGAGGTTATACGGATCGTTGGTCGAGGTGCCGGTGGACGAGCTGCCTGCCGTGTATACGCCGAACAGCGACTCCATGCTCAGGTTGCCGGCGGCCAGCAGGTCAAGGTCTGCGGCGCCGGTGCGGATTACGCTGAAGCGAGTACTGCCGCCCACCAGCAGCGTGTAGGCCTCACCACTGATAACGCAGTATTCCGGGAAGTCGTCACATACGCCTGGGTATTGTATTGCGTCGAAATCAACCGGTTGGCCTACCATGCTGTCATCGCCGAACCACCCCATGGAGCCCTCCTCGGTCCAGACCTGGGCGCCTTTCCCGAACGTCCCATAGTGACTGTCCGCCAAGCGCAGATTGCCGCTTACCGGATGCGGTTGCAGCAGGCGACTGTCGGCTGCCTCGGTGTCGGCCCCCGCAACCAGGCGAATCGACCACGACTGCGCACCCTCCTCCAGCATGGGTGCAATTGCCCAGTTCTTGCCTGGGTGGCCGGCGTCACGCAACGTCACCGACTCCACGCCGCCCGGCAGCTTCACGTCTGTCCCCGACGGCAACAGGGCGCCCCGGGGCAGCACTTGGCTGGCGGCCAGGGTCACCTTGGTGGCCAATGGCACACCCTTGGGCCAGATCAAGCCGTCGACACTGGCTGACGTGCTCAACAGGCTGCCGGCATCCAGGACACTGCCGATGGCGAGGGTCTGGCTCTGAGTCAGCAACGTGCCCGCCGCGAACAGCACATTGCCCGAGGCATCCCGAACAGCCGCCGCCAACACAGTACCCGCCGGGAGTACCAACGGTTGTTTGAGCGTAGCCGCGACGGGCAATCGGGTGCCCGGCGGCAGAAACAGGGGGTTGGTCAGTACATCGAAATTAAGCGCAGCGCCCGCGGGGAACACGGTGCCCACCTCCAGGGTCACGCCGCTGCCCGGTACCACCACGGTGCCGCCGGTGTAGTCGATACCGGCGCGCAGCACCCAGCCATTGTCATCGTCGGTGGCCGGTGGCGCGGCAAAGCCGTCGTTGATGCTGCCATAGATATTCAGGTCGCCACCGGCGCGCAGGGTCAGGCTGCCGGACTCGGTCTTGGCCGTTGATTTGAGGCTGGCGTAGCGATAGCTGGAGAGGTCCAGGTCGCCCTGCACCACCAGGTCGCCATCCGGGGTTTTGCTGATGATCTCTACGCCGGGGCGCAGGTGGAACACATCGCCGTACGTGGCGTTGTTCAAGCCGGCGAGCTTGCGCAGCAAGTTGCTGTTAACACGCGCGGCGTTGATGAAATTCGTATTTGCTGGATCGACGACTTTCGTGAGGTAGTCCTGATCAATCACTTGGTACGGGCGCCCATTGGGCGTTTCATCGGTGTTGGTCGGGGCATCGTCGTAGGTTCTCATGCCATTGAGCGCAATCGAACGCGCGCCCTGGATAGTCAACTGCCCACTGGCATCAATGGCGATGTCATTGCCGCCCACGCGCGGCGCGTTGAGTTCCAGCGTGCCACGGTTGCGGCCGTCATTGCCGGTCGCGGCAGCAGTACCGTGACGCAGGTCGATGCGCGCCCCCTCGGCCAGGGTCAACTGGCCCTGGCCAGAGCCGAGGACCACGATGGCGCGGTTAGGCGAATCGATGATCTTGCCGTAGCTGTCCACCCGAAGTTGGCTGCCATGGGCATCGAGCACCGCCGTGCCGTCCAGGCTCAGGCCCTGCTTGGCGGCCAGGTTTATGCTGCCCACGCGCTCGCCGCTGGCATCCACCAGGCCGGTCACGCGCAGGCTGCCATTGTCGATCGAGACGTTGACGCTGTTGGCCTTGACGTCATTGCCGATGGTCAGGTCGCCCTGCTTGAGCTGGAAGCTGCGTGCACCGTAGACCTGGCCTTGGTTGAGGCGTTGGTTGAGCGCTGCGAACTGGTCGCTGAGCGTACCGCTGCCGCCCAGGCGCTGGGCCTGGATCTCCACCGCACCCGCGAGGTATGGCACCCGCGTACCACCGGCATCGTAGTCACCGCTGCTGCCGGCGATGATCTTGCCTGCCAGGTCGACGATCCCCGCAGCGCCGTCCACCGCCACCGCGCGCAACTTGCCCGCCTGGTTGTGCTGCGCCGACAGGTTGATGGTCGAAGCGGCGGCCTGCTGCACATTGCCGGCACGGCTCTCCAGCAAAACCTCGCCGCCTGCGCTGTATTTGGTCAAGTCATTGAAGGCAATGGCCCGGCCGGACACATCAATCGAAGCGGCATCGGTCAACACCACGTCGCCCCGCGCGCCCAAGGTGACCTTGCCGCTGGGCAGTACCACGGCAGTGGCCAGGCGAAGGCTATCGCCTTGCAATGACCATTCGCCGCCGATGCCGTCCACCTTGCCTACTGCGCCAGCCGAGGCGCTGACATCAATCGCGCCACCGGCGGTAATACGGTTGACCGAACCGGCCTCACCGGTCATCAGCGGCGTGAGGATATTCAGGTTGCCGCCGCTGTAGGCAAAGCCCTTGATCGCATCAAACGCGCCCTGGCTCTGGTACACCGAGAGGCTGCCCTTGTGGTTGGCGGTGATGCGTTCACTGGCATTGAGGTTGACGTTGGCAAAGCCCAGGGCGAGGCGGTCGAAGGTATTGGTCGTGCTCGGCTGGGCAAAATCCCCATAGCCGAATTCGATACGCTCGGCATTGATGTCCAGGCGCCCGCTGCCGCTGCCGGCACCGCCGGTCACCGCCGCCACAGGCGGCGCGACGGCACCTTGCCAGATCAGGTTGGCGGTGTGGATAGTCGCCACGTCGTTCAAGCCGCCAGAGCCGTAGATCGCCGGCGCGGACAGCATCAGGTTGCTCAGCAACGACTTGCCGGTCACGGCGTCATAAGTGTCCAGGGTGGTGGTGCCGTAGAAGTTAAAGCTGTCACGCGCCGACAGCTGCAGGGTTTCCAGGGCCGGGGCGCCGAATTGGGTGTCGCCGCGCAGCAGGCGTTCCAGCACTTGCTGGTTGAGGGTCATACCCACCGGCAGGCGATTGTTGGCGGCTGCAGCGGCCAGGGCTTCGGGGCTGCCGACGTTGATGCTGGACACGCCCAGGTTCAGGTGGCGGGTGCCATAGCGCACCTCATCGCCCATCTGCAGGGAGCTGTCGGTCAAGGTAACGATGCTGCCTTCGGAATACAGGGCTGTCTGGCCGCTGCAGGGCGCGCTGTTGCACACGCCTAACTGGATGCCCCCACTGATGACTTCGCCCAATGACGGCGCGGCGATTACGTTGAGCAAACCGTTGGACACCGCCAGCACATTGCTCAGGTTGTAGATAAAACCGTCACGTGCGTCGTAGCTGGCCTTGCCCTGGCCTATCGTGTTGATCGAGGCGCCTTGTTCGAGCGTAATTTTTCCGGTGGAGGTCACCAGTAATACCTCCGGTGCCGCCAGTTTCGCGCCGTCGCGCAGGATGATGGAACTGATGATGCTGCTGGGGAGGTTGATGTAGTTGCCACCCTGGCCGTACGTGACATAGGTCATTCCACCGATCAACAGGCGAGCCGCGCCCATTGCATTCAGGCTGTCCGCATCCACCGTAATGCCTTTGAAATTGGCGGTAGCCGCGTTGCCTGCCGCGACAATTTCGATGCCCCTTCCCAGGCTGCCCTTTTCTTCGTTTATCAGCGATACGGTACCGCCGTAACCGCCGTCAGCGGCCTCGAAGCGACCGATCCCCTGGAACGAAAAGGCATCCGCACCTGCGCCTGGCCGCAGGGCCAGTTGCAGGGTCTTGGCATCCACCGGCAGCAGTGCCCGAGGTACACCAAGCCTGGTGGCGTCGGCCACGGCGAACTGTGCGTAGCCGGTTTCGTTGTATTGGGAGTAACGACGCAACATATCGGCCGACGTGAGAATCACCTGGCTGGCCGTACTGTTGCTGATCCCGGTATTGGCGATGGACAAGCGCCCTGCCGTGGCCCATGAGCCATTACGCAACGCCTGGGCCGCACCGTCGGCGCCCATCCCGGCCAGGCCGTTGATCTCGAGCCGGAAAGCCCCGGGCATCAACGCATAGGTGGAGGGCATCAGGGTATAGGTGCCGGCCGCCAGGCCCGGCACGCCGGCGCCGATTGTGATCTGCTGGCCGATCAACGGATCGACCGCGCCACCTTCCGGCGCCACCGGTGCATAGCCCGGTTGCACGCCCGGCACAATCGCATAGATCGGGTTGGTGCTCAGACCCGGCAGTACAAACCCGCCGTTCGCACCGAACTGAACCAGTGGGTTGTAACGTGCATCGGTAGAGCCCCCGCGCCCGGAAATAAACCCGGCGCCGAGCAGTTCGCCACCGCCGGACAGATCTACCGTCGCCTGCGGCAGCACCGTCAACTGCTGGCCACCGAGAATCACCCCAACGTTCAGGCTGCCCGCACTGTTGCCGCCACCCTGGCCGATAAACGTCACTGTCTTGCCGTTGTACTTGTAGATCTGGCCATCCACGGTACCGCCGTAAGGCAATACCAGGCCCTTGCCACTCACCGACGTGAGGCTGCCCGGCAGCAGTTGCACGTGGGTAGAGCCCAGGTTGCCAATCTCGATCAGCCCCAGTGGCGCACGCACCACCCCGCCCTGCCTGATGGTGGGCCCGCCCAATTGCAGACGACCAAAGGCCGAGTAAGGCATGGCGGCATTGCTATTGGCGGTGCGTGCGATGGTCAGGGTGCGTGTCGGATCGTAATTGAAGCCTGTGTCATTGCTGGCAGCATTATTCAGATAGCCCGCCAGTACCCGGGCGCCGACTTCAGTCGCCGGGTACAACTGCGCCGCACGCAGGGTCATGTCACCACTGGTCACTAATTGCGTGCTGATGCCCTGGGCAATCACATCTGCCCCCGCCCCCGCCAGGAAGCGCAAGTCGCCCTGGCTGGTCAGTTGCACATCATCAAACCCACGCCGCTCGAGGCTGGCCTGGCTGTTGTCGGGCCGCAACAGATAGCTCTTGTTGCCGAACAGCACATTGCCACGCACGTCGATCAGGTTGGCGTTGGCGTTGAACTGCGCCGTGGTGGCCAGCGCGGAGGGATTGGGCAACACCGGCACCGCGCGGGTATAGGCTTCCTTGCCGGATTCTGCCGGCGCGAGGATGCCGGCCAACAGCAGGTATGGCGCCGACAGGTTGACCCGCGAACTGGCCGCCGCGTTTTCACTGAGGTTATAGCTGCCACCGTACAGGCGCAGGCTCTGGCCCATGTTCAACGACACGTCACCGTCGAAACTCAGCAAGCCGTTGCTGAGCAGCGCCAGGTTGTCAAAGCCGCCGGCGCTGATCTGGTCCACGCCGAGGCGGCCATGGCCGTACTCGAGGCTGGAAGTCGGGCTGGCTTGATGGGTCTGGCTGAGCACCAGTTCACGCACCTTGAGCACACTGTCGTTGACGCCGGCCTTGAGGTAATACGGGCTTTCCAGGGCCAGGGCCAGGCTACCGCCCGCAGCACCTGCGCCACCCGCGCGGGCAACGAAGCTGCCGTCCAAGTACAGGCCGTTGTTCGACGCAAAGCTGATGCTGCCGCCATTGCTGGCCACCGGCACGCGGCCCTGGCCGGGAACATCCAGCATCGCCTGGGCACCGGACGCGTCCAGGCGCGCGCCGTCGCGCACCACCACAAACAGGTCACTGGCCTTGGCGATACCGGTGGCCAGGTTGATGTCGCCGCCGATGCTGATGGTGCCACCATTGCGCACCTGGCCGTAGACATTGCCACGGTTGCTCACCGCCGTGACCGCACGCGACGCCACGTCGATCAGCGCGTTTTCACCCACCCAGATCGAACGGCTATGGCCGGCGGCGTTGGCCGCTTCCGAGCCCGTCGCCGTCAGGCCGCCCAGGCTGACGCTGCCGCCCCAGGCGTTGAGGCGGCCGTTCATGGTCAACTGGCCGACGCTGCGCAGGTTGATGGCCTGGCCTGGGTCGACAGTGATCACCGCGCCCTGCGCCACGCTCAAGGCTGTGGTGGCCAGTTCAGCCGCCGTGGAATTTAGATTGCCGGCGGTCAAGGTCAGGCTGGCGCCACGGCGCTGGGTCAGTACGCCTTTGGCGGCGTCTTCCTGGTACAGCGCCGGCGTCCAGCGTTCAAGGGCGGTGGCCGGGTCGCTGCCCGTGGGAGCGGCCGAGGTCCGCTCGCCAATACGGTAGACCGGCGTCGTGACGTCGACCTGGGTACCGTCCGTGACCAGCAGCCCTTCATTGCCGGTGATGTCATAGGCCGAGAAGCCCTTGTTGAAAAAATCCCCCGCCAGTTGCACGGTGCCAACATCGGGCGCCGTGGCGCTGTCGCCGATCTGTACTTTGCGCGCCTGCAACGCCAGGGTGCCGCCACCGCTCACGCCATAACCGCGAATCTCGCCGTCCAAACCCAGGGTACCGAGAGACGCCAAGGTCACGTCGCCGCCCTTGCCACCGTTGAGCTTGCCATCCAAGCCGAGGGTGCCACCGGAGGAGGTGTCCACCACGCTGCCGGCCGCCAGGTTCACACCACCAGTGCTGCGCAGCGACACCTTGCCGCCGTTCACATAGGCCAAGCCGCTGCTGTTGGCCGGATCCAGCAGCAGATTGTTCCAGCGCCCGGTGGCATCCAGCGTGACCCCGCTGGCCACGTTCAGCGTGCCGCCGCCGTTGAGGATACTGTCGCCTACCGCACCGCCTTTAAGCGGGTCGACCTGGCTGAGGATATTTCCCGCGTTGAGGCTGCCGCCGTGGGCCGTGAGGTTGGCGTTGATGTCGACCCTTGGCCCGAACAGGGTGATATCGCCGCCATCGGCCACCTTGAGCGCTCCGTTGACGGTGACCTGCTGCTTGGCCGCGACCTTGATCGCGCCCAACTGATAGCCATTGAGCTGGTCGCTGTCGAGTACCATCTTGCCCTGGCGGTCCGCGGGCAGCGCGGTGGTGAGGTCCAGGCCATCGGCGATTTTTTGCGTACCGCCCTCGATCAATACCTCGTCCGCGTTTGCGCCCAAGGCATAGCGCAGGGTGCCGGTGGTCTTGTTGTAGATAGGCGTGTAGCCGCCAATGACCAATTGCGCGCGCTGGGCCATGGCCTTCTGCGACTGCTGGTAACCGTCGAGGTTGATGTTCGGCGCCTGGGTCTGGCGATCGCCCTGGAACACGTCACTGATCACCTGGCCCTCGAGCACCGCGCTGGTGGTACCGATCACCAGCTTGCCGGCATCGCGGCCCACCGTGTAACCGCTCTCATAACGACGCTGCTTGGCGATCATCGGGTTGTAGTAGTACTCGGTCTGGCCCCAGCGCTTGCTGGTGTCTTCATACCCCTTGTAGAACCCGGAATAGAGAATGTCGCCCGGCGCGTTGGACAGTTCATACAGGCGCCCGTCCGGGCCCTTGAGCCAGGTCTGCCGGATATACCCGGCCTGCACATCCACGGTGCCGCCCGACAGGTTGATCTGCGCGTCCTTCTGGGTCACCACGTCCTTGCCGGTAAACGTCACGGTACCGCCCTGGGCCATCCACTCACCCACCGAGTGGCCTTGGGTGCCCAGGTAGCCGCCCACTTCCAGCAAGCCGCCAGCGGTGTACCAGCGATCCGTCGCATAGCCGTTGGTGCCTGCGGGCACAAACACCAGCTCGCGCAGGTCGACCCACACATCGTTATTGATCAACTGCCCATCGTCACGGTTGACCGGTGCGTCGCGCTGCTCGTTGCCCTGTACGTTGATCTTGATGTTGTTGGATTCCATCGACACCTTGACACCGACCGCCCCGGAGACATCGATCATCGCCCCGTCGCGTACCAGGCTGCGCCCGGTGGCACTGACCGCGACCTGCCCACCGGTAGCCAGGGTGATCGAGCCTTTCTGGAAGTCCACGGTGCCGCCGCTGACGATCTCGATGCGTGATTGGTCGGTGCGGTCGGCCACGGCGCTGAGGTTGTTGAACTGGCCGGTGATCAGGTTGGCGGGCGTGCCGTCGAGCTTGATCAGGCCGTTGTCCTTCTGGCCGTTGAGCGCGGTGCTGCCGCTGCTGTCGAGCAGGATCGCGGTGGTGCTGCCCTCCCCCAGGATCACGCTGCTGGTGGTGTCGGTAGCGGAATTTAGCAAATGGATGGTGCCACGGGCGTCCACTGACGTGCTGGCCAAGGCCACGCCATTTTGCTGCACCTGGTGCCCGGTCAGGGTGATGTCACCGGTGGACGCCATGATCAGGCCCGTGTTGCTGACCTTGCCTGCGCTGCTGCCGGCCTTGAGGCTGGTGGCCACTTCATTGCCACGGGTGGTGGAGCGGTCATTGCCGGTGGTGCCGACACCCTTGCGGATGTAAAAGCTGTCGCCGGCGGCCAGGGTGGTCTGGCCCTTGGCGGTAGTGAGGGTACCGGCGTTTTCCACTTCCGAGCCCAGCAGCAAGGCATAGCCGCCGGCGTCGGTGGAGGTGGCGGGGTTGTGGGTCTGGATCAATGCGCCGCGCTGCACCTCGACCTTGCCGGCCGCGTCAGTGAAGGTCGGCTGGGTGCCGGTGGCGTCCACGTAGATACCGCGCTGGGTGAACTGCTCATCGGTGATGTTCGCCGCCGCCGCCACCAGATTGCGCACGTTGACCTGGCTGGTGCCACTGAACACCACGCCGTTGCGGTTCACGATCATCACCGTACCGGCGCCGTTGATCTGGCCCTGGATTTCGCTCGGGCGCGCATTCGGGTCGTTGACGCGGTTGAGCACGGCCCAGCTCGACTGCTGCTGGAAGTCGACGCTGGTGTTGCGCCCGACGTTGAAGGTTTCCCAATTGAGGATGGCCTTGTCGGCGGTCTGTTCGATGGTCACCGTGGTCTTGCCGCCGGCCTGGGTCTGCACCGGGCCCTTGGCGTTGGTCCAACCCTGGGTCAGGCTGTTATCCACCTGCAGGCCACCCTTGCCCAGGCCATCGGGAATGGTCGAGACCTGGCCGAACGCAGCCTGGCGCCCGGCGGCCTGCGCCGCCTGCTGCGCGGCAATCGCCGCCACACTGGTGTTCAAAGTGCTGATGGAACGCGCCAACTGCTGGTTGACCCGCGCCTGCTGGTTCAGCGAAGGAATCCCCTGCACCTGCCCGGCACTGATCCGCGCCGCCGTCGCCGCCTGGGTCGCACCTTTATCGGCAAACCAGCTGGAACTGAACGCCGTGGCCGCATGGGCATTGCCCGCCACCATCAACAAGGCGATGGCCTGGGCCAGGGGCTTGAGGCGCAGCACAGTTTCTTGGGCTTTCAGGTTAACCGGCGATTTGCAGCGGACCATCGGGGATCTTCCTTCTTTGTTATCACGCAGGGAGCAAGACAGGCTCACGTATGAGGGTTAGGCGGTTGGCGAGGGACGGGACTGAACTTCTGTCACGCAAAGTTCATAGAGGGCTGTTAACGGCTCGAAAAACCGCACAAACGCAAAAATCAGCAACGGCACAGGCCGTTGCTGATCAGGTCGTGCAGATCGTTGAAAGCGAGGGTTACAGCGGACGACCGATACCGTTGCAGACGTTGGTGTTGCCGATGCTCAGGGCGTTGCTCGCGGTCAGGAAGCTGGCGCGAACGGTGGCTTTCCAGGCGGTTGGCAGCGGAACGAAAGCGTTGGCGGTGATGGCTGCATCGTTGTTGTTGGAGGCGCCGTAGTGCTTGGTGAAGAAATCACGCACTTGGCTGGTCTGGGTCGCGTCGGCGTAGCACTGGCTGAAGATCAGGTTGGTAAAGCCCAGGATCGGGTAGCCCGAGGTTGGGTAAGGCTGTACACCGGCGGTGTTGTCCGGACCGAAGACTGGAACCCAGGCGTCCGGGTTGGAACGATCAGCGGCAGCCGGTACCGGTACTGCGCCGATGGCGGCAGACACGTTGGCGGCGGCAGGCGAAACGCCCTGGGTGTTGGTGGCGACGTTTTTGCCCACGCGAGCCACTTTGGTGGCGTCGTCCAGGCCGGCCAATGTCGGGGCGGCGAAGTCCGGGCTCATGTAGGTGATGCGGCCATCGCCGGCGGCCAGGGCAGTCATTACGCCTTGGCTGCCAGTAGCAGCAACGGCGCCGGCAGGCAAGCCGCCGGAGAAGCTGGTGCCGAAGGTGGTGGTGACGGCGAAGTTGCCTGTTTCTGCGTTGCACTTGGCATTGAGGAAACGGGTGAACAGCTCAGTGGTACCACTGCTTTCGCTGCGATAAACCACAACGATCGGACCGGTACGGCCAGAACCGGTAATCCCGTCCCAGGTATTGATACGGCCCGAGAACACGCCGCACAACTCTTGAACGCTCAGGTCTACAGCGGCGGAACCGCTTTTATTGAAAGGAATGGCAACCGAAGTCCCCACCGATGGCACCTGGATCAACTTGCCCCAGGTCGGTTGCTTGGCAGAGGCGTAGGTCGACAACTCAGTGGCGCTCAGCTTGGAGTCGCTGCCGGCCCAGTGCACGTTCTTGTTCGTCACGCCCGCCTGGAACTTGGTGTAGTCGTTGTTCAGGAAGGCTGCCTTGCCGTTGCCGCTGCCGACACCGATGTACTGGGCGAAACCGGCCGTCAACACGCCGGAGGTCTGGTACAGCGCTTGTGGCAGGGTGGCACCGCCGCCGTTGATGTCAGCCATTGCAGCCTGTGCCGAGCACAGTGCAGCGAGGGTCATGGATACCGCGAGAACGTTGCGCTTAAACATGAAGAATCTCCTTTCGTCGTGTTTGTACGTTGGGGTAGATGGCTCTTGCATGACGCCATGGCTTCGGTCCCAGGCCGTGTCTCGGGGGTGGCGAGGGGTGAGGCCATGGGTAGGAAATTTCGCAGTTTCCGATGACAGCAAAAGGAAAAAACCTCGGGAGGAAGGGCTTGATTTTTAAAAAGATTCTCGGGTGTTTTGGTCATGGTTTTGAGCGGTTTGGCGGCAGGTGACAGCGAGGTTTCAGCGTGGGTTTCGCCAAGGCGGCGCGGGCTGTGGCGCAGGGCCTGGATGTGACGGAATGAGGAACCCGAGGTTGGGAGCCGGCGATATCGGCCTGCCCCAAATCAACTGAACAGACAGGGTTCAATGTGGGAGGGGGCTTGCCCCCGATTGCGGTATGTCAGCAACAACTGAGGTGACTGACCCACCGCTATCGGGAGCAAGTCGAATCATCGCACCGCCCCTCCCACATTTTTTAACCGCATGCATTCAGGTAACGAGTTGGTTGATCTCGATGATCGGCAACAGCACCGCCATCACGATCACCAGCACCACCGCGCCCATCACCACGATCATCAGTGGCTCCAGCAACGCGGTCATGCCCATGGCCCGCCGTTCGATATCTCGCGACAAGGTCTGCGCCGCCCGCTCCAGCATCGGTGGCAGCGAGCCGGTTTTTTCGCCGCTGGCGATCAGGTGGATCAGCACCGGCGGGAAGACTTTTTCCACCGCCAGTGCCGGGGCCAGGTTGACGCCCTCACGCACCTTGGCCGTGGCATCGTTGACGCACTGGCTCAGGCGCTCGTTGGACAGGGTTTGCCGCGCCGCTTCCAGCGCACGTAACAGCGGCACGCCGGCACCGCCGAGGATCGCCAGGGTCGAGGCAAAGCGCGCGGTGTTCAGGCCCAGCACAAAACGCCCGATCAGCGGCAGGCGCAGCACGCGGCTGTGCCAGTTCAAGCGCGCCACCGGGTTGCGCAGGTACAGGCGCCAGCCCCAGAACCCACCGACAATCCCGCCGAAACACAGCCAGCCCCACGCGCGGATAAAGTCGCTGGCGTTGAGCATCGCCAATGTCAGCCCGGGCAGATCCTGGCGCGCCTGGGAAAACGCGCTGACCACCTGGGGCACCACGTAGCTGAGCAAAAAAATCACGATACCGATGGACACCAGCCCGACCACACCGGGGTAGATAAACGCGGTGAGGATCTTGCCGCGCAGGTTGTTGCGCTCCTCGATGTAGTCGGCCAGGCGTTCCATCACCTGGGCCAGGTCGCCGGACTCCTCCCCCGCCGCGATCAGTGCGCGGTAGATCGACGGAAAGTCCCGTGGCCGCGCCGCCAGCGCATCCGCCAGACGCATGCCGCCGCGTATATCGGCACGCACGGCGGCCAGGGTCTGGGCGATGTGTTTTTTCTCCGCCTGTTCCACCGTGGCGCTTAATGCCGCCTCCAGGGGCAGGCTGGCGCCGAGCAGGCTCGCCAGTTGCCGCGTGGCCCAGGCCAGGTCGTTATCCGACAGCTTGGCGCTGAACAGGCTGCTGCCGGCGGCGCTTTGCTGGCCGCCCTCGACCTGCACCAGCAGCGCGGTCAGGCCACGGCTGCGCAACACGGCAAACGCCCCGCTCTGGCTGTCGGCCTCCAGGTGCCCGGCCTCGACTTTGCCGCTGGCATCGGCGGCTTCATAGCGGTAGCGATTCATCAGGCGTCCCGTGTCACGCGCAGGATTTCTTCCGGCGCGGTGGCGCCGCTGCGCACCCAGCGCTCGCCGTCTTCACGCATGCTGAACATCCCCGCACGGCGTGCCGCCACGCGCAGATCCTGCTCGCCGGCGCCCTGGTGGATCAGGCTGCGCACCTCGTCGTCGACGCAAAACAATTCATGGATACCGGTACGCCCGCTGTAGCCGATCTGGTTGCACTGCGCGCAGCCCACCGGGCGCCAGGTGCCGGGCGCGGCCGGGTCTTCCTGCTTGCAATGCGGGCACAGGCGGCGGACCAGGCGTTGCGCCAAGACCCCCAGCAGTGACGAGGCCAGCAGGAACGGCTCGACGCCCATGTCGATCAGGCGGTTGACCGCCGACACCGCATCGTTGGTGTGCAGGGTCGCCAGCACCAGGTGCCCGGTGAGCGAGGCCTGCACCGCGATTTGCGCGGTCTCCAGGTCGCGGATTTCACCGATCATGATGATGTCCGGGTCCTGGCGCAGGATCGCCCGCAGGGCCAGGCCGAAAGTCATATCGATCTTGGCGTTGACCTGGATCTGGCTGATGCCCGGCAGGTCGTATTCCACCGGGTCCTCCACGGTGAGGATATTGCTGGTGCTCGCATCCAGCCGCGCCAGCGCGGCGTACAGGCTGGTGGTCTTGCCGCTGCCCGTAGGCCCGGTGACCAGCACGATGCCATGGGGCTGGCGGATCAAGGTGTCGAGGCGCGCCAGCAGCTGCGGCTCCATGCCCAGGGTCTCCAGTTGCAGCCGCCCGGCCTGCTTGTCGAGCAAGCGCATCACCACCCGTTCGCCATGCCCGGTGGGCACGGTCGACACACGAATATCAATCGGCCGCCCGGCCACGCGCAAGGCGATACGACCGTCCTGGGGCAGGCGTTTTTCGGCGATGTCGAGCTGGGCCATGATCTTGATCCGCGACACCAGCGCACCATGCAGCGCCTTGCGCGGCGACACCACATCCCGCAACGTGCCGTCGACGCGGTAGCGCACCACGGAGTGGGTTTCATAGGGCTCGATATGGATATCACTGGCCTCGTCCCGCGCCGCCTGGGTGAGCAAGGCGTTGATCATGCGGATCACCGGCGCGCCGTCCTGGGTGTCGAGCAGGTCGGTGATCTCGGGCATGTCCTGCATCAGGCGGTCGAGGTCGACCTCGTTTTCCGCCGCACCCACCACAGCGGCGGCGCTGCCCGTATCGGCATAAGCACTGGCGAGGAGGCCGTCGAGTTCGTCGTCGCGTACCTGCTCGAGGTGGGCCTGGCCGAACTGGCGCCGTACTTCGCTGATCGACCAACCGGGGGTGGAGGGGCAGACGGTCAGCAGCATGCCGTCGTCGCCGGGACGCAGGAGGATGCGTTGGGATTTGGCCCAGGCGTAAGGCAACAGGCTCATACCCCTCTCCCACAGGAATACACAGTGCAAATGTGGGAGGGGGCTTGCCCCCGATAGCGGTGGGTCAGGTTGTACATCTGTGGCTGACACACCCTCATCGGGGGCAAGTCGAATCGTCGCACCGCCCCTCCCACATTTGGTCCTGCGTACAGCAGGCTCATGGTCGTGCACCTACAGGCACCGCGCGAATGACCGCCCTCGGCCCCTGCTGCTGCCCGCCCGGAATCGCCTTCTCCACCGACGGCAATTGCGGCGCCTGCACATCCGGCATCGCCCAGCTGTGCTCGGGTTGCAACCCACCCTGGGCACGACGCATGAATTCATAGCGGTTCAAGGTAATGCTGCGCCCCGCGCCACTATCGCGAATGATGTAGGGCCGCAAAAACACCATCAGGTTGGTCTTGCTCACACTGCGCTTCTCGTTGCGAAACAACGCCCCCAACCCCGGAATATCCGAGAGCCACGGCACCGCGTCGTTGCTCTGGCTGTAGCCGTCCTGCAACAGCCCGCCCAGCACCATGATCTGCCCATCGTCCAACAGGATGCTGGTATCGATCGCGCGCTTGTTGGTCACCGTGCCCGCCGACACCGATGCCCGTGTGTCCACGGTGCTGACCTCCTGGTAGATATCCAGCTTCACCGTGCCGCCCTCGGAGATCTGCGGGCGTACATTCAGCTTGAGCCCCACCTCTTCGCGCTGCACGGTCTGGAACGGGTTATTGCTGGTACCGCCGCCACCGGTCACATAACTGCCGGTGACGAATGGAATGGTCTGCCCGACGAAAATGCTCGCCGCTTCGTTGTCCAGGGTCAGCAGGTTCGGCGTGGACAGCACGTTGGTGCCGCCCTTGCTCTTCAAGGCACGGGCCAGGACCTTGAGGTCGAGCACCTTGCCGATCCCCGGAATATCCACGGTGCCGTTGACCACGCCGATATTCAGGCCCTTGGGCAGTACGTCGATGCTGGTGGGGCTGGCGGGCGTGCCCACGACACCGCTGCCACCCAGGTTAACGCCACCGAAGCCACCTTTGCCCGCCAGGTTGCCGGCCTGCCATTGCACACCGAACTCGGTGGCATCGTCCTCGCCCACTTCCACGATCAGGCTTTCGATCACCACCTGGGCGCGGCGCTGGTCGAGCATGTCGATCACTTCCCGCAGGTTGCGGTACAACGGGTCCGGCGCGGAGATCAGCAGGGTGTTGGTGGTGGCGTCGGCCTGGATGGTCACCCCGCCGGCGCTGAACGCGGTGTCCTGCTCGTTGGCGGTATTGCCGCTGCTGGTGCTGGTGCTGGAACCGGTGGCTTGCCCGTAGCCCGACTGCACGCCACTGCCGGTGGGCGTGCCGCTGCTGTTCTGGGCATTACTCGTGCCCTGGCTGCTATTGCCATTGCCGCCCATGGCGCTGAGCTTGCCACGCCCATCGTCGCTCACCCCGGAATCGCTCTCGCCGGTGAGCAGCCCGCGTAGCGACTGGGCCAGCTTGGCGGCCTGGGCGTTGCGCAGGTACACCACGTGCATATTGCTGGGGTTGCTCTGGGCATTGTCGAGCTTGTAGATGAGGTTGCGCGCCAGCTCCGTACGCTCGGGGCTGCCGGAACGGATGATGATCGAATTGGAGCGCGGGTCGCCGACCACATTGATCTTCTGGGTCTGGTCGGCGCCCTGGGTTTCCAGCAGCTCGGAAACCATGGCGGCGATGTCCACGGCAATGCCGTTCTGAATCTGCACCACATCGGTGTCGATGGCGCTGGGGGTGTCGATGCCGCTGATGATCTGGGCGACCCGAGCGAGGTTTTCCGCATAGTCGGTGATGACGATGCTGTTGTTGCCGGGGTAGGCGTTGATCGGGTTGTTCGGCGACACGATGGGGCGCAGCACCGGGATCAGGTTCACCGCATTTTCGTATTGCAGGCGGAAGGTGCGCGTCTGCATGCCACTGCTGCCGGCGCTGTAGATCGGCCCGCCGAGCAACTTGGCATCGGCCTCCGGCACCACCTGGGCCACGCCGCCCACATCCACCACGCTGAAGCCCTGCATGCGCAGCGCCGCCAGCAGCATGTCGTAGGCCTGATGGGCCGGCACCTGGCCTTCGCTGACCAGGGTGAGCTTGCCCTTTACCCGTGGGTCCACCAGGAACTGCTGGCCGGTGGCACGGGACAGCGCACGCACCACCGCCTGGATATCGGCATCGACAAAGTTGAGCTGCACCGGCTGGTCACCCAGCGGGTTACGCGCCTTGACCGGCGCCGGGGCCTGGCCACGGACGCTGTTGGTCACCGGGTGCTGGACCCGCGGTTTCGGCGCTTCGTCGCGCTGGCGATCCAGCAGGGTATCGCCGCTGCGCCGGGTATCAGCCAGGGGTTGGCCAAGCTCACTGTCCACCAGTAACGGCGTGGTTGACGGGCTGCTGCACGCACTCAAGGCCAGCAACAGCAACGGCGCGGCCTTGCGAAAAGGGAGGACTGACCACTTCATGAAGCTTCCTTAGCGCCAGGCGCCTGATCCATGCGAACGGTCCCGGACACAGTGCCGGCCGAGTTATCGACGGCATCCGCAGCACGTTGCAAACGCGCCTCGGACACCTCCAGGGAAAATGAACGGGGATTGCCCAGCAGCCAGCCCACCACGGCGTCGGCCGGGGCGTTGTCGAAGGTCAGGCGCCAACCGCCGGCCTCCAGCGCCTGCACCTGGTAATGCCCTTGCAGGCCGGCACTGTCCAGGGCCTGGCGCAACGCCGCTTCGTCGGCCTGGCGCGGCGCGGCGACATCCTGCAACAACACCTGCAAGGCTTCGGCCTGGGCGCGCAGCCTGGGGGTTTCGGCCTGCCAGTAGTCGATCTTTTTCAACGCCGGCTGCACCAGCACCAGCCAGGTCAGCAGGCTCGCCAGCACCAGCCCGGCGCCGATCAGCAGGCGTTTCTCGCGCAGGGCCAGGCCGCTCCAGAACACCTGGGCCTGGGTGCGCAGGCGCAGCCACCTATTCATCGCCGGCCTCCGGTTTTTCCGTGGCCGGCGCCGGGCCGATGCTCCAGCCCTGCTCATCGCGCGTGGCGGCAAAACCGGCCTGGGCCAACGCGGCCTGCCACTCGCCCTCGGCCGCCGGGTTGCGGCTGTCGGCGAGTAGCGCCAGGTGCAAGGTGCCCTGCTCAAAGTTCAGGTTATCGACGCTGCCCACCATAAAGGGCAGGTTGCTGCCTGCCAGTTGCAGCAGGCTGCTGAAGCGTTGGCCCGAATCGGCGGCCGCGCCGCTCTGACGTGCGGCCAACTGTTGACGGGCCTGCTGCAAGGGGTTGAGCACCACGGGTAATTCAGGAAACGCCTGGCGCACCTGTTGGTTCATCAACGCCTTGAGCCGTTGGCCTTCGTCGACCTGGCGCGCGGCATACAGGTTGAGGCCGACGGTCCAGATGGCAGCGGCCAGCGCCACACAAGCCAGCGCCCTGCCCCATCCGGCGCCGGAGGCTTGACCAAGGCGAGCGTGCAAGCCCCAGCCAGGCACCGCGCCGCTCCAACGCTGCGCCTCCGCCACCAGCGGCACGTCGAGCGCCTGCAACCCCAGCGGGTGCACAGCGCCCTGCTGCAGGCTGTCGCGGGTCAACAGATAGCCGTCGTCCAACGCCGCCGCCCCCACCGGCAACGCATAGGGCGCCGGGTACAGGCCGCGCAGTTTGAGCTGCACTTGCGCCAATACCTGGCCCAACCGCTCCAACCCAGTCTTGGGCACCCATCCCACCTGCACACGCCCATCGCTTTCGCGCGGGCCGTGGGCCACCTGCATCTGTTCCACTGGACCGAGGATCAGTGCCTGGGCCGCACAGGCCACCGCCGCCTGGGTTTTTGCTGCGGCCAATGGCGGCAGTTCAAGGCTGGTGAGCAGGCTGTCGCGCGGGTGCAGAAAGCAGTCCACCGCCTGCCGGCTCTTGCCCAATTGCGCCAGGCTTTCCTGCCCTTCGGACACCACCACGCCACGGTCGAGCCAGGCAAATTTCACCTGGCTTTCAGCACAGACCTGATCCAGCGGCGGCAAGGCAATGCGCAAGCGTTTCATACGCCCACCCGCGACCAGATCACCCTGGGCTCACGGTCTTCGGGGCGGTGCAGCAACGCGTCGATCGTCACCCGCCGGCGCTCGCGTCGCGCCTGGCCCTGGAGGCGAAACCACTCGCTGGTAATGCCCACTTGCACCGCTTCCAACTCCACCTGGGGCAAGTGCAGACGGTTGACGAAATCCCCACGGTTGATAAACCAATGCCCGTTGTCGCGCTCGGCCACCAGCCCGTGGGCCTGGGACAGGCTGAGCTGCGGCACCACCGCGCTGAGCACTTCGGCGCTGGCGGTGTTGCCGTTGACCCAGGTATTGCCGGGCAGCACGCTGACGTACGCCTGCAGGCGCTGCAACACCTCCGGGGTCAGGCCTTCGAGGCCACTGAGGTCGTCGAGGCTGCGCAGCATCGGGTATTTGGCGGGCTGCCCGTTCTGTTCGTAGGAGGCAATCACCCGCTGGCTGATGCGCCGGCTCACGGCCGGGGCCACGCCCAGGGTGCGGCACAGGCGCTCGAAGCTCTGCAATTGCTCGGCGTCGGGCTGTTGGCGGTTAACCAGGTTGCGCAGGTTGAACTTGCCCTGTTCATCGTCGATCCGCCCCTCGAACACGCCGGTCTGGGCCCGCGCCCAGGGCTGGTCAAGGCGGGTCAGCACGTCCTTCTGGCGCGCCTCCCAGAGCATCTGCCGGCTGCGTTCAAGGCCACCGAGCAACAGCCATTGGCCCTGCACGCGCGACTGTTCGGCTTCCAGGCTGCGGGTGAATACGGTCTGGCGCGTGAGCATGCCGCCGGCGATCACCGCCACCACCGCCGCGATCAGCAAGGCACTGATAATCGCCATGCCGCGCTGCTTCGCCGCTGGGGGCGAATACCCTTTCATGGCACGCCTTACAACTGCCAGGAGCCGATATCGGCATTCACGCCATCGCCATCCGGTTGGCCGTCGGCGCCCAGGGAGAACACATCGACCTCACCGTTGGCGCCCGGGTTGAGGTAGTGATACGGATGGCCCCAGGGATCGTTGGGCAAACGCTCGAGGTAGGCGCGCCAGTTGCTGTTCTTGGCATCCGCCGGGCGCTCCACCAGCACTTTCAGGCCCTGGTTCATGCTCGGGTAGGTGCCGTGATCGAGGCGATACAGCTTCAACGCCTGCATCAACCCGCCGATGTCCTGTTTCGCGGCGGTGGCCCGCGCCTGGTCCGGGCGATCGAGGACCTTGGGCACCACCATCGCCGCGAGGATCCCGAGGATGACCACCACCACCATGATCTCGATCAAGGTGAAGCCACGCTGGCCGCGAGGGCCTGGCAATGGGGATGTTAGGCGCGCGATATCCATCTCGACATTCCTTGGCTTGGGTACATTTCGTGGCGCAGTGTTGCAAGAACACATGTCAGTCGTATTGAAAATCCTCGGGAGTTTCGGTCGCCAATCGGTCAACTGCCGGCGCTAGTCTGCGGGCCTGTTTCCCGGCTTTGAGAACGCCATGTACGGCCGTCGCAAGGAGCAAGGTTTTACCCTGATCGAGGTGCTGGTGGCGCTGGCGATTATCGCTGTGGCGATGGCCGCTGCCATCCGCGTGGCCGGGTTGATGACCCAGGGCAACGGCCTGCTGCGGGACAAATCCATGGGGTTGCTGGCGGCGCAGAGTCGCCTGGCGGAGTTGCGCCTGGAGGGGCATTTGCGCGACGGCACAAAGACCTTCAGCTGTGACCAGGGGCGCTTGAAACTGCGGTGCGAGCAGACCATCAATCGCGATGGCCGCCTGTTTCAAGTCAACGTGCAGGTGCTGGACGCCAGCCGCGAGGCGCCGCCGCTGGCCCGCGTGGAGACACAGGTCAGGGCCGAGTGAGCCGCGGCAAGGCCGGCCCATCGGGCAACTTGTCGAGGTTGACGCGCAGCTTCTCGCCGCCGCTCTCGATCTCGACCCCGTCGCCTTCGATGGCCGTGAGCCGCACGCCGGGACTGAGGCGCTCGCCCAGCAGGAAACTGCGCGGCGGGCCGTCGTTGAGACTGAGGATCGCCACCGCACCGCGCGCCCCGGCCAGCACCCCAGAGACCTTGACCTGCAACGCCGCCGGCGCATTGGAAAACCATTGCAGCGCCGGGTTATCGCTGCGCGCCGCCAGCACCTGGGGCGCGGCCTGGGGCGTATGGGACTCGGCGGACGTCAGCAGCAGCGGCGTCCAGACCGCCACACCGGCCAATGCCGCCAGCAACGCCACGATCTGCACACCGTGGGCCGGTGAGAAACGCAGGGTGAATGCCATGGGAAGGACCTCCTGTTTGTCCATGGCACCAGCCTACAGGCCAATTCGCACGTTTTTATTTCACAAGCTCACCAGCTTTCGAGGGGCCTACCGATGAAACAGCAAGGCTTCACCCTGATCGAGTTGATGGTGGTGCTGGTGATCATCGGCATTGCCAGCGCCGCCATCAGCCTGACCATCAAGCCCGACCCGCTGCACCTGCTGCGCAAGGACGCCGAGCGCCTGAGCCAACTGCTGCAAGTGGCCCAGGCCGAAGCCCGCGCGGACGGCCGCCCGATCACCTGGCGCGCCGACGCCAAGGGCTTTCGCTTCAACCGTCGAACCGACGATGGCAGTGGCGTCGAAGCGTTCCAGGGCGACACCCAACTGCGCCCGCGCCTGTGGGAAAGCACGCCGATGCACATCAATATCGAACCCCGGCAAACCCTGGTGCTCGACGCCGAATGGATCAACCCACCCGTGCGCATCGTGCTGTCCGACGGCCAACACAGCCTCAGCCTGCAACGCGACACCGCCGGCTTGATGCGCGTAGTGAGCCAGCCATGAAGCGCTCCGAGCAAGGCTTTACCCTGATCGAAGTGATGGTCGCGATCATGCTTATGGCCGTGGTCAGCGTAATCGCCTGGCGCGGCCTGGACAGCGTCACCCGCGCCGACCAGCACCTGCAGGCGAGCAGCGAACAGACCGAAGTGCTGCTGCGCGCCCTCAACCAACTGCAGCGCGACATCAGCCTGCGCGCCGGCGTCGAACTGAACACCCCGGAGCCCTCAAAGAACAGTGCAGAAAAGCTCGATGGACTGGCGGCGGTCACCGTGCGCAGTTCCGACAGCAAAGGCTTTCGCCTGGACATCATTCGCAGCGCACCCATCGCCGGCGATGGCCTGCAACGGGTGCGCTGGTGGCTAAAGGGCGACAGTTTGTATCGCGCTGCCGCACCCGCGCGGGATCGCTATCCGCTGCCGGCGGCGAAAGATGGCGTGGTGGTGTTGAGCGGGGTCCGTGATTTGCAGGTGCGGGTGTGGGAGGCGGATAAGGGCTGGCGGCAGTTGAGCGGGAATCGGCGTGAGGATCCGTTGGGACTGGAGATCAGTTTGGTGCGGGAGACGCCGCAGGGGGTGGAGAAGTATCGGCAGGTGGTGGGGCCACTGAGATAGCCGTCCCCCACTCGCGCTTCTCATGTAGTTGTCGAGCGCAAGCCATTGCAGAGCAGTCGGTTCACTAACTGACCATCCTGAAGAACGACATAGTTATATCTTCCTGCGCCTTGAGTCAACTTTGTCTCTGAGATTAGCGTTGGAACACCTGTTGGGTGATCTGGAGATCACTCGGTCAGACCCCGTTTACCCCCCACTTAACTGCAGAAAGTGTGCAGGTAGGGTGCAAAAACACCGGCGCAAGGCCGGTGTCAGTGGAGCAAGTTTAAGAGAACTCTATTTTGCACTCTGAAAGAGGAATGGAGCGGCCATCGGTAATAACAAATTGATTACCTTCGATTCGAGCCAGCAGCAACCCGAGGCCTTCGGCACCGGCTTTAATATCCTTTCTCCAGCCGTCAATATCACCGTGATATATGACAGCGTGAAACAGACGGGCCATCTATACGTCTCGAAGAGCCCCCTCGTAACTTTGTACCTTATCAATTGCGCACTTCCCAGTCACGACAACAGGACTGGTTGTCTCTAGAGCCGTTACTGCGCCTTTTGCACCATCAACTATCTTGCGTCAATATCCTTACAAAACTCTCAAATGCCTGAGAAACAGATTCTTCCTCTTCTGGAGAAAGCAACACATTCATAACCTGCTCATCAAGAGCACAGTCATATATATCAATACCCACCCAACCTTTAGACCAAAATTCGACAGTTCCTAGCTTGTTAAAACCTTCCAGCTCTATCCTTTCAAGGTCACCAAAATCCCCATCAGCAAATAATGAGCACTAATGAACGCAATCTTTTTCGAGGAGTATATTAATTTTTCGCCACCTCCTAGAAGTCGACTCCATGCAAACTTTAGAAGAACTGTTCCATCCATGGCTTTTTGACCAACTAATATTCCACAATTACATCTACAGCTTCTCCCTTAATAGCTACTCGCCCCCAGTCACCGGTTAGCTCATAGCCACCATTACAACCAACGAAGCTCCGACAGGGTGTAAGAAACATCTCCCGAGTCGCGCCAAACTCCATTCGCAAAGCTTATCGGCCGCTGCGGATAACAAACCAACAACCCTTCGACGAACTGACGAAACGACAAGTCAAGTCGCGTTATCCAACGCATATTGTCGATTTCCAACAATCGCCAGCTGTCTCCACTGTCGAAACCGAAAGCAGTCCCGGTGCTATCCCAGCCGAACAGCCACACCTCGCCCTTAGCACCCGATTCATAGGGTCCGTCTTTATAAAACCCATCATCACCAAAGTAGTCTGCCGCAGGACACAATATGGGTTGAATAGTCAAAAGCGACAGCGCGCAGTCGTCCTCCTTTATCTCACCATGCCCCCGCTCCTGCATAAAAGTAAAGTAATCATCGGGAGCTGCTGGCCACTGCTGTCGCATCCCACTCACGTCATCAGAAGAAACAGGGGTCAGACGCTCTAATAGCACGCATGCGAGTGCATTGAAGGCTTCTAATTTTTCGTACATGGTCATGGTCGCCTCGGAGGGTTCTGCGGAAATGCTGTAGTTGTTGGACTTGCTGGGGCATGAACGCCACCTTGGTGAGCACTTCCACCCGGCACCGGATGCAAATTCCACCATTGGTTAGGTCCACCATACTGCTGTGGTATCACATGGTGCGCTTGGAAATCCACACCACTCTCCGTCTTCGGCCATATCAAGCCAGTATTCAACTCCCACTCACGCTTGAGATTATTTCGCTGGCTATTGTATTCACGCTGTAAGGCTTGATAGTCGCTTCTGGGCGCGACATAAGTGTGATCCACCTGACGCAACTCATCTGCAAGTTGCGTGCGCTGATTAGAGGGCATCGGCACACCTGAATAGTACTCGACGTCCCGGACCACCGCGCGAGCGTCACTCGAGATGCTCGTCCATCCTGATGTGGATGTTGCTGTAAAACTCGCATCATCAGCCGCTGGTGTACCGTTATCGACTAATTTCGTTTCACCAGACGACAAGCCGCTCGCAGTTCCTTTTGCCCCCGCCGCCACAGCCCGCCTATAAGCCACCACCCCCGCCGCAGTTCCCACCCCAACCGCCAGCGCGATCTTCAAATTGTCCGCAATGTCCTGCGCCTGAGCGTCGCTCAGTTCCCATTTCGCCTTGAGCGAATCGACCATCGCACCCACCGAGTGCTCGGTCGTGGCGGTCGCTAACATTTCCTGGAATTCGTAGTTGCCGTTGATGAGGTTCTGTACTGCTGCCCGGGCCTCAGGCGAGGCGTCGTCAGCGATATCGCGGATGGCGTTGAGGTTCGCCTGGGTGTTGGCGACTTCCATGGAGCGTGCGGCGCAAGAGTCGGGGTCGGCCTGGCAGCTGACTATCGCGTCAATGTCCTGCTGCAGGCTCAGTTCTATGAATTTGCGCGTCGCGTCTTCGATGCAGGAGGCGTCGGTGCATCGCGTTATCTGCTTGGCGGCTCGCTCCAGTTGGTTGTGTGACAGGTAGTTGTATTGCGTGGCGTTCTTCGCCACCCAACTGCCGGTCTCCAGCTTGGCTGCGTCCGTATCGCTCTGCGCCGCAGCCGCGAGCACGCCGACGATCTGCGAGCTCATGGTGAGCAGGTTGTCGTTGCCCTTGACCAAGTCATCCAGGTGGCCAACCAACGCTTCGCTCGCCGCCGCAGCCAATGCGCCGGTTTTGAAGTCGCCGCCGGTGGCTTCTGCCAGCAACCCACCGACCATGGCGTGAATCACCACCTTCGGGGCCGAGCCGTCCGCCAGGAGGTTTTTCGTGTAATCCCCGACCAGGTTGAAGCTGGCGGCCGCCAAGGTGTTGAACAAGGCATTTTTCAGCGCGTCACTGACACTGCCGCCCTGCCCCAGGGCTTTGTTCAGCAACACAGAGGTGCCGTTCTGCAGCGCCTGGTTGGCTGCGAACTGGCCGACACCGCTCCAGGTGCCCAGCGAGCCGGATGTAACAATTTTGCCTATGTCGGTCTGGGTGTGGGTGCCGGTCCACCGATCGAAATGACCCACCGTCAGCCCGGCAGTGATCGCCGAAATCCCATAGCCCTTGATGGCATCGGACGCCGTCACATCCTTGAGAACCGCACCGAGATTGCCCCGGTTATTGACCACGCTGACGCCGGCATTGGTCGACGCGCCGGTGGCTACTGCACCGACCATGGCGCCGCCGACGCCGCCCCCCGCGGCTGCCGCTGCCATGGGCCCGATGACTGCCGACATCACGATGGCAATGATCATTTGCGAGGCGGGGCCCAGCCCGGAGTGGCTGTACTTGAAGCTGTCGTGGACTTCCCTGACCTGACGCCAGTTTACGTCCCCGCGTTGCTCTGCGTCCTTGAGCCAAGCCAATTGCGGGTCGGCCTTGACCATCGCATCGATGGACTGGGTGACGCTCTGCTGGTTGACCTGCTTGATGTCGATCTTCAAACCGTCGACGGCTTTGATCGCAATGGCGCCCCCGGCAACCAGCTGACTCTGGCGCAGCGTTTCGTCAGTGCTGCCCTTGCCCTTGGATGACACCCAGAATGCGTTGTTGTTGGTCTTCTCGTGGCTCTCCTGATGCAGGTCCTTCACCGCTTCGAAGGTCACCGCTCCACCACTGGTGATGGCGATGTCCGCAGCGCTTTCCAGCCTGGCCCCTTGATAAAGCTGGTCACCGCCGCTGATCAGGTTGAGGTTGCCGCCAGTGGTGACCTGGCTGCCCACCGCGCGCAGGTCGGTGACTTCGTCGCGTTGGGTCTTGAGTGCGCCGAAGCTGCCTTTTTTCTTGTAGTCATACAGGCTGTAGTCGCTGTCATTGGCACTCAGCAGCTGCAACTGCCCACCGGCCACCAGATACGCATCCTTGCCGCTGCGAACCTGGCTGGCGTGCAGCACGATGTCTTGCCCCGCGCTGGCGGTAAGGGTGCCGCCGGCGGTGAGCTGGCTGCCCACGTGGCGGACCTGGGTGGTTTGCTCATGGACCCTGGCGCCGCCGCGTTTGCTGTTGACCTCATGATCGGTTTCGTTGGCGGCGGCCAATAGGTGGAGGTTGCCACCGGCGGAGACGGTCAGGTCTTTGCCGGCGTTGGCCTGGCTGGCCAATAGCGTGATGTCGCGCCCGGCGTGCAGGCTCAGGTTACCGGCGGCGTTGAGGTTGGCGCCGAGCTGTTCAGTGCGGCTGTGTTGGGTGACGCGGTGGCCGCCGTTTTCCGTGGTGCGGACCTGCTGGGTGTCGGTGACGGCGATGAGGTTGATGTCGCGCCCCGCACTCAGGCTGGCATCGCCAGCGCTGTTGATATCACCACGGTTGGTGATGTCGCGACCGGCATTGAGCGTGAGTTGCTGTCCGGCACTGATCCGGCTGGCGGTGTCGAGATGGGTGACGAGGGTGCCGTCGCCCTGATGCCTGGCGTGGGCGATGCGTTCGTTGAGGATGTCGCCGCTCACGCTGGTGAGATCGATGTGACTGCCACGGATCTCACCGGCCATCGCATTGCGGATACTGTCGCTGGCCAGCAGGCTGATGCGGTCACCGGCGCTGATCGTGCCGCCATTGAGCAGGCTGCCATCGCTGATGGCGGTCACATCCTGCGAGGCTTTCAAGGTGCCCACGCTGACGATATCGCCACCGCTGACCAGGTTGACATCCCGGCCTTGCACCAGGCTGCCGCCCCGCAGGTTATGGGCATCGACCGTTGCCAGGTACAGCACCGGCACCAGCACGTCTTCGCCCTGCACCTGGCGTTTTTCCATCCACACGATGTCGTGGGTCAGGGCCGTCACCTGCTGCGCGGTGAGGCCGACGCCGACACTCAGTTGCAGGCTGTCGCGGGCGCTGAGGCCGTTGTCCATCAGGTAGCGGAACTGTTCCTCGTCGCTCTCCAGCCCGGCGAGAAAGCGTTGCCCGGTCTTCGCCAGCACGGCGTCACGGATCAGGCGGCTTTCGTAGTAGCCGTCGCCCAGGCGCCGCCAGGCTTCGTCGTTGTTGTAGCCGATCTTGTCGAGCAGATACTGGGAACTGAGAAAGTTGGCAAGGTGGGTGAAGAGTGGATTGGTTTCAATCAGGTAGGGGCTGCCCGGATTCCTGCTGGGGATAAACAGCCCGTATTCACCGCTGGGCAGTTGGAATTCCGGCGGTTGGGTCAGGTCTTCGCTGAGGCGATCAGGGCTCAGTTCGAGGTCGTTGGGGTTGTGGCCTGTTTCGCCCGTCAGTTGCGCCAGGGTGTTTTCACGCAGGGTGCCGTTTTGCAGGTACTCGCTGGCCTGCAGGTTGAGGCTGCCGCCGGCTTGCAGGGTGGCGGCATAGACTGCGCGGCCATCCTCGCGCCAGGTCGTGAGTGTGCCGGGGTTGCTGAAGCCCTCCCCTGTCGAGCGCGCCTTGAGTTCGGCAAAGCGCACCGGGTCGAACGGCGCATTGTTGAAGGCCGGCAGGTCGTGGAACTCCATCTGGTCCCACAGGGCTTTGTCGATGCGCCCGGGGGTGCCGATGATGGTGCTGGAAGTACCGGTCTGGGAGGCCGCGCCCTGGTTGATAAGGCGGTGGGCGGCGAGGTGCATGTCGCCATTGGCGGCGAGCAGGCTGTAGCGGTTTTCCAGGGTATGCGCGTCGATACTCAGGTGTTTGCCGGCCACCAGTCGCGCGGCCTGGGTGGAGTTGGGCGCGGCGGTTTCGCGCCAGGTTTCGCTGATATAGATGGTGCCGCGCTTGAAGCTGTCGTCGCCGTCGCAGTGCTGGCCGCAGACCCACTGGATGCTGCCGCCGACCAGTTCGCGTTCGAGGGCAAGGTGGGTGCGGGCGTTTTCGAACTCGCGGGCGTTGATGTGCAGGTTGCCTTCGGTTTCCACGCTGCCGGAGAGGTTACTGAAGCGCGTGCCGCTGAAACTGAAATCACCGACGCTGTAGAGATCACCTTCGAGGTTGCTGAAATGCTCGCCGCGCACGTGCAGGTCGCCGCCGCTGAACAGCAGGCCGGTGTTGGTGACGTTGGCAGTGAGCAGGAAATGGCCCTGGCTGCCGACGCTCCCATGGTTATTCAACTGAGCGGCATTGATCTGCATATGCCACGCTGCACTGAGCACGCCGAGGTTGTGCAGTACATCGCGCACGCGCAGTTGGATGTCTTGACCGCTGAGGATCTGGCCGTGGTCTTGGGTGAGGTTTGATGCGCTGATGACGGCATCGCCTTTGGCGGCGATGAGGCCGGTGTTCTTCAGATCGCCATCGATCTGCAGTTGCAGATGGTGGTCGCCGAGCAGTTCGCCAGCGTTGGTGAACGTGCCGGCCGCAATACTCAGCTCACTGCCCGCCCCCACGATTTTGCCGCTGTTGTCGACAGTGTCGGCGACCAGGCTCAGATCGCCTTCGGCATGAATCGTCCCGGCGTGGTTGACGGCATGATGGGCGACAATGTCCAGTTCGCGGGCGGTGACGACCTGGCCACGGTTTCTCAGGGTCTGGCGTGCGTCGACCCTGGCGCTGTCGGCGGCGATCCGGCCGTTGTTATCGACACTGCCGCTGGTGATTTCCAGATGGCCACTGGCGTTGAGTTCACCCTGGTTATCCAGGCGCTGGGCCTGGATGGTCAGCTGTTTGCCCGCGATACGCCGATCTTCCAGGATGCCGCTGACAACCTTGCCCTGGTTGCTGACCGAGGTGCCTTCCACGCTCACATTCCCGGCACTGGCCAGGGTTTGCCGCACCACCAGGTCACCCTGGGCCTGCAGGTCGACATCCCCCATCGCAAAGGTCGGGCCCTGCAAGTCAATCGACTCGGCCCTGGCAGTGAGTGCGCCGACGCTGGTGGTGTGGGACAGGCTCAGGCCGCCATTGGCGTTGATCACAATGTCGCCGGCGGTGCTGGCCATATCGCCCGCCAGCCTTACGCCTACGCCCTGTTCAGTGCCCACCAGGCGAATCGTCCCGGCGTACATCCCGCCGAGTGCGCTGGCGTCGATGGCCAGTTGCGGTTTGTCCCGGCCATCCTCGGCATGGGCGTGGGCCTGCAAACTGTCGGCGCTGACATCGTTACGGCCGGTGATGACGGTGAGGTGGTCGGCATGCAACTGCGCATTCAGCTTGGCGGTACGGGTAATCAGGTCGAACTGGCTGACATTGCGTGCATTGAGCCCGGCGCCCTCCACTGCAATATCGCCGCCCTCTACGCGAAAGTGATCCAGCCGCCCACCCTCGATCACTGGCTTGCCGGTGGTCAATGTCGCGCGAGGCGTATTGATAAATCCGCAGCCATTGCAGGTGATGCCATGGGGATTGGCGACGATCACCCGCGCGGCCTGCCCGGCCACCTCGGTGTAGCCACCCAAGTGGCTGCGGTTGCCACCGGTGACTTCGTTGAGGATCACGCTGGCGGCTCGCCCTTGCAGGCCTGGGTTGCCGAGGATCACACCCCCCAGTTGGGTGTGTTGCGTGGCCTGGGTGGCGTTATTGAGGATCAGCCCCTGGCTGCCGACGTTGTAGTCGGTGAACAGGTTATGGGACAGCCCGCTGCCATTGGGCCCGGCGATATTCACCACCGGCACGCCATTGGGTGCATGACCGACGCTGGTGCCAGGGCTGGCCGGGTCCACGCTCAGCTCTGCGGCGGCGGCAACAATGGGGTTGAGGAAGATGATTCCCGCCAGGCTCAGGGCCAGGCACTGGTTAAACGGGCTGCGCACGTCCATAGGCAAGGTTCCTTGTTGTTATTAGAAAAACAGCTCGATTCGGGCGTAGATCGGGTGTTCGCGGCGCTCAACGACGGCCGGGCGCTCCAGGGAACGGGCGAGCACCAGCGACGCCGCAAGGTGAGTGCCGCGTGCGCTGAACTCCCAGGCATGGCCGGTAAGGCGCCCGGCGACCCCGGGGTTATGCGGGCCGCGGCTGATCACACCGACGTCGTAGCCAAAGCCCACGCCCACTTCGTGCACCCAGGGGCGCAGCGCATCCCAGGCAACCGGTTGGCGCCAGCGCACCTGGCTGCGCCAGTAGCCGCCGCTGTTGCCCGACAGGTTCTGTTGCTGAAACCCGCGCACGGCACCAAGGCCGCCGACGCTCAGGCGTTGTGGTCCATAGAGTTCGTCTTCGGCGTGTTGGCCGGTAGCAAGGCTGTCGACACTCCAGTACTGGCCCAGCCAGCGAAAGGACTGCAAATAGCTGAGGGTCAGGGTGTATTTCTGATAGCGCGAGGTAGGCGCGCCGCGCTGCCTGGAGAGATCGCGCTGGGCGTCCAGGGCACCGATGCCCTGTTGCCAACCGGCATCGAGATTGAGAAAGGCATTGCCGATTCGGCGGCCATGGTTGAAGCCCAGTTGACGCTCAGTGATGCGATGGCTGGAGGTGCGCAGCAACGCGTCTTCCAGGTAGTTGCGGGTGCGCAGGTGGCTCAGGCCCAGGTTAAATGCCGTCTTGCCCAGGTTATCGCGGTGCAGCACGCGTTCGGCGCGCAACTGCTGGCTGGAGGTTTCACCTGACAGCGCAAAGGCAAACCCGGAGAGGTCGTTACGCGTGCGGTAGTAGCTTTGGCCGTGGCTGAAATTGAAGGTCCACCAACCATACGGCAGGCTGTAGAACAGGTTCTGGCTGTGGGAATGGCGCCAGCGGTCGCTGACGGTGTCGCGGTTGGCCCGCAGGTTCAACTGATCCGCCAGGCCCAGGGGGCTGTCCCAGTCCAGGCCGATACCGGCCTGCTGGCGACCGGTGCTGGTATCGCCATGGTTGTTACGGTTGGCCGAGACGCGCCAGGGTTTGAAGCGCTCGCCTTTAAGCGTCACGCGACTGCCGCCCACCGCCTGCCCCGGCAGGACCTCAAGCTGCGGCTGGCGCGAGGGCAAGCGCGACAGCTGATCCACCCATTGCTCCAGCTCACGCAGGTCGAGCACCTCACCCACGGTGCCGGGGAAGGTCATGGCGGACTCCAGCGGGCTGGCCAGCGATGAGCTGTCGAGTCCTTCAAGGCGTCCTTCCACCACAATGATGGTCAGCTCGCCATTTTTCAGGTCCTGCTGCGGCAGGTAGGCGCGGGTGGTGACATAGCCGCGATGCAGGTAATGATCAGTGAGGCTTTTGAGCACTGCGTTGAGTTGAGGCCCCCCCAGGCACCGCCCCTGCCAGGGTTCCAGCAGCGCCTGCCGCTGGGCCGCCGACAGCAACGCAGCGCCTTCGACATTGATGCGCGTGAGGGTGATGCACTGGCCGTCGTCCAGCGGCGCGGGGGCGGTTGGTGCAGCGATCTGGCCCGGCAGGTGTTGCAGGTCTTCAAGGCGGCGACGCTGTTCTTCCAACACTTTCTGCTGACGCTCACGGGCCAGTTCACGGTCGCCGGGCGACACGGTGGACGCGGCATAAAGCGGACCTGAAAGCAGCGCCATCCCCAGCAGCGCAGGTCGGAAAACAGCTGGCATCCCTTCACCCTCACACAGGTACTCAAATGGAAAGAGCACCCATGCTGCCGAGGCTGAAACGCTTAAGGAAAAGAGGAAAAGTTACAAAAAGTTCGGCGTTTTTGACGTCGTCGCCCTGCCTGTCACACAGCCGTTCGAGGACTGTCAGAGGCTTCCGAACAATGTAAGTCGAAGGAAGAAATCGGATAGGCAGTGAGACTTGAAGAGCGTGTTTCCTGGTTTTTTCATACGTTAAAAATCTCTTCCCCTACAAACAAAAGAGAAAATTCAGAGAAGATAAGAAAGGAGGTCTGTCAGAGGGGGAAGACCGGTCGCTCAGCCCATGAGCACACAGGCATACCTGAAAGCGACAGGCGTAGAACAACGGGTGATCGCGGCTCTTTTACAGCGTAAAAATCGGAGTTACCCGACGAGCGGCAGGCCTCAACTCAACAACACCACCCCACCCGGCAACTCCGTACACTTGGCCCCATACGCGTCCCGAATCAACAGCGCCACCCCTGCCAACTGCTGCAGGCTGAACCGCGCCTGGACGCGCCGTTGGCCGAGTTGCTTGTTGAGCAGCACCAGCATCCCCGGGCGGTAGCGGTTGATCTCATCCACCACCGTGGCCAGGGTGGCGTTGTTGAAGACCAGCACCTGTTCGCGCCAGGCCACGACCGCCTGGGTGTCCACCACCACCGGTTCGCCCAGGCCGGCCGCGTCGTAGCTCAGTTGCCGGCCGCTTTCCAGGCGCACGCTGCGCCCAGCCACGGCCACCGACAGCCAGCCCTCGATACAGGTCACGCACACCGTGCGGTCGGTGTTGCGCAGATTGAAACGTGCCTGCGCCGCGCTCACCCAGCCTTCGCCCGCCAGCACCTTGAGCGGTTGTGCGGAATGGGCGATCACCTCGACTTCGCCTTCGAGCAATTCAAGCCCCTGGCCCACGCGGCTGACGCGCGTCTGGGTGTTGAGTTCCAGGCTGACGCCGTCGCTTAACAGCACTTGGCGCTGTTCGCCGACTTCGGTGCGATAGTCCGCCGTGAGGCCGGCAAAACCACCGGGGGAGCCGACCTGCACCATGAGCATGGCGGCCGATGCGGCAATCGCGCCGCCCAGGAACGCCCGGCGCCCAAAGCTGCGCGGCTGCGAGACTTGCTCAAGCGCCGGGGCCAGTTGCTGCCACATCGCCTTGGCCTGCTCGAACGCCTGGGCATGCTCGGGGCTTTGCGCACACCAGGCCTTGAGCGCCTTGGCATCGGCCACGGTGGCGCGGCCCGAGGTCAGCAGGACCAGCCAGTCGCGGGCTTCATCGTGCAGGGGGCTGGCGGCGGATTGCCGAGTGGCACTGAGGCTAAAAATGTTCAAGCGCGCAAATACTCACGGTTTTATCAGGGACTCGACTCTAAGACGGTTTTCCGGCCCCGGGACCGAACCGCTGGATCACTTTTCTTTCCAGGCGCTTGGCGCAGTGGCCCAGGGCGGCCTTGATTTCCTTCTCGACCATGCGTGTGGAAATGCCGAAACGCTGGGAGATTTCCAGGTGCGGGGCTTCTTCCAGGCGGGCGGCGATAAGGATCTTGCGGCGGCGGGCCGGCAGTTCGTAGAGCGCCTTGACCAGGGACTGGATTTCTTTCTGGCCGCCCACCACCCGTGACGGATCCTGGGCTTCGTCGGCGCTTTGCAGCAGTTCTTCCACCTCGCTGCCGGTGAGCAGGCGCGCGTCGGCCTGGCGGCGGTCGGCGGCGATGTTCAAGGCCATGCGGTACAGGTAGGCATTGGGTTGTGCCAGGTTGGGCGGCACTTCCATGCGGTCGACCCGCAGGTAGGTTTCGTGCAGCACATCGTTGGCCAGGTCCTCCGAGCCCAGGCGCTTGCGCAAACGCACCTTGAAGTCGTCGTAGGAGGCCAGGAACAACCCGACCATCGTACTGTGCCCGGTATTTTTCATCCGCCCCAGGCTCCGTTTGCTGCTGTGCATTCCATGCGCATTCCTGTGGTGTCGGGCATCAAAAGTAAAGTCACCGGTTGGCGCAGCGAGCTCGGTGCCGGTCGTTCGACCCGCGTGGCGCCCAGGTTGCGTACCAGTGCTTCATCGCGTTGTTCGTCGCCGGTGGAGCTGACCAACCGACTGTATTCGATCAGCCCTTGGGGGTTGACCCACACCTGCACCAGCGCGCGGAAACTGCCGGGCCGGGTCAGCGGCGAGCGGCACAGGCTGGTCTCGATGGCCTGCTGCAAGGCCGTGGCGTAGCTGTTGTTGATCCGTGCGGCGTTGCGTGCCGCCGCACCACGGGTGGCAGGCGGCTGGCTGACCGCGGGCAACTGCAAGGTGAACGCATCATCGCGTGCATAACGCGCCATCAGGCCACTCCCCGTCAGCAACATCGCCAGAGCCTCCTGCGCCGTAAAACGCCCGCGCACACTGATGGAACGCCGGCCCCGCGTCAGTTCGCGGTCGACCAGCACCGCCATTCCGGTGGCGCGGCTGTACGCTTGCAGTGCATGTTCCAGGTCCTGCGCCGGCAGGTTCAACAGCAGCAGCGGTGACTCCGCCTGCGCGACGCGACCACCGGCCAGCAGCAACAGCAAGACCAGGGCGCATACGGCGCGCCTCCAGCCCTCCTGTTCACCCCCTGCTCTGCATCGCTGCACGGCCGACGCGCCCTAGAAAACCGTCATCCTGAGGCCAATTTATGAACCTGATGTTACGGTGATAGCAAAAAAAACATCACGGTGACGAGAGGCCCGCTGCACTAGACTTGCACACCAACCGGCCCACCCCCTCGGGCCCGCCAGGAGGCCTTGATGAAACGCTTACCGCTCCTCGCCAGCCTGTTGCTGTGCACGGCCCTGCCCTTGCACGCCCACGCCGGCAACTGCGCCGAAGTCTCGGTGGATGGCTACAAGGCGCCCGACTATGGCTGCCTGAGCCAGCAGATGGGCAACGATACGAATGCGGCCAAAGCCGCGAAGAAAAACCGCGAGGCGCAAGGCATTGCCGTGGAAAAACGCCAGCCGAACAAGGTCGGCCTGGCCACCCCGGCGGCGACCAGCGTGCGCATGGGCAACACCTTCGGCACCTCGGTGAAGCCGCAGCGGCCTTGAGGTGTTCGATGACCGTTTGAGCAACACAGCACCCATGTGGGAGGGGCATAGGTATCTACACAACTTTGTCTAAACGCTGTCCCCCCGGCAGATAGAGCTGTTGTGGTGAGCGGGGCAGCCCAGCGCGGGGCAAGCCCGCTCACCACCACCACCACCACCACCACCACCACCACCACCACCACCACAGTTACAGCGTTCCTCCTTAACTGACGGGCATCAGGGCAAGCCCCCTCCCACATTGCCCCCAGTGTTTGCCGGAGCAGTTTTCAAGCCGCGTGGCTTTCCTTTTTCAAGCTGTCCATATCGATCACGAACCGGTACTTCACATCGCCCTTGAGCATGCGCTCATACGCCTCGTTGATGCCCTGGATGTCGATCATCTCCACGTCCGAGACAATCCCGTGCCTGGCGCAGAAGTCGAGCATGTCCTGGGTCTCCTGGATCCCGCCGATCAGCGAACCGGCCAGGCTGCGGCGCTTGAAGATCAGGTTGAACACCGTTGGCGACGGGTGCGGGCTGTCGGGGGCGCCGACCAGGGTCATGGTGCCGTCGCGCTTGAGCAGGTTGAGGAACGCGTCGAGGTTATGCGGCGCGGCGACAGTGTTGAGGATGAAGTCCAGGCTGTTGGCGACCTTGGCCATTTCGTCCGGGTTCTTCGACACCACCACCTGGTCGGCGCCCAGGCGCAGGCCGTCTTCACGCTTGTTGGGCGAGGTGGTGAACAGCGTGACATGGGCGCCCATGGCATGGGCGATCTTCACCGCCATGTGCCCCAGGCCGCCCAGGCCCACCACACCGACCTTCTTGCCGGGCCCGACCTTCCAGTGGTGCAGCGGCGAGTAGGTGGTGATGCCCGCACACAACAGCGGCGCGACGGCGGCCAGGTTGGAATCGTCGTGGGAGATGCGCAGCACGAACTTCTCCTTGACCACGATGCTGTCCGAATAGCCGCCAAAGGTATTTTCACCGCCGAACACCGGGCCGTTGTAGGTGCCGGTAAAACCGCTCTCGCAGTATTGCTCCTCGCCCTCGGCGCAAGAGGCGCAGTGCTGGCAGCTGTCGACCATGCAGCCGACACCGGCGAGGTCGCCGACCTTGAATTTCTTCACATTGCCACCCACCGCCGTCACGCGGCCAACGATTTCGTGGCCGGGTACCGAAGGGTAAAGGGTGTTGTTCCACTCGTTACGCGCGGTGTGCAGGTCGGAGTGGCACACGCCGCAATAGAGAATGTCGATCTGGACATCGTCCGCCCCCGGCGCGCGGCGCTCGAAGGTAAACGGCTTGAGGGCATCCGTGGCGTTCTGGGCGGCGTAGCTGTAGGTCTTGGCCATTTCGTTCACCTGTGTGATCTGACGGTAGAGGTCAGTGGACCAGCATAGACGCTGAACCGTTCAACCGAGCACGTTTGTACAATTTCCATCGCGTCCCTGCCCCTAACCTCACGGCTTTCAATCCCGTAGAAGTGCTGGAGAGTGGGCATGGGCAGCAAAGCAATCAAGGTATCTGTGGCATTGACGCTGCTGGCGAGCGCAATGATGGGCAATGCCTTCGCGGCAACCCCGAGCGTGGCCGTGGCGCCGCAATACGACACCAGCCACGTGTATGTGGCCCCGGCGGATGTGGAGCGTTTCGCCCAGAGTTTCCTCGCCACCTTTGGCGGCAAGAGCACGCCCCAGGTGGTGGTGAACGTGCTGCCGGTGCCGAGCAGTACCACCTCGCAACTGCTGCAGACGCCGGCGGGCACGGTGTCGCTGTTCGGTTTCACCACGCCCATCCCGCACCCCTTCGGCCAGGAACGCAACGGCTACCTGGTCAAGGACATGGACGCGGCGCTCAACGCCGCGCGGGAAAACGGCGCCGCCGTTATCGTCAGCGACTTCCCGGACCCGATCGGCCGAGACGCCGTGGTGCAATGGCCGGGCGGCGTGAACATGCAGCTCTACTGGCACACCAAGACCCCGGACTACGCGGCGTTCCAGACCGTGCCGGAAAACCGCGTGTACCTGTCCACCGATCGCGCTGACGCCTTTATCAAAGCGTTCCTGGGCTTCTCCCACGGCAAGGTCCTGGCCGATGACAAACACGCGCCTGGCGTCGATGTGGGTCAGGCCACTGGCACTTACCGTCGCGTCGATATCGAGTCGCCATTCGGGCGCATGGCGGTGCTGGTCACCAACGGCCACCTGCCCTACCCCTTCGGCCACGAGACCACCGGTTACCAAGTGCCTGACCTGACGGCCACCCTGGGCAAGGCCACCGGTTCCGGCGCCAAGGTGTTGGTGCCGGCCTTTGACAGCAAGGGCCGTCGCAGCGCCGTGGTTGAGTTCCCCGGCGGCTACGTCGCGGAAATTCACCAGCTCCACGCCACAAAATGATTCGCCGCACAGGCTGGGGCCTGGCCGTGCTGTGGCCGCTGCTGGTCGGCAGCGCCCACGCCGACGAGCAACCGGCACGACCGGCCATCAAGACCAACCGCTGGCAGGAGGACTGGTCGGTGCTGCGTGACCCGGCGTTGCGCACGCAGCCGCTGGACAGCGTGAAGTACATCCCGCTGTCCAGCGCCAACCCGTTCACCTATTTGTCATTGGGGGCGACGCTGCGTGAGCGCTTCGAGATGAACGATGCCAGTGGTTTTGGGGTGAAGGACGTGAAGCGAGATCGCTACCTGATCCAGCGCTTCCAGGTGCACGCCGACCTGCACTTGAATGAACACTGGCGGCTCTTCACCCAACTCGAAGACGTACGCGCCTACGACAAGACCACGGTCGGCGGCGCCGATCAGAACCGCGTCGATCTGCGCCTGGCCTTCGCCGAATACGTCAATGCCTTCGGCAGCGGCACCCTCAAGGCCCGTGTCGGGCGCCAGGACTTCGCCTTCGACTTGCAACGTTTCATCTCATCGCGGGACGGCCCGAATGTGCGGCAATCCTTCGATGCGCTGTGGGCCGATTGGGAGACGCCCAACTGGCGCTTTATCGGGATCGCCAGCCAGCCGGTGCAGTATCAGGACGATCGGCACTTCGACGACACATCCAACCGTGACGCGCGCTTCCACATGCTGCGGGTCGAGCGGCTGGTGGGCGGCAAGAATGAGCTGTCGGCCTACTACGGCGTGTACGAACGCAGTGCCGCGCATTACCTCGACGCGGACGGCGATGAAACCCGCCATCTGTTCGACGCACGCCTGGGCGGTGCGGCCCAGGGATTCGACTGGGACATCGAAGCCATGCTGCAAAGCGGCTCGGTGGGCAGCAAGGATATTCGCGCCTGGGCCGGTGGCAGCCGCACGGGGTACACCTTCGAGAGCCTGGCGTGGAAGCCGCGCATCGGCCTGCAGCTGGACATTGCCTCGGGCGACCGCAAGACCGGGGACGGCACCGTCGGCACGTTCAACCCGCTGTTCCCCAACGGCTACTATTTTTCCCTGGCCGGCTATACGGGCTACAGCAACCTGATTCACGTCAAACCGTCGATCACCGTCAAGCCCATCGACAAGCTCAGCGTGCAGACCGCCGTCGGACTGCTGTGGCGCCAGACCACCAGCGACGCGGTGTACACCCAGCCGAACCTGCCCGTCGCCGGCACCGCAGGCCAGGGTGAACGCTGGACCGGTGCCTATGGTCAGCTGCGTACCGACTATGTGTTTACGCCAAACCTCACCGGCGCGGTTGAAGCGGTGCACTACGCGGTCGGCCGCACCTTGCGCGATGCCGGCGGCGATGACAGCAATTACCTGGGGGTCGAGCTCAAGTTCAGTTGGTGACCCCAGGCAAGCACACCCGTACAAGCCCCCGGCCCGGTTTCGGGCAATAGTGAGGCTGGTTTTTCAGTCCCTCAATCAAGGAGTTTTCCATGAGCACATTCGTTGCCAAAGACGGTACCCAGATCTACTTCAAGGATTGGGGCAGCGGTAAGCCCGTGCTGTTCAGCCACGGCTGGCCGCTGGATGCCGACATGTGGGAATACCAGATGGAGTACCTCAGCAGCCGTGGCTTTCGCACCATCGCGTTCGACCGCCGTGGCTTTGGCCGCTCGGACCAGCCGTGGACCGGCAACGACTATGACACCTTCGCCGACGACATCGCGCAGTTGATCGAACACCTGGACCTCAAGGATGTGACCCTGGTGGGCTTCTCCATGGGAGGCGGCGACGTCGCCCGCTACATCGCACGCCACGGCAGTGCACGCGTGGCCGGCCTGGTGCTGCTGGGCGCAGTGACGCCGATCTTCGGCCAGAAGCCCGATTATCCCCAGGGCGTGCCGACCGAAGTGTTCGACGGCATCAAGGCCGGGTTGCTGAAAGACCGTGCGCAGTTCATCGCTGACTTCAACACGCCGTTCTTCGGCATCAACAAGGGCCAGGTCGTTTCCGAAGGTACGCTGACCCAGACCCTGCAAATCGCCATGCTGGCGTCCCTCAAGTCGACCGTGGATTGCGTCACCGCCTTCTCCGAGACCGACTTCCGCCCGGACATGGCCAGGATCGACGTGCCGACCCTGGTGATCCACGGTGACGGTGACCAGATCGTGCCATTCGAGACCACCGGCAAGGTGGCGGCCGAGATGATCAAGGGCGCCGAGCTGAAGGTGTACAAGGATGCGCCCCACGGTTTTGCCGTGACCCACGCTCAGGCCTTGAATGAAGACCTGCTGGCGTTCCTCAATCGCTAAAACACCCGCTCCTTATTTTGGCCGGGCTCGCCCGGCCTTTTTTTGCTCAGGAGAAACGCTGGCTCAGCACCAGGCGCCCTGGCCCGCTGATCAGCAGCGTGGTGAACATGATCAACAGCAGCCAGCCGAATTGCCCTTCCAGCAGCGTCCACTCCGGATGCACCACCACCATCGCAATCAACAGCACCGCCAGAATCGGCAGGCACGCCAGGCGCACCAGCACCCCGGCGATGATCAGCAGCGGGCACAGCACTTCGGCGAAAATCGCCAGCAGCAAGGTGACATGGGCGCCGAGGTGAAACGGGTCTTCGATCTGCTTCAACTGCTCGCTGTAGTTGAGCAACTTGGGCAGGCCATGCACCCACAGCAGGAACAGCGCCCCGCTGCCTCGCAGAAACAACAGCCCCAGGTCCTGGTGTCTTGATTCGTTCATATGCGCTCCGGTGGGTTGACAGGTTATCGACCTCGATTGTGTCCACAGAGCGGTACGCACGCTTGCAACCGTGTGCTGACCTCACTCCCCGGTGCCGGCAAACCCCGCGACGATTTCATCGATCACCGCTCGCACCCGTGCGGTGTGGCGCAGGTCGGCGTGGGTCACCAGCCAGACGTCGTAAGGCAACGGCCGCGTGCGCTCCGGCCACAGGCGCACCAACCCGTCGCGCTCACCGGTGAGGATCGGGATTTCGCCGATGCCGATCCCGGCGGCGATGGAGCGGCGCACCAACAGGCTGGAACTCAGGGCGGCGACGATGCGCCCACGGCCCAGGGGTTCCGAGACCAGGGTCATGTCCTTCTGGGTTTGCAGGTACGGTTGATAGACCACAAGATCATGCCCTTCAAACAGGCTGCCCGGCTCCGGCGTACCCTGGCGATCGATATAGGCCTGGGACGCAAACAACCCCACCGGCCAGCGCGCGAGACGCCGGGCGATCAGGTCGGGGCTGTCCGGGCGGGTGTTGCGCACGGCGATGTCGGTCTCGCGTTTGGCCAGGCTCAGGAACTGGGTAGACGCGTCGAGCTGCACGCGCACATCCGGGTGCTGGATGTGCAGGCGCGCAATCGCCGGGATCAGGAAGTCGATGGCCAGGGAGTCGGTGGTGCTGACCCGTACGGTGCCGGTCAGGCGGTCATCCAGGCCCTGGATCTGGCGCTCCAGTTCCAGAGCCGAGCGTTCCATTTTTTCCACCGAGTGCAGGGCGGCCTCGCCGACGGCGGTCAGGGCGTAGCCTTCGGAGGTGCGCAGGAACAGCGTGGCCCCCAGGGACTTTTCCAGGGCGTTGACCCGCCGCCCGACTGTGGCCTGGTCGACCCCCAATACCCGTGCGGCCCCGCGCAACGTCGACTCGCGGCAAACCGCCAGGAACACCCGTGCATCATCCCAATTCATGCGGTTTCCTTATGCTGCATATCTGCATCACAGCGACGTGTATTCGCTGCATTATTGCATCCAAAAACCTGGATATGCTGGGCACCAGAGAAAAATACCCAGGACCGCCATCATGTTCGACACTCACGCCCCACCCCGCCGCTCCGTGTGGCTGCCGATCTTCGCCGGCCTGTGCGCCAGCCTGGTCAGCATCGGCCTGGCACGCTTTGCGTACACGCCGTTGATTCCGTCGCTGATCCAGGCCCACTGGTTCAGCGCCAATGACGTGGTGTACCTCGGTGCCGCCAACCTGGTGGGTTACCTGATCGGCGCGCTGATCGGGCGGCCCATCGCCCAGCGCACCTCGAACAGGACTGCGCTGCGCATCATGATGGTGGCGGTGACCCTGGCGTTCTTCGCCTGTGGCTTCCCGCTGTCGGTGGTGTGGTTCTTCGCTTGGCGCCTGCTGTCGGGGATTGCCGGTGGCGCAATCATGGTGCTGGTGGCGGCGACCGTGTTGCCCCATGTTCCGGCAGCGCGACGAGGCTTGGCCAGCGGTGCGATTTTCCTCGGCATCGGCCTGGGCATCGCCGGTTCCGGCACGCTGGTGCCGCCGCTGCTGAGCCTGGGCTTGCAGCAGACCTGGTTCGGCCTCGGCCTGCTGGCCGTGGTGTTGACCGCCGCCAGCTGGTTCGCCTGGCCTGCGGGCACGCTGCATGAAGACGCGCCGCCATCCGGCGCGGCCGTAGCAACGCCTTCCGGCGTGTACCTGCTGTTCGCCCAATACGCCTTCATGGCCGCAGGGCTGGTACCGGCGATGGTGTTCCTGGTGGATTACGTGGCCCGTGGCCTGGGGGCCGGGGCGCATATCGGCGCGATGATCTGGGTGATGTACGGCCTGGGGTCGATTGTGGGGCCGGTCACCTACGGGTTCCTGGCAGACAAACTGGGGGCGCGCTTGAGCATCCGCGTGGTGCTGGTGGTGCAGGCGATTGCCGTCGGTGCGTTGTCGTTTGCCGGCTCGTTGACTGGCCTGGCGGTGCTCGCGGTGATCCTCGGTTCTTTCCCGCCGGGCATCGTGCCGTTGGCGCTGGCGCGGGTGCACGAACTGCTCCCCGACCATCATCAGCAGCAGGTCGCGTGGAGCCGTGCCACGGTGTCCTTTGCGACTTTCCAGGCACTCTCGGGGTTTGCCTATTCCGCCCTGTTCAACGTCAGCGGAGGCCAGCATGCGCTGTTGTTCCTGATCGCCGCCGGGGCGATAGTGGTCGCCCTGGCCCTGGAGCCGGGCATGCGCCTGCTGAACCGCCGGCCGTCCGACGCGGTCCCAACCCATACGCTCATCGCTGCAGGTAATCTGAAATGACGCTTCCCAAAGAAATGACCCTGATCGAAATCACCACCCCCGGTGGCCCCGAGGTGCTGCAACCACGCCGGGCAGATGTGCCGGTGGCGGGCCCCGGCGAGATCCTGATTCGCGTGCATGCGGCCGGTGTGAATCGCCCCGACGCCCTGCAACGCGCCGGCAAGTACCCGATGAAACCCGGCATGAACCCGCTGCCTGGCCTGGAAGTGGCGGGCGAAGTCGCCGCGCTGGGCGACGGCGTGAGCGAATTCGCCGTGGGCGATAAGGTCTGCGCCCTGACCAATGGCGGCGGCTATGCGCAGTTCTGCACGGTGCCCGCCAGCCAGGCGCTGCCGATTCCTGAAGGCATGGACTGGACTCAAGCCGCCGCCGTGCCGGAAACCTTCTTCACCGTGTGGGCCAACCTGTTCGGCCTCGGCGATGCCCACACCGGCCAGCGCGTGCTGATCCACGGCGGCACCAGCGGCATCGGTACGACCGCGCTGATGCTGTGCCGCGAGTTCGGCATCCAGGCCTTCGCCACCGCCGGCAGCGCCGACAAATGCGCGGCCATCGCCCAGCTGGGCGGCGAGCCGATCAACTACCGGGAACAGGATTTTGCCGAGGTCATCGCGCAACAGACCAACGACCAGGGTGTGGATGTGATCCTCGACATCATGGGCGGCTCGTATCTGAACAACAACCTCAAGGCCCTGGCCATGGACGGGCACCTGGTGATGCTGGGTTTCCTCGGCGGCGCCAAGGCCAACGACGTCGACCTGCTGACCATCCTCGGCAAGCGCGCGGTGATTACCGGCTCACTGTTGCGTGCGCGCAGCAAGGCTGAAAAAGCCGCGATTGCCGAACAGTTGCGCGAGTACATCTGGCCGGTACTGGAAGCCGGGCGTTGCCTGCCGATCATCGACAAGGTCTACGCCTACACCGACGCCGCCCAGGCCCATGCGCGGATGGAAGGTGGGGACCATATCGGCAAGATTGTGTTGCGGGTAGAGTAACCAGCAGGCAACACAAAGCAAATGTGTGAGGCGCAAGCAGCAACCTGTAGTGAGCGGGCTTGCCCCGCGCTGGGCTGCGCAGCAGCCCCAAACACAGCCCCGGAGCTGCCTGACACACTGCAGCGCTCTTATTGGGGCCGCTTCGCGGCCCAGCGCGGGGCAAGCCCGCTCACCACAAAAAGCCCGCTCACCACAGTTAATAGTGTTCCTTCTTAAATGGCTGGAATCAGGGCAAGCCCCCTCCCACATTGACCGCGTTCTTACTCGGAATAGGTGGGGTAGTCGATGTATCCCGCCTCACCGCCACCATACATCCCCTCTTCCCGCAGCGGGTTCAACGGCCAGCCCTTGAATAGCCGTTGCGGCAGGTCCGGGTTGGCAATGAACGGCCGTCCGAACGCAATCAAATCCGCCAGCCCGGCGTCCACCAGTTTCGCGCCGCGTTCAGCGGTGTAGCGACCGGCGTAGATAATGCGACCGCTGAAGGTGCTGCGCACGGCCTCACGGAAGCTGTCGGGCAGCACGGGGGCGTTGTCCCAGTCGGCTTCGGCGATGGACACGTAGGCGATGCCCGACTGTTCCAGCACCTTGATCGCTTCGATGTAGGTGTGGTGCGGGTCTTCTTCCACCAGGCCGATGTACACACGGTCCTGGTCGGTGCCGCTGAACAACGGCGAGAACCGCACGCCCAGGCGCTCCGGCCCGACCACCTTGCTGACGGCTTCGACGATCTCGCGCAAAAAGCGCAGGCGATTGTGCAGCGAACCACCGTACTCATCGTCGCGCTGGTTGGCATGGGCCGAGATGAACTGGTTGACCAGGTAACCGTTGGCCGAATGAATTTCCACGCCGTCAAACCCAGCGTCCAGGGCATTGCGCGCCGCTTGGGCGTACTGCCCGACCAATTCTTCGATCTCCAGCACGCTCAACGCTCGCGGCACCGGCGGCTGCATCAATTCGCCGACCCCCGGCCCGGTTTGGATAAAGGCCTTGGCTTGCCGGGCTTGAATCGCCGACGGTGCCACCGGTGCGGCGCCGTCAGGCTGCAAGGCGTTGTGGGACACACGGCCCACATGCCACAACTGGGCAAAGATCACCCCGCCTTCGGCATGCACCGCGTCGGTGACCTTGCGCCAGCCGTCGATCTGCGCCGGGGTGTAGATGCCCGGCGTCCAGGCGTAACCCTGGCCACGGGGTTCGATCTGCGTGCCTTCGCTGACCATGAAACCGGCCGTAGCGCGCTGGCGGTAATACTCGGCCATCAGGTCGGTGGCGATATCGCCGGGCTGGGCGCTGCGCTGGCGTGTCAACGGTGGCAGCACGATACGGTTGTTCAAGGTGTGACGGCCCAGTTTGACCGGGGTACTTAAAACGCTGTTAGTCATTGGGGTATTCCAAATTCGAGACGAGCAAAAGCATTGGCGACTGTTGCAAGTCGCCAATGAATGAAAGGGTTAATTAACTTACGCGGTGAGTTTGAGCAGCGCCTTGGCCACGTCACTGGAACTGGCAGGGTTCTGCCCAGTGATCAGCAAACCATCTTCGAGCACGAAGGATTGCCAGTCGGCGCCCTTCTGATAGTTGCCGCCCAGTGCCTTGAAATCATCTTCAATCAGGAACGGCACCACCTCGGTCAGGCCCACCGCCGCTTCTTCCGAGTTGGAGAAGCCGGTGACGCGACGGCCCTTGACCAGCGGCTCGCCATTGACCGCCTTGACGTGACGCAAGGCGCCCGGTGCGTGGCAGACAAAGCCGATGGGCTTGCCGGCACGCTCGAAGGACTCGATCAGGGCGATGGACACCGGCGACTCTGCCAGGTCCCACAGCGGGCCGTGGCCGCCTGGGTAGAACACGGTGTCGAAGTCGTCAGCGTTGACCGTGTCCAGCTTGACCGTGCTGGCCAGGGCCTGTTGCGCGGCAGGGTCGGCGGCAAAGCGGCGGGTCTGCTCGGTTTGCGCGTCGGGCGCGTCACTCACCGGGTCCAGGGGCGGCTGGCCACCGGCCGGGGACGCCAGCACCAGTTCGGCGCCCGCGTCCTTGAACACGTAATAGGGTGCGGCAAATTCTTCGAGCCAGAAGCCGGTCTTGCGGCCGGTGTCGCCAAGCTGGTCGTGAGAGGTCAGTACCATTAATACTTTCATTTTCCAGTGCCTCGATCAGTGAATGTCTGTGTGTCCAGGGCAACCCAACAGCTGTCGGGTCAGCAGCAACGCCTCATCAAACGGCGCGGATGTCCGGGTGATCTTGCTCATGACGCTGGTCCCCAGCCACAGCGCGTACAGGCGCCGGGCCAGGCTTGCAGGGGCTTGGTCGACGTTCAGGGAACCGTCCTCAAGGCCACGCTGTATGGCGATGGCGAGTAAATCGATGGTGCGCGACGTGCCACGTTCCAGCGCCAGGCGCATGGGCTCTGAAAGGTCTGACACCTCCGCACCCAGTTTGACGGCAAGGCACTTGCCCGCATCGGTGCAACCGGTCTGATTGTCGATCCAGGCCTGCCAATAACGCATCAACTTGGCGTGCTGGGATAAACCGGGTTGGTCGAACAGTTGCTGCATGCCGTGCACGTAGTTGTCGAAGTAGGTGTCGAGCAACACGACACCGAAGCCATCCTTGGAGTTGAAGTAGTGATAGAACGAACCTTTAGGCACCTCGGCGGCTTGCAGTATTTCGTTCAAGCCCACCGCAGAAAATCCTTTACGGCCAACAATCAACTGCGCCGTGTCGAGAATGGTCTGCCGTGCACTTTTAGTTTCGCTGCTCATGCTTCACTCCGTCCGATTAGACCAGTCGTCTAGTTCGTTGAGGGAATGTTAGGGACCACGCCAACCCCTCACAATGTCATATGCGCAAGGATTCCGGACATGACCCGAAGTCGGTTGCCGTTTTCCCGGCAGCCGCCGACAATCCACCCTCCCACGCCCCTGGAGACATGCGATGCACAGCGTTGCGCTGATGGTTTACCCGAACTTCCAATCCCTGAGCCTCAGCCTGGGCTCGGTGTTCGAGTGCGCGAACCTGCTGCGTGGAGAGCCCGCCTATGAGTTTCACCTGGTGTCGGAAAGCGGCGGCGCCGTGATGACGTCCCAGGGCTTCTCGGTGAACACCTCGCCCCTGCGGCCCCAAGGCTATGACACGCTGATCGTCAGCGGTTACCTGGAGTTTCGCCTGCCGGAGGCCAACCTGCTGGCACTGGTCAAGGCCGCCTCGGCTCAATCGCGGCGTGTCGCGTCGCTGTGCATGGGCATCTTCGTGCTGGCCGAGGCCGGTTTGCTCGACGGCAAACGCACCACCACCCACTGGATCCACGCGCCGGCCTTTCGCAAGCGCTACCCGGATATCCGCCTGGAAGAAGACAAGCTGTTTATCGTTGACGGCCAGGTATGGACCGGCGCCGGCATGAGTGCCGGGGTGGACATGGCGCTGGCCATGGTGGAGAACGACCTGGGCAGCGACCTCGCCCGGCGCATTGCGCGCAAGCTGGTGATCGCCCAGCGTCGGGGCAGCGAGCAATCGCAGTTGTCTGCACTGTTGGAGTTGGACCCCAAGTCCGACCGTGTGCAACTGGCCCTGGCCTACGCCCGCGAAAACCTCACCCATGACCTGTCGGTGGACGCCCTGGCCGAGGTGGCCAGGCTGAGCCCGCGCCAGTTCAGCCGGGTATTTCGCGAAGAAACCGGGCAGACGCCGGCCAAGGCCATCGAATCCCTGCGGGTTGAAGCCGCACGGGCGATGATGGAAACCAGCCGTCATCCGGTGGAAGTGGTGGCCCGCGAAACCGGCTTCGGTGATCGCGAGCGCATGCGCCAGGCGTTTCTAAGGGCGTTCGGGCAGCCGCCTCAGGCGATGCAGCACACCTTTAATGCAACACCGCCCGCGTAACCAGGTAACTCATCAACTGCGGGTCATCCGCCAGCTCAAGGGCCTGCACCGGGCGCGGCAGGTTATCCAGCACCGTACGCCAGAACGCCTGGGACACTTCGTCCTGGTCATAAAACCGCACCAGCCAATCCGCCTCGCCGCTGCACAACACCTGGGTGGCGATGGCGCGGCCGATGCCTTTGCGACGATAGCGCTTGAGGATAAACAGGTCGGCCAGTTCCAGGGCGTCGATGCCCGGCAACTCGCTGCCTTCGATCAGCAGGAAGCCGGCGATATAGCCGTCCACCAGCAACAGGTTGGCGCTCCAGTGCGGGTCTTGCCAATAGCGGTTCAGGTGCTGGTCATGGATGTAGAAACGGCCGTCCGCCTCGACATCTTCCTGCTCCCAGTCCGACGATTCATAGGCGTAGTACTGGTAGAGATTGCGGATCAGCTCGGCTTCTTCGGGGCCGGTCTGGATCAATTCCACGGTGGTTTCAGGCATGGGGCTCTCGGTCAAAAAACGCAGGGCGCCATTGTTCACAAAACCTCGGCGCAGTCCAATAGTGCCGCGAACCTTTCTACTTGCTGAACCGATTGCAAATAGCGGCGAGCCCTGCCGAAGCGCTGAAACATTTCGAATAAACTCCGCCGGTTCGCCACTTTTTCAAGGACACGCACTTTGACCAACGTCTGTACCGCCGGCCTGGATGTGGGCTTCGCCTCCCTGGATTACCTGCAGATCTTTATCCTGGGCGTGATCCAGGGCATTACCGAATTGTTGCCGGTCTCCTCCACCGCCCATATGCGTGTAGTGCCCGCCCTGCTCGGCTGGCAAGACCCCGGTTCGGCGTTTTCGGCGGCCATGCAGCTGGCGGCACTGGCGGCGGTGGTCAGTTACTTCTGGCGCGATGTGCGCCAAGTGACCACGGGCAGCATCGGCGCGGTGCGCCGGGGCGACTACAACGATCCATGGTTCAAGCTCGCGGTGGCAATTGTGTTGGCGACCATTCCGATCGGGATTGCCGGGCTGGCCTTGTCGTCGACCCTGAACGCCTGCAATTCGCCGCTGCGCGGGCTGCTGGTGATCGGTATTTCCTGCGTGGTAATGGCGGTGCTGCTGGCGGCGGCCGAGCTGCGTGCCCGGCATACCCGCGAGGTCAGCCAGATGCGCCTGCGGGATGCGCTGATTGTCGGGGTCGCGCAGATCGGCGCGTTGATTCCGGGCGTATCGCGTTCCGGCTCGACCCTCACCGCGGCCCTGTTCCTCAACTTCAAACGCGAAGAAGCCGCGCGCTTTTCCTTCCTGCTGGGCCTGCCCGCCATCGCCCTCGCCGGTTTGAAGGAGCTGTGGGTGCTGCTGCATGCCGATATGCCCGCCCATGCCTGGCCGCATTTGTTGTTCGGGCTGGTGGTGGCCAGTGTCTCGGCGTTCTTCGCGATCTGGGGCCTGATGAAGTTCCTCGAGCGGTTCTCCACCTGGCCGTTTGTGATCTATCGTGCGCTGCTGGGGGTGTTCCTGATTGTGTCGGTCAGTACCGGGTTGCTGGGTTGATATAACACCCCGTCTCAACCCGGCATCAATCTCATGTGGGAGGGGACTTGCCCCCTCCCACATTTGAACTGCCTTGCCTTATAGCCCGCCCGTACGCTCCGCCAGTGCTTCGAGCAGGTCGGCCGATGGCACGAAAAACAACCCGCCGGTGACCGCCGTGCTGAAGTCGAGCAAGCGGTCGTAGTTGCCTGCCGGGCGGCCGACGAACATGTTTTCCAGCATCTGCTCCAGCGGCTGCGGCGAGCGTGCGTAGCCGATGAAATAGGTGCCGAACTCCCCGGCACCGGGGCGGCCGAAGGGCATGTTGTCGCGCAGGATTTTCACTTCTTCGCCGTTCTCGTCGGTGATCACGGTCAGGGCGCTGTGGGCATTGCTCGGCTTGGCGTCTTCGCCTAACTCGATATCCGACAGCTTGGTGCGCCCGATCACCTTCTCCTGGGCTTCGACCGTCAGGCCGTTCCAGGCGGTCATGTTGTGCAGGTACTTCTGCACCAGCACGTAGCTGCCGCCTTCGAATCCGGGGTCTTCGTCGCCAACGATAGTGAAGCCCACGGCCTTGCGCCCCACCGGGTTCTCGGTGCCGTCGACAAAGCCGATGATGCTGCGCATGTCGAAGTAGCGGAAACCCTGGACTTCATCCACCACCTTCACGCTATCGCCCAGGGCGGTCATCAGTTGGGTGGCGAGTTCAAAGCACAGGTCCATCTGCTCGGCGCGGATATGCAGGAGGATGTCGCCGGGCGTCGACACCGCCATGCGCCCTTCCACACCGAACTCGCGAAACGGGTGCAACGCCGCCGGGCGCGGTGCGCCGAACAAGCGGTCCCAGGCCTGCGAGCCAAAGCCGCAGACGCAGGTGAGGTTGCCCGCCGGCACGCGCTTGCCCACCGAACGCACCAGCCCGGCGATGTCTGCGCACCAGGCGCGCACGCCGTCTTCACTGCCGGGGACGATGGTGGCGACCATAAAGATCGCGCTGCTGGTGATCGGGTGGCAGACGGACTGCGGTTCAAGAGGCGGCTGAACGGAGGAAGTCGGCATGGGGCAAATCCAGGCTAAGGGCGGGAGTGAACCCGCGCAGGTTAGCAGATCATTTCCGGCACGCCTGCCACACGTCGCGAATCAAGGCCTTGAGCTGCAACGCCTCGGCCCAGCGATCACTGATTTCACGCCCGTCGGCACCGGTGATGGCATAGGGCGGCGGGCCCAGTTCGCAGGTGAAGGACAGGCTGTGCGGGGTGTCGGGGCGGGCCAGCCAGTCCTCGATCCCGTAGCGCCACCACTGGGTAAAGCGTTGCACCCAGGCCTGGTGCTGGGGGAACGCCAGCGACACCTGCACCTGTTCACTGCTGGCCACACGACCATGAAAGCCCCAGCTGTGGCGCAGGATCGTGCGGATCTGCTCATCGTCTTCAACGGCGCCGGGCTCGGGCAGCTCGCGCCCGACCACGTAGTGAGACAGGTCGGCCAGCAGCTTCAAATCGGGCATCTGCGCCAGCAGGTCGAGGGTGAACAGCAGGTCGTTGGTCAGGCGATAGCGGTGGGTTTCCAGCAGCACCGGAAAATCCACCTGCTCGGCCAGGCGTTGCCAGCCTTCGATCAAGCGGGCGGCTTCGGTTTGGGTGCGCGGGCGCACATCGGCTTGCAGGGTGAGGTGGTGGCAGCCGTGGCGGCTGATCACATCCAGTGCGGCCGCCAGGTCGTCGACGCTTTGCGGGAACAACTGGCCTTCGATCCGCAGGCCCCGCGCCGTGGCGGCGGCGTGCAGGCGCGCGACATCGGCGGCGTGCCAGTAGTGATCGGTAATGCCGTCGAAACCGGCGGCCTTGATGCGGTCGAGTTGGGCCTCCAGGGGGCCGGGCTCGGTGTGCATCGCCCAGAGGGATTGGAATACCAGGAATTGGCGCATATCAGCCTCGCAGCAGGTGTTTGAGGGACACGTCGGGGTCGGCCAGGCTGGCCGCGTTCAGGGCGATGCGCGCGTTGATCAGGCGTTCGCACAGCTTGATGTCCTTGGCCACGCTGTTGCCGGGGCCCCAGCCGCAGGCGCCTTGCAAGTGCTGGTCGGCGTCGAGGTAGAACAGCAACAGCCCCGCGCCCGGCAAGGCACGGCTGACGGTCAGCGGCGTGATCACGCCCACGGTCTGCAAGCCCCAGTCGTACTGGTCGGACCAGAAGCCGGGCAGCGCTTCGAACGGCTCCTCACGCCCGAGCATGTTCAATGCGGCATGCCGCCCTTGCGCCTCGGCATTGCGCCAGGTTTCCTGGCGCTGGTACTCACCGCCGAGGCGAAACTCGCACACGTCACCTGCCGCGTAGATGTCCGGCACGCTGGTGCGCAGATGCGCATCGACGCGAATGCCCTGCCCCACCTCCAGCCCCGCCGCCACGGCCAGCTCGATATTCGGTTGCATGCCGATGCCGACCACCACCAGGTCGCAGGGCAGTAACTGCCCGTCCACCAGTTGCACCGCCTCTGCATGGATCGACTCCAACGCCACATTCAAGCGCACGTCGACACCCTGTTGGCGATGCACCTGCAGCAGCGCCTCGGAGATGACCGGCGCCAGCACCCGGCCCGCCAAGCGTGGCCCGGCTTCGAGCACTGTCACCTCACAGCCCAGGCCACGAGCGGTCGCCGCGACTTCCAGGCCGATAAACCCACCGCCGACAATCACCAGCCGCGCTCCGGGCCGCAACGCGGATTTCAGCGCCAGCGCTTCATCGTGGGTGCGCAGGTACAACACGTTGGCCTGCGCCTGGGGCAGACGCCGCGCCCTGCCCCCGGTGGCCAGCAACAGGCCGGCGTAGGACAGCCACTGGCCGTCGGCCAATTGCAGGCGGTGCTGCGGCGGGTCCAGTTCGCGGACCGGGTTACCGGCGATATGTTCGATGCCCAACTCGGCGAGCCGGGCGCTGTCGCACAGGCTGCAGCCGGCCAGGTCCATGCTGCCTTGCAACAGGCCCTTGGAAAGGGGCGGCCGCTCGTAGGGCACGTACGGTTCGTCGCCGATCAGGATCAGGCGCCCGCTGTAGCCTTCCTCGCGCAGGGTCAGTGCCGCGCGGCCACCGGCATGGCCGGCGCCGACGATGATCAGGGCTGCGTCCATCATCAAGCCGTGACGGCGAGCAACACCCGCCCCGCTTCGACCCGTACCGGGTAGGTCTTGAGGTTGACGCACACCGGCGCGCCCAGGGCCTTGCCCGAGCGGTAATCGAAGCGCCCGTTGTGCTTGGGGCACTCGATCACATGGTCCATCACCAGGCCGTCGGCGAGGTGGATTTTCTCGTGGGTGCACAGGCCGGCGGTGGCGAAAAACTCATTGTCCGCCGAGCGGAACACCGCGTAGGTGTGCGCCCCGTGGTCGAAGCGCAGCACGTCTTCCGCGTCTATTTCGCCCACGGCGCAGACGTCGATCCATTGATCGTTCATGGCGTTTTCTCTTGTTCTTGGGTGGGATTCAGCCGGCAGTGGCTTCTGCATGCATCGGGGCCCTGGCGGCCGGTTCAGCGCTGGGGCGGATGGGACGCTGGACGAAGTAAGTCGGATCGCTGCGCTGCTTCCAGATCGTCGGAAGGATCTCCTTGTACGCCTCGAACAGGTTGGCGTACGGCGGCGGGCAGTCGCTGCGGATCTCTTCGTGCAATTGCGCCAAGGCGTGGTACGGCACCATCGGGTACATGTGGTGTTCGAGGTGGTAGTTCATGTCCATGTAGATAAAGCGCAGCACGCGGTTCATGTAGATGGTGCGGCAGTTGCTGCGGTGGTCGAGCACATCTTCGGCCAGGCCCACATGCTGGGTGAGGCCGAACACGTAGCCGAGCCAGGCGCCGTAGATACTTGGCAGCCCAACCAGCATCAGCGGCAACCAGCTGTGCAGGTACAACGCGGTGCCGATCACCAGCGCATAAATACCGACCCAGATACGCGCGGCGCGGAACACCTTGGGCCACTCGGATTCGGGGATGAAATCCGCCTCCTGGGCACTCATCTGGCCGATGGCATGGCGCGCCACACCGCTGAAGGTCTTCCAGGCCAGGGGCAGGTTGAACAGGCTGAGAAACATCATCGGCAGGCTAGGCGGGCGTGGCTCGACGATCTCCGGGTCGCGGCCGACGACGATGGTGTCGGTGTGGTGCCGGGCATGGCTCCAGCGCCACACGTGGGGTTCGAAGATGCACATGAAGCTTGCGACCTGGTATAGCACGTCGTTCATCCAGCGGGTCTTGAACGCGGTGCCGTGGCCGGTTTCGTGCCAGCGCGGGTTGGACGCGGTGCCGTACAGCACGCCATAGGCGAGGAAGAACGGCACGCAGGCCCACGTGCCCCAGAACCAGTAGCCGCCGAAGCCAGTGGCGAACAGCGCACTCACCCATATAGCGGTGTCGAGCAAGGCCGGGCCGTCGCGGCGTTGCATCAGTTCTTTCATGCGTTTACGGGAAATCGGCGATTGGTACCAACTGGCCGAGACCAGGCCTTTTTCCGCCGCGCGGGCAGCTTCGGGGCCGGTGAGGCTGTAGTCGCGCCGAGCGGTGTGAGCGGTGTGTTCAGGCATTGTTATTGTTCTCCGCAAGCGAGAGGTTTCAGGTGCTTTGCGAAACCAACGATAGAGCGCGGCTAAATCACCCTCAAGGCCTTGAATCCATTCCCTATCAAGCTATCATCCAGGCCCAGCGGGGCTTGATAGTTTTCTATCAAGACGCTCAAGGGGGCTGTCATGAACAACAATAAACGCCCGACCATCGCCACCGTCGCCGCCCATGCGGGCCTCAGCGTGGCCACCGTCGACCGCGTGCTGAATGCGCGCGCGCCAGTCAATCCGCAGACGGCCGAGCAGGTGTTCCAGGCCGCCGAAGCGGTGGGCTATTTTGCGGCGCGGCTGATCGGCCAACGCATACGCGAACGCCGGCCCACCTATCGCTTCGGCATCCTGCTGCTGGGCACCGCCCAGGCGTTCTATGCCCACCTGGCGCAGTCGATCAGCGAGGCGGCGCAGCATCACGCCAGCGCCAACCTGACCTGCCAATTCGACTACATCCACGACCGCACACCCAGCGTCATCGTCGCGCAGATCGAACAACTGGCCGTGCAGTGTGATGCCCTCGCCGTGGTCAGCTTCGCCCACCCGCTGATCAACGCCTGCCTGGCGCAGATCCGCGAGGCCGGTGTGCCGGTGGTGGCCCTGCTTTCGGATATTCACGAGCAAGCCCTGGAACCCTATGTGGGCCAGGATAACCACGTGGTCGGGCGCACCATGGGCTGGCTGCTCGCCCGCACCTGCGGCGCACGCAAAGGCAGCGTGGGGATCCTGCTCGGCGGCCATCGCTTCCTCGGTCACCAGGCACGGGTCGAAGGCCTGCACAGCTACCTGGCCGAACACGCCCCGGGGCTCAAACCGCTGGAGCCGCTGATCAACCTGGACAACTGCGACATCACCGAAGAAGCCACCCTCGACCTGCTCACCCGCCACACCGACCTGCGCGGCCTGTGCGTGGTGGGTGGCGGTGGCGACGGCATCATCAGCGCCCTGGCGCAACTGCCCAAGCGCCCGGCGTTGTGCTGCATTTTGCAGGAGTCCACGGCGCTGTCACGCCAGGCGCTGAGCCAGGGGTTGATCGATGTGGTGATGGATTCCCAGCCCAGGCAGACGGCGAACGCGCTGGTGCAGTTGCTGGTGGAATTGCAGAGTGCCGAGGGGTTTGATCCGGAGCGGCATCGGGTGTATATCGCGCCGCAGATTGTGACGTCGGAGAACATGTGTGCCTGATACATGGAGATCAAAATGTGGGAGGGGGCTTGCCCCCGATGGCGGTGGATCAGTTAAGTAGATGTCAACTGACACTCCGCTATCGGGGCAAGGGCATCTACGCAACTTTTCAGACCCTGACAAATCTCCCTGTGGCGAGCGGGTTTGTCCCGCGTTGGGCTGCGCAGCAGCCCCAGTCAAGAAGATCGCGGTGTATCAGACACTCTGTAGAGGCTGGTTTTGGGGCTGCTGCGCAGCCCAGCGCGGGACAAGCCCGCTCACCACGACAGCCCTATCCGCCGCGCTTTCAGCGTTGAGCCAACGTTGTGTAGATACCTATGGCTATCGGGGGCAAAACCCCTCCCACATGTCGACCCTATGCGCCGCGAAAATCTGCGGCACTCAACCCGAACCGACTCATCTTGTTGTACAGCCCACCCCGGGACACGTTCAGTTGCCGGGCGGCCAGGCGGATGTTGCCGCCGGTGCTTTTGAGGGCGGCGACGATGGCGTGCATTTCGTGGCTGCTCAGGTCCTGGGCGGGCTGAGGTTCGTGGTGGCGCAGCGTGGCGCGCGGTCTGGTTTCCAGGGGTAGATCGGCCGCCTGGATCAGTTCGCCCGTCGCCAGGTTGGTGGCGCGTTCGATGCTGTTTTCCAGCTCGCGCACATTGCCTGGCCAGGCGTAGGCCGAGAGCAATTCCAGCGCATCCGGGGCAAAGCCCTGTACCGATTTGCGCAGCGAACGGGCGCAGCGCGTGAGGAAGTGCCGCGCCAGCAACGGGATGTCTTCACGGCGCATGCGCAGCGGCGGTACGGTCAGGTTCAGGACGTTGAGGCGGTAGTAGAGGTCTTCACGGAACGCCCCTTCGGCCACCGCCTGGCTGAGGTTGCGGTGGGTGGCGGCAATGATCCTTACGTCCACGGGCCGTGAACTTTTCGCGCCGACGCGGGTAATTTCGCCTTCCTGCAACACCCGCAGCAGGCTGACCTGAGCGTCGAAGGACATATCGCCAATCTCATCCAGAAAGATGGTGCCGCCATCCGCCAGTTCAAACTTGCCCGCCGACCCGCCCCGGGCCGAGCCGGTGAATGCGCCTTCGACGTGCCCGAACAGCTCGCTCTGCACCAGGTCCCGTGGGATCGCGCCGCAGTTGACCGCCACGAACGGACCGTTGGCGCGGTCGCTGGCGTTGTGGATGGCCTGGGCGAACAGCTCCTTGCCGGTGCCGCTTTCGCCGAGGATCAGGGTGGTGGATTCACTGCGACTGGCGATGCGTCCCAGGTGCAGCGCGTCCTGGATCGCCCGCGACGTGCCCTGGATGGTATCGAAGGTGTAGCGCGCCTGGGTGCTGATGATGCGCCGGGTGATTTCACGGATGCGGCGGTTTTCGCGCAGGGACACGATCACCCCGCCCTGCTCCAGCGGGCACACCGAGACCAGGCAGGCGAGCTGGCTGCGGTCGTGCAGGTGGAAGGTGCAATCGAGGTCACGCACCGGCTCACCGCCGCGTAAAAGCATGGCGTCACTCAATTCACTGCGGCCCAGGCGCTGGAAGGGGCTGCCGATCAGCTCCAGCCCCACCCCGAACAGTTGCCGGGCATAACGATTGAGCGCCTTGATGCAGCCACGCTCATCGAGCACCACCAGGCCTTCGTTAAGCACTTCGAGCACGGTTTGCTGCTCTTCCAACAGCGCTTGCAGGGCCATCTGGCGGGAGACCGCTTCGGCAGCCGCTTGCACGGTGCCGAGGGTGTGAAAGTGAAACCAGCCGGGTTCGGCGGTGAGGGTCAGCATCGCCAGGGTCTGGCCCTGGGCATTCCTGATCGGCGTGGCGGCGCAGTGCATGCGGCGTTGGCGCAGGCCGCTGCCGAAGTTCTCCTCGGCCAGCACGTACACCAGCCGGTCTTCGGCCAGGGCCAGGCCGGTGCAGTTGGTGCCCTGGACCGATTCGAGCAGGCGGCTGCCGACGGGTGTGATGTCCAGCCCGCAGAAATACAGGGTGGTGCCCTCGGCGTCGGTGAGGTTGATATGCCCGCGCGGGTTATAGGCCAGCAGGCCATGCATGACCTGCGCAGCGGCGGCGATCAGGACGCGGTGAGTGGCCAGGGTGGCGGAAAGGTCGTGGGGCGCCACAAAGCGGTACTGGCTGTCATCCGGGTCGATACCCGCCTCGACACTGCGGCGCCAGGAATCCCAGATCACCTGCCGCACCTCGGCCGGGCGCTGCACCCGCCCGGCCAGGCACGCGCGCCACGCCTGTTCCAGCGCAGCAACCGGGCCGTCGTTCAGCGCCGCAGGCCCCAGGGCCGCCAGGTAGTCGAGGTCTTGTACGCTGAACGCCATGCTCATCGGGCGATATCCATGTTCATGTTTTTGACATGTCAGTATAGGCATGTCATCAGAATGAACACATTTTGTTTATTGTATTTTATAAAGTCTTAATTATCAGACAGTTATAAATTGGCATAACCTTTGCTCCAGCCCCTTTGCCAGCCAGGGCTGTCCTGCGGCCAACAATAAAAAGGGGTTATTTCATGAGTACACAGAACATCCGCCTGGGCTTGATCGGTGCAGGTCGCATGGGCAGCTTCCACGGCCTGACCGCTGCGCGACACATCCCCGGCGCAACCCTCGCCGCCATCGCCGACCCCACTCCCGGCCAAGCCGCACGCCTGGCGGCCGAACTGGGCGTGGACAAGGTCTACACCGACCCACAGCAGCTGCTCGACGACCCGGACATCGACGGCGTCCTCATCGCCGCCCCCGCCCGCAGCCACGCCGAACTGGTGATCAGCGCCGCCCGCGCCGGCAAGGGGATCTTCTGCGAAAAACCCATGGCCATCACCCTCGACGAAGCCGACCGCGCCATTGCCGCCGCGGCCGATGCGCGCGTGCCGCTGCAGGTCGGTTTCAATCGGCGTTTCGCCAAGAGCTTCCGTACGGCCCACCTCGACGTGGCGGCCGGCCGCATCGGCACGCCGCAGTTGTTGCGCTCGCTGACCCGCGACCCGGCACTCAACAACCCGGCCAATTCGCCGCAATGGGTGATCTTCCTGGAAACCCTGATCCACGACTTCGACACCCTGCGCTACCTCAACCCCGGTGCCGAAGCGGTGCAGGTGTATGTGATGGCCGACGCATTGATCGCGCCGGAGTACAAAAGCAAAGGCTTCCTCGACACCGCCGTGGTCGCGATCCGCTTCGACAACGGCGCCATCGCCACCGCCGAGGCCAACTTCCAGGCGGTGTACGGCTACGACGTGCGCGGCGAAGTGTTCGGCAGCGCCGGCATGCTGAGCATGGGCAGCCTCAACGACTCCGACCTGGTGCGCTACCTGGCCGAGGGCATCCAGGCCGACACCCAGCGCATGGACACCGACCTGTTGCGCGACGCCTACATCGCCGAACTCAACCACTTTGTCGACTGCCTGCGCAGCGGCGCCAAGCCCATGGCCAGTGGTGAAGACGCGCGCGCCGCCCTGGCGATTGCCCGTGCCTGCATCGAGTCGTTCGAGACCGGCAAGGCCGTGGCCGTGCAGGGAGCCCGCTGATGAGCCCGTTCAAACTGGCGATCAGTGCCGAGATGGTGTTTCTCGACCTGCCCTTCGTCGAGCGCGTGAAGCGCATCCATGCACTGGGTTTCAGTGCCGAAATCTGGAACTGGACCAATAAAGACATCAGCGCCCTGGCCGCCACCGGCGCCGATTTCACTTCGATGACCGGCTATATCAGCGGCACCCTCACCGACCCCGACGGCATCCGCCAACTGCTCGACAGCGCGCGCGAATCCATCGGCGTCGCCGAGCGCCTGAATTGCCCCAGTCTCAACCTGCACGGCACCGGCCTGGGTGACGGCGGCCTGCCGGTGCAGCCCGTGAGCCAGACCACCGGGCGCATGTGGCTGAGCGCGTGCAAGGCGCTGGAAAAAATCGCGCGCCTGGGCGAAGACGCCGGCCGCGTGTTCCTGCTGGAAAACCTCAACACCGAGGTCGACCACCCCGGCACCCCGTTCGCCCGCGCCGACGACACCCTGGCGCTGATCGAAGCCGTGGGCAGCCCGCACCTGAAGATGAACCTGGACCTGTACCACGCGCAGATCGGCGAAGGAAACCTGATCGAGCTGATCCAGCGCGCAGGCAGCGCCATCGGTGAAATCCAGGTGGCCGACGTGCCCGGACGCCAGGAGCCCGGCACCGGCGAAATCCACTACCCGGCCATTGCCAGGGCCCTGCACGCCATGGGCTACAACGGCGTGGTCGGCCTCGAAGGCTGGGCCAGCGGCGACAGCGAGTTGGCCCTGGAGCGTTTCCGTCAAGCGTTCACCCTATAACAATAAAAGGAACATCCTCATGCATCGCTATTCATTGCTTGTTGCTGCGTTTTTACTGCTGTTCAGCCAATGGACCTTCGCCGCGTATCGCATCGGCGTGAGCATCGCGCGGGTCGACGATAACTTCATGACCTACGTGCGCACCGGCCTGGAAAATGCCGCCAAGCAACAGGACGTGCAGATCCAGTTCGAAGACGCCCAGGGCGACGTGGTGCGCCAGCTCAACCAGGTCGAAGGCTTTCTCAACCAGAAAGTCGACGCTGTGATCGTGCTGCCGGTGGACACCGCCGCCACCGCCAACATGACCCGCGCCGCCGTGGCGGCCAAGACGCCACTGGTGTACGTCAACCGCCACCCGGATGAGCGCACCTTGCCCAAGGGCGTGGTCACCGTGGCATCCAACGATATCGAGGCCGGGCAACTGCAGATGCGCTACCTCGCGGAAAAGCTCGGCGGCAAAGGCAATGTGGCGATCATCATGGGCGACCTCGCGCAGAACGCCACCCATGACCGCACCGAAGGCGTCAAACAGGTGCTCAAGGACTTTCCCGGCATCAAGGTGGTGGAGCAGCAAAGCGCCGAGTGGCAACGTAACAAGGGCATGGACCTGACCAGCAACTGGCTGCTGGCCGGCACGCAGTTCGATGCGATTGTGGCCAACAACGATGAAATGGCGATTGGCGCGGCCATGGCCTTGCAACAGGCGGGCAAGGCCAAGGGCGAGATTGCGATTATCGGCATCGACGGCTTGCCCGACGGTCTGGCGGCGATCAAGCGCGGCATGCTCACGGCGTCGGTATTCCAGGACCCCAAGGCCCAGGCCACTCAGGCGGTGCAGTCGGCGATCAGGATGATCAAGGGCGAGCCGATCGAGTCCGAGGTGTGGGTGCCGTTCGAGCTCATCAAGCCCGAACAGGTGGCGGTGTTCGAACAGCGCTACAAGTAAATCGAAGATAAGGCGATCAAAATGTGGGAGTGGGCTTGCCCCCCGATGGCAGTGGGTCAGTTGATACATCCGTGACTGATCCACCGCTATCGGGGGCAAGCCCCCTCCCACACTTGGATCTCAATCAGTCCAGGTCACTTGCATCATGGCGCTCGGGCAACTGTTCCTCGCCCGACACCCGATTCACCCGCCGCCCACGCTGCACCGCCGGCCGCGCCTCAATCGCGTCCGCCCAGCGCTGTACGTGCTTGTACTCGTGCACCGAGAGAAACTCCGCCGCCCCATACAAGCGGCCTTTGACCAGCCCGCCGTACCACGGCCAGATGGCGATATCGGCGATGGTGTATTCATCCCCGGCGATGTATTCGCTCACGGCCAGGCGCTGGTCCAGCACATCCAGTTGGCGCTTGGTTTCCATGGCAAAGCGGTTGATCGGGTATTCCATCTTGCTCGGCGCATAGGCATAGAAATGCCCGAAGCCGCCGCCCAGGTAGGGCGCGCTGCCCATCTGCCAGAACAACCACGACAGGCATTCCGCGCGGGCCGCCGGCTCGGTGGGGAAGAAGGCGCCGAACTTCTCGGCCAGGTACTGCAGGATCGCGCCGGATTCGAACACGCGAATCGGCTGGACGCCGCTATGGTCCATCAAGGCCGGGATCTTCGAGTTCGGGTTGACCCCGACAAAGCCGCTGCCGAACTGGTCGCCGTCGCCGATCTTGATCAGCCAGGCGTCGTATTCCGCGCCGCTGTGCCCCAGGGCCAGCAGTTCCTCGAGCAGGATGGTGACCTTCTGCCCATTGGGCGTGGCCAGGGAATACAGCTGCAGCGGATGCTTGCCGACCGGCAATTGCTTTTCATGGGTGGCGCCGGCGATGGGCCGGTTGATGCTGGCGAAGGTGCCGCCACTTTCGGCGTCCCAGGTCCAGACCTTGGGTGGGACATAGCTGGATGAATCGGTCATGCTCACTGCTCCTGAGGCGCTTGGGATGGATGAATTCAAAGCGCATCTTACCGATTGGCTCACATTCAGATACCCCCACATGGCCGACAGACTTGAAGATATTCTCGCCAAACACCTGAAGGTCGTGTTCTGCGGCATCAACCCCGGCAAGGGTTCCGCCGCCCTCGGCCTGCATTTCGCCAACCGCAGCAACCGCTTCTGGCGCACCCTGCACCTGGCCGGCTTCACGCCCCATGAAATCCGCCCCGAACACGGGCGTACGCTGCTGCACTACCACTGCGGCCTGACCACGTTGGTGGAACGTCCCACGGCCAGCGCGGGCGAATTGGCACGGCATGAGTTCACCCAGGCCGCGACGGGCTTTGAACACAAGATCCGCCACTGCGCGCCGCGCTTCGTGGCGTTCATGGGCAAGTCCGGCTACAGCGCGTTGAGCGGCCAACGCGAGATCGCCTGGGGCTTGCAGCCAAAGGTGCTGGGCGGTGCGTCAGTGTGGGTGCTGCCCAATCCCAGCGGACGCAACCTGGCGTTCAGCCTGGAGCAGCTGGTGCAGGCGTATCAACAATTGCGCCGGGCGACCGAGTGCCCTTAATCTCTTGGGCTCGTCACCCTGATAGCAATGGAGGCTTCATGAAACTGATCGGCATGCTGGACTCGCCCTACGTGCGCCGCGTGGCTATTTCCCTGGACCTGTACGGGGTGGATTTCGTGCATGAACCCCTGTCCGTGTTCCGCACCTTCGACGAATTTGCGCAGATCAACCCGGTGGTCAAGGCCCCTACCCTGGTGCTGGACGATGGCACGGTGTTGATGGACTCCAGCCTGATCCTGGAGTACCTGGAAACCCTGGCCCCGGCTGACAGGAAGCTGTTGCCCCGGCAACCTGCGGCACTGGCCAAGGACTTGCACGTTCTGGGACTGGCGCTGGCAGCCTGCGAGAAGAGCGTGCAGATCGTCTATGAACACAACCTGCGCCCGGCCGAGAAGCTGCATGCGCCATGGCTTGAGCGCGTGAGCGGGCAATTGCTTGCGGCCTATGGGTTGCTGGACAAGCAATTGGGCGACAGCGAAGCATTGACCCAGGCGTCGATTACGGCGGCGGTGGCCTGGTCGTTCAGCCAGTTCACCGTGGCATCGGTGGTCAAGGCGGATGCATTTCCCAACCTGCAACGGCATGCCGAAAGGCTGGAGCAGCATCCGGCGTTCAGGCGTTACCCCATCGCCTAAGCACAGCAGTTCAAATGTGGGAGGGGGCTTGCCGCCGATAAGGGTGGATCAGTTATAGAAGTACTGCCTGAACCACCGCTATCGGGGGCAAGCCCCCTCCCACATTGATTTGGGTTGCATGAACTGACGTGTTCGGCTCAGACCCAGCCGCCATCCACAATAAAGTTCTGCGCCGAACACATCGCCGAGGCATCGGACGCGAGAAACAGCGCCATATTGGCGATGTGTTCCGGCAGTACGCTGCCGGGCAGGCACTGGCTGCGGCTGATCAGTTCCTTGGCGGCGTCATCCACCCACATGGCCAGCTGTTTTTCGGTCATCACCCAGCCCGGCACCAGTGTGTTCACCCGGATACGGTTCGGCCCCAGTTCCCGTGCCAGCGCGCGGGTCATGCCGTGGGCGGCGGCCTTGCTGGCGGCGTACACCGGGTAGCCGGCGGAGGCCATCATCCAGCCGACGGAGCCGAGGTTGATGATCGAGCCGCTGCCGGCGCGTTTCATCATCGGCACCACGGCCTTGGCGGCAAAGAAGGCGTGTTTGAGGTTGACTGAGATCAGCTTGTCGAAGGTTTCCGAATCGACTTCTTCCAGGGTGTGGCGCACGTCATTGGCGGCGTTGTTCACCAGTACGCTGATCGGCCCCAGGGAATGTTCGAAGCGCCCTATGGCCGCCTTGTAGGCGATTTCATCGGTGATGTCGCAACACACGAACTCCACGGCATGCCCCTGGGAACTCAACAACGCCGCCAGGCGTTCGCCCTGGCTTTGCGCGCGGTCCACAAACCCGACCTTGGCACCCTGCACGGCGAAGGCGCGCACCATGAATTCGCCGATCCCCGAGGCGCCCCCGGAAATCAGTACGGTCTTGCCCTTGAGGTCGGGATAAACGGCGTGTTCAGTACTCATAAAAGGATGCCTCGATCAATTAGTCTTATTTTATTTTACGAAATCGGCTTTAAAGGCTATAAATTCGCTGTTCAACCGACAAAATATCGCTATTAGTAGAACTATTCCACTCAAAACAACAAAAGGAAGTTCGACCATGAAGCACCCTCGATACCTGCTGTCCGGCCTGGCGCTGTCCATGCTGATCGCCAGCGGCGGCGCCCAGGCGGCCGGCCTGAGCAGCGAGCAAAAACCTTTCGGTAAAACCAACGACGGCACCGCCGTCGAACAGTACATCCTGCGCAACAGCCACGGCATGCAAGCCACGGTGATCACCTACGGCGGCGTGTTGCAGTCGCTGAAAGTGCCGGACAAAAACGGCAAGGTCGACGACGTGGTGCTGGGCTTTGACGACGTGCAAGGCTATCAAGCCGGTACGGCGTTTTTCGGCGCAACCATCGGCCGCTTCGGCAATCGCCTGGCCGGCGGTGCCTTTGAACTCGATGGCAAGCGCTTCCAGGTGCCGCTCAACGACGGCCCCAACTCACTGCATGGCGGCGCCCAGGGCTTCGACAAGCAGGTGTGGAAGGCCGAGCCGGTCAAGGACAAGGACTCGGTCGGCGTGAAGCTGAGCTACCTGTCCAAGGACGGCGAGATGGGCTTTCCCGGTAATTTGAAAACCGAAGTCACCTATCGCCTCAACGACAGGAACGAACTGCACATCGACTACAAGGCCACCACCGACAAGCCGACGGTACTCAACCTCACCAATCACAGCTACTTCAACCTGGCCGGTGCGGGTAACGGCGACATCCTCAAGCACGTCGCTACATTGCATGCCAGCCATTACACGCCGGTGAATGCCACCTTGATTCCTACCGGCGAACTCGCGCCGGTCAAGGGCACGCCGATGGACTTCCTCAAGCCCACCCCGATCGGCCAGCACATCAAGGAAGATCACCCGCAGCTCAAATTTGCCGAGCCGAAACAGGGTGGGTTTGACTTCAACTGGGCGCTGGACACCAAGGGCGACGTCAAGCAACTTGCCGCCGAGGTGCACGACCCGGCGTCAGGCCGGCGCTTGCAGCTCTACACCAGCGAACCGGGCGTGCAGTTCTATACCAGCAACTTCCTGGATGGTTCGGTGAAGGGCAAAGGTGGCAAGACCTACCTGCACTGGAGCGGGTTTACCTTGGAGACCCAGCACTTTCCGGATGCGCCTAACCAACCAAACTTCGCCTCAACTCGCCTGAACCCAGGACAGACCTACACCCAGAACACCGTCTTCAAGTTCACCGCCGATTAAAACCGCTTTACTGTGGGAGGGGGCTTGCCCCCGATTGCGGAGTGTCAGTCTGCATATTTGCTTCTGATACACCGCCATCGGGGTGTAGAACCGTAGACATCGTTTACATCTGAAACCGGGGACATCGTTTACACATTTGAGGCCTGGACGCGGGTCATACCTCGTCCAAGCCTCCCCAAGGGATAATCACACAGGTACAAATCCCAAGCATCATCTTCAGCTTCTTTGAGCCCTATCCTTTCCCCGGACAGCGCCTCGCTGATAAATACCAACTTGCCGTTCCACTTGATCGATCCGTCCTGCCTGACGCTTCGAACTTTCATTTCTGCCGGATATTCCACATCGGGCAAGCACCCTGGATAAATTCGGGTGGACGGCACATACAAGTCTCCCGGACTTTTCATGCCGAGCGCTTCGTGAGGGCGTACGTAATTAAACTCATGCCTGAAATGCTCCAGCAAAAGCTGCTGCTCGACTAAGTTTTTCCCTAAGGGCAACTCAAGTTTCAAGCTACGGTGCATTCGTTCATGGCGACCATTCTGGGCGGGTCTTCCCGGCATGGTTCGCTCGGGATAAATACCCAGCCGAATCCACCAAACTGCCAGTGTGGAATTCTTGCCAGGCCAGGAGAGGCGAACGGTACCCCGTTGTCCGAACGGATAACTTCCGGCATGCCGTACTCCTGAAAAAGCCTCTCAAAGGCCTGTTTTACAGGCTGGGTCATGATCTTGGGATGGGCCCTGCACGCTAAAATCAGCCGCGACGCATGGTCTGTGACGGTCAAAGGGAAGCACATCTGAGCATTAAGCATCTTGAACTGCCCTTTGTAGTCAGCACACCACGTCTTGTTAGGTTCGTCGGCCTTTCGCATTTGTGTGTGGGAAATGCTGTGTCGGCGTTTGAAGCGCCGCTTTTTGACGAGCCCAAGTCGGTCAAGCCATTGACCGGCCGTACTTGGAGAGGGCCAGGTGACGGAGGGATCTTCCAGCCGTAATAGCTCGAGAAGCTTTTTCGGCCCCCATTTATCGTGAGCCTCCTTCATCGCGACTACACGGGCCAAAATCTCGTCGTCGGTTTTATTTGGGCTGTTGTGAGGTCGCCGGGACAGTTCGGATAAAGACCTCAAATCGCCGTCGTGCCGGGCAACCCACTTATCGACGGTAGGTCGGCTAACGTCAAAGCGGCGTGCCAACTGACTTTTAGTGAAGTTGCCAGAAAGCCAATCAGCTACCAGCTTGATTCTTTGATTCATGGGGGACTCTTGGTTCCAGGGCATGATCAGTTACCTCCTGATCATGCGTATTAGCCTGTAAACCATGTCCCCGGTTAGAAATGTAAACGATGTCCCCGGTTTGTACCGGGGCAAGCCCCCTCCCACATTTTGAGCCTCACATGACAAGGGGTTCAGCGTTGTTTCATGCGGTCGATGACCACCGCCAGCAGCAGGATCGAACCGCGGATCACATACTGGTAGAAGGTGTCGATGTTCTTCAGGTTCATCGCGTTCTCGATGATCGCCAAAATCAACACCCCGGCGATCACGTGACGGATCATGCCGATGCCGCCGCTCAACGACACCCCGCCCAGCACGCAGGCGGAAATCACCGTCAACTCGAAACCCTGGCCGATCATCGGCTGGCCCGAGGTCATGCGCGAGGCGAGGATCACCCCGGCCAATGCGCCGATCAGGCCGTGCACGGCGAAGATCAGGATCTTGGTGCGGTCGACATTCACCCCCGCCAGCAACGCCGCTTCCGGGTTGCCGCCGATGGCCATGGTGTTGCGCCCGTAGGTGGTGTAGTTGAGCAGCCAGCCGAAAAACAGGAAGCACACGATGGTGATCAGGATCGGCACCGGTACGCCCAACAGTTGGCCGTTACCGAAGATAAAGAACTGGTCCTGGGATACGCCCACCGCCTTGCCGTCGGCAAAGATATAGGCCAGGCCGCGCACGATCTGCATGGTCGCCAGGGTGGTGATCAACGCATTGACCCGCAGCTTGGCGATCACGATGCCGTTGATCAGCCCCACGATCAGGCCCATCAGCAACGCCGCGCCGATGCCCAGCATGACGCTGTCGGTGTCGCGCATCACAATCGCCGCCACCACGCCGGCGCAGGCGATCACCGAGCCCACCGACAGGTCGAAGTGCCCCGATGCCAGGCAGAACAGCATGGTGCAGGCGGCAATGCCCACGGTGGAAATCGCCAGGCCCAGGCCACGCATGTTCAACGGCGAAAGGAAGTTATCGATGAGCAAGGCGCACAGGACAAAGATGCCCACCGCCGCCAGCAGCATCGCCCAGTTGTCGAGCAGTGCGCGCATATCGAGGGGTTTGCGTGCCGTCGGCAGCGCGTTGTTTTGAGTGGTCATGGTCTTCTCTCAGTTCGCCAGGCCGCGCGGCAGGGCCAGTTGCAGCAGGTTGGATTCGGTCGCGTGTTCACGGGTCTGTTCGCCGCGCATCGCGCCTTCGCACAGCACCAGGATGCGGTCGGAGATGCCCATCACTTCCATGAGGTCGCTGGACACCACGATCACCGCAATGCCCTGGGCCGCGAGGTTATGGATAATCTGGTAGATCTCGGCCTTGGCGCCGATGTCGATGCCGCGGGTCGGCTCGTCCAGCAGCAGGACCTTCATCGGCATCGACAGCCAGCGGCCGAGAATGGCTTTCTGCTGGTTGCCGCCGGACAGGTACATGATCTTTTGCGCGGCGGTCGGGGTTTTGACCTTCATTGCCTTGATCTGCTGGTCGGCATTGCCCTTTTCCCAACCGTCGCGCAGCAACCAGCCAAACGAAGAGTGGGCGCCACGGGCGCTGATATTGATGTTCTCGGCGACGCTGGACAGCGGAATGATGCCTTCCTTCTTGCGGTCTTCCGGGCACAGCAGTACACCGGCGGCGATGGCATCACGCGGTGAGCGCAGTGTCAGTGCTTCACCGCAGAGCTCCAGGCTGCCGGCGCTGGCGCGCTCCAAACCGCTGAGCAAACGGAACAGCTCCGTGCGCCCTGCCCCCACCAGCCCGAACAGGCCAAGGATTTCGCCCTTGCGCACCTCAAAACTGATCGGCTCACGCAAACCCGGGCCCAACAAACCGTCGACCTTGAGCGCCACCTCGCCGTGCTCGCGCGGGCGGTAGTCGTAGATGTCCTGGATGTCGCGGCCGACCATGCAGGTCACCAACTGGTCGTGGGTCAGCGCGCTCATGTCATCGAAGGTGCGCACGTAGCGGCCGTCCTTGAACACCGTCACCGCGTTGCAGATGCGGAACACTTCTTCCATGCGGTGCGACACGTAGAGCACCACTTTGCCCTCGTCCCGCAGGCGCGCGATGATCGCCATCAAGCGGTCGATCTCCCGCGCCGACAGGCTGCTGGTGGGTTCGTCGAAGGCAATCACATGGGCGCCACGGGACAGCGCCTTGGCGATTTCCACCAGTTGGCGCTGGCCCAGGGACAGACGCCCGAGTTTTTCCTCGGGGTCGATTTCATCCGCCAGGCCCTTGAGGCAAGCCAGGGCCTGCTTGCGCAGCAGGCCCCGGTTGACCACGCCGAAGCGCGAGGGCAAATGCCCGAGGAACAGGTTTTCGGCGACGGTCATTTCCGGCACCAGGTGCAGCTCCTGGTGGATCACCGCGACGCCGCTGGCGATGCTGTCGGCGGCGCATTTGAACGCCATGGTCTGCGCGCCGATCTGCACGCTGCCGCTGCTGGGAATATAGGCGCCGCCGAGGATCTTCAGCAGCGTCGACTTACCGGCACCGTTCTCGCCCATCAGGGCGTGTACCTGCCCCGGGTGGGCGGTGAAGCTGATGCCGTCCAGCGCCTTGACCCCGGGAAAGGTCTTGCCGATAGCGTCGAAACGCAGGGCTGCCGCCGTCATTTCCACAGCCCGATCTTGGTCAGTTCTTCCTGGAAGTTGGCGCGGGTGATCAGGGTCACTTCATCCATGGCCGTGTACTTCGGCGGTTCGGTGCCCTTGGTGACCCACTCGTACATCATCAGCGCAGTGTTGTAGCCCTCGATGTGCGGGCTCGGCAGCATGGAGCCGAAGAAGCCGCTGTTGGCCTTCTTCAATTCGCCGATGGCGTCGGTGCCATTGATGCCGATACCGATCACATTGGCCGCAGCGAAACCGGCGCTTTCGGTGGCGCGCACGCCGCCGAGCACGGTGTTGTCGTTCATGCCGCCGATGATCAGGTTTTTCGCGCCGCTGGGCAGCTTGACCAGGGCCGAGTTGGTGGCGTCCATGCTGCCGGGGACGTCGAGGGTTTTCAGTGCGGCGGTGAGGATGTGGTCTTTAGGGATACCGGCTTCTTCCAGGGATTTGATCGAACCGTCGGTGCGTTTCTTGCCGGTGTCGAGTTCATTGAAGGTGTTGATCACCGCGTAGGTGTCCTTCCAGTCCCAACCGCGTTTTTTCGCCTCGGCGGCCATGGCCGCGCCCTGTTTCTGGCCGACTTCAAAGGCGGCCATGCCCAGGTACGGCACGTCCTCCATGAAGTTGCCCTTGGCATCGACAAAGCGGTCATCCACGGCAATCACTTTCAAGCCGTTGGCCTTGGCCTTGGCGACGATCGCCGGGCCCAGGGACACATCCGGCGGGCAGATCACAAAGCCCTTGGCGCCGTTGGCGGCCAGGCTGTCGATGGCCGAGAGGGTTTTCTCGCCATCGGGCACGGCGATCTTGATCACGGTAAAGCCATGTTCCTTGCCGGCTTTTTCGGCAAAGGCCCATTCGGTCTGGAACCACGGTTCCTCGGCCTGCTTGACCAGGAAACCGATCTTCACTTCTTCAGCGGCCAGCAACAGCCCGCTCAAGCTCATGGCCGAGACCGCCACAGCGGCGCAGCACAGGGAACGGATACCACGACGACGATGATTCATACGGGTGACTCCTTGTTGTTGTTTTTAAGTCTTGGGGTTAGCCGGCAAAGCGATGGCAAGGCATGCCGGGTACATCGACTTCGATGGCCAGCACCGCGCCGTCCAGAGGGTGATCCAATGGGCTGGCGGCGCTGGTGATATACAAAGTGGTGAGGTGGGGGCCACCGAATACGCAACTGGTGGGGCGACTCACGGGCAACTCGATAATGCGGTCCACCTCCCCCTCGGGCGTCAGGCGCAGCAGGCAACTGCCGTCCCAACGGGCGTTCCAGATGTAGCCTTGACTGTCCATGGCCGAGCCATCCGGCCCGCCGCGCAAGTGCGGCCCGAACCACGGCGTTGCGGGCTCGAGTTGGCCGTCGGCCTGGATCGAATACTGGTAGAGCGTGGCGTCCAGGCTGTCGCCGAAATGCACCTGGCGGCCGTCCTCGCTCCACAGCAAGGTGTTGGGAATGCCCAGGCCGTGGAGCAACGGCGTGACCTGGGCATCCGCATCGATGCGAAACAGGCCGCCGGAGCGCCGCGTGATCGGCAGGTCTTCGCCGTGTTCGCCGATGTTGTTCTGCATGGTGCCCAGCCACAGGCGGCCCTGGGCATCGCAGCGCGCTTCATTGCCACGGTTGCCCGGTTGTGGGTCGGCCACGCACAGCAGGGTCAGGGCTTCGGTGGCCAGGTCCAGGCGGTAGACACCGCTGCTCAGGGTCACCAGCGCATCACCGCGTTCACACGGGATAAACGCCGAAACGTGCTCGGGCAACTGCCAGATCTGCAACTGCCCGCCCATCAGGCGCAGGGCCTGTTTGCCGGCGATATTCACCCAATACAGTGCCTGGGTGGGCGCGTCCCAGAACGGACCTTCGCCCAACTGAGCACGGTGCGGAGTAACGGCGATGCACGACATGTTGCCTCCTGATTATTTACAGCGAGTCGCGGGATGGCGTGCCATCCACCAGGCGCTGGATGCGCAGGGGGTTGGCGTTTTTCAACGCGTCGGGCAGCAGGCTATCCGGGTAGTTCTGGAAGCACACCGGGCGCAGGAAACGGTCGATGGCCAAGGTGCCGACCGAGGTGCCACGGGCATCCGACGTCGCTGGATAGGGGCCGCCATGCACCATCGAGTCGCAGACTTCAACGCCGGTCGGGTAGCCGTTGAGCAGGATGCGCCCGACTTTCTGTTCCAGCAGCGGCGTGAGTTCGGCGAACTGTTGAAAGTCTGCCGGTTCGCCAATGATCGTCGCCGTGAGCTGGCCATGCAGGCCGTGCAAGGCAGCGCTGAGCTGGGCTTGATCAGCCACTTCGACAAACACCGTGGTAGGACCGAAGACTTCTTCCTGCAGCACTTCATCGCCCTCGAGCAACAAGCGCACATCGGCCTTGAACAGCTGCGGTTGTGCCTGATTGCCCGCCTGGGTGCTACCGGCCACATGCTGAATGCCAGGGTGCGCCAGGAGTTTTTCCAGGCCTTTGCCGTAGCTGCTCAGGGTGCCGGCATTGAGCATGGTTTGTGCCGGTTGCTCACCGATCAGTTGGGCGACCTGTTGGGTAAACGCGGTGAACTGCGGCGAGGCGATACCGATCACCAGGCCAGGGTTGGTGCAGAACTGGCCGCAGCCTTGCACCACCGATGCGGTCAGATCCCGTGCGACCGCTTCCGCTCGCGCTTGCAGGGCTTGGGGCAGCACGATCACCGGGTTTATGCTCGACATCTCGGCAAACACCGGGATCGGCTGCGGGCGTGCCGCGGCCATATCGCACAAGGCGCGACCGCCCTTGAGCGAGCCGGTAAAGCCCACTGCCTGGATCGCCGGGTGCTTGACCAGCGCCTCGCCGACGCCGCCGCCGAAGATCATGTTGAATACACCCGCCGGCATCTCGGTTGCTTCTGCCGCACGAATGATTGCATTGGCCACCTGTTCAGCCGTGGCCATATGCCCGCTGTGGGCCTTGAATACCACCGGGCAACCGGCCGCCAGTGCCGCTGCGGTATCGCCGCCGGCGGTGGAAAACGCCAGGGGGAAGTTGCTCGCGCCAAACACGGCCACCGGGCCCAGGCCGATGCGGTATTGGCGCAGGTCCGGGCGTGGCAGTGGCTGGCGGTCGGGTAACGCCTTGTCGATGCGTGCGCCGTAGAAATCACCGCGACGCAGCACCGTGGCGAACAGGCGCATCTGGCCACTGGTACGCCCACGCTCGCCTTTGATACGTGCGGCGGGCAGCGCGGTTTCGCGGCAGACCAGCTCGATGAAGTGATCGCTCAGGCCATCCAGCTCGTCGGCGATCGCGTCCAGGAACTGCGCACGGCGCGCGGCACTCAACGCACGGTACGCGGGATACGCCGCGGCGGCAGCCTTGGCAGCGGCGTCGACTTCTTCCGGCGTGGCCTGGTAGAAATCCTGCGGCAAGGTTTCGCCCGTGCTGGCATCGACGCTGTGCAGCTTGACGCTGCCGTTGGCGCTGCGCTGGCCGCCGATGTAGTTGTGGCCGAGGAACTGGGTCATGTTGATCTCCTTAAAGGGGGGTGACTTGGCCGGGTTCAAAGGCCGCCTCGCTGCTGCCGACGCCATTGACCAACGGCGCGCCGAACTCGGCCTGGCTGATCTCGAACACATCGCCCGGTTGGGTACGTATACCATCGGCGAATGACAGCGTGGCGGTGCCGAAGAAGTGAATGTGCACATCGCCCGGCTTGAGGAACTGGCGGTATTTGAAGTGGTGGTACTCGAGGTTTTCCAGGCTGTGGCACATATTGGCCTCGCCACTGAGGAATTCGTTCCGCCAGATTTCCTCGCCGTTACGCAGGATGCGGCTGGTGCCGGCCAGGTGCTGGGGCAACTCGCCCACGCGCAGTTCGGGGCCGTAGCTGCAACTGCGCAGCTTGGAATGGGCCAGGTACAGGTAGTTCTTGCGCTCCATGATGTGGTCGGAGAACTCGTTGCCCACTGCAAAACCCAGGCGATAGGGCTGGCTGTCCGGGCCGATCACATACAGGCCGCCGATTTCCGGTTCTTCACCGGCGTCTTCGGCAAACGGTGGCACCGGGAAGGCTTCACCTGGGCGCACGACGATGCTGCCGTCGCCCTTGTAGAACCATTCCGGTTGCACGCCAGCCTGGCCGGCAGCGGGCTTGCCGCCCTCCACGCCCCATTTGAAGATGCGCATGGTGTCGGTCAAGGCGCTCTCATCGCCGGCCTGCTGGTGCATTTTGTCCCGCGCCGAGGCACTGCCCAGGTGGGTCAGGCCGGTGCCGCTGATGAGCATATGGGCCGGGTCCGGGTGGTCCAGCGGCGGCAAAATCTTCAGGTCGGCCAACAGTGCGGCGTAGTCATGGCTGTCGCCCAGGCCCAGGCTCTCGACCTGCTGCTGCAACTTGACGCCCGCCTCGATGGCGGCCAGCGCCAGTTCGCGCACGCTGCGCGCGGTACGCACTTCGCGCACTGTGGCGCCTTCTACAACGCCGACCCGGCGTTCACCGTTGCTTGACTCGAACTGAACTAAACGCATCAGACTTCTCCCAGATTAAGTACGTGTGGCGCCACGGGCGCTGGCGGCGAATTGATCGGCGGGCAGTACGTGCTTGCGCTCCAGCACGCGGTAGACCACGCCGGTCAGGACCAGCCCGAACACCATGACCGCGGACAGGAAGTACAAGCCCGAGGCGAGGTTGCCGGTGTATTCCTTGAGCGCACCGATCACGAACGGACCGATATAGCCGCCGAGGTTGCCCACCGAGTTGATCAAGGCAATGCCCGCCGCCGCACTGGCGCCGGCAAAGAAGCGCCCCGGCAAGGTCCAGAACACTGCGGTGCAGGAAAACAGCGCAAACGCCGCCAGGCACAGCGCGGCCATTTGCAGCACCGGCACACTCAGCCAGGCACTGCAGAACAGGCCGATGGCGCCGAGCACATACAGCACCGCCAGGTGACCGTAGCGATCATTCAGGCGGTCGGAACTGCGCGGGATGATCAGCAGGCCGATGATGCCGAAGATGTACGGCACGGCGGAGATAAAGCCGGTGACCAGGTCGGTGCCGCCGAACTGTTTGATCAGGGTCGGCAGCCATAGGCCCAGGCCATAGATGCTCAGGGTCACCGGCAGGTAGAACAGCGCCAGCAGCAACACGCGTTTGTCCTTGAGGGCATGCAGCGGGTTGCCGTGGCGGGTCTGGCCGTAGGCTTGCAGGTCTTTGTCCAGCTCACCGGTGAGCCAGGCCTTTTCGTCGTCGCTCATCCATTTGACCTGCCTGGGGCCATCCGGCAGGTAGCGCAGCACCGGCCAGGTCAGCAGGATCGCCGGGGTGCCGATCACGATGAACAGCCACTGCCAGCCATGCAGGCCGAGGATGCCATCCATGCCCAGCAGGCCGCCGGACACCGGGCCGGTGATCATCATCGCAATCGGTTGGGAGAGGATGAACAGCCCGAGGATCTTGCCGCGATGGCGCACCGGGAACCATTGGGTGATGTAGTACAGGACGCCGGGAAAGAATCCGGCTTCGGCCGCGCCGAGCAGGAAGCGCATCACATAGAAGCTGTGCGGCCCTTGCACGAAGGCCATGCCGATGGTGATCGCGCCCCAGGTGATCATGATCCGCGCAAACCAGCGCCGTGCGCCGAAGCGGTCGAGCATCAGGTTGCTGGGGATCTCGAAGAGGAAGTAGCCAATGAAGAACAACCCCGCGCCCAGGCCATAGGCCGCATCGCCGATACCGACGTCGGCGCCCATGTGCAGCTTGGCAAAACCCACGGCGGAACGGTCCACGTAGGCGATCAGGTACAGCAGGATCAGGAAGGGAATCAGTTTCAGCGTGATGCGCCGAATAAGCCGCAGTTCCTGGCTCATGGGGTCGATCTCCGATTGTTGTTTTTATAGAAGCTCGGGGGACGCCTCTCGCGGAAATCCGCCAGGGTCATACCTCAGTTAAGCCAGACTATATAGTAGGACTATTTGCAAAACAACTCTTCCAAAGCATCGATTTTGCGCTTATGTTTAAGCACGCATAGAACATATAGTCATACAATAAGAGAATCGATCATGTCTGATAAAAAGCCCGGCCTACGCTCCGCCCAGTGGTTTGGTACCGCCGACAAAAACGGCTTCATGTACCGCAGCTGGATGAAGAACCAGGGCATCGCCGACCATCAGTTCCATGGCAAGCCGATCATCGGCATCTGCAATACCTGGTCGGAGCTGACCCCGTGCAACGCGCATTTCCGCCAGATCGCCGAGCACGTCAAACGTGGCGTGATCGAGGCCGGTGGCTTCCCGGTGGAATTCCCGGTGTTCTCCAACGGCGAATCCAACCTGCGCCCCACCGCCATGCTCACCCGCAACCTGGCGAGCATGGACGTGGAGGAAGCCATTCGCGGCAACCCGATTGACGGTGTGGTGCTGCTGACCGGCTGCGACAAGACCACCCCGGCCCTGCTGATGGGCGCCGCCAGTTGCGACGTGCCGGCCATCGTGGTCACCGGTGGGCCGATGCTCAACGGCAAGCACAAGGGCCAGGACATCGGCTCGGGCACCGTGGTGTGGCAGCTCAGCGAACAGGTCAAGGCCGGCACCATTACCCTGGATGATTTCCTCGCGGCCGAAGGCGGCATGTCGCGTTCGGCGGGCACCTGCAACACCATGGGTACTGCATCGACCATGGCCTGCATGGCCGAGGCACTGGGCACGTCCCTGCCCCACAACGCGGCGATCCCGGCGGTGGATGCGCGGCGTTATGTGTTGGCCCATATGTCCGGCATGCGTGCGGTGGAGATGGTGCGCGAAGACTTGAAGCTGTCGAAGATCCTCACCAAGGAAGCGTTTGAAAACGCCATCCGCGTGAACGCCGCCATCGGTGGTTCGACCAACGCCGTGATCCATTTGAAAGCCATCGCCGGGCGCATCGGTGTCGAGCTCGACCTGGACGACTGGACCCGCATCGGTCGCGGCATGCCGACCATCGTCGACCTGCAACCGTCCGGGCGCTTCCTGATGGAAGAGTTCTACTATGCCGGTGGCCTGCCCGCCGTGCTGCGTCGTCTTGGTGAAGCCAACCTGATTCCGCACCCGAACGCCTTGACCGTCAACGGCAAGACCCTCGGCGAGAACACCAAGGACTCGCCGATCTACGGCCAGGACGAAGTGATCCGCACCCTCGACAACCCGATCCGCGCCGACGGTGGCATTTGCGTGTTGCGCGGCAACCTGGCGCCACTCGGCGCGGTGCTCAAGCCGTCGGCCGCCAGCGCCGAGCTGATGCAGCATCGCGGGCGTGCGGTGGTGTTCGAAAACTTCGACATGTACAAGGCGCGCATCAACGATCCGGAACTGGACGTGGACGCCAACTCGATCCTGGTCATGAAAAACTGCGGGCCCAAGGGTTACCCAGGCATGGCGGAAGTCGGCAACATGGGCTTGCCGGCCAAGCTGCTGGCCCAGGGCGTGACCGATATGGTGCGGATCTCCGATGCGCGCATGAGCGGCACCGCCTACGGCACCGTGGTCTTGCATGTGGCGCCGGAAGCCGCGGCCGGCGGACCGTTGGCCACGGTGAAGGAAGGTGACTGGATCGAACTCGACTGCGCCAACGGTCGCCTGCACCTGGACATCCCCGACGCAGAGCTGGCGGCGCGCATGGCCGACCTGAAACCGCCGCAGAACCTGATCGTCGGCGGCTACCGCCAGCTGTATATCGACCATGTGCTGCAGGCCGACCAGGGTTGCGACTTTGACTTCCTGGTGGGTTGCCGTGGGGCTGAAGTCCCCCGGCATTCCCACTAATTGGGATGCTATGATGCCGCGAATTTAAGTCGGAGCATCCCTGTCGTTATGGATCACCAGCCGTCCAAGCCGCGCAAGAGCATGCATGCCCAGATCGTTCAGGACTTGGGCATGCACATCGTTTCAGGTCGCTTCAAGCCCGAAGAACGGCTGCCCATGGAGGCCACGCTGTGCGAGGAGTACAAGGTCAGCCGTTCGGTATTGCGCGAGGCGACCCGGGTGCTCAGCGCCAAGGGCCTGGTGTATTCCAAGCCACGGGTGGGTGCAGTAGTGCGGCCGCGCTTGAAATGGCACCTGCTCGACCCGGACGTATTGTCCTGGTTGATGCAGTCCACGCCCCACAGTGAATTCTTCAATACCCTGGCCGGTGTGCGGCGCATCCTCGAGCCGGAGATCGCCGCCATGGCCGCGACCACCGCCACCGATGAAGACATCGCCACCATCGAAAAAGCCTACCAGGGCATGGAAACCGCGCAGACCCACGAACAGCTGTTGCAGGCCGACCTGGACTTCCACCGCGCCATTGCCGATGCCACCCGTAACGACCTGCTCGCCTATATGTGCAACATGCTGTCGTTGCCGCTGCGCGAGTCGATCAACATCACCAACCGCCGCCCGGACATCCAGGGCCTGAGCCTGCCCCGGCACAAGGCGATCCTCACCGCGATCCAGAACCGCGACGCCCTCGGCGCGCGGCATGCGTCGCTGGTGCAGCTGGATGACACGCGGGTGGCGTTGGATACGGTGATGAATGTGCTGACGCCGTTGTAATGTAAACGTAGTCAAATGTGGGAGGGGGCTTGCTGTGGTGAGCGGGCTTGCCCCGCGTTGGGCTGCGAAGCAGCCCCAATACAGTCACTGCATTCTTTCAGGCTGAACCGGGTCGCGGGTTTTAGGGCCGCTTCGCGCCCCAACGCGGGGCAAGCCCGCTCACCACAGCAAGCCCGCTCCCACACTGGCACTGTGCAGGCCGTTAGAGGGTGTAGGCGATCCCTACCTGCACCGTGCGCGGTTCACCTGGGTAGGCGTACACATTGCCGAACGCACCTTCTTCATACTCTCGATTAAACAGGTTTTTCACGTCCAGGTTCAGCCGCACCTTGTCGTTGACCTTGTAGTAGCTGAGCAGGTCGACCACGGTGTAGGCGTCCATCGAGAAGGCGTTGTTGGAGGTCTGCCCGGCCCGTTCATCCACATACTTGCTACCCGCGCCGAGGCCCAGGCCCTTGAGGGCGCCGTCCTGGAACTCGTAGACGTTGAGCAGGCTGAAGCTGTTGCGCGGAATGTTCAGCAAGCGCGTGCCGCTGCGCAGGGTGTTGTCCTTGGTCACTTCGGCGTCCACGTAGGCATAGCCACCGATCACACGCCACTCGGGGGTGATATTGCCCGCCACGTTCAGGTCGAAACCACGGCTGCGCACCTGGCCGGCGGCGACGCTGAAGGTGGAGTCGAGAGGGTCGGTGGTGAGCACGTTTTTCTTCTCGATCTGGTAGATCGCGGCGTCGACGCTGAGTTGACGGTCCAGGGCTTCCCACTTGATGCCCATCTCGTAGGATTTGCCTTTCTCCGGCTCAAAACCACCGCCCTGGCGACTGGCGCCGGTGTTGGGCTTGAACGAACGCGCGGCGTCGGCGTAGACCGCGACGGTGTCGGTGAGGTCGTAGATCACGCCCACGCGTGGGGTGACCGCGTTGTCGCTGGCTTCCCAGCTTTTACCGCCCGGCACGTAGGTGTGGTAGTCGTGTTCAAAACGCTCGAAGCGTGCGCCGGCGAGCACTTTAAGGCGCTCGGTCAGGGCCACCTGATCCTGCACGAAGGCCGCGTAGGTCTTGAGGTTTTCCTTGTCGTGGGTCGGCGTACGCGTGAGGTTCGGGCGCGCCTGGCCGTAGACCGGGTTGAAGATATCGATTGCATAAGCACCCACTGCGCCGCTGGAGCGCTGGATGATCGACTTGTAGTCGTAGTCTTCGAATTCGACGCCGGTGAGCAAGGTGTGGTCGAAACCACCGGTGGAGAAATGCCCGGTGAGGTTGAGCTGAGTGTCCTTGTCGGTCCACTCCAGTTTGCGGTAGTTGAAGTTGCGGCCCAGGGTGCGACCGTCGGCGGCCAGGCCGTTGGCTTCAATGGCATTGCCTTGCAAGGTGCCGTCCAGCCATTGGAAACCACCGCCCAGGGTCCAGCTGTCATTGAGCAGGTGCTCGAAACGCAGCTGGGCCATGCTGTTGTCGTTGTGCAGTTTGCCGGCGTCTTTTTCACCCCAGAAAGTGTCACGCGAGGCGGTGCCTTTTTGATTGGGGTAGCGCGTCAGGCCACGGTCCAGCGGGTGGTTGTTGCGCATGAAGTCGCCTTCGAAGATCACCTTGGTGTCATCGCTGGCCTGCCAGGTGATCACCGGGGTCACGCCATAGCGTTCGGTCTCGACATGGTCACGGAAGGTGTCACCGCCCTCGCCCACCACGTTCAGGCGATAGGCCAGGCGACCTTGTTCGTCCAGCGGGCCGGAAGCGTCGAGGGTGGCGCGCTGCATGCCCTGGTCATCCAGTTGGCTGCCGAGGGTCACGGTCGGCTCGGCCAGCGGTTGCTTGGACACCACGTTGAAGGTGCCGCCGGGATCGCCACGGCCATACAGCATGGTTGCCGGGCCGCGCAGCACTTCGAGGCGTTCGATGGTGTTGGCGTCGGGCATGTTCGGGTAGCCGCGGTTGATCGGGAAACCGTTGCGGTAGAACTCGCCGGTGGTGAAGCCACGTACGGTGAAGGTGGTGAGCCCCTGGCCGCCGAAGTTGTTGGCACGACCGACGCCACCGGCGTAGTCCAGGGCATCCTGCAAACGGGTGGCGCCGATGTCTTCGACCACATCCTTGGACACGACGCTGATGGACTGCGGGGTTTCATGAATCGAGGTGTCGGTGCGCGTCGCACTCGCCGAACGTGTGGCGTGGTAGCCCTTGACCGGCCCTTGCGCCGTCTCGTAGTCCGCCTCGCCAGTGACATTGGTGGCTTGCAGCTCAAGACTGGCCTTGTCGGCAGGGACAACCTCGGCCCAGGTAAACGGGGAAAACGCCTGAAGCACGCAGAGGGAAATCAGGGTACGACGCATGGATGTTGAACCTAGTGAATGAGCCAGATGGGGCGGCAAACCTGCCAAAAAACGCGGGAATGGTATATCAATCCATTCGCGTTTGACATCTATTCTCATTCACTATTTTTCAGGTAACAGCTTTGTATCGATCTGTAGGAAATTGGACGCGAGCCAAACGTGGGAGGGGGCTTGCCCCCGATATCGGTGTATCAGTCACAGCAACATCGACTGGTCTACCGCTATCGGGGGCAAGCCCCCTCCCACATTTGGATTTTTATACAACTTTAGAAATGGATCCGATCAGCGATAGCGCTCCAGCCAATGGGCGTAAGGCGCCGGCAAGGTCCAGGAGGATTTTTCCACGCCCAGCTCCTTGGCCGCAAAGTACGCCCAATGCGGGTCAGCCAGGTGCGCACGACCGACCGAGACCAGGTCCAGGTGCCCCGCCTGCAACGCACCTTCCGCCAGTTGCGGCGTGCCAAAGCCCCAGGCTGAGGTCACCGGGATGCCGGCTTCGCGGCGCACGCGCTCGGCGATCGGGCCCATGAAGGCCGGGCCCCACGGGATATTGGTGTCGGGGATGGTGAAACCGACGCTGACGCTCAGCAGGTCCAGGCCGCCGGCCTTGAAGTTGCGGGCCAGTTCGATGGATTCGGTCAGGGTCTGTTCGTCACGGCCGTCGTATTCGATTACACCAAAACGCGCGGTCAGCGGCAGGTTTTCCGGCCAGACCTCGCGCACGGCAGCGAGGGTTTCCAGGAGGAAACGGCTGCGGTTGTCGAAGCTGCCACCGTAGGCGTCGGTGCGCTGGTTGGAATGCTCGGAGAAGAAGCTCTGGCCCAGGTAGCCATGGGCGAAGTGCAGTTCGATCCATTCGAAGCCGGCGTCACGGGCACGGCGGGCGGCGTCGACGAAGTCCTGCTTGACCCGAGCGATGTCGTCCAGGGTCATGGCCCGTGGCACTTGCGGCAGGTTGGCACCGAAGGCGATGGCCGACGGCGCGATGGTTTCCCAACTGCGTACATCGGAGGCAGGCATATGGTCGTCCCCTTCCCACGGGCGGTTGGCGCTGGCTTTGCGACCGGCGTGGCCGATCTGGATGCCGGGCACCGAACCGGCGGCCTTGATGGCCTTGACCATGGGTACGAACGCCTGGGCGTGGGCGTCGCTCCAGAGACCGGCGCAACCTGGGGTGATACGTCCCTCAGGTGCTACAGCGGTGGCCTCGACCACCAGCAAACCGGCGCCGCCCCGGGCCATGCTGGCCAGGTGCACGAGGTGCCAGTCGTTGACGATGCCGTCATCGGCCATGTATTGGCACATCGGCGGGATGGCGATGCGATTGCGCAGGGTGACGTCTTTGAGTGTGAACGGTTCGAACAAAGCGGGCATTGAGAACTCCGGGAGCGAGTGGATGATTCGATAGTTCGATGGTAATCGAACTATGGTATTCGATGATAGCCCCCTGTTATGATTCGTTTCATGCGAGCCTTTAAACACCCCACCCCGGAAGACCTGACCCTCGAGCGCCTGTTGTACGCGCTGAGTGATCCGGTGCGCCTGGAGATTGTCCGCTGCCTGGCCGGCGTGCCCGAGGCCAGCTGCGGCGAACTGGACGGCGGGCGCCCCAAGTCCAGCATGTCCCACCACTTCCGGGTCCTGCGCGATGCCGGCCTGGTCCACACCCGCAGCGTGGGCACCACCCATATGAATTCATTGCGCGGCGAGGTGCTTGAGGAACGGTTTCCGGGATTGTTGCAGAGCATCCTGACGCAACGATAAAAGCCGGATCAGTCCAGCAGCGCGATCAGCCGCGACTCGATCGTCATGTCCCGCACGTCCAGCACCGCCAACGTCACCGGCAACTTGAAGCGCCGCCGCCCTGCACTGCCGGGGTTTACGTACAGTGTTGCGCCCCGCCATTCGATCAGGGGCTTGTGCGAATGGCCGGTGATCACCAGCCGAGTAGACGTGTCGAGTAAGGCGGGTACGTCGGCGATATCATGCACCACCAGCGTCCGCCATCCGTCCACCTCCAGCATCAGATGATCGGGCACCTGCTCTGCCCACGGCGCGTCCTGGTCATTGTTGCCACGCACCACGTGCAGGGGCGCGATCTGTGCCAATTGCTGAAGAATCTCAGGGCTGCCGATATCACCGGCATGGATGATCTGCCCGCATCCCTGCAAGGCAGCGACAGCCTCAGGGCGCAGCAGGCCGTGGGTGTCGGAAATCACGCCAACTTTCATAGGGCCTCCGGGGTGGACATCGAACGGTGAAACACCGGCGCGCCATCCAAATATACGCGGTCTTTGCCATTGCCCTTGGAGGCGTAGAGATTGCGGTCGGCACGCTTGAGGACCGCCGACATATCGGCCCCGGTCGTAAAGCGCGTCATGCCCGCACTGCAGGTGTAGTGATGGGGCGGCGCGACACTGCAGCGGATCGCTTGCAGCAGGCGCAGCGCGTAATCGGTGGCGAGATCGGGGTCATCGACCAGCAGCAGCACGCCGAATTCCTCGCCGCCAATCCTGCCGAAACTGTGGCTGCCGGGGGTGGATTTCAGGCACGCGGCCATGGCGCAGAGAATCCGGTCGCCGACATCATGGCCGAACTGGTCATTCTTCAATTTGAAACTGTCGATATCCAACATCATGAAGTAACCGGTATCACCGGCCGCAATCAGTTTGGCGAAGCCCTCCATAAAGGCGCGCCGGTTCAGGATGGAGGTCAAGTAATCCGTCTCGGCCAATTCCCGAAACTCACTCTCGACCAGTAACACGGAGCGCAGGTTTTTCAGGTAGTAGACATTCAAGATAAAGCCGATCGACACCGACGCCGCACAAAAAATAAACACATAGGTGTCGACCCCGTCATAAAGGCTCAGCTGAATGTTGGGCCACGTCAGTAACCAGACCAGGGCGGCGCAGACCAGAAAATCCTGGACCACGATAAACAGGATTGCGCTGCTCATCACCAAGGTCACGGCCAGCGGCAAGGCGAACACCTGCAACGCGGGGCGGGTGTGCACCACATAGGCAAAACCTGCGGACAGCAGCACCATGTAGAACCCGCCCAGCGCCCGCCACAGCACATAATGCGTCACCACCCGGTGAACCCCATACACCACGCACAGCCCCAGCGTGACCAGCACCACCGGCCAGCCGAACATCCCCCCACGATCCACCAGCAACACCGCCAGCCAGGCGAAAATCCCGATCAGTTCGGCCTGGGCGATGGCAGGCGACAACAGCCTCTGCATTCGTGGCCTGAGTTTCACATTTGCCGGCATCCCGTCACTCCCTGTGCATGGGTGGCCGGTGTGTCATCGGCATGACTCAGTTGAAGACTGTGCAGGCAAATCGCAAACGAATAGGCCATGAACCGTCTTACCAGCACGACAAAAGGTGGCAGGACTTCAAGCTGCGTCTTGGAATGAATCTTGAAATAGCCCCGCTCGGCCCCCTCTTGCACCAGACGAATGACGTGGGTCTTGGACACCGAAAGTTGCTCAGCGATGGAAAGATAGGACGATGACCTGAAACTTGCGCCCTGGTTATCCCGCGTACACGCATCGTTATAGATCGCCAGCATCAACATATGCCCGGCATCGCGTTTTACCAGCCAATAACAATCCGGTATCAACAGGTCAATGCTCAGGTTACGGCAGAGAAGCACCGAAAACCCTTTGAAATACCGGGCCAGATAGGCGCGATCATCCAACCCGGCCATTGAGGCGCACACCGCGGGTTCGGGGCACATCACGCCCAGCGGCTCGACCATGGACGTGAGCATCGGCCGGATCTCCGCGCAGGCTTGGGACGATGGGCTGAACAGCCGCAGACGGCTGTCGTCCGGATGCCTCGACACCGTCATGAACCCCAGTGCCCTGAACAGCAGGAAGATCGACTCCAGGCTGTTTCGCGAACAGAACCCGCGCGCCACACAAAACGCTTTCACCTCGGACAGCAAGGGGACCGGCTTGGTGAAATACGTGCTCAATAACGTAAAGGACACCATCAAGCGACTGAATTTCAGCGCCGTCTTGTAGAAAAACGGTCTTTTTGAATAGCACTCCAGCAGAGCCGAATAATGGGTACGAATACACCCGTCAAAATCCATATGGCGCTCAAACGCCCGCGCCGACTGTTCAATCGCCAGCTTCAACGAACCACTGCACATGAGAAAGAGCCCTGATCAAACAACTTGGATTCACTGATCTCAATTGCAGCACCGGTAATGGCGTTTTGCCTTGAGCGCAATCTAGCGTGATTAGCTCAGGGGACATCGTCGTTACCAAAATTGTTCCAAAAAACCCAGGCGGCTTAACCGTTTCAGTCGCCGCGGCGAACCTTCCCCGCAAGCCGGCGTCCGAGCTAAGGCACTGTTGCCTACCGTTCGCCGCGAGGTTGTCGTTTGAAAGCCGCCATCATCAAAAAGTACCGCCTGATCATCAAGACCATGGGCTATGTGGGCTGGTCACTGTTCTGGCTGTTGCTGTGGGACGTCGCCGTCACCGTGGACTTCATGCTGTTCCTCACCGCCAAGATCAATTTGCCGCTGATGCCCCTCACCCTGCTGGGCTCGGCACTGATCGTGCTCATCAGCTTTCGTAACAGCAGCGCCTATAACCGCTGGTGGGAGGCCCGCACGCTGTGGGGCGCGATGGTCAACAATTCACGCAGCTTCGCGCGGCAGGTATTGACCCTGCTGGACGACCCCGACGGCGAAGTGAACCCGGTCAAGGCCACCCTGCTGCGCCGCCACGTGGCCTACGTGAATTGCCTGGCTGCGCACCTCAAGGGCGAGCCGTGCCCTGATGAAGTACGCGCCTTTATCCCCGCCGAGGAATTCGCCCGCAACGGCGCCACCAATAATTTCGCCAATGACATCCTCACCGGCTCGGCGGCGTTGCTGGCCAGGGAATACAAGACCGGGCACCTGGACAGCATTCGCCTGGCACGGCTGGAATCGACCCTGGTGGATTTGTCCAATGCCCAGGGCGGCATGGAGCGGATCGCCAACACGCCACTACCCTACCCCTACGTGTATTTCCCACGCCTGTTTATCTCGCTGTTCTGCCTGATCGTGCCCGTGGGCCTGGTGGAATCCCTGGGCTGGTTCACCCCGCTGGCGTCCACCGTGGTGGGCTTTATGTTGCTGGCCATCGAACGCATCGGCACCGACCTGCAAAGCCCGTTCCGCTCCAGCGAACACCAGATCCAGATGGAAGCCATCTGCGAAACCATCGAGAAAAACCTGCAATCGATGCAGCGTGATGCGCTGGGTGGCGAGCGCATCGGATAAACACGCCCTTCGGCCTAAAGTGCGTGCTCCCGCAGTCGATACAAAGGGAGTACGCATGGGCCACATCCCCTCAAAACAACACATGCGACGCTCGACGCCACTGTTTTCTCCTTGCCAAAAATATAAATACCCGCGGGTGAAGTCATGAATATCAAGCAAAAGTTGACCTGGGCGTTTGCCGCTATCGCGTGCCTGCCAGTCATCCTGGTGGCCGTTATGGTTGTGCTGAACTTGCGCGAGGGGGCCCTGGCCAATTTCCTCGACAGCAGCGGTCGCGAGATCCGTCAGATCGACAACGGCATGAAGCAGTTTTTCGATGGCATCAGCCAGAACGTCGACTTCGTCGCCAAGGACCCGCGCGTTGTCGCGGCCAAGGACCTCAAGAGCTACGCCGGCGCCGACGCCGCGCAAATCCCCCTGACCCAGACCAACAAAGACCTGCTGGCGATTTTCGATCAGTTCGCCAAGAGCCACCCAAGCACCGCCTACTTGTCCTTGGGCCTCGCCGACGGCGGTTATGCCAGCTGGCCTGACGACACCAAACTGAACAACTACGACCCACGCGTACGCCCCTGGTACAAGGCCGCCATCGCCGCCCCAGGCGCCACCGTGCGCACCGGCGCGTATTACTGGGCACCGGACGACGTGGTGCTGATCGGCACCGTGCACACCGTCGCCGACGCCACCGGCAACATCCTTGGCGTGGTCGGCCTGGACGTGTCGCTCAAGCAGCTCACCGAGCTGGTGCGCAACATCAAGCTGGGCGACAGCGGCTACCTGATGCTGGTGGAAGCCAACGGCAACGTGCTGGTGGACCCCAGCGACGCCAAGCACAACTTCAAGCCGATGGCCGACCTGGGCCCCAACTACGCCGAACTGGCCAAGCGCGGCGACGGCGTGACCCAGGTCGACATCAACGGCGTGGCCTACATGGCCAACGTGGTCAGCTCCAAGGATCTGGGCTGGCGCTTTATCGGCCTGATCAAACGCGATGAAGTCATGGCCGGCGCCACCAGCCTCACCTGGTTGATCGCCGCGATTGCCGCCGTCCTGGCCGTGGTGTTCGCGATTGTCGGCGCCAGCTTTGCCAGCGTGATCGTGCGCCCGATTCGCGGGGTGGCCGACGGCCTGCAGGAGATTGCCGAAGGCGAAGGCGACCTGACGCGCCAACTCAAGGTGCAAGGCAAGGATGAAACCGCCAGCCTGGCGGGCTGGTTCAACCAGTTCCTGAGCATGATCGCGCAACTGGTGCAGCGCATCGGTAACGCCTCTTCCGACCTGCAGACCGCCGCCGCCGACACCAGCGAAGTCGCCAATAACATGAACCAGGCCGCCGGCCGCCAGCGCGAAGCCGTGGAGCTGGTAAGCACCGCGTTCAACGAAATGGTGGCCACCGCCAACGAGGTCGCGCGTTCCTGCAGCGCCGCCGCCGCGAGTGCCGACGAAGGCTACCGCGACGTGCACAATGGCCAGCAGCACATCGGCGAAGCCACCGGCAGCGTGCTCAAGCTCAGCGAAGACCTGCAAAAGTCGACCCAGACCATGCAGTTGCTGGAGCAGGACAGCCAGAACATCAACACCATCCTCGACACCATCCGCTCGATCGCCGAACAGACCAACCTGCTGGCGCTCAACGCCGCGATTGAAGCCGCGCGCGCCGGTGACCAGGGCCGCGGTTTTGCCGTGGTCGCCGACGAAGTCCGCGCCCTGGCACGCCGCACAGCCGACTCCACCGGTGAAATCGACAGCCTGCTGGGCAACCTCGCCCGCCGCACCCAGGAAGTCACCCAGCAGATGCAAGGCAGCCTGCTCGTGTCCCACACCAGCGTGGAACGCATCCAGCAGGCCCGCGACAGCTTCGACAAGATCCAAGGCTCGGTGGACTCGATCCGCGACCAGAACACCCAGATCGCCACAGCGGCCGAAGAACAGCACCAGGTGGCCGAAGAGATCAACCGGCACATCGCGCAGATCCATGCCGATGCGCAACTGGTCGAAGGCTTTGCCCACTCGGCGCAGACCGGATCAGGACGGTTGACGGATATTTCCGGTCAGCTCAAGGGGTTGGTGGGGCGGTTCAAGTTCTGACCGCTGTCACACCGGGGTCGCCGGCGGGGGCGTGTATTGGCTACTATAGCCACGCACTCCCCGCCTCTTACCCAACCACTGCGGAGCCTTAATGCCCAACCCGAAGGACACGGCCACCGACAGCAGCACCCCGATGATTCCCGAGCAGCGTCGCGAACAGATCCTGCGACAGTTGCGCAAGCATCAGGTGATGAGCGTGCACCAGTTGATGGAGATGTTCGACTGCTCGCACATGACCGTGCGCCGCGATATCGCCCTGCTGGAGCAGGAAGGCCGGGCGTACTCCGTCACCGGTGGGGTCAGGATCGCCAGCCAGATGCACAGCGAACCCAGCCATCAATCCAAAGCCGTGGTGGAGTTGCCGCAAAAGCAGGCCATGGCACGACTGGCCGCACGGTTGCTGCACGCGGACATGACGGTGTACCTGGATGCCGGCACCAGCACCCTGGAGATCGTCCCGTATATCAAGGCGCTGTCGGGGATGACGGTGGTCACCAACGACTTCGGGATCGTGCAGGCCCTGATGGATGCGACGCAGGTCACGGTGATCCACACCGGCGGCCAACTGGACCATGACAACCATTCTTCCGTCGGCGGGCTGGCCGTGGCGACCCTGCGCCAGGTGGTCACGGACATCGCCTTTGTCTCCACCAGCTCCTGGGATCTGCACCGAGGCATCACCACCCCCTCGGCGCTGAAAGTCGAGGTCAAGCAAGTGGCGATGCAATCGGCGTCCCAGGTGGTGTTGGTGGCGAGCAGCTCCAAATACGGCACCTTCAGCATGTACCGCATCGCCGGGCTGGAACCGTTCGACGTGATCATCAGCGACGACGCCCTGGCCCCGGCAGCGGCAGATGGCATCCGCAAGCGCGGGATTGAATTGATGCTGCCGGGTGATCCGTTGCCGGCCTGATCCCCTTCCTTTGTGGGTGATGTCGAGCTTTAGCTAGGCTTCGATAGCGGCGGCAGGGTTGGCAGATGTGTTGGCTGACACACAGCTATCGGGGGCAAGCCCCCTCCCACATTTGATTGAGGTTGGCAGGTGGGAAGTTGGTCACCGCTGGTCCCCTGTGGGAGATGTCGAGCTTTAGCGAGGCTTCGATGGCGGCGGCATGGTTGGTAGTTGTGTTGGCTGACACACCGCTATCGGGGGCAAGTCGAATCGTCGCACCGCCCCTCCCACATTTGAACCTAACCAACACAGAGGCTCGTCGACTACCGAGCCGCTTTCCAGTCGCGCAACCACTGCAGGCCGGCCGAGGTATCGGCCTTTGGCCGGTATTCGCAGCCGATCCAGCCGTCGTAGCCCAACTGGTCCATCAGTTCGAACAGGAACCCATAGTTCAGCTCGCCCAGGTCTGGCTCGTGACGGTCCGGTACCCCGGCAATCTGGATATGGCCAATGCCATCGAAGTCGCGGCGCAGTTTGGTGGCCAAGTCGCCTTCGACGATCTGGCAGTGGTAGCAGTCGAACTGCACCTTGAGGTTGCGCGCGCCGACCTCCCGGCAGATGGCCTGGGCCTGGGCCTGGCGATTGAGGAAAAACCCCGGCATGTCGCGGGTGTTGATCGGTTCCAGCAACACGGTGACGCCGACCTTGGCCGCCGCCGCGCTGGCGTAGGCGAGGTTTTCCAGGTACACGGCCTGGTGGCGCTGGCGCAGGCTTTCCGAGGGCAGCAGGCCGGCCATGACGTGCACGCGGTCGTTGCCGAGCACGGCGGCGTATTCCAACGCGCGGTCGAAGCCACTGCGAAACTCCGCCTCACGCCCCGGCAGCGTGGCGATGCCGCGCTCCCCCGCCGCCCAATCGCCCGGTGGTGCATTGAACAGGGCCTGGACCAGGCCGTTGTCACTCAGGCGTTGCTTGAGTGCCTCGGCGCTGTAGTCGTAGGGGAACAGGTATTCCACCGCGTCGAAACCATCGGCCTTCGCCGCCGCGAAGCGCTCGAGAAAATCATGTTGCGGGTACAGCATGCTCAGGTTGGCAGCAAAACGAGGCATAAAAGCTCCCAAGAGTCAGACAAAAGGCCAGATCAGCAGGGTAATCAAGAAACCCAAGGTGCCGAGCAAGGTGGTGATCACCGTCCACGTGCGCAGACCGTCGGCCACGTTGAGCCCGGCGAGCTTGGTGAAGATCCAGTAGCCGGCGTCGTTGATATGCGACATCGCCAGCCCGCCACCGCCCATGGCCAGGCACAGCAGCGCCAGGTGGTTGGGCGTAAGGTTGAGGGTCACGATCAGCGGGCTGATGATCCCCGCCGTGGTCACCAGGGCCACGGTGGTCGAACCCTGCACCGCGCGCAGCAGCATGGTCAACAAAAAGCCCAGGGCCAGTACCGGCAGGCCGGTGGTGCGCAGCATGTCGGAGACTACCGCGCCGATGCCGGTGTCCACCAGCACCTTGCCGAACACACCACCGGCGCCGGCGATCAGGATCACCATCGCCACGCCCGGCAACGCCGAGCCGATCACGTCAGAGACCTGGCTGCGGCTCCAGCCACGGCGCGAGCCGAGCAGCCAGGCACACAGCAAGGTGTCGATCAGCAGCGCCACCAGCGGCGCGCCGAGTACGGTCATCACCCCACGCAGGGTCGAGTCGACCGGCAGCAGCGACGTGGCCAGGGTGCCCAGCAAAATCAGCACAATCGGCAGCAGGATCAGGCTGACAATCAGGCCAAAACCGGGCGCAGGCGCCGCCGGCAGCTTGGCGGCGATGGCGCTGGTGGACTCTTCCAGGCCCATAGGGGACTCGGCCACAGCGCTCTGTTGCACCGCCTGGTGATTGCCGTTGGTCCAGGCCCGCAGGTCTTCATTGGTCACGTGAGGGCCATAGACTTCGGCACGGATATCGTCGGTCATCGGATAGAAGCGTCGGGTCATGCGCCCCGCCACGCGGTAACCGATGTAGCACAGCAACGCGGTGATCGGCAGGCCGAACATCAGCACCCGGCCCAGGTCGGCGCCCAGTTGGCTGGCGGCGGCCACGGCGCCTGGATGGGGCGGCAGGAAGGCATGCACGGTGAGCAGCGCCGCACACATCGGCAAGGCGAACACCAGCAGCGGCTTGCGCGCCCGGCGTGCCACGCCATAGGCCAACGGCATCAGGATGATCACCCCGACTTCAAAGAACACCGGCACGCCGATGATGAACCCGGCGATGGTCAGCGCCAGCGGCGTACGGCTGTTGCCGAAGCGCTCGATCAGCGACTTGGCCAGGGCCTCGGCACCGCCGGACAGCTCGATGATCCGCCCGATCATCGCGCCCAGGGCAATGATGATCGCGATATGGCCAAGGGTCTTGCCCATGCCGCCCTCGATCGTCGCCACCAGGTCAGCCGGTTTCACCCCGGCCACCAGCGCCACCACGATACTCACCAGCATCAACGCGACAAACGGCTGGAATTTGTACCTGAGGACCAGAAACAGCAGCAGCGCGATACCCGCGCCAGCGGTCAACATCAAAATCAGTGGGCTCATTCAAGAATGTCCTGTTGTTATTGTTTTTCAGGCAAGCCGGGTCCGTCGAGCGTCAAACCAGGCACTCGGGCAGCACTTGCCGTGTCGTCTTGCGGGTTACCAGTGCGCGCCGAAGGTCTCGCGCAATTCATCCAGTGCCGCCTGATCCAGCGGCGCCGGCCGAGGGTTGCTCATCAACCACAGCCGTGCGGTTTCTTCCAACTCTTCCAGCGCGTAGCTGGCCTTGGCCACCGAGCTTTCCCAGACCACCGGACCGAGGCGTTCAAGCATCACCCCACGCACGCGGTTGGCCAGTTGCGCGACTTGCTCGGCGACGTTGGGCGAACCCGGACGCTGATAGCCGATCAAGGGAATGTGACCGACCTTCATCACCTGGTAAGGCGTGAGCGGCGGCAAGATATCCTCCGCACTCCACACGCCTGCCAGGGTCAGCGCAACCAGGTGGGTGGAGTGGGTGTGCACCACACCGCCCACCGAGGGGTTGCGGTCATACACCTGGCGATGCAGGGCCAAGGTCTTCGAAGGTTTGTCCCCGGACACCCACTCGCCTTTCAGGTTGACCTTGGCAATAGCACCTGGCACGAGGCGCCCGAGGCAGGCATCGGTGGGGGTGATCAGCCAGCCATCGTCGAGGCGCGCACTGATATTGCCGGCGCTGCCGACGGTGTAGCCACGTTGATACAGGCTGTGGCCGACATCGCAGATTTCTTCGCGCAGGGCCTGTTCGTCGATGCCAGTCACTGGGCACCTCCGGCCAACTGCGCGAGGGCTTTGGCGAAGAACTCACGGCCACCGAAGTTGCCGGATTTGAGCGCCAGTGCCAGGGGCTCGGCGGAACTGCTGACGGTGGCCGGCACACCAGGGTCGATCTGCGCACCAATCTGCAATAGGTTGACGCCGAGGGCCTTGACCACCGCGCCAGAGGTTTCGCCGCCGGCGATCACGAAACGCCGCACGCCTTGCTCGCGCAAGCCCGAGGCGATCTCGCCCAAGGCGTTCTCCACCAGGGCGCCAGCGCGTTCGACACCCAGCTGTTGCTGCACCGCCTTGACCTCAGCCGGGGTGCTGGTGGCGTAGATCAATACGGTGTGTGCACTGTCGCGGGCAAACGCCAGGGCCTGCGCCACCACCGGCTCACCGGCAGCCAGGGCCAACGGATCAATGCGCAACGCCGGGCGACCCGCCTCTAACCAGGCCGCAACCTGGCCGAGGGTCGCCACCGAAGCACTGCCGGCGAGCACCACCTCGCCACCGCTGATAGTCGGCAGCGTCGCCGCATCGAAGTCGCGCAGCTTACCGGCACGGCGGAAATTGCCTGGCAAACCCAAGGCCAGGCCCGAGCCACCCGTGAGCAAAGGCAAGTCGGCGCAGGCGCTGCCGAGGGTGTAGAGGTCTTGATCGGACAGCGCATCGGCGATGGCAATGCCCACGCCTTGCTCGCGCAGTTCGGCGATTTTTTTACGGGTCGCCTCGACGCCCGCGGCGATGCTGTCGTACCGCAGCAGCCCGACCGGCAGTTGCGTCTGGCTCTGCAGCACGCGCACCAGATTCGCGTCGCCCATGGGCGTCAGCGGGTGATGTTGCATGCCCGACTCATTGAGCAGCTGGTCCTGCACAAACAGGTGGCCACGGAAAATCGTCCGGCCGTTTTCCGGGAACGCCGGGCAGGCCAGGGTAAAATCACTGCCCAGCGCCTTGAGCAAGGCCTCGCTGACCTGGCCGATATTGCCGGCGGCAGTGGAGTCGAATGTGGAGCAATACTTGAAAAAAATCTGTTCGCAGCCCTGCTCGCGCAGCCAGTCCAGCGCGGCCAGGGATTCCTCGACAGCCTCTGCGACCGGCGTGGTACGCGACTTGAGGGCGATGACGATGGCGTCCGCATCCAGCCCGTCCGCGACTTCGCGGCTGGGGATGCCAATGCTCTGCACCGTGCGCATACCGCCGCGCACCAGCATGTTGGCCAGGTCGGTGGCGCCGGTGAAATCGTCGGCGATGCAGCCCAGCAACGGGCGCGTGGTGTGATTAGTCATAAAGCGTTCCTTACACCGGCTCGGGCTTGGCGGTCGGCAGGTCGATGCCGGGGAAAATCTTGATCACCGCCGAGTCGTCCTCGCGGCCAAAACCGGCGCTGGAAGCCTGCATGAACATCTGGTGCGCAGTGGCCGACAACGGCAGCGGAAACTTGCTCGCACGCGCGGTATCCAGCACCAGGCCGAGGTCCTTGACGAAAATATCCACCGCCGACAGTGGCGTGTAGTCGGCCTTGAGAATGTGCGGCACGCGGTTTTCGAACATCCAGGAATTGCCGGCGCTGTGGGTGATCACCTCGTACAAGGCATCGGCGTCCACCCCTTCGCGCAGGCCCAGGGCCATGGCTTCGGCGGAGGCGGCGATATGCACGCCGGCGAGCAACTGGTTGATGATCTTGACCTTGGAGCCCAAGCCATGGACGTCGCCCAGGCGATACACCTTGCCGGCCATGCCCGCCAGCACTGCATCGGCCTTGGCATAGGCGGCCTGCGGGCCGGAGGTCATCATGGTCATCTCACCGGCGGCAGCCTTGGCCGCACCGCCGGAAATCGGCGCATCCAGGTACAGCAGGCCGTGTTCGCCCAGGCGCCGGCCGAGGTCCACGGCGTAGGTCGGGGCCACGGTGGCACAGCCGATCACCAGGCTGGCGGGACGCAGCGCCGCCACGGCACCGCCCTCACCGAACAGCACGGTCTCGGTCTGCTCGGCGTTGACCACCACGGTGATGATCACATCACAGGCCTCGGCCATCTGCGCCGGTGACGCGCACGCCACCCCGCCTTCGCTGGCGAACTGCTGGGTCACCGCGTCGCGCACATCACAGGCATGCACATTAAAGCCTGCGCGCAACAGCGAGCGGGCAATGCCCAGCCCCATCGCGCCCAGACCGATCACACCGACATTCTTATTATTCATGGGGTACTCCAGGGGTAAACGGCGGCTGACACCACACCGGCGAGCCGCGTTGGAATTGGGATCGATCATCCACCAATGAACAGATTATGTGAAGTATTTTTTCAATCTAACATTTTTTAACATCACCCCAAGAAGAGTTTCACCCCCCCCTTTATCGCCGTCCCCCACGCAAACTCATTTGCGACCCTTGTGCTTTGCGTATTATGGTATACCATCATACGCAATCCACTCCCCCACACCTGATGGAGCCGCTCATGAGTTTCGAAATCCGCAAGATCGTCAGCTACGTAGAAGAAACCTTTATCGAAGGCGGCAAGGCCGCGGACACCCCGGTGAAAATGGTCGGCCTCGCCGTGGTGCTGAAGAACCCATGGCTGGGTCGTGGCTTCGTCGAAGACTTGAAGCCCGAGATCCGGGCCAATTGCTCCGACCTCGGCGCGCTGATGGTCGAGCGCCTGGTGGGCATCATTGGCGGCGCCGAAAACATCGAGGCGTATGGCAAGGCTGCCGTGGTCGGGGCCGATGGCGAGATCGAACACGCGAGCGCGATCATCCATACCCTGCGCTTCGGCAATCACTACCGTGAAGCGGTCAAGGCCAAGAGCTACCTGAGCTTCACCAACAAGCGCGGCGGGCCGGGCACCTCGATCCAGATCCCGATGATGCACAAGGACGACGAAGGCCTGCGTTCGCACTACATCACCCTGGAAATGCACATCGAGGATTCGCCGCGCGCCGATGAAATCGTCGTGGTATTGGGCTGCGCCGATGGCGGCCGCCTGCACCCTCGTATCGGCAACCGCTATATCGACCTGGAAGAGCTGGCCGCTGAAAAAGCCCAGTAAGCAAGACCGGCCAAAACAAAAAGCATGCAGGAGCGCTCCATGATTCGGCTCACCGCTGAACGCACCCCGGCTGGCACCAGTTATCTGGCGACCGGCCAAGGCCAGCCTGTGGTTTTGATCCACGGCGTGGGCCTGAATAAAGAAATGTGGGGCGGGCAAGTCGTTGGCCTGGCCACGAATTACCGCGTGATCACCTATGACATGCTCGGTCATGGCGCCAGCCCGCGCCCGGCCGCCGGCACGCCGCTGCTGGGGTATGCCGACCAGTTGCTGGAGCTGCTCGACCACCTGCAATTGCCCCAGGCCACGGTGATCGGTTTTTCCATGGGCGGCCTGGTCGCCCGGGCGTTTGCCCTGCACTACCCCGAGCGTCTCACATCCCTGGTAGTGCTCAACAGTGTGTTCAATCGCAGCCCCGAACAGCGTGCCGGCGTGATCGCACGCACCGCCCAGGCCGCCGAACACGGCCCGGATGCGAATGCCGAAGCCGCGCTGTCGCGCTGGTTCAGCCGTGAATACCAGGCGGCCAACCCGGCGCAGATCGCCGCCCTGCGTGAAACCCTGGCGGGCAACGACCCCCAGGGCTACCTGACCACCTACGAACTGTTTGCGACCCAGGACATGTACCGCGCCGACGACCTCAAGGGCTTGCGCGTACCGACCCTGGTAGCCACCGGCGAACTCGACCCCGGTTCAACCCCGGAAATGGCCCGGCAACTGGCCGATCGTATTCCCGGCGCCACCGTTGCGGTGCTGGCCGAGCAACGGCATATGATGCCGGTAGAATCGCCACGCCTGGTCAACCAGCTGCTGCTGGGCTTCCTCGACACGGTGTACGCCCAAAACAATCCAATCAAGGGGATCGTTGCATGACACTCGCACGCTTCCAGATGTGCATCGGCGGTGAATGGGTCGATGCCCTGTCCGGCAAGACTTTCGACAGCCTCAACCCGGCCCTGGCCGAACCCTGGGCGCAACTGCCCGACGCCGATGAAGCCGATGTGGAGCGCGCCGTGCAGGCCGCCCAAAGCGCCTTCGACAGCCCGGCCTGGCGTGGCCTCACCGCCACCGCACGGGGCAAATTGCTGCGCCGCCTGGGTGACCTGATCGCCGAGAACAAGGAGCAACTGGCCCAGCTCGAAAGCCGCGACAACGGCAAGTTGATCCGCGAAACCCGTGGCCAGGTCAGCTACCTGCCGGAGTTTTTCCACTACACCGCCGGCCTGGCCGACAAGCTCGAAGGCGGCACCCTGCCGCTGGACAAGCCGGACCTGTTCGCCTACACCGTGCACGAAGCCATGGGCGTGGTCGCCGCGATCATTCCGTGGAACAGCCCGCTGTACCTGACCGCGATCAAACTCGCGCCGGCCCTGGCGGCGGGCAATACCATCGTGATCAAACCGTCGGAACACGCCTCGGCGACCATCCTCGAACTCGCGCGCCTGGCCCTCGAAGCCGGGATCCCAGCGGGCGTGGTCAACGTCGTCACCGGCTACGGCCCCAGCACCGGCGCCGCCCTCACCCGCCACCCACTGGTGCGCAAGATCGCCTTCACCGGCGGCGCGGCCACGGCCCGCCATGTGGTGCGCAGCAGCGCGGAGAACTTCGCCAAACTGTCCCTGGAGCTGGGCGGCAAGTCGCCGAATATCATCTTTGCCGACGCCGACCTCGACAGCGCCATCAACGGTGCGATTGCCGGGATCTATGCGGCGTCCGGGCAGAGCTGCGTGTCCGGCTCGCGCCTGCTGGTGCAGGATGAAATCTACGACGAATTCGTCGAGCGCCTGGTGGCTCGCGCCCAGCGCATCCGCATCGGCAACCCCCAGGACGACGCCAGCGAAATGGGCCCCATGGCCACCGCGCAGCAACTGGCCGTGGTCGAGGGCCTGGTGGCCGATGCCATCGCCGAAGGCGCGCGCCTGCGCACCGGCGGCAAACGCCCGCAGAACCTCGGTGAGGGCTGGTTCTATGAGCCGACCTTGTTCGAGTGCGACAGCAACTCGATGAAGATCATGCAGGAAGAAGTGTTCGGCCCAGTGGCCTCGGTCATCCGTTTCAAGGACGAAGCCGAAGCGCTGGCCATCGCCAACGACTCGCAGTTCGGCCTCGCCGCCGGCATCTGGACCCGCGATCTCGGCCGCGCCCACCGCCTGGCGCGGGACGTGCGCTCGGGGATCATCTGGGTCAACACCTACCGCGCCGTGTCGGCCATGGCGCCTATCGGCGGCTTCAAGAACAGCGGCTACGGACGTGAAAGCGGCATCGATTCGGTGCTCGCCTACACCGAGCTGAAGACGGTGTGGATCAACCTCTCCCAGGCGCCCATGCCTGATCCTTTCGTGATGCGCTAAGAGACCCCGACCATGATCGAACCCGGCATTTACAAAGACGTCATGAGCTCATTCCCTTCCGGGGTCACGGTGGTCACCACCCTCGACCCGGACGGCGGCATCGTCGGCATTACCGCCAGTGCGTTCAGCGCGCTGTCGATCGACCCGGCGCTGGTGCTGTTCTGCCCCAACTATGGGTCGGACACCTACCCGATCCTGCGCGACAGCAAGCGCTTCGCGATCCACTTGCTGTCCGCCGACCAGACCGCCGAGGCCTATGCTTTCGCCAGCAAAGGCAAGGAAAAGGCCAAGGGTATCGAGTGGCACCTGAGCGAGTTGGGCAACCCGCTGCTGGCCAAGGCCACGGCGATCATCGAGTGCGAACTGTGGCGCGAATACGACGGCGGCGATCACGCGATCATCGTCGGCGCGGTGAAGAACCTGATCCTGCCCAAGGAACCGGTCACGCCGATGATCTACCACAAGGGCAAGCTGGGCCCGCTGCCGGCCCTGGCCTGAGGCGCGCGGGGGCCGTGAGGGTTTGTCGCTTAAGGAACGCAGCATGATAAACTTGGGCACGATTTTCGGCCCTCAATCGGCCCCGGCCGGCCGAGGCCTCCAGTTAACCGCCAAATTCAGAGCAGACCCCATGAAACGCGCGCCCCTCGACGACAGCTTCAAGGTCAATCACAACCCGGTCACCCTGCGCGAAATCGTGCTGGAAAAACTGCGCAGCGCCATCATGAACTTCCAACTGCTGCCCGGTGACCGCCTGGTGGAGCGCGACCTGTGCGACCGCCTCGGCGTCAGCCGCACCTCGGTACGCGAAGCCTTGCGTCACCTGGAGTCCGAAGGCCTGGTGGAATTCGCCGATGCCAAGGGCCCGCAGGTGGCGATCATCACCCTGGCCGACGCCGTCGACATCTATGAACTGCGCTGCGTGCTCGAAGGCTTGATCGTGCAATTGTTCACCCTGCGCGCCAAGGCCAAGGACATCAAGGCCCTGGAAAAAGCCCTGGAAGAAAACCGCAAGGCCCTCAAGGACGGTGAGCTGCAACAGGTCATCGACTCGGTCCAGGGCTTCTACGACGTGCTGCTCGAAGGTTCGGGCAACCATGTGGCGGCCACCCAGTTGCGCCAGCTGCAAGCGCGCATCAGCTACCTGCGCGCCACCTCGGTGTCCCAGGAAAACCGTCGCGGCACCAGTAACCAGGAAATGGAACGCATGGTCCAGGCGATCAAGAGCGGCGACCCGCTGGCGGCCCACCAGGCCTGCGTCGATCACGTGCGTGCGGCGGCCGCCGTGGCCCTGGACTACCTCAAGCGCAAACAGGAAGAAACCGGCAAGATTCCGGAAATCACCCTGCCCATCGCGCTGAAAGAACCGCGCATAGGTCACTGACCTTGGCCAGCCCCAGCTTTTGCCCGACATGCGGCGGCAGTGACCTCGGTCACCAGCTGCCACCGGGCGATACCCATGAGCGCCTGATGTGCCGGGGCTGCGGCTATATCCACTACATCAATCCCAAGATCATCGCCGGCTGCATCATCGAGCAGGACGGCAAATACCTGCTGTGCCAACGGGCGATCCCGCCCCGCCCGGGCACCTGGACCTTGCCTGCCGGCTTTATGGAAGGTGGCGAAACCACCGAGCAGGCGGCGTTGCGTGAAGTCTGGGAAGAAAGCGGCGTACGCGCCGAGATCGTATCGCCCTACTCGATCTTCAGCGTGCCGAAAATCAGCGAGGTGTACATCATCTTCCGCGCCATCGCGCTGGAGATCACCGGCCAGTTCGGCCCGGAAACCCTCGACTACAAGTTCTTCGCGCCCGAGGAGATTCCCTGGGAGAGCATCTACTACCCGGCGATCCGGCAGATTCTCGAACGGTATATCGAGGAACGCCAGGCTGGGGTGTATGGCATTTACATCGGCAATGATGACAGCGGCAAGATTCATTTCATCCGCTGACCGCACGGCCAAACACGGATCAACATGTGGGAGGGGGCTTGCTCCCGATAGCGGTGTATCAGTCAGCATCCTTGTAGCTGACAGACCTCTATCGGGAGCAAGCCCCCTCCCACATTTGGCCCATGTTCGGCCTGATGACCTAGGGCGCCAGCCCTTCCACGATGATGATCTGCGCCAGCCCCACCCCTTCACGGTGCGCCTTCGCCTCCTGATATTCAGCGGACTCATAACACGCCACCGCCTGCTCATAGCTCTCAAACTCAATCACCACATTACGCTGACGTGCCGGCCCGCCTTCCATTGCCTCGCTGCGCCCGCCCCTGGCCAGGAACCGTCCGCCAAACTTTGCAAACGCCGCCGGCGCGCGCTGGGTGTACTGCGTGTATTGCTCGGCATCGGACACATCCACATGGGCAATCCAGTAGGCCTTCATCGTGACATCCTCTTGTTGAGTTTTGTGGTATACCATAATACATACAACCAACAAATCGAGCACTCTCCATGTCCTTCAACAGCATCGCAGACATCATCGAAGACTACCGCCAAGGCAAGATGGTGCTCCTGGTGGACGACGAAGACCGGGAAAACGAAGGCGACCTGTTGCTGCCTGCGGCCTGCTGCACCGCCGAGACTATCAGTTTCATGGCCCGCGAAGCCCGTGGCCTGATCTGCCTGACCCTTACCGACGAACACTGCCAGCGCCTTGGCCTGGAACAGATGGTGCCGAGCAACGGCAGCGTGTTCAGCACCGCGTTTACCGTGTCCATCGAAGCCGCCAGCGGCGTGACCACCGGCATCTCCGCCGCCGACCGCGCACGCACCGTGGCAGCGGCCGTCGACAGCAATGCCGGGCCGGCCGACATCGTGCAGCCGGGGCATATCTTCCCGTTGCGCGCCAAGGACGGCGGCGTGTTGACCCGCGCCGGCCACACCGAAGCCGGCTGCGACCTGGCGCGCCTGGCCGGGCACACCCCCGCATCGGTGATCGTCGAAGTGATGAACGATGACGGCACCATGGCCCGCCGCCCCGACCTGGAAATCTTCGCGCGCAAGCACGGCATCAAGATCGGCACCATCGCCGACCTGATCCACTACCGCCTCAGCACCGAACGCACCGTGGTGCGCATCGGTGAACGCGACCTGCCCACGGTGCACGGCACGTTCCGCCTGATCACCTTTGAAGACCGCATCGACGGCGGCGTGCACATGGCAATGGTGATGGGCCAGTTGCGCCGCGATACCCCGGCGCTGGTGCGCGTGCATGTGATCGACCCGCTGCGCGACCTGGTCGGTGCCGACTACAGCGGCCCGTCCAACTGGACGCTGTGGGCGGCCTTGCAACGTGTCGCCGCTGAAGGCAGCGGCGTGGTGGTGGTGCTGGCCAACCATGAGTCGTCCCAGGCGCTGCTGGAACGCGTGCCGCAACTGACCCAGGCACCGCGCCAGTTCAACCGCTCGCAGTCGCGCATCTATTCCGAAGTGGGCACCGGGGCGCAGATCTTGCAGGACCTCGGCGTCGGCAAGCTGCGTCACCTCGGCCCGCCCCTCAAATACGCCGGGCTGACCGGCTACGACCTGGAGGTGGTCGAGAGCATTCCCTTCACCGAATGACGGATAACCGGTAAGGCAAAATGCTTGCACAAAGTTTGGAATACCATAATATGATATTCCATAGACCGAACGCTTCCGCCAAGTGCGCCCGCCAGGGAGAGCACCAATAACAGCCCTTGGCACGGTCGCCTTTCGGGGTCTCGATTAGAGGCCCCCGATGGACCTACTGCTCCCGATAGGCGGGCATTACCAAGCCCGCTCAATAACAAAACAAATGAGGGCGTGAAAATGGTGTTGAACAAACGTGCAACCGCGGTGCTGTTCGCGGGTTTATTGGCCACGGCCACTCACGCGGCCATGGCGGCCGAAAGCGTCAACTTCGTGAGCTGGGGCGGTAGCACCCAGGATGCGCAGAAGCAGGCCTGGGCCGACCCGTTCAGCAAGGCCAGCGGCATTACCGTGGTCCAGGATGGCCCCACCGACTACGGCAAACTCAAGGCCATGGTCGAAAGCGGCAACGTGCAGTGGGACGTGGTGGATGTCGAGGCCGACTTCGCCTTGCGCGCCGCCGCCGAAGGCCTGCTCGAACCCCTCGACTTCTCGGTGATCCAGCGCGACAAGATCGACACGCGCTTCGTCTCCGACCATGGCGTGGGCTCGTTCTTCTTCTCTTTCGTGCTCGGATACAACGAAGGCAAGCTCGGCGCCGGCAAGCCCCAGGACTGGACCGCGCTGTTCGACACCAAGACCTACCCCGGCAAACGCGCCCTCTACAAATGGCCAAGCCCCGGCGTGCTCGAACTGGCGCTGCTGGCCGACGGCGTCCCGGCCGACAAGCTCTACCCCCTGGACCTGGACCGCGCCTTCAAGAAACTCGACACCATCAAGAAAGACATCGTCTGGTGGGGCGGCGGTGCGCAGTCACAACAGTTGCTGGCGTCCGGCGAAGTCAGCATGGGCCAGTTCTGGAACGGTCGCATCCACGCCCTGCAGGAAGACGGCGCGCCCGTGGGCGTGAGCTGGAAGCAGAACCTGGTCATGGCTGACATCCTCGTCGTGCCTAAAGGTTCGAAAAACAAAGCGGCTGCGATGAAGTTCCTGGCCAACGCCAGCAGCGCCAAGGGTCAGGCGGATTTCTCCAACCTGACCGCCTATGCACCGGTGAACATCGACAGCGTGCAGCGCCTGGATTCGGTGCTCGCGCCGAACCTGCCGACCGCCTACGTCAAGGACCAGATCACCCTCGATTTCGCCTACTGGGCCAAGAACGGTCCGGCCATTGCGACACGGTGGAATGAATGGCTAGTCAAATGAAAATGACGGCAACCACACCGACCGGGAGCGCCCTCGGCGCTGCCGGCGCGGTTTCGCCCAAGGCCGGGGCGCCCTCCCTGGCGCAGCGTTGGCGGGGGTCGAGCAACCTGATCCCGGCCCTGCTGTTCCTCGGCCTGTTCTTCCTGGCGCCGCTGATCGGCCTGTTGCTGCGCGGCGTACTGGAACCCACGCCGGGCCTGGGCAACTACGAACAGCTGTTCGCCAACTCGGCCTATGCACGGGTGCTGCTCAACACCTTTTCGGTGGCGGGCCTGGTGACCCTGTTCAGCCTGCTGCTGGGCTTTCCGCTGGCCTGGGCGATCACCCTGGTGCCGCGCGGCTGGGGGCGCTGGATCCTGAATATTGTGCTGCTGTCGATGTGGACCAGCCTGCTCGCCCGCACTTACTCGTGGCTGGTCTTGCTGCAGGCCTCCGGGGTGATCAACAAGGCGCTGATGGCCATGGGCATCATCGATGTGCCCCTGGAGATGGTGCATAACCTCACCGGCGTGGTGATCGGCATGAGCTACATCATGATCCCGTTCATCGTGCTGCCATTGCAGGCGACCATGCAGGCCATCGACCCGATGATCCTGCAGGCCGGCTCGATCTGCGGCGCGAGCCCGTGGACCAACTTCTTGCGCGTGTTCCTGCCGCTGTGCCGGCCGGGGTTGTTCTCCGGCGGCCTGATGGTGTTCGTGATGTCCCTCGGTTACTACGTCACCCCGGCGCTGCTCGGCGGTGCGCAGAACATGATGCTGCCCGAGTTCATCATCCAGCAGGTGCAATCGTTCCTCAATTGGGGCCTGGCCAGTGCCGGCGCCGCGTTGCTGATCTTCATCACCCTGGTGCTGTTCTACTTCTACCTGAAGCTTCAGCCGGAATCCCCGGTTGGCGCCAGCAACGCGAGGTAAGCCGTCATGCTCCTGACTCCCAATGCCATGAGCCGCAGGATGCGCTTGGGCCTCTACACCACCACCGGGTTGATCGGCCTGTTCCTGCTGCTGCCGATCGTGTTTATCGTGCTGCTGTCGTTCGGCTCGTCGCAATGGCTGGTGTTCCCGCCGCCGGGCTGGACGCTGAAATGGTACGGCCAGTTCTTCTCCAACGCCGACTGGATGAACGCGGCCATGGCCAGCCTCAAGGTGGCCGTGCTGACCACCGTATTCGCCGTCGCCCTCGGCCTGCCCACCGCCTTTGCCCTGGTACGCGGGCGCTTCCCCGGCCGTGAATTGCTCTACGGCCTGTTCACCCTGCCAATGATCGTGCCGCTGGTGATCATCGCCGTGGCGGTGTACGCGCTGTTCCTGAAGCTGGGCTACACCGGCACGATGTTCGCCTTTGTGGTCAGCCATGTGATCGTGGCGCTGCCGTTCACCATCATCTCGATCATCAACTCGCTGAAACTGTTCGACCAGTCGATCGAAGACGCGGCGGTGATCTGCGGCGCCTCGCGGTTGCAGGCAGTGTTCAAGGTGACCTTTCCGGCGATTCGTCCGGGGATGGTCGCCGGTGCGCTGTTCGCCTTCCTGGTCTCATGGGACGAAGTGGTGCTCAGCGTGATGATGGCCAGCCCGACCCTGCAAACCCTTCCCGTAAAAATGTGGACCACCCTGCGCCAGGACCTGACGCCTGTGATCGCCGTCGCGTCGACGCTGCTGATCGGCCTCTCGGTGCTGGTCATGGTGATTGCCGCCGCCGTTCGCCGGCGTACCGAAACCCGCGCTTGAGCGCCGAGGAGAAGAACATGAGTGCAGTGATCAACGATGTCGCGCAGAGCCATGGCCAACCCCTGGTCAGCCTGCGCAACCTAAACAAGCACTACGGCGAATTCGCTGCCGTGGACAACATCTCGCTGGACATCCGGGACGGCGAATTCCTCACCTTCCTCGGCTCCAGCGGCTCGGGCAAAAGCACCACGCTGTCGATGCTTGCCGGCTTCGAAACCCCAAGCAGCGGCGAGATCCTGGTCAGCGGCCAATCGCTGGTCAACGTACCGCCGCACAAGCGCGACATCGGCATGGTGTTCCAGCGTTACTCACTGTTCCCGCATTTGTCGGTGCGCGACAACATCGCCTTCCCCCTGGCGATTCGCAAACTGGCCAGCGCCGAACGCGACAAGCGCGTCGACGCCATGCTCAAGCTGGTGCAGTTGGAACAGTTCGCCCATCGCCGCCCTTCGCAATTGTCCGGCGGCCAACAGCAACGGGTCGCCATCGCCCGCGCGCTGGTGTACGAACCACGCATCCTGCTGATGGACGAACCCCTCGGCGCCCTCGACAAGAAGTTGCGCGAAGACCTGCAGGACGAACTACGTCAACTGCACCGGCGCCTGGGCATCACCATCGTCTACGTGACCCACGACCAGGAAGAAGCCATGCGCCTGTCCCAGCGCATCGCGATTTTCAGCCACGGCAAGATAGTCGGCCTGGGCAGCGGCTTCGACCTGTACCAGAACCCGCCGAACGCGTTCGTAGCGTCGTTCCTCGGCAACTCCAACTTCCTCAAGCTCAAGGCCCAGGGCAATGCCGTGGCGGCGTTCGAAGGCCAATCCGTGTCGATCCGCCTGACCAGCGGGTTGCACACCGAGCAGGAGGTGCTGCTGATGGTACGCCCGGAAAAAGCCCTGGCGCTGAGTGTCGAACAGGCCGCAGAGCAATCGTTGGCAGCGGGCTGGAATGAAGTGTCGGCGATTGTGGGTGAGGTGCTGTTCCTCGGCGAGAGCCAGACCTGCACAGTGAAAACCCTCGGCGGCACATCGATGACGGTCAAGGCGCTGTCCGCTGCGGGCATGCCCCTCAAGGCCGGCGACCCGGTGCGTGTGCGCTGGGCGACGGCGGATGCGTGCGTGTATACGCAGTGGGCGGAGAGTGATCTGAACAAGGCCGCAGGCGCGCATTGAATCCCATGTGGGAGGGGGCTTGCCCCCGATAGCGTTGTGTCAGTTAAAGATGCATTCACTGACACGCCCTCATCGGGGGCAAGCCCCCCTCCCACATTTGAAGCGCGTTTATCCGTCAACTCTTGCGCTCGAAAATCGCCCCCTCGATCCCCAACACCTCACGGGTATCCGCATAAATCCCCACGCCCTTCTCCCACACGTGCTTGATCGAGCGGTCGGCGCAGCGAATCCGGTAATTGAGCTCGAACGGCTCCTGCCGTGACAACGCATATTGCACCTCGCGCCACACATAATCGGCGTCCTGCGCCAGGATCAGGCTGTTGTAGGTGAACTCATGGTTGTCCACCAGTCGCTCAGCGGGGTAACCGGTCAACTCCAGGCAGCCGGCGCTGACGAATTCCATGGTCCAGTCGCGGTTGTTGCGGCCGCGATAGATCAGGCCCGGCATGCTGTCGAGCAAGCTCATGCTGCTGCGCTGGCTGGCCTGCCAGGCGATTTCGCGGCGCTTGTGGGCAGTAACGTCCCCGGCCACCAGGTAGAAGCCTTGGGGGCCGCGCTTGAGGCTGATCTCGAACCAGCGCAGTTCGCCACTGGGGTGCACAAAGCGCAGGCGCTGGTTGAATGAGGTGTCGGGGCGGCGACGCAGTTCATTCAGGGCCTGGCGCCATAGCGGGCGGTCTTCCTGGTGCACGTAGTCCATCAGGTTGCGCTCCGCGCCCGGCGCGCCCATCAACTCGGCCCAGGCCAGGTTGAAGTGGGCGATCTGGCCGTTGTCGCGCAGTTGCAATAAGGCGGCGGGAAAGCAATCCATCAGGGCAATCGGCGGGGGCGCAAACGCTTCGGGGCTGTCCCTCATCTAGTGGCGCTCCTCGTGTTTCATCAAGGCACCGCTGTGCACCCAGGCCGCCAGCTCCAGGCGCGAATGCAGGCCGAGCTTCTGCAACAGGCTGCGCACGTAGATTTTCACCGTGCCGTCGCTGATCCCCAGTTCCCTGCCGATCTGTTTGTTGCTCATGCCGGCGGCGATCAGCGCCAGGGTCTGGCCTTCGCGCTCGGTAAGGTTTTCGCTGCCCGCAGCCTCACACGCTTGCGTGGGCTCGGCCTGGTCGGCGAGCAAGGCAATCAGGCTCGAGTCCAGTACGATCGCGCCCTTGTGGCAGTTGCGCATATACGCCAGCAACGCATCCGGCTCGGTTTCCTTGAGCACATAACCGCTGGCGCCCAGGCGCAAGGCCGTGAGCAACTCGGCGCGGTCCATGGAGGCGGTGAGCACCACCACCTGGCAATCCAGATGCAACTGGCGCAGTTCATCCAGCACCTGCAAACCGCTGAGGCCAGGCATGTGCAAATCCAGCAGCACCTGTTGCGGCGTCAGGCTCACGGCCAGGTTGATGCCCTCGCGGCCGCTGGCCGCCTGCCCCACCACTTCGAAGTCGCCGCTGGCATCGAACAACTGCGCCAGGCCCTTGCGAAACAACGGGTGATCATCGATCAGTAATAAGGTCGTGCAGCCCATCGAGACTCCCCTGTGGCAGATCGTGGTGGCGGCGCAGGCCAAGGTGCACGCGCACCCCGTGCGGGCGGATCGCTTCTATGCTCAGCCGCGCGCCGATGCTGGCGGCGCGCTCGCGGATAATCGCCAGGCCGAAATGGTTGTGCTCGTCGCAGGCCGGGATCAAGCCGATGCCATCGTCTTCCACCGACACCGAGGCGTCGCCGTCCTGGGTCTGGCGCAGTTCGATGCGCACGTGGCGCGCGTGGGAATGCCGCACCGCATTGGCCAGGGCCTCGCGAATGATCTGCAGGATCTGCAATTCGGTTTCCGGGCTCAGGGCGTCGTCGGCCAGGCGGTTGTCGAGTTCGAAGACGATGATGCAGCGCCGCGAGAACTCCGCGACCGAATCGGCCAGGGCCTGGCGCAGCGAGCGCCCGTCCATGGTCAGGCGCGCACTGGTGATCAGCTCGCGCACCTGGCGTTGCAGTTGGCTCAGGCCGGTGCACAGGTCCTGCAGTGCCGGCTCGCCCAGTTGCGACTGCAAGCCATGGGCCTGGAACGACAGGTAACCCAACTGCTGCGCCACCGAATCGTGCAGTTCACGGGCCAGGGCACCGTGGCGGGAGGTCGCCTGTTTGCGCTGCTGTTCACGGGTTTGACTGCGCAGGCGCACGCTCACACCTACCGCCTGCGCCGCCTCTTCCAGTAGCTGGCGCCAACTGCCACCGGCGCGCCGGGGAGTGTCGAGCAGCAATGCGCCCTTTTCACCCTCGGGCAAGGCGCATACCAGACGGTGCACGCCCCGTTGCCGGCAGGGTCCGCAGGCTTGGGGGGCGTCCGTCACGCTGGCGTCGCGCCAGGGGCAATGCGCGACCGCCTGGCAGCCGTCGACCCACCCTCGTCGCGTCGGGCCCAGGTCTTCGCCGCCGAGGATCAGGTTGAGCCTGGCAGGCGGCAGCAGTGCGTCGAAACGGTCCAGGAAACCCGACAAGGCACCGTCAGCGTGCAGGGGCAACCCGGCCAATAACCTGCGCACGCTGCGCGCCTGTTCGGGGCGCACAGGCCCCAACCAGAGCGGCCAGCCTTTTGGTCGTGTCAGCACTCTTCGATAACTCCCCGTCCGGTTGCGCTGCGTGGTCGAAAGGCCCAGCAACTTCCATGCCCCGAATGGCCGGCGCGCAAGGCTTATCTCCAAAGGCATAGCCCTTTTTCCAGATTGAGAAGATTTTCCCCATAGGAAAGTATCTCTCCCAACAGGAAACAAAACCCAGCGTGGAGAGCCCCCATGACCCACACCCGCAGCCGCCCTATCGTGGTGATGCAATCAGCCGCCGCCAGCGCAGGGTTCATCAGCGAACTGCACATGCCCGTGCTGTTGAACGGCGAACACCCCGAGTTTGCGCGACGCCTGCAACAGGCGCTGGCCAGCGCCACCGTGGGCTGCCGGCTCTACCTGCTGGGCGACGAAGCCTTTATCTGGCGTGTGCACGGCGAGGCCCGCGCCGCTGGCCTGGAAGACGACGAGATCGACATGACCTGCACCACACCCGGCCTGCGCCAGGTGTATTGCGCACACTGCGGCCTGACCCAGGCGGCCGGGCCGGAGCCGCTGTTGAACTGCATCGGCTGCCACGTCGGGCTGGAGGTCCGCACGCATTTTTCCCGGCGCCTGGGGGCGTATCTCGGCGTGTGCATCAACCCCGACCAGCCCTACGCGGGGTTCCAGCCATGAGCGCGGCCCTCAACGTCCAGGTCAGCGCCGCACGCATGCTCACGCCGGTGGTGCGCGAATTCACCCTGACGCCCGCCACGGGCAGCCTGCCCGGCTTCTCGCCCGGCAGCCATGTGCAGGTGCACCTGCCGCTGGCCGAAGGCACGGTGCGCAACGCCTATTCACTCACCAGCGACCCGGCGCAGCCCCAGTACTACCGCATCGCCGTGCGCCTGCAAGACGCCTCGCGCGGTGGCTCGCGGTACCTGCACAGGCAGGTGCAGGTCGGCGACACCCTGCAGATTTCACCACCGGCCAATCTGTTCGCACCCCATGGCACCGCGCGCCTGCATATCCTCATCGCCGCCGGGATCGGGATCACGCCGTTCATGACTTATATCGCCGCGATGGAACAACAGCAGGCCGACTTCGAACTGCATTACCTGTTCCGCCGAGGCCTCAGCGACGCCTATCTCGACGAGCTGCAACAGCGTCTCGGCCCGCGCCTGCACACCTACGACCGGCGCCCGGACCTTAACCCAATCCTCGGCAACCGGCCGCTGGGCAGCCACGTCTACACCTGCGGTCCGCAGCCCTTGCTCGAGGCGGTTGAGCAACACGCTGCACGCCTCGGCTGGCCGCTCAAGCGCGTGCATTCGGAAGCCTTCAAGGGCGCACAACCCGGCCAGCCATTCGACCTGCAGCTGCTGCGCAGCGGCCGACGCCTGCGGGTCGAGGCCGAGCAAAGCCTGCTCGAAGCCCTGGAACACGCCGGACTACAGGTGCCCAACCTGTGCCGTGGCGGAGTCTGCGGCCAGTGCATCACGCGCCACCAGGGCGGCGCCATCGAACACCGCGACAGCTTCCTCAGCCCGGCCGAGCAGGCCGACTTTCTGATGCCCTGCGTCTCGCGCGGCAGCGGCCCCTGCGTTTCGCTGGACCTATAGGAGTGAGTGCCATGCCCCTGCAAACGAGCCCCGTGCTGAGCTATCGCGACGATTTCAGCTTTCGCAACAGCCCGGCCGCGATCCGGCGTTTCCCCTTTCCCTTTATCGAGGACAGCTACCTGTACTCGGTGAACATCGAACCGGCCATCTCCCGCGACCCCGGCTCGATCTATGAGCACGCCTTCGACATCGACGAGCACTACCGCTCGGAAATGGCCGAGCGCGCCCTGGTGCTGGACAAGGACCCACGCCGCTACCTGGTGATGCCCCACATGCAAGTGGCGGCCTGGGATGCGCTGCAGATGATCATGGAACACTTGGCCGCCGACTACCCGCAGGCGTTCAGCCTGACGCAAAACGGCGAGCGCTGGCAGTGGCGCAACCACCTGCTGGACATCGACCAGGCCTTCATCTTCGGCGATGCCAGCAGCCTGCCCTGCGCGCCGCTGGAGTACATCGGCCGCCAGGTGCAGGGGGATTTCGCCCTGCTCGACCAGCGCGACGGCGACCTGTACATGGACGCCGGCCTGGTCACCAGCCCGGCCGACTGGTCGCTGGCGTTCGACGCCGGCATGAGTTTCAAGCAATGGCACGCACCGGTGCCCATGGCCCATCAGATGGGCGTGTTCGAACGGGCGCTGAAGTACCTGCTCAACCTGCAGGTCGGCCAGCCGGTACGGCGCTTGAACTGGACCCTGACCATCAACCCGCGCCTGGATTCGTCGCCGGAAACCTTCCATGAATGGGGCGCCGATCGCGGCCGGATCACCGCGCAGAACGTCGGCCAGCAGGTGCACCTGCGGGTCGAGCTGCAAGTGATGGCGCGCCTGCCGCGCAGCCACGCGGTGATGTTCAGCATCCGCACCTACCTGATCAGCCTGGACGAGCTGGTCACACAACCCGGCTGGGGCTGTCGCCTGCACCGCGTGCTGCGCGACCTGCCCGACCCCATCGCCGACTACAAGGGCATGACCCGCTACCGCCATACGCTGGTCGAGTGGCTGAGCCAGTTCGACCCACAGGCCTGACGCCCCTTCTTCTACGACAAGGAACCTCACATGACCCACTCATGGCGTATTTCTGCATTGGCCGACCGGCACCGCGCCCTCGGCTCCCACCTCGAAGACTGGAACGGCATGGGCACTGCCTGGACCTACAGCAGTGACCTCGCCGACCACCACCAGGCGATCCGCACCCGCGCCGGCCTGATGGACGTATCCGGCCTGAAAAAAGTCCATTACGTGGGGCCCCACGCCGAGAGCCTGTTGCAGTGGGCCACCACCCGCGACATCGCCAAGCTCTACCCCGGCAAATCGGTGTATGCCTCGATGCTCGATGAGGACGGCAAGTTCGTCGATGACTGCATCGTCTACCGCACCGGCCCCAACGCGTTCATGGTGGTGCATGGCGCCGGCACCGGGCATGAAATGCTCGTGCGCTCGGCCCAGGGCCGGCAAGTGGCGGTGCTGTTCGATGACGACCTGCACGACCTGTCGCTGCAAGGTCCGCTGGCGGTGGATTTCCTCGCCGAACACGTGCCCGGCATCCGCCAGCTGGCGTACTTCCACCACCTGCAAACCCGCCTGTTCGACCGCCCGGTGATGATCTCGCGCACCGGCTACACCGGCGAACGTGGCTATGAGATTTTCTGCAAGGCCGCCGATGCGCCGTTCCTGTGGGACAGCATCCTCGAACAAGGCGCGAGCCAGGGGATCATCCCCTGCGCCTTCACTGCCCTGGACTGGTTGCGGGTGGAAAGCTCGCTGATGTTTTTCCCCTACGACAACTCGCAGATGTACCCCTTCGCCGACCAGAAGGCCGGCGACACCCTCTGGGAAATGGGCCTGGACTTCACTGTTTCACCTGGCAAGAACGCCTTCCGTGGCGCCGAAGAACACCTGCGCCTGCGCGGCCAGGAGCGCTTCAAGATCACCGGCGTGCTGCTTGAGGGCGTCCGCGCCGCCGAGGCCGGCGACACCGTGTGGCAGGGCAACCAGCAAGTCGGCGTGATCACCTGCGGCATGTATTCGCGCCTGAGCAAACGCTCGATGGCCATCGCGCGCATGAGCGTCGCCTGTTCCGAACCCGGTATTGCCTTGCAGGTTCGCGGCAGCCTCGAGGCCAGCGCCAGCACCCACGCCCTGCCCTTCGACGACCCGCAGAAAACCAAGCGCACGGCCAAGGGCTGAGCCTTCCTTCACTGAACTCAGGAGCTTTCGATGGACGCCTCCCGCGAACATTACATCCTCAAGATCACCTGCCCGGCGGCGTCCGGGATTGTCGCCGCGATCAGCGCGTGCCTGGCCCAACAGCAGTGCTACATCAGCGAGCTGGCGCAGTTCGACGATGAGTTCACCGGGCAGTTTTTCATGCGCGCGGTGTTCCGTTTCAACACCGGCGTGAGCGGCGACGTCGGCGCCCTGCGCAAAGGCCTCGGCGACCTGGCCGGTGGCTTCGACATGCACTGGCAGTTGTTCAGCTCGCGCCAACCGACCCGCGTACTGCTGATGGTCAGCAAGTTCGACCACTGCCTCACCGACCTGCTCTACCGCCACCGCAAGGGCGAGATGGACATGCACATCACCGCCGTGGTCTCCAACCACCTGGACCTGCGGGCGATGGCCGAACGCGAAGGCATCCGCTTCATCTACCTGCCGATCACCCAGGACACCAAGGCCGGCCAGGAAGCCGAGCTGATGCGCATCGTCGAAGACACCCAGACCGACCTGGTGGTGCTCGCGCGCTACATGCAGATCCTGTCCGACGGCCTGTGCCAGCAACTCTCGGGCCGGGCGATCAATATCCACCACTCGTTCCTCCCAGGGTTCAAGGGCGCCAAGCCCTACCACCAGGCCTATGACCGTGGCGTCAAGCTGATCGGCGCCACCGCCCACTACGTCACCAGCGACCTGGATGAGGGCCCGATCATCGAGCAGGAAATCCAGCGCGTCGATCATACCCACCTGCCCGACTCGCTGGTCGCCATCGGCCGCGACACCGAAACCGTGGCCCTTTCCAAAGCCCTGAAATACCACCTGGAACACCGGGTGTTCATCAACCAGGACAAGACAGTGATCTTTCGCTGAAACCTTCAGGAGGCACGCTCATGACCCTACGTGTTGCAATCATCGGCGCCGGCCCATGCGGCCTGGCGCAACTTCGCGCGTTCCAGTCGGCCCGTGACAAAGGCGCCGCCATCCCTGAGCTGGTGTGCTTTGAAAAACAGCAGGACTGGGGCGGCATGTGGAACTACACCTGGCGCACCGGCCTCGACGAGAACGGCGAGCCGGTGCACGGCAGCATGTACCGCTACCTGTGGTCCAACGGCCCCAAGGAATGCCTGGAGTTCGCCGACTACACCTTCGAAGAGCATTTCGGCCGACCCATCGGTTCCTACCCGCCGCGTGAAGTGCTGTGGGACTACATCAAGGGCCGCGTGGAAAAGGCCGGCGTGCGCGACTACATCCGCTTCAACAATGTGGTGCGCCAAGTCACCTTCGACGAACAGAGCCAGCGCTTCACCCTCTACGCCCACGACTACACCAGCGACACCTTGACCTGCGAAACATTCGACTACGTGATCAACGCCTGCGGCCACTTCTCCACGCCCAAGGTGCCGTACTTCCAAGGCTTCGAACAGTTCGCCGGGCGCATCCTGCATGCCCACGATTTCCGCGAGGCGCTGGAGTTCAAGGACAAGGACCTGCTGATCGTCGGCAGCAGCTATTCGGCCGAGGACATCGGCTCGCAATGCTACAAATACGGCGCGCGCAGCATCACCAGTTGCTACCGCAGCGCGCCCATGGGCTATGCCTGGCCGGATAACTGGGAAGAAAAACCGCTGCTCCAGCGCCTGGAAAACAACCGCGCGTACTTTGTCGATGGCAGCAGCAAGCACATCGACGCGGTGATCCTGTGCACCGGCTACAAGCACCACTTCCCGTTCCTGCCCGATGCACTGAGCCTCAAGACCGACAACCGCCTGTGGCCGATGAACCTCTACAAGGGCGTGTTCTGGGAACCCAACCCCCGCCTGGTCTACCTCGGCATGCAGGACCAGTGGTACTCCTTCAACATGTTCGACGCCCAGGCCTGGTATGCCCGCGACGTGATCCTCGGGCGCATTCAGTTGCCCGGCCACGCCGACATGGTCGCCGACAGCCAAGCGTGGCACGCACGGGAACAGGCCCTGGAAACCAACCAGCAGATGTTCGAGTACCAGGGCGCCTATATCCAGCAACTGGTGGACGCCACCGACTACCCGAATTTCGACATCGCCGCCGTCAACGAAACCTTCCTGCACTGGAAGCACGACAAGGCGGAAAACATCATGGGCTATCGCGACAAGTCCTATCGCTCGCTGATGACCGGCACCCAGTCGCCGCCGCACCACACGCCGTGGTTGCAGGCCCTGGATGACTCGATGGCGGCGTACCTGGGCGAGCCCGCGACACCCATCAAGTCGGTCGGCTGATGATGAATGCACCGCGTGTTTCCCATCCCCGCGAACCCGGGCTGTTTGCCCGCGCGCCGAACCTGGAACGCTACCGCGTGGCCGCCGGCGGCGTGACCCTGGTCGACTTGCAGCCCGGCGACGGCCTGCAAGTGATCGACGTCGAAGGCCGGCAAACCTGCGCACTGCTGGCCCTCGACACCGGTGGCCGCAGCGCCCTGGCGAGCTGGGGCCTGAGCGGGTCAACGGCGTGCAGCGTGCCTGGGCGTATCGGCCAGGCGCTCCAGCGGCGCGGCATCGATGCACAGGCCTTGCCGCTGGCGGCCTCGCTGTGGGACGCCGACAGCCCGCCCGGCCACAGCCGACAGTTTGTCGCCGAGGACGCGCTGCTGGTGATCGTCGCCGCACCCGCCGAGGCCACCGCCGTCGACCGACAATACCGGCCCAGCGAGCTGCGTCTGATAGTGACGCGGGCCAATCCGTCGCCGCTGCTGCTGCCGGCTCTGCCCGAGCCGTTGGGCGAAGTACTCGACGAATTCACCCTGCGCGCGGGCACCGCCCACGGCTACACCGTCGCCAAAGGGCAGTACATCCAGGTGCTGGACGTCGCGGGCCGCCAGTGTTCGGACTTCGTCGCCCTCGACCGGCGCGCCCTGGATCGCGGCGTCGAGCTGGACCTGGACCAGACCGTCACGCGCACCCTGAACGGCAGCGCCTACCCGGCACCGGGGCTGTTCTCGAAGTTTTTCGACCGCCATATGCAACCGATGCTGGAGGTGGTGCAAGACACCGTCGGGCGCCACGATTCATTCGCCCTGGCCTGCGCGGCGCGCTACTACGAAACCCATGGCTATTTCGGGCACGACAACTGCAGCGACAACCTCAGCCGCGTCCTCGCCCCCCATGGCGTGCAGGCGCGCAACGGCTGGCCGGCGATCAATTTCTTCTTCAACACCGGTATCGATGCGCACCAGCAGATGACCCTGGATGAACCCTGGTCACGGCCCGGCGATTACGTGCTGCTGCGGGCCATGACCGACCTGCTGTGTGGCAGTACCTCGTGCCCGGATGACATTGACCCGGCCAATGGCTGGAACCCGACCGACATCCATGTCCGCATCTACAGCGAGAAGGAGCGTTTTTCCATCGCCATGAGCACTCGAACCACGGCGGATGCCGACCCGATCCTCACCCGTGAGTCCGCGTTTCATTCACGTACCCGCGCCCTCACCGGCAGCTTCACCGACTACCGCAATTGGTGGCTGCCGCTGCGCTACGACGGTTACGGCGTCACCGAGGAATACCTCGGTTGCCGCGAACGGGTGGCGGTGATGGACCTGACCGCCCTGCGCAAATTCGAAATCATCGGCCCCGACGCCGAAGCCCTGTTGCAGTACTGCCTGACCCGCGACATACGGCGCCTGGCGGTGGGCCAGGTGGTGTATTCGGCGATGTGCCACGCCCACGGCGGCATGCTCGACGACGGTACCCTGCTGCGCCTGGGCCCGGACAACTTCCGCTGGATCTGCGGCGAAGACTACGCCGGCGTGTGGTTGCGCGAGCAGGCACAGAAACTGGGCATGAAGGTGTGGGTCAAGTCCGCCAGCGAGCAGATTCACAACCTGGCGGTGCAGGGGCCGCTGAGTCGCGAGCTGCTCAAGCAGATGGTCTGGACCCCGCCCACGCAACCAAGCGTGGAGACCCTCGGCTGGTTTCGCTTCCTGGTGGGTCGGCTGGACGGTTTCGACGGCTGCCCGTTGATGATTTCGCGCACCGGCTACACCGGCGAACTGGGCTTTGAGGTGTGGTGCCAGCCCGAAGACGCCGAACGGGTCTGGGACCGCATCTGGCAACTCGGCCAACCCTTGGGCCTGGTGCCCCTGGGCCTGGAAGCCCTGGACCTGCTGCGCATCGAAGCCGGGCTGATTTTCGCCGGCTACGAGTTCAGCGATCAGACCGATCCGTTCGAGGCCGGTATCGGTTTCAGCGTGCCGCTCAAGAGCAAGACCGACGACTTTATCGGGCGTGACGCCCTGCTGCGGCGCAGTGCCCATCCCAGCCACAAGCTCGTTGGCCTGCACCTGAGCGGCAACGAGGCCGCCCACCATGGCGACCCGGTGTACCAGGGCCGGGCCCAGGTCGGGGTGATCACCAGTGCCTGCCGGTCACCGCTACTGGCCAGCAATATCGCACTGTGCCGGGTCGACGTGAGCTGCGCCGAGCCCGGCACTGAACTTGAGATTGGCAAAGTCGATGGCCTGCAGAAGCGCATCAGCGCCACGGTCAGCGCAGCGATTTTCTACGACCCGGACAAAAGCCGGGTGCGTAGCTGATCGTCCCGAAACGTGTGTGCCACCCCATTTTGACTGCCCCAACCTAACCGCTATTCAGACATGGGAATACGAAGATGGAAGCGACGACGTTCGAGGCTGTACCGCAGGCTGCCGGCTCGGTGGGCAGCCTGCACCGCAAGATCGACTGGCGCGGGGCCTTCTGGGTCGCCAGTGGCGTGCCCGCGCTGGTGTTGTTCTCCATCGGTGCGATTGCCGCCACGGTGGGCAAACCGGCATGGATCGTGTGGATCGTGTCGATCCTGTTCGGGTTTATCCAGGCCTTCACCTATGCCGAGATCGCCGGGCTGTTCCCGCACAAATCCGGCGGCGCCTCGGTGTACGGCGCGGTGGCCTGGGTGCGCTACAGCAAGCTGATCGCACCGGTGTCGGTGTGGTGCAACTGGCTGGCCTGGTCGCCGGTGCTGTCCATCGGTTCGGGGCTGGCGGCGGGGTATATCCTCACGGCGCTGTTTCCCGCCGATGCGTTGATCAACACCTGGCAACTGACCCTGCTGGACCTGGGCTGGGTCAAGAGCGGCCTGTCGTTGCGCATCAACGCGACGTTCGCCATTGGTTTGTTGATTTTGCTCACGGTGTTTGCCGTGCAGCACGGCGGCATCCTGCGGTCGGCGCGCCTGACCCTGGTGCTCGGCGTCACCTCGTTGATTCCGCTGCTGCTGGTGGGCGTGGTGCCGTTGTTCACTGGGGATGCGACCCAGGCCAACTTCCTGCCGCTGTACCCCCTGGCCCATGACGCGGCCGGTCAAGTCATCGATGGGCCGTGGGATATGTCCGGCTGGTCACTGATGGCCGGTGGGCTGTTCATGGCGGCGTGGTCCACCTATGGCTTTGAAACGGCGGTGTGCTACACCCGTGAGTTCAAGGACCCCAAGCGTGACACCTTCAAGGCAATCTTCTACGCCGGCCTGCTGTGCATCCTGGTGTTCACCCTGGTGCCGCTGGCATTTCAAGGCAGCCTCGGGCTGGGCCAACTGGTGACGCCGGCGGTGCTCGACGCCAGTGGCGCAATCGTGACGCCCGCGGTGTACAGCGGCCTGCTCTCGCCCGCGATCTACAGCGGCATGGGCGTTGGCCAGGTGTTGGCCGACAGCATCGGCGGCGGCAAGGTGGTGGCCAATATCGTATTGATCATGCTGGTGCTGGCGACGTTGCTGGCGATCATGACCTCGATGTCCGGTTCGTCGCGCACCCTGTACCAGGCCTCGGTGGATGGCTGGCTGCCCAAGTACCTGGGGCGCACCAACGAACATGGCGCGCCGACAGCTGCGATGTGGACCGACCTGTCGTTCAACCTGCTGCTGTTGCTGATGTCGGACTACGTGTTCGTACTTGCGGCGTCCAACGTCAGCTATATCATCTTCAACTTCCTCAACCTCAATGCCGGCTGGATCCACCGCCTGGACCGCCCCGACTGGGTGCGTCCGTACAAAGCCCCCACCGTGCTGCTGGCGGCCGGCGGCGTGCTGAGCTTCGTCAACCTGGCCTGCATGGGCCTGGGCGCGGACATCTGGGGCGCAGGCACGCTGGTCACCGGCCTGCTGTTGGCGCTGCTGATCCTGCCGGTGTTCTGCTACCGCCACTATGTGCAGGACAAGGGCCACTTCCCCGCCGCCATGCTCACCGACCTGTATATCCAGGCCGATGACGGCCAGCGCCGCGCCGGCTGGCTGCCCTATGCCACGCTGGTCGCCGGTGTGCTGGTGGTGTATGCCTGCCATCAACTGGTAGCCTGAGCCTTCCGGCCTGCCTATGGCTGAGGGATTCTTATCCCTCAGCGCCTTATTTCCCCAGACAACGGTGACGCTTTTGACCAGCTCTCTCCCCACGCCTGCCCGCGATATCGACGGCAAGGCCATCTCTGCCCAGGTGCTCGACGAGGTTCGCGAAGAGGTCCTGCTGCTAGCCTCGCAGCAAATCTACCCGGCCCTGGCGGTATTGCTGGTGGGCGATGACCCGGCCAGCCACGTCTACGTGCGTAATAAGCTGCTGCGGGCCAAGGAAGTCGGGATTCGCTCCCTGGAATACCGGCTGCCGGAGGATGCCAGCCAGACGCAGGTGCTCGACCTGCTTGCCCGGTTGAATGCCGATGCGACGGTCAACGGCATCCTGGTGCAGTTGCCACTGCCGGCGCATATCGACGAGGCGGCGGTGATCCACGCGATCGACCCGATCAAGGACGTGGATGGCTTCCACCGCGAAAACGTCGGCGGCCTGGTGCAAGGCATCGAAGTGCTCACGCCCTGCACGCCCAGCGGCTGCATGCGCCTGCTGCACGAAACCTGCGGCGACTTGAGCGGCTTGCACGCGGTGGTGATCGGGCGTTCGAACATTGTCGGCAAACCCATGGCAACCCTGCTGCTGCAGGCCAACTGCTCGGTCAGCGTGGTGCACTCGCGCAGCGTCGATGCACCGGCGCTGTGCCGTTTGGCCGACATCGTCGTCGCCGCCGTAGGCCGGCCGCAGTTGATCGATGCCAGTTGGCTCAAGCCCGGCGCAGTGGTCATTGATGTGGGGATCAACCGCATCACCACCGAGACCGGCACACGGTTGGTGGGGGATGTGGACTATGCCAGCGCACGCACCGTAGCCAGCGCGATCACGCCGGTGCCCGGCGGTGTGGGGCCGATGACGATTGCCTACCTGCTGAAGAACACCCTGGTGGCGAGCCAGCTGCAACGCAGCAAGGCAAATGCGGGAGGAGACTTGCCCCCGATGGCCGTGGCTCAGCTACAACCCAGCTGACTGAAAGACCGCTGTCGGCGCATAGGTATCCACAACGGTAACCACGATGCGAAGCGAGCCGCTCTTGCTCTTGCTCTTGCTGTAGATCTTGATCTTGATCTCAGGCGCCCCGTTAACCACGCTGGCCGGAATCCGATAGTGATGTGGGGGGTAAACCGGCAGGGATGCCGGTTTAGCCGCCCACATCACTGTCGGATTACGGGCACACCGAGCCTGGGCGAGGTGCCGAGTGGTGGGGCAAGAGCCCTTTGCTTACTTTGGGGCTTTTCCAAAGTGAGCCGCCGTAAGGGCGGAACCAATAGCCGCCTTTACCGCAGCAACGGATATGTACTCGATCCGATCCAACATCCTGGTCGGCTGTCAGGCCGCCATCGGGGGCAAGCCCCCTCCCACATTTCAGTCCCGGGGCACCCGTTAGAGAGTCGTCGGCTCCCGAGCCGCCACGGGGCAAGTCGAATCGTCGCACCGCCCCTCCCACATTTTGAGCTGCGTTTACTCAGGGGGAATGATCAGTGGTTGTAGGCCCGCTCATTATGCTCGGCCAGGTCCAGCCCCATCTCCTCCACCGACTCATGGGCACGCAAGCCAACCAGGACATTGACCCCCTTGAGGATGATCCAACTGATCACAAAGCAGTACACCGTAGTCAGCAGCACCCCCTTGAGCTGGGCAACCACCTGCCCGCCCATGGTCACACCTTCCACCAGGCCCCCCATGGACGGTACACAGAACACCCCGGTCAACACCGCGCCGATCATCCCGCCAATGCCGTGCAGACCGAACACGTCGAGGCTGTCGTCGTAGCCGAAACGGCGCTTCAACACCGTCACGCTCAAGTAGCAGAACACCCCGCACAGCAAGCCGATGGCCAACGCACCGCCGACGCCCACGTAGGCACACGCCGGGGTGATCCCCACCAGGCCGGCCAACGCGCCGCTGGCCAGGCCGAGGGCACTGGGCTTGCCGACCTTGAACCACTCGGTGAACATCCAGCCCAGGATCCCGGCGCAGGCGCCCAACTGAGTGTTGAGCATGACGATGCCCGAGGTGCCGCTGAGGCCGCCACCGGAGCCGATATTGAAGCCGAACCAGCCGACCCAGAGCATCGCCGCACCGGCCATGGTCAGGCTGAGGTTATGCGCCGGCATCGGCGTGTTCTGGTAGCCCTTGCGCTTGCCGAGGATCAGGCACGCAGCGAGCGCAGCCACACCGGCATTGATGTGCACGGCGGTGCCGCCGGCAAAGTCGAGCACGCCCCAGTTATGCATCAAGGCCCCCGAACCGCCCCAGACCATATGCGCCACCGGGGCATAGACCAGGGTGAACCAGATGGCCATGAACAGCAGCGCCGCCGAGAACTTCATGCGTTCGGCAAAGGCGCCGGCGATCAGGGCCGGGGTGATGATGGCGAAGGTCATCTGGAAGGTCACGAACACCCCTTCCGGAATATCCCCCACCAGGCTCTCCGGGGTCATGCCCGCCAGGAAGGCGCGGCTCAGGCCACCGACAAAACTGTTGAAGGTCACCTGCCCTTCGACCATGCCGGTGGTGTCGACCACCATGCTGTAGCCGTAGATCACCCACAGCACGCCCACCAGGCCAGCGATGCCGAAGCACTGGGTGAACAACGAGAGCATGTTTTTCGCACGGACCAGGCCACCGTAGAACAACGCAAGCCCCGGCAAGCACATGAACAGCACCAGCACGGCGGCGGTGACCATCCAGGCGGTGCTGCCGGTGTTCAAGGTGGGGGCGTCGGCGGCCTGGGCCAAGGGTGCAAAGGCACTGGCCAGCAATAAACCGAAGAGGGATTTGCCGAGAAGACGATTGACCATGTTCAAAGCTCCTGCAAAAGAAATGGGAAGTACCTGGGTGTAGTGAGCGGGCTTGCCCCGCGCTGGGTGGCGAAGCCGCCCGTAAACCAATCGCCGCATTTCTACCTCAATGAATGCGGCGGCTTTATTGGGGTGGCTTCGCCACCCGGCGCGGGGCAAGCCCGCTCACTACAGGGGCCCGCTAGTAACCGGAACCCGGCACCCAGCTGGTTCCTGCCAGCGGCACCCGGGCCATGGCGGCCGATTCCACCGTCAGCGCCACCAGGTCCTCGGGGTCGAGGTTGTGCAGGTGCGATTTGCCGCACGCACGGGCCATGGTCTGCGCTTCCAGCACCATCACCCGCAGGTAGTTGGCCAACCGCCGCCCGCCTTCCACCGGGTCGAGGCGCTTGGACAGCTCCGGGTCCTGGGTGGTGATGCCGGCCGGGTCGCGGCCGTTCTGCCAGTCGTCGTAGAAGCCGGCGGCCGAGCCGATCTTTTTCAGTTCCGCGTCCAGCCGTGGGTGGTTGTCGCCCAGGGCAATCAGCGCCGCCGTGCCGATGGCGACCGCATCCGCGCCCATCGCCATGGCCTTGGCCACATCGGCACCGTTGCGGATCCCGCCCGACACGATCAACTGGACCTTGCGGTGCATGCCCATCTCTTGCAAAGCCTGTACCGCTTGCGGGATGGCCGACAAAATCGGGATGCCCACATGCTCGATAAACACTTCCTGGGTCGCGGCAGTACCGCCTTGCATACCGTCAAGCACGATCACATCGGCACCGGCCTTGACCGCCAGCTTCACGTCGTAATACGGCCGGCTCGCGCCGATCTTCACGTAGATCGGTTTTTCCCAATCGGTGATTTCGCGCAGCTCGGCAATCTTGATCGCCAGGTCATCAGGGCCGGTCCAGTCCGGGTGGCGGCAGGCGCTGCGCTGGTCCACGCCGATGGGCAAGGTGCGCATGCCGGCCACACGCTCGGTGACTTTCATGCCGAGCAACATGCCGCCGCCGCCGGGCTTGGCGCCCTGGCCGAGGACGATCTCGATGGCGTCGGCCTTGCGCAAATCATCCGGGTTCATGCCGTAGCGTGATGGCAGATACTGATACACCAGGTGCTGGGACTGGCCGCGCTCTTCCGGGGTCATGCCACCGTCACCGGTGGTGGTGCTGGTGCCGGCGATGGTCGCGCCACGGCCCAGGGCTTCCTTGGCGTTGGCCGACAACGCACCGAAACTCATGCCGGCGATGGTCACCGGGATCTTCAGGTGGATCGGCTTCTTGGCGAAGCGGTTGCCGAGGATCACATCGGTGCCGCACTTCTCGCGATAGCCTTCCAGCGGATAGCGCGACACGCTGGCGCCGAGCAGCAGCAAGTCATCGAAGTGCGGCAGCTTGCGCTTGGTGCCGCCACCGCGAATGTCGTAGATGCCGGTTTCGGCGGCACGCTGGATTTCCTGGATGGTCAGGCGGTCGAAGGTGGCCGACTCGCGCAGGACCGGAGGGGTTTGTTCAGTCATGGTGGAGCTCCTGATCAGTACGCGGAGGCGTTATCGACTTTGAAGTTGTACAGCTGACGGGCCGAGCCGTAGCGCTTGAAATCCGCCGCCTGGTGGGCGAAACCGGCGCGGTCGAGCAGTTCCTGCAACTCTTGCAGGTGCTCGCTGCGCATCTCTTTTTCAACGCAGTCCGAGCCCAGGGACTCCACCGTGCCTTTCACGTAGATATGGGTTTCGTAGAGCGAATCCCCCAGCGCATCGCCGGCGTCGCCGCACACCACCAGGCGCCCGGCCTGGCCCATGAAGCAGCTCATATGGCCAATGCTGCCGCCGACGACGATGTCGATGCCCTTCATGGAAATCCCGCAACGCGCGCCCGCATCGCCCTCAATCACCAGCAAACCGCCATGGGCCGTGGCCCCGGCGGCCTGGGACGCGCTGCCTTTGACGCGCACCGAGCCGGACATCATGTTCTCGGCGCAGCCCACGCCGACATTGCCGTGCACGGTAATCGAGGCCTGCTGGTTCATGCCCGCGCAGTAGTAGCCGGCGTGGCCCTCGATATCGATGGACACGGCCTGGTTCACCCCTACCGCAAGGTTGTGCTTGCCGTTGGAATGGGTCACGCGCCACTCGTTGTCGATGGCCTGGGCGTGCAGCGCCTGGTTGAGGTCACGCACGGTGGCGGTGGAAAGATCGATGGTTTTCATGTGTGCGCTCCTTAAGCTGACGGGCGTTCCCAGATGTACAACGTGGCCGGTGCCGGCTCCCAGATCCGCGCGTTTTCGATGCCCGGCAGGCTCGACAGCGCCTGGTACTCGGAGGCCATGGCGACGTAGTCGTCGGTCTCGGCCAAGATCGCCGGCTTGCACGCAATCGGGTCGCGGATCACCGCAAAGCCGTTGCGCGTGCCGATGGCGAAGGTGAAGAAGCCGTCGAGGTCTTCCAGGGAGTGGTCCAGCGCCTCTTTGAGCGAATCACCCTGTTGCAGGCGCCAGGTCAGGTAGCCGGCGGCGACTTCGGTGTCGTTGTCGGTTTCGAAGTGGATGCCTTCGCGCTTGAGTTCCTGGCGCAGGCGGAAGTGGTTGGACAGCGAGCCGTTGTGCACCAGGCACAGGTCGGCGCCGGTGGAGAACGGGTGGCTGCCTTCCATGGTCACCGCGCTTTCGGTGGCCATGCGCGTGTGGCCGATGATGTGGCTGCCCTGCATGTTTGCCAGGCCGAAGCGTTGGGAAATTTCCTGGGGCAGGCCCATGCCCTTGAGGATCTCGATGCTCTGCCCGGCGCTCATGATGCGCACGCTCGGCGCCAGTTCGGCCAGGGCCAGGCGCACCGGGGCTTCGTCGGCGTGGATCTTCAATACGGCGGCGCTGGCGTTCTGGAACCAGTCCAGGGAACAGCCGAGGCGCCCTTCCAGCTCGCCCATCAAGCCTTTCCAGTCGAAGGCTTCGGTGGTGGCTTGCAGGGTCAGCTTGACCCAGCCATCGGCGACTTCATCGCCGTAGATGGCGAAACCGGCGCTGTCCGGGCCACGGTCGGTCATGGCTTGCAGCATGGGTTCAAACAGCTGGCCGAGCTGGGGTTCCAGCTGCGGATTCTTCAGGTACAGGCCTACGATTCCACACATAACAAGTCTCCGTCACACGGTGTCAGAAAAATTCGGTATAGCGCTGGATTTCCCAGTCGCTCACATGGCGGCTGTACTCCACCCACTCCATGCGCTTGAGCTTGATGAACTCGCCCACGATCTGCGGGCCGAGCATTTCGGCGAACAGCGCGTCGGCTTCCAGCGCGTCGCAGGCTTCCTTGAGGGATTGCGGCAGGGTCTTGATGCCGCGCTCGGCGATCTGCTCGAGGCTCAGGCTGTAGAGGTTTTCGTTGCAGACGTGGTCGATTTCCAGCTGGCGATCGATACCGTCCAGGCCCGCGGCGATGATCGCAGCGCTGACCAGGTAGGGGTTGCAGCCGGCATCCGGCAGGCGGAACTCCAGGCGGCCATACGGCACGCGGACCATGGCCGAGCGGTTGTTGGCGCCAAACGCAATAAAGGCCGGCGCCCAGGTGGCGCCGGACAACGAGTTGCCGACCACCAGGCGCTTGTAGGAGTTGACCGTGGGCGCGGCGAACGCACACAGCGCCGGGCCATGGGCGAGCAAGCCGGCGGCGAAGTGATAGGCGAGTGTCGACAGGCCCATGCCGCTCGGGTCGCTGGCGTCATGGAACAGGTTTTTGTTCTCGGCGCTGCTGATCGACAGGTGAAAGTGCATGCCGTTGCCGGCGCGTTTCGGGTCGGGCTTGGGCATGAAGGAGCAGATCATGCCCAGGTCATTGGCGATCTCGCCGGCGGCCATGCGGAAGAAGGTGAAGCGGTCGGCGGAGGTCAAGGCATCGCTGTAGGTGTAATTGATCTCGAACTGGCCGTTGGCGTCCTCGTGGTCGATTTGATAGACCTCGAAATCCACCGCCTGCAAGGCTTCGGTCAGGCGCTCGAGGAACACCCGCGAACGCGACAGGCCCTTGTAGTCGTAGCAAGGCTTGTCGAGGTTGTCGCTGGGGTCCACCAGTTGCAGCTTGCCCTGCTCGTCGCGGCGCATCAGGTTGAACTCGGGCTCCAGGCCGGTGTTCAGCGTCCAGCCCTTGTCCTGCAGGCGCTGCACTTGTTGCTGCAGCACGTAGCGGCTGTCGTAGGGATGGGGCTTGCCGTCGACATGCCCGACGCACACCACGCGCCCATAACCCGGCTGCCAGGGTACCGGGGTCAAGGTCGACAGATCGCCGCGCGCCATGAAGTCCGGGCCATGGGGTTCCATGCCCATGCCGCTGATGGCAAACCCGGCAAACCCCGCGCCCTCTTCGGCCACGGTCTTGAGCCCGCAGATGGGCACCGACTTGGTCTTGGCCGCACCGTGTATATCCACAAACTGCGCAAGCACGTATTTGATCCCGTGCTTGTCGATGATGCGCTGGGTTTCTGCTGGCAACATTGCGTGTCACTCCTCGCGAAAGGCAAAACCGTGTGGGTGGGCCTAGGCTGTCTTTTTATTCCTAAAAAGAAAGTTAGTTTCCTTACAGGAATGCAATACCCTTGCCAGAATCGCGATCGACACATCGAAGTGGGTGGAGCTGCGCTTTTGTGCTGTATATATGGGAAAATTCTTTTCCCCGCAGGAATACGCACAGCGGGGTGGCCTTCAAGCGCCAGACCTTGCACTTTCCCAGTGCGAAAATAATATTACTGAACGGAAACCGTGCAGGAGCCGATGATCATGTCCACCGAAACCGCCCCGCGCCTCAAGCTCGAGCAATACCTGGGGCTGCAGATCAAACGCCAGCGCCAGGCCCAGGACCTGAAGCTGTCCGACGTGGCGAAGATTGCCGATATCAGCCAGGGCATGTTGAGCAAGATCGAGAACGCCCAGGTCTCCACCAGCCTCGATACCTTGAGCCGCCTGTGCGATGTACTCGGGCTGCCGCTGTCGAAGTTATTCAGCGAATACGACCAGCAGGATGGCAGCGCCTTGCTGGTCAAGGCCGACCAGGGCATGGAAGTGGTGCGCCGTGGGACGGAGAAGGGGCATACCTATCACCTGCTCAACCACACGCGCGGTCCGAAGAAGAGCTTCGAGGCGTACATGGTCAGCATGGATGACGCCAGCGAGGAGTTCCCGACCTTTGCCCATCCGGGGACGGAGTTTCTGCATTTGCTGGAGGGGGAGTTGATTTACCGGCATGGCAACCAGCTGTATCGGATGGAGGCCGGGGACAGCTTGACGTTTGAGGGCGAGATTCCCCATGGGCCGGAAGAGTTGGTGCGGGTGCCGATTCGCCTGCTGTCGATCATGAATTACGGCAACGACAAAGAGTAATCCGGACTCGATACACCTGAAGCACAGAGATCCAATTGTGGGAGGGGGCTTGCCCCCGATGAGGGAGTGTCAGTGAATGCATCTTTCACTGCCCCCCCCTCATCGGGGGCAAGCCCCCTCCCACATTTTTAACAGCGTTCGATGCCGTTGGGCCTGTGTAAAAATTCCCCTCAGTTAAAAAACTTTCCCAAACCCTCTAGACGCCCTGCCCCCATTCCCCTATAAAGCCACTTCAGGAATATTTTATTCCCCACAAGAAAACGCGCTCAAGGAATGAGCCTGCTGTCCTCAGACATTTTTTCGCTATGCGATGAGCTGCCGCCATCATCCCGAGGACGTGTCATGCAACACGAAAAAAACCATTTCATCATCAAGGTGACGTGCCCCGCCGTGTCCGGCATCGTCGCTGCCGTCACCACTTACCTGGCGGACAAGGCGTGCTACATCGGGGAAATGGCGCAGTTCGACGATGACTTCAGCGGCCGCTTTTTCATGCGTGCGGTGTTCCGTTTCAACGATGGCCACACAGGCGACCTGCAAGCGATCAGAGACGGTTTCGCCGATGTCGCCCAGGCCTTCGACATGCAGTGGGAGCTGTACGACACCCGCGAGCCGATGCGCGTGATGCTGATGGTGAGCAAGTTCGACCACTGCCTCACCGACCTGCTCTACCGCTACCACAAGGGCGAGATGGACATGACCATCACCGCCATCGTCTCCAACCACCTCGACCTGCGGCCGATGGCCGAGCGCGAGGGCATTCGCTTTATCTACCTGCCGGTGTCCAAGGACAACAAGGCCGCGCAGGAAGCCGAGCTGATGAAGATCGTCGATGACACCCGCACCGAGCTGGTGGTGTTGGCGCGCTACATGCAGATCCTCTCCGACGACCTGTGCCGGCAACTGTCGGGACGGGCGATCAATATCCACCATTCGTTCCTGCCCGGTTTCAAGGGGGCCAAGCCCTATCACCAGGCGTATCAACGCGGTGTGAAGTTGATCGGTGCCACCGCGCACTATGTGACCAGCGACCTGGATGAGGGCCCGATCATCGAGCAGGAAGTGCAGCGCGTCGACCACGTGTACAAGCCTGACGACCTGGTCGCCATCGGCCGCGACACCGAAACCGTAGCCTTGTCCAAGGCGGTCAAGTACCACCTGGAGCACCGGGTCTTCCTCAATCAGGACAGAACGGTGGTGTTCCGGTGAGCGCGCATAAACTGATCGACGGCAAAGCCGCCGCGGCGCGCGTGCTGCTGCAAGTGCGCGAGGACGTGGCGCGTCTGCATGGGCAGGCTATTCAACCGGCGCTGGCGGTGATCCTGGTGGGCAGCGACCCGGCCAGCCAGGTCTATGTGCGCAACAAGATCCTACGCGCCGAAGAGGTGGGCATCCGCTCCGTGGAGCATCGCCTGCCCGGCGATACCAGCACCGAACAATTGTTGATCCTGATCGGCCAATTGAACGCCGACCCGGCGATCCACGGCATCCTCCTGCAATTGCCGTTGCCGGCGCAGATGGACGAACTGCGCGCCCTGGAGGCCATCGCGCCGGACAAGGACGTCGACGGGTTTCACAGCCAGAACGTCGGCGGCCTCAGCCAGGGCCGCGCAGTGCTCACGCCGTGCACCCCGAGCGGTTGCCTGTATCTGTTGGAGCAAACCTGCGGCGACCTGCGTGGCAAACACGCGGTGGTGATCGGCCGTTCGAACATCGTCGGCAAGCCCATGGCCGCGCTGCTGCTCAAGGCGGATTGCTCGGTGACCGTGCTGCATTCGCGCAGCCACGACGCCCAGGCCCTGTGTCGCCAGGCCGATATCGTGATCGCCGCCGTGGGCCGCGCCCGCTTGATTGACGCGAGCTGGTTGAAGCCCGGCGCGGTGGTGATCGATGTCGGCATCAACCGCATCGACGACGACGGCCGCAGCCGCCTGGTGGGTGATGTCGACTTCGACAGCGCCCTGCCCCATGTCGCCGCCATCACCCCGGTGCCCGGCGGTGTCGGGCCGATGACCATTGCCTTCCTGATGAAAAACACCGTGGCCGCCGCCCTGGCGCAACACCACGCCCTACGCAGCCAATCGGAGGCCGTATGCCATTCAATCTATTGAAATACGGGCTGAGTTCGGAGTACCCGGTGGAGGTGGACCTGCCACCGCCCAAGGAACTCAAGTCGAGTTACGACGTGGTGATCATCGGCGCCGGTGGCCATGGCCTGGCGACGGCCTACTACCTGGCCAAGTACCACGGCATCACCAATATCGCGGTGCTGGAAAAGGCCTACCTGGGCGGCGGCAATACCGCGCGCAATACAGCGGTGATCCGCTCCAACTACCTCACCAGCGAAGGCGTTCGTTTCTACGCCGAGTCGGTGAAGATGTTCCAGTCGCTGTCCAACGAATTCGATTTCAACATCATGTACTCCGAGCGCGGCCAACTGACCCTGGCCCACACCGACGCCACCGTGCGTTCGTTCCGCCAGCGCGCCGAGGTCAACAAGCACTTCGGCGGGCGTACCGAGATGATCGACCGCCAACAGATCCGCGAGCTGGTGCCCAGCCTCAACCTCGACCCCGGCCACTTGCCGGTAATCGCCGGGCTCTGGCATATCGACGGCGCCACCGCGCGTCACGATGCTGTGGCCTGGGGCTACGCCAAGCAGGCAGCCAAGCGCGGCGTGGAAATCCATCAGCTCACCGAAGTGCAGGACCTGGTGATCGAGAACGACGCCATCACCGCGGTGAAGACCAATCGCGGCACCATCCGGTGCGGCTGCGCGGTGCAGGCGATTGCCGGGCACAGCTCGCTGCTGATGGCCAAGGCCGGTATCCGTTCGCCGATCCAGACCTTCCCGTTGCAGGCCATGGTCACCCAGCCGTTCAAGCCGTTCCTCGACCCGTTGGTGAGTTCCTCGGCCCTGCACTGCTACGTGCAGCAAACCAGCCGTGGCGAAGTGGTGTTCGGTGGCGGCTCCGACCCGTACCCGCTGTTCAACACCCGCTCGACCCTGGACCTCAAGGAAAGCCTGTTGGCCCATGCCATCGAAATGTTCCCTTTCCTGGCCAACGCCAAGTTGATGCGCCAATGGGCCGGGATCACCGACATGACCCCCGACTACAGCCCGATCATGGGCCTGTCGCCGCTGAAGAATTACTACCTCGACGCCGGCTGGGGCACCTGGGGCTTCAAGGCCACGCCGATCTGCGGCAAGACCATGGCCGAGCTGGTCGCCAGCGGCGGCAAGGTGCCGGACTTGATCAAGCCCTTCGGCCTCGAACGTTTCTCGACCTTCCAGCAAGTCAACGAAATGGGCGCCACAGCGGCCAGCCACTGACGGAGAGCAGACGATGAAAATCATGATTTGCCCGCTCAACGGGCCGCGCAATATCAGCGAGTTCACCTACGGCGGTGAATTCAAACCGATGCCCGATCCGGTGACCTGCAGCGATGCCGAATGGGCCGACTACGTGTTCAACACCGATAACCTCGCCGGTGTGGTGCGCGAATGGTGGATGCACACGCCGTCCAGTTACTGGTTCCTCGCCGAGCGCCACACGGTCACCGACGAGATCCTGCGCACCTTCGATCCGCGCGAAGTGTTCACTACCCGCGTCGACTTCACCACCGCCAAGGAGATCGCCGGATGAACCGCCTCCCCGCCCCCATGGGCCTGCTGATCCAGCGTGACCAGCCACTCGATTTCAGTTTCGACGGCCTGCCCTACCAGGGTTTACAGGGCGACAGCATCGCCAGCGCGCTGCTCGCCAACGGGCGCTTCCTGATGTCGCGGTCGTTCAAGTACCACCGCCCACGCGGCCCATTGACCATGGCCGGCCATGACGCCAACAGCCTGGTGCAACTGCCCCGCGAACCCAACGTATTGGCCGATGCCCACGCGCTGTCCGCCGGCCTGGCGGTGACGGCGCAGAACGTCAACGGCTCGCTGGATAACGACAAGGACGCCTACCTGGGCAAGTTCTCCAAGTTCATGCCGGTGGGTTTCTACTACCGTTCGTTCTACAAGCCCAAGGGCATGTGGAAAGTCTGGGAACCGATCATCCGCAAAAAAGCCGGCCTGGGCGTGCTCGACCTGACCTTCCAACCCGAGTACTACGACAAGGCCTACCTGTTCACCGACCTCGCCGTGATCGGCGCCGGACCCGCCGGCTTGCAGGCCGCGCTGACCGCCGCGAATGCCGGCGCCAAGGTGCTGCTGATCGAGCAGCAGCCGATCCTCGGCGGGTCGCTGACCTACGCGCGCTTCGATATCGCCGGCACCCGCGCCGACACCCTGCGCCGCGAATTGCTCGGTGCGGTGCAGCAACACGCGAATATCCAGGTGCTCACCGACGCCACCTGCAATGCCTGGTTCACCGACAACTACCTGCCGGTGATCCAGGGCAAGCGCCTGTACAAAGTGCGCGCGCAGCAGTGCCTGGTGTGCAGCGGTTCGTTCGACCAACCGGTGGTCTTCCGCAATAACGACCTGCCGGGGGTGATGCTCACCAGCGCCGCGCAACGCCTGATGAAGCTGTATGCAGTCAAGCCCGGCAAGCGCGCGGTAGTGCTCACCGGCAACGATGACGGCTACCTCGCCGCCCTCGACCTGCATGACCAGGGCGTGGAGGTGGCCGCCGTGATCGACCTGCGTCACGCCCCGGCGGACAAAGCCCTGCCGGGTGCCCTGGCCCAGCGCAAGATCCTATGCCTGAGCAACAGCACCGTGTTCGAGGCCCTGCATGAAAAAGGCCTGCGCCATGTGAAAGGCGTCGATGTGCGCCAGATCACCGGCCAGGGCCAGGTCAGCACCAGCGGGCAAGTGATCGACTGCGACCTGCTGTGCATGTCGGCCGGTTATATGCCGGTCTATCAGCTGCTATGCCAGGCCGGTGGCAAGCTGGCCTATGACGACTCGCGGGCGGAGTTCAGCCTCAGTGGCCTGCCGCGCAACCTGGGCGTGGCCGGTTCCGTACACGGTCGGCATCAACTGGACAATGTGCTGGCGGATGGGACCAACGCCGCCGCCGACAGCCTGCGCGCCCTCGGTTTGAACAGCACCAGCCTGCCTGCAGCGCTGCGCAGCGAAGCCCAGGTCAACTTCCACTGGCCGATCTTCCCGCACCCCAAGGGCAAGGATTTCATCGACTTCGACGAAGACCTGCAAGTGGCGGATATCGTCAACGCCACCCGCATCGGCTACCGCGATGTGCAGTTGGTCAAGCGTTACTCCACGGTCGGCATGGGTCCGTCCCAGGGACGTCACTCGGCGCTGCCGACCGCACGGCTGGTGGCCTGGGCGACCCAGCGCACGATCAGCGAAACCGGGGTCACCACCGCACGGCCGCCGTTCGTGGCGGAGAAACTCGCCCATGTCGCCGGGCGGGCCTTCGACCCCTACCGCCAAACGCCGATGCACGCGCGCCATGTGCAAGCCGGGGCGAAGATGATGCCCGCCGGTATCTGGCAGCGCCCGGCCTATTACGGCAAGTCCCAGGACCGCGAAGCGTGCATGCAGGCCGAAGCGCTGCACGTGCGCAACAAGGTCGGGCTGATCGATGTGTCCACCCTCGGTGGCCTGGACGTGCGCGGCCCGGACGCCGCCGAATTGCTCAACCGCATGTACACCTTCGCGTTCCTCAAGCAGCCGGTGGGCCGTTCGCGTTATGCACTGATGACCAACGAACACGGTGTGGTGATCGACGACGGCGTGTGCGCACGGCTGGCCGACAAGCATTTCTACGTCACCGCCACCACCAGCGGCGTCGACCGCATCTACCAGCAGATGCTCAAGTGGAACGCACAGTGGCGCCTGGACGTGGACGTGACCAACGTCACGGCAGCGATTTGTGCGGTGAACCTCGCCGGGCCGGATTCGCGCAAGGTGCTGGAGCAGGTGTGCAGCGACCTCGACCTGAGTGCCGAAGGCTTCCCCTACCTGGGCGTGCGCCAGGGCACGGTGGCCGGAATCAAGGCCCGCTTGCTGCGGGTAGGGTTCGTCGGCGAACTGGGCTATGAAATCCACGTACCGGCACGCCACGGCCTGGCGTTGTGGGACGCGTTGATGACGGCCGGCAAGGCCTTTGACATTCGCCCCTTCGGCGTCGAAACCCAACGCCTGCTGCGCCTGGAAAAAGGCCATGTGATCATCAGCCAGGACACCGACGGCATGACTCACCCGGCAGAAATCGACATGGGCTGGGCGGTCAGCCGCAACAAGCCGTTCTTCGTCGGCCGCCGCTCGGTGGACATCCTCGAAGCCCAGCCGCTGAAACGCAAACTGGTGGGCTTCAGCCTGCCCAAGGGCAGCGTGCAACCGCTGGAAGGCCACCTGGTGCTCAACGGCGCGGACATCAGCGGCAACGTCACCTCCTGTGAATATTCCGCCAGCCTGGGCCGCATCATCGGCCTGGCCTACGCCGGGATCGACCAGAGCACACCGGGGCAGCGCATTCCGATTCGCGTCGAGGGCGGCATCGTCGTCCAGGCCGAGGTGGTGCAACTGCCGTTCTTCGACCCCACTAACCAACGCCAGGAGGGTTAAGCCATGACCAGTCTGAAAGCCCACGAATTGTTCACGCCGCCCTGCCAACTGCAGGACCAGACCGACCTGCCCCGGGTCGGCTTTCGCGGCGCACAAAGCGCCGAGTACCTCACGGCGCGCGGCTTCACGTTGCCGGGCGCGCCCAACCAAGCCAGCGCACAAGCGGACGGCAGCTGGGTGGCGCGCCTGTCGCAGAACGAATACCTGGTGCTGGGCAGCCCGCAGGATCAGGGGCAACGGATTGCCGATGAAGAAGCGCGTTGGGAACTGGACCACCGCGCCAACTACCTGCTGCCGCGCCAGGACAGCCATGCCTGTGTGCGACTCAGCGGGGGCGTGATTGCGCAGGTGATGGCCAAGCTGTGCGGGGTTGACTTGAGCGACCCGGCGTTCAAGCTCGGGATGGTGGCGCAGACGTCAGTGGCGCGGGTCAATGCGATTGTCATCCACACAGGGAGTGTGGAGCTGCCGGCGTTTCATATCCTCTGGGATCGCGCCTCGAAGGAATACTTCGAGGGCGCGTTGCGGGATGCGTTGGAGGAGTTCGGCGGAGTGGCTCAGTCGGTGTAGCCCAACCGCACCGCCCTGATCTTCCGGGTGTGTTGACGTGTCGCCAGGCAGTAATACAACGGGCACGTCACCACCAGTCCCATCAGCCACGACAGGTCCGCGCCTTCTACCAGGTTGGCCCACGGCCCCACATACAGCGACGTATTGGCAAACGGCAGTTGCACGATGATGCCGATGCAGTACGCCACGATTGCATGCAGGTTGAAACGCCCATACACCCCGCCATCCGCCTGGAAAATCGAGGCAATGTCATAGACCCCGCGCTTGATGATGTAGAAGTCGATCAGGTTGATCGACGCCCACGGCACCAGCACCAGCAACAGCGCGAGGATCAGGCCGATGAATTGCGAGATGAAGTCCGCCGACGCGCCCAACGCCACCACGCAGCAACCGGCCAGGACCACGCCCGACAGCAGCACGCGCACCTTGATGCTCGGGGTCCAGTGGCTGGCGAAGGTCTGCACCGAGGTGATGATCGACAGCACCGCGCCGTACAGATTCAGGGCGTTGTGGCTGATGATATTGAGCAGGAACAGCACCATCAGGATCGGCCCCAGCCAGCCGGTGGCTTGCTTGACCGCGACCATGGCTTCGGTGCCTTCGGGCGTGGCCAGTGCGGCTACCAGGCCAAAGGCGAAGGACAGGATGGTGCCGAGGGTGGCGCCCAGGTAGGTCGCAATGAACGGCCGGGTGATGCCAATATCCGCCGGCAGGTAGCGCGAGTAGTCGCTGGTGTAGGGCGAAAAGCTGATCTGCCAGATCACCCCCAGCGACACGGTGGCCAACCAGCCAGCGGCGTTGAAGCCGCCACGGGTCAGGAAATCTGCCGGCAGGTCATGGGCGAAGATGTAGATAAAACCGGCCAGCAACGCGCTGCCCATCACCCAGGTGCCGATGCGGTTGAGGCTATGGATAAAGCGGTAGCCGATCACGCCGATCGCGGTGGCGCTGAGGGCGCCGATCAGGATGCTCGCCGGCACCGGCACCGACGGCACGATGCCGACGATGGACTTGCCGGCCAGGACGATATTGGAGATGAAAAAGCCGATGTAGATCAGCGCGGCAAAAAACACGATCAGCAGCGCGCCGTAACGGCCGAACTGGCCACGGCTCTGCACCATCTGCGGGATGCCCATGCGCGGGCCCTGGGCCGATGCGAGGGCAATCACGATGCCGCCGAGCAGATGCCCGAGGGCAATCGCCAGCAGCCCCCACGCCAGATTGAGATGGAACACCTGGGCCACCATGGCACCGGTGACAATCGGCAGCGGTGCGATGTTGGTGCTGAACCATAAGGTGAACAGGTCGCGGGCCTTTCCATGGCGCTCTGCGAGGGGGACGTAATCGACCGTGTGATGCTCGATCAGGGGGTCTTGCCGGGACATCTGGGGCATGGAAATGAACTCGCGTTTGTCTGATCTTATAGTTGTTTGACGCCACACCGGGGGAGCTCTCTGGCCGCCCCTCAGATGAACACCATATTATGGTATTCCAACATTTTCACAAGACTGATCCGTAGTTTCAGCGCCCATCTGATCCGCAAGTGTGCCACAGGGCACCCCGTTATTTCCTGCCATGGCGCCCGTATTTATTGGCTATTAGACCCAGCCTTGACGTTCATCGGGCGACTGAAAAAGCGGTTGCATCGATTGTATTACGGTATACCATCAGACCTACAAACCATAAAAACCGCTTTATCCGCAGAGGACCGCCCCATGATCGATGCCGCTATCTACAAACAAGTGATGGGTTCGTTTCCGTCCGGGGTCACCGTGATCACCACGCTCGATGACGACGGGCAAATCGTCGGGTTGACCGCCAGTGCCTTCAGCTCGTTGTCCATGGACCCGGCCCTGGTGCTGTTCTGCCCCAACTACAGCTCCGACTCGTACCCGGTGTTGATCAAGAACAAACGCTTTGCCATTCATGTGCTTTCCGGTGGGCAGCAAACAGAAGCCTATGCCTTTGCGCGCAAGGGCAAGGACAAGGCCCAGGGCATTGAATGGACCCTCAGTGAGTTGGGCAACCCGATCCTGGCGAATGCCACGGCGGTGATCGAGTGCGAGTTGTGGCGCGAATACGAAGGCGGCGATCACGCGATCATGGTCGGCGCAGTGAAGAACCTGATCGTGCCCCGGCAGAACGCCGGGCCACTGGTGTATTGCCACGGCAAGATGGGCGCCCTGCCGCTGCCGGCCTGAGCCCCTCCCACAGTTTGATTGCGGGTGTCAGCCCGGTAACCGGTTGAGAGAAAAATTTTGCGGACATTCCGTATTATGGTATACCAACAATCAATCCGCCGAACCGCCGTCATCACTGGCAGGCTTCACATTGGCGAGAGCACTTAAGGGCCCGCAGTCGACAGGCCGATCACAATAGATCCGAGGTAAGCGTCATGAAGTTTTCCCTGTTCGTACACATGGAACGTTGGGACGAAAGTGTCAGCCACCGTCAGTTGTTCGAAGACCTGACTGAACTGACCTTGATGGCGGAGGCTGGCGGTTTCAGCACCGTATGGATTGGCGAACACCACGCCATGGAATACACCATCTCGCCAAGCCCGATGCCGCTGCTGGCTTACCTCGCGGCCAAGACCACCACCATTCGCCTGGGCGCCGGCACCATCATCGCGCCGTTCTGGCATCCGTTGCGGGTGGCGGGCGAATGCGCCTTGCTCGACGTGATCAGCAACGGGCGCATGGAAGTCGGCCTGGCCCGTGGCGCTTACCAGGTGGAGTTCGACCGCATGGCCGGCGGCATGCCCGCTTCCAGCGGCGGCCAGGCGCTGCGCGAGATGGTGCCGGTGGTGCGTGCGTTGTGGAAAGGCGACTACGCCCACGACGGCGACATCTGGAAATTCCCCACCTCCACCAGCGTGCCCAAGCCGATCCAGCAGCCCAACCCGCCGATGTGGATCGCCGCCCGCGACCCGGACTCGCACAACTTTGCGGTGGCCAACGGCTGCAACGTGATGGTCACGCCGCTGATGAAGGGCGACGAGGAAGTCCTCGACCTGAAAAACAAATTCCAGGCAGCCCTCGACAACAACCCCGGCGTACCGCGCCCGCAACTGATGGTGCTGCGCCACACCCACGTGCATGCCGCCGATGATCCGGACGGCTGGAAAATCGGGGCCAAGGCGATCTCGAAGTTCTATCGCACCTTCGATGCCTGGTTCGGTAATAAAGAGGTACCGGTGAATGGCTTCCTGGCACCGAGCCCGGAAGAAAAATTCGCCGCCCGCCCGGAGTTCGAACTGGACAGCCTGCACAAGACCGCGATGATCGGCACCGCCGAAGAAATCATCCCGCGCATCCGTTACTACCAGGAGCTGGGCGTGGATGAGTTCAGCTTCTGGTGCGACAACAGCCTGCCCCATGCCGAGAAGAAGAAGTCGTTGGCGTTGTTTATCGAGCAGGTGGTGCCGGCGTTTCGTTGAGAGACACGCGGCGCAGGCGTGGTTGCTGTCAACCACGCCTGCGGCTGATGTACCCACTGACACCCTGATAAACCCCCAGCAACAGCCCCGCCAGCAGCAATGTCCATTGCACGCTCAGCGCTGCCGCCAGCAGGCCGGCCAACAATCCGCCGATGGCTTCAAAGCCGAAACGCATGGCGATATAGAACGCAATCACCCGGCCGCGCAACGCTTCCGGCGCCGCGCTTTGCAGGGTCATATTGCTGCTGACATTGCTCACCGTGATGCCGAAGCCCAGCCCGGCAAGCGCCGCCAGGGTGAACCACAGCGGCGGGTTGGCCGCCACCGCGCACAGCGACACCGCACAGACCAGCGTGCCGAGCACGATAATGCGGCCCAGGTTCGAAGCACTGCCGGCAAACGCCAGGAAGATCGTGGCCACAAACGCACCGGCACCGGCTGCGCCCCACAGCCAGCCGAGGGTTTGCGCATCGCCGCTGAACGCATGCTTGGCCAGGATCGGCAGCAGTACGGTGTAGCAGGACGCCAACAGGTTGACCATCACCACACTGACCAGCAGCCGCCGAATCGCCAGGGTGGTCCACAGGTAGCGCAGACCTTCGCGGAAAATCTCCCCGGTAGACCCTTGGGCCCTGGCCTGCGCTCGGCTTTGCACCCTGCCCAGGCCGATCAGCAACATACCGAACGCGATGGAAGTGAGCACAAAGCAACCGGCCTCGCCGCTCCAGTTGATCAGCAAGCCGGCCAACGGCGGGCCGATAAAGCGTGCGGCATTGATCAGCATCGCGTTGAGCACAAGGGCGTTGGGCAGGTCTTTGGGCTCATCGACAAAGCTCGCGATCAAGGCTTGGCGCAGCGGCGTTTCCAGGGCGTTGAGCAAACCCAGCAGAAGCGCCATGGCGATGATCACTTCACGGCCCATCCACTGCTGCCAGGTCAGCACGGCCAGGGCCAACGATTGCAGGGCCAGGGCGGCCTGCACCGCCATCAACAGGCGGCGTTTGTCATGGCGGTCGGACCAGGCGCCCGCCAGCGGTCCCACCAGCAGCTGAGGCAACAGCGTCAGAAACGCAATCGCCCCCAGCAGCACGGCCGAGCCCGTCAAGTGATAGGCGAGCCAGGACAGCGCGACCTGTTGCACCCACTTGCCCAGGGTGGAAAGGCCCTGGCCGACAAAGTAGATCTGGAAATTTCGATGGCGCAGCGCGCGCGCAGGCGCCGGCCAACGGGAGTGGGAAGCAGGATTCAAATAAACTCGCAGCCCTTTTGTGTGAGCGATTTCAGGACCCAGGTGCGATCGTTCTCGCCCAGCGCGATCTGTTCAAGCTGCTTCTGTTCAGCGGCATGCTTGGCGTAGGCGCGATCATACACCTCGCCGACCTGATCGAAGGGCACGCAGATCAAGCCATCTTCGTCACCCATCACCAGATCTCCCGGTTCGATCACCATGCCCGCCAAGGCAATCGGTACGTTCACCTCGCCCGGGCCGTCCTTGTACGGGCCGCGATGGGTGATGCCGGCGGCAAACACCGGGAAGTCACCGGCACCGATACTCGCAGCATCGCGAATGGCGCCATTGATCACAATGCCGGCCACGCCTTTCTTGATCGCGTACGCCACCATCATTTCGCCGATCAGTGCGTTGCTCAAGTCGCCGCCGGCGTCGACCACAATCACGTCGCCAGGCTGGGCGATATCCAGGGCGTAATGCAGCATCAGGTTGTCCCCAGGCCGCGCTTTGACGGTCAGCGCCGGCCCCACCAGCACGCCCTTGTGGTGCATCGGTTGCAGGGCGGCGCCACCGGCGGTCATGCGGTTCATCGAATCGCTGATATTGGCGACGGGCATTGTCCGGTACCGCTCGACCCACTCGGCCGCGACTTTACGTTGCTGCGTGAGCACTCTGAATCCGATGGACATGGGGCATTCCTCTTGTGGTTTTTATTAAGGGTGAAAACTCATAAAATGAAATGGCATTTCGAAATTAACATTGCAATTTAAAACTGACAAGACTCACCCACAGCGGCTTCGGCACATGAAAAACGCTTTAACGCTGAATAAAACCCTTAATTCGTTGAATAACACGGGGTTGCACGCGCGCACTCAACCGTTTCGCGCAAATCAACAAAAATTATTTATTGCAACGCCATTTCATTATGTTAGGTTTCGAGCACTGTTGAGCGACATCACGAACCGCCAACTGCACACAGATAAGAAAACCAAGGTGCGCCAAATGACCCGAACCCTCCTGCTGACCGGCCCGCAATTAACCGCCGAAGCCATGGCCCACGCCGCCGCCCATGGCGTGCGCGTAATCCCTACCACCCCGTATGCCCCGGCCGACGAACTCACCGCGATCATTGCCCGCGAACAGCCGGACGCAATCATCGTGCGCCAGGGCAAACTGACCCGGGACATGATCAATGCATCGCCCGCGCTGAAGATCATCGCCAAGCACGGCGTGGGCTACGACACCATCGACATCGCCGCCGCCGCTGAACGCGGCATCCCCGTCACCATCGCCCTGGGCGCCAATGCGCAATCGGTGGCTGAGCATGCCCTGGCGCTGATGTTCAGCGTCGCGCGCCAGACTGCCCTGCTCGATGCGCGCATGCGTAACGGCCATTGGGACAAAGCGACCGCCGTGGGCATCGAGCTGTCCGGCAAGACCCTGGGCCTGGTGGGCCTGGGCGCTATCGGGCGAATCCTGATGGAACTGGTAACGCCGCTGCGCATGACCATCAAGGTATTTGATCCCTACTTGAGCAACCTGCCCGACCTGCCGAATGTCGAGCGCGCCGAGGACTTCGATGCCTTGCTGACGAGCTGCGATATCATCAGCCTGCATTGCCCGCTGACCGAGCAGAACCGCAACCTTTTCGGCGCGGCGCAGTTCAAGCGCATGCGCCCAGGCAGCCTGTTGATCAACACCGCACGCGGCGAGCTGATCGATACCGAAGCGCTGGTGCAGGCGCTGAGCACCGGCCAGATCGCCGGCGCCGGCCTCGACACCTTCAACCCCGAACCGCCACCCACCGACTCAGCGCTGTGGGGCCTGCCGACCCTGGTCGCCACCCCCCACGTAGGCGCCAACACTGCCGAGGCGCGCGATCGCGTGGGCCTGCTGGCCGTGCAACAGATCATCGACTTCTGGGACGGCTGCGCACCGGAGCCGCGTTCGGTGGTCAACCGCCACCTGTTCGCACACTGATTGAACGCCCATCGCCCGGCCTTCACCCAAGGAAGGTCGAGCTCATTACGCTTCTCCAAAAAAAACAAAATGGGAGAGAGTCATGCCTATCAGTTCTACCGACATCAGCGCGATCGAGCGCTCAACCATGCGCAAGGTGGCGTGGCGACTCCTGCCGTTCCTGATCCTTTGCTACCTGCTGGCGATCATTGATCGCGGCAATATCGGCATGGCATCCCTGCAGATGAACCAGGACCTGGGCCTTACACCGGCGATCTTCGGCTTTGCCAGCAGCCTGTTCTTCGTGTCGTATTTCCTGGTGGAAGTGCCAAGCAACCTGGCGCTGCAACGTTTCGGCGCACGGGTGTGGATTGCGCGGATCATGATCACCTGGGGACTGATTTCCGCCGGCACCGCGTTTGTGACCGGAGCCAATTCGCTGTACGTGATGCGCTTTTTGCTGGGTGCGGCCGAAGCCGGCTTCTTCCCGGGTGTGCTGCTGTACCTCACCTACTGGCTGCCAGCGGCATACCGTGGACGCATGGTCGCTATCTTCATGGTCGCCATTCCCGGCGCCAACTTCATTGGTTCGCCGCTGTCCGGCCTGTTGCTGAGCCTGGACGGCTGGTTCGGCATGCGCGGCTGGCACTGGCTGTTCATCATCGAGGGCATCCCCGCCGTACTGCTGGGCATCGCCTGCCTGTTCGTACTCACCGACCGCCCCGAACAGGCCAAGTGGCTGAGCAACGAACAACGCAGCTGGCTCACCGGCCGCCTGGACGAAGAGCGCAGCCGCAAGACCGCCATCGGGCATATCTCGCTGTGGAAACTGCTGCGCCACAAGCACATTTGGGTACTGGCACTGATCTACTCCGGGGCGTCGGCGGCCGGCAGCACCATGAGCGTGTGGGCGCCGCAATTGCTCAAGACGTTTGACCTGAACAACCTGGAAATCGGCCTGGTCAATGCCATTCCCTACGGACTGGCTTCGGTGCTGATGATTCTGTGGGGACGCAGCTCCGACAAGAGCGGTGAACGCCGCTGGCACACCGCGATGACCTTGCTGCTGATCACCGCCGGTTTGCTGCTCGCACTGGTCACCTCCTCGCTGGTGGCGACGGTGTTCATGCTGTCCATGGTGTTGATCGGGGCGTACTCAATGAAGGGGCCGTTCTGGGCACTGGTTTCGACCTGGCTCTCGTCCTCCACTGCCGCCGCCGGTCTGGCCGCCGTGGGCGCGATGGCCAATCTGATTGGTGGCGGCATCATGGTGAATGTGTACGGCACCATTCACCACGCCACCGGCAGTTACGCCCTGGCCCTGTTGCCGCTGGCGGCGCTGTGTGCCGCCGGTGCCGTGATGGTGCTGCTGATGGGGCGCAGGCAGATGCGGGATTTGAGCGGCACAGGCGAACTGATCGCCCGGTAACGCGCTGAAATCGCTGTACGGTCAATCGCTTGGCATTGCTCCCTGCGGGCAATGCCAGTATTTTGCAGCGTACCCGCCCCCCCCTTCAAGGAGCCCCCCATGGTAAAAACACGCCCACGCCCCGCCGTCACCGGAGTTGCTTCGGCTGATCGGGTGCTGACCGTGCTCACCGCCTTCAAGATGGGGGACACGGCCCTGGAACTGGCCGAGCTGGCCGCGCGCACCGGGCTGATCAAGAGCACCATCATGCGCCTGATGGTGTCACTGGAAGACCACGGCCTGATCACTCGCCTGGCGGACGGTCGCTACCAGCTGGCGACCGAGATCATGCGCTTGAACACGGTGTATCAGGACGGCCTCGACCTTGAGCGCCATATCACCCCGCTGCTGCATCGCCTGACCCAGGAAACCGGCGAAACAGCTTCATTCTATGTGCGCCACGGCGCCTACCGAATGTGCCTCTACCGGGTCAACTCCCCGCATCACCTGCGCTTGCACCTGCAACCGGGCGACACCCGCCCCATGGACGGTGCAGCCGGTGCCGAAGCGTTACGCACGCCGTATTCGCTGGCGGCGAAGATGATCAAGCCGTTGTTTTCCCATGGCGCCACCGACCCCCACGCCGCGTCGATGGCATTGCCGATCTTCGGCCCAGGGGAAAACCTGATCGGTGCCCTGGTGCTGTCCGGCCCGGCCAGTCGCCTGACCGCCGAGCAGGCGCAGACATTGCACCCCCTGTTCCAGCAGGCCGCCGTCGAGTTGACGCGCAGCCTGGGGGGCGACGCACTGGAGGACGGGGAAACTGCGCAGAAAAAACCTCGCGGCAAAAAACCAGCCGAGGCGTAAAACCAAACCCACCCCGTATGTGGCAACCCGCTTACGCGCTGCCACATATTGCCCAAGGCGTGCCTACACTTCAGCGACACGCGCGACAGTTAGCCCCAGCCCATCATCGCAGCACCTGTAATAGTCTATTGCAGGAGCCTAATGTACTAACCAGTTAATTATCTTGCTAAAATCGCGTCTTTGCCCTCTCTCACTCGAGTCCTTTCGACATGAAACGAGCATCGCGCGCCACTGGCGTCTCTAGATTCCTACTCCTGGGCCTGGGCGTAATCATCGCCCTGCTCGGCCTCGCGCTGGCCGTTGGCGGCGCCAAATTGGTGAGCCTTGGCGGTTCCTGGTACTTCCTGGTCGGCGGCGTGGCCATGGCGGTTTCCGGCCTGCTGATTGCCCGGCAAAAAACCGCAGGTGCATGGCTGTTCGCGGCGTTCCTGATCGGCACGGCCATCTGGGCGGTGGCGGATGTAGGCCTGGTGTTCTGGCCGCTGTTCTCGCGGCTGTTCATGTTCGCGGTCATCGGCCTGGTGGTGGCGCTGGTGTATCCGCTGCTGGCCGGCCGGCCCGCGCGCGGTGCCTATGGCGTTGCCGCCGTGCTGGCGGTGGGCGTGGCGGTGGCGGCGGGCAATATGTTTGTCGCCCATCCCAGCGTCGCGCCGACCGGTGCAGGCCCAGGCATCACGCCCGTGGCCGCGGCCGACGCGCAGAAGGACTGGGCCCACTACGGCAACACCGAAGGGGGCAGCCGCTTCGCCGCGCTGGACCAGATCAACCGCGACACTGTCGACAAGCTCAAGGTGGCCTGGACCTATCACACCGGTGACGTGGCCCTCAGCGACGGCAACGGCGCCGAAGACCAGCTCACGCCCCTGCAGATCGGCAACAAGGTGTTTATCTGCACGCCCCACAACAACCTGATCGCCCTCGACGCCGACACCGGCAAAGAGCTGTGGAAGAACGAAGTCAACGCCAAGTCGGCGGTGTGGCAGCGTTGCCGGGGCATGGCGTATTTCGACGCCACCGCGCCGATTGCCCAGCCGACCCAGCCCAACAGCTCGCCGATCATCGCCGCCAGCGTTCCCGCCGGTGCGCAGTGCCAACGCCGCTTGCTGACCAACACCATCGACGCGCGCCTGATCGCCGTGGATGCCGACACCGGCAAATTCTGCGAAGACTTCGGTACCCACGGCCAGGTGGACCTGAAAGCCGGCCTGGGCAATGTGCCGGACAGCTACTACCAGCTGTCTTCCGCGCCGTTGATCGCCGGGACTACCGTGGTGGTGGGCGGCCGCGTCGCGGATAACGTCCAGACCGATATGCCCGGCGGTGTGATCCGTGGCTTCGATGTGATCAGCGGGCAAATGCGCTGGGCCTTCGACCCGGGCAACCCGGAAGACAAACAGGCCCCGACCGGCGACAAGACCTACGTGCGCAGCACCCCAAACAGCTGGGCGCCGATGTCCTACGACCCGTTGATGAACACGGTCTTCCTGCCGATGGGCAGCTCGTCCACCGACATCTACGGCGTGGAACGCACCCCGCTCAACCATAAATACGGCGCGTCCGTGCTGGCGCTGGATGCCTCGACCGGGGCTGAAAAGTGGGTGTACCAGACCGTCCACAATGACCTGTGGGACTTCGACCTGCCGATGCAGCCGAGCCTGATCGACTTCACCCCACCGGGCAGCGACAAGGCGGTACCGGCGGTGGTGATTGGCACCAAGGCCGGGCAGATCTATGTACTCGACCGCGCCACCGGCACGCCGCTGACCGAGGTCAAGGAAGTACCGGTCAAGGCCGCCAACATTCCAAACGAGCCTTATTCGCCGACCCAGCCCAAGTCTGTGGGCATGCCGCAGATCGGCGCGCAGACCCTGAGCGAGTCGGACATGTGGGGCGCCACCCCGTACGACCAGTTGCTGTGCCGCATCGACTTCAAGGGCATGCGCTACGACGGCCTGTACACCGCGCCGGGCACGGATAAATCCCTGAGCTTCCCGGGTTCCCTGGGCGGCATGAACTGGGGCAGCATTTCCACCGACCCGGTGCATGGCTTTATCTTTGTCAACGACATGCGCCTGGGCCTGTGGATCCAGATGCTGCCGTCGCAGAACAAGGCCCAGTCTTCGTCCGGTGGCGAAGCGCTGAACACCGGCATGGGCGCGGTCCCGCTCAAGGGCACGCCGTATGCGGTGAACAAAAACCGCTTCCTGTCGGTGGCCGGCATTCCGTGCCAGGCGCCGCCGTTCGGCACCCTCACCGCCATCGACATGAAGACCCAGAAAGTCGCGTGGCAAGTGCCGGTGGGCACCGTTGAAGACACCGGCCCCCTGGGCATCCGCATGCACCTGCCGATCAAGATCGGCCTGCCGACCCTCGGCGGCACGCTGTCGACCCAGGGCGGCCTGATCTTTATCGCCGGCACCCAGGACTTCTACCTGCGCGCTTTCAACAGCGGCAACGGCGATGAAATCTGGAAGGCCCGCCTGCCCGTCGGCAGCCAGGGTGGCCCGATGACCTACGTGTCGCCGAAAACCGGCAAGCAGTACATCGTGATCACCGCCGGCGGTGCGCGCCAGTCCACCGACCGTGGCGACTACGTGATCGCCTACGCCCTGCCATAACCCCCTCCTGGCGCGGTGCCCCGGTACCGCGCTGTCTGGACTGGATCGCTCTTCGAGCAAGCAATGCTCGCGTTCAAGTGCAGGCGGTCACCTCTGGACCGTATTCGCATCATTGTTTCTATCGGTCGTTATCAAAAGATAAACAGCTACCAGGAAACAGTACGCAAGCATCACCAGAGCACCCAACACCAAAATGCCATATCGGGCCATGCTCGCTTCAAACCCTATGAAATCCTCATACACCCGAACTTGCGCAACGCCGTCACTGTAACCGATGTACACGTCCTGCTCTTTTAGCGTTTTTAAATCACCCTGAAAATGAATCCAGAGCGTGTACACACCGTTTTGCACAATCGAAGGAATGACAACACTGCTGACCGGATCAGGCATCACCGTATCAGAGCGCGAATCATCCCTGATCTGGACCAGTCCCTTTGCAGGCAGCTTGATGTGTACATCCTTGATGACCTTGCTGCCGCTGTTCCTCAGCGTAATCAACAGGCTTATGGGGTAATTGTCCGGTCCTTTTTCGAACGGCGCATCGAGTAGCGCGAGGTAAGGCGCCTGGCTCAGGTTGACCATTTTATCGATCTGTTCATGGCTGAGCGCACCGTCGCCAATGCGCTTGATGCTGTCATACAAATCGGCGTACTTGAGCTTTTCAGCAGTACTGCCTAAACGCTCAGAGAATTGACGGGGTGCACTTTCATACCGGTAGGACAGATCAGCCTCGAGCTTAGTGTCATCCTTGAAAGCCACGTATATCCCGGTAATTGATCCCAGACCCGTCACTAGGGCCAACAGAAATTTTCCAACGTTTCCCCAACTCAATGTAATGCTTCCTTATTGATCATCCTGGCGTACTCACTCACCGTTTGAGCGTGCCAAGTTCCGCTACGCAGAGCAAGCGAACAGGTTGCACTTGCACACGGACAGCAGCCTAGCGAGCTAAATGACACTGTGGTTGAACGTTGTGGATGAGTGCGACGCAGGCATCGTCCCCCCCGCGCCCTGCTGATACTCGCGGGGCGTGCAGCCAAACTCTCGCCGAAACACCGTATGCAGGTACTGCGCCGATTTGAACCCGCACTTGGCGGCAATATCGGCAATCGCCAGTTCGTGGCTTTCCAGGCCCTTGGCGGCGGCGGCGAGTTTGAAGCGCAGGATCTCGTCATGCACGCTGCAGCCGCGTACCTTGCGAAAGTGCGCTTCCAGGGATGAACGCGACACGCCGACATAGGCCGCCACCTGCGCGGTCTTGATGCCCTGGCAGGCGTACTGGCGGATAAACAGCAGCGCCTGCATCACGTACGGATTACCCAAGGGTTGATGCAGGCTGGAGGCCTGAACGTTGATCGCCTCCGGCGGCACCAGGACCTGCGTGCCCAGGCACGGTTTGCCGTGCAGCATCTGGTGCAGCAAGGCGGCGGCCGTGCGCCCCATGGTTTCCGTGCCCTGGATCACCGAACTCAGCGGCACCCGCGTGAGGGTGCGGGTCAGGGGGTCGTTGTCGATGCCGATCAACGCCACTTGCTCCGGCACGGCAATGCCGGCAGTCAGGCAGGCTTGCAGCAGTTGCCGGGCGCGGGCATCGGTGACGGCGATGATGCCGATGGGCTTGGGCAGGCTGTGCAGCCAGGCAATCTGCTGTTCCACCGCGCTGTCCCACAACGGCGCGCTGGTGCCCAGGCCGCGATACACCTCGACGTGCAAACCATCCCGTTGCAGCAGGCGGCGAAAGGCTTTTTCACGCTCCTGGGCCCAGCGATTGGCCTGGGCCTCGGGCAGGCTGAAACAGGCGAATCGAGTCAGGCCAGCTTCGATCAAGTGTTCGTAAGCCAACTTCATCAATGCGTGGTTATCGGTCGCCACATAGGGAATGCCCTTGGGATAGGCGCGCGCGTCTTCATAGGAGCCACCCACCGCCACCACCGGCAACGTGCTGTCGGCCAACGCTTCGCCGATCAGCGGGTCGTCGAAGTCGGCAATGATGCCGTCGCCCTGCCAGCGCTCGATGCCGCGCAGGCGACAGAGGAAATCCTCCTCGAGGAACAAATCCCAGGACGCACGGGTGCTGCTCAGGTAATTGCCGATACCGGCGATGATGCCGCGGTCGTAGATTTTGCTGCCGTTGAACAACAGGGCAATACGGTGCACGGGCGGTAGGGTTTTCATTGTTTTTGTCCTCGGGCCTGTGGCAACAGACTAGCCCTCGCCGGTCAAAATCGCACCACCCCTTGGTGATTTTCATAATCAGCGGGCCCGGTGCCGTTGCTAGTATCCAGACACCGCCAAGAACAATAAGGAAAACGCCATGCCGTACTTCCCCGGTGTCGAGAAGGTTCGCTTCGAAGGCCCCAGCAGCGATGCCCCCCTCGCCTTTCGCCATTACGACGCCAACAAGCTGATCCTCGGCAAACCGATGCGCGAGCACCTGCGCATGGCCGCGTGTTACTGGCACACCTTCGTGTGGCCCGGCGCCGATATGTTCGGCATGGGCACCTTCAAGCGCCCGTGGCAACGCAGCGGCGAGCCCATGGACGTGGCCATCGGCAAGGCAGAGGCGGCCTTCGAGTTTTTCTCCAAGCTGGGCATCGACTACTACAGCTTTCACGACACCGATGTGGCGCCGGAAGGCAGTTCGCTCAAGGAGTACCGCAACCACTTTGCGCAGATGGTCGACCACCTGGAGCGCCATCAGGAACAGACCGGCATCAAGTTGCTGTGGGGCACCGCCAACTGCTTCAGCAACCCGCGTTTTGCCGCCGGTGCCGCCAGTAACCCGGACCCGGAGGTGTTTGCCTACGCCGCTGCCCAGGTGTTCAGCGCGATGAACGCCACGCTGCGGCTCAAGGGCACCAACTATGTGCTGTGGGGCGGCCGTGAAGGTTATGAAACCCTGCTCAACACCGACCTCAAGCGCGAGCGCGAACAGCTCGGGCGCTTTATGCGCATGGTGGTGGAGCACAAGCACAAGATCGGCTTCAAGGGCGACCTGCTGATCGAGCCCAAGCCCCAGGAGCCGACCAAGCACCAGTACGATTACGACAGCGCCACGGTGTTCGGCTTTTTGCATGAGTACGGCCTGGAGCATGAAATCAAGGTGAATATCGAGGCCAACCACGCCACCCTGGCCGGGCACAGTTTCCATCACGAGATCGCCACCGCCGTGTCCCTGGGCATCTTCGGCAGCATCGACGCCAACCGGGGCGACCCGCAGAACGGCTGGGACACCGACCAATTCCCCAACAGCGTCGAGGAGATGACCCTCGCCACCTATGAAATCCTCAAGGCCGGTGGCTTCAAGAATGGCGGCTACAATTTCGACTCCAAGGTACGCCGCCAGAGCCTGGACGAGGTCGACCTGTTCCACGGCCATGTCGCCGCCATGGATGTACTCGCCCTGGCGCTGGAACGTGCGGCGGCGATGGTGCAGAACGACCGGCTGCAGCAGTTCAAGGACCAGCGCTATGCCGGCTGGCAGCAGCCGCTGGGCCAGGCCGTGCTGGCGGGTGAGTTCAGCCTGGAGTCACTGGCCGAACACGCGTTTACCCAAGAGCTGAACCCGCAGGCCGTGAGTGGTCGGCAGGAGATGCTGGAGGGGGTGGTCAACCGGTTTATTTATCGGTGACCGTGTGGCGAGCGGGTTTGTTGTGATGAGTGGGGTTGGTGTGGTGAGGGGCTTATTGTGGTGAGGGGGCTTGTTGTGGTGAGCGGGCTTGCCCCGCGCTGGGGCGCGAAGCGGCCCCATTGCAGGCGATGTGTTTTTAGCTGACACACCGAGGTGCCTGGGTTTGGGGCTGCTTCGCAGCCCAGCGCGGGGCAAGCCCGCTCACCACAACAAGCCTGCTCACCACACCAAACCCATTCACCACAATAAGCCCGCTCACCACACTAAACCCATTCACCAAGACAAGCCCATTCACCACAAAAGTCCTGTTCACCACAAAAGCCCGGCTTGCCACAACACGCCGGTTAGCCACACCTACAGTGTTCGCCTAGAGTCTTCACCCAGTGTCTTTCCAACAACAATAAAAGGACGCACCACCATGAAGTCATTCAAACGTACCCTGCTCGCCACCGCCCTGGCCCTGTTCGCACTGCCGGTGATGGCCGACTCCGCCCACCCGAAAATCGGTTTTTCCATCGACGACCTGCGCCTGGAACGCTGGTCCCGGGATCGTGACTACTTCGTCGCCGCTGCGGAAAAACTCGATGCCAAGGTCTTTGTGCAGTCCGCCGATGCCAACGAGCAGAAGCAGATTTCGCAGATCGAAAACCTGATCTCCCGGGGTGTCGATGTGATCGTGATCGTGCCGTTCAACGCCACGGTGCTGACCAACGCGGTCGCCGAAGCCAAGAAAGCCGGGATCAAGGTGGTGTCCTATGACCGCCTGATTCTCAACGCGGACATCGATGCCTACATCTCCTTCGATAACGAAAAAGTCGGCGAGATGCAGGCCAGCGGCGTGCTGCAGGCGGCGCCCAAGGGCAATTACTTCCTGCTCGGCGGCGCACCCACCGACAACAACGCCAAGGTGCTGCGCGAAGGCCAGATGAAGGTGCTGCAACCGGCCATCGACAAGGGCGACATCAAGATTGTCGGCCAACAGTGGGTCAAGGAATGGAACCCCACCGAAGCCCTGAGCATCGTCGAGAACGCCCTGACCCGCAACAGCAACAAGATCGACGCCATCGTCGCCTCCAACGACGCCACCGCCGGCGGTGCGATCCAGGCCCTGGCCGCGCAGAAACTGGCAGGCAAGGTGCCGATCTCCGGCCAGGACGCCGACCTGGCCGCCGTCAAGCGCGTGATCGACGGTACCCAGACCATGACCGTGTACAAGCCACTCAAGCTGATCGCCACCGAAGCCGCCAAGCTCTCGGTGCAACTGGCGCGTAACGAGAAGCCCACCTACAGCTCGCAGTACGACAATGGCAGCAAGAAAGTCGACACCATCCTGCTCACCCCGACCCCGCTGACCAAGGCCAATATCGACCTGTTGGAGAAGGACGGGTTCTATACCAAAGAGCAGATCGGCGGGCAGTGATCGCCATGGCCGACTACCTGCTGCAAATGAACGGCATCGTCAAAACCTTTGGCGGTGTCCACGCGCTGAACGGCATCGACATCAAGGTGCGGCCGGGGGAGTGCGTCGGCCTGTGCGGCGAGAACGGCGCCGGTAAATCCACCCTGATGAAGGTGCTGTCGGCGGTCTACCCCCATGGCACCTGGGAGGGGGAAATCCTCTGGGACGGGCAACCGCTCAGGGCCCAGTCCATCAGCGAAACCGAGGCCGCCGGCATCGTCATCATTCACCAGGAACTGACCCTGGTGCCTGACCTGTCGGTAGCCGAGAACATCTTCATGGGCCACGAGCTGACGTTGCCCGCCGGGCGTATGAACTACCCGGCGATGCTGCACCGCGCCGAAGCGTTGATGCGCGAGCTCAAGGTGCCGGACATGAACGTCGCGCTGCCGGTGTCGCAGTACGGCGGCGGCTACCAGCAACTGGTGGAAATCGCCAAGGCCCTGAACAAACAGGCGCGCCTGCTGATCCTTGACGAGCCTTCCTCGGCCCTGACCCGCTCGGAAATCGAAGTGCTGCTGGACATCATCCGCGGCCTCAAGGCCAAGGGCGTGGCCTGCGTGTACATCTCCCATAAGCTCGATGAAGTGGCGGCCGTGTGCGACACCATCACGGTGATCCGCGATGGCAAGCACATCGCGACCACGGCCATGGCCGACATGGACATCCCGCAGATCATCACGCAGATGGTCGGCCGCGAAATGAGCAACCTCTACCCCACCGAGCCCCATGCCATCGGCGAGGTGATTTTCGAAGCGCGCAACGTCACCTGCTATGACGTCGACAACCCCAGGCGCAAGCGCGTCGACGATATTTCCTTCGTGCTCAAGCGCGGCGAAATCCTCGGCATAGCCGGGCTGGTGGGCGCCGGGCGCACGGAGCTGGTGTCGGCGTTGTTCGGCGCCTACCCCGGCCGCTACAGCGCCGAGGTGTGGCTCGACGGCCAGGTGATCGACACGCGCACGCCGCTCAAATCGATCCGCGCCGGACTGTGCATGGTGCCCGAGGACCGCAAGCGCCAGGGCATCATCCCTGACCTGGGCGTGGGCCAGAACATCACCCTGGCGGTGCTCGACACCTATGCCCACCTGACCCGCATCGACGCCGAGGCCGAACTGGGCAACATCGACCAGCAGATCGCGCGCATGCACCTCAAGACCGCCAGCCCGTTCCTGCCGATCACCAGCCTGTCCGGTGGCAACCAGCAAAAGGCCGTGCTGGCGAAAATGCTGATGGCCAAGCCCAAGGTGCTGATCCTCGACGAGCCCACGCGCGGGGTGGATGTGGGCGCCAAGTATGAGATCTACAAACTGATGGGTGCACTGGCGGCCGAAGGCGTGTCGATCATCATGGTTTCCTCGGAGCTGGCCGAAGTGCTCGGCGTGTCCAACCGCGTGCTGGTGATCGGCGACGGCCAGTTGCGTGGCGACTTCATCAACGAGGGGCTCACCCAGGAACAGGTGCTCGCCGCCGCGCTCAGCCAAAACAATAACAATCGGAAAACCGCGTAGATGAATCAGGTCAAACAGCTGTTCACTCGCTACAAAATGCTCGCCCTGGTGATCGCCGTGGCGTTTATCTGGCTGTTTTTCAGCTGGCAGACCGAGGGCGGCTTCCTCACCCCGCGCAACCTGTCCAACCTGCTGCGGCAGATGTCGATCACCGGGATATTGGCGTGCGGCATGGTGCTGGTGATCATCAGCGGCGAGATCGATTTGTCGGTGGGTTCGTTGCTGGGACTGTTGGGCGGGCTCGCGGCGATCCTGGATGTGGTCTATCACATTCCGCTGCTGGCCAACCTCAGCCTGGTGGCGTTGTGCGGCCTGATGATCGGTTTGGCCAACGGCTACATGACCGCTTACCTGCGCATTCCGTCGTTTATCGTTGGCCTCGGCGGCATGCTCGCGTTTCGCGGGATTCTGCTGGGGATCACCGGCGGCACCACCATCGCGCCGGTGTCGCCGTCGCTGGTGTATGTAGGCCAGGGGTATTTGCCGCATTCGGTGGGGGTTGGCCTTGGGGTCTTGCTGTTTGCCCTGACTCTGTTTTTGACCTGGAAACAACGGCGCAACCGCGCGCTGCATGGCTTGGCGCCGCACGCCCTGATGCGCGATGTGCTGCGCGTGGGGGTGATCGGCGCGGTGCTCGCCGGGTTTGTCACCACCCTCAACAGCTACGACGGCATCCCCGTACCGGTGCTGCTGTTGCTGGTGCTGCTCGGCGTGTTCAGCTACGTCACCAGCCAGACCGTGTTCGGCCGCCGCGTCTACGCGGTGGGCAGCAACATGGAAGCCACGCGCCTGTCGGGCATCAACGTGCAGGCGGTGAAACTGTGGATCTTCGGGATCATGGGCGTGATGTGCGCCCTCGCCGGCCTGGTCAATACCGCGCGCCTGGCGGCGGGATCACCGTCGGCGGGCAATATGGGCGAGTTGGATGCCATCGCTGCGTGCTTTATTGGGGGGACGTCGATGCGCGGCGGCTCGGGCACGGTGTATGGCGCGTTGCTCGGGGCATTGGTGATTACCAGCCTGGATAACGGCATGTCGATGCTGGACGTGGACAGTTACTGGCAGATGATTGTGAAGGGCAGCATCCTGGTATTGGCGGTGTGGGTGGATGTGAGTACGCGCACGGGTCGGCGCTGACTGCCTCACTTTCCGAGCAATACGGCCCCATCCCCCAGCCGTCCCAACTGATCCCCCGGATTGCGCAACGGGCAATCATCCAGGGACAGGCATCCACAGCCGATACAGCCATCGAGTTGGTCGCGCAGTTGAGTGAGGCTGTTGATGCGCTCACTCAACAGGTCGCGCCAGTGTGTGGAGAGTTGGGTCCAGTCCTTGGCCGTCAACGGCCGTCCTGAAGGCAGTTCGTCCAACGCGTCCTTGATGGCCGCCAAGGGAATGCCCGCGCGCTGCGCGACCTTGATCACCGCGATCCGGCGCAGTACGTCACGCTGATAACGACGCTGATTGCCCGCGCTGCGTTGTGCGTGAATCAACCCCTTGGCTTCGTAGAAATGCACCGTGGCCACGGTCACGCCGCTGCGGCGGGCCAGTTCGCCCACGCCGAGGGGGATGCGCACATCGATTTTCGCTTCCATCCAGCTCTTGACCTCATCTAAACATGAGGTTTTATAAAGGGTGTCGGCTTGCCTTGGCAAGCCTTCAGCCCTTTGAATCGGAGCCTGCATGGACACACCTCAACCCTCCCCCTCCAACTGGGCCGCGCTGTTGTCCGGTACCAACGGCGTACGTTCGCTCGCACTGGCCGGCGGCGTGGTGCTGCATGCGATCAACGTGTACATCGCCACCACGATTCTGCCGTCGGTGGTCCAGGACATCGGCGGCATCGACTACTACGCATGGAATACCACGTTATTTGTCGCCGCCTCGATCCTCGGCTCGGCGTTGTCGGCGCGCCTGCTCGGCAGCCTCGGGCCGCGTGCGGCGTACCTGGCCGCCAGCCTGGTGTTTGCCGGCGGGGCCTTGGCCTGTGCGTTTGCGCCGTCCATGCCGGTAATGCTCGTTGGGCGGTTGGTGCAGGGGCTGGGCGGTGGGTTCTTGTTCGCGCTGTCCTACGCGATGATCCGCTTGGTGTTCGATGAAAGCCTGTGGCCGCGCGCGATGGCGTTGGTGTCGGGGATGTGGGGCGTGGCGACGCTGGTCGGGCCAGCGGTGGGCGGAGTGTTTGCCGAGCTGGGCATATGGCGCGCGGCGTTCTGGTCGTTGATTCCGGTGGCCGGGTTATTCGCGGTGCTGGCGGCGGCGGTCCTGCCCAGGCGCAGCACCGAGAGCGCTACGCCGACCCCGTTGCCACTCGCCCAACTGGTGCTGCTGACGGCGGCGGTACTGGCGGTGTCGGCCGGCAGTGTCTCGTCCACCCTGCCCCTGAACCTGCTGGGGCTGGCCGTGGCGGCGGTGTTTACCGCGCTGCTGATCGTCACGGAAAGCCGCGCCCGCCATCGACTGTTGCCCGCCGGCGCGTTTCGGATCACCACGGCACTCGGCGCGCTGTACGCCACGATGTCACTGCTGGCGGTGGCCGTGACCAGTGGCGAAATCTTCGTGCCGTTGTTTCTTCAAGTCCTGCACCACCAGTCGCCGCTGGTGGCCGGTTATCTGGCGGCACTGATGGCGGCCGGCTGGACGCTGGGGTCAATCGCCAGCGCGGGTGTGACGGGCAGCAACATTCGACGGGCGATCCTGGCCGGGCCGATCCTGGGCGTGGTGGGCATGGTGGCGCTGGCCATCTTGATGCCCGTCGAAAGCAACGGCAGCGGGCAGACGCTCACACCGATCTGCCTGGCGCTTATCCTGATTGGGTTGGGCGTGGGGCTGGCTTGGCCGCACTTGCTGACGCGGGTGTTCCAGGTGGCGCCGGCGGGTGAGCAGGACCTCGCCAGCGCCTCGATTACTACCGTGCAACTGTTCGCCACCGCGTTTGGCGCGGCACTGGCGGGGATGGTCGCGAACGTCGCCGGCCTCACTGAACCCGGCGGTGTCGAAGGCACCGCAAGCGCTGCGGCGTGGCTGTTTGGGGTGTTTGCACTGGCGCCCGTGGTGGGTGTTCTGATTGCCAGGCGGGTGGTTCGCATGATCGGTCAGTAGCATGCCAAGCTCACCAATCCCCCCTGCCTGAGCACATTTGACTGCATTCCAAGGTTGGATCGAGGTGCTCAGTGCTATTCAAACGCCTGGCGATTCTCAGGCGTGATCAACTTGAACGGCACCCAGACCACCGCCGACTCCAGCACCTCGCCGCGTACCAGGCGCAGTGCGGTGTCCACTGCGCCGCCGGCCTGGCCGGCGGCATCCTGGAACACGCTGACCGCCATCTTGCCCTCAGCCATCAATTTCAAGCCGTCCGGTGTGCCGTCGATGCCGCCGACCCAATAGTCCTTGGCCTGCTTGCCGGCCTTTTCCAGGCCCATGATCGCGCCGATCGCCATTTCATCGTTATTGGCCGCAATGATCGAGAAATCGACGCCCTGCTTGACCCAGTCAATGACAATCGTGGCGGCCTGGCTACGCTCCCAGTTGCCGACTTTTTTCTGTACGACTTTCATACCGGGGTATTTGGCGACGACTTTCTCCACGTCCTCGGTGCGCATCAAGGAGGACGCGTTGGCGGGGTCGCCCACCAGAATCACCACGTTGCCCTTGTAACCGGCGCGGCGCGCCAGCTCTTCCATCTGCAACGTACCCGACTCCAGCTCGTTGGAGCCGACAAACGCGGTCTGCGCCGGCCACGTTTGCGGGTTCGGATTGCGGTTGACGAACACCAGCGGGATCTTTGCATCCGCGGCCAGCTGCATCATCTGCGCCGCACTTTTGCCGTCGACCATCGCGACGATGATCGCATCCACCTTGGAATTGACCAGGTTGCGGAATTGGCGCATCTGCAGATCGACGCTGTCCTGCCCGTTCTCCATAAAGATGTCGGCGTTCATGACGCTGGCCTGTTGCTGCACCCCGTTGCGCAGCAGGGTCTGGAAGTTATCGTCGTACTTTGCCATGCCCACACCCAGCAAGGGCGTGGCGGCCTGGGCCGGGCCCGGAATGAACAGCGTCGCCCCCAAGGCGAGGATTAACCATGCTTTCATGTTCTGACTCCCGCGGCTCAAACGCTGAAATGATGGAGCAGCTCGCGCTGCACCTTGGCCATGTCCGCCAGCTCGTGGCTGCTGATGGCGGACTGCTCGGCGCCGTCTGCCGTCTGCTGGGCCGAATCGTTGATCTGGATGACCATCCGACTGGTTTCCTGCACCGTGGCGCTCTGCTCCTCGGTGGCGGCGGCGATCTGGATATTCATGTCGCGGATACTGTCGACCGAGTCGCTCATCGACAGCAGCAAGTCACCCGCGCCCGAGGCCAGGGACACGCATTGGGTGGACTGCGCCTGGCTTTCGTTCATCACGTGCACCACCGAGTGAATCTTTTCCTGCATGAGCCCGATCATGTCCTGGATTTCGCTGGTCGAGGTCTGGGTACGGCTGGCCAGGGAGCGCACTTCATCGGCCACCACCGCAAAACCGCGTCCCTGCTCGCCGGCACGGGCCGCTTCGATCGCCGCATTCAGGGCGAGCAGGTTGGTCTGTTCGGCAATGGTGCGAATGGCGACAACAATGCCCTCGATATTCTGTCCGTACTTCTGCAACTCATCGGTCACCTGCGTGGCCTTGTTCACCTGGTCGGCCTGCTGGCGGATATTGACGATGGTCTCGGCCACACGCGCCTGCACCTTGTGCGTGAGCTCACTCGTGTCGTCCACGGCCTGGCGGGTGTCCTGCGCACGCCGGGCCACCTCTTCGACCGTGCTTTCCATCTGCGTCATGGCCGAAGCCGCCGATTGCAAGCGGTCCTTCTGTTCATCCACCACCCGGGTGGTCTGCTCGCTGTTCAGGGCGTTGCTGCCCGCGGTAACGGCCAGCGCATCGGCAGAGCCGATCAACTCACGGAAGGTTTTACGCAGGGCCGTGGTCAGTTCGTTCAGGTAACCGCCCAACTCACCGAACTCGTCTTTACGGCTGACATCGAAACTGACCCGCATGTCTCCCGCCGTGAGCGTCTTGAGGACTTCACGAAACGCCGCCAGTGGACGCCGCAGGCTGAAGGCGACCCAGGTACCAATCGCCACCGCCGCCAGCACCGCCAGCACACACGCGATCAACAGCAAGCTGCGGCTGGTGCCGATGGTGGCATTGGCCGACTGGCTGGCCTGGTTGGCGACCTCCAGGGACTGGCTGCCGAACTCGCCAATCCTGTCCAGGGTGGCTTTCAGCGCCGCGTCAACCGCACTGCGTTGCTGCTGCACCTGCGCGGCCAGTTTTGCCTCCACCTGATAAGCCTGGAACAGGCCGTCAGGGGCGGTCAGGTCAGTCAGCAGGCGATTGACCATGACGCCGGCAATCCGCCCGACCCTGGGGTCAATCGCCGCCAGGGCCTGGGCCCGGGTGCTGATCACTTCGTCCTGGAGATTGAGCACACGCTGTAATTTATCAATGGCCGGCGTGACGGTATGAGCCGCGAAGCCATCGTAGGATTTGTTGACTTCCAACAGCAGCTTTTCCGCTGCGGCCACCTGTTGCGGTTCGCCGACACTGCGTGCATGGGCAATGTAATCGCGCAGATAGCTGGTCAGCTGTATCGCCTGTGCACTGCTGTAGCCTTGCAGTTGCCGGGTCAGCGCCAATTGCTGCACGTGTTGCACGTGGGACGCCATCAGCGCCTGCGCCTGTTCGGCGTAGGCCGCGACCTGTTGGCGCTGCTGCGCCAGGTTCGCCCGCAGCGCCTCATGCTCGCCCGTATAGGCAACGGTGCTGTCGAGCAATTGATTGAACTGGGCGATGCTCTCGGTGAACGGTCGCTTGCCGTCCTCGATCTGCTTGGGGTCGGTGCTGATCTGAAGGGCCAGCAACGCCTGGTTGGCGCGCAGAATGTGCACGTATAGCTCACTGGCGGCCCGGCTCAAGGGTGCCGACTCGCCGGTGATAATGTTCAAGCGACTGCTGATGGACTGGGTGTTCTGATAACTGATCCCCGCCATGACTAGCAGTAACAGCACCAACACCGCAAACCCGCCGATCACACGCTGCAATATGGTCATGGCCACCCCTTTTGATTTTTATTCGTTGACCTGAGCGACGACCAGGCGTGCACCTACGAGTTCGGGATCACTCGTGCTGCTAGTGCCTGTATCGGCCAGGTGGGCGAGGACTTGAGCCTTGAAGGCAGGCTGAAATGCGGTCAAAAAAAAGTGGGAGGGGGCAAGCCCCCTCCCACCTACCTGATGAAATCAGGCTGGGTTTTGCATTGCGGTCACTGGCTCAACACCACATCCCGCATCGCCGGAATATAGCCATAGTCATAAGCCTCCTGCACAAACGAACGATCGCCCTTCAACACGATCCTGACCGTCGGCGCCTCGGTGCCGCCGATGCGATAGTCATCGCCGGTGGTGGGCACGCTGTCGATAAACGACGTCACCAGGCCGTTGGGCATCACGCAGTGGGAATACGTCTGGAACGGTTGCGACGGCGGATTGCCGAGGACCAGCCCGGACGCGTTCATCGGCGTATAGGGCCCGAACAGATGATCGCTGACGAACCCATAGACGCCATCCGGCCCCGTCACGCCATCGGCATAGGTGAACTTGTGGCTGATGGTGAACAGGTAGTACTTGTTGTCCTGGAACACATAGTGCGGCCGTTCGGTCTGGTCGTTCACGCCGACGGCCGTGACCAGTGGCGGCAGGATTTCCCACTCGTCACCGTTGAGGTCCTTGGCCACGGCGATGCCGATGCAGCCCACCTGGTAGCGGGCACCGCCCACGTCCTCGTGCCCCGGCGGCACCAGGCCCAGCTCGTTCGGGCCCACTTCGTGAGTGCCGCGCTCACCGGCGACATTGCCTTCGAACACCATGTACAACTTGCCATCGACGGGATCGATAAAGGGGCTGGGATCGCGAAAGTTCCAGGTCGCATTCTGGGCTTCGGTTTGATAATAGGTGCCGTCGGCGTCGAACAACGACTTGACCTGATCAAAGCCCTGGAGGGTGACACCGGTGTCCGACGTAATGACCTGGCCTCGGACTTTGGCAATCGTGGCACCCGGCGTGACGCAGGTGTAGTACAGGTCGATGTCACCGTTGTTATTCAACAGGATCGGCGTGCCCGCCCATTCACGGGTGGTCGGCGAAACCCCTTCGGCCATGACACGGCCGCCGAAGATCCAGTCCTTGCCGGTGCGCGAATACCAGTAGCAGATCCGCGCATGACCATGACGGTCTTCCCAATCGCGCTTGATGTCGTAGCGGCCATCGGCATTGATGAATTGTGGATCATGGGGGCGACGATCGGCGGTCAGGGTGAAGATCACCGACCAGCCATCCACCGATACCACCGTGCCATCCAGTTCACGCAAGGGCATGGTGTCCCAGATAAAGACCGTGTCACTCATGACAGGAAAGTCAGGACTCACTAACGGCTGTGTCGTCGTCGGGTCATTTTCATTAACTTTCAGCGCATCGGCCCGTGTCCAGCGAGTGGGTGTGTGATTCGCATGTTTCATGATGATGTCCTTTTGCTGACGCTTAAGTGACAAGCGAAGATTAAATAGCACCTGGCAGCCAGCAACTTAATACTGACTGAAAGAGCAAGAGATAGTTGGCCCTGCAAGTGCGCCCCAAGGTTTAACATGGGCACTTGCTTATCGCAACATGAAGAATTATTTAGATTACAAAGGCCATCACTGTATTTATATCCTTGATATAAATACAGTGGCACTTGCAATAAATGACAGCTCAATAGAAAGCTAGCTACTCAACTACCGAATACCAGCGCCGCAGCCTGGGCACCGGCATTCTTCTGGGTGAAGTCCTTGGCTTGCGTCGCGGTCTTCAAGGTATAGGCGTAGTTGGAACTGGCCGTCCATTGTGCTTTGGGCGACTTCTGGTTGGTGATCGGCGGCACACTGTTTATATCAGTGAACGTCCCGGTGCCTTTGTCATCCAACATGCCTTTATTCTGGCTGCCTTCGCCAAAATAGTTACTTTCAGACAGGATATTGGCGTTCTGCGCCAGGGTAAAACCGAGGTGGAAGTTATTGATGTAGTTGTTGTACACATGGAAGTAACCGTAGCGCATCAAGCCGGGTGCGCGCACTTCCATATTGTCGAAGCGGTTATGACACAACGTCAGGCGCGGATAACCGTTGAACTCTGCCTTATTATCATCCGCCGGGTGACCGAAGATCAGCCCGTACTTGTGGCTGCCAAAGAAGCAGTTGCTGATGGTGGCATAATCGGCTTTTTCACCGATATACAGCAGTTTATCTTCACTGCCGTCAGTGGTTGACCAGCTGTGACCGACAAAGGAGCAATGATCAATCCAGTACTTGCTGCCGTAGTTCAGGTAGACCTGAATATCGTCATTGGCCTTAATGCTCGCCGAATGCTTGAAGATAATATTCTGCAGAATGATGTTCTGCGACTGCGCGGTTGCACGCAGGTGAATATTCTCCAACGTGCGGTTCTGGAACGAACCGATCAGGGTCTTGTTGGCGCCCAAGTTGACTTTGGTCAGGCTCGACGCCGAGATATTACTGTTGATCACCAATACCCGAGGCGTGGTGTCGCCGATATTGGCCTTGAGTTGATCCAGGGTAGTAATGCTGACCACAGGGCCGGACCAGCCACCGGTGACTTTTGCCGCGAGGGCGAAACCGGTTAAGCCGGTGAGTTTGCTTTCTGGATAGGACATGAGTTCCCTCTCTATCAATAAAAACGGCTCGGTATAACGAGCCTGCGCATTAAGTTAATCCATTAACTTGCACACAGTGTTTGGCGTGGCTGATGTTGCCATCCTGGTTGATCAGCGCTTAAACACTGTGTTTATGTACAGTATTCGTCATTCGCCTGGCCGTCAACCCTCAAGTGAAAAACAACCAAAAGTGGGAGGGAGCCTGCCCCCTCCCACCTTTGCCCTGCGGTGCCAAGCGTTATTTGGACACCGGCATCGCAAACTCCGCGCCCTGCTCGATGCTCTCCGACCAGCGCTGCATGATCGATTTCTGCTTGGTGTAGAAGCGCACACCCTCAGTGCCGTAGGCATGCATGTCGCCGAACAGGCTCTTCTTCCAGCCACCAAACCCGTGCCAGGCCATCGGCACCGGGATCGGCACGTTGATGCCGACCATGCCCACTTCGATACGCCGGGCAAACTCGCGGGCAATGTTGCCGTCGCGGGTAAAGCAGCTGACGCCGTTGCCGAATTCGTGGTCGTTGACCAGCTTCACCGCCTCGGCGAAGTCATTCACGCGCACGCAGGCCAGTACCGGGCCGAAAATTTCTTCGCGGTAGATGCTCATCTCCTGGGTCACGTGGTCGAACAGGGTCGCGCCGAGCCAGAAACCGTTTTCCAGGCCAGCCTCGGTGGGTACATAGTCACGCCCGTCGAGCAGCAATTGCGCGCCGGCCTGCACGCCTTGTTCGATGTAGCCGCTGATGCGCTCCAGTGCGGCGCGGGACACAATCGGGCCCATCTCGGCCTTGAGGTCGCGGCCGTCGGTGATGCGCAGGTGCCTGGCGCGTTCGGTCAGGGCGGCGATGACTTTGTCACCGACATCGCCGACCAGTACCGCGACGGAGATGGCCATGCAGCGTTCGCCGGCACTGCCGTAGGCGGCGCCCATCAAGGCGTCGACGGTTTTTTCGATATCCGCGTCCGGCATCACCACCATATGGTTCTTCGCGCCGCCCAGGCCTTGCACACGCTTGCCGTTGCGCGCACCGGTTTCGTAGATGTACTGGGCAATCGGCGTGGAGCCGACAAAGCTCACAGCCTTGACGTCCGGGTGCGCGATCAGCGCGTCCACCGATTCCTTGTCGCCCTGCACCACGTTGAACACGCCTTTGGGCAGGCCGGCTTCACGCAGCAGTTCAGCCATGAACAGCGAAGCACTTGGATCGGTCGGGCTTGGCTTGAGGATGAAGGTGTTGCCCGCCGCAATGGCGATCGGGTACATCCACATCGGCACCATCACCGGGAAGTTGAACGGCGTGACGCCGGCCACGACACCCAGCGGCTGGCGCATCGTCCAGTTGTCCATGCCACGGGAGACCTGGTCGGAATGCTCGCCCTTGAGCAGGTTGGGGATGCCGCAGGCGAATTCGAGAATGTCGATGCCACGGTCGACTTCGCCCTGGGCATCGGTGAAGACCTTGCCGTGTTCGGCGACGATGATGCGCGCCAGGTCGTCCTTGCGCTCACGCAGCAGGTGCAGGTATTCGAACAGCACGCGGGCGCGACGGATAGGCGGGGTGTCGGCCCAACCGGCAAAAGCGGCCTGGGCAGCGGCGACGGCTTCTGACACGGTCTGGCTGCTGGCCAGGGCAACGCGGCCGGTCACTTCGCCGGTGGCCGGGTTGTAGACGTCCTGATAGCGATCATCGCGGCTGACGCGCTGGTCGTTGATGTAGTGCTCGATGGTTGTAGTCATGGCAGTCGATCCAGGTGGGTTGCGTTGGGACACACGATAGGCTTTCGGTTTGTTCCAAACCAGAGCAGAATCAAGAACTGATTGTCCTCACAAGCGAACAATAAACCCATGGAAAAATCCGAGATCGAAGGGCTGTGGACCCACATTCACTGGCTCTCAGTGCTGGAGGAACACGGCACCTACACCGCCGCCGCTGCGCGCCTGGGGGTGAGTAAATCCGCGGTCAGCCAGCGCATTTCCGACCTCGAGAAAGCCACCGGCACACGGCTGGTGACCCGCACCACGCGCAGCGTGCGCTTGACCGATGCCGGGTTGTCGCTGACCCGTGAAGTGCGCGGTGCCTATGAGCAAATCGCGCGCAGCTTCTCGTCGGTGCGCGATTCCGCCGGGGAGATTCGTGGCCTGGTGCGCTTGACCGCCCCCGTGGCATTCGCCCGGCAACAGCTGGTGCCGCACTTGGCGGAATTCCTGCAGCAGTACCCGCAGGTGCGTATCCAGCTGGATGTCTCGGATGCCCTGAGTTCGCTGGCGGCCGAGGGCTACGACCTCGCCGTGCGCCACGGCTTCCAGGTGCCGGAAACCCATGTGGCCTGGAAGCTGTGCGACACCGGTTCGGTGCTGGTCGCCAGCCGCGATTACCTGCAACGCCACGGCGAACCCCGCGAACCCGGCGACCTGTCGGCGCACAACTGCCTGTTCTACCCGCGCGGCACCGACCAGCCCGCCTGGACCTTCGAGCGTGGCAGCAAAAAGGTCGAACGCCTCACCGTGCCCATCGCCGGCAGCTTCGCCACCAACAACAGCGAAGCCCTGCGTGATTCGGCGCTCAACCACTTGGGCATCGCCCTGCTCCCGGACTTCAGCGCCCACGCTGCGCTGGCCAGCGGCAAGCTGGTACAGGTGCTCAAGGGCTGGACACTCAAGGGCGCGTTTGCCGATGAGATCTACCTGATTCGGCCATATTCGCCCCATGTGCCGAAGTCGGTGAGTGCGTTGGTGGGGTATTTGAAGGGCAAGTTGTCGGGTGGGTTTCGCTACGAGGGTTGACAGCGCCGGCGTTAAAACGAGCCCCGTGGCGCTATCAGTCAACTCTGGCGGTACCGCGCAAGTACGCCGGCGGGGTTTGGCTTAGGGTGATTGTGCGAGGGAGTTCCCTCTGCTCACAATTCCAATAATAGAGCCACGTCAATGAGCCCACTCAAATACTTGCCAGCGTGCCTGGTGCTCAGCTTCGCCTCGTCAATTGTATTCGCCGCCGATGGGCCGCCAGCGCCCTCGGTGACCGAGCCCAGTGGCATCAACCTCGGCGGCACCAGTTTCTACGATGGTTTTGCCGGGCCGCCCGGCCTGTCCCATCTCACCTACTTGAAGTTCAGCACCGCCAGCAGTCTCAGGACCAACAGCGGCAAGGCCAACGGCGCCTTCGACAATCCCAAAATCAACGTGATCACGCTGATCAACCAGCTCAGCTACTACTCGCCCGACACCATTGGCGGCGGCGCGCACCTGGGCTGGAGCTTGCTGGTACCCGTCGTGTCACTGGATGCCACCTTTGGCAGTAATGGGCCGGCGCTGCAAGACAACGCCACGGGGCTTGGCGATGTCACCGTCGGGCCGCAGATCCAATTCGATCCTATCGTCGATGCGCACGGGCGCCCGGTGTTCGTGCAGCGGGTGGCCTTTGACACGATCCTGCCGACCGGTAAATACGACAAACACAAAGACCTCAACCCAGGGTCGAACTATTACTCCCTGAACCCCTACTGGGCCGCAACCTGGATGCCGGCACCGCGCTGGGAAGTCAGTTGGCGCCTGCATTACCTGTACAACTTCAAGAACCGCGACCCGGCCAGCAGTTCGCAGGATTCCTTCGAGGGCAAACCGGTGAGCGACAGCCGCGCCGGGCAGTCGGCCTGGGCCAACTTCACGGCGTCCTATGAAGTCATCCCCAACGTGTCGGTGGGGATCAACGGCTATTACTTCCGGCAGATCACCGACGACCAGATCAACGGCGACCGGCTGAGCGACTCGCGGGAAAAAGTGCTGGGCATAGGCCCCGGCATGTTCTGGAAAATCAGTGAAGGCCAAGGCTTCTGGCTCAACACTTACAAGGAAACCGGTGTCGAGAACCGCTCCCGGCAGGACTATGCCGTGCAGGTTCGTTACGCCCACACCTTCTGACCGACAAGCGCTCGCTCACCCTATAGAGGTACTGCATTCATGAATGCATCCGCTGGCATCGACAGCAAAACATCCCTGGCGGCTATTTGCCTGATGATGGTCACGTCCCTTGGCACCTTGCAGATTCAACCGATTCTGGGCGGGGCTTTTATCGATCAGCTCGGTATCCCGCTCAATGCCATCGGTAGGATTTTCGCAGGCGAACTGATTGCCATGGCGCTCACCTGCGGGGTGTTTGCCCTGTTGATGACCCGCGTCAATCGCCGCTGGGTGGCGCAGCTCGCCTTGCTGGTGCTGGTCTGCGCCAATCTGGCGAGTACCCGGTTCCACAGCGAAACATCGCTGCTGCTGTGCCGCATCGTCTCTGGCGCCATCGGCGGCGCGGTGATGGCGGTAGTGTATGCCTCGGCGGCACTGCGCACAGCCAAGGACGCGACGTTCGCGGTGATCAATATCGGCAATCTGTTCTGGGGCATGTTGCTGGTGACCTCGATGCCAGCGGTGCTCATGGCCTTTGGCGTCAACGGCGCGTTTTACCTGCTGGCCGGCGCCAGTGCCTTGGCCCTGCTCGGCTGCGGGCGCGTGCCTGCGCAGTACACCCCCGCCGACGGTGCGCCGGCGCGGCTGGCCCAGCCGTTCGGCCTGACGTCACTCTTGTTGATCGGGCTGTTTGCGCTGTTGTTTTTTGGCCATTCTGCGCTGTGGGTGTATCAGGAGCGCATCGGCAAAAGTATCGGCCTGGAGCCCCAGCAGATCGGCGCCATCCTGGGTGGCAGTATTCTTGCCGGGGCACTCGGTGCTGCGCTGGCGGGCCTTATCGGGCGACGCCTGGGGCTGCTGTTTCCGCAGTTGCTGGGGTTCGGCACGGCGGTGATGGCCACGCTGATCATGGTCTACGGCGACAGCCCCATGGCGTTCGCCACCACGGCATGCCTGATCCATATGGTCTGGTTCTTCAGCCTTCCCTACCTGCTCTCGATGGCGGCCGAGTTGGACGCGAGCGGCCGACTCGCAGGCCTGGGCAATGCTGCGATCTTCGTGGGCCAGGGCCTCGGCCCGTTTGGCGCGGCCCTGGTCGTCGGTGGCGGACACTTCCGTGCGGTCGGCTGGCTGGCGGCCTCGGCGTATATCGTCGCCCTGGTCATATCCTGCTGGATGGTTGCCCGTTTTCGCCGCGCGTCCGGCCCTTCAACACCCGACGCGCCTGCGCTGCCCGCCGGCCTGCTCGATAAATAAATACTGCGCACATGAGGTCGTAGCCATGAGTACCCGATTCCCGCAAACCCCTGAATTCTCCGGGGCGCTGTATAGCCCCAGTCGTGTCGAAGCCGAGGTGCTGGACCTTGAGGTCGAAGGCACCCTTCCCGCGTCCATCCTAGGCGTCTTCTATCAGGTGGCCCCCGACCCGCAATATCCGCCCATGCTGGGCAGCGATATGTTTTTCAACGGTGACGGGATAGTCAGCGGTTTCTATTTTGCTGACGGCAAGGTGTCCCTGCGGCGACGCTACGTGAAGACCGATCGCTTGCTCGCGCAGCGCCGTGAAGGCCGCTCCCTCAATGGCGTCTATCGAAACGCGTACACCAATGACCCACTGGCGGCCAAAAACAACACCACCGCCAATACGTCGGTGATCCCTCACAACGGTAGGCTGCTCGCACTCAAGGAGGACGCCCTGCCCTGGGCCATGGACCTGCAAACCCTGGAAACCCTGGGCGAATGGGATTTTGCCGGGCAAATCAAGTCGGCGACCTTTACCGCCCACCCCAAGATCGACCCCGTCACCGGCAACCTGCTGGCCTTCAGTTATGAAGCCAAAGGTGACGGCACGCCGGATATGGCGTATTTCGAACTCTCACCCGACGGCAATCTGCTCAAAGAGATCTGGTTCCAGGCACCTTATGCGGCGATGGTGCATGACTTTGCGGTCACCGAGCACTACGTCGTGTTCCCACTGATTCCGCTGACCGTCGATGTAGAACGCATGAAAAACGGCGGGCCGCATTTTCAGTGGCAACCTGATCTGCCGCAGTTGTTTGCCGTGCTGCCGCGCAATGGCAACGCGCAGGCTATCCGCTGGTTCAAAGGACCCAAGGACAGCTTTCAAGGCCACACCCTCAATGCCTTCGATCAAGACGGCAAAGTGTACGTGGACATGCCGGTTACTGGCGGCAACGTGTTTTATTTCTTCCCCCAGGCGGACGGTGCGGTGCCCGCCCCCGAGGACCTGCCTTCGAGCCTGATGCGCTGGACGTTTGATCTGAACGACGCGCGGGATGACGTCGAGCCGCAACCGTTGACCGACTACATGTGTGAGTTTCCCCGCTGCGATGAGCGCTATCTGGGTCGCCCGTACGAACACGGCTTTGTGCTCGCTTTTGATCCGACACTGCCCTACAACCCCGCAAACGGACCCATGCCCTTTCAGTTTTTCAACCAGTTGGCCCATCTGAACCTCAAGACGGGCAGCACCGACGCCTGGTTCCCAGGGGACAACAGTTGCTTCCAGGAGCCCATATTCATCCCTCGTTCCGCGGATGCCGAAGAGGCCGACGGTTACGTGGTCGCACTGCTGAATGTGCTGGACCAGGCGCGCAGCGAACTGGTGATCCTGGATTCGCGAGACATGGCCAGCGGGCCCATTGCGCGGATCAAGGTTCCGTTACGGATGCGCATGTCCCTGCACGGCTGCTGGGCACAGGGATAACCCTGGGCTAGACCCGACCGCCAGCACACCGAATGGCCTGCTCCCGAAGGCAGGCACGCGGCTGCGCGAAGGCAAAAAATATACATTTTTCCTGCAATTTGGGATTTAAGAAAAATCCCGCTTTACAGGATTTTTAAGCGCGAATAGAGTGAAATTCTGTCCACGCCTCCCTCGCCAACAAGGACTATCGAATGAAACTTGCAAGCTTCACCGTTGAAGGCCGTCCCACCTATGGCATCGTCGAAGGCGACCAGGTGGCTGATCTGGAATCGATGAAAAATACCCTCGGCGCGGATCTCAAGCAGGCGCTTGCCCTCGGGCGCCTGGGGTCGGTGAGCGATGAGCAGGTGTCGAGCCTGCCGCGCCGGGCACTGGCCGGCGTGACGCTGCTGCCGGTCATTCCAAACCCCGGCAAGGTGCTGTGCATCGGCATCAACTACGCGACCCACGTGCGCGAAACCGGGCGTGACATGCCGGTTTACCCAATGATTTTCACGCGATTTGCCGACAGCCAGACCGCTCACCTGCAACCCATCGTGCGGCCGACGGTCTCGCACAAGCTGGATTTCGAGGGCGAACTCGCCATCATCATTGGCAAGACCGCGCGCCACATCCGCAAAGCCGACGCCCTCGATTACGTCGCCGGCTACGCCTGCTACAACGATGGCAGCGTGCGCGATTGGCAAAAGCACACCCTTCAATTCGTCCCCGGCAAGAACTTCCCGAGCACCGGCGGGTTTGGCCCGTGGCTGGTCACCCGTGACGAAATCAGCGACCCGCAGAACCTCGAATTGACCACCCGGCTCAACGGCGAGGTCATGCAGCACACGTCCACGCGCGACATGATCTTCGACGTCGGCGCACTGATCGAATACTGCTCCACCTTTACCGAACTCGCCCCCGGTGACGTGATTGTCAGCGGCACAACCGGCGGGGTTGGAGCCTTCCGCGAGCCGCCGGTGTGGATGCAGCCCGGTGATGTGGTGGAAGTGGAGATCTCGCGCATCGGCACCCTGCGTAACACCATCGTCGACGAGCAATAAACCATGACCCTGATCGATGAATCATCCCAACCACCAGAGCGCGACACCAAGGGTTCCAGCCTGGAGCGCATGCTGCGCGTGCTGGATCTGTTTACCGAGGCGCAGCCGATCTGGGCGGTCGACGACATGGTCAGCGCGCTGGGGTTTACCCGCTCCACCGCCTACCGCTACGTGCGTGAACTGGCCGAGACCAATCTGTTGTTCCAGGTCGAGGCCGGGCGCTATGCACTGGGAGCCAGGATCATTACCTGGGACCGTCAACTGCGGCTCAGCGACCCGCTGGTACGCGCCGCTCAGCAGCTGGAGGCCAACCTGCCAGGCTGGAGTGAGCAACAAGTCTGGCTGATCTGCCGGTTGTTCAAGGACCAAGTGGTGTGTGTTCACCAGTGCGGTGAATTGGCCAGCACCGTCAGCTATTCCCGTGGTTCGCCACGGCCGTTGTTCATGGGCGCGACCTCAAAAGCCATCCTTGCGCACATGAACGCCCGCCAGCACAGCCAGCTGTTTCTCGAGCACCCTGACGAGGTGCGCGCCAGCAACCTGGGCGCCACCTGGGAAGACTTCCGCCGCTCGCTGCAACGCTTGCGGCGCCAGGGCTATGTGGCCAGTGCAGGCGAAGTCGACCCCGGCGTGTACGGCCTGGCCGCACCGATATTCGACGGCGACGGCAAGGTGGTGGGCAGCCTCAGTTGCGTGCGCCCGGCAGCCGAGCGGCACAAGGCGCTGGAGCAGGAACAGGGTGAGCAGATGGTCGCGCTGGCCCACACCCTCTCGCGGCACATGCTCGCGCTGACCCACAGCGCCAACCCATCCTCCAAGCCATTGGACTGATGCAGTCGTAGGGGAACAACAATGACAACCCTGAACAGTATCAATACCCGTGTCCTGATCGTCGGTGCCGGCCCTACCGGGCTGACCCTGGCCAACCTGCTGGGCCAGGCCGGCGTGGATGCCTGGATTATCGACAGCAAACCGGGCACCGTCACCGAGCCTCGCGCGGTCTCGATCGATGATGAGTCGTTGCGCACCATGCAGGCCATGGGCTTGAGCCAGGCGGTGCTGGCGGACGTGGTGGCCGGCTATGGCGTGCATTATTTTACGCGCCCTGGCGGGCGGTGCTTCGGCAAGGTCGAACCCAGCGGCAAGCTATACGGTTTTCCCAAGCGCAATGCGTTCCGCCAACCGCTGTTCGAAAGCACGTTGAGGGCCGGCCTGCAGCGTTTCGCTTGCCTGACTGCACGCTTCAGCCACGAACTGCTGGAGTTCACCCAGGACGAGCACGGCGTGCGCGCGCTGGTCGTGGACGCCAACAAGGAACTGCTGGAAGTGCAGGCCGACTACCTGATCGCCTGTGATGGTGGGCGCAGCCCGGTGCGTAAACAGCTTGGGATCAATATGGTCGGCTCCAGCTTCGCCTCGCGCTGGCTGGTGGTGGACACCGATCAGGACGATGACCCGTTCTGGCAAACCCGCGTGTACTGCGATGCGCGCCGCCCGATCGTCGAGGTCCCCGGCCCGCATCGCACGCGGCGCTTCGAGTTCATGCTCAAGGACGGCGAAAGCGACGCGCAGATGCTCAGCCAAGCGCGATTGCAAGCTTTGCTACGCCCGTTCAAGGGCGATGCACCGCTCTCCATCGTGCGTAAAACCGTGTACACCTTTCACGCCCGCATCGCCGAACGCTGGCAAGTCAACCGTGTGTTGCTCGCCGGTGACGCGGCACACCTCACGCCGCCCTATGCCGGACAAGGCATGAACAGCGGCGTGCGCGATGCCCATAACCTGGCCTGGAAACTGATCGGCGTACTGACCGGGAAAATGGCCCCGGCCGTTTTGCTCACCTACGAAAGCGAGCGCCGCGATCACGCGTGGGCATTGATCAAGCTCGCGCTGAACCTCGGGGTGGTGATGGCGCCCGCTACCGTGCTGCGGGCGCGATTGATCAGTGGTGCATTCTCGCTGATCGGGCGGGTACCGCCGCTGCGTGACTACTTCCTGCAGATGCGCTTCAAGCCAAAACCACGGCTGCGCCAAGGCCTGGTGCTCACCGCCGGTGCCGCGGGCGGCGTGCGCAGCGGGCAGATGTTCCCCCAGCCCAGCCTCACCGACAGCCAGGGCACTGAACGCCTGCTCGACGATTACATCGGTGCAGGTTTCGCCCTGGTCCAATACGGAGACCCTCATCGCGAACGCCTGGATCAATTGCAACACCCGCTCTGGGCGCACTTGGAGGTGAAGCGGATTCTGGTCCTGCCAGGTTCCGTCAGCAAGCCGCCTGCCCTGCCGGGCTGCACGGTATTGCACGATCACGCCGGGGCGCTCGAGGCATTGCTCGGCGCCAGCGCCAGCTTCTTCCTGCTGCGGCCTGATCGCTACATCGCCGCGATTTTCCACAGCGCCACCGAGACAATCACTGCCGAGGCCTTGCAGTCCTTGCTGGGTGCCGTGCCCGCGGGCGATCGCACGCCCCGACCGTCCATCACAACGCCCGTTACGCTCGAGAGGTGCGTATGAACACATTGCAAACGTCCACCCCGGCTCGCCTGTGCTACTTGCACCTGGCGAGCAAAGACCCGCAACGGCAGATCGACTTCTATCAACGCATGATGGACATGCAGGGCCAGCCTCAAGCCGACGGCCACTGGCTACTCAGGGGACCTAATCGCGCCATGCTGCTCTCCCCGGCCGAGCACAGCGGCCTGCTGGCGGCGGCGTATGACCTGGCATGCCCAGAGAAACTCGCCATGCTGTACCGCCGCCTGCGCGAGCGCAACTGCACCACCGAAGACATCAGCTCGCCACTGCTCGCCCCGGGCGCCTTTGCAATACGCGATCCTCAAGGTCGCCAGACGATTTTTGGCGTATCCCAGGCACACACCCATGCCACCCCACCCGGCATGCCCGGCCGCCTGCAGCATGTGGTGTTCCAGACCACCGAGCTGGAAGCGATGATTGAGTTCTACGTCAACACCGTTGGCTTCACGGTGTCCGACAGCGTGGTCGACCAACAGAGCGGCCTGTTGATGGTGTGCTTCCTGCGTTCGGACGATGAGCACCATTCGCTGGCGTTCTTCCGCGGCTCGAAAAACGAGTGGGATCATCACTGTTACGAAACCAATGAATGGAATGACATTCGAGACTGGGGTGATCGCTTTGCCAAGGAGCGCATCAGCATTTTCTTTGGCCCCGGTCGTCATGGGCCGGGCGACAACCTGTTCTTCATGGTGGTGGATGCCGATCGCAACCGGCTGGAGTTCTCGGCGGAGCTGCAAATCACCGAAGCGAGCGACCCTCCTGGCACTTGGCCGCAAGAAGAACACACCCTCAATTCCTGGGGCCGCGCGTGGATCAGAACCTGAGCCCGTCTCGCTCTGAAACCACGTGCCCCACTGACCCAAAGGTAAAACCATGACTGCCCAACGCCCAACCCCTTACGCCCTCAATGGCGACCAGTTCATCGACGGCACCTGGCACACCGGTCGTTCCTCAGCACGGCTGGACGATCGCAATCCTTTCAACGGCGAGACATTGCTCGAAATGCCCCTGGCCAGCGTTGCCGACCTCGACGCGGCCTACGCAGCAGCACAACGCGCACAAACCCCGTGGGCGCAGTTGCATCCAACCACACGGGGCGCCCAGCTGGAAAAGCTCGCTCACGTCATCCAGCAACGCCGCGAAGAGATCATCGACTGGCTGATTCGCGAGTCCGGCAGTACCCGTATCAAGGCGACCATGGAGTGGCAATTCACCCTGAACCTGGTGCGTGAATGCATTGCGCTGCCCATGCAGGTGGAGGGGCGCATCCTGAGCAGCTACAAGCCCGGCGAACAAAGCTTCGTGTTCCGTGAGCCGCTCGGGGTGATTGGGGTCATCAGCCCCTGGAACTTCCCCCTGTACTTGAGCATGCGTTCGGTGGTTCCGGCGTTGGCACTGGGCAATACGGTGGTCCTTAAACCGGCCAGCGACACGGCCGTGACCGGCGGCCTGCTGATTGCGCACCTGTTCGAAGAAGCGGGTTTTCCCGAGGGCACGCTCAATGTAGTGGTCGGCGCCGGCTCGGAAATCGGCGATGCCTTTGTGGGGCACCCCGTTCCCAGCCTGATCTCATTTACCGGGTCTACCGATGTCGGGCGCAATGTCGGGCGCATCGCCACCGGCGGCCAGCACATCAAGCGGGTCGCCCTGGAGCTTGGCGGCAACGCGCCGCTGGTGGTGCTCGATGATGCGGATATCGACCTTGCCGCGCATGCAGCAGTGGTCGGACGCTTCCTGCATCAGGGCCAGATCTGCATGAGCGTCAATCGGGTGATTGTGGACCGTTCGCTCTACGCCGACTTCAGCGCGTTGGTGGTGGAGCGCGTGCGCAACTTGAAAACCGGCAACCCTAACCTCGCCGATACAGTGATTGGCCCGGTGATCAACCGCAGCCAGTTGGACGGCCTGCTGCGCAAGGTCAATGCCGCCGACAGCGCGAGCCTGAAGAAACTGCACGGTGGCCCGGCGTCCGGGCTGGTGCTGCCGCCCCATGTATACGGGGATGTCCCTTTCGACCACGAACTGGCGCACGATGAAACCTTCGGGCCCTTGCTGCCAATATTGATCGCCGACAATGAGGCACATGCCCTGACCCTGGCCAACGCCAGCGAATATGGGCTGTCCAGCGCCGTGTTCAGTAAAGATATGGCCCGCGCGCTGAATTTTTCCCGTGGCATCGTGGCTGGGATGACGCACATTAACGACATCACTGTGGACGACCAGCCCAATGCCCCGTTCGGCGGCGAAAAGAACTCCGGGCTGGGACGCTTCAACGGTCACTATGCCCTGGATGAATTCACCCGTGCGCACTGGGTGACCTGGCAAGCCGGGAGCCACCACTACCCCTTCTAGGAAACAGGGTGGGCCCACCCGGTGTGGCCCACCCCATAACAATAAAAAGAGGCGAACCATGAGCAATCTAGCCTGCGTTTCTACCGATCAAGTGATGCGCTCCGACCGCCTGATGAAGTGGAAGGAGTTTATGAGTGACAACCTCGGCCGCACGCCGGAGTACATCAAGCGCCTCGAGTCCACCTACATCGAACCTTTGCACGATGCCGATTTCCAGGGCCGCCTGGAATACGGCGATCTTGGAAAACTGCGTTTTTGCCGCATGACCGCCAGCGCGCACCGCTACTCCCGTCACCTGAGCAAAGCAGTCGAGGCACCCGATACGTCACGCATGTTGATTCTGCAAACCGCCGGCGTCAGTCATTTCCAGCAAGGCAAGCACAGCAACGCCTTGGCGCCCGACGAGTTGCTGGTGGTTGACTGCGCCCAACCATTCAACGTCAGCAGCCCACAAGGCTGTGAGCACTTCATCCTGTTGTTCAACGAAGGCGCCGGGCAGGCACTGGACGCTGACGACCTGCATATCAGCGCACGCAACGGGCTTGGGCGGATGTTGATGCACCTTATCGTTGACGCCTACAGCCAATATCCGCTGCTGAACAGCCAGTCGGCGGCGCTGATCGGCGACAGTATCGTCGGGCTTTTGAACAATGCGCTGGGCAACAAGCAGGAGGAGAAGAAGCTCGAACACGACTTCCGTCACTACAAGCAGAACCGCCTCAAGCGCTATATCGAACTTCACCTGGCCGACCGCGACCTGAGCATCGAGCGCATCGCGTTTGCCGAACACTGCTCCGTGCGCAGTCTGCATCGGGCATTCCAGGACGAATTCGGTTGCAGTGTCAGCGAGTACATCTGGCAACGCCGCGTGGCGCGCTGCGCGCAAGACCTACGCAACCGTGACCTCAGCCATCGCTCGCTCACCGACATTGCTTACGCCTGGGGCTATGGCAGCAGCGCTCACTTCAGTCGCCATTTCAAGGCAGCATTCGGCATGCCGCCCAGGCTCTACCGTGAAACGGCCAGCGCCGCCCAATGAGCCAGGCCGCGTTTCCCTAGGGGACAACGCTGTGAGGCCCGAGCGCATAGCCCGCCAGAAAGGTATCCAGCGCACGACTTACCGCTGCTCGTATATGGGCGGTCGAAGGCTTGCGGTTGACGCCCAACAGACAAGGAGTGACGGTCTCCGAATCCAACAGTGCCATCAGGTGGCAGGCTGCGACCTCCGGGTCGCACGGCCTGAGCTGGCCCGCCTCGATCCGGCGCGTCAGGAAACTGGCCACTTCGCGCATGCCTTTTTTCGGGCCCCGCTCGTAGAACCGCAAGCCGATGTCACTGCGACCCGACTGCGCGATGATCGCGCGGCGTGCCTGAATGGAAGCTTCCAGGCACAACACGGCCAGGGTGCGCTCGCCGAACTGCTGCAATGCATGCCGCAAGTCATCATGGTCCTTCTGCAACGCTTCGAAGATGGGCTCCAGGAAACGCTTGGCCATGCCATGCATGACCTCGACAAACAACTCCTCCTTACTGCTGAAGTACCCGTACAACGTCCCCTTTGATCCGCCCACTCGCGTGGCGATCTGCGTCATGGACGCACCATCAAAGCCGAACTCCAGAAAAACCTGCGCTGCAGCCTCGACGATGGACTCGCGTTTGGCTTCAGTCTTGACTCGCATAACCCTTGCTCCACTGCTTCCACAAACGCCCGGATGATACCCCAGGGGCGTTCATCCCGGTTGACGGCGCAAATTTACCTCAATACATTACCGTACGGTACGGTATTTAAATAACTAATCCGCTTCCTCCTTCCCGCCCTGGAGAATGCCTTGCGCCCGCCCCTGACTTACTTCTTAAGCTTCTTCGCAGCCTGTACTGCTGCTTGCTTTCTCACCGCCTGCGGCAAGCCGCCGGGTGGTCCTCCGCCCGCACAGGGCAAACCGACCGTGGGGGTGATCACCGTGCAACCCCGGCATCTGGCGCTGACGACACAACTCCCCGGCCGCACCTCAGCGTACCTGGTCGCGCAGGTACGCCCGCAAGTTGCCGGGATCATCAAGACTCGCCTGTTCAAGGAAGGCAGCGATGTCACTGCAGGCCAGGCGCTGTATCAAATCGACCCGGCCACCTACAAGGCCACCCACGACAGCAATCTAGCAGCGCTCGCCAAAGCGCAAGCAACCCTCAAGACTGCGCGGCTCAAGGCCGAACGCTATAAGCAATTGCTGGCCATCCAGGCGGTCAGCCAACAGGACTACGATGACGCAAGCGCCTCCCTCGGCGAGGACGAAGCCCAGGTAGCATCAGCCAAGGCTGACGTTGAAAGCAGCCGTATCAATCTGTCTTACGCCCGCGTGGATTCACCGATCTCCGGGCGCATCGGCAAGTCGAGCGTCACCCCCGGCACACTGGTTACCGCCAGCCAGACCACGGAACTGGCGACGGTCCAACAGCTGGATCCCCTGTACGTCGACCTCTCCCAATCCAGCACCGCGCTGCTGCAACTCAAACACGCGATGGCCCGAGGCGAACTGCAAAAGAGCGGCGCCAACTCGGCCAAGGTGCAATTGCTGCTTGAAGATGGCAGCGCTTATCCGCACGAGGGCACCCTGGAATTCTCGGATGTCACCGTGGACCAGAACACCGGCACGATCACCTTGCGGGCGGTATTTCCCAACCCCGACGGCGACCTGCTGCCCGGCATGTATGTGCGCGCGATACTGCAGGAGGCCGTCAAGGAAAACGCCCTGTTGGTGCCCCAGCAAGCGGTCTCCAGGGATGGTGCGGGCAAGCCGTTCGCCTATGTCGTCGACAGCGAGAAAAAACTGCAGCGTCGACCACTACAGACCGAGCGGGCAGTAGGCGATCAGTGGTTGGTGCAGGCCGGACTTGAGCCGGGGGACCAGCTTGTAGTCGACGGCCAGCAAAACGCCGCGCCGGGCCTGGAGGTGAATGTCACACCGTGGGTAACCAAACCGACTGACGACGCCTCCCACGTTGCCCCCCCTGCGCCAGCCATCAAGGCCACCGCGTCAAACTGACCTGCGAGAGAGCTACTCATGGCACGTTTTTTTATTGATCGCCCGGTGTTCGCATGGGTGCTGGCTATTCTCGTGATGCTGGCCGGCATCCTTTCGATCCTCACGCTGCCGATCGCGCAGTACCCGGATATCGCGCCTCCCGCCGTGGCAATTACTGCCACCTATCCCGGCGCGTCGGCCAAGACACTGGAAGACACGGTCACCCAGATCATCGAGCAGAAGATGAAGGGGCTGGACCGGTTGAGCTACATGTCATCCACCAGTGAGTCCTCCGGTTCGGCCACCATCACACTCACGTTCGAGAACGGCACCAACCCCGATACCGCGCAGGTGCAGGTTCAGAACAAGCTCGCGCTGGCAACACCGCTGTTGCCGCAAGAGGTGCAGAACCAGGGCCTGACGGTGACAAAGTCAGCGACGAACTTCCTCAATGTCCTGGCGTTTACTTCCGAGGACGGCAGCATGAGCGGCTCCGACCTCTCGGACTACGTGGCCGCCAACGTGCAGGATGCGATCAGTCGGGTTGAAGGGGTGGGCGACACCACGCTGTTTGGCTCACAGTACGCCATGCGCATCTGGCTCAACCCCGACCAGTTGGCCAACTTCAGCCTTACGCCAACCGATGTGAAAACCGCGATCCAGGCGCAGAACGTCCAGGTCTCCGCCGGGCAGTTGGGCGCCCTCCCCGCTACCAGCAACCAGCAGATCAACGCGACGATCACCTCGCAGACCCGCCTGAGAACGGCGAAAGAATTCGAGGACATCCTGCTGCGCACCCAGACTGATGGCTCTCAGGTGCGCCTGCGTGACGTTGCGCGCATAGAACTGGGCAGTGAAAGCTACACCAGTGCCGGACGTTACAACGCCAAACCCGCTGCGGGCCTGGCTATCAAGCTCGCCGCGGGTGCCAACGCCCTGGACACCGTCAAGGCGATAGACGCCCGGGTAGCAGAGCTTGAGCAATTCTTCCCGCCCGGCATGGCCGTGCAAAAGCCCTATGACACCACGCCCTTCGTGCGTATTTCGATCGAGGAGGTCGTACGTACCCTGGTTGAAGCCGTGGCACTGGTTTTCCTGGTGATGTACCTGTTCCTGCAAAACTTCAGGGCCACGCTGATTCCGACGATAGCTGTACCTGTGGTGCTGCTCGGCACCTTCGGCGTGCTCGCGACGTTCGGTTTCACGATCAATACGCTGACCATGTTTGCCATGGTACTGGCCATCGGTTTGCTGGTGGACGATGCCATTGTCGTGGTGGAAAACGTCGAACGGATCATGGCCCAGGAAGGGCTATCGCCGAAGGAGGCCACTCGCAAGTCAATGGGCCAGATCACCGGAGCCTTGGTGGGCGTCGCCCTGGTGCTGGCCGCCGTATTTGTGCCGATGGCGTTTTTCAGTGGTTCCAGCGGCGTGATCTACCGACAGTTTTCCATCACCATCGTCTCGGCCATGACGCTGTCGGTACTGGTAGCGCTGGTGCTCACACCCGCCCTGTGCGCAACGTTACTCAAACCCATTGAGCAAGGCCATGGCGCTGCTACCACCGGTTTCTTCGGCTGGTTCAACCGTTCGTTTGACCGAGGCAACCTTGGCTACCAAGGCATCGTGCGCCACATAGTGGGCAAGGGTTGGCGGTACATGCTGGTGTACGCCGTGGTGCTGGGCGCGGTGGTCTTCGGCTTCATGAAGTTGCCGGTCGGCTTCCTGCCCGATGAAGACCAGGGCACCCTGTTCGTACTGGTGCAATTGCCACCCGGTGCGACAGGCGCGCGTACCGATGAAGTCATTCATCAGGTCGAGCAACACTTCCTGGTCGATCAGAAAGATGCGGTCTCCGGCGTGTTCACAGTGTCCGGCTTCAGCTTTGCCGGCAGTGGCCAGAACACCGGCCTGGCGTTCGTCAAACTCAGGCCCTGGGATGAGCGCAAGGGTGACGCGCTCAGTGTGTCTGGTGTGTCCAGCAAAGCCATGGCTTACTTTTCGACGCTCAGGGACGCACGGGTATTTGCGTTCGCCCCGCCGGCCGTGGCGGAGTTGGGCAATGCCACCGGCTTCGACCTGATGCTGCAAGACCGCGCCAACCTTGGCCACGCAGCCTTGATGAGTGCGCGTAACCAACTGCTCGCCGAGCTCGCAAAAGACAAGCGCCTGGTGGCGGTGCGGCCCAACGGCCAGGAAGACGCGCCTGAACTGCAGCTCGAGATTGACCCGGACAAGGCCCAGGCACTGGGTGTGTCGATCGCCGATATCAATGACAACTTCTCGGCTGCCTGGGGCAGCAGTTACGTCAATGACTTCATCGACAAGGGCCGGGTCAAAAAGGTCATGCTGCAGGCGGATGCCACCTACCGCATGCTCCCCGATGACATCAATCGCTGGTACATCCGCAACAGTGACAGCGGCATGGTGCCCTTCTCTGCCTTTTCAAAGGCGGTGTGGGCCTCGGGGTCGCCACGGCTTGAACGCTATAACGGCGTCCCGTCCGTAGAGATATTGGGCATGGCCATGCCTGGAGCCGCGTCCAGCGGCGAAGCACTGGCGATCGTGCAAGACGCCGTTGCCAAGTTGCCGACCGGCATCGGCTACGAATGGACTGGCCTGTCGCGCCAGGAAAAAGCCTCGACCGGCCAGACCGGCTTGCTGTACAGCCTGTCGATCCTGTTCGTGTTCCTGTGCCTGGCCGCACTGTATGAGAGCTGGGCGATTCCATTGTCAGTGGTGCTGGTAGTACCGCTGGGGGTGCTGGGGGCCCTGGTCGGCGCAATCCTGACGTGGAAAATGAACGACGTGTACTTCCAGGTCGGGATATTGACCACCATTGGCCTCGCCTCGAAAAACGCCATCCTGATCGTGGAGTTCGCCAAAGACCTCTACGCCGGCGGTCAGAGCCTGGTGGATTCAGCACTCGAAGCCGCGCGCATGCGCTTGCGTCCGGTACTCATGACGTCCCTGGCATTCATTCTTGGCGTGTTACCGATGGTATTGGGCAGCGGCGCGGGTGCTGGTGCACAGCACGCGTTGGGCAGCGCAGTGATCGGCGGCATGCTCTCCGGCACGCTCCTGGCGATTGTCTTTGTTCCACTGTTTTTTGTACTGGTGATGCGCCTGTTCAACCCAAAAACCGTTGCGCCGACATCCACGCAATCCCCTGCCCAACCAGCCCCTGCACAAGGTCTCTGATATGCAACGGTTTACACGTTCTGTACTGGTAGTGGGGGCTCTGTTGAGCGGTTGCAGCCTGATGCCGGCCTACCAGCCTCCACCCTCGCCCGTCCCGGCGACGTTTCCCGAAGACCAGGGCGTAGTGCCCACCGTGCCGGTCGCTGACCTGGGCTGGCGCGATGTGTTCACCGACCCGTCCCTGCAAAAGGTCATCGAGCTGGCCCTGGCCAACAACCGCGATCTGAGGGTGGCGGTGCTCAATATCGAAAAGGCTCGCGCCACCTACCGCGTTCAAGACGCGGCGTTATTTCCCAGCGTCGATGCCAGCGGCAGCTCCAGCGCCAGCCGCACACCGGCCGATCAATCCCAGACGGGCCAGGCCATGGTCACGCACAGCTACAGCGCGACGCTGGGCTTCAGTGCCTACGAGCTGGACCTGTTTGGTCGCTTGCGCAGCCTCAGCGCGCAGGCACTCGAGCAATACTTCTCCACGGCTGAGAATCGCCGAAGCACTCAAATCAGCCTGATCGCGGAAGTCGCCACGGACTACCTCACACTGGCGTCCGACCAGGACCGACTCAAGCTGGCGCACGATACGCTCACCAGCCAGCAAGACAGCTACGCACTCGACCAGCGCATGTTCGACCTGGGTTCATCTTCCGCCCTCACCCTGAGCCAGGCACAGACCAGCGTCGAAACGGCACGCGTCGATGTGGAAAAATATACCGCTCAAGTCGCCGAGGACCTGAACGCATTGCGCCTGGTAGTCGGTGCCGATCTGCCAGCCGTGCTGCTGCCCAAGACCCTGCCCGAACGCTCGACAGCCGAAGCGAGCCCTTTGGCCAACATCCCGCCCGGCTTGACCTCGGACCTTCTGCAACGCCGCCCCGACATACTCAAGGCCGAGCGCGACCTGAAGGCCGCCAATGCCTACATCGGCGCCGCCCGTGCGGCGTTTTACCCAAGCATTACCCTCACGGCTTCGGCGGGGACTTCAAGCGCGAGTTTGTCGAACATGTTCAAAGGCGGTTCGGGAACCTGGAGTTTCGCGCCGCAACTCTCGCTGCCGATCTTCGATGGCGGTACCAACCAAGCCAACCTGGCCAGCGCCACAGCGGATCGAGACATCTATGTAGCGGACTACGAGAAGGCGATTCAAACGGCGTTTCGCGAAGTCAGCGATGCGCTCGCGCAACGCGGCACACTGGGGCGCCAGCTTGATGCACAGCAAGCGCTGGTAGATGCGACCGCCAGAAGCTATCGGCTGTCACAGGCACGCTTCAGTCAGGGGATCGACAGTTACCTCACGGTATTGGACTCGCAACGTTCGCTCTACACCGCGCAACAGGACCTGATCGGCACGCAGTTGTCGCGCCTGACAAACCTGGTGACCTTCTACAAAGTGCTTGGAGGAGGATGGGTCGAAACTCGCGGGGCCGTGGTCGCCAAGGTGAGCTCAGTGACAAACTGACCACCGTTGCTTCTAACGGAGGGGAGAAGGTCTGCAGATTTTTTGCGCCCAGTGGTTGCCCAATAAAACTAAAAGTCCATAATGGACAAATTAGTTTAATTTGGAAGTTCTCCATGTCCAGCCCCCCTTTTGTCATCAACCAAGCCCAGGCCCGCGAATTGCTCGCCCAAGTCGATGTACCGCAGATCCTGCTCACGCTGTTCCGCGCCCTGGCCGCCGGGCATGCGGTGCAACCGGCGCAGCAGTTAGTGGCGTTCCCCCACGGCGCGGGCGACTTCATCAATTACCTGGGCGTGCTGGCTGCAGAGGGGGTGTACGGGGTCAAGACCTCGCCGTATATCGTGCGCGAGCAAGGGCCGCTGGTAACGGCCTGGACGCTGTTGATGTCGATGCAAACCGGCGAGCCCCTGTTGCTGTGCGATGCCGCCGAGTTGACCACCGCGCGCACCGCCGCGACCACTGCGCTGGCGGTGGAGGCGTTGGCCCCGCAGGCAGCACGGCGCCTGGCGATCATCGGCAACGGCAAGGTGGCCCAGGCGCATCTGCACTACGTGAAAAACCTGCGGGACTGGCAGAGCATCAGTGTGTTTTCGCCCAGCCTGGCCACTGCCAATACCGACGCCATCAAACGCCTGGATCCACGCTTGAGCGTCGCCGACAGCTGCGATGCGGCGGTGGCCGACGCCGATGTGATCCTGCTGTGCACCTCATCGGCCGGCCCGGTGATCGACCCGTCGCGCTTGAGCAAGCCGGCGCTGATCACCTCGATCAGCACCAACGCCCCGCGTGCCCATGAAGTGCCGCCCCAGAGCCTCAACGCCATGCAGGTGTTCTGCGACTATCGCCAGACCACCCCCGGCTCGGCCGGCGAGATGCTGATCGCCGCTGAACAGCACGGCTGGGACAAAAACGCGATCGTCGGCGACCTGCCCGAACTGCTCAGTGAGCAGGTACAGCGCCCGCCCTATGACCGCCACGTATTTTTCCGTTCCATCGGCCTGGGCCTGGAAGACATCGCCCTGGCCAATGCCCTATGGAGACTGTTATGAGCCACGCCGACTTCATCATCATCGGCGGCGGCATTGCCGGCGCGTCCACGGGTTTCTGGTTGTCGCAGCATGCCAAGGTGCTGGTGCTGGAGCGTGAATCCCACCCGGCCTATCACTCCACCGGACGCTCGGCGGCGCTCTACACGGCGGCGTATGGCACCCCGCAGGTGCGGGCGTTGACCCAGGCCAGCCGCGCGTTTTTCGATAACCCGCCGCCGGGTTTCTGCGAGCACCCGCTGCTGACGCCGCGCGGCGAAATGACCGTGGACTTCAACGGCGACGCTGCCGAATTGCAGGCCCAGTACCTGAGCGCCAAGGCCACGGTGCCCCAGGTCGAACGGCTCACGGCGGATGAAGCCTGCGCGCGCCTGCCGATCCTGCGCCGGGAAAAAGTCCATGGCGCGCTGTATGACCCGACCGCCAGCGACATCGACACCGACGCCCTGCACCAGGGCTATCTGCGCGGTATCCGACGCAATCAGGGCGAAGTGCGCACCGACAGCCACGTGCTGGGCTTGAGCCGTGACAGCGCGGGCCTCTGGCACGTAAGCACCCAGGACGGGACCTACACCGCGCCGATCATCATCAACGCCGCCGGCGCCTGGGCCGATCATATCGGCGGGCTGGCGGGCGCCGCGTCCATCGGCCTGCAACCCAAGCGGCGCTCGGCATTTATCTTCGCCGGCCCCGAAGGCGTGGACAGCCATGCCTGGCCGATGCTGGTGGCCCTCGACGAAGCCTTCTACATGAAGCCCGACGCCGGCATGTTCCTCGGCTCGCCGGCGAATGCCGACCCGGTGGAGCCCCAGGATGTACAGCCCGAAGAGCTGGACATCGCCATGGGCATCTACCAGATCGAAGAAGCCACCACCCTGAGCATCCGCCGCCCGACGCGCACCTGGGCCGGCCTGCGCAGCTTTGTGCACGATGGTGATTTGCTCAGCGGCTTCGACCCGCTGGTACCCGGCCTGTTCTGGGTGGCGGCGCAAGGCGGTTATGGGATCCAGACATCGCCCGCCATGGGCCAGGCCAGTGCAGCGCTGGTGCGCGGTGAAGCGTTGCCGGAGGCACTGACACGGTTCGCCCTCGACGCTGGTATGCTCTCCCTCGCCCGCCTGGAGCCCCATTGATGAACAGCGCCGAACACGAAAAAGTCCTGCAGAATTTCCGTGCGATTGCCGATGCAATCGCCACGCTGTTCTTCCCCCACGCCGAAGTGGTGCTGCATGACCTGCGCACGCAAAAAGTCGATTACATCGCCAATAACCTGTCCAAACGGGGCATTGGCGACGACTCGGCGCTGGAGGACATGCTCAGCGCCGACGTCAGCGACGTGAATATCGGCCCCTACGAAAAGCTCAATTGGGATGGCCAGAAAATCCGCAGCCTGAGCACCGTGCTGCATGACCACACAGGTCGCCGGCTGGCAGTGCTGTGCATCAACCTGAATATCTCACTGTTCGAAAACGCCAAGGCCGCGCTGGACCTGTTCCTGTCGCCGAGCAAGCTGATCCCGCAACCGGACTCGCTGTTTCGCGATGACTGGCAGGAGCGCATCAACACGTTCCTGCATGCCTGGATGCGCGAGCGCCAACTGAGCCTGAACCTGCTCACCCGTGACCACAAGCGCGAGTTGGTACTGGCGCTGCATGCCGAAGGCGCGTTCAAGGGCAAGAGCGCCTCGAACTATGTGGCCAATGTGCTGGGCATGGGGCGGGCCACGGTCTACAAGCACTTGAAGGAACTCAAGGGCTGATCAAATGTGGGAGGGGGCTTGCCCTCTCCCACCACATTTTGCCCGCGCAGGACGCTCAATCGCCGTAGATATCGGCCTTGAAGTACTGCTGTGAAATCTTCTGGTATTCCCCACTGGCGCGAATGCCGTCGATGGCGCTGTTCAGTTCGCTGACCAGTGCGGTATTGCCCTTGCGCACCGCGATCCCGGCGCCCTCGCCCACGTATTTCGGGTCCTTGAGTTCCGGGCCGACAAACCCGTAGCCCTTGCCCCGAGGCATCTGCAAAAAGTCATTCAAGGGAATGGTGTCGGCAAAGATCGCATCCAGCCGGCCTGCCGCCAGGTCCATGTAGATCTCTTCGTTATTGCTGTAGCGCTTGACGTTGATGCCCTTGGGTTCGAACACCTCGGTGGCGTAACGGTCGGTGGTGGTGGCGCGCTGCACACCCACGGTCTTGCCCTTGAGGCTGGCGTACTGGTCGTCCACCACGGCACCGTCCTTCATCACCAGGCGCGACGAGGTGAAGTAGTACTTGTGGGAGAAATCCACCGACTTCTTGCGATCGTCATTGATGGTCATGGACGACAACGCCATGTCGATTTTCTTCACCTTGAGGGAAGGAATCAGGCCGTCGAATTCACCTTCGACCCACACACACTTGACCTTCATCTGCGCGCACAGCGCATTGCCGATGTCGTAGTCGAAGCCGACGATCTTGCCCTCTTCGGTCTTGGACGCAAACGGCGGGTAAGCCGCTTCGATGCCGATACGCAGGGTTTTCTCGGCGGCCAGCAGCTGGCTGGAGGCGATCAGGCCCAAGGCCATGGCGGTGATGAGGGAGAGTTTCTTCATGGTCGTGTCTCGCGAGTTGTTATTGGTTTTGGCAAGCGTGAAGAAAAAGCTGGAGCGGGTATTTTGTACTTATAATTCCATACTGGACTTTTACGTATCACCCGTCAATCACTCCTCGCCAGCCCTTATCGCCCATGACTTTTTTGCACAACGCTCCGGTGTTTTTGAGCGTTTTGCTCTTATTTATGCGTGCCTATACTCGGTCCAGCCTCTCGGTGCACCCGAAGGGCCAGTCCCCACAACAATAATTAAGGACACCGACCATGACCCAGTCCTTCCTGGCTGCCCGGGATTTCCTGCTCGCGCACCGCACCGACTACGCCACCGCCGCCCGGGATTTTCGTTGGCCACAGCTGAGCGAATTCAATTGGGCCCTGGACTACTTCGATGCCATCGCCGAGGGCAATGCCGCCGACGCGCTGTGGATCGTCGAAGAGGACGGCAGCGAGCAGCGCTACAGCTTCCAGCAACTGGCCGCGCGTTCCAACCAGGTGGCCAACCACCTGCGCGCCCTCGGCGTGAAGCGTGGCGAGCGCGTGCTGCTGATGCTCGGCAACGATGTGGCGCTGTGGGAAACCATGCTGGCGGCCTTCAAGCTCGGCGCCGTGGTGATCCCCGCCACCGCCCTGCTCAACCCCGTCGACCTGCACGACCGCATCGAGCGGGGCCAGGTCCGCCACCTGGTGGTCGGTGCGGCGCATGTCGGCAAGTTCGAGGGCCTGGGCGAAGGTTGCAGCCGCGTCTGCGTGGGAGCGGCGCCGACTGGCTGGGTCGCGCACAGCGCCGCCTTCGAATACCCCGAGCGGTTCGAGGTCGAGGGCCGTACCTTGGCCACGGACCCGATGCTGCTGTATTTCACCTCCGGCACCACCTCAAAACCGAAGATGGTGCTGCACAGCCACCAGAGCTATCCGGTCGGCCATCTGTCGACCATGTACTGGATCGGCCTGCAACCCGGCGACCTGCACCTGAACATCTCCTCGCCGGGCTGGGCCAAGCATGCCTGGAGCTGCCTGTTCGCACCGTGGAATGCCGGCGCCTGCATCTTTATCCATAACGTCGCGCGGTTCAGTGCCCAGGCATTGCTCGGCGCGCTGGAAAAGTACAGGGTGACCAGCCTGTGCGCCCCGCCCACGGTGTGGCGCATGCTGATCCAGGAAGACCTGGCCAGCTACAAATCGCGCCTGAACCTGCGCGAACTGGTGGGCGCCGGTGAACCGCTGAACCCGGAGATCATCGAGCAGATCCAACAGGCCTGGGGCCTGCCGCTGCGCGACGGCTTCGGCCAATCGGAAACCACCGCCCTGGTCGGCAACACCCCGGGCCAGTTGCTCAAGCCAGGCTCCATGGGCCGCCCGTTGCCGGGCTACCAGGTGGCCCTGCTGGACGCCGACGGCGTGCCGGGCACCGAGGGTGAAGTCGCCCTGCCCCTGGATATACGCCCACTGGGCCTGATGCTCGGCTACGAAGACAGCCCGGAGAAAACCGCCGAGGTGATGCGCGACGGTTACTACCGCACCGGCGACACCGCGCAGATCGACGCCGACGGCTACATCACCTTCGTGGGGCGCGCCGACGACGTGTTCAAGGCCTCCGACTACCGCATCAGCCCCTTCGAGCTGGAAAGCGCGCTGATCGAACACCCGGCGGTGATGGAAGTGGCCGTGGTGCCCAGCCCCGATCCGTTGCGCCTGGCGGTGCCCAAGGCGTTCCTGATCCTGGCCCATGACGCCCCGGGCAGTGCCGAGCTGGCACGCCACATCCTTGAGTTCGCCCGCGAGCATCTGGCGCCCTACAAGCGGGTGCGGCGGATCGAGTTTGTCAGCGAATTGCCCAAGACCATTTCCGGCAAAATCCGCCGGGTGGAGTTGCGACAGATGGAGGTGGTGCGACGCCAGAGTGATACACGGGGTGAACAGGAACACTTCGAGGAAGATTTCAGCTGAAAAAAAGCCCGGCGGCCGCTAAAGGCTCCACCGGGCAAAACGAAGCGACCAGCTTCAGAAACGCGGTTTGACGGTCTTCCAATCCGGTTGATAGCGCTGCATCTGCTTCACGTCGTCGCGCTGGCGAATGCCGCAGCTGAGGTATTGGTCATGCAGCTTGCCCAGTTGGTCAGGGTCCAGTTCCAGGCCCAGCCCCGGTGCGCGGGTGATCTTCACGCAGCCGTCGACAATCGGCAGTTTGCCGCCCTTGATCACTTCTTCGTCCGGTTCTTGCCAGGGGTAGTGGGTGTCACAGGCGTAGTCGAGGTTGGGCACCGACGCGGCCACGTGGGCCATGGCCATCAGGCTGATGCCCAGGTGTGAGTTGGAGTGCATCGACACGCCCAGGCCAAAGGTCTGGCACATCTTCGCCAATACCTGGGTGTCGCGCAGGCCGCCCCAGTAATGATGGTCGGCGAGCACGATCTGCACGCTGTCCAGGGCCACGCTGCGGCGGAACTCGTCAAAATCGGTGACCACCATGTTGGTCGCCAGGGGCAAGCCGGTGCGTGTGTGCAGCTCGGCCATGCCTTCCAGGCCGGGGGTCGGGTCTTCGTAATACTGCAGGTCATCGCCGAGCAGTTCGGCCATGCGGATCGAGGTTTCCAGGGACCAATTGCCATTCGGATCGATGCGCAGCGGCACACCGGGGAAGGCCTTTTTCAAGGCCTTGATGCACGCCACTTCATGCTCAGGGTCCAGCGCACCGGCCTTGAGCTTGATGCTTTTGAAGCCATAGGTGTCGATCATCCGCCGCGCCTGGGCGACGATCTGTACTTCGTTGAGGGCTTCGCCCCAACTGTCGGGTTTATAGGGCGAGTCGATGTGCTCGGCATACTTGAAGAACAGGTAGGCGCTGAACGGGATCCGGTCGCGGATCGCGCCGCCCAGCAGGTCCACCAGCGGCACATTCAATGAGTGCGCCTGCAGGTCGAGAAACGCCACCTCAAACGCCGAATAGGCATTGCTCACTGCCTTGCTCGCATGGGAACCGGGGGCCAGTTCGGCGCCGGCAATGCTCGCGGGTTTGTGCGCCGCCACGGTGGCCTGCACGATGACGCGCAGTTGGTTGAGGTTGAACGGATCGAGGCCGATCAGTTGGTCCTTGACCTGTTGCTGGATCGCCAGCGCCGGGGCATCGCCGTAGCTCTCGCCAAGGCCGATGTAGCCGGTGTCGCTCTCGATTTCGATGATCGAGCGCAGCGCGAAGGCTTCGTGAATACCGCTGGCGTTGAGCAGCGGCGGGTCGCGAAACGCGATGGGGGTGACGGTGACGCGGACGATTTTCAAGAGGCGGCTCCCTGTGGGCCTGGACGCAAGGCGTGATGATGAGTAGTCGGTTTGGGGGTGGGCGGCACACCGGGCCGTGGTGCGGTGCGCGCAAAGAACACCACCACCGCGGCCACCAGCGAGGTCGCGGCCAGGCCATACAGTCCGCCTTCAATCGAACCGGTGGTCTGCTCCAGCAGGCCGAAGGTGGTGGGTGCAACAAAACCGCCGAGGTTGCCGACCGAATTGATCAAGGCGATCACCGCCGCGGCGATGCGCGCATCCAGGTAACCCTGGGGGATCGGCCAGAACAGCGCCGAGGCGGCCTTGAAGCCAATCGCGGCAAAACAGATGGCGACAAACGCAAACACCGGCCCGCCGGTGGTGGACATGAGCATGCCGACGGCGGCGATCACCAGCATCAGCGCCACCCACGCCTGCTGGTGTTTCCACTTGCTCGCCAGGGCGGCGAACCCATACATGGCGACGATGGAAATCAACCACGGGATCGAGTTGAACAACCCCACCTGGAAGTCGCCCAGGTTGCCCATTTTCTTGATCATGCTCGGCAGCCAGAACGTGGCGCCGTAGATGGTCAGGGCGATGGAAAAGTAGATAAAGCAGAACAGCGCGATCTGTTTGTCGGCCAGCAGCTTGAACATCGACGGCCGCACGCTCCGGTTGGCTTCGCGGGCCGTTTGCTCAAGCGCGATGGCCGTCACCAGTGCTTGCTTTTCTTCGGCGCTGAGCCACTTGGCCTGATGGGGATGAGACTGCAACCAGAACCACACAAACCCGCACAACAGGATGGAGGCAAAGCCCTCGATCAGGAACATCCACTGCCAGCCATGCAGGCTCAAGCCGCTGACGTTGAGCAACGCCCCCGACACCGGCCCGGAAATCACCGAGGCGATGGCCGAACCGCTGAGGAAAATCGCCATCGCCTTGCCGCGCTCGGCGGCCGGCAGCCATTGGGTGAAGTAGTAGATGATGCCGGGGAAAAAACCGGCTTCGGCCGCGCCGAGCACGAAGCGCAGGATATAGAAACTGGTTTCGCCTTTGACAAAGGCCATGGCCATCGCGGCCGCGCCCCAGGTGAACATGATGCGCGTCAACCAGGCCCGTGCGCCGTAGCGCTGCAGCAGCAGGTTGGACGGCACTTCGAAGATCGCGTAACCGATGAAAAACAACCCGGCACCCAGGCCATAGGCGGCGGCGCCAATGCCCAGGTCGGTCTCCATATGGCTGCGCACAAAGCCGATATTGACCCGGTCGATGTAATTGACGATGAACATCACCACGAACAACGGCAGCACATGGCGCTTGACCTTGGCGGCTGCGCGGGCGAGCACGCTCGGGTCGGGCGGATTCTGGACGGTATCCAAGGGCAACTCCCACTCATTGTTTTTTTAGGGACGCACCGATGATGGACGCCGGAGATTGTTCCCGTCTAATCTAACTTGGCATTCGATTGATACCTGGATTAGATCAATGTTCGAACTGACACAACTGCGCTGCTTCACCACCGTGGCCACCGAGCTGAATTTTCGCCGCGCCGCCGAACGCCTGAACATGACCCAGCCGCCCCTCAGCCGGCAGATCCAATTGCTCGAACATCATCTGGGCGTAGAGCTGTTTACCCGCACCACCCGCAGCGTCGCCCTCACCGCCGCCGGGCGCGCATTTTTCATCGAGGCCCAGAACCTGCTGGAGCGCGCCCAGCAGGCAGCCGTGACCGCCCGGCGGTTTGCCGAGGGCGATATCGGCACGGTGAATATCAGCTTCGTCGGCAGCGCGGTGTATGAGTTTTTGCCCAGGGTCATTGCCGAGGCACGGCTCAAGCAGCCCCAGGTCAGGATCGACCTCTCGGAGATGAACACCTACCAGCAATACGAAGCCCTGCGTGCGCGGCGCATCGACCTGGGCATCGTCCGCGCGCCCCTGCTGGAACCCGGTTATGCCACCGAATGCCTGGTGCGCGAGCCCTTCGTGCTGGCGGTGCCGAGCAGCCATCGACTGGCCAGTGCCGACAGCGTCAGCGTCCACGACCTCGACGCCCAGCCGTTCCTGATGTATGCCCATGCGGCCTACCCGCCGTTCAACGAACTGCTCACCGGCCTGCTGCGCTCGGCCCGGGTCGCCCCCGAATATGTGCAGTGGCTGGGCTCGTCCCTGACCATCCTGGCCCTGGTCAACGCCGGCATGGGCTTGGCGCTGGTACCGCGTTGCGCCAGCAGCGTGGTGTTCAAGAACGTGGTGTTTCGCGATATCGACCTGGGCGAAGGCGCGCAAAGTGAACTGCACCTGATCTGGCGCGAGAACAATGACAACCCGGCGTTCGCGATGTTGCTGGAGGGGATTCGCAGTGCGGTGCGTGACGGCTGGGCGGACTGACTGCAGGAGCAGGCTTGGACGACATCAAGGCCTTGCTGCCATCCACCCATCGCCACCAAACAACTGTGGCAGGGGGCTTGCTCCCGATAGCGGAGTGTCAGTCACTGTAGAGGTCGACTGACCCTCCGCCATCGGAGCAGGCCGCCCTCGCCTCACGCCACCTTGAACCGATTGACCAGCCGCTGCTGGTGCTCGGCCAAACGCGCCAGTTCCTGGCTGGTGATTGCGGTTTGCTCGGCGCCGGCACTGACCTGGATGACCAGGTCGTTGATCTCGTTGACGTTACGGTTGATGTCTTCTGAAACCGCACTCTGCTCTTCGGCCGCCGAAGCAATCTGCAGGTTGCGATCACTGATACTGGCCACGCCTTCGGCGATCTCCAACAACAATTCACCTGCACGTTCGACCTTGCGCGCGCCGTCCTGGGCCTTGCCCAACGTCTCCTGCATGGACGAGCTCGCCCGATCCGAACCACTTTGCAGGTTGCTGATCATCTGCTGAATGTTCCCGGTGGACTCCTGGGTCTTCTGCGCAAGTACCCGCACCTCGGACGCCACCACGGCAAATCCGCGCCCATGATCCCCCGCCCGCGCCGCTTCGATGGCCGCGTTCAAGGCCAGCAGGTTGGTTTGCTCGGCAATGCCGCGAATGACGTCGAGCACGGAGGAAATCCCATCGCTTTCCTGCTTGAGTTCGCCAATGATCAGCGCGGTGTCCTCGGCCTGCCCCGAGAGCTGGCGGATCAGGGTGATGGTGCCTTCGATCTCGGTGCGTCCTTGGGTGGTGCTGGTATTGACCCGCTGCGACAGCTGCGCCGCATCGTTGGTGCTGTGCGCCACCTCGCGCACGGTGGCGCTCATCTGGTTGATCGCCGTGGCCACCAGTTCGGTGCTTTGACGCTGTTGCTCGACGCTCTGGCTGGTCTGCATCGTCACCGTGGAAGACTCCTCCGCCGCCGTTGCAACCTGCGCGGTGGCGTTGCCGATTTCCTGCACCACGCCACTGATCTCTTGCGCCATGCGGTTGAGGTTGCGCGAGATCTGACCGAATTCATCCTTGCTTTCATAAGTCGCCCGCGCGCTGAGATCGCGCTCTGCCAGGTCATTGAGCACGCGGTTGAGGTCGCGCACCGCCGAATCGATCATGCGGATGATCAGCCAGGACAACACCGCCACCGCCAGCAGGGACACGATCACCGCGCCAACGGTCAGCCACAGGGCGCGGCGGGCGTCATCCCGCTCGTGCATCGCCAGGCTGCTGACACTTTGGCCCAGGGCTTCCTCCACTTGGCTCATCAGGTCAATGCGTTGGGTAGAGGTTTCAAACCAGGCTTCGGGTTTGATCCCCAGCGCCTGCCCCATCGGCACCTCAAACGCCAGGCGCTGCAACTTGCCGACTTCGACGGCGGCAGGTTGTTGCATTTGCGTATCGAACTGCGCCAGCGAGGCCGCGGGCGCCTTGCGCCGGAACGCATCGTAATAGGCGCCGAACTCGCCCAGGTTGCGGCTGAAGCGCGACAACAGCGCCTCATCGAAATGCCCCTGGCTGAAGACCAGGCCCAGCACCACGCGCTCGCGCCCGGCCCGCTCTTTCATTTCGATAAATTGATTCAGGGCCCCCAGGGCGTAGACGATGGTCGCGTTGTTGACGCTCGCTTCCAGGGAATGGGTGTAACCGGTCAGCACTTGAATGATCTCGGTATACCGCGCGCCGGATTCGGTGCTGTTGATACTCAGCTTGTCGACCTGCCCACGCATCGCCGGCAACTGGTCCAGGGCCCGCAGGACGTTGTCCAGGTTCGCACCGCCGGAGGTGGACAAACCGCGCACCACCTCGACGGCCGCGCTGGAATCCCTGCGCATCTGCACCATCCGCTCGCCCATGGACTTGCCGCCACTGCCGAGGAACACGCCACTGGCACCACGCTCACGCTGCAAGGTGGTAATCAACTGGCTCAACTTCTGGGCGGTGGCGCTGGCCATCACCGTGGTGTTCATGTCGCGCAGCGTTTTGTAATTGTCCACCACAAACACGCCGGCCAGGGTCAGGAACCCGAGCATGGGCAGCAGCAGAATCAACAACAGTTTCAGACGCAGCGGAGCGTTCTTAAGCATTTCCCTAAAGCCTCATGTCCATGGATCAGACTGGCGCCTGTCACGCCAAGATAGTGGCGCCATAATATCACCCATGAAAACGGCGCTACCGCTCTCGGACGGTCATCTGGAGCCAATAGGGGGTTGTACTGACCCAGATCAATAAACCCTCACAAACCAATCGGCTGCCGGCCCCTGTGTTGATCGAGCACCTGCCTGACTGACTCAATCCTCTCGAATACTTGCCTGATCCTCCGAATGTTCGGTTTTTTCATAGATGGCCCTTGTGCCCTGATCTAGAGTTCGACAATGGGCGCCCATCGCCTTTCTTATAAGAAACACGCTATCCCGACCGATGATCAGCAGGTGAGCCAGCCATGGAATTACGCATCAATCAAAAGACCTATCAGGTCGACGCCGACGCCGACACGCCGCTGCTGTGGGTGATCCGCGATGACCTCGGGCTGACCGGCACCAAGTACGGCTGTGGCCTGGCCCAATGCGGCGCCTGCTCGGTGCTGGTGGACGGCAATGTCGTGCGTTCGTGCGTCACGCCGGTGGCCGGGGTGGTCGGGCGTGAGATCACCACCATCGAGGCCATCGAAGCTGATGAAGTGGGCAAGCGGGTGGTCAGTGCCTGGGTCGAGCATCAGGTGGCGCAATGCGGTTACTGCCAGTCCGGGCAGGTGGTGGCAGCCACCGCGCTGCTCAAGCACAGCCCCGCGCCGACCACTGCGCAAATCGACGCGGCCATGGTCAACCTGTGCCGCTGCGGCACCTACAACGCCATCCATGCCGCCATGCATGACCTGGCCGCCGGGAAGGAGAGCGCCTGATGAACACGCCATCCGTCATCCCCGGCCTCACCCTGGGCGAGCCGATCAACCTGTCGCGTCGACGCTTCCTCGCCAGCACGGCGGTGGGTGCACTGGTCATCGGTTTTGGCCTGCCACTGGGTTCGGCCCGGGTGCAGGCCGCTGCCGCCGCAGAACGCGGCACCCAGGTACCGGCGTTCCTGGAGATTCGCCCGGACGGTACGGTGCGCCTGCTCAGCCCCTTTATGGAAGGCGGCCAAGGTACCCACACCGCCATGGCGCAGATCGTCGGCGAAGAGCTGGATGCCGACCCCGCCACCTTTATCGTCGAAGCCGCGCCACCCGGTGAGGCCTATGTGGTGATGGAGAACGGCATGCGCATCACCGGCGGCAGCATGTCGGTGCGCATGAGCTACCCGGTCATGCGCCGCCTGGGCGCCCTCGCCCGCGCCATGCTGTTGCAGGCCGGCGCCGAGCAGCTTGGTGTGCCGGTGGCCCAACTGACCACCCAACCCGGCCGCGTGGTGCACGCCGCCTCCGGCCGTTCCCTGGGGTACGGCGAGTTGGCCGGCCGCGCCCTGGACATGCCGGTGCCCGACCCGGCCGGCATCACCCTGCGCGACCCGAGCCAGTTCCGCTGGATCGGCAAACCGGTCAAGCGCCTGGATGCCTATGACAAATCCACCGGCAAGGCGCAGTACAGCATCGACATCAAGGTCGACGGCATGCTCCACGCCGCCGTGCAGCACGCGCCGCGCCTGGGCATGACCGTGGGCAGCCTGCGCAATCAATCCCAGGTCGAAGCCATGAAAGGCGTGCACTCCGTGCACGTGCTGCCCGGCGCGGTGGCCGTGGTGGCCGAACGCTGGTGGCACGCCAAGCGTGCGGTGGAGGCGATCCAGGTCGACTGGCAGGAACCGACGGCCGACTCAAAAGTGCGCGGCATGCCCGCTGATTTTTCCAGCGACGGCTTTCGCGATTTCCTCGCGGCCCAGCAAGGCCCGGCCCGTGACGACGAGAACGAAGGCGATGTGGCCGGCGCGTTGAAAAACGCCAAGACCCAGGTCGAGGCCACCTACCACAACCAATACCTCAACCATGGGCAACTGGAGCCACCGTCAGCCCTGGCGCGCTTCAACCCCGACGGTTCGTTGGAGATCTGGCTGCCCAACCAGGCACCCGATCTTTTCCGCGCCGACATCGCCAAGCGCGCCGGGCTCGACCCCGCGCAGGTGACCCTGCACTCGCCGCTGCTGGGCGGTTTTTTCGGCCGGCACTTCCTGTATGACTCGGCCAGCCCCTACCCCCAGGCGATTGCATTGGCCAAGGCGGTGGGTCGTCCGGTCAAGCTGATCTGGAGCCGTGAGGAAGAGTTCCTGCGCGACGTGTTGCGCCCGGTGGCGGTGGTCAAGTTCCGCGCCGCGCTGGACGCCGACGGCCTGCCGGTGGCGATCGAAGCGGTGAGCGCCACCGAAGGCCCTACCGAGGCCATCGCCGGCAAGCAGGGCGAAAAACTCGACCCCACCGCCCTTGAAGGGTTGTCGGGCAAGAGCTACGCCATCCCCAACAAACGCATCGCGCAGATCTACGTCAAGGGCCCGGCCATGCTCGGCTACTGGCGTTCGGTGGGCAATTCGCTGAATGACTTCTTCTACGAAGCGTTCCTTGATGAGCTGGCGGACAAAGGCGGCCGCGATCCCTATGAGCTGCGCCTGCACCTGCTGCGCGACAACCCACGGCTGACCACCCTGCTCAAGGCCGTGGGCGAGTTGTCCGGTGGCTGGAAGCGTGGCCCCTACACCGCCGAAGACGGCACCCGGCGCGCACGCGGCGTGGCCATGGCCTCGCCGTTCGGCTCCCACGCGGCGGTGATCGCCGAAGTGTCGCTTGAAAACGGCCAGGTCAAGGTGCACCACATCTGGGAAGCCATCGACCCCGGCAGCATCGTCAACCCGGCGATTGTGCAAGCCCAGGTCAATGGCGCGGTGGCCTTGGGCTTATCGCAGACATTGCTGGAGGAAGCGGTGTACGTGGACGGTAAGCCACGGGCACGCAATTACGACCTTTACCCGATCCTGCCGCCCTCACGGATGGCGCAGGTACACGTGAAGATTGTCGAGAGTGGCGAGAAGATGGGTGGCATCGGTGAGCCTCCGCTCCCCGCTGTGGCGCCAGCCGTGGTCAATGCGGTAGCGCAGTTGACCGGCCAGCGTGTTCGCAGCCTGCCATTAAGCCGACACACCTTCAGCTAACCGAGCGAGACCGCCCATGAACAACCGTCGATTCGCAAGAACCGCAGGCTGGCTGGTGCTGCCCTGCCTGGTCGCCGCCGGCCTGCTGGCCTGGTATGTCACCCGCCAGCCCGCCACCCCGTTCGCGCAGGAACAGGCCGCCAGCGTCGACCCCGCACAGGTCAGTCGCGGCGAATATGTCGCCCGCCTCAGTGACTGCGTCGCCTGCCACAGCCTGCCGGGCAAGGCGCCCTTCGCCGGGGGCCTGGAAATGGCCACGCCGCTGGGCGCCATTCACGCCACCAACATCACCCCGGACCGCACCCACGGCATCGGCACCTACAGCCTCGCCGACTTCGACCGTGCAGTGCGCCACGGCGTAGCACCGGGCGGGCGGCGGCTCTACCCGGCGATGCCCTACCCGTCTTACGCCAAGCTCAGCGACGACGATATCCGCGCGATGTATGCGTTCTTCATGCAAGGCGTACAGCCGGCCAGCGAGCCCAACATCCCCAGCGATATTCCCTGGCCGCTCAATCTGCGCTGGCCCATTGCCCTGTGGAACGGCCTCTTCGCGCCGACCGCCACTTACGCGGCCAAACCCAACCAGGACGCGCGATGGAACCGTGGCGCCTACATCGTCCAGGGCCCTGGCCACTGCGGCAGCTGCCACACGCCGCGCGGCCTGGCCTTCAACGAAAAAGCCCTGGACGAGTCCGGCAAGCCGTTCCTCGCCGGCGCCCTGCTCGACGGCTGGTACGCACCGAGCCTGCGCCAGGACCCCAACACCGGCCTGGGGCGCTGGAGCGAGGCGCAGATCGTGCAATTCCTCAAGACCGGGCGCAACGCCCATGCGGTGGTCTACGGCTCGATGACCGAAGCCTTCAACAACTCCACGCAGTTCATGGAAGACGCCGACCTGGCCGCCATCGCCCGTTACCTCAAGTCACTGCCCGGCGACCCACAGCGTGACGGCACGCCCTGGCAGTACGTAGCCGCCGATACACGCCAGGACGTCCCCGGTGCCCACACCTACGCGACCCGCTGCGCCTCCTGCCATGGCCTTGACGGCAAGGGCCAGCCCGAATGGATGCCCCCCCTGGCCGGCGCCACCTCGGCATTGGCCAGGGAAAGCGCCTCGGCGATCAACATCACCCTCAACGGCTCACAGCGGGTAGTCGCCGCCGGCGTACCGGACGCCTACCGCATGCCGGCGTTTCGTGAGCAACTGTCCGATGCGGAAATCGCCCAGGTACTGACCTACGTGCGCAGCACCTGGGGCAACCACGGGGAGGCGATCGACGCCAAGGCAGTCGCCAAGCTGCGCGGGCATACCGACCCGGCCAGCAGCAGTCCGATTATTTTGCATATGCGTTAAAAGTCGCTGTCCTGATCTTTTCCCCGGCGTGGTCAGTGAAATGAGCATGCCGGGGAATAAGGGTTGATGTGAACAAACTTAGTATTGATCCGGCCCCGCGAACGTTGATCTGTCCGATTACTCACCTGTTCAAGCTCGCCTCTTCCGACAATCAAAACAGAATCCTTCTACGTAACGGATTAACCATTACGCACGGAAATATGTTGGCAACCTCAGCAAGATCGAGACCCAACTGACCGAGCGGAACATGGCAAATTCACACTACCGCTATTTATGGCGGGCCATCTTCCTGACTGACGGTTCCTTCAACCGCTTTTTCATACATATAAAGTATGCATAATGAAGACGTTCAGGATTCAATACGATGAGGCAAAAAACATCGCCAATCAGCAGAAGCACAAGGGCATAAGCCTGGCGGAGGCAGAGCCGGTGTTCAACGATGAGATCGCCCTGACGATACAAGACCACGATCACGATGAAGAGCGCTGGGTGACCATGGGCACTGACGCGAGGGGACGAATTTTGGTAGTGACATACACTTACCGCGATCCGAATTTCGTACGCGTTATCAGCGCCAGGCTCGCATCAAAAAATGAACGGCGCCGTTATCTGGAGGCTTGAACAATGAAAGACGAATACGATTTCACCCACAGCAAACGCGGTGCTGTCGCCAGCAACAAGGGCAAGACCCGCATCACCATCATGCTTGACGATGCGGTTATCGATGCCGCCCGTGAACGCGCAGAAAGCGCCGGTACGGGCTATCAAACCGTGATCAACAATCTGTTGCGTCAGGCGTTGATTTCGCAACAAGCACACAATCTGGCGCCCGCCCCAAAGAAGCGGGCTAAAACCCTGCAAGTTATCAACAATGGCATTAGCCTCTCTGAAGTTGAAGCACTGGAACAACAACTCATCGCTGTCGCTGGCGAGTTGAATCGCGTGCTGGGCACAGCCAAACCGGCCGATTGACCAAGGCTTTCTGCGACCTACCCCAACTCCCGCTTGAGTGGCTAACGGTCCAGCGCCCCATCCCAGCGGGCAATGAACAGGGTGGCCACGCCGTTGCCGATCACATTGATCAGTGCACCGCCTTCGGAGCTAAACCGGTAGACGCCCAGTACCAGCACCAGACCTGCTGCCGGTATCACATAGATCGAGCCGAGCGTGCGGCCCGCCCCCGAACTAATTTGAACGAACCCCCACGTTTATCCATCAACATTGAAGGACCTATCAGACACGAGAACGGCTTGTGTCGCTCCTACGCGAGCTACGAACCCGGCGGCCTCGACCAGGCCCCTGCACTCTTCGCTCGCACATGACGACCTTGGGGTGAAGGCCATGGCAGCGAATAGGCGTGAAGCGTCGAAACAAACCGGCTGGGAAGCAGAGCTGGCCACAAACACCGAACTGTTCTACGAGGCCGACCGCCTGGAAACACAGGCCTACGCCATCATAGGCAGCAGCCTGGCCGATGCCGGTGACTGGCTGCGCTTTACCGAGGCGAAACAGGTGGCGGATGCCAAGCGCACCGAGGCGTATCAGGACCTGATGCGGATTCGGCGCGGCATGGAGTCTGCGCGCTCCGACTGAGGCCGCTCGGGGCGCTGCGGCAAGACAAAAAAACCACTCGTCCGAGTGGCTTTTCTGGGTTTTCACAGCGCCTCAGGAAGAAAAAACCTCCGCGCGCTGCCGTGTTGTCTTTTTGTACCGGAGCGGCTGCTGCCAGGCCAACTGAGCCTGGACCTGCGCTACGGCCTCCAACACCCGCTGCGCCCAGTTTTCGTCCTGAGGGTCCACCACTACCACGCGAAAACCGTGGTCATGGCCTTCACTGCGCACGCCTTCGGAGTCATCCACATGCAGGTCGATGTCGAAGGCCGGGGGGAATTTCGAGGGTGCGTTCGACAGCCCGCGTGCCGTCAGGGCATGGTTGTGCAGCACGCTGTTGACCACGCCGTCGACGCGGATGCCGTAGAGCATCAGCCAGCGGCGGATATACGACGGCGTGCGACCGGACGAGGTGTAGACCCAGATGCTGCAGCCCTGGCGACGTAGCTCACGGGTCAGGGAACGCGTGCCGATCCGCAAGGGCTCACCCAGCCAACGGTGCACGCAGGCCGGCAGCCGGCTCGGCTCGACGTCGCAGTGGTGCAGCTGGCAGGCCAGGGTGTCGTCGATATCGAAGGAAATACGGATACGCGGGCGCTGCTGCATCGGCAGGATGCGCTGGAGGACCCGCCCTGCCCTGGCGAATAGGGGAGAACCACTCATCAATGGCCTCCTTGAAAAACGGGCGGGCGCGGGTCCTTGAGAAAAAACTTGTGCGGATCCGGCGCCTGTTCTTCCAGGAAGGCGGCGTATTTTTTCTTGATCTTGGGCAATTCGTACAACGCCTTGACTCCATGTTTGGCTGAGTTGCGGATCACCGACGAAGGGTTGAAGTAGCCCTCGGCGTTCTCCAGCGTCAGCACGAACGGCGGCAGGCCTGCACGCATCAGCAAATAGCTGACGATCAGCGAACCGCTGCGGTTGTTGCCTTCAATGAACAGCTGCGGCTTGCTGAGGATGCGTACATACACCCCGGCGGCGCGCTTCCAGACTGATTCACTGCGATACGCGCAGTACCAGTTGTACAAGTCCTTGATGCCACCTTCGACATTGTTGAAGAAGTGTTCTTCGGTCGCCGCCAGGTGGTGGGCGTATTCCAGGCGCCGTGCCGGGTCGCTGCCACAGAGCACGGTGGCGTTGATCTCCAGCATCAGGTCCAGCTGCTGCAGGTCGAACAGGTCGACGCCCCGCGCGACATAGTCGTCAATCAGCGCGTAGCCTTCAAGCACGTTGTGCAGCACTTCGTCGGTCAACGGGTCGCGCGGCTCGGTAAAGTCCCGGCTGAGCTCGGCAAAGCGCTGTTGCACCTCACGCAGTGCGCGTTCAATCGCGGGCAAATCAAGGCGTCGTGTTGCAGGCATCGGCATTCCCATAAGCAGTTGAAAATACGGGAGCATCCCAGCTCCCGCAGGGGCATCAGCTGAACTTGCCGCTGATGTAGTCCCCGGTCATTTGTTCACGCGGGTTCTCGAAGATCTGCGCCGTCGGGCCCATCTCCACCAGGTAGCCGGTGCGCGTGCCCTGGGAAATATCCACCGAGAAAAACGCCGTGGTGTCGGCCACGCGGATGGCCTGCTGCATGTTGTGGGTCACCAGGGCGATGGTGTAGTCCTTCTTCAGCTCGACCATCAGCTCCTCGACCCGGCGGGTGGCGATCGGGTCAAGCGCCGAGCACGGCTCATCGAGCAACAGCACTTCCGGTTCGGTGGCGATGGCACGGGCGATGCACAGGCGTTGCTGCTGGCCACCGGACAGCGACAGGCCGCTGACCTTGAGCTTGTCCTTGACCTCATCCCACAGCGCGGCGCCTTGCAGGGCGTGCTTGACGCGGTCGCCCAGGTCGCCTTTGTAGCGGTTCAGGCGCAGGCCGAAGGCGACGTTGTCGAAGATGCTCATCGAGAACGGGTTCGGCTGCTGGAATACCATGCCGATGTAGCGGCGCACGACCACCGGGTCCACGCCCTTGCCGTAGACGTCCTGGCCGAGGAAGTGCACATGGCCCTCGAAACGGAAGCCCTTGACCAGGTCGTTCATGCGGTTGAGGCTACGCAGCACGGTACTTTTACCGCAGCCGGAAGGGCCGATGAAGCCGGTGATCTTGTTCTTTTCGATCGGCACATGGCTGTCACGCACGGCCATGAAGTTGCCGTAGAAGATCTTGTCCAGCTTGCAGTCCATGACCACAGGCGCCTGGGTGACAAACGGAGCGGCTATTTGCGCAGTTGATACGTTCAAGATTCAGATGCTCCCGTTTTCAATACTTTGGCTTGCCGAAGATACGGCTCACGATATTCACGACCAGCACGATCATTACCAGTACCAGCGACGCCGCCCATGCGAGTTCAAGCTGGTTGTCGAAGGGCATGCCGGAGAAGTTGTAGATCAGCACGGCCAGGGAGGCCGTCGGGTTCATCACCGCCAGGCTGCCGTCGTGGTAGATCCAGTAGTTGCTGAACAGCGCGGTAAACAACAGCGGCGCGGTTTCGCCGGCGGCGCGGGCCACGGCGAGCATCACGCCGGTGAGGATTGCCGGCAGGCCGGTGGGCAGGACGATTTTCCAGATCACCTGGGAGCGGGTGCAACCCATGCCGTAGGCGGCGTCCTTCATGATCTTGGGCACCATGCGCATCGACTCTTCAGCCGTCAGCACCACGATCGGCAGCATCAGCACCGCCAGTGCCACGCCACCGGCCGGGGCCGAGTAGGTGCCGGTGGTCATCACCACCAGGGCGTAGGCGAATACACCGGCCAGGATGGAAGGCAGGCCGGTGAGCATCTTCGCGGCAAAACGCGCGGCGTTCGCCAGCTTGCTGTCCGGGCCCAGTTCGGCGAGGAAGATTGCCGCCATGATGCCGACCGGCACGGCGATGGCAGCGGCAATGCCGACCATCACGAAGGTACCGGCCATCGCGTTGCCGAAACCGCCGCCGGTCTCGAAACCGGTGGGCGGCAGCTCGGTGAACACTTCAAGGCTCAGGCGCGCACCGCCGCGGGTGATGAGCATGTAGAGCACGGAAATCAGCGGTACGCTGGCCAGCAGCGCGCCCGCCCAGACCAGGGTGGTCAACACCAGGCTGCGCAGGGCACGGCCTTCGAACCGGCGCTGGAGGCTGGGCATTGCGCCTGCGGGGGACGTCAGGTCAGTTGCAGCAGTGAGGTCAGTCATCACTTATTACCCCGTTGGGCGTACATCATGATCATGGAGCCGAAGATGTTGACGATCAGCGTGATCAACATCAGCACCAGTGCGGCGTACATCAATACTTCGATCTCGTTCGGCCCGGCTTCGGGGAAGTTCAGCGCCAGCAAGGCCGCCAGGGTGTTGGCCGGGGCGAACAACGACAGCGAGATGTTGTTGGCGTTGCCCACCAGCATGGCCAGGGCCATGGTTTCACCGAGTGCGCGGCCCAGGCCCAGCACCAGGGAACCGAAGATGCCGGTGGCGGCGGACGGCACCATCACCTTGAGAATCGCTTCCCAGTGGGTGGTCCCCATGCCGTAGGCGGCTTGCTTGGTTTTCATCGGCACGGCGGTGAGCGCATCCTGCGACACGGCGGCGATGGTCGGCAGAATCATGATGGCCAGTACCAGCGCCGCCGGGAGCAACCCAGGGCCGCTCAGGGACGTGCCGAAAAAGGGGATCCAGCCAAGTTCAGTGTTCAACCATGCGGTCAACGGCCGAATTGCCGGGATGACCACGTAAATGCCCCACAGGCCGTAAACGACGCTGGGGATGGCCGCGAGCAGTTCGACGATGGTACGAAACACCGCCGCCAGCTTCGCCGGCAAAAAATCCTGGGTGAGGAAAATCGCCATGCTGACGCCGAAAACACCTGCGATCAGCAACGCGATAAAGGCACTGTAGAGCGTGCCCCAGATGGCCGGCAGAATGCCGTACTTGCCTTGGTTGACATCCCAGACGCTGCCCAGCAGCACGTCAAAGCCGTGCTTTTCCATGCCTGGAAGGGCCTTGCGCCCGACTTCGAACACCAGGGCAAACACCAACGCCAGCACCAGAACCACGCCTATTCGTGCAAGCGCACGGAAGGTGCGGTCAACCAGGAAATCCTTCGCAGAAGGTGGCTGGCAGGCAGAATCCGGGTTACCCGGTACGACAAACGGTGTGTTCATTGGCTGATTCCGGAACAGGGGGGTAACCCTCCCGGCCGGGCTGACAGCGCCCGCCGAGAGAGGCCTCACAAGCGTTACTGGATGTTGGCGGACGCTTTACGAACCTGATCGACCACCGACTTCGGCAGCGGGATATAGCCCATCGAATCGGCGATTTTCTGCCCTTCGGTCAGGCTGTACTCGACCATTTCACGCATGGCCTTGGCCTTGGCCGGGTTGCCGTTGTCCTTGCGGAAGATCATCCAGGTGTAGGACGTGATCGGGTAGGACTTGGCGCCGTCCGGGTCCGGCAGCCAGGCCACCAGGCTTTCCGGCATTTTCACCGCTGCCAGGGCTTCGGCACCGCTTTCGGCGTTAGGTACCACGTACTTGCCGGCCTTGTTCTGCAGCTGGGCAAAGTCAACCTTGGCCAGCTTGGCGAAACCGTATTCGATGTAGCCAATCGCGCCTGGGGTCTGGCGTACGGTGGCGGTCACACCATCGTTCTTAGGCGACTTGATGAATTTGTCGCTGGCTGGCCAGTTGACGGTGTTGCCTTCACCCAAGTCCTTCTGGAACTGCGGGTTGATGGCCGCCAAGTGCTTGGTGAATACGGCAGTGGTGCCGCTGGAGTCTGCACGCACGACCACGGTGATCGGCATGTCCGGCAGTTTCAGGCCAGGGTTGGCGGCGACGATCTGCGGATCGTTCCACTTGGTGATCTTGCCCAGGAAGATGTTGGAGTACACATCCCGTGGCAACTTAAGTTCTTTAGGATTGCCCGGCAGGTTGAACGCCAGGACGATTTCGCCTGCGGTCATCGGCAGCAACTGCACGCCTTCGGCGACCTTGGCGATGTCTTCGTCCTTCATGGCCGAGTCACTGGCGGCGAAGTCCACGGTTTTGTTCAGGAAGTCCTGTACACCCGCGCCACTGCCTTTGGACTGGTAGTCAACCGTGACGCCTTCGGTCTTCTTGCTGAAATCCTTGAACCAGGTGAGGTAGATCGGCGCTGGGAAACTGGCGCCAGAACCTGTCAGACGGACGTTCTCGGCAGCAAATACCGAGGTGGCACTTAGAGAAACCGCAACGGCGAGTGCAGCTGACTTCATCAGACGTTTCATTCAGGGAAATCCTTGTGATTACGGGCTCCCGGAACTTTGCAGCAGCTTTGTTACGCTTTTATGAAAATTGGGTGGCAAACCGCTATTTCGTCCGGTCTTTCCGCCACAGCCACGTATTTCGATGTAATTGGTTGGTAACAAAATGCGACTAAGACTTTGCCATCTCCCCCACGACGCGAGTGCCTCCCATGCCTGCAGTAGACGACGCCTTGATCCAGCGCATCCACCGAGAGCTGCTGGATCACAGTGACGAAGAGCTGGAACTGGAATTATCCGAAGACGGGCACGATCTCAACGCACTGTTCGACGAGCACGTCGAGGAAAGCCCCGAGAAGGCCGCGCGCAGGATTTACTTCAGCGAACTGTTCCGCCTGCAAGGTGAACTGGTGAAGCTGCAAAGCTGGGTGGTCAAGACCGGCGCCAAGGTGGTGATCCTGTTCGAGGGGCGCGATGCCGCCGGCAAAGGCGGTGTGATCAAGCGCATTACCCAGCGCCTCAACCCGCGGGTCTGCCGCGTCGCCGCCCTGCCCGCGCCCAACGACCGCGAACAGACGCAGTGGTACTTCCAGCGGTATGTCTCGCACCTGCCGGCCGCCGGTGAAATCGTGCTGTTCGACCGCAGCTGGTACAACCGCGCCGGCGTCGAACAAGTCATGGGCTTTTGCAACGAAGACCAGTACGAAGAGTTCTTCCGCACCGTGCCGGAGTTCGAACGCATGCTCGCCCGCTCCGGCATCCAGTTGATCAAATACTGGTTCTCCATTTCCGACCAGGAACAGCACCTGCGCTTTCTCAGCCGCATTCACGATCCGCTCAAACAGTGGAAACTCAGCCCCATGGACCTGGAGTCGCGCCGGCGCTGGGAGGCGTACACCAAGGCCAAGGAAGTCATGCTCGAGCGCACCCACATCGCCGAAGCGCCATGGTGGGTGGTGCAGGCCGACGACAAAAAGAAAGCCCGCCTCAACTGCATCCACCACCTGCTCGGGCAGATGCCTTATGAGGAAGTGGAACTGCCGGTGATCGAGCTGCCGCAGCGGGTCAGGCAGGAGGACTACTCGCGCAATCCGACGCCGGTGGAAATCATCGTGCCGCAGGTCTATTAACGCAGGACGCAATAGATTCCCCAGGGGTAGTTAAGAGCGAACACCATACCTGTGGTGAGCGGGCTTGCCCCGCGCT
>NZ_VTFG01000002.1 GCF_008692035.1 Pseudomonas marginalis | reverse complement strand
TGTGGTGAGCGGGCTTGCCCCGCGTTGGGGTGCGAAGCGCCCCTAATGAAGACGACTGAGGTGGATCAGGTACGCCCCTGGCATCAACGCTTGCAGTGAGACGCAACGTCTCACGGTCTCGTCGCTACCGTGCGCGATCTGGCATGGCGCGTCTCGTTTGACCTCGATGCCGGTCAATCTTAGGTTTTCATTCGGCGGCTCTAGGAGAGGGGCGTCCAGGCGTTTTTGCACAGCTGGCACCGGCCTTGCTCTGGCCACTGGCAACCCACCCGGCGCGCCAGTGCCAACCGTTTCAAGGAGACTTCGCTATGAGCCTTTCGAGCAACTCGCAACGCAGCATGCGTGCCGCTGTCTGGCACGGTCGTAACGACATCCGCGTCGAAGACGTGCCGCTGCCCGTTTCGCCGCCTGCCGGTTGGGTGCAGATCCGCGTGCAATGGTGCGGCATTTGCGGCTCCGATCTGCATGAGTACGTGGCCGGCCCGGTGTTCATTCCGGTCGACGCCCCGCACCCGCTGACCGGGATCAAGGGCCAGTGCATTCTCGGTCATGAGTTTTGTGGCGAGATCGTCGAACTCGGTGCCGGCGTACAGGGTTTCAGCGTCGGCGAGCCGGTGGCGGCCGACGCCTGCCAACATTGCGGCACCTGCTGCTACTGCACCCACGGGCTGTACAACATTTGCGAAAACCTGGCCTTCACCGGCCTGATGAACAACGGCGCCTTCGCCGAGCTGGTCAACGTGCCCGCCAACCTGCTGTACAAATTGCCGGCGAACTTCCCCGCTGAAGCCGGGGCGCTGATCGAGCCGCTGGCCGTCGGCATGCACGCGGTGAAAAAAGCCGGAAGCCTGCTCGGGCAAAACGTCGTGGTGGTCGGTGCCGGCACCATCGGCCTGTGCACCATCATGTGTGCCAAGGCGGCGGGCGCGGCCCAGGTGATCGCGCTGGAAATGTCCGGCGCGCGCAAGGCCAAGGCCCGGGAAGTGGGGGCGACCCACGTGCTCGATCCGAATGAATGCGACGCCCTGGCCGAGGTCCGCCGCCTGACCGGCGGGCTCGGCGCGGACGTCAGTTTCGAATGCATCGGCAACAAACACACGGCCAAACTTGCCATCGACCTGATCCGCAAGGCCGGCAAGTGCGTACTGGTGGGCATCTTCGAAGAACCCAGTGAATTCAACTTCTTCGAGCTGGTGGCCACGGAAAAACAGGTACTCGGCGCGCTGGCCTACAACGGGGAGTTCGCCGACGTGATCGCGTTTATCGCGGATGGGCGGCTGGACATCTCGCCACTGGTGACGGGGCGCATTCAGCTGGAACAGATCGTGGGCCAGGGCTTCGAGGAACTGGTTAAAAACAAGGAACACAATGTGAAGATCATTGTGTCGCCTGCCAGGGTCTGACGCGCACGCTGACCGCCGCAGTCTTTGCCCCGCTCCCGACTCCCCAAGCAAGACAGAGAAGGGGAGTGGGGGACGTGTGGGCGCGACTGAAAAACTCGGCCCGTCGAGATCACCGTGAGGTCGTGCGTGAGCGTGAAGTGGCGATGACCGCCCCCGTAATGATCAACACCGCGGGAATCATCAGGATCGGCTTGGCATCGCTTTGCCCCACGGCAATCAACAGCAGCGTGGAGAACAGCGGCGCCAGGTAAGACAGGGCGCCCAGCATCGATAGGTTTCCGTGCTTGGTCGCGTGGTCCCAGGCGAAAAAAGCCAGGCCCACAGGGCCCAGCCCCAGGGCAATGATTGCGGCCCACTGGCCCGGCTCAGGCCGCACCGTGGTTTCGAAAGCCAGGTGGCAGAGCCCGCCGGCCACTGCCACCAGCCCGCAGATCCCCCCGATGATGCTGCTCGGAACATGGCTGAACCGCCGGTTGAACACCGAATAGATCGCCCAGACCCAGGCACACGCAAAGGCGGCGGCGTAACCGATCACCGGCATCGACGCACTGTCACTCCGGGCCCGCAGCTGCATGATGAAGGCCGTCCCCGCGAGGCCAAGCAAGGCGCCCAGCAGCTGGCGCTTGCGCAGCGACTCGCCGGTGGCAAGGCTCGACAGCAGCACGATCAGCAGTGGCCACAGATAGGCAATCAGGCTGGCTTCAGCCGCAGGCGCGGCCTTCAGGGCAAAGAAATACAACGCGTGATAGACAAAGATCCCGGCAAAACCTGTTGCCCACACCGGCCAGGGCTGGCGCCAGCTGCTGAACCCCGCAGCGCCACGCAGCCCCAGCACGCACAGGCTGGCCACGAACGCGACCGCGAAGCTCGAAGCCAGCAACTGAAAGGCCGGGATGCCGGCGGTCAAGGTGGTCAGAAGCGCCAGGCACGCCCACAAAAACACGGCAATCACCCCGATCAGCGTCGCACTGGCGGCGCCCTTGGCAAGGGTGATGGGTGGGTTGGAAGTGCTCATCCGTGAGTCTCCGGGGGTCAGGGGGTTATCGAGGTTGCTCAGCATTTGGGCGTCGATGCCGCCCCACAAAAATTCCGAGGTCTTTTGACTTGAGGCCTATGAGCCATACGAACGGCTTCACTGATTTGTCTTCTGTGAGATCGCCCGCAGTGCCTCAATGCTTAAGGATTCTCCCTTGGCTTCTTTCAATACCCTGCGTTGCTGATTGTAACGTTCGTACTCCGCTTTCGCTTTGTCGTCAGCCACGTGCTTGCTGACCTGTCCAGAATCCTGCAAAACCTCACGGTCATTGAAGGCTAGGAACTGATCCAGTTTTTCCTGCCAGTCCCGTAGGAAGATTTGCTTGCGCCTCAACGCTTGGTCTTCTGCGAAGTCCAGCCACATGGTGACAATGCGATTCAATGCGGAAATTTCGTCTGCACGCAGATAGTTTTTGGCGATCGTGACATCGCTTTTGCGTACCTCATCACCTTTGAAGCTGGTGAGGCCCATATTTGGTTGTGTCGAGTCGACACGTTGGGCAATTAGTTCGGCAGCGGTAAGGCCGGTGCTCGCGAAGTGCAGTTTGTTTTGAATGATTTGAAAGAAAGCGGTCGTTTCACTATTCGACGGCACGTAGTCCGCAGCCATCGCGAAAATTTCCCGAACTCGCAGGTAAACCCGCCGCTCGCTGGCGCGGATATCGCGAATGCGTTCAAGCAATTCGTCAAAGTAGTCAGGAGCCAATGAACGACCCACTGGAGGGTTCTTCAGCCGTTCATCATCCATGACGAAGCCTTTGACCAAGAACTCCTGCAATATCTGCGTAGCCCATTGGCGGAACTGCGTACCTCGCTTGGAACGTACTCGATAACCGACGGCCAGAATCAGCGGTAGGCTGAAGTGTCTGACGTTGTAGGGCTTATCGTCGGCGGCAGTTGTTCGGTAAAACCGAACAACTGAATTTTCAGCCAATTCACCCTCTGCAAAGATGTGGCTGATATGTTCGCTGATAGTCGCTTTCGCCTTGCCATACAACTCACAAATCATGGCCTGCGATAGCCACAGGGTATCGCTGTCAAAACGACACTCCAGGCGAACTGAACCGTCACCGCTCTGGAACAGCAGTATTTCACCTAGTGGGGCTGGAGGGTGTTGGTTCTGGCTGCTGTCGCTCATGTGAGAACTCAGTGATCGGGCTGATCGACAGTCTACAAAAAAGCCCCAGGCCTTTCGACCTGGGGCTTTTCATCTATATCTGGTGCACCCGGCGGGATTCGAACCCACGACCCCTGCCTTCGGAGGGCAGTACTCTATCCAGCTGAGCTACGGATGCTTGTGCGGGCGACATCATACCCATGTCGACCTTGGGCGTCCATGCCGGTCTTTGGCCGTTCAAACGTAGGCATTTGCCGCGCGGAGGCCCTGCGCCGGGCGCCGTTGGTCAACACGGCGGAACGGGCTCGAATCACGCTGATCAGAAAAATCCGGCAAATGCGCCGTTTTCGTTCTTTTTTTCGAACAGACTATTGCCCTGTACCCCCATTGATCCTAGGATTCGTTTGAGATTTCAAACGCTCTGTCTCTCGTGCGCTATTCACTGATCGCGCGCGCGGGGGCTGATTTCCCTGACGGCAGCCCACAAGGCGCCTTTCAACAACTCTAATTCGCTCCGCGTGCGCGCGGTGCTGTTAAGGAAAGCCGACATGCAGCTCAAAGATTCCCAGTTGTTCCGCCAGCAGGCCTTTATCGATGGCGCTTGGGTGGATGCGGACAACGGTCAGACCATCAAGGTCAACAACCCGGCCACGGGCGAGATTATCGGTACTGTGCCAAAGATGGGCGCCGTGGAAACCCGCCGCGCCATCGAAGCTGCCGACAAGGCGCTGCCGGCCTGGCGTGCGCTGACGGCCAAGGAGCGCGCCAACAAGCTGCGCCGTTGGTTCGAGCTGCTGATCGAAAACCAGGACGATCTCGGTCGCCTGATGACCCTGGAACAAGGCAAGCCATTGGCCGAAGCCAAGGGCGAAATTGTCTACGCCGCGTCCTTTATCGAGTGGTTCGCCGAAGAAGCCAAGCGCATCTATGGCGACGTGATCCCCGGCCACCAGCCCGACAAGCGCCTGATCGTGATCAAGCAGCCTATCGGCGTGACCGCTGCGATCACCCCGTGGAACTTCCCGGCTGCCATGATCACCCGTAAAGCCGGCCCGGCCCTGGCCGCCGGTTGCACCATGGTGATCAAGCCAGCCTCGCAAACCCCGTTCTCGGCCCTGGCCCTGGTTGAGCTGGCGCACCGTGCCGGTATCCCGAAAGGCGTGCTGAGCGTGGTCACCGGCAGTGCCGGCGATATCGGCGGCGAGCTGACCAGCAACCCGATCGTGCGTAAATTGTCCTTCACCGGCTCCACCGAAATCGGTCGCCAGTTGATGGCCGAATGCGCCAAGGACATCAAGAAAGTATCCCTGGAGTTGGGCGGCAACGCGCCGTTTATCGTGTTCGACGACGCGGACCTGGATAAGGCCGTCGAAGGCGCGATCATCTCCAAGTACCGCAACAACGGCCAGACCTGCGTCTGCGCCAACCGCCTGTACATCCAGGATTCGGTGTACGACGCGTTTGCGGAAAAACTGAAAGTCGCGGTGGCCAAATTGAAGATCGGCAACGGTCTGGAAGAAGGCACCACCACCGGCCCGCTGATCGACGAAAAAGCCGTGGCCAAGGTCCAGGAACACATCGCCGACGCCCTGAGCAAAGGCGCCAAGCTGTTGGCCGGTGGCAAGGTGATGGAAGGCAACTTCTTCGAGCCGACCATCCTGGTCGACGTGCCGAAAAACGCCGCCGTCGCCAAGGAAGAAACCTTTGGCCCGCTGGCGCCGCTGTTCCGCTTCAAGGACGAAGCCGAAGTGATCGCGATGTCCAACGACACCGAGTTCGGCCTGGCGTCCTACTTCTACGCCCGCGACCTGGGCCGTGTGTTCCGTGTGGCCGAAGCCCTGGAATACGGCATGGTCGGGGTCAACACCGGGTTGATCTCCAACGAAGTGGCGCCGTTCGGCGGCATCAAGGCCTCGGGCCTGGGCCGTGAAGGCTCCAAGTATGGAATCGAGGACTACCTGGAAATCAAATACCTCTGCCTGGGCATCTAAGCCCCGTAAGAGATTGCAGCAAACGCAAAGGGCACGAGAGCGCTGACCCTTTGCGTGTTTCACATCGTTATTCGTAGTGGCCGGGAAAGCTGTGGCAGTCGATCATCGCATGCTGCCGTAGTTGCCTCCCCGCCACGTATTCCTTGAACAACGCCACCCGATGAGTGGCGAATGAGGACTTTATGAGCAAGACCAACGCTTCCCTGATGAAACGCCGCGAAGCCGCTGTACCGCGCGGTGTTGGCCAGATTCACCCGATCTTCGCCGAATCCGCGAAGAACGCCACCGTGACCGACGTTGAAGGTCGCGAGTTCATCGACTTCGCCGGCGGTATCGCCGTGCTGAACACCGGCCACGTGCACCCGAAAATCATCGCCGCCGTGACCGAACAGCTGAACAAGCTGACCCACACGTGCTTCCAGGTACTGGCCTACGAGCCGTACGTCGAAGTGTGCGAAAAAGTGAACGCCAAGGTCCCCGGCGATTTCGCCAAGAAAACCCTGTTGGTCACCACCGGTTCCGAAGCTGTTGAAAACGCCGTGAAAATCGCCCGTGCCGCGACTGGCCGTGCCGGTGTGATCGCTTTCACCGGCGCCTACCACGGCCGCACCATGATGACCCTGGGTCTGACCGGTAAAGTCGTGCCTTACTCGGCCGGCATGGGCCTGATGCCGGGCGGCGTGTTCCGTGCGCTGTACCCGAACGAACTGCACGGTGTCAGCGATGACGACTCCATCGCCAGCATCGAACGCATCTTCAAGAACGATGCCGAGCCGCGTGATATTGCCGCCATCATCATCGAGCCGGTCCAAGGTGAGGGCGGTTTCTACGTCGCGCCGAAGCCGTTCATGAAGCGCCTGCGCGAACTGTGCGACAAGCACGGCATCCTGCTGATCGCCGACGAAGTGCAAACCGGTGCCGGCCGTACCGGTACCTTCTTCGCCATGGAACAGATGGGCGTTGCCGCCGACCTGACCACCTTCGCCAAATCCATCGCTGGCGGTTTCCCCCTGGCCGGTGTTTGCGGCAAGGCCGAATACATGGACGCCATTGCCCCAGGTGGCCTGGGCGGCACCTACGCCGGTAGCCCGATCGCCTGCGCCGCTGCGCTGGCGGTGATGGACGTGTTTGAGGAAGAGCACCTGCTGGACCGCTGCAAGGCTGTCGGCGAGCGCCTGGTGACTGGCCTCAAGGCGATTCAAGCCAAGTACCCGGTAATCGGTGACGTGCGTGCCCTGGGCGCGATGATCGCGGTCGAGTTGTTCGAAGACGGCGACAGCCACAAGCCAAACGCTGCAGCCGTTGCCGCCGTGGTGGCCAAGGCGCGTGACAAGGGCTTGATCCTGCTGTCCTGCGGCACCTACGGCAACGTGTTGCGCGTGCTGGTGCCGCTGACCTCGCCGGACGAGCAGTTGGACAAAGGCTTGGCGATCATCGAAGAGTGCTTCTCCGAGCTGTAAGCGGCAGTTGGCCTGATCGATAAGAAAAACCCGCTTCGGCGGGTTTTTTTGTGCCTGAAGCAAGCAAGCTCTTATCAAATTTAAAATAACTTACTGATTTTAAAGGTTAAAAAATTTCACTCTAAAATCTTGAGTCTTGCATAAACAATTTCAGGCAACCGCATTCTTGTGGTGAGCGCGCCGGGGCGCGAAGCGCCCCTAATAAAGACAAAATGCGGTGTATCAGGCACTCCTCTGCGCTTGGTTTTGGAGCTGCTGCGCAGCCCAATGCTGGCGGTGCGACGATTCGACAAGCCCGCTCGCCACAGATGACGGGTTGCCCGCTCTGTCCCTTAACTGACTGGCATTGGGGCAAGCCCCTCCCACAGTGATCGGCATTCAGCCAGCGATGACGCGATTCTTACCCAGGCGCTTGGCCTCATACATGGCGGCATCGGCGCGGGCGAACAGGCTGTCCAGGGTGGAGTCTTCCTCGGTCAGGCTGGCCAGGCCCTGGCTGATGGTCACGCTGAACGCCTGGCCCTCATAGCTGAAGCTCAGCGCCTGAATCTCCCTGCCCAGGCGCTCGGCCACTTGCAGCGCCATCTCCGGCGCGCAACCCGGCAGAACGGCGGCGAACTCTTCGCCGCCAATGCGCCCGAACAGGTCGCCACGGCGCAGTACCCCGCGACCGCTCTCGGCGATACGCCGCAGCACCTGGTCGCCTTCCAGGTGGCCGTAGGTGTCGTTGACGTCCTTGAAGTCATCGATGTCCAGCAGCAGGAAGGCCAGCGGCGCGCCTTGGGCGCAGGCGCTGTCGAAGGCCTGGTTGGCGCATTCGAAGAAGTGTCGGCGGTTGCTGCTCTGGGTCAGCACGTCGGTGGTGGCGAGACGGTGCAGCTCCAGTTCCAGCTGTTTTTTTTCCGTGATGTCTTCGGCCATGCCGACGACGATCACCGGCTCGCCGGGTTCGACCTGCTGGTTGATGTAGCACTTGTCGCTCAGCCAGCGGATCTGCCCGTCGGCGGTGATGATGCGGTACTCGCGGTCTTCCACGGCACCCTGCTCCAGCACGCGCGCCAGGCTGTGTTCGGCGTAGTCGAGGTCTTCGGGGTGAATGCTGTTGCGCCATTCGCGGTGGTCCGCCAGCAGCAGGCCGGCGGAACGTCCAAAAATCCGCTCGTATGCCGGGCTCACGTAGAGCACGCGGCGGGTCTGCCAATCGATGGCCCACAGCACGGCGTTTACGCTGACCAGCAGAGAACTGAGCAATTGTTCGCGCTCACTCAGTCGCTCGACTTCGCCCTGGGCATGTACCAGTGCCAGCAGGGTTGCTGCCGCGGCCGGACGCGGAGGGTCAGCGGTAGGGCTGTCGGCGGTGAAGGGCTTTTCGAGAACCATCGGCACAACTCTCTCTGGGCGCGCCGCAAGATCGAGCAGCGGTCACTACAAGGGGCCACCATGATGGCGAAGTGTTCATTGAGAGAGGCGAATTGCAGTGAAGTTCCGTCAACAGGCTCGATTGACGGTGTCCGAGAAATGGCGCCAAAAAGCTGATGGGTGGGAGGGCAAGCCCTCCCACGCGACTGTCAGACCGCCGCAGGACGCAGCGAATAGGTCTTCAATTGGTGGGCAAAATCCCGCAGGGACTGGATGCCGCTGGCCTCGGCCTCGTGCACCCATTCCTTGATGGCGGCGAGCATATCGTGGCCGTTGGAGCTGGTCTTGAGCCAGATCTGCTGCAGCGCCAGGCGTTTTTCGTAGATCACTTTCAGCGCCTGGCTGTGTTCCAGCATGCTCTGGATCCGCAGGTGGTGGCGGTCATCCAGCAGGCTGGTTTCCCGTGACAGCAGGCGTTTGGCGCGGTGGAACTGGTGGCGCACCGAGTGATCGACTTTTTCCAGCTCCTGCTTGACCAACGGGCCGATCACCAACTTGCGGTACTGGGCCATGATCTGGAAGCGGTTGTTGAGGATCGCCATGGCGGTGTCCATGTCCAGGTGGCCCTTGCCTTCCACGCGGTGGGCAATCGGTGCCACGCGCTGCACCTTGGCCAGGCGCAGGAAGCTGAACACCTTGATCCATGCCCAGCCCAGGTCGAATTCCCACTTCTTTACCGACAGCTTGGCCGAGTTGGGGTAGGTGTGGTGATTGTTGTGCAGCTCTTCGCCGCCGACGATGATGCCCCACGGCACCAGGTTGGTGGCGGCGTCACGGCATTCGAAGTTGCGATAGCCCACGGCATGGCCCAGGCCGTTGATCACGCCGGCGGCCCAGAACGGAATCCACATCATCTGGATTGCCCAGATGGTGATGCCGATGGCGCCGAACAGCAGCAGGTCGATCACGCCCATGATCGCCACACCCAGCAGCGGATAAGGAGTGTAGAGCTTGCGCTCGATCCAGTCGTCCGGGCAGTTCTTGCCGTAGATGCGCAGGGTCTCGGGGTTTTCGGCCTCGGCACGGTACAGCTCGGCGCCTTTGCGCAATACGGTGGACAGGCCCTTGATCACCGGGCTGTGCGGGTCGTCGACGGTCTCGCACTTGGCGTGGTGCTTGCGGTGGATGGCGGTCCACTCGCGGGTGTTCTGCGCTGTGGTCAGCCACAGCCAGAAGCGGAAGAAGTGTTTCAGGCCGGCATTGAGCTCCAGGGAGCGATGGGCTGAATAGCGGTGCAGATAGACCGTGACCCCAACGATGGTCACGTGGGTCATCAACAGGGTGACTGCCACCAGTTGCCAGGCCGACAAGTCAAGAAAACCGTTGTACCACATAGGCTGTATGGCCCTCAGATAAAGAAAAGAACAGCTCACGCATTATCACTAAGCCTACAGAGAAAACCAGCGGCCCTTTCAGATAAGACTTACGAGATGTTACATATCCTATAATCCCCATTCTTTGTAGGACGATTCTGGGCTTTTAGTAAGGATTACTGGGCATATGCTGTTTTCATACCGAGGTGCCCTGCGTGCGGGGCTGGTATACCTGCTGGCTTCGAGCGTCTGGATAGGCCTCACTCATCGGGTATTGATCGAGTTTCTCGATAGTCCAACCGACCTGCACCAGTGGCTGCAGGTGCGTGGTTATGTGTGGGTGGCGCTCAGTGCCTGGCTGATCTACCTGATCTGTGCCCGATCTGCCCGGGCCGACCAGCAGCAACCCTTGAAAGAGAACCGCGAGCGCCTGCGCCAGGCTGCTGCCGTGTTCGATTGCACCCGCGAAGGGGTGTTGGTCACCGACGCCAAGGGCCTGATCGTGCATGTGAACCGGGCCTTCATGGAAATCACCGGCTACCAGCGCGATGACGTCATGGGCCGGCAGCCGAGCCTCTTCAAGTCCGGTCGCCATTCGTCGAATTTCTATCAACAGATGTTCCAGACCCTGGAACACACCGGTGAATGGAGCGGTGAAATCTGGAATCGGCGCAAAAGCGGTGAGATTTATCCACAGTGGCAAACCATTCGCGTGATTCACGATGACCTGGGCCATATCAGTCATTACGTCGCGGTGTTTTCCGACATCAGCGCCATCAAGGATTCCGAGCACGAACTGGCCCACCTGGCCCACCACGACCCGCTGACCGACCTGCCCAACCGCCTGCTGTTCACCGACCGTGCCGAGCAGGCGCTGGCCTCGGCGCAACTCCACAAGCGCGGCTGCGCCCTGCTGTTGCTGGACCTGGATCACTTCAAGATCATCAACGACAGCCTTGGCCACAATGTGGGCGACCAGTTGCTCAAGCTGGTGGGCGAGCGGCTCAAGGCGCTGTTCGGCCCCGGCGTGACCCTGGCGCGCCTGGGCGGGGATGAGTTCGCGGTGCTCGCGGAAAACTGCTCACAGGTGGTGCAGGCGGCGGCTTTGGCACAGCGCATGCTGGATGTGATGAAGCAGCCGTTCATCTTTGACGGCCATCAACTGTTTATCAGCGCCAGCATCGGCATCAGCCTGTTCCCCAATGATGCCCTGAGCGCCGAGCAATTGTTGCGCAACGCCGATTCCGCGCTCTTCAAGGCCAAAAGCGTGGGCCGCGAAGGCTACGCGTTGTACACCGAAGAACTCACCGCCCACGCGCAGAACCGGGTGGAAATCGCCAGCGAACTGCGCCGCGCCCTCGAACAACAGGAACTGCGCGTCTACTACCAACCGGTGCACGACTTGCACACCAGCCGCCTGATCGGCGTCGAAGCACTGGTGCGCTGGCAACACCCCGAGCGTGGCCTGGTACCGCCGGGTGATTTCATCCCCATCGCCGAACGCACCGGGTTGATTGCCGAGATCGATGGATGGGTGATGGACCAGGCCTGCCGACAGATGTGCCGATGGCTGGCCGACGGCGCGCCGCTGAGCTTTATTGCAATCAATGTATCCAGCCGCCTGTTTGCCCGGCGCGAACTCTATGATCAAGTCGCCCAGGTGCTGCACGATACCGGCCTGGATCCGGCCTTCCTGGAGTTGGAAGTCACTGAAAGCGCGGTGATGGACGACCCTGAAGTGGCCCTGGAACAACTGCACCGCCTGCGCGAACTGGGCTTGCGCCTGGCCATCGATGACTTCGGCACCGGCTATTCCTCCCTGCTGCGCCTCAAGCGCCTGCCGGTGCAGAAACTCAAGATCGACCAGGGCTTTGTCGCCGGGCTGCCGTGGGACGAAGACGATGCCGCCATCGTGCGGGTGGTGATCGCCCTGGCGAAAAGCATGGGCATGCAGGTGCATGCCGAGGGGATCGAACAGGTGGAGCAGGCGCGGTTCTTGTTGGAGCAGCACTGCGATATGGGCCAGGGGTACTGGTTTGGGCGGCCGATGCCGGCGCAGGCCATTGACTGGGACTGCGCCCCCGCCATCGAGGCTTGAAATGCATTCAAATGTGGGAGGGGGCTTGCTCCCTCCCACATTGGGATATTCACAAGGTGTTATTTCAGTGCTCGGTCGCAAAACACGCGCGCAACCCCACGTCCTGCCAGAAAATTCTTTCTGGTTATATAAACATTCTTAAATAGTATTTTTAAGAATATCCGCGCTTATCTACTATCGCCCTACGCCGCAAGCAGTGCCGCCACTGCGAGGCACTATTCATTTCAGGAGCGAGACCATGAGCGCATCTCTACGTAGCGTCGACGGCCAGGACGAAGCAGCCATTTTGCGCGAGATCCAGAGCGCCTTGCGCGATCTGCGGTTTGGCGCGGTGGAAATCACTGTGCACAACGCTCAAGTGGTACAGATCGAACGCAAGGAAAAATTCCGTTTGCAGAACCCGGGTAACAAACCGAGCTAAGCAATAACGGCGATAGACCCCGTCACTATAAGAAAAAGCCAACACCCAGAATTTTCAGGAGCTTCTATGTCGTCGATTCGCCGTTATGCCCTGGCCGCCCTGGCCAGCGCCGTGTTTGCCGGTTCCGCCGTTGCCAAGGACTACGAGTTGCTCAACGTCTCGTACGATCCTACCCGTGAGCTGTACCAGGACTACAACGCTGAGTTCACCCACTTCTGGAAACAGTCCCACCCCGGCGACACCGTCAAGATCCAGCAATCCCACGGTGGTTCGGGCAAGCAAGGCCGGGCCGTGATCGACGGCCTGCGCGCCGACGTGGTGACCCTGGCCCTGGCCGGCGACATCGACGAAATCGCCAAGCTGGGCAAGACCCTGCCGGAAAACTGGCAGACCCGCCTGCCGGATGCGAGCACCCCATACACCTCGACCATCGTGTTCCTGGTGCGCAAGGGCAACCCTAAAGGCATCAAGGATTGGGGCGACCTGATCAAGAAAGACGTTTCCGTGATCACGCCTAACCCGAAAACCTCCGGCGGTGCGCGCTGGAACTTCCTTGCCGCCTGGGCCTACGGCCTGAAATCCGGTGGCAGCGAAGCCAAGGCTCAGGAATACGTCAAGGAGCTGTTCAAGCACGTGCCGATCCTCGACACCGGCGCGCGCGGTTCGACCATTACCTTCGTCAACAACGGTCAGGGCGACGTGTTGCTGGCCTGGGAAAACGAGGCGTTCCTGGCCCTGAAAGAAGACGGCGGCGCCGACAAGTTCGACATCGTCGTGCCGTCCCTGTCGATTCTCGCGGAGCCGCCGGTGGCCGTGGTCGACAAGAACGCCGAGAAAAAGGGCAACACCGAGATCGCCACTGAATACCTCAAGCACCTGTACAGCCCGGCTGGCCAGGAGATTGCGGCGAAGAACTTCTACCGCCCACGGGATGCAAAAGTGGCCGCCAAATACGCCCAGCAGTTCCCGAAACTGGACCTGGTGACTATCGACAAAGACTTCGGCGGCTGGAAAACTGCCCAGCCGAAATTCTTTAACGACGGTGGCGTGTTCGACCAGATCTACACGGCGCAGTAAGCCGAGCAACAACCCGCCCACAGAGCCCGCATTCACCTGCGGGTTTTGTGTGTCAGTTCCGCTAACCAAGGACTCTTATGTCGCGTCGTATTTCCCCCGTCATACCCGGCTTCGGGCTGACGCTGGGCTACACCGTGGTGTACCTCAGCCTGATCGTACTCATCCCCCTCGCGGCGATGTTCGTACACGCCGCTCAACTCACCTGGGATCAGTTCTGGAACATCATCTCCGCACCCCGTGTGCTGGCGGCGTTGAAGCTGAGCTTCAGCACCGCGCTGTACGCCGCCCTGATCAATGGCGTGATCGGCACGCTGCTGGCCTGGGTGCTGGTGCGCTACACCTTCCCCGGCCGCAAGATCATCGATGCGATGATCGACCTGCCGTTCGCCCTGCCCACCGCCGTGGCCGGTATTGCCCTGACTGCGCTGTACACGCCGACCGGCCTGGTGGGCCAGTTCGCCGCCGACCTGGGCTTCAAGATCGCCTACAGCCCCTTGGGCATCACCCTGGCGCTGACCTTCGTGACCCTGCCGTTCGTGGTGCGCACGGTGCAGCCGGTACTCGCCGATATCCCCCGGGAAATCGAAGAAGCCGCCGCCTGCCTGGGCGCCAAGCCGTTGCAGGTGTTCCGCTACATCCTCGTCCCCGCGCTGCTGCCCGCCTGGCTGACCGGCTTCGCCCTGGCGTTTGCCCGTGGCGTCGGTGAGTACGGCTCGGTGATTTTCATCGCCGGCAACATGCCGATGAAAACCGAGATCCTGCCGCTGCTGATCATGGTCAAGCTCGACCAGTACGACTACCGCGGCGCCACCTCCATTGGCGTACTGATGCTGGTGGTTTCCTTTGTCCTGCTGCTGCTGATCAACTTGTTGCAGCGGCGCATCGAACGTCCATAAGGAGGCGCGGAACATGTCCCAATCGTCTATTTCCGCGGCATCCTCGGCCAACGCAGCCCGTCGTGGCAGCGCTGTTTCCCGGCGCATCCTGATCAGCCTGGGCTGGCTGGTGTTCTTCCTGTTCCTGCTGCTGCCGCTGTTTATCGTGGTGTCCCAGGGCTTGAAGAACGGCCTCGGGGCGTTTTTCACCGCAATCCTTGAACCGGACGCGTTGTCCGCGCTGAAACTCACGGTGATCGCCGTGCTGATTTCGGTGCCGCTCAACCTGGTATTCGGCGTCAGCGCGGCCTGGTGCGTGAGCAAGTACTCGTTCCGTGGCAAGAGCATCCTGGTGACGCTGATCGACCTGCCGTTCTCGGTCTCCCCGGTGATCGCCGGCCTGGTCTACGTGCTGATGTTCGGCGCCCAGGGCCTGTTTGGCCCGTGGTTGCAGGCGCATGACATCCAGATCGTGTTCGCCTTGCCCGGCATCGTGCTGGCGACCATCTTCGTCACCGTGCCGTTCGTCGCCCGCGAACTGATCCCGCTGATGCAGGAGCAGGGCACCCAGGAAGAAGAGGCCGCGCGCCTGCTGGGCGCCAATGGCTGGCAGATGTTCTGGCATGTCACCGTGCCGAATATCAAATGGGGCCTGATCTACGGCGTGGTGCTGTGTACCGCGCGGGCCATGGGGGAGTTCGGCGCGGTGTCGGTGGTGTCCGGCCATATTCGCGGCGTGACCAACACCTTGCCGCTGCACGTCGAGATTCTCTACAACGAATACAACCACGTTGCCGCGTTTGCGGTGGCGAGTCTGCTGCTGATCCTGGCGCTCTTCATCCTGCTGCTCAAGCAGTGGAGCGAGAACCGTATTAATCGCCTGCGCGCCAGTGCGGCTGAGGAATAAGTCATGTCGATCGAAGTCCGTAACGTCAGCAAGAACTTCAACGCCTTCAAGGCCCTGGACAGCATCAACCTGGATATCCAGAGTGGCGAGCTGGTGGCCTTGCTTGGGCCTTCCGGCTGCGGCAAGACCACCTTGCTGCGCATCATCGCCGGCCTGGAAACCCCGGATGACGGCAGCATCGTGTTCCACGGTGAAGACGTCTCCGGCCACGACGTGCGTGATCGCAACGTCGGTTTTGTGTTCCAGCACTACGCGCTGTTCCGCCACATGACCGTGTTCGACAACGTCGCCTTCGGCCTGCGCATGAAGCCGAAGAACCAGCGTCCGAACGAAAGCCAGATCGCGGCCAAGGTTCACGAGCTGCTGAACATGGTGCAGCTGGACTGGCTGGCCGACCGTTACCCGGAACAACTCTCCGGTGGCCAGCGCCAGCGTATCGCCCTGGCCCGCGCGTTGGCGGTCGAGCCGAAGGTGCTGCTGCTGGATGAACCCTTCGGCGCCCTCGATGCCAAGGTGCGTAAGGAACTGCGCCGCTGGCTGGCGCGCCTGCACGAAGACATCAACCTGACCTCGGTGTTCGTGACCCACGACCAGGAAGAGGCCATGGAAGTCGCCGACCGCATCGTGGTGATGAACAAGGGCGTGATCGAGCAGATCGGCTCACCGGGCGACGTCTACGAAAACCCGGCCAGCGATTTCGTCTACCACTTTCTTGGCGACTCCAACCGCCTGCACCTGGGCGAGGACAAGCATGTGCTGTTCCGTCCGCATGAAGTGTCGCTGTCGCGCCACGAACTGGAAGATCATCACGCGGCCGAAGTGCGTGATATTCGTCCATTGGGCGCGACCACGCGGGTCACCTTGAAGGTCGAAGGCCAGAGCGAGCTGATCGAAGCCGAAGTGGTGAAGGACCACGACAGCCTGACCGGCCTGGCCCGTGGCGAGACCCTGTTCTTCAAGCCCAAGGTCTGGCAAAAAGCCTGAGTTCACCGCAAAACCAATTCTGAAACTGGGACCAAATGTGGGAGGGGGCTTGCCCCCGATGGCGGTGTTTCAGTCAGCTTATCTGCTGCTGACCCACTGCTATCGGGGGCAAGCCCCCTCCCACATTCAGACCTCGCTTGGCTTTAGATCGCGGCGCGCCACCGGGCCTGAGCGTTTCTCAATGTTCGCCTTCAGGTCATGCCGCAACCCCAGCAAAAACGCCACCTCCGCCACCACAAACAACGGCCCCACAATCAGCCCCGACACGTCATCCACAAACGCCGGCTTCCTGCCTTCGTAGTAATGCCCGACAAACTGAATCACCCAGCCCACCACGAACATTCCCACCCCGCTGCTGAGCCACACCATCGTGCTCTGCGCCGCCAACACGTGCCCGGCCCACACCGACAAGCCCATCAACACCGTCATCAGCACGCCCAGGGCCAGTTCAAGCCGCAGGTAGAACCACGCGGAAAACAGCGCCACTATCACTGCCGGGGAAAGCCACAGCCCGCCCACCGCCCATTCGGGGCGTGACAGCAGCACGGCCACGGCGACCACAATCAGCGGGATGCCGATGAAGTGGCTGGCGATATTGCGCGGATCGCGGTGGTACGCGGCGTATTGACTGAGATGATCGACGAGGCTTTTCATTGTTGTTCCTCCTGTAGGATGTTTGATCATGCCCTGTCAGCCTGGGACTAACTGTCAGTTGGGCGACAATCTTCGGAGTTCTCATGGATGCGACGCAATGGCACGCCCGGTTGGCCGTCGGTCACTGGTTCAGTCACCTGCCCGTACCTTTCCAGCATAGCCTGCTGGCCCATGCGCGGCTGCGGCAGCTGACGGCGGGACAGTACCTGTTCAAGCGCGGCGACCCGCCCTGCGGCTTGTATGCGGTGCTCGAGGGCACGTTGCGTGTCAGTGCGGTGAATGAGCACGGCAAGGAAGCGCTGTTGAGCCTGGTGGGGGCGCCCTACTGGTTCGGCGAGATCTGCCTGTTCGACGGCTTGCCGCGCACCCACGACGCCTGCGCCACGGGGCCGTGCACGCTGGTGCAGGTGCCGCAGCAGGCGCTGCTGAAGATCCTCGATCAATCCCCTCGCTACTGGCGCGACCTGGCGCTGCTGATGAGCCAGAAGCTGCGCCTGAGTTTTATCGGCCTCGAACAGCTCAGCCTGATGCCCGCGTCGGTGCGCCTGGCCCACCGGCTGTTGATGATTGTTGAGGGCTACGGCGACATGGCGCCTTCAAAACGCGTGCTGCAACTGCCCCAGGAAGACCTGGCGGCGATGTTGAGCCTGTCGCGCCAGACCACCAATGCCTTGCTCAAGGACCTGCAAGCCCAGGGCATCGTGCGCCTGGGCTACGGCGAGATCGAAATCCTCGATGCCCAGCGGCTACGAGAGGCGGCGCACACCTGAGGGTGTTAGCCTGCAAACCTGATCAATCGAGGTGTGTTATGCGTGTGCTGTTAGTGGAACATGAATCCGAAGAGGCACAGCGGATGGCCCAGGGCTTGAACGAGGCCGGCTACACCGTGGAAGTCGCGGCCAACGGCATGGCGGCGCAGCGCTTTGTCGAAAGCGCCGAATACGACCTGGTGATCCTGGATGTGATGTTGCCCGGCCTGAATGCCTGGAAGCTGCAGCAGGCGATCCGGCAGAAGGGTGAGACACCGGTGTTGTTCCTGACCACACCGGGCGGGATTGAAGATCGCCTGCGCGGGCTGGAGTTGCATGAGGATGACTACCTGCTCAAGCCGTTTGAGGCCAAGGGGTTGGTGATGCGGGTCAGGAAACTGTTGCGGCGGGATCGGGGTCGCTGAGCGATCGCCATCGGGAGCAAGCCCCCTCCCACATTTGAAATGCGTTCCCCTGTGGGAGGGGGCTTGCCCCCGATGAGGCCTTCAGCCTCCCCACACATCCCCCTACCGCAACCCATCCCGAAACTGCCCCGGCGTCATCCCCGTCCAGCGCTTGAACGCCCGGTTAAAGCTGCTGGTATCGGCAAATCCCAACAGATGGCTGACCTCGGCCAATGAACACTGTGGATCACGCAAGTGGAGCAACGCCAAGTTCTGGCGACACTCATTGAGCAACGCATCAAACCGACATCCCTCATCCGCCAGATGCCGCTGCAGACTGCGCAAACTCAAGTGCAGCGCCTGGGCAATCCGCTCGGCGCTAGGCTCGCCATCGGGCAGTTGGGCCTCGATGGCCGCGCGCACCTTGCGTTCCCAGGTCAGCGGTTGCAGTTGCGCCAGGGTGCGTTTGAGCACGGTTTCGTTATGTTCGGCCAGTTCCGGGTTGGCGTCGTCCAGGTGGCTGTCGAAATCGCTGGCGGCGAATTCGAGGCGGTCTTCCTCGGCGCCGAAAAACACCGGTGCGCGGAACACCGTGTGCCAGGGCTTGGGGTCGGCGGGTTGCGGGCGCCGCAGGTAAACCGCCAGCGGCGCATAGTCGCGGCCCAGGCGGTTGCGGCACGTGCGCACATAGATCGCGGCAAACGCGTCGATGGCTTCCAGCGCCGGCGCCGGGCTGCCCGGCGGTTGCAGCAGGCGAAAGCGGTAGCGCTCGCCATCGCCGCTGAGTTCCAGGCTCAGGGCATCACTGACCACCTGGTGATACCGCACGATGCGCTCGAACACCTCGCGCAGGCTGCCGCTCGCCACCAGCGCATAACCCAGCGCATGAAAGGTGGTCGGGCTGACAAACCGCGACACCCGCAACCCGATGGCCGGATCGCCGCTGGCCTGCACCGCCAGTTCCCACAGGCGCGTGGTGGCCGACAGCGGGTAACGCGCGTTGGGGTCGTCCATCTGCTGCGGATCGAGCCCGGCCTGGGCGCACAGCGCGGCACTGTCGAGGCCCAGGGCATCGAGCTGCTTACGCAGGGCGCGGGTCCAGCTGGCGAGGGAAGTCGGTTCGGTCATGGCGATTGGCGCTTGCGGTCAACAGGTTGGCGTGTGGGGCTAGCGTCCTGCAAGAAGCCCTGGTGCAGGATGTAACCATCAATGAATAAGAGGATGGGAGCATGGACGGTACTTCTGCAAGTCCCCAGCAGATGAACGCGCAACAGCGTTCGGCGCATATCCGTGAGGTGGTGCTCGCCGAAGGCGTGCGCTTGCGTCGCCGGCACCCGTGGCTGCAGCATCAGGACGCCCTGGGCGCGGGCATCCTGGCCTTTGCCCTGCTCGGCATGATCGGCTCGGCGGCGCTCTATATCAGCGGTCATATGGCCTGGTGGGCCTGCCTGCTGCTCAATGCGTTCCTGGCCTCACTGACCCACGAGCTGGAACACGACCTGATCCACAGCATGTACTTTCGCAAACAGCGCGTGCCCCACAACCTGATGATGGGCCTGGTGTGGCTGGCGCGGCCGAGCACCATCAACCCGTGGATCCGCCGGCATCTGCACCTCAATCACCACAAGGTCTCCGGCACCGAGACCGATATGGAGGAACGTGCGATCACCAACGGCGAGCCCTGGGGCCTGGCGCGGTTGCTGATGGTGGGCGATAACGTGATGTCGGCGTTTATCCGCATGCTGCGCGCCAGGACCTGGGGCCACAAACTCAAGATCCTCAAGCGCTCGCTGCTGGTCTACGCACCTTTGGCGCTGCTGCATTGGGGCGCGTGGTACCTCTTCCTCGGTTTCCATGCCGCCAACGGCATCGCCAGCCTGCTGGGCACGCCGATCGACTGGTCCGCCGGCACCTTGCAGATGATGCAGGTGATCGACATCGCCGCCGTGGTAATCATCGGCCCCAATGTGCTGCGCACCTTTTGCCTGCACTTTGTCAGCTCCAACATGCACTACTACGGCGATGTGGAACCGGGCAATGTGATCCAGCAAACCCAAGTGCTGAACCCGTGGTGGCTTTGGCCGTTGCAGGCGTTCTGCTTCAACTTCGGCAGCACCCACGGGATTCACCATTTTGTGGTGAAGGAGCCGTTCTACATCCGCCAGATGACGGCCAAGGTGGCACATAAGGTCATGGCCGAGATGGGCGTGCGTTTCAATGATTTCGGCACGTTTGCTCGGGCCAATCGGCTTGAACCCATGGCGTCGCCCCAGGCCCGGCTCAATCCGGCTGAAACGGCGACGCGCTGAGCACCACGCCGGTTTCGTCGACGTACTGCTGCCAGTGGCCGATCAACCTGGCGAGCTTGTCCGGATGACTCAAGGCCAGGTCGTGGATTTCTCCAGGGTCCTGGCCCAGGTCATACAGCTGCCAGGTCGCCGGGCCCACCGGGCCGGGGATGTACACGGCTTTCCACTGGCCCTGGCGAATCGCGCGGCGGCCGAACAGCTCCCAGCCGGTTACGGTGTTGTCGTCGTGCACCTGGGCGGTCTCGCCGGAGAGGAAGCCCAGCCACGACTTGCCCCGCAGCGGCGCCACCGGCTTGCCACGCCATTGTTTGCCCGGATGACGCACGCCGGCCAGGTCGAGGATGGTCGGCGTGATGTCCATCACCGTGCCGAACCCATGGCTGATACGACCTTTGAGCGACAACTGCGGATAGTGCACCAGCGCCGGCACGCGAATCCCGCCCTCGGTGGTGAACGCCTTGAACAACCGCGACGGCGCCGTTGCCACCTGCGCCCACGACGGGCCATACCAGACGTAGGAGTTGGCGCGGCCGATATTGTCGAGGCTGTTGTCGTAATGCTGGTTGAGGTAGGTGAGCAACTGCGGCCCGAACTTGGGGAACGCCTCCAGCAGCGCACCTTCGGCGCCGTTGTCGGACATGAACACAATGAACGTATTGTCCAACTGCCCCTGCTGGCGCAGGTAATCCACCACTCGGCCGATGTTCCAGTCCATGCGCTCGACCATCGCCGCATACACCTCCATGGCCCGCGCCGACACCTGGCGCTGTTCGTCGCTCAAGGCGGCCCACTGGGTGTTCAGCTCGATCAACGGATGGGGCTCGACGTCGGCGTCGATCAGCCCCAATGCCTTGAGTTTTTCCAGGCGTTCCAGGCGCAGCACTTCGGGGCCGGCGTCGTAGCGGCCACGGTACTTTTCGACGATGTCCGCAGGCGCCTGCAACGGCCAGTGCGGGGCGGAAAACGGCAGGTAGGCGAAGAACGGCCGGGCCTGGTCGCGCTCCTTGAGGTAGTGCAGCAGCTTGTCGCCGAAGGCATCGGAGGAATAGAAATCCTTGGGCAGTTGCTCGACGAACCGGTCGTCTTCGATGTACAGCGCCGGGGTGGACTTGAGCAGGCCCGGGGTGTCGTCGTTATAGGTCGGCTCGAAGCCGTAGTGGTTGGCCGCCCCCGGCAACAGCGAGAACGAGCGCTCGAAACCGCGGGCGTGGGGCGCCAGTTCGGCGGTCAGGCCCAGGTGCCACTTGCCGCTCATCAATGTCTGGTAACCGGCCTCGCGCAACAGCTCCGGCAGTGCCACCACCTTGTCATTCAAGTAGCCCTCGTAGCCGGGCTTGCCGATCAGCTCCGGCGTCAGCGCCTCGGCCATGGTGCCGATACCGGCGATATGGTGGTCGGTGCCGGTGAGCAGCATCGAGCGGGTAGGCGAGCACGTCGGGGCGGTGTGGAAGTCGGTCAGGCGCAGGCCGTTCAGGGCGAGTGCGTCCAGGTGCGGCGTGGAAATTTCCCCGCCAAACGCACCGAGGTCCGAGAAGCCCATGTCATCGGCCAGGATCACGAGAAAATTGGGACGTTGCGGCATCAAGGCACTCCTTTTTTCAGCAGGCAATAAAGGCCAATGGCAGATCGCGGATCTGTTCGCGCACCGGCGGCTGGTAGTGGCCATCGTTGGTCAATTCATGCAGCAGTTCTTCGCGCAGTTGATGGAATTCAAAACTGCTGCGCTGACGTGGATGTGGCAGGGCGACGTCCACCACCTGCTTGATCCGCCCCGGCCGGGGCTCCATTACCACCACGCGGTCGGCGAGGAAAATCGCTTCCTCCACATCGTGGGTCACCAATACCGTGGTGATTTTGGCGCGGGCGCGGATCGCCAGGAGTTCGTCCTGCATCTGCTGGCGGGTCAGGGCGTCGAGGGCGCCGAAGGGTTCGTCCAGCAGCAGGATGCGCGGGCTGGCCACCAGGCCGCGGGCAATCGCCACCCGTTGCGCCATGCCGCCGGACAGTTGGTGCGGATAGGCGCGGGTGAAATCGGTGAGGCCGACCAGCTCGATAAAATCGCTGATGCGCCGATTGCGCTCAGCGTCGCTCAGTGGCTCGTTGACCAGGCCCAGGCCGATGTTTTCCGCCACGGTGAGCCAGGGGAACAGACGATGCTCCTGGAACACGATGCCGCGCTCGCCGCCAATGCCGCTCACGGCTTTACCGTCGACGCGGATCTCGCCGCGAAACTGCGTATCCAGCCCCACCAGCAAACGCAGCAGCGTGGATTTGCCGCAGCCGCTGGAGCCGACAATCGCAACGAATTCGCCTTCGGCAATCTCCAGGTTGAATTCGCGGATGGCTTCCAGCTCGAAGCCGTCGACGTCGAAGGTCTTGCCCACATGGTTGAAGCTGACGATAGGTGCGTTCATGCGTGTCTCCAGCGGGTGGCGCGGGTTTCGATGCGCTGGCCGATCAGGTTGAGGGCCGCGCCGGTAAGGCCGACCAGGAGCATGCCGCTCATGATCAGGTCCATGCGCAGCAGTTGTTGGGCGCCGATCATCAGGCTGCCGATACCGCCGTTGGACGGCATGAAATATTCCGCACCGATGGTGCCCAGCCAGGCGTAGATCAGGCTCAGGCGCAGGCCGGCGAAAATCCCGGCTGCGGCGCCTGGCAGTACCAGGCGTCGCAGCCGTTGGAACAGATTCAGGCGCAACACCTGCGCCGCTTCGTTGAGCTGTGGCGACAGATTCAGCACGCTGCGTTGAGTGGCGATAAACAACGGGAAGAAGGCGGCGAGGGCGATAAACACCCACTTGGCCAACTCACCCAGGCCAAACCAGGCAGTGAGCAATGGCACCCAGGCGAAAATCGCGATCTGGCGCAAGGCGCTCAGGGTCGGCCCGAGTACCCGCTCACTGCGCCGTGACAGTCCGAGCCACAGGCCCATGGCAAAGCCAACGCCGCCACCGAGCAGCAAGCCGCCCAGGCTTCGCCCCAGGCTGGTGCCCAGTGCACCGCTGAGGTTGCCATCCACGACCCCGGCGACGGTGGTGTGCAGCACCACCCAAGGGCTGACCAGAATGTTCGGGTCGACCCAGCCTTGTTGCGTCGCGACCTGCCACAGCGCCAGCAACAGCAGGGGCAGCACCCACGGTTGCAGGCGCTGCCAGCCTTGATAGCGCGGCCCGCGACGAATCTGCGCCGTGGCCGGATGGGGCCAGTGCACCCATTTGCGGTCCAGCCAGCCAATGCCACGGTCCATAACCACGCCGAATACGCCGATGACCACGATGCACACGAAGACGATATCGAGCATGAACAGCTGGCGCGCCCACACCATCAGGTAGCCGATGCCTTCGCTGGAGGCCAGCAACTCCACCGCCAGCAGCGAGGTCCAGCCGGCCGCCAGGGCCAGGCGCACGCCGGCCATAAAGGCGGGCAGCGCGGCAGGCAGGATCAGGCGCCGGATCAACAGGTGCGTGGGCAGGCGCAGCACGCGGGCGGCTTCACGCAACTGGGGTTGGGCGTCGCGCACGCCCACCAGGGTATGCAGGGTGACGGGCACCACGATCGCCTTCACCAGCACCACCAGTTTCAGGGTTTCGCCAATGCCGAAGAACACCATGAACAGCGGAATCCAGGCCAGGGTCGGTACCTGCGACAACGCGCTGAACGTCGGAAACACCAGGCGCTCGGCGCGCGCGCTGAAACCCAGCATCGCCCCCAGCAGCGCCCCGGCGCCAATGCCGGCCAGCAACCCCCAGGACAGGCGTTGCAGGCTGATCGCCAGGTGGCTCCACAGCTCGCCGCCGGCCAGTTCCACGGCGCTGCTCCACACCAGGGACGGTGGCGGCAGGATCTGCTCGCTCATCCAGTGATTGCGGCTGGCCAGCCACCACAGCGCAAACAGCGTCACCGGCAGCAACCATGGCAACAGCCGTTCACAGCGCAGCGGCCAACGTGGCGTGGCGCCGGGAGCCGCGAGCGGGAGGCTCAAAAGTGAGATTCGGGCCATGGAGGACCTCCGTTGTCGCCAGGGGCGTTATGTGATTTCGATCTTATAAAAACGTAATCAAGATGATTGAGGGATAAGAAAAACCATTTAAAGCCTCGCCCCCGCACGCATCCAATGCATTCGAAGAATATTTTCGATGCTATCCATGCATAGCCCTCTGGAGCCTGCGTTTCCCTTCGCATAGTCCTAAAAGCTATTAAATTGTGAATTTATAGTATTTAAAGTTTTGACCAGGTTGTGCCTACTTTCTGCTCCCCAGGCGACCCTCGCCCACAAGGAGCTGCGCATATGAAACTGCCGTTCAAACGTCTGATCACCCTGGTGGCAGGCACCGCATTGGCGGGCCTGGTACAGGCTGCCGACCTCAAGGAAATCCGCATCGCCGTGCCTGACCTCAGCGCAGGCAGCCAGCACAGCGGCGGGGGCATAACGGACGTGCTGCGCGAGCAGCAGATCTTCGAAAAAGCCTTTGCCGACCAAGGCATCAAGATCCAGTGGAATTACTTCAAGGGCGCCGGCCCTGTGATCAACGAAGCCTTCGCCAACGGGCAGGTGGACCTGGCGTACCTGGGCGACCTGGCGGCGATCATCGGCCGCTCCAATGGCCTGGAGACGCGCCTGCTCAGTGCCACCGCGCGGGACATCAAGCAGTACCTCGGCGTGGTGCCGGGTTCTGGCATCAAGACCTTGCAGGACCTCAAGGGCAAGCGCGTCGCGGTGTTCCGTGGCACGGCCAGCCAGTTGTCGTTCGACAGTGCATTGGCCAGCCAGGGCTTGAGTGAGAAGGACCTCAAAGTCATCAGCCTGGACTACAACGCCGCCAATGCCGCGCTGGCCGCCAAGCAGATCGACGCCACCTGGGGCGGTTCGAACCTGACGGCATTGCAAGCCAAGGGGCTGGCTGAAATACCGCTGACCACCAAGGACCTCGGTGGCGCCGGCAGCGTCCAGGCGGTGCTGGTGGGCAGCAAACAGTTTGTCGACGAGCACCCCGACGCCGTCGCCAAGCTGCTCAAGGCCCAGCAGCAGGCGGTGCACTGGTTGACCGATGACAACAACAAGCAAGCCTACATTGCGCTGGTGTCCGGGCTGGCCAGTTACCCGCCGGTGATCCTCACCAATGACTTGAAAGACCAGACCCTCAGCGAGATTTTCCCGTCGACCCTGGACCCGGTGTTCCTGGCTAAATTGCAGGGTTCGGTGGACCTGGCCTCCAAGGAGAAGCTGATTCGCAAGCCGTTCCAGGTGAGTGACTGGGTGGCGCCGAACCTGGCGGCGGCGGGGCTTTGAGTCGGGTGGTGCCTGGGCTATCGCCATCGGGGGCTTGCCCCCGATGAGGCCCGTCAAACCGCCACGCTCACCTCCTGCCTGTCCACCTCCACCAGCGTCTCGATCATCGCCTTCGCCGCCGGCGACAACCGCGAACCAGTGCGGCTGACAATCCCGCAGCGGGCGCTCATGGTCTCCATGTTCTGCGGCAGGTTGCGCCAGTGCAGCAGCTTCAACGTGCCGTGGGCGATGTCTTCGGCGAACGCCTCCTCGGTGCCGACGCCGATGGCATTGGACTGCAGCACGATCTTCACCAGCGCCGGGAAATGTTCGGTCTGGATGCTCGGGGAAAAATCCATGCGCCCGCTCAGGTTCGCCAACAGTTTGCGAATGCCCTGTGAGATCAGCGGCGCCGCCAGCGGGTAGTCGAACATGTCGTTGGTCGACAGGCTGTCCTTGGCCAGCAACGGGTGGCCCGGTCGGCAAAAAAATACCCCGCGCTTGGGGGTCAGCGCGCGGGTCTGGAAATTCGGGTCGGCTTCGAATTGGCGGATGTCGGCGATAAAGAATTCGATCTCTTCACGGCTCAGGGCACGGCTGAGTTTTTCCCAGTTATCCACCTGGAAACTGGTGCGGATTTTCGGGTGGGCGCTGATAAAGCGCGCCACCGCATCCGGCACCAGTTTCACCGCCGGTGCCGGGCCGCAGCCGAAGCGCAGGTCGCCGGCGTCGAGCTTGGTCATGCGCGTCACTTCACTGCTCAGCAAGGCGGCGCCGTGCACCAGGGACAGGGCATGTTGCAGCACCACTTGGCCCTCCGGTGTGGGGCGCAGGTCCTTGTGGCCACGGTCGACCAGCACGCAGCCGAACTCCTGTTCCAGCCCCTGGATGCTGCGGCTGAACGCCGGTTGGGTGATGCCCATGGCGTCTGCCGCACGCACGAAACTGCGGTGTTCGTTGAGGGCGATGAAGTAGCGCAGTTGGCGAAGATCCATATGCTTTCCCTGCATCTTAAAAATAGGTCGAAGGCATTTGCGACCACGGGAGCAGAGGTTTTAAATGCAAGCTCTTATTCCGTCAATGAAGCATTAGTTCATTTGCTAGACCTAAATTGCATATGGATAGAGCGTTGTCGGAAAGCGTCCCCATCAGCAGGCACAAGAGGGTCATCACCATGAGCAACGCCGCATTAGCTGTTCAACCCGTCGCCCAGGCGCTGGATATTCACCCGGTCGCCGGCCGCATCGGCGCCGAGATCCGCGGCATCACACTGTCCGGCGATCTGGATGCCGCCACGGTCGAAGCCATCCAGCAGGCGCTGGTGCAGTACAAGGTGATCTTCTTCCGTGAGCAGACTCACCTCGATGACCAGAGCCAGGAAGCCTTCGCCCATCTGCTCGGCGAGCCGATTGCCCACCCGACGGTGCCGGTGCGCGACGGCACGCGCTTCCTCATGGAGCTGGACGGCACCCGTGGCCAGCGCGCCAATTCCTGGCACACCGACGTGACCTTCGTCGACGCCTACCCGAAAGCCTCGGTGCTGCGTTCGGTACTGGCGCCCAAGTCCGGTGGCGACACGGTCTGGGCCAACACCTCAAGCGCCTACAACGACCTCAGCGTCGAACTGCGCGCCCTGGCGGATAACTTGTGGGCAGTGCACAGCAACGAATACGACTACGCCGCGCTCAAGCCGGATGTGTCGGCCGAGCGGCTTGAGGCATACCGCAAGGTGTTCACCTCGACGGTGTACGAAACCGAGCACCCGGTGGTGCGCGTGCATCCGGTCAGTGGCGAGAAAACCCTGCTGCTGGGGCACTTCGTCAAGCGCCTGAAAGGTTATTCCCAGGCGGACTCGACCCAGCTGTTCAACCTGCTGCAAAGCCACGTCACCCGCCTGGAAAACACCGTGCGCTGGCGCTGGAACACCGGCGACGTGGCGATCTGGGACAACCGCGCCACCCAGCATTACGCCGTGGACGACTACGGCACCCAGGAACGCATCGTGCGCCGGGTGACGCTCAAGGGCGATGTGCCGGTGGGCGTGCACGGGCAGCGCAGCCAGACCACCAAAGGTCTCTGATGTGGGAGGGGGCAAGCCCTGATGCCAGTCAGTCAACGGCGAACACCGTACCTGTGGTGAGCGGGCTTGTCCCGCGTTGGGGTGCGAAGCGCCCCTGATGAAGACGAATGCGGTGTATCAGGCACTCCTCTGCGCCTGGTTCTGGGGCTGCTGCGCAGCCCAACGCGGGGCAAGCCCGCTCACCACAGAGGTACCCGTTTGCTGCGCGACAACGCTACTTCGAAGAGGTAGTGGGGCCCCCCACGTTCGATGTGTGGTTTACCACACGCCGATCTGCACCACCTTCTCCGCTTCCGGCTCACCGTAACGAAACCGTTGGCCACGCAGATCGATCTCTGCGTGGCTGATGGTGGTGCGTCGCTTCAACCCGCGCAGCCATTCGAACAGATACCCCACGTGGGTTTCGCGCACTTCGGCATAGGCCGGGTCGTTGCCCAGGTCGTGCAGTTCCTGCGGGTCGTTTTCCAGGTCGAACAGCTGTGGGCGGAAGCCGTCGTACGCCAGGTATTTCCAGCGTTCGCTGCGCACCATGGTCATCCGGCAACGGTCGATGGGTTGCGCCAGGCGTTCGCGGGCCGGGGCCTGGAAGGCGTAGTCGTACTCGGCGATGGCGTAGCGGCGCCAGCGGGTTTCCTGGCCGTGCAACAGCGGGATCAGCGAGCGGCCTTCCAGGCGATGCTCGGCCGCTGGCAAACCCAGGGCGTCGAGGAAGGTCGGCAGCGCATCGATGGTTTCCACCAGACGCGCGTCCACCGTGCCACGGCGGGTATCGGCGGCGGCGCGTGGGTCGCGCACGATCAGCGGAATGCCCACCGCAGGTTCCAGCAGAAATTCTTTTTCGCCGAGGAAGTGATCGCCGAGGAAATCGCCGTGGTCGCTGGTGAACACGATCAGGGTGTCGTCCCAACGGCCATTGCCTTGCAGGAAATCGAACAGGCGCCCGAGTTGGTCGTCGACCTGTTTGATCAAGCCCATGTAGGTGGGAATCACCGTGAGCCGTACCTCGTCACGGGAAAAGTTAAGGCTCTCCTGGTGCTGGCGGAACGCCTGGTACACCGGGTGATCGCTGGTCTCCCGTGGCTGGATCGGTGCCTGGATATGCTCGGCGCCATACAGCGCGTGATACGGCGCCGGTGCGATGTAGGGCCAGTGTGGCTTGATATAGGACAGGTGCAGGCACCACGGTTGTTCGGCCTGTTCACGGATAAAGTCGATGGCGCGGTCGGTGGTGTAGACGGTTTCCGAATGTTCCTCGGCCACGCGCGCGGGGCGGCCCGCATTGCGCATGTGCCAACCGCTGAGGACTTCGCCGTTTTCACCGGCTGCCGCATTGGCCCATTCGTGCCACGGGTTGGCGCCGCTGTAGCCCTGCTCGCGCAGGTAATGGGTGTAGGGCGCGGACTCGCGTTTATCCTCGAACAGCGGGCTGTCGGGGTAGATGCCGTCGTGACGCAGGTACGCCTCGAAGCCGACCTCGTTCAACGGCTCGGCCTGCTTGCTGTCAGGGTCGATATTCAGGCGTTGCAAGGCGTCCACATTGGGCGTGGCGTGGGTCTTGCCGACCAGCGCCGTGCGGATGCCGTGGGGGCGCAGGTAGTCGCCGAGGGTCAGTTCTTCCAGGGGCAACGGCACCGCGTTCCACGCCACCTGGTGGCTGCTGACGTAGCGCCCGGTATAGGCCGACATGCGCGAGGGCCCGCAGATGGTGCCTTGGGTATAGGCGCGGTTGAAGCGCACACCGGCGGCGGCCAGGCGATCGATGTTCGGCGTGTGCAAGTGGGCGTGGCCGTAGCACGACAGGTAATCGCGGCGCAGTTGGTCGCACATGATGTACAGCACGTTGCGCACGGGTTGGGGGTGGGACATGGGGCTTCACCAGACGGAGGACAGGTGAGGTTTTTCGCCGTTCGAGTGGGGGGCTGGCAAGTGCATTTGGGGACTGGCTTTGATGCAGTGAATGCATGGCCTAGACCGCAACGTTCTCCAGCGTGCACACCTCTTCATCCAACTCATCGACCTGCTTGATCTGCTCGATCATCGCTTCGGCCAGCGGCGACAAGCGATACCCCGCACGGCTGACGATGCCGTAGCGGGTGTAACGCTCCTCCAGATCCTCCGCCAGGCCCTCGATCGTCAAGCACACCAGTTCGCCCCGGGCCATGTGCAGCACATCGCTGTTGGCGCTGACGATGCCGATGGCGTCGGAGCGCAGCACCACGCCCATCAGGCTATAGCCGTTCTCGCATTCGACATTGGGCAGGTAATCGGGCCGGCCGCTGAGGTCGACGATGACCTTGCGCAGGTTGGGCGGGCGGATGGTCACGGCCAGTGGGTAACTCATCAGCTCGGCGGCGCTTACGCTGCCACGCCCGGCCAGTGGGTGGCCGGCGCGGCAGCAGAAATACCAGCGGCGCGGGCGCAGGCGGTGGGTGTGATAGTCCGGGTTGGCTTCGAAGTGGCGGGTGTCGGCGACGAAAAACTCGAACTCTTCACTGAGCAGGCGTTTGCTCAGGCTTTGCCAGTCGTCCACCTGGTACTGCACCCGTGCCTTGGGGTAGCGCCCGATAAAACTGCCGATGGCGCGCGGGATCAGGCCGCCGGCCGGTGCCGGGCCGCAACCGAAGCGCAATTCCCCCGCCTCCAGGCCATTGAACTGGCTGATCTCGTTGGCCAGTTGCTGCGCACCGCTGACCAGGCGCCGGGCGTGCTCCAGCAATACCTGGCCTTGTTTGGTCGGCGCCAGGTCTTTGCGGCCACGGTCAATCAGCTGGCAACCGGCGCTGTGTTCCAGGGCCTGGATACTGCGACTGAACGCCGATTGCGACAGGTTCACCGTCAACGCGGCGGCGACAAAACTGCGTTGTTCGGCAAGGGCGATGAAGTGACGAAGCTGGCGCAGATCGATATGCATTTTTCACATCAAAAATATCCGGGAAATGCATTGGCTATGCATTAGGTCGACTCCTTATAAAGGCTATCTCTTATGCAGTAAATGTTCGTAAAAACATAAATAACCTAAAGGAATATCTCTCGATGGATATTTCCGGGTTCCGGAGCCGCTTATGAGTCTGTTGAAGTCCTTGCCCCTGGCCATTCTGGTGGCCGGCAGTTCCAGTTGGTCGCCGACCCAGGCCGCCGAAACGCCCGCGCCGGTAAGCAAGGGCGAGAGCGCCGGCGGCGAGTTGGAGACGGTCACCGTCACCGCCCGGCGGCGCACCGAAAGCGCCCAGGCAGTGCCGACGCCCATGAGCGTGATCGGCGGCCAGGCCCTGGAGAGCCAGCGGGTGTATCGGATTCAGGATCTGCAGCAACTGGTGCCCAGCGTCAACGTCGCCTATATGCATGCGCGCCAGTCCAGCGTGTCGATCCGCGGGCTTGGCAACAACCCGGCCAGCGACGGCCTGGAAGGCAGCGTAGGGCTGTATATCGACAACGTGTATCTCGGGCGGCCGGGCATGGCGGTGTTCGACCTGATGGACATCGAGCAGCTTGAAGTCTTGCGCGGCCCGCAAGGCACCTTGTTCGGCAAAAACACCACCGCCGGGGTGATCAACATCAGCACGCGCGCGCCGAGTTTTACCCCGGAGCGCAGCATCGAAACCTCGCTGGGCGAGGACGGCTACTTCCAGACCAAGGGCACGATTTCCGGCCCGCTCACCGATGACCTGGCGGGGCGTTTCTCGGCGTATCGCACCCGCAGCGACGGCGACATCAAGAATGAATACAACGGCCATGACCTCAACGGCGGCTCGCGCCAGGGCTTTCGCGGGCAACTGCTGTACAAGCCCAGCGAGACCTTCAACCTGCGCTGGATCGGCGATTACAACGAAGAGGATTCCAGCGCCGGCACCCGGGTGCTGTACAGCACCGGGCCGACCATCAACGGCACCAACCTCTACCAGTCGCGGGCCAACGCGGCAGGCGCGACCCTGGTCGATGGCACCCACCGCAAGGTCAACCTGGACAGCGACCAGCACGTCACCGTGTTCCAGGGCGGTACGTCGCTGGAGGCCAACTGGACGTTGCCGAGTGATTTCACCCTGACCTCGGTCAGTTCCTATCGCTTCTGGAATTTCACCCCGCGTAACGACGACGGCCTTAACGTGCCGGCGTCGTATAACGCCGGGGTGTCGGTGGAAGATAAGCAGTGGTCCCAGGAATTCCGGCTGGCTTCACCCACCGGCGGGTTCTTCGATTACGTGCTCGGTGCCTACTACTTCGGTAATTCGCTGGATAACAAATCCTTCAGCTATTACGGGCCGCAGGCCGACATCTGGAACGGCACGCCAGCCGGCGCACTGGCCAACGTCAGCAGCGTCGGCAACGGGCACATTCGCACCGACAGTTTTGCACTGTTTGCCCAGGGCACCTGGCACCTCACCGAGCGCCTGGATTTCACAGCCGGCCTGCGTGGCACCTATGAAGAAAAAAGTGCCTGGGTCACGCGTAACGCTCCCCTTGGCGGTGCGGCGGTCACCGGTGCTGCCGCGACGGCTCGACGCGGGCGCGCGGGGGCGTACGATTCCGGCGACCTCACGCAATACAGCACCAGCCCCTCGGGTTTGCTCAACCTGAGCTACCGCTTTAACGAAAACCTGCTGGGCTACGCGACCTTGTCCCATGGCGAGAAGTCCGGCGGGGTCAACCTGGCGGTAGGCTCGGCACCGACGGCCGGGGCCGACTCACTGCTGATCGGCACCGAGCGCGCCAATAACGTCGAACTGGGTTTCAAAAGCACCCTGTGGGACCGGCGGCTGCAGCTCAATGCCAACCTGTTCTGGACTCAGGTCAACGGCTACCAGACCAATGCCTATGACCAGGACAACCGTGTGCAGTACCTGACCAACGCCGGTTCGGTGCGCTCGCGGGGTGTCGAGGTGGAAAGCACCCTGGTGCCGATCAAGGGCCTGACGCTGAACCTCAACGGCTCGTTCAACGATGTGAGCTACCTGTCTTACAAAGATGCGCCGTGCCCGCCGGAAGTCAGTCTGCGCCCCGGTGCGCCGGCCTCCTGTGACCTGAGTGGGCACCAAGTGGTGGGGGCCTCGAAATGGATCGCCAACGCCAACGGCGAATACAAGTGGAACCTGGATAACGGCTTCGAACCCTACGTCACCGCCAGCTATGCCTTCCGCTCCAAGGCTGTGGGCACCGTGGAGGACTCCGACTATGGACAGATTCCTGCCTACGCCGTGGTCAACCTGTCCACCGGCCTGCGTGGCAACTATGAGCAAGGGCAGTGGGACGTGTCGTTATGGCTGAAAAACGCCTTCGACAAGACCTACTACACCACGCTGTGGACGGGGGGGAACGGCGGCTACGAAGGCCTGCTTGGTACGCCGCGCACGCTAGGAGTGACCGGGCGCTATGACTTCTAGCCCCGTGCGATAGGTGGCCGGGCTGAACACGCGCGTCACCACCAGCATCGCCACCGCCGTGACCGTCAGCACCACCCAGGCGCTGACAAAGTTGCCGGTCAGCCCGCGCAACCAGCCGGTCAGCCACGGCGACACCGCATTGATCAAGAAGCCCACGCCTTGCACAAAGGCCGCCAGTTGCCCGGCCTGGCGTGGGTCGCGATGGTGGTCGAGGGTCAGCAGCAGGCTCAAGGCGAAACACGCGCCCAGGCCGAAGCCGCACAGCGCCACCCAGAGGTGCGGATATTCCTGCGGCGCGACGATCAGGCCGAGGTAACCCACGGTCTGGGCCAGCAGGGCGATGCCCAGCAGCGGCCGACGGTCGATACCGCGCTGCGCCAGCACCGGCATCAACAGCGCGGCGAGCACCTGGAAGATGGTCATGAACGCCAGCAGCGAACCGCTGGGCAACACGCCCCAGCCAAGTTGCTGATAGTAGGCCGGCAGCCACGCCACCAGGCTCATGTAGCCGCAATTGACCAGGCCGAAATACAGCGCCAGCAACCAGGCGCGACGATTGCGCAGGTCCTTGAAGGCCGGCACCACCTGTGGATTTCTGGCCGCGCCCAGGGGCAGCCAGGCCCATAGCAGCAAGGCGCCCAGCGCCGGCAGCAGCCACACCCCCAACCCCGCCTGCCATTCCTGGAAATGCGTGGCCACCAGCGGGCTGAGCAGCGCTGCCAGCCCGCCGCCGGCCATCAGCGAGGCCGAATACACGCCCATCGCCACCGGCACGCGATGACGGAATTCGCGCTTGATCATCGCCGGCACCAAGGCCTGGATCAGCGCCACCCCCGCACCGCCGAGCAACGCCGTGACCAGCAGCGCCGAGGCCTGGCCCATCAGCCAGCGTGCCAGGCACGCCAGCAGGATCATTATCAGGCCCAGGGCGATGCCGCGCCGTTCGCCAAGGCGGGCTTCCACGCGCACGCCCACCAGCGCCACCAGCCCCATGCACACCACCGGCAGGCTGGTCAGCAGGGCGCTGCTCTGGAAACTCAGGCCGGTGGCCTGGCGGATCTCGCCGAGCAACGGGCTGATGGAACTGAGGATCGGCCGCAGGTTCAGGCCGAGCACCACCAGCAGGCCCCAGCCGGCGAGGGATTTGTTCAGGGTCATGCAACGCTCTTGCAGTCGGCAAATGAGGCGTGAGTATGGCCAGCACCCAAGGTATTCTGAAATTAAATATAACCATGCCAACCAGTGGCAAAGAGAATGGTGACGCTGATGTTCGATCCCGTGTTGTTGCGCAGCTTTGTCGCCGTGGTGGACTGCGGCAACTTCACCCGCGCCGCCGAGCGCCTGCACTTGACCCAGTCCACCGTGAGCCAGCAGATCCGCCGCCTGGAAGACGCGGTGGCGTGCCAGCTGCTGGACCGCGACCAGCGCCGCGTGGTCGCCACCGCCGAGGGCGAACGCTTGCTGGCCTATGCGCGGCGCATCCTCGCGTTGCATGAAGAAGCCACCGATGTGTTGATCAACCAACAGAGCGACGGCGTACTGCGCCTGGGTGTGCCGGAAGACTTTGCCGCCGAGCGCCTGATGCCGTTGCTGTCGGCATTTGTGCTGGCCTATCCACGGGTGCGCCTGGAGGTCACCAGCGGCCTGGGCCCCGAGTTGCAGCGCCAATACCGCAGTGGTGAATTCGACGTGTTGCTGGTCAAGCAGATGGGTAGCAGCGATGACTGCCTGGCGTCGTGGCCCGAGCCGCTGTGTTGGGTCGACAGCCGCAGCACGCCGTGCCTGGGGCGCGACCCTCTGCCGTTGGTGGCATTCCCGGTGGGCGGCCTGTACCGCAATGAAATGCTGCACCACCTGGAAGTGGGCGGCTGGCGCTGGCGCATCGGTTATTCCAGCGCCAGCCTGGCCAGCGTGTGTTCGGCGGTGGCGGCGGGGTTGGGTGTGAGTCTGTTGCCGCGACGGGTCGTGCAGCCAGGGCATGTGGAACTGGGACCGGACAGCGGTTTGCCCGTGGTGCAAGGCGTGCGCCTGGCGTTGTATGCCCGTCATGGCCTGAGTGCTGCGGGGCAGTGCTTACAGGCCGAACTGTTCGATTTGTGCGCAAACAGCCCTGTTGAGCCATGCCTTAACTGAATATTTTGTATGCCTGAAAAGCATCAAAAAAAACCACCTCGGCGCCAGGCCACGTGGGCCGGGGCTTTGGTGTTTGCAGAGCATTCGTTTATTCAAATTTGATCTATCTATAACTTCAAAGATTACTTTAAGAGATAAGCGTCTGGCCCCGATGATTCAGCCCTCGACGGCCTTCCACGCAGGCCCGTCGGTTTTTTTGTTTCGAAACCGTAGGGAGTCAATCAATGGGCAATGTCCAGACCGCCGCCAGTGCACCCGAGGCGCAATGGCGCCAGGCACCGAGTGGTGAGTTGGTCGACCTTGGCCGGCCGCACCGCGCGCCGTTGGGGCAATTGCGAACGCAGCAAACCCCGAAGCGATTCTCCAGCCGCCGCGAGGGGATCCTGCTCGGTTTGTTGGTACTGGCCCTGCACGGTGCAGTGATTTATTGGGTCAGCCAGAAACCCACCCCGGTGCTGCCGATTGTGCCGCCGGAGATTCCGCCGATGACCATCGAATTTTCCCAGCCGGCACCGCCCGTGGTGGAACCGCCACCGCCTGTGCCGCCACCACCGCCACCGCCTGTTGTCGAGCCACCGCCGCCGGTGGTGGATGAGTTGGCCGCCAAGCCGGCGCCGCCCAAGCCGATTCCAAAACCCAAGCCCAAGCCGGTGCCAAAGCCTGAGCCCAAGCCCGCACCGAAACCGGTCGAGCAGGCGCCCACGCCACCGCAACCGGCGCCACCGGCCCCTGCGCCCGCTCCGCCCGCGCCAGCCCCGGTGACACCGGCTTCGGCCAACGCCGCGTACCTCAAGAACCCGGCGCCGGAGTACCCGTCCCTGGCGCAGCGTCGCGGTTGGGAAGGCACGGTGTTGTTGCGGGTGCATGTATTGGCCAGCGGCAAGCCGGGCGAGATCCAGGTCCAGAAAAGCAGCGGTCGCCAGCAACTCGACGACGCCGCACTGACCGCCGTGAAGCGGTGGAGCTTCGTGCCGGCCAAGCAGGGCGATGTGGCCCAGGACGGCTGGGTCAGCGTACCGATCGACTTCAAGATTCACTAACTATTGCGCTGCGGTGTGCAGCACACGCCGCGACTTGTACAGAGGGAAAACATCATGGCATTAGCATCTCCACTTGAATCCATCGAAAGCGCGGTGATCTGGCTGCTGGTAGTCTTTTCGGTCGCCACCTGGGGCCTGGCCCTGCTCAAGGGCGTGCAGTTCGGTCGCCTTAAAGCGCAGGATCGCAAGTTCCACAAACAGTTCTGGGCGGCGTCGAGCCTCGACTCGGCCGCCGAGTTGGCCGAAACCCAGCCCGGCGCCGCTGCCCGTGTGGCCCAGGCCGGTTACGCCGCGATCCAGGTCGGGGAAGCGCCGCATGCGGCCGACCTGAGCCAGGCGATCAACCACCAGGACCGCCTCGAGCGTGCCCTGCGCCAGCAGATCGTACGTGAGCGCCGCTCCCTGGAAACCGGCCTGGCCGTGGTCGCCAGTATCGGCAGCACCTCGCCGTTTATCGGCCTGTTCGGCACGGTGTGGGGGATCATGGAAGCGCTCAAGGGCATCAGCGCCGCCGGCTCCGCCAGCCTTGAAACCGTGGCCGGCCCCATCGGTGCCGCCCTGGTTGCCACGGGCGTGGGGATCGCCGTCGCGGTGCCGGCGGTGCTGGTCTACAACTACTTCCTGCGCCGCCTGAAGCTCACGGCGGCGGACCTGGATGACTTTGCCCACGACTTCTACAGCCTGGCGCAGAAGAACTCCTTCCGTGTGCTGCTGCACCCGGCCCTGACTAAACATGCGCCGGGCAACCCGCAAAAAGTGAAGGAGGCGTCCTGAAATGGCCTTCTCCACACAAGACAGTGATGAGGTACTGAGCGAGATCAACGTCACGCCGCTGGTAGACGTGATGCTGGTGCTGCTGGTGGTGTTTATCGTCACCGCGCCGCTGTTGACCAATGCGATCCCGATCAACCTGCCCAAGACCGAGGCCGTAGCCCCGGTGGAGCAGAAGGACCCGCTGGTGGTGAGCATCGACGGCGCCGGCAAACTGTTTATCAACAAGGACGAAATCCAGCCGGACCTGCTGGAATTCAACCTGCAGGCGGCCAAGGCCAAGGACCCCGATGTGCGGGTGCAACTGCAGGCTGACGATGGTGTGAACTACGGCGAAGTGGCGCGAGCCATGGCGTCTATCGAGCGCGCGGGGATTACCAAACTGTCGGTGATTACCGCACGTTAGTTTCAAAAGCCTCGACAATTTTTTGGCCGTTTCCTTGGCAGGGTGCGGCCTTTTTTTTGCCTCCGTTTCAGTAACATCACACGATCAAAGTGCGCCAACCCCAGCGATTTGCGGATACCGGATTTCAACTTCTTGCTGAAACTTTCTAGCGCTCTCTTTGAGCCAGTCAATCAACCGAGCGATATCAGGTTCCGACTGCCGCCCATTCCTACAAATAACGTAGTACGCCGCCGGCGACATCATCAGCGGGCCGCCTAGTGTGACTAATGCACCTTCTTCCAACTGGTCATACACCAACGCTGTCCTGGCCAGCGCAATCCCGCCACCCTTCACTGCCAGACTGATTGCCAGGCTTGAGTCCGGAAAGCGCGGCCCATGGTGATAAGGCGCAGCTGCCAGGCCCTGGAACGCAAACCAGCTTTCCCACCCTGGACACACTTGATCGTCCACACGGTGAATGAGTGGATACCGCGCGATATCCGTCAGCGAAATATCGCCATTCATGCGTTGAAACTCCGGTGAGCAAACCGGGAACACGGCATCGCGCATCAGAAGCTCGGCATGATGATCCGGGTAGTCGCCGTACCCCATCACAATCGCAACATCGAATTGATGGGCACCGAGATTGGCGCTATTCATATCCGCACTGGTCAATACCAGGTCGAGATTGAATGAAGCGTCGGTGTGGGAACCATGCATTCTGGGGATTAGCCAGGTCGAACACAGGGACGAAGTGCACGAAAGATAAAGGGGCTGAGATTTGCGCGGATTCAGCGAGTGCAACACCGTCTCAAGGGTTTTGAAAAAATCATCGGTCACCGGCAACAAAGCCTGCCCGGCGGTTGTGAGGTTGACGCCCCGCGAATGGCGCTCGAACAACTGAACGCCCCACCACTCTTCCAGACCTGCGATCTGATGACTGATGGCACTGGCGGTGAGGCTCAACTCTGATGCTGCGCGGGCGAAACTGCCTGTTCGTGCAGCACTGACAAAGGCTTGCAGCATGGGTGTAGGTGGCGGACGTTGGCCCATCAGGTGCTCACTTTGATCAGGATGATCCCGCAAACAATGACGAACGCTGAAAGCATCCGCCGCCAGCCGAACCGCTCGTGAAAAAACAGCGCGGCAATAATGGCGCCGATAATAACACTGGTTTCCCGCAACGCTGAGACCTTGGCCACCGCATCCAGCGACAGCGCGAACAGCACCAGGCCGTAGGAAGTGAGGTAAAAAACGCCGCCCATTACGCCGACTTTCCAATGGTTGCGAATGGCCTCTGCGAATTCCAGACGTTTCTTGAAAAACGCCAGCGCCGGAATCGGAATGCTCTGGAATACCGTCAGATAGATGATGTATTGCAGCACCGTCTCACTGGCTCTGACACCTTTGGCATCCACCACTGTGTAGGACGCGATGAAAGCACCTGCGCACACCGCCATCAGAATTGGTTTGAACATACGCGCGGACATCCTGCGCACGAATGTCAGGCTGATAATGCCTACGCAAATCAGCAACACCCCCGCCATGGCATGAAACGATAGCTGCTCGTGCAGCAGGAAATAGGAAAACAGCGCGACTAAAACCGGTGGCACCCCGCGCATGACCGGGTAGACCTGCCCAAAGTCGCCGGTTTCATACGCTTTGATCAGAAACAATCGATAGGCCGTGTTGAGCACCACGGAAACCAGCACGTAGCCCCACACCTGCAGGCTTGGCGTATTCACCTGCGGCAGCGCCGCCAGGCAGATCAGCAACGCCGTACCATCGACCATGGCCAAGGTCATGAAGCGACTGCTCCCCGCCCGGACGACCGCGTTCCAGGTGGCGTGCATGAAGGCGGAGATCAAAACAAGGGTGATCGCGATGTTGGAGTTGTCCATGGGGCTCGGCTTGTGATGGGAATATGAAGTTGTGCCTTATGGCCAGCGAGGGATCATCGTTTGCGCAACCACATTCGTAACATGTATCGATTGAGATCTTTCAAAGAGACTGCGTCATCAATCTCTAAGCGCGGAGCGCTGTTATCGATGAAATGAGTTCGGGTATGGAGAAACTTGTTGTCAGCTGAAATAAGAACCTGCCCTGGTTCAAGCAGCACTCGATGTTGAACTGAAGATTGATCAAGGACTGTATCTAGAAAATCCAATGCATGTATTTGCGCCAGGGTTAATGGCGCTCCCGCTTTGATGTGGGCCGATTCGATATAGACGCGGAAGTACCTAATCAAAGGGATGCCCTCATTTGAAAAGCTCAAGATTGGCGCTTTGAATAATTGTTCTTCCTCCGCCATACCTCGATTTTCAAAATAGAAATCGCACTTAAGTTCTTCCAGTACCTCAGGGAATGCCATTAATTCAGCGTATACCGCACTTGCGTCTATCAGAATACTTTCGCCGCCGAGTAAGGCTTTCTGGCCACAAGCCAGAATCAAATAATCGATAGGGAGCGGATCGCTTACGCCATCGTTATGGACATATGCGCCCTGACGGGTCTGATGATATCTCGTACCTTCTTCAATGCTTTTACCTCCCCGGTCATACACCTCAATAACCCTATGGCCAAGATGGTTCTGCACCATTGGCGCTCCCAGCAAAGAGCCGAACGTCCATATCAAAGATTTGAAGCCTGCAAGATATCGACTTTAAATCCATCTAGGATAAGGACGTGTTTTTCGTGATCAACGATTTTTCGTATATTGCGCAGTTCTACGCTGAGGGTCTGCGAGTGATGGGGGGCGATGTAAGCAGGCTTTGCATCGAATCGATTAGTTTGATCATCCGGTTCGGAGCTGGCTTTTGCGCTCAGTAGTTCGTTGAATGCGGTTTTAGAAAGCCTGACTTTAGAAATTTCGTGGTGGAAAGTACTTATATTTATATTCATTGCGATCTTTACGGGGTTGGTTGGAGTCAATATTTAACTAACCTCACCACTCTCCGGAAAAGCGAAAAGTCGTCAGCGGAGCCATAAAAAACCGTCATGGAAGATATTTCCTACAAGAAAGTTCATCAGGTGATCGATGCTGGCATTTCGTCATGATTTGTAAAGGGCCGGCAAGCCGTGTCCCTTTAAATTGCAGGACGTTTCCGAGACAATCCCCGCCGCCTTGTGACTGTTGAATGGATGGCTAGTCTTCGGCCCGTCGCTGGTTTTCAGCGATCGGGTTTAGCAGCCTGAGTTCAATAGGCACACGGTTCACATCCGCGTTTATGGTGGCTGTGCGTGGGGCACCCTCGGGTGCGCTGGTGTTCCTATTGGCCAGTCTGCTAACCCGCGTACAGCTGCCACCTATCGTTTAGCCGCGTTAGTGGTCGCTCCCGTGTTCAATAGGAGTTACACCATGACCAAAGCACTTCCCGACCCACCCGTTGACTGCCTTGTCGCCAACGGAAACCTCAGTTTCGAAGACGCCCAACTTTATATCGCTCACCTGATCCACAGCGCATCGGCCACCGTATGGGACTGTTGTGAGCACCTGCAGCCGCACGACCGCGCGAAAGTCCATGCGGTGTGGCATTTGCTGGAAACGGCCAAGACCGTGGTGGATCGCACCATCGACTGCATGCCTCGTACCAATCACGTCATCTAAAACCACTGCAAATTGAATGTGAAATCGAGTCAATGTGGGAGGGGGCTTGCCCCCGATAGCGGTCCGTCAGCTAAAAATAGGTGGCTGACCCATCGCCATCGGGGGCAAGCCCCTCCCACATTTTGATCTCATGCGGGTTTGAGTTTTTGGTTATTAATAAATAGCTTCTTATTCCTTAACGAATATAACCCTCGTCCCTATACTGTCCTACAACGTTAAACGCTGCAGGAGGGCACACCCATGCACAGCGAGTCGATTCGTTATCTGATCGTGCCGGGCTGGCAAGGATCGCCAGAAGATCATTGGCAAAGTCACTGGCAGAACAGCCTGCCCAACAGCTCACGGGTGGAGCAGGCCGATTGGCTGACGCCGCGCCGTGAAGATTGGGTCGCCGCGCTGGCCGAGGCGATCGCCGCCGACAGCACGCCGGTGATCCTGATCGCCCATAGCCTGGGCTGCATCACCGTGGCCCATTGGGCGGCCACTGCCCCGGTGCAGTTCCTGCGGCAGGTGCGCGGTGCCTTGCTGGTGGCTCCGGCGGACGTCGAACGTCCGGCGTGCTCGCCTGCCCTGCGCAACTTTGCGCCGATCCCGACCGACCTGCTGCCGTTTCCCAGCCAGGTGGTCAGTTCCGATAACGACAGCGCCGTCAGCGCCCCCCGGGCCCTGGAGCTGGCGCGTAATTGGGGCGCCGAAGCCGGCATCCTGTCGGGGGCCGGGCATATCAATGTGAAGTCCGGTCACCAGCGCTGGGAGCAGGGGTTTGCCTACCTGTATCGCCTGCAAAGCCGCCTCGAGCATCACGCCCGGCGCACCGCCTGATATTTTTTCAACGCCCCGTCCCTGAGTGGATTTGGGGCGGGAGCCTGCCATGAGTCTGCATGAAACCTTCGGTCAGCCGCTGCTGACCTTCCCCGACGCCGAAAAAAGCCCGCTGAGCATCCGCGCCAAGGCGCTGGTGTTTGTCGACCCGCGCTCGCGCAAGCTGCGCGAAGACCTGGAAAACCTGGCCCCGCGTGCCTTGCCCGTATTGATTCGAGGCGAGACCGGCAGTGGTAAAGAATTGCTGGCGCGGCATATTCACCGGGGCAGCGACCGCTCCGGTTTGTTTGTCTCGGTCAATTGCGGCGCCATCAGCCCAACCTACGCCGACGCCGAGTTGTTTGGCTATGCCGCCGGCGCCCACAGCGGCGCGGCCAGCAGCCGGGCCGGGTGGTTTGGCTCGGCCAATGGCGGCACGTTGTATCTGGATGAGATCGGCGACTTGCCGCTGCCGATCCAGGTGAAACTGCTGGCGGCCCTGGAAAACCATGAAGTCACCCGCGTGGGCGCCCACCAGCCGAGTCCGGTGGACGTGCGCCTGGTGGCCGCCACCAGCATCGACCTGGCCCAGGCCGTGGCCGCCGGCAAGTTTCATGAGAGGCTGTTCCATTACCTGAGCGAAGGCCAGCTGGACTTGCCGGCATTGCGTGAGCGGGTGGGCGATATCCTGTCGTTGGCCGAGTACTTCCTCGGCATCTACAGCCAGCGCCTGGACCTGCCGGTGCCGCTGATCAGCGATGCGGCCCAGCGCGTCCTCGAACACCACAGCTGGCCGGGTAATACCCGCGAGCTGGAGAACGTCATCCACTTCGCCTTGCTGGTGAGCAGCGGCGACGAAATTCTGCCCGAACACCTGAACCTGCCGGTGGCGGGGTCGCCCTTGGAGCAAGTGCAGCGCATCTTCGCCAATGCCAGCCCGGCTGAGCGGGAAACCTTGCGCAGCTTTCTAAGCGAACAAGCCGCTACATGAGCAAAATGGAATATCAACGTGAATAAAAGATATTGTTCGGGAATAAAAAATCTAGGTATTGTCCATTCCACGCCGCGATAGCACTTCGCTGGCACACCACCTAAAAAACGGTCGTCAGAGACGCCCCGGATTTCCGATAAGGACACTGCATGAAAAAGGTTCTGTTGTTTACCGCATTGGCGGCTGCCCTGACTGCAAGCTTCGCCCAGGCCAACGAGAAACTGGTGGTGGCCGCCACCCCGATCCCGCACGCCGAGATCCTTGAGCTGGTCAAGCCGACCCTCGCCAAAGAAGGCGTGGACCTGGAAATCAAAGTCTTCACCGACTACGTACAGCCAAACGTACAGGTTGCCGAGAAGCGCCTGGACGCCAACTACTTCCAGACCCTGCCGTACCTGGAAAACTTCAACAAGGGCAAGGGCACCAACCTGGTCACCGTGGTTGGCGTGCACGTTGAACCCTTCGGCGGTTACTCGAAAAAGATCAAGAATATTTCCGAGCTCAAGGATGGCGCCACCGTGGCTATCCCGAACGAAGGCTCCAACAGCGGCCGCGCCCTGTTGCTGCTGCAGAAAGCCGGTGTGATCACCCTGAAAGACCCGACCAACGCCCTGGCCACGCCGAAAGACATCGCCAGCAACCCGAAGAACCTGAAGTTCAAAGAGCTGGAATCGGCCCTGCTGCCACGGGTGCTGGACCAGGTTGACCTGGACTTGATCAACACCAACTACGCCCTGGAAGCTGGCTTGAACCCAGCCAAGGACGCGCTGATCATCGAAGATGCCAAGTCGCCGTACGTGAACTTCCTGGTGGCGCGCCCGGACAACAAGGACAGCGACGCTATCCAGAAGCTGTCCAAGGCCCTGACCAGCCCGGAAGTCAAAGCCTTCATCGAGAAGAAGTACAACGGCGCAGTCGTGCCCGCGTTCTGATGTAAGCCAAAACCCCCTTCAAGGTTTCAACGCCGACGGCTACTACAGCGTCGGCGTTTTTTATGCCTGGAATTTGGAATGCAATAAAAATGTGGGAGGGGGCTTGCCCCCTCCCACATTTGATCTTCATCTCACAGTGGATTTTCAGCGTGTCAGAGCGCGCGGCTATTGATCGCCCTGCGCAACGCCACCAACCATTTCACCAGCTCCTGCGGATCAATCGGTTTCGCTTTGTTCATTGTTCATTCCCTCGAAACACAGACCCCCCAACCATAGTCGTCACCTGGAAAACCTGCGAATCCGTCGGTTATCTTTTTGGGTGATATCAATATGCTATTTCGGTATTTAAATTTTACTTTTTATACCTTTAAAGTTCGCGCTACCCGGCGTTACCCACGCCGGATCGGACGGCGCTCGCCGCATTACCCCTGCGGCGTCATGGACTCACAATGACCTTCGATTTCGCTTTTATCCTCAGCACCCTGCCGGCGTTTTTGAACGCCGTGGGCGTCACGCTGCACGTGGGCCTGATCGCCATTGCCACCTCGTTGCTGGTGGCGCTGATCAACGCTGCACTGCTGGTGTTTCGCACGCCGTACCTGTCGCGCCTGGTGGCGCTCTATGTGGAACTGGCGCGCAATACACCGCTGCTGATCCAGCTGTTCTTCGTGTACTTCGCCTTGCCGGCCCTGGGTTTGAATATCTCCGGGTTCTGGGCGGCGATCATCACCATGACGTTCCTCGGCGGTGCCTACCTCACCGAAGTGCTGCGCGCCGGCGTGGAAGCGGTGCCCCTGGCGCAGATCGAGTCGGGCAAGTCCATCGGCCTGTCGGACTGGCAACTGCTGCGCCATGTGATCCTGCCCCAGGCCGGCATCCTCAGCCTGCCGGCGTTGTTCGCCAATTTCATCTTCCTGCTCAAGGAGACCACCGTGGTCTCTGCCGTGGCGGTGCCGGAGATTCTCTACACCACCAAGAGCTACATCGCCCTCTACTACAAGACCTACGAAATGCTCGCCGTGCTGACGCTGATTTGCGTGCTGCTGTTCTTGCCGCTGTCGCTGCTGCTCAGCCGCCTGGAAAGGAGGCTCCAGCATGGCCAGTTCGGGTCTTGAGTTGTTGTGGGTGTCGTTGCCGCAATTGGGCAAGGGCGCTGCACAAACCCTGTCGATTTCGTTGTTGAGCATCGCCTTCAGTACGGTCGGCGGTGTGTTGTATGGCGTGCTGCGCACCTTGAACAACAGGCTGGTCAACGCGGTGCTGCGGGTTTACCTGGAGCTGTTCCGGGCGATTCCGGTGCTGGTGTGGTTGTACCTGCTGTTCTTTGGCCTGCCGATCTTCTTTGGCCTGAGCATCCCCAGCTTCTGGTGCGCGGTGCTGGTGTTGTCGCTGTGGGGCGCCAGCGAAGTGGGCGAAGTGGTACGCGGCGCGTTGCATTCGCTGCCCCGCGGCCAGCGCGAAGCGGGCCTGTCGATTGGCTTGTCCGACCCGCAGTTGTACGGCTACGTGTTGCTGCCCCAGGCCCTCAAGCGCATGACCCCGCCGACCATCAACGTCTACACGCGCATCATCAAGACCAGTTCCCTGGCGGTGCTGATCGGCGTGGTGGACGTGATCAAGGTCGGCCAGCAAATCATCGAGCGCACCTATGAGTCGGTGTTGATCTACGGCGCGCTGTTCCTGTTTTTCTTCTTTATCTGCTACCCGTTGTCGGCCGCCTCCAAGGTGCTGGAACGGCGCTGGGCCCAAGCATGAGCGCATTGATCGAGTTCCAGGGTTTCAACAAATTCTTCGGCGACCAGCAGGTGCTCAAGGGCATCGACCTGAGTGTGCAAAGCGGCGAAGTGGTGGTGATCCTCGGCCCCAGCGGCTGCGGCAAAAGCACCTTGCTGCGCTGCCTCAACGGCCTGGAAGTGGCCCATAGCGGCAGCCTGCGGTTTGCCGGCAAGGAGTTGTTGGATAAAACCACCGACTGGCGCCAGGTGCGCCAGGACGTGGGCATGGTGTTCCAGAGTTACCACCTGTTCCCGCATATGAGCGTGCTCGACAACATCCTGCTCGGCCCGCTGAAAGTGCAAAAGCGCGAGCCGCGCGAAGCCCGCGCGCAGGCCGAGAAGCTGCTGGCCCGCGTAGGCCTGGCGGACAAGCGCGACGCCTTCCCGCGCCAGCTCTCCGGCGGCCAGCAGCAACGCATCGCCATCGTCCGCTCGTTGTGCATGAACCCCCAGGTCATGCTGTTCGATGAGGTCACCGCCGCCCTCGACCCGGAGATGGTCAAGGAAGTGCTGGAGGTGATCCAGGGCCTGGCCCGCGATGGCATGACCCTGCTGATCGTCACCCACGAAATGGCCTTCGCCCGCGCCGTCGCCGACCGCGTGGTGTTTATGGAGGCCGGTCGCATCCTCGAACACAACACCCCCGAAGAATTCTTTACGAACCCGCAAACCGCACGCGCGCAGCAGTTCCTGGAGAAGTTCTCCTTTGTCTCAACACTGCCCAAGAAAACCAAGGAACTGGAGCTGCTATGAAAAAATTACTGCTGCCACTGTTGGCTGTCGCCTTACTGGCCGGCTGCGATAAAAAGGCCGAAGAGCCTGCTAAACCTGCTGCCGCCGTCAGCTACCTCGACAAGATCAAGGCGCGGGACAAGCTGATCGTCGGCGTATTCACCGACAAGCCACCGTTTGGCTTCGTCAACGAAGCGGGCCGCTATGTCGGTTTCGATACCGACATCGGTCGCCAATTCGCCAAGGACCTGTTGGGCGATGAGAACAAAGTCGAATTCGTCGCCGTCGAGCCGGCCAGCCGTATTCCGTTCCTGCAAAGCGACAAGGTCGACCTGATCCTCGCCAACATGACCGTGACGCCCGAGCGCAAGGAAGCGGTGGACTTCACCAACCCCAACCTGAAAGTCGCGGTGCAGGCGTTGGTGCCCCAGGACAGCGCGGTGAAAAGCCTGAATGACCTGGCCACCCGCACCACCATCGTCACCACCGGCACCACTGCCGATATCTGGCTGACCAAGAACCACCCGGACTGGAAACTGCTGAAGTTCGAGAAAAACTCCGAGTCGCTGCAAGCGCTGTCGGCCGGGCGTGGCGATGCTTATGCGCAAGACAACCTGGTGCTGTTCAGCTGGGCCAAGCAGAACCCGGGCTACCGCGTGCTGGAACAGAAGCTCGGTGACGAAGCGCCCATCGCCCCGGCGGTGAAGAAGGGCAATATCGAACTGCGCGACTGGGTGAATGCCGAGTTGGCGAAGCTGGGTGAGGAGAAATTCCTGCTCAAGCTCTACGACCAATATGTGCGCAAGGAGCTGAGCGATGACACCAAGCCTGAGAGCGTGATCGTTGAAGGCGGGAAGTGGCAGGGCTAGTTCTGCGCTGACTGTTATGCCGCTATCGGGAGCAAGCTCCCTCCCACATTTGAATGTATTCACACGTCACATGTGCGAGAGGACTTGCCCCCGATGAGGCCGATGAACTCACCTCAATACGCCTTCCCCATGCAGATAAGGAACCCTGAACTAAGCTCACAGTCGCATACACACTGGCACATCGCATCGCGCACAAGGAGTCTGCATGGGCGGTCGTATTTCCATCTGTATCGTCGGTCTGGGTTTAGTGGTGTTGCTGAGCGCGTGTGGCCAGGAAAAAGCTGAGCCCAAGGCCCATTCGCGGGTTTTTGTTCAAACCGTACAACCCGCCGATTTCGCCGCGGCCGTCACGCTGACCGGAGATATCCAGGCCCGCGTGCAAACCGATTTGTCCTTCCGGGTCGGCGGCAAGATCATCCAGCGCATGGTGGATGTGGGCGATCGCGTTAAAGCCAGGCAGGTGCTGGCCAGGCTCGACCCCAAGGATCTACAGACCAACGTCGACTCCGCCCAGGCCCAGGTCGTGGCCGAGCAGGCGCGGGTCAAGCAAACCGCCGCCGCGTTTGTGCGCCAGGAAAAGCTCCTGCCCAAGGGCTACACCAGCCGCAGCGAATACGATTCCGCCCAGGCCGCGCTGCGCAGCAGCCAAAGTGCCCTGGCCGCCGCGCAGGCACAGTTGGCCAACGCCCGTGAACAACTCGGCTATACCGCGCTGATCGCGGATGCGCCGGGGGTGATCACCGCGCGCCAGGCCGAAGTCGGTCAGGTGGTGCAGGCCACCGTGCCGATTTTCAGCCTGGCCAGCGATGGCGAGCGCGATGCGGTGTTCAACGTCTATGAGTCACTGCTGGTTGAGCCGCCACCGGATGCGCCGATCACCGTCAGCCTGCTGGATAACCCGAGCATCAAGGCCGTGGGTAAAGTGCGTGAAGTCACACCTGCTGTGGCCGCCAATACCGGCACGGTGCAAGTGAAGATCGCCCTGCAATCGTTACCCGAAGGCATGCGGCTTGGTTCGGTGGTCAGTGCCACCGCCAATGGCCCGGCCAAGGCGAGTATCGAGCTGCCCTGGTCGGCGTTGACCAAAGACCTCAGCGAGCCCGCCGTATGGCTGGTGGACGGCGAGGGCAAGGCGCAACTGCACAAGGTCACGGTGGCGCGTTACCTCACCGGCAAAGTGATTATTGGCGACGGCCTCAAGGGCGGCGAAAAAGTCGTGGTGGCCGGTGGGCAATTGCTGCACCCCGGCATGCTGGTCGAGATTGCCCAGCCAGGAGCCCAGCCATGAAGCGCCTGACGGTTGTACTCGCCGCCAGCCTGTTGCTGATGGCCTGCTCCAAGGAAGAACCGGCGCCCGAGCCCGTGCGCCCGGTGCTGTCCATGGAGGTGAAGTCCGAGGACCAGGAAACCCTCGGCCGTTTCGCCGGCACCATCCAGGCGCGCTATGAAAGCAATCTGGGCTTTCGCGTCCCCGGTCGCATCGCCCGGCGTGCCGTGGATGTGGGCGCCGAAGTGGACAAGGGCGCCTTGCTCGCGGTGCTCGACCCTACCGACCAACAGAACCAGTTGCGCGCCGCCCAGGGCGATTTGGCACGGGTGCAGGCCCAGTTCATCAACGCCCAGGCCAATGCCCGTCGCCAGCAGGAGCTGTTCAACCGTGGCGTCGGCGCCCAGGCCCAACTGGACGTGGCCCAGACCGACCTGAAGACCACCCAGGCCTCCCTCGACCAGGCTCAGGCTTCGGTCAACCAGGCCAGGGACCAGCTCAACTACGCCGAGCTGCGCACCGACCACGCCGGCATCGTCACCGCCTGGAATGCCGAGGCCGGCCAGGTGGTCAGCGCCGGTCAGCAAGTGGTGACCCTGGCGCGCCCGGACATCAAGGAGGCGGTCATCGACCTGCCCGCCGGCCTCGCCGAGCGCCTGCCGGCGGATGTGGTATTCCTCGTCGCCGGGCAACTCGACCCCAGCGTCCACACCACCGCCACCGTGCGCGAGATCGAACCCCAGGCCCAAAGCGCCACGCGCACCCGTCGCGCGCGCCTGACCCTGGCCGAAACGCCGCCCGCGTTCCGCCTTGGTACGGCGATCAGCGTGACCTTGAGTTCGGCCATCGCCCCACGCATCGAATTGCCCCTGAGCGCCTTGCAGGAAGTCGACGGCAAGACCCGCATCTGGATCCTCGATACCCAAAGCCAGACCGTGCAACCGCGCGATATCACGGTGCTTAGCCGTGACGCTGACAGCGCCTTGCTCAACGGCGGCGTCAAACCCGGCGAGCGTATCGTTACCGCCGGCGTGAACAGCCTGAAGCCCGGGCAGAAAGTCAAAATCGACGAGGACAGCCCGCGATGAAAGGCAGCTTCAACTTATCCGACTGGGCCCTCAAGCATCAGTCCTTCGTCTGGTACCTGATGTTCGTCGCGCTGCTGATGGGCGTGTTCTCCTACATGAACCTGGGCCGCGAGGAAGACCCTTCGTTCACCATCAAGACCATGGTGATCCAGACCCGCTGGCCGGGCGCGACCCAGGAAGAAACCCTCAAGCAGGTCACCGACCGCATCGAGAAAAAGCTCGAGGAACTCGACGCCCTCGACTATGTGAAAAGCTACACGCGACCGGGTGAATCCACGGTGTTCGTGTTCCTCAAGGACACCACCGGCGCCAAGGCGATTCCGGAGATCTGGTACCAGGTCCGCAAGAAGATCGACGACATTCGCGGCACCTTCCCCCAGGGCTTGCAGGGGCCGTCGTTCAACGACGAATTCGGCGATGTGTTCGGCTCGGTGTACGCCTTTACCGGCGACGGCCTGTCGATGCGCCAGTTGCGCGACTACGTGGAGCAGGTGCGCGCCGAGATCCGTTCGGTGCCGGGGCTGGGCAAGGTCGAGATGATCGGCCAGCAGGACGAAGTGATTTACCTGAACTTCTCCACGCGCAAACTGGCGGCCCTGGGCATCGATCAGCGCCAAGTGGTGCAAAGCCTGCAATCGCAGAACGCGGTGACCCCCGCCGGGGTGATCGAGGCCGGGCCGGAGCGCATCTCGGTGCGTACCTCGGGGCAGTTCGCCTCGGAGAAAGACCTGGCCAACGTCAACCTGCGCCTCAATGACCGCTTCTATCGCCTGGCGGATATCGCCGAGATCAGCCGTGGCTATGTCGACCCGGCGCGGCCGATGTTCCGCTTCAACGGCAAGCCGGCGATTGGCCTGGCCATCGCCATGCAGAAGGGCGGCAATATCCAGTCGTTCGGCAAGGCCCTGCACACGCGCATGGACGAACTGACCGCCGACCTGCCGGTGGGCGTCGGTGTGCATAAGGTCTCCGACCAGGCCGAAGTGGTGGAAGAGGCCGTCGGCGGCTTTACCAGCGCGCTGTTCGAAGCGGTGATCATCGTGCTGGTGGTGAGCTTTATCAGCCTCGGCATGCGCGCCGGGCTGGTGGTGGCGTGCTCGATTCCACTGGTGCTGGCGCTGGTATTCGTGTTCATGGAATACAGCGGCATCACCATGCAGCGTGTGTCGCTGGGTGCGTTGATCATCGCCCTCGGCCTGTTGGTGGACGATGCGATGATCACCGTGGAGATGATGATCACGCGCCTGGAAAAAGGCGAAACCAAGGAGCAGGCGGCGACCTACGCCTACACCTCCACGGCATTCCCGATGCTCACCGGTACGTTGGTGACCGTGGCCGGCTTCGTGCCGATTGGCCTCAACGCCAGCTCGGCGGGCGAGTACACCTTTACCCTGTTCGCGGTGATTGCCGTGGCGATGCTGGTGTCGTGGGTGGTGGCGGTGCTGTTTGCGCCGGTGATCGGCGTGCATATCCTCAGCGCCAAGGTGAAACCCCACAGCGCCGAGCCGGGGCGCATCGGCCGCGCGTTCAATGGCGGCATGCTCTGGGCCATGCGCAACCGTTGGTGGGCCATCGGCATCACCGTGGGCCTGTTCGTGGCGTCGGTGTTCTCCATGCAGTTTGTGCAGAACCAGTTCTTCCCTTCGTCGGACCGCCCGGAAATCCTCGTCGACCTCAACCTGCCGCAAAACGCCTCGATCAACGAGACGCGCAAGGCCGTCGACCGCCTCGAAGCGATCATCAAGGACGACCCGGACATTGCACGCTGGAGCACTTATATCGGCCAGGGCGCGATCCGTTTCTACCTGCCCCTCGACCAGCAACTGGAAAACCCCTACTACGCGCAACTGGTGATCGTCAGCAAAGGCCTGGAAGAGCGCGGTGCCCTGATTGCGCGCCTGCAAAAGCGCCTGCGCGACGACTTCGTGGGCATCGGCAGTTTCGTGCAGCCGCTGGAAATGGGCCCGCCGGTAGGGCGTCCGATCCAGTATCGCGTGTCCGGCAAAGACACCGACCAGGTGCGTAAACACGCCATCGAACTGGCGACCCTGCTGGATAAAAACACCCACCTGGGCGAGATCATCTACGACTGGAACGAGCCGGGCAAAGTGCTGCGCATCGACATTGCCCAGGACAAGGCGCGCCAGCTCGGGCTGTCCTCCGAAGACGTGGCGCAACTGATGAACAGCGTGGTCAGTGGTGCTTCGGTAACCCAGGTGCACGACGACATCTACCTGATCAACGTGGTCGGCCGTGCCGAGGACGCCGAGCGCGGTACCCCGGAAACCTTGCAGAACCTGCAGATCGTCACGCCCAACGGCACCTCGATTCCGCTGCTGGCCTTCGCCACCGTGCGCTATGAGCTGGAGCAGCCGCTGGTGTGGCGTCGCGACCGCAAGCCGACCATCACCATCAAGGCCTCGGTGCGCGATGAGATGCAGCCGACCGACCTGGTCAAGCAGCTCAAGCCGGAGATCGACCAATTCAGCGCCGGCCTGCCGGTGGGCTACAAGGTCGCCACCGGCGGCACCGTGGAAGAAAGCGGCAAGGCCCAAGGCCCGATTGCCAGCGTGGTGCCGTTGATGCTGTTCCTGATGGCGACGTTCCTGATGATCCAGCTGCACAGCGTGCAGAAGATGTTCCTGGTGGCCAGTGTCGCGCCGCTGGGGCTGATCGGCGTGGTGCTGGCGTTGATCCCCACGGGCACGCCCATGGGCTTTGTGGCGATCCTCGGCATCCTGGCGCTGATCGGCATCATCATCCGCAACTCGGTAATCCTGGTGACGCAGATCCACGAATATGAAGTGGCCGGCTACACGCCGTGGGACGCGGTGGTGGAAGCCACCGAGCATCGGCGCCGGCCGATCCTGCTCACGGCGGCGGCGGCGAGCCTGGGCATGATCCCGATTGCCCGCGAAGTGTTCTGGGGGCCGATGGCCTACGCGATGATCGGCGGGATCATCATCGCCACCTTGCTGACGTTGTTGTTCCTGCCGGCGCTTTATGTGGCCTGGTACAAGATCCGCGAGCCAAAACAGAAGCAACAGGAACAACACGGATAAAAGTGTGGGAGGGGGCTTGCTCCCGATGGCGGTGGGGCAGACAAATATTTTTTGCTGACCCACCGCCATCGGGAGCAAGCCCCCACAATTGATCTCAGCTGGGCATTTGATCCGTGGGAAACTTCCGAAAGCGACACTTGTTGCCCTGGCCAACCGTTGAGTGCTTTACCCTCCGGCCTCCACCTCTCAACGGTCGCCTGCCATGAACCGTCTGCGTCATACCTTGCTGATCTGCTGCTTCCTGTCGCCCCTGGCCTTTGCCGGCACCGTATTGGAAAACCCGCTGTGGCGAGTCGAACTCGACCCGGCCACCCTCGCCATCCGTGTGACACCCAGTGGCCAGCCCCAGGTGCAGGCCTCCAACGGCGTAGCGGCGCGTGCCGTCAGTCAACTGGCACAAAGCGCGCAACAGGTCCGTTGGCAATGGGACGACGGTGCCTATCGCCTGACTGCCAGCCTTGAGCAGCGCGACCTGGTGCTGTCGATCACGGCGCGGGAAGCCGGTGAGCTGCCGATTCTTCTGCAACCGCCGAGCGCCATGGGCCGAGGGTTGATATGGCCGTTGGCCGAAGGGCATTACGTGCCGGCCGGCCATGCCATGTGGAACGCTTTCCTGGTGGCGCAGGGTGACATCAACACCACCCAGGACCTCAGCCTGCCGCTGTGGGGCGTCGATCACGGCGCCTTTACCCTCAACTGGCTGCTGACCAATCCCTATAACAACCGCCTGCGCTGGCGGGGCCAGGCGTTGTCGCTGGCCCATGAGTTCACTTCGCTCGGGCCTGCTGCTCCCATGACCCTGCTGTTGCACCTGGGCGAAAGCGATCCCCTGGCCGGGGCCAAGCGCTATCGCCGATGGCTGGTCGCGCAGGGTCGCTATGAGCCCCTGGCAGACAAGCTGCGGCAAACCCCTGAGGCTGAAAAGCTGCTGGGCGCCAGCCATGTCTACCTGTGGGGCAATGACCTGCTGGCGCCGGAGGGTGTGCGTGATTGGCCGTTGTTGCTCCAGCGCTTGCGCGCTCATGAGCTCAGAGGCCTGTTGGACAAGGACTCCGCAGCGGTGCTGGTGCAGCCCCGCGCCTTGAATCGCTACGAGCAAAGCGTGCTGTTGCGCGGCCTCAACGCCGCGATCAACAGGAAGGCCCGGCAGAGTTGGCAGGTGGACGAGCCCGATATGACCCGTCTTGCCGCGCGCTATGGCGAGTTGCGTCGCGAATTGGCCGTGGACTTTGCCGGCGCCCTGCGCGATAGCCCCGGCACCTGGGGCAGCCAGGTGGTACAGACGCTGCGCGACGCCGGGCTGCCACGCTTGATGCTGACCCTGGGCGAAGGCTGGGAAGGCGGCCTCTGGCACCCAGAGACCATCCGCGCCGGTGTCGACGCCGGCTACCTGATGGCGCCCTACGATTCCTACCAAACCGCGTTGTCCGCCACCGAAAACCCCGACTGGACCACCGCCCACCTGGGCAGCCAGGCTTACCGCGACTGCGCCATCGTATTGAAGGACGGCACGCTCAAGACCGGCTTCCAGCAGTCCGGCCACTACACCGACCCGCGCTGCGTGCGGCCTCTGCTGGAGGCGCGGGTGAAAGCCGTGCAGGCCAGGGCCGGCTTCAACGCCTGGTTTCTCGATGCGTACGCCACCAGCATGCTGTTCGACAGCTACCGCACCAACGCACCGATGACCCAGGCGCAAAACGCCGAAGGCAATATCGATGCAGCCCGTTGGCTGAACACCACGCTGCAATTGCCGACCGGCTCCGAAGACGGCAACGCCATCACCGCCCAGGGCATCCTGTTCGCCCATGGCATGCAAACCCCGGTGCTGGGCTGGGGGGATCGCGACATGACCCAGGACAAACAGTCGCCCTACTACGTGGGCAACTGGTACCCGCCGGAACAACCGGCGGTGTTCTTCAAGTCGGTGCCGCTGAACGAGCCGTTTCGCACCCTCTACTTCGACCCGACGCTGCGCCTGCCGCTGTATCAGGCGGTGTTCCATGGCTCGGTGATCACCACCCATCACTGGCTGTTCGACAGCCTCAAGCTGAGCAATGTGCGGGCTGAAAATGAGCTGACCCAACTGCTCTACAACGTGCCGCCGCTTTATCACCTGAGTGCTGCGACGCTCAAGGCGCGGCTGCCGCTGATCCAGCGCCAGGATCGATTTTTCCGACCGCTGCATGAGCGCCTGGCCACCCAGGCGATGACCGGGTTTCGCTGGCTGACGGCGGATCGGCAGGTGCAGGAAACCACGTTTGCCGATGGCACGCGGTTGGTGGCGAATTTTTCCACGGGGTCCAGAGAGGGGTTTGCGGCAAGGAGTGTGACAGCGGTGGTGGATGGGACATCGGTGGTGTATCAGGTGCAGTAGGGGTGTCCATCAGTCCGTCATCGGGGGCAAGCCCCCTCCCACAGGGGCATGCATTCCAAATGTGGGTTGACTCAAGCCTTGCGCCAAACGCTGGCCAACCAGGGCTGCTGGGGTCGAGGCAACCCGGCGGGTCGGTAGTAATGCTCCAGTTCCACGAAGCCGGCGGCGGTGAGCAGTGCCTGCCAGGCCTCGAGGTCGTGATAGGAACCATAGCGCGGCCCGTTCCAGCCTTCCTGGTTCTCACCCCGTGGATTGGAACTGAACAGCACACCGCCGGGCTTCAACGCCCCATGCAGTTGCTTGAGCACACGGGGCAATTCCTGCTTGGGGATATGAAACAGCACCGCATTGGCAAAGATCCCGTCAAAGCGTTCGGCGGGCAGATCCAGCTTGAGGAAGTCCTGCTGCAACACCTCACAGCCGCTGTCTTCGCGCGCCATCTGCGCAAACCGCTCGGAGCCATCCAGGCCGACGGCGATATGCCCCAGGCGCGTAAAGGTCTGCAAGTCCCGCCCCGGCCCGCAGCCGAAATCCAGCACGGTAAAGGGCGCCGAGCCCTGGATATGCCGCAGCAGCGCGTCGATGTTCTGGCTCACATCGTGATCGCGGGTGCCTTCACGGAAGCTCTCGGCCACGCTGTTGTAGTGGCCGAGGGTGGTGGACGTGATCTGGTCGAGGTCGTCGGGCTTGAGGGGCATGGTGATGAATACCGGGCACTGAGATGGCCCGACTATACCTCACCTCTTGTTCAGCACTCGCGCCAGGCGATCGCCGCCGAGTTGAATCACCGCCACCAGGATCACCAGCAGCACAATCACCGTAAGCATGATCTGCGTATCAAAGCGCTGGTAGCCATAGCGATAGGCAATGTCGCCCAAGCCACCGGCCCCGATCGCCCCGGCCATGGCCGACGAGTTGATCATGGTCACCAGGGTGATGGTGAACCCGCCGACAATCCCCGGCAGCGCCTCGGGCAGCAGTACATGCCAGATGATGTGCCAGCGCCGGCAACCCATGGCCTGGGCGGCTTCGATCAGGCCGTGGTCGACCTCGCGCAGACTCACTTCGGCGATCCGCGCGAAGAACGGTGTGGCGGCGATGGTCAGCGGTACGACCGCCGCCCACACGCCATAGGTGGTGCCGACGATCAGCCGCGTGAACGGGATCAGCGCCACCATCAGGATCAAAAACGGAATCGAGCGGAACAGATTGACGAACGCCCCCAGCACCCGGTTCAGCGTCGGCGCCTGGTAGATGCCGCCCTTGTCACTGGTCACCAGAAACACCGCCAGCGGAATCCCCACCAGCAAGGCGATCAACGACGACACGCCGACCATCAACAAAGTGTCGATGGCGCCTTGCACCAAACGATCAAACCACATAGCCCAGCACCTCCACCTGTTGTGCCCAGTTCGCAGCGCGGTTGCGCAGTTCTTCGCTGTTATGGGGTGAGCCATTCACCGCCAGCAGCAGTTGCCCCAAGGCATGCCCCTGGATCCGTTCGACACCGCCCTGCAGTAAGCGCACGCGCCCGCCGAGGGCGCTGAACAGCGCGGCCAGGTCCGGTTCATCGCTGGCACTGCCGGTGAACTGCAAGCGCAGCACCACGGCGGCGTCCGGCGATTCAGGCTGGGGGTGCAAACGGCTTTGCAGTTCTTCCGGCAGCCCATGTTGCAGCGGCGCCAGCAGGGTCTGGCTGACCTCATGTTGCGGGTTGCCGAACACTTGCCACACCGGGCCTTGCTCGACGATGCGCCCGTGTTCCAGCACCACCACGCGGTCGCAGATGTCGCGGATCACCGCCATCTCATGGGTGATCAAGACGATGGTCAGGCCCAGGCGCCGGTTGATCTCGCGCAACAGGCCGAGGATCGATTGGGTGGTCTCCGGGTCGAGGGCCGAGGTGGCTTCGTCGCACAGCAGGATCTGCGGGTCGTGCACCAGCGAACGGGCAATGCCCACGCGCTGTTTCTGCCCACCGGACAGCTGCGCCGGGTAGGCCTTGTGCTTGTCCTGCAAGCCGACCAATTCCAGCAGCTCGCGCACTTTTTGCTCACGCTGGGGCTTGGGCACGCCGGCGACTTTCAGCGGCAATTCGACGTTCTGCCACACGGTCTTGGCCGACATCAGGTTGAAGTGCTGGAAGATCATGCCGATACGTCGGCGCAGCGCCACCAGGTGGTCTTCGTCGAAGTCGCCGATGTCCACCTGATCGATCAGCACGCGCCCGCTGCTGGGTTGTTCCAGGCGGTTGATGGTGCGGATCAGCGAGGACTTGCCGGCGCCGCTGCGGCCGATAATGCCGAACACTTCACCGCGCTGGATCGCCAGGTCGATGCCTTGCAAGGCATGCACGCCGCCGTCGTAGGTCTTGCCCAGGTTGATAAAGCGCACGTGCGCGCGGTTCAGGTCCGGATGCAGTTCTGTCTGTTCGGCGTCCCTGGGCGGTGAGCCCAGGTCGCGCAGTCGAGCGTGGGCGGCGGTCATTTTTTATCTTCCCAACCGACTTGGTAGAGCTTGCCGAGGGATTTATCCAGGGCGGCACGCACCACCGGCGAGTGCTGGTAGATGTCGACGAACTTGATCACGCGCGGGTCGGTTTTGCTTTTTGGCTGGATCACGAACTGGATCACGTATTCCGGGTGGTCGAGGCCGTCGAACAGCAGCGCCGACTCGGCATCGAAGGTCTTGGACAGGCGGATGTAGGCCGGGTAGCCCTGCACCAGGTCCGCGTCGTCATAGGCGCGCACCAGTTGCACGGCCTCGACTTGCAGGATCTTGATCTTCTTCGGGTTGCTGACGATGTCTTCTTCGGTGGCCTTGTAGCCCACGCCCGGCTTGAGGGTGATCAAGCCGGCCTTGGCCAGCAGTTGCAGGCCGCGACCGCTGTTGATCGGGTCGTTGGCAATCGCCACGCTGGCGCCCTGGGGCAGGTCGTTGATGCTTTTGTACTTTTTCGAATACAGCCCGACGTTGTTGATGATGCCCGGCGCGTACGGCACCAGGTCAAAACCGGCGGCGGTCTTGGCGTTTTCCAGGAACGGGATGTGCTGGAAGTAGTTCACGTCAATATCGCCGGCGGCCAGGCTGACGTTGGGCGCGATCCAGTCGGTGAACTCCACCAGCTCGACCTTCAAGCCTTGCTTGCCGGCTTCGGCGACGGCGGCCTCCAGGGGAATCGCGAAGGCGGCGGTGGTGCCGATTTTCAACGGTGCATCGGCGGCGAACACCGCCGAGCTGAACAACCCGAAGGCCAGGGCCAGTGCTTTGACTGGGTTATTGAGGAATGTCTTTTTCATAGTGGCTTTCCAGTCATAAGGTATTAGGGCAAACAATGCAGATCCAATGTGGGAGGGGGCTTGCCCCCTCCCACCTTTTTTGTTCAGTGGCGGTAGGTAGATCCGGTGTGTTGTTCGGGTAGGCGAGCACTGCCGTGGAAGACCTTTTCCCGCAGCGTGCCGCTCTCATATTCGGTCTTGTACGACCCCCGCTTCTGCAACTCCGGCACTACCAGGTCGATAAAATCCACATAGCTTTCCGGCGTGACAATGCGCGTGAGGTTGAAGCCATCCAGCCCGGTTTCGCTGATCCAGGATTCCAGCTCGTCAGCGACCTGTTCGGGGGAGCCGACCAGGGTGATATAGCGCCCGCCGAGGGCATGCTGTTCGAGCAACTTGCGTCGGGTCCAGTCGTTGTTCTGCAGATTCTTGGTGGCCGACTGGATCGCGTTGCTCTTCACGTACTGGATCGGCTCGTCCAGTTCGTACTGGGCAAAATCAATCGCGGTGGACGCCGAAAAGTGCGCGACGCCGGCCTCCGCGCTGGCATAGCTCAGGTACTCGGCATGCTTGGCCCAGGCCAGTTCTTCGGTGGCGCCGACGATCACGTTCAGCCCCATGAACACCTTGATGTCATCCGGGTTGCGCCCGGCCTCGACCGCGCTGGCGCGCACCTTGTCCACCTGCACCTTGGTCGCGGCCTTGTTCTGCCCGCTGATGAATACGCACTCGGCATGGCGCCCGGCGAACAACAGGCCACGGTCTGAACTGCCGGCCTGGAACAGCACCGGCGTACGCTGCGGCGACGGCTCGCACAGGTGATAACCCTCCACCTGGTAGAACTCGCCATGGTGCTCGACCTTGTGCACCTTGCCCGGCTGCGCATAGACCCGCGCCTGCGGATCGTTGAGCACCGCGTCGTCTTCCCAGCTGCCTTCCCAGAGTTTGTAGAGCACCTCCAGGTATTCATCGGCCTGGTCGTAGCGCCGGTCATGCTCGACCTGTTCGGTGAGGCCCATGGCCTTGGCGGCGCTGTCGAGGTAGCCGGTGACGATGTTCCAGCCCACCCGGCCGCGGCTCAGGTGGTCGAGCGTGGACATGCGCCGGGCGAACAGGTACGGCGGCTCATAGGTGAGGTTGGCGGTGAGGCCGAAGCCGAGGTTTTTGGTCACGGCGGCCATCGCCGAAACCAGCAACAGCGGGTCATTGACCGGCAGCTGGATCGACTCCTTGAGCGGCACATCAATGGAGTTCTGGTACACGTCATACACGCCGACGATATCGGCGATGAACAAACCGTCGAACAGCCCGCGCTCCAGGGTTTGCGCGAGGTCGGTCCAGTACTCGATGCTTTTGTACTGGGTGGACGTGTCCCGTGGATGGGTCCACATACCGTGGTTGATATGCCCGATGCAGTTCATGTTGAAGGCATTGAGCAGGATCTTTTTCTTTGCCATCAAATGGTCCCCCGCAGTGGCGGGTTTTCAGCGTTGAGGTAGTAATTGCCCACAGCGTGGTACTTCCAGCGCACCGGGTCGTGCAGGGTGTGCACGCGGGCGTTGCGCCAGTGGCGGTCGAGGCCGTGCTCGGCGAGGGTGGCCTGGCTGCCAGCCAGCTCGAACAGGGTGCTGCCGGCGGCCAGGGAAATCTCGGTGCTCAAGGCGCGGACTTCAGCGACGGCGATGGACGCTGCCGCCACGGTCTCTGCATTGCTGTCGGCCTGGGCGCGATCGAGGTAAACACCGGCACGTTCCAGCAAGGCTTCAGCGGCGTGCAGGCGAATGCTCAGGTGGCCGAAGCTCTTCAGGGTCAGCGGGTCTTCGGTGGCCTTGTCGTTGCCGGAGTCGATCCATGGGCGGGTCTTGGTACGCACAAAGTGCAGTGCATCTTCAAAGGCGGCGCGGGCGATGCCGGTGTCGATGGCGGCGTGAAGAATCTGCGCCAGCGGGCCGACCGTGGTCGGGCGTTCGAAAGCGCTCTGGAACGGGATCACGTCGTGGGCGGCGACCCACACGTTATCGAACACCACCGAGCCGCTGCCGGTGGTGCGCTGGCCGAAGCCGCTCCAGTCGTCAATGACCGTCAGGCCTTCGCTGTCACGGGGGACAAAGGCCAGTTGCTGGATGCCGTGTTCATCCACCACCGAGGTGGGGATGCGCTGGGCATAGATCGCGCCGGTGGCGTAGAACTTGCGGCCGGTGATACGGAAGCCGTCGCCGTCGCGGGTGATGGACGTAACACGGTCGTGGGCGGTCCTGGTGCCCAGTTCTGCCAGGGCGTTGCCGAAACGCTGGCCGGCGAGTACGTCGGCGTACAGGCGTTGTTGCTGTTCAGGGCTGCCATTCACGCGCAGCACTTCGAGGGCATAGAAATGGTTTTGCGGAATCTGGCCCAGGGAGGCATCCGCCTGGGCGATCAGGGCAATGACCTTGGCCAGGGTCACGTTGGAAACCCCCGCGCCGCCAAATGCCTTGGGCACGCTGATGCCCCACAGGCCGGAGCGCGAGAACACGTCCAGTTCGGGCAGCGGCAGGCGGCGTTCGCGGTCGCGCTGGGCGCTGTCGCGGCGCAAGTCTTCGGCCAGGTCGCTGGCGACAATAAGGGCCTGTTCGTCGCTGGTGATAACCGCGACACGGTGAGAAAAGGTCATGAGTTTCTCCAGAGGTCTGGTCGGTTAAATCCAGGAATGGCGAGCCGGCAACGTGCCGTTCAAGCGATAGGCGCCGACGGCGTGATACTTCCAGCGCACCGGGTCGTGCAGGGTGTGCACCCGGGCGTTGCGCCAGTGACGGTCGAGGTTGAATTCGGCGAGGGTGGCGCGGCTGCCGGCCAGTTCGAAGAGCTTTTCGCTGACCAGCAACGACACTTCAGTGGTGAGCACCTTCGCTTCGGCCACGGCAATCGACGCACGCGCGGCGGACTGTGCGGTGATCGGCGCGGCGCTGACCTGGTCCAGCACTTGCCCGGCCTTGCGCAACAGCGCCTCGGCGGCGTGCAGTTCGATCTTCAGCTTGCCGATATCGGCGATCACGTAGAGGTCATCGCTGGCGCGCTCGACCTTGGCGTCGATCCACGGGCGCGAACGCTCCCGCACAAAGGCGATGGTGTCATCCAGCGCGCCACGGGCGATGCCGGCGTCGATGGCGGCCTGGATCAGTTGGGAAACGGCGCCCTGGATAGTCGGGCTTTCGCCGATGCGCCAGTTGTCTACGACCAGTTCGGCGTCCACGGGCACGCGGTCCAGCAGCACGGTGCCGCTGGCGGTGGTGCGTTGGCCGAAGCCCGACCAGTCATCCACGATGCGCAGCCCTGCGGTGCCACGGCGTACAAACGCCATGACCTGCTTGCCGTCGTCGTTCAGCGCCTTCACGGCCACCCAATGGGCAAACAGCGCGCCGGTGGAGTAGAACTTCTGGCCGCTGATCACGTAACCATCGCCCTGGGCGGTGATGCGCGCCTTGAGCTCCAGGGTGTTTTTGGTGCCGCGTTCAGGTCCGCCATTGCCGATGCGCCAGCCGTCGAGCACGCTCTGGAACAGGTGCTCTTTCTGACGCTCGGTGGCGGCGCCCTGCAACACCTGCAGAATGCCGAAATGGTTCTGCGGGATCTGCCCGAGGGCCGGGTCTGCCGCGCTGATGATCGCGAACACCTCCGCCAGGGTGGTGAACGACACCTGTGGGCCGCCGTATTCGCGGGGGATGGAAATACTGCCCAGCCCACTGCGGGTGAATTGTTCGATCTGCGCCCACGGCAGCTTGCGTTGCTGGTCACGCTGGGCGGCTTGCAGGCGCGCGGCCTGGGCCAGCTCATGGGCAGCCTTCAGCGCCTCTGCATCGTTGCGCAGCACGGTGGCCGGCAACAGCAGGGGAGCAACGTCCAGATCACTCTGGGGGGGTGTTAGAGCCAAGTTAGACATCAGCGCCGCTCCTTGGCTGCACGTAATGCCCTGGCGTTATGCACCGGGGTAATTCTGACCATACCGACCTCGCATTCAATGAAATAAAAACAGAAAAATCAGAGATGTCCGGTGGTCCGGTGCATATACCCTAAGCGTGTTAAATATTTAAATAAACTAACTTTTGGGAATATGCATAGAAGGTCTGTCACCCCGGTTCACAGGGTGAGCCGAGGGGCCGTGGTTGGTAGACCCGCGCGGTCCCGGCCGGCTGGCTCGGCGCGCAGGCGGCAATGCGCAACGTACGTGTGGGCGCCCAGCGCGAATTGTTGCCGACACGATCGAGAATGCAGTACGTCACCTCCAGGCGGCTGTCGTCACCGGCCTCGACAATCACCGTCGAAGGCACCCACACCTGCACGACCACCCCGACGGCTTTGGCCTGGATCCTGGGCAGGTCCATGCGTACGTCTCCCCAGCGCAGGGTGATGGCATCGCCCGTGGCCATGTTCAGGTAAGGCGCGATGGTCAGCGGAATGCCCCGTCGCACCTGGCGACCGTTGACGCCGTAGCGACGGATGGACTCGGGCAAACCGACGGGGGCGAGGTTGTGGTTTTCGTCGCTGTACAGGGGGGAGGGCTGGCCGCCGGGGTATCGGGTCTTTACACACACACCTTTCACGGCCGAGCGGGCAGGTGCACGACCGACTTGCATGACCTGGTAATGCACCTGGGCCAGGCCGTCCAGCACAAAACTTTCCGGCACCCGCAGATGGGTCGGCGAGCCGACCTTGCACGCGCTCACCCTGCGTGAGGCGGCAAAGCAGTTGTTCCAGAACAGTTCGATCAGGTCGCCCTCATCCATGCCGGGGTAAGGCGCGATGTCCACCTGCAGTTGACTGGCCGCCAGTGCGTTGATGCCGTGCCGGTTAGCCTGGGGCAAGGTGGGGGCCGTGAGCAGGGCCGGGGTTGCAGTGCGCGTCATAAGTAATCTCCTTGATGCAGCCAGCAGCAATCGTTCCAGCCCCGTGGCGCGGGTGCGCAGGTGGGCTGAAAGGAACGATTCAGTGAGTAGCCGGGATAGGATCCAATCCTCTGGACGCTAGATAAGAGGGTTGACCAAGGAGCGTCAATGGCGGCAAAAGGCTAAACGGCAGGTTGGAGCAGATTCAGAAGGGTCTGACTGGGCGGGGGATTTTTGGATCAGGGAGACGGCGGGTTTACGCGTGGATGGCGAGGGTTTTCTGTAGGAGCAGATTGTGTGGTGAGGGAGCAAGCTCCCTCGCCACATCAGTGGGCGAGGAACTTGCTCAGGAACTGCCGGGTGCGTTCTTCCTTGGGGTTGGCGAACAACGCCTTGGCTTCGCCTTGCTCCACGATCACGCCCTTGTCGAAGAAGATTACCCGGTTGGCCACATCGCGGGCAAAGCTCATTTCGTGGGTGACGATGACCATGGTGCGGTTTTCTTCGGCGAGGCTGCGGATGGTCGCCAGCACTTCGCCCACCAGCTCCGGGTCCAGCGCCGAGGTGGGTTCGTCGAACAGGATCACCTCCGGTTCCATGGCCAGCGCGCGGGCAATCGCCACGCGCTGTTGCTGGCCGCCCGACAAGCGCCGTGGATAGGCGTCTTCCTTGCCCGCCAGGCCGACCCTGGCCAGCAGCTTGCGCCCAAGGGCAACAGCGGCTTCACGGGGCATCTTCTTGACCACGGTCGGCCCTTCGATGACGTTTTCCAGCGCTGTGCGGTGGGGGAACAGGTTGAAGTTCTGGAACACAAAACCCACGTGCTGGCGCAGGCGCCGCACCAGGCCTTGTTGCTGGTTGAGCGGTTTGCTGCCGTCGATCTGGATGTCGCCCACCTTGATCCGGCCGCTGGTGGGTTCTTCGAGGAAATTCAGGCAGCGCAGGAAGGTGGTCTTGCCGGAACCGCTGGGGCCGATGATGGCGACGACTTCGCCTTCCTTGACCTCCAGGTCGATGCCGTTGAGTACCACCTGACCGTTGAATTGTTTGGTCAGTTTTTCAACCACGATCATGCTTCAAGACTCCAGGTCATGCCGGTTGACCCGGTCTTCCAGGCGGTTTTGGAAATGCGCCAGGATGCTGGCCAGCACCCAGTAGATCAGGGCGGCGGACAGATACATGGTGAAAATTTCGAAGGTACGCGCAGACACCAGTTGAGCCTGGCGGAACAGTTCTGGCACCTGGATGGTGGCGGCCAGCGCGGTGTCCTTGACCAGCGAAATAAAGCTGTTGCCCAACGGTGGCAGGGCGGTGCGCATTGCCTGCGGCAGGATGGCCCGGCGCAGGGTCTGCGCACGGGTCATGCCGATACTGGCGGCGGCTTCCCATTGGCCACGCTCGATGGAGGCGATGGCGGCCCGCAGGATTTCACAGGCGTAGGCGGCCATGTTCAGCGAAAAGCCGATCATGGCGGCCGGGATCGGATCCAGCTCGATGCCCACTTGCGGCAAGCCGTAGTAGATCAAAAACAGCTGTACCAGCAAGGGCGTGCCGCGAAAGAACGACACGTAGACGCGGGCTGTCCAGCTCAGCAGTTTGAAGCGCGACAACCGCATCAAGGCCAGGCCGAAGCCCAGCAGCAAGCCGAAAAACATCCCGCCAAGGCTGAGAAGCACCGTGTAGTACGCGCCCTTGAGCAGAAAGGGCGCGGAGTCCAGCGCGAGTTGGAAACCTGCTTCCATTATTGAGTGACGTCAGCGTTGAAGTACTTCTCGGACAGCTTCTTCAAGGTGCCGTCGGCGCGCAGCTTGTCGAGGGCCTTGTTCACCGCTTCAAGCAGCTCGGGCTCGCCTTTGCGCAGGGCGATACCGGCTTCCTGGCGGGAGAAGGCGTCGCCGGCAGCGGCGGTGTCCGGGGCTTTCTTGGCGTATTCCAGGGCGGCCAGGCGGTCGATCAGGATGGCGTCGATACGGCCGATGCGCAGGTCCTGGAACTTGGTCGGGTCATCGTTATAGGTCTTGATAATAGCTTTGGGTTGGTTGTCCTTGAGCCATTGTTCGTAGTTGGTGCCCAGGCCTACCCCGACTTTCTTGCCGGCCAGGTCGTCGGCGGTCTTGATGCTGTCGACGTTCTTTTTCAGCACCAGCGCCTGGATACCGGACACGGTGTAAGGCGTGGAGAAGTCGTACTTCTTCTTGCGCTCTTCGGAGATAGTGACTTGGTTGACCACCGCATCCAGGCGCTTGGATTCCAGGGCAGCGAGGATGCCGTCCCATGGCGTGGCTTGCAGCTTGACCTTCACGCCCAGCTCTTTGGCCAGGGCCTCGGACAGCTCGACTTCGAAGCCGCTGAGTTTGCCGCTTTCATCGACGAAGCTGAACGGCGGGTAGGTGCCTTCCAGGCCAATTTTGATCTCGCCGGCCTTTTTGATGTTGCCCAGTTGCTCGCCGGCAACCGCCTGGCCCAGCCAGCCGGCGCCGAGCGCCAGACCCAAAGTGCCAACCAGCAACGTGCGACGCAATACAGAAATAGTCATGAAGAGCCCCTGTGTTTTTTATGTTGAGCGAAGCAGGTGACGCGGTAGTCGTATCCTGCCTTAAAGCGCGTAGCGCGTCTTCGCCTGCGGCGCGATGATAAAGCCGGGTTTTAAGACTTGAAAATAATATAAATCTTATTTGATATTCTATTTAGGAATATTTGGCGAGTCTAATATGGGAGGGGCAGGCCCCCTCCCACATTTAGCCCGCATTTATTCAGTTGAAAACCGAGTCATAGGCAAACAACGCCGGTGCCCCACCGGTATGCAGGAAAATAATCGGGCCATCTTCGAAGCGCTGGCGGCCGATACCGTCCAGCAAGCCGGCCATGGCCTTGCCAGTGTAGACCGGGTCCAGCAGCAGGCCTTCCTGGCTCGCCAATAGCTTGACCGCCGACAGGGTGCCGGCGTTCGGTTCACCATAACGGGGGCCGAAATATTCGTCCCACAGGATCACCTTGAACGCGTCGGGGAGGTCCACGCCGAGCAACTCGGCCGTGCGTTCGGCCAGGCCCTGTACTTTCGGGAACTGCGCTTCTTCGGTGCGCGATACGGTGATGCCGATCACGGGCAGTTGCGGCAGCACTTCACTCAAGGCCAGGGCCAGACCACTGTGGGTACCGGCGCTGCCGGAGGCCAGCACCACGGCGGCGAATTCGATACCGCTGTCTTCGATCTGTGCGGCCAGCTCCAGGCCGGCGCGTACGTAACCGAGGGCGCCGAGGGCATTGGAGCCGCCGATGGGCACCAGGTATGGCTTCTTGCCGTTGCTGCGCAGGCGATCGGCAAGGGCGTTGAGTTGGTCGTCGATGTTGTCGAGGTTTTCCACCAACTCTACCTTGGCGTCGAACAGCTCCAGCAGCAGGCGGTTGCCGTTGCTCAGGTAGTTGGGGTCTTCGGTGCCGGTGGGGTTTTCCAGCAGGGCGACGCAGCCCAGGCCGAGCCTGGCGGCGAGGGCGGCGGTCTGGCGTACGTGGTTGGACTGGATCGCGCCGGCGGTCACCAGGGTGTCGGCGCCCTGGGCGATGGCATCGGCTGCCAGGTATTCGAGTTTGCGCAGCTTGTTGCCGCCCATGGCCAGCGGCGTGGTGTCGTCGCGCTTGACGTAGATGTCGCGTCCCAACCAGGTCGACAGCCGTTCGAGTTTTTCCAGGGCGGTGGCGCCGCCGAGCAGTTCCAGGCGGTTAAAACGGTCGAGCTGTTGCTTGATCATGGCTACGCACGGTGGCTAAGGGATGGAGCGACTATAGGCAGGCACTTTTCATCGGGCAACCGTCAATCGCTTATGCCTGATGGTTCTTAGCATCACACCATTGGTTCTTAAGGGCGGCCAGGGTGGATACCGTAAAGTGATGGCCATTACGTCAGGAGTGAATACCGTGAGTGAGCGTTCCAGCCATTGGCAATTACAGACCATCGTCAGCCAACTGCGCAGCGCCCGTGACCAGTGGCGAACACGCAATGGCCGCTTGAGCGGCGAGCATGGCGGCCGCGAATTGCCGTCCCGTGAAGCCGTTGCACAGATTCTCGAGTCCCTCTGCGGTGCGTTGTTTCCGATGCGCCTGGGGCCGGCGGACTTGCGTGAAGAAAGTGAAGATTTCTACGTCGGCCATACCCTCGACGTTGCGCTGAATGCCTTGCTGGCCCAGGCGCGCCTGGAATTACGCTATGCCGCGCGCCAGGGCGGCGAGGATGACAGCCAGATCGACGCCCATGCCATCCGGCTGATCCAGGATTTCGCCCTGGCCTTGCCGTCCTTGCGCAGCCTGTTGGACACCGACGTGCTCGCCGCCTACCACGGCGACCCGGCCGCACGCAGCGTGGATGAAGTGCTGCTGTGCTACCCGGGGATCCTCGCGGTGATTCACCATCGCCTGGCCCACCACCTGTACCGCGCCGGCTTGCCGCTGCTGGCACGGATCAGTGCGGAAATCGCCCACTCGGCCACCGGCATCGATATCCACCCCGGCGCGCAGATCGGCCCGAGTTTCTTCATCGACCACGGCACGGGCGTGGTGATCGGCGAAACCGCGATCATCGGCGAGCGGGTGCGCATCTATCAGGCCGTCACCTTGGGGGCCAAGCGCTTCCCGGCGGACGAAGATGGGCAACTGCAGAAGGGCCATGCGCGCCACCCGATTGTCGAGGATGATGTGGTGATCTATGCCGGGGCGACGATCCTCGGGCGCATCACCATCGGCAAGGGCTCGACCATTGGCGGCAATGTGTGGCTGACCCGCAGTGTGCCGGCGGGGGCGAATATTACGCAGGCGAATCTGCAGCATGATGATGGGGCGCAAAAATAGCGCCGGTCTTAAAAATCACACAAAACCCTGTGGGAGGGGGCTTGCCCCCGATAGCGGAGTGTCAGTCAAAAATGAATTGGCTGAACCACCGCCATCGGGGGCAAGCCCCCTCCCACATTTTGACGGCATTTCACATGGAGCCCGTATTTCAGTCAGCAGTCGCTGAACGATTTCCTTTGCTCACCCGTCATACCACTCAGCCCTGCGATTAGCCCCAAACCGCCGATTCATGTTTAACTTGAACGTTCGTTCAAGTTAAACCCGGTGGTTCGCTGCCCGCTCACAACAGGAGGCTTACCTTTGCTGAGTCCGTTTTATACAGCCACATCCCTCACCCTCGGGGTGCATCGTTCATGAGTGCATCGTCCACCCCATCCAGCGGCCTGGTGCGCATGAATGCGCCGGTCTTCTACTTTGCCGCCACCTTCATCTTGCTGTTCGGCATCACTGTCATCGCTATCCCGCAACAGGCCGGTGCCTGGTTGCTGGCGGCGCAAAACTGGGCGGCCAACACGGTCGGCTGGTACTACATGCTGGCGATGACCCTGTATCTGGTCTTCGTGGTGGTCACCGCGCTATCGGGCTACGGCAAGATAAAACTCGGTGCCGACCACGACGAGCCCGAATTCAGTTACCTGTCCTGGGCCGGCATGCTGTTCGCCGCCGGGATCAGCATCACGTTGTTCTTCTTCTGCGTGTCCGAGCCGCTGACGCACCTGGTGCAGCCGCCCCAGGGCGAGGCCATGAATGCCGACGCCGCGCGCCAGGCCATGCAGGTGCTGTTCCTGCACTGGGGCCTGCACGGCTGGGGCGTGTTTGCGTTTGTCGGCATGGCGCTGGCGTATTTCGCCTACCGGCATAACCTGCCGCTGGCGTTGCGCTCGGCGCTGTACCCGCTGATCGGCAAGCGCATCAATGGCCCTATCGGCTATGCGGTGGATGGCTTCGGCATCATTGCCACGGTGTTCGGCCTGGGGGCCGACATGGGCTTTGGCGTGCTGCACCTCAATTCCGGCCTCGACTACCTGTTCGGCGTTGCCCACACCCAGTGGATCCAGGTCGGCTTGATCACCCTGATGATGGGCGCGGCGATCCTGGTCGCCGTGGCCGGCGTCGACAAGGGCGTGCGGGTGATGTCCGACATCAACATGCTGCTGGCCTGCGCGCTGCTGCTGTTCGTGTTGTTCGCCGGGCCGACCCAGCACTTGCTCAACACCCTGATCCAGAACATCGGTGACTACCTGGGCGCGTTGCCGACCAAGAGTTTCGATGTGTACGCCTACGACAAACCGAGCGACTGGCTGGGCGGCTGGACGGTGTTCTACTGGGCCTGGTGGATCGCATGGTCGCCATTCGTAGGCCTGTTTATCGCGCGCATTTCCCGTGGCCGGACCATCCGCGAATTCGTGTTCGGCGTGCTGCTGATCCCGCTGGGCTTCACCCTGGCGTGGATGTCGATCTTCGGCAACAGCGCCATCGACCAGGTGCTCAACCACGGCATGACCGCCCTCGGCCAGTCGGCCATCGATGATCCGTCGATGAGCCTCTACCTGCTGCTGGAAACCTACCCGTGGAGCAAAACCGTCATCGCGGTCACGGTGTTTATCAGCTTCGTGTTCTTCGTAACTTCCGCTGACTCGGGCACCGTAGTGCTGTCCACCCTCTCGTCCAAAGGCGGCAACGCCGATGAAGATGGACCGAAATGGCTGCGGGTGTTCTGGGGTGCGATGACCGCGCTGGTCACCAGTGCCTTGCTGTTTGCCGGCAGCATCGATTCGCTGAAATCGGCGGTGGTGCTGACCTCGTTGCCGTTTTCGCTGATCCTGCTGCTGATGATGTGGGGGCTGCACAAGGCCTTCTACCTCGAGTCGCAAAAGCAGATTGCGCAGTTGCATTCGCTGGCACCGGTGTCGGGCTCCCGCAAGGGCACCGGCGGTTGGCGCCAGCGTTTGAGCCAGGCCGTGCATTTCCCGTCGCGGGACGAGGTGTACCGGTTCCTTGAGACCACGGTGCGTCCGGCGATCGAAGAAGTGACGGCGGTGTTTGTCGAAAAAGGCCTCAACGTCGTCACCCAGCCCGACCCGTCCAACGACAGCGTCAGCCTGGAAATCGGCCACGGCGAAGAGCATCCGTTCGTGTACCAGGTGCAGATGCGCGGCTATTTCACGCCCTCATTTGCACGCGGCGGCATGGGGTCCAAGCAGCTCAACAATCGTCGCTACTACCGGGCGGAAGTGCACTTGAGCGAGGGCAGCCAGGACTACGACCTGGTGGGCTACACCAAGGAGCAGATCATCAACGACATCCTCGACCAGTACGAGCGCCACCTGCAGTTCCTGCACTTGGTGCGCTGACGCTCAACTCCCCGCAAAGCCCCGTTCTACGGGGCTTTCTTAAACTTAATTTCATCCGTCAAGACGCTGTTTTGACGCGTAACTGTCATCTGGCCACTGCGTAATTGTGTGAAGCGTTTGACGCTTTCATTTCAGAACAGTGACGGAGACCGGTACCCATGAAGACGTTTTTAAGCCCTGTGGTGGGAGCCGCCATGGCGAGCTTTATGCTGTCCGCCCACGCCGATTTTATCGATGACAGCCACGCCGACGTGACCCTGCTCAACCGCTATCTCAACCAGCAGGGGCGCGACGTGGTGGGCAGCAATGCCAAGGCCCATAGCATTCGGGATTGGGGCCAGGGTTTCGAATTCAACTTCAAGTCCGGCTACACCGAGGGGCCGGTGGGCTTCGGCCTCGATCTGCAGGCGTTCTACGGCCTGAAGCTCGACTCCGGCGGCGACCTCAACGACAAGGATCACCAGGGCCGCTACCCCGGCAGCATGTTCCCACTGGACAATGGCAAGTCCGCCGACCAGTTCGGCGTGCTCAGCCCGACGTTCAAGATGCGCTTTGCCAAGGATGAGTTGCGCGTCGGTACGCTGTACGGCAACAACCCGATACTCGCCAACACCGACGGGCGCCTGTACCAGCAGACCAATACCGGTGTGCAACTGGTGTCCAAGGACCTCAGCGACTTCACCTTCACCGGCGGCGATATCTTCAAGACCAAGATCCGCAACGAAACCGGCGACCAGGGCATGATCACCGCGGGCGGGACCAAAGAGAGCGACCGCTTCCTGTTCGGTGGTGCGGACTACACCGGCATACAGAACACCACTGTCAGCCTGTGGTACTCCAACCTTGAGGATTACTACCAGCAGTTCTTCCTCGGTGCCAAGCGCCATGACGCCTTGTCGGTCGGTGCGATCGATACCGACGTGCGTGTGTTCCGCAGCCTGGGTGTGGGCGGCAACGCCGACGGCGACAAGGACTTTGCCGCAGCGGGCCTGTATGGCGATGGCGTGAGCAAGGGCCGCATCAACCAGTCCACCGTCAGCCTGCTGGAAAGCTACAGCCTGGACGGCCATACCGTCGGCCTGGGCATCCAGAAAAACAGCGGCGACAGCGACTTCCCGTACCTCGACTCCGGCCTAAACAGCGGTGACGCGCGCCAAGGCCCAGGCTCGGGTGCCGACACCCCGGCGCTGACCAACATGCAGCTGAACAAATTCCAGCATGCCGGCGAACGCACCTGGCTGGCGCAGTACAAATATGACTTCGGCAAACTCGGCCTCAACGGCCTGACCTTCTCCGCCGCCTACGCCCATGGCGATGACATCCGCACCGCCCAGGGCACCACCAGTGAATGGGAGCGAAACGTGGCGGTGGCGTATCAAGTGCCGACCGGCACCCTCAAAGGCCTCGGCGTCACGTGGAAAAACGCCCATGCCAGTCCGGACATTACCGGTGCCACCGTGCAGGATGAAAACCGCTTCTATGTCAGCTATGTCGTTCCACTCTGGTAGGAAATTGCTGTAAAACGGAAGGGCAGACTTAAGCGATTCAGCTGGTTAAAAGGCCTGGGAATATCGTTATTCCCAGGCCTTATTTGCCTACGTCCAAGAGAGGATTCGATGACTTACATTGCTGCCGAAAACCGCTATGAATCTATCCCGTATCGCCGCGTAGGCCGCAGTGGACTGGTGCTGCCGGCACTGTCCCTGGGGCTGTGGCACAACTTTGGCGACAGCACGCCGATCGACACCCAGCGCGCCCTGCTGCGCACCGCGTTCGACCTGGGCATCAACCACTTCGACCTGGCCAACAACTACGGCCCACCCTACGGCAGCGCCGAGATCAACTTCGGTCGTTTGCTGCGCGAAGACTTCAAGCACTACCGCGACGAATTGATCATCTCCAGCAAGGCCGGCTGGGACATGTGGCCTGGCCCCTACGGCCAGGGCGGCGGCTCGCGCAAATACGTGCTGGCCAGCCTGGACCAGAGCCTGCAACGCCTGGGCGTCGACTACGTGGATATTTTCTACTCCCACCGTTTTGATGCCGACACGCCCCTGGAAGAAACCGCCAGCGCCCTCGCCACCGCCGTGCAACAGGGCAAGGCGTTGTACATCGGTATCTCGTCTTACTCCGGGGTGAAAACCCGCGAAATCGCCGCGCTGCTCAAAGAGTGGAAAGTCCCGCTGCTGATCCACCAACCGGCCTACAACCTGCTTAACCGCTGGGTGGAAAAAGACCTGCTGGACACCACCGAAGAACTCGGCGCCGGGGTGATTGCCTTCACGCCGCTGGCCCAGGGTTTGCTCACCGACAAGTACCTCAATGGCGTGCCGGCCGACGCACGGGTCAACCGTCCGGGTGGTGGTTCGTTGCAGGCCAAGCACCTGTCTGAAACCAACATCGCCCACGTGCGTGCGTTGAATGAAATCGCCCAGCGCCGTGGCCAAAGCCTGGCGCAATTGGCGCTGGCCTGGACCCTGCGCGATCCACGGGTGACCAGCGCGCTGATCGGCGCCAGCCGGCCGGAGCAGATCATCGAGAACGTCGGCGCGTTGAAGAACTTGAGCTTCAGCGCGGAAGAACTGGCGGAGATCGATCGGTTTGCGCAGGAAGGCGGAATTAACTTGTGGGAAAAGCCATCCAGCGCTGAATAACCTGACACCACTGGGTCAATGTGGGAGGGGGCTTGCCCCCGATGGCGGTGTGTCAGTCACTTGATTAGTTGACTGACCCAGAGCTATCGGGGGCAAGCCCCCTCCCACATTTGATTTGCAGTGTGGCTTAGAACGGCACATCCCCAAGAATCGTCGCTCGATGCATCACCCGCCGTTGCGGCCGGTAGTCATCCACCGCGTAATGCTGCGTCACGCGGTTATCCCAGAACGCCACGTCGTTCTCCTGCCAGCGCCAGCGGAGGGTGAATTCCGGGCGTGTCGCGTGGGCGAACAGCAGCTTGAGGATCGCCTCGCTTTCCGCCGGTTCCAGTTCATTGATCCTGGTGGTAAACCCATCACTGACAAACAGCGACTTACGCCCGCTCACCGGATGCGTGCGCACGACCGGGTGCGACAGCGGTGGGTTTTTCCTGCGGGTTTCTTCCCAGCGCGCCAGGTCTTCGGCGCTGTTGCCAAAGCGTTCCAGCGGAAAGGATTTGGTGAAGTCGTGGGTAGCCGTCAGCCCATCGAGCAACCGCTTCAACGGCTCGGACAGCGCCTCGTACGCCGCGATGCCACTGGCCCACAGCGTATCGCCGCCGTACGCCGGCAGCAGCTTGGCACTCAGCACCGCGCCGAGGGCCGGGGTGGGCAGGAAGGTCACATCGGTGTGCCATACGGCGTTGTCGCGCACGTCGGTGACGGCGGTGTCGAGGATCAGCACTTCGGGCTGTTCCGGCACGTTGGGGTAGATCGGATGGATGTGCAGGTCACCGAAGTTCGCCGCGAACCGCGCCTGTTGCTGCGGGGTGATCGGCTGGCCACGGAAGAACAGCACCGAATGGCTGAGCAACGCCTGTTCGATGGCATCGCGGTGTTCGGCGCTCAGCGGCCGGGTAATATCGACGCCACTGATCTGGGCGCCCAGGGCGGTGCTCAAGGGGGTAACGGTCAGGCTGCTCATGCTGTTCTCACTCAATGTGCCTGGCCATGCCAAGGCACTAACTTACGCTGCAGGGCGCGCAGGCCCATTTCCATGGCGAAGGCGATCAGGGCGATCACCAGGATCCCCAGCACCACCACATCGGTCACCAGGAACTGCGCCGCCGACTGCACCATGAAACCCAGGCCGCTGGTGGCCGCGATCAGTTCGGCGGCGACCAGGGTCGACCAGCCCACACCCAGGCCGATGCGCACCCCGGTGAGGATGTCGGGCAGGGCGCTCGGCAAGATCACATGGCGAATCAGCTGCGCACGGGTGGCGCCCAACGACTGCGCCGCCCGCAGCTTGGCCGGGTCGACGGTGCGTACGCCGGTCGCGGTGGCGATGGCAATCGGCGCGAAGATCGCCAGGTAAATCAGCAGCACCTTGGACAGCTCGCCGATACCGCACCAGATCACGATCAACGGCAGGTAAGCCAGGGGCGGAATCGGCCGGTAAAACTCGATCAGCGGGTCGAGAATGCCGCGGGCGATGCGGTTGGCGCCGATGGCAATGCCTACCGGCACGGCGGTCAGCACCGCGAAGCCCAGGCCCAGGCCGATCCGGCTGAGGCTCGCGCCCAGGTGCTGCCACAAGGTGGAATCCATATAGCCCGTGGTCGCCAGCAGCCAGCCTTTTTGCAGCACGGCCGAGGGCGGTGGCAGGAACAACGGTTCGATCAGGCCGGTGGCGGTGACGGCCCACCAGAGGGCCAGCAAGGCCACCAGGGTCAACAGGCTGATCCAGCGTGTACTCAGGCTGCGACGCACAGGAATGACCGCGTGCGCCACCGGCTTGGCAGCGGTGGCGGAGAGTTCGTAGCTGCTCATGCGTACACCTGCCGTTGCGAGAACACTTTGCCCAGCACGTGTTCGCGGGTTTCGATAAAGCGCGGGTCGGACTTGATCGCCCGCGCCGACTCACCGGCCGCATAGCGCTGGCCGAAGTCCAGGTGCAGGCGTTCGACGATCTGGCCCGGGTTGGGCGCCAGCAGGATCAGGTCGGTGGCGAGGAACACCGCTTCTTCGATGTCATGGGTAATCAGGAACACCGGCTTGGCCGTGCGCCGCCAGACTTGCAGCAACAGTTCCTGCATCTGCTCACGGGTGAAGGCATCGAGGGCGCCGAAGGGTTCGTCCATCAGCAGCACGCGCGGGTCGGCGGCCAGCGCTCGCGCCAGGCCGACACGCTGTTTCTGGCCGCCAGAAAGCTGCCAGATACGGCGGCTGTCGAAGCCGGCAAGGTCAACCAGGGCGAGCATTTCCCGGGCGCGTACTTCACGCTGCGCCTTGGGCACGCCGGCCAGTTCCAGGCCGAAACCGACGTTGGCCAGCACGTCCTGCCAGGGCAGCAGGGCGTCGTCCTGGAACACCACGCCGCGTTCGGCACTGGGGCCTTTGACCGGCATGCCATCGAGGGTGATGCGCCCGGCGGACGGTTCGACAAAGCCGGCAATCAGGTTCAACAGCGAAGTCTTGCCACTGCCGGACGGGCCGAGGGCCACCAGCAATTGCTGGGGCCCCAGGTCGAGTGAAATGTCGGACAGTACCGGTTCTGTGGCGCCTGGGTACTGTGCGCTGATGCGCTCCAGTTGTAGCAAGGCCATCGCGATGAACTCCTTGAATCAGTTAGTGATGAACTTGGCGCTGACGTAAGGGGCATAGTCCGGCAGCACGGCGTCGACCTTGCCTTGTTCCTTGAGGAACGCAGCGGTATCGGTCACGGCCTTGGTGGTCGGTGCGCCCAGCAGGGTCACCTGGTCAGCGGCCAGCGGGTAGACGTTGCCTTGCAGCAGCAGCGGGATGTCGCTGGCCTTGGCGCCGGAGAGTTTCACCAGTTTGTCGACGTTGCCTGTGTCGGCGAGCCAGGCTTGTGGGTCTTTGCGGTAGGCGGCGTAGGCATCCAGGGTGACTTTGGCGAAGGCGGTGACGATTTCCGGGTGCTTCTGCGCGAAGTCCTTGCGCACGATCCAGGCATCGAAGGTCGGCGCGCCGAACTTGGCCAGCTCGCCGGAGGTGATCAGCACCTTGCCGTTTTCCTTGGCCACGCCCAGGGCCGGGTCCCATACGTAGGTAGCGTCGATGTCACCGCGCTTCCAGGCCGCGATGATCGCCGGCGGTGCGAGGTTGAGGATGGTCACTTTCGATGGGTCGATGTTCCAGTGCTTCAGCGCGGCCAACAGGCTGTAGTGGCCGGTGGAAACGAAGGGTACGGCGACTTTCTTGCCGATCAGGTCCTGGGGACTGTTGATCCCGGAACCATTGCGCGCCACCAGGGCTTCGGCACCGCCGATCTGGGTGGCAACCAGGAAGGTTTCCACCGGCACCTTGCGGGTGATCGCAGCGGTCAGTGGGCTGGAACCGAGGTAGCCGATCTGCACGTCGCCGGAGGCGATGGCGGCGATGATGTCGGCACCATTGTCGAATTTGCGCCAGTCGATCTTGGCGTTAGTGGCTTTTTCGTACGCGCCGTCGGCCTGGGCGACTTTGGCCGGGTCTACGGTGGTCTGGTAAGCGATGGTTACATCCGCCGCCTGGGCAAACAGGCTGGCACCGGCCAGGGACAACGCGGCCAGGAGGCGCAGAGGGGTTAACAGTTTCAAGGGGAAGCTCCTCAATCAGGCGGCCGAGGATCGGCGTGTGAGGAGACTAAATGATCTAAGAATCCGAAAATAAATAACATTTTCGAATTAGCTTATGGGCGAAAGGTTGAAGCGAATCTTGAGCTTGATGAGGGCAAATGTGGGAGGGGGCAAGCCCCCTCTCACATTTTGAGCCGGGTTCGGCTTCAGTTAGTTGCTGATGGCCAGAATGCTCGCCTGGTACGAGCCGACAAACACATCAAAGTCGCCCACTTCGTTCTGCTCCAGTTCCGCCTGCTGCGCCAGCGACGTGCGCGCCAGCTCTTCAAAGCGTGCCTGCTCTTCAGCCGGCAACGGCTCGCGGCGGAAGTACTCGGCGTGCACCTCGCTCTGATGCAGGGAGAACTGCGCGAAACTCTCTTTGCGCTCGGCCATCGCCGCCAGTACCTGCGCCGAAGGGGTCAGGGACGGGTCCTTGACCTTGGCCAGTTGGGCGTCCAGCGCCTGGCTGTGTTCGGTGATGCCGTGGCTTTCATCCAGCAGCGCAGCCAGCGGGGCAATCTTCTCCAGCAGCTCGGTGGCCCATTCCTTCATGTCCACGGCCTGGCCCTTGCGCTGCAATTGCAGGCCCGGGCGCCGGCCTTCCTTGACCACGCTGAGGAAGTTGGACGTGGCGTTGCCGCACTCGTTGTCGGCGAACAGCGGGCTGTCGTTCAGCGCGCAGTACAGCAGGAATGCGTCGAGGAAACGCGACTCCGGCAGGTCGATGCCCATCGGCAGGAACGGGTTGATGTCCAGGCAGCGCACTTCGATGTACTGGATGCCACGGGCCATCAGCGCCTGGATCGGCCGCTCGCCGGTGTAGGTCACGCGCTTGGGACGGATGTTGGAGTAGTACTCGTTTTCGATCTGCAGGATGTTGGTGTTGAGCTGTACCCACTCACCGTCCTTGTGGGTGCCGACTTCGACATAGGGCGCGTAGGGCGTTGCCACCGCTTCGCGCAGGCTGTCGGTGTAGCTGGCCAGGTCGTTGTAGCACGGCGTCAGGCCGGCCTGGGCGTTGCTCTGGTAACCCAGGTCGCTCATGCGCAGGCTGGTGGCGTACGGCAGGTACAGGGTGTCGGCGTCGAGCACTTCCAATTGGTGCGAGCGACCACGCAGGAAACCCGCATCCAGGGCCGGCGATGCGCCGAACAGGTACATCAGCAGCCAGCTGTAGCGGCGGAAGTTGCGGATCAGCGCGATATAGGCCGTGGACTGATAGTCGCGGTCGGTGCCGACGAAGCCTTCAGTCTCCTTGAGCAGCGGCCACAGCTGTTCCGGCAGGGAAAAGTTGTAGTGGATGCCCGCGATGCACTGCATGGTCTTGCCGTAACGCAGGGCCAGGCCCTTGCGGTACACGTACTTGAGCTGTCCGATATTGGAGGTGCCGTAGTAGGCAATCGGAATGTCTTCCTCGGCCGGCAACGGGCACGGCATCGAGGGGCTCCACAGGTATTCGCTGCCGAGCTTGGTGTAGGCAAAGCGGTGGATCTTGTCCAGGCTGCTCAAGGTATCGGCCGGGTTGGGCAGGGCCGGAGTGATGAACTCCAGCAGCGATTCCGAGTAGTCGGTGGTGATCTGTTCATGGGTCAACGCGGCGCCCAGGGCTTCGGGGTGCGGCGTTTGCGCCAGGCGACCCTCACCGGTGACACGTAGGCATTCACGCTCGATGCCGTGCAAGCACTGCTCTAGCAGGGAGAGGTGTTCGCGCTTGCCGAGCAGGGCCAGGCGGCGGTTGAGAAGTTCGCTCAAGTTGGATTCCTTCACGCGTCAGTCGCCCCAATATGGGGGTGGGCAGGACGGTCTACAAGGGTGAAGTTAAAACTGGCGTGATCGCCTGGTTTTGAGTCGATTTGACCCGCGTTAAAAAAGCCTACTTCACTCCATGAATTGGGCTATAGCGCAGCAAGAAAATTCCGACGCTGTTATCGCAGCGCCGAAATTAACTCAAATCGGGGGCGGGGAGCTATAGGACAGCGAACGTGCCCTGTGCTTTTGCGACAAGTCTTTCGTCCTGATACACATCGGCCTCGACCACCAGCGTGCGCCGGCCGGCGTGAATCACGTGGCTGGTGCACAGCACATCGCCGTCTTCCACGGCGCGGATGTAGTTGATCTTGCATTCGATGGTCGCGCTCTGCTGGTCAAACCCATGGGCGCTGGAGCAGGCCAGCCCCATGGTGATGTCCACCAGACTGAAAATCGCCCCGCCATGGAGCTTGCCCGCGCGGTTGCGCAGGTGCGGCTCCAGGGTCAGGGCCACCTCGGCAACGCCTTCTTCGAGGCGTTGCAGGCGGCAGCCGATCAGTTCGCTGAACGCGCTCTGGGTCAAACCGGCGGGGATTTCCATCAGCGTTTCTTCAACTGCTTGGCGTTGGCGAACAGCGAGGCCATGGCGTTGTTGCTTGGCGCTGCGGTGGCGGTTTCCTTGCGCGGTTGACTGTTTTCAGAGCGGTTCTGCGACTGGCGCGGTGCCGAGCCAGGACGTGCACCACGGGCGCCGTCGATTTTTTCGCCGGGGGTGTCGCCCATGCGCATCGACAGGCCAACGCGTTTGCGCGGGATGTCGACTTCCATGACCTTGACCTTGACCACATCACCGGCTTTCACCGCTTCGCGCGGATCCTTGATGAACTTCTCCGAAAGCGCAGAGATGTGCACCAAACCGTCCTGATGCACGCCGATGTCCACAAACGCGCCGAAGTTGGTCACGTTGGTGACCACGCCTTCGAGGATCATGCCCAGTTGCAGGTCCTTGAGGTCTTCGACGCCGTCCTGGAACTCGGCGGTCTTGAACTCGGGACGCGGGTCGCGGCCAGGTTTTTCCAGCTCTTGCAGGATGTCGGTGATGGTCGGAACGCCGAAGGTTTCGTCGGTGTACTTCTTTGGATCCAGGCGCTTGAGGAATGCGGCGTCGCCGATCAGCGAGCGGATATCGCGGTCGGTCTCGGCGGCGATACGTTGCACCAACGGATAGGCTTCCGGGTGAACGGCTGACGAATCCAGCGGGTTGTCGCCGTTCATCACGCGCAGGAAGCCGGCGGCTTGCTCGAAGGTTTTTTCACCCAGGCGGGCGACTTTTTTCAGCGCGGCGCGGGTTTTGAACGCACCGTTTTCGTCGCGGTGAGTGACGATGTTCTGCGCCAGGGTGGCATTGAGGCCGGAGATACGCGCCAGCAGCGCCACGGAGGCGGTGTTCACGTCCACGCCCACGGCGTTTACGCAGTCTTCCACCACCGCATCCAGGCCGCGTGCCAGTTTCAGCTGTGACACGTCGTGCTGGTACTGGCCGACACCGATGGATTTAGGATCGATTTTCACCAGCTCTGCCAGCGGATCCTGCAGGCGACGGGCGATGGACACCGCGCCACGGATCGACACGTCGAGGTCCGGGAATTCCTTGGAGGCCAGTTCCGATGCCGAGTACACCGAAGCACCGGCTTCGGAGACCATCACCTTGGTCATCTTCATGGCTGGGTATTTTTTGATCAGTTCGGCGGCCAGCTTGTCGGTTTCACGGCTGGCAGTGCCGTTGCCGATGGCGATCAGGTCCACCGCATGCTTGGCGCACAGGGCGGCCAGGATGGCGAGGGTCTGGTCCCACTTGTTGTGCGGAACGTGTGGGTACACGGTGGCGTGGTCCAGCAGCTTGCCGGTGGCATCGACCACGGCGACCTTGCAGCCGGTACGCAGGCCCGGGTCGAGGCCCAGGGTGGCACGTGGACCGGCCGGGGCGGCCAGCAGCAGGTCGTGCAGGTTGTGGGCGAAGACGTTGATCGCCTCGGTTTCGGCGCCGTCGCGCAACTCGCCGAGCAGGTCGGTTTCCAGGTGGGTGTAGAGCTTGACCTTCCAGGTCCAGCGCACGACTTCACCGAGCCACTTGTCCGCAGGACGATTCTGATTCTGGATGCCGAATTGTTGGCCGATCATGCCTTCACACGGGTGCATGGTGCCCGGCAGTTCGTCGCCGACTTTCAGCGCAGAGCTGAGAATGCCTTCGTTGCGGCCACGGAAAATCGCCAGCGCACGGTGGGACGGCATGCTTTTCAGCGGTTCGTCGTGTTCGAAGTAGTCGCGGAACTTGGCGCCTTCTTCCTCTTTGCCGGCGATGACGCGGGCGCTGAGGGTGGCTTCCTGTTTCAGGTAGTTGCGCAGTTTTTCCAGCAGGTTGGCGTCTTCGGCGAAGCGCTCCATCAGGATGTACTTGGCGCCTTCGAGGGCGGCCTTGACGTCGGCAACGCCTTTTTCGGTGTTGATGAAGCGCGCGGCTTCGGTCTCCGGGGTCAGCGACGGGTCGTTGAACAGGCCGTCGGCCAGTTCGCCCAGGCCGGCTTCCAGGGCAATCTGGCCCTTGGTGCGGCGCTTCTGTTTGTACGGCAGGTAAAGGTCTTCGAGGCGGGTCTTGGTGTCGGCGAGCTTGATATCGCGTTCCAGCTGAGGCGTCAGCTTGCCCTGTTCCTCGATGCTGGCGAGGATGCTGATACGCCGTTCGTCGAGTTCTCGCAGGTAGCGCAGGCGTTCTTCAAGGTGCCGCAGCTGGATGTCGTCGAGGCTGCCGGTCACTTCTTTCCGGTAACGGGCGATGAAGGGCACCGTGGAGCCTTCATCCAGTAGAGCGACGGCCGCTTCGACCTGTTGTGGGCGTACGCCGAGTTCTTCGGCGATGCGGCTGTTGATGCTGTCCATAAAACCACCTGAAATTCTGAAAAGCAGCCCGCAGGCCCGGAAAACAAGGCCTTGCGCGGCTGGTTGAGCGGCCCGACCGGCGCCGCTACCTGGGTCAAGAGGCAGCCTATTGACCCTCGAAATCGAAAAAATCACGACAAGCGGGGAAAAAAAGCCCGGCAGTAAACGGCAACGATCTGACGTTGCCCTGCACGAAGGCGCCGCATTATAACCAGCGTTCTGCCCTTGGGGGGTACTGCGCCAGTGGTTGGAAGGCGAGGGTTCGCTGGCAGTAGAGGAAAAATCTGCTAACAATGCACACGGTGCGTATAACGGCAGCTACGCCATAATGCGCGCCGAGATAAGAGGAGCATCCAATGAGCAGCACTGCACAAACTGCTGAAGGCGAAAAAATTCTCATCGTTGATGATGATCCGGGGCTTAGCAGCCTGCTGGAGCGTTTCTTCAACTCCAAGGGCTACCGTGCCCGCGCGGTGCCGAACACCGAGCAGATGGACCGTCTCCTGGGGCGTGAAGTATTCAACCTGGTCGTACTCGACCTGATGCTGCCCGGCGAAGACGGCCTCACCGCCTGCAAGCGCCTGCGTGGCGCTAACAACCAGATTCCAATCATCATGCTGACCGCCAAGGGCGATGAGCTGAGCCGCATCAAGGGCCTCGAGCTGGGCGCTGATGACTACCTGGCCAAACCCTTCAACCCAGACGAGTTGATGGCGCGGGTCAAAGCCGTGTTGCGTCGTCAGGCACCGCCGGTACCGGGCGCGCCGGGCAGCGAAGACGAAAGTGTTACCTTTGGCGACTACGAACTGTCGCTGGCAACCCGCGAGCTCAAGCGTGGCGACGAAGTGCACATGCTCACCACCGGTGAATTCGCCGTGCTCAAGGCCCTGGTGATGAACGCGCGTCAGCCGCTGACCCGCGACAAACTGATGAACCTGGCACGCGGTCGCGAATGGGACGCCCTGGAGCGCTCCATCGACGTGCAGATTTCCCGTCTGCGCCGGATGATCGAGCCGGACCCGTCCAAACCTCGGTATATCCAGACGGTATGGGGTGTGGGCTATGTGTTTGTGCCGGATGGCACCGCAACCAAGTGACCGATGATTTGCAGGGCGGGCATCCTGGCGCTTGACTCCATGAGGGTCGACGGGATGCCCGGCGTCTGCAATTCTGCGAGCGCCGCTCGTTCCAGCAAGGTGTCCAGCTGTCTTCTATGAAAACCCCTCTGTGGTTCCCGCAAAGTTTCTTCTCCCGCACCCTTTGGCTGGTGCTGATCGTCGTGCTGTTTTCCAAGGCGCTGACACTGGTTTATCTGCTGATGAACGAAGACGTGCTGGTGGACCGGCAGTACAGCCACGGTGTCGCCCTGACGCTGCGTGGTTACTGGGCCGTAGACCCTGAGAACCGCGAAAAGGTCGCCAAGGCCTCGACGTTGACCCGCGTTGACGGGGCTGGTGTACCCGAGGGTGAGCAGCATTGGCCCTACAGCGAGATCTACCAGCGCCAGATGCAGGCCGAACTGGGCGAGGACACCGAGGTGCGCTTGCGCATGCATGTTTCACCTGCGCTGTGGGTAAGGGCGCCGAGCCTTGGCGATGCCTGGATCAAGGTTCCGCTGTATCCGCACCCTTTGCGGGGGCAGAAGATCTGGAACGTGTTGGGCTGGTTCCTGGCCATCGGCTTGCTTTCCACCGCGTCGGCGTGGATTTTCGTTCGCCAGCTCAACCAACCGCTTAAACGCCTGGTGTTTGCCGCCCGCCAATTGGGCCAGGGGCGCAGCGTGCGCCTGCCGGTCAGCGATACGCCCAGTGAAATGACCGAGGTGTATGGCGCCTTCAACCAGATGGCGGAGGATGTCGAACAGGCCGGGCGCGAGCGCGAGCTGATGCTGGCGGGGGTGTCCCATGACTTGCGCACGCCTTTGACGCGATTGCGCCTGTCCCTGGAGCTGATGGGCAACCATAGCGACCTCACCGACGACATGGTTCGCGACATCGAAGACATGGACGCGATTCTCGACCAGTTCCTGGCGTTTATTCGCGATGGTCGTGACGAGGTGGTGGAGGAAGTCGATCTCACGGACCTGGTGCGTGAGGTTGTCGCGCCCTACAACCAGAATGGCGAGCAAGTGCGCATGCGCCTTGAGCCGATCCAGCCGTTTGCGTTGCGTCGGGTGTCGATGAAGCGCCTGCTGAACAACCTGATCGGCAACGCTTTGCACCACGCCGGTTCGGATGTTGAAGTGGCTGCGTATGTGTCTGGCGACAGTGCTGCGCCGTACGTGGTGCTGAGTGTGATGGACCGGGGGGCGGGCATCGATCCGGACGAGCTGGAGGGTATCTTCAACCCCTTCACCCGTGGCGACCGTGCCCGGGGTGGCAAAGGGACCGGCTTGGGGCTGGCGATCGTGCGGCGGATTGCGTCGATGCACGGCGGCAATGTCGAGTTGCGTAACCGCGACGGCGGTGGCCTTGAGGCGCGGGTACGCTTGCCGCTTGGGCTTATGCTGCCAAGGGATGCGGTCTAGAAACAGCTGCAAGTTTCAAGCTTGAAGCCGCAAGAGAAAGGCGCACAGCTTTTGCCCTTTCTTGCAGCTTATAGCTTGAAGCTGACAGCTCCCGTCTCTAACCCTTGCCCTTGGTCCTGGTCATATTCGGTCCACCATTCTTCTCCAGATGTTGGATGATGATCCCCGCCACATCCTTCCCAGTGGTGGTCTCTATCCCTTCCAGGCCCGGCGACGAGTTCACCTCCATCACCAGTGGCCCATGGTTGGAGCGCAGGATATCCACACCCGCCACTGCCAACCCCATGACCTTGGCCGCCCGCAGCGCGGTCATGCGTTCTTCCGGGGTGATCTTGATCAGGCTGGCGCTGCCGCCACGGTGCAGGTTGGAGCGGAACTCTCCGGGCTTGGCCTGGCGCTTCATGGCTGCGATCACCTTGTCGCCCACCACGAAGCAGCGAATATCCGCACCGCCGGCTTCCTTGATGTACTCCTGGACCATGATGTTCTGCTTGAGGCCCATGAATGCCTCGATCACGGATTCCGCTGCAGTCGCGGTTTCACACAGCACCACACCGATGCCCTGGGTGCCTTCCAGCACCTTGATCACCAGCGGCGCGCCGTTGACCATTTCGATCAGGTCGGGAATGTCGTCGGGGGAGTGGGCAAAGCCGGTGACCGGCAGGCCGATGCCCCGCCGCGAGAGCAGTTGCAACGAGCGTAATTTGTCCCGCGAGCGTGCAATGGCCACGGATTCATTGAGGGGGAAGACCCCCATCATTTCGAACTGGCGCAACACGGCGCAGCCATAGAACGTCACCGAGGCGCCAATCCGCGGGATCACCGCATCAAACCCCTCCAGCGGTTTACCGCGGTAATGGATCTGCGGCTTGTGGCTGGCAATGTTCATATAGGCACGCAGCGTGTCGATCACCACCATTTCGTGGCCACGTTCGGTGCCGGCCTCGACCAGGCGGCGGGTGGAATACAGACGCGGGTTTCGCGACAGCACAGCAATCTTCATGCAGCACCTGGGGCAGAAATAGTAGAGACCGGGAACACCGGCTTGTCTTGAACGTACTTGACGCCGGGATTGACCACCAGGTGGCCGTCAATCAGCGCCTTGGAACCCAGCAACAGGCGGTAACGCATGGCTTTGCGGCAGGCCAGGGTGAACTCCACCCGCCATACCCGATCACCCAGTGCCAGGGTGGTGCTGATCACGTAGCGCACCTGCGCATGGCCATTGGAGCTCTTGATGGTTTTCATGGTCACCAGGGGCGCTTCGCAGCGGCGGTGACGCAGTTGCACAACGCTGCCCAGGTGCGCGGTAAAGCGCACCCACTTCTCACCGTCGCGCTCAAAAGGCTCGATGTCGGTGGCATGCAGGCTGGAGGTGCTGGCACCGGTGTCGATCTTGGCACGCAGGCCTGCCACTCCCAAGTCGGGAAGTGCCACCCACTCACGCAGACCTACAACGGTCAAATGGTCAAATGTCTTCAATATGGGTAACCGGTCAATTCGCCCACGCCTGAGGAGAAACCTCGGCCAGGGCTTTGAATGCAGGCCTGGCGAACCAGTAGCCTTGCATCAGAAATATTCCGCAGTCAGACAGAAAGTCGCGCTCGCCGGCACTTTCGATGCCTTCGGCGATGACAGTAACGTTCAACTGCTCACAGATTGTGACAATCCCCTGGACGATCACCTGGCGGACACGATCCTGGTCGACATCGCGGATCAGCGCCATGTCGAGTTTGATCAAGTCAGGTTGGAAATCGGCCAGCAGATTCAGCCCCGAATAGCCCGCGCCGAAGTCGTCGATGGCGGTCTTGAAGCCGAACTCGCGGTATTCACGCAGAATATTCGTCAAATGGCGATAGTTATCTACATGCTCGCTTTCCAGTGTTTCGAAAATCAGTTGGTTCAGCGGGAAGTTGTGCGCGCGAGCTGCCTCTAGGGTGCTGCGGATGCACAACTCCGGACGGTACACGGCGTTGGGCATGAAGTTGATGGAAAGGTGGGTTTGCATCCCAAGGGCCGCAGCACCGGCGATCGCCTGGGTGCGGCAGCGCTGGTCGAAGCGGTAGCGGTTGCTGTCATTGACCTTCTCCAGTACCGACATCGCCCCTTCGCCCTGTGTACCGCGCACCAAGGCTTCGTGGGCAAAAATCGAATGGTCCCGAAGGTCTACGATAGGCTGGTAGGCGAAAGCAAACTCGAAACCCAGGGGTTCGCTTTGCTGGCAGCCTGCGCAACGCTGTTCAGGCGAGGTGAGTGAAGTGGGAAAGTCGGTCACGGCGTATCCTCGCGAAAACAGGGTGCTACCTGGCGTATCTTAGGTGAGCCTTGAGGTTTATGCGTCGAAGGGTTTCAACGTTACAGTTGCGACATTTGTCAGAGCGAGGAATTCAAGTGGCTCAAAAGCAGGAAGAGGAAGAAAAGGTCCGTCTGGACAAGTGGCTTTGGGCAGCGCGTTTCTTCAAGACACGTGCCTTGGCCAAGGCCGCGATTGAGAGCGGCAAGGTGCATCACCGAGGCGAGCGCTGTAAACCGGGCAAAGAGCCACGTGTCGGTGATGAGCTGCAGATTCGGATAGGTTTTGACGAAAAGACCGTGGTGGTTCAGGCACTTTCCATTGTGCGCCGTGGCGCCCCCGAAGCGCAGGCGCTGTACACCGAAACCGAAGCCAGCATTGCCAGGCGCGAAAATGCGGCGGCCCTGCGCAAGGCGGGCGCCACGGGGATGACCACCGATGGCAAGCCGAGCAAGAAGCAGCGCCGCGACCTGTTCAAGTTTCGCGGCAGTGGCAATGATGACTGATTGCGCAGCGGCCCATTCAAATGTGGGAGGGGGCTTGCAGCGTTAAGGGGAGGTGCGCACGACGCTCAATCCACTGATCACTGGCAGCTTGCCAAGTAACCTGAAGATCGGCGTCGTCACGTGTAACAACGCGGCCGACACCTTCGCTGCAAACGGCGTGTAACAACCCCAGCCCAACGCCAACAGTGCCAGCAGCACCCCGCCGATGTAATCGTCCTGCCCCCAATGCGCGCCCGCTACCAGCCGCGGCATCATGAACAACAGCGCCAGGCCCCAGATCACCAGCACCTGGCCGATGCGCTTGGCGAACACGCTCATGAACATTGCCCAGATCAGCAACACCGAGGCGTGATCCCCCGGAAAGCTTTGGCTTGAGCGGTCCTTCAGCTCCCAGGTCTTCTCCAGCCCCGGGAAATAGTCGCTCATCTGGATCGCCCCGGCGATGACCATCGACGGGCTGCTGTGTTGCCAGCCCATCTGCGCCGCGAGTTTGGAAAACAGCATGCGGATAAACAGCAAGAGCAACAAAATACCGACAAAACCTAACAGGGCCTGGCGTACCTGCGCGGCTTTGAACACCCAGTCGCCGCGAATCAGCAGCATCAGCAGGATCACCCCGACCACCGCATCAAACGGCCGCAGACTGGCCACGGCCCACACGTGCAGCCATGTCGCGTTGCTCGCCAGCGGGTCGTTGAGAAGGTGAAACAGCCACTCGTCGAAAATCACACAGAGCATCTGCCCCGTGGGCCATAGCCAAAAACACAGCAGCCCGATAGCGAGTAGATTGCACAGAGCCCATCGCCGGAGGTTCCACTTGGCTTGGAACAAACCCGGATTGTTCATAAACTGTCCCTCTTCGCTCTAAATAAGCTCTCTGTTTCCAGGAGAAAGCCGCACCAAGATGGTGCTAAAGCGTTTAATTTTATAAACCTTGTAACCAATTTGTCATCAATTCAGATACCCAGACCTATGACTGATCTACCGGATACCGACTTCACCCAACGCTTCATCTTCGACGAGAGCGACGCCCGCGGCGAAATGGTTTCGTTGGAGCGCAGCTACGCCGAAGTCCTCGCCAAGCACCCCTATCCGGAGCCGGTCGCACAACTGCTCGGTGAGCTGATGGCCGCTGCTGCGTTGCTGGTGGGTACCATGAAGTTCGACGGTTTGCTGATCCTGCAAGCCCGTTCCGAAGGGCCGATTCCGCTGTTGATGATCGAGTGCTCCAGCGAGCGCGAAATCCGAGGCCTGGCCCGTTATGAAGCCGACCAGATTGCCCCGGACGCCAGCCTCGCCGAGCTGATGCCCAACGGCGTCCTGGCGCTCACCGTCGACCCGACCTCAGGCCAGCGTTACCAGGGCATCGTCGACCTCGACGGCAAGACGCTGTCGGAATGCTTCACCAACTATTTCGTGATGTCCCAGCAAGTGGGCACCAAGTTCTGGCTTAACGCCGACGGCAAGCGCGCCCGTGGCATGTTGCTGCAACAACTGCCGGCCGACCGTATCAAGGACGACGAAGATCGCGCTGAAAGCTGGCGGCACTGCATTGCCTTGGCCGATACCCTGAAAGCCGAAGAACTGCTGGGTCTGGACAACGAAACCATCCTGCACCGCCTGTACCACGAAGACCCCGTGCGCCTGTTCGACGCGCAGACGCTGCACTTCCACTGCAGCTGCTCCCGCGAGCGTTCGGGCAACGCCCTGGTCAGCCTGGGCCTGGAAGATGCGCAGAACCTGGTGGTGGAACACGGTGGCAATATCGAGATCGACTGCCAGTTCTGCAACGAGCGCTACCTGTTCGACGCTGCCGATGTAGCGCAATTGTTCGCGGGCGCAGGCATCGACACGCCTTCCGACACCCGCCACTAAAACGTTTAAGCACAGGTAAATCACCTGTCAAATGCCGGATTAGAGGCGTTCTGACGGGAGGGCCCTACTCTTTTTGGGCTTTTCTGGCATAATCCGGCCCACTTTTTTCGCGGTAGTAGTGCGCAACTTTCTACTACAAAACGTTTGGAGCACTCGGCCACAGGCCGACGGGGAACCTCATGACGCAAGCCAATAACGCCGTATACACCGATCTGAGTGTTGACGATCTGGTCAAAGAAGCCCTGCAGCGCGGTGAAGGCGTGCTTGCCGATACCGGCGCGCTGGTCGTGGAAACCGGTCACCGTACCGGCCGTTCGCCAGTCGACCGTTTCATCGTTGAAGAGCCTTCCACCCAGGATTCCATCGCCTGGGGCCCGATCAACCGCAAGTTCCCGGCCGACAAGTTCGATGCCCTGTGGGCCCGCGTCGAGGCGTTCAACAACGCGCAAGAGCATTTCGTTTCCCACGTTCACGTAGGGGCTGCCGAAGACCACTACCTGGCCGTGAAAATGACCACCCAGACTGCCTGGCAGAACCTGTTCGGTCGTTGCCTGTTCATCAACCCGGCCCAGTACAACCCGGCCGGTCGTGACGAGTGGCAAGTGCTCAACGTGGCCAACTTCGAGTGCGTGCCAGAGCGTGACGGCACCAACTCCGATGGTTGTGTGATCCTCAACTTCGCCCAGAAAAAAGTGCTGATCGCCGGCATGCGCTACGCCGGTGAAATGAAGAAAGCCATGTTCTCGGTGCAGAACTACCTGCTGCCGGCTTCCGACGTACTGCCGATGCACTGCGCCGCCAACATTGGCGAAGCAGGCGACGTGACCCTGTTCTTCGGTCTGTCGGGTACCGGCAAGACCACCCTGTCCGCCGACGAAAGCCGCTACCTGATCGGTGACGACGAACACGGCTGGGGCGAAGGCGTGGTGTTCAACATCGAAGGCGGTTGCTATGCCAAGTGCATCGACCTGTCCGAGAAGAACGAGCCGGTTATCTGGAAAGCCATCAAGCACGGCGCCGTGCTGGAAAACGTCGTGATCGACGAGGCCAAGCACGCCGACTATGCCGATGTCAGCCTGACCCAGAACAGCCGCGCCGCCTACCCGCTGGAGCACGTTGCCAAGCGTTCCGAGAAGAACCTGGGCGGCGAGCCAAACGCGGTGATCTTCCTGACCTGCGACCTGACCGGCGTACTGCCGCCCGTGTCCATCCTCAGCGAAGAACAAGCGGCCTACCACTTCCTGTCCGGCTACACCGCGCTGGTGGGCTCGACCGAAATGGGTTCGGGCAGCGGCATCAAGTCGACCTTCTCCACCTGCTTTGGCGCGCCGTTCTTCCCACGCCCGGCCGGCGAATACGCAGAGCTGCTGATCAAGCGCATCCGCGGCTTCGGCTCCAAGGTCTACCTGGTCAACACCGGCTGGACCGGCGGCGGCTACGGCGTTGGCAAGCGCTTCAACATCCCGACCACGCGCGGCGTGATCGCAGCGATCCAGAGCGGCGCTCTGATCGGTGCTGAAACCGAACACCTCGACACCATCAACCTCGATGTGCCATTGGCCGTACCGGGCGTTGAGACCGGCCTGTTGAACCCACGTAACACCTGGGCAGACAAGGCGGCTTACGATGAAGCAGCGAAGGCGCTGGCTGGTCTGTTCATCGAGAACTTCAAGAAGTTTGAAGTGAGTGATGCGATCAAGGCTGCGGGTCCGAAGTTGTAAGACTCGGTCGCTGTTAAAAAGCCGCCCCTAGTGGGCGGCTTTTTTGTGCGCGAAGGGTTAGTCGACGATAGGCAGAATCATTGCCCCTCCACCTTTGAGTTGCGGTGTGCCTGGAGCTGATCTTCGTTCAGCTCAGGTTTTCCAGTGTCTGGGTGTCCCAGCTGTGGGTCTTGATGGCCAGGTAGAGCATGCCGATGGTCAGCGGCACCTTGTCGCCATGCCCCTTGCCCCGACGCTTGAGGAACACGTCAAAGACCGGTGGGTTGAAGTAACGATAAGTGTCGTAGTCGCCGAGGTCGAGGGCGAACTCCTGCTCCAGCGCTTCCATGAGTTGCTTGGCTTCACTGCCGTCACAGCCCAGGTCGAAATTGAGTGAAGTTTGCAGGCGGATGGTCTTGTGTTTCGGCAGGCCGATTTCTTCGTGCAGCAGTTGCAGGAGTTGCTGCATCACGGGGTCTTCGGGGAAGTTGGGGGCGAGGTTCATGGTGGGGGCACGCAGGAGTGGATGAAGGGGCTGGTTGCGTTGGAGGCGGTATTTGTTTCGAGTGATGAAGAGCGCCAAGCCTATCAAGAATACAAAGACAGGTAGGAGGGGCATTCTGAGGATCACCGCTACATAGGGTAGTAGGACCGTCAAAATAAGGCCTGTTGTAAGAAATGTGACTGCGAAGTGCTTTCTGAGCATTGGGTCTGTGATTTGGTAGTGCAGCACCAAATAGATAATGAGAAAGGAAGCGGATTGAAGATAAAGGGCCATGTCACTAAGACTCGTCCGAGTAGACATGCATTGAGAGTGTTGACCGCGCCACCGTTTTTGCTTCAAGCAGGCATAGATTGGCCAAAGCATGCCGATTGTCAGGCACAACAGTGAAGCGATTCACTGTGAAGATGACGCCATAGTGGCCGATGTGTTGAGCCCTTTCGATGTTCACAGGTTTCTGCCGAGAAAGTTGAGACCGCGCTATTTTCATTCAGCTACGGGTAACTTCTGTAGAGGGGCAAGCGGGTGTTTGGAGCAGTTTGGGAAGGGGATGTCGCGGTGTTTGGAGGTTTCCTACAACGGTTTCCGGCATTTGTGGCTTGGCAGTGCTTGTAGGAGCGAGATTGCTCGCGAAAAACTCAAGGACGCCGTGTTTTTTCTGGTCCATCGCCTCGCCGTTGATCAAGATCATTTCCACGCAGAGCGTGAGGAACGATCACTGCCCTGCAGGCCTGCTGACACACCGCTCAAAAATCGCCACCAACCCCCGATAATCACACGCCACCGCATCGATATTCGCCGGTATCCATGCCGCGTGTTTCACCAGCCACCAGTTCACTGAAAACCCCGCGTTGACGATGATCTGTTCGAACAAAATCCGCTGCGCCCGGCCATTGCCCTCGCGGAAGGGGTGGATGACGTTGAGGTCGCCATAGGCTTCGGCAATCCTGCTTATCAACTCGGTTTGGCTGGCACCGACAAACCAGTTTGCTTCTTCCATCTGCCGGATGATCTTCGCGGCTTCCGGGGGGATGCGCTCCGGGGTGCAGAACAGGGTGTCGCCTTTCTGGATGTTCACGCTGCGCAACTCACCGGCCCACTCGTAGATGTCACCAAACAGCGTGCGGTGGATGTGTTGCAGGCGGTCGAGGTCGTAGGGCGGGGGGAAGAGCGGGAGGCTGCCTACGGCGATTTCGGATAATTCCCGCTCGGCCTGGTGCAGACGGGCTTCGTCGAGCAAATCGAGGCGGTTGCGCAGGACGCTGCTACCGGGATAGCAGTACGGATCCTGGCCCACCCCGTATTTGTCGAGCATCAGCGTGGGGTGTTGCGGTACTTGGCAAGGACGGCTTCGCGGGTCGGCAGGGGTTTGTCGACGTCGGTCGGCTGGGTGTCGAACCCTTCCAGGCGCAGGCTGGCCAGGTAATTGGAACGGCGGATCTTGTGGTAATGATCCTGTTTTTGCTCAAACGTCAGTTCGCTCATCGCAGCGTACTCCTGGGTAGCAAGGTTTGATTGTAGCGCAATGCTTCAATGGGCAGGCGGGATAAAAACCACGTCACATTTTGTATAAAAAGTCCGCCGACACCCGGAATTCAGCGTATGTTTCACCGCAAAATCTTGCAGGGCGATTTCCGCCCGCGACTTAAAGGGAGTTAGGCATGGGTTTGCTTCGTGTTGCTTCGGCGATGTCATTGTGTGCGGTGGCTTTTTCGGTCCAGGCCGGGCAGTTGCCGATCGAAGTGCTCAGTGCGGTGGTCAAGGACCAGAAAATCGCCGATGCCGAAGTGCTGCTGCAACGTAACGGCGCACAGAACGTGGTGGGCCGCACCAACGCCCAGGGCCAAGTGACGCTGACCAGTGAGGCCGCCGATGATGGGAGCAACCTGCTGATCATCAAGAAGCCTGGCTACTCCAACCTGGTGGTGAAGTGCCCCTGCGCGGGCATGACCTACGCCATCAGCCCGGTGATGGAAAACCTCGATGGCCTGCGTGTGGTGCTGACGTGGGGCAAGACGCCGAGTGACCTCGACTCCCACATGATTTTCCCCGGCAATAACATCTACTTCGAGAACCAGAAGGGTACCGATGCCGAGTTGGATGTGGATGACACCGACAGCTACGGCCCGGAAACCATCACCCTGCAGAAAAAACACTACGGCGAAAGCTACGTTTATGCCGTGCATGACTACAGCAATGGCGGCAACCCAGGCTCGCGCCAGTTATCCGACAGCGAAGCCAAGGTGTTCGTGTACATGGGCCAATCGCTGGTGCGTACCTACTACGTGCCCAAGAACCGCAGCGGCAACCTGTGGACGGTGTTCCGCATGACCGGCAGCGGCGACTTCCAGGACATCAACACTTTCAGTGGCGTGACCGTGAATGCGGCGAATGTGCTGAACGAAGTCAAACCGCTGCTGGATGACAGCGTGGCGGTCACCGCCGTCACCGTCAGTTCTTCCGTACAAACAGATGCGAAGCGTCTGAACCTGCAGGGTGAAGCGGCCTACCAGGCCGGCAAGCTGGACCAGGCCATCGACCTGTTCCGCCAGGCTATCGAGCTGGACAATGGCTTCGGCAAGGCCTACGGCAACCTCGGCCTGGCGTATCAGAAAGCCGGCAACACTGCCGAGTCGATCTGGGCCAATCGCAAGGCTATCGCCCTCGCCACTGGTGCCAATGCTGCCACCGTGCGTGCAGGTGCCTATTACAACATTGCGCGGATCTACGAAGCGGCGGGGCAGTTCCCGGATGCATTGCGTCACTACCAGTTGGCCAAGGAGCAGAAGGCCAACCCGGTGTATGACACGGCGATTGAGCGGGTGCAGAACCGCTGATTCAGCTGTAGCGCAGGTCTGAAAATGTGGGAGGGGGTTTGCTCCCGATAGCAGTGGGTCAGTCAGTTATTGGTAACTGATCCATTGCCATCGGGGGCAAGCCCCCTCCCACATTTGGATCTGTGTCTTTCCTGCAACCTCCTCAGTTTATTCCCGATTCGGCCCTAGGCCGTCCCCCACCCTGTGTATCATCCTGTCTCTTTTTTCCATGCGACCTTTCTCGATTCGCTGAACGTGCTGGGCTACGTTTTTAAGCCACCTTCAGCGGTCAATGGAGTGACAGCCTATGCACGACACCCTCCAGCAGGTCTTTGGTTATCCACAGTTTCGTCCGGGCCAGGAAGAAACGGTCAGCGCCGTACTGGCAGGTCGTTCGGCTGCGGCCATTTTTCCTACGGGATCGGGCAAGTCCCTGTGTTACCAACTGTCGGCGGTGTTGCTGCCACACCTGACGCTGGTGGTGTCGCCGTTGTTGGCGTTGATGCAGGACCAGTTGGGCTTCCTGCAACGCCACGGTATTTCGGCGGGCAGTATCGATTCGGCGCAAAGCCGCGAGGACGCCAATGACGTGATGGCACGCGCGCGGTCGGGCGAGCTGAAAATCCTGATGATTTCCGTGGAGCGCTTGAAGAACGAGCGTTTTCGCCACTTCCTGCAAAGTGTGCAGATCTCGCTGCTGGTGGTGGATGAGGCGCACTGTATTTCCGAGTGGGGCCACAACTTCCGCCCGGATTATTTGAAGCTGCCGGACTACCAGCGCCAGTTCAAGATCCCACAAGCGCTGCTGCTGACGGCTACGGCCACGCCCAAGGTGATTGCCGACATGCAGGCCAAGTTCGCCATTGCGCCGGACGACGTGGTCACCACGGGCTTCTACCGGCCCAACCTCAACCTGTTGGTGGAGCCGGTCGCCGGTGCGGACAAGCGTCGTCGCCTGGTGCAGTGGATGAGCGAGCGGGCCAGCCAGCCCAGCATCGTCTACGTCACCTTGCAGAAAACCGCCGAGCAGATTGCCGAGCATCTGAACCGCAACGGTATCCAGGCCGAGGCGTATCACGCCGGCTTGCCCCACGACAGGCGTGAGGGCATCCAGCAGCGCTTCATGGGCGGGCGCTCCAATTGCATCGTCGCTACCATCGCGTTTGGCATGGGCATCGACAAGAGCGATATCCGCAATGTGGTGCATTTTGACCTGCCCAAATCCATCGAGAACTACAGCCAGGAAATCGGCCGTGCGGGGCGTGATGGGCAGCCCTCGGACTGCCTGGTGCTGGCCAACCGCGACAGCCTCAATGTGCTGGAAAACTTCGTGTATGGCGATACGCCGGAGCAGGACGGTATTCGGCGGGTGCTGGAAGAGTTGCAGGCCGCGCGCAGTGAAGGGCAGTGGGAGTTCCTGCTGAGGTCGCTGTCGGACCACAGCAACATCCGCGAACTGCCACTGAAGACACTGTTGGTGCAATTGGAGCTCAAGGGCGTGATCGCGCCGCGCTATGCGTTTTATGCCGAATACCGCTTCAAGTACCTGGTCGAGCCCGAGGCTCTGCTTACGCGTTTTTCCGGCGAGCGCCAGCAGTTTGTCGCGGCGATCATCCAGGTGTGCAAGCGTGCGAAAACCTGGGCGACCGTGGATTTCGATGCGCTTTACCAGCAACACAATGCCGAACGCAGTCGGGTGGTGAAGGCCTTGGATTACTTCCAGGAACAAGGCCTGATCGAGTTGGAAAGCAAGCAGATGACGGAGGTCTACAGCCTGCTGGATACCGAGTTTGATCCACAGGTGTTGAGCGCCGAGTTATACACAGGCTTCAAGCAGCACGAGGTGACGGAAGTGGCGCGGATTCACGCCATGCTCGATCTGTTCGCCACCGAACATTGCCTGGGGCAGCGCCTGGCGCGTTACTTTGGTGATGAAAATGCACCGCAGCGCTGCGGGCACTGCTCCGTGTGCCACGGTCACGTCGCGCATTTGCCGGCGCCGCCGAGCCTGCCGCCACTTGTGGATAAAAACTTCATGGGGCTGTGCGGTGATTTTATCCACAGGCATCATGAGCACACCGGACAGTTGCCGGGCGCTGAGCGGCTGACACGGTTCCTGGGGGGTATCAGCGTGCCGTTGTTTACCAAGTTGAAGGCGCGGGGCATTCCCGGTTTCGCAGCGCTGGAAGACTACCCCTACGCCGACGTGCGTGAGTGGGCCCAGGCCCACTTGAGTGACCTGTAACCCTACTTTCATGAGACCTGCCCATGCCTGACTCGATGCCGCAACGCGCCGATTACCGTCACTTCCAGCCGATCATCACGCGTTGGCACGACAACGATGTGTACGGCCATGTGAACAATGTCACCTACTACAGCTTCTTCGACACGGCGGTGAATACCTACCTGATCGAACAGGGTGGGTTGGATATTGATGACGGTGAGGTGGTGGGGTTTGTGGTGAGTTCGGCGTGCGATTACTTCGCGTCGATTGCCTTTCCCGACCGCCTGGACATCGGCCTGCGGGTGGGCAAGCTGGGCAACAGCTCCGTGCAGTACGAGTTGGCGGTATTCAAGGCAGGCGAAGAGGAGGCCTGTGCGGCGGGGCGCTTTGTGCATGTGTTCGTGGATCGGGGGACGAACCAGCCGGTGACGATTCCGGGGATGTTGCGCGAGGCGTTGCAGCGGTTGGTTGTCTGACTTCGGCGTTGCAGGCACCACGGAACCCAATGTGGGAGGGGCAAGCCCCCTCCCACATTGATTTTGCAGTGTTCTTTAGCGCTTAGCGGTGACGGTAGTGATGCTTGTTCTTGCGATGCCCGTAGGCATGGCCGCGGCCGCGATGGTCGTCGCGGTCATAACGGCGGCTATCACGACTACGACGATCATCGTCATCGCTCTTGTTGCCCATGTAGTTGCCCAGCGCACCGCCCGCGCCACCGCCGGCCGCTGAACCGATCAGTGCCCCGGTGCTGCCGCCGACACTGCGGCCCACCACGTTGCCGCCGGCTGCGCCCAGTGCGCCGCCAATGGCTGCTTCGCCGCGGCTGCGCTTGTCGGCGCCGACCGCACTACCGCCTGCGCCGCCCAGGGCCGCGCCGATGGTCGAACCGGTGTTGCCGCCCAACTGCTGGCCGACAACCGAGCCTAGAACCCCGCCCAATGCGCCGCCCACACCGGCTTCGGTGGTGCCACCGGCCATGGCTGCGCCACTGACCAGGCCAAGGGACAACAAGAGAATCGAGGAGAACTTCATAGAGAGACCTCAAGAGGATGACGGCGCGATCCTGAGGCTGTATTGACATGGTTACAATAGAAATCCGACCAGTAACACGAGTTGTACACAATTCTCTAAGTTACTGTTTTAGCTCGGGAACTTAAGTAGTTTTTGCGAGTCTTTAGCTACTTCGGAACGGCCGCTTTTATGCAAAAGCGGCCTTTTTTGTGCCCGAAATGATCAGTCAGGCCGAACGCGCCATGATCAGCCCATTGTCACTGGCAGCTTCCAAACGTATCGCCACGAACTTCGACGTCGGTGTATGGCTGCCATCCCCGGTGCTTTCCAGCGGCACCAACGGGTTCACTTCCGGGTAGTAAGCCGCAGCCTGCCCCGCCGGAATATCAAACGCCAGCAAGGTGAAGCCCTTCACACGACGCTCGCGGCCGTCTTCCCACAACGACACGATGTCGGCTTTCTGCCCCGGCTTGAAGCCCAGGCGGATGATGTCGGCTTCGTTGACGAACAGCACGTCACGCTGGCCTTTGACCCCGCGATAGCGGTCGTCCAGGCCATAAATGGTGGTGTTGTACTGATCGTGGGAGCGCATCGATTGCATGATCAGGTCCGGCACGTGGCCCGTGGCGTGGGTGCGCTCGTGGATCAGGTCCTTGGGCAGAATGTTCGGGCGGAAGTTGGCACGGCCCGAAGGCGTGTTCCAGCGCCGAGCACCGGCAGAGTTGCCCAGGTAGAAACCACCGGGGTGTTTCAGGCGTTCGTTGAAGTCCTTGAAGCCTGGGATGGTGTCGGCGATCAGGTCGCGGATGCGGCTGTAATCGGCCACCAACCAGTTCCAGTCCACCGGTTTGCTGCCCAGGGTTGCGGCGGCGATGCCGGCGAGGATGGCCGGTTCCGATTTCATCAACTTCGACAGCGGCTGCAGTTGGCCGTTGGAGTCATGGACCATGCTGAACGAGTCTTCCACCGTCACCGCTTGCGGACCTTCGGCCTGGATGTCGATGTCGGTGCGGCCCAGGCACGGCAGGATCAGCGCGTCTTTGCCGTGCATCAGGTGGCTGCGGTTGAGCTTGGTGCTGATCTGCACGGTCAGGTCGCAATTGCGCAGTGCTTCGAAGGTGCGCGGGCTGTCCGGGGTGGCTTGGGCGAAGTTGCCCCCCAGGCCGATAAACACCTTGGAGCGACCTTCAAGCATGGCGTGGATTGCTTCCACCACGTTGTGCCCGTTGGTGCGCGGCACCTGGAACTGGAAGCGCCGCTCCAGGGCGTCGAGGAACGCCACCGGTGGGCGTTCGTTGATGCCCATGGTGCGGTCGCCCTGCACGTTGCTGTGGCCACGCACCGGGCACAGGCCGGCGCCGGGGCGGCCGATGTTGCCGCGCAGCAGCATCAGGTTGGCGATTTCCTGGATGGTCGGCACCGAGTGGCGGTGCTGGGTGATACCCATCGCCCAGCACATGATCACGTTCTTGCCCTTGGCGTACATGCGCGCCGCTTGCTCGATCTCGACCAGGGTCAGGCCGGACTGTTCGACGATTTCATCCCAGGAGGTGTCGTCGATCTGGCCCAGGTAATCCAGCACGTTGGCCGTGTGTTCATTGAGAAAGTCGTGATCGAACACGGCTTCCTTGCCTTCGGCCTGAGCCTGGCGCTCCCACAGCAGCAGGAACTTGGCCATGCCGCGCAGGATGGCCATGTCGCCACCCAGGGCCGGGCGGAAGTACGCGGTGTTGGTCGGCTTGTCGCCGTTGGTGAGCATTTCCAGCGGATGCTGCGGATGCTGGAAGCGCTCCAGGCCGCGCTCCTTGAGGGGGTTGATGCACACCACCTGGGCACCGCGTTTGACCGCTTCACGCAGCGGTTCGAGCATGCGCGGGTGGTTGGTGCCGGGGTTCTGGCCCCAGACGAATATCGCATCGGCATGTTCGAAGTCATCAAAAGTCACGGTGCCTTTGCCGACCCCCACGCTCTGGGCCAGGGCCACGCCGCTGGCCTCGTGGCACATGTTCGAGCAATCCGGGAAGTTGTTGGTGCCGTAGGCGCGCACAAACAGCTGGTACAGGTACGCCGCTTCGTTACTGGCACGGCCCGAGGTGTAGAACTCGGCCATGTCCGGGCTGGGCAGGGCGTTGAGGTGCTTGCCGACCAGGTCGAAGGCCGCTTCCCAACTGATGGGGGTGTAGCGGTCGGTTTCGGCGTCGTAGCGCATCGGCTCGGTCAGGCGGCCCTGGTACTCGAGCCAATAGTCGCTTTGCTCCAGCAGCGCGGTGACGCTGTGCTTGGCGAAAAACGCTGCGTCAACGCGGCGCTTGGTGGCTTCCCAGTTGACCGCCTTGGCGCCGTTCTCGCAGAACTTGACCATGCCGCTTTCCGGCGAGTCGCCCCAGGCGCAGCCCGGGCAGTCGAAGCCGCCGTTCTGGTTGGTCTTGAGCATCATGCGCAGGTTTTTCAGCGCGTTGTCGCTGGTCAGCCACGCCTGTGCCACGCTGATCAGCGCGCCCCAGCCGCCAGCCGGGCCCTTGTAAGGCTTGTAGCGCGGGGTTGGGGTTTGGTCGGCTTGATGATGATTGCTCACGGCTGGTTCTCCATCGCAGGGCTGTAGACCCGCGGCGCACTTTTCTGCGGCAGGTGGATGAGATTGAGGTGATGCCGGCGGGCCCATTGCAGGGCCAGGCCGGTGGGCGACGACAGGCTGACCAGGGTCTGGATGCCCGCGCGCAGGACTTTCTGGATCAATTCGAGGCTGCAACGGCTGGTGACAATCGCCAGCCCTCCGTCGGTGGGGACCCGTTGGCGGATCAGCGCACCGATCAACTTGTCGAGGGCGTTGTGCCGGCCGATGTCTTCACGGCCCATCAGCAATTCGCCCTGGTTATCCATGAACACGGCCGCATGCACAGCGCCGCTGTACTGGCCCAAAGGCTGGAACGCACTGATGCGCTGGCGCAGGCCGTCGAGCCATTCGGCAGGCGGCAAGGGCGCGCCGGGCAGCACTTGAAGGTCCGGCAGGGCCTGTTCCACCGCTTCCACTCCGCACAGGCCGCAGCCGCTGGTGCCTGCCAGCTGGCGGCGCTGCTGCTTGAGGTTCCAGAACGCACGGCTGGAGATCTGCACCTGAGCGTATTGGGCCGAACCCGAACCGCTGAGTTTGAGATCATAAATATCGCTGACGTCGGCGATAATGCCGCTGCCGATGCTGAACCCGACAATAAAGTCTTCCAGGTCCGTGGGCGTGACCAGCATGACGGCCTGGCTGATGTCGTTATAGGCAATCGCCAACGCCACTTCTTCGGCCAAGGCGGTGCTGGCGACTTCAGTGTGCTCGAGGTTGCAAAACTGGTAGCTCTGGCTGGCGACGGGCGCGGACGTTTCCGGAGCAGGCGCCGCGCAGACTGGGCGCTTGGCGTTCATGGGGCAGTACCACCGGCGGATTGATCAGTGTTTAGACTAGGCGCGACAAAGCGTCGCGTCTAATTGCCAGTACTGATCTACCGATAGATGACGTCGATCAAGACTCTGTTTGCGATTTCTGAAACAGCGCGAAACACGCCTCTGCCAATGCCGAACGCGGCGCGCTGCGCCGCATGATCAGGCCCAGGCGCGCCAGGGTGTGGGCGTCTTCGATGGGTTGCAGGCGCAAATGTTCGGTGAGGGCGTCCAGGCCGCCGTCCAACGGCATGACGGCGCAGCAGAGTCCGCCATGCACCGCTTGTAACAACTGATGGACGGCGTCGGTTTGTAACAGCGGCTGCGGGTGCAGGCCCCGGCTGTGGAAGTTGTGGTCGATGGACTGACGGAAGTGCATGCCACTGGTGAGCATGCCCAGGGGCAGTTCGATCAATGCCTCCCAGCTCAGCGGCTTGTCGCCAAAACTGAAATAGCGCTGGTCGTAGAGCAGGCCCATGCGGGTTTCGCCGAGGGCCAGGGAGTCGAAGCGCTCGTTGTCCAGGCGGTCGAGGTAGGACACGCCCAGGTCCAGGCGATTGCTCGCCAACTGTTCGAGGATCTGCTCGGAACTGAGGGCCGACAGCTCAAAGCGCAGGCTCGGATGCTCCTTGTGCAGTTGTTGCATCAACGCCAGCGGATCAAAGCTCGACAACGGCACCACACCCAGGCGCAACGTACCCACCAGGTTGCCACGGCAGGCGGCGGCTTCGGCCTGCAAACCGTCATAGGCCGCCAGCACCGTGCGTGCCCAGGCCAGCACGCGCTCGCCGGGGGCGGTGAACCCTTCGAAGCGCTGGCCGCGATTGACCAGCGGCAAGTCCAGCTCTTCTTCAAGGTTGCGCAGGCGCATCGAAAGGGTTGGCTGGGTGATGTGGCAACGCGCCGCGGCCTGGCCGAAGTGACGGGTCTCGTCGAGGGCGATGAGGAATTTCAGCTGCTTGATGTCCATCTTCGCTCCAGGGCTTATTCCAATGGCGGGGGGATTCTAGCGCGTTTGCGTCTTTGGTCGGGCTGGAACCCAAGTCTGCCGGACTGGTCTAGTCTTGGGCATCTGGAAATCAACTACCAAGGAGAGCGCACTATGAGCATTTTCAGCTTTATCAAAGAAGCCGGCGAAAAGATTGTCGACCTGTTGACGCCGGGTAATGCCAACGCGAGTGAGCAGTTGAAGGAACACGTAGCGAAGGTGGGTCTGGGGAATCCGAATGTGCAGACCACGGTGGATGGCGACAAAGTGACCGTGACCGGTGAAGTCGCCACCCAGGAAGAGAAAGAGAAGATTCTGCTGGCGCTGGGTAACATTCAAGGCGTGGCCAGTGTGGATGACCAGATCACCGTAACCGGCCCGGCAGTTGCCGCCGCCCGTTTCGTCGTGGTGAAAAAGGGTGACACCCTCAGCGCGATCTCCCTGACGGTGTACGGTAACGCCAACCTGTACAACAAGATCTTCGAGGCCAACAAGCCGCTGTTGTCCCATCCGGACAAGATTTACCCAGGGCAGACACTGCGTATTCCTGAGTAATACACGGGCGAAAAGGTGGGAGGGGGCTTGCTCCCTCCCACAGGGTTCAGAGCCCGACAATGAGATCGCGGTAGTCACCGACTGCTGCAAATTCAGCCGTGTCCTTTGGCCCCTTTTTGCTGTCCGGTTCTTTCACCGCCAGCAAATGCCCCACGCCAAATGCCTGGGCACTGCGCAGGATCGGCAGGGTGTCATCGATAAACAGGCTGCGAGCCGGATCGAACTGGATGTCAGCCTGCAAGGCATCCCAGAACTGCGGGTTTTCCTTGGCGAAGCCGTAGTCGTGGGAGCTGATCAGTCGCTCGAAATACGGCGCCAGTTCAATGCGCTCCAATTTCAACGACAGCGAATCACGATGGGCGTTGGTGATCAGGATCACGCGCTTGCCTGCCCGTTTGATCGCCGCCAGGAAGGTGTCGGCATCCGGGCGCAGGGCGATCAGGTGGGCGGTTTCCAGCTTGAGTTCGCGCACCGGGATGTTCAGCTCCGCACTCCAGAAATCCAGGCAATACCATTGCAACTGTCCGGCGTTACGCTCGAACAGAGGCTGCAACTCCATCTCGGCCATGGCCCGGCTCACCCCGTGCAGTTCGGCGTAACGCTGGGGCAGGTGTTCCATCCAGAAATGGTTGTCGTAATGCAGGTCGAGCAGGGTGCCGTCCATGTCCAGCAGGACGGTGTCGATGGCGTGCCAGGGCAAAGAGGGCATGGTGCGGTCTCATGTAAGTAAAGATATCCGACACAGACAATCGGAAAAGCCACGGTATAGTAACCCGATCACGCCAAGGAGCCGCTTATGCGCCAGAAACCCACCGTCCTCGCCCGCGAAATAGTCGCCAGTAGCCGTTTGTTCCGCGTGGAGGAAGTGCAATTGCGCTTTTCCAATGGCGTTGAACGGACCTACGAGCGCCTGGTGGGCCGCGGTGCCGGCTACGGCGCAGTGATGATCGTGGCGATGATCGACGAAGATCATGCGTTGCTGGTTGAAGAGTACTGCGGCGGTACCGATGAGTATGAGCTGTCGTTGCCCAAGGGCCTGATCGAACCCGGCGAAGACGTGCTGGCGGCGGCAGACCGGGAACTCAAGGAAGAAGCCGGCTACGGCGCACGGCAGTTGGAACACATTACCGAGCTGTCGTTATCCCCTGGCTACATGAGCCAGAAAATCCAGGTGGTGCTCGCCACCGAACTCTATGAAGAACGCCTGGAAGGTGATGAGCCCGAGCCGATGCGTGTGGACAGGGTCAACCTGCGCGAGCTGTCGCAGCTTGCGCAAAACGAGCAATTCAGCGAAGGCCGCGCCCTGGCGGCGTTGTACCTGGTACGAGATTTGTTGATTCAGCGTGGAGCGTTTACCCCATGAGCGAACTGTTTTTAGGCCACCCGTTTATCGCCCCTGTGATCGAACTGGCCCGCCAGGCGGGTGAAGTGATCCTGCCGTACTGGCGCGCCGATGTGGCGGTGACCTCCAAGGCCGATGATTCGCCGGTCACGGCGGCCGACCTGGCCGCCCACCATCTGATTCTTGCGGGCCTTACCGCATTGGACCCGAGCATCCCGGTGCTGTCCGAAGAAGACGCTGACATCGACCAGAGCGTACGTGCCGGCTGGCAGCGCTGGTGGCTGGTGGACCCGCTGGATGGCACCAAGGAATTTATCGCCGGCAGCGAAGAATTCACCGTCAATATTGCCCTGATCGAACAGGGGCGCGTGGTGTTCGGCGTGGTGTCCATGCCCACCAGTGGCCGTTGCTACTTCGGTGGTGCCGGCCTGGGGGCGTGGCGTTCCGACGTGAACGAAGCGCCCAGGCAGATCCAGGTGCGCGAGGCGCCGGCAGTGGGTGAGGCGTTCACCGTGGTCGCCAGCCGCCGGCATACCAGCCCCGAGCAAGAGCGCCTGCTGGACGGTTTGAGCGAAGGGTTGGGGGAGTTGAAGCTGGCGAATATCGGCAGCTCGTTGAAATTCTGCCTGTTGGCCGAGGGCAGTGCCGATTGCTACCCGCGGCTGGCGCCGACTTCGCAGTGGGATACGGCGGCGGCCCAGGGTGTATTGGAAGGGGCGGGCGGCGAGGTGCTGGAGTTGAGTGGCGAGCCGTTCAGCTATCCGGCGCGGGCGTCGTTGCTGAATCCGTTTTTCCTGGCGTTGCCGGCGAAGGCGGCGTGGCGTGAGCGGTTGCTGACCTTGGCCCGCTCTTAATACCTCAGCCGATCTGAATGTGGGAGGGAGCAAGCCCCCTCCCACATTTTTTTTGTGTATTGGCTTCTAGCGGTGCAAGACGTATTGGCCGGTAAACGTAACGGCCCGCTCTTCACTGCCCTCATTCACGATCCAGGTGTCCAACGCCAGCCGCGCCCGGCCATAGCGCCTGTAGGTCGCCAAAAAACGCTTCCACACCTTCTCCTCCGGTGCCGCGCAAATGGCGGTCGCGTCGTGCGTCACCGGCAGCGGATAACTGATCTGCCCTTCCTGAATCACGATATGCCCGTCTTCAATCCCTTCCTCGCGCAGTTGCAGGTGCATCCAGCCCCAACCCGCCAGCACCGCGCCGCAGTAGAGGCTGCCGCCGAACATGGTGCTCTTGTGGTTGATATTGGCGTGCAGGGGCAGATGCAGTCGCAGTTGCCCGTCTTGCCAGTCGAGTACCTTGAGGCCCATTTCGCGGGTCAGGGGGATGTCGTGGTGGAGGATGGATTCCAGGTAACGGCTGTCGCGGCTCATGGCGGCCTCTTGGTGGGTGGGCAGGATCATTCGTCGTCAGTGCTTGGGTTGGCGAAGTTCAGGCCGTGCTTGCGCAGTTTGTCGTGCAGGGTCTTGCGCGGTACGCCGAGGGCTTCTGCGAGGCTGCGCATGGAGCTGTGGGGGCGGGTCAGTTCGGCGGCGATCAGGCTTTTTTCGAACTGCTCGACCTGTTCGCTCAAGCCGCCCGGCGTGGAAGTCAGCACGCTGCTGGCGGGGTTGTCCGGGGTGCTGTCCAGCGCCAACTCCAGGCCCAAGGCGAAGCGCTCGGCGGCGTTCTGCAATTCGCGCACATTGCCCGGCCAGCTATGACGCAACAGCAGGGCACGCTGGCCCGGTTGCAGCTCATGCAACGGCAGGCCATGGCGGCTGCTGGCTTCGTCGGCGAAGTGCTGGAACAGCATCAACGCATCTTCACCGCGCTCGCGCAGTGGCGGAATACGCAACGGCGCGACGTTGAGGCGATAGTACAAGTCGGCGCGGAAGCGGCCCTGGTCGGCGGCCAGGCGCAGGTCTTCCTTGGTGGCGGCGATGATGCGGATATCCAGCGGGATCAGCTGATTGCCGCCGAGGCGCTCCACCACACGCTCCTGTAACAGACGCAGCAGCTTGACCTGCACGTCCAGGCTCATGCTTTCGATTTCATCGAGGAACAAGGTGCCGCCGTTGGCGAATTCGAATTTGCCGATGCGCCGCTTCTGCGCGCCGGTAAAGGCGCCGGGCTCATGGCCGAACAGTTCGCTCTCCACCACCGACTCGGCCAACGCCCCGGCGTTGATCGCCACAAACGGCCCGCTGCGCCGGCTCGACAGGTCGTGCAGCGCGCGGGCCACCACTTCCTTGCCGGCGCCGGTTTCGCCGAGGATCAGCACATCCGCGCGAGTTGCGGCCAGGGCGCCGATCTGCTCGCGCAGGCGCAGCATCTGTGGCGAGTGCCCCACCAGGCGGGTGCTCAGTTGTTGGCGGTCGCTCAGGGCCAGGCGCAGGCTGCGGTTGTCGAGCACCAGCCGGCGCAGGGCCAGGGCGCGGCGCACGCTGTCGAGCAGGGCGTCGCTGGCGAAGGGTTTCTCGAGGAAGTCATAGGCTCCCGCGCGCATGGCCTGCACCGCCAGCGGCACGTCGCCGTGGCCGGTGATCAGCAGCACCGGCAGGTCCGGATCCTGGCCGTGCAGCTCGGCCAGCAGCTCCAGGCCGTCCATGCCGGGCATGCGGATGTCGCTGACCACCACGCCCGGCCAATCCCGCGACAGGCGCACGGTGAGGCCGGTGGCTTCGCCCAGGGGCAGGACGTTCAGCCCGGCCAGGTCCAGGGTCTGGCACAGGGCCTGACGCAAGTGCGGATCATCGTCGATCAACACCACCTGAATCTGGTTATCGATACTCATACACTGCGGTCCTCGGACGGTTGCAGACTGACGCCCGGCGAGCCGGCACGCAATTTCAGGGTTAACAGCGCGCCACCTTCCTTGTGGTTGGCAAACAGCAGTTCGCCGCCAAAGGCACGCATCAGGGTGTCACAGATCGCCAGGCCCAGGCCCAAGCCCTGGGTGCGGGTCTTGGTGGTGTAGAACGGTTCGCTGGCGCGGCCCAGGGCTTCCATGCAAAAGCCCGGGCCGTTGTCGCGAATGTACAGGTTGACGCCCTGGGCGGTGGTTTCGGCACTCAGCCACAGTTTGCGCGGCGGGCCTTTTTCGGTAAGGGCGTCGAGGGCGTTGGCCAGCAGGTTTCCCAGCACCTGGCGCAGGCGGGTTTCGCCGGCCTGCACCCATAGGGTCGCTTCCGGCAAATCGCGGATCAGTTCCACTTCCATCGAGCGCCGCCGCTTGGCCAGGAGCGCCAGGGCATCGTCGAGGGCGGGTTGCAGGGCCACGCTCTCCGGCGCGTGCCGGTCGCGCCGGGCGAAGGCGCGCAGGTGGGCGATGATCGAGGCCATGCGTCCGGTCAGTTCGCTGATCAGCTTGAGATTGCCCCGGGCATCGCTGGTGCGCTCGTGGTCGAGCAGGATCTCGGCGTTTTCCGCATAGCTGCGAATCGCCGCCAGGGGTTGGTTGAGTTCGTGGCTGATACTCGCCGACATGGTGCCCAGCGCTGACAGCTTGCCCGCCTGCACCAGGTCATCCTGGGCGCGCACCAGTTCCTGCTGGGCGTGTTCGCGCTCCAGCACCTCCTGTTTGAGACGCCGGTTGAGGCCTTCCAGATCGCTGGTACGTTCGACCACGCGCATCTCCAGCTCGCGGCGGGCCTTGGCTTCGAAGGCGATGCGTTCCAGGTAGTGGCGGCGGCGTTGCATCAACAGGCCCAGCAGCAGCATCAACACCAGCAACGTGGCGCCGCCCACGGCGACCACCGTGCGCACCGGGCGGCTGATCAAGGATTGCGGTGCCAGGATTTCCACATTCCAGCCGGTCTCGGCAATGGCGGTGGATTGGCGCAGCCATGCGCTGCTGCTCAGGCTCAAGGGTTGCGGGTCGCGCGTGGGGTAGGGCTGGATGGCGATGATGGCCTGGCGTTCCTCGGCGGTCAGCGGCCGGGTGGCACGGAAGCGCCATTGCGGGCGCGACGTGAGGATCACCACGCCGTTGTGGTCGGTGACCAGCAGTTGTTCCGGGGTATTGCCCCACAGGCTTTCGGTGTGGTCCAGGTCGACCTTGACCACCAGTACGCCGATGATCGTGTCGCCATCGCGCACGGCGGCGGCGAAGAAATAGCCGCGCTTGGCCGATGTGGTGCCCAGCCCGAAAAACCGTCCCAGGCGCCCGGCCATGGCTTCGCTGAAATAGGGCCGGAACGAGAAGTTGCGCCCGACGAAACTGTCCTGCTTGTCCCAATTGGACGCGGCGAGGGTCTTGCCGGTGGTGTCCATCAGATACATCACTTCCACCCCGGCCTGGGCGGCGACGTCCTTGAGCAGCATGTTGGCGTTGACCAGGTTGGTACTGACCTGCGGCGCGGCCAGCGCCGTGCGCAAGGCCGGCAAGTCGCCGAGGATCTGCGGCAGCACTTCATAGCGATGCAGGGTGCCCAGCAGGTTGGCGACGTACAGATCGAGGGTCTGGCGGTTTTGCCCGGCCAGTTCGCTGCGATAGTAACGCTCGGCCAAGTGCTCCAGCGGCCACAGCAACGGTGCCAGGCACAGGGCCAATAGGGCGAGGCTGCGCCAGCGGGGTCTTCGCGGAAGGGGTGGAGTCATGGGAGTCGTGCGCCTGTGGGTACAGGCGCATTATGCCTAGTGCTGCCCGGCAAGACACTCGCGCAATGCGTCTTGCCACAAGGGCTGACTGACGCGCCATTGCAGGCGCAGGTGGCTGCAATCGAGGCGTGAGTTCAGCGGGCGCCGGGCGGGCGTCGGGTAGGCGCTGGACGGGATCGCCTCCAGTTCGGCACACGCGCGGCCACTGGCGCGCAGGTGCTCGCCGATCGCCTGGGCAAAGCCGAACCACGAGGTTTCACCCTCGGCGGTCAGGTGGTAGATGCCCCATTCCCCGGCCTTGCCCGCCTGCCAGCGTTCGATCAGGGCGCGCGTACTGGCGGCAATGGTCACGGCCCACGTCGGCGCGCCGATCTGGTCGGCGACGATGCGCAGGTGGGGTTTTTCTTGCAGCAGGCGTTGCATGGTCAGCAGGAAGTTCTTGCCGTGGTTGGAGTAGACCCAGCTGGTGCGCAGGATCAGGTACTGGCCTCCCACTGCGGCAATCGCCTGTTCACCCGCCAGTTTGCTCTGGCCGTAGACGCCCAAGGGGTTGGGCGTGTCTGCTTCGGTGTAGGGCCCAGGCTTGCTGCCGTCGAACACGTAGTCGGTGGAGTAGTGGATCAACGGGCTGCCCAGGGCCTTGGCTTCCTCGGCGAGAATTCCGGGGGCGGTGGCGTTGATGGCGAAGGCGAGGTCCGGTTCGCTTTCGGCCTGATCCACAGCCGTGTGGGCGGCGGCGCTGATGATCAGGTCGGGGCGGTGGGCGCGCACCTGCTGGCGGATGTGCTTGGCGTCGGCCAGATCGAGGTGCTCGCGGCCGAGGACAATCAGTTCGCCCAGGCCCTGGAGCTGCTGTTGCAGTGCCTGGGAGACTTGGCCATGTTGGCCGGTGATCAGGATTTTCATGGGAACAGATCGGCGTCTTTCAGACTTTTGCCGCTCTGGTCCTTGGAAGACAAGGTTGGAGGCCCCGTCAATTGCCAGTCGATATTGAGGTCCGGATCGTCCCAGCGGATGCAGCGCTCTGCAGAGGGTGTGTAGTAATCAGTCGTCTTGTAGAGGAATTCGGCGTAGTCGCTGAGCACCACAAAACCATGGGCGAACCCCGGAGGAATCCACAGTTGGCGACTGTTGTCGGTCGATAGCCGAACGCTGGCCCATTTGCCAAATGCAGGTGAGCTCTGACGTATATCCACTGCGACGTCTAACACCTCACCGGCAGTCACTCGCACCAATTTGCCCTGAGCGTGTTCCACTTGGTAATGCAGGCCGCGCAACACGCCTCTTTGTGAGCGCGAGTGGTTGTCCTGAACAAACTCTTGCTGCAGCCCGGTTGCTTGCGCAAAGTCCCGGGCATTGAAACTCTCATAGAAAAAACCGCGTTCATCGCCAAAAACCTTCGGCTCGATGATCAATACCCCGGGCAACTCAGTGGCGGATACATTCATATGGATTATCCCCTGCGAGGGTGAACAAGTATTGACCGTAGCCGGTCTTGCCAAAATATTTGGCCCGCTCCAGCAAGTATTCACGGTCAATCCAGCGGTTCTGGTAAGCAATTTCTTCCAGGCAGGCTACTTTCAGGCCCTGGCGATGCTCGATGGTCTGCACGTAGAGCGAAGCTTCCAACAGGCTGTCGTGGGTGCCTGTATCGAGCCAAGCGAATCCGCGCCCGAAACGTTCCACATGCAGGTCGCCGCGCTTGAGATAGGCGTTGTTGACGTCGGTAATCTCAAGCTCGCCACGATGTGAAGGTTTCACGGCTTTGGCGATCTCGATCACGTCGTTGTCGTAGAAATAAAGGCCGGTTACGGCATAGGGGGACTTTGGCTTCAGTGGTTTCTCTTCAATCGACAGGGCGCGACCATCCTTGTCGAAGTCGATCACGCCAAATCGTTCTGGGTCTTTTACCCAATAACCAAATACCGTCGCGCCGGAAGGACGCCTGGCTGCAGTCCGCAACTGTTCGCCGAAATATTGGCCGTGGAAAATGTTGTCACCCAGGATCAGGCATACCGGGTCATTACCGATAAATTCTTCGCCAATGATAAATGCCTGGGCCAAGCCATCCGGCGACGGCTGCTCGGCATAGGTGAAGCGCACGCCGAACTGGCTGCCATCGCCCAGCAAGTTACGATACTGCGGCAAGTCCACTGGCGTGGAAATCACGAGGATGTCTTTGATTCCTGCCAGCATCAGCACCGAGATCGGGTAATAGATCATCGGCTTGTCATACACTGGCAGCAGCTGCTTGGACACGCCCAGGGTAATGGGGTGCAAGCGAGTGCCTGAGCCTCCTGCCAATACGATTCCCTTCATCATGCAATCAGATCCTTCATGTCGGTGTTGCCCAATCGTTCACCCTGATAACTGCCGTCCTGTACCCTGCGGCACCATTCCAGGTTGTCGAGGTACCACTGTACGGTCTTGCGCAGGCCGGTCTCGAACGTTTCTTCCGGGACCCAGCCCAGTTCGCGTTCGATCTTGCTGGCGTCGATTGCATAGCGCTGATCGTGGCCTGGTCGATCTTTGACGAACGTGATCAGGTCGGTAAATTTTTCCAAACCGGCCGGACGTTGCGGTGCCAATTCTTCCAGCAGGCCGCAGATGCCTCGTACCACGTCGATGTTTTTTTGCTCATTGTGGCCGCCGATATTGTAGGTCTCGCCGACCACACCTTCAGTTACCACTTTCAGAAGTGCGCGGGCATGGTCCTCGACGAACAGCCAGTCGCGCACCTGCAAACCATTACCATAGACCGGTAATGGCTTGCCCGCGAGCGCGTTGAGGATGACCAGCGGGATCAACTTCTCGGGGAAGTGGAAAGGGCCGTAGTTGTTCGAACAATTGGTCAGCAATACCGGCAGGCCGTAGGTGCGTTGCCAGGCACGCACCAGGTGGTCGGACGCCGCCTTGCTCGCGGAGTAAGGTGAACTGGGCGCGTAAGGCGTGGTTTCGGTGAAAAGATCGTCAACGCCGTGCAGGTCGCCGTACACCTCATCGGTGGAGATGTGATGGAAACGGAAAGCGCTCTTGGAGGGCTCCGCCAGCGTGTGCCAGTACGCGCGGGTGGCCTCCAGCAGGCTGTAGGTGCCGACGATATTGGTCTGGATAAAATCCGACGGCCCGTCAATCGAACGATCGACATGGGATTCTGCGGCCAAGTGCATGATTGCCTGTGGCTCGAAGCGCGTCAGCACGGCGCTGACGCTGGCCTGGTCAATGATATCGGCCTGTACGAACTCATAGCGGCTGTTAGACGCAATGCTGGTCAGTGATTCCAGATTGCCTGCATACGTAAGTTTGTCCAGATTGAGCACTTCGTGTTCGGTGTTTTGAATCAGATGGCGGATCAGGGCGGAGCCGATAAATCCAGCGCCGCCGGTGATGAGAATGCGCATGTCGGAGGGCCTTTTCCTTAGACGGACATTAAGCGAATGAAGCATAGCTTGAGTTGTGCGGAAGATAGGCGCAAGCGCGGTATGCGTAGGGGGGTTGCCTAACTCACCTGAACAATGGCGATATACACCCCTGAAAAAAACGAGGCCACGCCCATGCTGCTTGCTACGTTGATCCATCGCGCCAATCTACCCTGCCCGCAAGTAGGCCCCGACCAGGCAGCGCAATTGCTCGAGCAGCACTACGGCCTCACGGGCACCCTGCAATCACTGGGCAGCCAGCAAGACCTCAATTACAAAATCGACAGTGCCCGCGGTCGGTTTGTTCTGAAAATCTGCCGGGGCGACTATGCGGCGATTGAGCTGCAGGCCCAGCACGCGGCCCTCGACACCCTGCAGGCCGTGCGGGTGCCCAAGGTCATCAAGGCCCTGGGCGGTGAAGAGCTGCTGAGCGTGACGGTCGATGGCCAGCCCCTGCACCTGCGGCTGCTGGACTATATCGACGGCCAGCCGTTGACCCATCTGCCGCATTTGGGGCGCGACGTGATCGCAGGCTTCGGCGACCTGTGCGGGCGCATGAGCCGCGCGCTGGCGGATTTCTCCCACCCTGGATTGGACCGTACCCTGCAATGGGACCCACGCTATGCCCGGGAACTGATCACCTATCTGTTGGCCACCCTGGAAAACCTGCCCCACCGCGCCGCACTGGAACAGGTGGCCGAGCAGGTTGAACAGCGCATTCGCCCCCTGGCCGACCGCCTGCCCTGGCAAGCGGTGCACATGGACATCACCGATGACAACGTGGTGTGGCAGCGCGATGCGCAACGGCACTGGCAACTGCAAGGCGTCATCGATTTCGGCGACCTGGTGCACACCTGGCGGATTGCCGACCTGTCGGTGACCTGTGCGGCCCTGTTGCACCATGCCGAGGGCGACCCGTTTGCCATCCTGCCGGCGGTCCGGGCCTGCCATGCCGTGACCCCGTTGCAACGCGAGGAATTGCAGGCGTTGTGGCCACTGATCGTCGCCCGTGCGGCAGTGTTGGTACTAAGCAGCGAACAGCAGCAACGCCTGGATCCGGACAACACTTACCTGTTGAAAAACGCCGAACACGAGTGGGAAATTTTCCATGTGGCGACGTCGGTGCCGTTTGAACTGATGGAGGCTGCGATTCTCGGCAGTGTCGGTGAGACGCTGCCTTCGATTGCCAGCCAGGACTTCGCGCCTTTGTTACCGGGCCTGGTGGGGCGTGAGTTCGCGCTGATCGACCTGGGTGTGCTCAGCCCGCATTTCGAAGCCGGCAACTGGGAACTGGCCGGCATTGATCGGCAACTGCTGGATCAGGCGGCGGCGGTGCATGGGCTGGCGGCAAGTCGTTATGGCCAATATCGGCTGTCGCGTACCTGCCCGGACAGTGCCACCGAACCGCAGACTTTCCCCCTCCACGTAGAGCTGCATCTGCCCCAGGGCACGGTGTTGGAGGCGCCTTTTGCCGGAACGCTGCATCAGGACGCCGATGGCCTTGTGAGCGTGCAAGGGGTGGAGCTGAGCGTGCGGTTGTGGGGCGTGGACACCCGGTTGAAGCATGGTTCATTGCTGGTGGAGGGGCAGGTTCTCGGTGAGGTCCATGGGCCGCTGACCGTGCAACTGTGCCGTGCCGACCTCGAACCGCCGCTGTTTTGTACACCGTCCCGGGCCTTGGCCTGGCAAGCCTTGTGCCCCTCGCCTGCGGGGTTACTGGGACTGGCCTGCGATGCCGAACCGGAACTCGACCCCCATGCCCTGCTGGCCCGGCGTGATGCCAGTTTCGCCCGCTCGCAGAAGCACTATTACGTCGACCCGCCACGCATCGAGCGCGGCTGGCGCAACCACCTGATCGATATGCAGGGCCGTTCCTACCTGGACATGCTCAATAACGTCGCCGTACTGGGTCACGGCCACCCGCGCATGGCGGCGGTGGCGGCGCGGCAATGGTCGCTGCTCAATACCAACTCGCGGTTTCACTATGCCGCCATTGCCGAGTTTTCCGAGCGCTTGCTGGCGCTGGCGCCGGCGGGCATGGATCGGGTGTTCCTGGTCAACAGCGGCACCGAGGCCAACGACCTGGCCATCCGCCTGGCCTGGGCCTACAGCGGTGGGCGCGACATGCTCAGTGTGCTGGAGGCCTATCACGGCTGGTCGGTGGCGGCGGATGCGGTGTCCACCTCGATTGCGGACAATCCCCAGGCCCTGAGCAGCCGCCCGGAGTGGGTCCACCCGGTTACCGCGCCGAACACCTATCGCGGTGAATTCCGCGGGCAGGACAGTGCGCCGGACTACGTACGAAGCGTGGAACATAACCTGGCGAAAGTCGCTGCGAGCAAGCGCCAACTGGCCGGGTTTATCTGTGAACCGGTGTACGGCAACGCCGGCGGCATCTCCCTGCCGCCGGGTTACTTGCAGCAGGTGTACGGGTTGGTGCGTGCCCGAGGCGGCGTGTGCATCGCCGATGAAGTGCAGGTGGGCTACGGCCGCATGGGGCACTTTTTCTGGGGCTTCGAAGAGCAGGGCGTGGTGCCCGACATCATCACCATGGCCAAGGGCATGGGCAATGGTCAGCCACTTGGCGCGGTGATCACCCGTCGCGAGATCGCCGAGGCATTGGAGGCCGAGGGGTATTTCTTCTCATCGTCGGGGGGCAGCCCGGTGAGTTGCCGGATCGGCATGGCGGTGCTGGATGTGATGGAAGAAGAAAAATTGTGGGAAAACGCCCAGGTGGTCGGCGGGCATTTCAAGGCGCGGCTGGAAGCACTGATCGACCGTCATCCCCTGGTAGGCGCGGTTCACGGTTCCGGTTTCTATCTGGGCCTGGAGTTGGTGCGTGACCGGCAAACCCTGGAGCCCGCCACCGAAGAGACCACCCTGTTGTGTGATCGATTGCGGGAGCTGGGGATTTTCATGCAGCCGACTGGCGATTATTTGAACATCCTCAAGATCAAGCCGCCGATGGTGACCTCCAAACGTAGCGTGGACTTCTTTGTCGACATGCTGTCGAAGGTGCTGGATGAGCAACTGTAAATAATCGATTGTTATCGGTGATTAGCTGTCATATTTTTCATCCGGGCTGTTTGTTCGCTTTTAAAGCCGATTTTTATCCGTTATAAAGTCGGCCTTTACCCCATTCGGAGTCCTGATCGCCATGACCACCCTGCACAGCACCCCCCGCGCCGATGGCTTCCATATGCCCGCCGAATGGGCGCCACAGACCCAAACCTGGATGGTGTGGCCGGAGCGCCCGGACAACTGGCGCCTGGGCGGCAAGCCCGCGCAGGCGGCTCACGTGGCGGTGGCCAAGGCCATCGCACGGTTTGAGCCGGTGACCGTGGCGGTTTCTGCCGGCCAGTATGAAAACGCCCGCGCCCGCCTGGACGTGCCGAATATCCGTGTGGTGGAAATGTCCAGCGATGACGCCTGGGTGCGCGATACCGGCCCGACGTTCGTGATCAACGACCGTGGCGAAGTGCGCGGCGTGAACTGGGATTTCAACGCCTGGGGCGGTTTTGACGGTGGCCTGTACTCGCCGTGGAACCGCGACTCGCAGGTGGGCGGCAAGATCCTCGAAATCGAGCGCGCGCCGCGTTACCGCACAGAGGGCTTCGTGCTGGAAGGCGGTTCGATCCACGTCGACGGCGAAGGCACCCTGATTACCACCGAGGAATGCCTGCTCAATCGCAACCGTAATCCGCACCTCGACCGTGCCGAAATCGAAGCGGTGCTCAGCGCCAACCTGGCTGTGGATAAGATCATCTGGCTGCCGGACGGCCTGTTCAACGACGAAACCGACGGTCATGTGGATAACTTCTGCTGCTACGTGCGCCCAGGTGAAGTATTGCTGGCCTGGACCGACGACCCGCAAGACCCGAACTACACACGTTGCCACGCCGCCATGGCTGTCCTGCAAAGCAGCACCGACGCCCAGGGGCGCTCGTTCACAGTGCATAAAATGCCGATCCCGGGGCCGTTGTATGCCACTGAGGAAGAGTGCGCAGGGGTCGACCCGGTGGACGGCACACAGGAACGCAATCCGACCGTGCGGTTGGCGGGTTCCTACGTCAACTTCCTGATCGTCAACGGCGGCATCATCGCGCCAAGTTTCGACGACCCGTTGGACGCTGAAGCCAAGGCTATCCTGCAGGACCTGTTCCCGCAGCACGAAGTGGTGATGGTGCCGGGCCGTGAACTGTTACTGGGTGGCGGTAATATCCATTGCCTGACCCAACAACAGCCGGCCCCGCATAAAAACTGAGTGCAGTTGTAACAACGCCTTTCCGGCAACCGGGCGTCCCTCGGTTTCGGTCTCTACAGCAAGCCCACGGCCCAGCACGGTCGTGGGCTTTTTTGTGTCCGCCCACCTATAAACACGCGACATTGGCATAGCTCTTGTATCGGTGTTGCCCCAGTGTCCCAGGGTGATGACCGCACAGTTCTGTCATAAACCTTAAGTAAGTTAGCCGCTCACGCAGCAGGAGAGAGCGCCGAAATGAATGCCAATATCAACCCGATGTACACGCGCACCTTCCACCCTTCGCGGGTTGACGGTGACGCGATCCATGCGCTGGGGCTCTGGTTGAAGGAAAACGGCTCGCGACAAGCCAGGCAGCAGCCGGATTTGCGCAGTGTGATGAGTGAACGCTACCCGGTGGGGTTGTTCAGCGAGGCTGAAATGCACGCGTTGTGCGAGTTGATGAGTAACTAACGAAATAGCCTTGGCTTCATCGCAGCTGCCTCGCTTGCGCTCGGCAGCTGCGATAAGAAGGGGGTTTACGTTTAGAAGCTATAAGTGCCCGTCACCACCAGGTTACGCGGCTCGCCCGGCTGAATCTGCGCCACACTGGTCGCCGATTCGTAGTAGGTCTTGTCGGCGATATTGTTCAGCGCCGCGCGCACATCCCATTCTTTCTGCCGGAACCCGACCAACGCGTCCCAACTGCCATAACCCGGCAGCACCACGGTGTTGAGGCTGTCGGCATAACGGTCGCCGACCAGGGTCAAACCGGTTTCCGCGTACCAGCCCATCTCCGGTTTCCAGGTGATGAACAGGCTTGCATTGCGCTTGGCCACGTCGCTGACGCGCTTGCCTTCAAAGCCGTTGTTGTCCTTCTCGACCTTGGCATCCTGCAGGCCGACACCACCGCGTACAGACCAGTTGCCGACGATCTTGCCGGTGGCTGTCAGCTCCACGCCGCGCGAGCGCTGCAGGCCGCTGAGCAGGGTAATGGTGCGGTCCAGCGGGTCGCTGGTGCGGCGGTTGTAGAGTTCCAGTTCGTACACCGCCAGGGTGGTGCTCAGGCGATCGTCGAGCCAGTCGCTTTTTACGCCGATCTCTTTTTGCTTGGTCAGCTCGGGGCTCAGGTCGTTGACGCTGCCGGCGGCGTTCGGGGTGATGCCGATCAGGCCGCCACCGGCCGGTGAGAAGGTCTTGCTCCACGAGGCATAGAACGAGTGGTGTTCCAGGGGCGTCCACACCAGGCCAAAGCGCGGGCTGGTGCTGTGGCTTTTGACGTCTTGTCGGGTATTGAGCAGTTTGTTTTTGGTGTCCACTTCGAAACGGTCGTAACGCAGGCCGGCCAGCACTTGCCACTGGTCGTTCAGACGCAGTTGGTCTTGCACATACAGGGCGCGGCTTTCGACTTCGGTGTGGTTGTTACTCGATACGCTCATGCGCCCGGTGTGGCTCAGGCGACGGTTGGGCTGGTTGAGGTCCAGGGCTGGCACGGCCTGGCCACCGCGGTTCACAGCAGTGGCGGTGTACAGCTTTGGATCGCGGCGCTGGCTGCCCAGCTCCACGCCGGTGAGCAGGCGGTGTTCCAGGCCGAAGGTGCTGAAGCCTCCTTCCAGCTCGACGTTGTTGAAGACGTTGAGGGTGGTCAGGTCTTGCTGCCAGCGTTGGCGCGTCACCCGATTGGTCGAGGCAACATAGGCGGTCTGGTAGGTGTTGTCGAAATCGCTGTCGAGCTTGAACACGCCGAGGGTCTGGCGCAGTTGCCAGTTGTCGTTGAGTTCGTAGGCCAGCTTGGAGCGCAGGGACTGGGTCTTGTCGTCGATGTAATCGCGGCTGTCGCCGTAGGTGGTGCTGCGACTGACGTCGGCGGGGCGGCCGTTGACGCCGGGGATGCCGCGATCCGGCGTGCGGTTGTAGCGGCTGTATTCGTATTGCACCAGCCAGTTCAGATCCGGTGTGAGCTGCCAGCTCATGGACGGTGCGAACAGTTGGCGATTGCCGCTGACGCCGTCGCGGAAGCTGTTGTTGTCCTGGTTGCCCATGTTCAGGCGCAGGCTGATGTTGTCGGTGGGGTCGGTGCTCAGGTCGGCATACACACTGCGCAAATCGTTGCTGCCGCCCTGGGCCTCGATGCTCGACTTGCGCCCGGCCGTTGGCAGTTTGCTCACGCGGTTGACGATCCCGCCCTGGCCGCCTCGCCCGTAAAGCACGGCTGCCGGGCCTTTGAGCACTTCGATGCGCTCGATGTTGTGCAGGTCGCGCACGTACTGGCTGTCGTCGCGAATGCCATCGAGGTAGAAGTCGTTGCTCGCGTCGAAGCCACGGATGCGCAGACTGTCGAAGCGCGTGTCGGCGCCGCTGCTGACGTTGGGGATGCCGCTCAAGGCCTGGCCCAGGTCGTTGGTGCCGTAGGCGCGCAGGCTTTCGGTCTTCACCGAGTCGATGGCCTGGGGCACATACCGTACCGGTGTGGCGGTGCGGGTCGCGGTGCTGGTTTCCTTGACGCGCGGGTCGTCTTCGTCAGCTTCGGCGCTGATCGAGGTTTCGGGCAAGGTGGTGGCGGCACAGGCAAAACCGGCAGACAGCAGAACAGAAAGCCCAAGGGTCATGGGCGTCAGGCGAAGGGCAGGCATGGTGGAATGCATCCAAAGGGTTTGGCAGGAAAAAGCACGCTAATGGTAATGCTTTGCATTTGCGTGCGTTATCCATTATCAAACGTATCGGCTTTGAAATATGTTACGAGATGTGTTTCGTGGGTCGTTAAAGACAGAATCTGGTCGTTTTCAGAAAGGCAGTAGGCCTTTGCTTAGAATTATTTCGCCTAAATACAGACGATTCACGAAATTGACACATAGTTCAACGCGCGACTAGGATTGCGCCCAACGCCTGTGGCTAACAGCCATGACTCATCCAATAAGAAAAGGCCCGCGGCATGTTCAGTCGTCCGCGGGCCTTCTTTTTTCGGAAAAGTCGACACCAGAAAAGCGACATGGAGCCTGGTGTCATCGCGCGTACTCAACCCGTAATAAGGAATACAAAAAATGTTGAAGCAACGGATGAGTCTGATCGCTCTGGGGATTTTGAGCGCATCGACAGCAATGGCAAACGACCAGGAGCAATCCAAGGGTTTCGTTGAAGACAGCCACCTGAACATCGCAGCCCGTAACGCCTACATCAGCCGCGACTACAAAAACGGCAAGCAAGACAAAGCCGAATGGGGCCAAGGCTTCATCGGCAAGTTCGAGTCCGGCTTCACCCAAGGCACCGTCGGTGTGGGTGTGGACGTGATTGGCCAATATGCTATCCGTCTGGACGGTGGCCAAGGTCGCGCCGGCGCGGGGGGGATCGACTTCTTCAAGCAGGGTAATGGCACCACCAACCCAGATGGCTCGGCAAACCCTGGCTCGGCACCACACGACCTGGCCAAAGGCGGCGCAGCGGTCAAGTTCCGCGTCTCCAACACGGTGCTCAAGTACGGTGATCAGTTCCCTAACGTTCCGGTCCTGGCCTACGACAACTCCCGTCTGCTGTCCGAAACGTTCACGGGTACGTCGATCGTCTCCAAAGAGATCGCCGGCCTGCAACTCGACGCCGGTCACTTCACCAAGGAAGCTCGCAAGAGCGCCGAAGGTACCGACAGCGGCCGTCTGAAAAGCATCGACTACGTCGGTGGCAGCTACAAATTCACCGAAAACCTGTCGGCCGCGCTGTACGCCTCCGACATGCAAGACGTGCTGAAGAAGCAATACGTCAACGTCAACTACGTGCTGGCCCTGCCAGAGAAACAGTCGCTGACCTTTGACTTCAATGGCTACAAGACCAAGCTGGACAAGAGCTTCGCCCTGGAAAACCAAGGCAGCGAAGACGCTCGCGACAACAAGATCTGGAGCCTGGGCGCCACATGGGCTGTCGGCCCCCACAGCTTCACCGTCGCTCACCAGCGCAGCACGGGCGACACCGGCTACCTGTACGGCGGCTACCGCAACGCTGGCGGCATCGGCGACGGCGGCAACACCATCCTGCTGGCCAACTCCTACTGGTCCGACTTCAACGGCAAGGACGAGCGCTCCTGGCAAGCCGGCTACGGCCTGGACTTCAGCACCTTCGGCGTGCCTGGCCTGACCTACAACGTGGCCTACGTGCGCGGCACCAACATTGACGACGGTTCCAACCGTGGCAATGGCACCGAGCGCGAGATCTTCAACCAGTTCAAATACGTCGTCCAAAGCGGCCCGGCCAAAGACCTGAGCCTGCGTGCTCGTGCGTCCTGGTTGCGCGTTTCCAGCAATGCCGACAAGTACAACGTAGGCGGTAACGAAATCCGTCTGTTCGCCGACTATCCGATCAACGTTTTCTAAGTGATCGCACCTCGCGCCTGATTCCAGGCAATAAAAAACCCCGACTGGTTCGGGGTTTTTTTATGGGTGTGCATCAGTCCTCGCGGCTCTGCAAAATCTTGCGCGCCAACGCCGCATTCTTGTAGTCGAGCATCAAGGACAACCCCTCATAAGGTTCGATCTTTTTATTGTCGATACACAGCTGTGCCATCAGCAGCAGCACCTGGCGTTTCTTCTTGTTGACCCGCACGCCGGGTACACCGAACGCGGTCTTGCGCATTGCCGGTAACGGCGCCTCGGGCGTCAGTTGAACGGTTACCCAGATGCCCTGGACAAACTGCAACGTGATCTCCTCGATATGTTCGATGGGCAGCGGTTGCGCCAGGTTATTGAACACAAAATGCTCCGGTGTCAGGCGCAACGCGGTCTGCGGCGCGCGCTTGAATCGACGGATGCCCAGCCACAGCAGGCCCAGCCCGATAAGGCCCAGGCACGCGCCCGCGCCGACTGCCGACAGCGGCGTGCCTTTCAAACGCTCCGGGGCGAGCCAGACTCGACTCAGGATAAACAGGGCCGCCAGCACAAAGGGCAGGCCCGACACCGCCATCAGCACCCCGCGCCACTGGCCGCCTTCATGCAGGCTGCGCTCACCCTCGGCCGAAGCGGCCAAGGTTTCCAGCAGCTGGGTGTGCGCGCTGTTCTCCGACACCGCCACGTCCATCACGTCGCGAGACAGCTGCTCGCGCACTGCCTGGGGGGCACTGAAATAGGCATCCATCTGCGCATTCGCTACGTCGCTATCCACCTCGCGGGTGGCGCTGCGCAGGGTATCGTCCAGTGGCACGTGCAGCGCCTGCAGGCGTTCGCCATTGGAGGGGTGGGAGTCGGTGGGATGGGGTTGATGAATCTCCAGGGCTTCGGCTGATGGTTGCAATTCACACTCACGCAAGCTCGCGAATACGGCGTCGGGCAGATCGGTAGCCGCGCCTGCTTCACACAACGCCAACAAGGCATCCTCAACGTGCGGCTGCACCACCGACACCCGCAACAACGCCGAAGCCGCCGCCGCAGGGCCCGCCAACTGCGCGCCGGCAGCGTCCGCCAGCAATTCACGCTCACGGCTCCAGTGGTTCACCGCGTCATCAAAGCGCTGCATGAAAAACACACCGAACATGAACGACGGCCGCATCAGCCGTCCCTGGATAAAATCGCTGGTCAGCATCGTGTTCAATAGCGCTTCGAGGCTGCGATTGACCCCATCGTAGATCGGTAAAAAGCGCAGGCTGTATTCCGTGTCCTGCCCCACAAAGTGCGCCAGCTCATGGCCGATCACCGCGCTGATTTCTTCACGGCTCAGCAGGCCCAGATACAGCAACGGCACATGCAAGGTGCGCCCCTGCAGCAAAGTATTCGCCGGTTGCACAGTGGCCGCGCTGGAGGTCACGTAAAAGCCCTGGGCCAGGCTCACCACGATGTGGTCCGGTGGCAGCGCGCCGAGCCTCTCCGCCAATTCGTCCACATGGCGCCACAACCCTGGAGCCTGCACGGGCGTCACCACCTGGCCGAACATCTCCAGCGGCTCGGGCTTGAACATCCCCAGCATAGGGCGCAGCTGTCTGAGCAACTGCCAGATCGAATACACACAGAACGCCGCGATCACCCCCAGCACCGCCATCAGCTTGACTTCGCCACTGCCCAGCCGGCCGATATGCCACATCCCCAAGCCTTCGAAACTCAACGCCAACGCGACGGCCGCCGCCACCGCCACCACATGGCCCACCAGCACATAGGGCAACAGGCGGCTGCCCAGGGAGAACGCCTGCAATAACCTCTCCCGTGAGTGCCGTGCCCGCCGCCCGGCCCAGTACGTACCCGCCAATGCAGCCGCACCAATCAACGCCGCCGACAGACCCAAGCCCATCACCCACGGCGCCAGGACCCGCATCGCACGGTTCACGCGGTGGGCAATGGGCAGCTCGGCTTCGATTTTTTCCAGACGCGAGAGGGCCGTTTGCACGCTGATTTTTTCATCGACCAGGGCGACCATCGCCGTCGGCTCCTTCGCCGCCAGCGCTTGGAGTTGCTGTTTAGCGGTAGTCACCGTGACGTGGTAATCGACCAGCGCCGTGGTGGTTTCGTCAGCACGCTGACGCTCCCAGCCACCGAGGGCGGCCAGCAGCAGCGGGAAAACGATGAGGAGGCAGATCAGTTTGAGGGCGTTCATGGGAGTCCGTTCACGACGCAGGGATGTTCAGGTTTATACCGAAAAAAACGCCCCTGGGTATCTACACCACCCTCAAATGCGGGCACACAACTCTGTGGTGAGCGGGCTTGCCCCGCGCCGGGCTGCGCAGCAGCCCCAATAAAGGCACTGAGATTTTACTAAGGGCCTGGTTTTGGGGCCGCTTCACAGCCCTACTTACAGCCCGGTATTCCCAGGCGACTCCAACACCTTCACCACATCATCAATAGCGGACCTACAAAGTCCAAGCATGTGACTAAGGTGGAAAATTTATTGCTTGTCCCTACCGCCCCTCAATCAACGCACGCTCCTCCAACCAAATCTCCTGAACAAACTGATCCGTAATCGCATAAATCCCATGCCCTCGCCGCATGATGATGTTCTCCGCCACCAGCGCAATCACTACGGGTTGAATCTCTTCAACCCGCACTTCGCGACCTACCGTCTTTGAATATTCCGCAGCTGCATCGGTAGAGAAAATCCCCCGAGCATCGCCTTCCGTAGCCGCGATCTTGTTGAAAATCGCCTGAGCCAGGCTGCCCAGCTGTTCGACTTTTTCAAGCTCAATACTTGCCGCCGCTGAGCGTAAGGTGCTGGCAATCACGGGGAGGAAAAGATCAGGATCACCGCCCTGTTGCAGTAGCTGACGCAATGCCTTGAGCATTTCCTCAGGTCGATTGCCCAGGGTATTGAAGGCTTCGACAGCGGCTTCAAGTGAGGGGAGCTTTTCCTTCTTCACCGTCATTGCCAGTCGGTTGAGCAGGAATTCAACGTAGTCACCCTTTAGCAGTGGATACGCGGCCGATGTCGCGCCGGAAAACGCTTGGTTGCGTTTGGCGGTCAGCTCGCTTACCTGGGCTCTGTGGGAGCCTGTGCCGATAAAGAGGAAGTAGCCCGGCGTATTCGGGCGCGGGTTGATTGCATCACGAGCAGCCTTGAGGGCCAGGAGCAGTTGGTTGCCATCGTCGGAGGAAATGGCATGTTGCACCTCGTCGATGATCAGCACGAGATCGGTCTTCGCTTGGTCGACGACCTCTGCGAGTGCTTGCGCCAATGTGGGGCCGTCGGCGTTGCCGATGCTGTCGAGTTTGAAACCGAACTTGAATCCTGCTGCGCCCAGATCGACATTGCTGACTCGCTTGAGCATTTCCAGGATTGAAGAGCCCGGCGTTTGCAGTTCTTTCAGGGTCTTGTGGATGGCGTTGTGCACGAGCGTTGCCGGGTTGGCCAGCGTATCGCTCCATAGGTCGACGTAAATCACCAGGGCGCCTGCTGCTTCCAGGGCTGGGATAAGGTCGTTGCGCAGGAAGGTCGTTTTACCTGTACGGCGCAGGCCAGACAGAAAAAGACCTGAGCGTAGACCTTCATCTAATACGCCTGGATTGAGAAGCTGGTTTGCCATCGATTCAGCCAGTTCAGGGCGCTGAAATATGCTGCTCATGCAATTATCCCTTTTTATGGATACGCCATAATTATTGCCAATACATAATTTAGCATAAAGGATGAAATCCGGAGCTTTGGCGCGAAAAGAGGTGATTCAACAGGAGGGGAGGTGAGGCGTGGAGGGGATGATCGAGGATGAATATATGGTAAACCTCCTGAATTCGAACGTTGTCGATCATCCCTTCCGTAGAGAATAGGCAGGAATCCGCCAAAAGCTGCCGTGGCAGCAGGCTGCCGAAAGCAGTCCGCTGTCAACGCCCTCTATCGGCCGACGCTGTTGAAATATCGAGTACGAAAGCGGTTTTGTCTGGCAATTGCGCTACGTGCCGATCCGGTCGCCAAGGGGGTGCTTACCAGTTGTAACTCACCGATCCGGTCACATTTCGGCGATACCCGTATTTGCAGCTGTCGCCGGTGTAACCACACTGGGAGACATAGGTTTCGTCGGTCAGGTTGGACGCATTGAGCGCCAGCTTCGCCCCTGCATAGGATGAAGACAGCTTGCCCAGGTCGTAGCTCAGGCTGGCGTCAAACAGCGTGTAGTGGGGAATGCCTTCGCTGTTTTGCGAGTCGATATAGCTCTTGCCGACATAGCGTACTCCTCCCCCTATCGCCAAGCCCGATAGCGCGCCGCCCTGAATGGTGTATTGCGACCAGAGCGAGGCCAGTTGTTCAGGGGTATTGCCAGGTTGATTGCCTTTCTCATCGGCCGTATTGCTGCGGGTAATTTCAAGGTGTGAATAGCTGTAGTTGGCCATCAACTCCAGCGCATCGGACACCTGCGCCTTGCTTTCCAGTTCGATACCGCGCGACTGGATTTCTCCGGTCGCCACCGAGAAACGATTGTTGGCAGGATCGGCAGTCAGTACGTTTTGCCGCGTCAGGTCGAACAGCGAGACGGTCACGTAGCTGTCACTGCCCTTGGGTTGGAATTTGATCCCGACTTCATACTGGCGACCGGTTTCGGGTTCGAACGCACTGCCGTCACGCGCCACCGCCGTGATGTTAGGGAAAAACGACTCGGAATAGCTCGCGTAGGGCGCCAGGCCGTTGTCTGCCAGGTACATCACACCGGTCCGCCACGTGAAGGCGTGATCGCGCTGCTTGAGGTCTGCCGCCGTATCGGTGGCGTAATGGACCGTTTTCGAGCGTGCCCAGTCTTGGCGACCGCCCAGGTTGAAGACCCAATGTTCGTCGAACTTGAGCTGTTCCGAGAGATACACACCCGCCTGGTCTAGCTGACGACGCTGGTTGATGTCGTAAAAAGCGTCCAGGTCGCTGTAATCCTGGTGATAGACCGGCGCATACACATCCAGCGGATCAACCACGTTGCCACCCCCCAACTGGTTGGTACTGGCGTGTTGCAAATCGATACCGACCAGCGTTGTATGTTCGAAACGGCCGGCGTTCCACTGGGCCTGGAAGTGGTTATCGAGAAGGGCATTCTTCACCTTTTCGTGGCCCAGATAACCGAAGCGGCCCACGGTGCGCTGGTCGTCGTCCAGGCCGTACTGGTAAATCGTGCGCTGTTCCTGGTAGGAACGGCTGTAACGGGCGTTCTGGCGGAATGTCCAGATATCATTGAGGTGATGTTCAAACTGATACCCCAGTGACCACTGTTCTACATCGTACTTGTCGAAGTCAGGGTCGCCGACAAAACGGTCCGTAGCGATCCGTCCGTAACGCGAGCTATCGAGGGTGCCGACCCGTGGCAACGCGTAGTAGCCCAGCACATTGCGGTCTTTTTGAAAGGACGCCAGCACCGTCAGCGAGGTGTCGTCCGAGGGGCGCCAACTGATTGCCGGGGCGATGAATTGACGGTCATCACGGGCGTAGTCGATTTGCGTACCGCTGTCTCGCCACAGCCCGGTGAGGCGATATGTCAAGACGCCGTCATCGCTAAGCGGCCCGCCGAAATCCGCAGCCAATTGCTTGCGATCAAAACTGCCTGCCTGCGCCACCAGTTCATGCAGCGGCTCATCGGTGGGACGCTTGCTGATCACGTTGACCATGCCGCCCGGTGAGCTTTGACCGTAGAGCACTGACGATGGCCCGCGCAGTACCTCCACGCGCTCCAGTCCATAGACTTCACCCACGGCACGGCTCTGGTTGGCAAAGCTGTACTGGCGCAGGCCATCGCGATAGATACCACCGCCAGTCGTCGCGTCAAAGCCACGAATACTAATCGTGTCGCGCCGGGTATCGACACCGTTGGCTTCACCATTGACCCCGGCGGTGTAGCGCAGCACCTGCCCGATGCTTTGTGGCTGCTGGGCATCGATCTGCTTACGGGTGACCACGCTGATCGATTGCGGCGTTTCCATGATCGACGTATCGGTCTTGTTGGCACTCATGGTCCGGCTGGCGACCAGGCCATCGTTGCGGCCCAACGAGGTGTCGTATGCGGTGCCACTGATCGCAGTCGGCGCTAACTCCAACACGTCGCCGTTGCTCGGTACCAGCAGCAGGCTACCGTCGTCCTGGCGCTCATAGGTCAGCCCCGAGCCGAGCAAGAGCTGCGTCAGGCCGGCCTCAGTACTGAAATCGCCTTGCAGCCCCTGGGTTTTCTTGCCGGCCGTCAGCGTTGAGCTGCCCGCCATGGTAATCCCCGCCTGTGCGCCGAAACGTGACAGCGCAGAATCCAGGGGGCCAGCGTCGATGCTGTAATGCTGCGAACTACCCGCGGCAAAGACTGGAAGGCTGCAAAGCGGTTGCACGCTGAGCAACAACAGTCCAAGCGTACGGGCACGCAGGGCGCGGGAAGGTGAAGTCATACGGGGCTCCTAAGGGGTCAAGACCCACCTCTGGCGGGTGGGTGATCCCTATAGGCCAAGCGAGTACGAAAAAACTATCGTGCAGCGGAAAAAAATATTTCAGGCCGGCACGATCGAGACCCAATACCGCGTCATGCGCTCGATACGCACCGGCAGCGTGCGCGCTACCAGGGTCAAGGCTGCGTCGGTGTCATCCAGCGAAAAGCTGCCTGTGAGGCGTAACCCTGAGACCTGCTCGTGACAACGTAAAACACCGGGACGATAACGCGAGAGTTCCGCCACCAAGGCATCCAGGCGCAGGCGATCCGCCGGCAGAATCCCGCGCAGCCAGGCCTGGGCGACCAGCAGGTCGGGGCGGCTCGGTACGCCGATACCCAGGCGGTCCACCCGTGCCTGCCATCCGGCCTCAAGTGAAGAGGACGTTGGCTGGCCGCGTGAGTGCACCTGCACCTGGCCGCCCATGACGGTGACCTGCGTGCCCTGCCGGTCATGGCGCACTTGCAACTGCGCATCGCGGCTCTGCAGGATCGCGTCCGGCGTGATCAACTGCAGCGGGCGCGATTCTGTTCGCACATTCAAGGCCAGCTCGCCCTCTATCATCTGGATGCGCCGCACCTGGTCATTAAAATCCAGGTTCACCGCACTGGCCGTGTTCAGCCATAGCGAGCTGCCATCCACCAGGGTCCACTGGCGACGCTCGCCTGTTCCTGTGCGGTGGTTCGCCAGCGCGGCGCGCACTGGCGTGGAACCCGCGCCTTGCCAGGCAACTGTGCCAACCGCACCAAGGACCAACAGGCGCTTGAGCAACTGCCGACGTTTCTGCATGTCCGGCCCAGCCGACGCCAGTGCCCTGCGCGCGGTGGCGTCGCGCAAAAGATTCGCTCCGGGCTGCTGCAACAGCGGCAAGCTGGCGACACGTTGCCAGGCCTGTTCATGCTCATCGCTCGCCTCGCGCCAACACTGCAATGCTTCCAGATCAGGCGCACTCATAAGCCCGGACTGCGTCCTGACCAGCCAATCAATGGCGATATCGCGCACCTGCGGATTAATCTCGGCCCTCATTCGAAACGGCTCGCATAGCACACACTGAATGCCTTGCCCATGGCCCGTTGCACTTGAGCCACAGTCAAACCCAACTGCGCAGCGATCTGCGGATACGTCAGGCCGTCGAGCTGAGACATGAAGAAAATCTGCCGTATGCGCTCAGAGAGGCCAATCAACAGCGAGTCGAGTTGCAACAAGGTTTCGATCACCAGATACCGGTCCTCGGGTGACGATTCCCCCCCTTCGGGCCGAGCAGCCAACGCTTCAAGATAAGCCCGCTCGATCTCCTGGCGGCGCCAGCGATTGACCAGCAGTCCATTGGCAATCGCCGCGAGAAACGCCATGGGCTGGCGCAACTCGCACACCTGCTGGGGGGCGCGCAGCACACGGATGAACGTGTCGTGGGCCAGATCCTCGGCGTCGGCACTGTGCCCCAACCGCCGGTTCAGCCAGCCCTGCAGCCAGCCGTGATGATTCTCGTACAACTGTTCGACGGACGATGTTGGGCTGGCATCCTGCATGTGAGGCTCGCACTGCGTGAATGATAATGCTTCTCATCGTATTGATCGGGCGCATGGTTGTACAGTGTTTACACCTGTTTGATGGGGTGGAATTCTCCGTCCATATTCCTGACGGCCTTTTAATTACCCTGGCCGGGTTTGTTTTCTTGCAGTTGCCGATATTCATTCAAACGCCAAATAGCACCAAGCCCCGAGTTACGGGGCTTGGTGCTGTGGTGCGCTTCGCGGTCACCTTGCAAACTAGAGGTCGCTCGATACGGATACGCAGTGATAACCAGCTCCCGGCAATCGAGTACTGGAGACGCTTTCCCTGCATGAGGGAACGCTCCAGCATTCCCAGGCTGTTGAGAATGTGGAAGACGGCTGCCTCCCTCAATTCCCAATCAGTGGCGTTGCCGGCATCAGTATCTGCAATGTCTTTCTGCACGGCTTTAAATGCCAGCACTCAGCGGTCACGTAGCGGCTCAAAGCCCGCTGCAGGGTGGTATTGACGATCTCGGTCGGTCGCCCGCGCCAGTTGATCCAACTCGCTGAAAAGTTCGGGCTTTACTCAGAAAGATAGAACGGGAGAGGCTGCCATTAACGTTGTTCCACACGTGTTCTGTATGCACTGTGTACATGGTATGCGGACGTTATGCTTCGGCTGGTAGTCGGCCACCAATAGCGGTTTGTCGGTTTGGGGAAGGATTTACAGGCGAGCGACTGGGTTGTATTAACCCAGAAACAACAAAGCCCTCACATTTCTGTGAGGGCTTTGTTTTGTATGGTGCGGCACCAGGAGTCGAATAGCATCATATTGGCTTGTTTTTTATAAGGATTCATATGGATTTTTAAGGGGCTATCTCAAAAAATACCCTTTAACCCGCCATGATTTTATTGCCAGTATGAATCCTGCGGATTAGGATTAAGTGGTAGCAGTGCAGTATATTAAAAATGTAATAATAAAAAGTCATGCTTTTGCAAGAAAAGGTATAGGGGTTTCTATTGGCGGTCTTTCCAAGCGAGCAGAAATAAATTACTCGCAGGCCTGATGCTGGGATAAAAATTACTTGATGATTGTGCAGAGTTCTTCTTCTAGTGAAGAAAGAACTACAATGCTTTGATCTTTCAAGGAAAGGAGCTCCAGTACTGATTTTATATTTTGGTTCAAGCGGCTCTTAAATTGAGGGGCGTTTACGAGACCGATGTCAATTTTTGTCCAAGTTAAGCAGGCAATTACGTAACACATAAACTCTTCCCCGCTTAAAACGGAGAAAGGATATCTGTCTATATGCTTAGAGCTAAGAATTATATTTTTTAATTCTATTTCTTTGTCTAGATTGCTCATAGCGATGAACCTTATTGATTTGGCGGCTACGCTCGGTTCATCGCTTAAAATGTTTGGAAACATAACGTCGTATCCTGATATATAGTTACTTTTTGGATTCGGCCCAAAGTTTACTGCTTATTCCGAAATTATCATAAGGTAATTTATCAATAAAATCAAGTTTTGAGCCGCCGTTCTTAAGGTTCCAATAATTGCTCAAAATGTTTCTGATGGCATCTGATTCTAATTGATCTATATTATGGGTTGATATTTTTTGGGATTCTTCAATTATGCTTTCAAAAATGTAATCGGCGGTAGGAGCTTTCCTCCAGGAATCTATTTCATCTTGGGAGTTGGTTTGTAAGATCTCATCTACACGCACGAAGTCTCGCTTATATAAGTGCAGTGAGTCAGTGAAGTGTCGCTGGACTCCTAAAGGCAAGCCTAACTCCCTAGCGATATAGCGTTGTATTATGTTGAAAACAAAGGCATTATAAGGGATTCCTAAAAACACGTCGTTAGAGCGGTTCATAACTGTCATGTCGAGGTGCTTGTTACGGATTTTAAAGCAAATTGAAATGTTGCACGGAATGTCACGGGATGTATTGTTTTCAAGGTCGTCTGGGCTGTACAGCGTAATTACGGCCCGTCTCGAGTTTTGTTCGGTGGACAGCAGTCTAATGACTGAATCCATCTGATCCCTCCCGAAATACTTTCTTATTCTATAGCCATATGCACCGTTTAATGAATGACCGTCGTCTGAATACTTATTGTAACCTTGGATGATTTTATTTAGTCCGTCAAGATTGTTGTCTCCATTGAGTATCCATGCTGCCTCTATTATGGCGAAGTAAGGGTTATAGTTTCTATTCCTTAATGTCAGGAATTGATCTCTAGGGTTTGTGAATTCAAAATATGCAGGCCCTAAATCAAACACTTGGCCCACTCTTGAGTCGGATACCTGTCGTTTGTTTGCGCTAAAAGACTTTAGTGCGGATAGGTAGACGCTGTTAATGCTCTCTCCGGAGAATACGTGCATTATGAGGAGGTCCTGAAGCGAAGTTTGTTTTTTTCAATCTTATTCAATACGGCATTTTCAATGTCAATGTCAGCTTGGTTAGAGATTTTTATTAGGTAAATGAATACATCTGCCAGCTCTTCGCTCAATTCCAACTTTGCTTGATTCCAGCCAAAATCACCACGGGTGACTTTCTTCAAGGCATTGCAAAACTCACCGACTTCTCCCGCTAGGCACACTGCCAGGTGTTCAAGGTCTGAGATATTATTTTCAGTGATCTCAATATAAAATGGTTGCTTTGCTCCTTCGTGTCCCAAGTCAAATTTTTTTTGAATTTCCTTCAGTTCCGCAAGTGATTTGCTCATCTTTCAAGCTCCTCTGCAATACTATTTAACTTGCTTTGAAACTCTTTATTTAGATTTTCAATGTCAGGGTGGTGTGAATCGCGCTCCCTCAATTTTGAGAGCTCGTCTGCAATGTGGATAGCCTTTTCAGCGTCAAGAGTCATTGCTCTCTTATTGACAGACTTAAAGGGGTCTTTATTAATACAGATAATTAAGTTTCGGATCGATGCGGTTTCGATGACCGTCGACGGCAAGCTTTTTTCCCTTAGCATGTCGGCTACTTTGCTCTTGTTTTCGAGTAAAGTAGTGTAGAGATCAATCGGGTGGACTCTATCGATCTCTGGCACAGTTAGTGTGTTAATAGTTCGGTTTATGTATGCTCTAAATGCAAATACTGTAATATTGACTCTTTCAAAGGTTCTAATGGCTTTGTGAATTTCGCATATTTTTAGGCGTAGTTCTTCTAGATTAATTCTAAAGAACTTGGATACTTCAAGGGCTCTAAAGTAAGAGGTGCAGTAGAGAGTGTTTTCGTGAATGTTACACTGCATTATCATAAATGAAGGTATAGGCCTATCGCCGGTACCTGAAATGTGTTCTTGTGCAATTAATGAAAATAGAGCCCTGTTGCTGGTGTTCTTGTGTTTAAGTTCGTGAATTATATGGTCGAGTCCGTCTTTAATGTGCTCCCCATGATTGATCTGTAGCTCAACAGGTTTTTCGCGAGCAGCCCAGCGAGTTGCCTCTTCAGTAACGTCGGCGAGTGGCTTGTTCTTGAGGTCTGCCATGCTGATAATGTGTGAAGATACATAGTTAAGCGAAAAGTTCTCGCTCACTTCCTGCTCTGCATTTCGGGCAATGTCTTCTAGTGAAGCTACTTGGGTTGCTTCAATTATCAATTGTTCTCTCCACGTGCTCGACAATTTTTCTGTGAATACTTTCGACTTTATCGGTTGCGTTTAAAATAAGCAGATCACCCTGGTAGCTTTTGAAGAATGAATCGTAATTCTCTTTGGCCTTAATGAGTTTTCCGCTATTCTCGTATTCATCTTTGAATACTCTCTCATCTATCCTTGAAACCGATACGGCGGCTGGGTTGTCCAGATAAATAACCAAGTCAGGGTTGGGGAATCTGTCGTTGAGTGTTTTTACAAAATGCGCGTCGCTTTCAGTTGTGCAATGGTAGGCGTAAGATGAAAAGAAATACCTTGTGGAAATTACAATGTAGCCTTTATTCACCAGGCTGATAACGCCATCGACAGAATTGAAAAGGTGGTCGTGCCGATCGGCGGCGAATAGATATGCCATCTGCTCATCAAAAAGATCGGCTGTCGGTACCAAAGGGTTCTGACCCTTAGGCATGCTTACGCGGCCTTTGAAAATCTGTCTAATCAAATCCCCAATTGGCCCGTTTGACGGTTCGCAAGTCAGATGAGGCTTTTTCTCTTTTCCAGAAAAATATTTATATAGTAATTGTGATTGAGTCGAAGTCCCCGACCCATCAATACCTTCGAATACAATAAATTTGCCTTTCACTTGATTACACCTGTTGTTAATAATCCAGGAACCTCGTCAGGGGTCCAAATCACTGGAGTGGCTGTGCCTGATTCGAGGTCAATTATCGTGATCCCGTTACTGTAGCCTCTCCCATGATAGCTCATAGATCTAGCGGATAAAATTCTTATTTTATTCTGTCCAACAACTAAGTCTAATTTCGAGTGCTGATGCCCATGTAGAACATAGTTGAAGCTTGCTTGGTCAAGGTTATAAAGGAATCGGTAAGCATTACGAGTGGTTGAGGTGTCATTAAGCTCTTGCCCGATTAAGTGATGATGTGTAATCGCGACTCTTCGGCTGCAGTGCTTAAGTGTAGATATCTCTTTGTCTAGTAAAGAAAATGTAGAGTCTGGAATGTTTCCATAACGATGATCTAAATGAGACGCAGAATTCACAAGCAAAAAACATGTATCTTGGATAGTGAGTAGAACTGAGCTATTGTTTGCAAATTCTATGGCGTTGTCTCGCCTTAAGGTGTAAATAAAGCGATCAAATTCTTTAAATGGTTCTCCGTCACTTGCAATGTCGTGGTTGCCTGGGCAGGCGACTATATTGGATCTTGAGATTTTGCAGCTGTCTATTACTTCGCTAAAAAACCTTTCTGCATCTCTATAGCCTTGCTGAGAGGCTTTGTAGGTTATGTCTCCGCTAATGACTAGTATTTTCTCCTCATCTATTTCATTGATTTGCTTAATCAATGCTCTTTTTATAGATCCTCTGTCAAATGTTGGAGACGGATCGCCGAAATGTGTGTCCGATATGTGGATTATTTTAGTTGGCATAAATTTTTATCAATTGAGATTGTTTTTTGGTTTAATGCAGGTTCACTGCTCAAGTGGAGCAGTGTATCAATTTTTCCTAACTAGTCCTCCCTAAACACTGCTCAGTCAAGACCACCCGGCCCTCCAACTGAAACCATCATATTTCGCTGTCTGTTACGAGATCTCAAAACTGTCCCCACGTCTTCCCGCCAAAAATGCTGAGTGTTATCAGGGATCAAGGCCCCTGCGACCTGTGAGGGTGTCCACTGACGCGGGACTGGCGGCTCCTTACGACCGGGAGCAAGGGCATCTCATGATCTGGCCTCCTGAGCACCGATACCGGTGGGCGGGTGGAGGCTGCACTGGCTGACGAGACCGGCGCCGCGAGATCTTGAGTCAGGTGAAGGCAGTGAAGCGATGACCGGGGCGTGCCTGACTGTCAGTCAGGTGCAGTCCATTCCGTGGGCTGCGGCACCATCATCTGCATCGCTGTTGCTGGTGACTTCGGTGTTTGTCACGCCGATTGTCACGAGGGGGAATGCCGCAAAGCCTTGTACGAGTTGGGCTGCAGCAGCGGTAGGAGCGCCCGTCTCTTTCCGGAAGAAAGAGACGGGCGCAGGTTGGCGCACGGGAATGGCCAAGCGGATAGGTTGCTGCAGGGCAGCTATGAAAGGGGATGAGTTGCCGCAGTGGGCACACTGGTAAAAGTAGGCCTCCATCACATTGCTGTGACCGTGCGAGCCGCCGGACGCTAATCGCACTTTGGGAGAACCACCACCGTGTGGCGTAGCCTTAAAGGTTCTGGCTACCTGGGTTGCTGTCGACGACAGCGCTTTGCCCGATCTTTTCTACGCCTGTGGATAATTCGGGTCAAGACTCCAATTTTCAGGAGTTCTGCGGCTGTGGATGAAATTATCCACCGGTGGAAATCAGTGGTTTTCCACAGACAGTTGTGTGGGCTTTAGATTTTTTAAGTGAGGTCCATCCAAGAAGGGCGGCTTTGCAGCCCTGTTTGGATGGACCCGCGTGGACAAGCGGATCGCTGAGATATGAAGACCGAGCGCTTACTCAGTTGCGCCACGTTTTGCTTTTAGGCGAGTGACGTTCGCTCCGGTCTGGTTCGCGAATTCGTGTGGAGTGACATGTTCCTGCCGGTTGGCCTCCAGGTACCGGCTCCACCAGTTCATGATCAGCCTGCGCTCCTCGATGAACTCGGCCTTGTGGATGTAAGCGGCGCGGACGTTGTTGCGCTCCTTGTGGCTCATCTGCCGTTCAATGGCTGTCTCCGACCACAATCCTGACTCGATCAGTGCGCTGCAGGCCATCGAACGAAACCCATGCCCGCAGATATCGGTTTTGGTGTCGTATCCCATCGTCCGTAGCGCGTTGTTCACGGTATTTTCGGACATGGGCTTCCAGGGTTTGGCATCACCTGCGAACACCAAGTCAAATTTTCCTGTGATTGTGTGGATCTGCTCAAGCAGGGCGACCGCTTGCGGCGATAAGGGTACAAGATGGATATCGCCTGCCATCTTCGTACCCCTTGTAGAAAAGGGTACACCTTCCAACGCTGGTCGCGTGTCGGGTATCTCCCAGGTGCCGCGCTTGAGGTCGAACTCGCTCCAGCGGGCGAAGCGCAGCTCGCTGGAGCGTACAAACACATGAAGCGACAGCATCACCATCAGACGGGTAAGTGCTCGGCCTTTATAGGTGTCGATCCGCTCCTGTAGCTCTGGCAGTCGCGATAAGGGTAGAGCGGGGCGATGTACTACCCGCGGGGCTTTGATCGAGCCTTCGAGGTCGTAAGCAGGGTTTGCAGTGATAAGCCGGAGGCGTTTTGCCTCACGCATGATGCTCTGCAGGTAGTTTTGTACCCTTAAAGCAACGTCTATCGTTCCGCGCTTCTTGATCGCCTCTAAGGGCTGCATGAGGTCATGGGTGTCGAGGTCGACAATGGCGCGGGCGCCGATCAGCGGGAGCACGTGGGTTTTGAGGCGGCTCATCACAGTCTTGGAGTGGCCTGGTGCCCACTTGGCTGACATTGCTGTGTGCCAGTCCAGCGCAACGCTTTCAAAGGTTCTGCCTTTGATAACGGCTTCCGCCTTGGCTTGGTGTTTGGTCTCTATGGGATCAATGCCATCCGCCAGCATTCGCTTGACCTCCAAGCGCTTGCGGCGCGCATCGGCGAGGCCAATGACGGGGTAGTTGCCGAACGAGGTCAGTCCTTCCCGTCCGTCAGGTTTGACGTAACGGAGCCGCCAGCCTTTGCGGCCATTGGGTTGGACTAGGAGATAGAGGCCATCGCCGTCGAAAAGCTTGTAGGCGCGGTCTGTAGGTTTTGCCAAGCGGCAAGCTGCGTCGGAGAGCGGAGCTGTGGTGCGCGACATAAGGGTACTCCCTTTTATCGAAGTGACCTGTATCCCAAACTCTACCCTTAAAACGGTTGGAATCCACCAGTTTCTGACGGAAACCGATGGAACGCCAAAACGAAAAAACCCGCCAAAAGGCGGGTTTTTCGGGGATTCCAGAGATTTTGAAAGCCTTCTCTGGAACCTTGTATGGTGCCGGCACCAGGAGTCGAACCCGGGACCTACTGATTACAAGTCAGTTGCTCTACCAACTGAGCTATACCGGCGTGTTAGGGCGACGATTATAGCGATTGGCAACGTTCTGTAAACCCCTGAATTCTGACTATTTTTGCAGAACCCGAGCTTTTTTCACGAACGCCCCTTTTTCCGGCAAGCACGGGTAGGATTCTTCTCTCGCCGCCGGGCGGCCTGGCCGGTGCGATCTTGAGTTCATCCCTGCCTAAGGAAGCCCCACGTGAAACGGATTCTCTCCCTGTGCCTCATCCTCCTCGCCGCCGCTCTCAGCGCGTGCTCCACTACCAAGCCCGGCAACGACCCCGCGCTGGTCGGTACCTGGAAAGGCCTGCGTTCGGAAACCGGCAACTGTCAGTTCCTGTCGTGGACCAACCACCTCAAGGCCGATGGCCGTTTCACCATTACCTTCTTTCGCGATGCGCAGCAGACGCAGGTGATTCAGACCGAGCAGGGTTCGTGGTCGGCGGCCGACGGTAAGAACGAGTTGCGCACCGATGGGGTGCGTTCGCCGGATGTGTACGCCTATAAGCTGGTGGATCCGGACACCGTGCATTACGTGAGCATGGCAGCGGCCCCTACCAGTGATTGCCAGGGTGATTATGAATTCACCGAGCGGCGGGTTCATCAATAAGCCTGAGCCAATGCCCGCAGGCTGACGATGGTCAACGCGTTTGCGCTCGTGCTGGGTATCCTCTTGGTTCAATGGGTGGGGTCATTGAGGGTCGAGGAAGTGTCCAGCGGCGTGGGTTTTGCTTAGTTGTGCATAGACGTCGCGGGCGACCGCCGGGTGGGTTTTGCCTTGAATCCAGCTGCGGTTTGCGTATTCTGTCGCGCGATATGAATAGTAGGTTTAATCGCAAAATCGTGTAGGCAAATTTTCGAGACAGATTTGAGGCAATGGATTATTTGTTTGTGGGTATGTCAGATTTGTGCCGTTTTTGACCAGCAGGCCAACAAAAATCACGATAAATCAGTGCAAGTTCATGTTCTTACAAGGAATGCATTTTTTTCGGCGAAATAGTCATAAAAATGGCGCCAGGCCGTTCGTCGGATAAGATCGAGCTAAAAGCATCAAAATACTGACACCATCAATGTGATATCACAGAATGCCTCGGCCAACACATAACTATAAAAATACAAGGTCAGCTCTTCGCTGACCTTTTTATCGCCTTTAAAGCGCAAACCAGGTGGGGAGGGGCAGTGAGTGAGTCGAGCAGATGACATTTCAAAACTATTCAACAAGCTGGGTGCCAACCCGAATGGCTACCGCGAAATCGACTTTATCCATGAGTTTATCGAGGACGAAGTAGAGGTCCTGGAAAGCCCGGAGGTTGTTGCTCCCCCGCCTGCAGTGGCAGCTCTCTTGGACGAAGCCCCATCGGCCCCGTTGTTGCGTTTGCTCGAAGAGCTGAACCATGGCGCCGCCGACCACCTGCCACGGTCCGAAGTGGTACCGGGCACGCAAGGCGAGGTGTATTCGGAGCAGTCCACGCCGAAAGTGGTGGTGGTGGTTTCGGTTAAAGGGGGCGTCGGCCGTAGCACCTTGTCTGCTGCAATTGCCAGTGGCTTGCAGCGCCAGGGGCACCCGGCGCTTGCCCTCGACCTGGACCCGCAAAACGCCCTGCGTCACCACTTGTGCCTGGGCCTCGACTTCCCCGGCGTCGGCGCCACCAGCTTGCTTAACGAAAGCTGGGAAGCCCTGCCTGAGCACGGCTTTGGCGGTTGCCGCCTGGTGGCGTTCGGTGGCACTGACCACGAGCAGCAGCAGAGCTTGAATCGCTGGCTGGGCCAGGATCCGGAGTGGCTTGGCAAGCGTTTGGCCAGCCTTAAGCTGAACGGCCAGGACACGGTCATCATCGACGTACCGGCCGGCAACACCGTGTACCTCCGTCAAGCCATGTCGGTCGCCGACGCGGTGCTGGTGGTGGTGCAGTCGGATGTGGCGTCGTTCAGCACCCTGGAGCAGATGGACAGCGTGCTGGCGCCATACCTGCAACGCGCAAAACCGCCACAACGCTTTTATGTGATCAACCAGTTGGACGCCGCCCACCGCTTCAGCCTGGACATGGCCGAGGTGTTCAAGACGCGCCTCGGCAGTGCCCTGCTGGGCACGGTACACCGCGACCTGGCGTTCAGCGAAGCCCAGGCCTACGGGCGTGATCCCCTCGACCCTACCGTCAACAGTATCGGCTGCCAGGACGTCCACGCCCTGTGCCGCGCCTTGCTCGAACGCATCGACTCGGACCTTCCATGACCGACAATACGTCCTCCACGCCCTTCGTCGAAGGGCGCGCTGAACAGCGCCTGAATGGCGCCATCGCGCGCTTCAATCGCTGGCCTGCGGCGCTACGTACGGTGCTGGTATTTGCCAGTTGCGTGCTCGGTGCCCTGCTGTTTTTTGGCGTTATCAGTGCGCCGCTGGACCTCTACAGCCAATGCCTGTTTGCCGCTGTGTGCTTCATGGCGGTGCTGGTGCTGCGCAGGATCCCGGGGCGCCTGGCAATCCTTGCGCTGGTGGTGTTGTCGCTGGTGGCCTCGCTGCGCTACATGTTCTGGCGACTCACCTCCACCCTGGGCTTTGAAACCTGGCTCGACATGTTCTTCGGCTACGGCCTGGTCGCCGCCGAGTTCTACGCCCTGATCGTGCTGATCTTCGGCTACGTACAAACCGCCTGGCCGCTGCGTCGCACTCCGGTGTGGCTCAAGACCGAGCCGGAAGAATGGCCGACGGTGGATGTGTTCATCCCCACCTATAACGAAGCGTTGAGCATCGTAAAGCTGACCATCTTCGCCGCCCAGGCGATGGACTGGCCCAAGGACAAGCTGCGCGTGCACGTGCTCGATGACGGCCGCCGTGATGACTTTCGCGAGTTCTGCCGCAAGGTCGGGGTCAACTACATCCGTCGCGACAACAACTTCCACGCCAAGGCCGGCAATCTCAACGAAGCGTTGAAGGTCACCGACGGCGAATACATCGCGCTGTTCGACGCCGACCACGTGCCGACGCGCTCCTTCCTGCAAGTCAGCCTGGGCTGGTTCCTCAAGGATCCGAAGCTGGCGATGCTGCAAACGCCGCACTTCTTCTTCTCGCCGGACCCGTTCGAAAAGAACCTCGACACCTTCCGCGCCGTGCCCAACGAGGGCGAGTTGTTCTACGGCCTGGTGCAGGACGGCAACGACCTGTGGAACGCCACCTTCTTCTGCGGCTCGTGTGCGGTGATTCGCCGTGAGCCGCTGCTGGCAATCGGCGGAGTGGCCGTCGAGACCGTGACCGAAGACGCCCACACCGCGCTCAAGCTCAACCGCCTGGGCTACAACACGGCGTACCTGGCGATCCCGCAAGCCGCGGGCCTGGCCACGGAAAGCCTGTCGCGCCACATCAACCAGCGGATTCGCTGGGCGCGGGGCATGGCGCAGATCTTCCGCACCGACAACCCGCTGCTGGGCAAGGGCCTCAAGTGGGGCCAGCGCATCTGCTACGCCAACGCTATGTTGCACTTCTTTTATGGTTTGCCGCGTTTGGTATTCCTCACCGCGCCGCTGGCCTATTTGGTCTTTGGCGCGGAGATTTTCCATGCCTCGGCGCTGATGATCGTGGCGTATGTACTGCCGCACCTGGTGCATTCAAGCCTGACCAACTCACGCATCCAGGGCCGTTTCCGGCACTCGTTCTGGAACGAGGTGTACGAGACCGTACTGGCCTGGTACATCCTGCCGCCGGTGCTGGTGGCGCTGGTCAACCCCAAGGCCGGTGGCTTCAATGTCACCGACAAGGGCGGCATCATCGACAAGCAGTTCTTCGACTGGAAGCTGGCGCGCCCTTACCTGGTGCTGTTGGCCGTGAACCTGGTCGGCCTGGGCTTTGGTATCCATCAGTTGATCTGGGGCGATGCGTCCACGGCCGTGACGGTGGCGATCAACCTGACCTGGACCCTCTACAACCTGATCATCACCAGCGCCGCCGTAGCCGTGGCCTCGGAGGCGCGCCAGGTGCGTTCAGAGCCGCGCGTCAGCGCCAAGCTACCGGTGAGCATTATCTGTGCCGACGGCCGTGTGCTGGATGGCACTACCCAGGATTTCTCGCAGAACGGCTTCGGCCTGATGCTCACCGATGGTCACTCGATCACCCAGGGCGAGCGCGTGCAACTGGTGCTTTCGCGCAACGGCCAGGACAGCCTGTTCGATGCGCGCGTGGTGTTCAGCAAAGGGGCGCAGATCGGCGCCCAGTTCGAACCCCTCAGCCTGCGCCAGCAAAGCGAATTGGTACGCCTGACCTTCTCCCGCGCCGACACCTGGGCCGCGAGCTGGGGCGCCGGCCAACCGGATACGCCGCTGGCGGCCCTGCGCGAAGTCAGTTCCATCGGCATCGGCGGCCTGTTCACCCTCGGCCGCGCCACCCTACACGAACTGCGTCTGGCCTTGAGCCGCACCCCCAAAAAACCGCTTGATACGCTGATGGACAAGCCATGACCTCGAAGATTTTCGCTCGCCCTCATCCGCGCCGTGCACTCGCGCTGATGATCGCCTCGCTGATGGGTTTCAACACCCTGGCGCAAGCTGCCGAGCAAGCGGTGACCACCGTGCCCGTGCAAAGCACCGACAACGGCTACAGCCTGACCCTCAAGCAATTGGGGCGTCGCGACACCATGAACCTGCAAGGGGTGGAGTCTTCCGACAGCGTCAACTTCGACATTCGTGCCGACGAAGTGGTCAAGGGCGCGCAACTGTTGCTCAAGTACAGCTACTCGCCGGCGTTGCTGGCGGACCTGTCGCAGATCAACGTGCTGGTCAACGGCGAAGTAGCCGCCAGCCTGGCGTTGCCCAAAGAGGGGGCCGGCACTCAGCAGGAACAACTGGTGCAGATCCCGCCGAAGTTGATCACCGAATTCAACCGCTTGAGCCTGCAGTTCATCGGTCACTACACCATGTCCTGCGAAGACCCGTTGCACAGCAGCCTGTGGGCCAAGATCAGCAACAGCAGTGAGCTGAAAGTGCAGGTCGAGCCGATCGTCCTCAAGGACGACCTGGCCGTGCTGCCGCTGCCATTCTTCGATAAGCGTGACGCGCGCCGGGTGAGCCTGCCGTTCGTGTTCGCCACCGCGCCGGACAGTGCCGCCCTGGAAGCGGCCGGTGCGTTGTCGTCTTGGATCGGCGGCCTCGCCAGCTACCGTGGCGCGACCTTCCCGACCACCCTCGGCGAGCTGCCGGCCAAGGGCAATGCCATCGTGCTGGTGCAAACCGCCGAAGCCATGGATGTGCACGGTGTCGCCATCGCCAAGCCGACCGGCCCGACGTTGACCCTGATCGCCAACCCCACCGACGCCAATGGCAAGCTGCTGATCGTCACCGGCCGTGACGCGCAAGAGCTCAAGCGCGCCGCCACCGCCGTGGTGCTGGGTAGCCCGGTATTGGCCGGCAACAGCGTGGTCATCACCAAGCTCGAAGCCCTCGCGCCGCGCCGTCCCTATGACGCCCCGAACTGGCTGCCGAGCAACCGCCCGGTGCGCCTCGGTGAGTTGGTCGAGCAGCAGAAACTCAGTGTGTCGGGCTACAATCCCGGCGCCATCAGCGTCGACATGCGCCTGCCGCCTGACCTGTTCAACTGGCGCGAAGAAGGCGTGCCGCTGCACCTCAAATACCGTTACACCCCCCAGCAGGTGTCGACCAATTCCGCGCTGCTGATCGGTCTGAATGACCAGTTCATGAAGTCCGTGGCGCTGCCGTCGGTGACCAACCTGGGCGGCGGTCAAACCCTGCTCGACCAGTTGAAGAAAGACGAAAGCCTGCCCCGTGAAGTGACGACCCTGTTGCCGATCAGCTCGGCATCGCCCAAGTCCAAGCTGCAGCTGCGCTTTATGTACGACTACATCAAGGAAGGCGAATGCCGCGACATTATCGTCGACAACATGCGCGGTTCCGTCGATCCGGACTCGACCCTCGATGTCACCGGTTACCAGCACTACATCGCCATGCCTAACCTGGGTGTGTTCAACGACTCCGGTTTCCCGTTCACGCGCCTGGCCGACCTGTCGGAATCCGCCGTGGTCATGCCGGACAACTTCGGCACCGATGAAATCACCGCTTACCTGACCGTGCTCGGCCGCTTCGGCGAAGCCACCGGTTACCCGGCGACTGCGGTGAAAGTGGTACAGGCCAAAGATGTGCAAAGCGTCGCCGACAAGGACCTGCTGGTGCTCGCCACCGCCGCCAACCAACCGCTGCTCAAGCAGTGGCAGCAGTACCTGCCGGCGACCAGCGATGGCGCGCAGCATCAGTTCCTGTTGTCGGACCTGCCGCGTTATGTGCGCAGCTGGGTCAGCCCCGATCCGGCGGCCAATATCCACAAGGCCAATACCGGGATCACCTTCAACAGCTTGAGCAGCAGCACCTGGCTGGCCGGTTTCCAATCGCCGCTCAAGTCCGGGCGCAGCGTGGTACTGATCGCCAGCAACCAGCCGCAAGGCCTGCTGGAAGCTACCTCCGCCCTGATCGGCGGCGACGACTACAAAGATTCGATCCAGGGCAGCCTGGCGGTGGTGCAAGGCACGCAGATCAGCTCGCTGGTGGCGGACGAGCAGTACTACGTCGGCAAGCTCAACTACTTCAAGTTCATGCAGTGGCAACTGTCCCAGCACCTGGGGTGGATGCTGTTGATCACCTTCCTCAGCCTGGCGGTGGTCACGTCGCTGATCTACCTGTCGCTGCGTGCCCGTGCAAAACGGCGGTTGGCATGAGCCCGCTGCGTAGCATGGCCCTGATAGCGCTGGGCTCGCTGATGTGTGCTGGTGTGGCGCAGGCACAGAGCTGCGACTGGCCGTTGTGGCAGAACTATGCCAAGCGCTTCGTGCAGGACGACGGCCGCGTGCTCAACTCCTCCATGAAACCTACCGAGAGCAGCTCGGAAGGGCAGTCCTACGCGATGTTCTTCGCCCTGGTCGGCAACGACCGTGGCAGCTTCGACAAGCTGTGGACCTGGACCAAGGCCAACATGTCGGGGGCCGATATCGGCCAGAACCTGCCAGGTTGGTTGTGGGGCAAAAAGCCTGACAACACCTGGGGCGTGATCGACCCCAACTCTGCCAGCGACGCGGATTTGTGGATGGCCTACGCCCTGCTTGAAGCGGCCCGCGTGTGGAATGCACCGCAATACCGCGCCGATGCGCAATTGGTGCTGGCCAATGTGGAACGCAACCTGATCGTGCGTGTGCCGGGCCTGGGCAAGATGCTGTTGCCGGGGCCGGTGGGTTACGCCCATGCCGGTGGTCTGTGGCGGTTCAACCCGAGCTACCAGGTGCTGGCGCAGCTACGTCGCTTTCATAAAGAGCGGCCGAATGCCGGCTGGAACGAAGTGGCCGAAAGCAACGCGCGGATGCTCGCCGACACCGCCAGCAACCCCCATGGCCTGGCGGCCAACTGGGTCGGTTACCGTGCGACCAGTGCCAACACCGGGCTGTTTGTGGTCGACCCGTTCTCCGATGACCTGGGCAGCTACGACGCGATCCGCACCTACATGTGGGCCGGCATGACCGCCAAGGCCGATCCACTCGCGGCGGGCATGCTCAAGTCCCTGGGGGGCATGTCCCGGGCGACGGCTGCGGCGGCCACCGGCTTTCCGCCGGAGAAAATCCACGTCACCACCGGCGAAGTCGAGAAGAACAACGGCTATTCGCCGATCGGCTTCTCGGCGTCGACCATTGCCTTCTTCCAGGCCCGTGGCGAAACCGCCCTGGCACAACTGCAAAAGGCCAAGGTCGACGACGCGCTTAACAAAGCCCTGGCGCCCTCGGCGCCGGACAGCGCGCAGCCGATCTACTACGACTACATGCTCAGCCTGTTCAGCCAAGGCTTTTCCGATCAGAAGTACCGTTTTGAACAAGACGGTACGGTCAAACTTTCCTGGGAGGCAGCATGCGCCGTCACACGCTAGCCATTGCGATTCTCGCCGCCCTGGCCTCGACCGCCAGCTTCGCTGAAACCAGCGACCCGCAGTCCCTGCTGATCGAGCAGGGCTACTACTGGCAGGCGAAGAAAAACCCCGAGCGGGCCCTGGAGACCTGGCAGAAACTGCTTAACCTGAGCCCCGAGCAGCCGGACGCGCTTTATGGCATCGGCCTGATCCAGATGCAGCAGAACCACCCGGCCGAGGCGCAAAAGTACCTGGCCCGACTGCAAGCGCTGAGCCCGGTGCCGCGCCAGGCGTTGCAGCTGGAGCAGGACATCACCGTCAACATGCCGGAAAATGCCAAGCTGCTGGAGCAGGCGCGTGAATTGGGTGAGCCCGAAGACGAGCGCGAAAAGGCCGTGGCCTTGTACCGTCAGATTTTCCAGGGCCGCCAGCCCCAGGGCCTGATTGCCCGTGAGTACTACAACACCCTGGGTTTTACCGCCAAGGGCACCAATGAGGCCATTGCCGGCCTGCAGCGCCTGACCCGTGAGCGGCCCAACGATCCGATCGTTGCGCTGTTCCTGGCCAAGCACCTGGCACGCAACCCGGCAACCCGGCCGGACGGTATCCGTGCGTTGGCCAAGCTGGCCTCGAACAACGATGTGGGCGGCAACGCCGATGAAACCTGGCGCTTTGCGCTGGTCTGGCTCGGCCCACCGAAGCCGGACCAGGTGTCGCTGTTCCAGCAATTTCTCACCGTGCACCCGGATGACACCGAGATCCGCGCGCTCATGGACAAGGGCATCGCCCAAGGCAGGGGCGGCGGTGCCTGGCAGCGTGATCCGCAGATGACCAAGGCGTTCAAGGCCCTGGACGACGGCGACTTGAAAACCGCCGAGCCACTGCTCACGGCGCGCCTTGCGCAAAAATCCAATGACGTCGATGCCCTTGGTGGCATGGGCGTGTTGCGTCAACAGCAAGAGCGTTTCAGCGATGCGGAAAACTACCTGGTGCAGGCCACGCGCTTGCCCGGTGGCGCCGCGTGGCAGTCGGCCCTGAACGACGTGCGTTACTGGAACCTGATCAGCCAGAGCCGTGACGCCCAGCGCGCCGGCCGCGGTGCCCAGGCCCGCGACCTGGTGGCCCAGGCCGAGCGCCTGAACCCGGGCCAACCGGGTGCGGCAATCGCCTTGGCCGGTTTCCAGGCCCAGGACAACCAGTTCGACGTTGCCGAAGCCGGCTACCGCAAGGTGTTGGCCCGTCACCCTGGCGACCCGGATGCGCTCAGCGGTTTGATCAACGTATTGTCCCAATCCGGCCAGCCGGATGAAGCCCTGAAGCTGATCGACTCGGTGTCGCCGGCCCAGCGCGCCAAGTTTGCGCCGAGCGTGAAAATCAACGCGCTGCGCGCTACCCAGGTCGGCAAACTGGCCGAGCAGCGCGGTGACCTGAAGGCCGCGCAAGCCGCCTACCGCCAGGCCCTCGACGCCGACCCGGAAAACCCCTGGACCCGCTTTGCCCTGGCGCGCATGTACCTGCGCGACGGTCAGATCCGCAATGCGCGTGCCCTGATCGACGGCCTGCTCAAGACCCAGCCCAACCAACCGGATGCGCTGTACACCAGCACCCTGTTGTCGGCTGAATTGAGCGAGTGGAAACAAGCCGAGGCCACCCTCGGGCGCATCCCAACCGCCCAGCGCACGGCGGACATGAACGAGCTGGCGATCGATATCGCCCTGCATCAGCAGACGGACATCGCCATCGAAACGGCGCGTCGTGGCCAGCGTCCGGAAGCCCTGGCGCTGCTTGGTCGTTCCGAGTCGCTGACCCGGCAAAAACCTGAGCGCGTGGCGGTGCTGGCTGCTGCTTATGTTGAAGTGGGCGCCCCGCAGTTCGGCCTGGACATGATGCAGAAGGTGGTGGAGAACAACCCCAACCCGACTGTCGACCAGAAACTGCTGTACGCCAACGTACTGCTCAAGGCCAACAAGTACAGCGAGGCGGGCGAGATCCTGCGCGAAGTGCAAGACCAGCCGTTGACCGAGATCGGTCGCCAGCGCTATGACGATTTGATCTACCTGTACCGGGTCAAGCAGGCCGACGCCCTGCGCGAGAAGAACGACCTGGTGGCGGCCTACGACATGCTTTCCCCGGCCCTGGCCCAGCGCCCGAATGACGCATTGGGTGTCGGTGCCCTGGCGCGCATGTACGCGGCCAGCGGCAATGGCAAGAAGGCCATGGAGCTGTACACGCCGTTGATCCAGCAGAACCCGAACAATGCGCGCCTGCAATTGGGTCTGGCGGACATCGCCCTGAAAGGCAACGACCGCAGCCTGGCGCAATCGGCCAGCGACAAGGCCCTGGCGCTCGAACCGGGCAACCCGGAGATCCTCACTTCGGCGGCACGCATCTATCAGGGCCTGGGCAAGAACAGCGAAGCCGCTGAACTGCTGCGCAAGGCCCTGGCGATTGAAACCGCGATGAAGGCCAGGACCCAGGTGGCCCAGGCCGAACCTCAGGGCAAATCGTCTAACCCCTTCGTGGGCTTGCCGGGCCAGCGCCGCCAGGTCACCGACCTGACTGTCGCCGGCGCCGTGCCGCCGCCGATCGATGCACCGACCAAGACCGTCACGTCCAGCGCGTTTGCCAGCGCGACGTCCAACGACCTGAGCGACCCGTTTGTGCCGCCGTCGACCATCGCCTCCATCGACAGCCCCGAGCTGAGCCCGGCACGGCGTGCGCTGGATACCATCCTGCGTGACCGTACCGGGTATGTGGTGCAGGGCTTGAGCGTGCGCAGCAATAACGGCGAGAAAGGCTTGAGCAAGATCACCGATGTGGAAGCGCCGTTCGAAGCGCGCATGCCGGTGGGCGATAACACCATAGCGTTGCGCGTCACGCCGGTGCACTTGAGTGCGGGCAGCGTGGGCAGCGATGCGTTGTCGCGTTTCGGCAAAGGCACCACCACACCGGCGGGCTCCCAGAGCGACACCGGTGTTGGCTTGGCCGTCGCGTTCGAGAATCCGGATGAAGGTCTCAAGGCCGACGTCGGGGTCAGCCCGCTGGGCTTCCTCTACAACACCCTGGTGGGTGGCGTGAGTGTCTCGCGTCCGTTCGAGGCCAATTCGAACTTCCGCTATGGCGCCAATATTTCCCGGCGTCCGGTCACCGACAGTGTCACTTCCTTCGCGGGTTCCGAAGACGGCGATGGCAACAAATGGGGCGGCGTCACCGCCAACGGCGGCCGTGGTGAGCTGAGCTATGACAACCAGAAGCTGGGCGTCTACGGCTACGCGTCGCTGCATGAATTGCTGGGCAATAACGTCGAAGACAACACCCGCCTGGAACTGGGCAGCGGCATCTACTGGTACCTGCGCAACAACCAGCGGGACACGTTGACCCTGGGCATCAGCGGCTCGGCGATGACCTTCAAGGAAAACCAGGACTTCTACACCTACGGCAACGGTGGTTACTTCAGCCCGCAGCGCTTCTTCTCCCTGGGCGTGCCGATTCGTTGGGCACAAAGCTTTGATCGCTTCAGTTACCAGGTAAAAAGTTCGGTAGGCCTGCAGCATATCGCGCAAGATGGGGCGGATTTCTTCCCTGGCGAAAGTACGCTGCAAGCGTCCAGGAATAATCCCAAGTACGAGAGCACCAGCAAAACCGGCGTCGGCTATAGCTTCAACGCGGCGGCCGAATACCGTCTCAGCTCGCGGTTCTACCTGGGGGGTGAAATCGGACTCGATAACGCCCAGGATTACCGCCAGTACGCGGGTAATGCTTATCTGCGCTACTTGTTCGAAGACCTGAGCGGACCTATGCCTTTGCCGGTCAGCCCGTACCGTTCCCCTTATTCCAACTGATTAAATCGGAGTCATTCATGCCTGTTTCTGCGATTGCCGGCCTAACCATGCTGGTACTTGGCGAAAGTCATATGAGCTTTCCCGATTCGTTGCTCAACCCGCTGCAAGACAACCTGACCAAGCAAGGCGCGGTGGTTCATTCCATCGGTGCCTGCGGTGCTGGTGCGGCGGATTGGGTCGTACCGAAAAAAGTCGAGTGTGGCGGCGAGCGCCTGCCCACCGGCAAAGCGGTGATCTACGGCAAGAACGCCATGAGCACCACGCCGATCCAGGAACTGATCGCCAAGGACAAACCCGACGTTGTCGTGCTGATCATCGGCGACACCATGGGCTCGTACACCAACCCGGTGTTCCCCAAGGCCTGGGCCTGGAAAAGCGTGACCTCGCTGACCAAGGCGATCACCGACACCGGCACCAAGTGCGTGTGGGTCGGTCCGCCGTGGGGCAAGGTCGGTTCCCAGTACAAGAAGGACGACACCCGCACCAAGCTGATGTCGGCCTTCCTGGCCAGTAACGTGGCGCCGTGCACCTACATCGATTCGCTGACCTTCTCCAAGCCGGGCGAGTGGATCACCACTGACGGCCAGCACTTCACCATCGACGGCTACCAGAAATGGGCCAAGGCCATTGGTACGGCCCTGGGCGACCTGCCGCCATCGGCCTACGGTAAAGGAAGCAAATAATGAAACGCATGACCCTGGGCCTGGCGACCTTGCTCGCCAGTGTCAGCGCCTACAGCGCCGACATCCCGTTGTACCCCACCGGCCCGGAGCAAGACGCAGCGTTCCTGCGTTTTGCCAACGGCACTCCCGGTGAGTTGAAGCTGGTGGCGGACGGTTCCAAGGCCAGCCTGGTGTTGAGCGGGGATAAAGCCGTGTCGGCCTTCCTGCCGGTGGTGGGGGGTGACAAGCCGATCAAGGGCGTGTTGAGCCGCGACGGCAAAAACGTCGACCTGTCGGTGACCGTGGCCCCCGGCGAATTCGCCACCGTGGTCGCGTTGGTCGACGCCCAGGGCGCCACGCGCCAGTTGGTGGTGCGTGAGCAACCGGACGACTTCAACGCGCTCAAGGCTTCCCTGGCCTTTATCAACGCCGATGCCGCCTGCGCCGACGCCAGCCTGGAAGCCGTGGCCCAAAAGGCCGAGCTGTTCAAGAAGGTGGCCGAAGGTTCGTTGCAACGCCGCATGATCAACCCGCTGGAATTGTCGGTGCAGCTCAAGTGCGCCGGTGCTCCGGTGGGGCAGCCGCTGACGTTCACCCTCAAGGCGGGTGAGCGCTATAGCGTGCTGGCCGTCCCTTCGGCTGCAGGTTCGAAGTTGCTGTTCGCTTCCGACGCACTCGCTAACTGATCGGGCCCGACACCACCATGGTCTTTGCCTCACTCGAATTCCTCACGCTGTTCCTGCCGGCCTTCCTGTTGATCTATGCCCTGGCTCGTCCGAGCTGGCGCAACGTCATCCTGTTGATCGGCAGCTGGTTGTTCTACGGCTGGCTGAGCCCGTTGTTCCTGTTCCTGCACATGGTGTTGACCGTGGTGGCATGGGTCGGCGGCCTGCTGGTGGACCGTTCCCGTGAGGACGGCAAAGGCCGGGTGCGCCTGTTGATCGCGTTGATTGTGTTCAACACGGCGGTGCTGTGTTGGTACAAGTACGCCAACATCGTCGCCGGTACCGTGAGCGAGGTGATCACCTGGTACGGCGCCATGCCGCTGGATTGGCAGCGCGTGGCCTTGCCGGCCGGCTTGTCATTTATCGTGCTGCAGGCGATTTCCTACCTGGTGGACGTGCACCGTCATACGGTGCCGGTGGAACGCAGCTTCATCAATTACGCCACGTACATTTCGATGTTCGGCCACTCGATTGCAGGCCCGATCATCCGTTATGACTGGGTTCGCCGTGAGCTGAACCAGCGTTATTTCAACTGGCCGAATTTCTCCCTCGGTGCGCGGCGCTTCATGATCGGCATGGGCATGAAAGTGCTGGTGGCGGACACCTTGTCGCCGTTGGTGGACATTGCCTTCCACCTGGAAAACCCGAGCCTGGTGGATGCGTGGATCGGTTGCCTGGCCTATTCGCTGCAACTGTTCTTCGACTTCGCCGGCTACAGCGCCATGGCCATCGGCCTGGGCCTGATGCTGGGCTTTCACTTCCCGGAAAACTTCAACCGCCCGTACCTGGCCAGCAGCATCCAGGACTTCTGGCGTCGTTGGCACTTGTCGTTGTCCAGCTGGTTGCGCGACTACCTGTATATCGCCCTGGGCGGTAACCGCGACGGCGTGTGGCGTACCTATCGCAACCTGTTCCTGACCATGGCGATCGCCGGGTTGTGGCACGGCGGCGACAGTTGGAACTACCTGTTGTGGGGGGCGGCGCATGGTATCGCGCTGTGTGTGGATCGCGCCTGGTCGCGGTCGAGCCTGCCGCGCATTCCGCCGGTGCTGTCGCACATCCTGACGTTACTGTTTGTGTGCCTGGCCTGGACCTTGTTCCGCGCGCCGGACTTCCATTCGGCACTGACCATGTACGCCGGCCAGTTCGGTATGCATGGCGTGGCCTTGGGTGACGCCATGGCCGTGGCCATGCGCCCGGCCCACGGCATGGCGGCGTTACTGGGCCTGGTGTGCATCATTGCGCCGATCTGGCAGGTGCGTTGCGAGCAGCGTTTCGGTACCCAGCCCTGGTTTGTGGTGGCCGCTTCGTTGTGGCCGGTGGCCGGGTTTGTGTTGTCGTTCGCGCTGATCGCCAGCCGCGACGCCGTACCGTTTCTGTACTTTCAGTTCTAAGGACGCCCGACCATGCCCGCTCCTACCGCGCCGACTCCTCCGAGCGACTTGGCTGTTCGCACCAGCCCCCTGGCGGCCTGGGTGCTGGTACCCTTCCTGGCGGCGGGGCTGCTGTCCTGTGCCTGGCTGATGGTGAAGGGGCCGATCAGCTTCTTGCCCGCCAAGGTCGACAGCGACATGCTGCTGCACGGTGAGTTGACCCACCGTTTCGCCAAGGAACTGGCCAAGGCGCCGATGGCGATCCAGGCGGCCAACCTGGAACGTGGCGCAAGCTGGCTGGCGTTCGGCGACACCGGCCCACGCGTGCGGCCGGGTTGCCCGGGCTGGCTGTTTATCAGCGATGAACTGCGCATCAACCGCCACGCCCAAGCCAACGCACAGACCAAGGCCCAGGCCGTGATCGACCTGCAGCGGCAACTGGGTGAAAAAGGTATCGAGCTGCAAGTGGTGGTGGTACCGGACAAGAGCCGCATTGCGGTTGCCCAGCTGTGTGGCGTGTACCGACCGGCAGTGCTCAACAGCCGGATTCAGGACTGGACGGCCACTTTGCAGGCCGCTGGCGTGTCCGCGCTGGACCTCACCGATACCTTAAAACCCCTCGGGCCCGAGGCATACCTGCGCACCGACACCCACTGGAGCGAAATCGGCTCCAACGCCGGCGCCCAGGCGCTGGCAAAACGCATCCAGCAACGTGAGATCAAGGCTACGCCCGAGCAAACCTTTGAGATCACCCAGGCACCGCTTGCCGTGCGCCCCGGTGATCTGGTGCGCCTGGCCGGTCTCGACTGGTTACCGCCGAAGTTGCAGCCCCCGGGGGAATCGGTCGCGGCCAGCTCCGCCCACGAAGCGGGTGGCGCCACCAGCAACACTGATGACCTGTTCGGCGACGCCGGGTTGCCCAATGTGGCACTGATCGGGACTTCGTTCTCGCGCAATTCCAACTTTGTCGGCTTCCTGCAGAAAGCCCTGAACGCTCCCGTGGGCAATTTCAGCAAGGACGGCGGCGAGTTCTCCGGCGCAGCCAAGGCGTACTTCGACAGCCCGGCGTTCAAGCAAACCCCGCCGAAGTTGTTGATTTGGGAAATTCCAGAGCGGGATCTGCAGACTCCCTACGACACGATCAGTATTGGTCGGTAATTTGACGCTTTACCGTTTATCTAAAAAATAGACGGCTTATCCATCAAAATAATGACACTTTTGTGCGCTTGAAGCAGACTGCCTGCACAAGGGCGACCATAAGAAGACCTGCGGTAAGCAGTCGTATCAGCTGACCTTTTCACGTCTTTAAGCTTCGCCGTGAGGAGGGTGCGCTATGAGCTTTACCGACGGTCTTCTTGCTCTGCTTGGCAAAGATGTCAGCCGTGACCCCCTTGGCCTGAATTCGCGACTGCACTTTTTTGGCAGCATTCCCGTGGAGGATGGCACCCCCTTTCCCCCTCAGGATTCCACTGTACAGTCCGCGCTGATGGAGAAGGCCGAGCGGCGCCCTTGCGTGGTGGCGCTGGTGTCGGTCAACGGAGGCGTGGGGCGCAGCACCCTGGCCACCCTGTTGAGCAGTGGTTTGCAGCGCCTGGGCGAATCGGTGGTGGCGGTGGACCTGGACCCGCAAAACGCCTTGCGCCGTCACTTCGGTGTCGCTCCGACCTCTCCGGGCATCGGCCTCGCCAGCCTGCAGAATGCGCATTGGAAACACATCCAGCAGCCTGGTTTTGTCGGCAGCCGCGTCATTACCTTTGGCGACACCGATATCCAGCAGCAGGACACCCTGCAGCGCTGGCTGAAACATGAACCGTACTGGCTGGCGCAGCGGCTGTACGCCTTGGGCCTGGACGCCCGCCACACGGTGATCCTCGATACCCCCGCCGGTAACAGCGTCTATTTCCACCAAGCCGTGAGCGTGGCGGATGTGGTGCTGGTGATCGCCCAGGCCGACGCGGCGTCCCTGGGAACCCTGGACCAACTCGATGGGCTGCTGGCGCCGCACCTTGGGCGCGACCGGGCGCCGCACGTTCACTACGTGCTTAACCAGTTGGATGAGGACAGCGCCTTCAGCCTGGATATGGTTGAGGCATTCCGGCAGCGCCTGGGGACGAAAGAGCCGTTTGAGGTGCATCACGACGTAGGGATCAGCGAAGCCCTGGCGTTCGGTGCCGACCCGCTGGACAGCCAGGCGTTGAGCCTGGCCGGTGACGATATCAATGAGCTTTGCCGCCTGCTGATTGCCCGCAAAAAGCAACTGTAAATGCCGGTTTATGTCCTTGACGCCAGATGCTTATGCACAATTGGTTGTTTGGGCTGTCGCGAAATGATCAGGTTGTGGAGCCATTCTCATCACCCCGCAACTGCCTGTTTTACGTGCGTTTTATTCTGTGAACAAAAAATGAACAACGTGGCTTTTTGCCTGTAGCGCAGATGACCACAGGCCTTGTAACGATTCCATCAACAGAGTTATCCACAGGCTGGGGTGCGACAATTCTGCCCCTTAATCGCGCTCGGCAAGCACCATCAAGTTGCGTGGTGTCAGTGCGGTTTCGCAAAAGGTGCCCACCTCGACCCTGTAGCCACGTTCGGCCAGAAACAGTGCCCGATCCAGGACCAGCCACAGCTCAAGTGAGCGCCGAAACAGCCCACGCAGCAACTCCAGGTTCCTGACCTCGGCCAACCGTTGCCAGCCGTGCGCCTCCAGCGCCGTCCAATCCTGTTCACCTGTGGATAACCCTTTGAGGCTGGCCAACGCCTGGCAGTAGTCGGCGAAGGGTTTGTCCAGCCAACCGGCGGGCAGGGACGGTGTGGGCAGGTACTCGTCGCAGTGGCGTAATTGGCGTTGTAACTGATCGAAGCCCAGGCGGCGGGCCATGGAGATGTCCCGTTGCAGGCGCACGCGTTTGCCGGCCGTAACGGTTTCGCTGAGGGGCAGGCCAAGGTCGTCGACCGACAGCTGCAAGGTGGAAGCACGGCCCGCTTCGGACAGCGGTTGGTAGGCGCTCGCGTGGATGCGGTTGTAGCAGCACGGCGCTACGGCCAGTTGCTTGCAGCCGGCGGCACTGGCCAGTTGCAGCAGGCGCACATGCAGGTCGCCGCAGGCATGCAGGGCGACGGGGGTGTGCTCGGGGTCAAGGGCCACGTCTGCCATGACATCTTGCAGGCGATGGGTGACGGGCAGGCCGTGGTGGTCGCTCAAGGCCTGGCCTGCCGCGATCAGCGCCGGGTCGTATTCCAGGCAGGTCAGTTGCTGGCCGGTGTGCAGCAGGCGGCGGCCGAGGTGGCCCTTGCCGGCGCACCAGTCCAGCCAATGCCGGGGTGTTTGCGCAAACTGCAGCGCGGCGCCGAAGGCTTCGATTTGCTGCCACTTGCGCCCGGGTACGTCGACATTCAGGCGGCGCGCCGCGGGTTGCAGGGGCTGCTTCGGTAACTTATCCACAGCACTGAGGCGCAGGGCTTCGCGGGCCAGTGAGGGAAAAGGCGCCGGCGCGGGTAGGGTGTGGGGATGGTTATGGCTGGTTTCCGCGTCGGACAACGAGCGTTGACGCAGCCATCGGGCCAGTTGCGGATGCTCGGTTTCCCAAGTCAGTTGCCGATGCACAAAGGGCCGTGGTCGCCACAGCCCTTGGTGCTCGATCAGAAACGCATCCAGCGCCTTGAAGCGGGCTTCAACGTCCCTGGCAGGCATCGACGCGCAGCCAGCGTTCCAGCAGCTTGAAGCCGCGTACCAGCAGGAAGGAGATCAGCAGGTAGAACACGCCGGCGGTGAAGAACATCTCCACCGTCAGGTAGTTGCGCGCGATGATCGTCCTGGCCATGCCGGTCAGCTCCAGCAGGGTCACGGTGCTCGCCAGCGAGCTGGCCTTGAGCATCAGGATCACTTCGTTGCTGTACGCCGGCAATCCGATGCGCGCGGCCCGGGGCAGGATGATGTAGAACAGCGTCTTGGGCCTGGACATGCCCAGCGCACGGGCGGCTTCGATTTCCCCAGGCGGAATGGCCTGGATGGCGCCCCGCAGGATCTCGGCGATGTACGCGGCGGTGTGCAGCGTCATGGTGGCGGTGGCACACCAGAACGGATCGCGCAGGTACTTCCACATGAAGCTTGAGCGGATGCTGTCGAATTGGGCCAGGCCGTAATAGACCAGGAACAACTGCACCAGCAGCGGCGTGCCGCGAAAGAAAAAGATATAGGCGTAAGGCAGGGCGCGCACAGACAGGTGCCTGGACGAGCGCGCGATACCCAGGGGGATGGCCAGGATCAGGCCGAGGATCACAGCGATGCTCACCAGCTCCAGGGTCAGGATGGCGCCCTGGATAAACTTCGGCAGCCACTTGATGATGACTTCCCATTCCATTACGTCGTCCTCACGAAGCCGCGGGCGGCGCGTTGTTCCAGGAAGTGCATGGCCACCATCGACAGCGATGTCAGGCCCAGGTAGATGAACGCGGCGACCATATAGAAGGTGAAAGGCTGTTTGGTGACGGTCACGGCGATCTGCGCATGGCGCATGATTTCTTCGAGGCCGATGACCGTGACCAGCGCGGTATCTTTCATCAGGATCAGGAACAGATTGCCCAGGCCCGGCAGGGCGATGCGCCACATCTGCGGCATGATCAACCGGGTAAAGATACGAAACTTCGACAGGCCCAGCGCCACACCCGCTTCGCGGTGGCCCTTGGGAATGGAGATGATCGCTCCACGCAGCACTTCCGTGGCGTAGGCGCCGAAACACAGGCCCAGGGCGATCACGCCTGCGGCAAAGGCGCTGAGGGACAGGTCGGGAATGTCGAGCAGCTCACCCAGTGAGCGCATGGCGTTGATCGTGCCGAAGTAAATCAGCAGCACCCACAGCAGCTCCGGCACACCGCGAACGATTGTCGAGTAAGTACCGCCCAGCCATTGCAACGGCTTGTACGGGGAAGTCTTGGCCAGGGCACCGGCGAGGCCGAGTACCAGCCCCAGGCATAACGCCGTGAGGGCCAGTTTGACGGTCATCAGCGCGCCGGCAGCGAGCGCCGGGCCGAATCCGTAGAGATCGAAATTCATGGTGTCTTCATATCGCGGCAGGCATTGCTGAAAGCCGGCGCGCTCAAGTGAGCGCGCCGGGCAGGCCGTTCAGGTCATTCGATGCTGAACGGGAAGTACTTGTCGTTGATCTTCTTGTAGGTGCCGTCTGCCTTGATCTCTGCCAGGGCTTTGTTCAGGCGCTCGCGCAGCGGGTCGCCCTTGCGTACGGCGATACCGATCTTGTCGCTCTCGACAACCGGGTCGCCCTTGAACTCGTAGGCCGAACCGTCTTTGCTCTTGAGCCATTCGTACTGCACGTACTTGTCGGCGAGGATCCCGTCGAGGCGGCCGGACGTCAGGTCAAGGTAGGCGTTTTCCTGGGTGTCGTAGAGCTTGGCTTCGGTGTCAGGCAGCTCGTCTTCCAGGTAGGTACCGGCCAGCGTCGCGCGTTGGGCGCCGATGACCTTGCCCTTCAGGTAGGCGGCGTCGGTCTTGAAGTCTGCGGTGGCTTTGGGCGCGATGAACTGCAGCTTGTTGGAGTAGTACGGGTCGGTGAAGTCGACGGCTTGCTTGCGCTCGTCGGTGATCGACAGCGAGGACACCAGGAAGTCGAATTTCTTGGCATTCAGGGCCGGGATGATGCCGTCCCAGTCGGACACGTACACGTCGCACTTCTCGACTTTCATCTTGGCGCACAGGGCGTCGCCGATGTCTTTGTCGAAGCCGACCACTTGGCCGCTGGCGTCTTTATTGTTGAACGGCGGGTAGGCCGCTTCGATCCCCATGGTCAAGGTTTCTGCCATGGCCGTGGCGCTGAACGCCATCGAGACGGCCGCGGCCAGAAGGAATTTTTTATAGTTCTGCATGCATGTTGCTCCGTTAGCGGTTGCTGGACATGAATTGTTTGCAGCGCGCCGAAAGCGGGTTTTCAAACACCTGCTGTGGCGATCCTTGCTCTTCGATCAGGCCCTGGTGGAGGAACACCACTTCACTGGACACCTGGCGGGCGAAGCCCATTTCGTGAGTGACCAGCAGCATGGTGCGGCCTTCTTCGGCCAGCGCGCGGATCACATTAAGTACTTCCTGGACCATTTCCGGGTCAAGGGCTGAAGTGGGTTCGTCGAACAGGATGACCTTGGGCTGCATCGCCAGGGTGCGCGCGATGGCCGCCCGTTGTTGCTGGCCGCCGGACAATTGCGCGGGGTAGGCATGACGCTTGTCGGCGATGCCGACCTTGTCCAGCAGGGCTTCGGCCACTTCCATGGCCTCGGCCTTGCTCTGGCCGAGCACACGGCGAGGGGCCTCGATGATGTTGTCGAGGATGCTCATGTGCGGCCACAGGTTAAAGTTTTGAAACACAAAACCGATTTCGCTGCGCAGGCGGTTGATCTGCTTGCCGTCGGCGGCCTGCAGCTCGCCGTTTTTCGCGGCCTTGAGCTTGAGTTCTTCGCCGGCCACGAGGATCTGGCCCTGGTGCGGGTTTTCCAGCAGGTTGATGCAGCGCAGGAACGTGGACTTGCCGGAACCGGAGGAACCCAGGATCGAGATCACATCGCCGTCGCGAGCGGTCAGCGAGATACCTTTGAGTACCTCCAGCTCACCATAGCGTTTATGCAAGTTGCGGATTTCAAGCGCGGGCGTGGCCTCGGCCATGTGGGGTCCTCATTGTGTTCATTGCGATCTTCGCTGTTGGGCCGCCTTCCTGGCGAGGCGCCAAGCTAGCATAGCGTCCTGATGGCGGCCAACAGCGCGGCGGGCGGTAAACGGGCGGTGTGCGGCAGGGTGTCGCATCGGCACAGCAGGGTGTCGCGCCATCAACAACCGAACAACCGTTTTAACCCGTGAATCCGCAGGCTTCGCGTGAAAAAGGGCGCGATGGTGCCAGCTTTGGCCGGGTGTTGGAAGGGTTAAACGGGCAAACGGTAGCTATCGGCCCTTTTATGGCGCGCTGCTTACTTTTCGTGTGTGGTTTTGGTGCACTTGTTCGTCTTGAAAGTGAGTCGCACGGTAACGCTATAGCGGAATGCCATTGTTCTCAATGACTTGCGATGACTGGTGAATCGTCCTGCAGGCCGCGTCAATCGCGGTTTTGTAACATTTTGGCGCAAATCTTGCGTAAAAAATAAAGAACGCCCTGTTGGTTTCTTTTCACGAGGAAGAGCCCAGGCCGGGCGGACCGTTTTCGCAATTCCTCGCAAAGGTGTGTCAATGAGTAGTACGCAAAGCTCCAATGACCTCGAACAGGGGCTCAAACCGCGTCACGTCACCATGCTGTCGATTGCCGGCGTCATTGGTGCCGGTTTGTTTGTCGGCTCCGGCCACGCGATTGCTGCCGCCGGCCCTGCGGTCCTGCTGGCGTATGCCGCAGCGGGTACGCTGGTGGTCTTGGTGATGCGCATGCTGGCCGAAATGGCCGTGGCGTCGCCGGACACCGGTTCGTTCTCCACCTACGCCGACCGTGCGATCGGTCACTGGGCCGGCTTTACCATCGGCTGGCTGTACTGGTGGTTCTGGGTGCTGGTGATTCCATTGGAAGCCAACGCCGCCGCGACCATTCTCCACGCCTGGTTCCCGGATGTGGCCATCTGGGCCTTCACGCTGGTCATCACGTTGCTGCTGACGGCGACCAACCTGTTCAGCGTGAAGAACTACGGTGAGTTTGAGTTCTGGTTCGCGTTGATCAAGGTCGTGGCGATCGTGGGCTTTGTGATCCTCGGCCTGGCGGCAATTTTCGGCTTCCTGCCGACCAGCCAGGTCAGCGGCGTTTCCCACCTCTTTGACACCCAAGGCTTTATGCCCAACGGCATGGGCGCGGTATTGGCCGCGATCCTGACCACCATGTTCTCCTTCATGGGCACCGAGATCGTCACCATCGCCGCCGCTGAATCGAAGAACCCAGGCCAGCAAATCACCAAGGCCACCAACTCGGTGATCTGGCGGATTGGTTTGTTCTACCTGTTGTCGATCTTCATCGTCGTGTCCCTGGTGCCTTGGAATGATCCGACCCTGGCGGCGGTAGGTTCCTACCAGACCGTGCTGGAACGCATGGGTATCCCGAACGCCAAGCTGATCGTCGACCTGGTGGTCCTGGTTGCCGTGACCAGCTGCCTGAACTCGGCGCTGTACACCGCTTCGCGCATGCTGTTCTCCCTGGGCCGTCGCGGCGATGCACCGGCCGTGGCCAAGCGCACCAACAAGAGCGGCACGCCTTACTGGGCGGTATTGCTGTCCACCGGCGCGGCGTTCCTGGCGGTATTTGCCAACTACGTGGCGCCGGCAGCGGTGTTCGAATTCCTGCTGGCCAGCTCCGGCGCCATCGCGCTGCTGGTGTACCTGGTGATTGCGGTGTCGCAATTGCGCATGCGCCAGAAGCGCATGGCGGCGGGCGAGAAAATTGTCTTCAAGATGTGGCTGTTCCCAGGCCTGACTTACGTGGTGATGGTATTCATCGTCGGCACATTGACCATCATGCTGTTCCAGGAAGCGCATCGGGTCGAGATCATCGCGACTGGGGTCTTGAGCTTGCTGGTAGTGGCGGCGGGGTTGATTGTGTCCAGCCGTCGCAAGGCGCAGAGAGTGGGCGCTGCGGTGCTGAATTGATGTGATGGAATGCGGTGCTTGATTGCGCCGCAGTTCAAATGTGGGAGGGGGCATGCCCCCTCCCACATTTGGTTTTAGTTGGTGAGGGCCTCGGATGCGGCGACGTAATCCGCCTGGAACTGCGGCGATTCGATCCACGCCAGTGCGGCGGCTTCATCGTCGCTGTCGGTGGCCCACTGCCGATACTCGATCAGTGCCGCCAGGATAAAGTCGGTGGCTTCTTCTTCGCCTTCCTGCTCCAGCACCAGGGCGAGCAGCGGGTGGGCCAGGAATACCGCGCAGAGGGCCTGCTGGCTGGTCTCGCCGGCGGTGCGCATCTCCACGAACAGCTCGGTCAAATCCACTGATTCAAGGTCAATCCGGTCGTCATCGCCGGCAAACGCATCCGGTTTGCTCGCGACGGCGCGCTGGGTGCGGTTCTGCTTGGCCTTGGCCTTGGCCCGGTGGGCACGTTTTTGCTGCTTGTTCGGCGAGGCCATGGGCTCACGTCCTTGGGTCAGGATCTGGGTGGGGTATTGAAGCGCAGGTTGAGGGAAATCCCAAGGGTATCCGCCGTTAATTGACCGTGTTGCAGCCAGGCCAGTGCAATCGGCCACAATCGATCCTGATAGTCCCTGCGAAAGAACGCGAAATGTCCGACCTGTTTTTCGCCGATGTCTTCCGGGGCGATGCGCAGATGGGTGCGCTCGCTGCCGTCGAAGTAACCCAGCAACCGCTCAATCGCCGCCACAGTGCCGAAGGGGTCATCGGTGATGCTGATCGCCAGCACCTGCGCCTTTACGCGACTGAATGGCAAGTCCGCCAGGGCCCGCCCGCTGGGCCGCGTCTCATACCTGGGCGTTGGCGTGCTCCAGTCGCGCACCACGCCTGCCGGCGTATCCTCCAGCCAACCCAGGCGCTTGCCGGGGAAATACCCGCAGAATGCCGTGACCACCGGCATGACCACATGCCATTTGGCAAACATCTGCCAGCGCCCGGCGGCGGCGTAATCGCGCCAGTAGGCGAACTGCGCGCCCACGGTCACGATTCGCCGGATCACCGCGCCGGATGCGCCCAGCCCTGCCGCACAGCCACCAAAACTGTGGCCGACCACATCAATCGGCTGGCCTGGAAACTCCCGCTGTGCCCGCAGCAGGATCGCTTCGAAATCCAGCGTACCCCAATCCGACCACGACGCCTTGAACCCACGCAACGAACCGCTGCGGGACTCGCCGATGCCGCGATAGTCGTAGGTGATCACGTCAAAGCCGTTGGCGAACAGGTAGTCGGCGAAACGTGAGTAGTGGCGGCAACGCACGGAGGTGGCGGCGTTGATGATGACGACCGGGCGTTCGCGGTCGGTGCGCGGGTGGCGCCAGGTGAAGCCGCCGAGGGGATGGCCGTCTGCGGCGGATTCCTTGAAGGATTCGCTTTGGCTATTTCTGGGTGTAGTTGCAATTTTTACTACTGAAGAGGCGTCATTCAAATTCATCGTTTCGAAGCCCCTGCCTGGATTATTATTTTTTAGTAACAGTTAGCCAGTTTGCCAGCACTTGTCTGCCCTTTGATTGGGTCATTAACCTTCGGCGCTCGCAAAGCGTGCAGAGCCCCGGCGAAAGCCATACATCCGAGAGAAACGACAGCAAACCATGGACAGATTAGACTGGCAGGCACCTATTCCGGAGGTCTCCATGAGCATCCCACGTTCTCCCATCGTTTCAGAGTTTGAAACTGAAGAGCAGGCTGCCAGCTACGACCGTTGGTTTCGTGCCAAGGTACAGGCTTCCATTGATGATCCTCGCCCAAGCATTCCACATGATGAGGCAATGGCCGAAGTCGAGAGGATGCTGGAAGAGAGGCGCAAGGCTCGTCGTGCTGCTCGTTAAATGGCGACCTGAGGCTATCGTCGCCTTGACCGAAATTATTGATTACATCGAGCAGTACAATGCCGCTTCCGCCGCTTCGTTGCACCGTACGATTGTGGAGGCCGCTGAGGGTTTGTCGTCAATGCCATACGGATTCAGGCAAGGGCGCTTGTCCGGCACTCGTGAAATGGTTGTTCATCCAAACTATCTGGTCGTCTATCGCGTTATGGAACAGGTCGAGATCCTGACCGTATTGCATACACGCCAAGAATATCCTTCAGAGGCGACCGGCCCGCTGCACTCGACCTCGCGCCAGTAGACGCATAGGCTTGCACCTCTGCGATCCACCAGAGCGTTTTCATGACCCGCGACACCCTCGAACACCACCAGATCCCCGTCTACTTCGCCGCTGTCCTCCTGGCTGCCGCTTTCGGTGTGTTCGCGCCTTCGTTGGCCCAGGGCCTTGGCGCGCTGGCCACGCCCGCCATCGCGGTGTTGATGTATGCGATGTTCCTGCAAATTCCTTTTCTGGACCTGCGCCAGGGCTTGGGCCACAAGCGCTTTCTGTCGGCGCTGCTGCTGGCCAATTTCATCCTCGTGCCGTTGCTGGTCTGGGCCTTGACCCGTGGCCTGGTGGAGCGCCCTGCGTTGCTGGTGGGCGCATTGCTGGTGTTGCTGACGCCGTGTGTCGACTATGTGGTGGTGTTTACCCATATCGGTAAAGGCGACTCGCGCTTGATGCTGGCGGCGACGCCGGTGCTGTTGTTGCTGCAGTTGCTGCTGTTGCCGGTGTACCTGGGGTTGATGCTGGGGGCGCAGTCCGGGGTGGTGGTGCAGGCGGGGCCGTTTATCGAGGCGTTCCTGTTGTTGATCGTGCTGCCCATGGGGCTGGCGGTGATCACCACATTCCTGGCGCGGCGCTCATCGGGCGTCAGTGCGTGGAGCGACGCCTGGGCGTGGTTGCCGGTGCCGGCGATGGCGCTGGTGTTGGTGGTGGTGATCGGTTCGCAAATCACTTCAGTGGTGCGTGACATTAACCTGTTGCTGCCGGTGATCCCGGTGTACGTGGCGTTCCTGTTGCTGGCGCCGGTGATCGGGGCGTTGGCTGCGAGGCTGTTCGCGCTGCCGGCGGCGACGGCACGGGCGGTGACGTTCAGCGCATCGACGCGTAACTCATTGGTGGTGTTGCCGCTGGCCCTGGCGTTGCCAGAAGGCGTGCGCGGCGTGGCGGCGACGGCGGTGATCCTGCAAACCCTAGTCGAGTTGGTGGGCGAGTTGATCTACGTGCGCCTGATCCCGAGGCTGGTGTGGCCTGCAGGTCGGTGAAACGTGAATGTTCAGGTTTGTTCAGGTGCTATTAGGGATACGTTCGGCACCCTAGGTCGGCGTTCCCTACCTGACAGGCCAACCCATGGATCACTGCAACCGTTTCCGCCTGGAGTCCCTGGGCATTTTCCTGTTCGCGCTGTTGCTGTTCACGCTGGGTATCTGGGACCAGCAACCCCAGGGCTTTGACGGGCGCTGGGCGCTGTTCCTGCAGGAAATGTTTCGCCATGGCGCGAGTCTTTTCCCCACCACCTATGGGCAGCCTTACGCGGACTACCCTGGTACCGCGACCTTCTTCAGTTACGTATTTGCCCGGTTGTTCGGTGCGCCCAACCACTTGGCCAATGTGCTGCCCACTGCCCTTGCATCCGCCGGGGTCGTAGCCTTGATCTATCGCTTGCTGGTCCCGGCGAGTCGCCCGTGGGCGTTGCTCGCGGTGCTGCTGACGTTGCTCACCACCCAATTGCTCGAGAAGTCCCGCTCGGTATGCCTGGACCAGATGGTGGCGTTGCTGTGTGTCGGCAGTTTCTACCTGCTGCACAGTGGTGAGCGCCTGGGCTCACGGCTCAGGCAACTTGCGGTGTTCCCGCTGTTCATCCTGGGTTTCGCGATACGCGGCCCGCTGGGCTTGATCGAAGTCTGCGGCGTGGTGTGCGTGTATTGGGCGCTGGGCAGTCCTGGACGACGGGTCAGGCAGGTGTTGATCCACGGCATCGTCGGCCTGGTGTTGCTGGCGGCCTGTTGGTGGCTGTTGATGAAGCTGGCGCGCATCAGCGGCGGCGATGGGTTTGCCGATGAAGTGTTCAAGATGCAAGTGGGCGGGCGCCTTGATGAAAGCGGCGAGCCGTTCTATTTCTACTTCCAGCTGAGCCTGTACCGTTACTTCCCCGTGGTGCCGCTGGCGTTGGTCACATTGGTTGCGCTGCGTCATCGTTGGGCGCAGCGGTTTGATGATCCGGTGCAATTGGTGGTGCGGCTCGGTGCCTGTGGGTTGATGATCCTGCTGGGCTTGTCGGTGCCGCATTTCAAGCGTGCCTATTACATCCTGCCCATGGTGCCGATGTTTGCGGCTGTCGCGGCCTATGGGCTGCTTCAGGCGCAAGGCTGGCTCTCGGGCGTGCGCAGGGGCTATGAGTGGCTTGTCGCGGCGCTGCCGGCGCTGTGCGTGGTTGCCGTGTTTGTCTGTCGGCATGGGTGGCAGAAGCACGGTTACTGGCCTAACGTTTCGTTGCCGCTACTGATTGCTGTCCTGTTGGTGCTGCAAGTGGCGGCGCTGGGTGTCTGGCGACGGCCGCAGCGACTGGTGTGGCTCAGCCTCGTTGCATTGGCGGCGCAATGGCTGGTGTTGGTGGCTGTCGTGGAGCCGGCCAAGGATTTGCAGTTCGATACCCGGAGATTCGTGGGGCAGGTGGAGGCGCTTCGCGTGAAGCAGCCGGGTACCTTGGTGTTTCTCAATCTGGGGCGTGATACCTGGGCCGTGCGCTACATGATGAACCTGGACCACGACGAGCAGCCCGTGTTTATCGCGGGTAACGAGGTTGGACGGCTGGATGCTTTGCCCCGTCCTGCCTGGGTGATCGTGGCACGCAGGGAAACGGCGCTGTTGCCGGGAACGCCCCTGGATCGCCTGCAGCCGAGCCTAGAGGGGCGATTGAACGACAACCCGCTGGTGGTGTTTTTGCTGAAGTGACCTGGCACCTTGCTGTATGTTTGCCGATCGAGTGACCGGTCGGTCAAATTGGCCGTGCCGTTTTTTGAACTTGCCGTATTGGAAGCACAGGGATATGACGAAAAAGGACTTTAAGCGGCCCGTCAGTGGCTACGTAATTGAGCGCTCGCGAATCGGAAGGCTGAGCATTGGCTTTGATGGCGGTTGCAGCTATCCGGCGATGATCAATGTGTTGAGGGCGGTCTTCGAGCGTTACGGGCGCCTGGTACGCTTTGGCGAGCAGCTGTCAGCCCAGGGCTGGCTGGATCGGGTGGAAGAGCGCGGCTTTGAGATATCCGATCAGGAGCGGGTGGCAGTGTTCACATTGATGTCGGATCGCAGCTAGCTGAAATCCCCTGGGGCGATGCTCGATCGCCCCAGGCGGCATCTATAAATCCCGGACAACAAAAAGCCCGCACTGGGCGGGCTTCTTGTGGGCTTTCGGGTGGTTTTTGCACCACCTGAAACTAATTAGTGGTGCCCAGAGACGGAATCGAACCGCCGACACGGGGATTTTCAATCCCCTGCTCTACCGACTGAGCTATCTGGGCAACGGGGCGCATTAAACGGGTTTTTCAGGGGGTCGTCAAGCAAGTTTTCAAAAAAAATTTAATTATTACCGTCGCTTACGTGCCGACCCCGATTTTTGATCAATTATTGAGCAGGCGGCACGTAGCCGTCAGCCTTGGCGTAATCCTCGCCGGAAAAGAACTTGTCCATTTCGCCTGACAGGTATTTACGGTCTTCGGCGTTCATCATGTTCAGGCGTTTTTCATTGATCAGCAGCGTCTGGTGTTTCAGCCAGTCGCCCCATGCCTGGGCGGAGATATGATCGAAAATGTCCTGGCCCTTCGCACCTGGGTACGGAGGGCGTTCCAGGCCTGGCAATTCTTCGTTGTACTTGCGGCACATTACGGTGCGGGTCATGACGACTCTCCTGCGTTCAATACATCGGCCGCGCGTTTCAGCAGTTTCTTTACCGGGGCGGCAAGGCCCAGGCGCGGCGGGGTGGCGAGGTTATACCAGAGCCAGTCGGCCTCGGCCACGTGATGGGCGGATTCCTCGACCTGGACCAGCCAGGGTTCGATGGCCAGTTGGAAGTGGCTGAAGGTGTGGATCAGCCCCGGCAGTGCCTGATGCTTGCCCAGTTCGAGTGCGTGCTGGTTGGCCAGGTGTTCGAGGTCTTGCAGGTCGTCCAGTTCGGGCAGGCTCCACAAGCCGCCCCACAGGCCGGTGGAAGGGCGACGGTAAAGCAGGATAGCGCCTTCGGCATTGGCCAGCATCGGCATCAGCGTGCGCTTCTGCGGGATGCTCTTGCGCGGCTTGGGGATCGGGTAGCGTGTCTCCAGGCCGAGCAGGTGGGCTTCGCAGCCTTTTTCCAGCGGGCACAGCAGGCAACTGGGCTTGCTGCGGGTGCAGAGGGTGGCGCCCATGTCCATCATCGCCTGGGTGTAGGCGTTGACACGGTCATGGGGTGTGAAGCGCTCCGCGGTGGCCCACAGCTGCTTGGCCACCTTGGGCTCGCCGGGGTAGCCCTCTTGTGCGGTGAAGCGCGCCAGCACGCGTTTGACGTTGCCGTCGAGGATCGGCGCGCGCAGGCCCATGCTCAGGCTGGCAATCGCGCCGGCGGTGGACAGGCCGATACCGGGCAACTCGGTGAGTTTTTCCACATCCCTGGGAAACTCGCCGCCGTACTCGGCCACGATGATTTTCGCGGTCTTTTGCAGGTTGCGCGCCCGAGTGTAATAACCCAGGCCGGTCCACAGGTGCAGCACTTCGTCTTCCGGCGCGGCGGCCAGGGCTTCGACCGTTGGCAGGGAGGCCATGAAGCGGTCGAAGTAATTGAGCACCGTGCTGACCTGGGTCTGCTGCAGCATGATCTCCGAAACCCACACCCGGTAAGGCGTGATGCCCTGCTGCCAGGGCAGGTCATGGCGGCCGTGGCGGTCGTACCAGTCCAGCACCGCCGTTGAAAACTGCTCGTTTTTCATCGTTTGAACAGGCCTTTCAAAGCATCTTTGAGCTGCGGATTGACCTTGTCGAGCTTCTCTTCCAGCTTCTCGCTGAGCTTGTTGCCGGCCGCCTTGATCGCGACCTGGCTCAGGCCGTCCTTGTCCAGGCGGCAGGCCTTGGCGCCGAGCTCCAGCGGGCCACGGCAGCGCAGCGGCACTTCGATGCCCTGGAAGTTGGCGCCGACTTCGCAGGCCGGGTCCGGTACTTCGCGCTGGTCGCCTTCGACGATGATGCCGACGCGGTAATCCATGCCCAGTACGCGCAGGTCGACGTCACCGTTGCCATTGACCGCCAGCCCGGGGATGCGCACTTTCAGGTCGGGGTTGTTGGCGACGCCGTTACGGAAGGTCAGGTTGCCCTTCAACTCCTGGAACGGTGTGTCCTTGCCGCGTTGTTCGCCGCTCAAGGTCTTGCGGTTGAGCAGGGCGATACCGGTGCACAGTTGCTGCTCGAGGTTGGCGTTGAGCAGCACGCCGTTGTTGATCACAAAGCTGGCGGTACCGTTGAGGCTGTCGATCAGGGCTTTCTGGCTGTTGCCGCGGCCGCTGAGGTTGCTGTCGAGGGTGACCTGGCCTTTCACCGGCGGCGTTTGCCCCTGGGCCTGCAGGATGCGTTCGACCGGCACCTGCCTGATCCGGCTTTGCAGGGCCAGCAGCGGAATGTCCTGGCGCACGTCCAGGCTGCCATTGGCCTGGAAGGTGCCGTTGTAGAGCCCGCCGCTCAGGGTCTCGAGCTTGAGTTGGCCGTCGACGCCGGACGCTTTCAGCACGGCATTCTGGATCGGCAATTTACTCAGGGTCAGTTGGCCGAAGGCGAGGTCGGCATTCACATCCAGCTTGCGCAGGTGGGCCAATGGCAGCAGTTTGTCCGTGCTCCAGGCGCCTTTGGTCGGTGCTTCCGGCAGTGGCGTGGTGCCCCCGGCCGCCATGGCGCCGGCTTCGCTGTTCTGCACTTCGGCCTGGCGGGCGGCGGTCGCGCCCTTGGCGGATTCGGACTTGGCCGGCAGGTAGTTGTCGGCGTTGAAGGTATCGCCCTTGAGCTGCACGCGCAGCGCCTGCTTGGCAAAGTCGTCCACGGCGACGCGACCGGTAAAGGTGCTGCCATCGAGTTTCAGGTTCAGGTCTTCCAGCGCCAGGCTGGTCGGCGTGCCCTTGAGGCGGCTGACCAGCTCGACCTTGCTCAGGCTGCCCTCGGCCATGGGCGGCAGCGGGTTGCCGACGCTGTCGAGGAACTTGGCCAGGTCAAACTGGGCGATGGACAGCGCGCCGCTGAGCTGCGGGGTCTTGTCCAGGTCGTTGACCTTCAGCTCGCCCAGGGCGCGCAACTGGTTGGCCGCGAGCTTCAGGTTGGTCCATTCGGCGATATTGGCCGCCTGGTCCACCAGTAGCTGGCCCTGGGTGGAGAAGGTCACGGTCTTGCCTTGCAGCGGCTCGCCAGTGGCTTCGCCGGTGACTTTCATGTCTTCGAACTGGTAGCGCTTGAGCGCGCGCTCGATACGCAGGTTGCCGTTGAGCTCGGTCTTGACGCGCATCACCGGCTGGTTGCTGCCGAAGAAGGCGGTGAGTTTCACCGGGATACTCGCACCTTCGTGCACGGCGCCGGTGCTCAGCTGGATACTTTCGGCGCTGAATTGCTTGCCGGTCTGTTCATCGTTGTATTCGACGCGGGCGTTGTTGACCGTCAGGCTGTCGATATCCAGGCGGATCGGCTTGGACGGTTTTTCTGCTTCGGGCTCGGCAGGCGCTTGCGCTGGCGCGGGGGTTCCGGCAGTTGCCACCGGCGCGTTCTTGCCGATGTCTTCCCAGTTGCCATGGCCCTGCTTGTCGCGGTTGAGGCGCAGGTTCAGGCCTTCGACCCGCACATCGCTCATCTGCACCTCGCGACGCAGCAGCGGCAGGACGCGCACCGACAGGCCAAGCATTTGCAGGTCGGCGAAGGGTTGGGTCGGCGTGGTCAGGGTCGCCACGCTGGCTTCGTGCAGTTCAAGGCCGAGCCAGGGGAACAGGCTCCAGCCGATATCGCCATTGAGCGTCAGCTCGATGTGGGCCTTGTCGCGGGCAATCTGGCGAATCTCGTCTTTATAGTCGTTGGGATCGAAGAGATGGGTCAGGGCAAAGCCCAGAGCCACAATGATCAGCAACAGCCCGAGAAGTACCAGACCCAGGATTTTGCCGAACGCTTTCATGGGCGAGTCCTTGTATGTCGATTTCAAAATTTAGCCGCAGAGTATAACGCCCGACGGCCTGCGTCAGGTCACCGATCGTTACATTGTATCCATAGGGGTGAAAACGGGTTTTTGACGCCAATAAAACCGAAAAATCGCAAAAAGATGATGTCATTTTGGTTTTTCTGTCACTCGCTAATGCTAATCTTCAGCCGTTCGTTCGCCTTCTGCGACTTATCGTCGCGCCAAAATGGAGCTTCACTCTACAAAAACGGCCACGCTTTGCGTGCAAGGCCGAGGGAGAGAGCGCCTGACGAACGCATACTAATAACTGGGGGATACATCAATGAGCAGCAGCACTGTGGCGGGCACTACCGCCCCACAGCCTGCGTTCCTGTCCAAGGAGCGCATTATCGCCAAGCCCGGCTTCAACCGCTGGCTGGTTCCACCGGCCGCCCTGGCCATCCACCTGTGCATCGGCATGGCCTACGGCTTCTCGGTGTTCTGGTTGCCGTTGTCCAAGGCGCTGGGTATCACCAAGCCTGTCGCCTGTGCACCGGACATGAGCTTTATCGCCCAGGTCTTCTCATCCCAATGCGACTGGCCCATCTCCATGCTGGGCTGGATCTACACCCTGTTCTTCATCTTCCTGGGCTGCTCGGCAGCGATCTGGGGTGGCTGGCTGGAACATGCCGGGCCGCGCAAGGCCGGTGTTGTATCGGCGTTGTGCTGGTGCGGCGGCCTGCTGATCTCGGCGCTGGGTATCTATACCCACCAGATCTGGCTGATGTGGATCGGCTCCGGGGTCATTGGCGGTATCGGCCTGGGCCTGGGCTATATCTCGCCCGTATCGACCCTGATCAAGTGGTTCCCGGACAAGCGCGGCATGGCCACCGGCATGGCGATCATGGGCTTCGGCGGCGGCGCAATGGTGGGCGCCCCGCTGGCTGCTGCGCTGATGGGGCACTTTGCTTCGCCGACCAGCGTAGGCGTATGGCAGAGTTTCCTGGTCATGGCTGCGATCTACTTCGTGTTCATGATCGGCGGCGCGCTGTCCTACCGCGTTCCACCCACTGGCTGGAAGCCTGAGGGCTGGACCGCACCGGCGAAAAAAGCCAGTAACGCGATGATCACCCACCGTCACGTGCACGTGAATGTGGCGTGGAAAACCCCGCAATTCCGTCTGGTATGGCTGGTGCTGTGCCTGAACGTGTCGGCCGGTATCGGCATCCTCGGCATGGCTTCGCCGCTGCTGCAGGAAGTGTTCGGTGGCAAGCTGCTGGGTGTCGATGTGCCGTTTGGCCAACTGGACGCCGGGCAATTGGCGTCGATTGCCGCCATCGCTGCGGGCTTCACCGGCCTGCTGAGCCTGTTCAACATCGGTGGTCGGTTCTTCTGGGCGTCGTTCTCCGACTACCTGGGGCGTAAAAACACCTACTTTGTGTTCTTCGCCCTGGGCTTTGCCCTGTATGCGCTGATCCCGAACCTGGGGCACCTGGGCAACGTGGCGCTGTTCGTGGCGGCGTTCTGCATCATCCTGTCGATGTACGGCGGTGGCTTTGCGACGGTCCCGGCCTACCTGGCCGACCTGTTCGGTACCCAGATGGTCGGCGCGATCCACGGTCGCCTGCTGACCGCCTGGGCAGCGGCGGGCGTGCTGGGCCCGGTGCTGGTGAACTACCTGCGTGAGTATCAACTGAGCATCGGCGTTGAACGCGCTGCAGCCTATGACATCACCTTGTACATCCTCGCCGGCCTGCTGGTGCTGGGCTTTATCTGCAACATGCTGGTCCGCCCGGTGGCCGACAAGTACTTCATGACCGACGCGGAACTGGCCGCCGAGCAGGCGCTGGGCCATGACAAGGGTGCCGATGCCAGCACTTCCCTGGAGTGGAAAGCGGCGCCCGGCACCGTGCCGTTGGCGATCGCGGCCTGGCTGGTGGTGGGTATTCCGTTGGCGTGGGGTGTGTGGGTGACCCTGCAGAAGACGGCGGTACTGTTCCACTAAGTTGAATACAAGCGGGCGCACCATCCTGGAGCGCCCGCTTGTGTATACATGTCTATCCCGACATTCCCCGCCTCAACTCGTCAGTCTTATCCCCTTCGATGTTTCTGTTTAGCGCCCGCGCCCCTATAATGGCTGCCTTTTTCGCCCAATGATTTTGCGGAGCTGGTGATGGCCGAACGTAAGGCGTCCGTCGAGCGCGACACTCTGGAAACCCAGATCAAAGCCTCGATCAACCTGGATGGCACCGGAAAGGCCCGATTTGATATCGGTGTACCTTTTCTTGAGCACATGCTGGACCAGATCGCCCGTCACGGGCTGATCGACCTGGATATCGTCAGCAAGGGCGACCTGCATATCGACGACCACCACACGGTGGAAGACGTAGGCATCACCCTCGGCCAGGCGTTTGCCAAGGCCATCGGCGACAAAAAAGGCATCCGTCGCTACGGTCACGCCTATGTCCCGCTGGACGAAGCGCTGTCGCGTGTGGTCATCGACTTCTCCGGCCGCCCAGGCCTGCAGATGCACGTGCCATACACCCGCGCCACCGTGGGCGGCTTCGACGTCGACCTGTTCCAGGAATTCTTCCAGGGCTTCGTCAACCACGCACTTGTCAGCCTGCACATCGACAACCTGCGCGGCACCAACACCCACCACCAGATCGAAACCGTGTTCAAGGCTTTCGGCCGCGCGCTGCGCATGGCCGTGGAGCTGGATGAGCGCATGGCCGGGCAGATGCCCTCGACCAAGGGCGTCTTGTAATGCAGACGGTCGCGGTTATCGATTACGGCATGGGCAACCTGCATTCGGTGGCCAAGGCCCTCGAACACGTAGGGGCCGGCAAGGTGCTGATCACCAGCGATGCCAGCGTGATTCGCGAAGCCGACCGCGTGGTGTTCCCCGGTGTGGGGGCGATCCGCGATTGCATGGCGGAGATCCGTCGCCTGGGCTTTGACAGCCTGGTGCGCGAAGTCAGCCAGGATCGTCCGTTCCTCGGCATCTGCGTGGGCATGCAAGCCTTGCTCGATCGCAGTGAAGAGAACGACGGCGTCGACTGCATCGGCCTGTTCCCCGGCCAGGTGAAGTTCTTCGGCAAGGACCTGCACGAAGACGGCGCCCACCTGAAAGTCCCGCACATGGGCTGGAACGAAGTCAGCCAGGCGGTGGATCACCCGCTGTGGCACGACATCCCGGACATGGCGCGCTTCTACTTCGTGCACAGCTACTACATCGCCGCCGGTAAACCGCGCCAGGTGGTGGGTGGTGGGCACTACGGCGTCGAATTCGCCGCAGCGTTGGCCGAAGGTTCGCGTTTTGCCGTGCAGTTCCACCCGGAGAAGAGCCATACCCATGGCCTGCAATTGCTGCAGAACTTCGCCGCCTGGGATGGGCGCTGGTAAATGGCCAGGAAGCCGAAGCTGCCGATCTTGACCCTCACGCCGGAGCAGGAAAGTGAGGCTACCCTCAAGATCAAGCGCTTCATGGAAGACCGCTTCGAGCTCAAGCTGGGCTCGTTCGAGGTCGCCGAGATTCTTGAGCTGTTCACCACCGAAGTGGCTCCGCACTATTACAACAGGGCGATTTTCGATACGCAGACGCTCCTTAAAGAAAGGTTCGAAAGCATCGAAAGCGACCTGTGGTCGCTTGAGAAACCCTGATTTCCCAAGCATTGCTGAATATCGAATAAGGTTTGCCAGATGCTGATTATCCCCGCTATCGATCTCAAGGACGGCGCCTGCGTCCGTCTGCGCCAAGGCCGTATGGAAGATTCCACCGTGTTCTCCGATGATCCGGTGAGCATGGCTGCCAAATGGGTGGAAGGGGGCTGCCGGCGTCTGCATCTGGTGGACTTGAACGGCGCCTTCGAAGGCCAGCCGGTCAACGGCGAGGTGGTCACCGCGATCGCCAGGCGCTACCCGAACCTGCCGATCCAGATCGGCGGCGGTATCCGCTCCCTGGAAACCATCGAGCATTACGTCAAGGCTGGCGTGAGCTACGTGATCATCGGCACCAAGGCCGTGAAAGACCCGGCCTTCGTCGCCGAAGCCTGCCGCGCGTTCCCGGGCAAGGTGATCGTGGGCCTGGACGCCAAGGATGGTTTCGTCGCCACCGACGGCTGGGCTGAAATCAGCACCGTGCAAGTCATCGACCTGGCCAGGCAGTTCGAAGCCGACGGCGTGTCCGCCATCGTTTATACCGACATCGCCAAAGACGGCATGATGCAGGGCTGCAACGTGCCGTTCACCGCGGCGCTGGCGGCGGCGACGAAGATTCCGGTGATCGCTTCCGGCGGCATTCACAACCTGGGTGACATCAAGTCGCTGCTGGACGCCAAGGCGCCAGGGATCATCGGCGCCATCACCGGCCGCGCGATCTACGAAGGTACCCTGGACGTCGCCGAAGCCCAGGCTTACTGCGATGCCTACAACGGCTGAGGACTGACCATGGCGCTGGCCAAACGCATCATCCCTTGCCTGGACGTCGACAACGGTCGCGTGGTCAAGGGCGTCAAGTTCGAGAACATCCGTGACGCCGGCGACCCGGTGGAAATCGCCCGTCGCTACGATGAGCAGGGTGCCGACGAGATCACCTTTCTCGACATCACCGCCAGCGTCGACGGCCGCGACACCACGCTGCATACCGTCGAGCGCATGGCCAGCCAGGTGTTTATCCCGCTGACCGTGGGCGGTGGCGTGCGCACCGTGCAGGACATCCGCAACCTGCTCAATGCCGGTGCGGACAAGGTCTCGATCAACACGGCTGCGGTGTTCAACCCGGAGTTCGTCGGCGAAGCCGCGCAGCACTTCGGCTCGCAATGCATCGTGGTCGCCATCGACGCCAAGAAAGTCTCCGGCCCGGGCGAAACCCCGCGCTGGGAGATCTTCACCCATGGCGGTCGCAAGCCGACCGGCCTGGGCGCGGTGGAGTGGGCGATGAAGATGGAAGGCCTGGGCGCCGGGGAAATCCTGCTGACCAGCATGGACCAGGACGGCATGAAGAACGGCTTCGACCTGGGCGTGACCCGCGCCATCAGCGATGCGCTGGGTATTCCGGTGATCGCCTCCGGCGGTGTCGGTAACCTGCAACACCTGGCTGACGGCGTGATCGAAGGCCATGCCAGCGCGGTGCTGGCGGCGAGTATTTTTCACTTTGGCGAATACACCGTTCCCGAGGCCAAGGCCTACATGGCGGCGCGCGGTATCGTGGTTCGCTAAACGTTGCTGGACACCATGGCAGGCGCGCGGCACTCTCTGCGCTTGCCATGGATTCCGGTAGCCTTCATGTTCAAGACCCTGCTGCTTGCCCTCGCCAGCGCCTCCATCTTCATGGTGAGTGCGGCCCACGCCGAAGAGCCGTCCGACGCCTCCCTGGTGTTGCTGACGGAAAATTTCCCGCCCTACAACATGGCCAAGAACGGCAAGAACTTCGCCCGGGACGAGAACATCGAAGGCATCGCCGTGGACATCGTGCGCGAAACCTTCAAGCGTGCCGGCATTTCCTACAATCTCACCCTGCGTTTTCCCTGGGAGCGAATCTACAAGCTCGCCCTGGAGAAACCCGGCTATGGCGTGTTTGTGATGGCGCGCCTGCCGGATCGTGAAGCGCTGTTCAAGTGGGTCGGCCCCATCGGTCCGGACGACTGGGTGCTGCTGGCCAAGGCCGACAGCAAGATCCAGCTCGACGACCTGGAGCACGCGCGCCGCTACAGGATCGGCGCCTATAAAGGCGATGCCATCGCCGAGACCCTGGAGAAGCAGGGCCTTAACCCGGTGGTGGTGTTGCGTGACCAGGACAACGCGCAAAAGCTCGTGGATGGCCAGATCGACCTGTGGGCCACCGGCGACCCGGCCGGACGTTACCTGGCGCGCCAGGTCGGTGTGACCGGGCTCAAGACTGTGCTGCGGTTCAACAGTGCCCAGTTGTACCTGGCGCTGAACAAGGATGTGCCGGATGAGACGGTGGCCAGGCTGCAGGCAGCGTTGGATCAGTTGCGCTCTGAAGGGCGGGTGGAACAGATCATGGCGGACTATTTGTAGCGGTAGACGCCGTTCTTGCCGTGCCCCGCCATGGCTTGATTGCTGCGCACACTGATCATCAGCTTGATATCAATCCACTCGATACCCTGGGCCTGGAGCTTGGGCAATTCGCGCTCGAGCACCGCCAGCGTCTGCGGATAGGGGTGGCCGATCATCACCGCCGAACCCTGTTTATGCGCCAGCTTGATCGCGGTTTGCAGCTGCGTGGCAATCGCCGCTTCGGTGCGCTCATCATCGAGGAATACATCCCGCGAGACATGGGCCAGGCCGATCTTCTGCGCCTCGGCGGCGGCCACGGTCTGTGCGCTGGTGCGGCTGTCGACGAAGAATTTGTTGCGCCGCTGCAGTTCCGCCATCAGCCAGGCCATGGCGGCCGGCTGGGCGGTCATGCGACTGCCCATATGGTTATTGATGCCGGCGGTGTAGGGCACGGCCTTGAAGGCGGCGTCCAGGCGTTGGCCAAGTTCTTCGAGGGAGAGTTCAGGGTGCCAGGCGAACGGGCCGGTGGCGGGGTCCATGGGCATGTGCAGGATCACGATCTTGCCGGCCTTGTGCGCTTCGCGGGCGAATTCGGCGGCGTGGGGCGTGTCGGGCATGATCGCCGTGGTCACTGGCCCAGGCAGGGCCAGCACGCGACGATCCCGGGGCAGGTTTTGCCCCAGGTCGTCGATGATAAGGGTCAGGTAGGCTTTGTGGGATTCGCCGACAGGGGTCGCTTGGGCGACCCCTGCCAGGCTGCACAGCACAGCGATGATCAGGGCAACACGCATATCAACGGCTGCGCGTAATGCTCAGGCCCTTGAGCAGGCTCAGCGCCTGGGCCAACTGGTAGTCATCGTCCTGCGGCATCGGCTTGGCTTTCTTGCTGCTGCCGGTTGGCTGGTCGGCACCGCCGTTGCCATTGCCCAGGTGACCTTGCAGGTCGGCTTCCTTGTAGTACTCGCTGTCGATTTCGTTGGTGATCTTGGCCTTGCGCACTTCGATGTCCGGCACGATGCCCTGGGCCTGGATCGAGCGGCCGTTCGGCGTGTAGTACAGCGCGGTGGTGATCTTCAGGGCGCGATCGTTGTTCAGCGGCAGCACGGTTTGTACCGAGCCTTTGCCGAAGCTGGTGGTGCCCATCAGCACGCCGCGCTTCTGGTCTTGCAGGGCGCCGGCGACGATTTCCGAGGCCGAGGCGCTGCCGCCGTTGATCAGCACGGCCAATGGCACGTTCTCGCTGAGGTCGTTGCCGGTGGCCGAGAAGCGCAGCTCGGAGTTGGCGATACGGCCCTTGGTGTAGACGATCAGGCCCTTGGTGATGAAGTGGTCGACCACTTCCACCGCCGACTGCAGCACGCCGCCCGGGTTGTTGCGCAGGTCGAGCACGATGCCGCTGAGTTTCTTGCCGTTGTCCTTGCGCAGCTTGGCCAGGGCCTTGGCCACTTCGTCGCCGGTCTTGACCTGGAACTGGGTGATGCGGATGTAACCGTAGCCCGACTCCAGCAGCTGGCTCTTCACGCTCTTGACCACGATGGTCGCGCGGGTGAGCGTCACGTCAAACGGGTTGCCGCCGTCGCGCACCAGGGTCAGGGTGATTTTCTGGCCGATCTTGCCGCGCATCTTGTCGACGGCTTCGGTCATGGTCTGGCCGCGGGTCGGCTGGCCGTTGATCTTGACGATAAAGTCACCGGCCTGGATGCCGGCCTTGGACGCCGGGGTGTCATCGATGGGCGAGACCACCTTGATATTGCCGTCTTCGGCGCCGACTTCAATGCCCAGGCCGCCGAATTCACCGCTGGTGCTTTCCTGCAGCTCGGCAAAATCTTCCGGACCCAGGTAGGCGGAGTGCGGATCAAGGTTGCTGAGCATGCCCTTGATGGCATTCTCCAGCAGGGTCTTGTCGTCTACAGGTTCGACATAGGCGGCCTTGATCCGGTCCATGACCTCGGCAAAGGTGCGCAGCTCGTCCAGCGGCAATGGCGCCTTGGTGGTCGCGGCCGTGGCGGCGGGTGCAGCCGGGGCGGCCTGGTCGGCAAAAGCCAGAGGCGCGCCGATGACCAGGGCGATCGTCAGGGCCAGCGAAGTGAGGCGGGACAAATGCAGCATGTCGAACGAACTCCTAATGTAGATGCGACCCTATCCTTGGGACCGGCACCATTGTGCGGGATCGCTCGGGCGACCCTGCTGACGAATAGCGAAGTACAGCGCCGGGGTGTCCTGGCCACCACTGTTACCGACAGTGGAGATGGATTCACCGGCTTTTACAACATCACCTGCCGACTTGAGTAACGTCTGATTGTGGCCATAAAGGCTTAAATAGCCATTACCGTGGTCGAGAATCACCAGCAAGCCGGCGCCCCGCAGCCAATCGGCAAACACCACGCGCCCGCCATGTACGGCGTGGACCTGGCTGCCGGCAGAGGCGCTGATCATCACCCCATCCCACTTGGCGCGGGTATCGTCGCCTCGGGTTTCCCCAAAGCGTGCCAGTAGTCGACCATCAACCGGCCATGGAAGTTTGCCGCGGGCTGAAGCAAAAGGCCCGCCGAACGACTCGCCGGCACTGGAAACCAGCGGGCCAGGGGCGGCATGTGCCGGTTTACGCGGTGCGGGGGCATCGCTGGTGGCTGCCAGTTCGGCCTCACGCTGGCGCTTTTTTTCCGCTTCCTGCTGGGCGATCAGCGCTTTCTGTCGCGCTTCTTCGGCCTCGCGTGCCTGGCGTGCCAGGGTTTCTTCGATGGTCTTGAGCACTTTGGCCAGGTCGGCCTGGTCCTGCTCGCGGGCCTGCAGCTTGGCGTCGCGCGCCTTCACGTCGTCATTGAGCTTGGCCAGGGCCAGCTGGCGCTCCTTGCGGACCTTGTCCAGCTCGTCGCGCTGGGCGTTGAGGCTGGCTTTCTGGTCCTCCAGCTGCGACTGCTGGTTGGCGATTTCCTGTTCGACGTTGGCCAACTGGCGCAGGGTCTCGTTGAAGCTTTTCAATTGCTCCAGGCGGGCCTTGCTCAGGTAGTCGTAGTAGGTCAGGGTGCGCGCGAATTTCTCCGGGTTCTGCTGGTTGAGCAGCAGCTTGAGGTATTCCTGGCGGCCGCTCTGGTAGGCGGCGCGGGCCTGGATCGCGATCAAGCGTTGCTGTTCAACGCGTGCGCTCTGGAGTTTTTTTTTCTCAGCGTCGAGTCGCTCCAGTTCCGACTCGCTCTTCTTTAGTTCTTTTTGCAGCTCCTGGACCTGCTTCTCCAGCTTGCCCATTTCGGTTTCCGTGCCGCGCAGGTCTTTCTGCACCCCGGATTTTTCTTCCTGGAGCTTGCCGAGCAGTTTTTTCAGCTCGGTAATGTCCTGACGCGTAGCGTCCAACTGTTGTTGAGTTTGTGCGCGCTCGTCGGCAAACGCCGATTGGAGCAGGCAGACAAGAGCGAGGGTAATCAAGGCGCGAAGCATAGAGGCGGGCGACACCAGGGAAAGGGACGGCCTAGTATGCCCGCCAAGCGCTGCAAAAAAAACGCCCAATTCGGCCTGGAAGGCAAGATAGGTGCCGAGCGGCGGTGGTATGGCAAAAAGATATCTACCAAACACCGGAGATCCAATGTGGGAGGGGCTTGCCCTCGATTGCGGTGTGTCAGCTGAATAGGTGTTGGCTGACCCATTGCTATCGGGGGCAAGCCCCCTCCCACACTGTTGTTTAGATCAGACCAGGATTGAGGTGCCAGTCATCTCTTTGGGCTTCTCCAACCCCATCAGCATCAGCATGGTCGGCGCCACATCCGCCAGTACGCCGCCATCGCGTACTTTGAAGTTGCGCTTGCCGACGTAGATGAACGGCACCGGCTCGGTCGTGTGAGCCGTGTGAGCCTGGCCGGTGGTTTCGTCGGACATCTGCTCGCAGTTGCCGTGGTCGGCGGTGATCAGCGCTTCGCCGCCGACTTTTTCCAGGGCCTCGACAATGCGGCCGACGCACAGGTCCAGGCATTCCACGGCCTTGGTCGCAGCTTCCAGGTTGCCGCTGTGGCCGACCATGTCACCGTTGGCGTAGTTGACCACGATCACGTCGTAACGCTGGTGGTCGATGGCGTCGACGATCTTGTCGGTGACTTCCGGCGCGCTCATTTCCGGCTGCAGGTCGTAGGTGGCGACTTTCGGCGAAGGGATCAGGATGCGTTCTTCGCCTGGGAACGGTTCTTCACGGCCGCCGGAGAAGAAGAAGGTGACGTGGGCGTATTTCTCGGTTTCGGCAATACGCAGCTGGGTCTTGCCGTTCTTCGCCAGGTAGTCGCCCAGCACGTTGTCCAGGCTGCCGGCAGCAAACGCTGCGGGGGCCGGGATGCTGGCGGCGTATTGGGTCAGGCCGACGTATTGGACTTTTGGCTGGCGCGCCCGCTCGAATTCCTTGAAACCGTCTTCGACAAACACACGGCTCAGCTCGCGGGCACGGTCGGCGCGGAAGTTCATGAACACCACGGCGTCGCCGTCTTCGACCTTGACCGGCTCGCCGAGGGTGGTGGCCTTGACGAATTCATCGCTCTCGCCGCGGGCGTAGGCGGCTTCCAGGCCTTCCTGGGCGGTGGCGGCGTGGAATTCGGCCTGGCCGTCGACGATCAGGTTGTAGGCCTGGGACACGCGGTCCCAACGGTTGTCGCGGTCCATGGCGAAGTAGCGCCCCACCAGGCTGGCGATGCGTCCCTTGCCCAGGGCGGCGAAGGTGGCGTCCAGCAGCTCGATTGAGGATTGCGCGCTTTTTGGCGGGGTGTCGCGACCATCGAGGAAGGCGTGCAGGTAGATCTTGTCGGCGCCGCGCTTGAAGGCCAGTTCGGCCATCGCCACCAGATGGTCCTGGTGACTGTGTACGCCGCCGTCGGACAGCAGGCCCATGAAGTGCACGGCTTTGCCGGCGGCCACGGCTTTATCTACCGCTGCGCAGAGGGTCGGGTTCTCGAAGAACTCGCCATCGCGGATCGATTTGGTCACGCGAGTGAAGTCCTGATAGACCACTCGTCCGGCGCCGAGGTTCATGTGGCCGACTTCCGAGTTGCCCATCTGGCCGTCCGGCAGGCCCACGTCCATGCCCGAGCCGGAGATCAGGCCGTTGGGCACCGTCGCGGTCAGGCGGTCGAGTACGGGCTTCTTGGCCGCGTACACCGCGTTGTCGTGGTGGCTTTCACTGTGTCCGAAGCCATCGAGAATTATCAGGACCAAAGGTTTAGGCGTAGTAGTCATAGATCCTCTCGCGGCGGTAATAAAGGAAGGCAATTGAAAAGGGAGTGGCAGTTTAAAGCGAAGTTCCGACCACGTCACCGCCTTACGGGGGTTGGCCCCCCCTGACGGCTGTGTATACTTACCGCCATTTTAACGCCCTGGAACCTCCTTGATGGTTGATCACCTGATTGCATTTGCCACTGCCCACTATCTGCTCGTGGGTGCCTTCGTCATCCTGCTGGCGCTGCTGATCGCTCACGAATTGAGCCGTGGTGGCCGCAGCCTGAGCACGTCGGAGCTGACCGCGCTGGTCAACAAGGATGAGGCCATTGTGGTGGATATCCGCCCAGTCAAGGATTTCGCCGCCGGCCACATCGTCGGTGCCCTGAACATTCCTCAGGACAAGCTGATCGCGCGCCTGGCCGAGCTGGAAAAGCACAAGGCCAAGACCATCATCCTGGTCGACGCCCAGGGCCAGCACGCCGGTACCCACGCCCGCGAAATGCTCAAGAGCGGTTTCACCGCCGCCAAGCTGTCCGGTGGCATCAGCAGCTGGCGCGCCGATAACCTGCCGCTGGTGAAGTGATATGAGCCAGGTCGTCGTATATTCCAGCGATTGGTGCCCTTACTGCATGCGGGCCAAGGCCCTGCTGGAGAAAAAGGGCGTTGCCTTCGAAGAGATCAAGGTCGATGGCAAACCCCAGGTGCGTGCCGAAATGGCCCAGAAGGCGGGGCGCACGTCAGTGCCGCAGATCTGGATCGGCGCCAAACACATCGGTGGTTGCGACGACCTGTTTGCCCTGGAGCGCGCCGGTAAACTCGATGCGCTGCTGCTCGTCTGACTCCTAACCCCTAAAAGACCCCAAGATCAAGAAGGATCTGCGATGACTGACCAACAGAACACCGAAGCAGCAGAAGCCCAAGGCCCACAATTTTCGCTGCAGCGTATCTATGTGCGTGACTTGTCGTTCGAAGCGCCTAAAAGCCCGGCTATCTTCCGCCAGGAATGGACCCCAAGCGTTGCCCTGGACCTGAACACCCGTCAAAAGGCACTGGAAGGCGATTTCCACGAAGTCGTGCTGACCTTGTCGGTCACCGTCAAGAATGGCGAAGAAGTGGCCTTCATCGCTGAAGTGCAACAGGCCGGTATCTTCCTGATCCAGGGCCTGGACGAAGCGTCCATGAGCCACACCCTGGGTGCGTTCTGCCCGAACATCCTGTTCCCGTATGCCCGCGAGACCCTGGACAGCCTGGTCACCCGTGGTTCGTTCCCGGCGTTGATGCTGGCTCCAGTGAACTTCGATGCTCTGTACGCCCAAGAGCTGCAGCGCATGCAACAGGAAGGCGCGCCGACGGTTCAGTAATCTCGAACCCGACGCAGAACCCAATGTGGGAGGGAGCTTGCTCCCGATGGCGGTGGATCAGTCACGTAGATGTCGACTGACACTCCGCCATCGGGGGCAAGCCCCCTCCCACATTTGTTATGTGTGTTACTTGAAGCCGAGTTGGCGCCAGCCTTCGTAGACGGCCACGGCGACGGTGTTCGACAGGTTCAGGCTGCGGCAGCCTTCGCGCATCGGCAGGCGCAGGCGATGCCCGTCCGGCAGGGCGTCGAGTACGTCGGCCGGCAGGCCGCGGCTTTCCGGGCCGAACAGGAAAGCGTCGCCTTCGGCGAAGCTGGCATCATGGAACGGTCGCGAACCCTTGGTGGTGAACGCGAACAGCCGTGGGTGGCCCAGGCTTTCCAGGCAGCTGGCCAGGTCGGCATGGCGCTGGAGGGTGGCGTACTCGTGGTAGTCCAGGCCGGCACGGCGCAGGCGTTTGTCGTCCATGTCGAAGCCCAGGGGCTCGATCAAATGCAGGTGGCAGCCACTGTTGGCGCACAGCCTGATAACGTTGCCGGTATTCGGCGGAATTTCTGGTTGAAAAAGGATGACGTGAAACATGCACGGCTCCGAAGGCAAAGATGCGCTGCATTCTACCCCTGAAGAAGACCCAAGGCCGAAGCTAATGCCGAGGGTCATGGGCTCATTGGCGATTGTCGGCCTGATGGTGGGCCTGATGATCGGTCGCCTGACCACCCCTGACCCGGTCGAGTTGCAGCAGATAGAGACGGCGGCGGACGGTGTGGTGGTGTGGTTCAACCGCGAACCCAAGCTGCACGGCGAGCACATTGACGGCACCGTGGCGCTGTTGTTCGATGCACAAGGCAAAGCCGCCAGTGGGCAGCTCAAGGTCAACGACAAGGATGTGAACTGGCGCGTGCGCAAGACCGATGCGGGCTTGCTGCTGAACCTGGTGGCGGCTCGGCCGTTGCGCGGGGAGTGGAAGGGCGAGGAGGTGGATGACCGCTGGCGGCTGGAGATCCATCTCCAAGAGCAATAAAAGAGGGAGTTCCCGGCCTGCCTGTACCAGGGCTCCCAAAACGGGGTGAAGCCAGAGGCTTCGGTGTTAAAGAGGGAATCCCCGGCCTGCCTGTACCGAGGTTCCCGAAAGCGGTGTGGAGCGCGACGCGGTTCGCATCAAGCACCCCGGGTGTAAAGAGGGGATTCTCGGCCTGCCTGTACCAAGGTCCCCGAAACTGGGTTGTACTGGGGTTATTGCAGGGCGCGTGCCAGAGTGGCTGAGTTGTGCCAAAAAATTTCTCCAGAAAGCGCAAAGCCCCGGAATACGGGGCTTTGGTGTTTTCGGGGTTCAGTATTTTCTTAACAAAACGCATGTTTCGGGCTTGGAACGTGTGCGCGATGCTAGAACAGGGTGCATTGAAGCGGTGCACGGTTCTGAGTCCGTGTGGGGGGCCAAATGTGAGAGGGGGCTTGCTCCCGATGGCGGAGTGTCAGTCGATATCTATCTGACTGATCCACCGCCATCGGGAGCAAGCCCCCTCTCACATTTGGCCTCGGTAGATTGGAGATCAGGCGTCGTCGCCCTCATCGTCATCCCCACCATCGACCTTCATGCCCAACTCCTTGATCTTGCGCGTCAGGGTATTGCGACCCCAACCCAGCAACACGGCGGCATCGCGACGGCGGCCGGCGGTGTGCTTGAGGGCGGTTTCGATCATGATCCGCTCGAAGGCCGGCACGGCGCTGTCCAGCAGGTTCGACTGGCCGCGTGCCAGGGCCTGGTCGGCCCATTGGCGCAGCGCCTGTTCCCAGTTGGTCACCGGGGCCGAATCCTGCGGCAGGCTCAGCAGTTCCGGCGGCAGGTCGCCGATATGCACTTCGCGGCCGGACGCCATCACGGTGATCCAGCGGCAGGTGTTCTCCAGCTGGCGCACGTTGCCGGGCCACGGCAGGTTCTTCAGGTATTCCTCGGTCTCGCTTTTCAGCAGCTTCGGCTCGACGGCCAGCTCCTGGGCGGCGCGGCTGAGGAAGTGGCGGGCGAGGGTCGGGATATCTTCGCGGCGGTCCGACATCCGTGGGATGTGGATGCGGATCACGTTGAGACGGTGGAACAAGTCTTCACGGAACTTGCCGGCGTGCACCAGGGTTTCCAGGTTCTGGTGAGTCGCGGCGATGATGCGCACATCGACCTTGACCGGTGTGTGCCCGCCCACGCGGTAGAACTCGCCGTCCGCCAGTACGCGCAGCAGGCGGGTCTGGGTGTCGGCCGGCATGTCGCCGATTTCATCGAGGAACAGCGTGCCGCCGTCCGCCTGTTCGAAGCGGCCGCGACGCAGGTTGGCTGCGCCGGTGAATGCGCCTTTCTCATGGCCGAACAGCTCGGACTCCATCAGATCCTTGGGGATCGCCGCCATGTTCAGCGCGATAAACGGCGAGGCCGCCCGCGGGCTGTGGCGGTGCAGGGCGTGGGCCACCAACTCTTTACCGGTACCCGACTCGCCGTTGATCAGCACGGTGATGTTGGAATGGCTCAAGCGCCCGATGGCGCGAAACACTTCCTGCATCGCCGGCGCTTCACCGATGATTTCCGGGGTGCGGGTCAGGGTCGGCGGAGCTTCCTGGTTCTGCTGTTCCTGGGCGTGCTGGTTGGCGCGCTTGACCAGCGCCACGGCCTCGTCCACGTCAAACGGCTTGGGCAGGTACTCGAAGGCGCCGCCCTGATAGGACGCGACAGCGCTGTCCAGGTCCGAGTGCGCCGTCATGATGATCACCGGCAGGCGCGGGTGCTGCTCGCGAATCCGCGCCAGCAGGTCCAGGCCACTGGCGCCGGGCATGCGGATGTCGGAGATGATCACGTCGGGCTGCTGGCGCGCCAGGCGGCTCATCACCCCGTCGGCGCTGTCGAAGCTCTGGGTGGTCATGCCTTCCTGTTGCAAGGCTTTCTCGAGGACCCAGCGGATAGAACGGTCGTCATCGACGATCCACACAGTTTCACTACGGCTCATGTCGATGGGGCTCCTTGTTCCAGAGGCAGAAAGATCGAGAATGTGGTGTGGCCGGGATGGCTCTCACATTCGATCAGACCCTGGTGCTGGCTGATGATGTTCTGGGTAATGGCCAGGCCCAGCCCGGTACCGTCCGGGCGGCCGCTGACCATGGGAAAGAAGATGGTTTCCTGAAGTTCCGCAGGAATGCCCGGGCCGTTGTCGATGATCTCGACCTTGGTCACCAGGCGATGGCGCACGTGGCCGATGGTGAACTGGCGCAGGGCGCGGGTGCGCAGGCTGATGCGGCCAAGGCGCAGCTCGTTCTGGCTGCTGATGGCCTGCATGGCGTTGCGCACGATGTTGAGCACCGCCTGGATCATCTGCTCGCGGTCGATCAACACGTCGGGAATGCTTGGGTCGTAGTCGCGCACCAGGGTGATGCAGCCCTGGCTTTCGGCTTCTACCAACTGACAGACGCGCTCCAGAACTTCGTGCACGTTGGTCATCGCCAGCGACGGCAGCTTGTTGGAGCCGAGCATGCGGTCCACCAGGTTACGCAGGCGGTCGGCCTCTTCGATGATGACGTTGGTGTAGTCCTTGAGGTGCTCGTCCGGCAGTTCACGGGCCAGCAGCTGCGCCGCGCCGCGAATGCCGCCCAGCGGGTTCTTGATCTCATGGGCCAGGCCGCGCACCAGCATCTTGCTGGTCTCCTGCTTGGACAGCTGGGCTTCTTCCTTGGTGATGCGCAACAGGCGGTCGCGGGGGTGCACTTCGAGCAGCAGCAGCGTGGCGCCGTTGCTCAGGATCGGGGTCACGGCGTAGTCGACGGTCAGCGTCTGGCCGGTGAGTGCCGTGAGCATCGCTTCACGCTTGGTGAACGGGTGTGCCTGCTCCACTGCCTGGCGCAACGAACTCAAGGCTTCGGCCGACTCGGTGAACAATTCGCTGATGAACTGCCCATGGCTGCGCTGACCGCTGATGGCCAGGAGCATCTCTGCCGCCGGGTTCATGTACTCAAGGCGCAGGTCGTCATTGAGCAGGATGGTCGCGGTGGTCAGGTTGTCGAGTAGCAAACGGTGCAGTGCATCGCTGATGGTCATCGGGACCTCTTTTGGAGCAAGGCGCGGGCTTGAGGCACACGCTGATACAAGGAAAATGCAAAAACCAAACCAAGGCTCCGAAAAGAAGCGTGAATCCCCTGAAATAAGGGATTAAGGCGCGAAACTGTGGCGTTCTGCCAGCCCGCTCGGGAAGTTTCGAACCAAAATGGTGTGAGTCAGTGGGAAGGGTGCGGGATGTCGCACCAATATAGTGCGGTTTTGTGAAGGTTGTTCAGGAAGTGCCGAATTCACACAAATCCAATGTGGGAGGAACTCCCACATGTTCGGCTCGGGTTACAGCTTCAGTCTTTGTGGATACATAGCTCGGCCGTGGCGCGAATCATCGCCAGCTGCCGCAACGGGTCGTTCAGCGGTTCATGCACCGCTTCAGCCAGCCATTGAGGGCACTGCGGGTCGCTGCGTTGTGGCGTGAAGTCCGCGAGCTGTTGCAGCAGGCGTTTTTGCAATTGATCCAGTTGCGGGCGAATCAGCTTCACCAGGTCCGGGCGCGGGTCGTCGGGTGCCTTGCCCTGGAACTGCCAGTCGGACAGGTGGGTGTATTGCACCAGCTTGTTTGCCTCGATCTGCGCCGAGAAAAATTGCTCGGCGGCGGCGGGCTCCAGTTTGTAACTCGGTGCCTGGGCAATGACGCTGGCGAGCACGTCCTGCTCGCGCTTTTTGTCTTCTACCGGTTTTTTACTGTCCCATTTGCTCAGGGCCACCTGGTCGGCAATGGCCAGGCGTTCGGCGATGCTGTTGAGCAATGGCTCCAGTGTCGGCGGTGCAGCGAATGCACTGGCGCTGGCGAACAATAAAGTGAATGCAAGTAGACGCTTCAAGAGGTGACCTCCTAGGGTGCGGGCAAAAAAAAGACCTCCCGAAGGAGGCCTTTTTCATCACGCTGCGTCAAGCAGCGCTACCGGATCAGCAGCTGTAGTACAGCTCGTATTCCAGTGGGTGTACGAAGGTGCGCACTTTGATTTCTTCTTCGCTTTTCAGCTCGATGTAGGCATCGATGAAGTCGTCGCTGAATACGCCGCCTTTGGTCAGGAACGCACGGCCCTTGTCCAGCTCTTCCAGGGCTTCTTTCAGGCTGCCGCACACTTGTGGGATCTCTTTGGCCTCTTCAGGCGGCAGGTCGTACAAGTTTTTGTCGGCGGCGTCGCCAGGGTGGATCTTGTTCTGGATACCGTCTAGGCCTGCCATGACCAGGGCAGCGAAAGCCAGGTATGGGTTGGCTGCTGGATCCGGGAAGCGAGCTTCGATACGGCGAGCGCGCGGGCTGGATACGTAAGGAATACGGATCGAGGCGGAACGGTTGCGAGCCGAGTAGGCCAGCATGACCGGTGCTTCGAAACCTGGGACCAGACGCTTGTAGGAGTTGGTCGACGGGTTGGTGAAGCCGTTCAGGGCCTTACCGTGCTTGATGATGCCGCCGATGAAGTACAGGGCGGTGTCGGACAGGCCGGCATAACCTTCGCCAGCGAAGGTGTTCTTGCCTTCTTTGGCGATGGACAGGTGAACGTGCATACCCGAACCGTTATCGCCGTACAGCGGCTTAGGCATGAAGGTAGCGGTACGGCCGTAGGCATCAGCCACGTTGTGTACGCAGTACTTCAGGGTCTGGACTTCGTCAGCCTTGGCGACCAGGGTGTTGAATTTCACACCGATTTCGTTCTGGCCGGCAGTCGCCACTTCGTGGTGGTGAACTTCGATGACCAGGCCCATTTCTTCCATGGCGTTGCACATGGAGGTACGGATTTCGTGGTCATGGTCGAACGGCGGAACCGGGAAGTAGCCACCTTTGATGCCTGGACGGTGGCCTTTGTTGCCGCCTTCCACGTCCTGGTCGGACATCCACGAACCTTGTTCGGAGAAGATCTTGAACATGGAGCCGGAGATGTCGGACTTGAACTTGACCGAATCAAAGATGAAGAATTCCGGCTCCGGGCCTACGAATACGGTGTCGCCGATACCGGTGGACTTCAGGTATTCCTCGGCACGCTTGGCGATCGCACGTGGGTCGCGGTCGTAGCCTTGCATGGTCGAAGGCTCGATCACGTCGCAGACGATGATCAGGGTTGGGTCTTCGGTGAACGGGTCGAGGACGGCAGTGCTGTCGTCCGGCATCAGGATCATGTCGGAGGCTTCGATGCCTTTCCAGCCAGCGATGGAGGAGCCGTCGAACATTTTGCCTTCTTCGAAGAAAGCATCATCCAGCGCGTCGCGAGCCGGCATGGTCACGTGGTGCTGAGTGCCTTTGGTGTCTGTGAAGCGCAGATCAATCCATTTAACGTCATGATCTTTGATGAGTTGAACCGACTTCGACATAGTGTCCTCCGGGTGGCTTCGGGCTGGGGTAGTGGAGTTAGCCCTTAGAATGTGGGTGATGCCGGCGCGGATAGTCCGCCATGGCAACCTGCCTCACAAGAGAGCAAATTGCATGCCAGTGCGCCAACATGGGTTTTTTGCTCCAAAAACGCCCCTATAAAGGTGCATTGCGACAAATGCCCGAAATCAGCGCACCGCAATGTGGCGCGCGCGAGTGCAAATGCACCTCTTTAGTGCGAGTCGAGTGTTGTGCATATTAACTGGTTAAACCTTGAGCGATTTCCGCTATAATCCGCGCCCCCCTTTTTCGGCAGGCCCTGCGCGCGCTGTTTCCATGAAATTAATCGTTAAAGTCTTCCCCGAGATCACCATCAAGAGCCGACCGGTACGGATGCGTTTCATCCGTCAGTTGGCCAAGAACATCCGTGCCGTGCTCCGCGATCTGGACCCGGCTGTGGTGGTGAACGGTGTGTGGGACAACCTCGAGCTGGAAACCCGCCTGACCGACGCCAAAGCCTTGAAGGACATGACCGAGCGCCTGAGCTGCATGCCGGGTATCGCGCATTTCCTGCAGGTGGATGAGTACCCGCTGGGGGACTTCGACGACATCACCGAGAAATGCAAACGGCACTTCGGCGACAGCCTTGAAGGCAAGATTTTTTCGGTGCGCTGCAAGCGTGCCGGCAAGCACCCGTTCAGTTCCATGGACGTCGAGAAATACGTCGGCAGCAAGCTGCGTCGCGAGTGCGGCGCCGCCGGAATTTCCCTCAAGGCGCCGCAAATTGAAGTGCGCATGGAAATTCGCGACCAACGGTTGTTTGTGATTCACAGCCAGCACGACAGCATCGGCGGCTACCCGCTGGGCGCCCTGGAACAGACCCTGGTCCTCATGTCCGGCGGTTTCGATTCCACGGTGGCGGCCTACCAGATCATGCGCCGCGGCCTGATGAGCCACTTCTGCTTCTTTAACCTGGGCGGGCGTGCACACGAATTGGGCGTGATGGAAGTTGCGCACTTTATCTGGAAGAAGTACGGCAGCTCCCAGCGCGTGCTATTTGTGAGCGTACCGTTCGAGGAAGTGCTGGGCGAAATTCTCGGTAAAGTCGATAACAGTCATATGGGCGTAGTTTTGAAGCGTATGATGTTGCGCGCTGCGTCCCGAATCGCCGATCAGTTGCAGATCGACGCGCTGGTGACCGGTGAAGCGATTTCCCAGGTTTCCAGCCAGACGCTGCCGAACCTGTCGCTGATCGACTGCGTGACCGAGAAGCTGGTACTGCGCCCGCTGATCGCCAGCCACAAGCAGGACATCATCGACTTGGCAGAAACAATCGGCACCGCCGACTTTGCCAAGCATATGCCTGAATACTGCGGGGTCATTTCGGTGAACCCCAAGACCCACGCCAAGCGCAACCGCGTGGAGTACGAAGAACAACAGTTTGATATGGCGGTTCTGGAGCGTGCGCTCGAGAACGCCAAGCTGGTCCCGATCGATCGTGTTATCGACGAACTGGGCCAGGATGTGCAGATCGAAGAAGTCAGCGAAGCCCTGGCCGGCCAGATCGTCATCGACATCCGTCACCCGGATGCCGCTGAAGATGAGCCGCTGGAAATCGCCGGCATCGACGTACAAACGCTGCCGTTCTATGCATTGAACGCGCGTTTCAAGGAACTGGATAACAGCCGTCAGTACCTGCTGTATTGCGACAAAGGCGTGATGAGTCGCCTGCATGCCCACCATTTGCTCAGTGAGGGGCATGCCAATGTGCGCGTTTATCGACCGAGCTAAGAGCCCGGGGCTGTTTGCCTGTGGCCTGCGTCACCGGCCCCCCGACTCTGCCGTCAAGCTGTAACGGCAAGGCCTGACTCTACTGTTAATCGCTGCCACGACCTGTCAGCACACCGAATCCTCTGATCGAGATACACAAGTGATCGAAAATCTACGTAACATCGCCATCATTGCCCACGTTGACCATGGTAAAACCACCCTGGTAGACAAACTCCTGCGTCAATCCGGCACCCTGGAGCGCAACGAGCTCAACGACGAGCGCGTGATGGACTCCAACGACCAGGAAAAAGAGCGCGGTATTACCATCCTGGCAAAAAACACCGCCATCAACTGGAACGGCTACCACATCAACATCGTGGATACCCCGGGCCACGCCGACTTCGGCGGCGAAGTAGAACGCGTAATGTCGATGGTTGACTCCGTTCTGCTGCTGGTTGACGCTCAAGACGGCCCTATGCCGCAAACCCGTTTCGTGACCAAGAAGGCGTTCGAAGCCGGCCTGCGTCCGATCGTGTGCATCAACAAGGTTGACCGTCCAGGCGCGCGTCCGGACTGGGTTCTGGACCAGATCTTCGACCTGTTCGACAACCTGGGTGCCACCGAAGAGCAACTTGATTTCCAAGTGATCTACGCCTCGGCCCTGAACGGTATTGCCGGTCTGGAACACACCGCCATGGCGGAAGACATGACCCCGCTGTACCAGGCGATCGTTGACCACGTTCCACCACCGAAGGTTGACCGTGACGGTCCGTTCCAGATGCAAATCTCGGCACTGGACTACAACAGCTTCCTGGGTGTGATCGGCGTTGGCCGTATCGCCCGTGGCAGCGTCAAGCCGAACACCCCGGTTGTGGCAATCGGCGCCGACGGCAAGAAGCGCAACGGTCGTATCCTGAAGCTGATGGGTCACCACGGCCTGCACCGTATCGACGTTGAAGAAGCCTTCGCCGGCGACATCGTGTGCGTCAGCGGCATGGACTCGCTGTTCATCTCCGACACCCTGTGCCAGCCGGACACTGTCGAGGCAATGAAGCCTCTGACCGTCGACGAGCCAACCGTTTCCATGACCTTCCAGGTAAACGACTCGCCTTTCTGCGGTAAAGAAGGCAAGTTCGTGACTTCCCGTAACATCAAGGAACGTCTGGACAAAGAGCTGCTGTACAACGTTGCACTGCGCGTTGAAGAAGGCGACTCGGCTGACAAGTTCAAGGTTTCCGGCCGTGGTGAGCTGCACCTCTCGGTACTGATCGAAACCATGCGTCGCGAAGGCTTCGAAATGGGCGTTGGTCGTCCTGAAGTGATCATCCGTCAGGTTGACGGCGTGAAGCAGGAACCGTTCGAAAACGTCACCATCGACACCCCTGAAGAATCCCAGGGCAAGGTCATGGAAGAGATGGGCCTGCGTAAGGGCGACCTGACCAACATGGTGCCGGATGGCAAAGGCCGTGTGCGTCTGGAATACAACATCCCTGCTCGTGGCTTGATCGGTTTCCGTAACCAGTTCCTGACCCTGACCAACGGTGCTGGCATCCTGACCTCGATCTTCGATCGCTACGACACCATGAAGTCCGGCGACATGTCCGGCCGTCAGAACGGTGTCCTGGTATCGGTAGAAACCGGCAAGGCGCTGACCTACTCCCTGGAAACCCTCCAGGCGCGTGGCAAGCTGTTCGTTGAGCACGGTCAAGAGATCTACAACGGTCAGATCGTTGGCCTGAACAGCCGTGACAACGACATGGGCGTCAACCCAACCAAAGGCAAGAAGCTCGACAACATGCGTGCTTCGGGTAAAGACGAAACCATCGCCCTGGTTCCACCTGTTCGCTTCACCCTGGAACAGGCCCTGGAATTCATCCAGGACGACGAACTGTGCGAAGTGACGCCGAAGTCGATCCGCCTGCGTAAGAAGATCCTGGACGAAGGCGAGCGTACCCGCGCTGCCAAGAAAGCCAAGAACTGAGTTAACTCAGGCTGAATGAAAAACGCCCCCGGTCGAAAGGCCGGGGGCGTTTTTTTATGCCTGCAGTTTCTGTGGTGGCTGTACTGGCCTCATCGGGGGCAAGCCCCCTCCCACCTTTGAATGTGTTCACAGATCAAAATGTGGGAGGGGGCTTGCCCCCGATAGGGCCCTTGAGAGTCCCACAAAACCCGGATCAGAACTTGTCGAGGGTCTTGAACTTGGTCTCGCGCACTACTTCCTTCGGCTTGTACGCGCAATACCCCGGGCGCGGCCCGATCTTCGGGTGGTTGCGGCAAGTATCCGGGCGCTTGTCATAAATAGTGCAGAAGCGCGTCTTACGATCCAGGTACAGGCAGTCGTTGTTGCTCATGCGCTGCAGGGTAAAAATCTCGGATTTGTTGTTGTAGCGCTCGACGATGCCTTCCTTCTGCAACCGCTTGGCGATGTTCTTCGGCGGGTCGCCGCGCTCGAATTCATCGACGATACCAATGCGGATCAGGTCCTTGATCTTCACCTCAACCGGCAGCGTGCAGCAGCTGGACACGCAGCCGCCGCACATATGGGCGGAGTATTTCTGCCAAGTCTCGAGACGGTCGAGTTCCGCAGCGGCGATCAGTTGAGGCTTCATCAGGGTTCCAAAAGGTGGGGCGGTATCCGGGCGCGCGATCATACCGGGATTGGTGGTTTTTTGAACAATATTTTACGGATTTCAGCTCAAAGGCGCGGATGAGGGCTGATCGGGCACGACCCCTGCATCAAAAGCGTATTAAAGGTGAATGAGTTAAAAAACTGCCGAACCAGAGCGTCTACCGTCTGTCAGACCGACTAGGCTCTAGCAACTCCTTCAATCTCGCCCGAGGTCACACCGATGTCTCAGGAACCGCTTGCACGAGAAGCAGAGGTAGCCGCATTCCGCGATGCTGTCTTGACCAAACTCACCTACGCGGTGGGCAAAGACCCGGACCATGCCTTCGACCACGACTGGTTCGAAGCCATTGCCCTGGCCGCCCGCGACCAGATGGTCGACCACTGGATGGATCACACGCGGCGTATCTACCGCAAAGGCCAGAAGCGGGTGTATTACCTCTCCCTGGAATTCCTTATCGGCCGCCTGCTCTACGACAGCCTGAGCAACCTCGGCGTGCTGGAGATCGCTCGCGAAGCCTTGTCTGAGCTGGGTGTGGACCTCGAACGCATCCGCCTGCTGGAGCCCGACGCGGCGCTTGGCAACGGCGGCCTCGGCCGTCTGGCGGCATGCTTTATGGAAAGCATGTCGACCTTGGGCATCGCCGGCCACGGTTATGGCATTCGTTATGAGCACGGCTTGTTCCGCCAGGCGATTGTCGATGGCTGGCAGCAGGAACAGACCGAACGCTGGCTGGATTTCGGCAACCCGTGGGAATTCGAGCGGGCCGAGGTGATTTACCCGATTGGCTTTGGCGGCAGCGTCGAGACCCTGCCGGATGCCTCCGGCAAGCTGATCCAGGTGTGGACGCCCAACGAAACCGTGCGCGCCGTTGCCTACGACACCCCGGTGGTCGGTTGGCGCGGCGCCAGCGTGAATACCTTGCGCCTGTGGCGTGCCCGTGCGGTGGAAGACCTGCACCTGGAGCGCTTCAACGCCGGTGACCACCTGGGCGCCGTCGCCGAAGTGGCCCGCGCCGAGAGTATCTCCCGAGTGCTTTATCCGGCGGACAGCACCGAAGCGGGGCAGGAACTGCGCCTGCGCCAGGAATACTTCTTCGTCGCCGCCTCCTTGCAGGACCTGCTGCGTCGCCACAAGAACATGCACGGCTCGGTCCTGAGCCTGGGCGAACACGCGGCGATCCAGCTCAACGACACCCACCCCTCGATCGCCGTGGCCGAGTTGATGCGCCAGTTAGTCGACCTGCACGACATTCCGTGGGAAGCCGCGTGGGATGTGACCGTCGAAACCCTGTCGTACACCAACCACACCCTGTTGCCCGAGGCTCTGGAAACCTGGCCGGTCGGCCTGATGGAGCGCATGCTGCCCCGGCACATGCAGATCATCTACCTGATCAACGCCCAGCACATCGATGCGTTGCGCGCCAAGGGCATCCATGACTTCGACGTGCTGCGCGCCGTGTCCCTGATCGAAGAAGACAACGGCCGCCGTGTGCGCATGGGCAACCTGGCGTTCCTCGGCTCCCACAGCGTCAACGGCGTGTCCGGCCTGCACACCCAACTGATGCGCAGCACCGTGTTCTCCGAACTGCACAAGCTCTACCCGGAGCGCATCAACAACAAGACCAACGGCATTACCTTCCGCCGCTGGCTGTACCAGGCCAACCCCAAGCTCACCGATATGCTGGTGGAAGCCTTGGGCCCGGACATTCTCGACACCATCGAAACCCGCCTGGGCGAGCTGGAAACCTTCGCCGAGAAACAGACGTTCCGCAAAGCCTTTGCCGACCAGCGCCTGCACAGCAAGCGTGCGCTGGCCGAGATCATCCATGAGCGCCTGGGCATTTCGGTGAACCCGGCGGCGATGTTCGACGTGCAGGTCAAGCGTATCCACGAATACAAGCGCCAGTTGCTCAACCTGCTGCACACCGTGGCGCTGTACCAGGCGATCCGTGCCGAGCCGGGCACCGACTGGGTACCACGGGTGAAGATCTTCGCGGGCAAGGCGGCGGCCAGCTATCACCAGGCCAAGTTGATCATCAAGCTGACCAACGACATCGCACGCACCGTCAACAACGACCCGACCGTACGCGGGCTGCTCAAGGTGGTGTTCCTGCCCAACTACAACGTCAGCCTGGCGGAAAGCATCATCCCGGCGGCGGATTTGTCGGAGCAGATCTCCACCGCCGGCTTTGAAGCCTCGGGCACCAGCAACATGAAGTTCGGCCTCAACGGCGCGCTGACCATCGGCACCATGGACGGCGCCAACGTGGAGATGCACGAGCGCGTGGGCGCCGATCACATGTTTATCTTCGGCCTCAGTGCGCAACAGGTGGAGGCACGTAAACATGCCGGTGAATTCAACGCCGGGCCCGATATTGCGGCGTCCCATCGTCTGAGCGATGTGCTGCAAGCGATTCGCGGCGGGGTGTTCTCGCCGGACGATCCGGGCCGCTATGTGGGCTTGATCGACGGGTTGATCGACTACGACCGCTTCCTGGTCTGCGCCGACTTCGATTCCTACTGGGACGCCCAGGCGCGGGTCGAAGCGCATTGGCATGATTCCAAGGCGTGGTGGCGTTCGGCGGTGCTCAATACCGCACGGATGGGCTGGTTCTCGTCGGACCGGACGATCCGCGAGTACGCCACTGAAATCTGGAAAGCCCTCGACTAAACACCGCAATACAAAATGTGGGAGGGGGCTTGCCCCCGATGACGGAGTGTCAGTCGACAAATATGTCGACTGGTACACCGCTATCGGGAGCAAGCCCCCTCCCACATTAGTTGCGCGTCGATATACTGAGCGCCGGTTTGCTTAGGGAATATCGACCATGCAATGGATTTTCATGCTGATTGGCCTGGTGCTCGGCTGGACGCTCGATGAGTCGTTCTATGATGCGGGCATCGGTGCGCTGTTGGGGTTGGGCATCGGCCAGGCGATTCGCCTGTCGAAGCTGGCGACCCAGGCGCAGCAGCAGGCTGTTCAGTTGGAAACCACGCAGAAGGCGTTGATCGCCCTGGGTGAGCGCCTGCGGCAACTGGAAGTACCCACGCCGACACGCACTGTCATCGTCGAGCCGCCTGTGCCTGAGGCGGCACCTGTCGCCAAGGCGCCTGAACTGGTGTGGGAGCTGCCGGCTGAATTGGCGCCTGTCGCCATGGTCGCCGAACCGAGCCAGCCATTGCCGGATGACGTCTGGACGCCTGCCCCGACGCCACGTCCGCCTCAAGAACCTGCCGCTCCCCGTGACCCAAACCTGATCGAACGCGCCATCAGCGGCGCACGCAATTGGCTGTTTGGTGGCAACACCGTGCTGCGTGTCGGTGTGGTGCTGCTGTTTCTCGGCCTGGCCTTCCTGTTGCGCTACGCCACCGAAGGCATGGTGGTGCCGATCGAACTGCGTTACGCCGGCGTTGCCGCGGCGGCCCTTGGCCTGTTGGGCCTGGGCTGGTGGCTGCGGTTGCGTAACAGCAACTACGGCTTGATGCTGCAAGGCACCGGGATCGCGGTGCTGTACCTGACGGTGTTTGCCGCGATGCGCCTGCACCCGTTGATCGACCCGAGCGCGGCGCTGGGCCTGCTGGTGGCGGTCACGGTGTTCTCGGCGATCCTGGCGATTACCCAGGATGCGTTGGGACTGGCCTGTGCGGCCGCGCTCGGCGGCTTCGCGGCGCCGATCCTCACGTCCACCGGCGCCGGTAATCATGTCGCGCTGTTCAGTTATTTTGCCCTGCTCAACGCCGGTATCCTCGCCATCGCCTGGTTCAAGGCCTGGCGCTTGCTCAACCTGATCGGCTTTGTCGGCACCTTCGGCATCGGCTTTGCCTGGGGCATGCGCTCCTACACGCCGGAACTGCTGTGGAGTACCGAGCCGTTCCTGATCCTGTTTTTCCTGATGTACCTGGCTATCGGCCTGTTGTTCGCCCGGCGCAAATTGCGAGAGATGGGCGACGCGCCCGAAGGCCGTGATGCGTTGTTGCGCTGGTCGGCATCCAAAGGCGACTACGTCGACGGCAGCATGCTGTTCGGCCCGCCGCTGGCGGGGTTTGGCCTGCAGTTCGCGCTGGTGCAGCACCTTGAGTTCGCCGCAGCATTCAGCGCGCTGGGCCTGGGCATCCTCTACATGGGCCTGGCCCGCGTGCTCAGTGGCGGGCGCGCCTTGCTGCTGGCGGAAACCTGCCTGGCCCTGGGGGTGATCTTTGCCAGCCTGGCGATTCCCCTGGGGCTCGATGCGCGTTGGACCGCAGCCGCCTGGGCCGTGGAAGGTGCCGGGATCTTCTGGCTCGGCTTGCGCCAGCAGCGGCCGTTGGCGCGGGCATTTGGCCTGTTGCTGCAATTGGGCTCGGCGCTGGCGTTTCTCAGTGAGCTGCGCATCGGCGAGCACACGCTGCTGGAGGGGGCGCCCTTGGGGGCGTTGCTGCTGGGCGCGGCCTTGCTGTTCAGCTTCGACCAACTGCGCAGGGCCGCGACGCAGCAGGCGGCGGAGTGGGAGCGCAAGGGCCTGCCGGTTCTGGCCAGCCTCGGCCTGACTTTCGTGTACCTGCTCGCGCCGCTGCTGTTGCTGACTCAAGGCACTGCCATCAGTTGGGCGCTCGCCGGCCTGGCGACCCTGTTCATCGGCTTGCGGATTGGCTCGCGCACGTTCCTGTTCACGGCGTTCGCCGTGCAACTGCTGGGCGGGACGTTGTTCCTGCTGCGCTTGCAAGGCGGCGACTCGGCAGCGGTATTCAACGCCGGCTGGAGCGGCCTGCTCAGCGCGTCGTTGATCGGCCTGGCGTTGATCGGCGGCATGCTGCTGGCGGCGCGCGACGACATGGTGCGTAGCGATGTACGGCTGTTGCGCGGGCTGTCCGTGGTGCTGCTGGCCGGGTTGGTGCTGATCAACCTCGCCGTGCTGTTTGTACTGCCATGGGAAAGCGCCAGCGGTGTGTGGGCGGCCAGTGGGTTGTTGATCATCTGGTTGAGCCTGTACCTGCAACAGCGCGTCAGTTTTGTGTTCGGGTTACTGCTGCAGGTTATCGGCGGCGCGTCGTTCCTGCTGGCGGTGCCGGAGCTGCTCGGGCCTTTGGCCAGCGAAGGCCTGCGTCCCCTGGGACATAGCGGGTTCTGGACGCCGATGGTGCTGGGCCTGGCCGCCTTGATCGGTGCCTGGCGCCTGCAGCGTGAACCCCATGCGCCGGTGTTTGCCGTACTCAAGCTGCAACGCCTGTCTGACCTGCTGCTGGTGTGGGGCGCGGCGTGGTGGGCGTTGGCGCTGATCGCTGAAGTGCTGCGGTTTATACCCGATGAGCTGCGGGGTGCGTTCCTGCTGGGTATTGCCGCGGTCAGCGTGGCGATCTGGGCGTTGCTCGCGACGCGCCTGCGTTGGGCGTCCCTGGGTATGCTCTGCACCCTGTTGATGCCGGCGGCGGGGATGGTTTTGCTGGTGTCTGCGCATAATTATTACCACCCGGCGGCGCACTACGGCTGGCTGGCCTGGCTGGCGGTGTTCGGGGTGCATTTCATCGCGCTGCGGCGTTTGGCGACGCTGGTGCCGGCCACCGTCCTGAGCGTTGCTCACGTGTTGGGTTGCTGGATGTTGATCGGCGTATTGGCGCTGGAGCTGCGCTACGGCCTGTTGTTGCTGTCGAGCGAATACAACGCCTGGCGCTGGCTGGGCTGGGCGATCCTGCCAAGTCTGTACCTGGTGCTGGCTGCTGCACCGCGCAACTGGCCATGGCCGGTGTCGGCGTACCCACGGGAATATCGAGTGCTGGCGGCACTCCCATTGGCGGTGCTGATGCTGGGCTGGTTCTGGCTGGCGAATACCTTCAGTGACGGCACGGCCAGGCCATTGCCCTATGTGCCGTTGCTCAACCCGCTGGACCTGGGCTTGCTGTTTGCGCTGCTGGGCGTGTACCTGTGGTCGCGCAGCGTGGCGCCGCAACGCGGGCCGCGTGCTGAATTGATCGCCCAGGGCATTGCCGGTATTTCGCTGTTCGCGTTCTTTACGGCCCTGGTGATGCGCACCGCACATCACTGGGGCGGCGTACCGTTCCATCTGGATGGGTTGCTGGAATCGATGTTGGTGCAAGCCGGCCTGTCGATTGTCTGGACCCTGATCGCCCTCGGCCTGATGATCGGCGGCCACCTGCGCCATCGCCGCGAAGTGTGGCTGATCGGCGCGGCGCTGATCGCGGTGGTGGTGGCCAAGCTGTTCTTTGTCGAGCTGAGCAACCGTGGCGGCCTGGCGCGGATCGTGTCGTTTATCGGCGTGGGCGGGTTGTTGCTGGTGGTGGGCTACTTTGCGCCGCTGCCGCCCAAGCGTGCCGAACCTGTGTTGGAAACTGAAGGAGCATCCTCTTGATCGGTAAGTTGAGCGTGGTCGTGCTGGGCATGTGTACGGCGTTGTCGGCGTGGGCGCAGGAAACGCCGGCCGACTTCAGCAGCCAGGTGCCGCTGAGCGTCAGCGGCAACGGCCCCTGGTATCGCCTTGAGTTGCCCTTGGCCGTGCAACTGAATGCGCGCCAGGCTGACCTCAGCGATGTGCGCGTGTTCAACGCCGCCGGTGAACCCCAGGCCTACGCGCTGGCGCGTCAAGCGTCGCAACGCACCGAAAGTCGTGAAGTCACCGACGTGAAGTGGTTCCCGCTGTACGCCGCCGACACCCAGGCAACCTTACCCGGTGTGGTGATGAAAACCACGGCCGAAGGCACCCTGGTGGAAATCAAACCGTCCACCGCACCCAAGCCCGGCAAGCAGGTGCTGCGTGGCTGGGTGCTCGATGCCAGTAAAATCAAGGCGCCGTTGCAGCAGTTGAGCCTGGACTGGAGCCGCGAGCAGGAGGGCTTCCAGCGCTTCAGCATTGAAGCCAGTGATGACTTGCAGCACTGGCAATCCTGGGGCGATGGACAAGTGGCGCGTTTGTCGTTTGCCGAAGAGCGGGTCGAGCAGCATGACGTCAGTTTGCCGGGCCAGTCCGCGCGTTACCTGCGCCTGGTGTGGAAGGGGCAGGCGGCGCCGTTGCTGACCTCGGCCAGGTTGGCCAGTGCCACCAGCAGCAGCCTGCCGCTGCCGCTGGTTTGGTCGCAGCCGCTCTCGGGCACGCGGCTCAAGGCGGGTGAGTACACTTGGACGTTGCCCACCGGGCTGGGTGTCGAACGCTTGCGTATCGAGCTGAAGCAGGCCAATACGCTGGCGCCGGTGACCTTGGCGGGGCGACGCGATGGCAATCAAGCCTGGCAGCCGTTGAGCAATGGTCTGCTCTACCGCCTGACCCAGAATGGCCAGGATGTGGTGCAGGACGAGTTGCAACTGCCCGGCCAGACGGTCACCGAACTCAAGTTGCAGGTCGACGAGCGCGGCGGCGGCCTGGGCGTCGAAGCGCCGGCCCTGCACTTCGCGGTGCGCGCCACGCAGTTGGTGTTCCTGGCGCGGGGCGAGCCGCCGTTCACGCTGGCGCTGGGGAATGCCTCGGTGAAGGCGGCGAACCTGCCGTTGTCGACGCTGATCCCGGATTACACCGCCGAGCGCCTCAACACCTTGGGACAGGCCAAGGTGGCCGGGGCCGTCGCGGTCACTTCGCCACCGGTGCCGGCGGCTGTCGACAGCGGGCCGAACTGGAAAAAATTCGGACTCTGGGCCGTATTACTGCTCGGCGTGGCGGCGCTGGGAGCCATGGCCTACAGTTTGCTGCGCAAGCCGCCGGAGGCACGTTAAATAAAGTCCATGAACTCTATTGGGTTTAAATCCTCTGATAGGAGGAAATACGCCCCGACTCGCGTTAAACTGCGCGGGTTTTTAGCCCCCCCTTCATCGGAGCCTTCCATGTCCCGCGTTACCTTGAGTCGCTATTTGATTGAGCAGACCCGCAGCAACAACACGCCTGCCGATCTGCGCTTCCTTATCGAAGTGGTGGCGCGTGCTTGCAAGGAAATCAGCCACGCCGTGTCCAAAGGCGCATTGGGTGGTGTCCTGGGCAGCATGGGCACTGAAAACGTGCAGGGCGAAGTGCAGAAGAAGCTCGACGTGATTTCCAACGAGATCCTGCTCGAAGCCAACGAATGGGGCGGTCACCTGGCCGGCATGGCGTCCGAAGAAATGGACAATGCCTACCAGATCCCGGGCAAATACCCGAAAGGCGCCTACCTGCTGGTGTTCGATCCATTGGACGGTTCGTCCAACATCGACATCAACGCCCCGGTCGGCACCATCTTCTCGGTACTGCGTTGCCCGAACGAATACCTGAGCCAGAACGAAGCCCTGAACGAAAAGGCCTTCCTGCAGCCAGGCACCGAGCAGGTCGCTGCCGGCTACGCGATCTACGGCCCACAGACCATGCTGGTGCTGACCCTGGGCGATGGCGTCAAGGGTTTCACCCTGGATCGTGAAATGGGCAGCTTTGTCCTCACCCATGAAGACATCACCATTCCGGCTTCCACCCAGGAATTCGCGATCAACATGTCCAACCAGCGCCACTGGGAAGAACCGGTCAAGCGCTATGTGAACGAGTTGATGGAAGGCGAAGAAGGCCCGTTGAAGAAGAACTTCAACATGCGTTGGGTCGCGGCGATGGTGGCCGATGTGCACCGTATCCTGACCCGTGGCGGCCTGTTCATGTACCCACGCGACAGCCGCGAGCCGTCCAAGCCGGGCAAACTGCGCCTGATGTACGAAGCCAATCCGATGTCCTTCCTGGTCGAGCAGGCGGGCGGTGCGTCCACTGACGGCCACCAGCGCATCCTCGACATCCAGCCCGACGGCTTGCACCAGCGTGTGGCGGTGTTCCTGGGTTCCAAGGAAGAAGTTGAGCGTGTGACCGCTTACCACAAGAAGTAAGCTGCGGCGATAAGTGAACGGCGTTGTTGTGAGCCGGTTCACCCTTAAAGAAGCCCCGAAACGTTTCAGCGTTTTCGGGGCTTTTTTGTTTTCGTTCGTCGGGAACCAGACACCTCTTTTCCCTTCTAAGCTTCTGGCAGATACCCAAGCTGCTTCGTCCCTCCAGGAGTTATTCCATGTCGTTACGCCGTCTCGCTTTGCTGGCCTTTTGCGTGCTGTTGGCCGCTTGCAGCAAGGTCAATCAAGAAAACTACGCAAAGTTGTCGGCCGGCATGCCTAAGGCCGAGGTGGAGTCGCTGCTGGGCAAACCGACCGATTGTTCCGGCGCACTGGGCATGTCCAGCTGCACATGGGGCGATAAAAACAGCTTTATCAGCGTTCAATATGCCGGTGACAAAGTTCTGATGTTTTCCGGGCAAGGCCTGAAGTAAACCGGGGCGAAAGCCTGCGGGAGAAGAAGAATGATGCGTTTTGTTTTGTTCCTTTGCGCCAGCCTGTTTTTGGCGGGCTGCGCCAGCCATTCTGGCGATGATCTGCAACCCAAGACAGCGAGCAACGTCAACCTCAAGCGTTACCAGGGCACCTGGTATGAGTTGGCTCGATTGCCGATGTACTTCCAGCGCAACTGCGCGCAGTCCGAAGCCCGCTACACATTGCTGCCTGATGGCGATATGTCGGTATTCAACCGCTGCCTCACCACCGAGTGGAAGTGGGAAGAAGCCAAGGGCACGGCCACGCCGCAGGTGCCTGGCAAGACCGACAAGCTCTGGGTGGAATTCAACAACTGGTTTACGTCACTGCTGCCAGGCGTCGCCAAGGGCGATTACTGGGTGCTGTACGTCAGCGATGACTACAAGACCGCCATCGTCGGCAGCCCGAGCCGGCGCTATATGTGGATCCTGTCGCGCACGCCGACGGTCAGTGCGGACACCCGTGAAGACCTGTTGAGCAGGGCGCGGCAGCAAGGGTATGACACCACGCGGTTGATCTGGCGCACGTCGGATAAGCAGATGGCGAAGACTTCGCAGTAATTCTGGATCGCCACAGATCCAATGGTGGGAGGGGGCAAGCCCCCTTCCGCATGTTTAACCGAGTAGGTCTTTCAATACTTGTGTAAACGCCCGGCTACTCTCTTCCTCGCCGGCATGTCGCCCATCCCGCACGACCCACTTGCCGTTGACCAGCACATCGCGCACCTGCCGATCACCGCCGGCAAACAGCCAGCGATTGAGGATGCCGTCCTGTGTCGCTGTCGCCAGGTAAGGGTCGTCACCGTCCAGCACGATCCAATCCGTACGCTTGCCCACTTCCAGTCGACCTATCGGCTGCCCCAGCGCTTGTGCGCCGCCGTCCAGCGCCGCATCGAACAACGTACGGCCGACCATCGGCTGGTCGCTGCGATACAAGCGATTGCGCCGTTGATCGCGCAGGCGTTGGCCGTATTCCAGCCAGCGCAGCTCTTCCACCACGCTCAGGGACACATGGCTGTCGGAACCGATGCCCAGGCGTCCGCCCTGGGCGAGAAAATCCACCGCCGGGAAAATCCCGTCGCCCAAGTTGGCTTCGGTGGTCAGGCACAAGCCGGCAATCGCGCGACTCTTGGCCATGCGCGTCACTTCTTCCGGGTTGGCGTGGGTCGCGTGCACCAGGCACCAACGTTCATCGACCTCGACGTTGTCGTACAGCCATTGCAACGGGCGTTTGCCGCTCCAGGCCAGGCAGTCGTCGACTTCCTTTTGCTGTTCGGCGATATGGATATGCACCGGGCACGTCTTGTCGCTGGCGGCCAATACTTCATTGATCTGCCGTGGTGTAACCGCGCGCAGGGAGTGGAAGCACAGCCCCAGTTGCTGCGCCGGCTGCGCCGCCAGAATCGGTTTGAGGCGCGCCTGCAGGTCCAGGTAGTTTTCGGTGCTGTTGATAAACCGTCGCTGCCCCTCATTCGGCGCCTGGCCGCCAAACCCTGAGTGGGTATAGAGCACCGGCACCAGCGTCAGGCCGATGCCGCTACTCGCTGCGGCCTGGCTGATCTGCCGCGACAGTTCCGTACGGTCGGCGTACGGCTGGCCGCTGACGTCATGATGCACATAGTGGAATTCGGCCACCGAGGTGTAGCCGGCCTTGAGCATCTCGATATACAACTGCCGCGCGATCACCTGCAGTTGCTCCGGGCTGATCTTGCCGACCATGCGGTACATCAGTTCGCGCCAGGTCCAGAAACTGTCATTCGGGTTGCCGGCCACTTCGGCCAACCCGGCCATGGCGCGCTGGAAGGCGTGGGAGTGCAGGTTCGGCACGCCCGCCAATACCGGGCCCCTGAGCCGTTCGGCACCGGCTGCGCTGGCGTTGGCCTCAACCTGTGTCAGCAGGCCATCGGCGCTGACTTCAAGACGTACATCGTTGGCCCATCCACTAGGCAGCAGCGCGCGTTCGGCAAAGAAAGCGGACATGATTAGAGCACCCCGGTCGTGTGTTTATTTGTATATACATATACAGACGTTTGCCTGCTCGGTAAACTCCGGCAATCTATGCATCTTTTCCCCTTGCAAGGATTCCCTGTGCCGACTCCGCCCGCCAAGTCTTCACTGGCTGCCCACATGGACGAAAGTCCGGCGCCCTTGTATGCCCGCGTCAAACAGATGATCAGCCAGCAGATCCTCAACGGCAACTGGCCGCCCCATTACCGCGTACCGTCGGAGAGCGAACTGGTCAGCCAGTTGGGCTTCAGCCGCATGACCATCAACCGTGCCCTGCGCGAGCTCACCGCCGAAGGTTTGCTGGTGCGCATGCAAGGCGTCGGCACGTTCGTCGCCGAGCCCAAGAGCCAGTCGGCGCTGTTCGAAGTGCACAACATTGCCGATGAGATCGCCTCCCGCGGTCATCGGCATACCTGCCAGGTCATCACCCTGGGTGAAGAGGCTGCCGGTTCCGAACGCGCCGTCGCCCTGGAAATGCGTGAAGGCGGGCGGGTGTTCCACTCGCTGATCGTGCATTACGAAAACGATATTCCCGTGCAAATCGAGGACCGTTTCGTCAACGCCCTGGTCGCGCCGGAATACCTGCAACAGGACTTCACCCTGCAAACCCCCTATGCCTATCTCAACCAGGTGGCGCCGTTGACCGAAGGCGAGCACGTGGTCGAGGCGATTCTCGCCGACGTTGCCGAGTGCAAGTTGCTGCAGATCGAGCCGAGCGAGCCGTGCCTGTTGATTCGCCGGCGTACCTGGTCCGGCCGTCAGCCGGTGACTGCCGCGCGTTTGATCCACCCCGGTTCTCGCCACAGCCTGGAAGGACGGTTCAGTAAATGAGTGCAGTAAAAGTCTGGCGCGCCGCCGATTACGTGCGCATGCCGTGGAAAAACGGCGGCGGCAGTACCGAAGAAATCACCCGCGATGCCGGCGAGGGCCTGGAAGGCTTCGGCTGGCGCCTGTCGATTGCCGATATCGGCGAGTCTGGCGGGTTTTCCACCTTTGCCGGCTACCAGCGCGTGATCACCGTGATCAAAGGCGCAGGCATGGTGCTGACCGTGGATGGCGAGGAGCAGCGCGGGTTGTTACCGCTGCAACCGTTCGCCTTCAAAGGCGACAGCCAGGTTTCATGCCGCTTGATTACCGGGCCGATCCGCGACTTCAACCTGATCTACTCACCCCAGCGTTACCATGCGCGGTTGCAATGGGTAGATGGTGTGCAGCGGTTCTTCACTACGGCGCAGACGGTGCTGGTGTTCAGCGTGGCGGATGAAGTGAAGGTGCTGGACGAGGTACTGGGCCATCACGATTGCCTGCAAGTGGACGGTAACGCTGGCTTGCTGGACATCTCTATCACTGGCCGTAGCTGCATCATCGAACTGACTCAGCGCGATTAAAAAATGTGGGAGGGGGCTTGCCCCCGATAGCGGTGGATCAGTCGGTATATCCTGGGCTGACACACCGCAATCGGGAGCAAGCCCCCTCCCACATTTGTTTTTGTGTCGCTTATAGAATCTGTTTCCAGTCCCTGCACCAATTTGTTACCGAACGCCCCAGCTCGGCGCAAAACCGCGCTGTCGTGACACACCTCCTTCGCTATAAACCCCCCTTCGCAAGAAATTTCATCACGGCTCGAAGCCTTAATTTCCAAGGCTCGCACACGCTTTTCGGAAAAATCCTAACACCTCCCTCGGAAAGTTGGCCGCTTGATTGCATATGCTTGTATGTACAAGTAAAGATGTGTGCGTAAGACTCTCCTTCGCACCATCCATGTTCGCGCATCGATCGCCGAGGAGTTCTTGTTGTGACCAAGCCTACAAAATACCGTGACGTCGAAATCCGCGCCGCTCGCGGTAACAAGCTCACCGCCAAAAGCTGGCTGACTGAAGCGCCGCTGCGCATGCTGATGAACAACCTCGACCCGCAAGTGGCCGAGAACCCCAAGGAGCTGGTGGTGTACGGCGGTATTGGCCGTGCAGCGCGCAACTGGGAGTGCTACGACCAGATCGTCGAGAGCCTCACCCACCTGAATGACGATGAAACCCTGCTGGTGCAGTCCGGCAAGCCGGTCGGCGTGTTCAAGACCCACAGCAATGCCCCACGCGTGCTGATCGCCAACTCCAACCTGGTGCCGCACTGGGCCAGCTGGGAACACTTCAACGAGCTGGACGCCAAGGGCCTGGCCATGTACGGCCAGATGACCGCCGGCAGCTGGATCTACATCGGCAGCCAGGGCATCGTCCAGGGCACCTACGAAACCTTCGTCGAAGCCGGTCGCCAGCACTACGATTCAAACCTCAAGGGCCGTTGGGTCCTCACCGCCGGCCTCGGCGGCATGGGCGGTGCCCAGCCTCTGGCCGCGACATTGGCCGGCGCGTGCTCGCTGAACATTGAATGCCAGCAGGTCAGCATCGATTTCCGCCTCAACAGCCGCTACGTCGACGAGCAGGCCACCGACCTCGACGACGCCCTGGCCCGCATCGCCAAGTACACAAAGGAAGGCAAGGCCATCTCCATCGCGCTGCTGGGTAACGCCGCGGAAATCCTGCCGGAACTGGTCAAGCGCGGCGTGCGCCCGGACATGGTCACCGACCAGACCAGCGCCCATGACCCGCTCAACGGTTACCTGCCGGCCGGCTGGACCTGGGACGAATACCGCGCCCGCGCCAAGACCGAACCGGCTGCCGTGATCAAGGCCGCCAAGCAGTCGATGGCGGTGCACGTCAAAGCCATGCTGGACTTCCAGAAGCAAGGCATCCCGACCTTCGACTACGGCAACAACATCCGCCAGATGGCCCAGGAAGAGGGCGTGGAAAACGCTTTCGACTTCCCAGGCTTCGTACCGGCGTACATCCGCCCGCTGTTCTGCCGTGGCATCGGCCCGTTCCGCTGGGCTGCGCTGTCGGGCGACCCGCAGGACATCTACAAGACCGACGCCAAGGTCAAAGAGCTGATCCCCGACGACGCCCACCTGCACAACTGGCTGGACATGGCGCGCGAGCGCATCAGCTTCCAGGGCCTGCCGGCGCGTATCTGCTGGGTTGGCCTGGGCCAGCGCGCCAAGCTCGGCCTGGCGTTCAACGAGATGGTGCGCAGCGGCGAGCTGTCGGCGCCGGTGGTGATCGGTCGTGACCACCTGGACTCCGGCTCGGTCGCCAGCCCGAACCGCGAAACCGAATCCATGCAGGACGGTTCCGACGCCGTGTCCGACTGGCCGTTGCTCAACGCCTTGCTCAACACCGCCAGCGGCGCGACCTGGGTTTCGTTGCACCACGGCGGCGGTGTGGGCATGGGCTTCTCCCAGCACTCCGGCATGGTCATCGTCTGTGACGGCACCGACGAAGCGGCCGAGCGCATTGCCCGCGTGCTGCACAACGACCCGGCCACCGGTGTGATGCGTCACGCAGACGCCGGTTACCAGATCGCCATCGACTGCGCCAAAGAGCAGGGCCTCAATCTTCCAATGATCAAGTAACCCGATGTGGGAGGGGGCTTGCCCCCGATGGCGGCGAACCCAGGACAATCCATCAGAGGTTGAATACACATGGCTGCAAACGACACCACCCCGTTGATCGAAAGGCGTTCGATCGACTACATCCCGGAAGCGGAAAGACACGGTCGTCTATTGAGCCAGTTCACCCTGTGGCTGGGTGCCAACCTGCAGATCACCGCGATCGTCACCGGGGCCCTGGCCGTGGTGCTGGGCGGTGATGTGTTCTGGTCGTTGCTCGGTCTGTTGCTCGGTCAACTGCTGGGCGGTGGCGTGATGGCGTTGCATGCGGCGCAAGGGCCCAGGCTGGGCCTGCCGCAGATGATCTCCAGCCGGGTGCAGTTCGGTGTGTACGGCGCGGCGATTCCGATCGTGCTGGTGTGCCTGATGTACCTCGGTTTCACCGCAACCGGCACCGTGCTTTCCGGCCAGGCCCTGGGCCAGTTGTTTGGTGTCAGCGACAGCGTCGGGATCCTGATCTTCGCCAGTGTCATCGTGCTGGTCACGGTGCTCGGTTACCGGGTGATCCACTTCATCGGCCGCGTTGCCAGCGTCATTGGCGTGATTGCCTTTGTCTACCTGTTCAGCCGTCTGATGAGCCAGGCCGACGTAGGCGCGCTCCTGCAAATCCGCCACTTCAGCTGGAGCAGCTTCCTGTTGGCGGTGTCGCTCGCGGCATCCTGGCAAATCGCCTTCGGCCCGTACGTGGCGGACTATTCACGCTACCTGCCGAGCAACACGTCCTCGCTGAAAACCTTTCTTGCCGCAGGCGCAGGTTCGGTGGTTGGCGCGCAGGTGGCGATGATCCTCGGCGTGTTTGCCGCGGCCATGTCCAACGGGCAATTTGCCGGTCACGAAGTGGCCTACATCGTCGGCCTGGGCGGTACCGGAGCCACTGCGGCGCTGCTGTATTTCAGCATCGCGTTCGGCAAGGTCACCATCTCCACGCTGAACTCCTACGGCAGCTTCATGTGCATTGCCACGATCATCAGCGGCTTCCGCGGTCGCCTCGAGGTCACGCGCTTGCAGCGCCTGTTTTTCGTACTGGCCATCGTCGGTACGGCGACCCTGATCGCCTTGCTCGGGCAGCACTCGTTCCTGGGGGCGTTCAAGTCCTTCATCCTGTTCCTGCTGGCGTTTTTTACCCCATGGAGCGCGATCAACCTGGTCGACTACTACTGCATCACCCGCGATCGCTACGACGTGCCGGCGCTGGCCGATCCGAACGGGCGCTATGGCCGTTGGAACCTGCTCGGTATCAGCGTGTATGTCTTCGGTGTGCTGGTGCAATTGCCGTTCATCTCCACCAAGTTCTACACCGGTCCCCTGGTGGCGGCCCTGGGGGATGTGGATATTTCCTGGATCATCGGCCTGGTTCTTCCCGCCGCGCTCTATTACTGGGCGGCGAAAAAGTGGCCTCGCGCAACGCCTGAACACCTGACCCTGCCGACAGAGCAGGGCGCTGCACCGACGACGACAAACGGGCTGGTTGCACAGGCCTGATGGGACGTGGACAGGGCAGGATGCCTACTGACTGCCGTAATCCATTTCAAGATTTGGGAGCGTCACAACAATGAAAATGCATAAGACCCTGTTGGCCACCGTGTTTTCCGCGGGCTTGCTGGCCACTGCTGGCGCCCAGGCGGCCGGTTGGTGTGAATCCGGCAAACCGGTGAAATTCGCCGGCCTGAACTGGGAAAGCGGCATGTTGCTCACCGACATCCTGCAAACCGTGCTGGAAAAAGGCTACGACTGCAAAACCGACAGTTTGCCGGGCAACTCCATCACCATGGAAAACGCCCTGAGCAGCAACGACATCCAAGTGTTTGCCGAAGAGTGGGTCGGCCGCAGCGAAGTCTGGAACAAGGCCGAGAAGGCCGGCAAAGTCGTCGGTGTCGGTGCCCCGGTGGTGGGCGCCGTCGAAGGCTGGTACGTACCGCGCTACGTGATCGAAGGCGACGCCAAGCGCAAGCTGGAAGCCAAGGCGCCGGACCTGAAAAACATCGCCGACCTGGCCAAGTACGCCGCGGTGTTCAAGGACCAGGAAGAACCGTCCAAGGGCCGTTTCTACAACTGCCCGGCCGGCTGGACCTGCGAGCTGGACAACAGCGAAATGCTCAAGAGCTACGGCCTGGAAAGCACCTACACCAACTTCCGCCCAGGCACCGGCCCGGCGCTGGATGCGGCGGTGCTGTCGAGCTACAAGCGTGGCGAGCCGATCCTGTTCTACTACTGGTCGCCAACCCCGCTGATGGGCCAGGTCGACCTGGTCAAGCTGGAAGAAAAACCCGGTGTGGATAAGACCGTGAGCATCAAGGTAGGCCTGTCCAAGACCTTCCACGAGCAAGCCCCGGAACTGGTGGCCGTGCTGGAAAAAGTCAACCTGCCCATCGACCTGCTGAACCAGAACCTGGGGCGCATGGCCAAGGAGCGCATTGAGTCGCCGAAACTGGCGAAAATTTTCCTCAAGGAACATCCTGAAGTCTGGCACGCCTGGGTGAGTGACGAGGCAGCCAAGAAAATCGACGCGGCCTTGTAGGTCAAGTGTGCCCGGCTACCCTCAGGGGTGGCCGGGCGCCTGGCCACAACCCACTGGATCGAGAGCACGCTATGTTTCCTGAGAGTTTTACGTTTTCCATCGCCGACTGGGTCAATGGTTGGGTGGATTCACTGGTTACCAATTACGGCGATGTGTTCCGGCACATCTCCGACACCCTGCTGTGGGCCATCGTCAACCTGGAAGGGCTGCTGCGCGCCGCCCCATGGTGGCTGATGCTGGCCATCGTCGGCGCCGTTGCCTGGCATGCCACCCGCAAGGTGCTGACCACGGCGGTGATCGTCGGTCTGCTGTTCCTGGTGGGCGCGGTCGGCCTGTGGGACAAGCTGATGCAGACCCTGGCGCTGATGATGGTTGCCACGGTGATCTCGGTGTTGATCGGCATCCCGCTGGGCATCCTGTCGGCGCGCAGCAATCGCCTGCGTTCGGTGCTGATGCCGCTGCTCGACATCATGCAGACCATGCCCAGCTTCGTGTACCTGATCCCGGTGCTGATGCTGTTCGGCCTGGGCAAGGTGCCGGCGATTTTCGCCACGGTGATCTACGCCGCGCCGCCACTGATTCGCCTCACCGACCTGGGGATTCGCCAGGTCGACGGCGAAGTCATGGAAGCCATCAACGCCTTTGGTGCCAACCGCTGGCAACAGCTGTTCGGCGTGCAATTGCCGCTGGCGCTGCCGAGCATCATGGCCGGTATCAACCAGACCACCATGATGGCGTTGTCGATGGTGGTGATCGCCTCGATGATCGGCGCCCGTGGCTTGGGTGAAGATGTCCTGGTCGGCATCCAGACCCTCAACGTCGGCCGTGGCCTCGAAGCCGGGCTGGCGATCGTGATTCTCGCCGTGGTCATCGACCGCATTACCCAGGCCTATGGTCGTCCACGGCATGAGGCGAGCAAATGACTACTGTCAGCAAAATCGAAGTTAAAAACGTCTTCAAGATCTTCGGCGCCCGCGCCAAGGACGCACTGGCCATGGTCGGCCAGGGCAAGACCAAGGACCAGGTGCTGGCCGAGACCGGCTGCGTGGTCGGCGTGAACGATTTGTCCCTGAGCATCGGCACCGGTGAGATCTTCGTGATCATGGGCCTGTCGGGCTCGGGCAAGTCCACGCTGGTGCGCCACTTCAACCGCCTGATCGACCCCACCAGCGGCGCGATCCTGGTGGACGGCGAAGACATCCTGCAGCTGGACATGGACGCCCTGCGCCAATTCCGTCGGCACAAGATCAGCATGGTGTTCCAGAGCTTTGGCCTGCTGCCCCACAAGAGCGTGCTCGACAACGTCGCCTACGGCCTCAAGGTGCGTGGCGAAACCAAGCAGGTCTGCGCCGAGCGCGCGCTGCACTGGATCGAAACCGTGGGCCTCAAGGGCTACGAAAACAAGTACCCGCACCAGCTTTCCGGTGGCATGCGCCAGCGTGTCGGTCTGGCCCGCGCCCTGGCCGCTGACACCGACATCATCCTGATGGACGAAGCCTTCAGCGCCCTCGACCCGCTGATCCGCGCCGAGATGCAGGACCAGTTGCTCGAGCTGCAAAAGACCCTGCACAAGACCATCGTATTCATCACCCACGACCTCGACGAGGCCGTGCGTATCGGCAACCGCATTGCGATTCTCAAGGACGGCAGGCTGATCCAGGTCGGCACGCCGAGGGAGATCCTGCATTCGCCGGCGGATGAGTACGTGGACCGGTTTGTCCAGCGGCGTGCGGCGGTGGTCTGACCCAGGTTCTGTGGTGAGGCTCAAGCGCCCTCCCACATTTGCAATGCATTCCCCTGTGGGAGGGGGCTTGCCCCCGATGAGGCCGGCAAAGCTGTAGAGAATATGAAGAGGTCAACAATGTCCCAGGCAGCAAAAATCATCATCGCCGACACCCCCCTGCGCTGGCAGGACGTGGTCGCCGTGGCCCGTCACGGTGCGGTGCTCGAACTCTCGGGCCAGGCCTGGGCGCGGATCGACAATGCCCAGGCCATCGTGCAGCGCATCGTCACCAGCGGCGAACGTGCCTACGGCGTGAACACCGGGCTGGGCGCGCTGTGCAACGTGTCCCTTGAGGGCGAGCAACTGAGCCAGCTGTCGCGCAATACCCTGTTGAGTCACGCCTGTGGCGTCGGCCCGGTCCTCAGCGACGAGCAGACCCGCGCGATCATCTGCGCGGCGGTCATCAACTACAGCCACGGCAAATCCGGCCTGCATCCGCAGGTGGTGCATTCGCTGCTGGCGCTGCTCAACCACGGCATCACGCCACAAGTACCGTCCCAGGGCTCGGTGGGTTACCTGACCCATATGGCCCATGTCGGTGTGGCGCTGCTGGGTGTCGGAAATGTGAGCTATGGCGGCCGGATCGTGCCGGCGCAACAAGCCCTGGACGAAGAAGGTTTGCAGCCTGTGGTCCTCGGCGCCAAGGACGGCCTGTGCCTGGTCAACGGCACGCCGTGCATGACCGGTCTGAGCTGCCTGGCCCTGGCCGACGCCCATCACTTGCTGCAATGGGCCGACGTGATCGGCGCCATGAGCTTCGAGGCCCAGCGCGGCCAGATCGATGCCTTCGACGAAGAAATCATCGCCCTCAAGCCGCACCCGGGCATGCAGCATGTCGGCCGCAACCTGCGTGCGTTGCTCGATGGCAGTGAAGTGATTGCGAGCAGCAAAGGCATCCGCACCCAGGACGCCCTGAGCCTGCGCTCGATCCCGCAGATCCACGGCGCGGCGCGCGACCAGGTGGAACACGCCACTCGCCAGATCGAGACCGAACTCAACAGCGCCACCGACAACCCGCTGGTGCTCGGCACACCGGACCACTACCGCGTGGTGTCCCAGGCCAACCCCCACGGCCAGTCCGTCGCCCTGGCCGCCGACCTGCTGGCGATTGCCCTGGCCGAAATCGGCTCGGTCGCCGAACGCCGCCTCGACCGCCTGATCAACCCCCACGTCAGTGGCCTGCCGGCGTTCCTGGTGAGCAACCCCGGGGTCAACTCCGGGATGATGATCGTGCAGTACGTCGCCGCCTCGCTGTGCGGACAGAACCGCCAGTTGGCGCAACCGGCGGTGCTCGACAACTTCGTCACCTCGGGGCTGCAGGAAGACCACCTGAGCATGGGCACCAACGCCGCGCTCAAGCTGCACCAGGTAGTGTCCAACGTCACCCAGATCCTCGCCATCGAGTACCTGCTGGCGGCCCAGGCCTTCGAATTCCTGAAAGACCAGCGCTTCGGCGCGGGTACCGCTCGCGCCTGGCGCCTGTTGCGTGAAGTGGTGCCGGCCTATGAGCAGGACCGTTGGCTGGCGCCGGATATTGCGGCCGCCGCCAAGGTGCTCAAGGACACCGTATTACCGAATCTGCACTGAACACTTATTTCAAAAGAATAATTCACAAGGAGTATGAATGTGACTGCGCTAAACCTGATTCCAGGCCAACTGAGCCTCGCCCAACTGCGGGCCATCTACCAGCAGCCGGTAACCCTCAGTCTGGATGACAGTGCCTCGGCCCAGATCGAAGCGAGTTTGGCCTGCGTGGAACAGATTCTCGCCGAGAACCGCACCGCCTATGGCATCAACACCGGTTTCGGCCTGCTGGCCTCGACCCGCATCGCCAGCGAAGACCTGGAAAACCTCCAGCGTTCACTGGTGTTGTCCCACGCCGCCGGCGTCGGTGAGCCGATCAGCGATGCGCTGGTGCGGCTGGTCATGGTACTCAAGGTCAACAGCCTCAGCCGTGGGTTCTCCGGGATTCGCCGGCAGGTGATCGACGCACTGATCGCGCTGATCAATGCCGAGGTGTACCCGCATATTCCCCTGAAAGGCTCCGTTGGTGCTTCCGGTGACCTGGCGCCATTGGCGCATATGTCCCTGGTGCTGCTGGGCGAAGGCAAGGCGCGCTACAAGGGCGAATGGCTGGAAGCCACCGACGCGCTGAAAGTCGCCGGCCTGACGCCGCTGACCCTCGCCGCGAAGGAAGGCCTGGCACTGCTCAACGGCACCCAGGTGTCCACCGCCTATGCCCTGCGTGGCCTGTTCGAAGGCGAAGACCTGTTCGCCGGCGCCCTGGCGTGCGGCGGCCTTACCGTGGAAGCGGTGCTGGGCTCGCGCTCGCCGTTCGACGCGCGTATTCATGCGGCTCGCGGTCAACGTGGGCAGATCGATTCGGCGGCGGCCTATCGTGACCTGCTCGGTGAGAGCAGTCAGGTGTCGCAGTCGCACCAGAACTGCGACAAGGTGCAGGACCCGTACTCCCTGCGCTGCCAGCCACAAGTCATGGGCGCCTGCCTGACCCAGTTGCGCCAGGCGGCCGAGGTACTGGTGGTCGAAGCCAACGCCGTGTCCGATAACCCGTTGGTATTTGCCGCTGAGGGTGACGTGATCTCCGGTGGCAACTTCCACGCCGAACCGGTGGCCATGGCCGCTGACAACATGGCCCTGGCCATCGCCGAAATCGGCTCCCTGAGCGAGCGTCGCATCTCGCTGATGATGGACAAGCACATGTCGCAACTGCCGCCGTTCCTGGTGGGCAATGGCGGGGTGAACTCCGGTTTCATGATCGCCCAGGTGACCGCCGCCGCCCTCGCCAGTGAGAACAAGGCATTGGCTCATCCCCATAGCGTCGACAGCATCCCGACGTCCGCCAACCAGGAAGACCACGTGTCGATGGCCCCGGCGGCCGGCAAGCGCCTGTGGGAAATGGCCGAGAACACCCGCGGCATCCTCGCGGTGGAATGGCTGGCCGCGTGCCAGGGCCTGGACCTGCGCGAAGGCCTGAAAACCTCGCCGAAACTGGAAAAAGCCCGTGGCTTGTTGCGCGACAAAGTGGCGTTCTACGACAAGGACCGCTTCTTCGCCCCGGACATCATCGCCGCCAGCGAACTGCTCGCCAGCCGCTGCCTGAATGAGCTGGTGCCGGCCACGTTGCTGCCGAGCCTGTAAGCGGCTCGGAGGACGGCATGGCTCTCTGTGGCGAGCGAGCTTGCTCGCGCCGGGCTGCGCAGCAGCCCCAAAAAGGCCGCGAGCGCTTCGCACTCGAGCGCGAGCAAGCTCGCTCACCACAAACAACTTTCTCAGGATAAAAATAATTAGGGACGAGAAATGCACCAGCAAGAAAAGGGTTTGAAACGCGGGCTGAGCGCCCGACATATTCGCTTCATGGCCCTCGGTTCCGCGATCGGCACCGGGCTGTTCTACGGTTCCGCCTCGGCCATCCAGATGGCTGGCCCCGCCGTGCTGCTGGCCTACCTGATCGGCGGCGCCGCGGTGTTCATGGTGATGCGCGCCCTCGGTGAAATGGCCGTGCACAACCCGGTCTCCGGCTCCTTCGGCCAATACGCCAGCACCTACCTGGGCCCGTTGGCCGGTTTTATCCTGGGCTGGACCTACGCCTTTGAAATGATCATCGTCTGTCTCGCCGACGTCACCGCCTTCGGCATCTACATGGGCTTCTGGTTTCCCGAGGTCGCACGCTGGGTCTGGGTGCTCGGCATCGTGTTTTTGATCGGCGGCCTGAACCTGTGCAACGTCAAGGTCTTTGGCGAGATGGAGTTCTGGCTGTCGCTGCTCAAGGTCGGCGCCATCGTGGCGATGATCCTCGGCGGTTTCGGCATCATGCTGTTCGGCATCCACTCGGCCGGCGAAACCCAGGCCAGCGGCCTGAGCAACCTGTGGGCCCACGGCGGCTTCATGCCCAACGGCATTGGTGGGCTGATCGCCTCGTTTGCCGTGGTGATGTTCGCGTTTGGCGGCATCGAGATCATCGGCATCACCGCCGGTGAAGCCAAGGACCCGCAGCGCGTGATCCCCAAGGCGATCAACGCCGTGCCGCTGCGCATCCTGTTGTTCTACGTGCTGACGTTGTTTGTCTTGATGGCCATCTACCCATGGCCGCAGATCGGCAGCCAGGGCAGCCCGTTCGTGCAGATTTTCAGCAACCTCGGGATAGGCTCGGCGGCGACCCTCCTCAATATCGTGGTGATTTCGGCGGCCGTGTCGGCCATCAACAGCGACATCTTCGGTGCCGGCCGCATGATGTACGGCCTGGCGCAGCAAGGGCAGGCGCCCAAGGGCTTTGCCCGGTTGTCCAGGCAAGGCGTACCGTGGATGACGGTGGTGGTGATGGGCGCCGCCTTGCTCGGCGGTGTGCTGCTCAACTACCTGATCCCGGAAAACGTGTTCCTGCTGATCGCGTCGATTGCCACCTTCGCCACCGTATGGGTGTGGCTGATGATCCTGTTCACCCAGGTCGCCATGCGCCGCTCGATGACGAAAGAGCAGGTGGCCGAATTGAAATTCCCGGTGCCGTTCTGGCCCTGCGCGCCGGCTGCGGCCATCGTGTTCATGCTGTTTGTGTTTGGCGTGCTCGGTTACTTCCCGGACACCCAGGCGGCCTTGCTGGTCGGTGCGGTGTGGATCGTGTTGCTGGTCGTTGCCTACCTGCTGTGGGTCAAGCCCGCCGCCGGGCAAGCGGCCAAGGTCCATTACGACCCGGCCTTGTCTCATCGATAACTTAGGGAGGCGTTGATGAAAACCCTTTGGCAACACTGCCACGTCGCAACCATGGCCCAGGGCAAATACTCGATCATCGAGGATGCCGCCCTGGTCACCGCCGGTTCGCTCATCGAGTGGATCGGTCCGCGCAGCGAAGTACCGACGGCGGATTACGCCCAGGTGCATGACCTGCAAGGCGCGTGGGTCACCCCCGGGCTGATCGACTGCCACACCCACGCGGTGTTTGGCGGCAATCGCAGCGGCGAATTCGAGCAGCGCCTCGAGGGCGTGAGCTATGCCGACATCGCGGCCAAGGGCGGCGGTATTGCCAGCACCGTGCGTGCCACCCGCGCCGCCACGGAGGATGAACTCTTCGCCAGCGCCCATAAGCGCCTGCGCAGCCTGCTGCGTGACGGCGTGACCACCGTGGAGATCAAGTCCGGCTACGGCCTGGACCTGGCCAACGAGCGCAAGATGTTGCGGGTGGCTCGGCGCCTGGGCGAAGCGCTGCCGGTCAGCGTGCGTGCCACGTGCCTGGCGGCCCATGCATTGCCGCCGGAGTACAAGGACCGCGCCGACGATTACATCGAGCACATCTGCAATGAAATGCTGCCGGCTTTGGCGGCGCAGGGGTTGGTGGACGCGGTGGATGCGTTCTGCGAATACCTGGCGTTTTCCACCGAGCAGGTGGAGCGGGTGTTCAAGGTCGCCCGGCAACTCGGCCTGCCAGTGAAGCTGCACGCCGAGCAGTTGTCGTCGCTGCACGGCTCCAGCCTGGCGGCGCGTTACCACGCGCTGTCGGCGGATCACCTGGAATTCATGACCGAAGAAGACGCCATCGCCATGGCCGCTGCCGGCACCGTTGCGGTGTTGCTGCCGGGGGCGTTCTACTTCCTGCGCGAAACCCAGCTGCCGCCGATGGACGCCCTGCGCCGGCACGGCGTGAAGATCGCCATCGCCAGTGACCTCAACCCCGGCACCTCGCCGGCGTTGTCGGTGCGCCTGATGCTGAACATGGCCTGCACCCTGTTCCGCATGACCCCGGAAGAAGCCCTGGCCGGTGTCACGCAACATGCGGCCACCGCCCTGGGCATGGGCGACACCCATGGGTCCCTGGAAGTGGGCAAGGTGGCCGACTTTGTCGCCTGGCAGATTGATCGCCCCGCCGACCTCGCCTATTGGCTGGGCGGTGAGCTGGATAAACGCGTCGTGCGCCACGGCGTCGACGTCACTGTATAAGGAGCACTGCTGTGGATAAGGTTCTGAACTTCAAACAAGGCCGTGTGCCGCTGCTGATCAGCATGCCCCACGCCGGCCTGCGCCTGACGCCTGCGGTGGAAGCCGGGTTGATCCCCGAAGCGCAAAGCCTGCCGGACACCGATTGGCACATCCCCACGCTGTATGACTTCGCGGATGAACTGGGCGCCAGCACCCTGTCGGCGGAGTACTCGCGGTTTGTCATTGACCTGAACCGGCCTTCGGACGACAAGCCGCTGTACGCCGGTGCCACCACCGGCCTGTACCCGGCGACCCTGTTCGATGGCGTGCCGTTGTTCCGCGAAGGTCTGGAGCCGAGCGAGACAGAGCGCGCCAGTTACCTGCAAAAGATCTGGGGCCCGTATCACCGCACGCTGCAAGAGGAACTGGCGCGGCTCAAGGCTGAGTTCGGTTATGCGCTGCTGTTCGATGCGCACTCGATCCGCTCGGTGATCCCGCACCTGTTCGACGGCAAACTGCCGGACTTCAACCTCGGCACCTTCAACGGCGCCGCCTGCGATCCGGAACTGGCGAGCCAGCTCGAGGCCATTTGTGCCACCCATCCTCAGTACACCCATGTGCTGAACGGGCGCTTCAAGGGCGGGCATATCACTCGCCATTACGGCAATCCGGCGCAGGATATCCATGCGGTGCAGCTGGAATTGTGCCAGAGCACGTATATGGAAGAGTTCGAGCCGTTCCGCTATCGCCCGGATCTGGCCGAGCCGACGCAAGTGGTGTTGAAGCAGCTGCTGGAAGGCTTGCTGGCGTGGGGGCGCAAGCGCTACGAGTGACGAACGGTCGCCCCTGTGCAACTCACAGTCGCCACAGGTCGTGTTGGGAGAGGCCTCGCTCGGTAAGGTTGTGGTTATGGCGCACCAGACGCCACTTCCCATAATAAAAGCTGCCGAGTGAGACCTCTTTCATGAAAAGACTGTTCAACCGTTACCTGTTGACCCTCACCGGCGCCGCACTCCTCAGTGCCCAAGCCATGGCCGCCGAACCGGTCTCCTGCAAATCCATTCGCATGGGCGTGGTCAGTTGGACCGATGTAGTCGCCACCTCGGGCATGGCCGACGTGCTGCTCAGCGGCCTGGGCTATGACAGCAAGCAGACCAGCGCCGTGCAGCAGATCATCTTTGCCGGTATCCGCGATAAACGCCTGGACGTGTTCCTCGGCTATTGGAAGCCGGCGATGGACAACAACATCGCGCCGTTTCTGGCCGCCAGGCAGGTCAAGGTCTTTGATAAACCCAGCCTCGCCGATGCCCAGGCCACCCTGGCCGTGCCGCAATACGTGGCTGACGCCGGGCTGAAGACCTTTGCCGACATCGCCCGCTTCAAGGACAAGCTGGGCGGCAAGATCTACGGCATCGAGCCCGGCAGCGGCGCCAATACCGATATCCAGAAAATGATCGACACCAACCACTTCGGCCTGGGCGGCTTCAAGCTGGTGGCTTCCGGTGAGGCTGGCATGTTGGCGGCGGTGCAGCGCGCAGTGAACCGCAAGGAGTTCGTGGTATTTGTCGGGTGGACCCCGCACCCCATGAACATCAATATGAAAATGGCCTATCTCACTGGCAGCGAAGACGTGTTCGGTCCTGACGAAGGGCGCGCCACGGTCTCCACCGTGACCGCGCCGGACTTTGCCGAACGCTGCCCCAACGCTAACCGATTGCTCGAGAACCTGACCTTCACCGCCGCCCAGGAAAGCCAGTTGATGGTGCCGATCATGGAGCGCCAGTCACCGCAGGACGTGGCCAGGCAATGGCTGCGCGACCACCCCGAGGATTTGCAGCGCTGGTTGGCCGGGGTTACAGCATTTGATGGCAGCGACGGCTTGGCGTCGCTCCAGGCCTACCTCAAACCCTAAGCCAAGTGCAGCCCCCGATAGCCATGGGTATCTTGAGGGTTGACGCATAACGCTGTGGTGAGCGGGCTTGCCCCGCGCTGGGCTGCGAAGCAGCCCCAATAAAGGCGCCGGGATTTTCTGTTAGTACTCAGCGTGTGGGGTTTTAGGGCTGCTTCGCAGCCCAGCGCGGGGCAAGCCCGCTCACCACAAGGACTTCATTACCTTAGATTATTCTTTCACCGAAGATGTGTAGATACGACTGCCCCGATAGCGCCATGCCGGGCAACCTATCAAGTGACTGATCCATCGCAATCGGAAACCCCCGACCTTGAACCTGCCGCGCCAGAGATCATCGCGTATGTACCCGATATCCCCGCAACTCGCCGCCTTCGTCGCAAAAACCGAGTCCTTCACCTGCGCCGACTCTTCCCTGACGAGCCAGCGCCAAAGTTACCAGCGCATGTGCCAGGCATTCACCCCGCCGAAACCGGAAGGCTTGCAGCTCACGGACTTCACCCTGGCCGGCGTGGACGTGCGCAGTTATCTGCCCCCTGCACCGCCACCCGCCGATGGCTGGCCATGTCTCCTCTATATACACGGCGGTGGCTGGGTGGTCGGCGGCCTGGATTCCCATGACTTCATCTGCTTCGAGCTGGCCAATGCCCTCCGGGTGCTGGTGATCGCCATCGACTACCGCCTGGCGCCCGAGCACCCATTCCCGGCCGCCTACGACGATTGCCGCGCAGTGTGGCAGGCGATCCAGAAAGGACAGGCGCCACACGCCATCGATCGGCAACGCCTGGCAGTGGTCGGTGACAGTGCGGGCGGCAACCTGGCGGCGGCGTTGTGCCTGGGGTTGCGCGATGATGGCCAGCCTATGCCGCGGGCCCAGGTCCTTATTTACCCCGGGCTGGGCGGCCCGGCCGATTTGCCCTCGCGCCGTGACTGCATGGACGCGCCGCTGCTCAGCACTGCCGACACCGACTACTACCTGGCGCTCTACCTGCGCGGTTTGGATAAACCATCGGCCTATGCCATGCCGCTGTTGGCCGAGGATCTCAGTGGTTTGCCCAGGGCCTTGATCGCAGTCGCCCAATTCGACCCGCTGCGCGACGACGGCATGCTGTACGCCGAGCGCCTGCAACAGGCCGGTGTGCCTGCACTGTTGTATCCGGGCAAAGGCCTGGTCCACGGCTGTCTACGCGCAAAGGGCCAGGCCCCGGAGGTGGATCGGCTGTACGGCTACCTGTTGGATTACCTGAGGAGCGAACTGCTGACGCAGCTCTAAGCGCTCAAGGACATGCTCATTGCACAATTCGGGTTTATAGTGCCAGACGGCAAAATAAAAGACGTCCCCCCAGGGATGAACCCGACCCCCTACGGAGCGCGCAATGCAGACTTGGTACCCGCAGATCAAACCCTACGCCCGGCACGATCTGGCCGTCGATGACACCCACACGTTGTATGTCGATGAAAGTGGCTCCCCCGAAGGCTTGCCTGTCGTATTCATCCACGGTGGCCCTGGCGCCGGTTGCGATGCCCAGAGCCGCTGCTATTTCGATCCCAACCTGTACCGCATCGTCACCTTCGACCAGCGTGGCTGCGGCCGTTCCACCCCGCGCGCCAGCCTGGAAAACAACACCACCTGGGACCTGGTCGCCGACCTCGAGCGCATCCGCGAACATCTTGGCATCGACAAATGGGTGCTGTTCGGCGGCTCCTGGGGCTCGACCCTGGCCCTGGCCTACGCGCAAACCCACCCCGAGCGTGTGCATGGCCTGATCGTGCGCGGTATTTTCCTCGCCCGCCCCCAGGACATCGAATGGTTCTACCAGGCCGGTGCCAGCCGCTTGTTCCCGGACTACTGGCAGGACTACATCGCGCCGATTCCCGCCGATGAGCGTCACGACATGATCGCGGCCTACCACAAGCGCCTGACCGGCAACGACCAGATCGCCCAGATGCACGCCGCCAAGGCCTGGTCCGGCTGGGAAGGGCGCATGCTCGGCCTGTGCCCGAGCCCGCAGCACGTGGAGCGCTTTTCCGAGCCTCAGCGCGCGCTGTCCATCGCCCGTATCGAATGCCACTACTTCACCAATAACTCCTTCCTGGAGCCCAACCAGCTGATTCGCGATATGCACAAGATCGCCCATCTGCCTGGCGTCATCATCCATGGCCGCTACGATATGATCTGCCCGCTGGATAACGCCTGGGAGCTGCATCAGGCCTGGCCGAACAGCGAACTGCAGGTCATCCGTGAAGCGGGCCATGCGGCGTCCGAGCCCGGGATTACCGATGCACTGGTGCGCGCGACCGGCGAAATGGCACGGCGCCTGCTTGATCTGCCGCCAGAAGAAGCATGAAGGCCTTGCTGCAACGGGTGCGTGGCGCCCGGGTCGAAGTGGCGGGCGAAATCGTCGGGGCTATCGACCAGGGTTTACTGGTGCTGGTGGCCGTCGAACCTGCAGATACGCCCGAGAGTGCCGACAAACTGCTGCACAAGCTGCTTAACTACCGGGTATTCAGCGACGACGAGGGCAAGATGAACCTGTCGTTGAAGGATATCGATGGGGGATTGCTGCTGGTGTCGCAGTTCACCCTGGCGGCGGATACCAAGAGCGGCCTGCGGCCAAGCTTCTCAACCGCTGCGCCGCCGGCCCTGGGAGCGGCGCTTTTTGATCACTTGCTGTTACAAGCGCAACAATTGCATGGCAAGGTGGCCTCGGGGCGTTTTGGTGCGGATATGCAGGTGCATTTGGTCAATGATGGCCCTGTGACCTTTCTCTTACAGACATGAATGTATTAAAAACGACTTTAATGCCTAAAAACGTAGGGTTTCGCTACAAATACTTCGTTGTCCCTGATGCGTTGTCTCGCGGGCTACTAGATAATCGCGCGCTACGGGGATCAGCGTTGTTTGGTCCATTTTTGACTTAGGTAGAGACTTGTCCGGTAACCACTGGGGAATCATTTTGCCCCAGGGGAGTCGGAACAATGCTCGCCAACCTGGCATATAGATAGCTGGCCGTTGGTTTTTTGATCTGTTTTCGGCGAGGGTTGCTCGTGATTGTTAGTCCCTGTAATGCACCAAAATTGTCTGCCAAACGGTTACGAAACGCACTGGTGACGGGCTCTGCCCTGTTTTGCCTGTTCGGCGCGGGTCAACTGTGGGCATTCAGTCTGGATGATGTGTCGGCCAAGGCAAAAGAGCTGGCCGGGCAGAAATACGAAGCTCCGCGCAGCAATCTGCCGAACGAATTCCGCGAAATGAAGTTCGCGGACTACCAGAAGATTCGTTTCCGCAACGAAAAAGCCGAATGGGCCGATCAGAACACCCCGTTCAAGTTGTCCTTCTATCACCAGGGTATGCATTTCGATACACCGGTGAAAATCAACGAAGTGACCGCCGACAGCGTCCAGGAAATCAAATACGACCCGACTCGCTTCGATTTCGGTGACGTGAAGTTTGATCCTAAAGCCACCGAGCAGCTGGGTTACGCCGGTTTCCGTGTGCTGTATCCGATCAACAAGGGCGACAAGCAAGACGAAATCATGACCATGCTCGGCGCCAGCTATTTCCGCGTCGTCGGCAAGGACCAGGTCTATGGCCTGTCCGCCCGTGGCATGGCGATCGATACCGCGCTGCCGTCGGGTGAAGAATTCCCGCGTTTCACCGAGTTCTGGATCGAGCGTCCAAAACCGGGTGACAAGCACCTGGTGATCTTTGCCCTGCTGGATTCCCCACGTGCGACCGGCGCCTATCGCCTGATCCTGCGTCCGGGCACCGACACGGTTGTCGATGTGAAATCCCAGATGTTCCTGCGTGACAAGGTCAGCAAACTGGGCGTTGCCCCGTTGACCTCCATGTTCCTGTTCGGCGCCAACCAGCCGTCCAAGGTGCTCAACTACCGTCGCGAGCTGCATGACTCCAGCGGCCTGTCGATCCATGCCGGCAACGGCGAGTGGATCTGGCGCCCCCTGAACAACCCTAAACACCTGTCGGTCAGCAACTTCACCGTGGAGAACCCGCGTGGGTTCGGCCTGCTGCAACGGGGTCGCAACTTCAGCCACTATGAAGACCTCGACGACAACTACGACAAGCGTCCAAGCGCGTGGATCGAGCCTGAAGGCGACTGGGGCAAGGGCTCCGTCGACCTGGTCGAGATCCCGACTGCCGACGAAACCAACGACAACATCGTTGCATTCTGGAGCCCGGCGGAGTTGCCGGAAGTCGGCAAGCCGCTGGAAGTGGCCTACCGCCTGCACTGGACCCTCGATGATGCCGCGTTCCACTCGCCGGACAGCGCCTGGGTCAAGCAGACCCTGCGCTCCACCGGTGATGTGAAGCAATCCAACCTGATCCGTCAGCCGGATGGCAGCGTGGCGTACCTGGTGGACTTCGAGGGCCCGTCCCTGAAGAAACTGCTGCCGGACGCCCCGGTGCGCAGCCAGGTGAGCGTGAGTGACAATGCCGAGCTGGTAGAAAACAGCGTGCGCTACAACGAACACACCAAAGGCTGGCGCCTGACCCTGCGTATGAAGATCAAGGACGCAGGCAAGCCGACCGAGATGCGTGCAGCCCTGGTCCAGGACATCACGCCGCCTGAGCCTGAGCATGTTTCGACCCAGGTGCTGAAGGCCGACAAGGTCCTGGCCAAGCAACACGAGAAACAGGCCAAGAAAGACGCGAAAGACAAGGAAGCCAAGCAGCCAGAAGCTGCCCCAGCCACACCGGAGCCGATCAAGACCGAGCAAGTCCTGACCGAAACCTGGAGCTATCAGTTGCCTGCCGATGAGTAATTCTCAAGTCCAGCCAGAGACTCTCTCCGAGTACCTGGCGCATCTTCCGATGACCGCTGAGCAGCGCGCCGAGTTGGCGGGCTGCACATCCTTCACCGAGTTGCACGAGCGCTTGTCGTCCAAGGCGTTCGATGCACCCGTCGACGCCGCCCAGGCGTCGGTGGGTCCCCGCTTGACCCTCAGCACGGCCGAAGAGCTGCAAGACGCCGAAATGCTCGGGCTCGACGCCAGTGGGCGCGTGTGCCTCAAGGCCACGCCGCCCATCCGCCGTACCCGCGTGGTGCCTGAACCGTGGCGCACCAATATCCTGGTGCGCGGCTGGCGGCGGATCACCGGCCGCAGCAACCCGCCGACCCCGCCGAAGGATGAGCGCGTATTGCCGGCAGCCCGTTGGCGTACCGTGGGTTCGATTCGTCGTTATATCCTGCTGGTGCTGATGCTCGGCCAGACCATCGTGGCCGGCTGGTACATGAAAGGCATCATGCCGTACCAGGGCTGGTCGCTGGTCGACTTCGACGAGATCCGCAACCAGACCCTGCTGCAAACCGCCACCCAGGTGCTGCCTTACGCCCTGCAGACCAGCATCCTGATCATGTTCGGGATCCTGTTCTGCTGGGTCTCGGCCGGTTTCTGGACTGCATTGATGGGCTTCCTCGAACTGCTCACCGGCCACGATAAATACCGGATTTCCGGTAAAAGTGCCGGCGACGAGCCGATCCCGAAAGACGCGCGCACCGCGCTGGTCATGCCGATCTGCAACGAAGATGTGCCGCGGGTATTCGCCGGTTTGCGCGCGACGTTCGAATCGGTGGCCGCCACCGGTGACCTCGATCGTTTCGACTTCTTCGTGCTCAGCGACAGTAACGAGGCCGACATCTGCATCGCCGAGCAGCAAGCCTGGCTCGACGTTTGCCGTGAGGCGGGTGGCTTCGGCAAGATCTTCTATCGCCGCCGTCGCCGTCGCGTGAAGCGTAAAAGCGGCAACCTCGACGACTTCTGCCGTCGTTGGGGCGGCGACTACAAGTACATGGTGGTTCTCGACGCCGACAGCGTGATGAGCGGCGAATGCCTGACCAGCCTGGTGCGCCTGATGGAAGCCACGCCGGATGCCGGGATTATCCAGACCGCGCCGCGTGCGTCGGGCATGGACACCCTGTATGCGCGCATGCAGCAATTCGCCACCCGGGTGTACGGCCCGCTGTTCACCGCCGGCCTGCACTTCTGGCAGTTGGGTGAATCCCACTACTGGGGTCACAACGCGATCATCCGCATGAAACCGTTTATCGAGCACTGCGCCCTGGCGCCATTGCCGGGTAAAGGTGCATTCGCCGGCTCCATCCTGTCCCACGACTTCGTTGAAGCGGCGCTGATGCGCCGTGCCGGCTGGGGCGTGTGGATTGCCTACGACCTGCCGGGCAGCTACGAAGAACTGCCGCCGAACCTGCTGGATGAACTCAAGCGTGACCGTCGCTGGTGCCACGGCAACCTGATGAACTTCCGCCTGTTCCTGGTCAAGGGCATGCACCCGGTGCACCGCGCGGTGTTCCTGACCGGTGTGATGTCCTACCTGTCGGCGCCGTTGTGGTTCCTGTTCCTGGTGCTGTCGACGGCCTTGCTGGCGGTCAACACCCTGATGGAGCCGCAGTACTTCATGGCGCCACGCCAGTTGTACCCGCTGTGGCCGCAATGGCACCCGGACAAGGCGGTGGCGCTGTTCTCCACCACCATCGTGCTGCTGTTCCTGCCGAAATTGCTGAGCATCATCCTGATCTGGGCCAAGGGCGCGAAAGAGTTCGGTGGCAAGTTCAAGGTGACGATGTCCATGCTGCTGGAGATGCTGTTCTCCATGCTGCTGGCGCCGGTGCGGATGATTTTCCACACCCGTTTCGTGCTCGCCGCGTTCCTCGGCTGGGCCGCGACCTGGAACTCGCCGCAGCGTGACGACGACTCCACCCCGTGGGGCGAAGCGATCAAGCGTCACGGCACGCAGACCTTGCTTGGCTTCTTCTGGGCCCTGCTGGTGGTGTGGTTGAACCCGAGCTTCCTGTGGTGGCTGGTGCCGATCGTGGGTTCGTTGATGCTGTCGATCCCGGTGTCGGTGATCTCCAGCCGGGTCAACCTCGGACTGAAGTCCCGCGATGAGAGCCTGTTCCTGATCCCTGAGGAATACAATCCGCCGCAAGCGTTGCTGTCCACCGACAAGTACACCCACGAAAACCGTTGGCACGCGCTGAAAGACGGCTTTGTGCGCTCGGTGGTCGACCCGCAGCAGAACGCACTGGCCTGTGCCCTGGCGACCTCGCGTCACGGTCAGGCCGAGCCCATCGAGTACCTGCGTACCGAACGTGTGCGCCACGCGTTGAAAGTCGGCCCTGCCGGCCTCAACAACGGCGAACGCCTGGCGTTGCTCAGCGACCCGGTAGCCCTGGCCCGCTTGCATGAGCAGGTCTGGAGCGAAGGGCATGCCGAGTGGCTCGCTGCCTGGCGGAACTCGATCAAGGCCGACCCGCACGCGCCGTTACTGCCGCTGCAACCGCTGTCGTCCCAGGCCCAACCGGCCTGATTCAGACGCCCCCGAGGGTTCACTTCGGGGGCGTTCGAAGCGCTGGTCCTACAGCGTTTTTCTACCGCCCTAACTCCTTGTTATTTCGAAACAAAAGTCCCTTGTGCGAGGCGTATTTGCGTACCCGCGAGTGGGGTAGGATCGCCCCCCAAATTTGACTTGGTCACAGGGGGATTCATGATCAAAAGGTATTGTTCGGCATTGCTGATCGGCGTTATTGCATTGATTCACGCTGGTCTGGTGCAGGCCGGTGCCATCGACGATGCGGTTCGGCGTGGTGTGTTGAAAGTGGGTACTACGCCCACCTATGTCCCCTTTGAAATGACCGATAAAGAGGGTCGTATCGTTGGCTTTGAAATCGACCTGCTCAAGGTGATGAGCCAGGCCCTGGGCGTTGAGCTTGAATTGGTCAGCGTGCCCTATACCGAGTTGCTGCCTGGGCTGCAGGCGAAAAAGTTCGACCTGATCGGCAGCGGCATGACCGTCACCCAGGAGCGCAACCTGAAGCTGAATTTCAGCGACTCCTTTATCGTGGTGGGGCAAACCGTGTTGCTGCACCCCAGCCTGAAGGACAAGGTCGCCAGTGTCGAAGACCTGGACGACGCCACTTACCGTGTCACCACCGTCCAGGGCACCACTGGCGAGGCGGCGGCGCAACGCTTCCTGGGGGCGGCGCGCTTGAGCAGTTTTGCAACGCCCCGGGAAGCTGTGCGCCAAGTGGTGAACGGTGCCGCCGATGCCTTTATTTATGATGCGCCCTACAACCTGATCGCCCTGAGCCTGCCGGAAAACCGCGAGCTGCTGGCGCTTGAACAGCCGTTCACCTTTGAGCCCTTGGCGTTTGGCGTGAAGAAAGGCGATTTTGACAGCCTCAACTGGATCAACCATTTCCTCAATCAAGTCGCCCAGGACGGGACCTACGATCGCTTGCACGACAAGTGGTTCAAGGACATGGACTGGCTGGTAGAGGTCGACTGGAAGTCATAACTTCTTACACATCAATCCGTTGCCAGCGCTGCCAACGCAAGCGTCTATCCCAGCAGCTGGCTGCGTTGTTGTGGGACTTTTCCGACATACGCAGATAACAAATACCCGTGAAACCTTTGTGACAGGCAATGAGTGGGTTAGGATCGCACCCCGAATTGGTGCAGCCCTTTTGCGCGCCGACCGTATAAGAATCGTTCAGGGGACTTGATGATGAAAAAGTATCTTTCGATGCTGCTGCTCGGTGTCGCCGCGCTGGTTTCGGCCAATGCCGCCCAGGCCGGTGCCATCGATGATGCGGTCAAGCGCGGCACGCTGAAAGTCGGCATGGACCCGACCTACATGCCGTTCGAAATGACCGACAAACGCGGCGAAATCATTGGGTTCGAGGTCGATATCCTCAAGGCCATGGCCAAGTCCATGGGCGTCAAGCTGGAGCTGGTGTCCACCGGCTATGACGGCATCATCCCGGCGTTCCTCACCGGCAAGTTCGACATGATCGGCAGCGGCATGACCCTGACCCAGGAACGCAACCTGCGCCTGAACTTCAGCGAACCCTTCATCGTGGTTGGCCAGACCCTGCTGATCCGCAAGGACCTGGAAGGCACCATCAAGTCCTACAAAGACCTGAACGACGAGAAGTACCGCCTGACCTCCAAGCTCGGCACCACCGGTGAGATGGTCGCCAAGAAGCTGATCTCCAAGGCCAAGTACCACGGCTATGACAACGAGCAGGAAGGTGTGCTGGACGTGGTCAACGGCAAGGCCGATGCCTTCGTGTATGACGCGCCGTACAACGTGGTCGCCGAGAAAAAAGTCGGTAACGGCAAGCTGGTGTTCCTTGAAGAACCCTTCACCTTTGAACCCCTGGCGTTCGGCCTGAAGAAGGGTGACTACGACAGCATCAACTTCATCAACAACTTCCTGCACCAGATCAAGAACGACGGCACCTACGATCGCATCCATGACAAGTGGTTCAAGAGCTCCGAGTGGCTCAAGGACATGGAATAAAGCGGGACTGTTTTCTGGTGTGAGAGGGCTTGATGTGGGGAGCCCGCTCGCCACATCAGGTGTGCGGGCCTCGATTTTTTTGGATGCTGAGTAGATGAAACAGAAAAAAGCCCAATGGCCCTGGCACCTGCTGACCGTCGTCGTGCTGGTCGGCCTGGCCGGCGCCTTGTATTACGCCACCTCGCTGATGTCCTACGAGTGGCGCTGGAACCGGGTCCCGCAATACTTCGCCTACCAGGCCGAAGAGTCCCAGCGCGCTGCGGACATCTCCACTGTCGTGGAGCTGGTCCGCAAGGGCGATGTGGCCGAAGTCACCCTGCGCAACGATGCCGGCGTCGAACAGCGTGTGAGCGTGGCCGACAACAGCCTGCAAGTGGCGCGCGGCGATGATGTGGCCGAAGGCGACGTCATCGGGGTTAACCGCCATTGGGCGTTGGGCCCCTTGATGTGGGGCCTGTGGACCACGTTGTGGCTGTCGGTGGTATCCGGGATTCTCGGCCTGGCGATCGGTCTTGCCACCGGGTTGTGCCGACTGTCCAATAACCCGACCCTGCGCGATCTGTCGACGATCTACGTCGAGCTGGTGCGTGGCACGCCGCTGTTGGTGCAGATCTTTATTTTCTACTTCTTTATCGGCACGGTGCTCAACCTGTCCCGGGAATTCGCCGGGATCGCCGCGCTGTCGCTGTTCACCGGCGCGTATGTGGCGGAAATCGTCCGTGCCGGCGTGCAGTCCATCACCCGTGGCCAGAACGAGGCGGCTCGCTCCCTGGGCCTGAGCGCCAGCCAGTCGATGCGTCATGTGGTGCTGCCGCAGGCCTTCAAGCGCGTGTTGCCGCCGCTGGCCGGGCAATTTATCAGCCTGGTGAAAGACACCTCGCTGGTCTCGGTGATCGCGATTACCGAGCTGCTCAAAAGCGGTCGCGAAGTGATCACCACCTCGTTCTCGCCGTTTGAAATCCTGTTCTGCGTCGCAGGGCTGTACCTGCTGATCAACCTGCCGCTGTCGAAAATGGCCAGCCGGCTTGAGCGGAGGCTCGCCCAAAGTGATTGAAGTCCGCGATCTGGTAAAAGTCTTCGATACCCGCGGGCATGTGGTGCGCGCGGTGGACCATGTGACCACCCAGGTGGCCAAGGGCGAAGTGCTGGTGGTGATCGGCCCGTCCGGCTCCGGCAAGTCCACGTTCCTGCGTTGCCTCAATGGCCTGGAAGAATTCGATTCGGGCTCGGTGAGCATCGATGGCCTGCAACTGGCCGACCCGAAAACCGATGTGAATGCCTATCGCCGTGAAGTCGGCATGGTGTTCCAGCACTTCAACCTGTTCCCCCACATGACCGTGCTGGAAAACCTGTGCCTGGCGCAGAAAGTCGTGCGCAAGCGCGGCAAGAAGGAGCGCGAAGCCAAGGCCCTGGCGCTGCTGGAAAAGGTCGGCATTGCGCAGAAAGCCAACGAGTTCCCGTCGCGGCTTTCCGGCGGCCAGCAACAGCGGGTGGCGATTGCCCGGGCGTTGGCGATGGAGCCCAAGGTGATGCTGTTCGACGAGCCCACCTCGGCCCTCGACCCGGAAATGGTCGGCGAGGTGCTGGACGTGATGAAGACCCTGGCCCTTGAAGGCATGACCATGGTCTGCGTCACCCACGAGATGGGTTTTGCCCGTGAAGTGGCGGACCGGGTGCTGTTCTTCGATCATGGCAAGTTGCTGGAGGATGCGGCCCCGGCCGAGTTCTTCGCGGCGCCCAAAGACCCGCGCGCCCAGGCGTTCCTGCGCCAGGTGCTATAGGGCGCGGGGCGTTCATACCTTGAACCGCCCCACGCATTGCTGCAAATCCGTTCCCAGCCGCGCCAGTTCGATACTGGCCGCTGCCGTCTGTTCACTGGCGGCGGCGGTTTGCTCCGAGGCGTCGCGTACTTTCAATACGCTGCGGTTGATCTCTTCGGCCACCGCACTTTGCTCCTCGGCGGCAGCGGCGATCTGCGGGTTCATCTCCTGGATGACCGACACCGTGCGGGCGATCTCCGTCAGGGAGTCCCCGGCATTACGGGCCAGGCCGACGCTGTTGTCGGTCAGGGTGCGGCTGTAGTCCATGATGTCGGCCACCTGTTGTGTACCGCTGTGCAGGCCGCCAATCAGCTCTTCGATTTCCTCGGCGGACTGCTGGGTCCGTTGGGCGAGACCGCGCACCTCATCGGCGACCACCGCGAAGCCTTGACCGGCCTCGCCGGCCCGTGCGGCTTCTATCGCGGCGTTGAGCGCCAGCAGGTTGGTCTGCTGTGACACGGACTTGATCACATCCAGCACGCTGCTGATTTTCTGGCTTTCCCGTTGCAGCCCAATCATGGCCTGGCCTGCGCGCGCCATTTCATGGGCAAGGTGCTCGATTTGCGCCACGGCATCCGTCACCACCTGATCGCCCAGCTCAGTCTGTTGATTGGCCTGTCCGGCGGCGAGCGAAGCCTGCTCGGCGTGGCGCGCAACCTCCTGGGCGGTGGCGAGCATCTGATTCATGGCGGCGGCGACCTGCTCGGTTTCATCGCGCTGATTATTCACCCCTGCGCGAGTTTGTTCGGTCACGGTGGAGAGCTCCTCGGCGGCGCTGGCAATTTGCCGCGCGTTGTCGCTGATGTTGCCAATCAGCCCCCGCAGGTTCAGCGTCATTTGGCTCATGCTGCGTTGCAGTTGACCCAACTCGTCACGCCGTCGGGACTGCACATCTTGGCTCAGGTCGCCTTGGGCAATGCGATTGGCAGCGGACAGCGCTTTGCGCAGCGGTTTCACGATTTGCCCGGCAATCAGCCAGGCTGCCAGAGTGCCCAGCAGCAAGGCGGCAGCGGTCGTACCAAGGGTTTGGGTGCGGGCCTGTTCGGCTTCGCGTTCGCGCCGCTGAGTCTGGTCCTGGCTCAAGAGGTCGCTCTGGGCGAGCAGTTCGTCCAGTTGCTGTTCCAATTGCTTTTGCGCGCCCTCGGTTGTGAGTTGCGTGTCCTTGAGGCGTGTGAGGTGGGTGCGGATACTGAGCACGGTATTTTTCAGGGCGCCGCTGTCGACCGGCAATTTTGCTACGCCAGCCTGGGCGAGTTCGAGGTTGCGCTCGGCGTCGCTGACGGCCTGGGCGTAGGCATCCAGCGAGCTGGCGGCCCAGGCAGGGGTTTGGGCGCGATCCTCCGCCTGCTCTATGGCCTGGCGCAGGTTTTCGATGGCATCGAGGGCTTTTTCATCCTCCTGGTCGGGTAAGTCGCTGGCCAGTTGTGCCAGCACGTCGCCGGTGCGTACGGAGCTCTGCTTCAGTTGTTCACGGGCACTCTCACGTTTCTCGACCAGGGCGGGCACCTCCTTGAGCGTGGTTTTGAACGTTGCGGAGAGGCGGGTCATCTCCTGCAGGTATTGAATGGATTTGGGGACTTTGAGCCGGTTGGAAAGCTCGCTCAGGAATCCGTCGATTTTTTCTATGCTCACGCTCAATTTGTTGAGGCTGTTGGTATCGTCCAGGGTTCGGTAGACGATTCTGTCGGCCCGCAGTTCTTCACCCGTCACGGCCAGTTGCGCGAGCACGGTCAGGGTCTGCGAGCGGTAAAGGGACGCGGCCAGCGCTTGCCAGCCAGTCACGGCAATCACAAGGCTCAATGCCAGGACCAGGGAGAAGCCCAGGGCCAGTTTGAGAGTGACACTGGCGTCACCCAGCAGGTAAGTCATTCGACGAAGCATGATCAACCTCCGACAAGTGAACAGTGGGCGTTCTCAACGTGCGCAGGCACATTGAGCTGAATTGAACGCTAGTTCTCTCGGCGCAGAGGTGGGGCTGATAAATGCGTAGGAAATTTCACAGATTGCAGGCGGCGACCCAGGGCGGGTCGCCACGCGGGGAAGGGGTCAGACCCTGAAGCGGCCGACCAGCGCCTGGAGATGAGTGCCCAGGCGCGCCAGTTCGGTACTCGATGCGGCGGTCTCTTCACTGGCCGAAGCCGTCTGCTCGGAGATATCGCGCACGTTCAACACACTGCGATTGATCTCTTCCGCCACGGCGCTTTGCTGCTCGGCGGCGGTGGCGATCTGGGAGTTCATCGCCTGGATGGTCGAGACCGTACGTGTGATGTTCTCCAAGGCGCTGCCGGCGCGGCGGGTCAGCTCGACACTGCTGTCGGTGAGGCCACGGCTGTTGTCCATGATGTTCGCTACCTGCTGGGTGCCGCTTTGCAGGCCGACGATCAGCTCTTCGATCTCTTCGGTGGACTTCTGGGTGCGCTGGGCCAGGCTGCGTACTTCATCGGCCACCACCGCGAAACCGCGTCCGGCCTCACCGGCCCGTGCCGCTTCAATGGCTGCGTTGAGCGCCAGCAGGTTGGTTTGCTGGGCCACGGACTTGATCACATCGAGCACGCTGCCGATCTTGTCGCTTTCGCGCTTCAGATCGGCCATGGCGACCGTGGAGTTGCCGACTTCAGTGGCGAGGCGTTCGATCTGGGCGATCGCTTCGCCGACCACTTTGTCGCCTTCGCGGGCCTGCTGGTCGGCGGCCAGCGCGGCTTCCGAGGCTTCCTCGGCATTGCGCGCCACTTCCTGCACGGTAGCGGCCATTTCATTCATGGCGGTGGCCACCTGGTCGGTCTCGACTTTCTGGCTGTTGACCCCGGCGCTGGTCTGTTCGGTCACGGCCGACAGTTGCTCGGCAGCGCTGGCGATCTGGGTGACCCCTTCGCTGATGCCGCCGATCAACTCGCGCAGGCCCACGGTCATGCTTTGCATGGCGCGTTGCAATTGGCCCAGCTCATCCTGGCGCAAGGAGGTGAGGTTGTGGCTCAGGTCGCCCGACGCGACACGCTCGGCGACCTGCAGGGTCTGGTTCAGGGGGAGGATGATCTGGCGGGTGATGGCCCAGGCGGCAACCAGGCCGAAGATCAGCGCCAGCACGGTGGCCGTTAGCAGCAAGTATTTGGCTTGCGCGGCATCCGCATCGCGTACCGCGGTCTGGGAAACCGTCAGTTTGTCACTGTGGCCCAGCAGGATATCGCCCTGGGCAGACATGGTCTTGAGTGCCGCTGCGCTGGCCACTTGAGAGTCGCGGTATTGGCTGACGGCGGCGCGGTAGGCTTGCAGTGAGACGCTGGCCTGTTGCAGGTTGGCTGAATACTGATCAGGTATTTGGCTGGTGAGGCTGGTGATTTTTTTCAGCGCGTTGTCGATGGCATCCAGCGCGGGCTGCTCGGCCTCCACCTTGCCGCTGTAGGTGTAGCCCCGTACTTGGAAGCGTGCTTGCTGGATCAGTTTGCTCAGGTCCACCACGCTGTTGAACAGCGTGACACTGTCGCCTTGCAGCAGGGATTTCTCCACTTCGCTGACCTTGAGTACCGCATTATCGGCGGTATCGCCCAGCTTGCTGCGGGCATTTTCGCGGTTGGTGCCTGCCTGCACCATATCGTTGAACGCGCGCTTGTACTGGTCCACGGCGGCCAATTGCTCATCGACCAGGGCGGCATCCGTGGGTTGTTCGATCAGGCTGCGTGCGGTCTTCAGGCCAGTGTCCAGCTTGTTCAGCAGTTCGCTGACGGCGGTCGGGCCTTGTTCGCCACGGCGCATCTCGTAGTCAAGGCGTGCCAGGCGCAGGTCTTTGGTCAAGCCGTTGAGGCTGGAGATGTAACCCAGCTTGTCACCACGGCTGATCACGTCGCCCAGGCCGCTCCAGCCGGTGAAGGTGATCATCAGTGTCAACAGCAATACCAGGCCAAAGCCCACCGCCAGCTTGGTTTTGACGCTGACATTCCCCAGCTTTTCGGCTAACCAACGATACATGTTGCGAACTCCCCTGGAACAAGGCTTGGACTTATTCACGGGTTATCGGCTTGCATACGGAATTCTGTAGCGACGCTGTCCCCTGTGGGAGGGGGCTTGCTCCGATAGCGGTGGTTCAGTATCAGAAATGCTGACTGACCCGCCGCTATCGGGAGCAAGCCCCCTCCCAAAGGGTTATGCGGTGTGGTTAGAAAAGGCGGGCGAGCAGGGCGGTGACGGCCGTTTCGACGCGCAGGATGCGGGCGCCCAATTGCACCGGCTGCAAGCCGGCCTTGGCCAGCAGGTCCACCTCATAGGGGATCCAGCCACCTTCCGGGCCTATGGCCAGGGTGACCGGTTCGTCCAGGCCGCGTGGGCAGGGTGGGTAGTCGCCGGGATGGCCAATCAGGCCAAAGGTGCCTGCGGTCATGGCCGGCAGGCGGTCTTCGACGAAGGGCTTGAAGCGCTTTTCGATAAGGATTTCCGGCAGTACCGTGTCCCGCGCCTGTTCCAGGCCGAGGATCAGTTGTTCGCGAATGGCCTCGGGCTCCAGGAAGGGGGTCTGCCAGAAGCTTTTTTCCACCCGGTAGCTATTGACCAGCACCACTTTCGGCACGCCCATGGCCGCCACGGTTTGCAGCACCCGACGCAGCATCTTCGGACGTGGCAGGGCCAGCAGCAGGGTCAGGGGCAGTTTGGCCGGCGGTGGTTGGTCGAAGCTCACTTGCAGTTCGGCTTCACGGGCTTCCAGGCGCAGCAATTGCGCGTTGCCCATCAACCCGCCAAGGCGCCCGACCCGCAGGCTGTCGCCTACGGCGGCGCGGTGGACTTCCTGCATATGCACCAGGCGCCGATCACGCAGGATCACCCGGTCGGCCGCGATAAAGTCGGCATCGAACAGCAGCAGCAGGTTCACGGCTGGGTCGCTGGCGGCTGGTCGTCGTCTGCGGGTTGGTCATCCGGGTGATCGCCACGCTTGCTGATCAGGCCGCTGAACAGGATGCCGATCTCGAACAGCATCCACATCGGCACGGCCAGCAGGGTCTGGGAGAAGATGTCCGGCGGCGTGAGGATCATGCCGACCACGAAGCAGCCGATGATCACGTACGGGCGGATCTTCTTCAGGTACTGCACGTTGACCACGCCGATCCACACCAGCAACACCACGGCCACGGGGATTTCGAAGGCGACGCCAAAGGCGAAGAACAGCGTCATCACGAAGTCGAGGTAGCTGGTGATGTCCGTCATCATCTCCACGCCGGCCGGGGTGGCGGCGGCGAAGAACTTGAAGATCAACGGGAACACCAGGAAGTAGGCGAAGGCCATGCCGGTGTAGAACAGCAGGATGCTCGACACCAGCAAGGGCACGGCGATGCGCTTCTCATGCTTGTACAGGCCCGGCGCGATAAAGCCCCAGATCTGGTGCAGGATCACCGGGATCGCCAGGAACAGCGAGACCATCATCGTCAGCTTCAACGGTGTGAGGAAGGGCGATGACACATCGGTGGCAATCATCGTCGCGCCGGCCGGCAGGTACTGGCGCAGCGGCGTGGAGACGAAGGTGTAGATCTGCTGGGTAAAGGCGAACAGCCCGGCAAAGATCACGAAGATCGCGGCCACGCAACGCAGCAGGCGGGTCCGCAGCTCGGTCAGGTGCGAGACCAGCGGCATATGCTGGTCGTTTTCCGGTTTATCAGCGCTCATGGGGCTCGCGGCGGCAATGTAGGGTCATGGGGCGCGGGCGACGCAGCGGGCGTCGGCGCAGGCTCGGTTGCAGCGGTCGGGGTCGGGGTCGGGGCGGCGGGCTGGGTATCCACCGCTGGCGCAGGCGCGATGCTGTGCTCGGCCACAGGCTCCACCGGTTTGGCGGGCTCCTGCACCGGCGACAGGATCTTCCGGGCTTCCTGTTCCAACGACAGAATATGTTCGTTGTGCAGTTGGCGACGGATCTCGTCGGCGCCGATTTCCCGTTCAACTTCCTGTTTGATGGCGTTGAAACTGCGTTTCAGGCGCCCGATCCACAGGCCGGCCGTGCGTGCGGCACCGGGCAGGCGTTCCGGCCCCAGTACCAGCAAGGCAACCAGGCCGACGAGCAGCAGTTCAGAGAAGCTGATACCAAACATTAGTCAGTGCTCACGAGTCTTTGCGGGTCGGCTCTTCGACTTTTTCAGCCTGCACGTCGAAGGTGCGACGCTCGGTGATCGGCTGGGTGGCCTGGGGGTGTACAGGCTGGGCCGGTGGCACCGGGTTGGCGGCCGGGTCGGCAGGCTTCTCATCGTCGTTCATGGCTTTACGGAAGCCCTTGATCGACTCGCCCACGTCGGTGCCGAGGTTTTTGAGTTTCTTGGTGCCGAATACCAGTACCACCACTACCAGAATGACGATCCAGTGTTTCCAGTCAAAAATGCCCATGCTGCAAATCCTCTAGTAAAAGTTATTCAGGCGGACGGGCGCGATGCCTTTTCGGCGTGCCCGGACAAGCCGAAGCGACGGTCCAGTTCATCCAGCACGGCCTGTGGATGCTGCCCCAGTTGGGCGAGCATGACCAGGCTATGGAACCACAAGTCGGCGGTCTCATAGATGACATCGCTGCAATCGCCGCTGATTTGCGCGTCCTTGGCCGCGATGATGGTCTCGATGGACTCTTCGCCGAGTTTTTCCAGGATCTTGTTCAGGCCCTTGTGGTACAGGCTGGCGACGTAGGAGCTGTCGGCGTCCGCACCTTTGCGGTCCTCCAGCACCTGGGCCACACGGTTGAGGGTATCGCTCATGGTCAGTGTCCTGCCGAGTAGATGGCGTGCGGGTCTTTGAGCACCGGCTCCACGACCTTCCATTCGCCGTTCTCGAACACGCGATAGAAGCAGCTGTGGCGGCCGGTGTGGCAGGCGATGTCGCCGATCTGCTCGACCTTGAGGATCACCACGTCGGCGTCGCAGTCGATGCGCATCTCGTGCAGGGTCTGCACGTGCCCGGACTCTTCGCCCTTGCGCCACAGTTTGCCACGGGAACGTGACCAGTAAATGGCGCGCTGCTCAGTGGCGGTGAGGCTCAGGGCCTCGCGGTTCATCCAGGCCATCATCAGCACGCGCCCGGTCTTGTAGTCCTGGGCAATGGCCGGCACCAGGCCGTCACTGTCCCACTTGATCTCGTCCAGCCAGTCTTTCATTTTCGGCTCCGGCAATTTGCGACAGTGTATAACCGGATTGGCTATCGACGCACGATCAGATAAACACCCACGGCGACCATGATGCCGGCCGGCCAGTGGCCCAGTTGGTTCAGCGGCCCGCCAATGGCCAGCATCACGCCACCGACCAGGTGCGCGGCCCCCAGCAGGCGCAGGAACCAGTCGTCCTTGCGCTTCTGCCAGGGCGGTGCGGGGTCTTTGGCATGGGGCTGGGACATGCGCTCCAGCAGGTCGCGGGTCATGTTGGCCAGGTGCGGCAGCTGTTCGAACTGGCTGTGCAGGTTGCCCAGCAGGGTTTTCGGGCTGACCCGCTCGCGCATCCAGCGTTCCAGGAACGGCTGGGCGGTGTTCCACAGGTCGAGGTCCGGGTACAGCTGACGGCCCAGGCCTTCGATGTTGAGCAGGGTTTTTTGCAGCAGCACCAGTTGCGGCTGCACTTCCATATTGAAGCGCCGCGCGGTCTGGAACAGGCGCATCAGCACCTGGCCGAAGGAGATATCTTTCAGGGGTTTTTCAAAGATCGGCTCGCACACGGTGCGGATCGCCGCTTCGAATTCATTGAGCTTGGTTTCCGCCGGCACCCAGCCCGAATCGATGTGCAACTGCGCCACGCGGCGGTAGTCGCGCTTGAAGAAGGCGAACAGGTTGCGCGCCAGGTAGTCCTGGTCTTCCGGGGTCAGGCTGCCGACGATGCCGCAGTCGATCGCAATGTACTGCGGGCTCCACGGGTTGACGGTGCTGACGAAGATATTGCCGGGGTGCATGTCGGCGTGGAAGAAACTGTCGCGGAACACCTGGGTGAAGAAGATCTCCACGCCGCGCTCGGCAAGCATCTTCATGTCGGTGCGCTGGTCGGCCAGGGTCGCGAGGTCGGTGACCTGCACGCCGTAGATGCGCTCCATCACCAGCACTTTCGGGCGGCACCAGTCCCAGTACACCTGCGGCACGTACAGCAGCGGCGAGCCTTCGAAGTTGCGCTTGAGCTGGCTGGCGTTGGCCGCTTCGCGCAGCAGGTCGAGTTCGTCGTAGATGGTTTTTTCGTAGTCGGCGACCACGTCCACCGGGTGCAGCAGGCGCGCATCGGCAGAGAAACGTTCGGCGGCGCGGGCCAGGATAAACAGCCACGCCAGGTCCTGGCCGATGATCGGCTTGAGGCCCGGGCGAATCACCTTCACCACCACTTCTTCGCCGCTCTTCAACTGCGCGGCGTGCACTTGCGCCACCGAGGCCGAGGCCAGCGGTTCGACGTCGAAGCGGCTGAACACCTCGCTGATCTTCTTGCCCAGTTGCTCTTCGATCAGCTTCATCGACTGCTGGGAATCGAACGGCGGCACGCGATCCTGCAGCAGCATCAGTTCGTCGGCGATGTCTTCGGGCAGCAGGTCGCGGCGCGTGGAGAGGATCTGCCCGAACTTGATAAAAATCGGCCCCAGGTCCTGCAACGCCAGGCGCAGGCGCGCGCCTCGACTCAACTCCAGCTGTTTGCGCGGGAACCAGCGCCAAGGCAGCACATAGCGCACCGCCAGCAGGAACCATGGCAAGGGCAGGGCGAACAGCAGGTCATCGAGGCGGTAGCGGATTACGACGCGCTGGATACGGAACAAACGGCGGACGGCGAGCAGCTTCATGCGTTATCGCTTGGATCAAGGGAACGGCTCAGGCGCTCGAAGCGGGCCTCGAGGCGTTCCAGGTCGATTTTGGCCTTGTCGAGCTCACGAAAGCGCGCTTGCGCTTCTCGTTCGCCGACCAGGGTGCGCGATTCTTCGCTCAAGTATTCGGCAAGGTTCTGGTTGAGGCTGGCGAACCCCTGCTGGTACCAGCGCGTGCGACTGCGCAGGTGCCCGCTGATCAGTTGGGTGGCGACGGGGCCGATCCAGCGGGACAGCTCGTATTCCCAGTCCAGTTCCAGGTCCTGCAGCACGGCGGCCAGGTCCATCAGGACCGCACTGTCGCCTTCCAGGTGCACTTCGGGGCCGTGGAGGATGGCGGTCTTGTTGCGGCTCAGCGCCAGGTGCAACAGGCTGGAGGCGGGTGCACGCAGGGTGCAGTCGGCTTCGGCAGCCCATTGAGTGGCGAGCAGCAGGCCTTCATCGCTGGGCAGGATAAACAGCTGCAGGGCGGGGCTGCTGCAGTCCACGGCGATGACCTTGCCGTTCAAGTGCGCGAGCCGTGCCAGGGCGGTGCTGTCCAGGCGCAGTACACGGTTGATCCCGTGTTCGACGCTGGCGAGAAGGCCTTTGAGCAGCATCAGGGCTTGATGCCACGGTGCAGGGCGACAATGCCCGAAGTCATGTTGTGGTAGGTCACGCGGTCGAAACCGGCTTCTACCATCATCGACTTCAGGGTTTCCTGGTCGGGGTGCATGCGGATCGATTCGGCCAGGTAGCGGTAGCTTTCGGCGTCATTGGTGATCAGCTTGCCCATCAACGGCATGAAGGCGAAGGAGTAGGTGTCGTAGACCTTGGACATCAGCGCGTTGGTCGGCTTGGAGAACTCCAGTACCAACAGGCGGCCACCCGGCTTGAGGACGCGCAGCATCGAGCGGATCGCGTCTTCCTTGTGGGTCACGTTGCGCAGGCCGAAGGCGATGGTCACGCAGTCGAAATGGTTGTCGGGGAACGGCAGCTTTTCAGCGTCGGCCTGGACGAATTCGATATTGCCGGCCACGCCTTTGTCGAGCAGGCGATCACGGCCGACCTTGAGCATCGAGCCGTTGATATCCGCCAGCACCACCTGGCCGGTAGGGCCGACAAGCTTGGAAAACTTGGCCGCCAGGTCACCCGTACCGCCGGCGATGTCCAGCACGCGGTTGCCGGTGCGTACCCCCGACAGCTCGATGGTGAAGCGTTTCCACAGGCGGTGCATGCCGCCGGAGAGCACGTCGTTCATCAGGTCGTACTTGGCTGCCACGGAGTGGAACACCTCAGCGACTTTTTCCGCCTTCTGGCTTTCCGGGACGTTCTTGAAACCGAAGTGAGTGGTGGGTTCGGCATCGCTGCCTTTGCGCTGATCAGTCATATCGCTGTCACCAAAAGAGAATGCGGGACATGATAATCCCCAAGGCCTGCTTTGTCTTGGCAAGGCTGCAGGTAAGATAGGCAGGCACCGAGACCTTTTGCCGCATTCAAGGTATTCAAATCCCTATAAAGAGGAGTCATCGTAATGGCCCGTATAACCGTTGAGCGTGCACATTCCCTGGGTAAAGAAGGGGCACGCGCAAAGGCCGAGAAGTTGGCGCATAAACTCCAGGAGCAATATGGCCTGGAGCCCTCGTGGTCCGGCGATACCTTGAACCTCAAGCGTTCGGGGGTTAAAGGCACCGTGTTGGTGGCGGATGATTCGCTGCGCATTGATGTGGAACTGGGCCTGTTGATGTCGGCCATGAGTGGCACCATCAAGTCCGAAATCGAGAAAGCCCTGGATAAAGCCTTGGCCTGATCCGCGAGTACTTAGGGTGCCGATTCTAATTTTCCAGCCTACTTTGTGCCCAGGTCCTCAACTCCTGCGGGCCGTTCCTCCCCCCTTTTCTGCGTGAGGTGCACCATGGCCAAAGTTATCCTGAAGAAAAAAATCGATGCTCAGACCGGCGCGTTGAGTGACGTTAAAACCTACGCCCGCAAGATCTGGTTGGCGGGTCTTGGTGCCTACGCGAAGGTCGGCAGCGAGGGCGGCGACTACTTCAAAGAGCTGGTTAAAACCGGTCAACATGTTGAAAGTAAAGGCAAAAAAGTTGCAGTGGAACAACTTGATGCAGCCAACAGTCAGATTGATCAAGTAAAGAGTAATGTCTCCGCGGTCAAAGGTCTGGTAGAAGTTCAGCTGGATAAAGTTGAAAAAGCTTTTGATACTCGCGTTGCCAGTGCCTTGAATCGAATTGGCATTGCGTCTAAACATGACGTGGAGACACTCTCTGCTAAGCTCGAAGAGCTGACGGCATTGCTCGAACGTGTCGCGCGTAAACACTAAGGAGACATCGGGATGGCTGTTAAAAAGACTACTCAGAAAGAAGGCAGCTCGTGGGTCGGGAAAGTTGAAGAGTATTCCCGCAAGATCTGGCTGGCTGGTTTAGGCGTTTACTCGAAGATCGACAGTGACGGCAGTAAACTCTTCGAGACGTTGGTTAAGGACGGCGAGAAAGCCGAGAAGTTGACCAAGAGCGCAGTGGGTAAACAAGTAGGTGCTGCTAAAGCCACTGCCGGTTCGCGCATCAGTGATGCGAAGAAACAGGTATTGGGTACTTGGGGCGAACTCGAAGGGGCTCTGGACAAGCGCCTCAACAGTGCTATTTCGCGCCTGGGCGTGCCGAGTAAAGCTGAGCTGAAGACCCTGCACAGCAAGGTCGATACCCTGACAAAGCAAATCGAAAAACTGACCGGTGCCAAAGTGGCTCCAGTGAAAGCGGCCGCCGCTAAACCGGCTGCCAAGCCTGCTGCAAAAACGGCCGCTGCCAAACCAGCGGCTAAAACGGCTGCCAAACCTCTGGTGAAAGCTGCCGCCAAGCCAGCTGCAAAACCCGCGGCCAAGGCAGCTGTAAAAGCAGTCGCTAAACCGGCTGCCAAAACCGCAGCGGCCAAACCGGCTGCCAAGGCCACCGCTAAACCCGTGGCTGCGAAAGCAACTGCCAAACCTGCGGCCAAGCCAGCAGTCAAGGCCGCCGCAAAACCGGCCGCTAAGCCCGCAGCCGCCAAACCCGCGGCCAAGCCTGCCGCTGCTAAACCTGCAGCCAAGCCAGCTGCCGCGAAACCGGTGGCCAAGCCAGCCGCCAAACCTGCTGCGGCGAAGAAGCCAGCTGCAGCGAAAAAACCGGCAGCGCCTAAGCCTGCTGTTGCCGCCAAGCCGGCAACCACGGCACCGGCTGCTTCGGCGGCCAACTCGGTGTCGGCACCCACGCCAGCCGCCACCCCGACTGCAACGCCGGTCACCCCGACGCCAACCAGTCAGTCCTGATTTTTCCGGGACGCGTAAAAAATGCCCGGCCTGCAAAGGCTGGGCATTTTTTTTGTGCGCGGTTCCCCATCAATTGTAAGTAATGGAAACGGTGACAGTGCTGTCCAGGGTACCCGCGGTAATTGGGGTGCCGGTTTTTCGGTACGACGCATTCATCGGTAACAACGCTCTTGCGCCGCTTGTGGCGATCTGGCGGGTGCGCTCGGCGACAGAACCATTGGCGGGAATGTCAGCGACGTTTCGGTGGGAAAGCGAGAGCGCCGTCCCGGCTGAGGTTCCGGTGTTGGCGAACAATGCGCCATTGCCGCTGGACGGAGTGCCCGCGAACAGAAAGAACACATTTTGAATGTCCGATTCGCACTCGGCGGTAATGTCGAAATTTGTCGTACCCACTTCTTCGGATGAATCAAAATCCGATACTTTGATCGAGGGCAGGGTGATGGTGCGGGTCACATCACCGGCGGCCAGGTTGCAGGTGCCGGCGTTGACCTGGCCGGTAAAGCGCAAGGTGCCCGTGGTTGCGGCCTGGACCGCAGTGGCGGCCAGGCTCGCGGTGATAGCCAGCAGCAGGGGCAGGGCTCGAATCCTCATTACATACTCCTCAGGTTTTTAGTTATAGGTGATGTTGACGGTCGCGGTCGTTTCGAGCCTGCCTTGGCTGACCGTGCCGTTCTTGTGATAGGCCGCACCCAGCGGCAGCACCGCGCGCCCCCCGGAGACCGGCACCGTGCGGGTGTTTTCGGTGCCGTTGGCGAGGATGTTCTGGATACCGCCGCCAATGCGCGAATACAGCCACAGGGCGACGCCACCGGCAGTGCCCGTATTGGCGAAGAGCCGATCATTGCCAGGTGCGGGGGTACCGGAAAAGCGGAAGGTCACGTTGGAAGCGTTGGTGCAGTTTGCGGTTAACTCGAAGTTGCGTGGGCCCGCGGTCGTTGCGTTGTTGAATGCGCCGACTTGCACCGGGTCGAGCGAGATCGTGCGGTTGACGTCGCCGGTTGCCAGGTCGCAGGTGGCGGCGGGCCTGACAAAGCGCACTGCGTTGCCGAGCCTCAGGGTAAAACTCTCCGGACGGTTATCCAGTCTCTGCACCCAAATGTTACCGGCAGGCACTGTCCCGTCTGTTACAGGCCCGGCTTTATAGAACCTCAACTCCGCGGCCATGAAGCTGGTGAGGGGGCCGCTGAATGTGCGTTGTTGGTTATGCATGCCAAAGAAAGGGTAAAGCGAGCCGGAATGTCGGATGCGCATGTGCACGCCCACGCCAGGAACCTCGGTCTCGTAGTACTTTGAGTGAGACCTTGCGTTGTAGCGCCCGGTAATCGTTAATAAAGTGTGGCCGCAATTCATGGTGTAAGAGGGTGCCGTACCAGTGAATTCCTTAATGACAATTTCAGACTCCACCGGGAGGCTGTCCGGCACGACGATTGTGGACGGAAGGGTGAGTGTGAATGTGTCGTTCTGATACCTGTCACACGCCGCTTGAGCCGCAATCGGCGAGCCGAGGACCAGCACTGTTGACATGAGTTGTATGGCGCGTTTCATCTTCAGTCCCGCAAAAGAAATAGGGCGGTTGCAGGCAAGCAGTGCGCTGGGCGTGCTCGCCTGCGCCGGATCAACTGCTTGCATTGCGCTCGCTCGACGGTGGCATGTGCTGTGCTGTATCGAGCCGGCAGGTGCCCGCGTCGAGATTAAGCAAGCGTTGGGTGCCGGCAATGTTCGACTGTGCGCCCAAGTCGTAATGCAACTGGCATGCGGCGCCGGCATGGGGGCCCCACTTGATCGTCAATGGTCCCTGTGTACGAGACACTCGAACAAAGGCTTGACCACCCTGCCCGACCACCCCGACGCTCGCGCCGTCCTCATCGAACACATCCGCACCAAACGGCAGCGGGCTGCCATCCTCGCGCAGTGCCGTGATCAATATGGCCTGGCCGCTGACCGTCTCGAACTTAAGCTTCACCACCGAACCGGCACGGGGCGCTACGTTCTGGGCGGCGGTCTTGAGTTCCACATCGACCGAAAGGTCCTTCGGGTCCAGCTCCACGACGTTCTGGCGATACGGGGTCAGGTGGGGTACCACGGCGTAGCCGCTGTTACCGACTTGCGCGCTGTGGTTACCGTTGATCCGCGCACCCTGGGCGTCGGGCGCCTGGACGATGCCGATGGTGTCGCCCAACTCCGGGGCGAAGGTCACGCCGCCGGCGTGGGCAACGATGCCGCCGGTCATCCCCAGCGATACCGAGCGGTAGTCGCTGCTCTGCCCGTAACCGGCAGACAGCACGCCGTGGCTGGCCTGGTATTTCATATCGGCACTCGCGGCGTTGCCACTGCCTCGGGTTCGACTGGCACCAAGGCCATAGCTGAATTCGCTGCGTTCGCCAAGGCTGCCGCCGACGTTCACGCGCTCGCCACTGTTTTGGTCGCCGTGATAGACCGTGGTGGTCAGGGTCGGCGAACGCGCGCCGCTGCCCAGTGGCAGGCTCAAGGTCAGATCCACCTGCTTGTCGACTCGGTCGCTCAACAGGTCACGGGTGCGCTGTGCACTGACGGTATAGTGAAGGCCCTTCCAGGTGCCGCTGTATCCCGCGGTAAAGGTCAGGTTGCCACTTGTGCGGTTCCAATAGTTTTGCGAAGAACCGGTCAGGTAAACCGAGCCGTTGCCCAGGCTCTGGTTGAGGCTTATGTCCATTCTGTCGCGCAGGCGCGAGACGCTGTCGAGGCTGAGTCCGTCGATGGCAAGGTCGCGAACCCGTGCGGCATCGCCCACGCTCAGGAACCCTTCAGTGGAATAGCGGTAGGCCCCCAATGCGAAGTGAGTGCCGGTGTCTGCGAAATTCTTGCTGTAGCGCAGTTGCAGGCTTTGTCCCTCACGCGAACCGTGTCCAGGTACATGGGCATTGGAGTGGGTCAAGTCAAATGACACCGCACCCAATGGCGTGTTGAGTGCCGTTCCCAATAATTGTGAGTTGTAGTCTTGGCCCACGACCGCACCGGTATAGCCGGTCAGTAGATTGCTGAGGCCATGCTGGTAGGTCGCCTGCATCAGTGTGGGTGGGTGCCGAAGGCCAAGCTCGTCGAGCTGGCCGATGCTCAGCGAATAGCGGTGGTGGCCGGGTCGCAGGAGGTTGGCGTTGGCCGCAAAGGGGACGATGAACTCCCGCTGACGGCCATCCGCCTCGGTGATCGTGACGGTCAGGTCGCCGCCATATCCGGTAGGGAATAAATCATTGAGTACAAACGGCCCAGGCGCCACCGACACCTCATCCAGCAGTACCCCGCGCTGGCGCACGGTAACCCGCGCGTTGGTCTCGGCAACGCCGCGCACCACGGGGGCAAAACCGGTCTGGGAATCAGGCAGCATCCGGTCATCGCTGAACAGGCTCGCACCCCGCAGGCGGACGCTGTCGAACAGCTCGCCCGGCGTGTAGATTTCGCCGACCATCAATTGAGACTGCAGCGAGCTCATTTCACGCTGAACGTAGGTGCTGCTGCTTTGGTAGCCAGTGCCCACCTTTGATTGGCTGTAGCTGCCGTTGTGGCGCCAATGCCAGTCGCCCAGGTTGAGCCCGGTGTTCAGGCCGACGTAGTTGGAGTTGAGCGACTGATGCCTGGTTTGGGTGGCAAAGGTGTTGGCGTTGTAACGCACGAAGGCAGCGTCGATGCCACTGTCCCAGTGTTTGGGATCGATATAACCCCGAGCCTTGCGTGCGAGGTAAATCTGCGGAATCTGCAGGTCAAGGCGATTTTCACCGGAATCGAACCGGCCGCTGGCGCCTGGCAGGTAGCTGGCAATATCGGCGCATGCGGAAAATACGGCGTCGGTCGATTGCCTGTCGACCGCCTCCATGTCGATGCCGAACCTGAAGAGCGCGTCACGCTCAAGGCACATCTGCGCAGTGTCTTGTCCGTCCATCGCTTTGAACGATAGCGTCTCTCTGCCTATCCATTGGCCGTTGAGATAAACCTCCGCACGGTAGCTGCCGGGTAGCACGACGTTGCCTTGGTTGAACTTTGAAATGTCGACCTGCAAGCCCGCTGCCCCGCCGGGAAAAAAGGCCGGGTTGAATACAGAATGCGTGGCGTCTTGGGCCGCTGCAGTGTGGGCGCCACCCAACAGCAATAGACCTTGAGCTACAAGCGTCAACCTGAAAGGCGATATAAACCCGTTTTCGGGTCTGGCCGGTGTTTTCGAACTCATGGATACCGTTCCCGGGGAAAGTTGTGGTCCGAATTGCGACAAAGCGCGGCCCTGTCCTGACGAACAAGTACTGAACGGACGTGTTTGATTTGTGCTGCGGCGGGTCAATCAACCTCGAGAGGCAGGGACTGGACCCTGATGAACTCAGGGTGGGGCGATCATGGCGACACCTTGGCGCTGTGCTGGATCGTGAGCCCGAAGTCGTCGAGCGTCTGGAACTCCACGGTCATCTCGGCCGTACGCAACGACGCAAGCCCTGCAATCTGGAAGTGGTTGCGGCTATCGGGCGCCACCATATTGTCTCCGCTCGATGCAGCGGATTTGCGCGCATGGCGCTGCCCCTTCGCGACCACTTCGATCTTGTCGAAATTCACGTAATAGGGGGTCGGGTTATAGACCTCCAGTGACGGGCCGTGCTCGGTGGTTACGCTGCGCCACTGCAATTTGGCCGGCGCGGCTTCGGCCGCAAAGGGCAGGCTGGGCGGTCGGAGAAACACCTTGATCCTGGAGCGGAAGGCAAGTTGCAACTGGTTGCCCTGGGCGGCATCTTCGGCCTGCGAAGGCACTTCGAGTAAGTTGAACCAGTACAGGCTTTCCTGCGCAGACGGCAGCGTTTCGCCGGTGTATGCCAGGCGCACGACGTGTTGCCGGCCTGGCTCGATACGAAAGATCGGCGGCGTGACAACAAAGGGGATTCCGCCGGCGTCCGGGGTAGAGTGCTCGTCACCCTTGTCCAGCCATGCCTGCATCAGGACGGGTACCTGATTCTTGCTTTCCAGCCTTACTGTGACTTCCTTGTCCTGTTGCGGATAGATGATCCGTGTGCTGCTGATCACAACGCTTGCCTGCGCCATGACGGGACAGATCAGTGCAAGCGTCAACAGGCTGAGTCTGGTTAGCCAATGTGAGATCAAAGTCGCGTTCATGCTGCGGGTTATCCTGCGGACGAAAGGGTGACAGCCGTCGTGTGCTGCACGCGGGCGCCAAAATCGCTGACGGAAACGAACTCGACCTTGGGGTTGCCGTTGGGACGAATACGCAACTGGGGCAATGCAAACAGTTTCATGTCTCCGGCCGGCAATAACAGACCGTCATTGGCCGCCTGGCTCGGCGCCTTGTTGAACCGTTTGCCTTCGCTCAGCAACGCGACCGATGCCAGCGAAATATGGTAGGGCGTGGGGTTGGTCGCTTGCAGGGCGAACCCATTGTCATGGGGGACCAGTTTCCACTGCAGTCTGGTTGCCGCGCTGCTGACGGGGTATGGCAACCCTTGTGGGCGCAGGAACACCCGCAAGCGAGTGCGAAACGACAATTCGATCTGGTTGTTTTGCGCGGCGTCGGCGGAAGTCGGCGGCACTTCGAATATGTTCAACCAGAACAGGCTTTCGCGATCAGTAGGCAACGGGGCGCCGGAATAACGCAGGCGCAATGCCTGTTGTTGGTGCGGTTCGATGCGAAACATCGGCGGTGAGAGGGTGAACGGAGTCCGCGCAGTCGCTGGTGTCGAGTTTCGGTCGCCCGTATCCAGCCAGGTCTGTACCAGTGCCGGGCGATCGCCTTTATTTTCCAGGCGCACAACCACTTCCTGCTGCTCAGCGGGGTAGATCACGCGTGTGCCATGGACAATGATGCCGGCATGGGCGTTGAGCGCGTGCAGCGATAGCAGCCCGAGGGCACAGGTGGCGAGAGCACGGCAGGCCATTCTTTTAATCATTTGAAGTCTCTTCGAGTCTGGGGGCGGACCCGCAATGCAATTGCAGGTCCCGGGCTTCGAGGTCTGCGTATGCAGACGTGTTGTCCCTTACTCGGCGTATTCGACCAGGAAGCCGACGCGTGTTTTCACCGTGCCTTCGGTTGCGGCGCCGCTGGCGTACATTTGGGCTGCCAGCGGGATAATGGCCTGGTTATCGGCGATCACGACGCCCTCGGATTTATCGGTGTAGACGTTGATCGGGGAGCCGTCGCGGTTAGTGACTTCGACCTGTACGTTCTTGGCATTGGTAGTGTCGGAAGGGTCGTCGTAGCCGTCGATGTTCAAGCGCCCGGTCGCCACGTCAATGGCCGGGCTGGTTGGGTCGAACGCCACCATGGCGGTGCGGCCGTTGGTGCAACTGCCTTCGCCGGGCCCGCCAATGCGAATGGTGAAACCGGTGAGGTTGGCGCGACTGCCAGCGGTTGCCAGGCGTGAAGCAGAGACGCCGCCCAGGTTGACGTCCTTGACCACTGCGCCTGTGCCAGGTGCGGCACCCTCGACGGTGCAGGTCACATCGGTCACCAACCCCGTGAAGTTGATGACCCCGTCGTTGGTGGCGAATGCGGGCCGTGATAACGCAGCTGTCAGGGCAAGAAGTGTTGCAGCGGTGGAGATAGCGGTAAATTTCATGATGATTCCGGTCGTGATTTTAATAAACGAGAGCCGCCACAGGTAAAAAGCAGCACCTGTAGTTCGTTTCGAACTAGTCTCTAATGGCGGTTATATAATTTGGCGTGCAGTGCCAGATGGCATCTATAGTGAAGTGGCGAGTTTTATCTCGTGATAGTTCGAAAAATAATCGGGTTAACTTAGGAATTGTCTGTAGTACTGGGAATTATCTGTAGGATGTTGCTGAAGGGGTAACGCTTATTGCCCCGCTATGTTGATCCCTTGATGGGGCAGGGTATACCGTGCTCGCAGCAGCGAATAATGTTGCGGTGTTGTATTTACTTATGCGGGTTTATTTATGCCTACTTCAATATCCACTACGTATACCGTCATGCTGCTAGATGACCATGCGATGCTTCGGCAGGGGATCGAGTTGGGGTTGAGCAACGAGGCCGACCTCCATGTGGTCGGCTCTTTCGGGACGGCCAAGGAATTACTGGAAGCCCTTGCGCGGCGCCCGGCGGATGTGGTGGTAATGGACTTCATCCTGGCCCCTTCGGACAACGATGGCCTGAGTCTTATACAAGCGCTGAACCGGCGCTTCAGCCAGTGCCGGCCGTTGATTGTCTGTTCGCATTACACGCCCGCTACCGTATCACTGTCGCTGAAGGCTGGCTGTTGGGGAATCCTGGGTAAAACCCAGAACCTGACGGAGTTGATCACGGCTATTCGAACCGTCGCCCAAGGTCGAATTTATCTGCAGCCTTGCATGGTGCCTGCTTTGCAGGGCATGCAATCAATGCTGGAAGTCGTGAGTATGAAGTCGAAAATGGACTATGCAACGCCGTTGCGCTTGAACGCCTGTCTTACGCCTAAAGAACAGGAGGTGCTGCGATGTTTTCTGGATGGAATGTCGGTGAATTCGATTGCCGCAAAGTTTTCACGCAGTGCGAGTACGATCAGTACGCAGAAACAATCGGCTTATAGAAAATTGGGAATCAAGAATGACAGTGAGTTATTCAAGTTTACCCAGCAATTCGGGGAGTTTGAATGATTCGGCTCAACTGTCAGCCGCAGATTTCCGGATAATGCTTAAACATGATCGTCCAGATAGCGCAGCGCCAATCGCTCCGTGGCCTGCCGCGCCGCAGGTAGCAGATGCGGCGCCACCAGCATCATGACCTGATACACCACCACCCGCACCTCGCCCTCACGGTCGAGAATGCGTTGGTAGTCCAGGGAGAACAGCAGGGTCATGGTGATCTGCTCCACCAACTGGCCCAGCGCCTGGGTGTCACTGACCAGTTGCCCGTCCGCCTTCAGGCGCGCCAGCAAGGACGCGAGGGTGCGCTTGAGTGCTGTCAGCAGGTTGCGAATGCCCTTGGCCAGTTTCGGCAGGCGCCCCGCCAGGTTCGACAGGTCCTGAAACAAAAACCGGTATTGGGCCATGCGTTCGATGATCAGGTGCAGGAACAGCCAGTAATCCTGGGCCTGCAGTTGCGCGTCCGCCGGTGGGTCGAGCAGCGGCGCCAATTCGCCCTGGAAGCGCTCGAACAACCCCAGCACCAGCGGTTCCTTGCCATGGAAGTGGTAGTAGAGGTTGCCGGGGCTGATCCCCATTTCATTGGCCACCTCCATGGTCGACACGTTCGGCTCGCCCTTCTGGTTGAACAACTGCAAGGCACATTCAAGGATACGGTCGCGGGTCTTCATCCAGTCTTCTTAATCTGATCGTTGAGCTCAGCGCACTCGCACATAGGTGCCGGGCGCCGCTTCCATCGGTGGGTAATTCTGGTTGCCCAGGGCGGTGAGGGTTTCGCGCTGTACGCCCGAGCGCTGCTGGATCCACGCCAGCCACTGCGGCCACCAACTGCCCTCGACGTGGTTGGCGTCGTAGTACCAGGCACGCGGGTCGCTGCTCAGCTTGGGATTTTCGACGTAGTTGGCCTTGGGGTTGCCCGGCGGGTTGAGGATGCTCTGGATATGCCCGCTGTTGGACAGCACGAAGCGCCGCTCGCCACCGAGCAATTGCGTGGAGCGATACACCGCGTCCCACGGCGTGATGTGGTCGTTGATCCCGGCCACGCTGAAGCTGTCCACCGTGACCTTCTGCAGGTCGATGGGCGTGCCGCACACTTCCAGGCCGCCGGGATGGCTCAGCGGGTTGTGCTTGAAGAAATCGAGCAGGTCGCCATGCAGTGCGGCGGGCAGGCGCGTGTTGTCGTTGTTCCAGTACAAAATGTCGAAGGCCGGCGGTTCCTTGCCCAGCAGGTAATTGTTGATCCAGTAGTTCCAGATCAGGTCGTTGGGACGCATCCAGGCGAACACCTTGGCCATGTCGCGGCCGTCCAGCACGCCTTGCTGGTAGGAACGACGCTTGGCGGCTTCCAGGGTTTGCTCATCGGCGAACAGCATGGCGGGGCTGTCGATCTGGCTGTCCAGCAGGCTCACCAGGTAGCTGGCGCTGGAGATGCGGCGCAGCTGGCGCTTGGCTTGCAAGTGGCCTTGCAGGGCGGCGATGGTCAGGCCACCGGCGCAGGCGCCCATCAGGTTGACCTCGCGGGCACCGGTGATGGCCCGGCAGACGTTGAGTGCTTCCTCCAGCGCCGCCACATAGGTGGACAGGCCCCATTCGCGGTGGCGCACGTCCGGGTTGCGCCAACTGACCATGAAGGTCTGCAGGCCGTTCTTGAGGGCGTACTGCACGAAGCTGTTGGCCGGGCTCAGGTCGAAGATGTAGTACTTGTTGATTTGCGGCGGCACGATCAGCAGCGGCCTGGCGTACTGTTTTTCGCTCATGGGCTTGTATTGGATCAACTCAAGCAGCTCATTGCGAAATACCACCGAGCCTGGGGTGGTGGCCACGGTCTTGCCGACTTCAAAGGCCTGTTTGCTCACTTGGCGCGGCAGGCCGTTGTTGTGCAGCAGGTCGTCGAACAGGTTGCTCACGCCGCGCACCACACTGTTGCCGCCGGAGTTGAGCAGTTCCTTGACGGCCAGCGGGTTGAGCAGGGTGTTGGAGGGCGACACGGCGTCGTTGATCAAGGCGAAGGCAAAGTGCGCGCGGGCGCGGTCGTCGTCACTCAGTGAGCTGTCATCGATCCACTGGCGGGTCTGCTTCTGCCAGCTCAAATAGGCTTGCAGGCTGCGTCGGTAGAACGGGTTGAGCGTCCAGGTCGGGTCGCTGAAGCGGCTGTCCCGTGGGTTGGGCTCGTGCACGGTCTCACCCAGCAGCACACGACCCAGTTGACCGCCCAGGGCCAGGGCGTGACGGGCGGTATGCACCGGGTTGCGCCAGCCGTGGGCGGCAACGCTGCGTAAGGTCGACAGCAAATCCCGACCGCGCAGGCCGGTGATCGCGTTTTGTGCGTTGATGAACGCGGCAGGGGTGGGCGCCGGGTTCGTCACGGGTCTTTCTCGCATGAGCCAACACTCCTTCGTCAAGCCATCAACAGGCACGCCAATTCAGAACCATAGTCGGTTCTCGGCAAGTTGCGCGGCGGTGTGGTCCTTACACCGCAGGTCGCGGGTGAATCACGGCCCGCATGCGCTCCTCCTCGAGAAACTTCATGATGATCGGCGCCACGGCTTCAGCCCGGGTGATCAGGAACAGGTGGCCGTCATCGATGATGTGCAACTGTGCGTTGGGAATGCGCCAGGCCAGCATGCGCATGTTGACCAGCGGGATCAGCGGGTCGTCGTCCCCGGCCAGCACCAGGGTCGGCTGGCGGATCTTGTGCAGCCAGTGGATGCTGGTCCAGCCCAACCCCGCGAAGAGTTGCCAGTAGTAGCCCAGCTTGCCGGCCGAGCGCACTTTGCTCGCGTGCTCGGCCGCCAGTTTCGAATCGCGGCGGAACGAACCGCCATAGATCATCGGTGCGATGCGCACCACGTGGGACGGTTGGATATAGCGCCGGGGGCTGGCCATCAGCCACAGCACCTTCGGCTTGCCTGGCACCATAAAGGCACCGGCCGCGGTCGCCGCCAGGATCAGTTTCTTGCAGCGTTCCGGGTAGTCGTAGGCAAACTGCTGTGCCAAGGCGCCGCCCCAGGACACGCCCACCGCATTCACCTGGCCATAGTCCAGGTAGTCCAGCATGCGCGCAGTGAGCTTGGCCAGGCCGGGAAAACGATAAGGCCGGTTGGGCGTCGAGGAGCCACCCACGCCCGGCACATCGAAGGCGATCACTTCCAGGTCCGGGTCCAGGGCCTGGACGAACGGAAACACCAGCTCAAGGTTGGCGCCGATGCCGTTGAAGATCAGCAACGGCGTCAAGTGGGGCTTGCCCGGGCGTACCGCCGTGCGGATGGTCTGGCCATCCAGGTCGATGGTACGAAAGATGAACGGTTGCGGCATGCTCAAGCCCTGTGAGATGTGACGGTTGGAATGCAGGCCAACGGTGGGAGGGGGCTTGCCCCCGATTGCAATTGATCAGATGGCTGACACACGGCCATCGGGAGCAAGCCCCCTCCCACATTTGAACGCATTTCAATTCAGCGTTCGTGTACGTAAGTCCCGGGGGCTGCTTCCGCTGCGGCATAGGTCTTGTTACCCAAAGTCGTCGGTGCCTTCTTCAGCTTGCCCGCCCGTTCCGCTTGCCACGCCTGCCAATGCAGCCACCACGAGTCAGTATGCTTGGTCGCATTCTCCTGCCACTCCAGTGGCTTGCCCGCCAGGCTGTCGCTGGTCTGGTAGCGCGCCTTGGGGTTGCCGGGCGGGTTGAGGATGCTCTGGATATGCCCGCTGCTGGAGAGTACGAATTCCACCTTGCCGCCAAACAGCTGGGCCGATTTGTAGCACGACTGCCACGGCGTGATGTGGTCGTTGGTGCCGGCCAGTGAATAGATATCGGCCGTGACCTGCTTGAGGTCGATCGGCGTGCCGCACACTTCCAGGGCATTGGCGCGCACGAGCGGGTTGTTTTTGAACAGTTCGATCAGGTCGCCGTGGAAGGCCGCAGGCAAGCGCGTGGTGTCGTTGTTCCAGAACAGGATGTCGAACACAGGCGGCTCATTGCCCAGCAGGTAGTTGTTGACCCAGTAGTTCCAGATCAGGTCGTTGGGGCGCATCCAGGCGAACACCTTGGCCATGTCGCGGCCTTCCAGTACACCGGCCTGGTAGGAGTGGCGCTTGGCCGCTTCCAGGGTCTGCTCATCCACGAACAGCGCTACCTGGGTGTCCAGGGTGGTGTCCAGCACGCTCACCAGCAGGGTCAGGGCGTTGACCTTCTTCTCCCCCAGCGCCGCGTAGTGGCCCAGCAGCGCGGTGCAGGTGATGCCGCCGGAGCAGGCGCCGAGCATATTCACGTCTTTGCTGCCGGTGATCGCGGTGACCACGTCGACCGCTTCCTTGAGCGCCTCGATATAGGTCGACAGGCCCCATTCGCGCTGGGCCTTGGTAGGGTTGCGCCAACTGACGATAAAGGTCTGCTGCCCATTGCGCAGGCAGAAGCGCGCCAGGCTCTTTTCCGGGCTCAGGTCGAATACATAGAATTTGTTGATCTGCGGCGGTACCACCAGCAACGGGCGTTCGTGCACCTGTTCGGTGATCGGCTTGTACTGGATCAACTCCAGCACGTCGTTGCGAAATACCACCGCCCCTTCGGTGATGCCCAGGGTCTTGCCCACTTCAAACGCGCCCATGTTGACCTGGCTCGGCATGCCGCCGTTGTGCACCATGTCCTTGGCCAGGTGTGACAGGCCGTCGAGCAGGCTCTTGCCGCCGGTTTCAAAGAAGCGTTTGACCGCCGCCGGGTTGGCCGCGCTGTTGGTAGGGGCCATGGCTTCGGTCATCAGGTTGATTACGAAGTGGCCGCGGCTGATGTCCTGTTCCGACAGGTTACTGTGGCCGATCCAGTCGTGCAGTTCCTTGCGCCACGCCAGGTAGGTTTGCAGGTAGCGTTTGTAGAGCGGGTTCTGGCTCCAGGCTGGGTCGTGGAAGCGACGGTCATCGCTTTCGGGCTGCAGCTGCGATTTGCCGAACATCACGTTCTTCAATTCAACGCCAAAATGGGCGACGTGCTTGACGCTGTGCAACGGTTGCTTGATGGCTTGGGTCAGCACCATCTTGGCCGAGGCCAGTAAATCCTTTTTACGTAACGCGATGATCGGGTTGAGCCCCAGGGTGTTTTCCGAGGCCTGGCGTTTCAAGTCATCGTTGTTCTTGTTACTCATCTACGACGCTCCATTGTCCGAAAGACGAGTACCGGGTACCGCTGCGCACCAGGTTTCGATACACAACACAAGCCAGGTACTGCGACTCGGGTGACCGTTGATACCGCATCGTCAAATGCAGGGAACTTGCCAGTTCCATTGGTTACCCGAGTTTAATTTTTTTCGCAAGCGGGCCAATCGTTGGCCACGCGACAGGGCATTCAAGCAGATGAAATTAGAAAATGCCCTCTAAAGAGCAAGAAGCCTGGACTAGAGCATCAGCCGCACGACCGACTCGCTCGGATCACGGGTTTTGCCGGCTGCCTTGAGCTCGGCGAGATAATCGGCCCACAACGCGTCCTGACGCACGGCCAATTGGTAGAGGTAGTCCCAGGTGAACAGTCCGCTGTCATGTCCGTCGTCGAAGGTCAATTTCAGTGCGTACTGGCCGGCCGGTTCGATCTTGGTCAGGCGCACGTTGAGCTTGCCGAATTGCAGGATGGGCTTGCCGTGGCCCTGGACCTCGGCGGAAGGCGAATGCACCCGCAGCAGTTCGGCGGGCAACTGGTAGACCTCGTCGGGCCCATAGGTGAGGCCGAGGGTGTTGGAGGTTTTGTGCAGGTTTACAGCGGTAGGAAACTTGGCCATATGAGGTGCTCTTGAATAAACCGGCTTAAAAATGTGGGAGGGGGCTTGCCCCCGATTGCAGTGGGTCAGCTATAGATAAGCTGACTGATCCACCGCTATCGGGGGCAAGCCCCCTCCCACATTTGAAGCAAAGCAGTTCTGTGTGAGGCTTACAGAATATACCGCGACAAGTCCTCGTTCTGCGCCAATTCGCCCAGGTGGCTGTTGACGTAGTCGGCGTCGATCTTGATCGCTACGCCATTCTGCGCCCCGGCCATGTCGCCGGCGCTGAAGGACACTTCCTCAAGCAGGCGCTCAAGCAAGGTGTGCAGGCGGCGCGCACCGATGTTCTCGGTCTTCTCGTTGACCTGCCAGGCAATCTCCGCCAGGCGCTTGATACCGTCCGGCAGGAACTCGATGCCCAGCCCTTCGGTTTTCAGCAGCTCACGGTACTGCTCGGTGAGCGACGCATGGGGTTCGCTGAGGATGCGCTCGAAGTCGCCGGGGGTCAGCGCCTTCAGCTCTACGCGAATCGGCAGCCGGCCTTGCAGCTCGGGCACCAGGTCGCTTGGCTTGCTCAGGTGGAACGCACCCGAAGCGATAAACAGGATGTGGTCGGTCTTGACCATGCCCAGCTTGGTATTGACGGTGCAGCCTTCGATCAGCGGCAGCAGGTCGCGCTGCACACCTTCGCGGGATACATCGACGCCGCCGGAGTTGCCGCGCTTGGCGACCTTGTCGATCTCGTCGATAAACACGATGCCATGCTGCTCAACGGCTTCCAGGGCCTTGGCCTTGAGCTCTTCGTCGTTGACCAGGCGTCCCGCTTCTTCATCGCGTACCAGCTTCAGCGCGTCCTTGACCTTGAGCTTGCGGCTTTTCTTCTTGCCCTTGCCCATGTTGGCGAACAGATTCTGCAACTGGCTGGTCATTTCTTCCATGCCAGGCGGTGCGGAGATGTCGACGCCAGAGACTTCAGCGACTTCGATCTCGATTTCCTTGTCGTCCAACTGGCCTTCACGCAGGCGCTTGCGGAACAGCTGGCGGGTGTTGGAATCCGAGGCCGGTGCGGCATCTTCGTTGAAGCCCATGCGCGCCGGTGGCAGCAGGGCGTCGAGGATGCGTTCTTCGGCGGCGTCTTCGGCGCGGTGGCTGACCTTGGTCATTTCCTGCTCGCGCAGCAGCTTCAGGGCAGCGTCGGCCAGATCACGAATGATCGACTCGACATCGCGGCCCACATAGCCGACTTCGGTGAACTTGGTCGCTTCGACCTTGATGAACGGCGCGTTGGCCAGCTTGGCCAGGCGTCGCGCGATCTCGGTTTTACCGACGCCGGTCGGGCCGATCATCAGGATGTTCTTCGGTGTTACTTCAACGCGCAATTCTTCGGGCAGTTGCATCCGGCGCCAGCGGTTACGCAGCGCGATGGCAACGGCGCGCTTGGCATCGTCCTGGCCGATGATATGGCGATTGAGTTCATGGACGATTTCGCGGGGAGTCATGGACATAGTGTTTGGCGGCCTCAAGCGGGAATAAGCCTGTGGCTTACTCGGCGAGGTCCTGCTCCTCAATGGTGAAGTTGTGGTTGGTGAACACGCAGATATCGCCGGCGATGCCCAGGGCGGTCTCGACGATTTCGCGGGCCGACAGGTCGGTTTTCTTCAACAGTGCGCTGGCTGCGGCTTGTGCATACCCGCCGCCGGAGCCCATGGCGATCAGGCCATGTTCAGGTTCAACCACATCGCCGTTACCGGTGATGATCAGGGACGCATCTTTGTTGGCGACGGCCAGCATGGCTTCCAGGCGGCTGAGGGAGCGGTCGGTGCGCCATTCCTTGGCGAGTTCGACCGCGGCGCGTACGAGGTGGCCCTGGTGTTTTTCCAGCTGGCCTTCGAAACGCTCGAAGAGGGTGAAGGCGTCGGCGGTTGCACCGGCAAAACCGGCGAGGACCTGGCCGTGATACAGGCGACGCACTTTTTTCGCATTGCCTTTCATCACGGTATTGCCCAGGGAAACCTGGCCGTCGCCGCCCATGACGACTTTGCCGTGGCGACGTACTGAAACGATGGTGGTCAAGGGGAGAGTCTCCACGCAGCGGGGCGAAAATGCCCTGATGGAAACTCATATGGGGGTGGCGGGGGGGATTTCAACCATGGGGGTTTATGGCGGACGAGTGGTGTTTATCGGTCTGACACCCATTTCAGAGCGCTGCAAAACCAACTGTGTGAGGGGGCTTGCCCCCGATAGCGGTAGATCAGTCAATATTTTCGGCGACTGATACACCGCCATCGGGGGCAAGCCCCCGCCCACATTTTTATCGAAGTTGAGCCCGAATCAGCGGCTCTGGCGCTGTTGTAACAACAGGTTGCTAAACCCGGCGCCGGCCAATTGCTTCTGCGCCACGGTGAGCTGTTCGCGGTTGCTGAACGGCCCCACCAGCACGCGATACCAGGTCGCGTCCTTCACCGTGCCGGACTCCACCGTCACAGTCTGGCCCAACAGAATGATCTGCGCACGCACGCGATCCGCATCGGCCTGCTTCGGGAACGAGCCCGCCTGCAGGAAGAACTTGGTCACCGGCGCGGCCTTGGTTTCGGCAACCGGTGGTGCTGGCGGCGGAGTAATCCCGGCCAACGCCGCCTGGGCCCGGGCGGTATCGATTTTCGCGGCTTCTGCCGGGGTTACCGGGGTGGTCGGCACTTGCGGCGTCGGCAGGGTTTTCTCCGGCACGGCGTCAGGCGGCACGATCACTTCCGATTCCGGCAGCAGCGTATAGAAGTCGTACTTCGGCTTTACCGGTGCTGTCGGGCTCGGTGCAGTCTTGTTGGCTTCGGCCATTTTCGTGGCCTTCTGCTGCTCCTGCTTGACCCGTTTGACGTCATCGCCCTGGCCTGGGTCCAGCTTCATCAGGAACACGATAAACGCGCCGACCGTGAGGCCGATGGCCATCCACAACCAGCCTGGGATCGGCTTCTTCGCCGGGGCCTGGTAGCGGCTGGCGCCGCGCTTGGGTGCAGGTTTTTTCTTGGCAGCCAACTTACATACGCTCCAGAGTTTCCAGGCCCAACAGTTCCAGGCCTTGCTTGAGGGTCCGTCCAGCCAGTGCGGCGAGGCGCAGGCGACTTTGCTTCTGGGCTTCGTCGTCGGCGGTGAGGATCGGGCAGTTCTCGTAGAAGCTGGAGAACAACCCGGCGACTTCGTACAGGTAGGTGCACAGGATATGCGGCGTGCCTTTCTCGCCGACGCTGTTCAGTACTTCGCCGAATTGCGCCAGCTTGGCGGCCAGCTCCTGTTCATGGGGCGCGTCCAGCACGATGCGGCCTTCGACTTCGCTGAAGTCCTTGCCCAGCTTGCGGAACACACCGGCCACGCGGGTGTAGGCGTACAGCAGGTACGGCGCGGTGTTGCCCTCGAAGTTGAGCATCAGTTCGAAGTTGAAGCTGTAGTCGCTGGTGCGGTGCTTGGACAGGTCGGCGTATTTCACCGCGCCAATCCCCACCACGCGGGCAATATTGCGCAGGTCGGCCTCGGCCAGCTCCGGGTTCTTTTCCTTCACCAGGTTGTAGGCGCGGTCCTGGGCTTCGTTGAGCAGGTCGATCAGCTTGACGGTGCCGCCATCGCGGGTCTTGAACGGGCGGCCATCGGCGCCGTTCATGGTGCCGAAGCCCATGTGCTCCATGTGCATCGGATGGGTGACGAAACCGGCGCGACGTGCCACTTCGAACACCTGCTGGAAGTGCAGGGCCTGGCGCTGGTCGACGAAATACAGCGCACGGTCGGCCTTGAGCACGCCGCTGCGGTAGCGCACGGCCGCGAGGTCGGTGGTGGCGTAGAGGTAGCCGCCATCGGCCTTGACGATGATCACCGGCAGCGGCTCGCCGTCGGCGGTCTTGAATTCATCGAGGAACACGCACTGCGCGCCGTTGCTCTCCACCAGCAGGCCCTTGGCCTTGAGGTCGTTGACCACGTTGATCAGGTCGTCGTTGTAGGCGCTTTCGCCCATCACGTCGGCCATGGTCAGCTTGACGTTGAGCAACTCGTAGATTTCCTGGCAGTGGGACAGCGAGATCTCGCGGAAGCGGCCCCACAGTTCCAGGCATTCCTTGTCGCCGGCTTGCAGCTTGACCACCAGGCCGCGGGCGCGATCGGCGAACTCTTCGGATTCGTCGAAACGCTTCTTGGCGGCGCGGTAGAAGTTCTCCAGGTCCGACAGCTCGTTGCTGGTGATCGGGTTTTCCTGCAGGTAGGCCATCAGCATGCCGAACTGAGTGCCCCAGTCGCCTACGTGGTTCTGGCGGATCACGGTGTCGCCGAGAAACTCCAGGACCCGGGCCACGCCGTCGCCGATGATGGTCGAGCGCAGGTGACCGACATGCATCTCCTTGGCCAGGTTGGGCGCCGACAGGTCGATGGCCACGCGCTGAGCCGGGCCGGCCTTGCGTACGCCGATCCTGGCGTCGGCCAGGGCCGCATCCAGGCGTGAAGCCAGGGCCTGGGTGTTCTGGAAGAAGTTGATAAAGCCCGGGCCGGCGATTTCGGCCTTGGTAACGCTCTCGTCGGCAGGCAGCGCGGCGATGATTTTTTCCGCCAGGTCGCGCGGCTTCATGCCGGCCGGCTTGGACAGCATCATCGCGATGTTGCTGGCGAAGTCGCCGTGGGTCTTGTCGCGGGTGTTTTCCACCTGGATCGCCGGCGTCAGGCCTTCAGGCAACACACCTTCGTTGACGAGTTGGGTGAGGGCTTGTTGGATCAGCTGGCGAATGGTGTCTTTCATGGTGTTCTCTTTCGACCGCAAGCGGCGGCGCGCGATGCGCAGGTGGAAAAACTGGGCATTATCCGTGGCGAGGGCGGGCTTGCCAACCTTCGCAGGACCTATGGCCAGGCTTAATACAAATCTACCGGGTCTACATCCAACGACCATCGCACCTGGCGGCCACTGGGCATTTGCTCCAGCGCAAGTAACCAGCTACTTAATAGGCGATGCAACGGTGCGCGGGACGTGGCCTGCAAGAGTAGCTGGGCACGATAACGCCCGGCACGACGCTCCATGGGCGCGGGTACCGGGCCGAGCAATTCGATGCCGCTCAGCCCCAGCTCGCCGAGCAAGCGTTCGGCGGCGCTGCAGGCTTCATCCAGAAAACCCTCGGCCTGCCCCGGTTTATGGGCTTCGGCGCGCAACAGCGCCAGGTGCGCAAAGGGCGGCAGGCCGGCGGAGCGGCGTTCGCTCAGCGCCTGTTCGGCGAAGGCAAAGTAGCCTTGTTCGGTCAGTTGAATCAGCAACGGATGGTCGGCCAGGTGGGTCTGGATAATCACCTTGCCCGGCTCCTCGGCGCGCCCGGCACGCCCGGCGACCTGCACGATCAGCTGCGCCATGCGCTCGCTGGCGCGAAAGTCGCCGGAAAACAGGCCGCCGTCGGCATCCAGGATCGACACCAGGGTCACCCGGGGGAAGTGGTGCCCTTTGGCGAGCATCTGTGTGCCCACGAGGATGCACGGCTGGCCCTTCTGGATGGTGGCGAACAGCTGGTTCATGGCGTCCTTGCGCGAGGTGCTGTCGCGGTCGACCCGCAAAACCGGGTAGTCCGGGAACAGAATGCCCAGGCGCTCCTCGGCGCGCTCGGTGCCTGCGCCCACCGGACGCAGGTCGACCTTGCCGCACTGCGGGCAATGGCGCGGTACACGTTCCACATGGCCGCAATGGTGGCAACGCAGTTCGCCATGGCGCTGGTGCACGGTCATGCGCGCATCGCAACGCTCGCACTCGGACATCCAGCCGCAGTCATGGCACAGCAGCGTCGGCGCAAAGCCCCGGCGGTTGAGAAACACCAAGACCTGCTGGCCGGCCGCCAGGGTCTGGCCGATAGCTTGTTGCATCGGCCCGGAAATGCCGCTGTCCAGCGGCCGGCTTTTTACGTCCAGGCGCAGGAAGCGTGGTTGCTTGGCGCCGCCGGCGCGCTCGTTCAGGCGCAGCAGCCCGTAACGACCGGTGTAGGCGTTGTGCAGGCTTTCCAGGGAGGGTGTGGCCGAGCCCAGCACAATCGGGATGTCTTCCTGGCGCGCGCGCACCAGCGCCAGGTCGCGGGCGTGGTAGCGCAGGCCTTCCTGCTGTTTATAGGAGCCGTCGTGCTCCTCGTCGATGATGATCAGCCCGGGATTTTTCATCGGCGTGAACAGCGCCGAGCGGGTGCCGATAATAATGTCGGCTTCGCCATCCCGCGCCGCCAGCCACGACTCCAGGCGTTCACGGTCATTGACCGCCGAGTGCACCAGGGCGATGCGCGCATTGAAACGCTGCTCGAAGCGCGCCAGGGTCTGCGGGCCCAGGTTGATCTCGGGGATCAGCACCAGTGCCTGTTTGCCGGCCTGCAGGGTTTCGCGGATCAGCTGCAAATAGACTTCGGTCTTGCCGCTGCCGGTGACGCCCGCCAGCAGGAACGCATGGAAGCTGTCGAAACCTGCGCGAATCGCTTCATAGGCGGCGCGTTGTTCAGGGTTCAGCGGCAGTTCGGGCTGGGCCAGCCAGTGTTCGTGGCGCGGGTCGGGGGCGTGCCTGCGGATTTCCACCTGTACCAGGCCCTTGGCCAGCAACAGGTCGAGGCTGTCCTTGCTCAGCATCAGCTTGCTCAATAGCTGATGGGCGACGCCGTGGGGATGCTGGGCCAGGGTCGCCAGGGCTTCACGCTGGCGCGGGGCGCGGGCGATGCGCGGGTCGTCGAGGCGTGCGCCGGGCACCGTCGACCAGAAGCGCTCCTGGCGCGTTTCGGCCAGTTCGCCCTGGCGCAACAGCACCGGCAGTGCCCAGCTCAGCGTGTCACCGAGGCTGTGCTGGTAATACTGGGCGGTCCACAGGCACAGCTTGAACAGCGCGGGCGGCAACGGCGGCGTGGCATCGAGCAGGGCGATGGCCGGCTTGAGCTTCTCGGCCGGCACTTCACTGTGGTCGGCGACTTCCACCAGGATGCCGATCATCTCCCGACGGCCAAACGGCACGCGCACGCGCATGCCCGGCTGCAACTGCGCACGCAGCACACCGGCCGGGGCCCGGTAGTCGAACAGGCGGCGCAGGGGCGAGGGCAGGGCTAGGCGCAAAATGGCGTCGGGCACGCGAGAGGTCTCATCTATAAAGGCAGGCGGTGGCGCAGGGGCGGGAGCCTAGCAGACCGGGAGAGGCTTGGGGTAGCCGCCAGTTTTCTGATGAAAGGTGCTTTTATGTTGACACGCGATGGGTGTCGCCGCTTGCGCGTTTAAAAAGGTCTGGTAGAATCCGCGGCCTAATTACGTGCGGTATTCGACAATAGTGTCGAGTGGCGGCACGCTAGCCCGAGGAAGTCACCATGAAAGCCGATATCCATCCAGCGTACGAAACCATCGAAGTAACCTGCAGCTGCGGCAACAAGTTCGAAACTCGCTCGAACCTGTGCAAGCCACTGGGTACTGACGTATGCAACGAGTGCCACCCGTTCTACACCGGTAAGCAGAAAACTCTGGACACCGGCGGCCGTGTACAGCGCTTCGCAGATCGCTTTGGTGCTTTCGGCAAGAAGCCTGCTGCTACTCCAGCAGAGTAAGGCTCAAAAGCCTTATGGGCTTTTGCCAGCTGTTGAAAAAGGCGTCCCTTGCGGGCGCCTTTTTTGTGCCTGCGATTTGGGTGACGGCCGTGCAGGCCGAGGTATTCTGCCCCGCGCCGACGGCCCTGGCCCGCGTGGACGTGCAGCGGGTGGTGGATGGCGATACGGTGCGCCTCAAGGATGGCCGCAGTGTGCGGATGATCGGTATCAATGCCCCGGAAACCGGCAAGAAGGGGCGCGCCGACGAGCCTTTCGCGGTCGCCGCGCGCCAACGTCTGCAGGCGTTGGTGGATGCCAGCGGTGGTCGTGTCGGCCTGGTGCCGGGGCGTGATCGCAAGGATCATTACGGCCGCACCCTGGCCCACCTCTATGGTGCCGACGGTGAGAACCTGGAGGCGCAACTGTTGGCCGAGGGCCTGGGGTTCCAGGTCGGCGTGGCGCCGAATGTCGATCTCGTCGCCTGTCAGCAGGCGGCTGAAAACAGCGCCCGTAAAGCGCGCCTGGGCCTGTGGCGCCAATCGCCGGTACAGTCTGTGGCGCAGCTCAAACGCTCCGGGTTTGCCGTGCTCAGTGGCCGGGTCAGCCAGGTAAAGCGCAATCGTGGCGGTATCTGGATTGAAATGCAGGGATCACTGGTATTACGCATCGCCCCTGTTCTGGTCAGCCAATTCGATGCTGCCACGCTCAATGGTCTGCAAGGCCGCACTGTTGAGGCGCGGGGCTGGGTACAGGATCGCTCGCGACGCGGCGGGCTGAAAAAAGGTCAGGCGCGCTGGCTTCTGCCGTTGACCGATCCGGGCATGCTCAAATCGACGCCTTGAGAAAAAATTGTAGACATTTTTTAAGTCGATTGTGAACAGTTGAGCCCTTGTATCCCGTGGCTCTTGGCCGAAAGTCTTAGTGCAGGGCCCTTGACACCTGTGACTGCCCAGTCTTGTAGGGACTTTACGACACGAGTATCCTCGGCGGTCCGTCGACCAACAGTAAAAGCGGAATGCCGATATGTCTGATTTGAAAACTGCCGCTCTCGAATATCATGCCCATCCTCGTCCAGGAAAGCTGAGTGTAGAGCTCACCAAAGCCACCGCCACCGCCCGCGACCTGTCGCTGGCCTATAGCCCTGGCGTGGCCGAGCCCGTACGTGAAATCGCCCGCGACCCCGAACTGGCGTACAAGTACACCGGCAAAGGCAACCTGGTTGCAGTGATTTCCGATGGCACCGCGATTCTCGGCCTGGGTAACCTCGGCCCACTGGCCTCCAAGCCAGTCATGGAAGGTAAGGGCGTGCTGTTCAAGCGCTTCGCCGGCATCGACGTTTTCGATATCGAAGTCGACTCCGAGAGCCCGCAGGCTTTCATCGACACGGTCAAGCGCATTTCCATCACCTTCGGTGGCATCAACCTGGAAGACATCAAGGCACCTGAGTGCTTCGAGATCGAAAAGGCCCTGATCGAGCAGTGCGACATTCCGGTATTCCACGATGACCAGCACGGCACCGCGATCGTCACCGCGGCCGGCATGATCAACGCCCTGGAAATCGCCGGCAAGACCCTGGCTGACGCCAAGATCGTCTGCCTGGGCGCCGGCGCTGCGGCCATCTCCTGCATGAAGCTGATCGTCAGCATGGGCGCCAAGCTGGAAAACATCTATATGATCGACAGCAAGGGCGTGATCCAGTCCGAGCGTACCGACCTGAACCAGTACAAGGCGATGTTTGCTCACCCGTCCTCCAAGCGTACCCTGGCTGACGCCCTGAACGGTGCCGACGTGTTTGTCGGCCTGTCCGGCCCGAACCTGCTGAGCGCTGAAGGCCTGAAGTCCATGGCGGCCAACCCGATCGTGTTCGCCTGCTCCAACCCTGATCCGGAAATCGCCCCGGAACTGGCCCACGCCACCCGCGACGACGTGATCATGGCCACCGGTCGTTCGGACTACCCGAACCAGGTCAACAACGTGCTGGGCTTCCCGTTCATCTTCCGTGGTGCCCTGGACGTTCGCGCCAAGCGCATCAACGAAGAGATGAAAGTGGCTGCCGCCAACGCCCTGCGTGAACTGGCCAAGCTGCCGGTGCCTCAGGACGTGTGCGACGCCTACGGTGGCGCCAAGCTGGAATTCGGTCGTGAGTACATCATCCCGAAACCAATGGATAAGCGCCTGATCACCCTGATCTCCGATGCCGTGGCCAAGGCCGCGATCGAGACCGGTGTGGCCACCCTGCCGTATCCGAAAAACTACCCGCTGCAAAGCGTGGATGATGTGTTCAACGGCTAAGCCGTTGTAGCGCACCAACCAAAAGCCCCGGCTCTCGCGAGTCGGGGCTTTTTGCTGTGTGGTAATTAACTCGGAGAACCGAATGTGGGAGGGGGCTTGCCCCCGATTGCAGTGGGTCAGCTACAGATAAACTGGCTGGTCCACCGCTATCGGGGGCAAGCCCCCTCCCACATTGGATCTGTGTTTAAACACAGGCTCTGTCAGAACAGATCGATCGGCGCCGCCTCATCCGCCGGCAGCGGGCTGCCCGGTACGACGCCGTTGCCCAGTTCATTGACCGACGGCGGCGTATCTTCGCTCTTGAACAGTTCGAAGTACGCATTCGGCGTGCTCGGGGAGGCCGCACGGCCACTGACCGGGTCGATCCGCAGGCTGAGGATGCCTTCCGGCTCCGGTTGGGTGTGCAGCGGCTTATCCTTCAAGGCCGCGCCCATGTAGCTCATCCAGATCGGTAGCGCTACGGTACCGCCGAACTCGCGGCGGCCAAGGCTTTCCGGCTGGTCATAGCCGGTCCACACAGTGGTCACGTAGTCGGCGTTGTAGCCGGAGAACCAGGCATCCTTGGATTCGTTGGTGGTACCGGTCTTGCCCGCGATGTCCGCGCGCCCCAAGGCCAGGGCACGACGGCCGGTGCCTTTCTTGATTACGTCTTCCAGGATGCTGTTGAGGATATAGGTGGTACGGCCATCCACAATGCGCTCGGCCACGGCGGGTGCCTGCGGTTCGGTTGCAGCGGGGTTGGTGGCTGGCGCGGTTCCTGGGGTCGGCTCGATGGTGATACCGCCATTGCCTGGCGCCGCCAGGCCATCCGTTGCAGCGATGCCGTTGACCACATCACCCGGCACGCGTGGCGGGTTGGCGGTGAACAGGGTGTCGCCGTTGCGGCTTTCGATCTTGTCGATCAGGTACGGCGCGATCTTGTAGCCGCCGTTGGCAAAGGTGCTCCAACCGGTGGCGATTTCCATCGGCGTGAGGGTCGCGGTACCCAAGGCCAGGGACAGGTTCGGCGGCAGGTCCGACTTGTTGAAGCCAAAGCGCGTGATGTAGTCGATGGTCTTGCCGACACCCATCGCCTGCAGCAGGCGGATGGACACCAGGTTGCGTGACTTGTACAGCGCCTCACGGATACGGATAGGGCCAAGGAAAGTGTTGGTGTCGTTCTTCGGGCGCCAGACTTTGTCCAGGTACTCGTCGACGAACACGATGGGTGCATCGTTGACCAGGCTGGCGGCGGTGTAGCCGTTATCCAGGGCGGCGCTGTAGATGAACGGCTTGAAGCTCGAGCCCGGCTGGCGCTTGGCCTGGGTGGCCCGGTTGTAGTTGCTCTGCTCGAATGCGAAGCCACCCACCAGGGCGCGGATTGCACCGTTCTGCGGGTCCAGCGATACCAGGGCGCCCTGGGCCAGCGGCACCTGGCTGAATTTCAGGCTGTCGTCCTTCTGGCGTTGCACGCGGATCAGGTCACCCACTTGCGCGACATCCGACGGTTGCTTCGGCATCGGGCCCATGCTGTTGGTGTTCAGGAACGGGCGCGCCCATTTCATGCTGTCCCAGGCCACGTGGGCTTCGCCGGTGCGGGTCAGTACCTGCACGCCATCTTTCTTCACCTGGGTGACGATGGCCGGCTCCAGGCCGCTGATCGCACGCTGTTTGCCCAGCTCGGCCGTCCAGGCGCTCAGGGTCTTGCCTGGCAGGCGCGACTCAGGCCCTCGGTAGCCGTGGCGCTGGTCGTAGGTGATCAGGCCGGAATGCACGGAGTCATTGGCGATCTCCTGCAAGTCGCTCGGAACCGTCGTGGTCACGCGGAAGCCTTCGGTGTAGGCCTCGCTGCCGTAACGACCGACCATCTCGGCACGCGCCATTTCGGCGATATACGGGGCATTCACTTCCGGCGTCGGCACGTGGTAGCTGGCGTTCAACGGCTCGGCCACCGCACTTTCATAGGCGGCCTGGTCGATCTTGCCCAACTTGTACATGCGCCCCAGGATCCAGTCGCGGCGCTCTTTGCTGCGCGCCGGGTTGGCCAGGGGGTTGAAGCGCGAAGGGGCCTTGGGCAGGCCGGCAATCATCGCCATCTGCGCCAGGCTGGCGTCACGAATCGACTTGCCGTAGTAGACCTGGGAGGCCGCCTCGATCCCGTAGGCACGGTTGCCCAGGTAGATCTTGTTGACGTACAGCTCGAGGATCTCGTCCTTGGTCAGCTGACGTTCGATCTGCAATGCCAGCAGGATTTCAGTGGCTTTGCGCGAAAAACTGCGCTCGCTGGTGAGGAAGAAGTTCTTCGCCACCTGCATGGTGATGGTGCTGCCGCCGGATTGAATGTGTCCGCTTTTTACCAGTTGTGTGGCCGCACGCACCAGGCTGCTGGGGTCGACGCCATAGTGGTTGGCAAAATTATCGTCTTCGGCCGACAGCAATGCGCTGATGAAATTAGGTGGAATGTCGGCAAAACGGATCGGTGTGCGGCGCATTTCGCCGAACTCCGCGATCAGCTTTTCATCGCTGCTGTAGACCCGCAAAGGAATCTGCAACTGGATACTTCTGAGGGCCTCTACGGAGGGTAAACCCGGACTAAGGTAGAGGTAGGCCCCGCTGAGTACGAGCAGCAGCCCGCAGACGATCGCGACAATGGAGTACCCGAAAAACTTCAGCAGACGGATCAAGGCTTTTGGATTTCCAGAGAAAAGAATGGGTTACGCGTCGGGGCATGCATGGCAAACGATGGATCGACCCGAGCTGCAGATAAAAAGCGGGGAAAAACGCTGGGCATTAAAGCATTTTTCGCCTTGGGGCGTCATTCGCGCCGGCTCAACAAGTCGACCGAATGCAGGGCTTCCGGCGGCAATCAGGCGTTAAGACAGGCAAAGCTTTGGGGAGTTTTATGGGAAAGGGATTTTTCAGGCGCAAAGTCGACACCGTCCTTGGCGTCGACATCAATGAGGCAGGGATCAGGCTGGTAGAGCTGAACTGTTCAGCCAACCGTTACACCGTGCAGGGCTACGCCACACAGGCGCTGCCGGCCCAGGCGGTGGTCGACGGCGTCTGGCTGGACCTGGAAGGCATAGGCCATGCGCTGTACACGGCGCTGTCCCGGCTGCGCACGTCGGCCAGGCAGGCGGCGGTCGCCGTTTCCGGTCCTTCGGTCATTACACGGGTCATTGAAATGCAGGCGGGGCTTGGCGACGACGAAATGGCCCGGAGGATCCAGGTGGAGGCAGAGCAATACATTCCCTACCCGCTGGACGAGGTGGCGCTGGACTTTCAGGTCCAGGGGCCGTCGACGCAGGATCCCGCGCGGGTCGAGGTGTTGCTGGCCGCGTGTCTGAAGGAGCACGTCGAGGTCCGTGAAGCCGTGTTGGCCCTGGCGGGGCTGGTGCCCAGGGTGGTGGATGTCGAAGGGTTTGCATTGGCGCGCGCTTGCCGTCAGGATTTCGCCAGCTTCACGCCGGGTCATCGAGTCGATGGTGCCCAGTGGATCGTGGATGCCCCTGGGATGGGAGTCGCTTGCGGGTTGGCCCTGAGGAGTTTCGCTGGATGACACGAATCAATCTTTTGCCTTGGCGCCAGGCGCTGGCGGAGCGCAGGCGTAAATATTTCCTGATACTGCTGGTGGCGTTTGCCTGTGTCGCGCTCGCGACGGTGTGGCTGGCGGACCAGGTGATCGACCAGGCGATCGACCGGCAGGTGACGCGAAACGATCATGTGCGCAAGGACGTCGGCGTCCTGGACTCGCGTATCCAGACCATTGACGACCTCCAGGTGCAAAGCCAGCAACTGGCGGAGCGCATGAAAGTCGTGCAGGACCTGCACGATAATCGCTCCGCCGGTGCACAGCTGCTGGATCAGTTGGCCCGTGCGGTGCCCGACGGTGTGCATTTGCATGAGGTCGTGGCGAAGGGCGATACGGTGAGTATCAGCGGCAGTGCTGAATCCAGCCAGGATATTGCCCAACTGATGCGTCGCCTGGAGGCATCCGAAGGCGCCCACGCCACTCGCCTGCAGCATGTACGAACCGAAGGCACTCGCGGCAACAATGAATTCCAGTTGATGGTGCGCCAGGGAGAATCTTCCGAGGCCCAGCCATGAGCCGGTCCTGGCTCGAATTTTCCGCGCTGACTCACAATGCTGCCAAATGGCCCTTACCTGGCAGGATCTTGCTGGGCTGTGCGCTGGCCGGCGTGGTGATGCTGTTGGGCGACCTTGTGTACCTCAGCCCGTCGCGGGAGCGCTTGCGCGAGGTCGAGGTGCAGGAAGTGAGCTTGCAGCAGCAACTTGCGGAAAAAGCCGTCCTGGCTGCGGACCTTGAAGAGCGGGCTCGCCAGGTCCAGCTTATGCAGGAAAAGGTCAGCGGGCTTTTGCAGCAAATGCCCGAAGAGTCCGAAATGCCCGGCTTTCTTGAGGACATCGCCAGGATGGCGCTGGCCAACGGTTTGGTGATTGAGAGCGTCACTCCGCTGGATAAGCTGTCTAGGCCGTTCTATCACGAACAGCCCGTTCGCATCGGCGCCACCGGTACCTATCACGACCTGGCGACCTTTGTGAGTGCCCTGGGCGGCCTTTCGCGAATCGCCACGGCGCACGACATTGCCATAAGGCGGGATGGCAAGCTGCTGCGCCTTGATCTGCTGACCAAGACGTACTGGCATGAGCGACGAGGCATCAAGCGGGACGCGGCTGTCATGCAAGGGCAACCGTTTGTATACGGTGCTTCTGGTATTCGCGATCCGTTCCAGCCCATTGCCCTGCAAGTCGACCGCGCGCCAGGGCGGACGGCCGCTGCGCCGGACCTCGCTCGCCCGCGGGAAGCCTTGGAAGGCCACCCAATGGATCAGTTCGAGATGGTCGGCACGTTGTCCCGTGGGGCGCAGACCTTCGCCTTGCTGCGCCAGGCCTCGACCGTGCATCGCCTGGCAGTCGGCGACTATCTGGGGCCGGACCATGGTCGAGTTACAGCGATTCATGACGGCCATATCGAACTGGTCGAGTTGTTTCCCGATGAACAGGGGGGATGGCTGGAGCGTCCGCGAACCCTCGTGCTAAACGTCAACTCATAACGGAATCAAACAATGAAAAGGACTTTCTCGTCCTTCGGTGTGGCGCTATGGATAGCGTTCACGGCACCGATGGCTGCTGCTGTGCCCAATCGTGTGGACCTGATCCAGCTACCGCCTCCCGGCAGCGCGGATTCGGGTGTCTATAGCGGTGAAAAGTTGAACCTCAACTTCCAGGACATCGGACTACGTGCTGCCTTGCAGCAAATTGCCGACGTGGCGGGCCTCAATCTGGTGGTCGGCGATGACGTACAGGGCTCTATCACCCTGCGGCTCAAAGGCGTGCCCTGGGATCAGGCGCTGGACCTGGTGCTGCAAACCAAAGGCTTGGATAAACGGATAAAGGCTGGTGTCCTGCTGGTGGCGCCGGCCGAGGAGTTGGCTGCACGGGAACTGCTGGCGCTGGAGTCGCGCAAGCAGATGGCCGACCTGGCGCCGCTGCGCCGTGAGCTACTGCAAGTCAACCATGCCAAGGCGGCAGACCTGGCCAAGCTGTTTCAGTCGGTGAGCGGCTTTGAAGGCACGACCGATGAGCGTGGTTCAGTCGCAGTGGATGACCGCACCAATAACATCATTGCCTTCCAGACCGGCGAGCGCCTGGAAGAGTTGCGGCGGATCGTGGCGCAACTGGATGTGCCGGTGCGCCAGGTGATGATCGAAGCGCGGATTGTCGAGGCCAATGTCGACTACGACAAAAGCCTGGGCGCGCGCTGGGGTGGGCGGCTCACTCGCGGGAATTGGGCTGCCGGGGGGATCCAGAAGCCTTTGCCGGACGGTGCCCAGGCGCCGGAAAACGTGCCCGGCTCGCCATTTGTCGACCTGGGTTCACTCACGGGTACATCGGGACTGGGCATCGCCTTTATCACCGATAACCTCCTGCTGGACCTGGAACTGACCGCCATGGAGAAAACCGGCAATGGCGAAATCGTCTCGCAGCCCAAGGTGGTCACTTCCGACAAGGAAACCGCGCGCATTCTGAAGGGCACCGAAATTCCCTATCAGGAATCCACCTCCCAGGGTGCTACCTCGGTGTCGTTCAAGGAGGCGTCCCTGTCGTTGGAGGTCACGCCGCAGATCACCCCCGATGACCATGTGATCATGGTGGTCAAGGTCACCAAGGACGAGCCCGACTATCTCAACAAACTCAATGACGTACCGCCGATCAAGAAAAACGAGGTGAATGCCAAGGTGCTGGTCAAGGATGGCGAGACCATCGTCATCGGCGGGGTTTTCTCCAATACCCAAAGCAAAGTGGTAGATAAAGTGCCATTTTTGGGCGATGTGCCGTATCTTGGCCGCCTTTTCCGGCGCGATGTGCTGGCGGAGAAAAAATCCGAGCTGCTGGTATTCCTGACTCCGCGTATTATGAATAACCAGGCGATTGCTGTGAGTCGTTGATTCTGTGCGAAATTTGATTCTTGTAGGACCGATGGGGGCTGGAAAAAGCACCATCGGCCGATTGCTGGCCAAAGAGCTGCGCCTGCCATTCAAAGATTCCGACAAGGAAATTGAATTGCGCACGGGTGCCAATATCCCATGGATCTTCGATAAGGAAGGCGAGCTGGGCTTTCGCGACCGCGAGCAGGCGATGATTGCCGAGCTGTGCGGCTGCGATGGCGTGGTATTGGCCACCGGCGGCGGCGCGGTGATGCGCGATGAAAATCGGCGGGCGCTGCATGCCGGTGGTCGGGTGGTCTATCTGCATGCGTCGGTCGAGCAGCAGGTGGGGCGTACCGCTCGTGATCGCAATCGTCCTTTGCTGCGCACGGCGAACCCGGAAAAAACCTTGCGCGACCTGCTCGCGCTGCGCGATCCGCTGTATCGGGAAATCGCCGATCTGGTGGTGGAAACCGATGAGCGGCCGCCTCGGATGGTGGTTCTCGACATTCTCGAGCGCCTGCAACGGCTGCCACCCCGTTAAAGCCAGGCCCGAAATGCGCTATTCTCGGCGGCGCGCTATCACCCTGCGGGGTGTGGCGTAGAGCCATCAGGCAACGTCTGATCTCGACGTTACCGGTCGTCAATACATCTTCAACGCGGGGACACATGCAGACACTTAAGGTCGATCTAGGCGAGCGCAGCTACCCGATCCATATTGGCGAAGGTCTGCTGGACCAGCCCGAATTGCTGGCCCCGCACATTGCCGGGCGGCAAGTGGCAATCATCTCCAACGAGACGGTCGCGCCGCTGTATCTTGAGCGTCTGAGCCGCAGCCTGGCGGCGTACTCAGTGATCTCCGTGATTCTGCCCGATGGCGAAGCCCACAAGAACTGGGAAACCCTGCAACTGATCTTTGACGGCCTGCTGACCGCGCGCCATGACCGCCGAACCACCGTGATTGCCCTGGGCGGCGGTGTGATCGGCGACATGGCCGGCTTTGCAGCGGCCTGCTACCAGCGCGGCGTGGACTTTATCCAGGTGCCGACCACCCTGTTGTCCCAGGTCGATTCGTCGGTGGGCGGCAAGACCGGCATCAATCACCCCCTGGGCAAAAACATGGTCGGCGCGTTCTACCAGCCCCAGGCCGTGCTGATCGACACCGCGACCCTCAACACCTTGCCACCGCGGGAACTGTCGGCGGGCCTGGCGGAAGTCATCAAGTACGGGTTGATCTGCGACGAACCCTTCCTGGCCTGGCTGGAAGAACATGTGGACGCCCTGCGCGCACTCGACCAGGTGGCGCTCACCGAGGCGATTTCCCGCTCCTGCGCCGCCAAGGCGTTGGTGGTGAACGCCGACGAACGGGAGTCCGGTGTACGGGCCACCTTGAACCTGGGCCACACCTTCGGCCATGCGATCGAAACCCACATGGGCTATGGTGTGTGGTTGCATGGAGAGGCCGTAGCGGCTGGCACAGTGATGGCATTGGAGATGTCGCAACGTCTGGGCTGGATCAGCGCCCAGGAGCGTGATCGCGGTATTCGCCTGTTCCAGCGTGCCGGTTTGCCGGTTATCCCGCCGGAAGAGATGACCGAGGCGGACTTCCTCGAACATATGGCAATAGACAAGAAAGTGATCGACGGTCGCCTGCGACTGGTGCTGTTGCGCCATATGGGCGAAGCGGTGGTGACCGACGATTATCCGAAAGAGATTTTACAGGCCACGCTGGGAGCGGATTACCGCGCCCTGGCTCAGCTGAAAGGTTAATAAGATCCCGATGACTAGTTTGCATGCCGACGAGGCGTTCCTCGGCCATTACCAGTTAAGCCACGACCCTTTTGCTCCACGGGTGCCTGGTTTCAAATTTTTCCCGGCCCAGCGCAAGCCGGTGCTGGGGCAACTGCACCATCTCGCGCGCTACAGCCAACTGCTGCTGGTCGTCACGGGCCCGTTGGGCAGCGGCAAGACCTTGCTGCGCCAGGCCCTGGTGGCCAGCACCAACAAACAGTCCGTACAGAGCGTGGTGGTGTCGGCCCGTGGTGCCGGTGATGCGGCGGGCGTGCTGCGTCAGGTAGCCCAGGCGCTGGACGTCGCCACTGCCGAGCCGAATGCGATCCTCAAGCAGGTGGTGCAACTGGGTCTGACCGGCCAGGAAGTCTACCTGCTGGTGGATGACGCCGAGCAGCTCGACGAATCCGCCCTGGAAGCGCTGCTGGCGCTGGCGGCGGGCACGCCGGAAGGTCGCCCCCATGTGTTCCTGTTCGGTGAATCGTCGTTGATCGCCGATCTGGAGCAGATCAGCGGTGATCAGGAGCTGTTCCACGTTATCGAACTGCAGCCGTACGAAGAGGACGAAACCCGGGAATACCTGGCTCAACGCCTCGAAGGCGCAGGGCAGGGCATCGAACTTTTCTCCGCTGCGCAGATCTCTGATATTCACGAAAGCTCCGACGGCTGGCCTGGCACCATCAACCAGGTCGCCCGCGATGCCATGATCGAAGCCATGATTGCCAGCCGCTCTGCGGTCAAGCGTCCAAAGATGGGGTTCACTATGCCTAAGAAGCACGTATTGGCAATTTCCGCCGTTGTCGTGGTTGCGGTTGCCGCCGCCTGGTTGATTCCGGGTCGCAGCAAGGCACCGACCACCGCCGGTGCGCCAACCGAACAGGCGCAGTTGCCACTGGGCAAGCCCACGCCGAATGTCGAGTTCGCCAATTCCGGTCAGCCGACCAACCTGCCGATGGTGGGCCAGCCGGTGATGCGTGGCCCGCTCGCCGAAGAAGCCGGTGGTATCTCCGAAGGCGACGACGGTGTGCCGGTGGAAGGCTCCAGCGCCACACCGCCGACCGTGACCACTACTGCGCCACCTGCGGGCGTTCCCGCGGGTACGCCAGCGACCCCTGTGGCGCCAGCCGCCAAGCCGACCCCGGCACCGACCGTGGCCACTGCCAAGCCTGCGGCGCCAGTGGCGAAGCCGGCTCCGGCGCCAGCCGCCAAACCGGCGGAAAAACCGGCAGCCACCGTCGCCAAGGCCGGCAGCAGCTGGTACAGCAGCCAGCCCACCGGCAACTTCGTCGTGCAGATCCTCGGCACCAGCTCCGAAGCGAACGCCCAGGCGTTCGTGAAAGAGCAGGGCGGCGAATACCGTTATTTCAAGAAAGTGCTCAACGGCAAGCCTCTCTACGTGATCACCTACGGCAGCTTCCCAAGCCGTGCCGCAGCTGATTCCGCCATCAAAGCCTTGCCAGCGAAGGTTCAGGCTGGTAAACCTTGGCCTCGCACTGTCGCCAGCGTTCAACAAGAACTGGCAGCAACTCGCTGAAGATCCGGCGGCCTTACCCAGGCCGCCCTCCCGGCACCTCAAAAAAGATCGCAAGGCGTGCAGCCCCTCCAGGCCGCGCGCTTTGTGGTGTCTGCGTTACAGTAGCTTTTGAGTCGTAGCGGTCAGAATTAAAAAAGTTTTGACTAGCACAGCATATCGCTTTAAACCTTTCATAAATGCGACATAGATTTGCGACATTTCGTCGCTAAATTTGTGAGCGTTCGTGTCGGTGTGTACAATGACCTCCCTTTTGCCCCCGCTAAGCCGGCGTACGTTCGGCGTGGAAGGTAACCGGTTGAATTGAAAAGAAATTTGCCTCGATATAAGAGGCAGCCTGGTGAGAAAGTGTCTATGAAAGCAGGTCTGTACCAACCCGATGAATTCAAGGATAACTGCGGTTTCGGCCTGATAGCCCATATGCAGGGCGAGCCCAGTCATACCCTTTTGCAAACGGCCATCGAGGCCCTGACCTGCATGACCCACCGCGGTGGGATCAACGCCGATGGCAAGACCGGTGACGGTTGCGGCTTGCTGATTCAAAAGCCCGACCAGTTCCTGCGCGCGGTCGCCAAAGAGCATTTCGCGGTCGACCTGCCCAAGCAGTACGCCGTGGGCATGGTGTTTTTCAACCAGGACCCGGCCAAAGCCGAAGCCGCTCGCGAGAACATGAACCGCGAGATCGTCGCTGCCGGCCTGCAGCTGGTGGGCTGGCGCAAAGTGCCGATCGACACCAGCGTGCTCGGCCGCCTGGCCCTGGAGCGCCTGCCGCAGATCGAACAAGTGTTCATCGCAGGCGACGGCCTGAGCGACCAGGATATGGCGATCAAGCTGTTCACCTCCCGTCGTCGCTCGTCCGTGGCCAACGCCGCCGATGCCGACCACTACATCTGCAGTTTTTCCCACAAGACCATCATTTATAAAGGCCTGATGATGCCGGCGGACTTGACCGCCTTCTATCCAGACCTGAGCGATGAGCGCCTGCAAACCGCCATTTGCGTGTTCCACCAGCGCTTCTCCACCAACACCCTGCCGAAATGGCCGCTGGCCCAGCCATTCCGCTTCCTCGCCCACAACGGCGAGATCAACACCATCACCGGCAACCGCAACTGGGCCGTGGCCCGTCGCACCAAGTTCGCCAACGATTTGATGGACCTGGAAGAACTCGGCCCGCTGGTCAACCGTGTGGGTTCCGACTCCTCCAGCATGGACAACATGCTCGAACTGATGGTCACCGGCGGCATCGACCTGTTCCGTGGCGTGCGCATGATCATTCCGCCTGCGTGGCAGAACGTCGAGACCATGGACCCGGACCTGCGTGCATTCTACGAGTACAACTCGATGCACATGGAACCGTGGGACGGCCCGGCCGGCGTGGTCATGACCGACGGTCGCTACGCGGTGTGCCTGCTCGACCGTAACGGTCTGCGCCCGGCCCGCTGGGTCACGACCACTAACGGTTTCATCACCCTGGCCTCGGAAATCGGCGTGTGGGACTACAAGCCGGAAGACGTGATCGCCAAAGGCCGTGTAGGCCCTGGGCAGATCCTCGCCGTGGACACCGAAACTGGCCAGATCCTCGACACCGATGCCATCGACAATCGCTTGAAGTCCCGTCACCCGTACAAGCAATGGCTGCGCAAGAACGCCCTGCGCATCCAGGCGACCATGGAAGACAACGACCACGGTTCGGCGTTCTACGACATCGACCAGCTCAAGCAGTACATGAAGATGTACCAGGTCACGTTCGAAGAGCGCGACCAGGTGCTGCGCCCGCTCGGCGAGCAAGGCTACGAGGCGGTCGGCTCCATGGGCGATGACACGCCGATGGCCGTGCTGTCCCAGCGCGTGCGCACGCCGTACGACTATTTCCGCCAGCAGTTCGCCCAGGTGACCAACCCACCGATCGACCCGCTGCGCGAAGCCATCGTGATGTCCCTGGAAGTCTGCCTCGGTGCCGAGCGCAACATCTTCCAGGAGTCGCCTGAGCACGCCTCCCGCGTGATCCTCAGCTCGCCGGTCGTTTCCCCGGCCAAGTGGCGTTCGCTGATGACCCTGGAGCGCCCGGGTTTCGACCGCCAGATCATCGACCTGAACTACGACGAGAGCCTCGGCCTTGAAGCCGCTGTGCGCAACGTCGCCGACCAGGCCGAAGAAGCCGTGCGCGCCGGGCGTACCCAGATCGTGCTGACCGACCGTCATATCGCTCCAGGCAAGTTGCCGATCCACGCTTCGCTGGCCACCGGCGCGGTGCACCACCGCCTGACCGAAAAAGGCCTGCGCTGCGACTCCAACATCCTCGTGGAAACCGCCACCGCCCGCGACCCGCACCACTTTGCGGTGTTGATCGGCTTCGGCGCCTCGGCGGTGTACCCGTTCCTCGCTTATGAAGTGCTGGGTGACCTGATCCGTACCGGTGAAGTACTGGGCGACCTCTACGAGGTGTTCAAGAACTACCGTAAGGGCATCACCAAGGGCCTGCTGAAGATCCTGTCGAAGATGGGTATCTCCACCGTCACCTCCTACCGTGGCGCGCAGCTGTTCGAAGCCATCGGCCTGTCGGAAGAAGTTTGCGAGCTGAGCTTCCGTGGCGTGCCGAGCCGCATCAAGGGTGCGCGGTTCGTCGACATCGAAGCCGAACAGAAAGCCCTGGCCGCCGAAGCCTGGAGCGCGCGCAAGCCGATCCAGCAAGGTGGCCTGCTCAAGTTCGTGCACGGTGGCGAATACCACGCCTACAACCCGGACGTGGTGAGCACCCTGCAAGCCGCCGTGCAGCAGGGCGACTACGCCAAGTTCAAGGAATACACCGCGCTGGTGGATAACCGCCCGGTGTCGATGATCCGCGACCTGTTCAAGGTGAAGACCCTGGATACGCCGCTGGCCATCAGCGAAATCGAACCGCTGGAATCGATCCTCAAGCGCTTCGACTCTGCCGGTATTTCCCTCGGTGCCTTGTCCCCTGAGGCCCACGAAGCCCTGGCCGAAGCCATGAACCGCCTGGGCGCGCGTTCCAACTCCGGTGAAGGCGGTGAAGACCCGGCGCGCTACGGCACGATCAAGAGCTCGAAAATCAAGCAGGTTGCCACTGGCCGTTTCGGTGTGACCCCGGAATACCTGGTCAATGCCGAAGTGCTGCAGATCAAGGTGGCCCAGGGCGCCAAGCCCGGTGAGGGCGGCCAGCTGCCGGGCGGCAAGGTCAATGGCCTGATCGCCAAGCTGCGTTATGCGGTACCGGGCGTGACCCTGATCTCGCCCCCGCCGCACCACGACATCTACTCGATTGAAGATTTGTCGCAGCTGATTTTCGACCTGAAACAAGTCAACCCGCAGGCCCTGGTCTCGGTGAAACTGGTCGCAGAAGCGGGCGTCGGTACCATCGCCGCCGGCGTGGCCAAGGCCTATGCCGACCTGATCACCATCTCCGGCTACGACGGCGGCACCGGCGCATCGCCGCTGACCTCGATCAAGTACGCCGGCGCACCGTGGGAACTGGGCCTGGCGGAAACCCACCAGACCCTGCGCGGCAACGATCTGCGCGGCAAAGTGCGGGTGCAGACCGACGGTGGCCTGAAAACCGGCCTCGACGTGATCAAGGCCGCCATCCTCGGCGCCGAGAGCTTCGGCTTCGGCACCGCGCCGATGATCGCCCTGGGCTGCAAATACCTGCGCATCTGCCACCTGAACAACTGCGCCACCGGCGTCGCCACTCAGAACGAAAAGCTGCGCAAGGATCACTACATCGGCACCGTCGACATGGTGGTGAATTTCTTCACTTACGTCGCCGAAGAAACCCGTGAGTGGCTGGCCAAGCTGGGCGTGCGTTCCCTGGAAGAGCTGATCGGTCGCACCGACCTGCTGGACATCCTCGAAGGCCAGACCGCCAAGCAACAGCACCTGGACCTGACGCCGTTGTTGGGCAGCGATCATATCCCTGCAGACAAGCCACAATTCTGCCAGGTGGATCGCAACCCGCCGTTCGACAAAGGCCTGCTGGCCGAGAAAATGGTCGAGATGGCCGGTTCCTCGATCAACGACGCCATTGGTGGCGAATTCGCCCTGGATATCTGCAACTGCGACCGTTCCATCGGCGCACGCATCTCCGGCGAAATTGCGCGCAAGCACGGCAACCAGGGCATGGCCAAGGCGCCGATCACGTTCCGCTTCAAGGGCACTGCGGGCCAGAGCTTCGGCGTGTGGAACGCCGGCGGCCTGCACATGTACCTGGAAGGCGACGCCAACGACTACGTAGGCAAGGGCATGACCGGCGGCAAGCTGGTCATCGTTCCGCCCAAAGGCAGCGTCTACAAGACCCAGGACAGTGCCATCATCGGCAACACCTGCCTGTACGGCGCCACCGGTGGCAAGCTGTTCGCCGCCGGTACGGCCGGTGAGCGTTTCGCCGTGCGTAACTCCGGTGCCCACACCGTGGTGGAAGGCACGGGCGATCACTGCTGCGAGTACATGACCGGTGGCTTTGTCGCGGTACTGGGCAAGACCGGTTACAACTTCGGTTCGGGCATGACCGGCGGTTTCGCCTACGTGCTCGACCAGGACAACACCTTCGTCGACAAGGTCAACCACGAGTTGGTCGAGATCCAGCGGATCAGCGGCGAAGCCATGGAATCCTACCGGAACCACTTGCAGCACGTGCTGGACGAGTACGTCGAGGAGACCGGCAGCGAATGGGGTCGTAACCTCGCTGAAAACCTCGATGATTACCTGCGTCGTTTCTGGCTGGTCAAGCCCAAGGCTGCCAACCTGAAATCGTTGCTTTCCAGCATCCGTGCCAACCCGCAGTGATATGCGCCTGAAGAGTTTGATGAGGTTTTAACATGGCTGAACGTCTGAATAACGACTTCCAGTTCATCGATGTCGGGCGCAAAGATCCGAAGAAGAAACTGTTGCGTCAACGCAAGAAAGAGTTCGTGGAAATCTACGAACCCTTCAAACCCCAGCATTCGGCCGACCAGGCCCATCGCTGCCTGGGTTGCGGTAACCCGTATTGCGAATGGAAGTGCCCGGTGCACAACTTCATTCCCAACTGGCTCAAGCTGGTGGCCGAGGGCAACATCCTCGCCGCCGCCGAGCTGTCCCACCAGACCAACACCCTGCCGGAAGTCTGCGGCCGGGTGTGCCCGCAGGACCGTCTGTGCGAGGGTGCCTGCACCCTGAACGACGGTTTCGGCGCGGTGACCATCGGTTCGGTGGAGAAGTACATCACCGATACCGCGTTCGCCATGGGCTGGCGTCCGGACATGTCCAAGGTCAAGCCGACCGGCAAGCGTGTCGCGATCATCGGTGCGGGCCCGGCGGGCCTGGGCTGTGCCGACGTGCTGGTGCGCGGCGGCGTGACCCCGGTGGTGTTCGACAAGAACCCGGAAATCGGCGGCCTGCTGACCTTCGGCATCCCCGAGTTCAAGCTGGAAAAGACCGTGTTGAGCAATCGCCGCGAAGTCTTCACCGGCATGGGCATCGAGTTCCGCCTGAACACTGAAATCGGCAAAGACGTGACCATGGAGCAACTGCTCGAAGAATACGATGCGGTGTTCATGGGCATGGGCACCTACACCTACATGAAGGGCGGTTTTGCCGGTGAGGATTTGCCGGGCGTGTATGACGCGCTCGACTTCCTGATCGCCAACGTCAACCGCAACCTGGGCTTTGAAAAGTCGCCGGAAGACTTCGTCGACATGAAAGGCAAAAAGGTCGTGGTCCTCGGCGGTGGCGACACGGCGATGGACTGCAACCGTACGTCGATCCGCCAGGGCGCCAAGTCGGTGACCTGTGCGTATCGCCGTGACGAAGCCAACATGCCCGGCTCGCGCAAAGAGGTGAAGAACGCCAAGGAAGAAGGTGTGAAGTTCCTCTACAACCGTCAGCCGATCGCCATCGTCGGTGAAGACCGCGTCGAAGGCGTGAAGGTGGTCGAGACCCGTCTCGGCGAACCGGACGCCCGTGGCCGTCGCAGCCCCGAGCCGATCCCGGGCTCCGAAGAGATCATCCCGGCCGACGCCGTGGTCATCGCCTTCGGCTTCCGTCCAAGCCCGGCGCCGTGGTTCGAGCAGTTCGAGATCCAGACCGACAGCCAGGGCCGCGTTGTCGCCCCGGAACAAGGCCAGTACAAGCACCAGACCAGCAACCCGAAAATCTTCGCCGGTGGCGACATGGTGCGCGGCTCTGACCTGGTGGTGACGGCGATCTTCGAAGGCCGCAATGCCGCCGAAGGGATCCTGGACTACCTGCAAGTCTGACCCTGATCCCAGGTTGAAAGGAGATCAAAATGTGGGAGGGGCTTGCTGTGGTGAGCGGGCTTGTCCCGCGCCGGGCTGCGAAGCAGCCCCTTTGATCTGCGGTGAACCCGACGGGGGGCAAGCCCCCTCACCACAGCTAGCTACCGCGACAAATTGACCCGATAGACAAAAGGCACCGCTCTTGCCGTGCCTTTTGCGTCGCGCTCTGAGAAAATGCCCGCACTTTTTTTGCGGATGCCGACATGACTGCCCTCAAGAACGACCGTTTCCTTCGTGCCCTGCTCAAGCAACCCGTGGACGTCACCCCTGTGTGGATGATGCGCCAGGCCGGTCGCTACCTGCCGGAATACCGCGCCAGTCGCGCCCACGCTGGCGACTTCATGAGCCTGTGCATGAACCCGGAGTTCGCCTGCGAAGTCACGCTGCAGCCACTGGATCGCTACCCGCAACTGGATGCGGCCATCCTCTTCTCCGACATCCTCACCATCCCCGACGCCATGGGCCAAGGCCTGTACTTCGAGACCGGTGAAGGCCCGCGTTTCAAGAAAGTCATCAGCACCCTGGCCGATATCGAAGCCCTACCGATCCCCGACCCGCACAAAGACCTCGGCTACGTGATGGACGCCGTCAGCACCATCCGCCGCGAGCTGAACGGCCGCGTGCCGCTGATCGGCTTCTCCGGCAGCCCATGGACCCTGGCCACCTACATGGTCGAAGGCGGCTCGTCGAAAGACTTCCGCAAGACCAAGGCCATGCTCTACGACAACCCGCAAGCCATGCACCTGTTGCTGGACAAGCTGGCCCAGTCGGTCACCTCCTACCTCAACGGCCAGATCATGGCCGGTGCGCAAGCCGTGCAGATCTTCGATACCTGGGGTGGCAACCTGTCGGCGGCGGCGTACCAGGAATTCTCCCTGGCCTACATGCGCAAGATCGTCAGCGGCCTGATCCGTGAACACGAAGGCCGTAAAGTGCCGGTCATCCTGTTCACCAAGGGCGGTGGCCTGTGGCTTGAAAGCATCGCCGACGCTGGCGCGGATGCACTGGGCCTGGATTGGACCTGCGATATCGGCGAAGCCCGTCGTCGTGTCGGTGGCAAGGTCGCGCTGCAAGGCAACATGGACCCGACCGTGCTGTACGCCAAGCCGGAAGCGATCCGCACCGAAGTCGGCCGCATCCTGGCCAGCTACGGTACAGGCAGTGGCCACGTGTTCAACCTCGGCCATGGCATCACTCCGGAAGTGAACCCGGACCATGCGGGTGCCTTCCTGCAGGCCGTGCACGAGCTGTCAGCGCAATACCACCCGTAATACTCCCGCCTGAATCGGATCCCCCTTTGCCTGGCGAAGGGGGATTCGCTGCGTTTCAGCGTTCGTTAAGTCCTGCCTTGGTAATGTGGATGCTTTGGGATTTCTCCTACAGCCTCCGGTAACTTGCCTCGGTAAAAATCCTACCCGACTCTTCCTCTCGCCAGTGCATGGCGTTCATTGTCAGGTGATCTCAGGATGAACACTTCAGCGTATTCAACGAGCCAGAAACTGCTGCATTGGGTTTCGGCTGTCATTATTGTGTGGGCGTTATTGTCGGGTTTTTTCGTGGCTGTATTCAGCGTGCCCGCCTCGGTCAAGGCGTGGGTGGCGTTCTTCAATGTGTCGCTGACCACTGTCTATATTCCGGTGTTTGTCTTGCGGGTCTATTGTTCCTTTGCCCACGGCCTGGACTTTTCCGTCAAGCGAACACCGCAGGAATACCTGGCGTTGCTGGTTCACAAGGCCATGTACCTGGTGCTCGCCGCGGTGTTGGCGACCGGCGTGCTGATGATGGATCGCCCGATCAATATCTTTAACCTGCTCTCCATCGCCCCCCTCGACCACGACCCGGCCCGCATCGCCCTGTATACCCGTGTGCATGTGCTCTCGTGTGTGGGGTTGCTGCTGATGCTGGTCCTGCATATCGGCGCCGTAGTCATGCATGAGCGCCGGGGCAAGCGGGTGATGGCGCGGATGTCTTTTGAGAAGACATCCGGTGCTGTGCTCGGGGATCAGGGTGTCAGAATTTGTTCTGCAAATCGTGCAACCACATGATCGAAGGCTTGCTGATTACCGAGTTCTGTCGCGCGTAATGCAGTCGTAATGGTTTTGAAGTCCTCGTCAGTGGCCTGGGCAACAAATGCCGGATCGAATACGCGCTCTAAGGCATCTTGGCGGCGGTTGTTCAGATAGGCGATATCCAAGGCTAGGACTTCGATCATTTTTGTTGCTGGCGAGTCATTGGTATCTGTCGCTTGGATTTGCCCCGTCAATAGATAGCGGAAGCGCAGTTCACAACCGTCCTCGGTGGGCGAGATATGTTCAGCTTCATCAAACCAATTGCCTTTGACGTGCCCGCAATGCAAAGGCGAACCGGGCTTGGTTTCCCTGATGCAGGAGGCATGAAGGTTTTGGTATTCAAGCGCCAGCTCTTCGAAATGCTCCTGGGGACGGAAGTGTTCGATGTGGCTGGATGCAGCATCAATATCTCTGCCGCAGTAACAACAAAAGCCACCTTGTTCCAGCAATAAGCTGACATGCAGTTCACGTTTTTCGGGATTCTGCAGCGTAGAGTATGTGGGTACCCATTCGTCGTTGATTGAAGCTTTCCACTGACTAAAAGAAGCAGGTTCAGTTCCTTTGAACACTTGTTTCATTTTCTGAGTATCTCCTTGCGGCGAATCAGCGCTTGGGCACCAGCAAATTCGGGTAGGTCTGGCGCTAGTTTTTTAAGTGCTTGGAGCTGGGTTTTGGCCTTTTCCAGTTCGTTATCTTCGATGGTGCTGAATAGTTCGCTTAGAAGTACTTCTACTTTTGGCTCGCGCTCGGAGACACCCATGACTTCTTCAAGGATTCGGCTGGAGTCTAACCCATAAGTAACGCGGGGATGAGAGGGGGATTCATTAGTTAAGAGAATGACTTCTCCTGGCCTGAGACTACCAATAATTTGAGGCGAGTGACTGGCTGCGATGAATTGGATTTTAGGGAATAGTTTTTTCAAAGTCGAAGCTATTGTCCGCTGCCATCCAGGGTGCAAGTGGATGTCCAGTTCGTCGATTATGACAATTCCAGTTGTCTCTTCTAAAACTTTATTTTTTAAGTGTGGATTGAGTAGGCACATTCGCCGAGCTATGTCAGAAACCATTGCCAGCATGCCGCGCTGTCCATCGCTCAAACTGTTAAAAGTTAAGCTTCTATTGTTTTCAAAATGCACCAGTAAGCTGCGAATACCAAGGTCGTACTCAATCCCTTTTGCGTCAGGTAGAGCGTGGGTCAGCGCTGAATTTATCAGTTGGAGCTCGTCATTGAACTTGGGTGATGCTGTGGAACGAGACATTTTCTGAAGGCGTTCTAAGGTTTTTCCAATAAGCCAGCTTTCAAATGTTTCTAGATTTGCAGAGGCATCAAACCAGTCTTTGTAGGCGTCTAGTCTTGAGGGTTGTTGGCGTGCTGCGAATTCAACAGATATATCAGACGAATTCCATCGGCGGTCAGCTCGATAAAAAGCCATGAGCGGGAGATCAACAATGTTTTTTGATGATGGGTTGAGGATATCAATTGAACTGTTGAGTACTGGGATATCAAAGACCTTGAGTTGACCTTCACGTACCAACGATTCATTCCAAGCCGCGCGGCCGAAAGCGGAGCCGACAGCATCCAGTGTCACGGGATATATACGTTCAAACCTATAGCGACCCTCGAACTCTTGGATTTCGAACCTTGCATCTTGGTTTGAGATCTGAAGAGCCGCTCCCCCCAATGACGATGAAAACGAATACAGGCTTGCCGCCACCGCCTGCAACAACGAAGTCTTACCGCTCCCATTAACCCCCACCACCAGGTTAAAACCCGGCTGAAAGTCAAAAGTGGCATCTTCGTAGCAACGAAAATTCTGAATATGAAGCTGGTCCAGGCGCATTCTGGCTTTCCTTTACCAAGACTGACGAATGCCGACAGTGTACCTTGGCCCGCCGGAACCGCCAGAGGTGCAGGTGTTACGCGCTTTTTGCGCTCCCCAACGGCGGCAACTTCGCCAACTTCAACGCCACCAGCAACGCACCCATCAACAGCGCCACGATAAACGCGCCGATGCCGTTCCATCCGCCGAAGTGCCAGAAGAAGCCGCCCGCTGTCCCGGCGATGCTTGAGCCTACGTAATAGCAAAAAAGATACAGCGACGACGCCTGCCCCTTGGCTTTCACCGCGCGGCGCCCGATCCAACTGCTGGCCACCGAGTGGGCGCCAAAGAAGCCGAAGGTGAAGATCAGCATGCCCGGCACCACCAGCCACAGTGGGGTGAACAGGGTCAGGGCCATGCCGCCGAGCATCAGCACGATGGTGGCCCAGAGCACGCGGCGGCGGCCGAGGCGGTCGGCCAGGGAGCCGATTTTCGCCGAGCTGTAGATGCCCGAGAGGTACACCAGCGACAGCAGGCCCACCAAGGCCTGGCTCAGGCCATACGGGTCGGCCAGCAGGCGATAGCCGATGTAGTTGAACATCGTCACGAATGCGCCCATCAGCAGGAAGGCTTCAAGGAACAGCCACGGCAGGCCGGCATCCTTGAAATGCATGACGAAGCCATCCACCAGGCTGCGCGGCTTGAGGCTGCTGGCGCGGAAGTTGCGCGATTCGGGGAGGATCTTCCAGAACACCGTGGCGGCAATCAGCGCCAGGGCGCCGATGATCAGCATTGCGGTGTGCCAGCTGACGAAGTCGATCAGTACACCGATGATCAGGCGTCCGCTCATGCCCCCGATGGCGTTGCCGCCGATGTACAGGCCCATGGCCAGGCCAATGTGCTGGGGGTGGATTTCTTCGCTCAGGTACGTCATCGCCACGGCAGCCAGTCCGCTCAAGGACAGGCCCACCAGCGCACGCATCAGCAGAATCCCTTCCCAGGACGGCATCAGGCCGCTGGCGATGGTCGCCAGCGCGGCGCAAAACAACGCGGCGACCATCACCGGTTTGCGGCCCAGGGTGTCGGAAATCGGCCCGGTAATCAGCAAACCCAGCGCCAGCATCGCCGTCGCCACTGAGAGGATCAGGCTGCTTTGTGCCGCATTGATCGAGAACTCGTGGGACAGCGCCGGCATCATCGGCTGTACGCAATACAGCAGGGCGAACGTGGCGAAGCCGCCGGAGAACAGCGCCAGCACCGTGCGCATGAACATCGGCGTGCCTTTTTCGATGTATGCGTCATTGAGCTGCGCCACCACCTCATCCAGGGCGGTGGGCGGGACGTCTTGGGCGAATGGAGCGACAGCAGATTTCACGGAGACCTCGGGGAGGAAAAGCCTGCCAGGACTGGCAATGCAAAAAAGAATATAGCTGGCTAATGATTCTTTCCAATATATTGTTCGACCCGTTTGATAGCTTTTACGACCTAATGAGGCTGGCATGGAACTACGTCACCTGCGGTACTTCATTGCCGTTGCCGAAGAACTGCACTTTGGCCGTGCCGCGCAGGTGCTGGGCATCTCGCAACCGCCATTGAGCCAGCAGATCCAGGCACTGGAGCAGGAGGTGGGCGCGCGCTTGTTTGAGCGTACCAATCGTCGGGTCGAACTGAGCGAGGCCGGGCGCTTGTTCCTGCACGAGGCGCGGCTGGTACTGGCCCAGGTCGACAAGGCGGCGGATGTGGCCCGCCGTGCGCAGTTGGGGGAGCTGGGCGAGTTGAAGATCGGCTTCACCTCGTCGGCGCCGTTCAACTCCACGATTCCGCAGGCGATCTTCGCGTTTCGCCAAGCCTTCCCGGCGGTGCACCTGAACCTGCAGGAAATGAGCAGCACCGAAGTGGCCGAATCGCTGGTGGATGAGTCGATCCAGGTTGGGCTGATGCGTCCGCTGCCGTTGCCGGACTCATTGAGTGTGATTGAGCTGATGCGCGAACCGCTGGTTGCCGTATTAAACGCTGACCACCCCTTAGTGGAGGGCAGTGAGCGTGGCCTGCACCTTGCGCAACTGGCGGAGGAACCCTTTGTATTTTTCCCTCGCACCTACGGCAGTGGCCTGTACGCCCAACTGCTCAACCTGGCCCGTGATGCCGGCTTCAGCCCGCACTTCGCCCAGGAAGCGGGGGAGGCGATGACCATCATCGGGTTGGTGGCGGCGGGCTTGGGCGTGTCGGTGCTGCCGGCGTCGTACCAACGGATACGCATCGATGGCGTGGTCTATCGCACCTTGTTGGATCAGGAGGCGGTGACGGCGGTATGGCTGGTGCAGCGCAAAGGCGCACAAACGCCGATGGCGCAGGCGTTTGTGGAGTTGTTGACGCGCAAGGCGGTGCAATAACTCACCGCCAACGGGCTCTCTGTGGCAAGCCCGCTCGCCACAGAGGATGTGCCCGGCCTTGGTTTTACTTCGACGTTCCCGTCTGCTCAAACAACTGCGCTGCCGACCCTGCCTCACCACTCACGCCATTGCTGCGCAGTCCCGCCATGATGTCGCTGTCCAGGTTGTTCACCCAACGGTTGTAGTTGCGATGGATCTTGCCGTCCTTGTAGCCCAGTTGGCGGCTGTCGCGGTAGGTGATGGCGTAGCTGTTGCGGGTGTAGCGGATGTCGATGGCCGCGTAGTACTGGTTGCGCACGATGATTTCGGCCTGTACCAGTTGCGGGCTCAGGCGTTGCACTGTCCAATCGCGTTTTTGCAGGGCGTTGACGATCACCTTTTTCATCTTTTCTTCGCTGACCTGGGCGTCGGCCGGCAGGTCGTGCTGGGTGTTGAGGACCGGCTTGCTGGTGCAGCCGGCGGTGACCAGCAGAGCCAGGGTGATCAGGGTGACGCGTAGCAAGGAAGACATTCCGTATTCTCCAATCGATTAAAAAGTCAGGACCAGCGGCGGAAGATCAACGAAGTATTGACGCCGCCAAAGGCAAAGTTGTTGTTCATCACGTAGTCGTGGTGCATCTCGCGGAATTCACCCTGCAGGTAATCCAGCTCGCCGCATTGCGGGTCGACGGAGTCCAGGTTGAAGGTGTGCACGTATTGGTCGCGGTTCATCATCTCGATGCTGAACCACGATTCCAGCGCACCGCAGGCGCCCAAGGTGTGGCCGAGGAAGCTTTTCTGCGAGCTGATGGGCATGCGGCTGCCGAACAGGCTGCTGGTAGCCTGGGTCTCGGCGATATCGCCCTGGTCGGTGGCGGTGCCGTGGCCGTTGACGTAGCCGATGGCGGCCGGCTCCAGGCCCGCATCTTCCAGGGCCAGCTCCATGGCGCGGCGCATGGTTTTCTGTTCCGGGCGCGTGGTGTGCTGGCCGTCGGCATTGCTGCCGAAACCGACGATCTCGGCATGGATATGCGCGCCCCGCGCCAGTGCGTGTTCCAGCTCTTCGAGCACCAGCATGCCGCCGCCTTCGCCGATCACCAAGCCATCGCGGCCGCTGTCGTAGGGACGTGGACTGGTCTGCGGCGCATCGTTCTTCAGGCTGGTGGCATACAGCGCGTCGAACACCATGGCTTCGGTGGGGCACAGCTCCTCGGCGCCGCCGGCGAGCATCAACGGCAGGCGGCCGAACTTGATCGCTTCATAGGCATAGCCGATGCCCTGGCTGCCGCTGGTACACGCGCTGGACGTGGGGATCAGCCGCCCGGTGAGGCCAAAGAAGATGCTGATATTCGCCGCCGTGGTGTGGGGCATCATGCGCACGTAGGAGTTGGCATTGAGCCCCTCGGCCACCGAGTTCAGCAGCATATTGCCGAAGGCTTTGATCTCGTCGGTACTGCCGGTGGACGAGCCACAGGCCACGCCCATGCGCCCGTCCTTGATCGACTCGTCGCCGAGCAAGCCCGCGTCCTGCAACGCCTGTTCCGCCGCCCACACCGCCAGGCGCGAGACACGGCCCATGCTGCGCAGCTGCTTGCGCGTCCAATGGGCGGGCACGACGAAATCATCGACCGGCCCGGCCAGGCGCGTGTTCAATTCGGTAAAACGCTCCCACTCGTCCATGCGTCGGATGCCGCTGCGGTTGGCGCGGAAGTTGGCGGCGATGGTGTCCCAGTCGCTGCCCAGGGAGGTCACGCCGGCCATGCCGGTGACGACGACGCGTTTCATCAGCACAGGCCTCCATTCACGGCCAGGACCTGGCGCGTGATATAGCCGGCTTCGGCCGACATGAGGAAATTCACCGCACCGGCGACTTCTTCCGGGGTGCCCATGCGTTGCGCCGGGATCATCTTCATCAGTTCTTCCACCGGTACGTTTTCATCCAGCATGGCGGTGTCGATCAGGCCGGGGGCGACGCAGTTGACGGTGATCCTGCGCTTGCCCAGTTCGATGGCGAGGGCCTTGGCCGCACCGATCAGGCCGGCCTTGGAGGCGCTGTAGTTGACCTGGCCACGGTTGCCGATCAACCCGGAGACCGAGGTGATGCACACGATACGCCCGGCTGCGCGACGACGAATCATCGGCATCATCACCGGGTGCAGCACGTTGTAGAAACCATCCAGGTTGGTGCGCATCACCACGTCCCAATCGTCTTCCGACAGGGCCGGGAAGGCACCGTCGCGGGTCAGGCCGGCGTTGAGCACCACGCCGTAATAAGCACCGTGTTGCTCAACATCGGCTTCAAGGATCTGCTTGCACGCGGCGCGGTCCGCCACATCGAATTGCAGCACCCGCGCCTGGCGGCCCAAGGCCTCGATCTCGACCTGTACCGCGCAGGCTTCGGCGTGACCGCTGCGGCAATGCAGCACGATGTCATGCCCGGCCTGGGCCAGGCGCAGGGCAATGGCGCGGCCGATGCCACGGCTGGAGCCGGTGACCAGTACGGGTTCAGTCATGGCGTTTCGTCCTTCGATTCATCTAAATAGTTGGCCGCCTGGGGCGGTCGAAATACATTCAGGCGCGCACTGGCCTGGATACCGCTACCGGTGAGGTGGCATTCGAACACACCCATGCCGTTGTCGTCTTCCAGGGAACGCAGGCCGTGGATGTTCAACTCGGCGCCGGCCGGGAAGTGTTCCACGTTGCACTCGAACTTGCGTGTGCCGAGCAGGAAGCCCAGTTCCACCGCTTCACCCTTTTGACGGGCACGGCAGCCGGCGTAGGCGGCGACGCTCTGCGCCATCAACTCGACGCCGACCCAGGCCGGCAGGCTGCCGTCAGGGCGGTTGAACAGGCCGCCGGGCTTGACGGTGAGGCGGGTGTGAATCTGCTCTTCATCGAACGACAGCACCTGGTCGATCAGGATCATGTCGCCCGCGTGGGGCAGCAGTTCGGCGAGTGGCCAATCGGTCATGGGGCCTCTCCGATTATCAGGCTGACATTGTTGCCACCGAAGGCAAACGAGTTGCTCATCAGGCGGGGTTTTTCCAAGGTGTCCCCCGCCTGCGCCCATTGCAGGGCGGGCAGCGTGGGGTCGGCCTGGCCGTCCCACACATGGGGCGGCACCCGGCCGTGGGCCAGGCTCAGCCAGCAGAACGCGGCTTCCAGCGCGCCGGCCGCGCCCAGGGTGTGGCCGCTCATGGGTTTGGTCGACGAGCAGGCCACGCCGTCGGGGAACAGGCTGGCGACGGCCAGGCTTTCCATGGCGTCGTTGTGTTGGGTGGCGGTGCCGTGCAGGTTCAGGTAGCCGATCTGCCCGGGCTGCACTTTTGCGCTGGCCAGGGCCTTGCGCATCGCCTGCAACGCGCCTTTGCCGGCGGGTTCCGGCGCGGAAATATGGTGCGCATCGCAACTCGCACCGCTGCCGAGCAGGGCGATCGCCGCAGGCGTTTTAGTCATCAGGAACAGCACCGCCGCTTCGCCGATATTGATGCCGTTGCGGTTCAACGAAAACGGGTTGCAGCGTTCGTTGGACACCGCTTCCAACGCGTCGAACCCATTGAGGGTCAGCTTGCACAGGCTGTCGACGCCGCCGCAGAGCACCGCGTCGCACACTCCCAGGTCGAGCAGGCGTTGTGCGCTCATCAAGGCCCGGGCGCTGGAGGTGCAGGCGGTGGAAATCACATAGGCCGGGCCGCTCAGTTGCAGCCAGTCGGCGAGAAAATTCGCCGGGGCGCTGAGTTCCTGTTGCTGGTAGTCGTAGTCGCTGGGGAAGTGCTGATCGCGCAGGTACTGGGCGATACCGCGGCTGGCTTCGTCGATGCCCGAGGTGCTGGTGCCGAGCACCACCCCGACCCGCGAGGCGCCATAGCGGTGGATCGCCTGGCGAATCTCGCCCTCGATCTGCAGCGCCGCCTCCAGCAGCAGTTGGTTATTGCGGCTGCTTTGCTGGCCGAGTTCCACCGGGATGGTCACCAGCTCGCCGTGCACACTGCCTACCGGCAGCGTGCGCTCCGGCACCCAGCCGCTTTCGGCACGCATTCCCGAGCAGTCGCCGGCAAACAGGCTGCGACTGACGGCGGCCTGGCCACGGCCAAGGGCGCAAATCACGCCGAGGGCATTGAGGTAGGCGCTCATCGGGCGGCACCGAGTGGCGTGATGCGGTAGCTCAAGGGCTGGCCGCTCATGTTCACACTGAAGACTTCTGACGATTGGTAGACGATCTGCCAATGGCCCGGCAGGGTCCGCGTGAGGTCCATCGCCTGGGCGCCGGGGTAGAGCGCGCGTACGTCATCGGCCGAGGCCAAGGCAAACAACAGTGCGGCAAACAGCTCGCGCGCCTGGGGATTGGGCGGCAACAGACCGTCGGCCTGCCACTGGCCATCGATCAGTTTTTGCCGGGCCTGGGGAATGCCCAGGGGGTCCATCATCGACCAGCGGATTGCGCCGCCTTCGCGTTGGATCACCAGCAGCCAGTCCTGGCTCTGGCCGTCCGCCAGGCGCTGCACATGCAGCTGTAGCGGCAAGGCCAGGGCCGGGGTTTTTTCAGGCAGCGGCGCCTGGCTGGCGCAGGCGCTCAGCAGCAACAGGCAACCGATCAACAGGCTGCGCATCATGGTGTGGCGCTCGCCAGGGGTTTGCGCGCCACGCAGTTGACCAGGGTTTCCTCACGCTGGCCCACCGGCGGCGGGGTACGCAGGCCCCAGCGCTCCAGCAGGCCGAAGTCGCGGGAACGGCTCCACCACAGGTAGGGGTACGAAACGTTCTGCGGGCCGAACTCAAAGCCCTGCTCGCGGAGCATCTGCAGGTACTCTTCGGCGCTTTTCTGCACATGCATGGGATGGCGGAACAACCAGCGAATGACCCATGTGTCGATATAGGCTTCGGTGGATTCGGCAAACAGCAAGTAACCGCCCGGCTTGAGCACCCGGTAGAACTCCTTGAGTGCGCGATGCTGTTCAACCAGGTGATGGAAGGTCTGGTGGCAGAACAGGATGTCGACGCTGGCGTCCGGCACATCGAGGGTGGCGCAGTCGCTGCCGATCAATTCGATGGCCAGGCCCTGGCGCGCGGCTTCGGCCTTGCTCAGCTCCAGGCTGTGGGGGTCGGCATCCAGGCCGATCAGGCGCGCGGGGGCAAACACCTGTTGCAAGTACTGGAATGACTTGCCCTGGCCGCAACCGGCGTCCAGCAGCACCGGCGCCTCGGGCAACGGGTCGGTGAACAGGCTGCGCAGGTCGTTGATTGCCACGCGCAATACATGGTGCTGCCAGGTATGGCTGCGCAGGAACCAGAAGCCGAAGCGGGTTTCTTCGACGTAGTTTTTACTCAGGTATTGAGACGTCATACCGGTTCACTCGCGCAAATTTCCGACAACATCCGCAAACGTCGCTTGGGCTCGCTGACAAACGGGTTGCGTTCGTCCCACGCGTAACCTGCGAGGATCGAACTGATCATCCGGCGAATGTCCGGTGAGCTGCCGGGGTGGAAAATCACATCCTGGAAGGTGCCTGCATACCAGCCCTCGACGTAGCAGCGGAAGGTGTCGACACCGCGCTTGAGCGGCTCGGCAAACTCGGTTTGCCAGTCCACGGTCTCGCCTTTGAGCTGACGATGCAGCACGCCGGCGGCCATGCTCGCCGAGCGCATGGCGATGGTCACGCCGGAGGAGAACACCGGGTCGAGGAATTCCGCCGCATTGCCCAGCAGCGCAAAGCCGGGGCCGTGCAGGGTTTTGACGTTGGCCGAGTAGCCGCCGATGGTGCGCGCCGGTGTGTCCCATACGGCGTTGTCCAGCACGCCGGACAAGCTCGGGGTTTCGTCGATAAAACCGCGCAGGCAGGCGTCGAGGTCCGCATCGCGCGCGTCGAAATGCGCCTTGGCCGCGACCACACCCACCGAGCAGCGACCGTTGCTGAACGGGATGGTCCAGAACCAGATGTCGCGTTTCGTAGGGTGCGTGGTGACCAGGATCTTGGTGCGGTCGAAGCCTGGGTGTTCGATGCGGTCTTCAACGTGGGTGAACACCGCCTGGCGCAGCGGGAAATTCGACGGCGCCTCCAGGTCGAGCAGGCGCGGCAGCACGCGGCCGTAGCCGCTGGCATCGAGCACGAACTTGGCCTTGATGTGGTACTCGCTGCCGTTCTCGCGGCGCACATGCAGGTAGCGGCACTCACCGGAGAAATCCACGCCGACGATGGTTTCGCCGTAGCGGATGTCGACGCCTTGCTGGGCGGCCTGATCGGCCAGCAACTTGTCGAACTCGCCGCGCTGCACCTGGAAGGTAGTGGGCTTGCCGTTGCTGAAGGTGTCACCGAAATCGAACGCGCTGTAACGCTCGCCCCAGGCAAACGCGGCACCGGTTTTTACCTGGAATCCCGCCGCCTGCACGGCGTCGAGCATGCCGGCCTCTTCGATGAAATCGATGCAGTGCGACAGCAGGCTTTCTCCGATCGAGAAGCGCGGGAAATGCTGGCGCTCGATGATCAATACATCATGCCCTTTGCGTTTGAGCAGTGCGGCGGCAATCGCGCCGGATGGCCCGGCACCAATCACCACCACCTGGCGACGTTCCATTTCAACTATGGGCACGAGGGCTCCTTGCCGCTTTGGCGATAACTACATTCATGAGGCGTGTTTCCGTTGGCCGGCCCAGGGGGCCAGCATAAAGCTGAATGCCAGGCCCAGGCTGACCGACAGGCCGAAATTACTCACTGCCGGGGTACTGGACACCGCCAGCAGGCCGAACGACAACCAGGTCGTCAGCGCTGCCAGCAGCGTCCCTAAAAGGCTGACAGCGGGGCCGCCGATCTGTTCGCGCATCAAAATCGCATAGTCGACACTGATGGCCGTGACCAGCAGCAACCCGAACAGGCTGAACAGGGTCAGCGGCTGGCCCAGCCAACCCAGGCTGGCCAGGCTGCACAGTGCAGCCAGCAACGGCAGGGCGACGATGCGCAAGGCCCCGCCGAAACCGAACGGCAGGATCAGTAACAGCACGATCAGCACGCACGACATCAACTTCAATTCGGCGGCGCTGATCTGCGTGTCGGCGAATACACGGTTCAAATCCCCGAGACGATCCACCAACTGCACGCCGGGCAGGTCCACGGCCTGCACCCGCAGCAGCGCCGGGTTGTTCAAGCCCTGCAGGCTGACCATGGCCGCCACGCCGCCGTCCACCGGGCCCAGCCACAGCGTGCGCCAGGGTTCGGCCAAGGGGCCCACCAGCGCAGCGTCGATGTCTTCGGTGGGCAGCGCTTGCAGTTGCGCGACTTCGGCGTGCAGGGCGCCGGCGGGCACGCCGAGGTCCAGCAGCGGCTGCCAATGCTGTGGAAGTGTGCTCAGGGCATCGCGCAGTTGCTGCTGTTCGGCGGGCAGGCTGACCAGTTGGTTGAGAGCCAGGTAACCCTGGAGCTTGTCCATATTCACCAGTTGGTCCAGGCGTTGGCCCAGGGCGGCTTGCCGCTCCAGCAACTGCGGCTGGTTGTCGGCCCGTATCAGGAAAAACTGGCTGGTGGGCTGGAAACCGGTAATGCGCGCCACGGCCTGTGCCTCTTGCAGCAGTTGCGGCGGCGCACCGATCCACTGGCGAATATCGTTTTTGCTGTCCAGCTGCCAAAGGCCGCCGGCGCAGAACAGCAGCACCCACACCAGCAGCACCGGACTGGGCACACGCTTGAGCAAGGTGGCCCGCACCCGCCACAGGCATTCGGCGACGCGCAGCGGCCATTGGGCCGGGCGCAGTTCGACACCCTTGAGCAGTGCCGGCAGCAGGCACACCGCTGACAGGTAGGCGCCGACCAGGCCCGCGGCGGAGAACACCGCGATTTGCGTCAAGGCCGGGAAGGGCGTCCAGGCCAGCGCCAGGTAGCCGATGCAGCTGGTGGCCAGGCTCAGGCTCAGCCCTGGCAGCGTCAGGCGCAATGCCGGCCAACTGCGCCAGGGGTTCATGCTCCAGCTTTTCGACAGGTAGTGCAGCGGGTAATCCACCGCGACGCCGATCAGGCTGGAGCCGAGCACCAGGGTCATCACATGCATATGGCCGAACAGCGCCACGCAAGCGACGGCACCAAACAGCATGCCCACCAGCACCGGTACAAACGCCAGCAGCACTCGCCAGCGGCGGAACGCCAGCAACAGCAGCAGCAGAATGCCGACGGTGGCGCCGCCGCCGACCCAGGTGATTTCCCGCGTGGCCTGCTGCTGGCCATTGGCGGCGTAAAGCAAACCGCTGGCGGCGAGCAATTGCGCGCCGTGTTCGCCGGCCTGCGTGCGGCTGGCCTGGAGCAGATCCGCCACCTGCAGCGGCAGTTTCATGTCGAAGGCATTGCCGGTGGTGCGCGCCCGCAGCAGCACCCAGCTCTTGCCGTCGGCATCGGCGATCAAGGCGCCGCTGCCGATGTCCAGTTGCACCGAGCCGCGTTGCGGCTGGCTGTTCTGGATGCGCCCGGTCAGGCCCAGCCAGTCGTCCTGGCTCGGCACCAGGCTGAAGCCGGTGAAGGGGTCGAACAGCGACTGCACCCGTTGCTGGATGAACGCGTCCGGGTGGTCGATCAGTTGTTCGCGGTCCTTGGTCGAGAGCATCGCCAGCCGCCCGCGCAGCAACTGTTCACGCAGTGCCGGCAGGTCGGCTTGCAGGTTCCATTGGACCTTCTCGAACAAGCCGCTGGCCTGCCAGCGCTCGCCCAATTGCTGGGCCACGGCCACCGCTTGCTGGCGATCGGCGTGCCCCACCAACACCAGCATTTCGCGGTTGAGCGGCTCCTGCATGCGCTGTTCGGCTTGCAGTTCCAGGGCGTCCGGCGTACTGCCCGGCACCAGCTCCATCAGGTTGGCCGACAGCGGTGCACCATCGCGCCACTGCCAGCCGGCCAGGGCCAGCACGGCCACCAGCAGGATCAGGAACAGGCGGGGCAGCAGGCGCTCACTGGGCAAAATCGTGTTGCTCCGCGTCGCTCAATGGCTGGCCGGCGCTGCTGTCCTGCATGCGCAGCACAGTGCTGTCGCCTTGGGTTTCCAGCAGTTCGATCTTCTGCACCAGTTCACCGCCGTCGATATTGATCTGGGTGAATACCTGCTTGAGCAGCAGTGAACGCGGGATGAGCGTGAGCTTCCATTGCCGGGCTTCGCCTTGCAGTTGCAGCTCGAAGTCGCGCTGCAAGCCGCTGCTGTCGCCCTGGAGCACGGCGAGGAACAGACGGTTCTGTTCGGCGCCGGCGCTCTTGTTCGGCAGCAGTTGCCAGCCGTTGGCGTCACGCCGGGCAATGCCTTGGGCGCTGATGCGGTAGTCCTGTTGCAGCGGGGTTTTCAGCAGCCACAGCAGGCCGTGGTCCTTGGCCAGGACGAAGGTGCCCTTGCTGACCAACGGCTGCGGCAGCGCACGCAGGTGTTTTTCCTGGATAAAGCTGCCGTGGATCACAGAGGGTTTGGCCAACTGGTCGCTGAGTTGTTGCAGGTCGAAGGCCTGGGCTTGAAGCGACAGCAGCAACGCGCCGAGGAAGGTGATCAGTTTCATGACAAGGCCCTGTCGACGGCGTCGGTGAATACTTTGGGGGACGCCAGCTGCATCTCGCGAGTGGCGATGTCCACCGCCACCTGCACAGTGCTGGCGCGGGTCAGGCGCTCGCCGCTGGCCAGGTCGGTGATCAGGTAATTGACCTTCAAGCGGTTCTCCCACTCCACCAGGCTGGCGCGCACGTTGATCGTCTGGCCGAACACCGCACCGCGCACATAGCGCAGTTGCATGTCGATCACCGGCCAGGCGTAGCCGGCTTCGAGCATCGCCGTGTAGTTATGGCCGATCTTGTCCAGCAGCGCGCAGCGTGCGACTTCCAGGTACTTCACGTAATGCCCGTGCCAGACGACGTGCATGGTGTCGACGTCAAAAAACGGCACCAGGATTTCGGTGTCGCTGTGCAATACGCCAGGGCTACGCATGCAGCCTCCAGTGTTGCTCGGCGATGCGTTGCAGGCACAGGCGCAGTTCGCCTTCGAGAGCACGGTCTTCGATGACCGGCGGGAAGTCCTGGGCCAGCTCTGCATGCATGGCCGCCAGCGCCGGCGGCAACGGGCGTGCGTCGTCGGCCTGGGCGCGCAGCCACACACCCTGGTTGGCGGCGAGCAGGGTGGCGGCGGCGACCTGTTCGGTCAGCTCCAGCACGCGGATCGCATCGCGGGCGGCGATGGTGCCCATGCTCACCTTGTCCTGGTTGTGGCACTCGGTGGAGCGCGAGAACACGCTGGCCGGCATGGTGTTTTTCAGTGCTTCGGCGGTCCAGGCGCTGGTGCCGATCTGCACCGCCTTGAAACCGTGGTTGATCATCGCGCGGTCCGCCGGTGCGCCGGACAGGTTGCTCGGCAGGCCGTGGTTGTAGCGCACGTCCACCAGCAGGGCGAGCTGGCGGTCAAGCAGGTCGGCGACGTTGGCCACCAGGGTCTTGAGGCTGTCCATGGCAAAGGCGATATGCCCGCCGTAGAAGTGCCCGCCATGCAGCACGCGTTCTTCTTCGGCGTCGATGATCGGGTTGTCGTTGGCGCTGTTCAGCTCGATCTCGATAAACGAACGCAGCCAGTTCAGGCTGTCGGCCAGCACGCCGAGGACGTGGGGCGCGCAGCGCAGCGAGTAGCGATCCTGCAGGCGATGCAGCGGCGCGGTCGGCGCGTCGATCGCCAGATCCTCGCGTAGCCAGGCGGCGACTTGCATCTGCCCCGGATGTGGCTTGGCGGCGAACAGGCGCTCGTCGAAGTGTTCCGGGTTGCCTTGCAGCGCCACCACGTTCAGCGCGGTGATACGGGTGGCCAGTTGCAGCAGGTAATCGGCGCGGGCGAAGGCCAGGCAAGCGATGCCGGTCATCACCGCGGTGCCGTTCATCAGTGCCAGGGCTTCCTTGGGGCGCAGTACCAGCGGCTCCCAGCCGAGTTCGCGATGCACGTCGGCTGCCTGGCGACGCTCGCCACGGAACAGCACTTCACGCTCGCCGGACAGGGTCGCGGCCACGTAGGACAGCGGGGTCAGGTCACCGCTGGCGCCCACCGAGCCTTCTTCCGGGATCAGCGGCAGCACGTCGTGTTCGAGGAACCCATGCAGGCGCTCCAGCAGTTCCACGCGCACCCCGGAGACACCGTGGCACAGCGACTGCAAGCGCGCCGCCAGCACCGCACGGGTGGCCTGGGCGTCGAGCAACTTGCCCAGGCCGCAACCGTGGAAGGTGTACAGGTGACGGGGCAGGGCCTCCACGTGTTGCAACGGCACCGCGACCACGCAGGAGTCACCGTAGCCGGTGGTCACGCCGTAGATCACGCCTTCCTTGTCCAGCAGCGAGTCGAGGAACTGTGCGCCCTTGGCGATGCGCTGGCGATACGCGGCATCGCCTTGCAGCTGGGTAGGCACCTGACGGTTGGCCAGGGCCAGCACGTCTTCGATGCGCAGGGGGCGTTCGCCAAAGGTTACCGGCTCAAGATGCGTCGTCATCGGTCTTCCAGAAAGGGTAAAAGTTGAACCATTGTTGGGGCGCTTCCAGGCAGAACTGGCCCAGGCGTGCGGCGTAGCGCGCGGTCCACAGGGCGATGACCTGCTCGCGGGTGCTGCGTTTCCATTCGATCAATTGCGCGAAGGGCTCGATGGTCAGGCGATAGCGGCCCTGGTGTTTCAGGCACATCAGCAGGTTGACCGGGCACTTCAGCAGGCCCGCCAGCAGCCACGGGCCTTGGGGGAACGCGGCGTCATGGCCGAGGAAATCCACGCGCACCGTGCGCCCGCCATGCAAGGGCACGCGGTCGCCGGCAATCGCCAGCCACTCGCCGTCGTCCAGGCGCTGGCTGAGCAGCAGCATGGTGGCCGGGTCCAGCTCGCTGACCTGGATCAGGCGCAAGTGGGTGGCACCGGCTTCGCCCAGCAGGCGGTTGAAGCGTTCGGCGTGCTTGGTGTGCACCAGCACGTTCATGGTGACCTGTTCGCCGATTTCCGCCAGCGCGCGGCACACTTCGAGGTTGCCCAGGTGGGCGCCCACCAGCATCTGTCCGCGCCCGGCGCGCAGTTGCCCGCGCAGTTTCGCCGGGTCGTTGATCTCGATCTGTTCCAGGCGCAGCTTGCCGTTCCACACGTCGAGTTTGTCGAGCAGGGCATCGGCGAAGGCCATGAACTGGGCAAAGACTCTGCGCTGGCTGGGGCGCAGTTCATCGCGCCCGCTCCAGTCGGCCAGGCGCTGCTGGTATTGCCAGGCGCTCTGGCGCGCGGTGCGGCCGAACAGGAAGAAGTACAGCACGATGCCGTACAGCACCGGGCTCAGCAGGCGGCGGCCGAGGACCTTGGCGGCGAGGGCGGTGAATTTCATCAGCCAGTAGCTGCCGCGTTCTTCGCGGTCGGCCCAGTGCTTGGTGCTGTCGCTCATGCCTGCCACCGTCGCCACAGGATCAGCGGCGCACGCACCAACATGCCGAAGAACAGGCGGGTGTGCATGGCACTGATGCGTACGTTGTCGCGGAACAGGCGGAAGTGCGACAGGCCGTCGGCGGGGTAATGCACCTGGGTCGGCAGCCAGCGCATCGGCTGGTTGCGCCAGGCAAGGCGCACCAGGATGTCGGAGTCGAAGTCCATGTGCGTGCCGATATAGGCCGAGTCCATCAGCGCCAGCACCGGTGCCAGCGGGTACACGCGAAAGCCGCACATCGAGTCGCGGATCTGCAGTGACAGGGTGTTGATCCACACCCACACATGGGTCAGGTAACGCGCATACAAACGGCCCTTGGGCACGCTTTCGTCGTATTCGGGGTAGCCGCAGATGATTGCGTTGGGCTGCCTGCGGGACGCGTCGATAAACGTTTCGACTTCACGCAGGTCGTGCTGGCCGTCGGCATCGACCTGCAAGGCGTGGCTGAAGCCCAGGCGCGCCGCTTCGCGAAAGCCCGCCATCACTGCGCCGCCCTTGCCCTGATTGGTCGGCAGGGTCAGCAGGGTGACATTGTCCAGCCGCGCCAGTTGCGCCAGCACCGCTGCGCAGGCCGGGCTGCTGCCATCGTCCACCAACAGGCACGGCAGGCCACTGTTCAACAGGCTGTGGACCACGGCGGGCACGGCGGCTTCGTGGTTGTAGACCGGGATCAGGGCGCAGGGGTTATGCATGGTATCCCTCAGCGTCTGGTAAATAACCTGTGGCGAGCGGGCTTGTTGTAGTGAACCGGCTTGTCGTGGCGAGCGGGCTTGTTGTGGTGAGCGGGCTTGCCCCGCGTTGGGCCGCGGAGCGGCCCCAGTAAGGTAACCGAGACGTGTCAGACAGACCTCCGGCGCAGGTTTTGGGGCCGCTACGCAGCCCAACGCGGGGCAAGCCCGCTCGCCACAAAAGCTTATGCATGGGCCGCTTCCAATTGGATGCGGCCGCTGGAGCAGGCGGCGACGCCGTTGCGGTAGGCGAAATACAACTTGCCGCGTTCCTGGTCAAAGCGCAGGTGCAGTTCGATACGGTCGCCGGGGCGCACCAGTTGCTGGAACTTGAGCACTTCCATGCCGGCAAAGGTGGCGGGCAGATCGAGCAGTTGTTGGCCGAGGTTGAACGCCCACTCCACCTGGACCACGCCGGGCAATACCGGAGTGACCGGGAAGTGGCCGCTGAAATAGGCCAGGTCTGGCGGCACGCTCAGTTGCAAGGTCCATTCGCCATCGACTTCGACTTGCTCCATCACTTCCGGCGCCTTGGGCCGGGGCGCCAGCAGCAGCGCGGCCACATCGGCCTGGGGCAGTTTGCCCTGGGCATTCAGCGGCAGCTGGCGCAGCAGCCGCCAGCGACGTGGCAGCGCCAGGGCTTCGCAATGCTGGCTCAAATGCTGGCGCAGGGTCTGGGTGACAGTCCGTCGGCCCTGGTTGCGCAAGGCGTGCAGGCCGTCGGCACTCAGCACCACCAGCGCGCCGAGGGAGGCGCGGTTTTCCTGCACCACCCCCAGGCGCGTTTCGGCGACCCACGGGTGGGCCATCAGCGCCTGCTCAAGCATGGGCAGGGAGATGCGTTTTTCTTCCAGCTTGACGATACGGTCCAGGCGCCCGAGCAGCTCGAAGCGACCATCGGCATGGATGCGCGCCGCGTCAGCGGTTTGTTCTATGTGCCCGACGGGCAAGTATGGCGAGGCGATGCGCAGGGCACCGTCGGCGTCCTGGCTCAGGTGTACATCGGCGAACGGCTGCCAGGGTTGCGCACCCTGGCGCCAGGCGATACCGCCGGTTTCCGAGCTGCCGAGGATCTCGGTCGGCCATTGCTGCAAGCGCTCGTATAGACTGCCGGCCGCCTCGATGGGCAGGGCGCCGCCCGACGAGAACACCCGCGATACCTGGCTCAGCGCCGGCCAATCGAGGTTGTCACCCATGCGCTTGAGCAGCGCCGGGCTGGCGACCCAGGCGAATTGCGGGTGTTCGCGGCTGGCGCGTTGCATGTCTTCCGGAAACGCCAGCTGGCGGCGCACAAAGCTGCGACCGGCGCACAGCGGCCACAGCACACGGAACAGCAAACCGTAGATGTGCTGGGTGGCGACACTGCCGATGATGCAGGCGTCCTTCAGGTCGGCGCCCCACAGGGCTTCCAGGGCCTGGACTTCATTGGCCAACTGGCGCAGGGTCTTGTCGATACGCTTGGGTTCGCCGCTGGAGCCGGAGGTGCACAGGCTCAGTTGGCAGGTGTCCAGGTCGAGGGCGGCCGGGCTCAACGGTGCTTGATACAGCGCGTCCAGGTCTGCCGCTTCAGTCAGCCAGGCGTCGACAACCGCGTCCCAGCGTTGGCGGGTCTGGGGTTGCAGATCGGCGGGCAGCAGTACGCTGGCCCCGGCGCGCCAGGCGCCCAGCAGTGCAATCGCCAGCAGGCCGGCGTCTTCCAGGTGCAGGGCCAGGCGCTGTATACCACGGGCTTGCAACCCGGCGGCCAGGCTCAGGGAGTGCTCCCAGAGCTGGGCGTGATTCATCGCAGGTTCGGTGGTCACCAAACGCTGTTCCAGCGGCTCGAGCAACAGGTGCTCAAGATTCAACCCATTCATACGCGGCCTCGAACCCTTTGTCGTACCAGCCATTCCACGGCAAACAACAGCCCCATCAGCCCGTAGGCAATCAAGCCGTTGTACAACGTCCACCAGCTCAACGGCGCCCATAGGGTGAGGGCGGCGGCGAGCAGGCCATTACACAGAAAAAACACGCACCACACCACGGTGACCTGGCGCGTATACACGATCGCGTGCGGCGGCAGCACCGGGTCGGTCATGCGCGCCAGACGCTCCACCATCGGCGGGCCGTATTTCAGGCTCAGGCCGAACAGCGCCAACATGAACGCACTGACCAGGCTCGGGTACCAGCGCAACAGGTGCGGGTTGTCGAACCAGGCCAGGGCCAGGCAAAACACGATCACCGCCAACGCCATCCAGCGGCTGCCGGGGCGCGCCGCACCCGTGACCGCGCGCAGCAGCCACAGGCTGCCCAGCAGCAGGCCGAATTGCCAGGGCGCAAAGTGCTCGGTGCCGTAATACACCGCAAACGGGTACAACAGCCCCGCCAATAACAGGCCAAGGCCGATCAGCCGGCTCATGCGGCAGGCTGGACCAGACGGTACACCGCCTCAACCACGTCGTTGACGGTGCGCACGGCCTTGAACTCTTCGGCGGCGATCTTCTTGCCGGTCTGGCGCTTGATATGGTCGATCAGGTCCACGGCATCGATGCTGTCGATCTCCAGGTCCTGATACAGGTTGGCGTCGAGGGTGACGCGCTCCGGGGGCAGTTCAAACAGTTCCACCAAGGCATCGCGCAGGGTGTTGAAAATATCGTCACGAGTTTGCATGGTCCGGTCTCAAGCTGCCTGTCTGGCCGTGACGAACGCCGCAAGGCTGGCCACGTTGGTGAAGTGATTGCGGGTGTCCTTGGCGTCGGCATCGATCTTGATGCCGTACGTTTTCTGGATCGCCAGGCCCAATTCCAGGGCGTCTACCGAATCCAGGCCCAGGCCTTCGCCGAACAGGGTTTGGTCGCTGCCGATGTCGTCGGCGCTTATGTCTTCCAGGCCCAGGGCCTCGATGATCAACAGCTTTATATCGTGCTCAAGGCGGTGTTGGTCGCTCATCTTCGGCGAGCTCCTTAATGAAATAATGGTGCAGGTAATCGTTGAGCTTGCGTGAGGCCTGGGGCGCGGGCCCCAGTGTTGCGAACGCCTGTGGTTCTATATCGGCCCCCACGCGCAAACTGAAGTGAAAACGGCATTTAGGGATGCGATACCAGGGTTCTGCCTTGGTCAGAGTGGTGGGGCTGACCTTGATCACTACCGGGGTGATGATTGTCGCACCGCGCAGGGCAATGGCGGCGGCCCCGCGATGAAAGGCGGGCGCCACGCCGGGGGTGGTGCGGGTGCCTTCGGGAAAGATGATCAGCGTCTGGCCGTTGCGCAGGGCGTCAGCGGCGGCGTCGAGCATGTCTGCGCTGCCGTCGTTGCTTATGTAACCCGCGTCGCGCACCGGGCCACGGGTGAACGGGTTTTGAAACAGGCTCTGCTTGATCACGCAATTGGTCTGGCGCATCAGGCCGATCAGGAACACCACGTCGATCAGCGAAGGGTGGTTGGCGATGATCATCTGGCCCGGCTGGCCGAGCCTTTCGGCGCCTTCGACGCTGTAGGTCAGCACGCCGGCGCGTTGCATCAGGCGGATAAAGAACCAGAACAGCTTGCTGATGGTATGGCGGGCGCGGCGCTGGTGCCTTTCTACGTTGCCCGGCAGGCAGCTGAGCAGGGGAAAGACCAGCAAACGCAGGCACAACCCGCCGACGCCGAACACGAAGAAGCTCGCGGCAGTGGCGAACAGGCGCCAGTAGTAGGCATCCCGTGGCTTATCGTTCACGACTTGCGTTGCCAGTTCCATACACGGTTCTTCCAGGCATGTTGGCAGGCGCCCTGTTCGGTAAGCAGGGTGCGCAGCAGGTTCAGGGCGTGGGGCCACTGGGTTTGAGTGGGTTGGACAGTGCCGGCGCTGAGTTCCAGTTGCCACTCGTCGCCTGGTGTCAGCAGCAGGCCGAGGGCGTAGGGAAACGGCACGTCAACGATCCAACTGGCGTAGGCCTCGGGCGGCTGTTCTTCGGTGATGACCAGCAATACCGCCGGAGCGCCTTCGTTGAGCAGGGCCGCGGCTTCGAGCATGCCGTGCTCCAGGCCATCGCCGGCGGCGGCGAGGGCTGTCATTTCGCTGGTTTCATTGCGCAGGATCGACCACAGGCCAATCACCGCGTTGTGCACCGACAGGCTGAATTGGGTCGGCGACAGCGGCTGGTCGTTGGCCAGGTCGCTGAGGATGTCGAGGGTGCGCGGGGTTTCGCCATGCCGGGAAACAAACACCAGCGGCAGGTCTTGCAGGCCGTCGGCCAGCGGCCAGCCTACGCTGAACGCCATGCGCGCCAGGCGGCTCAGGCGGCGGCGCTGCATGGCCGGCAGGAACGACACGTCGGGCGAGGCATCGCTGGCAGGCAGCAACACCGGGGCCTGGCACCAGGCGTGCCAGTCGTCCGCGCTTTCCAGGCCGGGGGCCCAGGCGCGCCATTGGGCGATGTTGAAGTTGATCACTGAGAAGTTATCCCGCCCCTGCGGGCTTCCATGTGCGGCTTTTGGCCCCGAATACCGGGACAAGGAGCAATCGCCGAGTGGCGCGCATTATCCCGGTGCTGCGGGGTTCTAGCAAACTTTGGTAAAGAATTGTGCAAGGCCGATTACAAATAAGTCGGGAAGGTTTACAGATTGTCCTTCAACGAGGGGCAACTTGGATCGTCGGACACTTCCTTTTCATTTGTACGCGACATATGACAGACCCGATGCAATGCAGCAATGCATCGATGAACGAGGTAGCTAACAGGCGCTTTTGCCCTCTACACTCGGACATTCATTGATACACGGAGGTTTTTCCATGCGGCGCGTGGTGTTCAATCAAAAAGGCGGTGTTGGCAAGTCGAGCATCGCCTGCAACCTGGCGGCGGTCAGCGCCAGCGAAGGCTATCGAACCCTGTTGGTGGACCTCGATGCACAGGCCAATTCAACCCAATACCTGACGGGGCTGACTGGCGACGACATCCCCATGGGGATCGCGGACTTTTTCAAGCAAACCCTGTCTTCCGGGCCGTTTTCGAAGAAGAACAAGGTCGATATCTACGAAACCCCCTTCGATAACCTGCACGTCATTACCGCCACCGCCGAACTCGCGGACCTGCAGCCCAAGCTTGAGGCCAAGCACAAGATCAACAAGCTGCGAAAGCTGCTCGATGAGCTGGGCGAAGATTACGACCGGATCTACCTGGATACCCCGCCAGCCCTGAACTTTTATGCGGTTTCTGCGCTGATTGCCGCTGATCGTGTATTGATCCCCTTCGATTGCGACAGCTTCTCGCGCCAGGCCCTGTATGGCCTGCTGGCTGAAATCGAAGAATTGAAGGAAGACCACAACGAAGGCCTCGAAGTGGAAGGCATCGTGGTCAACCAGTTCCAGGCGCGGGCGAGCCTGCCGCAGCAAATGCTCGATGAGTTGATTGCCGAGGGCTTGCCGGTGTTGCCGGTGTACCTGGCCAGCTCGGTGCGCATGCGCGAGTCGCACCAGGAGAACAAGCCGCTGATCCACCTGGATCCACGGCACAAGCTCACACTGCAATTTGTGGAGCTGCATAACCTGCTGGAAAACGCCTGATTTTGCTGGCGACACAAAACCTCTGTGGGAGGGGACAAGCCCCTCCCACACTGTCCAGCATTGTTCTCCAGGTCCGATTACACCCCCTGGCTACGCAACCAGCTCATCAGCTGCGGCAACGGAAACGCTCCGCTCTGGCGCGCCACTTCGCGGCCGCTCTTGAACAGAATCAGACTGGGGATCGAACGAATCCCCAATTGTGCCGACAGCTGCTGATTGGCCTCGCTGTCCAGCTTGGCCAGCCTGCACTTGCCTTCCAGCTCCCCGGCCGCCTGTTCAAACACCGGCGCGAACGACTTGCACGGCCCGCACCAATTGGCCCACACATCCACCAGCAGCGGCAGGTCGCCCTTGATCTGACTGGCGTAGTCACCTTGTTTCAGCTCGAAAGGCTTGCCCAGTAGAACCGGTTGCTTGCAGCGCCCGCACTTGGGCGTATCACCCAGGCGTTCTGCGGGGATGCGGTTGAGGCCGTTGCAATGGGGGCAGGGGATAACGAGAGGTTCGGACATGGTGGGCTCCGTGGATGTGGCCAATGCTCCTATCTGGAGTCAGGCATCAGCTTTATCAAGCTCGGGGGTGGCGACGCATGTGCTAACAGATTCGCAAATGTCGATTGGCGCATGCCTATCTAGGCTGGAAGTGCTTGTTCGAAATAGCACCATTGGTCCGTTCGGTGCCATAGCAAATTGCGATAGTCGGCGTTCGGGTTTAACCTTCATAGCAATATGCGATAGGGATGTTGCATGCGTGTAATCAGTGCGAAACAAATCAGAAGTGCCAAGTTGAAGTGGCCTCATTCAGCCACTGCTTTGGATGAGTGGTATCGGAAAGTCAAAGTCCTCAATCCCGAAGACTTCGCGGCGTTGAAATTGATTTTTCCTGCAGTGGATAAGGTGGGGGCATTACACGTCTTCAACATCGGTGGTAACAAGCTACGGCTCATTGCGATTGTGCGCTACCGAATGCAGCGGCTTTATATTCGGCATGTGCTGGACCATCGGGAATACGACAAGGGTAAATGGAAGGAGTGATTGAAAATGAGTGTATTGATCGAGCAGGTCGCCGAGCACTGGCAATTCGTATCACCGCTGCTGCGCAAGCCCAAAACCGAGGCTGACTACGATATGTTGGTGGAGGCGCTCGACGAATTACTGGATATCGTCGGGGATGACGAAGCCCATCCGTTGATGGGCGTTGTCGATATCATCGGTGACTGGGTCGAGGCTTATGACCTGGAGCATTGGCTGATGCCCGAGGCGAGCGGTGTCGACGTACTGCGATCAATGATGCAGGAGCATGGCCTGACTCAGAGTGATTTGCCGGGTGTTGGCGCTCAATCGGTGGTCTCGGAAATCCTCAGTGGAAAACGCCAGCTGAACGTGCGACAGATTCGTTGGCTGGCGGATTTTTTCAAGGTGCCGGTCGACCTGTTCATCTAACCGTGGGCATGGCACGTATCACGACGAACAACTGATCTCCAAATGCTTGCCCCAATCCGGCGGTCGTTGCGCGTACTGTTCCATCCCCGCTTGCTCCTCGAACGGCTTGGAAAGCACCTCATGCAGTCGCTGCACTTCGCTGTAGTCGCCTGATTCGGCGGCGGCGATAGCGTTCTGTGCGAGGTAGTTGCGCAGGATGTACAGCGGGTTCACTGCATGCATCCGCTCACGGCGCTGCTCTTCGCTGTAATCCCCATCCCGCGCAACACGGGCCGTGTACAGCTCGGCCCAGGCATCGAACCCGGCGAGGTCGACAAAGTCATCGCGCAGCTTCGCCACCGCCATCGCTGCCGATTCATCCCCAAGTCGCCGGAAGAACAGCGTGTAATCCACGCCGCTGTTCTGCATCAGCTTCAGCAACCGCTCCACCAGCTTCTGGTCGTCGTCTTCGGCAGTGGACAGCCCCAGTCGGCGGCGCATCAGGTCCAGGTAGTGAGCCTGGTACAGCGGCAGGTACAGGCTAAGGGCTTCTTTCAAGGCATCGACGCTGATAAATGGCGTGAGCGCCTGGGCCAGCGCGCTGAGGTTCCACTGGCCGATGGGCACCTGGTTGCTGAAGGAGTAACGTCCTTCATGGTCCGAGTGATTGCAGATGAAGTGCGCGTCAAAGTCGTCGAGAAACGCAAACGGCCCGAAGTCGAAGGTGATGCCGAGGATCGACATGTTGTCGGTGTTCATCACGCCGTGGCAGAAACCATAGGCCTGCCATTTGGCGATCATCTCGGCATTGCGCTCGACGATTTCACGGAACATCGCCAGGTAGGGCTCGGGCTGTTCGCGGCACTCGGGGTAATGCAGGTTCAACACGTGTTCGGCCAGCTCGGCCTGCTGTTCGGGCTTTTTGGTGTAGTAGAAATATTCGAAATGACCAAAACGGATATGGCTGGGCGCCAGGCGCAGCACCATCGCCCCACGTTCCTGCTTCTCACGCCAGACCGGGGTGCTGGAGCCGATCACGCACAACGCACGGCTGCTGGGGATGCCCAGTGCATGCAGCGCTTCGGAGGCCAGGAACTCCCGAATCGACGAGCGCAGCACCGCGCGGCCATCGCCCATGCGCGAGTAGGGCGTCATCCCGGCACCCTTGAGGTGCAGGTCCCAATGCTCGCCGGCCTCGTTGTATACCTCGCCCAGCAGCAATCCCCGACCATCGCCCAGCTGCGGGGTGTAGCCGCCGAACTGGTGCCCGGAGTAGACCATTGCCCGCGGCTCGGCTTCGGCCCACAGCTTATGGCCGCTGAACAGCTCGGCGAACACCGGCGTTTGCGCCACGGCAGGGTCGAGGTCGAGCAGGGCCATGGCGGCATTGCTTGCCACCACCAGGCGCGGTTCGTCGAGGGGCTCGGGCAATACGTGGGTTGAGAACGCGTCGCCCAGGCGTGCGAAGCGGTTGTCGAAGGTCAGTTCGTCGAGGGCTTTCACCGGCCATCTCCAGCAGAATGTCCGAGCATTCTGCTGGGGATAGGGCGTTTAGTCGAGTTTGCTGGGCGGTGGCTCGGGTGCATCCGCCACTTTGCCGTCCGGCGGCTCCGGCACATCTGGCGCCTCGGTCGGTCCGACGATGGTTCTCTTCTCGTCCTCCACCGGCACCAGCTTGTACTCCTGGCCGTGGAGGTTTTTCAGGTACACCTCCATCTGCCGGAACGAGATGTTGATGTGGTGGTTCTTGAACTCGCGGTTGATAAAGCGGTTCACTTCGTCGATCACCGGGTTGCGGTCACCGAGGTCGCGCACGTGCATGCGCAGTTCGTGGTCCAGCGTACTTTCGCCGAAGTTGAGGAAGTACACATGGGGTTCCGGTTCCTTCAACACCCTTGGGTTTTCTCGCGCAGCCTTGAGCAACAATTCCTTCACCAGGTCCAGGTCGGAGCCGTAGTCCACGCCCAGCTTGAGGGTCACGCGGGTGATGGTGTCGGTCAGGGACCAGTTGATCAGTTGCCCGGTAATGAACGTCTTGTTCGGGACGATGATGTCCTTGCGGTCGAAGTCGGTGATGGTGGTGGCGCGGATGCGGATCTTGCTCACCGTGCCCGACAGGTTGCCGATGGTGATGGTGTCGCCGATGCGCACCGGGCGCTCGAACAGGATCATGATGCCGGAGATAAAGTTGGCGAAGATCTCCTGCATGCCGAAGCCCAACCCCACCGACAGCGCGGCCACCAGCCATTGCAACTTGTCCCAGCTCACGCCGAGGGTGGACAGGGTCGAGACAAAGCCCACGCCGGCAATGATGTAGGACAGCAAGGTGGTCGTGGCGTAGGCACTGCCCTGGGCCAGGTCCAGCTTGGACAGCACCAGCACTTCCAGCAGGCCGGGCAGGTTGCGCGCCAGGGCGAAGGTGATGCCGATGATGATCAGCGCGCCGAGCAGGTCGCCGATGCTGATCGGCACCATGCTGATATTGGCACCGGTGCCGCTGGTGTATTCGTAGAGGGTGACGTTGTCCAGGTAGGAAAATACCGAGATCAGGTCCGACCATACCCAGTACAGCGCCGCGATAAAGCCGCCGAGCAGCGCCAGGCGGATCAGGCGCATCGATTGTTCGTTGACCTGTTCGATATCCAGGGTCGGCTCTTCGATCACCGCTTCGCCTTCGCCGGCTTCCTTGGCGGCCTGGCGTTTGGCCAGGGCGCGGGAATAGGCCAGGCGTCGGGCGGCAACGCCCAGGCCGCGGACGAAGGTGGCTTCGATGACCAGCCAGAACATCAGCAGGTACAGGGTGTTGATCAGCCGATCGCTGAGCTTGAGGGCGGTGTAGTAGTAGCCAAAGCACACGGCAATGAACAGCGCGATAGGCAGGGCGGTAAACAGCAGGCCCACGGCTTTGCGGAACAGCGAGGCTTTTTCGTGGGTCGGGCTGTGCAGCAGCAGGCGTCCCAGCAGCCAGGCCATCAGGGCGTAGCAGGTCAGGACCACCCCAATGCCCAGCACGTCGTCGGCCAGCGCCGCCGGTTGATGCTCGGCAATCGCCACCACGGCCACCAGGGCCAGCACCACCAGCCCGAGCTTGCGCACCCAGCCCTGGAGGAATTCGACCTGGGGCTTTTCCCAGCGGAAGTGCAACTCGGCCACGCCACCCGGCGCCAGGATGCGGTAGGCGGTGTAGAACACCAGCCACGCCTGGGCAATCTGCAACAGGGCCGCGCCGAGGTTGGCGTTTTGTCCGCGGGCATCTATTTGCAGTGCGTAGCCGCACAGCGCCAGGCCCAGTGCTACCGGCATCGCCAACAGGATATTCACCAGGATCGCCTGGGGCGTGTGCCATTGGCTGTCGCGTTTGAAGTGGCCGATGTCCAGATGGACTCTTTTCAGGCGCGCGTACAGCGCGTTGCGGCGCCACAACAGGGCACCGATCAGCAGCAGCAACGGCAAAAACAGCAGCGGACGCTGGGTCAGGCCGTCGTACAGCTCGCTGACGCTGGAGGCCCAGGGCAGGGTGGTGACCTGCTTGCTCAGGTGCGCCGGCACGGTTTCCAGCCACTCGGTGTCCAGCGGCTTGTTGCTGGGGATCCAGAACATCTGTTCATCGAGCGTCGCGCGCAGGGTGGTGGCGGTGCTGAGCAGTTGTTTCTGGTTCAGTTGCAGGGTGATGGATTCGTTGAGCAGCGCGCTCAGCTCGCGGCTCAGGCGCTCCAGCAGGTCGCTGCGGGTGATCGCCAGTTCCAGCAGGGTGCGCCGCAGTTGCGGGGTGACGTCGGCCGGCGGCTGGTTGGCCAGCAGGTTATCCACATAGGTGCTGGGGGAGCTGATCAGCTCGCGCTGTTGGTTGACCTCGAACTGGTACAGGCGAATGTTGGCGATATCGTCCGCCAGGTCGCGGTCCACCGTCAGGCGGGGCAACGCTTGTTTCTGCTTATACAGAATCTTCGACAGGAGCAGGCTGCCCTTGAGCACATTGATCTGCTCGTCCAGGGCCGAATCGCTCTGGGTCACGGTGTCCAGCTGTTGCTTGGTCTGCAGGTTCTTCTGGGTCAGGTCGTTGAGGCGGTCGGTGCTCTTGAGCAGGTAGTCGGACAGCTTCAGGTTGGCCGCGCTTTCCGTGGCCAGCAGGCTGCTGCCGCCGGCTTTCTGCGCTTCGATGGACTGTTGGGTGACGGTCTGCTGGGACTGGGCCAGGCGCTTCTGGTTGATCAGGGTTTGCAGGTCCTGGATCTCCTGTTCCAGGCGCGCGGTTTTTTCCTGGATCAGGTCGTGCTGGCTGTTGCCCAGGTCCTGCAGCTGGCTGTTGCCGGCCAGCTCCTGGCGGCGCAGGGGGATCAGGGCATTCAGGGAGGCCAGTTCGGCATTCAGTTGGTTGCGCTGGTCGCCGCTGAGGGCTTTGCCATTGTCCTTGCCGGCCTTGAGGGTGGCATTGATCTGCTGGATACGCGTCTGGCTGCTGCTGATTTCGGTCTGGGCGCGCTCGGGACGGGTCTGGGCGGCGATGGTCAGGCTGTTGGCGTCGGCCAGTTCCTTTTGCAGGTCGCCTTGCTGGGTGCTGCGCTGCACCAGCAGTTGCTCAAGCTGCGGCACCGGCAGGGTGGCGTAGCGTTGGGCCACCGGAATGACCTTGGTGGCCTTGAGTCGGGTCAGTTCGCGCTGGTTCTCGCTGGTCTGGCGCGGCGCGTCTTCCAGCTGGCGCTTGAGGTCGACCAGGCGCTGCTCGTAATCCTGCTTGTTGCCCAGGTAGGTCAGGGTCTGTTGCAGGATCGACTGCAGCGCCTTCATGTCGGCGTCGGGCAGTTTGCGATCCGGCAGCTTGTCCAGGGTTTGCTGGATGGCGTCGGCGCTGGGCGGGTCGGCGGCGTAGACGCTGCCGACACAAAGGGTCAGGCCCAGCAGGGCAGTGGCGAGAAAAGTGCGCAGGGTTGGCATAGAGACCGATCGAGCAAGGTGAAGAATCGGGGGCGTGCTGTCGCCCCGCAGTTTAGAGGAAGAGTCCGGGGCCCGGGCGACTTCCTTCGGGGAATCTGACGCCGACTTTGCCAATCTTGTTCCCGTCCATGACCGCGACGGTCCAGATGGTGTTGTTCCACTCCACCTGGTCGCCCACTACCGGCGCGCCGCCGACTTTCTGGGTGATGAAGCGGCTCAGCGGCATGTCCGGGTCGATCCCTTCGAGCTTGAGGCCATACAGCGCCGAAACCGCGCCCAGCTGGGCGTCGCCTTCGAGGACGAAGTCGCCGAAGAAGCGCAAATCGAGGCCGCGTTGCGGTGCCTGGCTGAACAGTTTGCCCAGGGCCGGCAGGTTGTGTTCATGGCCGATCACACAGAGCAGATCGCCGACTTCCAGCACCGTACTACCCGACGGATGGAGCAGTTGCTGGCCACGGAACAGGGCCGCGATGCGCGTGCCTTCGGGCATTTTCAGCTCACGCAGGGCCGCGCCGATGCACCATTTTTCTGCGCCGAGGCGGTAGACGAACAGCTCCCACTCGCTGGTGACGTGCACTTCCAGGGCTGCGCGGGAGATCGGCGCCGGGTCCGGCGGAACGGTCACTTTGAGCAGCTTGGCCACCCACGGCAGGCTGGTGCCCTGTACCAGCAGCGACACCAGCACGATAAAGAACGCCAGGTTGAAGTACAGCTGCGCATGGGGCAGGCCGGCCATCAACGGGAACACTGCCAGGATGATCGGCACCGCGCCGCGCAGGCCGACCCAGGCGATAAAGGCCTTTTCGCGGCCATGGAAGGCTTTGAACGGCAGCAGGCCGACCATCACCGACAGCGGCCGCGCAAACAGGATCATCCACAGCGCCAGGCCCAGGGCCGGCAGGGCAATCGGCAGCAAATCATGGGGCGTGACCAGCAGGCCCAGCACCAGGAACATACCGATCTGCGCGAGCCAGGCCATGCCGTCGAGCATATGCAAAATGCCATGACGGCTACGCACCGGGCGATTGCCGATCACCAGGCCGCACAGGTACACGGCGAGGAAGCCGCTGCCATGGAAGGCGTTGGTCAGGGCGAACACGAACAGGCCGCCGGCGATCACCAGGATCGGGTACAGGCCGGTGGCCAGGTTGATGCGGTTGACCATCTGCAGCATCAGCCAGCCGCCGCCGAGGCCGACGATGCCACCGATGCCGAACTCGCGCACCAGGTGGGTCAGCAGGCTCCAGTGCAGGCCGGTCTGGCCGCTGGCGAGCATGTCGATCAGGGTGACGGTGAGGAACACCGCCATCGGGTCGTTACTGCCGGATTCGATCTCGAGGCTGGCGGTCACCCGTTCGTTCAGGCCCTTGCCGCCCAGCAGCGAGAACACCGCTGCGGCGTCGGTCGAGCCGACAATCGCACCGATCAGCAGGCCCTGGATAATATTCAGGTCAAACAGCCAGGCCGCCGCCATGCCGGTGAGGCCGGTGGTAATCAACACCCCCACGGTGGCCAGGGACAATGCCGGCCAGAGTGCCACGCGGAAACTCGCCACCCGTGTACGCAAACCGCCGTCGAGCAGGATCACTGCCAGCGCGAGGTTGCCCACCAGGTAGGCAGTCGGGTAATTGTCGAAAATGATGCCGCCGCCATCGACGCCGGCCACCATGCCCACGGCCAGGATGATCACCAGGATCGGGATACCCAGGCGCGAGGAAAGAGAACTCACCAGAATGCTCGCACTCACCAGCAACGCGCCGATCAAGAACAGGCTGTTGATGGTCGTCGCATTCAAAGGCAGTACTCCATGGGCAAACAAGACGGGACGCAAACTGACCATGCAGTCTGCGTGCCAGGGATTCTAACCTGTTGAATTGCGGTGCTGTCAAAAAGCTTTTAACGTCGGGCGCAGATCTGAATGTGGGAGGGGGCTTGCCCCCGATGGCGGTATGTCAGTCAGCTTGTCTTTAACTGATCCACCGCTATCGGGAGCAAGCCCCCTCCCACATTTCAAGCCAGTGCAGGGCGTTAGAGGCGGAAGCGGCCTACCATCCCGTTCAGGTCTACCGCCAGGCGTGACAATTCGCTGCTCGCGGCGCTGGTCTGACTGGCGCCCGTAGCGGATTGCACCGACAGATCACGAATGTTCACCAGGTTGCGGTCCACTTCCCGCGCCACCTGCGCCTGTTCTTCCGCCGCGCTGGCGATCACCAGGTTGCGCTCGTTGATCTCGACAATCGCCGTGTTGATGGTGTCCAGCGACATCCCGGCGCCTTTGGCGATGTTCAGCGTCGACTCCGCCCGTTCGGTACTGTTGCGCATCGAGTCCACCGCGTGCTCGGTGCCGGCCTGGATACTGCCGATCATCCGCTCGATCTCGCTGGTGGACTGCTGGGTGCGATGGGCCAGGGCCCGCACTTCATCGGCGACCACCGCGAACCCGCGACCGGCTTCACCGGCGCGTGCGGCTTCAATCGCCGCGTTCAGGGCCAGCAAATTGGTCTGGTCGGCCAGGCCGCGAATCACGTCCAGCACTTTGCCGATATCGCGCGACTCATTGGCCAGTTCGCCGATCAGGGTGGCGGTAGCCTGCACATCGCCGCTCATGCGCTCGATGGCGCTGACGGTTTCCTGCACCAGGTCGCGGCCGTCGCCAGCAGACGTGGTGGCGTTGCGCGAGGCTTCCGAGGTGCTCACCGCATTGCGTGCGACTTCTTCCACGGCGCTGGTCATCTCGTTGACGGCGGTGGCGGCTTGCTCGATTTCGTTGTTTTGCCGGGTCAGGCCACGGGCACTTTCGTCGGTGACGGCGTTCAGTTCCTCGGCGGCGGAAGCCAGTTGGGTGGCGGAACCCGCGATGCGTTGCAGGGTGTCGCGCAGTTTGTCCTGCATCTTGGCCATGGCGGCGAGCAGGCGCCCGGCTTCATCGTTGCCGTCGACTTTGATCGGCCGTGTCAGGTTGCCTTCGGCGACTTCTTCCGCCGCTTCCAGTGCCTGTGAAATCGGCAGGGTGATGCTGCGGGTCAGCAGCCAGGCAAACAGCAGGGTCAGCAGCGTGGCGATCACCAGCAGGCCCACGACCAGGTTGAAGGCCGCGTTGTACTGGTCTTCGGCCTCCTGATTGGTGGCCAGGGCCATCTTGTTATTGAGGTCCAGCAGGCGCGTCAGCACGGCGTTGACCTGCTCGGAGTTGCTCAGCAATTCGGTGTTAAGCAGGCTGCGCAGCTCATCCACCTGGTTGGCCCGTGACAGGCTCTTCATGCGCTCTTCAATCTGATGGTACTGGCCCAGCAGGCTTACATATTCGTTGTAGGTGCTACGTTCTTCGCTGCTTTCGATCAGTTTCTCGTAGACGCCCTGGGCGGTGCGGATCTGCTGGTTGCGCAGTTCGAAGGCTTCCAGGGTCTTTTGCTGCACATCCGGCTCGCGGTTGGTCAGCAAGCGATAAGACAACACGCGCAGGCGCAGGGTCAGTTGGGTGAACTCATCCAGGGCGCGGATGCTTGGCACGCTGGACAAGGTGATGTCTTCGGTGGCGCCACGGATCTTGCTCATCTGGTTCAGGGCGAACACGCCTAGAAACAACATCAACGCGCCAATAAACGCGAAGCCGAGGAAGGCCCTCGGAGCGATATTCATATTACGAAGCGACATGCGGAAATCCTGGGAGAGGCGCAATCCGTGCGGTCATGAGACGGGGTGTGCCTCTCTATCGGGCGTACGACTAAAGTCTAGAGGGGGCTGTGCGTTTTTGTCGCATCTGACGAGGGGTTGCGCGGATTCAGGAACCAGATGGGGGAAATGCAGTCACTAAGGCTCGAAAGCGTGGCCCGGCCCTTGAAAACGGGCTGCGCGCCAGGGATAACCCTGGCATCCGAGGTGAATTTTCTTTATCGTCACCGCCCTTTGAAAAAGCCCGAGAAATCAAAATGTTAGAAGCATCCCTCAGCCAACTGGAACAACTGGTCAGCGACCTGGTACAGCAGAATCAGGAGCTACTGGGCAGCAACGAATCCCTCAAGGCCGAACTGGCTCGCGCCAAGGATGAGAACGACAGCCTGCAACTGAACCTGATGGAGCAGGAAGAAAAGCACGGCGCCACCGCAGCCCGGATCCAGGCGCTGGTTGAGCGCGTGAGCGCAGGCCCTGTCAGCGCATGAATGAAGGGATAAAGGTCGTTTCGATTCTCGGAGAGGATTACTCGATCAAGGCCCCGGCCGGGGAAGATAAAACTCTGATGCACGCCGTGACCATGCTCAAGGCCTCCCTGGCCACCACCAAGAAAAAGTACCCGACCCTGATCGGTGACAAGCTACTGGTGCTGGCGGCGCTGAACCTGTGCGCCGAGCAGATCGAAATGCAGCAGGCTCACCAGCAGGAACTCGACCGTTACCAAGAGCAAGTCAGCGCCACGGTCGAGGTGATTTCCAAGGCGATCCAGCCCTAGAACCACTCATCCTGCATCCCCAGGCACGTATCATCCCGTGCCTCCAGAATCACCAGTTCATGATGGCAGCCCGGAATCTCCCAAGTCAGGAAGTACCGGGCGGCCTGGAGCTTGCCTTTATAGAAGGCGACATCGGCCCCATTGCCCTTGGTCAGCCCTTCTTCGGCGCGAATCGCCTGTTCCAGCCAGCGCCAGCCAATCACCGTATGTCCGAATACCTTCAGGTACAGCGCCGAGTTCGCCAGGCTGCTGTTGACCTTGCCCTGGGCGAGATCCGTCAGCAGGCCGATGGTCACGCTTTGCAGGCGGCTGACCAGGTGCTCCAGCGGCTCTCTCAATGCCGTCAGGCCTGGATATTCCTGTGCCCGTGCGCCCGTGTCGGCGATCAGCCGGATCAGTTGCTTCAGGCCCGCGCCGCCGTTCTGCGCCAGCTTGCGCCCCAGCAGGTCCAGGGACTGGATGCCATGGGTGCCCTCGTGGATCGGGTTCAGGCGGTTGTCGCGGTAGTACTGCTCCACCGGGTATTCGCGGGTATAACCGTGGCCGCCGAGGATCTGGATCGCCAGTTCGTTGGCCTTGAGGCAGAACTCCGAGGGCCAGGATTTGACGATGGGGGTGAGCAGGTCCAGCAGTTCATGGGCCTGTTTGCGTTCGGCCTCGGTTTCCAGTGTGGTGGTGTCATCGAACAGCCGCGCGGCGTACAGGCCCAGGTCAAAGGCACCTTCGACGTAGGCTTTTTGCGTCAGCAGCATGCGCTTGATATCGGCGTGCTGGATGATCGAGACCGGCGCGGTGCCTGGGTCCTTGCTGTCGGGCAAGCGGCCTTGCGGGCGTTCGCGGGCGTATTCCAGCGAATAGAGATAGCCGGCGTAACCGAGCATCACCGCGCCCATGCCGACACCGATGCGTGCCTCGTTCATCATCTGGAACATGCAGCTCAGGCCTTGGTGCGGTTTACCCACCAGATAGCCGACGCAGTTGCCGTTATCGCCGAAATTCAGTGCCGTGGACGTGGTGCCACGCCAGCCCATCTTATGAAACAGCCCGGCCAGCAGCACGTCGTTGCGCGCGCCGAGGCTGCCGTCGTCGTTGACCAGGAACTTGGGCACGATAAACAGCGAAATGCCCTTCACCCCAGCGGGCGCGTCCGGCAGCTTGGCCAGCACCATGTGCACGATGTTTTCCGACAGCGGGTGGTCGCCGCCGGAGATGAAGATCTTGTTGCCTTTGAGGCGATAGCTGCCGTCAGCCGCGGGCTCGGCGCGGGTACGAATATCCGACAGCGATGAGCCGGCGTGGGGCTCGGTCAGGGCCATGGTGCCGAAGAAGCGGCCTTCGATCATCGGTTGCAGGAAGCGCTGTTTTTGCTCCTCGGTGCCGAAGCTTTCGATCAGGTTGGCGGCGCCCATGGTCAGGAACGGGTAGGACGTCGAGGCCGCGTTGGCGGATTGGAAGTGAGCGAAGCAGGCCTGGGACAGCAGGGTCGGCAACTGCATGCCACCGGCTTCGAAGCTGCGGGCCGCATTGAGGAAGCCGGCTTCCAGGAACGCATCCACCGCCGGTTTGACTTCCGGAATCAGGATGGCTGCGCCGTTTTCGTAGCGCGGTTCGTTTTCGTCGTTCTTACGGTTGTGGGGGGCGAAGTGCTTTTCGGCGATGCTGCGCGCCGTGCTGATCGCGGCATCGAACGTTTCGCGATTGTGCTCGGCAAACCGCTCGCGCTGGGTCAGGCCCTCGGCATCGAGGACTTCGTACAGCTCGAAAGCCAGATTGCGGGAACTGAGCAGCGTCTCGGACATGGCGGCTTACCTTTGGAGGAATTGGCCTGAGTCTAAGTGCGCGAATAAAGACTGGATAGCAAGATTGATCTGGGTGATGAAGAGGCAGAACGCGGGGAGGGGAATTGAAATGTGATCAAATGTGGGAGGGGGCAAGCCCCCTCCCACATTCAGTTAGCCGATGGTCATCAGGCTGGCATTACCGCCGGCAGCCGCGGTGTTAACGCTCAACGCACGCTCGATCACCAGGCGCTCCAAGGCAATGGATGTTTCGCCCTGAGACAAACCATGTACCCCGACAATCGCCCCGCCACGCTGCGCCACTTGCTGGCACACCCCACGCAGTTGGTCGGAATCGCCGTGGTGCAGGACGGCGTCAAACACCACCTCGTCCTTGGTCCAGTCGGCCACGCGCTTGATTTTCGCCTGAATCTCCTTCGGCAGGCGTGGGAACACGGCCTTGGTCAGGTCGGTTTCCGGCCACACCGCCGAACCGCCGACGGCCAATACCGCCGCCAGTTGAGTCAACAGATCGCCTTCCACGTCCGCCAGGCACAGTACGTGCTCGCGGGGCAGGATGGCGTAGCTGTTGCGCTCGCCGGTCGGGCCGGCCAACTGACGGGTGATTCCGCTTTGGGACTGCGCGGCGAACTGGCTGCACAGCGCACTCAGCTCGCTGAACTTATTGCTGTCGGCCCAGGTTTTCAGGGCGGTCAGCGGTTGGCTCATGGCATCACGCAGACGTACGTCCGGTGCCGCCAGCTTGTCGCCACGTACGAAGGATTGCTCGATCGCATCGGTAGGACGGGTCGACAGCAAGCGGTACAGGTACAGCGGACCACCGGCTTTCGGGCCTGTGCCCGACAGGCCTTCGCCGCCGAACGGCTGCACGCCGACCACGGCACCGACGATGTTGCGGTTGACGTAGACGTTACCGGCATTGACGTTGTCTATCACCTTGGCGATGGTCTCGTCGATACGGGTATGCACGCCGAGGGTCAGGCCATAGCCGGAAGCGTTGATCTGGCCGATAAGCTGGTCGATCTCCTTGCGCTTATAGCGCACCACGTGCAGCACCGGGCCAAAGATCTCCCGTTGCAGTTCGTCAAAGCTTTCCAGCTCGATCAGGGTGGGCATCACGAAGGTGCCGCGCTTGATTTCTTCACCGTCGGCAATCGCCACCTGGTACACATTGCGGCCTTTGTCGCGCATGGCCTGGATGTGTTTCTCGATGCCGGCCTTGGCTTCGGCGTCGATCACCGGGCCGATGTCCACCGACAGGCGTTCCGGGTTGCCCAGGCGGCATTCAGCCATGGCGCCCTTGAGCATTTCGATCACGCGGTCTGCCGAATCTTCCTGCAGGCACAACACGCGCAGGGCCGAGCAACGTTGACCGGCGCTGTCGAAGGCCGAGGACACCACGTCGATGACCACTTGTTCGGTGAGTGCCGAGGAGTCGACGATCATTGCGTTCTGGCCGCCGGTTTCGGCGATCAGCGGGATCGGACGGCCCTGGGCATCCAGGCGTCCGGCGACATTGCGTTGCAGCAGGCGCGCGACTTCGGTGGAACCGGTGAACATCACGCCCTTGACGCGATCATCACCCACCAGGCGCGCACCGACGCTTTCACCCTGGCCCGGCAGCAATTGCAGCACGCCTTGGGGAATACCGGCTTCGAGCAGGATGCGCACGGCTTGTGCAGCCACCAGCGGGGTTTGTTCGGCTGGCTTGGCCAGTACCGGGTTACCGGCGGCCAGTGCGGCAGCCACTTGCCCACTGAAAATCGCCAGCGGGAAGTTCCACGGGCTGATGCACACCACCGGACCCAGTGGGCGGTGGGCGTCATTGGTGAAGTCGTTGCGCGCCTGTACCGCGTAGTAGCGCAGGAAGTCCACGGCCTCACGTACTTCGGCGATGGCGTTGGCGAAGGTCTTGCCGGCTTCGCGGGCCAGCAGGCCCATCAGCGGCTGGATCTCGCCTTCCATCAGGTCGGCGGCACGTTCCAGGATCGCGGCGCGTTCGGCGGGCGGGGTGGCCTGCCAGATCGGGCCGGCGCTGATGGCGCACTGGATCGCGTTGTCGACGTCTTCGACGGTGGCTTCTTGCACGTGACCGACCACGTCACGCAGGTCGGACGGGTTCAATACCGGTGCCGCCGCTTGATCGCTGGCGGCGCAACCGAGCATCGGCGCGGCCTTCCAGTTGTTGTGCGCGGTGGCCAGCAGGGCGCAGGACAGCGATGCCAGGCGGTGTTCGTTGGCCAGGTCGATACCGGCCGAGTTGGCACGGTCGCTGCCGTACAGGTCACGGGGCAGCGGGATACGCGGGTGCGGCAGGCCGAAGCCGCCTTCCAGCGTCGCCATCTGCTCGATGCTGGCCACTGGATCGGCCACCAGCTCCTGGATCGAGATGGACTGGTCGGCGATGCGGTTGACGAACGAGGTGTTGGCGCCGTTTTCCAGCAGGCGACGCACCAGGTAAGCCAGCAGTGTTTCGTGAGTGCCGACCGGTGCGTACACGCGGCACGGACGGTTCAGCTTGCCTTCGGAAACCTTGCCTACTACCTGCTCGTACAGCGGTTCACCCATGCCGTGCAGGCATTGGAATTCATACTGGCCGGGGTAATAGTTCTGACCGGCGATATGGTAAATCGCCGACAAGGTATGGGCGTTGTGCGTAGCGAACTGCGGGTAGATGACTTCCGGTACCGACAGCAGCTTGCGTGCACAGGCAATGTAGGAAACGTCGGTGTACACCTTGCGGGTATACACCGGGTAGCCTTCCAGGCCTTCGACCTGGGCGCGCTTGATCTCGCTGTCCCAGTACGCGCCTTTTACCAGGCGGATCATCAGGCGATGGCGGCTGCGGCGTGCCAGGTCGATGACGTAGTCGATCACATACGGGCAACGCTTCTGGTAGGCCTGGATCACGAAGCCAATGCCGTTCCAGCCGGTCAGCTGCGGTTCGAAGCACAGGCGCTCGAGCAGATCCAGCGACAGTTCCAGACGGTCGGCTTCTTCGGCGTCGATGTTCAGGCCGATATCGTATTGCTTGGCCAGCAGGGTCAGGGACAGCAGGCGCGGGTACAGCTCATCCATCACACGTTCGTACTGCGCACGGCTGTAACGCGGGTGCAGGGCCGACAGCTTGATGGAGATGCCCGGGCCTTCATAAATCCCACGGCCGTGGGAGGCTTTGCCGATGGAGTGAATGGCTTGCTCGTACGAGGCCAGGTATTTCTGCGCGTCGTGTTCGGTGAGGGCGGCTTCACCGAGCATGTCGTAGGAATAGCGGAAACCCTTGGCTTCGAATTTGCTCGCGTTGGCCAGGGCTTCGGCGATGGTTTCGCCGGTCACGAACTGCTCGCCCATCAGGCGCATGGCCATGTCGACGCCCTTGCGGATCATTGGCTCGCCGCTCTTGCCGATGATGCGGCTCAGGGATGAGGTGAGGCCGGCTTCGTTATGGGTAGCGACCAGTTTGCCGGTCAGCAGCAGGCCCCAGGTAGCGGCGTTGACGAACAGCGACGGGCTGTTGCCCAGGTGCGGATGCCAGTTGCCGGTGCTGATCTTGTCGCGGATCAGCGCGTCGCGGGTGCCTTTGTCCGGGATCCGCAGCAGTGCTTCGGCCAGGCACATCAGGGCTACGCCTTCCTGGGACGACAGCGAGAATTCCTGCAGCAGGCCCTGGACAATCCCGGCACGGCCGCCGGCACTCTTCTGATTGCGCAATTTTTCCGCAATCGAAGCGGCGAGCTTGTTGGTGGCTTCGGCCATTTGCACCGGCAGGCGGGCCTGTTCGATCAGCATCGGCACCACTTCCGGCTCGGGGCGACGGTAAGCGGCGGTGATCGAAGCGCGCAGTACGGATTGCGGCAGGATGCTCTCGGCGAACTCAAGGAAGCACTGGTGGGCGTGGTCGCTCTGGACTTCGCCTGCGTCGTCAGCGTCCTTGCTGCTCAAGCCGTTGAGCTCGGTCAGGGTTGCACCACCCTCGAGTTTCTCCAGGTAATTGAAAATCGCCTGCTTGATCAGCCAGTGCGGCGTGCGATCAATGGAGGTCGCGGCCGCCTTGAGGCGTTCGCGGGTCGGGTCGTCGAGTTTGACCCCAAGGGTGGTCGTAGCCATTTTCTTATCCTCATGGGTGCCACTACCGAGTGGCATCAGCTGGCGGCAAGATTAGCTTTGCTCAGGGAGAGGTGCAACCGGGTGCAACCCATTTTGTCGATGAATTTTTCGTCGCTTGATCGGAAAAAAATTGGCCGGCGACGGAATCCGCTTCGGCTTGGTGCATTTGCTTCTGAGATCGGCTGTTCTTGCTCCGAAAAGGAGCAAAAAAGGGGCGTTTTGCGTGTTTTACACTTGGGTGCAACTTATTCCCAAGAAACTGGTTGCACCTTATTTGCTTTGTTGAATAGCATTCGCGCCCAAGGTGCAACCGGCTTTAGGGTTTGGTTCATCGGCTGGCGGCTTTCCTGGGGAAACGTCAGTCATAAATGCGCGGCACGCAGTTACGTTTACCTACTTCCAGTAGGTGGCCGTCTGACAGACCGCCGCTACATAAAAACAAAGCCAGGGCGTCACTCCTATGAGCGTTAGTAATCCAACCCTGATCACGTTCGTGATCTACATCGCAGCAATGGTGCTGATCGGCTTCATGGCCTATCGCTCCACCAACAACCTTTCCGATTACATCCTTGGCGGTCGCAGCCTCGGGAGCGTGGTGACTGCCTTGTCAGCCGGTGCTTCCGACATGAGCGGCTGGTTGTTGATGGGCCTGCCGGGCGCGATCTACATGTCCGGCCTGTCGGAAAGCTGGATCGCCATCGGCCTGATCGTCGGTGCCTACCTCAACTGGCTGTTCGTGGCCGGTCGCCTGCGGGTACAGACCGAGCACAACGGCGACGCTCTGACCCTGCCGGACTACTTCTCCAGCCGTTTCGAAGATAAAAGCGGCCTGCTGCGGATCATCTCTGCGGTCGTGATCCTGGTGTTCTTCACCATCTACTGCGCGTCCGGCATCGTGGCCGGTGCCCGCCTGTTCGAAAGCACCTTCGGCATGTCCTACGAGACCGCGCTGTGGGCCGGCGCTGCGGCGACGATTGCCTACACCTTCGTGGGTGGTTTCCTGGCCGTCAGCTGGACCGACACCGTACAAGCCACGCTGATGATTTTCGCGCTGATCCTCACGCCGATCATCGTGCTGCTGGCCACCGGTGGCGTCGACACCACCTTCCTGGCTATCGAAGCCAAGAATCCCGACAACTTCAACATGCTGAAAAACACCACCTTCATCGGCATCATCTCGCTGATGGGCTGGGGCCTGGGTTACTTCGGCCAGCCACACATCCTCGCGCGCTTCATGGCGGCGGATTCGGTGAAGTCGATCGCCAACGCGCGTCGCATCTCCATGACCTGGATGATCCTGTGCCTGGGCGGCACCGTGGCTGTGGGCTTCTTCGGCATCGCCTACTTCTCGGCGCACCCGGAAGTGGCGGGCCCGGTCAACGAGAACCATGAACGCGTGTTCATCGAACTGGCCAAGTTGCTGTTCAACCCATGGATCGCGGGCGTACTGCTGTCGGCCATCCTGGCTGCGGTCATGAGCACCCTCAGCTGCCAGTTGCTGGTGTGCTCCAGCGCCCTGACCGAAGACTTCTACAAGACCTTCCTGCGCAAAAGCGCTTCCCAGCTTGAACTGGTGTGGGTCGGCCGCCTGATGGTACTGCTGGTGGCCTTGATCGCTATCGCCATGGCCGCCAACCCGAACAACCGCGTCCTGGGCCTGGTGAGCTACGCCTGGGCCGGTTTCGGTGCTGCGTTCGGCCCTGTGGTGCTGATCTCGGTGATCTGGAAGAACATGACCCGCAACGGCGCACTGGCCGGGATCCTGGTCGGCGCGATCACCGTGATCGTGTGGAAGCACTTCGAACTGCTGGGCCTGTACGAAATCATCCCAGGCTTCATCTTCGCCAGCCTGGCGATCTACGTCGTGAGCAAGCTGGGCGCACCGACAGCCGGTATGGTCGAGCGCTTTGATGCGGCGGAAAAAGACTACAACCTCAACAAGTGATTTGCCGGGCGCTGAGCGCTCGATGAATTAAAAGAAGGCCCGCGTCCTAAGGATGGCGGGTCTTTTTTTGCGTGCGATTCGAGCTGGACTGAGTAGGACTCCTACGTACACATGTAGGGTTTTACTGATTTATTTGGGCTGTGCCCGGCAGGGTGAGGCAGTGGTGCAGAATCTCCCGCCTACCCCTCGCAGAGAAACACCGGATGTTCGCTCCTGCCAATCAAAGTGCCTTTACCCTGACCCTCGACGGTGTGTCGAGTGAACTCAAGGTGTTTGAGTTCCGGGGTAGCGAAGCCATCAGCCAGCCGTATCGTTTTGATCTTGAACTGGTCAGCGAACAGCCCGACCTGGACCTGGAAAGCCTGCTGCATCGCCCGGCATACCTGGGCTTCGACGCTCACGGCCGTGGTGTCCACGGCCTGGTTTATCGGGTCGCGCAGGGCGATTCCGGGCGGCGGCTGACGCGTTACCAGATCAGCCTTGTGCCGCAGTTGGCCTATCTCGCGCACAGCAGTCACCAGCGGATCTTCCAGCACAAGACGGTGCCGCAGATCATTGCGCAGGTGCTGGCGGAGCAGCGGCTCCATGCCGACCAATTCGAATTTCACCTCAGTGGTGCCTATCCCGAACGCGAGTATTGCGTGCAGTTTGGCGAGAGCGACCTGGCCTTCATTCAGCGCCTATGCGCCGAGCAGGGGATTCACTACCACTTCCAGCATTCGCCCGAAGGACACCTGCTGGTGTTTGGCGATGACCAGACCGTTTTCGCCTCGCCAGATCAGCCTACGCCCTACATGCCGGGCTCCGGGATGGTGGCGGATACGCCGGCCATCAAGCGCTTTGCGCTGCGGTTGGAAACCCGCACCACCGCGGTCAACCTGCGTGACTACGACTTTCTCAAGCCGAGCCTGGTGCTGGAGAGTGGCGTGGTCGGCGAACAGCTTCCACGGTTTGAGGCGCAGGCCTACCCCGGTCACTTTTCCGATCGCCCCCACGGCAAGTATCTCGCGCAACGTGGCCTGGAGCGGCACCGTAGCGACTATCGAATAGCCCGTGCCAGCGGCGATGACCCTGCATTGAGCAGCGGCCGGTTCTTCAAGTTGACCGGGCATCCGCGGGACGAATGGAATGACGTGTGGCTGGTGACGCAAGTGACCCACGAAGGCAGGCAGCCCCAGGTTCTGGAGGAGGCTGTCACCGAGGTTGGCGGTGGAGATTTTCTTCAGGGGTATCGCAATGAATGTGTGGCGACTCCGTGGGACGTGATCTTCCGCCCGCCCTTGCCGGAGCAGGCGCGGCCGGCGTTGTCGGGTTATCAAAGCGCGGTGGTCACCGGCCCCGTCGACAGTGAAATCCACTGCGACGAATACGGCCGGGTCAAGGTGCAGTTGGCCTGGGATCGCGCTGGGGCGCATGACGATCATTCCAGCTGCTGGCTGCGGGTGGCCAGCGGTTGGGCCCATGACCGCTATGGCTCGGTACTTATCCCGCGAGTGGGCATGGAAGTACTGGTGGGGTTCGCCAATGGGGATATGGACATGCCGCTGGTGATGGCCTGCCTGCCGAACGCGGCGACCCCGGTCCCCCTCGACCTGCCGGCAGACAAGACCCGCAGTATCTTCCGTAGCCAGAGCAGCCCCGGTGGCGGTGGCTACAACGAACTGCGCATCGAAGACCGCAAGGGCGCCGAGGAGATCTACCTGCGCGCCCAGCGGGATTGGACCCAGCATGTGCTGCATGACCAGCAGGTGCAGATCGACCATCAGCGCCGCATCAGGGTGGGCGGTGAGTCGCACCATGAAGTACACGGCGAAGAGCAGCGCATCACCCATGGCAACCGTTTGACGGAACTCAAGCAGGACGACCATCTGGTGGTCGGCGGTTCGCAGCAGATGCGGGCCGGGCGGGCCATCCGGATGGGTGCCGGGCAGAGTGTTGTCATTGATGCGGGCGCGAGCGTGACAATCCAGGCCAGTGGGCAGTCGATCACGCTGTCGGCAGAGGGGATTTTCAGCAGCACGCCCATTCAACTGGGAGGCGCGCCTGCTCCGGCGGCGTCGCCATTGATGCCTGGGGTGAAAGCGGCGTTGCTGGCGGTTATACCTGCACCGCTGAGCCGGATACAGGTCGCCAGCCTGAAACGGAGCGCGCCGTTTTGTGAAGAGTGCCAACGCTGCAGTGACGGGCAGTGCGCTCTCCCATTCCATTCAACCTTAAAAGGAATTTACCCTGATGTCCCAACCCTTGAGCCCCGATGACTGGCTGGCACAATGCCCTCTACTCCCCAATGAGCGGCTTTACGTGGTACTGAGCAGTGCCAGCGACGCGAAGCCGCTGGCTGCGTGGCAAGTCTCGGCCGGCGGGATGTTGCCTCAAGCGCTCTGGGCAGGTACGGCCTATGCCGGGTGGGATGAGGTGATGCCCTACGCAGCGGTTGTCGAGCCCGACAGTGCCTTCCTCGATTGGATCGCAACCACTGAAGCCTCGGACTGGGGTTGGCTGGCGGTATCGTCCAGTCCGCTGGAAGTCGTCGTTGCTCACCTGCAAGGCCTGACCAAGATAGTGCTTCCCGATGAGCGGAGCGTGTTCCTGCGCTTCTGGGATGGCGCCCAGTTTCTGCCGATTGTGCAGAAACTGGACGATGAAATCGGCGCAGTACTGCCCGTGTTCCAGCGCTATCTGATCAATGGCCAGCCGTTGAGCGTGGCGACGCCATCGGTCACTGCGGCCAAGGCCAGCCCTTGGTGGCGCGTGCCTGACGCGTTATTGGCGCACTTGGCCGCGCAGTCGCCGCAGACCCTGATCGACAACCTGCTGCAGTGGCTGGAAGAGCAGCGCCCCGACCTGTATGCCGCTTTTACGCCGGCGACCTTGCGGCACAAGGTCGCCTACTTCGCGCGCAGTACGGACATCAGCGCTGAAGCGCTGGCGGGCTACCTGGACTCAGAGTTGAGTTGAGGCCAGCGCCTGTTGCAGGTCGTCGATCAGGTCTTCGACCGCTTCGATACCCACCGACAGGCGAATCATTTCCGGCTTTACGCCGGCCTTGGCCTGTTCCTGCTCGTTCATCTGTCGGTGAGTGGTGGAAGCCGGGTGGCAGGCCAGGGACTTGGCGTCGCCGATGTTGACCAGGCGCTTGAAGATTTGCAGGGCGTCGTAGAAGCGCACACCGGCATCAAAGCCGCCTTTCAAACCGAAGGACAGGATCGCCGACGGTTTGCCCTGCATGTATTTCTGCGCCAATGCGTGGTGCGGGTGGTCCGGCAGGCCGGCGTAGCTGACCCACTCCACCTCGGCATGGCCTTGCAGGAATTGCGCGATTTTCAGGGCGTTTTCGGTGTGGCGCTCCATGCGCAATGCCAGTGTTTCCAGGCCTTGCAGCAACAGGAAGGCATTCATCGGCGCCAACGCTGCACCGGTGTTGCGCAGTGGCACGGTGCGGGCACGGGCGATGAAGGCGGCGGGGCCGAATTTTTCGGTATAGACCACGCCGTGATAGGCCGGCTCGGGCTGGTTGAGGCCGGGGAATTTATCCGCGTATTTCGTCCACGGGAACGTGCCACTGTCGACAATTACACCGCCCAGGGAGTTGCCATGGCCGCCGACGTACTTGGTCACCGAGTGCACCACGATGTCGGCGCCGAACTGGATCGGCTTGCACAGGATCGGCGTGGCCACGGTGTTGTCCACTACCAGCGGCACGCCGCGGGCATGGGCGACGTCGGCCAGGGCTTCGATGTCGATGATATTGCCCGCCGGGTTGCCGATGCTTTCGCAGTACACCAGCTTGGTGTCGTCGTCGATCAGTTCGGCGATGGCGGCGGCGCTGTCGTCCCGGGCGAAACGCACCTCCACGCCAAAGCTCGGCAGCAGGTGGGCGAACAGCGTGTAGGTGCCACCGTAGAGTTGCGGTGTGGTGACGATATTGTCACCCGCACGGGTCAAGGTCTGGATGGCATAGTGAATCGCCGCGCTGCCGGCCGAGACTGCCAGCGCCGCGATACCACCTTCAAGGGCGGCAATGCGCTGCTCCAGCACATCGTTGGTGGGGTTCATGATGCGCGTGTAGATATTGCCGGGTACGTCCAGGTTGAACAGGTCGGCGCCGTGTTGGGCGTTATCGAATTCGAAGGCGACGTTCTGGTAGATCGGCACGGCGACGGCCTTGGTGGTCGGGTCCGACTTGAAACCGTGGTGCAGCGCGATGGTGGCGTCTTTCATGATTGTTATTGACCTCCCTGGAGTGGTGGATGGCCACAATAAATCCGCCTCGCCGTCGACATTTAGATTTTTTTCAACGGGCTGCCTGCGTTTGCGGCATAAGCGCCGCCCGGCATGCGGCCCTGCACCTTTGCGCCCGTAGAAGGTAAACTTCGCCCCCTGCGCAGGAGCAACCATGAATTATCGTCACGCCTTTCACGCCGGCAACCACGCCGATGTCTTCAAACACCTGACCTTGACCCGCCTCATCGCCCTGATGTCGCGCAAGGAGCAGCCGTTCGCCTACCTCGACACCCATGCCGGGATTGGCCTGTACGACCTGCAAGGTGACCAGGCCAATCGCACGGGTGAGTACCTGGAAGGTATCGCGCGTTTGTGGGGCGCCGACGATCTACCGCCGTTGACCGCCGACTACATGCGCGTGCTGCACGAGATGAACCCCGATGGCCAGTTGCGCTACTACCCGGGCTCACCGGAGCTGGCGCGCCGCCTTACGCGCCCCCAGGACCGCGTGCTGCTCAATGAAAAACACCCGGAAGACGGCGTGTTGCTCAAGGACAACATGAAGGGCGATCGTCGGGTCAAGGTTCATTTGGGCGAAGGCTGGCATGTGCCGCGCGCGCTGTTACCGGTGCCGGAAAAGCGTGCGTTGATGCTGATCGATCCGCCGTTTGAAAAACTCGACGAAATGCAGCGCTGTGCTGCGTCCCTCAAGGAAGCCGTCAGCCGTATGCGCCAGACGGTCGCGGCGATCTGGTACCCGGTGAAGGACCAGCGCATGCTGCGTCGCTTCTACCAGGACCTGGCCGGCACCGGTGCGCCGAAGTTGCTGCGCGTGGAATTGCTGGTGCATCCGCTGGACACGCCCAACACCCTGACCGGCTCGGGCCTGGCGATTGCCAACCCGCCGTGGGGCCTGGAAGAGGAGTTGCGCGAGCTGCTGCCGTGGCTGTCCAAGCAGCTTGGCCAGACCCAGGGTGGGTGGCAGATGGATTGGCTCATCGCTGAGTAGTTGTAAGTTGCAAGCTTCAAGCCTCAAGCTGCAAGTGAGAGCAGAAAACACCACTTGCAGCTTGTAGCTTGAAACTTGCAGCTCCGATCTTCAGATCGGGCAAGTCACGCCGGTACCGCCGATCCCACAGTAGCCCTGTGGATTCTTCGCAAGGTACTGCTGGTGATACGCCTCGGCGAAGTACACCGTTGGCGCCTCGTCGATCTCGGTGGTAATCACACCCAGGCCCGCTTTGGTCAGTTCAGCCTGATACGCCTCGGCACTGGCCTGCGCCGCCGCCAGTTGCTCAGGCGTGGTCGCATAGATCACCGAGCGGTACTGGGTGCCGATGTCATTACCCTGGCGCATGCCCTGGGTCGGGTTGTGCAGTTCCCAGAACATCTTCAGCAGGTCTTCGTAGTTCACCTTGGCCTGGTCATACACCACCAGCACCACTTCGCTGTGGCCGGTCAGGCCCGAGCAGACTTCTTCATACGTCGGGTTCGGCGTGAAACCACCGGCATAGCCGACCACGGTGCTGACCACGCCATCGCGCTGCCAGAACTTGCGCTCGGCGCCCCAGAAACAACCCAGGCCGAAGATCGCGAAGCCGACGTCGTCGACGAATGGGCCCAGCAGCGGGTTGCCGTTGACGAAGTGCGTCTGCGGCAGGTTCATCGGGGTTTCACGACCGGGCAACGCTTGTTCTTGAGTAGGCAGCACGTTTTTGTTCACCAGAATTTCCGAGCGCAAGACCATGAGCAGTCCTCTCGTCAGGTTGGGTTAGCGGTAAATTTCAGACAGCCAGTGTGCCCGAGTGTTACAGCGCTGTCAGGCGATTGGCCCGCGCGGGTAGCGTCTAAGCTTCTCGAGCAGCTCTGCACCGGGGATCGGCCGGTCGAACAGGTAGCCCTGGCCAACGTCGCAACGGTGCCGACGCAGGAACGCCAGTTGCTCGGCGGTCTCGATGCCTTCGGCCACCACCTTGAGCTTGAGGTTGTGGGCCATGGCGATCACGGCCGAGGTGATTTCCATGTCGTCCTGGTTGTCCGGGATTTCGTGGATAAAGCTGCGGTCGATCTTGATGATGTCGATGGGGAATTTTTTCAGGTAGCTCAGTGACGAGTAGCCGGTGCCGAAGTCGTCCATGGCCAGGGTCAGGCCGAAGCTCTTGAGCTGGTCCAGTTGCAGGCGCGTGTCTTCGGTCGCTTCCAGCAGCAGGCCTTCGGTCAGCTCCAGTTCCAGCAGGTTGGCCGGCAGCTGTTCTTCCTTGAGGATCGTGGCGATCGAGGCCACCAGGTCCGGGTCGGAGAATTGCTTGGGCGACAGGTTGATCGCCACCTGCAGATTGCCCAGGCCGGCGGCGCTCAGTTGCTTGCTCATGCGGCAGGCCTGGCGCGCGATCCATTTGCCGATCGGGATGATCAGGCCGGTTTCTTCGGCGACGCTGATGAACTGATCGGGGCGGATCATGCCCTTTTCCGGATGGTTCCAGCGCAGCAGCGCTTCCATGCCCAGCAAGCGGCCGCTGCGCAGGCACAGCTTGGGCTGGTAGAACACGTCCAGTTCGTTCTGGGTCAGGGCACGACGCAGGTTGTTCTCCACGAACAGCTTGTAGCTGGCCTCGGCGTTCAAGGCTTCGGTGAACACCTGTACCTGGTGTTTGCCGTTGGCCTTGGCCTTGTGCAGGGCCAGGCCGGCGTTGCGCATCAGGGTCTGCGGGTCGCGGCCGTGCAGCGGCGCGCAGGCCAGGCCCACCGAGCCGGTGACGCTGATCAGTTGGTTGTCGACGAACATCGGTTTGTCGAGGGTCGCCAGCAGTTGGCTGGCCACCTGTTGGCCGCTTTCCAGGTCAGTGTCGTCCAGCAGCACCGCGAATTCGTTACTGGCAAAACGCGCCAGGCTGCCGCCGGCACTCAGGCTGTTGCGCAGGCGGCGGGCCAGGCTGATCAGCAGCTTGTCGCCGGTCTGGTGGCCGAGGCTGTCGTTGATGCGCTTGAAGTTGTCGATGTCCACCAGCAACAGGCTGATCGGGCTGTCGCTGTCGCGGGCAAAGCGCTCATCCAGATTGCGGATAAATGCCGGACGGTTGCCCAGGTTGGTCAGGTTATCGGTGTAGGCCAGGCGTTCGATGCGCTGCTGGGCCAGTTTGTTCTGGGTGATGTCTTCGTAGATGCCGATGTAGTGGGTCAGCTCACGGTTGTCGCCATACACCTTGGAAATCGACAGCTGGCCCCAGTAGGGCTCGAGGTTTTTACGTCGGCTCTTGAACTCGCCCTGCCAGCTGTTGCTCTTGGCCAGGCTCGACGGTGCGTCGAACAGCAGCTCGCTGAGGTTTTCCAGGGCCGGCAGTTGGGCCAGGCGGTGGCCGTGGACTTCTTCGGCGCTGTATTGGGTGATCGCGGTAAAGCTTGGGTTGACGTATTCCACCACGCCGTCGCAGTTGACCAGCAAAAAGGCATTGGCACTTTGCTCCACGGCACGCTGGAACAGGTGCAGGGCGCTGGTGGCGGTACGGCGGTTGTGGTTGTTGATCACTTGCGCGAATTGGTCGGCCAGTTCGCCGGCAAAGGCAATCTCATCGGCCTGCCAGGCACGCGGGCTGCCGCCCTGTTCCAGGCACAGCACACCGACCACCTGACCATCGACGCGGATGCTCGCATCGAGCATGGCGTGGATATCCTTGGCGCGCAGGTTCTCGGCCATTTCCCGGGTGCGCGGGTCGCGCATCGCGTTGGTCGCGTCGATTGCCCGGCTGGTGTGCAGGGCTTCCAGGTAATCCGGAAAGCAACTGGCGTCGATGGGCTCAGGCAGGTGGTGCTGCTGGTCATCGCGGTGGTAGGCCGAGATCGGTACCAGGCGCTGGCCTTCGAGGTTCCAGATGCTGGCGCAGTCGATCTGGTAGATGTCACAGGCGCTGCGGGTGATCAGCTCTGCGGCTTCCTGCAGCGAATTGTTGGCGGTGTAGCGCTGGCGGGCCAGCAACAGGATCAGCTCCTGCTGGGCGCGCACCCGCTCCAGGTGCTGCAGTTGTTCCTGCTGGGCGCGCTGGTTGAGCTCCAGGGCGATCTGCAGGCGGCTGTTCTGGCTTTCCAGGTCCTCCGTCGGGGCGGGCAGGGAGATTTCGTTGAACAGGCCGTCGACCACCATCAGGTAGCCGCGCAGCAGGTGGCGATTGTGTTGTTTGTAGGCTTCGCCCATTTCCAGCAGGCTCAGGGGGCCATCGTTGGTGTGCAGGGTGTAGCGCACCAGGTAGTGAGGGCTGTCGCTCAGTTGCTGTTGGATGGCGTCGTGCAGTTGATAGCGAGCCTGAGGCTCCATCAGGCTGGCGAAGGGGGTACCGAGCAGTGCACACAGCTCGACCGCCGACAGGCCGAATTGGCGCTCGCAGTTAGGGTCGAGGTACAGAAGGGCCCAGCTTGCCTCATTAAGCCGCTCGAAACGCAGCATACCGAGGCGCGAAGGCACCGGTAACTGCGTCACTACCTCGGCCGCCATACGGGCGACATCGGGTTGGCTTTTCATGGGGGGGAACTCACTTCAAATAACGCGCACGGCGCCGGGCTCACGCCCTCTTTACTGTTGCCTGCGGCAAGGTTGCATCATGCGGCGCGGGCTGACAAGAGAGGATGAAGGCTAAGTGCTATAAGGGGGTTATCGGCCGGGCGGGGGAATTCTTCAGTCAGGATGACAGAAGGTGTACAACCCTGTTCTGTCTGTAGAGAAAAGCAAAAAAAGCCCCGCCAAATTGACGGGGTTGAGGTACGAGCGTGGCGCTCGGAAATCGGTGCAACCAGGCCTCCCCGATGAAAGGGAGGCCGCTGTGGCTTACAGCAGGATGGTGCGGATGTCGTTCAGCAACTGGCTCAGGCGCTGGGTGAAGCGTGCAGCGGCCGCGCCGTTGATCACACGGTGATCGTAGGACAGCGACAGTGGCAGCATCAGCTTGGGCTGGAACGCTTTACCGTCCCAGACTGGCTGGATGGTGGCCTTGGAAACGCCCAGGATCGCCACTTCCGGCGCGTTGACGATTGGCGTGAAGCCCGTACCGCCAATGTGACCGAGGCTGGAGATGGTGAAGCACGCGCCTTGCATGTCGTCTGCGGTGAGCTTCTTGTCACGGGCTTTGGCCGCCAGTGCAGCAGCCTCGGCGGCAAGCTGCAGCAGGCTCTTCTGGTCGACGTTCTTGATGACCGGTACCAGCAGGCCATCCGGCGTGTCGACGGCAAAGCCTACGTGCACGTACTTCTTGCGAATGATCGCCTTGCCGCTTGGCGCCAGCGAACTGTTGAAGTCCGGCAGCTCCTTGAGCAGGTGCGCGCAGGCCTTGAGCAGCAGCGGCAGCACGGTCAGTTTCACGCCGGCCTTCTCGGCCACGGCTTTCTGCGCAACGCGGAAAGCTTCCAGGTCGGTGATGTCGGCCTGGTCGAATTGGGTCACGTGCGGAATGTTCAGCCAGCTGCGGTGCAGGCTTGACGCGCCGATTTGCATCAGGCGGGTCATCGGCACTTCTTCGGTCTCGCCGAAGCGGCTGAAGTCCACCACCGGGATCGGTGGAATCCCCGCGCCGCCAGTAGCAGTGCCGGCAGCCGGAGCTTCCTTGGCTTTCTGCATCATGGCTTTGACGTAGACCTGCACGTCTTCCTTCAGTACGCGACCGTGGGGGCCGGTGGCCGACACAGCGTTCAGCTCGACGCCGAATTCACGCGCCAGTTGGCGAACCGCCGGGCCTGCGTGAACCTTGGCACCGCTTGGCGCCGGTGCGGCAGCCGCAGGGGCCGGAGCGGCCTCGGCTTTTGCAGCAGGCGCAGGGGCGGCAGCGGCCGGAGCGGCTTCAGCCTTGGCCGCCGGAGCAGCAGCCGGTGCTGGAGCAGCGGCAGGCGCAGCGCCTTGTACTTTCAGCTTGAGGATGAAGTCGCCCGTGCCGACTTCGTCTTCCAGCTTGACCGCGATGCTTTCCACAACGCCGGCAGCCGGCGATGGGATTTCCATGGAGGCCTTGTCGGACTCCAGGGTGATCAGCGACTGGTCGGCTTCGACGGTGTCGCCGACCTTGACCAGCAGCTCGATGATCTTGGCCTTGCCCGACGAGCCGATGTCCGGAACATGAATGTCCTGGACAGTCGCTGCGGCTGGAGCAGCAGCCGGGGCTGCAGGAGCCTCGGCAGCAGCGGCAGGTTTTTCCGCGGCAGGCGCCGGTGCAGCAGCGGCAGCAGGAGCCGCCGCAGGGGCCGCATCAGCGGCACCTTCGATTTCCAGTTCCAGCAGTTCGTCGCCTTCTTTCAGGCGGTCGCCCAGCTTCACTTTCAGGCTCTTGACCACGCCGGCCTTGGGAGCAGGGATTTCCATGCTCGCCTTGTCCGATTCCAGGGTCAGGATGCTCTGGTCGGCTTCGACGGTGTCGCCGACCTTCACAAACAGCTCGATTACTTCACCTTCACCGCTGCCGATGTCAGGTACGCGAATGAGTTCGCTCACAAAAAGTCTCCTCAGCAGTCCAGTGGGTTGCGTTTTTCCGGGTTGATCCCGAACTTGACGATAGCGTCAGCTACCACCTTGGGTTCGATCTCACCGCGGTCAGCCAAGGCTTCCAGGGCTGCCAACACCACGAAGTGACGGTCGACTTCGAAGAAGTGACGCAGCTTCTTGCGGCTGTCACTGCGGCCGAAACCGTCGGTGCCCAGGACTTTGAATTCCTTGGACGGGACCCACTGGCGAATTTGTTCAGCAAACAGTTTCATGTAGTCGGTAGAGGCAATGACTGGACCTTTACGGCCGGCCAGGCACTCTTCGACATAGCTCTGCGCAGGCTTCTGGCCCGGGTGCAGGCGGTTGTTGCGCTCTACGGCCAGGCCGTCGCGACGCAGTTCGTTGAAGCTGGTAACGCTCCAGACGTCGGCGCCGACGTTGAACTCTTCACGCAGGATCTTCGCCGCTTCACGGACTTCACGCAGGATGGTGCCGGAGCCCATCAGCTGCACGTGGTGCGCCGCTTCCTTGGTGTCTTCTTCGAGCAGGTACATGCCCTTGATGATGCCTTCTTCCACGCCGGCCGGCATGGCTGGCTGCTGGTAGGACTCGTTCATCACGGTGATGTAGTAGAAAACGTCCTGCTGCTCTTCGGTCATCTTCTTCATGCCGTCCTGGATGATCACCGCCAGCTCATAGCCGTAGGTTGGATCAAAGGTGCGGCAGTTCGGGATGGTGGCAGCCAGGATGTGGCTGTGACCGTCTTCGTGTTGCAGGCCTTCGCCGTTCAGAGTGGTACGGCCGGCGGTACCGCCGATCAGGAAACCACGGGTACGGCTGTCGCCCGCTGCCCAAGCCAGGTCGCCGATACGCTGGAAACCGAACATCGAGTAGAAGATGTAGAACGGCAGCATCGGCTGGTTGTGGCTGGAGTACGAAGTACCGGCAGCGATGAAGGAACTCATGGCGCCCGCTTCGTTGATGCCTTCTTCGAGGATCTGGCCCTTCTTGTCTTCCTTGTAGAACATCACCTGGTCTTTATCGACTGGCTCGTAGAGCTGGCCGACGGAGGAGTAGATGCCCAACTGGCGGAACATGCCTTCCATACCGAAAGTACGGGCTTCGTCCGGGATGATCGGCACGATGCGCGAGCCGATCTCCTTGTCCTTGACCAGCTGCGCGAGGATCCGCACGAAGGCCATGGTGGTGGAGATTTCACGGTCGCCCGAGCCGTCCAGGATCGCCTTGAGGGTATCCAGCGGAGGTGTCGGGATGTTGAAGCTCTTGGCGCGGCGCTGTGGCACGAAACCGCCCAGTGCGGTACGACGCTCGCTCAGGTAGCGGGCTTCGGCGCTGTTCGCCTCAGGCTTGAAGAACGGCAGGTTCTCCAGCTCTTCGTCCTTGACCGGGATGTCGAAGCGGTCGCGGAACAGCTTCAGGCTGTCGACATCGACTTTCTTGGTGTTGTGCGCGGTGTTTTTCGCTTCGCCGGCACCGGTGCCATAACCCTTGATGGTCTTGGCCAGGATGACGGTCGGTTGTTCTTTGTGGTTGACCGCTTCGTGGTACGCCGCATAGACCTTGTACGGGTCGTGGCCGCCACGGTTGAGTTTCCAGATCTCGTCGTCGGACAGGTCGGCAACCATCGCCTTGAGTTCAGGCGTGTTGAAGAAATGTTCACGCACGAACGCGCCGTCTTTGGCCTTGTAGTTCTGGTACTCGCCGTCGATGACTTCGTCCATGCGACGTTGCAGGATACCGTCGACGTCCTTGGCCAGCAGTGGGTCCCAGAAACGGCCCCAGATGACCTTGGTCACGTTCCACTGGGCACCGCGGAACACGCCTTCGAGTTCCTGGATGATCTTGCCGTTGCCGCGAACCGGGCCGTCGAGGCGCTGCAGGTTGCAGTTGATGACGAAGATCAGGTTGTCCAGCTTCTCGCGGCCGGCCAGGGAGATGGCACCCAGGGATTCCGGCTCGTCGCACTCGCCGTCGCCCAGGAAGCACCAGACTTTCTGCTTGCCTTCCGGGATGAAGCCACGGGCTTCCAGGTACTTCATGAAGCGTGCCTGGTAGATCGCCTGGATCGGGCCCAGGCCCATGGATACCGTCGGGAACTGCCAGAAATCAGGCATCAGCCAAGGGTGCGGGTAGGACGACAGGCCCTGACCGTCGACTTCCTGGCGGAAGTTGTTCATTTGCTCTTCGCTGATGCGACCTTCCATGAACGCACGAGCGTAGACGCCCGGCGAGGTGTGGCCCTGGAAGTAGATCAGGTCGCCGCCGTGTTCTTCGGTCGGGGCCTGGAAGAAGTAGTTGAAGCCGATGTCATACAGGGTTGCGCTGGAAGCGAAGCTGGAGATGTGACCGCCCAGGTCAGAATCTTTCAAGTTCGTGCGCATTACCATCGCCATGGCGTTCCAACGTACCAGCGAGCGAATGCGGCGTTCCATGAACAGGTCGCCAGGCATGCGTGCTTCGTGGGTAACGGGGATGGTGTTGCGGTATGGCGTGGTGATGGCGTAGGGCAGTTGCGAGCCGCTGCGGGTCGCGAGTTCGCCCATACGGGTCATCAGGTAGTGAGCACGGTCTTCGCCTTCTTTGTCGAGAACCGATTCCAGGGCGTCCAGCCATTCCTGGGTTTCGACGGGATCGAGGTCTTGCATGGCTTGCTCCAGGGCGGAAAGGCTACCAGAATCGGTTGCCTGAAGTTTGCGACTGGCCTTGTGGGCAGACGACATAAATTCTTGGATGGCCGAAGGTTGCTTCGGCGTCCTGTAGTTTTACTACAAATCGTCGGCCATTTCAGCCTTTCGAATGTATATACGAGTAGTAAAACTACACAAGACCGAGCGGATTGCTCGGTCTGGCTGGTGAGCATAATCGTTATTGTTGATCTTTTGCGAACAAGAAAAGGTAGAAGTTTAATGTTGCCTGCCAAAAATTACATATTTTCAGCTATTTATCACCTTTGTTCGACAGTCCTTCATCGAGCGCGGCGCCTGCCTTCACAGCAGCAGGCCATTTACACGCCGACCAAGGATAGACCATGAGCCTTCCAACGCTGGCCGAACTGCCGGCCATTCTGTTGCCAAAGGCCCAGCGGGCCGAGCAGTCATTTCGTGACGCCGTGGCCGCGCTGGACGACGATCATGGCCTTTCTGCGTGGACGCCGCAACGGTGGGCCGACTTCGCCCGCGTGTGCGCCGCCAGTGATTTCGTCATTGAACAGAGTGTTCGTGACCCTTTGATGTTGCTCGAGCTGGCGGCCTGGGGCGAGCTGGATCGCGGCTTTGCGCCGGGCGAGCTGTGCGGGCAGATTGCCGGTGCCGTGCAACAGGCCGAAACAGAAGATGAGCTGGGCCGCGTACTGCGTCGCCAGCGTACCCGCCAGCAAGTGCGCATCATCTGGCGTGACCTGACCCGCCAGGCCGACCTGGTGCAAACCTGTCGTGACCTCTCCGACATGGCCGACGCCAGCATCGACCAGGCCTACCAATGGCTGTACCAGCGCCACTGCGTGCAGTTCGGCACGCCGACCGGGCGGCGCAGCGGCGAACTGCAGCACATGGTCATCCTCGGCATGGGCAAGCTCGGCGCGGTGGAGCTGAACCTCTCGTCGGATATCGACCTGATCTTCGCCTACCCCGAGGGCGGCGAAACCGTGGGCGTGAAGCGCTCCCTGGATAACCAGGAGTTCTTTATTCGCCTTGGTCAAAAATTGATCAAGTCCCTCGACCCGATGACCGTCGACGGCTTTGTGTTCCGTGTCGACATGCGCCTGCGCCCCTACGGTTCGGCCGGTGCCCTGGTGCTCAGCTTCAATGCGCTGGAGCAGTACTACCAGGACCAGGGTCGCGACTGGGAACGCTACGCCATGATCAAGGCGCGTGTGGTTGCCGGTGACCAGGTGGCCGGTGCGCAACTGCTCGATATGCTGCGGCCGTTCGTGTACCGCCGTTACCTGGACTTTTCCGCCATCGAGGCGCTGCGCACCATGAAGCAGCTGATCCAGCAGGAAGTCCGGCGCAAAGGCATGGCCGACAATATCAAGCTGGGCTCGGGCGGCATCCGCGAAGTGGAATTTATCGCCCAGGCGTTCCAGCTGATCCATGGCGGCCGCGACCTCAGCCTGCAGCAACGGCCGCTGCTCAAGGTGCTCGGCACCCTGGAAGGCCAGGGCTACCTGCCGCCGGCGGTGATCGCCGAGTTGCGTAATGGCTATGAATTCCTGCGTTACACCGAACATGCGATCCAGGCGATTGCCGACCGCCAGACCCAAATGCTGCCGGACAGCCCTGAAGACCAGGCGCGCATTGCCTTTATGCTCGGCTTTGCCGACTGGGCGGCGTTCCACGAGCGCCTGATGTACTGGCGTGGCCGCGTGGACTGGCACTTCCGCCAGGTGATTGCGGATCCTGATGAAGAAGAAGGCGCGGAAAGCGAGTTGGTCGTGGGCGGGGAATGGCTGCCGCTGTGGGAAGAGTCCCAGGATGAAGAGGCCGCTTGCCGTCAATTGGCTGAAGGCGGCTTCACCGACGCCACCAAGGCCCTTAAAGCCTTGGCCAGCCTGCGCAACAGCCCGCAACTGCGGGCCATGCAGCGCCTGGGGCGTGAACGCCTGGATGCCTTTATCCCGCGCTTGCTGGCCCAGGCCGTCGAGCACGCCAACCCGGACCTGGTGCTGGAGCGTGTACTGCCGCTGGTGGAGGCCGTCGCCCGGCGTTCCGCCTATCTGGTGCTGCTGACGGAAAACCCCGACGCCCTGCGCCGCCTGCTGACCCTGTGCGCCGCCAGTCCATGGATCGCCGAGCAGATCACGCGCTTCCCGCTGCTGCTGGATGAGTTGCTCAACGAAGGCCGTTTGTTCAAGCCACCGCTGGCGCCGGAACTTGCCGCTGAGTTGCGCGAGCGCCTTACGCGCATCCCCGAGGATGACCTTGAACAGCAGATGGAAGCCCTGCGGCACTTCAAGCTGGCCCACCGCCTGCGCGTGGCCGCGTCGGAAATCGCTGGCAGCCTGCCGTTGATGAAAGTCAGCGACTACCTGACCTGGCTCGCCGAAGCCATCCTCGAACAAGTGCTGGCCCTGGCCTGGCGCCAGACGGTCGCGCGCCACGGCTCGCCGCAGCGCTTGGACGGTACCTTGTGCGATCCTGGGTTCATCATTGTCGGTTATGGGAAAGTCGGCGGCATCGAACTGGGGCATGGTTCGGACCTGGACCTGGTGTTTATCCACGATGGCGACCCGCAGGCCGAGACCGACGGCGCCAAGCCGATCGACGGCGCGCAGTTCTTTACGCGCCTGGGCCAGCGGATCATTCATCTGCTGACCACCCAGACCAACTCCGGCCAATTGTATGAAGTCGACATGCGCCTGCGACCATCCGGCGCATCCGGGTTGCTGGTCAGTTCCCTCGGGGCGTTTGATCGCTATCAACAAAATGAAGCATGGACCTGGGAACATCAGGCCCTGATCCGCGCGCGGGTGCTGGTGGGCAGCCAGGATGTGGGCCAGGCATTCGAGCAGGTACGGGCTAAAGTGCTGGGGCGTGAGCGCGACTTGGCGAAGTTGCGCCAGGAGGTCAGCGAGATGCGCGCCAAGATGCGTGACAACCTGGGCACCAAGGCCACGGCGGCCGGCACCGGCGCCAATGCCTTCGACGCCACGGTGCTGTTCGACCTCAAGCAGGACGCCGGAGGTATCGTCGATATTGAATTTATGGTGCAATACGCGGCTTTGGCGTGGTCTGCGCAACATCCATCGTTGCTGCGCTACACCGACAATATCCGCATTCTGGAAGGCCTCGAGCAGGTGGGCTTGATGCCCGCCGCCGATGCCCATCTGCTGCGCGAGGTGTATAAGGCCTACCGTTCCGCCGCGCATCGCCAGGCCTTGCAGAACGAGGCCGGTACGGTACCCGGTGATCAGTTCGCTGACGAACGGCGCCAGGTGATGCGAATCTGGCAGGCGCTGGGGTTGGGTTGAAACACTATTAGGGCGGGGAGGCATAAGCCTCCCCGCATCGTTTGTGGAAACTACATGAATATTCTGATCGTTGGGCCCAGTTGGGTCGGTGACATGGTGATGGCGCAGACTCTGTTCCAGAGCCTGCGTATGCGCTACCCGGACTGCCAGATCGACGTGCTCGCCCCCGAGTGGAGCCGGCCGATCCTCGAGCGCATGCCCGAAGTGCACAAGGCCTTGAGCTTTCCGCTCGGCCACGGTGCCCTGGAATTGGCGACCCGCCGTCGCATCGGCAAATCCTTGGCGGGCCAGTACGACCAGGCGATCCTGCTGCCCAACTCGCTCAAATCGGCGCTGGTGCCGTATTTTGCCGGTATCCCCAAGCGCACCGGCTGGCGCGGCGAGTTTCGCTATGTGCTGCTTAATGATGTACGCACGCTGGACAAGGCGCGCTACCCGCTGATGATCGAACGCTTCATGGCCCTGGCCTATGCGCCGGGCGCCGAGCTGCCCAAGCCGTACCCGCGCCCCAGCCTGCAGATCGACCCGGTGACCCGCGATGCGGCACTGGCCAAGTTCGGCCTGGCCCTGGATCGTCCGGTGTTGGCCCTGTGCCCCGGGGCGGAGTTTGGCGAGTCCAAGCGCTGGCCGTCGGACCACTACGCCAAAGTCGCCGAGATGAAGATTCGCGAAGGCTGGCAGGTGTGGTTGTTCGGTTCGAAAAACGATCACTCGGTGGGTGAAGATATTCGCCAGCGCCTGATCCCGGGCCTGCGCGAAGAGGCCGTCAACCTCAGTGGCGACACGTCCCTGGCCGAGGCCATCGACTTGCTGTCCTGTGCGGACGCCGTGGTGTCCAACGACTCCGGCCTGATGCATGTGGCCGCTGCGCTGAACCGCCCGTTGGTGGCGGTGTACGGCTCCACCTCGCCGGGCTTCACCCCGCCGTTGGCCGACCAGGTCGAAGTGGTGCGCCTGGGGCTGGAGTGCAGCCCGTGCTTTGATCGCACCTGCCGCTTCGGCCATTACAACTGCCTGCGCCAATTGCTGCCGCAGCCGGTAACCGATGCCTTGCAGCGGTTGCAGGGCGACGTGGTCGAGGTTCACTGAGTTGCGGGTACTGGTAATCAAGACCTCATCCCTGGGCGACGTGATCCACGCCTTGCCGGCACTGACTGACGCGGCACGGGCGATCCCCGGCATTCGCTTCGACTGGGTGGTGGAAGAAGGCTTTGCTGAAATCCCCACCTGGCATCCGGCGGTGGACAAGGTGATCCCGGTGGCGATCCGCCGCTGGCGCAAGAACCTCTGGGAAACCTTCAAGAGCGGCGAGTGGCGGCGCTTCAAGCAGCAAGTCCAGTCGACCAAGTACGATCTGGTGATCGATGCCCAGGGCCTGTTCAAAAGCGCCTGGCTGACCCGGTACGTGCGGGCTCCGGTGGCCGGATTCGACAAACACTCGGCCCGTGAGCCGATTGCGGCGCGCTTCTACTCGCGGCGCCTGGCCGTGGCCCGTGGGCAGCATGCGGTGGAGCGCTTGCGCCAACTGTTCGCCGTGGCCCTCGGCTATGACTTGCCCAAAGGCTTGGGCGACTACGGCCTCAGCACCGAAAAACTGCTCGGCCTGCCGCCGAAAAAGCCCTTCGTCCTGCTGCTGCACGGCACCACCTGGGACACCAAGCATTGGCCCGAAGCCTACTGGCGCGAATTGGCTGAACGTATGGGCCGCCTGGGCGTGGACGTGAAGTTGCCGTGGGGCAACGCCGCCGAAAAGGCCCGGGCGGAGCGCCTGGCCCAAGGCCTGAACAACGCCGAAGTGCTGCCCAAGCTGAACCTGGCCGGCGTGGCCCGGGTATTGGCCGGCGCCCGCGCCTGTGTGGCGGTGGACACCGGACTCGGGCATTTGGCGGCGGCATTGGATGTGCCGACCATTTCCCTGTTCGGCCCCACCAACCCCGGGCTGACCGGCGCCTACGGCAAGGGCCAGATTCACCTGGCCAGCGACTTTGCCTGTGCGCCGTGCCTGCAAAAACAATGTACCTATCAACCGACGGCCGACGACCTGCGTCGGTTCGACATCAAGCGCGAGTCGCCCCTGTGTTTCACGCGCCTGAACCCTGAGCGTGTGGCAACCCGGCTGAGCACGTTGTTACTGGCTGAGGAGCTGCACTGATGCAACTGGCTTTTGTTCTGTACAAATATTTCCCCTTCGGCGGCCTGCAGCGCGATTTCATGCGCATCGCCCTGGAGTGCCAGCAGCGCGGCCATCAGATTCGTGTCTACACGCTGATCTGGGAGGGCGACATTCCGCCCGGCTTCGAAGTGCTGGTGGCGCCGGTCAAGGCGTTCTTCAACCATCGGCGCAACGAGAAGCTCAGCGCCTGGATGGAGGCCGACCTGGCCAAGCGCCCGGTGGACCGCCTGATCGGCTTCAACAAGATGCCTGGCCTGGACGTGTACTACGCCGCTGACGGCTGCTTCGAAGACAAGGCACAAAACCTGCGCCATTCGCTGTACCGCAGTTTTGGCCGCTATCGCCACTTTGCCGAGTACGAGCGCGCGGTGTTTGCCAAGGACGCCAAGACCGAAGTCTTGATGATTTCCGAAGTGCAGCAGCCGCTGTTCATCAAGCATTACGACACGCCGCTGGAGCGTTTCCACCTGCTGCCACCGGGCATTGCCCAGGACCGCCGCGCGCCGCCGAATGCGGCCGAGATTCGTGAAGGCTTCCGCAAGGAGTTCAACCTGGGCGATGACGACCTGCTGCTGGTGCAGATCGGTTCCGGCTTCAAGACCAAGGGCGTCGACCGCAGCCTGAAAGCGCTGGCCGCATTGCCGGCTGAGCTGAAAAAACGCACGCGCCTGTTTGTCATCGGCCAGGACGACCCCAAGGTATTCCAACTGCAAAGCGCCACCCTCGGGCTGGGCGATAACGTGCAGTTCCTCAAGGGGCGCAGCGATATTCCGCGTTTCCTGCTGGGCGCCGACCTGTTGATCCACCCGGCGTACAACGAAAACACCGGCACCGTGTTGCTCGAAGCCCTGGTGGCCGGGTTGCCGGTGCTGGTCTCGGCCGTATGTGGTTATGCCCATTACATCGCCGAAGCCGACAGCGGCCTGGTGCTGGACGAGCCGTTTGAACAGGCTCAGTTGAACCAGTACCTGGCGCAGATGTTGACCGATTCTGCACAGCGCGCGGCCTGGGGCCGCAATGGGTTGGCCTTCGCCGAGACGGCCGACCTCTACAGCATGCCGCAGCGCGCTGCGGATGTGATCCTGGCGGAGCCAAAACGATGAAGTTGATTCTTGCCGAACCGTTCAAGACGTTATGGGCCGGGCGTGACGCCTTCGCCGAAGTCGAGAAACTACAAGGCCAGGTATTCCGTGAACTGGCGGCGCGTCGCACGTTGCGCACCGAGGTGGATGGCCGCCCGTATTTCGTCAAAATCCACCGCGGCATCGGCTGGGCGGAAATCTTCAAGAACCTGATCACCGCCAAGCTGCCGGTGCTCGGCGCCGGCCTGGAATGGGATGCCATTCACCGCTTGCAGGCGATCGGCGTGCCGACCATGACCGGCGTGGCTTTCGGCGAAAAAGGCAGCAACCCGGCGGACCAGCACTCGTTCATCATCACCGAAGAGCTGGCGCCGACCATCAGCCTTGAAGACCTGACCGTCAACTGGGTCGCCGAACCGCCCACACCTGCACTGCGCCATGCACTCACGGCCGAACTGGCGCGCATGGTCGGGGACATGCACCGGGGCGGCGTGAATCACCGCGACTGCTACCTGTGCCACTTCCTGCTGGACACGTCCAGGCCGATCGATGCACGCAACATCAAGCTCTCGGTGATCGACCTGCACCGGGCGCAAATGCGCGCCCATCTGCCGCTGCGCTGGCGCGACAAGGACCTCTCAGCGCTGTACTACTCAGCGTTGGACATCGGCCTGACCCGGCGCGATAAATTGCGCTTCCTCAAGGGCTACTTCCGCCAGCCGCTGCGCCAGGTCCTGGCCGAGCAATCGGCGTCCCTGAGCCTGATGCAGCGCAAGGCCGACAAGCTCTACGCGCGCAAGCAACGTTATGGGGATGCGATCTGATGGCGGGTTGGAACCTGGAGCCTGCCTACGCCGCACTGGCGGATGATTTTGGAAGCCTCGAAGCGGTATTTGCCCTGCAAGGCGAGCGGCTGACACGCGACCCGCTGTCGGAAGTGATCCGGGTGGAGCGTGGCGGGGTCAACTACTACGTCAAACGCTACACCGGCGCCGGCAAGGGCCTGCGGCGCTACCTGGGCAAGCCGCGGGTCAAGTCCGAATGGCAGAACCTCAAGCGCTTCGCCAAGTGGGGCATTCCCACCGCCGATGTGGTCGCCTGGGGCCTGGAGCGCAGCGGCCTGGCCTATGATCGTGGCGCAATGATCACCCGCGAGTTGCCGAGGACCGAAGACCTCTCGGTCCTGGCCGAACGTAAGGATGCGCGCCTGCGCGACCCCAAGTGGGTCAACGCGGTCAGCCGCCAGCTCGCCGAATACACGCGCACCATGCACGATCATCGCTTTACCCATAACGACTTGAAGTGGCGCAACCTGCTGATCGACGACCAGGCCACCCTGTACCTGATCGATTGCCCCAACGGCGATTTCTGGCGCGGTTTCTGGCTCAAGTATCGCATCACCAAGGACCTGGCCTGCCTGGACAAGGTGGCCAAGTATCACTTGTCGGCCACTCAGCGCCTGCGCTTCTACATGCAGTACCGTGGGTGTCGGCACCTGAGTGAGTCGGACAAACGGCGGATTCGCCACGTAGTGAAGTTTTTCGAGGGACGTGAATGAGTGATTTCCTGGCGGCTGAAGATCGCGCCCTGCTGGAGCGCCACGGCCTTGCGACCTTCGACGCCCTGTGGGCCAGGCAACTGGACGCGGTGGACGAGCCGAACACCAGTCGTGGCGGCTGGAGCAGCGTATTTCGCCTGGAACTCGACGGCCACGGCTATTACCTCAAGCGCCAGAGCAACTACCTCACGCGCAGCTTGCACCGGCCATTGGGCGAGCCCAGTTTCTCCCGCGAGTTCCGCAACATCAGCCGTTACCGCAAGCTCGGGATCCCGGCGTTGCAGGCGGCGTTCTACGGCGAGCGCAAAGTCGCCGGTGAGCACCGCGCGATGCTGCTGACCCGTGCCCTGGACGGCTGGAATGACCTGGATTCGTTGCTGGAGCAATGGGCGCAACTCAGCGATGCCCAGCACCGCGCGATCCTGCTGGCCTGCGGTCAACTGGCGCGCCGGTTGCACAGCGTCGGCCAGGTGCATGGCTGTTTCTACCCCAAGCATATTTTCCTGCAGGCCACCGGGGACGGCTACGCCGCGCAGTTGATCGACCTGGAGAAAACCCGCCCGCTGCTGTTCGGCTGGCGTGACCGGGTCAAGGACCTGGAGCCGTTGTTGCGCCGGGCACCGCAGTGGTCGGACGCACAGGTGCGTCAATTGCTGGCGGCTTACCTCGATCAGCCCGAAGGCAGCGCGCTCGTCACCACCTGGCTGCAACGCCTGACGAAGCGGCGTAGCCACAAGGAGAACCGCTGATGCGCCTGTCCGAGTTGAAAAACGCCGGCCGCACGCCGAGCCTGCCCCTCACTATCGACCTGGCGGATGCCGCCGGCCCTGGCCAACTGCAACTGCTGAGCCTGTTGCGGGTGTTGCCGGGCGAGCGTTACGTGGGCGCGGCGATCTGGCGCGGGCGTCCGGTGCTGGCCAAGTTATTGGTGGGCGGCAAGGCCGCGCGGCATTTCCAGCGTGAACTCAGCGGCGTACGCCTGCTGGCCGAGCAAGGCCTGACCACCCCGCTGTTGCTCGCCGATGGCTTGCAGGACGGCGAGGGCGGCTGGCTGCTGTTCGAGTTTATCGAAGGTGCCGAGAGCCTGGCCGATGCCTGGCACGCCGTTGAAGCGCTACCGCCACTGGCCGACGAGCAAACCGCCGTGCTGGCCGAGGCCCTGGGTGCGATCGGCCAGATGCATGCCAAGGGCCTGTGGCAGGAAGACCTGCACCTGGACAACCTGCTGCGCCGGGACGGCAAGCTGTACTTGATCGATGGCGCCGGCATTCGTGTTGAAGAGGCGGGCAAGCCCCTGTCGCGCGACCGTGTGCTGGAAAACCTCGGGGTGTTTTTCGCCCAGTTGCCGAAAAACCTCGAGCCGTTTACCGAAGAACTGCTGGTGTACTACCTGCTGAGCAACGGCGAGCACGCCTTGCCCCTGCAAGCCCTGGAAAAACAGGTGCGCAAGGTCAGCGCCTGGCGTTTGAAGGACTTGTTGAACAAAGTGGGGCGCGACTGCACGCTGTTCAGCGTGGTGCGTGGCGCCTTTGCCTTGCGCGCGATCCGTCGCGAGGAAGAGCCGGCGATGCTGCCGGTGCTGGAGCAGGCGGATGCGTTGCTCGACCAGGGCCACCTGTACAAGACCGGTGGTGCGGCCAGCGTGGCCAAGGTCGATGTGGCCGGCCGGCCATTGGTGATCAAGCGCTACAACATCAAGGGCTTCGCCCATTGGCTCAAGCGCTTCTGGCGCCCGAGCCGCGCCTGGCATTCCTGGCGCGAAGGCAATCGCCTGGCGTTCCTCGGCATCGCCACGCCCAAGCCGCTGGCCGTACTGGAAAAGCGCTTTTTCTGGCTGCGCAGCCGCGCTTACCTGGTCACCGAATACCTGCCGGGCCCGGACATCATCGAGCGTTTCGCGCCCTATATCGAACACGGTGACGCGCCGGAAAACGAACTGCTGGCGCTGGACCAGTTGTTCGCCGAGCTGATTCGCGAGCGCATCAGCCATGGCGACTTCAAGGGCCATAACCTGTTCTGGGATAAGGATCGCTGGTCACTGATCGACCTCGACGCGATGTGCCAACACAGCTCTGCCGCCAGCTTCGCCCCGGCGTATGCCAGGGACCGTGCGCGGTTTATGCGGAACTGGCCTGAGAGTAGTGCGTTGTATCAGCTGATTGATCAGCGTTTGCCGAAGCAACCGACCTGATCGTTCCCTCCCAGGGTGAACGATCAAGAGCTGTTGCCTGAGCAACAGTTATCAGGCAGTTGTTGCCCCAGAACGACAGTCCGCCTTCATGCGGAAACGTTACCCCCTTGATTTAATGCAATAAAAATCCTGGCACGGGCTCTGCAATGCCTCCTGGTGAACCCTTTCACCGGTCGCAGCGGAGCCCTGTATGCCTTCCAGCCTTTCCTCGCTTTCCCGTTTGATCTGCCTTGGCGCCGCGCTGTTGCTGGGCCATGTCGTCAGCGTCCAGGCTGCCGAGGGCGATGAGGCCGTGCCGTCCCTGGCCGGCAAGCGCATTGCCGTGAGCATGACCGGCACCAGCCACTATTTCGATATCAAGGCGTTCCAGGCCCAGGTCGATGAGATCAAGCGCCTGGGCGGCACGCCGATCACCCTCGATGCCGGGCGTAACGACAAGAACCTGGTGACCCAGCTGCAAACCGTGGTCACCCAGAAACCCGACGCCGTGATCCAGACCCTCGGCACCCTCAGCGTGATCGACCCCTGGCTCAAGCGCATCAGCAAGGCCGGCATCCCGCTGTTCACCATCGATGCACCGTCCCAGTACAGCCTCAACAACACCACCTCCGACAACGTCGCCACCGGCAAGGCGTTGGCCGATCAGTTGATCAAGGACGCCGGCGGCAAAGGCAAGATCCTGGTGTTCAACGGTTTCTACGGCGTGCCGGTGTGTGCGATCCGTTATGACCAGTTGAAGCTGGCGCTCAAGGATTACCCCCAGCTGGAAATCATCCAGCCGGAACTTCGCGACGTGATCCCCAACACCGTGCAGGATGCTTATTCACAAGTCTCGGCGCTGCTCAACAAATACCCGGCGGGCAGCGTCTCGGCGATCTGGTCGGCGTGGGACATTCCGCAGTTGGGCGCGAGCAAGGCGCTGATCGATGCCGGGCGCACCGAGATCAAGACTTACGGCGTCGACGGTACGCCGGAAGTGCTGGCGCTGCTCGGCCAGGCAAATTCGCCGGTGGGGGCGGTGGTGGCGCAGCAACCGGCGTTGATCGGCAAGACCGCTGTGCAGAACGTGGCGCGCTACCTGGCCGGGCAACGAGACCTGCCCAAGGAAACCCATGTGGCCACGCTGCTGACCACCGCGGCCAACCTGGACCAGGTTCAGCAACTGCGGGGTGACTGATGCCGGCATTGCACCTGCAACACTTGCATAAACGCTTTGGCGCCACCCTGGCGCTGGATGACGCAAGCCTTAAAGTCGAACGCGGCAGCATCCACGGCCTGGTGGGGGAGAACGGTGCGGGCAAGTCGACCTTGATCAAGATCCTGGCCGGCATCCACAAGGCGGACGCGGGGCAGGTGAGTATCGATGGCCAGTCGTACGCCGCCTTGTCACCGCGCCAGGTGGATGCGCTGGGCGTGCAGTTCATCCATCAGGAGCGTCTGTTGCCCGCCAGTTTTACCGTGGGCGAGGCGCTGTTTTTCGGGCATGAATTGCGGCGCGGGCCCTTTGTGGATCGACGCCGGCAGCAACGTGAAGCCGAGCGCTTGCTGGCGGAATATTTTGATCTGCAATTGCCCGCCGGTGCGCTGGTGAGCGAGCTGAACAGCGCCGAACGCCAGGTGCTGCAAATCACCCGGGCGTTGATTCGCCAGCCCAAGATCCTGGTGTTCGACGAGCCCAGCGTGGCCTTGGTCAAGCGTGAAGTCGACCAGTTGCTGCGCATCGTCAAGCGCCTGCGCGACCAGGGTTTATCCATCCTGTACATCTCCCATTACCTACAGGAAATCGACAGCCTCTGCGATGAAGTCACGGTGCTGCGCAATGGTCGGGACGTGGCGGTGGTGCAGCCCCGGCATACGTCCAGCGCCGAGATTGCGCGGCTGATGGTAAATCGCGAGGTGCAGGAGATGTACCCCAAGGCCAAGGTTGCACCGGGAGCGCCGCTGTTGCAGGTACGCGGGTTGAGCCTGGCGCGGCGCTATCGGCAGATCGATCTGGAGGTGCGGCGCGGAGAAATCGTCGGCCTGACCGGGCTGGTCGGCTCGGGAGCCAAGGAGTTGTTCAAGACACTCTTCGGTGTCGAGCGCGCCGACAGCGGCAGTGTGCATCTGGACGGGCGTTTGCTGCGCCTGCGTTCGCCGGCCCAGGCGATTGCCGAGGGCCTTGCGCTGGTGCCGGAAGAGCGGCGCAGCCAGGGGATCTCGCCGGTGCTTTCGGTGCTGGAAAACCTGACGCTGGCGGGGCTCGGACGGTTCAGCCGCTGGGGCTTGTTGAGCCGCCGCAAGGAGCAGGCGGAAAGCCTGCGGCTGATCGACGAATTGGCAATCAAGGCGCCTGGGCCCCAAGCGGCGGTCAGCCAGCTCAGTGGCGGCAACCAGCAGAAGGTCGCCCTGGGGAAGTGGCTGAGCCGCCGCTCCGCCGTGTACCTGTTGGATGAGCCCTGCGTGGGGGTGGATGTGGGGGCCAAGGTGGAAATCTACCGCTTGATCGGACGCTTGGTGGAAGAGGGCGCGGCGGTGCTGGTGTTGTCGTCGGATTTGCCGGAGTTGCTGGGGATCAGTGACCGAATCCTGGTGCTGCATCGGGGTGAGATCGCCGGTGAATTCCGTGCCGGGGAGGCGGACAGCGATCAGTTGCTGGCCTGTGCGACGGGAGCCGTGGCTGCTGCGACTTCAAATGCTCGCGAGGTGGAACATGCTTGAAGCGGCGACGCCTGGGTTATCGCAGCGGTTGTGGGTGCTGGTGCTGCGCCGTGGGTCGGTGGGGGTGTTTGTGGCGATCCTGCTGGGGTTTGCCGTGGCTGCGCCGAATTTTCTGTCGGTGGGCAATCTGGCCAATGTGTTCAGTCAGTCGGCGATCCTCGGCGTGCTGGCCTTCGGGCTCACCTGCGTGATTATCGGCGGCGGCTCGAACGTGGTGGCTGGAGGGCTGGACCTGTCGCTGGCGGCCAACCTGGGCTTGTGCGCGGCGGTATTCAGCCGCCTCAATAATGCCGGCCTGGATCTCGGGTTGACGTTGCTGCTGACTCTGGGCTGCGGTTTGGCGGTCGGCTTGCTGAATGGGCTGGCCGTGGTGGTGCTGCGTTTGCCGCCGTTGCTGGCGACCCTGGCGAGCATGAATGTATTGGCGGGGCTGGAGTTGGTGTTGACGGAGAACACGGTGGTCTCCACGGACTCGCCGCTGCTGGACCTGCTCAGTGGTGGCACCTGGTTGGGCGTACCGGCCCTGGCCTGGGTGCTGCTGGTGACGGCGGGCGTGTTGACGCTGCTTATCCAGCACTCGGCCTATGGGCTGCGCCTGCATGCGGTGGGCGAATACCCCCAGGCGGCCGAAGCGGCGGGCATTGGAGTGCCCGTCTACGTATTGTCGAGCTATCTGCTGTCCGGTCTATGTGCCGCGGTGGCTGCGCTGTGTTCGGCGGCGTTCTTCAGCGGCAGCACCACCGGCTCCGGTGACATGCTGCTGTCGGTGGTGGCGATCGCCTTTCTCGGTGTGGTGTTTTCCCGCCGGCTGGTGGCGAGCATTCCTGGGACGTTGCTGGCGGCGCTGTTGATTGGTTTTCTGATCAATGGCTTTCAACTGCTTAACCTCTCCAGCTTCTGGGTCAATGGTGTGCAGGGCGTGTTGATCCTGCTGGTCGTCGCAGCCTCCAGTGCAGTGAACCGAGGGGCGACGGCATGAACGCACGCGCCGTATTGCCGCTGACATTGCCACTGGTATTCACCCTGATTGTCGTGGTGTTTGCGCTGCAAGCGCCGGGCTTCCTCAGTGCAGGCAACCTGCAAAGCCTGGTGCTGAACAACTTCGTGCTGCTGGCGATTGTCGCTATCGGCATGACCTACGCGGTGGCGGCCGGTGGCATCGACCTGTCGGTGGGCACGGCGCTGGACTTTGCCAGTTTCAGCTTTGTGGTGCTGCTCAATGGCGGCCATGGCTGGGCGGTGGCGGCCACGGGCGCGCTGGCGGCGGCGCTGCTGGTGGGGCTGGTCAACGCCGGCCTGATTGCCGGGCTGCGCATCAGTCCGTTCCTGGCCACCCTGGGCACCCTGTTTATCGGCACCAGCGCCCAGCAACTGCTCTCGGACGGCGGCCAGCCGATCTATATCAGCCAAGGCTTGAAGCCTGAGCTCACTGGGCTGACACCGCTGCTGGTGGTAGTGGGGCTGGCGCTGTTCTACGGCCTGGCCCTGGCGCGCGGACGCCTGGGCCGTGAGTTGCTGGCCCAGGGCACCCAGCCGCTGCTGGCGTATTACTCGGGGTTGTCGGTGCGGCGCATCGTCACCATCGTGGCCCTGGCTACCGCCCTGGCCTGTGGGGTGGCCGGTGTGTTGCTCAGCTCGACAGTCAGCGCCTATGTGCCGCTGTCCGGGAACGCGTTTTTGCTCAATGCGATTGGCGCGGTGTTTATCGGCACCACCTTGAGCCGACAGGGCCGGGCAAATATTCCCGGGACGCTGCTCGGAGTGCTGTTTATCAACGTGATCGCCAACGGGCTGCTGCTGATCGGCTGGAATTTCTACTGGCAGCAGGTGGCGACCGGGGTGCTGATCTTTATCGTGCTGAGCTTCAGTTTCGCCAGCCGGCGGATGCTGGAGCGCGTCTAGTGTTGCACCCCGAAAGCTGGACTCCATCCGACGCTTGGGGGAATGAGCAAACTCCCCTTATTGCATAAACAATTTCAGGCGACCGCATTCCTGTGGTGAGGGGGACAAGCCCGCTCGCCACAGGGGTTCCGGTTTGCTGCGCGACAGCGCGGGGCCTCCCACATTGAAGGTGTGGTGCGTTCAGAATTGATACTCGGCACCCGCCCCGGCGTACCAGGAGCGCCCGGGCGCCGCTTCGTAGTAGCGGCCATTGCCGTCGCCGACGATCACCGAACCGACGTACTGGCGGTCCAGCAGGTTGTCCAGGCGCAGGGTCTGGTGGAAGGTCCAGTGTTCGACCTTCTGCTCGAACCGTGCGCGCCAGTTGAACACGCTGTAGCCCGGCGCAGCGTGTTGGCTGTTGGTGTCTTCGACGTAGACCTTGCTGCGGTACAGGCCTTCGACAGCGGTACTGACCCAGTCCCGGGGTTTCCAGTTCAGCTCGGCGAACAGCGTGGTTTGCGGCACGCCGGGAAGGTAGTTGCCTTTGTCCACGGGAGTTGTGCCACTGGTGAAGTCGCTGTCGTAGGTGGCTTGCAGGCGCGTGTACGCGAGGTTGGTGCTCCACTGTTCGCTGAGTTGGCTTTCGATGCCCAGTTCGAAGCCGCGGCGCAGGGTGCGGCCGGCGTTTTGGTAAGTGGTGCGCCCTCCGCTGGATTGCTGCACTACCAGTTCGTCCTCGGTGGTGATCTGAAAGAGGGCCGCATTCACGCGGGTGTCCTGGCCAATGCGAGCTTTCAGGCCGATTTCATACTGTTTGCTGACCGATGGCTTGAGCGCAAAGTTGAAGCCGTTCGCCGTGCTGGAGTACGCGGACTCGGCCTGGGTTGGGGTTTCGAAACCTTTGCCCGCGCTTACATAACCGTGCAAGTCAGGTGTGAAGGCGTACATGACGCTGACCGACGGCGTGTTCTTCTGGTAGGTCTTGCTGCCGCTGTCGTTGCCGTCGCTGAGGAAGTGATCGTCTACGTCCATTTCCATGGTGCTGTGGCGCAGGCCGGCTTGCAGGGTCCAGTCACCCAGCAGCCAGTTGGCTTGCACGAACGGGTCGAGGCTGGTGGCGGTGTCGATTTCATCGCGGCCCAAGGCCCCTTTGACACCATGCACCCCATTGACGGTGTTGGAATAACCTTGGCGATCATCCTGGCTGCGGTCGTAGTCGAGGCCGGTGATCAGGGTCAGGTCGCCGGGTGCGCTGGTGATGGGTTGCAGCCAATGGAGGGAGCCGCCATAGAACTTGCGGTCGAAAGCTACCACACCGCCGCGAGCGTTAGCCGGGTTGGCGGCGCCACTGCCGAACCTGTCCGGGATCGACAGATACTGAATCACACTCCGCCGCCCGGTATACCCGTTCACCTGCAGCGTCGCATCACCGAAATACCGCTCATAATTCATGCCCAATTGCTGATGATCGATACTTTTGCGCGTGTTGTACGTCAGCGCATTGCTGCTCACCGAGCGCGGGTCGGCCTTGTAGGCGTCCCAGGTCTGCCCCAGTGGATCCTGGGTACCGTTCTGCTCCAGGCTGCTGTAGATCAGCGCCAGCTTGCTGTCGTCATCCGGTTGGAAGTTGAGCTTGGCGAAGGTCTGGTCGCGACGGGCGCTGCTGTGGTCGCGGTAGCCGTTGGTATCCATGCGCGAGGCGTCGAGTACAAAGCCTGCGCCGTTCGCCGCGCCTTCAGCGCTCAGGTGGTTCTTGTTCAGGCCGTCGCTGCCCACCAGGGTTTCGGCGCCGATGCGCGGCGGGCCTTCGCCATCGCGGGAAAACATCTGGATCACGCCGCCGGCATTGCTGCCATACAGGGTGGCGGCCGGGCCGCGCAGCACTTCGATATGCTCGGCGGTGTCGAGGTTGAACGTGGCGGCCTGGCCCTGGCCATCCGGGGTGCTGGCGGGGATGCCGTCGGCGATCAGCTTGATGCCGCGCACACCGAACGCCGAGCGGGCGCCGAAGCCACGGGAGGAAATCTGCAGGTCCTGGGCATAGTTCTGGCGGTTCTGCACCACCAGGCCGGGCACGCGGGACAAGGCTTCGGAGGCGTTGATGCCCAATTGGCCGTCGCTGATCTGCTCGCGGCCGATGCCGTCCACGGAGTAGGGCAGGTCGAAGGTCGGGCTGGCGCTGCGCGAGCCGGTGACGACGCTGGGGTCGAGGATCAGCGCGGGGTCGTCAGCCTGGGCGACGCCGCACAGGGCGAGCAGGCCGGGCAGCAACAGGTTGAAGCGAGCGAGAGGGGTCATGAGTCAGCCGGAATCCGTGGCGCTTAGGGTGTAAACGCGCAAAAGGGCGCGAGTTTAGTGACTGGGAAGATTTTTATCATTCAGGAATTCGGCTACGCGCCCCATCAGCGCGCTCGCACTGTGCACACGGCGATGCTGCAGGCGACTCTTGCCGCTCGCCGCTAACAGCTTCCCACTGCTTTTGAGCTATAATCCCGCCCTTTAGCTGTTTCCTGCCCAGGCGGGAAGCACACTTTTTTCAGGCGCAACCCGCCTGCATGCAGACTAAAAGAGGCTAGACCCCTGTGGCATTGACGATTCTTGGCCTGTCCGGCGCCCTTAGCCATGATCCTTCCGCAGCCTTGTATATCGACGGCAAGCTGATCGCGGCCGCCGAAGAAGAGCGCTTCGTACGCGACAAACATGCAAAGAACCGCATGCCCTACGAGTCGGCGAAGTTCTGCCTGGAACAGGCCGGCATCAAGCCTTCCGACGTCGATGTGGTGGCGATCCCGTTTGCCCCGATCAGCCTGTTCGGCGAGGCGCGCTGGCACTACGCCAAGCGTTACTGGTACGCCCCGGACCGCGCGCTTGACGCGATCCTGATGGGCAACCGTCGCTACAAGCGCTATCGCAACAAGATCGTCTGGTGCCTGGAGCAACTGGGCTTCGATCCGAAGAAAATCAAGATCGAACCGGTTGAACACCACCTTGCCCACGCGTCCAGCGCCTACCACTGCTCCGGCTTCCAGGAGAAGACCGCGATCCTCGGCATCGACGGCAAGGGTGAGTACGCCACCACGTTCTTCGGCTACGGCGAGAACGGCAAGATCCACAAGATCAAGGAATTCTACGATCCGGACTCCCTCGGCGGCCTGTACGGCGCGATCACCGAGTTCCTCGGTTTCGAGATGCTCGACGGCGAGTTCAAGGTCATGGGCATGGCGCCGTACGGCGATGCCAGCAAGTACGACTTCTCGCGCCTGGCCTCGTTTGAAAACGGCGAGCTGGTGATCAACACCGACTACGCCAACGTCATCGGCCTGCGCCGTTATAAAGAGAAGGGCAAGGGCTTCTACTTCTCGCCGAAACTGATCGAGTGGCTGGGCCCCAAGCGCGAAGGCGACATCGCCGACGAGCCGTACATCCACTACGCCGCCAGCATGCAGGCGCTGTTTGAAAAGCTGGCCTTGCAGATGATCGACCATTACCTGGGCGACATCCTCAAGGACACCGGCAAGCTGGCCTTCGCCGGCGGCTGCGCGCTGAACGTCAAGCTGAACCAGAAGATCATTGCCCGTGACGACGTGAAAGAGCTGTTCGTGCAACCGGCGTCCGGCGATGCCGGCACTGCTGTCGGTGCCGCCGCGTACGTGTCCCACGCCCGTGGTGTACCGGTGGAGAAGATGGAACACGTCTACCTCGGTCCGTCCTACAGCAATGAAGACGTGATCGCCGCCTGCGCCAAGCACGAGAGCAAGCCGAACTGGCGCAGGATCGAGAACATGCCCAAGCGCATCGCCAAGATCATGGTCGACGGCAACCCGGTGGCCTGGTTCCAGGGCCGCATGGAGTTTGGCCCGCGCGCCCTGGGCGGTCGTTCGATCATCGGTTGCCCAAGTGCGACCGGCGTGGCAGACCGCATCAACCACCAGATCAAGTTCCGCGAGCGCTGGAGGCCTTTCTGCCCGTCGATGCTCGACACCGTAGCGCCCCAGATGATCAAGGTCGACCACCCGGCGCCGTTCATGACCTTCACCTTTGAAGTGTCGGAAGAGTGGAAGACCCGCGTGCCGGAAGTGGTGCATGAAGACGGTACCTCCCGCGCCCAGGTGCTCAAGCGCGAATACAACCCGCGCTACTACGACATGATGAAAGAGCTGGAAGTACTGACCGGCAACGGCGTGTCCCTGAACACCTCGCTCAACCGTCGTGGCGAAGCGATGATCTGCTCGCCGACCGACGCGCTGAACATGTTCTTCGGCTCCGACCTGCAGTACCTGATCATGGAAGACATCCTGGTCGTCAAGGACGGCGTGGACCCTTATGACGCGCTCGGCTGAACGCCACGTCCTGCAGTTCTGCCATGGCTATGACGGGCCGTTCCTGGACTGCGCGCGGCAGTACGCCAGCCTGTTCGCAGGCTCCGGCTACAAGGTGACCACGGTGTTTCTCACCGGGGTCGCCGACCCGCACGTGGCCGCCGGTTGCGCGTCCGATGAAGTGTTGTTCATGGAATTCAGCTCCAAGGCCATTCGTGGCCTGAAGCTGGGTGCCATCCGTGAATTGCGCAAGATCGCCGCATCGCGCAACTTCAGTTTTTGTATCGCGCACCGTTTCAAGCCGATCTACATCGCCTTGCTCGGCACGCGGCTGCCGGTGATTGGCGTGCATCACGCCTTTGGTGACTACCAGCGTCGCAGTCGCAGGCTGTTTGCCGGGATCTTCCGCAAGCGCCTCAGCCTGCTGGGGGTTTCCGACGCGGTGCGTGACGATATGCGCCGCTGCCTGCCGACCTGGCCGGCGGCGCGCATCCAGACGTTGTACAACCGCATCGACGTTGACGCCTTGCAGGCCACCCAGGTGCCTGCACATGAGGCGCGTGACGCGTTGGGGTTGTCGCCGGACGAATGGGTGGTCGGCAATGTCGGTCGCCTGCACCCGGACAAGGACCAGGCCACATTGCTCAAGGGCTTTGCCCGGGCGCTGGCGCACTTGCCGGCCGACAGCCGCCTGGCCATCCTCGGCAGCGGTCGCCTGGAGCAGGACCTCAAGGCCCTCGCCCGGGAGCTGGGCATTGCGGACAAGGTGCTGTTCCTCGGCCAGGTGCCGGATGCGCGTCGGTACTTCCGGGCATTCGATGTGTTTGCCCTGAGCTCCGACCATGAACCCTTTGGCATGGTGCTGCTGGAAGCCATGGCGGCCGGCGTCCCGTTGCTGGCCACGGCCTGTGGCGGCGCGAAGGAAGTGGTCGAAGGCGTGGGTATCCTGTTTCCCTTCGGCGATGCCGGACACCTTGCCCAGGGGCTGCGGCACCTGGCAGCGATGGACCAACACCAGCAACGGCAGTGCGCCGAGATGATGCTGGTGCGCCTGCGCGAGCGTTTCTCGGATCAGGCGGTACGCGATACCTTCTGGCAATTGCCGCACGTTATTGAACTGACCGCGGGGGCTTGATGCTCAATCGATTCCAAGGCTGGCGCGAGCGTGGCTGGTCCGTCGTCGACGCGCCGGTCTACAGCGATGCCTGGCAACGTTTTGGCGGCAGTGTCGCGACCCACCCGCAAGTGATCGAACGTCTGGCCGGGCTGGCCGACATCCCGGTGCGTTACCTGGCCTGGGAGCAGGGTGGCGAGCTTCAGGCCTGCATCGCGACCTGGGGGCGCGACCTGGCCTTGTCCAAGGATGTGCTCAAGCAGCGCGGCAAAAAAGGCCTGTTCGACCTGGGCAACGCCGAGTTGATCCTGCCCGCCGCGCCTGCAGCCCAGGCGCCCTTGCGGCACCGTGCACGCTATTTGTCGGCCCTGAATGAAGGCCGTTTCAGCGGCCTCAAGCCCCAGGCCGAACAGTTGGCCATGGCCCGCACCCCGGAAGAACTGTCGAAGAAGTTTCGCTACAACCAGCGTCGCGAACTGCGCTTGCTGGAAGAGGCCGGTGGGGTGGTGCGACCGGTGAGCGAGTTTTCCAGTGGGGAGTTGGCCGCGATCTACTGCGATCTGTTCCTGCGCCGCTGGGGCTTTGTCGCCACCGGCGCCGAGCGCATGGCCGAGGTGATCGAGTTGCTGCGCGAATGGCTGATCGGTTCGGTGATCTTCCTCAATGATGCGCCCATCGCTGTCCAGTTGGTGTACCGGGTCGAGTCGCCGGAGTGGATCAGCGTGGAGTACGTCAACGGTGGTGTCGACCCTGAAACCCGTGCGTTCAGCCCGGGCAGTGTCCTGAGCTTCCTCAACACCCAGGGCGCCTGGGAACAGGCCCGTGAAGTGGGCAAGCCGCTGCGTTTCTCCTTTGGGCGTGCTGACCGCGAGTACAAGGACCGTTGGTGCAACCCTGTGCCGGTGCTGACCGTATGAGCCGCAAACAGCAATTGCTCAAGCGCCATCGGCGCAACAAACGGGTCGGTTTGCTGATCGGCTTGCTGCTGCTGGTGGTGATCGGTATCTGGGTGGCGTGGTGGCTGCCGTTGGTGCTCGGTGTGCTGGCCTGGGTCGCCCACGAGGCATGGTTTGCCGACCATCTGTTTTATGCGCCCAACGAAGACTACCGATACCGGTTTTCGACGGATGCCGAGGTGGCTGGGGTTCGCTTCGACGGTGACCGGCTGCGGGTGGATTCGCTGCTGCAAGCCGAGGCGACCCTGGTATTGGCTATCAAGGTCAAGAGTGGTTGGTTGGGACGTTTCCTGGATCCGGCCATTGAGATTCTGGGCGGCGAGAGCACTGACCGACAGGCCTTCGAGCGCGGGGTGAATGGCGTTCGCTACCTGAACCTCAGTGGCTGGGCGCCGGCCCTGATGTCCGGTGAGCTGCGCTTGCGCGGGCGTTTTTGTACTGTGCAGGGCGCTCCTCGGCTGTGGGCCTGGGGCACGCCGGATTATTCGGCGCAGCGGGTCATGGTTATCGCGCCTCATGCCGACGATGCCGAATTGGCTGCCTTCGGTCTTTACAGCCAGGCCGAGAAGCCGTGGATCGTGACCCTCACCGCCGGTGAAATCGAAGCCGAGCACTATCAACGCATGGGCCTGGATCCGGTCGAGGCCGCGCGGACCAAAGGGCGTTTGCGCGCCTGGGACAGCATAGCCGTGCCGCTTTGGGCCGGTGTGCCACAGGCACACTGCGTGCAGCTGGGTTACTTCTGCCTGCAACTGCCGGCGATGCGCGCTGCGCCTGATCAGCCGATCGCTTCGCGCGAGGCCGACCTGTCGGATACCCGCCTGTTCCGCCAATTCAACCCTTTCCCGTTGCCGGCGGATGCCGATGGCCTGCCGACCTGGAACAATCTGCTGGCCGACCTGCGCCAAGTGTTGTTGACGGCACGCCCTGAAGTGATCGTGTTGCCCCATCCGATCCTGGATCCCCATCCAGACCATATCTGTGCGCAGCAAGCGGTGATCGAGGCCCTGCAAGGCTTGGAATGGCAGCCGACCACCGTGCTCGGCTACGCCAACCACCTGCATGACAACGACCGCTGGCCCATGGGCGACGCGGGCACCGGTATTGCCTTGCCGCCGCTGTTCGATGACGCGCTGGAACTGTGGCCATGCAGCCTGTCGCTGTCGCCGGCCCGGCAGCGCGACAAGGCCATGGCGCTGGGCATGATGCATGACCTGCAACCCGCCCCGCCGTTCAAGCGTCGTGTGCGGCGCTGGCTGCAGCGGGTCTTGGCGGGGCGGACGCGGTCGCCTTATGGTGAGAACGAGTTTTTCCGCAAGGCCGTACGACGGCATGAGTTGTTCTGGCGTTTGTGACGGCAGTTGTGAAAGGGAAGGTCATGAAAGTTTTGTTTCTGGTACAGAAAGAACAGCGCGCGATTCTGGATCGCCTGTACGAAGGCATTGCCGAGCACTGCGAGTGTGATACCCGCTGGCTGAGCAGTGCTGAGCAGCGCAACCTGCGCGGTTACTTCAAGCGTGAAGTCGACGTGAGCCGTTATGACCGCGTCGTGTTCTTCCTGCGGTTCAAGCAGGAGATTCGCCAGGCCGGCTTTATCCGTACGATCCCGAACCTGGTGATCCTCGAACACGATGCCTACCAGAACTACATTCCCTGCAAGTACACGGGCAAGTTCAGTGCCCATTACCGTCGGTTGCCGTGGGTGCGGGTCATCAGTTCGGGGCATATGGTGACCGAGCGCCTGCGCGCCGAAGGCTTCGATGCGGTGTTCGTGCCCAAGGGCTACGATCAGGCGCTGTTGCAGGCCCAGGGGTTGGAACGCGACATTGAGCTGGCATTTGTCGGCAGCACCAACAGCGTGGCCTACAGTGGTCGCAAGGCATTGCTCGATGAATTGGCCCGCGTTGAACCTTTGGTGGTTACGCGCACCAAATCCGGTGAGGAATATTGCGCAACCCTCAACCGGATTCGTTTTTTCGTCAGTGCCGACGTGGGCATGGGCGAGTATATGATCAAGAACTTCGAAGCCATGGCCTGTGGTTGTGTGCTGCTGGCGTTTGACCAGGGCGCCGCGGAAAACCAGGCCCTTGGCTTCAAGGACATGGTCAATGTGGTGTTCTACAAAGACATTCCCCAGTTGCAGGAAAAACTCGCTGCATTGCGATCCAATCCTCAACTGGCGGCCGAGATTGCGCGCAACGGGCAGGACCTCGCGGTCAGCCAGTTCAGCTTTGCGCGCATCGGCCAGCGCATTGTCGAGGCGCTGAAGCCGCCGCTGCGGCCCCGGGCACCGTTGAGTTTGCTGGAAACGCTGCGCTTGAAACTAGGCGTTTGATATCTGCCAGGTGGCCGCGCTTGGTGGCCTTATGATATTATCGAGGCTTGAATGCAATTCTCCGCTCAAAGCGATATAACGCTCGTCGTGACCAGTTGTGGTCGCTTCGATTTGCTGAAGCGCACGCTCGCGAGCTTCGATCTGTTCAATACAGCGGCCATCCGCGAAGTCTTCATTACCGAAGACTCTGGCGATGACGCGGTACGCCTGGCGATTCCCGAGCATTGGCTCGGCCATTGCACGTTCCTGATCAACCGCCCGAAGCTGGGGCAATTGGCATCCATCGACTTGGCCTACGGGTCGGTCAAGACCCCGTACATATTCCATTGCGAAGATGACTGGGCGTTTTATCGACCCGGGTTTGTCGAGGATTCGAAGACCGTGCTGGAGCAGCGTCCCGATATTCTCCAAGTCTGGTTGCGCAATTACGTTTACGACTTGCAGGTGCACAGCCCCTATATTCATCTGGGGCCGCGCGAGGTGATTGGCGGGGTACCTTGTTATTCCTTGCTGTCCGATAAGCCTGAGTGGCAAGGGTTCTCGCTGAACCCGGGGCTGCGACGTATCAAGGAATACCGGTTATGTGCGCCCTATGCCGGGTTCGAGGGTGAGAAAGGGCTTTCCAGGCGTTACGCGCAGCTGAACCTGGGCGCCGTCACCCTGGAGGGCGATGCGGTCTTGCACACCGGTTTCGGTTTGCATGTGGCGACGGCGGAAGAGCGCTTGACCAAGGCGCGGCGCAAGCGGCGAGAGCGGGTCAAGCTGGTGCTCATGCTGATCCTGGGGGTCGGCATCGGTTGGTTGATCCGCCAGTAAATACGACGAGCCACACCAACGCCGCATAAGGTTTTTTCGATGAGTATTCTCAACATCATGTGGGCTGGTGGCTCTGCATTCGCTTCGGTGCAGAAGGTTCATCAGCAAATACTGGCCCAGGCCGACAGCGATGTACCGGTGCACACCTGGTTGCTTCAGGGCAGCGCCGCCGGCAGCGATGGCCTGGTAGAGCAGGCCGTCGAGTGGAACCTCTCATCCGCCAGGCTCAAGGGGCGGCACCTGTGGAAGTGGCTGATGCCGTGGATGCGTGCGCGCTTCCAGAAGGCCCTGCCTGAGGATGTGCAGGTTGTACTGCTGGATGGCATCGGTGTCGCGCGGGTGCTTTTACCGGTGCTCAAGCACCTGCCGCAGGTGCGGGCCGTGGTGATTTTTCATGGTGTCACGCGCTTGCGCAAAGCTGATCGCAAACTCTTCGAGCAACTCCCGGCGTCGCAACTGACGCTGGCGGCCGTGTCGCAAACCCTCGCCGGTTCCCTTGAGCGTTACCTGCAAAGGCCCGTGGCGGTGCTGCGCAGTGCCTTCGATCCTGCGGTGTTTCGTGCCGCCGCGCTTGCCCGTGAGCCGGCGCGATCCCGCCTGGGGCTGCCGTTGGATGGCTCGCCGGCAGTGGGGGCGGTAGGTCGACTGGTCGACGGCAAGGGGTTCGGCTGTTTGCTGGAGGCCTTTGCCAGTGCGACGGCCGATCGGCCGGATGCGCGCCTGGTGATCATCGGCGAGGGGCCGGCGAGGCCCAGGCTTGAGGCGCGTATCGAGGCGCTTGGCTTGCGCGACAAGGTGTACCTGCCGGGGCATATTCCTGAGGCGGCGACCCTTTATCGGGCGTTTGACTGGGTCGCCATTCCGTCGACGGAAGAGGGCCTGGGGTTGATCCTGCAAGAGGCGGTGATGGCCGGCGTGCCTGTACTGACCAGCGAACTGGCAGTGTTCCGCGAACAACTGGGTGATGCCGGCTGGTACGCGCCCGTAGACAGCGCCACGTCCTGGGGGCAACTCCTGGCACGCGCGTTCGTGAGTTCCGGCGTGCAGGTTGTCGAGGCTCAATCGCGGGCGTTGGCGCCGGAGCAGGCCTGGAACGATTTCACTGAAACCACCCGGCGGCTGTTCTCATGCCGCTAGCAGTGCTTGCTCCAGTGCTTGCATTGGAAAGTGTTCGTTCAGCTTCTCGCGCGCAATATAGCGGGCGAAGTGTTGCAGGTTGCGCCTTGCCAGTTCCGGGTTCAGGGGCGCGCGCAGGAAGCGCATGTCGGCCACGTCGATCAGGCCCATTTCATTGTCCGGTGTCACGACAATATTGCCCAGGTGCAACGAACGGAAGTAGATGCCCGCGCCATGCAGGCGGCGAATAAGGGCCACCAGCGGGTCGAGGTTGGTGTGCCAGTCAAAGCCTTCACGGTTGGAAATCTGGCGCAGCGTTTCGCCCGGCAAGGGGCGGTAGAGTACGGCGGTCATGCCGGGCGCCGTCAGTTGAAAGAACGCGAGCACGGTCAGGGTCGGGATGCCTCGTTGTTGCAACTGCGCCACGTTGTCGATGAAACGCTTGGAGTACGGGCGGAACAGCGCGGACGACAGCAGGCGCTTGCGGCGAAACAGCTTGAGGATGTTCCCGTCGGTCAGCAGGTAGACTTTGGGCCCGTAGCTGTCCTGTTCCAGGATTCTGGCACCTTCAATCATCGCGGTTAAATCGGCTTGGGAAAGCCTTGAACATTGCATCGTCGGAAAGCCTTGTGGGAGTCGCGGGCACAGTGATCGGTAATAATGCCGAAAGTTTTGGGTTTTAACCATGCCGGGTTGGCGGGTTGAACGTATTCAGGAGCGGGTGATGCAAGCAAGTCGTTGGGCGCAGGTATGGATGATTTTCGGGTTACTTTGGTTTTTGCTGGCGATTGCTTTTGCCCCGACCAATAAGATTTATCAACAGGGTTTGACGCTGTTCCTGTGGTTGCCGGCGATGGTGTTTGCCTGGTCGGCCCGTGAGCGTCTCATGGAGGTCTGGCGCGAGCAGCGCTGGCTCTGCGTGATGGTCGGGTTGCTGGCAGCTTGGGGGGCGATCAGCCTGACGTGGACCAATGCCGAGGACCCTTCGCGCGAAGCCAAGCGTCTGCTGTACATCGGCGTGTTCCTGCTGTTTTTCCCGGTACTCGCCTGTGGTCGGACCGAGCAGGTGATCCGCGTGATGCAATGGGGTGGTTTCGGCCTGGCCCTGTCGTCGCTCCTGGCGATCATCAAATTCTATGGCTTTGAGCATAACGACTGGTATGCGCGTCTCGAAGGCCTGGGCCAGTTGAGCCATCCGATCCTGGGTGCCTATGTGATCGGCCTGGCCGCCGTGTGGTTGCTGCACTGGCTGCCGCGCGGTCGCTGGATGCAGGTGGCATGGGCAGTGTCCATCGCGTTGCTTGGGTTGTTCGTGGTGCTGAGTCAAAGCCGCGGCGCCGCACTGGCGTTGTTGCTGACTGTCGTGGCAATGCCGGCCTGGTGCCGTGACCGCCGTAGCACGGTGATTGCCATTGGTGCGGTCATCGCGGCGCTGGCGGTGTTCTTCGCCATGCAGTCCCTGGTGCTGGCACGGGGTGTGTCTTACCGCCCGCAGATCTTCATGGCCGCCGTGCAGATGATCAGCGAGCGCCCGTGGACCGGCCTGGGGCTGGGCGGGGACTACAAGGTATTTGCCGACAACCTCTTTTTCGATCACTCCCACAACCTGTTCACCCACGTGAGCATCGAGTTGGGCCTGCCCGGCCTGCTGCTGTGGTGCGGCCTGTGGTTCGGTGTGCTGTGGCAGGCCTGGAAGGCCCGCGACACGCTCTATGGCAAGGGCATCATCGGCATGTGGGTGTTTTCGTTCCTGGCCATGCAATTCGATGCCGCCAGCCTGACCGGCACGCCGCGGGCCGAGTGGTTTATCTCCTGGCTGCCGATTGCCCTGGCCAGTGTTTTGGTCTGGGCTCGGGCCAAACCCGACGCGTGTGATAAAGTTCGCGTCCTACCCAATCAGTGAGCTCGACACATGAGTGACGCACCGCCCAAAGCGGACCAGGAATCCAGCCTGAAAATCTATTTCCGGCTGCTGGGCTATGTGAAACCGTACCTCGGCATGTTCCTGCTGAGTATCGTGGGCTTCGTGATCTTCGCTTCGACCCAGCCAATGCTCGCCGGGATTCTCAAGTACTTCGTCGATGGCTTGAGCAACCCCGATGTGGTGTTCCTGCCCAAGATCCCGCTGTTCAAGGACCTGAAGTTGCTGATGGCCGTGCCGCTGCTGATCATCCTGATCGCCGCGTGGCAGGGGCTGGGGTCGTTCCTGGGCAACTACTACCTGGCCAAGGTTTCCCTGGGGCTGGTGCATGACCTGCGGGTCCAGTTGTTCAACAAGCTGCTGGTGTTGCCGAACCGCTATTTCGATACCCACAACTCCGGGCACCTGATTTCCCGTATCACCTTCAACGTGACCATGGTCACCGGTGCGGCCACCGATGCAATCAAGGTGGTGATCCGCGAAGGCCTGACGGTGGTGTTCCTGTTCGGCTACCTGCTGTGGATGAACTGGAAGCTGACCCTCGTGATGCTGGCGATCCTGCCGCTGATCGCGATCATGGTCGGCAGCACCAGCAAGAAATTCCGCAAGCAGAGCAAGAAGATCCAGGTGGCAATGGGCGATGTGACGCACGTCGCTTCGGAAACCATCCAGGGTTACCGGGTGGTGCGCAGCTTCGGTGGCGAAAGCTACGAGGAGCGTCGCTTTGCCGCCGCCAGCCAGGGCAATACCGACAAGCAACTGCGCATGAACAAGACCGGTGCGGTCTATACGCCGATGCTGCAACTGGTGATCTACACGGCCATGGCCGCGTTGATGTTCCTGGTGCTGCTGTTGCGCGGTGAAGCCACGGCGGGTGACCTGGTGGCCTACATTACTGCGGCGGGCCTGCTGCCCAAGCCGATTCGCCAGCTGTCGGAAGTCAGCTCGACGATCCAGAAAGGCGTGGCCGGTGCCGAGAGCATCTTCGAACAACTGGATGAAGAGCCCGAAGTCGACAGCGGCACTGTGGAGCGTGATCGCGTCAGCGGTCGCCTGGACGTGCGCAACCTGAGCTTCACCTACCCGGGTACGGAGCGTGAGGTGCTCAAGAACATCAGCTTCAGCGCAGCCCCTGGGCAGATGATCGCCCTGGTCGGCCGCTCGGGCAGCGGCAAGTCGACCCTGGCCAGCCTGATCCCGCGTTTCTACCATCACGAAACCGGGGAAATCCTGCTGGACGAGGTCGAGATCGAAGACTATCGCTTGCGTAACCTGCGTCGTCACGTGGCCCAGGTGACCCAGCATGTGACCTTGTTCAACGACACCGTGGCCAACAACATCGCCTATGGCGACCTCGCGGATGCACCTCGTGCCGACATCGAGAAAGCCGCCGCCGACGCCTACGCCATGGACTTCATCTCCGAGCTGCCAAAAGGCCTGGACACCGAAGTCGGTGAAAATGGCGTGCTGCTTTCCGGTGGTCAACGTCAGCGCCTGGCGATCGCCCGGGCCCTGCTGAAAAATGCCCCGCTGCTGATCCTCGATGAGGCCACTTCGGCCCTGGATACCGAGTCCGAGCGGCATATCCAGGCTGCACTGGACAAGGTCATGAAAGGTCGCACCACCCTGGTGATTGCGCACCGGTTGTCCACCATCGAGAAAGCCGACCTGATTCTGGTGATGGACCACGGCGAAATTGTCGAGCGCGGGACACATCTCGAACTGCTGGCCATGGGTGGTTATTACTCGCGCCTGCACGCCATGGGGCTGGACGAGCCGGCGACGGCAAACATCACCTGACCAGCCGGGGCGCGCAATGCGCCCCGGTGTTTGTATCGGGCCCGTTACAGGGCTTGACCAAAGCCAAATAATCCAGCGCTTGTCGTTTGTTATGTTGGCCTTCTCGATTCGAATGACGAACGAGAGGGCTAACCTTCTTGCGTGGGTATTGGAATGCTGCAACGTCTACTGTGGAAGCTGCTTCCCAAGCACCAGAGGGTGTTTCTGCTGGGGCGTTTGTCGGTGGTGGATCGCCAGGCGGTGAACAAATCCCTGTCTGGGGTAGCAACGCTTAACCCGGCTTTCGAACGACACCAGTGCGTGTTTATCCATGTGCCCAAATGCGCCGGTAGCAGCCTGTGCTCGGCACTTCTCGAGGGGCGCTGGCCGGGGCATCTGCCATATTACTGGTATGAGCAGCAATTTCCCCAGCACTGCGAGCGCAGCTTCAAATTTGCCTTCGTACGCGACCCGCTGGAGCGTGCCTACTCGGCCTACACCTATTTGCGCGGCAACGCCATGGGCCCTCGCGACCTGCAAGCCCAGGCGCTGGTTTCCAGCTACCGTGACTTCGACCATTTCGTTGCCGGCTGGCTGCACCCGGATAACCTGCGACGCCAATTGCACTTCGCTCCCCAGACCGACTTCCTGGTCGACCACATGGGCCAGATGGCCATGGACTTTCTCGGGCGCCAGGAGTCTTTGCAGGAGGACTTCCTGCACCTGTGCGAACGCCTCGGGGTGGACTCATCCCTGCCGCATCTGAATGTTTCACTGGGGCGTCGCCACGAGGCGGTCAGGGACTTTTGCTCCTCGCGTACGCGCCGATTGGTCAGGCGTGCCTATCAACGTGACTACGAGGTGTTGGGTTATGAATAGCCAGTTGCTGACCGGCGGTTGCGCTGCCATCCGTCCCTTTTCCCTATCGCTGTCCGTGGCCGCACGGGCGGCGCTCAAGCATCAGCAGCCCTGCTGCGTATGGCTGACGGGGCTGTCCGGGTCCGGCAAGTCGACCCTGGCCAATGCCCTGGAGGTGCAACTCAACGAGCAGGGACGGCACACCTTCGTGCTCGATGGCGATAACTTGCGCGCGGGGCTGTGCAATGACCTGGGCATGAGCGATGCGGCGCGCAAGGAAAATATCCGGCGTATCGGCGAAGTGGCGCGCCTGATGGTGGACGCCGGCTTGATTGTCATTGTGTCGGCGATCTCGCCGTTCAGCGTCGATCGCGCGAGCGCCAGGGCGCTGTTCGGGCCGGAGCAGTTCTTTGAGATTTATGTCAGCACGCCCTTTGACGTATGTGCCCGGCGCGATCCCAAGGGCTTGTACCGCGCCGCACTGGAGGGGCGCATCAAGGCCTTCACCGGGTTGGACAGCCCCTATGAGGCACCGCTTGCGGCCGACTGCGAAATCAATACCGATGAGGTCGAGCTGGCCGAAGCCGTGGAGCACATCCTGGCGATACTGTTTAAAAAGTGATCAGTTTCAGTGCCTGATGCATCGCGGATAAAGCTCTCGAACTAGGCGGCGCTCACCCTGTGCTAATATCGCGCCCCTGTTCATTTTGTATGTGGGTTGCTCCATGAAGTTGTCCATGCCGCGATTCGATCAAGCCCCTGTCTTGGTGGTCGGCGATGTCATGCTCGACCGTTACTGGCATGGCGGTACCTCACGGATTTCCCCTGAGGCGCCGGTACCGGTAGTCAAGGTCGAGCAAATCGAAGACCGTCCAGGTGGCGCTGCCAACGTTGCCCTCAATATTGCCGCCCTCGGCGCCCCGGCCTCCCTGGTCGGTGTGACCGGCGACGACGAAGCCGCCGACAGCCTGGCCAACAGCCTGCGCGGCGCCGGCGTGCGCGCGCTGTTCCAGCGCATTGCCCATCAGCCGACCATCGTCAAGCTGAGGGTGATGAGCCGTCACCAGCAATTGCTGCGTATCGATTTTGAAGAACCCTTCGCCACCGACGCCCTGGCCCTCAGCGGCCAGGTCGACGCGTTGCTTGAAGGTATCAAGGTGCTGGTGTTGTCCGACTACGGCAAAGGCGCCCTGAAGAACCACCAGGAACTGATCCAGGCCGCCAAGGCGCGGAACATTCCGGTACTGGCCGATCCCAAGGGCAAGGACTTCTCGATTTATCGAGGTGCCAGCCTGATCACACCGAACCTCAGCGAGTTCGAAGCCATCGTCGGCGGTTGCGCCGATGAGCACGACCTGGTGAGCAAAGGCGCGGCACTCATGGCCGACCTTGACCTCGGCGCCTTGCTGGTGACCCGTGGCGAGCACGGCATGACCCTGCTGCGTCCCGGTCACCCGGCGATGCACCTGCCGGCGCGTGCCCGTGAAGTGTTTGACGTCACCGGTGCCGGTGACACCGTGATTTCCACCCTGGCGGCCTCCATTGCGGCCGGCGAAGAGTTGCCCCACGCCGTGGCCCTGGCCAACCTGGCGGCGGGTATTGTGGTCGGCAAGCTGGGGACGGCCGCGATCAGCGCGCCTGAACTGCGCCGGGCGATCCAGCGCTCCGAAGGTTCGGAACGTGGTGTGCTGAGCATCGAGCAATTGCTGCTGGCGATTGACGATGCCCGTGCCCACAACGAAAGCATTGTGTTCACCAATGGCTGTTTCGACATCCTCCACGCCGGCCATGTGACCTACCTGGAGCAGGCTCGCGCCCAAGGTGATCGCCTGATCGTCGCGGTCAACGATGACGCGTCGGTCAGCCGCCTGAAAGGCCCTGGCCGTCCGATCAACAGCGTCGACCGACGCATGGCGGTATTGGCCGGGTTGGGCGCGGTGGATTGGGTGATCAGCTTCCCTGAAGCCACCCCGGAAAACCTGCTGGCCCAGGTCAAGCCGGACGTGCTGGTCAAGGGCGGCGACTACTCCGTCGACCAGGTGGTCGGTGCCGACATCGTCAGCGCCTACGGCGGCAAGGTCAAAGTGCTGGGCCTGGTTGAGAACAGCTCGACCACCGCCATTGTCGAGAAGATCCGCAGCAATGAGTAAGGCTGATCCGTTGGTCCTGATCACCGGTGGCGCGGGCTTCATTGGCTCGCACCTGGTCGACGCGCTGCTTGCCAAGGGCTACGCAGTGCGAGTGCTGGATAACCTGTCCACGGGCAAACGCAGCAACCTGCCGCTGGACAACCCGCGCGTCGAGCTGCTCGAGGGGGATGTCGCCGACGCCGAGATGGTGGCGCGTGCCGCTGTCGGTGCGACGGCGGTGGTGCACCTGGCGGCGGTCGCTTCCGTGCAGGCTTCGGTGGATGACCCGGTCAGCACGCACCAGAGCAATTTCGTCGGTACCTTGAATGTCTGCGAAGCCATGCGCAAAGCCGGTGTGAAGCGGGTGGTATTCGCTTCCAGCGCGGCGGTGTATGGCAACAACGGCGAAGGTGCTTCCATTGACGAAGAGACCGCCAAGGCGCCGTTGACGCCCTATGCCTCGGACAAGTTGGCCGGCGAGCATTACTTCGACTTCTACCGGCGCCAGCATGGCCTGGAACCGGTGATTTTCCGCTTCTTCAATATCTTCGGCCCGCGCCAGGATCCGTCATCGCCGTACTCCGGCGTGATCAGCATCTTCAGCGAACGGGCTCAGCAAGGCCTGCCGATTACCGTGTTCGGCGATGGCGAGCAGACCCGCGACTTCATGTACGTGGAAGACCTGGTGGACGTGCTGGTGCAGGCCATCGAAGCCCCGGACGCGCCGTTGGGGGCGATCAACGTCGGCTGGAACCGCACGACTACCCTCAAGCAGGTGCTGCAGGCGCTGGAAGAGGCCATTGGTACGTTGCCTGCCGTGACTTACGGCCCGGCACGCTCGGGAGACATTCGGCATTCGCGGGCAAATAACCAGCGTTTGCTGGCCAGCTTCAAGCTGCCTGAGCCGACCCCGTTGACGGTTGGCCTGGCGCGGTTGCTCAAGGGCTGATCCAGCAGAAGCCAGCCCTCATCGGCTGGTTTTTTTCTTTGGCACGATCTTGCGCAGCATCTGGCGCGCCTTGCCGGTCAGGCGCTTCAATTTCGATTCTTTCTCAGGCTCCGCCAGGCCTTGCTGCCGCAGCCAATCCTTCCAGCGAATGCGTTCGTCGCGCACCAGCCAGCCTTCCTGCTGGGCGAAGCTTTCCGCCAGGTACAGGCCGCGGGTGCTGGCGGGGTAGAGCTGGTCTTTCTTGACGGTGTAGAGCTCGGCGAGCGGTTGGCCGTCTTTCAATGGCATCAGGTACAGGTCCGGGCGCTGGCGGTCCAGGCGTGCCACCAGTTGGTCGCCTTCAAGCCGCTCATCCACATGGAACAGGCTCAGGGATTTGGCTTCCTTCGGCACTTCCAGGCGCAAGTCATAAATCAGTTGCAGCGACGCGGTCGGCACATGCACATAGGCCCGCGGGCGCTCGATCAGTTGGGTGGTTGCGCAACGTACCGGGCGTGCGGCCCCTGACAAAGGGCTCAGGCGAAACGGCAAGGCTTCGCGGTAATGCAGCGCGGCGGAGTAGGGGGCCGGCAACCAGGTGTCGTTGAAGCGCCCGCCGAGCCAGCCTTCCGGGGTCTCCAGCAGGCACTCCTCGGCAATCTCCTGGATGGCGGTGTGCAGCGGCAGGTTCAGTTCATGGGCGGGCACGTAGCCGGAGATCAGCTTGAGCACCACATCGCCACGGTCCTGGCGACGCTGGCGCACCAACACCCAGTAATCCTTGTTTTGCCAGTGCAGTGTCAGGCGCACCGATACGCCGAGGTTGGCCAGTTCCAGGGCGAAGCGTTCGGCATCCGGCACCTCTACCGGCTTGCGCCGTTGCAGGGTCTGGGCGAAGTTGAGCGGCATACCCACGCTCTGGTAGCTCAGGCCTTCGGGGGTGGCTTCGACGTGCAGGGGCAGTGTCTTGAAGTTGCTGGGGTTTTTTCTTATGAGCGTTCGCGGCATGTCGGCTCCTTCTTGCGACGGGGTCGGCCGCGTCGGCGGCATCAGAGTTGACGAATGACCTTGGCAGCGGTCGCCACGTTATGGGCCAGGTGCAGCGGATTGATGGTCCCGACAATAGCACTGGCGACGCCCGTTTGCGCAAACAACAGCATGAAACTGGCGTGTATTGGATCCATTCCCGGTTCCAGGCAGACGTGGCCGCTGGCCAGCGCCTTTTTGACCAGGATGCCCTTGCCATGGGCCGCCGCATGCTCAATGACGGCTTTTTCCGCCTGTTCGTTCAGATTGTAGGTGACCATCGCGCAATCACCTTGTTCCAGAGCCCTCACGCCACCTTCGACGGTTTTGCCGGAGAAGCCGAAACCGCGAATCTTGCCCTCTTGTTTCAACTGCGCGAGGGTCGGGTACACCTCACAGTCGTTGAGGATGTGCAGGTCGTTGCCATCGGAGTGCACCAGCACCAGATCGATAAAATCCGTTTCAAGTCGTTTCAAGCTGCGCTCGATCGACATCCGTGTATGGGCAGCGCTGAAATCATGGCGGGACAGGCCTGCTTCGAACTCCTCGCCGACCTTGCTGACAATCACCCAGTCCTGGCGCTGGCCGCGCAGCAGTGGCCCCAGGCGTTCTTCGCTGCGCCCGTAGGCGGGTGCGGTATCGATCAGGTTGATGCCCAGCTGGCGGGCCTGGCGCAGCAACATCCGTGCTTCGTCGTCATCGGGAATGGTGAAACCGCTGGGGTACTTCACACCCTGGTCGCGGCCCAGCTTGACGGTGCCGAGGCCGAGCGGCGACACCAGCAGGCCGGTGCTGCCCAAGGGGCGGTGCAGGTCGTGCAGGGTCGGCAGGCTCATGGCAACAGTTGCTCCCAGGCCGGTACGCCGATGGCGGGTTTTGGCAGGTCGGGCAAAGGCTCCGATGCGGTTGGGCGGATGCCGTCGCGTTCGAGGCTGTTGATCACGCGATCGGCGAAATCCGGCGCCAGCGCCAGCTTGGTCGGCCAGCCCACCAGCAGGCGGCCCTCTTCGGCGACGAAGGCGTTGTCAGGCCGGCTCAGGCCCGATTGCAGGGGTTCTGCGCGGTCGACCCGCAGCGTCGCCCAGCGGGTCTGGCTCATATCGATCCAGGGCAGCAGGTGCGCCAGCTCTTTCCGGGCGGTGGCTATCTGTTCTTCGGGTGTGCGTGCCACGCCGTCGGCCTCGGCAATGTCGCCGCCCAGGTACCACACCCAATTGCCATCGGCAGCCGGGTGCGTGGTGACGGTGATGCGCGGCTTGGTACCGCCGCCCAGGCAGTGGGCGTACAGCGGCTTCAGGCCTGGGCCCTTGGCGATGATCATATGCAACGGGCGTTTCTGCATGGCCGGCTGGCTCAGGCCGAGGGCGGCGAGCAGTTCGGCGGTACCGCCGCCGGCGCTCAGGACGATGCGCTGGGCGCGGATTTCGCGGCCATCGACCTTCAGGCCCACCAGGGTGTCGCCTTCGCGCAGTGGTTCGATGCGCTGCCCGGCGAGCAAGCCGTCACCGGCCAGTTGCGCCAGGCGTTCGATCACGCTGGGTACGTCCACCACCAGTTCGGCCAGGCGATAGACCTTGCCCTTGAAGCCACGGTCTTGCAGGGCCGGCGGCAGGTCGTCGCCCTTGACCTGATCGACACGGCCGCGCACGGCCTTGCTGGCAAAAAAGCTGGTGAGGTTGCCGGCGATCGTGCCAGGGGACCACAGGTAATGGGCTTGCGAGAGCACGCGCACGCCGGACAGGTCCAGCTCGCCGTCACCGGCCAGGGCTTCACGCCAGCGGCGCGGCATATCGGCAATGGCTTCGGAGGCGCCGGTGAGGGCGCCGTGCAGGGCATATTTGGCACCGCCGTGGATAATCCCCTGGGATTTCACGCTTTGCCCGCCACCTAATGTGGCGTTTTCCACCAGCACCGTGGAAAACCCCTGGCGGCGTAGGCGCGCATTCAGCCAGAGGCCGGCAACTCCGGCGCCGACAATCAGGACGTCGGTGGAAATAACGGATGGCATGGGCGACCTCATTTCAAAACAAGGCCGCAAGTATACATCCCGCACCATGCACACCGCAGGCGCTGTCGCGCTTTAGCGAGGCGGCGAGTCCTGGATTCAATGGAGGCTCAAGTGAACACTCAATGCCCGGCGGTTTTCGAAAACAGCTGGATGACCACCACGCCCAGCACAATCAGGCCCATCCCCAGCATCGCCGGCACATCGAGCTTCTGCCCATAGATAAACAGCGCGGCAATGCTGACCATCACGATGCCCATCCCGGCCCATACCGCATAGGCCACGCCGACGGGCACGGTACGCACCACCAGGGTCAGCATCCAGAACGCCACGCCATAGCCGACGATCACCAGCAACAGCGGGATGGGAGTACTCCAGCCCTTGATGGCTTTCATGGAAACGGTAGCGATCACTTCCGAGCAGATGGCAATAGCCAGGTAGCAGTAGGCGGCGTTCATGGGTGAGTCCTCGGTGTAAAGCAATCTGATAAGGCCGGCATTCTAGAGTTTTATCAGATGGGGTAAAGTCATTACCTATCCGAAATTAAGATGGGTTGTGGCATGAGCATGCAATGGAACCTGGAGCAGATGCGTTTGTTTGTCAGCGTCGCCGAGCAGCGTTCGTTTTCAGCGGTGGCGCGCGGGCAGCGCAAGGCGCAATCGGCAGTCAGCAACGCGATTGCGATGCTGGAGACGGACCTTGGCGTGAGCCTGTTCGACCGTAGCAGCGGCCGCCAGCCCAGCCTGACCGAAGCCGGCAGTGTGTTGCTGGAGGAGGCCCGCGAAGTGCTGCGCCAATGTGAGCGCCTCAATGGCCGGGCACTGTCACTGACCCGCGGTGAAGAAGCCTGCCTGCGCCTGGCCCAGGATGAAGCCATGTTGTTCCAGCCGGTACTCGACAGCCTTGAGGCATTGGCGGGGCAGTACCCGCTGCTGGAAGTACAACTGTCCAGCGCCGCCCAGGGCGATGTGGCGCGCAAGTTGGTGGAGCGCCAGGCCGACCTGGGCCTGCTGTTCTATCACGACCAGATCCCCGAAGCCCTGGAGCGGCGGGTGGTGGGCAGTGTGGAGATGGTCACGGTGTGCGGGGTGAACCACCCGCTGGCCAAGGAGTCGTACGTGACCTGCCAGCACCTGGCCCAGTTTCGCCAGTTGTTGATGTCGACCCAGACCAGTGTCTACCCCGGCAGCGAAGCGGCCAGCCCGCTGGTGTGGCGTGCCGACAGTTTCTACGTATTGGCCGAATGGCTGATGAGCGGCCTGGGCTGGGCGTGGCTGCCACGGCATATCGTGCAGTACCCGACCTATCAGCAGCAGATGGTGGAATTGGACAGCGAATGGACGCCACCGGCCCTGGTGGTGGAGCTGGTCTGGCGGCGCGACGAGCACCTGGGCCCCGCCGCGCGCTTTCTCGCCAAACGTTTTGCCGAGTGCTTGCAGGCGATCGACTGAAAAAGCCGATAAACTCCGCCGCCATGAATAGAACTCTCTACAGCTGTCTGTTTTACCTGGCGCTGCCGTTGGTGGCCTTACGTCTCTGGTTGCGTGCACGCAAGGCGCCGGCCTATGCCCGGCGCGTCGGCGAGCGGTTTTCCTATGGCTTGCCGGTGATGCAACCGGGCGGGATCTGGGTGCATGCGGTGTCGGTGGGCGAGAGCATTGCCGCGGCGCCGATGATCCGCGGTTTGTTGGCGCGTTATCCACAGCTGCCGGTCACCGTCACCTGCATGACGCCCACCGGTTCCGAGCGCATCCAGGCGTTGTTCGCCAACGAGCCGCGCATCCAGCATTGCTACCTGCCTTACGATTTGCCCTGTGCAGCCAAGCGTTTTCTCGATCGTGTACAGCCCAGGCTGGCGGTGATCATGGAGACGGAGTTGTGGCCCAACCATATCCACGCCTGTGCCCGGCGCGGTATTCCGGTGGCTTTGGCCAATGCGCGGCTGTCGGCGCGCTCGGCCAAGGGCTATGCGCGTTTTGCCAGGCTGACGGCGCCGATGTTATCGGAAATGAGCCTGTTCGCGGTACAGACCGAGACCGAGGCCCAGCGCTTCCTGAGCCTGGGCGCACGCGCGGAAACCGTCGAAGTCACCGGTTCGATCAAGTTCGACCTGACCATCGACCCCGAGCTGCCGCTGCGCGCCGCCGCCCTGCGCGAGCAATGGGGCGCCGCCGAGCGCCCGGTGTGGATCGCTGCCAGCACCCACGAAGGCGAAGATGACGTGGTGCTGGCGGCCCACCGGCAACTGCTCGAGAGCTATCCCAACGCGCTGCTGATCCTGGTGCCGCGTCATCAGGAGCGCTTCGGCCCGATGTTCGAGTTGTGTGCGCAACAAGGGTTTGCCACGGTGCGTCGCTCCAGCGGCGAGCCGGTGACCGCGCAAACGTCGGTACTGCTCGGCGATACCATGGGCGAGCTGTTGTTTCTCTATGCCCTGGCGGACAGTGCCTTTGTCGGCGGCAGCCTGGTCGCGACCGGCGGGCACAACCCGCTGGAACCGGCGGCGCTGGCCAAGCCGGTGATCATGGGGCCCCATGTGTTCAACTTCCTCGAAATCAGCGCGATGATGCGCGAAGCGGGGGCGTTGCGAGAGGTGGAGGACGCAGAAGGGCTGGCCGAGGCCGTACGCCAGCTGTTCGAACTGCCGCAGGATGCACGCCGGATGGCACAGGCGGGGCTCAAGGTGATGCAGGCTAACCAGGGGGCGCTTAAGCGCTTGCTGGATGGTTTGGATCGACTGATAGCTCACTGACTTAACACCGTTACCAATATGGGAGGGAACAAGCCCGCTCCCACATTGGTTTCGCGGTGCGCTCAGTAGCCCGGGCGAGCCTTGAGCTGCTCGGCGGCCGCCTTGGCCAGGTCCGGTGGCAGGAAGTCACGATCCGGGTTGTAGTCGGCCTTGAGGTAGCGCGTCAGGTCCTGCAGGTCCCCTGGGTTCAAGGTGCCCGCCGCCTGTTTCAGGCGCAGGTTGTCGAGGATGTAGTCATAGCGGCTGTTGTTGTAGTTGCGCACCGACGCGTAGAGCTGGCGCTGTGAGTCCAGCACATCGACTATATTGCGCGTACCCACCTGGTAACCGATTTCCGTGGCTTCCACGGCGCTCTGGTTGGAGATGATCGACTGGCGGCGCGCCTGGACCTGTTCCACATCGGTGTTCACCGCACGGTGCAGGTTGCGCGTGTTTTCCACCACCTGGCGACGCAGGCCTTCGCGTTGCTGCTCGGTCTGGCCCAGGCGCGAATACGACTCCCGCACCTGCGAGCTGGTCAGGCCGCCGCTGTAGATCGGGATGTTCAGGCGCAGGCCGATGGTGCGCTGCTCCACATCGCCACGGTAGGGCGTGCCAAAGGCATTCGGGTTGCTGAAGCCAAGGGCGTCGTTGTCACCTTTTTCATACTGTGCGACGGCGTCCAGGGTCGGTGCGTGGCCGGCCTTGCGCTGCTTGAGGGTTTCTTCGGCGGCCGTGACGGCGTAGTTGCTGGCCAGCAGGTTCAGGTTCTGGCGACCGGCGGTCTCGACCCAGGCCTTGGCGTCGTTGGGCAGCGGCGGCAACACCGGTAGCGTGTGGACAATGCCCTGGATCGAGTTGTACTGGCGGTTGGTCAGGGTAATCAGCGCTTCAAAGGCATCGTCCACCTGGCGCTGGGCCAGGATCCGGTTGGCCCGTGCAGTGTCATAGCTGGCCTGGGATTGCAGCACATCGGTCTTGTCCGACAGGCCCACGTCGAAGCGCTCGTTGGATTGATCCAGCTGGCGCTTGAAGGCATTTTCCTCGGCCTTGGTCGAGGCCAGGTTGTCCTGGGCGCGCAGCACGGCGAAGTAGCTCTCGGCGCTTTGCAGGATCAGGTTCTGTTCGGTGGCCGAGAGTTGCAGCGCCGCCTGTTCGTTGGTGGCTTCGGCGGCTTGCAGTTGGAACCAGCGATCGGCGCGGAACAGCGGCTGGCTCAGGGTTGCGCGCCAGGAGTGGGCATCGCGGTTGGCGGTGGCGGCGGGTGTGTCGATCTGGGTGCGCACGTTATTGATGTCGGCACCGCCCGACAGGTTCGGCAGCAACCCCGCGCGGGCCTGGGGCACGACTTCTTTCTGCGCGCCGTATTGGGCGCGGGCGGCGGCCAGGTCGGCGTTGTTGTCCACTGCTTCCTGATAGACGCTGACCAGGTCAGTTTTGGCGGACAAGGGCGCTTCAGCTGCCCAGACCATTCCGTTGGTCGCACAAGACACGGCGAGAGCCAGTGAGAGTTTGCGCAGCATGAGGCGATCCCTAGTGTGAATATTACGGTGATAATTTAGCGCCCAAGGCTAAGACGGGCCATTCCTGGCGTCAAGCATTGTGGCGGCAATCGAGTGTAGTGGCGCTGACTCGGCGCAACAATCCCGCAATCACGCCATTCATCACGCTGAATGCACCGCTATTGGCAATTTGCCCACGGCATGGTCTAGACTGGCCAAGTTCTTGTCGGGGTGCCTTGTTGGAAGGCTGAGATCGGTAAATACCGGATCCCGTTGAACCTGATCAGGTTAACGCCTGCGTAGGGAACAAGATTTCTCGTCCCCCGGCGAGTCCTCTTGTGCTTCGTCCGGGATGTTGTTCGACCTTCGAACAACCCTCGTGCACCAAGCACAGCACTGGTTTCAGTGCATCCGTCCGTCACAGGTTCGCTCCGACAAAAAATCCACCGCCTGGATAGTTGGAGAGCCCGTGATGAGCACAGAAATAAAAAGTACAAAACTGAAAAACACCGTGCACTTGAGTGAATCGGCCAAGGTCGACTCCGGCTCTGTGCAGCCGTTTACCCGCTCGCAAAAAATCTACGTGCAGGGCACTCGCCCGGACATTCGCGTACCCATGCGTGAAATCAGCCTGGACGTGACCCCCACCGACTTCGGCGGCGAAATCAATGCGCCCGTGGTGGTCTACGACACCTCCGGCCCGTACACCGACCCGAATGTGATCATCGACGTGCGCAAAGGCCTGGGCGATGTGCGCTCGCCGTGGATCGAAGCGCGTGGCGACACCGAGCGCCTGTCGGGCTTGAGTTCGCACTTTGGCCAACAGCGCCTGAGCGATGCGGAGCTGACTGCGCTGCGTTTCGCCCACGTGAAAAACCCGCGCCGCGCCAAGGCCGGGGCCAACGTCACCCAGATGCACTACGCGCGCAAAGGCATCATCACCGCCGAGATGGAATACGTCGCCATCCGCGAAAACATGAAGCTGGAAGAAGCCCGCGCCAGTGGCCTGCTCGACCAGCAACACGCCGGCCACAGCTTCGGCGCCAGCGTGCCGAAAATCATCACCCCTGAATTCGTGCGTGAAGAAATCGCCCGTGGCCGCGCGATCATCCCGGCCAACATCAACCACACCGAACTGGAACCGATGATCATCGGCCGTAACTTCCTGGTGAAGATCAACGGCAACATCGGCAACAGCGCCCTGGGTTCGTCCATCGAAGAAGAAGTGGCGAAACTCACCTGGGGCATTCGCTGGGGCTCGGACACCGTGATGGACCTGTCCACCGGCAAGCACATCCACGAAACCCGTGAGTGGATCATCCGCAACTCGCCGGTGCCGATCGGTACCGTGCCGATCTACCAGGCCCTGGAAAAAGTCGGCGGCGCGGCCGAAGACCTGACCTGGGAGCTGTTCCGCGACACCCTGATCGAACAGGCCGAGCAGGGCGTCGATTACTTCACCATCCACGCCGGCGTGCTGCTGCGCTACGTGCCGCTGACCGCCAAGCGCGTCACCGGCATCGTGTCCCGTGGCGGTTCGATCATGGCCAAGTGGTGCCTGGCGCACCACAAAGAGAACTTCACCTACACGCATTTCGACGAAATCTGCGAAATCATGAAGGCCTATGACGTCAGCTTCTCCCTCGGCGACGGCCTGCGCCCGGGCTCGATTGCCGACGCCAACGACGCCGCGCAGTTCGGCGAACTGGAAACCCTTGGCGAGCTGACCAAGATCGCCTGGAAGCACGACGTGCAAACCATGATCGAAGGCCCTGGCCACGTGCCGATGCAGTTGATCAAGGAGAACATGGACAAGCAGCTCGAATGCTGCGACGAAGCGCCGTTCTACACCCTTGGCCCACTGACCACCGACATCGCGCCGGGCTATGATCACATTACCTCCGGCATCGGTGCGGCGATGATCGGCTGGTTCGGTTGCGCCATGCTCTGCTACGTCACGCCCAAGGAGCACCTGGGTCTGCCGAACAAGGATGACGTGAAGACCGGGATCATCACCTACAAGATCGCCGCCCATGCGGCGGACTTGGCCAAGGGGCATCCGGGCGCGCAGATCCGCGATAACGCCTTGAGCAAGGCGCGCTTCGAGTTCCGCTGGGAAGACCAGTTCAACCTCGGCCTGGACCCGGACACCGCGCGTTCGTACCACGACGAAACCCTGCCGAAGGACTCGGCCAAGGTCGCGCACTTCTGCTCCATGTGCGGGCCGAAGTTCTGCTCGATGAAAATCACCCAGGAAGTGCGCGAGTACGCGGCCAACCAGCGCATTGACGCGGTGGATGTGGACGTGGCCAAGGGCCTGGCGGAGCAGGCGGAGCGGTTCAAGCAGGAAGGCAGTCAGTTGTACAAGAAGGTCTGACCCAGAGACGGCGGTGCCTGTACCGCCGTCATCGGGGGCAAGCCCCCTCCCACATTTTGAATGGCGAACACATTCAAGTGTGGGAGGGGGCTTGTCGAGTCGTCGCACCGCCCCGATAGCAATCTTTCAAACAAAAATGCCCCTCAGAGATAACACCCTTGAGCATTCAACCCAGCACCTACTCCCCCGACATCGCGGTGCCTGCTGACAAACGCGTCTTCGGCGCCCGCGACCTGTTCTCCCTGTGGTTCTCCCTCGGCATCGGCCTGATGGTCCTGCAAACCGGCGCCTTGCTCGCGCCGGGCCTGGGCTTGTCCGGTTCCTTGCTGGCGGTTTTCCTCGGCACCCTGGTCGGCGTGCTGTTGCTGGCCGCCGTCGGTGTAATCGGCAGCGACACCGGCCTGTCCGCCATGGCCGCGCTCAAGCTCAGCCTCGGGGCCAAAGGCGCGAGCCTGCCGGCGTTGCTGAACCTGCTGCAACTGATCGGCTGGGGCTCGTTCGAGATCATTGTGATGCGCGATGCCGCCAGCCTGTTGGGCGTACGCGCGTTCAGCGACGGCAGCCTGTTGGCCAGTCCGTTGCTGTGGACACTGTTCTTCGGTGGTTTGGCGACCTTGCTGGCGGTCAGCGGGCCATTGACCTTCGTACGGCAGATCCTGCGCAAATGGGGGATCTGGCTGCTGCTGGCGGCCTGCCTGTGGCTGACCTGGAACCTGTTCGCCAAGGCTGACCTCGGCGCACTCCGGGCCCAGGCCGGTGACGGTTCGATGCCCTTTGCGGCGGGCTTTGATATCGCCATCGCCATGCCGCTGTCGTGGTTGCCGCTGATTGCCGATTACTCCCGCTTCGGCAAGCGCGCCAAAAACGTGTTTGGCGGCACGGCGCTGGGCTTCTTTATCGGCAATTTCTGGCTGATGAGCCTGGGCGTGGCCTACACCCTGGCGTTTGCGCCCAGCGGTGAAGTGAATGCGCTGCTGCTGGCGCTGGCCGGGGCCGGCCTGGGGATTCCGCTGCTGCTGATCCTGTTGGACGAGTCGGAAAACGCCTTTGCCGATATTCACTCGGCGGCGGTGTCCAGTGGGATGCTGTTGCGTGTGAAGGTCGAGCACCTTGCCCTGGCCATTGGTGTGATCTGCACCCTGATTGCCTGTTTTGCCCCGTTGGCGCAATACCAGAACTTCCTGTTGCTGATCGGCTCAGTGTTTGCGCCGTTGTTCGGCGTGGTGCTGGTGGATCATTTCATCCTGCGCCGTCGTGGTCATCATGGCACGCTCGCCGGCCTGCGTTGGCCGGCTCTGTTGGCCTGGCTGGGTGGCATCGGCACGTATCACCTGTTGGCCAACCTGTACCCGGACATCGGCGCAACCCTGCCGGCGCTGGTGCTGGCAGGGTTGTTGCAGTTCATCCTGGGACGGGCCTTCAGCGGCGCGCGGGCACCAGCTCAGGCTTGAGGATGCCTTCCAGGCGCGAGTAGGGGATCTGCAACTCGACATGGCCCAGGGCGTACGGCGCGATGGTGCTGGTGGGGTACTTGAGGATCACGCCCCCGTAGGTCAGCGCCACGTTCGGGGTTTTCTGGAACGGGTAGGTTTTCACGAACTCCGGTTCCAGGCTCAGGCGGGTGCTGATCAGCCAGCTGTTATGCGCCACCTGGGCGGCTTTCCAGAACGCGTCTTCCTTGCCTGGCAGCAGCATATCGCTCAGCCACAGGGCTTTTTGCTGCTGGCGCGAATAGTTGATGAACGCGCGGCCAGGCTCGCCGTGGGTGGCGCCCTGATCCAGGTAGCTGGACAGCTCGATGATTACCAAACCGTCATGCTGCTCCCGTACCTTGGCCTGCAAGTACATGCTGTTGCGTGGGGCGGCGGTGCCGAGGAATTGCTCGCGATAGGACTCCAGGCTCGACGGCAGCGGGTCGCCCGCGTTGGTGCGGGTCATTTCCAGCAGGCGTTGTTCGATCAGGGCATCCAGCTTGGGTTCCTTGGCAAAGTGCACGGTGTCGATATTCACCAGCGGGCAATCGCTGGCGGCGCAGCCCGGCTTGCTCTGCTCGCTGGCGTCGCGGGTGGCTTCCAGCGGTGTGCGATAGCTGGGTTGGAACAGGCTTTGGCAGGCGCCGAGGGTCAGGGCGATGCAGGCCACGGAGGCGATTTTTAAAAGCGACATGGATGTCCTTCGTCTATCGATAAGAGCGAAATTGTGCAGCTTCGACTACCAGCAAGGCAGTCAGTTCGCCACTAAGCTGATTGAGCGTGAGTTTGACCTCCTCCGTCTGGCCCGGCAACCGCAAAGGGGCTGCACCAAGGGGCACGAGCGCGTTAGGATGGCGCGAATTGCACCGGACATGATGAGGAAGGGTATGACAGACATTGCGAAATCGACGCCGAGCACGATCGAGATTGTTCAGCGCGACAATGCCTACAAGGGCTTCTACCAGCTCGATCGCGTGCAATTGCGCCACGAAAAATTCGCTGGCGGCATGAGCCGAGTGATCAATCGCGAAGTCTTCGTCCGTCACGACGCCGTGTGTGTTCTGCCCTACGATCCGCAGCGTGATGAAGTGGTGCTCAACGAGCAGTTTCGCGTGGGTGCCATGGGCCGTACCGACAATCCATGGTTGATCGAGATGGTCGCCGGCCTGATCGACAGGGATGAGCAGCCGGAGGAGGTTGCACACCGCGAGGCCGAGGAGGAAGCTGGGCTGACGTTCTCCGCACTGTGGCCGATCACCAAGTATTTTCCGTCGCCCGGTGGCAGTACCGAATTTGTCCACTTGTACCTGGGTCGCTGCGACAGCTCGGGGGCCGGTGGTGTCCATGGACTGGAAGAAGAGGCAGAAGACATCCGCGTCACGGTCTGGGCTTTTGAAGACGCCCTGCAAGCCGTGCGCGACGGCAGGATTTCCAACGCAGCCAGCATTATCGCCCTGCAATGGCTTGCGCTTAATCGCGCGGAAGTGAGGGGGTTATGGCAGTAAAGGCACGGGAACGTTATCGAGTCGACCTGATCGGGCTGCAAGCCGCCTGCGAGGCCAACTATGCGCGGCTGATGCGCCTGTTGCCCGACATGCGCCACACCCCGGAGGCGCGCCGCATCGGCGTGACCCATGGCGACCAGATGCTGGGCGTGCTGGCCCTGGAAGTCATCGTCAATTGCCCGTACACCACCACCCTGCGGGTGCGCCAGGAACACAGCCTGCCGTGGCTGCCGGTGCCGCAGCTGGAAGTGCAGGTGTACCACGATGCGCGGATGGCCGAAGTGATCAGCGCCGAACATGCGCGGCGCTTTCGCAGCATCTATCCTTACCCGAATGTGTTCATGCACCAGCCCGATGAGAAAGCACAGCTCAATGTGTTCCTTGGTGAATGGTTGAGCCATTGCCTGGCCCTGGGCCACGAGTTCGAAGTCGTGCGGTAGATGTGAACTGCGTCTGCTTCCTGGGTTTCCTCTTTGTATCCTGCCCCAGCATAATCGCCCTACCTCCATTTTCCTGTGATTGCCCTGGGAGAGCGCCTTGCCGAGCGTATCCACCGTGAACCCCGATGCGCCGGCGTTGCTGGTGCAATTGTCCGACAGCCACCTGTTTGCCGAAGCCGACGGCACGCTGCTGGGCATGAACACCCGCGAGAGCCTGCAGCGGGTGGTTGAGTTGGTGCGCCGGCAGCAGCCGCACATCGACCTGATGCTGGCCACTGGGGATCTGTCCCAGGACGGCACGCTGGAGTCATACCAGCAGTTTCGCGCTCTGACCGCGGCCATCGGCGCTCCCATGCGCTGGATTCCCGGCAACCACGACGAGCCGCAGATCATGGCCCACGCCGCGGTACACAGCGACTTGCTCGAACCGGTGGTGGATGTCGGCAACTGGCGCGTTACCCTGCTGGACTCCGCCGTTCCCGGTTCCGTGCCCGGCTACCTGCAGGACCAGCAACTGCAACTGTTGGCCCAAGCGCTCAGCGAGGCGCCGAGCCGGCACCATCTGGTGTGCTTCCATCATCACCCTGTGCCCATCGGCTGTGCCTGGATGGAACCGATCGGCCTGCGCAACCCCGAAGCCCTGTTTGCCGTGCTCGACCGTTTTCCCCAGGTCAAGGCCGTGCTCTGGGGCCATGTGCACCAGGAGATCGACCGCGAGCGCAACGGCGTGCGCCTGCTGGCTTCGCCGTCCACCTGCATTCAGTTCGCGCCGGGCAGCGAGGATTTCAGCGTCAGCGAGCAAGCGCCGGGTTATCGCTGGCTGCGCCTGCATGCCGACGGACGGCTGGAAACCGGGGTGGAACGCCTGGTCGGCTTCACGTTTACGGTGGATTACGGTAGCAACGGCTACTGAGATTTACCTGTAAACTGCGCCTCTTTGGCTGAAGCACGGAGAGCCCGGCATGTCCGCTTCGATCCTGTATATCCACGGTTTCAACAGCGCGCCCGCGTCCAACAAGGCCTGCCAACTGGTGACCGTGATGGATGCCCTCGGCTTGGCCGACCAACTGCGTGTGCCGGCCCTGCATCACCATCCACGTCAGGCAATTCCTCAATTGGAGGAAGCCATTGCCCAGCTGGGGCGGCCGCTGCTGGTCGGCAGCTCGCTCGGCGGCTACTATGCAACCCATCTTGCCGAGCGCCATGGCCTCAAGGCACTGCTGGTCAACCCGGCGGTCAGCCCCCATCGGATGTTCGACGGTTACCTGGGTACCCAGAAGAACCTCTACACCGATGAAACCTGGGAACTGACCCACGACCATGTCACGGCGCTGGCCGAGCTGGAAGTACCGGCGCCCCAGGACGCCGCGCGTTACCAGGTGTGGTTGCAGACCGGCGATGAAACACTGGATTATCGCCTCGCCCAAGGGTATTACCGTGCCTGTGCCTTGCGCATCCAGGCCGGTGGCGACCATGGTTACCAGGGGTTCGCCCGGCAATTGCCGACGCTGTTGAGTTTTGCCGGCATTGGCGCAGATCAGTATCAATCCTTCGACTTTGCAGCACTGTAAAGCCGCAGGTCACTTTTTAATCGAACGACTCACGACGAGACCCCATGGCCACTCCCAGCGCTAGCTCTTATAACGCCGACGCCATCGAAGTCCTCTCGGGCCTCGACCCGGTGCGCAAACGCCCCGGCATGTACACCGACACCAGTCGGCCGAACCACCTTGCCCAGGAAGTCATCGACAACAGTGTCGACGAAGCCTTGGCCGGGCACGCCAAGTCGGTGCACGTCATTCTTCACGCCGACCACTCCCTGGAAGTGTCCGACGATGGTCGCGGCATGCCGGTGGACATTCACCCGGAAGAGGGCGTGTCGGGCGTCGAGCTGATCCTCACCAAGCTGCACGCCGGCGGTAAGTTCTCCAACAAGAACTACCAGTTCTCCGGTGGCTTGCACGGTGTGGGTATTTCCGTGGTCAACGCCCTGTCCACGCTGGTGCGGGTCAAGGTCAAGCGCGACGGCAACGAGTACGAGATGACCTTCGCCGATGGCTACAAAGCCACCGACCTGCAGGTCATCGGTACCGTCGGCAAGCGCAATACCGGCACCAGCGTGTACTTCGCGCCGGACCCTAAGTACTTCGACTCGCCGAAATTCTCCATCAGCCGCCTCAAGCACGTGCTCAAGGCCAAGGCCGTATTGTGCCCGGGCCTGCTGGTGACCTTTGAAGACAAAGGCACTGGCGAGAAAGTCGAGTGGCACTACGAAGACGGCCTGCGTTCCTACCTGGAAGACTCCGTCAGTGATTTCGAACGCCTGCCCAACGAGCCGTTCTGCGGCAGCCTGGCCGGCAACAAGGAAGCCGTCGACTGGGCGCTGCTGTGGCTGCCCGAAGGCGGCGACAGCGTGCAGGAAAGCTATGTCAACCTGATCCCCACCGCCCAGGGCGGCACCCACGTCAACGGTTTGCGCCAGGGCCTGCTGGATGCCATGCGCGAATTCTGTGAATACCGCAGCCTGCTGCCCCGTGGTGTGAAGCTGGCGCCGGAAGACGTGTGGGAGCGCATTGCGTTCGTGCTGTCGATGAAAATGCAGGAACCGCAGTTCTCCGGCCAGACCAAGGAGCGCCTGTCGTCCCGCGAAGCGGCGGCGTTTGTCTCCGGTGTGGTCAAGGATGCTTTCAGCCTGTGGCTCAACGAGCACCCGGAACTGGGCCTGGCCCTGGCGGAACTGGCGATCAACAACGCCGGCCGTCGCCTCAAGGCCAGCAAGAAGGTCGAGCGCAAGCGCATTACCCAGGGCCCGGCATTGCCGGGCAAGCTGGCCGATTGCGCCGGGCAGGACCCGATGCGCTCCGAGCTGTTCCTGGTCGAAGGTGACTCCGCCGGTGGTTCCGCCAAGCAAGCGCGGGACAAGGAGTTCCAGGCGATCCTGCCGTTGCGCGGCAAGATCCTCAATACCTGGGAAGTCGATGGCAGCGAAGTCCTTGCCAGCCAGGAAGTGCACAACATCGCCGTGGCCATCGGCGTCGACCCGGGCGCAGCCGACATGAGCCAGCTGCGCTACGGCAAGATCTGCATCCTCGCCGACGCCGACTCCGACGGCCTGCACATCGCGACCCTGCTGTGCGCGTTGTTCGTGCAGCACTTCCGTCCGTTGGTGGATGCCGGTCACGTCTACGTCGCCATGCCGCCGCTGTACCGGATCGACCTGGGCAAGGAGATTTTCTACGCCCTGGACGAAGCCGAGCGCGATGGCATTCTCGACCGCCTGGTGGCCGAGAAGAAGCGTGGCAAGCCGCAGGTCACCCGATTCAAGGGCCTGGGTGAAATGAACCCGCCGCAACTGCGTGAAACCACCATGGACCCCAACACCCGGCGCCTGGTGCAGTTGACCCTGGAAGACTTCGCCGCCACCTCGGAAATGATGGACATGCTGCTGGCGAAGAAACGCGCGCCGGACCGCAAGTCCTGGCTGGAATCCAAAGGCAACCTCGCCGAGGTCCTGGGCTGATGCGCACAGGTTTCGCCCTGGCGATCCTGATGTTGAGCGGGCTGGTGGCCACTTCGGTAGTTGCCGCGCCCGTGGCTGAGCTCAAGCTGGTGTCCGAATACCCGGTGGACGGCATGCGCGGCGGGAACCTGTCGGGCCTGGCGCTGTGTGGCAAGGCGCTGTGGACGGTTTCCGATCGTGATGACGACCAGATCTACCGTCTCGATACCCGTGCGCCGACCTGGCAAGCCGAAGCGGTAAGCATCGATGTGCCGCCGGTGCCGGAATCCGGGTTGCCCTGGGGGCTGCGTTCGCGCACTAAGGCTGCGTCGTTCATTCGCGGTGGCGACCTGGATTTCGAAGGCATCACCTGCGATGCCGCCGGCAATCGCTACATTGTCAGCGAAGCCCATGCGGCGGTGCTGCAGGTGCCGGTGAACGGTGCGCCTGAATGGTTGAAGATCGCCCCGGGCATGGTGCGTGAAGCCCGGGCCAGTGGCATGTTGCTGCACTTCAATGCGTTGTTCGAAGGCCTGGCAATCAACCCCGAGGGCAATCAGCTCTGGCTGGCTGCGGAGCGTGAGCGGCGCGGCCTCATCTCCATCAAGCGCCCGCAAAGCCTTTGGGATTGCGACGGCCCTTGCGTGTTGCTGAGCGAGGCCGGCCAGGAGATGCAGCCGGCCAAGTTCGTCGGTGCCAAGGCGGTGTCCAAGGATTTCGCCGATCTGTCACTGTTCAACGGCAAGCTGTTTACCCTGGAGCGCAATGCGTTCCAGATCTGCCGGCGCGATACGGTCACGGCCAAGGTCGAGCTATGCTGGTCGTTCGCCGACGAAACCCTGACGCCCGAGCGGCGTTACGCCCAGCCCTATGGCCTGGCCGAAGCCCTGGTGGTGGACGCAGACGGTGCCTGGCTGGGCATCGACAATAATTTCGGCCCCCGCGCCGATGGGGAAAAACGCCCCATGGTCTATCGTTTTGCCGCCCCCGCCGGCGGCTGGAGCGCCCAGCCATGAGCGGCTACTTTTTTGAATCGATCCGGCGCGGCGGCATTTCCGCTGCGCCTTACCAAACAATGATGAGGCCCGCATGAGTGACATCCTCGCAGACAGCTTAGATGGCGTAGAACGCCGGTCGCTGGCTGACTTCACCGAAAATGCCTACCTCAACTACTCCATGTACGTGATCATGGACCGTGCCTTGCCGCATATCGGCGACGGCCTCAAGCCCGTACAGCGGCGCATCATCTACGCCATGAGTGAGTTGGGCCTGGACGCCGACTCCAAGCACAAGAAGTCGGCGCGTACCGTCGGTGACGTGCTCGGTAAGTTCCACCCCCATGGCGATTCGGCGTGCTACGAAGCCATGGTGCTGATGGCCCAGCCGTTCAGCTACCGCTACACCCTCGTCGACGGCCAGGGTAACTGGGGTGCGCCGGATGATCCCAAGTCCTTCGCGGCCATGCGTTACACCGAGGCGCGCCTGTCGCGCTATTCGGAGGTGTTGCTCAGCGAACTGGGCCAGGGTACCGCGAACTGGGGGCCGAACTTTGACGGTACTCTCGACGAGCCCCTGGTGTTGCCCGCACGTTTGCCGAATATCCTGCTCAATGGCACCACCGGTATCGCGGTCGGCATGGCCACCGACGTACCGCCGCACAACCTGCGCGAAGTCGCCACCGCCTGCGTGCGCTTGCTGGATGAGCCAAAGGCCACGGTCGAGCAGCTGTGCGAGCATATCCAGGGCCCGGATTACCCGACCGAAGCGGAAATCATCACGCCGCGCGCCGACCTGCTGAAGATGTACGAAACCGGCAAGGGCTCGGTGCGCATGCGTGCCGTGTATCACATCGAAGACGGCGACATTATCGTCACCGCCCTGCCGCACCAGGTATCCGGGGCCAAGGTGCTGGAGCAGATTGCTGCGCTGATGCAGGCCAAACCGTCGAAACTGCCCCAGGTCGCTGACCTGCGTGACGAGTCCGACCACGAAAACCCCTGCCGCATCGTGATCATCCCGACCAACAGCCGGGTCGACCACGAAGTGCTGATGCAGCATCTGTTTGCCAGCACGGACCTGGAGTCCAGCTACCGGGTCAACGTCAACATCATCGGCCTGGACGGCAAGCCGCAGTTGAAGAACCTGCGCAACCTGCTGGTCGAGTGGCTGGAGTTCCGGATACAAACCGTACGCCGCCGCCTGCAGTTCCGCCTCGACAAGGTCGAACGCCGCCTGCACCTGTTGGACGGCTTGCTGATTGCCTACCTCAACCTGGATGAAGTGATCCACATCATCCGTACCGCCGAGCACCCGAAAGCCGAGCTGATCGCGCGTTTCGAGCTGAGCGAGATCCAGGCCGACTACATCCTCGACACCCGCTTGCGTCAGTTGGCACGCCTGGAAGAGATGAAGCTGCGCGACGAACAGGACGCGCTGCTCAAGGAGCAAGCCAAGCTGCAAGCCCTGCTGGGCAGCGAAGCCAAGCTGAAGAAGCTGGTGCGCAGCGAGTTGATCAAGGACGCCGAAACCTATGGCGACGACCGCCGTTCGCCAATCGTGCAGCGTGCCGAAGCCAAGGCGCTGACAGAGACCGAACTGCTGCCGAACGAGAAAATTACCGTCGTTCTGTCGGAAAAGGGTTGGGTTCGTTCAGCCAAAGGGCATGATATTGACGCCACTGGTCTGTCGTACAAGGCCGGTGATGGCTTCAAGACCGCTGCGGCTGGGCGTTCCAACCAGTTTGCGGTGTTTATTGACTCCACCGGGCGCAGTTATTCGGTGCCGGCCCATACCTTGCCATCGGCGCGGGGGCAGGGCGAGCCGTTGACCGGTCGCCTGACGCCGCCACCTGGGGCGAATTTTGAATGTGTGCTGCTGCCGGATGACGATTCTCTGTATGTGATCGCTTCCGACGCGGGCTACGGGTTCGTGGTCAAGGGTGAAGACCTGCAGGCCAAGAACAAGGCGGGCAAGGCATTGTTGAGCCTGCCGAACAACGCCAAGGTCATCCTGCCGCGTCCGGTGGAAGACCGCGAAGGCAACTGGCTGGCGTCGGTGACCACCGAAGGGCGCTTGCTGGTGTTCAAGATCAGCGATCTGCCGCAGTTGGGCAAAGGCAAGGGCAACAAGATTATTGGTATTCCCGGCGAGCGGGTGGCCAGTCGCGAAGAGTACGTGACCGACATCGCGGTGATCCCGGAAGGTTCCACCCTGGTGCTCCAGGCCGGCAAGCGCACGTTGTCATTGCGCCCCGACGACCTCGAACACTACAAGGGCGAGCGTGGTCGTCGCGGTAATAAACTGCCCCGCGGCTTCCAGCGTGTGGATGCTTTGCTGTTGGAGACGCCGGTTTAAGGCGTATTAGAGCCCTCGATCTACGATTTAAAGCGTAGATCGACGCTTTGGCGCTGGAGTCATGGCGCATATTCACGGATGATATGGCCTTTCCAGCGCCGGCGTGGCCGAGCGTGTTTAGGTTATTTTTAGTATTACATTGTGGTTCGCCTTGTGGCAGCCACCTGGATGGGATGATGACTGCTCCACGCGTTCCTCTATTTTTGATGCTCGCTGGCCTTTTGGGGTTGGCGGGTTGCAGCACACACCAGCCTGTGTCGCTGTACCAGCTGGACAGCGGAAGTCCAGCTCAGCCAGCCCAGACCGCTGGCATGGCCGTTTTGCTCGGGCCGGTGGTCGTCGCCGACTACCTGCAACGCGAAACCCTGCTGCAACGTCAGAACGATGGAAGCCTGCAAGGTTCCACCGATGGTCGTTGGGCAGGCAGTTTATCGTCTGACATCAACCAGTTGATGTTGCGTCAGGTGGCCGGTCAGTTGGACAGCCAGCGTGTGGTCCTGGCGCCCGCGCCAACCGGCTTCAGCCCGGATGTGCAGGTGTTGCTGACCATTACCCGGCTCGACTCCGGTAAATCACAACCGGCGATCCTCGATGCGCAATGGCGCTTGATCGACCGTCGCGGCCAGGTGCGTGATAACCGCATCGTGCACCTGCAGGAAGAACATGCCGGCACCACTGCGTCTCAGGTTCAGGCCCAGGGCGTGCTGCTGCAGCAATTGGCGCAGCAGTTGTCGGTGGCCCTCAAGCCCCTGGCCAACCAGCCCCCCATCGCCGAGGCGCCCCGTAAGTCGGCCCCGGTACAGGCCAAGCCGGCAGAGCCGCAAAAGCCGAAGATGCCGATGGCTACGCCGATCCGTACGGATATGGAAGTGTTCAGATTCTGATCTGAATGCCACATAAACAAAAGGCCCGCTGATTCAGCGGGCCTTTTGTTTGTGTGCGATTTACTTGAGGTTTGTGGAGATCCAAATATGGGAGAGGGCAAGCCCTAATGTCTCCTGTAGGAGCGAGCAAGCTCGCTCCTACAGGAGACATTAGTCCGGCGGTGTGCTTCAGGGCTTGGAGCGGGTCTCATGCATCCGTGCCAACTGCCGCTCCAGCATCGATGGATACGGTTCCATCAACCGTTCCACGCAGCTTGCCCCCTCGGGGCTGGCAATCGGGCGGATACGCGCGCGTTGGCGGATCAGCGTGTCTTCACTGATCTTGCGCTCCACCAGCAGCAGGTTGCGGCTGTGCTGGGACAAGGCCAGTGCGTCCTGGGCGTTTTCAGTCAGCAGCAGGTCGATCTGGCTCATGCCGAACAGGTCGTCGCCCACGGTGAGGCCCAGTTGCAGTTGCAGGGTGATGCCGCTGTCGGCGACTTCGATCTGCAATTCATGGCCCAGGGCGCGCAGCAACTCACCACAGCAAATCGCATTGGTCAGGTAGTCTTCGCCGCTGTCTTCGCTGTGGAACAGCATCAGCGTGCTGCCGTCGTTCAGGGTGTGCAGTTCGCTCTGGTACAGCGAGGCGGCCTGGTCGAGGCAGTCGCGGTAGCGCTCCAGCAGTTCGGTCAGGCGTGCGCGGGGCAGGCGACGCAATTGGTCCTGGGCACCCAGTTGCACGGCGAGCACAGCGCTGTACTGCGGCTCGCTGCTGCGTACCGGCGCTGCCTTGGGGGCGATTGCGGGGCTGTCGGCTGACGTATCGCGCAGGTCGGCGAAGGGGTCTTCATCGTCCAGCTCGTCTTCTTCGGCCTTGAAGGCATGGCGCGGTGCCGGCTTGAGGCCCGCCACCGGCGGACGCTCGTCGAAGCCCGGGTCACGCAGGTTGCGCACTTCGAACTCCGGCTCTTCGTCGTAATCGGTGTCGTCGTATTCAGGCTCTGGCTCGACCTCGGGCACCACCGGTTCCGGGGCGAAGCTGGCGTGCAGCTGGCGGGCAAGGTCGCCGATTTCATCCTGGCGGTCGGTTGCCGGGGTGTGCTCGTCGATGTCCCGCAGCCAGATGCGCAGTTGCATGAGCGGCGTGGAGATATGCCGCCCCAGGCGCAGGCTCAGGGCCAGGGCCAATGCCAGCAGGATGGCGCTGAGGATGCCCATGCTTTGCAGGCTGATGGTCATCGGCTGCTGGAACTGCTGCATGTCGAGGCTGATACGCAGTTGGCCGGCCTTCACATCCTGAAACGTGATATTGCTCTGGTACAGGCCTTCGGCTTCGCCCAACAGGCCGTTTTTCGGGCGCTGCCCGGCTTCGGCCATGATGCGGTTGTCCACGCTGTAGATGGCGGCATGGGCCACCAGCGGGTTCTTGGTCAGGTTGTTGAGCAGCACGTTGAGGCTGAGGATGTCGTTGGACACCAGCAGCTCAGTCGCCGAAGTGGCGGTCTGCGTGGTCAGGCTCTCGCCCAGGGCGTCGGCCTGCTCGTGCATGGCCTGCTTGAATTGCAAACCCATCACGCAGGCGTAGATCACCAGGGCCAATGCGACCAGGATCACGTTATGGCTGGCGATGCGTAATGCGATCGGTACACGGCGGTGGCGCAGTGCCCGGAAGATCAGCAGGAAGAAGTTGTCGGTTTTTACTGGCGTGGGCCGGTTCACTTGAGCTCGGCTCTTGGTCCGTGAAGTTGACGCGCAGTATAGCGACAGGCCCAAGACCGGCAAAGCGCTGGCTGTGCCCGATGGTCACTGAAAGTGGGTAGAATGCGGTTTTTTTCCAGCCTGGGGGTGCGCCTTGCGCGAAATTGTCCTGATTAACATCACTGGTGAAGACCGCCCAGGTCTTACCGCAGCCATTACCGGCGTTCTGGCCCAGGGTGGTGTGAACATTCTCGACATCGGCCAGGCGGTGATCCACGACACGCTGTCGTTCGGCATCCTGGTGGAAATCCCCAGCACCGAGCAGGCCTCATCGGTGCTCAAGGACATCCTGTTTACGGCGTATAAGCTCGATCAGCAGGTGCGTTTCACCCCGGTGTCCGAAGCGGATTACCAGCAGTGGGTGGCCGGCCAGGGCAAGAAGCGCCATATCGTGACGCTGCTGACCCGCAAGGTCACCGCCGAACAGCTGCAGCGCGTCAGCTCCATCACCGCGCAGTATGGTTTGAACATCGACCATATCGACCGTCTGTCGGGGCGCATGCCATTGGACACCCCGGCCGACAAGGGCAAGGGCTGCATCGAGTTCTCCGTGCGCGGTGAGCCGGCCGACCCGCAAGCCCTGCGCGCCGAATTCCTCAGCGTGGCCCAGGAGCTGAATGTCGATATCGCCTTCCAGGAGGATTCTCTGTTCCGCCGCAACCGCCGCCTGGCGGTGTTCGACATGGACTCCACGCTGATCGAAGCCGAAGTCATCGACGAGTTGGCCAAGGCGGCCGGCGTGGGTGAGCAGGTGTCCGAAATCACCGAGCGCGCCATGGCCGGGGAATTGGATTTCCGCGCCAGCTTCAAGGAGCGCCTGGCCTTGCTCAAGGGCCTGGACGTGAGCGTGCTGGACTCCATCGGCGCGTCGCTGCGCCTGACCGAAGGCGCCGAAACCCTGTTTGCCGAACTCAAGCGCCTGGGCTACAAGACAGCAATCCTGTCGGGTGGCTTCACCTACTTCGCCAAGCAATTGCAGGCCAAGCTGGGCATCGACTATGTGTTCGCCAACGAATTGGAAGTGGTGGATGGCAAGGTGACCGGCGTCGCGGTCGAGCCGATTGTCGATGCGCAGCGCAAGGCGGACCTGCTGAAGGAATTGGCCCACAAGGAAGGTTTGCGTCTGGAGCAGACCATTGCGGTCGGTGACGGCGCCAACGACCTGCCGATGCTGGCCATTGCCGGTTTGGGTGTGGCATTCCGTGCCAAGCCATTGGTCAAGCAATCGGCCAAGCAGGCGATTTCTACCCTGGGGTTGGATGGCGTGCTGTATCTGCTGGGTTTTCGCGACCGCGACGGTCAGTTGTAACTGACTAAACGTGGGAGGGGGGCAAGCCCTCTCCCACATTGGGTTCGGCGTCAGGCTTTAGGTAACGCTATGCCTTGGCCCATCTGCACCGGCGAACCTGCCACCAGTTCCTCTGCCCACTTCACCTGATCCGGCCCGAACAGCACGATCGCAGTGGAGCCCAACTTGAAGCGACCCAATTCCGCACCCTTCTCCAGGTGAATCGGCGCGCGGGCAGCTTCGTCATAGCGGAAGGTTTTCAGCTCGCGCTTCGGCGGAGTCACCAGGCCGGCCCATACGGTTTCAATCGACGCGACAATCATCGCTCCCACCAATACCACGGCCATCGGGCCACGTTCGGTGTCGAACAGGCAGACAACGCGCTCGTTACGCGCAAACAACTCCGGCACGTTTTCGGCGGTGGTCTGGTTCACCGAGAAAATCCGCCCAGGTACGTAGACCATTTCACGCAGGGTACCGGCCAGAGGCATATGCACCCGGTGGTAGTCCTTCGGCGACAGGTAGATGGTGGCGAAATCGCCGCCCATGAACGGCGCGGCGACCGCTGCATCGCCGCCCAGCAGTTCCAGTACGCTGAAGCTGTGGCCTTTGGCCTGGAACACGCGACCGTGTTCGATGGGGCCAAGCTGGCTGACCGCGCCATCGGCTGGGCTCAGCACTGCGCCAGGGGTCTGGTCGAGTGGGCGGGCGCCGTCTTTCAGGGCGCGGGTGAAGAAGGCGTTGAAGTGCTCGTAAGCGGTCACGTCTTCTACCAGGGCCTGGGACATATCCACTTGATAGTGCTTGGCGAACCACGTGGTGAAGGCATTCTTGAACCAGCGCACGCGGCACTCGGCGATGCAGCCGGCCAACCGCGACAGCAGGTGGTGCGGCAGCAGGTACTGGCTGAGGATAAACAACTGCTTTTTCATTGACTGTCCTTAAACCTTAAATCTCGACGGGGGTGTCGGGGTGGTTGCCCCATTCGCCCCAGGAACCGGCATAACCTTTGACTCGCGGATAACCGAGCGCCTTGGCCACCAGGTAGGTGAAGCCAGAGCGATGATGAGTCTGGCAGTGGGTGATGATTTCTTTGTCTTTGGTCAGCCCGAGGTCTTCGAGGATCTGCGGCATGTCGCGGCGAATGCGCAGGTTGCGCGCCTTGTCCATGCCGGCGGTCCACTCGAAATTCACCGCGCCGGGGATGTGGCCGCCTTTGGCCGCGAGGACTTTCTCGCCGGAGTATTCCAGCGGGCCACGCGCATCCCAGATGCCCAGGTCGGCAGCGCCGAGACGGCTTTGCAGGTATTCGCGGGTGGCAGTGGGGCCATCGTGCAGCGTAAGGCTGACCGGGCCGCCGGCCGGGGCGGGCACGTCGGTGGAGAGCGGGTGCTTGCCCTCCAGCCACGCCAGCAGGCCGCCATCCAGGTAGTGGTATTTCTGGTGGCCGATCACATCGAGCATCCAGATGAAACGCCCGGCCCAGCCACCGCCTTCGTCGTCATAGACCACGTAGGTGGCGTCGGGCGTGTGGCCCAGTTCGCCGAACAGTTTCTCAAGCTCGGCCTTGCCGGGCAGCAGGCCGGGCGCCGGCGCCTGGCCCAGTTGGGTGCGCTTGGGGTCAACGAAGTGCGCGCCGGGGATGTGCCCTTCGGCGTAGCGGGCGGCACTGGTGAGGTCCACCAGAATCAGGTGTTCGGCATCCAGTTGAGCGAGCAGGTCACTGGATTCGATCACCAGCGGCAAGCCAGAGAAGTCAGGCATGTGAGGTCTCCTGGGCACGAATGTTGGCGATTAAAGGACGGCGATTGTAGCGCAAGCATCAAGCGCTGCGGTTGGTAAAGCTGTGCAGGGCTTTCTCGATGCATTGGGCGGTTTTACCGAAGGCCTGCACGGTGGTTTCCGAGAACGGCCCGCCGCCCTGGTCGGCGACCATCACCATCACCACGCGACCGTTGCAGCTCATGGACCGCAACAACAGGTGCTCGCCGGTGAACAGGCGGCGCAGGATCGGCGGCAGCAGTGCCGAGAACTGGGCGTGGTTTTCCGGTGTGAGGCGCACCTGGGCGGACTTTTCCAGCAGGCGCTGCAGCAGCGTACTGTTGACCACGTCCAGGCTCAGGTTGGCGGCGTCCTTCGGCAGGCCGTCGGCCTGATGCACGCGCAAGGTGCTCAGGGCACGATCGGCCATGAACAGCAGGACGCGCTGCATGCCGCTGGCCACCAGGGCTTCCTTGGCGCACGTGGTCAAATGCATGGCGTTGGCAAAGCGGCTCGGCTCTACCAGCAGTTCGGTACAACGCTTGCGCCAGACGGCCAGGGCTTCGGCGGTGGGCGGTGGTGCAGGCAGCAGGCCGCGATGAATCTTGTGCACATGCCACGGCCAGATCAGCGACAGCGCCGGGTGCCAGAGGTCGGGCATCAAGGTGCTGCGAGCGCTGGTGACGGCTTGCTGGTGCACCTGTTGCTGCACCTCGCCCAGGGGCTGTTGCAGGTACAACGCGGTGAGGTACTGCCAGCGCTGGGTGTGCGGGCAGGTCCAGGACTCCTGGGCCGACATCGCCAGGCCGTTGGCCAGCAGCACGGTATTGGCCGGCTGATTCAACCAGCGGCGCAGGTTTGGGTCGGCGTCGAGCAGTTGCTGGTGACGAAGAGGGTCGTCTTCGCGGGCGATGTGCAGGGCCTTGACCAGTAAGCGCTGCTCGGTCCGCAACAGGGTATAACCCTGGGATACCCAGATCGGCAGGTGCCAGGTCTCGGTCAGGCCGAGGCACAGGTCCAGCAGGCGCACGCCGAACAATGCCTGTTCGACCTTGCGTGCCGACTCGCCCTTGTGGATGACCCGCAGTTCCCATTCTTCCAGGAGCTTGGGGTAGGCAACGGCCATCGGCCACAGCGGTGAAAGAAACAGCAGGCTGCCCCAGTGAATGTCCTGCCACAGCCGCGCCAGGCGACTGCCGAACAATCCATTGGCTTGTTGCGAGGCGTGCTGGCTGACCAGCAACAGCTGGCGCAGCGCTACGGGAATTTCATGGGCCGGCACCGACGGCAGGCGTGCCAGCAGTTCCTCGGCGCGTTTGAGGCCCAGGCGGTTAAGCGCCACTTCGAGGTTTTCCGCCGGCGCCGTCAGGCTGCCATGGGTGTGGCTGTTGGCCTCGCGCATGACACTGAGTACGAGGGCCGGGCTGTCTTGCATCAGCTCGGCAATATCCCGCAACGAACTGCGGCTATCGCGGATGGCTTTGCACACGCGGTCATGGCTGGCCTGTGGAACAGGCAGCAGCACTTCGTCCAGGCGCTTGATCCAAGCGGCTAGAGAAGCAGGTTTTGCAGTTGGGACTGTCGTTTCATTAGCCATGATTGGGGCGCGATCATCACTTGCGGTCAACACACCCGGAGCGGGCCGAACTGGCTTTTCGCCTTAACGGGCTATAGTCTGGCGCAGTTTTGCCGATAAGTAGAACAAGAGTTTTCCAGTTCCCCCAAATATGTCCATGAACCCGACGGCGCAAGTACTCATCTCCTATGGCTAAAATTATCGGCATTATCGTCGTCTTCGCGAGCGTGCTCGGCGGCTACGTCCTGTCCCACGGTAAAATTGCGGCACTGATCCAGCCTTTCGAGGTGATGATTATCGGTGGTGCGGCACTGGGTGCCTTCCTGCAGGCGAACCCCGGCTACATGACCATGCACGTGATCAAGAAGTCGCTGAGCATGTTCGGTTCGCGTTTCACCCACACGTTCTACCTGGAAGTGTTGGGCCTGGTTTACGAGATCCTCAACAAGAGCCGCCGCGAAGGCATGATGGCCATCGAGGCCGACATCGAAGACGCCGCGGCCAGCCCGATTTTCGCCAAGTACCCGGCCGTGCTCAAAGATGAGCGCATGACCGCCTATATCTGCGACTACCTGCGCATCATGTCCTCCGGCAACATGGCTCCCCATGAGCTTGAAGGCCTGTTCGACATGGAATTGTTCAGCCTCAAGGAAGAATTGGAGCATCCTTCCCATGCCGTGACCGGTGTAGCCGACGGCATGCCCGGCTTCGGTATCGTCGCGGCGGTACTGGGTATCGTGGTAACCATGGCTTCCCTGGGGGAAGGTGACCAGGCGGCTATCGGCATGCACGTAGGTGCGGCGTTGGTGGGGACCTTCTTCGGTATTCTCGCGGCCTACGGCTTCTTCGGCCCGCTGGCGACCTCCCTGGCCCACGACGCCAAGGAAGAAATCAACCTGTACGAATCGATCAAGGCCAGCCTGGTGGCGTCCGCTTCCGGCATGCCGCCTTCGTTGGCGGTGGAGTTCGGTCGCAAGGTGCTGTACCCGAAGCATCGCCCAAGCTTCGCCGAGCTGGAACAAGCGGTTCGCGGTCGCTAAGCCATGGAAAACAACCAGCCGATAATCATCAAGCGCGTCAAGCGCTTCGCTGCGGGGCACCACGGCGGCGCCTGGAAAATCGCTTTCGCCGACTTTGCCACGGCGATGATGGCGTTCTTCCTGGTGCTGTGGCTGATGTCCACCGCCACGCCCGAACAGAAGATCGCCATTGCCGGCTACTTCAAAGACCCGATTGGCTTCTCGGAAAGCGGCACGCCCTTCGTGATCGACCTGGGCGGTTCGCCGCAGTTGGCGCCTGAGCGCACCATCAACCCGGAAGTCAAGACCGAGGCACCGCAGGAAAAAATCCCGATCGAGCGCGATACCGTCGAAGCCATGGCCGAGCAGGTCGAGCAGGAACGTCTTGAGCTGTTGCTGCAAGAGTTGCAGAACAAGGTCGAGGAAAACCCGCAACTGCTGAAGTTCAAGGATCAGATTTCGTTCGAGATCACCCCGGATGGCTTGCGTATCCAGATCACCGACGCCGCCAACCGGCCGATGTTCGACTCTGGCAGCGCGCGTTTGAAACCGTACTTTGAAGACATCCTGCTGGCCATGGCCGACACCATCAAGGCGGTGCCGAACAAGATCAGCATCAGCGGCCACACCGATGCCAAGCCTTACGCGGGCCAGGGTGACTTCGGCAACTGGGAGCTTTCCGCCAACCGTGCCAACGCCGCGCGTCGTGCGCTGGTGGCTGGCAGCTATCCGGACCCGCAAGTGGCGCGGGTGGTGGGGTTTGCGTCCTCGCAACTGTTTGATGCGAAGGATCCGTTCAACCCGATCAACCGCCGCATCGATATCGTGGTGCTGACCAAAAAGGCCCAGCGTGCGATTGAAGGTGACCAGCATGTACCACCATCGGTCCCAACCTCAGGGGCGGGCGCGCCAGGTGAGGCCCCGGCCGACCCGAACACCATTCCGCACGGCCAGGAGCCATTGCCGGCCCATGAGCTGCGGCAGAAGCTGAACCTGTTTGATGATGGCGGGGTGAAAGATCCTACGGTGCCGGGGACGGGTTCCTAAGCCATATACAACAAGGCCGCGATGATCGCGGCCTTGTTGTTTCGCCAGTTTAGTAACTGCTTTCCGGCAAGCTCGCAATAATCGACCGATAGCTGTTCATTCGCTGCTGCTGCACGCGGCCGTCTTCCAGGGCCTTGAGCAGGGCGCAGCCCGGCTCGCGATCGTGTTTGCAATCGCGGAAGCGGCAGGTGCCGATCAGGTCGTTGAATTCGATAAAGCCCGCTTCCACATCGCTGCGGCTGACATGGCCGAGGCCGAATTCACGGATGCCCGGGGAGTCGATCAACTCACCGCCGCCCGGGAAGTGGAACAGCCGCGCCGTGGTGGTGGTGTGGGTGCCCTGGCCGGACAGCTCCGACAGCGGGCCCACGCGGGTATCGACTTCCGGCAGCAGGCTATTGACCAGCGAGGATTTGCCCACGCCCGACTGGCCGACAAAGACGCTGATACGTCCGTCCAACTGCTGTTGCAGCTGTTCCATGCCATTGCCGTGATGGGCCGAGACTTCCAGCACCGGGTAGCCCAGGGTGCGGTAGACCGCCAGCAGCGCGTTGAGCGCGGGGGCATTCTGCTCGTCGATCAGGTCGAATTTGTTCAGCAGCAACAACGGGCGAATGCCGGCATGCTCGGCCGCCACCAGGTAGCGGTCGATCAGGTTGGCATGGGGCTCGGGCAGCGGTGCAAACACGATCACGATCATGTCGACGTTGGCCGCTACCGGCTTGAGCTGGCCACGGCTGTCGGGGCGGCGCAGCTCGGTGGTGCGCGGCAGTTGGGCGACGATCACGCCGATGCCCTGGTTGCCGGCGCGCCAGACCACCTTGTCGCCGGTGACCAGCGCAGGCAGGTTGGCACGCAAGTGGCAGCGGAACACCTGGCCCGCGAGTTCGCCTTCCAGCGCCTCGACTTCGACCTGCACACCGAAGTGCGCGATTACCAGGCCCGTCTGTTCGGGGCCCAGGTCGCCGCCCTCGAGCGCTTCCACGGCGGAGGATTCACGTTTGGCGGCGCGGGCGGCGCGTTCACCTTGAATCTTTTCGATGCGCCAGTTTTGGCGACGATTGAGCTGGCGTTTGGCCATTGGTGTTCCGTGTCGATAATGCAAAGGTTGGGTAAAACGGTCGCGAGTCTAGCACGGCCCCGCCTGCTAAACTGCGCAGCTACGCCAAGGTGCCAAGAGAATCAAGCCATGCAAAACCCACAGAACCTGATTTGGATCGATCTGGAAATGACCGGTCTGAACCCTGACACCGACGTCATCATCGAGATGGCGACCATTGTCACCGACAGCAACCTCAACACCTTGGCCGAAGGTCCGGTGATCGCGATCCACCACAGCGACGCCGTGCTCGCCACCATGGACGAGTGGAACACCCGCACCCACGGCAACTCCGGCCTGACCCAGCGTGTGCGTGACAGCCGCATCAGCATGGCCGAAGCCGAAGCCGAAACCATTGCCTTCCTGGAGAAATGGGTGCCCAAGGGCAAGTCGCCGATCTGCGGCAACAGCATCTGCCAGGACCGCCGCTTCCTTTATACCCACATGAAGGCGCTGGAAAGCTACTTCCACTACCGCAACCTGGATGTGTCCACGCTCAAGGAACTGGCCGCGCGCTGGGCGCCGGAGGTCAAGGACAGCTTCCATAAAGGCAGCACCCACCTGGCGCTGGATGACATTCGCGAGTCGATCGCCGAGCTGCAGCATTACCGCAAGCATTTCATCAAGGCTTGAAACGGTTTCTTATCGTGTCCGGGCTTTCTGTAGTGAGCGGGCTTGCCCCGCGCTGGGCTGCCTAGCGGCCCCACTGCTGTTGCCGCATTTTTCCCTATAGATATCATCGCCAAGTATTTGGGGCTGCTGCGCAGCCCAGCGCGGGGCAAGCCCGCTCACTACAAGGATCGCCTTCATGCTGCTGATGCTCTACCTCATCGCCATCACCGCCGAAGCCATGACCGGCGCGTTGTCCGCCGGCCGGCGCGGCATGGACTGGTTTGGTGTGGTGCTGATCGCCTGCGTGACGGCATTGGGCGGCGGCTCGGTACGCGACGTATTGCTCGGTCACTACCCTCTGACGTGGGTCAAGCACCCGGAATACCTGGTGCTGACCTCCATCGCGGCGCTGGTGACGATCTTTATCGCACCCTTGATGCGTCGCCTGCGCTCGCTGTTCCTCGCGCTGGATGCCGTGGGCCTGGTCGCGTTCACCTTGATCGGCTGCATGACCGCCCTGGAAATGGGCCACGGCATGCTGGTGGCCTCGGTCAGCGGGGTGATCACCGGCGTCTTCGGCGGCATTCTGCGGGATATCTTCTGCAACGACATTCCGCTGATCTTCCGTCGTGAACTGTACGCCAGCGTGTCATTCCTCGCCGCCTGGTTCTACCTGCTGTGCCTCTACCTGGAACTGCCCAGCGAGCAGGCGATTCTACTGACCCTGTTCAGCGGCTTTCTATTGCGCCTGCTGGCGATCCGTTTTCACTGGGAAATGCCCAAGTTCGTCTACAACGACGACGTGCACTAGCGCGATGCGTGCTGGTTCAGCGCCCATTCCACATGTTCGCGTACCAGCTCCGACGGGTAATCCCGACGCGCCTTCAAGGCTTCCAGCACCGGAATGCTCGACGGCGCATTGCCCAGGCCCACCGCCAGGTTGCGCAGCCAGCGCTCGTAACCGGCACGGCGCAATGGTGAGCCTTCGGTACTGCTGAGGAATTTATCCTCATCCCACATGAACAGTTCCGCCAGCTCGGCGTTGTCCAGGTTGTGCCGTGGCTTGAAATCGCTTTCGGCAGTGGGTCGCGCGAAACGATTCCACGGACAAACGATCTGACAGTCATCGCAGCCGAATACCCGATTGCCGATCAGCGGGCGCAGGTCTTCCGGGATCGCGCTCTTGAGTTCGATGGTCAGGTAGGAAATGCAGCGCCGGGCGTCCAGCACATAGGGGCCGACAAACGCGTTGGTGGGGCAGATGTCCAGGCAGGCGGTGCAGCGGCCGCAGTGCTCGGTGGCGTGGGGTGGATCCACGGGCAGCGGCAAATCGACAAACAGTTCGCTGAGGAAGAAATAACTGCCAGCCTTGCGATTGAGCACCAGGGTGTTTTTACCGATCCAGCCAAGGCCGGCTTGTTCGGCAATGGCCTTTTCCAGCACGGGCGCACTGTCGACAAAGGCGCGAAAGCCGAAAGGGCCGATCTGCGCCTGGATACGGTCGGCCAACTGCTGCACGCGCTTGCGGATCAGCTTGTGGTAGTCACGGCCCAGGGCATAACGGGAGATGTAGGCTTTTTCCGGTTTTGCCAGCAGTTGCGCCATCTGCGTGTCGCCGGGCAGGTAATCCATGCGCAGCGACACCACGCGCAGGGTACCCGGCACCAGTTCGTCCGGGTGCGAGCGTTTGCTGCCATGGGCGCCCATGTAGTCCATCTCGCCGTGGTAGCCCGCGTCGAGCCAGCGTTGCAGATGGTGTTCATGCTCGGCCAGGTCCAGGCCGCTGATGCCGACTTGTTGAAAGCCCAGCTCGCGGCCCCAGTCTTTGATCGATTGGGCGAGGGCGGGCAGATCGGAGGTAATAGCGGGCATGAGACACGGGAAACCACAGGTTAGATGCGTATAATTCTGCCAGACATCGGAGCTTGAAGACGCATGCCGCAGACAAAACACGAAATAACCGACGTTCAGCCTTTGTTGCACGGCCATTTGCCGCAACTGGCTGCGCGTTCCCCTGACGCCCATAAAGGCCAGTTCGGTCACCTGCTGATGATTGGCGGCGACCGGGGCTTTGGCGGTGCCGCGCTGTTGAGTGCCGAAAGCGCCCTGCGCAGTGGCGCGGGCATGGTGTCCCTGGCCACTCGCCTTGAGCACGTGCCGGCCGCGCTGGCGCGTTTGCCGGAAGTCATGAGCGTCGGCGTGAGTTCGGCCAACCAGTTGATGGGCTTGCTGGAAAAAATCTCGGTAATCGTCATTGGCCCCGGCCTGGGCGAAGCCGCCTGGGGTAAAAGCCTGTTGTCTGTTGCAGCCAATGCACGGCAGCCGCAGGTCTGGGATGCCGATGCGCTCAATCAACTGGCGACTGGCAGCGTGAGCCTGCCGGCCGATTGCGTGATCACTCCGCATCCGGGGGAGGCGGCGCGCTTGTTGGGAATTTCGACAGCCGAGGTTCAGGCCGACCGTCTTAAGGTGGCGCGCGCGTTGAGCCAGAAATTCAAGACAGTGGCTATCCTCAAGGGTGCTGGCAGTTTGATTGCCAGCCTGGACGGGCGCGTTTCACGCTGCGATCAAGGCCATCCGGCGATGGCGACGGCGGGCCTCGGTGATGTTTTGGCCGGCCTGGTAGGTGCGCTGCTGGCCCAGGGCATGCCGGCGTATGAAGCCAGCTGCCTGGCCGTCTGGTTGCACGCCACGGCGGGAGATCGCCAGGGCAGCTTTGGTCGCGGGCTGGCCGCCAGCGACCTGATACCCGCCATTCGTCAATTGCTGGAGGAACAGTCGCCGTGTCTGAAGTAATTCTTTTCCTGGCCGATGAAGACGCCATGGTGGCGTTAGGTCAGCGTATTGCCCAGGTCACGGCCGGGTCAGGCCTGATCTTTCTTGAAGGCGACCTGGGGGCGGGCAAGACCACGCTGTCCCGGGGGATCATTCGCGGTCTGGGCCACACGGGGGCGGTCAAGAGTCCCACGTTCACCCTGGTTGAACCCTACGAGATCGGCGCAGTGCGGGCGTTCCATTTCGATCTCTACCGCCTGGTCGATCCCGAAGAACTCGAATTCATGGGCATCCGTGATTACTTCGATGAAGACGCGCTGTGCCTGATCGAGTGGCCAGATAAAGGCACAGGCTTTTTGCCAAAGCCGGACCTGACCATTACCATTACGCCGCATGATCACGGACGTCAGCTGAAGTTGTTGCCCCAGGGTGCGCGCGGTGAGTCGTGGTGCGCCGCTCTGGCTTTGGAATTCAAATAATTGGTGGGGTTAGGTATGCGCTTTCGCGCGTTGGTTGCTGTCGTAGGGGTGTTGCTTGCGGCAATGACTGTCAATGCTCTGGCTGCTTCACAGGTGAAGAGTGTTCGCCTGTGGCGAGCGCCGGATAACACGCGACTGGTGTTCGACCTGTCTGGCCCGGTCCAGCACAGTGTCTTTACCCTCACGGCGCCCGATCGCCTGGTGATCGACATCAATGGTGCGACCCTGGCCGCGCCGTTGAACGTGTCCACCGCCAACACGCCGATTACCGCCATGCGCTCGGCGCAGCGCACGCCGACCGACCTGCGGGTGGTGATCGACCTGAAAAAGGTCGTGACCCCGAAAAGCTTCTCCCTGGCGCCAAACGCCCAATACGGCAACCGGCTGGTGGTCGATCTGTTCGACAACGCCGCCGATGCCGCGCCGCCGCCGGCGCCAACCCCGGCCGTGGCGACAGTGCCGGCCGTACCGGTCAACCCGTCCCAACCCCAGGTCAAGCTGCCACCGCCGCCGCCAGCGCCGGCCGGCAAGCGCGACATTATCGTGGTGATCGATGCCGGCCACGGCGGTGAAGACCCGGGCGCGTCCGGCTCGCGCGGCCAGCATGAGAAAGACGTGGTGCTGGCCATCGCCCGTGAGCTGCAGCGCCAGGTCAACGGCATGAAAGGCTACCGCGCCGAACTGACCCGTACCGGCGACTACTTCATTCCGTTGCGCGGCCGTACCGAAATCGCCCGTAAGAAGGGCGCCGACCTGTTCGTCTCGATCCATGCGGACGCCGCGCCTTCGACGGCGGCCTTCGGTGCCTCGGTGTTTGCCCTGTCGGATCGCGGCGCCACGTCCGAGACCGCGCGCTGGCTGGCCGACAGTGAAAACCGTTCCGACTTGATCGGCGGGGCCGGTAACGTGTCCCTCGATGACAAGGACAAGATGCTCGCCGGGGTACTGCTTGACCTGTCGATGACGGCCTCGCTGACCTCCAGCTTGAACGTCGGCCAGAAGGTGTTGAGCAACATCGGCCGGGTGACCTCGTTGCATAAGCAGCGCGTGGAACAGGCCGGGTTCATGGTGTTGAAATCGCCGGACATCCCATCGATCCTGGTGGAAACCGGGTTTATCTCCAATGCCAACGAAGCCTCGAAGCTGGCCAGTGCCAGCCACCAGCAGGCCTTGGCGCGCTCCATCAGTGCTGGCGTGCGCCAGTTCTTCCAGCAGAACCCGCCGCCGGGCACCTACATTGCCTGGTTGCGCGACTCCGGCAAAATCGCCCAGGGCCCGCGCGACCATCGCGTGCAGCCCGGCGACACCGTGGCCATGCTGGCCGTGCGTTTCCAGGTCTCGGCCGCGTCCCTGCGCAGCGCCAACAACCTGAAGAGCGATGAGTTGAAAATCGGCCAGGTATTGACCATCCCCGGCACTGAATTGGCGGCGCAGTAATGAGCGAATCAGTCTTGAACAGCGGGTCGCGCATTGAATTGCTCAGCCCGCGCCTCGCCAACCAGATTGCGGCGGGCGAGGTCGTTGAACGGCCGGCCTCGGTGATCAAGGAGTTGCTGGAGAACAGCATCGACTCCGGCGCCCGACGCATCGATGTCGATGTGGAGCAGGGCGGCGTCAAGCTGCTGCGCGTCCGCGACGATGGCAGTGGGATCTCCTCCGATGACCTGCCGCTGGCCCTGGCCCGTCACGCCACCAGCAAGATCCGCGACCTGGAAGACCTGGAGCGGGTGATGAGCCTGGGCTTTCGCGGTGAGGCATTGGCCTCCATCAGCTCCGTGGCGCGCCTGACCCTGACGTCGCGCACCCGTGATGCCGAGCAGGCCTGGCAGGTGGAGACCGAAGGCCGCGACATGGCGCCTCGGGTCCAGCCGGCTGCCCATCCGGTGGGCACCTCGGTGGAAGTGCGCGACCTGTTCTTCAACACCCCGGCGCGGCGCAAATTCCTCAAGGCCGAAAAAACCGAATTCGATCACCTGCAAGAAGTCATCAAGCGCCTGGCCCTGGCGCGTTTCGATGTGGCGTTTCACCTGCGCCACAACGGCAAGACCATCCTTAGCCTGCACGAAGCCAACGACGACGCCGCACGTGCTCGCCGTGTCGCGGCAGTGTGCGGTGCGGGGTTCCTGGAGCAGGCGCTGCCGATTGAAATCGAACGCAACGGCCTGCGCCTGTGGGGTTGGGTGGGCTTGCCGACCTTCTCCCGCAGCCAGGCGGACTTGCAGTATTTCTTTGTGAATGGCCGGGCGGTACGCGACAAACTGGTGGCCCACGCGGTGCGCCAGGCTTATCGCGATGTGTTGTTCAACGGTCGGCATCCGACCTTTGTGCTGTTTTTCGAGGTCGACCCTTCGGTAGTGGACGTCAACGTGCACCCGACCAAGCACGAAGTACGCTTCCGTGACGGGCGCATGGTGCATGACTTCCTCTATGGCACCTTGCACCGTGCCCTGGGCGATGTGCGCCCGGATGACCAGTTGTCTGCGCCCATCGTGACGGCGGTGGTGCGGCCGAGCGGCCCCGAAGCGGGCGAGTTTGGCCCTCAGGGCGAAATGAGCCTGGCGGCAAACCTGCTGCAATCGCCGCAACCCCAGCCGAGCTACACGGCGCCGGGTTCGGGCTCGGGGGCGGGTTATCAGTACCAATACACACCGCGTCCGCAATCGGCCGTGCCGGTCGCCGAAGCGCAGGCTGCCTATCGTGAGTTCTTTGCGCCGCTGCCAGGTGCCGAGCCGGGCGCCGTGGCCTTGCCGGAAGGTGGCGGTGATATTCCACCCCTGGGCTACGCGTTGGCGCAGCTCAAGGGCATCTACATCCTCGCGGAAAATGCCCATGGCCTGGTGCTGGTGGACATGCACGCCGCCCACGAGCGGATCATGTACGAGCGCCTGAAGATCGCCATGGCCAGCGAAGGCCTGAGTGGCCAGCCGTTGCTGGTGCCGGAATCCCTGGCCGTCAGCCAGCGTGAGGCCGATTGCGCCGAAGAGCATCACGGTCTGTTCCAGAAACTGGGCTTCGAGTTGCAGCGCCTGGGCCCGGAAACCCTGGCGATCCGCCAGATTCCCGCGCTGCTCAAGCAGGCCGAGGCCAACCGGCTGGTGGCCGATGTATTGGCTGACCTGATGGAGTACGGCACCAGTGACCGTATCCAGGCACACATCAACGAACTGCTCGGCACCATGGCCTGCCACGGTGCCATCCGCGCCAATCGCCGCCTGGCCCTGCCGGAAATGAACGGCCTGCTGCGCGACATGGAAAACACCGAACGCAGCGGCCAGTGCAACCATGGCCGTCCGACCTGGACCCAGATGGGCCTGGATGATCTGGACAAACTGTTCTTGCGCGGCCGTTGATGAGTGCCTTGCCCCCCGCGATCTTCCTGATGGGCCCCACGGCCGCCGGCAAGACCGACCTGGCCATCGAGCTCACCAAGGTGCTGCCGTGCGAGCTGATCAGTGTCGACTCTGCCCTGGTTTACCGGGACATGGACATCGGCACCGCCAAGCCTTCCAAAGCGCTGCTGGCGCAGTATCCGCACCGGTTGATCGACATCATCGACCCGGCCGAGAGCTATTCCGCAGCGGATTTCCGCACCGACGCCCTGGCCGCCATGGCCGAGATCACCGCGCGGGGCAACATCCCCTTGCTGGTGGGCGGCACGATGCTCTACTACAAGGCTTTGCAGGAAGGGCTGGCCGACATGCCGCCCGCCGATGCCCAGGTGCGCGCTGAACTCGAAGAAGAGGCTGCACGCCTTGGCTGGCAAGCCCTGCACGACCAGTTGGCAGCGGTTGACCCGGTATCTGCCGCGCGTATTCACCCCAATGATCCCCAGCGCCTCAGTCGCGCCCTGGAAGTCTGGCGGGTCAGCGGGCAGACCATGACTGAACTGCGGCTGAAACAAACTGCGCAAAGTGCTGATGCAGGCGCATCTGGACAGTCACAATTGCCCTATACTGTGGCGAATCTGGCCATCGCTCCGGCAAATCGCCAGGTGCTGCATGAACGAATTGCACAAAGATTCACAATTATGTTGGAACAGGGGTTTGTGGACGAGGTCGTAGCACTGCGTTCAAGAGGTGACCTGCATCCAGGGTTACCTTCGATACGTGCTGTAGGCTACCGCCAAGTCTGGGATCATCTGGATGGCAAGCTGACGTCAGCCGAAATGCAGGAGCGCGGCATCATTGCCACGCGCCAATTAGCGAAGCGCCAGTTCACCTGGCTGCGCAGCTGGAGCGATTTGCACTGGTTGGACAGCCTGGACAGCGACAATCTGTCACGCGCCTTGAAATACTTGGGAACGGTCTCCATATTGAGCTGAGTCCTTGCAATTGCCGTCTATCCTTGGGGGTGTGACGGCCATAAGCTATCTATTTTCCGATTTTTTATTATTGATCCTTAAAGGAGTGCGGCACATGTCAAAAGGGCATTCGCTACAAGACCCTTACTTGAATACTTTACGTAAAGAGAAAGTGGGGGTTTCCATCTACCTGGTCAACGGTATCAAGCTGCAAGGCACGATCGAGTCGTTCGACCAGTTCGTGATCCTGCTGAAAAACACCGTCAGCCAGATGGTCTACAAGCACGCTATCTCGACAGTGGTTCCAGTTCGTCCAATCCGTCTGCCTAGCGCCGCCGGTGATGATGCAGCTGACGCTGAGCCAGGTAACGCCTGATAGGAGTCTCCTTTGTTCTTTGAGCGCCACGGTGGTGGTGAGCGAGTCATCCTCGTTCACTTGGATGGACAGGACCCTGAGGCGCGCGAAGATCCGCAGGAGTTTCAGGAGCTGGCAAATTCGGCCGGCGCCGAGACCGTTGCGTTTTTTAACGTGCCGCGTCATCGGCCAACCGCCAAATTCCTGATTGGCAGCGGCAAGGTCGAGGAACTGCGCGACCTGGTCCATGCCGAAGAAGCCGATCTGGTGATCTTCAATCACACCCTCACGCCCAGTCAGGAACGTAACCTCGAACGTGTATTCGAGTGTCGCGTGATCGACCGCACCGGCCTGATTCTCGATATTTTCGCCCAACGCGCCCGTACCCATGAGGGCAAGCTCCAGGTCGAATTGGCCCAGCTTGACCACATGAGCACTCGGCTGGTTCGCGGTTGGACTCACCTTGAGCGTCAGGGTGGCGGTATCGGCATGCGGGGCCCGGGTGAAACCCAGTTGGAAACCGACCGGCGCCTGCTGCGGGTTCGCCTGCGTCAGATCAAGGGCCGACTGGAGAAGGTGCGCAGCCAGCGCGAGCAATCGCGACGTGGCCGTTCGCGTGCCGATATCCCTACCGTATCGCTGGTGGGCTACACCAACGCCGGCAAGTCCACGCTGTTCAACAACGTGACCAAATCGGACGTGTACGCGGCTGACCAACTGTTCGCGACCCTCGACCCGACCTTGCGCCGTCTGGATATCGACGACCTGGGGCCGATTGTCCTGGCCGATACCGTGGGTTTCATTCGGCACCTGCCCCACAAGCTGGTCGAGGCATTTCGGTCTACGCTCGAGGAGTCGAGCAATTCCGACCTGCTGTTGCACGTGATCGATGCGGCCGAACCGGATCGCATGTTGCAGATTGAACAGGTGATGGTCGTGCTGGGCGAGATTGGCGCCCAGGACTTGCCGATCCTCGAGGTCTATAACAAACTCGATTTGCTTGAAGGCGTCGAGCCACAAATCCAGCGCGACGAGAACGGCAAGCCCCAGCGGGTCTGGCTGTCGGCGCGCGATGGCAGTGGTTTGGAGCTGCTTGAACAAGCCATTGCCGAATTGCTCGGCAGCGATTTGTTCGTCGGCACCTTGCGCTTGCCTCAGCGTTTTGCTCGACTGCGTGCACAGTTTTTCGAGCTGGGCGCGGTACAGAAAGAAGAACACGACGAAGAAGGTGTCAGCTTGCTGGCCGTTCGATTGCCGCGCTCGGAGCTCAATCGGCTGGTCAGCCGTGAAGGCGTAGTACCGACAGAGTTCATCGAACAACACACTTTGCAATAAAAGCCTCCGAAAGCGGTTGTGCCGCAGTAGCAGGCATTCTGTAGCATTGGTCGGCGCGCCGTGGGTGCGTCTTTGCTTTATCAGATGGAGAGCGCTATGGCTTGGAATGAGCCGGGTGGCAACTCGAATAATCAGGATCCTTGGGGTGGTAAGCGCCGCAATAATGGCGACCGCAAGGGGCCACCAGATCTCGACGAGGCCTTCCGAAAGCTGCAGGAAAGCCTGAATGGGTTGTTCGGTGGTGGAAAAAAACGGGGTGGTGATGAAGGTGGTCGCACCGGCAAGGGCGGCGGCTACGGCCTGCTGGGCCTGGGTCTTGTCGTGCTGGCGGCCGTATGGCTGTACAGCGCCGTATACGTCGTGGACGAGCAGGAGCAAGCCGTGGTTCTGCGCTTCGGCAAGTACTACGAGACTGTCGGTCCTGGCCTGAATATCTATTTCCCGCCGATCGACAAGAAGTACATGGAGAACGTCACGCGTGAGCGTGCCTACACCAAGCAGGGCCAGATGCTGACCGAAGACGAGAACATCGTCGAAGTGCCGCTGACCGTGCAGTACAAGATCAGCAACCTGCAGGACTTCGTGCTGAACGTCGATCAGCCGGAAATCAGCCTGCAACACGCAACCGAAAGCGCCCTGCGCCACGTGGTGGGTTCCACCGCCATGGACCAGGTGCTGACCGAAGGCCGTGAACTGATGGCCAGCGAAATCAAGGAGCGCCTGCAACGGTTCCTCGATACCTATCGCACCGGTATCACCGTCACCCAGGTGAACGTACAGAGCGCAGCGGCACCGCGTGAAGTGCAGGAAGCCTTCGACGACGTGATCCGCGCCCGTGAAGACGAGCAGCGTTCGCGCAACCAGGCTGAGACCTACGCCAACGGCGTCGTGCCGGAAGCCCGTGGCCAGGCCCAGCGTATCCTCGAGGATGCCAACGGTTACCGTGATGAAGTGGTCTCCCGCGCCAAAGGTGAAGCGGATCGCTTTACCAAGCTGGTCGCCGAGTACCGCAAGGCGCCTGAAGTGACGCGTGAGCGTCTGTACCTGGACACCATGCAGGAAGTCTTCAGCAACACCAGCAAGGTCCTCGTGACCGGCAGCAAGGGTGGGCAGAACAACCTGCTGTACCTGCCGCTGGACAAGATGATCGAAGGTGGTCGCAGCAGCTCCAGTGCACCGTCCACCGGTTCCAATGCCGCTGCCAATGAAGCGAGCGCCCGTGCGGCCGCTGACTTGCTGCAACAGCAAACACGTACCAGGGAGAGTCGTTGATGAGCAATAAATCGCTGACCGCCCTGATTGTGGGCGTCGTCGTGGTCATCGCTGCCTGGAACTGCTTCTACATCGTGGCTCAGACCGAGCGTGCGGTGCTGCTGCAATTCGGTCGCGTGGTCCAGGCGGATGTCCAGCCGGGCCTGCATGTGAAAGTCCCCTACGTCAACCAGGTGCGCAAGTTCGACGCGCGCCTGATGACCCTGGATGCACCGACACAGCGCTTCCTGACCCTGGAAAAGAAAGCTGTGATGGTTGACGCCTACGCCAAGTGGCGCGTCAAGGATGCCGAGCGCTTCTACACTGCGACCTCCGGCCTCAAGCAGATTGCCGACGAGCGTTTGTCGCGCCGTCTGGAGTCGGGCCTGCGTGACCAGTTTGGTAAGCGCACCCTGCACGAGGTGGTGTCCGGTGAACGTGATGCGCTGATGGCGGATATCACCCGTTCGTTGAACACGATGGCGGAAAAAGAGCTGGGGATCGAAGTTGTCGATGTTCGGGTCAAGGCCATCGATTTGCCGAAGGAAGTGAACCGCAGCGTGTTCGAGCGCATGAGCACCGAGCGTGAGCGTGAGGCCCGTGAGCACCGTGCCAAGGGTAACGAGCTGGCTGAAGGTATCCGTGCGGATGCCGACCGTCAGCGCCGTGTACTGCTGGCAGAAGCCTATCGCGAGTCTGAAGAGGCCCGTGGTGATGGTGATGCTCAAGCTGCGGCGATCTACGCCAAGGCTTACGGCCAGGACCAGGAGTTCTACGCGTTCTACCGTAGCCTGCGTGCCTACCGTGAAAGCTTCGCGAACAAAACCGACGTCATGGTGCTGGACCCAAGCAGCGACTTCTTCCGCTACCTGGAAAAGTCCAAGTAACCAGCCCGTGATTTTGTAGGGCGCACTCCGTCGGGCGGCTAAAACGCCTGGCGGGGTGATCCTTTCAGAAAACGGGTGTATGATGCGGCAGCCGGGAAATTCCCGGCTTTTTTGCGTCTGCATGTTTGATTCGGCAGGCGTGACAGGTTTTTCGAGGAAAGTGCCCGACGAGGCCGTTAACAGGTCGTTCGTCACGTCGCTCTTGCGCGTGGTTTATGCAGGGGGCGGGTATTTTCTGCTTCACTCAAGGCTCGGCCGAGGGCTGGCCGCCCGGATCATAGGGGAATGGCGTAATGGCAACGGTAGACCGCTGGCTGCTGCCAGATGGCATCGAAGAAGTACTGCCACCAGAAGCTGCGCGCATTGAAGTAGCGCGTCGCCAGGTGTTGGATCTGTTCCAGAGCTGGGGTTACGAGTTTGTCGTGACCCCCCATATCGAGTACCTGGAATCCCTGCTGACCGGCGCGGGCCAGGACCTGGATCTGCGCACCTTCAAGGTCATCGACCCGCAATCGGGCCGGCAAATGGGGTTCCGTGCCGACATCACGCCGCAAGTGGCACGCATCGATGCGCACACCCTGCGCCGCGAAGGCCCGAGCCGCCTGTGCTACGCCGGCAGCGTGCTGCACGCTCAACCGCGTGCCTTGTCGTCCTCCCGCAGCCCGATCCAATTGGGCGCGGAGTTGTACGGTGATGCCAGCCCGAGCAGCGACGTTGAAGTGATCAGCCTGATGCTGGCCATGCTGCAACTGGCTGATGTGCCAGATGTCCACATGGACCTCGGTCACGTGGGTATCTACCGTGGCCTGGCCCGTGCGGCCGGTTTGTCCGGTGAAGCCGAGCAACAGCTGTTCGATGCCCTGCAGCGCAAGGCGATCGATGAAGTCATCGCCCTGACCGCTGGCGTGCCTGCGGATCTGGCCGAGATGCTGCGTGCACTGGTCAACCTGTGTGGCGGCCGTGAAGTGCTGGTGGCTGCACGTGAACGCCTGGCCAAGGCGCCGGCGCCGGTATTGGCTGCACTGGATGACCTGTTGGCGATTGCTGAGCGGTTGTCGGCGCGGTTCCCGCAGTTGCCGCTGTATTTTGATTTGGGCGAGCTGCGCGGCTACCACTACCACACCGGTGTGGTGTTCGCGGTGTTTGTGCCGGGTGTTGGCCAGGCCATCGCCCAAGGTGGTCGTTACGACGACATCGGCGCCGACTTCGGTCGTGCGCGTCCGGCCACCGGCTTTTCCACCGATTTGAAAACCCTGGTGACCCTGGGGCGTGCTGAGGTCGAGCTGCCGTCTGGTGGCATCTGGATGCCCGACAGTACGGACGCAGCACTCTGGCAGCAGGTTTGCCAGTTGCGCAGTGAGGGTCAGCGTGTTGTCCAGGCATTGCCTGGGCAGCCATTGGCCGCCGCCCGTGAAGCGGACTGCGACCGGCAATTGATTCTGCAGAACGGGCTTTGGCAAGTATCGCCACTGGCTTCTTGAGTTTTCCTGCCGGCCATCGCCGGCACCAAGTTTGCGCGAATGAGGACAAGTGTTATGGGTAAGAATGTCGTAGTCCTGGGCACCCAATGGGGTGATGAGGGCAAAGGCAAGATCGTTGATCTGCTGACCGAACATGCTGCCGCCGTAGTGCGCTACCAAGGCGGTCACAACGCTGGCCACACCCTGGTCATCGACGGCGAAAAAACCGTCTTGCACCTGATCCCGTCGGGCGTCCTGCGCGAAGGCGTGCAGTGCCTGATCGGCAACGGCGTCGTGGTTGCGCCGGATGCCCTGCTGCGTGAGATCACCAAGCTGGAAGAGAAAGGCGTACCGGTGCGCGAGCGCCTGCGTATCAGCCCGTCCTGCCCGCTGATCCTGTCCTTCCACGTTGCGCTGGACCAGGCTCGTGAAAAGGCCCGTGGCGAGCTGAAGATCGGCACCACCGGTCGCGGCATCGGCCCGGCCTACGAAGACAAGGTCGCGCGTCGTGGCCTGCGTGTGGGCGACCTGCTCAACATGCCGCGCTTTGAAGACAAGCTGCGTGAACTGGTGGATTACCACAACTTCATGCTGGTGGGTTACTACAAAGAGCCAGCCATCGAATTCGACAAGACCCTGGCCGAGTGCAAGGAATACGCTGAGCTGCTCAAGCCGCTGATGCTGGATGTGACCGCCGAGCTGCACGACCTGCGTCGCGCCGGCAAGGACATCATGTTCGAAGGCGCCCAGGGTTCGTTGCTGGACATCGACCACGGTACCTACCCGTACGTGACCAGCTCCAACACCACTGCCGGCGGCGTCGCTACCGGTTCGGGCGTTGGTCCTATGTTCCTGGACTACATCCTCGGCATCACCAAGGCCTACACCACCCGTGTAGGTTCGGGCCCGTTCCCGACTGAACTGTTCGACGAAGTCGGTGCGCACCTGGCCAAGCAGGGTCACGAATTCGGCGCGACCACCGGCCGTGCTCGTCGCTGTGGCTGGTTCGACGCCGTTATCCTGCGTCGCGCGATCGATGTGAACAGCATCTCGGGCATCTGCTTCACCAAGCTGGATGTACTCGACGGCCTGGAAACCATCAACATCTGCGTCGGCTACAAAGATGCCGAAGGCAAGGACGTTGCCCCGGTTGACGCCGACAGCTACGTGGGCCTGCAGCCTGTGTACGAAGAAGTGCCGGGCTGGAGCGAGTCGACCGTGGGTGCCAAGACCCTGGAAGAGTTGCCAGCCAATGCCCGTGCCTACATCAAGCGCGTTGAAGAGCTGATCGGTGCGCCGATTGACATTATTTCGACGGGCCCGGATCGCAACGAGACCATCGTTCTGCGTCACCCGTTCGCTTAATAAGCTATTGATGTAAAAAGCAAAGGGCTCCTTCGGGAGCCCTTTGTCGTATCTGCATGCCAAGCGGCACGACCCTTGCTATGTTTCTTTCTTTCGCGGTGCTATCAAATTAATGGCACCCGTGGTGGAGGGATTCCCGATGTCTGCCGTTCTCTCATTGTTACAAAGCCGTCTGTTGCGGCCGGTGTTCGTTACCCTAGGTATCGCTCTTTTGGTGCAAGTGCTGGTGGCGGTCGCTCTCACCCGGAGCACGGTCACGGCGCTGGAGGCCGATTTAGGCAGTCGCCTGGGCATCGACAGCCAGAAGCTGTCCGGTGAATTGGCCCAGGCCGGCAAGGAAGTCACGTCGAGCCTGGACAGCTTGTCCACCAGTACCCGTCAGCGTCTGACCGCCGGGCTTTCCGAGCGCCTGCAGGCAGAGCAGAAACAGTTGCGTGCGACCCTGGAAAAAGACCTGCAAGACTCCGCCAACGATATGGCGCAACTGCTGGCCTCGGTGGCGCCCCGCGCCATGTGGGACAGCGATGTGCCAACGCTGTCCGAGTTTGCCCGACGCGCCCAGCGCAATCCCAACGTGCTGTTCGTGGTCTATGACGACGCGGCGGGTGAGCACCTGACTCGTTATCTGAATCGCGAAAATCCGATCAACAAGGCGTTGCTGGAAAAAGGCCAGGGCGATCGCGCCCTGGACAAAGTCCTGAACGCCGCGAAGAACGATCCTTCGGTGTTCTACGTCGAGGCGTCCATCAGTCCTAACGGCGTGGAGATTGGCAAGGTGCTCATGGGGGTGTCGACCGCGTCGGTCGAGGCCGATCTGCAAGCGCTGGACAAGCGTTTTGCCGCACTGATAGCCAGCGGTGATCAGTTGGTCGGCGACAGCCTCAAAGGTGCCGCGGCGGATAGCGCGGCGGCCATGGGCGCTCGCCTGCAGTCGGCGCAAGCCACTGCGACCCAGATGACCGTCAACACCACTGGCGCCGTGCAGGAGGCTGCCGGTACCTTGCGTTGGCGCATCGGCATGGGGCTGGCGGTGGTCGGTTTCGGCGTATTGCTGCTGATCGCCGTGGTTCTCGGCCGTCGTGTGGTCAATCGCCTGAAACTGCTTATCGCGGCCATGGATGACCTGGCAGCAGGCGAGGGCGACCTCACCAAGCGCGTGCAGATCAACAGCAAGGACGAAATCGGCGACATGGCCTCGGCGGTCAATCGTTTTGTGGATAAGTTGCAACCCATCGTGCGCGAGGCGGGCGATGTGGCCCAGCGTACCGGCGTGGAAATCGGCGCCATGACCTTGCGCAATGCCGGCGCCGATGCGGCCGCTGGCTTGCAGCGTGATGAGGTGGCGGAGAGTTTGCGCGCGCTGTCGCAAATGGCCGACGAGGCCCAGGCCGAAAGCCACGCCATGCAGGCGGCGTTGCAGCAGGTGGTGGATATTCGTCAGGCGACGGACGAGAACTCGCGCACGTCGGCCGAAGTCGGCAGTTTGATCGAAGCGTTGGCGGGGCAGGTCCAGGCCGGGTCCCAGGTTATCGAGCGCCTGGCCCAGCAAAGCGAGCAGATCGAAGTGGTGCTGACGGTCATCCATGGTATCGCCGAGCAGACCAACCTGCTGGCGCTCAACGCCGCCATCGAAGCAGCGCGTGCCGGCGAAACGGGGCGTGGCTTTGCGGTGGTGGCGGACGAAGTGCGTGCGTTGGCCAGCAAGACCCAAAGCTCTACCGGCGATATCCAGGCCCATATCGTCGCGTTGCAGCAGGGCGCTCGGGAGGCGGTGGAAACCATCGGCAAGGCCGGGCGCCAGGCCAACGAAGGTTTGCTGGTGCTGCGCGACAGCGTGCGCTTGCAGCAGACGGTGCAGGCCTCGGTGGAGCAGGTGCATGCAGCGATTGGCCTGGCTACCCGCGCCGCCGAGCATCAGGCCCAGGGCGCCCATGCGGTACGAGGCCGGGTCGAGGTGATCCATGCCCAGGCCGAGCGTGCGGCGCAGGCGGTGGTGGAGACTACCGCCAGTGGCAAGGTGCTGGATGGGTTGGCGGCGCAGTTGAAGGCGAGTCTGGGGCAGTTCCGGGCTTAGCGTCGTCTGTTCAGGTCTCATCGGGGGCTTGCCCCCCGATAGCGATCTCAGCGGCTCAAGTACATCCGAGTTGTCAGCAGATAGACCGGCAACCCCGACACCACGATCAACAGCGCCGCATAAGGCGCCGCCGCCGCAAACTCCACATTCGAGGTGTGCGCCCACACGGCAGTCGCCAAGGTATTCAGCCCGGTGGGGCTGAGCAGCAGCGTCGCCGTCAATTCCTTCATGGCGTCCAGGAACACCAGCGCAAATGCCGCACCCAATGCCGGAAAAATAATCGGCAGCGTCACTCGGCAAAACGCACTGAACGACGATGCCCCCAGCGTGCGTGCAGCCTCTTCCAGTTGCGGTGCGGCTTTGTTCAAGGCCGTGCGGATCGGCGCCTGGGCCAATGGAAGAAACAACAAGGCATAGGCGATCAGCAGCAACGCAGAGGTCTGGTACAGCGCCGGCACGTAATGCAGGGCGAAATACACCAGTGTCAGTGCAATCACCAGGCCGGGCAGGGCGTGCAGCAGGTACGGCAGGCGCTCGGCCCAGATTGCCAGTCGGCCCTTGTAGCGCACCACCAGCAGCCCCACCGGTACCGCCAGCGCCAGGCACAGTGCCGCGCCACCCAGCGACAGCATCAGGGAGGACAGCAATGCCTCGCCAATCTCGGCCATTGGAAATGCCGCCGATGAACCTACCGCCAGCCAATAGCCGAGCATGCCCAAGGGGATGCCGCTGCCGATGATCGCCAGCGCCAGGCAATACACCTGGCCCAGTGGCGCCCACTTGCCCAGTCGCACCTGCTCCCCATGCCGCGCCGCGCCCTGGCCGATGCGCACGTGCCGGCCCTTGCCGCGCACGCGCAGTTCCAGCCACAGCAGGGTCAGGCACATCACCAGCAATACCGCAGAAAGCATCGCGGCATTGGCGTTGCTGAACTCCAGTTCGAATTGCTGGTAGATCGCGGTGGTGAAGGTTTGCAGGCCGATGATCGACAGCGCGCCGAACTCCACCAGCATATGCAGGGCAATCAGCAGTGCCCCGGCCAGCAGCGACGGCCACAGCAAGGGCAGGGTGATGCGCAGGAATACGCCCCAGCGATTCAGCCCCAGGGTGCGGGCCGATTCTTCAAGGGAAGGGTCCAGGTTGCGCAAGGTTGCGGCCACTGGCAAAAACACCAGCGGGTATTTGGACAGGGTCATCACCAGGATCGCGCCGCCGAGCCCTTCGAAGTGGGCGCTCAGGGATACCCAGGTGAAGCTGCTGACAAACGCCGGCACCGCGAACGGCAGGCACAGGACTACACCCCAGAGGCGGCGCCCTGGCAGATTGCTGCGTTCCAGCAGCCAGGCCAGGGACAGGCCGATCACGCCGCACGCCACCGTCACGCCGACCATCAGCGCCAGGGTATTGCGCAGCAGCCCGAACACATAGGGGCGCCAGAGCAGATGCACCGCCTGCGCCCAGCCCGCCTGCCAGGCCTTCAGCCCGACGTACACCAGTGGCAGCAGGCTCAGGCCAACCAGTAGCAGGACGGGGAGCAGTAGCCAGATCGAAGGGCGCTTGCGGCGCGGGCTGAGCCCCCCGCGCAGGGCGGGGGTGGGTAGCGATGGGTTCATCAGTTCAAGCCAACCTCACGTTCCAGGTCCAGGGCTTCTTCTGCGTTGCCCAGGTCGGCAGGCGTGACTTTCGGCGGCTGCAGTTCGCTGAAGGGCTTAAGGCCGCGGTTGGATTCCATGCCTTTGCGCAGCGGGTACTCGGCCGAGGTAGTGGTAATCACGCGCTGGCCTTCTTCGCTGGCCATGAACGCCAGCAGTTGCTGGGCTTCTTTGGGATGCTTGCTGGACTTCAGCGCGGCCGCCGAAGACACGGTGATCAGGCCGCCGGCATCGCCATCGGTGAAGTAGTGCAGTTGGGAATCGAGGTTGGTTTTTTCTTTCTTCAGGGCAAACCAGTAGTAGTTGTTCACCAGAACGGTGGCTACTTCGCCGTTTTCCACGGCCTTCAGGGCGACCATATTGTTGCTGTACACCTTGCCGAAGGCACGCAGGCCGGTCAGCCATTCTTCGGCGGCTTCACGGCCGTGCAGCTTGATGATCGCCACGGCCTGTTCCTGGAAGGCACCGCTGGTAGGTACGAAGCCGACCTTGCCTTGCCACTCGGGGCCGGCGAAATCCAATACCGACTTGGGCAGGTCTTTCTCGGCAATCAGTTTGGGGTTGAAGGCTACGACGCGGGTGCGTGCGGTCACGCCCATCCAGTCGCCGTTACGACCCACGTAATCCTTGGGCAGGACGTCGAGCGTGCCTGCATCGATCTTGGCCAGCAGGCCTTGCTCGCCAAGTTTGTTCAATGGCGGCGATTCTTCGGTGTAGATCACGTCGGCAGGGGAGCGGTCGCCTTCCTCCACGACTTGGCTGGCCAGTTGGTTGCTGCTGCCCTTGCGTACGTTGACGTGAATACCGGTCCTGGCTTCGAAGGCCTTGGCGAGTTCATCGCCGACTTCTTTGTGTTGGCCGTTGTACAGGGTCAGGGAGACTTTGTCGGCGGAGTAGGCGGCGGGGGAGAGTAGGGTCAGGCCGAGCAGAGTGATGGTCAGGCCACGCAGAAGGGATGTCTTGAGACGGGTATCGCGGATCATCATCCGGGGTTTTCCTCACTTGAGTGCAACAAATCATTGCAAGGATAAACGATAAAACTTCTCAAGTGCGCCGAAGGGGGGAAATTGCTGATGGGTTTTTCAAACCCCGGAAACGAAAAAACCCGCTTTCGCGGGTTTGATCTGAATTTGGTGCCCAGGAGAAGACTCGAACTTCCACGACCTTGCGATCACCAGCACCTGAAGCTGGCGTGTCTACCAATTTCACCACCTGGGCATTATCAAGCAACGTTGCCGCTGTTGATGGGGCGAACTATACGGCGGGCTTTTTAATCTGTAAACCCCTGATTCGAAAAATATAAATCGTTTTTCTCGTTAAAAATCAGAAGCCTGAAACGAAAAAACCCGCTTTCGCGGGTTTGATCTGAATTTGGTGCCCAGGAGAAGACTCGAACTTCCACGACCTTGCGATCACCAGCACCTGAAGCTGGCGTGTCTACCAATTTCACCACCTGGGCAGCATCAACAACGTTGCCGTCGTCGATGGCGCGCACTATACGGAGCCGTTTTTTAGCTGTAAACCCCTGCTATGAAAAAAACCTGGGAAATTTCGCCAATGGTCGTGCAAGGTGCGCGGCGAGGGCTGTAAAAGGCTTTTAAACGCTTGTTGATGCCTGAAATTTCCCGTTTCAATACGCGTATGCCAAACTAACCCGCATATAGACAAGGTGAAAAATCTCTAATGGCCGATTGGCAGTCCCTCGATCCCGAGGCCGCTCGTGAAGCGGAAAAATATGAAAACCCTATTCCTAGCCGCGAACTGATCCTGGCGCACCTCGCCGATCGGGGTTCGCCTGCTAGCCGTGAGCAGCTGGTCGAAGAGTTCGGTCTGACCACCGAAGACCAGCTCGAAGCCCTGCGCCGCCGCCTGCGTGCCATGGAGCGCGATGCTCAACTGATCTACACCCGCCGTGGCACCTACGCACCCGTGGATAAGCTCGACCTGATCCTCGGCCGCATTGCCGGCCACCGTGACGGGTTCGGCTTCCTGATCCCGGATGACGGCAGTGATGACCTGTTCATGAGCCCGGCGCAGATGCGCCTGGTGTTCGATGGCGACCGTGCCCTGGCGCGGGTTTCCGGCCTGGACCGTCGCGGTCGCCGTGAAGGCGTGATTGTCGAAGTGGTGTCCCGTGCCCACGAGTCCATCGTCGGCCGCTACTTCGAAGAAGGCGGTATCGGCTTTGTTGTGCCGGATAACCCGAAGGTCCAGCAGGAAGTGCTGATCACCCCGGGCCGCAATGGCGCTGCCAAGGTCGGCCAGTTCGTCGAGGTGAAAATCACCCACTGGCCGACTGCGCGCTTCCAGCCCCAGGGCGATATTGTTGAAGTGGTCGGCAACTACATGGCGCCGGGCATGGAAATCGACGTCGCGCTGCGCACCTACGACATTCCTCACGTCTGGCCTGAGGCTGTGCTCAAGGAAGCCGCCAAGCTCAAGCCGGAAGTCGAAGAGAAGGACAAGGAAAAACGCATCGACCTGCGCCATCTGCCGTTTGTCACGATTGACGGTGAAGATGCCCGCGACTTCGACGATGCGGTCTACTGCGAAGCCAAGCCCGGCAAGCTGCGCCTGTTCTCCGGTGGCTGGAAGTTGTTCGTCGCGATTGCCGACGTCTCCAGCTATGTGAAGATCGGTTCGGCCCTGGATAACGAGGCCCAGGTACGCGGCAACTCCGTGTATTTCCCTGAGCGCGTGATCCCGATGCTGCCCGAGCAGCTGTCCAACGGCCTGTGCTCCCTGAACCCGAAAGTCGACCGTTTGGCCATGGTCTGCGAGATGACTATCTCGAAAACCGGCGAAATGACCGATTACCAGTTCTACGAAGCGGTGATCCACTCCCAGGCACGCCTGACCTACAACAAGGTCAGCACCATCCTGGAGCAGCCGAAAACCAGCGAAGCCAAGGCGTTGCGTGGTGAGTACGGGCATGTGGTGCCGCACCTCAAGCAGCTGTACGCGTTGTACAAAGTGTTGCTGGGTGCCCGTCATGTGCGTGGCGCGATCGATTTTGAAACCCAGGAAACCCGGATTGTCTTCGGTTCCGAGCGCAAGATCGCCGCGATCACCCCGACCACCCGTAACGATGCGCACAAGCTGATCGAGGAATGCATGCTGGCGGCCAACGTGGCCACCGCTGAATTCCTGAAAAAGCACGAAATCCCTGCGCTCTACCGTGTACACGATGGCCCGCCACCGGAGCGCCTGGAAAAACTGCGCGCGTTCCTCGGCGAGCTGGGCCTGTCCCTGCACAAAGGCAAGGACGGCCCGACGCCGAAGGACTACCAGGCACTGCTGGCCAGCATCAAGGACCGTCCGGATTACCACGTGATCCAGACCGTGATGCTGCGCTCCCTGAGCCAGGCGGTGTACAGCGCCGACAACCAGGGCCACTTCGGCCTGAATTACGAGGCGTACACCCACTTCACCTCGCCGATTCGCCGTTATCCGGACTTGCTCACGCACCGCGCAATCCGCAGCGTGATCCATTCCAAGCAGAACACCCCGCACGTCAAGCGTGCCGGTGCCATGACCATTCCGAAGGCGCGGATCTACCCGTACGACGAAGCGGCCCTGGAACAGTTGGGCGAGCAGTGCTCCATGAGCGAGCGCCGCGCCGACGAAGCCACCCGCGACGTGGTGAACTGGCTCAAGTGCGAGTTCATGAAGGACCGCGTGGGCGAGTCGTTCCCAGGCGTGATCACCGCCGTGACCGGCTTTGGCCTGTTCGTCGAGCTGACCGACATCTACGTCGAAGGCCTGGTGCACGTCACCGCCTTGCCGGGTGACTACTACCACTTCGACCCTGTGCACCACCGCCTGGCGGGCGAGCGTACCGGTCGCAGCTTCCGTTTGGGCGATACCGTGGAAGTGCAGGTCATGCGCGTCGATCTCGACGAGCGCAAGATCGACTTTGGCATGCCTGACAAGCCCGCCGAAGCGCCGGGCCGTAAAAAGCGTGGCAGCGAGACGACTTCGCCTGCAAGCAAAGGCAAAGGCACTCCCGCCAAAGCGGCAGTTGCAGAGCCCGCTCCAGCCAAGGCCGGGCGCCGTCCAGCAGCCAAGGACAAAGCCCCCGAGGCCTACCGCCCAAGCGACGCGGCGGCGAAAAACGCCGAACTGCGCAAAAGTCGTGAGTTGAAGCAGCAGTTGCTCAACGAAGCCAAAAGCGGTGGTAAAGCGGCGTCTGGGGGAAAGTCCCAAGGGGCGGAAAAGCCGTCGAGCAAGCCCAGTAAACACCGTAAAGGCCCGCCAAAAGCGGGTTCGGCCCCCGCGAAAAGCGGCGGGTCGCGCAAACCTAAGGCCAAGTCATGAGTCTGGAAAAAATCTACGGCGTCCACGCCGTAGAAGCACTGCTGCGTCACCATCCTAAGCGCGTCAAGCAAGTCTGGCTGGCCGAAGGTCGCAGCGAGCCGCGCGTACAGGCGTTGGTCGAGTTGGCCAGCCAAAACAAAGTCGCCATCGGCCAGGCCGAACGGCGTGAAATGGACGTGTGGGTCGAAGGCGTTCACCAGGGTGTGGTGGCGGACGTCAGTCCGAGCCAGGTCTGGGGCGAAGCGATGCTCGATGAGCTGCTCGACCGTACCGAAGGTGCACCGCTGCTGCTGGTGCTGGACGGCGTGACCGACCCGCACAACCTCGGCGCGTGCCTGCGCTCGGCGGATGCTGCGGGTGCGTTGGCGGTGATTGTGCCGAAGGACAAGTCGGCTACCTTGACGCCGGTGGTGCGTAAAGTCGCCTGTGGCGCGGCGGAAGTGATTCCGCTGGTGGCCGTGACCAACCTGGCGCGCACCCTGGAGAAACTCCAGCAGCGCGGCCTGTGGGTCGTGGGCACGGCGGGAGAGGCCGAGGTCAGCATTTATGACCAGGACCTCACCGGTCCGACCATCCTCATCATGGGGGCCGAAGGCAAGGGCATGCGTCGCCTGACCCGTGAACATTGCGATTATCTGGTGCACCTGCCGATGGCCGGTAGCGTCAGCAGCCTGAACGTGTCGGTTGCGACCGGTGTGTGCCTGTTTGAGGCCCAGCGTCAGCGTGGTGCCAAGGCCAAGGCGAAGAAGTAATTCCAAGCCTGGCGTAGAACCAACATGTGGGAGGGGACTGTCCCCTCCCACATTTGCTTTTGTGGTGCCTGGGCGATTGTTCAAATAATCACCAATCACCTTGCGCCCGTTCTTCCCCTTCTCTACAATTGCGCCCCTTGCCTTCCTGGCAGGCACCGATGTGCCTCCCTGCGGCAAGATCCATAAGTGTCATTCACTCCTTGTCTGACCGTTTTTGAGCGGCAGGCTACAACCCGTAAGGAGCATTCATGCGTCATTACGAAATCATCTTTTTGGTCCACCCGGATCAAAGCGAGCAAGTCGGCGGCATGGTTGAGCGTTACACCAAGCTGATCGAAGAAGACGGCGGCAAAATCCACCGTCTGGAAGATTGGGGTCGTCGTCAACTGGCCTACGCAATCAACAATGTTCACAAGGCTCACTACGTGATGCTGAACGTTGAGTGCACTGGCAAGGCCCTGGCCGAGCTGGAAGACAACTTCCGCTACAACGATGCAGTGATCCGTAACCTGGTCATCCGTCGCGAAGAAGCCGTTACCGGCCAATCCGAGATGCTCAAGGCTGAAGAAAACCGCAGTGAGCGCCGTGAGCGTCGCGACCGTCCTGAGCACGAAGGCGCTGATAGCGCTGATAGTGATGACAGCGACAGCAGCGATAACGCTGACGAGTAATCCACGGACCTTATTAAGGAGCCTATCAAATGGCACGTTTCTTCCGTCGTCGTAAGTTTTGCCGCTTCACCGCTGAAGAAGTGAAGGAGATCGACTACAAAGATCTCAACACTCTGAAAGCCTACGTATCCGAGACCGGCAAAATCGTTCCAAGCCGTATCACCGGTACCAAAGCACGTTATCAGCGTCAGCTGGCTACCGCTATCAAGCGCGCCCGCTTCCTGGCCCTGCTGGCCTACACCGACAGCCACGGCCGCTGAGACCGGGCAGTCGACAAGTAGTAAGGGATTGAATGCATGCGCGCCTTAGCTGAGTTCATCATGCGCGGTCGTGTGCAGGCCACTCTGGTAGTGGCTGGATGTGCAGTGTTGCCGTTGTTGTTCTGGTTGGGTGCCGCCGCGGGTTGCCTTGTGCTCCTGCGGCGCGGTTCGGACGCCTTGAGCGTCCTGGGTCTGGGGTTGTTGTCAGTGTTGGTGAGCTGGCATTTCCTGCAAGACCCGACAGCGCTTCTGGTGCTGTTGGGGAGTTGCAGCCTGGCGTTGGTTTTGCGCGCCGGGCATTCCTGGAATCGCGTGCTGCTGGTCAGCACGGCCGTGGGGTTGTTGTGTGCGGTGAGCCTGGGGACCGTCTTCGGTTCCTTCATCGAGTCGCTGGCGCAGACGTTTCAACACGTCTTGCCGCTGGTGATGGGTGAGTCTTACGAGAAGTTCTCGGCAGACCAGAAAGCAGCACTCGCTTCACTGGCAGTTCCGATGTTGATCATTTCGACAGCGGTTTCGGTGCAGGTCTTTAGTGTGTTGTGCCTGATTCTTGGGCGCTATTGGCAGGCGTTGTTGTATAACCCCGGCGGTTTCGGAAGCGAGTTTCGCGCAATCCGGATCCCCAAGCGCGTTGCGCTGTCACTGCTGGCCGTCATGTGCGTTGCCCCGTTTATCGGGTGGCACACCTTGATCCTGTTGCCGTTGTGCGGTGTGCCGCTGTTCTTCGCTGGCTTGTCCCTGATTCACGGGCTTGTCGCGCAGAAAAGACTGGCCAGTTTCTGGCTGGTGGGGATCTACGTCACCGTCCTGCCGCTCATGCACTTGATCGGTCCGTTACTCGTGGTCTTGGCCATTGTCGACAGCCTGATTGATTTTCGCGGACGTTCTGCGCCGAAAGACGCCGATAACGCGAACGGTGAAGGTTAAAAGTTAGAGGATTTTCACATGCAACTGATCCTTCTGGAAAAAGTCGCCAACCTGGGCAACCTGGGCGACAAAGTGAACGTTAAGGCCGGCTACGGTCGTAACTACCTGCTGCCATACGGCAAAGCCACCGCTGCAACCGCTGCCAACCTGGCTGCGTTTGAAGAGCGTCGTGCCGAGCTGGAAAAAGCAGCAGCAGACAAGAAAGCTTCGGCCGAAACTCGCGCTGCCCAACTGGCTGAGCTGGAAGTGACTATCACTGCCACCGCCGGTGACGAAGGCAAGCTGTTCGGTTCGATCGGCACCCACGACATCGCTGATGCACTGACCGCCTCCGGCGTTGAAGTGCAGAAGAGCGAAGTTCGTCTGCCGAACGGCACCATCCGCAACGTAGGCGAATTCGACGTAGCCGTGCACCTGCACGCCGAAGTTGAAGCCACCGTACGCGTTGTCGTGGTAGCAGCTTAAGTCGCACCTAACTGACTGGCACCTCGTGTGCCGGGCAGTTAACATCGGGCACGATCCTGTTTACAGGTCGTGCCTTTTGTTTTTCTACAATCCCCTAATTCCAAGTGGCCATGAACGATATTTCAGCTCCTGAGCAATACGATCTGCAAACCGCTGCCCTGAAGGTGCCGCCGCATTCCATCGAGGCCGAACAGGCCGTGCTCGGTGGCCTGATGCTGGACAACAACGCCTGGGAACGCGTGCTGGATCAAGTCTCGGACGGTGATTTCTATCGTCATGACCACCGCCTGATCTTCCGTGCCATCGCCAAGCTGGCCGACCAGAACTCCCCAATCGACGTGGTGACCCTGGCCGAGCAGTTGGACAAGGAAGGCCAGACCTCCCAGGTCGGTGGCCTGGGCTACCTGGGTGAGCTGGCAAAAAACACGCCGTCCGTCGCCAACATCAAGGCCTATGCCCAGATCGTTCGCGAGCGCGCCACCCTGCGCCAGTTGATCGGCATCAGCACCGAAATCGCCGACAGCGCCTTCAACCCCGAAGGCCGCACCGCCGCCGAAATCCTTGACGAAGCCGAGCGCCAGATCTTCCAGATCGCCGAAGCGCGCCCGAAAACCGGCGGCCCGGTCAGCGTCAACGACCTGTTGACCAAGGCCATCGACCGCATCGACACCTTGTTCAACACCGACAACGCCATCACCGGTATTTCCACCGGCTACACCGACCTCGACGAGAAGACCAGCGGCCTGCAGCCGTCCGACCTGATCATCGTCGCCGGCCGTCCATCCATGGGTAAGACCACCTTTGCGATGAACCTGGTGGAAAACGCCGTGTTGCGCAGCGACAAGACCGTCCTGGTGTACTCCCTCGAGATGCCAGGCGAATCGCTGATCATGCGTATGCTGTCGTCCCTCGGCCGTATCGACCAGACCAAGGTGCGTGCCGGTCGCCTGGAAGACGACGACTGGCCGCGCCTGACTTCGGCGGTCAACCTGCTCAACGACCGCAAGCTGTTTATCGATGACACCGCCGGTATCAGCCCGTCCGAGATGCGTGCACGTACGCGCCGCCTGGTACGTGAGCACGGTGACATCGCCCTGATCATGATCGACTACCTGCAATTGATGCAGATCCCGGGCTCCAGTGGCGATAACCGCACCAACGAAATTTCCGAAATCTCTCGGTCGCTCAAGGCCCTGGCCAAGGAATTCAACTGCCCGGTAGTCGCCCTGTCCCAGCTCAACCGCTCCCTGGAACAACGCCCCAACAAGCGCCCGGTGAACTCCGACTTGCGGGAATCCGGAGCGATCGAGCAGGATGCCGACGTGATCATGTTCGTGTACCGCGACGAGGTGTATCACCCCGAGACCGAGCACAAAGGCATTGCCGAGATCATTATCGGCAAGCAGCGTAACGGCCCGATCGGCTTTATCCGCCTGGCGTTCATCGGTAAATACACACGCTTCGAGAACCTGGCGCCGGGCAGCTACAACTTCGACGACGACGAATAACCCGTCTGCTCAATTCCGACCATTACCGTCGGAATTGGTCAAAATTTGTGCTATATTCCGCGCCCGCGATTTTTCATCTCAACACCGGTCACCGTCATGCAAACAGCCAAGCCGTTATTTGACTATCCCAAGTACTGGGCCGAATGTTTCGGCCCTGCGCCATTCCTGCCGATGAGCAGGGAGGAGATGGATCAGCTTGGCTGGGATTCGTGCGACATCATCATCGTCACCGGTGATGCCTACGTGGACCACCCGTCGTTCGGCATGGCCATCATCGGCCGGCTGCTGGAGTCCCAGGGCTTCCGCGTCGGGATCATTGCGCAGCCGAACTGGCAGTCCAAAGACGACTTCATGAAACTGGGCGAGCCGAACCTGTTCTTCGGCGTCGCGGCCGGCAACATGGACTCGATGATCAACCGCTACACTGCCGACAAGAAAATCCGTTCCGATGACGCCTACACCCCAGGCGGCATGGCCGGCAAACGCCCGGACCGCGCCAGCCTGGTGTACAGCCAGCGTTGCAAGGAAGCCTACAAGAACGTGCCGATCGTACTCGGCGGCATCGAAGCATCCCTGCGCCGCATCGCCCACTACGACTACTGGCAGGACCGCGTGCGCAACTCGATCCTGATCGACGCCACCGCCGATATCCTGCTGTACGGCAACGCCGAGCGGGCCATCGTCGAAGTCGCCCAGCGCCTGTCGTGGGGCCACAAGATCGAAGACATTACCGATGTGCGCGGCACCGCGTTCATCCGTCGCGATACCCCAGCCGGCTGGTACGAAGTGGATTCCACACGTATCGACCGCCCGGGCAAGGTCGACAAGATCATCAACCCGTACGTCAACACCCAGGACACCCAGGCCTGCGCCATCGAGCAGGAAAAGGGGCCGGTCGATGATCCGGAAGAAGCCAAGGTCGTGCAGATCCTGGCCAGCCCGCGCATGACCCGCGACAAGACCGTGATCCGCCTGCCCTCGGTGGAAAAAGTCCGTGGCGACGCCGTGCTCTATGCCCACGCCAACCGCGTGCTGCACCTGGAAACCAACCCAGGCAACGCCCGCGCCCTGGTGCAGAAGCACGGCGAAGTGGACGTATGGTTCAACCCGCCGCCCATTCCGATGACCACCGAAGAAATGGACTACGTGTTCGGCATGCCGTACGCCCGTGTTCCGCACCCGGCGTACGGCAAGGAGAAAATCCCGGCCTACGACATGATCCGTTTCTCGGTGAACATCATGCGTGGCTGCTTCGGCGGCTGCACCTTCTGCTCGATCACCGAGCACGAAGGCCGGATCATCCAGAACCGTTCCGAAGAGTCGATCATTCGCGAAATCGAAGAGATCCGCGACAAGGTTCCAGGTTTCACAGGTGTGATCTCCGACCTCGGCGGCCCGACCGCGAACATGTACCGCATTGCCTGCAAGAGCCCGGAAATCGAATCCGCGTGCCGCAAGCCGTCGTGCGTATTCCCCGGTATCTGCCCGAACCTGAACACCGACCACTCGTCGTTGATCCAGTTGTACCGCAGCGCCCGTGCATTGCCGGGGGTGAAGAAGATCCTGATCGCTTCCGGCCTGCGCTACGACCTCGCGGTCGAGTCGCCGGAATACGTCAAGGAGCTGGTCACCCACCACGTCGGTGGCTACCTCAAGATCGCCCCGGAACACACCGAGGAAGGTCCGCTCAACCAGATGATGAAGCCGGGCATCGGCAGCTATGACAAGTTCAAGCGCATGTTCGAGAAGTACACCAAGGAAGCGGGCAAGGAGCAGTACCTGATCCCGTACTTCATCGCCGCCCACCCGGGCACCACCGATGAAGACATGATGAACCTGGCCCTGTGGCTCAAGGGCAACGGCTTCCGCGCCGACCAGGTGCAGGCGTTCTACCCGTCGCCGATGGCCACCGCCACCGCGATGTATCACTCGGGCAAGAACCCGCTGCGCAAGGTCACCTATAAGAGCGACGCGGTGACCATCGTCAAGAGCGAAGAGCAGCGCCGCCTGCACAAGGCGTTCCTGCGCTATCACGACCCGAAGGGCTGGCCGATGCTGCGTGAAGCGCTGACCCGCATGGGCCGTGCCGACCTGATCGGGCCGGGCAAGGACCAGCTGATCCCGCTGCACCAGCCGAGCACCGACAGCTACCAGAGCGCCCGTCGCAAGAACTCGACGCCGGCTGGCAGCCACAAGGTCGCCAAGGAAACCACCACCAGGATCCTCACCCAGCACACCGGCTTGCCGCCCCGTGGCAGTGACGGCAGCAACCCGTGGGACAAGCGTGAGCAAGCCAAGGCGGCGGCCCAGGCGCGTAACAAGCAGGCGGCCAAGGAACGCAGTGATGCGGCCAAGGGCAAGGGCGGCAAGCCGGCCCGCAAGCCGGTTGTGCCGCGTTGATCGTCGCTTGAAAATGCAAACGCCAGCCTTGTGCTGGCGTTTTGCTTTCTAGGCGGTGGGGAGGCTGTTTGGTAAGGTGGCGCCCATTAAATCGCTATCGGGGGCAAGCCCCCTCCCACATTGGATTGCGAATACAGACAAGTGTCGGAGGGGGCTTGCCCCCGATAGCGTCAGTCCAGTCTCCACCTCTTCAAGGAAGAACACCCCATGGGCAACCCCCTGGCCGGCATCGGCATGGACTCCAACCGCTCCCAGTTCATGGCGCGCCAGCGCATCGAAAGCCAGATCAACCTGCCACGGCTGTTCGCGGCCATCGACGCCGACCCCAGCATCGTCGGCGCGGGGGTGGTGTATATCGACGCTGACTTCAATGTCATTACCCTGCGCGAATTCAAGCCCATCTGCAGCATCAAGCCCAAGCGCATCATTTTGCGTGAAGCGCAGAAGTACATTGCGCCAACACAGTTTGCTCAACATGTCGTGAGCAATCCTCGAGAATCGCGACTGATTGGCGAAGCCGTGAATACCGGAATCTCCTGCTTGGGGGCGGTCATCAGTTGGGCTGCGATCGCCAGTGGAACAATTCTGGTGCCTTTCAGCGCTGGCGCCAGTTCCGTCATCGTTGTAGTGGGGTATGCGGCTGCCGGCGCAAGTACGCTTCAGTGTTTCAACGGCATTGCCCGAACAGCGCTGGAAGTCGCCAAACCTGAGGTCAAGGATTCGCTCGACAGTGAAGGCTGGTACCAGAATGCGTCCATCGTGCTGGACGCCGTATCACTGGCTGGCGTGGGCGCTTCGGCCCTGACGACGGTCAAGCTGGTCAGGGCCGCCAAAGCATCGACGGGCAAGAGCCTGCGTGATGTGCTTCGCGGTTTGAATCGCCAGGAAAGAGCCAAGCTGACGAAAGAGCTGCTGAGCATCAACCATCCCAGCTTGACCGCGAAGATGATCAAATTGAGGCAGGCGTCGGGCGAACTCACCAAGCGTTTCACCCCTACGCAGCTCAAGCACAGCACCACTACCCAGATCAAAGACGTCCTAGGCGCAAGCGTTGGGTTTGGCGGGAGTGCCTACTCCGGAAACGTCAACACCATCGCGATTGGACTGTACGAGGAGGTAAGCGAATGAGCGAATTGATGACGCTACGCGACTTTTTCAGACAATACTTTCTGACGTTTATGGGCGGCGTATTTGCTGCGTGTTTTTCTTTGGCGTTGGCTGTGGCGCTGGCGTTCATCACCTATTTTCGTGATGCGCCGATGGCTCAAGTGGGGCTCAAGATCATGTCTGCCGGGGCGCTGCTCATTCTGTTGACGGTCCATAGCAACTTTATGATTTTGCGGGGCCGACCCTCATGGGTGTGGGGAATGGTCGGTATCTATGTCGCCTGTCTACTGTTTGTAGTTCCGATGGTTCAATTCCAGCCTCACAAAGTCCTGTATGGGTTGGCGCTGTTATTCCCATTGCTCGGATTATTGACACTTAACAGCAAGGTTCAACGAGAGATGCGCATGAAACTCGTGGGAATCCGTCGCATTCGGCAGGCGGTTAAACCAGCCGTAATCGCAAAGCGCAAAACCCGTTGATTGGGTAGATTCGCCACCCATCCTCACATTAACGCCACAAATATGTGCGGCGCCTGCACCACGACACCACCGTCGGCGCCGTTTTGGTGCTGTACTGCACCGGGTCTTACGATAAAGCGCAATGACCGCCGCTCTGGCATAAGTCTTGCGCGCGTTGTGTCCATGCCCTGGCTCGCAGGAGGCCGCCGTGTCGATTCATGTCGCGTTGCACCACGTTACGCATTACCGCTACGACCGCGCGGTCGAACTCGGCCCACAGATTGTACGTCTGCGCCCGGCGGCCCATAGCCGCACGCGGATTTTGTCCTACGCACTCAAAGTGCTGCCCGAGCAGCACTTCATCAATTGGCAGCAGGACCCCCAGGGCAATTACCTGGCGCGTCTGGTGTTCCCGGAAAAGACCGATGAACTGCGCATCGAGGTTGACCTGGTCGCCGAGATGGCGGTGTTCAACCCGTTCGATTTTTTCCTTGAGCCCTACGCCGAAAAAATTCCCTTCAGCTATGCCGCCGATGAACAGCGCGAGCTGGCGCCGTACCTGGAAACCCTGCCGCTGACGCCGAGGTTTGCCGCCTACCTGGCGGGTATCGACCGCACCCCGCTGCCGGCCGTGGATTTCCTGGTGGGCCTCAACCAGCGCCTGGCCGCCGACATCGGCTACCTGATTCGCATGGAACCGGGGGTGCAAACCCCGGAATTCACCCTGGAAAACGCGTCCGGCTCCTGCCGTGATTCGGCCTGGCTGCTGGTGCAATTGCTGCGCAACCTCGGGTTGGCGGCGCGGTTTGTGTCCGGCTATCTGATCCAGCTGACCGCCGACGTCAAAGCCCTCGACGGCCCCTCCGGCACCGAAGTCGACTTCACCGACCTGCACGCCTGGTGCGAAGTGTATTTGCCCGGTGCCGGCTGGATCGGCCTGGATGCCACCTCCGGGCTGTTCGCCGGTGAAGGGCATATCCCGTTGGCCTGTAGTCCCGATCCATCGTCCGCCGCGCCGATCAGTGGGCTGGTGGAACCCTGCGAGTGCGAATTTACCCACGAGATGTCGGTGGAGCGCATCTGGGAAGCGCCACGGGTCACCAAGCCCTACACCGAAGAGCAATGGCTGGCGATCCAGGCCCTGGGCCGGCAGATCGATGGCGACCTGCTCAAGGATGATGTACGCCTGACCATGGGCGGCGAGCCGACCTTCGTCTCCATCGACGACCCTGACGGCGCCGAGTGGAACACCGCAGCCCTCGGGCCGGACAAGCGGCGCTTGTCCGCCGAGCTGTTCCAGCGCATGCGCAAGCACTACGCACCCAAGGGCCTGGTGCACTTCGGCCAGGGCAAGTGGTACCCCGGCGAGCAATTGCCGCGCTGGTCGCTTAACTGCTACTGGCGCCGTGACGGCGTGCCCATCTGGCACAACAGCGCGCTGATCGCCGATGAACAACAGGACTACGGCGCCGATGGCGTAATGGCCGGGCGCTTCCTGGCCAGCGTCGCCGAGCGCCTCAAGCTGCCGGCGCGCTTTGTATTCCCGGCCTTCGAAGACAACTTCTACTACCTGTGGCGCGAAGGTGCGCTGCCGCAAAACGTCACGGCCCAGGACCCGCGCTTGAGTGACGAGCTGGAGCGCGAACGCCTGCGCAAGGTGTTCAGCCAGGGCCTGGATAAAGTCATCGGCCAGGTACTGCCGCTGGCGCGTACGGCGGCCAATGACCGCTGGCAGAGCGGGCGCTGGTACCTGCGCGATAACCATTGCCGCCTGGTGCCGGGGGATTCGCCGCTGGGCTATCGCCTGCCGTTGGCCTCGCAGCCGTGGGTGACGGCGGCGGAGTATCCGTTCGTGCACCCCACCGACCCTAACCAGGATCAGCCGGAACTGCCGGCCAGTGCGCAACTGCAAAGCCATGGCGAACCCGCGCCGAACGACGAGCGAGTGCCCGAGGTCGACGAGTCCGCCGACTGGCTGACCCGCACTGCCCTGTGTGCCGAAGCGCGGGAAGGGCGCCTGTACCTGTTTATGCCGCCCCTGGAACGCGTCGAGGATTACCTGGAACTGGTGGCCGCCATCGAAGCCACCGCCGAGGAATTGCACTGCCCGGTGCTGCTGGAAGGCTACGAACCGCCGTTCGATATGCGCCTGAGCAACTTCCGCGTTACGCCGGATCCGGGTGTGATCGAGGTCAACGTGCAGCCGTCCGCGACCTGGGACGAGTTGGTGGAACGCACCGAATTCCTCTACGAGGAGGCGCGGCAAACCCGGCTGACCACCGAGAAGTTCATGATCGACGGCCGCCACACCGGCACCGGCGGCGGCAACCACTTTGTGCTGGGGGGCGCGACGCCTAAGGACTCGCCGTTCCTGCGCCGGCCCGACCTGCTGCGCAGCCTGATCAGCTATTGGCATAACCACCCCTCGCTCTCGTACCTGTTTTCCGGCCTGTTTATCGGCCCGACCTCCCAGGCACCGCGGGTGGACGAAGCCCGCAACGACGCGCTGTATGAGCTGGAAATCGCCTTTGCCCAAATGCCGCAGCCGGGTGAAGAATGCCCGCCGTGGTTAGTGGATCGCCTGCTGCGCAACCTGTTGATCGACGTGACGGGCAACACCCACCGCGCCGAATTCTGTATCGACAAACTCTATTCGCCGGATGGAGCCACCGGCCGCTTGGGCCTGCTGGAGTTGCGTGCCTTTGAAATGCCGCCCCACGCACGCATGAGCCTGACCCAGCAATTGCTGCTGCGGGCCTTGGTCGCGCGCTTCTGGCGTGAACCCTATGCGCCGCCGAAACTGGCGCGCTGGGGCACCGAATTGCATGACCGCTTCCTGTTGCCGCACTTTATCGAGCAGGACTTTGCCGATGTGATCGTCGAGTTGAACGCCGCCGGTTACCCGTTGCGCGCCGAATGGTTCGCCGCGCACCTGGAGTTCCGCTTCCCCAAGGTGGGCGATTACGCCGTCAGCGGGATCGAACTGGAACTGCGCCAGGCCCTGGAGCCTTGGCATGTACTGGGCGAAGAGGGCGCGGTGGGCGGCACGGTGCGCTATGTGGATTCGTCCCTGGAGCGCTTGCAGGTGAAGGTGAGCGGGCTGCCGCCGCAACGCTACCTGCTGACCTGCAATGGCATCCCGGTGCCACTGCAACCGACCGGGCGCATTGGCGAGTTCGTCGCCGGCGTGCGTTACCGCGCCTGGCAACCTGCCAACTGCCTGCAACCGACCATCCCGGTGCACGCGCCGCTGGTGTTCGACCTGCTGGACACCTGGATGCAACGCTCCCTGGGCGGCTGCCAGTACCATGTCGCGCATCCGGGCGGGCGTAACTACGACAGCCTGCCGGTAAACGCCAATGAGGCGGAGAGCCGGCGCATGGCGCGGTTTTTCCGTCTCGGCCACACGCCTGGCAAGCTCACCGTGCCGAGTGTTGTGATCAATGACGAATTGCCGATGACCCTGGATCTGCGGCGTCACTCCAATAAAAATGACTAAAAGCGATCACAATGTGGGAGGGAGCAAGCGCCCTCCCACATTAGATTGCAGTGAATTTGAATTAAACTGAGCCCCTTTGCCTCTGCCGAGCGTTCCATGCCCGACTTGCTCGACCAATACCCGCTGACCGCGGGTACTTATCACGAACTGCTGGACGACAGTGGCGCAGTACGCGCCCATTGGCAGCGCTTGCTCGATCACCTGCAACGCAGCACACCCGCGCAACTGGCCCAGCGCCAGGCGCTGCTGACAAGGCAGATCCAGGAAAACGGCGTCACCTATAACGTCTACGCCGACCCCAAGGGCGCCGATCGCCCGTGGGAACTGGACCTGCTGCCCCATGTGCTGGCGGCCGATGAATGGCAGCAGCTGTCAGCGGGTATCGCCCAGCGTGCGCGCCTGCTCAACGCCGTACTGGCGGACCTCTACGGGCCGCAACGCTTGATCAAGGAAGGCCTGCTGCCGGCCGAGCTGGTGTTCGGGCATAACAATTTCCTCTGGCCGTGCCAGGGCATCCAACCGCCTGATGGTGCGTTTCTTCACCTGTATGCCGTGGACCTGGCGCGTACCCCGGATGGCCGCTGGTGGGTCACCGCCGACCGCACGCAGGCGCCTTCGGGCGCCGGTTATGCGTTGGAAAACCGCACCATCGTGTCCCGCGCCTTCCCGGACCTGTACCGTGATCTGCAGGTGCAGCACCTCACCGGTTTCTTCCGCACGCTCCAGGAAACCCTGGCCCGCCAGGCGCCGAGCGATGACCAGCCGCCGCTGATCGTGCTGCTCACCCCTGGGCGTTTCAACGAGAGCTATTTCGAACACCTGTACCTCGCGCGTCAGCTCGGCTACCCGCTGGTGGAAGGCGGCGACCTCACGGTGCGCGACAGCACGGTGTTCCTGAAAACCCTCAGTGGCCTGCGCCGGGTGCACGCGATCATGCGTCGCCTCGACGACGACTTCTGCGACCCGCTGGAGCTGCGCACCGACTCCGCCCTCGGCGTACCCGGCCTGCTCGACGCCGCGCGCCAGGGCAATGTGCTGGTGGCCAATGCCCTGGGCAGCGGCGTGCTGGAATCCCCCGGTTTGCTCGGCTTTCTGCCCAGGATCAACCAGTTCCTGTTCGGCGAAGAATTGATCCTGCCGTCCATCGCCACCTGGTGGTGCGGTGAGGCGCCGGTGCTCGCCGAAGCCCTGGAGAAACTGCCGGAACTGCTGATCAAGCCAGCGTTTCCGTCGCAAAGTTTCACCCCGGTATTCGGTCGCGACTTGAACGACGAGCAACGCCAGGCCCTGGCCGAACGCATGCGTGCGCGGCCTTACGCCTACGTCGCCCAGGAGCTGGCGCAACTGTCCCAGGCACCGGTGTGGCACACCGTGGAGGATCACCTGCAACACCGCGCCATCGGCATGCGCGTGTATGCCGTGGCCAGCGCGGAGGGCTACCGTGTATTGCCCGGCGGCCTGACCCGCGTGGCGGCCGACGCCGATGCCGAAGTGGTATCGATGCAGCGCGGCGGCGCCAGCAAGGACACCTGGGTGCTGGGCGAACGTGCCAGCAGTGGCGAGCATTGGCGCGCCCAACGCGCGATCGGTGCACACGACCTGGTGCGCCGCGACCCTTATCTGCCGTCCCGCGTGGTGGAAAACCTGTTCTGGTTCGGCCGTTACTGCGAACGCTGCGACGACAGCGCACGCTGGCTGCGCATCGTGCTGGCGCGCTATGTCGACGGCGATGACCCCCTGGCCTTGCAGGCGGCGGTCGAGTTGGGTGAAAACCTGCGCCTGCTGCCGGAGGAGGGCGAGCTGCCCGAGCGTTTGCAGGCGGCCTTGCTCGGCGATGATTGGCCGTCGAGCCTGCGCGCCAACCTGCAACGCTTGCAGTGGGCGGCGTCCCAGGTGCGCGGCAAGCTGTCCCGTGAAAACTGGCAGGCCCTGGTGGAGTTGCAGCGCGAAGCCCTGGAGCTGGAGAGCGAAAGCCCGGATTTTGGTGAGTTGCTGGACTTCCTCAACCGCCTGGTGATGTCCCTGGCGGCGCTGTCCGGGTTTGCTCTGGACGACATGACCCGCGACGAAGGCTGGCGCTTCCTGATGATGGGCCGGCGCATCGAGCGCCTGCAATTTCTCAGCAGCAGCCTGGCGGCATTCCTGCGCGGCGTGGCGGTGTTCGATCAAGCGGGCCTGGAGTGGTTGCTGGAGCTGGGCAACAGCAGCATCACCTACCGCTCGCGCTACCTGGCGGTGCCGCAGTTGATCCCGGTACTCGACCTGCTGCTGCTGGACGAGCAAAACCCCCACGCGGTGCTGTTCCAGCTCAAGCTGGTGAGCCGCACGCTGCGACGTCTCAACGACGATTTTGGTGTGCCTCGGGAAACCGGCCTGGGCCCATTGGTGGAGCGCCTGGCGCGTTTCGACCTGGCGTGCCTGGAGAACCCGTTGTTTGGCGAATCCAGCGTGCGTGCCGCACTGGAAGGCCTGGCCGACCTGCTGCAGGCGGTCGCCGATGAGAGTGGGCAGGTATCGGATCGTCTGGCTTTGCGCCACTTTGCCCATGTGGATGATGTCAGTCAGCAAACGGTGTCGGTGTGATGAGTGCGCGCTACCAGATTTTCCACGATACCCATTACCACTACGACAGCCCGGTGTCCCTGGCCCAGCAGCTCGCGCATTTATGGCCGAGGCCGTGCGCCTGGCAGCGTTGCAGCGCCCAGCAACTGGATATCAGCCCGCCGCCGTCGTCACGCCGGGATGAGCTGGACGTGTTCGGCAACCCGATCACCCGCCTGGCGTTCGAGCGGCCCCATGATGAATTACTGGTGAACGCCGGGCTGACCGTGGAAGTGCTGGCGCGGCCGGTGCTGGATTTCCAGCAGTCGCCCGCCTGGGACCAGACCCGCGACAGCCTGACCTACGGCAGCCAGCCGCTGTCGCTCGAGTTGATCGAAGCCTGTCGCTATCGCTTCGAATCGCCCTACGTGCACTTGAAGAAAACCTTCGTCGAATTTTCCGAAAGCTGTTTTCCCCCTGGCAAACCGTTGCTGTTGGGTGTGCAGGCGCTGATGGAAAAGATCTTCAGTGAATTCACCTTCGATGCCGAAGCCACCCAGGTCGCCACGCCGCTGGTGGAAGTGCTGGAGCGTCGCCGCGGCGTGTGCCAGGACTTCGCCCACCTGATGCTCGCCTGCCTGCGCTCGCGCGGCCTGGCGGCGCGTTACATCAGCGGCTACCTGCTCACCCAGCCACCACCCGGCCAGCCACGGCTGATCGGCGCCGATGCCTCCCACGCATGGGTCTCGGTGTATTGCCCGGTATCGGGGTGGGTGGATTTCGATCCGACGAACAATGTGCAGCCGGCACTGGAGCACATCACCCTGGCCTGGGGCCGGGACTTCTCCGATGTGTCGCCGTTGCGTGGGGTGATTCTGGGGGGAGGGAGCCATGACCCGGAGGTGCGGGTGACGGTGATGCCGCTGGAATAGCAGGGGAGCGTGGTGAGCCGGGGTGGCCTGCTCACCACAACGAAAATTATTCAGCTGGATCTTTTGGTGTTTCAGTCTCGTCGTTCGTTACTTCACCATCAGCATCCGGGTTGAGTGCGCCCGCTTCTTCATCTACCGCGGCTTTCTTGCGTTGCAGTTTTTCCTCTTTCTTCTGTTCCTTGGCCAAGTCTCTCTGACGTTTGGCGAAGGAGTAATTAGGTTTTGCCATGGGCGATCCTCTAGGGTCGAAGGTGAGGGTGGCGGCGCGCAGCTGCCTTGGGACGACATGGTAGCAGCTTCAAGGGGCGCTTGGCCTTCACTTACCGCAGGCGTACGCGGCCAGGAGGCCATTGAACAGTTGGTTGAGGTGCATGGCTCGGGCTCCAGTGGGTGATGGGCCGATCATAGACAGCCTGCGGCACTTTGGCTGGTTGATTGTGTCGATAAGTCTGATAGCCTAAAGTTGTATACAATCTGTTGATTCAGGTCATAAGAGTTTTTGCCTGCCTCAGGCACCCTTGTCGCATTACGCGTTGTTTAAACCCTGCCTTGGAGATTCACATGTTTGCCAAACTCGTTGCTGTTTCCCTGCTGACTCTGGCCAGCGGCCAGTTGCTTGCTGCAGAGTGCAAGGTCACCGTCGACTCCACTGACCAGATGTCCTTCAACACCAAGGAAATCACGATCGACAAGAGCTGCAAGACGTTTACGGTTGAGTTGACTCACTCCGGCAGCCTGCCGAAAAACGTCATGGGCCATAACTGGGTGCTGACCAGCGCCGCCAACATGCAGCCGGTTGCCACTGATGGCATGGCCGCTGGCATCGACAAGAACTACCTGAAAGAGGGTGACGATCGCATCATCGCCCACACCAAGATCATTGGTGCCGGCGAGAAGGATTCGGTGACCTTCGATGTCTCGAAACTGGCGGCCGGTACGGATTACGCGTTCTTCTGCTCGTTCCCAGGCCACATTTCGATGATGAAGGGCACTGTGGTCCTGAAGTAAGACCGCGTTATCGTTCATCGGGGGCTTGCCCCCCGATGACTGCCTGCCAATCAACACACCACTATCTGGCTCACCTCACGGCGCAAACGGCATCACCCGCTTGTGCTCGGTCTTGCGGTACGTCTCGCAGATGATCCGGAACGCTTCCTCGCGCACCGGCTCACCGTGCAGGAACGCATCGATCTCGGCATAGGTCACGCCATGTGACGCTTCATCCGGCTTGCCTGGCGACAGGTCTTCCAGATCGGCCGTCGGCACCTTCTCCACCAACGACTCCGGCGCACCAAAGAACCGCGCAATCGCGCGTACCTGGTTTTTCACCAGGCCGCTCAACGGCGCCAGGTCGCAGGCGCCATCACCGAACTTGGTGAAAAAGCCCATCACCGCTTCCGCCGCATGGTCGGTACCGATCACCAGGCCGCTGGCCGCGCCGGCGATGGTGTACTGCGCCACCATGCGCATGCGCGCCTTGGTGTTGCCGAGCACGAAGTCGCGGGACACCGCCGCCTTGCCTTCAAACGCCGCCACTTCATTGGCCAGGGCTTTCACCGCCGGGCCGATATTCACGGTGTGGCGCTCGTCCGGGTCGATAAAGTCCACCGAGGCCTGGGCATCGATTTCATCGAACTGGGTTTCGTAGGGCAGGCGCACGGCGATAAAGCGGTAGGCCTCGTCACCGGTGCGAGAGCGCAGTTCCTGCATCGCGCGTTGGGCCAAGAGGCCGGCAGTCAGGGAGTCGACGCCGCCGCTGATGCCCAACACCAGTGTCTTGAGCCCGGAATTACGCAGGCAGTCCTGGATAAACGCTACGCGCCGGGCGACCTCGGCCTCGAGGGCGGCCTGGTCCTTGAACGGTGCTTGGACCTTGAGCTGTTCAGCAATCTCACGCTGTACGGCTTGCATGATTCACTCCTTGCTAGAGATGGCAGGTACTTTGAAAACATGACGCAAATAGGCGACAAAATTCGGGTCGGTGCAGTGGGTCTTGCCCGCTTCATCGGAGATCTTCGCGACGGGCTGGCCATTGCAGGCGGTCATTTTAAGCACGATGCTCATCGGTTCCACCCCTGGAATATCGCAGGTCAGGTTGGTGCCGATGCCGAAGCTCACATTAATGCGACCACGCAGCGCGCGGAATATTTCCAAGGCCTTGGGCAACGACAGGCTGTCGGAGAACACCAGGGTCTTGCTCATCGGCTCGATGCCCAGCTTGTGGTAGTGGGCGATGGCTTTTTCGGCCCACTGCACCGGGTCGCCGGAGTCATGGCGCAGGCCATCGAACAGCTTGGCGAAGTACAAGTCGAAGTCGCCAAGGAAGGCGTCGGTGGTGATGCAATCGGTCAGGGCGATACCCAGCAGGCCACGGTATTCGCGGACCCAACAGTCGAGGGCGGCGATCTGGCTGTCGATCAGGCGCGGGCCGAGTTGCTGGTGGGCCATGATCCATTCATGGGCCATGGTGCCCAGTGGCTTCATATCGAACTCGCGGGCCAGGTGTACGTTGCTGGTGCCGACAAAACGCCCGGGGAAGTCATGCTTGAGCACGCTGACCACCTCTTCCTGCACGCGGTACGAGAAGCGTCGGCGCGTGCCGAAGTCGGCCACTTGCAGCTCGGACAGCTCATCGCTGCTGGCGTTGGCCGTCAGCCAGTCGAACTTGCGGTACAGCTGCTCGCGGGCCTGTTCGAGGATCACCGTCTGGTAACGGTAGCGGTTGCGCACTTCGCTGACGATCGCCAGCATCGGCACTTCAAACAGAATCACATGCAGCCACGGCCCGCGCAGGCGGATAAACAACTCGCCGTTCTCGATGCCGGTCTGCACATAGCGCAGGTTGAAGCGAAACAGCCCGAGAAAGCGCAGAAAATCCGGCTTCATAAAGCTGATGCGTTCCAGGAACCCCAGTTGGTCGGGGCTCAGGCTCAGCTCGGCGAGGCGCTCGATCTGGTAGCGGATCTCCGCCAGGTACGGGCGCAGGTCTTCGCTGTTGCGGCAACGAAACTCCCATTCAACTTCCACATTGGGGTAGTTGTGCAGCACCGCCTGCATCATGGTCAGCTTGTAGAAGTCGGTGTCGAGCAAGTTCTGCACGATGCGATCGGCAAACACACTCTCGCTCATAACGGGAATCTCCAGACAGGTCGGCGATGGGGGCGGACCTTTACGCATAATTAAGGAAGAGGGCTAGTGGCGCATAGACGCGGGTAGGTTTGCCAGTGATTTTTTTCCAAGGCCACTGGCGCCATCGGGGGCAAGCCCCCTCCCACACTTGGAATGCGTTCCAGATGTGGGAGGGGCGGTGCGACGATTCGACTTGCTCCCGATAGCGATTTTCCAGGCGCTAAATAACCTGCTCCATCATCCACTTCACAAACTCCCGCACCTTGGGCACCTCCGCCGCGTGTTCCGGGAAGGCCAGGTAATAAGCGTCCTGGCTGGGCATTGCATGCTGCCAGGGGATCACCAGCTTGCCGTCGGCCAGTTCTTCTTCCACCAGAAAGCGCGGCAACAAGGCCACGCCGCAACCGACCTGCGCCGCACGAATGCACATATAAAAGGTGTCGAAACGCGGCCCGTGGTAGCTGTGTTCGGTGTGATAACCCTGGTCGGCAAACCAGTCGTGCCAGCCCTGGGGGCGCGAGGCGTTTTGCAGCAGCACCAGGTCGCTCAGTTGCGTGGGATCGGTGAACGGCTGCGCCGGCAGGCTTTCCGGGGCGCACACCGGCACCAGCTCTTCGCTGAACAGTTTCAGGCTCTCGGTGCCGGGGCGCGAGCCCTGGCCGAAGTAGAAGGCCATGTCGGCCTTGCCTTGCAGCAGTTCGTCCGGCTCCTGTTCGTTGCACAGGTCCAGGTGGATCTGCGGGTGGCGCAGTCGCCAGCCCTTGAGGCGCGGCACCAGCCAGCGCGCGCCAAAGGTGTAGGGGGTGGACACGCGCAACACTTCGGTCTCGCCGCCATAGGAGCGCAGGTAGTGGGTGGACATCTCCACCTGCGTGAGGATCTTGCGTACTTCCACCAGGTACAGGTCACCTGCCGGAGTCATCTGCAAGCGGCGGCGTACGCGGCGGAACAGCAGGTGCTGGAGTAATTCCTCCAACTGCGCGACCTGTTTGCTCACTGCGCTTTGCGTGAGGTTCAGCTCCTCGGCGGCGCGGGTGAAGCTCAGGTGGCGGGTGGCGGCCTCGAAACACTGCAGCGCGGTGATCGAGGGCAAATGTCTTTTGTTCAGCACGGCATGCCTCTTTTTATTCTTTGCATGAATAAACGGAATGATATCTCGCCTAATCGTCGTTTGTTGGCAAGTCTTGGGCCAGCTACAAATAAGGCCTGGATCGCCGTGCGTGCCGCGGTGCGATTTTTTGTTCGAAGATTAAAGGAGTGACCCATGGTTGCCGCATTGCTTGATCGTCTCGGGGTAAACCCGGCGCTGTACCAGGCGGGTAAACAACCCGTGCATTCGCCCATTGATGGCAGCCGTATCGGCAGTGTGCACTGGGAAGGTGCCGCCGAGGTGGAGCAACAGGTCAGTCGCGCCGAGCATGCATTCGAGGCCTGGCGCAACGTGCCGGCACCCCGTCGCGGCGAGTTGGTGCGCCAGTTCGGCGATGTACTGCGCGAATACAAGGCCGATCTGGGCGAGCTGGTGTCCTGGGAAGCCGGCAAGATCACCCAGGAAGGCCTGGGTGAAGTGCAGGAAATGATCGACATCTGCGACTTCGCCGTGGGCCTGTCCCGCCAGTTGTACGGCTTGACCATCGCCTCCGAGCGCCCAGGCCACCATATGCGTGAAACCTGGCACCCGCTGGGTGTGGTCGGGGTGATCAGCGCCTTCAACTTCCCGGTGGCCGTGTGGGCGTGGAACACCACACTGGCGCTGGTGTGCGGCAACGCAGTGATCTGGAAACCGTCGGAAAAGACCCCGCTCACCGCCCTGGCGTGCCAGGCGCTGTTCGAGCGTGTGCTGAAGAATTTCAAGGATGCGCCGCAGTACCTGAGCCAGGTCATCATCGGCGGCCGCGATGCCGGCGCTGCGCTGGTGGATGACCCACGCGTGGCCCTGATCAGCGCCACCGGCAGCACCCGCATGGGCCGCGAAGTGGCGCCGAAAGTTGCCGCGCGGTTTGCCCGCAGCATCCTCGAGCTGGGCGGCAACAACGCCATGATCCTCGGCCCGAGCGCCGACCTGGACATGGCCGTGCGCGCCATCCTGTTCAGCGCCGTCGGCACCGCCGGCCAGCGCTGCACCACCCTGCGCCGCCTGATCGCCCACGAGTCGGTCAAGGAAGAAATCGTCACCCGCCTCAAGGCCGCCTATTCCAAAGTGCGCATCGGCCACCCGCTGGAGGGCAACCTGGTCGGCCCGCTGATCGACAAGCATGGCTTCGACGCTATGCAGGACGCCCTGGAGCAGGCCTTGAGTGAAGGCGGCAAGGTGTTCGGCGGCGAGCGCCAGTTGGAAGACAAGTTCCCCAACGCCTACTACGTGTCACCGGCCATTGTCGAAATGCCTGAGCAAAGCGATGTGGTGTGCACCGAAACCTTCGCGCCGATTCTGTATGTCGTCGGCTACAAGGACTTCGCCGAAGCCCTGCGCCTGAACAACGCCGTACCCCAAGGCCTGTCGTCGTGCATCTTCACCACTGACGTGCGCGAGGCCGAGCAATTCATGTCGGCGGTGGGCAGCGACTGCGGAATCGCCAACGTCAACATCGGCCCGAGCGGCGCGGAGATTGGCGGCGCGTTTGGCGGTGAGAAAGAGACCGGTGGCGGGCGCGAGTCGGGTTCGGATGCATGGCGCGGGTATATGCGCCGCCAGACCAATACCGTGAACTACTCGCTGGAGTTGCCGCTGGCTCAAGGCATCACCTTCGACTGACCTCCTCAAGACGGAATGCGGTCACATGTGGGAGGGGGCTTGCCCCCGAAAGCGGTGGGTCAGCTGCACATCTGTTGATTGACACACTGCGATCGGGGGCAAGCCCCCTCCCACATGTGACCGCATTGCACATCAAGATTGTTGTTTGTTGGGTCTCACCGGAGTCTGGCAATGGCACTACGCGAAACATGTTTGTGGGAACACCTCACCCCTGGCCGGCCGGACCGTGCCGCGCTCCAGGGCGAGGTCAAGGTGGATGTGTGCGTGATCGGCGCCGGCATCACCGGTTTGTCCGCCGCCATTCATTTGCTGGAACAGGGTAAAAGCGTCGCCGTGCTGGAGGCCCATCGCACCGGCCACGGCGGTTCGGGGCGTAACGTCGGGTTGGTGAATGCCGGCCTGTGGATCCCTCCGGACGAGATCGAAGCCGGTTTCGGCGAAACGGTGGGCAGCCAGCTCAACCGCATGCTCGGCGCGGCACCGTCGCTGGTGTTCAGCCTGATCGACAAATACACCATCGATTGCCAATTGCGTCGCGAGGGCACCTTGCACATGGCACATAACGCCCGTGGCGAGGCGGATTTGCGCAGTCGTGAAGAGCAGTGGAAGCGCCGTGGCGCGCCGGTGGAATTGCTCACCGGCCAGGCCTGCGAACACGCCACCGGCACCAAGAAAATCGCTGCCGCCTTGCTGGACCGGCGTGCCGGCACCTTGAACCCGATGGCCTACACCAGCGGTTTGGCGAATGCCGCCGTGGGACTTGGCGGGCAGTTGTTCGACCATTCGCCGGTCACCCGGTTGGAGCGCCAAGGTGCGAGCTGGTCCGTTCAGACCGCCAGCGGTTCGGTGCAGGCTGCACAAGTGGTCATCGCTTCCAACGCCTACACCGAAGGTGAGTGGACCGAGCTGCGACGCAATTTTTTCCCCGGCTACTACTACCAGGTCGCCTCCGCGCCGCTGACCGACGCCGCCGCCGAGCAGATTCTACCCGGCGGCCAAGGCTCATGGGACACGCGCCAGGTACTGAGCAGCATCCGCCGCGATGCCGATGGCCGCCTGTTGCTCGGCAGCCTGGGCAACGGTAACCAGAAACCGGCCTGGTTCCTCAAGGCGTGGGCTGATCGGGTGCAGCAACATTACTTCCCGTACCTCAAATCGGTGCAATGGGAATTCACCTGGACCGGCTGCATCGCCTTCACCCCCGATCACCTGATGCGCCTGTTCGAGCCCGCCCCCGGCCTGGTGGCGGTAACCGGCTATAACGGGCGCGGTGTGACCACCGGCAGCGTGGTCGGCAAGGCGTTCGCCGACTATCTATGTCACCAGGATCCCCAAGCCTTGCCGATTCCGTTTGCACCCATGCAACCGCTGGCCGGGGTTGGGCTGCGCAGTTGCCTGTATGAAGCCGGATTTTCGCTGTATCACGCCGGGCAATGCCTGAGGATCGTGATCTGATCAGCGAAATACCGCTCAGAAGCCTGCATTTTCTTAGCCGGCTACTAATCTGTATTGGTGCAGGTCGTAGCAGTTGCGCACTGTAAATGTGCAGTTCCGTTACGCAGGCTGTTACAGCTGTAGGAACTGTCGTTTATTGCTTTGGTTGCAGGTGCGACCCGTCAGGGTTGTACTTTTTCGGCCCATGGGTTGCACCTATTGATGCTAGAGGGTTGCACGTCCTGGCGAGCGGAGCCGAAACGCCTGCAATAACAATGACACCGTGTCTTTTTGAAGAATAAAAACGTAATGGCACGAGGCTTGCTCTGGGCTTTCAGTGAAAAGTTTGAACGCAAGTTGTCGTGCCAAAAATCAAAAATATCGGAGCACCACTCATGTCCCAGACGTTTTACAAGAAAGGTTTTCTGGCCCTCGCCGTTGCAGCGGCGCTGGGTGTTTCTACGTTTGTTCAAGCTGATGTGAAGATTGGCGTTGCGGGGCCGATGACCGGCGCCAACGCCTCGTTCGGTGAGCAGTACATGAAGGGTGCCCAGGCGGCAGCCGAGGTGATCAACAAGGCCGGTGGCATCAACGGCGAGAAAGTCGTGCTGGTGGCAGGCGACGACGCATGCGAACCCAAGCAGGCCGTGGCCGTGGCCAACCGCCTGGCTGACCAGGACAAAGTGATTGGCGTAGTCGGGCACTTCTGCTCGTCGAACACCATCCCGGCCTCCGAGGTCTACGACGAAGCGGGCATCATCGCGATCACCCCAGGTTCTACCAACCCACAAGTGACCGAACGCGGCCTGGGCGCCATGTTCCGTATGTGCGGGCGTGACGACCAGCAAGGCATCGTCGCCGGCGACTACATCGTCGACGTGCTCAAGGGCAAGAAAGTCGCCGTCATCAACGACAAGGACACCTACGGCAAAGGCCTGGCCGACGCCACCGCTGCCCAGTTGACCAAGCGCGGCGTCAAGCCGGTGCTGGAAGAAGGCCTGACCCGTGGCGAGAAAGACTTCAGTGCGCTGGTCACCAAGATCCGCTCCCTGGGCGCCGACGTCGTGTACTTCGGTGGCCTGCACCCGGAAGCCGGTCCATTGGTTCGCCAGATTCGTGAAGCGGGCCTGAAGGACGTCAAGTTCATGTCCGATGACGGCGTAGTGACCGATGAACTGGTGGCCACCGCCGGCGGCGCGCAATACGTCGATGGCGTGTACATGACCTTTGGCGCCGACCCACGCCTGCTGCCGGACAGCAAGGCCGTGGTGGAAGAGTTCCGCAAGGCCGGCTACGAGCCTGAGGGCTACACCCTGTACGCCTACGCCTCGCTGCAGGCCCTGGCTGCCGGCTTCAACGGCGCCAAGTCCAACAAGGGCGAAGACGCGGCCAAATGGCTGAAAGCGCACCCGGTCAAAACCGTGATGGGCGAGAAGACCTGGGACGCAAAGGGCGACCTGAAAGTCTCCGACTACGTGGTTTACCAGTGGGATAAAGACGGCAAATACCACCAGCTGGAAAAGCAGAAGTAATCCATGTGGGAGGGGGCTTGCCCCCGATGCGGTGGGTCAGATGAACAATTGTTGACTGACACACCGCTATCGGGAGCAAGCCCCCTCCCACATTGGGACAGCGTTGTTATTGAGATCTGTCTTTTCCTCCAGAAGCGCCGCACACCGATTGGTGTGCAGGTGCTCACCGCGTGAGATTGCGTTATGGATGGTATTTTCCTGCAGCAACTGGTCAACGGCCTGACCCTCGGGTCGGTCTATGGCCTGATCGCCATCGGCTACACAATGGTCTATGGCATCATTGGCATGATCAACTTCGCCCACGGCGAGGTTTATATGATTTCCGCTTACCTCGCGGCGATCAGTCTGGCACTGCTGGCTTACTTCGGCATCGAATCCTTCCCGCTGCTCATTCTCGGCACCCTGATCTTCACCGTGGTCGTCACCGGCGTATACGGTTGGGTCATCGAACGGGTCGCCTACAAACCGCTGCGCAACTCCACCCGCCTGGCTCCGCTGATCAGCGCCATCGGCATCTCCCTGATCCTGCAGAACTACGCGCAGATCGCCCAGGGCGCGAAACAACAAGGCATTCCAACTCTGCTGGCCGGCGCCTGGCGCGTCGACATCGGCAGCGGGTTCGTCCAACTCACGTACACCAAGGTCTTCATCCTCGTGGCGGCGTTTGCCGGCATGGCGTTGCTCACCTACATCATCAAGTACACCAAGCTCGGCCGCATGTGCCGCGCCACCCAGCAAGACCGCAAGATGGCCTCGATCCTGGGGATCAACACCGACCGCGTGATCTCCTACGTGTTTGTCATCGGTGCCGCCATGGCGGCCCTGGCCGGCGTGCTGATCACCCTCAACTACGGCACGTTCGACTTCTATGCCGGCTTCATCATCGGCATCAAGGCGTTTACCGCAGCGGTACTCGGCGGCATCGGTTCCCTGCCTGGGGCGATGCTGGGCGGGATCATCCTGGGTATTTCCGAGTCGTTGTTCTCGGGGTTGATCAACTCCGACTACAAAGACGTGTTCAGTTTCTCCCTGCTGGTGGTGATTCTGATTTTCCGTCCCCAGGGCCTGCTTGGTCGCCCACTCGTGGCTAAGGTGTAAACATGTCTGCTGCCAAACCCATCGATATCAAGAAAAGTGTGGTCGATACGGTCCTTGCCGGGCTGATTTCGTTGATCGTGTTCGGTCCGATCGTCGGCGTGGTCCTCGACGGCTACAGCTTCAACCTGGAACCGGCCCGTGTGGCTACCCTGGTTGCCATCGTGATGGCCGGGCGCTTTGCCCTCAGCCTGTTCCTGCAAACCCCCAAGGGCCTGAAGATTCTGCAGGGCTTCGAGAGCAGCGGCTCCGGCGTGCATGTACTGCCACCGGACTACAAGTCGCGGCTGCGCTGGATCATCCCGGCGCTGATCGTGATCGCCATCGTGTTCCCGATCTTCGCCAACAAGTACCTGCTGACCGTGGTGATCCTCGGGCTGATCTACGTGTTGCTGGGCCTGGGCCTGAACATCGTGGTCGGCCTGGCCGGGCTGCTCGACCTGGGTTACGTGGCGTTCTACGCCATCGGCGCCTACGGCCTGGCGCTGGGTTATCAATACCTCGGCCTGGGCTTCTGGAGCGTGTTGCCGCTGGCAGCCATCGCAGCGGCTTTAGCGGGGTGCATACTCGGCTTCCCGGTGCTGCGAATGCACGGTGACTACCTGGCCATCGTGACCCTGGGCTTCGGTGAAATCATTCGCCTGGTGCTCAACAACTGGCTGTCATTCACCGGCGGCCCCAACGGTATGCCGGTGCCTTCGCCGACCTTCCTGGGCCTGGAGTTCGGGCGCAAGGCCAAGGAGGGCGGGGTTCCGTTCCACGAGTTCTTCGGCATCGATTACAACCCCAACATCAAGTTCATGTTCATCTACATCGTGCTGTTCCTGGTGGTGCTGGCCGTGCTGTACATCAAGCACCGCCTGACCCGCATGCCGGTCGGCCGCGCCTGGGAAGCCTTGCGCGAAGATGAGATCGCCTGCCGTTCCATGGGCCTGAACCACGTGCTGGTCAAGCTCTCGGCCTTCACCATCGGCGCGTCCACTGCCGGTTTGGCCGGGGTGTTCTTCGCCAGCTACCAAGGCTTCGTCAACCCGTCGTCGTTCACCTTCTTCGAGTCGGCGCTGATCCTGGCCATCGTGGTACTGGGCGGCATGGGCTCGACGGTCGGCGTGGTGATCGCGGCGTTCGTGTTGACCGTCGCGCCTGAACTGCTGCGCAGCTTCAGCGAATACCGCGTGCTGCTGTTTGGCGTGCTGATGGTGGTGATGATGATCTGGCGACCGCGCGGCCTGATCCGGATCAGCCGCACCGGTGTGACACCGCGCAAGGGGGTAGCGCCATGAGCAAGGAAGTCGTCCTCTCCGTGGAACACCTGATGATGCACTTCGGTGGCATCAAGGCCTTGAGCGATGTGAGCCTCAAGGTCGAACGCAACTCGATCTTCGCCCTGATCGGCCCCAACGGCGCGGGCAAGACCACCGTGTTCAACTGCCTCACCGGCTTCTACAAAGCCAGCGGCGGCAAGATCGAACTGAACATCCGTGGCAAGCAGACCAATGTGATCCAGCTGCTCGGCGAGCGCTTCAAGGCCGTCGACTTCGTATCGCCGAAAAGCTTCTTGAGCCGGGTGTACTACAAGATGTTCGGCGGCACCCACCTGGTCAACCGCGCCGGTCTGGCCCGGACCTTCCAGAACATTCGCCTGTTCAAGGAAATGTCGGTGCTGGAAAACCTGCTGGTGGCCCAGCACATGTGGGTCAACCGCAACATGCTGGCGGGCATCCTCAACACCAAGGGCTACCGCAAGGCCGAAAGCGATGCCCTCGACCACGCGTTCTACTGGCTCGAAGTGGTGGACCTGGTGGACTGCGCCAACCGCCTGGCCGGTGAGCTTTCCTACGGCCAGCAGCGCCGCCTGGAAATCGCCCGCGCCATGTGCACCCGGCCGCAGATCATCTGCCTGGACGAACCGGCAGCGGGCCTCAACCCCCAGGAAACCGAAGCCCTCAGCGCGATGATTCGCCTGTTGCGCGACGAACACGACCTGACGGTGGTGCTGATCGAACACGACATGGGCATGGTGATGAGTATTTCCGACCACATTGTGGTGCTGGACCACGGCAACGTGATTGCCGAAGGCGGGCCGGAAGCGATCCGCAACGACCCGAAAGTGATTGCCGCCTACCTGGGCGCTGACGAAGAGGAGCTGGTATGAGTGCACCTATCCTCGAAATGAAGGACCTGGACGTGTTCTACGGCCCTATCCAGGCCCTGAAAAAAGTCTCGCTGCACATCAACGAAGGCGAAACCGTGAGCCTGATCGGCTCCAACGGCGCGGGTAAATCCACGCTGCTGATGTCGATCTTCGGCCAGCCACGGGCCGAGTCGGGGCAGATCCTCTACAACGGCGTCGACATTACCCACAAGTCGTCCCACTACATTGCCTCCAACGGCATTGCACAGTCGCCGGAAGGGCGGCGGGTGTTCCCCGACATGACCGTCGAGGAAAACCTGCTGATGGGCACCATCCCCATTGGCGACAAGTTCGCCCAGGACGATATGCAACGCATGTTCGAGCTGTTCCCACGGCTCAAGGAACGACGTAACCAGCGCGCCATGACCATGTCCGGTGGCGAGCAGCAAATGCTCGCCATCGCCCGCGCGCTGATGAGCCGACCCAAGTTGTTGCTGCTGGACGAACCGAGCCTGGGCCTGGCGCCGATTGTGGTGAAGCAGATCTTTTCCACCCTGCGCGAGCTGGCCTCCACCGGGATGACCATCTTCCTGGTGGAGCAGAACGCCAACCATGCACTGCGTTTGTCGGACCGGGCGTATGTGATGGTCAACGGTGAGATTCGCCTTACCGGCACCGGCAAGGAGCTTTTGGTGAACGAGGAAGTGCGCAACGCTTACCTCGGTGGCCACTGATCCAAATAACGACGCAGTACCCCTGTGGGAGGGGGCAAGCCCCCTCCCACATTTGTTTTGTGTCGCCTGCAAGACCGATCCCAAATTGTGGAAAACAAATCCAGCCCCCCTCCAAAGCGCGACATATAGCCGCCGCAAATCCCTGTTTTGTCACACTTTTGACTTGTCCCCATCCACTGTGGAACCGGCTGTGGGTAACGTGGGAGTAGCTGGCTGAACCCCTTTAAAACCGTGGCTTTCAGCTGTGTGGTTGTTTTTTGATCAGTGGCTTTTTCGCGGCCGATCGAGGGGTTTGTCAACCTGTTTAAAGACACAGGTATATGACTGAAATATGTCCCGCCAGCCTGTGGATAAGTCTGTGACTAAACTCTGGAAAGACGGCCGCAGAGGCCGGAATGACTGGCCTGGAGCCATCGCTCGATTTGTCCCGCCGCCCCTGGGCCTACATACGCCTTCGTCCAGGTCAAGCAAAAAACTTTCTAAAATCGCCTGGAAGCCTTGTACACAGCGGCCTGAAGCGTTTTGCACTTGCCCCCAGAGACTGTGGGCGCAGCTGTGGATAACCTGCGCGCATATGGCTGCAAGCCACGGTTCATAAGGCTTTGCTCTGAATGATTAAAAAATGACCAGTCGTGCATGAAGTTCTGTGCATGGCGGTTGCCGCAACCGCGGCGTAAGGGCATTCTGCTGGCTGATTTTTTTCCCGATGCCCGCAAGGAGAACACCATGTCCAACACGCTGTTTATTACTGGCGCCACCTCAGGTTTCGGCGAAGCCTGCGCCCGCCGGTTTGCCGAGGCCGGCTGGAAACTGGTGCTTACCGGTCGTCGTGCCGAGCGTTTGAATGCGCTGGTCGAGGAGCTTTCCAAGCAGACCGAAGTGCACGGCCTGGTGGTGGACGTACGGGATCGCACAGGCATGGAAGAGGCGATCGCCAACCTGCCGCCATCGTTCGCCACCCTGCGCGGGCTGATCAACAACGCCGGCCTGGCCGTGGGCACCGACCCGGCGCCCAAGTGCAACCTCGACGACTGGGAAACCATGGTCGACACCAACATCAAAGGCCTGCTGACCACCACCAGCCTGCTGCTGCCGCGCCTGATCGCCCATGGCCGTGGCGCCGGGATCATCAACCTGGGCTCCATCGCCGGCAGCTACCCGTACCCGGGCAGCCATGTGTATGGCGGTTCCAAGGCGTTCGTGAAGCAGTTCTCCCTGAACCTGCGGTGTGACCTGCAGGGCACCGGCGTGCGTGTGACCAACATCGAGCCGGGCCTGTGCGAAAGCGAGTTCTCCCTGGTGCGCTTCGGCGGTGACCAGGCGCGCTACGACGCGACCTACGCCGGTGCCGAGCCGATCCAGCCGCAGGACATTGCCGACACCATCTTCTGGGTGCTGAACACGCCGGCGCACGTCAACATCAACCGCCTGGAACTGATGCCGGTGAGCCAGACCTGGGCTGGGTTTGCGATTGAGCGGGGGGCCAAGTAAGGCTCTAGACCGCGTTGCTGCCATCGGGGGCTTGGCGAATCGTCGCACCGCCCCGATGGCGTCAAATCGGCCAAAACAGGCCATAAGGTACACTCCACCCCTGAAAACCCCACCGCACCCTGCGGTTTAAAGGTTTTGACGGGAGGAAATGTGAGTAACCGAGGTGAGCAGTCACTGCTCAAGCAATCGACGATCCTGATGTTCGCGGTAGCGATCGCCGGGATTGTCACGGGTGTGATATCTGGCGCCCAATCCATTCTGTTCGACGGCTTTTTCTCGCTGATCGCCACCGCCATCAAGGTGTTGATGCTGATCACGGCCAAGCTGATCGCCAAGAAAAGCAACGAGCGCTTCCAGTTCGGCTATTGGCATCTGGAGCCCATGGTGCTGCTGATCGAAGGCAGCTTCCTGCTGCTGATCGCCATCTATGCGTTCCTGAACGGTGTGTTCGGCATTATCAATGGCGGGCGCGAGATCGAGTTGGGCCTGGTGATCATCTACGCGGCGGTGTTTACCGTGGTCGAGTTCGCCTACTTCTTCTATGTGCGCTATCGCAACCGCAGGCTGAAATCCTCGCTGATCCAGTTCGACAACATCAGTTGGCTGGTGGACGCGATGCTCTCGGTGGGCCTGCTGGTCAGCTTTCTCGCCGCGCTGTTGCTCAAGTCCCAGGGCTATGGCGAGTGGGCGGTGTATGTCGACCCATTGATCCTGATCCTGCTGGCCCTGAGCATGCTGGCACCGGCGTTCAAGATCCTGCGCCCGGCGTTGCGCGAGGTGCTGGGGATCGCGCCGGATCACCTGGATGACAAAGTGCGCGAGGTGATGGACGCGGCGCAGGCCAGGCATGGGTTCGATGACTACGTGTCCTACGTGCAAAAGCACGGTCGGGCGCGGTTTATCGAAATCCATGTGGTGCTGCCGGCGGATTACCCGGTGGATAACGTCGCGACCCTGGATGGGCTGCGTGAAGAGATATCCACAGGGCTCGGCGCACCGGATGCGGCGCGCTGGCTGACGATCAGCTTTACCGGGGATCGCAAGTGGATTGCGTGATGGGTCGTTAGACCGAGGCCCTGCAGGTCACCCGAGAGGCTGGATCAGCCCCTGGTAGCAGGTTGCCAAATGATAAGGGGTGGTCGATGGCATATCCCGTCGGCTCACCGCGCCGTTGGCATCCAGGCATTCATGCCAGCCTTTCTCATGCAGGAAATGCTGTTGCAGCGCCAGCAGCTGGCGCTGCAGCACCGCCTCACTGCCAGGGCGCAAGGTCAGTGCCCGCAGGTACTCGGCCTGGGCCCAGATACGCTGGGTGCCGTCGCGCACGCTGCCGTCGAGTGCCAACATGCCGCTGACCGCTCCGGTCGCGCTGTCCACACCCTTTTGCTCAGCGTAGGCAAACGCCCGCGTCAGTGACGCATGCAGCGGCGTGCCGCGCAGCACGGGCGACGATTCGAGCAAAAAGAACCACTCGAACTGGTGCCCCGGCTCAAACCAGTTATCCACAGCGCCCAGCGGCTTTTCCATCATCACGCCGTGCCGGCGGTTGATGAAACGCTGCTGCATGGCCGTCGCCAAGGCCAGCAGGGCCGCTTGCACAGGGGCATCCTCGCGCACCGCGAGGGTGGCTAGGAAACCTTCGGCCAGGTGCATCAACGGGTTTTGCAGCGGGCCGGACTGGAGGGACGACCAGTTGCGTTCCAGCACCGCCTCGTACAGGCCGTCCTCGGTGGCGAAGCGCTGGGCGACGACTTCGAGGGCGGCGTTCAGCACCGATTCCACCAGCGGTTCACGCACCTTGGCCCAGTAATGGGCGCAGGCAAAGATGATGAAGGCGTGGGTGTAGAGGTCTTTGCGCTTGTCCAGCGGCTGGCCGGCGGGGTCGACGCTGTAGAACCAGCCGCCGTGTTCGGCATCGTGGAAATGCCGTTGCAGGGAGCGGAACAGCACCGCCGCGCGCTCTTCAGCGAAAGCCGCCCCTGGCGCGCCGATCAGGCTGGCGAACAGGTACAACTGCCGCGCGCAGGCCATGGCGCGGTAGCGTTGCGGCGGCAGTGGGCGGTGATCGGCGTCCAGCGCCTCATAGGGCAGCGCCAATTCGGCATTCCAGCCCGGGCCCTGCCAGAGCGGCACGATCAGGGTGTGGAAGTGCGTGAGCACGGCATTCAACGAAGGCTGGGGGGCGGAGCTTGGAGCGATGGGCATCGGCTGGCGTCGTCACGGCAGGGGTGTAGGCGCGCATGGTAGCAGGCTTGGGAACTGTGGTGTCTGCGCCACCGCTATCGGGGGCAAGCCCCCTCCCACTTTTGACTGCGTTCCACAGGTGGAACTCGGTCGAATGTGAGGGAACTTGCCCCGATAAGGGCCTTATAAGCGCTGCAAATCTTAGCCTGCCAGCAACCACACCCCAGTCGCCGCCGAAGCCGCTCCGGCAATCCGCACCAGCGGCGCCGCTGCGGCCGGCAGCCAGCGCACCAGCGCATACCCGGCCGCGTGCAGTGCAGCGGTCGCGCCGACAAAACCGGCGGCATACGCCCAAGGGCTCGACATGTCCGGCAGCTCCAAGCCATGGGCCACACCATGGAACAACGCAAACAACGCCGTCGCACCCATGGCCATGAACAACGGCGGACGCACCGCCAGTGCCACCGCCAGGCCCAGGGCCAGCACCGAGGCGGCGATCCCGCTTTCCAGCGCGGGCAATTGCAGCCCTTCAAAGCCCAGCACGCCGCCCATCAGCATGGTGCCGACAAAGGTGCACGGCAGGGCCCAGCGCGCGGCACCCTTTTGTTGCGCGGCCCACAGGCCGACCGCAAGCATGGCCAGCAGGTGGTCGAGGCCGCCCAGCGGGTGGCTGATACCGGCTACCAGGCCGTTGTCGCCGTGGCCAGGGTGAGCGAAGGCCAGGGCGGGCGCGAGCAGCAGGGCGGCGGCTGCGAGGAGTTTATTGAGGTTCATAAACAGGTTCCTTATGGGTTGATCAGGCGGCGGTCAGCAGGCCTTGGCGTTCGATAAAGGCGACGATTTCTTCCAGGCCTACCCCGGTTTTCTGGTTGCTGAACACAAAGGGTTTGCCGTTGCGCATGCGCTGGGTGTCGCTGTTCATCAGCTCCAGCGACGCGCCCACCAGCGGCGCCAGGTCGATCTTGTTGATCACCAGCAGGTCGGATTTGCAAATACCAGGCCCGCCTTTGCGCGGCAGCTTGTCGCCGGCGGACACATCGATCACATAGATGGTCAGGTCCGACAGCTCCGGGCTGAAGGTGGCCGACAGGTTATCGCCGCCGGACTCCACCAGGATCAGGTCCAGGCCGGGAAAGCGGCGATTGAGTTGGTCCACCGCTTCCAGATTGATCGAGGCGTCCTCGCGAATCGCCGTGTGCGGGCAGCCGCCGGTTTCCACGCCGATGATGCGCTCCGGCGCCAGGGCCTGGTTGCGCACCAGGAAGTCGGCGTCTTCGCGGGTGTAGATGTCGTTGGTGACCACCGCCAGGTTGTAGCGATCGCGCAGCGCGAGGCACAGGGCCAGGGTCAGGGCGGTCTTGCCGGAGCCGACCGGGCCACCGATACCGACACGCAGGGGTTGTGTGTTCATGTCTGATTCTCCAAAAAAACCTTAGGAACGGAACAGGCGGCTGTACTGGCGCTCGTGGGCCATGCTCGCCAAGGACAGGCCGAAGGCGGCGCTGCCGAAATGCTGGGGGTCGATGCGGGCGGCGTCCTGCCGGGCCTGTTGCAGCTGGGGCAGCAGCTCGCTGGTCAGGCGTTGCGCGGCTTGCTGGCCCAGGGGCAGGGTTTTCATCAGCACGGCCAATTGGTTTTCCAGCCAGCTCCAGAGCCAGGCGGCGAGGGCGTCGTCGGCGCTGATCGCCCAGGCGCGCGCGGCCAGTGCCCAGCCGAGGGCCAAGTGCGGTTCGCGGCGTTGCTCCAGGAAGCGGCGGGCGTCGCTGTCCAGTTCCGGCAGGCCATTGAGCAACTGCTGCAGGGAATAACCCATCTGTCGGCTTTCCTGATACAGCTCCCGGGTTTCGCGGCTGGCTTGATGCGCTTCGCACAGCTGCGCCAACGCTGGCCAGTCCTGCTCTGCGGCGGCGCGGCAATGGGCGAGCAACAGCGGAGCTTCGAAGCGCGCGAGGTTGAGCAGCAATTGGTCGCTGATCCAGCGCCGAGCGCTGGCGGCATCGTTGACGCGGCCGTTCTCCACGGCCATTTCCAGGCCCTGGGAATAGCTGTAGCCGCCAATCGGCAATTGCGGACTGGCCAGACGCAACAGCGCCCAGGCTGGGTTCATAGACGTACGCCGAACTGATGCAGCTTGGGCGGGTAGTTGAAATCTTCATCGCCATGCCGGGAGTGGTGGTGACCGCCGCCATAGGCGCCGTGTTCCGGTTGGAACGGCGCCTCGATGGTTTCGGTGTGGGCGCCCAGTTGCTCAAGCATGGCCTTGAGCACGTAGTCATCGAGCAGGCGCAACCAGCCGTCTCCCACTTGCAAGGCCACATGGCGGTTGCCGAGGTGGTAGGCGGCGCGGGTCAGTTCAAACGCGTTGCTGCAGGTGACGTGTAGCAGGTGTTCAGGGCGGGCGCACACGCGTACGACACGTCCGTCTTCGGCTTGCAGGAATTCGCCATCGTGCAGCGGCGGCTGGCCGCGCTCCAGAAACAGGCCGACGTCTTCACCGTCGGCACTGAAACAGCGCAGGCGGCTCTTGCTGCGTGCTTCGAAATTCAGCAGCAGCTCAGCGGCCCAGAGGGCTTGGGGGGCGATTCGGCGGTGGATCACCAGCATCAGGAAGCTTCCAGCTATGAGCGATGGAAGTGCTAGAGCAAGGGCCTTGCCAATCAGGTATTGATGTAGGAATTCTCTGTCGGTGCGCGAGGAGATGCCACTGAATAGGGCGGGGTTGAGTGCTGCGAGTGCTTGCTGTTGGTGCGCTGCCGGCTATTCAGCACTTAAATGGTGCTCTTTTTGTTGGCGGGTGGTGTTTATCACATCAAGTTCCTTCCGTTTTTTCGTATATGGGATTTTCGGATTTGTCCTACTGGATGTAAGGATTCGGCGTTCATCTGCTTACGCGCCAGACCGTTAGGATTTGCGCCGTGCTAAACATCCACGGCGAGTTCCAGTATGTTCAAATCAATTGTGTGTTTATTCATTTTCAGTCTTTACCTGGTCACTCCCTCGTCCTCGGCCAATATCCAGCCGCGCGGGGCAGCCCCTCTCGAGATCGCGACGCCCCTGCAGTCGCTGCAAAAGCGCCCAGCCATCGACAATGTGATCGACCGCGCCCATCAATTGCTGGGCACCTCGTATAAATGGGGCGGGAACACCGTGGAGCAGGGCTTCGACTGCAGCAGCTTGCTGGTCTACCTGTTCAGGACCGAAGCCAATATCCGTATACCCCGCACCACGGCGGCGATGCACCGTTCCAATGCCATGACGATCAAGCGTAACGCGCTCAAACCTGGGGATGCGGTGTTCTTCAAAGGTAACGGGCGCAGTCAGGTCAGCCATGTCGGCCTTTATATAGGCGAGGGCAAATTCATTCATTCGCCGCGCGCCGGCAAGACGGTGCGAATCGACTCACTGAGCAATCGCTACTGGAACAAGAACTACAGTACCGCCAAGCGCTTTCACTCGGCGGGATAGCCGGCTTACTCCGTACTGCCCAGGCCTTGCCAATGCTTGAGGCCGATAAAGATAAAGCGCAGTTGCTGGGTGATTTTCGCCTGGGGCGTGAGGTGGGCAGGCAAGGCCTGGGCCGGTGGATCAATGATGTCGGGAAGGGTGGCGAACACGCTCTTGACGATCAGGTCGGCCATTACATGCAGGCCATCGGCGTCCAGGTGCTGCAACTTGGGCATCAGGGTCAGGTCGGCCGCCAGGTCGCGGGTGATGTCTTCACGCAGGGCACCGATGGCTTGGCGCACCGCCAGGCAACCGCCGTATTGCTCGCGGGCCAGGAACAGGAATTGCGAGCGGTTGGCCGAGACCACATCGAGAAAAATCCGCACTGAGGCATCGATAATGCCGCCCATCACGAATTCGTTGTGGCGCACCAGGCGAATGGTGGCGCGAAAGGTCTGGCCCACCTCACTCACCAATACAAGTCCAAGCTGGTCCATATCGGCAAAGTGGCGATAGAAGCCGGTGGGGACAATGCCTGCGGCCTTGGCCACTTCACGCAGGCTCAGGCTGCCAAACCCACGGCCACACTCCATCAGATGGCGGGCAGCGTCCATCAGGGCGAGGCGGGTCTGTTGCTTCTGTTCGGCACGGGGCAGCATGGGCGGGCGGGCTTTGTCGGCAAGTACAGCGACGCACTCTAGCAAAACAGCTTCATTGACGTCGAACTTGGCGGGGAATAGGTGGGGAGTGTTGCGTGACAGGCGCTACAAAAAGTCAAAAGCCCGGTCGGCAGATCGGGCTTTTTTCTGGGCCACCACAGGGTCAGCTCTGAGCTTGATGCAGTTCTTGCAGGCGATCAGCACCACCTTCGGCAACACCTTCGGTGTAGGCACGTTCGTTGGCTTGTTCCGCACCACCTTCAACCAGGCCTTTCTGTTCCAGGCGATCACGGCCACCTTCGGCAACACCTTCAGTGTAGGCACGCTTGTTGGCGTGTTCCGAACCGTTTTCAGCGACAGCACCTTTGGCGTAGTCACGGTTCTCGTCTTCTTGCGAACCGCTGCGGGCCAGGGTCTGGTTGAAGTGAACGGCGTCGGCCTTGGCTTGTGGGGTAACCTGTTCGGCGGCTGGCAGGGCAAAGGCGCTGGAAGCCAGGATGGATAACAGGACGGTAGCGAGTACTTGGCGTTTCATGATGGGTTGCTCCTTGGGAGGGCGATAAAGTGGGTACGGGGCTAATGCTACTCTCGATAAGTCGATATAAAAGTTCATAAACACAATGGTAATAATCAACAGAATTGATTGTTCTTCAGGGAGGCTCTAGATCGGGCCTCTCAAGCACGCGGTTTTGCACCGAGGTGGGTATTTTCGACACGAATCCGGGTAACAATGGTGCGCCGTGGAGGATCGAATCTGTCGAAACGGTCAGGAAAGCAGGTTTTCAAGGGTAAATCGGAGATTGGGTTAAACCCACGAGCGGTTTGCCAGTCGTAGTTTTATAAGCTGTCCTACAGGTGTTGGTTCAGCCGGTCGTATTCAGGAGTCCTGTGCAATGACGCGCACTCGTAAAATCGTCATGTGGAGCTGCGCCAGCTTCGTTGTGTTAATCGCTGTGGTGGTACTGGTCCTGGTGTTCTTTGACTGGAACCGCATCAAACCGCCCCTCAATGCCAAAGTCTCCGAAGAACTGCATCGTCCGTTTGCCATCAATGGCAACCTGGCGGTGGTGTGGGCACGTGAGCCCGATGAAGGCGGCTGGCGCGCCTGGGTGCCGTGGCCCCATGTGATTGCCGAGGACCTGACCCTGGGCAACCCCGACTGGTCGAAAAAACCGCAGATGGTCACGCTGAAAAAGGTCGAGCTGCGTATTTCGCCGCTGGCGTTGCTGGTGCAGCGCGTGGTGATCCCGCGTATCGACCTCACCGAACCGAGTGCCGAGTTGCAGCGCCTGGCCGATGGCCGCGCCAACTGGACGTTCACGTTCGACCCCAAGGACCCCGACGCCGAACCTTCCAACTGGGTGGTGGACATCGGCGCCATTGGCTTCGACAAAGGCCACGTGACCCTCGACGACCAGACCCTCAAGACTCAGTTGGACGTGATCATCGACCCCCTGGGCAAGCCGATTCCGTTCGGCGAAATCGTCGGCGACGCCGATGCCAGGAAGGCCCTGGAAAAAGGCTCCGCGCCCCAGGACTATGCGTTCGCCCTCAAGGTCAAGGGCCAGTATCACGGCCAGAAACTCGACGGCAGCGGCAAGATCGGTGGCCTGCTGGCCCTGCAGGACGCGGCCAGGCCGTTTCCGCTGCAAGCCCAGGTCAGGATTGCCGATACCAGCATCGCGTTGGCCGGCACCTTGACCGACCCGTTGAACCTCGGCGCCCTGGACCTGCGCCTGAAACTGTCCGGCAGCAGCCTGGGTAACCTCTACCCGCTGACCGGCGTCACCTTGCCGGATTCGCCGGCCTACTCGACTGACGGCCACTTGATCGCCAAGTTGCACGAGGCCAGCGGCGCGTCATTCAGCTACGAAAACTTCAACGGCAAGATCGGCAACAGCGATATTCACGGCAACCTCGCCTATGTCGCCAGCCAGCCACGTCCCAAGCTCAGCGGTGCGTTGGTGTCCAACCAATTGCTGATGAGCGACCTCGCCCCCCTGATCGGTGCCGACTCCAACGCCAAGCAAAAAGCGCGTGGCGGTGAGAGCAAGCAGCCGGCGACCAAAGTGCTGCCGGTGGAAGAGTTCCGCACCGAGCGCTGGCGCGACATGGATGCCGATGTGGAATTCACCGGCAAACGCATCGTGCACAGTGCCGAGTTGCCCTTCACCGACCTCTATACCCACCTGGTGCTCAACGACGGCGAACTGAGCCTGGAACCGCTGCGATTCGGCGTCGCTGGCGGCAAGCTGGATGCGCAGATCCGCTTGAACGGCCGCACCACGCCGATGGAAGGCCGCGCCAAACTGACTGCGCGCAACTTCAAGCTCAAGCAGTTGTTCCCGACCTTCGAACCGATGAAAACCAGCTTTGGTGAACTCAACGGCGATGCCGATATTTCCGGGCGTGGCAACTCCGTCGCGGCGCTGCTGGGCACCTCCAACGGTGACCTGAAGATGCTGATCAACGACGGCGCCATCAGCCGTGGCCTGATGGAAATTGCCGGGCTCAACGTGGGCAACTACGTGGTGGGTCGCCTGTTCGGCGACAAGGAAGTGAAGATCAACTGCGCGGCGGCGGACTTCGGGATCAAGACCGGCCTGGCAACCACGCGCTTGTTTGTGTTCGATACCGAGAACGCGATCATCTATATCGATGGCACCGCCAACATGGCCACCGAACAGCTCGACCTGACCATCACCCCCGAGTCCAAGGGCTTCCGCCTGTTTTCCCTGCGTTCGCCGTTGTACGTCAATGGCCCGTTCATCAAGCCCAATGCGGGTGTAAAGGCCATCCCCCTGGCCCTGCGGGGCGCGGGCATGGTGGCACTGGGCGTGATCGCCGGCCCGGCAGCGGGTCTGTTGGCGCTGGTGGCACCGAGCGCCGATGCGCCGAACCAGTGTGCACCGTTGTTGCAGCAGATGAAGGAAGGCAAGGCGCCGAAGACGGTGAAGGGCTAGCATATAGAACACAAACCCCAATGTGGGAGGGGGCTTGCCCCCGATGACGGAGTGTCAGTCACCAGATGCAGTGGCTGAAACGACGCATCGGGGGCAAGCCCCCTCCCACATGTTTTGAATTGCGCTGCTTAGAGACTTTCGAGGATGTCGGCCATATCGTCCGCATGCTCTTCTTCCTGAGCCAGGATCTCTTCAAACAGACGGCGCGTGGTCGGATCCTTATCACCGATGTACTGGATGATTTCGCGGTAGCTGTCCACCGCGATCCGCTCGGCCACCAGGTCTTCGTAGACCATTTCCTTCAAGCTGTTACCGGCCACGTATTGGGCATGGGAGTTCTTCGACAGCAGGTCCGGGTTGAACTCCGGCTCGCCGCCCAGCTGCACGATGCGTTCGGCCAGTTTGTCGGCGTGCTCGGCTTCCTGGGTGGCGTGTTCGAGGAATTCCTGCGCGGCGACGGCAGCTTTAACGCCGCTGGCCATGAAGTAGTGGCGCTTGTAGCGCAGCACACACACCAGTTCAGTGGCCAGGGAGCCGTTGAGCAGGCGGATGATCTCTTCGCGGTCGGCGTCATAGCCCTCGGTCACGGCACCGTTTTCGACGTTCTGGCGGGCGCGGCTGCGCAGGGTCGCAACGTCAGTCAAGTTTGCTTCAGTCATCTCAATCTCCTGGGGCTAATCCGGTTTTACGCCACGCTCTGTCGGCGTGATCGCTCCCAGTTGTGAGTCACGGGCGCAGCAAAAAGTTTTATTGGATTTGCCAGGCGTGTCATCAGCGCGTCGCCGGAATTGGGCTAGCCTGCCATCATCCTCTCTTGATCAAGGACGTTCGCTTCATGTCGCAGTCGTTAGCCACGCGTTATCCCTTGGTGCTGGTGCCCGGCATGCTGGGGTTCGTGCGCCTGGGGTTCTTCCCTTACTGGTACGGCATTGTCCCGGCACTGCGGGCGGGTGGGGCGCAGGTGTTTCCCATCCAGGTGGCGCCGCTGGACTCCAGCGAGGTGCGTGGCGAGCAGTTGCTGGCGCAGATCGAGCGGATTCGCCTTGAGACCGGCGCCGACAAGGTCAACCTGATCGGCCATAGCCAGGGCGCGCTGACCGCCCGTTATGCGGCGGCCAAGCGCCCGGAGTGGGTGGCGTCGGTGACGTCGGTGGCCGGGCCCAACCACGGTTCGGAACTGGCGGACCATATCCACGCCCATTATCCGGCCGACAGCGTGAAGGGCCGGCTGATGAGCGCGCTGTTTCATCTGGTTGCAACGGTGATGAGCCTGCTGGAAACCGGCTATCGCGGCCCGCGTTTCAAGGCGGACTTGCAGGCGTCCCACCATTCCCTGACCAGCGCAGGCGTGGCGCTGTTCAACCGCAAGTATCCCCAAGGGTTGCCGCATATCTGGGGCGGGCACGGGGCGGAGGTGGACAATGGCGTGCGCTACTACTCATGGTCCGGCACCTTGCAACCGGGCAAGACCGATCGCGGACGCAACCTGCTGGACGGGACGAATCGCAGCTGCCGATTGTTCGCCCGCAGCTTCGTGCGCGAGAAGGGCCAGTGCGACGGCATGGTCGGGCGCTGCAGCTCGCACCTGGGGCGGGTGATCGGCGATGACTACGCCCTGGACCACTTCGATATCGTCAACCAATCCATGGGCCTGGTCGGCAAGGGCGCCGAGCCGATTCGGTTGTTCGTCGAGCATGCCCAGCGCCTGAAGGCGGCCGGGGTTTAAGCCTGGCGGCGCACCGGCGTGGTCCAGCGCTCCGACAAAATCACCCCGCCCAAGGTCAGCAAACCGCCCACCAGGTGATACAACGCCAATTCTTCCCTGAGCACCACGGCCGCAATCAATGCGGTAATCAACGGCAGCAGGTTGAAAAACAACGTGGTGCGGCTGGGGCCCAGGGTCTTCACCGAGTGCATCCACGCCAGTGGCGCCAGCATCGAAGCCAGCAAGCATGCATAGAGCACCAGCGGAATATTCGTCCAGCCCAGGCCGGCTTTTGCCGAGAACAGAAACAGCGGAAACAGCACCACCACCGCCACCAGCACCTGCAGATACAGGAGCACCAGCGGCGGCAGGCGCAGTTGCCATTTTTTCAACAGGGTGCTGTAGACCGCGTACGCCAGGGTCGCGACCAGCATCATCGCATCGCCCAGGTTCACGCCGTGCTGCAGCAACGCGCCGAGGCTGCCGGCCGACACCACCACCACTACCCCTGCGAATGACAGCACCGCCCCCGTCAGTGCGCCCAAGGTCAGGCGCTGGCCCAGGCTGATGATGGCCGCCGTCAAGGCCATCAACGGCATCAACGACAGGATGATGCCCATATTGGTGGCGCTGGTCAGCGAGGCAGCGTAGTACGCCAGGCTCTGGTACACCGCCATGCCCAGCACGCCAAGGATGCCGATCTTGCCCAGGTTCGGGCGGATCAGCGGCCAGTGGGCGATGACCGGCTTGAGCATGAACGGCGTAAAGAGCAGGGCCGCCAGCAACCAGCGATAAAAGCCGATTTCAGCCGGGAAGATCGAACCCACGGCCAATTTATTGACCACGGTATTGCCGGCCCAGATAAAGATGGCCAGCAGGGGATACGCGTATTGCATCGAAAGAAACCAGATGTGTTGATGAGCCAGGATTATCCATTGTCTGGATCGAAGCCTATACTGCGATCCAGACAAACGACCTCTGTATCCAGACAATATGGCCCGACACACCGTACGCCTTGCGGATTTTGGCAGCCTGCCAAGCCCCGTGTACTTCCGTTACTCCGACTTTGCCCCCGACACGGAGTGCACCCCGCACCAGCATGTCTGGGGCTCGCTGGACTACTCCGCCAGTGGCGTAATGCGCATGGAAGTGGCCGGCAACCGCTTTATGTCGCCACCGCAGTACGCGGTGTGGATCCCACCCAATACCGAACACAGTTCCTACAATGCCCAGGCGATTGTCTACCGTTCGGTGGGCCTTTCACCGCAGCTTTGCGAGCAATTACCCCAGCAGCCCTGCACCCTGGCGATCAGCGACATCCTCAAGGCCATCCTCAGCGACTTCGCCCAGCGTGACGTCAATATCCCGCACACCGACGCCGATATTCGCCTGGCCCAGGTGCTGGTCGACCAGCTCAGGCAGGCGCCGATCCACGAGGGTTTTTTGCCCTACGCCCGCCACCCCGGGCTGCTCGGCGTGTTGGAAGGCATGCAGGCCGACCCCGCTGACAATCGCCCCCTGGCGCACTGGGCCGACCAGGTGCATGTGAGCGAGCGCACCCTGGCGCGACAATTTGTGCGCGAGCTGGGCATGAGCTTCGGCGAATGGCGCCAGCGCCTGCGCTACCTCGCCGCCATCGAAGCCCTCGACAGCGAGCGCAGTGTGCAAAATGTGGCGTTTGACCTCGGCTACAGCAGCGCCTCGGCGTTTATCGCGATGTTCCAGCGCCAGGCCGGCTGCACCCCGGAGCAGTACCGGCGGACGAATATTCGCAGCCGATGAAGATGTAACAAGGTTTGGCTACACTGCTGGGTAGGCCGTGCCTCCCGGCACGGTAACAGGGAGAAAACTCCATGAAGATGCTGCGTATTCCGCTGTTGATGATGGGCCTGCTGCTGTGTTCCCAGGGCTTTGCCGCCACTGCCCAGCAAAACAAGATGACCACCTGCAATGCCGAAGCCACTACCAAGACGCTCAAGGGCGACGAGCGCAAGGCTTTCATGAAAACCTGCCTGTCGGCGCCGGCGGCCAATGATGCGAAGACGCTCACCCCGCAACAGCAGAAGATGAAGGATTGCAATGCGTCGGCGAAAACCAAGGCGCTGACCGGCGATGCCCGCAAGACGTTCATGAGCACCTGCCTGAAGAATTGATAGCCCCAGGCCCCAGAAGGCTGCGACACTCGCACACAGCCCCTCTGTAGGAGCGAGCTTGCTCGCGAAGAACGCAATTACCCCGCGTTTATTCAGAATAAACGCGTTATCGTTGGCGACCTTCGCGAGCAAGCTCGCTCCTACACATCCTTTAACGCCGTTCGTTTTGAGGCTGTATGCCAACGTTTTCTCAGCGTCACGTGTTATTGCTGGCCAGCTACATCATCATTTTCGGCGGGTTGCTGCTGGTATTGCCGCTGAAATTGCTGCCCAGCCTGCTGGCCGGCCTGTTGGTCTATGAACTGGTCAACATGCTCACCCCCCAACTGCAACGGCTGATCGAAGGGCGCCGCGCGCGCTGGCTGGCGGTGGCCTTGCTCGGCACCCTGATCGTCAGCGTGCTGGCCCTGATCTTCGCCGGCGCCATCAGCTTCCTGCTTCATGAAGCGGAAAACCCCGGGGCTTCCCTGGATAAATTCATGGGCGTAGTCGACCGCGCGCGCGGCCAACTGCCGCCGTTCCTCGATGCCTACCTGCCCGCCAGCGCGGCCGAGTTCCGTGTAGCCATCGGCGACTGGCTGAGCAAGCACCTGAGCGAACTGCAACTGGTCGGCAAAGACGCCGCCCACATGTTCGTCACCCTGCTGATCGGCATGGTGCTCGGCGCGATCATCGCCCTGCAGCGGGTGCCCGACCTGACCAAGCGCAAACCCCTGGCCGCGGCGCTGTTCGACCGCCTGCACCTGCTGGTCCAGGCGTTCCGCAACATCGTCTTCGCACAGATCAAGATCGCCGCGCTCAACACCGCCTTCACCGCCGTGTTCCTCGCCGTGGTGCTTCCGCTGTGCGGCATCCACCTGCCGCTGACCAAGACCCTGATCGTGCTGACCTTCCTGCTCGGCCTGTTGCCGGTGATCGGCAACCTGATGTCCAACACCCTGATCACCATCGTCGCGCTGTCGTTGTCGATCTGGGTGGCGGTGGCGGCGCTGGGGTATCTGATCGTGATCCACAAGGTCGAGTACTTCCTCAACGCGCGCATCGTCGGCGGGCAGATCAGTGCCAAGTCGTGGGAGTTGCTCCTGGCGATGCTGGTGTTTGAAGCGGCGTTTGGTTTGCCGGGGGTGGTGGCGGGGCCGATTTACTATGCGTATCTGAAGAGTGAGCTGAAGCTCGGTGGTATGGTTTAAGGCGTGTGTTGCCTGGGCGGGCCCCATCGGGGTGTAGAACCGTAGACATCGTTTACATCTGAAACCGGGGACATCGTTTACACATTTGAGGCCTGGACGCGGGTCATACCTCGTCCAAGCCTCCCCAAGGGATAATCACACAGGTACAAATCCCAAGCATCATCTTCAGCTTCTTTGAGCCCTATCCTTTCCCCGGACAGCGCCTCGCTGATAAATACCAACTTGCCGTTCCACTTGATCGATCCGTCCTGCCTGACGCTTCGAACTTTCATTTCTGCCGGATATTCCACATCGGGCAAGCATCCTGGATAAATTCGGGTGGACGGCACATACAAGTCTCCCGGACTTTTCATGCCGAGCGCTTCGTGAGGGCGTACGTAATTAAACTCATGCCTGAAATGCTCCAGCAAAAGCTGCTGCTCGACTAAGTTTTTCCCTAAGGGCAACTCAAGTTTCAAGCTACGGTGCATTCGTTCATGGCGACCATTCTGGGCGGGTCTTCCCGGCATGGTTCGCTCGGGATAAATACCCAGCCGAATCCACCAAACTGCCAGTGTGGAGATTCTTGCCAGGCCAGGAGAGGCGAACGGTACCCCGTTGTCTGAACGGATAACTTCCGGCATGCCGTACTCCTGAAAAAGCCTCTCAAAGGCCTGTTTTACGGGCTGGGTCATGATCTTGGGATGGGCCCTACACGCTAAAATCAGCCGCGTCGCATGGTCTGTGACGGTCAAAGGGAAGCACATCTGAGCATTAAGCATCTTGAACTGCCCTTTGTAGTCAGCACACCACGTCTTGTTAGGTTCGTCGGCCTTTCGCATTTGTGCGTGGGAAATGCTGTGTCGGCGTTTGAAGCGCCGCTTTTTGACGAGCCCAAGTCGGTCAAGCCATTGACCGGCCGTACTTGGAGAGGGCCAGGTGACGGAGGGATCTTCCAGCCGTAATAGCTCGAGAAGCTTTTTCGGCCCCCATTTATCGTGAGCCTCCTTCATCGCGACTACACGGGCCAAAATCTCGTCGTCGGTTTTATTTGGGCTGTTGTGAGGTCGCCGGGACAGTTCGGATAAAGACCTCAAATCGCCGTCGTGCCGGGCAATCCACTTATCGACGGTAGGTCGGCTAACGTCAAAGCGGCGTGCCAACTGGCTTTTAGTGAAGTTGCCAGAAAGCCAATCAGCTACCAGCTTGATTCTTTGATTCATGGGGGACTCTTGGTTCCAGGGCATGATCAGTTACCTCCTGATCATGCGTATTAGCCTGTAAACCATGTCCCCGGTTAGAAATGTAAACGATGTCCCCGGTTTGTACCGGGGCAAGCCCCCTCCCACATTTACTGTGTCTACACAGGTCGACTTGTGAACACGGTCAGTGTGGGAGGGGGCTTGCCCCCGATGAAGTCGCCACGGTATTTCAGGTAAAACTCAGCAGCCGTAGCGCTTGCTCGCCTCGATCGCCAAACCACTGCCGATACTGCCGAAGATATTCCCCTCCACATGCCGGGCATTCGGCAGCATGGCCGAGATGCTGTGGCGCAGCGCCGGGATGCCGCTGGAACCGCCGGTGAAGAACACCGTGTCCACCTGGGCCACCTCCACGGAAGCGTCGGTGAGCAACTGCGTCACGCTGTTGCGCACGCGCTCCAGCAAGCCATCGATGGCCGACTCGAACAGTGCGCGGCTCAGGTCCACGCTCAACCCCGCTTCAACCCGGTCCAGCGGCACGTGGCGGCTGTCTTCGTGGGTGAGCTGGATCTTGGTCTCTTCCACTTCCATGGCCAGCCAGTGCCCGGCGCGCTGTTCGATCAGCTTGAACAGGCGATCGATGCCGCCGGTGTCTTCGATGTCATAGCGCATGCTGCCCAGGGCCAGCTGGGATTTCTGCGAGTACACCGAGTTGATGGTGTGCCAGGTCGCCAGGTTCATGTGGTGGCTGGTGGGCATGTAGGCACCGCTTTTCATGCGGCTGCCATAGCCGAACAGCGGCATCATGCCGGCCAGGGACAGTTGCTTGTCGAAGTCGGTCCCGCCGATGTGCACGCCGCCGGTGGCGAGGATGTCGTCCTGGCGGTTGTCGTTGTGGCGGCGCTCCGGGGACAGGCGCACCAGCGAGAAGTCGGACGTACCCCCGCCGATGTCGACGATCAGTACCAGCTCTTCCTTCTCGATGGTGGACTCGTAGTCGAACGCAGCGGCAATCGGTTCGTACTGGAACGAGATGTCCTTGAAACCGATCTTGCGCGCTACGTCGACCAGGGTGTTTTCGGCTTCCTGGTCGGCCATCGGGTCGTCATCGACGAAAAACACCGGGCGGCCCAGCACCACTTCTTCGAATTCGCGGCCGGCGGTGGCTTCGGCGCGGCTCTTGAGTTGGCCGATAAACAGCGCCAGCAGGTCGGTGAACGGCATCGCCGTGCCCAATACGCTGGTGTCGTGCTTGATCAACTTGGAACCCAGCAGGCTCTTGAGCGAGCGCATCAGCCGGCCTTCGTAGTTCTCCAGGTATTCGTGCAGGGCCAGGCGACCGTAGACCGGGCGGCGCTCCTCGAAGTTGAAGAACACCACCGACGGCAGGGTGATCTTGTCGTCCTCCAGCGCGATAAGCGTTTCCATGCCGGGGCGGATCCAGCCGACGGTGGAGTTGGACGTGCCGAAGTCGATACCGCAGGCACGGGCTGGGGATGGGTTTTTCATGTCTATCGGGTTCCGGTTGAAAAACGGCCGCGCAGTGTATGCCAGTCGAGGGCGGATGCGTAGGCCGACCATCCGTTAAATCGTGCTTGAAAGTTCAGCATTCGCCCCCACATCTGGTGCATACGGCAAGCGCCGATAACACTTTGACGCACCCCCAGGCCACAAGACTCAACAGGTGCAAACCAGCGCACGTTGTGCCCCGGGCTGTGCGATCTCGATTAAGGATGGTGAACCGCCGATGGATTTCAAAGACTACTACAAGATTCTGGGTGTCGAGCCGAGCGCCGATGACAAGGAAATCAAGGCCGCCTATCGCAAGCTCGCGCGCAAATATCACCCGGACGTGAGCAAGGAAAAAGACGCCGAAGCCAAGTTCAAGGACGCGTCCGAAGCCTATGAAGCGCTTAAAAGCGCCGACAAGCGCGCCGAATACGACGAACTGCGCAAATACGGCCAGCATGGCCAGCCGTTCCAGGGCCCGCCAGGCTGGCAGAGCCGTGGCGGGTTTGGCGGTGGCCAGGGCACCGAGGATTTTTCCGACTTCTTCAGCTCGATCTTTGGCGGGCGTGGCGATGCCTTCGGTGGCGGCCAGCGCCGTCCAACCGGGCGCAAAGGCCAGGACGTGGAGATGCAGCTGTCGGTGTTCCTCGAAGAGACACTGTCCACCGAGTCCAAGCAGATCAGCTTCCAGGTGCCGCAATACGACGCCTCGGGCCGGCATGTCAGCAACACCACCAAGAGCCTGAACGTGAAGATCCCCGCCGGCGTGGCCGACGGTGAGCGTATTCGCCTCAAGGGCCAGGGCGCACCGGGTGTTGGCGGCGGGGCCAACGGTGACCTGTACCTGATCGTCAAGTTTGCGCCGCACCCGAAGTTCGAAGTGGATGGCGAAAACCTGATCATCAACCTGCCGCTGGCGCCGTGGGAGTTGGCGTTGGGCGCGGAAGTGGCCGTGCCGACCCTGACCGGCAAGATCAACCTCAAGGTGCCGGCCGGCAGCCAGAACGGCCAGCGCATGCGCGCCAAGGGCCATGGTTTGCTGAACAAGGCCGGGCAGCGCGGCTTCCTGTACGTGCAGCTCAAGGCGGTGATGCCGCCGGCAGGCGATGACGACGTGAAAGCGTTGTGGCAGGAGCTGGCAAAAAAAGCCGCGTTCAATCCGCGCGAGCAGTTCTAAGGGGATTTGTGGTGAGGGCACAAGCTCCCTCACCACAGGTTTCAAGTCAGAACAGGAAATACCGCTGCGCCATCGGCAACACATCCGCCGGCTCACACCACAGCAGCACCCCGTCGGCCTTGACCTGATAGGTCTGTGGGTCCACCTCGATGTCCGGCAGGTAATCGTTGTGGATCAGGTCGGTTTTCTGCACATCGCGACACCCTTTCACCACCCCAATCTGTTTCTTCAGGCCCAGGGCTTGCGGCAAGCCTGCGTCCAGGGCTGCCTGGCTGATAAAGGTCAGGCTGGTGGCATGCAATGAGCTGCCGAAACTGGCGAACATCGGGCGGTAGTGCACCGGCTGCGGGGTGGGGATCGATGCATTGGCATCGCCCATCAGGCTGGACGCAATCGCGCCGCCCTTGAGGATCAGGGTCGGCTTGATGCCGAAGAACGCCGGGCGCCACAGCACCAGGTCAGCCCACTTGCCCACTTCGATGGAACCGACGATATGGCTGATGCCGTGGGTGATCGCCGGGTTGATGGTGTACTTGGCGATGTAGCGCTTGGCGCGGAAGTTGTCGTTGCCGGGGCCGTCACCGGGCAGGGCGCCGCGCTGTTTCTTCATCTTGTCGGCGGTCTGCCAGGTGCGCGTGATCACTTCACCGACGCGGCCCATGGCCTGGCTGTCGGAGCTGATCATCGAGAACGCGCCGAGGTCGTGCAGGATGTCTTCGGCGGCGATGGTCTCGCGGCGGATGCGGCTTTCGGCGAAGGCCACGTCTTCGGCAATGCTCGGGTCCAGGTGATGGCAGACCATCAACATGTCCAGGTGCTCGTCGATGGTGTTGCGCGTGAACGGCCGCGTCGGGTTGGTGGAGCTGGGCAGCACATTGGGAAAGCCGCAGGCCTTGATGATGTCCGGCGCGTGGCCGCCGCCGGCACCTTCGGTGTGGTAGGTGTGGATGGTGCGGCCCTTGAGCGCGGCCAGGGTGGTTTCGACAAAGCCGGATTCGTTGAGGGTGTCGCTGTGGATCGCCACCTGTACGTCGTACTGGTCGGCGACGCTCAGGCAGTTGTCGATGCTGGCGGGGGTGGTGCCCCAGTCTTCGTGCAGCTTCAAGCCGATGGCGCCGGCCTTGACCTGCTCGATCAACGGCTCGGGCAAGCTGGCGTTGCCCTTGCCGGTCAACCCTATGTTCATCGGGAACGAGTCGCTGGCCTGCAGCATGCGCGCCAGGTGCCAGGGCCCGGAGGTGCAGGTGGTGGCGTTGGTGCCGGTGGCCGGCCCGGTGCCGCCGCCGATCATGGTGGTGACGCCGCTGGTCAGCGCCTCTTCGATCTGCTGCGGGCAGATGAAATGCACGTGGGAGTCGATGCCGCCGGCGGTGAGGATCATGCCTTCGCCGGCGATCACTTCGGTGCTGGCGCCGATGGCCATGGTCACGCCGGGCTGGATATCCGGGTTACCGGCCTTGCCGATCGCGTGGATGCGGCCGTTCTTCAAGCCGACGTCGGCCTTGACGATGCCCCAGTGATCGATGATCAGCGCGTTGGTGATCAGGGTGTCGACGACTTCATGGGCGAGCAATTGGCTCTGGCCCTGGCCGTCGCGGATCACTTTGCCGCCGCCGAATTTCACTTCTTCGCCGTAGACGGTGAAGTCCTGCTCGACTTCGACGAACAGCTCGGTGTCGGCCAGGCGGACCTTGTCACCGACGGTGGGGCCGTACATGTCGGCGTAGGCTTGGCGGCTGATTTTCATGTGTGTGCCCTGAAATATTTGTGTTGAATGTGAAATCGCTATCGGGGGCAAGCCCCCTCCCACCTTTGGAATGCGTTCCCCTGTGGGAGGGGGCTTGCCCCCGATGAGGCCCTAAAGGTCGCCCATGATCCGCCCGGCAAACCCGAACACCCGCCGCCCGCCGCTCAAATCCACCAGCTCGACCTCACGGCTCTGCCCCGGCTCGAACCGCACCGCCGTGCCCGCCGGAATATTCAGGCGCATGCCGCGGCTCAATGGGCGGTCAAATGTCAGCGCGTCATTGGTCTCGAAAAAATGGTAGTGCGAACCCACCTGGATCGGCCGGTCGCCGCTGTTGGCCACGCTGAGGGTGACGGTGCGTCGGCCGACGTTGAGTTCGATCTCGCCAGGCTGGATCTGATATTCGCCAGGAATCATGCAGGTTGCCCCAGGGTCTTGAAGTAGATGGCGGTCGGGCTGTAGCGCCCGTCCGGGCTTTGGCAGTAGTCGGGCAGTTCACCGATCTTGGTGTAGCGCAGCGACTGGTAGAAGGCTTCGGCAGGCGAGCCGGCTTCGGTGTCCAGGTACAGCAGGCCGCGCTTGTGCTGACGCGCGGCGAGTTCCAGGGTGTTCATCAATTGTTGGCCCAGGCCGTGGCGCCGCGCGTTGCTGTGCACCAGCAGCTTTTGCACTTCGGCGCGGTTCAGGCCGTTGGCTTTCTGGCACAGCGCCAACTGTACGCTGGCGATCACCTGCTCATCGCGCACCACCACCCACAGCAACAGGCTGGCGTCTTCAATGCTCGCCTGTACCCCGTCCAGATAGGCACGGGCCTGGGCCTCATCGAAGTCGGCCATGAAACCCACCGACGCACCGTGCTTGACCGCATCCAGCAACAGCTCGATCAGGCCCCGACGGTAGTGGGCAAAACTTTCAGCATTGACTCGACGCAGTTGCGCGGCGTTCATCGAACTCACTCCTTGGGCGGTTGCGCGCCCGGATTCAATGTCAGTTGCATAAAGGTCAGGTCCAGCCAGCGGCCGAACTTGATGCCCACTTGGGGCATTTGCCCGGTGGTGACGAAACCCAGGCGTTCATGCAGGCGGATCGAGGCCCGGTTGCCGCTTTCGATGGCCGCCACCATTACGTGTTTGCCGCCACTGCGGGCGCGCTCGATCAGGGTTTGCATCAGGCGTGGGCCGAGGCCCTTGCCGCGCTGGTCGTTGCGTACGTACACCGAGTGTTCGACGCTGTAGCGAAAGCCTTCGAACGGGCGCCAGTCGCCGAATGAGGCGTAGCCGGTGACTTCATCGTTCTCCACTGCGACCAGGATCGGATAGCCCTGGGCCTGGCGTGCACTGAACCAGGCCTGGCGGTTGCCGAGGTCCACCGGTTGTTCGTTCCAGATTGCCGTGGTGTTGAGTACCGCGTCGTTGTAGATGTCGCGGATCGCCGGCAGGTCTTGCTCGGTTGCATCACGAATCATGGCCGTGCCTCACGCGATGGGTTGGTGGACGGTCACCAGCTTGGTGCCATCGGGGAAGGTGGCTTCCACCTGGATATCCGGGATCATTTCCGGGATGCCTTCCATCACCTGTTCACGGCTGAGCAGGGTGGTGCCGTAGTGCATCAGGTCGGCCACGGTGCGGCCATCGCGGGCGCCTTCCATCAAGGCGGCGGAGATATAGGCGATGGTTTCCGGGTAGTTGAGCTTCACACCGCGCGCCAGGCGCCGTTCGGCGACTAAGCCGGCGGTGAAGATCAGCAGTTTGTCTTTTTCCCGTGGGGTCAGGTCCATGGTTCAAGGTCCTTCAAAGAATGCATTCTTAAATACAACAGAGATCAAGTGTGGGAGGGGGCTTGCCCCCGATGGGGGGTGTCAGGCAATACATCTTTCACTGACCCACCACCATCGGGAGCAAGCCCCCTCCCACATTTTGATCTTCATGTGCTCCATATTCGTGGTGAGACTGCTTCCCGTCCTAGCACCGCCGGGCGTAACAATTTCCATAAATCAATCAACCACCCCCGCGCCAGCAGCGCTTCACTGGCCAGGCAGCGGGCGACCAGCAAGCCGGGCAGTTGGGTCAGGTCGCCGCGCACGGCGTGGGGCAGGGCGCGGCAGTGTTCGAGTAATTCGGGCTCGATATCGCCGGTCACCAGCAGCGTGGCGAACACCGGTTGGCCGTCCAGGCCGATGGGCGAGTCGAGCAGGCCATCGGCGCCCACAATGCGCTGGCGCTCGTGCCAGAGCAACTGGCCGTCGCGGCGGATATCCAGGTGCGATTGAAAGTGGCCCAGGTCGAAGCGCTCGCCACTGGCCGGGCGCCCCAGGGCGATCACGTCCCAGTAGAACAGCCGGGCATCGCCGTGCAGGTCGATGCGGGTGCTGAGTTCGGCCTGGGCGGCGCTGAACACGATGGTTTCCTGGGGCAGCCATTCCAGGGTCGCGCCGGCTTCCACGGTGAGATCAAGTTGCTGATACGCCGGGCCGCTGGCGCGATACCACTTCGCCGCGCCGGGGCTGGTCAATTGCGCCCAGGCACCCTCGGCGACATGGGCGCGGATGTCCAGGCGGTCGCCGCCGGCAATCCCGCCGGGCGGGTGCACGATGATGTGCTGGCACACCTCGGGGCCTTCGGCGTACAGGTGCTTTTGCACCCGCAGCGGGCCAAGGTGACGGCGCATCACCGGGCGCGTGGTGTCGCCGAAACGCGCGTAGCCGAGGTCCAGCTCGGCGTGCCAGCTGGGGGTGAACAGGGCAGGGGAAACGGGCAGGTTCATGGTTTCTTGTGCTTATCGTCAGGACGCTACAGGTTAGATGGTAACCAAACCGCGCACACCCTCACTCTCCATATTTTCACCACGGCCCTGCTGCACGATTTCACCGCGCGACATCACCAGGTACTGGTCGGCCAGTTCGGCGGCAAAGTCGTAGAACTGCTCCACCAGCAGGATCGCCATATCGCCGCGCGCCGCGAGCTTCTTGATCACGGCGCCGATCTCCTTGATCACCGAGGGCTGGATGCCTTCGGTGGGCTCATCGAGGATCAACAGGCGCGGGCGGCTGGCCAGGGCGCGGCCGATGGCCAACTGTTGCTGCTGGCCGCCGGACAAATCGCCGCCACGTCGGTGCTTCATTTGCAGCAAAACCGGGAACAGTTCGTAGATAAACGCCGGCACTTCCTTGGCTTCGGAACCGGGAAAACGCGACAGCCCCATCAACAGGTTTTCTTCCACCGTCAGCCGCCCGAAAATCTCCCGGCCCTGGGGCACGTAGGCGATGCCGGCGTGCACGCGCTGGTGCGGCTTGAAGCCGGTGATGGCCTTGCCCTCCCAGTTCACCGCGCCTTCCTTGGCCGGCAGCAACCCCATCAGGCATTTGAGCAGGGTGGTCTTGCCCACGCCGTTACGGCCGAGCAGGCAGGTGACTTCGCCGATCTTCACGTCGAAGGACAGCCCGCGCAGGATGTGGCTACCGCCGTAGTACTGGTGCAGCTTGTCGACTTGCAGCATGTTCAGTTCTCCTTAGCGACCGAGGTAGACCTCGATCACCCGCTCATTTTCCTGCACCTGTTCCAGCGACCCTTCGGCCAGCACGCTGCCCTGGTGCAACACGGTGACGTGGTCGGCAATCGAGCCGACAAAGCCCATGTCGTGTTCCACCACCATCAACGAATGCTTGCCCGCCAGGCGCTTGAACAGTTCGGCGGTGAATTCGGTCTCGGCGTCGGTCATGCCCGCCACCGGTTCGTCCAGCAGCAACAGTTGCGGGTCTTGCATCAGCAGCATGCCGATTTCCAGGAACTGCTTCTGGCCGTGGGAGAGCAAGCCGGCGGGCCGATGCATTGAGGCGGTGAGGCGGATGGTATCGAGCACTTCATCGATTCCATCCTTTTGCTCGCCGCTCAGGCGCGCACGCAGGCTGGCCCACACTGACTTGTCGGTCTTCTGCGCCAGCTCCAGGTTTTCGAACACGCTCAGGGCTTCGAACACCGTGGGTTTCTGGAACTTGCGGCCGATGCCGGCCTGGGCGATCTGCACTTCGCTCATGCTGGTCAAGTCGAGGGTTTCGCCAAACCAGGCCTTGCCGTGGCTGGGCCGGGTCTTGCCGGTGATCACGTCCATCAGTGTGGTCTTGCCCGCGCCGTTGGGGCCGATGATGCAGCGCAATTCACCGACGCCGATGTACAGGTTCAAGTCGTTGAGCGCCTTGAACCCATCGAAGCTGACGCTGATATCTTCCAGGGTCAGGATGGTGCCGTGGCGGGTGTTCAGGCCGGTGCCTGCGGCCTGGCCGATGCCGATGGCATCGCGGCCGCTGCCCGCATCGAAAATAGGTTCGAGCATGACGTTCCTCATTTCTTCAACAGCCCGATAACGCCCTTGGGCAGGTACAGGGTGACGATGATGAACAGCGCCCCGAGGAAGAACAGCCAGTACTCCGGGAAGGCCACGGTGAACCAGCTCTTCATGCCGTTGACCACGCCGGCGCCGAGCAACGGCCCGATCAGCGTGCCACGCCCGCCCAGGGCCACCCACACGGCGGCTTCGATGGAGTTGGTCGGCGACATTTCACTCGGGTTGATGATGCCCACCTGCGGCACGTACAACGCGCCTGCCAGGCCGCACAGCACCGCGCTCAGCACCCACACGAACAGCTTGAAGCCGCGCGGGTCGTAGCCGCAGAACATCAGGCGGTTCTCGGCATCGCGCAGGGCGGTCAGCACCCGGCCGAACTTGCTCCGGGCCAGGCGCCAGCCGATGTACAGGCTCGCCACCAGCAGCACCACCGTGGCCACGAACAGCACGGCCCGCGTGCCCGGTTCGGTGATGCCGAAACCGAGGATGCTGCGGAAGTTGGTGAAGCCGTTATTGCCACCGAACCCGGTCTCGTTGCGAAAGAACAACAGCATCCCGGCAAAGGTCAGCGCCTGGGTCATGATCGAGAAATACACGCCCTTGATCCGCGAGCGGAACGCGAAGAAACCGAACACCAGCGCCAGCACGCCCGGCGCCAGCACCACCAGGCACAGGGCCCAGAGGAAGTGCTCGGTGCCGACCCAATACCAGGGCAATTCGGTCCACGACAAAAACGTCATGAACGCCGGCAGCTCACTGCCTGCGGCCTGGCGCATCAGGTACATGCCCATGGCATAACCGCCGAGGGCAAAGAACAGGCCGTGGCCCAGGGACAACATCCCCGCGTAGCCCCACACCAGGTCCAGGGCGAGGGCGACAATGGCGTAGCAAAGGATCTTGCCCACCAGTGTCAGGGTGTAGGCCGATACATGCAGCGGGTTTTCCGGCGACAGCAGCGAACACACCGGCAGGGCCAGCAGCAGCAACAGCACCACCGCGCCGACTGCAATCGTCACCTGGGGGCCGGCCTTTTGCGTGGCCGTAAGCATCAATGGCTGGTTCATCAGTCGATCACCCGTCCTTTCAGTGCGAAGAGTCCCTGCGGGCGTTTCTGGATAAACAGAATGATCAGCGCGAGGATCAGGATCTTGCCGAGCACGGCACCGATCTGCGGTTCCAGGATCTTGTTGGCGATACCCAGGCCGAACCCTGCCATCACGCTGCCGGCCAACTGGCCGACGCCGCCGAGTACCACCACCAGGAACGAGTCGATGATATAGCTCTGGCCCAGGTCAGGGCCGACGTTGCCGATCTGGCTCAGCGCCACGCCGCCCAAGCCCGCGATACCGGAGCCCAGGCCAAACGCGAGCATGTCCACCCGCCCGGTGGGCACGCCGCAGCAGGCGGCCATGTTGCGGTTCTGGGTCACGGCGCGCACGTTGAGGCCCAGGCGCGTCTTGTTCAGCAGCAGCCAGGTGAGCACGACCACAAACAGCGCGAAGGCGATGATCACGATGCGGTTGTAGGGCAGCACCAGGTTGGGCAGCACCTGGATCCCGCCGGACAGCCACGCAGGGTTGGAGACCTCGACGTTCTGCGCACCGAACACCAGGCGCACCAGTTGGATCAGCATCAGGCTGATGCCCCAGGTGGCGAGCAGGGTTTCCAGCGGGCGTCCATACAGGTGACGAATCACCGTACGCTCCAGGGCCATGCCGATGGCGGCGGTGACGAAGAACGCCACCGGCAGTGCGATCAACGGGTAGAACTCGATGGCCTGGGGCACATAGCGCTGCATCAGCAGCTGCACCACGTAGGTGGAGTAGGCACCGAGCATCAGCATCTCGCCGTGGGCCATGTTGATCACGCCGAGCAGGCCGAAGGTGATCGCCAGGCCCAGGGCCGCCAGCAACAGGATCGAGCCCAGGGACATGCCGCTGAAGGCCTGGCCGAGGATCTCACCCAGCATCAGTTTGCGTTTGACCTGGGCCAGGCTGGTCTCGGCGGCGGTGTGCACGGCGGCGTCGGTTTCCACCCCGGGCTCCAGCAGCGCTTCGAGGCGCGTGCGGGCCAGCGGGTCGCCGGTACTGCCGAGCAGACGCACGGCGGCGAGGCGCACGGCCGGGTCGGTGTCGACCAGTTGCAGGTTGGCCAGGGCCAGGCTGAGGGCGGAGTGCACATCCTCGTTGGTCTCGGCGGCGACCTGCTGGTCGAGGAATTTCAGTTGCGCCGGTTGCGCGCTTTTTTGCAGGGTGCGTGCCGCGGCCAGGCGCACCTTGGGGTCGGCGGCGAGCAGTTGCTGGCTGGCCTGCACGTTGTCGATCAAGCCGCGCAGGCGGTTGTTCAGGCGTACGGTCCTGGTCTCGCCGTTGAGCGTGAGCTGGCCCTGTTGCAGGGCGTCCACCAACTCGATGCGCGCCGGATCGGGCTGGGCGGCCCAGTCCTGGAGGAGCTTGGCTTGTTGCGTCGGGTTGGCGGCCAGGAAGTCTTCGGCGTCGCCGGCATGGGCCGCCAAAGGCAGCAATAGCAGGGCCGTGAGGATGAAACGGTGCAGGGCAGTGGGCATACAAATTGTCCTGATCGTACGCGGTCAATTGTGGGAGGGGGCTTGCCCCCGATTGCGGTGCATCAGTCAGCACATGCAGTGCCTGACACTCAGCTATCGGGGGCAAGTCGAATCGTCGCACCGCCCCTCCCACATTTTTGATCTGTCGTGAGACTTAGTTGCTCTTCACCGCGTAGTCCGGCTTCTTGTCATTGCCAGGAATGTACGGGCTCCACGGCTGCGCCCGGATCGGCTCCTGGGTCTGCCACACCACCGAGAACTGCCCGTCGGACTGGATCTCGCCGATCATCACCGGCTTGTGCAGGTGGTGGTTGGTCTTGTCCATGGTCAAGGTAAAGCCCGATGGCGCGGCAAAGGTCTGGCCGGCCAGGGCTTCGCGCACTTTGTCGACATCGGTGGACTTGGCTTTCTCGGCTGCCTGCGCCCACATGTGGATGCCCACGTAGGTGGCTTCCATCGGGTCGTTGGTCACCGCTTTGTCCGCGCCCGGCAGGTTGTGTTTCTTCGCGTAGGCTTTCCAGTCGGCGACAAACTTCTTGTTCACCGGGTTCTCCACTGACTGGAAGTAGTTCCAGGCCGCGAGGTTGCCCACCAGCGGCTTGGTGTCGATGCCGCGCAGCTCTTCTTCACCCACGGAGAAGGCCACCACCGGTACGTCGGTCGCCTTCAAACCCTGGTTGGCCAGCTCCTTGTAGAACGGCACGTTGGAGTCGCCGTTCACGGTGGAAATCACCGCCGTCTTGCCGCCGGCGGAGAACTTCTTGATGTTGGCGACGATGGTCTGGTAATCGGCATGGCCGAACGGGGTGTAGACCTCTTCGATGTCCTTGTCCGCCACGCCTTTGGAATGCAGGAACGAACGCAGGATCTTGTTGGTGGTGCGCGGGTACACATAGTCGGTGCCGAGCAGGAAGAAACGCTTGGCGCTGCCGCCTTCTTCGCTCATCAGGTATTCCACCGCCGGGATCGCCTGCTGGTTCGGCGCCGCACCGGTGTAGAACACGTTCGGCGACATCTCTTCACCCTCGTATTGCACCGGGTAGAACAGCAGGCCGTTGAGCTCTTCGAACACCGGCAATACCGATTTGCGCGACACCGAGGTCCAGCAGCCGAACACCACGGCGACCTTGTCCTGGGTCAGCAGCTGCCGGCCCTTTTCCGCGAACAGCGGCCAGTTCGACGCCGGGTCCACCACCACCGGCTCAAGCATCTTGCCGTTCACCCCGCCCTTGGCGTTGATCTCGTCGATGGTCATCAGCGCCATGTCTTTGAGGGACGTTTCGGAGATGGCCATGGTCCCGGACAGCGAGTGCAGGATGCCGACCTTGATGGTCTCGGCGGCCTGCACGGTCCAGGTCAGGCCCATGGCGACAATGGAGGCGGACAGGGTGAAAGCCTTGATCAAGCTGCGACGCTTCATGGTGCGGTCTCCGTAAACGTTTAGTTTTTTTTGATAGGCCGATGTGAACGCTGAAGGGGTACTAGCAAGGGCTGTGCCCGATGGCGCAACGCCCGGTTTTGCGGGGGCTGGAGCCCGGTGCCTGGCGTTGACGCACCAATGCGGAGCGTGCAGGCGTTGGCGGTGCAGGGGATGCGCCTAAAGAGTGCCTGGGGCCTCGATAACTATGCAGCGCCCTGCTGGCGGTTCAAGCGAGGACGCTTCTGCATGGCAAGCGTTGTGCGAGCCCGGTGCCCATGGGCACCGACGACGAACATGATCAAGGGAGTGTCATGCAAGAGCATTTATCCAGAGAGGAGCGCGCGGCAGCGAGGGGCCTTCGATATACCCTCAGCCCTGGGTTTATCAGTGCCGACGATGCTGCACGCTATGTGCACGAGCGCATTGGCGACAAGCGCGACCGCGAGTACGGCAGTGTCATTCTCCAGCGCCTGGCCGATAGCAAAGTGTTTGCCACCGAGCCGATTCCCGGCAAGGCGGCGACGTTCGACTTTTCGCTGTTGCTGGAGCGCGGGGCGCAGAACGAGTTCCTCGATCCTGCGGGCTACAAACTGGTGGGCGGGGTGCATTCTCACCCTGACCAGTTTGCCCAGCTCAAGGCCCTCAATCCCGGTTATCGGGACCGCCAGGTGCGTATCTTCAACAGCTTTTTTTCCACCCGCGATGTGGTCTTCAACCACTATGAAGGGCGTGCGTTCGGCACCGCCTACTTGTCGGGCCCCCAGGGCGTATTGCTCAAGTACCAGCCGGGTTTTTCCGAGGCCGAGCGCAAGTTTGTCGACTGGATCGACGACGTCAGTACAGCCGTGCCCGCCGATGGTCACGATGGCACGCTCGAAGGCTTTATCAGGAAAGTGGCGTCGGTAGGCCGCCTGTCGTTGCTGGTCGCCAGCGATGACTGGGGCGGGGTGCCCGGTGTCATCGATCAGCGCTGGCGGCCCTATCTGCCATTGAACAGCGGCCAGCCCACCATCGCCTGCGGGGCGGTGTATCCCGAGGTCACCCAGGCGCTCAACGCCGTGCAGGCGCGCATGCGGCGCATGCCGAATGTCAGCCAGATGGCCCTGCTGCTCAAGCATGAGCTGCGCGATGAGTTCGCCGCCACCCAGCCCTTCGTACTCAGCAGTGCAGAGCAGTTGCCCACCGACAACCACCTGCCTTTGCTGGCGGGCGGGCCACCCTTGCCGGAGGGCTTTCACCTGCAGGGCTTCTTCTATCTGTCGCGGCCGGTGCCGGCGCAGTTTCCGACGGTGGAACCGTGGCTGTACCAGCAGTTCTTCAGCCCTCGGGAGCTGGCGGCCTACATCGCCAAGGCCCGCCGCTACATGCATACGGCGCCCTCCGTGCTGGGCATCTCGCTGTACCTGCGCACCAAGGACAATGCCTTGCTGCGCTACCGGTTCAGCGGCTCACCGGCGGAAACGCGATTGTTCACCACCGATGAGCCCGGCCTTGACCTGGCCCTCGCGGCGGGAACCCTGACCCCGCGCCAGTTTGTGAAACAGGTGGCCGAAGCCGGTGAGTTGAGCGTCGAACAGACCAGCCCGCTGTGGGACGTGGAAGGCGTGGTCGAGAACAACTGGACGCCCTATGCACGCTTCCCCTTCAAGCAGGCCAGCCTCGGCCAGGCGTTTTCGTCGGCCGACAAGGCCGCACAGTTTGCCCATGCGCAGGTGGGCGAGCGCCGTGACCGCGCCTATGTGGCGCTGATTCTGAAGCACCCCGACCAGCACTTTGTACTGACGCAATTGCTGCAGGCGGGCACCAACCCTTATGGGTTCCAGGGGTTCTACCCGTGGGACGCTTACAGCAAACAGTTGGCGTTACCCGGTGGTTATCAACTGCACGCCTGGTTCGGCTCGCACATGGCGTTGTCATGGGAGAACCTCGATGCCGACTTCAAGACGAAGTGGGCCCGCGAAGATGCCAGCGTCTACTTCCAGGGCTTTACTGATGTCGAGGCCCACAGGATTCATCAACTGCGCGTGCCGGGCTACCTCTCCGGCGCTGCAGACAGCCTGCTTGTGCTGGAGCCGGAAGGGGCGGACCAGGCCGCATTCACGCGATTGTTCGCGCCGGCGCCGGGCGGCAGCCTGATTGCCAGAGACCTGGCGGACGGTACCTATGCGCCTGCCGAAGGCGTGCGCAAGTTGGCTGGGGTCAGTCGCCTGCGGGTGGTCCTGGGCAATGCGCTATGGGGGCCGCCTGGCGTCATTGACCGGCACTGGCGAGCGTTTGCCGCCGCGTCGTCCCTGCCGAGCGCCGCGACCGCCGTGGCTTCCCTGCCGGCCTTGAGCCCGGCGTTTGTGTCTGCGGATGATGCGGCACTGTGGGCTCACCGGCGTATCGGGACGCGACGCGCGCGCGAGTTCGGTGGAGTCATCCTGAAAAAGCCTGGCGGGCATTTCTTTGCCACCGAGCCGCAAGTCAGCACCGGCGTGCGGTTCGACTTCCTCACCCTCCTGGGCACGGATGATCGGTCCCGGTTCATTGCTCCGCCCTCTTATGAATGCCAGGGCTTCTACCGTTCCTATCCGGCCGAGCCTGGCGAGGTGGAGCGCTACAACCCGGGCTACAACCCGGACCAGGTTGTGCTGACCGGCAGCTTCTTCTTGAATGCCGATCAGGTGTTTGCCCTGTCCCACCGTGATTTCACCCCGGTGCATTATCTGTCCGGTCCTGACGGAGCATTGCTCAAGTACACGAGCAGCGGTTCCCAGGCCGAACAATCCCTGTTGCGGCAGTTGACGGGGATCGAGCCGGCGCAGCCTCTCACCGCGTTCGAGGGGGCGGTGTGGAACCTGGCGCAGGCCGGGGACCTGCGGGTCGTGGTGGGCAGCAAGGTCTGGGGTGGGGTGCGGGGGCGTGTGCTGCACGGCTGGACCCTGGGCAGCCCTGTCACCTCGGTGCAGGACCTGCCGTTTTTTACCCCGCTGCTGTCGATGGGGCACAGCGCGGTGCTGGTCGCCCTGAGCAGCGTCGACTTGCTGGGGCAGGCGGCGGTGGGCGTGGTGCTGAAACACCGTACCACCTCGAATTACATCGCTACGTTGCCGGCGCCGTTGGGGACGACCCTGGACAGTCTGTTTCCCGTGGGGGACCGCGGTGAGCCAAGGCTGGTGCCGAATTATCGCCTGGTGGGCCTCTACCACGCCCAGCCGGCCCAGGCGCCGGAGCGCCTTCCGCCCAAGGAGGCGTGGCTGTACAAGCGCTTTGCTACGCCGCCGTTGCTGGTGGACGCCATGAGGCAAGCGATCGCCAGCACCGGTATCCAGCTCGCTGAGCTTGGTCTCAAGCTGTATCTGCGCACCGCTGATAACGCTTTGCTGCACTGGCAGGTGCCGAGTGCCTCGTCTGCCAACGAGCTGTTTGTCGTCGACGGCCAAACCGTGACCGACAACGGCAATGAAGCGGCCTTGCTCGACGGCACGTTGTCGCCGCGGGACTTCGTGCGCCGAGTGATTCGCGCGGGCGCGTTGTCGGTGGTCCAGCAAGGCGGCCTGTGGAACACCCTCGGGCCGTTGTATGACAGCGAGCACTTGCCGCTCGGTTCAGGCGCGCTGCCCTTGAGCGGGATGTTCCTGACCGCGGACGACGCCGCGCGGCATGCCCATGAACGCATCGGCGTTCGCCGCAGCAATGCCTATGCCGGGTATGTCCTCAAGCGGGACGATGGGCGATTTGTATTCACTGAGCCGGTGGCCATTTCCGGCGACGGCTTCGCCTCCGACCTGCTGCGCCCTGCCAACGGCAGTGCTTATCTGGTGCCGCCTGCGGGCCATCAGCTGTATGCGCGCTACAGTTCGCATACCGCGTTATCCGTGGCTGACCTGGAACGCCAGCGGCGTCTTGGCTGGACGCTGGCCGATCTGGAAGTCAACGCCACGCTGTTCTCCGATGTGGAGATCCGTTCGGTGATCGAGTCGCGGCTGCCGGCCTATCTGAGCGGTTCGCCGAATAACCTGATCAGCTATCGCCCCAGTGGCTCGGCCAATGAGCTGCTGGTACTGAGCAATACCCGGCGCGAAGCAGGCCAGCATGGCTATTTCGAGCGGTTGGAGAGCGGCCGGCTCAAGCCGGTGGACATCGTCGCCCGGCTGGCCGATGCCGGCACCTTGAGCGTGCTGGTGCGCAGCGCGTTGTGGGGGCCGCGCGGCCGGGTCTACAACGACTGGACGCCCAACTTCGACTACGCCGAAGTCGATCTGCAGGCACCGGCGTTCGGCGCGATCTTCGACAGTCTCGATGCCGCGGCACTCAATGCCCATGTGCGCTGGTACGGCAGGAACCTGGATGCGCAACGCTGCACGGCGTACATCCTCAAGCATCCGCAGCGCGATGAGTTTGTGGTCAGTGAACTGCTGGCGATCACCTCCGGCGGGCGTTGGTTGAGTGACTCCTCCAGGGGCGTCGGTTATCTGGCCGGTGGCGAATTCGCCAAGGGGTTCGAGCTGGCCGGCCTGCTGTTTTCGCAGCAATGGGTGCCGGCGGGATTGCCCACCCCCGAGGCCTGGCTGGCACGGTTCTTCATCACCCCCGAGGTGCTGCTGCGCGCCGAACAGGATGCCCGGCATCTGCCGCGCCCGGCAGCCACTGCGATACTGCCGGTGTATGTGTCGACACACGATGGCGCCTTGTTGCGCTACCAACCTCCGGCATCCTCCCTGCTCAAGGAGGCCACCGACGGCACGGGCGTGATCATCGCCGGGATGAACCTGCACAACGGGACGCTGGACGTCCAGCGCTATGTGTCACAGGTCGCCCAGCCTGCGGACCTGCGGGTGCTCTACACCAGCCAGTGCTGGGACCGCCGGGGAGCGGTAGGCCAGGGTGGCGTGGCCTGGCGCCCCTACGCCAACTTCATCCGCCGTCGCCTGGGCCCGGCCTTTCATTCCCAGGACGATGCGGCCCGGCACGTCCGTTCGCTGCTGCAGGGCAATGGTCTGCTGGGCGGGTTGATTCTGCAGCGTCCCGATGGCCTGTTTGTCGCCACCGAACCGCTCAAGGTGCCCCAGGAAGACTTCGACCCCAAGTGGATTTTCCCGGATGAGGTGGTCAGTACCGGTGGCTTCCCGGCGGCCCATACGGTGGTTGCACGTTACCGCTCCAGCCCGGCCCGGGAGTTGCCCTTCGTACTCGAACTGGCGCAGGCCGGCCTCTATCGCAACATGCTGTCCACCCGCGTGATTTCTTCGGCCCTCGCAGGCCAGGACGCACGCCTGAACCGCGAGTACCTGCTGGGTTCCGATGGCTGTGTGGTGAGCTACACACGCAGCCACTCCGCGCTGGAGGAAGCGCTGAGAAAACAGCTTTTGCCCCTCGACGAGACACGACGCGATCGCCTGGAAAACCTGCTCGAACGTCAGATTCGCAACGCCGCGCTGGCGCCTGGCGAATTTGTCACGCGCTTGGCCAATGCGGGTGTCTTGCGGGTGGTGGAGGGCAGCCCGACGTGGGGCACGCCACGCCGGATCCTTGGCGCCTTCATCGTCAATAGCGACCGCCCCGCGCCATTGGCGATCCGGAACGCACTGGCAGACCCGGCGTTCAGCCCGCTGTTCACCCAGGAGCAGGACGCGGTGCGGTATGCCCATCAGCATCGTCGGCATGGCGAACACCTGCAGTTCGGCTACGTGTTCAAATCGCAGAAAAACGGGCACTACATGGTCAGCATGCCGCTGGTGCGCCAGAGTTATCGTGACTTTGCGCAAGTCTTTCCCGACGGTCTTTTCCCCCAGGGCTATGGGCTGGAAGGCTTCTACCTGTGTGCCAGCAGCGACAGCGTCACGCCGGCCACGGATCCGTTGCACCAGGCATTTTTTTCGCCCACGGACATGGACATCGGCATCCGCTTCTCGATTCACGGAATCAGGGGCAAGCAACTCACGTTTTACCTGTCATGCGCGGATGGTGCCCTGCTCAGGTATCAATACCTGGGCACGGATGCGCAGCTGGATTCGTGGGGCTCGCTGCTTGAAACACGGCAGCAGTTGCGCGCAGGCCGGATGACCCTGCTCAGTTACGTCCATCGCCTGCTCGACAAAGGGGTCCTGGATACGCTGGTCCGAGGCGAGGTCTGGACCACGCGCAATCGTGTCGATACGTTCTGGAAACCCGGTGTCGATGAGGTGTTTGTGCCGCCTTGGCGTGCGGCCTGCGGTCCGGTTTTTTCCGATGGGGATGATGCCGCGCGCTATCTCCGGCGCCAGCTTTCGCCGTATCAGGGCAAACAGTACCTCTCGGCGATACTCGCCAATGCGGCGGGCACGTCGTTCCTGGCTACCTTGCCGGTAGCGGCCGGGGCCGACCAGTCGCTGATTCTGCGCCTGTTCTACAGCGGGCCGCTGGGCCCTGTACAACCGGCGGTGCCGCCAGCGCCCCTGCCGGACTTTCCGCAGCCATATGCGGTTGCGGGTGTCCATCTGCTCTACAACAGCATGCCGGCCACCGACAGCCGGGCGCCGAAAGATATCGCCCTGACGCGTCATTTCGTGGCGCCGACCTTCCTGAGTTATTTCATCAGGGTGTTGCGCAGGCTGTCGCGGCCGTCGCCGGGTCTGTATCTGTCGAGCCAGGCCGGTGCGTTGTTGAAGTACTTGCCCAGTTATTCGGCGCAGGAAAGCCGGGTCCTGGTGGGCGGTCCCGACGTGTATCCCACCGTGTTCCTGAAGGGCGTGGCCAGGACCGGCAAGCTGTTTGTGCTGGACAAGGACGACTTCTGGATGAACGAGGGTCTACTGTCCGAACGGCAAGTGGAGCGCTCCAATGGCCTGGAAGTCGCCGTGCCCGAGGTCGACGAACCGCTGAGCCTGCGCGACCGCGACGAGCTGTAAACGTCAGCGCTTGCGCATCAGGCCGATGAAGAACAGGCCGCCGATCGCCGCCGTGGCCACGCCGATCGGCAGGTCTTCGGGGGCGATCAAGGTGCGCGCCGCCACATCGACCCAGATCAGGAACAGGCTGCCCAGCACTGCACACACCGGCAGCAAGCGACGATGCTCGGCGCCCACCAGGCGCCGGGCGATGTGCGGCACCATCAGCCCGACAAAGCCGATGGAGCCGCTGATGGACACCAGCACGCCGGTCATCAACGAGGCGACCAGGAACACCTTCAGCCGTACATTGCGGGCGTTCAGGCCAAGGGTCACGGCGGTCTGTTCGCCGGCCATCAGCGCGTTCAACGGGCGGGCCATGCCCACCAGCACCAGGAGCCCGAGCACTACGCTGGCGCCCGGAATCGCCAGCAGTTCCCAGCGTGCCAGGCCGAGGCCGCCGAGCATCCAGAACATCACCGCCGAGGCGGCGCGATGGTCGCCCATGAACAGCAGCAGATTGGCCGCCGCCATCATCACGAACGACACTGCCACGCCGCACAGCAACAGGCGATCACTCTCCAGCCGGCCATTGCGACTGGCTACCGCGAGCACCACGATCATGCTCGACAGGGCGCCGATAAAGGCGGCGATGGGCAAGGTCAGCAGGCCGATGATCTCGCCTACATGCAGCACCACGATCACCGCGCCCAGGGTCGCGCCGGAAGTGACACCCAGCAGGTGCGGATCGGCCAGCGGATTACGCGTGACCGCCTGCAACACCGCACCGATCAACGCCAGCCCGGCCCCCACCAACGCCCCCAGCAGCATGCGCGGCACGCGGATCAGCCAGACGATAGGTGCCAGCCCGGCCGACCAACTCACTTCGCCGATGCCGAAGACCTTGTACAGCAGGATGCGCCACACCACGTCCGCCGGTACCCGCGCCGGGCCAAAGCCCAGGGATATCACACAGGACACCAGCAGCAATGCGCCCAGGACGGCAAGCAACAGGGGGTAACGACGGGTGATCATTCGCCGTGGAACCCCTTGGCCAGGGTTTCCACCGCCAGCACGTTATCGATGCCCGGCGTGGCTTGTACATACGGGATCACGATAAAGCGCTGGTTCCTGATCGCGTCCACCCCTTGCAGCGCCGGGTTGTTGAGCAGGAACTGCTGTTTTTGATCGGCGGTGACTTCGCTGTAGTCGACGATCACGATCACCTGTGGATTGCGCTCCACCACCATCTCCCAGTTGACGCGGGTCCAGCTGGCGTCGACGTCATCGAGGATGTTGCGCCCGCCGGCCGCGTCGATCAGCGCCTGGGGCATACCGAGGCGGCCGGAGGTCATGGCGCGGTCTTCGCCGCTGTCGTAGAGGAACACGCGCGGCTTGTGGGCGGGCAGGTCTGTCTGCACCTCGGCGACCTGTGCCTGCATCTGCGCGATCAAGGCATTGGCGCGGTCCTGCACGTCGAAAATCCTGCCCAGGTTGCGCAGGTCGTTATAGGTGTCGTCCAGGGTCGCGGCCGGGCGCTTCATCACGAAGGCGCACGACTCGGTCAGCTCGTACACGTTGATCCCCAGGGGCAGCAGGGTGTTCGGCGTCAGGTCGCCGCCCACGCGCATGCCGTAGTCCCAGCCGGCAAAGAAGAAATCCACATTGGCATTGAGCAGGGTTTCCACCGACGGGTACTTGCTCGCCAGCTCCGGCAGGCCATCGAGAGTCCGGGCCATATCCGGGGTGACCGACTTCCAGCCGGTGATGCCGCTATAGCCGGCCATCCGCGGTTTGAGGCCCAGGGCGAGCATCATCTGGGTCATGTTGATGTCATGGCTCACCGCATGCTTCGGCGCCTCCCGGAAGGTCACGTCGCGGTTGCAGCTTTTGACGGTGACCGGGTAATGGGTGGCTTCAGCGAAGGCTGGTGAAGCACCGAACAGCAGGGCCACAAGGGCGAAGGCGCGCAGGATCATGGTTGGGTTATCCAGGTGATGCGGGGATGGTCGGCCAGGGGATGAGTGTCGATCAGCGCCTCGACGCCGAACACATCGCGCAGCAGTTCAGTGGTCAGCACCTGGTGAGGCGTGCCGCTGGCGACGATGCGCCCGTGGTCGATCACGTAGAGCCGATCACAAAAAGCGGCGGCCAGGTTGAGGTCGTGGATGCTGGCCAGGGTGCCGATACCCAGGCGCTTGACCAGCCTCAACAGCTCAAGCTGGTAGCGTGGATCGAGGTGGTTGGTCGGTTCGTCGAGGATCAGTAATTGCGGTTGCTGGGCCAGGGCGCGGGCGAGGATGACGCGCTGTTTTTCACCGCCCGAGAGGGTGGCGAAGGCATGCGCTTCAAAGCCCTGCATGCCCACCGATACCAGCGCCTGTTGCACCAGCTGCCGATCCTCCAGGGTGTCGCTGTCGAACAGGCCCTTGTGGGGCGTGCGGCCCATGGCGACCACTTCATCGACTCGCAGGCCAAAGGCATCCGGGAACTCCTGCAACACCACGGCGATACGTTGCGCACACCACTTGGCGCCTTGCTTCCACAGGTTCCGGTGGGCGAGCAATACGTCGCCGCGCTCCGGCTGGGTGAACCGATAGGCGCAGCGCAACAGGCTGGTCTTGCCGCTGCCATTGGGGCCGATCAGCCCGACGAACTCCCCCGCAGCGACGTGAAGGCCTGCGTCACGCAGTTGGAACGGGTGTTGGCTGTGGTTCGCCGGGGCCCAGTTGATGCGGGTGAGGGTAAGTGAAGTCATCAAGTCTCTCAAGGCCTGCAGGGATCCAACGGTGTTTGGGTCAGTTAGAAGGTGTAGTCCGCCGTGACGAAGAACGAGCGCGGTTCACCGAGGATCCATTGCTGGCCGTCGTTGTACTGGCTGACCGCGTAGGTGCGGTCGAACAGGTTGTTCAGTTGCAGGCCCAGGGTGGTGTTGCGCATCGCCTTCCACGACAGCGTGGCATCGACCACGGTGTAGCTCGGCAGCTCGTTCTGGTTGGCCATGTCGGCATACCGTGCATCGACATAGCGCACCCCGGCACCGGCGCGGATGTCGTCGCTCAGGGCCTTGCTCAGCCACAGGTTGGCGGTGCGGCGTGGCACGTCCACCGGGCGATTGCCGTCGCGGGACACTTGTACGCCGTCGACAGCCTGTTTGAAGTCGTCGTACTGCGCCCGCACGACGGCTGCGTTGGCTTGCAGCGCCCAGGCGTGCGGCAGTTGCAGGTCGAGGCTGGCTTCCAGGCCGCTGGAGGATTGCTGGCCGACTTGCTGCTTGAGGTCCGGGTTGCCGGGGACGTCGGTGAGCAGTTTCTTCTTGACGATATGGTAGGCCGCCACTGTCCATTCGCCGCGTTGATCCCAGAAGGCCTGCTTGAGGCCGATCTCGGTTTGCCTGGCGGTGGAGAGGTCGAACTGCTGCTGGCCAGGGCTCAGGGAAATCAGGCCGCCGACCCCGTCGGTGCTGGTGGCGTTCTGGCCGTAGACCGAGGTGTCGGGGGTGATTGCGTAGACCAGGCCGGCCTTCCAGTTATTACCGGTGAGGGTCTTGTCGCTTTGGCTGGCGTCACGCAAATCATCGCGCTCGACGTGGGCATAGTCGCGGCGGATGCCGGTGACCAGCGCCAGTTGGTCGGTGAGTTGCAGGCGGTTTTCGGCGAAACCGGCGACCGTTTTGGTGGTGGTGGCGAACAGCGGTTTGAACGGGTTCTGGCTGTCGAACCGAGCGGGCGCCGGATCGTTGATATCCACCGGCTGGCCGCCGGGCAGTACGTCGTTGAACGGTGAGTTGCTGGCCAGGCGGAAACGGATGCGGTTGTATTCCACGCCCGTCACCGTCTGGCTGTCGAGGCCGAACAGGCTGTGCTTGAAGGTGAAGGTCTGGCGATCGCCGACCTGTTCCTGGTTGTGCTTGATGCCGAAGTTGCCGCTGCGGGTCAGTTGCCCGTTGGTGACGTTGTAGTTCTCGGCGTTCTGCCAGCGGCGCTGGTTCTTCAGGTAGAACAGTTCATTGGTGGCGCTGACGTTGTCAGTGATCTGCCACTCGCTGGTCAGGCGCGTCCACTGGTCGTTGTAGTGCTGGGTGTCGTTGCTGACGTTGTAGTTCTTGTCGCGCAGGCCCTTGTGCAACTGGCCATTGATCAGCGGCGTGCCGAAGTAGTTCTGCGGGCGCTGGTCGCCGTAGTCGCTGGCCAGGGTGAAGCTCAGGTTGTCCGCCGCCTGCCAGCGCAGGGCGCCGCTGACGAAGTCGCTGCTGGAGTCGCCATGGTCGATAAAGCCGTGGCTGCGCAGGCGGTTGAGGTTCAGGCGATAGCTCAGGGTGTCGGTCAGCGAGCCGCCGCTGTCCAGGGCTTGTTGCTGGCGATCGTAGGCGCCGTAGCCGAGGCGGAGGTGGTTTTCGATCTCGCCTTCGAAGGGTTTTTTCGGCACGGTATTGATCACCGCACCGGTGGCGCCTTCGCCGTACAGCACCGAGGCCGGGCCGCGCAAAACGTCTACGCGTTCCACCGCCCAGGTGTCCACCGGGAAGGTCGAGGTGCCCATGCCCATGTACATGCGGGTGCCGTCGTACAGTTGCATCACCGAGCCCTGGCCGGTAAAGCCACGGGCCGCCAGCGAGGTGCCGCCATCGCCCGGTGTGCCGGTGCGGCTGATGCCGGTGGCACGGGAAATGGCGTCCTGCACGCTGGCGCCGCCACGCGCGCGGATCTGCGTGCCGGTCTGGCTTTCGACACTGCCCGGGGTTTGCAGCGCGCTGAGATTCAGGCGCGAGCCTGCGGTGGTCGGTGTGTTCAGGTCGACGTGTTGGTCATCCACGGCCGCTGCGGTCACCGGGCTGGCGGGCAGGGTCAGGGCCTGGGCGCTGTCATGCAGGGCGAGCAGGCACAGGCCGGACACTAGGTACTTGTTCATTGGGCGGAAAATCGCTTCTTCGAGGCGGTGCTCGCCGCTGGGCGCGGCGAGCTGAGGTATGCAGGAAGTGTTATAAGTTAACACTTCCTGCGTCTTTGGCGAAAGCCCGCGTAAGACTACCTAACGCCTCTATGTAGGGCATCTCGCCTACTTCATAGCGAACCTGAGGTGGATTCACGTTGGCTGAACAACCGTGAAAACACCAGGCGATCCAGCGCCCAGACCGCGATCAACGAGGCGCCCACCAGCGGGAACAGGAGCGCCAGCCCGAGCATGATCACCATCGCGGTTTTCCACTTCGGCAGGTCATGACGCAACGGCGGAACTCCCAGGCCGCCCTGGGGCCGACGCTTCCACCAGATCAACACGCCACTCACCGCGCTGAGCAGGATCATCAGGCAGATCAGCAGCACGATCAGCTGGTTCACCCAGCCGAACATCTTGCCCTCGTGCAGCATCACGCCGGTCTCGGTGGCCCGCGCCACGGTGTTGTAGTGCGCCCAGCGCACATCGGCGAGGACTTTGCCGGTGTACTGGTCCACATGCAGGGTGGCGTCGTTGCGCGGGTCGTCGGCGAACACCGCGACGGTGAACACGCCTTCGGCGGTGGTGGGGAAAGTGATGCTGTAGCCGGGCTCGACCTTGCGTGCCGTGGCCAGGTCCACCACCTGTTGCAGGCGCACCGTGGGCGCGGCGGGAGCAGCGTGCATGGCGCCGTGGTTCATGTGTTCGGCATGGTCGCCGGACATCGGCATCGGCGTGTTTTCCATGGCCCAGGGCACGGTCTGTTGCGTTGCGGTATTGAGCACCCGCGCCTGCTGATCGGACTGCGGCACGTTGTTCCACATCGCCGCCGGGAAAGTGTTCCAAAGGTCGGCGTATTGCTTGCCCCAGAAGCCGGTCCAGGTCATGCCGCTGAGCAGCATCACCAGCAGAAACGCCGCGCCCCAGAAGCCGGCGACGGCATGCAGGTCACGCCAGAACACGCGGCCACGGCTCGTGAAACGCGGCCATAACACCCCGGCCGACGTTTTGCCGCGCGGCCACCACAGGTACAGGCCGGACACCACCAGCATCACGCCCCAACCGGCGGCGAGCTCCACCAGGCGATCGCCGACGGTGCCGATCATCAGCTCGCCGTGCAGGGCGCGGGCGATGGCTTGCAGGTTGTTTTTCGCATCCTGCTCACCGAGTACGGTGCCACGATAGGGGTCGACGAACACTATCACTTCGCGCCCGCCGTCGTGCATCACGAACTGCGCGCTGCTGGTGGCGTCGGCGGGTGGCAGGTACTTGCTGATCTTGCCCTGGGGAAAGGCCGCCTGGGCGCGTTGCAACTGTTCGTCGGCGCTCAAGGCGTGCTCGGCGCTTTGCACCTTGAGCAGGTCGCTGTACATCAGCGGATCGAGCTGGGGTTTGAACAGGTAGATGATGCCGGTCAGGGCCAGCAGCACCATGAAAGGGGCGACGAAGAGGCCGGCGTAGAAGTGCCAGCGCCAGGCCAGGTTGTAGAAGGAAACTTTTTGAGTGGTCATCAGGGATGCTCCGCAAAGCTTGAATTTTTTGTCGTTGGTCAGACTGCTATCGGGGGCAAGCCCCCTCCCACATGTGGAATGCATTCCAACTGTGGGAGGGGGCTTGCCCGCGATGCTTTTAGAAGCTCATGTCAACCTTGGTCCACAGGGTGCGCCCCGGCTCCTTGATGGCCTGCGGGTCGTTGGCCGGGTAGCCGAACCCGGCGTTGCCGGCCAGGTTCAGGTGCTCGGCGTAGGCTTTGCCGAACAGGTTGTCGACGCCGGTGCTGACCTTGAAATTCTTGTTGATGCGATAGGCGCCATTGACCGAGAACACGCCAAAACCGCCGCTCTTGTCGTAGTCCTTGCCGACCACATTGCCCTTGTTCTGGTCGATGCGGTTCTGCGCCGCCACTACCCGCCACAACGCGCCGGCACTCCAGTCGTCTTCGCTGTAGGTCAGGCCGAAGCGTGCATCCAACGGTGGCATTTGCGGCAGGGCCTTGCCGTCGCTGCTGTTCTTGCCCCAGGCGTAGGCGAGGGTGGCATCGGCTTTCCAGTTCTGCGTCAGTTTGTAGGCCGCGCCGAGTTCACCTCCCATGATGCGCGCGTCCACATTGCGCGCCTGGGAGGTGGTGCCCATCATCCCCGCCCGGTAGTCGAACAGGATGAAGTCACGCACCTGGCCGACGTAGCCCGAGGCCCAGGCTTCGAGGTTGTCGGCTTTGTACTGCGCGCCGACGTCGAGCTGGGTGGTTTTCTCCGGCTTCACGCCGTCGAAGGCGTTGACCGAACCGACTGCGCCGGTGTTGGGCGAGAACAGCTCCCAGTAATCCGGGAAGCGCTCCGAGTGGCCCAGGCCGGCATAGAGGGTGGTCGGGCTGTCGGCCAGGTCGTGCTCATAGCGCACAAAACCCGAGGGCAACGTATCGGCGCGGATGTCGTCGGCGGTCGGGTTGGCGCGTGCACTCATCCCGGAGCCGGTGGTTTGCCGGAAGTCCTTGGCCGAGGCGCGGTCCAGGCGCGCGCCGGTGATCAGGCGGTCACGGTCGGCGGCGTACCACGTCAGTTCGCCGAATACGCCGTAGTTGTGGAAGTTGGCGTCCTTGACCTTGGGCAAATCCTTGTAGGTGTCGATGCCCATGCTGCTGCGTTGGCGGTGTTCGTTGGTCTGCGCATCCAGGCCGCTGATCAGTTGTACATCGGCCCAGCGCCAGGTGGCCTTGATGCGCGCGCCGAGGGTGCGGCGGTCGACGTTGGAGGCCATGGGCCCGGCCATCATCCCGGTGCCTGAGGGTGTGCGCAGGCTGTAGTTGTCCATCACGTGGTCGGCGTAGTTGTAGTAGATCTGGGCTTCGACCTTATCCAGCACTTCGCCGATATTCGATTTCTCGAAGCGCAGGCCCAGGCTTTCGCGCAGGAACTGCGAACCGTCCATACCGCGCCCGGCGTAACGCGCTTCGCCGTCGCCACGGCCGGCGGTGAGCTCCAGCAGGGTGTCGGCATCCGGGGTGAAGCCGACGGCGACGTCGCCATTCCATTTGTCGTAGCGCGAGGCGACGGTGTCGTTGTTGCCGTCCTTGTAGTCATCGGCATGGGCCTGGTTGCCGATCACCCGCACATAGCCCAGCGGCCCACCGGCGGCGGCATCGATGACCTTGTCGAAGCGCCCGTTGGAGCCGGCCAGCACACTCGCGTTGAGCCGCGTGCCGAGTTCACCGAAGTGTTCCGGTTCGCGCTCGAACAGGATGGTGCCGGCTGAAGCACCGGGGCCCCAGAGTACGGTCTGCGGGCCTTTGATCACGGTGAGCTTGTCGTAGGTTTCCGGCGAAATGTAGGAGGTCGGCGCATCCATCCTGCCGGGGCAGGCGCCGAGCATCATGCTGCCGTTGGTGAGGATGTTCAGGCGCGAGCCGAACATGCCGCGCAGCACCGGGTCGCCATTGGTGCCGCCGTTGCGTACCAGGGCGAAGCCGGGGATGGTCTTGAGGTAGTCGCCGCCGTCGCTGGCGGGCACCGGTTGGCGTGGGTCCTTGGGGTTGGTGACCACGGTCAGCGGCGAGCTGGGCGCAATGGCGGTGATCACCGTGGGCGTCAGCTCATGCTCGGCATGTTCATCGGCCTGGGCGTGGGGAACGAGCAGGGCGCCGCATAGGGCAGCGAGCACAGAGGTGCTTCCCAAACGGGAGTCAGCAGTAAACCTGGACATGACAAATTCCATCAATCAATCGTAAACAACACGGCCAGCAGCCTGCGGCTGTCTGTCTAAAGTCGGCCGGGGTGAAGTAACGGTGTCAGGTGCTTACGAGGCGATGGGCGGGGCGCGGCTGCGGGCGCCGGGGAAGATGCTCTGCCGGGCATGGCCCAGGCGCGGTGCGGGGGTAAGGGCATTGGCCGGCGGCGGGGTACCGATGGCCGTGAATGACACGCTGCCGGGCAGGGCCGGGCAACTGTAGAGCAAGTCGCAATAGCCGCACTTGGACCAGAGCGCGTGGTGTTCGTCAGGGGCTTTCTTGTGATGGACGTCGCCGTGGTCGCCGGGCATGTCCATGGACATGTTCATCGACATACCGGCGTGATGATCCATCGGCATCGCTTGGGAAATCAGCGGACCGATAAAGATCATCAGCATGGCGAACAGGCTGATCCAACTGCCGCGCTTCACGCGGCGGTGTGGGGATAGCCTGGCGCGAGGGGCGCCCATCTGGAGTCAGTCTATTGAGGGTGCTTGTGCGCGTGGCCGGCCATCGGCGGTACTTTCTGTACCGACACTTCCACCTCGACCTTGCCGGCTTTTTCAAAGGTCAGGGTCAGCGGGAATTGCTTGCCATCGGCCAGCAGGCTGCGGTCCTTGAGGCCCAGCAACATGACGTGATACGCCATGGGCGCGAAGGTCAGGTCACCCTTGGCCGGTACGGCAACGCTGGGGACTTGCTGCATCTTCATCAAGTCGCCCTGCATCACATGCTCATGCAGCTCGGCCTTGTCGGCCACTGGTGTGTCGACACTGAGCAGGCGGTCCGGGGTAGCGCCGGTGTTATGAATCACGAAATACGCGGCGACGGTGGGCGCGTTGGGCGGCAATTCCTGGGACCAGGGATCGCTGACCAGCAGGTCGCCGGCCTTGTAGTCTTCGGCATTGGCAGCACTGAACACCGGCAGCAGCAACGCAGCCAGAAGCAGGGAAGATTTAAGCATGGCAGTTCTCCAGAACGGTTCTAAACGCAGTTCACTTGCGAAGAAGATCAGGACGTTGGAGAGGCGCGGGGGTTAAGGCTCGGCCATTGCTGGCGCGGGGTGGGGGTTTGCAATGGGGTGTGTGGTTGACGCTGTACCGTCTCGAATCGCGTGAGATACAACTGCGGCACATGCCCCGGCAACGCCACCAACGGCGCCGAGCCCGAGCAACACCAGCAATGCTGCATGGTGGAATGATCGTCCGGCTGCGGCGCCGGAATCTCCAGCTTGCCCAGGGCAATGGTCTTCATGCTGGCGCCATTGGACGAACAGAAACTGCCCCACAGCAATTGCTGCACGGGGTCCTTGGATTGTTGCATCGCGCTGGCCATTGGCATGGCAAAGGCGTTGAACAGCACTGCAAGGCAGGCGATCCAGGCAATTGCAAAGCGTTGACGGGCCATGGCGGACAATCCGTAGGGTTAAACGATCAGGCGGGTATTTAGCCTGATCGGGGGGGATAAGTAAAAAGTGGTGGTGTGGTTTGGTGTCGCAGTGCTGGGTTTGAGGATAGACGGGGAATCGAGAGGATGCCGATCTTCAAGTCAACGCCCCTCCCACATTTTGGATTGTGTGTGGCTATTGCTTCGCGTTGAGCCTGCGAGTCGCGCGGGCAATGTCGGCTCGCGCCACCTTGATCAATGAGCCATCGCCTGGGTCTTCTTCGATACAGGCTTCAAGGAAAGCATCCATCTCTTCTTGTTTGTGGAGATGGTCAGCAGCGTCGAAAACTGTGAACGTCGTCTTTCTGTCAGATAGGTATTGGGCTTTTTCCAGCCATTGGTTTAATCGAGCTGCGACTTCGGGTTCATCCAATTTTAGTTCGTCGGCCTCAAGGCTTAGCGCGTGCGCGAACTCTGGGTTCGCGATTATGTGCTCGATAATTGTGCTTTCAGCAGGTCGAGTCAGGTGCTGCGTACGGGGTTTGTTAGTCATGTGAACCTCATGTTTACGCCGTAGGACAAAGCGTCGAGGATCATCGCCAAGGGTATGCGGTTCTAGGTAGTCAGCGGGTTCCGTTACGCATGTAGGTAAATTCTCCTTGATCCGCCGCGCAGCCCGAATATGAGGTCGTTCCACAGAAACTTCCGACAACTCTTTGAGGTTGCCGGTAGGAAACTCAATCTCTAGTCTTCGTACACCGCTGCAAATGCCGCGGACGGGCGTCGCGGCCCGACTTCCTAAGAGCAAAAGCGCTATCGTCTGCTTTCAGTTGATGCTTTTTTATCGTCTACTGTGCGGCGCTATGGCGGCTGTGCGCGGGATACCTTTGGGTATGCCGGGTTGCCTCGGGACCGGTCCGCGAACCTGCGTACAGCTGCCACCCTATCGCGTCGCGGCGAATCAGTGGCAGCTCCACATTCCTGAGGAGCTTCACAATGATCAAACCCACCCCCAATCCCCCCGTCCGGCTGTTCACCGTGGCCGATGGCATCAGCACCGAAGACCTGTTGGTCAACCTCAGCGAAACACTTGCCTCGGCCAACGCGCTGAGTTGCGACCTTGCCTTTAACCTGGAAGGCGCACCACGCGAGGAATTACTGGGCGTTGCGCAGTTGATCGAGCTGGCACAATTGCTCGCTGACAGGGTGCACGAAGGAGCAGGGCAGGCAACCGCCGCGAGTAGTTAACAAGTTCGATGAGCGATCGTTCCTGCGCATATGTGTGGGAATGATCGTGTGGCAGGTCTTAGACCTCCCAGCTGGCTTCCCGTATATGATTGAAGTTGACGACATCTACGCAGTGCTGATGAGCAAACCCAGCGACTCTGAGATCGTCAGTCAAAACCAGATAGTTATCTTTTGCTGCGGCAACAATGCCAACGTCGGTAAGGCCGTAGGGTGAAAGCTCATAATCGCGACTTATATCCAAGGCTGGATGATGGACCTCGATTATTGTTGATAGTGAGTTTTTTAATGTTGCATAAAAATCGCGCAGCTTGTTTCCATGAAGTCCATTTGTCAGGTTGCTGACTTCAGCGAGAATGTGAGGGGTTGAAACAAGTTTTTCGAACTGGTCAATCACTTTGAGCAAAAGTTGATAGTCTGCATCGCTGTAGCCGCGTGTTCTCTTGAACTCCACGATGCTGGACGTTCCTCCTATCAGTGCCAGAAGCAGCAAGTTAGTATCAACGATGATTCCTTTTCTTCGGTATTGCTTGATGTAGGCTTCGATCATACTTCGCGAATCTTCATGGAGCGGAACTCGCCAGTCTCCGAGTCGATGATGAATGTTTTGTATTTTCTTGCATGCATTTGTCCGGCTAAAGATGCGCCTAGCCTTTCATAGTTATTAGGGTTGGGGACATTGAAGCCCAGTGTTATTGCCCAGGTTTTATTGTCTGGGTCTAACTCTACTTCCTCAAGCATCAGGTCTTGTAGTGCTGTTTCTTGCCCGAGAAAGTCGTTTGCGACCGCCTTGGCGACTTGTACGGCTTCTTTAACTTCTATCATGTCAGCTCCTGAATACCGTTGGGCCTGGCTTGAACTGTTCCTGGAGTTTAGCACTTCGTGTTGTGGGTTCATCGCCGTCCCTTGAGGTAACAAAAAGATTGGATAGAGGGTGGCGGATGATCCTGATCTATCGAATGAAATCTGCCAACGAATCGATTGTTTCTGCGGGCGACAAAAGCTCCCGATCCACCGCCGCCAACACCGGCCGCTTCAACACCAACACCGGCACCCCCCGTTCCCGCGCCACTTCCAGCTTCGGCTCGGTGGCGGTGCTGCCACTGTTCTTGCTGATCAGCACATCAATCCCACGCCGTTCAAACAACGCGCGTTCATCTTCGATCAGAAACGGTCCGCGCGCGCCGATCACTTCACAGCGATCATTCCCCGGATACACATCCAGCGCGCGCAACGTCCAGAACTGCTCGGCGGGGATTTCGTCGAGATGCTGCAATGGCTCGCGGCCCAAGGTGAACAGCGGACGCTTGAAGGGTTTCAAGGCGTCGATCAACTCAGCCCAGTCATTGACCTCCCGCCAGTCATCGCCGGCCTGCGGCTGCCACGCCGGGCGACGCAATGCCCAACACTGCACACCGCCCAACCGTGCAGCCTCGGCGGCATTGCGGCTGATCTGCGCCGCATACGGATGGGTCGCGTCGAGGATCAGGCTGATCTGTTCATCGCGAACAAACTGCGCCAAGCCTTCGGCGCCGCCATAACCGCCGACACGCACCTGGCAGGTAAGATCGGTAGGCACACGCCCCACACCCGCCAGGCTGTAGATATGCGCCGGCCCCAAGGTGCGCGCGATAGCCAGCGCTTCGGTCACACCGCCCAGCAGCAGGATGCGTTTCATCGCGGCTTGACCACTTCCAGCAGGGTGATTGGAAGCGCCTGGCGCCACGTATCGAACTCACCCAGTGGCTGGGCCTGAGCGACGTGGATGCGCGTCAGTTCGCCGCCATGCGCCGCGCGCCAGTTCATCAAGGTCATTTCGCTTTGCAGGGTGACGGCATTGGCCACCAACCGACCCCCGGGGCGCAGGTGTTGCCAGCAGGTGTCGAGCACGCCGTCGCGGGTGACGCCGCCGCCGATGAAGATGGCGTCGGGAGCTGTAAGGCCGTGCAACGCTTCCGGGGCTTTGCCACGAATCAACTGCAAACCGGGCACGCCGAGGGCGTCGCGATTGTGTTCAATAAGGCCCTGTCGGCCTTCGTCTGCTTCAATTGCCAATGCTCGGCAGCTCGGATGGGCGCGCATCCATTCGATACCGATGGAGCCGCTGCCCGCACCCACGTCCCACAGCAGTTCGCCGGGCATCGGGGCGAGGCGGGCGAGGGTCATGGCGCGCACATCGCGTTTGGTCAGTTGGCCGTCGTGCCGGAAGGCGGAATCGGGCAAGCCAGCGAGGCGCGACAGACGTGGTGTGTCGCTGGAGGCCACGCAGTCGATGGCGACCAGGTTCAAATCGGCGACACAGGCGTGCTGCCAATCCTCAGCCAAACCGTCGATGCGCCGCTCATTTGCGCTGCCCAGGTGTTCAAATACTGTCAATCGGCTGGGCCCAAACCCGGATTCAGCCAACAACGAAGCAATCAACGCAGGACTGCCGCCGTCATTACTCAGTACCAATATACGCACACCTGTGGCCAGATGCGCATTGATCGCCGCCACTGGCCGGGCCACTACGGACAGCGTCACCACCTCCTGCAACGGCCAGCCCAGCCGCGCCGCCGCCAACGACACCGACGACGGCGCCGGCAAAATCAGCAGTTCTTCAGCCGCCACCTGTCGCGCCAGGCTGGCCCCTACGCCATAAAACATCGGGTCACCACTGGCCAGCACGCACACAGGCTCGCCACGCCGCGCCAGTACCGGTTCCAGGGAGAACGGGCTCGGCCACACCTGGCGCTCACCGCGAATACACACCGGCAACAGGTCCAACTGGCGCTGACTACCTATAATCCGCGAAGCGCGCAACAGGGCATGCCGGGCATTCCTGCCCAGCCCCTTGAAGCCGTCTTCACCGATGCCTACAACCGTCAGCCAGGGCGACATATCAATTCCTTGAGCGACATCCGACGGGCAGGCTTTTCATGCCGCCGGACAAAGCAGGCATAATACCGCGCCTTTACCCGTCAACCGGTAGCCCCGTGAACCCAACGCCCGCTGTGAATACCTTGCGCCCCTCGGCTTGTCCGGGGTTGCTGCGTATCGTCCAGGCGCTGGATGGCGGCATCTGCCGGATCAAACTGGCCGGTGGCTCGATCAGCGCCGCCCAGGCCTGTGCCGTGGCGGACGCGGCCCAGGCCTATGCGGGCGGGGTGATCGAGGCGACCAACCGCGCCAACCTGCAGATACGTGGGATCGGTGCCGAGCAAGACGCCTTGATCGCCATGCTGCTGGCCGCCGATCTGGGCCCGAGTAACGCCGCTGGCGATGACGTGCGCAACCTGATGCTCAGCCCCAGCGCCGGTATCGACCCGCAGATGCTGTTCGACACCCGGCCGCTGGCCGAGCAGATCCTCGCCAGCCTGCAAAACCGTCCGCGTTTCCATGAGCTGTCGGCCAAGTTCGCCGTGCAACTGGATGGCGGCGAGGCCCTGGCGATGCTCGAGCATCATCATGATCTGTGGCTGTCGGCGTTCGTACGCAATGGCGAGACGCTCCTTGCGTTCGGCCTGGCGGGTTGTCCAGGGCGGGATGCGCCGTTGGCCGCCGTGCCGTTGGCACAGGGCCATGGGTTGGTGGTGGCGGTGCTGGAGGCGTTTCTTGACCTCGCCACCCCGGAACAAACCCGCATGCGCCACCTGGCTGTGGATAAGTTGCTGAGCCGCCTCAGCCTGCCGCTGCTGCCGGCCGATGGCTTCAAACGCCCGCCCAGCGGCGCTTTGCTGCACCTCGGGAGTTATCCACAGGCTCAAAGCAATCAATTCTACGTCGCGGCCATCGCACCCTTGGGGCGCCTGGATTCGACGATGCTCACAGGCGTGGCGCAGCTCGCCAGCGAATATGGCGACGGCACCGTGCGCTTCACCCCCTGGCAAGGTGTGTTACTGCCCAACGTCGAAAAACCTCACGCCGTGACCCAACGCCTGGCGCAACTGGGTTTCCTCTGCACCGTCGACCAACCCTTGGCCCGCGTGATCGCCTGCACCGGTTCCAGCGGCTGCGCCAAAGCCCTCGCCGACACCAAGGCCGACGCCGTGCACTTGGCCGCGCTGCATCCCGGCCATGACGTGCACCTGTCCGGCTGCTCGCGTTCCTGCGCCGCCGCACATATCGCGCCGGTCACCTTGCTGGCGGTGAGCCCCGGCCACTACGACCTGTATTTTCGCGATGCAGCCCACCCCGGTTTCGGCCGGCTGCACGCACGCACCCTTTCCATTGAAGCGGCGGGCGCCTTGCTGCGCGCTCACCCACGGAGCAACACCGATGATTGATTACATCCGCGACGGTCAGGAGATCTATCGCAACTCCTTCGCCATTATTCGCGCGGAAGCCAAGTTGGAGCGTATCCCGGCCGACCTGGAGAAACTCGCGGTGCGGGTGATCCATGCCTGCGGCATGGTCGAGGCCATCGATGGCCTGCAGTTCTCCACCGGTGCGGGCAAGGCCGGGCGCGATGCGCTGGCCGCTGGTGCGCCGATTCTGTGTGATGCGCGGATGGTCTCCGAAGGCGTGACCCGTGCGCGCCTGCCGGCCAACAACCCGGTGATCTGCACCCTGCGCGACGACAGCGTGCCGGAGTTGGCGCGGGAGCTGGGCAATACCCGTTCCGCTGCGGCCCTGGAGCTGTGGCGTCCGCACCTGGAAGGCAGCGTGGTGGTGATCGGCAATGCGCCGACGGCGTTGTTCTACCTGCTGGAAATGCTCGACGCGGGTGCACCAAAACCGGCGTTGATCCTCGGCTTCCCGGTCGGGTTTGTCGGCGCGGCCGAATCCAAGGCGATGCTGGCAGCGGACAGCCGCGGCGTACCGTTCGTGATCATGCAGGGCCGCCTGGGCGGCAGTGCCATGGCCGCCGCGGCGGTGAATGCGCTCGCCACGGAGGTCGAATAATGCCGGCACGCGGACGTTTGATCGGCCTGGGCGTCGGCCCCGGCGACCCGGAACTGATTACCCTCAAGGCCCTGCGCCTGCTGCGCGAATCGCCGGTGGTGGCGTATTTCGTGGCCAAGGGCAAGAAGGGTAACGCCTTCGGCATCATCGAAGACCACCTGGTGCCACAGCAAACCCTGATGCCGCTGGTGTACCCGGTGACCACCGAAGCGCTGCCGGCGCCGTTGTCCTATGAACAAGTGATCAGCGACTTCTACGACACCGCCAGTGTCGAGGTGGCCGTGCACCTGGACGCCGGTCGCGACGTGGCGGTGATCTGTGAAGGCGACCCGTTCTTCTACGGCTCCTATATGTATTTGCATGACCGCTTGGCCGAGCGCTACGAAGCCGAGGTTATCCCCGGTGTGTGCTCGATGCTTGGCGGCGCCTCGGTGCTGGGCGCGCCGTTGGTGTATCGCAACCAGAGCCTGTCGGTGCTGTCGGGCGTATTGCCCCACGAAGACCTCAAGCGCCGCCTGGCGGATGCCGACGCGGCGGTGATCATGAAGCTGGGGCGCAACTTCCCCAAGGTGCGCCAGGTACTCGAAGAACTCGGCCTGGCCGAGCGCGCACTGTATGTGGAGCGCGCGACCATGGCCAACCAGAAAATCGTGGCGCTGGACCAGGTGGAGCCGATGTCTTCGCCGTACTTCTCGCTGATCATCGTGCCGGGTGAACGGTGGCAAGGTTGATGACCCCGGCGATTGTCATTCTGGGCCAGGGCAGCCTGGCCACCGCGCGCAGGATCCAGCAGGTTTACCCTGGGGCACTGATCCACGGCCTGGCCGGGCGGGTTGAGGGGGCGGACCAGCCTTACGGCGAATTCGGCGCGACCCTGCGTCAGCTCTACCAGCAGGGCACGCCGCTGATCGCCCTGTGTGCGGCCGGCATCGTGATCCGCACCCTGGCGCCGCTGCTGCTGGAGAAAGGCGAAGAACCCGCCGTGCTGGCCGTGGCGGAAGATGGCAGCGCCGTGGTGCCGTTGCTCGGTGGTCTTGGCGGTGTGAACGTCATGGCGCGGGACATCGCGGCAGCACTGGGTGTCGCTGCGGCGATCACCACCAGTGGCGAGCTGCGTTTCGGCACCTGCCTGCTCAACCCGCCTGCGGGTTATGAGCTGGCAGACCTGGAACTGGGCAAGCGCTTCGTGTCCGACCTGCTGGCGGGCGAAAGCGTGCGCATCGAAGGTGCGGCACCGTGGTTGGACCAGGCGAATTTGCCTCAGGACCAACAGGCGCATCTAGCCATTCACGTGGGCAGTGCCGAGCGTGTGCCTGCCGCCAACGAGTTGCTGATCTATCCAAAGACGGTGTGCGTGACCTGCAAGCCGGGTGCGCAGTTGGCCGAGCGTGTGCGCGCGGCCTTGCACGAGGCGGGTATTGCCGTGCAATCCCTGGCGTGCCTGTTGGCCAGCGATACGCAGATGGCTGACCCGTCGTTGCACGAAGCCGCGTCGGCGTTGGGCGTGCCGCTGCGCTTTGGCGGCGTTACCCAGGCTGCCGATATTGTCATCGAGGTGGCTGACCAACCGCTGGAGCTGGCCCAGGTCGGCCGCTGCCGCGGCCGCCTTGCCGTGATCGGCCTGGGCCCTGGCGCCGCCGAGCTGATGGTGCCGGCGGTCAAGGCCGAGCTGGCGCGCTGCACCGATGTGCTGGGCTATGAAACCTACGTGCGCATGGCCGGGCCGTTCCGTGACGATCAGGTACAGCATTGCACCGATAACCGCGAAGAGATGCAGCGCGCCCGCCACGCCTTCGAGCTGGCCGCCCAGGGGCGTTCGGTGGTGGTGGTGTCGTCCGGCGACCCGGGCGTCTTCGCCATGGCGGCGGCGGTGATCGAGGCGTTGCACGAGTCCGGCGATCCGGCGTGGCATCAGGTCGACCTGGAAATCCTGCCGGGGGTTTCGGCCTCCCTGGCCACTGCCGCCCAGGCCGGCGCGCCGTTGGGCCACGACTTTTGCGTGATGTCGCTGTCGGACAACCTCAAGCCCTGGTCGATCATCGAAAAGCGCCTGGACCTCGCGTCCCAGGCCGACCTGGCCCTGGCGTTCTACAACCCGATCTCGCGTTCGCGGCCTTGGCAGCTGGGGCGCGCCCTGGAAATCGTCGCGCAACACCGCAGGCCTGAGACCCCGGTGGTGCTGGGTCGCGATATCGGTCGCCCCGGCCAGACCCTGCGCGTCACCACCCTCGGGCAACTCACGCCAGACCAGGTGGACATGCGCACCATGGTGCTGGTCGGCTCATCCACTACCTGCACATTCCCTCGCGCCGGTGGCGGTGAATGGGTGTACACACCGCGCTGGTACGGTGCAAAACCCGCCTCCTGAAAACGCCTGGATGGCTGCACGAAAGCTCCGAATGACAATGGGTGATCACCTGCTGTTGCTCGGGGCTTTTTCTTTTTTGAGTGACGAAAGCCGGAAGGCCACGAGGGGCGCCCTGTCATTGCTGGGCAGCGTTTTTTGCCGCGTTCCGGCAAGCGATGTTTGTGGCATGGAAGAGCCGCCGCTGACTGGACTAGTGTGGACACAAGCCCCGAGCCGGGGTGTTTGTGGAGAACTGAAATGGAGCGACATCACAGAAGGATCAACAACACAAAACGGCGCAAGTTGATTGCGCGCTACACATTGCCGAGGGCGCGAGGTGCGCAGCCCTCATTGCCGCTCGACACGGAGGACGACTGCAACGCGGCGGTGGTCAACAACAGCGTGATTTCGTTTGCCGAGGGGCTGTCCGGGTTGAACCGGGAATACATCCGCAAAAGCTATCTGCTGGCCAGCAGCTACGTCAGCGATGTATTGAAGATCCAGCGAGGTACCGAGGCCTGGTACGACGAATTTATCAAGGTGATGATCAGCCTGGGCTGGCTGCCGGTGCGCAGCAGTTTCAAGCGGGTCTCACAGTCGGGCAAGGGCCTGACCGTGCAATTGGCGGCGCTGAATATCATCGCCACGATACTGGCGGGGGCGTCGGTTTCGGGACCGCTGGTTACGGCGCTGCCGAAACTGGCAGCCGATGCGCTGGAGGCACTGAAGCAGCAACCGAGTTCATTCGAACTGTTCAAGCGCAACAGTACGGTGCACCAGGGCGGTGATTTCGGCCTGGCATCCTGCGCCGAAACCGACGGCGAATTGATGATGGTGCTGGTGACGTACAGCACCCAAGGCGTGAACAAACAGGTGGGGCTGCCGTTTCTGGAGTGGGACAGTTCCTCGTTCGAGGCCTTCAGCGGGCAGACCTGCCTGGTGCTGAATACCTCGATGGTCAACGAAAAAACCATCCAGCTGATGCGCGAGAGCGCGGGCGACAAGGTGCAGTCGGCGATCGCCAAATACCGGATCTAAGGCACCAGGTAGCCGCGCACCCCGGTAAAGATGATTTGCGCGGCGAGGGCACACACGAACAATCCCATCAACCGACTGACAATCTGCAAGCCCTGGTCACCGAGAATCCGTTCGATACGGTTGGACAGGTACAGCACCACACCGACCGTGAGGCTGGCCAGGGCGATGCTGAGGATGGCCGTGATCTTGTCATCCCAGTGCGGTTGGCTGACGCCCATGACCAACAGCGCACCGATGGTGCCGGGGCCGACCGTGAGGGGAATGGTCAGCGGCACGATGGTCACGTCCTGCTGCACATTGTCGGTCTGCACGGCCGACTTGCCCTGGGCCATGCCCAGGGCGGAGATAAACAGCACACTGCCGGCGCCGATGCGAAAGGCATCCACGGTGATGCCGAACACGCTGAAGATCACCCGGCCGAACAGGTAGAGCAACACGCTGGACACCAGGGTCGCCAGCGCTACTTTCCAGGCCAGGCGCCGCCGCTCTTTACTCGAATAACCACGGGTCAGGCTGATAAAGCAGGACAGCACGAAGAACGGGCTGTAGAGCACCAGCATCTTCAGGTAAACGCTGAATAACACGTGGAGCATGGGGGGGGCTCGCGGGCGGGGAAAGTGTGGAGAGTCTATCAGGCGCCAGAGATCAAATGTGGGAGGGGGCTCGCCCTAATTCCAGTCAGTTACAGTGTTCGCTCTTGACTGAAGCAAGCCCCTACCCAGATTGGAATTGCATTTAAAGTCAGGACGGGGCGTGTTCAGGCCGTTGTTGACGCTGCGCCACCCAGAACTCCACCAACTCACGCAATTGTGATAACTCCACCGGCTTGGCCATGTGCCCGTCCATCCCCGCCTGGCGTGCGCGCTCTTTGTGCTCCGAGAGGATATGCGCCGTGAGCGCTACCACGGGGGTACGAATGCGCTGGTGGCTGACTTCCCACGCCCGCAGTTGCTGGGTGGCCGAGAAACCATCGAGAACCGGCATCTCACAGTCCATCAACACCAGGTCATAACGCTGGGCCTTCATCGCCTCGAGGGCTTCCTCACCGTTGCTGGCGGTATCCGGGTCGAGGTTGAGCTTGCCGAGCATGCCGCGAATCACTTTGGTGGAGATGCTGTTGTCTTCGGCCACCAGGATCCTGAAGTCGCTGGGCACGGTCACCGCCGCCGGGACGCTGAGGGGCGGACGGGGCTGCACGCCACCTTTGCTGCGTTGGGTCAACTCGTCGGCCAGGGTGGTCTTGAGGGTGTAACCGGCAACCGGCTTGGCGAGGATGCGCTTGATCCCGCAGTTACGCGCGATGATCTTGCTCGGCGCATTGCTGATGCCGGTGAGCATGATCAGCAGGATGTCGTGGTTCAGGCTCGGGTCTTCCTTGATCTTCGCCGCCAGTTGCATGCCGGTCATGCCGGGCATGTTCTGGTCCAGCAGCACCACATCGAAGTAATCGCGCAGGTGCGCCTTGGTCCGCAGCAACGCCAAGGCCTCTTTACCCGACGGCACGGCGCTGACATTCAGGCCCCAGGCCGAGCATTGCTGCACCAGCACTTTGCGGCACGTATCGTTGTCGTCCACCACCAGCACGCGCGCGCCTTTGAGCGGGCCGTCGAGGTCGGAGGTGGGGTGTTCCAGGCGTTCCGGGTCCAGCGGCAGCGTCAGCCATAGCGTGCTGCCCTGATGGCTGCCGCTCTTGATGCCGAACTCACCGTTCATCAACAGGATCAACTGGCGCGCGATCACCAGGCCCAGGTGGCCGCTCAAGCGGGTGGCCGAGAGGAAGTTCTTGCTGTGCAGCTCGCTGTGCAGCAGGGCCTCGCGTTCAGCGGCTTCCATTGGCAGGCCGCTGTCCTGCACGGCAATGCGCAGGCGCGGCTTGGTGCTGCGGTCGTCCAGGGCGACGACGATCAGCACTTCGCCTTCGTCGGTTTTGTGCAGGGCGTTTTCCAGCAGGCTCAGCAGCGCCTGGCGCAGGCGGGTCGGATCGCCGCTGATGACGCGGGGTACCTGGGGCTGGATGAAGCTGATCAACTCGACGTTCTGCTGCTCGGCCTTGGCGCGGAAGATGCTCAGGCAGTCTTCGATCAGCGCATTGAGGTCGAATTGCACGTCATCCAGCTCGATCTGCCCGGATTCGAGCTTGGAGATGTCGAGGATCTCGTTGATCAATGTCAGCAGCTCGTTACCGGCGCTGTGGATGGTTTGTACGTAGTCGCGCTGCTTCACCGACAGTGGCGTGCCCAGCAGCAGTTCGGTCATGCCCAGCACGCCGTTCATGGGGGTGCGGATTTCGTGGCTGATCTTGGCCAGGAATTCGGCCTTGGCGGCGATCTCGGCATTGCTGGCGGCCAGGTCGCGGCTGAGGCTGAAGCGGGCCTCGACAATCGCACGCTGGCGCTCGCCCAGGGCCAGGCTCATCAACAGGCCGCTCAGGCAGATGAAGGCCAGCAATGTGACGATCAAACCCTGGGGCGACACCATCGTCAGCCCCAGCAACGCCGGGAGAATGATCAGCGTACCAATGTTGAACACCACCATGCCCGCCACGAACAAGCGCGCCGGGCGATAGCCTTTCTGCCAGTGATACGCCGAGACAAACAGCATGCTCAGGCCCGCCAGGGCCACCAGCGCGTAGGTGATGATGTTCAGCGGCAGGGTACTGACGAACAACAGCAGCAGGCCGCACAGCACGATAAACAGGATGTCGGCCATCAACAGCTTGTTCAGCGGGTGCGGACCCAGGGGCATGAAGAAGCGATAGGCAAACATCAGCCCGCAGGGCGCGGTCAGCAGCAGGGCCAGGTAGGCGCCCGGGGTCTGGACCGCGTGCCAGTTCGGCAGCCATGGGCCTACCAGGTTGAGCAGCAGCGCCAGGCTGAGCATCAGCAGCAGTTCGCAGGCCGCCAGCCACAGGCTGCTGCGCGAGCGGTGGTAAGCGAAGCGCGTGAGGTTGTGCAGGATCAGCATCAGCAGGCAGCCGAACAGCAGGCCGTAGATCAATGTCTGGGTCTGGTCGGCGGCGGCCAGCACGGCCGGTTCCAGGGTGATATAGGGGCGCAGTTCGTGCTCGGAAACCAGGCGCAGGTAGACGTCGAGGGTCTGTTGGCTCTGGGGCATCGGCAGCATGAAATCGTTGCTGGGCAGCGGGCGTTCCGCCTGGGGCTGGCGGTTACCGCTGCTTTGTTGCTCGATCAGGGTGTCGCCGTCCAGCACATAGAGGCTCAGGTGCGCCAGGTCCGGGGCGAATACCCGCAGCACCTGCTCGTGCTTGCCGGGTTGCAGCTTGAAACGTACCCACAACGCACCGTCCGGTTCCGCGGCGGTAATGCGGTCCAGTTCGATGGGGCTGAATTGATTGGTGTAGCGCGAGGAGCGGATGTCGCTCAGCTGCAGGTCGGCCTGTTCATCAAGCAATACTGCCCAGCCACTGCCTTGCGCGGCGGCCTGGGCCGGGAACAGGCAGAGCAGCGTCAGCAGACTGACAGTGAAACCTATGGCGATCCTGAGCCAGCGCACGGCGAAATCCCTTCGTAGGTTGATGCACGGTTAACTATGCGCGGGGAGGCCTGTATACGGCAAGGGCCAGAAGCCCTTGCCTAACCGAACGGATAGCTAGCGTTACAGGCTTTCGCCACGTTCACGGGCAATGGCGCGGTAGCCGATGTCCGTGCGGTAGAAGCAGCCTTTCCAGTCGATTTTTGCAGCCAGCTTGTACGCCTGTTGCTGTGCGGCGTCGACGCTGGCACCCATGGCGGTGGCGCACAGCACACGGCCTCCGGCGGTCACGACCTTGCCGTCCTTGAGCGCGGTGCCCGCATGGAACACCTTGCCTTCCAGGGTAGCAGCCGCGTCCAGGCCTTCAATCACATCGCCCTTGGCGTAGTCGGCCGGGTAACCACCGGCGGCCAGCACAATGCCGACGCTCGGACGTGGATCCCACTGCGCTTCAACCTTGTCCAGGGCCTGGGCCAGCGCGGCTTCCACCAGCAGCACCAGGCTCGATTGCAGGCGCAGCATCACCGGTTGGGTTTCCGGGTCGCCGAAGCGGCAGTTGAACTCGATGACTTTCGGGTTGCCGGCTTTGTCGATCATCAGGCCGGCGTAGAGGAAACCGGTGTACACATTGCCTTCATCGGCCATGCCACGCACGGTCGGCCAGATCACCAGGTCCATCACGCGCTGGTGCACCTCGGCGGTCACCACCGGGGCAGGGGAGTAGGCACCCATGCCGCCGGTGTTCGGGCCAGTGTCGGCGTCGCCGACGCGTTTGTGGTCCTGGCTGGTGGCCATCGGCAGCACGTTCTTGCCGTCGACCATCACGATAAAGCTGGCTTCTTCGCCGTCGAGGAATTCCTCGATGACGACGCGCGAACCCGCGTCACCAAAGGCGTTACCGGCGAGCATGTCACGCACGGCGTCTTCGGCTTCCTGCAGGGTCATGGCGACGATCACGCCTTTACCGGCGGCCAGGCCGTCGGCCTTGATCACGATCGGCGCGCCTTTTTCACGCAGGTAGGCCAGGGCGGGCTCGATCTCGGTGAAGTTCTGGTAGTCGGCCGTCGGGATCTTGTGGCGCGCCAGGAAATCCTTGGTGAAGGCTTTCGAGCCTTCCAGCTGGGCCGCGCCGGCGGTTGGGCCGAAGCAATCCAGGCCGCGGCTGCGGAACAGGTCTACGACACCGGCAACCAATGGCACTTCCGGACCGACGATGGTCAGGGAGACGTTTTTCTCGGCGAAGTCGGCCAGTTGCTCAAGGGCCAGTACGTCGATGGCGACGTTTTCGCACTTGGCTTCGATGGCGGTACCGGCGTTGCCGGGGGCGACGAAGACTTTCTGGACCCGTGGGTCCTGGGCAACTTTCCAGGCCAGGGCGTGTTCACGGCCACCGCTGCCAATGATCAAAACATTCATTTCAAAAACCTCAAATTCTGTAGGCGCTGCACGAGCGCTTTAATGTGGAGCCGGACTCTTGTGGCGAGGGCGCTTGCTCCCGTTCGACAGCGCAGCTGGAGCCCGCTTTTGGGGGCGCTTCGCACCCCAGCGGGAGCAAGCTCCCTCGCCACAAAACCGGCTGCCACATTTCGCTCGAGTTGGATCAGTGACGGAAGTGGCGCATGCCGGTGAAGACCATGGCAATGCCGGCTTCATCGGCAGCGGCGATCACCTCGGCATCACGCATCGAGCCGCCCGGTTGGATCACGGCAGTCACGCCGGCTTTCGCGGCGTTGTCCAGGCCATCACGGAACGGGAAGAATGCATCCGATGCCATCACCGAGCCGGCCACCTGCAAACCGGCGTGCTCGGCCTTGATCGCGGCGATACGCGCCGAGTTCACGCGGCTCATCTGGCCAGCGCCGACACCGATGGTCTGGCGGTTCTTGGCGTAGACGATGGCGTTGGATTTAACGTACTTGGCCACTTTCCAGGCGAAGATCAGGTCGTTGATCTCTTGCTCGGTCGGGGCGCGCTTGGTCACTACCTTGAGGTCTGCGCTGCCGATCATGCCGATGTCGCGGCTCTGTACCAGCAGGCCGCCGTTGACGCGCTTGTAGTCCCAGGCAGCGGCACGTTCAGCCGACCACTCGCCGCAGGCCAGCAGGCGCACGTTGGCTTTGGCCGCCACGATGGCGCGGGCTTCTTCGCTCACGGAAGGGGCGATGATCACTTCGACGAACTGACGCTCGACGATGGCCTTGGCCGTCTCTGCATCCAGTTCACGGTTGAACGCGATGATGCCGCCGAACGCGGATTCGGTGTCGGTGGCGTAGGCCAGTTCGTACGCCTGGCGAATGCCACCTTCAGCGTCCGGGCTCACGGCCACGCCGCACGGGTTGGCGTGCTTGACGATCACGCAGGCCGGCTTGACGAAGCTCTTCACGCATTCCAGCGCGGCGTCGGTGTCGGCCACGTTGTTGTAGGACAGTTCTTTGCCTTGCAGTTGGGTCGCAGTGGCGATGCCCACTTCGGCAGGCTTGGCTTCCACGTAGAACGCCGCGCTCTGGTGCGGGTTCTCGCCGTAGCGCATTTCCTGGGCCTTGATGAACTGGCTGTTGAAGGTGCGCGGGAACTGGCTGCGGCCTTCTGTGCTCAGGGTTTCGGCGGCCTGGTTCACGGTGCCCATGTAGTTGGCGATCATGCCGTCATAGGCGGCGGTGTGTTCGAACGCCTTGAGCATCAGGTCGAACCGCTGGGCGTAGGTCAGGCCGCCGGCTTTCAAACTTTCCAGCACCTGGGCGTAGTCGCCGGCGTTGACCACGATGGCCACGTCTTTGTGGTTCTTGGCCGCCGAGCGAACCATGGTCGGGCCGCCGATATCGATGTTTTCGATGGCGGTCGGCAGGTCGCAGCCCGGCTTGTTGATGGTGGCTTCGAACGGGTAGAGGTTGACGGCCACCAGGTCGATCGGCTTGATGCCGTGCTCGGTCATGATGGCGTCGTCGATGCCGCGACGGCCGAGGATGCCGCCGTGGATTTTCGGGTGCAGGGTCTTGACGCGACCGTCCATCATTTCTGCGAAGCCGGTGTAGTCCGCCACTTCCACTGCGGCCACGCCGTTGTCCTGCAGCAGCTTGAAGGTCCCGCCCGTGGAGAGGATTTCCACGCCCAGGGCTTCCAGCTCCCGGGCAAATTCGAGGATCCCGGTCTTGTCGGAGACACTGATCAAGGCGCGGCGGATCGGCAGGCGGGTAGTCTGGTCGGTCATTTCAATTTCCATCAAAAGCAAAGGAGTCAGCAAAAAAGGCGACCGGTTTTACGCGGGCGCCTTTCTGGTTTGATTGAATGCTTACAGCAAATCGTATTGCTTGAGCTTTTTGCGCAAGGTGCCACGGTTGAGGCCCAGCAGCTCACTGGCTTTGGTCTGGTTGCCCTTGACGTAGTTCATCACGCTTTCGAGCAGGGGCGCCTCGACTTCGGAGAGCACCAGGTTGTACACGTCCGTGACGGAAGCGCCCTCAAGGTGGGCGAAATAATTATGCAGCGCCTTCTCGACACTCCCGCGAAGGGTCTGGCCTTCTTCGCTCGGCGTGTTGAGGTGCTGTTTCAAATTGACGTTGTCGCTCACGGGTGTTGTTCCACTCACTAAAGTCTCGGTCATCATCGTCATGCGGCCACCCATTCTCCGTCCCCTGCTCTCAGGCTCTTGTCTCGTTCGGCAAAAAACTCACGAACGGCGGTGACCTGTGCTTGCGTTTCATCCAAACGATTGAACCCGGCGCGAAACTCCCTGGCGCCTGGCAGGGTTGCGAGATACCAACCCACATGCTTGCGAGCAATACGCACGCCCATCACCTCTCCATAGAAGGTGTGAAGTGCAGCCAGATGCTCTAGCAGAATACGTTCCACCTCGACCAGTTCCGGCGCCGGCAGGACTTCACCCGTACGCAGGAAATGCTCGACCTCACGAAAAATCCACGGCCGCCCCTGGGCGGCCCGGCCAATCAACACACCATCGGCACCGGTGGCGTGCAGCACGCGCCGGGCTTTTTCGGCCGAGTCGATGTCGCCATTGGCAAATACCGGCATCGACACCGCCTGCTTGATCGCGGCGATGGTGTCGTACTCGGCTTCACCGGTGTAAAGGTCGGCGCGGGTGCGACCATGCACCGCCAGCGCTGTAATGCCTGCCTGTTCGGCGATCTTCGCCACCGTCAGGCCGTTCTTGTTGTCCCGGTCCCAACCGGTACGAATCTTCAGGGTCACCGGCACATCCACTGCGGCAACAACGGCCTGCAGGATCTCGGCAACCAACTGCTCATCTTTCAACAGCGCGGAACCGGCGGCCTTGTTGCAGACCTTCTTGGCCGGGCAGCCCATGTTGATATCGATGATCTGTGCGCCCAACTCCACGTTGGCCCGGGCTGCATCCGCCAGCATCTGCGCATCACCGCCGGCGATCTGGACCGAGCGGGGCTCGGGATCACCTTCGTGGATCATGCGCATCCGCGATTTGCGGGTGTTCCACAAGCTCATGTCGCTGGTGACCATTTCCGAGACTACTAGACCCGCGCCCAAACGCTTGCACAGCTGACGAAAGGGCTGGTCGGTGACGCCCGCCATCGGGGCGAGAATCAAGCCATTCTGCAATGTATATGGGCCGATGCGTACCGCCGACATAGGACTTCCCTGTTGTGGGGCCGGATCATTAGAGTTCGAAAAAGGGTTGGCATGATACCCGCTCTCGATGACTGGATAAAGGCTGAATTGGATAAAATCTGAACAGTTATTTCTTTATCGCCGCCGGTTTGGATGGGCGGGGCCCAGTCAATACTCCACCGTCAAGCGACGGTGTGTAGGCCGATTCACTCGGGCGAGTGGAAGCTCAGGCTGTAATTCACGGCTTTATTGCCCGGATCGAGGATATCCAGGGAGATATGGATCGGGGTCTGTGATGGCATTTCGCTCACCCCGGCCAATTCGCCGCTCAGGTATTCGGCGGGCTTGAAGCGACGACTGGCAATCAGGTTGCCGTTGAGGTCGGCGAAACGCAGTTCCAGCAGCGGAAAGGGCTGGGAGAACGTCGCGCGGTTATAGATGATCGCATCCACCACCAGCGCCCCGGCGAACTCCGGGTGGCTGCGTACCACCAGGTTACTGCTCTTGATATGGGCGATATCGACCCGCGACGGCACCGTGCAGCCCAGTGTCGGGCACAGTTGCTGGAACCACGGGCGGTAAGCGTCCTGGCGGGCCAGATCGTCGAACTGATAGGCAATGTACTGCGCGGCCAGGCCGGCGGCGGCGATCAGTACCAGCAGCATCCAGATCAGGCGACGGCCCAGGCCCTGCGGGCGTTTTTGCGCGTACAGGTGCAGAGGGTCGTCTTCCAGGTCCTGGAGCAGGTCGTCATGGACGCCGGCCTCGGGGCGTGGGCGCTTGCGACGGGGTTGCGCGCGCTCTTCGGGCTCCGCTTCATCCGCTGCCGCTGTCAGGGGCGTGAACGGAGGGTCGATGTGTTCATCTTCCGGGGTTGAGCGCAGCGCGGGCTCATCGTCGAGGTGCAACGACATGGAGGGCTCGGTGCGCTGCCGGGTCGCAGTGGCTTTGGTCGGTTCAGGTTCGTCTTCGGCGGCGGAGGCGCGTTCTTCAGGCGGTTCGCTGAACAGGCTGGCGGCCCATTTTTCTTCTTCGGCCTTGACGGTTTCGCGGCTGGCGCTGAGGGCGTCTTCTTTCTGCCGACGGTCGGCACCGGGCTGGCGGCGTTCCGCGCCCACGGGCAGTGTGTGCTGAATCTCGCGGCGTTCCAGCTTGGCCAGTTCCTGGTCCAGGTCCAGGTTGTCCAGGTCCAGCTCTTCGGCGCTCCATTGCTTCTGGCTGATTGCCCGCTGTGGCTCAGGCGCGGCTTCGCGCACGGGCTCGATCGTGGTCGGCTGCTCCGGCGCAGGCGCCTGGGCGCGCTGCTCCAGCAGCTGGCGGGCAGCGTTGAAGACTTGCAGGCACGAGCCGCAGCGAACCACGCCGCGAGCCACGCTCAATTGGGCGTGGTTGACGCGAAAGCGGGTTTGGCAATGCGGGCACTGGGTGACGAAACTGTCGGTCATGCGGCCATCCGATTCAGGCAAGCGCTCATTCTAGCGCCGACGTCCGCTGATGCGTACCCAGCCATCACGGTTAGCGATCGGATCCAACTCGAAATCCTTGGCGTAGGCGGCGGCGACATCTTCGCCCTGCTCGGCGAGGATGCCCGACAGCGCCAGGCGCCCGCCCGGCTTGACCAGGCTCGACAGTTGCGGCGCCAGGGACACCAGCGGGCCGGCGAGGATATTGGCGACCAGCACGTCGGCCTGCACCTGGGGCAAATCCTGCGGCAGGTAGAGCGGGAATTTGCCTTCAGGAATGTTGTTGCGCCCGGCGTTATCCCGGGACGCTTCCAGGGCCTGCACGTCGATGTCGGTGCCCACGGCTTCCTTGGCGCCCAGCAACAGGGCGGCAATCGCCAGGATCCCCGAGCCGCAGCCGAAATCCAGCACGTGGCTGTCCGTCAGGTCCTGGCCGTCCAGCCACTCCAGGCACAACGCGGTGGTGGGGTGGGTGCCGGTGCCGAATGCCAGGCCCGGATCCAGCAGCAGGTTGACCGCGTTCGGCTCCGGGGCGGCATGCCAGCTCGGCACGATCCACAGGCGCTGGCCGAAGCGCATCGGCTGGAAGTTGTCCATCCAGCTGCGTTCCCAGTCCTGGTCTTCGATGATTTCGCTGTGATGCTCGGGCAACGGGCTGCCGGTGAGCAATTCCATATGGGCCAGTACGGCGGCGGCGTCGGTGCCGTCTTCGAACAGGGCCAGCAGATGGGTGTGGGACCACAGCGGGGTGGTATTCAGCTCGGGTTCGAAGATCGGCTGGTCTTCGGCGTCCATGAAGGTCACCGAGACGGCGCCCACTTCGAGGAACGCGTCTTCGTAGGTTTCGGCTTGTTCTGGGCTGATGGCGAGACGGACTTGCAGCCAAGGCATGGCGGGCACCTTTGAAAAAAATGAGTGTGCAGCGGGGTAGGCTGCGAAAGCGCGCAAGTTTACGCGAGCGGCGGGCAGAAGACGACACTACTGACTGCACGCCGGTCAAATGTGGGAGGGGGCTTGCCCCCGATTGCAGTGTGTCAGTCTCAGCATCTGTAACTGATCCACCGCCATCGGGGGCAAGCCCCCTCCCACATTTTGACGGTGTACATCTTCAAAAAAGTAGAGGGCCCACAAACAACAAAGCCGCCCGAAGGCGGCTTTGTTGGGTGGAGCACTTACTGGTTGGCCAGCTTGTGTTCCAGGTAGTGAATGTTCACACCACCCTCGCAGAAGCCTTCATCGCGAACCAGGTCCCGGTGCAGCGGGATGTTGGTCTTGATGCCGTCGACCACGATTTCGTCCAGGGCATTGCGCATACGGGCCATGGCCTCGTCGCGGGTCGCGCCCCAGGTGATCAGCTTGCCGATCAGCGAGTCGTAGTTGGACGGAACCTTGTAACCGCTGTACAGGTGCGAATCCACACGTACGCCGTTGCCGCCGGGCGCGTGGAAATGCTTGACCAGGCCAGGGCTTGGGATAAAGGTCTTCGGGTCTTCGGCGTTGATCCGGCACTCCAGGGAGTGACCGTGGATCTTCACGTCGTCCTGGGTGAAGGACAGCACGTTGCCGGCGGCGATGCTGAGCATCTCCTTGACGATGTCGATACCGGTGACCATCTCCGACACCGGGTGCTCTACCTGCACACGAGTGTTCATCTCGATGAAGTAGAAACGGCCGTTCTCGTAGAGGAACTCAAAGGTACCGGCGCCACGGTAGTTGATGTCGATGCACGCCTTGACGCAGCGAGCCAGGACTTCCTGACGCGCTTTTTCATCCAGGCCCGGTGCCGGGGCTTCTTCCAACACCTTCTGGTGACGACGTTGCAGCGAGCAATCGCGGTCGCCCAGGTGGATGGCGTGGCCCTGGCCGTCGGACAGTACCTGCACTTCCACGTGACGTGGGTTGGTCAGGTACTTCTCCAGGTAGACCATCGGGTTGCCGAACCAGGCAGCCGCTTCGGAGCGAGTCTGCTTGGCCGCTTCGATCAGTTCTTCTTCCTTGTGCACCACGCGCATGCCGCGACCACCACCGCCACCGGCGGCCTTGATGATCACCGGGTAGCCGACTTCGCGACCAATGCGCAGTGCGGTTTCCTCGTCTTCAGGCAGTGGGCCGTCGGAGCCCGGAACGGTTGGCACGCCGGCCGCGATCATGGCGTCCTTGGCCGAGACCTTGTCGCCCATCAGGCGAATGGTTTCGGCTTTCGGGCCGATGAAGGCAAACCCGGATTTTTCCACCTGTTCGGCGAAATCGGCGTTTTCCGCGAGGAAGCCGTAGCCCGGGTGGATGCCATCAGCGCCGGTCACTTCAGCGGCGGCGATGATGTTCGAGACTTTCAGGTACGAGTTCGTGGCCAGTGGCGGGCCGATGCAGATGCTCTCGTCCGCCAGTTTCACGTGCATCAATTCGGTATCGGCCGTCGAGTAAACAGCGACGGTCTTGATGCCCTCTTCCTTACAGGCGCGCAGGATACGCAGCGCGATCTCGCCGCGGTTGGCGATCAGGACTTTTTGCAGTTTCTTCGCAGGTTTCAACATCGAAGGCGCTCCGCGGTTCAAACGATGGTGAACAGCGGCTGGTCGTACTCAACCGGCTGACCGTTTTCTACCAGGATGGATTCGATGACGCCGGCTTTTTCGGCCGTGATGTGGTTCATCATCTTCATCGCTTCAACGATGCAGATGGTGTCGCCCACTTTCACGGTCTTGCCCACTTCAACGAAGGCTGGCGAGGTCGGTGCCGGGGTGCGGTAGAACGTACCGACCATTGGCGACTTGACCACGAAACCGTTCAGCGCAGGGGCTGCCGGTGCGGCAGGTGCGGCGGCGGCAGCAGGCGCGGCGGCCGGAGCAGCAGCTGGTGCCGGTGCCTGCATCTGTGGTGCGTAGAACTGTTGGGCCGGGGTCTTGCTGTGGCGGCTGATCCGTACGGACTCTTCGCCTTCCTTGATTTCCAGCTCGTCGATACCGGATTCTTCCAGCAGTTCGATCAGTTTCTTAACTTTACGGATATCCATGAATCATCAACTCCCAAGGGTCGGTCAGGGGCGCTTGGCCTGTTCTTCAAGCTGTTCCAGGGCGGCCTCCAGGGCCAGTCGGTAACCGCTGGCGCCAAGGCCGCAGATCACTCCTACCGCAACGTCGGAGAAGTAGGAGTGATGGCGGAAAGGTTCGCGTTTGTGCACGTTCGATAAATGCACTTCGATGAATGGGATGCTCACCGCCAGCAGCGCGTCACGTAATGCAACACTTGTGTGCGTAAAAGCGGCGGGATTGATCAGGATAAAGTCCACGCCTTCGCCACGGGCAGCATGGATGCGATCAATCAATTCATACTCGGCATTGCTTTGCAGGTAGAGCAAATGGTGGCCGGCTTCACGTGCCCGTCGTTCCAGGTCAAGGTTGATCTGATCGAGGGTCACTGCCCCGTAGACGTCCGGTTCACGGGTGCCGAGCAGGTTCAGGTTGGGTCCGTGAAGAACCAGTAAGGTCGCCATCGGCTGTTCCTTGTTATTGATGTGGGCAAGGCAGAACCCGGCGACTATGCCGCAAAGCCTTTGTGACTGTCCAGTTCTATGCAGTAGGCGGCACGATTAGCGAGGATTGCGCAAAATTTGTGACTGGTGGCTGGGATCCGGTCATTGGTAATACGCCCTTGAATACTGTGGAGATCAAATGTGGGAGGGGGCTTGCTCCCGATTGCAGTGTGTCAGTATCGACATCTGTAACTGATCCACCGCTATCGGGGGCAAGCCCCCTCCCACATTTTGATCTTCATTTGATTTTGGATCTTCATGGGGCGGGTCAGACACGGAACGCCTGCACAGCCGTATTGAGCTGCCCACCCAGCACCAGCAAATGCTCACCCTGGCTGCGGCCCTGGCCGATGCGCAGCAAATTATCCTCACCCAACTGATGAATCCGCTCGCTGTTGTCGCGAATCTCACTCACGGCGCCACTTTGCTGCGCCGTTACATCGGCAATCCGCACGGCGGTGTCGGAAATGGTCTGGATCGCGCCGACGATTTCATCCAGCGCGCCATCCGCCGCCTGGGCTTGCTGGGCGGTAGCCTCGGCGTGTTCAACCTGGGCGCGCATGCCCTGCACCGATTGGTGCGCAGCGGTTTGCAGGCCGGTGATCAGGCCCTGGATTTCGGCGGTGGCGCCAGCGGTGCGTTGGGCCAGGGTGCGCACTTCGTCGGCGACCACGGCAAAACCGCGTCCGGCTTCACCGGCGCGTGCGGCTTCGATGGCGGCGTTGAGCGCCAGCAGGTTGGTCTGGTCGGCAATCGAGCGAATCACGGTCAATACGCCGCCAATGGTGGCGGACTCCTCGGCAAGTTTCTCGATCATCTGCGCATTTTGCTGCACTTCACCCACCAGCGCGTGCAGGCCGGTCAGGCTCAGGCCGATCACGCGCTGGCCTTGCTCGACCGCCTGGCCCGCGCTGCGACTGGCGCCGGCCGCCTGGCTGGCATCACCGGCGACTTGCTGGATGGTGGCTTCCAGTTCGCCCAGGGAATCACGAATCTGCGCAGTATCCCCGGCCTGGCGTTCGGCGCCGTCGTGCAGGCCACTGCTCAGCTCGGCCAGGGCGCGGCTGCTGCCGGCCACTTCTTCGGCATTGCCACGGATGGTACCCACCAGATCCACCAGGTAGGCGCGTAAACGGTTGAGGGACGCTTCGATGTCGCGCAGTTCGCGGTTGGTCTTGCCCAAGGTGATCGGTTGGCTGAAGTTGCCCTCGCCCCAGATCGACAAGGCCGGGGCCAGGTTGGTCAGCACCCGCGCCAGGCGCCGCTGCAGGGTGTCGATCAGCAGGGCGATCAGCAGAATCAGGCCGATCATCACGCCTTGCATCAGGCGCACTTCGCCCTGGATCTTGCCGTGTTGCGCACGCACCACCGGCTCCAGGCCGGCGATGGCCTGCTGAACGGCGGCGATTTTCAAGTGGGTGGCGGCGGCCAGGTCGGCACGCTGCTGGATCTGCGTGCGGGTGCGCTGGAGTTCGGCGGGGTAGCGGGCCAGCAGGCCGTTGAGTTCGCGCTTGAGGTCGACGCCGGTGTCCTGGGCTTCGGCTTTTGCGCTGTTTTCCAGGCCCATCAAGGCCGAAAAGTCATCGGTGTTGGATTCTGCGCTGGCCTTTACCCCGAGTAATGGCAGTTGCTCCAGCAGGTCGGCCTGGCTGCGCATATTGCCGACTTCGCGTTCCACATCGTCCGCCAGTTCCGCGCGGCCGCTGCTCACCAGTTTGTCGCGGGCCAGGGACAGCTTGTCCAGGTGCAGTGAGGCCGCCAGCAGCGGTGGCAGGTAGCGCGCGGCTTCGGCGCTGTTGACGCCCATGGCGTATTGGCTCAACTGCTCCAGGTTGGCGCCCAGCTCCCGCTCGGCTTGCAGCAACAAGGCTTGCGGGTCGCCGGCCAACTTTCCGGCCGCCAGCAGGTCGGTCTTGCTGAAGGTGTCCAGGTCCACAAGGCTGGGGCGCAGGTTCTGTGCGAGGTCGGCGGGCAGTTCATCCAGGTGCTGCAACAGGCTTTCCAGGCTCTGGCTGGCGCTGCTCAAGCGCAATGCATCACCGCTGCCCAGGTAGTCGTCGATATTGCGCGCGGCCTGGTTCTGGAAGGCCTGTGACAGACCGAGGTAGCGTTCCATCAGCAAATAAGGCCGTTCCAGCGCTCGTTGCGACCACCACAGCGTCGCTCCAAGTGCCAGGCACACGGCCACCAGCAGGAGGGTATTGAGATTGGTCAGCAGCTTCAGGCGCATGCGGGGTATCAACCGACAGCAAAAGGTAAGTGCCTGAAGTTATTGCGTTTTCATTACAGGGTTATGACGGAATCAGTGGATTCTGGTGAAAAGGTGGCACTTTGCTTTGACGTGCGTGCCGCTTGCACGCGGTTACGCCCGGCGTCCTTGGCGCGGTACAGCGCCTCGTCGGCCTGGGCGGCCATCATCAGGCTGTCGGAGCCGTCACACAGCTCCACCACCCCGGCGCTGAAGGTGCACCACAAATCCTGCGGCTGCGCCGGGTAGTGAATCTCGGCAAAGCGCCCACGAATTTCATCCAGTACCTTGCAGGCCGAGTCCAGGTCGGTGTCGGGCATCACGATGGCGAATTCTTCACCGCCGTAGCGGCCGATGTAATCGGTCTTGCGCAGGCGTTGCTTGAGAAACAGCGCCAGGCTCTTGATCACGCGGTCGCCCATGGGGTGGCCATGGCTGTCATTGACCCGCTTGAAGTGATCGATGTCGAGCATGGCAAAGCTCAACGGTTTGTTCTCGCGGCGCGCGCGGAAACTGCAGTCTTCAAGCAATTGCAGGATATGGGTGTGGTTGTACAACCCGGTCAGGCTGTCGCGCACCATCCGCGCCTTGAGGTTGCGCGCACGGGCGGCGCGGTTGCGCACCGTGGTGATCAGGTGGCGCGGCTTGATCGGTTTGGTGAGGAAGTCGTCGCCGCCTTCGCTCATGGCGTCCAGCTGCTTGTCCAGGTCGTCTTCGGCCGACAGGTAGATGATCGGCACACTGACGTAACGGTCATTGTGGCGAATGACCTTGGCCAGTTCGGTGCCGGTACAGGCCGGCATGTACATGTCGAGGATGATCAGGTCGGGCTGGAAGTCTGCCAGTTCGGCCATGGCCTGGATCGGTTCGATCAAGGTACGGGTGACGATGCCGGCACTGTTGAGCAGACGCTCGGTGTGCAGCGCCTGGGCCCGCGAGTCATCGATGATCAGCACTTTGTACGGTTCGTACTGGGCGACGCAGGTCAGCACTTCGATCTTTTCCAGCAGGCTGGAGGCTTCCAGCGTGCCGGTGAGGAATTCCTGGCCGCCGGCGCGCACGGCGGCGAGGCGAGTGGGGGTGTCGGTTTCGTGCAGGCTGAAAAACAACAGCGGCAGCTTATGCTCCAGGCCTTCCTGGGCTTCGGCGGCGAGCTTGAGGCCCAGGCCGGTGCCGCAGAAATCCACGTCCATCACGATCGCCGACGGCAGGCGCTCGGCCAGGGACGCGCGAAACGCCGCGACGCTGTCCAGGGATTGGGCGCTCATGCCAAAGAATTCCAGCTGCTTGGCCAGGCGCTCGGCGCGGTCGTGATCGGCCAGCATCACGTAGATCGGCTTGCGCATCGGCGGCAGGAAGGTTTGTTCCAGCTGGTCGCCCTGGCGCAGGCCGGTGCGGGACAGGCGCTGCATCAAGCGGTTGAGTTCGGTGATCAGGTGGCTGCTCAGGCGCCCGCGGTTTTCGTCGACGGCCTTGAGCGATTCGCCGATGTGCCGGGCGAGTTGGCCGTGTTCGGGTTGTTCGAAGCGCTCGGCAAAGCGCTGCAGGCGCAGGTTGGCCTCGCTGAGTTCGGAGAGGTCGGCGCCTGACCATTCGCTGCGTTGCAGGCGCTGCCAGATCTCAAGAATTTGACGTGCCTGATGAATTACCCGCTGGGCAAAATGCTGCTTGAGACGCTCACGGCTGGGGTCTTCTGGCTCGGTCATATCCTGACTACTAGTGAGGGTGCATGCTGAGGTCGAACTGATGGCTCTATGCTAGCACCTCTTTCCAATGGGATGAGTGTCATATGTCAATTAACTGCGTGTCCCTGATATTCAGTTGGTGACCTGACGGTCGCGCAGCTTAAAAAGCGTGCATCCTTTATAGTCGAATGCCTGCCGTATGCACGTTTGGTGAAAAGCCCCGCATGGGCGGGCACGATGGGGTAGGGTTGTGGTCGGAGTGTTTGAACGCACGCCCTCAATTCAAGTGCATGAACTCAAGTGATTGAAAGGATATCGCCATGCTGGACTGGAAAAACCGTGCGGGCAGTGCCAAAGGCCCTGCCCCTGAGCCCAAGTCGGCCAACCGCAGCTATTTTCGTACCCTGCTGATGAGCCGAGCCGTGCTCAGCGTGCTCGGCCTGTATCTGTTGGTCACCGGCGCCCTGGGCTGGTACTGGAGCGAAGAGCCGGCGCTGTTCCCGGTCCAGCAGAATGCGCAGCTTGCCGCCGAGAAGGAAGGCAAGCAGATGGTGGTGGGCTATACCACCGTCGAAACCCTCAAGACCGTAGTCGGCACGTTGCTGAACAAGCCCGGTGGCTATATTTCCAACGACCGTTTCCCGCCGGGCCTGTGGATGGACAACATGCCCAGCTGGGAATACGGCGTGCTGGTGCAGGTGCGCGACCTGACCCGCGCCTTGCGTAAAGACTTCGCCCGCTCCCAGTCGCAGTCGGCCGAAGACGCCGATCTGGCCAAGGCCGAGCCGCGTTTCAACTTCGACAACAAGAGCTGGGTGCTGCCGTCCAGTGAGTCGGAGTACCAGGAAGGCATCAACTCCCTGAACCGCTATGAAGCGCGCCTGTCCGACCCGAACCAGCGTGGCGCCTTGTTCTATGCCCGTGCCGACAACCTGAACAACTGGCTGGGCGATGTGGCGACCCGCCTGGGCTCGCTGTCGCAACGCCTGTCGGCCAGCGTGGGTCGGGTCAAATTGAACACCGCACTGAAAACCGAGGCCCTGGCGCCAGGTGAAGTGCCGCAGGTCGACGAAGAAGTGGTGGAAACCCCATGGATGCAGATCGATAACGTGTTCTACGAGGCCCGTGGCCAGGCCTGGGCGCTGTCCCACCTGTTGCGTGCCATCGAAGTCGACTTTGCCGACGTGCTGGCCAAGAAAAACGCCACCGTCAGCGTGCGCCAGATCATTCGTGAGCTGGAGGCTTCGCAAGAGCCGGTCTGGAGCCCGATGATCCTCAACGGCAGCGGTTTCGGCGTGTTGGCTAACCATTCGCTGGTCATGGCCAACTACATTTCCCGGGCCAACGCGGCGGTGATCGATTTGCGTCAACTGCTCAACCAGGGTTGATGATGGACACAGCTCAAAACGAGGCCGCGCACCGTGCGGCCTCTGATGCCGAACTGATCTGCTGGGTCGACGAGCGGGACAACCTGCTCGGCCACCTCGTCAGGTCCGATTTGCGCCAGCGCGGCCTGATCGGCCGTTGCACCTTTATCTTCCTGTTCAATTCCAAGGGTGAGCTGTGCGTGCATCGGCGCACCCTGAGCAAGGCCCTGTACCCGGGTTTCTGGGATACGGCGGCGGGCGGGATGGTCGCGGCGGGCGAGTCCTACGCGTTATCGGCGGCCCGCGAGCTGGAAGAGGAACTGGGTGTCGGCGGGGTGGAACTGACCGAGCATGACCATTTCTACTTTGAGGATGGCAACAGCCGGCTCTGGTGCAAATCCTACTCGGCGACCTGGGATGGGCCATTGCGCCTGCAGCCTGAAGAAGTCATGGAAGCGCGCTTTTTGCCCGTGGAAACGGTCCTGCAGGAAGCCGAGCACAAGCCTTACTGCCCGGACGCCCAGGAGGGCTTGCGGCGCTATCTGGCCTCACGTCGCTAAAGCTGCATAAATTGGCGCCATTTGGCTCTTAGCAAGTGGGCTTTTTGCCGTTACACTGCGCGACTTTTCACCCGAACCGCCTTGGCGGGTCGGTAGCGCTGCCCCTGCCTGAGTGGGGCTTCGCGGTCGGTCGTCCCTTAGCGGAGGCCGATCAGTCTTTGTCCTCCCGAGAGGATTGCCGGTGGCCAAAAAAGCCGCATCCTTCGCCGCCCTCGGCGGCCTGGTATTTTCCACCGACGCAGGTCGACACTGCCCGGACTGTCGTCAGCCCGTGGATTCGTGTACCTGCAAACAGACCCTGATCCCCGAAGGCGACGGTATTGCCCGCGTGCGCCGCGAAAGCAAAGGCCGTGGCGGCAAGACGGTGACCACCATCACCGGCGTGCCGTTGGCCGAAGAGCCGCTCAAGGCACTGGCCACCACGCTGAAAAAGCGCTGTGGCACCGGTGGCGCGTTGAAAGACGGTGTCATCGAGATCCAGGGCGATCACGTCGAACTGCTGTTGGCCGAGCTGATCAGGCTGGGTTACAAGGCCAAGAAGTCCGGCGGCTGAGAGCCTCTTCCCAACCTGTGTCTAAACTCTGTCCTGCGAGTGGGGTCTACCTTGCTTACAGGCAAATCGTCATTTTCATTCTTTAGACTGCGCCAGCCTCGAACGCGAGGCGGCGCCTTCGCCTTCATTTATAGGGGACTTCGATGTCCGTACGACGCACACGCAAAGACGATGGCAGCCAATGGACAGTTGCGGACAGCCGCAGTGTTTACGGGATTCGCCATTGGGGGGCCGGGTATTTCGCGATCAATGATGCCGGTCGCGTTGAAGTCCGTCCGAACGGCCCGAACAGCACACCCGTCGACCTCTACGAGCAAGTGGACGAGCTGCGCAAGAGCGGCCTTTCCCTGCCGCTGCTGGTGCGTTTTCCCGACATCCTGCAAGACCGTGTACGCCAGCTGACCGGCGCTTTCGATGCCAACATCGAGCGCCTGGAGTACCAGAGCAAGTACACCGCGCTGTACCCGATCAAGGTGAACCAGCAGGAGGCGGTGATCGAGAACATCATCGCCACCCAGAACGTTTCCATCGGCCTCGAAGCCGGCTCCAAGCCTGAGCTGCTGGCCGTGCTGGCCCTGGCGCCGAAGGGCGGCACCATCGTCTGCAACGGTTACAAGGACCGCGAGTTCATCCGCCTGGCACTGATGGGCCAGAAGCTCGGCCACAACGTATTTATCGTGATCGAGAAAGAATCCGAGGTTGAACTGGTGATCGAAGAGGCCGCCAGCCTCAAGGTCAAGCCACAGGTGGGCCTGCGCGTGCGCCTGTCGTCCCTGGCGTCAAGCAAGTGGGCGGACACCGGTGGCGAGAAGTCCAAGTTCGGGTTGTCGGCGGCGCAGCTGCTGTCGGTGGTCGAGCGCTTCCGCGCGGCGGGCCTGGACCAGGGCATCCGCCTGCTGCACTTCCACATGGGTTCGCAGATCGCCAACCTGGCCGACTACCAGCATGGGTTCAAGGAAGCCATTCGTTACTACGGCGAACTGCGCAACCTCGGCCTGCCGGTGGACCACATCGACGTGGGCGGCGGCCTGGGCGTGGACTACGACGGTACCCACTCGCGTAACGCCAGCTCGATCAACTACGACATGGACGACTACGCCGGTGTGGTCGTGGGCATGCTCAAGGAATTCTGCGACGCCCAGAGCCTGCCGCACCCGAATATCTTCTCCGAAAGCGGCCGCTCCCTGACCGCCCACCACGCCATGCTGGTGGTGCAGGTCACCGACGTCGAGAAGCATAACGACGAAATCCCGGTCATCGAAAACAAGGAAAGCCTGCCCGAGACCGTGCAATGGCTGGTGGACCTGCTCGGCCCGACCGATATCGAAATGGTCACCGAAACCTACTGGCGCGCCACTCACTACATGAGCGATGTGGCCACCCAGTATGCCGACGGCAAACTGACCCTGGCCGAGAAAGCCCTGGCCGAACAGTGCTACTTCGCCGTGTGCCGCCGCCTGCACAACTCGTTGAAAGCCCGCCAGCGCTCGCATCGCCAGGTGCTGGACGAACTCAACGACAAGCTGGCCGACAAGTACATCTGCAACTTCTCGGTGTTCCAGAGCCTGCCGGACACCTGGGCCATCGGCCAGGTACTGCCGATCCTGCCGCTGCACCGTCTCGACGAAGAGCCGCTGCGCCGCGCCGTGCTGCAAGACCTGACCTGCGACTCCGACGGCAAGATCAAGCAGTACGTCGACGAGCAGAGCATCGAGACCAGCCTGCCGGTGCACGCCTTGAATGAAGGCGAAGACTACCTGCTGGGCATCTTCCTGGTCGGCGCCTACCAGGAAATCCTTGGCGACATGCACAACCTGTTCGGTGACACCGACTCGGTGAACATCTACCAGCGCGAAGACGGTTCGGTGTACAGCGCCGGCATCGAGACCCACGACACCATCGAAGACATGCTGCGCTATGTGCACTTGTCGCCGGAGGAGTTGATGACTCACTACCGTGACAAGTGCGCCAGCGCGAAGATCAGTGCCAGTGAGCGTACGCAGTTCCTCGACGCCTTGCGTCTGGGCCTGACGCGTTCGTCCTACCTGTCGTCCTGATGCTGGGTTGAACGATGCGCGGGGATACCCGCGCGTCGTATCGGTGGGTGGTTCAGTACGTGACCAGGCAGAGCTTGACCGAGCATTGGCCTGGGTTGAACTGAAAGACAACCCGGTCAAGTTTGTCGGCACCGGTGGTGGTGGGCGCCACCGTGACATTTTGGCTGTTAAAGGGCAGTTCAATATTTGCACCTGGAGCGAGGGCGTGTCGCTCGGTTCCCTGGATGAGTGTCAGATTGGACTGGCTACTGTTTGTAACTCGCAGTCTGTCCTCGGTAGTGTTCGGCCCTTGCCCATTGCTGCATCCCGCGATGCTCGCCAGTGTGCAAGCCGTAGCGATCCACAGTGCTTTCGTGATGTTCATATCCGACTCTCCTTGAATCTATGGGATGGGTTTTACCCATGGCCATTCAACGCCCGGAATGTCGGTCTGTAACCTGTCAGAACTAACAGGTAGGTTCAGTCGGCACGGGCACCGAACCACTCCCCCCGCTGCTTGAGCCGCCAGGCAATGACCCCCAGGGTCAGGCTGCGCAAGGCCATGAACAGCAGGAATGTCATCCACAGCCCGTGGTTGCCCAGGCCTTGCAGTGCCCAGGCAAAGGGCAACACCATCAGCACCGTCAGCAACATGCCATTGCGCATTTCCTTGGCGCGCGTAGCGCCGATAAACAACCCATCCAACAGATAACTCCACACCGCAATCAACGGCAGTACCGCCAGGTACGGCAGGTAGAGATCGGCGGTTTCGCGCACGCTGGGGATATCGGTCTGCATGGCAATAAACAGGTGGCCGGCGAGGGTGAACAGCAGGGCAAACCCCAGACTGGCGATCAGCGACCAACCGCCGGCAACCACCAGCGAACGGCGCAGGGCCGGGCGGTCACGGGCGCCAATGGCGTGTCCGCACAGCGCCTCGACGGCGTGGGCCAAGCCGTCCAGCGCATGAGCGGTCAGCAGCAGGCCGTTGAGCAACAGCGCGTTGGCCGCCACGGTGGCATCGCCCAGGCGTGCGCCTTGTACCGTGATCATGAAAAACACCGACTGCAGCGCCAGGCTGCGGATAAAGATGTCGCGGTTCACCGCCAGCAACGGGCGCCAGCTTTGCCACCGTTTCAACGCAGCCCAGGCGATATGCCCGGGGTAGGCGCGCAGGGCTTTTTGCGTGAGGGCCAGGCCGAGGAGGGCGCCGGTCCATTCGGCGATCACCGATGCGCGGGCCGAGCCGACCACGCCCCAGTCCAGGCCCAATACGAACCACAGGTTCAGGGCGATGTTCACCAGGTTGGTGGTCAACAGGATTGCCAATGGCGCCCGGGCGTTTTGCGTGCCGAGAAACCAACCCACCAGCGCGTAGCTGGCCAGGGCGGCGGGCAGGCCGAACAGGCGGGTGTGGAAGAACTCGCGGGTCAATTGGTTGAGTTCGGGGGACGGTTGCATCCATTCCAGGGCCAGATGGCTCAGCGGAATGCCGACGGTCCCCAGCAACATCGCCAACCCCAGCGCCAGCAGCAAACCTTGCAGCAGGATCTGTCGCAGTGCCGCACCATCCTTGCGCCCGGCGGCCTGGGCGGCGAAACCGGTGGAACCCATGCGCAGAAAACCCATGGCCCAGGCGAGGAAGGTATACAAGCTGGCACCGACGGCCACGGCGCCCAGCTGGTGAGCGTGGGGCAGGTGGCCGATGACCATGCTGTCGACCAGTGCCACCATCGGCACGGAGATGTTCGAAAGAATCATCGGCGCGGCCAAAGCCCATACGCGGCGATGGGTAGGGCGGTCGCGCCAGTCGGTCAGTAAGGTGGACATGCAGGCTCCTTGGGGGAGCGGCATTGTAACCGTCCATTGGCAGCGCAACAGGGCCAATGTGGAATGGAGCCCTATGCCTGTGGGATTTGGCTGGGACTTGAGACCGTTGAGAACCAACTCACCCTCCGTCGGTCAATGTGACCAGCGCCACATCGGCTTGGCCGGCGCTGATATATAGTTCACCCCTCGGTTCCCTCTGACTACGAGTGCCCCATGCTTAACAAAGGATTGTTCCTGGCCTGCGCGCTGGCCCTGCTGAGCGCCTGCGATTCTTCCGATAAACCGGCAGCACCGCCTGCGCCCACCGTGGCGACGGCGCCGAAACCGGCCAAGGCCGCGGTGGATGTGGCGGCGCTCAAGCAGCGTTATGCCGGGCGTGAGTTGAGTGTGGTGGACGTATCCGAGGTGCAGTTGGACGGCGCCAGCACCTTGTCGGTGAGTTTTTCCATTCCGTTGGATCCGGAGCAGAAGTTTGCCGACAAACTCCATCTGGTCGACAGCAAGTCCGGCAAGGTCGATGGCGCCTGGGAGCTGTCCGATAACCTCATGGAGCTGCGCCTGCGTCACCTGGAACCCCAGCGCAAACTGGTGCTGACGGTGGATGCCGGGGTGAAGGCGGTCAACGCCAACACGCTCGCCGCCGAGTACATCGCGCGCCTGGAAACCCGTGACCTGCAAGCCACCGTCGGCTTCGCCAGCCGTGGCACATTGTTGCCGACGCGCCTGGCCGAAGGCCTGCCGGTGATCGCATTGAACGTCGACAAGATCGACGTTGAATTCTTCCGTATCAAACCCGAATCCCTGCCGTCGTTCCTGGCGCAGTGGGGGCGCAATACCAGCCTGCAAAGTTATGAATCCCGCGAACTGCTGCCGCTGGCCGACCTGGTCTACGGCGGCCGTTTCGACCTGAACCCGGCGCGCAATACCCGTGAAACCCTGCTGCTGCCGATCGCCGGCCTCAAGCAATTGCAGCAACCGGGCGTGTACCTGGCGGTGATGCGCGCTTCGGGCACCTACAACTATTCGCAACCGGCCACGCTGTTTACCTTGAGCGATATCGGCCTGTCGGTGCACCGCTACGCCAATCGCCTGGATGTGTTTACCCAGGCGCTGGAAGGTGGCAAGGCGTTGGATGGCGTCGACCTTGAAGTGCTCGATGCCGACGGCCGTGTGCTGGGCCAGGGCAAGACCGAAAAGGGCGGCCACGCTGAGTTGCCGTTGCCGAAAAAGGCCCAGGTGCTGCTGGCCAAGCAGGGCGAGCAGACCAGTCTGCTGCGCCTGGACAGTGCCGCGCTGGATCTGGCCGAGTTCGATATCGGCGGCCAACCTTCCCATCCGTTGCAGTTCTTTGTGTTCGGCCCGCGCGACCTGTATCGCCCCGGCGAAACCGTGCTGCTCAACGCCCTGCTGCGGGACAAGGACGGCAACGCGGTCAAGCCGCAGCCGGTGAGCGTCGAAGTGCGTCGCCCGGATGAACAGGTGAGCCGCAAGTTCGTCTGGGATGCCGATGCCTCTGGCCTCTATCAATATCAACTGCAGCTGGCCGGCGAAGCGCCGACCGGGCGCTGGCAGTTGGTGTTCGACCTGGGTGATGGCAAGCCGCAGCTGTATGAATTCCTCGTCGAAGACTTCCTGCCCGAGCGCCTGGCGCTGGAACTCAAGGGCAGCGACACGGCATTGAGCCCGGCGGATAACCCGGTGATCAAGGTCAACGGTCGCTACCTCTATGGTTCGCCGGCGTCGGGCAACCGCGTCAGCGGGCAAGTCTATGTGCGACCGTTGCGCGAAGCGGTCAAGTCGCTGCCGGGCTATCAATTCGGATCCGTCACCGAAGAGGAACTGAGCCAGGACTTCGAGCTGGACGAAAGCGTGCTCGACGCCAAGGGCCAGGAAGAACTGACCCTGGAAAGCAAATGGGCCGAGGCCAAATCCCCCCTGCAACTGATCGTGCAGGCCAGCCTGCACGAGTCGGGCGGGCGGCCGATCACCCGGCGCCTGGTGCAGCCGATCTGGCCCGCCGAGCAACTGCCGGGCCTGCGTGGCCTGTTTGACGGCAAGGAAACCAATGGCGACGGCCCGGCGGAATTCGAAGTGCTGCTGGCCAACCAGGACGGGCAGAAACTCGCCGCGCAAGACCTCAAGGTCCGCCTGGTACGCGAGCGCCGTGACTACTACTGGAACTACTCCGACAGCGATGGCTGGAGCTATCACTACAACGAAAAATTCCTCAACCTCGACGAACAGACCCTGAACATCAAGGCCGGCGATACCGCCAAGGTCAGCTTCCAGGTGGAGTGGGGGCCGTACCGCGTCGAGGTCGAAGACCCGCAGACCGGCCTGGTCAGCAGCCTGCGCTTCTGGGCCGGCTACCAGGCCCAGGACAACACCGAAGGCGGCGCCGTACGGCCCGATCAGGTCAAGCTGGCGCTGGATAAACCCGCCTATGGCGACGGCGATACCGCCAACGTCACGGTCACGCCGCCGGCTGCCGGTAAAGGCTACCTGCTGGTGGAGTCCGCCGAAGGGCCGCTGTGGTGGCAGGAAATCGACGTGCCGGCCGAAGGCAAAAGCTTTGCCGTGAAGCTTGATCCGAAATGGTCGCGCCATGACCTGTACGTCAGCGCCCTGGTGGTTCGTCCCGGCGAGCGCAAAGCCAATATCACCCCCAAGCGCGCGGTAGGCCTGCTGCATCTGCCGCTGGATCGCACCCAGCGCAAGCTTGGCGTGACCCTGACCGCGCCGGAAAAAATGCGCCCCAAACAACCGCTGACGGTGAACATCGCCGCCAAAAACGCCGATGGCAGCGTGCCGAAACAGGTGCACGTGCTGGTGGCGGCGGTGGACGTGGGCATCCTCAATATCACCGAATACCCGACGCCGGACCCGTACTCCAGCCTGTTCGGCCGCAAGGCCTATGGCGTGGACCAGTTCGATATCTACGGCCAGTTGATCGAAGCCGGGCAGGGCCGCCTGGCCAGCCTGGCCTTTGGCGGCGACGCCGCGCTGGCCAAGGGCGGCAAGCGTCCGGACACCAGTGTGACCATCGTCGCCCTGCAAAGCGCGCCGGTGACCTTGAATGAGCAGGGCGAGGGTGAAGTCAGCGTCAACATCCCCGACTTCAACGGCGAACTGCGCCTGATGGCCCAGGCCTGGAGCGACGACCGCTACGGCATGGCCGAAGGCAAGACCGTGATCGCCGCGCCGCTGATCGCCGAGCTGTCGGCCCCGCGCTTCCTCGCCGGCGGTGACCAGACGACGTTGGCCCTGGACCTGTCCAACCTGTCGGGCAAGGCGCAGAAACTGGATGTGCAACTGAGTGCCGAAGGGCAGTTGGAGCTGGTCAACACGGGCGCTCAAGCCGTCGAGCTCAAGCAAGGCCAGCGCACTACCCTGCGTATCCCGGTGAAAGCCTGGGGTGGCTTGGGTCAAGGCAAGGTGAAGGTCACGGTCAATGGCCTGGACCTGCCCGGTGAGAACCTGCCGCCGTTCAGCCGCGAATGGACCCTGGGTGTGCGCCCGGCCTACCCGGCGTTGCTCAAGCATTACCGCGCGGTGCTCAAGGGCGAGCCGTGGAGCCTGCCCGCCGGCGCATTGGATCAATTCGATGCTTCTGGGCGTGAGGCGCTGCTGAGCCTGTCAAGCCGGCCGCCGCTGAACCTGGGCGCGCAGATCTCGGCGCTCAAGGCCTATCCTTATGGGTGCCTGGAGCAGACCGCCAGTGGTCTGTACCCGTCGCTGTACGCCGACGACGCGCTGCTCAAACGCTTGAGCATCAAGGGCGAGCCGGATGCTGAGCGCAAACGCAAGATCGAGCTGGGCATCGAGCGCCTGCTGGGCATGCAGCGCTATAACGGCAGCTTCGGTTTGTGGGGCGCCGATGGCGAAGAGGAATATTGGCTGACGGCTTATGTCACCGACTTCCTGTTGCGTGCCCGTGACCAGGGCTTTGCGGTACCGCCCGAAGCGCTGAAGAAAGCCAGCGAGCGCCTGCTGCGTTATGTGCAGGAGCGTAACCTGATCGAAGTCGACTACAGCGACAACGCCGACCACACGCGCTTTGCCGTGCAGGCCTACGCCGGCATGGTACTGGCGCGCAGTCAGCAGGCGCCGTTGGGCGCATTGCGCAGTATCTTCGAGCGGCGCAGCGACGCGCGTTCCGGGTTGCCGTTGGTGCAGTTGTCCATCGCATTACAGAAGATGGGTGACCAGCCCCGTGCGGATCAAGCCTTGCTGGCCGGCCTGGCGGCGCAACGCAGCGCCAAGGAATGGCTGGGTGACTACGGCAGCCCGCTGCGCGATCAGGCGATGATCCTGGCGTTGCTGGAAGAAAACGACTTGGCCAAGGGCAAGCGTGAGGAGCGTTTGTTTAGCCTGTCGGACCAATTGGCGGCCAGCCCGTACCTGTCGACCCAGGAGCGCAACTCGCTGTTCCTGGCCGGGCGCCTGGGGTTTGCCCAGCCCGAGTCGGCCTGGAAGGTCCTGCTCAATGGCAGCGGTGGGGAACATGAGCTGAACAATCAACAGTCGACGCTGGACCTGGAAGGCAAGCTGCTTTCTGGCGATCTGAACCTGACCAATCAGGGCGATGTGCCGGTCTACCAGCAACTGACGATCTCGGGTTATCCCCAGGTGCCACCGGCACCGGGTGGCGACAACCTGAGCATCCGCCGGGAATACCTGGGCATGAATGGCCAACCGCTGAACCTGCGCAACCTCAATAGCGGCGACCTGGTGCTGGTGCACCTGGCGGTGAGCGCCAGGCAGCGCGTGCCGGATGCCTTGGTGGTCGACCTATTGCCGGCGGGCCTGGAGCTGGAAAACCAGAACCTGGCCCAAAGTGCCGCCAGCCTGGAAAACGCCAGCAGCCAGGTGAAGGAATGGCGCGGGTCGATGCAGAACGCGGCGCTCAAGCATCAGGAGTTTCGTGATGACCGTTACGTGGCGGCCATCAACCTTGACGGCGATGGCACCACGCACTTGCTGTACCTGGCCCGTGCCGTGACACCGGGCACTTACCGCGTGCCGCCGCCGCAGGTGGAGTCGATGTACCGGCCGAACTGGCAGGCAGTGGGGGAGACGCCGGCGGACCTGGTGATCAAGGGACGCTGAAATTTGACGGTTGATCACTGTAGGAGCGGGCTTGCCCGCGAAGAACGCAAGGGCACCGCGTTTATTCAGGATGTCAGCGTTATCGTTGACGTCCTTCGCGAGCAAGCTCGCTCCTACAGTGGCTGGGTGTTCTTGGGTTTAGTGCACGACCCAACTGAGCAGCCACAGGCCAAGTATCAGCCAGATCACCCCGAAGATAATCGAAGCGCGCATGAAGGCGCGTACGGCTGAGTACAGAAACAGCAGGCCGACGATCAGGGTGAGGATGCTGATGATCGAGGTGTCCATGCCCAATGTGCGTGACAGGCCTTCGACAAAGTTGCCGCCGGCGTGGGTCAAGGCTCCGAACAATCCGCTGAGCCCGTCGACGATAAAGCGGATGACGGAACCGAGCGCCTGGCCCAACCATTCGAAAAAGCTTTCTACCTGCATATGTGTGTCCTGATAAGAAGGTGGGCGTATCTGTGCCTTTGGTTGTTATTGCAACAGGCTAGTTCCCTACAAGCATAGAGGTTTGCCCGCTTGAATTTGCGTTTACTTGTCCGCTGGACCCTGGCGAGCCTGGTCTTGATGATTGCCCTGCTGTGGCTGGCCGATCGTATCTGGCCGTTGCCGTTGCCCAGGGACGACCTGGCGCGGGTGGTGCTGGCCGAGGATGGCACGCCGTTATGGCGGTTTGCCGATGCCAACGGCGTGTGGCGTTATCCGGTGCAAACCAGCGAAGTGTCGCCGTATTACCTCGATGCACTGCTCACCTACGAAGACCGCTGGTTTTATCAGCATCCCGGTGTTAACCCGTTGGCGCTGGTGCGGGCGATGTGGCAGAACCTGACGGGCGCGCGGGTGGTGTCGGGTGGCAGTACGTTGTCGATGCAGGTGGCGCGTCTGCTGGATCCTCACTCGCGGACCTTCCACGGCAAGTTGCGGCAACTGTGGCGCACGGCGCAGTTGGAGTGGCACCTGTCCAAGGAACAGATTCTCAACCTGTACCTGAACCGCGCACCGTTCGGCGGCACGTTGCAGGGCGTGGCGGCCGCCAGTTGGGCGTACCTGGGTAAATCCCCGGCGCAACTGACCCACGCCGAAGCCGCTTTGCTCGCGGTATTGCCCCAGGCGCCGAGCCGCCTGCGCCCGGATCGCCACCCGCAGCGCGCCCAGGAGGCCCGCGACAAAGTACTGCGCCGCCTCGCCGAGTTCCAGGTGTGGCCACAAGCCGCCGTCGACGAAGCGCTGGAGGAGCCGTTGCTGCTCGCCCCGCGCCTGGAGCCGAGCCTGGCGCCGCTGCTTGCCCGCCGCCTTAACCGTCCGGACAGCCCGCCGCTGATTCGCACCACGCTGGATGCCGCCCTGCAGCGCCGTCTTGAAGACCTGTTGCTGGGCTGGCGTGCGCGGTTGCCGGAATACACCTCGGCCGCGATCCTGGTGGTGGAAGAAGAAAACATGGCCGTGCGCGCTTACCTGGGGTCAGTGGACATCAACGACGCTAAGCGCTTTGGCCATGTGGACATGATCAGCGCGCTGCGTTCGCCGGGCTCTACCTTGAAGCCGTTCCTGTATGGCATGGCCCTGGACGAGGGCCTGATTCACTCCGAATCGCTGCTGCAGGATGTGCCCCGGCGTTATGGTGATTATCGCCCGGGCAACTTTTCCATGGGCTTTACCGGCGCAGTGCCGGCGAGCACGGCGCTGTCCAGTTCGCTGAACCTGCCGGCGGTGCAGTTGCTGGAAGCGTACGGGCCCAAGCGGTTTGCCGCGCAGATGCGCATCGGCGGCGTGCCATTGGCCCTGCCGGCGTTGGCCGAGCCCAACCTGGCGCTGATCCTCGGCGGCGCGGGCAGCCGCCTGGAGGATCTGGTCAGCGGCTACAGCGCCTTCGCCCGCAACGGCAGGAGCGCCACCCTTCGATTGCAGCCGGACGATACGCTGAGAGAACGGCCCTTGCTGTCGCCAGGGTCCGCCTGGATTGTTCGGCGCATCCTCAGTGGCCAGGCGCGGCCTGATCGCGACCCGCGTGCCGAGCTGGTGCAGCGCCCGGTCCTGGCCTGGAAAACCGGGACCAGCTACGGTTTTCGCGATGCCTGGGCGATTGGCGTGGGGCCGCGCTATTTGATCGGTGTGTGGATCGGTCGCCCGGACGGCACGCCGGTGCCGGGGCAGTTCGGTTTGGCCTCGGCGGCGCCGCTGATGTTGCAGGTGCATGACGTGCTGACCAATCGCGACAGCCAGCGCGGCATCAGCGCGCAGGTGGTGGCGGTGCCGACCAATGTCGGCGTGGCGGCGATTTGTTGGCCGCTGGGCCAGCCCATGAACCGCAGCGATCCGAATTGCCGCCGCCAGCGCTTTGCCTGGACCCTGGACAACACCACGCCGCCGACCTTGCAGGCGCTGGATCAGCCGTTGAGCGTGGGCTTGATGGAAAGCGTCTGGGTCAACGCCAAGGGCTTGAGGGTGGATGCCCATTGCCCTGGCGCGGTGTCTAAAAATATCGCCTTGTGGCCCGCGCCCCTGGAGCCATGGTTGCCCAGGATCGAGCGCCGTGAAGCGCGGATTCCCGCCGCCGACCCCGATTGCCCGCCACCGGCGCTGGCGGCGTCTTCGCCGCTGTCGATTGTCGGCGTGCGCGAAGGCGACCAACTGCGCCTGCCCGCCGCCAGCCAGCAAACCCTGCGCCTCAAGCTTTCCGCCCTGGGCGGCAGCGGCCGGCGCTGGTGGTTTCTCAACGGCGCCCCCCTGGGCGACAGCGCCAACCAGGACAGCATCAATGCCAGTTTCGAGCGCTTGGGCCGCTACCAACTCAGCGTCCTCGACGAAGCCGGCCAGACCGCCCGGCTCGAATTCAGCGTGGTGGATTAGGGCCTCATCAGCGGCAAGTCGAATCGTCGCACCACCGCTATTCACTTGCCTTCACTCTCCATCCCCCTGAAGCTATACCCATTCAGGAGCCCCCCATGAACCTCGAACACCTCACCGAACGCCTGCACCGCATCCGCGATACCAACGACTGGAAGCCATTCCACAGCCCGAAGAACCTGGCCATGGCCGCCAGCGTGGAAATGGCCGAACTGGTGGAAATCTTCCAGTGGCTCAGCGAAGACCAGTCCCGCCAGTTACCCGCCGACAAACTTGCCCACGCCGGCCAGGAAGTGGGCGATATCGTGCTGTACCTGCTGTTGCTGTGCAGCGAGCTGGGCCTGGACATGAACGAGGTGGTGCGCGCCAAACTGGCCGACAGCGAGCGGCGGTTTGCCCATGAGTGACCGGCATTTCGACCAGTTGGCCACGCGCTTCGCCGAGAAAATCTACGGCGGTGCAAAAGGCGCGATTCGCCTGGCAGTGCTCCAGGCCGACCTGGCTGAGGCCCTGCCGGAGCGCCCGTTACGCGTGCTGGATATCGGCGCGGGCCTGGGGCATATGTCGCTGTGGCTGGCCGAACGCGGCCATCAGGTGACCCTGGCCGAACCCGCCGAGCCGATGCTCGAGGGCGCGCGCCAACGCTTCGCCGAGGCCGGGCAGGACGCCACCTTTATCCACGCGCCGTGGCAAGACTTGCTCGGCCAGCTCACCGAGCCCTACGACCTGGTGCTTTGCCACGCCGTGCTGGAATGGCTGGCCGAACCCCACGGGATCCTGCCGGTGCTGCATCAGCTGACGCTGCCCGGTGGCTGGCTGTCGCTGGCGTTCTACAACCGCGATGCGCTGATTTATCGCAACCTGCTCAAAGGCCATTTCCGCAAGATGCGCAAGAATGACATGGCCGGCGAAAAGCAGAGCCTGACCCCGCAACAGCCCCTCGACCCGCGCGAGCTGGCGGCGCAACTCGAAGGGCTTTGGCAGGTCGAAAGCCAAAGTGGCGTGCGGGTATTCCACGACTATATGCCGGTGGAATTCCAGGCCCGCGCCGACTTGAAGGACCTTGTAGAGATGGAGCTCGCTCACCGTCGTCACCCAAGCTTTGCCGGACTTGGGCGTTATTTGCACTGGATCTGCCGTCCGGTATAAGCGGCCCAGTCTGCGGAGGTCGAAATGCGTCGTCTCTGTTTGATCCTGTTATCCCTCGGGCTGGGCGCCTGCTCCAGCCCCAACCCTTATGTGGCGGCTTCTGCGCCCATGCCACCGGCGCCCGCGCAGGCGGCCACGACCTTCGACGCCAGCGCCTACCCGGCGCCGGTGCGCGACTATGGCGCCTACCGCAATTGGGCCTGGCGCAACGGCCAGTTGCCGGCGGGCACGGCCTGGGCGGATTCGGCGCAAGTCGCCGAAGCGGTCAGCGGTGCCCTCGACCAGCGCGGCCTGCGGCCCTTGCACGACAACCGCCCGGCGGACCTGCTGGTGAGCGCCGATGTACGCCTGGAGAAGCGTCTCAAGCAGGTCCAGGACGATTACGGCTACGGATACGGCGGCTATAACCGCTACGGCCCGGGCTACGGCATGTACAACTCGGTGCCGATCGTGCGCACCTATGAAGTTCAAGTGGTGGTGGTGCGGGTTAATCTGTTCGACGCCCGCAGCGGCCAGCCGGTGTGGAGTGCCAGCGCGGAAACCGGCAGCCAGGGCAGCCTCAGCGAGCGCGCGGATGCGTTGCGCCAGGCCGTGCAAAAGGCGATGACCGCCTATCCTCCGAGTTAACCGCTATTCTCATCTAAAGCCCGGTCCCTTGTTGGAGATCAACCATGTTTCGTCGTATCGCTACGCTAGCTTTTGTTGTGCTGCTGGGCGGTTGCCAGACCAGCCAGGTCAACCACGATTTTGATGCCAGCCGCGACTTCGGCGCCTACCGCAACTGGGCCTGGAAAGACCCGGCGCTGCAATACCGCCCCGATGATCCGCGGATCAAGAGCGACCTCACCGAACAACGCATCCGCCAGGCCGTGGGTGAACAGCTTGACCAGCGCGGCCTGCGCCCGGCAGCCGCAGGCACCCGGGCTGACCTGAACGTGCAGGCCTACCTGATCGTCGAAGACCGCCAGCAACAAGTCACCACCAACTATGGCGGCGCCTGGGGTGGCCCGTGGAACGGCTATTGGGGCGGGCCGATGTACAACGAAACACGCAACATCACCTACAAGGTGGCGACCATCCAGATCGACCTGCTCGACGGCAAGGACGGCAAGCTGGTGTGGCGCGGCAGTGATGAACAGATGATGAGCAGCACGCCCAACCCCCAGGATCGTAATAACGCGATTCGCACGACGGTGACCCGGATCCTCTCCAGCTACCCACCGCACTGACCGTTTGTAGCGACCGGCAGGCGCACCTGCCAAGCCTTGTCTACACTCCACGGCAACACGGAGAGTAAGCGCTAAGGAGTGCCTGATGTCTCCCCGACTCGGTTGCAGGCAGCGTGGTGCGATTGGCTTGATGGCAGCGGGCACCCTGGCGTTAGCGCTGGTGTTCCTGCTGCTGGCGGTGGACAGCGGCCGCCTCTACCTGGAAAAGCGCAAGCTGCAGTCCATTGCCGACACCGCCGCCCTGGAGGCCGCCGGGCGTGGTGGCCTGTGCAGCCCGACCACCAGCGCCAACGACTATGCCGTGCAGAACGCCGCGCGCAATGGCTTCACCGTGGTTGCCGGCGACAGCAGTCGTGGCCTGGCCGTGACCTGCGGCACATTGACGACCAATGCCGGCAACATCCGCGTATTCAGCGCCGACGCCAGCAAAAACGAGGCCATTCGGGTAGTGGCGACGCGCAGCGTAGTAACCAGCGTCGCCACGGGTATCTGGAATATGTTCAGCGGTACGCCGGCGTCCACCCAGATGACCCTGGCTGCCAGCGCCGTGGCCGCGTACGCGCCGCCAGTGGCGCAACTGACGATTCGCAGCAGCCTGGCGACGGTGGATTCGGCGAAGTCCCCGCTATTGAACATGGTCATTGGCAACCTGTTGGGCGGCAGCCTGTCGCTGACGGCGGCGGGCTGGAATGGCTTGCTGGCGACGAACCTCAACCTGCTCGGCTACCTGGACCAGTTGGCGATTGAGCTGAACGTGACGGCGGGTGACTACGATGCGCTGCTCAACACCGCCGTATCCGCCAACCAGCTGATCGATGCCGCGGTAAAGGTGCTGCAAAAAAACGGAGCGGTGGCGACGGCGGTCATCAACGATGTGATTTCATTGAAAGCCATCGCGCCCAATACCCAGCTGCTGAAAGTCGCAGACCTGCTGAAGGTTGCCAGCGGAACACCGGCCGCGGCGCTGAATACCAACGTGCAGTTGTTTCAATTGCTGGAGGCCGTGGCGCAGCTGTCCAATAGCAAGGGTGCGGTGAGTGCGGCCGCTCAGGTGAATATTCCCCTGGTGGGCAATGTCTCGATCCAGACCAAAGTCATCGAGCCGCCGCAATTGTCGGCCATCGGTAATCCGGCGAAGGCCAAGGCGGGGCTTCTGAATAACCCGCAGACGGATCAGATTGTTGTCCGAACCGCGCAAGTGCGCACATTGGTTACGGTGGATGCGCCGATCATCAAGCTGGTGTCGGGGGTTTCATCAATCCTGACCGGGTTGGCGACACCGGTGTCGAAGGTGGTCGGCGGCCTGTTGAACCTGAATATCCCGGCAGTGGTGGGCGGCGTGTTGTGCCTGGTGGCGTGTAACGTCACCGACGTGGATATCACACAATCACTGTCCATCTACATCGAGGCGGCCAGTGCGCAGAGTCAAGTCACGGACTACAGCTGTGCCACGCCGGCCACAAAGTCGCTAACGGTGCAGGCCACCACCGTCATGGCCACCCTGGGCTTGGGCTATGTCGACCCTGCCACCGCGTTTTCGTCATCGGCGCCAGTCACCGTGCAGCCGGTCAGGCTGATCGATTTTGGCCAGCGCTACTGCATTGTGCTGTCGCAGATATGTGGCACGCGTACAGCGGGTGTAGGCGGTGGTTTGAATGTGAAGGCGTTGTCTACCGTGGCGGCGCAGACCAGCTCGTTGCTGTTCTTACCGGTCGCCGATATGAATGCCGTGCCGACCTACAAAAGTCCACCCGGCACCGCCAATATCGTCAATAGCCTGGGAGCAACCCTGAGCGGCCTGCAGGCTACCTACGTACCGCCCAGCGGCAGCACACCCGGTGCGGCGAACGGCACGGTTACGACGGCCCTGGCTACCATCACCAGCGCGGTGGTCACCCTTGTCCAGGACGTCCTGTCACCGCTGCTCGACCCCATTGTCAACACGCTGCTCTCGGCCCTGGGCATCAACCTGGGCAACGCCGAAGTCGGCGCCAACCTGACGTGTCAGATGGGCCGCGCCTACCTGGTGATCTGAACCACCGGCAGTTCCACACAAAACCGTGCGCCGTCCTCGCCATTGATCACGCTCAAGCGCCCACCCATGTTTTCCACGATCCCGTAGCTTACCGACAGCCCCAGGCCGGTCCCCACCCCAATCGGCTTGGTGGTAAAAAACGGCTCGAAAATCCTCTCCAATAATCGTGGGTCGATGCCGCCCCCGTTGTCCTCGACCCAGATGCGCACATGCCGGCTGTCGTGCTCGCAGTGCAGCGCAATCCAGGGGCGCGATTGCGCGGCTGTTTCGCGCTGGCTCAATAGCGCATCGCGGGCGTTGACCATCAGGTTGATCAACACCTGCTCAAGCTGGTCGACATGACCTTTGACCTGCACCCTGAAGTCCGCAGGTGTGATGCGCAGGTCCACGCCTTTGCCGCGCAGGCCTTCACTCAGCAGCGACAAGGTCCCTTCCACGGCTTGCACTGGGTCGAACGGTTGCTGTTCGATTTCCGAACGGCGGCCAAACACGCGCATATGGTCCACCACCCTCGCCGCGCGTTGCACTTGGGTGTCGATGCGCTTGAGTTTTTCGGTGAGGTAGTCGATCTGCGCGTCGCCGTTGGCCAGGCGCTTGAGCACATTGACGATCGCCATGCGCATCACGTTCAGCGGCTGGTTGATCTCATGGGCCAGGCCCGTGGCCATTTCGCCGAGGGTCGCCATCTTGGCGCTCTGGGTCAGTTGCTGCTGGGAGCGACGCACTTCGGTGTTGTCGCGGCCCACGGCTTGCACTTCCACCAGTTGACCTTGTTCATCAAACACACCACGGTCGGACCATACCCACCAGGCATGTTCGCGCCCGGGCAGCTGCAGGCTGATTTCGGCGGTGCTCACCGGAAACTCGGGGGTCAGTCGGCGGATGCGTTGGATAAATGCCTGGCGCTGTTCATCCGACAACCACGCGTCCAATTGCCGCCCCGGCAGTTGCGCGGGCAAGCACTCCAGGTAGTTGGCCAGCGGCGTGTTGCCAAACGTCAGGGTCAGGTCCGGGCGATAACGGCAGATCATTGCCGGCGAGTCTTCCACCAGGATGCGGTAGCGCTCTTCGCTCTGCCTGACCTGTTCGGCGGCCAGGGTCGCGTCGGTCACATCGAGCCATAGCCCCACGGCCTCCACCGGCAGGCCCAGGTCATCGCGCAGCAGCTTGGCCTCGTCGAGCAGCCAATGGTAGTCGCCGCGGGTGTCGCGCACCCGGTAGCGGCTGCGTACATTCCCTTCGCGTAGTAATTGACGGGTGCGTTGGAAGTACAACTCACGGTCTTCGGGATGGATCAACGAGGCCAGGCCGTCGTGGCTGCAATCGGCCAGGCTCCAGCCCAGCAGCGGCAACAGGCTGTCGCTGAAAAACGCCGGGTGCAGTGCGCCGCCGACGTAGCGCTGCACGTAGATCACCGCCGGTGAACTGGCGATCAGGTTATCCAGGCGTGCATGGGCGGCGGCGGCTTGCAGTTGCTGGTTCTTGATGTCGCTGATGTTGAGCATGAAACCGACCCAGCGCCGGTTGTCGCCCACGCCCAGTACCTGGCCCTGCACGCGATACCAGATGGGCGTGTGGTCCGCGTCACTGCCTGGCAGGCGCACGTTGGTCAGCAGGGGTTTGTCCAGTGCCTGCAGGTCTTGCAGGTGGCTGAGCAGTTCCTGGCGATCAGCGGGGTGGATCAGCTCCAGCCACAGGGCCAGTGCCTGGCGCGTGGCGCCGTGTTCCTGGCCCAGGCTATGCAACAACTGGGGAGCGAGCTGGATCTCCTGGGTGGCGGGCAGCAGTTCCCACCAGCCGGTGCCGAGCAGTTCTTGCAGGGCCTCCATGCGCTCCAGTTGCTGATGGCTGCGTTGTTCGCGCAGGCGGCTCAGCAGCGGGGCGGCGAGTGCGGCGGTGAGGTCCAGCCAGTCACGTTCGCGGGTGTGCGGTTCGCCGCCGTAGAAACCGCAGAGCAGCCAGGCCGCCACGCCCTGGCTGTCACGGTAGGGCACCAGAAAACCGTCGATATCGCCGAAAATGCTCTGCAGGCGGGGGTTGTCAATGCGCCCGTGGGCCAGGCTCAGGAGCGCGTTGCCGTTGACACTGTCCAGGCTGGCCCCCAGATGTTGGCCGGTTTGCCACAAGCCCGGGGCGTCGTGAGCGGTGTATTGGCTGTAGATCCGCCAACCCTGGTTGGTTTCATCGAGCAATGCCAGGGCCACACAGGGGATACGCCAGCGTTGGGCCAGGCTGCGCAGTTGCTCGTTGAACGTCTCGGGCAGGCGACTCAGGCTGCACACTCGCAACTGTTCGCTCATCCTGCAGGCGAGTTGGTGGTTCTGCTCGCGCTGTTCAGCCAGGTGGCGGCCGGCGAGCAAGTCGCTGATGTCCAGCAGGTGCAGCACCCAGCGGTCGCCCTCCGGCTCGACCCAGCCGCGGGTGGGCAGGACCTGGCCGGCAGAGCCCTTGAAGTCCAGGTCCAGGGTATGGCGTTGCCAGTCGGCAGGGCTGCCTTCGATACTCAAGGCGCTGCTGGCGCACAGCAACTCCCGCAGCAGCGGCCGTGCTTCACCCCCGACGGGCATGGCGAGTTGCGAACGCAGTGTGCCGCGGATGTCCACCACATGGCCTTGATGATCCAATAACACGCGCAGCCCTGCTGCAGGGACAGTGGGTGCCTCGAAGGCCTGGGTGCCGACACGGCCCCGCAGGCGCTCGAAGAAATTATTCCCCGCAGTCAAAACTGAAGACTCGAGCTGGCCGAAAGGTTGGTCGGCAGGTTCGGCACAGTGCCAATGCCTGGCACCACCAGCGCCGGGAATACGGAGTAGAGGTTGGAGGAGGGGTATTTGATCGTGACAGTCAGCGTGGTGCCGGTGTAGGTGGCGCTGATGAAGGACGGCTGGAACTGGAAGTTGGCGGGGATCCAGCTCAATTGCGCCGCTACCGCATCTTTCGCACGCTGGGTGACAAGGGTGGGGTAGGCCGATCCTGCCGCTACCGGGTCTACCGCCATGGCCTGGCGCACGGCCTCGGCCGCTGCCTGGTTGAACGACTGCATCAACAGCAGCGGCAGGCTGAAGCTGATCAAGCCATAGAACACCGCAAAAAAGATCCCGAAGACCAAGGCGAATTCGATCGCCGCAGCCCCTTTTTGCTTTGCCGGCAGGCCTGTTTTCATGACTGCGTCTACCCTGACGTCTACGACTCGATATCAGCATAGAATCATTCAGCGAAAAGGAACGTTTTTTACGTGATTCATGGCGTAGTGATAGTGATCTGGCTGGGAGTCTGTGCGGTGCAGGATATTCGCCGGCGACAGATCGCCAATGGCTTGACCCTGGGCGTGGCGTTGCTGGCGCTGTTATACCTGTTGTGCACAGGTGCCACCTGGCTGGGCGCGCCAGCGAGCGCCGGTCTCTTGGCGTTTGCCCTGGCACTGCTGTTGACCCTGCCGGGCTATGCGCTGGACCGCTTCGGTGCGGGCGACGTGAAGCTGCTCGCGGCGCTGGGCCTGGCCACCACGGTGGATCATGTGTTGTGGTCGCTGATCGGTGCCGCCATCACCCTGGTCGGTTGGTTGGTCGTTCGTCAACAGCTCGGTCCGCGCGCTGCTGATCGGGTACAAGGCCCGCCTGCCAAGCAGCCTTTCGCCGCGTTTTTATTCGCGGGTTTTGTGCTGTATGGGGTGTGGACCCTTTAGTCGCACAATGCCTCTATTGCTATGTACAGAGTCGGAAAGTAGGTCTACGTTTATGGAACGGATGTATAGGATTCTTCGTCCAAACGGATAGGTCAGTCTTTTGGCTTGCCAGGCATGGAGTCGCGTGTGAACAAGCTGAAATCGGCTGTAAAAGTGCTGGTGGTCGATGACCAACCGCTGATCGTGGAGGAACTCTGCGAATTTCTCGAAAGCAGTGGCTACCACTGCGTCCCGTGTGAATCCAGCCGCCAGGCCTTGCAGCGTTTCAGCGAGGACGTCGAGGTCGGCCTGGTGTTGTGTGACCTGCACATGCCGGACATGGATGGGATCGAGCTGGTTCAGTCGATGCAGAAGATCGCCGGCAAGCAGCGTGCGTTCGAGGCCATCATGCTCACCGGGCGTGCCGACAAACAGGACGTGATCAAGGCCCTGCGCGCGGGCATCTCGGATTACTACCAGAAGCCGATCAACCTCGATGAGTTGCTCGAGGGCCTGCAGCGCCAGGAAGCGGCGCTGGAAGAGCGGCAAAAGGAGCTGCAACTGGGGCACTTGAACCAGAAACTGCAGTACCTTTCCGAATCCATCAATGACTTGTACCAGGACCTCGACAAGGTACGGCGCGGCCCGCTGCAGGACGCTGACGCCGAGGGCGGGCAAGACGCCAGGCCGGCGCAGATTCCATCCATCTTCAACCAGTTGTCACCGCGTCAGATGGAGGTTGCGTGGCTGGTAGGCAAGGGCCAGACCAATTACCAGATCGCCTGCGAATTGGGCATCACCGAAAACACCGTCAAGCTGTATGTGTCCCAGGTGTTGCGCCTGACCCATATGCACAACCGCACCCAGCTGGCGCTGGCGTTGTCGCCAAGCCACTCGCCGATGCGCCAGCAGATGAGTGCGCACTGACGCACGGGGTTCATTGGCTCTTGCCGCCCGCCTCCGACTTGGTTTCAAAGAACTCCGGAATCGGGTGCTTGTGACTGTCCAGCCAACGCTGCAAGGCCTGCTCCTTTTCCGCCGGGGTGGTGCTCTGCGGTGTCGGCGAGGCTGCCCGCCCATCGACCTGCAACGCCATCCAGTTTTCCGTTTCGGCCTGCTGCGGGGACGAAGGCCCCGGTGGAATAGCCGAGGCGCTCAATGGCAGCAGCGCCAGACACACAACGTAATGGGCTTTCATCATCGACTCCTTACTTGATACTCACCGGCAGGGCATCGGCGGCCGTCGCGACGTTGCGCGCGGTCCTCGCTGAGTGCTTGAGCCGGGCCGCGCGGGCCTGTGCCTCGGTGACCTGGCCGGGGTTCAAACCCAGCTGGCTGACCACTCTGGCCGCTTGCCCCCAGTCATCCTGATAAATCAGCAAGGTCACCAGGTTGACCGCAGCCAACGTGTCGCCCTGTTTGAGCTCGATAGCCGTCATGAACTCAAAGCGTGCGTCTTCCAGGCGCAATTGGTTGAGGTACACCACGCCCAGGTCATTGCGGATTTTTTCATCGGTGGGCGCCAGGCGCGCGGCCCTTTGCAGGTGAGCCATCGCCTGTGGGTGGTCGCCCTTGGCCGCTGCCAGTTGCCCCAGCCCATGTTCGCCTTCGGCGGTCATGCAAGTACCCAGCAGGCTGCGATACAAGGGTTCGGCCTCACTGCGGCCCAGCAAGCGAAAGTTACGGGCCTGGCGCTGGCGCACCTGGGGCAAGCTGTCGGGCAGGTTCTGCAGGTTGGCCAGGCTGGCGTGCAGCTTGCCCTCGTTGGCCAGGTCATCGGACAGGTTCAGCGTCAGTTCCTGCTCCGCACTGGGTTTGGCGCAACTGCCCGGCGAGGTCAGAGCGGCCCATGGGGTGTGGCCGTCGGTGGCGCATCCGCCGAGCATCAGCAGGGTCAGGCCGGCAATCAGTGGTTTCATCAAGGTGGTCCTCAGAATTGGCTCAAGGCGCGGGCGATGCCGATAAAGGCGGGGCCGCCGAGCACGATCAGCAAGGCGGGAAACAGGAACACCATCATCACCACCGACATTTTGGCCGACATTTTCGAGATGTATTCCTGCATGCGGGTCAGGCGCCGGTCGTCGAGCAATTGCTTGAGCGTCAGCAGGGATTTCATCGCGCCACCCCCCTGCTGGATCAATTGCTGGAGGATGATGCAGGTGTCGGTGAACTCATCCACCTCCAATATGCGCGCGGTCTTGCCCAGTTCTTCGCTCAGTTCCAGGCCGGAGTCGACTCGCGCCAGGATCAGGCGCAATTCGTGGGTCAGGTCTGGAAGCAAGCGCTGGGCTTCGTTGGCCATCACGCGCAAGGATTGTTCAATCGCCATGCCCGACTCGAACAGGATGCGCAGCAGCGGAATGAAGGTTGAGATTTCCTTGGCGATGCGCTGCTGGCGGAATTTGGCGGCAGCGGCGAGCACGCGTTTTGGCAGCAGGTAGCCGATGCCCAGGGCGACCGCCGGGGCAATCCAGGCGGGACTGGCGTGAGGGAAAAGTAGTTGCTGGCCGAGCAGGGTCAGGCCCATCGCCGCGACAGGCACGCCGATCTGGAAAGCGGCAAACAGCGAGCGCTGGCTGGCCTTGCGCCAACCGACCCGGTTGAGCAGGACCTGGGTCTCGTTATCCAGGCTGACTGAGCGCTGGGCCAGCGTGCTTGCGCCCAGTTGGCGCATGAACGTGCCAAGTTTGTCATCGCTGGCGCTGCGCCCTTGCAAACGCTCAACGACCCGGCGATCACGACGGCGATGTTCGAGCCATTGCCCGCCCGCCAGGACCATGGCGGCCAGCGCCAGCAACAGGCTGACCATCAGGGCCATCTCACACGCTCCTCAGCATGCGCCACATGGCAAAGGTGCCCGCCAGGTCCATCGCCAGTGCGCCGAACAGCAGGGAGCGCCCCGTGTCGTCGTTCCACATGGTCATCAAGTAGCCAGGGTTGACCAGGATGAAGTAGCCCACGATCAGGATCGGCAAACCGCCCAGCACGTAGGCCGTCATGCGGGTCTCGCCCGTCATCGCCTTGAGTTGCCGGGCGCCCTGGTCCCGCTCGCGGATCATCTTGATCAGGTTTTCCAGCAGTTCGCTGGCGTTGCCGCCGTAGCGGTGGTTGACCTTCAGGCCAAGGGCGAACAGGCGGAACTCGTCCTGTTCGTAGAATTCAGCGAAGTCGCTGGCCGAATCCGGCAGGCTCACCCCCAGGCGCACGTTGCGCTGCATGCGGCCCATGGCGTGCTTGAGCGGGTTTTCCACACTCTCGATACCGCCCAATACCGCGTCGGCCAGGGTGCGGCCGGATTTGAGGCTGCGTACGCTATGGTCCAACAGCTGCGGCAGTTGCTCGACCATGCGTTGCACCCGCTGCTGGTAACGCCAGGCGATATACGCACGCAATGCCAGGGGCGGGCCCAGGGCCATCAACACCAGGCCCAGCCAGTCGGCGACCAAGTAGCCCAGCAGGGCGCCGACCACCCACGCGCTCAGCCACAGGCCGAGGCGTTCCTTGGGTTTGCCCAGCCCGGCGCGCAGAAACATGCGCTCAAGGCCGGTCCAGGTGCCGGGCTGCTCCTGGGCCTCGGGTTGGCCATCGCCGAGGCGCTCCAGCACGCGAATGGTCCGGGCCTTGCGCAGGCCATGCTGAAACAGCCAGAACGACAGACCGATCAGCAACAGGCAAACCAGCAGCAATACAGGTCCGGTCATCAGGCGCTCCCTATAGCGGCAAGGCCGATTCGCGGCGCAACTTATCGCCGGCCGGGTTGATGGCTTCGCGCAGGAAACCGACACCGGTGCGCCGGTCCAGCCGGAACAGGGTATTGGTGACATACACGTCATCGCGCACACCGACCACTTCCACCACCTCGCTCACGCAACGACGGCCATCGGGCATGCGCGTCAGCTGGATCACCACATCCAGCGCGGCGCAGATCATCTGGCGCAGGGTTTTTTCCGCGATCACGCGGCCGGTCAGGCCCACCAGGGTTTCCAGGCGCAGCAACGCATCCTGGGCATTGTTGGCGTGCACGGTGCTCATGGAACCGTCGTGGCCGGTGTTCATGGCCGTCATTACGTCGAGCACTTCCACGCCACGGATTTCCCCCAGGATGATACGGTCCGGGCGCATCCGCAGGGCGTTGCGAATCAGGTCGCTGGACCTGACCTCACCGTGGCCCTCGGCATTGGGCGGGCGGGTTTCCAGGCGCACCACATGGGGATGCCCCAGTTGCAATTCGGCAACGTCTTCGATGGTCACCAGACGCTCGTGGGGATTGATCAACTGGCTGAGGATATTGAGCAACGTGGTCTTGCCGGTGCCGGTGCCGCCGCTGATGAGGATATTGCAGCGCCTGCCGACGGCTTCCTGGAAAAACTCGAAGATACTCTGGTCGATGGTCTGCATGGCAACCAGGTCGCTGCTCTTGAGCATGTCCTTGCGGAACTTGCGGATTGACAGGCATGGCCCATCCAGGGCAATCGGCGGGATGATCGCGTTGACCCGGCTACCGTCAGGCAAGCGTGCATCGACCATCGGCGAGGACTCGTCCAGGCGCCGGCCCAATGGCGCGAGGATGCGTTGCATCACGCGCTCCACGTGGTGGTCGTCGATAAAACGCAGGTCACTCTGATGCAGCAGGCCCTCACGTTCGATAAACACCCGGTGCGGCCCATTGACCAGGATTTCGGTGACCGATGGGTCGCGCAGCAGCACCTCCAGCGGGCCGAAACCGGTAAGTTCATCGACGATCTCTTCGGCCAGGCGTTCCATCTCATAGCGCGAGATCGCCAGGCGCATGCGCGTGATGTACTCGGACACCTTGTCGACGACAAATTGCGCCAGGGATTGGCGCGTGTCTTCAAGCAGGTTCTTACCCGACTCCTCGATAGCGTCGATGATGTAGCGATGCAACACCAGCTTCAAGCCATCGTGATCCGTGTTGCCGCCGCTGCGGGCCGGGCCGCCGAAGAGTTTCTCGCCGTTCATCGCACTGTCCCCAGGATGCGTTCGAACCAACGCATTGATGGTTTTTCCAAGCCCTCGGAGCGTTTCGCCAGGCGTTCGCCCAAGGTGCGCACGGCCAGGCTCAACGCTTCACGTGGGGCCAGGGCAAACAGGGTCTGGCCCTGGTTCTTTACGTTCAGGCGCAGTTCGGCGCTCAGCGGCAGCACGGCGATGCACTCAAGGCCGTAGCTTTTTTCCAGGGTGTCGGTGTCTGGTACGCAGGACTTGATATAACGGTCGACCACCAGCCTGGCGTGGTCGAGTTTCATGCCTTTGTCGCGCCAGCGATTGAGCACCGCGAGGTTGCGGCGACAGTCCAGTACGTTCTGGTCGGTGCACCACAGCAGTTTGTCGCAGTGGCCGACAAAGGTGCGCAGTGCGTCGCTGTCCGGTTGCCCGGTAAGGTTCACGACGATGTGCTGGAAGTGCTGGCGCAGTGCGCTGAGCAGCATGTACAGCTCGGCGGCGCTGGTCAGTTTCAGCGGTTCGTCGCCGGTGGCATACGCCAGGATGCGCAGGCCATCCACGGTTGTGGTAAAGGCGCTGTTGATCAGCGTGGTATCGAGGCGGCGCAAATGCCGCAACGCGTCACCGAAGTTGAAGGTGCTCTCCAGCCCCAGCAGCGCCAGGCTGTCGCTGCGTGGCAGGCCCAGATCCAGCAGCAGGGTCTGCTGGCCGCTTTTTTGCACCACCAGGGCCAGGTGGGTCGCCAGCATCGCGCCGTCGGCGTTGCTTTGGGTGCCAAACAGAACGGTCAGGCCACCCAAATGCGCACTGGGGATGACGGTCGGCAGGCGCTTGCTCAAGCGGCGCACCAGGCCGGCCACTTCGCTGGAGCGTGAGCCGTAGGCGACGAAATCCCGGGCGCCGGCCCGCATGGCGTTGAGTACCAACTGGTTGTCCATGCCGTCGCCCAGGGCGACCACGGCGAGCATCGGCTTGGCCTCCAGGGCGCCTTCGATCAGCGCACTCTGGGCCACCAGGTTTTCACGGTCCAGGCCGATGAACACCAGGTTGGCAAAGGTCACGTCGACCAGCGCCAGCAGCTCGTCCAGGCTGCCGGTGCCAGCGCTCACGACTTGGCCAAGGGGCGCCAGGGCACCCTGCAGCCACTCCAGGTCGATGGTGTTGCGAGTGATGGCGAGGAACGTCTGGCTCAAGCTATCGCTCATTGGGAAAGTCCACTGCGGCGGTCGAAATTACCGTTTTCGAGGAAAAACAGGCGGTACCAGTTGGGGTCATAGTTGCGCAGTTTTTCGCCGGGCAAGGAAGGCAGCTGAGCGTTGGCCGCCAGCGGTTGCACCAGGTGCGGCGTGACGATCATCAGCAGCTCCTTTTCTTCGCGGCGGATATTGGTGTCGCGGAAAAACGCACCCAGGACCGGGATATCGCCCAACCCCGGAAACTTGCTGATGCTGGAGCGGTTGTTGGTGCTGATCAGGCCGCTGATCACAAAGCTTTCGCCATCGGCCAGGGACACGCTGGTGTCGGTGCGGCGTACGGTCAGGGCCGGCACCTGGATGCCCTGGATCTGTACGGCGTTGCTGTAGTCCAGCTCGCTGACCTCCGGCGCTACCTTGAGGGTGATGCGGTTGCGATCAATCACCGTCGGCGTGAGGGTCAGGCGAATGCCGAATTCCTTGTATTCGATGGAGATGGTGTCACTGCCGGCGCTGGGTACGGGTATAGGTACTTCACCGCCGGCCAGGAAGGTCGCGCTCTGGCCGCTCAGCGCTACCAGGCTGGGACGCGCCAGGGTGTAGGCAAAACCGCTGCTCTCGAGGGCGTTGATCATCGCTTTGACCCGACCGCCGCCAAAACCGACATTGAAAGACTCGGCACTCACCGGCAGTTTGAACACGCCTTCTGCCGGGGAGAGAAGGTTGGGGCTGCCGAGGAAAAAATTGTTGCCCAGCCCCAGGAACTGGGTGCTGGCTTCCTTGAGCTTGGTGCGGCTGACTTCTACAAAGCGTATATCCGTCTGCACCTGGCTGGGCAGCAATGGGTCTTCGGAGGGTGGCCGCGACAAACTGGTCAGTGCCGACGTGGCCTTGCCCTTGACGAACACCATGCTCTGGCGCGGCGCCTTGGTACAGGCAGTCCACACCATCAGGCTGGTAGCGCCGCTGGCGACGCCGGTCAGCAGGAATTGACGGTCGCCATTGACGCGCACATCCGCGATCTTCGGGTCGCCAATCGCCAGGCGGGTGATTGGCACCGGCGATTGCAGCTCCTGTTGCAAGCCTTCGCCCACCTCGACCACGGCAGGCAACTGGCCCATGGCGCTGCAATTGCCGGGTGCCGCCATGGTCATGGCGGCTGGCAGGCTTGTCAGCATCAAGGCCCAGGCAATTGGCGTGAACATGAGGGCGTAGCGATGGCTCATTCAAGGCATCCTTGCTCAATCACGGGGTTTGTTCAGTGGCCTGCGCGCCGCGAATCACCTCGACGCCCCGGCGTACAGCAGGTGCGCCGCTGATTTGCGCGACGCTTTTGGGCGGTCCCACAAGGGCAAGCTGGGTGAATTGGTAGAGGTCACGATTGGCATTGGCCAGTTTGTCCGAAGCGTCGTTTTCCCCGGCCCAGTACTGGCTGAGCAGTTGCTCCTCGGCACTGCGCACGGCCAGGCGCAAGGTACCGGCTTGCGACGCCAGCATCAGGCGGCTCAATAGAGGCTCCGGCACGGCTAGCACCACGGTGCGTGCAGCAGCGCGACGCTGGGCAGCCTGGGCGCGCTCCTCGGGCGTGGTGGCGGGCGGCACGGCCGGCAAGCCATCGTTGGCCAGGCCCAATTGGTCACCGACGCTGAGCAGGCGCAGGGCCGGAAGGACGATTTGTGCCGACTGCTCCGCGTTGCCAGCATCCTGGCGCAGGAACAGCAGCACATCCACATAGTCGCCGGGGCTCAGTTGGCCTGCCGCGCCGATCACCTCGTCGACGGCCACGGCCAATGCGCGCTCATCGGGACGAATCATGCGGGCAAGCGGGCCGCCGGCGCTGAAGCTTTCTTCGCTGAGCCAGGTACCTGCTCCCAGTGCGCGCAGTGGTTGGCGGCCGATAGCCTGGTCCAGCCGCGTCAGGCTGCCGGCCGGCACCGTGCGGAGTTTTTCCACGACCAGGTCGGCAGCGGTAAGTGCAACGAAGGCAGGGACGTCATGCGCCAGTACGACCACTGGTTGGCGGGTCTGGTCTTCGACGACAGCAGTGGGCTTTTCGGCAGAAATGACAGGTGTTGCGACGGGCTCCGGTTGGCGGCTCAACACCAGCCCCCAGTACCCTGCAATCAATGCCCCGATTAGCAGCACAGCGGCCAGGGCCATGCTGATGCGACTGTTCATGACGGCTCTCCCTTTCCCGTTGCACTACCTGTTCGTCAATCCAAACGAACTAATTCGCAACCTGGCTGTGATGAACATCTAACGATTTGGCTATTTGAAGGTAGCTCAGCCAGGACGAAACGCCATTTGTCACGGATAAAATTTTATTTGAACGCTATTTGCAGCCGGGTAGTCAGGCATGGGCCGACGACTAATACTTTGTGATTAATGAGTTCTTACAGTTGTGAGGCTGAGGTTTGTTGGCAATGCTCTAATTGCACGTCGCAAACATCGTGCTAGAGCCGTACTGGCTTTTAGTGGCGTATTAGGGAGAAGTCGTATGTTCCTTGACCTGATGTTGAAGTTATATGTTCAAACACAACTGTTCTTCAAACGCAAAGAGGCTGCTTCAGGTATTGAATACGCCATTATCGTGGCGCTGGTGGCCCTTGTCATTGTGGGTGCCGGAACCGGCCTGGGCACCAAGATAAGTGGAATTTTCACGTCGATCGCTACCAAGCTGCCAACGGCGACCTGACTGCCAAGTTGCAGCAGCTATTCTCCAATTACCCCATTCTTCCAGGTACGGCCATGAGCACATCTTCTTTGTCTCGCCAACAAATACTATTGGTGGACGACGAAGAGGATGCTCTGGTTGAGCTGGCCGAATCCCTCGAACACGAGGGCTTTGTCTGTTTTACCGCCACCTCCGTGACCTTCGCCTTGCAAGAATTGACACTGCATCCGGATATCGCCCTGGTCATTACCGACCTGCGCATGCCTGAGGAAAGCGGCATTTCCTTGATCAAGCGCCTGCGCGAACACACCTCGCGCTCGCACCTGCCGGTGATCGTGATGTCCGGCCATGCCGAGATGGATGACGTCAGCGACATGCTGCGCCTGCAGGTGCTGGACCTGTTCCGCAAGCCGATCTATCTGGTGCGCCTGATCGATACGCTCAACAACCTGTTTCCTCTCTCTCACTCCAGGTATTAAGCGCTCATTCACAGCTGATAAGTGAAGCTCAGCGTATACCGCGGCCGTCGGTCGAAGTTATCCCGCGCCACATCTGCCATCGGCTTGGCCGCTTCCACGGAAATGTTGTAGTACCTGGCGTCGCCAAAACGCAGGCCCAGGGCCGCCGATGACATATCGCTGCCCTTGACCGGCAGGTCGTTGAACCAGGCCCTGGCGCGGTCGAGCACCATATAGGGCTGCAGGATCCGCACCCACTCGCCAGCACGGTTGTAGCTGTAGTTGATCTCATACGCCACGCCCCAGCCTTTGTCGCCGGAGCCCTGGTCATCGGGGTAGCCACGGCCGAAATTCTGCCCGCCGAAGGTGGCACGCTCGCTGTCGGGCAGGTCGTGGTGGCTCCAGTAGAGTGCGCCGGAGAGTACACCTTGCCAGTTATCGAAGAGCCTGTTGCTCTGCACGCCGGAGAGGCGCAGGCGGAAGAAGTCGAGGTCCGGCTTGAGCCCGCCGAAGTCTGTGCGGGTCTTGGCGCCCATGCCGTTGATGCCTTGGTACACACCGGCGCTGAGGATGCGCAACTGGGTCGTGTCGGCCTTGCGCCAATCGCCTTCGAACGCCAGTGCGCGCAGGTCTGTTTGCAGCGCCAGGCGTTGCGGGAAACCTTCGAGCTTGTAGCGCGTAGTCTGGTCGACGGCATAGTAGCGCGCGCCCAGGTTCAATGACTCGTTGGGCGACGCGATCAGCGGGTGGCTGAAGCCGATGGCGTAGCGGTCGATTTCCTGGTGTGGCTTGAGCTCCAGGCCTTCGCCCAGTTGCAGGCTGGTGCGTGGGTCGGCGCGGTAGCGTTCACCCGCCAGCGTGAGCTGGGTGCCCTCGGCATTGATGAATTGGCTGTAGGCTGCGCGGTAGTAATGTTCTTTGTCGTCGCCGGGCGGGAACAGGCCGCTGAGGCTCAGTTGTTCGCCCATGGAGGTCCATGAGTTGCCGGTGCCGGTGAGGAGCGCCTGCGTGCCGCCTCGGCTGGCCTCGTTGAGGCTCATGCTGGTGGTGAAGGGTTTGCGGCTGGCGGTGATGTGCATCGGCGTGCCGCCGTCGGTGGTGGCGGGCGGCGGTACCTGGGCCTGCAAGGTTACGCCCGGGATGGCGCTCATCAGTGTCGTGTAACGCTCGAACGTCTTACGGGTGAGTGGACGTTCGGCCTTGAGTTTTTCGGCGAGTTTGTCGACGTAGGACGAAACCGGGCCGATGTCGCCTTGCAGCTGGTAATCGCGGATATAGCCTTCGACTAGCACCACATGCACCAGACCGCCGTCGAAGCGCTGTTCCGGCAGGAACGCGTAGGACAGCAGGTAGCCATCTTCCTGGTAGCGGCGGGTGATGCTGCGGGTGGCTTCGATCAATTGCGCCAGGTTGGTCTCATGGCCGATCAGCGGTTCGAATGCCTGGGCGACGTCCTTGAGCGGGTAGACCGTGCCGCCGTCGATCTGCAGCTTTCGAATGGTCACCTTGGTGTCCATCAGCAACGGCTGCTCCGCGCTGGCATCAGGGGCGGGCAGTCGGGTCTGCGGGGGCGCCGGTCGATAGGCGTCGGCGGGCAGGTTAGGCACGGGCAGGTTGCGGACGGTGTCGTTGCTATTCAGGAAACTGGGCAGGGGGCCGGCGTGGACGGAAGCACTGAGGGTGAGCAGTAACAATGGTGTCAAAGCGCGCATAGGACACTCCATGGTCAAAACTGCTGCAGCGTTTTGCAGGTTCCCGTCGGGCTCGAGGAGCGCGGTCTGGGTGTTTTCAGGGGGCGATCATTGACCCATGAAAAAAAGACGAGAGACTTAGCTGGTCTCTCGTCTCAACCAAGCGTAGGCGCTGTAGGTGAGGCCGTCTAATCGGCCAGGTGCAATCATTTTCTGCCGGTCAGGCCACCCAGCAGCCCGCCCAGGGCACCGCCATTCGTGCTGGTGCTGGCACCCGCGGAGCTCGTCACCGCCAGGCCGCCGCCGAGCAAACCACCACCGGTGTTGGGGCCGCCGCTGACCAATCCTCCGACCGAGGCCACGGTGCCACCCACTGCGTTGACGGTACCCCCCAAGGCGTTGATGACCGGGTTGGCGTTGGTGCCGGTGATTTGGCTGCCCAGCCTGCTGACGGCGCCGCCGGCGTTGGTGGCCAGGCCGTTGATTGGAGTGCCCAGGCCGGTGGCATTGCCGACGTTTTGAGTGAGGCGGGTGACGCCACTGGTGACGGGGTTCAACGCGCCGCCGACCTGGCTGGTCAACGTGGCAATGGGGGCACCTGCGGCGGTGTTGGGGACGCCACTGCCGCCCAGAAGGGTGCCCAGGGATGCCACGGTAGTGCCCGCCTTCACGCCGGTGACGCCGGTGGCGCTGACCAGGCCGCTGCTACTGCCGGCATTGAGGCCGCTGCCGGCACCCGCTATCACGCCGCCGATGAGTTCCGCCAGGCCCGGTCTGCGGTTGCTGCCGCCACTGTTACCCGTGGCGTCGACATAGCCGCTGGCCTTGCCGACCACGGTACCCACGCCATTGAGCACGCCGCCCACGGCGCCGGTCGCCGGGTTGCCGCTGCCACCGGTGTCGGCGACTTGATTGCCCAGGCTATCGACGGTATCGCCGAGCTTTTGCAGCAGGCCGCCCACGGGACTGTCCAGGCCGGTCGTGCTGCCGACTTTACCGGTGGTGCTTTCCACCAGCGACACCACCGGGACCAATACGTTTGCGCCAAGCGTATGGGTGGCCGAACCCAGCGGGCCGGTGGTGCTGGCGGTGCTGAGGGTGTCGCCGAGCATGGTCACGGCATTGCCGAGCTTGCCGACGACGTTGCCTGCCACCGGTGCCGCGCCGCTGACCACCGGCACGTGCCCCAGCAAGGTGGCGACGTTCTGGCCGGTGGCGGTCACGCCTGCACCGAGGTCGGAGACGCCGTCGGCCACGCCCGCGACGGTGTTGCCCAGTGCATTGCTGTCGGTACCCAGTGAACCGAGGCCATCCGACAGGCCGTCGCCGATGCTGCTGACGGCGTTGCCGGTGGCACGCACCAGGCTGCGCGTAGTTGCACCCACGATAGGCAGGCTGCCGAGGGTTGTGCCCAGGCTGCTGACGGTGCCGCCGAGGTCGGTCACGGTATCGCCGAGGGTGTCGGCCACGCTGGCCGTTACCAGGGTGCTGGTTGTGCCGGTACCGCCACCGTCTGTACCGCCACCACCGCTGCCGCCACCGCCAGCGGCAGTATCCGAGGAAGCAGAGCCCCCACTGTGATGTCCGCCGCCACCGCTGCTGCAACCGCCGAGTGTGAGTGCGATTGCCAGTGCCAGCGTGGTACTTGCTTTCCAGAACATGACTTGAGTCTTCATGATTGAGTTCCTTGCACCTGTACAACCTGAGTTGTCTCAAACGCTGGCTATTTCTGCGGATAGCGATGCGTTTGTCCGTGTGGCTATAACAGGCCCGGGCGCTCTTTCTCTCAATGCTCAACTTGGTATTAATGATTTATATACGGCTGGGTTGTACCGTTTAAGCGACTAATGCCAAAGGTATAGGGCATGATGTTTCTGGCTGTATATATGTTTAAAATCAAAAACCTGCATATAAAAAGCGAGCCTGAAAAGGCCCGCTATCACTTAGGGTGTATATATACAATTTATCAGTCGCTTTTATGCAATGGGCTGCCATTTGCCCAGCATATGCTCGATGTCACCCGCGCCTTTCAATAAGAATTCGCCGCTGGAACCGGCGGCGCTGGCCAGTAGCCTGACGTCACTGGGCAGGCGCACGGGCTTCCTGAACTCCACGTCTATTTCTATATTGGCGGCAGGCAGGTGCTCGCCCAAGGCGGCGAGGGTGTGCGCCTTGTTCCATAGCCCGTGGGCGATGGCCTGGGGGAAACCGAACAGTTTGGCGGTCAGCGCACTGAGGTGGATCGGGTTGTAGTCTCCTGACACCCGTGCGTAGCGGCGACCGATGTCGGCGGGGGCTTTCCAGCGGGTCAGGTCGTTGACCTGGGTGGGACTCTGTGGCGCATTGTCCGTCGTTTCGCCTTGCAGTTTTACACCCCGGCACAGCATGCGGCTCTCGGCTTCCCAGAGCAGGCCGAGGGAATCTTCGACCGTGGTGACTACTTCAAAGGTTGCGCCCTTGGGGTGGGGCCTGAGGTTCTGCGTGTGCACGCCGATGGACAATTCGCTGACTCCGCCCAGTGGGCGATGGATGCGGATACGGTTACTCAGGTGAATCAATCCCAGCAGAGGGAAGGGAAACTTCTTATCGGTGAGCAACTGCATCTGAAGACCGAATGCCAGGATGTGCGGATAGGTCGCCGGCAGCATGGGGCTCTCGGTAAACCCGCAGACCTGGCGGTACGCCGCCACCTGCTTGGGGTCGACGCTTACCCGACAGCGCAGGCCTTGTTCGGGCAGCGTGTTGCCGGTGATCTTGCGCTTGAGCGCTGCCCGCCAATACAACGGTGGCAGAAACGGCGTACTGCCTAAGGTTTGCCAATCCATGCTTACGCTCCCAATAGACTTTGTCCACACACCCGCAGCGCTTGCCCGCTGACCGCACCGGAACCCGGCTGGCTCAGCCAGGCCACGGCTTCGGCGACGTCCTGCGGCAAACCGCCCTGGCCCAGGGAACTCATGCGCCGCCCGGCTTCACGCAGTGCAAATGGAATATGCGCGGTCATCTGGGTTTCGATAAAGCCTGGGGCTACGGCGTTGATACTGATCCCGCGTTCTTCCAATAACGGCGCCCATGCCTGTACCAGGCCGATCAAGCCGGCCTTGCTCGCGGCATAGTTGGTCTGCCCACGGTTGCCGGCGATGCCGCTGATGGAGGCCAGCACCACCACACGGGCATTGTCGCGCAGGGTACCGCTGTCCAGCAGTGCCTTGGTCAGCACTTGCGGGGCATTGAGGTTGACCGCCAGCACCGCGTCCCAGTATTCCGGGGTCATGTTGGCCAGGGTCTTGTCACGGGTGATCCCGGCGTTGTGCACCAGGATGTCGAGGCCGTCGGGCAGGTGTTCGATCAACTGGCCGGCGGCGTCTTCGGCGCAGATATCCAGCACCACGGTGCGCGCACCCAGGCGTGCGGCCAGGGCCTCGAGGTCGGCCTTGGCCTGGGGCACGTCGAGCAGGATGACTTCGGCGCCGTCGCGGGCCAGGGTTTCGGCGATGGACGCGCCAATGCCACGGGCTGCGCCGGTGACCAATGCCTTGCGCCCGGCGAGGGGGCGAGTCCAGTCTTCGACGGGCGTGGCACAGGCCTTCAGGCGAATCACCTGGCCGGAGATATAGGCGCTTTTCGGTGAGAGGAAGAAGCGCAGCGCGCCTTCCAGTTGGTCTTCGGCACCGTCGCCGACGTAGAGCAATTGCAGCACGCCGCCGTTGCGCAGTTCCTTGGCCAGAGAACGGCTGAAACCTTCGAGGGCGCGCTGGGCGCTGGCGGCGAACGGGTCGCTGAGGCTTTCCGGCGCGCGGCCGAGGATCACCAGGTGTGCACTGTGATCCAGGTTTTTCAGCAACGGTTGGAAAAACTCACGCAGTTGCTTGAGCTGGTCGGTGTGTTGCAGGTCGCTGGCATCGAACACCACGGCCTTGAGCTTGGGGCCGTGGCCGGGAATCCAGGTCGAAGTGTCGGCGCCGTACGTGTAAATGGCGTCGGTGAGCCGGTTGGCAAATGCTTTCACGTTCGTTGCCAGCGCGCCACCACCCAGTAACAGCGCACCTTCCACCGGGCGCAGGCGCCCGGCTTGCCAGCGTTCCAGGCGTACCGGTGACGGCAGGCCAAGGGCGGCGACCAGGCGATGGCCGAGGCTTGAGTTGGCGAAGTCGATATAACGGTCAGACATGGAACGCTCTCCGAAGGCTGGGGTTCAAAGGGTTGACCATCCCAGGGTAGCAGTCGTTCGACTAGGCTCAGTTATCCAGACCACAACCGACAGGGAGCTTTCCATGACTCAATTGCGCCGTGTAGCGATCATTGGCGGTAACCGCATTCCTTTCGCCCGCTCCAATGGCCCTTACGCCACGGCGAGCAACCAGGCGATGCTGACCGCGGCCCTGGAGGGCCTGATCGAACGCTACAACCTGCACGGCCTGCGCATGGGTGAGGTGGCCGCCGGCGCGGTGCTCAAGCATTCCCGCGACTTCAACCTCACCCGTGAATGCGTGCTGGGTTCACGCCTGTCGCCGCAAACCCCGGCCTATGACATTCAGCAGGCGTGCGGCACGGGGCTCGAGGCGGCGTTGCTGGTGGCCAACAAGATCGCCCTGGGCCAGATCGAATGCGGGATTGCCGGGGGGGTGGATACCACCTCCGACGCGCCTATCGGCGTGAATGAAGGGCTGCGCAAGATCCTGCTGCAAGCCAATCGCAGCAAGTCCATGGCGGATAAATTAAAAGTCCTGTTACAACTTCGTCCCCAGCACCTCAGGCCTGAGCTGCCGCGTAACGGCGAGCCGCGCACCGGTTTGTCCATGGGCCAGCATTGCGAATTGATGGCACAGACCTGGCAGATTCCCCGTGCCGAGCAGGACCAACTCGCCCTCGAGAGTCACCAGAAAATGGCCGCTGCCTATGCCGAAGGCTGGCATAACGATCTGCTCACGCCGTTTCTGGGCCTGACCCGCGACAACAACCTGCGTCCCGACCTGAGCCTGGAGAAACTCGCCGCGCTCAAGCCCGCGTTCGAACGCAGCGAAAAAGGCACGCTCACGGCCGGCAATTCCACACCGCTCACCGACGGTGCATCCCTGGTGCTGTTGGGCAGCGAGGCGTGGGCCCAGGCGCGTGGTTTGCCGATCCTGGCGTACCTGCGCGATGGCGAAGCGGCGGCGGTGGATTTCGTCAACGGTGCCGAAGGCCTGCTGATGGCGCCGGTGTATGCGGTGCCCCGCTTGCTGGCGCGCAACGGCCTGACGCTGCAGGACTTTGATTACTACGAGATCCACGAAGCCTTCGCGGCCCAGGTGTTGTGCACGCTCAAGGCCTGGGAGGATGCGGATTACTGCAAGACGCGCCTCGGGCTGGACGCACCGTTAGGGGCCATCGATCGCAGCCGCCTGAACGTCAAGGGCAGTTCCCTGGCGGCCGGGCATCCGTTTGCCGCCACCGGTGGGCGCATTGTCGCCAACCTAGCCAAGTTGCTCGACGCGGCGGGCAAGGGGCGCGGGCTGATTTCGATCTGCGCCGCCGGCGGCCAGGGCGTGACGGCGATCATCGAACGGTGAATTCGCCGAAATTGGCATATTGGATGCATTCTTGAGTGGTCAGAGGTCGGTAGCCCCTCCCACCGGCGAGCCGATTGCCGTATAACGAGTGCCATACGCGTATTTGGTAATAAAGGACCCACAATAAAAGCTGATGAAGACTCCTAAACGCATTGAACCCCTGATCGAAGACGGTCTGGTCGACGAAGTGCTGCGCCCACTCATGAGTGGTAAAGAAGCAGCTGTTTATGTGGTGCGCTGCGGCAATGAATTGCGTTGCGCCAAGGTTTACAAGGAGGCGAACAAACGAAGTTTTCGTCAAGCGTCCGAATACCAGGAAGGCCGTAAGGTCCGTAACAGCCGGCAGGCCCGGGCCATGGCCAAGGGCTCGAAATTCGGCAAGAAAGAAACCGAAGATGCCTGGCAGAACGCCGAAGTAGCGGCGTTGTTCCGCCTGGCCGGTGCGGGCGTTCGCGTGCCCAAGCCATACGACTTCCTCGAAGGCGTGCTGTTGATGGAACTGGTGGCCGACGAGTACGGCGATGCCGCGCCACGCCTGAATGACGTGACCTTGGAGCCGGACCAGGCGCGTGAATACCACGCCTTCCTGATTTCCCAGATCGTGCTGATGCTGTGTACCGGCCTGGTGCACGGTGACCTGTCCGAGTTCAACGTACTGCTCACGCCGACCGGCCCGGTCATTATCGACCTGCCCCAGGCAGTGGATGCGGCGGGCAACAACCACGCGTTCAACATGCTGGAGCGGGATGTGGGCAACATGGCTTCCTACTTCGGGCGTTTTGCCCCGGAGTTGAAGAAGACCAAGTACGCCAAGGAAATGTGGGCGCTCTATGAAGCCGGCACCTTGCACCCGGCCAGCGTATTGACCGGCGAGTTCGACGAGCCGGAAGAGCTGGCGGACGTGGGCGGTGTGATCCGCGAGATCGAAGCGGCGCGGCTGGATGAAGAACGGCGCCAGGCCATTCGGGCGGCGGATGATGCGCCACCGAGCAAAGCGTCGGAAGAACCGCCGCCGCCGCCCTGGATGCAGTGATCCGTGGCTGGATGAGGATCAAAATGTGGGAGGGGGCAAGCCCCCTCCCACATTGGTTTTGTAGTTAGTCAGTTAGAGCCTCACGCGCAGCAGCTTCCCGACGCCAACTCCTTGAGAATCGGACAATCCGGCCGGTCATCCCCGTGGCAGTGTTCCACCAGGTCCTGCAACGTATCGCGCAGTTGCCCCAACTCCAGGATCTTCTGGTTCAGCTCATCGATATGTTGGCGCGCCAGGGCTTTCACATCGGCGCTGGCCCGTTGCCGGTCCTGCCACAGGGTCAGCAGTTTGCCCACCTCTTCCAATGAAAACCCCAGGTCCCGCGAGCGTTTGATAAACGCCAGGGTGTGCAGGTCGTCGGTGCCGTAGATGCGGTAGCCGCTGTCGGTGCGATGGGCCGCCTTGAGCAGGCCGATGGATTCGTAGTAGCGAATCATCTTCGCGCTCAGCCCGCTTTGCCGGGCGGCTTGGCCGATGTTCATGGGCGTTGATCCTCCAATTCCTTGGGTTTCCAAGTTTTCAACAGCAAGGCATTGCTCACGACACTGACGCTGGACAAGGCCATGGCCGCACCCGCAAGCACCGGATTGAGCAGGCCGAATGCGGCCAGGGGAATGCCGATCAAGTTATACACAAAGGCCCAGAACAGGTTCTGGCGGATTTTGGCGTAGGTCTTGCGGCTGATCTCCAGGGCGGCCGGGACCAGGCGTGGGTCGCCGCGCATCAGGGTGATACCGGCGGCATGCATGGCCACGTCCGTGCCACCGCCCATGGCGATACCGATGTCGGCGGCAGCCAGGGCCGGGGCGTCGTTGATGCCGTCGCCGACCATGGCCACCACGCCGGTTTTTTTCAGTTCGGCGACGGTGGCGGCTTTATCGGCGGGCAGGACTTCGGCGTGTACGTCATCGATGCCCAGCGCTTCGGCGACGACGCGGGCGCTGCCGCGATTATCGCCGGTGAGCAAGTGGCTGCCGATGTGTCGGGCCTTGAGTTGTGCCACCGCTTCCAGCGCGCCAGGCTTGAGCGTGTCACCAAAGGCAAACAGCCCGAGCACACGGGGTTGCGCGCCTTGCTCGATCAGCCAGGACAAGGTACGGCCCTCGGCCTCCCAGGCCGTGGCAGAGTCGGCCAGCCCACCCGCGGCCAGGCCGCTTTCTTCCAGCAGGCGCCGATTTCCCAGGGCCAGTTGGCGCCCGCCGAGGGTGCCGGCAATGCCACGTCCGGTCAGGGATTGGCTGGTGCTTACGTCCGCCACCGTCAGGCCTTGCTCGCTGCACGCATCCAGCACGGCCTTGGCCAACGGGTGTTCGCTGCCGCGTTGCAGCGCACCGGCCTGTTGCAGCAATGTGGCTGCATCGCCATCCACCGCCGCCAAATGGGCAATTTTCGGGGTGCCGGAAGTTAGAGTGCCGGTTTTGTCGAACACCACGGTGCTCACTTCATGGGCGCGCTCCAGCGCTTCGGCGTCCTTGATCAGGATGCCGTAGCGCGCGGCGACGCCGGTGCCGGCCATGATGGCGGTCGGTGTGGCCAGCCCGAGGGCGCACGGGCAGGCGATCACCAGCACCGCCACTGCATTGATGATCGCGGTCTCCAGCGGCGCACCGTACAGCCACCAGCCCACCAGCGTGATCAGCGCCAGGACCAGCACGGTCGGCACGAATACCTGGCTGACCTTATCCACCAGCTTCTGGATCGGTGCCTTGGCGGCCTGGGCGTCTTCCACCAGGCGGATGATGCGCGCCAGTACGCTTTCGGCACCGAGCGCGGTGGTGCGCACCAGCAGGCGACCTTCACCATTGATGGCACCGCCGGTGACGGCGTCGCCAGGTTGCTTCGGCACCGGCAGGCTTTCGCCGCTGATCAATGCCTCATCGGCATGGCTCTGGCCTTCTACCACTTCACCGTCCACCGGGAAGCGCTCGCCGGGTTTGACCAGCATCAGGTCATTAAGCTTGAGCGCACTGATGGCCACATCCTCCTCGCGGCCAGCCTGTACACGTATCGCGCGTTCAGGGCGCAGGGCTTCCAGGGCGCGGATGGCGCTGGCGGTCTGGCGTTTGGCGCGGCTCTCCAGGTATTTACCGAGCAGCACCAGGGCGATCACCACGGCCGACGCTTCGAAGTACAGATGGGGCATGGTGCCCGCGGGCGCGGTCAGCCATTCATAGAGGCTCAGGCCGTAACCGGCGCTGGTGCCGATGGCCACCAGCAGGTCCATATTGCCGGCGCCGGCCCGTACGGCCTTCCAGGCTGCGATATAGAAGCGTGCACCGAAGATGAATTGCACCGGGGTCGCCAGGAGGAACTGCACCCAGGCCGGCAGCATCCAGTGCAGGCCGAAGGGCTGCACCAGCATCGGCAGCACCAGGGGCAATGCCAGCACAATCGCCAGCAGCAGCGACCAGCGCTCGCGGTGCAGGCGTTGGGCCTGATCGGCCTCTGTCCTGGTTTCGCTTTGCGGCAGGCTGGCGGTGTAGCCGGCTTTGTCGACGGCGGCGATCAGCACGGCCGGGTCGATCTGGCCCTGCACTTCGACGTGGGCGCGCTCGTTGGCCAGGTTGACGCTGACGCTTTGCACCCCCGGCACTTTGCCCAGCGCGCGCTCGACACGCCCGGCGCAACTGGCGCAGGTCATGCCGCCGATGGGCAGGTCAAAGGTGGTGGATCCATTCATGGGGCAGTCCTCCAGAGAAGTTGCCCCCAGGATCAACCTTGACCTGTGGGGAAGGTCAAGCGTCTTCAGTATTCCAGTGCGGCGGGTTTGAGGTACATGCCTTCCGGGCCCTGGGCAATGCGCAACTTGCGTACGTCACCGGCCTTGAGCGTGATGTTCTGCGCCGGCGGCGCGAGCAGGCCCGGCAAGCAACCTGGTGATTGGCCCGGCAGCAGTTTCAGGCGCAGCGACACATTGCCGGCGGGCAGGTTGAACGAGGTGGACTGTTCCTGGAACAGGCGCCCGGCCAACTGGTCCTGGATGTACAGGCCGATCTCGCAATTGGTCGGTACTTCCAGGCGTTCGCGGGAAATGATCAGCACCGCATAGTCTTCTGCGGCGAGGGCCTGGGGCGCAGCGGCGGACAAGCTCATCAGGCCGACAAGGCCAAAAAACGACCAGCGCATGGCGAATGCTCCGTGGTTTGAATCGAAGATGGGTGAAGCTTGGCCGACGCCGCGGTGTAATACCAGCCCGGCCGAAAGTTTCAGAACTTGACCTTGCCATCGTGGCAAGGTCAAGACTGGGTTCAACCTCATCAAAGGAGTCATGTCATGCAAATATTCAGCGTTGAAGGAATGACCTGTGGCCATTGCGTTCGGGCCGTGACCCAGGCGGTGCAGAGCCAGGATCCGGCGGCCAGCGTGAAGGTCGACCTGGCGGCGAAAGAGGTGGGCGTCGAAAGCCGCCTGTCTGCCGAGGAAGTGATCAGCCTGATCAGCGAAGAGGGCTACAGCGCCAAGCTCGCCTGACCCATTCAAATAGTTAGCGAGCTATCGTATTCAATGCACCCAAGCGCGGCTAAACTGTCGGGCTGCCGACACACTTGGGTGCCTGATGAACCTTCGCATAATCCTGATCCTGGGCGCCTTGAGCGCCTTCGCGCCGCTGGCGATCGATTTCTACCTGCCAGGCTTTCCTGCCATGGCGACGGCCTTCGGGACCGACGAAAAACATATCCAGCTGACCCTGGCGGTGTATTTCGCCGGCCTGGCCATCGGCCAACTGATCTACGGCCCACTGGCAGACCGCTTTGGTCGACGCGGCCCGCTGCTCAGCGGCGTGACCCTGTTTACCCTGGCGTCCTTTGCCTGCGCGTATGCGCCGTCCCTGGAATGGCTGATTGGCGCACGTTTCGTGCAGGCCCTCGGCGGTTGCGCGGGCATGGTGATTTCCCGCGCCGTGGTCAGTGACAAATGTGATGCGGTGGGCTCGGCGAAGGTGTATTCGCAACTGATGCTGGTGACCGGCCTGGCGCCGATCCTTGCGCCGTTGGCAGGCGGGGTGATGGTCGGGTTATGGGGCTGGCAGTCGATTTTCCTCGCGCTGTCGATCTTCAGCGTGATGGCGGCGATTGCCGTGGCGGTCGGTTTGCCGGAAACCTTTCCGGCCCATCAGCCGCGTCAACCCTTGTCCGGGTCGCTGCGCCGCTACGGCGCGCTGTTGTCAGACCGGGTCTACCTCGGTTACGCCCTGACCGGGGGCATTTCGATTGCCGGGATGTTTGCCTACATCGCCGGCTCCCCGTTCGTATTTATCAAACTCTACGGCGTGCCCGCCGAGCATTACGGCTGGCTGTTCGGCTCCAACGCCGCCGGGTTCATCCTGGTTGCACAGGTTAATGCGCGGCTGCTGGCCAAGCGTGGCCCGGCGTTTCTGCTGTCGCGCACGGTGTGGGTCTATCTGCTGGCGGCGCTGTCGCTGTTGGGCATCGCGGCCTTGCGCACCGAAGCGTTATGGCCGTTGCTGGTACCGCTGTTCATCTGTATCGCCAGCCTGGGCTGCATTCTGCCCAACACCTCGGCCTGCGCCATGAGCGGGCAGGGCGCCCGGGCCGGCAGCGCGTCGGCCTTGCTCGGTTGCATTCAGTTTGGCGTGGCGGCAGGGGCGGCTTCGTTGGTGGGCGTGCTGCACGACGGCACGGCGATGCCGATGGCGATGGTCATCAGCTTGTGCGGGGTGTTGGCGGTGACGATTGCGATGTCGACCCAGCGCCTGCAACGGGCAAGGGCCACGCAGGCGCAGGGCTGAAATGCAGGTCAGCCAGCGGCGGAGCGTTGCTGGCTGAGTGGAAAACGGTGAGGAGCCTGGATACGGGCTTGCAGGGTATCGGCGAAGGCGCGGGCCTCGGCCTCGCTGCGGAAGGTGAACGCATCGCCGTCGAGGCGAACCTGCCATTTATTGCCGGGGGATTTTGCTAACGCTTTTATCAGGATTTTCATTGCTGACTTCCTCACGTAAAAGAATCGTGGCAAAGGCGGCCAATATAAACCCGAATACGCTCACAAATATGACAAAGATCAACTCTCTGACTAGCGGTGTCGTCCATCACTCACACGAATAACGGACGACACTGACAGACGTTATCTTCAGAACCCTTCCAGCACGATCTTGCCCTTGGCCTTGCCGCTTTCCAGCAGTGCATGGGCACGGCGCAGGTTCGCCGCATTGATTACACCGAAGTGCTCGCCCACCGTCGTTTTCAAGATGCCGGCGTCGATCAGTTCGGCCACGCGATTGAGCAGGTTGTGCTGCTCGATCATGTCCGGAGTCTCGAACATCGAGCGCGTGTACATGAACTCCCAATGCAGCGACAGGCTCTTGCGCTTGAGTTTGCTCACGTCCAGCGCCTTGGGGTCGTCGATCAGCGCCAGCTTGCCTTGGGGTTGCAGCGCTTCGACCAGTTGGTCCAGGTGATGCTCGGTCTGGGTCAGGCTGGCGACGTGGGTCACCTGCGGGTGGCCGGCTTGTTTCAGCGCTTCGCTCAGCGGTTGGCTGTGGTCGATCACCAGGTCGGCGCCGAGTGCCTTGGTCCATTCCTGGGTTTCCGGGCGCGACGCGGTGCCGATCACCGTCAAGGCGGTGAGCTGGCTGGCCAGTTGGGTCAGGATCGAACCCACGCCACCGGCGGCACCGACGATGAGCAGGCTCTGGCCTTCAGCCTCTTTACCTTCACGCACTTGCAGGCGTTCGAACAGCAGCTCCCAGGCGGTGATGGCGGTCAGCGGCAGCGCGGCGGCTTCGGCAAAGCCCAGGCTCTTGGGCATATGGCCGACGATGCGTTCATCCACGGTATGCAGTTCGCTGTTAGCGCCCGGGCGGACCAGGGAACCGGCGTAGAACACCTTGTCGCCGACTTTGAACAGGCTCACTTCACTGCCGACGGCCTTGACCACACCGGCCACGTCCCAGCCCAGCACTTTGGTCGCGCCGTTCTCAGGGGCGACGTTCTGGCGCACCTTGGTGTCCACCGGGTTGACCGAGATGGCTTTGACTTCTACCAGCAGGTCGCGGGGGCCGGCGACGGGCTCCGGCAGCTGGATGTCTTGCAGGGATTTTTCATCGTTGATCGGCAGTGATGCGTAGTAGGCAATGGCTTTCATGGGGGCTCCGGAAAAAGGCGGTGATCAGGCGAGAAACTTCAGGCGCTTGAGTTCGAAGTGTTCGATGACATCAGCGGCTTTAGCGCGAAAATGTTGGATATGCGCGCTCTGGTCGTGGTCGGCCAGTGCGGCGTCATCGCTCCAGCGTTCGAGCATGTAGAAGGTCTCAGGGTGTTGCAGGTCCTGGTGCAGGTCGTATTGCTCGCAGCCGGCTTCAAGACGGGTAGGTTCCAGCAGGTCGCGCAGCAGCGGCTCCAAGGTGGCCTGTTGGCCAGGTTTGGCGATCAGCGTGGCGATGACGTTAAAGGCTGTGGGCATATTCAACTCCAGACACGTGATAACGGGATGGGCAGATGATTGGCCATTTCCCTGCAAGATAAAAGCGGCTAAAACAGCACTCTGTTTCAATAATATTTTGATAATGGGTGGTTAAATGCTGCGTTTTGATGATTTGCAGTTGTTTGTACGCGCCGCGGACCTGGGCAGTTTGTCGGCGGCGGCGCGGGTGATGGACCTGTCGCCCGCCGTGGCCAGCGCGGCGCTCAAGCGTATCGAACAGCAGCTGGGCACGCGTTTGCTGGCGCGCTCCACCCGCAGCCTGCGCCTGACCGCCGAAGGTGAAGGCTTCCTGGAATATGCCCGGACTGCGTTGAGCGCCCTGGACGAAGGACGGCGATTGTTGGCCAGTGGCCAGGACCATGTCAGCGGGGTGTTGCAACTCTCGGCCCCTTCGGATTTCGGCCGCAACCAATTACTGCCCTGGCTGGACGAATTTCAGCACGAGTACCCGCAACTCACCGTGCGCCTGCTGCTGGGCGATCGGATTGCCGACCTGTTCCGCCAGCCGGTGGACATTGCCCTGCGCTATGGCGAGCCCGAAGACTCCAGCCTGGTCGCCCTGCCCGTCGCGCCGCACAACGTTCGCGTGTTGTGCGCAGCCCCCAGCTATCTCGCGCGTTATGGCGAGCCGCGACAGCTGGAGCAATTGGCCCAGCACAATTGCTTGCTTTACATGCTTGGCAGCCGAGTGCATGACCACTGGAGCTTTCACGATGGCAAACGCGAAGTCAGCCTCACGGTCGGTGGTGATCGCTTCAGCGACGATGCCGATGTGGTGCGCCGCTGGGCGGTGGCGGGCGTGGGCATTGCCTACAAATCCTGGCTGGATGTGAGCACCGATGTGCTGGCCGGGCGCTTGCGCCTGGTCTTGCCTGAGTTGCGTGGCGAGCGCACACCGCTCAATTTGCTGTGCGCCCATCGGGCCCAGTTGAGCAAACCCATCAACCTGTTGCGGGAAATGCTCGTGTCGCGCTGTGCGACATTGACCGCTCAATTGCCGGAGCGATTGGGTACGCCGTAACAGCCTCCATCACACAAGGAAATTTCACTCAGCTCCTGTCCCTATTCATGCTGTCAGACGCCGCGGAACCGCTGGTTTACGCACCTATACTTTGGCGCCCACCGCAGCAGAAAAATAATTCGACAGGGAGTGAATCGATGGAACAGGCACCATGCATCAGTCAGATCGCCAGCTTGCTCGCCGAACCCAAACGCACCGCCATGCTCTGGTCCCTGATGGACGGCTCGGCCAAGTCCTCGGAGGAATTGGCAACGCTTGCCGGGCTGTCACCCGCCTCGGCCAATGCCCATCTGGCACGGCTGACGGGGAGTGGTTTGCTGCGTACCGAGGGCCGGCGTGGCAAGCGACTGTTCCGCGTGGCGGCTGCCGATGTCAGCGTCGCCATCGATGCCTTGGCCAGTACGACCCTGGCCAGCGCCGCACGTAGTGCGCCGCATGCTTCACCGCCGGTATTGGTGGCGCCGCCATTGTTGCGACATGCGCGGATGTGCCAGGGCCACCTCGGCGGCGAAGTGGCGGCGCAGCTGCATGAGCGGATGTTGGCGGCGGGGTGGATCGAGCGTCATGAGCAACGCATTGAGGTGACGATCAAGGGCGCACAGCACCTGGCGGGCCTGGGTATTTATACCCAGGCGCTGGCGTCGCCACTGGTATGCGACTGCTTCGATTGGAGCCAGCGGCAACCGCACCTGGGCGGCGCGCTGGGTGCGGGGCTGTTGCAGTTGTTCCTGCAATCGAACTGGATCAGCCTGGTCAATGAGTCCCAGGCGGTGCAGCTCAACGACAACGGGCTGGCAGAAATCGCCCGATTGGCCATGTCCGAACAACCTTAGCCTTGAGGGTTTGCCATCATCGCCCTGGCCTTTTTGATTCCATGGACCTGGCGATGATGACTTTGCGTGCAGTCAGGGTTTTACCAGGCGCGCATCCAGGCTGTTCTGCGCCAGGCGTTTGGCCTGGTCCTGGGTCATGCCCAGCGAGGTGTACAGCGCGTGGAAGTTTTCGGTGACATAACCGCCGAAGTACGCCGGGTCATCCGAGTTCACCGTGACCTTCACGCCACGCTCGAGCATGTCGAGGATGTTGTGCTGGGCCATGTCGTCGAACACGCAAAGTTTGGTGTTGGACAGCGGGCAGACGGTCAACGGGATCTGCTCATCGATGATGCGCTGCATCAGGCGCTCGTCTTCGATGGCGCGTACGCCATGGTCGATACGCTGGATTTTCAGCAGGTCGATCGCTTCCCAGATGTACTCGGGCGGGCCTTCCTCACCGGCGTGGGCGACGGTGAGGAAGCCTTCGTGGCGGGCACGGTCGAACACTCGCTGGAACTTGCTCGGCGGATGACCCATTTCCGAACTGTCCAGGCCCACGGCCACAAACGCATCGCGGAACGGCAGCGCCTGGTCGAGGGTTTTCTCGGCTTCGGCTTCGCTCAGGTGGCGCAGGAAACTGAGGATCAAACCGCTGGTGATGCCCAGTTGCTGTTCGCCATCTTTGAGCGCAGCGGCGATGCCGTTGAGCACTACTTCGAACGGCACGCCACGGTCGGTGTGGGTTTGCGGGTCGAAGAAGGGCTCGGTGTGGATCACGTTCTGTGCTTTGCAGCGCAGCAGGTAGGCCCAGGTCAGGTCGTAGAAATCCTGGGAGGTGCGCAGGACGTCGGCGCCCTTGTAATAGAGGTCGAGAAACTCTTGCAGGTTGTTGAAGGCGTAGGCCTTGCGCAGGGTTTCGACGTCGTTCCACGGCAGCGCGATCTTGTTGCGCTCGGCCAGGGCGAACAGCAACTCCGGCTCCAGCGAGCCTTCCAGGTGCAGGTGCAATTCAGCCTTGGGCAGGGCGTTGAGCCAATCGTACATTTTCTAAATTCTCATCAGGTGCAATGGCGGCATTCTACAGGCCATGGCTGAAATAATCGGCAAAACCTGACCAGCAGGAGAGTATTCGATTTATTCACGCTAGGGCTGTGTGAACTAAGGTGTAACGAAACGTTAGCGGCTTGGCGCAGTCTGTACCCCATCAATGACTGATTTGCCGTACTAAAAGGCCCGGAATGCTCACATCCCTCAAGCAAGAAAAATTCATGCTGCTGGCGCTGATTGCCGCCATCGCCGCCTACCCGTTGGAGCACTGGATGCTGCACAGCGGGCAAATGGTGGCACTGTTGGCCGGCGTGGTGTTGATCGGTTTTATCGTCGTGGCGTCGATGCGCGTGGCCCACCATGCCGAGCAACTGGCGGAAAAGGTCGGCGATCCCTACGGCACTATGATCCTGACTCTCGCCGCAGTGCTGGTGGAGGTGGTGATCCTGGCGATCATGATGAGCAACGAGCCATCACCCACCTTGGTGCGGGACACCATCTATTCGGCGGTGATGCTCGATATCAACGGCATCCTCGGCCTGGCAGCGTTGATGGGCGGCATCAAGCATGGCGAACAGTCCTACAATGATGATTCGGCGCGGACCTACAGCGTAATGATCCTGACCGCCATGGGCGTGTCGATGGTGGTGCCGGAATTTATCCCCGAAGCCGACTGGAAAATTTACTCGGCCTTCACCATCGGCGCGATGGTGGTGCTCTACACCTTGTTCCTGCGCATGCAGGTAGGGCCCCACAGTTATTTCTTCAGCTACAGCTACCCGGAAAAGCGTCGCAAGAAACTGCCGGAGGAACAAGAGTCGCCGCCGGTGAACCTGGCGTTCTCCATCGGTACCCTGGTGTTTGGCGTGATTGTGATTGGCGCGCTGGCCGAGGTGATGTCCAAGACCCTCGACCTGGGCCTGGAAGGCACGGGCGCACCGCCGGTGATCACGGCGATTGTGGTGGCGGCTATTTCGGCGGCACCGGAGATTCTGACGGCCTTGCGCGCCGCATTGGCCAACCGCATGCAGTCGGTGGTGAACATTGCCCTGGGCGCGTCGTTGTCGACGGTGATCCTGACGGTGCCGGTGATGGAGGCCATGGCACTCTACACCGGCCAGCCGTTCCAGATGGCGATGACGCCGGTGCAAACGGTGATGGTGTTTATCACGCTGATCGTCAGTGCGATCAACCTCAACGATGGCGAAACCAATGCCATCGAAGGGATGACCCATTTTGTGTTGTTTGCGACCTTTATCATGTTGTCGCTGTTGGGCTTGTAAGCACCGTGCACTTCAAGTGGGAAGGCGATTGCCCTCCCACATGTCGAGCGGTGTCTGGTTTAGGTTCCGGCGATTAGCCGCCGTGCCGCCTGGCTGTGATCGGCGATCAAGCCTTTCAGGTCCAGGCCTTCCACCTGTCCGTTGATAACCCGCCATTTGCCGCCGATCATCACCCGGTCCGCCCGATCCGCGCCGCACAGCAGCAATGCGGAGATCGGATCGTGGCTGCCGGAGAAACGCAGTTCATCCAGTTTGAACAGTGCCAGGTCGGCCTGTTTGCCTACGGCCAGTTCACCGATATCCGTACGCCCCAGTAGCTGCGCCGACCCCTTGGTCGCCCAACCCAGCACGCCTTCGGGGGTGATCTTTTCGGCGCCGTAACGCAGGCGCTGAATGTACAGGGCCTGGCGGGTTTCGAGGATCATATTTGACGCGTCGTTGGAGGCAGAACCGTCCACACCCAGGCCGATGGGGGCGCCGGCAGCGATCAGGTCCAGGGTCGGGCAGATGCCGGAGGCCAGGCGCATATTTGAGCTTGGGCAATGACAGATGCCCGTACCGGCGGCGCCCAGGCGCGCAATTTCATCCGGGTTGAAGTGAATGCCATGGGCCAGCCAGGTGCGCGGGCCGAGCCAGCCGACGCTGTCCAGGTAATCCACCGTGCGCAGGCCGAAGCGCTGCAGGCAGAAATCTTCTTCGTCGAGGGTTTCGGCCAGGTGGGTGTGCAGGCGCACATCCAGGCTGTTGGCCAGTTCGGCGCTGGCTTGCATTATTTGCGGGGTGACGGAAAACGGTGAGCAGGGCGCCAGGGCAATCTGGATGTACGCGCCGTCGCCGCGTTGATGGTATTCGCGGATCAGGCGCTGGCTGTCGTCAAGGATGACCTGGCCCTGTTGCACGGTCTGTTGCGGTGGCAGGCCGCCGTCGGCTTCGCCCAGGCTCATGGAGCCGCGGGTGAGCATGGCGCGCATGCCCAGTTCGCGCACGCTGTCGACTTGTACATCGATGGCGTTTTCCAGGCCATCGGGGAACAGATAGTGATGGTCTGCCGCCGTGGTGCAGCCCGAGAGCAGCAACTCCACGAGCGCCACCTTCGACGCCAGGGCGAGTTTTTCCGGAGTCAGTCGCGCCCAGACCGGGTACAGGGTTTTCAACCAGGGAAACAACGGCTGATTGACTACCGGCGCCCAGGCGCGGGTCAGGGTCTGATAGAAGTGATGGTGGGTGTTGATCAGCCCGGGCAGGACCACATGCTCACGCGCATCGAATACGTGGGCGCAGGGCAGTGCGGGTTCCTGACCCTGTGCCAGCACTTCGGCGATCACGCCGTCCTGCAGCACCAGGCCGCCACGGGCGTCGAGGCCGTTGGCGGTGAAAATCGCGAGGGGGTTTTTTAACCAGATACGGGTCGCAGGCATTGGCCGGCTCCTCTGAATGATGGGTTCAGGTTTGCCAGCTCAGTGATGCCCTGTCTGCTGATCCAGGGTCGCCGGTGAGGGCGAGGTGCGCAGTCTACGCGCGGATCGTTATCGACGGCAATCGCTCGATAACGACCCTGTGCGGCTTACCAGGCGATGGTGTCGCCCTTGTAGTCCACGAAGTGATGGCCGCCCTTGCCGGTGTAGGCGTTCACCTGGTCTACCAGGCCGCGCACGCTGGTGTCGACATCGATGTGCGCGTTTTCGCCGCCCATGTCAGTCTTCACCCAGCCCGGGTGCAGCGACAGCACGGTAAGTTTGTGATCGCCCAGTTGGGTAATGAAGCTGTTGGTCATGGAGTTGAGTGCGGCCTTGCTGGCCTTGTACAGCGCCAGGTCCGAGCCATCGGGGATGGTCACGCTGCCCAGTACTGAACTCATGAACGCCAGCACGCCGCTGTCCTTGCGGATCTGCCCGACAAAGCGCTGGGCCAGGTTGATCGGCGCCACAGCGTTGGTGAAGAACAGCTGGCCGACTTCCGCCAGGGTGGCATGGCCAGGTTCTTGATTGGCAGGGCCCTTGACGCCTGCGTTGACGAACAACAGGTCGAAGGTGCGGTCCTTGAGGCGTTGGTTCAGGGCGATCACGGCTTGCTGATCATCCATGTCGAGTTTCTCGATCTGTACCGGGCCCACGGCTTTCAGGGCATCGGCCTTGTTCGGGTCACGCACGGTGGCGGTCACGTCCCAGCCGTCCTGGAGCAATTGCTTGACCAGGCCGAGGCCCAGGCCGCGTGAGGCGCCGATGATCAGTGCGGTTTTTGGCGTAGACATGAAGGCTTCCTTTAAAAGTCGCGGTTCAGGGTGTTCAGCGAACAACATTAGCAGTTTCAGCGTTGCAGCAGGATGCGCCCACGGCTCAGGTCGGCGAGCTGGGTTTGCAGGGTGTCGATGTGGGCTTCGCCCAGGGCCAGTTGTAACTCCACGCCATTGGCGGTGAAGGTTTCTTCCAGCACCAGCCCGTCCAACTCGGCGACGCGCAATTTGACCAGGTTCAGCTCGGAGAATCCGCAGGCGCAACTCAGCGGCACGCGGCTGATCAGTTCGATGCGCTCGGCATTTTGCAGGCACTTGTTCGCACCGCCGCCATAAGCGCGGGCCAGGCCGCCGGTACCGAGTTGTATGCCGCCATACCAGCGAATCACCAGCACCGCGACCTGATCGAAACCTTGGGCCTCGATGGCCGCCAGGATGGGCCGCCCTGCGGTCCCGCCGGGTTCGCCGTCGTCACTGCTGCGGTATTGATCGGCCAGCTTCCAGGCCCAGCAGTTGTGCGTGGCGTTAAGGTCGCTGTGCTGCTCGAAAAATGCCTGGGCTTCTTGCGGGCTGGTGATCGGTGCGGCCAGGGTAATGAAGCGGCTTTTGCGAATTTCTTCGCGGAACTCGCAAAGGCCGGTGAGCGTGAAAGACATAAGTGGCTTCGTCTAGAGGGCCGGCTTGATGCCGCAGCCCTTGAGAATGATGTGGATCAGGTTGGTGCCGGCGTCTTCCATATCCTGCTTGGTCAGCTTGGTGCGACCGGTGACGCGGCAGATCTGGGTGGCGAAGTCGGCGTAATGCTGGGTGCTGCCCCACAACAGGAAGATCAGGTGCACGGGGTCGATGGGGTCCATCTTGCCGGCGTCGATCCAGGCCTGGAACACCGCCGCCCGCCCACTGAACCAGGCGCGGTAATCCTGGCTGAAGTATTCGGTCAGGCATTCGCCGCCGCTGATGATTTCCATGGCGAAGATCCGCGAGGCCTGGGGCTGGCGCCGCGAAAACTCCATCTTGGTGCGGATGTAGCGGGAGAGGGCCACGGCCGGGTCGTCCTCGGCGGTCAGCGTGTTGAAGGTGCTGTCCCACAGTTCGAGGATATTGCTGAGCACTGCGATATACAGGCCCAGCTTGTTGGTGAAGTAGTAGTGCAAGTTGGCCTTGGGCAGCCCGGCGCTGGCAGCGATGGTGTTCATGCTGGTGCCCTTGTAGCCATGGCGCGCGAACTCATCTTCAGCAGCCTGGAGAATCGCTTGTTCGTTCTTTTGCCGAATGCGGCTGGCGGGCTTACCGGCGTGGTTGCTGTGGGCAGGAACTTCGAGGCTCATGGAGGTTTCCGTGCTGATCGATAGAGACGACGTGTGCACAGATAACCCACCCTCAAGCCCCAGACAAGTCCCGATGCAATAAAACCGTCAAAGCGGTTCCAGGGTGTCGCTTTCCTGCGCCTGGTTTGCGGCAGGAGCGGGCACCTTGGATTCCGGCAGTAACAGGCACAACACGATCGCGGTCAGGCCACCGCTGGTGATGGCCGAGTCGAACAGGTTCTGCACCAGGGTCGGCATCAGGTGCAGCAGGTTCGGTTGAGCGGCGATGCCCAGGCCGACGCCGAACGAGGTGGCGATGATCAGCATGCTGCGACGGTCCAGTGGTGCCTGGGCGAGGATGCGTACGCCGGCGGCGGCCACACTGCCGAACATCACCAGGGTTGCGCCGCCCAACACGGGCTTGGGGATTTGTTGCAGCACGGCACCGATCAGCGGGAACAAACCCAGGCAGAACAGCACCACGCCGATGTACAGGCCGACGTAGCGGCTGGCCACGCCGGTCAGTTGGATCACGCCGTTGTTCTGGGCAAAAGTGGTGTTGGGGAAAGCGCTGAACGTGGCGGCGATCATGCAACTGACGCCATCGCCGAGGACGCCGCCTTTGAGCCGGCTTATATAGGAAGGGCCGCTGATGGGCTGGCGCGCGATCATGCAGTTGGCGGTGAGGTCGCCGACAGTTTCGATGCTGCTGATCAGATAAATCAGCGCGATAGGCAGGAAGGCGCTCCAGTCGAAGTTGAAGCCGAATCGAAACGGGATCGGCAGGCTGACCAAAGGCAAGTCGCCCAGGGCCTGGGGCACCAGCTTGCCGCTGAACCAGGCGGCGAGGCTGCCGAGGGCCAGGCCGATGATGATTGCCGAGAGCCGCACCCAGGGTGTGTTGGAGCGGTTGAGCAAGATGATTGTCAGCACCACGAACAGGCCCAACGCAAGGTTGGTCGGTGCGCCGAAGTCCGGTGCGTTGAAACCACCGCCCAGGTCGGTGATACCGACCTTGATCAGGCTGATGCCGATCAGGGTAATGACAATCCCGGTCACCAGCGGTGTGATCACTCGGCGCAGTTGACCAATAAAGCGGCTGAGAATGATCTGCACGGCAGCGCCGAAAAAGCACACGCCGAAGATCATCGCCATGATGTCTTCCGGACTGCCGCCGCGTTGCTTGACCAGAAAGCCGGCCGACAGCACCGCGCCGAGAAACGCAAAGCTGGTGCCTTGCAGGCAGATCATTCCGGCACCGATCCCAAATGGCCTACGGGCCTGAATGAATGTGCCGACGCCGGACACCATCAACGCCATGCTGATCAGGTAGGGCAAGTGTGCGGTCAGGCCCAATGTGGAGCCGATGATCAGCGGTGGCGTGATGATGCCGACAAAGGCGGCCAGCACATGTTGCAGTGCGGCCAGCAATGCAGGAGCGGGTTTGGGGCGGTCATTGAGGCCGTAGATCAGGTCGCTGGGGCTGGAGGATTCTGGTGGCATGGCAAGCAAACTCGAGGCGGATGGTTCTAGGTCCTCGTGTCCTTGCAAAAAGCTGTCCAGGTGCTCAGCTTTTTACGTAAGGCCCGCGTTAGCGCGTTGCCGCCAGGCTTTCCAGGAAGCTTTCCAGCACCAAATGAGGGCGACGGCCTTTGCGCGTGACCGATGCCAGGCTTAAATCGTAAAAGCGCGTAGCCGGTTTCAGCGCGCGCAGTCGGCCTTGTTGCACCCATAGGCTGGCGTAGTGGTCGGGCAAGTAACCGATGTAGCGACCGGTGAGAATCAGGAATGCCATGCCTTCGCGGTCCGAGGCGCTGGCGGTGCAGTTGAGCGCCTGGTAGTGGGCCTGGATCTCGGCGGGCAGGCGGAAGGTGGGGGCGATGGCGTCCTGGGCGTCGATGCGCTCGTCGCCCAGTTGCTTGTCGTCGGCATAAAACAGGGGGTGGCCAACCGCGCAGTAAAGCAGTGAGCGTTCGCTGTACAGCGCTTGGTACTCCAGGCCGGACAGGGCGCTGGCCTGGGGCACCACACCGACATGCAGGCGGCCGTCGAGTACGCCTTGTTCGACCTCATTGGGGGCGATCATGCGGATCTGGATCTGTACGTCCGGCCCGCGTTCCTTCAACTGCGCCAGGGCGTGGGTGATGCGCATGTGGGGCAGCGTGACCAGGTTGTCGGTGAGGCCGATGATCAACTCGCCGCGCAAGTGCTGGTGCAGGCCGTTGACCTCGGTGCGGAAACTTTCCAGGGCGCTTAATAGTTGCAGGGCCGATTGGTAGACCTCCCGGCCTTCTTCGGTCAGCGAGAAACCGGCACGGCCACGTTGGCAAAGTCTTAATCCGAGCCGCTGCTCAAGATCGCTCATTTGCTGGCTGATGGCGGAGCGGCCGATGCCGAGCACGGTTTCCGCCGCCGAGAAGCCGCCGCACTCCACGACGCTGCGAAAGATGCGCAGCAGGCGAATATCGAAGTCGCTCACTTGGGCCAGGGGATCGGGTCGACGGCTGCTCATAGTTTAGTGAAGACCTGACTGAAGGTTAGAAGAGTTGGATTTCACCGACTTTATCCCCGTGGCAATTTAGCTGCAACAACGCTTTTTCAATCCCGACGCTGCCTGTTGCCCTGCGAGGCTTTGCTGATGAACATGCCCGAAAACGCCCCATCGTCCCTGGCCAGCCAACTGAAGTTGGACGCGCACTGGATGCCTTACACCGCCAACCGTAACTTTCAGCGTGACCCGCGCCTGATCGTGGCCGCCGAAGGCAGCTGGTTGACCGATGACAAGGGGCGCAAGGTCTACGACTCGTTGTCGGGCCTGTGGACCTGTGGCGCCGGGCATACGCGCAAGGAAATCCAGGAGGCGGTCGCCAAGCAACTGGGCACGCTGGACTACTCCCCAGGCTTCCAGTACGGCCATCCACTGTCCTTCCAGCTGGCGGAAAAAATTACCGATTTGACCCCAGGCAACCTGAATCACGTGTTCTTCACCGACTCCGGTTCCGAGTGTGCCGATACCGCGGTGAAGATGGTGCGTGCCTACTGGCGCCTGAAGGGCCAGGCCACCAAGACCAAGATGATCGGTCGCGCCCGTGGTTATCACGGTGTGAACATCGCCGGTACCAGCCTGGGCGGCGTCAACGGCAACCGCAAGATGTTTGGTCAGGCGATGATGGATGTTGATCATCTTCCGCATACCCTGCTGGCGAGCAATGCGTTCTCCCGGGGCATGCCGGAGCAGGGCGGTATCGCCTTGGCCGATGAGTTGCTCAAACTGATCGAACTGCACGACGCGTCGAACATCGCCGCGGTGTTTGTCGAGCCGATGGCCGGCTCCGCTGGCGTGCTGGTGCCGCCACAGGGTTACCTCAAGCGCCTGCGTGAGATCTGCGACCAGCACAACATTCTGTTGGTATTCGACGAAGTGATCACGGGCTTCGGTCGTACCGGTTCGATGTTTGGCGCTGATAGCTTCGGCGTGACCCCGGACCTGATGTGCATCGCCAAGCAAGTCACCAACGGCGCGATCCCCATGGGCGCGGTGATTGCCAGCAGCGAGATCTATCAGACTTTCATGAATCAGGCGACGCCTGAGTACGCTGTGGAATTCCCCCACGGCTACACCTACTCGGCGCATCCGGTTGCCTGCGCGGCAGGGCTGGCCGCATTGGACCTGCTGCAGAAGGAAAACCTGGTGCAGAGCGTGGCCGAAGTCGCCCCGCACTTTGAGAATGCGCTGCACGGCCTGAAGGGCAGCAAGAACGTGATCGACATCCGTAACTACGGCCTGGCCGGTGCGATTCAGATTGCGCCGCGTGACGGTGATGCCATCGTGCGTCCATTCGAGGCCGGCATGGCTCTGTGGAAAGCGGGCTTCTATGTGCGCTTTGGCGGTGACACGCTGCAGTTCGGGCCAACCTTCAACAGCAAACCGCAGGACCTGGATCGTCTGTTCGATGCGGTCGGCGAAGTGCTGAACAAGATCGACTGATTTCTCCTTCTATATAGAACAACTTTTCAGGAGCCCTGTATGAGCCTTATCCAGCATTTGATCAACGGTGAGTTGGTCAGTGAGTCCGGCCGTACTGCCGATGTGTATAACCCGTCCACCGGCCAGGTGATTCACCAGGTGCCATTGGCCAGCCGCGAAACCATTCAACGTGCTATCGACTCGGCCAAGGCGGCCTTTCCGGCTTGGCGCAGCACGCCGGCGGCCAAGCGCGCCCAGGTCATGTTCCGGTTCAAGCAATTGCTGGAGCAGAACGAAGCACGCATCTCGCAGCTGATCAGTGAAGAGCACGGCAAGACGCTGGAAGACGCCGCCGGCGAACTCAAGCGCGGGATCGAGAACGTGGAGTATGCGTGCTCGGCGCCGGAGATTCTCAAGGGCGAGTACAGCCGCAATGTTGGGCCGAATATTGATGCCTGGTCTGATTTCCAGCCGTTGGGCGTGGTGGCGGGTATTACCCCATTCAACTTCCCGGCGATGGTGCCGCTGTGGATGTATCCGCTGGCGATTGTTTGCGGTAACTGTTTCATCCTCAAGCCTTCGGAGCGTGATCCGAGTTCGACGCTGTTGATCGCGCAACTGCTGCAGGAGGCCGGTCTTCCCAAAGGTGTGCTGAGTGTTGTGCACGGCGACAAGGGCGCGGTGGATGCGTTGATCGAGGCGCCGGAAGTCAGGGCCCTGAGTTTTGTGGGGTCGACGCCGATTGCCGAGTACATCTATTCCGAAGCGACCAAGCGTGGTAAGCGCGTACAGGCGTTGGGTGGGGCGAAGAACCATGCGGTGCTGATGCCGGATGCTGACCTGGATAACGCGGTCAGTGCTTTGATGGGCGCGGCCTATGGTTCCTGCGGCGAACGCTGCATGGCGATCTCGGTGGCGGTGTGCGTCGGTGATCAGGTGGCGGATGCGTTGATCGCCAAGCTGGTGCCGCAGATCAAGGCGCTGAAGATCGGTGCGGGCACTACCTGTGGGCTGGATATGGGGCCACTGGTGACGGGCCAGGCGCGGGATAAGGTCAGCGGCTATATACAAGACGGTGTTGCGTCTGGTGCGGAGTTGGTGGTTGATGGTCGTGGACTGAGTATTGCCGGGAATGAAGACGGCTTCTTCCTGGGGGGCAGTTTGTTCGACCGTGTGACGCCGGAGATGCGCATCTATAAGGAAGAGATCTTCGGGCCGGTATTGTGCGTGGTCCGGGTGAGCAGCCTGGAGGCGGCGATGCAACTGATCAACGATCACGAGTATGGCAACGGTACGTGCATCTTCACCCGTGACGGGGAAGCGGCGCGTCTGTTCTGTGACGAAATTGAAGTGGGTATGGTCGGTGTGAATGTTCCATTGCCAGTACCGGTGGCGTATCACAGCTTTGGTGGCTGGAAGCGTTCGTTGTTTGGCGACTTGCACGCCTATGGGCCGGATGGGGTGCGTTTCTACACCCGCCGCAAGGCGATCACCCAGCGTTGGCCGCAACGGGCCAGCCATGAAGCGTCGCAATTCGCTTTCCCTAGTCTGTAAGGCTCAGTAAGCAGAAGGCCGGCTCCTTGGGGCCGGCTTTTGCGTTTTTGGGCGTTTTTGACTTATATGACAGAAAGATGAAAAAGAAGGTTGACGGCAGATCCTGGACGTCTATAATTCGCCCCACTTCCGGCGCAGTCGAAACGTAAAACTCCTTGGTAAACAACGAGTTATGCAGAATAAGACAGCGGATTGCTTCAGTTCATCGAAGCCCAGAAGGCGTTGGTAGAGTCGTGTTGTTTGGCGCTATTAACGATTCGATCTTCTTGGTCGAAAGCGGAGAAAAAGAGGTGTTGACAGCAGCGTGTAACGCTGTAGAATTCGCCTCCCGCTGACGAGAGATCGTAAGCGCAAGTGGTTGAAGTTGTTGAAGAAATCTTCGAAAGCTTCTGAAAATAATCACTTGACAGCAAATGAGGCTGCTGTAGAATGCGCGCCTCGGTTGAGACGAAAGCTCTTAACCAACCGCTCTTTAACAACTGAATCAAGCAATTCGTGTGGGTGCTTGTGGAGTCAGACTGATAGTCAACAAGATTATCAGCATCACAAGTTACTCCGCGAGAAATCAAAGATGTAACCAACGATTGCTGAGCCAAGTTTAGGGTTTCTTAAAAACCCAAAGATGTTTGAACTGAAGAGTTTGATCATGGCTCAGATTGAACGCTGGCGGCAGGCCTAACACATGCAAGTCGAGCGGTAGAGAGAAGCTTGCTTCTCTTGAGAGCGGCGGACGGGTGAGTAATGCCTAGGAATCTGCCTGGTAGTGGGGGATAACGTTCGGAAACGGACGCTAATACCGCATACGTCCTACGGGAGAAAGCAGGGGACCTTCGGGCCTTGCGCTATCAGATGAGCCTAGGTCGGATTAGCTAGTTGGTGGGGTAATGGCTCACCAAGGCGACGATCCGTAACTGGTCTGAGAGGATGATCAGTCACACTGGAACTGAGACACGGTCCAGACTCCTACGGGAGGCAGCAGTGGGGAATATTGGACAATGGGCGAAAGCCTGATCCAGCCATGCCGCGTGTGTGAAGAAGGTCTTCGGATTGTAAAGCACTTTAAGTTGGGAGGAAGGGCCATTACCTAATACGTGATGGTTTTGACGTTACCGACAGAATAAGCACCGGCTAACTCTGTGCCAGCAGCCGCGGTAATACAGAGGGTGCAAGCGTTAATCGGAATTACTGGGCGTAAAGCGCGCGTAGGTGGTTTGTTAAGTTGGATGTGAAATCCCCGGGCTCAACCTGGGAACTGCATTCAAAACTGACTGACTAGAGTATGGTAGAGGGTGGTGGAATTTCCTGTGTAGCGGTGAAATGCGTAGATATAGGAAGGAACACCAGTGGCGAAGGCGACCACCTGGACTGATACTGACACTGAGGTGCGAAAGCGTGGGGAGCAAACAGGATTAGATACCCTGGTAGTCCACGCCGTAAACGATGTCAACTAGCCGTTGGGAGCCTTGAGCTCTTAGTGGCGCAGCTAACGCATTAAGTTGACCGCCTGGGGAGTACGGCCGCAAGGTTAAAACTCAAATGAATTGACGGGGGCCCGCACAAGCGGTGGAGCATGTGGTTTAATTCGAAGCAACGCGAAGAACCTTACCAGGCCTTGACATCCAATGAACTTTCCAGAGATGGATGGGTGCCTTCGGGAACATTGAGACAGGTGCTGCATGGCTGTCGTCAGCTCGTGTCGTGAGATGTTGGGTTAAGTCCCGTAACGAGCGCAACCCTTGTCCTTAGTTACCAGCACGTTATGGTGGGCACTCTAAGGAGACTGCCGGTGACAAACCGGAGGAAGGTGGGGATGACGTCAAGTCATCATGGCCCTTACGGCCTGGGCTACACACGTGCTACAATGGTCGGTACAGAGGGTTGCCAAGCCGCGAGGTGGAGCTAATCCCAGAAAACCGATCGTAGTCCGGATCGCAGTCTGCAACTCGACTGCGTGAAGTCGGAATCGCTAGTAATCGCGAATCAGAATGTCGCGGTGAATACGTTCCCGGGCCTTGTACACACCGCCCGTCACACCATGGGAGTGGGTTGCACCAGAAGTAGCTAGTCTAACCTTCGGGAGGACGGTTACCACGGTGTGATTCATGACTGGGGTGAAGTCGTAACAAGGTAGCCGTAGGGGAACCTGCGGCTGGATCACCTCCTTAATCGACGACATCAGCTGCTCCATAAGTTCCCACACGAATTGCTTGATTCATTGAAGAAGACGATAAGAAGCAGCCTAAAGGGTTGTAGCTTAGTTGGTTAGAGCGCACCCCATGCTTTGTGGTAAAGAGCAGGGTGAGGTCGGCCTTAGCAGCTCGAAATTGGGTCTGTAGCTCAGTTGGTTAGAGCGCACCCCTGATAAGGGTGAGGTCGGCAGTTCGAATCTGCCCAGACCCACCAATTTTGTGTGGGAAACGCCTGTAGAAATACGGGGCCATAGCTCAGCTGGGAGAGCGCCTGCCTTGCACGCAGGAGGTCAACGGTTCGATCCCGTTTGGCTCCACCACTACTGCTTCTGCGTTATGAAAGCTTAGAAATGAGCATTCCATCAGTATGATGGTGAATGTTGATTTCTAGTCTTTGATTAGATCGTTCTTTAAAAATTTGGGTATGTGATAGAAAGATAGACTGAACGTTACTTTCACTGGTAACGGATCAGGCTAAGGTAAAATTTGTGAGTGGCTCTTAATTGAGTATGATCGAATTTTCGGCGAATGTCGTCTTCACAGTATAACCAGATTGCTTGGGGTTATATGGTCAAGTGAAGAAGCGCATACGGTGGATGCCTTGGCAGTCAGAGGCGATGAAAGACGTGGTAGCCTGCGAAAAGCTTCGGGGAGTCGGCAAACAGACTTTGATCCGGAGATGTCTGAATGGGGGAACCCAGCCATCATAAGATGGTTATCTTGTACTGAATACATAGGTGCAAGAGGCGAACCAGGGGAACTGAAACATCTAAGTACCCTGAGGAAAAGAAATCAACCGAGATTCCCTTAGTAGTGGCGAGCGAACGGGGACTAGCCCTTAAGTGGCTTTGAGATTAGCGGAACGCTCTGGAAAGTGCGGCCATAGTGGGTGATAGCCCTGTACGCGAAAATCTCTTAGTCATGAAATCGAGTAGGACGGAGCACGAGAAACTTTGTCTGAATATGGGGGGACCATCCTCCAAGGCTAAATACTACTGACTGACCGATAGTGAACTAGTACCGTGAGGGAAAGGCGAAAAGAACCCCGGAGAGGGGAGTGAAATAGATCCTGAAACCGTATGCGTACAAGCAGTGGGAGCCCACTTTGTTGGGTGACTGCGTACCTTTTGTATAATGGGTCAGCGACTTATTTTCAGTGGCGAGCTTAACCGAATAGGGGAGGCGTAGCGAAAGCGAGTCTTAATAGGGCGTCTAGTCGCTGGGAATAGACCCGAAACCGGGCGATCTATCCATGGGCAGGTTGAAGGTTGGGTAACACTAACTGGAGGACCGAACCGACTACCGTTGAAAAGTTAGCGGATGACCTGTGGATCGGAGTGAAAGGCTAATCAAGCTCGGAGATAGCTGGTTCTCCTCGAAAGCTATTTAGGTAGCGCCTCATGTATCACTGTAGGGGGTAGAGCACTGTTTCGGCTAGGGGGTCATCCCGACTTACCAAACCGATGCAAACTCCGAATACCTACAAGTGCCGAGCATGGGAGACACACGGCGGGTGCTAACGTCCGTCGTGAAAAGGGAAACAACCCAGACCGTCAGCTAAGGTCCCAAAGTTATGGTTAAGTGGGAAACGATGTGGGAAGGCTTAGACAGCTAGGAGGTTGGCTTAGAAGCAGCCACCCTTTAAAGAAAGCGTAATAGCTCACTAGTCGAGTCGGCCTGCGCGGAAGATGTAACGGGGCTCAAACCATACACCGAAGCTACGGGTATCACGTAAGTGATGCGGTAGAGGAGCGTTCTGTAAGCCTGTGAAGGTGAGTTGAGAAGCTTGCTGGAGGTATCAGAAGTGCGAATGCTGACATGAGTAACGATAATGGGTGTGAAAAACACCCACGCCGAAAGACCAAGGTTTCCTGCGCAACGTTAATCGACGCAGGGTTAGTCGGTCCCTAAGGCGAGGCTGAAAAGCGTAGTCGATGGAAAACAGGTTAATATTCCTGTACTTCTGGTTATTGCGATGGAGGGACGGAGAAGGCTAGGCCAGCTTGGCGTTGGTTGTCCAAGTTTAAGGTGGTAGGCTGGAATCTTAGGTAAATCCGGGATTCTAAGGCCGAGAGCTGATGACGAGTTAACTTTTAGTTAACGAAGTGGTTGATGCCATGCTTCCAAGAAAAGCTTCTAAGCTTCAGGTAACCAGGAACCGTACCCCAAACCGACACAGGTGGTTGGGTAGAGAATACCAAGGCGCTTGAGAGAACTCGGGTGAAGGAACTAGGCAAAATGGCACCGTAACTTCGGGAGAAGGTGCGCCGGTGAGGGTGAAGGACTTGCTCCGTAAGCCCATGCCGGTCGAAGATACCAGGCCGCTGCGACTGTTTATTAAAAACACAGCACTCTGCAAACACGAAAGTGGACGTATAGGGTGTGACGCCTGCCCGGTGCCGGAAGGTTAATTGATGGGGTTAGCTAACGCGAAGCTCTTGATCGAAGCCCCGGTAAACGGCGGCCGTAACTATAACGGTCCTAAGGTAGCGAAATTCCTTGTCGGGTAAGTTCCGACCTGCACGAATGGCGTAACGATGGCGGCGCTGTCTCCACCCGAGACTCAGTGAAATTGAAATCGCTGTGAAGATGCAGTGTATCCGCGGCTAGACGGAAAGACCCCGTGAACCTTTACTATAGCTTTGCACTGGACTTTGAATTTGCTTGTGTAGGATAGGTGGGAGGCTTTGAAGCGTGGACGCCAGTCTGCGTGGAGCCAACCTTGAAATACCACCCTGGCAACTTTGAGGTTCTAACTCAGGTCCGTTATCCGGATCGAGGACAGTGTATGGTGGGTAGTTTGACTGGGGCGGTCTCCTCCTAAAGAGTAACGGAGGAGTACGAAGGTGCGCTCAGACCGGTCGGAAATCGGTCGTAGAGTATAAAGGCAAAAGCGCGCTTGACTGCGAGACAGACACGTCGAGCAGGTACGAAAGTAGGTCTTAGTGATCCGGTGGTTCTGTATGGAAGGGCCATCGCTCAACGGATAAAAGGTACTCCGGGGATAACAGGCTGATACCGCCCAAGAGTTCATATCGACGGCGGTGTTTGGCACCTCGATGTCGGCTCATCACATCCTGGGGCTGAAGCCGGTCCCAAGGGTATGGCTGTTCGCCATTTAAAGTGGTACGCGAGCTGGGTTTAGAACGTCGTGAGACAGTTCGGTCCCTATCTGCCGTGGACGTTTGAGATTTGAGAGGGGCTGCTCCTAGTACGAGAGGACCGGAGTGGACGAACCTCTGGTGTTCCGGTTGTCACGCCAGTGGCATTGCCGGGTAGCTATGTTCGGAATAGATAACCGCTGAAAGCATCTAAGCGGGAAACTAGCCTCAAGATGAGATCTCACTGGGACCTTGAGTCCCCTGAAGGGCCGTCGAAGACTACGACGTTGATAGGTTGGGTGTGTAAGCGCTGTGAGGCGTTGAGCTAACCAATACTAATTGCCCGTGAGGCTTGACCATATAACACCCAAGCAATTTGACTACTCGAAAGAGCATCAGATTGCGGTGTGTGAAGACGCAATGAACCGAAAGTTCGAGATTTCACAAAGCACCGACAGCTGTCACATACCCAATTTGCTGAAGCGAGGCCAGCCGGCCACGACTCAGTACCCGAATTTCTTGACGACCATAGAGCATTGGAACCACCTGATCCCATCCCGAACTCAGCAGTGAAACGATGCATCGCCGATGGTAGTGTGGGGTTTCCCCATGTGAGAGTAGGTCATCGTCAAGATTAAATTGCGAAACCCCATTTGCGAAAGCAGATGGGGTTTTGTTTTGGGCGCTCGAAAAGTGCGCAAAGATGCACGACAAATTTGCACAGTTATTTCTGAACCAGACCACTAGAATAGGCACCTAACCTTTTTTAGAGTCAGAGCCCTATCTATGCCGGATCCGGTTGATGCCCTTGAGGTGTCGGATTTACCACTGGACAACTTGGTGGCATGCCATGAGTGCGACTTGCTGATGCGCAAACCCATGCTCGCCCTCGGTGAAAAAGCCCAATGCCCGCGTTGCGGTTATGAACTCTACGCTCACCGCCATAATGTCGTTGAGCGCAGCCTCGCCCTGGTACTCGCCGCGCTGTTGCTGTACGTCCCGGCGAACTTTCTGCCCATCATGCAGCTCAATCTGCTCGGGCAGTCCTCAGAGGACACTGTGTGGAGTGGCGTAGTCGGTCTATTCGATACCGGGATGCAAGGTGTCGCCGCCGTGGTGTTCCTATGCAGCATGGGTATTCCGCTGCTCAAGCTGCTTTGCCAACTGGTGGTGCTGCTCAGTATTCGTTGGAAGATCGGCCGTAGTTACGGCCTGCTGCTGTACCGCATTTACCACCATATGAAAGATTGGGGAATGTTGGAGGTCTACTTGATGGGCGTACTGGTGGCGATCGTGAAACTCGCCGACATGGCCTCAATCACCATCGGCCTGGGTCTGGTCTGCTTTGTCAGCCTATTAATGGTTCAGGTTCTGCTTGAGGTGGTGATGTCGCCGCACCAGATCTGGCAAGCACTGTCAGGAGAGGATGATCATGCGGGCGATTGATGCGGGCATTCTGATTTGTACTGAATGCCACGAGCTGAACAAACAAGAGCCTGACACCGATGAGCAAACCTGCACGCGATGCGGTGCGCTGATCCATGCCCGTCGCCCCAACAGCCTCACCCGTACCTGGGCCTTGCTGATCACGGCGGCCATTCTGTATATCCCCGCCAATCTGTTGCCGATCATGACCGTCAATTCCCTCGGCCAGGGCGAGCCCAGCACCATCATGGCCGGAGTCATCCAACTGGTGCAGCACGGCATGTTCCCGATTGCGGCTGTGGTGTTCATCGCCAGCATCCTGGTGCCGACGTTCAAGCTGGTGGGCATTGGCCTTTTACTGTTCTCGGTTCAGCGTCACCAACCGCTTTCCGCGCAGCAACGCATTATCATGTACCGCTTTATCGAATTCATTGGCCGCTGGTCCATGCTGGATATCTTCGTGATCGCCATCCTGGTGGCGGTCGTAAACTTCGGACGGCTTGCCAGCGTCGAGGCCAACCTTGGCGCCGCAGCGTTCGCCAGTGTGGTGATCCTTACGATGCTTGCCGCAGTAACTTTTGATCCCCGACTGATTTGGGATAACACGGAGTCGGACGACGACCATGAGTGATTTGCCTAAAGCTAAAACCCGCCCGGCCTCCAACTGGTCAGCCATTTGGGTTCTTCCCCTGATTGCCTTGATCATCGGCGGTTGGCTGGGGTGGCGTGCCTATTCCCAGCAGGGTATTGAGATCCAGGTGCGCTTTGAAAGCGGCGAAGGCATCCAGGCCAACAAAACCGAAGTGGTCTACAAAGGCATGTCCGTGGGTAAGGTAAAGACCCTTGCCCTTGACGACGAGGGCAATAATCGCGGGGTGATTGCCACCATCGAGATGAACAAGGATGTCGAGCAATACCTCAAGACCAACACGCGTTTCTGGCTGGTCAAGCCCAGTGTCAGCCTTGCCGGTATCACCGGCCTGGAAACCCTGGTCTCGGGTAACTACATCGCCGCCAGCCCCGGTGACGGTGAGCCCACACGCAAATTCAAGGCGCTCTCCGAAGAGCCGCCTTTGTCCGACGCCAAGCCTGGCCTGCACCTGACCATCAAGGCCGACCGCCTCGGCTCGCTCAACCGTGGCAGCCCGGTGTTCTATAAGCAGATACAGGTCGGCCAGGTCAAAAGCTACTTGCTCTCCGAGGACCAGAGCACCGTCGAGATCAAGGTCTACATCGAGCCGACCTACGCCAACCTTGTGCGCAAACACACCCGTTTCTGGAACGCCAGCGGCATCAGCATCGATGCCAATCTCTCCGGCGTGAAGGTGCGCAGCGAATCCCTCTCCAGTATCGTCGCCGGCGGCATTGCCTTCGCCACGCCGGAGAATCGCAAGGACAGCCCGCCGACCGATCCGAGCCTGCCGTTCCGCCTGTACGAAGACTTCGACGCAGCCGCTGCCGGTATCAAGGCCAAGGTCAAGCTCACGGACTTCGAAGGCCTGCAGGCCGGGCGTACACCGGTGATGTACAAAGGCATTCAGGTGGGCAGCCTGAAAACCTTGAAGATCGACCCGGACCTGTCCAGCGCCAACGCCGAGCTGACCCTCGACCCCTTGGCCGAAGACTACCTGGTTCAGGACACCCAGTTCTGGGTGGTCAAACCTTCCATCTCGCTGGCCGGCATTACCGGCCTGGAAGCCCTGGTCAAAGGTAATTACATCGCCATTCGTCCTGGTGACAAAGGCAGCGCCCCGCAGCGCGAATTCGTCGCCCGCGCAAAGGCGCCGCCGCTGGACCTGCGTTCCCCTGGCCTGCACATGGTGCTGTTCACCGACAACCTCGGCTCCCTGGATGTCGGCAGCCCGATCCTCTACAAACAGGTCAAGGTCGGCTCGGTGCAGAGCTACCAGTTCTCGCGCAAGAACAAGCAACTGGTGATCGGCGTTCATATCGAGAAGGAATACGAAAACCTGGTTAACGGTTCGACACGTTTCTGGAATGCCAGCGGCGTGACCCTGACCGGCGGCCTTACCGGTGGTATCCAGGTGAAGAGTGAGTCCCTGGCCAGCCTGATGGCCGGCGGTATTGCCTTCGAAACGCCGCAGCCGAACGTACCGCTGAAAAAGCGCATTCCACGTTTCCGTTTGTTTGCCGACCGTGAGGCGGCCAATCAGCATGGCACCCTGGTGACCATCAAGGTCGAGCGTGCTGACGGTATGCGTCCAGGCACACCGGTACGTTTCAAAGGCCTGGATGTCGGTAAGATCGAGAGCGTGGACCTCAGTGCCGATATGCAATCGGTGTTGCTCAGTGCACGTATTACCCAAGTAGCGGACCGCATCGCGCGCGTCGGCAGCCAGTTCTGGGTGGTCAAGCCAGAGCTGGGCCTGATGAAAACCTCCAACCTGGAAACCCTGGTCACCGGGCAATACATCGAGGTGCAGCCGGCTGCGAAAAACGCCGGTCCGCAGAAGAGCTTCGTCGCACTGGGCCAACCCCCTGAAGCTGTCCGTCAGGAGGCTGGCCTGAGCCTGACACTCAGCGCCGCACGCCGTGGCTCGTTGAAAGAAGGTGTACCGGTGACCTACCGTGAAGTCACCGTGGGCAAAGTGACCGGCTACGAGTTGGGCCAGACCGCCGATCGGGTGCTGATCCACATCCTCATCGAGCCCAAGTACGCACCGCTGGTACGCAGTGGCAGCCGCTTCTGGAACACCAGCGGCTTTGGCCTCGACTTCGGTCTGTTCAAGGGCGCGACGGTGCGCACCGAATCCCTGGAGACGCTGGTGGCCGGCGGTATCGCCTTTGCCACGCCAGACGGCGAGCGCATGGGCAACGCCGCGCGGCCGCAGCAAACCTTCCCGCTGTTCGACAAATTCGAAGAGGAATGGCTGACCTGGGCACCGAAAATCCCACTCGGCAAATAAAGCTACAAAAAAAGGCCGCGATCCAATGGATCGCGGCCTTTTTGCATTTCAGCGCAAAACGTCAGACCTCATCCAGCTCCGGTTCATCCGCCTGCACATTCACTGTCGCCTTCACCACATCATGGCGACGGATGTACTTCCAGTCCGCCTCATCGATGTAGATCCCGTTCGGCCCGCTGCCGCCTTCCAGGTCGATTGCCACCTGGGCAGACACCTGCGGCTTCACACTGGCGAGGATCGGCACGAAGCCCAGCTGCAAACTGGTTTCCAGCAACGCCGCCTGGTTCTTCTCATCGATATCCGCTGCTTCGTCGAGGTAGTACGGCAAGCGCACACGCCCGGCCTGGTCACGGTCCATCAAGTGCAGCAACAAGTACATGTTGGTCAGCGCCTTGATGGTCATGGTGGTGCCGTTGGACGCCGCGCCATCGATGTCGGTGTGGATCACCGGCTGGCCGTGCACCTTGGTGATTTCGAAGGCCAGCTCGAACAGGTCCTTGAGGCCCAACTGGTTATGGTTGGCGGCCACCAGGCGGGCCAGGTATTCCTTGGCCTCTTCGTTCTTGTTGTCCTGCTCGGCACTTTGGCTGAGGTCGAACACCGACAGGGTTTCGCCTTCTTCGTACTGGCCAGCACTGTGGATGATCTGGTCGATATGCTTGAGGGCTTCCTTGTTCGGCGCGAGTACGATGCGGAAGCTCTGCAGGTTGGACACCTGACGCTTGTTGATCTCGCGGTTGAACAGCGCCAGCTGGTGTTCCAGGCTGTCGTAGTCGCTGCGGATATTACGCAGGGTTCGCGCAATGTCAGTGACCGCCGCGCGGCGCGCCTTGCCCAGTGTCAGCGCCTCATCGGTGCGGTGCGCATAAGCGTTGATCAACAATTGCAGACGACGCTCTACATCATCCTCGCTGTCGAACTTGGCCACGCCCTTGAGGCGCACCTGAGCATACAGCGCCTCGATCTGGCCATCGGCACGCAGCAGGCCCTGCCAGCTGTCCTGATAGTCATTGAGCAGCGGCAGCAGGTTATCCATGGAGTCATCGACCGGGTCCATGAACGGCGTGCCGAACGGCAAGTCGGCCGGCAACAGCTGCCTGCGGCGCAAGGCGTCATCCAGCGTACGTTGCTTGGCTTCCATATCGCCGATCTGGCGGCCCACCAGTTGCAGCTTGGCGGACAGTTGCTGGACGCGCTCGGTGAACGCATCGCTGGAACGTTTCAATTCATCCTGGGCCGCTTCCATCTGTACCAGGTTTTCCAGTTTTTCGCCTTCTTCGGCACTCAGGGTTTGCGCGCGACGGAAGTCTTCCAGCGCCTTTTGCGCGTCCAGCACCTGCTGGTACAGCGCTTCGGTCTGGGTCTTGCTCGCCGCGCGGTCGGAGGCCACGGCCTGCTGGGTTTTCAGCTGCTTGAGTTCTTTCTCCAGGCGTTCCTTTTGGTCGCGCAACGCCGCGCGATCCGCCAGGGCCTGCAGCGCCGGTGGTTCGATGTGGGAGATGTCGATGGACAGCCCCGGCACTTCAAAGCGCTCGCCCTTGAAGCCATCGAGGATCTGCTCCAGGGATTTGACCCACTGGCCGTCCTCGTCCAGGGTGATGCCGTGTTCACCTAATGGCAGGCTGAACAACGAGCTGTTGAACAGGCGCATCAGGCGCTCGACGTCCTGCTGCGAAAACTCTTCGCGCAGCTTGGCGTAGCTGTTGTTATCCGCGTGATCAAGCTGCTGCTTGACCGACTTCAAGCGTTTTTCCAGGTCACGCAGACGCTCGTCCAGATCCTCGGCGCTGAACTGCCGCGACTGCGCCAGGGCGCCCGCCAGTTCATCGTGAGCATCCTTGGCCGCCAGCAGTTGCTGCTCCAGGACCTTGACGTCATCCACCAGGGCAAAGCGATGCTTGAGCACCGACAGCTCGCCCAGCCAACGCTGGATGCCGCTGATTTCCCGCTCCAGGCGCATCAGCTCCTGGGTGCCGCCACGCTGGTCGTTCTGCAGTGCGTCCTGCTCGTTGCGGTAGTGCTCGGCCTGGATGGTCAGCTCTTCCTTGCGCGCACTGGCATAGTCCGACCAGGTGCCGAGCAGCGAATCCAGCAGCGGCGACAGGCGATGCAGCTTGCCGCGCAGTACGTCGCGCTGGCGAACGCCGTTGGCCAGGGCTTCCACCAGCGGGCCGGCTGCGACCAGGGCATTGTAGTCCTGCTCCATACGTCGTACGTCGCGGAAGGCTTCTTCGCACGCTGCGATGTAATCCACACTGCCCGAACGCAGGCTGTGCTCGAACGCATCGAGGAACAGCTGCTTGAGCTTGGCCGCGGTGATTTCGCGCATGTGCAGCAGGTTGATAAACAACGCGCGGAAGGTTTTCAGGCTTTGCTCACTGGTGGAGCGCAGCGGGATCAGGGTCAGGTCCAGCGGGATCGACGTATGACCACCCACCAGCAAACGGCGCAGTTCATCCGGCTTGAGTTCGTAGGCTTTCAGGCCTTCGCGCTCAAGGTTGGTGAACAGCTCCTTCTGACGCAGGCAGGTGTCGTTTTTCTGATAGTGGGCCAGGTCCAGCTTGCCGGCGTAGGCAAAGAACTGGTGCCCGAAACCGCCGCCCGGGCCGCGCCCGACCACGCCGATTACGTGGGGGCCATGGGGCAGGGAGACTTCCACCAGGATGTAGCTGGTGTCGGTGGCGAAGTAGAAGCGTCGCGATTGCTCCAGGGTGTACTTGCCGAAACTCATGTCCGACATGCGCGCCAGGATCGGGAACTGCAAGGCGTTGATCGACGCGGATTTACCCAGGTTGTTGGCGCCATACACCGACAGCGGTTCTTCCAGCGGGAACAAGCCCAAGCTGTAGCCGGCGGTGTTCAATAGGGCGAAGCGGCGGATGCCGTAGCGTTCCTTGCTCATGCGTCGGTCTCCTGTTCTTCGGCAATGGCGCGGGCCAGGGCGTCTTCTTCGCTTTCTTCCGCGAAGTCACTCAAGTCCAGCGGGTCATCGGTCTTCAGCAGCTTCTCATCGCTGTCTTCGTCGATGATCACCGGTGCCGGCAACGGCAACACGCTGTGCACGCTGGCCGCGAGGTCACGGTCTTGCTGCACCGACAGGCACACGTCGAGGAAGCGGTGCATCGGTGGCAGGAAGCGGTAGATGCCGTTGTCTTCGCTGGCAAAACCCAGCTGGGTCATGCGGCGCATGATCTTTTCTTCGAGTTCTTCCTGGGTCTGCACTTCGGCCTGGATAAACAGGTCGCGGTACTTTTCCAGCAGGGACGGCAGTTCATCGCGACCGAGGCTGCCACCGTCGAGCACGGCGATCGGGTCGCGGCCCTGGTCGGCCAGGTGCTCGACAATGATGAAGGTGAACAACGCCAGACGCTGGGCGGTCTTGTTGACCTGCGCACTGGCAATCGCGGAGTCCGGCACGAAGTAGTAGAAGCCACGGGTATCGCACACCAGCTCAAAGCCCAGGGCCTTGAACAGCGTGCGGTACTGGTCCTGGAAGTTCGACAGTTGCGCGTACAGCTCGGGGTCGCGGCGGCTGACGTGGTAACCCTTGAACAGCTCGCGAAAGATCGGCGCCAGCTGGGACAGTTCGGATAGATCAAGATGCATGAGGTGTACTCGCAGAATGCTCGGCGGCGTCGGTGCCGGCCGGGAGCAGGGCGAATGAGCGCAGGCTGACCTGGTGCTCGTGTGTGTGGTAGTCACGGCGTTCCAGGCGCTCGCGCTTGAAGCGTTTCTCCCGCGAGAGCCGCGAGAACCAGTACAGCAATTCGTCGGTGGCACCGTCCGGTTCCTGCTCCAGCAGCCAGGTCATCAGGTCCGGCATCGGCAGCGCGTCTTCGCAGCGCTCGAGCATTTCCTTGACCGTCCGCGGTGCGCGCTGGGCTTCGCCCTTGTGGGACTTGTGCGCCTTGGGGAACCGGGCCGGTTTCGGCTCGAAGTTCGCCAGGGCATACACATAGGCTTCGACCTGGCTGGCACTGCCGAGGAAGGTGCTTTGCGGTCGGGTAAACATCGGCATCGCCGCCTGCGGCACCGCGTCCAGGCCTTTACGGCGGATGGCCGACAGCGCCAGCGCCGCACCGCGGGTCACGGCGTTGTGCCGACGCGCTTCTTCGCGCAGCGGCAACAGCAGCTCGCGGGCATGCCGCAAGGTCAACTGGGCGCTGGTCTGCATTTCGAGGATGCGCGCGTGGGTGCGCAGCAGCATGTCGTCGTCCACCAGGTGGCCGAGGCGCTGTTGCTCGGTGAGCATGCGCAGCAGCACGTTTTCCACTTTGCGCACGCCTTGCTCGAAGGCACCGTCGGCGTTCACCAGCTGGATCATCGGTTCGACGTACTCGTCCCAGGTTGCCAGGACTTCAGCATAACGCTGGCGCAGCGGGATCTGCCGGTCGCTGGTCTTGGCACGGTCGGCCACGGCCGCGAGGGCCTGTTCGTCGTTGGCGAGTTTTTTCAGTACGTCGCGTACGCGCATGTCCAGCAGGCGCAGTTGGCGGGCCAGGTCGTGGCCATCACGAATGTCGAAGGCATCCTGGATATAACCGGCCAGGCGCTCCAGATGGCGCAGGTAGGCTTCGATTTCCAGGCACAGGCCAAGCCGGTGCTCCTTGCGAAGATAAGCCAGGAAGTCGTGGATCTGCGCGTTGAGCTCGAAACGGTTCGGGCTCTTGGCGACAGGCACCAGGATATCCAGGCGAATCCACACGTCCAGCAGGCTGGTGATGTCCTGGGGCGTGCTGTCCAGTTGTTGGGCGGCCAGTTGTGCGCGCAGCTCGCCGAGGCTCAGGGTGCCTTGGTCGAAGTGTTCGCACAATGGCTCAAGTAAGGCCCAGTGTTCGGCGAGGGCGCGCAGGACGCGCTTGGGTTCGATCATGGGAATGGCCGGCTGGTTGGCGATTAAAAGTCGCGATTGTACTGCATCAGGCGCGGGATTTATCCACAGCCGGTCAGTGCACAGTGGGCGATTGTTACCGAACAGCGGTAGAATCCCCGCTCTTTACTTATCCACAAGTGGCCGAGCTGTGCTTATCGAGTCCCGACGTCGCGCTTACTTGACCGCCATGCAGGTGGTCAACTGGCTGCCCCGCACCGAACTGCCGTTCGCCGCCCCGTCGCGGCCCGAGCTGTTAGCGGCGCTTGAGCCCTATGAGGCGTTCGAGGTTTCGGGGGAGGAGGCGGCTGCACCGGTGGCCGTGGTCAAACCCGTACTGGAAGCTCGTCCTGCGGTTGAACGCGTCAAGGTCGAGGTGCCGCGCCCGGGGCCAATGGCCAAGCCCGTGGTGGCCGAAGCGGCTGCGCCGGTTGCCAAGGCCCCCGTGGTGCCGCCGCCACGTTTTGCCCTGCAGTTATTGCGGGCCGGGCGTTGCCTGCTATTGGTGGAGTTACCCACCGGCGAGCGCTTCCAGACCCGCGACCCCGCCTACATGCTGCTCAAGGACATGCTGCGCGCCGCCGGCCTGCCCGACAGCCCGCAAATCGTCGGCGACCCGGTCCGTTGGCCACTGCTGGTACGCGGTACCATGGACCAGGGCCCGGAAGCGGCGCGGGATTTCGTGCAAGGCTTCGTCTCGGCACGCCTGGAGGACGAACCCTGCGTGTGCCTGTGGCTGATCGGCCTGCCCGCCGTACGATTTGCCGGTGAAGCGAACGCAGAAGCCTGGTACCGCGAACTGCAGGTCGAGGGCCTGGGTTCTGTATGGGCCCTGCCGGGCCTGGAATTATTAATGGAAGAGCCACAGCGTAAGGCTGATGTCTGGCAAGCCATGCGCCGGCTGATGGCGCGCTGGAAAACAACCGATGAGTGAGGCTTTATCCTTCCGCCCGATGACCGAGGCCGACCTCGACGCCGTGCTGAAAATCGAATACGCGGCGTTCAGCCATCCCTGGACCCGCGGGATCTTTCTCGACGGCCTGGGCAAGTACCAGATCTGGCTGATGTTCGAAGGCGAGCAGCAGGTAGGTCACGGCGTGGTACAGATCATCCTCGATGAAGCGCATTTGCTGAACATCACCGTCAAGCCGGAAAACCAGGGCCGTGGCCTGGGCCTGGCACTGCTGGAACACCTGATGTCCCGCGCCTATGCCGCCAACGCACGGGAATGCTTCCTGGAAGTGCGCGACAGCAATACCGGCGCGTTCCGCCTGTATGAGCGCTATGGCTTCAACGAGATTGGGCGTCGTCGGGACTATTACCCAGCCGTGGGGGGGCGTGAGGATGCAGTCGTGATGGCCTGTACCCTGGTCGATTAAACACACAAGCCAACGTGGCAGGGGGCAGGTCGCCCCTCCCACATTTGGATTTGCGCAGTGTCAGCGGTTTCCGTCCACCGGGTCCAGATCAGCCAGTTCCGCTTCATCCAGGCCATTGCCGCCGCCAATGTCATCTTCATCGACAATGCTCAGGTCAAAATCCGCCGGGTTGTCTTCGCCCGCCTCCCGAGCATCCCGCGCACCGTCTTCATGGATCAGGGTTTCCGGGCTCATATCATCATCGGTCGACTCATGATCCGCCGTTGAAGCCCCGGTCATTCCGGCCTCGCGCACCCGTTCGTCGGGCATCAGCTGTTCTCGCTCGCCACGGGGGATCTCATTGCCAATCTCCGCCGTCGGTTCTTCCTCGTCAAAATCCAGCTCGCGCATCGAGCCCATGCGGTCTTCGTTGTCGTCAATCGGTTCGGGCTGTGCAGCGCCGTAGGGACGTCGTGATTCAGTCATGGCCAATCCTCATACTGTGGGGCTTATAGTGTGTGGACAGGCATGGCCCCCCAAGATTCAAGTAATTGCCCGCCGGCTATCTTTATGATCGGCGTGACCCGGACGGGCGGTCGTCTGTCAAAGCTGCGCATCATTCCTGAGGCTTTCCCTGATGAACGAACTACAAGACCTGCTTGATAACAACGAACGCTGGGCGGATGCGATCAAACAGGAAGATCCCGAATTCTTCGCCAAGCTCGCCCGCCAGCAGACCCCTGAATACCTGTGGATCGGTTGTTCCGATGCGCGGGTACCGGCCAACGAGATCGTCGGCATGCTGCCCGGTGATCTGTTCGTACACCGCAACGTGGCCAACGTGGTGCTGCATACAGACCTCAATTGCCTGTCGGTGATCCAGTACGCGGTCGATGTGCTCAAGGTCAAACATATCCTCGTCACCGGCCACTATGGCTGCGGCGGCGTGCGCGCCTCGATGCAGGACCGCCAGTTCGGCCTGATCGACGGCTGGCTGCGCACCATCCGCGACCTCTACTACGAAAACCGTGACGTGCTGGCCCAACTGCCGACCGAAGAGGAGCGTGTGGACCGCATGTGCGAGCTGAACGTGATCCAGCAGGTGGCCAACGTCGGCCACACCAGCATTGTGCAAAATGCCTGGCACCGTGGGCAGAGCCTGTCGATCCACGGCTGCATCTACGGCATCAAGGACGGCCGTTGGAAGAGCTTGAACACCACCATCAGTGGCTTCGAGCAACTGCCGCCGCAGTATCGCCTGCGTCCGCTGGGCGAAGCCTAAGGCCGTTTGCGTTCGCGCCAATGGGTCATGAACGCCTGGCCCTCGGCGTTCAAACACTCTGTGCTGCCGGTGATCCAGCCCCGGCAGTTCAGCTCGCCGCATTGGCAGGCGAACTGTCGGAACAAGGTGTCCTCGGTACTGGCGTAGTCCAGGGTCAGCGGGGCGCCGGCGGGGATGGGCTGTACGGTCCAGAGTTCCAGGTAAGTGGTGTCGAAAAACACATTCGGGTTGCAGGAGTGTCGCAGCAGGCCGCAGAACCAGCTGTCATACAGGTGGATGCGGGCCGACAGCTGCAGCGTACGTGGGCGTCGCTCGTTCACGGCGTAACCGGACACCCGGGCAATGCGCACGCGGCCGTCAAAATCCACGCGAGCCCTGACGCCGCCGCCGTCGCGCTCAACCTTAAAGTGCTTGGCCGGAGGGTAGCCCTGTTCAACGAGCAGTGTCTTGAACGGGTACAAACCATCACCCACAACGGTTTTAGCCTGGTCCATGGCTTGAGTTTTCATAACTCTCCTTGGTTAGGCTGCATCGACCTGCGGGTGGTGGCTGACTACCAGTCTTGCAGCGGATGGGCCCGGCTCAAGACTCGCTGAACGTGGAGCCGATTTCTACTGTCAACTTTGACAGTAGAAGTCGGATTTTTTTGCTGTCTACAGCGCAGGCGCCGTGATGCTGGGGGCGGGTGCTGCGTTTTTCAGCTGCTTGAGCTGCGTCTTGATCGAAGGCGTGGCGCATTTGGCGTTCGCCTGTTCCGGGGTCAGGTTGCGCACCGAGGTGTAGAACAATTCGCAGGTCTGTTCTTTGCGCGTGACCTGCCAGGTGTTCATGCAGGCCTTGAGCAGTACATTCGGATCGCTCGCGGGCTTCTGGCCCATTCCGGCCTGCCAGCAGGCGGCGCTCAAGTCCTGGCCCATCACTTTCAAGCCGGCTTCGTCGGCTTTCTGCTCGTTACCGTCATAGGTGTCCGGGCTGGCCGCGTACCAGATGTAGCTGGGGTGGTTGGCGCCCAGCACCGAGACGGTCCTGCCCGCGGCAGGGCTGATCTGCGCCAGGCCCAGCACACCCACGGTCTGCCCGTATTGCTGCTTGATCCAACTGCGCACCGGCGCGCCGAACGCGACCATTGGCAGCGAGCCGTTGGGGTGCAGGCTCAGTTCGCTGACCATGCGGGTCTGGTAGTCGGTGAAGTAGCCGTAGACGTTCTCCAGGTCCTTGCCCGCATTGGAAGGGGCGGCGATGGGGGCGATATCGATGATGGTCTGGTAGGCCGGGGTTTCGGTGGCCGGCACGCCGTTATCGGTGAGCAGGCTGGCCCAGCGGTCGGTGGTGGCCGACTCCAGGTAATCCTGGGCCTGGGTCAGCGAATAATCCGGCGGGAAATGCAGCAACTCGATGCTCTTGCGGTTTTCCAGGGCCATGCCCAGTGGCAGGAACAGGTACCAGTTGTACGCCCACTTGCCGTCGCTGTTGAGTCTGCTCGCGCCCTGGTAGGCCAGGTCAGCGGTATTGAGCAGCGCGGTCAGGGGCTGGCCGTAACTGTCGGGTACACCGCTGAAGGTCGCGGCGAGCTGCCCTTCATGGTTCTTGACGCTGACCTTGGCTCGGCTGTAGCCATCGCGCTGCAGGCTTTGGTTCAGGTAGTGCTCGGCGGTCTGCTCCAGCGTCCATGGCCGAAAGCAGATCACATTGCAGTTATTGGGGTAGGCGAACAACTGGGTCACCCGTTGAGTGCTGCCCAACGGTACTTCGATGTCGGCGTGTACGACCGCACTGGCCATCAGTGCGGCCAGGGTGAAGGACAACCTGGTCGGTTTGAACATACTTGATTCCTTGTCAGCGAAAGCCCGTCTGCGCGGGGTGAAAGCCCACCTCCTCACAGTAGCGGTTGGCCAGGAAAACCGCGTGCTAAATCGCCAGGCATGTCGCTATTGGATAAGCGTCCTACACGCTGAACTGCAACGCGTTGCTCAAATCCCCCATGGGTTTCTGACCCCGGGCAATCATGGCGTCATCGCGTTGCTTGAGCCCGTCCAGGGTCTCCAGCTGGAAGACCCGCGTAATCAAGCGCAGGATCGACGCGGTGTCGTACACCGTATGGTCCACGGTGCCTTTACGCGCGAAGGGCGAGACCACCAGCGCCGGGACCCGCGTGCCTGGGCCCCAGCGGTCGCCTTTGGGCGGGGCGACGTGGTCCCACCAGCCGCCGTTTTCATCGACGGTCACCACCACCACCATGTTTTTCCACTGCGGGCTTTCCTGCAGCACCTTCAAGGCGCGGACGATGTGGCGGTCGCCCGACGCCACGTCAGCGTAACCGGCGTGCATATTCAGGTTGCCCTGGGGCTTGTAGAAACTCACCGCCGGCAGCTTGCCGGCCTGGGCATCGGCGAAGAATTTATTGGTGCTCGCCTCATCGCCCAAACCGCCATCGCGCAGGCGCTTGTCACGCTCGGCACGGTTCTCGGGGCCCTGCTGCTTGAAATAGTTGAACGGCTGGTGGTGGTACTGGAAGTTGGGGATCTTCGGAATGCCGCCCGAATCCTTGAACTGGTCCAGCGTCGCCTGCCACGCCCCGGCGTACCACGCCCAGTCGACGTTCTTTTTCGACAACTTGTCGCCGATATGTTCGTGGGTTTGCGGCACCAGCACGTTGGGCAGGTCGGCTTTTGCGTAGTCCGGGTTTTCCGGGTCACGAATCCAGGTCGGCCAATACGGCGGCGCCAGGGTGTTCACGCCGTAGCCGTCCGGGGTCAGCGCGCTGGGGCCGAACTGTGGCGGGCCGGTCATGGCGCTCGCCGGGGATTTATCCAGCGGTTTGAGACGCGGGTCGGTGGGGTCATCGCTTTGCAGCGTGGCGATCTGCGCCTTGGCCACCGACTGCGCGGCATTCGGGTAGAACGGCGCGGTGGCGCTGATCAGGTATTGATGGTTGAGGAACGAGCCACCAAACGCGCCCTGGAAGAAGTTATCGCAGAGCACAAACTCCTTGGCGACATCCCACAGGCGCAGGGAATAACGGCTCTGGGCGTAATGGCCCATGACCAGGCCGCCGGCGTCGGCCCAGGCGACGAAACCGTCGTTCTTGCCGCCGTTGATCTGCATCTGGTTCTGGTAGAACACGTGCCACAAGTCGCGGGTGACCAGGCTCAACGGCAGGTCTTCGGCGTTCGGGCCCTTGAGGGCGAACGGGGCGTTGGGCAGGTTTTCCTGGAATTGCACTTCGCTGGGGTAAGTCACCCCGTCCACGCTTTGCGGGCCCACTTGCAGCACACCGCCCCAGGCCGGGGGCAGGGTGGTCAACAGGCTGCCGTCGCGGTCGCGTTGCTGTGTGTCGGCGGCGGAAAGCGCCGACAGCGGTTTCTCAACGCCTGGGAAGTCCGCAAACAGATTGTTGAAGCTGCGGTTCTCGGCATAGATCACCACCACGGTCTTCACCTGGTCGTGCAAGGCCTTGTCCAGCTCCTGGGGCGTGAGTGGCCGCGCCACCGGCTTGCCCTGCGCCTCACCGCCATTGCCGCAGGCACTCAAGGTCGCGCCAACCCCCAACACCGCCGCGCCCCCCAGGAAGCGCCGACGGCCGGTGTCTACCGGCGGTTGGGCCATGGCATCAGGGGAAGGGCGGTCTTCGTGATCATCACTCATTGCGGGGAGTCCTTGCTGGCGAGATGTTGCAAGATATTTCGCAGGACGGTAGCAATGCAATGTGACGGAATTAAGGCAGCTGCAAGCTATGAGCCTCAAGCTTCAAGCTTGAGGCTTGCAACTGATCCTACGGCATGACGGGCGGCAAATACTTCAATGTCGTCCCCAGCGCCCACAGCAGGAACAGCACCAACGGTGTGTGCACCAGCAGCTGCACAAACGAAAACCCGATCAAATCCCGCGCCTTCAACCCCAGCACTCCCAGCAACGGCAGCATGTAGAACGGGTTGATCAGGTTCGGCAGCGCCTCGGCCGCGTTGTAGATCTGCACCGCCCAGCCCAGGTGGTATTGCAGGTCATTGGCCACTTGCATCACATAAGGCGCTTCGATGATCCACTTGCCGCCGCCAGACGGGATAAAGAAGCCCAGCACCGCCGAGTACACGCCCATCAGCAGTGCATACGTGTCGTGGGAGGCGATGGACGTGAAGAAGGTCGAGATATGGTGCGCCAGGGTCTGGCCGTCGCCGCCCTTGACCACGGTCATCAGCGCCGCAATCGAGCCGTACAGCGGGAACTGGATCAACACGCCGGTGGTGGTCGGCACTGCACGGGCCACCGCATCGAGGAAACTGCGGGGGCGCCAGTGCAGCAGGGCACCGACCATGATGAACAGGAAGTTGTAGGTATTCAGCCCCGAAATCGCGCTGATCGCCGGCTTGGTCGAGAACTCATGGAACAACCAGCCCGCCGCCAGCAATGCCAGCAGAATGGTCAGCAACGGGCTGTGTTCCAACCATTCGCCGGGGCGGCCCGGTGGTTGCAGCTTGGGCAGGTTGAAGGCCGGGTCGACGCCACAGGCCTTGGCGTCACGGGCGCTGTTGGGGCCGGGCGCGGTGGCGTAGGCGATGATCAGCGACACCACGATCAGTGCCAGCAACAGCACACCGGATTGCCACAGGAAGATGGTGTCGGTAAACGGGATCACCCCGGTGATCGACAGGATCGACGGCGGCAAGCTGGCCGGGTTGGCCTGCAATTGTGCGGCTGACGACGACAGCCCCAGCGCCCACACCGCGCCCAACCCAAGATAGGCCGCCGCACCTGCAGCACGGTAGTCCATGCGCAAATCCGTACGGCGGGCCAGCGCACGCACCAGCAAGCCACCGAACACCAGGGACAGGCCCCAGTTGAGCAATGACGCCACCATAGAGATCAACGCGACCCACGCCACGGCGGAGCGGCCGTTCTTCGGGATGCGTGCCAGGCGGTCGATCAGCTTGACCGCCGGTGGCGAGCTGGCGACCACGTAGCCACCGATCACCACGAAGGCCATCTGCATGGTGAACGGGATCAGGCTCCAGAACCCGTCGCCAAAGGCCTTGGCGGCTTCGGTCGGCGCGGCGCCCATGCCCAGGGTCGCCACGGCGACGATGATCACGGCGAGGGCGGCGAACACCCAGGAGTCCGGAAACCAGCGCTCGGCAAAGTTCGAGCAGCGCAGGGCAAAGCGGGCATAGCGGCTTTCTTCGATAGCATCGGCCACGAGTCTTTCCTCTTGTAGTTATTATGGTGTCGGCAATTTTTCGGCATGTTCCTCCACGGCCATTGATATGGGAATGCAGTTATCTTCATCGATCCATGAGGAAAACAAATATATCTGCCGCGATTGCCATCAACCGGCTCAGCTCATAACCTGCACGCCATTTTGTTTGTCTGCCGAGCCTCAACATGACTGCCACCTCTGTGCCACAGGCGCAGCGTTTTTCCCGCTCCGACTACAAAACCCTGGGCCTGGCCGCCCTGGGTGGCGCCTTGGAAATCTACGACTTCATTATCTTCGTGTTCTTTGCGCTGACCCTCAGCCAACTGTTCTTCCCGCCGGAAATGCCCGAGTGGCTGCGCCTGCTGCAAAGCTTCGGCATCTTCGTCACCGGTTACCTGGCGCGCCCGTTGGGCGGCATCCTGATGGCGCACTTCGCCGATCACCTGGGGCGCAAGCGTGTGTTCAGCCTGAGCATCCTGATGATGGCGTTGCCGTGCCTGCTGATCGGGATCATGCCCACCTACGCACAGATCGGCTACTTCGCACCGCTGATCCTGCTGGTGCTGCGCGTGCTGCAAGGTGCGGCGGTGGGCGGTGAAGTACCCAGCGCCTGGACCTTCGTCGCCGAACACGCACCGCGCAACCATCGTGGCTATGCCCTGGGCTTCCTGCAAGCCGGCCTGACCTTCGGCTACCTGCTCGGCGCCCTCACCGCCACGCTGCTGGCGCAGGTCTTCACCCCGGCCGAAATCCTCGACTACGCCTGGCGCTTCCCCTTCCTGCTCGGCGGTGTGTTCGGCGTGATCGGCGTGTGGCTGCGGCGCTGGCTCAGCGAAACCCCGGTCTTCCTCGAAATGCAGGCCCGCCGCCAGGCCGCTGCCGAGCTGCCGCTGCGCACCGTACTGCGTGACCATCGCGCCGTACTGTTGCCGGCGATGATCCTCACCTGCGTGCTCACCTCCGCCGTAGTGGTATTGGTGGTCATCACCCCGACCATGATGCAGAAAACCTTCGGCATGAGCCCCAGCCACACCTTTGCCTTGAGCGCCCTGGGCATCGTCTTCCTGAATATCGGCTGCGTCCTCGCCGGCCTGCTGGTGGACCGTATCGGTGCCTGGCGCGCGGTGCTGGTCTACAGCCTGCTGCTGCCGGTGGGTATTTTCCTGCTGTACGCAAGCCTGATCAGCGGCGGCATCTGGCTTGGCGCGGCGTACGCGCTGGCGGGCTTGAGTTGCGGGGTGGTGGGTGCGGTGCCGTCGGTGATGGTCGGCCTGTTTCCGGCGCAGGTGCGGGTGTCGGGCATTTCCTTCACCTACAACATCGCTTACGCACTGTGGGCAAGTACCACGCCGCTGATGCTGATCGCGCTGATGCCGACCAGCCCGTGGATTTGCGTGGGGTATTGCGTGGTGATGGGCGCGGTTGGGGTGGGGTGTGTGACGCTGTTTGGCAAGCGCCACACCTTGGCGGCCTGAAGATCAGGTCAAGAAGTGCCACAGCACCAGCGTACCGACCAACCCGACCACCGAAACAATCGTCTGCAACACCGACCACACCCAAATCGTCTGTTTCAGCTGCAAGCCAAAGTACTCGCGCACCATCCAGAACCCCGCATCGTTGACGTGGCAGAAGAACACCGAGCCGGCGCCGATCGCCAGTGCCACCAGTGAGCTTTGTGTCGCCGCCAACCCGGCCATCATCGGTGCGAGGATGCCGGCGGTCGTGGTGGTGGCGACCGTGGCCGAGCCGGTGGCCTGGCGCAGCGCCACCGCGATCAACCAGGCCAGCAGCAGGTACGGCATGTGCGCGCCTTCGGCGACTTTGCTGATGGTCTGGCTGACGCCGGCGTCGAGCAGGGTTTGCTTGAGGCCGCCGCCGGCGCCGATGGTCAGCAGCAACACGGCGATGGGCGCGAGGGCCTTGCGCAGGGTGTTGCCGACCTCAGCGCGCGGCATCCCGGCGGCCCAGCCCAGGCAGATCACGGCGGCGATCACCGCCAGGCCCAGGGCGATCAGCGGTTCGCCGAGGAATTTCAGGGTCAGGCCCACGCTGCTTTCCGCTGGCAGCGCGACTTTGGCCAGGGTGCTGCCGAGCATCAGAATCACCGGCAACAGAATGATCAGCAATGACACGCCAAAGCTCGGCTGGCGCGGGGCCTTGGGCGGGGCGCTGAACAGCGCGCCGATGTCGGCCGGCTCATCCACATGCAGGCGTTTGGACAGCCAGTTGCCATAGAGCGGCCCGGCGAGGATCACCGCCGGCACCGCCAGGCAAAAGCCCAGCAACATGGTCAGGCCCAGGTCGGCGTGCAACGCGCCCACCGCAATCAGCGGCCCCGGGTGCGGTGGCATCAAGGCGTGCAAGGTGGTCATGCCCGCCAGCGCCGGGATGGCGATTTTCAACAGCGGCTGGTTCGAACGTTTGGCCATCACAAAGATGATTGGCACCATCATCACCAGGCCTACTTCGAAGAACAGCGGCAGGCCGATCACCATCGCCACCAGCGCCATCACCCATGGCAACGACTTGCCCTTGCCCAGCCCGAGCAGGGTGGTGGCGATGCGGTCGGCCGCGCCGGATTCCGCCATCAGCGCACCCAGCATCGAGCCCAGGGCAATGATGATCCCGGCCTCACCGAGGATCGCCCCGGCGCCCTTGCTGAAGGCCTTGGCCACCTCTTCCGCTGGCAGCCCGGCGCCGACCCCGGCGATAAAGGTGCCGATCAGGATCGACAGGAACGGCGGCAACTTGGTCGCGCTGATCAGCACGATGATGCTGGCGATGGCCAGCAGTACGCAGAGCATGAGACGGGTGTCGTGAACCATCCACGCGGCAGTCGATAACGCCAAGGCGGGACTCCTTATCGAACAGGTTGGGAAAATTGTTTCTTTTTATTTCCTGCCCCAAAAGCATACCTGATAACGCCCGCCGTAGAGCCATTGCTGTCGGATTTGTAATCTTTGCTCCACCGCTCTGATAAGTCGCGAACGCTACATTCTCCCGGCTTTTACTTTATGGGCGTGGAACTCTCGTTATGGCAATTTCCGTTAGAAAGCTGGTGGGGGCGACGCTGTTGTGGGGCGCCGCCAGCATTGCCCAGGCACAAACCCTCACCCTCGACGCGGCCCTGCAAACCGCCTTCGCCAACAACCCCGACCTGGCGGCCGCGCAATGGGACATCGAGATCGCCGCGGGCGGTCGCCAGCAGGCCGGGCTGATCCCCAATCCGGTGGCGTCCTGGGATGCCGAAGACACTCGTCGCGATACGCGCACCACCACCCTCAAGCTCAGCCAAACCCTGGAACTGGGCGGCAAGCGCGGTGCCCGCATTGACGTGGCGACGCGTGCCCAGGACGCCGCCGCACTGGCCTTGGAACAGCGCCGCAATACGTTGCGCGCCGAGGTGATCGAGGGCTATTACGGCGCCCTGCGCGCCCAGGAACGTCTCGACCTGGCCCAGCGTTCCCTGGCCTTGGCCGAGCGCGGGCTGGTGGTCGCCAACGGCCGCGTGACTGCCGGCAAATCCTCACCGGTGGAAGCCACGCGTGCCCAGGTGCAGTTGTCGGAGATTCGCCTCGAACTCAACCGCGCACACATGGGCCTCACCGACGCCTATCGTCGCCTGGCCGCCAGTACCGGCAGCGCGGCGACCGACTTCCAGGCCGTCGCCACGCCAAGCCACTCCACACCGCCGTTGCCGTCCGCCACGCACCTGTTGGCGCGCCTTGAACAGACCGCCGAACTGCGCCTGGCCGAACTGCAGATTGTGCAGAACGAAGCCAGCGTGGGCCTGGAAAAAGCCCAGCGTATTCCCGACCTGGATGTGTCCATTGGCAGCCAGTACGACGCCAGTGTGCGCGAGCGGGTGAACCTGGTCGGCGTGTCGATGCCGATTCCGTTGTTCAACCGCAACCAGGGCAACGTGCTCGCCGCCACGCGCCGTGCCGATCAGGCCCGCGACCTGCGCAACGCTGCCGAATTGCGCCTGCGTACCGAAACGCGCCAGGCCCTGGACCTGTGGCAAACCGCGAACAGCGAAGTGCGCGCATTCAACCAGCAGATTCTGCCCGCCGCCCAACGCGCGGTGGACAGCGCCACCCGCGGCTTCGAGATGGGCAAGTTCAACTTCCTCGACGTGCTCGACGCCCAGCGCACCCTGATCGCGGCGCGCACCCAATACCTTGCGGCCACCGCCCAGGCCACCGATGCCTGGCTGCGCATCGAACGGATTTACGGCGACCTCGCCCGGTTTTGATTTTTTCTGGAGTGCCTTATGAATAAACGACACGGCGTGGCGCTTGCCGTCGCCTTGGGCCTGATGCTGTCCGGCGTGGCCAACGCCGAGGAAGAAGAAGGCACCCTCGAGCTGACTGAACAACAAATCCAGGCCGCCGGCATCGAGCTCGCCGAGGCCCGACCCCGGTCGATCAGCACATTGCTGACGCTGCCAGGGGAGGTGCGTTTCGACGAAGACCGTACCTCGCATATCGTCCCCCGCGCGGCCGGTGTGGTGGAGTCGGTGAAGGTCAATCTTGGCCAGGCGGTGAAGAAGGGCGAGCTGCTCGCGGTGATCGCCAGCCAGCAGATTTCCGACCAGCGCAGTGAGCTGGCGGCCAGCGAGCGTCGGGTTGAACTGGCGCGTATCACCTTCCAGCGTGAACGCCAGTTGTGGCAGGACAAAATCTCCGCCGAGCAGGATTACCTGCTGGCGCGCCAAACCCTGCAAGAAGCCGAAATCGCGCTGAACAATGCCCGCCAAAAAATGACCGCGCTCAGCGGCAACACGGTATTGGCCGGCGGCAATCGTTACGAACTGCGTGCGCCGTTCGCGGGCGTGGTGGTGGAAAAGCACCTCGGTGTCGGCGAGGTGGTGAGCGAGACCAGTAACGCCTTCACGCTGTCTGACCTGTCCCAGGTGTGGGTCACCTTCGGCGTATTTCCCAAGGATTTGAACAAGGTCCGGCTCGGCAAACCGGTGAAGGTCAGCTCCACGGAAATGGGCACCGACGTGCTGGGCACCGTGGCCTATGTCGGCAATTTGCTCGGCGAGCAAACGCGCACCGCCACCGTACGTGTGACGGTGCCCAACCCCGACGACGCCTGGCGCCCTGGACTGTTCGTCACCGTGCAACTGGCCACCGACACTTACCAGGCCAAGGTCACCGTGCCGCAAACGGCGATCCAGACCGTCGAGGAAAAACCCTCGGTCTTCGTACGCACCCCAGACGGTTTTATCACCCGCCATCTTGAGCTTGGCGCCAGTGAAAACGGCTACGTCGAAGTGCGCCAGGGCCTGGAGGCCGGAGCCCAGGTGGCCACCACCGGCAGCTTCATCCTCAAGTCCGAATTGGGCAAGGGCTCGGCCGAGCACGCCCATTGATCCTGCGAGTGATTTCCCATGTTTGAGCGCCTTATCCAATTCGCCATCGAGCAGCGCATCATCGTGCTGCTGGCGGTGCTGTTGATGGCCGGTGTCGGCATTGCCAGCTATCAGAAACTGCCCATCGACGCGGTGCCCGACATCACCAATGTGCAGGTGCAGATCAACTCGGCGGCGGCCGGTTTTTCGCCGCTGGAGACCGAGCAGCGCATTACCTTTCCCATCGAAACCGCGATGGCCGGCTTGCCGGGCCTGCAGCAGACCCGTTCGCTGTCACGCTCCGGCTTGTCCCAGGTGACGGTGATCTTCAAGGACGGCACCGACCTGTTCTTCGCCCGCCAGTTGGTCAACGAGCGCCTGCAGGTGGCCCGCGAGCAATTGCCTGTGGGGATTGAAACGGCGATGGGGCCGATTTCCACCGGCCTCGGGGAGATTTTCCTGTGGACCGTGGAGGCTGAAGAGGGCGCCCGCAAGGACGACGGCACGCCCTACACGCCGACCGACCTGCGGGTGATCCAGGACTGGATCATCAAGCCGCAACTGCGCAACGTGCCCGGTGTGGCCGAGATCAACACCATCGGCGGCTTCGCCAAGGAATACCAGATCGCCCCCGACCCCAAGCGCCTGGCGGCCTACAACCTGACCTTGAACGATCTGGTCACGGCACTGGAGCGCAACAACGCCAACGTCGGCGCCGGGTACATCGAGCGCAGCGGCGAGCAATTGTTGATCCGCGCGCCGGGGCAGGTGGCGTCCATCGACGACATCGCCAATATCGTCATCACCACGTCCGATGGCACGCCGATCCGCGTGCGCAATGTCGCCCAGGTCGAGATCGGCCGTGAACTGCGGACCGGCGCCGCCACGGAAAACGGCCGTGAAGTGGTGCTGGGCACGGTGTTTATGTTGATCGGAGAAAACAGCCGCACGGTGTCCCAGGCGGTGGCTTCCAGGCTCGAACAAATCAACCGTTCGCTGCCCGAAGGCGTGGTGGCGGTGACCGTCTACGACCGCACCAACCTTGTCGAAAAAGCCATTGCCACGGTGAAGAAAAACCTCTTCGAGGGTGCGCTGCTGGTGGTCGCGGTGCTGTTCCTGTTCCTCGGCAATATCCGCGCGGCGCTGATCACCGCGATGGTGATTCCCCTGGCGATGTTGTTCACCTTTACCGGCATGTTCACCCACAAAGTCAGCGCCAACCTGATGAGCCTCGGCGCGCTGGACTTCGGCATTATCGTCGACGGCGCGGTGGTGATCGTCGAGAACGCTATCCGCCGCCTGGCCCATGCGCAGCAGCGCCATGGCCGCCTGCTGACCCGCAGCGAGCGCCTGCACGAGGTGTTCGCGGCGGCCAAGGAAGCGCGGCGTGCACTGATCTTCGGGCAGCTGATCATCATGGTCGTTTACCTGCCTATCTTCGCCCTCACCGGTGTGGCCGGGAAGATGTTCCACCCCATGGCGTTCACCGTGGTGATCGCGCTGCTGGGGGCGATGATTTTGTCAGTGACCTTCGTACCGGCGGCGATTGCGCTGTTCGTCACCGGCAAGGTCAAGGAAGAAGAAAACCTGGTGATGCGTACCGCGCGCCGGGCCTATGGGCCGGTGTTGGATTGGGTGATGGCGCGCCGGCCACTGGTGTTCGGCCTGGCCGTGCTGACCATTGTTGCGTCGGGCGTGGTGGCCAGCCGCATGGGCAGTGAGTTTATCCCCAGCCTCAGCGAGGGCGACTTCGCCCAACAGGCCCTGCGCGTGCCCGGCACCAGCCTGACGCAATCGGTGCAGATGCAGCAGCAGCTGGAAAAAACCTTGATGGCCCAGGTGCCGGAAATCGAGCGGGTATTCGCCCGTACCGGGACGGCGGAAATCGCCTCCGACCCGATGCCGCCGAATATTTCCGACAGCTACGTGATGCTTAAACCGAAGGCGCAATGGCCGGACCCGAATAAATCCCGCGACACCCTGATCGCCGATATCCAGCGCGCCAGTGCGATTGTGCCGGGCAGTGCGTACGAGTTGTCGCAACCGATCCAGCTGCGTTTCAACGAGCTGATTTCCGGGGTGCGCAGTGATGTGGCGGTGAAGGTATTCGGCGACGACATGGCGGTGCTCAACACCACCGCCGCAGACATTGCCGAGACCCTGCAAGGCCTCGATGGCGCTTCGGAAGTGAAGGTCGAACAGACGTCCGGCCTGCCGGTGCTGACCATCAATATCGACCGTGACAAGGCCGCGCGCTTTGGCCTGAATGTCGGCGATGTGCAGGACACCATTGCCGTCGCCGTCGGTGGGCGCCAGGCCGGTACCCTGTATGAAGGTGACCGGCGTTTCGACATGGTTGTGCGCTTGTCCGACGCGCTGCGTACTGATATCGACGGCTTGTCGCGGCTGCTGATTCCGGTGCCGGCGCTGGCCGGGAATGCGGCGGGGCAGTTGGGGTTCATTGCGTTGTCCCAGGTCGCCAGCCTGGACCTGGTGCTCGGCCCGAACCAGATCAGCCGCGAGAACGGCAAGCGTCTGGTGATCGTCAGTGCCAACGTGCGCGGGCGGGATATGGGATCGTTCGTGGAAGAGGCCGAGGCGGCGATCACGGCGCAGGTGAAAGTGCCAGCGGGTTACTGGACCACCTGGGGCGGCCAGTTCGAACAGTTGAAGGAAGCCGCCGAGCGTTTGCAGATCGTGGTGCCGGTGGCGTTGCTGCTGGTGTTCGGGTTGCTGTTCATGATGTTCAACAACCTCAAGGACGGGCTGCTGGTGTTTACCGGGATTCCGTTCGCGTTGACCGGCGGGATCATGGCGCTGTGGATGCGCGATATTCCGCTGTCGATCTCGGCAGGCGTGGGCTTTATCGCCTTGTCCGGCGTGGCGGTGCTCAACGGCCTGGTGATGATTGCCTTCATCCGCAACCTGCGCGAGGAAGGACGCTCGCTGTCGGTGGCTATCCACGAGGGCGCGCTGACCCGCCTGCGCCCGGTATTGATGACCGCGCTGGTGGCCTCCCTGGGGTTTATCCCCATGGCCCTGGCCACCGGCACCGGCGCCGAAGTGCAGCGTCCGTTGGCGACGGTGGTGATCGGCGGGATCATTTCTTCTACCTTGCTGACCTTGCTGGTGCTGCCGGCGTTGTACCAGTGGGCCCATCGCAAGGAAGAGGAAACACCAGGCTGAACCGTGTAAACCGGCCTGGCTGGCTGCTGACGTCGGTGTGCCCCTGATGCAGCTGCATGATCGACTGCACAATGGCCAGCCCCAGCCCCGTGCCACCTTCGGCGCGGGTACGGCTGCTGTCGGCGCGGTAGAAGCGTTCGAACAGATGCGGCAGGTGGTGCGCTTCGATGCCACGCCCGGGGTTGCCCACCGACAACGCCACGCTCTGGTCGTAGGTCTCCACCAGCAGCAGCACGCTGGAGCCTTCGGGCGTATGGCGGATGGCATTGGACAGCAGGTTGGAAATCGCCCGCTGGATCATCAGGCGATCGCCCGTCACCCAGGCGTCGCCGCGCAGGTTGAGGGTCACGTGTTTGTCTTCGGCGCTGAGGGCGAACAGCGCCATCACCCGTTGTGCTTCTTCACCCAATGACACCGGGCCAAACCCGGCCCGCGCCGCCGGATGGCTGACCTGGGCCAGGAACAGCATGTCGGAGACGATGCGCGACAGGCGTTCCATTTCCTCGGTGCAGGATTCCAGCCCCGCCTTGTATTCCTCCGAGGGCCGTTCGCGGGACAGGGTCACCTGGGCCTTGCCCATCAGGTTGGTCAGCGGCGCACGCAGCTCGTGGGCGAGGTCGTCGGAGAACTGCGACAACTGCTGCACACCGGCGTCCAGGCGACGCAGCATTACGTTGATGCTTTGCGCCAACTCGCCCAGCTCCTGGGGCAGGTTGTCGATGGATAAACGGTGGGTCAGGTCCTGGGTCGTCACCTGGGCCGCGACATGGCTGAACTGCTTCAACGGCGCCAACCCACGCTGCACCAGCCACCAGGCGCCCATGCCGATCAGGACCAGCAGCATCGGCAGGGCGATGAGGGTGGCGCGCAGGTAGGCACTGAGCAGGGCCTGGTCATCCCTGCGGTCCAGCGACAGCAACACCCGTACGCGCTCGCCGCTGGCCAGGCGCATCAGGCTGGAGGCACTGAGTACCTGGTTGCCGTCCTGGTCTTGCCAGTTGAGGTAACCGAGGGTTTCCCGAGGGGAGAAGTCGGTCAGCAACGGTTCCTGGGGTTTGGCGCCGACACTGAGCAGCACCGCGTTATCGGGTGCGGTGCCGACGATGGTCAGGTAGAAATTGTCATGGCCCATCACCAGGTCCAGCAACGAGTGGGGGCGGGCTTTGATTGCGTGGGTGTCCAGGCCCAGCGCTAGGCTGTGCTGGAGCTGTTCCATCTTGCTTTCCAGGCCCTTGCGCGCGAGCTTTTCCAGCTCATGGGTCAAGGCCAGGTAGGCCAGGGTCGCCAACAGCACCACCAGCCCGGCGCCCATGAGGCTGACCGTCAGCCCCAGGCGCATCGACAGGCTGCTGGTCCTCATTGGCGCGCCTCCAGCACATAACCCACGCCGCGAATGGTGTGGATCAATTTGACCTCGCTCTGGTCATCGACCTTGCCGCGCAGGCGGCTGATGGAGACCTCGACCACGTTGGTGTCGCAGTCGAAGTTCATGTCCCACACCAGCGAGATGATCTGCGTGCGGGTCATTACCTCGCCGGCCTGGCGCATCAACACATGCAGCAGGGCGAATTCCTTGGTGGTCAGGTCGATGCGCCGGCTGCCACGATAGGCGCGATGGCGACGCGGGTCCAGCTCCAGGTCCGCGACGCGCAGCACATCCGGCAGCGGGATATGTTCGCTACGGCGCAGCAAGGTGCGCACACGGGCCAGCAGTTCGGGGAACTCGAAGGGTTTGACCAGGTAATCGTCGGCGCCCATGTCCAGGCCCTTGATCTTGTCGGCCAGGCGGCCGCGCGCGGTCAGCATCATCACGCGCTGGTTGCCGTCCCGGCGCAGTTGTTCCAGTACCTCCCAGCCGTCGGTGTTGGGCAGGTTCACGTCGAGGATCACCAGTTCGTAGGTGTGCTGCCGGGCCAGGTGCAGGCCGTCGATGCCGCTGGCGGCGCAATCGACGACGTAGCCACTTTCGGTCAGGCCTTGCTGCAAGTAATCGGCGGTTTTCTGCTCGTCCTCAACCACAAGGATACGCATGGGGATTTACCTTCAAGGAAAACGAAAGGAGATGGCCTCATAGAGGCTGAATGGGCTGTAGGAAAACTCTGAAGCCTAAAGTAGCTTTAGGGTCAAGCCGCGTCAGGCCGGTGCGACGATTCGTCACTGATCGGGCACGCAAAAAAAACGCCCCGGCTGGGGCGTATAAAATTCATCTCTGTTCCAAAGGAGCTACACAAAAGCCGCAGAGATGAGAGGTGTTCGATGCGCAGTATAAAAAGTGCAACTTAACGAGAAGGTGAGGCCGATATTACAGTTCTGACAGACTTCAACCTGTGAACAGATGTAGGGCATCGGCAAGTGAATGTAAGCGCGTCTTAAAGCACCGCCAGTGGGTATTCGATAATGACGCGGACTTCTTCAAGGTCGGACTCGAATGAACTTGAGCGCACGGTGGCCTGGCGCAGTCGCAGCGATAAGTCCTTCAAGTTGCCGCTTTGCACCACGTACTTGGCTTCGATATCCCGCTCCCAGCGGCGTTGGTCGGTGAGCGGATCGCCGGCGGCATCGCGGCGCATATACACCGCGTTGGCGTTGCTGTAGTCGGCGCCGGTGCCCTTGCCGTAGCGGGTCATGAACGACAGGCCGGGAATGCCGAATGGCTGCATGTCCAGGTCGTAGCGCAGCATCCACGAGCGCTCCTTGGGCGAGTTGAAGTCGCTGTACTGGATCGAGTTGTTGAGGAAGATCGAGTCCGACTGGCGCAGGTAATCGAAGTCGTCATCGCCGTTGTTGCGCTGGTGCGAAACGGCCAGGCTGTGGGCGCCCACCTTCACGCCGAGCCGGGCGCTCCAGATGCTGTTATCGAATTCACCCAGCAGCTTTTTGCCTTCGTCCACGGCCTTGTAGTAGTTGATGTCGCCGAACAGCGAAACGTCTTCGTTCAGCGGGTAACTGGCGGCGCTGCCCACGTAGTACTGGTCCCAGGCGTCCTTCAGGCGGCTGCTGTACAGGCTCAGGCTCAGGTGTTTGTTGAGTTGGTAATCACCACCGGCATAGCCGATCCAGGGCGAGTCCACGGGGCCTGCGTAAAACGTCGCAAAGCCCTTGTTCATGCCGCTTTCGTTGGGTTGGCTCATGCCGCTCAGACGCCCGCCCTGCAAGGTCAGGCCTTCCAGGCTGGTGTTCTGCAGGGTCACGCCACGGAAGCTTTCCGGCAACACCCGCGAATCGCCGTAGGCCACCACGGGGGTCAGCGGGAACACGTCGCCGGCCTTGATCACCGTGTCCAATACCCGCAGTTTCGCCGCGCCGCCGACCTTGCTGTAGTTGTCTTCAGGATGGTTGTTGCTGTCCACCGGCAGCACGCCGAACGAGCCCTTGCCGCCGCTGCGGCCGGTGCCCGAGTCGAGCTTCACGCCGACCATGGCGAAGGCGTCCAGGCCAAACCCCACGGTGCCCTGGGTAAAACCGGATTCGAATTGACCGATCAGTCCCTGGGCCCAGGCTTCGGAATAGCCATTACCGGTGGGGCTGGATTGGCCCTTGCGGTCATCGCGGTTGAAGTAAAAATTGCGCGCCAGCACGTTCACGCTGCTGCCTTCGATAAACCCTTCAGGTTTGTCTTCCGCGGCCACGGCTGCCAGGGGCAATGTGGCGATCAGTGAAAGGGGAAGGGTGTAATAACGGATCCGCATGTTTCGCTCCTCGGTGTTGGCAGTTATCAGCTTCTTATGGAGGCGGGCGTTCTTATTGATCTGGCCCGGGCTGATAGTTGCAAACCGTGGATAACGATTGGGTGGCGTGAACATTACAATTCTGGAAGCTCGTCGCCACCTAACAAATAAGTAATGTTCTGGTGAACATCGCGTCAGGGTTCGTTCGTTAGTCTCGGCACTGAACTTTCAGTCGAGGAACAGGTGATGAACTTTTCTACCGCAGGCGTGGGTGTACTAACGGCCGTCCTGTCATTCGGCGCATTGGCCGAAGGCGGGGGGGACCGGACCTTTGCCCTGATGATGGAACGCAATGAAAAAGCCATGGCCGCCTACGCCGAGAGAAACGGTAAGCCGGCGCCCCAGGTCCAGGTGTATCGCTATGGCATGGACCTGGACATTGCCAAGGTGGTCAACGTGACGCCGCCGATCCGCGCGTGCAATACCGTGCCTTCGCGCATGACCTATGAAGACTCCAGCGGCAAGCTCACCACGTTGGAGTACCAAGTCATGGGCGTGTGCCGGAATAACGGCAGTTAATGGCGTCAAAAAAAGAGTGGGGTGTAGCGCCTGAGTTCGCTTCAGAAACAGCCCATAGGGCCGATGCAGATCTGATACTTCTCTCCCATCGACCTCGGTGCCCTATGTTTAACACCCGCTTGAAGCAGGAGCTGTCCGCTCTTCGCGAAGAACTGTCCAGCTTGCAACAGGTCAGGGAGAGCCTGGAAAGCGAAATGCTCTGCCTGACGCTGGACGCAGAAGGTCGGGTTGAATGGGCCAATGCCAACTTTCTGCAGGAACTGGTCTACCAGAGTTCCACGCTGCTGGGGCGCCCCATCGAAGACCTGGTGCCCGCCCATGTGCGCCAGGACGAATTCCAGCAGCGCTTCAAGAACGCCCTGCTGCGCGGTGAGCATTTCGCCGGCGCCGTACGCCTGATGCGCGGTAACGGGCAGGAAGCCTGGTTGCGCTCGATTGTGCAGCCGGTGCGCAGTTCCGATGGGCGCATCAAGCATTTTTCGATTTACTCCAGCGACCTCACCCGCACCATCGAAGCGTCGCGCGAGCATGAAAACCTGATCACCGCGCTGGTGCGTTCCACCGCCGTGATCGAGTTTGACCTGGATGGGCACGTGCTGACCGCGAACGACCGTTTCCTCAGCGGCATGGGCTACAGCCTGGCGCAGATCCAGGGCAAGCATCACCGTATCTTCTGTGAGCCGCAGGAGTACAACAGCGCCGAGTACCAGCATTTCTGGAAACGCCTGAACGCCGGAGAATTCGTCGCAGCGCGCTTCAAGCGTGTGGACAGCCATGGCCGCGTGGTGTGGCTGGAAGCCACCTACAATCCGGTGCTGGACGCCAATGATCGTTTGTACAAAGTGGTCAAGTTCGCCACGGTGATTACCGATCAGGTCAATCGGGAGCAAGCCGTCGCCGAGGCCGCGAACATTGCCTACAGCACCTCGTTGCATACCGACGACAGCGCCCAGCGCGGTACCACCGTGGTGACGCAGGCGGTGGAGGTGATGCGCGACCTGGCCACGCACATGCAGGCGGCGGGTGAAGGCATCGAGGCACTGAACGCGCAATCCCAAGTGATCGGCACCATCGTCAAGACCATCAGCGGCATTGCCGAACAGACCAATTTGCTGGCGCTCAACGCGGCCATCGAAGCGGCACGTGCCGGCGAGCAAGGCCGGGGCTTTGCGGTGGTGGCCGATGAGGTGCGCCAGTTGGCATCACGGACCAGCAAAGCCACCGAGGAAATTGTTGGTGTGGTGCGTCAGAACCAGGATATGGCCCGCGACGCGGTGGCCCTGATGACCGACGGCCGCCTGCAAGCCGAGCAAGGCCTGGCCCTGGCGGCGGAAGCGGGCACGGTGATCGTGGAGATCCAGGACGGCGCACAGAAGGTGGTCAGCGCCGTAGGACAATTCGCTAACCAACTGTCGAGCTGATCCATAGGGCTGATGCTTGAGGTATCGTAGGTTTTTTCGTTTGAAGAGCCGATCCTCCATGAGCCCTACCCACTGCCGCCCCGTTCCGTTGCCCAAGGCCTATCGTTTGCTCAACCACGGGCCAACCGTGCTGGTGAGTGCGGCCCACAACGGCCAGCGCAATATCATGGCGGCCGCCTGGGCCATGCCGCTGGATTTCGAACCGCCGAAAGTCGCCGTGGTGCTGGACAAGGCCACCTGGACTCGCCAATTGCTGGAAGGTGCCGGCAGCTTCGTGCTGCAGGTGCCCTGTGTGGCCCAGGTCGACCTCGTGCAGACGGTCGGCAATACCACCGGCACCGAGCGTGACAAGTTCGCCGCTTATGGCCTGCAAACCTTCAACGGTGAACACACTGAGGCGCCGTTGCTGGAAGGCTGTGTAGCCTGGCTGGAATGCCGCTTGCTCCCCGAGCCCCACAACCAGCAGGCCTATGACCTGTTCCTCGGCGAAGTGGTCGCAGCCTATGCCGACGAACGTGTGTTCAGCGAAGGCCGCTGGCACTTTGAAGGGCATGATCAGTTACGCACCTTGCACCATGTAGCGGGTGGTCATTTCCTGAGCATCGGCGAGCCCATCGATGGGCATTCGCTATAAGCGTACTCAACGCCCGAGCATCTTCACCCATCGCGACGGCGGCATACCGTAGGTGCTGCGAAATTGCCGGGTCATGTGGCTCTGGTCGGTGAAGCCGGCGGTCAGCGCCGCGTCCACCAGCGACTGCCCCTGTGCCAGCAGACTGCGCACCAGGTCCAGACGGCGCATCGTCAGGTAGCGATAGGGGCTGGTGCCGAACAGCACGCGAAAGTCCCGCGACAATGCCCAGCGGTCGCGGCCGGCGTGGTCGGCCATTTCGTCCAGGGTGATGCTGCGGCCCAGGGCGCTGTGGATAAACTCCCGGGCGCGCTCGGCGGCGACGTAATCGAACGCCTTGCGGCTGACGATGGCGCCCGCGGCGTTGCTCAGCGCGTGGGCCAGGTCGAACATCGCGTCCTGTTCCTGCAATGGGTCGATGGGGTTATCCAGGTTTTGCAGCAGCACATCGCTGGCGCGGAACAGCCTGGGGTCAGTGGACAAGCCGCCGGGGATAAACGGCAACGGCTTGCCGCCAAGTATCTGCTGGATCAGCGACGGCTCCACGTAAATCATCCGGTACTTGAAACCTTCCTCACTGCCGGCGTGGCCGTCGTGGGTCTCATCGGGATGAAGCACCATGGTCGTGCCGGGCAGGCTGTGGATCATGTCGCCGCGGTAGTGAAAACTCTGTACGCCAGACAAGGTACGCCCGATGGCATAGGTGTCATGGCGATGGGGGTCGAAGGCGAAACCGGCGAAGTACGCCTCGATACGGTCCAGGCCGCTGGCGTGGGGGGCACGGTGCAGCCAGTCGAAGTTGCGGGTCGGTTTGCCCATAGTGGCTTGTCACAAAAAGAGGTGGAAACACGTTAACCCAGTCTGCATCCCTTGTCTGCCGGGGTCTTGTACGATTGTGCAGGCGGCGGGCGAGGTCTATGCTCCCTGCTCGTGCCCTGCGCTGATGGAGCCGCCCCATGGAATTTATCAACCCCACCTATGTGGCGCCTCTGGTCTCGCTGGCCCTGCTGTGGACGGTGGCGGTGGTGACGCCGGGTCCCAACTTCTTCAACACCGCACAGTTGGCTGCCAGTTGTTCGCGCCGCCATGGCGTGGTGGCTTCGGCGGGCGTGTCCACTGGCACGATCATGTGGGGGCTGGCGGGTGGGCTGGGCATCAAGTCGCTGTTTACCGCCGCGCCCATGTTGTATCTGGCGTTCAAGATCATCGGCGGCTGCTACCTGATTTACCTGGGGCTGAAACTGTTCAAGCGCTCGGCACCGGCGATGGGCCAGAGCCTGTTGCCGGACGAAGCGCGCCGCTCGTTGTTTTCCGCCTGGCGCCTGGGGTTGCTGGGCAACCTGTCCAACCCCAAGGCCGCGTTGTTCGTCGCCACCATCTTCGCCTCCACCATGCCGCCGTCGCCGTCGCCGATGCTGCTGACCCTGGCGGTGATCACCATGGCCACCCTGTCGTTCAGCTGGTATTCCTGCGTGGCCCTGGTGTTTTCCAGTGCGCACATGGCCAACCTCTACAGCCGCTCGCGCAAATGGCTCGACCGTTTTGCCGGCGGTTGCTACGTGTTGTTCGGCGCACACCTGGTAGCGAATCGCTGACCGTCCGTGGTAAGAAGCCTTACTTTCAACAGTGAGGCCGGGTCATGAGCAAGGTGCGGGTAGGGATTATTTTTGGTGGCCGTTCGGCCGAGCACGAAGTCTCGTTGCAGTCGGCGCGCAATATTGTCGATGCACTCGACCGCACCCGCTTCGAGCCGGTTTTGATCGGCATCGACAAGGCCGGCCACTGGCACCTCAACGAGACCTCGAACTTCCTGATCAACCAGGAAAACCCGGCACTCATCGCACTCAACCAATCCAACCGCGAACTGGCGGTGGTACCCGGCAAGGCCAGCCAGCAGGTGGTGGAAACCTCCGGTAACGGCCTGCTGGCACACATCGACGTGATCTTTCCCATCGTCCACGGCACCCTCGGCGAAGACGGCTGCCTGCAAGGCCTGTTGCGCATGGCTGACCTGCCTTTCGTCGGTTCCGACGTGCTCGGCTCAGCGGTGTGCATGGACAAGGACATCAGCAAACGCCTGCTGCGCGACGCAGGCATTGCCGTGACGCCGTTCATCACCCTGACCCGCAGCAACGCCGCGCGTACTTCCTTTGAAACAGCGGTGAATAAACTCGGCCTGCCGATGTTCGTCAAACCGGCCAACCAGGGTTCTTCGGTGGGTGTGAGCAAGGTTGGCAACGAGGCTGAGTACCACGCCGCGGTTGAACTGGCCCTGGGTTTTGATCAAAAGGTGCTGGTGGAGTCGGCGGTCCAGGGCCGCGAAATCGAATGCGCCGTGCTGGGCAACGAAAACCCTGTGGCCAGCGGCTGCGGCGAGATCGTGGTGAACAGCGGTTTCTACTCCTACGACAGTAAATACATCGACGGCCAGGCGGCCCAGGTGGTGGTGCCGGCGGACATCAGCCATGCAGCCAGTGAGCGGATTCGCCGCTTGGCCCTTGAGGCATTTGAGGTGTTGGGCTGCGCGGGGTTGGCGCGGGTCGATGTGTTCCTGACCGACGACGGCGAAGTGCTGATCAACGAAATCAACTCACTGCCCGGCTTCACCCGCATCAGCATGTACCCCAAATTGTGGCAGGCAGCGGGCATGAGCTACAGCGAGCTGGTGAGCCGTTTGATCGAGCTGGCGTTGGAGCGGCATGCGGGGCGGAAGGGGTTGAAGATCAGCCGTTGATCTTCAGGGAGTGGCCAGTAATGCCATCAGGCCTTACTGAGGACCTCCCGAAAAACGTCTGGCCTTATGGCCGCAATATGCAGCAGTGAGCGTGCTGCGCCGGAGGGGGAACGACGCCCCTGTTCCCACTCCTGAAGGGTCCTTACCGAAACCCCCAAAAGCTCGGCAAATTTGGGTTGCGACAGTCCTGTCTTGCTTCTTGCTTCGGCAGCTTGAGTGATTTCGATCTGTTGCACGGCGCCGTAGCGTCCTGCTTTAACATCCTGAACAGCGCTCAGTAATTCTTCGCCGATATTGCGTTTGGCGTCACGTTCCTGCAGTTGTTTATCAGTGAGAGGCATGGTTCATCTCCTTCGCAATTTTGTACAGGATGTGCGCTGGAATATTCTCCGTAGCGCCCTTGCCGTAAGTCTCTGAAGACATGTAGAGGATTTGAGAAAGAGTGTTGTAGGCCTTCTCCTATTAGTCTGTGCGAGCAATCCACGAATAAATCAACGTCTTCGCTTCCTCCGGCTGATGCGTCCTTCTGCGGTAGCTGGCAAACGTCGGCGACGTGCAGTAGGTGCACACCTCGCTCACGTCGATCTGCTCACGCTTGACACCCACCGCTTGCAGCAGCAACAACCCATACCCGCTCAAGTCAAACCACGCACTGCCTGCTTGCCTTGCATGGGGCGGACTGATTTGCGGGGACCGCAGCGGTGCCGGTTGCACGTAGCTCCACGGCGCCTGGGCGTGTTGCCACAGGTGCCCTTGGTCACTCTGGAACTCGGCGATAAACCCGTCGCTCACTTCATAACAGCACGGCTTGATCGAGGGGCCGATAGCTACTTGCAGCTGGTCGGCTGCAATCCCTTCGGCGGCAAAGCGCTGCATGACGTTGGCGATAATCCCGCGTTGCAGCCCCTTCCAGCCGCCATGGACTGCGGCCACCCGTTCGCCGGTTTTCGACGCGAACAGAATGGGCAGGCAATCGGCGGTGATCACCGCGATCGGGTGAGCGTGGTGCGTCAACACCCCATCGGCCTCGATCGTATTGGCCACCTGGCCGGCCTGCCATTCAATCACCGAGGCGCTGTGCACTTGCTTGCAGATGAACACTTCATCCGGGCGCCGTGGGTCGTCGATCGAACAGAAACCGTGGTCGATGCCAGGGATGGCAGCGAGATTTTCAGCCTGATGCAAGGGCTTACCTCCGTTCAATAAAATCAGTCGCCGAGCGCCTCGCCTTCGCGCCGAGGGTCGGCGCCGCCGCTGAGCGACACCTTACCCTGGGCGTCCCGCTTGAGCACGATGGCCTGGATGCCGCTGGTCATGTCGATCTCGCTCAGCTCATGGCCCTTGTCCTTCAATACCTGCTTCAGGCCTGGGCTGAACAACCCGGCCTCCAGCTCGGTAGCCCCATTGCGGCTGCCGAAATTGGGCAGGCCGATGGCGGCTTGCGGGTCGAGTTTCCAGTCGAGCAGCGCCACCAGGGATTTGCTCACGTACTCGATGATTTGCGAGCCGCCCGGCGAACCGAGCGTAGCCAGCAATTCACCGCTCTCGCGGTCGAACACCAGGGTCGGCGCCATCGCCGAGCGCGGGCGTTTGCCGGGTTGCACGCGGTTGGCGACCGGCTGGCCGTTTTCTTCGGGGATGAATGAGAAGTCGGTCATCTGGTTATTGAGCAAGAAGCCCTGGACCATTACATGGGAGCCAAACGCTGCTTCCACCGTGGTAGTCATCGACACGGCGCCACCCAGGTCATCTACGGCGACGACTTGTGACGTGGAGATGCGCAGCGGCGAACGGTCCGGTGCATACGCGACTTGAATACCGGCCGGTCGGCCTGGCTTGGCGATGCCCAGGCTGCGCTCGCCGATCAGCGTGGCACGCTGTGCCAGGTAGTTCGGGGCCACGAGGCCGGCCACCGGCACCGGTGTGAAGTCCGCATCGGCCACGTACAGCGCACGGTCGGCAAAGGCCAGGCGACCGGCTTCGGCGATCAGGTGCACGGCCTCGGGCGTGGGCTCAAGCCCGGCAGGCGAAGCGCTTTTTATCGGTGTCATCGGCGCGATGGCCAGGTGCGGGGCGCGAGCTTCCAGGGCCTGCAATGTGCCGAGCATCTGCGCGATCGCAATCCCGCCTGAGGACGGCGGCGGCATGCCGCAGATTTTCCAGCGTTTGTAATCGGTGCACAGCGGCACGCGTTCCTTGGCGGCGTAGCCCTTGAGGTCGGCTTGAGTCAGGCTGCCGGCATTACGGTTGCCCTGCACCTTGCGCGCAATCTCGTCGGCAATCGGCCCGTGGTACAGGGCGTCCGGTCCTTCCTTGGCAATGCGCTTGAACACAGCGGCCAGCGCCGGGTTTTTCAGCCGTGTACCGGCGGCTTTTGGCGTGCCGTCGGCATTCAGAAAGTAGGCCGCCATCTCCGGCGATTGCGGGATAAAGCGGTCTGCGGCGATCAGGCTGTGCAAGCGCGGTGAAATCGCGAAGCCCTGCTCCGACAAGCGAATCGCCGGCTCGAACAGCTTGGCCCATTGCAGGCGGCCGGTCTTCCTATGGGCCATTTCCAAGGCCCGCAGCACCCCGGGCGTGCCCACCGAACGCCCGCCGATCTGCGCGTCGGTGAAGGCCATCGGCGTGCCGTCGGCGTTCAGGAACAACCGCTCGGTCGCCCCGGCCGGAGCCGTTTCCCGGCCGTCATAGGCGTGCACGTTTTTCCCGTCCCACAGCATGATGAACGCACCGCCGCCAATGCCGGAGGATTGTGGTTCCACCAGGGTCAACACCGCCTGCATCGCAATGGCGGCGTCAATGGCCGAGCCGCCCTGGCGCAACATCTCGCGGCCGGCCTCGGCCGCCAGCGGGTTGGCGGCGGCGGCCATATGGCGCTCGGCATGGCGGGTGCTGAGGTCGGTGCGATAGCCAGAGCCCAACTCCGGTGCCGGTGGCTGGTCGTTGACCGGGGTGTGGCAGGCAGCCAGGGTCAGGGCTGCGGCCATGAGTGACAGTTGGCGGCGGGAAATCGAAAACACGTGCTGAACTCCGTTCATTGTGCGAATGATCTGTTGTCCGTGGGGCGCTGCGGTTTACAGGTAAATCGTGCCTTGCATGTACAACACTGCCTTGCCGGAAATAATCACGCGGTCGCCCTGCAGCTCGCAGTGCAACTGGCCCTTGCGCTGGCCCCCTTGCTCGGCCGTCAAGTGCGACTTGCCCAGGCGCTCGGCCCAGAACGGTGCCAGCGAGGTGTGTGCCGAACCGGTGACCGGGTCTTCATCGATCCCCACATTCGGCCCGAACCAGCGCGAAATGAAATCAAACCGGGTGCTCTTGGCGGTGACTGCAATCCCGCGCTTGGGCAGGCCCTTGAGCCGCGAAAAGTCAGGCGTCAGCGCGGCGACCTGGGCTTCGTCGTCCACCAGCACGATGTAGTCATCGGTGCTGAACACGTCGGCACTCTCGATCCCCAGGGCACTCAACATTCCAGCGGGCGGTTCGCAACGCTGTGGTTGCCGGGCGGGGAAATCCATCGCCAGCTCATCACCCTTGCGCGTCACGCGAAGCTCGCCGCTGCGGGTGGCAAAGCGCAGCACCTGGGGTGCATCCGCCAGCGCGTGAATCAACACCCACGCCGTCGCCAGCGTGGCATGGCCGCACAGGTCGACTTCGACTTGCGGGGTAAACCAGCGCAACTCATAGAACCCATCGCGGGGCACGAAGTAGGCGGTTTCGGAGAGGTTGTTTTCGGCGGCGATATGCTGCAGTTGCTCATCGGGCAGCCACTCGGTGAGCGGGCACACCGCGGCAGGGTTGCCGCCGAAGGCATGTTGGCTGAAGGCGTCGACTTGGTAGATGTCCAGTTTCACCGTGAAGCACTCCGTGCGTGGGGGGAGGCTGGACACTAACAGTGGTAAGGGAGGGCGTCAAAAGCGGCCTGCCCGTCAGCCCAATCGCAATACCATAGCCCCGCCGGCAATGATGCACGCAGCCATGATGCGGCGGCGGGTCAGTTGCTCTTTGAGCACCAGTGCCGAGATCACCACGCCAAACAGGATCGACGTCTCCCTGAGCGCCGAAACCGTGGCGATCGGTGCCGCCGTCATTGCCCAAAGTGCCAGGCCGTAGGACACGACGGTGCCGAAGCCACCGATAACACCTGGGCGCCAGTGGCGCGCCAGATAGCGGCAGAATTCGCGCCGCCTGACGGCAAATGCCCATACGGCAAGCGCGAGGCCGGTGAGCAGGAATATCCACAGCGTATAGGCCGCCGGCGCGCCGGATTTGCGCACACCCACACCGTCGATAAGGGTGTAGCCGGCGATGACTGCCGCGTTGACCAGCGCCAGGAGCATGCCTTTTCGCTGACCGATGCTGGGGGCGGCAGCCATGCTCAAAATGCCGATGCAGATGATGGCAATACCGAGCCAGGCGAATGAGGACAAGGATTCGGACAACAGCCCTACGCCCGCTGTCGCCACCAGCAGCGGCGCGGTGCCGCGCATGATCGGGTAGGTCTGGCTCATGTCGGCAATGCGGTAAGTCGAGGCGACCAGCACGAAATACACCACCTGCAAAATCACCGACGCACCGATGAAGGGCCAGCTTTCCTTGGCCGGCAACTCCAGAAACGGAATGACCGTCGCTGCGATCAGCGATGCAATGGACGCGATCATGCAGGTGGTCAGCAGCTTGTTGTCACCGCCCTTGACCACGGCATTCCAAGTCGCGTGCAACGCAGCGCCCAGCATGATGATTGCGAACACATCAAGGCTCATGAAGGGGCATCCTATTGGCTCAGTTCTGTATCCAGGAGGGGGCTGCGAGTATGCCCCAGGCACTTTTTTCAAGGCATAAAAAAACGCTCTACCTTTCGGTAAACCGTTATCAGTACCGGGTTACGCGTCAATTGAGGGCAAATGCTGTTCGATTACACCTGGCCACCTCATGCCCGGCGTTGTTTCAACGCCAGGCGTTATCGAGTAGCCCTGAATGAGATTTTTGCTCAGAACACCTGCAACAGTCGAACGTTGATGCGGGCGCTTTCCTTGAAGCCATTTTCCACCTCAAGGTCGCGCCCGAGCGCCACCAGCACCTGCGTCTTCGGGCGGATGAAGTAACTGCCACCCACGCTGATTTTTCGTTGCCGAGCTTCGTCGTCGCTGTCAACGCCATTGACTCGGGTCTCACCGCCCCAGGTCTGTGACAGGCCGACGAAAGCGTTGGCGCCGGGCGTGAACTGGTAACGCAAATATCCCTGCCCCTGGTAGAGCTGTTTCTGCTTGAGCGTGTCGCCGGCAGCGCCGTAGTTGTCGTTCTTGCCGTGGAACATGACGTCGCCGGTCAAGTCGACATACCAATTGTCGGTCAGCCCTTTGACGAAACCTACCTGTAAATCAAACTTCCAGCGGTTTTCACCCAGATTGAGCGGGCGGTCGTGGCTATAGCTACCCGTTGGAAGGTACAGATAGGGCGCTATGGCTAGATAGGTGCGAGACGCTGCGTCGTTGATCAACCAGACTGGTGCGGCCAGGATAACGTCACCTACCCCGCTGGTCTTGCCCAGTGCACTCGTGTCGCGCCCGGCATCCAGCCGGCCAAACGGTACCAGGATCTGGGGGCCTACCGTCAGCCCGCCGATCGTGGTGTAGTGCACCAGCCTCCCGATGCCGACATCCGAGACCAGCCGAGGATCCCGCGCCGTCTGCCGTCCCTGGGCATAGAGTTTGTTGCGCTCGGCATGCTGCAGGTACAGCAACCCCGCCGTCGTACCCTCCGGCGCCGGGACGAAATCACCGATGTCCACATCGATGGCGCGCGCGGTCATCGGCACCATCGTGACCATTGGTAGACAGGCCAAGGCCAATACCTTGTTCATGCTGCTCAGGGGCGAGTGGGTACCGGCCTTTGACACGTGGCCGGTCCTGCGGGCGACGCTGGAGAATGCTTGGGTCATTACGGAAGTCCTCTCTCGAGTAGTCATCTGTCATTGATCGGCCGGCGAAGTGCGGCGACACAGGACAACGCGGCAGTGCGCATGACAAAGATAGGGGGGACGCGCCCCAAGTCGCTTTGTTGGGGCGGTCATTCGTTGTGCTGGGAAGGACAGCTGCTCGGCGCTTACGCCTCGTGGCACGGCGGCCGCTTCAACTGCGTGCCTCTGCACCGGCCATGGCGTCGTAGGCCGGCGAGCGCAGCAGCGCATGGAGTTGCCGGCGACGGACCCCCATGTTGCCGCCGTCGTACAGGGGAAAACACAGCGCGTCCTGCATCAGGCCGGCCAACGGGTAGAGGTCGGTATAGGCATCGACACCGACAACGCGCATGGCATCGTAGACGGCCTGAACGCACAGTTCTGAACAGTGAACCTTGGTGATGATGGCCAGTTCGCGGCTGCGTCCCTGGGTGATATCAAGCTGGTGACAGGCTTTCCAGGTCAGGTAGCGCGCGGCCTCGATGCGCATCTTGATGTCGGCCAGCATGAAGCCAACGTTCTGGTGCTCAATCACAGGTACCGTGCCGGAGCGCTTGTCGGTGCGGGCAAACTTCAAGGCGACGTCGAAGGCCGCGCGCATCACACCTACGCAGGCCGCGCCGATGAGCGCCGCAGTCCAGGAGAAGGCATCTTCCACCATGGCAATGCCATCGCCCGGCTTGCCCACAATATTGGCCGCCGGCACGCGCACATTGTTGAAGTGGATGCGCGGCGAGATCGTCGCGCGATGGCCGACGGTATCGAGAAAGCCCGCGATCTCGATGCCCTGGGCGCTGCCGGGCACCATGATGACCGCCAGCGATTGCTGCGGCGGCAGGGTCGCATCGGTGCGGCATATGACGCTGTACAGGTGCGCGCCCTTGCCGTCCCAACCGGTGCCGTTGGTGGTGTAGTGCTTTGCGCCGTTGATGACCCATTCGTCGCCTTCGAGGCGGGCGAATGTCTGCACGCCGGCGGAGGGGTCGGGGTTGTCGTAGTTAGCGCCTCCGGTGACCTCAGTGAAGGCCAGGGCGGCCAGGCGCGAGCCATCTTCGACGAAGTCCGGCAGGAAGCGGCGCTTCTGCTCCTCGGTGCCGTGGTGCAGCACCGCGTGCAAACCCAGGCCGGTGCCCAGCAAGGCCGAAGGCAAGTTGACGTCGGCGGCGGCGAGTTCTTCGGCTGCCAAGGCAAAATCCAGCGTGGTCAGGGCGCTGCCGCCGCACGAGACGGGCAGCAACGCCTTGATGAAGCCGGCGTCGACCATTGCATCGTAGAACGGCCGCGTGGCGTAGAACCGGTCTTCCGGTCGCGCGATTGGGGCGATAGTGGGGGCGACCTTGCTGAGGACTTCGGCGGCGAAGGTTCGCGCGCTTGCCTGTAAAGCCTTCTGTGATTCGGTGAGCTGGAAATCGATAGCCATGGGAAGCGACCTTTCTTGCGGTGGGTTAGGTAACGGACAACCCATCGTAGGCAGCCGGACTGCCTCGGTCTCGCCGGAGCGTGCAAGCCCAATTGACGATTTGCGCAAGGGCACAGGGCTTTCCCGACTGAGGTCGTGCCTTCTGCAGAAAGAGCCTGTAGCGGGTGAATGCCCCCTTGGTTCTGGCGCGGACTTTGCGTCTTCCTGCCGCAGGTCACATGGGTTCAGTCCTGCGCCTGTTTATCCGGCGAAAACTGCACCGGCATGACGCATTCGCATTCCCGCCGTGCACAGCGCAGGCACAAACGAAAATGCCGTGCCAGGGTGCCTGAACGCCCATCAACCGACGACTTGCCTTTGCGTGCAAGACCAGTTGACGATCTGTGCAACAGGAGGAACACATGACACGTCTGAGCGGCCCGCCATACCGTGACATTGGCTCAGAAATCAGTCGCTGGCTTGCGCTCGTGATGATTGTCTTTTGCGCCACTGAGGGGTGACCGCAGGATGCAAATCTGGACTACCGAAGCGTGCGTGCAGCGCGAAAGATTCAGCTACTGGCGTGAGGTCCTCTGCGAAGCCTTCGTCTCGCTCAATCCCATCCTCAAGCAAGAGCCTGCAGGATCGAACTTCACGGGCGAGGTGAGCTCCCGGCCCCTCTCCATGAGCGCGCAGACCCGCGTGTTTTCCCGTGCGCAGTTCGTCCAACGACGCTGGGATGAAATCCGCCGCAACCCGGTCGAGTTCTGCTTCGCGAACTTCCAGTTGGAAGGGTCATGTGTGGTACGTCAGGATGGGCAGGAGACACTGGTGTTGCCCGGTGACTTCTCCGTCGTGGACTCCACGCGTCCCTACTTTCTCGATTTCAGGGAAGATTGGCGCGTGCTGTCATTCCGTATACCCAGGGAGCAACTGGTGTCCAGGCTCGCGGCACCGCGCCAGGCGACAGCGCGCTGCGTCAGCGGACAAGCGGGACTTGGACTGGTCGCGGCTCGCTTCGCCCGCTCACTTGAACAGATGGACGCCAGCGTCGGCCTACAGGCGCAGCATGGGCTCAGCGCCGCGCTCAACGGTGTCATCGCCGTCGCGCTGGGCGCCACGCTGGAGGCGCAGGAACAGGACCGGGTGCCGCTGCGGACAGCCTTCCGCCAGGCGGTCGAGACCTATATAGCCGATCATTTATCTGAACCCGGGCTCGGGCCGGACCTGCTTGCGGCGCGATTCAAGGTCTCGCGCCGGACACTCTATGGCCTGTTCGAGGAAGAGCCATTTTCCGTCAGTGGCCTGATCCGGGAGCTGCGCTTGCGGCACAGCGCGCGCGATCTCTGCAGTTCCAGCCATCCTGGCGTGCTCGCCGTAGCGCTGCGCTGGGGATTTAACGATGCCTCGCATTTCTCCCGGTTGTTCAAGCAGCGGTTCGGGATTTCCCCAAGGGGGCTTGCAGCCAGCGTAGAGGGTGAAGCCAAGCCAGGAACGAACAGTTGTGGATCGGTCCAGGATCTTCTGATCAGGTGAAGACAAGGTTCAGGAACTACAAAGGCGATCAAGGTGCGAGGTGCCGGGACGGGATGCGGCGCAGGGTGACCTGGGGTCATCTGTTGGTAGTCCCCGTTCATCACGGCGCGTTTCGCCATGAATATGGAGCCAGCGGTACTCCCCGGACTGACTTGCGGGGGCTATTTCTGAAAAGCATCAACTACCTCCAGTTTTGCTCACGAGGTGTTGAGGTCGTTCTCGCTCTTGATGCCCCGAGCATTGCGGTCTTCGAATGCCCGGGGACAGTCTGGCTTGGACTGGCGTCTGTCGACTCAGGCGGCCTGGTACAGACGGTGCTCGACCAGCCTGCTGTTACGCAGGCGATGCGTTGCCTTGGCACCGGCCAGCACGGCCAGGTCCAACAGCGGTTCGAGGATGACGACGGTCATGTAGGCACTGCCGAAGGTCAGGACTGACAGTGCGTTCTCTGCCGTGAAGCCCTTCCCGTAGAAGGCCCAGAAGGCAACCCAGGCGACGATGCCTGACTGGAAGGCCGTCGACAGGCCCAGTGCCTGGCGATAGCCCAGATCAACATAGGGCGTGTTTGGCGCGATGATACGCCGCGCCAGGGCAGCAACTGCCAACAGCGGTACCAAAAGGGTGGTGACGTTCATGCCGTACTGCGGCAGGTCGAATGGGGCGAAGAACAGACCCTGGATTAACAGCCCCAAAGCGAGACCTACTGCTGCAGGTGCTGCACCGAACAACAGGAACAGCGTCGAGCCGAGTATGAGATGCACCTCCGAGACGCCAACCGGATGATGCGGTAGCAGTTCAAAGAAGCCAAACACCAGCGCCGTGGCGGCGGCGGCGCGAACCACCAGCGAGACGGCACCTCGTTCGCCAATGGCGTCCGCAACGAGTTTGACGGTGTAGGTGCCGACGCTTGCGGCGGTAACATAGCTCAGCCAGAGTTTTCCGGCTTCCACGAGGCCAGGTTCGATATGCATGACGATGACTCCTTGGCCGCCTCTGCGGCTTGCTAGGTAAAAAAGGACAACAAAAAACTGCTCCGCCCTCAGTGAGAGGCTCGGCTGATCGCCACGGGCTCGCGATGCGGCAGATGCTCACCGGTGTGCCCGTGGGCCGGTGGACAACTTGCATTGAGCAAAACCACTGGTTGTCCATGGGGAGTATTCAGATAGGCCTGCCTCCATTCCTCGCCCCGTTGGACGATGTCCTCCATCCCGGTCAGGCCGAGGGTGGTGACCATTCTTTCCATGGCCGTGATCCATTGCCGGTAATAGGCGTCATTGACGCTTTCTCCGGGTTGCGCCGGGGCAGCCTTGATCTCTTCGCTGAATACCTGCACCCAGTCCTTCCAGGGGAACACGCCGGCTTGGTGCAAGTGCACCAGCAGGGAAAAAGCCTGAGCCTGCCAAGGCTTGTCGAACACCGGGCCTTCATCGTCGAGAGGGAGGCCGACGGCCTTGTAGTCGTGGTGCATGCTCGTGTTCATACGGCCTCCAGGTAGTTGTCCCATAGGTCGATGCACACACTGTCCGGTCGCCGTACTCCCCACAATTCCTCGGCACTGAAGCGTACGGCATAGACCTGCTGCGGCTGTTCGCCCAAACCATGGGCCATCGTGTCCGGGGTAGCGAACGCGCCATGCGCGATCACGATTGTGCCGACCTTACCGCGCGCGTAGCGTGGCAGCCGGGTGTGATTGGTTGGGTTGAGGCACTTCGTCCGCACCCGGTCACCGACTTGGAATTGGCCGGGGACATCTTCTTTTGCTCGTGACGAGGCGCCGCCGAGCACGACGGCGTCGACGATATCCGGAGTTAAAACCGTGACGGGCTGTGTCGGTGGGGTTGGTTTGGCCGTACCCTGCAGTTCGGCGGCGCTGATGACGCCCTTTTCTGTCAGCAGGGTCTCGAAGGCGTGCAGCCAGTGCTCGTAGTAGCTCGACTGCAGGTATTCGGCCGGCTTCATGCGTTCGATGGCGTGGCGGAATTCGTCGACGTTGAAGTACCCGCCGACGAAGAGCGAGGCGAAGAGCGGAAAAACCCTGCGCTCCCAATCATGATGGAAGATGGGTTCGTGCTCTTCCGTGAGCACTGGGCCGAAACCATGCATGCCGCCCAGGTCGTGTATACCATTCATGGGTTTTCTCCTTTTCAGGTTCAGGCTACTTGATCCGGATTCTTAGGCAGTCCGGTACCGATCATGGCGTCGCGAGTCACGAGTTCGACCAGTTGTTCCTCGTTCCAGCCATCAGTACCCGCCGGACGTTCCGGCAATACCAGATAGCGCAGCTCAGCGCTGCTGTCCCAGACGCGAACTTCCTTGTCATCAGGAATCGTCAGACCGAACTCCGCCAGCACGCCGCGCGGGTCAATGACTATCCTCGAGCGATAAGGTGCGGATTTGTACCAGACCGGTGGCAGGCCCAGGGTCGGCCACGGGTAGCAGGAGCAAAGTGTGCATACCGTCACGTTGTGCACGGTCTGGCTGTTCTCCACGACCACCATGTCTTCACCCTGAACACCAGAAAAGCCCAGCTCGGCGATGGCTGCAGTGCCATCTTCCAGCAGCCTGTGTTTGTACAGAGGGTCGAACCAGGCTTTCGCTATGACCTGGGCGCCGTTTCTCGGGCCGACCTTGTGTTGGTAGGTGTCCACCAAAGCATCCATGGCGACGGGATCGACCAGGCCCTTTTCCGTCAGCAGGGACTCGAGCGCTTTGACGCGTAGCGCTATGGCCTCCGGTGGCTCAGTGTGGTCGTGATCGTGATGATGTTCGTGCGTATGGCTCATGTCTTTGCCCCCTCTGAAGTTGGTGAAATCGCTCCCTGCATTACTCGACGAGTGCAGCAATACCCGTATCCGGCGCCAGCTTTTTCACAGGTTACTTTCCTCGTTTCGGCCAAATTACCCCAACGCTTTTCATTCCTTTGGCGGGGTCCATTTCGGGGTGTGCGAGTACTACGTCGCGGTAGGAGGGGCTACCAATCACGGCGGGTTTAAACTTGATCAGAAAGTCATTGACCTCTTTGCGCAGGTCCGGTGCCAGATCGTAGTCGTTGTAGCATTCCTCAAGACAATCGAGCACGGCTTGCCAGTGCACCTCGGTAAGACCCATTCCGCGATGCGCGGTGACCATGTCCCTGCCCCGGTATTTGGCGCTGCCACCCCAATGTTCAGAAAGGAAATCGACAAAGTTGATGTGTTCCTTCTGGAATGTTGATTCGGACATGTGGGCCCAGATATGGCCGATAGCGGGATGTCCCATGGTCTTCCTCAAAACTGCACCTGCGAACTGATAAATGACGTCGTAGCCCCCAAGACGCGCATAGAGGGAGGGCTGTTGTTCCACGGATGGTTGCTGGTCGGTCATGATGCGGTTTCTCCGTTTCGGCTGGGGACGATCTGATTCGCTCAATGTCGTGTTCCGCACGGTTGATAAAGGGCGCGAGAACGTGGGACGAATACAAAATTAGAGCTGCTGTCGAGCGCACGCTTTGCTGGCAAGGACAATCGTTTGGTCTAGACGGACAACGGCTTAGGAAAACCGTGCTTGCAGCCGACGCAGAATGCTGACATCGGAACTGGTCCTGCGGCCATGGGGGGAGATATGGTCCGTGACTGGGGTTCCTTTATTTCTGTCTTGACCGGACGGTTCGCTGTTCTAGATCGCCGTGGACGTTGGTGTTTTACGATTGCTCCCATTCCATCGGCGTTGCAGCACCAAGGTCCCGAGTTGCAGCAGGTAAGTGGCAAACTCTTCGGGTGCCATGTCCCATCTGTGTAAAAACCAGGATGAATCGGATAGTCGCTGCTGTTCTCGTAGATGCATGAGACACCTCGTCATTTGTGTTTTTAGGGACACGGCGTGGAGTGAACATTATCTAGGGGAGATGAAGTGTGCTTGGCTCGAATGGACAACCGTTTGGTTAAAAAGGACAGGTATAGATGCCCGGCATGCCAGTGGGCAGCGATGGTGCGGGGTGGGGAGGGATAGACAGGGATAAACGGCCAGATACAAGAAAGCCCGCACGAGGCGGGCTTCTTGAGGTGATTCATAGACTGCTGTAGACATCTATGGATCGGTACTTGGTGGCTACACAGGGACTTGAACCCCGGACCCCAGCATTATGAATGCTATGCTCTAACCAACTGAGCTATGTAGCCAAGTGGCGCGCATTATTCGCGTAGAACGGGAATGCGTCAAGCATTTATTTTGAGTTTTTATCTACGCTTTCAATTATTTATCGGAAATGAGCGAGTTGGGCGACGAGTGGTTGATGATTCGCTGCTTCTATGAAGGGACCCCCCTGGCGCCAGGCAATCCCTCGGCTGCTGGGCAAAGCAGCTCGTTGATCCTGCTTGCAACGGGACTGATCGCTCAAGGGGCTTGGGGCTGATGTTCGGTTTTGGCGGGATCGGTGCGACGCTGTCAGGGTGATTGGTGATCTTCCTGGCATGTACGAAAAAGGTCTGATTCGGTTGGGCAGATATCCCTTTCGCCCAACGCTTGGCCAGTCAGCCGGTTTTACGATTGGAACGGGTTCTGGGTGGTGCGCTTGAGCTGTTCGCGTGCTCGCGACAAGCGTGAGCGAACGGTGCCGATAGGGATGTCCAATACATCGGCGGTGTCCTGGTAGCTGCCGTCGGTTTCCAGCGAGGCGTACATCGTCCTGCGCATTTCCGTCGGCAGGTGGTCAATGGCGCTCAGGGTGTTCTCCAGGCGGCGGTTGATCTCAAACTCCCAATCCAGGTTGTTGTTTTCTTCCTGCCCATGCCACAGCGATTCATCAAATTCGCAATGCACGGGTTTGGCATACATGCGCCTGAAGTGGTTGCGAATCAGGTTTTGCGCGATGCCGCACATCCAGGTGCTGAGCGAGGCGTTACCGCAGAAGCGCTCGCGGTTGCGCCAGGCCTCCAGGTACGTCAGTTGCAGAAGATCATCCGCATCTTCCGGGTTGAGTACGCGCTTGTGAATGAAGCGCCTGAGTTTTTTCTGCTGGTCGTCTGTCAGGTGATGCATGAATTGAGGCGAGCTGCCAACGAGGTGAGCTAAAGCTTCAATGGGGAGATTCATGTTTTTTTTCCTTAGGGTAGACGCAGTCGAGCGGGTGTCGACAGGTCCCCTTAGCACTCCCTGTGCCAATCGAAAAAAATACATAACTATATGATTTACATATATAAATATTTTTATTTGGTGGGTTTTTATGCAGTGATTTGCATGGGGCGCCTAAGGCTTTTGCAAGTTTTTTCAAATTCCTAGTGAGCACGGATTTTGATGGAACTGCATGGGGAGACGTTGCCACACAGGGAAACACTCTTCCTGTACTGGCGTGTCCATGGAACAAGTATCCCGTAAAACAACTGACCCTCGTAACGATGTGCGCACCCACCCCTCTGAGGGTGAAGCGGTTGTCAGCCATGCCTCAGCGCAAGTGCACACATCCGCGAAGGGCATCGATGAGCTTGCACATCTGTTTGGTCAGGAGGTGGAGCTCAACAGCCGGGCGCTGAACGAACGAAAGATGGTGGTACGCGTGCTCCCGGCCGAGCAGCTTGCGCAACTTTATGATCAGTTGGGCCATCCGGCCAAGAAAACCCTGGCTTTCCTCTCACTGCTCTTCAGGCAGCAATTGCAGGACAGACCGACTGTCGAAAAATTGCTGAAGCTTGCGGACGGGGACCCGGCGCGCGCGTTCGTGGTGCTCAAGCATGTGGTGGCCAAGGCAGACAGCGAGGGCCGCCCGTCCGACACTACGTTGGCGCGCGATGCAATTGCCAAGCTTGAGGCTCGTTTCAAAGGGGAGATCCAGGCCGGCCTGAACATTGCCTTGGCATTGCAGTCGGCCGGGGTCGACCCGCAGGAGCGCCAGGCACTGCGTGTGCTCTACTATGCCAGTGTGGTCACGCGCCAGTCCCTGTCGACGATGATGCAGGCTTTGCTGGGTGTATATGGTGGTGAGCAGTTCCACGTCGGGCTCAAGGTGATGCGTAAGGCTTTGGCGGATGACATCGCGGCCGCGGTGTCGTCAATGCCCACACCCCTGTTGCGCACTTTGCTGATGGGCCTGCGGGACTGCGGGCAACTGAGCAGCGTATTGGGCGGTTGTCACAAGCTGATCCAGCGCTTGAGTATCGAGCATAACGCCGTGAGCTTGTTGCAACGCCTGCTGGGGTATGCCGGCGCCGGTATCGCTGTCGATGAATTGCTGCGGTTGGGGGACGAACTGGGAGGCGGTCCGCTTGACCGTCAACTGATGTCCCTCAATGCCCTTTACCCTCTTTTTCAGCAATTTCCCCTGGCATTGTGGTCCGAAAAGCGAATACGCCTGGAAACCCTGCAGATCCTGCTGACGGTGATCGATGAACTGGACCGCGCCTTGCGTGGACCCACACGGTATGCCGGTGAACCGAGGCTGATGACGTGACCGCTCTGTCGGCCATCAACCGTGGGTTGCTCAAAGTGGCACAACGCGCCGAGGTGCTGGGCGCTGTGGTGGTCATGGCCATCGTATTCATCTTTATCGTGCCGTTACCCACCTGGTTGGTGGATATTCTGATCGCCCTCAATATTTGCATTTCGTGCCTGTTGATCGTGCTTGCGCTTTACCTGCCGGGCCCCCTGGCGTTTTCTTCGTTCCCCTCGATCCTGCTGTTGACCACCATGTTTCGACTGGCCCTGTCGATTGCAACCACGCGTCTGATCCTGCTGGAGCAAGACGCCGGCGATATCGTCGAGGCCTTCGGTAATTTCGTGGTGGGGGGCAACCTGGCGGTGGGAATGGTGATTTTCCTGATCCTGACCCTGGTTAACTTCCTGGTGATCACCAAGGGCTCGGAACGGGTGGCCGAGGTCGCGGCGCGGTTCAGCCTGGACGCCATGCCGGGCAAGCAGATGTCCATCGACAGTGACTTGCGTGCCGGCCTGATCGACGGCACGCAAGCGCGGGACAAGCGCGAGCAGTTGTCCCGTGAGAGCCAGTTGTTCGGTGCGATGGATGGGGCCATGAAGTTCGTCAAGGGCGACGCTATCGCGGGGTTGATCATCGTCGTGGTCAACCTGCTGGGTGGCTTCTCTACGGGCATGTTCCAGCACGGCTTGAGCGCCGCTGATTCAATGGCGTTGTATTCGGTGCTGACTATCGGCGATGGCCTGATTGCACAGATTCCGGCGCTGCTGATCTCCCTGACCGCCGGCATGATCATCACCCGGGTGGCGCCGGAGGGGCGCAAGGGCATCAGTAACATGGGGGCCGAAATTGCCCGGCAAATGACCAGCGAGCCCAAGAGCTGGATAATCGCTTCGGTGGGCATGCTCGCCTTTGCGATAGTGCCCGGTATGCCGACCGGGGTATTTATCCTTATTTCGCTGATAACCGGCACATTGGGGTATTACCTGATGCGCCAGCGTCAGCGAGAGGCAGCGCCCGCGGCCGAAGCCTCCGAAGCCGTGCGTCCCGAAGAGAACGGAAAAGAGGACTTGCGCGGGTTCGATCCGTCGCGCCCCTACCTGTTGCAGTTTCCCCCGGTTTTGCGTGGGACGCCTGAGGTGACGGAGCTTATTCATGGGATTCGCCAGTCCCGAAATGCACTGGTTGCCAATATCGGCCTGACCCTGCCGCCATTCGAGGTCGAGCTCGATGACTCGCTGGCCGCCGATGAAATGCGTTTCTGTGTGCATGAAGTGCCGATGGTCAAGGCCTCGGTTGTCAACTATCTGGCCGTTGAGCGTAACGCCTTGACGGTCGAGCCCGAGCATGGAATACCCGGGCTGGCCGAGCGTGATGAACAGGACTGGGTCTGGCTGGCACCGGATGATCCACTGCTCGACGATCCGCAACTGGAGCGCTTCACCGCGACCAGTCTGATCATCGAACGCATGAAGCAGGCCATGATGCTCAGCGGCCCGCAGTTCCTGGGGATCCAGGAGAGCAAGTCGATCCTCAGCTGGCTGGAGCACAACCAGCCGGAGCTGGTGCAGGAACTGCAGCGAATCATGCCGCTGTCGCGCTTTTCGTCGGTGTTGCAACGCCTGGCCAGCGAAGGTGTGCCGCTGCGGGCCGTACGGCTGATTGTCGAATCGTTGATCGAGTATGGCCAGCATGAGCGTGAACCGGAAGCATTGGCCGACTACGCGCGTATTGCGCTCAAGGCGCAGATTTTCCACCAGTACAGCGAGGCCGACGGCCTGCATGCCTGGCTGCTTTCACCGCATACGGAAAACATCCTGCGCGAGGCATTGCGACAGACCCAGACCGGGGTGTTTTTCGCGCTTGACGATGAGCACAGCGCTGCGTTGATCAGCCTGCTCAACCAGGCCTTTACCTTAAGGGCCAAGAGTAAAAGTGTGCTGTTGGTGGCGCAGGACCTGCGAAGCCCCTTGCGTACCTTGCTGCTGGAAGAGTTCAACCATGTCCCGGTGCTGTCGTTTGCCGAGTTGGGGAGCTCCTCCAAGGTCAAGGTGCTGGGGCGAATTGACCTGGGCCAGGACGAGCTGATGCGTGGTGCGGTGGCATGAGTATTCGGCCATGGCCAGCGTGGAGGTTGCGATGATGTTTGAGTTAAGGGTGCTTGATGGGCTGCGCCAGGGCGCTGCGTTGCCGTTATTTGGGGAGCGATGGAGTATTGGTGCGCACGCGGACGCTGACCTGATGCTGAACGATCCGGGAGTCGTCGAGCAGCATGCGTGCCTGCGGTTTATCGACGCCAACTGGTTGGTGCAGGCCGAAGCCGGACTGTTGCGAGACCCCGAAGGCCAGGTACTGGCGCAGATCGCCAAACTGGAACTGAATGTGCCGTTTACAGTGGGAGGGGTGCGGCTGTGCGTGACCTTGGCCGAGCAACCCTGGCCTCAACCCGCAGCCCCTGCTCCGGTAGCGCCGCTAGCGGCCGATGTGCCTGCGCAGGTGATGACGTTATCGTCAATCTCGCCCTCCCAGCAGAAGCGCCTGATCAGCCTGGTGCTGGTGGTGACGGTAATCATTGTGGCAGTGGGCATGGTTTCCACTGGGGAGCGTGAGGCGCAGGCTTCGCTGATGCCGCCCGCGGTGCAGAAACAGGAATTGGCTTCGTCTTTTGAAGTACGCCAGCAGTTGTTGAAGATGCTCAGCGAGCGTGAGTTGAGTCAGCGGGTTACCTTGCAAGTGATCAATGACCAGGTGGCGCTCAATGGAGAGGTCTCACAGGACGAGGTGGAGCTGGTAGCACGCATGCTCAGCCGTTTTGGCGAGCAATTCGACAGCTCGGTGCCGGTGATCAGCCGTGTGCGTGTGCGCGACGGCACACTGCCATTCAGGATTGTGCAAATCGTCGGCGGGCCGAATGGTCACGTGGTCCTGGAAGAAGGCAGCCGACTGTTTGTGGGCGACGAAGTGGAAGGGCTGCGGCTGGTGCTGATCGACAACGGCAAAGTGGTTTTTGATGGTGCGCAGCGTTACGAGGTGCGCTGGTGAGTGCGGAACTGCAAGCTCGTCTGGACGCCTGGCAACAGCGTCAGGCCCAGTCACTGAGCACCTTTGCACCGGTGACGATGCGTGGCCGAATCCAGCGCGTCAACGGCATGCTGCTGCAGTGCCGGCTACCCCAGGCGCGTATCGGCGATTTGTGCCAGGTGGAAAAAAGTCCGGGCGACTACATGCTCGCCGAGATCATCGGCTTCGATCAGCAGGACGCGGTGCTCAGCGCCTTGGGTAATTTGGAAGGCGTGCGGGTAGGTGCTGGAGTGGAGCGCCTTGGGGTATCGCATCGAGTCCAGGTCAGCGAGGCCCTGTTGGGCCAGGTGCTGGATGGTTTTGGGCGGCCGATTACGGGGCAGGGCGTGAGTGCGTTTGTCGAGGCTGACTTACCGGATACCAGTGCGGTGTTGTGTGAAGCGCCGTTGCCCACTGAACGGCCGAGGATTAACCGTGCACTGGCCACCGGCGTGCGTTCGATCGATGGCCTGATGACGATTGGCGAGGGGCAGCGTGTAGGCCTGTTCGCCGGGGCCGGTTGTGGCAAGACCACCCTGCTGGCCGAGATCGCGCGTAACGTCGAGTGCGATGTCATCGTGTTCGGCCTGATCGGCGAGCGGGGGCGGGAGCTGCGTGAATTTCTCGACCATGAGCTCGATGACCAGCTGCGCGCCAAGGCGGTACTGGTGTGCGCCACCTCCGATCGCTCCAGCATGGAGCGCGCCCGCGCCGCGTTCACGGCCACGGCATTGGCCGAAGGTTTTCGGCGCAAGGGGCAGCGGGTATTGCTGCTGATTGACTCCTTGACCCGTTTCGCCCGGGCCCAGCGTGAGATCGGCCTGGCTGCCGGCGAACCCCTGGGGCGCGGAGGTTTGCCTCCTTCGGTATACAGCCTGCTGCCACGACTGGTGGAGCGTGCCGGGTTGACGCGTGACGGTGTGATCACCGCGATCTATACGGTGCTGATTGAGCAGGACTCCATGAACGATCCGGTGGCCGACGAAGTTCGCTCGCTGCTCGATGGGCATATCGTGCTGTCCCGCAAGCTTGCCGAGCGTGGGCACTACCCGGCGGTGGATGTGTTGGCAAGCCTTTCACGGATCTTGAGCAACGTCGCGGAGCCGGAGGACATCCAGGCGGGTACGGCATTGCGACGGTTGTTGTCGGCGTACCAACAGATCGAGCTGATGCTCAAGCTGGGAGAGTATCAACCCGGCAGCGATGCCCTGACCGATCTGGCGGTGGACAGCCGTCAGGCGGTCGACGGGTTCCTGCGCCAGGACTTGCGTGTGCCTACGCCGATGGTGGCGACGCTGGAACAACTTAAGGATCTGACCGCCCATGTCCCATTCTGATGTGCTTCTCGGTGAAGTCGAGACGTTGCGGCGCCTGCGCAGGCACAGGGCTGACCGCGCCGAGCGCGCCCTGCGTGAGGCCAGGCGCGCCCAGCAGGCCCTGCTTGCACATATCCAGCAGGCTAAGGATGCGCTTGAGCAGACTCGGCAGGAGGAGGCCCGGCAAAGTGCTGAATTGCTCAGTCAGCATCAGGGTCAGGTGCTGAGCCTCAAGGCCTTGAAATCCTGGGGCGCGCAGGAGCGCTCCCTATCTGCCAGTACTCAGCGGGAGATAGGCCAGTTGGAGGCGTTGCGGGGCCAGCAGGGGGAAAGCGAAAGTCGGGTTGGCAGCGCCCAGAAACACGTCACGGAGTGCCTGCGGCAGGTGGAAAAACTTCAGGAGTTATCCCTCTTACTGGCTCAGGAGCCGACATGACCCAGGTTTCAAATAAACCCACTGAGCGTCCGCGCCAGCGCGAGCCGCGGGAGGAGCGTGAGCCGGGGGCCACGACAGCCGTGTCCATGGAACTCGGGCGATTATTCACTCAATTTTTTACTGGAGACGATGGCGGCGCTGGTGTGGGGACTGCCTTATCGGGCAAACAGGCGTCCACCGGTATAGCCCTGATCGAGGCGCTTGCCGAGCAACTGGCGCCTCGTGTGCAGGCTGCGTCGCAGTGGCCGTTGCAGGCGGTGCTGTACTTGCCTCGCCTGGGGCGGATCAACGCCAGCGTGCGCCGCGAGCAGGGCGCCTGGACGATCGAGCTGGAGGCGGAGCAGGACGCTACGGCGCGCTGGCTTTGCGGTGTACGCCAACAGTGCGAGGGTCGATTCGCGGGAGCGCTGGGGCTGCCGGTGAACTTGCTGATGCCCAGCGTCGGTTGCGCATGCTGATGCCGGCGCTGACCTTTCCCTTGATTAATAGCGATACGGTTGCCGCGCGCCGTCGATTGGGGCGCGGCCTGCGCCTGCCGTTCAAGGTGGCCGGGCAGGCCGGCGAGTTGCTGATTGAGCCCGGGCGTGCCCCAGCTGGCGGCAAGGCTTTGTGCTTTGAGACGGTGTGTGGCGTGCTGGCGCTTGTAGAAGCAGGGCCGTTGCTCAGTCTGCTGGGTGAGTGCCCGGTGACCCTGTCCCAGGTTGGCAACGATCCGGACTCCTGGTTCTGGGCCTTGTACCAGTACCACATGAGTCCCCAGGTGCGGGCGCTGCTGGGTTATGTGCGCTTGCTGGAAACGGATCGACCCAAGGGGTTTGGCTGCCGGCTCAGTGTGACCCAGGGGGCGTCCCGGGTTGAAGGCTACCTATGGTTGACCCCCCAGAGTTTCCTGGCCTTGTGTGAGGCAGGGCCTTGGCGCGCCACTGCGGCAGCTTTGCCGGCGCCGTTTCAACTGGCAATCGCCGTGACCCTGGGCCGCGTGCAGTTACCGATTGCGCAGGTGCGCAGCCTGCGTACCGGTGATGTGCTGGTGCTCGGCCCGTATTTTTTTTCCGCCCAAGGCAGCGGCTACGTGCAGGTTGGCAGGCAACGTTTGCATGGCCGCATTGACGATGACACCGGGCCGTTGTGCCTGACGCTTACTTCTATCGAGGACTCGTCTGTGGACGAACATTTTGCAGCGCCCCATTACTCGGCGCATGAGGATGATGAACCGGTCGTGGATGTATTTGGCCACGAACCATTCGATGAGTTGAGCATGGCGCTGAATGTGCGCTGTGGAACGCTGAACCTTACCTTGGGCGAACTGCGTAACCTCGCGCCCGGTTCGGTATTGGGCATTAGCGGTTACGCTCCCGGCATGGCCGGCCTGTATTACGGCGATCGGCCGATTGGCCAGGGGCAGTTGGTGGAAGTCGATGGGCGCCTGGGGTTGCAGTTGTCTCGCGTGATGTTCGGCCGATGAGTTTGCAGGGGATAGACCCCCTCATTCTGGCGGTATTCCTGGGGGCATTAACGCTGATGCCCATGCTGTTGATCGTCTGCACATCGTTCTTGAAGATCGTCATCGTGCTGATGATCACCCGCAATGCCATCGGTGTGCAGCAGGTACCGCCCAGCATGGCCATCAATGGCATCGCGTTGGCGGCCACGCTGTTCATCATGGCACCAGTGGGTTATGAGATCGCCGAGAGCGTCAAGGCATCGCCCCTGGACATGAGTAACGTGCAAACGTTTCTGCAGACGGGCAATGAGGCCATCACACCGTTACGCGCATTCATGCTGCGCAATGTGGACCCGGATATATTGACGCACCTGCTGGAAAACACCACGCGCCTCTGGCCTGCACAAATGGCGCAGGAGGTGCAACGCGAAGATCTGATCCTGGTGATTCCGGCTTTCGTGTTGTCGCAGCTGCAGGCAGGGTTCGAGATAGGCTTCTTGATCTATATCCCCTTCATCGTGATCGACCTGATTGTTTCCAACCTGCTGCTGGCGCTGGGCATGCAAATGGTCTCGCCGATGACCATTTCCCTGCCGCTCAAATTGCTGTTGTTCGTGTTGGTGTCGGGTTGGTCACGGTTGCTCGACAGCTTGTTCCTCTCCTATCTCTGAGTGGCGTATGGACCCGATTGTGCTGTTCAAGCAGGGCATGTTGCTGGTGGTGGTGCTGTCTGCCCCCCCATTGATTGTGGCGGTGGTGGTGGGGGTGCTGGTGTCTCTGGTGCAAGCATTGATGCAGATACAGGACCAGACGCTGCCTTTTGGCATCAAGCTGGTGGCTGTAGGGGTTACGTTGATCCTGACGGGGCGCTGGATTGGCGTGGAGTTGATCCAACTGATCAACTTGACCTTCGAAATGATTGGCCGCTCGGCCCGGAACTGAGGCCTCGCCCGTGTTGGCTTATCTTGATTTCCTTCCCAGTCTGATGATCGGCATGGCGCGAATCTACCCGTGCGGAATACTGGTGGCGGCGTTCTGTTTCCAGCATATACGCGGCATGCTCCGGCACATCCTTGTGATGGTCATGGCGCTGATGCCCGCGCCGGGTATTCATGCTGTGTTGACGGAGCATGATTACTCAGCGTTTGTGCTCGCTGCATTGGCGCTCAAGGAGTTGGCGCTGGGGGTGTTGCTGGGGATGTTGCTTGCGATGCCGTTCTGGCTGTTCGAGTCGGTGGGGGCTTTGCTCGATAACCAGCGCGGAGCCTTGGCCGGTGGTCAGCTCAATCCTTCACTGGGGCCGGATGCGACGCCGATAGGGCATTTGTTCAAGCAATTGGCGATTTTTCTATTGATGGCCACCCTGGGGTTAGGCGCGTTGACTCAGGTGATCTGGGACAGTTACCTGATTTGGCCACCCACCGTATGGTTCCCACTCCCGGCGCCTGATGGCATGAGCGTATTTGTCGGCCTGCTGGGCGACACCTTCACCCATATGATGCTCTACGCTGCTCCCTTTATCGCGGTGCTGCTGTTGCTGGAGTTCGGCATCGCACTGCTGGGGGTCTACAGTCAGCAGCTACAGGTGAGTACGCTGGCGCCACCGGTCAAGTGCCTGGCGGGGATCGGTATTCTGCTGTTGTATTTTGCGCTGCTGCAGGACTTGATCGTGGGGAGTATGAGCCAACTGAGTGACCTGAAGCACTCGCTGGGCCTTTTATTCAAGGCCCCGATGCCATGAGTGACTCGGGGGAAAAAAAGCACCCGGCGTCAGCCAAGAAGCTGCGTGACCAGCGCCGGAAAGGCCAGGTCGCTCAAAGTCAGGATGTGGCCAAGTTGATGGTGCTGGCGGCCATCAGCGAGATCGCCTTGTTCACCGCCGATACCAGCTTGCAACGTTTCCAGCAATTGATGGTGTTGCCGATCTCACGCCTGGACCAGCCCTTTGTACGGGCGTTGGAAGAAGTGCTGATTGAAGGCCTGGTGGTGTTCTTCTCATTCGGCCTGCTGATGGCCGGTGTGGCGATTGCCACGAAGCTGATCGCCAGTTGGATGCAGTTCGGATTGCTGTTTGCACCCGAGGCACTGAAGCTCGATTTCAATCGTCTCAACCCGATCAGCCAAGTTAAACAATTCTTTTCTGCCCAGTCGCTGATGAATCTGTTGATGAGCATCGCCAAGGCGTTTCTTTTGGGGCTGATCGTATTTTTGGTGGTCTGGCCCTCTCTTGGGACGTTGATCAACCTGGCCAACAGCGATCTGCAAAGTTACCTGCTGGCGTTGATCGCCCTGTTCCGCTATCTGCTGCATGCCTGTCTTGCATTGTTACTGGTACTGGCAGTTATCGATTTCACCTTGCAGAAGTACTTCTTCGCCAAGCGCATGCGCATGACCCAGGTCGAGGTCGTCAAAGAGTACAAGGATATGGAAGGCGACCCGCATGTGAAGGGCCAGCGCCGCGCGCTGGCGCAGCAATTGGCCCAGGAGGAACCGAAGGTCAAGCTGCCCAAGCTGGAGGAAGCCGACATGCTGGTGGTCAACCCGACCCACTTTGCTGTCGCCCTGTATTACCGCCCGGGCAAGACACCGCTTCCGCTGCTGGTCAGCAAAGGTACGGATGCCGTCGCCCGCCAGTTGATTGCGCAGGCGAAGGCTGCCGAGGTGCCGGTCATCCAATGCGTATGGCTGGCGCGCTTGCTCTATACCAAAGCGTTGGGAGCAAGCATTCCCCGCGAATCCTTGCAGGCTGTGGCACTGATCTATCGCACCTTGCGTGAGCTTGATGATGAAGCCAAGCGCGAAACGCTGGAATTGCCTGAGTTGGAACGTCGCTGATCAGCAGGTGGAGCGTGTGTCCAGGGCTTGGAGGTTGGCCAGGGAAAGCATCCGGCTGAGGAGTCCGTCGAGCGCATCGTTTGCAGCCGGCAGCGCATGCCAGATTACCAAGGCATCCTGCGCGTCCAGGTAGATAAAACAACCATCGAACACCACGGCAAGCTCAAAGCGCCGCTCCAATACCTGCTGCAACTGCCCTGCCTGTAATGCCGAACGAGCGACATGCAAGGCCATGCCCGGGCGTTTGCCGGCGTGCAGTGCACATGCTTTGATACCGGGAGCGAGTATCAGGTGAGCGGCAGCGCCACTCACCAGATTGTCCAGAAATACCTGGCGTTGATTGTCGGGCATTTCCTGGCGGCTCATCGTTCCAGCGAGATAGTCTGGTAATCCGCACGTTCCCCGGCGGGACCAGGCTCGGCACGCATCTGCGGTGGCCACCAGATCACCATCTTGTCCTTGCTCGATTGCGGGCGTGAGCAGGAGTCCCCCTTGCAGGTGGGCGTGCAGGCGGTGACAAGCAGTGCCGTTGCGATCAGGGTGACGCACAATAAGCGGTGTTTCATGGCGTGGCCTTCTGAGCAGGAGTAATCAAGGAGGGGCGAGGCACGCTGAGGTGTTCATCCTTCACCACCGGGCGCATGGCGATAAACACCTCGGCTTCCTCACCCGGCTTGAGCCAGGCGCGCGGCCATACGCTGACGGCCAGGGTCTGCGAGTTGCTGCATTCCTTTTCGTCGATACGCACGTGGCGTTTGACCTGGTTACGCAGGACCACTACCGCCACGTTGTAGTCCGGTCCCGCATACCATTGGCTGCGTTCGGTGTTCAGCGCGAGCAAGTCGCGGGTGCTGCACAAACTGTTTAGCCCCAGGGGCATTGGTGCCGCCTTGAAGGCCTTGGGCACTTTCCCGCTGACCATGTGCGCCAGGGTACTGATGATGTCGCTGCGCTTGATTACCGGCTGGTGAGGGCTGTAGCGCCGCGCCAACGGTGCGAGGGCTGCCTGCAATTCGACCTGGTCGGCCTGGGGCAGGTAGCGCGACGGATCGGCCTGGTCACCGATGACGCGCGGGGTGAGGATGAACAGGCGTTCACGTCGATTATTCTGCCGTTCTGTCGAGGAAAACAGCGCCTTGCCCAGTAGCGGGATATCACCCAATAGGGGGACTTTGTTGCGCTTGTCGCTGCTTTCGGTGACGTGGAAACCACCGACCACCAGTGAGCGCTTTTCCGCCATGACGGCCTGGGTGCTGACCTTGCCTCGGCGTACATCGAGGTTGCCGGGAGTGGGGTTGGTTTCGTTGAAGTTGCCATCTTCGATATCCACCGCCAAATGGATCTGGTGGCTGCCACGGCTGGTGATGACACGGGGGACCACCTGGAAGCTGGTGCCCACGGTGACCGGTAAAATGGTTGCATTCTCCCGGCCGGGGGTCAGGTACTGGGTGCGGTTGAAGTCGATGACCGCCGGTTGGTTTTCCAGGGTGAGCACCGAGGGGTTGGAGACCATGCTTGCCAGCCCCTTGGCTTCCAGCGCGCGTATATCTGCGTAGAAGCGCTCGCGGTTCTCAATCGACACCTGTGAAGAGGTGCCCGGTGCCATATTGACGCCGCCACGGAATCGGCTGTTCTGAAACCCCCAGTTCACCCCGAACTCTCGCAATTGGGTGCGCTCGATATCGAGAATGATCGCGTCGATTTCCACCAGTTTGCGCGCGACATCGAGTTGAGTGATCAACTCTCGGTACATGCCCTGCCGCTCAGGCAGGTCATAGATCAGCACAGCGTTATTGCGTACATCGGCTTCGACGCGAATCCTGCTGGGTGAGACCGGGGCTCGCGAGGTGAGTGTCGGGAGCGGATCCACCTGCCCGGTGTTAACGTTTGTACCCAGCATCTGCCCCAGTAAAGGGTTGTTCAATCGGGGAATGTTCGGTACGAGCGGCGCTGGCTGTGACGGGGAGGGTTGGTTCAGCCTGTTGAGGGTCGAATTGGAGCGCGGCTCCAGCAATCCACGCAGAATGCTGGCCACTCCCGGAATAGTGAGCTTCTCGCCGCGGTAATCCACTTGACGATCCGTCGCATTGGCGAATTTAAGCGGGAAACTCAGCACACTCTGCTTTTCATCCGGAGAGCGGCGCTGGGTACTGAACTGTTTGATCTGCTCGATATAGCGTCGAGGGCCCGAAACCAGTACCACGCCGTCTTCGGGCAACTCGCCCCAACCGAAACGGCTATCGAGCAGGCCAATATCGGTGAGCGCTTGCTTAAGGTCGGCAATGGTCTCGGAAGAAACCTCCAGGCGCGCCGAGTCTTGCTGGTCCAGCGTGCTGATATAGAGGGTGTTGTTGTACAGGTACCACTGGAAACGGTGTTCTACCCCCAGACGGTCGAGCATCGACTGCGGGGTATTGGCGCGAATCTTGCCATTTACGTTGCCTTCCAGCAGGCCCTCGACATGTAGTTGTGTCCCAAAGGTCTGGGCGAAATCCTCCAGCACTTCCCGGAGTGGCTTATGTTCAGCTTCATAAGCGTATGCGGTGTTTTTCCACTCGGGGGGTATGGCCGCCAGTGTGTTCCCTGCTGGGATCAGCAGCCAGGGAAGCAGGATCATGTTGCGCCAATGGAATCTTTTAAGGGAATCGGCAGGCGAGTCTGGACGCAAGCGACTGCGCTTGTGAGGCTTGTTAGACATTCACAGTTCTCTGTTCAGTAGGATAGTGAGCGTAGCGAAGTGGGTTTGAGGTTTCGGGCCGGCTGAGCGAGACGTGTCACCGTTGAGCGCCATGTGTCACGTTGGTTAAGCAGGGCTTCGAGACAGCCGAGCACAGCCCTCTTTTCCTGCCCGCTGCGCAGACTTTGAACCAGCCATAGCGCGCCGCTTTCAGTTTTGAGGGCCAGTGCGCCTTGGAAATGATTCAGGCTGGCGGCGCCCAGTCGCATCCAATTCTGCAGGATTGCATTATCGGGACGAACTGAAGTTAGTTGAGCACCCAGTAATAGCACTTCCCCTTGACGTTTAAGAATGATTTCATCGTCGCCTTCGAACAAACTGATCTGTTCGTTATGGCTGTTTAACCATTCATTGATCAACTCGTGCATATCAGGTGAAACTCTCAAACGTCGATTTGTACATAAGATGGGTCGCCCGCTTGTGCTCGTGATAAGCCATATCGCTCGCAGAGCGTCTTAGCGCGAGGTTGTAGAATAGTTCGGCAGACTCTTCATCCTCTTCTTCCATCTCCACTAAAGCCCTAAGACGTTTATCGCTGACAGCGTTATTCTTCAAAAGTTGGCGTGACAACTTATCGAAAAAGTCCATATGGTTTTCCTTATTGTGGAGAGGACTCGTTTGCGTAACTGCCGTTGAAAAAAGCTTCGATCATCGAATTCCAACTGATGCGAAAATCGCCCTCGTCTGTTTTCAGTACCAGTGTCTGCAGGGGGGTTGTGTCATCAGCCTGAAGTTTCCAGCGTGTGGAGGTGTGACGAACAAAAAACTGTTTCACCTCCTCCAGGTCATGGGGGTGACAGAGTAGTGTGGCGTTGACCTCTTGAATCTGGTTCGCCATCAAATGCTTGAGAAGGGCTCCAAGCCTTTGTTGGGCTACCGTCTCGTCAAGCAGGCAGCGAATTGCCTGGTTGGTGATCGATGTTGCGTAGTGCTCCAGGCTGTCGTACATCGCTTGACGGTCGTGCTCCCATCGCTTGAATTGGGCATCCGCGCGCTGCCAGACCTCCAGGGATACTTTTTCCAGCAAGGCTTCGCATTTTTCCTCTGCCAGGCTTATCAGCTCATCGGCCTGTGCATGGGCCCGGTTCAAGAGTTGGTCGGCCTGCTTCCAGTTGGCAAGCTCTTCCCGCAGGATCAGGCTGCTCTGTACGTGCGTAGCGTCCTTGAGCAACTCAATGGTGTATCGACATAACATCGCTGATTTCCTTACCCCTTCGATTCAGGGGGGCGTGGGGTCGCTTGCCAAATTCGTCACGCGCCAGACCACGGCTTGCCACAGTGTGTTCAGGCGGCTGCTGGCGTTCTCGAATGAGATATTTCTTTTTTCGACATCACCTACACGCTCACGTGGGAAGCGCAACCGAAGACGTTGCCAAGTCGCCGGTTCCACCCAGCTATGGAGCAATTGCAATGGATCAGCGTCGCAAGGCAGCATGGCTGGGGGCAGCGCCTTGGACAGACGCATGCACCACAGATGATGGCTGTTGCTCAAGGGGGCTGCTGCCTCAGGATTAAAGGTGTCGTGAATCAGTGTCATCGCCAGGTCGAGTTGCTCAGTTGAGGCGAGGGCCAGGCGAAGCACGGTAGGGTGAGGGGCAGCAGGCAAGCAGGTTGCAACCCCCGTGAGGTTGCCCGGCGCCAACCGTCCAAGGTGATATAGCGTGCTGATCGCTGGGTATTTTTCGCCTCTCCAGTCCTCGTGGGCATACTTCCATGGGAATGCCCACCATTGAGCCCAGGCCAGATGTTCGCTCATTGGATTGACGGGTCTAGGCGTCATGGGAGAGGCCAGTCGATTCGCCTGCCACGGACGCACCTTTTACAAGACGCTGACGCCGATTGCGTAGGAATAGTCCGGTGCTCACGACGGCAACCATGGCTAGCAGAGTGAAGACTGTGCTGTTGCGCCAAAACCCCAGGTCATCGCTGGGTACCAGGAAAGGGCCAAAATACACGAGGCGCTGCTGTTCCTGGTAAGCGGTGGCAGGTACAAATACCACGGTCAGTTTTTGCGGATTTTCCACTGCTGTGGTCATGCCAGGGATGCTGCTTGCCACCATTCTGCGAATGCGTGCTTGGATGTTATCGGGATCCAGGCGCGGATCATGCTTGATGAATACTGACGCGGATGCGGGTTGGACAGGTTCCCCAGGTGCGATGCGTTCGGGCAACACTACGTGTACCCGCGCAACGATAACGCCGTCGATGTTAGAGAAGGTCGCCTCAAGCTCTTGGGACAAGGCATAGATGTAACGTGCGCGCTCCTCCAATGGCGTGGAAATAACGCCTTCCTTGCGAAAGGTATCGCCCAACGTTGCCCGGGCCATTCTCGGTAGACCGGCGGCTTCCAAGGTACGTACGGCGCGTCCGATATCGATTGCGTTAACCGCCACGACGACACCATCTTTGGCCGGGATTTTTAAGGCTCGAATATGTTTATCTGCCAATTCTGCTATGACCTCATTGGCCTCTTGTTCAGAGAGCTGACGATGAAGTTCAACGCGGTCACCGCAACCGCTTAATATCAACGTAATAAAAAAAATCAGCGCGGCGGATAACAATCTATTCATGTTCACTATTGCATATTGCAAATCTTGTCGATGCCTTGAGTTGTCTTGCCAAGGGTTTTTACCAGTAGTTGAGACGTGAGAACCGCACCGGAAAGCTCTCCCGGAAATTTTTTAAGTTCTTGGATATTTATCTGCTTGTTTGTGGATTTCAGTGCTCGCGCAAGACGCGCTCTTGTGATATTGAGCGGCTCAATCGCTTCTATCAGCGCCGTCGGCAGGCCTCTTTTTCCTGAGGCGGAGGTAGCCGGGAATGAGTGTTCGAGCATTGAGCTGAAAAAGTTGACATCCGTATCCAGCGCCAAAAATTCAGACGTCTTGTCGTTCCTCTCGACAGTCTCGTCAGATACTGAAGACTCAATATTTTCTATCCACATGTGAAGTCTACTGTGTGGGGGGCGATAGTTTTTTTGTCGCTGACGTTAACGATTGAATCATTCAAGCAATACAAGCACCTCTCCAATCATCAGCTCGGAGAGGTGCTTTTATTATTGGACTGCTTTAGCGGCCGAGGTGACGTTGTTAAACGCTTTCATATCAAGCATTTTCATCGCACCGTCCCTGCCGACAGCTTTTGCTTGGGCTATCAGATCATCGTCGCCTCCGCCCATTGCTCCGGACAAATCCGATGACGTTGGTGAAGCGTAATTATTTGTGGCGTAGCCAGAAGAAACAGGGCTTGAAGCGGAAATTGCGCTCATAATAACTTCCTATCTTAAGGTATTTAAGTGGTACTAACCGTCAGTAAAGCAAATTGTATTGAGTCTGTGACATGTTTCTCCACAACTTGAATCTGACGATGAATGTGTGGTTGCTAGAAGGAAATGGTTCCGAATATTGCTCGGTATAGATGTTCCTAAATGTGTTTTTTAGATGCGCTGGTGTCTAGTTAGGCGAGGCACTTAGCTGAAACAGTTTTTCTACATTAATGATATATTTAATTGTTTCATCCTGTAGTACAGCGTGCGCTTGGCAACACCCAGTTCAACCGCGACGGTTTCTACACAGTGGTGATGCCTGCGCAACGACTCCTCAATAAACGCTTTTTCAACGTGTTGTAGGCGTGCCTTCAGGCCCATCTGGATTTTCTGTTGGTCGCTCACCGAGGTAGAAAACGGTGGCAGGCCCAGCACGAACCTCTTGGCCGTAGAACGTAACTCCCGAACATTACCCTGCCAGGTGTGGCACAGCAGTTGTTGCAGCAGCCCGTCAGTGGGCGGCGGGGCAGTGCGTTTGAACCGGTGGGCTTCCTGCTGAATCATCTCCAGGAACAACGGGATGATGTGCTCTCGCCGATCACGCAAGGCTGGAAGCTGGATGTTGACGACATTCAGACGGAAGTACAGATCGCGCCTGAAGGTTCCGAGTTCGACCATCTGGTGGAGCGATTGTTGGGCAGACGCGATCACACGCATGTCCACCGGGATGAAGCGGGTTGAGCCCAGGCGCTCTACCCCCCGCGACTCCAGCGCGCGCAGCAGTTTGGCTTGCAGGTTCAACGGCATGCTATCGATCTCATCGAGGTACAGGGTGCCGAGATGGGCTGCCTCGATAAAACCGGCACGGGACTGGATGGCGCCGGTATAGGCACCGCTGTTGACGCCGAACAATTGGCTTTCGGCGAGGCTATCAGGAATAGCCGCACAATTGACCGCGACAAAATTGCCCCGCCGTGTCGATAGGCGGTGAACCCGCTGCGCCAGGGTATCTTTGCCAGTGCCGGTTTCTCCCAGCAACAGTATGTCTATGTTGAGGGGGGCCGTGCTGCTCAGTGTGTTTTCAATATCCGTGTCTTCGAAGAGTGAAGTATCTTTTTCATTTTCTCCAAGGGTGGAGACCGACATCGAAGAGTTCTCCATTATCGCTCGACTTCAGTGTTGAGAGGACAGTCTATGCTCGTCAATCAGGAATGAGGGTATAGAACTTATACGGGGATATTGACGTAAGTGTGGGCCGGAATAATGTAGGAAAACCCCGGCATTATTGAGTTTAAATTGTGCAACTGCCTGGCTGCATTAAAGGCGGAGGGGGTAAGTAGGGGAAGTCTGGTAGTGAAGTGTGAACGATGCTTGTCCTATGTTAGGAAGTTTCACCTACAAAAAAGCCGATGCAGTGCATCGGCTTTTTTATTTGTCGTAGACTTCGCAGGTAGCGTTTACACGTTAAAGCGGAAGTGCATCACATCGCCATCTTTAACAATGTATTCCTTACCTTCCAAACGCCATTTACCCGCTTCCTTGGCACCGGCCTCACCCTTGAACTGGATAAAATCGTTGTAGGCGATCACTTCCGCACGGATAAAGCCTTTTTCAAAGTCGGTGTGGATCACACCGGCAGCCTGTGGCGCAGTGGCGCCGACTTTTACGGTCCAGGCGCGGACTTCCTCGACACCGGCGGTGAAGTAGGTCTGCAGGTTGAGCATTTCGTAGCCGGCGCGGATCACGCGGTTCAGGCCAGGTTCTTCCAGGCCCAGGGCCTCAAGGAACATGTCTTTCTCTTCGCCGTCATCCAGTTCGGCGATTTCCGCTTCGATCTTGTTGCACACCGGCACCACGATGGCGCCTTCTTCGTCGGCGATGGCCTTGACCACGTCGAGCAAAGGATTGTTCTCGAAGCCATCTTCAGCGACGTTGGCGATGTACATCACAGGCTTGGTGGTCAGCAGGTGGAAACCCTTGATCACGGCCTTCTCGTCAGGGCCCATGGTCTTCATCAGGCTGCGTGCCGGCTTGCCCAGGGTGAAGTGCGCGATCAACTGTTCCAGCAGGCCTTTCTGGACCACTGCGTCCTTGTCGCCGCCTTTGGCGTTGCGCGCGACTTTCTGCAGTTGCTTCTCGCAGCTGTCGAGGTCGGCGAAGATCAGTTCCAGGTCGATGATCTCGATGTCGCGTTTCGGGTCGACGCTGTTGGAGACGTGAATCACGTTCTCGTCTTCAAAGCAGCGGACCACGTGGGCGATGGCATCGGTTTCACGGATGTTGGCCAGGAACTTGTTGCCCAGGCCTTCACCTTTCGACGCGCCGGCTACCAGGCCTGCGATGTCGACGAACTCCATGGTGGTCGGCAGGATGCGCTTGGGATTGACGATGGCCGCCAGTGCGTCCAGGCGCGGATCGGGCATCGGCACGATGCCGCTGTTGGGTTCGATGGTGCAGAAGGGGAAGTTCTCCGCCGCAATACCGGACTTGGTCAAAGCGTTGAACAAGGTGGATTTGCCGACGTTGGGCAGGCCGACGATGCCGCAATTGAATCCCATGGTGTTTCCCCTCGGAAAAAAGTCAGGCCTTCTGGCTGTGCAGGTTTTTCATCGCGCGGTTCCATTCACCGGCGAAGATATCCGGCAGCACGCCGAGGGCAAAGTCGATGCTGGCATCGAGTTTTTCCTGTTCGGCGCGTGGCGCACGACCCAGGACGAAATTTGAAACCATACTGGCGACGCCTGGGTGGCCAATGCCGAGCCGCAGGCGGTAAAAATTATTCTGATTGCCCAACTGCGCGATGATGTCGCGCAGGCCATTGTGCCCGCCGTGCCCGCCGCCGAGCTTGAGCTTGGCAACGCCGGGTGGCAGGTCCAGTTCGTCATGGGCCACCAGGATTTCTTCGGGTTTGATCCTGAAGAAGCCCGCAAGCGCCGCTACAGCCTGGCCGCTGCGGTTCATGTAGGTGGTGGGAATCAACAGACGAACATCCTGACCCTGATGCGAGAAGCGTCCGGTCAGGCCAAAATATTTGCGATCGGCCACCAGGTTTACACCTTGGGCGTGGGCGATGCGCTCAACAAAAAGGGCCCCCGCGTTATGCCGGGTCTGTTCGTATTCGGCGCCTGGATTTCCCAGGCCAACGATCAGTTTAATGGCAGTCACGACAGGGGCCCTTCCTTTGGAGTTGTGGATAACATCGCTACACCTGCGTGCGGCGAAAGTGGACGACAAGAGATCATTTACTCAAGAGTAAACGCCGCGTTATCGCCCGCTTTCTCGCTACGTTTCGGTCCGCGATGTTTCCTCAAGCTCCGGCAATACAGAGTGAATTACTCTGCAGCGCCTTCTTCAGCTTCTGGAGCAACGCGTGGAGCGTGTACGTTTGCAACAGCTTTGTCATCACCGTGAGCCAGTGCGACAAACTCAACGCCTTTAGGAGCCTTGAGGTCGGACAGGTGGATGATTGCGCCGATTTCCAGAGCCGACAGGTCGACTTCGATGAACTCAGGCAGGTCTTTCGGCAGGCAAGTCACTTCGATTTCGTTCAGGACGTGAGAGATCTCGCCGCCTTTCTTGACCGGAGCTTCTTCACCAACAAAGTGCACAGGCACGATAGCGGTCAGTTTCTGGCCGGCTACGACGCGTACGAAGTCAGCGTGCAGAACATGACCCTTGGATGGGTGACGTTGCAGGGCTTTGATGATGACGTTTTGCTTTTTGCCGCCAACGTTCAGTTCGATAACGTGGCTGTAGGCCGCATCGTTTTCGAGCAGTTTGGCAACTTCTTTAGCCAGCATGCTGATGGATTCAGGGGCTTTGTCGCCACCGTAAACTACAGCTGGAACCAGGCTTGCGAGACGACGCAGGCGGCGGCTCGCACCTTTCCCCAGGTCGGAACGCACTTCAGCATTCAGAGTAAAATCGTTCATGTTGTATCTCCAAAATAACCACATTCGCCCCAGCGTTTGCGACCAGCGCTAAAGGCGATATGGGCAAAAAAGCCCCGCCCCAACAGTATGCTGGGGCGGGGCGCTTTTCGTCAGTGAGGTGTTCCGAAGGTTTGACCCTTAGCGGAACATCGCGCTGATCGATTCTTCATTGCTGATGCGGCGAACCGCTTCGGCAACTACCGGTGCGATATCCAGTTGACGGATACGCGCACAGGCTTGAGCAGCGGCGGACAACGGGATGGTGTTGGTCACCACCAGTTCGTCCAGCACGGAGTTCTCGATGTTCTCGATCGCTCGGCCCGACAGCACAGGGTGTGTGCAGTAGGCGAAGACTTTAGCAGCACCGTGCTCTTTCAAGGCTTTGGCCGCGTGGCACAGGGTGCCGGCGGTGTCGACCATGTCATCAACCAGAATACAGGTACGCCCTTCGACATCACCGATGATATGCATCACTTCAGAGTGATTGGCTTTCTCACGGCGTTTGTCGATGATCCCGAGGTCCACGCCCAGGGATTTGGCAACAGCCCGTGCACGCACGACGCCACCAATGTCCGGGGACACGATCATCAGGTTTTCAAAGCGCTGGTCTTCGATGTCATCCACCAAGACGGGGGAGCCGTAGATGTTATCTACCGGAATATCGAAGAACCCCTGGATCTGGTCAGCGTGCAGGTCAACCGTGAGCACACGGTCGATACCTACCACGGTCAGCATGTCAGCAACGACTTTCGCGCTGATAGCCACACGTGCGGAACGCGGACGGCGATCCTGGCGGGCATAACCAAAGTAAGGGATTACAGCTGTGATTCGAGTCGCTGAGGAGCGGCGGAAGGCATCAGCCATCACGACGAGTTCCATCAGGTTATCGTTGGTCGGAGCGCAGGTCGGCTGGATAATGAAGACGTCTTTACCGCGGACGTTTTCATTGATCTCGGCTGTAATTTCGCCGTCGGAGAATTTACCGACAGAGATGTCACCGAGAGGGATATGCAGCTGACGTACGACACGTCGAGCCAGATCGGGGTTGGCGTTCCCCGTAAAGACCATCATCTTGGACACGCGCAGTACCTAGAGGCTGAGGGTAACCTGGATGAGTATTAGAAAATGGCAGGGGCGGCTGGATTCGAACCAACGCATGGCAGGATCAAAACCTGCTGCCTTACCGCTTGGCGACGCCCCTGTATCTGTTGCAACGAGTACCCAGTACTCGATTCCTTTTAGAGCAGACTTTGCAGCTTGCGATGCAACATCGAAACGTTGCTTCCCTTTGCTACAAACCCTGTAAGGGTCTCTGTAAGAAGGGCCGAGACTTTATCAGCTTCAGCTTTGCTTGGGAAGCCCCCAAACACACAACTTCCAGTTCCGGTTAATTTTGCTTCGGTAAATTTACCTAACAAATTCAAAGCGTTACGTACCTCTGGATAACGCCTTGCTACAACCGGTAAGCAGTCATTTCGACTGTTTCCCTTGGGAACGGGGCGCACTTTAATGGGAGGAGAGTTACGTGTCAACAGCGGATCTGAAAAAATTTCTGCTGTACTTACAGATACTTGCGGGACAAGCACGACATACCACGGCTCTTCGGGGTATTCCGGGGTGAGTTTTTCCCCCACGCCCTCAGCAAAAGCGGCGTGTCCACGCACGAAAACCGGGACGTCGGCGCCCAGCGTGAGGCCCAGCGCAGCCAGGCGATCATGGTCCCAGCCCAGTTGCCACAAATGGTTCAGACCCAACAGTGTGGTCGCTGCATTCGAGCTGCCACCACCGATTCCGCCACCCATGGGCAGAATCTTATCGATCCATATATCGATGCCCTGGGAACAGCCGGACTGCTCCTGGAGTTTTTTCGCGGCCCTCACGATCAGGTTGCTGTCGTGGGGCACGCCTTCGAATTCAGTGTGCAGCTGGATCACGCCATCGTCGCGCAGGGCGAAGGTGAGCTCATCGCCGTAGTCGAGAAATTGAAACAGTGTCTGCAGCTCGTGGTAGCCGTCTTCACGGCGACCGAGAATGTGCAGCATCAGATTGAGTTTGGCAGGAGAGGGCAGGGTCAGTTTTTGTACGGCCACGTTATTGCCCCAGCTTGCGCGGTTGCCAGTCCTTGATCACCAGCGTGACGTCAAGGTCGGTGCCATGCAGCTTGATGCGCTCTGGCAGCCAATAACCGCCCTGTTCCACGTAGCTGAGGTACTCGACCTGCCAGCCATCCTGTTCCAGGGTGGCCAGGCGACTGTCACCGTTGAGGCTCAGGCGGCTCTTGCTGTCCGGCGCGGGCAAGCCGCGGACCCACCACACCAGGTGCGAGACAGGCAGTTTCCAGCCAATCTGCTCTTCCAGCAGCGCTTCGGGCGAGGTGGCCTCGTAGCGACCCTGGTTGGCGACTTCGAGGCTGACTTGTCCCGGGCGGCCGGTCAGGCGCGCGGCGCCACGCCCCAAGGGGCCGGACAAGCGAATGTCGTAGTAATCCTGGCGTTGCAGCCAGAACAAGGTGCCGCTGCCGGAATCTTTCGGTGCGCGAACCCCGACTTTGCCTTCGATCTGCCAGCCGTCGATGCTGCCGAGCTGATCCTTGTGCTGCTTCCATTGCGCCGGGTTGCCCTGGCCCTCAACGGATTCGCGGGCACCGAAGCCCGCGCAACCGGCGAGCAGGGCGATGAAGCTGAAAACGATAACGTGGCGCAAGAACATAAGCTTAAAGGGTCTCGGATCCGGTCAGGCGCTTGATGGTGCCGCGCAGGATGGGGCTTTCGGGTTGTTCCTTGAGGAATTTTTCCCAGATCTGGCGGGCTTCGCGCTGCTTGCCATTGGCCCACAGCACCTCGCCCAGGTGTGCAGCGACTTCCTGGTCGGGGAAGCGCTCCAGGGCCTGGCGCAGCAAGCGTTCGGCTTCGTCGAGGTTACCCAGGCGATAGTTCACCCAGCCCAGGCTGTCGAGTACGGCCGGGTCTTCCGGGTTGAGCTTGTGCGCCTGCTCGATCAACGCCTTGGCTTCGTCGTAGCGCGTGGTGCGGTCGGACAAGGTGTAGCCCAGGGCATTCAAGGCCATGGCGTTGTCCGGGTCGCGCTTGATGATCAGGCGCAGGTCTTTTTCCATCTGCGCCAGGTCATTGCGTTTTTCCGCCTGCATGGCACGGGTGTACAGCAGGTTCAAATCGTCGGGGAATTGCAGCAAGGCCTGTTGCAGCACCTTCCAGGCGCGCTCGCCCTGATTATTGGCTGACAAGGTCTCGGCCTGGATCAGGTAAAGCTGGATCCCGTAGTCCGGTTCGGCATCCCGTGCAGCGGCCAGGCGTTTTTCTGCCTCATCGGTACGCCCGTTGTTCATAAGGATGTCGGCCTGGCGCAGTTGGGCCGGCAGGTAGTCGTTGCCTGGGCCGACTTGTGCGTATTCGAGCAGGGCGGCCTGTGGGTCGTTGCGCTCTTCAGCGATGCGGCCCAGGTTCAGGTGCGCCGAGTCGACATGACTTTCGCGCTCGATCAGCTCTTCCAGGTAACCCTTGGCCTCGTCCCAGGCCTTGGCTTCCAGGCACACCAGCGCCAGGGAGTAACGCAGTTCATCGTCATCCGGGTATTGCTGGAGCAGGTTGGCGAACTGCACTTTGGCGTCCTCCATGCGGTCCTGCTCCACCAGCGTGCGTGCGTAAGTCAGGCGCAGGCGCTTGTCGTCCGGGTATTTCTTGATGCTTTTTTCCAGCAGTGGAATCGCTTCCTTGCCGCGGTTGAGGTTCTGCAGCAGGCGCGCGCGCAGCAGAATCGGCGCGATCTCGCCGTCTTCCGGCGGGTTCTGTTCCAGCAGCTTCAATGCGGCTTCGGCTTCATCATCCTGTTGCAGCAGCAGGGCCTTGCCGAACACCAGTTGACTGTTCTTCGGGTGTTTTTGCAGCAGGCGGTCGAAACTCTTCATCAGGCCATTGCGGGTGTCCTGGTCGGTGTCGGCAGCCGACAGTGCGAGGAAGTCGAAATGGGTGTCGCCCTTGCCTTGCAGGACTTTCTCCATATAGACCATGGAGTCGTCATAGCGCCCGGCCCGCGCCAACTGAATGGCGGCCGCCCGCTGGGCTTCCAGGTCGTCCGGCGCGTTCTTTGCCCAGATCAACGAAGTATCCAGCGCGGCCTGATCGGCCCCGAGGTACTCGGCAATGCGGAACGCCCGCTCGGAAATTCCCGGATCCTGGGTGTTGATGGCCTGGGTCACGTAGTTATCCAGCGCAATATCGAAGCGATTGCGCTGGCCGGCCAGTTCCGCACTGAGCAGGCTGAACACCGTTTCTTCACTGAACGAGGAATAAACCTTGGGCTTTTCAGGGGCGGGTGTGCTGTCTTCCACCGGCGGTGTACCGTCCGGCGACACGGGTGCCATGGCCTGGCAGCCGCTGAGGAAGACAAAAGCAAGGAGCAACGCGGAAGATCTATTCATATAGGAAGAGGACGACTAACCTGCGGTCGGATCATCATGACACAAGCCTTCGGCCAAACATAACCGAGTCTCAGTTGATGCCTTTATAGACACAAGGCATTAGGACAATAGACGACGGTGGTTGTTCTGAATCTTTCGAAGTAGGACAATTGTCGGCTTCCCGACATCATCAGCGATATTGAATGGCCTTCCTCGCACTCGGTATTAACCACAAGACTGCTTCCGTAGACGTGCGCGAGCGCGTGGCGTTTACGCCAGAGCAGTTGGTTGAGGCCTTGCAGCAGCTCTGCCGTCTCACCGACAGCCGCGAAGCTGCGATCCTTTCGACCTGCAATCGCAGTGAGCTTTATATAGAGCAGGAACATCTCTCGGCGGATGTGGTACTGCGCTGGCTGGCCGATTATCACCATTTGAGCCTCGACGACCTGCGCGCGAGCGCCTATGTGCACGAAGACGATGCGGCAGTTCGTCACATGATGCGCGTGGCATCCGGTCTCGATTCGCTGGTGTTGGGCGAGCCGCAGATCCTGGGCCAGATGAAATCCGCCTATGCCGTGGCGCGCGAGGCCGGTACCGTCGGTCCGCTGCTGGGGCGTCTGTTCCAGGCCACCTTCAATTCCGCCAAGCAGGTGCGCACCGACACCGCCATCGGTGAAAACCCGGTGTCCGTGGCGTTTGCCGCCGTCAGCCTGGCCAAGCAGATCTTCAGCGACCTGCAGCGCAGCCAGGCGCTGTTGATCGGCGCCGGTGAGACCATCACCCTGGTTGCCCGCCACCTGCATGACCTGGGCGTAAAGCGCATCGTGGTCGCCAACCGTACCCTGGAGCGCGCCAGCATTCTCGCCGAGCAGTTCGGCGCCCATGCGGTGCTGCTGTCGGACATCCCGGCCGAACTGGTGCGCAGCGATATCGTCATCAGCTCCACCGCCAGCCAGCTACCGATCCTCGGCAAGGGCGCGGTGGAAAGCGCGCTGAAACTGCGCAAGCACAAGCCGATCTTCATGGTGGACATTGCCGTTCCCCGGGATATCGAGCCCGAAGTCGGCGAGTTGGACGACGTTTACCTCTATAGCGTCGACGATCTCCATGAAGTGGTCGCCGAAAACCTCAAGAGTCGCCAGGGCGCTGCCCAGGCGGCTGAAGAGATGGTCAGCGTCGGTGCCGAAGAGTTCATGGTGCGCCTGCGTGAGCTGGCGGCGGTGGACGTGCTCAAGGCGTATCGTCAGCAGGGCGAACGCCTGCGTGATGAAGAGTTGATCAAGGCCCAGCGCCTGCTCGCCAACGGCAGCAGCGCCGAGGAGGTGCTGATGCAACTGGCCCGCGGCCTGACCAACAAGTTGCTGCATGCGCCCAGCGTACAATTAAAAAAACTGACTGCCGAAGGCCGCCTCGATGCGCTGGCCATGGCCCAGGAACTCTTTGCCCTCGGTGAGGGCGCGCCCAGCTCTTCGGATAAAAAATCGCAATGAAAGCGTCACTGCTCAATAAACTGGACGTGCTCCAGGACCGTTTCGAAGAACTGACCGCCTTGCTCGGCGACGGCGAAGTCATTTCCGATCAAACCAAGTTCCGCGCCTATTCCAAGGAATACGCCGAAGTTGAGCCCATTGTGGCCACGTACAAGAATCTCACCAAAGTGCAGGCCGACCTTGAAGGCGCCCAGGCGCTGCTCAAGGACAGCGACCCGGACATGCGTGAAATGGCCGTGGAAGAAGTCCGCGAGGCCAAGGAAAAGTTGGCCGAGCTGGAAGGTGACCTGCAGCGCATGCTGCTGCCCAAAGACCCCAACGACGGGCGCAATGTGTTCCTTGAAATCCGTGCCGGCACCGGCGGTGATGAAGCGGCGATTTTCTCCGGCGACCTGTTCCGCATGTATTCGCGTTATGCCGAGCGTCGCGGTTGGCGGGTCGAGATCCTGTCCGAGAACGAAGGTGAGCACGGCGGCTATAAAGAAGTCATCGCGCGGGTCGAAGGCGACAATGTCTATGGCAAGCTGAAGTTCGAGTCCGGTGCCCACCGTGTGCAGCGCGTTCCCGCAACGGAATCCCAAGGTCGCATCCACACCTCGGCCTGCACCGTGGCCGTGTTGCCCGAGCCGGACGAGCAGGAAGCCATCGAGATCAACCCGGCCGACCTTCGGGTCGATACCTACCGCTCGTCGGGCGCCGGTGGCCAGCACGTCAACAAGACGGACTCGGCGATTCGTATCACCCACTTGCCGTCGGGCATCGTGGTGGAGTGCCAGGAAGAACGTTCCCAGCATAAGAACCGTGCACGGGCCATGTCCTGGCTCTCGGCCAAGCTCAATGACCAGCAGACCAGCGCCGCCGCCAACGCGATTGCCAGCGAGCGCAAATTGCTGGTGGGCTCGGGCGACCGCTCCGAGCGCATCCGTACCTACAACTTTGCCCAGGGCCGGGTCACCGACCACCGGGTCAACCTCACCCTTTATTCCCTGGACGAGATTCTCGCCGGTGGCGTGGATGCGGTGATCGAGCCACTGCTCGCCGAATACCAGGCCGATCAGCTGGCGGCGATAGGTGAATAAATGACCATTATCGCCAGCCTGTTGCGCGCCGCCGACCTGCCCGACTCGCCCACGGCGCGCCTGGATGCCGAGTTATTGCTGGCGGCGGCCTTGGGCAAGTCCCGCAGCTACCTGCACACCTGGCCGGAAAAAATCGTCAGCAGCGAACACGCCCTGGCGTTTGCCGGCTACCTGCAACGCCGCCGCGCCGGCGAGCCGGTCGCCTATATCCTCGGTCAGCAAGGTTTCTGGAAGCTGGACCTGGAGGTCGCGCCCCACACGCTGATCCCGCGTCCGGACACCGAGCTGCTGGTGGAAGCGGCCCTGGAATTGTTACCGGCCACACCGGTCAAGGTCCTCGATCTCGGTACTGGCAGCGGCGCCATCGCCCTGGCCCTGGCCAGCGAGCGTCCGGCCTGGCACGTCACGGCCGTCGATCGCGTGCTGGAAGCCGTGGCGCTGGCCGAACGCAATCGCCAGCGCCTGCACCTCCATAACGCCACGGTGATCAACAGTCATTGGTTCAGCGCCCTGGCAGGCCACGCCTACGACCTGATCATCAGCAACCCGCCCTACATCGCCGCCAACGATCCGCACCTGGTGGCGGGCGATGTGCGTTTCGAGCCGGCCAGCGCCCTGGTGGCGGGCCATGATGGCCTGGACGACCTGCGGCTGATCATCGCCCAGGCCCCGGCCCACCTGAACGCCGCGGGTTGGCTGCTGCTGGAGCACGGTTACGACCAGGCTGGCGCGGTGCGCGACCTGTTGCTGAGCCAAGGCTTCGAACAGGTGCACAGCCGCATCGACCTTGGCGGTCACGAACGTATCTCCCTGGGACGCCGGCCGTGCTGACCGATCAGGAGCTGTTGCGCTACAGCCGACAGATTCTGTTGCAGCATGTCGACATCGACGGCCAATTGCGCCTGAAAAACGGCCGCGCGTTGATCGTCGGCCTCGGTGGCCTGGGTGCCCCGGTGGCGATGTACCTGGCCGCCGCGGGTGTCGGTGAGTTGCACCTGGCGGATTTCGACACCGTCGACCTCACCAACCTGCAACGCCAGATCATCCATGACACCGACAGCGTCGGGCAGGCCAAGGTCCATTCGGCCATGCGCCGCCTGAGTGCCCTCAACCCCGAAATCACCTTGGTCGCCCATCCCATCGCGCTGGATGCCGATACCTTGGCGGCGGCGGTGGCGGGTGTGGACGTAGTGCTCGATTGCAGCGACAACTTCTCCACCCGCGAGGCCGTCAATGCTGCCTGTGTGGCGGCGGCCAGGCCATTGATCAGCGGCGCGGCGATCCGGCTTGAAGGGCAACTGTCGGTGTTCGATCCACGTCGTGCCGAAAGCCCGTGCTATCACTGTTTATACGGGCATGGCAGCGACACTGAACTGACCTGCAGCGAAGCGGGTGTGGTCGGCCCACTGGTGGGCCTGGTCGGTAGCCTGCAAGCCCTGGAGGCCCTGAAACTGCTGGCGGGTTTCGGCGAGCCGTTGGTGGGCCGCTTGCTGCTGATCGATGCGTTGACCACGCGTTTTCGCGAACTGCGGGTCAAGCGTGATCCCGCTTGCAGTGTCTGCGGGACACAACATGGGTAAGGACGCGCCAATCGGTGTGTTCGATTCCGGTGTCGGCGGCTTGTCGGTGCTGGATGAGATTCAGCAATTGCTGCCCCATGAGTCTCTGTTGTACGTGGCCGATTGCGGGCATATACCCTACGGCGAGAAAACCCCGGCGTTCATTCTTGAGCGCTCCCGGTCGGTTGCCGGGTTTTTCCGCGAGCAGGGCGCCAAGGCTTTTGTGATCGCCTGCAACACCGCAACCGTGGCGGCCGTCGCGGATTTGCGCCAGGACTACCCCGATTGGCCCCTGGTGGGCATGGAGCCCGCGGTCAAACCCGCCGCGGCGGCCACGCGCAGTGGCGTGGTCGGGGTGCTCGCCACCACCGGCACCCTGCAAAGCGCCAAGTTCGCCGCGTTGCTCGATCGGTTTGCCACCGATGTGCGGGTGATCACCCAGCCGTGTCCGGGCCTGGTGGAACTGATTGAAACCGGTGATCTGGACAGCCCGGCCCTGCGTCAGTTGTTGCAGGGCTATATCGACCCGCTGCTCAGCGCCGGCTGCGACACCATCATCCTCGGCTGTACCCACTATCCCTTCCTCAAGCCGCTGCTGGCGCAGATGCTGCCCGCCAGCATCATCCTCATCGACACCGGCGCTGCTGTCGCGCGACAGCTCAAGCGTTTGCTGGGTGAACGCGAACTGCTGGCCCTCGGCGATCCTGAGCCTGCACAGTTCTGGACCAGTGGTGATGTGTATCACCTAAGAAATATCCTACCGACACTATGGAAACATTCTGCAGTTGTGCGAAGCTTCGGGTCGTGAAAATTTCGTGAAATGTCGCTGAACTTCTGAGTGTGCGTCAGCTTCTATAGCGAGATGGCCTGTAAAAATTCATACAAACTTTGTTTTCAAAGGACTGTTTCTTATGAAGCGCTTGTTCTGTTTGGCCGCGATTGCGGCCGTAGTGGTGGGACACTCTGTTTCGGCCCAGGCTGCAGGCCTGGAGTTTGGGGTGGGCAGTACCAGCGATTCGACGTTGACCTATCGGCTGGGCCTGACCTCGGATTGGGATAAAAGCTGGATGCAGAGCGACGTCGGTCGCCTGACCGGCTATTGGAGCGGCGCCTATACCTATTGGGAGGGTGATGACCGTGCAGGTGCCAGCAGCCTGTCGTTCTCGCCGGTATTTGTGTATGAGTTTGCCGGGCAGTCGGTCAAGCCCTACATCGAAGCCGGGATTGGCGTGGCGGTGTTCTCGCGTACCAAGCTGGAAGACAACAACATCGGCCAGGCTTTCCAGTTCGAAGACCGCCTGGGCTTTGGCCTGCGCTTCACCGGTGGGCATGAAGTCGGCATTCGCGCCACGCACTACTCCAATGCCGGGATCAGCAGCAATAACGATGGTGTAGAAAGCTACTCGCTGCACTACACCATGCCGCTGTAATTCCCAGGAACGCTGCAAGACAGTGTGGGAGGGGGCTTGCCCCCGATGGCGATGGATCAGTTGGCAAATTCCGCGACTGACACTCCGCTATCGGGGGCAAGCCCCCTCCCACATTAAGGTCCTCACTGGCCTGAGATCAGCGGTAGGCCGTGGCGATGCCTTCGCGTTCGGTCAGGCACTCCGGTGCGCCCATCTCGAACTCCCGGCAGATCAGCGGCCGACGTTCGTAAATCGTGCACATCATCGTGTCCCGATCCAGCGCCGCGCACCAGCCGTCATCCAGGCGCAGCATCACTTCACCGCCCCAATCGTCAGTGTCGATATAGCGCTCCGGCACGCCGGTGTCGGTGATCAGCATCACTTCCAGCTGGCAGCAGCAGGCCGCGCAGGTCGAGCAGGTGACGGCGGGTTCGGTGATCTGGGTGTGGGGGATGTTGGTCATAGGCGCGCAGTGTAAGGCAAGCGGATGCTATGCGTGTGAATGCTCTGACAGACGTCAGCGCGCCAGCCGGTGCAGTCCGACGAACACCGCCGCCCAAAGCAGCGCCAGCCCCGCCATGGTGGATAGCAGTGGGTAGCCAAAATGCACGCCCGCCAACTGGCTCCCGGCGTAATACGAAAACGGCCCCCCGATCGCCCCCAATGCGGCCGCACGCCACCAGGGCCGTGCACTCCAGGCCAGGCAATGGCGCAGGGTGGTGGCCAGCTCCGCCCACAGCAGGATCAGCCAAAAGGGAATCAGCGGTCCGGGCTCGCTGAAGTGAAACACCCCCAGGCTGCGCAGCAACGTATCCAGTACCGTGCCCAGCAGCGTCACGCGGATAATCAGCGCGCCGTCGGTGGCCCACGAACTTATCCACAGCAGGTGGATTGCCAGCACCGCCAGCCCCACCAGCAACCAAGGGCTATCGCCACCGAGTACGCAGGCAAACCACCCGCACTGGAACAGCACGGCATTGATCAGTGGTTTAAGCACTGAAGCGCCCGAGCAACGGAGGGTTGATGGCCGACGGTTTGGCCAACAGCAATTGCGCCGTGCCAATGGTGCGCTCCATAAAGCCGCCCTCGCAGTAGCACAGGTAAAACTCCCACAGTCGCAGGAAATATTCGTCGTAGCCCAACTCCGTCAGGCGGCCGTGGGCGTGGCGAAAGTTCTCGTGCCACAGGCGCAGGGTTCGCGCGTAGTGCAGGCCGAAGTCCTCCATGTGCAGCAGGTTCATGTCGGTGTCGCGGCTGACGATATGCAGCATGTTCTGCACACTGGGCAGGGCGCCGCCGGGGAAGATATAGCGCTGGATAAAGTCGACGCTGTTCTTCGCCTGCTCAAAGCGTTGCTCACGGATGGTGATGGCTTGCAGCAACATCAGGCCATCGCGCTTGAGCAGGTGCGCGCACTGCTTGAAGTAGGTCGGCAGGAACCGATGGCCCACCGCTTCGATCATTTCGATGGACACCAGCTTGTCGTACTCGCCGGTCAGGTCGCGGTAGTCCTGCAGCAATAACGTGACCTGGTCTTGCAGGCCCAAGGCGGCGATGCGTTTTTCGGTGTAGGCGAACTGCTCTTTGGACAAGGTCGTGGTGGTGACTTTGCAGCCGTACTGCTGCGCCGCATACAGCGCCATGCTGCCCCAGCCGGTGCCGATTTCCAGCAGATGATCGGTGGGCTTGAGCGCGAGCTTCTGGCAGATGCGTTGCAGTTTGTTCAGTTGCGCCTGTTCCAGGCTGTCGTCGGGCGTCAGGAACTGCGCGGCCGAATACATCATGGTCGGGTCGAGGAATTCTTCGAACAGCTCATTGCCGAGGTCGTAGTGGGCGGCGATGTTTTTCTGCGAGCCCTTGCGCGTGTTGCGGTTGAGCCAGTGCAGGCCTTGGGTGAACGGCCGTGCCAATCTGGCCAGGCCACCCTCCATTGCATCGAGCACATCCAGGTTACTCACCATCACCCGCACCACCGCCGTCAGGTCCGGGCTGGTCCAATAGCCGTGGATAAACGCTTCGCCCGCACCGATGGAGCCGTTGGCCGCCACCAGGCCCCAGACCGCCGAATCGATAATCTGGATTTCCCCCAGCAGGTGCGCTTCCCGTGCGCCGAATACCTGGCGCTCGCCGTCCTCGATCACCACCAACTGGCCATGGCGCAGTTGGCTGAGTTGGCGCAGCACGCCCTTGCGCAGCAGCGCACTGGTCATGCCGTTGACGTTCAGGCGGTGGGTCTTGACCGATAAGCTAGGGGATTTCATGGCGGCGATCCTTGGTGTACCCGACTGCTGTGCGAGAAGCGCCGTCGGCGGCCTGATGGGAAAAAATCGGTGTGCGCTTGAGCAACAGGCGCAGGGCCTGCCAATAAATGGCCAGGCAGGTCTTGGCGGTCATCCACGGATAGCGCCACAGGTAACGGTGCAGGCTGGCGCGGTTCAGCGTTTCTTTGTGCAGGCTCAAGGTGGCGTCGAAGACTTTCACGTCGCCCTGCCAATCGGCCATGTGCACGCCGAGCCTGGTGGCGGGCGGGCTGAAGCTCATGCGGTATTCCAGGTCGCGCGGCAAAAACGGCGACACGTGAAACGCCTTGGCCACGGCGAAGTGCTGGTGTTCATCCGCGCCGAGGGCCTGGGCCGGCAGCACGTAGTGATAGCGCTCGCGCCATGGGGTGTTGGTCACTTCGCACAGGATCGCGGCCAGTTGCCCATCGGCCTCGAAGCAGTAGAAGAAACTCACCGGGTTAAAAGCCAGGCCCCAACTGCGGGCCTGGGTCAGCAGGCAGATAACGCCCAGGGGTGTATGCCCCAGGGCCTTGCCGACTTCCTGGCGCACGGCATCGCTCAAGGGCATGCCGTGGCGCGTGAATTCACGCAGGTAGTCCTGCTGGCGAAAGCCGAAGGGCGCCAGGCGACTTGCACCGGCCAGGGGCGACAGCCCGAGCACTTCGTCTTGTTCGCTGAGGTCCAGGTACAGCAGGCCGATGCGGTAGCGAAAGGCATGGGCCTTGGGGGCAAACCGCCGATGGGCGATCCAGCCGCTGTACAGGGCGCTGTTCACAGGCTTTCCCCGAAGGCTTCGGCTACGCGCAGGGCGCTGACGACGCCGTCTTCATGGAAGCCGTTGGCCCAATAGGCGCCGCAGTACCAGGTATGGCGGGTGCCGTTCAGTTCTTCCCAGCGTGCTTGTGCGGCCACGGCGGCCAGGCTGTATTGCGGGTGGGCGTAGGTATAGCGCGCGAGGATCTTCAGCGGGTTGATCATCGAGGTCTGGTTGAGGCTGACGCAAAAGGTGGTGGCGCTGTCGATGCCTTGCAGGATGTTCATGTCATAGGTGACAGCGGCCTGGGTCTGCGTGTCGCCGCTCAGCCGGTAGTTCCAGCTGGCCCAGGCCAGTTCGCGCTCGGGCAGCAGCCGCGTGTCGGTGTGCAGCACCACGTCATTGTCGGCGTAGGGCAGGGCACCGAGGATCTCCCGCTCGGCCTGGCTTGGGTCGCCGAGCAGGGCCAGTGCCTGGTCGCTGTGGCAGGCGAACACCACCTTGTCGAAGGCTTCGGTGCCGGCGGCGCTGTAAATGATTACGCCCTCTGCGTCACGCTCGACCAGATGCACCGGGCAGTCGAGGCGGATCTGCTCGCGAAAGCTGCGGGTCAACGGTTCGATATAACGGTTGGAGCCACCTTCGATCACGCACCACTGCGGCCGATTGTTCACCGAGAGCAAACCGTGGTTCTTGAAGAAACGCACAAAGAACTGCAACGGGAAATCCAGCATGTCCGCCAGGGACATCGACCAGATCGCCGCGCCCATCGGCACGATGTAATGCCGGATAAACCGTGGCCCGTAGCCCCCGGCTTCGAGGTAGTCACCCAAGGTCATCTCGGTGCTGATGCGCTGCTCTTGCAGGTCCAGCGGGGCCTGGCGATTGAAGCGCAGGATGTCACGCAGCATGCCCCAGAAGCCCGGCGAGAGGATATTGCGGCGCTGGGCAAACAGGCTGTTGAGGTTGTTGCCGTTGTACTCGAAGCCGCTGCCCTGATCGCACACCGAAAAGCTCATCTCGGTGGGTTTGAAGGTCACGCCGATCTGCCCCAGCAAGCGGATGAAGTTGGGGTAGGTCCAATCGTTGAACACGATGAAGCCGGTGTCCACGGCATAGGGTTTGCCCTCGACGGTGACGTTGACCGTGTGGGTGTGCCCGCCGATACGGTCGCCGGCCTCGAACAGGGTGATGTCGTGGCGGCGGCTGAGCAGGTAGGCGCTGGTCAGCCCGGCGATGCCGCTGCCGATAATGGCGATCTTCACAGGTCGTCCTTTTTCGGCGGCGGGCTGCGCAACATGCGTTTGCCGATGATCAATTGCGCGCGGTTCGGCAGTTTCGACAGCGGCCACAGCGTGGCGATAAACAGTGCGGGGAAGGCGATCTCCAGCGGGCGTTTTTCCAGCTTGGCGAAGATATGCCGCGCGGCCTTGTCGGCTGGCCAGCTCAGGGGCATCGGGAAGTCATTGCGCTCGGTGAGTGGGGTGTCGACGAAGCCCGGGCTGATCACCGTGACATCAATGTTTTCGGTCGACAGGCTGATGCGCAGGGATTCGAACAGGTAGCGCAGCCCGGCCTTGGACGCGCCATACGCTTCGGCCCGTGGCATCGGCAGGTAGGTTACGGCGCTGGCGACGCCCACCAGGTGTGGCGTGCGCCCGGCGCGCAACAACGGCAGCGCCGCTTCAATGCAGTAACTGCTGGCCAGCAGGTTGGTGCGCACCACGTGTTCGATAATCGAGGCATCGAATTGCCTGGCGTCGACATATTCACAGGTGCCGGCGTTGAGGATGACGGTGTCGACCGAACCCCAGGTCGCGCCGATGTGTTCACCGATCTCGCGCACGGTCTGGCTGTTGGTCAGGTCGCCGGCCACCACCAGCGCCTGGCCGGGGTACCGTTGGGCGAGTGCTTCCAGCGGGCCTTTGGTGCGTGAACTGAGGGCCACGTGGGCGCCGCTGTTGAGCAGCTCCACGGCCAGCGCAGCACCGATGCCACTGCTGGCACCGGTCAGCCAATAACGACGGGGCGGCAGTGCGTTCATCCCACTCTCCTTTTCAACCAACTGACGACCCCACCCAACACGGGAAGGTGTTCGTACAACAGGGCGCCGGCGTCGAAGTAATCGCGGTGGCGGTACACCTTGTCACGCCACATCAAATGCGAGCAGCCCTCCACGCGGATGACCTTGCCTTTGCCCAGGCGCGGGTGGCAGAAACTCATGTTCCAGCGCAGGTAACCTTCGCCTTCGGCCACCTGGTCGAAACCATGGAAGTCGAAGCGCAGCTGGCTGACGTTGCTGTACAACTCGGCGAAATACGTGTGCAGCGCGGTCAGTCCATGGACTTCATGCAGTGGGTCAGTGAACGCGATGTCCTGGCTGTAGAGGCTGTCGAGCAGCTGCAGATTGTGCTTGTCCAGCGAGGCAAAGGCCTGGGCGAAGCGGCGCAGGAAGTCACTCATGTTCGGCGACCTCCTGGCGTGAAGGCAGGTTGCGAAAGGCTGCGAGGGCGCGTTCGCGGGATTTTTTCAGGTCGACAATCGAGCGCGGGTAATCCGCCACGCCAAACAGGCCGCCGAGCGCTTGCGGGTTGTGCACTTCCTTCTTGTTCAGCGTGGCCAGCTCCGGCAGCCAGCGCTTGATAAACACGCCGTCGCCGTCGAATTTTTCCGACTGGCTCAGCGGGCTGAAAATCCGGAAATACGGCGCCGAATCGGTGCCGGTGGATGAACTCCATTGCCAGCCGCCGTTGTTGGCGGCGAGGTCACCGTCGATCAGGTGGCGCATGAAGAAGCGCTCGCCTTCGCGCCAGTCGATCAACAGGTTCTTGGTCAGGAACATCGCCACTACCATGCGCAGGCGGTTATGCATCCAGCCGGTTTCCAGCAACTGGCGCATCGCGGCATCGATGATCGGCAGGCCGGTGCGCGCCTGTTGCCAGGCGGCGAGGTCCTCGGGCGCATCGCGCCAGGCCAGGGCTTCGGTCTCGGGACGGAAAGCGCGGTGACGGGAGACCCGCGGGTAGCCGACCAGAATGTGCTTGTAGAACTCACGCCATAGCAGTTCGTTGATCCAGGTGATGGCGCCGATGTCGCCGCTTTCGAACTCGCCCTGGTTGGTTTGCAGGGCGGCGTGCAGGCATTGGCGCGGCGAAACCACACCGGCGGCCAGGTAGGCGGAGAGCTGGCTGGTGCCGGGCTTGGCCGGAAAATCCCGTTCGTCTTTGTAGTAGCTGATCTGCTGGTCGGCAAAGGCGTCGAGGCGGCGGCGGGCTTCGTCTTCGCCGGCGGGCCAGAGGGCGCGCAAGGTGTCGCTGGGCGGTTCGAAGCCGTCGACCTGTTCGGGAATCGGATCGCTCTTGAGCGTGAGCGCGGCTTGGGCCTTGGGCGTTGCGACCCGACGCGGCAGGGCGCTGTGCAGGCGCGCGTAGCAGACCTTGCGGAACTGGCTGAACACCTGGAAGTAGGTGCCGGTCTTGGTCAGCACGCTGCCCGGTTGGAAAAGCAGTTGGTCCAGGTAGCTGTGGAACGTCACGCCGCCGGCTTCCAGCGTCTCAGCGACAGCTGCATCGCGACGGCTTTCATGAATGCCGTATTCCTCGTTGACGTGCACCGACTCCACGGCCAGTTCCCGGCACAGTTGACTCAACACGGCGGGAACCTGATCCCAGTCAGCGGCATGGCGGATCAGCAAGGGAATGTTCAGGGTGCCCAGGGCCTGGCTCAAGTGCTGCAGGTTGCGCAGCCAGAAATCCACTTTGCAGGGGGCATCGTCATGGGCCAGCCATTGCTCGGGCGTGACCAGGTACACGGCCGCCACCGGGCCTCGCTGGCAGGCCGCGGCCAGGGCGGTGTTGTCGTGAAGGCGCAAGTCGGTGCGCAGCCAGATCAAGTGCATTTAGATAAGTCCACGCTGGATCAGGAGCTGATGGGCCGACAACGGGTCTTCGGCCACGAACAATTGCGCAATGTCTTGGGTTAATACGGACAGCTCGGTCTGGTGGATGCAGACCGTGGGTCCGACGAGCAGTTTTGCGCAATTGACGCCAGCCAGCAGCTTGCTCAGTGCCGGCAATTGCAGGGCCTTGCTCGAATACAGGAGCACGGCGCGCGGTTGCAGGTGTTCCACCGCCAGGGCCAGCTCGCCGGTGGGCAACGGCCAGTCGAAGACTTCCACCGGGCAATCGGCGCTGCTGGCCAGCCAGGCGCTGAGCCACAGGTGCGGCTCCAGGGGCAGGTCGGAGTGGTTGACCAGCAGCAGCGGCGCGCCGTGCAACTGCCGGTTGTTGTGGTAGATGCGTGCACCGAACTTGCTGCGCAGCCAGGACAGGAAAAACACCCGCTCCATCTGTGCGCCAAACTGGCCTTGCCAGCGCTGTTCCAGCTCCTGCAGCAACGGCAGCAGCAATTGCTCGCACAGGGTGCGCGGCGGGTACAGCGCCATCGCCTGGTTAAACACATCGTCCACCCGGCGTTCGGCCAGTTCGCTGACGGCCTGTACCAGGTTCTGGCGCAAGGCGTGCCACTCGTTCTCGACGGCATCGGGAAGGGCCTGGGCGGAATCGATCAGGCCTTTGACCTGGCTGACCGGCACGCCGCGATTGAGCCAGGTGAGGATGGTGTGGATGCGTTGGACATGGTCGGCATTGAACAGCCGATGGCCCTTGGGGGTGCGCTGGGGCACGATCAGGCCATAACGGCGCTCCCAGGCGCGCAGGGTCACGGCGTTGACGCCGGTCTGGCGCGCCACTTCACGAATCGGCAGCCAGCCGTCTTCGAGGGCTTGGGCGATGTCTGCGCCGGGTTCGTCTTGCAAGATAGCGGTCATGACGCTTTTCATGGTTTAGATCGCATTACGCAGGCTGAGATTTTCCGGGTGCGGCTGCAAGTAGGCCTGCTGCGCGATGTAGCGGTCCGGGTGTTGGCGAAAGTGATGCTTGAGCAGGGTCAACGGCACCACGAGCGGCACGATGCCCTGGTGATACTGGCTGATGACCGTCTGCATTTCCTGTTTGTCATCGGCGCTGATGGCCTGCTTGAGGTAGCCGCTGATGTGTTGCAGCACGTTGGTGTGGGTGCCGCGGGTGGCGCACTTTTTCAGGCCGGTCATCAAGTCGCTGAAATAGCAGGCGGCCACCTCGTCGAGGTTGACGTCCCTGGCCATGCTGCCGAGGCGGTGGCCCAGGCTCTTGTAGTGCATCAGGCTGTGGGCCATCAGCAAATACTTGTAGCGCGCGTGAAACGCCAGCAGGCGGTGGCGGGTCAGGCCCTCGGCCAGCAGTTGCTGCCAACTGGCGTAGACGAAGACGCGGGTCAGGAAGTTTTCCCGCAGTACCGGGTCATTCAGGCGGCCGTCTTCTTCCACAGGCAGGTTCGGGTGGCGCGCGCAGAACGCCTGGGCGTAGATGCCACGCCCGCCGCCCTCCACCGGCGCTCCGTTTTCACGGTAGATCTTGACGCGTTCCAGGCCGCAGGACGGCGACTTCTGCATGAAGATGTAGCCGCACAGGTCGGTGTGTTCGGCGGCCATTTTGCGGCCGTATGCGTCCAGCGGCGCGGTGACATTCAGCTCGCGGTGTACGGTGCCGACTGCCTGGGGCTGTTCGGCATTGCCCACCAGGCGAATGGTTTCACGGGGGATACCCAGTCCGATCGCCACTTCCGGGCACAGCGGCACAAAGTCGAAGTACTCGGCGAGGACCTCGCTGCATAGCTGGGATTGCTTGTGACCGCCATTGAAACGCACGTTCTCGCCCAGCAGGCAGGCGCTGATGCCAATCTTCGGCTTGATGGACGGTGTGCTGGGCATGGCCAAACCTCTGCAAGATTCCTGTACAAGATCTGAAATCCGTACAACTAAATCTCATCATAGGTTTGATGCTGTACAAGTCAAATATTTTGTACAAGTATTTGCGCGGGGCTATTTCCAGCCGATTTGCCAAGCCTCGGCATTTTGCAGGGTTTGCCAGGCCAGGCGCTGGGCGCGCAGGGTCATCACGGCTTGCAACTCGATTTCCAGCACTGTGCCGTCTTCGTCACGAAACAGTTCGGTCACCAGAAAGTGTTTTTCCTTGTTGCGGGGCCGGGCTGCCGTCCACTTCGACAGCAGCAATTTGGCCGGGTTGATGCGGTTCATTGCAGGTGCTCGATCAACCGTCGCGCGGCTTCCTGGCCACTGAGCCACGCCCCTTCCACGCGGCCCGAGAGGCACCAGTCGCCACACACGTACAGGCCCAGGTCGGCGTCGGCCAGCACCCCGAACTCATGGGCGGCTGACGGCCGTGCGTAGAGCCAGCGGTGGGCCAGGCTGAAGGACGGTGCGGGCATGGCGCTGTGCAGCAATTCGGCGAAGGCGCCGTGCAGGTGTTCGATCACCGCGTCCTTGGACAGGTCCAGGTGGGCCTTGCTCCAGGTGCTGGTGGCATGCAGCACCCAGGTGTCGAGGGTCGTATCGCGCCCGGGCTTGCTGCGGTTGCGCGCCAGCCAGTCCAGCGGGCTGTCTTGCACGAAGCAGCCTTCCATGGGGGTATCCAGGGGCTTGTCGAAGGCCAGGGCAATGGCCCAGGTCGGGTCCATCTTCACGCCGGCGGCGGCACTCGCCAATTTGGGCGCTGCCGCCAGCAGGGCCGTGGCCTGGGGCGCAGGCGTGGCGATGATCACATGGCTGAACGGGCCGTGGTTTTCGCCGTCGGCATCCAGCAGGTTCCAGTGTTGCTTGCCTTGGAACACTTCGGTGATCCGGCAACCGAACTCCACCGGCAGGTCATCGAGCAGGGCGCGGGTAATGGCGCTCATGCGCGGCGTGCCGACCCAGCGGATCTGTTCATCGGGGGAGGGCGTGAGTTGGCCGGACTTGAAGTTGTACAGCTGGGGCTTCCACTGCTCGGCCCAGCCGTTGCTTTGCCAGCGCTGCACTTCGTTGACGAAGCGTCGGTCGCGGGCGGTGAAGTATTGGGCGCCCATGTCCAATGCGCCGGCGTCGCTGCGCTTGCTGGACATGCGGCCGCCGCTGCCGCGGCTTTTATCGAAGAGTTGTACAACGTGCCCGGCGTCTTGTAACGCTCGGGCGGCGGAGAGACCGGCGATGCCGGTGCCGATGATCGCGATGGGGACAGTCATGGGAGGCCTCGTTTTACCGTTGGGTACAGGCTACGCCGACACCAATAGCTGTACAATATTATTTTTTGGTATAAGTTTTGGCGTACCTGATCGCTTGGCGTGACCTATGGTTAAGCATGAGGCTTAAACAAAAGTCACGCTCGATTACAAATTGATCCCTGCTTATAAAATAGACTAGTGATCGGCGGCGAACGTTACATGAGGAGCGTCCCATGCATATTTTGCTGACCGGCGGTACCGGCCTGATCGGTCGCCAACTCTGCCAACACTGGATTGCCCAAGGTCATCGCCTGACGGTGTGGAGCCGCCATCCTGAAGACGTCGCCCGGTTATGCGGTGCAACGGTGCTCGGGGTGGCTCGTCTGGAGGAGGTGATTGGCGCGGTGGACGCGGTGGTCAACCTGGCAGGCGCGCCGATAGCTGACCGTCCCTGGACCCACAAACGCAAGGCGCTGCTCTGGAGCAGCCGCATCGGCTTGACCGAAACCCTGCTGGCCTGGCTCGAAAGCCAGGCGCAGAAGCCGGCGGTGCTGGTTTCCGGTTCGGCGGTGGGCTGGTACGGCGACGGCGGCGAGCGCGAACTGACCGAGGCGAGTGGGCCGGTACAGGACGATTTCCCCAGCCAACTGTGCATCGCCTGGGAAGAAACCGCCCAACGTGCCGAAGCGATGGGCATCCGCGTGGTGCTGGTGCGCACCGGCCTGGTACTGGCGGCCGAGGGCGGCTTTTTGTCGCGCCTGTTGCTGCCGTTCAAACTCGGGCTGGGCGGGCCTATCGGCAACGGGCGGCAGTGGATGCCGTGGGTGCATATCAAGGATCAAATCGCCTTGATTGATTTTCTTCTGCACAAGGATGACGCCAGCGGTCCTTATAATGCCTGCGCGCCGCACCCGGTGCGTAACCGCGAGTTCGCCAGGACATTGGGCCAGGCGCTGCACCGCCCGGCGTTCATGCCGATGCCGGCCTTTGTGTTGAAGGTGGGTTTGGGCGAGTTGTCCGGCTTGTTGCTGGGCGGCCAGAAAGCATTGCCCGAACGCCTGCTGGCGGCCGGTTTCACTTTCCAGTTCACTGAGTTGCGTGCGGCCTTGGACGACGTTTCCAGCCGCCGCTAAGAGATAGGATGTTGCATGACGGATCACGCGTTGTTACTGGTCAACCTGGGTTCACCGGCGTCCACTTCGGTGGCCGATGTGCGCAGCTACCTCAATCAGTTCCTGATGGACCCTTATGTCATCGATCTGCCGTGGCCGGTGCGGCGCTTGCTGGTGTCGCTGATCCTGATCAAGCGCCCCGAGCAATCGGCCCATGCCTACGCCTCGATCTGGTGGGACGAGGGCTCGCCGCTGGTGGTGCTCAGCCGTCGCCTGCAACAGCAGATGACCGCGCAGTGGACCCAGGGGCCAGTGGAGTTGGCGATGCGTTATGGCGAGCCTTCCCTGGAAACGACGCTCACGCGGTTGGCCGCCCAAGGTATTCAAAAAGTCACCTTGGCGCCCTTGTACCCGCAATTTGCCGACAGCACCGTGACCACAGTGATTGAAGAAGCCAAGCGGGTAGTGCGTGACAAAAAGCTCAACGTACAGTTCTCGATCCTGCAGCCATTCTACGATCAGGCGGAATACCTCGACGCGTTGGCAGCCAGCGCCCGACCTTATATAGACGCGCATTACGACCACTTGCTGCTGAGCTTCCACGGCTTGCCCGAGCGCCATCTGAAAAAGCTCGACCCGACCGGCCAGCATTGCTTCAAGGATGCGGACTGCTGCAGGAACGCCTCGCCTGAGGTGCTCGCGACCTGCTACCGCGCGCAATGCTTCAGCGTTGCCCGCGACTTCGCCGCGCGCCTGGGCTTGCCCGACGACAAATGGTCGGTGGCGTTCCAGTCGCGCCTGGGCCGTGCGAAGTGGATCGAACCCTACACCGAGGCACGCCTGGAAGCGCTGGCCCGGCAAGGGGTGAAAAAGCTGCTGGTGATGTGCCCCGCGTTTGTTGCCGACTGCATCGAGACCCTGGAAGAGATCGGTGATCGTGGTCGGGAGCAATTCCGCGAGGCGGGCGGTGAGGAGTTGGTGCTGGTGCCGTGTTTGAATGACGATCCGCAGTGGGCGGCGGCGCTCAATACCTTGTGTGAAAGAGCCCCGCTTTCGCTGTAATCACGTCATCCAAATGTGAGGGGCTTAACCCCTCTCACGTTTTTGATTGTGTTACAGGTTGAGGGTCAGGCTGACGGTGAGATTGCGCGGCTCGCCGGGATTGACCCAGTAATTGCTGTAGGACCGCTCGTAGTACTTTTCATCGAACAAGTTGTTGAGGTTCAGGCCCACGGTGACGCTCTGCGTGGCCTTGTAATGGGCCAGCAAGTCGACGGTGTGGTAGGCGGGCAGTTCAAAGCGGCTGCGCGCTTCACCCGAGCGATCCCCCACATAGGTGAACGCCGCGCCCAGGTCTGAACCGCGCAGCGCGCCGTCCTGGAATTCATACACCCCCAACAGGCTGCCACTGCGCTTGGCTACGCCGAGGATGCGGCTGCCCGCAGGAATGGCTTTATCACCCTTGGTCACTTCGGCGTCGATGTAGGCAAAGGCGCCGATCACGCGTACCGCATCAGTCAGTTGTCCTGTCAGTTGCAGGTCGAAGCCCTGGCTGCGTGCCTTGCCCATGGCGCGGTTGGTATTGGTGGCCGGGTCCAGGGCCAGCACGTTTTCCTTTTCGATATGGAAGGCGGCGAGGGTGGCGCTGAGGCGGTCGTCGAACAGCTCGCTCTTGATCCCCACCTCATAGCCCACGCCTTCTTCGGGCTTGAAGGTCTTACCGCTGGCGTCCAGGCCGCTGTTGGGCTTGAACGAGGTGGAAGCGTTGGCGAATACGCCGACCTCTGGCGTCAGTTGATACAGCAGGCCGGCGCGCTGGGTAAGTGCGTCGTGGGTTTGCCGACTCTTGGCGTGGTTGCGGGTGAAGTCGTCGGTGCTTTGTTCGAAATGCTCGAAGCGAGCGCCGACCATGCCGCGCAAGCGGTCGGTGAAGATGATCTGGTCTTGCAGGTTCAGTGCCTGGCTTTTGGTCTGTTCGAAGAAGTCGGTGCCGGAGCGTGCGCCATTGGGTTTGGGCTGGCCGTAGACCGGGTTGTAGAGGTCGATGGCGTAGGGGCTGCCGGCTATGGCGGTGACGCGCTCCTTCTTGCGGTAGTCCTCGTATTCGGTGCCGACCAGCAATTCATGCTGCCAACTGCCAAGGTCGAACAGGCCGCGCAGTTCCAGTTGGGTGATGCTGTCGTGCCAGCCCGTGGAGCGTTCGCGGTAACGGCGGTTAAGGGTATGGCCGTCGGTGTTCAGCGCGCGGTTTTCCGAGGCGTCGCCCCACAGGCTGCCTTGTTTGTAATGGCTGGCCAGGCGCAGTTTCCAGGCGTCGTTGAGATGATGCTCGAGGGTCGCCTGGATGCGGTTGTTGTGGTTGTCGATAGTGCCGTCGTTGGGTTCGCCGAGGAAGGTGGAGCGCGATACGCCTGGGGCATCGACGATGCCCCGGTCGAAGGTGGAGCTGTGGCGTACGAATTCGCTTTCCACCAGCAGGTGGGTGTCCGGGTCCAGCTGCCAGCTGAATGAGGGCGCGACGAATACGCGCTTGCTCTCGACGTGATCGCGGAAGCTGTTGTTGTCCTCCACCGCCAGGTTGACCCGCGACAGCAGGTCGCCCTCGCTGTCCAGCGGCGTATTGATATCGACGGCAGTGCGATAACGGTCCCAACTGCCCGCGCTGGTTTGCATGGTGGTGAAGGCTTCGGGCTGGGGTTTTTTGGTGACGATATTCACCGTGCCACCGGGATCACCGCGGCCATACAGGCTGGCTGCGGGGCCCTTGAGCACTTCGATGCGTTCGATATTGGCCGCGTCCGGTGTGCTCGGGTAGCCGCGGTTGGCGCTGAAACCGTCCTGGTAGAACTCCGAGGTGGTGAAGCCGCGCACGCTGTATTCGTAGAGCGTGAGGCCGCCAAAGTTGTTCTGCTTGGACACCCCGCCGGCAAACTCCAGGGCGCGTTCCACGTTAGTGCTGCCCAGGTCCGTGAGTACCGAGGCGGGAATCACGCTGATGGACTGTGGGATGTCGCGCAGGGCGGTGTCGGTTTTAGTCGCGCTGGCAGAGCGGGTGGCACGGTAGCCTTTGACCGGGCCGGTGGCGGATTCATAGGCGTCGGTAGTGACGCTGATGGTATCCAGCTCAACGGTGTTTTCTTCGGCAAACGCGGGATCCAGCAGCAGACCCAAGGCCAGGCCAGCCAGGGGGGCAAACTTTCGAGACGGCATGATAGAGCGTTCCAATAGCGATATTGAAACAATATAACATGTCTAGTGAGAATGCTTTTGCTTTGAAATATATGCTTACAGGTACCCGCGAACGGGTACCTGTGGAGGCGGTTTATTCCTCTTCTTTGACCGGCGCAGGCGGTGGGCGCAGGCCGATTTCCGCCAGCAGCTTGATCTCTTTACCGTTGCGCATAACCTGGATCGCCACCTTGTCGGTCGGCTTGATCCGCGCGACCTGGTTCATCGACTTGCGCCCATCACCGGCCGGTTCGCCGTTGATGCTGAGGATCACATCCCCCAGCTGCAGGCCGGCTTTCTGCGCCGGGCCATCGCGGAAAATCCCGGCAACCACGATGCCTGGGCGCCCGGTCAGGCCGAACGACTCGGCCAGCTCCTTGGTCAGCGGCTGTACTTCGATCCCCAGCCAGCCGCGAATCACCTGGCCGTGCTCGATGATCGACTTCATCACTTCCATCGCCAGCTTTACCGGGATCGCAAAGCCGATGCCCTGGGAGCCGCCGGACTTGGAGAAAATCGCCGTGTTGATGCCGGTCAGGTTGCCATTGGCATCCACCAGTGCGCCGCCGGAGTTGCCCGGGTTGATCGCCGCGTCGGTCTGGATAAAGTCCTCGTAGCTGTTCAGCCCCAGCTGGTTTCGCCCGGTGGCGCTGATGATGCCCATGGTCACCGTCTGGCCCACTCCGAACGGGTTGCCGATAGCCAGTGCCACATCACCCACCCGCAGCCCATCGGAGCGGCCGAGGGTGATGGACGGCAGGCTTTTCAGATCGATCTTCAGGACCGCGAGGTCGGTTTCCGGGTCGCTGCCCACCACGCGGGCCAGGGTTTCACGGCCGTCACGCAGGGCCACCACAATCTGGTCGGCGCCGGTGGTCACGTGGTTATTGGTGAGGATGTAGCCTTCGGGGCTCATGATCACCCCGGAACCCAGGCTGGACTCCATGCGGCGCTGCTTGGGCCCGTTGTCACCGAAGTAGCGGCGGAACTGCGGGTCTTCAAACAACGGATGGGCCGGCTTGTTGATGACCTTGGTGGTGTACAGGTTGACCACCGCAGGAGCGGCGATGACCACCGCGTCCGCGTAAGTCACCGGGCCTTGCACCACCGAGCTGGTCTGGGGCGCCTGTTGCAGGTTGACATCAAGGCTGGGCAAGCCCACCCACTGGGGATAACGCTGAATAATCAGCATCGCGATCAGCACGCCAGCCAGCAATGGCCATCCAAAAAAACGCAGTGCCTTGAGCATCAAGTAAGTCCTGACAGGTTGCAGGGGGCGGGAGAGCGCCCATAATGTCGCGCATTATACGAGGCTGCGAGCGCCTCGGAACGGGATATTTAGGAGTCTTTTATGGCCGTCCCCCTTACCACCCTCGTCGAGGAAGCGGACCGCTACCTCGGCAGCGCAAAGATTGCCGATTACTGCCCCAATGGCCTGCAGGTCGAGGGGCGGCCGCAAGTGATGCGCATCGTCAGCGGCGTGACCGCCAGCCAGGCCCTGCTGGACGCGGCCGTCGAAGCCCAGGCCGATTTGATCCTGGTGCACCACGGTTATTTCTGGAAAGGCGAAACCCCCTGTATCACCGGCATGAAGCAACGCCGCCTGAAAACCCTGCTCAAACACGACATCAGCCTGCTGGCCTACCACCTGCCGCTGGACCTGCACCCCGACGTTGGCAATAACGTGCAACTCGCCCGCCAGTTGGATATCACCGTCGAAGGCCCACTGGACCCGAGCAACCCCAGGATCGTCGGCCTGGTCGGCTCGCTCGCCGAACCGCTGTCGCCCCGCGACTTCGCCCGGCGTGTGCAGGACGTGATGGGCCGCGAGCCGCTGCTGATCGAAGGCAGCCAGATGATCCGCCGCGTCGGCTGGTGCACCGGTGGCGGCCAGGGTTACATCGACAACGCCATCGCCGCGGGCGTCGATCTGTTCCTGAGCGGCGAAGCTTCCGAGCAAACCTTCCACAGTGCCCGGGAAAACGACATCAGCTTTATCGCCGCCGGCCACCACGCCACCGAGCGTTATGGCGTACAGGCGCTGGGCGATTACCTGGCGCGGCGCTTCGCCCTGGAGCATCTGTTCATCGATTGCCCCAACCCGATTTGACGGCCAAACCTTGGGGCATATTGATATACCGTTTCGATCTAGCTGGCGCCCTGAATAGAAGAAGGTGCTGTGCTAGCATGCCCCGCTCGAACACGGCCCGCTGGCCGTCCATAAGATCGTTTTTCCGTGAGTAACCATGGTCGACAAACTGACGCATCTGAAACAGCTGGAGGCGGAAAGCATCCACATCATCCGCGAGGTCGCCGCCGAGTTCGATAACCCGGTGATGCTCTACTCGATCGGTAAAGACTCCGCCGTGATGCTGCACCTGGCGCGCAAGGCCTTCTTCCCGGGCAAGCTGCCGTTCCCGGTGATGCACGTCGACACCCGCTGGAAATTCCAGGAGATGTACAAGTTCCGCGACAAAATGGTCGAGGAACTGGGCCTGGACCTGATCACCCATGTCAACCCGGATGGCGTGGCGCAGGGCATCAACCCGTTCACCCACGGCAGCGCCAAGCACACCGACATCATGAAGACCGAAGGCCTCAAGCAGGCCTTGGACAAGCATGGTTTCGACGCGGCCTTCGGCGGTGCCCGTCGCGATGAAGAGAAATCCCGCGCCAAAGAGCGCGTGTACTCATTCCGCGACAGCAAGCACCGGTGGGACCCGAAGAACCAGCGCCCGGAGCTGTGGAACGTCTACAACGGCAACGTCAACAAGGGTGAGTCGATCCGTGTGTTCCCGCTGTCCAACTGGACCGAGCTGGATATCTGGCAGTACATCTACCTGGAAGGCATCCCGATCGTGCCGCTGTACTTCGCCGCCGAACGCGATGTCATCGAGAAGAACGGCACGTTGATCATGATCGACGACGACCGCATCCTCGAGCACCTGTCCGACGAAGACAAAGCCCGAATCGTCAAAAAGAAAGTACGTTTCCGTACCCTTGGCTGCTACCCGTTGACGGGCGCGGTGGAGTCCGAAGCCGAGACGCTGACGGACATCATTCAGGAAATGCTCCTGACGCGAACTTCCGAGCGCCAGGGCCGTGTCATCGACCACGATGGTGCAGGCTCGATGGAAGATAAAAAACGTCAAGGCTATTTCTAAGGGGCTGTCATGTCGCATCAATCTGATTTGATCAGCGAGGACATCCTCGCCTACCTGGGCCAGCACGAGCGCAAGGAAATGTTGCGCTTCCTGACCTGTGGCAACGTCGACGACGGCAAGAGCACCCTGATCGGGCGCCTGCTGCACGACTCCAAGATGATCTACGAAGATCACCTGGAAGCCATCACCCGTGACTCGAAAAAGTCCGGCACCACCGGTGACGACATCGACCTGGCGTTGCTGGTCGACGGCCTGCAGGCCGAGCGTGAGCAGGGCATCACCATCGATGTCGCCTACCGCTACTTCTCTACCGCCAAGCGCAAATTCATCATCGCCGACACCCCCGGCCATGAGCAGTACACCCGCAACATGGCCACCGGCGCATCCACCTGTGACCTGGCGATCATCCTGATCGACGCGCGCTACGGCGTGCAGACCCAGACCCGTCGCCACAGCTATATCGCTTCGCTGCTGGGCATCAAGCACATCGTGATCGCCGTCAACAAGATGGACATCAATGGCTTTGACCAAGGCGTGTTCGAGTCGATCAAGGCCGATTACCTGAAGTTCGCCGAGGGCATCGCCTTCAAGCCGAGCACCATGGCATTCGTGCCGATGTCGGCGCTCAAGGGCGACAACGTGGTGAACAAGAGCGAGCACTCGCCCTGGTACACCGGCCAGTCGCTGATGGAGATCCTCGAGACCGTCGAGATCGCCAACGACCGCAACTACACCGACCTGCGTTTCCCGGTGCAGTACGTCAACCGTCCGAACCTGAACTTCCGTGGGTTCGCCGGCACCCTGGCCAGCGGCATCGTGCACAAGGGCGACGAAGTCGTGGTGCTGCCGTCGGGCAAGAGCAGCCGCGTCAAATCCATCGTCACCTTCGAAGGTGAGCTGGAACACGCCGGCCCAGGCCAGGCCGTGACCCTGACCATGGAAGACGAGATCGACATCTCCCGTGGCGACCTGCTGGTGCATGCCGACAACGTGCCGCAAGTGACCGACGCCTTCGACGCCATGCTGGTGTGGATGGCCGAAGAACCGATGCTGCCGGGCAAGAAATACGACATCAAGCGCGCCACCAGCTACGTGCCGGGTTCCATCACCAGCATCGTGCACCGTGTGGACGTGAACACCCTGGCCGAAGGCCCGGCGAGTTCGCTGCAACTGAACGAAATCGGCCGGGTCAAGGTCAGCCTCGACGCCGCCATCGCGTTGGATGGCTATGACAGCAACCGCACCACCGGTGCGTTTATCGTCATCGACCGCCTGACCAACGGCACCGTGGGCGCCGGCATGATCATCGCACCGCCGGTCACCCACGGCAGTGCGGCGCATCACGGCAAGTTGGCCCATGTCGCCACCGAGGAGCGCGCCCAGCGTTTCGGCCAGCAACCGGCTACCGTGTTGTTCAGCGGTCTGTCAGGCGCGGGCAAGAGCACCCTGGCCTATGCGGTCGAGCGCAAGCTGTTCGACATGGGCCGTGCGGTGTTCGTGCTGGATGGCCAGAACCTGCGTCACGACCTGAACAAGGGCTTGCCCCAGGACCGTGCCGGGCGTACCGAAAACTGGCGCCGTGCCGCTCACGTGGCGCGTCAGTTCAACGAAGCCGGCCTGCTGACCCTGGCCGCGTTCGTTGCCCCGGATGCCGAAGGCCGTGAACAGGCCAAGGCGCTGATTGGCAGCGACCGCCTGTTGACCGTGTACGTGCAGGCCTCCCCGCAGGTGTGCGCCGAGCGTGATCCGCAGGGCTTGTACGCGGCGGGTGGGGATAACATCCCTGGCGAATCCTTCCCGTACGACGTGCCGTTGAATGCCGACCTGGTAATCGACACCCAGGCCTTGTCGCTGGAAGACAGCGTCAAGCAAGTGCTGGAGCTGTTGCGTCAGCGCGGCGCGATCTAAGCCTCGCGCAGTCAAATGTGGGAGGGGGCTTGCCCCCGATAGCGGTGGATCAGTGACAGATGTACTGACTGACACACTGCTATCGAGGGCAAGCCCTCTCCCACATTTTGATCATCGTTTGTCTGGGAAGTCTTTATGCAGCGTGTCCAGTAACGCATCCTTCTCTTCCCACAGTTGGTTGATCCACCCCTGGAACGCCAACCGATACTCCCCATCCTGCTCATAATTCCTGCCGATAAACTCGGCCGGAATCTGCACCTCTTCAAACTGCACCACAACGTCCTTCACATTCCCGCACAGCAAGTCCCAATACCCCGGGCGCCCGCCAGGGTAGTGAATGGTCACATTGACCAGTGATTTCAGCTGTTCTCCCATGGCATCCAGCACAAACGCGATACCACCCGCCTTGGGCTTGAGCAGGTAGCGAAACGGCGACTTCTGCTGCGCATGCTTGCCCGGTGTAAAACGCGTGCCTTCGGCAAAGTTGAAAATACCCACCGGGTTGTCGCGAAACTTCGCACAGGTCTTGCGAGTGGTTTCCAGGTCCTTGCCTTTCTTCTCCGGGTGTTTTTCCAGGTAGGCCTTGGTGTAGCGCTTCATGAAGGGAAAGCCCAGTGCCCACCACGCCAGGCCAATCACCGGCACCCAGATCAACTCCTGCTTGAGGAAGAACTTCAGCGGGCGAATCCGACGATTGAGCACATATTGCAGGACCATGATGTCGACCCAGCTCTGATGGTTGCTGGTCACCAGGTACGAGTGCTGGTAGTCCAGGCCTTCAAGGCCTTTAAGGTGCCAACGGGTGCTGCACACCAGGTTCATCCAACCTTTGTTGTTGGTGACCCAGGCTTCATGGGTGTGGTTCATCAGCCATTCGCTGAAGCCCTTGGCGAAGGGCAGCGCCTTGAACAGCGCCACGATGAACAGGAATGAGCACAGCAGGATCGTGTTCAGCGCCAGCAACAAGGACGCGATCACCCCGCGTACGGCGGCAGGTAGAAAATCCAGCATTTAGATATCCATAGGTCGGTTGGCGGCTTGGATCGCAGTCAGCGCGATGGTGTACACGATGTCGTCGACCTGGGCACCCCGTGGCAGGTCGTTGACCGGTTTGCGCAGGCCTTGGAGCATCGGCCCCAGGCTGACGCAATCGGCACTGCGTTGCACGGCCTTGTGGGTGGTGTTGCCGGTGTTCAGGTCCGGAAACACGAACACGGTGGCTTTGCCGGCGACCAGGCTGTCCGGGGCCAGTTGGCGAGCGACGGTTTCGTTGGCGGCGGCGTCGTATTGCAGCGGGCCGTCGATCAGCAGTGAGCTTTGCTGTTCATGGGCGAGCAGGGTGGCTTCGCGGACTTTCTCCACTTCCTCACCGCTGGCCGAGTCGCCGCTGGAGTAGCTGATCATCGCCACACGCGGGGTGATACCGAAGGCAGCGGCCGAGTCGGCGCTTTGCAAGGCGATTTCCGCCAGTTCGGCGGCGCTTGGGTGCGGATTCATTACGCAGTCGCCGTAGACCAGCACCTGCTCGGGAAACAGCATGAAGAACACCGACGACACCAGGGTGCAGCCCGGTGCGGTCTTGATCAACTGCAGGGCCGGGCGAATGGTGTTGGCGGTGGAGTGGATAACCCCGGAAACCAGGCCGTCCACTTCATCCAGTGCGAGCATCATGGTGGCAATCACCACGGTGTCTTCCAGTTGCTGCTCGGCCATCGGCGCATTCAAGCTCTTGCTCTTGCGCAGGGCAACCATGGGCTCCACGTAGCGCTGGCGAATCAGGTCCGGGTCGAGAATCTCCAGGCCTTCGGGCAATTCGATGCCTTGGGCGCGCGCGACCGCTTCTACGTCAGCCGGCTTGGCCAGCAGCACGCAGCGCGCGATGCCCCGGGCCTGGCAGATGGCGGCGGCTTGCACGGTCAGCGGTTCGCTGCCCTCGGGCAGCACGATGCGTTTGTTGGCCGCCTGGGCGCGCTGGATCAGCTGGTAGCGGAACACCGCCGGCGACAGGCGCATCTCCCGTGGCGTGCCGCAACGCTGGTGCAGCCAGCGCGCATCGAGGTGGCTGGCGACGAAATCGGTGATGATCTCCGCGCGCTCGCGGTCATCGATGGGGATTTCCTTGTTGAGGTTGTTGAGCAGGTTGGCGGTCTCGTAGGAACCGGTACTCACCGACAGCACCGGCAACCCGGCCTGGAAGGCGCCGCGGCACAGCTCCATGATGCGCGGGTCGGGCAGGGTGTCGCTGGTCAGCAGCAGGCCGGCCAGGGGCACGCCGTTGATCGCGGCCAGGCTGACGGCGAGGATGATGTCGTCACGGTCGCCGGGGGTCACCACCAGCACGCCGGGCTTGAGCAGCTCCACGGTGTTACGCATGGTGCGGGCGCAGATGATGATCTTGGTCATGCGTCGGGTTTCGTAGTCGCCGGCGTTGAGGATCTGCGCGCCCATCAGGTCGGCCACGTCGCGGGTGCGCGGCGCGTTGAGTTCCGGCTGGTAAGGAATGCAGCCGAGCAGGCGGAAATCACCGCTGCGCAGCAAGGGCGAATGCTCCTTGAGGCGCGCCGAGAAGGCTTCCATGCTTTCGTCGGTGCGCACCTTGTTCAGGATCACGCCGAGCACTTTCGGGTCTTTCGGGCCGCCGAACAACTGGGCCTGCAGTTCCACGCGGCCGGAGAGTTCGGTGAGCACTTCGTTTTCCGGGGCCGAGACCAGGATCACTTCCGCATCCAGGCTCTTGGCCAGGTGCAGGTTGACCCGGGCCGCATAGCTGGCGCTGCGGGTCGGTACCATGCCTTCGACGATCAGCACGTCCTTGCCCACGGCGGCCTGCTGATAAAGGGTGATGATTTCTTCGAGCAGCTCGTCGAGCTGGCCGTCGCCGAGCATGCGTTCCACGTGAGCCAGGCCTAGCGGTTGTGGCGGCTTGAGGCCATGGGTGCGAGCCACCAGCTCGGTGGAGCGTTCGGGGCCGGTATCGCCGGGATGTGGCTGGGCAATCGGCTTGAAAAAACCGACTTTCAGGCCGGCTCGCTCAAGGGTGCGCACCAGCCCAAGGCTGATGGAGGTCAGACCCACACCAAAATCGGTGGGCGCGATAAAAAAAGTCTGCATGCGAATTCTCTGGAGGTGCATGGCTTCGGTGGCGCCCTATGGTTGAGTGCCTACCGGGAATCAGGCGCCAAGGTTATCGTTATTCGGGCGCTTGCGCACACCAGCCGCAGGCAAAGGGCTGGCCTATTTTTTCCAGGCGCTGTGTGGCGTCGAGTACCCAGGCGCGAGACTGCCATGGCGGCTGGTGGCGCAGGTGCTGGGTGTGGCCGCAGGACAGCTCGGCAACCCAGTGACCCTCCTCGTCCTGGTGGAAGCCGATGATCAAGGATGCCGTTGATCGGCCCCGTCCGTCCGGGTTCTGTTCGCTTTCGGGCAAATCCTTGTTTAGACTTGTCCGTTCTTCATTCTTATGCAAAAGGTCTCGCCCCATGACGATCGCCGCTAACAAGGCTGTCTCCATCGACTATACCCTGACCAACGACGCTGGTGAGGTCATCGACAGCTCAGCCGGCGGCGCGCCGCTGGTCTACCTGCAAGGCGCAGGTAACATCATCCCAGGCCTGGAAAAGGCTCTGGAAGGCAAGAGCGTCGGTGATGAGCTGACCGTTGCCGTAGAACCTGAAGATGCCTACGGCGAATACTCCGCCGAACTGGTCAGCACCCTGAGCCGCAGCATGTTCGAAGGTGTTGATGAGTTGGAAGTGGGCATGCAGTTCCACGCTTCCGCGCCGGACGGTCAAATGCAGATCGTCACCATTCGTGACCTGGACGGCGACGACGTCACCGTCGACGGCAACCATCCTCTGGCTGGCCAGCGCCTGAACTTCCAAGTGAAGATCGTTGCCATCCGCGACGCTTCCCAGGAAGAAGTGGCCCACGGTCACGTCCACGGTGAAGGCGGTCATCACCATTGATTGATGTTTTGATCAAGTGGTAGCAAAAACGCCCCGACTGGTTCGGGGCGTTTTTTTGTGCGCTTGAAAATCTCTACCGGATACCCCCGCCACATTTTGATCGTGGTGTATTTTCAGGCACAAACAAAAATGCCCCAGACCTTTCGGTACGGGGCATTTCTTAACTGTTTCGCAACCGGGGTTGCGTTGCAGTTGCTACCACTTAGGCTGCAGCAGGAACGCTCAGAGCCTTGATGTGGCCATTCAGGCGGCTCTTATGACGAGCGGCCTTGTTCTTGTGGATGATGCCTTTATCGGCCATACGGTCGATAACTGGCACAGCCAGAACGTAAGCTGCTTGAGCTTTTTCAGCGTCTTTGGTGTCGATGGCTTTAACTACATTCTTGATGTAGGTACGAACCATGGAACGCAGGCTGGCGTTGTGGCTGCGACGCTTCTCAGCCTGTTTTGCACGTTTTTTGGCGGAAGGTGTGTTGGCCACCGTCGAGCTCCTCGAAAGACTTTTTAGGAAATAGCAAACAAAATAGGCCGCGAATCATGCCGATGACTTGATGTGTTGTCAAGGCCGGCTGATGCGAACTGCTGAGTGGTCGATCTGAAGAGGCGGGTGATTTATTTCCGGCGCTTGACCTGTAAACTCGCGAGCTTTGGCGCTGTGCTGTTGCAGGCGCGCAGTATCGCATAAGTAGGCGCTTAGTTCGCCTGCTCTTTATCTATAGGCGCAAACTCTTTCAATGAATCTGCTCAAATCGTTGGCCGCCGTCAGCTCTATCACGATGATCTCCCGGGTTTTGGGGTTTGTGCGTGACACCCTGCTGGCGCGTATCTTCGGCGCCAGCATGGCCACGGATGCGTTCTTTATTGCCTTCAAACTGCCCAACCTGCTGCGACGGATCTTTGCCGAGGGCGCGTTTTCCCAGGCGTTCGTGCCGATTCTGGCCGAATACAAGACTCAACAGGGTGAGGAGGCGACCCGGACCTTTATCGCCTACGTTTCGGGCCTGCTGACCCTGGTGTTGATGCTGGTGACCCTCGTCGGCATGCTCGCCGCGCCCTGGGTGATCTGGGCCACGGCGCCGGGTTTTGCCAATACGCCGGAAAAATTCGCGCTGACCACTGATCTGTTGCGGGTGACCTTTCCTTATATATTGCTGATCTCACTGTCATCCCTGGCCGGTGCGATCCTCAACACCTGGAACCGTTTCTCGGTACCGGCGTTCGTGCCGACGCTGCTTAACGTCAGCATGATTATCTTTGCGCTGTTCCTGACACCTTACTTCGATCCGCCGGTCATGGCCCTTGGCTGGGCCGTGCTGGCCGGTGGCCTGGCGCAGTTGCTCTACCAGCTGCCGCACCTGAAAAAGATCGGCATGCTCGTATTACCGCGACTGAACCTCAAGGACACCGGCGTCTGGCGCGTGATGCGCAATATGTTGCCGGCGATCCTTGGGGTGTCGGTGAGCCAGATTTCCCTGATCATCAACACCGCGTTCGCCTCGCTGCTGGTATCCGGCTCGGTGTCATGGATGTATTACGCCGACCGCCTCATGGAACTGCCGTCCGGCGTGCTGGGCGTAGCCCTCGGCACCATTTTGCTGCCGACGCTGGCACGCACCTATGCCAGCAAGGATCGCCAGGAATACTCGCGCATCCTCGATTGGGGACTGCGCCTGTGTTTCGTGCTGGTGCTGCCGTGCGCACTGGCGTTGGGGATCCTGGCCGAGCCGCTGACGGTGTCGCTGTTCCAATACGGGCAATTCGATGCCCATGACGCGTTGATGACCCAGCATGCGCTGGTGGCTTATTCCGTCGGGCTGCTCGGCATCATCGTGATCAAGGTGCTGGCGCCTGGCTTCTATGCCCAGCAGAACATCCGCACGCCGGTAAAGATTGCGATCTTCACCCTGATCGTCACGCAACTGCTCAACCTGGTGTTTATCGGTCCGCTGGCCCACGCCGGCCTGGCCCTGGCCATCAGTGCCGGTGCGTGCATCAATGCCGGCCTGCTGTTTTATCAGCTGCGCAAACAACAGATGTTCCAGCCTCAGCCTGGCTGGGGCATGTTCGCCCTCAAGTTGTTGGTGGCCGTTGCGATGATGTCGGCGGTATTGCTCGGCCTGATGCACTTCATGCCGGCCTGGGATGAGGGGCATATGCTGGAGCGCTTCATGCGCCTGGGCGTGCTGGTCGTGGCCGGCGTGGTGGTGTACTTCGGGATGTTGCTGCTGCAAGGCTTCCGCCTGCGGGATTTCAATCGCAAGTCGTTGAGCTAGAGAGTTTGCCGCGATAAAACGGTTGTTTTATCGATTCGATCCATTTGCCCTGCGCTGTTGCCTGTCGTCCGGGGCCGGGTGTGGTTATAATCGACCACTTTATGAGCAAGAAGCGCGTTATGCAGCTGGTTCGAGGTCTCCACAACCTGCGCCCTGAGCATCGGGGCTGCGTCGCCACTATTGGCAACTTTGACGGTGTTCACCGTGGCCACCAGGCTATCCTGGCCCGGCTGCGCGAGCGTGCGGTCGAGTTGGGCGTACCCAGCTGCGTGGTGATTTTCGAGCCGCAGCCGCGGGAATATTTCACCCCGGAAACGGCACCGGCACGTCTGGCCCGTCTGCGGGACAAGCTGCAACTGCTGGCCGAAGAAGGCGTGGACCGCGTCCTCTGCCTGGCTTTCAACCAGCGTTTGCAAAGTCTCAGCGCTGCCGAGTTCGTCGACCGCATACTGGTAGACGGCCTGGGCGTACAACATTTGGAGGTCGGCGACGACTTCCGTTTTGGCTGCGACCGGGTCGGGGATTTCGAGTTCCTGCAACACGCCGGTATCACCCAGGGCTTTACCGTCGAAGCCGCGCAAACCGTCGAACTGGACGGCCTGCGCGTGAGCAGCACCCAGGTGCGGAACGCCCTGGCCGCTGCCGACTTCGCCTTCGCCGAGCGTTTGCTCGGTCGCCCGTTCCGCATTGCCGGGCGGGTACTGCACGGCCAGAAGCTGGCGCGCCAACTGGGCACGCCAACCGCCAACGTGCAACTCAAGCGCCGCCGTGTGCCGCTCACCGGGGTTTACCTGGTCAGCGTCGACATCGACGGCCAGCCGTGGCCGGGAGTCGCCAACATAGGCGTCAGGCCCACGGTTGCAGGTGATGGCAAGGCCCACCTGGAAGTTCACCTTTTGGATTTTGCCGGTGATCTGTATGACCGGCGTTTGACGGTGGTTTTCCACCAGAAGCTGCGTGAAGAGCAGCGTTTCGCCTCGCTTGAGGCGTTGAAAACGGCGATCAATGCGGATGTCGCCGCCGCCCGTGCACTAGCCGCACCTAGCGCCCATCGCTAACCGAAGAGCCTTAAATGACCGACTATAAAGCCACGTTAAACCTTCCGGACACCGCCTTCCCAATGAAGGCCGGCCTGCCACAGCGCGAACCGCAGATCCTGCAGCGCTGGGACAGTATTGGCCTGTACGGAAAGTTGCGCGAAATTGGCAAGGATCGTCCGAAATTCGTCCTGCACGACGGCCCTCCTTATGCCAACGGCACGATTCACATCGGTCATGCGCTGAACAAGATTCTCAAGGACATGATCCTGCGCTCGAAAACCCTGGCGGGTTTTGACGCGCCGTATGTCCCGGGTTGGGACTGCCACGGCCTGCCGATCGAACACAAGGTCGAAGTGACCCACGGCAAGAACCTGGGCGCGGATAAAACCCGCGAACTGTGCCGTGCCTACGCTGCCGAGCAGATCGAAGGGCAGAAGTCCGAGTTCATCCGCCTGGGTGTGCTGGGCGAGTGGGACAACCCGTACAAAACCATGAACTTCAAGAACGAGGCCGGTGAAATCCGTGCCTTGGCCGAAATCGTCAAGGGCGGTTTCGTGTTCAAGGGCCTCAAGCCCGTGAACTGGTGCTTCGATTGCGGCTCGGCCCTGGCTGAAGCGGAAGTCGAATACGAAGACAAGAAGTCCTCGACCATCGACGTGGCCTTCCCGATCGCCGACGACGCCAAGCTGGCCGAGGCCTTTGGCCTGGCAAGCCTGAGCAAACCGGCTGCCATCGTGATCTGGACCACCACCCCGTGGACCATTCCCGCCAACCAGGCGCTGAACGTGCACCCGGAATTCACCTACGCCTTGGTGGACGTCGGTGATCGCCTGCTGGTGCTGGCCGAGGAAATGGTCGAAGCGTGCCTGGCTCGCTACGAGCTGCAAGGTTCGGTGATTGCCACCACTACCGGTTCCGCGCTGGAGCTGATCAACTTCCGTCACCCGTTCTATGACCGTCTGTCGCCGGTGTACCTGGCTGACTACGTCGAGCTGGGTTCGGGTACGGGCATTGTTCACTGCTCGCCTGCCTATGGCGTGGACGACTTCGTGATCTGCAAGAAGTACGGCATGGTCAACGATGAGATCATCAACCCGGTGCAAAGCAACGGTGTTTATGTGCCTTCGCTGGAGTTCTTCGGCGGCCAGTTCATCTTCAAGGCCGACCAGCCGATCATCGACAAGCTGCGTGAAGTCGGTGCGCTGATGCAAACCGACACCATCAAGCACAGCTACATGCACTGCTGGCGCCACAAGACCCCGCTGATCTACCGCGCCACCGCGCAATGGTTTATCGGCATGGACAAAGAGCCGACCAGCGGCGACACCCTGCGTGTGCGCTCGCTCAAGGCTATCGAAGACACCAAGTTCGTCCCGGCCTGGGGCCAGGCGCGCCTGCACTCGATGATCGCCAACCGTCCGGACTGGTGCATCTCCCGTCAGCGTAACTGGGGCGTGCCGATCCCGTTCTTCCTCAACAAGGAAAGCGGCGAGCTGCACCCACGCACCGTCGAACTGATGGAAGTGGTGGCCCAGCGTGTCGAACAGGAAGGCATCGAAGCCTGGTTCAAGCTGGACGCCGCCGAGTTGCTGGGTGACGAAGCGCCGCTGTACGACAAGATCAGCGACACCCTCGACGTATGGTTCGACTCCGGTACCACCCACTGGCACGTGCTGCGCGGCTCGCACCCGATGGGTCACGAGACCGGCCCGCGTGCCGACCTGTACCTGGAGGGCTCCGACCAACACCGGGGCTGGTTCCACTCGTCGCTGCTGACCGGTTGCGCCATCGACAACCACGCGCCATACCGCGAGCTGCTGACCCACGGGTTCACCGTCGACGAGACGGGCCGCAAGATGTCCAAGTCGCTGAAGAACGTGATCGAGCCGAAAAAGATCAACGACACCTTGGGCGCCGACATCATGCGCCTGTGGGTGGCGTCGACCGATTACTCCGGCGAGATCGCCGTGTCGGACCAGATCCTGGCCCGCAGCGCCGATGCCTACCGCCGTATCCGTAATACCGCGCGCTTCCTGCTGTCGAACCTGACCGGTTTCAACCCGGCCACCGACATCCTGCCGGCCGAGGACATGCTCGCCCTGGACCGTTGGGCCGTGGACCGTACCCTGTTGCTGCAGCGCGAGTTGCAGGAGCACTACGGCGAATACCGCTTCTGGAACGTGTACTCGAAGATCCACAACTTCTGCGTGCAGGAGCTGGGTGGTTTCTACCTCGACATCATCAAGGACCGCCAGTACACCACCGGTGCCAACAGCAAGGCCCGCCGTTCGGCGCAGACCGCGCTGTACCACATCTCCGAAGCGCTGGTGCGCTGGATCGCACCGATCCTGGCCTTCACCGCCGACGAACTGTGGGAATACCTGCCGGGCGAGCGTAACGAGTCCGTCATGCTCAACACCTGGTATGAAGGCTTGACCGAACTGCCGGCCGACTTCGAACTGGGCCGCGACTACTGGGAAGGCGTAATGGCCGTCAAGGTTGCGGTGAACAAGGAGCTGGAGGTTCAGCGTGCGGCCAAGGCCGTCGGTGGCAACCTCCAGGCCGAAGTCACCTTGTTTGCCGAGGAAGGCCTGACTGCCGACCTGGCCAAGCTGAGTAACGAACTGCGCTTCGTGTTGATCACTTCCACTGCGAGCCTGGCACCGTTTGCCCTGGCACCGGCGGACGCCGTGGCCACCGAAGTGCCGGGCCTCAAGCTCAAGGTTGTCAAGTCAGCCTTCCCTAAGTGCGCCCGTTGCTGGCACTGCCGTGAAGACGTCGGGGTGAACCCTGAGCATCCGGAAATCTGCGGTCGTTGCGTCGACAACATTTCCGGTGAAGGCGAGGTTCGCCACTATGCCTAATGCAGCCAGTCGTTTCGGACGCCTGGGCTGGCTCGTACTGAGTGTGCTGGTCCTGGTCATCGACCAGGTCAGCAAGGCTCATTTCGAGGGCTCCCTGGAAATGTTCCAGCAAATCGTGGTGATCCCGGATTACTTCAGCTGGACCCTGGCCTACAACACTGGCGCCGCTTTCAGCTTCCTGGCTGACGGTGGCGGCTGGCAGCGCTGGCTGTTCGCCCTGATCGCGGTGGTGGTCAGTGCGGTGCTCGTGGTCTGGCTCAAGCGCCTGGGTCGCGATGACACCTGGCTGGCCATCGCCTTGGCCCTGGTGTTGGGCGGCGCCCTGGGCAACCTGTACGACCGTATAGCCCTGGGCCATGTGATCGACTTCATCCTGGTGCATTGGCAGAACCGCCATTACTTCCCGGCGTTCAATTTTGCCGACAGCGCCATCACCGTCGGTGCAATCATGCTGGCGCTGGACATGTTCAAAAGTAAGAAAACCGGAGAGACCGTCAATGACTGATCAGGTATTGGCTGAGCAACGCATCGGCCAGAACACGGAAGTCACCTTGCATTTCGCACTGCGCCTGGAGAATGGCGACACGGTCGACAGCACGTTCGACAAAGCCCCGGCGACCTTCAAGGTCGGCGACGGCAACCTGTTACCGGGTTTTGAAGCGGCCCTGTTCGGTTTCAAGGCCGGCGACAAGCGCACCCTGCAGATCCTGCCGGAAAACGCCTTTGGCCAGCCCAACCCGCAAAACCTGCAGATCATCCCGCGTTCGCAGTTCCAGGACATGGATCTGTCGGAAGGCTTGCTGGTGATCTTCAACGATGCGGCGAATACCGAGCTGCCCGGTGTGGTCAAAACCTTCGATGACGCGCAGGTAACTATCGACTTCAACCACCCGTTGGCCGGTAAAACCTTGACGTTCGACGTTGAAATCATCGACGTTAAAGCTCTTTGATCAACGCCCCGAGCTAAAATGTGGGAGGGGGCAAGCCCGCTCCCGCCTTTGGTCGCCATTGTCAGTTCAGTAGCATCAACTCTGGCCCAAGCGCCAGACACGAGGCACAGCATGCAAATCAAACTCGCCAACCCCCGTGGCTTCTGCGCCGGCGTGGACCGGGCGATCGAAATCGTCAACCGCGCCCTGGAAGTCTTCGGGCCGCCGATCTATGTGCGCCATGAGGTCGTCCATAACAAGTTCGTGGTCGAAGACCTGCGCGCACGTGGAGCCATCTTTGTCGAAGAACTGGAGCAGGTGCCGGACGACGTTATCGTTATCTTCAGCGCCCACGGTGTTTCCCAGGCAGTGCGTACCGAAGCGGCTGGCCGTGGCCTGAAAGTATTCGACGCCACCTGTCCGCTGGTCACCAAGGTACATATCGAAGTCGCGCGCTACAGCCGTGATGGTCGCGAATGCATCCTGATTGGCCATGCCGGCCACCCGGAAGTCGAAGGCACCATGGGCCAATACGACGGCAGCAATGGTGGCGCCATCTACCTTGTGGAAGACGAAAAAGACGTCGCCAGCTTGCAGGTTCACAACCCTGAGCGTTTGGCGTTCGTGACCCAGACCACCTTGTCCATGGACGACACCAGCCGCGTCATCGACGCGCTGCGCAGCCGCTTCCCGGCCATTGGTGGGCCACGCAAGGACGACATCTGCTACGCCACCCAAAACCGCCAGGATGCAGTCAAACAGTTGGCCGATGAATGCGATGTAGTGCTGGTGGTCGGCAGCCCTAACAGCTCCAATTCCAACCGCCTGCGCGAATTGGCCGAACGCATGGCGACACCGGCGTACCTGATCGACGGTGCTGAAGATATGCAGCGCAGCTGGTTCGATGGTGTCGAGCGTATTGGCATCACGGCGGGCGCTTCGGCCCCGGAAGTCCTGGTGCGCGGCGTCATCCAGCAGTTGCATGCATGGGGGGCTACGGGCGCCGATGAGTTGGCCGGTCGTGAAGAGAACATCACTTTCTCCATGCCCAAGGAGCTGCGGGTTCGCTCGCTGCTCTGAATGCCAGGGTGCCGGAGTAACTTCGGCACAACGCCTGTTCGGCTCTATCGCTGCGCAGGCTGATGCGCCCACTGGGCGCCAGCACTACCTGGTACAGGCTCTGTACCGAGTCCGTGGCGCATGTATGTACAGTGCCGGCACGAAAACCTCCCCCAGCAAATACCGGCTCGCCCAATCCGCTGAAGCGTACCTGGCTTTTGACCGGTCCATTCCCGACGATCGGCCCCCGTCCACTGCCCTGGCGCTCCAGTAACACCGGGTTGTCGTCGTCCAGATGGCCACGCCCGCTTACATCCAGCACGACCCGCCAACCCCGGCTCCAGTCATCGTCCAGTGCGTGGATGACCACCGCGCGGTTACGCGTGATGGCTTCAGTGCGTGCGAAGCGAAATCCGTTTGTCAGTGATTGCGCCGCGCTTTGTCGCTGCTGTGATTCCAGCAGGCTGGTGAAACTGGGCGTAGCCAGATGCGCCAGGATGCCGCTCACGATCAGTCCGAGCAGCAGTTCGATCAGGGTGAAACCTCGTTGCTCCATAGGCCGTCCCTCCGTGGGCGTGTGTACATACAGGGTTGAGACATAGGTATAGCGTCCGGCTCGGAGTGTCGAATGATGGCCTTTATGTCCAAAGTATTTCCCTTTGTTCCGTAGCCAGCGCCGGCGAAAAACCGACGCTAGTCTTGGGGGGCACAGCAGGGTTTTCCTGCTTTTTTCGGCCCTCGACACGGATGACGACGGTAATGCCTGCCTGCCTGAAAACCTGTTTCTTCCTGACTTTTCCTCGGTGCCAAATCGGCATGACATTGATTGAAGTGCTGGTGGCGGTGCTGATTCTCGCCGTCGGGCTGTTAGGTGCAGTGATGCTGCAGCTCAACGCCCTCAAGTACACCGACAGTTCGAGGATGACCAGCCAGGCCAGTTTCATCGCCTACGATATGCTCGACCGAATCCGTGCCAATTCCGGTGCCGACTATTCGTTGCGTCGTGGCGCTCGAGCGCCGGCCAGTACCGCGACCACCAGCGTGCGTGACGTGGACCTGCATGATTTCGAGGCCAATATTCGCGGTTTTGCCGGGGAGAGCGGCAAAGGCTCCGTGGCGGTCAGTGCAGATGAAGTGACTGTCAGTATCAGTTGGGATGACAGCCGGGGTGCAAACACGCCTGGCGCGCGGGAAACCTTCACCCTGACCAGTCGCATCGACAATGAGCCGGGGGTGATGCAATGAGGCATCGGGTTAGAGGTTTCAGCCTGGTGGAATTGTTGCTGGCCCTGGCCGTCGGTTTGGTGCTGGTGCTTGGCGGGAGCCAGGTGCTGATCAATTCCCGAGCGACCCACGCCAGCCAGCAGGCGGCCATGTTGCTGCAGGATGATGCGCGGTTTGTGCTCGGCAAGATGATCCGGGACATTCGCCAGGCGGGCATGTTTGGCTGTTTGGCGCCGGCCTTTATCGAGAATGCCCCGCCAGCCTTTGAAAGGCCGGTCAGCTGGAATGCCGGGGGCAGTTCAAAGTCGCTGACGCTGGTCACTGCCGATGTGGGCGGCGGCAGGCCTGACTGGACGGTGCTCTCCGACTGCACTGCTGGCGCCCAAGCCTATTCAGGCAGCTCACCTGCGCCTGCTCCCGGGCAGATTCGTTTTGCGATTCGGCAACTGACCTACACCTTCGAGGTGGGCCAGTTGAAGGTCAGCACGCTTTCCTCGCCGGCCAGGGCTGTGTTGGTGGATAACGTACGGGCTTTCGATGTCAGTTTCGGCGTGGCTGCCAGCCCGGCGTCAGTTCGGGTTGTGCGTTATGACGCTATCCCGACCGATGAATCCTTGATCCGCAGTGTGCGCATCCGCATGACGCTGCAAGACCCGACGGGGCGGGTAAAAGATCAAACCTACAGCGTCGTGGCGGCGCTGCGAAACCGTGTGGGCTAGGGCGACCATGGTGTTTGCTGGGGGTGTTTCTTCGCGGCAGGGGGGGATGGTTCTGCTGATAAGCCTGGTATTTTTGCTGCTGTTGTCGTTGATCGGCCTGTCTTCGATACAGGGGGCGGTCACCCAGCAAAAGATCACCGGTAGCCTGTGGCACCGCAACCAGTCGCTGCAAACCGCAGAAAGTGGTTTGAGGCTGGGCGAGCAAGGTGTGAGGCGAAAGGGCGCGGCCTTGCCGCAGTGCCAGTCGATCGCTGCCTGCGGGCCACCGGATGAAGCGTTTTCGGTGGTGGGTGCCGGTCCCCATCCTGTGTCATCGGTTAACTGGGTTGCCATCAAGGGTGGGCTGTACGGTATTCAGTCCCTGGGGCCTGGTGCAGGGCTGCCGCATGTGCCGCCGCAAGCCCTGGCGACGTTGTACCGGGTAACAGCGGTCGGGCTCAGTGGTCAATCGCGCACCGTATTGGAGAGCGTATATGCGCGGGTGGAGGACGAGAGCGGCTCGCGGTTTCGGCGGGTTTCGTGGCGGCAACTTCAATAAGGAGCAATGGAATGGGCATGGACAGCCAGGGTTTTACCCTGATCGAGCTATTGATCGCCGTGGCGATCATCGCGTTTCTGGCCGGAATCGCTTACCCCGGGTACACCGGCCATGTGAAAAAGGTCTATCGCGCGGAAATCGTCGCGCTGTTGACCGAGCAGGCTCAGCACCTGGAGCGGTTTCATATGAGGAACGGCACTTTTATTGACGCAAGCGGCGTCAGTACGGGCAATGATCGCTATAGAATCACCGCAGCGTTGAACCCTCAGGATTTCTACCTGGTTGCTACACCGGGCGCCGATTCGTTGATGGCCGGCGACCCTTGCGGTGACTTCAGCCTGGACAGCAGCGGTGCGCGTGGCAATCCGGGGGCGGCACCTGAAATGTCGCGCCAGACATGCTGGGGGCAATGATGAGGGTGCTGGATGATTGGGCGCCGGGCGCGTTTATTCCTATTTATCGACTGGATCAAATGATGGCTAAGCAACAGCAAGTGGTGATTGTCGGTGGCGGAGTCATCGGCTTGTTGACGGCGTTCAATCTGGCAACCCAGGGGCAGGCTGTGATCCTGCTGGAGCGTGCCGGTGTGGGGCAGGAGTCGTCATGGGCGGGCGGAGGCATTGTTTCGCCACTGTATCCGTGGCGCTATAGCCCGGCGGTCACAGCGTTGGCCCATTGGTCCCAGGATTTTTATCCGCAACTGGCTGAGCGGCTGTTTGCCGCTACCGGTGTCGATCCGGAGGTCCATACCACGGGGTTGTACTGGCTGGACCTGGACGATGAAGCCGAGGCGCTGGACTGGGCTGCTCGTGAAGGGCGGCCTTTGAGCAAGGTCGATGTGTCTGCCGCCCATGATGCGGTTCCTGTCTTGGGTGGCGGGTATTCCCAGGCGATCTATATGGCCAACGTGGCCAACGTGCGCAACCCGCGCCTGGTCAAATCCCTGAAGGCCGCGCTATTGGCCCTGCCTGCCGTGACCGTTCACGAACAGTGCGCAGTGACCGGTTTTGTTCTGGATGGCGGCAACGTAGTGGGCGTGGATACGGCAGAGGGGCCGATTCTGGGGGATCAGGTGGTGCTTGCCGCGGGGGCGTGGAGCGGCGAGTTGCTCGGCACACTGGGCTTGGCGCTGCCGGTAGAGCCGGTCAAGGGGCAGATGATTTTGTACAAATGCGCGTCGGACTTCCTGTCGAGCATGGTCCTGGCCAAAGGGCGTTATGCGATCCCTCGGCGCGATGGGCACATCCTCATCGGCAGCACGCTGGAACATGAGGGGTTCGACAAGACGCCAACCGACACCGCGCTGGAAAGCCTCAAGGCTTCGGCTGTGGAACTGATTCCCGCCCTGGCCGACGCCGAAGTGGTGGGGCATTGGGCCGGCTTGCGGCCCGGCTCGCCGGAGGGGATCCCCTATATCGGTCGGGTACCCGGCTTCAACGGGCTGTGGCTCAACTGCGGGCATTACCGCAACGGGTTGGTCCTGGCGCCGGCATCGTGCCAGTTATTTGTCGATTTGCTACTGGAGCGTGCGCCGATCATCGATCCGGCACCCTATGCCCCCGAAGGTCGGATCAACGCTGGATAGACTTCGGTCCTTGCTCCAGATGCGCCTGGGTGCAATACCACTCCTGGTGCGAACTCAGGGCGCGATCCTGTGGCAAGTGCACGCCGCAGTGTGCGCAGCGCACCATCAACGCAGCGCCGGGCTCGCTGGTGCGTTGCTGCCTGGCGGTCGGGCTTTTGAATTTGCGCCAGAACCATACCGCGGCAGCAATAACGGCAATCCAGAACAGAAGACGAAGCATGATGGGCGGTTTCTCGATAAGGAATGCGCCAGTTTAGCCAAGGACGTGGCAGGCGCACAGCGCAATAATCCTTGCCCATAAAAAAGGAGCCCCGAAAGGCTCCTTTTTGCGTTGCGTCGACAGGCTCAGTCGAACACACCGAAGGTCATGTAGCTGAACCACGAGCGGTCCTGGTTGTTGCCCAGGGCCTGCGGCTCTTCTTCTTCGATCACGTCGCCGTTCTCATCGTGCGGCTTGAGGTCCGAAGGAATGGCTTCCTTGGCATCCTGGAACTGCTTGATCACGTCCTGGTTGGCGCGAGTTTCGCCCGGCGGCAACGGCGGCCGCGACTCGATCAGGCCCAGGGTGTACTTGCTCAGCCACGAGCGGTTGTCCGCTTCGGCAACCTGAGGCACGAACTGGCCGTCTTTCAGGCTCGGGTGATCAGGGTAGTTGAGCTTCAGGGTTTCCAGGCTGGTGCTGGCCAGGTCGTCCAGGTGCAGACGTTGGTAAGCCTCGGTCATCACCGCCAGGCCGTCACCCACGGAAGGGGTTTCCTGGAAGTTTTCCACCACATAACGACCACGGTTGGCGGCAGCTACATACGCCTGGCGGGTCAGGTAGTAGTGGGCTACATGGATTTCGTAGGAAGCCAGCAGGTTACGCAGGTAGATCATGCGCTGCTTGGCGTCCGGCGCGTAGCGGCTGTTTGGGTAGCGGCTGGTCAACTGGGCGAACTCGTTGTAGGAGTCGCGAGCGGCGCCTGGGTCTCGCTTGGTCATGTCCAGCGGCAGGAAGCGCGCCAGCAGGCCAACATCCTGGTCGAACGAGGTCAGGCCCTTCATGTAGTAGGCGTAGTCCACGTTCGGGTGTTGCGGGTGCAGGCGGATGAAGCGCTCGGCGGCGGACTTGGCAGCCTCCGGCTCGGCGTTCTTGTAGTTGGCGTAGATCAGCTCAAGCTGGGCCTGGTCGGCGTAGCGCCCGAACGGATAGCGCGACTCCAGGGCCTTCAGCTTCGCTGTGGCGCTGGTGTAGCTATTATTGTCCAAGTCTTTCTGTGCCAGTTGGTACAGCTCGACTTCGCTCAGGTTTTCGTCGACGACTTCCTTTGTTGACGAGCAAGCAGCAGTCATGGCGAGGATGGCGATCAGCAGCAGGTGTTTCACTTGCATGGCGGCTTGCGTCCCTATGACGGCCGCTGTCTTGGGCGGGGCCGTCCTGTTATGATGAGCGCCCCGTTGAAAGCCTCGGGGCAAAAGACGCCGTATTTAACCACAAGCGCGCAGCCGAAACCAAAGGCTGTGCCACGCCTAGTCTGAGCATGTCCGATAAAATTGAACTTCGCGCAGAGGTGCCGTCCGAATTGGGCGGCCAACGCCTCGATCAAGTCGCCGCACAATTATTCGCTGAGCACTCGCGCTCGCGCCTTTCCGCCTGGATCAAAGACGGCCGCCTGACTGTGGATGGAGCGGTTATCCGCCCGCGAGACATAGTCCATGGCGGTGCGATTCTTGAGCTGACTGCCGAGCAGGAAGCCCAGGGAGAATGGGTCGCCCAGGACATCGAGCTGGATATCGTCTATGAAGACGACGACATCCTGGTCATCAACAAACCCGCAGGCCTGGTGGTTCACCCGGCGGCCGGGCACGCTGATGGCACCTTGCTCAATGCCCTGTTGCACCACATCCCCGACATCGTCAACGTGCCGCGTTGCGGCATCGTGCACCGTCTGGACAAGGACACCACTGGCTTGATGGTGGTGGCCAAGACCATTCAGGCGCAGACGCAACTGGTTACGCAATTGCAGAGCCGTAGCGTCAGCCGTATCTACGAGTGCATCGTGATCGGCGTGGTCGTGGCGGGTGGCAAGATCAACGCCCCGATCGGTCGCCACGGCCAGCAGCGCCAGCGTATGGCGGTGATGGAAGGCGGCAAGCAGGCGGTGAGCCACTACCGCGTGCTGGAGCGTTTCCGTTCCCACACCCATGTGCGGGTCAAGCTGGAAACTGGTCGTACCCACCAGATTCGCGTGCATATGGCCCACATCAACTTCCCGTTGGTGGGCGATCCGGCCTATGGCGGCCGCTTCCGCATTCCGCCTGCGGCGAGCCAGACCATGGTCGAATCGCTCAAGACATTCCCGCGCCAGGCCTTGCATGCACGTTTCCTGGAGCTGGACCATCCGACGAGCGGTAAGCGCATGAGCTGGGAATCGCCACTTCCAGACGATTTTGTCTGGTTGCTGTCGCTGCTCAAGCAGGATCGCGAGGCGTTTGTCGGATGAATGACTGGCTGATTCCTGACTGGCCCGCGCCTGTCGGGGTGAAAGCCTGTGTGACTACCCGAGCGGGCGGCGTCAGCCAGGCGCCGTTCGACAGCCTTAACCTGGGCGATCACGTTGAGGACAGTCTTGAGGCCGTCCTTGAGAATCGCCGTCGCCTTACCGAAGCCTTTGATATTCAGCCGGCCTGGCTGCGCCAGGTCCATGGCGTGGATGTGGTCGAGGCCGACCCTGGCCGCACCGCCGAAGCCGACGGCAGTTGGAGCAGCACCCCCGGCATCGCCTGCACCGCGATGACCGCCGATTGCCTGCCTGCGTTGTTCTGCAACCGTGCCGGCACTCGTGTGGCTGCGGCCCATGCCGGTTGGCGTGGGCTGGCGGCGGGTGTGCTGGAAGCGGCCTTCGAAAGCCTCGATGCAGAGCCTTCGGACATCCTGGTATGGCTGGGCCCGGCGATTGGCCCGCAAGCCTTTGAGGTTGGCCCTGAAGTGCGTGAAGCCTTCATGCAGCACCTGCCGACAACTGCCGAAGCCTTTGTACCAAGCCGCAATCCCGGCAAATTCATGGCCGACATCTATCTGTTGGCCCGCCTGCGCCTTGCTGCGCGGGGCGTCACCGCGGTTTATGGTGGTGGCTTCTGCACCGTGACCGACCCGCGCTTCTTTTCGTACCGGCGCAGCCCCCGCACCGGACGTTTTGCCTCCCTTATCTGGCTTGAGCGCTAGACTCTGCTGATCTGGGTCAACGCTGATCCATATCAACCGCCGCTCGCTTGAATCTTCCAGAATCCACCCCATCTATAAGGGTATCTGGCAGGTTTCTTCATTCAGGATGTTTTATAGCTCCGGCCTGCTCAAAAGGAAGGTGACTAATGCGTATTGATCGTTTAACCAGCAAATTGCAGTTGGCCTTATCGGACTCCCAATCCTTGGCGGTGGGTCTTGACCACCCGGCCATCGAGCCTGCGCACTTGATGCAGGCACTCCTGGAACAGCAAGGTGGTTCTATCAAGCCCTTGCTGATGCAGGTGGGCTTTGATGTCAACAGCCTGCGCAAGGAGTTGAGCAAAGAGCTCGACCAACTGCCGAAAATCCAAAACCCTACCGGCGACGTGAATATGTCGCAGGATCTGGCGCGCCTGCTTAACCAGGCCGACCGCCTGGCCCAGCAGAAGGGTGACCAGTTCATCTCCAGCGAACTGGTGCTGCTCGCCGCCATGGACGAGAACAGCAAGCTTGGCAAGTTGTTGCTTGGCCAGGGTGTCAGCAAGAAAGCCCTGGAAAACGCCATCAACAACCTGCGTGGCGGTGATGCGGTTAATGACCCTAACCACGAGGAGTCGCGCCAGGCCCTGGACAAGTACACCGTCGACCTGACCAAGCGTGCCGAAGAGGGCAAGCTTGACCCGGTGATCGGCCGTGACGATGAAATTCGTCGCACCATCCAGGTTCTGCAGCGTCGCACCAAGAACAACCCGGTGTTGATCGGTGAACCTGGCGTGGGTAAAACCGCGATTGCCGAAGGCCTGGCCCAACGCATCATCAATGGTGAAGTGCCGGACGGCCTTAAAGGCAAGCGCCTGCTGTCCCTGGATATGGGGTCATTGATCGCCGGTGCCAAGTTCCGCGGTGAATTCGAAGAGCGCCTGAAATCCCTGCTTAATGAACTGTCGAAGCAGGAAGGGCAGATCATTCTGTTTATCGACGAACTGCACACCATGGTCGGCGCCGGTAAAGGCGAGGGCTCCATGGATGCTGGCAACATGCTCAAGCCCGCCTTGGCGCGGGGTGAGTTGCATTGTGTCGGTGCTACTACGCTTAACGAATATCGCCAGTACATTGAGAAAGATGCGGCCCTTGAGCGGCGTTTCCAGAAAGTCCTGGTGGAAGAACCGAGCGAAGAGGACACCATCGCGATCCTGCGGGGCCTGAAAGAGCGCTACGAGGTCCACCATAAAGTGGCGATCACCGACGGTGCGATCATTGCGGCGGCCAAGTTGAGCCATCGCTACATTACCGACCGTCAATTGCCGGACAAGGCCATCGACTTGATCGACGAAGCGGCCAGCCGCATTCGCATGGAGATCGACTCCAAGCCGGAAGTGCTCGACCGCCTGGATCGTCGCCTGATTCAACTGAAAGTCGAATCCCAGGCACTTAAGAAAGAAGAGGACGACGCGGCCAAGAAACGCCTGGAGAAACTTCAGGAAGAAATCGTCCGCCTGGAGCGCGAGTATTCTGACCTCGAAGAAATCTGGACCTCGGAAAAAGCCGAAGTACAGGGCTCTGCGCAGATCCAGCAAAAGATCGAGCAGTCGCGCCAGGAGCTGGAAGCCGCACGTCGTAAAGGCGACCTGAACCGCATGGCCGAGTTGCAGTACGGGGTGATCCCGGACCTGGAACGCAGCCTGCAAATGGTCGACCAGCACGGTAAGGCTGAAAATCAGCTGTTGCGCAGCAAGGTGACCGAGGAAGAAATCGCCGAAGTCGTGTCCAAGTGGACCGGCATCCCGGTGTCGAAAATGCTTGAAGGCGAGCGTGACAAGCTGCTGAAGATGGAGCACCTGTTGCACCAGCGCGTGATCGGCCAGGAAGAGGCCGTCGTGGCGGTGTCCAACGCGGTACGGCGTTCCCGCGCCGGCTTGTCCGACCCGAACCGTCCGAGCGGCTCGTTCATGTTCCTCGGCCCGACCGGTGTGGGTAAGACCGAGCTGTGCAAGGCCCTGGCCGAGTTCCTCTTTGATACTGAAGAGGCCATGGTACGGATCGACATGTCCGAGTTCATGGAGAAACATTCGGTGGCTCGCCTGATCGGGGCTCCACCAGGCTATGTGGGCTACGAGGAGGGCGGTTACCTGACCGAGGCCGTGCGGCGTAAGCCTTACTCGGTGATCCTGCTGGATGAGGTGGAGAAGGCTCACCCGGACGTGTTCAATATCTTGCTGCAAGTGTTGGAAGATGGACGACTCACGGACAGCCACGGGCGCACTGTGGACTTCCGCAACACGGTGATCGTCATGACCTCCAACCTGGGCTCGGCGCAGATCCAGGAACTGGTAGGTGATCGTGAGGCCCAGCGCGCTGCTGTAATGGATGCGTTGACCACGCACTTCCGTCCGGAATTCATCAACCGGGTCGACGAAGTGGTGATCTTCGAGCCATTGGCGCGGGATCAGATCGCGGGCATCACCGAGATCCAGCTGGGGCGTCTGCGCGGTCGCCTGGCGGAACGCGAGTTGTCGCTGGAACTGAGCCGCGAGGCGTTGGACAAGCTGATCGCGGTCGGTTACGACCCGGTGTATGGTGCACGGCCTTTGAAACGTGCGATCCAGCGCTGGATCGAGAACCCGCTGGCGCAGTTGATCCTGTCGGGCAGCTTTATGCCGGGCACCAGCGTCGAGGCGACTGTGGAGAACGACGAAATCGTCTTCCACTGAGCCCGGATTGCACTGCAATAAGAGAAGGCCCTGCATCCCAGGGCCTTTTTTTTCGATAGGGCGTTGAACTGTAAGGCAAAGGCTTGTAAAGTGCGCCCCGCAGCAACGTCAGCCCACGGGTTTCTTCTCCCCAAGAAGAAATCAGAAAGAAGCGCAAATCATTGTCTTAAAAGCAATTTAAAGGGTTGACAGGGGTTTTTAAGATTGTAGAATAGCGCGCCTCAGAGACGCTAACGTAGCGATACGGACAGGGTCGAAGAGAAGGTTACACAGCAGTAAAAGTTGTACTTTGAAATATGTAGTTCCGTGATAGCTCAGTCGGTAGAGCAAATGACTGTTAATCATTGGGTCCCAGGTTCGAGTCCTGGTCACGGAGCCAATTTCAAACCGGGGTATAGCGCAGTCCGGTAGCGCGCCTGCTTTGGGAGCAGGATGTCGGGAGTTCGAATCCCCCTACCCCGACCATATTTGGGTCGTTAGCTCAGTTGGTAGAGCAGTTGGCTTTTAACCAATTGGTCGTAGGTTCGAATCCCACACGACCCACCATTTTTGAGACCAGTTAACGCTGGAATCGAATCTTAAGATCAGAGGCCAAAAGCGCTGATCGAAGAAGGCGACTGAAAGGTCGCCTTTTTTTTACCGGGGTATAGCGCAGTCCGGTAGCGCGCCTGCTTTGGGAGCAGGATGTCAGGAGTTCGAATCCCCTTACCCCGACCATATTAAAAATCCTCGTATCGAAAGATACGGGGATTTTTTTTGCCTGGAATTATCTCAAGTCCAACACACAACCAATGTGGGAGGGAGCAAGCCTCCCACATTGGCCAGTCCCGCAAGGGACCCTGTTGTTAGTGAAGCTTCAGGCGCGGTTCAGTCCCGCGTCCAATCTTGCTGCCCAGCATCAGCATCGCCGTGCGGAAGAAGCCATACAGCGCCATCTGGTGCATGCGGTACAGCGACACATAGAACATCCGCGCCAGCCAACCCTCCAGCATCACGCTGCCGGTCAGGTTGCCCATCAGGTTACCCACCGCCGAGAACCGCGACAGCGAGATCAGCGACCCATAGTCGGTGTACTTGTACGCCGGCAGGTCTTTGCCCTCGATACGCAGTCTCAATGACTTGGCCAGCAACGAGGCCTGTTGGTGCGCGGCCTGGGCCCGTGGCGGCACATTGCGGTCGGTGCCCGGTTGCGGGCAGGCGGCGCAGTCGCCAAAGGCGAAGATGTTTTCATCGCGGGTGGTTTGCAGCGTCGGCAGCACTTGCAGTTGATTGATGCGGTTGGTTTCCAGGCCATCGATGTCCTTGAGGAAAGCCGGGGCACGAATCCCGGCGGCCCATACCTTGAGGCTGGCAGGGATCATCTGGCCACTGCTGGTGATCAATGCGTCGGCGGTCACTTCGCTGACCGCTGAGTTAGTCAGCACCGTCACCCCGAGCTTCTCCAGGGTTTTATGCACAGGCCCGCCAATCCGCTCCGGCAAGGCAGGCAGTACACGAGGGCCGGCTTCGATCAGGGTAATGTGCATGTTTTCCGGCTTGATGCGGTCCAGGCCGTACGCAGCCAGCTCGTGGGCCGCATTATGCAGTTCTGCGGCCAGCTCGACGCCCGTTGCACCCGCACCGACGATGGCGACGCTGATCTTTTCCACCACATCGGTCTGCCCGGCATGGGCGCGCAGATAGTGGTTGAGCAGCTGTTGGTGGAAACGCTCGGCCTGCTTGCGGGTATCGAGGAACAGGCAGTGCTGCGCCGCGCCCTCGGTGCCGAAATCATTGGTGGTGCTGCCCACCGCAATCACCAGGCTGTCATAGCCCAGCACGCGCGCGGGCACCAGCTCGCGGCCTTCTTCGTCGAGGGTGGCGGCCAGCTGGATTTTCTTCTGCTCACGGTCGAGCCCGCTCATGCGCCCCAGTTGGAACTCGAAGTGGTTCCATTTGGCCTGGGCGACGTAATTGAGTTCGTCTTCCGAAGAGTTGAGTGAGCCGGCTGCGACTTCGTGCAGCAGAGGCTTCCAGATATGGGTGAGGTTGGCGTCCACCAGCGTGATGCTGGCGGTGCCGCGCTTGCCCAGAGTCTTACCCAGGCGGGTAGCCAACTCCAGGCCGCCGGCGCCGCCGCCGACGATAATAATACGATGGGTCATGGGGGTATCTCGCAAGGCTAAAGGAAATCGGAGCAGTTACCCTCGCGAGCGCAAGGCAGCTCATAGCGTCAGGTAACTCAAAAGGCGGCTGAGCAGGCCGAGCCCGATCACCACCACCAGCACCACACCAAGGAGCAGCCACGGCCGGAAAGGCCTGCGCTCGACTCGGTTCTGGGAGAGTTGCAGGTACTCTTCGACATGCTGTTGGTCGTCGGGGTTCAGGCGGCTGGTCATATAAGGCCTCGTCAGGTAGACGTTGCAAAAGGGCGCCACGTTACAGTGGGGGATCAGAGGCTGATGCCCACATCGAACACTATGCTGCGCCCCAGGTTGTTGCGCAAGAAATCCGGCGCGTCCGGGTGGGCGAACAGCACCCGGGCAAACGTCGGCCCCACCAGCGACAGCGAGCGCCAGCCCTGGCGCAAGTATTCGGTGGGTGGGGGGAAGTGGCTGTTGAGGTCGAGCACTTCGCGCTTGAGGCTGGTGAACGCGACGATATCCAATTCGCCCAGGTCCATCCCGCGCTCTTTGTAGTTGTGGGCCTTCTTGCGCAACGTGGGCGCCAGGCGCAGCAGGAATTCATGGGCGGGGATGCGCCGCGGCTTGGCTTCGCGCCGCACCAGCTGGCTCAGGGAGAATGCACTGCGTCGACGCAACAGCTCGTCACGCCATTCGTCGTTCAGGCGGCGCCCTTCATCGAGTACGAAAAACACCTCGAAACTGGCATCGCGAAACAGCACGTCGGGTGGTTCTTGCCCGGCGGGGTGAAACTCTTCGGCGCGGTAGGGCACATTCAAGCCTTGCAACAGGCGCTGGCAGACCCAACGCTCACGCTCCCATTTGCGGGCATTGGACAGGAACGCATTGGCTTGTTCGGCTGCTACGGTGAGCAGGCGCAAATAATCTGAGTCATCCATGCCTGCAGCTTAGCGTCCAAATGATGACCGCAGGAAGTCCTGCTGCAAAAGCCAGGGTGTAGACTGGCCTTTCAAGCGTAATTACCCCCTTATGAGGAGCGTGCGGTGAAGTGTCTGGTGGTGATGTTGCTGAGTCTTTTGCCGGTATGGGCACAGGCTGTTGAAGTGGGCGAACGCCTCGCTCCCTGGACCTTGCTCGATCAATTCGACCAAGCCTATACCCTCGATAACCAGGCACGGATTCTGTTGGTGGCGCGCAGCATGGACGCGGCCAAGCTGGTCGACGCGGCGCTGCAAGGCCAACCTGCAGGCTACCTCGAAGCGCGGCATGCGGTGTTCGTCGCTGACATCCAGCGCATGCCTCGACTGATCGCCAAACTGTTCGCGGTACCGGCCATGCAATCCTACAACTACCGCGTCATGCTGGACCGTGACGCACGTATCGCCCCGCGTTATCCCGCGGCGGCGGATAAAGTGCTGTGGCTGCAGTTGGATAACGGTAAGTTGGTTTCCCAACATGAATACGGCACCGCTGTCGAATTGCGCCAGGCCCTGGAGCAGGTGAAGCCGTGATCAGTGCCGCAGTGCTGGCGCCCACAACCCTCGGCATCGGCTGGCTGTCGTATGCACCGGTACTGCTGTGGGCGATCCTGCGTTCGCCCTGGGTCGAGTTGTTTGCCGACCGGCGGCGCCAGCATTTGCTGTTCGGTACGGTGTTCGCGCTGTTCATGTTGTGGCTGGTAAGACGGGATTTCGACACCGGTGTGTCCTACCACTTTATCGGTATGACCGCCGTAACCCTGCTGTTGGATTGGCCCCTGGCCATAGTCGGTGGTTTTGCCGCCCAGTTCGGGTTAATGCTGCTTGGGCGCCAGGACCTGGCAGCCCTTGGCGTCAACGGCCTGCTGCTGATCGTGCTGCCGGTGCTGGTCACCGAAGGCTGTGCGCTTGTGGTCGAGCGAGCGCAGCCGCGCAATCCCTTCGTGTATATCTTTTGCTCCGGTTTTTTTGCTGCCGCGTTGTCGGCCTTGTTTTGCCTGCTGCTGGGGCTGGGGTTGCTGTGGTTCGACGGTCGTTTTGCCATGCCTGAATGGCTGGAGGATTTCGTCGGCTACCTGTGGCTGATCATCTTCCCCGAAGCCTTTATCAACGGCATGGTGATCAGCGCCCTGGTGGTGTTTTGTCCGGAATGGCTGGAGACATTCAACCGCACACGCTACCTCTCGGCGCCCTGGAAGGATGACGAATCGCAGCGTTGACCCAGATCAAATCCCGCGCAGCCGAGCAGGCCCATGCTCTGCGAAATTTTCCTAGGCAAGGCGGGAGCACGAATCATGAGTGTGTACGAGTGGGCACGGCAGGAGTTGCGCAGGAGCCAGGATGCGGCACAGGAAATCGGTTTCGACCCGGGCTTGACCCTGCGCGCCATGCTCAGCGCGGTGGTGCAGCAGAGCAAGGGCGTACGCAGCTTCGAAGACCTGGCCGACGAGCTGCAATACCTCGCAGAAAACCTCGACGACCAGCAGGAATACGCCTTTATGCGGCCTTAGTGGCGCGGCGGCAAGTCTTCGGAAAACAGCTCGTCTTCGGCATCCGGCGCCACGGGGATCTTGTGTTCCTCGGCGGCCCACGCGCCCAGGTCGATGAGCTTGCAACGGTCCGAGCAGAACGGCCGGTTGGGGTTGGCTGCATTCCATTCCACGGGTGCACCGCAGGTTGGGCAGTCGACGGTCAAGGGTTGGCTCATGATCGGCCTCCACGCAAAGTAAGGTAAAAGTGGTGCAGTCGCTCGACCTCGCTGTGCAGCCAGGCGAGATCCTGGTCATTGACCAGCACGTCATCGGCATGGTTCAGGCGGTCTTCACGGCTGGACTGTGCCTTGAGAATTGCCTGAACCTGTTGTTCGCTGATGCCGTCGCGCTGCAGGGTACGCTGAATCTGCAGCGATTGCGGCACGTCGATCACCAGGATGCGCTGGGTCATGCTGTACTGGCCGGATTCGATCAGCAGCGGGGACACCAGGATCGCGTAAGGCGAGCGGGCGCGAGCCAGGTGACTGCGAATCTCCTCGCCAATCAACGGGTGCAGCAAGGCTTCCAGCCAGCGGCGCTCTTCGGGCACCTCAAAGATCAGCTTGCGCAACGCGGCGCGGTCCAACTGGCCGTCAGGCTGCAATACGCCGGCACCAAAATGCTCGGCGATGCGGGCCAGCGCCGGCCGGCCGGGTTCGACCACCCAGCGCGCGGCGTGATCGGCGTCCACCAGGTCAATGCCCAGGTCGATAAAGTGCTGGGCTGCCGCACTTTTACCGCTGCCGATGCCACCGGTGAGGCCGAGAATCCAAGGTGTTGCAACAGGAGTGGTCATCTGAAACCGACAGACTGCAAATAGAAGTCGGTTATTTGACCACCCCAGAGCAATGCAATCCAGCCGGCAATTGCCAGATACGGACCAAACGGCATCGGCGTGGACGCCGGGGTCTTGCGCAGGCGCATCAGGATCAACCCGACAAACACCCCCACCAGCGACGACATCAACAGTGTCATCGGCAATATCTGCCAGCCGCCCCAGGCGCCGAGCAAGGCCAGTAACTTGAAATCACCGTGGCCCATGCCGTCTTTGCCGGTGACCAGCTTGAACAGCCAGAACACGCTCCACAGGCTCATGTAGCCGATCACGGTGCCCCATAGTGCGTCGGGTAATGTCGTCAGTAATCCAAAGCTGTTGACGATCAGCCCCAGCCACAGCAATGGCAGCACCAGCACATCAGGCAGCAACTGGTGGTCTGCGTCGATCAGGCTCATTGCCAGCAACCCCCAACTCAACACCAGCACCGCTGCGGCCTGCCAGCCAAAGCCGAAATGCCAGGCAACCCAGGCCGAGATCAACCCACAGGCGAGTTCCGTGAAAGGGTAGCGGGGGCTGATGGCTCCCTGGCAATGGGCGCAGCGCCCCCTGAGCATCAGGTAGCTGAGCAGTGGGATATTTTCCCACGGCCGGATGGGATGGTCACAGTGTGGGCAGCATGAGTTGGGGTGCATCAGGTTGTAGGTCGGCCCGCCAGGTTCGGCAGGCAAGCCGAGCACTTCATGGGCCTGGGCACGCCATTCCCGTTCGAGCATTTTTGGCAGGCGCCAGACCAGCACGTTGAGGAAACTGCCGACGATCAGCCCCAGTAACAGCGCGATGGTGACAAAGGCCAATGGGTGCTCGTTCAGCAGCAGGCTCAAAATGCACTCCCCAGCTGGAAGACCGGCAGGTACATGGCGATGACCAGCGCACCGACGATGCCCCCCAGCACCACCATGATCAATGGCTCCATCAGGCTGGTGAGGTTGTCGACCTGGTTGTCCACGTCAGTCTCATAGTGGCTGGCGACCTTTTCCAGCATGTGTTCCAGGGTGCCCGACTCTTCGCCGATCGCCGTCAGTTGGATCGCCATGCCGGGAAACAGGCCGCTGTTGAGCATGGATTGATTCAGTTGCATGCCGTTGGATACATCGTGACGCATATGTTCGATTGCCTGTTTGAACGGGTCGTTTCCCACGGCGCCGGCGACTGAATCCAATGCCTGGACCAGTGGAACACCGGCGGCGAAGGTCGTGGAGAGCGTGCGGGCGTAGCGGGCCACGGCGGATTTTGTCAGCAGTTTGCCTGCCAGGGGCGCTTTCAACAAACCTGTGTCCAGCCAGTAGCGAAAGCCCGACGAAGCCCGATAGGCCTGGCGCAGCCCAGCGGCTCCCGCGACTATGCCCAATACCAGCATCCACCATGCGTGCTGCATGAACGCCGACAGGGCGATCACGTGCAAGGTAAATGCGGGCAGTTTGCCGTCGACTCCGGCGAACAGGGCCTGGAACTGCGGTACCACGTGGACCAGCAGTATGCCGGTGACCAGGCTGGCAACCACCAGGACAGCAATGGGGTAGGTCATGGCCTTTTTGATCCTGGCCTTGAGCTGTTCACTCTTTTCCCGGTGGATCGCCACCCTTTCCAGCAGTGTCTCAAGCGCCCCGGCCTGTTCGCCGGCGGCCACCAGGTTGCAGTACAGCGCATCGAAATAACGCGGTTGTTTGCGAAATGCCTCAGCCAGGCTGCTGCCGGCGGCGATCGCCTGTTTAAGTCCCAGCACCTGCTCACGCACAGCGCGATTGTCGACGCCTTCGCTGATGATGTCGAAGGCTTGCAGGAGTGGAACCCCAGCCTTCAGCAGCGTCGCCAGTTGGCGCGTGAACAGCGTGATGTCAGCCGCTTTGACTGATGGGGTGAGGCTTGGCAGCAGCGGGGATTGCTTGCGCACACGACCGGGGCTGATCCCTTGCTGGCGCAGTTGTGCCTTGACCAGGGCTGCGTTGTGCCCCTTGGTTTGCCCGGACACCCTGCGCCCTTTGCGGTTGATGCCTTCCCAGGCGTAAGTCGTTGAAGCGTTGTCCATGTCGCGGTTCCGCATACAGGCTGTCGAAGATTTATAGCTTAGTCAGGTGACGGATTCGGGCATGCCGATGGCGCAGGATAAAAATGTCAGAATGTGCGTCTTGAGCGCGATTGGCCGCTTGCGGGTGAGTACACTGGCGCCGTTGCAAAAACGGGGTGCGGGACGCGCCTTGTCATGAGTTCTATTCGGGAGAGTGAATGTGATACGTCAGAAAGGCTTTACCTTGATCGAGTTGTTGATCGTCGTGGCAATCATCGGCATTTTGGCCACCATCGGCCTGCCCATGTACACCACCCACCAGGCGAAGGCCAAGTTCACTGCCGGCCTGGCTGAAATTGCCGCGTTGAAGGCCGGTTACGAAGACACCATCAACCAGGGCACCGTACCTACCGTGGCCTTGATCGGCGGCACCAGCCCTACGGCCAACTGCAAGATCGATGTGGCAGGCGATGTGGCCACGGGGGCGGGCTCCATCAGCTGCGAAATACTCGACGCACCGGCACCGGTGCTGGGCAAGACCATCACCCTGGTCCGCAGCGCCGCCGGCTGGAAGTGCGCGACGACCGCTGAAGCGAAATATGCCAGCAAGGGCTGCGGCGCCGACGGCGCATAACTGCTAAACCATCCACAGGGAAGTAGAGGTGGCCGATGGTGTTATCCGTACAGCAGCGAGGCGGTGTTTTCCTGGTAGCAGCGGTGTGCCTGTTGAGTGTCGGCATCTGTGCACCGTTCGGCGGGCATGATCTACAGCGTGTCATGCAAATTGCCATCGGGTTTTGCGCGGTGCTGTATGGGTTATCGGTTACCTCCACTGAACCTTGGGTAGACAGGCCCACTGCCTGGGGCGTTGTGCTGGTTGTGGTGCTGGGCCTGCTGTCCTCGGCGCTGGCCCATCAGCCGCTGTGGGCACTCACCGAAGTGGCGCTGTTTGTCAGCTGCGCGGCGATTGCCGTCGCCTTTGCCCTGCTTCGTCGTCACGGCGGCGAGCCTCTGGATCGCGTGCTGATCCTGGTTGTGGTGTTGCTGTGCCTGATCAAGTCGCTCCAGTATCTGTATGCCGGTACGCTGGCGTTCACCAGCGGCGAGCGCATGCTGGATCCTGACCGACTGCTCTCCGGCTTTTCCAACAAGCGTTTCTACGGACAGTTTCAGACATTTACCTTGCCATTGCTGGCGCTGCCTTTGCTGATGCCCAATGTCTCCCGCGCCTTGCGGGGGATGGTGTTTGCGTTGCTGTGTGTCTGGTGGCTGATAGCAATCAGCGGCGGTACGCGGGGTACCTGGCTTGGCATGGGCGTGGCGGGCGTGGTGTTGGCGCTGCTTGGGCCATGGGGGCGTCGCTGGCTGGGCTGGCAATTGGTCGCGGTGTCGGTTGGGCTGTTGCTGTATTGGCTGATATTCACGGGGCTGGCGGGTTACCTGGGGATTGAACTCACCAGTGATGCCGCAGATCGCCTCACCACCTCGCTGTCGGGACGGGGCCCGATCTGGTGGCAGGCGTGGCATATGCTTGTCGAGCGCCCGTGGCTTGGTTTTGGGCCGATGCATTTTGCCGATATTGCCAACAGGATTGCCGCTCATCCCCATCAGGCGATTCTGCAATGGGCCAGCGAATGGGGTGTGCCCTCGGCGCTGTGCGTGGCGGTGTTGGCATGGCGAGGCGGCTGGACCACCTTGGCTGTGCTGCGCGAGCGAGCGCTGTCCGCCGCGCGGGTTGACCTGCTGCGCTTGTGCCTGTTTGCGGCGTTGGTGGGGACGCTGGTGCAGTCCATGGTCGATGGCGTGATCGTGATGCCCAACTCCCAGGTCTGGTTGGCGCTGGTGGTGGGCTGGCTGATGGCGCTGCATGAGTTGCGCGTGCCAGCAAGCGCTGTGCTGCCGTTGGCGCGGAACCTATGGAAAGCCTTGGGTGTGTTGGCCGTTGGTCTGTTGGTATTTATCGCGGTGCGCGATGTGCCTCACCTCCAACAAGCCCAGCAGCAGTACCAGGACCGCAAAGGTAACTACCTGCAACCACGCTTCTGGGCTCAGGGGGTCATTGCCCGTTGAAGGGCGTAAGTTGCCGGACGCCCGATGCGGTGCTAGCTTTAGCCCACCGCCCGTGTAGCTCAGTTAGTAGAGCAGCGCACTCGTAACGCGAAGGTCGCAGGTTCGATTCCTGTCTCGGGCAAAAAGGCAATACTGCTTCAAAGGCAATGTTTTCAGATGATCCCAGAATGGTTCTGAAGGCCAGACGAGTTGGCACGTGTGCCGGCTCTTTTGTATCTGCGCAACCTTGATGACCCAGATGCATCCCCATTCCTCGATCTAAGAGAACGACATGACCACGACTGAAATGACCCAGGAAGTTCGGCATCAAGCAGCCCTCGAAAAATACCTTGAGGAGTCGCCGCAGCTTAAAGAAGAGATCAAGGACCTGAGCGCCGATGATCAGCGCGACCAGATCCAGTGGGCGTTTGAGGACGAGGCCGAGAGCCAGGGCTTCCAGCCTTGGGAACTGACCCTCAAGTACACCTCGACGCCGGAAGAGTTCGAAGCGGCACGGCTGGCCTTGCACAAAGAGGCGGCCGAGGTGCTGGGTGTCGAATGGGAAGAGTATTGCGAGATGAATGACCTGGTCGTTTAGACGCTGCTGCAAGTTTCAAGCTGCAAGCTGCAAGTTGGAACGCAGCCCTCTTGCAGCTTGAAGCTCACCGCTTGCCCTCTCCTCAGATACTGAGGCGCATCGACAAATCCACCGCCTTCACATCCTTGGTCATCGCACCAATGGAGATGTAGTCCACCCCCGTCTCCGCGATAGGCAGCAGGGTGCTTTCATTGATCCCGCCGCTGGCTTCCAGCTTGGCCTTGCCGCCGTTCAGGCGCACGGCTTCACGCATATCTTCCAGGCTCAATTCGTCGAGCATGACGATGTCGGCGCCCGCTGCCAGCGCTTCGCGCAGTTCGTCCAGGCTCTCCACTTCGATTTCCACCGGCTTGCCGGGTGCGATCTTGCGGGCGGCGCTGATGGCTTGGGCAATCCCGCCGCTGGCAGCGATGTGGTTTTCCTTGATCAGGAACGCGTCATACAAACCGATACGGTGGTTGTGGCAGCCACCGCAGGTCACTGCGTACTTCTGCGCGAGGCGCAGGCCGGGCAGGGTTTTTCGAGTGTCCAGCAGCTTGACCTGGGTGCTGGCGACAAAATCCGCCAGGAACCGGGCGCGGGTGGCGACTCCGGACAGCAACTGCAGGAAATTCAGGGCAGAGCGCTCGCCACTGAGCAGCGAGCGCGCCGGCCCCTCCAGGTGGAACAGTGCCTGGTTGGGGCTGACACGTTCGCCGTCGGCCACCTGCCAGTGCACGGCGACCCGTGGGTCCAGTTGGCGGAATACGGCATCCACCCACGCAGTGCCGGCGATGACGGCGGCATCGCGGGTAATGATGGTGGCCGTGGCCAGCCGTTCGGCCGGAATCAACTGTGCGGTGATGTCGCCGCTGCCGATGTCTTCCAGGAGCGCGCGGCGCACGTTGGCTTCGATTTCGGCGGTGAGGTCGGCAAGACGGAGGTTCGGCATAACAGGCTCCACAAACAAAGTGTCCCGATTATAGGGGCAGCGTGCGTTTGAACCCAGGCTCACCACTCATTTACAGCGCAATGTCAGAGTTTGCTGGCGCAACGGCACTCATTTGCAAGATAATCTCGCGCCTTGCAATTGGCGTCATAGCTTTGACGTCCTGGTGATAACCGGTTATCCACAGCCTTATTGGGCCTGTACCCGATCTTTCCCCAACGCTTTACCGCCGTTTCAGGAGGCCAGGATGCACAATGACGGAAAGGTGGTGCCAATCAACAAGGCACAAGCCACGCCATCGCCGCTCGCGCGCCTGCCGGTGGTGCTGCTGCAGGTTCGCGATAAGGCGGCGCAGCAGTTACAGCAGGGTTTACAGGAACTGTTCGATAACGCCGACGACACCTTGTTCGAAATGGCCGACAAGGCCCGCAACAACGTGGACCACCATATCTTCTTTGAAGCCATGCGCGACCTGCGCCTCAAGCGCAAGAATTTCGAGCGCGTGTTCATGGAGCGGCTGTTCGAAGCCTTTGGCAACCTGGGGCTGGCGGGCCGTGGTGAACTTCAGTTGGTGCCGGTGGTGTCCTATGACGCGGCCTCAGGCACGTCCAAGGATGACCTGGAAAAAGCCGTCGCGCTTGAGGCCATGCTGGGCCGGGTGCGCCACCGCGACGGCCTGGCGCTGTCGCAACTCACGGCACGCTTGAGTGCCTTGCTCGGCAATCGCCTGGACGACAGTGAGAACCCCCTGGGTCCGGCGCTGCTGTGCGAGTTTTTCCTGCGTGCCGGGCGTAGCCTGGGCGTGGAGATCCGCGTCAAGCTGATCATGCTCAAGCTGTTTGAAAAGTACGTACTCAGTGATGCTGACCAACTGTACGGTGAAGCCAATCAGCTGCTGGTCGCGACCGGCGTGTTGCCGGAACTCAAGGCCGCGCCGTCCCGCCGCCCCTGTGGCCGTGCCGCCCGTGATCATCAGCGTGAAGAGGTATTGCCGAGCACCGACCAACACGTCGACGAAAATGGCCAGCAAGCCTTCAGCGCCTTGCAGGCGTTGTTGACCGTAGTGCGCGGTAGCGTGTCGCCTACCCTTGAAGCCAGTGCCGAACCCCAGCCCATCGCCACCCGCGACCTGTTGCGGCTGTTATCCCATTTGCAGCAGTACGTCCCGGAGCCGGAAGCCGAGGATGATTTCGACCTGCGTAACCAGCTCGAGCAGTTGCTTACCCGCGTCAGCGTCAAGAGTGGCAAGTCGCGGGTGGTGGAGGATGCGGATGAAGATGTGATCAACCTGATCGCCCTGCTGTTCGAATTCATCCTCAATGACCGCGCAGTGCCGGACGCCTTCAAGGCCTTGATCGGCCGCCTGCAGATCCCGATGCTGAAAGTGGCGGTGCTGGACAAGAGCTTTTTCAGTCGCCCCGGTCATCCGGCTCGGCGCCTGTTGAATGAAATCGCTACCACCGCCATGGGCTGGAGCCCGGTCGATGACTTCCAGCGCGACAGCCTGTACCTGCGCATAGAGCAGGTGGTTCAGCGTTTACTCAATGAGTTTGTTGAAGACCCGGCGATTTTTTCCCAATTGCTGACTGAATTCACTGCGTTCACTGCCGATGAGCGTCGTCGCAGCGAATTGCTTGAACAGCACACCCGCCATGCTGAAGAAGGGCGCGTGCGTACAGAAGCGGCGCGGGCACGGGTGGCCGAGGTACTGAATCGACGGATGCTGGGCAAGGTTTTGCCGCAGGCGGTGGTGCAGTTCCTGCAACAGGCCTGGAGCCAGGTGCTGTTGCTGGCCAGCCTCAAGCACGGCGAGCAGTCGGTGCAATGGCAAGCAGGGCTGCGCACCATGGATGAGCTGATCTGGAGTGTCAGCCTGCCGGCAGACACTGAAGCCGGGGTGCACTTGCTGGAGCAGTTGCCCGGGTTGCTCAAGGCACTGCGCGACGGGTTGACCAGCGCTGCATTCGACCCCTTCAGCACCCGTGATTTTTTTGTGCGCTTGCAGACCCTGCATGTCCGGCCGCCCGAGGGTGGCGATGGATGGCTCGAAGTGCGTGAACCCTTTGTGTTCAGCGTACTGCCGCTCGATCCCGTCGAGGGCCTGCCGGAGGATGATCCGGACCTGGCCAAGGTGCACCAATTGCGCGTCGGTGACTGGATCGTGTTCCAGCAGGGCCCGGCAGGCACCCTGCGGTGCAAGCTGACGGCGATCATGGCGCCGGCCAACACCTATATTTTCGTCGGCCGTACCGGGCTCAAGGTCCTGGAGAAGAGTGCCGGCCAACTGGCGATGGCATTCAAGCGTGGCGCGCTGCATAACCTCGACGATGAGCCGCTGTTCGAGCGGGCGTTGGCGGCGGTGGTGGGCAAGCTGCGTCAACTCAATCGCGGCAAGTGATCGCAACCACGGGGTCGAACGCGGCATACTGGTCACACTTAGTCACGTTCAAGGATCCTGTATGCAGTTGGACCCCGCCAGCGGCTGGTGCCAGGGCATTCGCCATTGCCCTTCACCCAACTTCAACGAGCGCCCGGCAGGCGAAATCTCACTGTTGGTGGTGCATAACATCAGCCTGCCACCCGCGCAGTTCGCTACCGGCAAAGTGCAGGAGTTTTTCCAGAATCGCCTGGACGTCACGGAACATCCCTACTTTGAAGGGATTGCCGACCTACGGGTGTCTGCGCATTTTCTGATTGAGCGCGATGGCACCGTGACGCAGTTTGTATCCTGCATAGACCGGGCCTGGCATGCCGGGGTCTCGTGTTTCGAAGGGCGTGAGACGTGCAATGACTTTTCCCTGGGCATAGAGCTTGAAGGTACGGATGATTTGCCGTTCACCAACCCCCAGTATGTGTCGCTGGTCGACCTGACACGGCAGTTGCTGGCAGCCTATCCAGGTATTACGCCGCAGCGTATCTGCGGCCATAGCGATATCGCTCCGGGGCGCAAGACCGATCCCGGCCCCGCTTTTGATTGGGTGCGCTTTCGCAGCGCCCTGCAGGATGGAGGACACGCACGATGAGTTTTCTGGTGTTGGTGCTGGCCGTGTGGATCGAGAAGTTCTCGGCCCTGCGCCAGCGGTTGCAGCGTGATGGCGGCTGGTTGCGCGAATTGGCCAAGTTGGAGTCGAGCCCGCGCATGGGCAAGCAGCCGTGGCTGATTCTGCTCCTGCTGGTGTTGCTGCCGGTGGCGTTGCTGGCGTTGTTGTTGCTGGTGCTGGAGCCGGTGGCCTATGGTTTGTTGGCGCTGCCGGTGCACTTGCTGGTGGTGATCTACAGCCTGGGCCGTGGCGATCTATTGGCTGGGCTGGGGCCATTTCGCGATGCCTGGCGCCGTGGTGACCTGCAGGCGGCCGAACATGTGGCCGAGCGCGACCTGAAGCTGGGCGCCGACAGCGGCGAGCAACTGCTGGAGCGCGTCCAGGGCCATCTGTTGTGGCAGGCCTACCAGAGCTTCTTTGCCGTGATTTTCTGGTACTTCCTGTTGGGGCCGGTCGCCGCGCTGGCCTATCGACTGCTGGCGCTCGCCAGTGAGCACAGCCAGAACCCTCTGGTGGCCGAGCGCGCCGGGCAATTGCGTCACGCGTTCGACTGGCTGCCGGTGCGCCTGCTGGCGGCCAGTTTTGCCCTGGTGGGCAACTTCGTCGCGGTCAGCCGTGTCATGCTTCACGAGTTGTTGAGCTGGGACATCAGCGCGGCGCAACTGGTGGAAAAAGTTGGCCTGGTCGCGGCTGAAATCCCGCCTCCGGCCGTGGGTGCCGATGGCATCAACAGCCTGGATCGCCTGTGGGAACTGCTGCTGCGTGCGGCGGTGCTGTGGTATGCCGGTTTCGCCATTTGGACCGTGTTGCCCTGACTCCTCTGCTGAGCGGGCTTGTCGAATCGTCGCACCGCCCGCGCCGGGCTGCGCAGCAGCCCGCTGCAATCCTCGTCCGTTAACTTTACGTTACAAAACTCCCTTTCAAATTGAGCTATACAGACAGAGCGCCAAATAGTGGCTTTCTGCCGCCGCCCTGCGCCTGAATAAAAATAAAACAAAGGGGAGGTCACCTGTGAAGAGCTTGCTCTATCCCGCCGTCGCGCTGATGAACCGTCTTAGCTTCGGCATGAAGTTCAGCCTGATCAGCGTGCTGTTCCTGCTGCCGATGCTGGCCACCAACTATTACCTGGTGCGCGATTCCTGGCGCGAATTCCAGGGCACCCGTGTCGAGCTGCAAAGCCTGGATTTGCTCGGCAGCAGCCTGGTCCTGCGCCGTGACCTGGAAACCCTCAATAACCAGGTGCAGATCAACGCAATACTTGGCCAGTCCGGCAAGGCCGCTGACCTTGAGGGCAAGATCAGCGCCCTGGAGCAGAGCGTGCTCGCCCGTCTGCAAGGCCTCACCCCGATGGCTGCCGAACCTGAGCAAATCGCCGCCTTTGAAGGTAAGCGTGACGAACTGATCACCGCCTTCCAGGCCCAGCAACAGGAAAGCTCGCTGCAGAGCAAAAGTGCGTTGATCGGCAAGTTGCTCAACAAGGCCCAGATGCTCAGCCAGATCATTGCCAGCCAGTCCGGCTTGAGCCGCGACCCCCAGAGTGACTTGCGCCAGCTCAGCGAGCTGATCACCAGTGTCACCCCGCAGGTCACCCAGACCCTGGGAGAAGGCCGGGCGATGGGGGCCTACTCCCTGGGCCAGGGTTTTCTCAACTCATCTTCCAGTACCCGCTTCGACGAACTGCTGCAACAGTTGGAAAAGCTCCAGGCCGAATACGCCTTGAAATTGCAGGACGTCCTGGGCTCCAGCAACGCCGCGCACGCGGCGCTCGACAGCCTGGCGAAGGCCAGCAATGCCAGCCTCAAGCACGGCAGTGAATTGTTTGAAGAGCAGGTGGTGATGGCCGAAACCCTTGACGCGCCGTGGCAGGGTTTCTATGACAGCGTCAGCCAATTGATGGAGCACACCTATCAGCTCGATGACGCCACCCTGACGTTCCTCGGGCAGCAGCTGGAGCAGCGCCTGGCGCAGAACCGTACGCACATGGTGGTGCTGGTCTCGGCGCTGACGGCGGTGTTTTTGCTGATCTTCTACCTGTATGCAGGGTTCTACGCGTCTACGCGCACCACGTTACGGCGCCTGGGGGCGATGATGGACAAGGTGGCCGCCGGCGACATGACCGTTACCTTTGTTGCCCAAAGCCGCGATGAGTTGGGCGACCTGGGCCAAGTGTTCAACGGCACCGTGGCGAAAATCCATGATTTGATCGAGCGCGTCGGGCATACCGTCAGCCAGGTCGAGTTGCAGGCCGGCCAAGTGGAAACGGTCTCGGCCCGGAGCAATCAGGCGGTCTCTGGCCAGCGCATGCAGATTGAGCAGGTGGCGACGGCCATGAACCAAATGTCTTCCACCGCCCAGGAAGTGGCGCGCAGTGCCGCGGCGGCGGTCAGCAGTGCCCACAGCGTCAACGATGAAACCGTCAATGGCCGCGGCCTGGTGCAATCCCAGCAGGGCAGCATTGCGCGGCTGGCCTCGGAGATCGACCAGTCGGTTAGGGTGATCAACCAGTTGGCCACCGACAGCCAGTCCATCAGCAGCGTCCTGGAGGTGATCAAGAGCATCGCCGAGCAAACCAACCTGCTGGCACTCAATGCGGCCATCGAGGCCGCACGGGCCGGTGAGCAGGGACGCGGCTTTGCCGTGGTGGCCGACGAGGTGCGAACCCTGGCCCGGCGTACCCAGCATTCCACCGAAGAAATCGAGCAAATGATCAGCCGCCTGCACAGCGGTGTGGCAGCGGCCGTGAAGGCCATGGGCACCAGCCATGAAATGGCCAGCGGCACCGTGGAACAGTCGGACAAGGTCCAGCAAGCCCTGGAAAATATCCTCGGTGCCGTGGGCATGATCGTCGATCAGAATCAGCAGATCGCCGCAGCGGTGGAGCAGCAGACCGCCGTCGCCCATGACATCGACCAGAATATCGTCGAAATCAATCGTGCCGGCGAGCATGCAGCCCAAGGCGCGCATCAGACTGAAGCGGCGAGCCGGCAGCTGTCGATACAGGTGATCGAGTTGAAGCAACTGATCGGGGCCTTTCGTGTGTAAGGCGGTGGCGTAGGATTGGTCTTTGGTTGGTGTAGTGCCTGTCCTGATTTCCTGGAGTGCCTTTTTTGCGCGGGTGAATGAGTGAAGATTTGTGTCACTCAATCAAGGTCCAAGGGAGGCATGACAATGACCACTGCAGTCGGCGTCAAGGGGCACTGCGCCCATTGCGACATCACGTTTGAACTCAAGCCTTGGCAGTTGAACGCCATCGCCATTGAAGAACCCTTTGATTGCCCGTATTGCCAGCGCGTCCTGGAGCTGAACTGCCCCCGGCAGTTGCGACATTTCAAGGCGCTGGACCATTGGGCGCTGGTATGCCCGAGCATGGCCGTGCTGACGTGCGTGGTGCTGATAGTGGCGCTGGTGACGGAGTGGATTGGCCTGATCAGTGTGGTCGGGCAGCTCAACGTGTCATTGATGGTGCTGCTGGTGCACTTCCTGGTGCTGCGCTATGTCCGTCATCGGCAGCGAATGACCTTGAACCTGCAAGCGGTGACCCCGGTATTACCAATTGAACAGCTCGCACGCATTGCGTGTGCTCGCCTCGGCCAGCGCTAGGGGGCTGGTGCCCATACGCTCGGCCAGGGCGGTGCAGATCGCCGGCAGGTGCTGCGGGCTGTTGCGCTGGCCCGGGTACATGGCCGGCGCCATGTCGGGGGCGTCGGTTTCCAGTACGACCGCGTTCAGCGGCAGCTGTGCCAGCACCTTATGCATGCGCAGGGCCTGGGGCCATGTGGCTGCGCCGCCCAGGCCGAGCTTGAACCCGAGCTTGATGTATTCATGGGCTTCTTCCCGGCTGCCGGCAAACGCGTGGATGATGCCGCCCCGTGGCAGGCGGATGCGCTTGAGCGTGGCGATCACGGCCGCGTGGCTGCGGCGTACGTGGAGCAGCGCCGGCAGCTGGAAGTCCACCGCCAGTTTGAGCTGGGCTTCGAACAGGTCTTGCTGGCCCTCGCGATCCAGCTGTTCAACAAAGTAATCCAGGCCGATCTCACCTACCGCGCAGAGCTGTCGATGGCCGTGCAGGCGGGTCAACCAGTCGCCCAACTCCGTCAGGTCGGCGGGCTTGTGCTCATCGAGGTACACCGGATGCAGGCCAAAGGCCGCGAACAAACCGGCATCCGCCTGCACCAGATCCCACAGCCGCTGCCAGTTCTGCTGATACACCCCCAGCACCACCATGCGCCGCACGCCCAACTCACGGCTGTGGGCGAGGACTTCCCGGCGATCGCTGTCGAAGTCCGGGAAGTCCAGGTGGGTGTGGGTGTCGATCAGCTCCACGCTCAGGCCTCGTGGATACGCTGCTTGAAGGTCCGGCCGATGGCGTGCACGCCCGGTTGGTATTGTTCTTCTTCAATGGCGGCCAGGGCCAGGCGCAGGGCGGTGTCGGCAATCAGCTGATGTTGCTGGGCCATGGCGTTGACCGGCAGCGGCAGGAAGTCCAGCAACTGGGTGTCACCAAACGTGCCCAGGCGCAGCGGGCGTGACTTGAGCGGGAAGTCATGCAGTGCGTCGAACACGCCTTGCAGCAGCACGTAGGACGTGGTCACCAAGGCGTCAGGCAAGTGCCCCAGTTGATGCAGAAGTTGCTCCATCAGCTGTCGGCCACAGTCGCGGCTGAAGGCTTCGCCGTGTTCGACGATGACCTCGCCGGTGAAACCGCCGAGCGCTTCACGGAAACCGGCCGCACGCTCCTGGCTGATGCTCAGCTCGGGCCGCGCGCCAATCAGCACGATCTGCTTGGGCAGCGGTTGCAGCAAGCTGCTGGTCAATTGCTGGCAGGCCTGGCGGTCGTCGCTGACCACCGAGCAGAAGTGGTCCGCCCCCATCACTCGGTCGATGGCAATCACCGGCAAACCCTTGGCTTGCAGCTCGCGGTAACTGTCATCGCTGGCCGGCAGGCAGCTGGCGACGAACAGCGCGTCGCAACGGCGGGCGCGGAACAGTTGCAGCAGTTGGCGCTCGCTGTCGGCTTCATCGTCTGAGCTGGCGATCAGCAACTGATAGCCGCGGGCCCGTGCACCTTGCTCCAGCAGCTTGGCGATACGTGCGTAACTGGGGTTTTCCAGATCCGGGAGGATGAACCCCAGGGTACGGGTATGCCGGCTGCGCAGCCCGGCGGCCTGGGGGTTGGGCGTAAAGCCATGGGCTTCAACCACGGCACGCACGCGCTCGACGGTCGCGCTGCTGATGCGTTGCTGTGCGGCTTTGCCATTGATGACATAGCTGGCGGTGGTCACGGACACACCGGCCAGACGTGCGATATCACTGAGTTTCAAACCGGGATTTCCTTGTTTTTTGGAGCTCGCCCCGACATTTTGTCCAATCGTAACCGATTCCTGCACACGACTAATGTCTCAGCTCAAGTGCCGAGTGGTCCTTCAAGGATGCGCAATTAACGCGTAACCTGCCATAAATTCTAGATTAAACGTTTCAGCCAGCGTATTTTTACGACGTTAGCCACTGAGTGCCTACTGCCAATTGACTACTCGGTCAGCTGTCCCGGAACACCATTACACTGTTTTATTCAAAACAATACCTAGTGCGTCCATCGCACTAACTAGGAGAACGGCATGCTTGAGCTCACTGTAGAGCAGATTTCCATGGGCCAGGTGGCTGTGGATAAATCTGCTGCCCTGCACCTGCTCGCTGACAAACTGGTGGCCGATGGCCTGGTCGCCGAGGGATATCTCAGCGGCTTGCAAGCCCGTGAAGCCCAAGGCTCGACCTTTCTTGGCCAAGGTATTGCCATCCCCCATGGCACCCCCGAAACCCGCGACCAGGTGTTTTCCACCGGCGTGCGCCTGTTGCAGTTCCCCGAAGGGGTGGACTGGGGCGATGGGCAGATTGTGTACCTGGCCATTGGTATTGCCGCCAAATCCGACGAACACCTGCGCCTGCTGCAACTGCTCACCCGCGCCCTCGGTGAAACCGACCTGGGCCAGGCGTTGCGCCGCGCCGGCACGGCTGAAGCCTTGCTGAAACTGCTGCAGGGCGCACCCCAGGAGCTGGCGCTGGACGCGCAGATGATCAGCCTGGGCGTGTCTGCCGATGACTTCGAAGAGCTTGTCTGGAGAGGCGCACGCCTGCTGCGCCAGGCCGATTGCGTCAGCAATGGGTTTGCCGCAGTGCTGCAGCAGGTCGATGCGCTGCCCCTGGGTGATGGCCTGTGGTGGCTGCACAGCGAGCAGACGGTCAAGCGCCCGGGCCTGGCGTTTGTTACGCCCGACAAGCCCATGCGCTATCTCGGCCAGCCCCTAAACGGTCTGTTCTGCCTGGCCAGCCTGGGTGAAGCCCATCAGGCCTTGCTTGAACGCTTGTGCGCCTTGTTGATCGAAGGCCGTGGCCAGGAATTGGGCCGCGCCACCAGCAGTCGCGCGGTGCTCGAAGTACTCGGCGGCGAGCTGCCAGCTGACTGGCCCAGCGCCCGCATCACCCTGGCTAACGCCCACGGCCTGCACGCACGGCCGGCGAAGATCCTCGCGCAATTGGCCAAAAGTTTTGAAGGCGACATCCGCGTGCGCATCGTTGACGGCCCGGTAGGCGCCGTGTCGGTGAAGAGCCTGAGCAAGCTGCTGAGCCTTGGCGCCCGGCGTGGCCAGGTGCTGGAATTTGTTGCTGAACCGACGATTGCCAGCGATGCGTTGCCCGCGCTGCTGGCCGCTGTCGAAGAGGGCCTGGGCGAAGAGGTCGAGCCACTGCCGACCGTGAGCGCACAGCCTGAAGCCCTTGATATTGCGCCAGTGATCAGCGCGCCACAGGCCGGCAGCCAGCTCCAGGCCATCGCTGCGGCGCCGGGCATTGCCATTGGTCCTGCACATATCCAGATTCAACAGGTGTTCGATTACCCCTTGCGCGGTGAGTCCTCGGCCATTGAGCGCCAGCGCCTGCAGGATGCCCTGGCCGATGTGCGCCGGGATATCCAGGGCCTGATCGAACGCAGCCAGGCCAAAGCCATCCGCGAGATTTTCATCACCCACCAGGAAATGCTCGACGACCCGGAACTCACCGACGAAGTCGACACCCGTCTCAAGCAAGGTGAAAGCGCACAAGCGGCGTGGATGAGCGTGATCGAAGCCGCCGCCAGGCAGCAGGAATCGTTGCAGGACGCGTTGCTTGCCGAGCGCGCCGCCGACCTGCGCGACATCGGTCGCCGGGTGCTGGCGCAATTGTGCGGCGTTGAAACCGCCCAGGAGCCGAGCGAACCCTACATCCTGGTAATGGACGAAGTCGGCCCTTCCGACGTCGCACGCCTGGACCCGGCCCGTGTCGCCGGCATCCTCACCGCCCGTGGCGGCGCAACCGCCCACAGCGCCATTGTCGCGCGGGCCCTCGGTATTCCCGCGTTGGTCGGTGCCGGCCCGGCGGTATTGCTGCTGGCCGCCGGCACGCCGTTGTTGCTGGATGGCCAGCGCGGTCGCCTGCATGTAGACCCCGATGCAGCCACCCTGCAACGTGCCACCGTCGAGCGCGATACCCGTGAGCAACGCTTGCAGGCCGCCTCGGCCCAGCGCCACGAGCCGGCGCTGACCCGCGATGGTCACGCCGTGGAGGTGTTCGCCAATATCGGCGAAAGCGCCGGTGTGGCCAGCGCCGTGGAGCAGGGCGCCGAAGGCATTGGTTTGCTGCGCACCGAACTGATTTTCATGGCCCACCCCCAAGCCCCGGACGAAGCCACCCAGGAAGCCGAGTACCGCCGTGTGCTCGACGGCCTCGGTGGCCGCCCGCTGGTGGTGCGCACCCTCGATGTGGGCGGCGACAAACCGCTGCCGTATTGGCCGATTGCCGAGGAAGAAAACCCCTTCCTCGGCGTACGCGGTATTCGCCTGACCCTGCAACGCCCGCAGATCATGGAAGCGCAATTACGCGCACTGCTGCGCTCGGCGGATAACCGCCCGTTGCGCATCATGTTCCCCATGGTCGGCAGCGTGGATGAATGGCGTGCGGCCCGCGACATGACCGAACGCCTGCGCCTGGAAATCCCGGTGGCCGACCTGCAACTGGGGATCATGATCGAAATCCCGTCCGCCGCGCTGTTGGCGCCGGTGCTGGCCAAGGAAGTGGACTTCTTCAGTGTCGGCACGAACGACCTGACCCAGTACACCCTCGCCATCGACCGTGGCCACCCGACCTTGTCGGCCCAGGCCGATGGCCTGCACCCGGCGGTGCTGCAACTGATCGACATCACCGTGCGTGCGGCCCATGCCCATGGCAAATGGGTCGGGGTGTGCGGCGAACTGGCGGCGGACCCGCTGGCGGTGCCGGTGCTGGTCGGCCTGGGTGTGGATGAGTTGAGCGTGTCGGCCCGCAGCATTCCCGAAGTGAAGGCGCGGGTGCGTGAATTCAGTCTGAGCGAGGCCCAGGGCCTGGCGCAAAAAGCACTGGCGGTGGGTTCGCCCGCCGAGGTGCGTGCCCTTGTGGAGGCCGTGTAGATGGCAAGGATTCTGACCCTGACGCTGAACCCGGCGTTGGACCTGACGGTACGCCTGGCGCACCTGGAGCCGGGTGAAGTCAACCGCAGCGAAACCCTGCTCACCCATGCCGCCGGCAAGGGCGTGAATGTGGCGCAAGTCCTGGCCGACCTGGGCCATCAAGTGACCGTGGGCGGTTTTCTCGGCGAGGACAACCCCCAAGCCTTCGAGGCGCTGATTGCACAACGTGGTTTTGCCGACGCGTTTATCCGCGTGCCCGGCGAAACCCGCAGCAATATCAAGATTGCCGAGCAGGACGGCCGGGTCACCGATATCAATGCGCCGGGGCCGTTGGTCAGTGAGCAGGCGCAGCAGGCGTTGCTCGACCAATTGACGCGCATTGCGCCGGGCCATGATGCGGTGGTCGTCGCCGGCAGCTTGCCGTGTGGCGTCAGCCCGCAGTGGTTGCAGGGGCTGTTGGAACACCTGAAGCGTCTGGGCTTGAAAGTCGCCCTGGACACCAGCGGCGAGGCGCTGCGTGCCGGTCTCAAGGCGGCCCCGTGGTTGATCAAACCCAATACCGAAGAGCTCGCCGATGCCCTGGGCGATGCCACCAACGTCATCAGCCAACTGCATCAGCAGGGTGTTGAGCATGTGGTCGTCTCCGACGGTGCCGCGGGCGTGAGCTGGTACAGCCGGGCCACCACCCTGCATGCCACGCCGCCCAAGGTGACGGTGGCCAGTACGGTAGGTGCCGGCGATTCGCTGCTGGCCGGGATGCTCCATGGTTTGCTTGAGTCTGAAGCGCCTGAACAAACCCTGCGTCGCGCCACGGCAATTGCCGCCATGGCGGTGACACAGATCGGTTTCGGCATCCGCGACGCCGCGCAGCTGGCGCGTCTTGAAAGCGGCGTCGCTGTACGCCCGCTGACAGAACAATAAGAGGGATTGTCATGAAGTTAGCCATTGTTACTGCCTGCCCCAACGGCATGGTCACCAGTGTGCTGTGCGCCCGCTTGTTGGACGCCGCCGCGCAACGCCAGGGCTGGAGCACCAGCGTCGAGGTGGTGGATGTACAGCGCCCGGAGCGCCAGTTGTCGCAGGCCACCATCGACGCCGCCGAATGGGTGTTGCTGGTCAGCAGCGCGGCGGTGGATATGCAGCGGTTTGTCGGCAAGCGGGTGTTCCAGAGCACACCGGCCCAGGCGCTGGCGGATGTCGAGGCGGTGTTGCGCCGGGGCGCTGAAGAAGCCCAGGAGTATGTCGTCAGCCAGGCAGCGGCTGCGTCGAAGCATGCGCCGCGTATCGTCGCGATTACCGCCTGCCCGACCGGCGTGGCGCATACCTTCATGGCCGCCGAAGCCTTGCAGCAGACGGCCAAGCGCCTGGGCTATGACTTGCAGGTCGAGACCCAGGGCTCGGTCGGTGCCCGTACGCCGTTGAGCCCCGAGGCCATCGCGAATGCCGACGTAGTGCTGCTGGCGGCCGACATTGAAGTGGCCACCGAGCGTTTCGCCGGCAAGAAGATCTACCGTTGCGGCACCGGTATTGCGCTCAAGCAATCCGAGGCGACCCTCAACAAAGCCCTGGCCGAAGGCGCGGTGGAAAGTGCCGCCAGCGGTACTGTGGCCAAGAAAGAAAAAACCGGCGTCTACAAACACCTGCTGACCGGTGTGTCGTTCATGTTGCCGATGGTGGTGGCGGGCGGTTTGCTGATCGCCTTGTCATTCGTGTTCGGCATCCATGCGTTTGAGCAGGAAGGCACGTTGGCGGCCGCGCTGAAAACCGTCGGCGACCGCGCCTTTATGCTGATGGTGCCGCTGCTGGCGGGTTACATCGCCTACTCGATTGCCGACCGCCCGGGCATTGCCCCCGGCATGATCGGTGGCCTGTTGGCGGGCACTTTGGGAGCCGGTTTTATCGGCGGGATTTTCGCCGGGTTTCTCGCCGGTTATTGCGTCAAGCTGATCACCCGTGCGGTGAAGTTGCCGCAGAGCCTGGAAGCACTCAAGCCGATCCTGATCATCCCGTTGCTGGCGAGCCTGTTCACGGGCCTGGCGATGATCTACCTGGTGGGGCCGCCGGTGGCGCGCATGCTCACGGGCCTGACCGATTTTCTCGCGACCATGGGCACCACCAATGCGGTGCTGCTGGGCATCCTGTTGGGCGGCATGATGTGTGTCGACCTGGGCGGGCCGATCAACAAGGCGGCGTATGCGTTTTCCGTCGGCTTGCTGGCGGCACAGAGCGGTGCACCGATGGCCGCGACCATGGCCGCCGGCATGGTGCCGCCAATCGGCATGGGCATCGCCACGTTTCTGGCGCGACGCAAGTTCGCCCAGACCGAACGCGAGGCCGGCAAGGCCGCGATGATTCTGGGCATGTGCTTTATCTCCGAAGGCGCGATCCCGTTTGCCGCCAAGGACCCGTTGCGCGTGATCCCGGCCAGCATCGCCGGTGGCGCATTGACCGGGGCGCTGTCGATGTACTTCGGCTGCAAACTGGCGGCGCCCCACGGCGGCCTGTTTGTGCTGGTGATCCCGAATGCGATGAACCATGCGCTGCTGTACCTGCTGGCAATCGTTGCCGGCAGCCTGCTGACCGGTTTGGTGTATGCGCTGATCAAGCGTCCGGAAGCGGTGGAGCTGGCTGTCGCACCGGTGTCATAAGCGCATGCTTTAGTGGCCCTTTTGATACTCAAGAGGGCACCTGCATGAGTCACTTCGATCTCGGCCGTCGCCGCGTGATGCAAGTCGTCGGCGCCGGTCTGTTGCTGCCGGGCCTGGCCCCGGCGGTGATCGCGTCGGTCAAGGACCGGCCGCAACTCACCGACGGCGTGCAGTCCGGCGACCTGCTCGGTGATCGCGCGATGATCTGGAGCCGCAGCGACCGCCCGGCGAAGATGGTGGTGGAGTGGGACACCCGCAGCGTATTCAGCAACCCGCGTCGATTTGTTTCGCCCCTGGCCGACAACCGCACCGACTTTACCGCCCGCGTCGAACTCACCGGACTGCCCGCCGACCAGGCGATTTTCTACCGCGTGCACTTTGAAGACGCCCAGACCGGCGTCGCCAGCGAGCCGTGGTTCGGCCACCTGCGCAGCGTGCCGTACCAACGCCGCGACATCCGTTTTGTGTGGAGCGGCGACACCGTCGGCCAAGGCTTTGGCATCAACCCTGACATCGGCGGTATGCGCATCTACGAAGCCATGCGCCTGCGCCTGCCGGACTTCTTTATCCACAGCGGCGACACCATCTACGCCGATGGCCCGGTGCCCGCGCAATTGCCTACCGAGGGCGGGCGCATCTGGCGCAATATCACCACCGACGCCAAGAGCAAGGTCGCCGAAACCCTCGACGAATATCGCGGCAACTACCGCTACAACCTGCTGGATGAAAACGTGCGTCGCTTCAATGCCGAGGTGCCGCAGATCTGGCAGTGGGATGACCATGAAGTGGTGAATAACTGGTCGCCCGGCAAGCAACTCGACGAGCGCTACCAGACCAAGGACATCAACACCTTGGTGGGTCGTGCACGCCAGGCCTGGCTGGAGTATTCACCCATGCGCCGGCAAAGCGCGGACGGCGGCGGGCGGATTTATCGCAAGCTCAGTTATGGCCCGCTGCTGGATGTATTCGTGCTCGACATGCGCAGCTATCGCGGCCCCAACGATGACAACCTGGGCGGTGAAAAACCCTTCCTCGGCCGCGAGCAGTTGGACTGGCTCAAGCGCGAACTCAAGGCCTCCCAGGCCCAGTGGAAGGTGATCGCCGCCGACATGCCCATCGGCCTCGGCGTGCCCGACGGCGAAGTCAGCCCCGGCGTACCGCGCTGGGAAGCCATTGCCAACAATGACCCAGGCCCGGCGCAGGGCCGCGAGCTGGAAATCGCCGAATTACTCGGCTTTCTGCGCGCGCAGAAAGTGCGCAACCATGTGTGGCTGACGGCGGATGTGCATTACTGCGCGGCCCATCACTACCACCCGGATCGGGCGGCGTTCCAGGATTTCGAGCCGTTCTGGGAGTTTGTCGCCGGGCCTCTGAATGCGGGCAGCTTCGGTCCGAATCCCTTGGATAAAACCTTTGGCCCTGAGGTGGTGTTCGAGAAGGCCCCGCCGGCGCAGAACACCTCGCCGTTTGCCGGGTTTCAGTTTTTTGGCGAAGTGCAGATTGACGGGCAGACAGCGGAGTTGACCGTGATTTTGCGCGACCTGGATGGGGTCTCGGTATTCGAACAGAAGCTGCAACCGGTCTGACCTGAAATGCAATCTAAATGTGGGAGGGGGCAAGCCCCGGTACAAACCGGGGACATCGTTTACATTTCTAACCGGGGACATGGTTTACAGGCTAATACGCATGATCAGGAGGTAACTGATCATGCCCTGGAACCAAGAGTCCCCCATGAATCAAAGAATCAAGCTGGTAGCTGATTGGCTTTCTGGCAACTTCACTAAAAGCCAGTTGGCACGCCGCTTTGACGTTAGCCGACCTACCGTCGATAAGTGGATTACCCGGCACGACGGCGATTTGAGGTCTTTATCCGAACTGTCCCGGCGACCTCACAACAGCCCAAATAAAACCGACGACGAGATTTTGGCCCGTGTAGTCGCGATGAAGGAGGCTCACGATAAATGGGGGCCGAAAAAGCTTCTCGAGCTATTACGGCTGGAAGATCCCTCCGTCACCTGGCCCTCTCCAAGTACGGCCGGTCAATGGCTTGACCGACTTGGGCTCGTCAAAAAGCGGCGCTTCAAACGCCGACACAGCATTTCCCACGCACAAATGCGAAAGGCCGACGAACCTAACAAGACGTGGTGTGCTGACTACAAAGGGCAGTTCAAGATGCTTAATGCTCAGATGTGCTTCCCTTTGACCGTCACAGACCATGCGTCGCGGCTGATTTTAGCGTGCAGGGCCCATCCCAAGATCATGACCCAGCCTGTAAAACAGGCCTTTGAGAGGCTTTTTCAGGAGTACGGCATGCCGGAAGTTATCCGTTCGGACAACGGGGTACCGTTCGCCTCTCCTGGCCTGGCAAGAATATCCACACTGGCAGTTTGGTGGATTCGGCTGGGTATTTATCCCGAGCGAACCATGCCGGGAAGGCCCGCCCAGAATGGTCGCCATGAACGAATGCACCGTAGCTTGAAACTTGAGTTGCCCTTAGGGAAAAACTTAGTCGAGCAGCAGCTTTTGCTGGAGCATTTCAGGCATGAGTTTAATTACGTACGCCCTCACGAAGCGCTCGGCATGAAAAGTCCGGGAGACTTGTATGTGCCGTCCACCCGAATTTATCCAGGGTGCTTGCCCGATGTGGAATATCCGGCAGAAATGAAAGTTCGAAGCGTCAGGCAGGACGGATCGATCAAGTGGAACGGCAAGTTGGTATTTATCAGCGAGGCGCTGTCCGGGGAAAGGATAGGGCTCAAAGAAGCTGAAGATGATGCTTGGGATTTGTACCTGTGTGATTATCCCTTGGGGAGGCTTGGACGAGGTATGACCCGCGTCCAGGCCTCAAATGTGTAAACGATGTCCCCGGTTTCAGATGTAAACGATGTCTACGGTTCTACACCCCTCTCACATTGGATCACATCAGTAGACATCCCGGCGGTAGCGCCCCTGTTCGATCAAGCGCTCCACTGTTTCATTCCCGAGGATGTCGACCAGCGCCTGGTCCACGCCCGTCGCCATCCCCTGCAAGCTGCCACACACATAAATCGCCGCGCCGTCCGCGAGCCATTTACGCAGGACATCGGCGGATTCGCGCAGGCGGTCCTGCACGTAGATTTTCTCCTCCTGATCCCGGGAAAACGCCAGGTCCAGCAGGGCCAGGTCACCACTGGCCAGCCAGCCTTGAAGCTCGTCCCGGCACAGGTAGTCGTGGGCGATGGTGCGTTCGCCGAACAGCAGCCAGTTACGCTGCTGGCCATCGGCAATGCGCGCCTTGAGCAGGCTGCGCAAACCGGCCAGGCCGGTGCCGTTACCCAGCAGGATCAATGGCACCGGCGCCTCCGGCAGGTGGAAGCCACTGTTGCGGCGCAGGCGCAGGCTGATTGCCGAGCCAATGGCCGCATGTTCGGTGAGCCAGCCCGAGCCCACACCCAGGCTGCCGTCGGGGTGGCGTTCCTGGCGCACGATCAATTCCAGCACGCCGTCGCTGGCGATCGAGGCGATGGAGTATTCGCGCATGCCCAGGGGCGCGAGCGCGTTCACCAGCGCTTGAGCGTGCAGGCCGACCAGGTGCGCCCGGTTGTCCGGCAGTTGGCGGGTCGCAAGGGCCTGGTTGAGGGTGTGTGGCAGGCCGTCGATCAGCACGCCATCAGTGCCGATCAGCCCCAGGCCTTCGAGGAAGTGCTCGATGGCCCACGGGCAATTGCGCGGCAGGATTTCCACCAGGTCGCCGGCCAGCCAGTTTTGTTTCGATGGCGATGTGAGGCCCAGCAGGTAGACGTCCGAGCTGGCGCTGCCGGGGTTGAGCAGGGTGCGCTGGCTCAGCGTCCAGTTTTCATACTGGGCGGTCGGCCAGGCGGCGACGGGTGCCTGGCCCGTCAGCTGTCCAAGCTGTTGTTGCCAGTGCAGCAGGGCGGCGCTGTCGCCGCTGTCCACTTCCACCGGGGCGAACAGTGGGTTGCCACCCTGGTGGGTCAGCCAGAAATGCAGGCGCCGGGCAAAGCCACAGAAGTGTTGGTACTGGCGATCACCCAGGGCCAGCACCGAGTAGTTCAGGCCTTTGAGTGACAGATCCTGGCCGAGCACGCTGCGCTCGAAACCGCGGGCGCTGTCGGGGGCTTCGCCGTCGCCGAAGGTGCTGACTACGAACAGCGCATTTTCCGACTGGCGCAAGTCGTCCTGGCTGACACTGCCCAGAGGCTGCACCTTCACCGGCAGGCCAGCCGCCTGCAATTGTCCGGCGGTCTGCCAGGCCAGTTGCTCGGCAAACCCGCTCTGGCTGGCAAAACCGATCAGCCAGGCCGGGGCATCACTGTGGTTGGCACTGAGGCCTTTGCGTGCGTCGCGTACCTGGCGTTTTTTGCGCCGACGGTCCAGGTACAGCAGCCAGCCGGTGATGAAGAACAACGGCATGAGCAGCGAGCTGACGGTGAGGATAATGCGCCCCGCCAGGCCGAAATAACTGCCGGTGTGCAGCGCGTAGATGCTGGTGAGTAACTGCGACTTGAAGGTTTTGCCGGCGTACGTGTCATGGGATTTGACCTCGCCGGTGGCCGGGTCCAGGTTGATCTGGTTCAGTGCGCGGTCGTGGGGGGAGTCTTTGAGCAGGTAATAGACAATGGCGGGTTGCCCGGCGACGGCTGGCATGCGGATGTTATAGGCACTCAAGCCTGGGCCGGCGTTGCTGTAGATGCTGCTCCAGATCGCGTCGTAGTTGGCCACTGGTGCCGGGCCTGCGGGCGGTGGGCCGCGCTTGCGCATCCGTTCATTCTGCGGCGCGTCGGACAGCAGTTTGGTCAGGCCCTGGCTGTACCAGTCGTAGGACCAGGACAGGCCGGTCAGCGCCGCCAGCAGGTAGGCCAGCAGGCACCAGGTGCCGAACACCGAATGCAAATCCCAGTTGAAGCTGCGGCCCTTTTTGCGCCAGTCCAGCGTCAGCCAGGCACGCCAGTTGGCGACCTGGCGCGGCCAGCGCAGGTACAGGCCGGACAGGCAGAAGAACACCAGGATCAGCGTGCAGGCGCCGGTGATCTGCCGGCCGGTTTCGCCCATGGCCAGGAAGCGGTGCAGTTGCAGGATAAAACCGAGTACATCCTGGCCGACCGCGTCGCCCATGTAGTCGCCGGTGTAGGGGTCGAAATAGCGCATCTGGCCACGGCGCTCACCCGGCGGCGGGGTGAAGAACACGCGGGCGGCGTTGCCGCTTTCGCTTTCCACCCACAGCATGGACACGGCCTTGCCTTCGGTGGCTTCCAGCTTGCGCACCAGCTCGGCGGGCGGCAGCACGCCGGCTTCGCGTTTCTCCACGCTCAACACACTTGGGTTGAGCGCCCGCAGGATCTCATCCTGAAACGAGACCGCAGCCCCGGTGATCCCCATCAAGGCCAGCACCAGCCCGGCAGTGATGCCGAAGAACCAGTGCAACTGGAACAGGGTTTTCTTCAACACGTCGGACCGCCTCGTCTATCTGAATATGTAGGGCACGGCGCGCATTATGCCGTGGGTTGTCGAGAAACATTCTGTTTGACACGCAAAAGCCCCACGCATCCGATGCGTGGGGCTTTGTGGGCTGCTGACCGTTTAGAAGTGGAAGCTTGTGGACAGCAGCGCCGTGCGGCCCGCCGCCTGGTTGGCGAAGTGCGAGGCGTAGGCTTTGTCGTAATAGGTCTTGTCAGTCAGGTTCTGCACGTTCAATTGCAGGTCGACGTTTTTGCTCAGCTTATAGCTGGCCATGGCGTCGTAGCGGGTGTAGGGGGGCACATACACGGTGTTGGCCGCATCGCCGTAAACCTGATCGACGTAGAACGCGCCACCGCCGATGGTCAGCTTCGGGGTCACGTTATAGGTGGTCCACAGGCTGAACGAGTGCTCCGGCGTGTTGGGCATTTGGTTGCCTTTGTTGGAACCGGCCTGGACGACGCCCTGGCGGTTGCCGTTTTTGCCTGGGTCAACCAGCTCGGCTTTCAGGTAGCTGTAGCCGGCGAAGACTTGCCACTGTTCGGTGATCTTGCCGCTGGCGGACAGTTCCAGGCCATCGACCCGCGACTCGCCTGCCGTTTCGTAGGTGTTGGAGTCCACCAGGATGCGGGTGTTTTTCTTCTCGGTACGGAACACTGCGGCAGACAGGGACAGGCGGTTGTGGAACAGGTCCCACTTGGTGCCCAGCTCGTAGTTGACGGTTTCTTCGGGCTTGAGGTCGCTGGTGTTGATGCCGGTAGGAATCGCATTGCTGTCGACCCCTTCGCCCACCAGTCCACCTGCCGGTGAGGCCGAGGTCGCGTAGGAGGTGTAGATGCTGCCGTTCTCCAAAGGCTTCCAGACCAGGCCGGCCTGCCAGTTGAAGAACTGGCTGTCGTCCTTGACCTTGCTGCGCGCCCTGACCGTCGAGGTCGGTACGGCGTTGGTGTTGGCTTCGGTGTCGAAGGTGTCGTAGCGCAGGCCGACGTTCAGCAGCCATTTCGGATCGAGTTCGATGGTGTCGAACACATAGGCGGCACGGCTGGTGGCCTTGGTGTTGGTGCCGTTGTAATTGCGCGCGATGCTGCCGGTCCAGGCGTCGTCCGGATTCGGGTTGCTCAGCGAGGTGCACTGTCCACCCCGGCCGCCGCCGGCCACGGTGCACGTCGGGTTGCTGTTCGGTGTGACGGTGTAACCGCTGACGCGGGTTTCTTCGCCGGTGAATTCCAGGCCGGTGGAGTAGCTGTGCTTGAAGCCAAGCGCCTGGAAATTGCCGAACAGATCTGTCTGGTTGGTGGTGGTCGTGGTGGTGGAGACGCGAGTGTTCGCGCGACGCCACACCGTGCCGAAACGGTTGACGTTGCGTTGGCTATCGTCCGGCTGCGTGAGCACGTAGTCCTGGCCGGTGCTGCCATGGCGCAGGGTGTTTTTCAGCGTCATGTCGTCGTTCAGGTCGTGCTCGATGGAGAACGTGCTGATGTCCGCGCGGGTCTTGCGGAAGTCACGGTCCTTGAGACCGTAGAAGTTATTGCTGTCGCCGCCGTCGGTGGGTTTGTCGTGCGCATGAGTGGTGGCGGTCGAAGAGCTGTAGCCATACGGAATGCCCGAATCCGGCAGGTCATTGCTTTCCATATGGTAGTAGCTGAGGTTGACGCGGGTCGGCGTGCCCAGGCCGAAGGTCAGCGATGGGGCCACGCCCCAGCGGTCGTAATTGACCGCGTCACGGCCGGCCACGTTCTGTTCGTGGCTCATCAGGTTCAGGCGGAACGCGGCGCTGTCGTCGAGGAACTGACGGTTCACATCGAGTACATAGCGGCGGGTCTGGTCGGAACCGTAAGTGAAGCCGCCGTTGGTGAAGTCCCGGGCTTGCGGAGTCTTGCTCACCAGGTTGAGGCTGCCACCGGCCGAGCCACGACCGCCGAAGGAGGAGTTCGGGCCTTTGCTGACTTCGATGGACTCGATATCGAAAATTTCACGGCTCTGGCCGCCGGTGTCGCGCACGCCGTCCAGGTAGGTGTCGCCCTGGGCGTCGAAACCACGGATGAATGGACGGTCGCCCTGGGGGTTGCCGCCCTCGCCGGCGCCGAAGGTAATCCCCGGTACGGTGCGCAGGGCATCCTGCAACGAGGTGGCGGCGGTGTCCTTGAGGACTTGTTGTGGCACCACGGTCACCGAGCGCGGCGTGTCCACCAGCGGCGCGGTGTATTTTTGCGAAGAGGCTTTTTCGACCTGGTACGCGGTGTTGTCCTGTTCTTCGCCGGTGATGCTGGTGGCGCCGAGGGCGATGCTGTTGCGCTGGCCTTTTTGTTCAGTGTCTTCGGCCGCCTGCGCCAGATGGGCGACAGAGCTGGCGCTGAGCGCAACGCCGATGGCCGAAGCCAGCATGCGGGGTGAGCCAACAGGTGTTTTTGTGGTGGTGCGCGACATGACGTGTCCTTTCCCCAAGGAGGTGAGGCCGCGGAATATAGGGTGAACAAGACTTTCTATCAATTGCGATACATTACTATTCGCGCTGAATTTACATTCTTTACACTTTTGCCTTACGGTTTTTACGCTCTCGTTCGTCTCCGGCGTTTTACAGGGCGGATAAGAATCAATACCATTGGCGCCTCTTTGCCTACAGGTATTGCCCCATGCTGCTGCACATTCCCGGCCTGTTCTCTCGCGAGGAAGTGCAACGCATCCGCCACGCCCTGGAAACCGCCGATTGGGCCGATGGCAAAATCACTGCCGGGCACCAGTCCGCCAAAGCCAAGCACAACCTGCAATTGCCCGAAGGCCACCCGCTGGCCAAGGAGATCGGCGCGGCAATGCTCGAACGGTTGTGGAAAAATCCTCTGTTTATGTCAGCGGCGTTACCGCACAAGGTCTTCCCGCCGCTGCTCAATTGCTACACGGCCGGTGGCAGCTTCGACTTCCATATCGACAATGCCGTGCGCCAGGCCAGGGGCAGCCATGAACGGGTGCGCACGGACCTGTCGTCTACGCTGTTCTTCAGCGATCCGGATGACTATGACGGCGGCGAACTGGAGATCCAGGACACTTTCGGCCTGCAGCGCGTGAAGTTGCCGGCCGGCGATATGGTGCTGTACCCAGGCTCCAGCCTGCACAAAGTCAACGCCGTGTCCCGAGGTGCGCGGTATGCCGCGTTTTTCTGGACCCAAAGCCTGGTGCGCGAAGACAGCCAGCGCACCCTGCTGTTCGAGATGGACGGCGCCATCCAGCAATTGAGCCGTGATGTACCCGACCACCCTGGGTTGATCCAGCTCACCGGCACCTATCACAACCTGTTGCGTCGCTGGGTCGAGGTCTGACATGGGCTTTTTATTGCGCCGCGAAGAAGTGCTCAACGTTGAGCAATTGCAGGGCATGCTCGACGACTCGCCGGTGCGTGCGGCCCAGGCGATTCTGATCGCGGCCAAGGAGGGCGTGGTGGATGCCCAGGCCTTGCTCGGGCAAATCCTGTTGGAAGGCCGCGGTATTGCGCGCGACGAAGCGCTCGCGCTGCGGTGGTTCCAGATTGCGGCGCAGGGCGGGCATTTAATGGCGCGCAATATGGCCGGGCGTTGCCTGGAGCATGGCTGGGGGTGTGCCATCGACGAAGCGGCGGCTGCGCGGGAATACCGTTTGGCGGCAGACGCGGGATTGGATTGGGGCCAGTACAACTATGCCAATCTGCTGGCGACGGGCCGGGGTGTTGCCGAGAACCCGCAGCACGCGCTGGCCCTGTATCGGCAAGCCGCAGAACAGGGGCATGCCAAGTCGATGAACCTGCTGGGGCGCTACCTGGAAGACGCTCAGGTTTGCCCGAGGGACCTGGAGGCGGCTGTGGAGTGGTATCGACGCTCAGCCGAGGCCGGGGATTTTCGCGGGCAGTTCAGTTACGCGGCGGTGTTGGCCGACAGGGGCCAGGTCGAGGCGGCGCTGGAGTGGTTGCGCAAGGCGCTGGCGGGCGGAAATCTGAAGTTCCTGCGAACAGCCCACACGGCCTTGGCGGCGGCGAGTGATCCGCGGGTTCGAGCGCTGGCCGAGGCCTTCCGCCAACGGGCCGTGAGCCTTGCCTGAGGCATAAAAAAACCCATGACATGTCATGGGTTTTTTGTGCGCGGGCGTCTTACACGTAGAACGACTTCAACGGCGGAAAGCCATTGAACTCAACCGCGCTGTAGCTGGTGGTGTAGGCACCGGTCGACAGCCAGTACAAGCGATCACCGATCGCCAGGTTCAGCGGCAGGCCGTACTTGTAGTTTTCGTACATGATGTCGGCGCTGTCGCAGGTCGGGCCGGCGATGACCACTTCTTCCATCTCGCCTTTCTTCTCGGTCCAGATCGGGAACTTGATGGCTTCGTCCATGGTTTCGATCAGGCCGGAGAACTTGCCCACATCCGTGTACACCCAGCGCTCGACGGCGGTACGGGATTTACGGGCAACCAATACCACTTCACTGACCAGGATGCCGGCGTTGGCGATCAGCGAACGGCCTGGCTCGAGGATGATTTCCGGCAGGTCATCGCCGAAGTCTTCCTTGAGGAAGCGGATGATTTCTTCGGCGTAGGTTTCCAGGCTGTTGGTGCGGGTGATGTAGTTGGCCGGGAAGCCGCCGCCCATGTTGATCAGCTTGAGGTGGATGCCGTCTTCTTCCTTCAGGCGTTCGAAGATCACCTTGACCTTGGCGATTGCCGCGTCCCACACGCTGATGTCGCGTTGCTGCGAGCCAACGTGGAACGAAATGCCGTAGGGCACCAGGCCCAAGTCACGAGCGAGGATCAGCAGGTCCATGGCCATGTCGGTCTGGCAGCCGAATTTGCGCGACAGAGGCCAGTCAGCCGTGGTCGAGCCTTCGGTGAGGATACGTACATACACTTTCGAACCCGGCGCGGCCTTGGCGATGTTGCGCAGGTCGGCTTCGGAGTCGGTGGAGAACAGGCGCACGCCCTTCTCGTAGAAGTAGCGGATGTCCTTGGATTTCTTGATGGTGTTGCCGTAGCTGATACGGTCGGCGCTGACGCCGCGGTCCATGACCTTGTCCAGCTCGTAGATCGAGGCGATGTCGAAGCTCGAGCCCTTGTCTTTCAGCAGGTCGATGATCTCGACGGCCGGGTTGGCCTTGACCGCGTAATACACCTTGGCGAATTCGAAACCGGCGCGCAGGTCATCGTAGGCCTGGCTGATCATCGCGGTGTCGATCACCACGAACGGGGTTTCCTGTTTGTCGGCGAACGCCTTCATTTTGTCAAAAGTGGCGCGCGCGAAATAATCTTCGACGTTGATCGACATGCTGGGAACTCCTAAGGGCAAACTAAATTGATCAATGGGTGCAAATGAACGTCCTCCGTATCCCCACTTTGGTTCGCCTACTTCCCAAGGCATGTCGCCGAAAGCAAAAAGGCCATGGGAATAGTCGCTTCCCTTGGCCTTGCTGTCTCGTCGTCAGTACTTGAGCCGGATGGATCGTTTCCAGCATGGACGTTCGGCGCGAACTTTAGGACGTGAGGGGCCATAGATCAACTAAAAATGTCGCGTTTTTGCACGCGTTCGTCGCGGGACCGCGCGCAGCTACTTATGTAACCGACACGTGTGACGGAATGATGTTCCCCGGATGGGGATAATTGAAGGTGTTTCCCTGACAGATCGCGGGACCAAATGTGGGAGGGAGCAAGCCCCCTCCCACATAAGATCAGGCCAGGGCGGTCTCGGCGGGGGAGACAATGCTGGTCTTGCCCCCACGGGACTTACCGGAACTCAGGTACTCGGCAATCGACTCCTGGGTTACTTCACCCAGGAACACCCGCTCCGCATCCATCACCGGCAACCACGAGCGGTTGAACTCGTACATGCGCGACAACAGGATGCGCAAATGCTCGTCATACGCCGCCGTGGCGTTGAACTCGCGCAGGTACTGGCCGCAGGTACCGGTCTGACGGTGCAGGTCGCGACGTCGCACGTAACCCAGCGCCTTATTCTGGGCGCACGTGACGACCACATAGCGGCGGTCGGTTTCGTCCATCAGCTCCAGGGCATCGGCCACCGGGGTTTCCGGGCTCACCGATGGGGCGTTGTCCGCCGCATCTTCAGCCTTCACCAGCAACAGGCGCTTGAGGGTGCTGTCCTGGCCCACGAAGTTGCTGACGAACTCGTCGGCCGGATGGGCCAGCAGGGTGTCCGGATGATCGATCTGCAGCAGCTTGCCGGCGCGGAAGATGGCGATCTTGTCACCCAGCTTGATGGCTTCGTCGATGTCGTGGCTGACCATGATCACGGTCTTGTTCAGCGCCCGTTGCATCTCGAAGAACTCGTTCTGGATCATCTCGCGGTTGATCGGGTCGACCGCGCCGAACGGCTCATCCATCAGCAGCAGCGGCGCGTCCGCCGCCAGTGCACGAATCACGCCGATACGCTGTTGCTGGCCGCCCGACAGTTCACGCGGGTAGCGATGCAGGTACTGCTTGGGTTCCAGCTTGATCATGCTCATCAACTCGCGGGCGCGGTCGTGGCATTTCTGCTTGTCCCAGCCCAGCAGCTTGGGCACGACCACGATGTTTTCCTCGATGGTCATGTTCGGGAACAGGCCGATCTGCTGGATCACGTAGCCGATGTTGCGACGCAGGGTCACTTCATCGAGGTCGGTGGTGTCTTCGCCGTTGATCAGGATCTTGCCCGAGGTCGGCTTGATCAGGCGGTTGATCATTTTCAGCGTGGTGCTCTTGCCGCAGCCCGAAGGGCCGAGGAACACGCAAATCTCGCCTTCGTTGACGGTCAGGCTTACGTCGTTCACGGCCGAAACAGTTTTGCCGTTGCTTTGAAAAGTCTTGGTCAGGTTTTGAAGTTCGATCATTTGAGCAGTCCTTTTGGAGTCAGCGAGCGTTGCAGCCATTGCAGAAGCAGGTCGGCGAAGATGGCCAGGAGACTGACCAGCACGGCGCCGACGATCAGCATCGACATGTCGCTGCGGCTGATGGAAGCCAGAATAAGTACACCCAGGCCACCGGCGCCGATGGTGGCGGCGATGGTCATGACGCCAATGTTCATCACCACGGCGGTACGCACGCCGGCGAGGATCACCGGCACGGCGATGGGCAGTTCGACCATGCGCAGGCGCTGGCCGAAGGTCATGCCGATGCCTTTGGCGGCTTCGCGGATGCCCGGTTCGACGCCGGTGAGGGCCAGGTAAGTGTTACGCATGATCGGCAGCAGGGAGTAGAGGAACACGGCGGTGATCGCCGGCATCGGCCCCAGGCCCTGGCCGAATTTGGAGTAGAACGGCAGCAGCAGGCCGAACAGGGCGATGGACGGCACGGTCAGCAGCACCGTGGCGCTGGCTTGCAACGGGCCGGCGAGGGTCGGGAAGCGGGTCATCAGCACGCCGAGGGGCACGCCGACGACAATCGCCAGGATCACCGCGATACCGACCAGGGTGATGTGCTGCCAGGTCAGGTGCAGGACCTGGGCCCAATCAAGATGGGAAAAGGCGTTCAGGAATTCCATGTCTTCTCCTTCTTAGTTGATCGGATGTTGGCGCAGGAAATCGGCGGCAACAGCGGATGGGCTTTCATGGTCGACGTCGACCCGCGCGTTCAACTCGCGCATGGTCTTGTCGTCGAACAGCGCGGCCAGTGGCGCAAGGTCTGCGGCCAGCTGCGGGTGCGCGTCCAGGTAAACCTGGCGCACCACGGGGGCGGCGGTGTAGTCCGGGAAATAGTGCTTGTCGTCGGCCAGCAGCTTCAATTTGAACGCGTTGAGGCGACCGTCGGTGGTGTAGACCAGGCCGGCAAACACCTGGCCGTTACGCAGGGCGGTGTAGACCAGGCCCGCGTCCATCTGCCGGGTGTTTTTGCGCGTCAGGTTCATGTCATACAGCTTGACCATGCCGGCGAGGCCGTCGGAGCGGTTGGCGAACTCGGTGTCCAGGGCCACGAGGCGGTGTTCCTTGGTGTCTTCTGCCATGGCGTTGGTGAGGTCGCTGATGCTGTTGATCTCTGGATGCTCCTCGGCCACTTTCTCGGGCAGTGCCAGGGCGTAGGTGTTGCTGAAGCGCGACGGCGACAGCCAGACCAGGCCTTTTTTCGCGTCGAGCTCTTTCACTCGGGCGTAGGACTGTTCGCTGTCGAGCTTCTCGTCCACATGGTTATAGGCCACGAGCGACACGCCGGTGTATTCCCAGATCAGGTCCAGTTGCCCGCTTTCCTGGGCACTGCGCGCCAGGTTGCTGCCCAGGCCGCCGGTCACGCGGGCGTCATAGCCCTTGGTGCGCAGGTACTGGGAGGTGATTTCGGCCAGCAGGGTCTGTTCGGTGAACACCCGCGCGCCAATGCGGATCACGGGTTTTTCGGCAGCTTGCGCAAGACCTGCAAACAGCAGGACGCAGCTCAGTATCAAGGTGATTTTTTTCATGTGTATTCCTTTGCCAAGCCTTAAGACGGACGCAACCCGCGTTCCAGCCAGAGGCGGCTGGCCATGGTTACCAGGCCGTCGAGCAGCAACGCCAGCAACGCGGTGCACGCGGCGCCGAGCAGCAGTTGCGGCTGGTTGTTCAGGGCGATGCCGGGGAAAATCAGGCTGCCCAGGCTATTGGCACCGATCAGGAACGCCAGCGGCGCGGTACCGACGTTGATCGCCAGGGCCACGCGCACACCGCCGATGATGATCGGCACGGCGTTCGGCAATTCGACGCGAAACAGCACCTGGCGCGGGGTCATGCCGATGCCGGTGGCGGCTTCTTTCAGCGAGCCTTGAACGTTTTTGAGGCCTTCGTAGGTGTTGCGCACGATGGGCAACAAGGAGGCGAGGAACAGCGCGAAGATGGCCGGGCCGCTGCCGATGCCGAGGACCCCGAGGGCGATGGCCAGTACGGCCAGGGGGGGGACGGTGTTGCCGATGTTGAAGATCTGCATGAAGCGTTCTGCGCGCCCGACCATGTTCGGTCGGCTGAGCAGGATACCGGCGGGGATGCCCACAACGAGGGCGGCCAGCATGGAGACTAGAACCAGGATCAAATGAGCTTGCAGGTAAAACAACAAATCGTCGCGGTACAGTTCGATCGTGTTGATGCCGATCCAGTGGACCAGCAGGGCCAGGAGAGCGACGACAACCACTCCTCCTATCAGCCCTTTGCCATAGCGAATAGCCACAGGCGGACTCCTTTTTTCTTTTGTCGGCGACCACATTTCCGAGCGGCAATGCCATTCCTGGCTGTCGGCGAATAGGGTCGCGAAAAGCAGCTCGCCAATACCGGCAACGCGGTATCAAATCGAGCCATGAGCGCAGCCTCGTCAGGCTAACTTGCTGATTTTTCAGCCCCTGTTACGAGTGCGGTAGCAGGGGAGTGGACGTCTCTACCTTTTAAAAGGTTCCATACTTGGCAGCATTTAGCCACCCCCAATGGGGTGAACGGTGGTCCGGCACCTGCGGTTTGCGCTATACTCGCCGCCCTTTTTTGACTCACCTGCCAGGCGATTTCCCATGACCCACCAGGCCGCCGAAGTCGCGAAACGCCGCACTTTCGCCATTATTTCCCACCCCGATGCCGGTAAAACCACCATCACCGAGAAGCTCCTGCTGATGGGCAAGGCGATCGCAGTGGCCGGCACGGTGAAATCGCGCAAATCCGACCGCCATGCCACCTCCGACTGGATGGAAATGGAAAAACAACGGGGTATTTCCATTACCACGTCGGTCATGCAGTTCCCGTATCGAGACCACATGGTCAACCTGCTCGACACCCCGGGCCACGAAGACTTCTCCGAAGACACCTACCGCACCCTGACCGCGGTGGACTCGGCATTGATGGTCCTCGACGGCGGTAAGGGCGTCGAGCCGCGTACCATCGCGCTGATGGACGTATGCCGGCTGCGTGATACGCCGATTGTCAGCTTCATCAACAAACTCGACCGTGATATCCGCGACCCGATCGAATTGCTGGATGAAATCGAAGCCGTCCTGAAGATCAAGGCTGCGCCGATCACCTGGCCGATCGGTTGCTACCGCGACTTCAAGGGCGTGTACCACCTGGCCGACGACTACATCATTGTCTACACCGCCGGCCATGGCCACGAGCGCACCGATGTGAAAATCATCGAAAAGCTCGACTCCGACGAAGCCCGCGCCCACCTGGGTGACGAGTACGACCGCTTTGTCGATCAGTTGGAACTGGTTCAGGGCGCCTGCCACGAGTTCAACCAGCAGGAATTCCTCGACGGCCAGCTGACCCCGGTGTTCTTCGGGACCGCCCTGGGCAACTTCGGCGTCGACCACGTGCTCGACGCTGTCGTGAACTGGGCACCGAAGCCGCTGGCCCGTGTCGCCAACGAGCGCACCGTGGAACCGGTGGAAGAGAAATTCACCGGCTTCGTGTTCAAGATCCAGGCGAACATGGACCCCAAGCACCGCGACCGTATTGCCTTCATGCGCATCTGCTCGGGCAAGTACGAAAAAGGCATGAAGATGCGCCATGTGCGCACCGGCAAGGACGTGCGCATCGGCGACGCCCTGACGTTCTTCTCCTCCGAGCGTGAACAGCTCGAAGAGGCCTACGCCGGCGACATCATCGGCCTGCACAACCACGGCACCATCCAGATCGGCGACACCTTCACCGAAGGTGAAACGCTGGGCTTCACCGGTATCCCGCACTTCGCCCCGGAACTGTTCCGTCGCGTGCGCCTGCGCGATCCGCTGAAATCCAAGCAACTGCGCCAAGGCCTGCAGCAACTGGCGGAAGAGGGCGCTACCCAGGTGTTCTTCCCTGAGCGCAGCAACGACATCATCCTCGGCGCCGTGGGTGTGCTGCAGTTCGATGTGGTCGCCAGCCGCTTGAAAGAGGAATACAAGGTTGAATGCTCCTACGAGCCGATCACCGTGTACTCCGCGCGCTGGATCGAATGCGCCGATAAGAAGAAGCTGGAAGAGTTCTCCAACAAGGCCGTGGAAAACCTCGCGCTTGACGGCGGTGGTCACCTGACCTACCTGGCCCCGACCCGGGTCAACCTGGCGCTGATGGAAGAGCGCTGGCCTGATGTGAAATTCCGCGCGACCCGCGAGCACCACTAAGGTCTGAGCGCCGCAAAACAAAATGTGGGAGGGGGCAAGCCCCCTCCCACATTTTTTTCTCCTCCAGGCATGGGATTGGCGAGAATCCGGCATCGGGTCTAGCGTTTAACCACCGACTGCAAAGGAGATCACCGTGCGAAATGCTCAACGCGCCATTCCCCTGGTGTTGCTGGCCGTCCTGGGGCTGACGTCCCTTCCGGCACTGGCGGGCGCAGGAGCGCCGCAATGGAAAGACACGGGGCCGGTCACCAAGAAAAAGCAGAACGAGGTCAACTCCGGCAGTTGGCAACCCCAGGCCCAGCCTGCGCCAAAAGAGGACGCAGAAAACCCCTACAACGAAGGGGAAGACAGCGAAACCTACGATGACGGCGACAGTTAATTGCATCCAAAAGAAAGCCCCTCCCACCAGGCTGATGCGCAACCTGACGGGAAGGGCTGTAGAACGCTGTATCACTGCTTACACATTTTTAATCTGATGTTCCGTAGCAGCTGTTTTACTCAGGCAACGAACTGCTCCGCGTAGTGGCAAGCCACCTGGCGGTTATCCAAGGCGCGCAGTTGCGGCTCTTCGCTGCTGCAACGTGCCGTCGCATACGGGCAGCGCTTGTGGAACGCGCAGCCCGGCGGCGGGTTCAGTGGATTGGGCAACTCGCCAACGATTTTGATCTTCGGTTTGTTCGGATCCGGATGAATGGTCGGGGTGGCCGAGAGGAGCGCCTGGGTGTACGGATGCAGGGGGCGCGCGTAGATGTCTTCCTTGGGGCCCACCTCCACCGGGCGACCGAGGTACATCACCATCACATCGTCGGCAACGTGCTGCACCACCGCCAGGTTGTGGGAGATGAACACGTAGGCCGTGTTGAATTCCTGCTGCAGGTCCATGAACAGGTTGAGCACCTGGGCCTGGATCGACACGTCCAGCGCCGAGGTCGGTTCATCCGCCACCAGCACTTTCGGTTGCAGCATCATCGCGCGGGCCAGGGCGATGCGTTGGCGCTGGCCACCGGAGAACATGTGCGGGTAGCGCTGGTAATGCTCAGGGCGCAGGCCCACTTGCTTCATCATCGCCTGCACTTTCTCGCGGCGTTCGGCGGCGGACAGGTTGGTGTTGATCAGCAGCGGCTCGCCCAGCTGATCACCGACCTTCTGGCGTGGGTTCAATGAGGCATACGGGCTCTGGAACACCATCTGCACGTCTTTGCGCAATTGCTTGCGCTGGGCCTTGTCGGCACCGGCGACTTCCTGGCCGGCGATTTTCAACGAGCCCGAGGATGGCTCTTCAATCAGCGTCAGCGCACGGGCCAGGGTGGATTTGCCGCAACCCGACTCGCCTACAACCGCGAGGGTCTTGCCGGCTTCCAGTTCAAACGACACACCATTAAGCGCGCGTACCAGCGCATGGCCCTTGAACAGACCACGGGACACTTCGTAATGACGGGTCAGGTCGCGGGCGGTAAGAACGACGGCCATTACGCCACCTCCTGGTTCAAGGGGTAGAAGCAGCGCGCAAGGCTGTTGCTTTTCGGATCAAGGCCGGGCCGCTGGGCACGGCAGCTTTCCTGCACATACGGGCAGCGTGGCGACAGCAGGCAACCCTGCGGGCGGTCATAGCGGCCGGGCACGATACCCGGCAGCGTGGCCAGGCGCGTGGCGCCGAGGCTGTGCTCGGGGATCGCCTTGAGCAGCGCTTCGCTGTACGGGTGTGCCGGGATATCGAACAACTGCGGCACCTGGCCGACTTCCACGGCTTGGCCGGCGTACATCACGCACACGCGCTGGGCGGTTTCAGCCACCACTGCCAGGTCGTGGGTGATCAGCACCAGGCCCATGTTCTGCTCTTTCTGCAGGGCCAGCAGCAGTTCCATGATCTGCGCCTGGATGGTCACGTCCAACGCGGTGGTCGGCTCATCCGCGATCAGCAGTTTCGGCTCGCCGGCAATCGCCATGGCGATGGCCACACGCTGGCTCATACCGCCGGACAACTGGTGCGGGTAGGCGTCCATACGGCTGGCGGCGCCCGGGATCTCGACTTTTTCCAACAACTCGATGGCGCGCTTGCGGGCTTGCTTGCCGGACATTTTCAGGTGCAGGCGCAGCACTTCTTCGATCTGGAAACCCACGGTGTAGCTGGGGTTCAGCGCGGTCATCGGGTCCTGGAACACCATCGCCAGGTCTTTGCCGACGATCTGGCGGCGCTGGCGGTTGCTCAGCTTGAGCATGTCCTTGCCGTCGAAGTTCAGGGCGTCGGCGGTGACGATGCCAGGGTGCTCGATCAGCCCCATCAGCGCCATCATGGTCACGGATTTACCCGAGCCCGACTCGCCAACAATGGCCAGGACTTCGCCCTTGTCGACGGCAATGTCGAGGCCATCGACCACCGGCACGGCGGTCTTGTCGCCGAAGCGCACGTTGAGATTCTTGATTTCTAACAGTGACATGGGAATCTCCTCAGGCGGCGTTCTTGAGTTTCGGGTCCAGCGCATCGCGCAGGCCGTCACCCATCAAGTTGATTGCCAGCACGCTGAGCAAAATGGTCAGGCCAGGCAGGCTCACCACCCACCAGGCGCGTTCGATGTAGTCACGGGCCGAAGCCAGCATGGTGCCCCACTCCGGGGTTGGCGGTTGTACGCCAAGGCCAAGGAAGCCCAGGGCCGCGGCATCGAGGATCGCCGAAGAGAAACTCAGGGTCGCCTGCACGATCAGCGGTGCCATGCAGTTAGGCAGCACGGTGATGAACATCAGGCGGGGCAGGCCGGCGCCGGCGAGGCGGGCGGCAGTCACGTAGTCACGGTTCAGCTCGCCCATCACCGCAGCGCGGGTCAGACGTACGTAGGACGGCAGCGACACGATGGCGATGGCGATCACGGTGTTGATCAGGCCAGGGCCGAGGATCGCGACAATTGCAACCGCCAGCAGCAGCGAGGGCAGGGCCAGCATGATGTCCATCAGGCGCATGATGGTCGGGCCGAGCAGACGCGGGAAGAAACCGGCGAACAGACCCAGCAGGATGCCCGGGATCAGCGACATCACCACCGACGACAAGCCGATCAGCAAGGACAGGCGTGAGCCCTGGATCAGGCGCGAGAGCAGGTCGCGGCCCAGCTCATCGGTGCCGAGCAGGAACTGGATCTGCCCACCTTCCAGCCACGACGGCGGGGTGAGCAGGAAGTCGCGGTATTGCTCGCTGGGGTTATGCGGTGCCACCCAGGGCGCGAAGATTGCGCAGAACACGATCAGCAACATGAACAGCAGGCCGGCAACCGCGCCTTTGTTCTTGGAGAAGGCTTGCCAGAATTCTTTGTACGGGGACGGGTACAGCAGGCTTTGATCGACTGCTGACACTTGAGTAGGTGTGGTCATGGTCATGATCTCAGCGCTGGTGACGGATGCGTGGGTTGGCGAAGCCGTAGAGGATGTCCACCACGAAGTTCACCAGGATCACCAGACAGGCGATCAGCAGGATGCCGTTTTGCACCACCGGGTAGTCCCGTGCGCCAATGGCTTCGATCAGCCATTTGCCGATGCCGGGCCACGAGAAGATGGTTTCGGTCAGCACCGCACCGGCCAGCAGGGTGCCGACTTGCAGGCCGACCACGGTGAGTACCGGGATCAGTGCGTTACGCAGGCCGTGCACGAACACCACGCGCGCCGGCGACAGGCCCTTGGCCTTGGCGGTGCGGATGTAGTCTTCACGCAGCACTTCGAGCATGGATGAACGGGTCATCCGCGCGATCACTGCCAACGGAATGGTGCCGAGCACGATGGCCGGCAGGATCAGGTGGTGCAGCGCATCCCAGAATGCGTCCGGCTCGTCAGCCAGCAGGGTGTCGATCAGCATGAAGCCGGTGCGCGGCTCGATGTCGTAGAGCAGGTCGATACGTCCGGACACCGGGGTCCAGCCCAGGCTCACGGAGAAGAACATGATCAGGATCAGGCCCCACCAGAAGATCGGCATCGAATAGCCCGCCAGGGAGATGCCCATCACCCCGTGGTCGAACAGGGATCCTCGCTTGAGTGCCGCGATCACCCCGGCCAACAGGCCCAGGATGCCGGCGAACAACAGGGCGGCCATGGACAGTTCCAGGGTCGCCGGGAAGAGGGCGGTGAACTCGGTCCACACGCTGGTACGGGTACGCAGGGATTCGCCAAGGTCGCCGTGGGCGAGCTTGCCGACGTAGTCCAGGTATTGCGCGTACAGCGGCTTGTTAAGGCCAAGGCGTTCCATTGCCTGTGCGTGCATCTCGGGGTCGACGCGCCGCTCGCCCATCATGACTTCGACAGGGTCGCCAGGGATCATGCGTATCAACGCAAACGTGAGCAACGTGATGCCGAAAAACGTGGGGATCAATAACCCCAGTCGGCGGGCAATAAAACTAAACATCTTGTGGTGTACCTCAATCAGCCGGTTAGGCAGGTTCGGCACCGTCCTGGTGGGCGGCGCCGAGCGTTTCTCTTATTTACTTCACCTGGGTGGTGGCGAAGTTATTGTTCGTCAGAGGGCTTTGGGTATAACCCTCGACGTTCTTGCGCATGGCGGTGAACATTTTCGGGTACGCCATGGGAATCCACGGTTGGTCCTTGTCGAAAACCTCCAGGGCTTGTTGATAGAGTGCGGCCCGCTGCTGGGGTTCAGCGTCGGCGCGGGCCTTATCGATCAAGTCCTGAAACTCTTTGTTACACCAGCGGGCGTAGTTTTCGCCGTTTTTTGCTGCATCGCAACTCAAGTTGGGAGTGAGGAAGTTATCCGGGTCCCCGTTATCCCCGGCCCAGCCGGCGGAAACCATGTCGTGCTCGCCGGCTTTGGCGCGCTTGAGCATCTCGCCCCACTCCATGACCTTGATATTGACCTTCAGGCCGATCTGGGCCAGATCCGCCTGCATGCGCTGGGCGCCGAGCATCGGGTTGGGGTTGGTCGGGCCGCCGCCGTTACGGGTGAACAGGGTGAACTCGGTGCCTTCCGGTACACCGGCTTCCTTGAGCAGAGCACGGGCCTTGTCCAGGTCGCGCTCAGGGTTTTTCAGCTTGTCGTTGAAGCCCAGCAGGGTCGGCGGATACGGGCCGGTGGCATCCACGGCGTTGCCTTTGCCATACAGGGATTCGTTGTAGCCTTTCTTGTCGAACGCGATGTTGATCGCGTGACGCACCCGCGCGTCGCTCATGTACTTGTGGGTGGTGTTCAGGGCGGTGTATGCGGTGGTCATCGCCGCCAGTTCGGCGACCTTCAGGTTCGGGTCTTTCTTGATGCTGGGAAGGTCGTCAGGCTTGGGATACAGCGCGATCTGGCATTCGTTGGCCTTGAGCTTCTGCAGGCGCACGTTGTTGTCGACCGCAATGGCCAGGATCAACGGATCGGCCGGAGGCTTGCCACGGAAGTACTCCGGGTTGGCCTTGAAGCGCACCTGAGCGTCCTTCTGGTAGCGTGTGAAAATGAACGGGCCGGTGCCGATCGGCTTGCTGTTGAGCTCTTCGGTCTTGCCGGCGGCAAGTAGCTTGTCGGCGTACTCGGCGGAGTGGATGGCGGTGAACGGCATCGCGACATCGGCCAGGAACGGTGCCTCAGGGCGGGTCAGGGTGAAGACGACGGTATGGTCATCGGTCTTCTCCACGCTCTTGAGCAGTTCCTTGAAGCCCATGCTTTCAAAGTACGGGTAGCCCACGCTGGATTTGTTGTGCCACGGGTGTTTCGGGTCCAGTTGACGCTGGAAGCTCCAGAGCACGTCGTCGGCATTCATGTTGCGCGTGGGTTTGAAGTAGTCGGTGGTGTGGAACTTGACGTCGTCGCGCAGATGAAAGGTATAGGTCAGGCCGTCGTCACTGATTTCCCAGGAAGTGGCCAGCGCTGGCACGATCTCGGTGGTGCCGGGCTTGAAGTCCACCAGGCGGTTGAACATGGTTTCGGCGGCGGCATCGGCGGTGACGGCCGTGGTGTACAGGACCGGGTCAAAACCCTCCGGGCTGGCTTCGGTGCAGACCACCAGGGGTTTGGCCGATACGCCGATAGCCACGCTTAACAGCGCAGCGGCAACGGCAGCTTGTAGCGGGAGCATTTTCATTCAGAGCCCTCTGCAATCGATGGGACCAGACAAGCGTAGACGGCAGGCTCGTCCTGAGCCTGCCGTCTACCTGGTGCTAGTTAAAGAATGTTGAACGGGATGGTGGTGACCAGGCGGAACTCTTTGATGTTGCCGTCAGCCTGTTGTGCGCTGGCGCGGTGAGTCACGTAGGTGCCACGGATGGTGGTGGCCTTGAGTGGGCCGCTCTGAATCGCGTAGGACGTGCCAACCCCGTATTCCTGGTGTTTCTCGCCGTCCATCAGGCGCAGGTCGCTACGCGAAGCGCCGGCTTCACCGTAGGCGGTACCGTTGTAGTGAGTACCGTCGATGCCCCAGCCGCGCGCCGAGTAGACGTTGAACTTCAGGCCCGGCACTCCGTATTCGGCCATGTTGATGCCGTAGGCGATCTGGAAGGACTTCTCGTTCGGGCTGTTGAAGTCGGAGGTCAGGGAGTTGGCCAGGTAGATGCCGTTGGTTTCGTGCAGGTAGTCGAAGTACTCGTCACCGTTAACTTCCTGGTACGAGAAGGTCAGGCTGTGGGCCTGGTGGGTCAGCCCCAGGGACAACGAGTAAGTGTCGTTGTCGATGTTGCCCATCTTCTTGCTGCCGGTGTCGGTGGTTTTGTAGTAGTTCAGGCCGGTGGTCAGTGCCAGGGTCTGTGCATCACCCAATTCGTGGGTGGCACCGAAGTAGTACTGGTTCCAGAAGTCTTCGACGTTAGCGGCGAACACGCTGGTTTTCAGGCTCTTGAACGGCTGGTAGTTGAAGCCCAGGGTCTTGACCTTGTCGGTTTCCTGGCCATTGCCGTACTCGGAACGGAATTTCGACAGGCTTTGTTCGGTACGCGGCGAAACGCGATCAAAGATGCCGCCCTGGAACGACAAGTTGCTGAACTCTTCGCTGTTGAAGCTCACACCCTCGAAGCTCGAAGGCAGGGCACGGTTGCCGATGGTATCGACGATTCCGCTGCTGAAGTTCTGGCGACCGGCGGTCAAGGTGGTGTTGGACACGCGGAACTTGACGTTCGCCAGGCCCAGTTTGCTCCACTGGCCTACTGCATCGCCGTCGGAGTCAGCCAGGGTACGGTTGGAACCGCCCTTGATATCACGCTTGCTGCGGTCCAGGACCACGGCGTTGTAAGCCGCGACTTCGGTCGCCACCCCCACGGTGCCTTGGGTGAAGCCCGAGGAGTAATTGAGGATGGTGCCTTGTACCCAGTTTGTGCGGTTTGCGTCGGTGCGCGTCTGATTGTGTTTCTCATAGGAGAAACGCTGGCCACGGAATTTCTTCTCGCTGGAGTACCAGTTACGGGTTGTACCGCCCAGGCTTTGACCGTCAATAAAGCCTTTGGCCTCGCTTTGGGCGCTGGCGCCGGCCAATGTGGTCGGGACGAAGTCCTGGCTGGCGGGTTCAGCATAGGCGGTGGCCGTGATGCTGCTGATGGCCAAGGCCAGAAGCGCTTTGCTGCTCAGTTTCATGGGTTGAAGCTCCTTTGGTTCTCTTTTTAATGCCGGTCTTTTTTGGTGATCCGGCTATTGGGTGTGTAACTCGATCAAGCTGTTGCAAACGTTTGCCGTAGGAAATTTCCCAATAAAAGGCTGCACGTTTGCGGGAGAGCCAACTTCGCTCCCTGCAATCCGGTTATTTTCTTATGGGTTAATGCTGACGCCCGAGAACACGTTGCGGCCGAAGGGACTTACTTTGAAGCCTTCGACTTTGGCGCTTAACGGCTGGTTGACCGTCGAGTGGGCGACGGGTGTGATCGGCACCTGCTGCTTGAGCAGTTGTTGCGCCTGTTTGTACAGAACAGTCCTTTGTTCGCGGTCGGTCACGACCTTGGCTTGCTTGATCAGCTTGTCGTACGCCGGGTCACACCACATGGAGTAGTTGTTCCCGCCGATGGCGTCGCAGCTGTAGAGGGTGCCCAGCCAGTTGTCCGGATCGCCGTTGTCGCCGGTCCACCCGATCAGGCTGACATCGTGCTCACCGTTCTTGGTGCGCTTGATGTATTCGCCCCACTCGTAGCTGACGATCTTGACCTTGAGGCCGATCCTGGCCCAGTCGCTTTGCAGCATCTCGGCCATCAGCTTGGCGTTGGGGTTGTACGGCCGTTGCACCGGCATCGCCCACAGGGTGATCTCGGTACCTTCCTTCACGCCGGCGGCCTTGAGCAGTTCCTTGGCTTTTTCCGGGTTGTAGGCGGCGTCCTTGATGCTGTCGTCGTAGGACCATTGGGTCGGCGGCATGGCATTGACTGCCAACTGCCCCGCGCCCTGGTACACGGCGTTGAGGATGCTCTGCTTGTTCACCGCCATGTCCAGCGCCTGGCGCACTTCGAGCTGGTCGAAGGGCTTGTGGCGCACGTTGTAGGCGATGTAGCCCAAGTTGAAGCCCGGCTTGGTCAGCAATTGCAGGTTCGGGTCGGCCTTGAGCGCGTCGACGTCGGCCGGGCGCGGGTGCAGGGTGACCTGGCATTCGCCGGCCTTGAGCTTTTGCACGCGCACCGAGGCGTCGGTGTTGATGGCAAAAATCAGCTGGTCCAGCTTGACCTTGCTCGGGTCCCAGTACTGTTTGTTGCCCACATAACGGATCTGCGAGTCTTTCTGATAGCGCTGGAAGACAAAGGGGCCAGTGCCGATCGGCTTCTGGTTGATGTCGCTGGGCTTGCCTTCCTTGAGCAACTGCTCGGCGTATTCGGCCGACAGGATGGCGGCAAAGCTCATGGCGATGTTCTGCACGAACGCAGCGTCGACCGAGTTCAGCGTCATCACCACGGTATGCGGGTCGGTTTTCTCGACCTTGGCGATGTTCTTGTTCAGGCTCATCCCGTTGAAGTACGGAAACTCGGTGGGGTAGGCCTTGCGAAACGGGTGGTCGGGGTCAAGCATGCGGTTGAAGGTGAACAGCACGTCGTCGGCGTTGAAATCCCGCATCGGCTTGAATTCCTTGTTGCTGTGGAACTTCACGCCTTCACGCAGGTGAAAGGTGTAGGTCAGGCCGTCTTCGGAAATGTCCCACTTGGTCGCCAGTCCAGGTACGACGTTGGTCGCTCCCTTTTCAAACTCAACCAGGCGGTTGTACAGCGGCTCGGCCACATCGTTATCGGTAGCGGTGGTGTACTGCGCGGTGTCGAACCCTGCCGGGCTGCCTTCGGAGCAGAACACCAGGCTCTTCTTGTCGGCCGCCTGGCCCATCGTGGCTACGGCCAGCAGGCTGGTGCCAAAAATTGCGGATAGAACGGTGGTATGGCGCATGACGATCCCGATCCTTGTTTGTAGTTGTCATCAGCAAGCAATCACCCAGGCGTACGGCCAGGGGGACATTACTGATCCCACACACAGCAAGTGCCTTTCCCAGGTTGGAGCCTCTGCTGTCCTACGACGGTATGGGCCGCGGACTGCGCAGTAAATGCGCCAAATTGGACTGACCTTGTAGGCAAAAGAGCTACTTGTCGCAGTTCGCAGCTGTAGGAAGCGGCGATTACGAGCGTGGTCTATTTCCTACGGTCCAGGCGGATGCAATAACGGCGACGTTATTAAACGTCGCCGTCATTGGTCCTTACTTGCCGCTTACGCTCACGCCATAGAAGGAGTTCAGGCCAAACGGGCTGATCTTGAAGTCCTGTACGGTGTTGCGCATGGGTTGATACACCGTCGAGTGCGCGATAGGTGTCATCGGGACTGCATCTTTGAGGATATGTTGCGCCTGCTTATACAGCTCGGTGCGTTTGGCGACGTCCGACGTAGCCTTGGCTTCTTTCACGACGCCGTCGAATTTCTTGTCGCACCACTTGGAGAAGTTGTTACCGGCCAGGGAGTCGCAGCCGAACAGCACGTTCAGCCAGTTGTCCGGGTCACCATTGTCGCCGCTCCAGCCAATGATCATGGCCTGGTTCTCGCCGCCTTTGGAGCGCTTGATGTACTCGCCCCACTCGTAGCTGGTGATCTTGACCTTCAGGCCGATCTTGGACCAGTCGTTTTGCAGCATTTCGGCCATCAGCTTGGCGTTCGGGTTGTACGGACGCTGAACCGGCATCGCCCACAGAACGATCTCGGTACCTTCCTTGACACCCGCTTCCTTGAGCAGCGCCTTGGCTTTCTCGGGATCGTACTTGGCGTCCTTGATGGTGGTGTCGTAGGACCATTGGGTTGGCGGCATGGCGTTGACCGCCAGTTGGCCTGCGCCCTGGTAGACGGAATCGATGATCTGCTGTTTATTCACCGACATGTCCAGCGCCTGGCGCACGCGCAGGTCGGCCAGTGGGTTGGGCTGGTCGCTGCCCTTGACCTTATCCATGACGTTGTAGGCGACATAGCCCAGGTTGAAACCGGCCTGGTGCGGCAGTTTCAGGTCCTTGTCTTCACCCAGCGCCTTGAGGTCGGCCGGACGTGGGAACAGGGTGATCTGGCACTCGTTTTTCTTCAGCTTCTGGATACGCACCGACGGATCGGTGGTGATGGCGAAGATCAGGTTATCGATCTTCACGTCCTCAGGTTTCCAGTAGTCCTTGTTGCCGGTGTAGCGAATGTTCGAGTCTTTCTGGTAGCTCTTGAATACGAACGGGCCAGTGCCGATTGGCTTCTGGTTGATGTCCTGAGGCGTGCCATTCTTCAGCAACTGGGCGGCATATTCGGCCGACTGGATCGACGCGAAGCTCATCGCCAGGTTCTGGATGAACGCGGCGTCCACGGTGCCAAGGGTGAACTTGACGGTGTGGGCATCGACCTTCTCGATGTTCTTGATGTTGGTGTCCATCCCCATGTCCGTGAAGTACGGGAACTCGGTAGGGTAGGCCTTACGGAATGGATCGTCTTTGTTGATCATCCGGTTGAAGGTGAACAGGACGTCGTCAGCCGAGAATTCACGAGTCGGCTTGAAGTATGGGGTGGTATGGAACTTGACGCCTTCGCGCAGGTGGAAGGTGTAGGTCAGGCCATCCGGGGACACGTCCCAGCTGGTGGCCAGGCCAGGAACAACGGCGGTGCCGCCTCGTTCGAACTGGCTCAGGCGGTTGAACATGGTTTCGGCCGAGGCATCGAAGTCTGTTCCGGTGGTGTACTGGCCTGGGTCGAAACCGGCCGGGCTCCCTTCGGAGCAGAACACCAGGTTAGTCGCCGCTTGGGCGAATGGGGCCGCGGCCATAAGGCCAGCGCTCACTAATAACGGAAGGACTGCGTGTTTAAGCATGTTGGCCTCATGATTTGTTGTCATTTTTGGTGGTGAGGGCGACCTCGTGAGTCGGCCTGCGGATACTTATGCAGGCGCCATACCCATTGCAAGATGCTGAACCGTCGCAAGGCGGAAAGAGTGGTACGAACGTACAGGAATGTCGCAATTATGAAAGTTTTGACATATTTGAACGTATTTATGGGTTTTTTTCGGTGCATAAGGTGCACCAGAGAGGGTCAACCGAGGCGTCTGGCGCACTCGGTTGGGGCATTGCTGTTACTTATCTAGACTCACGCCGTAGAACGGTGTCAGCCCAAAGGGGCTGATCTTGAAGTCCTTCACTTCCTTGCGCAGGGGTTGGAAAACCGTCGAGTTTGCAATGGGCGTTATAGGTACTTGTTCTTTAAGAATTTTTTGTGCCTGTTGATACCACTTGATGCGCTGCTCGCGGTCACTGCTGACCTTGGCCTGCTGCACCAGTTTGTCGTAGGCCGGGTTACACCATTTGGCGTAGTTGCTGCCCTTGACCGCGGCACAACTGTAGAGCACGCCGAGCCAGTTATCCGGGTCGCCGTTGTCGCCGGTCCAGCCATAAATCATCGCATCGTGCTCGCCATTTTTGGCGCGCTTGATGTACTCGCCCCATTCATAGCTGACGATATTGGCCTTTATGCCGACTTTTTCCCAATCCTGCTGGATCATCTGGGCCGACATGCGCGCGTTCGGGTTGGAAGCGCGCTGGACGGTCATTGCCCACAGGTTGATGGTAGTGCCCGGTGCAACCCCTGCTTCTTTTAGTAGCGCGCGGGCCTTGGTCGGATCGTGCGGGGCATCCTTGATGGAGGGGTCATAAGACCACTGCGCCGGTGGCAGTGCATTCTGCGCCAATTGTCCGGCGCCCTGGTAAACCGCCTTGATGATCGCCGGCTTGTCGATGGCCATGTCCAGGGCCTGGCGGACCTTGAGCTGGTCCAGCGGTGGGTGGGTCACGTTGTAGGCCAGGAAGCCCAGGTTGAAACCCGCTTGCTGCAGCACGCGCAGGTTGGGGTCCTGTTTCATCACCTCGATGTCCGACGGGCGCGGGTAGCCGCTGACCTGGCATTCGCCGGCCTTGAGCTTTTGCAGGCGCGACGCGGCGTCCGGGGTGATGGCGAACACCAGGTTGTCGAGTTTCACATCCTCGGGTTTCCAGTACTGCTTATTGGCCACGTAGCGAATCTGCGAGTCCTTCTGGTAGCGCTTGAACACAAACGGCCCGGTGCCGACCGGTTTCTGGTTGATGTCTTCGGCCTTGCCCTCCTTCAATAGCTGGGCGGCGTACTCGGCCGATTGCACGGAGGCGAAACTCATGGCCAGGTTCTGCACGAACGAGGCATCGACGTTGTTCAGGTTGAAACGCACGGTGTGCTCGTCGAGTTTGTCGACGCTCTTGATCGTGGTGTTCAGGCCCATGTCGGTGAAGTACGGCGATTCGGAAGGGTAGGCCTTGCGAAACGGACTCTCGGCATCCAGCAGGCGATTGAAGGTAAACAGCACGTCATCCGCATTGAAATCGCGGCTGGGTTTGAAGAAATCAGTGGTGTGGAACTTGACGCCTTCGCGCAGATGGAAGGTGTAGGCCAGGCCATCCTCGGACACCTCCCAGCGTGTGGCCAGGCCCGGTTCGACTTCGGTGCCGCCACGCTTGAATTGGGTCAAGCGGTTGAACACGGTTTCGGCGGACGCATCGAAATCGGTGCCGCTGGTGTACTGGCTGGGGTCGAACCCGGCGGGGCTGGCTTCGGAGCAGTAGACCAGGGTACTGGCTGCGTGGGCCATCGGCATAAAAGCCAGCAGGCCTGCGGCAAGGAGTAGCGGTTTGAAGGTGGTTCTTTCCATGGAGACCCCTAGAAGTGGCAGGCATATAAACGCTGCCCAAACGAAAACGGCGGTCACCGAGGTTACCGCCGTTCAGGTTTGCCGGGTAGGGGTTACGGCATCTGCACTTCGATCACTCCATCGGCGCTCATGCTGACCTGGCTGGTACCTGCCTCCACTTCCGGCGTCGGTGCTGAATCCATCATGGCCGCCTTCATCATCATTCCGCCACGGGCATAAGGTTGTGGGTAGCCATTGGTGTTGAAGTTCAAGTTGACGATCTTGTAGCCCTTGCCGCCCAGCGCATCGGTGGCCAGTTGCGCGCGTGCTTTAAACGCGGCGACCGCGTCCTTGAGCAGGGCGTCTTCGCTGGTCTTGCGCGTGGTGTCGGCGATGGCGAAGTCCATGTTTTCCATTTTCAGGGTGTTGAGCAGTTCGCCGGTGAGTTTGGACAGCGCCGGGAAGTCCGCGCTTTCCAGGCGCAGTTCGGCGCGCTCGCGCCAGCCGGTGATCTTCTGGTTCTTGTTGTCGTAGATCGGGTAGCTGTTACGGCTGCCCTGGCGCAAGGTCACGCCCTGGACTTCGCGCGCCTGGCCCAGGGCCTTGTTCATGGTGGTGGTGATTTCGGCGGCGAGCTTGGCCGGGTCGGCGTTCTGGGACTCGGTGTAGAGGGTGACGATCATCTTGTCGCGGGCCACTTCCTGGCTGACCTCGGCGCGCAGGGAAATCTGGTTGTAATTCAGTGCATCGGCGGCCAGTGCCGGAAGGCTGGCCAGGGCGCTGGCGCTGAGGGTGAGAACAACTGCACTGCGAGTGAAACGAGACATGGAAGCTCCTTAGGGTGTTCGTATCGGTATGACTGTAGACGGTGGTGTCGGGTTCTTCGGGTTTACATATTCGCTACACATTGTGCGGCCGCCGACGAACGGTCGTTCGCCCGGCCTGCGGCAAAGAGCCACACGCGCCATGCCAGCGTGCCCGCTTCGTTTATACTCCTGCCGATCCGCCTGCAGCGCTCATCGGGAGAGCTCATGCTCGCCGCCGTAAAACTGACTTCCGCCACCCGCCAGAACCTCTGGCGCCTGACGTTCATTCGTACCCTGGTACTGGCCGCGCAGGCTGGTTCGGTCGGGCTCGCCTATTGGTTCGACCTGCTGCCGCTGCCGTGGCTGCAATTGGGCGTGACCCTGGGTTTCTCCATCGTGCTGTGTGTGTTTACCGCCATTCGGTTGCGCACCACCTGGCCGGTGACCGAGCTGGAATACGCCCTGCAATTGGCCTGCGACCTGTTTATCCACAGTGTGTTGCTGTATTTCTCCGGCGGTTCCACCAACCCGTTCGTGTCTTATTACCTGGTGCCACTGACCATCGCTGCGGTGACCTTGCCGTGGCGCTACTCGGTGGTGCTGTCGGGTATCGCCCTGACCCTGTACACCCTGCTGCTGGCGCGGTTCTATCCGTTGCAAACGTTCCCCATCGCCCGCGAAAACCTGCAGATCTACGGGATGTGGCTGAGCTTTGCCCTGTCTGCCGCCGTGATCACTTTTTTTGCTGCGCGCATGGCCGAAGAGCTGCGCCGCCAGGAAGAACTGCGCGCCATTCGCCGCGAAGAAGGCCTGCGTGACCAGCAACTGCTCGCCGTCGCCACCCAGGCCGCCGGCGCGGCTCACGAATTGGGCACGCCGCTGGCGACCATGAGCGTGCTGCTCAACGAAATGACCCAGGACCATCACGACCCGGCGCTGCAAGAGGATCTCGGCGTGCTGCGCGAACAGGTCAAGCAATGCAAGCAAACCTTGCAGCAACTGGTACGCGCGGCTGAAGCCAATCGCCGCCTGGCGGTCGAGATGCAGGACGTGACCCAGTGGCTCGACGAAGCCCTGAACCGCTGGCACCTGATGCGCCCCGAAGCCAGCTACCGTTTCCATCTGCTGGGGCAGGGGGCCGTGCCGCGCCTGGCGCCTCCGCCGGACCTGACCCAAGCCTTGCTCAATCTACTGAACAACGCCGCCGACGCCTGCCCCGAAGGCCTGGAAGTCCGGCTGGATTGGGATGTGGATGACTTGACGATCAGCATTCGCGACCACGGCGCAGGCGTGCCGCTGGCCATCGCCGAGCAGATCGGCAAACCTTTCTTTACCACCAAGGGCAAAGGCTTCGGCCTGGGCCTGTTTTTGAGCAAGGCCAGCGTGACCCGCGCGGGCGGCTCAGTGAAGCTCTATAGTCATGAGGAAGGCGGTACGCTCACCGAGCTGCGCCTGCCCCGTGTCGCACGAGGAGATATCGATGAGTGACGAGATCCAAGTCGAAGGCGAAGAACTGCCGCACCTGTTGCTGGTAGATGATGACGCCACGTTTACCCGCGTGATGGCGCGCGCCATGAGCCGTCGCGGCTTTCGCGTGAGCACCGCCGGCTCCGCCGAAGAAGGCCTGGCCATCGCCCAGGCCGACTTGCCGGACTACGCCGCGCTCGACCTGAAAATGGACGGCGATTCCGGCCTGGTGCTGTTGCCCAAGCTGCTGGAACTCGACCCGGAAATGCGCGTGGTGATCCTCACCGGTTACTCCAGCATTGCCACGGCTGTCGAAGCCATCAAGCGCGGTGCCTGCAACTACCTGTGCAAACCGGCGGATGCCGACGATGTGTTGGCTGCGTTGCTGTCCGAGCACGCCGACCTCGACACCCTGGTGCCGGAAAACCCGATGTCGGTGGACCGCCTGCAGTGGGAACACATCCAGCGCGTCCTCACCGAACACGAAGGTAATATCTCCGCCACTGCCCGCGCCCTGGGCATGCACCGGCGCACCCTGCAACGCAAGCTGCAGAAGCGTCCGGTACGACGCTGAACCTAAGCTGAACAGCCTGCTTCAGGCCGCACGGAACCCTGAACCGATCACCTATGATCGGTTCAAACGCCTGCCTTCCTCCCTACGAGCCTGAACGATGAATCAGAACGCTGAGTACTCTGCGGTCAATGACGCTGTGCGTGGGCAATTTTTTCGCCGAACCTGGGGGATGATCACGCCTTATTGGCGAAGTGAAGAGAAGGGCAAGGCCTGGTTGTTGCTCGCCGTGGTGATTGGCCTGTCGCTGTTCAGCGTGGCCATTTCCGTGTGGCTCAACCACTGGTACAAGGACTTCTACAACGCCCTGGAAAACAAGGACACCGCGGCCTTCTGGCAACAGATCGTTTACTTCTGCGGTATCGCCACGGTGGCGATTCTCGGCGCGGTCTACCGTCTCTACCTCACCCAGATGCTGACCATTCGCTGGCGTGCATGGCTCACCGAAAAGTATTTCGCCCGCTGGCTTGGCGACAAGAACTACTACCAGCTGGAGCAGGGCGGCTACACCGATAACCCGGACCAGCGGATTTCCGAAGACCTCAACAGCTTTACCCTGAACACCCTGAGTCTTGGCCTTGGGCTGTTGCGCAATGTGGTCAGCCTGGTGTCGTTCTCCATTATCCTATGGGGCGTGTCCGGCAGTATTGAAGTGTTCGGTATCACCATCCCCGGCTACATGTTCTGGTGTGCATTGGTCTATGCCGGTGTCGGCAGTTGGCTGACCCATCTGATCGGTCGTCGTTTGATCGGCTTGAGCAACCAGCAGCAACGCTTCGAAGCGGACTTGCGTTTCTCCATGGTGCGGGTGCGGGAGAATGCCGAGAGCATCGCCCTGTACAACGGCGAACCCAATGAGCATCAGCGTTTGAACGCGCGGTTCGGGAAGGTCTGGCATAACTACTGGGACATCATGAAGGTGTCCAAGCGCCTGACGTTCTTCACTGCCGGCTATGAACAGATTGCGATCGTCTTTGCGTTTATCGTGGCTGCCCCGCGCTACTTTTCCGGCAAGATCGAACTGGGCGAGCTGATGCAAATCAACTCGGCGTTCGGCAACGTGCAGGGCAACTTCAGCTGGTTTATCAGCGCGTACGCCGACCTGGCCGGCTGGCGCGCGACCAGCGACCGTCTACTGAGTTTTCAGCAGGCCATGCGTGAGAACGAGCAGCGCCCAGCTGCCATCGACGTCAGCGCTGAAGGCGAGCGTCTTGTGGTGCAAGGGCTGGGCTTGAACCTGGTGGATGGTCGCCACCTGCTGACCGACGCCAACATGATCGTTGAACCGGGCCAGCGCGTCATGCTCAGCGGCCGTTCCGGCAGCGGCAAAAGTACCTTGCTGCGCGCCATGGGGCATCTCTGGCCGGCTGGTCACGGCAGCATTCGCCTGCCGGCCAGGCGTTACCTGTTCCTGCCGCAGAAGCCTTACCTGCCGATCGGCACGCTCAAGGCGGTGTTGAGTTACCCACAGGACGACAGCGTCTATTCGGCGGAACGTTATGCACAGGTCCTGGAAACCTGTCGCCTGCCGCACCTGGTGGAGCGCCTGGACGAAGCCAACCATTGGCAACGCATGCTCTCGCCCGGCGAGCAACAGCGCCTGGCCTTTGCCCGTGCCTTGTTGTTCGCGCCGCAATGGCTGTACATGGACGAAGCGACGTCGGCCATGGATGAAGAGGATGAGGCGACGTTGTATCAGGCGTTGATTGATGAATTGCCGGGGTTGAGCATTGTCAGCGTCGGTCATCGCAGCAGCCTCAAGCGCTTCCATGGGCGGCATGTGCGGATCGAGGGTGGGTGGCTTCAAGAGCAACCTGTGGCCTGAGGCCCCTTGTTCTGGAGAATGGTGCCCAACAAAAAGCCCGGTTGATCAGCGATCAACCGGGCTTTTCTATTGCTTGAAAATAACTTACTTCTTCAAGCCGTAATGCTCATCCAGCATGCCTGGGGCGTTCGGCGTTTTTGGCGCGTAGTCCCGTGGCGGCTCCTGGTTCTCCCGGGGCGGAGTCAGGCGTTCCCGTGGAGTTTGCGGTGCATCGGAATGCAGCGCGGCCAGCAGACGCTGGCGGGTGATGTCGTCGAGGGCCAGGCGGTTTGCCCCATCGGCGAGGTGATCCTGTACTTCCTGGTAGCTCTGGGTGAGTTTCTTGACCAGGGTCGCGGTGCTGTTGAAGTGGGTAACAACCTCGTTCTGATAACTGTCAAAACGTTCCTGAATGTCATCCAACTGACGCTGCGTGCGGTTAGGCGCGGCATTCGGCAGCAGGCGGGCAACCAGGAATCCAATGGCGACACCGGCAACCAAGGCGAGAGTCGGCAACAACCAAACTAAGAGCGAGTGTTCCACGAGTCCTTCCTCTATAAACGGCTTTGCTTTACGTTAACGGCTCAAACCTGCGCTGTATACCGCGATTAAGCTCGCAATGATGCCATGCACAGACTTTTAGCTAGACGAGTCGACCCTTTGAGAGGTCACGGAGTTCATTCCTTGCTCATGCGTGAAACCCCCGTTTTGATCGATGGCCCGGTAGGCCAATTGGAAGCCCTGTACCTGGATCACCCCGAGCCACGTGGCCTGGCGCTGATCTGCCACCCTAATCCGGTGCAGGGCGGGACCATGCTCAATAAAGTCGTTTCGACCCTGCAACGCACGGCTCGCGATGCCGGGTTGATTACTTTGCGTTTCAATTACCGTGGCGTCGGTGCGAGTGCCGGCACCCACGACATGAGCACCGGTGAAGTGGACGATGCCGAAGCGGCTGCCACCTGGCTGCGTGAAAAGCACCCCGACCTGCCGATCACCCTGCTCGGTTTTTCCTTTGGCGGCTACGTGGCGGCCAGCCTCGGCGGCCGCCTGGAAGCCAAAGGCGAAAAGCTCGCGCACCTGTTCATGGTCGCCGCGGCGGTGATGCGCCTGCGCGATACCGATGTGCTGCCCCACAGCTGCCCGTTGACCCTTATCCAGCCGGAAACCGACGAAGTGGTCGACCCGCAAACCGTCTACGACTGGTCCGCCGCCTTGAAACGCCCCCATGAGCTGCTGAAAGTGGCAGAATGCGGACACTTTTTTCACGGCAAGCTGACCGATCTCAAGGATCTGGTGCTGCCGCGTCTCTCGAATTGATAGCAGTCTGATAAGCGATTACCCATGACGACTCGTACCCGTATCCTCACCGGCATCACCACCACCGGCACGCCGCACCTGGGCAACTACGCCGGTGCGATCCGCCCGGCGATCCTGGCCAGCCAGGATGCCAATGCCGACTCCTTCTACTTCCTGGCCGACTACCACGCCCTGATCAAATGCGATGACCCGCAGCGCATCCAGCGTTCGCGTATGGAAATCGCGGCGACCTGGCTGGCCGGTGGCCTGGATGTGAACCGGGTGACCTTCTATCGTCAGTCCGACATCCCGGAAATCCCCGAGCTGACTTGGCTGCTGACCTGCGTCGCCGCCAAGGGCCTGCTCAACCGCGCCCATGCGTACAAGGCCTCGGTGGACAAGAACGTGGAGACCGGCGAAGACCCGGATGCGGGCATCACCATGGGCCTGTACAGCTACCCGGTGCTGATGGCGGCGGACATCCTGATGTTCAACGCGCACAAGGTGCCGGTTGGCCGCGACCAGATCCAGCACGTGGAAATGGCCCGCGACATCGGCCAGCGCTTCAACCACCTGTTCGGCAACGGGAAAGAGTTCTTCACCATGCCCGAGGCGTTGATCGAGGAAAGCGTTGCCACCTTGCCGGGCCTGGATGGTCGCAAGATGTCCAAGAGCTACGACAACACCATCCCGTTGTTCACCAGCGCCAAGGACATGAAAGACGCCATCTCGCGGATCGTTACCGACTCCCGCGCGCCCGGCGAAGCCAAGGACCCGGACAACTCGCACCTGTTCACCCTCTACCAGGCGTTTGCCAGCAAGGCCCAGGAAGAAGCGTTCCGCGGCGAGCTGCTGCAAGGCCTGGGCTGGGGCGAGGCGAAGAGTCGTCTGTTCCAACTGCTGGACAGCCAACTGGGCGAAGCGCGCGAGCGTTACCACCAGTTGATGTCGCGCCCGTCGGACATGGAAGACCTGTTGCTGGTCGGCGCCAAGAAAGCCCGTGCAGTCGCCGCGCCATTCCTGGCCGAGTTGCGTGAAGCGGTGGGCCTGCGTTCGTTCGTCAACCAGGCTGCGGCGCCGGTCGCGACCAAGAAGAAAGCCGCGAAAGCCGCGCGTTTCGTGAGCTTCCGTGAAGACGACGGCAGCTTCCGCTTCCGCCTGTTGGCCGCCGATGGCGAGCAATTGCTGCTGTCGCGCAACTTTGCCGATGGCAAGGCGGCCGGCGCAGTCACCAAGCAACTGCAAAGTGGCGCTGCGCTGGACGTACGCAGCGAAGCCCTGAGCTTCAGCGTATGGCTGGACGGTACCGCAGTCGCCGACAGCGCCGAGTTCGCCGATGCCGCATCCCGTGATGCCGCCATTGCAGCCCTGCGCATTGCGTTGACCCCAATCGAGGATTAACCCGACCAAGGGTTGATTGCCATTATCCAGGGCCGTCGTTACAGTGACGGCCCGTTTTTGTTGCCTTGCTAACGAAATTATGACGCCCCTAGAACGATACCAAGCTGATCTGAAACGCCCTGAATTCTTCCATGACGCGGCCCAGGAAACGGCGGTGCGTCATTTGCAGCGCCTGTACGACGACCTGGTTGCGGCCTCGCAAAGCAAGCCGGGGATGCTCAGCAAGCTGTTCGGCAAGAAAGACCAAGTGCCGGTCAAGGGCCTGTATTTCTGGGGTGGCGTGGGCCGGGGCAAGACCTACCTGGTCGATACATTCTTTGAAGCGCTGCCGTTCAAGGAAAAGGTACGGACACACTTCCACCGCTTCATGAAGCGCGTGCACGAAGAGATGAAGACCCTGCCGGGTGAGAAAAACCCGCTGACCATCATCGCCAAGCGTTTCTCCGATGAAGCGCGGGTCATCTGCTTCGATGAATTCTTCGTCTCCGATATCACCGATGCCATGATCCTCGGCACCCTGATGGAAGAGTTGTTCAAGAACGGCGTGACCCTGGTCGCCACCTCGAACATCGTGCCCGACGGCTTGTACAAGGACGGCCTGCAACGCGCGCGCTTCCTGCCGGCCATTGCGCTGATCAAGCAGAACACCGAGATCGTCAACGTCGACAGCGGCGTCGACTACCGTCTGCGTCACCTCGAACAGGCGGAGTTGTTCCATTTTCCGCTGAACGAAGCGGCGCACGAAAGCCTGCGCAAAAGCTTCCGCGCCCTCACGCCGGAATGCACCCAGGCGGTGGAAAACGACAAGCTGATGATCGAGAACCGCGAAATCATCGCCCTGCGTACCTGCGATGACGTGGCCTGGTTCGAATTCCGCCAACTGTGCGACGGCCCACGCAGCCAGAACGACTACATCGAACTGGGCAAGATCTTCCACGCAGTGATCCTCAGCGGCGTGGAGCAGATGAGCGTCACCACCGACGACATCGCCCGACGGTTTATCAACATGGTCGACGAGTTCTACGACCGTAATGTCAAGTTGATCATCTCGGCGGAAGTCGAACTCAAGGACTTGTATACCGGCGGGCGCTTGAACTTCGAATTCCAACGGACATTGAGCCGCTTGCTCGAAATGCAGTCCCACGAGTTCCTGTCGCGCGGGCACAAACCCTGAGACCGATGTAGGTCAAATGTGGGAGGGGGCTTGCCCCCGATAGCGGTCTTTCAGCAACAGATGCACTGACTGATCCACCGCTATCGGGAGCAAGCCCCCTCCCACATTTGCTTACGCAGCCTGTTGGAATTGCTGGCGGTATTGGTTCGGCGATAACTCGGTGTGTTGGCGAAACAACCGCGCAAAGAAACTCGCATCGTCGTAACCCACCTCATAACTGATGGTCTTGATGCTCTTGCGGCTGCCCGAGAGCAGGCCCTTGGCCGTCTCGATACGCAGCCGTTGCAGGTAGTGCAGCGGCTTGTCGCCGGTGGCGGTCTGGAAGCGGCGCATGAAGTTGCGGATGCTCATGCCGTGTTCCCGGGCGACGTCTTCGAAGCGGAATTTGTCGGCGAAGTGCTCCTCGAGCCAATGCTGGATCTGCAGGATGATCACGTCCTGATGCAGCTTCTGCCCGCCAAAACCGATACGTCCCGGCGAGTAGCTGCGCTGCACTTCGTAGAGGATGTCGCGGGCCACGGCCTGGGCGATGTTGGCGCCGCAGAAGCGTTCGATCAGGTAGATATACAGGTCGCACGCCGAGGTGGTGCCGCCGGCGCAATACAGGTTGTCGGCGTCGGTGAGGTGCTTGTCCTGGTTGAGCTGGACCTTGGGGAAGCGTTCGCCGAACGCGTTGAAGAAACGCCAGTAGGTTGTCGCCTCCTTGCCATCGAGCAGGCCGGCTTCGGCCAGCCAGAACACCCCGGTGGCTTCGCCGCAGAGTACCGCGCCCCGTGCATGCTGTTCGCGCAGCCACGGCAGCACTTGCGGGTAGCGCGCGCACAGGGCATCGAAGTCATCCCAGAAGGCCGGTAGCACGATGATGTCGGCGTCTTCCAGGCCGCCGTCCACCGGCATGATCACGTCACTGAAACTGCGCACCGATTTTCCGTCGGGGCTCACCAGGCGTGTTTCGAACGCTGGGGTCAGGCCCAGGCCTTGTTGTTTGCCATAACGCAGGCTGGCGAGATGGAAGAAATCCTTGGCTTGCATCAGGGTTGAAGCGAATACCCGATCAATGGCCAAAATGCTGACGCGCCGCAACGGCGTGGAGATTTGGTTAGACATAATTTCATTTATTCTTATAGGGGAAAGTGGTCACCAGACGGCTGGATCGTCTTATTTTTTGTCGCATGTGTCCAGTGTCCTGTGACGCCATCGGGGCATAGGCTCTGTGGGTTCCTCCTTGTCCGACAATCCACGCAGGTGACCCATGATTCCGAGAACCTTGTTCAGCCCGGAGCACGAACTCTTCCGCCAGAGCGTGCGCACCTTTCTTGAAAAAGACGCTGCACCGTTTCACGGGCAATGGGAGAAGCAGGGCTACATCGACCGTAACCTGTGGAACAAGGCGGGGGAGGCGGGGATGTTGTGTTCCCATCTGCCGGAGGAGTACGGCGGCCTGGGCGCGGACTTTCTCTACAGCGCGGTAGTGATCGAAGAGATCAGTCGCCTGGGCCTGACTGGCATCGGCTTTTCCCTGCATTCGGACATTGTCGCGCCCTACATCCTGCATTACGGCAGTGAAGCGCTGAAGCACAAGTACCTGCCCAAGTTGATCTCTGGCGAGACAGTCACGGCCATCGCCATGACCGAGCCGGGTGCCGGGTCCGACTTGCAAGGGGTCAAGACCACCGCCGTGCTGGACGGTGATGAGTACGTGATCAATGGCTCCAAGACCTTTATCACCAACGGGTTCCTGGCTGAGCTGGTGATCGTGGTCGCCAAGACCGATCCCAAGGCCGGTGCCAAGGGCACCAGCCTGTTTCTGGTGGAGGCTGATACGCCCGGCTTCGCCAAGGGCAAGCGCCTGGAGAAGGTCGGCATGAAGGCCCAGGACACCTCGGAGCTGTTCTTCCAGGACGTGCGGGTGCCCAAGGAAAACCTGCTGGGCCAGGCCGGCATGGGCTTCGCCTACCTGATGCAGGAATTGCCCCAGGAGCGTCTGACTGTCGCGATTGGCGCGCTGTCGTCTGCCGAGGCGGCGTTGCAGTGGACCCTGGAATACACCCGTGAGCGCAAGGCGTTCGGCAAGGCGATTGCCGACTTCCAGAACACCCGTTTCAAGCTGGCGGAGATGGCCACGGAGATTCAGATCGGCCGCGTATTCGTCGACAAATGCATGGCGCTGCACCTGGAAGGCAAGCTGGATGTGCCCACTGCCGCGATGGCCAAGTACTGGGCCACGGACCTGCAATGCAAGGTGCTGGATGAGTGCGTGCAGTTGCACGGCGGCTACGGCTTCATGTGGGAATACCCGATTGCGCGGGCGTGGGCGGATGCGCGGGTGCAGCGGATTTATGCGGGGACCAACGAGATCATGAAGGAGATCATTGCGCGGGCGCTTTGATTTTTGCTGGTCTTGAGTGCGTCATCGGGGGCAAGCCCCCGATAGCGGTCTACAGATCAATCAAGGCGCCGGATTCGGATGATCCTTCTGAATCGCCTCAATCCCTTCCAGCACCTCTTTCGACAGTTTCAGATCAGCACTGGCGATGTTGCTGTCCAGTTGCTCCAGGTTCGTGGCGCCAATAATGTTGCTGGTCACGAACGGTTGTTGGGTCACAAACGCCAACGCCATCTGCGCCGGATCCAGGCCATGCTCCCGCGCCAGTGCCACGTAACGGCTGCACGCCGCCTCCGACTGCGGGTTGAAGTAGCGGCTGAAACGGCTGTACTCGGTCAGGCGCGCCTTGGCCGGGCGTGCGCCACCTTCGTACTTGCCGCTGAGCATGCCGAACGCCAGGGGCGAGTAAGCCAGCAGGCCGCATTGCTCACGGATGGCCACTTCGGCCAGGCCCACTTCAAAGCTGCGGTTGAGCAGGTTGTAGGGGTTCTGGATCGATACCGCGCGGGGCCAGCCACGGGCTTCGGCCAGGGCCAGGAATTTCATGGTGCCCCACGGGGTTTCATTGGACAGGCCGATATGGCGGATCTTGCCGGCCTTGACCTGCTCGTCCAGGGCTTCGAGGGTTTCCTCCAGCGGGGTCAGGTCGTCTTCGTCCTTGTGCTTGTAGCTCAGTTGGCCGAAGAAGTTGGTGCTGCGCTCCGGCCAGTGCAACTGGTAGAGGTCGATCCAGTCGGTTTGCAGGCGCTTGAGGCTGGCGTCCAGTGCCTCGACGATGTGCTTGCGGTTGTGGCGCAGGTGGCCGTCGCGGATGTAGTCGATGGTGTTGCCGGGGCCGGCGATCTTGCTGGCGAGGATCCAGTCGCCACGGTCGCCGCGGCTTTTGAAGTAATTACCGATGTAACGCTCGGTGGTGGCATAGGTGTCGGCCTTGGGCGGCACCGGGTACATTTCTGCGGTGTCGAGGAAGTTGATCCCCGCCGCCTTGGCCCGTTCGATCTGCGCGAAGGCCTCTGCCTCGCTGTTCTGCTCGCCCCAGGTCATGGTGCCCAGGGCTATCGCGCTCACGTTCAGATCCGTTCGGCCCAGCTGTCGATAATCCATCGGGTACTCCTTCAGGGAAAACAATCATAAAAGCAGGTTGAATTTTTTTTCGCAATCTGCATAATTGCCCACCTCTTTCTGCAGTGGAAGTGATGCGCCGCCTGCCGAAGAATCTTGCCGTTGAACGGACGCGCCGACCCGAGCCCCCGATAGCGTCTGTATCCGGCTGCCTTTGACTTGTCAAAGTAAGCACTATTCAGTAAGATCCGCCGTCTAATTTACAGGGCGGCCCCTGAGGCTATTAAAGAATGACAACTTTTACTGCAAAACCGGAAACAGTTCAGCGCGACTGGTTTGTCGTCGACGCCGCTGGTCAGACCCTGGGTCGTCTGGCCACTGAAGTCGCCAGCCGTCTGCGTGGCAAGCACAAGCCTGAGTACACCCCTCACGTTGACACCGGTGACTACATCGTGATCATCAACGCTGAGCAGGTACGTGTTACCGGCAACAAAGCGCAAGACAAAATGTACTACCGTCACTCCGGTTTCCCAGGCGGTATCAAGTCTTCCAACTTTGAAGGCCTGATCTCCAAGAAGCCTGAAGCCCCGATCGAAATCGCGGTCAAAGGCATGCTGCCGAAGGGCCCACTGGGTCGCGATATGTTTCGCAAGCTGAAAGTCTATGCGGGCGCTGTACACCCTCATGCTGCTCAGCAGCCCCAAGAACTGAAGTTTTAACGGAATAGTTCATTATGTCGGCGACTCAAAATTACGGCACTGGCCGTCGCAAAACCGCAACCGCACGCGTTTTCCTGCGTCCGGGCACTGGTAACATCTCGATCAACAACCGCACTCTGGATAACTTCTTCGGTCGCGAAACTGCCCGCATGGTAGTTCGTCAGCCGCTGGAATTGACCGAGACTGTTGAAAAGTTCGACATCTACGTCACCGTTATCGGTGGCGGTGTAAGTGGTCAAGCTGGCGCAATCCGCCACGGTATCACTCGCGCTCTGATGCAGTACGACGAAACCCTGCGTGGCGCTCTGCGCAAAGCTGGCTTCGTGACTCGTGATGCCCGTGAAGTTGAACGTAAGAAAGTCGGTCTGCGTAAAGCGCGTAAGCGTCCGCAGTACTCGAAGCGTTAATTCGCTTTACGTTCCACAAAAACGCCCAGCCTCCTTACGGAGCTGGGCGTTTTTTATTGCCTGCGATTTATGCACATTTTTCACCGTGACAACTTGCCACATCCGTAGACCCCCTATACTACAAGGCCTGGAGGCGGAGCCCCGGGCAATTCCCTTGTCAGACGTGGGGCTTTTCATTACCATTCGGCAAAATTTTTATAAGTTCAGATTTAATACTTAGTAGACGCCTGATTTAACAGGCCAAAAAGCTGATGGGAGAGGACTGAATGAGCAATGACGGCGTGAATGCAGGCCGGCGTCGCTTCTTGGTAGCAGCCACATCCGTGGTGGGTGCTGCAGGAGCGGTGGGGGCTGCGGTCCCGTTCGTGGGGTCATGGTTTCCCAGTGCCAAGGCGAAAGCCGCAGGTGCACCGGTGAAGGTGAATATCAGCAAGATCGAACCAGGCCAGCAGATGATTGCTGAGTGGCGCGGCCAGCCGGTATTCATTGTTCGTCGTACGGAGGAAATCCTGGGAAATCTGAAAAAGATCGAAGGCCAGTTGTCTGACCCCAAATCTGAGAAATCCGACCAACCCGCCTACGCCAAAAACGAAGCACGTTCGATCAAGCCAGAGATTCTGCTGCTGGTCGGCCTGTGTACCCACTTGGGATGCTCACCCACTTTCCGCCCGGAAGTTGCCCCAGTCGATCTGGGGAAAGACTGGGTCGGTGGTTATTTCTGCCCCTGCCACGGCTCCCACTACGATCTGGCGGGTCGCGTCTACAAGTCCCAGCCCGCTCCCTTGAACCTGCCCGTGCCTCCGCATACCTACGAAACTGACGACCTCATTGTCATTGGCCTCGATAAGGAGAACGCGTGATGAGCAAGTTCATGGATTGGGTCGATGCACGCTTCCCCGCTACTAAAATGTGGGAAGACCATCTCAGCAAGTATTACGCCCCGAAGAACTTCAACTTCTTCTACTTCTTTGGCTCCCTGGCACTGCTGGTGCTGGTCAACCAGATCGTCACCGGTGTCTGGCTGACGATGAGCTACACCCCGTCGGCGGAGGAGGCGTTTGCTTCCGTCGAATACATCATGCGTGACGTCGAGTACGGCTCGATCCTGCGTCTGCTGCACTCCACCGGCGCTTCAGCGTTCTTTATCGTGGTCTACCTGCACATGTTCCGTGGTTTGCTCTACGGTTCGTACCAGAAGCCCCGCGAGCTGGTGTGGGTGTTCGGCATGCTGATCTACCTGGCGCTGATGGCAGAAGCCTTCATGGGCTACCTGCTGCCATGGGGCCAGATGTCGTACTGGGGCGCCCAGGTGATCATCTCGCTGTTCGGTGCGATCCCGGTCATCGGCAACGACCTGACCCAGTGGATCCGCGGTGACTACCTGATCTCCGGTATCACCCTGAACCGCTTCTTCGCCCTGCATGTCGTGGCGCTGCCCATCGTGATCCTGGGCCTTGTGGTGCTGCACATCCTGGCGCTGCACGAAGTGGGTTCCAACAACCCGGATGGCGTGGACATCAAGAAGCACAAGGACGAGAACGGCATCCCGCTGGATGGCATCCCGTTCCACCCGTACTACACCGTGAAAGACATTGTCGGCGTGGTCGTGTTCCTCTTCGTGTTCTGCTCGATCGTGTTCTTTTTCCCGGAGATGGGTGGTTATTTCCTCGAGAAGCCTAACTTCGAACAGGCGAACGCCTTCAAGACACCTGAGCACATTGCCCCGGTCTGGTACTTCACGCCGTTCTACGCGATCTTGCGGGCGATCCCCGACAAACTCATGGGCGTCATCGCCATGGGCGCGGCCATTGCGGTGCTTTTCGTGTTGCCGTGGCTCGACCGAAGCCCAGTCAAGTCCATGCGCTACAAAGGCTGGCTGAGCAAAATCTGGCTGTGGGTGTTCTGCATTGCATTCGTGATTCTGGGCGTGTTGGGCGTATTGGCGCCGACCCCGGAGCGTACGCTGCTGTCGCAGGTCTGCACCTTCCTGTACTTCGCCTACTTCATTCTGATGCCGTTCTACACCCGGCTCGAGAAGACCAAACCGGTTCCGGAAAGGGTGACTGGCTGATGAAAAAATTATTCGTTGCATTGATGCTTGCGGCGCTGCCGCTACTGTCCTTCGCTGCCGAGCACGGCGGCCCGGAACTGGAAAAAGTCGATATCGACGTGTCTGACAAGGCGGCTATGCAAGACGGCGCGCGTACGTTCGCCAACTACTGCATGGGCTGCCACAGCGCCAAGTTCCAGCGTTACGAGCGGGTGGCCGATGACCTCGGTATCCCCCATGAAATGATGCTGGAGAAGCTGGTGTTCACCGGCGCCAAGATCGGCGACCACATGAATATCGGCATGAAGCCTGCCGACGCCAAGACCTGGTTCGGTGCAGCACCGCCTGACCTGACTCTGGTGGCACGTGTACGCGGCACCGACTGGCTCTACGGCTACCTGAAATCCTTCTACGAGGACCCGGCGCGCCCTTATGGCGTGAACAACCGTGTGTTCCCGAACGTCGGCATGCCTAACGTTCTGGTCGGCCTGCAAGGCAAGCAAGTGGTAGGATGCAAGCAGGTTCAGGTCGTCGAAGACGGCAAGAAGCAATATGATCCGTTGACCGGTACGCCTTTGACCCATGAAGCGTGCGATCAACTGAAGATAGAAACCCCTGGTTCGTTGACTGACGAGCAGTTTGACGAGAAGGTCAAGAATCTGGTGACCTTCCTGGCCTATTCGGCCAACCCAGTCAAACTGCAACACCAGCGCATCGGGACGTATGTCTTGCTGTACCTGGCTTTCTTCTTCGTATTCGCTTATCTGCTTAAACGCGAATACTGGAAGGATGTGCATTGATCCAACCGTAAGCAATTGCTGTTAATCTTGCGCGCCCAGCGGCATCTCTAACCCGTAGCGACCTGGACTTTCCAGAGGCTGCAGAGATGCTTTCTGGGCGCGCTCGTTTTTGAGCTTTCCATAATTTCAACAAGCGAGGAGGACCGCCATGGGCGTGACCAATCGGTTGGCCTGTTACTCCGACCCCGCCGACCACTATTCCCACCGAGTACGCATCGTACTCGCAGAGAAGGGTGTCAGCGCCGAGATCATCAGTGTGGAGGTGGGTCGTCATCCGCCGAAACTGATCGAAGTGAACCCTTACGGCAGCTTGCCCACCCTGGTCGATCGTGACCTGGCGTTGTGGGAGTCAACCGTGGTGATGGAATATCTGGATGAGCGTTACCCGCATCCGCCTTTGCTGCCGGTGTATCCGGTGGCCCGTGCCAACAGCCGCCTGCTGATCCATCGGATCCAGCGAGATTGGTGCGGGCTGGTGGATTTGATCCTGGATACCCGCAGCAAAGAAGCCGCTCGGGTGCAGGCGCGCAAGGAATTGCGCGAGAGCCTGACCGGTGTTTCGCCGTTGTTCGCCGATAAACCTTTTTTCCTCAGCGAGGAACAAAGCTTGGTGGATTGCTGCCTATTACCCATACTCTGGCGCTTGCCGATTCTGGGCATTGAACTGCCACGGCCTGCCAAGCCGTTGCTTGATTACATGGAGCGCCAGTTTGCGCGTGAGGCTTTCCAGGCAAGTCTGTCTGGTGTCGAACGCGATATGCGCTAAGGCTTAAGGAGCCGTTGATGAACTCCAGTCGACCTTACCTGGTCCGCGCGCTCTATGAGTGGATTGTGGATAACGATTGCACCCCGCACATGCTGGTCAATTCCGAATTTCCTGCGGTTCAGGTACCGCAGGGTTTTGCCAGTGACGGGCAGATTGTGTTGAACGTATCACCCAGCGCCGTGCGCCACCTGCATATGGACAATGAAGCGGTCAGCTTCGAAGGGCGCTTCGGTGGTGTGCCGCATACGCTGTTCGTGCCGATTGGCGCTATCCTCGGCATCTATGCCCGGGAGAACGGCCAAGGCATGGTGTTCGATCTGGAGTCGCCTTTCGAGGACGACGAAGTGATTGAAGAGGAAGATGGCGATGATGTGCCGCCACCGGATACCGAGCCACCGCGTCCAAGCGGTCGGCCGAGCCTGAAAGTGGTGAAGTAAAGTGCGTAAGTCTTCGGGCCTGCGTTAAAAAATGCCTCGGCTCTGCCGGGGCATTTTTTTGTCAAAAACTCCCCGCTGTTTCGCTGGCGGCCCCCGTGGTGAACTGATTGTCGACGCCGCCTTGCCAGTAGACCTCGTTGACATTGCTCAGGCTGCGGATCAGGCATTTCCATTTGATGTGTTGCTGTGTGGGCCACACGACAGTGCCGCTCCAGCGATTGGATGCGCCGGATTGCAGTGCGATAGCGTGGGCCGGGTCCCAGGCGCCGAGTTCGATAGGCGACCCCACTGCGTAGACTGCCTGGCCGAGCTCCGGCCTGGCGTTGTCGCAGTGCAGGGTGGTCGTGGTGTCGGAAGGTGCCGGGACGGCCTGCCACGAGCGGATGCGCTGCCCGTCCGCAAACAGTGCAGGGCTGAAGCCGTCAGGCACCTTGGAAAGGTCGGAGTCCAAGGCGATCAGCAGGCGCTTGCGGCTGCCTTGGATGGCGGCCACCAATCCGGAATAGTGGGTCTGGAAACTGATGGGTGAATCGGCCCTGATGCCGGCGTCCTTGCGCAGGCTGATCAGCTCGCGGATCAGGTCGCCCCGGCCCCAGTCGTACATGTCGGGCCAATACACAGTCGGCGTACCCGGGCTCAGCAGGATATAGGCATAGGCGATATTGCGTTGCGGGTCGGCAAGGGGCCAATGATGCTGCCCGCCGTATTGCCCTGGCGAATAACCGGTGTCGTGGTTGTCGACAAAGGTCACCGCGACCTGCCGCCATGCCGGTTCGGGATTGCCATTCAAGCCATGACGCCACTCGGCCAAGCTGCCATTTTGCATGCGCTCCTTGAGGGCGAAATCGAACACGCTGCAGTGGGACCGATCCGACCAGTCCTTCAACGCATCCTGCCAACTGGCCTGGCTGCGCCAGTCGTTCGCCGGATACTCGCCGGGGCCTTTCCACAACTCGCCGACGCAGAACGCTTGGTCACCAACGTTTTTCATCCACACATCGACCCGCTCCGGCGCGTAGCCGCGCACAAAATCGAAGCGCAAGCCTTTGGCGCTGTAGTTGTCCCGCAGGTTCCTGAATTCCTGCATGAAGCGCTGCGAGACTTCCGAGTTGTTTGTGTTGAGGTCGGCCGAACCGCTCATGAACGCATCGCCCTCATCACAGGCGACGGGGGCGGTGCAGTCATCGCGCCACAGCTTGAGCCCCCTGGGAAAGCGTATCTGTTTACTTGGCAGCTTGTCGTTCATATGGTTGGGCACCACGTCGTATATCGCTTGCACGCCGGCACCTGCCAGGGCGGCGACCGCCTGTTTGAGCTGGCTGTCGCTGCCGTACTGGCTGTTCTTGTCGAAGTCGCTCCAGAAGTAGCCTTCACCGCCGCCCGACGTTCCCGACGTCGCGTCGCTCCAACTGGATTGATCGCTCCAGGCGGGCGGCAGCCAGACTTTGGTGAAGCCGTCCTGGCCGATAGTGGGGGCCATTTGTGCCAGCACCTCATACCATTTCTGCGGGGCATTGCGGCTGGAGTTCCAGTGGAAACCCTGCAGCAGGATGTCTTCTCCACCGCCATTGCGCACGCTCGGCGGTGCAGCGTGGACGGCGCATGCCAGCAGCCAGACAATCGTTGTGCAATACCAGCCTGTGCGTTTCATCACCCGGCACCTGTTTGCTGGAACAGGCTTTACTCTGCTACGGGGATGGAAAACCGTCTGCTGTCATAATTGCCAGGTGCGCGAGAACGTTTGGCACTAAGACCCAGGCGTGAAGTAGCCACGCGTTATGTTCGAATTTGAACCCCCTTTTCACGGGAGCCCTATACAGCCGGAGCTGAAAGCTGCCCGCTTGTACATGAAAGTGCGGTACAAACGGTGATCGTACAACCGCCATGGGCTATGATGCTGTTTTAGTCCGCCGAGATAGATGATTCCACATGGAAAACGCCAGCACCGCCCCTCGTCTTCCCCGCAAGCGCCGCAGCCTTGCCCAGGAATTGGTCACGGTGCTGTCCGAGCAGATCCGTGATGGTCAACTCAAACGTGGCGACAAGCTGCCCACCGAATCGGCGATCATGGACGCCCATGGCGTCAGCCGCACCGTGGTCCGCGAGGCCATCTCCCGCTTGCAGGCGGCGGGGCAGGTGGAAACCCGTCATGGTATCGGCACCTTTGTGCTCGACACGCCGAGCCCGAGCGGCTTTCGCATCGATCCGGCTACGGTAGTCACTTTGCGTGACGTGCTGGCGATTCTCGAACTGCGTATCAGCCTGGAAGTGGAATCCGCCGGGCTGGCCGCACTGCGCCGTAGCGATGAACAGCTGGCCGCCATGCGCGCGGCCCTCGATGCCCTGAATGAAAGCGCGGCGCACGCCGGTGATGCGGTGGCCTCGGACTTCGCGTTCCACCTGGAAATTGCGTTGTCCACCGGCAACCGCTACTTCACCGACATCATGACCCACCTGGGCACCAGCATCATCCCGCGTACGCGCCTGAACTCGGCACGCCTGGCTCATGATGACCACCAGCACTACATGGGGCGCCTGAGCCGCGAACACGAAGAGATTTATGAGGCGATTGCCCGCCAGGATTCGGATGCGGCGCGGGCGGCGATGCGCTTGCACCTGACCAATAGCCGTGAGCGGCTGCGCCATGCCCATGAAGAGGCTGAAAGGGCAGGCTGATCGTCAGCAGGTGGCTCATGTGCTGTCCAGCGTTTTTCTATGACGTTTGCATTGATTGGATGTAGGACGCTAACGAGTCCAGTGTTCGCCTCAGGAGCCAATGCCTAAGCCCCTGAGGTGTGTTATCCGCCCTTGATGAACGGTACATAACTGTTAGAGCTCACAGTATCGACAGGCGGTACCGCTCAAGCCGGGGTATTCGGCTTGTAATCCTTAAGCAACAAATACGTACTCCACCCCCACCAATCATTGGTCCAGTGCTTGTCGTTGAGGTCATTCACGTCCTTGCGTCGTAGCACCTTGTCGCCCTCCATCTTGAACAATGGCGAGAAGTTATTCGCCGGGTTCTGTGCCGCGTTCAAATCCGGGGCGTACAGCGGTGCCTTGAAGTTGGCCGGGGAGGGCGCAACGCCATCGATGAAGGTTTCGAAGATCTCATCAGCGGATGCCTGAACGGCGCGTTTGACCTGTGCCCGATTGGCTGCGTCGATACTGTCGAAATAGCGTTTGTCGCCATAGGCATGCCACTCGTCACCCACGGCATTGCGCACCTTGAGCCCGAACTTGCTGTCTTCATCGTGCATGAAGCGGCTGATCAGCGAGCCCAGTTCGCCCGGAGTGACGACCGCCGCCAGCTGTTTGCGCGGCACGCGCAGGTGGCCGGCAGAAAATAGATCGGTCAAGAAGTGATCGGCAAAGCCGTTCATGGCGTAGGCCAGCTCCAATGCCTGATCGGTACCGGTCTGGTGGGCCACCACGGCCTGTTGCAAGGCGGCTGCATGCCCCGCCAGGTAGGCCGCCAGCGCCCATTCGCCGAAGTGGTCGGCGTTGTCCGCCGCCAGTTTCAGGTAACGCCCCAGTGGGATCAGTGCCGACACCGCGCTGCCGCCACCGGTGATGCGGTTCCATTCCTCGGACAACGTATCACCCAGAGCATCATAGGCTTCATGGGCTTGCTTGCCGTCCTTGATCGCCTGGTTGACCGCGTTGATCTCTTTTTGCATCACCGCCAGGATCTTCGGCGCTTCGTCCCGCGAGGCCGGCAGCACGGCCAGTGAGTTGAACGCGGCGCTGAAACGCTGCATACGATCGGCAGGTGAGGTGCCTTCGTTGATGGGCTGGCCGGGGATGCCATAAAAATCACCGCCCAGGGCGATCACTTGGCCGTAGGTGAGTGCCAGCCCGTTGGGCAGGTGCAGTTCGACTTGCCGCGCGGGGATTGCCGGGGCGTCCTTGCTGAAGCGCAACAGCGTATCGTCGCCGATGGCGGTGTGTTCACCGGCTTCGAAGCGCAGGGTAGGCGGTTTTTTTGCGGGTGCTGCGAGTTCAGGACCTGACATGTTAGCTCCTTGCTATGTCGTAGGAATCTTCCTTGAATGCTGTATGTATATACAGCAATGCAGAGCATAGAGGAATAATTTCCTACGTCAAGAACAGCGCTGCCCAAGCCTTTCAACGCCCTCAAGTGCACAACGCCGATGAATTGCAGTTGACGAAATTATTTATAGTTGTACGATGACGTACGACATCAACAAAACCAACAACCTTTCAATAGAAAGTCTTCGCCCAGGGTGTTCGAATAATGAATCCACAAGAACTGAAGTCCATCCTCTCCCACGGTCTGCTGTCTTTCCCGGTGACCGATTTCAATGCCCAGGGTGACTTCCACCAGGCGGGCTACATCAAGCGCCTGGAATGGCTGGCCCCTTACGGCGCCACTGCTTTGTTCGCAGCGGGCGGCACTGGTGAGTTTTTCTCCCTCGCCGCCAGCGAATATTCCCAAGTGATCAAGACCGCCGTGGATACCTGCGCCACCAGCGTGCCGATCCTCGCCGGTGTCGGTGGTTCGACCCGCCAGGCCATCGAGTACGCGCAAGAAGCCGAGCGCCTGGGCGCCAAAGGCCTGCTGCTGCTGCCGCATTACCTCACCGAAGCCAGCCAGGACGGGGTCGCCGCCCACGTTGAAGCGGTGTGCAAATCAGTCAAGATCGGTGTGGTGGTCTACAACCGCAACGTGTGCCGCCTGACCGCTCCGCTGCTGGAACGCCTGGCCGAGCGCTGCCCGAACCTGATCGGCTACAAGGATGGCCTGGGTGACATCGAGTTGATGGTGTCGATCCGCCGCCGTCTGGGTGATCGTTTCAGCTACCTCGGCGGCCTGCCGACCGCGGAGGTCTACGCCGCTGCCTACAAGGCCCTGGGCGTACCGGTGTACTCCTCGGCGGTGTTCAACTTCATCCCGAAGACCGCGATGGATTTCTACCACGCCATTGCCAAGGACGATCACGCCACCGTCGCCAAGATCATCGACGACTTCTTCCTGCCGTACCTGGACATCCGTAACCGCAAGGCCGGTTATGCCGTGAGCATCGTCAAGGCGGGTGCAAAAATCGTCGGCTATGACGCAGGCCCTGTGCGCACGCCGCTGACCGATCTGCTGCCGGAAGAATACGAAGCCCTGGCCGCGCTGATCGACAAGCAAGGTCCGCAATAAATTATCCACAAGGCCGCTGAGCAATCAGCGGCCTTTTGCGTCAGGAGAAGATTCGTGTCCCAAGTAAAGCGTTTTGAGAACTACATCAACGGTGAATGGGTTGCCGGCGCCGACTACTGCGTCAACCTCAACCCGTCGGAGTTGTCCGATGTCATTGGTGAATACGCCAAGGCCGACGTCACCCAGGTCAACGCCGCCATCGACGCCGCCCGCGCCGCATTCCCGGCCTGGTCCACTTCCGGGATCCAGGCTCGCCACGATGCCCTGGATAAAGTCGGCAGTGAAATCCTCGCCCGTCGCGAAGAACTCGGCACCCTGTTGGCCCGTGAAGAAGGCAAGACCCTGCCGGAAGCCATCGGCGAAGTGACCCGCGCCGGTAACATCTTCAAGTTCTTCGCCGGTGAGTGCCTGCGGTTGTCCGGCGACTACGTGCCGTCGGTACGCCCGGGCGTCAATGTGGAAGTCACCCGTGAAGCCCTTGGCGTGGTCGGCCTGATCACCCCGTGGAACTTTCCGATCGCGATTCCCGCCTGGAAAATCGCCCCGGCCCTGGCCTACGGCAACTGCGTGGTGATCAAGCCGGCTGAACTGGTACCGGGCTGCGCCTGGGCCCTGGCGGAGATCATCTCCCGCGCCGGTTTCCCTGCCGGTGTGTTCAACCTGGTAATGGGCAGCGGCCGTGTGGTGGGCGATGTGCTGGTCAACAGCCCGAAAGTCGACGGCATCAGCTTCACCGGTTCCGTCGGTGTGGGTCGCCAGATCGCTGTCAGCTGCGTATCGCGCCAAGCCAAAGTGCAGTTGGAAATGGGCGGCAAGAACCCGCAGATCATTCTCGACGACGCCGACCTCAAGCAGGCCGTCGAGCTGTCGGTACAGAGCGCGTTCTACTCCACCGGCCAGCGTTGCACGGCGTCCAGCCGCCTGATCGTCACCGCCGGTATCCACGACCAGTTCGTCGCGGCCATGGCCGAGCGCATGAAGTCGATCAAGGTCGGCCACGCGCTCAAAAGCGGCACCGACATCGGCCCGGTGGTTTCCCAGGCCCAACTGGACCAGGACATGAAGTACATCGACATCGGCCAAAGCGAAGGTGCGCGGCTGGTGAGCGGTGGCGGCCTGGTCACCTGCGACACCGAAGGCTACTACCTGGCGCCGACGCTGTTTGCCGACAGCGAAGCCGCCATGCGTATCAGCCGTGAAGAGATCTTCGGCCCGGTCGCCAACGTCGTGCGCGTGGCGGACTACGAGGCGGCACTGGCCATGGCCAACGACACCGAGTTCGGTTTGTCGGCGGGCATTGCCACCACGTCGTTGAAGTACGCCAACCACTTCAAGCGCCACTCCCAGGCGGGGATGGTGATGGTCAACCTGCCGACCGCAGGTGTGGATTACCACGTTCCATTCGGTGGCCGTAAAGGCTCGTCCTATGGCTCGCGGGAGCAGGGTCGCTATGCGCAGGAGTTCTACACCGTGGTGAAAACCAGCTACATCGGTTCGTAATACGCAACACCCAGTGGGGGCCGGAGGCCTGCCGGTCCCCACGACAAAAACAGAAAACCATTACCCGCAAAAAAAATAATTAGTGGGAGTACTTCTACATGCAAGCGACCAAGCCGACCCATGTCCGCTATTTGATCCTGCTCATGCTGTTCCTGGTGACCACGATCAACTACGCCGACCGGGCCACCATCGCAATCGCGGGCTCCAGCCTGCAAAAAGACCTCGGCATCGACGCGGTCACCCTCGGTTATATCTTCTCCGCATTCGGTTGGGCCTACGTGGCCGGGCAAATCCCCGGTGGCTGGCTGCTGGACCGATTCGGCTCGAAAAAAGTCTACGCCCTGAGCATCTTCACCTGGTCACTGTTCACCGTGCTGCAAGGCTACGTCGGTGAGTTCGGTGTCTCCACCGCAGTGGTTGCGCTGTTCATGCTGCGCTTCATGGTGGGCCTGGCCGAGGCGCCGTCCTTCCCGGGCAACGCGCGGATTGTTGCCGCCTGGTTCCCGACCGCCGAGCGCGGTACGGCCTCGGCGATCTTCAACTCGGCGCAGTACTTCGCCACGGTGTTGTTCGCGCCGTTGATGGGCTGGATCGTCTACCGCTTCGGCTGGCAGCACGTGTTTATCGTGATGGGCGTGATCGGCATCGTGTTCTCGCTGATCTGGCTGAAAGTTATCCACAGCCCGCGCCAGCACCCGATGATCAACGAAGCCGAGCTCAATCACATCGCCGCCAATGGCGCGATGGTCGATATGGACCAGGACAAGGGCAAGGGTAAGAAAACCGACGGTCCGAAGTGGGATTACATCCGTCAGTTGCTGACCAACCGCATGATGCTTGGCGTGTACTTGGGCCAGTACTGCATCAACGGCATCACCTACTTCTTCCTGACCTGGTTCCCGGTTTACCTGGTGCAGGACCGCGGCATGACCATCCTCAAGGCCGGTTTCATCGCCTCGTTGCCGGCGATCTGCGGGTTTATCGGTGGCGTGCTGGGCGGGGTGATTTCCGACTACCTGCTGCGCAAAGGCCATTCGCTGACGTTCGCCCGCAAGGCGCCGATCATTGCCGGCCTGCTGGTCTCCAGCAGCATCATCGCGTGCAACTATGTAGACGTTGAATGGATGGTGGTGGGCTTCATGGCCTTGGCTTTCTTCGGCAAGGGTGTTGGCGCATTGGGCTGGGCGGTGGTGTCCGACACCTCGCCGAAACAAATCGCCGGTCTCAGTGGCGGCTTGTTCAACACCTTCGGTAACCTCGCGTCGATCACCACGCCGATTGTCATCGGCTACATCATCAGCACCACCGGCTCGTTCAAGTGGGCCCTGGTGTTTGTCGGCGCCAACGCGCTGGTGGCGGTGTTCAGCTATCTGGTCATCGTCGGCCCGATCAAGCGTGTAGTACTCAAAGAGCCGCCAAGCAAGGGGCCTGAGTTGACCAACCTAACCGAAGCGCATTCCTGAGAGGCCCCGTGATGCAGTTGATTGAACATGCCGACTCGCCGCGCTCCATCCGCCTGCACGAGCGCGACAACGTAGTGATCGTGGTCAACGACCAGGGCGTACCGGCCGGGACCGAGTTCCCGGACGGCCTGGTGACCGTGGATTTCATCCCCCAGAGCCACAAAGTGACCCTGGAAGACATCCCTGAAGGCGGTCAGATTATTCGCTACGGACAGACCATCGGTTACGCCCTGGCGCCGATTCCGCGCGGCAGTTGGGTCCAGGAAGATCAACTGCGCATGCCCACCGCGCCACCGCTGGACAGCTTGCCGCTGTCCACCGAGGTGCCTGAAACCCAGGCACCGTTGGAGGGGTTTACCTTCGAGGGCTATCGCAACGCCGACGGTACCGTGGGCACGCGCAATATCCTCGGCATCACCACCACGGTGCAGTGCGTGACGGGCGTGCTGGATCATGCGGTCAAGCGCATCAAGGACGAATTGCTGCCCAAGTACCCCCACGTCGATGACGTGGTGGCGCTGACCCACAGCTACGGCTGCGGGGTGGCGATCACCGCGACGGATGCCTACATCCCGATCCGTACCGTGCGTAACCTGGCGCGCAACCCGAACCTGGGCGGCGAAGCCCTGGTGATCAGCCTGGGCTGCGAGAAATTGCAGGCCGGGCAGGTGATGCATGACAACGACAGCTCCGTCGACCTCAGCGAGCCGTGGCTGTATCGGTTGCAGGATTCCAGCCACGGCTTTACCGAAATGATCGAACAGATCATGGACCTGGCCGAAGTGCGCCTGAAGAAGCTCGACCAGCGTCGCCGGGAAACCGTGCCGGCGTCCGAGTTGATCCTGGGCATGCAGTGCGGCGGCAGTGATGCGTTTTCCGGCATCACCGCCAACCCGGCGCTGGGCTATGCCTCGGATCTGTTGCTGCGGGCCGGGGCAACGGTGATGTTTTCCGAAGTCACCGAAGTGCGGGATGCCATTTACCTGCTGACTTCGCGCGCAGAGACGAAGGAAGTTGCCGAAGAGTTGGTCAGGGAAATGGACTGGTACGACCGCTACCTGGCCAAGGGTGAGGCCGATCGCAGCGCCAACACCACGCCAGGCAACAAGAAGGGCGGGCTGTCGAACATTGTCGAGAAGTCCCTGGGCTCCATCGTCAAGTCCGGCAGCAGTGCGATCAACGGCGTGCTGGGCCCTGGCGAGCGCTTCAAAAGCAAGGGCCTGATCTTTTGCGCCACGCCGGCCAGTGACTTTGTCTGCGGTACCCTGCAACTGGCGGCGGGGATGAACCTGCATGTGTTCACCACCGGGCGTGGCACCCCTTACGGGCTGGCGATGGCGCCGGTGGTGAAGGTCTCGACACGTACGGAGCTGGCGCAGCGCTGGCCGGACCTCATCGATATCGACGCCGGGCGCATTGCCACCGGGCGCGCGACCATCGAGGAGTTGGGCTGGGAGTTGTTCCACTTCTACCTGGACGTGGCCAGCGGTAAGAAGCAGACCTGGGCGGAGCATCACAAGCTGCATAACGACATCACCTTGTTCAACCCGGCGCCGATTACCTGAGACCGCGTCGCCTGCCATCGGGGGCAAGCCCCTCCCACAGTTTGAATTGTGAATACTTTCAAGTGTGGGAGGGGGCTTGCTCCCGATAGCGGTCTATCAGGCGCCGTTGGGCTGTATGGCTTATCATTAGCCACCTGACGACGCTCACCAAGGTTCTCCCCGGCATGCTGGCAATTTTCCTCACCACCCTCACCATCACTGCGCCGGTATTCGCCATGCTGTTCCTGGGTGTGCTGCTCAAGCGCATCAACTGGATCAACGACAACTTTATCCACACGGCTTCGTCCCTGGTGTTCAACGTCACCATGCCGGCGCTGCTGTTCCTCGGCATCCTCCACGCCGACCTGCACTCGGCGCTCAAGCCGGGGTTGCTGATCTATTTTGCCGTGGCCACGCTGCTGAGCTTTGCCCTGGCCTGGGGCTGGGCGATTTTTCGCTGCAAGCGTGAAGACCGGGGCATCTACACCCAGGGCGCGTTTCGCGGCAACAACGGGGTGATCGGCCTGGCCCTGGCGGCCAGCATGTATGGCGACTACGGCATTTCCCTCGGCGCGATCCTCGCGGCGCTGGTGATCCTGTTCTACAACACGCTGTCGACCATTGTGCTGGCGGTGTACAGCCCGGTGATCAAGTCCGACCCGTGGAGCATCTGCAAAAGTGTGGTGGCCAATCCGCTGATCATCAGCGTCATCGTGGCGGCGCCGTTCGCGTATTTTCAGATTGGCCTGCCGGGCTGGCTGGAAAAATCCATGCAGTACCTGGCGGACACCACCTTGCCGCTGGCATTGATCTGCATTGGCGGCACCTTGTCCCTGGCGGCGTTGCGCAAGAGCGGCAATATGGCGCTGAGCGCGAGCTTGATGAAGATGGTCTGGCTGCCGGTGGTCGCGACCCTGGGCGCTTGGCTGTTGGGCTTTCGCGGGCCGGAGTTGGGAATCCTGTTCCTGTACTTCGGTGCGCCGACCGCTGCGGCGAGCTTCGTGATGGCCAGGGCGGCCGAGGGCAATCATGAACTGGCGGCGGCGATTATCGTGATCACCACGCTGATGGCGGCAGTGACCACGAACATCGGGATTTTCGTGTTGCAGGCGGGGGGCTGGATCTAGCCTTCTTTCTGATAGGTGTCGATGACTTCCTGCGCCGCCCGAAACGCATCAATCGCCGCCGGTACGCCGGCATACACCGCGCAATGCAGCAGCGCTTCGCGAATTTCCTCCACAGTACAGCCGTTGTTCAACGCGCCGCGCACGTGGCCCTTGAGCTCCTGCGGGCACTTGAGCGCGGTGAGGGCGGCCAGGGTAATCAGGCTGCGCGTCTTCAGCGGCAAACCTTCGCGGGTCCACACGCTGCCCCAGGCATGTTCGTTGACGAAGTCCTGCAGCGGCTGGGTGAATTCGGTGGCGTTGCCCAGGGCACGATCGACGAACACATCGCCCATCACCTGGCGACGCATTTCAACCCCGGGCTTTTTCTGATCGGTCATTGCGATTCCCTCTTGTGTTGGCGGCGCCAGGCTCGCAGCGTGCTGAACAACAGGAAAGCCACCAGCGCTGGCAGGACGTAATACAGCATCAGTTGTTCAAGCTTGTTGGCCAGGGGCATGCCGGTGGTGAACGACATCACGTGCAGCCCATACGCCAGGTACAGGCCCAGCAGCACCAGGCCTTCGGCGCGGGTGACGCGGTAGCCGGTATAAAACACCGGCAGGCACAGCACCACCACGCCGAGCATCACCGGCAGGTCGAAGTCCAGGGCGTTGGGCGACACCGACAGCGGCGAAGGCGCGAGCAGCGCGGTCAGCCCCAATACGCCCAGCAGGTTGAACAGGTTGCTGCCGATCACGTTGCCCACGGCAATTTCCCGCTGGCCGCGCAGGGCGGCAATCAGTGAGGTGGCCAGGCAGGGCAGCGACGTGCCGACGCCGATCAGCGTAAGGCCGATGATGCGCTCCGACAGGCCCAGGTCCGCCGCCACATCCACCGCCGCGCCGAGCAGCAAGTGCCCGGCCAGCACCAGGATCAACAGCCCGCCCAGCATCTGCAGCACACTGCTCAGCCAGGGCGCCCGGGCGACGGTATCCAGGGTGCGCGGGCGGCGCGAATGGCGGGTCTGGTAATGCAGCACGCCGAGGTAGGCCAGCAGGGCAATCAGCAGCAGCAGGCCATCGACCGGCGTCAGTTCTTCATTGGCCGCCAGGGTAAACACCAGCAGCCCGGCGAGGATCATCACCGGAATATCCAGGCGCACCAGCTGCCGCGAGACGCGCAGGGGGATGATCAGCGCCGACAGGCCCAGGGTCACGAGAATGTTGAAGATGCTGCTGCCGATCACGCTGCCCACGGCAATGTCGGTATTGCCGGCCAGGGTGGCCTGCAGGCTGACGGTCATCTGCGGCGCGCTGCTGCCGAAGGCGACGATCGTAAGGCCGATGATCAGCGGCCGCACCTTGAGGCTGGCGGCCAGGCGCACGGCGGCGCGCACCAGGATTTCGGCGCCGAGGATCAGCAGCACCAGGCCGCTGACCAGTTCGAGCAGGCTCCAGGGCGAGAGGGCGGTTAATCCGAAAATGGCCAGGGCTCCGTCTTCAATTGCTCAAGGCTTGCACGCGAACCCGCGCAGTGCCGCTGCTCAGCATGCCCAGTTGCTCGGCCGCCTTGCGTGATAGATCGATCAAGCGCCCACGGGTATGCGGGCCGCGATCGTTGATGCGGACCACGACGGATTTGTCGTTGTCGAGATTGGTGACCTTGACCTGGGTGCCGAAGGGCAGTCGCCGGTGGGCGGCGGTCAGGGCGTTCTGGTTGAAGGGTTCACCGCTGGCGGTTTTCTTGCCATGGTGCCTGGCGCCGTAATAAGAGGCGGTGCCGGTTTCGTCGTAGCCGTTGGGGTCGATGAGGCCGCTGGCGCAGCCGGCCAGCAGTGAGAATAGAGCCCATAGACCTAATAGACGCTTCATTATCAAGGTGCCCCCCATCACAAATGTGGGAGGGGGCTTGCCCCCGATAGCGGTGATTCAGTCAAAACAGCAGTGACTGACACTCTGCTATCGGGGGCAAGCCCCCTCCCACAGGAGGTCCGAGTCAGGCATGAAGTCTCGCCCGGACCATTCATCGCAATCAGCCTTCGAGCTTGCTTTTCAGCAGTTCGTTCACCTGTTGCGGGTTGGCCTTGCCTTTGGAGGCTTTCATCGCCTGGCCGACAAAGAAGCCGAACATCTTGCCGCGCTTGGCTTCGTCTGCCGCACGGTACTGTTCGACCTGCTCGGCGTTGGCCGCCAGCATTTCATCCAGCACGGCCGAGATGGCGCCGCTGTCGGTGACTTGCTTGAGGCCGCGTTTCTCGATGATCTCGTCGGCGCTGCCTTCACCGCTGGCCATGGCTTCGAACACGGTCTTGGCGATTTTGCCGGAGATGGTGTTGTCCTTGATGCGCAGCAGCATGCCGCCCAATTGCTCGGCCGACACCGGCGCTTCGTCGATCTCCAGGCCCTGTTTGTTCAACAGGCTGCCCAGCTCGACCATCACCCAGTTGGCTGCCAGCTTGGCGTCACCGGCAATGCTCACGACCTTTTCGAAGTAGTCGGCTTGCTCACGGCTCGAAGCCAGTACGCTGGCATCGTAGACCGACAGGCCGAACTGCGCCTGGAAGCGCTCGCGTTTTTGCGGCGGCAATTCCGGCAGGGTGGCGCGGATCTCATTGAGGAACGAGTCCTCAAGCACCACCGGCAACAGGTCCGGATCGGGGAAGTAACGGTAGTCGTTGGCTTCCTCTTTGCTGCGCATGGCGCGGGTTTCGTCTTTGTTCGGGTCGTACAGGCGCGTTTGCTGGATCACCTTGCCGCCGTCCTCGATCAATTCGATCTGGCGCCGCACTTCGGTGTTGATCGCTTTCTCGATAAAGCGGAACGAGTTGACGTTCTTGATCTCGCAGCGAGTGCCGTACTCGGCCTGGCCTTTTGGCCGCACCGACACGTTGCAGTCGCAACGCAGCGAGCCTTCGGCCATGTTGCCGTCACAGATGCCCAGGTAACGCACCAGCGCGTGGATGGTCTTGACGTAGGCCACGGCTTCCTTGGCGCTGCGCATGTCCGGCTCGGACACGATCTCCAGCAGCGGCGTGCCGGCACGGTTCAGGTCGATACCAGTGGCACCGTTGAACTCTTCGTGAAGGCTCTTGCCGGCGTCTTCTTCCAGGTGCGCACGGGTGACGCCGACACGCTTGATGGTGCCGTCTTCCAGCGGGATGTCCAGGTAGCCCTTGCCGACGATCGGCAATTCCATCTGGCTGATCTGGTAGCCCTTGGGCAGGTCCGGGTAGAAGTAGTTCTTGCGCGCGAACACGTTGTGCTGGCCGATCTCGGCGTCAATCGCCAGGCCGAACATCACCGCCATGCGCACGGCTTCCTGGTTCAGCACCGGCAGTACGCCAGGCATGCCCAGGTCTACCAGGCTGGCCTGGGTGTTGGGCTCGGAGCCGAACGTGGTGGCGCTACCGGAGAAAATCTTCGATTGGGTGGCGAGCTGGGTATGAATCTCCAGCCCGATCACAACTTCCCATTGCATAGTGTTCTCCTCAGAAGCCGGTAGGGGTGCGAGTGTGCCAGTCGGTGTTCAACTGGTACTGGTGCGCCACATTGAGCAGGCGGCCTTCCTGGAAATACGGGGCGAGCAATTGCACGCCCACCGGCAGGCCATCGACGAAACCGGCGGGCATGGACAAGCCCGGCAGGCCCGCGAGGTTGGCGGTGATGGTGTAGAGGTCTTCCAGGTACTCGGCAATCGGGTCGCCGGTCTTGGCACCGATCTTCCAGGCCGGGTTCGGCGTGGTTGGGCCGAGGATCACGTCGACTTCTTCAAAGGCAGCCATGAAGTCGTTCTTGATCAGGCGTCGGATCTTTTGCGCCTTGAGGTAGTACGCGTCGTAATAGCCGGCGGACAGCGCGTAGGCACCGACCATGATCCGGCGTTGCACTTCGGCGCCGAAGCCTTCGCCACGGGAGCGTTTGTACAGGTCGGTCAGGTCCTTCGGGTTTTCGCAGCGATAGCCGAAGCGCACGCCGTCGAAACGCGACAGGTTGGAAGAGGCTTCTGCCGGCGCGATCACGTAGTAGGCAGGAATCGCATGCTGGTTGTTTGGCAGGCTGATTTCCTTGATCACGGCGCCGAGCTTTTCCAGCGTCTTGACGCTGTTGTGTACCAGTTCGGCGATGCGCGGGTCGAGGCCGGCGCTGAAGTATTCCTTCGGCACGCCGATGCGCAGGCCCTTGAGCGAAGTATTGAGGCTGGCGCTGTAGTCCGGCACCGGTTCATCGATGCTGGTGGAGTCCTGGGCGTCGAAGCCTGCCATGCCTTGTAACAAAATCGCGCAGTCTTCGGCCGTGCGGGCCAGTGGGCCGCCCTGATCGAGGCTGGAGGCGTAGGCGATCATGCCCCAGCGGGAAACGCGACCGTAGGTAGGCTTCAGGCCGGTGAGGTTGGTGAAGGCCGCCGGCTGGCGGATCGAGCCGCCGGTGTCGGTGGCCGTGGCGGCTGGCAGGAAGCGCGCGGCAACGGCCGCAGCCGAACCACCGGACGAACCGCCGGGCACGTGTTCCAGGTTCCATGGGTTCTTCACCGCGCCGTAGTAGCTCGACTCGTTGGCCGACCCCATGGCGAATTCGTCCATGTTGGTCTTGCCCAGGGTCACGGCTCCGGCAGCGGCCAGCTTGGCGACCACGGTGGCGTCGTAGGGCGCCTTGAAGTTGTCGAGCATCTTCGAGCCGCAGCTGGTGCGAATGCCTTGGGTGCAGAACAGGTCCTTGTGGGCGATCGGTGCGCCCAGCAGGGCGCCGGTTTCACCGTTGGCGCGGCGTACATCCGCGGCCTTGGCCTGGCTCAGGGCCAGCTCTTCGGTGAGGCTGATGAAGCTGTTGACCTTGGGGTCCAGCTCGGCGATGCGCGCAAGCAGGGTCTTGGTCAGCTCTTCGGAAGAAAACTTTTTGTCGGCGAGACCGCGGGCGATCTCGGCCAGAGTCATGTGATGCATGAAAGGCTCTTTCCCTTTAGTCGATGACTTTCGGAACCAGGTACAGGCCGTTTTCGACCGCTGGCGCGATGGACTGGTAGGCCTCGCGATTATTGCGCTCGGTCACGACGTCTGCGCGCAGGCGCTGGCTGGCTTCCAGCGGGTGAGCCAGGGGCTCGATGCCGTCGGTATTCACGGCCTGCATTTGGTCAACCAGCCCGAGAATGCTATTCAGGGCTGCGGTGGTCTGTGGAAGATCGGCTTCATTCAGGCCAAGCGAGGCCAGATGAGCGATTTTTTCCACGTCGGAGCGTTCAAGCGCCATGGGAATCTCCAGTGGAAAACAGAACGGAGGCTGTCCGTGTGTTAGATTGTCGGAACACTACCGCATTTCTACGGTCTTACGGCCGCGATTGTGGGGGTTGGTGCACAGAAAGTCGGCCAATTTAGCACATTGGCGCCTTGCCCAAAATCCCTGTCGTTGTTAGAGTTTGCCGCACTTTTTTACCCACGCGTTGCCTAGGGTCCTTTCCCCATGTTCAAGAAACTGCGTGGCATGTTTTCCAGCGATCTTTCCATTGACCTGGGCACTGCCAACACCCTTATTTACGTGCGCGAGCGCGGTATCGTTCTGAATGAGCCATCGGTTGTGGCCATTCGGACCCATGGTAATCAGAAAAGTGTCGTTGCCGTCGGCACCGAGGCCAAGCGCATGCTCGGCCGAACACCAGGCAATATTGCTGCCATTCGTCCGATGAAAGACGGCGTGATCGCCGACTTCAGCGTCTGCGAAAAGATGCTGCAGTACTTCATCAACAAGGTTCACGAAAACAGCTTCCTGCAGCCCAGCCCTCGTGTGCTGATCTGCGTTCCGTGCAAATCCACCCAGGTGGAGCGTCGTGCCATCCGTGAATCGGCCCTTGGCGCCGGTGCCCGTGAAGTGTTCCTGATCGAAGAGCCGATGGCTGCTGCGATCGGTGCCGGCCTGCCGGTTGAAGAAGCGCGCGGTTCGATGGTGGTGGATATCGGTGGTGGTACCACTGAAATCGCCCTGATCTCCCTGAACGGTGTGGTGTATGCCGAATCCGTACGGGTAGGCGGCGACCGTTTCGACGAAGCGATCATCACTTATGTACGTCGCAACTACGGCAGCCTGATCGGCGAATCCACCGCCGAGCGCATCAAGCAGGAAATCGGTACCGCTTACCCGGGCGGCGAAGTTCGCGAAGTCGATGTTCGCGGTCGCAACCTGGCCGAAGGCGTTCCACGTGCCTTCACCCTGAACTCCAATGAAGTGCTGGAAGCTCTGCAAGAGTCCCTGGCCACCATCGTTCAGGCTGTGAAGAGCGCCCTGGAGCAATCGCCGCCGGAGCTGGCTTCCGACATCGCCGAGCGAGGCCTGGTGCTGACCGGTGGTGGCGCCCTGTTGCGCGACCTCGACAAGCTGCTGGCCCAGGAAACCGGCCTGCCGGTGATCGTCGCCGAAGACCCGCTGACCTGCGTTGCCCGTGGCGGTGGTCGTGCACTGGAAATGATGGATAAACACACCATGGACCTGCTCTCCAGCGAATAAGATCGTTGGTTGCACCATGCTTCGCCCGCAGGCAGCACTTTGCAGTGCTGCCTGTTGGCGTTTATCTTCTTCAATCTGCATCCAGGCCGGTTAGATGCCGTATGAATAAAGAGAACATTTGCCTGGGAGGAGCGGCCTATTAAACCGCTTTTCGCCAAAGGCCCCTCATTGGGCGTGCGCTTATTGGTGCTGGTCGTGCTTTCGGTCGCATTGATGGTGGTCGATGCCCGCTTTGCGCTGCTCAAGCCGGTGCGTAGCCAAATGTCGCTGGTGTTGATGCAGACCTACTGGATCACCGACCTGCCGCAACGTCTCTACCAGGGCGTGGCCAGCCAATTTGGCAGCCGTACCGAACTGGTTGCCGAGAACGAAAAACTCAAGACCGAAAACCTGCTGTTGCAGGGGCGCATGCAAAAGTTGGCGGCCCTCACCGAGCAGAACGTTCGGCTGCGCGAGTTGCTTAACTCTTCTGCGTTGGTCAACGAAAAGGTCGAAGTGGCCGAGTTGATCGGCATGGACCCCAACCCCTTTACCCATCGCATCATTATCAACAAGGGTGAGCGCGACGGTGTGGTGCTTGGTCAGCCGGTACTGGATGCTCGGGGACTGATGGGGCAGGTAGTCGAGCTGATGCCCTACACCTCGCGGGTCCTGCTGCTGACGGACACCACCCACAGCATTCCGGTGCAGGTCAACCGTAACGGCTTGCGCGCGATTGCCAGCGGGACCGGTAACCCTGAGCGCCTGGAATTGCGTCATGTGGCGGACACGGCCGACATCAAGGAAGGCGACCTGTTGGTCAGCTCCGGCCTGGGCCAGCGGTTCCCGGCAGGCTATCCGGTGGCAACGGTCAAGGAAGTGATCCACGATTCCGGCCAGCCCTTCGCCATTGTGCGTGCCGTACCCACTGCCGCCCTGAACCGCAGCCGCTACCTGTTGCTGGTGTTCAGCGACAACCGTACTCCGGAAGAACGCGCCAACGACGCCGCCCAGGCCCAGGAAGCGGAAGACAAGAAGAACGGCACTGCGCCGATCATTCCTGCGACCGTGCCCAAGCCTCAGTCGACTCCCCCCGTTGTACCGGCGGCAACTCCGGCAGCTACTGCGCCTGTGGCCACACCGGTCAAGCCTGCGGCCCATAGCGTGCACCCGGTGAAACCGACTGCAGCGAAACCGCCGGCCACCACGCCTGCCACTACGACGCCCGCTGCGAAGCCTCCAGCCGCAGCCCCGGCCACCACACGGCAGAGGGAGGAATAATGGCCGGTACTCATTCGAGCAATGGCTGGATCGTCTGGCTGACATTCGCTATCGGCTTGCTGCTCAGCGTTTCGCCGCTGCCGCAGTTCATGGAGATCCTGCGTCCGCTGTGGCTGGCATTGCTGCTGGCATTCTGGTCGCTGAACCTGCCCCATAAAGTGGGCATGGTGACGGCGATGTTCCTGGGCTTGGCGGAAGATGTGCTGTATGGCACCTTGCTGGGCCAGAACGCGTTGATCCTGACCCTGATTACCTTCCTGGTGCTGTCGTTGCAGCAGCGCCTGCGCATGTTCCCGATGTGGCAGCAATGCCTGGTGATCCTGGTGATCTTCGGCCTGGCGCAGTTGGTACAGTTGTGGCTCAGTGCCCTGACCGGCAACCGCCAGCCAACCCTGGCGCTGGTGTTGCCGGCCCTGGTCAGTGCGCTGCTGTGGCCGTGGATCAGCTTCGGCCTGCGTGGGTTACGTCGTCGCTATAAAATCAATTGAATGGATTGCGAGGCTCTGCCTGGTTATCGAACCCCACAGGGAGAGTCTGCAATGAATTCGCTATATCTGGCCTCGGGCTCCCCGAGGCGGCGTGAACTGCTGACCCAGATCGGTGTGCCTTTCACCGTGGTCAGCGCCGCCATTGATGAAACCCCTCTTACAAACGAAACCCCTGTTTCCTACGTCGAGCGTCTCGCTCGCGGTAAGGCCGCAGCGGGTTTTGCTGCGCTCGGGCAACGCTCGGCCGCCTGCGTCCTGGGCGCCGATACCGCAGTGATCGTGGACGGCAAGATCCTCGGCAAGCCCGTAGACCAAGCCGATGCGTTGGCGATGTTGATGGCACTGGCGGGGCGTGAACATGAAGTTCTGACTGCGATTGCCCTGACTGACGGCCAGCGCTGTGAAACCCGATGTGTAAGCAGTCGTGTACTTTTCCGTGGGATTTCTGTCGAGGAGGCTACAAGCTACTGGCACAGCGGCGAACCCCAGGACAAGGCGGGCGGCTATGCTATCCAAGGGCTTGGCTCGGTGTTTGTGGCCGGGCTCAATGGCAGCTATTCCGCGGTGGTAGGTCTGCCGGTGTGCGAAACCGCGCAACTGCTTGCACAATTCGGCATACCCTGTTGGCAAAACCTTACCGCGCGCTGAACGCGTTACTCCAGCGCCCAGCCTTACAGCGATCGGTCACTATTGTGAAAACGCCTGAACGAGACCCAGCCATGAGTGAAGAGATTCTGATCAATATCACGCCGATGGAATCGCGCGTGGCGGTGGTAGAGAACGGTGTTCTGCAAGAAGTGCATGTCGAGCGCACCCAGAAACGCGGGATCGTCGGCAATATCTACAAGGGCAAGGTGGTGCGGGTGTTGCCGGGGATGCAGGCGGCATTTGTCGATATCGGCCTGGACCGGGCGGCATTTATCCATGCCTCGGAGATCTCCCTGCGCGAAGGGCCGGCGGTGGAAAGCATCAGCGCCTTGGTGCACGAAGGGCAGAGCCTGGTGGTGCAAGTCACCAAGGACCCCATCGGCTCCAAGGGCGCACGCCTGACCACTCAACTGTCGATTCCGTCGCGCTACCTGGTTTACATGCCGCGCACCGCCCATGTCGGCATTTCCCTGAAGATTGAAGACGAAGCCGAGCGCGAGCGCCTGAAAAAGGTGGTCAGCGACTGCGTGGCCGCCGAAGGTATCAAGGAAGCGGGCGGTTTTATCCTGCGCACCGCCGCCGAGGGCGCAGGTGCCGACGAAATCCTCATGGACATTCGCTACCTGCGGCGCCTGTGGGACCAGATCGGCGCACAGATCAAGACCATCGGCGCGCCGAGTGTGATCTACGAAGACCTGGGCCTGGCCCTGCGTACCTTGCGCGACCTGGTCAGCCCCAAGATCGAGAAAATTCGCATCGACTCGCGGGAAACCTTCCAGCGCACCACGCAATTTGTTGCCGAGCTGATGCCGGAAATTGCCGATCGCCTGGAGCATTACCCTGGCGAACGGCCGATCTTCGACCTGTATGGCGTCGAGGACGAAATCCAGAAAGCCCTGGAGCGCAAGGTGCCGCTCAAGTCCGGTGGCTACCTGGTGGTGGACCCGGCGGAAGCGATGACCACCATCGACGTCAACACCGGCGCGTTCGTAGGTCATCGCAACCTTGAAGAGACCATCTTCAAGACCAATCTCGAAGCGGCCACGGCGATTGCTCGTCAACTGCGCCTGCGTAACCTGGGCGGCATCATTATCATCGACTTCATCGACATGGAAGATGAAGAGCACCAGCGCCAGGTGCTGCGCACGCTCGAAAAACAGCTGGAGCGCGATCACGCCAAGACCAATATCATCGGCATCACCGAGCTGGGCCTGGTGCAGATGACCCGCAAGCGCACCCGCGAGAGCCTGGAGCAGGTGCTGTGCGAGCCCTGCAGCAGTTGCCAGGGCCGCGGTAAGTTGAAGACTCCGGAAACGGTTTGCTACGAGATTTTCCGGGAAATCCTCCGAGAGGCACGGGCCTACCAGGCCGAAGGTTATAGAGTGCTTGCCAACCAGAAAGTGGTCGACCGCCTGCTGGATGAAGAGTCCGGTAACGTGGCTGAGCTGGAGGGGTTTATCGGGCGTACGATTCGCTTCCAGGTCGAAACCATGTATTCCCAGGAACAATATGACGTGGTGCTGCTCTGATCCCCATTCGCTTTCTTTTTACGCGACTCGCAGACTTTGATCTGCAGTCCGACTACTGCCTTGAGGGTCGCCTGACATGGAGCGTCTGACACGCTTTTTTGCCGCTTTGACCCGTTGGGGCCTTGGGCTGTGCGCCTTGCTGCTGGTGTTGGCGGCGGTGTACGTGAGCCTGGGGCGTGAATTGACCCCGTTGGTGGCCGAATACCGCGCGGAAATCGAAGCCAAGGCCCAGGCTGCGGTGGACATGCCTGTGCACATCGGCAGCCTTGAAGGCCGCTGGAGCGGTTTTGCGCCCGTGTTGCTGGCCCACGACGTAATGGTCGGCGAGGGCAGCAGTGCCTTGCGCCTGGATCAGGTCGAAGTGGTGCCGGACATGTGGGCCAGCCTGATGGCGCGCGAAGTGCGTATTGCGCACCTGGAAGTCAGTGGCCTGCAACTGAGCGCCAAGGAAGACAAGGACGGCCATTGGGCGCTGCAAGGCTTGCCGATACAGGACGACCAGCCGCTGGACCCGGAGCAATTGCTCAAGCGCATGCAGATGGTCAAGCGCGTATCGCTGCTCGACAGCCAGGTCACCCTGCAACCGTTCGACCAGGCGCCGCTGACCCTGACCTATGTGGGCTTGAGCCTGCACACGGGCGTCACCCGCCAGCGCCTGGACGCCCGCCTGACCTTGCCCGACGGCCAGCCCCTTGCCCTGAGCCTGCGCAGCCGCATTCGCGCGAGCCAGTGGAAGGATGCTGAAGTCGAGGCCTACCTGAGTCTGCCCCAAAGCGACTGGGCCAAGTGGATCCCCGCCAGGCTGACCCAGCAGTGGAAACTCACGCAGTTCAAGGCCGGCGGTGAGTTCTGGCTGAACTGGGGTAAAGGCACGGTGCAAAGTGCGGTCGTGCGCCTCAACTCGCCGCAGGTGAAGGGCAGCTACGCCGAGCGCAAGCCGGTGCATATCGAAAACCTTGCACTTACGGCCTATCTGCAACGCAGCGATACGGGCTTGAAGGTGTTGTTCGATTCCCTGGCGATGAACCTGGGCGAGACCCGATGGGAATCGCGCCTGCAATTGCAGCAGACCCTGGCGACCGATACGGCCCTGGAAGCCTGGAAGCTGCAGGCTGACCGCCTCGACCTGACCCCCATCACACCGTTGCTCAACGCCCTGGCGCCGCTGCCGGAAGGCGTCGCCAAGACCGTCGAGCACCTGAAGGCCACCGGTCTGCTGCGCAATGTACTGGTGGATTTCCGTCCTCAAGACACCACCGATCAAAAAGTCAGCTTTGCCGCCAACCTGGAACGGGTCGGGTTTGACGCCTACTTCGGTGCGCCGGCCGCACGCAACGTTTCCGGCAGCATCAGCGGCGACCTGGGCCAGGGCGAGTTGCGCATGGACAGCAAGGATTTTTCCCTGCACCTCGATCCGATCTTCGCCAAGCCCTGGCAGTACCTCCAGGCCAATGCACGCCTGACGTGGAAGCTGGATAAACAAGGCTTCACCCTGATCGCCCCGTATATCAAGGTGCTGGGGGAAGAGGGCAAGATCGCTGCCGATTTCCTGATTCGCCTGCATTTCGACCACAGCCAGGAAGACTATATGGACCTGCGGGTCGGTATGGTCGATGGCGATGGACGCTTTACCCCTAAATACCTGCCGGCCGTGTTGAGTCCCGCGTTGGATGAGTGGCTGCGCACGGCGATTCTCAAGGGCGCGGTGGACCAGGGGTTCTTCCAGTACCAAGGCTCGCTGAACCACGATGCGTTGCCCGCCGCGCGCAATATCAGCCTGTTCTTCAAGGTGCATGACGCCGAACTGGCGTTCCAGCCGGGTTGGCCCCATGTGAACAAGGTCAATGGCGAAGTGTTTGTCGAAGAGACGGGCGTACGCATCCTGGCCAGCAAGGGGCAGTTGCTCGACACCAAGGTCAAGGACGTCTACGTCAATATTCCCCACGCGCCGTCCGGCAAGGAAAGCCATCTGCTGCTTACCGGTGGTTTTGCCGGTGGCCTGGGTGATGGGCTGAAGATCCTCCAGGAAGCGCCAATCGGCACGGCCTCCACCTTCGCCGGCTGGAAAGGCGAAGGAGACCTGCAAGGCATGCTGGATCTGGATGTTCCGCTGGTCAAGGGCATCGAGCCCAGGATCGTGGTGGATTTCCAGACTGACAAGGCACGCCTGCAATTGGCGGAACCGCCTCTGGACCTGACGCAGCTCAAGGGCAATTTCCGCTTCGACAGCGCCAAGGGCTTGAGCGGCGAAAAGATTACCGCCCAGGCATTTGACCGGCCGATCACCGCGCAGATCTTTGCCGATGGCAAGCCGGGTAATATCAGCACCCGTGTCGCTGCCAAGGGGCAGGTGACGGTCAAGCGTCTGACGGATTGGTTGAAAGTCAGTCAGCCGTTGCCGGTGTCCGGCGATATTTCGTATCAATTGCAGCTCAACCTGGACGGTGCCGACAGCCAACTGATGGTCAGCTCCAACCTCAAGGGTGTTGTGGTGGACTTGCCGGCGCCGTTCGGCATGCCGGCCAGCCAGGGACGTGACAGCGTATTCCGCATGACCTTGCAGGGGGCTGAGCGCCGCTACTGGTTTGATTACGGTGAGTTGGCCAACTTCACCTTTGCCGCGCCGCCGGACAAACTCAATGACGGCCGTGGCGAGTTGTTCCTCGGTGATGGTGATGCCGTGCTGCCAGGCGCCAAGGGTTTGCGCATCCGTGGCGTGCTCTCGGAGCTGGATATCGACCCGTGGAAAAAACTGGTGAACCAGTATGCTGGCAATGACCCAGGTGGCAGTGCCAAGCAGTTGCTCAGCGGTGCCGAATTCAAGATTGGCAAGCTCACCGGCCTGGGTACCCAGTTCGATCAGGTCAACCTGCAGCTGGATCGCAAGCCCGCTGCCTGGGGTTTACGCTTTGACAGCCAGCAAGCCAAGGGCGCCGTGAACCTGCCGGATGCCAAGGGCGCGCCGATTGCGGTCAACCTGCAATACGTGAAGCTGCCGGCGGTGGACCCGACGGTACAGGCTGATGAAAACGCACCGGACCCGTTGGCCAGTATCGATCCCAAGGATATTCCGGCGTTGGATATCGCCATTGACCAGCTGTTCCAGGGGCCGGACCTGATTGGCGCCTGGTCACTCAAGATCCGGCCAACGGCCAAAGGCCTGGCTTTCAATACGCTGGACCTGGGCCTCAAGGGCATGCAACTCAAGGGCGCCGGCGGATGGGAAGGTGTCCCGGGTGACAGCAGCAGTTGGTACAAGGGGCGCCTGGACGGCAAGAACATCGCCGACGTACTCAAAGGCTGGGGCTATGCGCCCACGGTCACCAGCGAGGACTTCCACCTGGATGTAGATGGGCGGTGGCCGGGTTCGCCGGCCTGGGTCGGGCCTAAACGGTTCTCCGGCAGCCTGGATGCGACGTTCCGTAAAGGTCAGTTTGTCGAGGTGGAAGGTGGTGCCCAGGCGCTGCGGGTGTTCGGTCTGCTCAACTTCAACTCCATCGGGCGCCGCCTGCGCCTGGACTTCTCCGACCTGCTGGGCAAGGGCTTGAGTTATGACCGGGTCAAGGGCCAATTGGTCGCCAGCAATGGCGTGTTCGTGACGCGCGAGCCGATCACCATGACCGGCCCGTCGAGCAACCTGGAGCTCAATGGCACCCTGGACCTGGTGGCTGACCGTGTCGATGCGAAGTTGCTGGTGACGTTGCCGGTGACCAACAACCTGCCGATTGCCGCGCTGATCGTGGGCGCGCCGGCGATTGGTGGCGCACTGTTCCTGATCGACAAGCTGATCGGTGACCGTGTTTCGCGTTTCGCCAGCGTGCAATACAAGGTGGAAGGCCCATGGAAGGATCCAAAAATCACCTTCGACAAGCCCTTTGAAAAACCAAACTGAGAGCCTGTGGAGTAGCATGGCCCCATGCCTTTTACGGAGTATCGGCCCATGTCCTTTGCAGTAATCCAAATGGTCAGTCAGAGCGATGTGCTGGCCAACCTGGTCCAGGCCCGGCGCTTGTTGGAACAAGCGGCGGCCGGCGGTGCGAAGCTGGCGGTGCTGCCGGAAAACTTTGCCGCCATGGGCCGCCGCGACGTGGCGGATATCGGCCGCGCCGAGGCGCTGGGTGAAGGTCCGATCCTGCCATGGTTGAAACAGACCGCCCGCGACCTCACCTTATGGATAGTGGCTGGCACGCTGCCGTTGCCGCCCAAGGATCAACCGCACGCCAAATCCAATGCCTGCTCGCTGCTGGTCGATGATCGCGGCGAAGTCGTCGCTCGTTACGACAAGCTGCATTTGTTTGATGTGGACGTGGCGGACGCCCGGGGTCGCTATCGGGAGTCCGATGACTATGCTTTCGGGAGCAACGTGGTGGTGGCGGATACGCCGGTTGGCCGTTTGGGCCTGACGGTCTGTTACGACCTGCGCTTCCCCGAGCTGTACAGCGAGCTGCGCGCGGCGGGGGCTGAATTGATTACCGCGCCCTCGGCCTTTACCGCCGTGACCGGTGCCGCCCACTGGGATGTGCTGATTCGTGCACGGGCCATCGAGACCCAGTGTTACCTGCTGGCGGCCGCCCAGGGCGGTGTGCATCCAGGGCCACGGGAAACTTATGGTCATGCGGCGATCGTCGACCCATGGGGCCGGGTGCTGGCACAACAGGATCAAGGCGAAGCGGTGTTGCTGGCCGAACGCGATAGCAGTGAACAGGCGTCGATACGGGCGCGCATGCCGGTGGTCAACCATCGGCGCTTTTTCTCGCAGGGCGCCCAGCGGCCTGCTTCAGAACGATGAATTTAAGGCCAAACCTATGAGCGAGTTGTTGTCCTCAGTCAGTGAACACCTCCTGGCACCCGGTGGCGTGACCATCGAAAGTTTGCAAACCGTGCTCGGCGATCTGGCCGGGCCAGGCATCGATGCCGCCGACCTGTATTTCCAGGGGCAGATCTCCGAGTCCTGGGCCCTGGAAGATGGCATCGTCAAGGAAGGCAGTTTCAATCTTGACCAAGGTGTAGGCGTTCGTGCGCAATCCGGTGAAAAGACCGGTTTTGCCTACAGTAACGCGATCACCCTGGAGGCGTTGGGCCTGGCCGCACGTGCTGCGCGTTCGATCTCCCGTGCCGGCCAACATGGCACGGTACAGGCGTTCAGTACCCAGGACGTGGCGCAGTTGTATGCGCCGGACAACCCCCTGGAAGTGATCAGCCGCGCGGAAAAGGTCGAGTTGCTCAAGCGTATCGATGCGGCCACCCGCGCCCTGGACCCGCGTATCCAGCAGGTCTCGGTGAGCATGGCCGGTGTGTGGGAACGCATCCTGGTGGCGTCCACCGACGGGGGGCTGGCGGCGGACGTGCGGCCGCTGGTGCGTTTCAATGTCAGCGTGATCGTCGAGCAGAACGGCCGCCGCGAGCGTGGCGGCCACGGCGGCGGCGGGCGTACCGACTACCGTTACTTCCTCACCGACGACCGTGCCATGGGCTATGCCCGTGAGGCTTTGCGCCAGGCGTTGGTGAACCTGGAAGCCATTCCTGCGCCGGCCGGCACGTTGCCGGTGGTGTTGGGCCCGGGCTGGTCCGGCGTATTGCTGCACGAGGCCGTGGGCCATGGCCTGGAAGGCGATTTCAACCGCAAAGGCAGTTCCGCCTACAGCGGGCGCATGGGCGAGATGGTTGCGTCCAAGCTGTGCACCATTGTCGATGATGGCACCCTGGCCGGTCGCCGCGGCTCGTTGAGCGTCGATGATGAAGGCACGCCGACCGAATGCACCACCTTGATTGAAAACGGTGTGCTCAAGGGCTACATGCAGGACAAGCTCAATGCCCGCCTGATGGGCGTTGCGCGCACCGGTAACGGCCGTCGCGAATCTTATGCGCACCTGCCGATGCCCCGCATGACCAACACCTACATGCTCGGTGGCGAAAGCGACCCGGCGGAGATCATCGCCTCGGTGAAGCGCGGCATTTACTGCGCCAACCTTGGCGGCGGCCAGGTGGATATCACCAGCGGCAAGTTCGTGTTCTCTACCAGCGAGGCGTACCTGATCGAAGACGGCAGGATTACCGCGCCGGTCAAAGGGGCAACGTTGATTGGCAATGGCCCGGAAGCCATGAGCAAGGTGTCGATGGTCGGCAACGACCTGGCCCTGGACAGTGGCGTGGGCATGTGCGGGAAGGACGGGCAGTCGGTACCGGTAGGGGTCGGCCAGCCAACGCTGAAAATTGATGCGATCACCGTGGGAGGCACGGGGTCGTAAGGGGTGGAGCTTCGGGTGGCGAAGATCGCCACCCGGGGAAGGGCATCAACGCAGGCCGCGTTGAGTCTCGTCCAGCTCACGGATGTATTTGAAGATTTTACGGCTGGTGGCCGGCGCCTTGTTATGCGCCTGCTCGTGCTGGGCCTGACGGATCAGGGAGCGCAGTTGCTGGCGGTCGGCGTCCGGGTAGTCCAGCACGAATTTCTCCAGCACCGCGTCATCGCCCGAGATCAGGCGGTCACGCCAACGTTCCAGGTTGTGGAAACGTTCGTTGTACTGGCGAGTGGAGGCATCGGTTTGATCAAGCAAGGCGAGAATGGCGTCAGTGTCCTGATCGCGCATCAGCTTGCCGATAAACATGATGTGCCGTTTACGCGCGATATTCGCGGTGTGCTTGGGTGCGTCCGCAAGCGCCCGGCGCATTTCGTCGGTCAGTGGCAGTTTTGCAATCAAGTCTTTCTTGAGCGTTGTAAGGCGCTCGCCCAGGTCAACCAGAGCATGCAGCTCACGTTTGACCTGGGTTTTGCTTTTCTCCCCATCGAGGGAGTCGTCGTAAGAATCAACCATGGTGGCAGTCCGCAAAGAAACGCCGCCATGATAACCAGTCGGGGGCCGCTTGTCCGGCCCGGTCGCTCGATGGCCTTAGCCGAAAGCAGAATTTGAGTGGAGAAAACCATGAGTGCAGCCCAAAGCGTCGGTCCGCAAGCGTTACCGGCCCTGCAGGAACAAGTCGAGCAGATCCTTGCCGAGGCCAAGCGCCAGGGGGCCAGTGCCTGTGAAGTGGCGGTGTCGCTGGAGCAGGGGTTGTCGACGTCGGTACGTCAACGGGAAGTGGAAACCGTCGAATTCAACCGTGACCAGGGCTTTGGCATCACCTTGTATGTGGGGCAGCGCAAAGGTTCGGCCAGTACGTCGGCCAGCGGCCCGGAGGCCATACGCGAAACGGTTGCCGCCGCGTTGGCGATTGCCCAGCACACCTCCGAGGATGAAAGCTCGGGCTTGGCCGATAAGGCGCTGATGGCCAAGGACTTGAAGGATTTCGATTTGTTCCATGCCTGGGACATCACGCCCGAGCGGGCCATCGAGCTGGCGCTGACCTGCGAAGCGGCGGCGTTCGATGCCGATACCCGCATCAAGAACGCCGATGGCACCACGTTGAACACGCATCAGGGCTGTCGCGTCTACGGCAACAGCCACGGGTTTATCGGCGGGTATGCGTCCACGCGCCATAGTCTGAGCTGCGTGATGATCGCCGAGGCCAATGGCCAGATGCAGCGTGATTACTGGTACGACGTAAGTCGTCAGGGTGAATTGCTGGCAGATCCGGCCAGCATTGGTCAACGTGCCGCACAACGTGCCGCGAGCCGCCTGGGCGCGCGTCCGGTGCCGACCTGTGAAGTGCCTGTACTGTTTTCGGCGGAGCTGGCAGGCGGTTTGTTCGGCAGTTTCCTGAGTGCCATTTCCGGCGGCAACCTGTATCGCAAGTCTTCGTTCCTTGAAGGGGCGATCGGCCAGACGTTGTTTCCCGAGTGGCTGACCATCGATGAGCGTCCGCACTTGATGCGGGCCATGGGCAGTTCGGCGTTCGATGGGGACGGCCTGGCCACGTATGCCAAGCCGTTCGTCGAAAACGGGGAGCTGGTGTCTTACGTACTCGGCACCTACTCAGGCCGCAAACTCGGCCTGCCAAGCACCGCCAACGCCGGTGGCGTGCATAACCTTTTCGTGACCCATGGCGACGAAGACCAGGCGGCGCTGTTGCGTCGCATGGGACGTGGCCTGCTGGTAACCGAATTGATGGGCCATGGCCTGAATATGGTCACTGGGGATTATTCCCGTGGCGCGGCGGGCTTCTGGGTGGAAAACGGTGAGATTCAGTTTGCCGTCCAGGAAGTGACCATCGCCGGCAACATGCGCGATATGTTCAAGCAGATCGTTGCAGTGGGAAATGACCTGGAACTGCGCAGCAATATTCGCACAGGCTCGGTGCTGATCGAGCGGATGACTGTCGCAGGCAGCTAATCCCGCTACAGCGGCACAAAAAGGCGCGCCCTCTTACGGATGGCGCGCCTTTTTTGTGGGCGTGTTTCAAGGGGATTGAGGTGTCACTCTTGTTTTGATTCTCAATATCATTTAATAATAAATATCATTACCGGATGAGTGTGGATCATGAGTTCTGTCCTGCATGAGGATCCTTACCTGGAAAGCTGGCGCTGGATGAGTCGCCAGATTCGCTGTGGTCTGGATCCCAATGAGCCTCGCCTGATCGAACATTACCTCAACGAGGGCCGATACCTGGCGTGTTGTACCGCGACCCATCCGTGGACCATCGCTGAAACCTCATTCCGCCTGCTGATCGACACCGCCAGCGATATTGCACTGCCGTGGCATTGGCGATCCCTGTGTCTGGATCAAGCCTGGCGCCCACTGCGCGACCTGGAAAAACTCTCTCACTGTGCCTGCCGCCTCAAGCGCTGGCAGACCTTTGCCTGGCAATTGGCGACCTGCGAATTGCTTCCCTCCATTTCCGTTTCTGACCTGGTGCAAGGATCTTCCGATGAGTAACACCCGTATCGAACGCGACAGCATGGGCGAACTGCAAGTCCCCGCCGAGGCCTTGTACGGTGCGCAGACCCAGCGCGCGGTGAACAACTTTCCGATCAGCCACCAACGCATGCCGGCGCAATTCATTCGCGCACTGATCCTGGCCAAGGCCGCAGCCGCCAAGGTCAACGTCGACCTCAAGCAGATCAGCGAAGGGCAGGGCAAAGCCATTGTCGATGCCGCCCAAGGATTGCTTGAAGGCGATTACATGCGGCATTTCCCGGTGGATATCTTCCAGACCGGTTCCGGCACCAGTTCAAACATGAATGCCAACGAAGTGATTGCGACGCTCGCCAGCCGCTTGCTCGGCGAAGCGGTCAATCCCAACGATCATGTGAACTGCGGTCAAAGCAGCAACGACATCATTCCGACCACCATCCATGTCAGTGCTGCGCTGGTGCTGCACGAGCAAACGCTGCCGGCCCTGCTGCACCTGGTGCAGGTGATCGAGCAGAAAGCCGAAGAGGTTCACCCATTCATCAAGACCGGCCGCACGCACCTGATGGACGCCATGCCCGTGCGCATGAGCCAGGTCCTCAATGGCTGGGCGCAGCAACTCAAGGCCAATATCGGTCACCTGCAGGATTTATTACCGGCCCTGCAGGCTCTGGCCCAGGGCGGTACGGCGGTGGGCACCGGGATTAATGCGCACCCGGAATTCGCCGTGCGTTTCAGTCAACAGCTCAGCAGCCTGGCAGGCGTGAAATTCACGCCGGGCAAGAATCTGTTCGCGCTGATCGGCTCCCAGGACACTGCCGTCGCCGTCTCCGGCCAGTTGAAAGCTACCGCCGTGTCGCTGATGAAAATCGCCAATGACCTGCGCTGGATGAACTCCGGCCCGCTGGCCGGCCTGGGGGAAATCGAACTGGAGGGCCTGCAGCCGGGCTCTTCGATCATGCCAGGCAAGGTCAACCCGGTGATTCCGGAAGCGACCGCCATGGTGGCTGCCCAAGTCATCGGCAATGACACGGTGATCACCGTCGCTGGCCAATCCGGCAATTTCGAGCTGAATGTGATGCTGCCGATCATTGCCCAGAACCTGCTCAGCAGCCTCGAGTTGCTGGCCAATGCCAGCCGTCTGCTGGCAGACAAGGCGATCGCCAGCTTCAAGGTCAACGAAGCCAAGCTCAAGGAAGCGCTGTCGCGCAACCCGATCCTGGTCACCGCACTCAACCCGATCATTGGTTACCAAAAGGCCGCTGAGATTGCCAAGAAGGCCTATCAGCAGGGCCGCCCGGTGATTGATGTGGCCCTTGAGCACACCGACCTGCCCCGTAGCCAACTGGAAGTCCTGTTGGATCCGGAGAAGCTCACGGCCGGCGGCGTGTAATCACCGACCCTGCTTTGGAGGCTCACCATGGAGCACTGGAAACGCACGATCGAACGCGCCAATCGCTGCTTTATGCAGGGCGAATTGGTTGACGCTCGCGAGGCCTATCTGCAAGCCCTGGCCCTGGCTCAAGTGTTGTTCGAGCGCTGGGCGAATGCCGACGAAGCTGTAGCGGCTTGCGTCATTTCCCATCACAACCTGGCGGATTTGCACCTGCGCCTGAATCAGCCCGAGGAAAGCGCCGAATACCTCTGCGCTATTCACCAGCGCTTGCTACAGGCCATGCAGGACGTGCGCCTGAGCCCGCAGCTGCGGGAAGCGGCGCTGCGCCAGAGCAGCAAGACTTACGTCGAACTGTTGAATTTCATCAGCGATCACGGTGAGTACCCGCGCACCCATCGCTTGCTGGGCGGTACTGCGGTGCAGCCGACCCCGTCTCAATACGGAGCACATTGATATGACCTACACCTTGCCTGCCTTGCCCTATGCCTACGATGCCCTGGAACCGCATATCGATGCGCAAACCATGGAGATTCACTACACCAAGCACCACCAGACCTACATCAATAACCTCAATGCGGCGGTCGAGGGCACCGAGTTTGCGGGCTGGCCTGTAGAAAAACTGGTGTCCAGCGTGCAGCAACTGCCGGAAAAACTGCGTGCGGCCGTCATCAACCAAGGCGGCGGCCATGCCAACCACTCGCTGTTCTGGGCGGTGATGTCGCCTAAAGGTGGCGGCAAGCCCGACGGCGCATTGGGAAAAGCTGTAGAAGAGCAACTCGGCGGTTTCGACAGTTTCAAGGAAGCCTTCACCAAGGCCGCCTTGACCCGTTTCGGCAGCGGCTGGGCGTGGTTGAGTGTCACTCCGCAAAAGACGCTGATAGTGGAAAGCAGCGGCAACCAGGACAGCCCGTTGATGAATGGCAACACGCCGATCCTCGGCCTGGACGTCTGGGAGCATGCTTACTACCTGCGCTACCAGAACCGTCGACCTGAATACATCAACGCCTTCTACAGTGTTATCAACTGGCCGGAAGTCGCCGCACGCTATCAGGCCGCGTTGGCCTGACATTCACTTCCATAACAAGATCTAAGGCCGACTATGGGCACTGAAACACTGGCGATCAGCAGCGTGCGAATGTTTCGTTATGCGTTTGGTTCGCTGCTGCTGTTGGCAGGTACTGCATTGCTGGTGGCCCACGGGCTGGCCTGGCTGGATCTGGCACCGCGCATCATGCGCGCCCTGCAGGGCGGGGCGATTTGCGCGCTTGGCACGGCGCTGGGGGCGGTTCCGGTCTTGGTGATTCGGCGGATGCCGGTGGCGTTGAGCGATACCTTGTTGGGCTTCGGTGCCGGTGTGATGCTGGCGGCGACCGCGTTTTCGCTGGTCGTGCCGGGAATTGCTGCGGCCGAAGCCCTTGGTCTTTCGCCCTGGGGGGCAGGTGGGCTGATCAGCTTCGGCATCATGCTGGGGGCGTTCGGTCTGTATCTGGTGGACCGCAAGGTCTCCGGCGCCAGCCCGGAGATGTTGGTGGGCACACCGGATAAACCGGTGATTCCACCGCGTATCTGGCTGTTCGTGTTTGCCATCATCGCCCACAATATCCCCGAAGGCATGGCCGTTGGCGTCTCAGCCGGCGGCGGCATGCCGGATGCCGACAGCTTGGCCATGGGCATTGCTTTGCAGGATGTGCCCGAAGGCCTGGTCATTGCGCTGGTATTGGCTGGGGCAGGGATGTCGCGGATCAGGGCGTTCCTGATCGGCGCCGCGTCAGGCTTGGTAGAGCCGGTGTTCGCCGTGCTTTGCGCCTGGCTGGTGACCCTGGCCGAGGTGCTGTTACCGTTGGGCCTGGCACTGGCCGCTGGCGCGATGCTGTTGGTGGTCACCCACGAAGTGATCCCGGAGTCGCGCCGCAACGGTCACGAAAAACTCGCGAGCCTGGGGTTGTGCATGGGGTTCTGCTTGATGATGGTGATGGATACCGCCTTGGGGTGAGGCCTCAGCGGGGGTAGGGGTTACTCACCCTCATCAAAGAAGTTGTTGATCAGCGCCACCAGGGCGTCCATTGCTTCCTGCTCTTGCTCGCCCTCGGTGCTCAAATGAATCTTGGTGCCCTTGCCGGCCGCCAACATCATCATCGCCATGATGCTTTTGCCATCGACCATGCTCTCAGGTGTACGCCCGGCGCGGATCTGGCAAGGGAACTGCCCGGCAATACCGACGAATTTGGCCGAGGCACGGGCATGCAGGCCCAGCTTGTTGATGATTTCAATTTCCAGAGCGGGCATCGCGGGGGTGTTCCTTTCAGCTAAGGTCGCGGTGGCGAACCTGGACGTTCTTGAGGGTTTGTTGCAGCACCTGGCCCAGGCGCTCGGTCAGGTAGACAGAGCGGTGGTGACCGCCGGTGCAGCCGATGGCAATGGTGACATAGGCTCGGTTGCTCGCGGCAAAGCGCGGCAACCATTTGAGCAGGTAGCTGGAAATGTCCTGGAACATCTCCTCCACATCCGGTTGCGCGGCCAGGTAATCGGCCACAGGCTGATCCAGCCCCGACTGGTCGCGCAGTTCCGGCTTCCAATAAGGATTGGGCAGGCAGCGCACGTCGAACACCAGGTCGGCATCCACCGGCATGCCACGCTTGAAACCAAAGGACTCGACCAGAAATGCCGTGCCAGGCTCCGGCTGGTTCAGCAGGCGGAGCTTGATGGCATCGCGCAACTGGTACAGGTTGAGGCTGGTGGTGTTGATCTTGAGGTCGGCGAGGTCAATGATCGGCCCCAGCAGCTTGGTTTCGTCCTCGATGGCTTCGGCCAGGGAACGGTGCGGGCTGCTGAGGGGGTGACGTCGGCGGGTCTCTGAGAAGCGCTTGAGCAGGGTTTCTTCGTCGGCGTCCAGATACAGCACATCGCAATGAATGTGCTTGGCGCGCACCTCTTCGAGCAATTCCGGAAAGCGCGTGAGGTGGCTCGGCAGGTTGCGGGCGTCAATCGAAACGGCGACCAGGGGCTGGGCCAATTCGGTATGGATCAGTGCCCGTTCCGCCAATTCCGGGAGCAGGCCGGCGGGCAGGTTGTCGATGCAATAGAAGCCGTTGTCCTCAAGGACGTTGAGGGCGGTACTTTTACCCGAGCCGGAGCGGCCGCTGACGATGATCAAACGCATGATTACTGCCCGTTTTGCTCATCCAGGACAACTTGATACAGCGCCTCGTTGCTACTGGCACTGCGCAGTTTGTCGCGTACTTCCTTGCGGTCGAGCATGCTTGCGATCTGCCTAAGCAGTTCCAGGTGTGCGTCGGTGGCGGCCTGTGGGACCAGCAGAACAAACAGCAGGTCTACCGGGGCGCCGTCGATCGCGTCGAAATCGATAGGTGCGTCCAGGTGCAGCAGGGCGCTGACAGGTGTCTCGCAGCCTTTGAGGCGGCAGTGGGGAATGGCGATGCCGTTGCCAAAACCGGTGGAGCCGAGTTTTTCACGGGCAATCAGAGCCTCAAAGACATCTTGCATCTCCAGCTCAGGCACTTGGCTGCTGATCAGGTTGGCAATTTGTTCGAGGGCTTTCTTCTTGCTGCCGCCCGGCACGTTCACGAGGGAACGGCCGGGGGTCAGGATGGTTTCAAGTCGGATCATGGGGGGAGAGTTAACGACCTGTGCCCTGGAGCAGGCTCAGATTCTTTTCCTTATGCTTTTTGAGTTGGCGGTCAAGCTTGTCGGTGAGCAAGTCGATTGATGCATACATGTCTTCATGTTCGGCATTGGCGACCACTTCTCCACCGGGTATCTGAAGAGTCGCTTCGATTTTCTGCTGAAGCTTGTCGACCTTCATGATGACCTGCACGTTGGTGATCTTGTCGAAATGACCCTCAAGCTTCCTCAGCTTCTGCTCGACGTAGTCGCGTAGTGGAGGGGTGACTTCTACATGGTGTCCACTGATGTTGACTTGCATACAGCTTCTCCTTCGTTGCCAGTGCATAAAGCGGCGGGTAGGAATACCCGCCACTGGAACGCTGTGGCCCGCCCGTCACATCAAACGCTTACGCTCGCTGGAAGGCGCGATCCCAAGGGACTCGCGGTACTTGGCGACGGTTCGACGGGCGACCTGAATGCCTTGTGCCTCCAGTAAACCAGCGATCTTGCTGTCACTCAACGGCTTTTTCTGATTTTCCGCAGCAACCAGTTTTTTGATGATTGCGCGGATCGCCGTGGACGAGCATTCGCCGCCTTCGGATGTGCTGACATGACTGGAGAAAAAGTATTTCAGCTCATATATGCCCCGTGGGGTATGCATGAATTTTTGTGTGGTCACCCGGGAAATCGTCGATTCGTGCATGCCCACCGCTTCTGCGATGTCGTGCAGGACCAGCGGTTTCATCGCCTCGTCACCATATTCCAGGAAGCCGCGCTGATGCTCGACGATCTGGGTGGCCACTTTCATCAGGGTTTCGTTGCGGCTCTGCAGGCTCTTGATGAACCAGCGCGCTTCCTGCAACTGGTTGCGCATGAAGGTGTTATCGGCGCTGGTGTCGGCACGGCGCACAAAACCGGCATATTGCGGGTTGACCCGCAGGCGCGGCACCGACTCCTGGTTCAGTTCCACCAACCAGCGCTCGTTGTCCTTGCGCACGATCACGTCGGGAACGACGTATTCGGCTTCGCTGGACTCGATCTGCGAGCCTGGACGCGGGTTGAGGCTTTGCACCAGCTCGATGACCTGGCGCAGGTCGTCTTCCTTGAGCTTCATGCGCCGCATCAACTGGCTATAGTCGCGGCTGCCCAGCAGGTCGATATAGTCGGTGACCAGGCGCAGGGCCTCGGCGAGCCATGGGGTCTTGGCGGGCAGCTGGCGCAGTTGCAGCAGCAGGCATTCGCTCAGGTTGCGGGCACCGATGCCGGCGGGCTCGAACTGTTGGATGCGGTGCAGGACCGCTTCGATTTCGTCCAGCTCGATGTCCAGTTCCGGGTCGAAGGCCTCGAGAATCTCTTCGAGGGTCTCGTCCAGGTAACCCTGGTTATTGATGCAGTCGATCAGGGTCACGGCGATCAGGCGATCGGTGTCCGACATCGGCGCGAGGTTCAGTTGCCACAGCAGATGGCTCTGCAGGCTCTCGCCGGCGGAAGTGCGGGTGGTGAAGTCCCACTCGTCATCGTCATTGCTGGGCAGGCTGCTGGCGCTGGTCTGGTAGACGTCCTCCCAGGCGGTGTCCACCGGGAGTTCGTTGGGAATGCGTTCGTTCCAATCGCCTTCCTCAAGGTTATCCACCGTGGGGGCGGTTTCCTGGTAGGAGGGTTCCTGTACGTCGGAATTGGGTTTTTGCTCGATGTTGTCGGCCAATGGGTCTGCATTATCGAAGTCGTCGCCTTCTTCCTGGCGTTCGAGCATCGGATTGGACTCCAGGGCCTCCTGGATTTCCTGTTGCAGGTCCAGGGTCGACAATTGGAGCAGGCGGATGGCCTGTTGCAGCTGCGGTGTCATCGTCAGCTGCTGGCCCATTCTCAGGACTAGCGATGGTTTCATGGCAGGGGCTTAACACCTTATTCGCCGGCGCAATGCGCCATCCACGACAGGGCGCGTGAGCGCCAAACATAAGCAAATTATATGCCTGATATCGGGGGCTTTGCCTAGAGCGCGGTAACAATAAAAATCCGGAGGTTTTCATTGACTCCCGCGCATCGGGCAAACGACCTGCCACCGCCTTGTTTTTGCAGGCGGCCTTACAGGCGGAACTCGTGACCCAGGTACACTTCCTTGACCAGTTCGTTGGCCAGGATGGTGGCAGAGTCGCCCTCGGCGATCAGCTGGCCATCGTTGACGATATACGCGGTTTCGCAGATATCGAGGGTCTCACGCACGTTGTGGTCGGTGATCAGTACACCGATCCCCTTGGCCTTGAGGTGGTGGATGATCTGCTTGATGTCGCCGACCGAGATAGGGTCGACGCCGGCAAACGGTTCGTCCAGCAGGATGAACTTGGGGGCAGTGGCCAGGGCGCGGGCGATTTCCACGCGACGACGCTCACCACCGGACAGGCTCATGCCAAGGTTGTCGCGAATGTGGTTGATGTGGAATTCCTGCAGCAGGCTTTCCAATTCTTTGCGGCGGCCTTCACGGTCGAGTTCCTTGCGGGTTTCAAGGATGGCCATGATGTTGTCGGATACCGACAGCTTGCGGAAGATCGACGCTTCCTGCGGAAGATAGCCGATACCTGCGCGGGCACGGCCGTGCATTGGCTGGTGGCTCACATCCAGGTCGTCGATCAGTACGCGACCTTGGTCCGCCTGGACCAGGCCGACGATCATGTAGAAGCAGGTGGTCTTGCCGGCGCCGTTAGGGCCAAGCAAGCCGACGATCTGGCCGCTGTCGATCGACAGGCTGACGTCGCGCACGACCTGACGGCTTTTATAGGCCTTGGCCAGATGCTGGGCTTTCAGGGTTGCCATTACTCGGCCTTCTTCTTCGGCTGGATAACCATGTCGATACGTGGGCGTGGCGCGGTGACCTTGCTGCCATTGGCGCGACCGGCGTTGGCGATCTGCTTCACGGTGTCATAGGTGATCTTCTCGCCTTCCGTGGAGTTGCCATCGGGGCTGAGTACCTTGGCCTGGTCGATCAGCACGATGCGATTCTGCTGGGCGTGATACTGGATGGTCTTGCCGTAGCCCTTCATCGGGCCGGTGTCGGTAGCCGACTGCTTCTGTTCGAAGTACGCCAGGTTGCCCACCGAAGTCACTACGTCGATATCGCCCGCCTGGGTGCGCGTCAGTGTCACCGTGTTGCCGGTGATCTTCATCGAGCCCTGGGTGATGATCACGCCGCCGGTATAGGTGGCGACGCCTTGCTTGTCATCCAGTTGCGCATCGTCAGCCGAGATGTGGATCGGTTGCTGGCTATCGTTCGGCAGAGCCCAGGCGCTCACGCTTCCCAGTGCTGCGCCCAGACCGAGCAAAATAGGGAGAGTTTTAACGAGCCTCATACTGTCCTCTTACGTTCGATAGCAGGTGTATCCTGCTTTCTTTCAAATACGCTTTCATTCCCTTGCCAGTCGATACACCGCCAGCGCCGTCGATTCTAACGTCTTGCTCGGTCTGCGCATATTGCTTCTGTGGGAATACGGTCATGCGACTGCTGGTAATCACGGTGTCACGTTTTTTGGCGTCAGTGCGCGCAACGCGTACCGAGTCAATCAGTTCTACCTCGGTGCCGTCCGGGTTCACCTCGCCACGCTTGCTCGTGACATGCCATGGGAACTCGGTGCCGCGGTACAGGTTCAGGTCCGGGTTAGTCAGCAGGGTGACTTCGGTGGCCTTCAAATGCTCGACTTTGTCCGAGGTCATTTCGTACTGCACCTTGCCGTCAGGCAGGAACTGCACGCTGTAGGCATTGGTTGCGTAATAGTCGATAGCCCCTTCTTCAACCTGCGCTGCAGGCTGGTCGAGGAAGCGCCCCGGGCTGATATTCCAGTAGCCCACCGCGAGGAACAGCGCGGCGATGACTCCGAATAGCAGGAAGTTGCGAATCTTTTTACTCAGCATAAAACGCTCTATAGGTAGGCGGCGTGGGCCGCTTCAAGACTGCCCTGGGCTCGCAGGATCAGTTCACAGAACTCGCGGGCGGCACCTTCGCCGCCACGGGCGGTGGTGACGCCATGGGCGTGCTCGCGAACAAACGTCGCCGCATTGGCGACGGCCATTCCCAGGCCCACTCGGCGAATGACCGGCAAGTCGGGCAGATCATCGCCCAGATAGGCGACCTGCTCATAGCTTAGGTTGAGTTGGCCAAGAAGCTCGTCCAGAACCACCAGTTTATCCTCGCGGCCCTGATACAGGTGAGGAATACCGAGGTTTTGTGCGCGGCGTTCCACAACGGGGGTTTTTCTGCCGCTGATAATCGCCGTTTGCACGCCCGAAGCCATCAGCATCTTGATGCCCTGGCCGTCGAGGGTATTGAACGTCTTGAGTTCGCTGCCGTCTTCGAGAAAGTACAGGCGGCCATCGGTCAGCACGCCGTCAACGTCGAAAATCGCCAGTTTGATGTGTTTGCCGCGTTGCAACAGGTCGCTGGTCATTTACATCACTCCCGCACGCAGCAAGTCGTGCATGTTCAGGGCGCCCACCGGGTGGTCGTCGCTATCGACCACCACCAGCGCGCCGATCTTGTGGTCTTCCATGATCTTCAATGCTTCGGCTGCCAGCATTTCAGGGCGTGCAGTCTTGCCATGGGGGGTCATCACGGCGTCGATGGTCGCGGTACGGATATCGATGGTGCGGTCCAGGGTGCGGCGCAGGTCACCGTCAGTGAATACCCCGGCCAGGCGCCCGTCGGCTTCCAGGATCACGGTCATGCCCAGGCCCTTGCGGGTCATTTCCATCAGCGCGTCCTTCAGCAGAGTGCCGCGCTGGACGTGGGGCAATTCCTCGCCCGAATGCATGACGTTTTCCACTTTCAGCAGCAGGCGGCGGCCCAGGGCGCCACCCGGGTGGGAAAATGCGAAGTCTTCAGCGGTGAATCCACGGGCTTCCAGCAGCGCCACGGCGAGGGCGTCGCCCATGACCAGGGCGGCGGTGGTGGAGGAGGTCGGCGCCAGGTTCAGCGGGCAGGCCTCGTGGTCCACGTGAACATTCAGGTTCACGTCGGCGGCCTTGGCCAGGGTGGATTCCGGGTTGCCGGTGAGGCTGATCATCTTGATGCCCAGGCGCTTGATCAGCGGCAGCAGGGTCACGATTTCGTTGGTGGTGCCGGAGTTGGACAGCGCCAGGATGATGTCATCCTTGGTGATCATGCCCATGTCGCCGTGGCTGGCTTCGGCCGGATGCACGAAAAATGCGGTGGTCCCGGTGCTGGCCAGGGTGGCGGCGATCTTGTTGCCGACGTGGCCCGATTTGCCCATGCCGACCACGACAACACGGCCCTTGCTGGCCAGGATCATCTCGCAGGCGCGTACGAAATCTGCGTCGATATGGGCCAGCAAGCCTTCTACGGCTTCAACTTCGAGGCGGATGGTGCGTTGCGCGGATTGAATAAGGTCGCTGGATTGGCTCATGTCTGAAGTCGTATAGCCTGACGAAAAGTCGGCGATTATAGCGGTAATGATCAATTCCCTCACGCAAGTTCGTCAGGCTTTATTCAACGAATGCCTGAGATCGATCCTCAGTAACATAGCCAGCAACGTTTTTTCCCTGTCCTTAAACTGAACTAGCGCAGTTCCGGCCTTGGGCGCCCTGTACCAGCAGTGATATAGTTCGCCGCCAGTTCGGTCCGCCCAGCCCATGTGGCTATCTATATGCGTCACCGTTGCAAACGTTTGTCGCATGCATGGTGTCTGAGTGAGAGGCTGCATCCCAAGGAGTTTAGATGAGTGCCGATAACGCCTACGCGGTCGAGCTGAAGGGACTGACCTTCAAGCGCGGGACGCGCAGCATCTTCAATAACGTCGATATTCGCATTCCCCGCGGCAAGGTCACGGGCATCATGGGGCCGTCCGGTTGCGGCAAGACCACGCTGCTGCGTCTGATGGGCATGCAATTGCGCCCCAGCGCCGGTGAAGTATGGGTCAACGGCCAGAACCTGCCGACACTGTCGCGCAGCGATCTGTTCGATGCGCGCAAGCATATGGGGGTGCTGTTCCAGAGCGGTGCGCTGTTTACCGACCTCGATGTGTTCGAGAACGTGGCGTTTCCGTTGCGGGTGCATACCCAGCTGTCCGATGAAATGATTCGTGACATTGTGTTGCTGAAATTGCAGGCCGTGGGCCTTCGCGGCGCCATCGACCTGATGCCCGACGAACTGTCCGGCGGCATGAAGCGCCGCGTGGCCCTGGCGCGCGCCATTGCCCTCGACCCGCAGATCCTCATGTACGACGAGCCCTTCGTCGGCCAGGATCCGATTGCCATGGGCGTGCTGGTACGCCTGATCCGTCTGCTCAACGATGCGCTGGGTATCACCAGCATCGTGGTCTCCCACGACCTTGCAGAAACCGCGAGCATTGCCGATTACCTTTATGTAGTCGGCGATGGCCAGGTGCTGGGGCAGGGTACGCCTGAAGAGCTGATGAACGCCGACAACCCGCGTATTCGCCAATTCATGACCGGCGATCCCGATGGCCCTGTGCCTTTTCACTTTCCGGCAGCGGATTACCGCTCAGACCTTCTGGGGAAGCGCTGATGCGCAAGACATCTCTCATCGAGAAGGTTCGCCTTTTCGGTCGATCCGGTATCGACATCGTCGAAGTGCTGGGCCGCTCGACGATTTTCCTGTTTCACGCGTTGCTCGGCCGCGGTGGCATTGGTGGCGGCTTCGGCCTGTTGATCAAGCAACTGCATTCGGTGGGCGTGATGTCCCTGGTGATCATTGTCGTCTCCGGGGTGTTCATCGGGATGGTGCTGGCGTTGCAGGGCTTCAATATCCTGTCCAGCTACGGTTCGGAGCAGGCGGTGGGGCAGATGGTTGCCCTGACGCTGCTGCGTGAACTGGGGCCGGTCGTGACCGCGTTGCTGTTCGCCGGGCGTGCGGGTTCTGCGTTGACCGCCGAAATCGGCAACATGAAGTCCACCGAGCAGTTGTCCAGCCTGGAAATGATCGGCGTGGACCCGCTCAAGTACATTGTTGCCCCGCGCCTGTGGGCCGGCTTTATTTCCCTGCCTTTGCTGGCGATGATCTTCAGCGTGGTTGGTATCTGGGGCGGCTCGTGGGTGGCGGTGGACTGGCTGGGCGTCTATGACGGCTCCTACTGGGCCAACATGCAAAACAGCGTGACCTTCAGCGGTGACGTGCTCAACGGCATCATAAAGAGCATCGTCTTCGCCTTTGTAGTGACCTGGATCGCCGTATTCCAAGGCTACGACTGTGAGCCCACTTCAGAAGGGATCAGTCGCGCCACCACCAAGACCGTTGTGTACGCCTCGTTGGCAGTACTGGGCCTTGACTTCATTTTGACCGCCTTGATGTTTGGAGATTTCTGATGCAAAACCGCACTGTGGAAATCGGTGTCGGCCTTTTCTTGCTGGCTGGCATCCTGGCTTTACTGTTGCTGGCCCTGCGAGTCAGCGGCCTTTCGGCCAGCCCCACCGCCGATACTTATAAACTTTACGCGTACTTCGACAATATCGCCGGTTTGACTGTCAGAGCTAAAGTGACCATGGCCGGTGTGACTATCGGCAAGGTCACGGCAATCGATCTGGATCGCGACAGCTTCACCGGTCGAGTGACGATGCAACTGGACAAGAAGGTAGATAATCTGCCGACCGACTCCACTGCATCTATCCTCACTGCGGGCCTGCTGGGCGAGAAGTACATCGGTGTCAGCGTGGGCGGGGAAACAGCCCTGCTCAAGGATGGCTCGACCATCCACGACACGCAGTCGTCGCTGGTACTTGAAGACCTGATCGGTAAATTCCTGCTCAATACGGTCAATAAAGACGCCAAATGAGGAATCTGTACATGATCTCTACCTTGCGACGTGGCCTCCTGGTACTGCTGGCAGCGCTGCCGTTGATGGCCAACGCAGCGGGTTCTGCGCACGAACTGGTGCAGGACACTACCAACAAGATGTTGGCTGACCTGACAGCCAATAAAGAGCAGTACAAGCAAGACCCGAGCAAATTCTACGAGGCGCTGAACAGCATCGTGGGCCCGGTCGTCGATGCTGAAGGCATTTCTCGCAGCATCATGACGGTCAAATATTCGCGCAAGGCCACTCCTGCGCAAATGCAGACGTTCCAGGAGAACTTCAAGCGCGGCCTGTTCCAGTTCTATGGCAACGCTTTGCTCGAGTACAACAACCAGGGCATTACCGTCGCTCCCGCCGGGGATGAGTCGGGTGACCGCACCAGTGTCAACATGAGCGTCAAGGGCAACAATGGTGCCGTCTACCCTGTGCAGTACACGCTGGAGAAGATCAATGGCGAGTGGAAACTGCGCAATGTGATCATCAACGGCATCAACATCGGCAAGCTGTTCCGTGACCAGTTCGCCGACGCGATGCAGCGCAATGGCAACGACCTGGACAAAACCATCAATGGTTGGGCCGGTGAGGTCGCCAAGGCCAAGGAAGAGACCGATAAAGCCGCCGGGAAGCCTGCGCAATGACCGAGTCGGCTGTTCGTCTCGGCGACGCGGGCGAGCTGTTCCTCAGCGGCGTGCTGGATTACCGCACCGGGCCTGACCTGCGCAAGCAGGGCCAGGCGCTGATCAAGACCAGCACGGCCCCTGCGCTGGTGCTGGATTGCTCGGCGGTAACCAAGTCCAGCAGTGTCGGCTTGTCGTTGCTGCTGTGTTTCATGCGCGATGCCGAAGCGGCCAAAAAGTCGGTCACCCTTCGTGCATTGCCCGAAGACATGCGTGAAATCGCCGAAGTTTCCGGTTTGACCGAGCTGTTGGCGCATCCTTAATACACACTATCGATAAAGCCCCCCGTCAGAGTCCTGCTATGCGGGGTTCGCAGGCGCGGGGCTTTTTTGTATGATGTGCGACCCGTGCGCACTGGGCGCCGATAGAGGTTGATCATGCAGGCCCTAGAAGTTAAGAGCTTTCTCGAAGGAAAGCTGCCGGATACGAACGTAGAAGTTGAAGGCGAAGGCTGCAACTTCCAGCTGAACGTGATTAGCGATGAACTGGCGGCACTCAGCCCGGTCAAGCGTCAGCAGCAGATCTATGCCCATTTGAACCCGTGGATCACCGATGGCAGCATCCACGCGGTCACTATGAAATTTTTCAGCCGCGCGGCCTGGGCCGAGCGCACCTGAGCCCCCAAGGCGTCGAGATTCTTATGGATAAATTGATTATTACCGGCGGTGCCCGCCTTGATGGCGAGATTCGCATTTCCGGTGCGAAAAACTCTGCCTTGCCGATCCTGGCTGCGACCCTGCTGTGCGATGGCCCTGTGACCGTGGCCAACCTGCCGCACCTGCACGACATCACCACCATGATCGAGCTGTTTGGTCGCATGGGTATCGAGCCGGTAATCGACGAGAAGCTGTCCGTCGAAATCGACCCGCGCACCATCAAGACCCTGATCGCCCCGTACGAACTGGTGAAGACCATGCGTGCGTCGATCCTGGTACTGGGCCCGATGGTCGCTCGTTTCGGCGAAGCCGAAGTCGCATTGCCTGGCGGTTGCGCCATTGGCTCGCGTCCGGTGGACCTGCACATCCGTGGCCTTGAGGCCATGGGCGCGACCATCGACGTCGAAGGCGGCTACATCAAGGCCAAGGCGCCGGAAGGCGGCCTGCGTGGCGCCAACTTCTTCTTTGATACCGTCAGTGTGACCGGTACCGAGAACATCATGATGGCTGCCGCCCTGGCCAACGGCCGCAGTGTGCTGCAAAACGCTGCGCGCGAGCCTGAAGTGGTCGACCTGGCCAACTTCCTGATCGCCATGGGCGCCAACATCACCGGCGCCGGCACCGACACCATCACCATCGACGGTGTGAAACGCCTGCACCCGGCCACCTACAAAGTGATGCCGGACCGTATCGAGACCGGTACCTACCTGGTTGCTGCCGCCGTCACCGGTGGTCGCGTCAAGGTCAAGGACACCGATCCGACCATCCTGGAAGCGGTCCTGGAAAAACTGCGCGAAGCCGGTGCCGAAATCACCACCGGTGAAGACTGGATCGAGCTGAACATGCACGGCAAGCGGCCAAAAGCCGTCAACGTGCGTACCGCTCCGTACCCGGCGTTCCCGACCGACATGCAGGCGCAGTTCATCTCCTTGAACGCCATTGCCGAAGGCACGGGTGCCGTGATCGAGACCATCTTCGAAAACCGCTTCATGCACGTGTACGAACTGCACCGCATGGGCGCGAAGATCCAGGTCGAAGGCAACACTGCCATCGTGACCGGCACCGAGAAGCTCAAGGGCGCGCCAGTCATGGCCACCGACCTGCGCGCTTCTGCCAGCCTGGTGATCTCGGCGCTGATCGCCGAAGGCGATACCCTGATCGACCGCATCTACCACATCGACCGTGGTTACGAGTGCATCGAAGAAAAACTGCAGATGCTCGGCGCGAAAATCCGCCGCGTACCGGGCTAGTCCCACTGCATTGTAGGAGCGAGCTTGCTCGCGAAGAACTCGTGGGCACCGCGTTGAGTCTGAATAAACGCGTTATCGTTGACGTTTTTCGCGAGCAAGCTCGCTCCTACAGACACTGGTTTGTTTCAAATCGAGGCTGTCATGGCCTCGATCTGTGTCTGGCGCCGTTTGCGACCGGACAGCAATAGCCTGATGAAGGACTGACGTTTCCCATGTTGACCATTGCACTGTCCAAGGGCCGCATCCTTGACGACACTTTGCCGCTTCTGGCTGAAGCGGGCATCGTGCCGACCGAGAATCCGGACAAGAGCCGCAAGCTGATCATCCCGACGACCCAGGACGACGTTCGCCTGCTGATCGTACGGGCTACCGACGTGCCGACCTATGTTGAACATGGCGCGGCCGACCTCGGTGTCGCCGGTAAAGACGTGTTGATGGAATACGGCGGCCAAGGCCTGTACGAGCCGCTGGACCTGCGCATTGCCCTGTGCAAGCTGATGACCGCCGGCCGTGTCGGTGATGTCGAGCCTAAAGGCCGCCTGCGCGTGGCCACCAAGTTCGTCAACGTCGCCAAGCGCTACTACGCCGAGCAAGGCCGCCAGGTCGACATCATCAAGCTCTACGGCTCGATGGAGCTGGCGCCGCTGATCGGCCTGGCCGACAAGATCATCGACGTGGTCGACACCGGCAACACCCTGCGTGCCAACGGTCTCGAACCACAGGACTTTATCGCCGACATCAGCTCTCGGCTGATCGTCAACAAAGCGTCGATGAAGATGCAGCACGCCCGTATCCAGGCGTTGATCGACACCCTGCGCAAGGCAGTGGAGTCTCGACACCGCGGTTGACTCACCCGCGTAGCTGAAAAGCTGCGCCCGTCTATCCGCCTCATAGCCAGAATTCTCAGGTGCCCAAGCGGAAACGACTGCTAGTTTAGGGCGCCTGAGTTTTTGCCAATTCTATTGAGGCCCTCGCTATGACCACGTCCACTGCAATTGCCCGACTCAACGCTGCCGACCCGGATTTCGCCCATCATCTGGATCATCTGCTGAGCTGGGAAAGCGTGTCCGACGACTCGGTCAACCAGCGGGTCCTCGACATTATCAAGGCCGTGCGCGAGCGCGGTGATGCGGCCCTGGTGGATTTCACCCGGCAGTTCGACGGTCTGGACGTCAAGTCCATGTCCGACCTGATCCTGCCCCGCGAACGCCTGGAACTGGCCCTGACGCGCATCACCGCGCCCCAGCGCCAGGCCCTCGAAGTCGCCGCGACCCGAGTGCGCAGCTACCACGAAAAACAGAAGCAGGATTCCTGGAGCTACACCGAGGCCGACGGCACCGTACTGGGCCAGAAGGTCACACCGCTTGACCGTGCCGGCTTGTACGTGCCGGGTGGTAAAGCCTCGTACCCCTCGTCGGTATTGATGAACGCGATTCCCGCCAAGGTGGCCGGCGTGACCGAAGTGGTCATGGTGGTACCGACCCCGCGCGGTGAAATCAACGAACTGGTACTGGCTGCCGCCTGCATTGCCGGTGTCGACCGCGTGTTCACCATCGGCGGTGCCCAAGCGGTTGCCGCCCTGGCTTATGGCACTGAAAGCGTGCCGAAGGTCGACAAGGTGGTCGGCCCCGGCAACATCTACGTGGCCACTGCCAAGCGCCACGTGTTCGGCCAGGTCGGTATCGACATGATCGCCGGCCCGTCGGAAATTCTCGTGGTGTGCGACGGCCAGACCGATCCGGACTGGATCGCCATGGACCTGTTCTCCCAGGCCGAGCACGACGAGGACGCCCAGGCGATCCTGGTCAGCCCGGACGCCGAGTTCCTCGACAAGGTCGCCGCCAGCATCAATAAGCTGCTGCCGACCATGGACCGCGCCGAGATCATCGAGAAGTCGATCAATGGCCGTGGCGCGCTGATCCTGGTGCGTGACATGGAACAGGCCATCGAAGTGGCCAACCGTATCGCGCCGGAGCACCTGGAGCTGTCCGTGGCCGATCCACAGGCCTGGCTGCCGTCGATTCGCCATGCGGGTGCGATCTTCATGGGCCGCCACACCAGCGAAGCCCTGGGCGACTACTGCGCCGGCCCCAACCACGTGCTGCCGACGTCCGGCACCGCGCGCTTCTCGTCGCCGCTGGGGGTGTATGACTTCCAGAAGCGTTCGTCGATCATCTTCTGCTCGCCACAAGGCGCTTCCGAATTGGGCAAGACCGCTTCGGTGCTGGCCCGTGGTGAATCCTTGAGCGCCCACGCCCGTAGCGCTGAGTATCGAATCCTGGAAGAGGGGAAATAACACATGAGCAAATTCTGGAGCCCCTTCGTCAAGGACCTCGTGCCTTATGTGCCCGGCGAGCAACCGAAGCTGACCAGACTGGTCAAGCTCAACACCAATGAAAACCCCTACGGCCCGTCGCCCAAGGCGCTGGCTGCGATGCAGGCCGAGTTGAACGACAACCTGCGCCTGTACCCGGACCCCAACAGCGACCTGCTCAAGCAGGCCGTGGCCAAGTACTACGGGATCGACGCCGGCAAGGTGTTCCTCGGTAACGGCTCCGACGAAGTCCTGGCGCACATCTTCCACGGCCTGTTCCAGCACGAGCTGCCGTTGCTGTTCCCGGATATCAGCTACAGCTTCTATCCGGTGTACTGCGGCCTCTACGGCATCAAGTCCGACCCGGTGCCGTTGGACGAGCAGTTCCAGATCCGCGTAGCGGACTATGCCAGGCCCAACGGCGGGATCATCTTCCCCAACCCGAACGCGCCCACCGGCTGCGTGCTGGCGCTGGACGCCGTAGAGCAGATCCTCAAGGCCAGCCCGGATTCGGTGGTGGTGGTCGATGAAGCCTATATCGACTTTGGCGGCGAAACAGCCATCAGCCTGGTGGACCGTTACCCGAACCTGCTGGTGACCCAGACCCTGTCCAAATCGCGCTCACTGGCCGGTTTGCGCGTGGGCCTGGCCGTGGGCCACCCGGACCTCATCGAAGCGCTGGAGCGGGTCAAGAACAGCTTCAACTCCTACCCGCTGGATCGCCTGGCGATTGTCGGCGCGGCGGCGGCGTTCGAGGACCGGGCGTACTTCGACAAGACGTGCCAACTGGTCATCGACAACCGCAACAAGGTGGTCGCGCAACTGGAAGGTAAAGGCTTTGAAGTGTTGCCGTCAGCGGCCAACTTCATCTTTGCCCGCCACCCGCGGCACGACGCAGCCGGCCTGGCGGCCAAGCTGCGTGAGCAAGGGGTGATCGTGCGGCACTTCAAGCAGGAGCGGATTGCCCAGTTCCTGCGGATCAGCATCGGTACGCCGGAGCAGAACCAGGCGCTGATCGATGGGTTGGGTGAGCTCTAAGCCAAACTGAAGATCAAAAAATGTGGGAGGGGGCTTGCCCCCGATAGCGGTGTGTCAGTCAGCTAATGAATTGACTGACACACTGCCATCGGGAGCAAGCCCCCTCCCACATTAGGTTCTGCCATATGTGTTAGATCAGCGGCTCATCCGGCTTCTTGTTCTTCCAGCCATCATTGCCCGGCAGCAACAGGTTCAGGCCAATCGCTACCACCGCACACAGGGCAATGCCCTTCAGGCCGAAGTCATCCGGACCGGTCCCGGTCCCCACCAGCACCCCACCAATCCCGAACACCAGGGTTACCGACACAATCACCAGATTGCGCGCCTCACCCAGGTCAATCCTGTGGCGGATCAAGGTGTTCATCCCCACCGCGGCAATCGAGCCGAACAGCAGGCACAGGATCCCGCCCATCACCGGTACCGGGATGCTTTGCAGCAGTGCACCGAATTTGCCGATGAACGCCAGGCTGATGGCAAACACTGCCGCCCAGGTCATGATCTTCGGGTTGTAGTTCTTGGTCAGCATCACCGCGCCCGTCACTTCGGCGTAGGTGGTGTTCGGCGGGCCGCCAAACAGGCCGGCGGCCGTGGTGGCGATCCCGTCACCGAGCAGGGTGCGGTGCAGGCCAGGCTTCTTCAGGTAGTCGCGACCGGTCACGCTGCCCACCGCAATTACGCCGCCGATATGTTCGATCGCCGGGGCCAGGGCCACCGGGACGATAAACAGGATCGCTTGCCAGTTGAACTCCGGCGCGGTGAAGTGGGGCAGGGCGAACCACGGGGCGGCGGCGATCTTCGCCGTGTCGACCACGCCGAAGTAGAACGCCATGGCAAAGCCCACCAGCACGCCGGAGATGATCGGCACCAGGCGGAAAATGCCCTTGCCGAACACCGCGACGATCAACGTGGTCAGCAGCGCCGGCATCGAGATCATCATCGCCGTCTGGTAATGAATCAACTCGGCGCCATCGCCGGATTTACCCATCGCCATGTTCGCGGCAATCGGTGCCATGGCCAGGCCGATGGAAATGATCACCGGGCCGATCACCACAGGTGGCAACAGGCGGTCGATGAAACCGGTGCCTTTGATCTTCACGGCCAGGCCGAGGAAGGTATAGACAAAACCGGCCGCCATCACCCCGCCCATGGTCGCCGCGAGGCCGAACTGGCCCTTGGCAAGAATGATCGGGGTAATGAAGGCAAAGCTCGACGCCAGGAAGACCGGCACCTGCCGTCCTGTCACCAGTTGGAACAACAACGTGCCCAGGCCGGCGGTGAACAGGGCGACGTTTGGATCAAGACCTGTGATCAGTGGCATCAACACCAGCGCGCCAAATGCTACGAAGAGCATCTGTGCGCCAGACAGGATCTGGCGCCAAAGCGGGTCGTTGAACTCATCCTGCATGCTCACGCGTCCTTCTGCTTGGTGCCGAAGATCTTGTCACCGGCATCGCCCAGGCCTGGGATGATGTAACCGTGTTCGTTCAGGCGCTCGTCGATGGAGGCGGTGTAGATCTGTACATCCGGGTGGGCTTTCTCGACGGCGGCGATGCCTTCGGGCGCGGCCACCAGCACCATGGCACGGATGTCCCGGCAACCGGCTTTTTTCAGCAGGTCGATGGTGGCAACCATGGAGCTGCCGGTAGCGAGCATCGGGTCGATGATCATGGCCAGGCGCTCGTTGATTTCCGGTACGAGTTTTTCCAGGTAGGTGTGGGCCTGCAGGGTTTCTTCGTTGCGGGCGACGCCGACGGCGCTGACCTTGGCGCCCGGGATCAGGCTGAGCACGCCTTCGAGCATGCCGATACCGGCACGCAGGATCGGCACCACGGTAATTTTCTTACCGGCGATTTTCTCGACCTGGACGGTGCCAGCCCAACCTTCGATGTCGTAGGTTTCCAGGGGCAAATCTTTGGTGGCTTCGTAAGTGAGCAGCGCTCCAACTTCCTGAGCAAGCTCACGGAAATTCTTCGTGCTGATGTCGGCACGGCGCATAAGGCCGAGTTTGTGTCGGATCAGCGGGTGGCGGATCTCGCGAGTGGGCATGGGAAAGGCTCCGGCGGCGGGCAAAAAAACCGGCCTAGATTAATCTATCCGAGGGTGTTGTCCTATAGACATCTAGTACGTTAGTCCATTAAGGCTTGCTCGGAGCGCATGAGAAGCGTACCTTCGCCCGCTTTTCTTGCCACAGCACCCCTTGGAGAGCGCCATGTCCGCTGATCTCGAGCATATCCGTCAAATCATGCGCGAGGCTGACTGCCTGTACACCGAAGCGCAAGTCGAAGCAGCGATCGCCAAGGTCGGCGCACACATCACTCGCGAGATGGCCGACACCAACCCGGTGGTCTTCTGCGTGATGAACGGTGGCCTGATCTTCGCCGGCAAATTGCTGACTCACCTGCAGTTCCCGTTGGAAGCGTCCTACCTGCACGCCACTCGTTATCGCAACGAAACCAGCGGCGGCGACCTGTTCTGGAAAGCCAAGCCGGAAGTTTCGTTCATCGACCGCGACGTGCTGATCATCGACGACATCCTCGATGAGGGCCACACCCTGGGCGCGATCATCGACTTCTGCAAACACGCTGGCGCACGTAAGGTGCACACCGCCGTGCTGATCGACAAAGACCACGACCGCAAGGCCCGTCCCGAGTTGAAAGCCGATTTCGTCGGCCTGCCGTGCATCGATCGCTACATCTTCGGTTACGGTATGGATTACAAGGGCTACTGGCGCAACGCCAATGGAATCTACGCCGTCAAAGGTATGTAACCCATGACTCGCTTTCTTGATCAGACGCTGTTTGCCGAGTTGGCCGAGAAAGCGGGCGCCAGCCTCCGTGGCCGGCATCATCACAACTTTCATCAGATGGAAGAGCCGTGCCATCGCCTGGCCGTGGGCCTGCAGCCCAGCACCTACGTGCCGCCCCATCGGCACTTGAGCGCGGACAAGGCGGAAACCTTGCTGGTCCTCCAGGGGCGCTTGGGCTTGCTGGTGTTCAGCGACACCGGCGAGGTGCTTGCCAAGCGCGTGATGCAGGCCGGCGGCGAATGCTCGGGCGTCGACCTGCCGCCCGGCGTGTTCCATGGCCTGGTGGTGCTCGCCCCCGACACGGTGATGTTCGAGTGCAAGGCCGGGCCTTATCGGCCGGTGGGCGAAGGCGAACTGGCCGATTGGGCGCCCCGTGAAGGCGACGTCAACGTGGCCGAGTATCAACGCTGGATGCTTGCCCAGTTCGATTGAGCTACAGTGCTGGGCCACCTCTTGCGGAGCGGCCCATGAGCCTGTTGATACGCACCTGCGCCGCCCTGGCGTTGACCCTCAGTCTGCCGCTGGCTGCGGCGCCTGCGCCGATGCATGCGCAGTTCCTGCCGCCGGACGATCTGACCCTGCGCGCCGAAACCCCTGACCAGCAGCAACTGCTGCAAGTCACCGAGTATGCGGTGGTGGTGGGCAACCAGCGTCAATCCACGCAACAGCCGATCCCGGTGACCTCGCCGCTGATGATCCGTCTCAAGGGCAAGTCCCTGAACAAAGGCGCGACTATCAGCCAGGTGGTGCTCAACTTCGATGCCGAAAGCAAAAGCCTGAAAAAGCCGGTATACGATGACAAGAGCAAAACCTTGACCCTGTCCTACCCGGTGGCCCAGTACCGAGTGATTGTCGACCTGCTGCGCAATGACACGGTGTATGTGCAGTTCCTCAGTTACGCCAACGGGCATGTCTGGGCGGATGTGCATACCGGTGCTGTTCGTAGCAAATAGCAAAAACACTGAAGAACCAATGTGGGAAGGGCTTGCCCCCGGCCGCATTGGTTCTTCACCGCTTTCGAAGCCTGCGCCTCGCAGGTAGACTTCAAATCCCGTGTAAATGTCTGCTGGCTGGAGTCGGTAATGCGTAAAGATAAGAAACAGGTGATTGGTGACGAGATCGGCGACGACCAGATCAAGTTGTTCCTGGACTTCGAGCCGGTTGACGCGACGTCCCCGTCCCTGCACAAACTGATCAAGGCCTACCGTGGCCTGCGTATCGACGACTTCGAACGCTTCCTGGTTTTCTTCAAGGCGGCCGGTTTGGACCTGGATGGCAAGGATGAGCACGGCCAGACGTTTGTCGACCTGATCAAGGACCAGCGCAACGCCGCCGACTATATCGAGCTGATCGACAACGCCCGCGGCTGATTATTCCTGGGCATAAAAAAACGCCCCGTTCTCATCGCGAGAACGGGGCGTTTTTCATGGCCGCAATGCCTTAGGCGTAGCTCTCGGCCTCGTTGCTCTGCTCAACCAGTTCGAGGCTGATGTTGTTCTGCGCGTTGATCTTGCGATACAGCTCGGCATCAGTCTCCAGGACCTTCTCCCGCGCCGGGAAGATCTCGTGCAGCTTGGTCGCCCATTCACCGGCAGCTTTCTGCGGGAAGCAACGCTCGATCAATTCCAGCATGATCGACACCGTCACCGAGGCGCCCGGCGAGGCACCCAGCAGCGCAGCCAGCGAACCGTCCTTGGCCGCGACCAGCTCGGTGCCAAATTGCAGCACGCCGCCTTTCTTCGGGTCTTTCTTGATGATCTGCACCCGTTGGCCGGCCACTTCCAGGCGCCAGTCTTCGGCTTTCGCTTCAGGGTAGAAGCGACGCAGGGATTCCAGGCGCTGCTCCATGGACTGCATCACTTCGCTGACCAAGTACTTGGTCAGGTCCATGTTGTCGCGGGCCACGGCCAGCATCGGGCCAATATTGCCGGCGCGAACCGACAGCGGCAGGTCGAGGAACGAGCCGTGCTTGAGGAACTTGGTGGTGAAGCCGGCGTAGGGCCCGAACAGCAGGGATTTCTTGCCGTCGACTACGCGGGTGTCCAGGTGCGGCACGGACATCGGCGGCGAGCCCACGGCAGCCTGGCTGTAGACCTTGGCCTGGTGGTGCTTGACCACTTCCGGGTTGTCGCAACGCAGCCACTGGCCGCTGACCGGGAAACCGCCAAACCCTTTGCTTTCTTCGATACCCGAGGCCTGCAGCAGCGGCAGGGCCGCGCCACCGGCGCCGAGGAACACGAACTTGGCGTCCACTTCGCGGCTGTTGCCGCTGTTGACGTCCTTGATGCTCACGGTCCAGCCCGCGCCGTTACGCTTGAGGCCGGTCACGCGCTTGCTGTACTTGACCTGGGCGTCCGGTGAGCTGGTCAGGTGAGTGAGCAACTGGTTGGTCAGGGCGCCGAAGTTGACGTCGGTGCCGTTCATCACGCGGGTGGCCGCGATTTTTTCGTCGAGCGGGCGCCCCGGCATCATCAGCGGCATCCACTCGGCCATTTCGCTGCGGTCTTCGGTGTAGTGCATGTCCGAGAACGCATGGTGCTGGCTGAGGGTTTCAAAGCGCTTCCTGAGGAACTCCACGCCTTTTTCGCCCTGCACGAAGCTCAGGTGCGGCACCGGGCTGATAAAGGACTTGGACGAGCCAAAGGTGCCCTTCCTGGTCAGGTAGGCCCAGAACTGCTTCGACACCTCGAACTGGGTGTTGATGTGCACGGCTTTCTTGATGTCGATGGAGCCATCGGCGGCCTGGGGCGTGTAGTTCAGCTCACACAGCCCGGCGTGGCCGGTACCGGCGTTGTTCCACGGGTTGGAACTTTCCGCGGCACCCGAGTCCATTAGCTCAACGACTTCCAGCTTGAGGCCGGGGTCGAGCTCTTTAAGCAGTACGGCCAGGGTGGCACTCATGATGCCGGCCCCTACCAGTACTACGTCGACTGCTTCGTTATGCGCCATTTAACGCGTCTCCAAAATCTGCAGCACCAAATTGACGGCATGGCTGCCAGGAGTGACGGGGCGTTTCACGTGTTGCCCCAGGTCACCCATGGCCAGGATCGCCATGTCCGTTTCGCAATTCCTTGCACATTCAGCACACGCTTCCTGCCCGGCCTGATCTGCCTATGAACGCATTCATGGGCGCCTGTGGCAATTCGACTTATGGTCAAAGCGTGGGATTCGTGCAATCAATCCGTAGCGGACAGGCTCAAGCTCCGGTGTTTGCGGAGTACTCGGTCCTGTGTGGTTGGGCTGTTCCAGACGCTGATGGTGCTTGTACAAACGCCAAACTATTCATTTGCTCGCCACACTCTTGTGAAGTTGTGAAAACCCGTTTTTTTCACGCTCTTTTGAAGACGTGAACCTCAAAAAAGGGCTGCCCCGGCCTGGCACCTGGCCCGCAAACCTCTGCCGACACGCGGCAAAACGGGCAAACAACTCAAGTGGCCGAGCGCAATGGCAGCTCTGGCAGATTCGGCAAAGGCGGGTGGTTTGCAAAGGAAACAGCAAGCTCGCCAGCTTCACTCGATCTGTGTGGGCGGCTCTCTGTGGGCGATTCTTGGGGTTAATACCGAGGCATTAACGATGCTGCGAGGCCCGATCAGGAGACGTCCTTATAATCGGGGGGAGATTGTAGCGAAGAACGCCGGGGAAATGGGCGGGTTTTATGACTTTTATTAGGCGTTCGGTCAGGCGGCCAACGCCTGGTGACGTGGCGACCGCGCAGGGCGTGGGTTTACACGGGCGCGGGCCGGCAACGGATGATGCATCCAGCTCAGGCGAATTTCTTCGATTTCCACCCAGCCTTCGCCGACGGGAGGCTGGCAGCACGCCTTGAACGCCTGGCAACGGCCTTGCGCATCGAGCAGGGCGAACTGGCGAAGGGCGGGCTTGCGCGTAAACAGCGACCAGAGAAAATGCATGGCGATCAACCTCCTGAGATTGAGGCCAAGCATGCCTGCTTCGGATGACGAGTCCATGTAACGGCTATGACATATCGGTGACATCGAACCGCAGGCGAAGCCCCGGGTCACAGGTTGTAACTGACGCTAGTTCCCTGCAGGGGCGCCCCGCTATACTGCCGGCCTGTCGGTACCTGATTTCTGGAGAGAAGCGCATGTTGCAACGCCTGTTGTTCGGTTTGATCACTGTGACCAGCTTGACCCTGGTTGGCTGCGCCAACAGCCCGCAGCAACTGACCCCGGAACCGAAAATCACCACGCAGCTGGCCCCGGTGGGCCACGGCCAGCCGGTGTCGGTACGGGTGGTGGACGGTCGTCCGTCGCCGACACTCGGTTCGCGCGGTGGCCTGTACCCGGAAACCGCCCTGGTGTCGGTGAACGCTCAAGACGTGCTGCCCAAGCTGCAGGCCCAGGCCGAAGCGGCGGTGCGGCTGCTGGGTTTCACCCCCAGCCCCAACGCGCCGGGCGCTCCGCAGTTGACGATCACCTTGGCCGAGTTGAAGTATCAGTCGCCTAAAGACGGTCTTTACGTGACCGAGGCGTCCATTGGTGCCACCTTCAAGTCCGACGTCACCGCCGGCACCCGTCGCTACAGCGGCCGTTACGGTGCGTCGCTGAACCAGCGCTTCGGCATGTCGCCTAACCAGGAAACCAACACCAGGCTGGTCAGCGACGTCCTGAGCGACGCCTTGACCCGCCTGTTCAAGGACCCAAGCATCGGTTCATTGCTCAGCGCGCAGTAATCGCTCAAACAAAAAACCGGGCTCAGCGATGAGCCCGGTTTTTTTATGCCTTCAGTTTCACGCGGCCGTGTCGATACAAAAGTCCAGCATGCTCACCCCCGTCAACAGATCGGCCTCGGGCAAGTCCGCATGCTGGTGCCCGCCAAGGGCGCAATACACCAGCCAGTGGCGGTCCTGCACGTTGAACGCCAGGCCGCCGATCAGCGCCTCCTGCTCGTCGCTTTGGGCAATCAGATACAGCCGATCCTGGTTGTGCGCGTGCAGCATGACAAGCTCCTGAATGTTCGAAGGGCAACAGAGTGGCTTGTTAAGGTGACGTTCAGGTGACGGCGTAAATTACTGGATACATTAATCGTCCATGGGAGGCGGAGCGGTTTTGGCGCTCGAGGCCACTACGGTTCAGGTTTGTATCTGAACCGATACCCAGACACTGTTTCATCGAGGTTTGCGATGGCGCTGCCCGCACTATTGATCAATGCCGTGGCTTTATCAGTGGCCTGCCCAGGCGCTGCGCTGCTGTTCATCACCCGCCTGCGCGAACAACGCGCCATGGCTGAACTGACGGCGCAAAGTGAAGATCGCGCAATCGACCAGCCCATGCTGTTCCTGGATGTGCGCACCGAGCGGGCGCACCGTGTGGCTTACCGCATCGGGTTCGCCTGCCTTGGGCTGGCGCTGGCTATTTCCTGGCTCAGCACCCGAATCTAAAAAACCGCAGAACCCATCATATGGGAGGGAGCTTGGCCCCTCCCATATTTTCTTGATCGGTGGTTACAGCGGGATCCCGGCCTTGACCCGATACTGATTGCGCACTGGCGTCGCGTATTGCACCACCAGGAACGGACGGTGCTCGGCCGGGCATTCGTTCAGGCGCCGCTCCCACTCCGCCTGTGCCTTGGCCAGTTCGTCCGCCGGGAACACGTCGGCCGCCTTCGGCACCTGCAACTGCGGGTCGGCATCGCTCCACTGGGCGTACGCCAGGTAGTGCACCGGGAACAGCCGGTAGCCGCCGAGAATCTGCCGATCCATTTCCACGGCCAGGACCTTGGTGTCTTCGAAACGCTCGGTAATCGGCGGCGCGAAGTTGATATGTACGCGGCCTTTGTAGCCGGTGATGCCCAGGGCAATGCTGACGTCATCCTCGCCTTGCGCCTTGACGTAGGTGCCGGTGGTGGCGCGGATATACAGTTCGCGGGCCTTGGCGGCATCGCACGGGTCGTACTCGTAGCTGATGGACACCGGCGTCAGGTTGAGTGACTGGATCACTTCGGCAAACGGCTCGTCCTTGCGGCTGACATGGAACATCTTGAGGATCGCCGACTCGGTGCGGTCATCCCCGTCCTTGGCGCGGCCTTCGGCCTGGGCGATCCAGATCGACTGGCAGTCGTTGCGGATCGAATGGTTGATATAGGCCGACAGCAGGTTGAACGCCGCCATCTTCTCCTTTCGCCCGGTGATCGAACGGTGCACGATGAAGCTCTTGTTCAGACGCATCAGGTCACTGACAAACGGCTTTTGCAGCAGGTTGTCGCCGATGGCGATGCGTGGCGTCGGCAGGCCGGCGTGGTAGACGGCATAGTTGACGAAGGCCGGGTCCATCACGATGTCGCGGTGGTTGGCCAGGAACAGGTAGGCGGTGCCGGATTTGAGCTGTTCGACGCCGGTGTAGGTCACGCCGTCGGTCGCCCGGTCAATGGTGTGGTCGACGTAATACTCGACTTTGTCCTGAAGCGTGGCCACGGTGGTGACACCGGCGAACTCGCGACGCAGTTTGCGCGCGATCATCGGCTTGAGCAGCCAGCCCAGGGCGCCGGCAAAGCGCGGGAAGCGGAAGTGGGTCAGGATGTCCAGAAAGGCCTTGTCACTGAACAGCCGGGCCAGCACTGCCGGGACTTCGCTGTCGTTGTAAGGTCGGATGGTATCGAATTCGCCCATCATGCTCTCTTGTTAGAAACGGCTAGGGTAAGTAAAGGAAATACCAGGGTGCGGTCCGGGGAATTGGCCCGGCCGGAAAATAGCCCTGTAAATAGACCGGCGATTATACGCACAAGTCACCTGGGAGACTGCGATGCTGGAAACTGCGCTGTACGATTGTCCTTATTGTGGTGAAGCGGTAGAGACCGCGGTGGATTTATCCGGCGGTGATCAGACCTACATCGAGGACTGTCAGGTGTGTTGCCGACCGATCATTTTCAACCTGCAGGTCCATGGTGAAGAGTGGATGCTCGAAACCCGCAGTGAAAACGAATAGCAGGTACGCCCATGCAGCGAATCTACGAACCGGAAAACCTGATGGAAGGCGAGTTGCTGCAGCAAATGCTCGCCAGCGAGGGCATCGAGGCGCACCTGGTAGGGCGCCATTTGCTCGGCGGCACGGGGGAGTTGCCGATCTTCGGCCTGCTGGGGCTGGAAGTGGACAACGACCGGGCGCCTGAGGCCCGCGAGCTGATTACCGCCTATATCGGTGCGCAACCCCTGCCCGGCGACGAACCCGACAGCTTCCCCGACGTATTGGTCTGTTAGGCTGTCGGTCGGTTTACCCAAGAGTCGTGTTGCCCCATGTGTGGACGTTATGCCCTGTTTCGCTGGAACCCTACCTTTGCTGCCCTGCCGGGCTTTCCGGCCGACCAGCAGGCCCAGTGGAACATTTCCCCGAATGATTCGGTGCTGATCCAGCGCCTCAATGACGGCCAGCGCACCCTGGCACGGGCGCGCTGGGGCCTGACGCCGCCCTGGCTGACTGACCTTTCCCGCACCCCGGCCCATGCCCGTGCCGAAACCCTGGCCGAGCAACCGATGTTTCGCGAAGCGTTTCGCCAGCGTCGTTGCCTGCTGCCCGCCAACGGCTTTTACGAATGGCGCGGCACCCAGCGCAAGCGTCCGTACTGGCTGACGCCGGGGGAGGGCTCGACCCTGTTTTTTGCCGCGATCTGGGAGGCGTACCCGGTGCAGGAGCAGGTGTGGCTGAGTACGGCAGTGGTGACCCAGGCCGCCCAGAGTCAGCGCCGGCCGTTGATTCTGGACGCGGCGGGGCAGGCCGCCTGGCTCGATCCCGAGACGCCCTTGCATGTGTTGCAAGGCTTGCTGGCCAGTGAGCCGGCCCCATTGCGTGAGCGAGTCCTGGCCAACATGGTCAATGATCCCAAGCTCAACGGGCCGGAGTGCCTGACCCCGGCCTGAGCCTGAGGCCGGTTGCTCACTGACGTTGCCGGGCGTGTGAGATGTGTCCGAAATTCATCGGTTACACGTCTGTTGTATCTGGCGCCGATACAAATGAGCGCCTACGATACGCGCCATGTTTTCAGGGCGTCTTTTCAGGGAGAGTGTATTGATGAAGAAATCATTGGCCGTAAGTGTATTGGCGGCAGGCGTGTTGCTGGCCGGGTGTCAGTCGGTCAACACAACCAGCGGCGGCGCCGTCGGGGTTGAGCGCAAGCAATATATGTTCAGCATGCTGTCGAGCCAGGAAGTCGACCAGATGTACGCCCAGTCCTACCAGCAGACCCTGGGCGAGGCCAGCAGCAAAGGCCAGTTGGACAAGACCAGTGCCAATGCCAAGCGCGTGCAGGCGATCGCCAATCGCCTGATCGCCCAGGCGCCGACCTTCCGCCCGGATGCGGCGCAGTGGAAGTGGGAAGTGAACCTGATCAAGAGCGATGAGATGAACGCCAACTGCGGGCCTGGCGGCAAGATCTTCGTGTACAGCGCGTTGATCGACAACCTCAAGCTCACCGACGATGAACTCGCCGCGGTGATGGGCCATGAAATCGCCCACGCCTTGCGTGAGCACGGCCGCGAAGCCATGTCCAAGGCCTACGGCATCGAGATGGCCAAGCAGGGCGCCGGTGCGTTGTTCGGCCTGGGCCAGGACAGCCTGGCGCTGGCCGATACCGTGGCCAACTACGGCATGACCTTGCCCAACAGCCGCAGCAATGAAAACGAAGCGGACCTGATCGGCCTGGAACTGGCGGCCCGCGCCGGCTACAACCCGAACGCGGCGATCACCCTGTGGAACAAGATGGCCAAGGCTTCGGAGGGCGCACCGCCGGAGTTCATGAGCACTCACCCGGCCTCCGACAGCCGGATCGCCTCGTTGCAGGCGGCGATTCCGAAGGTGATGCCGCTCTATCAGCAGGCCAAGAAGTCCTAAGACTTCAACGACAAGTAGCAAGCTTCAAGCTGCAGGAAAAAGCACTGCTTCTTCCTGCAGCTTGAAGCTTGAAGCTTGCAGCTAGATCCAGCCACTGCTCTGCATGGCCTTGTACACCGCCACAATCGCCAGGACAAAGAACGCCGTAGCCGCCAGTCGACGAATCAATGTCAGTGGCAGTTTCTCCGCCGCGAAATTCCCCGCCAGAACCACCGGTACGTTGGCAATCAACATGCCCAGGGTGGTGCCGATAATCACCAGCCACAGTTCCGGGTATTGCGCCGCCAGCATCACCGTGGCGATCTGGGTCTTGTCCCCGATTTCCGCCAGGAAGAAGGCAATCAGCGTGGTCAGGAACGGCCCGAACTTGCGCGTGGTGCTGGCTTCGTCATCGTCGAGTTTGTCAGGCACCAGGGTCCACAGCGCGGTGGCGCAGAAGCTGGCCGCGAGAATCCAGTGCAATACCGCATCCGAGAAGAAACTCCCGAACCAGGCCCCCACGGCACCGGCGGCCGCATGGTTGGCCAGGGTCGCAGCGACGATGCCGGCGATGATCGGCCAGGGTTTGCGAAAGCGTGCGGCAAGGATGAGCGCGAGCAGTTGCGTCTTGTCGCCGATTTCGGCCAAGGCAACGATTGCGGTAGGAACGAGCAATGAATCCAGCATCAGGTAGGTTTCCAGGGGGCGGGTCGACACGGCTATGACACGTACAGCCTTCCCGCCCCGGGTAAGGTGTGCGTGTCATAGGTCTTGTCAAACCCCGGTCCGTCTGTGCGGACTCCTGGGTCGCATACGCCATGGCCTGTTGACCAAGTATGTTGACGTATGCCGGACGAGCGTGGCGCTCGTGGGAGACTACTCCCCTAGGACGGAGCGGATTCTGCCTAGGCAAAATCCATTCGGCAAGCGTTCTTTTTCAAACCGCCATCAGCCGCGCTTGGCACGGTAGATGCGAAAACCATTGCCTTCGGCCTTGACCGCACACACGCCCAGATGCTCTTCGATCAATGGTTGGTACTTGAGGAAACTGTTAGCCACCAGGCGAAGTTCGCCACCTTTTGCCAGGTGTTTCGCCGCTTTTCGCAGCAGGTTCTCCGTGGCGAAATAGTCGGTGTGCACGCCGACATGGAACGGTGGGTTGCTCAAGATTGCATTCAACCCCATCGGCGCGGCGTCGATGCCGTCACCGGTCAATACCTCGGCTTCCAGACCGTTGGCGGCCAGGGTCAGGCGACTGCTGGCGGCGGCGAAAGCATCCACATCCAGCATCGTTATGCTGTTGTGCGGGTAGCGACGTTTGACCGCCGCTCCCAACACACCGGCGCCGCAACCGAAGTCGAGCAAGTGGCCGCTCGGCAGTTTGTCCAAGTGCTCCAGCAACAGCTCGGTACCGCGATCCAGACGGCCGTGGCTGAATACACCCGGCAGGCTCACCACCTTGAGCGGGCCTTCGGCCAGCGGCACATCGAACACCTGCGCCAGGCTTTCCAGCTCGACCGCTTGCGGGGCGTTGGCCACGGTGATTTGCCACAGCTGGCAATGCCGCGCGCTGTCGAGCTTGCGCGGTTTGCCATACGGGGCCATCTGCTTGGCGGCGCTTTCGATACCGCCTTTTTTCTCCCCTACCAGGAACAGCTCGGCGCCGGGCAGTCGCGCTGCCACGGCGTTGAGCAGGTAATCGGTGAGGTCCTTGGACTTGGGCAGGAAGATCACCGCCGCCTCGAACCCGCGCTCGGGCGCATTCACCCCAAACTGGCTGCGCTCCGGGAAGCGCGCGTCGAGCGCCGCCTGGTCGCCGGCATGCCAGCACCAGCCGTGGGCGTTGGGCAGGCGACCCAGCAGGTCGTCGGCGGGCAAGCCCACCAGCAGCAGGTTGCCTTGAAAAAGTTCGGCCTGACGAAGCAGTACTTCACTGCGCGGATCCATGGTCTGCTCCTTGAAAAGGGGCGCAGTTTATCAACTGACGACGCGCAGCGGGGCGCCGCTGAAAAAGCCCCGGGCGTTTTCCGCCAGTTGGCCGACGATACGCTGCCGCGCTTCGCGGCTGCCCCAGGCATTGTGGGGCGTGACGATCAGTCGAGGAATATCGCCGGCCAGCAATGGGTTGCCATTGACCGGGGGCTCAACACTCAGCACATCGGTCGCCGCGCCGCCCAGATGGCCGCTGCGCAAGGCATCGGCCAGGGCCTGCTCGTTGATCAAGCCACCGCGCGCGGTGTTGACGATAAACGCGCCGGGCTTGAGCCGCGCCAATTCACGGGCGCCGATAAAGTCCCGGGTGTGTTCATTGAGCGGGCAGTGCAAGGTGAGTGCGTCCACCTGCGCCAGCAGTTCATCCAGGGGCACGCGGTCGGCACGGGCAGGGCGCCCGGGAATCGCGCCGAGTAGCACGCGCATGCCGAAGGCTTCGGCCAGGCGGGCCACGGCACTGCCCAGTTCGCCATGGCCCAGCAGGCCGAGGGTCTTGCCTTCCAGCTCGACAATCGGGTGGTCCAGCAGGCAGAACTGCTTGGCCTCCTGCCATTTGCCGGCGCTCACATCGCGCTGATAGTCCTGCAGCCGCGTCGCCAGGTTGAGCAACAGCATGATCGTGTGCTGCGCCACCGACGGTGTGCCGTAGCCCTGGCAGTTGCTCACGGTGATGCCGTGGGCGCGGGCGGCTTCCAGGTCAATGTTGTTGGTGCCGGTCGCCGAAACCAGGATCAACTTGAGTTCCGGGCAGGCCGCCAGGGTTTCGCGGTTGAGCGGGATTTTGTTACTGATCGCCACCTGCGCGCCTTGCAGGCGCTCGACCACATTCTGCGGCGTGGTGCCCGTCAACAACTGCAAGTCGCTGAAGCGGGCGTGCAACTCGCTGAGGTCGAGGTCGCCCAGATCCAGGGACGGGTGATCAAGGAAGACGGCGCGGCGATTGTTCGTCATCAACTGTACCTTTTGCGACAGGGTTCGAAGGCGTAATCTGCCGAGCCTATCAGATGAAATAATCCGTTACTTAATGGAGTGAGTATGTACGCCGCCGAGTTTTTGACCGTAGCCCTGATTCACCTGTTGGCGGTGGCCAGCCCCGGCCCGGATTTTGCGGTGGTGGTGCGTGAGAGCGTGACCCACGGCCGCCGCGCCGGAACCTGGACTGCGTTGGGCGTGGGCTCGGCGATTTTCCTGCACGTGGGCTATTCGTTGCTCGGCATCGGCCTGATCGTGTCCCAGTCCATCGTGTTGTTCAACGCACTGAAATGGGCGGCCGCCGCCTACCTGCTGTACATCGGCTTCAAGGCCCTGCGCGCCAAACCGGCCAAGCCTGCCGTCGAGGGCGAGTTGCACCGCGAAGCGGGCGAGCGCACCCCGCGCGGCGCGTTTACCGCAGGCTTCGTCACCAACGGCCTGAACCCCAAGGCGACGTTGTTCTTCCTGTCGCTGTTCACCGTGGTGATCAACCCGCACACACCGCTGGCGATCCAGGCCGGCTACGGCGTGTACCTGGCGGTGGCGACGGCGTTGTGGTTCTGCCTGGTGGCGATGTTGTTCAGCCAGCAGCGCGTGCGCGCCGGGTTTGCGCGGATGGGGCATTGGTTTGATCGGACCATGGGAGCGGTGTTGATTGCGATTGGGGTGAAGTTGGCGTTTACCAGCGCGAAATAAACGCTGTTCTCAAGTAAACACAATCCAGTGTGGGAGGGAGCAAGCCCCCTCCCACATTTGACCTCCATTGTCCCTGAATAATGGCTCAAAGCTAGCATTCCCCAGCCTCTGCAAATCATTCCTTTGGCTGATTTGTCTGACACATAACGTCTCTACAGTGCAGGTCTTCAAGCCAAGACCGTGCAGTCATAAAAGGGATTCGTATGTTGCAGACCCGTGTTATTCCGCCCGCCGAAGGTGCGTATCAATACCCGCTGTTGATCAAGCGCCTGTTGATGTCCGGTACCCGTTACGAGAAGACCCGGGAAATCGTCTACCGCGACAAGCTGCGCTACACCTACCCGACCTTGATCGAGCGCGTCGCGCGCCTGGCCAACGTGCTCACCGCAGCCGGGGTCAAGGCCGGTGACACCGTGGCGGTGATGGATTGGGACAGTCATCGTTACCTGGAATGCATGTTCGCCATCCCGATGATCGGTGCGGTGATCCACACCATCAATGTGCGCCTGTCGCCGGAACAGATTCTCTACACCATGAACCACGCCGAGGACCGCTTCGTGCTGGTCAACAGCGAGTTCGTGGGGCTCTACCAGGCCATTGCCGGGCAGCTCACCACCGTCGACAAGACGCTGCTGCTCACCGACGGCGAAGCCAAGACCGCCGAGTTGCCCAACCTGGTCGGTGAGTATGAAACCCTGCTGGCCGCCGCCAGCCCGAAGTACGATTTCCAGGACTTCGACGAACACTCCGTCGCCACCACCTTCTACACCACCGGTACCACCGGCAACCCCAAGGGCGTGTACTTCACCCATCGCCAGCTGGTGCTGCACACCATCGGCGTGGCGACCATCATGGGCAGCGTCGACAGCGTGCGCCTGCTGGGCACCAACGACGTGTACATGCCGATCACGCCGATGTTCCACGTGCATGCCTGGGGCCTGCCGTATGTGGCGACCATGCTTGGCCTTAAGCAGGTCTACCCCGGCCGCTACGACCCGGAATACCTGGTGGAGCTGTGGCGCAAGGAGAAGGTCACCTTTTCCCACTGCGTGCCGACCATCCTGCAAATGGTGCTCAACGCCAAGGCTGCCCAAGGCGTCGATTTTGGCGGCTGGAAAATCGTCATAGGCGGCAGTGCGCTCAACCGCACCCTGTATGAGGCGGCAAAGGCCCGCGGGATTCAGCTCACCGCCGCGTACGGCATGTCCGAGACCGGCCCGCTGGTGTCCTGTGCCCACCTCAACGAGGAACTGATAGCCGGCACCGAGGACGAGCGCATCAGCTACCGCATCAAGGCCGGCGTGCCCGGGCCGTTGGTGGAAGCTGCGATCATGGACGCTGAGGGGAATTTCCTGCCCGCCGACGGCGAGTCCCAGGGTGAGTTGGTGCTGCGCGCGCCGTGGCTGACCGAGGGGTATTACAACGAGCCGCAGAAGGGCGCCGAGCTGTGGGCGGGTGGCTGGATGCACACCGGCGACGTGGCCACCCTCGATGCATTTGGGGTGATCGATATCCGCGACCGCATCAAGGACGTGATCAAGACCGGCGGCGAGTGGATCTCCTCCCTGGCCCTCGAAGACCTGGTCAGCCGTCACCCGGCGGTACGCGAAGTAGCGGTGGTGGGCATCGCCGACCCGCAGTGGGGCGAGCGTCCGTTTGCGTTGCTGGTGGTGCGTGATGGCCATGAGATTGGGGCCCGCGAGCTCAAGGAACACCTCAAGCCTTTTGTCGAACTGGGCCATTTGAGCAAGTGGGCGATTCCGAGCCAGATCGCCGTTGTTACGGAAATTCCCAAGACCAGTGTCGGCAAGCTCGACAAAAAACGTATCCGTATTGACATCATTGAATGGCAGGCCAACAACAGCACCTTCCTGTCCACCCTCTGAGCTGATTTGCCGTGCCCTTGTGGCACGGCGATGCTCTATCTCGCGCCTTCACTTGTGATTTGCCAATTTTCAGCCATCCTTGCCGCGTCGGCCTTCGCCGACATGGCGAAAGGGCTGTGGCAGACGGGTTGGTGATGCAAATCACACTTTAGAGGGATCAAGCGGTACCCCCTGCTGGCTATAGTCCCACCCAGAGTTTTTCAAGGATGCATCGCTTCGGGCCATGGAGGTTCAGTTGCCAGGCGGCATTGGAATCGTTGTATTCCGGCCGTTACAAGCATCACAGAACAAACTCACTGCCATAACAATAATGCACATGGAGTAGCGTCGATGACCTCAGTAAACCAGTTCTGGCGCCGGGCAAGACTGCCCCTGGCCGTCAGTCTCGCCTCTACGCTCGCCGGGCCCGCATTCGGCGTCAGTTTCAATATCGGTGAAATCGAAGGGAGTTTTGACTCGTCGCTGTCTGTGGGGGCGAGCTGGTCGACGGCCAAGCCGAACCAGGATCTGATCGGTGCCAACAACGGTGGCAAAGGTCTGTCCCAGACCTCCGATGATGGGCACTTGAACTTCAAGCGCGGTGAAACGTTCTCGAAGATCTTCAAGGGCATCCATGACCTGGAATTGAAATACGGCGATACCGGCGTATTTGTGCGCGGCAAGTACTGGTATGACTTCGAACTCAAGGACGAAAGCCGTGAGTTCAAGGACATCAGCGACAACAACCGCAAGGAGGGCGCCAAGTCCTCCGGTGGGCAGATTCTCGACGCCTTCGTCTATCACAACTATGCCATTGCCGATCAGCCGGGCAGCGTGCGGTTCGGTAAGCAGGTGGTGAGTTGGGGCGAAAGTACCTTCATCGGCGGTGGTATCAACTCCATCAACCCGATCGACGTGTCTGCGTTCCGTCGTCCGGGGGCCGAAATCAAGGAAGGCTTGATTCCGGTCAACATGTTCTATGTGTCGCAAACGCTGACCGATAACTTGTCGGCGGAAGCCTTTTATCAGTTGGAGTGGGACCAGACGGTTACCGATAATTGCGGGACGTTCTTTTCGCAGCCGGACGTTATCTCTGATGGCTGCGATAACAACCTGCGGGTCTTGAGCAAGCGCTCGCGCATTTCGCCTCTGGCGTATCCAACCCTCAACGCTGCTGGTGTTGATGTGAATGAGGAGGGCGTATTGGTGCGCCGTGGTCCTGACCGCGATGCTCGTGACAGTGGCCAGTTTGGCGTGGCGATGCACTACAACTTTGAGCCGCTGGACACCGAATTCGGCGCGTACTTCATGAACTATCACAGCCGTGCGCCGATTTTCAGTGCACAAGGTGCGCCAGCTTCGGCATACACGCGGCCTCTGGGGCCCTTGGCGGCATTGCGTCCAGTGATTGTGGCGGGTAGCTCTAACTACTTCGTCGAATACCCAGAAGATATCCGCCTCTACGGCTTGAGCTTTTCCACCACCCTGCCTACGGGGACCGCCTGGAGCGGTGAGTTGAGCTATCGGCCAAATGCGCCCGTGCAGTTAAGTACCACCGACATCCTTTACGCCGGCGTTACGCCCATTATTGGTTTTGGCAATGCCTCTGTGCTCAAGGGCTCGGCTGGTCAAGACTTGCATGGTTACAACCGTAAGGAGGTCACGCAGTTCCAGACCACGTTCACGCACTTCTTTGATCAGGTAATGGGCGCAAGCCGCTTGACTACGGTGGGTGAGATCGGTGTGACTCACGTGGGCGGCCTGGAAAGCAAATCCGAGGCGCGTTATGGGCGCGACCCGGTGTTTGGTCCAGGCACATTGCCCGGTGGTTTCTGTAACACGCTCAATAACTCGACCGCTGTGGGCGCCGGCCTGGGTAACGCCAACGGGCTGAATACCAACTGCAACAATGATGGCTTTACCACGGCTACTTCCTGGGGTTATCGCGCCCGTGCTATCTGGGAATATCCGGACGTTTTCGCCGGCGTAAACCTTAAGCCAAACGTGGCATGGTCCCATGACGTCAAGGGGTACTCCCCAGGTCCTGGCGCCAACTTCGAAGAGGGCCGCAAAGCCGTCAGCCTGGGCCTGGATGCCGAGTACCAGAACACCTACACCGCCAGCCTCAACTACACCAACTTTTTCGGTGGTGATTTCAGCACGGTGAATGACCGCGACTTCGTCGCCCTGAGCTTCGGCGCCAACTTCTAAGCACACTGTATTTTCAGGAAGACCAGAACATGAAAATAACCAAAAGTCTGTTGCACGTGGGTGTGCTTGGGCTGTCGATCCTGGCGAGCAATGTCATGGCGGCAGTGTCGGCGGATGAAGCCGCCAAGCTGGGCACGACCCTGACGCCGATGGGCGCGGAAATGGCCGGTAACGCGGCCGGCACCATCCCGAAATGGTCGCCGATGCCGACCAACGCCGGCGCTGTGGATGCCAAAGGTTTCCTCGCCAACCCGTACGCCAGTGAGCAACCGCAGTTCACCATCACCGCGCAGAACGTCGAGCAGTACAAGGACAAGCTGGCACCGGGGCAGTACGCGATGTTCAAGCGTTACCCGGAAACCTTCAAGATGCCGGTCTACCCGACCCATCGCGGCGCTACCGTGCCGGCCGATGTGTTCGCCTCCATCAAGAAGAACGCCACCACCACCAACCTGGTGTCTGGCGGCAACGGCCTGGAGAACTTCGAAACCGCCATACCGTTCCCGATCCCGAAAAGCGGCGTGGAAGTCATCTGGAACCACATCACCCGTTATCGCGGCGGCAGCGTGACCCGCCTGGTGACCCAGGCCACGCCGCAAACCAACGGCTCCTACAGCCTGGTGTACTTCCGCGACCAGTTCGTGTTCCGTGACAAGATGAAGGACTTCGACCCGAAAAACCCGGGCAACATCCTGTTCTACTTCAAGCAGCAAGTGACCGCGCCGGCACGTCTGGCCGGTGGTGTGCTGCTGGTGCACGAAACCCTGGACCAGGTGAAGGAACCGCGTTCGGCGTGGGTCTACAACGCCGGCCAGCGCCGCGTGCGCCGGGCGCCGCAAGTGTCCTATGACGGGCCGGGTACCGCCGCCGACGGCTTGCGTACCTCCGACAACCTTGACATGTACAACGGTGCGCCGGACCGCTACGACTGGAAACTGGAAGGCAAGAAGGAAATCTACATCGCCTCCAACAGCTACAAGATCGACGATCCGAAGCTCAAGTACGCCGACATCATCAAGGCCGGCCACATCAACCAGGACCTGGCACGCTACGAGCTGCGCCGTGTCTGGCACGTGGTCGCGACCTTGAAGGAAGGCCAGCGCCACATCTATGCCAAGCGTGACTTCTACATCGACGAAGACACCTGGCAAGCCGCAGTGATCGACCACTACGACGGCCGTGGCCAACTGTGGCGTGTCGCCGAAGCCCATGCCGAGAACTACTACGACAAGCAAGTGCCGTGGTACGCCCTGGAAACCCTCTACGACCTGCAGTCCGGCCGCTACCTGGCCCTGGGCATGAAGAACGAAGAGAAGCAGGCCTATGACTTCGGCTTCACCGCCACCACCAGCGACTTCACCCCGGCGGCCCTGCGCCAGGACGGTGTTCGCTAAGCTGCACGAGTAACTCAAGGTGGGAGGGGGCTTGCCCCGATAGCGATGTGACAGTCAGCGCAGCATTGACTGATCCGCCTCTATCGGGAGCAAGCCCCCTTCCACTTTTTGTTTGCGGTGATATTTCTTGTCTCAGTTCTTTTTCAGGCAAATGTTGCAAAGATCTACAAACCCGCCGCTTTTACCGCTAGTCTGCGGACATCTGCAATGCCGACAACAGCCTTCTACAAGAGCCCGGCGATGACTGATCTGTCCCGAATCCAAGGGCCTGCCAGCCGGATAATCCCGACCCTGGAAGGTCGCTTCTACAGGCCCCCGCTGCCTGATGGCTACGTGCTGCGCCCGCGCCTGTGTGAACGGCTGGGCGCCGGCCTGGAGGGGCGGTTGCTGCTGGTCTGCGCACCGGCCGGGTTCGGCAAGAGTTCGTTGGCGGTGGAGTTCTGCCAGGGCCTGCCGGCTCACTGGCACAGCCTGTGGCTAGGCCTGAGCCCACGGGACAACGACCCGGGGCGTTTTCTTGAGCGCCTGCTCGAAGGGTTGCAGCACTACTTCCCGGCACTCGGCACCCAATCCCTGGGCTTGCTGAAAATGCGCCAGCGTCACCAACCCTTTGCGTTTGAAGAGTGGCTCGACGGCCTGCTCGATGAGCTGACCGTGCACCTGTCCACCCGTGCGCCATTATTGCTGGTGCTGGATGACTACCATCTGGCCCAGGGGCCGGTGCTGGACCGTTGCCTGCAATTCTTTCTCAACCATTTGCCCGATGGCCTGGTGGTGCTGGTCACCAGTCGCCAGCGCCCGGACTGGCATCTGGCGCGATTGCGGTTGTCACGGCATTTGCTGGAGTTGCACGAGCAAGACCTGCGCCTGACCCATGCCGAATCCCAGGCGTTGCTGGATCGCCACAGCAGTTCCTTGAGTGGTGAAGCCCTCGACAACCTCATCCGCCGCAGCGAAGGCTGGGTGGCCGGCCTGCGCTTTTGGCTGCTGGCGGCTTCCGAAGCCGGCAGCGAGGACGCCTTGCCACAAAGCCTGCACGGTGGGGAAGGGCTGATCCGCGACTACCTGCTGGAAGAAGTGATCGACTGCCTGCCACCCGAAGTGCAGGCGTTCCTGTTCGACACCGCGCCCCAGGAGCGTTTTTGCAGCGAGTTGTGCGATGCCGTGCGCGAAGCCCATGACAGCGCCGAGATCCTGCGTTACCTGCAAGCCCACCAGGTGTTCCTGGTGCCCCTGGACGAGCAGGGGCACTGGTACCGTTATCACCATTTGTTCTCCGACCTGCTGCGCACCCGTCGCGCGAGCAGCAATGTCTTGCCGGCCGCCAGCCTGCATCTGCGCGCGTGCCGTTGGTTCAACGCCCAGGGCTTGATCGACGAGGCGGTGGAGCAGGCGTTGCGTGCCGGGCACCTCGACGTGGCGGCCAACCTGGTGCAGAACCTGTCTGAAGAACAACTGCTGGCCGAGCAGAATGTCGGCATGTTGCTGCGCTGGAAAATGGACTTGCCCGACAGCCTGCTGATCAGCACGCCGCGCCTGATTGTGCTGTACAGCTGGGCGTTGGCACTGGCCTGCCAGTTGGATGCGGCGCAGGAGCTGTCCGCGTACCTCAGTCGCTTCCTGCCGGCGCCCTCGGCCACCGCACAGCGCTCGATGCTGGCCCAGTGGCTGGCGCTGAGCGGGATTATCGCCCGCGGTCGAGGTGACCGTGAATTGACGCAGCGCTATTGCAGCGAGGCGTTGGACAGCCTGCCGCAACGGCGTTACGGCCAGCGCCTGGTGTGCCTGTCGACCCTGTCCAACCTGGCCATTGCCGATGGCGATTTGTGGCGCGCCCGTGGCCTGAACCGTGAATCCCTGGAACTGGCGCAGCGCGTCGGCAACCCGCTGTTCGAAGCCCTGGCCCATTACGACCGTGCACGGGTGCTGCAGGCCCGTGGCGAAATCCTGCGCGCCCTCGACGAGGTGCGCCAGGGCCTGCAGCGCCTACACGGCCTGGCACCGCAGCGACTGTATGCGGTGCGTGCGCGGCTGTCGCTCTACGAAGGCTATTTGCTGTTGGTGCGCAACCAGCCCGAAACCGGCATTGCCCTCCTGCGCGCAGGCCTGGCCGAGGCGCGGGCCTGTCGCGATATCAGCGTGCTGATCGGCCATTGCGTGATCGCCAGCTTCGAAGGGCGGCGCCATGACTTTCCCAAAGCCTTCGCCGAACTCGCCGAAGCCGAGCGCCTGATGCATATCTGGGATGTGCCGCCGATCTACTACCTGGCGATGATTACCCTGATCAAATGCGAACTGTGGCTGGCCCAGGGCCGCACCGACCTGGCGGATGCCTGGCTGACGCGGCTGGGGCAGACTTACCACGGCGAACAGGCCGCCGCTGCACCGGAATTCCATCCGCACTTGCCGCAGCATATCGGGCTGCAACAAGCCGCCCTCGATGCCGTGCGCCATCAGCCCCTGGCGGCGCTGGAGCGGCTCGAAGCACTGGCGCAACAGGCCCACGACAGTGGGCGCCAGATGATTGCCCTGATGGCGCTGACCCAGCAGGCGCAGTTGCTGCTGGAGTGCGGCCAGGAAGCCAGGGCGCGGCCGGTGCTGGCCCAGGCGTTCGAGGCGGGTGCCGGGGGCGCGTTACAGCCGTTCCAGCGCTTGTTGGACGGGCATCCGGACTGGATGCGCGAGCAATTGGGCAAAGACCCCCAAGGTGTGCTGCACCAGAGCCTGCTCGCGCTTCTCCCGGCGGTCGTGACGCCCGAGGTCACGACCGGCCACGAAACCCTGAGCACACGCGAGCTGGCGGTCCTGCAACTGATCGCCCAAGGCTGCTCCAACCAGGAAATCAGCAACCAGCTGTTTATCTCCCTGCACACCGTCAAGACCCACGCCAGCCACATCAACAGCAAACTTGGCGTGGAGCGACGCACCCAGGCCGTGGCGCGAGCCAAGGCGATGGGCTTGCTGGCGTGAGTGCCGGGCGGTTTACGGTGCCGTCGGGCACTCGCCGGCTGACCTGTCGACCGCCTGGCTGACCTGCGCGGCAAAGCGCTTGAGATTGTTTTGATGGGCGAGCACCACGTTGTCGATGCTCGGCCCGGCGGGCGACTGCAACGTGGTCCGGCAGGTCAGCGGTGGGCGCTCGGTGCCCCCGGCCGGGCGCAGGCGCCATTTGACGTCGAGCAGCGCGTACTGGCCGGGCACTGAGTCAAAGCGCTGCACTTCAAGACGCAACAACATCGATTGCCGAGGGTTGCTGTTGGCCAGTTGGTCCACCAGCGCACTCCTCAGCTCATCCGCGAGGCTCGCGGCCCACCACTGGGTTTCCAGGATCGCCACGCCGCTGTCGCCCTGGCGAATCACAATCTGCGGTCGGTCGACCTGGGGGGGAACGGTGATGCTTTCAATCCGGATGCTGCCTGCGTCGGCTCCCGTGGCCGTATTCCAGTGCGCCGGTGTCAGCGTATGAAAGGTAATCGGCGTACTGCTGCACGCCGCCAGCAACAGCAGCATGCCGACCACTGTGATTTTCAACGGAAACGTCATGGCGCTTGCTCCAGGGGTCATTTGCGTGGAGGTCCTTGCAGGTCCAGGGGCGCGGCGTTGTCGGGACGGCCGCGAATCAGCGATTCCGGGTGACGGCCCAGGTAGTCCGACAGTTCGCGCAGGGAACGCGACATGCGCCCCAGTTCATCCAGGGTCTGGGTCAGCTGCTCACGCTGCGGTGAGTCCTCGGCCAGGGTCGAACTGGCCGATTGCAGCGTCTTGCTCACGTCAGCCAGGGTGTTCTGCACGCCGGGCAGGGTCTTGGCATTGAATTGGGTCAGGCCTTTGCGCAGCTCGACCAGGTTGCCGTCGAGGTTGCCGGCAATGCGTTCGATCGGCAGTTGGTTGATCTTGTTGACGATGCTCTCGAGTTTTTCCTGCAGTTGCTCGAGGTTGCCGGGAATGGTTGGAATGCTGACCGGGCGCAGGCTGGGGTCAAATTTGACCTTCTCGGCTTTCGGGTAGAAGTCCAGCGCGATGTATAACTGGCCGGTCAACAGGTTGCCGCTGCGCGCCTGGGCGCGCAGGCCATTTTCGATGAACGAGCCGATCAGCCGTACGCCGGCGGCCTCATCGTTGGGGTCATGGTTCATGACCTTGAGCAGTTTGGTGTGGGCCTGCCCGAGCAACTGTGGATAGATCACGATACCGACGTTGAGTGGGAAGCTGCGTTTACTGGCATCGAAGTCCAGGTTGATCGACACCACCTTGCCAAACTCGACGCCGAGGAACTCCACCGGCGCCCCGACCTTGAGCCCGCGCAATGCCTGGTCGAAGCGCAGGGCCATGTATTGCCCCTCGCCATTGGGTGGGGCGAGGGCGCTGTCCTGGTCGTCGAAGAGCTCAAAGGTACGTGCCTCGTCAGCCGGTTTGTCGTTGGGGCTGTACGGCGGTGCCCGAAAGGCGATGCCGCCGACCAGCATGGACGAAAGCGATTCGGTCTTCAGCGCGAAGCCATTGGCGCCGACGCTCAGGTCAACCCCGCTGGCGTTCCAGAAACGCGTGTTTTCGGTGACATAGGCATCATTGGGCGCATGCACGAACACCTCGACGTTGACACCCTTGCCTTCGGCATCCAACTCGTAGGCCACCACCTGGCCGACCTCGATTTTGCGGTAGTACACCGGTGAGCCGATATCCAGCGAACCAAGGGTCTGCGTGTGCAGCGTGAAACGCTTGCCCGGTTCGCCGTAGGTGATGGGCGGCGGGTTTTCCAGGCCTTTGAACTGCTTGGCACGGGTCTCCGATTGGCCGATGTCGGCACCGATGTAGTCGCCGGAGAGCAGGGTGTCGATGCCGGATACGCCGCCGGCGCCGATACGCGGGCGCACCACCCAGAACTGTGAATCGGCGCGGGTGAAGCTTTCGGCCTGCTTGGCCAGTTGAACCGTGGCGTTGACGCTTTTCTGGTCGTCGCTCAAGGCGACGTCGGTCACCTGGCCGATCACCACGTTGCGGTACTTGACCTCGGTTTTGTTCGCGGTCAGACCGCTGCCGGTCTTGAAATTGAGGGTGATGGTCGGGCCCTGCTGGAGGACGCTGTGTACCACCAGCGAAATCCCCACCAGCACCGCGACGATCGGCACGATCCACACCAGCGAAACGCTGAAGCGCCGTGTCTTGATCGCAGGCGATCCTGGGGCTTGCGGGGTGTCAGTGGGATGTGACGTCATCCGCGGTCTCCTTGTTGTGTGGGGTTTCCCAGATCAGCCTCGGGTCGAAGCTCATGGCGGCCAGCATGGTAAACACCACCACCAGGCCGAAAAACAGGATGCCCAGGCGCGGCTCGATGGTGCCCAGGGCCTGGAACTTCACCAGTGCGGCCACCAGCGCGACCACGATGACATCCAGCATGGACCAGTAGCCAATCAGTTCGACGAAGCGGAACAGCTTCGAACGTTCCTTGCGTGCCCAACGGCTATTGCGCTGCACGGTGACCAGCAGCAGGGCCAGGGACACAAACTTGATGCCGGGCACTGCGATGCTGGCGATGAAAATAATCAGCGCGATGTCCCACGCGCCGTGCTGCCAGAACTCCAGCACCCCGCTCATGATGGTGCTGTCCGCCCCCGAGCCGAGCATGCTGGTGTTCATCACGGGCAGGAGATTGGCCGGCACATAGAACGCCAGCGCGGTGAGCATGTAGGCCCAGGTGCGCGTCAGGGAATTGACCTTGCGCCGGTGCAAGGGCGCGCCGCAGCGCTCGCATTCGGTCGGCCCGGCGCGCAGGTCGCAGGACAATCCGCAGCTGTGACAGAGGCACAGGCCGAGCTCGCTGGCCGTCGGCGGTGTGCTCATACGCTGTCCCACAGGTCGCGCACATCACGCCCGGCAATGCGGATCAGCAACAGGCTGAGCACGGCCAGGGCAAACAGGCCGGTGCCGGGGATCACATCAAGCATGCCGGCCAGCTTGAACACCGCCACCATTGCCCCGAGCAGGCACACCTCCAGCATGCTCCAGGGCCTGAGTGCCTCCAGCCAACGCATGCACAATCGGAACGCCGGTGAGCGCTTGCCCGCGAGGGCGAAACTCAAGACCCACATCAGCAGCAGCAACTGGAACACCGGCGCGATGATGATGGAAATGGCCGCCACCAAGGCGATAAACGTGATCGGCCCCAGGCTCAGCGCTACCACCGAATCCCATAGCGTGGCGCTGCTTTTCAGGCCTTGCAGGCTGATACTCATCACGGGATAGAAATTGGCGAACGTCCACAGCATCGCAGCCGTCAGCGTCAGGGCGAGACGCTGTTGCACGGTCAGGCCGTTGTAGCGCTGGAGCACGCCTGCGCAACGTATGCAGTGGGCTTTTTGATGTTTGGCGAGCGTGACTTTTTCGTACACACAGTCGCAGTGCTCGCAGATGATCAGTTGATTCGCCATGGGGATCGCTCCAACGCGGCACGGTGGCGGGGGCCTGGGTTGTTTTTCGATGGCGTGGGCAAGCTTAGCAGTCGCTGCTCTTCAGGTCTGGCAGCGCGTCAACCATACTGTGCTGAATATGCCATAGCGCCCGCAGGAGCATCGATGAATATTGAAAAAGCCGCGCTGATCCGCGAAACCTTCCCGGTCGGCCCGTTGCAGTGCAACTGCACGATCATTGGCGACCCCATTACCAAGAAGGCCATCGTGGTCGACCCGGGTGGCAATCATGAACTGATCCTGGCGCGCCTCGATGCCCTGGGCCTGAAAGTGGTGAGCATCATCCACACCCATGCCCATCTCGATCACTTCCTGGCCTCGGGGCAATTGAAGGAAAAGACCGGTGCAACCCTGCACCTGCACAAGGAAGACCAGTTTCTCTGGGACAACCTGGAGATGCAGTGCCAGATGTTTGGTGTGCCCTACACGCCGGTGCCGTCGCCGGATCGCTGGCTGGCCGATGATGAGGAGTTGGCCTGCGGGTGCGGTGTGGCGCTGCATACACCGGGGCACACGCCCGGCTCGATGAGCTTCTGGTTTGCCGATGCCAAGCTGCTGATTGCCGGGGACACGCTGTTTCGGCGCGGTGTTGGGCGTACGGATTTGTGGGGTGGGGACCAGGCGACGATCGTGCGTTCGATCAAGCAAAGGCTCTACACGCTGGACGAGGGCGCTACGGTGGTGACCGGCCATGGCCCGGACACGCGCCTGGGTGACGAGATGCGTGAGAACCCATTTGTGCGGGCGTGAAGCAATGGTTCGAACGGCAATCCGCTGTAGCAAAAACTCAGGCCGCGTTCAGCATGTGTCTGCTACGGTTTCTGTAGCAACGCAAGCCCCGAATGTTTTGTTACAGCTCGGGGCGCGCCCACGGAATTTTTACCGTTTGTCGCGTTCCAAACTCGGCACGGGTCCATTGCCAATGTCCTTTGCACCACAGAATGCAAAAGTAGGAGCTCCCTTCATGTTCACTCCGCGTCGTCTGCTTGTTGTCGCTACCGCCGTAGCCCTGTTGTCCGGCTGCGCTTCACCTAATCCTTATGGCGGTGGCAGCCAGGGACAGGCGAATAATGAATCCAGCGGTATGAGCAAGACCGCCAAGTACGGTGGCCTGGGTGCCCTGGCCGGTGCATTGGCGGGTGCTGCCATCGACCATAACAACCGTGGCAAGGGCGCGCTGATCGGTGCCGTGGTTGCAGGTGCTGGCGCCGCGGGTTACGGCTACTACGCTGACCAGCAGGAAAAGAAACTGCGTGAGAGCATGGCCAATACCGGGGTTGAAGTTCAGCGCCAGGGCGACCAGATCAAGCTGATCATGCCGGGTAACATCACCTTCGCCACCAACTCGGACGCGATCTCCAGCAGCTTCTACCAGCCGCTGAACAACCTGGCCAACTCCCTCAAGCAGTTCAACCAGAACACCATCCAGATCGTCGGTTACACCGACAGCACCGGCAGCCGCCAACTGAACATGGACCTGTCCCAGCGCCGTGCCCAGAGCGTGGCCAACTACCTGACGTCCCAAGGCGTCAATGGTGCCAACCTCAGTGCACGCGGTGCCGGCCCGGATAACCCGATAGCCAGCAACGCCGACGTGAACGGTCGTGCGCAGAACCGTCGCGTAGAAGTGAACCTCGGCCCGATCCCCGGCCAGCAGTACGGCCAGCCTGGCGCGCAGCAGCAAGCGCCGCAGCAGAACAACCAGTTCCAGGGCAACCCGTACCAGCAATACCAATAATCGCTGGTCACTAAAAAGGGCGCCATGCAGTGAATGCATGGCGCCCTTTTTATGGCCGCTTACATCAATCGATGTACTCGAACACCTTGACGATCTTCTGCACGCCGGATACGCCCTGCACCAGGTTGGCTGCGCGCGTGGCTTCCGCCTGGGTCAGCAGGCCCATCAGGTAGACGATGCCGTTATCGGTGACCACTTTGATCCGCGAGCCGGGAATCGCGTTGTCGGTCAGCATCTGCGCCTTGATCTTGGTCGTCAGCAGGGCATCGTTGCTGATGGCCAGCAGGGTGATCGGGTCCATGACCTGCAATTCGTTGTGGACCTTCTTGACCCGCTGTACGGCCGAGGCCGCCTGTTCGGCCTGGGCCTTGAGGTCGGCGCGTGGCGTTTGGCCTGCGAGCAGTACCACGCCGTTGAAGCTGGTCACGACGATGCGTGAAGCACCGTTGCCCAGGTCCGTGGCGGCTTTGGCAATGTTGACTTCGACCTTGGTTTCGATCAGCGAGTCATCAATCTTGCTGCCGAAGGTGCGGGTGCCCTTGTCATCCTGAATAGGGGTGTCACGTGTCGCAGTGATTGCCGTGCTGCAGCCGCTGATGCCGAGGCACAACGTAATGGCCAAAAGGCCGAGGCGGTTAACGGTCATTCTTCACTCCCAAACAGTTGGCTGTCGATCAGATCGCACAGGCAATGGATCGCCAGCAGGTGGACTTCCTGAATACGTGCGGTGACATTGGCCGGGACGCGAATCTCCACATCTTCGGGCAGCAGCAGCGAGGCCATGCCGCCGCCGTCGCGTCCGGTCAATGCTACGACAATCATTTCGCGATCATGTGCGGCCTGGATCGCTTGAATAATATTCGCCGAGTTGCCGCTGGTGGAGATCGCCAGCAGCACATCGCCTGGTTGGCCCAGGGCGCGGATCTGCTTGGAGAAGATTTCGTTGTAGCTGTAGTCGTTGGCGATCGAGGTGATCGTCGACGAATCGGTGGTCAAGGCGATGGCCGGCAGGCTCGGGCGCTCACGTTCGAAGCGGTTGAGCAGTTCGGACGAAAAATGCTGGGCATCGCCGGCCGAACCGCCGTTGCCGCACGAAAGCATTTTGCCTTCGTTGAGCAAGGCATTGACCATGACCTGACTGGCTTGCTCGATGTGCGGTGCAAGTACGTCCATCGCCTGTTGCTTGGTGTCGATGCTGGCCTGGAAAAGCTGGCGAATTCTGGATTGCATGTCCATCTGTGTGACCTTAAGTAGCGCGGCTGTTTGGCACAGGAATGTGCAGCCCGCAAAGCAAAGAGCAAAAGTGTGTGGTGAAGATGTCCGGTGAATCAGCTGTCGAAGGCATTTTGCAGCCAGTTCAGATCAACCTGACCAGACGGGGTGCTTTCCATGGCAACCACATCGAAACGGCAGGGGGCGTCGGCCCAGCGATGCTCTTGTTGCAGGAAAAACTGCGCAGCGAGTATCAGCTTCTGACGCTTGCGCCCGTCGATACTGGCGAGCGCGCCACCCCATTGTGCGTGTTTTCTGTAGCGGACTTCGACGAATACTACTGTATCGCCGTCAAGCATGACCAGATCAAGCTCGCCGCGTTTACACAACCAGTTCTGCGCCAGCAGGCGCAGACCCTGTTGTTGCAAGTGTTTCAATGCTTGAAGTTCGGCATCCTTGCCGCTTTGTGCAGTAGACCGCTCCGGCATCAGCGCGGGGTGTCCGGCAGGCGCTGGATCTCGCCGCCGACGAACTTCGCCCATGGCATCTGGCGATCGACGCGCTGGTTGGTGCTGATGCCCAGGTTGCCCGAGAGGCCGTCAATGCGTGTATCCGGCAGTGCCTTCAACTGGCCCAGGCGCGGGGCCAGGCGGTAGGCGTCGACGCCCATCGCATACAGGCGGCCAAGGCTGCCATTGGCTTGCGGCCATTGTGCGGCAACCTGGTTACGCAGCGGGTCGGTGGTGTTGAGCAGCCAAGGGGTTTCGCAGAACATCACGTTGGTCATGTCCAGGTACTGGTTCTTGTCACCGCTGGCGCTGAATACGTGGGACGTGGCGTACACCGGCACATCACCGGCGTACTGGAAGTTCAGGGTCGGCTTGATCTGCTGGGCCAGTTGCGGGGTAACGGCCAGGAAGATGAACTCGATGTCCTGGCGACGTGACGGCTGTGCCGCTACGTCTGTGCCCACTGTGCTTTGCAGGCTCTTGGCGCGACCTTCGCTTTTACGCAGTTGGAACAGGTCGGCAATTTGCTGGGCGAGGGCGACCGGCTGGTCGACATACTCGACACCGACAACCGTGCCACCGTTGGCTTCCCAATCCTGGCGGAAGGCCTTGTAGACACGCTCGCCCCACTCGCCACGGGGCACCATGGCAGCGGCGCGGTGCAGGCCATCGGCACGGGCGCGGCGCGACACCTCGCGGGCTTCGTCTTCAGCGGCCAGGCCGAACTGGAACAATTGCGCCGGGCCCTGATCGGTCTCGCTGTAGTTCAACGCCAGCGTGGTGATCGGTAGCTGAGGGCGCGTGCTGAGCTGCTTGACCAATGGCTTCTCCAGCGGACCAACTACCAATTGCACGCCTGCAGCCTGGGCCTTGGCATAGAAGTCGTCGATGGAGGCCAGGCGCGAGCTGTCATAGAACTCGATGACCGGTGGCTTCTGCCCGGCTTGTTCAGCCTGGTAGTGCGCCGCCATGAAACCTTCGCGCAGGGCCTTGCCGACGGAGGCCAGCGGGCCTTCCTGGGGCAGCAGCAGGGCGATCTTGTTCAAGGGCTGGCTGGCCAGCTCCTTGAGCTTGGTCAGCGGGGTTGGCAGTTGCACGGCGGCCGGGTGGCCCGGGTTTTGTGCGCGCCAGGTGTCGATAGCGGCCTGCTGTTGCTCAAGCGTACCGGCGCCCTTGACGGCTTGGGCCAGGGTGATCCAGCCGTCCAGGGTCGGGTTGCCGCTGGCTTGCAGTTGTTCCGCAGGCAGTGCGGCAATCAAGGTCCAGATGGCTTCGTGATTGCTTTTGGCGGCATCGCCGCTGAGCAATGGCGCCATGGCAACGCGCTCGCGGGCAGCGGCCAGGGTCTGGCCATCGGCTTCATAAGCGCGGGCGTGCACGGTGCCGGTGCGGATCTGCTGTTCGGTCGGCAGCTCCTTCAGGCTTTGCAGGCTCGGATGGTTCAAGGCGGTCAACGCGGCCTTGGGCTGGTTGCGCGTCATGGCCAATTCGGCAGCCAGGGTGCTGGCAAAGACTTGCGCGGCTGGCTTGAGGACATCCAGGGACACTTGCGCAAGAATCTGCGACGAGCGGCCAGGGTTGTTCTGGCGGTAGGCCATGTCTGCCGCACTCAGGCGCAGCAACGCGGCCTTTTCTGGCGTCTTGGCGGTGGTGGCCTGTTCGAGCAGTTGCTCGATACTGGCGTCCGGGGTCCGTGGAAGGTCGCCAAGGCTGGACGAGGGCGAGCTGGCGCAAGCGGCCAGTAAGGCAGCGAGGCAGAGGGCGGAGAGCAGCCGCAGGCAAGCGATCATGTAAGTGTTCCTGATACCGATCAAATTAGCGTGGAATTGTACCCAAGCACTGGCCCAGGCGCGATGTTACTGGCGTGAAACCGTCGATTTAGGTCGTGCAAGTGGTGCGATCAGCCATGCACGGCTGAAAAGCCATCGGCCGTGATGGCATATTTTCAAGGCGCCTACGCGCTACAATATGGCTTTTGCCAACCATCGAGGTGTGCGCTTTGACTGCTCCAGGTCCTTTGAATTCCACTGCAGGCTCGCTTTTTGTCGTGGCGACGCCCATTGGCAACCTGGACGACATCAGTGCCCGGGCGCTGAAAGTGTTGCGCGAGGTTAAATTGATTGCGGCGGAAGACACTCGACACTCCCAGCGTTTGATGCAGCATTTTGGTATCAGCACGCCATTGGCGGCTTGTCACGAGCATAACGAGCGCGAAGAAGGCAGTCGCTTTATCGTGCGGTTGTTGGCGGGCGACGATGTGGCGCTGATCTCGGACGCGGGTACGCCGCTGATCTCCGACCCTGGGTACCATCTGGTCCGCCAGGCGCGTGCCGCAGGTATCAATGTAGTGCCTGTTCCAGGCGCGTGCGCGCTGATCGCTGCATTGTCGGCGGCAGGCCTGCCGTCGGACCGTTTTATTTTCGAAGGTTTCCTGCCGGCCAAGGCCGTGGGGCGTCGTGCGCGTCTACAGGCATTGAAAGAAGAGCCGCGCACGCTGATCTTCTACGAAGCGCCTCATCGTATTCTTGAATGCCTGCAGGATATGGAACTGGTGTTCGGCGGCGAGCGCCTGGCCCTGCTGGCCCGTGAGCTGACCAAAACCTTCGAAACCCTCAAGGGCCTGCCGCTGGAAGCGCTGCGCGCGTTCGTCGAGGGCGACAGTAATCAGCAGCGCGGCGAGTGCGTGGTGTTGGTGGCGGGCTGGACCGCGCCGGAAAATGAAGAGGCCGTCGGCAGCGAGGCCATGCGTATCCTCGACCTGCTGCTCAAGGAGATGCCCCTCAAGCGCGCTGCGGCGTTGGCGGCGGAAATTACCGGCGTGCGCAAGAATGTGTTGTATCAAGTCGCGCTGGATAAACAGAAAGCCGAATAGTTCCGGGGGTAAACCGGTATTCCGTCCGAACGTGATGGCAATGCTGCACTTTTAATACTTGTCCTGAAGCCGTCGTGCCGTTAACCTGCGCGGCGGAGAGTCGATTGGACAGTCGCTGCCCTCTATGAAAATTAGGGGGGGGAGGAAAGTCCGGGCTCCATAGGGCGAAGTGCCAGGTAATGCCTGGGAGGCGTGAGCCTACGGAAAGTGCCACAGAAAATAACCGCCTAAGCACTTCGGTGCCGGTAAGGGTGAAAAGGTGCGGTAAGAGCGCACCGCACGACTGGCAACAGTTCGTGGCTAGGTAAACCCCACTTGGAGCAAGACCAAATAGGGTCCCAAGGCGTGGCCCGCGCTGGGACCGGGTAGGTTGCTAAAGATGTCCAGTGATGGCCATCGTAGACGAATGACTGTTCAAGACAGAACCCGGCTTACAGATCGACTCTCCACCTTTTTCCTTCTGTCCGAATCTCGGGCAGAAAACCGGTAGTAGCGCAAGAATCCCTCCCTGCCAAATCATTGGCAGATGCATCTTCGTAATACCAAAAAAATCTTACTCTTAATAAATCACTTTAACTTTGATCTGTAGCTCTTTGAGCTATCTGTGCTTGTCGAGCCAAAAACACCGCCGAACTCTGGTTTCTCCTCCTTTTACGCTCCTAAATCTCCGATCTGTAAGGCTTTTCCTTGAATCCGCGCCTTGACGGTGTGGTGGGCGCATTCCTATAGTGTGCGCAAGTGGCGGAAAGTGGCACAAAGTGGGTTTTTTGAACGTAAAACGCTAAAATTTGGAGAAACGCATCTGTGTTTCGCGGAGCTAACGCTATCAGTCTCGATGCAAAAGGCCGTCTCGCCATGCCGAGCCGGTATCGTGACGAGCTGATTTCGCGAAGTTCCGGACAGTTGATCATCACAATCGATGCCGTTGACCCTTGTTTATGTGTTTACCCCCTCGATGAGTGGGAGTTGATTGAGACCAAGTTGCGTGCCTTGCCTTCATTGCGTGAAGAAAACCGCCGTCTGCAGCGTTTGCTGATTGGTAATGCCGTCGACCTCGAACTCGATGGCAGTGGTCGTTTCCTGGTGCCCCCGCGTTTGCGCGAGTACGCCAAGCTGGATAAGCGCGCAATGCTGGTCGGCCAACTGAACAAGTTCCAATTGTGGGACGAAGATGCCTGGGATGCTGTTTCTGCAGCTGACCTGGCTGCTATTCAACAACCGGGCGCCATGCCTGATGAACTGCGTGATTTGATCCTGTGACTATTGATAGCGGCTTTAACCACATCACCGTACTGCTTGACGAAGCCGTTGAGGCTCTCGCCGTACGCGCGGATGGCTGCTATCTGGACGGTACTTTTGGCAGGGGCGGGCATAGCCGGTTGATCCTCAGCCAGCTCGGGCCCGACGGCAAACTCCTCGGGTTCGACAAAGACCCCCAAGCGATTGCCACCGGGCAAGCGCTAGCGGCCGAAGACGGCCGCTTTGTCGTTGTGCAGCGCAGCTTTGCCGAGCTGGGTGCCGAAGTCGCCGAGCGTGGCATGGCGGGCAAGGTAGCCGGGGTTTTGCTCGACCTGGGCGTGTCTTCGCCGCAGCTCGATGACCCGGAGCGCGGCTTCAGCTTCATGAACGACGGCCCCCTCGACATGCGCATGGACCCTACCCGTGGCGTCAGTGCCGCGCAGTTCATTGCCACTGCGCCGGTGGAAGAAATCGCCCGTGTGTTCAAGGAATACGGTGAAGAGCGCTTCGCCGGCCGCATGGCCCGTGCCGTGGTGGAGCGCCGCGAAATCCAGCCGTTCGAGCGCACCGCCGACCTGGCCGAAGTGCTGAAAGTCGCCAACCCCGCGTGGGAAAAGGGCAAGAACCCGGCGACCCGCGCGTTCCAGGGCCTGCGTATCCACGTCAACAACGAATTGGGCGACCTGGAGGCTGGCCTCGAGGCCGCCCTCGAGGCGCTGGAAGTAGGCGGTCGCCTGGTGGTGATCAGTTTCCACTCCCTGGAAGACCGCATCGTCAAGCTGTTCATGCGCCGCCTGGTCAAGGGCGAGTCCGACAACCTGCCGCGCAACCTGCCGGTACGTTTCGAAGCCTTTGTGCCGAAAATCAAAATCCATGGCAAAGCGCAGTTCGCTTCCGAAGCCGAACTCAAGGCCAACCCACGTTCCCGTAGCGCCGTCATGCGCGTCGCGGAGAAGCTGCGGTGAGCAAGCTTTTCGCCAAGCCCCTCCCGGGCGGCAGCTTCTTTATGTTGCTGCTGTTTGTCGGCGTGCTGGTGTCCGCAATTGCGGTGTCCTACAGCGCCCATTACAACCGCCAACTGCTCAACACCCTCTATGGGGAATTGAGCGTGCGTGACAAGGCGCAGGCGGAGTGGGGTCGTTTGATCCTCGAGCAAAGCACCTGGACGGCCCATAGCCGTATCGAAGTGCTGGCCACCGAACAGCTGAAAATGCACATCCCGGGCGCGGCCGAAGTGCGCATGGTGGCGCCATGATGAAACTCGAAGGCGCACTCTACCCATGGCGCTTCCGCCTGATGCTCGGCTTGCTGGCATTGATGGTGGGTGCGATTGCCTGGCGGATCATCGACCTGCAAGTGGTCGACCGTGACTTCCTGATCGGCCAGGGCGATGCCCGTAGCCTGCGTCATATCCAGATCCCTGCGCACCGTGGCCTGATCACCGACCGTAACGGCGAGCCGTTGGCGGTGAGTACCCCGGTGACCACCCTGTGGGCCAACGCCAAGGAATTGCAGGTTGCCAAGGACAAGTGGCCGCAGTTGGCTGCCGCCCTGGGCCAGGATCCGAAAGCCTTGGCTGAGCGCCTCGAGGCCCAGGCAAATAAAGAATTTATCTACCTCGTTCGCGGCCTTACCCCCGAACAAGGCCAGCAGGTGCTCGACCTTAAAGTCCCCGGTGTCTACGGCATCGAGGAGTTCCGTCGTTTCTACCCGGCCGGTGAAACCACTGCCCATATGGTCGGCTTTACCGACATTGACGATCATGGTCGTGAAGGTGTGGAACTCGCCTACGATGAATGGCTGGCTGGGGTGCCGGGGAAACGACAGGTCATCAAGGATCGGCGCGGCAGGTTGATCAAGGATGTCCAAGTCACCAAAAACGCCAAGGCCGGAAAGCCCTTGGCGTTGTCGATTGACCTGCGCCTGCAATACCTGGCCAACCGTGAGCTGCGTAACGCGATCATCGAGAACGGCGCCAAGGCCGGCAGCCTGGTGATCATGGACGTGAAGACCGGCGAGATCCTCGCCATGGTCAACCAGCCGACCTACAACCCGAACAACCGTCGCAACCTGCAACCGGCGATGATGCGTAACCGCGCGATGATCGACGTGTTCGAGCCGGGCTCGACCATGAAAGCCATCTCCATGAGTGCCGCCCTGGAAACCGGACGCTGGAAGCCCAGCGACAAGGTCGAGGTGTATCCGGGTACGTTGCAGCTGGGCAAATACACCATTCGCGACGTGTCCCGTACTGAAGGTCCGGTGCTGGATTTGACAGGTATCCTGATCAACTCCAGTAACGTGGGCATGAGTAAGGTCGCCTTCGATATCGGTGGTGAAACCATCTACCACCTGGCGCAGAAGATCGGCCTGGGGCAACCCACCGGCCTGGATTTCCCGGGTGAGCGCGTCGGCAACCTGCCCAACTACCGCGACTGGAAAAAAGCCGAGACCGCCACGCTTTCCTACGGCTACGGTCTGTCGGTGACCGCCATCCAGCTGGCCCATGCCTTCTCCGTGCTGGCGAATAACGGGCGCATGGTGCCGCTGAGCCTGATCCACGTCGATGAAGCGCCGAAAGCCACCCAGGTGATCCCGGAAAATGTCGCCAAGACCATGCAGGGCATGCTGCAACAAGTGATCGAAGCACCGCGCGGCGTATTTCGTGCCCAGGTGCCGGCGTATCACGTGGCCGGCAAGTCCGGTACCGCGCGTAAGACGTCGGTGGGCACCAAGGGCTACGCCGAAAACTCCTACCGCTCGCTGTTCGCCGGCTTCGGCCCGATGAGCGATCCGCGCTACGCCATCGTCGTTGTGATCGATGAGCCGAGCAAGGCCGGTTACTTCGGTGGCCTGGTATCGGCGCCGGTGTTCAGCAAAGTGATGTCCGGCACCCTGCGCCTGATGAACATCACCCCGGATAACCTGCCGCCGACCCAACAAGCGAATGCCGGACCACCGGCCGCTGCAGTAAAAGCCAATGGAGGGCGCGGCTGATGTCTCTTAGCCTGAACAAGATTTTTGCCCACGCCGGCCGCGATCTGCTGATTCGCGAGTTGACCCTGGACAGCCGTAACGTGCGCGCTGGCGACCTGTTCCTGGCGGTGCCGGGTGGCAAGTACGATGGCCGTGCGCACATCGCCGACGCTCTGCAGCGCGGCGCGGCTGCCGTGGCCTATGAAGTCGAAGGCGCCACGGTGCTGCCGATCACCGACGTGCCGCTGATCCCGGTCAAGGGGCTGGCCAAGCAACTGTCCGATATTGCCGGGCGTTTTTACGGCGACCCGAGCCGCCACCTCAATCTGGTGGGCGTGACGGGTACCAATGGCAAGACCAGCGTGACCCAATTGGTCGCCCAGGCCCTTGACCTGCTGGGCCAGCACTGCGGCATCGTCGGCACCCTGGGTACCGGTTTTTATGGCGCGCTGCAAAGCGGCCTGCACACCACGCCGAACCCCATCGCCGTGCAAGCGACCCTGGCCGACCTGAAAAAGGCCGGTGCCAAGGCAATTGCCATGGAAGTGTCGTCCCACGGTCTGGACCAGGGCCGCGTCACCGCCCTGGCCTTTGATGTGGCAGTGATGACCAACCTGTCCCGCGATCACCTGGATTATCACGGCACCATGGAGGCGTACGCCGCCGCCAAGGCCAAGCTGTTTGCCTGGAATGACCTCAAGTGCCGGGTGATCAACCTGGACGACGCTTTTGGTCGCCAACTGGCGGCCCAAGACAGCGAAGCGCGCCTGATCACCTACAGCCTGGAAGACGCCGGCGCGTACCTGTATTGCCGCGAAGCCCAATTCAATGACGAAGGCGTGCGCGCCACACTGGTCACGCCTCAGGGCGAGCACCACTTGCGCAGCACCCTGCTCGGGCGTTTCAACCTGAGTAATGTACTTGCCGCCATCGGCGCACTGCTCGGCCTGGATTACGCACTGGACGAGATTCTCAAGGTGCTGCCGAAGCTGGAAGGCCCGGCCGGTCGCATGCAACGCCTGGGTGGCGGTACGCAGCCGCTGGTGGTGGTTGACTACGCCCATACCCCGGATGCGCTGGAAAAAGTCCTCGAAGCCCTGCGCCCTCACGCCAAGGGCAAGTTGCTCTGCCTGTTCGGCTGTGGCGGTGATCGTGATCGCGGCAAGCGGCCGTTGATGGCCGAGATCGTCGAACGCCTGGCCGATGGTGTGCTCGTCACCGACGACAACCCGCGCAGCGAAGACCCAAGCCGGATTTTCGATGATATTCGCACCGGCTTCAAAGACGCATCAAAGGCCACCTTCGTCGCCGGTCGCGGCGCGGCAATCGCCCGGTTGATCGCCAGCGCCAGTGCTGACGACGTGGTTGTGCTGGCCGGTAAGGGGCACGAGGATTACCAGGAAATCAACGGCGAGCGTCATGCCTTCTCCGATCTGGTCGAGGCCGATCATGCCTTGACCGCCTGGGAGGTTGCCCATGCTTAAGGCGATGACGTTCAGCGAACTGACCCAGGCCCTGTCGGCACGCGTACTGTCGAGCGATTGCAGCTTCAGCGGCGTGAGCATCGACAGCCGTGCGATCCAGCCGGGACAACTGTTTGTCGCCCTGGCCGGCCCGCGTTTCGACGGTCACGACTACCTGAACGAAGTCGCCGCCAAAGGCGCCGCAGGTGCCTTGGTGCAGCGCGAAGTGGCTGATTCCACCTTGCCGCAACTGCTGGTCGCCGACACCCGCCTGGCCCTCGGCCAATTGGGGGCGCTGAACCGTGCCGCTTTCGATAAGCCCGTTGCCGCCATCACCGGCTCCAGCGGCAAGACCACAGTCAAGGAACTGCTCGCCGGTATCCTGCGTACGCGCGGCCCCGTGCTGGCCACCCGTGGCAACCTGAACAATGATTTCGGCGCTCCGCTGACCCTGCTCGAACTCGCCCCGGAACACACGGCGGCGGTGATCGAACTGGGTGCCTCGCGCATCGGCGAAATTGCCTACACCGTGGCGCTGACCAAGCCCCACGTCGCCATTATCAATAACGCCGGTACGGCCCACGTCGGCGAGTTCGGTGGCCCGGAAAAAATCGTCGAGGCCAAGGGGGAAATCCTCGAGGGCCTCGCTGCATCGGGCACCGCAGTCTTGAACCTGGACGACAAGGCCTTCGAGACCTGGCGTGTACGCGCCGCCGGTCGCAAGGTCCTGACGTTTGCCGTGCTTAACGCCGCGGCTGATTTCCATGCCTCCGACATCACCGTCGATGCCCGTGGCTGCCCGTCCTTCACGTTGCACACCCCGCAAGGTAGCGAGCACGTGCAACTGAATTTGCTCGGCAACCATAACGTCGCCAATGCCCTGGCCGCTGCGGCTGCGGCTGGCGCCTTGGGCGTGTCGCTGTTCGGTATCGCTACGGGCCTGGGCGCGGTGCAGCCGGTCAAGGGCCGCACTGTTGCGCAACTGGCGAGCAACGGCATGCGTGTGATCGATGACACCTATAACGCCAACCCATCGTCCGTCAACGCCGCTGTCGACCTGCTCAAAGGTTTCGATGGGCGCAAGGTACTGGTGTTGGGCGATATCGGCGAGTTGGGCGACTGGGCTGAACAAGGTCATCGTGAAGTCGGGGCCTATGCCACCGGTAAAGTCGACGCCCTCTACGCCGTCGGCCCGAACATGGCCCATGCCGTGGCTGCCTTCGGCCCCGGTGCGCGACATTTCGCCACCCAGGCCGAGTTGATCCAGGCACTGGGCGTGGCAGAACAAGACAAACACACAACCATTTTGATCAAGGGATCGCGCAGCGCGGTGATGGAAAACGTCGTCGCGGCCTTGTGTGGCTCAAGTACGGAGAAACATTAATGCTGCTGCTGCTGGCTGAGTATCTGCAACAGTTCCACAAAGGCTTCGCGGTCTTTCAGTACCTGACCCTGCGCGGGATCCTGGGTGTGCTGACCGCGCTGTCTTTGTCGCTGTTTTTAGGGCCGTGGATGATCCGCACCCTGCAGAACCTGCAAATTGGTCAATCGGTTCGTAATGACGGCCCGCAGTCGCACCTGTCCAAGTCCGGCACCCCGACCATGGGCGGTGCGCTGATCCTGTCGTCCATCGGTATCAGCACCTTGCTGTGGGCCGACCTGCACAACCGCTACGTATGGGTGGTGCTGCTGGTGACCCTGCTGTTCGGCGCCATCGGCTGGGTCGATGACTACCGCAAAGTGATCGAGAAAAACTCCAAGGGGCTGCCAAGCCGCTGGAAGTATTTCTGGCAGTCGGTGTTCGGCCTTGCCGCCGCGATCTTCCTCTACACCACGGCGCCAAGCGCAGTGGAAACCACCTTGATCATCCCGATGCTCAAGGACGCCAGCATCCCGTTGGGCATCGGCTTCGTGGTGCTGACCTACTTCGTGATCGTCGGCTCCAGCAACGCGGTGAACCTGACCGACGGCCTCGACGGCCTGGCGATCATGCCGACGGTGATGGTGGGCGGCGCCCTGGGTATCTTCTGCTACCTGTCGGGTAACGTGAAATTCGCTGAATACCTGCTGATCCCCTACGTACCGGGCGCGGGTGAACTGATCGTGTTCTGCGGCGCCTTGATCGGTGCCGGCCTGGGGTTCCTGTGGTTCAACACCTACCCCGCACAAGTCTTCATGGGCGACGTCGGCGCACTGGCGCTGGGCGCGGCCCTGGGCACCATCGCGGTGATCGTTCGCCAGGAAATCGTGTTGTTCATCATGGGCGGTGTGTTCGTGATGGAAACCCTGTCGGTGGTCATCCAGGTGGCGTCCTTCAAGTTGACCGGGCGCCGCGTGTTCCGCATGGCGCCGATTCACCACCACTTTGAACTCAAGGGCTGGCCTGAGCCGCGTGTGATTGTCCGTTTCTGGATCATCACCGTGATTCTGGTCCTGGTCGGCCTTGCCACCCTGAAACTGAGGTAGAAACGAGTGTCCCTGATCGCTTCAGACCACTTCCGCATCGTTGTCGGCCTCGGCAAGAGCGGCATGTCCCTGGTTCGCTTCCTGGCGAACCGGGGCACGTCGTTTGCCGTGGCCGATACGCGGGAAAATCCACCGGAGCTGGTCACGCTGCGCCGTGACTACCCGCACGTGGAAGTGCGTTGTGGCGAGCTGGATGTCGAGTTTCTGTGCCGCGCCGATGAGCTCTACGTGAGCCCCGGCCTGGCCCTGGCGACACCGGCCCTGCAAGCCGCAGCGGCCCGTGGCGTGAAGCTGTCCGGCGACATCGACCTGTTTGCACGCAATGCGAAGGCGCCGATCGTGGCCATCAGCGGTTCCAACGCGAAAAGCACCGTGACCACCCTGGTCGGCGAGATGGCGATGGCGGCCGGCAAGCGCGTGGCCGTGGGCGGCAACCTCGGCACGCCGGCGCTGGACCTGCTCAGCGACGACGTCGAGCTGTACGTGATGGAACTGTCGAGCTTCCAGCTGGAAACCACCCACGACCTGGGCGCTGAAGTGGCCACCGTGTTGAACGTCAGCGAAGACCACATGGACCGCTACAGCGGCCTGCCGGCGTACCACCTGGCCAAGCACCGGATCTTCCGCGGTGCCAGGCAATTTGTGGTCAATCGCCAGGATGCGCTGAGCCGTCCGCTGATGGGCGAGGGCATGCCGTGCTGGACCTTCGGCCTGGGCAAACCCGACTTCAAGGCCTTCGGCATTCGTGAAGAGAATGGCGAGAAATACCTGGCCTTCGAATTCCAGAACCTGATGCCGGTGCGCGAGCTGAAAATCCGTGGCGCCCATAACCAGTCCAACGCGTTGGCCGCGTTGGCGTTGGGACACGCCGTGGGTTTGCCGTTCGACGCGATGCTGTCGAGCCTGCGCACCTTCGGCGGCCTTGAGCATCGCTGCCAGTGGGTCCGCGACCTTGATGGTGTCAGTTACTACAACGACTCCAAGGCCACCAACGTGGGGGCCGCATTGGCCGCCATCGAAGGCCTGGGCGCCGATATCGAAGGCAAACTGGTGCTGATCGCCGGTGGCGACGGCAAGGGTGCAGATTTCAAGGACCTCAAGGCACCGGTGGCTGCTCATTGCCGCGCCGTGGTGTTGATGGGCCGCGACGCCGATTTGATCGCCGCCGCGCTTGGCGATGCCGTGCCACAGGTGCGTGCCACCTCCCTGGACGACGCCATTGCCCAGTGCCAAGCCCTGGCCCAACCAGGCGATGCGGTACTGCTGTCGCCGGCGTGCGCCAGTTTCGACATGTTCAAGAACTACGAAGAGCGCGGCCAGTTGTTCGCCCGCGCCGTGGAGGGCTTGGCATGAGCATCGATTTCAGAAACATCATCAAGCCGTACCCGTCGCCGATCATCACCGGGCGTGGCATCGACCTTGATTTCCCAATGCTCGCCGGTTGCCTCGCGCTGCTGGGCCTGGGCCTGGTGATGATCACCTCGGCTTCTTCCGAAGTGGCCGCCGTGCAGTCGGGCAATACCCTGTACATGATGATCCGTCACCTGGTGTACCTGATCATCGGCCTGGGCGCGTGCATCGTCACCATGATGATCCCCATCGCCACCTGGCAGCGCCTGGGCTGGCTGATGCTGATCGGCGCGTTCGGCTTGCTGGTCATGGTGATCCTGCCCGGCATCGGCCGCGAGGTGAACGGCTCGATGCGCTGGATCGGCTTCGGTGCGTTCAACGTACAGCCGTCGGAAATCGCCAAGGTGTTCGTGGTGATCTACCTGGCCGGTTACCTGGTGCGTCGCCAGAAGGAAGTGCGCGAAAGCTGGATGGGCTTCTTCAAGCCATTCATCGTGCTGTTGCCGATGGCCGGCCTGTTGCTGATGGAACCTGACTTCGGCGCCACCGTGGTGATGATGGGCGCGGCTGCGGCGATGCTGTTCCTCGGCGGCGTGGGCTTGTTCCGCTTCAGCTTGATGGTGGTGCTGGCGGTGGCTGCGGTGACCATCCTGGTACAGGCGCAACCGTACCGGATGGCGCGTCTGATCACCTTTACCGACCCCTGGTCCGACCAGTTCGGTTCCGGCTACCAATTGACCCAGGCCTTGATCGCCTTCGGTCGTGGCGAATGGCTGGGCGTGGGCCTGGGCAACAGCGTGCAGAAGCAGTTCTACCTGCCGGAAGCGCACACCGACTTCGTGTTCTCCGTACTCGCCGAAGAACTCGGCGTGGTCGGCTCGCTGTGTACCGTCGCCCTGTTCGTGTTCGTGTGTGTCCGCGGCATGTACATCGGCCTGTGGGCCGAGAAGGCCAAACAGTATTTCGCCGCCTATGTGGCCTACGGCTTGTCGTTCCTGTGGATCGGCCAGTTCCTGATCAACATCGGGGTGAACGTCGGCCTGCTGCCGACCAAGGGCCTGACCTTGCCGTTCCTCAGCTATGGCGGCAGTTCGTTGGTGATCTGCTGCGCCTGTCTTGGCTTGTTGCTGCGCATCGAGTGGGAGAGTCGAACCCACCTGGGCAGCGAAGAGATGGAGTTCAGCGAAAGCGACTTCGCCGAGGAGCCGACCCATGGGCGCTAACGTGCTGATCATGGCCGGCGGCACCGGGGGCCATGTGTTCCCGGCCCTGGCGTGCGCGCGGGAATTCCAGAACCGTGGCTACACCGTGCACTGGCTGGGTACACCGCGCGGCATCGAAAACGAGTTGGTGCCGAATGCGGGATTGCCGTTGCACCTGATCAACGTCACGGGCCTGCGCGGCAAGGGCACGTTGTCCCTGCTCAAGGCACCGTTCGTGTTGCTCAAGGCGGTGTGGCAGGCGCGCAAGGTCATCCGTGAATTGCAGCCGGTGTGTGTGCTCGGCTTCGGTGGTTATGTGACCGGCCCCGGTGGCGTCGCCGCCAGACTTGCCGGCGTGCCGGTGATCGTGCACGAGCAGAACGCCGTGGCCGGTACCGCCAACCGTTTGCTGGTGCCGTTGGCTGCGCGGGTGTGCGAGGCGTTCCCCAACACCTTCAGTGTGTCGGATAAGCGCCGTACCACCGGCAACCCGGTGCGCACCGAGCTGTTTATGGATATCGCCCGCGAAGCACTGGCGGGGCGCAAGGCGCACCTGCTGATCCTGGGCGGAAGCCTGGGTGCCGAGCCGCTGAATAAATTGCTGCCGGAAGCCGTGGCGCAACTCCCCGTGGAATTGCGCCCGGAGATCTTCCACCAGGCCGGCAAGAACCACGATGAAGTCACCGCCACGCGTTATCGCGAAGCCGGTGTGGCGGCCAATGTGCAGCCCTTTATCAAAGACATGGCCCATGCCTATGGCTGGGCCGACCTGGTGGTCTGTCGCGCGGGTGCGCTGACCGTCAGTGAACTGGCTGCTGCCGGTCTGCCGTCCTTGCTGGTGCCCTTGCCCCACGCCATCGACGATCACCAGACCCGCAACGCCGAATATTTGGCCGGGGAGGGCGCTGCCTTCCTGCTGCCGCAAAGAACGACTGGCGCCGCCGATTTGGCCGCACGCCTGACCGAGGTTTTGATGCAACCGGAACGACTCAACAACATGGCGAGCACCGCAAGCCGCCTGGCCAAACCTGACGCAACCCGCACCGTGGTCGATATCTGCCTGGAGGTGGCCCATGGTTGAGAATCAGAAAGCCATGCCACAACCGGAAATGCGCCGCATCCGTCGCATCCACTTCGTCGGTATCGGCGGCGTGGGCATGTGCGGCATCGCCGAAGTGTTGCTGAACCTGGGCTACCAGGTGTCCGGCTCGGATTTGAAAGAGTCGCCGGTTACCGAGCGCCTGAAGTCCTTTGGCGCGCAGATCTTTATCGGTCACCGCGCCGAGAACGCTGCCGAGGCTGACGTGCTGGTGGTGTCCAGCGCCGTGAACACCTCCAACCCGGAAGTGGCCACTGCTCTTGAGCGCCGCATTCCCGTGGTGCCACGCGCCGAGATGCTCGCCGAGCTGATGCGCTATCGCCACGGCATCGCCGTCGCCGGTACCCATGGCAAGACCACCACCACCAGCCTGATTGCCTCGGTGTTCGCCGCCGGTGGCCTGGACCCGACCTTCGTCATCGGTGGCCGCCTGAATGCGGCCGGTACCAATGCCCAGCTCGGTACCAGCCGCTACCTGATCGCCGAAGCCGATGAAAGCGACGCCAGTTTCCTGCACCTGCAACCGCTGGTCGCTGTGGTCACCAACATCGACGAAGATCACATGGCCACCTACGACGGTGACTTCAACAAGTTGAAGAAAACCTTCGTCGAGTTCCTGCACAACCTGCCGTTCTACGGTCTGGCCGTGCTTTGTCTGGACGACCCGGTGGTGCGTGAAATCCTGCCCCAGGTCAAGCGTCCGACCGTGACCTACGGCTTCAGCGAAGACGCCGACGTGCGCGCGATCAATGTGCGCCAGGAAGGCATGCAGACCTACTTCACCGTGCTGCGTCCCGACCGCGAGCCGCTGGATGTGTCGGTGAACATGCCGGGCAACCACAACGTATTGAATTCCCTGGCGACCATCTGCATCGCCTCCGACGAGGGCGTCAGCGATGAAGCCATCGTCGAGGGCCTGTCGCGCTTTGCCGGTGTCGGCCGACGCTTCCAGGTCTACGGCCAACTGCCGGTGGAAGGCGGTGACGTGATGCTGGTGGATGACTATGGCCACCACCCGACCGAAGTTGCCGCGGTGATCAAGGCCGTGCGCGGTGGCTGGCCGGAGCGTCGCCTGGTGATGGTCTACCAGCCGCACCGCTACAGCCGCACCCGCGATTTGTACGACGATTTCGTCAATGTATTGGCCGATGCCAACGTGCTGCTGCTGATGGAAGTCTACCCGGCCGGTGAAGAACCGATCCCCGGCGCCGACAGCCGCAAGCTGTGCAACAGCATCCGCCAGCGCGGCCAGTTGGACCCGATCTACATCGAGCGCGGTGTGGACCTGGCGCCGATCGTCAAGCCGCTGCTGCGCGCCGGCGACATCCTGCTGTGCCAGGGTGCCGGTGATATCGGTGGCCTTGCGCCTAAGTTGCTGGCGAGCCCGCTGTTTGCGGCCGCCAAGAAGGGGGCGTCGAAATGACTGCTGACTACGGCTCCCTGTTTTCGACAATCGCGCCAGCCGACTTCGGCCGCGTGGCCGTGCTGTTCGGCGGCAAGAGCGCCGAGCGCGAAGTGTCGCTCAAGTCCGGCAACGCCGTGCTCGATGCGCTGCAAAGTGCCGGCGTGAATGCGTTCGGGATCGACGTGGGCGATGACTTCCTCGCCCGCCTGCAGGCCGAGAAGATCGACCGTGCCTTCATCATCCTGCACGGCCGTGGCGGTGAAGACGGCAGCATGCAGGGCCTGTTGGAGTGTGCCGGTATCCCTTACACCGGCAGCGGCATCCTCGCTTCGGCACTGGCCATGGACAAGTTGCGCACCAAGCAGGTGTGGCACAGCCTGGGTATTCCAACCCCGCGTCACAGTGTTCTGTGCAGCGAAGACGATTGTATTTCTGCAGCCAAGGAACTGGGCCTGCCTTTGATCGTCAAACCTGCCCATGAAGGCTCCAGTATCGGCATGGCTAAAGTGAACTCGGCCGCCGAATTGATCGACGCATGGAAAGCGGCAAGTACCTACGATTCGCAAGTGTTGGTGGAACAGTGGATCCAGGGTCCCGAGTACACCATCGCCACCCTGCGTGGCCAGGTATTGCCGCCCATCGCATTGGGCACGCCCCACACCTTTTACGACTACGACGCCAAGTACCTGGCCTCCGATACCCAGTACCGGATCCCGTGCGGCCTTGACGCAACCAAAGAACAGGAATTGATGGACCTCACGGCGAAAGCCTGTGAGGCGTTGGGTATTGCCGGTTGGGCACGGGCAGACGTGATGCAGGATGACCAAGGGAATTTCTGGTTCCTGGAAGTCAACACCGCACCGGGCATGACCGACCACAGCCTGGTACCGATGGCCGCTCGCGCAGCCGGCCTGGATTTCCAGCAGTTGGTGCTGGCGATTCTGGCCGCCAGCATCGAGCCAAGAGGCTAAGGACATGAAAGGCGCATCGCTTCGTCATCAGCCCCCACAAGCACCGAGCCGCAAGCCGGTGCCACGGGGTGCCAGTCGAATGGTGGCTAAAGAGCCGATGTCGGCGCGCCTGCCGAAAGCCAACTTTGGTTTCCTCAAGGCGCTGTTCTGGCCGGTGATGCTGGTGGTGTTGGGCTTCGGCACTTACGAGGGCGCGCAGCGTCTATTGCCGTACGCCGACCGGCCGATCACCAAGATCAGCGTGCAGGGCGACCTGAGCTACATCAGCCAGCAAGCGGTGCAGCAGCGTATCGGCCCGTTCCTGGCCGCGAGCTTCTTCACCATTGACCTGGCCGGTATGCGTCGGGAGCTGGAGCAGATGCCGTGGATCGCCCACGCCGAAGTCCGCCGCGTCTGGCCGGACCAGGTGACGATCCGCCTGGAAGAGCAACTGCCCGTGGCCCGTTGGGGCGATGAGGCGCTGTTGAACAACCAGGGCCAGGCGTTCACTCCGCGTGAGCTGGCCAACTACGAGCACCTGCCGCAGCTGTTCGGGCCGCAGCGGGCGCAGCAGCAAGTGATGCAGCAGTACCAGGCCCTGAGCCAGATGCTGCGGCCAATGGGCTTCTCCATTGCACGCCTGGAACTGCGTGAACGGGGCAGCTGGTTTTTGACGACCGGGGCAGGCAGTTCCGGCCCGGGCATCCAGTTGTTGCTGGGACGCGACCGCCTGGTGGAAAAGATGCGCCGTTTCATCGCCATCTATGACAAGACCTTGAAAGAACAGATTACGAACATTGCGAGCGTCGACCTGCGTTACGCCAACGGCCTTGCCGTCGGCTGGCGTGAACCGGCTGCGCCCACGGCAGCGCAACCCGCTGTCGCGAAGAATTAAGAAGAGGCAGGACCCATGGCAAACGTGCAAAGCGGCAAAATGATCGTCGGTCTCGATATCGGCACCTCCAAGGTGGTGGCGCTGGTGGGCGAGGTCGGGGAAGACGGCACGATCGAAATCGTCGGTATTGGCACGCATCCGTCCCGTGGCCTGAAGAAGGGCGTGGTGGTCAACATCGAGTCCACCGTGCAATCGATCCAGCGCGCCATCGAAGAAGCGCAGCTGATGGCCGGTTGCCGGATTCACTCGGCGTTCGTCGGCGTGGCGGGCAACCATATCCGCAGCCTGAACTCCCACGGCATCGTGGCGATTCGCGACCGTGAAGTCAGCGCCGCCGACCTTGAGCGCGTCCTCGACGCCGCCCAGGCCGTGGCGATCCCGGCTGACCAGCGCGTGCTGCACACCCTGCCGCAGGACTACGTGATCGATAACCAGGAAGGCGTCCGCGAGCCCCTGGGCATGTCGGGCGTACGTCTGGAAGCCAAGGTCCACGTGGTGACCTGTGCCGTCAACGCCGCGCAGAACATTGAAAAATGCGTGCGCCGCTGCGGCCTGGAAATCGACGACATCATTCTCGAGCAGCTTGCCTCCGCGTATTCGGTACTGACCGACGACGAAAAAGAACTGGGCGTATGCCTGGTAGACATCGGCGGCGGCACCACCGACATCGCGATCTTCACCGAGGGTGCGATCCGTCACACCGCCGTGATCCCGATTGCCGGCGACCAGGTGACCAACGACATCGCCATGGCGCTGCGTACACCGACCCAGTACGCCGAAGAAATCAAGATCCGCTACGCCTGCGCCCTGGCCAAGCTGGCCGGTGCCGGTGAAACCATCAAGGTGCCAAGCGTGGGCGACCGTCCACCGCGTGAGTTGTCGCGCCAGGCCCTGGCCGAAGTGGTCGAGCCGCGCTACGACGAGCTGTTCACCCTGATCCAGGCTGAACTGCGCCGCAGCGGCTACGAAGATTTGATCCCGGCCGGCATTGTGCTGACCGGTGGCACCTCGAAGATGGAAGGCGCGGTCGAACTGGCCGAGGAAATCTTCCACATGCCGGTCCGCCTGGGTGTTCCCCATGGCGTCAAAGGCCTGGGCGACGTGGTGCGCAACCCGATTTATTCCACCGGTGTGGGCTTGCTGTTGTACGGGCTGCAAAAGCAGACCGACGGCATTTCCCTGTCGGGCCCGAGCAACCGGGACAGCTACCGCAGCGACGACGAGGCCAAGGCGCCGTTGTTCGAGCGGCTGCAGGCGTGGGTCAAGGGCAATTTCTAAAGATTTACCGCAACACCGCAGCACCGAAACAAGCAGTAGGCGAAAAAACTAGAGAAAACGAAAGGAGAGGGAACATGTTCGAACTCGTAGACAACATCCCCGCCAGCCCGGTCATCAAAGTGATCGGTGTCGGCGGTGGCGGCGGCAACGCTGTCAACCATATGGTCAAGAGCAACATTGAAGGCGTTGAATTCATCTGCGCCAACACTGACGCCCAGGCGCTGAAAAGCATCGGCGCGCGGACCATCCTGCAATTGGGCACCGCCGTGACCAAGGGCCTCGGCGCCGGCGCCAATCCGGAAGTCGGCCGTCAAGCCGCCCTGGAAGACCGCGAGCGTATTGCCGAAGTGCTGCAGGGCACCAACATGGTGTTCATCACCACGGGCATGGGCGGCGGTACCGGTACCGGTGCAGCGCCGATCATTGCCGAAGTGGCCAAGGAAATGGGGATTCTGACGGTCGCGGTCGTGACCCGTCCGTTCCCGTTCGAAGGCCGCAAGCGCATGCAGATCGCCGACGAAGGTATCCGTCTGCTGTCTGAAAGCGTCGACTCGTTGATCACCATTCCCAACGAGAAGCTGCTGACCATCCTGGGCAAGGACGCGAGCCTGCTGTCCGCATTCGCCAAGGCTGACGATGTACTGGCCGGTGCCGTTCGCGGTATCTCCGACATCATCAAGCGCCCGGGCATGATCAACGTCGACTTTGCCGACGTCCGTACTGTCATGAGCGAAATGGGCATGGCGATGATGGGCACTGGCTGCGCCAGCGGTCCGAACCGTGCACGCGAAGCCACCGAAGCGGCCATCCGCAACCCGTTGCTGGAAGACGTGAACCTGCAAGGCGCACGCGGCATCCTGGTGAATATCACCGCCGGTCCTGACCTGTCCCTGGGTGAGTACTCCGACGTGGGTAGCATCATCGAAGCCTTCGCTTCCGAGCACGCCATGGTCAAGGTCGGTACCGTTATCGATCCGGACATGCGCGACGAGCTGCACGTGACCGTGGTTGCCACCGGCTTGGGCGCGAAAATCGAGAAGCCTGTGAAGGTCATCGACAACACCCTGCATAACAGCCAGGCCAGCCACGCGAGCCAAGCGGCTGCCGCTCCAGCGCCTTCGCGCCAGGAACTGCCGTCGGTGAACTACCGTGACCTGGATCGTCCGACCGTGATGCGCAACCAGGCTCAGGCCGGTGCTGCGGCGTCCCGTAGCCCGAATCCGCAAGATGATCTGGACTACCTGGACATCCCGGCATTCCTGCGTCGTCAGGCCGATTAATGGAATGTATCAGGGCTATGAAGGTGATTGGTGTTCAGCAAAGGTCTGGTCTGCTATTATCGCCAGCCTTTGTTGATACCAGTTCGCAATTTGCGCTGAAGCGGTCCAAGCCATGATTAAACAACGCACCCTGAAGAATATTATTCGTGCCACAGGTGTAGGTCTGCACTCCGGGGAGAAGGTATACCTGACCCTCAAGCCTGCACCTGTCGACACCGGCATCGTGTTTGTGCGTGCCGACCTGGACCCTGTGGTGCAGATTCCTGCTCGCGCGGAAAATGTTGGCGAAACCACGATGTCGACCACGTTGGTCAACGGTGACGTCAAAGTGGACACGGTGGAGCACTTGCTCTCGGCCATGGCCGGTTTGGGCATCGATAACGCCTACGTCGAGCTCTCCGCGTCCGAAGTCCCGATCATGGATGGCAGCGCTGGACCCTTCGTATTCTTGATTCAATCTGCCGGCCTGGAAGAACAGGACGCAGCCAAGAAGTTCATACGCATTCTGCGGGAAGTGACAGTAGAAGACGGCGACAAGCGCGCCACCTTCGTCCCGTTCGAAGGCTTTAAAGTGAGCTTTGAGATCGATTTCGATCACCCGGTATTCCGTGACCGCACCCAGAGTGCAAGCGTGGATTTTTCCAGCACTTCGTTCGTAAAAGAAGTCAGCCGCGCCCGTACCTTTGGTTTCATGAGTGACATCGAGTACCTGCGCAAGCACAACCTCGCACTCGGCGGCAGCGTTGAAAACGCCATTGTGGTCGACGCGGATGGTGTACTGAACGAAGACGGCCTTCGCTATGAAGACGAATTCGTGAAGCACAAGATCCTCGATGCAATCGGTGACCTCTACCTGCTGGGCAATAGCCTGATAGGCGAGTTCAAAGGCTTCAAGTCGGGCCACGCCCTTAACAACCAGCTGCTGCGCAAGTTGATTGAGCAGACAGACGCTTGGGAAGTCGTGACCTTCGAAGATGCCAGCACCGCACCGATCTCTTACATGCGTCCCGTTGCGGCGGTGTAAGTAACAACTCTCTTTCTTTAGTTTTTAAAGGCTGCCTTCGGGTGGCCTTTTTTTATGTGCCTGTGACGCGCCTCCCTCGTTCCCATGCGCAGCGTGGTGGCGATCATCACCCCTCACTGGCATCCACAATCCGATTGCGCCCCGTGTGCTTGGCCTCATACAACGCCCGGTCCGCACTGAGCAGCAAGCCCTCCAGGGACATCCGGCTGCGCTTGTCCCGGGTGCTCATGCCGATGCTCGCCGTGATCGGCTGCTCATCCCCCGCCACCCGCGGCAAATGTTCGATGCTGCTGCGGATATGCTCGGCGATGACCCACGCGCCCTTGGCGTCCGTATTGGGCAGCACCACCGCGAACTCCTCGCCGCCGTAACGCGCTGCGAGGTCGGCAGGGCGGCGGATATTGGCGCTGATAACCTGGGCCACCGTGCGCAGTGCTGCATCGCCACCATGATGGCCGTGGCGGTCGTTGAAGGCCTTGAAGTGGTCCACGTCGATCATCAGCACAGTCAGTGGTTCGAGCGAACGTTGCGCCCGGTCCCATTCAAGGCGCAGGCGTTCGTCGAGGATGCGGCGGTTGGCCAGGCCGGTCAGGGCGTCGGTGGCTGCCAGTTCTGACAGGACGCGCTCTGCGCGATAACGGCGGCGCAGTTCCCGGCGCAGCATCCAGGTCAGCCATAACAAGCCGATACACAGGATGCCCGTGGCGCCACTGGTCAGCAGTGCGGCGCGCTTCCAGGGGGCGAATACATCTTCACTGGACAGGGCCACCACCACAATCAGCGGCAGGTCTCCGACATTGGTGAAGGTGTACAGGCGCTCCTTGCCGCTGATGGCAGAGATGGCCTGGAAGCTGCCACTGCCTTCGCGCAGCATGCGCTTGAAGTTGGGACGTTCGCTCAGGTCCTTGTCGATCATGTCGCGCTCCAGCAGCGGTTGCTGGGCGAGCAAAATGCCTCGGTTGCTCAGCAGGTTGACGCTGCTGCCGTTGCCGATGGTGAGCGTACTGAAAAGCTGATCGAAGTACGCCAGGCGCATGGTTGCGACGGCAACGCCGGCAAATTCACCATTGGGGCCTGATACGCGCCGACTGAACGCCATGCGCCAGACCTGGTCGCAATCGCAGTGGATCTTGAACGGTCGGCTGATGAACAAACCGGCCTGGGCGTCTTTGGCATGCACCTGGAAGTAATCGCGGCTGGCAAAGTTGCGCGGGGTGGGCTGCAGGGTGGAAGAGTCCGCGATCACCGCGCCGTCGGCGTCCAACAACAGCACTTCACCCTTGAAAGGTGCGGCAGTGGACAAGTCAAACTGCACCAGGTGCTGGATATTCGCCGTAACCTGGGACAGGTCTTCGCGTTGTTTGGCGGCAATCAACCCTTTGAGTGCCAGGTCGTAGAGCTCGACGTTCCGTAGCACGTCGGCGTTGATCAACTGGGCGATATTGGTGGTTGAGCGCGTAGCGGCCTGCAGGGTGCTGGCGTGTTCGCGGATCAGCAACGCGGCGACGATGACCACGATCAAGACAACAGTGATACCGCTGCCCAGAACCATTAACAGTTCTGGGCGTGCGGCCAGGGTACGGACACGGCGTTGACTCATCGGGCAGACTTCAGCGATGTGGATGCTGGCAGTTTAGTTCTACCCGATGAAAATTAAATACTCGGTTAAAAAGAAAGATCTGCGCGTTAGAACACGTTGATCGGGTAGTCGACGATCACTCGGTACTCATCCACATCCCGGTCCACCGCCGAGTAGCCATGACTGCCACGATTGGTTGCCCATTGCAGGCGCATCGCCAGATCCTTGGCCTTGCCGCCCTGCACCACATACTTCACATCGATATCCCGTTCCCAGTGTCTGGCGTCCTTGCCATCGGCGCTGTACCAGGCACTGTAGCCACGGCTTTGCGGGTCGACCTTGGTCAGGTCGGTCTTGCCGCTGATGTAGGACACCGCCGAGGTCAGGCCAGGCATGCCGAGGCCCGCGAAGTCGTAGGCGTACTTGAGCTTCCATGAGCGCTCATTGGGGCCGTTGAAGTCCGAGTATTGCTGGGAGTTGTCCAGGTACACGCTGTCGCCCTGGCTGATGTAGTCGAACGGCGTGTTGCCGTTGACCCGCTGGTAGGCGGCGGTGACGCTGTGGTGGCCCACGCCGACGGTGAAGTGCAGGCTGTAGGTGTTGTTGTCGATATCCCCGAGCAGCGACTGGCCGGTGTCCTGGGTGTGGTAGTAGTGCAGGCCCGGGTTGAGGCTGACCAGGTCGTTCAGCGCGTAGGTGTAGTCCAGGTCGTAGTAGTACTGGTGCCACACGTCCTTGAGTTCGGAAGCGTACAGGTTGCTGGTCACTCCCGGGATGCCGCTGAACGACACGCCCGCCCAATTCATGTGCTGGCTGTCAGCGTTGCTGGGCAATGCGCCATAGCTGGTGCCGATGCGTCGGTGACCACTCTGGTTGTAGAGCTTGGTGAAGCTGGCCTGGCCGCCTTCGAGCATCCAGCCGTCGAAACTGTGGTTGCTCAGGCTCACGCCACGGAAAGTCTGCGGCAGCATGCGCGTCATGCCGCCGGCGATCACCGGGTTGTTGAGGAACAGGTCACCGGCCTTCAGCTCGGTGTCGAAGGCGCGCATCTTCAAGGTGCCCCCTGCGGTGGAGAACGCACCGGGCGCTTTGCCGCTGCCGTCAGCACTGCCGTAGGGAAGGATGCTGGAACCGTCGGTGCCGCCACCGCCGTCGAGCTTGAGGCCAAGCATGGCGTGGGCGTCCAGGCCGAAGCCGACAGTGCCCTGGGTGTAGCCGGATTCGAAGGTGCCAATAAAACCTTGGCCCCATTCCTTGCTGTCATCGGTGTGGAGGTCGCGACGGTCGCGGTTCATGTAGTAGTTGCGGGTGTTGATGTCGAGGTGCGAGCCTTCGACGAATCCGTCGGCGGGGGTGGTGTCTGCCGCGTGGGCAAGGGGAACGATCGTTGCTGCAATCGCGAGGAATAACGGGGTGAACGTCAGCGAGTTCTTCACCGGTGGAGCTCCTTTGGTCAATCGAAAACGGCCAGTGTCGTGGGGGTGTGCCTGGCCTTTTTTTACCGCAAAAAAAAGCCGCTGAAGTCAGCGGCTTTAAGACAGATTCCCAGTGTAGAGCCCTGGAAATAAGTCGAGGGAAATTCGGGTAAGCGGGTCAGCTGCCTTTGCCGTCGCGCTCATCGATGCGTCAAATTAACGCAGGCGAGCGCTGCGATACAGAGTGTAACAAGATAATGACTGTTGCCAAAACAGCAACAGTGATGCTGAGGGCCATGGGGGAGATGTCTAGACCGGCAGGGTAATGCCAAAGGTATTGCCGCTGACATCGCTGCGCACGAACACATCACCGCCGTGCATCAAGGCAATCGCCTTGACGATGGCCAGCCCCAAGCCGTGATTCGCCCCGCTGTTGCTGCGCGACGCGTCCACCCGATAGAAGCGTTCGAACAGCCGGGGCAGGTGTTCGCTGGCAATCACGTCACCAGGGTTGGTCACGCCGATTGCCACCTGATGCTCCAGCACGTCGATGTTCACATCGATCACCTGCCCCGGCGCGGTGTGCTGCACCGCATTGCTCAGCAGGTTGATCAGGGCGCGGCGCAGGTGGGCTTTTTCGATCTGCACCCGGGCGTCACCATGCACGCGTACCTGAACCTGGGCGTCTTCAAGGATGAAGTCCAGGTAGTCGAGAGTGGTCGCCACTTCATCGGCCAGGGAGCTTTCGCTCAGCTTGGTGGCCTTGCTGCCCTGGTCGGCGCTGGCGAGGAACAGCATGTCGTTGATGATCGAACGCAGGCGTTCCAATTCCTCGAGATTGGATTGCAGCACCTCGAAGTAGTGCTCGGCCGAGCGCCCGCGTGTCAGGGCAACCTGGGTCTGGCCGATCAGGTTGGTCAGCGGCGAGCGCAGTTCGTGGGCGACGTCGGCGTTGAACGACTCCAGGCGCGAGTAGGCCTGTTCCACGCGGTCCAGAGTGGCGTTGAACGAGTTGACGAACTGACTCAGCTCCGGCGGCAGCGGCGACAGTTGCAGGCGCCCGGAGAGCTTCGGTGGCGCCAGTTTCTGTGCTTCATCCGAGAGTTTGCCCAGCGGCTTGAGGCCAATGCGCGACACCCAGAACCCCAGCAGCGCCGCCAGCACCACGCCGACCAGCGCCAGGCTGACCAGCGCCACCAGCAGGTGGTGCTGGGTGGCGCGGAAGTTTTCGGTGTCGATGGCAATCATGAAGCGCAGCGGCGGGCGTTGGTCCTTGGCCGGGAACTGGCTCACCAGCACCTTGAACGGGTACTCGCGCCCCGGCAGGCGCAGATCCCGCTTGCCGGTCGGGCCCTCGGCGAAGGCGCGGATCTGCGCATCGGGGTTGCCATACTCGTAGGTCGGATCGCTGCTGACGACCCAGAAGCGGATGCGCTTGTCTTCCTCGCCGAGTAATTTGAGCTTGGCTTGAATCTTCACCCAATGGTCCGGCGTGCCGAAGCGGTTCACAGAGGATTCCAACACGCTGTAGCGCGCGTCCAGCTCCGCCCCTGGCAGCAAGCCCAGGCTGCGGTCCACCTGCTGATACAGCGCGCCGCCGATCAACAGGAATATCAGCGCCGCCACCAGGGTGAACATGCTGCTGAGACGCAGGGCAATGGAGTTAGCCGACACTGCGATTCTCCAGCACATAACCCATGCCGCGAATGGTGTGCAGCAGCTTGTGTTCGAACGGCCCGTCAAGCTTGGCGCGCAGGCGCTTGATGGCCACCTCGACCACGTTGGCGTCGCTGTCGAAATTGATGTCCCAGACCATTTCCGCAATCGAGGTCTTGGAGAGGATTTCGCCCTGGCGCCGCGCCAATACGCTGAGCAGCGAGAACTCCTTGGCGGTCAGGTCCAGGCGCACGCCATTGCGGCTGGCCTTGCGGCTGATCAGGTCGATCCACAGGTCGGCGACCGTGACCTGCACCGGTTCATGGCCGCCGCTGCGGCGGGTCAGGGCTTGCAGGCGCGCCACCAGTTCGAGGAAGGAAAACGGTTTGCCGAGGTAATCGTCGGCGCCTTCGCGCAGGCCGCGGATACGGTCTTCCACGCGCTCGCGGGCGGTGAGCATGATCACCGGCGTCTGCTTGCGCGCGCGTAATGCACGCAGCACGCCAAAGCCATCGAGGCCGGGCAGCATCACGTCGAGCACGATCACCGCGTAATCGTTCTCCAGCGCCAGGTGCAGGCCCTCGACACCCTCGCGCGCCACATCGACGGCGTAGCCTTGCTCCGTCAGGCCGCGGTGCAGGTAATCGGCGGTTTTTTCTTCATCTTCAACAATCAGTACGCGCATGAGCCTTTTGCTCCAGGACGGTGCCTTGGCCTCAATGTGTGGTTGCCAGCTCAGCCGCTGGTTTGGGCCGGTGGAAAAATTTCTCAAGGTACAAGTATATGACCGGTGTGGTGAACAGCGTCAGCGCCTGGCTCACCAGCAAGCCGCCGACCACCGCGATGCCCAGGGGCTGGCGCATTTCCGCGCCAGGGCCGGCGCCGAGCATCAGCGGTACCGCGCCCAGCAGGGCGGCGAGGGTGGTCATGATGATCGGCCGGAACCGCGTGATGCAGGCTTCATAGATCGCCTCCTCCGGCGGTAGCCCGCGCACCCGCTGGGCGTCCAGGGCAAAGTCGATCATCAGGATGCCGTTCTTCTTCACGATGCCGATCAGCAACACCAGGCCGATCAGCGCCATGATCGAAAAGTCCTGGCCCATCAGCGACAGCATTATCAGCGCGCCCAGCCCCGCCGAGGGCAAGGTGGAGATAATCGTCAGCGGGTGCACGAAGCTCTCATACAACACACCCAGAATGATGTAGACCGCCACCAGCGCTGCGAGGATCAGCCACGGCTGGCTGGCCAGCGAACTCTGGAACGCCTGGGCCGCGCCCTGGAAGTTGCCGATGATGGTGGTCGGCATGCCGATTTCATTCTTGGCCTGGTTGAGCATGATCACCGCGTCACCCAGCGCCACACCGGGTGCCAGGTTGAACGACAGGTTGGCGGCGGGGAGCATGCCGTCATGGCTGATGGACAGAGGCCCCACGGTCGGTGGGTCGACCTTGGCCACTGCCGACAACGGCACCATCTCATTGGTCAGCTTTGATCGCAGGTAGAAGTAGTTCAGGCTTTCGGCCTTGCCGCGCTGTTGGCTGTCCAGCTCCAGCACCACCTGGTATTGGTTGATCTCGGTCTGGAACTCGTTGATCTGGCGCTGGCCGAAGGCGTCGTACAGCGCCTGGTCGACATCGGTGGCGGTCAGGCCAAAGCGCGCGGCGGCCTGGCGATCAATGCTGATATGGGTGATGCTGCCGCCCAGTTGCAGGTCGTTGGACAGGTCGCGAAACGCCGGGTTGGCGCGCAGTTTTTCGGTCAGGCGCTGGGTCCAGGTGTTGAGTGTCGGGCCGTCGTTGCTCTTGAGCACGTACTGGTACTGGGCACGGCTGGGGCCGGAGCTGAGGTTGATGTCCTGGCCCGCACGCAGGTACAGCACGATGCCCGGCACTTTCGCGAGCTTGGGCCGGATGCGGTCGATGAACTGGCTGGCGGACACGTCGCGATCACCGCGGTCTTTCAAGGCGATCCAGAAGCGCCCGTTGGCGATGGTCTGGTTGCTGCCGGTCACCCCCACCGAATGGGAAAAAGCCTGCACCGCCGGGTCATCCTTGACGATCTCGGCCAGGGCCTTGTGCTTGGCGACCATGTCCGGGTACGACACATCCGCCGCCGCCTCACTGGTGCCGAGCACAAAACCGGTGTCCTGTACCGGAAAGAAGCCCTTGGGGATAAACACGTAGCCGGCCACGGCCAGGGCCAGGGTCACCACGAATAGCGCGGCCATGCTGCGCTGATGGGCCAGCGCGCGACGCAGGTTGCGCGCGTAGCCGGCCAGCAGGCGTTCGCTGAAGCCGGGTTTGTCGTGGGCCGGATGGGTCGGGGCGCGCATGAACAGCGCGGCCAATGTCGGTGCCAGGGTCAAGGAGACCACCACCGAAATCAGGATGGTCGAAGTGGCCGTCAGCGCGAACTCCTTGAACAACCGTCCGACCACACCGCCCATGAACAGCAGCGGAATAAACGCCGCCACCAGCGAGAAGCTGATGGACACCACGGTAAAGCCAATCTCGCCGGCGCCCTTGATCGCCGCTTCGCGCTTGTCGAGCCCCGCTTCGAGGTGGCGGTGAATGTTCTCCACTACCACGATGGCATCGTCGACCACAAAGCCCACGGCGATCACGATCGCCACCAGTGTGAGGTTGTTCAGGCTGAAGCCCATCAGGTACATCAGGGCAAAACTGGCGACCAGCGACACGCCGAGCACGCTGGACACAATCAGCGTCGCCGACAACTGGCGCAGGAACAGCGCCATCACCGCCACCACCAGCAGGATGGCGATCAGCAGGGTGACTTCCACTTCATGCAGGGACGCGCGGATGGTCTTGGTGCGGTCGGTCAATACGCTGACCTGCACCGAAGCCGGCAGCATGCCTTGCAGGCGCGGCAGTTCGGCCTGGATGCGGTCCACCGTCTCGACAATGTTGGCGCCGGGCTGGCGCGAAATCACCAGGTTGACCCCCGGTGTGTCGCCGGACCAGGCCTGCACGTAGGCGTTTTCCGAACCGTTGATGACTTTGGCGATATCCCGTAGTTGCACCGGTGCGCCGTTCTTGTAGGACACGATCAACTGCGCGTAGTCCTCCGGGTGAAACAGTTGGTCGTTGGTCGACAGGGTCGACACGCTGTTCTCGCCGTAGATCGCACCCTTGGCCAGGTTGAGGCTCGATTGCTGGATGGCCAGGCGAATATCGGCCAGGGTCAGGCCGATGGCCGCGAGTTTGTCGGGGGACGCCTGCACGCGGATCGCCGGGCGCTGCTGGCCGGTAATGTTGATCTGGCCGACGCCGTCGATCTGGCTGATCTGCCGCGCCAGCAGGGTTTCCACATAGTCGCTCAACTCGGTGCTGGGCATGCTGTCGGAGCTGACACTGAGGATCAGTACCGGGCTGTCCGCCGGGTTGACCTTCTTCCAGGTGGGCAGGCTCGGCATGTCGCTGGGCAGCTTGCCGGATGCGGTGTTGATCGCTGCCTGCACTTCCTGCGCGGCGGTGTCGATGCTCTTGTCGAGGGTGAATTGCAGGGTCAACAGGCTTGAGCCCAAGGCACTGCTGGAGGTCATCTGGGTCATGCCGGGGATGGCGCTGAACTGCACTTCCAGCGGCGTCGCCACCGAGGAGGCCATGGTGTCCGGGCTGGCGCCAGGCAATTGTGCGGTGACCTGGATCGTCGGAAATTCCGCCTCCGGCAGTGGCGCGATGGCAAGGCGCGGAAAGGCAATGATCCCGAGCAGCACCAGGGCGAAGGTCAACAACAGGGTGGCGACCGGGTGGTCGACGCACCAGGCCGAGGGCGAACGGCTGCCGTTCATGGCTGCACCTTGGCATCGACGGTCTGGATCACCTGCGGGGGTTCCTTGAGCACCTCCACCTGGGCACCGGCCTTGAGCCGCGACTGGCCATCACTGACCAGTAGATCACCGGCCTGCACGCCCTTGATGATGTTGATATCGCTGTTTTGATAGGTGACTTGCACCGGCACCACGTCGACCTTGTCACCGTTGACCCGGTACACGAAGTGCGAATCCAGGCCGCGTTGCACCACGGTCGGCGGCACCACCAAGGCATTTTTGTCGAGGGCGGTCTGGATCTTGATGGTCACCAGCTGCCCCGGCCACAGGCGTTGCGAGGCGTTGTTGAACTCGGCCTTGGCGCGCACGGTGCCGGTGGTGGAGCTGATCTGGTTGTCGATCAGGCTCAAGTGGCCTTCGCCGAGCAAGTCGCCGGTCTGGCCGTCGGTGTCGGCACCCAGGTAGGCGTCGACGCTGGCCTTGGCAGGCGCGGCGATCAGGCCTTGCAGGGTCGGCAGCATCTGTTGCGGCAAAGAGAACTCAACGGCAATCGGGTCGATCTGGGTCACGGAGAACAGGCCCTGGGTATCGCTGGTGCGCAGGAAGTTGCCTTCATCCACATTGCGAATACCGACGCGGCCACTGACCGGTGAGCGAATCTGGGTGTAGGACAGCTGGACCTGGGCTGCATCGATGGCGGCCTGGTTACCTTGGACGGTGGCCTTGAGCTGGTTGACCAGGGCTTGTTGCTGGTCGTAGGTCTGCTTGGATACGCCGTCGTCGACGCTCAATTCCTTGTAGCGCTTGAGGTTGACCAGCGCCACCTGCAACTGCGCCTGGCTTTCGCCCAGTTGCGCCCTGGCCTGGTCGAGACTGGCGCGGATCGAGCGATCATCGATTCTGGCCAGTAGGTCACCGGCCTTGACCCACTGGCCTTCCTTGACCGGCAATTGGGTGAGAATGCCGTCGACCTGCGGGCGAATGACCACACTGTGCAGGGACAACACCGTACCGATGCCGCTGACAAAGCGTGGAATGTCCTGCTGCGCTACGCTCACCACCCGCACCGGGATCGCGGTGGGTGCTGCCAGTCTGGCCTTGGCTGGGCGGGTCAGCGCCCAGGCTGCAACCGCCACGACCACGAGGACACCCACGATCAGGGCAGTTTTTCGTTGAATGTGCATGGGTGAGGCGCCGGGGCAAAGGATGGGGAGAGTGAGCGGTCTTTATAGCCCTTCAACCCGGTCAGCACGGTGACGGCTAACTGACAGCGCTGTCAGCAAACTCCGACCATTCGTACCGGTGGTGGTTAAAGATCTGAAGCTCGCAGGTATACTGCGCGCCAGTGTGGCCCGCAAGCCGGCCCCGCATCATTTTCTGCACGCCCCGGAGCTTTCATGACTTCCCCGACACAACCCCCTGTTGAAGCGACCGACAACGTCGATCCGGCCAGCGCCGAAGGCGTTGAAAAAGCCGAGATCCCGGCGTTCAAGTTTCCGTTCAAGCCGGGTGAGTTGGCTGGGGCCAGGAATGCGGCCCAACCGTGGTACAAAAACGGCGCCAAGAACGGCCATACCAAGTCGCCAGGCATGGCACCGCCGGGTACTCGTCGTTCGATGGGTAAACGCTGAGATTAACAAGTCGCACATCGTGTCGATTATTGCCTACAGCCTCTGCTGAAATTTCTGATTGTAGGCCTACGACCGTTTCTTGAAAGCTTGCACAGCCTTTGCTCTGCCCCTGTGATTTCAGGGGGAAGCAGGGCGATGCTGGTCTTTCCGGAAAAGGACGTCTCCCTTGGCTCTGATACACATCTGTGTAGTGTTTGCCCTGTTGCTTGCGGCGGATGCCTCTGCGGCCGATGATCCACCGCTGCGTGAAATCCGTTTCGCCGTTGCTGCACAGTTCCCCCCGTTCCAGAGCCGCGACCCGCAAGGGCAGTTGGTCGGCTTGAATATCGAGTTGGGCAACGCCCTGTGCGTGCAGTTGAATGCACGCTGCATCTGGGTCGACCAGGTGCTTGCCGAAGATTTCATCTCCCTTGAAGCCAGGAAGTTCGACGCGATCATGGGGATAGCGCCGACGTCGCAACGACAACGCTGGGTGGGCTTCACCGATAACCTCTACCCCTTCACCACGCGCCTGGTGGCGCGCCGGATGTCCAACTTGCAGCCGCGGGTAAAGTCGCTCAAGGGCAAGCGTATCGGCGTGTTGCTGGGAAGTAGCCGTGAGGCGTTTGCCCGCTCGATGTGGGCGCCGAATGGCGTCATCGTCAAGAGTTTCTGGCTCAACAATGAATTGGTCAGCAGCCTTAAAACCGGCGAGATTGATGCGACCCTGCAAGGCACGGTAGAAATTCGTGAAGCCTTGCTCGACACCGAAGACGGCCACGATTTCGACTTCGTCGGCCCTGCCATTTCGTCCGAGCTTTTGGGCGATGGTGTGGCCATCGCGGTGCGCAAACCTGACACCGCATTGCGCAACGAACTCAACTGCGCCCTTGAACAACTGAAGCAGAGCGGCGAGTACCAGCGGATCATCCAGCCCTACCGCCTTGACGCCGTTCCTGCGGAGCACTGATCGGCGGCCTTCAAGGTCTACGCCGCCCGCAGCGAGATAAACGCATAGTTGGCCGGCACCTCGGTGGCAATCTGCGCGCCGGCATCCAGCAACTGTTCGGCGATATCCATCCCCGATACATGAAACACCCACTCATTGGCCACGGCCGGCCGGTCCACCGCCAGCTCAATCGCCTGGGCAAACGCGCCCATGTCCGGCAGGTACGCGGTAAACCCATCACCCTTGAGGGCCGTGGTGCGGATGCCCAGCAAGGCGCACACCGCCTCCTTGGTCTGCACATCGTCTCGGTCGGCCTGGCGCGAGCGTTGGATCAGTTCCACCAGCTCCGGGTCCATCAATTCACCCCCGACGATCAACGCCGGGCCCTGTTCCCAGGATTCCGGCGGGCAATCCTTGGCGGCGGGGTTGAGCGGGATATGGGGGTTGATCTCCATCGGGTAGATGCGGCACACCAACGGGCGGCGCTCGTAGATGCGGCATCGGTTGTCTGCGTCAAGATTCCGGCAGCGCCCGGCGTTGTAGGCGGCAAAGGTGATTGCCACAAACGCCTCGGTGTTGCCGCTGGGCACCACCACCGAACGGCGCTCGGCATGTTCGCGCTGCAGTTGAGGCAGGCCCAGGCCATTGCTCAGGAAACCCTCCACCAGAACGATGACGTTACCGCCGTCAGCCGCCCATTGGCGGGCTTCCTGCAGGGTCAGGGGGACGTGATGATCGCTGCAGCATTTGCCGCAACCGACGCAGGAAAAATGGGTGTTCATGGCGGATCTGTCACCAGGCTAGGTCAGAGGGCACGCAGGAACAGTGACGGGTTTTTACCTCTATCCACCGTTGTGCTGCTCTGGAAGCAAGTTATGCGCCAGCGCCTGTCAGTCGTCGGCGACCACATCCCGCAGCACAAAGACCATGCCCGCGCTTTCGTACAGTTGTCGGGCGCGCCGGTTGCTCTCCAGCACCTTGAGGTCGACATAGGGTTCGCCACGCTGCTTGAACACCTGGAAGCAGTGCAGCAACAACGCGCGGCCCAGGCCTTGGCCTTGAGCGCAAGGATGCACGGACAGGTTCTTGATAAACGCGCTGGTCCAGCACTGCGCCACGCCGAGAATGCCATCGCCATTGCTGGCCACCAGGCACAGCGTGGGGTCGAATTCGGCGTCGCTGACGAACAGATGCTGCCAGGCGTGCAGATGGGGAACGCGGCCACCCCCTTGCTCCTGGGTCATGCGCAGCACCGCATGGATCGCCGGGGCCAGCTCGTCGCGGTAGTGATCCAACTGTGTATGGGCCGGCCATTGCGGTGCAGGCAGGCTGCCGGTGAGGTCGCGGCGCAGCAGTTGGAAATACTCCGCCACCGGTTACAGCCCCTGTTGCGCCACGGTCTGGGCGGCGACCACCAGGCACTTGGTCAGTTCGGGCGAGGAGAACTTGGTCAGCACCGCGTTGGCACCGGCCAGGCGCGCCTTTTCGCTGTTCATCGCGCTGTCCAGGGAGGTATGCAGCAGTACGTAGAGATCCTGGAAGTCCGGGGTTTCACGCAGGGTGCGGGTCAGGGCATAACCGTCCATTTCGGACATCTCGATGTCCGACACCACCACATTGATCTGCGCGGCCGTGCCTTGCAGTTCCAGCAGCACATCGATGGCTTCCTTGGCGCTGCGCGCGGTGTGGCAGGTCAGGCCGAGGTTGCGCAGGGTGTGTACCGACTGCTGCAGGGCGACCTGGCTGTCATCCACCACCAGGATCCGCGCATTGCCGAGCACTTCCGCCTCTTCCATGGTCAGGTCGGTAGGCGCCGCTTCAATCGGCGCCGGGGCGATGCCGTGGATGACTTTTTCGATGTCCAGCACCTGCACCAGGCCGCCTTCCACCTGGGTCACCCCGGTGATGAACGCACGGTTGCCGCCGGAGCCGTAGGGCGGTGGACGAATATCGGTGGTCAGGCAGTGCACGATCTTGCTCACGGCCTGCACATGCAGGCCCTGCTTGGAACGGCTCACGTCGGTGACGATCAGGCAGCCGCCGTTCGGGTCTTCCAGGGGCATTTCCCCCAGGGCGCGGCTCAGGTCGATCACCGCCAACGAATTGCCACGCAGGGTGGCGATGCCTTTGACGTGGGGATGGGACTCCGGCAGCTTGGTCAGCGGCGGGCAAGGGATGATCTCGCTGACTTTCAGCAGGTTGATGGCCATCAGCTTGCCGCTGCGCAAGGTAAAGAGCAGAAGCGAGAGTGAGTCTGCGCGGGCTTTGGTGGTGGACATAAAAACCTTCTGTGGATCAGGGATGACGAACTTCTATTGAAGGTTATCGACTCGGGAGAGCCAGGCTTTAACCCGATTTTGTGTCGGGCTGGGCCCGTGTCAGCCCTTCCACACCTGCGGGTTCACCAGGTCCTGCGGGCGCTGGCCGAGCAGGGCGCTGCGCAGGTTGTCCAACGCGCGGTTGGCCATGGCTTCGCGGGTTTCATGGGTCGCCGAGCCGATGTGCGGCAGGGTCACCGCGTTGCTCAACTGGAACAGCGGCGACTCGGCCAACGGCTCCTGCTCATACACATCCAGCCCTGCACCGCGAATGGTGTGGTTTTGCAGGGCCTGGATCAACGCCGGTTCGTCCACCACCGGGCCACGGGAGATATTGATCAGGATCGCGCTGGACTTCATCAGCCCCAACTCGCGGGCGCTGATCAGGTGACGGGTCTTGTCGCTCAACGGCACCACCAGGCAGACGAAATCCGCCTCGGCCAGCAGTTGGTCCAGGCTGCGGAACTGCGCGCCCAGTTCCTGTTCCAGCGCGGCCTTGCGGCTGTTGCCGCTGTACAGGATCGGCATATTGAAGCCCAGGCGCCCACGCCGGGCCACGGCCGCGCCGATATTGCCCATGCCAACGATACCGAGGGTCTTGCCATGCACGTCACAGCCAAACAGCGGCGCGCCGACGCTGGCTTTCCACTGGCCGGCCTTGGTCCAGGCGTCCAGCTCGGCCACTCGGCGCGCGCTGCTCATCAGCAGGGCGAAGGCCAGGTCGGCGGTGCTTTCGGTCAGTACGTCCGGGGTGTTGGTGAGCATGATCCCGCGCTCGTTGAAGTACGGCACATCGTAGTTGTCGTAGCCCACCGACACGCTGGACACCACCTCCAGCTTGCTCGCGCCTTCGAGCTGCGCGCGGCCCAGCTTGCGACCCACGCCGATCAAACCGTGGGCGTGGGGCAGGGCTTCATTGAATTGAGCGTTGATATCGCCCAGCTTGGGGTTGGGCGCAATCACGTCGAAATCCTGTTGCAGGCGTTCGATCATTTGCGGGGTGACACGGCTGAAGGCGAGGACGGTCTTTTTCATTGCAGGCGGGCTCATCGACTACGGAAGAATGCCAAGCACGCTAACATTCCTGCCGGCAATTGTCAGGACACCGCCCCTCCCACATTTAAAGACTTGTATCGCCTGGTAGAAATCAGTTCGCCAGCCGTGCACCGCTGAGGCTGCCGCTCAACTCATACGCCACCAGCTCCGCCTGGTGCGCCGCCAGGATCTCCGGCAACGAGCCGCGCAGGAATTCCACCCAGGTCTTGATCTTCGCATCCAGGTACTGGCGCGACGGGTAGATGGCGTACAGGTTCAACTCCTGGGAACGATAGGTGGGCATGACCCGCACCAATGTGCCGTTGCGCAGGCCTTCGATGGCCGCATACACCGGCAACAGGCCGACGCCCATGCCGCTGGTGATCGCGGTTTTCATCGCGTCGGCGGAGTTGACCAGGAACGGCGACGTATTGATCGCCACGCTTTCCTGGCCTTCGGGGCCGTTGAAGGTCCACTTGTCCAACTGGATCACCGGGCTGACCAGGCGCAGGCAGGCGTGGTTGAGCAAATCCTGGGGCCGTTGCGCGCAGCCCTTGGCCTTGACGTAGTCCGGCGAGGCGCAGGCGATGCTGTAGGTGATGCCCAGGCGCTGGGAGACGAAGCCCGAGTCCGGCAGCTCGCTGGCCAGCACGATGGATACGTCGTAGCCCTCGTCCAACAGGTCCGGCACGCGGTTGGCCAGGGTCAGGTCGAAGGTCACGTCCGGGTGGGTGCGGCGGTAGCGGGCGATCGCGTCGATGACGAAGTGCTGGCCGATGCCGGTCATGGTGTGCACTTTCAGCTGTCCGGCGGGGCGGGCGTGGGCGTCGCTGGCTTCGGCCTCGGCTTCTTCGACGTAGGCCAGGATCTGCTCGCAACGCAGCAGGTAGCGTTTACCAGCCTCGGTGAGGGCAATGCGGCGGGTGGTGCGGTTGAGCAAGCGGGTTTGCAGGTGGGCCTCAAGATTGGAGACCGCGCGCGAGACGTTGGCGGTGGTTGTATCCAGTTGCGCGGCGGCGGCGGTGAAGCTGCCGGCTTCGGCCACGCAACTGAAGGCGCGCATGTTTTGCAAAGTGTCCATGGAGAGTTCTCAGGGGAGATGCCAAATTGTGACAGAAAGTTACGCCGTCCAGTGATCCCTACCAACGGATTATCGCTTGAACGGTAACAAAGATTCACAGGAATGCCAGCTTATCGCCCTCCATGGCGCCGCCTAGAATTGCGCCACCTCTCCCCGCAATACCACCTCAGGAATTCGTTCGCCGTGCCGCGTCGCATCAGCAGAGAGCTGAAGACTCTCATTAACCGAGCGCTGAAGGCTCTCAGTGTTTGCGCTTTATCGTTAGCAATCAGCGGCTGCATCGGAACCGGAGGAATCGCCCCCCAAGGCCAGCCCCTAAACGCCACTACCCTGGCCACCGACGAAGCGATCCGCAGCGCCGCCCAGGACGCCCACTGGCCCACCTCACAATGGTGGCAGGCCTACGGCGACCCCCAGCTCAACCGCTGGGTCGACCTCGCCACCCAAAGCAGCCCGAGCATGGCGATGGCCGCCGCGCGGGTGCGGGAAGCGCGGGCCATGGCCGGGGTTGCCGAGTCGGCCGAGTCGCTGCAGATCAACGCTGATACCACCCTCAAACGCCACAATTGGCCCAAGGATCAGTTCTACGGCCCGGGTGAATTGAGCGGTGCCAACACCTGGGACAACAATGCGTCCCTGGGTTTGAGCTACGCCCTCGACCTGTGGGGCCGCGAAAGCAACGCCACCGAGCGTGCCGTCGACCTGGCCCACATGAGCGCCGCCGAAGCCCGCCAGGCCCAGCTTGAACTGCAGAACAACGTGGTGCGCGCCTATATCCAGCTGTCGTTGCATTACGCCAACCGCGATATCGTCGTGGCGACCCTGGCCCAGCAACAGCAGATCCTCGACCTGGCCAACAAACGCCTGGACGCCGGGATCGGCACCCATTTCGACGTGAGCCAGGCCGAAACGCCGCTGCCGGAAACCCATCGCCAGTTGGATGCCCTGGACGAGGAAATCGCCCTGAGTCGCAACCAGTTGGCGGCGCTCGCCGGTAAAGGCCCGGGGGAGGGGGCCACGTTGCAGCGTCCGACGCTGTCCCTTGCCGCACCACTGAAACTGCCCTCGAGCCTGCCCGCGCAATTGCTCGGCCAGCGCCCGGATGTGGTTGCCAGCCGTTGGCAGGTCGCGGCGCAAGCCCGTGGCATCGATGTTGCCCACGCCGGTTTCTACCCCAACGTCGACCTGGTCGGCAGCCTCGGCTACATGGCCACCGGCGGCGGCATGCTGGCGTTTCTCGCCGGCAAGAAATTCAACTACAACGTCGGCCCGGCCATCACCTTGCCGATCTTCGACGGCGGCCGCCTGCGTGCCGAGCTGGGGGAAGCCAGCGCCGGCTATGACATCGCCGTGGCGCGCTACAACCAGACCCTGGTCAATGCGCTCAAGGGCATCAGCGACCAGTTGATCCGCCGCGAGTCCATGGACAAGCAAGCCTCATTTGCGGCGCAGTCGGTGGCCTCGGCGCAGAAGACCTACGATATCGCGATGATCGCCTACCAGCGCGGCCTCACCGATTACCTCAATGTGCTCAACGCCCAGACCCTGCTGTTTCGCCAGCAACAGGTCGAGCAGCAGGTCCAGGCCGCGCGGCTTGGCGCCCATGCCGAACTGGTGACCGCACTGGGTGGCGGCCTCGACGCCGGCAAAGACGTACCGCAGGACGCCAAGACCCTCCCGAGCAAGACCCCGGCGGCGCTTGCCGTGTTTGATCACTGAGTAGGATTTGATGACTCCCTTGCCTGCACCGCTGCGCTGGCTGCATTCCCTTGAGTGGCGCCGTGGTTTTTTCGACTGGGCACGCAGCGACGGCGTGACCTGGGTGTACATCTTCAAGGTGCTGATCGCCGCGTTCCTCACGCTGTGGCTGGCCATGCGCCTGGAACTGCCGCAACCACGTACCGCGATGATCACCGTATTTATCGTGATGCAACCCCAGAGCGGCCAGGTGTTCGCCAAGAGCTTCTATCGCTTCCTCGGCACCCTGGCGGGGTCGGCGGTGATGGTGGTGTTGATCGCGTTATTTGCGCAGAACACCGAGTTGTTCCTCGGGGCGCTGGCGATCTGGGTCGGCATTTGCACCGCTGGCGCGACACGCAACCGTAACTTTCGCGCCTACGGGTTTGTACTCGCGGGTTATACGGCGGCGATGGTCGGCCTGCCGGCCCTGGCCCATCCGGACGGCGCCTTTATGGCGGCGGTGTGGCGGGTGCTGGAAATCTCCCTGGGGATCCTGTGTTCCACCCTGGTCAGCGCGGCGATCCTGCCGCAGACCTCCAGCGCCGCGATGCGCAACGCGCTCTATCAGCGCTTTGGCGTGTTCGCGCTGTTCGTCACCGACGGCCTGCGCGGGCGTAGCCAGCGCGAAGGGTTCGAGGCCAGCAATGTGCGCTTTATCGCCGAGGCCGTGGGCCTGGAAGGTCTGCGCAGCCTCACGGTGTTCGAAGACCCGCATATGCGCCGGCGCAACGGTCGGCTCAGCCGCCTCAACAGCGAGTTCATGAGCATCACCACCCGCTTCAATGCCTTGCACCAGTTGCTCGAACGCCTGCGCACGGACGCCGCGGATCACGTGGTGGCGGCGATCAAGCCGGGCCTGCAGGACCTCGCCGAAGTCCTCGACGGCTTCTCCGGCCGCGCCCTCACCAGCCCCGACGCCGCGCGCCTGGTCAACCAGCTCTGCGCCTACAAGGACAGCCTGCCCGCCAAAGTCCGCAGCCTGCGTGCGACCTTCCAGGAGGGCAACCCGAGTGAGGCCGAACAGCTGGATTTTCACACCGCTTATGAACTGCTCTACCGCTTCGTCGATGACCTGCACAACTACGCGCAAACCCATGCGTCCCTGGCCGATCACAGCCATGCACGGGAGCAATGGGACGAAGCCTTCAGCCCCAAGACCAACTGGCTGGCCTGTGCCGCCTCGGGGATTCGCGCGTCGTTCATCCTGATTGTGCTGGGCAGTTACTGGGTGGCCACGGCCTGGCCCAGCGGCGCCACCATGACCCTGATCGCCGCTGCCACCGTCGGCCTGTCCGCCGCCACGCCCAATCCCAAGCGCATGGCGTTCCAGATGGCCTGCGGCACCTTGATCGGCGCGTTGGTGGGCTTTGTGGAAATGTTCTTCGTGTTCCCGTGGATCGACGGCTTCCCGCTGCTATGCGTGATGCTCGCCCCGGTGATCATCCTCGGCGCGTTCCTCGCCTCACGCCCGCAATACGCCGGTGTGGGCGTGGGCCTGCTGATTTTCTTCAGCACCGGTTCGGTGCCGGACAACCTCACGGTCTACAACCCCTACACCTTTATCAACGACTACATCGCCATGATCATTGGCATGCTGGTGTGCGCGGCGGCAGGGGCGATCATCCTGCCGCCCAACAGCCGCTGGCTGTGGCGCCGCCTGGAGCAGGACCTGCGCGAGCAGGTGGTGTATGCCATCAGCGGCAAGCTCAAGGGGCTGGCATCGAGTTTCGAAAGTCGCACCCGAGACCTGCTGCACCAGGCCTATGGCCTCGCTGTCGGCCAGCCGCAAGTGCAACGCGACCTGCTGCGCTGGATGTTCGTGGTGCTGGAAGTCGGCCACGCGATCATCGAGTTGCGCAAGGAACAGGCGATCCTGCCGGTACACCCGGCCTATGCCGAGTCCCAGCCGTGGCGCCAGGCGATCCGGGTCATGGGCCGCTCGTTGGTGCGCCTGTTCCTGCAACCCAGCGCCAGCAACCTGGAGCGTGGCCTGATCGCCGTCGACCACGCGATCAGCCGCGTGCAGGCCACCGACGAACCCTTCGCCCCGCACTTCGATACCTCGGCCCTGCGCCGGGTGAAAAGCTACCTGCACTTTATCCGCACCTCGTTGCTGGACCCGCAATCACCGCTGGCGGCCCTCAAAGGAACCCCGAATGCCTCGTGAAATCGCATTCCACGGCATCTATATGCCGACCATGACCCTGATGTTCCTGATCGCGGCCGCGTTGGCCTGGGCCCTGGACCGCTTCCTGGCCGGCTTCGACCTGTACCGGTTTTTCTGGCACCCGGCGCTGCTGCGCCTGAGCCTGTTCGTTTGCCTGTTCGGCGCCCTGGCGCTGACCGTCTACCGTTGAGAATGCCCCGATGAAAAAGTTTTTCAGCCTGCTCGCGACCTTGCTGGTACTGGCCTTGGCGATCTGGATTGGCCGCACGTTGTGGGTGCACTACATGCAAACGCCGTGGACCCGCGACGGCCGCGTGCGCGCCGACATCATCAACGTGGCCGCCGACGTCACCGGTGAAGTGGTCGACGTGCCCGTGCGCGATAACCAGTTGGTGAAAAAGGGCGACCTGCTGATGCAGATCGACCCCGAGCACTACCGCATCGCCGTCAAACAGGCGCAATCCCTGGTCGCCTCGCGCAAAGCCACCTGGGAAATGCGCAAGGTCAACGCCCACCGCCGCGCCGACCTCGACGCCCTGGTGATCTCCAGGGAAAACCGCGACGACGCCAGCAACATCGCCGACTCGGCCCTGGCGGATTACCAGCACGCACTGGCACAACTCGAAGCGGCCGAACTCAACTTGAAACGCACCCAGGTCGTGGCGGCAGTGGACGGCTACGTCACCAACCTCAACGTGCATCGCGGCGACTACGCACGCATCGGCGAAGCCAAGATGGCCGTGGTGGATATGAACTCGTTCTGGGTCTATGGCTTCTTCGAAGAAACCAAACTGCCCCATGTGAAAGTCGGTGACAAAGCTGACATGCAACTGATGAGCGGCGAGACATTGAAGGGGCACGTAGAAAGCATCTCGCGCGGCATCTACGACCGCGACAACCCGGAGAGTCGCGAGCTGATCGCCGATGTGAATCCGACCTTCAACTGGGTGCGCCTGGCCCAGCGGGTGCCGGTGCGGATTCATATTGATGAAGTGCCGCAGGGGGTGTTATTGGCGGCGGGGATTACCTGCACGGTGATTGTCGATAGCGTGCCCCTGGCCGAATAAGCACCTTAGCTGGCCTACACCCTTATCATCGATACCCGAGACGTTCGCACCGGCAATGATTCGCTGGTCACCCCGTTCGGTCAGCAGCACAGGGGGGGATCTGGGTTCGGACTGCATGTCGTTGTAACCCTGGTTGTTGAAGGCCAGATCCAGCACGCCGTGGGTTTTGAATTGAGCGATGTAGATCCAGTTGCCGGTTGACGCCGTCACCAGGTTGCCTGTGCTGGTTTGCATGATGCATTGCCAGCCATTGTCGTGGTTGCTGTCGAATTGGCTGACCAGGGGTTTACCGTTGTTGAACAGTTGGTGCACGGCGCCGTTTGGGGTAATCGCCTGCATGAGACCTTTTGTGCTTTCGGCGCCGCCCTGCCCAATTTGGCCGGCGCCAACAAGACTGTTGTCCGCGCGCTCGGTCAGAGCGTTGAAGGTGGTGTGATCCTTGATACTGTCCATGGGATGAAACCCCGGCGTCTTGGGACTGCCAAAGCCGGCGTCCGGGCTGCCGTCAGGGTTGAGGCGGGCAAACAGGGCGGTCTTGAGGGTGGGGATAAACCGGGCATGTCCAACAAACACTATTTTGTGATCACTGCCCTGGCTGATACACGCGTTGACCGCCGTGGCCACATTGGAGCCGGCAAGTTTGAACTCCAGCCTGCCAGTTTTGTTGAAGCTTTCGTCCAGTGCACCATTGGGCTGCAGGCGAAACAGCACACCCACTGTCTGGTCCTGATTGTCGTGGGCTACATAGTTGGCGCTCACTAAAATACGTCCGTCACTCTGGACGTGTACTGTCGCTGATTCTCCTATGAGTTCTTCGTAGTCCTTGGTGGGCAGAATGCACCGCCCTTGCTCGGCAAAATTCGTGTCGGGCTCACCTTCGCTGTTGAAACGTGCAATCACCAGGTCCGCCCAGCCATTGGATGCACTGCGCCATGTCCAGCCCAGCATCAGGATGTTGCCGGCCGATTGTACGGCCAGCCTTGAACCACCGGCCGGCAGCGAGGGTAAAAAATCACCGATGACCAGCCCGTTCGTTCCAAACGATTTATCCAGGCTGCCGTCGGCGTTCAGGCGGCCCAAGCCGTATAGGTACTGGTCGTCGTGGTTTCTATACACGCTGGCGCTGAACAAAAGCTTGCCATCCTTCGCGGTTGCAAGTCCTCCGAAGCGAAAGCGAACGTTCAGATCACCATGATCTTCGAGAATTTTTTCCAGGGCTTGCACCCCTCCAATACCGAAGTCGGGATCCAGCGTGCCGGGTTGCGTCTTTGAGGGTTTTTTTGACTTACGCATCAACGCATCCCTTCTTTGGTTGGAGAGGAAAGTCTGCCCCCTGGATACAACGTGTGCTCAAACCCGGCGACGTTTTCAGTCTGGTCTTGGTGTGATACCGCGTCTACTGTCAAATCTGACAGGTGCTAGTTGGCCATTATTGGCTGCGCGCCTGAGGCACAAAAGTCTCATGCAGATGACGCCACAGCAACGCACCGCTGGCCTGCTTTTCAAACACCACCGTGGCGCGGCGATCTGTCTGCGTGCCGCTGGCATCGATCTGATGCTCGCGATAAGTCACCGTTGCGCCGCGCGCATGCCGGTCAATCCCAGCCATTTCACTCAAGGTGATCTTCAACCCCGGGCGCATACCACCCAGGCGAGTGAACAGCGCTTTGACCCCGGCTGCATTGACGCGTGTGCCGGTGGCGGGGGCGATCATGCTGAACTCGGGGGAGAAGCGCGCAAGCAGGCTTTGCAGGGTGCCTTCCGGCGCAACCCCGGCAAACCATTGCTCGATCTCGACGTGGGTCTGGATCACTTCTTCAAAAAAATCGCTGTAGTCGATCATTTACAAACTCCCATTCAAACCAAAGCGTTTTTTCAACACGGCTTCCAATAATCCCTTGGGCAACAACGCGGCCATCAACGGCAACGCCCGGCTGCCATTGCCCGAGCGCAACAGGCGCGGCGGCTGTGGTTGTTGCACCGCCTTGAGCACATCCGCTGCAAACACGCCGGCCGGGGTGGGCTTGTCCTGAGAGGCCTGGCTGCGTGCGCGAATGCCCTCGCGCAACGGCCACCACGGCGATTTTTCGTTGATTAACAGCTCGGCCTGGGCGCCGGCGTTTTTGGCAAAACTCGTATTGATGGCGCCGGGCTGGACTTCCATCACCCTCACCCCAAATGGTGCCAGCTCCATGCGCAGTGCATCACTCAATGCATGCACCGCCGCCTTGGACGCGCAGTAGGCGCCGGCAAACGGCGTGACCAGCACGCCGGAAACGCTGCCGATATTCACCACCAGCCCTTTGCGCTTGCGCAGGGCCGGGAACAGCGCCTGGGTCACGCCGACGATGGAAAATACGTTGGTCTCGAACTGGCGCTGCATCGCCTCGGTGCCGCCATCGAGCAGCGGGCCCATGGCGCCGTAGCCGGCGTTGTTGATCAGTACATCCAGCTCTCCCAGTTGTTCGGCCAGGCGCTGTAAAGCGGCACTGTCGTTGACGTCGAGTTCGACGGCATTGAAACCCGCAGCGGCGAGGGCGGTGACGTCTTGCGGGCGGCGGGCGCTGGCCCACACGTCGAAACCGGCGGATTTGAAGGCCTCGGCCAGGGCGCGGCCAATACCGCTGGAGCAACCGGTGATGAGTACGTTGGGCATGGATCAGTCCTTTGTCAGTCCGAGAAGCTGCCTTGCAGATGCTCGGCGCGAAATTCCAGGGTTTGCGCGCGGTAGCCGGGGCGCAGGGGCGGGGTGGGCAGGCAGTCGTCCCAAGTGGCGCCGGCCTGCAACTCGCCGGGCCCACGATAGCGCGGGGCGGCGTAGACGTTGTCGGCCAGGTTGACCGTATCGCCCGGCGCATAGGCGGCGACGCGCCAGCGCAGTTCGGTGAGGGGGACGTCGTTGCCGTTGTTCAGGGTCAGCTTGAGCGGGCGGTCAGCCGGGCATTCCTGCGGGGCGTAGGTGATGCGCAGTTCAAGGCGCGCCAGTTGCGAGGCTTCGCGGTTGTCCAGCCACACCACCCACACCGCGACAAGACCCAGGCCGACGGCAGCGGCCAACGACACCGGCAATGCCTTGGCCGGGTAGCGCAGCAGGAGGATCAGCCAGGTGATGATCAGTAGAACGCCGAAGAACATGGAGACCACCTCGAGTAGGGAACGAGCATCCTAACTTAAGCGTAGGTGGGATTGGCTACCTTGAGTGCTGTGGTGGGTGTGCCGGCCTCATCGGGGGCAAGCCCCCTCCCACATTTGAATGTATTCGCAGATCAAAGGTGGGAGGGGGCTTGCCCCCGATGAGGCCCGCCCAGCCAGCGTAAATCCCAAACAAAAAGCCCCCACCCAACCCACTGCGGATAGGGGACGCAATGGGCTGGGCGAGGGCTTCTTGTACGACTGTTTTACTGCGCGATAGTTTTCACCGACACGCCACGTTCAACCGGCGTCGAGCGCCCGTAGATATCTTCGAAGCGCTCGATATCGTCTTCGCCCAGGTAGCTGCCCGATTGCACTTCGATGATCTCCAACGGGATCTTGCCCGGGTTGCGCAGGCGGTGCACCGAGGCGATCGGGATGTAGGTGGACTGGTTCTCGCAGAGCAGGAACACGTTCTCGTCACAGGTGACTTCGGCGGTGCCGCTGACCACGATCCAGTGTTCGGCGCGGTGGTGGTGCATCTGCAACGACAGGCACGCGCCCGGCTTGACCGAGATGTGCTTGACCTGGAAGCGGCCGCCCATGTCCACCGAGTCGTAGGAGCCCCACGGACGATAGACTTCGCAGTGGTTCTGGGTTTCGCTGCGGCCCTGTTCGTTGAGGGTGTTGACCATCTGCTTGACGCCCTGGACCTTGTCCTTGTGGGCAATCATCATCGCGTCCTTGGTTTCCACCACCACGATGTTTTCCAGGCCGATTACCGACACCAGCTTGCCGTTGCCGTGGATCATGCAGTTCTTGCTGTCCTGGATCACCACGTCGCCCTTGGTGACGTTGCCGTTGGCGTCTTTATCGTTGACCGCCCACAGCGAAGCCCAGCAACCCACGTCGCTCCAGCCGGCGCTCAACGGCACCACGCAGGCGCGCTGGGTTTTTTCCATCACGGCGTAGTCGATGGAGTTGTCCGGGCAGCAGGCGAAAGTGGCTTCGTCGAAGGTCACGGTATCGGCGTCTTGCTGGCTGCGCTCCAGGGTCAGCACGCAGGTGTCGTAGATGTCCGGATCGTGCTTTTTCAGCTCTTCCAGGAAGCGGCTGGCGCGGAACAGGAACATGCCGCTGTTCCAGAAGTAACCGCCGCTTTTGACGAATTCGACGGCGCGTTTTTCATCGGGTTTTTCCACGAACTGCTGTACGCGGCTCACGCCTTCGGGCAGCAGCGAATCGTTGGTGGACTTGATGTAGCCGTAGCCGGTTTCCGGACGGGTCGCCGGCACGCCGAACAGCACCATCTCGCCACGCTCGGCGGCCACGGTGGCCAGGGCCAGGGCGCGTTGCAGGGCTTTCTGGTCGTCGATCACGTGGTCGGCCGGCAGCACCAGCATCAGTTCGTCACGGCCTTCGTTGACCAGCATCATCGCGGTGAGGGCCACGGCCGGCGCGGTGTTGCGGCCGAAGGGTTCCATCAGGATGCGCTGGCATTCCAGCTTACGGTTGGCCAGTTGCTCGTTGACGATGAAGCGATGGTCCTTGTTGCAGACCACGATCGGGGAGTCCATGCCTTCGAACACCAGGCGTTCCAGGGTTTGCTGGAACAGCGTGTGCTCGCCGGTCAGGGCCAGGAATTGTTTGGGGAACTGTTTGCGGGAAAGCGGCCAAAGACGTGAGCCGCTACCACCGGAAAGGATTACTGGGATCATGTGTTTCTCCTTGAATCAATTTGGGTCAGAGCTACGAAGGTTTGTCGTTTCACTCTTGTTTTTGTCTCGTGTCCGGGCCGGCCGCAGCCGACCCGGAAAATTCATTCAGCGGGTCGACACCGGGCGTTTTACCCAGACTGGCGAAATGCTCGAACCCGAACCGGTGACGTACAGCACCGCTGCCTCACCACGCTCCAGGGCCACTGGCTTGACGTCGCCAACTTTCTTGTCGCCGTCATACAGCGCCAGGCTCACCTTCACCGGGTTGATCTCACGTTCGCCACGGCCTTTGGCGGCCACCGACTTGACCACGTCGGTCTTGCCGTCGGCGGTTTTCAGGGTCAGGGCCTTGTCGCTGAGGTTCTGCACGCGCACCAGGGATTTCTGCTTGTTCTTGAACGGTGGCTCTTCGATCAGCTGCGGCTGGCCGCTGTTGTTGTTGACCAGGGTGTAGTAGTGGTCCGGGGCGAGCTTGACCGGCACGGTCTGGCTGCCGACCTTGGCGCTGTAGTCGCCGCCGGGCATGAAGCTGAAGTCGCTGCTGGCCAGCGGGGCCACGTCGCTGAGGTTGGTGCTGCCGACAGTGGCGCTGACTTCCTGGTTGGAGGCGTTGTAGATCCGCACGAAGCTTGAGCCTTTCGGTGCAACTGGGCCGTACAAGGCAGCGTCACCGGCGAAGGCGGACAGGGATACCAAGCTCATACCGGCAGCCAGGGCCAGAGTCTTAGCGAGACGACGCGGAGTAGTAGTGAAAGTCATGTGAGTTACCTCTCTTTCAGTTTTGCGCCCGGTCGGGCGTCTCGGATTTTGGGTTTTTAGCTGGGGTGTTCAGTGCCATGTTTTGTTGGCGCGAACCGGCTTGTTTAAGTTGCGCAACCCACGATGGGTCGGCATCACCGATTTCGTTGTTCACGGGCAGATAGCGTTCAGGAAACTCCCAGATCAGCACCTGTGGCGGGCTGTTCTTGAAGTCGTCACTTTTCAGGTAGCTGAGCATCGGCAGGATCGGGCCATGGCCGTCTTCGGCGTAGCTGACCACGTCGCTGCCCAGGGCTTGCTTGAGGGCGCCGACGAAGTTCCAGTTGGGGTTGGCGCTGTAGCTGGTGCCCACCAGGGCCACCGGGGTTTCGCTGTCGCTGAACAGCGCGTCGTCGCCTTTGGTTTCGGCCAGATGCGTGACGCGTTTTTCCAGCGGCTCTTTCGGTGGCATCAGGTTTTCGAACAGCGGGTCCAGGGGCAGGAACAGACGCAGGTCGCCTTTATGCGGCTCGGTCTTCTCGGCCTCGGTGACAAAACGCTGCGGCTCGCCGTGGAGCGGGGTCTTATCGGCGATGGTTTTAGCCAATTGCTTGGCAGCGATTTCGGCGCCGTCCGGGGTCCAGTGAGTGTCGGTGCGCAGGAACACCTGCTTGCCGCCCAGCTTGGCCTGTTGCAGCGGGCCGAGCAGGTCCGGGGCGATGATCTTGTCGGCGGCCACACGGGCGTGGAAGTCCTGGTACAGGTTGGCGTGGATGCTCGCCGGTTTCACTTCACCCAGGTGCTCCGGGTACAGGCGCACCTTGGCCGGCACGATCGCCATCACCAGTTGGATGCCCTGGGCCTTGAGCTTCTGGCGCACGCCTTCGACCAGCGCGTAGTTGCCTTGAAGGTTCTGGTCTTCGTTGACGGCGGGGTTGAACTCCTCGTCGCTGTACAACCAGTGATCGCGGCCCAGCACCACGCCAGGGCGGCCTTCATTGAACAGCTTGTAGTCCAGCGCGGCCCAGAGGTTGGTGCCCAATCGCTTGATCGGGAACTCCTCGTCGTAATGGGTCTCGACGGCCTTGGTCCAGCGACCGTTGAGCACGGTCGCGTCGGCGTTGGTACTGAAGCCCAGGAAGCTGCGCAGCGACCAGGCGCCCAGGGCCAGCAGCAGCACCAGGAACAGGCCGATATAGAGGACGCGTAATGAACGGGTCATGGTCGGCTCCCTCAGAATTGGAAGTAAAGGAACGGCGAGAAACTCTGCGCCGACAGTTTGAGAATCGACGCCACGAACAGCAGCAGCACCGCCGCGCGCATGGCGTAGCGTGGCCAGTCAGCGGTCCAGTAGGCCGGTTGCACGGCAGCGTCACGACCTACGGTGAAACCTGGCTCGTGGATGCTGCCCGGGTTGTCGCCCGGCACGGCCTTGATCAGGCTCGGGTCGGCCGGCTTGGTTTTCTCGGCAGGGCGGTTGGTGTAGAAGTCGCGCAGGCCGAAGAACGCCAATGTTGCGTACGCCACCACCAGGGTCGCGACTTGCAGGCCGGTGAGGCTGGCGCGGTTGAGTTCCGACAGCGACCACTCGCCGAAGCTGAACATCGCACCGTACATACGGCCCGCGACGTGGAGGTTTTCGGCGCGGAAGATCACCCAGCCCATCACCACCAGCAGGAAGGTGAAGGCCCAGCGCAGTACGTTGAAACTGCGCGGTGCGGTGTTGAGGCCGATGGCTTTTTCAATCGCCAGCCACATGCCGTGCCAGGCACCCCACACGATGTAGGTGATGTTCGCACCGTGCCACAGGCCACCGAGCAGCATGGTCAGGAACAGGTTGCGGTAGGTGGTCAGCGTGCCTTTACGGTTGCCGCCCAAGGTGATGTACAGGTAGTCACGCAGCCAGGTGGACAAGCTGATGTGCCAGCGCCGCCAGAACTCGGTGATCGACTGGCTGATGTACGGCTGCTTGAAGTTTTCCATGAAGCGGAAACCCATCATCAAGCCCAGGCCGATGGCCATGTCGCTGTAGCCGGAGAAGTCGAAGTACAACTGCGCGGTGTAGGCCAGCGCCCCCAGCCAGGCATCGCCGGTGGTGGGGTTTTGCAGGGCGAAGCAATGGTCGGCCACCACCGCCAGGGTGTCGGCGATGAAGACCTTCTTGATGAAACCCTGCATGAACCGCGTGCAGCCCTCGGAGAACTTGTCGAGGGTGTGGGTGCGGTTATTGAACTGGTCGGCCAGGTCGCGGAAACGCAGGACCGGGCCGGCGATCAGGTGCGGGAAGATCGCCACGAACGCCGCGAAGTCGATGAGATTGCGGGTCGCCGGGGTATCGCCACGGTACACGTCGATGATGTAGCTGATGGACTCGAAGATGTAGAACGAGATCCCGATCGGCAGCAGCACGTGGGTGAGGATGAAAGGCTCCAGGCCGGCCGACTTCATCATGACGTTGATGCTGTCGACGCCGAAGTTGGCGTACTTGAAGTAGCCGAGGATGCACAGGTCGACCGCCACGCCCAGCAGCAGCCAGCGTTGGGCCGGCTTGGTGCGCACGCCGGCGGCACCGACCTTGAGGCCGATCCAGTAGTTCCACAGCGTGACGGCGGCGAACAGCGCCAGGAAGTCCACTCGCCACCAGGCGTAGAACACGTAGCTGGCAATCAGCAGCAGCAGATTGCGATAGCGTTGCCCGCTCAAGTAGTACAAGCCGAGAAAGATCGGCAAGAACAGAAACAGGAACACATTGGACGAGAAAACCATCCCGATCTCTCCATGTTTAACCAACAGTCAAGGGCCAGAGCCCCCCCAAACCCCCCCACGAAAAGACGGGGAGGGCGGTACAACATTCCTACTGACGAAACTGGCTCAAAAATGTGGGAGGGGGCTTGCCCCCGATGGCGGTGTAACAGTCGCCATCTGTGTTGAATGACACCCTGCTATCGGGGGCAAGCCCCCTCCCACATTTTTTACCGAGTTCGCTCAGGAACCTTTGTTGCCTTTTTCATGCGTCGGGTCGTAGACCTTGGTCAGGTCACCCCCGAGGCGGAAGGTCTTGAACGGCTGCATGCCATGCTTGCGTTCGATCACATCCGGTGCGCAGGTGTAGAGGGTGCAGAAGGGTTCGAGCCAGGCGAATTTCATGTCCTGCTTCAGGTCCTTCATGTCCTGCTCCTTGCCGTTCTTCTGTTCGAAGATCTCCGGGTCCTTGACCCCGGCCAGCACTTTGTCGCCCAGGCGCTTGAGTGCGCTGTTGTTTTCCTGGCGCAGGTCGACACCGTTGACCAGGGCAAAACTGGCGATCATCGACAGCGGCGGCAACGCGTAGTTGTGGTACGACAAGGCACGCTGCTGACGCTTCAACTCGTTGGGCAGGAAGCCTTGGTCGTCGACCTGGTTGACGCCAACCTTGTATTCCTTGACGGCCCAGTCAAACAGGTCGCGACGGTTGGTGGCGACGGACGTTGCCATCACCGACCAGGCGGCCCAGTAGGAGTGGTTGTTGGTTTTTTCCAGCGGCAGGTTGTCCCAGTCGCTGACCACCTGATCGGCCAGTTTGTTGAACCAGGCTTCGATCAGTTGCGACTCCTGCTGGTGGTTGGCCAACGGGTGCGAGTCGGAGAACTTCAGGCGCACATAGGCCGACGCCATGCTGCCCAGGGCCCATTTGCGCATGGACTTGCCGGTGTGGTTGAAGTCCTTGGACATCAACGCATCGGCCTTGGCCCACGACACCAGCCAGTTCAGGGTGCATTCGAGCTGCTCCGGGCGACCGTCGCGCATGAATTGCATCACGCGCTTGCTGGTGTCTTTTTCCAGCTTGGTGATATCGGCGGTGCTGTCGCGAAAGGCTTTTTCCGACTGCACGTTCAGGGTCGAACGGGCTTTGTCGGAACCTTCGTACTTGCTGCGAAATTGCAGAGGCCCGGTGTAGGGCGTCGGCATGGTGTCGCAGTTTTCCTTGAAGTCGCCGGTCTTGAACGCTTCAATCGGTGCGAAGTAGCCCTGGGGCGGACGCAGCGGGGCGGCGGCGTTGACCGAACCGGCGAAGATCGCCAGGCCCAGTAACGATGGAATCCATAACTTCTGCATAAGTAACCTCATTGCCCTGTCGAGGCAGTCTGTTGACCGCCCGCTGGGAATACGTTGCGTGTGCAAATTTTCGCTTCGACCTTCTGCGCGGCAGCGCCCGCTTCGGGGCCCTGCACTTCCACGGCCAGCAAGTTCTGCGAGGCCCAGTCTTCATCGGTGCGCAGTTCAAAGGCGAAACGCCCGTCTGTTTCGGATGTTTCGGGTTTCTCGATCTTGATGTCCTCGTGGCGCCCGTTCATGTACCAGAGGGTGGCTTGCAAGGTTTTCACCGACGGGTCGGCGAAGCGGATATCAACCTGGTGATTGGCATTACGCAGGTCTTTGTTCGAACTGTTAACCAGCAATTCGTTCTTGCCCGGTTTCAATGTAGTGCTCGCGCTCATCTGGGCGGTCTTGCCTTCGCAGCCGTTGTCGAGCAGCGCCATCATCTGGCGGTAGATGGTCTCCTGGTCCAGGCGATACAGCGGCGAGAACTCCCAGATCAGGATTTTCGGCGGGCTCTTCTGGAATTCGTCGCTGCCCAGGTACTGGATCATCGAGCCTTCCAGGCCACCGCCGGGGAAGGCGACGTTGAGGATGTCGGCACCGATTTCCTGTTCCAGGAAACCGGCAAAGTTGTAGTTCTTGCCACTGTGGCTGGTGCCCACCAGGGTGATCTGCGGGTTGCCCGAATCGCCGAACAGGTCGCCGTCGCCGGCTTCGCCTTTCGGCTCGGTGGTGAACTGGTCCATGTACTGGATCGCGTAGCTGGTGCCGCACAATTGCCCGGCCATGTTGTGCAGGGTGCCGGTCTTGCCCATGCGTCCGGAGCGCTTGGTCTCGAATTCGCGCTTGGGAATATCGGCGAACTCAGGCATTGCACGCACCTTGGCGCCGACGATTTTCGCCGTGCGCTGGGCGCCGTATGGAGTCCAGTGCTGGTCGCCGCGGAAGTAGAAGTCGTGGGCCGGCAGTTCGTCCGGCAGTTGCTCGTTGGTCAACGGCGACAGGTCCGGCACCACGTAGCCCATCTTGGCGAAACGGCCGAGCATGGTCTTGTAGTTGCCCAGGGCCTTGTCGAAATCGAACGAGGCTTTTTCTGCGGGGTTGAGCTTGTTGCGGTTCACCAGGCCACGGGTCGGCTGGTAGACCACTACCAGCTCCACGCCCTTGGCCTTGAACGCGTCGTGCAGTTGTTGCATGCGCTTGTAGCCGGCCGGGCTGGTGTCGAATTCGGTGCGCAGGTCTTCCTGGGTACGGAACAGCCAGTCGCCCTGGGCTTGCACCAGGGTGGTGAAGTTCTGCTGGTAGCGCGTGGTGTAGTTCTTCGCGTCATGGGCGGCCGGGCACAGGCTGCAGCAGGGCTCGGCGGTGAAGGTCGGCGCCTTGATTTCGTCGGCGCGCACGCCCTGGCTGGCCGCGAGCAGGCCGAGGGTCAGACCCGAGAGGCTCAGCAGTTTGATCATGTGTGGGTGCATAAGGGTCATCCTCAGTCCTGCATTTCGGTCTGGCGTTCGACAGGGTCGATCAGCACGGCTTTCTGCTGGCGCACCAGCAGGTCGAGAATTTCTTCCTGGCGATCGCCCAGCACGCCGGAAAAGCTGATGCCGCTGGATTTGGTCGGCGCCAGCATCGACACGCGGTACAGCTCGATACTCAGTGGCGAGTCGATGGACAACGGCCCGCTGCCGTTACCCGCCAGTTCACCGCCGACCACGATCAGCGAGACCTTGGCGTCGAAAGGGTCGAGGGCGATGTCGCGGTCGGTGTCGGTCAAATCCTTGATGTGGCCGTACACGCCGGTCAGGCCGTTGGCCATCGAGGTGTTCTCGTACAACTTGATGTTCACGCTGTTACGCACGCGGATGCCGTGGCGACGGTTGCTGATCACCTTGTTGCCCCACAGCAGGTTGTCGCCGCTCTCATAGAGGGTGATGCCGTCGGTGTGGTTGCGGTAGATCTCGTTGTCGGCGATCAGGTTGTTCACGCTGTTACGGTCGATCACCAGGCCCGAAAGCTTGTTGTCGTAGCTGCGGTTGTTGAAGATGAAGCTGTCGTTCACCTCACGGGAAATGATGATGCCGTGCTTCTTCTTGGTGCCGTAGACGGTGTTGTCCGCGATGATCAGGCCGTGGGAACGGTCATGGGGGTCAATGCCGTAGACGATGTTGTCTTTGTAGGTGTTGCCCTTGATCACGAAGCCCGTGGTCTCGTAGCAGTAGAAGCCGTACCACATGTCCGAGAACTCGGAATCAATGATCCAGCCGGTCGGCTCGGGGCGCTTGAGCACCTTGGCCATGTTCGGCGTGTACTGGGAAATACTCACCCCGTACGACTTACTGTTGGCATAGCCGAAGCTGGCCATCTTGGTCTTGGAGACGTAGGTCTCGGTGCCGCCCCAGGCCAGCAGGAACGGGCGGAATTCCTTGGGCGACTTGAACAGCGCCGGGCCATTGGCCTTTTCGCTCCAACCGGTGATTTTGGTGTCACGCACGAACAGCTGACCGTCGTTGATCAGGAACGAACCACCCTCCTGGGACAGGCGCAGCTCCTGGGTGTTTTTATCGATGTCCAGGATGCCCTTGCGCCCGACCACGATCGGCAACTTGGCCAGGAACACGCCCGGCGAAGTTTCGCTGAAGTACTGCTTGGGCACTTTGCCCAGCAGGTCCTTGAGGTTCATGTAGCCGTCGTCGACAAAGATCGCCTGGGGAATGCCGTGCTGGCGCACCACCCATTCGGCCATCTTGTTGTCGCCGCCGATAAAGTCCTTGAGGGCGTCTTCCTGCATCATGCGGCGGATGCTGATCTTGCCGGGCTTGGTGCGTACGATCTTCTTTTCCATCGCTGCGGCGGTATAACCCGACAGGTCAGGCAGGGCTGGCTTGGCCATTTCCAGCGGCGCGGTCGGCGGGCTGGAAATGGTGTAGGTCTTGGCCTGTTGCAGTTCCTTGGCGATGGTCGGCGCCTTGGCCGCCGTATCGGCAAACGCTGTGGCACTGGCCATCAGCATTGCCGCGACGAGTAGGCTTTGAGCATTCATTGCGCAGGCTCCCATCAGAATTTCCAGATCACGTCGACAAACGCGCGATGCATGTACGAGTCGACCTGGCTGCCATAGGCATCACCTGGCTTGAACACACCGGCACGGAACCGCACCAGGGCTGATGGCTCGTCAACCGACTGGCTGAGCGCGGCCGGCAGCAGGCCGGTCTTGAAGTACTTGGTGACGACAAGGTCCATCTCCTGGCCCAGGTCTTTCTTGCCGTCTTCAAGGGGCAGGGAAGTGCTGGACAGGATCGCGCCGGTGACGTCATCGGTGTTGTTCTGCACGGCGTCGATGCCGTTGCTGCCGACTGGCTTGTTGCCGTCGACGCGCCAGAACTTGTGGTACACCAGGCTGGCGTCGTAGTCCTCACGCAGCTGCCAGGAACCGAACAGGCTCATGGACTGCATGTTGTTCATCTCGCCACGAAACGCTTCGCCGAAACGGTGCACGCGGGACTGGGTACCGGTCCAGTTCGAACGGTTGCTTTGCAGGCCGTTCTGCTCGTACTCGGCACTGGCGCGGGCATAGGCCGCACCCACTTGCCATTGCGGGTCCAGACGCAGGCGGATACCCAGGTCGGTCGCCCAGCCACTCACGTCATCGCTGCGCTTGGCCTCTGTCGGGCGGGTGCCGTCGGCGTTCAAGGCATTGACCGAGTCGCGGTCGCCTTTCATGCCGGTGATGCTGGCCCAGTAGTTGACGGTGTTGGTGTTGCGCCAGTTGTAGGCGTCGCTGTTGGCTTCGATGCCGAGCCAGGTCAGGTCGCCGTTCTCGCGCTTGTCCAGGGAGTCGGTGGCGACGCCCGGTTCCGGGTAGTCGAGCTTGCCGTTGTCATGGGTGTGGTGGCCACGCAGGCCGATCCACTGGCCTGGCGTCCACTGGTAGGACGCGTCGGCGTAGAGGTGCTGACGGTCCTTATCCTTGGGCGACAGTTCCTTGAGGTCGGTACGGTATTCGCTGAAACGTTCGGCGACGCCGACGTTGGCCTTGAGCAGGGTGGTGTCGAAGGTCCAGTTCAGCGCTTCGATGTTGGTGTCGCGCCATTGGCCGTCGTCGTTGCGCAGGCGTTGGCGACCAAGTTTGAGGATCTCGCCGGGGTAGGGCGTGAAGCCGCTGTAGCCGACCCAGAACTCGCGCATGGCCAGGTAGTTTTTCTTGGTCTTGCGGTCGTTGTTGGTGGTTTGCTGGTTTTCGTCATCCGCCGACTGTTGCAGGGTGTCGGTCTCGATGATGTCGCTCGAAGCAACCGCCTGGCCCATGGCGTAGGCGCTCCAGTTGCCGCTTTCGCCGTAGATCCACGGGCGCAGGTCGAGGCCGATGCCGTTGACGTCGCCGCCTTTCTGGGTGCCGAGGTCGCGGTCATCTTCGGACTGGCCGGTGACTTTGACTTCCAGGCCGAAATTCTTGGCTTCGGTCAGCGCGGCCAGGGTCGGGCACGACCACAGCAGGGCGAAGGTCAGGCCGATGCCGGCCTGCACGAATGGATTGAGCTTCATAGGGATTCCTCGCCGTCTTCTTCTTCCAGGGCGTGCAGTTGCAGCGTGCTCTGGGCCAGGGTGCCGCGGGCGGCCAGTTCCTGTTGCACCAGGCGTTGGCCCTGGGCGCGTTGTTCCGGTGTAAGCGGGGCTTCGAGCTGCGTGGCCAGGTCGTTGGCCTCTGGCGTGCCCTGGGCTTTGGCCAATTGGCTGAAGACATAGGCATTCAATGGGTCGGGCTTGGTGCCCTTGCCTTGGGAAAACAATTGGGCGATGGCGAAGTCGGCGCTGTTCTGGCCGTTGCGCGCAGCGGTCAGCAGGTGGTCCAGGGCTTTTTGCGAATAGACCTGGCCCAGGTAACCACGGCGGTAGATCTGACCGAGGTAGTAGTCGGCAGCCACTTCGCGGCCCACGGCTTTCTGGAAGTGCGCTTCAGCCGCCTTGGCGTCCGCCGGCACCCACTTGCCTTCGTAGTAGAGCTTGCCCAGCAACAGCTCGGCGCGCGGCTGGTCGGCGGCGCGGCCGTTGTCCAGGTATTTCATCATCTGGTCGACGTCGCCCAGTTCGGGGAAGTCGTAGAGCAGTTGCGCCAGGCTGACCCAGGAAGCGGGGTAGCCGGGGGCGATTTTTTCCAGCAGGGCCTGGGCGGTTTTCTCGTCGGTCTTGCCCAGCGTGGCGTCGCCCAATACGCGGGCGACGCTGTCGACGCGTTGGGCGGTGACGGTGCCGCGGCTGTAGCCGGCTTCCATCTGCTTGAGCAGTTCGGCCTGTTTTTCCGGCTGGGCTTTTTTCTGGTAGACCGTGGCCAGCTCGACATAGCAGATATCGGTGGTGTTCAGCGCGGCCTTGCAGATGCGCTCCACATCATCCAGATGCTGGTCGTAGGTGTCCTGGGTGCGATACAGCAGGACCTGGGCCAGGCCGGCTTCCGGGTACCCGGCGGCCTGCCACTTGCTGATCTGCTGCTGGGCATTCACGTTGGGAAAGCTGTGGGGGTATTGCAGGTACAGCATCGCCAGCGGGATCAGGGTGTTGCCTTCGCCATTGGCAAAGGCTTTTTTCAGCAGGCCTTCGGCTTCATGGTGCTCGGCTTCGGTGGAGCCTGGCTTGGCCACCAGCAGGCGACCGAGGCGGGCCTGGGCACGTGGCGAGGTATCCGCCGCAGCGCGGTAGGTGGCCTCGGCCTGTTTGATTTGCGCCGGATCGCGGGTGCCTACCTGGATATCGGCCAGGCCCACCTGGGCCTCGCTGTAACCCAGTTCTGCCAGTTGCTGGTAATTCTGCTGCGCGGTGACGGTGTCGCCACGCTTGAGCGCTTCATTGGCCAGGCGTTGGTCGGGCAGGCCGGCGCAACCGGCGAGGGCGATGGCCAGCGCCAGGGGCACCGGCAGGGTTCGAAGGGCGCTCATGATTAAAGACCCGCAGCCATGGCTTTATCGATCAGCCAGTTCAGGGATGGGCCACGGTCGCTGGTCACTTCCACCGGGCGGCCGGCGTAGGCGCTGTCCAGCGGGGCGTCAGGCTTGATCTGTACGCGGATGTCGGAGGACAGGTCGGCGCTGTTCAGGCTGGTGCTGCTGACGATGGTGCCGGTGCGGGTCTGTTCTTCGTCGGCCACCTGGAAGCTCACCGGGGTGCCTGGGCGCACGTCACCGAACTGGCGATAGGTAAAGCGAGCTTCGACGTTAGCCTGGCTGCCGCGTGGCACCAGTTGGAAGATCACGTCGCCTTTGCTGGCGTACTGGCCGTCGGCGACCAGTTGCTGGGCGACCACGCAATCGCATGGCGAGGTGAGGGTGCCGGTCATTTGCTTGCCGAACAGCTCTTCGACCTTGGCCGGCTGCAGCTGGTCTTCGTCCAGGTGGCCCTTGAGCACATCCAGCATGCTGGTGCTGAAGGTCGCCAGTGGCGCACCTTTGGCCGCCACCGCGTCACCTTTGAGCAGGCTTTGCACGGTGCCGTCGCGGGGCATGGTCACGTTCATGCCGGGCACGCTGACCAGGCCCGCCTGGGCGTGGCTGACGAAGTACATGCCGTACACCGATTTGAACACGAAGCCGAAGGCTGCCAGGCCGACGAGGAAGATCGCCAGGCTGAACGTCACGGCGCGCAGGCGACCGAAGGCGCTCATGTTGCTGCCGCTGTCCTTGACCTTGCGCGCCTTGGTGAAGTTGTCGCGTTGCAGGGTCGCCAGCACGTCACCCATGGTCACGATGTCGCCGGACAGGTGCGAGGTGATCAGGTGGCGCAGGGTGGAAATATCCTGGGCGTCGAGGTTCTGGAACTGGCAACCGGTGCGGCCGGTCTGGCGGTCGTAGGAGCGGATCTGCAGCTCCACATCCATGGCCAGGCCGAGGTTATCGATGACGAACTGCAGGCGACCCTTGTGCACTTCACCCACGGTCAACGGCTGGGTGGCGGTGAACGCCAGGCCGCCGGCGGACAGGTCGATCACCCGCGCTTCGGTCTGGGTGCGGTCAGTGTTGAAGAAGCGCAGCTTGGCCGGGATTTTGACCCGGGCATGTTGACGCTGGGCTTCGGACTCGTGGACAACGTTGGCATTTACTTGGCTGTTCATGACGGTGTAATTCCTTGGTTAATTCAGGCTTGGCAGGGTCAGACCATCATCAGCAACACGGCAACGAAGATGCTGCCGGCGGAGAAGGTCATGGTCCGAGACGACCAGGTGTTGAACCAACGTTGAAAGCTGGCCAAATCGCGGGTCAGTTTGGTGTCCTGGCGGGTCCAGGACTGTTGATCAAGGCGGAAGAACACGTAGATCTTCACCAACGCGCCCATGATCTGGTTGTAATAGAGAATCGCCGGGTAAGCCGGGCCGATCTTGTGGCCGGAGCACGACAGCAGCAGGGTCAGGATCAGGCGGGTGATGCCGATCCACAGCAGGTACGCGAGGATGAACGCGCCGCCGTACTTGAAGGTGGCGATGATTGCCACGGTCAGGCCGAGCAGGGAGGTCCACATCGACACACGCTGGTCGAACAACACGATGCTGGTGAACAGGCCCAGCCGACGCACACCCAGGCCCAGGGCTCGGGAGTTCTGGCGCAGGTTGTTGCCGTACCAGCGGAACATCAGCTTGCGGCTGGCTTTGATAAAGCTCTTTTCCGGCGGGTGTTCCACGGTGTGGATCGCGGCGTCCGGCACGTAGAAGGTGTCGTAGCCCAGGCGCATCAGGCTGAACCAGCTGGACTTGTCGTCACCGGTGAGGAACTTGAAGCGGCCCAGGCGCCAGTGCTGCAGCGAGTCGCTTTCCACGTCGGCGATAAAGCCCGGGTCCGTCACGACGTTGGCGCGGAACACCGACATACGGCCGGTCATGGTCAGCACGCGCTTGGACAGGGCCATGGAGCACATGTTGATGTGGCGCTGGGCGAAGCGCAGTTTGTGCCACTCGCTCATGATGTAGCCGCCGCGCACTTCGCAGAATTCGTTGGTGGTCAGGCCGCCGACGTTGCCGAACAGCTGGAACCACGGCACGGTCTTGCGCACCACGCCTTCGGCGAGCACGGTGTCGCCATCGATCACGGCAACCACGGCGCGGTCGTCCGGCAGGTGGCGAGAGATGGCGCGGAAACCGAAGGCCAGGCCGTCGCGCTTGCCGGTACCGGCGATACGCACGAAGTCGAGCTTGACGTGATCCGGCGGGTTCATGCGTTCCCAGAGGCTCTTGACCAGCAGCTCATCGGACATTTCCACCAGCGAGCAGACCACGGTGGTGGGGAAGCCGCATTCGATGGCCTCGCGAATCACCGAGCTGTAGACCTGCGCGGTGGTCAGCGCATCGATACGGAAGCTGGTGACCATCAGGAACACGTGGGACGGATCGGCAGCCTTGCCCAGCTTGCGCACTTTACGGCGCAGGTGCGGGTAGACCACGTACAGGAACAGCATGCCGCGAAAGAAATGCGTAGCACCCATCGAGTAGCGCCAGATACCGACAGCGCCAATCAGGAAAATAAAATTCTTCGACTCGGAGTCGAACGTACTCGCCGGCAACAGCAGGGCGAGACCCATCAGCAGGCTCAGAAAGAACAGCCAGCCGGCGGATTGGAGCAGTACGTGTTTTAACTTGGACATAAGCGTCATCCGAAGGTGAAGAAGGCTTCGAGCTGCAAGCGCTGGGGATTGGTACGCCTGCAGCTCGAAACTTACCGTTGCTGTTACCAGCAAATGCCTTCGGTACGGCCTGTCGTACTGGTGGCCTTGGACATGAAGCCCACCAGGTCGATCACTTGCTTGCCGTGCGGTGCGTTCTGCGCCAGGGCGCGGAACTTCTCGTCGCGGTTACCGAGGATGATCACGTCGGAGTTGTTGATCACATCATCGAAGTCCGAGTTGAGCAGGGACGACACGTGGGGGATCTTGCCTTCGATGTAGTCCTTGTTGGCACCGTGGACACGGGCGTACTCGACGTTGCTGTCGTAGATGCTCAGGTCGTAGCCCTTGCCGATCAGCATTTCCGCCAGCTCGACCAGCGGGCTTTCGCGCAGGTCGTCGGTACCGGCCTTGAAGCTCAGGCCCAGCAGGGCGACTTTGCGTTTGTCGTGGCCGGCGACGATGTCGAAGGCGTTCTGCACCTGGGACTCGTTGCTGCGCATCAGCGAGTTGAGCAGCGGCGCTTCCACGTCCAGGGAACTGGCGCGGTAGGTCAGGGCGCGCACGTCTTTAGGCAGGCAGGAGCCGCCGAACGCGAAGCCTGGGCGCATGTAGTACTGGGACAGGTTGAGGGTCTTGTCCTGGCAGACCACTTCCATCACTTCGCGACCGTCGACGCCGACCGCCTTGGCGATGTTGCCGATCTCGTTGGCGAAGGTGACCTTGGTGGCGTGCCACACGTTGCAGGTGTACTTGATCATCTCGGCTACGGCGATGTCCTTGCGGATGATCGGTGCGTCGAGTTCTTCGTACAGCGACTGCAGGACATCGCCGGAGGCTTTGTCGAATTCGCCGATGACGGTCATCGGTGGCAGGTCGTAGTCGGCGATGGCGGTGGATTCGCGCAGGAATTCCGGGTTGACCGCAACACCGAAGTCGACGCCGGCTTTCTTGCCGGAGCAGTCTTCGAGGATTGGGATCACCACGTTGGCGACGGTGCCCGGCAACACGGTGCTGCGTACCACGATGGTGTGGCGGGTGGTCTTGTCACGCAGGACAAAACCGATCTCGCGGCATACCGATTCGATGTAGTTGAGTTCCAGGTCGCCGTTCTTCTTGCTCGGCGTACCGACGCAAATCATCGACAGGTCAGTATCACGGATGGCGTCGGCGAAGTTGGTGGTGCCGCGCAGTCGACCGTTTGCGATGCCCTGGCTCAACAGTTCGCCCAGACCCGGCTCGACGATCGGCGATTTGCCGGCGTTGATCAGGTCGATCTTTTCCTTGGAGATGTCTACGCCGACCACTTCGTGGCCACGGGCAGACAGGCAACCGGCACACACTGCGCCAACGTAACCCAAACCAAATATGCTGATGCGCATCGCAATTACCTCTGTATTTAAATCATGCCATTAGATGGCCGGAGTTCATGTTTGCAAACGTCACAAATGCCGCGAAAGTTGGGCGAATAGACGCCGACTTGCCGCGTACAGGCATGTTGAATAACGAGTGACTAACTATTGCACTCAAGTTGTGCGCAACTTGGCCTTGTTATTGGGGCCTGCCCTGAAATGCAGCCAGCCTTCCTGGGAGAAGGGCCTGGCGCCAGTGCCGCAGGGCCTTGATAGAGGCTGTAAGCCTTTACATATCAATGCCTTGGGTTGTCTCACTGACCCATTAGGGTAAGCACAGCCTTGGCCTTATAGTTCGTGGCAATGGATCCTTATCGCCGCTCTCAACTAATCGGTTGGTAATGTGACCACTGAGTCAAAGTTGAATATGACAACTTCGCTACTTCCGTTGGTCCGCCTTGTAAGTCATCTCCTACAGAAACAGAGAATTTCGTTACCGGTGGTATGAGCGGCGCTTCAGGACGAAGTTCCTGGCCGCTCATCCTGTTTCCCGAAATTTCTTGAAATATAGGTAAAGATGGCACTGGTACTATATTGATAGCACTTGCTATCTGGGCCAGTAGTTACGGGTAGTTGGCGCGAAGGGATAGTTTTGTGCCACTAGTGTTTTAAAAAAGTGGTGCCACTACGAAAAAAAATCGGAAAAGTCGAGTGAAAGAAATGTTAGGGATGTGTCGGGATATTTTTTGACGTCAAATAAATGACGATTCTTGGTGTGAAGCGCGGATAAAAATGTGGGAGGAGGCTTGCCCCCGATGGCAGTGCATCAGTCGATAGATTCGTGACTGAACCACCGCAATCGGGGCAAGCCCCTCCCACATTTGGATTTCATTGTCTGAAAGAGGCTGGTACGGCCTTATTCCGGTGCGTGATCGCGCAGGAACACCAGATTGTCCGGCTTGGACTGCTCCGCATTGAAGCGGTAACCCTGCACATCGAACTGCTTGAGCCTGGCCGGATCGTTGATGCGCTCTTCGATCACGAAGCGGCTCATCATGCCCCGGGCCTTTTTCGCGTAGAAGCTGATGATCTTGTACTGGCCGTTCTTCAGGTCCTTGAACTCGGTGTTGATGATCCGAGCGTTCAGGGCCGTGCGCTTGACCGCCGAGAAGTACTCGTTGGAGGCCAGGTTGAGCAGCACGTCGTCGCCTTGTTCGGCCAGGGCTTCGTTCAGCCATTCGCTGATGCGCGTGCCCCAGAAGGCGTACAGGTCCTTGCCACGGGCGTTGGCGAGTTTGGTGCCCATCTCCAGGCGGTACGGCATCATCAGGTCCAGGGGGCGCAGCAGGCCGTACAGGCCCGAGAGCATGCGCAGGTGGTCCTGGGCGTAGCTGAAGTCGGCATCGCTGAAGGTCTCGGCGTTCAGGCCGGTGTACACGTCGCCCTTGAACGCCAGCAAGGCCTGCTTGGCATTCTCGGGGGTGAAGGCCGGGGTCCAGCTGCCGAAGCGGGCGGCATTGAGGCCACCGATCTTGTCGGACACGTGCATCAATTCGCTGATCTGCGCCGGGCTCAGCTCGCGCAGTTGCTCGATCAGCACCTGGGAATGGTCCAGGTACTGTGGCTGGGTAAAGCGCTGGGTCACCGCTGGGGTCTCGAAATCGAGGGTCTTGGCGGGGGAAATCACCATCAGCATGAAGTCGTCTCCTGTAAATCGTGCGGGGATTCTAGGGGGTTGGGCGTTTTGACTCCACCTATGATGGCGATAGGCGCGATCCGCTATGATGGCCGGTGACTCTGGAGAGGGAGACCCTGCGTGCGAATAGCGCTTTTATTGTCGGCGTGCCTGCTGTGCCTGAATGCCCAGGCGGCGCCGGTGGATGTAGCCAGCCTGGACCGTGGCACCTGGCCGGAAAAACTCAGCAGTCCTGCCCTGTTCGACGTGGCTTCGCGTGCGGAAATCCTGATGTTCGCCCACAGCCTGCTGGCCAGTGAATCCCAGGATGAAACCGCACTCAAGCAGCGCCTGGGCTTGAAGATCATCAACCTGGCCGCCATCGACGATCTGCGTCGCGAGCTTTGGCAGCGCCTGCTGGAGAACTACACGTTCGCCCAGCAGAGCTGCGAAGTCGACGCCTCGTTCTGCTACCTGGTGGAGAACATGGACGACCTGCGCGAGCAGGCCGGCAAGCTGGCGATCAGCGAAGACTCCTTCTATATAGGCTGGGCCGCCCCCAGCCATGCTTTCCACGAGCGTTATCTGGACGAACTGCTGCGCAAGGCCGCGCTGTTTCCGCAGATCAGCAGCGAAGTCGCGCGCTTTGGCGACCATGAACGCAATGGCGATGAGTTCAACGACCGCCTGTTCCTGCTGACCTTCGACGGCGGTCCGGCACCGGTCAGCGGCAACACCGACTGGCTCGCCGACTACCTGCGCAAGCAGAAGATGAACGCCACCTTCTTTGTCCTCGGCAGCAGCCTGCAAAACCGTGTGGAGCGCAGTTCTGCCGCTGAGGTGGAGGCGTTGTACCAGGGACAGTGCGTCGGTACCGAGGGCTGGCAGTACCGTTCCCACAGCCATTGGGTGGACTGGCAGAGTTCCATCACCCGCAGCGCGCAGTTGGTGCAGAACCTGATGCCGGAAAACTACGTGCCGCTGTTCCGCCCGCCTTACGGGCAGCGGCGCGCGGACAGCCAGGGGTTCTTCCAGTCCCAGGGCTTGCAGGTGGCGTTATGGGACATCGATTCCCAGGACGAGCCGGGCAAGCTCAAGGCCGATGAGTCGGCGCAACGGGTGCTGACGTTGATGCTGTTGTGGCGCAAAGGCGTGATTGTGTTTCACGACACCCAGGATAAGGCGCGGGTGGCATTGCCGATGTTGCTGCAGGCAACGGCGCAGAGTGGGCTGGGTTGGCAGGACTGCCGGGAGGCGTTTCGTTAAAAGGATGAAGTGCCCGGCCCTGTTGGGTTGGAGGCATTTTGGCGCTGATTTTGTGCGACATTTCGATGCAGGCGGACTTCCGACTTTAACGGTGCATCGGGCACTCGGCTAGTGCTATTCGTCATCCTGAAAAATAAACTTCAAAAAAGCGTCAAAGTACTTTTTCCTGTCATGGGTTTTGCGGTATTACGAAGTCAGATCGCCGAAACCTGCAACACAGGTGGCGTCTTCCAAGACTCCTCATGTGGGCACTGCGCTTGACGTCACTCAGGTGCAGTCGGTGGTCGAATCGAGGCGCAGCACTGTTGTGGTATTGCGTCGACTGGCTCCCACAAAGGTGACCGAGTATGGATGATCATGGACGTAACCCTTCTTCCGACCAGCCAATCCTTTATGTGCTTGATACCAATGTACTGATCCACGATCCAAACGCACTGCTTAACTTCGAAGAACACCACGTCGCCATCCCGATGATCGTGCTTGAGGAGCTCGACAAACTCAAAAGCGGGCACCACAGCGTGGCTGCCGAATGCCGCCAGGCCATCCGCCTGATCGACAAGACCCTGGGCGAAGCGTCACCCGAGGACGTTGAGGTCGGCGTGCCGATCCAGCGCGGCAAAAGCGGGCCCAAGGGCTTGCTGTCGATCCTGATGAGCAAGCGCAGCGAGCCCAACAGCCTGCTGCCGGAAAACCTGAACGACAACAAAATCATCAACCAATTGATCGACCTGCACGCTCGCGACAAGGACCTGCGCGTGGTGCTGGTGACCAAAGACATCAATATGCGCCTCAAGGCACGAGCGTGTGGGATCGCTGCCGAGGACTACAGTACCGACCAACTGGTCGACGACGTGTCGATGCTGTCCCGTGGTTATCACATGATGACCGGCTCGTTCTGGGACCGTGTCAGCAAGGTCGAAACCCGTCAGGACCATGGCCGTACCTGGCACCAGGTACAACTGATCGACAACCTGCCGGCCGTGCATATCAATGAATTCATTGTCGACGAACAGGGCTTCGTGGGCTGGATCAAAGAGATCCAGGTCGACAAGCTGCTGATCCTCGACCTGCATCAGGAACCCCTGTTGCACCAGGAAGCCTGGGGCCTGAAACCGCGTGACATCTACCAGAGCCTGGCGCTGTATGCGCTGCTCGACCCGGACATCCACCTGGTCAACCTGACGGGCGCTGCCGGTTCCGGTAAAACCATCCTCGCCCTGGCTGCCGCCATCGAGCAGACCATGGTGACCAAGCGCTATCGCCGCATCATCGCCACCCGCTCCGTGCAGGGCCTGGACCAGGAAATCGGCTTTTTGCCCGGTACCGAGGCGGAAAAAATGGAGCCGTGGCTGGGGGCGATCACCGACAACCTCGAAGCCTTGCACATGGATGACGAAAACACCCATGGCAGCGTCGACTACATCCTCAGCAAAGTGCCGTTGCAGTTCAAATCCCTCAACTACATCCGAGGTCGCAGCTTCCAGCAGAGCCTGATTTTGATCGATGAATGCCAGAACCTGACCCCGCACCAGATGAAAACCATCATCACCCGTGCCGGCGCCGGTTCCAAAGTGGTGTGCCTGGGCAACCTGGCACAGATCGACACCCCTTACCTGTCCGCGACCAGCTCCGGGCTGACCTACCTGACGGAACGCTTCAAGGACTTCCCGAACGGCGTGCATATCGCGCTGCAAGGGGTGCCTCGCTCGATTCTGGCTGAATACGCAGAGTCGCACCTGTAACCGTTGGAGCGGCGGTGCGTCGCACCGCTGCTCCCACATTTATTGCGTGTTGGGTTTACAATCGCCGCTCCTGATCAGGAGTATCCCTGTGCTGACTCATCTCGATTCCCAAGGTCGCGCCCATATGGTCGACGTCACCGACAAGTCCGTGACGTTCCGGGAGGCGGTGGCCGAAGCGCGGGTGCGCATGCTGCCCGAGACCCTGCAAATGATCGTCGACGGCGCCCATCCCAAGGGCGACGTGTTTGCCGTGGCCCGCATCGCCGGGATCCAGGCGGCGAAAAAAACCAGTGATCTGATTCCCCTGTGTCACCCGCTGATGTTGACCGGAGTCAAGGTCGAACTGAGTGCCGATGGCGCAGACTCGGTACACATCGTCGCGCGCTGCAAGCTGTCCGGGCAGACCGGCGTAGAGATGGAAGCGTTGACGGCGGCCAGCGTCGCGGCGCTGACGATCTACGACATGTGCAAGGCCGTGGATCGCGGCATGACCATCGAAAACATCCGCCTGCTGGAAAAGCTTGGCGGTAAGAGCGGGCATTTCAAGGCGGATGGACAATGAGCATCAACGTACTGTTTTTCGCGCGTTACAGCGAAAAAATAGGCCTGGATTCACTTGAGATGGAAGGCGAATTCGCCACGGTCGATGCCGTGCGCCAGGCGCTGGCCGCTGATCCGGGCTTTGAAGTGCTCAACGAAACCAGCTTGATGTGTGCTCGCAACCAGGAGTTGTGTGCTCTCGACGAGCCGTTGCAGGCCGGTGATGAAGTTGCGTTCTTCCCGCCCGTGACCGGAGGCTGAACATGGCCATTCGTGTACAGGTCGAACCGTTTGACCCCGGTGCCGAGGTCAACGCGATGCACGCGGCGAATGTGGGCGTGGGCGCGGTGGTGAGTTTCGTCGGCTATGTGCGCGATTTCAACGAGGGCCGAGAGGTGTCCGGGATGTTTCTCGAACACTATCCGGGCATGACTGAAAAAGCCTTGGCCAAGATCGCCGTCGAAGCCGAGCAACGCTGGCCGCTGCTCAAGCTCGAAGTGCTGCATCGTATCGGTGCGCTGGAGCCTGGCGAGCCGATAGTGTTCGTGGCCGCCGCCAGTGCCCATCGCCAGGCCGCGTTCGATGCCTGTGCGTTTGTGATGGATTACCTGAAAACCCGTGCGCCTTTCTGGAAGAAGGAAAACACCCGTGAGGGTGCGCGCTGGGTGGAAGGGCGGGACAGCGACCACGCTGCGGCGGATCGCTGGAAATAACCAGCCGAACACTTAACCAAATGTGGGAGGGGGCTTGCCCCCGATAGCGGTGCGTCAGTCAATTTATGTATCGACTGATCCACTGCTATCGGGGGCAAGTCGAATCGTCGCACCGCCCCTCCCACATTTTTATCGCTTTTCAGCTTACGGGCGTTTGCGTTCTACAGCCCGCAGCAAGTGCGTCGGCGGAGTCTCGCAACTGATCTTGCGGCCCAGCAAGGTCTCGATCGACGGCAACTGATACGAGTCATCCTCCCCGGCAAAGCTGATCGACACGCCCGCAGCCCCCGCACGGCCGGTACGGCCGATGCGGTGCACATAGTCGTCCGGCACTTCCGGCAGGGTGAAGTTGATCACGTGGCTGATGCCGTCGATGTGAATCCCGCGCCCGGCCACGTCGGTGGCCACCAGCACGCGGATCTTGCCTTCGCGGAAGCCTTCCAGGGTCTTGATGCGCTTGTGTTGCGGCACATCGCCCGACAGTTGCGCGGCATTCACGCCATCGCGCACCAGGCGTTCCTCGATGCGGCGCACTTCGTCCTTGCGGTTGGCGAACACCATCACGCGTTCCCAGCCGTTGTCGTTGACCAGGTTGTAGAGCAGCTTGTACTTGTCGGCACCGGCCACGGCATAGATGTGCTGTTCGACGTTTTCGCTGGCGACGTTTTCCGCTTCGATCTCGACGATGGACGGCTCGGTGGTCCACTGCTTGGCGAGGTTCATCACGTCTTCGGTGAAGGTCGCGGAGAACAGCAGGGTTTGGCGCTCGTTTTTCGGCGGGGTCTGGCGAATGATCTGGCGCACTTGTGGGATGAAACCCATGTCGAGCATGCGGTCGGCTTCGTCCAGCACCATCACTTCGACCATGTCCAGGTGCACGTCGCCGCGCTGGTTGAAGTCCAGCAGGCGGCCGGGGGTTGCCACCAGGATGTCGCAGTGGCGGGCTTCGAGGTGCTTGAGCTGCTTGTCGAAGTCCATGCCGCCGACGAACGTCATGACGTTGAGGCCGGTGTACTTGGTCAGGTCGGCGGCGTCCTTGGCGATCTGCACCACCAGTTCACGGGTAGGCGCGATGATCAGCGCACGCGGTTCACCCATGTAGCGTTCTTTCGGCGGCGGCGTTTGCAGCAGCTGGGTGATGATCGAGATCAGGAACGCGGCGGTCTTGCCGGTACCGGTCTGGGCACGACCGATGGCATCTTTGCCGGCGAGGGTAAAGCCCAGTACCTGCGCCTGGATCGGCGTGCAGTACGGGAACCCCAGGTCCTGGATGGCGTGCATCAGTTCCGGGGCCAGTTTGAAATCATGGAAGCGGGTCTTGCCTTCCTGGGGCTCGACGACGAAATCCTCGAGTTTCCACGGGATCACCGGCGGTTTGGGCGCGCGTTCCCGGCGAGGCTTGGGGGCGGGTGCGGCTTGGGTCTCGGGTTTTGCCTGTTCGGGCGGTGTCACCGTCGGCGTCTTCGGCTGGGCGACAGGTGCAGTCCGGCCTGGCTGTTGACCGTCATTGCGGCTGCCGGAGGAGGGGACAGGAGCACTGGGAACAGGCGCGAGCGGCTCAGCCTCGCTTTTGCCGAACATCTTCTTGAGTGCTTTGAGCACGGTGATCTCATTAATTGGTTAAGGAATGTACGCCGGCCAGTGTAATGCAAGAATCGGGCGCGGCGTAGTGCGTCTGTCATACGGCTACATAAACGTGGGGTTCAGCCCAGGCGAGCGGTCAACCAAGTCCCTATATCGTGAATCTCCTGGGGTAACACTTCGTGGCCCATTGGGTATTCCTGCCATGTCACGGTGACACCACGGGTTTTCAGGTGCTCGTAGGCGCTGCGGCCCATGGCGTTCTGTACCACCTCGTCGTACTGGCCGTGCAGGCACAGCGTTGGAATGCGTTGTTGGCTGGCCGACAATTCAAGCTCATCGCTGAAGGTGGGCGCGTAGGTGGAGAGGGCGATGACGCCGCCCAATGGCCCCTCCCAATTCAGGAACGCGGTGTGGAATACCACGGCGCCACCTTGGGAAAAGCCCGCGAGGAAAATCCGCGAAGCGTCTATTCCGGTTCTCTTCTGTGCTTCGATCAGATCGGTCAGCATTTTTGCTGACACTTCCAGCTCTTCCAGGCTGATCGAGCGGGCCGGGCTCATGGCCTTGATGTCGTACCAGCTGGGCATCTCGTAGCCACCATTGATCGTCACCGGACGGGTCGGTGCCTGGGGCAAAACAAAGCGGGTGGACAGCAAGCTTTCCTGCAGCGCCTCGGCCACCGGCAGGAAGTCGTAGCGATCGGCACCCAGGCCATGCAACCAGATTACGCAGGCGTCTGCGGGCTTGGCGGGCTGAAGAATCAAGGGTTCGGTCATGTCTGCTCCATATATGTGCGTGCGCTCCGATTGGGTGCGTCGGAACGGTGCGCGACAGGTTGATCTGTTAAGAGAATGTCGCAAGGTTGAATCTTTTTCCATTGACGAGGGGCTGAAACGACTCAGCCGCCACTCTGGTACGCGCCTTGCTATGTGTAGGTCGATGTCAGAACTTTCCCTGGACGGTAACACTATCAGTGACTGCCGCTTCTGGGATAGCCGCTGGAATTACCGCGAAAGCCTCATGCCGCTTGACCCTAAAAAAAGCCAACACGGGTCGATATCGCCTCATAAGGGTGCGCTGAGGTTGGAGCTTCGACACAACAAGAGCAACTGGAGGTTTGAATGAAGGTATTGAAATCCACCCTGGCCATCGTTAGCGCGGCGGCTGTACTGGGTGTCAGTGGTTTCGCCCAGGCTGGCGCCACTCTGGACGCCGTGCAGAAGAAAGGCTTTGTGCAATGTGGCGTGAGTGACGGCTTGCCGGGCTTCTCGGTACCGGATGCCAGCGGCAAGATCCTCGGGATCGATGCTGACGTTTGCCGCGCCGTGGCCGCTGCCGTTTTCGGCGACGCCACCAAGGTCAAATTCAGCCAGTTGAACGCCAAGGAGCGTTTCACCGCGCTTCAATCCGGCGAAGTCGACATCCTGTCGCGCAACACCACCATGACCAGCTCCCGCGATGCGGGCATGGGCCTGAAATTCCCGGGCTTCATCACTTACTACGACGGCATCGGCTTCCTGGTTAACAACAAGCTGGGCGTCAAAAGTGCCAAGGAACTGGACGGTGCAACCATCTGCATCCAGGCCGGTACCACCACTGAGCTGAACGTTTCCGACTACTTCCGTGGCAACAACCTCAAATACACCCCGATCACCTTCGACACCTCCGATGAAAGCGCCAAGTCGCTGGAATCCGGTCGTTGCGACGTACTGACTTCCGACAAGTCCCAACTGTTCGCCCAGCGCAGCAAGCTGGCCTCGCCAAAAGACTACGTAGTTCTGCCGGAAACCATTTCCAAGGAACCGCTGGGCCCGGTCGTGCGTAACGGTGATGACGAGTGGCTGGCCATCGTGCGCTGGGTGGGCTACGCCATGCTCAACGCTGAAGAAGCCGGCATCACGTCCAAAAACGTTGAAGCTGAAGCCAAGTCCACCAAGAACCCGGACGTTGCGCGTCTGCTCGGTGCTGACGGCGAATACGGCAAAGACCTGAAAGTGAAGAAGGATTGGGTCGTACAGATCGTCAAGCAAGTCGGTAACTACGGTGAAGTGTTCGAGCGCAACCTGGGCAAGAGCACCCCGCTGGAAATCGACCGCGGCCTGAACGCGCTGTGGAACAACGGCGGCATTCAATACGCACCGCCTGTGCGCTGATCGCTGATGGTTCTGTCACCCGGTGGGCCAACCGCCGGGTGATGTTCTGTTCCATTCTTTCCGGGGCACTTCATGCAAAAACAAATCGGCGCACCAAATCGGAAGCTCAGCTTCAGCGATCCCAAAGTGCGTGCGTGGCTCTTCCAGATCATCACGATTGTGGCGGTGATCTCGCTGGGCTGGTACCTCTTCGACAATACCCAGACCAACCTTCAGCACCGGGGCATTACCTCGGGTTTCGACTTTCTTGAGCGCAGTGCCGGCTTCGGCATCGCGCAGCATTTGATCGACTACACCGAATCGGACAGCTATGCCCGTGTCTTTGTGATCGGGCTGCTCAACACGTTGCTGGTGACCTTTATCGGGGTGATCCTGGCGACCCTGCTGGGCTTCATCATCGGCGTGGCGCGCCTGTCACCGAACTGGATGATCAACAAGCTGGCGACCGTGTATGTGGAAGTGTTCCGCAACATTCCGCCGCTGCTGCAGATCCTGTTCTGGTACTTCGCGGTGTTCCTGACCATGCCGGGGCCGCGCAACAGCCATAACTTCGGTGACACCTTCTTTGTCAGCAGCCGTGGCCTGAACATGCCCGCAGCGCTGGCCGCTGACGGGTTCTGGCCGTTTGTGGCCAGCATCGTGGTTGCCATCGTGGCAATCGTGCTGATGGCGCGTTGGGCCAACAAGCGCTTTGAGGCGACCGGCGTACCCTTCCACAAGTTCTGGGCGGGCCTGGCGCTGTTTATCGTGATCCCGGCGTTGTGTGCCTTGATCTTCGGCGCGCCGCTGCACTGGGAAATGCCAAAGCTTTCAGGTTTTAACTTTGTCGGCGGCTGGGTACTGATCCCTGAACTGCTGGCCCTGACCCTGGCGCTTACCGTGTACACGGCAGCGTTTATCGCCGAGATCGTGCGTTCGGGCATCAAGTCCGTCAGCCACGGCCAGACCGAAGCTGCGCGCTCCCTGGGCCTGCGCCCTGGGCCGACGCTGCGCAAGGTCATCATCCCGCAAGCCCTGCGGGTGATCATTCCGCCGCTGACCAGCCAGTACCTGAACCTGGCGAAGAACTCGTCGCTGGCCGCCGGTATCGGTTACCCGGAAATGGTTTCGCTGTTTGCCGGCACGGTGCTCAACCAGACCGGCCAGGCCATCGAGGTTATTGCCATCACCATGAGTGTGTACCTGGCGATCAGCATCAGCATTTCCCTGCTGATGAACTGGTACAACAAGCGCATTGCGCTGATCGAGCGGTGAGGAAACGCACATGAGTTCGCATACTTTCAAACCTGATATGCCGCCGCCGAGCAAAGTCTTCGGACCGATGGCCTGGATGCGCGCCAACCTGTTCTCCAGTTGGCTCAATACCCTGCTGACGCTGTTGGCGTTCTACCTGATCTACCTGGTGGTGCCGCCGATCCTGCAGTGGGCCATCCTCGATGCCAACTGGGTCGGCACCACCCGCGCCGACTGCACCAAGGAAGGCGCGTGCTGGGTGTTTATCCAGCAGCGCTTCGGGCAGTTCATGTACGGCTACTACCCCGGCGACCTGCGCTGGCGTGTGGACCTGACCGTGTGGCTGGCCATCGTCGGCGTGGCGCCGTTGTTCATCTCGCGTTTCCCACGCAAGGCGGTCTATGGCCTGAGCTTCCTGGTGCTGTACCCGATCATCGCCTACTTCCTGCTCCACGGCGGGATCTTCGGGCTGACCAATGTGGCAACCAGCCAATGGGGCGGCCTGATGCTGACCCTGGTCATCGCCACTGTCGGCATCGCCGGTGCCTTGCCGCTGGGGATTGTGCTGGCCTTGGGGCGGCGCTCGAACATGCCGGCGATTCGTGTGGTCTGCGTGACCTTCATCGAGTTCTGGCGCGGCGTGCCGTTGATCACCGTGCTGTTCATGTCCTCGGTGATGCTGCCGTTGTTCCTGCCCGAAGGCATGGGCATCGACAAGCTGCTGCGGGCGTTGATCGGCGTGATCCTGTTCCAGTCGGCCTACGTGGCCGAGGTGGTGCGTGGCGGTTTGCAGGCGATCCCTAAAGGTCAGTACGAAGCGGCCGCGGCGATGGGCCTGGGTTACTGGCGCAGCATGGGCCTGGTGATTCTGCCGCAAGCCCTGAAGATGGTGATCCCGGGCATCGTCAACACGTTTATCGCCTTGTTCAAGGACACCAGCCTGGTGATTATCATCGGCCTGTTCGACCTGCTCAACAGCGTCAAGCAAGCCGCCGCCGACCCTAAATGGTTGGGCATGGCCACCGAAGGCTATGTGTTTGCCGCCCTGGTGTTCTGGATTTTCTGTTTTGGTATGTCGCGCTATTCCATTCATTTGGAACACAAGCTCGACACAGGCCACAAGCGTTAGGAGTTGATGTTATGAGCGAAGCGATCAAACAGCCTGTGAGCCCTGAAGGCATTATCCAGATGCAGGGCGTCAACAAGTGGTACGGCCAGTTCCATGTGTTGAAAGACATCAACCTCAACGTCAAGCAGGGCGAGCGTATCGTGCTGTGCGGCCCGTCGGGTTCGGGCAAGTCCACCACCATCCGTTGCCTCAACCGTCTGGAAGAGCACCAGCAGGGCCGCATCGTGGTCGATGGCGTGGAACTGACCAACGACCTCAAGCAGATCGAAGCGATCCGCCGTGAAGTCGGCATGGTGTTCCAGCACTTCAACCTGTTCCCGCACCTGACCATCCTGCAGAACTGCACGCTGGCGCCGATGTGGGTGCGCAAGATGCCCAAGCGCAAGGCCGAGGAAATCGCCATGCACTACCTGGAGCGTGTGCGCATCCCGGAGCAGGCCCACAAGTTTCCGGGGCAACTGTCCGGCGGCCAGCAACAGCGCGTTGCGATTGCCCGCGCCCTGTGCATGAAGCCGAAAATCATGCTGTTCGATGAGCCGACCTCGGCCCTCGATCCGGAAATGGTCAAGGAAGTACTCGACACCATGATCGGCCTGGCCGAAGACGGCATGACCATGTTGTGCGTGACCCACGAAATGGGTTTCGCGCGCACCGTGGCCAACCGTGTGATTTTCATGGACAAGGGCGAGATCGTCGAACAGGCGGCGCCGAATGACTTCTTCGACAACCCGCAGAATGACCGGACCAAGCTGTTCTTGAGCCAGATCCTGCATTGATCGATGCCTGAAAAAATAAACCCGGCCTGGCCGGGTTTATTTTTGTCTGTTCAGGAGGCCTTGAGCGCCTCCTGCCCTGTGTTCGCGGTATGGGTGAAGCCCCGCAGGTCAGCGCCTTCGGCCAAGACCCTGGCGTCGGCGAGCAGGTGAGGGTAACGGTCCAACAATCGCATCAATAGAACCAGTGGCTTCGGTGGCAGAAGCTCACCGCGTTCATAACGTGAAAAAGCGTTGTGACCGCCACCGGACAACAGTTGCACGGCTTCTTTCTGCGTAAGGTGCAGCTTGCGACGGATGCGTTTCATCTCGTTGCCGATCATTGTCCGCGCGGTACGGACCAGTTCATCGCTGGCGGCGCTATAGCGGTCGGAGCTGTCAGGGTCATGCATGCCGTCGCCGCACAGTTGGCATTCCCAGCCAGACAGGTCATCGACACGCCGTTCCATACCGTTGACACGGAGGGTTTCGCTGCGGCTTTCGAAGCGCCTCATGGCGTCGGGTGCACCGCAAATGAAGCAATGTTGAGTGTTCATGAGCTCTTCTTCTTGAAGGAGATCACTGGAGGGTTACCGGCTGTGCAGTAAGTGACCTTGATGTAAATCTCCAGACCGTGTGAATTGATGTGGTACACGTCCTGCCACACCCGGTGATCGGCATACGTGGTCATCGATTTGTACAACATCCTGTTTTGTAGTTCGAAAACGACCTCTTGCATCTCCTTGATATTCAGACCGAGCCGCGCGCCTGTTTGCTTTGCTGCGAGCGTAAATGCCCGGCCTCCAAGCCGCCTGACGTCCGCCTTGATCACCGCCAGATCGTAATGAGGTGTGTACTTTTCCATAAGACACCTGAGCCGAATAATTACCCTTTGAGGGTAATTTTACCAATCGAAAATACTGCTCCTTTTCCTGCCTAAGAACCCTAGTGCGTTGCCTTTGTAGGCAACTCTGAATAGGCTGTAGGAAAATTCATCCTATGATTGGACGAAAGCCTGCATTCCATGACAGACATCGCCCCCTTGATCAAACGCTCCCTGGTGGACCAGGCCCTTGAGCAATTGCGCTGGCGCATCAGCGAAGGCCGGTGGGCCATCGGCGAACGCCTGCCCACCGAGCCGGAGCTGGCCGCCGAGCTGGGCATCAGCCGCAACACCGTGCGCGAGGCCATGCGCGTGTTGGCGTTCTCCGGGTTGATCGAGATCCGCCAGGGCGACGGCAGTTACCTGCGCTCGATGACCGACCCGCTGGGGGCCATGCGCGCGTTATCCCACTGCACCCTGGAGCAGGCGCAGGAGACGCGGCAGATCCTGGAAGTGGAGGCCGTCGGGCTCGCGGCGGTGCGCCGTACCGACGCCGACCTCACCGCTTTGCATGAGGCACTCAAGGCCAGCGCGGTGCTGTACCACGGTGACCTCGAGGCCTATATCAGCGCCGACCTGCTGTTCCACAAACGCCTGGTGGACGCCGCGCACAACCCGGCGTTGAGCGAGCTGTACCAGTACTTTTCCGCCATCGTCGGCGCGCAGTTGCGCCAGACCCTGAACATTTCGCCGCGTCGCCAGGCGGTGTTCGACCTGCATATCGCCCTGCTCGCAGCCGTGGAACACCAGGACCCGGAACGCGCCAAATCCCTTTGCCGGCAGTTGATCAATGAACCCTGAAACCAAGCGTACGAGCGAGTTGGACGAACTGTTGATCGACGCCGAGGCCGACGACGACGTGGTGCAAAGCAGCCACCCGGTGGTGAGTCGCCCCTGGTTGCTGCTGCTGGGCCTGATCCTGGTGGCCTTGAACCTGCGTCCGGCGTTGTCGAGCGTGGCGCCATTGCTGGCCGACGTCTCCAGCAGCCTGGGGTTGTCGGCGGCCAAGGCCGGTTTGCTCACCACCCTGCCGGTGTTGTGCCTCGGCCTGTTCGCACCCACGGCGCCGATCCTGGCCCGGCGGTTTGGCGCCGAGCGGGTGGTGTTGGGGATTTTGCTGACCCTGGCCGCCGGCATCATCCTGCGCAGCGCTTTTGGCGAAGTGGGCTTGTTCGTCGGCAGCCTGATCGCCGGTGCGAGCATCGGCATCATCGGCGTCTTGCTGCCGGGCCTGATCAAGCGTGATTTCGCCAGGCAGGCCGGTGCCATGACCGGCGTCTACACCATGGCCCTGTGCCTGGGCGCGGCGTTGGCCGCCGGTGCCACGGTGCCGCTGAGTCATTACTTCGGTGACCGCTGGACCATTGGTCTGGGCTTCTGGATTCTGCCGGCGTTGGCGGCGGCGTTGTTCTGGTTACCGCAGGTCGGCCGCAGACACGCCACCCACCAGGTCGCCTACCGAGTGAAGGGCCTGCTGCGTGATCCGCTGGCCTGGCAGGTCACCTTGTACATGGGCCTGCAATCGTCCCTGTCGTACATCGTGTTTGGCTGGCTGCCGTCGATCCTGATCGGTCGTGGCCTGAGCGCCACCGAAGCCGGGCTGGCGTTGTCCGGCTCTATCGTCATGCAATTGTTCAGTTCCCTCGCCGCACCCTGGCTCGCCACCCGTGGCAAAGACCAGCGCCTGGCGATCGTAGTGGTGATGCTGCTGACCCTCGGCGGTTTGTTCGGTTGCCTGTATGCACCGCTGGACGGCCTGTGGGGCTGGGCGATCCTGCTCGGCCTGGGCCAGGGCGGTACGTTCAGCCTGGCGCTGACCCTGATCGTGCTGCGCTCGCGCGACTCCCATGTGGCGGCCAACCTGTCGAGCATGGCCCAGGGCTTTGGCTACACCCTGGCGTCCATTGGCCCATTTGCGGTGGGCCTGGTGCACGACTGGACGGGCGGCTGGTCGGCCATCGGCTGGATTTTCGCGGTCATCGGCCTGGGCGCCATCATTGCCGGGCTGGGGGCGGGGCGGGCGCAGTATGTGCAGGTCAGCAGCGAGAAAGTCTAGAGGTACACCACCTCCAGCGTGGCAAGGCCGTCGAGTCGGGTATCGCTGCTCAGGTCCAGGTTTTGCGTGGCATTGATCACGGCTTCGACCTTGACCGTGCTGATCAGCTCCTGGATTGCCGAGGGCCCGGCCGTGCTGCCGGCGATGCCGGTAAAGCCCAGGTAACTGTTGGCGCCGATATTGATGGGGTTGAGGTTGGCGGTGCGCCAGGCCACGCCACCGGTGGTGGACTCGGTGCCATACACCTGCGTGGTGCTGTCGACCAGGGTCTGCCTGGGGTCGAAGGTCATGGCGTACAGGCCGATACGGTTGCCGCTGTTGTCCAGGCCCAGGCCGTAGTAAATCTCGCTGTTGACCATGGCCGAACCGTCGCGATTGTCGTGCATGCGCAAGGCGAAGCGGTTCGAGGCGTTGCAGGCGATGCTGACTTGCAGCAGCTTGACCGGCAGGCGCGTATTTTTGTCCGCGTTCAGGTCCTGGTGGGAGATCTTGCCGTAGTCGATCAACGCGCCGTTGGACAACTGCGGGGTACAGGCGGTGGGCGTGATGCGGCCCTTGACCGCCAGGTCCACGCGCGAGGCGGCCTGTGCGGGGAGCGCGCTCCCCAGTAACAGCAGGGAGAGCAGGGTGATGCCGGGGGTTTTCATGGGGCGGGTTCCAATGGGTTACAGGTAGATGATTTCGAGGGTGCCGGAGCCGTTGATGTACACCACGTTGCGCAAGTCCAGGGCCTGGGTCGGCGCCAGGTAGGCCTTGAGGCGCACCGTGCCGGCCAGGTGCTGGATCGGTACCGGCCCCAACGTGCTGGCGGCGCGGTCGGTGAACCCCATGAGGCTGTTGGCGGCGATGGGGATCTGCCGGGCACTGGAACTGCTCCAGGCCACCCCGCCGCTGGTGGAGTCGGTGCGATACAGCGTGCCGAGGGCGTCGGCGCTGAATTCGGCCGGGTCGATGTTCAGGTAGTAGCGCCCGATCTTGTTCTGGCTGGCGTCCAGGTCCAGGCCGTAGGCGGTTTCATCGGTGCCTCCGGTCGCCGAGCCGTTGCGGTTGTCGTGCATCTTCAAGGCGAAGGGGGTGGCGGCGTCGCAACTGACAGAAAACTGCAGGGTGCGGGTGGGCAGTGGGGTTTCGTGGGTGGCGTTCAGGTCTTTGGCCGCCAGCGTGCCGTAATCCACCAGCCCTCCATTAGACAACTGCGGTACACAGGCCACGGGAGCGAAATGCGCCTGCAGTGTCAGTTCGCGGTAGCGATCGCTGGGACGGTGGTAGACCGTGCCGGAGACTTCCCAGGTGGTGGCATCCCTGACGCGGGTGGCGGCGCTGTCGGCCCAGGCGTTGACGCTCAGTTGCAGTGAAAAGTGCTTGCCCGTCAGCAGCGTACCGTTCTGGACCGGCGCAATCCCGTGGCCCGGCCGCCAATCCAGGCTGTTACCTGTGGCGACGGCAGGCTGGCCGCTGGCGGGCAGCAACCCCAGGGCCACCGCCTGGCCATCCAGTACAGCGTCGCTGGCGTGGAGGGTGTAGCTGCCCTGCTCGGTAAATTGCCAGCGCTCTGCGCTTGTCGCCAAAGCGCGATAGAACAGGCTCGGGTCGGTGGGGTGCGGGCACGTGAACGTCAGGCTCAGGCGCCGCTCGCCGAGCAAACGCTGTGGGGCGCTGTCGCGCTGGGCGGCGCGGTTCATCAGGCCAAAATCCAGCAACGCCTCGCTGACGTTCAGGCGGCATTCGTCCTGGGCCAGGGCGCTATTGAGCGCGCCCATCAGCACGCAGGCGATGCCTAGTCGTAGGGCTGTCATCGATCATCCTCGGGGCTATGGCAGAGGGCGGGGGCGGTTTCGTAATACACCGTCGGATTTGCTTTGGCCGGCAATTCAAAGCGCAATTCACAGCGGTGTTTGCCTGCGGTGCCGACCCACAGCGTGGTGTGCTCCAGCACATTGGGCAGGAACACCTGGCTGCCGTCCTGGACCAGGGTGACGAATTCACCCTCGGCGGTGCTCACCGTGGCGCCACGGGGCAACGGCTGGTCCTGGTCGGTGCGTACCGTCAGCAGCAAGCGGCGCGTCAGCGCGACGCCGAACTCGACGCGATCCACCGCACCACGCCCGGCCGAGATCATTGCCAGGCCATTGTGGATATCGGCGTTGCGTGGCAGCGAGCGGGTCTGTACCTCGACCGGGCTGCGTCCGTACGCATTGACCTGGGAAACCACCGCCTGGCCTTGCCAATCGGTCCAGACCGGGCCGCTGGGGGTGCTGAGCTTGATGCCGCTCATGTCGCCCACCGACACCAGGGCGAAGGTGTCGCGCACCGGGTACGGCGAGAACGTCATCCCGCCGCCATGCACCACCATCGCGCCACGGGCACCGCCCTGGTAACTCGAGCGTTCGGCGTCGCTGCGGCTGTAGCTCAGGTCCAACTGGCTGTAGCGCGGCAGGGCGGACAGGCCCACGCTGGTCTCCACCTGGCGGTCGCGGCTGTCGTACTCGGCGCTGACCCGGTAGTTGAGTTGGTCGTTGACCTGTTCGTTCAGGCCGAGCCCGGAACGGTGCTCGCCGCCCGAGTTGCGCACCCAGGCGCGGGCCCGGCGACTCTCGCCCAGGGGCAGGCTCAGGTTCAGGTACACCGCGTTGTCCTGTTGCTGGCGCCCGCCCATCTGCCATTCGGCACTGGCCGACAGCGAAACGCCGTTGACGCTCGTCCCCCAGGACGCCAGCGCGCGGCTGCTGTTGGCCCCGTCAAAATTGCTGGAGCGCGAGAGCCCGGCGCTGAATGCCCCGAGCCACGGGTGCGACCAGCCCAGGGTGGCGCTTTGTTGATCGCGATAGCGTGTGCTGCGGTGCCGGTCGGGTTGGGCTGCGTAGGTGGCTTCCTCCAGCTCGCGGTAGCCTGGGGTGCGCCAGGAGTTGGCGAGACTGAATGACCATTGTTCACCCAGGCGCTGGGCCCAGGAAAGATCGGTTTGTACACCCTGTGCCTTGTCGCGGGCCTGGGCATCGGAGAGTTGGCTGGCCAGCTGCAACTGGCTGTCCAGCCCGGGCAACCAGGCCATGCTTGCTCCCACTCCACGGTATTGGCTGGCGGCCAGCACGCCACCGCCCACGGACAATTGCGGATGCACGGCGCCGTTCCAGCCCGCACTGACCACCCACGGATCGTCACCTTGAGCGTTACCCATATTGCGCACGCGTCCTGCCGCCACCGAGTAACCGGCTGCCGGCAGCCCCAGGCCAAGCATCGCCGCCGGTACGGTAAAGCGCCGTTCGCCGCCCGTGCTTTCCTTGACCGTTACCTCCACATCCGAGCGGGTGTTCAAGCGCCGTACATCGGTGAGGGCGAACGGGCCGGCGGGGACCACCGTCGAGTGGATCAGCGCGCCGTTCTGCCGCACCTCGACCTGTGCGGGGCTGTTGGCGATGCCCTCGATGGTCGCGCCCTGTTCCTGGTCTTGCAGGGCTTGTTCGGTAAATACCTGCACGCCGGTGATCTGGGCGCCGGACAACACCGGGTTGTAGAGGCTGACTTGCCCGGCCTGCAGCACCGTTTGATAACGGGCAAAGGTGCGTTGGGCATAGGCTTCCAGGTGGGTGCTGCGTGACAGGCCATCCTGCCAGGTCTGCACCTGGCGGCTGCGCACGATCCAGTCGCCCGCATTGAAGCCGACCTCGGTATTGGCCGAGCCGAAACGGCTGGCGTCGTCGCCGAAGCGGTTGTAGAACCCGCTGAGGTCGTAGTTGAGCAGGCCCGCGACGCCGCCTGCCTGGTACCCCGAGATGTCCTGCTGCAGGGGGCGCAAGGCTTCGCTTGGCACCACCAGCGATACGGTAAGGCTGGCCGGGTCCGGCTCGACCAGACTCTGCGGGAAGCGGGCGAGCACGTCATGGCACGGGCCGCTGTCCGCCGGGACCCGCAGATTGGCGGTGTCCAGCAGCGCGCGGTCAAAGCACAGGGCGCCGTGCTCATCGAAACGGGCCTGCAGGCGGCCGCGGCGTTGCCCGTTGACCCGCAAGGTCACGGCGTGTGTGCCTGCCGTGAAGCGCGGGGCATCCAGTAGCAGGCTCGCCAGTTGCGGGTCGATGCCGCGCTGGTCCAGGGTCTTGGTATCAAAGCCTGCGTACTCGTCGGCCCGTACCTCTTCGGGGAACAAGACAAAGGTCAACAACAGCACGGGTAAGGCAAGGCGGGGTGGAGCGGCGGGCACGGCGTTGCCGTCACGATCATTCACGACTGTTTTCACCAAGGCATTCGAATATTGGGCGGCTGCGCGTCTTAGCGGCGCTTGTCAGGCCGTCACGTCGTCTTGCGTCAGGGGAGGGTGAGCGGCGCGTCGTAGGCGGCGACGGCGAAACCATACAGGGTGGCCGGTTGCAGTCTTACCATGCGGGCGCCGGCGGCGGTTGCCGGCACACGCAGGCGCTCACCCGGCAACACGTAGGTGCGCGGCAGCATCGCCTTGCCGTCGCCGGGCAGCAGGCGCAGTTCCTGGGCCAGCCGCACCACATACGGCGTGTCATTGCTGACCAGCAATTGGTTGTTTTCCAGGGACCAGGTCAAGCCGGTCCAGGGCGTGCGATTGGGCGCCAGGCCCTTGGGATGAATGATCACCGGCAGGTTCTGGCGCACGGTGACACCCACCCGTGCATGTCCGGCCTCGGCTGCGGGGCGGCCCTTGGGCATGCCTTCGAAAATCACGCGTTTGAGGCGCTGGCTCTTGAGCGGCAAATGATCTTGCAGGATGAAACGCACCAGTTGCGATTTCGTCGGCTCCACCCGCGACAACGGCGGGGTGACCACCAGCAAGGGCTCGTTGTCTTCCGGGATATCTTCCAGGGTCACGTGCAGCAGGGCCAGCTGACTGTCGGTGTTGGTCACCGAAACGCTGGCTTCGCCGTCGCTTTCGTAGACGATCACCACGGAGGTGTCGGGGACCATGCCATCAGCCCGGGCATTCATGCTGAACAGCAATGCCAGGGTCGCAATGTTCAAAAGTAGTGTCGTCATGACAAGAGTTCCATTGGGCAGGAGAGGAGTCAGAGGTAGCGCAGATCCAGGACGATGGAGCCATCCAGCGGCACCTCTTGATCCAGGGTCAGGTAGTTGGAAAAGTTGATCGAGGTTTCGATGTGCAGTTGGGCGCTCAGATGCCTGATGAAATCCGGCTGGCGATCCCCCGGCAGGGCAAAACCGGTGTAGGCCTTGGGCGCGGCGTTGGGGCGAGGCGTCCAGGTTTCACCGTTGTCGAGGGAAATCAGCACCTGCATGGGTTGCGCGTCGCCCAGTGGGTTGCGATAGGACAGCGCCACGCCGCCGAGGCGTTCTTCGGGGGCATGGATGTTCCTGCCCAAGCCGAAGACCCCTGGGGCCAGCGCCGACTCCGCACGGTTGTCCAGGCCCACCAGCGCAAACAGCATGGGCCGGGCGCACTGTACGGACAGCTCCAGGAGTCGGCTCGGCATCAGGGTGAATTCATCACTGCTCAGCGTATGGGAGGGAATCTTGCCATGGTCAACCATACCGTCTTCCGACAGCTCGACGTGACAGGCGTCCGGGGTCAACCGGCCGGTCACGGTGATATCGACGATAGAGGCGGCCCACGCCGGGGCGGCGAAGGTCAGTGTCAGCAGGGCAGCGAAAAGCGTGGCGGGCGTGTTCATAGGGCATCACTGGCTGGGAGACGGTGGCCGATCTGTAAGGGAGGCCATGGCAGGACTGGCCTGGCATGGCATGGCATCCCCGGCATCACAGGTACTTCACTTCCAGGGTGGCCGACCCGTCGAGGGTGACCTCGTTGCTCAGGTCCAGGCTGTCCGTGCGGGCAATCGAGGTGCTGACCTCCATCTCCATGACCAATTCCTTCACGGGCACCGGCTGGGTGGTGTCATCCGTGGTGGCGACCGACATGTACAGGCCCGGGTCCCAGAACTTTTCCTTGTACCAGGTATTGCCCCCGTCGCCGGAAGCGATGGTTTCCACCTGTACGCCGTCGGCGACGGCGTTTTGCAACATCAGGTCGAACCAGCCCAGTTTTTGCGTACCGTTGATAAAGCCCAGTCCGAAGAGACTCGCCATTATTGCGGAGTCCGCGCGGTTATCGATCGCATTCAGGGCAAACGAGGTCGCACCATCACAGACCACCGCAATCGTCATGACGTTCTTACCGATGTGGGTAGGGTTGTCCGGGCGCAGGTCCTTGGCGGAAATCTTCCCGTGGTCGATGACGCCGCCGCCGGACAGGTTGGGGGTACAGGCGCTGGGCACGATCAGGCCCTTGACGGTCAGGTCCACGGTGGAGGCGGCATGGGCGGTGGCGCAGGTGAGCAGCATCAAGCTGGTGGCAGCGGCACTGAACAGGGTTTTCATGGTGAGCGAACTCCTTTCGATAGGCGGAATTACAGGTACTTGAGTTGAACGGTGGCGTGCCCGTCGATGGGGACTTCGTCCAGCAGGGTCAGGCGGTCGGCGGGGGCGACGTGGGTGTACAGGCGGATCTGCGCGTCAAAGTCGCGGACGGCGATGGGCACCAGGCCATTGCTGCTTGCAACGGCGGTCAGCCAGATATGGTTCAACTGGTTGGTGGGGGCCCAGCTCACCCCGCCATCGCTTGAGGTAATGATGCGTGCAGCCGCGCCGTCGGCCACGGGGGTGTAGAGGTGGAAGGTCGAGCCGCCGATCTTTTCATCGTTCGGGGTCATGCCCAGGCCATGCCAGTGATCATGGTTGGCCGAAGAACCGGCGCGGTTATCAATGGTGTTGAGGGTGAAAAATGTCGGCCCTTCGCAACGGACGCTCAATTGCATGTTCTGGTTGGGCAACACGGTGTGTTGCTCGGCATTGAGCGACTTGGCCGACATTTTCCCGAAGTCGACCACGCCGCCCCCGGAAATCAGCGGCGCGCAGGCGCTGGGCGTGATGCTGCCCTTGACGGTGAGGTCGGTATTGCTGGCGGCAAACACCGCTGGCGTAAACAACAGCAACAGTGCTGCGCGAGTGACAAATAGGTTCATAGGGGCAATCACCATTTGAGCAGGGTCGATGGACGCGGGGTAAGCACTACAGGTACTTCACTTCAAAGGTCGCAGAACCATCCAGTGCCACCTCGTTGGTCAGCGTCAGTGTGTTGGCCGGCGCGATCGCGGTGTTGAGCACAATCTCCACGCTCATGTCCTGCAGCGGGTGAGGCTGCCAGCCAATCGTTTCGTCCAGGCCTCCCAGTGCAATCAGGTAGTTGGGCTCAACGGTGTCGTCTTCTGCGAGCCACGTCCAACGGCCTTCGGTGTACGACACCAGCAAGGTCGACGGCTTGTCGGCGACGGGATTGCGCATGGTCAGGAAGTACCTGCCCAGTTTCTCCGTCTCGTTGATCAGGCCCAGTCCGAACGAGGCGGGGCGGGTAGAGGAGCCGGCACGGTTGTCGAAAGGCTTGATGGCAAACAGCGTCGATGCCTCGCAACTGACGGACAGTTGTACGGTTTGTGTGGGCAGCGGGGTCTGGCTGTCGAGGTTCAGGTCTTTCGCGGAAATTTTTCCGAAATCCACTGCGCCCGGCAGGTTGGGCGTACACGCACTGGGCGTGATCAAACCTTTGACCGTCAGATCCACCGTGCTGGCAGCCAAGACAGGCAAGGCACTGGTGAGCAACAGGGCGGCGCTGAACAGGGTGAGGGACTTGCTCATTTCTATAGGTTCCACTAAGGGGCTGGCTGATAAAGGCTTGCGCACGGCATCGTCCGAGCTTTTTGTGGAAGGCGGCGAGCAGGGCGGCGGGTGGTGTCTTGCTGGGATCGACGAAACGGGCCGATCCATCCCCTCTTTGGGGGTGGCGGCAATTTAGCCGGGGGGAGTGGCGAGGGAAATACAACTATTACGACAATCGGAGTAGTCAGTATTTGAGTGCAAGTTCGTGGGAATTAATGTTTTGGATTGTAGGAAAGTTGGGTTTTTCGTAGTTGTTGTATCGTCTTTTCCCTGTCCGCAAGGCTATTCATTGTCGCTTATGACAGTCACATGAGTGCCATGGGGATGTTGCACGCTGTTCGTTTATTTGGCTGTTGCAACGTCCCGCTCCTATTCAAGTGGATGTTAATGAACTCATGGGCTGAGCAATCAATGTAAGCACAGTGAGGTGACCATGGTGACAAGGGTATTTTCCAAGCGAGTACCTGTCCTGAAGTTGGCACCCTCACCCTTGCCACCGTCGGTGGAGGAGCCGGTTTGTCGTCCAGGCGCGATTGCATGGCCGACGCGAGCCAGCCTGATCGAGATTTTCGGCAGTGATGAGATGGTGAATCGGGCGGTGGCCAGCCTGATTGAGGAAGCACGGGAAGACGATGCCTGGCTGGACCTGGCGCAGGCCCGCGCCGATGCGCCCTTGCTGGTGGAAAGATTGCACCGTTTGGTGGGCAGCCTGGCCTTTGTCGGCGGAGTCGACCTGGAGCGTTGCGGCGAGCAGTTGATTGCGCGGGTCCAGGCCGATGGTGTGGTGGCGAATACGCCGCAGTTGCAAGCCTTCCAGCGCAACTTGCGGGGGTACATGGCTTATCTGAGTAAGTTATGAGTCTTCGGGGTTCGAAAGTTTGTAGGAGGTTATTACTGTGCGCTGAAGGTCTTGGATGTAGGTAATTTCTTTTTATTTTGTAGGCGTAAAGATGCCATCTATCAAACGCTGGGCGCGATCCGGAGCCGGCTGCGTCGAGTGGTTGTTGAGACAAGAAGACACAGGTATTTTTGCGCCAATTCCAAGTTGCCATCATTCGTGGGTATTTATGTTGCGTGTAATTATTGCCGACGATCATCCCATTGTGCGCATCGGGCAACGGGTGGTGATTGAGGCGGGCGGTAGATGCACAGTGGTCGGTGAGGCCGACGGTCCCGATGAATTGCTCAAGTTGCTGGGCAGCGTGGCGTGTGACGTGCTGGTGACTGACTTCGCCATGCCCGGCGGCCAGCAGGCCGACGGCTACGGACTGCTGGGGCTGTTGCGGCGCCAGTACCCGACTTTGCCGGTGATTCTGGTCACCATGTTCGCCAATGTGGCGACGCTGCGTGCGTCCTTTGCCCACGGGGCACGGGCGATTGTCGCCAAGAGCGCCTCGGCCCGGGAGCTGCCCACCGCTATCGCTACAGTGACCAGGGGCGAGACGTTTGTCAGTGAATGCCTGCGCGCGCAGTTGGTGGAGGCGGGCACCGGCGATCAGTTGCAACAGCCGCAGCTGTCCAGCAAGGAGCGCGAAGTGGTCAGGATGCTGGCCAGCGGCATGACCGTCAGCCAGATTGCGGCCCGGGTCAATCGCAGTATTTCCACGATCAGCAAGCAGAAAAGCACGGCCATGAGCCGGCTGTGCATCTCCACCGATGTGGACCTGTTTGCCTACGCCCGCAGCTGCGGCATGGTGCCGTAGCGCCGGGTGGGGCATTCCCGGTGTAAATGGCGATAGAGTTTTACCGGCGCCCGGACTATCTTGGACGGCTTATAACCCCTGGTCTGGAACCTGCCCATGAGCGACGCACACAATGCCCTGATCACCGAGTTCTACAGCGCTTTCCAGCGGCTGGATGCCGAGGCCATGGCGGCCTGCTACACCGAGGATGTGCTGTTCAGCGACCCGGCCTTCGGTGAGTTGCGCGGGCATGACGCCGGCGATATGTGGCGCATGCTCACCACCCGGGCCAAGGATTTCTCCCTGACGTTCGACCATGTGCGCAGCGATGAAACCACCGGCAGCGCGCATTGGGTCGCGACCTACCTGTTCAGCGCCACCGGTAACACGGTGGTCAACGATATCGGCGCGCGGTTTGTGTTTCGTGATGGCAAGATCTGCGAACACCACGACCACTTCGATCTGTGGCGCTGGTCGCGCCAGGCCCTGGGCCTCAAGGGCCTGTTGCTGGGCTGGTCGCCGGCCCTGAAAAACGCCGTGCGTGCCCAGGCGCTCAAAGGTCTCAGGGCATTCCAGGCCGGTCGTTGATAAGCTTGGCGCTCTTCTGGTTTACCGAATCGACCCGTGACTGATCCTTCTGAACCCAAACCCTGGTTTGTGTACCTGGTACGCGCCGCCAATGGCGCGTTGTATTGCGGCATCAGCAATGACCCGGTGCGCCGTTTTGCCGCGCATCAGAGCGGCAAGGGCGCACGGTTTTTCCTGTCCAGCCCGGCGGTCGCGCTGGTGTACACGGAGCAATGCGCGAGCAAAGGCGAGGCGTTGCGCCAGGAGCGCTTGATCAAGAAGTTGAAGAAAAGCGCCAAGGAGTGCCTGGCCGCAAGTGGCTCATTGATTTGACTGATGGGTTGCCATCGTCCCCGCCTGGGGTTTTGCAGGCTAAGCTAGCCGCTTACCTATCGAGCGGAGCCTGGCATGTCTGAGTTGATTCTCCACCACTACCCGCAATCCCCTTTTGCTGAAAAAGCCCGCCTGATGCTGGGCTTCAAGGGCTTGTCCTGGTATTCCGTGCGCATCTCGCCGGTGATGCCCAAGCCCGGCCTCACCGCCTTGACCGGCGGCTATCGCAAGACGCCGGTGCTGCAAGTCGGTGCCGACATCTACTGCGACACCGCCTTGATCGCCCGACGCCTGGAGCAGGAAAAATCCGCCCCGACGCTGTTTCCCCAAGGCCTGGAACTGGTTACCCAAGGCTTCGCCGCCTGGGCCGACTCGGTAGTGTTTTCCCATGCCGTGGCGCTGGTGTTCCAGCCTGAATCCCTGGCCGTCAAATTTGCCAAGGTACCGCCGCAAATGCTCCAGGTGCTGGTGGCTGACCGCAGCAAATTGTTCAGCGGTGGCACCGCCGCCCGCGTGCAACTGGACCAGGCCAAGCATCAATGGCCGGCGATCATCCATCGTATCGATCAGCAATTGCAGCACCCGACGGGGGACTTCCTGTTTGGTGAACCGTCGATTGCCGACTTTGCCCTGGCCCATCCGCTGTGGTTCCTCAAGGGCTCATCGGTGACTGCGCCGTTGGTGGATGCGTATCCCGCTGTGGCGGCGTGGCTGGACCGCGTACTGAGCTTTGGCCATGGCACTGCCAGTGAGATCAGCGCCGAGCAAGCGCTGGAAGTGGCGCGTAACGCTACGCCCACTGCGCTGTCCGATGAGGTTTTCGAGGACTTGAACGGCTTCAAACCCGGCCAGCAGGTGACCATCTCGGCCACTGACTACGGCACCGACCCCGTGGCCGGTGAACTGCTGTTTGCCGGGCGCGAAGAGCTGATCCTGCGTCGCACCGATGAACGCGCCGGCACCGTGCATGTGCATTTCCCACGCTTGGGTTTTTGCATTCAGGCGCAATAAATAAAAATATTTGCAAATAAAGGTGAGGTAAACCGTCAGTCCATCCGTGTAGTGCTTGAAACTGCGATCTATTCGCATTAACAGCGTTTTCTACACGGGTTCTCACAGCATGAAGTCGACGGCGGGCGGTTGGGTTAAACAGTGGCTGGGAGCCTCGGTATTGGCGGTGTCGGGGCTGGCATTGCTGCCCCTCGGCGTGGCGCAGGCGCAGGAGCAGCAAAGCGCCCGGTTCACCTTTGCCCTGGCTGCCAAACCGTTGCCCCAGGCCTTGAGCGATTTCAGCCGGGTCACCGGGATCAGCGTGATCTACACCGATGAAGCGCCTTACGGCCTCAGTGCGCCGGCGGTCAGCGGGCAAATGAGCGCGACCCAGGCCCTGCAACGTCTGCTGGGCAACTCCGGTTTCACTTTCCGCCAGATCGATGCCCGCACCCTGGCTCTGGAACCCGTGCCCACCGAGGGCGCGCTCAACCTCGGCGCGACCACCATCAGCGGTGTCGGCCAAACCGAGGACAGCACCAGCTACCAGCCCCCGCCCACCAGCTCGGTGATGCGTTCCCGCGCGTTGCTGCTGGAAACCCCGCAGACCGTCAACGTGGTCCCCGCCCAAGTGTTGCGCGACCAGACCCCGCGCAACCTGGATGACGCCCTGGCCAATATCAGCGGCATTACCCAGGCCAACACCCTGGCCAGCACCCAGGACGCGGTGATGCTGCGCGGCTTCGGCGATAACCGTAACGGCTCGATCATGCGCGATGGCATGCCGGTGGTGCAGGGCCGGGCGTTGAATTCAACCGCAGAACGGGTCGAAGTGCTCAAGGGCCCGTCGTCGCTGCTGTATGGCATCCAGGACCCGGGCGGCGTGGTCAATATCGTCAGCAAAAAACCGCAACTGACCCAGGCCGCGTCCCTGACCGTGCGCGGCTCGACTTTCGGGGATGGCAAGAACGGCAGCGGCGGCAACCTCGACACCACCGGCCCCATCGGCGATTCGGGCCTGGCCTATCGCCTGATCGTCGACCATGAAGACGAAGACTACTGGCGCAATTTCGGCACCCACCGCGAGTCGCTGGTGGCGCCGTCCCTGGCCTGGTACGGCGATACCACCAAGTTGTTGTTCGCCTACGAACACCGCGAATTTCTCTCGCCGTTCGACCGCGGCACGGCCATCGACAAGTCCAACCACCCGCTGGACATCCCCGCCACTCGCCGTCTGGACGAGCCGTTCAATAACATGGAAGGCCGTTCCGACCTGTACCGCTTTGAAGCCGACCACGATTTGAACGACGACTGGAAAGCCCACTTCGGCTACAGCTGGAACCGTGAAACCTACGACGCCAGCCAGGTGCGCGTCAGTGCGGTGAACACCAACGGCACCCTGACCCGCAAGATGGACGGCACCAAAGGTGCGATCACCACCGACCGTTTCGCCACGGCCAGCCTGGAAGGCAAGGTCAATGTGCTGGGCATGCAGCATGACCTGGTGTTCGGCCTGGACGACGAGTACCGCAAGATCTACCGCGCCGACCTGATTCGCCAGAGCTCGCGCGGTACCTTCAACTACAACAACCCGGTGTACGGCAACGAAGTTGCGGGCACCACCGTCAGCGCCGCCGACAGCGCCCAGACCGACCTGCTGCGCAGCGATTCGCTGTTCTTCCAGGACGCGATTCACCTGACTGACCAGTGGATCTTCGTGGCCGGTGCGCGCTATCAGATGTATGACCAGTACGCCGGCAAGGGCGTGCCGTTCAAGGCCAACACCGACGGCAACGGCCAGGCCTGGGTGCCGCGTGCCGGCCTGGTGTACCGCTACACCGATGAGTTGTCGTTCTACGGCAGCTACACCGAGTCGTTCAAGCCCAACTCCACCATCGCCCCACTGCTTAATGGCAGCACGTTGACCGGCGACCTCACGCCGGAGGAGTCCAAGTCGTGGGAGCTGGGCGCCAAGCTCGACATCCCCGGGCGCATCACCGCCAGCGCGGCGTTGTTCACTATCGACAAACGCAATGTGCTGGTGTCGGTGGGCTCCGGCGCCAACACCATCTACAGCATCGCAGGGCAGGTGCGTTCCCGTGGCCTGGAACTGGACGCCAGCGGCCAGTTGACCGACAAGTGGAGCCTGATCGGCAGCTACGCTTTCACCGACGCCGAAGACATCAAGGACAACGACCCGACGCTGGAAGGCAACCGTCTGCAAAACGTGGCCAAGCACACCGGCTCACTGTCGGTGGCCTACGACTTCGGCAACATTTTCGGCGGCGATCAGTTACGCGTGGGCACCGGTGCGCGCTATGTCGGCGAGCGCGCAGGCGACGCCGCCAACGACTTCAACCTGCCGGGCTACACCGTGGCGGACGCCTTCGCCACGTACGACACCAGGATCGACGGGCAGAAGGTCAAGTTCCAGGTCAACGTGAAGAACCTGTTCGACCGCGTCTACTACACCTCGGCGGCCAGTCGCCTGTTTGTGTCCATGGGCGATGCGCGGCAGGTATCGGTGTCCAGCACCCTGGAGTTCTAAAACCTGGCGGGCTCCCTATGGCAAGTGTGCTCCTTGTGGTGGGCAGGCTTCCTCTGGTAAGCGGGCCTCCTGTGGTGAGCGGGCTTCCTCTGGTGAGTGGGCTTCCTGTGGTGAGCGGGCTTCCTCTGGTAAGTGGGCTTCCTGTGGTGAGCGGGCTTGCCCCGCGTTGGGCTGCGAAGCAGCCCCAAAACAGACTCTGCGGTGCTCCTGAAAAAACACGACGGCATCAGTAAGGGCGGCTTCGCCACCCAACGCGGGATAAGCCCGCTCGCCACAAAGGTACGGAGCTGTTAGCGTTGCGGCCACCCATGGCTTTGCGGAACACGTTACTGATGCATTTTGGAAGATGGCTGCACCTGCTGTGCCTGAGCGTTTTACTGGGCGGCTGCGCGAGTGTTTCGCAGCCATCCACGCCTTCAACCCTGGATCAGCTGCTGGCCGATCCTGTCCTCAACGGCGCCATGGTCTCCGTCATGGTGCGCGACGCCCGCAGCGGCAGTACCCTCTATCAGCACAACCCGCGCACCCGTCTGATTCCGGCTTCCAACCTCAAGTTGCTCACCACCGCTGCGGCGATGGATGTGCTGGGGCCGCACTACCGTTTTTCCACCCAGCTGTTGAGCAACGGCACCCAGCAAGGCGAGCGCCTGGCCGGTAACCTGTACCTGCGTGGCTTGGGCGACCCGACCACGCAATTCGCCGATTACCAGGCATTGGCGGCCCAGCTGGCGAGCCGGGGCGTGCGCCAGGTGCAAGGCGACCTGGTGTTCGACGACACCTGGTTCGATGCCGAGCGCCTGGGCGTGGATTGGGCGCAAGACGATGAGAGCACCTACTACGGCGCGCAGATTTCGGCGTTGACGGTGTCGCCGAATGCGGATTTTGACGCAGGCACCTTACTCGTCACGGCAAAGGCTCCCGTCGCCCTCGGCCAGCCAGTGAACGTGGTGGTGAGCCCGTCCACCGACTACGTGCAACTGAGCAACCGTGCCGTCAGCGGCCCCGGCAACAGCTACGCCATCACCCGCCAGCACGGCACTAACCTGCTGCAACTCAGCGGCGCGCTCGCCCCGGGCAAGCAAAGTCGGCAGTGGGTGAGTGTGTGGGAACCGACGCAACTGGTGGCCAATCTGTTTGAGCAGGCGCTGGCGCAGCAAGGTATCCAGGTGCTCGGGCGGCGCGTGATCGGGGGGGCCAGCCCTGGGACGGCGACGGTGTTGGTCGAGCATCAATCGGCGCCGTTGCAGGACTTGATCACACCGCTGCTCAAGCTCTCGAACAACAACATGTCCGAAGCCCTGCTCAAGGCCATGGGCCGCAAAACCGCCAACGCGGGCACTGCGACAGCGGGCGTGGCGGCGGTGGCGGCGTTCATGCAGCGCCAGGGCCTGGCCCCGGCGACGCTCAGCCAGGTAGATGGCTCAGGCTTGTCGCGACGCAACCTGGTGTCGGCGCAGAACCTGACGGACCTGCTGCTGGTCACCGCCAGGCAACCCTGGTTCGACGCCTGGTACAACGCCTTGCCGATTGCCGGCAATGCCGACCGTATGACCGGCGGCAGCCTGCGTTATCGCCTGCGCGGGACGGCTGCCGAAAACAACCTGCACGCTAAGACCGGCTCCATGGCCGGCGTATCATCGTTGAGCGGCTATATCACCGATGCCGAGGGGCGACGCCTGGTGTTTTCGATAATCAGCAATAACTACCTCAGTGACGCAGCCCCTGTCCGCGCCCTCGAGAACCGCCTGGCGCTTGCCCTGGCCCAGTGGCACGACTAGTTCAGGGCTGGTAACCCATCCGCCAACTCACGGCTCGGGTCGCCGCCAGCAAGCGTTGCGCCGCCGGGCCATCTTCGTCGGCGTGGAACAGCGAGGTGGGGCCGACCACGGTCATCACCGCCGCCACGTGCCCGACCGCGTTGAATACCGGTGCCGACAGCGCATCCACCCCCGGCATCAGCAGGCCATGCACAAAGTGCAGGCCACGGTTGCGGATTTGTTCGCAGGTGGTGGCGTAAGCCTGGTCGTCGGCGAGGGCATGGGCGGTGCCGGCCTGGATTTCACGCTCACGCAACTCGACGGTTTCCCGCGACGGCAGGAAGGCACTGAACACCAACCCGGTGGATGAACTGAGCAGGGGCAACACCGAACCCAATTGCGTCACCACTGTCACGGCGCGCACGGCCGGTTCGATCTGCACCACCGTCGCGCCCTGGTTGCCCCATACCGCCAGGAAGCAGGTTTCATTCAACTCGTCGCGCAGCTCTGCCAGGGGCATCGCGCCGACTTTCAGCACGTCCATGCTGCCCAGCGCGGCCAGGCCCACGCGCAACGCCTCGCGTCCCAGGCCGTAATGGTTGGTGGCGGCGTTCTGTTCGGCAAAACCCGAGGCGATCAGCGCCTGTAAATAACGGTGCACCTTGCTCGCCGGCATCTGCACGTGGTCGGCCAGCCGCGACAACGACGTGGAGGGCGACAGTTCGGCCAGGGCCTTGAGGATATCGGTGCCCACTTCGGCCGAGTGGACTTTCTGTTTACCGGTGTCGCGGGGCTTTTCCATGGAGGGGCGAGAATCCGAGAGATGAATGGGCGTCTTTATAGCTTGACGGTCGATAGTGATCAAATTACGTTATGCGTAACTGGATTACGATAAAAACAACTTCCGCCCTGAGGATGATCCATGAACCTCGAATACCTGTCGGGCTTCGGCAATGAATTCGCCAGCGAAGCCCTGCCCGGCGCCTTGCCGGTCGGCCAGAACTCCCCGCAAAAAGCCCCCTACGGGCTGTATACCGAGCTGTTTTCCGGCACCGCCTTCACCATGGTACGCAGCGAAGCCCGCCGCACCTGGCTGTACCGCATCCAGCCATCGGCCAATCACCCCGCGTTTATCAAGCTGGAGCGGCAGCTGGCCGGCGGTCCGTTGGGCGCGGTGACGCCCAATCGCTTGCGTTGGAACCCGTTGGATATTCCGAGTGAGCCGACAGACTTTATCGACGGCCTGGTCGGCATGGTAGCCAACGCCGGGTCGGAAAAACCCTCGGGCATCAGCATCTATAACTACTGCGCTAATCGCTCCATGGACCGCGTGTTCTTCAATGCCGACGGCGAGCTGTTGATCGTCCCCGAGCAGGGCCGCCTGCGCATCGCCACCGAACTGGGGGTGCTGGACGTCGAGCCGCTGGACATTGTGGTGTTGCCCCGTGGCCTCAAATTTCGTGTCGAGCTGCTGGATGCACAGGCGCGCGGTTACGTCGCCGAAAACCACGGCGCGCCCCTGCGCCTGCCGGACCTGGGGCCTATCGGCAGCAACGGCCTGGCCAATCCGCGTGACTTCCTCACCCCGGTGGCCCACTACGAAGACCTCAGGCAACCGACCACGCTGGTGCAGAAATTCCTCGGTGAACTGTGGGCCTGTGAGCTGGACCATTCACCGCTGAACGTGGTGGCCTGGCACGGCAATAACGTGCCGTACAAATACGACCTGCGCCGCTTCAACACCCTTGGCACCGTGAGCTTCGATCACCCCGATCCGTCGATCTTCACCGTATTGACCTCGCCCACCAGCGTGCACGGCCTGGCCAACCTCGACTTCGTGATCTTCCCGCCGCGCTGGATGGTGGCCGAGAACACTTTCCGTCCGCCGTGGTTCCACCGCAACCTGATGAACGAATACATGGGCCTGATCCAGGGCGCCTACGATGCCAAGGCCGAAGGCTTCCTGCCCGGCGGCGCGTCGCTGCACAGTTGCATGAGCGCCCACGGCCCGGACGGCGAGACCTGCACCAAGGCCATCAACGTCGACCTGGCACCGCACAAGATCGATAACACCATGGCCTTCATGTTCGAGACCAGCCAAGTGCTGCGTCCTACTCAGTTCGCCCTGGAGTGCCCGCAACTGCAACCTTCCTATGACGCGTGCTGGGCCTCGTTGCCCGTCACCTTCAACCCGAACCGGAGATAACCCATGACGCAGCCAACCCTTACCCGCAGTTGGGTAGCCTCCGCCAATGGTCACCGCGATTTCCCCCTGCAAAACCTGCCGCTGGGCGTGTTCAGCATCAACGGCTCGGCCCCGCGCAGTGGCGTGGCGATTGGCGACGCGATCCTCGACCTGCACGCCGCCCTGGATGAGTTTGAGGGCGAAGCCCGCCGCGCCGTTGACGCGACTGCGGGCGGCCAGCTGAACGCCTTTTTCGAGCTGGGCCGTGGCCCGCGCGTGGCCTTGCGCGAGCGCCTGCTGGAACTGCTTGCCGAGGGCAGCAGGCTGCAGGCCCGTGAAGCGCAGGTGCTGCACCGCGCCGCCGATTGCCAGATGCACCTGCCGGCGAAGATCAACGACTACACCGACTTCTACGTCGGCATCGAGCACGCGCAAAACGTCGGCAAACTGTTCCGCCCGGATAACCCGCTGCTGCCGAACTACAAGTACGTGCCGATCGGTTATCACGGCCGCGCCTCGACCATTCGCCCCTCGGGTGCCGACGTCCGTCGCCCCAAAGGCCAGACCTTGCCGGCTGGCCAGACCGAACCAACCTTCGGCCCCTGCGCACGCCTGGACTATGAGCTGGAACTGGGCATCTGGATCGGCCAGGGCAATGCCATGGGCGACTCGATTGCCATTGGCGATGCGGCCGAGCATATCGCCGGTTTCTGCCTGCTCAATGATTGGTCGGCGCGGGACATCCAGGCCTGGGAATACCAGCCGCTGGGGCCGTTCCTGTCGAAGAGCTTTATCACCAGCATTTCACCGTGGGTGGTCACGGCCGAAGCCCTGGAACCGTTCCGCAAAGCCCAGCCGGCGCGGCCCGAAGGCGATCCGCAGCCACTGCCGTACCTGCTGGATAAGCGTGACCAGGCCGCTGGCGCCTTGGATATCGAGCTTGAGGTGCTGTTGACCACCGCCGCCATGCGCGAACAGAACCTGCCGGCCCATCGCGTGGCCCTGAGCAACAGCCTGCATATGTACTGGACCGTCGCGCAATTGGTGGCGCACCACAGCGTCAACGGCTGCCAACTGCAGGCCGGTGACCTGTTTGGTTCGGGCACCTTGTCCGGCCCTGAAGCCGGGCAGTTCGGCAGCCTGCTGGAGATGACCGAAGGCGGCAAGAAGGTCATCGAACTGCCTTCCGGCGAAGTGCGCAGGTTCCTTGAGGACGGTGACGAGGTCATCCTGCGCGCCCGTTGCAACCGTGAAGGCTTCGCCTGCATCGGCTTCGGCGAATGCCGTGGCACCGTGGTCGCGGCGCGCTAGGAGGGCAGGGCGATGGAACTCTATACCTACTACCGCTCTACGGCGTCCTACCGGGTTCGCATCGCCCTTGCGCTCAAGGGCCTGGATTTCACTGCGGTGCCCGTCAACCTGCTGGTGCCGGCGGGTGGCGCCAATCGCCAGCCCGAATACCTGGCCATCAACCCCCAAGGTCGTGTGCCGGCCTTGCGCACCGATGACGGCGAGCTGCTGATTCAGTCCGCGGCGATCATTGAATACCTGGACGAACGTTATCCACAGGTGCCGCTGCTTTCCAAGGACATGGCCACCCGTGCCCATGAGCGCGCAGTGGCGTCGATCATCGGCTGCGATATTCACCCATTGCACAACTCCAGCACCCAGAACCTGTTGCGTCAGTGGGGACATGACGAGGCGCAGGTGCTGGAGTGGATCGGGCATTGGATCAGCCAGGGGCTGGGGGCGGTGGAACAGTTGATTGGCGATAAGGGCTATTGCTTCGGCGAGCAGCCGGGGATGGCCGATGCCTTCCTGATTCCCCAATTGTATGCGGCGGAGCGCTTCAAGGTGCCGTTGGGGGCGTATCCACGCATTGGCCGGGTGGCGGCGTTGGCGGCGCAGCATCCGGCATTTATCCAGGCCCATCCTGCCAATCAACCCGACACTCCTGAGTGATCGTGCCCGCGCAGAGCGTGAGCACAATAATAAAAACAGGTACCTTGCGATGCACAATCAGATTGCCAGCTTTCGCGCGGCACTCGATGCCCGTCCGGTGTCGCGCTACCAGTGGTTGATTCTCCTGTTGCTGGCCTTGTTGCTGGTAACCGATGGCTACGATGCCCAGGTGCTGGGTTATGTGGTACCGGCGCTGGCGTCGGATTGGGGGCTGGAAAAGGCCGCGTTCGGACCGGTGTTCAGTGCCAACCTGCTGGGGCTGACCTTGGGCTCGTTGCTGGTGACACCCCTGGCCGACCGCTTTGGCGTTCGCCGCATCCTGCTGGGCTGCGTGCTGATCTACGCCAGCCTCACGGTGTTGATGGTCTTCGCCAGCTCGCTGACCACGCTGATGGCGGCGCGCTTTATCTGCGGTATCGGCATGGGCGGCGCGATGCCCAGTGCCATGGCGTTGATGTCGGACTATTCCCCGCCACGCTTGCGCACCTTGATGGTGACGTTGGCGGCGTGCGGCTTTTCGTTCGGCGGCGCAGCCGGTGGGTTTGTGGCCGCAGGATTTATCGACGGCTTTGGCTGGCAGGCGGTGTTTCTTGCCGGCGGCGTGACGCCGTTGCTGCTGTTCCCTTTCCTGGTGTGGCTGCTGCCGGAATCCCTGCCGCGCCTGCTGCGCGATGCGCCGCCGTATGCACGCTTGCATAAGGTCACCGCGCGCATGTTGCCCGGGTGGCGTGCGCCGCTGGCGGGCGAGGACGAAAACCGCCGCGAGCAGGGCAGCCCGTTGACGGTGGTGGAGCTGTTTCGCCATGGCTATGCACGCCCGACCGTGCTGATCTGGGCGACCTTCTTTGTCAGCCTGATCCTGCTGTATTTCATGATCAGCTGGTTGCCGTCGCTGCTGCTGGAAAGTGGCCTGGCGTTGAGTGAAGCCAACCTGGTGACCTCAATGTTCCTGTTCGCCGGCACCTTGGGGGCCATCGGCATGGCCTGGTTTGCCGATCGATTGAAGCACAAGGTGCGGCTGTTGTCCGGCGTGCTGGCGGCAGCGGCGGTGTGTACCGTGCTGCTGGGGCTGAACCACGACAATCCGCGCTATCTGGTGGCCTGTGTGTTTGCCGCCGGGTTTTGCATCATCGGCGGGCAACTGACCCTTAATGCTTTCGCCAGCAATTTTTATCCGGCGCATGTACGCGCCACCGGTACGGGTTGGGCATTGGGTGTAGGGCGCTTCGGCTCAATCCTGGGCCCGTTGCTGGGCAGCATGCTGCTGGCGATGCATATTCCGGTGCAGCAGATTTTCTTCTTCTGCGCGATTCCGGCGGTGATCGCGGCGTTGTTGATCATTCAAGTGCGCTCGCCCGCGACTGACGCGCCGAAGAGCCCTTTGCATGGCGATATCCTCAAGGTGCCGGCCAATCACTGAAGATGTTGCATCTACATCGAGCAGGATCACCACATAAGCCCGCTTGCCACAGGGAAATAGGCGCTTGAGAGCAGTGGGTTCAATGCACCACGGAGTTGGGTGGCAGGTGCCCCAGGCGTTCAGTCAGGCGCAGGCGTTGGATCGGGTCTTCGCTGAGCATCAACGCGTGTTCCAGGTCGAAGCGCTCGGCGTTGGGGCAGTCCAGGCGTTGATACAGGCTGGCCCGCGCGAGGTAATCGGCAGCGCTGGCATTGCCCAGTTCCAGCACGCGTTCGGCGTCGATCAGCGCGGCCAGGGGGTTGTCATTGGCCAGGTGCAACTGGCGCAGGTTGCGGGACAACCGTTGCAGGATCGAACGGGGTTCGGCGGTGTGCAGGTGATCGGCCTGCAACTTGAGGTTGGGACCATACTGGCGTTGCAGCAGCTCGCGGCAGTCGTTGGGGTACAGGCGTCGCCCGCCGCAAGGGTCCAGCAAGTGATCGGCACCGGGCACCCGCAGCAGGAAGTGGCCGGGGAAGTTGACGCCGACCATGGGAATGCCCAGGCGTCGCGCCAGCTCCATGGCAATCAACCCCATGGCCAGGGGTTGCCCGCGTTTGCGTTGCAACACCTTGTCCAGCAGGGCGGCGGCGGGGCGCAGCGGGGTGAAATCATCCTGGGCGAAGCCGAGGTCATTCATACCTCGCAGCAAGGGTTGGCCCAGTTCATCCGCTGGCAGCAGGGGCATGCCCAGGCTGACCTGTTGCTCGAGCAATTTCAGGTCCTGCATGATCAACGCCGGTTGCACCGCCGGGTCATGCTCGGCGGCGATCCACAGCGCGGCTTCAAACAGCGCGGGGGGCGAACGTTCCAGGCAGGCGAAAAAAGCGTGACGGGGATTCATTGCATTCTCCGGCGAATGCCCCCGTTTTAGCCTTGCTGGGAATTTTCGTCCAGTGGCTTAAGAAATATCCTATCCGCTTATGTCACAAGACCTACAAAACCGGACGGCTTATTCCAGCGCACTTCGGCAGTTTTCTGCCGCAAGCCTATACTTGGCGACACAAGAAGTGATTCGGGAGCTCGACGATGTTTGCTCTCATGCACAGCACCCGCCTTGAATCGCTGCACCTGAGCATCGACCCGGTGACGGGGTTGAAGGCGGTCATAGCCATCCATAACAGCCGCCTGGGCCCTGCCCTGGGTGGTTGTCGCTACCTTGCCTACCCCGACGATGAAAGCGCCGTGGCGGACGCCGCGCGCCTGGCCCAAGGCATGAGCTACAAGGCCGCCCTGGCCGGGTTGCCGGTGGGGGGCGGGACGGCGGTGATCCTGCGCCCCGCCCATGTGGAAAACCGTGCGGCGCTGTTTGAAGCCTTTGGTCGTTGCATCGAGCAACTCGACGGTCGCTACATCACCGCCACCGACAGCGGTACCTCGGTCGCCGACATGGACTGCATCGCCCAGCACACTCGCTTCGTTACCAGCACCACCGCCGCCGGCGACCCCTCGCCCCATGCCGCCATGGGCGTGTTCGCGGGTATCCGCACCACCGCCATGGCCCGCCTGGGCAGCGACAACCTCGAAGGCTTGCGCGTAGCTATCCAGGGCCTGGGCAACGTGGGCTTCGCCCTGGCCGAACAACTGCACGCCGCCGGCGCCGAACTGTTGGTCAGCGACATCGACCACGGCAAGGTGCAGCTGGCCATGGAACAGCTCGGCGCGCACCCTATCGCCAACGACGCCTTGCTCAGCACCCCGTGCGACATCCTCGCGCCCTGCGGCCTGGGCGCCGTGTTCAACCGCCAGAGCGTCGGCCAGCTCCGCTGCGCCGCCGTCGCCGGTTCCGCCAGTGCGCAACTGACCAACCTGCAAGTGGCCGACCAACTCGAAGGCCGCGGCATCCTCTACGCCCCGGACTACGTGATCAACTCCGGCGGCCTGATCTACGTCGCCCTCAAGCACAGCGGTGCCGAACTGCCGACCATCACCGCGCACCTGTCCAACATCGGCACGCGCCTGACTGAAATCTTCGCCCACGCCCAGGCCGAAAAACGCTCACCCGCACGGGTCGCGGACGAGCTGGCCGAGCGCCTGCTCTACAAATAGGCATTAAAAAGGCCCTGAATCATCGACTCAGGGCCTGTTCAATTCGGGCTTATTCCGCCGGTGCGTTCAGCAACTCGGACAATGCATCCGGTTGGCTCTTGAACGCCTTGGCAAACACATCGCGATTCTTCGCCATGTAGATCCCGGCTTCCTCCACCTGCTGCTCGCTCAGGGACGGCACGGCTTTTTGCAACACTTCTGCGAGCAACTCAGCGAGTTCAAGCATCTTGTCATGACGGTCAGCTTCGGCTTTATCCATGAACAAACGCTCCAGATCTCGGCTGCTGCGGTATACCACTTCGACGGCCATTCACCACCTCACATGCCTTCACGATAGTTGTCTTTTGCGACTACTGTATTTATATACAGCGAAAAGGGTAAGCCAAACCGTGGGGTTTGGGTAGCAGTTTTTTAATGTAGCCCGTAAATACAGGCCAGGCGTGCCTCATGTCACCCCGCCATCATCTTATACCCGCCTCTGGCCTTTTTTCTGCATGCAGAACAACCGTCACGTCCAACCCGCATTATCCGGTCGAACCGACCTAAGGAAGCACCATCGTGAAATTTAATTGGGCCGAAAAGCTGCGCCATCAAGTCCATGGGCTGGCCGAGTCCCTGGGTAACCTGTTTGTCGAGTCGTTCCATTACCTGGCGTTGTTCGCCATCGGTGCGGTGACCGCCTGGGCTGCGGTGATGGAATTCCTGGGGATGCTGGAGAACGGGCACATCAAGATCGACGACATCCTGCTGCTGTTCATCTACCTGGAATTGGGCGCGATGGTCGGGATTTATTTCAAGACCAACCACATGCCGGTGCGCTTCCTGATCTACGTGGCGATCACCGCGCTGACGCGCCTGTTGATCTCCAACGTGTCCCACCACAATCCGCCCGACCTCGGCATCATCTACCTGTGCGGCGGGATTCTGCTGCTGGCGTTTGCGATTCTGGTGGTGCGCTACGCGTCGTCGGCGTTCCCGTCGGTGAAGGTCGAAGGCCCGCGTCGCAAGGGCGAGGCGAGCCTGGAGACCGAGAAGGGTGAGCTTTAAAGCCCGACGCTGAAGGGCAGGGCGCGGGCCGGTGGCCGCTGCAGCAGTTTGTGGCTGTCGCCGTCCGTCATCACCGCCAGGATCTCCATGGCGCTGTGGCCCTGCTCGATGGCGATGCCGAATTGAATGCTTTGCACCAGGCGTTTGAGCCGTTGCGGGTCGTTGCGTTGTTCGGCGCTGATCATGCGTTTGGCCACTACGCCCGTCTCGTCCGAGAGGGTGAGCATGATGCTGCCGTCGAGCCGTTGGATGCTCAGGTTGACACGGTATTTTGGGGTGAAGGTGTCGGTGATGATCTGAAAAGGATTGTCCATGGTGCGTTACCGCCTGATAAGAACATGCAGTCATTGACGACCGGTGTCGTGATTAGTTCGCGTTGCCTGACCACCGGCCACTCCGTCGCTGAGGTGGTACAAATTCCGTTTACCTCATGGGCTGTACAGCAAAGGGCGTGCCGTACAGCGATCTGTCAAACAATGAGCTCCTTATGTGGGAGGGGGCTTGCTCCCGATAGCGGTGCATCAGTCAATGAATACTTGGCTGATGCACCGCTATCGGGAGCAAGCCCCCTCCCACATGGGTTTTATGTTGTTATTGAGGTTGGTGATCCGTTTCAGGGCAACACGGAAAAAACGATCGCAGACAGCGCAATCAGCCCGATCAGCACCACAAACACATTCGACACCTGGCCCGAATACTGGCGTAAAGCTGGCACGCGATGGATGGCGTACATCGGCATCAGGAACAGCAGGCAGGCGATGATCGGCCCGCCCAGGGTTTCGATCATGCCCAGGATACTCGGGTTGAAGGTGGCCACGGCCCAGCAGGTCAGCACCATGAACAGCGCGGTGCAGCGTTCCAGCCATTTGGATGACATCGAACGGTCACGCCCGCGCAGGGATTTGACGATCAGCCCCTGGAAGCCTTCGCTGGCGCCGATGTAGTGGCCGAGGAAGGACTTGGTAATCGCCACCAGCGCGATCAATGGCGCGGCGTAAGCGATCACCGGCGTCTGGAAATGGTTGGCCAGGTACGACAGGATCGAAATGTTCTGCGCCTTGGCCGCCGCCAGGTCAGCCGGCGACAGGGCCAGCACGCAGCTGAAGCAGAAGAACATCACCGTCAGCACCATCATGCCGTGGGCCGTGGCGAGGATGCCGCTGCTTTTGCGTTCGGCCAGCGGGCCGTACACGCGCTTCTGGTCGACGGCGAAGGCGGAGATGATCGGCGAGTGGTTGAATGAGAACACCATCACCGGGATCGCCAGCCATAGCGTGTTGAAAAACACTGGCAGGGGCATGCCTTCGCTGGCGGAGGCGAAGAAGGCGCCGTTCCAGTTGGGGATCAGGCTGAGCGCCAGCAACAGCAAGGCGGCGACGAACGGATAGACCAGCACGCTCATGGCCTTGACGATCACACCCTGGCCGCAGCGCACAATGGCCATCAGGCCGAGGATCAGTACCAGCGACAGGATCGCCCGGGGCGGCGGCGCCAGGTGCAGTTGGTGCTCCATAAAGCTGCCCAGGGTGTTGGTCAGTGCCACGCTGTACACCAGCAGGATCGGGAAGATCGCAAAAAAATACAGCAGGGTGATCAGCTTGCCCGCACCGACGCCGAAGTGTTCTTCGACGACTTCGGTGATGTCGCCGGATTTGCCTGACAACACAAAGCGCGTCAGCCCACGGTGGGCAAAGAAGGTCATCGGGAAGGCCAGCAGCGCCAGCACGATCAACGGCCAGAAGCCGCCGACGCCGGCATTGATCGGCAGGAACAAGGTGCCGGCGCCGATGGCGGTGCCGTAGAGGCCGAGCATCCACGTGGTGTCGTGTTGGGTCCAGCCAGTGGTAACGGTAGTGTCTAAAGCAGGATTTTCAGCCGCAGGTGTACGTACATCGGTCATCGTTATTGCCTCGTTATTATTTTTGCGCGGGCTCACGTTGGGGCGGGACGAAGTGCTCCGATCAGCACTCCACCCAGCTGACCGCCAGGCCGCCCCGTGAAGTTTCTTTGTATTTGTCGTGCATGTCGGCGCCGGTATCGCGCATGGTGCGGATCACCCGGTCGAGGGAAATGAAGTGCTTGCCGTCACCGCGCAGGGCCATTTGCGTGGCGTTGATGGCCTTGACCGCGGCGATGGCATTGCGCTCGATGCACGGCACCTGCACCAGGCCGCCGACAGGGTCGCAGGTCAGGCCGAGGTTGTGTTCCAGGCCGATTTCGGCGGCGTTTTCCAGTTGCTCGGGGGTGGCGCCGAGGATGTCGGCCAAGCCGGCGGCGGCCATGGCGCAGGCTGAACCGACTTCGCCCTGGCAGCCGACTTCGGCACCTGAGATCGAGGCGTTTTTCTTACACAGAATGCCGACGGCTGCGGCGGCCAGGAAGAAATTGACCACGTCGTCGTCAGACGCGTCGGCATTGAACTTCATGTAGTAATGCAGTACCGCCGGGATGATCCCCGCTGCGCCATTGGTCGGCGCCGTGACCATGCGCCCGCCTGCGGCATTTTCTTCGTTGACGGCGAGGGCGAACAGGTTGACCCATTCCATGGCCGACAAGGTCGAGGTGATCACATTGGGTTTGCCGATTTCCAACAGGCTGCGGTGCAATTTCGCCGCACGCCGTGGCACGTCCAGGCCACCGGGCAGGATGCCTTCATCGCGCAAGCCTTGTTCCACACATTCGCGCATCACCGACCAGATATGCAGCAGGCCGCTGCGGATCTGTTCTTCGCTGCGCCAGGCGCGTTCGTTGGCCATCATCAATTCCGAAACCCGCAGGCCGTGCTGGTTGCACAGGGCCAGCAGCTCGACGGCGCTGGAGAAGTCGTAGGGCAATTGCACATCGTTGGCCGGCGCGATGCCCGAAGCCGCTTCAGCGGCTTCGATGATGAAACCGCCACCCACCGAATAATAGGTCTGCTCGCTGAGCAGGCCGTTGTCGCCGTAGGCGTGCAGGGACATGGCGTTGGGGTGGTAGGGCAGGCTTTCGTCCAGCAGCAGGAGGTCTCTTTGCCAGTTGAAGGCAATTTCCTGTTGACCGGCCAGCAACAACTGTCCGGACTCGCGCAGCTGTTGGATTCGCGTGTTGATCGAAGTGGGATCGACCTGATCCGGCCATTCGCCCATCAAGCCCATGACGCAGGCGCGGTCGGTGGCGTGGCCGACACCAGTGGCGGACAGCGAGCCATACAGGCGCACTTCGACCCGGCGCGTTTCACTCAGCAAGTGCTGGTCGTTCAAGGCCTGGGCGAAGGTCGCCGCCGCGCGCATGGGGCCGACGGTATGGGAGCTGGACGGGCCGATGCCCACTTTGAATAGGTCGAAAACGCTGATAGCCATGCTAAAGCCTTACAAGCAATGGAGTAGGAATCGCTGCCATGTTTTGTAGGACGAGCGCAATTGGCGCGATACTGAGCCTCTGGATCGGCACTGACCAACGAATTATCCTAAGACACCCTTTAGCAGGACTAAACCCTATGGCTCGCCCTCTCCATGGCCAGACTTACGTCTGGTTGCACGTGTTTTCCTGCGCTGCCCGGCATCTGTCGTTCACCCGCTGCGCCGAAGAACTGCACATCACGCCGGGGGCGGTGAGCCAGCAAATCCGCCAGTTGGAGGAGCGCCTCGGGTTTCGGCTGTTTCATCGACGGGCACGGGGGGTGGAGCTGAGTGCCGAGGGCCAGCGCCTGGCGGCAACGGTGGGGGAAGCCTACGGCAGCATCGACGCCGAGTTGCAGCGGTTGGATGCGGGAATGATCAGCGGCACGCTTCGCCTGCGCTCGATTCCATCATTTCTCGGCAAGTGGCTGACCCCACGCCTACCGCGCTTGCAGCAGCGCTTCCCGGATATCCAACTGCGCATGGTCGCCGAGGACAGCAGCATCGCCCTGCACGAAGGCGACTTTGACCTGGCCATCGACCTCAATGACGGCAGCTACCCTGGCCTGTTATCCACAGCCCTGCTGGATGAGCAGATTTTCCCGGTCTGCGCCCCCAGCCTGTTGCGGGGTCGACCGCCCTTGCACGGTCCGGCCGATCTCGCGCATTTCCCGCTGCTGCACGACATTACCGCCTGGCGTGGGAGTTATGAGTATGCGGAGTGGGAGTTCTACCTGAATGCCATCGGCTATCACGTCGCCGATGTACGCCGTGGCCACACCTTCAATCGCAACCACCTGACCATCGAAGCCGCCATCGCCGGCATGGGCGTGGCGATTGCGCGACGCACCTTGCTCAATGATGAGCTGGAACGTGGCACCTTGATCGTGCCGTTCGGCCTCGCGGTGCCCAACCACAAACGTTATGTGTTGCTGTATGCGCCGGGCGCCCTGAGCCATCCGGGCGTGCGCGCGGTGCATGACTGGCTGGTGGAGGAAGCAGGGATTTTTCGCGCCTTGCACCCCCTGGGAGAGGGGCAATTGTGAGGGGCGCGGAGCGTAAGAAGATGTAACTAACTCCCCACCCTAACAGTGTTTCTGCTTGTCGTCAGGGTTAATTTGTAATGTGGGATTTATCTTTGCAAAGGGGTTGAAATGTTTCTCTGACTGCTCAATTGTGTAATCAAGAGGTCATGGTTTCACCACCCCGGTGTTGCAGTTTGTGACCTCTCGCGAGCTAGCTGAAATAAGGGAAGAACTATGCAAATCCAAGTCAATAGCGATAACCATATTGAAAGCAGCATCCGACTGGAGGAGTGGGTACGTACTACCATTGAGAGCACGCTCGAACGTTATGAAGAAGACCTGACCCGAGTGGAGGTCTACCTGCGGGATGAGAACGGCGACAAGCCCGGTCCCCACGATTTAAGTTGCCGCCTGGAAGCGCGGCCAAAAGGCCATCAACCGCTGTCGGTGTCCGCCAAGGGCGATACCCTGGAACAAGCGATTGACAGCGCGGCCACCAAGCTGGATCACGCATTGGAACATCTGTTTGGTCGACTGCAAGGCAAGCCCCGCGCTGCCGCGAAAAACCAGCCCATTAACAAAGTGAATGAAGACGCGCTGGAACAGGAATTCCTGGAAAACGAAAACGCGGTCATCAACGGCTGACGTTCTTTTCACCCCCTGCAAACGGGCCTGCATCTGCAGGCCCGTTTTCGTTCAGGCGCCGCGTCGGAAAAAATACCGGCTCAACAGCGCCAGCCCCCCAGCGCCCAACCCGGCAAACAGCATCGCCCAACCGGCGCCATGGCGCAGTGCCGCCTTAGCATCGTTGGCTGCCAGCCCCATCGACTCCAACTTTCCTGCGGCAATGTTCTGGCTGATGGCCGGCCACTCCATTGACGTGGTGGCGGGCAGCATCTCGGCCAGCTGATGGCTGATCCCCAGCAACAGCACCAGCCCCATCAGGGCAATGTTGAGCGCCAGGGTGATCAGCCGCGCACTGAGGTCGATGCCGGAGGCCATGCCCGCGCGGTCGGCCGATACCGAGCCGGTGGTGGTATTGGTGGTGGGCGAGTTGGTCAGCGCCAGGCCTGCGCCGGCGATCACGCAACTGAGCAGCACCAGCCCGATACGTGGGTGCGCGGCGCCGTTGACGGCCGCCATGGCCAGAAAGCCCGCGCCCATCAGGCCCAGGCCGAGGGGGATGATGCGTTCGGCGCCATAGCGCAGGGCCAGGCGCTCGGCCAGCGGCGGTACCAGCAAGGTCGGCAGGGTATAGGCGAGCAGCGCGGCGCCGGTGGTCAAGGTGTCGTAACCCAGGCCCGCCTGAAAGTACAACGGCAGGTAGATCATGAACGGCCAGAAGCTGAAGTTCATGCCGATCGAACCCATCAACGCACCGTTGAAACGCGGGATGCGGAACACCGAGAAGTCGAACATCGGGTGCGCACTGCGGAGCTCGACCGTGATGAACAGCAGCAGGCCGAGCCCCGACAACGCCGCCCAACCGAGCATGGCCGGTGTGCCGAAACCGTGCTCGCTGCCTTGGGTGATGAAGTACACCAGGGCAAACACCGACAGGGTCAAGGTGAGCATGCCGGCGATGTCCAGGCGATGGGCGGCCGGATCGCGGGATTCCTGCACGCTGATGCGCAGCAGCGCCAGGGTGAACAGGGTGAGCGGCACATGCACGAGGAACACCCAACGCCAATCCGCCACCGCCAGGATCAATGCGCCGATCATCGGACCGAAGCCCAGGCCCACGCCGGCAATCACGCCCCATATTGCAAACGCCCGCGCCCGCGCTGCCGGTTCGCGAAACAGGTGCGACAGGATGGCGAACTGGCAAATCATCATCGCCCCGGCGCCGATGCCCTGGACAAACCGCGCTGTGATCAGCAGCGAGGCATCCCCGGCCAGCCCGCAGGCCAGTGAAGCCAGGCCAAACACCCACAGGCACAACACCAGCATGCGGCGGCGACCAAAGCGATCCGCCAACGTGCCCGCCGCCATCAGCACGCTCGTGCAGGCCAGGGTGTAGGCGTTCATGATCCACTGGGCGTCTTGGAAGCCCGTGCCCAACTCTCGCTCGAGCGTCGGCAGGATCACCGGCACGCTGGAAATCTCCAGGCCGAACATCAGGGCGACAAGGCACACGCCCGTGAGGGCCAGCCCATTCCTGGCGGTACGCGGGGGGCTGGCGGTGGTTAGCGTGGCGGCGGGTGGCATGGGATTCTCCTGTGGATAAAGTGTCGCGTTATTTTCAGGGGAATCTGTTTCGTTATTCGTGATAACTTTTCCACTGATAGGGGAATCAAGGGCGACAATCGAGCCATGACGACACCGCGTTTTGATGGCGTTGAGCTGTTTCTGCACATCGTCGAAAGCGGCAACCTGACCGAGGCCGCCGAACGGTTGAACCTTACCCGCTCCGCGGTCGGCAAGGGCCTGGCGCGATTGGAAGCACGCCTGGGCACGTGCCTGTTGCAGCGCTCCACCCGCCGCCAGCGGCTGACCGAGGACGGCCAGGCGTACTACGAGCATTGCCTGCGCGCGTTGGCGGAACTCGAGGCGGCCGAATCGGTGCTGGAAAGCGGCCGGCAACAGCCACGCGGCCGTTTGCGGGCCAGCTTGCCACTGGCCTTCGGGCATCACTACGCGGCCCCGGCATTGTGGGGGTTGATGGCGCGCTATCCGGAATTGGAGATCGAGATCAGCTTCGCCGATCGGCTGGTGGACCTGGCAAAGGAAGGCTTCGACGTTGCCGTGCGGATCGGCCCCCTGCCCGACACCGACCGCCTCAGTGCACGTCGCCTGGGCGAACAGGCCGTTGGGCTGGCGGCGTCACCGGCGTACTTGCAGCGCGTCGGGCCGATTGAATGCATCGAAGACCTTGCCGGCCATCGCGGCATCGCCTATCGCAGCACGACCTCGCAGCGCAATCCCGTGGCCTCGCCGTTGATGATGGACGACCTCCAGGCCGTGGCCGATGCCGCCATCGCGGGCGTCGGCCTGGCCTGGTTGCCGAGTTGGTTGATTGCGCACTATGTGCTGCGTGGGCAACTGGTCGCGGTGTTGCCCGGCTATCGCGAGCAACCCGCGCCGATCCATGTGATCTGGCCGACAGCCGTGCATATGCCGGCCAAGACCCGTTGTGCAATCGACGCACTGGTCGCCGCCACCCCCAGTTGCCTGGCGGGCAGTTAGAACGCGATGGAGGTCTGCACGTACAGCGTACGCGGCTCACCCACGTATTTGCCCTTGTTGTTGTCGTCGAACGAGCGGGTGAAGTACTGCGTGTTGAAGATGTTCTTCACGCCGACCGCCACATTCAGATCCGACAGTTGCGGGCCGAAGTCATAGGCTGCGCGGCTGCTGAACAGCATGTAGCCGGGGATTCGACCGTTGGCGCCGTCAGCACTTTCTGCCTGGGTGTTGGCGTTGTCGGCGAACTGGCTGCTCTGATAGCTGCTGTCCACATTGAGTTTCCAGCGCCCTTCGGTGTAACCCACGCCGAGGGTGCCCTTGTGCTTGGACGAGAAGGGCACGCGGTTGCCTTTGTTCGGGCCGTCTTCGCGGATGGTGGCGTCGACGTAGGCGTAGGTAGCGTACACATCGAAACCGGCCAGCGCCGGGCTCAAGCCATCGAGGGCGTAGTTGACGCTGGTTTCAATACCCTGGTGGCGCGTTTCGCCGCGGGCGATCACCGAGTCGTTGGTCTGGTTGCTTTCATACTGGTTGTCGAAGTTGATCAGGAACGCGCCGATCTCTGCGCGCAAGGTGCCGTCGTCATAGCGGGTACCCAGTTCCCAGGTGCGGGCTTTTTCCGGTTTCACTTCACCGCTGGTCACACGGTTGGGCATCTGGCTGTACTGCACGCTGCCGAATGAACCTTCGGTGTTGGCGTACAGGTTCCAGTCGTCGGTCAGGTGATAGAGCACGTTCAACGCCGGCAGCGCGGTGTTGTAGTCGCCTTTGTATTTGACGTTGGTCAGGTTGTTGCTCTGCTGGGACTCGATCATCTCGTAGCGGATGCCCGGGGTGATGGTCCATTTGCCGATATCAATCCGGTCATCGACGAAGAACGCATTGGCTTCGGTGCCGCCACGGGTGTCGCGGTCGTTGCGGCTGTCGGTGCTGGGGATTTGCTGGTTGTTGGCGGAAATCGGCGTGCGGTAGCGCAACTCGTGGCCGGCTTCGTTGATGTAGCGGTAGCCGACGCCCACTTCATGGCTGGTCGGGCCGAGGTCAAAGCCCTGGGCGAAACGGGTTTCCACGCCGCGCACCCAATACTCACGCGGGGACAGCGACAGGAACGTGCCCTGGTCCAGGTAGCCGCTGCGCAGGGTCTTGGTGAAGAAGCTGTTGACGGTGAATTCGCGGCGGTCCTGCTCGTATCGATAGCCGACGTTGAACATCGTACGGCGGCCCCAGAATTTGTCGTAGGGGCGGGTGGACTGATACGGATCGGCCTTGTAGTCCGCGACGTTCAAGCCCCCAGGCATATCGGCCTGGCCTTCGTAGTACTGCGCCATGGCGTTGAAGCTGTTGGCGTCGTCGAGCTGGTATTTGCCTTTGAGGATCAGGTCGTCGATGCGCGTGTTGCTGTTTTCGCGCCAGTCGCCGCCACGGGTGCCGGAATACAAAATCGCGCCGCCCAGGCCATTCTCGGCAGTGCCGCCGGCCAGCAGGTTGCCGGTGGTCTTGAAGCCGTCATGGCTGGAAGACGGGCTGGTCTCGGTCTGCAAGCCACCTTTGACGGTGGGTGCATCCGGGATCGCGCGGGTCACGAAGTTGACCACGCCGCCGACGTTCTGCGGGCCGTAGCGCACTGCGCCGCCGCCACGCACCACGTCCACGGCGTCCATGTTGCCCATGCTGATCGGTGCGAACGACAGCTGCGGCTGGCCGTACGGCGCGAACGGCACCGGGATACCGTCCATCAGCACTGTTGAGCGCGAGGCCAGGCGCGGGTTGAGACCGCGAATGCCGAAGTTCAGCGCCATATCGTGGCTGCCGGTGCCGTTATTGTCCGGGGCGTTGACGCCGGGGATGCGGTTGAGCACGTCCTTGGCCTGGGTGGCGCCCTGGCGTTCGAACGCTTCGCGGCGGATCACGTCACGGGCGCCGGGGTGTTCGAAGACATTGGTTTGCGCCGCATCGCCGAGCCAGTCGCCGACCACGCTGGAGGTCGCCAACTCGACAGCCGCCGGCGCCGTTGCCGGTTGCAGGCTGTAGGCGTTGTCGCCTTCGGCACGGGCTTGCAGGCCAGTACCTTCCAGCAGCTTCTGCAGGCCTTCGGCGGCGCTGTAGCTGCCGGACAAACCACGGCTTTGCATGCCCGCCGTGACTTCGGAACCGAAGGAAATCAACACGCCGGCTTCACGGCCAAACTGGTTCAGGGCTGCTTCCAGCGAGCTGGGCGCGATGTGATATGGCTTGGCATCGGCCGCCATCACGCAAGGCAGTACGGTCAGGCTGAGGCTGGCGCCCAGCAGCAGTTGGCGCAAGGTGCGGGCGAGAAGGGTGGGGTGCTGGGGCATGAAGGGCGGTCCTGAGAAGGAAGGATCAAGGTGGCTTTCCTTCTCTGTCACGCGAGGTGCGGAAAACGGCTCACGGTGGCTGAAAATAATTTACGCACGGGCCTGGACGCTCACCCAATAGCGGGTAAAACGCCGCACCTTGACCGGCAGGCTGACCTCCAGCAGGTCGAGGATGCGTTCGCTGTCGTCCAGCGGGTAGCTGCCGGACAGCAGCAGGTTGGCGACCTGCGCATCGCAATGGAGCTGGCCACGGCGGTAGCGGCCCAGTTCGGCGAGAAAGTCCTCCAGGCGCATATGCGCGGCCACCAGCATGCCGTCGGCCCAGGCGCCGCTGTTGGCATCGGTAGCTCGCGGGGTGTCCCAGCCCTTGCGGGTGAAATTGACCTGGCGTACCGCGTCGACCGTCAGGGGCAGGCCGCTGTAGGTATTGGGCATCACCTCGACGCGGCCGTCGAACACCGCCAGTTGGGTGTGGTCGTTGAACTGGCGCACATTCAGGCGCGCCGCCTGGCTGCTGAGCAGGCCCTGGCCGGTCAACACCAGCAGCGGCGTGCTGCCGGCATTGGCGGTGAGCAGGATCTCGCCTTCGAGCAGGCGGATCAGCCGTTGCCGACCGTCAAAGTGCACATCCACGGCGCTGCCGGTATTGAGTTGCAACTGGCTGCCGTCGGCCAGTTGCACCTTGCGCCGTTGGCCGACGGGGCTGCGGTAGTCGGCGCTCAGCGGCGGCAGGATATGCTGCTGGCGCAGGCTCCAGGCCGCGGCCGAACCAGCGCCGAGGATCAGCAACAACTTCAGCGCCTGGCGCCGGCTGCTGGACTTAGGTGCGTTCAAGGCCGCATGGGCCAGGGGCGAGGGCATGCCGCGCAGGCGCTGGTTGACGCGCTGGATATGGTCCCAGGCGCGCTGATGTTCGCTATGGGCATTCAGCCAGTGTTGCCAGGCCGCCTGCTGGCGTGGGTTGAGCGCGCCTTGCTGCATTTCCATCAGCCAGTGCACGGCCTGTTCGGCAACCTGGGTCGAGACATTCATAGGGCGAAATAGCAGCGCATGGCGGCTTTATTCAGGTGGCGTTTGACGGTGGCGATGGAGATGCCCAGTTCGGCACCGATCTGCGCATACGTCAGGCCGTCGAGTTGGGCCAGCAGGAACGCGCGCTTGACCAGCGTGGGTAAGCCGTCGAGCAACTGGTCCAGCTCCAGCAGGGTTTGCAGGATGATCGCACGCTCTTCTTCGGATGGCGCTACCTGTTCAGGCATCTGCGCCAAGGCGTCGAGGTAGGCGCGTTCCAGGTCCTGGCGGCGGTAGAAGTTGAACAACACGCGCTTGGCGACCGTGGTGAGGAACGCGCGGGGCTCGACCAGCGTCGGCGCCTCCCGTGCGGTCAGGATTCGGATGAAGGTGTCCTGCGCCAGGTCTGCCGCACTTTCCGGGCAGCCGAGCTTGCGTCGCAACCAGCCGGTGAGCCAGTGGTGATGGTCGTTATAGAGCACTTCGACAGTGTTGGACGGCTGCAACGCGATCTCCCTTTTGTGCATGCCGGCAAAATCTCGGCATGCTTTAGAGAACAAGAATTGTTCGCATTGTAGGGGGCCGCCAACCGTTCGGCAATGTGCGAAGGCAGGTGTTTCATCCGTTCTGTTTTGCTTATGAGAATATTTATCATTAATATTGCGCGCTGATGAACCTGGCGCCTCCCGCATGAAAAGCAAAACCTCACTGCCTGCTTCCTATCGTCTCGCCGTTACGTCGCGCGTGCTGGCTGCTGTCGTCGGCGGTTACCTGATGGCGTCCCTGGCCAGCATCTGCCTGGCGCTGTGGATGCCAACGTCCCGCGCCGATGCGGTGATTACCGGGATGATGAGTTCGTTCGTGTTCTACCTGTTGGCAGTGCTGTGGTGCTTCGCCTGCCGTACGGCATGGCGCGCGTGGTGCGGCGTGATGCTGCCGAGTGCGGCGTTTGCCACCCTGGCGGGCGTGGGCTTGTGGATGGCACGCACATGAAAGAGGGCTTTCGCCAGGCCATGGCCTGGTTGCACACCTGGGCCGGGCTGATCTTTGGCTGGCTGCTGTTTGCGATTTTCCTGACGGGCACCCTGGCCTATTTCAAGGATGAGATCACCCACTGGATGCAACCCGAAGTACAGGCCCATCCCCTGGATGACGCGCGCAGCCTGAGTGTCGCCCAGGACTACCTGCAGAAGGTCGCACCCACGGCCGCACGCTGGTTCATCACTTTGCCGGATAGCCGCGACCCTGGCCTGTCGGTGATGTGGCAAGACAAGGTCGACCCCGGCAAACGCGGCAATTTCATTCAGAAAACCCTCGACCCCGTGAGCGGTCAAGCCGTAGAGGCCCGGGAAAGCATGGGCGGGGATTTCTTCTACCGCTTCCACTTCCAGCTGCAAATGCCTTACCCGTGGGGCCGCTGGCTGTCGACCATTGCAGCGATGGTGATGTTCGTGGCGTTGATCACGGGCATCATCACCCACAAGAAAATCTTCAAGGACTTCTTCACCTTCCGCCCCCGCAAAGGCCAGCGTTCCTGGCTCGACGGGCATAACGCGGTGGGTGTGCTGGTGCTGCCGTTCCACCTGATGATCACCTACAGCAGCCTGGTGATTTTCATGAGCATGGTGATGCCGGCGCCGATCGTGGCCTCCTATGGCAACGACACCCGGGCCTTCTTCAATGACGTGTTCCCCGCCACCAACAACGCGCCGGCGCTGGGCCAGCCCGGCCAATTGCTGTCATTGCTGCCGATGTACGAGCAGGCGAGGGCGCAGTGGGCTGGTGGGCATGTCGGGCGGTTGGCGGTGAACAACCCGAGTGATGTAAACGCTTCGGTGAACCTGTTCCGTGCCAGCTCCGACCGCGTGGTGCATGACTTCGGCAGTACCGTGTCGTTCAACGGCAACACCGGCGAGTTGTTGCGGGTCAGCGCTGAACAATCGCTGCCGGCGGCGATCGGCGGCAGCTTCTATGGCCTGCACATGGGCCATTTCGCCGGTCCGGTGCTGCGCTGGTTGTACTTTATCTGCGGCCTGGCGGGCACGGCGATGATCGGCACGGGGCTGGTGATCTGGCTCGGCAAGCGGCAACTCAAACATGCAAAAAGCGGCGTGATGCCGTTTGAACTGCGGTTGGTGGAAGTGCTGAACATCGCCAGCATGTCCGGGCTGTTGATCGCCATTGCAGCCTTCTTCTGGGCCAACCGTTTATTGCCGGTGGGCTTTGCCGAGCGCTCCGATTGGGAAGTGCAGGCCTTCTTTATCGCCTGGGGCCTGAGCCTGTTGCACGGGATCCTGCGCCGGGGCCGCCAGGGTTGGGTTGAGCAATTGAGCTTCGCAGCACTGCTGTTTGCTGCAATCCCGTTGCTCAATGCCCTGACCACATCGCAGCACTTGGGCGCTTCACTGGCGACGGGCGACTGGGCCATGGCCGGCTTCGACCTGACCTGCCTGGCCAGCGGCGTGTTCCTCGCCTGGGCAGCCTGGAAGATGCAGCACCGCAAGGCCCCGCAGCCCAAGACCGAACGGGCGCGGCCGCTGCAGCTCAAGCAGGAGGCGAACTGAATGCTCCTCGCGCTGCTGATGTGTTATGCCGGGTTTACCGTCTTGTGCCTGTCCACCGACCGTCACCACGGCGAACTGCTGCACAGCAAGCCATCGCCTCGGCGGCGTATTGCTTTGCGCGTCATCGGTTGGCTGCTGCTGACCGTGTCGATCTGGCCCGCCGTGGCTGTCGCCGGTTGGGGCCTGGGCCTGGTGGAGTGGTGCGCGGTGTTGATGCTCAGCGCCCTGTTGCTGGTGCTGTTGTTGCCGTATCGGCCAAGGCTGGCCTTGCTCCTGGCAGGCGTCGGCCTGCTGGCCAGCCCTGTTGCCGCCTTCGCAACGTTCTGAGCCGCCGCCATGATGATCAGCACCCCACCCGATTCCCAGGACAGCCCGCAGGCTGACGCGGCGGGTGGGCGTGCGCATTTCCTGCAGGTGTTCCTGTCCCAGCGTTCGCAGATGGAAGCGTTGGTGAGCCGACGTGTCGGGTGCCGCGCCACGGCGGCCGACCTGGTGCAGGACCTGTTCCTGCGGTTTTGGCGTCGGCCATTGGTGCAGGTCGAAGAACTCAGCACCTACCTGTTGCGCTGCGCCGGCAATATCGCCATCGACCACCTGCGCAGCGAAGGCGCGCGGGTGCGCAGCAGTGAAGGCTGGCTGCCGGAGCAGCAGGATAACCAGGGCTCAGAGCCCCAGGCGGCGCTCGAGGCGGGCAACGACCTGCGGCATGTCGAAGCCGCCCTGCGCAGCCTGCCGGAGCGCACCCGGCAGATCTTCCTGCTCAACCGCATTCACGGGCGCAAGTACGCGCAAATCGCCAAGGCCATGGGCCTGTCCCAAAGCGCCGTGGAAAAACATATGATGCGTGCCCTCGAAGCCTGCAAAGCCAGCCTTCGCGAACCATCGCCATCGCGCACGCCAGGGAAAGCACCGTGAATCCGACCCCCACGCCAGACCAGGAACAAGCCGCACTGGCCTGGCTGAGCCTGTTGCACGACCAGCCCAGCAGTGGCGACCAGGCCACGTTCAGCCGCTGGCTACGGGCCGATCCTGCGCACGTCGAAGCCTATGCCCAGGCCCAGGTGCTTTGGGAGTTGAGCGAAGTGCCGGCACGGCAACTGGCGGATGAGGATGCGCTGGCATTGCAGGGCTACCTTAATGCGATGAACACCCCTGGGCGCTCGCGGGTGGTGCGCTGGTCCGGCGCACTGGCCATGGCGGCGTGCCTGGTGTTGATGGTGTCCATGGGCGCCGGTTGGCAGCCTTCGCGGTGGATCGATGATTTCGGCGCCGATTACGTGAGCGCACCGGGAGAAGTGAAGACCGTCACCCTGGCTGATCAATCCCAGGTCACGCTGGATGCGGACAGCGCCATTGCCGTGGACTTCAGCCACGGTGAGCGGCATATCCAATTACGTCGCGGTGCAGGTTTTTTCAGCGTCACCCACACCGGCGAGTCCTTTGTGGTCGAGGCGGGCGGCGGCGAAGCGCGGGTGCTGGGGACGCAGTTCGAAGTGCGCCTGCAACCGGCAGGGGCCGAGGTGACGGTGTTGTCGGGGCGGGTCGGCGTGACCGCGTCGAAACAGGGCCCACAGCAAATTCTGACGGCGGGCCAGCAAGTGGCCTACGCCGATGGCAGCGCCGATCCCTTGCACGCGGTCGACAGCGAATCCCGCCTGGCCTGGCGGGATGGCTGGCTCAACTACTACAAGGCACCGCTGGCCGATGTGGTCAAGGACCTGGGGCGTTACTACCCTGGCCGCATCCTGCTGCTCAGCGAAGAGATGGGTGCCAGGCGCGTCAGCGGCAGCTTCCCGAGCAAGGACCCGCAGGCGGTACTCAACGCCTTGCAAGCGGTGCTGGGGTTCGAGCAGCACAGCCTGTTGGGGCGGGTGATCGTGGTCCGCTGATTACTTCAGCGCGGCCATGATCGCGTCAGGGTTGTAGTCGCGAATCAGCGTCCCGTTGACGTCCACAAACGGAATCCCGCCACCGCCCAGTGCTTCATACGCCTTGCGCGCCTGGGCGTCCTTCTCGATATCGACGGCCTGGTACGGAATGCCCTTCTGGTCGAGGAAGCGGCGGATCTGCTTGCAGTAGCCGCACCACTCGGTGGCATACAGCACCACCCGCGCCGAGGCCCGCGTCTGCTCCGGCACCACCTGGGAAGGGTTGAGCAGCCGCTCGACCTTGCCCCAGTTCTGGATAACCACCACCACCAGCAACACCAGCAGGACTTTCTTGAGGACCCCGCCGAGCATCAGTTACGGCGCTTGAGCTGGTCGGTCAGTTGGGTCGGCAGGCCCTTGATGATCAGGGTGCCGGCGGCTTCGTCGTACTCGATCTTGTCGCCCAGCAAGTGTGCTTCAAAACTGATGGACAAGCCCTCGGCGCGCCCGGTGAAGCGGCGGAACTGGTTGAGGGTGCGTTTATCCGCCGGGATTTCCGGCGACAGGCCGTAGTCCTTGTTGCGGATATGGTCGTAGAACGCCTTGGGCCGATCTTCATCGATCAAGCCCGACAGCTCTTCAAGGCCCATGGGCTCGCCGAGCTTGGCCTGGCTGCTGGCGTAATCGACCAGGGTCTTGGTTTTTTCGCGGGCGGATTCGTCCGGCAGGTCTTCGCTTTCGACGAAGTCGCTGAAGGCCTTGAGCAGGGTGCGCGTCTCGCCCGGGCCGTCGACGCCTTCCTGGCAGCCGATGAAGTCGCGGAAGTATTCCGAGACCTTCTTGCCGTTCTTGCCTTTGATAAACGAGATGTACTGCTTGGACTGCTTGTTGTTCTGCCACTCGGACACGTTGATACGCGCTGCCAGGTGCAGTTGGCCCAGGTCCAGGTGGCGCGACGGGGTCACGTCCAGCTCGTCGGTCACCGCCACGCCTTCGCTGTGGTGCAGCAGGGCGATGGCCAGGTAGTCGGTCATGCCTTGCTGGTAGTGGGCAAACAGCACGTGGCCGCCGGTGGAGAGGTTGGACTCTTCCATCAGTTTTTGCAGATGTTCGACGGCGGTGCGGCTGAACGTGGTGAAATCCTGGCCACCCTCGAAATATTCCTTCAACCAGCCGCTGAACGGGTGCGCGCCGGATTCGGCATGGAAGAAACCCCAGGCCTTGCCTTGTTTGGCGTTGTAGCTCTCGTTGAGGTCGGCAAGCATGTTCTCGATGGCGGCCGACTCGGCGAGCTCGGAGTCGCGGGCGTGGAGAACTGCAGGTGTGCCGTCGGGTTTTTTGTCGATCAGGTGGACGATGCAATGACGGATCGGCATGGGCTTCTCGGCTGGTTGAAGGGGAGCGGTCGGCCTCCCCGAAAAGTCGCCCAGTGTACCGCACCCATTGGTCAAGACACGCGTCGAAGGGCATTTTGGATGCTCTCGGACGAGGCATATGCCTTTTTTTCACGGTTTAGAGCGATAAAGCTGACCAAATGGGTAGGTAGAAGCGGATATTTCCCCGTCTCTGTGCTAGTTTTGCCCCGTCTTACGCCAAGTCTCGGCGATAAGCGTGCATTCAGCATCTGTCAGGTCGAACCAATCCCCGTTTCAAGCATCTATAACCCCGATCTCCGTGGTTATAGCCGGGGGTGCCAGGCCATGACGGTCGGGCTCGACGGCTGACACTGCACTCTGCAATCCATATGAATTTGATAGGGAAGGAACACCACAATGGCTATTACTAAAGACCAACTGATCGCTGACCTGGCTGAAGCAGTAGACGCACCGAAAACCACCGTGCGCGCTCTGCTGGACCAACTGAGCCAAGTTGTTGCTGACCAGCTGGAAAACGGCGGCGAAATCACTCTGCCAGGCGTTGGCAAACTGAAAGTGACCGAGCGTCCTGCCCGTACTGGCCGTAACCCTTCGACTGGCGCTGCCATCGAAATCGCTGCCAAGAAAGTTATCAAGCTGGTTGTGGCCAAAGGCCTGACCGACGCTGTTAACAAGTAAGACGCAGCAAAAAAAAACCGTGCTCCGGAGCGATCCGGGCACGGTTTTTTGTTGCCTGGGATTTGTCTCTATCGCACCCAGCGCTGGCGCCAGATCTGCTGTTCGTTCTTGGTCTGGAAGGTCCAGGCCACGAAACGGCTCTGCTTCTGGCCCTGGGACATTTCCACCACCTGGCTTTCCAGCACGCCGGCTTTTTTCAGGGCGGTCTCGATCGCGGGCAAGTTTGACGCTTTTGACACCAGGGTGCTGAACCACAACACCTTGTGGGCAAAGTGCGCACTCTCGGCGATCAACTGCGTCACGAAGCGCGCTTCACCGCCTTCACACCACAACTCGGCCGATTGGCCGCCGAAGTTGAGCACCGGCAATTTGCGCTTGGGATCGGCCCGGCCCAGGGCGCGCCACTTGCGCTCGCTGCCCTTGGTGGCTTCGTCCATGGACGCATGGAACGGTGGGTTGCACATGGTCAGGTCAAAACGCTCACCCGGCTCCAGCAGGCCCAGCAGGATGTGCTTGGGGTTTTCCTGCTGGCGCAACTGGATGACCTTGCTCAGGTCGTTGGACTGCACGATGGCCTTGGCGGCGGCCACGGCGATGGGGTCGACCTCCGAGCCGAGGAAGTTCCAGCGGTACTCCATATAGCCAATCAGTGGGTAGACGCAGTTGGCGCCCATGCCGATGTCCAGCACCTTGACGATTGAACCGCGCGGGATCTTGCCTTCGTTGACACTGGCCAGCAGGTCGGCGAGAAAGTGCACGTAGTCGGCACGTCCCGGTACCGGCGGGCACAGGTAATCGGCCGGGATGTCCCAATGCTGGATGCCATAGAAGGCCTTGAGCAACGCCCGGTTGAACACCCGCACCGCGTCCGGGCTGGCGAAGTCGATGCTCTCTTTGCCATAGGGGTTGATGATCACGTATTGCGCCAGTTCCGGCGTGGTCTTGATCAACGCCTGGAAGTCGTAACGACCTGTGTGGCGGTTGCGTGGGTGCAGGGTAGCCTCTTTGCGCGGCGCGACGGGTTTGGCCGTGGCTGCGGTCTTAGGCTTCTTGCGTGGAGGTTTGGGCGTAGTGGGGGCGGTCATGATGATTCTGGTGTTGGCTCAAAGTGGCGGCCATTGTCACACATTCCCGAGGATAACTCGGTCAAATGTGGGAGGAGGCTTGCTCCCGATAGCGGTGGATCAGTCAAGACTAGCCTGGCTGACAGATCGCCATCGGGGGCAAGCCCCCTCCCACATTGACTGTATTGCCAGCAAGGGATTGGGAAACACCAGGCAAAAAAAGAGACCCGAAGGTCTCTTTTTTCACACGGATTGCCCCTTACAGGCTGGAAATCCGCGCATGTTGCTCCGCCAGCTTGCCCAAAGCCTGTTCGGCCTCGGCCAGCTTGGCGCGTTCCTTATCGATCACTTCAGCCGGTGCCTTGTCGACGAATGCCGCGTTGGACAGCTTGCCGCCCACCCGCGCCACTTCGCCTTGCAGGCGCAGGATTTCCTTGTCGAGACGGGCCAGTTCCGCGCCCTTGTCGATCAGGCCGGCCATCGGCACCAGCACTTCCATCTCGCCGACCAGCGCGGTCGCTGACAGTGGCGCTTCGGCGCCATCCGCCAATACGGTGATCGATTCCAGCTTCGCCAGCTTCTTGAGCAGCGCATCGTTCTCGGTGAGACGACGCTGGTCTTCGGCGCTGGCGTTCTTCACGAATACCGCCAGGGGCTTGCCCGGGCCGATGTTCATTTCGGCGCGGATGTTGCGCGTGCCGAGCATCAGGGTCTTGAGCCATTCGATGTCGCTTTCGGCCGCCTCATCGATACGTGCTTCGTTGGCCACCGGCCAAGGTTGCAGCATGATGGTCTTGCCGTCTTTGCCGGCCAGCGGCGCGAGGCGCTGCCAGATTTCTTCGGTGATGAACGGCATGAACGGATGCGCCAGGCGCAAGGCGACTTCGAGCACGCGTACCAGGGTGTGACGGGTGCCGCGCTGACGTTCGATCGGCGCGTTTTCGTCCCACAATACGGGCTTGGACAGTTCCAGGTACCAGTCGCAATACTGGTTCCAGATGAACTCGTACAAGGCCTGTGCGGCCAGGTCGAAACGGAACTGGTCGAGTTGACGGGTCACTTCGGCTTCGGTGCGCTGCAATTGCGAGATGATCCAGCGATCCGCCAGGGACAGCTCGATGGCCTCGCCGTTCTGGCCGCAGTCTTCGCCCTTGTCCAGCACGTAGCGCGCGGCGTTCCAGATCTTGTTGCAGAAGTTGCGATAGCCTTCGACGCGGCCCATGTCGAACTTGATGTCGCGACCGGTGGACGCCAGCGAGCAGAAGGTGAAGCGCAGCGCATCGGTGCCGTAGCTGGCAATGCCGTCGGCGAATTCGTCGCGGGTCTGCTTCTCGATCTTCTTCGCCAGTTTCGGCTGCATCAGGCCCGAGGTGCGTTTCTGTACCAGGGTTTCCAGGTCGATGCCGTCGATGATGTCCAGCGGGTCGAGGACGTTGCCCTTGGACTTGGACATCTTCTGGCCCTGGCCATCCCGCACCAGGCCGTGCACGTACACGGTCTTGAACGGTACCTGCGGGGTGCCGTCCTCGTTCTTCACCAAGTGCATGGTGAGCATGATCATCCGGGCAACCCAGAAGAAAATGATGTCGAAGCCGGTGACCAGCACGTCGGTGGAGTGGAATTTCTTCAGGAATTCGGTCTGCTGCGGCCAGCCCAGGGTGGAGAAGGTCCACAGGCCCGAGCTGAACCATGTGTCCAGTACGTCGTTGTCCTGTTGCAGTGCCACATCCGGACCGAGGTTGTGCTTGGCGCGTACTTCGGCTTCGTCGCGGCCCACGTAGACCTTGCCCGACTCGTCGTACCAGGCCGGAATGCGATGGCCCCACCACAGCTGGCGGCTGATGCACCAATCCTGGATATCGCGCATCCACGAGAAGTACATGTTTTCGTACTGCTTGGGCACGAACTGGATACGCCCGTCTTCCACGGCAGCAATCGCCGGCTCGGCCAGGGGCTTGGTGGACACGTACCATTGGTCGGTCAGCCACGGCTCGATCACGGTGCCGGAGCGGTCGCCCTTCGGCACTTTCAGGCCGTGGTCGTCGACGCTGACCAGCAGGCCGGCAGCGTCGAAGGCAGCAACGATCTGCTTGCGCGCTTCGAAACGGTCAAGGCCGGCGTATTCGGCCGGGATCTTGCCGTCGATGCTCTCGTTCAGCGTACCGTCCAGGTTGAACACCTGGCAGGCCGGCAGCACGGCGGCATTCTTGTCGAAGATATTCAACAGCGGCAGGTTGTGGCGCTTGCCGACTTCGTAGTCGTTGAAATCGTGGGCCGGGGTGATTTTCACACAGCCGGTGCCGAATTCAGGGTCGCAGTAATCGTCGGCGATGATCGGGATGCGGCGGCCTACCAGCGGCAACTCGACGAACTTGCCGATCAGTGCCTGGTAGCGCTCGTCGTTCGGGTTGACCGCGACGGCGGCGTCGCCAAGCATGGTTTCCGGACGGGTGGTGGCGACGATCAGGTAGTCGTTGCCCTCAGCGGTCCTGGCACCGTCCGCCAGTGGGTACTTGAGGTTCCACAGGAAACCTTTCTCGTCGTGGTTCTCCACTTCAAGGTCGGAAATTGCCGTGTGCAACTTGGTGTCCCAGTTGACCAGGCGCTTGCCGCGGTAGATCAGGCCGTCTTCATGCAGGCGCACGAAGGCTTCTTTCACCGATTCCGACAGGCCGTCATCCATGGTGAAGCGCTCGCGACTCCAATCGACGGACGAACCGAGGCGACGGATCTGACGGCTGATGTTGCCGCCGGACTGGTCTTTCCATTCCCAGATTTTTTCCAGGAATTTCTCGCGGCCCAGGTCGTGACGGTTCTGGCCGGTGGCTTCGAGTTGGCGCTCCACCAGCATCTGGGTGGCGATACCGGCGTGGTCGGTACCCGGTTGCCACAGGGTGTTGCGGCCCTGCATGCGGCGGAAACGGATCAACGCATCCATGATCGCATTGTTGAAGCCATGGCCCATGTGCAGGCTGCCAGTGACGTTCGGTGGCGGAATCATGATGGTGTAGGACTCGCCCGCGCCTTGCGGAGCGAAATAGTTCTCGGACTCCCAGGTGTTGTACCAGGAAGTTTCAATAGCGTGCGGCTGGTAGGTCTTATCCATGCGCGGCGGGACCCTAGTTGGCATATATTCAGGAAAGCCGGCAAGTATAACGGGGGATAGGGCGCAGGGCGAGGCGAAGGCGGGCTTAAGGTGCAGGCAATCAAATGTGGGAGGAGTTTGCCACCTCCCACAGGGGATCTATGGACGGTTCAAGACTGGTACTGGCTGAGCAGCCGCTCCATCCGTGCATCCATCCGGCGCTTGATCTCGGTTTCGATATGGGGGGCAAAGTCGTCGATCACATCTTGCATGATCAATTGCGCAGCGGCACGCAGTTCGTTGTCCAGGTGCAGCAGCAGGGCGTCGGGACCCTTTTCAGCCGCAGCAGGGGCAGCGTCCACCACAACGGGGGCTTCGACAACCGGTTCCGGAGCGACCTGCTTGCCGCCGACCATGTCGAACAACAGCGGAATCTGAACCTCGCCATCGGCCTGTTCGGTCAATAGTGGCGGTTGCAAGTCATCATCACCCAGCAACTGACGAATCGACTCGAGGTCGTCCAGCAGGTGGTCATCTTTTTTTGTCGGGTTGGGAGTGTCCATCATGTACTCAAAGTCGTTGTAGCCGGTGATCTTGCAAAGGATAGCCCTGTTCGCGGTAGAAACGGAAACTCTCCCGCGCGGCCTGACGAATAGCCGGATCTTCCACCACCACTTCCGCCACACGGGCGAAGGCCTTGGCAAAAGGCGGTACTTTCAGGTCCAGGTTGACCAGCAGGTCCTGGTGATTGCCGCAACTGTCTCCCAAACCCAGGGCAACCTGGCCTTCGGGTTCTGATTCTGCGGGGCCATGGGGCACGAAGCTTTCGCCCTTGAAGCGCCACAGGCGGGCGTCGAGCTCGTCGCGTTGGGCGGCATCGCTGCAATGCAGGTAGATGCGGTGGCCCATGCGCCAGGCTTTCTCGGTGAGCTTGCAGGCGAAGTCCAGGCGCGCGAGCGGATCGGCGCTGGGCAATATATAGAAGTCGACTTGGGTCATTGCGGTTCCTGAGGCCGGGGCGGCGAGATCACCGCCCCGGCATCTTCAGTGTCAGGCTTTGGCGCGGTCCAGCAGGTATTGGGTCAGCAATGGCACCGGACGGCCGGTGGCGCCCTTGTCCTTCCCGCCGCTGGTCCAGGCCGTGCCGGCGATGTCCAGGTGCGCCCAGTTGAAGTTCTTGGCGAAGCGCGACAGGAAGCACGCAGCCGTGATGGTGCCGGCTTTCGGGCCGCCGATGTTGGCGATGTCGGCGAACGGGCTGTCCAGCTGCTCCTGGTACTCATCGAACAGCGGCAGTTGCCAGGCGCGGTCGTCGGCGGCCTTGCCGGCGCTGAGCAGTTGTTCGATCAGCTCATCGTTATTGCCCAGCAGGCCCGAGGTGTGGGAGCCCAGTGCCACGATGCAGGCGCCGGTCAGGGTGGCGATGTCGATCACGGCCTGTGGCTTGAAGCGCTCGGCGTAGGTCAGGGCATCGCACAGCACCAGGCGGCCTTCGGCGTCGGTGTTGAGGATTTCCACGGTCTGGCCGCTGAGGGTGGTGACGATGTCGCCCGGACGGGCCGCGCCGCCGCTGGGCATGTTCTCGGCGCAGGCCAGGATGCACACCAGGTTGATCGGCAGCTTCAGTTCCAGCACGGCGCGCAGGGTGCCGAATACGCTGGCGGCGCCGCCCATGTCGTACTTCATCTCGTCCATGCCCAGGCCCGGCTTGAGGCTGATGCCGCCGGTGTCGAAGGTGATGCCTTTGCCGACCAGGGCGTAAGGCTTCTCGGACTTCTTGCCGCCGTTGTATTGCATCACGATCAGGCGTGGCGGCTGGTCGCTGCCCTGGCCCACGGCATAGAACGAGCCCATGCCCAGTTCCTTGATCTTCTTCTCGTCCAGGACTTCGACTTTCAGGCCCTTGAACTCTTTACCCAACGCCTTGGCCTGTTCGCCCAGGTAGGTCGGGTGGCAGATGTTCGGCGGCAGGTTGCCCAGGTCGCGGGTGAACGACATGCCATTGGCGATGGCCTGGGCGTGGGTCACGGCGCGCTCGACTTCAGCCTGGGCGGCCTTGATGGTCAGCAGGGTGATTTTCTTCAGGGCGCGGGGTTCGGCTTTCTGGCTCTTGAACTGATCGAAAATGTAGCCGCCGTCCACCAGGGTTTCGGCCAGCAGGCGGGTCTTGCCGTAGCTGTCACGGCCCTTGACCACGATTTCATCGAGTGCCAGTGCGGCATCGCTGCCGCCCAGGCCCTTCAGGGTGTTGAGGATGCCGCTGATGATCTTGCGGAACGGACGGTCGCCCAGTTCAGCGTCCTTGCCCACGCCCACCAGCAATACGCGGTCGGCTTTCAGGTTGGGCAGGCTTTGCAGCAGCAGGCTCTGGCCGACTTTGCCGGCCAGGTCGCCGCGCTTGAGGACCGCGCTGATCGCGCCGCCGCTGAGTTCGTCGAGCTGCCTGGCGGCTACGCCGAGCTTGCGGCCTTCGCCGATGGCGACCACGAGGGTGGCGGTTTTCAACGTTTCGGGGCTAACGCTTTTTACAACCAATTCCATTTTCGGGTCCCTTATATAAGGTCTGAGAGCCTGGCGTCTGTACGCAGGCTTTAAAGCGTGGCGGCTGTGTAAACCACCAGCGACAAAGGCCGCAGTTTGAACCTCGCCGACGGAGCCTGACAACCCTTTGTGCCTGCGCATGAGGTTGCGCAGTGACAGGCGCGGTCAATCACAGGATAATGCGCCATCTTTTTAGCCGGCCCGGTGCAAACGGGCTGACTCGGTATGCTTGCTTGTTTGGCCGCCTTAGCCTGACAACCCTGGAGTGTCTGGTTTGATCGTCTTCCGTTATCTGTCCCGCGAAGTCCTGTTGACCCTGAGTGCCGTGAGTGCGGTCCTGCTGGTCATCATCATGAGTGGTCGTTTCGTCAAATACCTGGCCCAGGCTGCCTCCGGCGCCCTGGACCCAGGCTCGCTGTTCCTGATCATGGGCTTTCGCCTGCCGGGATTCTTGCAACTGATCCTGCCGCTGGGCCTGTTCCTCGGCATCCTGCTGGCCTACGGCCGCTTGTACCTTGAAAGTGAAATGACCGTGCTCTCGGCCACCGGCATGAGCCAGCAGCGCCTGCTGGGCATGACCATGATTCCGGCGGCCGGTGTTGCGCTGATCGTGGCCTGGCTGAGCCTGAGCCTGGCTCCCCAGGGCGCCATGCAGTTCCAGCTGGTGCTGAACAAACAGGATGCGATGACCGAGTTCGATACCCTCGAGCCGGGCCGTTTCCAGGCACTCAATGACGGCTCGCGGGTGACCTACACGGAAACCCTGACCGACGACCGCGCCAACCTGGGCGGTGTGTTCATCTCCGAGAAACGGTTTGGCCAGGACAAGAAAGACCGGGGCATTTCCGTGCTGGTGGCCGATTCGGGCCGCCAGGAAGTGCGTCCTGACGGCAGCCGCTACCTGATCCTGGAAAATGGCTATCGCTACGATGGCAGTCCAGGCATGGCCGACTATCGCGCGATCAAGTACGACACCTATGGCGTGATGCTGGCCCGCCCGGATATCAGCGACGAAGTCACCGACCGCGACGCCATCCCCACGGCGGACCTGCTCGGCAGCAAGGAACTGCGTTCCATCGCCGAGCTGCAATGGCGGATTTCCCTGCCGCTGCTGGTGTTTATCGTGACCCTGATGGCCGTGCCGCTGTCGCGCGTCAACCCGCGCCAGGGCCGTTTCCTCAAGCTGTTGCCGGCGATCCTGCTGTACATGGCTTACCTCACCATCCTGATTTCCGCCCGTGGCTCCCTGGAGAAAGGCAAGCTGTCGCCGGTCCTGGGCCTGTGGTGGGTGCACGGCATGTTCCTGGTGATCGGCCTGGGGCTGCTGTATTGGGAGCCTATTCGTTTGAAAATGATGAGCCGTCGTGGCCAGAAGGAGTTGGCTCGTGGCTAAGCTCGATCGCTACATTGGTAGCAGCGTCCTGATCGCCATCCTGGCGGTACTGGGCATTATCCTGGGCCTGGCCTCGTTGTTCGCCTTCATCGATGAAGTCGGCAACGTCAGCGACACCTATACCGTATGGGACGTGCTCGGCTACGTGGCACTGACCGCGCCGCGTCGTCTCTACGACATGATGCCGATGGCCGCGCTGATCGGTTGCCTGATCGGCCTGGGCAGCCTGGCCAGCAACAGCGAACTGACCATCATGCGCGCCGCCGGGGTGTCCGTGGGGCGTATCGTCTGGGCGGTCATGAAGCCAATGTTGCTGCTGATGCTGTGCAGCGTGCTGATCGGTGAGTACGTCGCGCCGCCGGCCGAAACCACCGCCCAGGCCAATCGCGCCCTGGCCCAGGGCTCGGGCGATGCACAAAGCGCCAAGCATGGCCTGTGGCACCGCCAGGGTGATGAGTTCATCCACATCAACGCCGTGCAACCGGGCGGGCTGTTGATCGGTGTGACGCGCTACACGTTCGACAAGGAACGTCACATGCTGTCGTCCAGTTTCGCCAAACGCGCGCAGTACGGCGACGAAAAGTGGCAACTGACCGACGTCACCACGACTTACTTCCGCAATGTCGGCCAAGGCACCAAGGCCAGCACCGAAGTGATCAATGTTCCGAGTGAAGAGTGGGATATCGCCCTCAAGCCGGAACTGCTCAATACGGTGGTGATGATCCCCGAAAGCCTGCCGATCTCCGGGTTGTGGGGCTATATCCACTACCTGAAGGATCAAGGCTTGAATAACGGTCGTTACTGGCTGGCATTTTGGGTCAAGGTGTTGCAGCCGGTGGTGACCGCCGCACTGGTGTTGATGGCGATCTCGTTCATCTTCGGTCCGTTGCGCTCCGTGACCCTCGGTCAGCGGGTATTCACGGGCGTGCTGGTCGGTTTCACCTTCCGCATCGCCCAGGACCTGCTCGGCCCGTCGAGCCTGGTGTTCGGGTTCTCGCCACTGTTTGCAGTGCTGGTGCCGACGGCCATCTGCGCCCTGGCCGGGTTCTGGCTGCTGCGCCGGGCCGGCTGATACCGCGCCGTTGGATAAAAAATGCCCCGCTCGGATGAGCGGGGCATTTTTGTTCTGGTCAGCAAAGATGACGCCCGGCCTGAGCATCAGGTACAATTCCCGGCTATTTTTCAGCGGGCAATCTGCCTGCAGCCTTTTTGAGTGTTGATCCGTGAGTGATTTGAGTCATATCCGCAATTTCTCCATCATCGCCCACATTGACCATGGTAAGTCGACGCTGGCCGATCGATTCATCCAGATGTGCGGCGGCCTTGCCGAGCGTGAAATGGAAGCCCAGGTGCTGGACTCCATGGACCTCGAACGCGAGCGCGGGATCACCATCAAGGCCCACAGCGTTACCCTGTACTACACCGCCAAAGACGGTATCAAGTACCAGTTGAACTTCATTGACACCCCCGGCCACGTGGACTTCACCTATGAAGTCAGCCGCTCCCTGGCGGCCTGCGAAGGTGCGTTGCTGGTGGTGGACGCGGGCCAGGGCGTTGAAGCCCAGTCCGTGGCCAACTGCTACACCGCCATCGAGCAAGGCCTGGAAGTCATGCCGGTGCTGAACAAGATCGACCTGCCGCAGGCCGATCCGGACCGCGTAAAAGAAGAAATCGAAAAAATCATCGGCATTGACGCCACCGACGCCGTCGAGTGCAGCGCCAAGACCGGCCTGGGCGTCGACGAAGTGCTCGAGCGCCTGGTCAAGACCATTCCAGCCCCCACCGGCAACTACGAAGATCCGCTGCAGGCGTTGATCATCGACTCCTGGTTCGACAACTACCTGGGGGTTGTCTCCCTGGTACGCGTGCGCCACGGCCGTGTGAAGAAGGGCGACAAGATCCTGGTCAAGTCCACCGGCAAGATCCACCTGGTGGACAGCGTCGGTGTATTCAACCCCAAGCACACCGCGACCACTGATCTGAAAGCCGGTGAAGTAGGCTTCATCATCGCCGGTATCAAGGACATCCACGGTGCGCCGGTGGGTGACACCCTGACCTTGAGCTCCACCCCTGACGTCGACGTGCTGCCGGGCTTCAAACGCATCCAGCCGCAGGTCTACGCCGGCCTGTTCCCGGTCAGCTCCGACGACTTCGAAGACTTCCGCGAAGCCCTGCAAAAGCTGACCCTCAACGACTCGTCGTTGCAGTACACCCCGGAAAGCTCCGACGCCCTGGGCTTCGGCTTCCGCTGCGGCTTCCTCGGCATGCTGCACATGGAAATCATCCAGGAGCGCCTTGAGCGCGAATACGACCTGGACCTGATCACCACGGCGCCGACGGTTATTTTCGAGCTGCTGCTCAAAAACGGTGAAACGATTTACGTCGACAACCCGTCCAAGCTTCCAGACCTGTCTTCCATCGAAGACATGCGCGAACCGATCGTGCGGGCCAATATCCTTGTGCCGCAGGAACACCTGGGCAACGTCATTACCCTGTGTATCGAAAAGCGTGGCGTGCAGCACGACATGCTGTTCCTCGGTACCCAGGTGCAAGTGACCTACGATTTGCCGATGAACGAAGTGGTCCTGGACTTCTTTGACCGTCTCAAATCCACCAGTCGCGGCTATGCTTCGCTGGATTACCATTTCGACCGTTACCAATCGGCTAATCTGGTGAAACTGGATGTGCTGATCAACGGCGACAAGGTCGATGCCCTGGCACTGATCGTGCACAAGGACAATGCGCACTACAAAGGTCGCCAGTTGACCGAGAAGATGAAAGAACTGATTCCGCGCCAGATGTTCGACGTCGCGATCCAGGCCGCCATTGGCGGGCAGATCATTGCGCGAACCTCCGTCAAGGCACTCAGAAAGAACGTACTGGCCAAATGCTACGGCGGTGACGTAAGCCGTAAGCGCAAGCTGCTTGAGAAGCAAAAGGCCGGTAAAAAACGCATGAAGCAAGTGGGCAACGTGGAAATTCCACAAGAAGCCTTCCTTGCGGTGCTCAGGTTGGATAGTTAGGTCCTATGTCGCTAAATTTCCCGCTGTTGCTGGTCATCGCCGTTGCCGTTTGCGGTCTCCTGGCGTTGCTCGATCTGGTGTTCTTCGCCCCGCGTCGGCGGGCGGCTATCGCGTCCTATCAGGGCAGCGTCAGCCAGCCCGATGGCATGGTGATCGAGAAGCTGAACAAAGAGCCTTTGCTGGTTGAATACGGCAAGTCGTTCTTCCCGGTGTTGTTCATCGTGCTGGTGCTGCGCTCGTTCCTGGTGGAACCGTTTCAGATCCCGTCGGGGTCGATGAAACCTACCCTGGACGTGGGCGATTTCATCCTGGTGAACAAGTTCTCCTACGGGATTCGCCTGCCGGTGATCGACAAGAAGGTCATCGAAGTCGGTGATCCGCAGCGCGGCGATGTGATGGTGTTCCGCTACCCGAGCGACCCGAACGTCAACTACATCAAGCGTGTGGTAGGCCTGCCGGGCGACGTGATTCGCTACACCAGCGACAAGCGCCTGTTCATCAACGGCGAGTCGGTGGCCGAGAAGCTGATCGGTTCCGAACCGAACAGCCTGGGCAGTGCCGAGCTGTACCAGGAAAAACTCGGTGCGGTAGAGCATGAAATCCGCAAGGAAATGAGCCGCTACCGTGCCATGCCTGACGGCGAGTGGAAAGTGCCGGCCGGGCACTACTTCATGATGGGCGACAACCGCGACAACTCCAATGACAGCCGTTACTGGGATGACCCCAGCATTCCCAAGGACCTGCTGGGCATGGTTCCCGACCAGAATATCGTCGGCAAGGCCTTTGCGGTCTGGATGAGCTGGCCGGAACCCAAGCTCAGCCACCTGCCGAACTTCTCGCGGGTCGGGCTGATCAAGTAATACAAGCGGCGCTGTGCACACAGCGCCGAATGCTTTTCTGGGGCTTGGACATTTTCCGTCCCCGTGCAATACCAACCAGGATTTGAATTTGAACACTGCGTCAATCGTCGATGGCCGCCGGTGCCACCACACAGATATGGGTAAACCGTGACCGTTTCTCTAAGTCGTCTCGAGCGCCAGCTCGGCTACACCTTCAAGGATCAGGAATTGATGGTCCTTGCCCTCACACACCGCAGCTTTGCAGGGCGTAATAACGAACGCCTGGAATTCCTCGGTGATGCCATCCTCAATTTCGTCGCCGGTGAAGCACTGTTCGAGCGCTTCCCCCAAGCCCGTGAAGGTCAGCTGTCGCGTTTACGCGCACGCCTGGTAAAGGGCGAGACCCTGGCCGTACTGGCCCGTGGTTTTGGCCTGGGTGAGTACCTGCGCCTGGGTTCCGGCGAGTTGAAGAGCGGCGGGTTCCGCCGTGAGTCGATCCTGGCCGATGCGCTTGAGGCGTTGATCGGCGCGATCTACCTCGATGCCGGCATGGAAGCGGCCAAGGAGCGCGTCACCGCGTGGCTGACCTCCGAGATCGAAAGCCTCACGCTGGTCGACACCAACAAGGATCCAAAGACCCGCTTGCAGGAGTTCCTGCAATCGCGCGGTTGCGACCTGCCACGCTACGAAGTGGTGGATATCCAGGGTGAACCCCATTGCCGCGTGTTCTTCGTGGAATGTGAAATCACCTTACTGAATGAAAAAAGCCGAGGTCAGGGTGTGAGCCGTCGTATTGCCGAACAGGTAGCGGCCGCTGCAGCACTGATTGCCCTGGGCGTGGAGAATGGCCATGACTGATTCAACCGCAACACGCTGTGGCTATGTTGCCATCGTCGGCCGCCCGAACGTGGGCAAGTCCACGCTGCTGAACCATATCCTCGGCCAGAAGCTTGCAATCACCTCGCGCAAGCCGCAGACCACCCGCCACAACATGCTGGGCATCAAGACCGAAGGCAGCGTGCAAGCGGTCTACGTCGACACCCCGGGCATGCACAAGGGCGGCGAGAAAGCCCTTAACCGCTACATGAACAAGACGGCCTCGGCGGCGTTGAAAGACGTGGACGTGGTGATCTTCGTGGTCGACCGCACCAAGTGGACCGACGAAGACCAGATGGTCCTCGAGCGCGTGCAGTACGTCACTGGCCCTTTGATCGTCGCGTTGAACAAGACCGACCGCATCGAAGACAAAGCCGAGCTGATGCCGCACCTGAGCTGGCTGCAGGAGCAACTGCCGAACGCCCAGATCATGCCGATCTCGGCCCAGCACGGGCACAACCTCGAAGCCCTGGAGCGCGTGATCGCCGGTTACCTGCCGGAGAACGAGCACTTCTTCCCGGAAGACCAGATCACCGACCGCAGCAGCCGTTTCCTCGCCGCCGAACTGGTGCGTGAGAAAATCATGCGCCAGATGGGCGCCGAGCTGCCGTACCAGATCACCGTCGAAATCGAAGAGTTCAAGCAGCAGGGCAAGACCCTGCATATCCATGCGCTGATCCTCGTCGAACGTGACGGTCAGAAGAAAATCATCATCGGCGACAAGGGCGAGCGCATCAAGCGCATCGGCACCGAAGCGCGCAAGGACATGGAATTGCTGTTCGATTCCAAGATCATGCTTAACCTGTGGGTGAAGGTTAAAGGCGGCTGGTCCGATGATGAGCGCGCACTGCGCTCCCTCGGCTACGGCGACCTGTAAGGACACCACAGGGCAAAAAATGTGGGAGGGGGCTTGCCCCCGATAGCGGTGGGTCAGTTAATAAGTAAGTGACTGAGCCACCGCCATCGGGGGCAAGCCCCCTCCCACATTAGGTTTGTGTTGTTTTCAAGATAGAGAACCCATGTCCCAATCCCCACCCACCAGCCAACTCGCCTACGTGCTGCACAGCCGCGCCTACCGCGAGACCAGCGCGCTGGTGGATTTCCTCACGCCCCAAGGCCGCCTGCGCGCGGTGTTGCGTAGCGCGCGGGGCAAGGCGGGGACATTGGCGCGACCTTTCGTGGCGTTGGACGTGGAGTTTCGCGGCAAGGGCGAGCTGAAAAACGTCGGCCGCCTGGAAAGCGTCGGCACGTCCGCCTGGCTCAATGGCGATGCACTGTTCAGCGGCCTCTACCTCAATGAACTGCTGATCCGCCTGTTGCCCGCCGAAGACCCGCACCCGGCGGTCTTCGATCACTACGCCGCCACCTTGCTGGCCCTGGCCGAGGGCCGCCCCCTGGAGCCGCTGTTGCGCGCCTTCGAATGGCGCCTGCTCGACGACCTGGGCTACGGCTTCGAACTGCACAACGACCTGCACGGCGACCCCATCGCCGCCGACGGCATGTACCGCCTGCAGGTGGATGCGGGCCTGGAGCGTGTGTACCTGCTGCAACCGGGACTGTTCCAGGGCACCGAGCTGCTGGCCATGAGTGAAGCCGACTGGACTGCACCGGGCGCCTTGTCCGCCGCCAAGCGCTTGATGCGCCAGGCCCTGGCCGTGCACCTGGGTGGACGGCCGCTGGTCAGTCGCGAGTTGTTTCGAAAGCCCTGACATCCCCGTGTATGCTGTGCAGCGTTTCTTCCCCTTTTCAGGAGCGCTTCCGTGACCACCAGCAATCGCATTCTTCTTGGCGTCAACATCGACCACGTCGCTACCCTGCGCCAGGCCCGGGGCACCCGTTACCCTGACCCGGTCAAGGCCGCGCTGGACGCCGAAGAAGCGGGTGCCGACGGCATCACCGTGCACCTGCGCGAAGACCGCCGCCACATCCAGGAGCGCGATGTGCTGCTGCTCAAGGACGTGCTGCAAACCCGCATGAACTTCGAGATGGGCGTCACCGAAGAAATGATGGCCTTCGCCGAGCGCATCCGTCCGGCGCACATCTGCCTGGTACCCGAAACCCGCCAGGAACTGACCACCGAAGGCGGCCTCGACGTGGCCGGCCAGGAAGCGCGGATCAAGGCCGCCGTGGAGCGCCTGTCGAAGATCGGCAGCGAAGTCTCGCTGTTCATCGACGCCGACGAACGCCAGATCGAAGCGTCCCGCCGTGTCGGCGCGCCGGCCATCGAACTGCACACCGGCCGTTACGCCGACGCCACCACACCGACCGAAGTGGCGGATGAACTGCAGCGCATCATTGACGGTGTGAACTGCGGCCTTAATGAAGGCCTGATCGTCAATGCCGGCCACGGCCTGCACTACCACAACGTCGAAGCGGTGGCTGCGATCAAGGGCATCAACGAGCTGAACATCGGCCACGCGCTGGTGGCCCACGCGCTGTTCGTCGGTTTCAAAGGCGCGGTGGCCGAGATGAAAGCCCTGATCCTGGCGGCCGCCAAGCGCTGATCGCAGATCCGCGGCAATGCGAAGCCTTACTGTTTAGCCAATGCAGGTGTATCGTATCTGCCCTTTGCAGGCCCTGTGCCTGCGGCAGATACGTGAGGTTGTTGTGTCCCGATCCTTTTCCCGTCGACAAATCCTGGGTGGTCTTGCAGGCCTGGCCGTAGTGGGCGTCGGCGCCGGTGGCGCCTACCGCTACTGGCTGGGGAAAGTCGCCGAAGCCGAAGCGGGGCATGATTACGAACTGATCGCCGCGCCGCTCGACGTAGAACTGGTGCCGGGGCACAAGACCCAGGCCTGGGCCTTCGGCCCTTCGGCACCGGGCACCGAGTTGCGCGTGCGCCAGGGTGAGTGGCTGCGGGTGCGCTTTATCAACCACCTGCCGGTCGCTACCACGATCCACTGGCACGGCATTCGCCTGCCGCTGGAAATGGACGGCGTGCCCTACGTCTCGCAATTGCCGGTGCTGCCCGGCGAATACTTCGACTACACATTCCGCGTGCCCGACGCCGGCAGCTACTGGTATCACCCCCATGTGAACAGCAGCGAAGAACTCGGCCGCGGCCTGGTCGGCCCGCTGATCATCGAAGAACGCGAACCCACCGGGTTCAAGCACGAGCGCACCCTGAGCCTGAAGAGCTGGCATGTGGACGAAGAGGGCGCCTTTGTCGCCTTCAGCATTCCCCGTGAGGCCGCGCGAGGGGGCACGGCCGGGCGGTTGTCGACCATCAATGGCGTCTCCCAGGCGGTGATCGACCTGCCTGCCGGGCAGATCACCCGTGTGCGCCTGCTCAACCTCGACAACACCCTGACCTATCGCATCAACATCCCCGACGTCGAAGCGCAGATCTACGCCCTGGACGGCAACCCCGTCGAACCGCGCCCGCTGGGCAAGGAATACTGGCTGGGTCCGGGCATGCGTATCTGCCTCGCGATCAAGGCGCCGCCGGCGGGTGAAGAACTGTCGATCCGCAACGGCCCGGTGCGCCTGGGCACTTTCCGCTCAGTCGCCAACACCGATGCACCGACCGAATGGCCACCGGCATTGCCCGCCAACCCGATTGCCGAGCCGGACCTGGCCAATGCGGAGAAACTCAACTTCAATTTCGAGTGGGTCGGTTCAGTGTCGGTGAATGTCGATAATGGCAAGCCGCCGAGCCTCTGGCAGATCAACGGCCAGGCCTGGGACATCACCGACAAGACCTGCGCCGACCGCCCGATTGCCAAGCTGGAAAAAGGCAAGAGCTACATTTTCGAATTGAAGAACATGACCCAGTACCAGCACCCGATCCACTTGCACGGCATGAGCTTCAAGGTGATCGCCTCGAACCGCCACAAGGTGATCCCGTATTTCACCGACACTTACCTGCTGGGCAAGAACGAACGCGCCCGCGTGGCCTTGGTGGCGGATAACCCCGGGGTGTGGATGTTCCACTGCCACGTGATCGACCATATGGAAACCGGCCTGATGGCCGCCATCGAGGTGGCGTGATGCGCCAGTTCCGCCCCACGGCGATCATCGACCGCAGCCGCGACCAGGATTTCATGCGCGAAGCCCTGGCCCTTGCCGCCCAAGGCGCGGCGCTGGGCGAAGTGCCGGTGGGCGCGGTGCTGGTGCAGGACGGTGACATCATCGGTCGCGGCTTCAACTGCCCGATCAGTGGCAATGACCCCAGTGCCCACGCCGAAATGGTCGCCATCCGCGCCGCCGCGCAGGCTGTCAGCAACTACCGCCTGCCGGGCAGTACGCTGTACGTGACCCTGGAACCGTGCAGCATGTGCGCCGGGCTGATCGTGCATTCACGCATCGCGCGGGTGGTGTATGGCGCGTTGGAGCCGAAGGCGGGGATTGTGCAAAGCCAGGGGCAGTTCTTTACCCAGGGCTTTCTGAACCATCGGGTGTTGTTTGAAGGCGGTGTGCTGGCCGAGGAGTGCGGCACGGTGTTGAGCGAATTCTTCAAGGCCCGCCGAGCCAAGCCCCCGCTCTAAAGAACGCTTCATTTTTTCAGGGAGCTTGGGGGCTTACTTTTTAGCGATGATGACCGCCCGCATCGGCGCCGGCAGCCCTTCAATCGTCTTGCTGTGATCCTGCGGATCGAGGAAGTCGCTGAGGGATTGATACTTCATCCACTCCGTTCCGCGCTGTTCCTCCACCGTGGTCACGCTCACATCCACGCACCTCACATCACTGAACCCGGCACGCCGCAGCCACAGCATCAGTGCCGGCACCGACGGCAGGAACCACACGTTGCGCATCTGCGCATAACGGTCTTCCGGCACCAGCACCTGTTGCTGGTCGCCTTCCACCACCAGGGTTTCCAGGACCAGTTCGCCGCCCCTGACCAGGGTGTCCTTCAGCGCCAGCAGATGCTCGATCGGCGAGCGGCGGTGATAGAACACCCCCATGGAAAACACCGTGTCGAAGCCTTCCAGGTTCGCCGGCAGGTCTTCAAACGGGAACGGCAGGTGCCAGGCCTTGGGTTCGGACAGGTAACGCTGTACGGCCTGGAACTGGCAGAAGAACAGCCAGTTCGGGTCGACGCCAATCACGCTGTCGGCCCCGGCGCCGAGCATGCGCCACATGTAGTAACCGTTGCCGCAACCGACATCGAGAATACGCTTGCCCTTCAGGTCCAGGTGCGGGGCCACACGCGACCATTTCCAGTCCGAGCGCCATTCGGTGTCCACATGCACGCCGAACAGGTGGAACGGGCCCTTGCGCCACGGGCTCAAGCCCATCAGCGCGGTGTGCATCTGCGCGCGGGTGGCGTCGTCGCAATCGGTGTCCAGCACCAGGCCATTGAGCAAGTCGACTTTGCTGGGCTGGATCCTTGGCAGCGCGTCCAGGGCACTCTGCCAACGCTCCAGGTCGCCATGACCCTTTTCCATCTTGCTATCGAGCTGCGCTTGCAGGCCTTGGGCCCATACGGCCAGCGGGGTGCCGACCAGATGGCGGGCGAGGGGGGACAGATCAATCATGGCAAGGCAATCAACGAGGCAAAGTTAAGACACTGGAACCACGGCACGACTTTCGAGAACCCGGCCGCCAGCAGGCGTTCGCGGTGTTCTTCGAGGCTGTCGGGCTTCATGACGTTTTCGATGGCGCTGCGCTTCTGGGCGATTTCCAGTTCGCTGTAGCCGTTGGCGCGTTTGAACGCGATATGCAGGTCGGTGAGCAGCGCATGCTCTTCCAGGTCATTGAAGCGCAGCTTTTCCGAAAGGATCAGTGCGCCGCCGGGCAATAACGACTGGCGGATACGCCCGAGCAACGCCAGGCGCTCATCCGGGGCGATGAATTGCAGGGTGAAGTTCAACGCCACCACCGAGGCCGGCTGGAACTGCAGCGCGAGGATGTCGCCCTCGATCACCTCCACCGGCAGCAGCTCCTGGAACATCGAGTCCTGGCCATTGAGGTATTCGCGGCAGCGCTCGACCATGGCCGCCGAGTTATCCACCGCGATCACGCGGCAACCGTCGGTGCGCACATGACGGCGCAAGGCCTGGGTCACCGCACCCAGGGACGAGCCCAGGTCGTAGAGCACGCTGTGCGGTTGGGCAAACTGCGCCGCAAGCACGCCGAGGTTTTCGACAATCGTCGGGTAACCGGGCACCGAACGCTTGATCATGTCCGGGAACACCCGCACCACGTCCTCGTTAAAGGCGAAGTCCGGCACCTGGGGCAGGGGCTGGGCGAATAGGCGATCGGGTTCTTTGCTCACGGTTGTTCCGGCGACGAGGGGGAAAGGCCGGCATTTTAGCCAAGTTGGCCCTCGTGTGCGCGGGTTGTCTGATGGAAAGCCGAGGCGGTGATGCCCCACTGTCCGAGCCAGTAGGTGACGATCAACAAATACGGCGCGGCGTCGAACGACAGCACAAACCGATTGATACCGATCAGCGTGTCGGAAAACACAAACGACACCGCGCCCGCCGCCGCCAGCAGCGCCGAGCGTTTCGGCACATCGCTGCCCACGCGTGCCAGCGCGCGCCAGAGCATGGCGCTGATCACCAGTGCGTAAACCACCACCGGTATCAGCAATTCACCAAGGCCGTGGGAAATCAGGATGCCCAGCAGGATCGCGCCCACGCCCAGCGCCAACGCCAACGGCAGCAGCGCCAGACGGCGGCAGTCGCTGCAATAGGCTTTGAGGTAGGCCAGGTGGGCAAACAGAAAGGCGCCAAGGCCGAAGATAAACAGGTCGCCCGGCCAGGCCAGCAATACATCGCCGACCAGGGAGAAAATCAGCCCGAGGCTGATCCAGCGTCGATACTCGGTCGGCGGCGCATCATGCAGCCAGCCCAGCAGCGCCAGGACCGGCAGCGGCTTGACCAGCAGGCACAGCAACGTGGCATGGGTGCTCAGGCCATAGATAAAGGTGCCGGCGCCCATCAACGCAAGAATCAGCCATGGCATATCAGTTCACCGTAATGGCGCAGTCGAAGGTCTCGGCGGGCTCGGCTTCCGGTTCCCAGGGTTGCTGGGAGGTCAGGCGCAACCGCCCCTGGCCGGCCGCGAATGCCTGGAAGCGCCAGGTGGACTGGCCGCCGCCGCCGATCACACCGGATTCCGAGCTGCTATACACCTCGGGGCCCAGGGCCCGCAATACGCCGCCGGCGGAATCCTGGATGGCCCAGCGGTAGCCGGTGGTGGGGTTGCTCGGCAGGGCGAGGATCAGGTTTTGCCCGGTCTTGAGCTGCAGCGGGCAGGCGCTCTGGTTGTCCACGGTGACGTTTTGCTTCGGCGCACTGGCACAGGCGGCGAGCAGGCAAAGGCTCAGGGGGAGAAGCAGGCGGGCAGCGGTCATGGGGGCTCCGTTGTTTGGCGACGAAGACCGAGCATAACCGAAGATAAGACAGGGTGTTACAAGCAGGATACAGGTTGCGGCCACTCACGCCATCGGGGGCAAGCCCCCTCCCACATATTGATGTGTGAACACATTCAAGTGTGGGAGGGGGGGGGCCCCGATGAGGCCAGTTCAGGCGCTAGCGTTCTATCAGAACAACACCTTCGCCACATCCGCAAAGCGCTTGGCAAAGTGCACCGTCATGCCTTCCTTCAGGTACTCCGGCAACTCTTCAAAACTGCCACGGTTCGGCTCCGGCAGAATCAGCTCGTGGATCTTCTGGCGCCGCGCCGCAATCACCTTCTCGCGCACGCCGCCAATTGGCAGCACATGCCCGGTCAACGTCAGTTCGCCGGTCATGGCCACGCCTTTTTTCGGCGCCTGGTTGCGCGCCAGGGACAGCAGCGCGCTGGCCATGGTCACCCCGGCGCTCGGGCCGTCCTTCGGCGTGGCGCCTTCCGGTACGTGCAAGTGCACGAAGGCTTCGTCGAAGAACTTCGGGTCGCCGCCAAACGACTTCAGGTTGGAGCTGATGTAGCTGTAGGCGATTTCGGCGGACTCTTTCATCACCTCACCCAACTGCCCGGTGAGCTTGAAGCCGCGATTGAGGGTGTGGATACGGGTCGCCTCGATCGGCAGGGTCGCGCCACCCATGCTGGTCCAGGCCAGGCCGGTGATCACGCCGGTACCCGACAGTACCTGCTCGTTGCGGAATACCGGCATGCCGAGGGAGCTTTCCAGGTCCTTGTTGCCGATCTTGATCACCGAGTTCGGCTCATCCAGCAGCTTGACCACCGCCTTGCGCACCAGTTTGCCCAGCTGTTTCTCCAGCTGGCGCACCCCGGCTTCACGGGCGTACCCGTCGATCAGTGCACGCAGGGCGCCGTCACTGATGCTCAGGCTGTTTTTCGACACGCCGGCTTTTTCCAGCTGCTTTGGCCACAGGTGGCGTTTGGCGATGGCGACTTTTTCTTCGGTGATATAGCCCGACAGGCGAATCACTTCCATGCGGTCCAGCAGCGGGCCGGGGATCGAGTCCAGAGTGTTGGCGGTGCACACGAACAGCACCTTGGACAGGTCCAGGCGCAGGTCCAGGTAGTGGTCGAGGAATTCGACGTTCTGCTCCGGGTCGAGGGTTTCCAGGAGTGCCGAAGCCGGGTCGCCCTGGAAGCTCTGGCCCATCTTGTCGATCTCGTCGAGCATGATCACCGGGTTCATCACTTCCACATCCTTGAGCGCCTGCACCAGCTTGCCCGGCAGGGCGCCGATGTAGGTGCGGCGATGGCCCTTGATCTCGGCCTCGTCGCGCATGCCGCCGACGCTGAAGCGATAGAACGGCCGCCCGAGGGACTCGGCGATGGACTTGCCCACGCTGGTCTTGCCCACGCCCGGCGGGCCCACCAGCAGCACGATGGAGCCGGCGACCTCGCCTTTATAGGCGCCCACCGCGAGGAACTCGAGGATGCGGCTCTTGATGTCATCCAGGCCGGCATGGTGCTTGTCCAGCACCTTGCGTGCGTGCTTGAGGTCGAGTTTGTCCTCGCCATACACGCCCCATGGCACCGAGGTGGCCCAGTCCAGGTAATTGCGCGTGACGGCGTATTCCGGCGAGCCGGTTTCGAGGATCGACAGTTTGTTCAGTTCTTCATCGATACGTTTTTTCGCCTGGGCCGGCAGCACCTTGCCTTCCAGGCGTTGCTCGAACTGCTCGACGTCGGCGCTACGGTCGTCCTTGGTCAAGCCCAGTTCCTGCTGGATGACCTTGAGCTGTTCCTTGAGGAAGAACTCGCGCTGGTGCTCGCCGATCTTGCGGTTCACCTCGGCGGAGAGTTCTTTTTGCAGGCGCGCGACTTCCACCTCCTTGCGCAGCATCGGCAGGACTTTTTCCATGCGCTTGAGCATCGGCACGCAGTCCAGCACTTCCTGCAGCTCGTTCCCGGTGGCCGAGGTCAGCGCGGCGGCGAAGTCGGTGAGGGGCGACGGGTCGTTGGGGCTGAAGCGGTTGAGGTAGTTCTTCAGCTCTTCGCTGTACAGCGGGTTGAGCGGCAGCAGTTCCTTGATCGCATTGATCAGCGCCATGCCGTAGGCCTTGACCTCGTCGGTCGGCTCGCTCGGCTGGTGCGGGTATTCCACTTCGACCAGGTACGGTGGGCGGTGGTGCTTGAGCCAGGTCTTGATGCGCACGCGGGTCAGGCCCTGGGCGACGAATTGCAGCTTGCCGTTCTCGCGGCTGGCGTGGTGCACCTTCACCAGGGTGCCGTACAGCGGCAGGCTCGAGGTGTCGAAATGGCGCGGGTCTTCGGGCGGCGTGTCCATGAAGAACAAGGCCAGGGAGTGATGGTCGGATTTGCTCACCAGCTCCAGGGTCTCGGCCCACGGCTCTTCGTTGACGATCACCGGCAGCACTTGCGCCGGGAAGAACGGCCGATTGTGGATCGGGATGATGTAGACCTTGTCCGGCAGGTTTTGCCCAGGCAGGGCCAGGCCGGTATTGGACGAAGGGGTTTCAGCGTTTTCGGGGTCGGCGTAATCGTTGAGGTCGTAATCAGGGAATTCTTGCTGGTCGCTCATGGGGCACCTGCATAAGGAAGTATGCAGCTTAGATGGGGCGGGGCAGCAGTGGTTTCAATGGTGGGGGTGAGATAGCAACATATTGCAGGAAATTACTGCGGCGACCCTCCCGCATGGGATCAGCTGATTTTGTGAAGGTAGGCGGGGAGTGGCTGCTCTGGCAGCACCGACAGGACTTTCAAGCGCTGCAACATCCGCTGCCGCGCCCGTTGCAAGTGCTCGCGCAGGTTCAACGCCGCCGCATCGAATGCGCCATGCAGCAGCAGCTCCAGAATCAAGCGATGTTCGGCAAGCATCGCCGGATCGGCACCGATCCCCAGCAATCGGTAAAAAATCCGGCTGATGATCATCGGGCTCTGGCCCTGGCGAATCAGCGCGGCAATCTTGCGGTTCTGCAGGCCGGCCAGGCAGCGCTGGTGCAAATCCTCTTCGATCTGCTCGATGGCTTCCAGGCTGCACTGGGGGCTGTCCTGGGCATCCAGCACGCGCTGCAGCATGGCTTCCAGCATGTCGCGGTCGAGGTTCGGGGCACTCTGGCGCAGGGCTTCGGGTTCCAGGCAGGCGCGCAGTTCGTAATCTTCGGTGACTTCCCGCGCGGTAAGGGGCCCCGCCAGCCATTGGGAATAGGGCTCTTTTTCCACCAGGCCACGGTCGCGCAGGCGCATCAGCGCTTCACGCACCACCGCGCGGCTGACGCCGTAGTGGTCGGCGGCGGCCTGCTCATCCAGGCGGTAATGGCCGAAGGCGATACAGGTGGACAGCGCCGCGCCGATTTCCTCGACGATGCGCTCGCCCAACGGCCGGGTGTCCACCAGTTCGGCCTCGCCATTGAGGCCCAGGTGCGCATGGCTCAGGGGCAGGCGCAGCGGCTCCATGGCCAGGCCTTCTGGGTTGATCAGGTAACCCCGGCCGTTGAAGCGGCAGATCAAGCCCTCAGCGTGCAGCAGGTCCAGCGCCTTGCGCACCGGCACGCGGCTGGTGCCGAACAGCTCGGCCAGGGGCGCTTCGAGCAATACCAGGCCATGGCGCGCGGTGCCATTGACGATCGCGTCGCGCAACACCTGGTGAATCATCGCGTAACGGGAGGCCGAGGCGGACACTGCTTTCATCGATTTCTCAAAGGCATGTAGGACGATGGCCGGGGATTCTCTCATAAGTTGCGCCTGTCACTCTGCGCCACGTCGGTGGCACTTTTTTGGGGCCTTGAACGTAGGAATGTTACTTTTCTGCACCAAAATGTACTTATTAATAAAAGATACATTATTTCATTGAAGGCGCTTCGCAAGCGTGGCGCACGATTTTTTTCCATCGATCAACACCATCTATCCCGTAGCTATGGGTAAGAATGCGTAATCGCGCCAAGAGCGCTACGCAGAGACTGGCACGAAAGCTGCCTTTGTAAAATGTACATTTTATTAATATGTACGTTTTATGAGGTTTCCCCTGATGTCAGACGCCACTTCACTGGCCGAGGATTTCGCCAGCGGTCGCAGCGACCCGGTGCAAGCCCTTGAGCAGGCACTCGATCAAGCGAGCCGCTCGACCAGCGTATTTATTGCCCTGACCGCCGAACGCGCCCGCCGTGAAGCCGAAGCGTCCGCCGCCCGGTGGCGTGCCGGCCAGCCCTTGAGCCTGTTCGATGGCGTGCCCCTGGCCTGGAAAGACCTGTTCGATGTGGCCGGCAGCATCACCACCGCTGGTGCCGCCTACCGCCGCACTGCGCCCGCCGCGTTGCTGGACGCCCCCAGCGTGGGCCTGTTGTGCCGTGCCGGGATGGTCAGTGTCGGCAAGACCAACCTCAGCGAACTCGCCTATTCCGGTTTGGGCCTGAACCCGCATTTCGGCACGCCGCACAATCCCCATGGCACCGACCAGGCGCGTATTCCCGGCGGCTCGTCGTCCGGTTCGGCGGTGGCGGTCGCGGCCGGTATCGTGCCGATCGCCATGGGCACCGACACCGCAGGCTCCATCCGCATTCCGGCAGCGCTCAACGGCCTGGTGGGGTACCGCAGCAGCAGCCGACGCTACAGCCGCGACGGTGTGTTTCCCCTGGCCCGTTCCCTCGACAGCCTTGGCCCGTTGACCCGCAGCGTGCGCGATGCCTTGGCCATCGACGACCTGCTCCATGGCCGTGCCCGGCAGCACACTGCCCGCCGCCTGAAAGGGCAGCGTTTTGTGTTGGAACAGGGGGTGCTGGCCGACGTGGAGCCTGCGGTGCGCAACAACCTGCTGCGTGCCGTTGAGCGACTGAAGGCCGAAGGTGCGCTGATTGAAGAGCGTGACAGCACCCCGTTCCAGGCCACCCTGGAGCTGATCAAGCACCAAGGCTGGCTCGGCGCGTTCGAAGCCTTCGCCCTGCACCAGGCCCTGCTCGACAGTGCTGACGCCGAGCACCTCGACCCCCGCGTGCGCCGCCGCCTTGAAGCCGCGCGCACATTGCCGGCCAGCCAGTTGATCCACCTGACCGACGCACGCCGCCGCCTGCAACAGCAACTGCTCGATGACCTCGACGGCGCGATCCTGATCACCCCCACCGTCGCCCATGTCGCCCCGGCATTGGCACCGCTTGAAGCCGACGACGAACTGTTCGTGAAAACCAACCTCGCCACCCTGCGCCTGACCATGCCCGGCAGTTTTCTCGACATGCCGGGCATCAGCTTACCCAGCGGCCGCGATGCCCAGGGCCTGCCCACCGGGCTGCTGCTCAGCGCCCCGAGCGGAGAAGATGCGCGGCTGTTGCGCGCGGCCTTGTCCGTCGAATCCGTCCTCAACCTTTAAGGAGAAACACCATGGCTAAAGACATCCTCTGTGCATTTGGCGTCGACGTCGACGCCGTCGCCGGCTGGCTCGGTTCCTACGGCGGCGAAGACTCGCCCGACGACATCTCCCGCGGCCTGTTCGCCGGTGAAGTCGGCGCGCCGCGCCTGCTCAAACTGTTCGAACGCTACGGCCTGCGCACCACCTGGTTTATCCCCGGCCACTCGATGGAAACCTTCCCCGAGCAGATGAAGGCCGTGGCCGACGCCGGCCACGAAATCGGCGTGCATGGCTACAGCCACGAAAACCCGATTGCGATGACCGCCGAGCAGGAAGAAATCGTCCTCGATAAATCCATCGAGTTGATCACCCAAGTCACCGGCAAACGCCCCACCGGCTACGTCGCGCCGTGGTGGGAATTCAGCAAGGTCACCAACGAGCTGTTGCTGAAAAAAGGCATCAAGTACGACCACAGCCTGATGCACAACGACTTCCACCCCTACTACGTACGCAAGGGCGACAGCTGGACCAAGATCGACTACAGCCAGCACCCCGACACCTGGATGAAACCCCTGGTGCGCGGCGAAGAAACCGATCTGGTGGAGATCCCGGCCAACTGGTACCTCGACGACCTGCCGCCGATGATGTTCATCAAGAAAGCCCCCAACAGCCACGGCTTCGTCAACCCGCGCCACCTCGAGGAGATGTGGCGCGACCAGTTCGACTGGGTCTACCGCGAGCACGAACACGCGGTGTTCACCATGACAATCCACCCCGACGTGTCCGGCCGCCCGCAAGTGCTGCTGATGCTCGAGCGCTTGATCGAACACATCCAGAGCCATGCCGGCGTGCGTTTTGTCACCTTCGACGAAATCGCCGACGACTTTATCCGCCGCCAACCGCGTACCTGATCCCAACCCAAGCAGCCCCCACCTCCCGAGGCGCGATTATGTCCATCTACAACAAGCTTGACCTGACTGGCTGGAAACCCCGGCAACTGACGTCCCAGGAAGTGCGCTTCGCCACCTGGATCGCGTTTTTCGCCTGGGTGTTTGCGGTGTACGACTTCATCCTGTTCGGCACCTTGCTGCCGGAGATCGGCCGACACTTCGGCTGGGGTGAAGTGGAGCAGGCTGAAATCGCGACCTGGGTGGCGGTGGGTACCGCCGTGGTCGCCTTGGCCATCGGGCCGATCGTCGACAAGCTGGGGCGGCGCAAAGGGATTATTTTCACCGTGGCCGGTTCCGCCCTGTGCTCGGCGCTGACCGCCATTGGCGGCGCGTGGGGCAAGTCGCCGCTGATTCTGATCCGTTCGCTGGGCGGCCTGGGGTATGCCGAAGAAACCGTTAACGCCACCTATTTGACCGAGCTGTATGGCGCCTCGGAAGACCCGCGCCTGACCAAGCGTCGCGGCTTCATCTACAGTCTGGTGCAGGGCGGCTGGCCGGTCGGCGCGTTGATTGCCGCCGGCTTGACCGCGCTGTTGCTGCCGATCATCGGCTGGCAGGGTTGCTTTATCTTCGCCGCGATCCCGGCCATTGTCATCGCGATCATGGCGCGCAAGCTCAAGGAGAGCCCGCAGTTCCAGATCCACCAGCGCATCAGCCAACTGCGTAAAAGCGGCGCGGTGAAAGAAGCACAAAACGTTGCCGTGACCTACGGCGTGGACTACGACGAACACAGCAAGGCCGGCCTCAAGGCGGCCTTCCGTGGCCCGGCCCGTCGAGCCACCCTGGTGATCGGCGCTGCGCTGCTGCTCAACTGGGCAGCGATCCAGGTGTTCAGTGTGCTCGGCACCTCGGTGATCGTCAGCGTGCACCACATCTCGTTCGAGAACTCGCTGATCATCCTCGTGCTGTCCAACCTGGTGGGTTACTGCGGCTACCTCAGCCACGGCTGGATGGGCGACAAGATCGGCCGCCGCAATGTGATCGGCCTGGGTTGGATGCTTGGCGGCCTGGCGTTTGCCGGCATGCTGTTTGGCCCGAGCAACATGCCGATGGTGGTCGGGTTGTACAGCCTGGGCCTGTTCTTCCTGATCGGGCCGTACTCGGCGGCACTGTTCTTTATCAGTGAAAGCTTTCCCACCAGCATCCGCGCCACCGGCGGCGCGATCATCCATGCCATGGGCCCGATTGGTGCCGTGGTCGCGGGCTTTGGTGCGACCCAGGTGTTGTCCGCCGGCAGTGACTGGCAGACCGCCGCGCTGTGGTTCGGCGCGCTGCCATGCTTCTTGTCCGGCGCGCTGATGTTTGCCGCCCGCCATGTGCGTCCGGAAACCGTTCAGTAAGGAGAATGTGATGAGCCGTAAAGTTGCCCTGATTACCGGTGCCGCCAGTGGCATCGGCCAAGCCCTCGCCGTGGCCTATGCCCGCAGCGGCGTGGCGGTGGTGGGCGGGTATTACCCGGCCGATCCCCACGACCCGGGCACCACCGTGTCGTGGGTGGAAGAGGCGGGGGGCGAGTGCCTGATGTTGCCGCTGGACGTGGGCGATACCGACTCGGTGGACGCCCTCGCCGAGCAGGCGGTACAGCATTTCGGCCGGCTGGATTACGCGGTGGCCAACGCCGGTTTGCTGCGCCGTGCGCCGCTGCTGGAAATGACCGACGAGTTATGGAACGAGATGCTCAATGTCGACCTGACCGGGGTGATGCGCACCTTCCGCGCGGCGACGCGGCATATGAACGAAGGCGGCGCGCTGGTGGCGATCTCCTCGATTGCCGGCGGCGTGTATGGCTGGCAGGACCACAGCCATTACGCGGCGGCCAAGGCCGGTGTGCCGGGGTTGTGCCGTTCGCTGGCGGTGGAACTGGCGCCCCTGGGCATCCGCTGCAATGCGGTAATCCCGGGGTTGATCGAGACGCCGCAGTCGCTGGATGCGAAGAACTCGCTGGGGCCGGAAGGTCTGGCAAAAGCGGCGCGAGCGATTCCGTTGGGGCGGGTAGGGCGCGCGGATGAAGTGGCGTCGCTGGTGCAGTTCTTGACCAGTGAAGCGTCGAGTTATTTGACCGGGCAGAGCATCGTCATCGACGGCGGCCTCACCGTGCGCTGGCCTGACTGACTGATGTACTCAATCCAAATGTGGGAGGGGGCAAGCCCCCTCCCACATTGGAAGTAAAATTTTTCAGGAGTTTTTGCATGAACCAACTGACCAACCGTCGGGCCGTGATCACCGGCGCCGGCAGCGGCATCGGTGCCGCCATCGCCCGCGCCTATGCCGTTGAAGGCGCGCGTCTGCTATTGGCCGACCGCCACGCCGCCAGCCTCGCCGAAACTGCGACCGCCTGCCGCCACCTGGGCGCCGAAGTGGTCGAGTGCGTGGCCGATGTGGGCACGGTCGAAGGCGCCCAGGCCAGTGTCGACCGTTGCGTCGAACATTTCGGCGGCATCGATATCCTGGTCAACAATGCCGGGATGCTCACCCAGGCGCGTTGCGTCGACCTGTCCATCGAGATGTGGAACGACATGCTGCGCGTCGACCTCACCAGTGTGTTCGTCGCCAGCCAGCGCGCCTTGCCGCATATGTTGGCGCAGCGTTGGGGGCGGATCATCAACGTGGCGTCGCAACTGGGCATCAAGGGCGGCGCCGAACTCACCCACTACGCGGCCGCCAAGGCCGGGGTCATCGGTTTTACCAAGTCCCTGGCCCTGGAAGTGGCCAAGGACAATGTGCTGGTCAACGCCATCGCCCCCGGGCCGATCGAGACGCCGTTAGTGGGCGGTATCAGCGACGATTGGAAGCGCGCCAAGGCCGCTGAATTGCCCTTGGGACGCTTCGGCCTGGCGGACGAGGTGGCGCCCACCGCCGTGCTGCTGGCCAGTGAACCGGGCGGCAACCTGTTCGTCGGCCAGACGCTGGGCCCGAACTCCGGCGATGTCATGCCATGAGCGGGGTGTAGCCATGTGCGGACTCTGCGGATTGCTCGGCGAAGACCTGCACTGGAGCGACCCCTTGGGTGATGAACTGCCCCGGCGCCGCGAACGCCTGCGCCGTATCGCCGCGATCAACCAAGTGCTGGCGGTGTTCCGGCTCAAGGTCGAAGACTTCCAGGGTGCGTCTTATCTGCTGGTGGGCGCCACCGGTAAACAGGCACTGGCGAGCGGCTTGGATCAACTGTGGCAGGCAACTGAAACCATGCTCGGCCGGCCGCTGGATCCCCTTGATCCGCGTCTGCTCGATCACTTGGAGTCAGCGCCATGAGCATGCCCCTGAATGTCATCACCGGCTTCCTCGGCAGCGGCAAGACCACCTTGCTCCAGCGCCTGCTGCAAGGCGAAAGCCTGGGCGATACCGCGTTGCTGATCAACGAGTTCGGCGATATCGGCATCGACCATCTGCTGGTGGAAGAGGTCGCGCCGGACACTGTGCTGCTGCCCAGCGGCTGCATTTGCTGCTCCATCCGTGGCGAGCTCAAGGACGCGTTGCTCGGCCTCTTGCAACGCCGCGAGCGTGGCGAAATTCCTGCGTTCAAACGGGTGATCCTCGAGACCACCGGCCTGGCCGACCCGGCCCCGATCCTCGCCACCTTGAACAACGACGTGCAACTGCGCGGGCGTTTTCATATCGGCCTGGTGGTGACGCTGGTCGACGCCAGCCACGCCGCGTTGCAGGAACGCCTGCACCCGGAATGGCTGGCCCAGGTCGCGGCGGCAGACCGTTTGCTGCTGAGCAAGACTGATCTTGTGGATGACTGCGAACCGCTGCGTGCGCACCTGCAAGCGCTCAACGCCGGTACGCCGGTCCTCGATACCCACGCCATCCACAGTGGCGACCAACTGTTGCTCGGCGAAGGCCTGCGCAGTGCCGAACCCGCCCTGGAAGTCAGCCGCTGGCAATTGCACCAGACCACCAGTGCCACCCACGGTACGGCCCAGGTGTGCAGTATGACCTTCGACCGGCCGCTGGACTGGGTCGGCTTCGGGGTGTGGTTGTCGATGCTGTTAAGATGCCACGGCGAACGAATCCTTCGCGTCAAAGGACTGCTCAACGTGAACGCCAGTAACGCCCCCATCGTCATTCATGGCGTGCAGCATTGCCTGCATGCCCCGGTCCATCTGCCTGCGTGGCCAGGCACCGAGCGGCAATCGCGCCTGGTGTTTATCCTGCGCGGTCTCGACCCAACGTTGCTGCGGCGTTCCTTTGAGGTGTTCTCACGGCGGTTCGCCGGATGATCACCTTACGGGTGCTCGGCACCTCAGTCACTTTGCTCGAATGCCTGCGGGTGCGCGCCGAACAGGAACTGGGGATTCGCCTGGTGTACCAGGTGCACGATGTGGAGCAGGCCCAGCGCATCGCAGTGATGCAGCCCGACAGCTATGACCTGTACGACCAATGGTTTCACAACGTCGACTTCGTGTGGCCGGCCCGGGCGATCCAGCCCATCGACACGCGGCGCATCGCGCTGTGGCACGAGATCAACGACCTGCCCAAGCGTGGTCGGCTGTCGCCCAACGACCGCCTGGGCAGCGGCAGCGTGCCCAGCGAGCGCCTGTTCGTGCAGCACGACGGCAGCCTCGGCAGCACCGTCACCGAGCGCATCAGCATGCTGCCCCTGACCCACAATGCCGACAGCTTCGCCTACCGCCCCGAGCGCCTGCCCGAGGGTTTTTGCCACGGTAACGAAAGCTGGGGCTGGCTGCTGGACCCGGCCTGGCGCGCCCGCACGGCGCTGCAGAGCGATGCTGCCATCGGCGCGCTGGATGCTGCGCTGGCGGTGCAGGGCGCGGGGCTGGCGCGCTTCAACGACATCGGCAATATGAGCATCGAAGAGATCGACGTGCTCGCCGATATTCTGGTGCGCAAGCAGAAGGAAGGGCATTTCGCCGCGTTCTGGTCCGACGATGAAGAGGCCGCGCAACTGATGCTCAGCCCGAGCATCGATATTCAGAGCCTGTGGTCGCCAACCCTGATGCGCCTGCACCGCGCCGGGGTGAAATACCGCCTGGCGGTCCCCCGCGAAGGCTATCGCGCCTGGTTCGGCGGCTTGTCATTGTCGCGCCATGCCCAGGGGCCGGTGCTGGACGCGGCCTACGCGTACCTCAATTGGTGGTTGTCCGGCTGGCCGGGCGCGGTGATGGCGCGCCAGGGTTACTACATCGGCAACCCGGCGCGCAGCCGTGATCACCTGAGCAGTGCCGAGTGGGATTACTGGTACGCCGGCAAGCCTGCACGGGAGGAGCTGCTCGGCAGTGATGGGTTGCCGTTGATCGATATCGGCGAGGTGCGCGATGGCGGCTCCTATGAGCAGCGCATGGGGCATATTGCGGTGTGGAACTCGGTCATGGATGAGCACAACTATCTGGTGCGGCGTTGGGGGGACTTCATGCGCGCGCGCAGCTGACAGGGAGGTATGGTCAAGCGGTTGTCGCCAATAAAATGACAGTAAAATCCCCGGTTTTATTCGGTGCGCTTCTGCTCTGTCCCAGCTAATCTGCTAAAACCAAATTTCCAGTCTGAATGGATGTTTTTTTGACGGCGGGTCAGAGCGCAAGGAATGCACATGACTAAGGGACGCAGCGGCAGCGAGCGGCGAACGCTGCCGGAGGGCACTGCCATGACATGGCGCCATACCTTTCAAACCCGCATTGCCGGGGTGTTGGCGCTGTTGCTGCTGGTGGTGGTCGCCGCCACCTATTTCGCCGTCAAGAGCGCCACCCGCCGTGCCGTGGAGAACCAGGCACAAGTCCAACTGAAAACCGGAACCCAGGTATTCGAGCGTCTGCTGGACCTGCGCGGGCGGCGCCTGCAATACGGGCTCGACTGGCTCGCCGGCGATGGTCCGTTCAAGCTGGCCGTGGCCGAGGGCAAGCCTGCGCCGATCCTGGCGGCACTGCGGCGCCACGGCACCGGCATCCGTTCCAGCGAAGTGTTTGTGCTGGGCCTGGATGGCAAGGTCATGGTCAGCACACTTCCTATCCTCACCCGCGGCCAGCCGTTCCCCTATGACGCCGCCTTGCGCCATGCGCGGCGCAGTGGCCTGCACATGGTGATCGTGGCCCTGGACGGGCGGCCTTACCTGCTGGTGCAGGATGAAGTGCGCGACCCGTTGCCCATCGCGCGCATCGTGATGGGCTTTGCCATGGACCAACTGTTCGCCTATGAACTGCGCTCCATGAGCAACCTGGAAGTGTCGTTTCTCAGTGTGCAGGACGGCACGCCCGGTCCGCTGTTCAGCACCCAGCCCGACGCGTACCGGGCCACCGCCCTCAGCCTGCTGCACGACGCTCCGCTCAACCCTGAGGCACAGATCCATGGGTTCCACGGTCAGCGCGTGCTCAGCCGCGTGCTTCCATTGGCCAATACCGGCGACGGCGATGACGTGCGTGTATTGCTGCAAAGCCCGCTGGACCATGCGCTGGAATCCTTTGCGCCGCTGGACCGGCAGTTTCTCGGGATTGCCCTGGCGGTGCTGCTGGTGTCGTTGGCCGGCGCGTTGTTCCTGGCGCGGCGGGTGTCGCGCCCGCTCAACGCCCTCGTGGAGGCGGCGGGGCGCATCGGCGCCGGTGATTACCGCACGCCGGTGCGGGTGCGCAGCCACGATGAGTTCGGTTTGCTGGCCCGCGCCTTCAACGCCATGCAAAGCGGCATCGCCGTGCGCGAACGGCAACTGGCCCATAACGCCCTGCATGATCCGCTCACTGGCCTGCCTAACCGAGCCCTGGCCATGGAACGCCTGGGCAGTGCGATCAGTGCCCGGCGGCCGGTAGTGCTGCTGTACCTGGGCATCGAGAACTACCGGGTGATCAACGAGGGCTTCGGTCCCGAGGGCGTGGATGAAATGCTGCGCGAAGCCAGCCGCTGCCTGTCCATGAGCCTGCTGGCCAGCGACACGGCGGCGCGCATCACCGGCAGCGAGTTCTTGCTGTTGCTGGAAAACACCGAGATCGACCGCGCCGTGGCCCGTGCCGACCGCCTCTACGCGCTGCTTACCGAGCCCCAGCGCATCGGCAATGATGAAGTGCGCCACGAGGTCAGCATCGGCATCGCCGCCTACCCCGCCGATGGCCAGCAGGTGGAAGAGTTGATCAGTCGCGCCGCCATCGCACGCCACGATGCGGCGACGCTGCCGGGCTATCTGCAGATCTACCAGCAGGACCGCGACCTCGCCCACCAGCGCCAGATCACCCTGATCCGCGACCTGCGCCGGGCCGTCGTCGAAGGCGAGTTGTACCTGTGCTACCAGCCCAAGCTCGACCTCAAGCATGGCGAGGTGTGCCAGGCCGAAGCCCTGCTGCGCTGGCAGCATCCCACCCTGGGGCTGGTGTCGCCCGCCGAGTTCATCCCCCTGGCCGAGCGCACCGGCAGCATGGGCGGCCTGACCCTGTGGGTGATCGAAGAAGCCATCCGCCAGATCGGCGAGTGGTCGCAGCGCGGCATGCACATTCAGCTGTCGGTGAACATCTCGGTGGATGACCTGGCCGATGACGACCTGGCGATCCGCGTCAGCACCTTGCTGATGCAGTACGGCGTGGCGGCCCGGCAGCTGATTTTCGAAATCACCGAAAGCGCGATCATGCACAACCCGCAGCAAGCCTTGAGCGTGCTGGAGCAACTGCGCGCCTGCGGCATCAGCCTGTCGGTGGATGACTTCGGCACCGGCTATTCCTCCCTGGCGCAACTGCAGCGCCTGCCGGTGCAGGAGTTGAAGATCGACCAATCCTTCGTGCGCAACCTCGACAGCACCAGCGGCGACGGCGTGATCGTGCGTTCGACCATCGAAATGAGCCACAACCTGGGGCTCAAGGTGGTGGCCGAAGGCGTGGAATTCGAGCCCAGCCTCAAGCTGCTCAAGCAGTGGAACTGCGATACGGCCCAGGGCTACCTGATCAGCCGGCCGCTCAATGCCATGGCGTTCGAGATGTGGATGCGGCGCGAGCGGCAGTTGGTCTAGAAAACGCGCCGGCGGACTACAGCTTTTTTGGCTGGCGTCGATAACCTCTACAGAGCTTGACCGGTTGCATAGTTTTTACCGACCAACGGTGATGCCTGCACGGGTGTTCAGTGATGGCGTTTTGCCTTATTTGCGGCATCATACTGTTCATTGGTTTTATTTTTTGCCAAGGCTGGCCGCTTTTTCCCGGATCCCCCATGGCCTCACTTGTTAACCTGTTACCGCGCGTTGCCTTGTTGCTGGCGGTGGCTTTCCCGGCCTCGGCGGCGACGCTCGAGGTGTTGATGCATCTGGCCGATGGCCGCCCGGTCGCCGATGCGGTGGTGACGTTGCAAGGTCCGGCCGGGGTGCCCACCGGCGTACCCAGGGCTGACATGGACCAGCGCGGCCAGCGTTTTGCCCCCCATGTGCTGGCGGTGCACACCGGTACCCAGGTGCGCTTTCCCAACAGCGACAATATTCGCCACCAGGTCTATTCCTTTTCCGCCGCCAAGCGTTTCGAACTGCGCCTCTACGAAGGCACGCCCACCGAGCCGCTGTTGTTCGACAAGCCCGGCGTGGTAGTGCTGGGCTGTAATATCCATGACTGGATGCTCGGCTACATCTACGTCACCGACGACCCCCGCTTCGGCGTCAGCGATGCCCAGGGCCGGGTGCGCCTGGAACAACTGCCGCCCGGTGATTACCACGCCACCCTGTGGCATCCGCAACTGGCGGATATGCAGCCCGTGGATGGCGGCACCCTGCACGTGCCCGCTGCGGGCCTGAGCCACCGTGTGGTCCTGAGCCTGGAGCCGGTTTCGGAAGACCTTCCGCCGACGCCTACCGCCTTTGGCGATGCCTTCAATCGAGCTGCCCGTGAAACTGCGCAATAGCTTCCAGGCGCGGGTCGCCTGCGTGCTGATCCTGCTGTCACTGGTGGTCATCGGCGCGGTGTATTTCAGCGTCAAGGCCGTGACCAGTTCGGCGGTGCGCGGCCAGGCCATGGCCCAGTTGGACGTCGGTTCGCGGGTGTTTGAACGCTTGCTGGATGTACGTGGCCGGCGCCTGGCCGATGGTGTGCAGCTGCTCGCCGCCGATTTCGGTTTTCGCGACGCAGTGGCCAGTGGCGATTCGGCGACGATGCGCTCGGTGCTGCTGAACCATGGCAAGCGCATCAACGCCAGCGACATGATCCTGCTCGGCATGGACGGCAAAGTCCTGGCCAGCACCCTCGACGAAGTGCCCGAAGGCTCGACGTTCCGCTACGACCAGGCACTGCGCGAAGCCCGGCGCAATCGCCAGGCCACGCTGATGGTGCCGTTGCAAGGCAAGCCGCACCTGCTGGTGGAAGCCTCGGTGCTGGCGCCTCTGCCGATTGCGCGGGTGGTGACGGGCTTCAGCATGGACGGCGCATTTGCCGAAGAGTTGCGCTCGTTGAGTAACCTGGAAGTGTCGTTCCTGGCGATCGATCATGGCCACCCCGGCGAATTGGTCAGCACCCAGCCCCAAGCACTGCATGGCAGCGTTATCGAACTGATGCAGGGCGACTCGCCGCGCCGTGGCGTGTCCACCACCGACCACGTCGAGCGCCGTTTCCTCAGCCAATCACTGGTGTTGGCCAGCGATGAGAACGGCAAGGTCCTGGCCCTGCTGCAGAGCCCGCTGGATGCGGCGATGCAGGCCTTTATTCCGTTGGATGAAAAGATCCTCGGCATTGCGCTGGTGGCGCTGATGGCCTCGTTGCTCGGTGCCTTGCTGCTGGCCCGCACCGTGTCGCGGCCGGTCCAGGCGCTGGCGCTGGCGGCCGAACGCATCGGCCAGGGCGACTACCAGACGCCGGTGGTGCTCAAGCGCAGCGATGAGCTGGGCCGTCTGGCTTACGCGGTCAACGCCATGCAAAGCGGCATCGCCGAGCGCGAGCGACAGCTGGCACATAACGCCCTGCACGATCGCCTCACTGGCCTGCCGAACCGTGCGCTGGCCATGGAGCGCCTGGGCAGTGCGATTGCCCTGCAACGACCGATGGCGTTGATCTACCTGGGCATCGATAACCTGCGCGCCGCCAGCGAAACCGCCGGGCCGGAGGCCGTGGACCAATTGCTGCTCAACGTGAGCAATCGCCTGCAAGCCACCTTGCGCGCCGGCGATACCCTGGCGCACCTGATCGCCGATGAATTCCTGCTGCTGCTCGAAGGGGCGGGCAGTGAGGAGGCGGTAGGCCTGGCCGACAAGCTGCAACAACTGTTGCTGCGGCCCCAGCGTATCAACGGCCATGACCTGGCGCTGGACTGCCGCCTGGGCATCGCCGCCTTCCCGGCCGATGGCGACAGTGCCCACACCTTGCTTGAGCGCGCGGCGATCGCCATGAAAGACGCCACGCAAATGCCCGGCCGTCTGCATGTCTATGAACACGGTCGCGACTTGGCGCACCGTCGGCAAATTACCTTGATCCGCGACCTGCGCCACGCGCCCGGCCAAGGCCAACTGCTGCTGCATTACCAGCCTAAGCTGGACATTCGCCAAGGCCATGTGCGCCAGGCCGAAGCGTTGTTGCGCTGGCAGCATCCGCAGTTCGGGATGGTCTCGCCGGCAGAATTCATTCCCCTGGCCGAGCGCTCCGGCAGTATCCGCTTGCTGACCCAATGGGTGATCGAGGAGGGCATTCGCCAGTTGTGCGAGTGGAACCGGCGTGGGCTGTATCTGCAGCTGTCGCTGAATATCTCGGCGGACGACTTGCTTGGCGATGAACTGGCGCACCAGGTCTCGGCGTTGCTGCGGCGTTATGGCTTGCCCGCAGAACAACTGGTGTTCGAGATCACCGAGAGCGCGGTGATGCGCGAGCCGGAAAAAGCCCTCAAGGTCCTGCACCTGCTGCGCGACTGCGGCATCAGCCTGTCGGTGGATGACTTCGGCACGGGTTACTCGTCGCTGGCGCACCTCAAGCGCCTGCCGGTACAGGAGTTGAAGATCGACCAATCCTTCGTGCGTAACCTCGATGAAACCAGTGAAGACGCGGTGATCGTGCGCTCCACCATCGAGATGAGCCATAACCTGGGCCTCAAGGTCGTCGCCGAGGGCGTCGAGTACGTCCACAGCCTGCGCCTGCTGGAGCGCTGGCAGTGCGATACGGCCCAGGGTTACCTGATCAGTCGGCCCTTGAGTGCCGACGCTTTCGAAGCCTGGGTGGCGTTGCCCCTCGGCGTGCAGACTTCCCTGGTGCATTGAATGGCTGACGTGCGACGTTCTCTCTTGATCGGCTGCCTGGCCGCCCTGACCGTGCAAACGACCCTGGCCGATAACGGTCGCCTGATCGCTACGGGCGGTGCCAGCAGTATCGAGGGCACGGCGGGCGGCGGTATCACGCCGTGGGCGGTGCTGGCCGGCTATGGCGAGCAGCACGAATGGGGCGCCACGGCGTTCGCGACAACGGTCGACCTGCCGGACTATCGCCTTGATGTGGCGGGGCTGGCGCTGGCCTATGACAACCGGGTCGAGCTGTCTTTCGCCCGCCAGCGCTTCGACCTCGGCACGCTGGTGCACAGGCTCAACCTGCCCGAGGACACGCTCGGCCAGGACGTGCTCGGGCTCAAGGTGCGGCTGTTCGGCGATGTGATCTACGACCGCTTGCCCCAGGTCGCGCTGGGCCTGGAATACAAGCACCAGACCCATTTTGATATTCCCAGCCTGGTCGGTGCCAGGCGTGACAGTGATGTCGAAGGCTACCTGGCTGCCAGCCGCCTGTTCATGGGCGCGGCGTTTGGCTACAACGTGCTGGTCAACGCCAGCCTGCGCTACAGCCGAGCCAATGAAACCGGCCTGCTCGGTTTTGGCGGTGATCGTCGTGACAGCCGCAGCCTGCTCAAGGAAGGCTCCGTGGCGCTGCTGCTCAACCCGCGCTGGGCGGTGGGCGTGGAGTATCGCGAGAAGCCCGACAATCTTTCGTTTGCCGGTGAAAGCGACTGGGCGGACCTGTTCATTGGCTACTTCCCCAACAAGCACGTGTCCTTCGTGTTGGCCTACGCGCGCCTCGGGGAGATCGCCACGCTGGATAACCAGAACGGCACCTACTTGTCTGTGCAGGGGAGTTTCTGATGCGCCTGTTACCCGTATGCCTGGCGTTGTTGCTCAGCGCCTGTGCCCAGCAACCGCCCAGGGACGACAGCCTGTATCGCGACCTTGGCGCCATGCCCGGCATTACCCGCATCGTCGAAGGCATGCTGCTCAACATTGCCCGCGATGAACGCATTGTCGAGCGCTTCCGGCGCATCGATATCCAGCGCCTGCGTAACAAGTTGATCGAACAGTTCTGCGTGGAAGCGGGTGGGCCGTGCACCTACACCGGCGACAGCATGGCCGAGAGCCACAAGGGCCAGAACCTCAGCCGCAGTGACTTCAACGCATTGGTGGAGGATTTGATCAAGGCGATGGACAGCGAAGGGATCGCAGTACCGGTGCAGAATCGCTTGATCGCGCGCCTGGCGGCAATGCGTGGCGAAGTGATCGAACACTGATCCCGGCCAGCCCCCTCCCACAGTGAATCCTGCTCCCCCCATGAAAAAGGCGGCTACCTGTGAGGGGAGCCGCCTTGGTTTTGCCGCCGATACAGCTTAATCCGGCAGTTTGAACGCCATCACGTAGTCACCCTGCTTGGTCCCCAGGGAACCATGACCACCCGCCATGACCAGCACGTACTGCTTGCCGTCCTTGCCGGTGTAGGTCATCGGGGTGGTTTGCGCGCCGGCGGGCAGGCGGCCTTCCCACAACTGCTTGCCGTTTTTCACGTCGTAGGCCCGCAGGTACTGGTCGAGGGTACCGCTGAGGAACGACACGCCACCGGCGGTGGTGAAGGTGCCGCCCAGGCTCGGTACGCCCATGGTCAGGGGAACCGGGACCGGCGAGCTGTCACGCACGGTACCGTTCTTGTGCATCCAGATAGTCTGGTGGGTGGTCAGGTCGACCGCGGCCACGTAACCCCACGCCGGTGCCTGGCACGGCAGGCCCAGGGGCGACAGCAGTGCTTCGAGGATCACGCCGTACGGCGCGCCTTTGTTCGGCTGCACGCCCTGGGTTTCGCTGACGCGCGGGCCTTGCTTGGCGATATCGGCCGCCGGGATCAGCTTGGATTTGAACGCCATGTAGCTCGGGTTCACGAAAGCGATCTGGCGTACCGGGTCGACGGAAATGCCGCCCCAGTCGAACACGCCGAAGTTACCTGGGTAAACGATCGAACCTTGCAGCGAGGGCGGGGTGAACGGGCCGTCGTAGCGCATGGATTTGAAATCGATGCGGCACAGCATCTGGTCGAACGGCGTCACGCCCCACATGTCACGCTCCTTGAGGGGCGGTGGCATGAAGTTCAGCTCGGACTTCGGCTGGGTCGGGGAAGTACGGTCGCCCGCGACAGCGCCCTGGGGCACGGCCACTTCGTGGATCGGCACCACCGGCTGGCCGGTGGCGCGGTCCAGCACGTAGATGCTGCCTTGCTTGGTCGACGCCATCACCGCCTGCTTCACGCCGGCTTCGGTCTTGATGTCGATCAGCGACGGCTGGCCGCCGACGTCCATGTCCCACAGGTCATGGTGAGTGAACTGGAAGGTCCACTTCACGTGGCCGCTGTCGATGTCCAGGGCAGTCAGGCCCGCAGCGTATTTCTCGGAATCGTCGGTACGGTCGCCGCCGTACTGGTCGGGCATCTGGTTGCCCATCGGCAGGTAGAGCATGCCGAGTTTTTCATCCACGGCGAACATGGACCACATGTTCGGCGAGTTGCGGGTGTAGGTCTTGCCTTCGGCCAACGGGGTGGTGTCGTCCGGGTTGCCGCTGTCCCAGTTCCACACCAGCTTGCCGGTGTGCACGTCGAACGCGCGGATCACGCCGCTGGGCTCGTCGGTGGAGACGTTATCGGTGACGTGGCCACCGATCACCACCAGGTTTTTGGTCACGGCCGGTGGCGAAGTGGAGTAGTAACCGCCTGGGGCGAAGCTGCCGATGTTGGCACGCAGGTCGACCTGGCCTTTGTCACCGAAGTCTTCGCACATCTTGCCGGTGTCGGCGTTCAGGGCGATCAGGCGGGTGTCGGCGGTCGGCACGAAGATGCGTTTCGGGCAGGCATTCGGCGCGGCGGCCGGGCTGGCGCTGCCGGTCGGGCTCTGCTCGGAAGCGTAGGCGGCGTCATCGTGATACGACACGCCACGGCAGGTCATGTGCGCCCAACCCTTGAAGTTCTCGGCACCCTGGCTGCTGATCTTCGGATCGAAGCGCCAGATTTCCTTGCCGGTGTCCGGGTCCAGCGCAATCACCTGGCTGTGCGGCGTGCACACGTAGAGCATGCCGTTGACTTTCAGCGGGGTGTTTTCCGCGGTGGTTTCGCCTGGATCGTTCGGGCCGGGGATGTCGCCGGTGCGATAGGTCCACGCCGGTACCAGCTTGTGCGCGTTTTCCGGAGTGATCTGCGCCAACGGCGAGTAACGATCACCGTAGGCCGAGCGGCCGTAGGAGTTCCAGTCGCCATCGGCCTGGGACGGTGCAGCGCTGGCCATGCCCGGTACCGCGTCGCGGTCCAGTTGGCCGGTCTTGACCATTTCACCGGGGTTGGTGAATTGGCTGGCCAGGGCGGTTGCACCGGCCAGCACCACGGCCACGCTCAGCGCGCCAGTGCCCAGCGGGGCAGGTTGGCCGCGCAGCAACGGACGGCGAAACCACGGGAGCAGCATGACGATGCCCAGGGCGAACAGCAGCGCCAGGCGCGGCACCAGCTGCCACCAATCCAGGCCGACTTCCCACAGGGCCCATACGGTGCTGGCGAACAGCACCAGCGCGTACAGGCCCAGCGCGGCGCGGCGGGTGGCCAGCAGCAGCAGGCCGGTCAGGGTGATGCCGATACCGGCCAGCAGGTAGTACAGCGATCCGCCGAGCAGGCTCAGCTTGACGCCGCCGGCCAGCAAGGCCAGGCCCATGATCAGCAGCAAGACGCCTAGCAGCCTCGGCAGCAGGCGGCTCGGACGTGAAGCACCGTCAGTGCTCATAGTTGTGTTTCTCCGTTACGTTGGAATTATGTATCCCCGTGTTTCTTCACTGTAGATGACGATTCGACACGGGCTTGGTTCAGCGTTAATTACGTTTTTCTGTGGATAACGGACTTATCCACAGGTGGGCGATTTATTCCCGTGCGCAGGTCGGCGTAAGACAGCGCTGTCTTGGCGGGTAGGAATAATCAGCAAAGTGGGGTCGGCCGGGGGAGTGAAACGTTTCAGGTTATTGCCGACAAGGATAAAGCGCTGGCGCACCAAGAGAAAGCACGAATCGCAAGATGCATCATTTCAGATTTGGTAACAGTGACAGATCGTCGCTGCCCAATAACGGTGGGAGGGGGTAAGCCTCCTCCCACAGGGGCATTTCAGTGTGTTTAGAAGGTAGTGCGGATGCCCAATTGCACGCTGCGCCCCGGTGCCGGCGCGATATCGCGCAGGATCGAGCTGGCGTAGCGCACGGTCTGGTTGGTCAGGTTTTCACCGTTCACAAACGCCAGCCATTGGCTGCCGCCGACGTTGAAGCGATAGCCCGCGCTCGCGCCCAGGGTGGTGTAGCCATCGGTACCGCTCTCGTTATCCGGCACACGCCCTTGCCCGGCCGCGTGCTCGACGTCGATGCGCGCCTGCCAGCGGTCCAGTTCCCACAGCAGGCCGCTGTTCAAGCGCAGCGGCGCGATGCGTGGCAAGGCTTCGCCGGTGTCCAGGTTGGTGGCGCGGGTGTAGTCGCCTGACAGCTCCAGCGCGAACTTGCCGTAGGCGCCTTCGCCGAGCTTCCAGTGATCCTGGGCCTCGAAGCCGGCGAAACGTGCGCGCACACCGGAGTATTCGTACTCGGGGATTCCGCCAGCGTCTTCTTCGCCTTCGTCGTTCAGCGTACGACCGGTGCCCAGCAAACCGATGTAATTGGAGAAGTGGCTGTAGAACACGCCGAAGCTGCCCTTGTGGGTGCCGGTGTCAAAGCGCAGGGCCAGGTCGCTGGACACGGCTTTCTCTTTCTTCAGGTTGGCGTCGCCCAACTCATAGGTGCCGGTGGCGACGTGGGCACCGTTGGCGTACAGCTCGTAGAAGGTCGGTGCGCGCTCGGTGTAGCCCAGGGTCGCGGCCACGGACCAGATCGGCGTGAGGGTATACACCGCGCCCGACGACAGGCTGCCGGCGGTGAAGTGGTTGCTCCTGTCGGCGCCGGCGAAGCGTTCGTTGCCCTTGGCGTCGGGGTCGACGCGGGTGTGTTCCAGGCGCCCGCCGAGGCTGAGTTTCAGGCGGTCGGTGGCTTGCATTTCTTCGAGGATAAACAGCGCGCCGGCGTTGGTGTCGGTCTGCGGCACGAAGGCTTCTTCGCCCAAGGCCGAGAACTCGTTGCGCGTCACCTGCGCACCGACCACGCCGTCGAATGGGCCGAGCGGCTGGTGACGGGCTTCGACGCGGGCTTCGTAGCCCTTGTTCTTGAAGACCGTACCGGTTTCGCCGCCTTCGATTTCGCGGTGCTCGTAGTCGGTGTAGCCGGCGTCGACCTTGACCGAGGTAAACGGGCCTTGCAGGTTGCGGATTTCGGACGCGAACCCGTAGTGATCCTGCTGCATGCGGATGCGCACATCCTGCTCGGCCGGGGAGCCGTAGTTGCTGTCGTAGTTGCTGTAGGACAGCCCGGCGTAACCGTCGTCCCAGGTGTAGGAGCCGCCTACCGCGCCGCCGTCCTGGCGTCCGTCGCTGTTGCCCAGGCGGCCGTTCTTGCCGGTTGCGTCATCGCTGTCCGGGGCGTGGCGGCTGCGGGCCTGGCCGGGGATTTTCAGGTCGTTGAATTCCCGCGCGTTGGCATCCAGGTGCAAGGCGAAGGTGCCATTGCCGGCTTCCAGCTTGCCCGCACTGCTGCGCGTGGTGTCGGCGCCGCCGTAACGCAGTTCACCGGCGCCGTGGATGCCCTCGATGGCTTCGGTGGGGATGCGGTTGTCGAAGGTGTTGACCACGCCACCGATGGCGCTGCCGCCATACAACAGCGCTGCCGGGCCGCGTACGATTTCAATGCGTTCGACATTCACCGGGTCCAGCGGTACCGCATGGTCGTAGGACAGTGACGAGGCATCCAACGCCCCCACGCCATTGCGCAGGATACGAATGCGGTCGCCGTCCTGGCCACGGATGATCGGCCGGCTGGCGCCCGGGCCAAAGTACGAAGACGACACGCCCGGCTGCTTGTTCAGGGTTTCGCCGAGGCTGCCTTTTTGTTGCAGGGTCAGCTCATCACCCTCCAGCACGGTGGTCGGCGAGGCGAGTTGCTCGCTGCCCAGCGGGTTGCCGGTGATGACTTGGGGTTGCAGTTCCAGGGCGTGGGCTTCCGAGCTGATCAACAGGGCGGCGGCGAGCGGCGACAAGCGCCACAGGGAGGAGAGGGACATCGGACATTCCTTGGCAAAACGACGAAAAGACTTGAGACGTATAGTTATAATATAACATCTCTTTTTCGCCGAGGGCGGGAACTTTTTTTACCTGCCAGGGCGGAGTGATAAGGTGTGCGCCTTCGTGAACACTTTTTCATAGGCCCGGCATGACCGCGACAAACAACGACCCCCTCCACGGCGTGACCCTGCAACACGTCCTCACCACCCTGGTGGAACACTACGAATGGGCAGGCCTGGCCGAACGCATTGATATCCGTTGCTTCAAGAGCGACCCGAGCATCAAGTCGAGCCTGACCTTCCTGCGCAAGACCCCATGGGCGCGGGAGAAGGTCGAAGGCTTGTACGTCAAGCTGATGCGCACCAAACGCCCGCTGGATTGACCTCATGAAGCGGTATGTGGCGGCAGCGGCGCTGACCGGTTGGGTGGGCCTGGCGATTCAGCAATACCTGATTTTCTATTCGCGCTGGGAGTCCGGCGCCAGCCTGCTCGGTGGGTTGATCAACTTCTTCAGTTTCTTCACGGTGCTGACCAATACCCTGGCAGCGGTGGTGCTGAGCTATGCGTGGGTGAAGCGCGATTCTGCAGCCAGGCGGTTTTTCCTCACCCCCGGTGTCAGCAGCGGCATCGCCGTCAGCATCGTGGTGGTGGGCCTGGCCTACAGCCTGTTGCTGCGGCATCTGTGGCATCCCGAAGGTTTTCAATGGATCGCTGATGAGCTGCTGCACGACGTGATGCCGCTGCTGTTCGTGCTGTACTGGTGGCGCTGCGTGCCCAAGGGCCAGTTGCGCCTCAAGCACATTGGCCTGTGGGTCATCTACCCGTTGGTGTACTTCGGCTATGTGCTGCTGCGTGGGGATTTGCTCGGGCAGTACCAGTACCCGTTCATCGATGTCGGCACCCTGGGTTATCCACATGTGTTTGTGAATGCCGGGGGGATCCTGCTGGGGTTCGTGCTGGTTGCCCTGGCGGCGGTCGGCCTGGACAGGACCTTGAAATCACCCCGAATTTAACCTGCACGATCAACATAACAACCCGATCGATATCAACATTCGGCAATGTGCACCAAAGAGCAATAGGTACCGATCCGCCGACACGATCCACCGCAGCAACCGCCGGCTCACCTATTCATGCCCGGACGGTGGGATCACCATCACCTGCAAAGGTACTGCCTCGTCGTTCGATACGCGCCTGCCGCTGGGGTTGTCAGCGGCAGCGGTGTCCTTGTTGAGGCTTACTCCTCTTCGCTGCCTTCCGCACGCCAGTAACCCACCGCCTTGAGGAACGCCTCATTGACCTTGTGGGTGTCCAGCAGCACCCGGCGTACCTGGCGCGACAGCCTGGTTTCGGTGGCGACAAAGCTGTACAACGAACCGCTCGGCAGCGTCAGTTTCTGCACGGTGTCGAGCAGGTCGTCCTGGCCGCGCACGACCCATTTCACCTCCACATCGGCAGCACTTGCCAGTGCCTGCCGTTCCGCCGCATTGGCGATTTCGATCACCGCCAGCACCTTGCGCCCGGCCGGCAATTCTTCCAGGCGCCGAGCAATGGCCGGGATCGCCGTCTCATCGCCGATCAGCAAATAGCTGTCGAACATATCCGGCACGATCATCGAGCCCCGTGGCCCGCCGATGTACAGGTGCTGGCCGACCGTGGCCTGTTCTGCCCAGGTGGAGGCGGGGCCGTCGCCGTGCAGCACGAAGTCGATGTCCAGCTCGCCGATGTCCAGGTCGAAGCGCCGTGGCGTGTAGTCGCGCATCGCCGGTTGCGGGCCGTCGCCCTTGATGTTGAAGGTCGGGCTTTCCAGCGCCGCTTGTTCGGCAGCGTTCTGCGGGAACAGCAGCTTGATGTGATCGTCACTGCCCAGGCTGATAAAGCCCGCCAGTTCCGGGCCGCCCAGGGTGATGCGGCGCATGCGCGGGGTGAGGTCGACTACCCGCACGACTTCGAGGCGGCGCCGTTTGATTTCGTGGGTCACGCGGTGGATGGCTTGCGTATTCATTGAGCTGTCCCGTCGGCAATGGCTTGGGCGGCGCCGTTGAGCAGCGCCGCGACACGAACGATTTCTTCCGGGCTCCAGCGCCCGTGGTGCGAATGCAAGGCATGGCGCAGGTTATGCACGGCCTCGTGGATTTCCGCTGGGCGGTCATGGCCGCGCAGCGAGCGTTTGCTCACGTCCATGCGCAGGCGAATGCCGTCGAGAGCCACTGCCTGTTCGCTTAGGAAGAGACGACCGGCCTCGGTGATTGTGTAGCGTTTTTTTCCACCTTCGGCGTCGCCGGCGATCAATTCGCTTTCTTCCAGGAAGGTCAGCGTGGGGTAGATCACCCCGGGGCTGGGGCTGTAGGCGCCGTCGAACAGGGTTTCGATGCGGCGGATCAAGTCATAGCCGTGGCACGGCTGCTCGGCAATCAGCGCCGGCAGCAGCAGTTTCAGGTCACCCGGTGCGAAGACACGCGGGCCACGCCCACCGCGTTCGCGGCCGGCGCGCTTTTCAAAGCCATCGTGGCGCTCACCGTGGTCTCGGTGGTGATGAGGGTCTCTCATGGTGATGTTCTCTTGTCTGATTTCGATACAACTTAAGATATATCTTATGAGCGATGCAAAATCTTCTGACGAGCGGTGCCGGCAGGCGAGAGCTGCTTCTGAAGGAGCGTCACGACCCACAATCCGTTCCGGCGCTACCATCCTTTATTTGACCGTTAAATGGCGATTTCATGAATTGGGAATAAACTTATTAAGTACGTCTTTAGGCGAAACGCTTGAATAGTTAGAGTCTGCGGTGCGTGTAGTTAATGTCCTACAGATAAATGAATAAACTAAGTAGTATCGAGTGCTTGAAAAGGTAATACATAGATGACAGTTAATATTCAACGTATTGAATAATATTGTTTTTTTCTGTATTGCCCAGTCGTGATTAATTACGCGGTTAAACGAATGTGCTGGCATCGTTGAATGGGTTTTCGAGGGAGTATTTACCGGCGTCGCAAGACACGCATTACGCGATTGCTTGCGGCGCGAGAAACCGTTTCTCAACTAAAGACTGATGTCACTACAGGTACTTAAAATGCTTAAAAAGACCGCTTTCGTGCTGCCACTGATCGCTCTGGCTATTGGCTCTTCCAGCGTGTTCGCTGCCGGCGAAGCTACCAGCGTCATCAACATCAAGGCCACCATTCCTACCAAGCAGTTTCATGTCCAGCCGCGTGATCCCAACTTCGGTCGTGATGAAACCATGGCCTACAACACCGTCAGCGGTGAACTGAGTTCGCTGCGCGCTACCTACGATGTGAAGAACACGGATGGCTCGATCAAGGCCTACATCGAAGGCGGTCCTGCTTCGTTGACCAACGGCACTTCGTCGATCGCACTGACGAACACCTTCAACGGTGTGGTGCTGACCGGTTCGCCGCTGGAAGTGGTCGACGACGCCAGTTCCACCCCAGGTACCCAGGCGGATCTGGTCGTGGCCGCAGCCAAGCCGGCGGATGGCATTTCCGGCCTCTTCACCACCAACTACACCATCGTGTTCGACCACGAGCCACGCGTTACTCCGTAACGCCAAGCCCGTTGACTCAATAAGCCGCGGCTTATTGTTGGGTAGCGGTACCGGTCGGCAGGCAGCGTTTGTCGGTCGATCGGTCTCCCTGTTTTGACGTCCGAATTCAGAGTATTCCGTTCATGTTCCCGATGACTCCCATCGCGGCAGCGCTCGCCCTGTTGTTTTGTGCGGGCGCGTTGGCGGCAGGTACCGCCGACGGTACAACCCCTCGTAGTTTGCTGTCCCAGGCCAAGGGACTGCCGGCGGACTTTGAAGAGCACTTTTTCGACGTGCCGCTGGCGGTCAGGGTTGAGTTGGATCAGGAGTTTGTCTCCGAGGCGATGATAGTCCTGACCCGTGATGACCGCATGACCCTGCTCGACTTTACCGACCACGACGGCAGCGTGATCAAGGACGAAGAGCGCGACCAGTGGGCCGATTACCTGAAACAGGGTGTGGCCCTGGGTGCCTGCGCCAGCAACTGCCCGGATGGGCTCATGGCCGTGCACTACAACCTGGAAAACTCCACGGTGTCGCTGCTGACCGAAAACGCCGAGCGTGATGAGCAGGCGCAGCGCTACTATTTCCTGCCCACCGGTGGCAGCACCGGCCTGATCGTACGCAACCAATTGAACCTCAGCGGCGGCGAAGGCCAGGACCTGGGCGGGCGCTTCGGCATCGACGCCAGCAGCAGCCTGGGCCTGTGGAGCCAGACCCTGAACATGCAGTTCTCGCGCCTCGGCGGTCCCGATGACGACGACCTCAACCACGCGGTGTATGCGCTCTATACCCAGCGCGAGTTGCAGGGCAACTTCCTGCGCCTGGGTTACTTCACCCCCAACGCCGAAGGCCTGACCCGCCAGTTGCGCACCTTCGGTGCCAGCCCGGACACCGCGGTCGGCGTGATGTACGGCAGTTCCGACAGCCTGGTGATCAACAACTCCAAACCGGCGGTCTACCCGATCTACGTCACCGCCAGCCGCCAGGCATCGGTGGAGATTTACCGCAACGGCCTGCTGATCAACACCCAGCCGGTCGGCAGCGGCCTGCACAGCCTGGACACCCGACCACTGCCCGGTGGCATCTATGAAGTGGAAGTGCGCCTGGTGGAAGACGGCCAGATCACCAGCACCACCCAGGAGCTGGTGTACAAGCCCAACAACTGGCGCAACCACGACGAGCGTTGGCGCTACAACCTGTTCGCCGGCCAGGAAAGCAAACTGCTGAGTAATTTCGACGAACAAAGCAGCGGCAGTCCGACTGCCGGCGTTTCCCTCAATTACCTGGCGCATCCCCGTGTGGTGCTGGGTGTATCCGGGCGCCAGGTCAAGGACAACATGCAGTACGGCTCCTCGATCGACTGGACCCTGGCCGACCAGGCCAGCCTGTACGCCAACGTGTACTGGTCGGAAAAGTACGGCACCGGCCTCGACCTCAACGGCTTATACAACTACGGCATGGGCAGCGTGGTGTTCAACCACACCCGCAGCTGGCTCGACACCCGCAACACCTACGAAAACCTGCCCGATGGCACGCGTATTCGCCAGCGCGACATCTTTGTCGGCCAGACCAGCAGTTCGTCGATTTCGGTCAACCATCGCCTGAGCAACCTGCGTTCGATCAATGGCCGGCTGTTCTACAGCGAGGGCAATAACGAAGGCGTCGGCCTGGACCTGGGCTGGACCGAACGCACCCACCTGTTCGGCAACGACGCCAATTGGCGGCTGTCAGTGTTCGACCGGCCCGCCAGCGCCAGCACGGGCGACCGGCGCAACCGCGGGATTGACCTGAGCGTCAGCCTGGCCCTTGGCGCGCCGGGCGAGCAATGGTCCGCCAGTATCGGCACGCGGACTTCCCGCGACGGGACCCGCGACAACAATGCCTCGCTGACCTACCGCAAGGACCTGCAGGACCACATGCTGCAAAGCGTGTCCGCCACGGCAACCACCGACACCTACGGCGTCGGTTTGTCCGGCATGGCCAGTTTCGAAAACGAGTTTGTCAGTGGTGATGGCTATGCCCAGCGCTCGTCGTTCAACAACGAGTTGTCCGGCGGCCTCAACCTGGACAGCACCTTCGCCCTGGGCCAGCAGAAGATGGTGCTCACCAGCCAATACCACGGCACCGGTTCCGGCCTGATCGTGGACGTGGAGACCGACGTCGATGACATCGCCCTGCGCGCCGACGACCTGAGCGGCGGCAGCACGGCCCTGCGCCCCGGCCGCAACTTCATCCCGATCACCGCCTACAAGGGCAGCTCGGTGAGCTTCGACTTCGAAGGCAACCATGCACCCTCGGCCACGATCCAGCCGCCGCGCACGCGCTACCACTTGAACAAGGGGGGCGTGGAGTATCGCAAGATCAGTGTGATGCAAACCGTGACCGTTCTCGGTCGCCTGGTGGATCCCCAGGGCAAACCGCTCAAGGGCTTGCACGTGATCAATCACGCCACCCGTGGGGTGAGCGAGGTTGACGGCTTCTTCTCGCTGGAAATGAACGCCAGTTCACCCACCCTCGAAGTGCGCCGTAACAACCAGTTGCTCTGCCAGTTCCGGCTCGACCCCTCCAAGGCCCGCAGCGAAAACAGCGTGCTGATGATCGGTGACTTGCGTTGCACGCCGGATACGTTGGCCGACTCCACCACCGCCGAACAGATTGCCGGTTGAGCATGATGACGAGACTAAACAACGTTATGAAAAACCCCAGGGCCCGCCCGCCTCGCCGTTTCGCCCTGGGCATGGCCGTCCTGCTGTGTTCCGCTGGCGCAACGGCCGACGAGAACATCACCGCGCGGTTTCGCCCCGACCCGTCCAACCCCATGGTGAACAAATTCGAAAACACCACGCCGATCAGCTCGATCTGCGCCGCGCATATTCCGGCGCGCTGCAAGGCGTTGGGTATTTTCAGCCTGCGGGACACTACCCTCAGGATTAACAGCGTCGCACCGATCATTGCCAATCATGAGGAGGAGCGTCAGGGCTTCATGGTCAAGGTGCCGTCCGCTTGGCGTGACTTGGTCGTGACCCATGCCACCACCCAGGAAACAGAGATCGTTCAAGTCCGGATCGCTGGCATCGGCGGGTATTGGTCTGTCCCCCGGCCTCCAGGCGTTTCGGCATGGGGGCAGCCAGGGATCGCCTGGTCAACACAGTGGCGGTACGCTCCTTCCCCTTGCCAAAGCACCAACCATCTTGCAGCGGGTACCGCGTCCGCTTCGTACTTCTGGCTGACGCCTGAAGGGGCCGGCCCTTGCAGCCGGAAACCGTCACAGGACCTGCTCAGGATGAACGTCAACACCATGGAGTATGCCTACGAACTGCGCACGCCCAACCCCTTGGGCATGTCCAGCGGGCAATACACCGGCAGCATCACCTACACCATGGGCCCTGGCGGCGATTACGATTTCGGCGACGTCATGATGCCCTCCAAGAACGCCCTCACGTTCAACTTCACCTTGAGCGTGGAGCACGACCTCAAGGTCGAAGTACCGCCGGGGGGCAATCGCGTTGAACTGGTGCCCCAGGGCGGCTGGCAGGCCTGGCTGAACCAGGGCCGCAAACCCGCGCGGCTGTTCCGTGACCAGACCTTCAATATCTCCGCCTCGTCGCGCTTCAAGATGCAGTTGGGCTGCGAGCGAACGATGGGCGATACCTGCGCCTTGAGAAACGCCACCGACGGCCACGCAGTGCCGGTGGATGTCAGCGTCAGCCTGCCCCATGGCTTGAGCCACGGGGACGGTGCGCCGGTGAATCGCCAGCCGTTGCTGCTGAGCGGTGCCGGTACCGAGTTGTTTCAACCGGGGTTCTATGTCAACCGACGGCCCGGCACCTTGCACTTCGAGGTCAAGAAAGACTACGCCGAACAGATGCTCGAACGGGGAGGCAGCACCTACTCGGGCCAGGTCACGGTGGTCTGGGATTCGCAAGTATGAAGCGCCGTCAGTTACGTAGTGTTGGAGTAAAGACATGAAGGTGTGGAAACGGATAGGACGTTGCTCCAGCGTTGCGGCCTGTACGCTATTGGCGTTGCTGGCAATGCCCGCAATGGCGGTACACATGAACATCCAGGCTGAGTTTCGGCCGGACCCTGCAAATCCGCATTTGAACAAGTTCGAGAATAAAACCCCGAACACGGGTTACTGCGTGGTTTATCCCGCTCAATGTGCCGCCCTGAATCTATTCAGCCTCAGGGCTGGTATTTCGTCTGAATCCATTGGGACGATTCCTGCGTTTCATACGGATCCCCGGCAAGGAGCAATGTTTAAACTCCCGACGGAGTGGCAGGACCTGACGGTTATCCATCGACAGACCCAGGAAGTGGAAACGGTCAGGGTCCGGATCCTGGGGATCGGTTCGACGTATTCGGTACCGAATCTGGTCAACCTGGTGGGGGGCGGCGTTACTCCTTTGCAGGCGCATGAACGCTTGTGGACCGGTTCTAATTGGGTGTACGCGCCGAGTCCTTGCCGAGGTACCGGGGTGAGCGCCTATTGGGGCGTGTCGTTTGCATTTTTCTGGGGAGCCCCCGTTGGTTCGCTATGTGCCAAGCAGGCCAGGTTCGATATCCCCACGATGCGTTTCAGCCATCTGGAATTTGCCTACGAACTCAGCACGCCTAACCCTTTAGGCATGTCTTCAGGGGAGTACACCGGCAGTCATCAATATACCGTGGGGCCCGGACAGGACTTTGACCTGGGCAACATGATGATGCCCAGCAGTCCTACGCTGACCCTGAACTTCACCCTGTCTGTGCTGCATGAACTCAAGGTCGAAGTTCCTCCCGGTGCAAACCGTATTGAACTGGTCCCTAAAGGCGGCTGGCAAGCCTGGCTGAACCAGGGCCGCAAACCGGCGCGCCTGTTCCGTGACCAGACCTTCAACATGTCCGCATCGTCGCGTTTCAAGATGCAGATGGCCTGCGAGTGGGTCATCGGTGACACCTGCGCGTTGAAAAACACCAGCGACGGCCACCAAGTGCCGGTGGATGTCAGCGTCAGCCTGCCCTACGGCCTGACCCGCGAGGACGGCGCCGCCGTGAACCGCCAGCCGCTGCTGCTCAGCGGTGCCGGCACCGAGCTGTTCAAGCCTGGTTTCTACGTCAATCGCCGGCCCGGTACCTTGCATTTCGAAGTCAAGAAAGATTACGCCGACCAGATGCTCAGCCGTGGCGGCACCACCTATTCAGGCCAGGTCACGGTGGTCTGGGATTCGGAACTCTAACGGGGATTTATGGCGATGAAACATCTGTTGGCGCTGTGTGCGCTGTGCTGGTTGCCGTTGTCGGCGCCAGCGGCTCCCAACATCAACGTCGGGGTGTTCTATGACTACCTCGAAGGTGACAAAAGTACCTACCTGAAACGGATATTCAACGGTGGCGACAGTACGGCGTTCATCAAGGTCTCGGTGATGGAGATCCTCTACAACGCCGATGGCAGCGCCGAGGAGGTCGAGCTCAAGAACACCCCCGGGAATGCCGCGCGCGATGGCCTGATGGCCACGCCGGCCCGCCTGATCGTGCCGCCCGATGGCATGCAGGGCACACGCCTGTTGTACCTGGGCGAGCGGCAAAACGAGCGCTATTTCCGCCTGCGTTTCGTGCCCGTGATGCCCGAGCCCGAGGACGATTTCGTGGTCTCCAGCGAAGAGCGCGAGGCCTACAAGAATCAACTGTCAGCCGGGGTCACGGTGTTGGCGGGGTTCGGCACGGTGTTTTTCGTGCGGCCCAAGGACACCCGCTTCGCCACCCGCATCGATGAGCAACCCGTTGAGTACGGGCTGCATAACGACGGCAACAGCGTGGTGGTGGTCGATGAGTTCAAGGACTGCGCCAGTGGCGATAGCCAGGACTGCCTGCCCGTCACCAAGCATCACATCCTGCCGGGGCGTGCCTTCAGCTTTGCCAGGCAGGCCGGGCGTACCTACCGCTTCACCCTGATCGAGGGCAGCGAAAAAAAACCATATGAGGTCAAAGGCTGATGGTCAGTGAAATAGCCCCAGGGGGCGCGCGCCAGTCGTGCAGACATTGCAAGCTCGTGTTGGCGGCGCTGCTGCTGATGGTGGGCGCATTGCTGAGTACCCAGGCCTTGGCGATCCGTGAAGAACAGGTGTTCGATGTGTCCGTGACCATCCCGACCGCAGACTTTTACGTCCTGCCGATCAACCCCGGGTTCCTGGAGCGCGAGCAAAAAATGGTCTGGGACCTGGTACCCGGGCGCCTGCGCCCGCTGCGCGAGCACTTTGACGTGAAGAGTTCCGCCGGCGGCATCAACGCCCGTCTGGGCGCGTTGCCCACGCTGTTCAATGGCGGGCGCACCTATATCGACTTGAACGTCACCTTCAACGGCCAGGTGCTGGGCCTCGATGACACCCTGGTGGTGCCGCACGACGAGGCGCGCCAGGGCAAGCGCGTGCTGCTGGATATCTCGGCGGTCGAGCCGGCGGATGGTTTTACCCCTGGTGAGTACTACGGCAGCGTCGAGCTGCTGTTCGATGCGGTACGGCCGTGATGATGGGCAGAGGAGTGGTTATGAAGGCTTTATATGCAATGCTGGGTTTGATGCTGTGTTCACTCAATGCCCAGGCCGGGCCGAACATCAACGTCGGTGACTTCTACGATTATTTGCGCGGCGATAAAAGCACCTACCTCAAGCGGGTATTCAACGGCGGCACCAAGACGGCCTTCGTCAAGGTCAATGTCACCGAGATGCTCTACAAGCCCGACGGCAGCTACGACGAGGTGCCGCTCAAGCTCGAAGCCGATGGCAGCGTGCGCAACGGCCTGGTGGCCAGCCCGGCGCGCCTGATCGTGCCGGCGGACGGCATGCAGAGCACGCGTTTTGTGTTTATCGGCGATCGCGACCGCGAGCGCTACTTCCGGGTACGCTACCTGCCGGTCGCGCCCGAGACCGAAGACGGCTTTGGTCTCAGCGACGAAGAGCGCAAAGCCTACGAAGAGACCTTGGTGGGAGGCGTGCAGGTGATGGCCGGCTACGGCACGGTGTTCTTCGTGCGGCCCAAGGACAGCCGCTTCGACACCCGGGTCGAAAACGGCGGGCAGCGTTACACCTTGCGCAATGCCGGCAACACCGTGGTGGTGGTGGATGAGTTCAAGGATTGCGCGGCAAAGGACCGTACATCCTGCGCCCCGACCACCAAGAACCATATCTTCCCTGGCCGGGTGTTCAGCTTTGAAAAACAGCCCGGGCGGACGTATCGGTTCTATCTGGTGGAGGGCACCTCCGAACGCATCATCGAAATCAACGGTTAGTCTGTTGAGGTCACGGCACGAGGCGGGTTGCACAGGGTATGGCCGCCCGGTTGCAGGTACGGCATCAGCACCGGCGCCATGCCCTTGAGCACCTGCACCGGCAGCGCCGAGGTAAAGGTGAAATTCTGCGCGCCGCTGCCGGGCACGAAGGCCGTCAGCGTGCCGAAATGCCGGTCGCCGATATAGAACACAAAGGTCGCGGTACGGTTGATCGCCTTGGAGCTGAGGATGCGCCCACCGGCGCCGATGGCTTCGATGCGATTGTCCCCGGTGCCGGTCTTGCCGCCCATGGCCAGCGGTGTGCCGTCGGGCAGCTTGAAGCTGCCCGACACGCGTTTGGCCGTGCCCGCATCCACCACCTGGGACAACGCGCCGCGCAAGGCGGTGGCGACTTCGCTGGGCATCACCCGCTTGCCTTTGTCGGGGTTGTTCACCAGGCGGGTTTCATAGGGGGTGTCGACGGCAAAGTGCAGGCTGTCGATGCGCAGCGTCGGCTCGCGTACGCCGTCGTTGAGGATCGTGCCCACCAGTTCCGCCATCGCCGCCGGGCGGTCCCCCGAGCTGCCGATGGCCGTGGCCAGGGACGGCACCAGGTGGTCGAACGGGTAGCCCACCGCCTGCCAGCGCTGGTGAATATCCAGGAACGCCTCGACCTCCAGCATGGTGCGGATACGACTGTCGCGGGCGCTCTTGTGGCGGCTCTTGAACAGCCAGCCATAGACTTCCTGGCGCTCATGCTCGCTGGCAGCGACGGCCTGGGTGAAGGTGGCGTCGGGGTGGTTCAACAGGTAGCCGAGCAGCCACAGGTCCAGGGGGTGGACCTTGGCGATATAGCCTTGGTCCGGCAGGTCGTAGGCACCGGGGCCGTAGTCGTTGTAGAGCCTGGCCAGGCGTTCGTCGGTCAGTTTTTCTGCGGCCTTGCTGCCGGTCAGGTGGGAGCGCACGAAGCTGTTGAAGCTCGCCTGGCTGGCCTGGGGCAACAGGTAGCGGTGCACGGCGGCCAGGCGGATGGCGGTAGGGTGCAGGCTGTCGAGAAAGGTGGCGAGCCGCGCCTGGGTGTCCTTGTTGCGGTACTTTTTCCAGAAGCGCAGCAGGAAGGTCGTGCCTTCGCGGTCGGCGAACTGGGCCAGGTATTCCTGGCGCCGTGGGTTGCTGTCGTCCTTGAGCAACTCGGCACTGTTGTTGTCTGCGTGATAGGTGCTGTAGCGCACCAGGTCACGCATCAGGCGAATAAATGGCAGGTTGATCGACTCACGCAGGGCGTCGCGCAACGTCGGGTTGCGGCCGTTGTCTTCATTGCGAAAGTTATGGAAGCGATGCAGGCCGCCGCCGGTAAAGAAGCTCTCGCCGGGGCTGGCGGAATACGACCGGTCGAGGGCGGCCTCGAGCATCTTCGACAGGCTCTTGTCGCTGTTTTGCGCCAGGTAGTCCACGGCCCAGCGCGACAGGCGATCCTGCTCATCGATATCGACTTTTTTCAGTGCAGCCGGTGTCTGGTCGGCGTAGCGCTGGTGCAGTTCGCTGATGATTTGCAGGTAGGTGGTGAGCACCCGCAGCTTGGCGGTGGAGCCCAGTTCCAGCTTGCTGCTCTCGTTGATATCGAACGGCTGGTCGGTGTTGTCGGTCTGCACCCGGACCCGCGCGCCGTCGCCGGTCATCTCGTACAGCGTGAAGCTGTAGCGCACCTGGGCGGTGCTGGCGGGCGTCAGCAGGCGCGGGCCGAGCAGGCCGAGTTGCCCGGCGAAGGCCGGATCGGCCAGGTGCTTGAGGTAGGCCGTGGCCTGGGTTTGCAGCTCATTGTGCAAGGTGCTGGTGGCGGACAGGTCGAGGCGATCCAGGTCATACAGCGGGCGGTTGAGCAGGGCGGCCAGGCGGCTGCGGGCCATGCTGATGCCTTTGTTGGTGTCAATCGCTTGGAGCGTCGGCTGTTGCTGCCAGTCGCGGTAACTCACTGTGCTGGCCAGGGCGGCCCTTGCCAGGGCAGGGTCGATGATCCCGTCCCGCTCCAGCAGGCGGAGGTGGCTGTCGGTCAGGTTCGAAAGTTCCGCGTGGCCTTTGGACAGGTAATGGGAAGGCCGGCGCTGGGCAATCATCAACGACAACACTTCGCGCAGGGCCAGGCCCTTTTGCGCGAGGTCCTGCGGGCGGGTGTCGGCGAGCAACGCGTTGGTGCGGTCGAAGTCGGCGCCGTACCACACACGCAACCCTCCGGCCATGCCATGCACTTCGCCGTGACCGGGCACGGCGGACAACGGCACGCTGTTGAGGTAGTCGCGCACGATGTCCTGGCGCGCCTGCAAGGTCTGCGGGCCATCCCGATAGGCGCGCACGCTGGCGGAAAACATCTGGCGCAGTTTCTCGCCGCCGGACAGCGTCAGCCCGTCAGGGGAGTGGCGGTATTTTTCCAGCTGGGTGGCCAGGGTACTGCCGCCGGCGGTCTGCCCGGGCAAGTGCAACAGCTTGGCCACTTGCGACCACGCCGCCCTGGCGAAGCGCGGCCAGTCCACCGCCGGGTTGGCCTGGGGCTGGGCCGGGTCGAGCAAATCGCGGTTCTCGATGAACAGCAGGCTGTTGACCACCACCGGCGGGATCGCGTCGAAACGCTGGTAGGACTGCTGTGGGTAGGTGAACCGGTACAACGGCTCGGCGCGGCAATCGCTGATCGACAGGCCGGCCTGGATTTTCTCCCCATAAGGCACGAACAGGCCGCGCTCGGCATAGGTCATCAGGGGCGGGGAGAAGCGCACCTGGCTCTGGACCAGATAGTTGCGCTTGAGCAGGCGCGGCAGGAATTCATCCAGGTCGCTGTAGCCCAGGCGTTTGTCGAAAGGCCCGTCACCGGGATAGACCACGGCATCGCTGGGGCCGGGTTCGAGCCGGTAGTTCAAGGTGGCGGCCAGGCGGCTCAGTTCCCGGGCCTGCCAATGGGACGTGCGCATTTCGCGCTGGGCGGCGAACCCTGCGGCGATCAGGCCGATCACCAGCAACAGCCACGCCATTCGCCACCGGTACAGCCGTTTGCGGGAGCGTCGTGGCAATGGCTGTTCGTCCATGCTGTCGGTGGGGGCCGCAGCCTTGGTTGAATCGGTTTGCCATAAAGCGCCCATAGTCGATTGATCCATCCCGGCAGATTGATCGGACTTGATTCAAGCGTAGACGCTGATGGGCACCGCCGAGAAATTTGTCGGCGTGCGGGCGACCCCGTGCAACCCCTGGCGATTCATCGCGGCGAAATCAGCCTGCCCATGGCCCGCACGTGGTTCTTCGACGTGCCGATGTGGGCGCCGCCAGGGTCAGTACGCAGGGCAATGGGCTTAAGCCGCGCACCATTGCCGTGCGATACTCCCACCGCGCAATCGGAGTTCTCCGGGAGTTCCCGCTGAATATTGCCGTTTATAGAGTGAAAATCACTGGGTTGAGCTTTTTATACTGCACCCCCCTGATCTGGCCCGGCCAGACCGGTTGACCCATAAGGTTCACCGGAGACGGCATGCCATGGCTGACCCGCCGTGGCGTGCCGGACTCGGAGGCTCATATCCAATAACAAGACGAGGTTGTATCCCTATGCCAGTCGGCAACCACCTGCCCCATGGCGAGACCGCTTCGGGCGGCCCGCTCAAACGCGAACTGGGCGAACGGCATATCCGCCTGATGGCGCTCGGCGCCTGTATCGGTGTCGGCCTGTTCCTCGGCTCGGCCAAGGCCATCGAAATGGCCGGCCCGGCCATCATGCTGTCCTACATCATCGGTGGCCTGGCCATCCTGGTGATCATGCGCGCCCTCGGCGAAATGGCCGTGCACAACCCGGTCGCCGGCTCGTTCAGCCGCTATGCCCAGGACTACCTCGGCCCGTTGGCGGGCTTCCTGACCGGCTGGAACTATTGGTTCCTGTGGCTGGTGACCTGCGTGGCGGAGATCACTGCGGTGGCGGTGTACATGGGCGTGTGGTTCCCCGATACGCCGCGCTGGATCTGGGCCCTGGCAGCCCTGATCAGCATGGGCACCATCAACCTGATCGCGGTGAAGGCCTTCGGTGAGTTCGAATTCTGGTTCGCGCTGATCAAGATCGTCACCATCATTGCCATGGTGATCGGCGGCGTCGGCATCATTGCCTTCGGCTTCGGCAACGACGGCGTGGCCCTGGGCATTTCCAACCTGTGGAGCCACGGCGGCTTCATGCCCAATGGCGTCCAGGGCGTGTTGATGTCCCTGCAAATGGTGATGTTCGCCTACCTGGGCGTGGAGATGATCGGCCTCACCGCCGGTGAAGCGAAGAACCCGCAGAAGACCATTCCCCGCGCCATCGGCTCGGTGTTCTGGCGCATCCTGCTGTTCTACGTGGGCGCGTTGTTCGTGATCCTGTCGATCTACCCGTGGAATGAAATCGGCACCCAGGGCAGCCCGTTCGTGATGACCTTCGAGCGCCTGGGCATCAAGACCGCCGCCGGCATCATCAACTTCGTGGTGATCACTGCGGCACTGTCGTCGTGCAACGGCGGCATCTTCAGCACCGGGCGCATGCTCTACAGCCTGGCGCAGAACGGCCAGGCGCCGGCCACGTTCGCTACCACCTCGAGCAACGGCGTACCGCGCAAGGCGCTGCTGTTGTCGATCTTCGCCTTGCTGCTGGGCGTGCTGCTCAACTACCTGGTACCGGAGAAAGTCTTCGTCTGGGTCACGTCCATCGCCACCTTCGGCGCGATCTGGACGTGGGTCATGATCCTGCTGGCCCAGCTCAAGTTCCGCAGGAGCCTGAGCCCGGCCGAACAGAAAGCCCTCAAGTACCGCATGTGGCTGTACCCGGTCAGTTCGTACCTGGCCCTGGGGTTCCTGGTACTGGTGGTGGGCCTGATGGCGTACTTCCCGGATACCCGCGTGGCACTGTATGTGGGGCCGGCCTTCCTGGTGCTGCTGACCGTGTTGTTCTACGTGTTCAAGCTGCAGCCGACCCCGGTCGTCCAGGGTTCACAGCCGTCGGCGTGATCCCTTGAGCGCGGGCCGGCCTGTGTTACGACAGGTCGGCCCGCACGGTCTCAGACCCGCTGCAACGTGCGTTGCGTGCCCTCGGTCAACTGCCGCACCAGGCGGTTGTGTTCGTTGGCTTCCTCGTCGGCCAATTGCTGGCGACGCTCCAGGTATTCATCCGAACGCCTGTCCGACAATGCCCGATCGAGCACGCTGACTTTGTAGGTGATGGTGTCCTTGACGGTGAAAAAGGCCTCCGGCTCACTGCTGGCCAGGTACTCGATCCAGAACTCGGTGGCCAGGATCGCTTCCTGCAAGGCCGGTGACTGGCCGAGCCTGCGCAGGGTCCGGCGCGCGTCGTCGATCACCGCCGGTGTCACATAGTCATCCACGCTGTACAGCAGCTCCAGTGGATAAAACGGCAAGTTGAATTCCCGCGCCAGTTTACTGCGCAGGTAAATGGTCACCTCGGCGGGATCGGCGTCCAGGTCGGCCCGTTCGCGCGCCAGCACGAACTGGTCGGCAAAGTGGTCGAGCTGATTGAGGTAGAAGCAACTCTTGGCCAGTTCCAGCAAGGCCCGGTCGGCCAGGTAGCTCCTGGGTTGCAGCTTGGCCTGGTGGATACGGTGATGCAATTCCATGTTGGTAAAGGCCAGCAGCACGCTGTCGCCGCAATTGCCTGAACCGTAGGTATTGAGGCAGATCGTGTTGCGCAGTTGCGTCGATTCGCCCATCGCCATCAGCAGGCTCCAGACTCGCTCGGTCAGCCGCGTTCTTGAGGTGGTGTTGCGGTAGGCGTGGGTCCTCTTCAGGTCGCGCAGGACCCGGAACACATCATCGGCACTTGCTGTTTCATTCGTCTTCAGTTGCTCCCACAGTTGTCGGCGGGCCGCCACGTCCTGCGCCGCGACGCCGGTCAGCCAGGTATCGAAGTCATTCGGCGCCACGGGGGCATGGGCCGGTGTGCGCAGTTGACCGCCCAGGCGGATACCCGTGGCGATACGGTAGGCGTCGATGCTTGCCAGGGTCTCGGCGGACAGCGGGTTTTCGTGCAGCAGGGTATTGCGATTGGCCATTTGCAACCAGGGGTTGCTGAAGACTTCGTCGGGAATGGTGCTGATCCCGTTGGACTGCAAGTGCAGCTCGGTCAGCACCGGCAGCGCGCTGGCGCCGATGGGCCACTGGGTGATGCCGGTGTTGGCCAGGCGCAGGGTATTGAGCTGCAGCATCCGGCTGACATCCGGGGTGAGGGTCAGGTCCGGGTTGTCGTTCAGGTCGAGTTTCTGCAGGTTGACCATAGTGGCCAGGCGCTGTACCGACTCTTCGGTCAAGCGCAGGTCGTTGTCGTTCAAGTCCAGGTGGGTGAGCCAGGTCATGTCGGTGATCGCGCTGGGCAAGTCGGTGAGGCGACAGTCGATGCGCAGGGCCTTGAGCTGGGTGAATTTGCCCAGGAACTCTGCCCCCGTGGCGGGGAAGGCGTTCCCGGAAATCCGCAGGTACTCGATGTGGCTGAAGCCGCTGGTGCCGGTCAGGAACGAGCCGGGCGGCAGGCCTTCGTCGTCCAGCTGCAACTCCAGTGACGGTACGTTGAACAGGCCGGCGATATAGAACGTCGCGTTTTCGCGCCGCCATGCGCCCCGCAGTTGGTAGGCGATATGGCGACGTCGGCCACGGTTCATGCCCAGCGGGTCATTGAGTTCGTTGTCGGCCGGCAGCAGGGTTTCGCTCCAGCGTGACAGTTCCACATCCATGGCCTGGTACTCGGCCTGGCGGCGCTCCAGCTCGATGAGTTTTTCCGGGTCGGTCATGTTCAGGGACTGGAGCATCCGCCGTGCATCGTCATTGTTGAAGTGCGGGTAAAGCTCCTGGACCTTGGCCACCAGATCCGGCGGCCGTGGGCCGCGAAACGGCCAGATACGCTGCCAGAACGGATACACCAGGAACGAACGATCCACCCCCATGGCCGGTTGCATCCAGGGTTGCAGATGGGGGATATCCAGCAGGCCCTTGATTTCCACGCGGCGTGCGAAGGCCAGTTCGGCCAGTTGGGTGCGCAGTTGGGCGATACCGCTTTCGCTGTCCACTTCGAGCAAGGCCTGCTCGTCGGCGGACAAGCTGCTGAGAATCACCCGCAGCAATCGGTTCGAGGGCTGGCCCAGCGGCTCGCCCTGCGGGGTGTAGGCCTGGTAACCGCGATTGGTCCTGGCCACGGTCCGGCGCGAGGAGCCCTGCCGATGGCCGGCGGTTTCCAGCAGGCGCCCCTGATTGTCCCGTTCACGCACATCGATGCGCAGGGTCTTCGGCCAGGCGGGCAGGTTGTGCAGCAGGTACAGGGTGATCCGGTCACTGTCGGCGTTGGCGCAGGCATCCACATACAGGCCTTCGAACGCCCGGTTCAAGCGTAATTCGTGGCCGCTCAGGCGCGCCTGTTCGGCCAGGCGCAGGCTCAGGCGGTCATGTTCATGCAGCTGTTTGAGCTCGCGCTTGGAGGCCTGGCCGAGAATCGCCTTGACCGTGCTGGTGGACAGGTCCGGGTGCTTGGTCTTGAAGCGGCGCTCCGGCTCGCTGCCCGCAGTCTCGCTGCGCATGTACAAGGAGTCGAGGATTTGCGAACGCTCGCGGTCGGTGTATCCAACGATCCGGGTGATCAGCTGGAACAGGCGCTGTTCCTCGGTCTGCGGCAGCGTGCCGAGCAGCGCCCGGGTCAGGTCATCGTCAGCGATGAATTTTTCCAGCAGCCCGGCCGACTCGAGGTCTTTATCGGTGGCGCTCACCACCTTGGCATCGGTCCGATGACGGGCGGGGTATCTGAGCGGGGCATCCCGGTCGACAATCTCCAGCACGTGGCTGTCGGGCCAGCCGGGCAGGCTGGAGACCACCAGCAGTTGCAGGTTCGGGTCTGGAGCGGTGGCGGAATTATTGGGGAGCTCATACATCGCTTCGATGAAGTGGTTGATTTCCTGATCGATGCGCAAGCGCTTGCAGGTATCGGCCAACAACGGTGGCGACGCCCGACCGCTGCGGTGTATCTGGCGCAGCACGTGGGGCGGGGTGTCGGTCAGGGCGAGAATGCTGCGGGCGGTGTCCTGGGGGAATGTGTAATGGTCGCCCCCGAGGCGATAGAGCAGGCTGTGGTCGTCCCAGCCCATGGGGTTCTCGCTGGACAGGCGCCAAGCGCCCTCGCCGTTGTGCTCCAGGGTCGGGGTGTCGACACCGATCTTCTGCGGGTGTTTGAGCCGCCACTTGAACAGCCGTTTGTCATAGACGATCCGGTACCAGGAACCGAACAGCGGCAGATAGTGGTCGCCGGCCAGGGGGAAAATACCCTCGGCATCCGGCCGCAGGCTGGTCGGCAGCGCCAGGGTGTGCTCGTACTGGGCCAGCGAACCGTCGGCCAGCCTGACGAAGCCTTCCGGGCCGCGCTGGTTGCTCATGTAGTCGCCCAGGGTGATGCGCAGGCCCCTGGCGTCGGTGGCACTGCGCATGCCCAATTGTTGCCGCTCATGGGGTTGCAGTACCGAACCGATGGCCAGGTAGAAACTGTCCACCGCCGGCGTCACCGCAATCGTGCCGGCATTGCGCATGTCATAGGCTTCATAGACGCCCTCGCCGTAGTGACGCAGCTCCACGGTGAGGTCCTCGGGGCCGCTGGAGCGATAGGGTTTGGCGATGCGTCCCGCGACCACTTCGGTGATGAGGAAATCGCGCTTGAGGCTTCGGCGTATCAACGCCGAGGCGAACTCCCGCGCCCATTGATCGGCATCGTTGTTGAACTGGCGCGGGTGGTACAGCGCATCGATTGCAGCGTCGATGCGCAGGGCGGTGCGGTGGTTGTCCAACAGTTCGGCAAAGGCCGTGGGCAGCCCGCCTTCACGCAGATAGGCCTGCTGCTGGCGCGGGGTGAGGGGATGCTGCGCCAGCAGGCGCTCCAGCAAGGCCGGTGACAGCGGGCTGTTGAGGTCGCGCAGTTTTTTCAGCAGCGGCGTAACCGCCACCAAGGGCATCGACGCCTTGACCGGCAGGAAACGCCGCACATTGGCGGGCGGCAATAGCTCATGTTTTTCATAGCCGGCGTAGTTCACCAGGGCCGCGAACAGGGCCAGGCGTTCGCGCCGTGCCAGGGCGGCGACGTCGCGCCGTACTGCCAGGATCCGCTGTTCGAGCGTGGCGTCGAGTTGATCCGTGAGCCCCAGCAGCGAGGTGCTCGGTTGCAGGCTGATGACCAGGCCCAGCAAGGGGTCGGCCCGGTAAGGCGGCAGGCCGCCGTCGCCTTCGACCTGGTAGCGGTGGTCGGCGCCGCGCACGAGGGTGATCGTTGTCGGGCGCGGCACCGTCGGCTCGGTCTTGCCGAAGGTTTCGATCACGCTGCGTTGCGGGTCGTTGATGCTCAGCAAGGTGGCGGCGGGCCAATCGGGCAGTTGGGTCAGCAGGCATAACACCACGCTGTCGCCATAGGGGGGCAGATAGCCGGCTTCATGAAAGCGGTTGATGATGTGCTCGATCACCTGGTCGGCTTGCAGGCGGCGCACGCCTTCGATCAGGTTCAACGGGGCCGGTTCGCCGCGCCACACGTCCTCCAGGGTGGCGCGGGAGGTGGCTGTGCTGCGCAGCATCCGCTCCAGGTCGGCTCGCGCGATCAGCGATGAGCCATCGGGCAGCATCTGTTGCAGCAACTGGGCATCCGACAGGGCCTGGGTGTTGTGCAGGTCGAAGGTCCAGGCTTGCAGCGCCGGGTTGAAGACAATCGGTGGCTTATAGGGGCTGCTGCCGTTCTTGAGGACGTAGCGCTGGGTGGCCTGGTCGTGGGCGACCTCGGCCACCAGGGTCTGGCTGTCATGGTGCAGCTTGACGTATTGCTGGCCTTGCACGGTGAACACGCACAGGGCGTCGGCGCGTTGACCCTCGAGCAGGTACTGCTGGCGATGGGCGTAGGGACGTGCGTCGGGTTTCCACAGCTCTTCCACCCCGTCGGGACGCGTGACTTTGCGCGGGTTGCCCAGCCGTTGCAGGTGCCCGAGCATGCGCTGGCGATGGGCGCTGCCGGCGACGCTGATCAAGCGGCCGCTGATGGCCAGGTCGGCGACATCGCTGAGGGTCGAGGCGAAGCTGCTGGCCTCGCCCTTGACCGCTTCATTCAGGCCCACGCTGACGCTGTAGGTCATGCTGCCCAGCACGGCCAGCTGCATCACCCGGTTCATCCCCGTGACCCCGCCGGGCAAGGGCGTGAGCAGCACTTGCAAGACTTCGGCGGCAACGGCGGCGGTGGCGTCCTGGACCGCCTGCCAGTCGGCTTCGGAACGGCTGTTGGCCAGGGTGTCGAGGTCGGCCTGGCAGCGTTGGATCTGCCGGTAAGTCAAGGCTTGCACCAGGGTTACGGCGGGGCCGGCGTGCGGGTCGGTGGAGAAGCGAATGTCGTTGAGGGTGCGCTCCGGGAAGGCCGCGTGAAAGCCATCGTAAAGCCGCTCGGCCAGCCAGCTCATGCCCTCGGGGCGGGGTTGCCGGGTCAGCAACGACTGGAACACCGACAACCCCACCAGGGGCAGTTGCCGGGAAAACCAGCCCAGGTCGCCTTGTTGGTGGCTGTCCAGCAGCTGCTGGCGAAAATCCACCTCTGCCGCGCGCGCATCGCTGTGGTAACGCAGCGCGCCGCCGGGGCGGAACGGAAAATAGGACAGCACCCCGAGGCTGGCGACCCTGATCAGCAGCAGCGGTACGGGAATGGCACTCTCCCAGGTGACGAAGGGCACGGCGATGACAGGGGTGACGCCCGAGGTCAGACTCAGGCGGTCGACCGGCAGTTGCGACCCGCTGCCGTCGATCGATGCGGTGAGGCTGTCATACATCTCGCGGGTCAGGCCGTTGCGGGCGCGATTGCGCCAGGCGTCAAGCACATCGAACTGCAGCAGTGCCAGCGCCGCCTCGCCCATCAAGCGGCGCAGCGTGCCGTTTTCATCGAGGCTGGCCTTGATCTTCACCTGTAACTGGTGGCCCAGGTCCAGCTCGCGGGCAATGGCGATGAACGCCTGCGCCGTGAGGCTGCGATCGTCACCGGGCCCGACCACACGGCTGGCGTCCACCAGGCTGTAGCCGGAGTCCTGGCGGACCGAGGCGGTGAAGCCGAAATTCAGGCAGGCGGCCTCCCACAGCGAGAGGCTTTTGATGTGTTCGATAAAGCGCAGATCCTTGTCGGAGCGCCGCGGTACCCGCACGTGACTGCCCGGCTGCCGGTCCCAGGGCAGCGGTTGCTCGATCTTTTCCAGGTAGGTGGTTTCGAAGCGATACTGCTCCGGATCGCGCCCTCCGATCCGGTCGCGCAACTGCGCCAGGCCATCTGCCTTGAAGCTGCGGACCACCCGTTCCTTTTCGGCTTCAACCGCCGCCATGGCCGCCAGGGCGTTGCGTTGCAGGCGCAGGAAGCGGGTTTTTTCCTCGGCGTCCAGCCCTTCCAGGGCTTGCAGGATATTGCGCTGGATCAGCTCCAGCGCCTGTTGCTGGGCCCAGGTGGTGCTCGATTGCAGATTGCCGGACAGGCCGTTGAGTAATTGATGAGTCGGCATGCGCTCTACCTTTCACGATAAGTGGAAGGCAGATGGAAGCATCACGCATACCGGCGCTGGGGCTATCTATTTAAAGGCCGGCGCCTCGCCGCGCAGGGCCAGGTCCAGGCGCTTGTTGAACTCCAGCCACGCCGCCAGCCCGGCCATCAGCGCCAGCCCCAGCAATGCACTGAAAACCTGCATCGGCCAGGCATCCTCGACCTGGGCGTTGAGCATGTCCGCCAGCGGTGCCAGCAGCACGCCGAGGCAGAACACCTCCAGGGAGTAGCGGCCCATGCGACAGCTTTGTTGCGCCCACCAGGTTTGCGTCCAGCCACGACCCGGCAACAGCTTGGCGGTGACATAGGCCAGGGCCAGGAAGTGCAGCAGGCGTAGCGGCGACAGGTCGGTCTTGCTGATGGGGTAGATCAGGTCGCTGAGCCACGACGGCATCAACGCGTCATGCACCTCGGGCCAGCGCCATGACAGGGTCAGCACACACGCCACCACGGTGTACACCGCCGCCGCCATGAACAACGGCTGGCGCTTGAGTGGGCGTTGTTCCGGCGGTCGCCCTTGACTGGCCTGCAGTGCCGCCGCGCCACCGAGGATAAACAGGAACTGCCAGGTCACCGGGTTGAAGTACCACACGCCGTCGGCAATCGCCCGCAGGTTCCAGCCCATCCACGGCGCCAGCAGATACACCGCCGCCGACGCGGCCACCACCAGCCAGGTGCTGCGCAGCAGCAGCGGCAACACCAGCGGCAACCCCGCCAGCAGCACGATATACAGCGGCAGCGGGTCCATCAGGTTGGGTTTGAAGCGTAGCAGCAGCTCGTCGGTGAGGGCCTGTTGCGGGTGGGTGACGAAGTGCGTCAGGCCCATCTCTTCGACCAGGTCGCGGGTTTCCACATGGCTGTTGGCGAAGAACACGATGCCCATCAGCATCGCCAGCAAAAAGATATGCACCACGTACAACACCCAGGCGCGACGCAGGATTTTCAGCGAGGCAATCCAGTAGCCGTCGCGTTGCAGGATCTTGCCGTAGGCCAGCACCGCGGCGTAACCGGCGAGGAATACGAAGACCTCGGCCGCATCGCTGAAACCAAAATTGCGCAGGGTGATCTGGCCGAGAGGATTGTGGGGGACGTGATCCCAGAAAATGAAGATCAACGCCAGGCCCCGAAAAAAATCGATGCGTGGGTCGCGTCCGTTCAGCATGGCAGCGGGCTCTTGAACAAAAGGTTTAGTAATGACCGGCGAGCGCGCAGGTTGTCGTACGCCGCACGTCGGGCGGGCGCAGGTTGGCGGTATTTGTAAGCAATTGCAAAGGTTGGGTATTACTGAATGTCTCTAGACGTCAATGATCACCAGGGTGCCCTGGCTACCTGGAAGTACGGCATGAGCGGTGCCCGCTTCCACGAGGTACATCTGGCCGGTCTCTACGTGGATCTCTTCATCAGCGATGCTCAGGCGCAAATGGCCGCTGATCACCAGTAGCCCTTCGTTGTAGTCGTGCACTTCTGCTTCGTAAGCCTGCTCATCCATGCGCAGCATCTTGATCCGCGCCGGGCCGACCTGGCCCAGGCGTATCGATTTCCAGCTGTCAGGCAGTTGCCCGGCGAGTGCAGCGAAGTCCAGTAACGGCATGTGAATCTCCTTGTTTCTACGATGCCGTCGGTGGTCCGGTTCAGCAGGAAAGGGTGTTTACAGGTTATGCAGCCACCACCTCATGGGGTTCAAAACTGTCCGCCCGCGCCATCTGCCACATGCGCGAATAGAACTCGCCATTCACTTCGCCGGTGAGCAACTCGCCAGGCTTGAGGAATACATGCAACTGCGAGAACAGCTTGATCTCGGTGGCCGACATGCGTCGTACCAGATGCTTGGCCGACAGCTGCGACGGATGATCCAGGCCTGCCGCCGCGAGCATCTCGGCCAGGGCCTTGAGGGTGTTGCGGTGGAAGTTGAATACGCGCTGGGCCTTGTCCGGTACCACCAGGGCACGTTGGCGCAATGGGTCCTGGGTGGCGACGCCGGTCGGGCATTTGTTGGTGTGGCAGCTTTGGGACTGGATGCAACCGATGGCGAACATGAAGCCGCGCGCCGAGTTGGCCCAGTCGGCGCCGATGGCGAGCACGCTGGCGATGTCGAAGGCGCTGACGATCTTGCCGCTGGCACCGAGCTTGATCTTGTCGCGCAGGTTCAGGCCCACCAGGGTGTTGTGCACGAACAGCAGGCCTTCGCGCAGCGGCACGCCGATATGGTCGGTGAACTCCACGGGCGCGGCGCCGGTGCCGCCTTCCTTGCCGTCGACGACGATAAAGTCCGGGAGGATGCCGGTTTCGAGCATGGCCTTGGCAATGCCCATGAATTCCCAGGGGTGACCCAGGCAGAACTTGAAGCCCACCGGCTTGCCGCCGGACAGTTCGCGCAATTGGGCGATGAATTGCATCAGCTCAATGGGCGTGGAGAACGCGCTGTGACGCGACGGCGAGATGCAGTCTTCGCCCATCAGGATCCCGCGGGTTTCGGCAATCTCTTGAGTCACCTTGTGCTTGGGCAGGATGCCGCCGTGGCCGGGTTTGGCGCCCTGGCTCATAAAGTTATACTCTCGAAATCTGTTGATCTGAGGGGTAGCCATGGGCCGCAAGCGTGTAAAGATCGATGTCGAGCAAGCTCTCCTAAACAAGGGCACAGAGCGGCGATTCGACCCAAAGGACAGCGAAGGTTTTTATCCGTTCTCGAGTGTTTGGCAATGGGTACCCCAGAATGGAGTACAGAAAGGTCAGGTCGTCTCGTTGACGATCGATGGGAATTTGGCTAGCGACAAAGAATTATTGACCGAAGGTAACAACGAACATCGTTTCTTCTATTCCGAGTATGGCGATCAATATCCTTGGCTCGTCAATGCATTGGGGATAAGCCTAAAAACTTACTGTTTAGAAACACGTATTTCCCAATCAGAAGCTTCATACACTAGAAACGCAATTGGCGCTTTTTTAGACCATTGTAGGAATAGCGACATTAAGCTGGATAGCTCGAAGGATCTTAATTTTAAAATTTTATGCGAATGGCGCAATAGTTTAAGACATGTAAAGATGAAAAGTCGTTACAAGTCGGCTTTGTTTAGGAGATTATGTAAGATAGTGGAAAAAATGATGGGCAGCAAATTGTTGCCCGCAGTGTTTACAGTGCCAATCTATTCATCAGATCCAAGTGAGCACCTTCCTGCATACAGCGATGCTGTTATGTATCAACTTATTAGTGCGTGCATTACTGATATCGAAAACACAAGATTGGAGTCGCTTTATTTGGATGCTTTTCGTAAGGGGCTTCCTAATATAAAAGATAGGTTAAAGGCGCACGACTGGCGATGGATTCTTCTGGAGTTTTTTGATTCTTGTTCTTTTCGAGGTGATGCGGTTGGAGATGTCTTGTACGATTCGAGTGGTCGGCGAAAGTTCAATTATGTAGCATATAGGTCTTTTAAGTTTAACGAAATAGCTCGAGAGGATTTCTTATCGCTTGTTCCCCCGGTTTTATATGGTTTGGAAACTGAAACTGCTGAACCTTATAAGAGGCTAGCAGAAAAAGAGATTCCAACCCGAGATTCATTATTTCCTTTTTTTCTATTCTTTTTGATTTGTTCTGGAAAAAATAAAGAAACAGTGCTCTCTTGGAAAAGCAAGCAAAAGGTCGGTGCAGATTACCTCTCTCCTCTTAAATGTAAAGATCCACTTTCAAACGACAAAATCTGGGTGCGAGGGTATAAGGGAAGAGGTAAAGGACGGGGGACTTCAGTTGCTGAAGATACGTACATTCAAATTTCTGATGATGGGGTTTATCCAGTATTAGAGTTCTTGCTCTGGTATATCGAACCGCTTGCGACAATAACGGATTCAGAACTGAGCCGTAATATGTGGTTATATTTTGGGAATAATGGAGCTTGCTCTTTTAATGAATCAGATATGTTTTTCCATCATTGCAGCAAGTCCTTTCTGACACGCCATACTGTTTGGGAGTTGTCTGGAGCAGACGAAGTCGATTTCAATAAAGAACGCTTGTCAACGTTGGATTCTCGACGTTTCCGAAAGGTTTTTGCGGCTAAAGAGTTTTTCAAAGCGATAAGTGATGTAAACAACCATCAGGAACTCGCAGAAAGTCTAAAGTCAGCTTTGAGTCATAGTTCATTTGATACAACATTAGGAAGTTACTTGGCTCTAGGGATGCCAAAGGTTGCACTTGAGCTTGGTATACATACTTTACAGAATAAATATCTAACGCAGGCGCGAAAATTTAGGGGGCTGAGACGTGAGCACGTACCAGTTGACGGAGTATCAGGGCTACTTACTGCTTGTGCAGATCCTCAAAAACCAGATTTTGAAGGCGCGGTAGCATCTGATGCTGTGAGTTGTGCTGAGTACGACCTATGTCTGGGTTGTAGTCAAAGCAGAGTTTTTGACGTTCATCTTCCAAGAATTGCCAAACGAATCCTTCAATATGAAGAGTTTCGACTAGAGATGTCTTGTGAGATTTGGGACACAGAGTATGGCCGAAAGTTTGCGCGTGCGCACGACGTTTTAGCGGGATGGAAGGATAGAAAAATGGTTGAAACTGCTTGGGAAGCTGCTAAGAAAGGAGAAGTGAGGCTTCCGAAAATTATTTTCCGAGGGGGGGCGTGATGAGTATTAAGCCGAAAGTCGGTGCCCAGGATAGTTACAATGTGTTGGAAAGGGAAGAGAGCTATTCGTCTCGTTGGAAAGAACTCAATAACATTGCAGAAGAATTTTCAACAATTAGGGTTAGCGAGTTAAGCCTGTTTGATCATGATGTCTGGGACTTCAGGAAAGAAGGCGTGCCGGAGCGAATTCATTTTAAAGCAATTATTGGAAATGGAAGCCTCTGTGTTTTTCCTTTTCTTGTTCTATTAAAGCTATTGGTTTACTCGCTCATCGGGCTGTACGCAGTGCAAGATAGATCCCCGAGGACGGTTAAGAATATAATTGAATCTAGTAAGCAGCTTGTTCAATGGATCGCTGCAAAGGGATTTCTTGTTTCGCAAAAAAAACAAGGTTATTTCAAGCTGCCTCGTGATCTTGATTTTTCAGAGCTGTCTGGTTTTTACTCCGATATAAGTTTGGAAAAATGGCACCCCAATACGAAATGGGATAAGGTCAGATTGCTCTCGGAGTGGTGGAAAATTTCAAATATTGAAGGGTTTTTGCCTTCTTTTTTAAAGCTTTATTCTGATCCGCTAAATGGTAACAAAGTTTCTGATCTTTTGGGATCTCCTGATGCAGAGTCCGACGATTCTGAAGACTCTGGCTGGCTTCCAATTCCTTTGGAGTTTGCTTTTCCACTTGCAGATGCAGCTGCTGAGTATGTAGAGCAGTTTAATGAGTCGTTAGCGATTTATTACAATATAGTGCATGAAACAATACTAAAGAAAAATAGCGGCAGTGGTATTAGTAGAGGTGCATTCGAAAAAGAGTGCGCTTTGCGAGGAGTTACGATTGAAAAGCTTGAGGAAGGGTTACCGTTCAGACTGGAATTTTTGAAATATGCATCACCTTCTTATCCTGAAAAGTTCTCTTATAGGCTGGATCGAAAAAAAATTGAGGACTATATCTCGGATATAAAATTAGCCGCTATTACCATTATATTATTTACAACAGGTCTTCGAAGTCAAGAGTTGCGCGGCTTGCTTGTGGGTTGCTGTGTTAAAGACTATTCGATTGGGGTCGATGATTTTTATAGAATGACTCTTACGATAAAAAAGACTAGTAAAGAGTACGTCGAGGGGCAGGTTATAACTATCCCTGTTCCTAAAATCACTTTCGATGCCGTGCGCATTCTTGAACGACTGGGGACTGTAAATAGGAGGGGTAATATTCTTGTAGCTCCTTTGATGGCTAATGAAAAACAGGATCATGCTGTAGATGCTGTCAGTGCGGAGACCATAATTAATTATGTGAAAGGGTTTGCCAAAGTTGCTGGAGTTACATATGAGCCGCATCCTCATCAATTCAGAAAAACTATTGCAGGGTGGTTTGTTTTAAATAGCCCTGTTTTAGGGCCGCTGCTGGTCATGCGTTTGTTTTCACATAGGTCTATTACTATGACAGAAATGTATCTCCGAAATAACCCCCTGATTCAGAGTGCGCGACAAGAAATGTTGATTGAGCAGACTCTAAACTTGGTTGATGGGATCAGTAAATCTGCACAACAAGGTAAACTAGCGGGAAATGCAGGTAAGCGAATCGAAGCCGCTATTCTACATAATCCTATATTTGAAGGGCTGACTGGTGATGACCTGGGGGCTTCAATGAGTGAGTATCTTCGTGAGAGAGCTCGTTTCGGGTCTATGCACTTCCTTTTAACACCGCTTGCAATCTGTGCGTTCGATCCCGAGGATGAGAATAGCAAACCTTGTTCACAGGTTGTTGGTATTGGGAAAGAGGATTACGATAAGACAGGAACAGATATATTTCTCAAGTCGCTTCCAATAGTAAGCCAATGCGTAGGCGTGAAGTGTGACAAGTGCATAGTCACAGATTGCAAATTAAATGATTTGGAACAGTCATTGGAGTTCTACAATGATGTTCTTCGTGGGGCTATTGAAGAGGATTTTGCTCAGAGTCTCCATTTAATCTCTGATGCGCGTGAGTTTGTAAGGTTATATGCTCCTGTTGTAGAGAAAATTCGATGAGCAGTAGTTACGAAAAGTTGGATCATGCGATTAGTTGCTTTCACGAACTCCAACAAGAGTATGCAAAAACAGGGCGCAAAATTACAATTTCGTCAGTGGCTAAGCGTTCTGAAATAGACAGAAAGTATTTTTATGGTGTGATCAATACACCCGACAAGGTTTTACTCCAGCGATGGATTGCCTTAGGTGCTGAAATAAAGGAATCCAAGAAAAATAAACTTGCGCCTGCCGGTAGTGCACATATAGTCTCAATTGAGGACAAGCTAAAAAACTCTCTTACTGAGAATTATCAGCTTCTTGAAAGATTGCGCGAATCTGGAGAGATAAAGAAAAGATTAGACGAATTATTGCTTTCCAGTCGAATACAAGTCGAACGGTTGGAAAAAGAAATTAAGGGTTCTGAAATTGCCTCATTAAGTGCTGTTGGGCGACCGAGCAATGTCGTGGCTTTAAATAATCTAAAAGTAATTATAAGTCCCGACAGTTTTCGCGAGGGAAACGATGCGTTATCACTAAAGAAGGCATGGGTTAAAGCGCTTAATGAATTGAGGGCGATAATCGACAGAAAAAACAACATAGAGTTGTTTGTTACCATGGGTCTTCCCGCAAGTGGTAAATCTACGTGGAGCGATAACTTTACCGGTAGAGGGGAGTTTTCTGTGATTTTTGATGCTTGTAATCTTACGAAAGTTGATAGATTTGATTTGTTGGAGTTGGTGTCTAGCCGGGATGGTATAAAAGTGGTGGGGGTTGTTTTTGTTGTTGCATTGGATGTCTTAATCGAGCGTAACAGTCTTCGAAGTTCAAACGATAAAGTTTCCGAAGAGAAAGTGCGCGCAATGCATGATGTCTTTGAGTCTCCCAGTATCTTTGATGGGCTCGAGTGTTTCGATGAATTGTTAATTGTACGAAACTGACTCGCCTTTGGTGTGTATATGTATATCGAATTTGTGACAAATGTCGATGGAACTCCAATACCGCATGTAAATGGCATGCTACACCATCCTTTAGCAGATTTTTTGATTTATCTGCGGGTTACTTATATGAAGAAAGGAGGGCGCCGGGAAGCTGAGACTATTATAAATAATTACAATCATATGAAGATATGGTTGGATTACTGTACGGATGTAGGTGTGAGGTACGATCAAGCTACTTTTGAGATTCATCTAGTCGTGTTTCGAGAATATTTGCTTGAGAGAGGAGTTTTGCCTCAGTCGGTCAACGTATATTATCGTACCTGGCGTTCCTTTTATGAGTGGTGTGATTGCCAAGGGTTGCCTCATTTAATGCAGTTCCCTGCTAAACTGCCAAAAAAAATAAAACACTCAAGTGGAAGCTTCTTTCAATCTAATATTAATACTATAGAGTCAGATCCAGCCTTACTCGCTGTTGAAATTGCGCTCGATTATAAAGATTTTGTGTTGAATGATCAGGGGTACGATGCTCTGGCTGACGCGTTGAGGAGCATTGATCCCGTGTATGAGATGATTGCATATATAATGGTTACAACAGGCTTGCGTATTGGCGGAGTTCTGCAGTTTCCTGTTGGGGCAAATGAGCGGAACCCGAATTGGTTAAGGTATCCTGAATTAGCAGCAACAGGGAGGGTGGCACAAAAACTGATATATTTGCCAAAAGGAAAGAAACGGTTTCGAAGTTGCATAGTTGTAACGGAATCGCTGGCGAAAGTGCATGCGGAATATATACAAAGTCTACGGGTGGAACGCGCGAAACTATTCAGTGCTCGTCACGGAGCCGAAACAATCGCTCCTATGTGGATTAACAAGAATGGAAAAGCTGTATTTGATTATGATGTTTGGAATGTGTTCAAAGAAGCTTCACTAAAAATTGGTCGTCGAGTCGTTCCTCACTATTTGCGACATACTTATGCTACTTACATCGTGTACAACTATTTTCGTGCGCATGGGCTGAAACCAAATCTAGCTTATGCACATGATGTTCATGAGCAGCTCAAGGCACAACTCGGACATTCTGATATTGAGGTCACAAAAGGCTACATTAGGACGATTATTCGAGTGGAAATGGAGGCTTGGTTACCATTGCTAACTCCAAAGATGAAGCAAAAGGTTGATCGTAATATGCCGCGCCAAGTACTGTTAGCTGTTATTGATTTTTTTGAATCTTAAAGGTTAATTTGGAGGTGCTGGTTAACCATTGTAAGGAACATGATCAGGCTGTTAGTTTGTGCAAAGGTTGCTACGTAAATGTTCGCGGGTACATCAGTTGATTTTCCGCTGCTGCCAGACATTCCAAAGATCAGCCACTGTGACCTTCGGGAGCTACAATACAGTAGGCTTATCCAGCAATAAATGACGAAAATATCTACGAGTTATTCCTGTGCAAAGCCGCCCGACTGTTGATTTTGGTAGTCCCTAAATCTCTCTCACCTCAGCTTGGCTCCGTCTCTCCTTTTTAAGCTCCTGGATTGCATTCCATTTTTTCGCCGCTGCCACGGTCTGCGGATGAGGGAGCTTCTCGGGCTACGTAGGGAGTGAGGCATTCAGTAGCTCGATAGCATCCAATTCGTCTATGGCTAATAGAAGAATTTCGCTGGCGGTGGATCGCTCGACTGCATGCCTAGCATGGGCGCATCAAGGAGAGATTTCGGAGAGGGTTGGGCACCGACTCAGCGTGATGAGGCGGTGGGCCTAGATGCTATTTTCTCCCTGATTTTTTTGCAGTATCTGGAAACAGTGGCCGTGCTGAGCTCAAGATTTTTAGCAATAGTCTTCTGATCCAAACCCGTCTGTAGAAGGGCTTCGATCATTTCTTCTGTCAGCTATTGGCGCGATTCATTCGATAAGCGGATCTTTCCAGCGATGGCTTGAGTCCAGCTGAGTTGCTGGAAACAATCAAACCCAGAACCTCTGGACAGATGACTTAGAAAGACCCAGGGCTTCGGCGACTTCCTTTCTTGATTTACCTTCCTCTTTGAGACGCTTAACAGCGAGTCTCCTGCTGTCTGCGATTTCGCGAGCTTTGGCTTTTGATACGAGGCTGGAGCTTTGCTGCTCCTTGCGTATTTTCTCATCTAGGCCTAACAAGCTGAGATGACGAAGCTCTTCCTTCAGTTTGTCTATGACATCCAAAGAGTCCTGTTCACTCTCGATAGACTCGCACAACACCATAAGCGCCAGGGGCGTGATCTCAAGGCTTCTTGAAAGCTCCCGTAGCTTGCCTAGCGATATATTTTTCGGCGTGCCTGCCTCCAGGGCAAAGGCGTAGCTCCTACTAGAAGGGAGTCGTTCTTGAGTGAGCTCTCTAGTTTTTCGTAGCGCGCGAAGCACCACCGCAAGACTCTGAGCCAGCATGACGACTTGTCCTCAAAACGGAGGATAAGGCCTGCAAATTATTGACCCAGCTACTCTGTACATAGGTCTAATGGGTCTGTTATCGTGATCACCATCTTGTCTTAAGCACATTTCAATCAGGGATGCAACAAAAAACATTAGGCATAAATTGACACCTGACGAATAGACGCAAAACGCCGGCCTGACCTCAGTCCTGTTGGTCGAATACTCCTATTCCCAGACCGTTTAGCTGCATAGGAAGCGCCTCTGAGCATGAATGGCGAATTGCGTCAGTCACGCCTTAAGAGCACTCAAACCGAAATATTGATGTACGGATATAACCATCATGTTTATTTCAGATGACTCTTGTCTTGTCGGCTTCCCTGGCTTCCCTGGGCCTGGCCGCACGGCTTGGCGGATGATCGAGCGAGACCGTGAGGATTTCTGGTATCACGTTCGCTTTCGCATTTGTGAAGGAGCAAGTGCTCGGTTCAAAAAATTGATGCCATCAGACCCTTCGATGCTGGCCCACCTGCTCTCTCAGCGAAGCAAAGAGCACATGATTGAGGCGGTTCAGGTTGTGACTCCCCCTTGCATGAATGGGAGTTCTTTAGAACGCATGGAAAAGTTGATCAGTGCGATCGTCGGCTACGACAAAAACGGTGAGTGTGTACTGCTTCATAAAGTCGATAGCGGAGCAATCTACACCAGCTCTCCCGGTGTGACCGACGCAGGCTTGCTCAGCAATATTCGAATGATTTACGACGCCACGACTGCCGCCGGGAAGCATTTCCATTGCACCAATTATCAGACCCCGACCACAGTCATGCTGTGATAGAGGCAAGTAAATCGCTCTGCCACGACAACGGCACCAGATGGTTAATCCATGAAGATCCAAATCTTTTCAGATCTGCACATTGAATTTGCTCGGTTCGATCCCACCCCGAGTGACGCGGACGTAGTCATTCTCGCTGGTGACATTGATATCAAATCGCGTGGAGTCTTGTGGGCGAACGACACATTCCAGTGCCCGGTGATTTACGTCTGCGGAAACCATGAGTACTACGGCGGCCACATTGAGCGCACGCTTCAAAAAATGAGGGACGCCGCAGCGCCACATGTCCACGTCCTTGAAAATGAAGTTTTGATCCTGAACCAAACCAGATTCTTGGTCACTACAGCGTGGACGGATTACTCGTCGACCGGCGACGTCGCTGCGGCGAAACGCATCGCTTGGGAATGGATGAACGACTACACCGTCATCAGAACAGATGAGAGTTACTGGCGCCTTCGTCCTGATGACCTGATCGCCAAATCTAAAGCAGCTTATGCCTGGCTCAAACAGGAACTGGACAAGCCATTTGATGGCAAAACCGTTGTAGTTACGCACCATGCGCCGGTGTTGGATTTCGTTGGTGATGATCTTCCCGCGCACCTGATCGCTGCCTATGCCAATGACTGGCCAGAGCTCGTTGCGCAGGCTGATCTTTGGGTTTACGGGCATACCCACATCGCAGCGGATTTCGTAAAGCGTGGATGCCGAGTTGTTTCCAATCCTCATGGATATCCCACTCAAGAGACTGGTTTCGACCCAGATTTTTTGATCGAGATTTGATGAGTAGCCGTTCAGCAATGAACCCTCAGCGAACTGAATTTCGCTGCGTACGAATTCGAGAAAATTACATGGTCACGTTAGAAGAAATCTCGCAGCTACTTTACGGCGCAGGCGCGGAGATGGATGGCTGGCAGGGCACCAAGGATGAACTGATTGCATTGTCCGCAAAAGCGTTCCCTGGGAAAGCATTTTGCGTAGTACGGCAATGGATTTTGATCGACCTTACGGTTAACTCGGATGAGAAAGAAAAGCTCACCGGGCTCGGTCTACTTCCCGCGACGCTTTTCGCTCACGAAGTCGTCCTGGACAGTAAAGGTCGCTTCCAGCCGACTATGTGGGTGCGCAGCAACTTCGGAAAATCATTCACGGAAGGCTGCATGTTTGAAACCAAAAGTACGGTCTACCTCCTGCTGGGATCGGGCCTGAGAAAAAATGCCAGCATAGGTGCTGCTTTTTCCATGAAAGCGGATTGAGCAATGACTGGCGCAAAATACTACTTGAGTCATTTGGAGATGGCCGGATGCCTGAAATCATCGAAGTCGAATTTCATAGTAAGTATCTCAGTGACTTCCAGCTGAGCCGTCTTGTACAAGCGAGTCTTCAGAAATACACAGTAGCCATAACGGCTTTTATCAGCGATGTGGTGATCATCGAGGACAGGTGCCTTGGCGTGTCCTTCGACCACTTTCCGCATGACGACGCGTACCGAACCGCCAATGGCGGAATCATTCGCACGGAAAAAATTCAGAGGGCATGGAAAAAGGGTCGTTTCTGGCTTTTGGAAACGCGGGAAGGAAATTACCTCATTGGTAGCTTCAAACGCGGGGGTGGGCGACGTAGTTTTCTTGAATTGCTTCGGTCGGGTGAACGCCTCGCATCTGATCCAAGGTCGAATGCTTGATCTCTATGGATGCGGAGACATGACAGCATGGCAATGGAAGAGTGCTGGGCGGCTACTCGAGCTAAGAACAATTTCGATGAGTTGCTCGAAAAGGTAATCACGACTCGTAAACCGATTTTCATCGATGGTGAGCAAAAGAGCGCTGTGCTGATCTTGATCGAAGAGTGGAACGCCATCCAGGACGAGCTCCGACCCCGCGTTCTGTCAGACCCCTGAGAAATCGCTTGCTAGGCCTCATACGTTTTGAATTAGCAGCGCTCCGAGTTATCCGTGCGGAGCGCTTCAAACTGCCTCTATCCTGTGATGCTCATTTTGCCGTCGGACGGATTCACAGCTCGCCTTGGCTCAGTAACCGTACTCGTTCAGCAGCTTCTGCAAAAATTCGCGCCGTCGTTGAACGATGCTCAAAATGAGATAGTCGCGATCGGTGTCTCTAGTCGACAAATGCCCAGCGTCCACAAGGCCATGGATATAACCTTCAGCCCTGCCCCTTGCTTCGAGCAATGCCTCTTTGGATGTGCTTTTGTAGATGTCTTCAGCGATGAGCTGCCACCGCTTTTTCTGGTGGTGCCCAACGGGGTCGTTGGAAAATTTCGGTGCATTGATGAGGGTGTTGAAATCGGCATGTGCGTTAGGTGTGTTCAAAGCTGACTCTCACAACAGTTACGTCTGTGCCGAAGGCTATCATGCGCACACTAAATCGCTTGCTGCTGGCTGGCTTACTGGTAGTCCTTTCCTTGTTGATCACCGTTTCGAAAGAGCGGTTAGGCGCTTACGCGAAGATGCGACTCCTCAGCCGACGACGTGCGCTTGATGACAAAGGCCGCCGTGGAAGCGGTGGATCGAGTCTTCCGATCAGGATTCAAATACAGCCGAGGTACTCCTGGTCAACCTTAGCCAGAAAGGCGAGTACACCGAAGACCTCTTTTCAATCTCACAGTCGGTCGCGACTGAGAAAGTCATGGGCGTCTTGGATTCCATCAATGAGCGATGGGGTAGGGGAGCACTGCGCTTGGCGAGCGTGCCGACCAATCCTGATTGGGGGGTGCGCCGGGAGATGATGAGCCAGAGCTTTACTACGAGGGTAGACCAGCTGTGACGGTGTACTGCAAGTGAATCGAGCCTGTCTGTCGTAGATCTCGCGTCTATGAGGTATTCGAATTTCAATTATGTGAAATTATGGCTCAGCAATAATTATTTCTGAGCCATAATTTTTTGTTTGCTCTTGGGAGGGAGAGAATAGGCCGGAATTCATCCTGACAAGCGAATCGTAGGGCCGTAGGTATAGAATGGAATTTACGCGTTGCGTGCGGTCAGCGCCGAATAGTTGTTCATCAGGTTGTGTCGCAGGCCTGCTCGTTGAACAGAGCCCGTTGTCCGGATTCAATCTCTCATGAAGAAGTGCTGTTCAAGGCAGCCCATCAGGTTTCTCACCTTGGTAAGCGACTCCTGATATTCGCTGGCAGCCTCCGAATCTGCAACGATTCCACCCCCTCCCCAACACGTTAGAAGCCCATCTTTGGCGAGCAGTGTCCGAATCGCGATGGAGCTATCCATCTCCCCCCTAGTGTCGATATACAAGAGCGATCCGCAGTAAATTCCCCGTTGAAATGCTTCCAGCTCATCGATGATCTGCATTGATCGGAGCTTCGGCGCGCCGGTGATTGAACCACCTGGAAAGGCATCTATCAGCACGTCGATAACATCTTTTCCTTCTGCAATTTCACCTTTAATAGCGCTCACCAAATGGTGGACATTGGGGTAGCTTTCAATCGTGAATAGCTCAGGCACTGTTACTGAGCCGTACCTGCAGTTCTTGCCCAGGTCGTTTCTCAGCAAGTCGACAATCATCAGATTTTCTGCACGGTCTTTTGGACTGTTCAGAAGCGCTTGAGCATTTAACGCGTCTTCGGACTTTGTGCGGCCCCGAGGGGTCGTGCCCTTGATCGGACGAGTTTCTAGCAATCTTTGCTCACATCTGATGAACCTCTCTGGAGAAAAGCTCATGATGGCGTTCACAGCATCCAGACTTACAAAGCCACTAAACGGTGTAGCGCAGGAGTTTCTAAGGGTTGTGTATGCCTTCCAGGTTTCTCCTGAATACTTTGCTTGAAAGCGTTGAGTGAAATTTACTTGGTAGCAGTCACCTGCATGGATGTAGTTATGTATTTTGCTCAAGGCCTTTTTGTAGTGGTCATAGTCGATGTCGTTGGTAAATTTTTCCGACAGTGTGAAGGCTTGGCTTTGACTGCGTTGAGGTATCGCGGATTCAAATACATCGATGATTTGGTCTCGTTCTTCCTGACTGGCCGCAGGATGGAAAACGAGTTGACTTGTCCTTTCGATGTGATCGGAAGTGAGCGACCAGTTGTACAAACCGATCCCTGCATGAGGGAGTTTGAGGTTATCGGCAGGTGGATGCTCAAGTCTAAAATTTCTACGCGCCAGGTCATACGAAAAGTAGCCTATCAAGCCACCTGCGAACGGGAGGCTTGGGGACAGTTCCGCCGCCCCTAACTGTGCCAGCGCGGATCTCAATCGGTCGGCGAACGACGTATATGATTCGCCATCAAGTGGCTGAAGGTACTTTGTAGGCCAGGCGCTCATGAGGTCATAACGGCCTCGCAGCGACGCCGGTCTTCCTGAGTCGAGAAGGATGGCCCCGGAAGCATGCCTGATAAGAGAGAAATAGATCGTAGGGTCGGCTAAGTAGGGTAGAGCGTGTATGTGGCAACGTACCATGCCGTACTCCGTTGAAATTAGCTGGTCAGTTGATTGGCAGGCCGCTGTATTGCTTTACGTTGTCCACCGGAGAGGCTCGACCCGATGAGTTGGAAGGGAGGAGTACCGAATGGGTAACGAACTGGCATAAGTTCTGGGCCCGGCTGGAGCTTCAGCCATAGTTCTGCCAAGGAGACTTCGCATCCTGGAAGGTTCAGCTTCGGTGCAAGGAGCTGGAGAGGGTAGAGCACGAATGAGCGGGTCAGGATTTCAGCTCTGGGTAGCTGAATGCCGTCAACATCGCCAGTCAGGCCGTCAAAGAGAAGCAGATCAATATCGAGAGCGATCAATCGCTGCATCCCACTTCTACGACCATGTAGGTGCTCAATTCCTTTGAGCCATGCGACTAGCTTTGGCAAATCTAAATCGGTGGTCGCAGACACTACCAGGTTGTAAAAGGGTGGGTGATCTCCGTCTAGGGAGATGCTTTCGTAAACGGGTGAGCAACGGAAATTTTCCAGATGCTCTTCCAGCATTTTTAGCGCGATTTTAATGTGTGTTTCACGCTCAACATTGCTGCCCAGGCCGAGATAGATTTGGTGATGTTTCATTGGGCCTGACTCGCTGGTTTAAACCCATTTGATGCCTTCATTCCTTACGACATCAAATAGGCAATAGTATTGAAGCCTTCAATGGCATGACTTTCAGTACGAATTCAACCAAGGGCGTAATTGAGCAATAGGGTTGCCATAAGCGCGACGATGGAGGCTACGACCGTTCCCCCTGTGAACTTTTTCAACGCTTCTGATAGGGACACATTCAGGTATTCCTTAACGACCCAGAAAGCGGAGTCGGTGACATGTGCCCAGCCGATAGAGCCGGCTCCGATGGCAATAACAAGGATCTCGGGCTTCAAGTGAGGGTCGGCAGCCAGCATTGGGTGGATCATGCCGGCGGCACTCACCATTGCTACGGTGGCGGAGCCCACTGCGAAGTGCATCAGCCAGGCAACGAACCAGGCAAGGATGATCAGATTGATATCAGATCCTGCGAGAAGCCCGGAGATTGCTTTACCCACCCCACTTTCTATCAGAACAGCGTTGAATGCTCCGCCCGCGCCGATAACAAAAATGATGTTCGCTAAGGCAGGAAAGCTACGCTGGGTCAGTTCCAACAACTCGGTCATGGTGCGACGTTGACGTAGACCAAGCGACCAATAGGCGAACCCCACAGAAATCATCAGAGCGATCAATGGGTTCCCAACGAACTGTGCAGCCACTTTCACCCATAAACCATCAGGGAGGTTCGCGGTTGCAGTTTTGAACACCATAAGAATTAGAGGAAGGCCGATGGTCAGCAGAGTAATGCCAAAGCCAGGCATCGCTCGTGCTGCTCCAGCGCTTTCCCCGTGGGCTTTAAGGAAAATCTGCTGATTTGCCGAGGCTTCTCTACCGCAGTAAAGGTTTACCCAAATAGGCCCAGCAATAATGATCGTAGGAATTCCGACCAGAAGGCCGTAGATAATCACAGTTCCGACATCAGCGCCCATCATCACGGTAATAGCCATCGCGGCTGGGTGTGGAGGAAGGATGCAGTGAATGGTCATCAAGGAAATCGCGAGGGGAATTCCCAAAAACAAAGTATTTATTTTTGTCTCCCGCGCCACAACGTAGACAAGTGGAATCAGGAGTACGAAGCCGACCTCAAAAAATACAGGAATACCGGCAATGGCTCCTACAATGGCCATTACCCAATGGGCTCGTTTGGAGCCTAAGTTATCGAGCAGAGTTTTGGCGAGTCGCTCAGCACCTCCGGACTCCTCTAGAATTTTTCCGAGTATTCCGCCGAGTCCTATGATCGCGATAAGGAAGCCCAGTGTTCCACCTATACCAGACTCAAGCGTGCTGATAATTTTTGAAACTGGCATCCCTGCGCCAAAGCCAACAACAAAACACGCAATTACCAAGGCCATGAATGCATGAAGCCTGACTTTCATAATCAGGATAATAATTAAGGCGATGGACGTGAATAAAACTCCTAACAACCACGTAGATTCTTGCATTGGTATGCCTCGCGACTTATTTTTATTAGTGCAACGACCAGCGAAATGATAATTAAGCGCCGAAGCTATAAGCTGTTTTCATTGCCATGCTTTGATTTGCGTCTGACTAAAACTTCTTTATGCAAGTAAGCCCCCTTGGAAAAATCCCAAGGGGGTACTTCACCATCGAGATTCAGCCATAAACAAAGTTCTATGACCTAGATGCGCGTCGGAACACTCATATCAACCGACATTCTCAGCTGTATACGAATCCGGCGAAGGCGGGAACACAATAGTCTTGTTTTCGTTCAGGAAAACCCTGCCATGCACGTAGGCATGAATGGCTCGCGCAAGCACTTGGCTTTCAACATCGCGCCCCAACGAAACATAGTCTTCAGGGCTTTGAGCATGAGTGATGCGGACGATGTCTTGCTCGATAATCGGCCCCTCATCCAAGTCGGCAGTCACGAAGTGGGAGGTTGCTCCAATGAGCTTCACCCCACGGTCAAAAGCCTGCTTGTATGGGCTTCCGCCTTTGAAAGATGGCAGGAACGAGTGATGAATGTTGATGATGCGGCCCGACATCTGCTGGCACATTTCATCAGACAGGATTTGCATGTAGCGAGCCAGGACGATGAGCTCAGCGCCGGTTTCGCGAACGATGCGCATTTGTTCGGCTTCAGCTTCTGCTTTGTTTTCCTTGGTCACCTTGATGAGGTGGTACGGAATGCCATGGCCTTCGACTACTTTTTGGAAGTCCAGATGGTTCGAGATAACACCGACAATGTCGATTGGCAGTGCACCAATGCCCCAGCGGTAGAGCAGGTCGTTCAAGCAATGGCCGAAGCGTGACACCATCAAAATGACTTTGCGTTTTTTACGCTCATCGAAGAATTCGTAATCCATCTTGTATTTTTCAACAAGTGGTAAGAATTCTTTTTCCAGATCCAGCAACGAGCGACCTTCTTCTGAGCGGAAGGTGATCCGCATGAAGTAATGATTGGTGCTCTCATCATCAAACTGGGCGCTGTCGCGGATATTGCAACCTCGTCCAGACAAGAAAGCAGTGATGTCAGCGGTTACGCCCCGGATCGAAGGACAGGTAACACGGAGTACGTAGTTATTTTTAGCTTTGTTCATCTGAGATCACCTTAAACGGCTACTGCTGCCTGATGGGTAACGATATGGTGCTGACGCTTGAATGCTGTGACGGTATTGGCCAGCAGGCATGCGATTGTCATAGGGCCGACACCACCTGGAACGGGTGTGATTGCTGAGGCATGTCCCGCCTCCTCGAATGCAACATCACCAACAATCCGAGAGCGTTCATCGCGCCAAACTCTGTTGATACCAACGTCGATGACGACTGCGCCTGGCTTGATCCAGTCACCCTTCACCAACTCTGGGCGACCTACGGCGACAACGAGGATGTCTGCAGTTCGGCAGAGCTCGGGTACATTTTGCGTTTTCGAATGCGCCACAGTGACAGTGCAGTTCTCGGTCATCAGAAGCTGCGCCATCGGCTTACCGACAATGTTGGATTTACCAACAACCACGGCGTTGAGCCCTTCGAGGCTACCGAGTCGTTCTTTGAGCATCATCAGGCAGCCAAGCGGAGTGCACGGAATCAGCGCATCCTGACCGGTCGCCAGACGGCCAGCGTTCAAAATATGAAAGCCGTCTACATCTTTGTTTGGATCAATGGCGTTAATAACGGCATTTGTGTCCAAGTGCGCAGGCAGAGGTAATTGCACAAGAATGCCATTTACTTCCGGAGCGGCATTTAACTTTGCAAGTAGCGTCATTAATTCTGTCTGAGTTGTTTCGGCGGGAAGTCGATGGACAAAAGACTCCATGCCGATTGCAAGAGTTTGCCGGTGCTTGGCCCCAACATATACACCGCTGGCGGGGTCTTCACCCACAAGCACAACTGCCAAGCCGGGTGTAATGCCAGTCTCGGATTTAATCTCTGCGACTTCAATCGTAAGTTTTTCAACGAGATCAGCTGCGAAGCCTTTCCCGTCGATACGGTCGGCCAGGAATGGTTTATTCATGGAGCTTTACCTCAACATCAAAAACTGGCGTGGTTATTATTTTTGACGCAAGTAACTTTAAATAGGGTATGAAGCTCATACCCTTAGAACGGCTTTATTAGTCAACATTGACTAACGATGCGCCGCGTTCCAAAAACTTTTTAAACTGGTCTTCCGGAACAAAGGCGCCTCCCGTAGTCCAGATGACGTGAGTAGCCTGGGCAAGGTTGCCCACGAGGCCTTTGGATTCTTGATATGCGCGGCCTTGGGCACTTTTGACGATGAACTCAGGCCCTGCGAATCCTGCGGTCGCCGAAGGTTCGAGGCGAATGGACTGCTTCGTCTCGGCCATCCAGAGCCAACGAAAAAGGTCGTCATCCGCGACGGTGAAGACACCGGACAACATAGGCTTCATCACATCCGCGACGAACGCCGACATGCGCGCGACTGCCATACCGTCAGCCTCGGTGCGGTTGGTCAGACCGACGTCGTAGACAGATACCAGCTCTTGCGAACCACTCATCATGTGCACCAGTGCACATGGCGATTGGACAGGTTCAACGAAGAATGCGTGCGCAGCATCACCGAAGATTGCCTTCAGACCATAAGCGGCACCACCTGGGGCGCCACCAATACCGCACGGCAGATAGATGAAAAGAGGGTGCTCTTCATCTACTGTGACACCTGCGGCATCCAACTGGGCAGCCAGTTCGCTAGCCGCTGCGCTGTAGCCGAAGAACAGCATTTCTGAACGTTCGTCATCCACGAAGTAAATGGTCGGATCGCTTTCAGCGTCGATACGGGCGTGCTCAACCGCTGTTGTGTAGTCAGCTTTGTGTTGCACCACCTCGACGCCCAGACGCGTCAGGCGATCCACTTTCCACTGTTTGGCATCAGACGACATGTGAACCACGGCACGGAAGCCCAGCGCGCGTGCTGCGATACCCACGCTCAGACCCAGGTTGCCGGTACTGCCCACTGCGATGGTGTGCTGTGCAAATAGGGCACTGGCTTGCGCACCGGCAAGCACAGTAATGTCGCCACCTGGGGTGAGGATTCCGCGCTTCTCGGCCATTTGTTTGGCGTACATGAACACCTCATATACACCACCACGAGCCTTGATAGAGCCGGCAACAGGCAGGTCGCCATCAGCCTTGACGAATACACGGCCATATTCAGTAGCCCCATATCCTACGGCTTGCCGCAGGCTCGTAGCTTCGATCAGCTTGGACTGAATCCGGCCTTTCGACTCAACCAGCTCAGGGAAGCAAACTTGCAGAAGCGGAGCCAGCAGTTCCCAGTTCTGTTCGGCTTCTTTGACCTGAGAGGATCGAACCGGCAGAGCGGGGTCAGCAATGCCGTTTGCCTTCAGGCTTGGGTTTAGCCACAGCGTAGGACGTCCGGCCAGTACATCGTCGCGTGCCGGATCATTAGGAAGTTGAACGCTCATCTTTTGTTTTCCTACTGCATTGAGAGATTGGCGAGCGAGTGCAGATAAGCCCGCCAACGCTCCTTAGGCATAAATTGGGAAGTCAGCAACCAGGTCGGCGACAGTTGCGCGGCTCTTCTCGATTACGGCAGCAAGAGCTGCTCCGTCGCTTGCTTGAGCGTCGAAAATGTCAGCGATCAGGTTGCCGATCACCTCGAACTCTTTCGCACCGAAGCCTCGGGTAGTGCCGGCAGACGAACCCAGCCGCAAGCCCTTCCATTCAGATGGTTTTGCGCTGTCGAACGGAATCGGGTTCTTGTTCGAGGTGATATTGATCGCCGAGAGAGCGTCTTGAGACTCTTGACCGGTCAAACCTTTCGACGAAACGTCTACCAGAACAACATGAGTATCAGTGCCGCCACTGACGATGCGCACACCACGCTTTTGCAGAACCTCTGCCAGGAGACGGGCGTTTGCTTTGACATTTGCGCCATAGGCCTTGAATTCATCAGTCAGCGCCTCTCCCAGGCAGACGGCTTTACCGGCAATGGTGGCCAGGTGTGCGCTGCCCTGTACACCAGGGAATACAGCTGGTTGCAGCTTCTTGAACAGATCTTCGCGGTTGGTCATTACCAGCCCGCCACGTGCACCACGTAGGGTTTTAGTCGTAGTGCAAGTGACGATGTCAGCATGCGGAATTGGAGACGGGTGAACACCAGCGGCTACCAGACCAGCAAAGTGAGCCATGTCCACCAGATAGGTAGCTCCGACTTTGTCTGCAATCTCACGCATGCGGGGGAAATCGATCTCTCGCGGATAGGACGAGCCACCCGAGATGATCAGCTTCGGCTTGTGTTCCAAGGCAAGCGCTTCGACATTGTCGTAGTCAATACGGCCAGTTTCGCGATCAACACCATAGGAAACGATGCTGAACCAACGGCCTGACTGGTTGGGTTTGGCACCATGGCTCAGGTGACCACCGGCAGCGAGATCCAGACTCAGGACTACGTCACCTGGTTGCAGTAGAGCGAAGAAAACCGCTTGGTTGGCCTGAGTGCCCGAGTGTGGCTGAACGTTTACATAGCCGCAGCCAAACAACTCTTTTGCACGGTCGATTGCTGCCTGCTCGACGACGTCAGCAAAATCGGCGCCGCCATGGAAGCGTTTCCCTGGGTAGCCTTCAACTGTCTTGTTGGTGATAACCGAGCCTAATGCTTCCAACGAAGCCAGGCTTACCGAGTTTTCGGAGGCGATCAATTCGATCTGGCCTTGCTGACGTTTCTTCTCGTCATTCAAGGCTTTGAAAATGAGCGGATCGCGCTCAGCAAGGTTGTCGTTGAAGTAGGATTTGGACATTGCGGCGGCACCTTTCTTGGGTTTTTTTGCAGCCTATCTCCTGTGCAGAATCAAAAAAAGCGAATAATATTTCAATAATACGTAAGCAGAAGTTAACTATTGGAAGAGAGTATCTGCCACAGGAGAAACTCAGTGGATATCAGCAAATTAAGGGCACTCAGGGAGTTGGCGGTGCGTAAAACGATGGCTGCTGTGGCTGAGGCCATGCATGTTTCGCCGTCCGCAGTGTCCCAGCAGATATCCATATTGGAGCAGGAGGTCGGAATCGACTTGGTCGAGCGGCGTGGTCGGGGAGTAGAACTGACAATTGCGGGCAAGAAACTGGTCGCACGCGCAAATCGGATATTTGAGGAGCTCGAATCAGCTCGCGCAGATATGGCAGAGCTGAAAAAAGTTGTTGCGGGAGATATTCGGGTCGCTGCCTTTCCTTCGGTAGCTGCAGCGTTGATGCCAAAGACCATCCAGGCGCTGCGTGCTACGCATCCCCAGCTCGAAGTGCTCTTTGAAGAGATGGAGCCAGAAGAGAGTATGAACGCCCTCCGTAGTTGGCAGGCGGACATTGCACTGATTGATGATCTGAACGTTCCTCTGGGGCTCCTCGATCCAAGCATCCAGATCACGCCACTCATTGAAGACGTGTTCAACGTCATGATGTCGCCTGATCATAAGCTGGCAGGAATGGAGAAGGTCACCTGGGCAGACTTGGAGAGCGAGCTGTGGGTGATGGATACGGCTTCTTCCACATACACCAGAATGCTTACTGATGCCTGCCAGCAAGCGGGGTACACGCCCAAAATCATGGCCCGATGCAAAGGATTCGAGGTCACCAGTGCGTTGATACGAGAAGGCTGCGCCATCGCGATATTCCCTGGTCTTAGGGCGCGACACGACATGCAGGGGGCGCGGGTGTGCAGGCTTGAGCCAGAAATTCGTCGCAGAATTTCCATTGCTTTCAGAAGAGGCGAAAAGAGAAGTCCTGCTATCCAAGTGTTCATAGAGTGCCTTGAGCAGCGTGCTGCTCAGTTCCGTGAAGCCCAGACTGAGCTTCTACTCTAAAGATCCCGGCTTCTAGGCTTCGATAACCTCTATGTTTCTATGCGTTGCATCCCTCCTCAATGTGGCTCGGCTTAATACGTAAGCTGGGCTTACGTATTATTGCAAAAATAGTCGCTTTTTCTCTCACCCTACTAGCGCTACGTTGAACTCAGCCAAGAGGCGACTCTTGGCCTGAGCAGGTAGCGATTGTCGATCTTGATACCGGTATGTCCGTTATTGACCGATGAATCGGAATGCTCTGACGGCGTTTCACACTTTTCCCCGTTATGCGGGGTCTTTTCAAAATAAAAAGAGGGCCGAAGATGCCACACTCGAATCGAACTAATGAAGTTGTCTTTGGGCCGTAGGCCATTCTGTTGTTTTCTGTCTCTTTACGTTGGTTTAAGTATCTATCCGTGCAGTTTATTGGCTGGGTGGACAGTCTGTGCCGCAATCAATGAGAGCAACAAAATGAAAAAATCAAACAAGACCCTTAAAGTTGGTATTTCTATCGCTGGATTGGCATTGGCTTCGGTAGTGTCAATGAGTGCCATGGCCGGTACAACTCTGGATAACGTTAAGAAAAAAGGTTTTGTGCAATGTGGAATCAGTGATGGGCTTCCCGGTTTTTCCTACGCTGATACTAAGGGCAATTTCAACGGGTTTGATGTCGATGTGTGCAAAGCTGTAGCTGCCGCCATCTTTGGTGATTCGAACAAGGTCAAATACACTCAATTGACGACGAAAGAACGTTTCACTGCTCTCCAATCTGGTGAAGTCGATCTGCTGTCTAGGAGTACCACCTGGACATCCTCTCGCGATGGTTCGATGGGAATCCTCTTTGCTGGCGTGGCCTACTATGATGGCCAAGGGTTTCTGGTCAACAAGAAACTAGGTGTGAAAAGCGCTAAAGAGCTCAACGGTGCTACCTTCTGCATTCAGGCCGGCACCGTCACTGAATTGAACCTTGCCGATTATTTCCGCGCCAATGGCTTGAAGTTCACGCCAATTTCCTTCGATACCTCAGACGAGTCCTTTAAGGCACTGGAGTCGGGCCGTTGTGACGTGCTGACTTCTGATCAATCGCAGCTTTACGGCCAGCGGTTGAAGTTGAGCGCACCGAACGACTATGCCGTTCTTCCTGAAGTCATCTCCAAAGAGCCACTAACCACCGCTGTACGCAGGGGTGACGAAGAATGGTACTCAGTAGTGCGCTGGACTCAGATCGCAATGCTTAATGCTGAAGAGCTCGGTGTAACTTCAAAAAACGTCGGCGATCTCGTCAAGAACTCGAAGAGTCCTGATGTTGCAAGATTGCTCGGGGTCGAGGGTAGCTTGGGCAAAGACCTCAACCTTCCAAATGACTGGGTAGTGAAAATTGTCTCGCAGGTAGGTAACTACGGGGAATCTTTTGATCGCAACCTAGGAGAAGGGAGCGACATGAAGATCAAACGTGGCCTGAACGCACTATGGAATCAAGGCGGGTTGCAGTACGGCCCTCCTGTCCGCTAATTGCGAAACTGCCCAGCCTAGCAGCTGGGCAGTTTTTTCCTCGTTAGTTCGGGTGAGTTGAATCATGCAAAACATTTCACATGCTTCTTACAAGTTGTCATTGAGTGACCCGCGACTTCGCGCGTTGGTTTTCCAAGTGGTTACAGTAGTCGTAGTTTTAGCAATCGGGTTTTATCTGCTCCATAACACTCAGACCAATCTCCAGCATCGTGGTATCACCTCAGGGTTCGATTTTCTTGAGCGCAGTGCCGGCTTTGGTATCGCCCAGCATCTCATTCCATATGAGGAGTCGAACAGTTACGCGCGCGTGTTTCTTATTGGCCTACTGAATACCTTACTGGTGACCTTCATCGGTATCGTCCTCGCCACACTGCTCGGATTCATCATTGGCGTTGCTCGACTGTCGCCGAACTGGATGATTAACAAGCTGGCAACCGTGTACGTGGAAACCTTCCGCAACATTCCACCGTTGTTGCAGATCCTGTTCTGGTACTTCGCGGTGTTCCTGACCCTTCCGGGGCCAAGGGGCAGCATCAACATAGAAGACACGTTTTTCATCAGCAACCGTGGCCTGAACATGCCGGGAGCATCCATAGCCGGTGGCTTCTGGCCTTTTGTAGTTGCTTTGGTCGTGGCCCTTGCGGCCATTGTGTTGATGGTGCGCTACGCGAATGATCGGTTTGAGAGAACAGGCGAGCCGTTCCACAAGTTCTGGGTGGGACTGTTGCTATTTATCGGCATACCTGGCGTCTCCACGCTGCTGTTCGGCAATCCGGTGCATTGGGAAGTGCCGCAGCTCGAGGGTTTCAACTTCGTCGGTGGTTGGGCGCTGATCCCAGAGCTCTTGGCGTTGACCTTAGCGTTGACTATCTACACCGCAGCATTTATCGCCGAGATCGTGCGTTCGGGCATCCGTTCGGTGAGCCATGGCCAGACCGAGGCTGCTCGTTCCCTTGGACTGCGCGAAGGGCCGACCTTGCGCAAGGTGATTATTCCCCAGGCACTGCGGGTGATCATTCCACCGCTGACCAGTCAGTATTTGAACCTTGCGAAAAACTCGTCCCTAGCCGCCGGTATCGGCTACCCAGAGATGGTCTCGCTATTTGCCGGTACCGTGCTCAACCAGACTGGCCAGGCCATTGAAGTGATCGCGATCACTATGAGTGTCTATCTCGCGATCAGCATCAGCATTTCCCTGTTGATGAACAGTTACAACAAGCGCATTGCGCTGATTGAGCGGTGAGGGGTCGAGTATGAATGCCTTTACTTTCAAACCCGACATGCCACCGCCGGTGAAGACTGTCGGTGCTATTGCCTGGATGCGGGCCAACCTATTTTCCAACTGGCTCAATACCCTGCTTACTTTATTTGCGCTTTATCTGGTGTGGCTGATCATACCGCCGGTAGTGCAATGGACGTTGATTGACGCTAACTGGGTCGGTACCACCCGTGCTGATTGCACCAAGGACGGCGCGTGTTGGGTGTTTATCCAGCAACGGTTTGATCAGTTCATGTACGGCTACTACCCCAGTGAGCAGCGCTGGCGAGTTGATCTGACCGTCGCGGCTGCAGTGTTTGGTGCTGCACCGTTGTTCATCAAAATCTTCCAACGCAAAGCGCTGTACGGTCTGTGTTTCTTGGTCGCGTATCCAATCATTGCCTATGTCCTGTTGTTCGGCGGCATCCTGGGATTGCAAATCGTGCCCACCAGCCAGTGGGGCGGTTTGATGCTGACCCTGGTGATTGCCACTGTGGGCATCGTCGGCGCCTTGCCGTTGGGCATCCTGTTGGCACTGGGCCGGCGCTCGAAAATGCCGGCGGTGAAGGTGGTCTGCGTGACCTTCATCGAGTTCTGGCGCGGAGTGCCACTGATCACTGTGCTGTTCATGTCCTCGGTGATGCTGCCGCTGTTCCTGCCCGAAGGCATGAGCTTCGACAAACTGCTGCGGGCGATGATTGGCGTGGTCTTGTTCCAGTCAGCCTATATCGCCGAGGTGGTTCGCGGCGGTTTGCAGGCGATTCCACGAGGGCAGTATGAGGCTGCTGCCGCCATGGGTTTGGGCTACTGGCGTTCAATGGGCCTGGTGATCCTGCCTCAGGCACTCAAACTCGTGATACCCGGCATCGTCAATACCTTCATTGCCTTGTTCAAGGACACCAGTCTGGTGGTCATCATCGGCCTGTTCGACCTGCTCAACAGCGTCAAGCAGGCTGCGGCTGATCCGGCTTGGCTGGGCATGGCCACCGAGGGCTATGTGTTCGCCGCCCTGGTGTTCTGGATCTTCTGTTTCGGTATGTCCCACTACTCCAGAAGCCTGGAGCGGAAGCTGGACACAGGCCACAAGCGTTAGGAGAAATCGATATGAGCCAAGTGATAAAGCAGTCTGCCGTTTCTGAACCGATTATTCAGATCCAGGATATGAACAAATGGTACGGCCAGTTCCATGTGCTGAAGAACATCAATCTGAACGTACGCCAGGGTGAGCGTATCGTCCTGTGCGGGCCATCGGGATCGGGCAAGTCGACCACCATCCGTTGCCTCAACCGCCTGGAAGAACACCAACAGGGGCGCATCGTGGTGGATGGCGTGGAGTTGACCAACGATCTCAAGCAGATCGAGGCGATCCGCCGGGAAGTGGGCATGGTGTTCCAGCACTTCAACCTGTTTCCGCATCTGACCATCTTGCAGAATTGCACGCTGGCACCGATGTGGGTACGCAAGATGCCCAAGCGTCAGGCCGAGGAAGTCGCCATGCACTACCTGGAGCGTGTGCGCATTCCAGAGCAAGCCCACAAGTATCCAGGGCAATTGTCCGGTGGTCAGCAGCAGCGTGTGGCGATTGCCCGGGCGTTGTGCATGAAGCCGAAAATCATGCTGTTTGACGAGCCGACCTCGGCGCTCGACCCTGAGATGGTCAAGGAGGTGTTGGATACCATGGTTAGCTTGGCTGAGGACGGCATGACCATGCTCTGTGTGACACACGAAATGGGGTTTGCTCGTACCGTGGCGAACCGGGTGATCTTCATGGATAAAGGGGAGATCGTCGAGCAGGCCGCACCCGATGACTTTTTTGATAATCCGCAGAATCCGCGTACGCGCTCATTCTTGAGTCAAATCATTCATTGAGTCGACGGCTTTACGAGATTTCGACTTTGAGAGTTTTTGTTAGGGCTCGTGATGAAAGATCCGTCTCTCCGGTCGGGCAGGTCTTCTGGTTTGGTCACCTTCGGTCACGTGTTCTGCGCTTGGTTTCCTGAGTAATCGGGAAACCCTTTTTTATTTGGTTCGAGTATGAAAGCAGTGGGGATTAAATATGGCGCACTATTATGTGAGCAAACTTTCGAAAGCTAATGGTGATTACGAGGTTCATACGAGTATATGTATTTTACTCCCCCGCTCGGATGAGAGGCTAGCTCTTGGATATCATGAAACCAGTCGCCAGGCTGTTGAATATGCAATACTGAATTTTCGTCAAGCGACTGGTTGTAGCAAGTGTTGCATAAACTTTATTTGATTTATATTTGCTTTAATTAAGTTCGACGTCCTTTGCATTGATCGTTGCCGGTATTACGTATTGACCAAGCCGCCTGTCAGCTGGATTCGCTTATTCACGACTGGATTGCAAAGCTAACCCCACACTGCGAGAAACCGATATGCTCGATCCCAAACTGTTACGCAGCCAAACTCAGGAAGTGGCGGATCGTCTTGCCTCCCGTGGCTTTAGCCTGGATGTCGCGCGCATCGAATCACTGGAAGAGCGCCGAAAAGCGGTGCAGACCCGCACTGAGCAATTGCAGGCAGAGCGTAATGCCCGCTCAAAATCTATTGGACAGGCAAAGGCTAAGGGCGAAGACATTGCTCCCTTGATGGCTGACGTCGAGCGCATGGCCAACGAACTTGAGTCTGGCAAAAACGAACTAGACAGCATTCAGGCAGAACTGGACGATATTGTTCTGGCCGTTCCCAACCTACCAGACGCCAGCGTACCAATCGGCTCCGATGAGGATGACAACGTAGAAGTGCGCCGCTGGGGCACTCCGCGTGTGTTCGATTTCGAGATCAAAGACCATGTAGCGTTGGGTGAAATCAGCGGAGGTCTGGACTTTGAGGCCGCAGCCAAGCTGTCCGGCGCCCGCTTTTCCGTTTTGCACGGCCCGATTGCGCGCCTGCACCGCGCACTGGCGCAATTCATGATCAACTTGCACACCTCTCAGCATGGCTACGAGGAAACCTACATCCCCTACATGGTTCATGCGTCTGCTCTTCAGGGCACCGGCCAACTGCCGAAGTTCGAGGAAGACCTGTTCAAGATCACTCGTGAAGGTGAGGCTAACTTCTACCTGATCCCTACCTCTGAAGTCCCTTTGACCAATCTGGCGGCTGGGCAGATTCTCGATGCAAAACGATTGCCCCTCAAATTTGTCGCCCATGGCCCATGCTTTCGCAGTGAAGCAGGTGCTTCTGGTCGTGACACTCGTGGCATGATCCGACAGCATCAGTTCGACAAGGTCGAGATGGTTCAGGTGGTTGAGCCGACGAAGTCCATGGAGGCTTTGGAAGACATGACCGCTTGTGCCGAGCGTGTGTTGCAGGCGCTCGAATTGCCATACCGTGTTTTGGTTCTGTGCACCGGCGACATGGGCTTTAGCGCCGTCAAAACCTTCGATCTGGAAGTATGGGTGCCGAGCCAGGACAAATACCGCGAGATCAGCTCTTGCTCCAACTGCGGTGACTTCCAGGCCCGCCGCATGCAAGCGCGCTGGCGCAACCCAGAAACCGGTAAGCCGGAGTTGGTGCACACCCTCAATGGTTCTGGGCTGGCGGTGGGGCGCACCTTGGTCGCGGTACTGGAAAACTACCAAGAGGCGGACGGATCTATCCGTGTGCCGGAGGTGCTCAAGCCCTATATGGGCGGTGTCGATACCATTCGGTAAATGCCCATTTTGCTTAACGTGCTTGATCCGCAAGCCTGTCGTCACGCTACAGTGTCTGCGCCAGAAGCTGGCACCCGTAAACCACAACCGGTAAAGATCTACAAGAACCCGCACACCGGCGAAGTCGTCGAGACCAAAGGCGGCAACCACAAGACTCTGAAAGAGTGGAAAGCAGAGCACGGCTCCGCAACCGTCGAGTCTGGGCTGTCCAAGTGATCTTGGTTTGAGTACGAAAGGGGCCTTCAAGGGCCCTTTTTGTTAGGGGAGCCAGGCAATGCCGTCTCATGGCTAAGCCATGCTCAGAAATCGACCGCGATGATCGGGAGGTGCTAGAGCTAGTACCGACGTTATCGGCGTAGTTCATCGAGTAACGGGGGCCCGCAGGGGGGCATGATAAGGGCTACGTGTCTTTGCCGGTCAAATGGCCCCCGCACTCATCCAAAGTTTGGGGGCATTTGTTATAAATGGCGTCGAGGGTACGCTCGACTTAGCCCTTAGCCCAGTTGTACACGTGCTGATTAATTTCACTCAGGCCACCGTCACGGGCGATCCATTCCTCACCAGTACGGCGGCACTGCACTTTCAACTCCTCGACGCTGATACCCTGCATTGCAGCGAGTCCCTCGGCGAGATTCGCCGGACTATCCCCGCCGTCGCGCAACGCCACGAACATTACGTGGCGCATTGGCCAATTGGCATTTGAATTGTTCGTTGCGTTCATGATGGTAATGCTCCTTGATGGAGGTTACTCATTGTAGGCATGGCCCGCCGCGGTAGGGCTTCCGTTCAGCTGGAATCTTATCTCCGCTCGGGGGAGACCGTTTGCCACCGACAGTTCCATCCAGGCGTCTAACGCTGCGAGGCCGTCGCGCGCAATGCCTCACAGGCGTTTTCGTCGCTTACGTTGGCTCAGAAAAAAGACGGATATTTATAAATTTACGAGTGCACTGCTGAGCCCTATCTCGAAGGAAATCGCCATAAAACACTCAAGTCCCAATTAAGAAGAAATGTGCACTTACAAACCTATGCAGGATTTTTAGCTGTGTATAGGAATCGTGGCCAGTTATCCGATTTAGCAGTCAATCGTGAAGCAAGCCGTGGAACGCGGGAATGACCTCATGGCTGAAAAAGTATTTCACCTACAGAGCTCGCTTCTTCGGGCCAATGGGCTCGGCTCACCTAGCCCAGCAATCCTTAATGATGGACGCGACATTCCTGGCATCGTCTATTCCCCGGTGGTAGGTACCTCGCCAAACCAGGCCCAACGAGCCTCGAGGTCTATGCAATACAGATAGCGGTATGGTGCGAGCAAGTTTTGGATGGCTTGAAGGTGGTGAAGCTTTGCTTGAATGCTCATGGCATGGATGTCCTAGCTTTGATCTGTCCAAGGTACATCGACACGTGCATACAGCCACGTTCTGACGGCGAGCCCAGTATTTGAAGGACGGGCTCGTATGAACAAGCGTACCCGTGACTGACTTTCTCAAGCTCAGCTTTTACGCGATCGTATCCCGCTTCAGTGTGAGCAAGCACGAATGGTGTTCTCCCACCGAAGGTGGTTTTCGGTTGATTTAGCCAAATATCTGCTTTCGCTTTGTTGCCAAAGACCTGCTGGCCTTAAGCTGAATCAACTCACCATAATTCATTGCTGGCTCTCATTAAGTTGGCGTGGTGGTCTCGATAACTCTGAATCTGGGTATTTTCCTACATGAGATTAATTCCCCTGCAACTACCGCCAAAAAGAGACGATCGGAAGAACGGGACGACTTCAGCTTAGACAATTTATACAGCGCGGGATGGCTAGGTAAGCTAGTTAATGGGGGCAATACATGATGAACCTTCAATTGTACCTTGCAGCGAGTTATGATAGCTTAATAACCTATTAAGCAGAAGGGTTTTACAATGCAGCTTGATTCTTATGATCGGAAACTTCTCAATATTCTCCAAGATAATAACAAACTGTCCCAGAGAGAGTTGGCTGAGAAAGTTAACCTATCCCCATCAGCTGTTAACCGGCGCATAGCTGCCCTCGAAGCCGCTGGGATTATAAAGCTCAATGTTAGCATTGTAGATCCCGTTGCAGTCGGTCGTCCTATCACGGTGGTCGTTGAAGTCAAGCTTGAGAATGAACGCTTGGACTTACTTGACGAAATTAAGAAACGTTTCACAAGCCATTCTGAAGTTCAGCAAGTCTACTATGTGACAGGCGATTTTGATTTCTTGTTGGTAATTAACGTAAGAGATATGGCCGAATATGAACAAATAACCAGAGATCTATTCTTCTTTGGCAATATAAAGCAGTTCAAAACTTATGTGGTCATGCAGATCAATAAAAGAACTCTAAAAGTCAACGTTGACGAAGCGTGACATTAACTGTGCCCCTCCACGGGGCACGAGATAGTAGGTCAATATCCTAGAGCTACACCATCGCGGCGAGGATCTGCACCGCCCCTTCGAACCCCTGTGTCCGGATTTATCCAAACTGCTTGAGCTGTACCTAGTGGCGCAGTTGCGCGGCGAGCGTTATGTCCTAACAACCTCAATCCTTGCAAGGTCTGTTCAGAATATGCTCCTTCTAGCTCAAAGCTGTCATCGCGAGCGAACATCCGGGGATGATCGATAGCTTCTTGGACGCTCATCCCATAGTCAACTAGATTGGTGAAGACTTGGACTTGGCCCAGAGGCTGGAAGTGAGCGCCCGTAACGCCAAAACTCAGCACCACTTCATTATTATGGGTCACTAGAGCAGGGATGATCGTGTGCATCGGACGCTTACGCCCTTCAATCCGATTAGGATGCGACTCATCGATGACGAAACTAGAGCCCCGATTATGAAGGAGTACCCCAGACTTTGGGGCCAAAACGGCACTGCCAAAATCATCGAAGATCGAGTTAATCAAGGAAACGGCAAGCCCGTCTTCGTCAACCACCGAGATATAAACGGTATCATTATGAGCGGGGTGAGGCTGAGGGGTGACGTCATCCAGCCGGCGATCAAGCATGATCCGAGAAGCGAGCTCTTCCGCTCGCTCATTTGAAAGCAACAGCTCCACGGGGCAGCTTCCGAACTTGGGATCGCAAAGGAATAGGTCACGCTCGGCATAGGCCAACCGTGATGCTTCGGCCTGGATGTGCAGACGTTCTACCCCAAACGGATCCATTTCTCCGAGGTTGAACTGCTCTAATATTTTGAGGATCGCAAGCGCGATGACCCCCTGTCCGCTCGGTGGACATTCCCAGACCTCGTATCCTCTGTAGCTCGCGCATATGGGATCAACATACTCTGGCTGATAATCAGAAAAATCTTCTGAAGTATGCAAACCACCGCGTGCGTTCAAACTGTCCAACAGATCCTTTGCGACCCAACCTTCGTAGAACACAGCAGCTCCATCTTGCGCGATAGACTGAAGCGTCTTGGCCAACTTGGGCTGACAATGGATAGCGCCTGCAGCAGGGGCCATCCCGCCAGGGAAAAAGACTTCGGCAAAGTTGGGGCAGCGATCACGCTTCCAAGAGTTACGGTGCCAGTCATAAGCTAGTCGCTCCGTCACGGGATAACCGAACTCTGCTGCCTGTATAGCCGGCTCAAGCAACTTCGCAAAGCTCAAGCGGCCATGATCTCGTGAGAGTCGCTCCCAGGCTGCCACCGCACCTGGGACAGTCACTGCATCTGGCGTTGACGGATCGATTTCGGATATTTGCTTGCGCTTGTAGTAATCAACGTTGGCGGCTTTGGGCGCCCATCCCGAGCCATTCAGAGCACATACAGGCTCTCCAATTTTCTTGAACAGCGCGAAGCAGTCACCACCAATCCCGGTCTGGGTTGGCTCGACTACGGCAAGCATTGCAGCAGCGGTAATAGCCGCGTCAATCGCGTTACCTCCTTGCCGCAAAATATCCAACGCAGCTGCCGTCGCGAGTCCGTGCGAGGTGGCGACCATTGTTTTTGTGCTCATCGCTTCAGAGCGACCGGGTTGCTCGAAATTTCGCATGCTGACTCCTGGACAAGGGCACCTTGAGGGTAATTAAGGCTTTCGCCGCACTAATGCAGCATGGCCAACGCGAGCAGCTTATCCGGGACTCAACGCAACATCGGTGCGTTCTGAGGGGCCAATTAGCAACGATTGCCTGCATCACCATGGTTAGGATGGCTGCGAGGTCGAACAGCAAGTCTCTGGCCACCGCCAAATAACAAGATGATGAGCGACTCCCTCATGTAGGTATGCCTTCTGTGGAAACGGTTAAGGCTTTGTTTCTGCCCATTCCAAACCATTGGTATCCGCCGTGGTTTGACCGTACTCATACAAAAATAACGGAGAGAGATAATGGATGCGGCGATAGCGTATGACCGTCCAGTGGTCGCAAGTAAGTGGAACAAGCAAGACTCGCTATGGGTGCTTGCGATTTATGGATGTGCAGTCAGTAGCGGCAGCCTTTTCTGGCCTATAAGCCTAGGGCTTTCTGGCTTCTGGTCGATGTTGATCCTGACAGCCTTGGCCTTTCCCGTAACGTATTACACGTACCGAGCATTTGCCAGATTCATTCAATCAGCCAGTACAACGAATGGCCGCGAAGGCAATATCGTTGATGCCGTTGAGGAGCACCTGGGTCTTGGCTGGGCCAAATGGTTGACCATGCTCTATTTCATCACCGTATTTCCGGCGATGATGGTGTACACGATCACGGTCACCAATACGATCATCGACTTTGTCGACTCTCAGCTACATCTGGGCGTCATGCCTCGATACGTCGTTGCACCACTGGCAACCCTTGCTCTGGTACTGCTGGTTCAAGGAAATACCACATTCATTGTGAAGGTGATGGGAGCAATCGTTTTCCCATTCATCATCTCTCTTGTGTTCTTTGGATTCATGGCCATCCCAAGCTGGAATCTGTCCTTCATGGAGACAGCTACCGACTTCGGCGGGGCAGCTGGTATTGCGAAATCCGTGTGGTCGTCGCTACCGATGGTTATCTACGCGTTCAGCTTCACTTCAGTGGTATCGAGCTTCGTTGTAGCGCAGAAAAGGGCCTACGGTGATCAGGCAACCGCTAAGGTCAGACAGGTCATGTTGATTGCCGTCCTGATGATCATTGTGACTGTTGTCTTTTTCTCCTGGAGTTGCATCTTCGCTCTCTCGCCCGCTGAGCTGGCGGAAGCGAAAGCAAACAATCTTACGGCGCTTTCCTACCTAGCTCGAAAATTCGATAACCCATGGTTGGCAAGCGCTTCGCAGCTAATCGTATTTACCGCAACTATCAAGTCGTTTTTGGCGCACTTTCTTGCTACCAAGGAAAGCGCCAAAGGATTCGCCACTTCCTGTCTTGGCTGCAAGCCAGAAGTCGTGCATGGCAAAGGTCTGCAGCGGATCCTTTCAGTACTCATCTTTGTAGTGACCTGCGTACCTGCAATCCTCAACTGGAATGTTTTGAACCTTATCCAGGTCGTGATGGTTCCGATCAGTGTCTTCATTGTTTACTTCCTGCCGCAATACGCATTCGCAAAGGTGCCATGCCTGAAGAGGTATCGCGGTGGGTTCGCCAACTGGTTCTCGATAGCCGTGGGGATGGTGTGCCTGATCAACGGCTTCGCGATCGCCTTTAGATAGTCCTCTTTGATAGACCGTCGGACGCCAATGGCGTTTGGAACTTGGAGTAGAAACATGAGCACAAACCAACGCCAAGCAGTAGTAGAAAAAGCAGTTGATATTGTCGACTCGGGCACGCTGTTGAAGACCATTGATCGACTGGTTTCCTACAAGACCGAAAGCCAGGAGCCGCATCAAGTACAAGCTCAGATCGATTACCTTACAAAGGAAATCGCGCCGGCATTGCATGAGATGGGGTTCAACACTCGCCTGGTAGACAACCCGATCAGCGCCACTGCACCTCTGTTGATTGGCGAGCGCATTGAAGACCCGTCTCTGCCGACGATTCTCACGTATGGTCACGCTGACGTGGTCAGAGGGTACGACGATCAGTGGGATGAAGGTCTCAGCCCATGGAAAGTAACTGTCGTCGGAGACCGCTGGTACGGTCGTGGGATCGCTGACAACAAAGGACAGCACGCCATCAACCTGGCCGCTCTGCAGACGGTACTTGAAGCTCGTAAAGGCAAGCTGGGATACAACGTGAAGGTGCTGTTCGAATCGGGCGAAGAGATCGACTCCCCAGGCCTGAATGCGGTATGCGAGATTGAAAAAGAAGCCCTAGCTGCCGATGTGTTCATCGCGTCGGACGGCCCTCGTGTTTCAGCGGAGCGACCAACTCTGTTCTTGGGCTCCCGAGGCGGCATCCTTTTCGATCTGGAAGTGACCCTTCGTGATTCCGCTCATCACTCGGGAAACTGGGGTGGTGTTCTCTCGAACCCTGCGACCATCCTGGCGCACGCCATGGCCAGCCTGGTAGACCAGAACGGATGCATTCAAGTCGAAGCGCTTCTTCCACCACCGATTCCTGACAATGTGTCTGCCGCTCTTGCCGACGTGGTGCTGGGCCAAGACGACGATGCTCCTGAAATCGACCATAGCTGGGGTCAGCCTGGCCTGACAGCAGCAGAGCGTGTCCTCGCTTGGAACACAATCGAAGTTCTCGCGTTCAAGTGTGCCAATGCGGATTCTCCAGTGAACGCGATTCCGGCAACTGCCAAAGCCGTTTGCGATTTCCGCTTCGTCGTCGGTTCAGATTGGCGCAATCTGGAAAAGCACCTGCGCAACCACCTCAATTCACGCGGTCTGCATTGCGTACGGGTCAAGGTCACTGAGGGTCTGCCAGCTACTCGCCTGGATCCAGACGATGCCTGGGCACAGTGGGCGGTCAAATCGGTCGGCGTCACCTCGGGCAAGAAGCCGGCTCTGTTGCCGAACTTTGGCGGCACCACTCCCAACTACATCTTCGCCGAGACATTGGGTCTCCCAACCATTTGGATTCCTCACTCCTATCCAGCTTGCTCTCAGCACGCCCCGAACGAGCACTTTCTCGGCTCGGTAGCACGCGAGTCCATGGCAATTATGGCGGGCATTTGGTGGGACTTGGGCGAAGAGGCTCAGCAGGTCGTCAGCCAACGCAACAAGTAACGCGGTGAACCCCGCAGAACATGGGCTCTGCGGGGGTTGTTGTAACGAAAATGATGAGAGGCTTTTATGGCTAGGCCAAAATGGTTGCCAGACAATTTCACAATCTCCCTTTTGGCTACAGTCGCGTTTGCGTCCCTGCTTCCGTGCTCTGGAGAGGTCGCTGTCGTCTTCTCCTGGTTGACCAACATTTCAATCGCTATGCTCTTTTTCATGCATGGGGCCAAGTTGTCCCAGCAAGCGGTGCTCGCTGGCGCTGGGCACTGGAAACTGCATCTCACGGTGTTCAGTGCCACGTTCATCCTATTCCCTCTGATAGGCCTAGCCCTTCGGCCAGCTCTCTCACCCGTGATTGGCGAGGAACTGTACATGGGCATCTTGTACCTGTGCGCACTTCCTTCAACAGTCCAGTCTTCAATTGCGTTCGTTTCCCTGGCCCGTGGGAACGTACCAGCAGCGATTTGTAGTGCTGCTGCTTCGAGCCTTTTCGGGATCTTCCTTACGCCCATCATTGTTGCGTTGATCATGAATTCGGGCAGCACTGATGGTGGGAGTTCGACCCTCGACGCAATTGAAAAAATCACCGTTCAGCTGCTGCTACCTTTCGTCGCGGGGCAAATCGCAAGACGCTGGATCGGCATCTGGGTGGATAAACACAAGGGCACTCTCAAGTACCTCGATCAGAGCTCCATTCTCCTGGTGGTCTACACGGCGTTTAGCAGTGCGGTGATCGGGGGTATCTGGCACCAAGTCCCAGCGGTATCTCTCGGAATTCTGATTGCTGTCTGTATCGGGATCCTCGCCATAGCGTTGGTTTTGACCGCAGTGCTTGGTAAGCGCCTCGGGTTCAATCAGGAGGATCGGATCACCATCTTGTTCTGCGGCTCAAAGAAGAGCCTGGCTACCGGCGTACCCATGGCTCAGGTGCTGTTCTCCGCCAGCAGCATCGGGATGATCATTTTGCCGGTAATGCTCTTCCATCAAATCCAACTCATGGTCTGCGCTGTGCTCGCCCAACGTTATTCAACTCGAGCTATTGAGGCGGATCCTGAGTTGACTTCTCAAGAAGGCACGTAGCCGCAATATCTACCCGCTGTCAGTTGAAGAAACGCATGTTTGTCTCGGTAGTGGCGCAATAAACGCGCCGTAATTGATCAGTACGAGATCTACCATTTCTTCCGTCAGTTACCGCAAAGCGATGTAACCCGTAAAGACGCGCTAAAAAGCGTTTACCGAAGTCGTGACGCACATATCACCAAGGAGTAACAATGTTCACTGCCAACAAGAACGCAAGTCGCCAGGCTTATCCCCAAGAACTGCGCGACATCATGAGCATTCAGAAAGCTGCCGAGAGCCGGGCTTGGCTCTCATCCTGGGACAAAATCAACAGCGAAGGCACCCCTCTTTACAGCCTGCCTGGCCTTGCTCGTGAGCTCGGCGTGAAAGAACTAAAGATTAAAGACGAATCCGTTCGTTCTGAGCTTGGCAGCTTCAAGGCCCTTGGCGCTCCCATCGCTTTGGTGCGCCTGGTTCTGCGCTCCTTCCCTGAGTCGAACTTTGATCCTCGCCGCCTGCTGGCGGGTGAATACAAGCAAGACTTGGCGAGTTTCGTAGTGATCAGTGCCACTGACGGCAACCACGGTAAAGGCCTCGCGGCTGCAGCAAAAGATATCGGCTGCCGTTGCGTCATCGTTCTGCATGCCAACGTGAGCGTGGAGCGTGAGGAAGCAATCGCGGCGTATGGTGCCGAGATCGTTCGCATCACCGGTAACTACGACGAATCCGTTGAGCGCGCGGCAGCTCTCGCTGCGGAAAATAACTGGATCGTGGTTTCCGACACCTCCTACGAAGGCTACGAGGTGATCCCGCGTGACGTTATGCAAGGTTACGGCACCATTGCTTCGGAAATCATCGACTCGCTCGAGCCAGGCGAAGAGTTCACTCACGTGTTGTTGCAAGGCGGCGTAGGTGGCTTGGCAGCAGGTATCGCGAGCTACTTCTGGGAGTTCTACGGCAGCAAGCGCCCGACCTTCGTAGTGGTTGAGCCTGAACAAGCCGATTGCCTCTACCAGAGCGCGCTGGAAGGTAAAGCGGCAAAAGCGACCGGCTCCGTCGACTCTGTCATGGCTGGCCTGGCCTGCGGTGAAACCTCGCCGCTGGCATGGAGATTCTTGCAGCCGAGCGTCGACTTCTTCATGACCATCACCGACGACGAAGCTGTTGCTTCCATGCGCCGCCTGGCCGTTGAAAACGGCACCGACATCCCTGTAGTCGCTGGCGAGTCCGCAGTTGCTGGTCTGTCGGCTCTCAAGCGCATCACCCAGTCCAGCAGCCTAGCCGCAGATCTGGGTATCGATGCAAACTCGCGTGTCCTGCTGATCAGCACCGAAGGTGCTACTGCTCCGAAAGTCTACGAAGAGCTGGTAGGTCAATCTGCTGAGGTAGTGGCAGCCCGCCAAAAAGGATGGTCTGCAGTCGCGGCCTGATCGTCAAAGTTTGCCGGTGAGGTCGGACAACGTCATCCACGAGACGAAGTCCGGCTTCTCCGTTTTGCTTCGATACCTACTGCTGCCGCGAATGATCGAAACGGAGGAGCTGCTCTAGCTTCACTTTCACAGTTCATCACTTGATGAATTATCAACGCCCCATCAAAGCCGGCCAGATCGATTAATTAGTTAGGAGCAGCTTCTAAATCCCATGTCCATCGCCGAAAATCTTTTAACGTTTACCTTTGCCGCCACTCTGCTGACACTGACGCCAGGCCTCGATACCGCATTGGTCTTGAGAACCGCAACAGTGGAAGGTAAACAACAGGCATTCCGAGCTGTGCTGGGTATCAACTCTGGCTGTCTCTTGTGGGGAGCCGCCGTCGCCTTTGGTCTGGGTGCGTTGATTGTAGTCTCTGAGCTGGCATTCAATCTCTTGAAATACTGTGGCACCGCTTATCTAGCTTGGCTTGGTTTGAATATGCTTTTGCGTCCACGTACCTCACTGTCGCCCGCTGAAACCGACGGAAAGCCAAATCCAAACTGGTTTCTTAAGGGAATGATGGGAAATGTCCTTAATCCCAAGGTTGGCGTTTTCTATGTCTCCTTTCTTCCTCAGTTTATTCCCCAAGGGCACTCCTTGATTGCCTGGACGTTTGGCTTGGTCAGCATCCACGTGATGCTCGGTTTACTGTGGTCATCAATGTTGATTGGCGCCACTCAACCACTAGCTGGCATTTTACGGCGTGAAATAGTGATCGAATGGATGGATCGCACCACTGGCATGGTCTTTGTTCTGTTTGCCACTCGGCTGGCTTTCAGTAAGCATTGAGATCGGCATCTCCCTGCTTGCATATTTCTCTCACTGTTTAGGTCATGCCTGGCGAGACGAACCATCACGCTCTGCCTACCTATAAAATCAATCAAAGAACGCTTTAACTAGATACTCCTTGGACACCTCCAGCGTATATCCACCATCTCGTTTCTTGGCCGTAGCCATTTGAAAGTCCACCTCGCTTGGCCTTGTGATTCGCGCCCCCCTACTGGTACAGCTCTTTTTGATCTTCTACGGTCTGGCGCAATGTTCGGTTGGCTTTGCGCTATCCCAAGCTTCAGTGAACTCGTCTGTTCGAAGGCTTTTTTGATAGGACTAGGCATCGCGTATTGCCGACAAATTCCTCTATCAAATACAGCGACTCACCAACATCAAGCTCCAGCTCCTGCAACGCCTCATCCGGAAGCTGCCGCCATGGCCATGCTTGAACCATTGTTATAGGTGCTCGCGCCAATGAGAGTTTGCATCGGCAAGTCCTCAACCTGCTCACGGCTACACGGGTAAGCGAGTTGGAAACGACGAGCAAACTGAGCAATACCCAGATGACATGGCGGCGATCAAAGGCGTTGGTAAGACCGATGGTCAACAACGCAGAGCAGGCAGCCACCACACCGGGAATGGTGATCATGAGACCTGCCTGTCCCTGCGTTATCGCCAGATCGTTGGCGATTTGCGGCAGATGGAATTTACGTTCACCCTGAAGTACCAACTGACATCTGACGAGAGCGATCTGGACGCGCTTGTGGAACGCTTGGCGGAGGAAGGCTGTGATGATGCGTTGGTCGGAATAGGGCAGCCTGGTCGTCTCGCACTCGAGTTTGTCCGTGAAGCGCCTTCTGCGCATGACGCAGTTGAGGGTGCAATAGCAGACGTAAGTCGAGCCCTACCTAACGCGCGGCTGATTGAGGCGGCATTCGCTCCAGCCTGACTGCAGGCGCCATCCGTTTCGCCAGTGTCGAGTATTCATTCATCATCCGCTGAGAGCGGAGAGTTAATGTCAACATCGATACCGCCGATCAAGGAATCGAGGCGAACTAGAAGAGTTGAATCAAGGGCGATCAGCTTCCCTGGGTTACTCAGGACGTCGTCCTCTAACAGCGTCAGAAACTCGCAAGGCTCCCGATCATTTCTTGAGGCGTCTGCACTATCCGGCTCATTGCGAGAAAGGATCGTGGAAATGGATGAAATGGAATTTGAGTCGTTCATGGTACAGACATTATCCGCGCTTGAAGCGCTTGTCATGCGCCGAGTGTGGATTCCGAAAGAAGCTCCTTTGGTTGTCGCTCCTTCGGGCGAAAGCCCGGCTCGACCTCACGTCTTCACGTTATGTGGCCTACCTCACAGCTCGACTATTATGCAAGTGCTTGATAGCGTACCTTAGTGTCCAAATGCTGCTCATCGGGCGGGGGGGCACCGAAGTGAAATTACTGTAATCCCTACTTATATGTACCCGTTTCCGGCCGGCTATTCTGCCTGCACCTTATTTTCTTGGGCGCGCCAATCCTTGGTATAAAGAAGTTTATCAGCGTTCAAGTAAACTACGGCGCATGATTCAACAAGTAATTTTGCTGACTTAGACTCTACGATCTCACCATCAAGCGAAATAAAGCTTTGCTGCCTCAAAGACTGATACACGTGTAGGACGTTCTCAATCGCTTTGTTCTCGACATTTTTGAATAAGATGGAGTCATGAACTAAAAATGGAATGGTCGTGTGCCTAAGTAGCGACGTATCGAGCAATATGAGGTTTGAATAGGCTTTGCCAGTGCCCGTATCCTTGGGTATTTCATAGCTATACTTCTCCGGCATGAGCTCAAGTTTTGGTGAGGCTCGCATCTCGCCATAAATGAAGTTAACTAGGCCCGCAATGTCCGTGTTTAAGTTGTCTTCTATTTTTCGAAGTATGCCAGATTTAAGCTCTTTGAGTTTGTCTTTAAGTTCTTTGGCGTCTTTCTTTAGTTTGATAAATTTATCGTAGAGTTCGTTCTCTTTGGAAAGCTTGGATAATTCCAGGGAGATGTCGATTACTGAGTCTACGATGAACGCTGGGTTGCCCGAATTCTTTAACGCTTTTGCGATTGCTGCATTGCATTCTGCAATTTGAGTATCGATCAGGCTTAATTGCTCGGTTAGTTCTTGTTCTTTAGCTTTGATCTCTTTTCGAAGAATGCGAGTCAGACCGTTGTGAAATGACTCGATAGTATCCAGCTTCTCTAAATTGAGGGAGGGGATAATCTCAAGCAAGGGCTGGAAACTCCGCTTTGAAATATTCTTGTTGTTCTCAAGATTGGCCTTTACCCGTTCAAGCTCGCTTGCGAGGGACATCTTTATTTCGAGCAGCTGGTTTTTTTGTGTTTTTTGTTCCAGTACGGCTTCATCAATCAGTTCGTTGATCGACATGGCCAGGCTGGAGATTTCCTTCCTAATATTATCTAGGCGAGTCTCGTGGGTTGCGATATCTTCCTGATTTTTGTTGTATTTAGTTTTGGTAATTTTCGGGATGATGCTCTGTTTTGCAGCTGCGTTAAGGGATTTTTGCTCAGTAAGCAGATTCGTCTGACGGATGGACAGATCTTCCAGCGGGCCGAATTGCTTAAAGACTTTGATCAGCCACTCGATGCACTGAGATCCACTCTCCTGACTGAAATTATGCAGCGGCCTCCTGACATCGAGGTTGTCTCGTCCCCAAACGCGCGTTACCAAGGACACGATGGATCTAAAGCTCAGATCTTCGATTTCGTTGGTGTAATGAAGCTGCAGGAATTCCAGATATTCAGTGGTACCCATCTCCCTTTTAGAGCCATCGGCGCCATGAACATGTAGCAGAGTCGGGGTGCCAGTATTTCTTTCAAAGACGTACTCTTTATCCAGGCGAAGCTTGAAGATGTAGCTATGGTGTCCCAATGCTTCAGGCACGTCTTTGCCGTGCGTTATAAGCGTATCTCCTCCATAGATGAAATCGATGATTTTGAGAAGAGTCGACTTGCCGATCGAGTTGGAGTTCGCACGATCTCCTACAACAATGTTGAGCTTCTCTTTGAAAGTAATGCGTTTTTCGGTGAACCAATCGCACTCAATGTAGATCAGCATCTTGAAACAATCCCTGTCGTAAGGTTTACATGTAGAGCATTGCTCAGGTGCAAAATCTCTATGGCGTAGAGAAATAACTCGATCGAACCAATACTCGTAGAGGTTTTTTTGTAAAGCTCTCCAAGTGATATCGGTTGCTCTACGGCGGCGTACACTTTGTCCGCGTGGCCTAGGGAAGATTCTGCGAACGATATGAATTTATTAGGCGTGATCATTCGAAGATCTCGCAATTTTGAATGAAGAAGGATGCGATGATTTCCGAGGCTTCGTCCGACTCGGATCCTGAGCGATGGCGTATCCATTCCACGATGTTTTTGAAAATTACTTGCTGGTTCTGGGTTTGCTTTTTTTGCAGCAGATAGTACGTTTTGACCTGAAGAGAGATCATCATCGATGAATCAGGGGACTCTGCCTCGACAAGCTGCAATTTTCTCCGAACAAAGGAAAAGTAGTTGCTCACATTTTCCTTGATGCGGTTTTTGGTCAGTCGAGTCATGGTGTCATTGATTTTTGCACTTAATTCTTTGGGTTCAAGACTGAGCTCAATGTCCTCATCTGAGACGTGTTCCAGGGCATCAATGATTTTTGCAATCTCGTTCTCAATCGCGTATTCATCCATTAGCTTGGATTGGCGGTTTCGCTCCATGATTGATTGTTTGAGCGCGACCATCTCCCTATAACCTTCAGCTGTCCTTGGGTTATCGAATTCAGTATGGCAAAGAATGCAAAGTGCTATGAGATTATCCGGATGATCCACATTGTCGCTAAGTCGGAACTCTTCTTTAAGTAGCTCAAGCTCTTGCGGTTTCGGGTTTAGAGGATAGATGTGCGCGAGCTCGTATCTTTTATTTGAAGTTTTAGCCTTCTCATACATTAACGGTCTGCGACATTTTGGACATTTTGCCGACACCTCGCCTACCAACATTATGTTGATATTCTCGGAGAAGCTCTTGCGTTTGTTCAGGGACATGCTCTGTTCCTTAAGAGCGAGGCGAGCAAAAAAAGCTGAGCAGATGATAGCGTAATGAGGTCATCGTCAGAAGTGCCTGTCTGTCTAGCGTCGGGCACGCCCAACAGCGCTACCCCCCCCCCAGAGACAGGAGGCTGCTTTTCGGTCACTTGGTCGAGCCTCATTAAGGCTTAAAAGGTGCCTACGAAATTCGGGGGGGGATTCACAGTGGTGTCTATTCTTCAGCAAAACCACCGTCACAAAACCAGTCGCTTTCAGCGAAGCTTTGATAGGTAGCTGCACGCCATCCGTTCAGTCGAGCCACGCTGGCACTCTCATAACGGGCCAACAACTCATCCCTCACACCTTGAATCCCCTCACCAGCGTGAATCCCCTTTAGCTGATGGCGTATTGATGAAAGCTCTTCAGCTGCCTCCGCAGAATAGAGATCACCCAAACTAAGTGCCGCGAAATATAGTTCGACGCGATTGGCAAGCTGTTGAGTCCAAATTTCAGGAATCTCAACACGAAATTTCACTACAGCAGGTGTACCGGGGACAACTTGCCCAAGCAACCACCGTTCATTCTCAATGCAGTCAAAATAGGGATGTAACGCGGCCTCATCTGCCGTGGTTGGAATGCTGGCAAGCTTCGCTTTGTTACAACTGGCACAAGCAGGAAGGAGATTAGCAGGTGTTACTGCCAGTACGGGATAGTGAGCCTTAGGCAGGTGATGGTCTAGGGTATCCACCTTGCGCTGGGCACAGAGCAAGCATTTGGCAGAAGAATTAAAGATCTCGTCATATGCCGCTCTACCTGGCGATTTTTTACCAGCCATCCGCTGGGTGTAAACTTTTTCCATTTCAGCAGTTGTGACGTCACCAATAACCGCCTGACGAACGACCTCGTGTAGGCGATTGTTTCTGGCTTTATCCACATAGTCCATTGACGCAGTGGTGACGTCATCGGTAATCGCGGTCAAGCGAGCTTTCAATGCCGGATCTCGCACCCTGCTGATGCACGTGATAAAGACGTCGTTCGCATCCAGTGTTGGGCAAACCATAGAAATCATTGCTTTTCTCCACGGTTTAATACGAGCGCCCGGATCAGTGCTCGAGCCTCGCCACCTAGCTCTCCATCAAACTTTTTCAGGGCTTGCGCTAATGTATCGCTACTCTGAACTGACTCCCTCAGCAATCGATGAAAACCTGCGTCAGTCACCTCAAGGCCGAAAATCTCCCGGGTAAGAATCCCTACGTTCTCCCCGAACGTTTCGATATCAGGTCTTTCAGCCGCGACAACATGTCCGCTTCGTCTTATCTTCCATACGCAGCTCTTGGGTACCTCCTGCACAACCACTGGTGAGTGAGTGGCGATGATTGCCACGCCGTTGCGGTTTACCAACAAGTCGGACAGCGACCTTACAAATGCAGAAAGCAAAGGCGGATGTAGGTGAGCTTCCGGTTCGTCCAAGAGAACAAGTGTGCGTTCTTCCACTGTCTCCACGAGCCTGGTGATTGTTAGTAGCACGATCTTGTGACCAGAACTTAACTTTCCAAACAATCGTCGGGCTGCAAATCTGATCTCCTTTTCGGTCTGCGTGTCATCCGCCAAGGTAGCAACATCCAAGGCTCGGAAAATGGGATCCGTTTCCAGCATCTGCAAAGCGCGTCGCCACCGGGAGAGGCGAGCGCCCTGACTGCAGACCAAGACGCTGGCCCCAAATTCTTCGGATAGTTTTTCCGGCGTTTTAGGTGGTAGGGGACTACCACTTTTGGTTTTTCCTGGACGTTTTAACCCAACGTAAGCGCAAGGTAGCCCGTCCAAGCGGTCTCTTCGGTTGGGCAGGGGTTCGAAAGGGTCGAAAGCACTGAACGTAACCGAAACAAGATTCGCGAACGAGGATTTGTCGTCAGTAACGCACTCGAAAATGCCGACTTTACTTTCGTCTGGTTCCTTATCTATTAACGCTCTGGACATGTTGTTGAGCATGTGTGTCTTGCCAACACCATTACGTCCGATCAATACATGAATGTTTGTCGGGGGCATGGATTCTGGCTCGACTTCAAACGATAACGAAATTTGGTCGACGCGAGAGTTGCGAGTAGGTGGCGCAGTATAGATAAAGCGGAACTCGTTAAGTCTGGCACCTCCGGTTGCGAGGCGACGAAATTGTCCCTCAACAGTGGAGCGCGTCACAGATCTGAGAAGCGATACCCCGGTAACCTTTTCATCCATGGCCCTAAGACACCGGTCAGCGTCCAGCGCGATGTCTCCCAGTCCCTGCAGCACACGGTCACGAACGTCCGGCCCAAGCTTATTGAGATTGTCGTAATATTCATCATCTTGTCCGAGTGAAAAGAACTCATCGCCGATCTGGTCAAACTTACCAGGCAATGTAGGACGGCGCTGGTCTGACTTCATACCGAATTGACCAATCTTCACGTTACCGATTCGGTGACGCACAGCATTATCATCAAAAACGAAGACTATGTATTGAGTGCTATACGTGAACCAGTCATCCCAGTTATCTGTCCATAGCAAAACATGATTTTTGCCGACAGCTGGTAAGCTCTCGCCTTCGGCTACTACCTTGAAATATTCGATCATTTATTACTATCCATGACCTGGGGGTGTAAAGCACAGCCTGAGCGACGTAATTCTCTGAGTTTAACACCCTGTAGTTTCGAAATTTGTATGCAGCGCGGATGACTATATTTGGACGCCCCAGCGTTGTGGCTAGGGCTCCAACCATTTATGCAACGATAGTAATGCTATCCGCCCAAGCCTGAACCGCCGCGTCGATCTGTTCCATCTCAGTCCAAGCTATGGCACCGGCTGGAAGCTCGGCCTCTTCAAAGCCGAAAATTGCGTCAAGGAGTTGCTTTACTACGTTATAGTGATCGTGATCTGCCTTGATATTATTCATGGTGTTTTCCGGCTTGTCACTTTCAATAATCTCCGAAAAATATGCTGCCTCGAAATTACCAATTGAAGCAACCACGCGGGAATACTCGCTCATTTGGTTGGCAATCTTGGTGTTGTTAGTCCAAGCCGGGTTGGCTATCTCTATCTCTGTGTAAACTTTCTTGCCGCCCTGGCTAGCTTTTTTGTCGAGTTTCCTCGATTTCGTTCTTTTCTGGTCAGTATCGTGAAGAACGTAATATTTGGTTTTGAAATGATTAAGGATTTTCATCATTGATGCGACTGTAACTTTACCTCGCGCCCTGATAATGTTTATGTCTTTGTATTGGTAGCTTCCATTGGTGATCTCGCGATCTCTAATGTAGTTAAATGCTGCATACTCTGTATCGCCCTCGACGATCAAAACTTTCCCACCGAAAAAAGCTTCGGAAATATGAGAGTCGAAGAGATTCATTAGCTTCAGGTTTTCTTTGTCATCTTGGTCAAGTTGAACTTGATCAGGCCGGTATAAAGTTGTAGCAGAAACCTTGTGATCGTGATCTTTTTCTGCTCGAATGATGGTGGTGTGGTCTTTGGCAAGATCGATGAAGCTCGGAGAGTGCGTGGTCAGCATGACCTGCCAATTTTCACTATCTGGGAGTGAGTAGAGAACGTCTCTCGCCGCTTGGGTTGCTCGAGGATGAAGGCTAACTTCCGGTTCATCAATTAGTAAGATGTGAGATATATTGGCGCCGAGTGCTTCATGATGGCTTTTAGCTTTTCCACCTACAGCTCTTGCCTTAATTCCCTTGTCAGCGAGTAGTTTCAAGATCGTCCAGAGAGCTGTTCGTTGTGTGCCACTGCCTTGTTTTTCGAGAGGGAAGGACTCACCATTTATAGCCCCCATCTCCAAGCAGAATTCATCACCCAGCAGATCAATGCTGATTGGCGCTACGCTCTCTGGTGAGACAACCTTCATTTGATAACCTGGGAAGATTTGCTCCAAAATCAAATTTGCTTGCGTTTGCATGGTGGCAATGCCAGCAGCTTGAATATCTTTAGAGTCTTGGCGCAAGCTTCTTAAGCTTTCCAGAATCCCATCATATCTTGAATGTTCGTCTTCATCGCTAACCTTCAGACGCTTGATGTCTTCTTCCAACAGGCTGCGAAGAAGTGACGTAATTGCCTTGCTTTGAGCTTCAGGATTGTCAAAAGTGTTGACCCGATGAGGCTTAGGACGCTTGGAGTTGGAGAGGGATTTCATGCCCCAAGGCATTTTTTCTTTATCTGCTGCTTCTGCCCAACGCCCTAGTTTTACATTATATCCAATGCGGATTGGATCAACGTTCACGCCGCCCCATGTCCACCGCTCTTTTACTACCCAAGATTCATTGGGGGCAGCGGCACACCATTCATCCCCAGGCTTATTGTCTTCGATTACAATCGAATGTAGCTCGATTTCTGGGAACGCCTCCGGAAGAACCTGTCGGTTGTGAAAGTCGTCCTGGGTGAGCTTCTGCCCTTCAGTTACAACCTCGAAAGCCCTGAGTATGGTGCTTTTGCCGGAGTTATTGGCACCCACCAGTACGACAATCTTATCGATGTCGACAGCTATCCCTTCTGGGCCAATACATCCAAAATTTTTGATCAGTAGCTTTGTTATTTTTGGAATCGACATATCCCTATCTCGCTCATGTTCATATATTTGATTTAGATCGATTGTATGGCAGACGCTCGGCGAGCGTACCCGCTCACTGGTTGATGGCGCAATGCTTCTATAGGCGCTAGTTATTAACTGAGTCGCATTGAGATGTGGCGGCCGCGAAATCGACTAGTGATCCAGATCTGTTCAACGCAGCTAGAACGAACGTGGTGCGGTCAGGGTGCCCCAGGGAAGAAAAGCGCAGCGTGGAGGAATGACGGGGAGCTTAAAAGAAGAGATCAACAGCTTCCTCTGATCGAAAAGCTGTTTGTTGACCTATGCGATCGCTATGGTCAATGTCGAATTCAAACTACGAGAAGCTGTTTTCGGGCACCTCTAAAGAACAATAGGGTAAAATTCTTAAGGTCAACGTATTGACAATTTAACTTTTGACTCATCTTGATTTCGATCATGCGCACCTGCGGGTTCTGCGCCTGCGCGGCGAAGCGCTCCGGGTCGAAGCGGCCATCGCTGGTACGGCAGCCGAAGTAGCCGCTGCCCAGTTCCCAGGTCAGGTCGCCGCCGTTTTCGCGGTGATAGGGGCTGATGCTGCCTTCGCCGGTGTCATGGGCAAAATTGCCGAGCTTGGCGCCCTGGTTGAGCGCGCGGATCGCATTGGCGCTCAACGAGCCAAAGCTCATCGCCGAGATATTGAACACCGACGCCGAATACGGCTGGGTGCATTGCGGGCCGCCGACCATCACGCGAAAGGCGCTGGGGTCGCTCAGGGGCGCGGGGCGCATGGAGTGGCCGATAAATTCGAAACCCAGCTGGTACACATCGATCAGGGTGCCGAAGGGTTTGTCGGCGGTTTCGTTCTTGGCCCGCGAGTACACCAGGGATCGTTGCGAGCGCGAGAAGGGCAGGGCGTCGCTGTCGGACTCCAGCAGGTACTGGCGTATCTCCGGGCGGATGGCTTCCACCAGGTAACGGATATTGCCCAGGATCGGGTAGTTGCGGCGTACGGCGTGGGGGCTTTGCAACAGGTCGAAAATACCGATCAGGCTCAACACGCCGGTGACCAGGGTGATGGGCCACAGCCATTCGTGTTGGATAAAGGGCAGGCTGGCGAGGGTGAAAATGACGCACACGGCAAAGAAGGCGTAGCGGCTTAGCAAGGACAGGCTCATACGGTTTCCTTGGGTTCGGACTCTCAGGTCGATCCGGCATTCTGCGCCAGTAACGAAACGCCAGACAACCTGCAGGTGGACTCAGTTTGATCCCGGTGATGGGACGGACTGGCCCGAAATAGACAAGGCGCGGCCATCGGTCAGTTCAAACCGGGCCTGGTTTTCGGTGGTCGAATCTGCCCCGACGAAGACGGTGAACGTGCCGGCCTCAATCACCGGCGAAAAGTTGCTGTCCAGCAGGGCAAAGTCCGCCTGGTCAAGGGTGAAGGTCAAGTCCCGAGCCTCGCCGGGCGCCAGTTGCACTTTGCGGAAACCGCGTAATTGGCGAACCGGGCGGGTCACGCTGGCGACGTCATCGCGCAGGTACAACTGCACGATGTCTTCGCCTGGGCGCGCTCCGGTATTGGTGACGGTGACCGCCACGCTCAGCACTTGGGTGGACGCCAGCCGCTGTGTGCTGAGCCGCGGTGCGGAGTAACTGAACGAGGTATAGCTCAGGCCGAAGCCGAAGGGATACAGCGGCGTCCAGTGTTCATCGATATAGCCGGAGGTATACCTTTCATCGCCGCTGGGCGGACGCCCGGTGCTTTTGTGCGCGTAGTAGAGGGGGATCTGCCCCACGTTGCGGGGGAACGTGATCGGCAGTTTGCCGCTGGGGTTGACGTCACCGAACAGGATATCGGCCACGGCATGGCCCATCTCACTGCCCAGGAACCAGGTTTCCAGCAGCGCCGGCGCCTGGCGCACGTTCTGCGAGAGCACCAGCGGGCGGCCATTCATCAACAGGATGACCACGGGTTTGCCGCTGTCCAGCAGGGCACGCAACAGCGCCTCCTGGGCACCCGGCAGGTCCAGGTCCGCGCGACTGCGGGCTTCGCCGCTCTGATCGGCGCGCTCGCCGAGCACGGCGACCACTACCTCGGCGCGGCGGGCGGCCTGCCGGACCTCGTTGAGGTTCTGCGTCTCGGTGCTGATGGGCGAAGCGCCGGGCAGGTACACCACCTCGGTGCCAGGCGCGACGGCACGGCGTATGCCCTGCAAGACCGTGATCGAATCTTGGGGATGAGCCGCCAAGGCCCAGGGGCCGAGCGTGGCCTCGGCGTCCGTGGCCAGGCTGCCGACCACCAGCATGTTGCGCAGGTGCTTGGGCAGCGGCAGCAGGGCGTCGGTGTTTTTCAACAATACGATGGACTTCTGCGCGGCCTCGCGTGCCAGTGCCCGGTGCTGCGGGGTCAGGACATTGGTCCGCTGCCGCGCCTCGTCGCTGTAGCGGTAGGGATCGTCAAGCAGTCCCAGGCGCTGCTTGGCCTGGAGTACACGGCGCACCGCATTATCCACGGCGGTCAGGGAAACCTGGCCAGTGCGCACCAGGGTGGGCAGGTATTGGCGGTACGTCTGGCTGACCATGTCGATGTCCACGCCGGCGTTGAACGCCAGCCGTGCCCGGTCGGTCGGACCGCCGGCGATGCCGTGCTGGCTCAGCTCCCAGAGGGCGTTGAAGTCACTGACAATGAGGCCACGGAACCGCCACTGATTGCGCAGCACACCGGTCAACAGCGCGGTGTTGCTGTGCAGGGGCGTCCCGGCCAGTTCGTTGAACGAGGGCATGATCCCATCGACGCCAGCCGCCACGGCCGCCTGGAAAGGTGGCAAGTACACCTCCCGCAAGGTGCGTTCCGACACGTCGGCGACGTTGTAGTCGCGCCCGCCTTCTGCCGCGCCGTAGGTCACGAAGTGTTTCGCGGTCGCCAGCATAAATGACGGGTCGGCAGGCCCGGCACCGTGGAACCCCCGCACCTTGGCGCTGGCCAGCGCTGCGCCCAGGAATGGATCTTCGCCGGTGCTTTCCACCACACGGCCCCAGCGCGGGTCGCGGGCAATGTCGACCATGGGCGCGAAGGTCCAGTGTATGCCGCTGGCCGTCGCTTCAACGGCCGCCGCGCGAGCGGTCCGTTGTGCCAGGTCAACGTCCCAGGCCGCAGCTTCTGCCAACGGCACGGGAAATACGGTGCGAAACCCGTGGATCACATCAAAGGCAAACAACAACGGTATAGGCAGGCGCGAACGGGTGACGGCGTGTTCCTGTAACCGGCGGGTCTGTTCGACGCCGTAGGCGCCAAGGACCGAGCCCACGGTGCTCATGGGCCGTTGCGCCAGCTCGCCTGGGTCAATGACCGGGCCGGTAGGTGTGTCCTGGACGCCGAGCTGGCTGAGTTGATCGACTTTTTCTTCCAGCGTCATCTGCTGCAACAAGGCCTCTACCGGGTCCTGCTCGCCGGCCTGGAGAGCGTTGCCGCTGGCATTGAGGGCCAGGCAGAGCAGCGCCCATTGACCGCCGAGCCTCATGGACTATTGCCGGTGTCAGCCGTTGAAGGGGTACCGATTGCCGTCGATTCCGAATGGAAGGGGTGGTACTGATACAGCCAGGTCTCTGACAGCGGCTGGCCGTCCAGGCGTAGGAACAGGCGCAATTCCACCGGGTCCTTGCCGTCGACGCTCAGGTCGAACTGTGCCCGCCAATGGCCGGCGACGCCGTCCGGCACCGCTTCGGTAAAGACCCGGCTGAGCGCGCCCCTGGAGCCACTGATCACGGCCTCGGGCTTGACCCCCGGTGCGAGTTTTTCCAAGGGGGCGCCCTGGAATTCCACCACGAATTTACGTACCCCCAGCGGGCGCGGCTCGCCCGGTGAGCCGCCTTTGCCCAGGCGAGTGGCCACGCACACCGCCAGTGGCGAAACGTAGGGCTCCCGGGCCAGCCAGTGCAGGCGATACCGCAGCGCATAACGGTTGCCCGCTTCCGCCGGGGCCGAGGGCACCCACATTGCGACGATGTTGTCGTGGATCTCGTCGTCGGTGCCGTTTTCCATCAGTTGCACGCTGCCTTCGCCCCAATCGCCCAATGGCTCGACCCACAGGCTGGGGCGCCGCTGGTAATTCACGCCATCGAGGTAGTGGTCGAAATCACGGTCGCGCTGTAACAGGCCGAAGCCCTTCGGTTGCCGGTCGCTGAACGCCGAAACCAGGGTGCGTGGCGGGTTGTTCAAGGGCCGCCAGATACGTTCTCCGTTGCCGGTCCACAGCGCCAGGCCGTCACTGTCGTGGACCTCGGGGCGCCAGTCGGCGGCGGTGCGCTTGGCGGTTTCACTGAACCAGAACATCGAGGTCAGCGGCGCAATGCCCAGCCGGCCGACGTTCTTGCGCAGGAAAAACGTGCAGTCGATGTCCATGACCACGCCCTGTGTGCGGTGGATCACGAAACGGTAGGCGCCGCAGATACTGGGGCCGTCGAGCCGCGCGTAGAGGGTCATGGCGTTTGTGTGCTGGTTCTTTGGCGGCTCGAACCAGATATGGGTGAAGTCGGGGAATTCTTCGGCCTTGCCGGCTTGTGCCACATCCAGAGCAATCGCCCGTGCCGACAGGCCGTACTGGTACAACTCGCCGATGGCCCGGAAGTACGACGCGCCAAGAAAGGCCACCCAGTCGTTTTGTTGCCACGCCAGCCTGGCCTGGTCGCCCAGGCGGCTTTCCTGGATACGAAAGCCGGCGAACCCGCTGTTACGGGGCAGGGCATGGGCCGGGCTGTCGCCCGGCATATCAAAGTGCGCCGGGTCGTAGACGATCTCGCGGGCGATGCCGTTGTCCAGCACATACAGCCTGACGGGCGTGCGAAAAAACGACCCCAGGTGAAAGAATGTCACAGGGAACTTGCCGGGGCCTTTGGCGAACAGGGCGTGCTCGGGTTTGAAGCGGATCTGGCCATGGGCGGCGTAGTCGAGTCGCGCCAGCAGCGCGGCCGATGCGGTGCTGGGGTAGGTGTAGGGTTTCAAGGCATCGGCCTGTGCCTGTTCGATCAAGCCTTCGAAGGAAAAAGTACTGGCCGGGTCGGCTGTATCGGCCGCCAGGGCGCCCCTGCCCAGTGGCATGAGCAAGGCGCCCAGTGACGCGTATGTGAGGAACTCGCGGCGCGTAGACATGGTGTCCTTTCCTTCGACGATGAGAGCCCAGGCCTCACGTTCAGCACGCCACCGGCATGCAATCGTGTTGCTTGTGTGGAGTCTCGAGTCGGGAAAAGGGTCTGTCTACTGTCAGAAATAACAGGTTGCGCAGGGGCGGATGATTCGGCGGCGTGTCCTACGCCGCCGTCTGCCGAATCGGTAATACCACGCGAAACTTCGTGCCCTTGCCCAGTTCGCTGCTGACAGAGATATCGCCATGGTGTTTCTTGATGATGCCGTAGGAGAGTGACAGCCCTAAGCCAGTGCCTTCGCCCACCGGCTTGGTGGTGAAAAACGGGTCGAAGATTTTCTGCACCGCCTCGGGGGCAATCCCACAGCCGTTGTCCGCCACTTCCAGCCACACGTTCTCGCCTTCCACACCGTTGCTGATGGTGATGATGCCGCGCTCCGGCCCCATGGCCTGCGCCGCATTGATCACCAGGTTCATCACCACCTGGTTGAGCTGGGAGGCCAGGCATTCGATCTCTGGCAGCGGTGCGTAGTGCTTGACCACATCGGCCTTGTACTTGAGTTCGCTGGCAACGATGTTCAGCGTCGAATCGATGCCCTGTTGCAGGTTTGCGAATTGCCAGGTCTGGTCGTTGTCCACCCGCGAGAAGTTTTTCAGGTCCTTGACGATCTGCACCACGCGGCCGATGCCCTCCTTGGACTCGTGGATCAACACCGGAATGTCTTCCTGTAGAAACTCCAGTTCCAGGCGGGTGCGCAAGGCCTTGAGCTGCTCGTGCTGTTCACCCGTGGCGAGGCTTTCTTCGGCCTGCCGGTAAGCCTCCAGCATCTGTTGCAACTGGGTGAAGTAGCCGTCGAGGGTGCTGAGGTTGGACGAGATAAAGCCTACCGGGTTATTGATCTCATGGGCCACGCCCGCAGCGAGTTGCCCCAGGGAGGCGAGTTTTTCCGACTGCACCAGCTGGCTTTCCAGGTGCTTGCGCTCTTCGATTTCCAGCTGCAGCGCGTGGGTGCGTTGTTCCACCAGCCGTTCCAGATGAGTGGTTTGCAGGGTGGCGCGACGGGCCATGTCCCATTTATTGGCCAGGGTGTTGGCCATCTGTTGGACTTCGATGTTATCGAACGGTTTTTTCAGGATCAGCAAGCGATCATGGCCTTGCAGGCGGTCGAGCAGGTCCTCCCAGGAATAGTCCGAGTACGCGGTGCACACCACTACTTGCAGGTCGGGGGCGACTTTCCAGAGCTCTTCTATGGTCCTCGCGCCGTCCCAGCCCTGGGGCATGCGCATGTCGACAAACGCCAGGGCATAGGGCTGCTGGTGTGCCATGGCGGTGATGAGCAGCTGCAGGCCTTCTTCGCCGCCGTAGGCCGAGTGCAGGTCGAAAGGGGGAGCCGTGGGTTTGCTGGTTTCACCGAACAGTGCCGACTCCATGTCATCCAGCTCCTGGTTGGATTCAGTGGGCGGCATCAGGATCTTGCGGAAATCCTCATGAATCGACGGTGTGTCATCAATCAACAGGATGCGCCGGTTGGGAGGCTGGTTCATACGAGGCTTCCGGCAGGAATGAGGGGGATCGTCAGGGTGAATAGCGCGCCCAGGCCCGGCCCGTCGCTGTGGGCGCTGAGGTGGCCGTCCATTTCGACGGCGGCCAGGGCGCAGCTGTGCAGCCCGAAACCGTGGCCTTCCTTGCGGGTGGTAAAACCATGGGTAAATATCCGGGTCATGTTCTCGGCCGGTATGCCTTCGCCTTCGTCCTTCACGCTGATCTGCAACCTGTTGTCCTCCAGCGACTGGACCGTAAGGGTCATCTGCCGTGGCCGGTCGGTGAGGTTGGACATGGCGTACTTGGCGTTGCTGATCAGGTTGACCATGATCAGCAGCAAGCGGTGTTTGTCCCCGAGGACTTCCGGCACCTGCCCGTAGTGCTTGACCACTGTGACATTGTGCCGGCTCAGGGCCCCCGCGTTCATGCGCAGGGCGTCTTCCATCAAGGTGCTGATCTGCACCGGCTCCTTGAGCGAGGGCGCGCCCGCATAGGATTGTTGGGTGGAGACAATGTCCTTGATATGGTCCACGCTTTTGCTCAATTGCCCCAGTTCCTCGATCAGGCCTTGTTGCTCGACGGCAATGGCGTCCACCAACTGGTTCAAGTAGCCGGGCAGCAACTTGCCCTTCTCATCTTCGGTGATAAAAGTGCCCAGGTCGCCCTGGCGTTCGTTGATCAACTGCATGGCCTTGCCCAGGCCCATTGCCTTGCTGCTGCGCAGTTTGCGGGTGACCAGGTCGGCGGAGATGTTCACGCTGTTAAGCACATTGCCGACGTTGTGCAGCACGTTGGTGGCGATCTCCGCCATGCCGGCCTGGCGCGCGCTGTCCATCAGCTCGCTCTGGGCATCCTTGAGCTGTCGGGTACGTCGTTCCACACGCTGTTCCAGGGTTTCGTTCACCGCCTGCAAGGCGCGGTTGACGCGGTTGATCTCGGCGAAACTACGCAGCAGGCGAACCGTCAGGAACAGCAGCAGGGCCACCAGCAGGGTCGAGAACACCAGCAGGTAACGGTGGTATTGCTGCTCGACCAGGTCGAGGGCCTGTTGGTCCTGGTTGAGGTGGGTGGTCAGGTCATCCAGGCGTTCGGCTACCGGAATGGCGGCGATCTGTTCGAGCAACGTGTTCACCACCGGCTGCTCGCGCAGGATCAGTTCGATGTGATTGCTCAGGATCTCCACCGGGCCGCGGAATTCGCTGGGCAGCAGTTCCTGGTTGACGGCCAGCTTGCCCAGGCCGACGAGAATGTCGGCGGCGCGCTCGTCGCTGGTGACCTGGGCGAATTCAAGGCTGCTGAGCAGCAAGTCGTAGGTGTCGGTGGCCACGCTTTGCAGTTGCGGTTTTGTATCGTCGTTCACCTGGTTGAACTGCGCCTGGATATCGTCTTCGGCAGTCGGCAGGAAGGCCAGGGAATTGCGCAATACCGCGTTATGGGACTTGAACTGGTCGACGCGCCGGGCCTTTTCCTGGATGGCCGCCTGATAAGCCTGTTGGCTGGCTTGCCAGGCGGGCAGGTCTTGCGGGCTGTGGTACGAGTCGCGTGCTTCCAGTTCGGCCCACAACCGGGTCATTTCCGTCAGGGGCGTCACCAGGGGGTCGTAGTTGTGGGTGATGGCTATCCTGGCCTTGAGGACTTCGCTGTCCCACTGGGCATTGAGTTGCTGCAACTGCCGGATCAGGTCCCGGGAGTGGGTGTAGGAAGACGCCTGGTCGCTGGACGACTTGATGTACAGAAAAATCAGGGTCGAGGCCAGCAACAGGGTGATCAACCCCAAGGCCAACTGGCTGGTGCGGCGGCGAGAAAGGGTCATGACGGTCTGCTCATAAAGGCTTGCCTTTCCATTCGCCGGTCAGGGTCTTGAGAAACTGGATGATCAGGTCTTTATCCTCCTGTGAAGGATTGCGCCCCAGTTGGAACTTGAACATCACGTCGACGGCTTCTTCCAGGGTCTTGGCCGAGGCATCGTGAAAATACGGGGCCGTGACCGCGACGTTACGCAGGCTGGGGACCTTGAACACGTGCCGGTCTTCCTCATCCTTGGTTAGCAGGTAGCGCCCCAGGTCCGACTCGACGGGGTTGCCGCGGGCCTTGAAGTAGTCGCCCATCACGCCGAATTTCTGGAACATGTTGCCGCCGATGTTGATGCCCTGGTGACAGGCGATGCAACCGTAATCCTTGAAGCGCTGGTAGCCGTACTTTTCCTGGATCGTGAGGATTTCCGTGTTGCCCAGCAGGTACTGGTCAAACCGTGAGTTGGGCGTCAGCAGCGTGCGTTCATAGGTGGCCAGGGCGTTTTGCACATTGGCGGCGGTGACGCCATCGGGGTAGGCCTGCTTGAACGCCGCCTGGTAGGCGGGCAGGGCGGTCAGGTTCTGCACCACCGTGTTCCAGTCGCTGCCCATTTCCACCGGGCTGATGACCACTTGCTCGACCTGCGCTTCCAGGGTGTCCATCCGGCCATTCCAGAACTGTTTGAAGTTCAGGCTGGCGTTGAAGACCGACGGTGTATTGATCTCCACGGGTTTGCCGTCGAAACCCAGGGAGAAGGGCCTGGTGTCGGCGCCCCCGGATTCGAGGTGATGGCAACTGGCGCACGACAGCGTGTTGTTCACTGACAGGCGCGGCTCATTGAACAGCTGGCGGCCCAGTTCGACCTTGGCCGCATCCAGGTGCGGCACCGGCGGCAGGGGCTTGAGCGCTTCGTCCAGCGGCGCGGCCGTCACGGTCGTCCCCAGGCACAGCCCCAACGCGAGGATGGAGCCGAAACGGTAGGTTGAAACGTCGCTCAAGCGAGCACTCCTTGCAGGCATAGGGCTATTGGTCGGGCATCAGTGTGGGGCTGCCCACCTGCAGCAACTGGGCGAAATCCTTCGCAGGCACGGCCTTGCTGAACAGAAAGCCCTGGCCTTCTTCACAGTGCTGGGCTCTCAGGAAGTTCAGCTGTTCGAGGGTCTCCACCCCTTCGGCGATGATGTTCAGCTCCAGGCTCTTGCCCATGCCGATGATAGCGCTGATCAGCTGCGCGTCCTGGCTATTTTCGTGCAGCCCGCGCACGAATGATTGGTCGATCTTCAGCACATCGATGGGAAAGCGTCGCAGGTAGCTGAGGCTGGAGTAGCCGGTGCCGAAATCATCCAGGGCCAGGCGCACGCCCATGGCCTTGATCCGGTTCAGGATATCGACCGTCTCGTCGACGTTCTGCATCAGCACGCTTTCGGTGATTTCCAGCTCCAGCTGGTTGGGCGGCAGGCCGGTCTGCTTGAGGATGGCGGCCAGGTTGTCGACAAACTCCCGCTGGCGGAAGTCGATGGCCGAGATGTTCACCGAGATGCGCAGCGGCGCCAGGCCCATGGTGCGCCAGGCCTGTGCCTGTTCGCAGGCGTGGCGCAGCACCCACTGGGTCAAGGGCACGATCAGCCCGCTGTCTTCGGCCACCGGAATGAAGTCGGCCGGGTGGACCCAGCCCGAGCGCGGTTGAAACCAGCGGATCAGCGCCTCTGCGCCGAGGATCCGCCCGGTTTCCAGGTCCAGCTTGGGCTGGTAGTGCAGCGCAAACTCATCGTGCTCCAGGGCCTGGCGGATCGCGCTTTCCAGGTTCTGCTGGTGCCGGGCGCGCAGGTTCATGTCTTCGGTGTAGAAACTCAGGTCGTCGGGGCCACGCTCCTTGGTGGTGTGCATGGCGGTTTCGGCGTGCTTGATCAGTTCCACCGCAGTGCTGCTGTCGTTCGGGTAGATGCTGATTCCGAGGCTGGCGGTAACGCTCAGGTCGTGCCCCGCGACATGCCGGGTAACGCTGATGGCCTGGAGCACCTTCTGGGCGATATGCTGGGTTTGCTGGGGATGCTGGACATCATTGAGCAGGATCACAAACTCGTCCGAACCATAGCGAAACACCGAGTCCGACTCACGCACGGCCGCCACCAGGCTTTGGCTGACCTGCTGAAGCACCTCATCCCCCACCGGATAACCCAGGGCGTTGTTGATGCGCTTGAAGCGGTCGAGGCCGATAAACATCACCGCCAGTTGCGTGTCATGGCGCCGGCCCAGGGCAATGGCCTGGGTCAGGCGGTCGCCCAGCAGCGTGCTGTTGGGCAGCTCCGTGAGCGCGTCGTATTGCAGCAGGTGCGAGACTTTCAGCAACTCCTGCACGCGTTCCTCAATCGTGCGTTCGAGCCCGATCACCTTGAGGGCGGCATCCTGGGCGAGCTGCCATTTCCACGTAAGGGCGCTGGCCATCTGGCGGATTTCCAGGTGGTCGAAGGGCTTCTTCAGGATCAGCAACTGGTCGTTGTACTTCAATCGCGCCTCGATCGCTTCAAAGGAATAGTCGGAATAGGCGGTGCACAGGGCGATCTGCAGGTTGGGATCGACGTTCCACAACTGCTCGATGGTTTGCAGGCCGTCCCAGCCGGGCGGCATGCGCATGTCGATGAACGCCATGGCGTAGGGGGCGTTGGTTGCCAGGGCCCGATTCACCAGCTCCAGGGCTTCCTGGCCCTGATAGGCGGAATCCAGGATAAACGCCTGGCGAGGGACGGTGGGGGTGCCGAACAGGGTTTGCTCAAGGGTATCCAGGGAGGGCTCGGCGTCGGCGTCGGCGCAGAGGATCTTGCGAAAGTCCAGGTGGATGGACGTGACATCATCGACGATCAGGATGCGACGGTTGGCCCGCCCTGCGTTCGGGTTCATAGTGCGCGCCTTATCTGCAAACGGTTCGACGGCATAACCATTCCTTCCTTGGTTCCATGGCTGAGCGGGGCGCAGACCTGCCGTGACAGTGTAGTCGAGGTCCCTTGAATTCGGCGGCCAGTTGGCGTCAAATCAACTCCGCGCCTTAAGCGAGGGAAGATGGCTTGGCACACGGTTTCAAATCAGCTCAATTCAGTTCAATGTGAAGGCGCAGCAGGCATGGATGAACAACTTGCGACGAAACCCACTATTTTGCTGGTCGACGATGAAGAGTCGATTCTCAACAGCTTGCGTCGCCTGTTGCGCGGCCAACCCTTTGATGTCGTGCTCGCGGGCAGCGGCGCCCAGGCCCTGGAGATCATGGCCGCCCAGCCCATCGACCTGGTGATGAGCGATGCGCGCATGCCCGGCATGGACGGCGCGCAGCTGCTGGCCGAGGTTCATCGCCTTTATCCCGCCACCAGTCGCATCCTGCTCACCGGCTACGCCGACCTGCCGACGATCATCAAGGCGATCAACGAAGGGGCGATTCACCGCTATATCGGCAAACCCTGGAACGACGACGAACTGAAGCTGATCCTGCAGCAGGCCCTGGAATTTCAGCGGCTGGAACGCCTGGCCCATCAGCAGAACGACCAGCTCAAGCTGTTGAACGCGACCCTGGAAAAGCGCGTGGCAGCACGCACCAGTGAGTTGCAACAGACCGCCGACATGCTCGACCTGGCCTACGACGAGCTCAAGCGCAGCTACGTGACCGGCACCGAAGTGTTTTCGTTGCTGGCCAACCTGCGCCTGCCCAAGAACAAACAGACCAACCGTGCACTGATCGAACTGGTGCGGGTGTACTGCACCGCCCAGTCCATAGACGAAGCCAGCGCCCGCGACATGGCCATGGCCGCCGCGCTGTACAACATCGGCAAGCTGAGCTGGAGCGACAGCATGTTGATCGAGCCCGCCGACAAGCTGCACAGCACCGATCGCGAGCGCTACCGTGGCTATCCGGCCCAGAGCGAATCACTGCTGATGACCCTGGAGCCGATGAAGGATGCGGCGCGGATCATCCGTCATCACCAGGAACGCTGGGACGGCAGTGGTTTTCCCGACCACCTCAAGGGCGATGCGATTCCGTTCGGTTCACGCCTGCTGAAACTGGCGGTGGACTTCATCGAGTTGCAGAAAGGCCTGATCCTTGAGCGGCACCTGAACAGCGATGAAGCGCTGTTGTATATCCGCAAGTATGCCGGGCGCCTCTACGATCCGGACCTGGTCGAGGACTTCATCCTGGCGTGCGCTGCGTTTCTCAGTGACGTGACCCTGGGCGATCCGACCGTCAAGGTGCTCACCACCCGTGAGCTGGAAGACGGCATGGTCCTGGCGCGTAACCTCAACGCCGATAACGGCATGTTGCTGCTCAATGCCGGCAAGGTGCTGAACCTGCCGCTGGTGGACAAGCTGATTGCGTTCGAGGCGATGGAAGGCGCCAAGTACAGCGTGTTCATCAAGGAGCCGGACGAGAGCGAAGGGGTGCTCCATTAATTTTCATTGTTTGAGTTCAAGGTTTTCAGTTCATGCCTAGCACTATCCGTATCGCCGCTGCCCTGCTGATCGGCAGCGACGGCCACACCTTGCTGGTGCGCAAGCGCGGCACCCAGGCCTTTATGCAACCCGGTGGCAAGATCGACGCCGGTGAGCAGCCCGTCGAGGCGCTGGCCCGCGAGCTGTACGAAGAGCTGAACCTGCGCATCGAGCCCGGCGACGCGGTCTACCTGGGTCACTTCTCGGCCCCCGCGGCCAACGAACCGGGGTTTACCGTGGACGCTGAATTGTTCCAGGTGCAGATCGATGTTCCGGTCAGCCCGGCCGCTGAAATCGAAGAGGTGCGCTGGATCGACCCGGCCGGTGATGGCGGCCTGGTGCTGGCGCCCTTGACCCGTGACCTGATCCTGCCGTTTTACCGCGCGTCACTGACCACGCCGGCCTGACGCGAATGAGCGTGCGTGCGCTGGGGGCCAGCGATGCCGAGGCTTATCGGGCGTTGATGCTGGAAGCTTACGGCGCCTATCCCCAGGCGTTCACTTCCAGTGTGGCCGAGCGTGGGGCGATGCCGTTGAGCTGGTGGGAAAAACGCCTGGAGAGTCCGCTGGATCGTTTGCTCGGCGCGTACGTCGGGGATGAGCTGGCCGGCATCGTCGGCCTGGCCTTCGAGCCTCGGGAGAAGGCGCGGCACAAAGTGACCCTGTTCGGCATGTACGTGACCCAGGCGCACCAGCACAAAGGCCTGGGCCGGCGATTGGTCGAGGCCGCGCTGGATGAAGCGCGCCAACATCCGCGCCTGAAAGTGATCCAACTGACCGTCACCGCCGGCAACGATGCAGCGTTTGCGCTGTACCGCCGCTGCGGGTTTATCCAGTACGGCCTGGAACCGTTGGCGGTGCGGGTGGGTGTGGACTACTTCGATAAAATCTACATGTGGCGCGAACTCAACTCTGGCTGAGAGCCAATGTGGGAGGGTGTTGTTTCAGCGCACCGCGCTCACGCCGTCCAGCGTTGAAAACGACGTGTCCTTGGCCGTCAGCAAAAAATCGCGCATATACGGTGCATCCAGCATATCCGCACGAATCCCCGCATACAGCGTCGCAAACAAGCCTTTCTCGCCCAGGCGCTTGGCCTTCACGTAGCCGCGCGAGCTGTATTCATGCAGGGCCCAATGGGGCATGCCGCACACGCCGCGACCGCTGGCGACCAGTTGCATCATCATCACCGTCAGTTCCGAAGTGCGCACCTGGGCCGGTTCCACGTCGGCCGGTTCCAGGAAGCGGGTGAAGATGTCCAGGCGGTCACGCTCCACCGGGTACGTGATCAGGGTTTCGCTCAGCAGGTCTTCGGGCACGATGTACGCCTTGTTCGCCAGCGCGTGCTGGTTGGCCACGGCGAGCATGGCTTCGTAGGTGAACAGCGGTACATAGGTGATGCCCGGCAGCTCCAGCGGGTCGGACGTCACCACCAGGTCCAGGTCGCCACGGGCCAGGGCCGGCAGCGGCGCGAACGCAAAGCCCGAGGCCAGGTCCAGCTCGACTTCCGGCCAGGCATCGCGGAACTGGTCGATGGTCGGCATCAACCACTGGAAACAACTGTGGCACTCGATCGCCATGTGCAGGCGTCCGGCGGTGCCCCCGGCCAGGCGTGCAATATCTCGCTCGGCACCACGCAGCAGGGGCAGGGTGGCGTCGGCCAGTTGCAGCAGGCGCAGGCCGGCGCTGGTGAAGCGCACGGGTTTGGTCTTGCGCACGAACAGCGGCATGCCCAGGCGCTCTTCCAGCTCCTTGAACTGGTGGGACAGCGCCGATTGCGTCAGGTGCAGGCGCTCGGCGGCCTCCACCAGGCTGTCGGCCTCGCGCAAGGCGTGCAGGGTCTTGAGGTGACGGATCTCGAGCACGGGCTCTCCATGAAGACAATTTGTGACGAAGCGGGATAGCGTGAGTTTGTCTCATGTTGCAAGCTGTGTCGACCACGACCGCCGGGCACTCTTCATCAAACTGTCATGGAACTGTGGCAGCGCCCTTGAACAAACTTCATCAGACTCGCGCTCTACTGGGGTTCTGCGTTTCGGTGTTTTTCATGCGCGTGTTGCTTTTACTGGCCGCTCTGCTGTTCGGCCTGCCGTCTTTTGCGGCGTCTCGATGTGATGTCAATGTCCCGACCCAAACGGTCGACCTGGCCCAGGTGAGCATCGCCTACCAGAGTATCGGCCGTGCGTCCGACCCGGCCTTGCTGCTGGTGATGGGCCTGGGCGGGCAACTGATCCACTGGCCCGACGAAGTCGTCGTTGCCCTGTGCCAGCAGGGTTTCCGGGTGATCCGCTATGACAACCGCGATGTCGGCCTCTCCACCTGGCGCCAGGCGCCGGCGAGCGCCAACCTGACCTTTGAAGTGCTGCGCTACAAGCTCGGCCTGCCGGTATCGGCGCCGTACACGCTGACGGATATGGCCGATGACGCCCTGGGCCTGATGGACGCCTTGCAGATCCAGCAATTCCACGTACTGGGCGCAAGCATGGGCGGCATGATCGCCCAGCACCTGGCGGCGATGGCGCCGCAGCGCGTGGAAAGCCTGACCCTGGTCATGACCAGCTCCGGCGCCGAAGGCTTGCCGGCCCCGAATGCGGCGCTGGTGCAGTTATTGTCGCGACGCAGTGCGCCGAATCGTGAAGTGGCGCTGGAGCAGCAGGCGGATTTGCTCGCGGCGCTGGGCAGCCCGACGGTGAAGGACGATCGCCAGGTGTTGCTGCACCAGGCGGCGCTGTCCTATGACCGCGCCTTCAACCCGGACGGCGTGAAGCGCCAGATCATGGCGATCCTCGCCGAACCCAGCCGTGTGCCGCTGCTCAACCAGCTGCGCGTGCCGACACTGGTGGTCCACGGCACCGCCGACCCTTTGCTGCCGGTGATGCACGGCGTGCACCTGGCGGCGCATATCCAGGGCAGCCAGTTGAAGTTGATTCCCGGCATGGCCCATCGTTTCCAGGAAGCGTTCAAGGTGCCGCTGCTGACGGCGGTGCTGCCGTATCTGCAGGCGCATCGTGAAGATGCCGCGCATTGGGCGCAGATCGATCCGGTCGGGCCTTCGAAGCTGCTGTGACATTGGTGTATCGTGCACCCTTTACGGCGTATTGAAGCCTGCGAGGTTGCCTGTCATGAGTACTCCCCTGAAAATCGATTTCGTCAGCGACGTGTCCTGCCCCTGGTGCATCATCGGCCTGCGCGGCCTGACCGAAGCCCTCGACCAGCTTGGCAGCGAGGTGCAGGCCGAGATCCATTTCCAGCCGTTCGAACTGAACCCGAACATGCCCGCCGAAGGGCAAAATATCGTCGAGCATATCACCGAGAAATACGGCTCCAGCGCCGAAGAGTCCCAGGCCAATCGTGCGCGTATCCGCGACATGGGCGCCGAGCTGGGCTTTGCCTTCCGCACCGACGGCCAGAGCCGTATCTACAACACCTTCGACGCACACCGCCTGCTGCATTGGGCCGGGCTCGAGGGCTTGCAGTACAACCTCAAGGAGGCGTTGTTCAAGGCCTACTTCAGCGATGGCCAGGACCCTTCCGATCACGCCACCCTGGCGATCATCGCCGAAAGCGTCGGCCTGGATATAAAGCGCGCCGCCGAGATTCTCGCCAGCGATGAATACGCCGCCGAAGTCCGCGAGCAAGAGCAGTTGTGGACCTCCCGTGGGGTGACGTCGGTGCCGACCATCGTGTTCAACGACCAGTACGCCGTCAGCGGTGGCCAGCCGGCGGAAGCCTTTGTGGGGGCGATTCGCCAGATCATCAGCGAAGCTAAAAACTAAAATCGAACACTGATCCAAATGTGGGAGGGGGCTTGCGCCCGATAGCGGTGGCACATTCAACATCTTTGTTGACTGACACTCTGCTATCGGGAGCAAGCCCCCTCTCACATTTGTTTCTCACTGTCCTTGAGGTAAACGCTGGCCCGCCCCTTGCATCGCCCCCCTAAAGCCATAGGGGAAACATGACCTTGAATATTCTCGACCTCGACCACAGCCTCACCGGTCAGGCACCGATTGCCCGGCGTCTGGCCAGTGGCCGTGCCACGCGTATCGACCTGCTGGACCTGGGCCCGAAGCTGCGCCTGTGGTCCACCGAAAAAACCTGGAAGCGCTTCGCCGAGCGCCTGGCCCGGCGGCCCCGGCCCACGGATGCGCGCCCGGAAATCCTGTTCGTCGGCTCCGGCGATTATCACCACCTGACGCCGGCGTTTCTGGCCGACCTGAAAGAACCCATCAGCCTGATCCACTTCGACAACCACCCAGACTGGGTGCGCTTTGCGCCCAAGCGTCACTGTGGCTCGTGGGTCAACCGCGCATTGAACATGCCGGCGATCAAACGCATCGTCACCCTCGGCCCGTGCAGCGATGACCTGCATAACCCGCAACTGCGTGGCGGCAACCTCGGAGCCCTCAAGCGCGGGCGCCTGCAACTGTTCCCCTGGCAGCACCCGCCGTCGAAAGTCTGGGGCCGGGTCGGCGATGGCGCCGGCCACCAGCAGCAGGAAAACCACCTGCACTGGCGCAACCTGGCGGAGCTGGACTGGCCGGCGTTTCTCGAGCAGATGATCGGCAGCCTGCCCACCGAAGCGATCTGGATCACCATCGACAAAGACGTGCTCGCCAGTGAAGACGCCGCCACCAACTGGGACCAGGGCGGCATGCGCCTGACCCACCTGCTGCAAGCCCTGCGCGCATTGGCGGCGCGCAAGCGCATCATCGGCATCGACGTGTGCGGCGAGTTCGCCACGCCGGCGTTCAGCAACGCGTTCAAGCGTTGGGAAGCCAAGTCCGACCAGCCGCCCGCGGAGCGCTGGAGCCCGGAGGATCTGCAGCGCAACGCCGCCACCAATGAAGCCCTGATCGACCTGTTTGAGGAGCTGTTCCCGTGACCTTGACTGTGGTGTTGCTGGTGGCCTTTTCCATCGTGCTCGATGTGATCGGTCAACTGTGTTTCAAGCTCGGTCTGGACCGTTTACCGGAGCTGGAGGGCGGCTTTCGCCTGAATGCGTTCTGGGGCCAGGTGTTCAATGCGCCGTTGCTGTGGGCGGGGATCGCGGCCTATGTGATCGAGTTTTTCGTGTGGCTCGAAGCGCTGTCTCGTGCGCCGTTGAGCCTGTTATTTCCGGCGGCGGCCCTGGCCTATTGCGGGGTGGTGCTGGCCGGCAAGGTGGTACTGGGCGAAACCGTCAGCCGCCGCCGTTGGCTGGGCACGCTGGTGATTACCTTGGGTGTGATGCTGGTAGCGATTGCTGGGAGTCAGGCATGAGTACGCAAACGATGCATACCGGTTGGTTGCATGGGCGCCTCGGCACGGTGGTGCTGTGGGCCTTGCTGATCTGCACCGAGAGTGCCGGGCAGCTGTTTACCAAGGTTGCAGGGGACCAGCTGGGGCAGATGGATTTCAACTGGCAGTGGTTGTCCGAGGTGGCGCGCAACCCGGGAATCCTGGCGGCGATTGCCTGCTACATCGGCGCGTTTTTCGTGTGGATGCTGATCCTGCGGCGCAGCAGCCTGTCCCTGGCGTTTCCACTGAGTTCACTGGTGTTTGTGGTGGTGTTGCTCGGTTCGTGGCTGGGGCTGGGGGAACATATCAGCCCGCTGCATTGGGTGGGCGTTGCGGTGATTATCGGCGGAATCGCGCTGTTGGCCGAGGGCGAGGAAAACTGAAACACGGAACCCTGTGGGAGGGGGCTTGCTCCCACATGTTGTCCGAAGTGATCAATCGAACCTGTAGCTGATCGCCGTCTGCACCTGGCCCTGGTTCACGTCGCCCGTCTCCTTGACGATGCTGCTGTTGGCCGCCGAGCCCACCAGGTGGATCCAGCTGGCGCTGGTCAGCAGCGACCAGTGGGAGGCCAGGGGGAACTCGAAGCTCTGGGTCAGCGTGAGGTTCTGGAAACCGCCGCTGGCGTTGTAGGGGCGAATGCCGGAGGCCGCGGATTCATTGGCGTCTACCCCGAAATAGGTTTGAGTCTGGCGCGCATCGGCGAAATTCGCCGCCAGGCCGCTGCTGCCGATAATCCCGCCTCCCAGTGGGTAGCCCAGCTCGCCGCCGACCTTGCCCAGCGCACCGCTCTGCGAGTGCCCGCCGCCCACGGCCTGGCCCATCCGGGCGTACACGCGCCAGAAGTCGGCCGGCGCGTATTGGATGAAACCGCCCACTTCCGCCATGTCCGACACATTGCGCAGGCCTTGCAGCTCGCCGTTGGAAGTACGCCCCTGCAGGTAGTTGATGTAGGGGCCGGCGGTAAAACCGTTGGTGTTCAGGGCGCTCCAGGTCAGGCCGTCATCGGTGCTCAGGCTGACAGGGCCCCAGTCCAGGTCCAGGTAGGGCACGGGGCGGGTTTCGTAGCGGCTGCCGGTGGGGTCGTGGGGTTGATAACTGAGGCCCGCGCCGACTTCACCGGTGATCGGGGCTGCCAGGGCGGGGTCGGCAATGCCCCACAGCCCCAGTAAACCGGCGAATACAGCGCAAGTGAGTTTGAGCATGGAGCAGGTTCCTTATGTGGACATGCGCGCATGAACGCGCGAAGGGCATCCCTTGCGCAAGCACTCATCTTGTTTGTAGCGAGCTACAAAAATTGTAGCTTGCACGACACATATCTCCACCGCTAACGCCAGAACCCCCAGCCCGGCTGGGCTTCAGCCAGTTGGCACACTCCCTGCTCTACCCCTTGGGCAAGCGCACACAGCGCGCTCCTCAAGGTAAACGCAGATGATCCACTGGCATATCGTGTGTGACTTCGACGGGACCATTACCCCCACCGATGTCATCGACAACGTCCTCCAACGCTTCGCCGGCCCCGAGTGGGAAACCATCGAACAGGAATGGCTGGATGGGCATATCGGTTCCCGCGAATGCCTGAGCCGTCAACTGGCGCTGATCAAGGCCACCCCAAGTGAACTGCTGGCGTATTTCGACAGTGTCGAGATCGACCCGGATTTTCCCGACTTCGTCGATCACGTGCTCGGCCTGGGCGCTTCCCTCGAAGTGGTCAGCGACGGCATCGAACAGGGGATTGCGCGGATCCTGTCGCGCAACTACGTGACCTTGCTGCCGATCCTTGCCAACCGCCTGCGCCAGGTCGACCAGAACAGCTGGCGCATCGACTTCCCGTATGCCAGCGATGCCTGCCGCGCCGCGTCCGGCAACTGCAAGTGCAAATCCACCCCGCGCAACAAGCGCGTGCTGGTGATCGGCGACGGCAAGTCGGACATGTGCGTGGCCTCCACCGCCGACTTCGTGTTCGCCAAAGGCAGCCTCGCCCAGTACTGCGCAGCCAACAACATCCCTCACGCGCGCTTCGACACCTTCGCCGAAGTGCCTGCGTTGCTGGCCCGCCTGCCTCAGGGCATCGCTGCCAACGCCACCACCTTCAATACCTCTTCTGACAATCAGGAACTCTTCCACCATGTCTGATATCCGCATCGCTACCGCCGAAGACCAGATCCTTCTGGATAAAGAAGCCAAGTATTGCTCCTACGGCGACACCGTTCACTACATCGAGCCACCGCGTATTTTCAGCCGTTGCGAAGGCTCCTACGTGTGGGACACCGAAGACCAGGCCTACCTCGACCTGCAAATGTGGTACTCGGCCGTCAACTTCGGCTACGCCAACCCGCGCCTGAACAACGCGCTGAAACAGCAGATCGACACCCTGCCGCAAATCGCCAGCCAGTACCTGCACAAAGGCAAGATCGAGCTGTCGGAAATGATCGCGGTGGACGCCAAGAAGAAATTCGGCCTCGACGGTCGCGTGCACTTCAACGTCGGCGGCTCGCAGTCGATCGAAGACTCCCTGAAAGTGGTGCGTAACGCCACCAACGGCAAAAGCCTGATGTTCGCCTTCGAAGGCGGCTATCACGGCCGGACCCTCGGCGCCTCGTCGATCACCTCCAGCTACCGCTACCGTCGCCGCTACGGCCACTTCGGCGAGCGTGCGCAGTTCATCCCGTTCCCGTACCACTTCCGCGGGCCTAAAGGCATGACCAAGGAAGAGTACGGCAGCCACTGCGTGCAGCAATTCGCACGCCTGTTCGAGACCGAATACAACGGCGTGTGGGACCCGAAAGTCGGCCAGAGTGAATACGCCGCGTTCTACGTCGAGCCGATCCAGGGCACCGGCGGCTACGTGATCCCGCCGATGAACTTCTATCGCGAACTCAAGCAGGTACTGGACCAGCACGGCATCCTGATGGTGTCCGACGAAATCCAGATGGGCTTCTACCGCACCGGCAAACTCTGGTCCATCGAGCACTTCGACGTACAACCGGACGTGATCGTGTTCGGCAAGGCGCTGACCAACGGCCTCAACCCACTGGGCGGCATCTGGGCCCGTGAAGAGTTGATCAACCCGAAGATCTTCCCGCCAGGTTCGACCCACTCCACGTTCGCCTCCAACCCATTGGGCACGGCGGTGGGCCTGGAAATGTTCAAGATGACCAACGAAGTCGACTACGGCGCGATGGTCATGGCCAAGGGCAAATTCTTCCTCGAAGGCCTGCAGGACCTGCAGAAACGTTTCCCGATCATCGGCGACGTCGACGGCCTGGGCCTGGCCCTGCGCTGCGAAATCTGCGGCCCGGACGGCTTCACGCCGGACAAGGCGACCCTGGACTACATGGTCGAAGAAGGCATGAAAGGCGACATGGTCGTCGATGGCCGCAAACTCGGCCTGATCCTCGACGTGGGCGGCTACTACAAAAACGTGATCACCCTGGCACCGTCCCTGGAAATCAGCTACCCGGAAATCGAACTGGGCCTGAAGCTGCTCGAGCAACTGCTGGTACGGGCGACCCAACGGTGAGCGCCGCCGGGATCGACCTCGGTGAAGGCCGCGCCGGTTTCGTTCTCGGTGAAGGTCCGGTCGGGATCCTGTTGATCCACGGCCTGACCGGCACCCCGACGGAACTGCGCCAGGTCGCCAAGGGCCTGGCCAAGGCGGGTAACTGCACGGTGTACGTGCCCACCCTGGCCGGGCACTGTGGTGACAACAGCGACCTGCAGGCCACCGGCTGGCTGGACTGGTACGAGGGCGTGCGCAAGACCTTCGTGCAGGTCAGGCAACGCCACGAGCAGGTGTTTGTCGGTGGCTTGTCCATGGGCGCGGTGATGTCGATGTACGTGGCTGCCGAGCACCCTGGGCAAGTTGCCGGGCTGTTGATGTATTCGACCACCCTCAAGTACGACGGCTGGAGCATCAACAAGCTGGCATTCCTCACGCCGTTGCTGATGAAGATTCCGTTCGGCGTGCACATCTGCCGCTTCGAAGAGAAGCCGCCCTACGGCATCAAGAACGAACGCCTGCGGGCAATCGTCGAGCGGCAGATGAAGGAAGGGCAGAGCAGCGAAGCCGGTTTGCTGACCATGGAAGGCATCACGGTGCGCGAATTGCACCGCATGAACGCCGTGGTCAGGAAACGCATGCCCAAGGTCAAGGTGCCGGCCCTGGTGCTGCATTCCCTCGAAGACGACATCACCAGCCGCTGGAACGCCGATTACGTGGAGCGTCACCTGGGCGGCCCGGTGACCAAGATCCTGCTGGACAACTGCTACCACATGATCACCGTCGACCTGCAATACCGCCGGGTCATCGAGTTGAGTGCCGACTTTGTCGAACGGCACACCGCGTTTGTGGACGCCGGCTTACTTTGTGGTGAGCGGGCTTGTTGTGTTGAGCTGGCTTGCTGTTGTGGTGAGCGGGCTTGTTGTGGTGAGCGGGCTTGTCCCGCGCTGGGCGGCGAAGCCGCCCCATCACTGACACTGCATGCGTCCAGTTAGAACTGAGGTGCCTGGGTTTGGGGCTGCTTCGCAGCCCAGCGCGGGGCAAGCCCGCTCACCACAGCAAGCCCGCTCACCACAACAAGCCCGCTCACCACAGCAAGCTCGCCAGCCATAACAAGGGAAACGATGTGATCACCACCCAAGCCTTCCCGACCATCCGGGCCCTCCAGCGTAGCGCCTGGAACGACTGTTTTCCCGGTGCCCTGGAAGACTGGGATTATTACGTCGCCGTGGAAAACGCCGCCATCGATGATTTCCAATGGCGCTACCTGGCGGTTTATGACAACGGAACGCTGGTAGCCGTGGCTGCCGCGTTCATCACCCATTATCGCCTCGACACCACGGTGTCGGGCGCCGGCAAGCGTTTGGCCGAACGTGTGGAGCGGCTGTGGCCGGGTGTTTTGCAATTGGGCCTGTATGCCATTGGCTCCCCGGTGGCCGAGCGTTGCGACGCCGGGGTGGCCAGTGGCGTGCCTGAGTCGCGTCGCCCGTTGTTGCTCAAACACTTGCTGGAGGCCGCGCGCCAGGATGCCGATGATTTCGGTATCGGCCTGCTGGCGGTCAAGGATGCACCCAGCCAGGACCCCCATTGGCTCGACAGTTGCCGGGTGGCGGGTTTTCAAAGCATGCCGGGCTTGCCCACCGGGGTGTTGCCGCTGCCGTACGGCTCGGTGGACGCCTACCTCGGCTCGCTGGGCAAATCCACCCGCAAGGACTTGCGCCGCAAGCTGCGTGCACCTGGACCGCGGGTGGAGTGGCGCGGCAATATCGACGACGTGCTGCCCGAGGTCATGCGCCTGTATGAGGCCACGCTGACGCGCGCCGAGTTGCAGTTCGAACGCCTGCCTGCCGGCTATTTCACCGGCGTGCTGGAACGCCTTGGCGATCGCGCCGTCTGTGTTCTTTACTGGGTCGACGAGCAGTTGGTGGCGTTCAACCTGCTGCTGCTGGACGAGCACCGGTTGGTGGACAAGTTTTTCGCCCATGACGTTGCGTTCAGCCGTGACTACAACCTGTACTTCCGCAGCTGGCTGACCAACGTCGACTACTGTATTCAACACAATATTGCGGTGTATGAGTGCGGCCAGGCCGGGTATGCCAGTAAGCTGCGCCTGGGTTGCGAGTTCCAGGGCAACAGTGTGTTTTTTCGCCACCGCAACCGGCTGGTCAACGGCCTGCTCACGCTTGTAAAACTGTTTATTCGACCGGATCGTTCCGACCCTGCCATGGCTGCTGCGATAAGCGAAACCTGATGATCACCAAGACCCGCCAGAAAGCCCGCCCCTTTGCCATTTCGCGCTGGAGCGTCCAGCGCAAGCTGGTGCTGGCGTTCTGGCTGGTCAGCGTGATTCCCACCATGATCGCGGCGGAGCTGGCGGCGACCACGCTGTCGCAGATTTTCGACAGCAACGTGCGCATCTGGCTGCAGGAATCGACCAAGATCGTCAAGGACGAGATCGGCGACATCCTTCACGACAACGCGCGCATGGCCAAGCTGTTCCTGCGCTACACCAGCCCGCCCTCGAGCCGGCAGGCGGCCAAGCATGACCGGCTGACCGCGGACATCGCCGATGCCACCGACATCGACGTGGTGGCGCTGATCCGCACCAGCGATCAAAAGGTGGTGTTCAGCACGGCTTCCGATGACATTGTCAAACAGATCAGCCTGACCAGCAACGCGGTGCTGCAGACCGTGCAAGTGGCAGGGGTGAGCACCGGGATTGTGGTCTCGACCTTCGAAACCAGCCAGGACGGCGTCGACTACCGCCTGTTGGTGGCGACCTACCTGGACAGCAGCTTTCTCACCAGCGTGGCCGATGTGCATTCCCTCGACCTGCGCCTGTACCTGGCCAACCCCGAGGGGTTCTCGGAGATATTTTCGACCCAGCGCTTCGTGGACCATCCTGCGCGCATTCCGAAAAGTGTCGAGACCGCGATGCGCAGTACCAAGCAGCCCAGCGAGCAGTTCACCAACAGCTACAGCGGGCTGTACTGGCCGATCTTCAATGACGCCGGTGACCTCCAAGGCGTGATTTTCAGCGGCCTGCTGCGCCATACCAGCCTGGTGGGGCTGGTGAACCAGAGCAATCTGTTCGTGCTGATTTTCCTGCTCAGCTCGGCGCTGTCCCTGGCGGCGGGGGTGCTGGTGTCTCGGCGCCTGACCAAGCCGTTGCGGGACTTATCCGAGGGCGTGGGCGCGGTGATCTCAGGCAACTACACGCACCGCGTGCTGGTCAGTGGCGGCGATGAACTGGCGCAATTGAGCAGCACCTTCAACCATATGACCGAGCGCCTGGGCGAGCTGCACCACCTCGAAGCCCAACTGCGCCGGCGTGATCGCCTGCATGCACTGGGTGAAGTCGCCATGGGCCTGGCCCATGAGATCCGTAACCCGTTGGGCATCATCAAGACGGCCACCCAGTTGTTGCACCGCCGCGTTGACCTGCCGGACGCCGACAAGCGCCACCTGGAATATGTGATCAGCGAAGTCAGCCGCATCAATGACCTGATCACCGAGTTCCTCGACTTTGCCAAACCCAACCCACCGTTGCGCGTGCTGCAGCCGGCCCGTCCGCTGGTGGAGGAGATCCTGGGCTTCTGCGCGCCGGAACTGGCCAGCCATAACATCGACGCGCAGATCGACGACCAGGCGCCGGGGGCGACGATCTACGCCGACGCCAAGCAACTCAAGCAGGCCTGCCTCAACTTGATTCTCAACGCCATCGATGCCATGCCTGAAGGCGGGCGCCTGACCCTGGGCATCCGCAGCGAGGGCGACAACACCGTCATCGCCATCGCCGACACCGGCCAGGGCATCGCGCCGGAGATGATCGAGCGTATCTTTACGCCATTCGTCACCACCAAGGCCTCGGGCACGGGCCTGGGCCTGGCCAAAGTCTATTCGATCATGGAAAGTCACGACGGCAGCATCGAATGCGCCAGCGAAAACGATGCCGGCGCCACCTTCAGCCTGTACATTCCAGCGACAGGCGAAGACGACGAGGACAGTCATGACGCATAACATTCTGGTAGTCGACGACGAACCCAAGCTCTGCGACCTGCTGGCGTCGGCCCTGGGCCAGAACAGCGTGCAGGTGTTCATTGCGGGCAACGGCCTGCATGCGCTCAAGGTGCTGGAACAGGAAGACATCGACCTGGTGATCAGTGACTGGCGCATGCCGGGCATGGACGGGCCGGCCTTGCTGGCCGAGATCAAGGTGCGTTATCCCCACGTGCCGGTGATCGTGATGACCGCCTACAGCACGGTGAAAAACGCCGTGCAGTCGATGCGCAACGGTGCCTACGACTACATTGCCAAACCGTTCGATATCGACGAGCTGGACATCACCGTGGCCAAGGCCCTGCAGTTTCGCGACATCATGCGCGACAACGCGCGCCTGCGCGCCGAACTGGATGAGCAGGCGCAGTTCGACAGCCTGGTGGGCGACAGCCCGGCGTTTCGCAAAGTGTTGCAGGCGGTGGATTCGGTGCGCGACAGCAGCACCACCATCCTGCTGACCGGCGAAAGCGGCACCGGCAAGGAAATGGTCGCCCGCGCCATCCACAAGCATGGCAGCCGTGCCGACAAGCCGTTTGTGGCGGTCAACTGCGCGGCGATCCCCGAAGGGTTGCTGGAAAGCGAAATGTTCGGCCATCGCAAGGGCGCGTTTACCGGCGCCGTGTCTGACCGGGTCGGGCGCTTCCAGCAGGCCGACAAGGGCACGCTGTTTCTCGATGAAGTGGGCGATATGCCCCTGGCATTGCAGGCCAAGATCCTGCGCGCCTTGCAGGAGCGGGTGATCGAGCCGGTGGGCGACCCCCGCGAGCGCAAGGTGGATGTGCGGGTGATCGCGGCCACCAACAAGAACCTGCTGGAGGCGGTGGCTAACAAGGAGTTTCGCGAAGACCTGTATTACCGCCTCAATGTGTTCCCGATCCCGCTGCCAGCCCTGCGTGAGCGTGTGGAAGACATCGCGCCCCTGGCCCGCCACTTTGCCCGGACCCTCAGCGCCACTGCCGGCAAGCGGATTACCGGCTTCAGCCCTGAGGCGTTGCAGGCCATGGCCGCGTATCACTGGCCGGGCAATATCCGTGAGCTGCAAAACTGTGTGGAGCGCGCGACCATCGTGGCCGCCACGCCTGTGATCGAAGACATTGATTTACCGGGTTATCTGTTTGCTTCCAAACCCAGCGAAGGCGGCGTGACCGCGATCCTCAGCGAAGGGCCGGGGATTCCCCAGGACCTGGATGCGGCGCTGGCGGAGGTGGAGAAAGCCTACATCCTGGCCGCCTTGCAGGAGAGCAACGGCGTGCAGGCTGCGGCGGCGGCGAAGATAGGAATTTCCGAGAGAAGCTTCTGGTATCGGTTGAAGAAGCTGGGCATCCAGGTCGACAAGATCGTCCGCTGACACGCCTCGATTAAAAGTGTGGGAGGGGGCTTGCCCCCGATGGCAGTGGGTCAGTTAAAGATAAGGTGACTGATACACCGCTATCGGGGGCAAGCCCCCTCCCACATTTGGATTGAGTGGTGTCAGGCGTGGACGCGTACCCACACGCTCACCAACACCGTCGCGGCCATCAGCCACGCTACCGCCGCGACGGCTAAAGAGGCCTCCAGCCGCATGCGGTCCACCATCACATACAACGTCGCCAAATACCAAAAGTAGGGAATGATCGACCACATCCCGAACAGGATGGTGGTCTTCAAATCGTCCAGCGAGCGGCCCTTGCCGACGATGTAATGGGCGATCAACGCAAAGGTCGGAAACAGCGGCACCAGCCCGGCGATGTAGTAGTTCCTGGTCTTGGCCAGTGCCGCCAGGATCAGCACCACCGCCGCGCCCAGGGCGGCTTTCAAAAAAACATCCATCAGTGGCTCAACCCGTATTTCTTGACCTTGTCGAACAGGGTGGTCTTGGCCATGCCCAGTTCCTGGCTGGCCTGGGTCAGGTTGCCGCCGCTGCGTTGCAGGGCGTCGCTGAGCAGGTTGCGTTCAAAGGCTTCCACCGCTTCGGTGAACGCCAGGCCTTGGCTGCCGCTGCTGGCCCCGCTTTTCTTGAAGGCGGGCAGGCCGAGGGCGAAGCGTTCGGCGACGTTGCGCAGTTCGCGTACGTTACCGGGCCAGTCGTGGCTCATCAGGCTGGAGAGGGTCTGGTTGTCCAGTTCCGGCGCGGTGCGGTCAAAACGCAGCGACGACTGCTGCAGGAAGTGTTCGAACAGCTGCAGGATGTCTTCGCGGCGTTCGCGCAGGGGCGGCAGTTCCAGGGTCACCACGTTGAGGCGGTAGTACAGGTCGCTGCGGAACTGGCTGGCGCGGCTCAGTTCGTCGAGGTCGGACTTGGTGGCGGCGATCACCCGGCAATCCACGGCCACGCTCTGGTTCGAGCCCAGGCGTTCCAGGGTGCGCTCCTGCAGCACCCGCAGCAATTTGATCTGCAGGTTGATCGGCATGCTTTCCACTTCATCGAGGAACAGCGTGCCTTCATGGGCGTGTTCGATCTTGCCGATACGGCGCTTGCCTGCGCCGGTAAAGGCGTTGGCTTCGTGGCCGAAAATCTCGCTTTCGAACAGGTTCTCCGGCAGGCCGCCGCAGTTGAGGGCGACGAACTGGTGGGCGTGCCGGCGGCTGAAATCATGCAGGCAACGCGCGACCAGTTCCTTGCCGGTGCCGGTCTCGCCTTCGATCAGCACGTTGGCCGAGGTATCGGCGACGTTGGCGATCAGCTCGCGCAGGTTCTGCATGGCCGGCGAGCGACCGATGATGCGGCCTTCCAGCGAATCCCGCTCAGCCAACTGGCGGCGCAGCGACCAGACTTCCCGCGCCAGCCCGCGTTGTTCCAGGGCGCGGCGGGCGACGTCGACCAGGCGCTCGGGGGAGAAGGGTTTCTCCATGAAGTCGTAGGCGCCATTGCGCATGGCGCCGACCGCCATGGAGATGTCGCCATGCCCGGTGATCAGCACCACCGGCAGGCTTTTATCCAGGGCCTTGAGACGGGTGAGCAGTTCCAGGCCGTCGATGCCCGGCAGGCGGATGTCGCTGATCACGATGCCGGCGAAGTTCTCGCCGATGCGTTTCAACGCTTCTTCGGCACTGCCCACGCCCACGCTGGGGATGTCTTCCAGCGCCAGGGCCTGTTGGCAGCCGAGCAGCACATGGGGGTCGTCTTCGACAATCAGCACGGTGAGGTCTTGAGGATCAATATTCATGTCGACTCAGCTTGTTGAGCGCCCACCAGCGGCAGGCTCAGGACAAAGGCAGTGCCACCGCCGGCCGGGTGCTCCACGGCGAGGGTGCCGCCGGTGGCTGCCGCGAGGCTGGCGGAGAGGGTCAGGCCCAGGCCCAGGCCTTGCTCGCCGGGTTTGGTGGTGAAGAAGGGTTCGAACAGATGCTTGCGCGCCTCGGCGTCGATGCCGTGGCCGTTGTCGCGCACCAGCAGGCGGTATTTGCCGTCGGCGATGCTGCCTTCCAGGCACAACTCGGGAGCCGGTTGTGCCTGCATGGCGTCGAGGGCGTTGCCGATCAGGTTGACCAGGATCTGTTCCAGGCGCGTCTGGTCGATCTGCAATTGGGCCGGGGCAAAGTTGCGGTGCAGGCTCAGCGGCAGGCTGTCCAGGCGTGGGCCGAGGACCTGGAACGCGGCGTCCACGGCCTTGGCCAGGCTGGCTTCGCCCTGGTCATCGCCGCGTCGGGCAAAGGAGCGCAGGCTGGCGGTGATGCGGCCCATGCGGTCGATCAGCTCGTTGATGGTCTTGAGGTTGGCGCTGGCGGTGTCCAGCGCGCCGCGTTCGAGGAAGCGCACGGTGTTGCCGGACAAGGTGCGCAGCGCGGCCAACGGCTGGTTCAGTTCATGGGCGATGCTGGTGGACATCTGGCCGATGGCCGCCAGCTTGCCGGCCTGTACCAGTTCATCCTGGGCGCGGCGCAGGGTTTCCTCGGCCTGGCGCCGTTCGCGGATCTGGCCCTTGAGCCGCTCGTTGCTGGCGCGCAGGTCGGCGGTGCGTTCGGCGATCCGCCGTTCCAGCTGGCTGTTGGCTTCCTGCAAGGCTTCCCGCGCAGCGAGGCGGGTGGCGATGACTTTGCGCCGCTCGTTCCAGGCAATCAGCAAAAACGCGACGAGGCCAAACGCGACTGCCACCAGGATGCCCTGGTTGATCGCCGCGCGGCGCAGGTCGTTGAGCGGGGTGAGCAGGGTGAAATTCCACGGTGTGTCGTTGAGTGGACGGGTTTGCGCCAGGTAGCTGACTTCGTGCTCGTCGTTGACCACTTCAGTGTTGGCCGGGAAGGTCAGCTTCTCGCTGCGTTCATTCAAGCGCTCACGGGCCAGGGGTTCCAGTTCGTTGAGCGTGGCCCAGTAATATTGCAGGCTGTGGGCCAGGCGATCCTTGGTCTCGTCGCTCAGCGGTCGCACCGCCTTGAGGCGTCGAGCCGGGTCGCTGGAGAGAATGATGATGCCGTTCTCGTCGCTCACAAAGGCTTCGAGGCGCGCGCGTTGCCAGCGCTCTTCCAGGGCTTCGAGGCGCACTTTTACCACCGCCACGCCGATGATCTTGCCGTGTTCTTCCAGGCCATGGGCCAGGTAGTAGCCGGGTTCGCCGTTGGTGCTGCCGATGCCGTAGAAACGCCCGGGCTGGCCGCGCACGGCATTCTGGAAATAGGCGCGAAAGGACAGGTCTTCACCCTGGTAACTGTCGGCATCGCGCCAGTTACTGGTGGCCAGCACACGGCCGGTGGTGTCCATCACGTAGATGGCCCGACTGCGACTGCGTCGGTTCAGGCCTTCGAGGTAGTCGTTGACCGTTTTGCGGGTTTCCTGGTTCGGCTCGGCCAGCAGCTTGGAGACGCTCGATTCCAGCTCCAGCAGGCTGGGCAGGTAGGTGTATTTGCTGATTTCACTCTCGACGGTGCGGGCATGCAGCTCCAGCTGGCGTTCGCCGTTGTCGCTGAGGGTGCGGATGCCGTAGTACTCACTGATCCAGAAGCCGATATAACCCAGGCCGATCATCAGGGCGATGATCAACGGCGGCAGGAACAGTTGGCGAATCAGACGAGGTTTCACGGCAAGTGATGGCGGTGCGGCGCGATAGAGGTTGGGGTCGCATTTCATCACAGATGCCTTGGGTCAACCAGTTGTGGCGAAGGGGGTGGCCCCTTCACCACAACTGGGTGGTACTTAGTGCTGCAGGATTTTCTCAAGGAAGTGCTGCGCGCGCTCGGAGCGGGCGCTGATGTCGCCGAAGAACTCTTCCTTCGGGCAGTCTTCGATGATCTTGCCGGCGTCCATGAAGATCACGCGGTCGGCCACTTTGCGGGCAAAGCCCATTTCGTGGGTGACGCACATCATGGTCATGCCTTCCTGGGCCAGTTGCACCATCACGTCCAGTACTTCGTTGACCATTTCCGGGTCGAGGGCCGAGGTCGGTTCGTCGAACAGCATGACGATCGGGTCCATGGCCAGGGCGCGGGCGATCGCCACACGTTGCTGCTGGCCACCGGAAAGCTGGCCCGGGTGCTTGTGGGCGTGCGCCGACAGGCCGACGCGCTCAAGCAGTTGCAGGCCTTTCTTGGTGGCTTCTTCCTTGCTGCGGCCGAGCACCTTGATCTGTGCGATGGTCAGGTTTTCGGTGATGGTCAGGTGCGGGAACAGCTCGAAGTGCTGGAACACCATGCCCACGCGCGAACGCAGTTTCGGCAGGTTGGTCTTCGGGTCGGCGATGGAGGTGCCGTCGACGATTATGTCGCCTTTCTGGAACGGTTCCAGCGCGTTGACGCACTTGATCAGGGTGGACTTGCCCGAGCCCGATGGCCCGCACACCACGATCACTTCGCCTTTTTTAACCTCGGTGCTGCAATCGGTCAGCACCTGGAAGTCGCCATACCACTTGTTGATGTTCTTGATCGAGATCATACGGCAAACCTTTTTTGCAGACGCTTGACCAGCAGCGAGGCGGAAAAGCTGATGATGAAGTAGACGACACCGGCGAAGATCAGGAACTCATTGGAGCGCCCGATGATGTCGCCGTTGGAACGGGCGGAGTTGAGGAAGTCCACCAGGCCCACGGTGTAGACCAGCGAGGTGTCCTGGAACAGGATGATCGACTGTTGCAGCAGCAACGGGGTCATCTTGCGGAACGCCTGGGGCAGGATGATCAGGCGCATGGTCTGGCCATAGGTCATGCCCATTGCCTGTGCCGCCGCCATCTGGCCCTTGGGGATCGACTGCACGCCGGCCCGCACGATCTCGCAGAAGTACGCGGCCTCGAACATCATGAACGCCACGACGCAGGAGGTGAACGCGCCGATCGGGGTGTCTTCGCCGGTGATCCAACGCAACACGAACGGCACCGCCAGGTAGAACCAGGTGATCACCAGCAGCAGCGGGATCGAGCGGAAGTAGTTCACATAGGCGCCGGCCACCCGGGACAGCAGTTTGCTGGACGACAGGCGCATCAGTGCCAGGATCGTACCCAGCGCGATACCGCCGATCACGCCCATGACCATCAGCTTCAAGGTCATGACCATGCCGTTCCACAGGCCCGGGATGGCGGGGATGATGCCGCTGAAATCGAGTTCCATTATTTACCCCCCACGGAGATCAGGCCGGGCACTGCGACTTTCTTCTCGACCACGCGCATCAGCAGCATCAGGCTCATGTTCAGGGTGAAGTAGATCAGCGTGGCCAGGGTGAAGGCTTCAAACAGGTTGGCCGAGAACTCGGCGGTCTGTTTGGTTTGCGCCAGCAGTTCCATCAGGCCGATCAAGGACGCCACGGAGGAGTTCTTGAAGACGTTGAGGAATTCCGAGGTAAGCGGCGGAATGATGATCCGGTAGGCCTGGGGCAGCAGCACGTTCCAGTAGATCTGCGGCAACTTGAAGCCCATGGCACGTGCAGCGGCCTCTTGGCCACGTGGCAGCGCCTGGATACCGGTACGCACTTGCTCGCACACACGGGCAGCGGTGAACAGGCCCAGGCACACGACAACGCTCAGGTAGGCCGAGGTGGTCGGGTTAAGGTCCTGCTTGTACCAGTCCTGCAGGTTCTGCGGCAGCAGGTCGGGTATCAGGAAGTACCAGATGAACAGCTGCACCAGCAGCGGCACGTTACGAAACAGCTCCACGTAGCAGGTCGCGATGCCTGATACGAGGCGGTTTGGCACGGTGCGCATGACCCCCAGAATGGAGCCCAGCAGCAAGGCGATAATCCATGCCACGACAGCGATGGCGATGGTCCAGCCCAGGCCGGCGATGTACCAGTCGAGATAAGTCTCGCTGCCCACGCCGGTGGACTTGAAGAACACGCCCCAGTCCCAGTTGTAATTCATTAGGGTCTCCCCTCGAGATCGATCGATGTACAAGCACCCGCTTGGGGAAAGTCCATTCCCGCCTGGCGATGAACGCCAGGCACACGCGATCGGCTCGAAAACCGCCAGGTCGAGTGTTCCAAAGTATAGCCAGCAGGTAGTAACAGACGCCTGAGGGAGGGTTGGCTCCCTCAGGCGATAAGGTTAGTCAGGAATCAGATTTTTACTTCAGGCGCCGGCTTGTCGGTCGGGTTCTTGATCAGTTCCTTAACCTTGTCGCTCATTGGGAAGTTCAGGTTCAGGTTTTTTGGTGGGATCGGGCTTTCGAACCACTTGGCGTAGATCTTGTTGATTTCGCCGGACTTGTACAGGCCAACGATGGCGTCATCCACCGCTTTCTTGAAGGCAGGGTCTTCTTTGCGAACCATGCACGCGTAGGCTTCGAAGGACTGTGGAGTACCGGTGATGACCCAGTCATCCGGCTTCTTGGCCTTGGCTTCTTCACCGGCCAGCAGGGCGTCGTCCATCATGAAGGCTACGGCACGGCCGCTTTCCAGCATCTGGAAGGACTCGCCATGGTCTTTGGCGGAGATGACGTTCATGCCCATCTGCTTGTCAGCGTTCATCGCCTTGATGATGCGCTCGGACGTGGTGCCGGCGGTGGTCACGACGTTCTTGCCCTTCAGGTCGGCGAAGTCGGCGTAGCTAGGCTTGCCTTCCTTGTCTTTCTTGACCAGCAGGCGAGTGCCGATTTCGAAGATGTTGGTGGTGAAGGCGACTTGCTGGGCGCGTTCGGCGTTGTTGGTGGTGGAACCGCACTCGATGTCGACGGTGCCGTTCTGAACCAGCGGAATACGGGTCTGCGAGGTGACCAGGTTGTACTTGGCCTGCAGATCGGGTTTGTTCAGGTCTTTTTTCAGGGCTTCGACGATGGCCAGCTGAATGTCGTGGGAGTAGCCCACAGGTTTGCCCGAACCATCCGCAATGTAGGAAAACGGAATGGAGCTGTCGCGGTGCCCGAGGGTGATGGTGCCGGAGTCGTTGATTTTCTTCAGTGTGCCGGTGAGTTCGGCGGCAAAAACTGGAGTGCTGATCAGAGCAGCAGCGATAGCTGCGCCCAGGATATGGGGAACGATGCGCATCAATACTTCCTCGACATTTGTTTTTTTTATGAAGCCGGCTAGACGGCTCTCTTGTACAGCGAATGCCCGTGACGGCTCCTGAAGCGTCCCAGGCAATCGTCTAGGAGTGTAGAGCATGAGTCGTGCCAGACCGGAAATAAAAGCTTAACAAGTTGATTTACATGAGGATTAATTTTGTATGACGACAAATATGTAACCGTTTGATCCGGTAAACCGAATAGGCTTGCCTGTGGCGTTCGGAAAACCGAATGTCAGGCGCTATAAAAAAGCCCCTGGGCCTTACGGCGCAGGGGCTTTTGTACGACGGGCCTGTCAGGCCGCTTCGATCTTGCTGCGGGTCTGCTCAACCTTGGACAGGTAGCGTTGCACGTTGTCCTGTTCCTGTGGGGTGGTGAACAGGCCGAGTTTGGTCCGGCGCCACAGCACGTCCTGGGGCTGGGTTACCCATTCCTCGGCACACAGGTAGTCGACCTCGCGGGTGTAGAGGCCGCCGCCCAAATGTTCACCCAGGTCAGCCAGCGACTGCACGCCTTCGAGCAGGCGCCAGGTGCGGCTGCCATAGGTGGTGGACCAGCGGCGCGCGATTTCGCTCGGCAACCAGTCGAACTTGCTGCCAATGGCCTCGGCCAGGGCTTCTGGGGTGGTCATGTCCTCGCCGCCGGGCAGGCTGGCGGTGGCGGTCCAGCTGGGACGCATCTGCGTGAAGTACGGGGCCAGTTGCGCCATAGCCGATTCGGCGAGCTTGCGGTAGGTGGTCAGCTTGCCGCCGAACACCGACAGGATCGGCGCCTCGCCCGTACCACCGGACAGCGACAGGGTGTAGTCACGGGTGATGGCCGACGGGTTGTCCGACTCGTCGTTGCACAGTGGGCGCACACCCGAGTAGGTGTGGACGATGTCGTCGCGGCTCAGCTGTTTCTTGAAGTGCGCGTTGACCACCTTGAGCATGTAGTCGGTTTCACCTTCGGTGATCGCCACTTTCGCCGGGTCGCCGGTGTATTCGCGGTCGGTGGTGCCGATGATGGTCAGGTGGTTCAGGTACGGAATGGTGAAGACGATGCGCTGGTCTTCGTTCTGCAGGATGTGCGCGTGGGCGCCTTCATACAGTTTCGGCACGATCAGGTGGCTGCCCTGGATCAGGCGGATACCGTAGGGCGAGTCCAGCTTCAGGTCGTCCTTGATGAACTTGGCGACCCACGGGCCGGCGGCGTTCACCAGGGCGCGGGCACGGATCGAGAACAGGCTGCCATCGGCGCGTTCCATGTTCATGTCCCACATGCCATTGCTGCGATGGGCACTGATGCAGCGGGTCTGGGTATGGATATGCGCACCTTTTTCACGGGCGGCCATGGCGTTGAGGACGACCAGACGGGCGTCGTCGACCCAGCAGTCGGAGTATTCGAAGCCTTTGGTGATTTCGCTTTTCAGCGGGCTGTCAGGGCCGAACTTGAGGCTCTTGGAGCCGGCGAGTTTCTCGCGCTTGCCCAGGTGGTCATAGAGGAACAGGCCGGCACGGATCATCCACGCCGGGCGCAGGTGGGGGCGGTGTGGCAGCACGAAGCGCATCTGCTTGACGATGTGCGGGGCCTTGGCCAGCAGCACTTCACGTTCGGCCAGGGCTTCGCGTACCAGGCGGAATTCGTAATGTTCGAGGTAGCGCAGGCCGCCGTGGATCAGCTTGCTGCTGGCGGAGGAGGTGTGGCTGGCCAGGTCGTCCTTTTCGCAAAGGAATACCGACAAACCGCGACCGGCTGCGTCTGCTGCAATGCCGACGCCGTTGATCCCGCCACCGATTACGGCAACGTCATAGACTTCGGCAAGCGGTGGAGCAGGCAAGGTAGAAGGGTTCATCGACTGGCCTCGGGAGCTTTTTCGTATTGGAATTCGAACATTAATGTTCATTTGCGAAAATGGTAGCTGATAAACGTGGGCACAGCCAGCCGACTTCGATTGAAAAAACTCATCGAAGGGCGGGAAAAGGAAAATTTGTGAACATAAGCCTGGGCAGGCTCGAGAAAAAGGCGCTGGATAAATCGCCATCGGGGCTTGCCCCCGATGGCTTCAGTGCAGACGCTATACGACTTCCAGGCGAACCTTATGCTGGTTCAACAACTGCACCAGGGCCGGCACCGGCTCCTGATCCGTCACCAGGCAGTCCACCAGGCTGATCGGCCCCAGTCGAATCATGGCATTGCGCCCGAATTTGCTGGAGTCCGCCGCCAGGATCACCTGGCGTGCATTGGCGATGATCGCCTGGGAAACCCGGACTTCCTGGTAGTCGAAGTCCAGCAGGCTGCCGTCCTCGTCGATGCCGCTGATACCCACCAGCGCGAAGTCGACCTTGAACTGGTTGATGAAGTCGACACTGGCCTGGCCCACCACGCCGCCGTCACGGCGCACATTACCGCCGGTCAGCAACACATCGAAGTCGTCCTTTGCGCTGAGCATGGTGGCGACGTTGAGGTTATTGGTGATGATTTTCAGGTGATTGTGATTGAGCAGCGCACGGGCAATGGACTCGGTAGTGGTACCGATATTGATGAACAACGAGGCGTGATCGGGAATTTGTGCCGCGATGGCTTCGCCGATGCGCTGTTTCTCGTCGCGCATCTGGTCGGCACGCATGGCGTAGGCGGTGTTCTCGACACTGGAGTCATAGGCCGCGCCGCCGTGGTAGCGGCGCAGCAGATTGGCGTCCGCCAGCTGGTTGATATCGCGGCGGATGGTTTGCGGGGTGACAACGAATAGCTGCGCCATTTCCTCGATACTGACGTAGCCGCGTTCGCGGACCAGTTCGAGGATTTGCTGCTGGCGGGGAGGCAGATTCATGGGGCGTCCTTTGGGCTGCCATACAAAAGTGGCCCATGATGACGCAGGAATCTGCTCCCTGCCAGTTACAACCCGATATGGGGCCGGCGCATGGCTTATTCGGCGCCTTCGTGGGGCTCCCAGTCACGGGTGCGGCTCACCGCTTTTTGCCAGCCAGCGTAGAGTTTTTCCTTGGCGGCTTCTTCCAGTTGCGGTTCGAATTCGCGCTCGATCACGGCCTTGCCGCGCAGCTCGTCCAGGCTGCCCCAGAAGCCGCAGGCCAGGCCTGCCAGGTAGGCGGCGCCGAGTGCAGTGGTTTCGCGCATTTGCGGGCGCTCGACCTGGGTGCCGAGGATGTCGGCCTGGAATTGCATCAGGAAGTTGTTGGCCACCGCACCGCCGTCCACACGCAGGGCCTTGAGGCGTTCGCCCGAGTCCTGTTGCATGGCGTCGAGTACGTCGCGGGTCTGGTAGGCAATCGACTCCAGGGCGGCACGAATAATGTGATCCACGCGTACGCCGCGGGTCAGGCCAAACAGTGCGCCACGGGCATACGGGTCCCAGTAGGGGGCACCCAGGCCGGTGAAGGCCGGGACCAGGTACACGCCGTTGCTGTCCTTGACCTTGCCGGCGAAGTATTCGGTGTCGGTGGCATCGGCGATGATTTTCAGCTCGTCACGCAGCCATTGCACGGTGGAGCCACCGTTGAACACCGCGCCTTCCAGCGCATAGGCCACTTCGCCACGGGGGCCGCAGGCGATGGTGGTGAGCATGCCGTGCTTGGACTTGACCGCTTTGTCGCCGGTATTCATCAGCAGGAAGCAGCCGGTGCCGTAGGTGTTCTTGGCCTGGCCGGCCTCCACGCACATCTGGCCGAACAGGGCCGCTTGCTGGTCACCGGCGATACCGCCGATGGCGATGCCGCTTTTGGTGCGGCCGTAGATCTCGGAGGAAGACTTCACTTCCGGCAGCATTTCCCGCGGAACGTCGAGGATCTCCAGCATCTTCGCATCCCACTCCAGGGTGTGGATGTTGAAGAGCATGGTGCGCGAGGCGTTGGTGTAGTCGGTAACGTGGGTCTTGCCGCCGGTAAATTTCCAGATCAGCCAGCTGTCGATGGTGCCGAACAGCAGCTCGCCGTTGCGCGCACGCTCGCGGCTGCCTTCGACGTTATCGAGGATCCACTTGAGCTTGGTGCCGGAGAAGTACGGGTCGGTGACCAGGCCGGTGGTGTCGTTAATGTATTGCTCGTGGCCGTCGCGCTTGAGCTGCTGGCAGATCTCGGTGCTGCGGCGGCATTGCCAGACAATGGCGTTGTAGATCGGGCGGCCGGTGATCTTGTCCCATACCACGGTGGTTTCACGCTGGTTGGTGATACCGATGGCGGCGACCTGGTCATGGTGCAGGCCGGCTTGTGCCAGGGCCTCGACCATCACCGCGCTCTGGGTGGCGAAGATTTCCATCGGGTCATGCTCGACCCAGCCGGCTTGCGGGTAGTGCTGGGTGAATTCACGTTGGGCGGTGCAGACCACGTTGGCGTCGCGATCGAAGATGATTGCCCGGGAACTGGTGGTGCCCTGATCAAGGGCAATGATGTAGTTCTTATTCTCGATATCGGTCATGTCTATTGCCTTGGACGAAATAAGGAAGTCAGAAATCAGCCGGGGCCGCGAAGGGCAGAGGACCAGGCTGGCGCTTTCAGGAAATACGAGTCTTGCCGTTGACAGCCGTGTCAGTTGTTTCCGCTATAGCAGGTGCGGCGCTCGGCAAGTGGCGAGCAATCAGCCCGCGATAGGCCGCAGCACCGAGGCATGCGCCGACAATCGGCGCGAAAATCGGAACCAGGAAGTAAGGAATATCGCGGCCGCCAGTAAAGGCCATTTCACCCCAGCCAGCGAAAAAGGTCATCAGCTTGGGCCCGAAATCCCGCGCCGGGTTCATCGCAAAGCCGGTCAGCGGGCCCATGGCACTGCCGATGACCGCAATCAGCAGGCCAATCAGCAGTGGTGCCAGCGGACCGCGCGGCAGGCCGTTGTTGTCATCGGTCAGGGCCATGATCACGCCCATCAGGATCGCGGTAATGACCATTTCCACCAGGAAGGCCTGCGCCGTGCTCAGCAGTGCATGGGGGTAGGTGGAGAACACCGAGGCCAATTCCAGGCTGGCCTGGGTGCCGCGTACCAGATGGTGGGTTTGTTCGTAATCGAAAAAGAGATTGCTATAAAGCGTGTACACCAGCGCCGCCGAGCAGAAGGCTCCGGCGATTTGGGCCAGGATGTAGAACGGCAGTTTGCGCTTGTCGAAGTCGGCAAAAATACACAGGGCGATACTGACCGCCGGATTGAGGTGAGCCCCGGAAATACCGGCGCTCAGGTAGATCGCCATGCTGACGCCGATCCCCCAGATGATGCTGATTTCCCACAACCCGAAGCTGGCACCCGCGACCTTGAGCGCAGCAACGCAGCCTGTACCGAAGAAGATCAGAAGCGCAGTCCCCAGGAACTCGGCCATGCATTGGCTCGAAAGTGAAGGCTGTTGAAGAGCAGTTGTCATGGAAAACCTCGATTGTTGTTCTTGTCTGGCGCACTGCCTCAACGGACGGTTGCGCGATTTTCACCGTGACGAGGATCCCCATCCAAGACACGGCTTACTGCTGGAACGCTGCAGGTGTATTCCTACAGTATTCGGAAACGAAAAAATATAGACAAGAATGACGGCTGTCAAAGGTCGAAAGTGAACTGTCGGTCACTTTCAAACTATTGGTTTGATGAATGATCACGCTCGCCACGTTAAGTATTGTGGACGGGGAGGGCGGACTAGAGCGTTTTATGCGGGCTTGGCCTAGAATTGGCCGTCAGTTTGCCACGCTCGGAGAGGTCATGACCCCCGCATTGGATTTGTTGAAAAAAGTTCGCGCCGAACATCGCATCCACAGTTATGAACACGACCCCAAGGCGGCCTCCTATGGCCTGGAGGCCGCAGAGAAATTGGGCCTCGACCCGGCGCAGGTGTTCAAGACCTTGTTGGCCAGCAGTGAAAAAGGCGAATTACTGGTGGCTGTGGTGCCGGTCGTCGGAAGTCTCGACCTCAAGGCCCTGGCTCATGCGGCGGGGGTTAAAAAAGTCGAAATGGCTGATCCGGCTGCGGCGCAGCGTTCCACCGGTTACCTGCTGGGAGGTATCAGCCCACTGGGGCAGAAGAAGCGGCTGCGCACATTTATCGATGTAACGGCGCAGCCGTTTGCGACAATTTTTGTGAGTGCGGGGAGAAGGGGACTGGAAGTGGAGTTGTCCGCCGCAGTGCTGGCGGAACATACCCAGGCCAAATTCGCAGAAATTGGCCGGGCGTAATCCCGGTATCCTGGATAACCAATGTGGGAGGAGGCTTGCCCCTCCCACACGTTGATCATTGACTCAGCCAGCCGGGCTGTAGCGTCGTACGCCGGATTCGGCGTGAGGAACCTGCGCCGCGACGCTGCCTGAGGCCTGGAACAGCACCAGATGCTCAGCGGCCACGCGAATGCCCACTTGCGCGCCCACCTGATGGTCGGCATGGCTGGGGAAAATCGACTCCAACTGCGCACCGGTCGGCAGTTGCAGGCGGTACAGGGTCGACGCGCCGAGGAAGGTCTTGCCGACGATCCGCGCTTTCAAGGCGCTGTCCGGCGCGTAGACGATGTCGTCCGGGCGCAGCAAGACGTCCACCGCCCCCCCCGTAGGCCAGGTGTAGGCGCGGTTTCCGCGCAGGTCGCCGAGTTCGGTGTGGACGGACTCGGGCGAACTCAACTGGCCACGAATGAAATAACCCTGGCCGATAAAGCTGGCGACGTAAGGCGTCAGGGGTTCGTGATAGAGGTTGTAGGGGGTATCCCACTGCTCCAGGCGGCCTTCCTTGAACACCCCGACGTGATCGCTCACGGCGAATGCCTCTTCCTGGTCATGGGTGACCAGGATCGCACTGGTGCCCCGTGCCTTGAGGATGTCGCGCACCTCGTGGCTGAGCTTGCGCCGCAGTTCGCCGTCGAGGTTGGAGAACGGTTCGTCCAGCAGCAACAGCTGCGGCTCCGGCGCCAGGGCGCGGGCGAGGGCGACGCGTTGTTGCTGGCCGCCCGACAGTTCGTGGGGGAAACGCTTGCCCAGGTTCTTGAGGTTGACCAGTTCCAGCAGTTCGGCGACCACACGGTCTTTTTGCGGGTGTTTGCGAATGCCGAAGGCGATGTTGTCGGCCACGCTGAGATGGGGGAACAGCGCGTAGTCCTGGAACACCATGCCGATGCGACGTTTCTCCGGCGCCAGGGTAAAACCGGCGCTGGAGATCACTTCGCCCGCGAGGCTGATTTCGCCTTCGTGCACCGGCTCAAAACCGGCAATCGCGCGCAAGGTCGTGGTTTTGCCACAGCCCGAAGAACCCAGCAGGCAACCGATATCGCCCGCGTTGAGGTGCAGATTGAGGTTCTGCACCACCCGTTGATCCTGGTAACCGCATGCCAGATTGCGCAAGTTCAGCAGTAATGGCTGGCTCATGCGTGGTGGTACGCCGGTTCGACGAGGAATTCGAGCAGGGCTTTTTGCGCGTGCAGGCGGTTCTCGGCCTGGTCCCAGGCCACGGAGCGTGGGTCATCGAGCAGGTCGAGGCTGATTTCCTCACCCCGGTGGGCGGGCAGGCAGTGCATGAACAGCACGTCCGGCGCGGCCATGTCGAGCAGGGCGCGGGTCACCTGGAAGGGCGCGAACAGGGCCAGGCGCTTGGCGGTTTCGTCTTCCTGGCCCATGGAGGTCCAGACGTCGGTGCTGACCAGGTGGGCGCCGATCGCTGCATCCTTTGGATCGCGCAGGATCTGCACACGGCCATCGGCCTTGGCCAGGAACTCGGCGGCCGGTTCGAAGCCTTCCGGACAGGCGATGCGCAGGTGGAAGTCGAACTGAATCGCCGCTTCTATATAGCTGTTGCACATGTTGTTGCCGTCACCGATCCAGGCCACGGTCTTGCCCTGGATCGAGCCACGGTGCTCAAGAAAGGTCTGCATGTCGGCCAGCAACTGGCATGGGTGCAGGTCATCGGACAGGCCGTTGATTACCGGCACGCGCGAGTTGGCGGCGAATTCGGTCAGGGTGCTGTGGGCAAAGGTACGGATCATCACCGCATCGAGCATGCGCGACATGACGATCGCGCAGTCGCTGATCGGCTCGCCACGGCCCAGTTGGGTGTCACGCGGCGACAGGAAGATGGCCTGGCCACCCAGCTGGATCATGCCGGCTTCGAACGACAGGCGAGTGCGGGTCGACGACTTCTCGAAAATCATCCCGAGCACGCGGTTTTTCAAAGGCTCGAACAGTACGCCGCGGTTACGCAGGTCTTTAAGCTCAATGCCTCGACGGATCACGCTGACCAGCTCTTCGGGCGTGCAATCCATCAGGGAGAGAAAGTGCCTTGCGCTCATCATTAACTACCTTTTTGCAACAGACCGCAGATACTCAAAGCCTTGTTTATTGTGACAACGGGCGAGACCTGCGGCGAAAGCCGCACGGGGCGACGAAATAGGGGAAGGCGCGATATTGACATTAAATGTCGCGTCTTACCAATAGGGCTACGTTTTTAGGGGTGTTCAAGAAGGGCGCGAGAGCGCTTTTGAAGACGATTTCCTGACAGCAGCGGGCCATTTGTACACTGACGCCATCACCTTTTGCAATGCGCGGGGGCGGGCCTGGATCAGGCTGCGTCGGTTTCAGAGGTTGATGACAGGTTCTGTAACATTTGCTCATGTTTGCGCATGGCCTGGCCTGATGGCTATCGATTCACAGGACGAACGATGCTGGCGCCTGTCATGGTCACGGCCCATAGTCAGGCCAAAGCCCAATAAAGAGACTGGCCATGACCAAGACTCTCCACCACCGTGCCTGCCACCTGTGTGAAGCCATCTGTGGCCTGACCCTGGAAACCACCCAGGCCGAAGACGGCAGCCTGGCGATCACCTCGATCAAGGGCGACACGCTGGACAGCTTCAGTCGCGGCCATATCTGCCCCAAGGCCGTGGCGTTGCAGGACATCCAGAATGATCCTGACCGCCTGCACCAGCCCATGTTGCGGGTGGGCAGCGAATGGCAGCCAATCCCGTGGGATGAGGCGTTTGCCTTGGTCGCCGAGCGGCTGGCGGGCATCCAGGCGCGGCATGGGCAGAATGCAGTGGCGGTGTATCAGGGTAACCCCAGCGTGCACAACTATGGGCTGATGACCCACAGCAACTACTTCCTCGGCCAGCTCAAGACGCGCAACCGGTTTTCTGCCACCTCCGTAGACCAGTTGCCCCATCACCTCACCAGCCACCTCATGTACGGCCATGGCCTGTTGCTGCCGATTCCGGACATCGACCACACCGACTTCATGCTGATCCTCGGCGGCAACCCGCTGGCCTCCAACGGCAGCATCATGACCGTGCCTGATGTGGAGAAGCGTCTCAAGGCTATCCAGGCCCGGGGCGGCAAGGTGGTAGTGGTCGATCCTCGGCGCAGTGAGACAGCGGCGATCGCTGATCAGCATCTGTTCGTGCGGCCTGGCGGGGATGCGGCGTTGCTGTTCGGGGTACTCAACACACTGTTCACCGAGAACCTGACGCGTGACAGTCATTTGCCGGTAGAGGGCCTTGAGGATGTGCGCCGTGCGATCCTCGGCTTTACCGCCGAAGCCATGAGCCGCCAGTGTGCCGTACCTGCCGGGCAGATTCGCCAGTTGGCACGGGATTTCGCTGCTGCGGATAAAGCGGTGTGCTACGGGCGCATGGGGGTGTCGACCCAGGCGTTCGGCACGCTGTGTCATTGGCTGGTGCAGTTGATCAACCTGGTCACGGGCAACCTCGACCGCGAGGGCGGCGCGTTATGCACCAGTCCGGCGGTGGATTTGGTCGCGTCCACCGGTGGCGGGCATTTCAATCGCTGGCAGAGCCGCGTGTCCGGGCGCCCGGAGTACGGCGGCGAGTTGCCAGTGTCTGCATTGGCCGAAGAAATGCTCACCGGCGGCGAAGGACAGATCCGCGCGCTGGTGACGGTGGCGGGCAACCCGGTGCTGTCGACCCCCAATGGCCGCCAGTTGGAGCAGGCCCTGGACGGCTTGGAGTTCATGGTCAGCATCGACCTCTATATCAACGAGACCACGCGTTATGCCGATCTGATCCTGCCGTCCACTTCGGCGCTGGAAAACGACCACTACGACACCACGTTCAACATGTTCGCCGTGCGCAATGTCACCCGTTTCAATCGCGCGATCCTGCCCAAGCCTGAGGGGGCGTTGCATGACTGGGAGATCTTCGTCGGCCTGGCCACGGCATTCGCTGCGCACACCGGTATGGCGCTCAAGCCCACCATGCCGCCTGCGCAAATGATCGACTTCGGCCTGCGCGCCGGCGCTTATGGTGATGCGTCGAGCCATCAGTTGTCGGTGGCGAAGCTGGCGGATCATCCCCATGGCATGGACCTGGGGCCGCTCAAGCCAAATCTCACAGCGCGCTTGAAAACCGTGGATGGGAAGGTGCAGGCGGCACCGGCAGTGATTCTGGCGGATCTGGCGCGCTTTGCGGCGCAGCCGATGCCTGTGGCTGACGAGTTGCTGCTGATCGGCCGTCGCCATGTGCGCAGTAATAATTCCTGGATGCATAACTATCACCGGCTGGTGAAGGGCAAGCCTCGGCACCAGTTGCATATGCATCCCGACGACGTGGCCAGTCGCCAGTTGGCAGACGGCCAGCGGGTGCGCGTCAGTTCACGTATCGGCATGATCGAGGTGGAGGTGGTCGCCAGCCTGGACATGATGCCCGGCGTGGTCAGCCTGCCCCATGGTTGGGGCCACGCCCGTCCTGGCGTCCAGATGACCATCGCCAGCGAGCAACCGGGGGCGAGCGCGAATGACTTGACCGACGAGCGGCAATTGGATGAGTTATCGGGCAATGCGGCATTGAATGGCGTACCGGTCCAAGTCGCTGCCGCATAAGGAGCCCGAGCACCGCGTTGGAATTTTGCGTTACAATGCGCCACCGTGCCGACCTGTGAGTCGCAAAGTTCCAGCCGAGGTGTTCCATGGATATCATCGAAACGATCAAAGAGCAGATTGCCAACAACACCATTCTGCTTTACATGAAGGGCGCACCTAACGCTCCTCAGTGCGGTTTCTCCGCGAAGGCTTCCCAGGCTGTTATGCAGTGTGGCGAGAAGTTCGCTTACGTGGATATCCTGCAAAACCCGGAAATCCGCGCCAACCTGCCGAAGTACGCCAACTGGCCTACCTTCCCGCAACTGTGGGTAGCCGGCGAGCTGGTCGGCGGTAGCGATATCATCACCGAAATGGCAGCTGATGGTTCGTTGCAGGCCTTGATCAAAGATGCAGCGGCAAACGCGGCGGCCAAGACCGACGCTTGATTCGCCTGCAATAAAAAGCCCCGCTTCTCGTGAGAGAGCGGGGCTTTTTTGTACCTGAGAGAGCGACGGGATTATTCGCCCATCTGCGATTGCAGGTAGTTTTCCAGGCTGACTTTGTCGATCAGGCCCAGTTGGGTTTCCAGCCAGTCGATATGTTCTTCCTGGTCTTCAAGGATGTCTTCCAGCAGCTCGCGGCTGCCGAAGTCGCCCTTGGTCTCGCAATGTGCGATGGCGGCCTTGAGGTCGCTGTGGCTCTTGCGTTCAAAGCCCAGGTCGCTGCTGATCATTTCCTGGGTGTGCTCGCCGATGTTCAGCTTGCCCAGGTCCTGTACGTTCGGCAGGCCTTCGAGGAACAGGATCCGCTTGATCAGCGCGTCGGCGTCCTTCATGGCCTTGATGGATTCTTTGTATTCACGCTTGCCAAGCTTTTCCAGGCCCCAATCGTCGTACATGCGCGCATGCAGGAAGTACTGATTGATCGCGACCAGTTCATTGGCAAGGATTTTGTTGAGTTGCTGGATGACTGAGATGTCGCCTTTCATGACTGGGGTCCTGCCCTGTAGTAGCTGTGTATAAGGCGGAGTTTGAGCGGCGAAAACCCTAGTGTCAAACCTAAGTTATTGAATAATAAATGAAAATTAATCGGAATAAGAATGTTTGTGTTCCGCGTCTTAGCGCTAACTAATTGAATTACAGGCATAAAAAAACCGGACACTCGGTCCGGTTCTTCAAAACACGCCTATTCAAGCGTGTGTAAATTCTGCTGAGTAGGGAACAGCGGCCTGGGCTGTTTGCAGCTGCGTCAGGGTTTCCCGTACCACTTGCTTGGCGAGGCAAGCACATTTACCACATTGACTGGCAACGCCGGTGGTTTCACGCACTTCCTTGTAGCTGCAGCAACCTTCATAGATTGCTTCGCGGATTTGTCCGTCGGTGACGCCGGTACACAGGCACACATACATAAGGGAGAACCGTCGCGGGTTTAAGGCTTAAGTGCGATGGATCTTAATGTTAACGAGAATGATTGTCAAAGTAGATTCGTAGGGTATTGGCCTGCACCGCCCTCACGCTGACGAACGGTTTTTTCAGTGTATGATGGTCGGTCTTCACGAAGCGTGACTGCGTCACAGGGCTGTCGCTTGAATGCGGCAGACTCAAGGCCGGTCCTTTTACTTCAATCGTCACCCTTACATCAGGAGATACCCAATGAGCGTACTCGTCGGCAAACAAGCCCCGGATTTCGACGTACCTGCCGTGCTCGGCAATGGCGAAATCGTTGACAGCTTCAAACTGTCTGAAGCCATCAAAGGCAAATACGGCCTGGTGTTCTTCTACCCGCTGGACTTCACCTTCGTCTGCCCTTCGGAGCTGATCGCTCTGGACCACCGCATGGACGATTTCAAGGCACGTAACGTTGAAGTGGTTGCCGTTTCCATCGACTCCCATTTCACCCACAACGCCTGGCGCAACACGGCCATCAACGATGGCGGCATCGGCAAAGTCAAATACACCATGGCTGCCGACATGAAGCACGACATCGCCAAGGCCTATGACGTTGAATCCGAAGGCGGCGTGGCTTTCCGTGGCGCGTTCCTGATCGATGACAAGGGCGTTGTGCGCTCCCAGATCATCAACGACCTGCCGCTGGGCCGTAACATGGAAGAGCTGATCCGTCTGGTCGACGCCCTGCAATTCCACGAAGAGCACGGCGAAGTCTGCCCTGCCAACTGGAAAAAAGGCGACAAAGGCATGAACGCTTCGCCAGAAGGCGTTGCGGCTTACCTGACCGAGAACGCTGGCAAGCTGTAAGCCGGATTCGCGGGACAAAAAAACCGGCCTGAGAAGGCCGGTTTTTTTGTGCGCGGGATTTGACCTCAGTCGCCGAAGTCTTCCCAGCCGCCCATCTGCTTCCAGCGGTTGACGATGCCGCAGAACAGTTCGGCGGTCTTCTCGGTGTCGTAGCGTGCCGAGTGGGCTTCGCGACCGTCGAAGTCGATGCCGGCCGCCTGGCAGGCCTTGGCTAATACCGTCTGGCCATAGGCCAGGCCAGCAAGGGTGGCGGTGTCGAAACTGGAGAACGGGTGGAACGGATTGCGCTTCATGTCCAGCCGCGTCACGGCGGCGTTGAGGAAGCCCAGGTCGAAGCTGCTGTTATGCCCGACCAGGATCGCGCGCTTGCAGCCATTGGCCTTCAAGGCCTTGCGTACGCCACGGAAGATATCGGTGAGTGCCGCCTCTTCGCTGACGGCCATGCGCAGAGGGTGATCGAGCTTGATCCCGGTGAACTCCAGGGCTGCCGCTTCGATATTGGCACCTTCAAACGGCTCGACGCGGAAGAAATGGGTGTGCTCCGGATACACAAAGCCCTGTTCGTCCATGCCGATAGTCGTTGCGGCGATTTCCAGCAGTGCATCGGTGGCGCAATTGAAGCCGCCGGTTTCTACGTCGACAACGACAGGCAGGTAGCCGCGGAAACGTTCGGCCATCGGATGGCGCGAACCACCACCGCCACCGTGTTCCTGGTCGTCATCGTAATGGTCTTCACTCACTTGCTTTCCTCCAGCAGGCGCCAGCGCAGTGTTTCACCGGCGCGCAGCGGGATAACGGTCAGCTCGCCAAATGGCAGGCTGGCGGGGGCGGTCCAGTCTTCACGGACCAGGGTGATACGGTCGGTATTCGCCGGCAGGCCGTAGAATCGCGGGCCATTGAGGCTGGCGAAACCTTCGAGTTTATCCAGGGCGTTGCGCTGTTCGAACGCTTCGGCATACAGCTCGATGGCGGCGAACGCGGTGTAGCAACCGGCACAACCGCATGCCGCTTCCTTGGCGTGCTGGGCGTGGGGCGCAGAGTCGGTGCCGAGGAAGAACTTCGGATTACCGCTGGTCGCGGCATCCAGCAAGGCAACCTGGTGGGTGTTGCGCTTGAGGATCGGCAGGCAATAGAAGTGCGGCCGAATCCCGCCCACCAGCATGTGGTTACGGTTGTACAGCAGGTGATGGGCGGTGATGGTTGCGCCGACGTTGGCCGAGGCCTCGGTGACGAACTGCACGGCATCGGCCGTGGTGATGTGCTCGAACACCACCTTGAGGGTCGGGAACAGCTCGACCACGCGGCGCATGTGCTCGTCGATGAAGATTTTCTCGCGATCGAACACGTCCACGTCGCCACGGGTGACTTCACCGTGGATCAGCAGCGGCATGCCGACTTCGGCCATGGCTTCGATGGCCGGCAGGATCTTGTCGATGCTGGTCACGCCGGAATCGGAGTTGGTGGTCGCGCCGGCCGGGTACAGCTTGGCGGCGTGCACGAAACCGCTGGCCTTGGCCTGGCGAATTTCTTCGGGCTGGGTACGGTCGGTGAGGTAGAGCACCATCAATGGTTCGAAGCGGCTGCCGGCCGGCCGTGCAGCGAGGATGCGCTGGCGATAGGCGTCGGCTTCGGCGGCGTTACGCACCGGTGGTACCAGGTTAGGCATGATGATGGCGCGGCCAAACGTACGCGCTACATCGGCCACGGTTTGGGGCAACGCAGCACCATCGCGAAGATGAATATGCCAGTCGTCGGGACGCAGCAGGGTCAGGCGGTCGGACATTGGGGATTCCAGGCGGGTCAATCTGGTGGGAATGCTACCGGAAAAGACTCTTGCAGGCACTCGCTATCAAGTTTTGCAGGATGCATCCGATAGCCTTTCGTATGCCTTATCGATGTATGACGCTTTGAAGTGTTGTAGAAACCAGTGGAGCCTCCCGTGCGCCAGCATTATCTAGCCCTGCTCAGTGTGTTCGCCAGCCTGCCTGCTATGGCCCTCACGTTCCAGACTCGTCTGGAGAACATTGAGTGGAAGGTGGAGGGGGACAAGTTCGAGTGCCGCCTGAGCCAACCGATCACCGACTTCGGTTCGGGTGAGTTCGTGCGCCGGGCCGGCGAGCAGGCGACGTTTCGTCTGAAAGCCTATAACGGGTCGCTGGGCGCAGGGTCGGCCACCTTGTTGGCCGCCGCAGCCCCCTGGCAGCCCGGTCGGGGTGACATCAATCTCGGCGCCGTACGTGCCGGCAGCGGTGATGTGCTGTTCAACAGCTCTCAGGCCCAGGCCGGGCGTCTCTTCAACGGTTTGCTCGATGGACGCTCGCCCACGGTGCGGCACTATGGACGTGAGGGTGGCTATTCGGAGATTCGCCTGCTGCCGGTGAAATTCAACAAGGCCTACAGCGATTATCAGCTGTGCACCGCCAAGCTGCTGCCGATGAATTACGATCAGGTCAAGCAGACCGAAGTGGGCTTCCCCGGTGGCGGCATCGAGCTGGACGCTGCGGCAAAGCAGAAGCTGGCGGTGATTCTCGAATTCATGAAGGCGGACCCAACCGTCAACCATATCGAATTGAACGGCCACTCGGACAACAGCGGCAATCGCCTGAGCAACCGTGACGTTTCACGCCGTCGCGCGCTGGCTGTGATGGACTACTTCAAGGCCAACGGTATCCCGGAGTCCCAGATCACCCTGCGGTTCCATGGCGAAAGCTACCCCTTGGCGCCCAACACCACTGCCGCCAACCGGGCCCGTAACCGCCGTGTGAATATTCAGCTCGAACGCGTGGCTGCCCCTGAGAAACCGGCCCCCCAGGCCACGGGGCCGAGCAACCCGGCACACACCTCCTGACGTGCGACCATCGGTCGCTCGCTCGACATAATCTGTCGCTTTATCTTCATTTGCTGTCGCGCCCCTGTAAATCCACGGTTTTGATCGGTAGAATCGACGCCTTTCCGTACAACCCCGTGGAGTGATGGCATGGCCGACGTAAACAAGGTCGTTCTCGCGTATTCCGGCGGCCTGGACACTTCGGTGATCCTTAAGTGGCTGCAGGATACTTATAACTGTGAAGTGGTGACCTTCACCGCTGACCTGGGTCAGGGCGAAGAGGTCGAACCTGCACGTGCCAAGGCGCAAGCCATGGGCGTGAAAGAGATCTACATTGACGACCTGCGCGAAGAATTCGTCCGCGATTTCGTCTTCCCGATGTTTCGCGCCAACACCGTCTACGAAGGCGAGTACCTGCTGGGTACTTCCATCGCACGTCCGCTGATCGCCAAGCGCCTGATCGAAATCGCCAACGAAACCGGCGCTGATGCCATTTCCCATGGCGCCACCGGCAAGGGCAACGACCAGGTGCGTTTCGAACTGGGTGCCTACGCGCTCAAGCCCGGCGTAAAAGTGATTGCCCCGTGGCGTGAATGGGACCTGCTGTCCCGTGAAAAGCTGATGGATTACGCTGAAAAGCACGCGATCCCGATCGAGCGTCATGGCAAGAAAAAGTCCCCGTACTCGATGGACGCCAACCTGCTGCACATCTCCTATGAAGGCGGCGTGCTGGAAGACACCTGGACCGAGCACGAAGAAGACATGTGGAAATGGACCGTCTCCCCGGAGAACGCTCCAGACAAGCCGCAGTACCTGGAACTGACCTACCGTAATGGCGACATCGTCGCGCTGGACGGCGTGGAAATGACCCCGGCCACCGTATTGGCGACGCTGAACCGTATCGGTGGCGAACACGGCATCGGCCGCCTCGACATCGTCGAGAACCGCTATGTGGGCATGAAGTCCCGTGGTTGCTACGAAACCCCGGGCGGCACCATCATGCTGCGTGCCCACCGCGCCATCGAGTCCATCACCCTGGACCGTGAAGTGGCTCACCTCAAAGACGAGCTGATGCCCAAGTACGCCAGCCTGATCTATACCGGCTACTGGTGGAGCCCTGAGCGTCTGATGCTGCAACAGATGATCGATGCTTCCCAGGCCCACGTGAATGGCGTTGTGCGTCTGAAGTTGTACAAGGGCAATGTGATCGTTACCGGCCGTAAGTCGGATGACTCGCTGTTCGACGCCAACATCGCCACTTTCGAAGAAGATGGCGGTGCCTACAACCAGGCTGACGCAGCGGGCTTTATCAAGTTGAATGCATTGCGCATGCGCATTGCTGCCAACAAAGGTCGTTCGTTGTTCTGAGTGTCAAGCCGGTTGTAAAAATGGCCCCTTGTTCAAGGGGCCATTTTTTTTGTCTTGAATTCTTGATTAAGTCCACTTTGTTTAAACTTGTTTAATCAGTGTTGTTGATTATTGGGGCGCTGTTTTTTTGTCGGGGGAATGTTTTTTATCATTTATGTAGGAACCAGTCTTACAGATAATTCACTCATGTAGGTGCGAGGAGTATGTAAGAAGCCAAAAATTCTGTAGGAAATAAGGATGTAAGTAAATATGTTAAATGGAACTGAAACTACCGATTTTTCTCTGCCGGCTCCGCTACCTGCAGTCGACAGGCAAGGGGCATTTCCTGATAGTTGCGTGCGGCACGTTTACCTTATCCCCTGGAGGGGCTGGAAATTTCACTCAAAATATGTGAGGTCCCGGAAAGTTCTGAAGGGCCCCATAAAACTGGAAACATCTGTATCGGTGTTTTTTTGTAGGGCGTTTCCTTTATCTCTGTGGGTTGGGTCTCTGCTTGCTGTTGCTCGGGGGGGAACGCTATGCCAACTAGGAAACGACTAGGCTATTGTGTTTGCTCTAAATAATTCGAACAGCGAAATTGGACTTTCTCATGAATAAAGTGCTGATCGTAGATGATCATCCCGTCATTCGTCTTGCTGTGCGTATGCTAATGGAGCGTCATGGTTATGAGGTCGTTGCAGAGACCAATAACGGTGTCGATGCGTTGCAACTTGCGCGGGAGCATATGCCGGACATTGTCATACTGGATATTGGGATTCCCAAGCTCGATGGCCTGGAAGTTATTTGCCGGCTTTCGTCTACCAAGCAGGCTGTCCCGTTCAAGGTACTGGTGCTCACCTCCCAGGCTCCAGGTCACTTTTCCATGCGTTGCATGCAGGCGGGCGCTGCGGGCTATGTGTGCAAGCAACAGGACCTGACCGAGTTGCTGAGTGCGATCAAGGCGGTGTTGTCGGGCTACAGCTATTTTCCAAACCAGGCACTCAACTCGGTACGCTCCACCATGGGTAATGCCAGTGAGGCCGATATGGTCGAGCGTCTGTCCGGCCGGGAAATGATGGTGTTGCAGCAATTGGCTCGGGGCAGGACCAACAAGGAGATTGCCGACGGTATGTTTCTCAGCAACAAGACCGTCAGCACCTACAAGACTCGTCTGCTGCTCAAGCTCAATGCCCGCTCTCTCGTGGACCTGATCGAGTTGGCCCAGCGTAACGGCTTGGTATAGGTGAGGGCACAGCACTGCGCATAGGCCGCACAACCGGCAGAAAAAAGCCTCCGACAGGGAGGCTTCCGGCCGTCGACCGCTTGATCAGAGGTCGAAGTCGTAGTCGGCCAGTTGTTTTTGCAAGCGTCGTTCTTCCAGAAGGTTGTCGATAGTACGGCGTTTGCTCAGATTGGTCTTGGCGACCTCTGCCACAGGTGCTTCCACGCCATCGTCCTCCGATTCAACGAGGTCGTCTTCCACATCCAACTGTTCTTTGTCAGTGCTCATAACGTTAACTCCGGAGTAAGACTGCCGTTGGCGCTCCTTATAACGATAATCCATGAATGGGTAAAAAAGATTTTTTCAATCGACTGATCGAGAAAACCAATGAACCCTCAATCGTCCGACGTCTTGTCCTTGTATTCGCACAGGTCTTCAATGCGGCAGCTGCCGCAGCGCGGCTTGCGGGCCTGGCAAACATAGCGTCCGTGCAGGATCAGCCAATGGTGGGAGTCAAGCAGGTACGGTTTGGGTACGAACTTCATGAGCTGCTTTTCCACTTCGACCACGTTCTTGCCGCGTGCTATGCCGGTTCGATTACTGACCCGAAAAATATGGGTATCCACGGCCATGGTGAGTTGCCTGAATGCAGTGTTGAGCACCACGTTGGCGGTTTTACGGCCCACCCCCGGCAGGGCTTCCAGTGCTTCGCGGGTTTCTGGCACTTCGCTATTGTGCCGTTCTATCAGCAAGCGGCAGGTCTCGATGACATTCTTGGCCTTGCTGTTGTAGAGGCCGATGGTCTTGATGTACTCCGACAGCCCGTCCACGCCCAGGGCGTAAATCGCCTCTGGCGTGTTGGCCACGGGATACAGCCTGGCCGTGGCCTTGTTGACGCCGACGTCCGTGGATTGGGCCGACAGGATCACCGCAATCAGTAACTCGAACGGCGAGGAGTAGGCCAGTTCGGTCTTGGGTTCCGGATTGTCTTCGTGAAGCCTGCGGAAAATTTCCAGGCGTTTTGCGGCGTTCATGAGGCGGAAGGTTCCTTTCGGGCAGTCAGCGTAGTGTTGAATAGTGGGTCCAGGCACGGAGTCCTGCGAGAAGGATAACCCGACGGTATCAATGTGGTGTCGGCGATGGACTGTAACAACCCCCCCAGGATTATCAGTCATGTGCCATGGGCGTCTACTTGGCGCTGCGCGTCATCGAGCTTGTGTTGCGCGTCGGCTAATTGTTGCGGATCCGCCTGTTGGTCCAGGGCTTTCTTCAACTCGGCCCGGCGCATCGCCAATTGGATTTTGGCGCGCTTGAGGTCGGCGTTGTTGACGGCAGGCAGCGGTGTCGCGGGTGTGTGATGCTGGCCCAGGGCTGCCAACGCCTGCTCCGCTGCCTCGAATTGCTGTTGCAGGGCGATCAGTTGGGATTGTTGTTCAAAGGTCGGCGGGTGCCCAAAAGCCTGCAAGGATTTGTGCAATTGGGCGCGGCTCATGGCCACATTGATCTTGGCTTTTTTCACCTCCGCATCCTGGGCGGCCCGCGCTGCGTCAAATGGCAAAGGGGGAGTTGGTGCTGAGCGCTGAGGCCGCGCCACACGTTGGGCAGTCCTGTGCTCTTCTTCCCGTTGCAGGCGTGCATTGCGTTGTTCAAAGCGTTGCCGGGCACGGTCGCGCTTGAAATTTCGTTCACGGCGTTCGTTTTCGTTCGCTGCCAGGCCGCCGATGATCGGCAGCCCTGTGACCACTGGGCGCAACTCAATGCAGTCGACGGGGCAGGGCGCGACGCACAGGTCGCAACCGGTGCACTCATCGACGATGACGGTGTGCATCAACTTGGCGGCGCCGACAATCGCGTCCACCGGGCAGGCCTGGATGCATTTGGTGCAGCCGATGCACTCGGCCTCGCGGATGTAGGCGACCTGGGCCGGCGCGTCCCCACGGCTGGTATCCAGCTCCAGAATGGGTACACGCAGTAATAGCGCGAGGCCGGTGATCGTCTCCTGTCCTCCGGGTGGGCATTTGTTGATTGCCTCGCCCCGGGCGATACCCTCGGCGTAAGGCTTGCAGCCCGGGTGCCCACACTTGCCGCATTGTGTCTGCGGCAGCAGTGCGTCGATACGTTGAATCAGATTCATGGAGTGATCATTGGCGTGCCGGTTGAACAAACAGGGTTTGATTATCCGGCAAGCGAGAAGGGGGGACTAGTTGAAAAGCCCCGTCGCCGAAACGACAGGGCTGTTTTGCGGCGCTTACTTGATACGTTGACCCGGCTTGGCGCCGCTGTCAGGGCTCAGCAGGTAGATCTCTTCGCCGCCGGGACCGGCCGCCATCACCATGCCTTCGGAGATACCGAACTTCATTTTCCGCGGCTTGAGGTTGGCAATCATCATGGTCAGACGACCATTGAGCTTGGACGGGTCCGGATAGGCGCTCTTGATTCCGGAGAACACGTTGCGTTGTTCGTCACCAATATCCAGGGTCAGGCGCAGCAGTTTGTCGGCCCCTTCCACGGCTTCGGCCTTGATGATCAGCGCCACGCGCAGGTCCACGGCAGCAAAGGCGTCAAAGTCGATTTCCGGGGAAAGCGGGTCCTTGGCCAGCTCGCCGTTACCGGCCGGTTTCGATTCGCCGGTATCGGTCTGGCTGGCGGCCAGGTCTTCTTTCGAGGCGTCGGTCATTGCCTGGACCTTGATCGGATCGATGCGGGTCATCAGAGGCTTGAATTCATTCAACTGATGGTTGCTGAGCAACGTGGCGTGGTCGTTCCAGGTGAGCGGGGCGACATTGAGGAACGCCTCGGCGTCGGCGGCCAGCAATGGCAGCACGGGCTTGAGGAAGATCACCAACTGGCGGAACAGGTTGACGCCGGTGGCGCAGATCGCCTGGACCTCAGCCTGCTTGCCTTCCTGCTTGTTCAGCGACCAGGGGGCCTTGTCGGCAATCCAGGCGTTGGCGCGGTCGGCCAGGCCCATGATCTCGCGCATGGCACGGGCAAAGTCACGGGCTTCATAGGCGTCGGCGATGCTTGGCGCGGCAGCCAGGAACGCGTCGGTCAGTTCCGGCGCGGCGTTCTCGGCCACCAGCAGGCCGGCGTTGCCCTTGTGGATAAAACCGGCGCAGCGGCTGGCGATGTTGACCACCTTGCCCACCAGGTCCGAGTTGACCTTCTGGACGAAGTCTTCCAGGTTCAGGTCCAGGTCGTCGACGCCACGGCCCAGCTTGGAGGCGTAGTAGTAGCGCAGGTATTCCGGCGACAGGTGGTCCAGGTAGGTGCGTGCCTTGATAAAGGTGCCACGGGACTTGGACATCTTCTGGCCGTTGACCGTCAGGTAGCCGTGTACCGCGATGCCGGTGGGCTTGCGGTAGCCCGAACCTTCGAGCATGGCTGGCCAGAACAGGGCGTGGAAGTTGACGATGTCCTTGCCGATGAAGTGGTACAGCTCGGCGGTGGAGTCCTTGCCCCAGAACGCATCGAAGTCCAGCTCCGGCGTACGGTCGCAGAGGTTCTTGAAGCTGGCCATGTAGCCGATCGGTGCGTCCAGCCATACATAGAAGTATTTGCCGGGCTCGCCTGGGATCTCGAAGCCGAAGTACGGCGCATCGCGGGAGATGTCCCACTGTTGCAGGCCTGCATCCAGCCATTCGGCGATCTTGTTGGCCACGGCGTCCTGCAGGGTGCCGCTGCGGGTCCAGGTTTGCAGCATCTGCTGGAAATCCGGGAGCTTGAAGAAGAAGTGCTGGGAATCCTTGAGTACCGGGATGGCGCCGGAGATCGCCGAGCGCGGGTTCTTCAGGTCAGTCGGTGCGTAGGTGGCACCGCATTTTTCGCAGTTGTCGCCGTACTGGTCTTCAGTGCCGCATTTCGGGCAGGTGCCCTTGATGAAGCGGTCGGCCAGGAACATTTTCTTTTCCGGGTCGAAGTACTGCGTGATCGAGCGCGTGGCGATGTGCCCGGCGTCCTTCAAGCGCAGGTAGATCTGGCTCGACAGCTCGCGGTTTTCGGCGGAGTGGGTCGAGTGGAAGTTGTCGAAATCCACCAGGAACTCGGCAAAGTCGGCGCTGTGTTCAGCCTGCACATTGGCGATCAGCTGTTCCGGGGTGATGCCTTCCTTTTCGGCGCGCAGCATGATGGCCGAACCGTGGGCGTCGTCCGCGCAGACATAGATGCATTGATTGCCGCGATGCTTCTGGAAGCGCACCCACATATCGGTCTGGATGTACTCAAGCATATGGCCAAGATGGATGGAACCATTGGCATAGGGCAGGGCGCTGGTGACGAGGATCTTGCGTGGCTCGGACATGGGGCTCGGCTACTTGATGAAACGGAGGTCGGCCACTATAAAGCGCCGGGAAATTTATTTCACCCCGTGGTGCTGTTTCAGAATCTTCCGCACCTGCGAAAGCATGCCGTAACGCGGCTGGAACGGTTAGGATAGCCGCCTGTTTCAGTCAGTCTTTTTTCGGGAGTTGCCCATGAGCGCCGTCAATCGCGCAGCGGTGGAAGCCGTTCTTCGCCAGTACACCGACCCCTATTTGAACCAGGATCCGGTCAGCGCCGGCTGTGTACGTGCCATCGAGGTCCAGGGTGACCAGGTCTCGGTCCAACTGGAGTTGGGTTATGCCGCCGGCCTGTTCAAGAGCGGTTGGGCGCAGATGCTGCAAATGGCCATCGAGGGCCTCGACGGCGTGCGTGCCGCCAAGGTCGACATCCAGTGCGTGATCGCCCCGCACAAGGCCCAGGCGCAGATCCCGGGCCTGGCCAACGTCAAGAACGTGGTGGCAGTCGCTTCCGGCAAGGGCGGCGTGGGCAAATCCACCACCGCAGCCAACCTGGCCCTGGCCCTGGCCCGTGAAGGCGCGCGCGTGGGTATTCTCGACGCCGATATCTACGGCCCGAGCCAGGGCGTGATGTTCGGCATCGCCGAAGGCACGCGGCCGAAGGTCAAGGACCAGAAGTGGTTCGTGCCGATCGAGTCCATGGGCGTGGAGGTCATGTCCATGGCGTTCCTGACCGATGACAACACGCCGATGGTGTGGCGCGGGCCGATGGTCTCCGGCGCGTTGCTGCAGTTGGTCACCCAGACCGCCTGGGGCGACCTGGATTACCTGGTGATCGACATGCCGCCAGGCACCGGCGATATCCAGCTGACCCTGGCACAGAAAGTCCCGGTGGCGGGCTCGGTGATCGTGACCACGCCCCAGGACCTGGCCTTGCTGGACGCCAGGAAGGGCGTGGAGATGTTCCGCAAGGTCAACATTCCGGTGTTGGGTGTGGTGGAAAACATGGCGGTGCACATCTGCTCCAACTGCGGCCACGCAGAGCATCTGTTTGGTGAAGGCGGTGGCGAGAAGCTGGCGACCCAGTACGGCGTTGAACTACTGGCCTCGTTGCCATTGTCGATGGGCATTCGTGAACAGGCCGACGGCGGCAAGCCCACCGTAGCGGCAGAGCCCGATGGCCAGATCGCCATGATCTACCAGGAATTGGCTCGCCATGTGGGCGCACGGATCGTCCTGCAGGAAGCGGCGGCCCCGGCAATGCCGACCATTACCGTCAGCGACGACTGAACTCGCTGAAGGACAAGAAGCCTCGACTTGTCGGGGCTTTTTCTTGCCTGGAGATCGGTCAATGGGGTTCTTTTACGCTTTTACGCAATGGCGCGCGTAAGCATTCGCTTACTTTCTCGTAAGTGTTTGGTTTTTTTGCTGGGTGTGTGCGTCTCGAATCTTTGAAGGAGTTTTCTATCTATTTGAAAGATAACAATTAATTATCTTTGTCTGGGGGCTGGAGCCTGTCAGTGCCCGGTTTGGATCCCGTTGAACTTCCCTTGGAACTCTCTAACATCAGCCCTGTGTCCACGGATTGACACAGCCATCAAGGAACGATGGTTGAAGGAACGTCGCAGGATGCGATTCATCAGGATGATGAAAAGGAACACAGGGACTAGGGAAAAAATGTGGGCGGGTCATACCGCCCCTTTTTTCGTCTATAGAAAAGTGAATGCGTTCCCCGGAACGCAAAAAAGGCCCTTGAAGGGCCTTTTTTTGTTGGGCAGCGGCGCTTTTAGCGCTCTAGTTGCTCAATCTTGTTGGGTTTGCCATCCCATTCGGCGGCATCCGGCAACGAGTCTTTCTTCTCGGTGATGTTTGGCCAGATTTCAGCCAATTCAACGTTCAACTGAATGAACTGTTCCATGCCCGCCGGGACTTCGTCCTCGGAGAAAATGGCGACGGCCGGGCATTCAGGTTCACACAGGGCGCAGTCAATGCACTCGTCCGGGTGGATGACCAGGAAGTTCGGGCCTTCGTAGAAGCAGTCCACCGGACACACTTCTACGCAGTCGGTGTACTTGCACTTGATGCAGTTGTCGGTGACGACGAAGGTCATTTCTAATTCTCTCCTCAGGCGGCGGCAGCGAAACCCTTTGTGGTAGGGCTCGCGAGGTTCGGGAGCGATAGTCTGCAGGCCAGGCTAAGAGCCAGCAGCATCCCAAACCGCGCGAGAGTCTATCAGCTTGCAAGCGTGAGCGTTATATCCGAGTCTTCAGTGCATATAACATTTCCAGCGCTTTTCGCGGCGTCAAGTCGTCCAGGTCAAGCTTTGCCAGTTCATCCAGCACCGGATGGGGCAGGCTGGCGAACATATCGCTCTGGTGCGGCGCAGCAGGTTTGCGGCTGGCCTTGGCCGGGCTGGCCACCACGGTTTCATGGGGCAGGGCCGTGGTTTCCAGGCGGCTGAGGTGCTCGCGGGCACGGGTGATCACGTCGTTCGGCACGCCGGCCAATTGCGCCACGGCCAGGCCGTAACTCTGGCTGGCCGGCCCTGGCAGCACGTGGTGCAGGAATACGATGCGCTCGTTGTGCTCGGTGGCATTCAGATGCACGTTGGCCACCAGCGGCTCGCTTTCCGGCAGCACCGTCAGTTCGAAGTAGTGGGTGGCAAATAGCGTATAGGCACGCAGATGCGCCAATCGCTCGGCCGCCGCCCACGCCAGGGACAGGCCATCAAATGTACTGGTGCCGCGACCCACTTCGTCCATCAGCACCAGGCTGCGCTCGGTGGCGTTGTGCAGGATATTGGCGGTCTCGCTCATTTCCACCATAAAGGTCGAACGGCCACCGGCCAGGTCATCGCTGGAGCCGATCCGGGTGAAGATACGATCCACCAGGGACAGCTCGCAACTGGCTGCCGGCACAAAACTGCCGATATGCGCCAGCAGTACGATCAACGCGGTTTGACGCATGTAGGTGGATTTACCACCCATGTTCGGACCGGTGATCACCAACATGCGCGTATCGTCGTCCAGCGACAGGTCGTTGGCGACGAACGGCGTGGTCAGCACCTGTTCCACCACCGGGTGGCGCCCCTGCACGATGCGCATGCACGGCTCGCTGACGAACCGCGGGCAGTTCAGGTCGAGATTCAGCGCCCGTTCGGCGAGGTTGCTCAGCACATCCAGCTCCGCCAGGGCGGCGGCGGTGTCCTGCAGCGGCGCCAACTGGCTGATCAAGTCTTCCAGCAACGCCTCGTAGAGCATCTTTTCCCGGGCCAGGGCACGGCTCTTGGCCGACAGCGCCTTGTCTTCAAACGCCTTCAGCTCCGGGGTGATAAAACGCTCGGCTCCCTTGAGTGTCTGGCGGCGTTGATAGTCGATGGGCGCCGACTCGGCCTGCTTGCTCGGCAACTCGATAAAGTAGCCATGCACGCGGTTGTAGCCCACTTTCAGGTTGGCCAGGCCGGTGCGGGCTTTTTCGCGGGCTTCCAGGTCGATCAGGAACTGCCCGGCGTTTTCGCTCAGGGACTGCAGTTCGTCCAGTTCGCTGTCGTAGCCGGTCTTGAGTACGCCGCCGTCACGGATGATCGCCGGCGGGTTGTCGATAATGGCCTTTTCCAACAGCGCTGCCAGTTCCGGGTAGGTACCGGCCGTTACGGCGAGCTGTTGCAGGTGCGGCGTATCCAGTTCGGTCATTGCCACTTGCAGTTGCGGCAGGGCGCTGAGGGCATCGCGCAGACGCGCCAGGTCACGGGGCCGCGCATTGCGCAGGCCGATCCGCGCCAGGATGCGCTCGATGTCGCCGATTTCCTTCAGCTGCGGCTGCAGCTTTTCAAAGCGATAGCCGTCCAGCAGGCAGGTAATCGACGTCTGGCGCGCCTGGAGCACCGTCAAATCCCGCAACGGACGGTTCAACCAGCGGGTCAGCAGACGGCTGCCCATGGCGGTTTGGCAGCGGTCGACCACCGATTGCAGGGTGTTATCGCGCCCGCCGGACAGGTTGGTGTCCAGTTCCAGGTTGCGACGGCTCGCACCATCGAGCACCACGGTATCGTCCAGGCGCTCGTGGCGCAGGCTGCGCAAATGCGGCAGGGCGGTGCGTTGGGTTTCCTTGGCATAGCTGAGCAGGCAACCCGCAGCGCCGATGGCCAGGGTCAGGGTTTCGCAACCGAAGCCTTTAAGGTCCTGCACCGAGAACTGCTGGCATAGACTTTTCAGTGCCGAGTCACGCTCGAAATCCCACGGCGCACGACGCTTGGTCCCACGGCGTTTTTCCGCTGGCAGGTCTTTGGGCCAATCATCCGGGATCAACAGCTCCACCGGGTTGATGCGCTCCAGCTCCGCCAGCAGGTTTTCCCAGCCCTTGATCTCCAGCACGCTGAAATTGCCGCTGGTGATGTCCAGTACCGAAAGCCCGAACAAGCGCTCATCGCCCAGCACCGCGGCGATCAGGTTATCGCGACGCTCATCCAGCAGCGCCTCATCGCTCACCGTCCCCGGCGTAATAATGCGCACCACCTGGCGTTCCACCGGGCCCTTGCTGGTGGCCGGATCGCCGATCTGCTCGCAGATCACCACCGATTCGCCCAGCTTCACCAGCTTGACCAGGTAACCCTCCAGCGAGTGATAAGGGATCCCGCACATCGGAATCGACTGCCCCGCCGACTGCCCGCGCGCGGTCAAGGTGATGTCCAGCAACTTGGCGGCCTTCTTCGCGTCTTCATAGAAGATCTCGTAGAAGTCGCCCATGCGATAGAACATCAATTGATCAGGGTGCTGGTTTTTCAGGCGCCAGTACTGCTGCATCATCGGGGTGTGGGAGGACAGATCTGAAATTGCTTTATTCATCAGTATGTTAGAAGGAATCTATGAAGTGGCTGGGGCAAAAATGGGGCTTTATTAAGCATGGATTGAGCCCCGAACGAAATTCTAAGCTAGGGTAACATTGGAAAAAGACGGGGATGTAATCAAGGTTGCTTGTTCTGATTGAAAAGGCTTTCGGTAATAGGATAATATTTTCCGATGATGGCCCATTGATATCAATTGGGGCGTGCTAGAGTCCCACGCTAGCCTGATTTCGGGCGGCTTCTCCGTGTCTGGTGACAGGGGCGATAGACCATAAAAGCCAATGAGGATGGACTCTCGATATGGTTGTGGTCGATTTTAGGTGTCGTCGTCGAAGGATGAGTGTCGCGGGTCGGAGTGATCCGAATTTTATCAATCCCCTTTTGGATACGTGGAAATGGAGCAGTTAGACGTCAAACAAAGAGAGTCGAGTATCGTGCTAGTGGGTGAATTTGACCCGCTGGTAATGACTCCTCACTGGTTTGCCAAACAGGGAATGATTCCTCAAGAGGATATAGATGAAAACTTGGCAATTGAGTTGGTCTATAAAGATTTGACCAAGTTTTCTCTTGCTAACATCCAGGTCGAAATCCAATGCACTACTTTGATATTACGTTCGGATCACCCTTCCTTTGATTACAGGATTCATGATCTTGCTTTAAGTATTTTGTCCGCTTTAAAAGAAAGTAAGGTCCGAGCTGTCGGTTTGAATCAGTATGCGGATGTCCATTTTGATAGTTTGGATCACTGGCATAGTGTTGGTAATTTGATAACACCAAAAGATGTTTGGTTTAAGGCTATTCCCGACTCCGAGCGGATCGGAATGGCAAATGTTCAGATGCAAATAATGAAACCTAAGGGTGAGCAGGGGCTATATAACTTTACAGTGGGTTGGTTGGAGACTCCTAAGGCGATTAGATTTTCAATAAATAATCACTATGATTCTAAGCAGTCTTCCTCTTCAGTAAAGCAAAAAGCCGGGCGTTCTGGTGCTTTTGATCCGATCGCTATTATTACTGCTTGCTGGCAGCAGACGTTGGATTTTCATGAACATCTCATTCTCTCTCTCTTGTCACAAGCGAAGCTGGAGATTAAGTAATGGCCCAGGTAAATATGTCGAACCCTGAAACAGCACTCGCTGATCCTTTTGAGTATTTTCTCAAAAGGGAAGCTAGCGTAGGAGTGAGACGTTATCGAGAGTTGAATGTTGTGAAACCTCTTCGAAAAGATGTCTCATCCATTGACTATGTACCTAGTGCTGTCTCTGCTCGTGAGGTGGGTGATATGCGTGTTGTCAGAGCGCCTGAGTCCGCTATTAAAAAAACTTCAGTTTGGTCTGAAATTAACCAGACTTGGGAGGGGCGAGTTATCGAAAACTCTCCGGGCTCGAGAGAGTTTGTTGCTATTATCTCTGATAAGACTTGCAAGTCAAATCCAGATGAAGAAGTTGTGATCGGCTATGAAAGTGTTATTGAGTCTGATTTGGACTTGATATCTGAAGGGGCGGTATTTTTCTGGAATATAGGCAAGTATCGTAAGTATTCTGAAAAAAGTGGTAAGGTTGGGCCAGCTGTTAATAAGTATGAGCTTAGATTTAGGAGGCTTCCTCCTGTGTCTGCCGAAACTATTGAACATATAAAAACTTTGAGCAAAGGATTGTCCAAAATCATTCATGGCCATTAATTTTCAGCCACCTGCAGTTGCTGAACTCGAAGTATCCCTATTTGGACCAGGAACAGGTGAGTGTATTGTCGCTCACCTGGGTGATAATGAGTGGATGGTGGTAGATTCCTGCACTGTGGAAAATAAAGTTCCTGTTGCTTTAGATTATTTGACTAAGCTGGGAGTAAGTGCCGACCGCGTAAAGCTAATTGTGATCTCTCATTTTCATGACGATCACATAGCAGGAGCTAGTGCTTTAATCGAAGCATGTTCTGCTGCCGAAATTTTTATTTCTGGCGCATTGACGCATGAGGAGTCAATTTCTTATTCCTTGGCTCATGCTTTGGGTGATGTGCTCGTAGATAAAGCTAAACCTAGCACTTATGAGATAGCTAAGATTATCAAGTCTATAGGTGATCGGCACATCGAGTTTGTGGGTGCAAATCAAGTTTTATATAGGAAAAATAATGTTTTAGTCCATTCTCTTTCCCCTTCAAGCAGGGCGATCGCTCAGTCTCGGCTGTTATTTGCTGATCGCTTATTGAAGGTTGAAACAGAATTTAGGAAATTGGCAAATAAATTGCACCCTAATTTGTGTGCGATTGCGTTACACATTTGCAATGGTCGTGATACTGTTTTGTTGGGTTCTGACTTAGAAGTTTCGAATGATCCCGCTTTGGGGTGGGAAGCTGTTATTTTAGACGCAAAGAAACCAATTACTACTGCGGCCTTATTTAAAGTTCCTCATCACGGATCGCAGAATGGGCACTCTGATGCTGTTGTTAAAACAATGCTTCGTGAAAAGCCTATTTCGATATTGACAACTTTTAATAGTTCTTCTTTGCCTCGTGAGGAAGATATATTGAGGATAAAAGATTACTCGTCTGGGCTGTACTTTACTTCCTTGCCCAAGGTGCGCGCCCCGATTAGGAGTCGCGCAGTTGAAGAGAATCTTTTGTTGGTGGCTAAATCTCGGCGTGTTGTAACAAGAAATATGGGTCACATACAGGTAAGGATGTTGGATGGCGTTTCTACTGTCCTATTGAATACTCATGCTAGTGTGGCCGCCTAGTGTCCAGTGCGTTCCATATGCGCTGAATCTCTGTTGGTGATTCGTCATCCATCCATTTGGCATAAACTTCAACTAACATAGTAAAGTCTTTATGTCCCATCTGTTTTGCGATGAATGCAAGATTGCCACGAGCAGTCAGGCACCAGCATGCGTAGGTGTGACGGGTTTGATACGGTCGACGCGGGCGGATACCTGAGCGCTTCTGAATTGCGGCCCATTTGGTGTTCCAAGCCGTTGGCACATACCAGAAGTTGATGATCTTCTTGCGCGCTTGGGTGGTGGGCGAGAGCAGTGGGGTGACCTTTTCCTGGCGGCTCTCGTGCCTGTTCTGGAATACCTGAATGGAGCGTGCAGGGTGATCCGCAACTAGCGCCATCAATACCCTGCAGGCTTCGACCGCTGGCGGCATTAATAAGACTGAGCGCGGCTTGCCTGTTTTGGGAACCTTGAACGTGCCGTTGGCTGTAATGGCGCGGGTGATGTTGATCTGCCCCGCGCCCAAGTCGATATCTTCAACGGCCAGTGCACATAGCTCACCTGGTCGAAGCCCGGTATACACTGCCAAAGTGATCGCCGCAGAGTCTTGGGGGTGAAGGCATCCTTTTTCGACCACCAACTGGAATTCGTCACGAGTAAGCGGATCCGGCTCTTGGCCCTGCATTGCGAACCTATTACACGCTTCTGATAATCCTGTACGGCAATATCCATTGCTCTCGCACCAGTCCAAGAAGCCGGCGAACGTCGCCAAGTAGTGATTGACGGTTGACGGTGCTCGACCTGCAATCAGCAGCGTCCTCAGTAACTGGATGTCTTCGGGCAGTAAAACGCCGACGAGACGATCTATTCCGACCAAGGCAGTGCAGATGTCCAAGGCGTAGCCGTACTTCTCCTCCGTCATCGGGGTGATGTCCACCGCCTTCAGCGGCTTGTATCTCTCCAGCAGCGCGCCGAGCCTTACGTCTTTGGCACTGCTGTAGTTGGTCGCGTGCTTCGAGTTGGGAAAGTGCCGGCCATAGTCGAAATGGCCGGTTTTGATCTCGTGAAGAATCGCCGCCCTTAACAGGGCGGCGTGTTTGATGTTGGCTTTGGTGATAGGAAGGCCGAGGGATTCGCGGCAGCGTATACGCCGCCACATGAACACGATTCGCAGGTTGCCGCCGTGTATCTCAATCCCCTTGTGCTTTGCCAGCTCGGTTTCTAGGCCGCTTCCTGAGGTGCGCTCTCGGCCCACTTGTCGTACTCCGTCATGTTGATTGCAATGCGGCCGTCCGGAGTCTTGCGCCAGACACGACCTTGGGCCCAGGTGCCGTTCTTCACTTTGTGGCGGATAGCGTCTTCGCTATAGCCGGTGAGTTCGGAGGCGCGGCTGATCATTACCCAGTTTGGGAAACTCATATTTTTCGCCTCCACAAGCTGCGGTCGTGCGACATTGAATGGATTGACGGTGGGCATTGGTTAAGCCGAGCCCCTCGTCGGTGAGTAGGGGCGCAATGCTTAATACGGGGATAAGAGGGGGTAGATCGGTGCATACGTTTCAGGTGAAAAGTATCAACGACATGTTGTTGAAGTTGGGCTGGGAGGTAGGCCAGCTGCAGCGCAGTCACATTTCCAAGGCTACGGATAGACTCGCTACTTCGAGCTACTTTGCAATTAACGGTGCTCTCACGGCTTTCCACATTTGCGAGTGGATTTGGCACTGTGGATCCGAGTCCCAGCGTGAAATCTGGGGCAAGGGGCAGAGGGGAGGTCAACCGACCAAAACGAATTTTCAGATGCATCTGAGAGCGCTTTGCCCGAGCCTCAGTACCTGTCGTGAAATAGCGAACTCCTTCAAGCACTACGCAGCAGATCGATATCCAGATGACACCATCAAGCCGGCCTCTGTTTGGTTTACCACTATGCCCGCAGAGGTCGGAATCATGCGAGCAGGTGATGCCCTCAGCGCTGATGCCGCGGTACTCATGATTTCCAATGGTGTGGGTACTGTTCCAGTGGCTCATGTGCTGAGCGTGGTTCATGGATTTCTTGACGACTTTTGTGAGCAGCACGGGCTTGTTGGCGACACAGATGCTTGATGCAAAAACTGCTTTACCCCCTTCGGCAGGCTGCGCGAGCGGGCGTTCTGGAGCGGTTAGCATTGCATCATTGACCGCTGCCCCGCGCAGCTTTTCGTGGGGTATACGTGCCTCGGCAGTGGCGCTTGAAGGAGCAATAAAGCCTGCTGCTGCGCAGCAGAGACTGTTTGTTTCTGGCGTGTCGACACCACTGGTGCTGCGGAGCAAAGCGGGCAGGGCGCTGGTGTTTTCCTGATGGTTCTTCATGCCGCTTTCCTCCGATGTTCGACAGCGAGTTGGTCCATCAGGCGCTGGTGGTAGGTGAGTCGGGCTTCTGCGGCAGGCCATGGACGGATGATTTCGGCCATAGGTTGTATGCCGACCAAACAATCCCAGATAGCCGGATCGGTTGGCATGAGGTCGCGGCGTTCGGTGGCCAGCGCAATCAAGTCGGCCTGGTGAACGCATGCAGGAAGTTCTGCAGCAATGTCGAAGCGCTGGCACACGCGTTGCCATACCCAGTCTTCAAAGTCCTGGTATGCATGTACCCACTGTTTAAGTGGCTTGGTCATGTCGCCCAGGTACGCCTCTGGCGCGTCGTGGAGTAAGGCCGCGAGCTTGTGTTCTTCCGGCACCAGCTCGGCGACGATGCAGCTGTGTTGCGCCACGCTGTAGAACTCGCGGGTGTGACCGTTGAAGCGGCAGAGGTGTGCCAGTGAGTGGGAAATATCCCGTGGGTCGATCATGTCGGCGTCAGGTTCGAACAGGTCAAAATGCTTGCCGGTGTGGGTGAGGATCCAGTTCATGCGGCCTCCTTCACGAGATCAGCCAGCAGCAGGGCGTTGTCAGCTGCCTTATGCAATTCGCGGAGAGCGTCGTAACCGATCAGCGCTTTCAGTTGCCGGTCGAACTCTTTGTTATGGCGACTCATTGCGTTCAGTTCCTTCATAGCCTTGGTGTACTGCTGTTGCAGTGTTCCAGCGGCCTGGGGCGTCAGACGCAACATTGGGATAGCGCGACTCATGCTGCATCCTCCTGATAGAAGGAATCCAACTCGGCGGCCATGCTCAAAGCGTGGTCGCGCAGAATGAGTGCTTGAGTTGCGTGGCCTTCCGATTTGATCGCTTGAAAGAAGTCGGCGGCGAGTTTGAGTTTTCCCGCGATGGCCAGAAGGATCTGTCGGTCCTGGGGTTCCCTGATCAAAATCAGTTCCAGGCGTTCGCATCGGCGCGTGGCCTTTTCGAGAGCGGTAGCACTCGACGACTCGCCCTCCTCAATGCCCTCAATGTAGCCATTAGTGTGGCCATCGTCATAACCGTCAGCCCAGCCATCCTTCAATCCGCCCCGATACCCGACCCAATACAAAATGGCGAGTGCGATTACGAAGGTGACCAGTGCGAAAACTTCAAAGAATGTCATGTGGTGTGCTCCTGTGGTGTCACTTAAGCTGGTGGTGGCAGCAGTGTTGAAACGGGTTTATTCGTGATCAGGATCTGGTGGATCGGCCAGGCCACACATCAGCTTGGCTTGGTACGGCATGTAGCCTTCCTCGCGCAGATCGTCGTATAGGCGGTAGTCGGCGGCGAGATAGCTGCAGTGCCCGCAAAGTCGGTCGGGTGTTCCGTCCGCCGATAACTGTGCCCGGCAGTGCCGGCAAAAGTCTTGAAGTGACATGTCAGTTTTCCTCCGAATCGCTATGAGGTCTCGGCATGGCCTGGTCCGCCTGGTAAGCACGAATATCGATCAGCGCCGCGACGTGCCTGATGTGTGCATAACGCAGCGCTTTACCGCTGAGGTCCAAGGTGGTCACCGGCAACTGAATCCGTCCGCTGTTGATTGCCTCGGTGAACGTCTTCTCGTTGATGTTTTTGAAGTAGTGCGCGTGGACCTTTTCCAGGGGGATAAGCACATCGCCGAAGATGTGGTGCAGCATCTCGATGGTGGACGGATCTGGTGCGGGCAACAGCCGGATTGGTTGCTGGCCGACGTTGGGAATCATTTGGCCTCCAGGCTGGAAAGGTCATAGGCGTCGGCCCCCAGCTTGCAAAGGTCATAGGCGTTGTCTCGGAGGGAGCGCAGCACTTCCGCTGGGGAGTTGCCGTACCCCGAAAGGATGGTCTTGCCGTTGTCAAACCCATGAGGGTTGTGGATAAAGGCAGCAACTCTTGGTATTGCGCGATTACAAAGACGGAACTCCGTGGTAACGGAGCTATTTGGATTTAGGGAGATAACATCCAATTGGTTTGCGAGTAGCAGTACAGCTGCATGCAGTTCTGGCAGGCTGGACAGCGTTGATGTGGGCGCATCAGCCGTTACCCCGGCAGCACTGCAAACCAAATGAGCGAAACCTTGGATCTGCTCTGGAGTTCGCTCGACGGCCTTTGTAGAAAGCAACTGGTTCAGCGCTTGATCAATCAGTTTGTGGTCCATGGCTTCTCTTCCTCTTAGGATGATTCCAGGCAATAAGGCAGTGTTTTTTCGTCAGCTCGCGTAGGTGCTCTGGCACTTCGAGAAGCGCGGCATTGCGCTCCTCGCGTGTGCGCATGGCAACGATCTGGCGGGCGTACTCGCGCGGCCATGCTTCAGGCTGCCTCATTACGCGACTTCTCGCGGGTCAGGCACGGCGGGTGGGGCTGGGCGTTCAATACCGATCTGCCTGGCCAGCCAGGAAATGCCAATGTCCGTCACGCGCGTGGTGCGCTTGTATTGCATGCCATACTTCTCGTGAAACCAGCGACTCTCACGGGTGACCAAAAAGTCTTTGGTAGCGGCAGGGTTGGTTGGCAGGTTGTGTTGATCCAGCAAGCCTTTGTCGCGCATGCGTTTCATCAGCTCGCGGTGACCCAAACCAAGGCGTTCGGCTACGCGTTTGAGGGATAAGCTCATGGCGGCACCTCACGCGGCGGCTGCGAGGCTATTGCGGTAGCCCTGCAGGAATTGATTAAGGTTTTCAGCCAGGATTGCGTAGGCGCGCTGGTTGTCGGTGGGCAGAGTGAGCACGCAGCCAGCGTCGTCGAGTTCGAGCTTGGCGATATAGCCTCCGCGTGGGTTGCGCTGGATCTGTACAGAGGGATCCAGTTCGTCAGCGATCAGATGGTAAGTGCCGCGCCCACGTCGGATTGCCAGACGTAGGGTGGCTTCTATATCGCTGACCGCTTCATGCTCATCTACGTCGGGCACACCGGAGGGGCTGCGGCCATTGGCGATACCTTCGATAAAGCTCGCTACGCGCGTGGCGTTGTTTTTGCGGTGCTTATCGAGGGTGACTGAGGTATTGCGCGTTCCGCAGATGCGCACCATTACCGTGATGCCAGCAGTGCATTGCTCGATCTCGACCTGGGCCGGTACGGAATGGCGATCATCAAGCGTGTGCAGGGTGTGATTGAACGTGCCGCTGAGGTGCACCTGAGCCTGGAGGCGAATGTAGGCGGCGGCGTTGAGAGATAGTCTGCTCATGCTGCACGTCCTCCATCGTCAGGATCGAAGGGGGCAGGCTGCTGGCTTTTTGCGGCGAGCTTGGGTTTTTTGTTGTGAAGGATAACTATGCAGCCGGTGCTGGCTTGCAGCTGCTCAATCAGTTTTGGGTTGCTCGCGCACGCGGGGTGCACGTGTACGGTCGCTGTGGTGTGCATGGTGGTGCCTCACTCTGTGGTGGGAGAGTGAAGCGAATATCACATATTGAATTTTATCAATCAACACGATTTGTTATTTTTGAGATATTTTTTTTGCATTTGAGGTCAGCTCGATGTTTAAGAGTGGTGCGCTTTCGAGAGCAACCTATTGAATCCATTGCTTTTTAACTATGTGTGGGGCGTTGCCGTATATGAAGGGTTTTGCGAGCTTCATTCCGGGTGAGATACCCGGAGACATAATCAAATGGTTTGCTGAGTTTTTGGAAGGGGCCACAAGAGGAGCACAATTGCCCACCTCCTGCGGCTGAAAGGAGGTGGGTAGGTGATACCTAACTGATTTGAAGGTGCTGGGGAATGGCTACCAATGCTACAAGGCGCCACCATGCCAAACGATACGTCCGATTATCCTCAAGTGACCTATCTCGCTGTCGGTGGCGGGTTGGTCGGGATACTGCCTCTTATCCTCGTTGTCACTGCGTATGATCCAGCCACCAGTCAGGCTTTGCACTAATCGCTTAATGATCAGTTCGCCGTCGGGCTTTAACATTGCATAGATACGCCGGTCTCTAGGCGTTATTTGGACGTCATCGATGAGAACCACGTCCTCGTCGCATATGGTCGGCTCCATGCTGTGGCCTTTTGCGTAGATCACATGGAGGTTGCGCTCTTTTAAGGCCATGCGTTGGAGCCAGTCGCGCCTGAAGACCAAGCCGCCTTTAACTTCTATGTGGTCGTTTAAGTGACCGCTGCCTGCAGACCCGTGGGCGGTGTACTGCGGGATCAGTGCGTACTCATCGATCCTTGGAGAAACACCTACGGCCGAGCCATCTTCACCTTCGATGATGTGCATCAAAGGCTTATTTAGAGCTTCTGAAAGCGTGCGTAAATCGGCGAGGCTGGGCTCACGTTTATCCTTTTCATAGTTGGCGATTCGCCCCTGGCCATTTTGCCAGTCGCACGCGGCGGCTAAGCTTTTCTGGGTGTATTGAGCTTCGTTTCTATAGCGCGCAAGGCGCTGACCTAAAGTTTCCATATAGTAAAAATATCACGAATCGTTAAGAGGATTTAAAACTTAACGTATTGCAAAAATAACGTACCGTTGTTAATGTCTCTCGCAGTTCAACGCGGGGAATGGTCAATGAACAGAATTTCCACCCTACGAAGCGGTAAAGGGATCAAGCAAACAGCATTGGCTGAGGCTTTGGGGTGGTCTCAGAGCCGTCTGAGCAATTACGAGTCTGAGACACGCCTTCCTGGCTTAAGTGAGTGCCGTGCGATCACCAACGCACTCAATAAAATGGGTGTGGTGTGTGATCTGGATGATGTTTTTCCTCCAGATTTAGATTTATCTAAAGTGGCTTAGAAAAAAGGCGACCTAAAGGCCGCCCAGTTCCTCCCGGCACACACCACCACAGTGCTGTCGGGGCGCGATAAAAGTAGGCGTGCACACCACATGCTAAACCGCCTCCTTTTACCGCGCTGCCAAGGTACGGATACCTTGGGTTGCTGCCTCCTCCACCACAGATCAGGCAGCTGTTGCGCCAGAGGTGAGCGACGGATCGTTCGCCTCGGCACGGTGCCGGTTTTGATCTTGCGGATCTGACCGGCGTTTGGGCCCTTTCAAGCCACGCGGCAAATGTATCACCACTACATGCTGCGCGGCACTGGCAACTTGCAAGGATTAATGCCATGAGCCGAATTGCTTTGAATTCCCTTGATCGAGCACGGCGGGAAGTCCTGCCCCTCGACTTGGCGCTTTATCACGCTGCTCGCGATTACCCCGGTGGCGCCGCAGCCATCGCCGCCACCACCGGCCGTAATCCCACCACCCTCCAGCACAAACTTTCCCCAACCCACCCCAGCCATTCTGTAAACATTCACGAGTTCAGCGAGATCCTCGAACTGACGAAAGACCGGCGCATCCTTGATGCGGTACATGGCCTTGTCGGCGACACCATTTGGCAGGAACTGGCTGAGGCCTATACCAACGACATGCCAGAAACGCTGACTACTGGCCTCGCTACTTACTTTAGACAGGTAGCGGATCTGGCTGACACGTGGGCAAGGAGCATCGGCGACGGCGTTGTCAGCGACAGCGAATTAGCTGAGATCCACCTGCAGGTGTTCCGTGGTATTCGCGGGCTATTGGGCCTTTTCAATCGAGCCAGTTATGTCAACCAGGCAACGCGAGGGCAGAGCGATGGCAAATCTTGCTGATCTGGCCAACGACCTGGTCGAGGAACGAATGGAGCGCGCACTGGCGACTAGAGATGCGCTGAAGGCGGAAATGGTCTGCCATTCTTTCCTGTACTGCGAAACGTGTGATGCCCCGATTCCATTAGCTCGACGAATTGCCCTGGAAGGCTGCACGCAATGCGTCAGTTGCCAGAATTACGATGAGCTGAGGAGGGCGCACAATGCTTGATGAGGTTCTCGGACAATTTGCTGATTACGGCCTGGAGCCAGAGCAACCACTGACTTTCGGCAAACTCACTCGCTGCAAGACTTCCCAGGACAAAGGTAAGGAAAAGAATGGTTGGTATGTGGCGCATGAGTACCTCACCGAAAAGGGTGAAACACTCATTTTTGGGAGTTTTGGGGATTGGCGTTCAGGTGAAACTCAGAAAATCAAGGTCAAGGCGGGGCGTCTGTCCGCCGAAGAGCGGGAGGTCATGCGTGCGCGGCAAGAGGACGCCAAGCGCCGTGCTGCGGAGGTTGCGGCTAACGCGGCTCGGCGTGCAGCTAATCGTGCATCGGGTTTGTTCAAACGTATGCCTGAAAAGGGTAAAAGCGCCTACCTGGATCGAAAGCACATTGTTGGTTTCAGAGTTCGTTATGCGCCGCGTACTGGTGCGGTGTTGGTCCCGATGTGCAATGTCCAGGATGACATTGTTGGGCTTCAAGTTATTTTCCCTAGCAAGCAGGAAGACACCGGGCGCGACAAGATGTATTGGCCTGCGGGCATGTCTAAGACGGGAGCCTTTCACTTAATCGGTGGGCATCCCGAGCCGGGAGAGCCGCTGTTAATCTGCGAGGGGTATGCCACTGGCGCCAGCCTGCACATGGCAACCTCGCAGGCAGTGGCGATAGCTTTTGACGCGGGCAATTTGCTCTCAGTAGCTAAGTCTATGCGTGCACGCTTTCCTGGGTGTCCTTTGATTATCTGTCGCGATGACGATTGGAAAACTAAACGTCCAAACGGCACACCCTGGAATCCTGGAGAGGAAAAAGCCAACAACGCGGCTTTAGTTGTCGGCGGGCAGGTGGTAGCGCCGATTTTTTCCGGCGAACGTGAGGTCAAGTGGACCGACTTCAACGATCTCCATGTCGCGGAAGGTCTTGAGGCCGTGCGCCGCCAGGTACTCGCCGTCGTAAAACCGCCTGCGGCAGGCGGCTGGAAGGACAGGTTGGCTCGCAGTGAGAGCGGGGCATTGATTGCGCACATGCAAAATGTGGAACTGATCCTTGGCAATGATGAGCGCTGGGCCGGGGTCATCGGTTTCTGCATGTTTAGTTCGAAGATCATCAAGTTGCGTGCCGCTCCGTACGGCGGCGGTGTTGGCGAGTGGGCAGATATTGATGACGTGCGAGTAATGAAGTGGCTCGCCCAGCAGTACAACTTTAGGGTCAAGATGTCTCATGTTATGGAAGCAGTGAGTGTGGTTGCACACGATCACGCTTTTCACCCCGTACGTGATTACTTGGGAAAGCTTGAATGGGACCGCGTGCCCCGGCTCGACAGTTGGTTAACTGACGTGATGGGTGTTGCGCCAACCAACTACAGCTCTAAGGTTGGTAGGCGCTGGCTGATTTCGGCGGTGGGACGGGTCATGTCTCCGGGCTGTAAGGCTGACTCTGTGATCATCCTCGAAGGTGCCCAAGGCGCTGGTAAGTCGACGGCGCTAGGTATTCTTGGGGGGCAATGGTTCATGGATACGCCATTTGCGTTGGGTGATAAAGACGCCTTTCAGACCATACGAGGTAAGTGGATCGTAGAGCTCGGAGAGTTGGATAGTTTCAATAAGGCCGAGTCCACCAAGGCTAAGCAATTCTTCTCAGCCTCAAATGATACTTATCGCGAGAGCTACGGACGCAGATCTGTGGACGTGCCACGCCAGTGTGTTTTCGCGGGAACCACCAACCAGAGTGAGTACCTCAAGGACGCTACAGGTAACCGGCGTTACTGGCCGGTCGCTTGTACCAAAGTTGATCTAGACCTGCTGCGTCAGATCCGCGACCAGCTGTGGGCCGAGGCCATGTTTTGTTACGAGGCCGGTGACATCTGGTGGGTTGTTCGGGAGGAAGCCCCGTTGTTTGCGGAGGAGCAGGAAGAGCGCTTTGTGGTGGATGAATGGGAGGGGCCGATTCTGACCTGGCTGGAGGAGTCACAGATTGGCGAGACGGCCACGGGAGCCGAGATTTTAACCCAAGCGCTAAAGCTGGATTTCGGGCACTGGAACAAGCCGGATCAAATTCGTGTGGGTGCGATTATGCAGCGGTTGGGTTGGCTGCGTGTGCGCTTGCCGGCGCTGCGGAAAAGCGGGCGTCGGCCATGGGCTTACAAAAGGCCGGACGGGTGGGGGAGCACGTCGGCCTTATTGCAAGTTGTGGATGAGGAGCCTTGCTTCGATGATTAAGCGAATTGATGAAATGCTCAAGATCTGGGCGCAGGAGTTGCATCAACTTTCTACTTGTAACGACGGAGGCTCGACCGGCGGCAACATAATCGCAGTATTGATGGCGTGCAAGGGCGAGTTGATACGTGGAACTCGAGGCAGTCGGGTGCTGCTGGATGAGTCAGCTGATATTGAGCTGATCGTTAACAAGCACTTGTCACCAGAGCTGGCGTTAGTGGTGGTTGAGCACTACTGCAACTATGAAAGCCTCCTTTCTCAGAAGTACCTTCACTGTGGGTGTAGCCGTGACACCTATTATCAACGTTTGCATGAGGCCCACCTGTGCATTGCCGGTTTTTTACTGGGAAAGGCGGCATGACTTCGATTTGCTCTGTCCCATTGTCCCGTTCGGTCCCAAGGGTTTTTAGCTCTAGTGGACAGCTGCAGGCCACGCGGTTAGCGGGTTGTCCCATAGCCCCATACAAATCACTACTTTCCTCGCATGTGTGCGTAGCGCGTTCGTACTCGCGTGTGCTTCGCGCACGCGTTTTATTATTTTCTCTCTATATGCGAGAAAAGGATAAAAGCAATGGGACTATGGGACACGCCTTTGATTTAGGCATTCTCAGCTGTCCCAAAGAGTTCAAAGTCTATGGGACGTATGGGACACAGAACCAAAAGCGATAGCCGAATTAATGCGTTATCCCTGCGTTGTACCTGTGTTACACCCACGTTGCCCCCATATTGATCTGTGGCATTAAAATCTGCTTGCTGCCATCGGAATCCACCTGTAAAAAGTAGTCATCTTCGATAGGTGCGACCCAAAGATTGAAGCAGTTCACACCTAGCAAACCCGGCCATTTGAGCCGGGTTTTTTATTTCTCGTCAGGCGTACGATCTCGCATAGATAATTTTTCCCATTGGAGCTGAAAATGGAGCGAGATCAGAAGCTGTTGATCAAGATTTTAGAGGTATGCATCAAGAACTCCGATGACTGGAAGCTCGATTTATCGGCCAAGGATATTCGCGGCAAATTCTCCAGTGCCGAGTGTGTCCATTGGGCCGGTGTTGTAGTGGATGGCCATATTGAGCTGCTTGTAGATTTGGGCTGTATCAATGTTGAAGGGGAAGCACCGGATATACGTATCCAGCGTGTCACCAATGCGGGATATAACTATCTCGACAGAAGTAGGAGGTTGAGTTTGCGCAGCAGTGAACTACCCATCCACTAGACAACAACGTTTTTGAGCCCTGCCTAGCGCAGGGCTTTTTCGTTTACGGAGTAGGCCAATGACGAACGAACAGCAAGCGCTGGCAGAAATGCCGATCTGGTTAGTGATCGTCCTGGCCCTGGTGGGCGGTGTGTCGGGCGAGATGTGGAGAGCGGACAAGGAAGGGACGCGTGGCTGGGCATTGATCCGCCGATTGGCCCTTCGGTCCGGCGCCTGCGTGGTGTGCGGAGTGTCGGCGATCATGCTGCTGTATGCGGCGGGCATGTCGATCTGGACGTCCGGTGCGCTTGGATGCCTGACCGCCATGGCAGGCGCCGACGTAGCGATCGGACTTTATGAGCGCTGGGCGGTCAAGCGCCTTGGTCTGCGTGAAGCACAGGCCAACGGTGAAGCTGGACCATAAGCATCCAGGGGCAATGACCATGATGCGACTTGAGATGCGTGACAACATCGACAAGATCGTCAGGGAGATGCGTGGGCTCAGCAAGTCGAAGGTGCCGATAGCCGCTGCCAAAGCGTTGACCTTCACCGCTGAACGCGTACAGGCGGCAGAGAAGGCCGAGCTGGAGCGGGTGTTTGATCGGCCCACGCGCTGGACGCTCAACTCGGTCTTCAAGCGCAGTGCCACGACCAGCCGCCTGTTTGCCCGTGTGTGGATCAAGGACGAAGCCAGCTCAGGTGTGCCCGCGTCCAAGTACTTGCCGGTGCACATTGACGGTGGCAACCGACCACACAAGCGATTTGAGAAAGCGCTGATCCACTACGGTTTGATGCCAGCGGACATGTACGCCGTCCCTGGTCGGCGTGCCAGGATGGATGGCAACGGCAACATCAGTCGCGGCCAGATCGTGCAGATATTGTCCGCACTCGGAGCAGCTGAGCGGGTGTCGGGCTTCATGGCCAACCGCACTCAGCGCAGCCGGCGCCGTAACCGCAACGCACCGGACTATTTCGTGGGTCGACCTGGCAACGGCACCGGCCCTTTGGGTATCTGGCAGCGGATCGGCAACGGGGCACGGCCCATCCTGATCTTCGTCAAGCGCCCGACGTATCGGCGGCGCTTTGACTTCTACGGGGTAGCCAATCGCGTCGCCGAGGCCGAGTTCGAGCCGCTGTTCCGGCGCGCCCTGGCACGGGAGATGGAGCGAGGCTGACCTCTTGTCGGCTTCGTGCATTTCTCCTCAAAAAATGGCGATTTTTCAATGATTTGTCGGGGTTTTGGCTTGACAGGTCGACTTGCGACCCAAAATCAATGGGTCCTTCCAGGCAGCGGGGCCATCGGGGTAATTCGAACCCCGACTTTTTTGCAGATTCAACCCGACATAGGGGGTTCCGCTTCCTAGTCCTGACCTTGGAGATGAGCATGTCTACACAGCGTGAAATTGCTGATCACCTGGACATGAGCGAGCGAAACGCCCGCGACGTGCTGAAGGGAATCGGCATAAGCGATTGGCAGACAGCCTGCCTAGATGAAATCCGGATTGCTTACATCCGCGACTTGCGCGCAAAAGCCGCTGGGCGCGGAGGCAGCCAGTTGGAAGAACTTAACGCTGTGCGGATCGATGAAGGCCGAGTCAAGGCCGCTAACGGTCGCCTGCTGTATCACGAAAAACTGCGTTCATTGATTCCGGCTGGCGAGGCTGATCGGGTGCTTATCGACTGGGCCAGTTTCGCAAACCGGGAATACCTGGGCGGCCTTGAACGCATCATTCAGGAAATCGAGAGCGTGCAAAAAGTCACGGTTGATCGATCAGTGGTGGCCAAAATTGCTGGACCTACAACCGAGCGAATTGCAGGCTACGCGCGAAAACTTGGCGCGAAGCTTGTTGGCAGCGGCGGGGGAATTCAACCCGCCGCGTGACATCCCGACCGCGCACTACCTGAGCACCGAGTTTTACCTGCCCGCTGAAAGCGGCGTGCTGCACGGCCTGTACGATTTCCACTACACGCCTTACTTCCTCGGCGTTGCCGCTGCCCTGGATGATCCCCGGGTGAGCGAGGTCGACCTGATGAAGGCGGCGCAGATCGGCTGGACGTGGTTCTTGATCGGCTACCTGTTCAAGTTCATCCATCACCTGCCGCGCCCGATCATGATCCTGTTTGCCAAGGAAAAAGACGGCAAAAACTTCCACGATGAAAAGCTCAAGTTCGGCGTGACGGCGAACACTGAGGTGGCCAAATTGATGCCGGTCGATGTGAGCCGCACCTCGGGGAACCGTTGGGACCATAAGACCTTCCCGGGCGGGTTCCTCAAACTGGTAGCGTCGAACTCACCCGGCAACGTTAAGTCCACTTCGTCGGTGGGCTTATCGGTGGTGGAAGAACCGGACGATACCAGCGATGACGTAAAGGGGCAGGGTGATGCGATCGCCCTGCTGGAGGAGCGCGGCAAACGCTACCCCGGCTCCAAGATGCTGGTGGGCGGTACGCCGGCGATCAAGGGCGCGAGCAAGACCGAGGCGCGTCTGGCCCAGACTGACTGCCGGGTGCTGCCGGTTATTTGCCAGGATTGTGGCAAATCTCACGTCTTGGATTTCGAGCACATCAAATGGTTTGAGCAGGACGAACAGTCCCATTTCGACGCATTAGATAAACGTGATGATGATTGGCTTAGAGATAATGCCGATCTGGTCAAGGATTTAAAGCGCCTGGGGAAAGGGGCCGTAAAGCTTGCTCAAATACTTGATCAGCCCCATGAAATCTACGGTCGAGCGCTTCCGGATACAGCCTATTACGCCTGCCCGCACTGTGGCAGTTGCTGGGACGACTACCAGCGCAAAGAGAACATTCGCAATACGGTGTACAACGCCATCGCCGCCGGCGACCCCTATTGCGGCTGGGTACCGACTAAACCCTTTGCTGGTCGTGCCGGTTTCATTGAGCTGAACGAATTGTATGCGTGTCTGCCCGGTACCAGCCTGGCCGACATCGTGCGGGAGAAACTCAACGCCGAACACCAGGCGTCGATTGGCAACCTGTCGTTGCTGATCAAGTTCGTCAACCAGAAACAGGGCCGTGCCTACGAGTACAAATCCGACCTGCCTGAGGCCGATAAACTGGCTGAGCGGGCAGAGGACTACCCGGAGATGTTTGTGCCCATGGGGGGCCTGGTGATCACCGCCGGCGTCGACGTGCAGCACGATCGCCTGGCGGTGGTGATGCGGGCCTGGGGCCGAGGCGAGGAATCCTGGCTGATCTACTGGGGCGAGATTTACGGCGAGGTGGTACTGCCCGACCAGGGCGTCTGGCTTGATCTGGAAAAGTTGCTGTTTGCGCCGATTTCACACGCCTGCGGCGCCAAGCTGAGAGTGCTGGCTACTTCGCTGGATACCTCGGACGGCACCATCACCCAGGACGCGGCGTATGCGTTTTGCCGTAAACATCAGCGCAACGGCGTGATGGCGATCAAGGGCGCGAGCGAGCGCGGCAACACACGCGACGATGAGCGTCGGGAGATCTTCAGCGCCCCTCGGCAGGGTGTCGATACGGACAAAGAGCAAAAGGCTTCGAAGTACGGCCTACGCCCTTACATTGTCGGCACGTCGCGGGCCAAGGATCTGTGGATTGAGGGCCGTCTGCCGTTGACCGGTGATGGCCCAGGTCGGATGCACTTTTACAAAACGGTGCGACCGGATTATTTCCGGCAGATCACCGCCGAAGTGAAGGCGCCCAGCCGGCGACACCACTACCGCAAGGTCTGGCAGAAAAAGGCCGGCCAACCCAACGAAGGTACCGACTGCGAGACGTACGCGTTGCACGCGGCCCGCTCTCTGAAAACGCATTTAATGCGGGAGCAAGACTGGGCTGGGCTCGATGCACAGATCCGTCAGGGTGCGTTGTTTGACCCACCCGAGCCGGATCAATCCGAGGCAGAACCCGATCCCGAAACGGACGGGACCGGTCCGGAACCGACACCACCCGTCGAACCACCCAATCTCCCGCCCTCTGGCGGGAGAGTTGTTTCTGGGCGCCGTAGTGCAATGCGCGTGCTCTCCCAACGCAGGAATTAATTCATGGCTATCACCCTGGAACAAGCGCAGGGCCAGCTGCAAGCCTGGCTCGATGCGAGCATGAAGGTCAGCCAAAAGCAGAGCTACCGCATCGGCACCCGGCAATTGGAATACGCCGACCTTGCCGAAATCACCAAGACGATCGACTACTGGCAACAGCAAGTTGATCGCCTGGAAAGTGGCCGTCCCCGGGGGATCGTGCTGCGTGGGATTACGCCGCGATGAGCCGCGCACCGAAAGTGCCAGAGCCGACGCTGCTGGATAAGGCCATCACCTGGCTCAGCCCCGAGCGCGGCGCCAAGCGCATGCACGCCCGGTTGACCATGACTGCCTTGGGCGGTTACAGCGGCGCGTCGAAGGCCAAGCGTTCGCTGAGCGCTTGGACCCCGACGGCAGGCAGTGCGGCGGCAGATCTGCTGCCCGACTTGCCCACGCTTCGCGAACGCTGCCGAGACCTAGAACGCAACAACCCCATCGGCGGCGGTGCGATCAATACGGTGACGACGAAGACGGTCGGCACCGGCCTGGCGCTCAAGTCCGTGGTCAATCGCTCGATTTTGGGCTGGGACGAAGACCATGCCAGGGAGTGGCAGCGCAAAACGGAATCGCTGTTCAAATCCTGGGCGGAAACCACCTGCTGTGACATCACCCGCGAGCAGAATTTCTACGGCCTGCAGGATCTGACCTGGCGGTCTGTGCTGAGCAGCGGTGACGTCTTCACGTTGCTCACGCACAAAGAACAACCCGGCCAGCATTACTCGGCGTGCATCCAGCTGATTGAGGCCGACCGGGTTTGTAACCCTAGCAACAAGGCCGACACGGAAGCCCTCACGGCCGGCATCGAGCGTGACGCCGATGGTGCACCGATCAAGGCTCACATTTTGCGCAGCCACCCGGGGGCGCTGGGCGTTAAAGAGCGCGTCTGGGATGACCGCCCGTTCTTCAACGAGCGTGGCGGTCGGGTGCTGCTGCATGTGTACCGGCGGCGTCGGGTGGGCCAGCCACGCGGTGTGCCGTACCTGGCGCCGGTGATCGAGAAGCTCAAACAGTTGGATCGCTACACCGATGCCGAGCTGGAAGCGGCGGTGGTGTCTGCGTTCTTCGCCGTGTTCATCAAGCCCGGGCAGGGCGGCAATCTCAGCCCTCTGGCATCGGCCGTTACCGGCAACACCCCGGTGGGTGGCGATAAACCCGCCGGCCGGGACCAGGGCGGTTGGGACGGCTCACTCAGTGGCGGCATTGTCGCCGAGCTGGACGACGGTGCGTCGATCGATACCGCATCACCCGGTCGACCGAACATGGCTTTCGATCCGTTCGTGCTCGCCATGCTCCGGCAGATCGGCATGGCCCTGGAGCTGCCGTATGAGGTGCTGATCAAGCACTTTACCGCCAGTTACACCGCCGCGCGTGCTGCGGTGATGGAGGCTTGGCAGTTCGTTCGCGGTTGCCGTGATTTCCTGGGCCAACATTTCTGCCAGCCCGTGTACGAGCATTGGCTTGAAGAGGCCGTGGCGCAGGGAGACATTGAGGCTCCCGGGTTTTTCGACCACCCGTTGCTGCGCTATGCGTACAGCGGGTCGCTATGGGTGGGTGATGGTCCTGGCACCGTTGATCCGCTCAAAGACATCAATGCCGCCGAAAAGCGCATCGATATTGGCGTAAGCACGCTCGCCAAGGAATCCATGCTTTACGACGGCAGCGATTGGGAAGAGAACCACGAACAGCGTGCGCTTGAAGTGAAGCGTAGGCGTGATGACGGCCTATCCGTGTCACCAACGGCTCGCCCCGAGGATGAGCCTGCGGCCAATCCTGATCTTCCTGAACGGACCTAACTATGAGCGACAACCCAACCGATGCACCTCCCGTGCACCGGGTGACGGCGTTCGACCTGGTATCACGCGAGCCCTGGGCCATCACCCCGGACATGCTGCAGACCATCACCGCCATCGCCCGCCGGGAACATGAAGGCCCGGAAGCCTTGGAGGCCAGGCAGGGTAAACCCCTGCAGAACAGCCGCGCAGTGACCCAACGCGGCAATGTGGCATTGCTGCCCGTCACCGGCCCGGTGTTCCGCTACGCCAACTTGTTTACGGCGCTGTCCGGTGCGACGTCGCTGGATGTGCTGGCGAAGGAGTTCACCACCGCCGTCGACGATCCGCGCACCGACACCATCATCCTGGTGATGGATACCCCCGGTGGTATTGCCAGTGGCATCGCTGAATTCGGCCAGATGATCCGCGCCTCGCCCAAACGGGTGGTTGCGTATGTGTCCGGTAACGCGGCTAGCGCTGGCTACTGGATAGCTGCAGCAGCCCATGAAATCGTCATGAGCCGCACCGGCGCCGTGGGCTCCATCGGCACGGTGCTGACGGTGCGTAAAAGCGACGACGACGGCAGTTTTGAGATCGTCAGCAGCCAGAGCCCGAAAAAACGCCCTGACTTCAGCACTGAATCAGGACGTGCTGTCGCTCAGGCCCATGTCGACCGGCTGACTGACATCTTTGTCGAGGACGTCGCCAATTACCGTGCCCTCAGTGTTGAAACCGTTTTGGCCGACTTCGGCCAGGGCGATATGCGGATTGGCTCCGATGCCGTGGCATTGGGCATGGCTGACCGTGAATCCACCCTTGAACAACTCATCGCCGAGTTCAACAGCAGTTCTTCTGGAGAAAAACCTATGTCCACCACCACCAACAGTAACGCCCCCGCGCCGACTGCAGACAAACCCGTTATCAACCGCGAATACCTGGCCGCGAATCATGCCGAGCTGCTGGCCAGCCTGGAACATGACGCGCATGCCGCTGGTGCAGCTGCCGGCGCCCGCGCCGAGTGCGAACGCATCCAGGCGGTGGAAGCCGCCGCGCTGCCCGGGCACGAAGAGTTGATCGCCTCGCTCAAGTTCGACGGCAAAACCAGCGGTGCCGAAGCGGCGGCGCAGGTTATCGGCGCCGAAAAAACCAAACGCGCCGGTGCTCTGGTCGACATTCGCACCCAGGCGCCTGCGCCAGTGCCCAACGTGCTGACGCCACCGGCAGTCCCTGAGGCGGTGAAGGAGGATCCCGAGGCGCCGCTGGAGGAACGCGCCAAGGCTACCTGGGACGGCGACAAGGAGCTGCGCGCCGAGTTTGGCACCTTCGAGGCCTATCACGGCTACCGCAAGGCCACCGAGCGGGGCCTGGTCAAGGTCTTGAAAAAGTAAACACCGGGTAATTCCTTCCCACCCATGGCTCTGGAGAATCCTATGCCTCTCACTCTCGATACCCCCCGCGCTTATGAGATCGGGGACATCAACGATTTGTCGGTTGCGGCCGGCGTGCAGATTTTCGAAGGTTCGGCGGTTGGCATTGTTGCGGCTAATGGACTCGCACGTCCTCTGGCGGCAGGGGATCTGTTCGTGGGCTTCGCCGATCGCGGCGTTGATAATCGAATCGGCGCCGCTGCCGCAGCGCGCGTGCGTCTTCGCGAAGCCGGCAAAGTTGAACTGCCCGTCACCGCGCTGGCGATCACCGACATCGGTAAGCCGGTGTATGCCAGCGACAGCGGCACGTTTCTGCTCAACGCCGCCGGTAACAGCCTGATCGGGCATGTTCACCGGTTTGTGCGCACTGGCGTCGGCATCGTCAAGTTCACCGCCCAGGCCATCCCTGCAGCGGCCTGACGCATCACTCAACCCGTTTTTCAAACTTTTCTCTGACCTTATCCTTCTTCAGGAGAATCACCCATGGGTGCTGAAGTACTTTCCAGCCGTGCCATCATCGGCATGTTTTACGAATTGCTCGAGCAGAATGTGGGGTCGAACTGGATCGACGCCGTGTCCAATCTGTTCGACTCCGACCAGGCCAAAGAAACCTATCCATGGATCGGCATGGTACCGACCTTGCGTGAGTGGATTGGTGGTCGCCACGCTAAGGGCTTTATCAGCGCTGATCTCGAAATCGAAAACCTGCATTTTGAGGCCACCCTCGAAGTGCTGGTCACCGAGCTGCGCCGCGATAAAACCGGACAGTTGCGCATCCGCCTGGGCGAGTTGGCCGACCGCACCAACGCGCACTGGGCGCGACTGCTGTCGGTGCTGCTGCTCAACGGCGAAAGCCAGACCTGCTATGACGGCCAGTACTTCTTCGATACCGACCACGAAGAAGGCCAGAGCGGCGTGCAGTCCAACAAGATCACCACCGACATCTCCGAACTGCCAGCAACACTTCACGGGACGCCCAGCCGGCCGAGCGTTGAGGAGTTTCAGCAGGCGGTTGCTCGATCAGTCACCCAGTTGACCAGCTTCAAGGATGACCAGGGCGAACCCATCAACGAACTGGCACGCGAGTTTCTGGTGATGGTGCCATTCAACCTGCTGAGCGTTGCGCAGACAGCGCTCAGCGTGCCGCGCGGTACCAACATCAGCGAGATCGTCATGCCGGACAACGTGGTTGTCCGCGTGGTGGGTAACGTGCGCCTCAACGCCTGGCAGGACAAATTCGTGACCTTCCGCACGGACGGTCGTTTGAAAGCGTTCATTCGCCAGCAGGAAACCGACGTGGCCATGAAAGCCAAGGCCGAGGGCTCGGAGTACGAATTCGACAACGATGCCCATCAATACGGCGTCGACACCTGGCGCAACGTGGGTTTTGGGCGCTGGCAGTACGCCGTTCTTAACCAACTGGTGGCGTAAGCCTTTCGGCCTCACACCTCACTGAGGGCATTGATATGCCGAAATACCGCGTGGAACAGACGATTACCCTTTATGGGGGGGAACTGATCCTGAATGCGGCCCAGGCCAGTGCGCGTGCGCATAACCTGGAGCCGGTCGAAAACAAGAAGGGTCGCTACACCATTGTGTCGCCCGTTCAGTTCAAAGCCGGGGAGGTGATTGTGATCCCCGGCGAGCCGGACAAGGCGTTGGGGCAGCGGTTGACGAAACTGGAGAGGGTCGCAGGAGAGCGTAATGCCGAATAAATCCTACACGGTGTTATCCGGCTCCTTTCGCGGGCCAGATGACAAACTGACCGGTGCGGGGGGCGTGATCGAGTTGCCTGATGACGTGGCCCAGCGCTTTCGCCACCAGTTGGAAGTGTTGGTGGTCGAGCCAGCACCGGCACCTCCCGCTGCGGGTGAGGGCGGACGCAAGCCCGCCAAGGTGAGCCCTGATGCTTGACGAAGATCTCAGGGGCTTCCTTGAGGACTTCGACGTCGGCGGGATGGTTGATGGTCAGCCGTTTCTGGCCGCGCGGGATATGCCGGACGAGATCCACGGTATGGGTGGCACCAACAGCCAGTCCACCGGCTACGAGATCCTGATCATCACCGCCGAGGCCGAGCGCCTGGGCATCGATAACCCCAAACTGATCACCGTCGCCGGTGTGAATTTTCGCGTCCGTGACCGCCGGATGATCGATGACGGCGCCTTTAGCCTGGCCTCCCTCACCAAGGTTTAACCCTCATGCCCTCGATTCAAGAACGCATCGTCGCAAAGGCGCAGGCGCTGATTTTGGCCGCCGGTACCTTGGCGGCAGACCGGGTGTACCGCAGTCGTACTGAGGCGATCAAGCGGGACATGACGCCCGCGATCGTGCTGCGCCCTGACCTTGAAACGTGTGAGCGCGAAAGCGCTGCAGTGGATCGTAACCAGTTCGAGCTGACGGTGGAAATCATCGCCCGGGAGGACACGGTCACAGGTGCTGCCTGGGATCAGGTCGCCGACTTGGTCAAGGTTGCCGTGCATGCGGTCCTGATGGCAGAGGACGCCTTTGAAGAGGCGGATCGGGTGCAGCGCTTCTACATCGACTGGATCGAAGACGAGGGCGACAACACCGCCGGCAACTGCATGGTGCGCTACCGCTTTACCTACCTGTGCAACACCGGCGACCTGACGGCCGGACCTACCTTTTACTGAGGAACACATTATGCAAATCGCATTCGGCAGCGGGTTGTTTTACGCCACTCCGCTGATGGACGCCTATGGCAATGCCATTTCCGCGCCGACCCCCATCCTGCTGGGCATCATGCAAGAAGCCTCGGTGGATCTGTCGTTTGATTCCAAGGAACTGTTCGGCAGCGAGCAGTTTGCGGTCGACGCGGCGCGGGGCCAGGGCAAGCTGACGGGCAAAGCAAAGTCCGCCCAGATCAGCCTGCTGCAGTGGAATCAACTGGTGTTCGGGCAGACCCTGACCACCGGCCAGGTGTTGGTTCATCACTCCACGGAGCCCACAGCGGTGCCTGCAGGGGCCACCATTACCGTGGAGCCTCCGGCGGGCGGGACGCTCTCGGGCGATCTTGGTGTACGCGGCGCCGGCGCGATCCCTTGCGTACGGGTACTGAGCGCGCCTGCAGTTGGGCAGTACACCTTTGATGCCGCCACGGGGGAATATGCATTTGCCGCTGCAGACGTGGCTAAGTCGGTGTTCATTGATTACCGCTACACGGTTACGACGGGGAAAAGCCTGTCGGTGAAAAACCTGCCCATGGGGGACATGCCTGTATTCCAGGGCGAGCTGGTCCTGAAATACAAGGGCAAGACTGTGTATGTGCGTGTGCCGAACTTTGTCAGCAACAAGCTCGGGATCGCCACCAAACAGGACGACTACACCATCCCGGACTTTGAATTCACCGGTTATGCGGATGAGTTCGGCGAGGTGTGCTACTGGAGTGCCAACGAATGACGGTCGTGAATGTTCCTGGCGTTTCGTTCCCGTTTCCAGGGAAAACGCTTGTCATCCCACCCCTGGCGCTGGGGGATCTGGAGCAACTGCTGGAGCGGATCAACGCGGTGATGGCCGGCAACATGGACCGGGACAGTATCGCGACGGTGATCGATGCCACGCACGCGGCATTGCGGCGTAACTACCCCGACATCGAGCGGGCAGAGGTGGCAGCCCTTCTGGATCTTCGCAACATGCGTGACGCGCTGGATGCTGTTATGAGTGCCTCGGGCTTGGAAGTTACGGAACCGGAACCGGGGGAAGCGCTGGCCCCTTCGACTGGGGCCAACTCTACGCTCACCTGATCGCAAGTACAGGTCAAAGCCCGGTTACGTTGCGGCGTGACTGGGACCTGGTCATGGTGGGGCATATGACTAACTACTGGCGAAACCATCCGCCCGTTCATGTACTAGTCGCTGGCTATTTAGGCTATAAAGCTGCTCCTTCTATAAGTGATGCTACTGCACTAGAAAGTAACTTATCCGAGATTGCCGCTGATTTGCGGGACGATTTACCTGAGCATTTACGACATGCCTTGGATGCTTTTACTTTAGTGAGGTGAACTCATAGCTCAGATGTAGTGTTCTCTGAGCTATGAGAGGATTGAGCTTCCTATAGGTTACCTCAAAGAAAGGTTCAATTTTTGCGAGTAGATTTCTGCTGACTTTACTTGTATAGATTTATCTGGAAGTATTTTTGCGTCGATTTCGATTCTGATTAGAGCGTATTTCATATCGCTGTAATAATACTGTTCTATGCCATATTGCCCAAACCATTGGCCTGGTGCTTTTTCTTTGAGTGGGAAATACACTGGTGGTGCATCAATGTTTTCCCGATCTTCCCTCCAGATGCTGAGAACTGGCGCGTCTTGGGTGCCTCTCACTGTAAGACGGTAAAGAGGTTTTCTCTCCTTTGCAGAATTTCCAAGATCGGCACTTCTAGGTTCGCTAGATTCATTTAGTTTTAGGTTGAAATTGCTTTTGTTTACGTTGTTTTCGTCGTTCTTCGTAACTGTGTTAACCTTTCCCTTACCTCCAAGCCAAGGAGTGCTCAACTTCGCGGAAACATATGACAGGCATAGATTAGGGTTTTTAACGATGATTTTTAGTGAATCTGGCGATTCTGGAGATGTGCTCAAGTTTATTTTTGCAACGGAGACTCCGAAAGTTTTTGCTAATGTACTTGCATCTAGATCTAAGTTGGCTGATGTTTTGCTTTTTGCTTCAAAGGTATAATCGGATACCATGATGCATTTGTAAACAAACTCCTTGTCGATCGGGGCGCCACGACTAAAGTCTTTTATTTGAGTGACAGACCATCCTGAGGCGCTTGAACTATCATTTGCCGAATGTTCAATCCCGGCTTTTGCCAAGACGCCTTTGAATGACGCCTCTGCCCCGAGTTTGTAGTTTGAGTAATCTTCCGACTTCACATCATTATAAGAGGGCGACGTAAAGACTGTGTCATCACTAATCGTGTAGCCAATTCCACCCAGGTATACGTTTCCTGAGTCGCGCTCCACGTAACGTCCTAACGCTTTTTCGACAGGAGGGCTTAGAGTTTTCCAGCCGAAATTCTTCCCGGGACCTGTGTCATCTGAGACACACCCGAGCAGTGATGAAGTGATCGCTACAGTTACGATTGCTTTTTTTAAGCTCATGTTGATTCCCCTGTTTCAGAAATGAGTCAGTTAGTGGCCTAACAGTGTTTCTATTGGCAGGTTTACGTGGTCGCTTGCTTTTTTATAAATGGTCTAGCAGACAAGTATCGAATTTGCAAAGGGGGGGGCAGTAAAAATTTTGCGAACCTGACTTTTTGATCATTTTTATAAATATTTTATAAGATGTTCGACAAATTATAACGATGACTAAAAGTTGGTCCGCTATTTTAAGTTGTTGTTCTGCCTTGAGGTATTTGTCCACATTTTCAAATTGAGACGATGTTATGGAAAAAAACATTGCGTACCAGTTTACCGCCGGCACACAGGGTTTCGACCGTGCAGTTGAAAGCATTGAGCGCAACATGCGTGACGCTCGGACGACGTTCAGCCGCGAATTGAGGGCAATTAACACCGAGATGGTCGGCAGTCAGACCCGGCTTTCTCGTTTTGGTCCCGCAGTGAATGAAGCTTTTTCTGGCGTCAGCACCATCATGCGTTCGGGCCTCGGTGGTGTGGCGGCTGGCATTGCGGGAGTGTTCGGTCTGGGTGCTTTCAAGCTTGGCCAGATCGTTAGCGATAGCAAGGACGCGGCGATCCAACAGGAAGCTGCTTACCGTGGCCTGGAAGCGGTGGCCAATCATGCCGGCGTCGGCATTGGTCGGGCCATGGATGAGGCCAACAAGCTCGCCTCTGACGGCTTGCTCAGCGTCGGTGACGCGGCCAAAGCCCTGCAAAACCTGCTCAGTCGTGGTTACAACGTCGACCAGGCAGTGGCGGTAATCAACCGCCTGAAAGACGCTGCAGCGTTCAACCGGCAAGCCAATCTCAGCATGTCGGAAGCTGTGGTGTCGGCCACCGAGGGCTTGAAAAACGAAAACTCGGTGCTGGTGGATAACGCCGGTGTTACGAAAAACGTCGCCAAAATGTGGGACGAGTACGCCAAGAGCATCGGCACCAGTCGTGACAAGTTGTCGGACTCGCAAAAGATCACGGCCGAATACAACGGCATCATGAAAGAAACAGAGGCCCAGGTCGGCAACGCCGCCAAAGCGGCCGATGGGTTGACCGGTAGCCAGGCCGAGCTCGACTCCAAAAGCAACCAGCTGCAGGTCACCATCGGCACCATTCTTGAGCCTGTCTTCATCAGCCTGAACAAGCGGCTGTCGGAGACTGCCAGTTGGTTTAACAACCTGCTGAAAAGCATGACGGGGGTTGGGGTGACCGTTGATGAGGTCGCTGCCAATGTCGCCCGCTACGAACAAATGCTGGCGAACTTTACGGCAGGTCCGCGTGCTGGAGGCAGTAAGGCACCGCTTGAAGCAACACTGGCCGAGGAACGCCTGCTGCTGGAAAACATGCAGTTGGTGTCCAACAAGCTGGAAGAAGTCGACGCGGGTATGCGCTCCCGTTCCGCTCGCATCGAAGAGCAGCGGCGCAAAGTGGCCGAGATGGCCGCGACCGGCAATACAGCCCTGACCAAGGCGCCACAGCAGGGCAGAGTCAGTCCTACGGCTTATGGCATTGAGATCGCCCAACTGACCAAGCTGGAGCAGGCTTACGCGGCAGCCGTCGAACATCGGAAAAAAGTGGTTGAATCCACTACTCCACCAAAAAAGACCGAAGACCCGGTAACCCCTCCAGCTAAGACCGCCTCGCGTGTCAGCCAGTGGGCAGAGGCATTGGACGCGCAAAAGGTCGCTCACGCCCAGCAGCAGGCCGAGCAGGGTACCTTCCTGCAGTTTTCTCAGCAGCAGGAAATGCAGTACTGGCAGGGCATTCTCAAGCGCACGGATTTGAGCGCGGCCGAACGCTTGAGCGTTCAGCGCAATTACCTGGCGTCATTGAATGCGTTGCGCCGGCAGGACGAAGGCCAAGCCTTTGCCGATCTACAGGCCCAGGCACAGCAATACCGCAACAACATGGACGCGCGCCTGCAGATCGCTCAGCAGACCTTGGAGCGCAGCCGGCAACTCTATGGCCAGGACAGCCAGGAATACCGCAAGGCTGCGGCTGAAGTGGTTGCTGTAGAGCGCGAAAAGCAGCAGCAAATCACCAACATGAAACAGCAGCAGCTGGCAGCCGATCAGCAGGCGCGGCTTACCGATGTTGCCCATGCCGAACAGATGGCCCAGCTGGATCTGCAGGCCAACCTGATCACCCAAGGCCAGCTACTGCAGGCCCAGGCCGAGTTCGAAAAGCAACGGTATGCGATCGAAGCTCAGGCATTGGCCGAACGTAAAGCGCTGCTGGAGCAGGATCCTGACCGTAACCCGGTCGCCCTGCAGCAGGTCCAGCAGCAGATCCTGGCGCTGGAGCAAACCCACCGCAACAGCATGGCTGTGATTGGCAGGCAGCAAACCTTCGAATCGCAAAGCAACTGGACGGGCATGGTCGACAGCCTGCGTACCAGCTGGTCGAGCGGGCTTACCGGGATCATCAGCGGCACCATGAGCACCCAGGGCCTGCTGCGCGGGATCTTCACCAGCATCGGAACCGCGTTCGTTGAGAACATGGTCACCAAGCCGTTGATGGCCTGGATGTTCGGCGAAACGGCTAAAACCGGTGCGACTGTAGTGGGTGTTGGCGTTCGAACGGCAGCAGAGGCAGGTGGTGCGGCCATGTCCGTAGCGATCTGGGGTGCAGCCACGATCAAAAACATCATTGCCAGTGCCTGGCAGGCCATGGCCGGTGCTTTTGCAGCCATGTCCGCCATTCCAATCATTGGTCCGATCCTCGGCGCGGCGGCTGCAGTTGCTGCAGGCGCATTCGTATTCGGCCTGGTGAAAAACGTCGCCTCGGCCGAGGGCGGCTATGACATCCCTGCCGGTACCAACCCCATGACGCAACTCCACGAGCAGGAAATGGTGCTGCCTAAGCAATACGCCAATGTCATCCGCCAGGCAGCCAGTGGAGAGGGGCAGTTGGGAGGGGCCGGTAACAGCTATCACTACCACGACAGCAGCGGGCGGATGTCACCTGCTGATATTCGTCGGGGTGCCCGGGTGCTGGCCGAGGAAATGCAAAAAATGCGGCGCAACGGCGCCATCAAAACTTAGGGGGCGAGATGTCGTTAGGACCTTTTTGGCCGGCGCGCTGGATCGCCAGTTACCCCGATATGGGCGCGGCGGTTGAAGGCGTTCTGCCGCGCCTGCCCGGGCAAACCTTGCTTTCAAAAAAGGCACCTGAGTGGAGTACCGGTGTGCAGAAAGCTGCCAGCGGTCGACGCCGGACAACGGCTTACTACCCGGCGCCGCTGTGGTCTTTCCAGCTGAGTTACAACGCCGTGCGCAAGCGCCCCGGGTTGGATGAGTGGTCGAGGCTGATTGAGTTCTTCAATCAGCGCAAAGGGCAATTCGGCGAGTTCCTGTTTTTTGATCGTAGCGATCACCTGGTAACGCTTCAGCGCTTTGGCACCGGGGATGGCACCACGCGAACATTTCAGCTGTCCCGGGAGATAGGCGACTGGGTCGAGCCGGTGTACGGCGTCGTCAATGTGGACATCGTCACTGTCAGTGGTGCTCCTACTTCAGCCTTCACTGTGGATGAGCTGGGGCGCATCACCTTCACGGTGGCCCCGCCCATCAATGCGGCGCTGGTGTGGAGTGGGGCGTTTTATTTTCGCTGTGCTTTCGAGGCCGATTCGCTCGACGGGGCTCAGCCTTATCGCGCGATATGGGAACTCAAAAACATCGCGTTCACGAGTATCAAGCCATGATCGATGCCACACCTGAACTGAAAGCTTTTCTGGCCACGGCGCGTAGTTTCGTCATGGCGGATCTGTACACGATTGCCCTGGCCAGCGGCCAGGTGCTGCGTTACACCGATGCGGGTTTGCAGATTTTTTATGGCGGACAGAACTACTCGGCCAGCGGGCCACTGATCAAGCGCACCGGCGTGCGTGCGGTGCGCGGGATCGAGGTCGACACGTTGAACGTGACCTTTACCGCCGGCATGGACGACACGGTATTTGGCGAGCCCTTGCTGCCATTCATTGCCGGCGGCGGTTTTGACGGGGCCACGCTGAACCTTGTTAGAGCGTTTATGGCGGACTGGCGATCGCCCGTGGTGGGCACGGTCACACGTTTTATCGGGCGTGTCGCCGAGGTGGATCCTGCCGATCGCGAGCAGGCGACGGTGACAGTGAAGTCGCCGATTGAGCTGCTCGATACCAAGGTGCCCCGGGGCGTCTATCAGCCCTCCTGCCTGCGCACGGTGTACAGCGCCGATTGCGGGGTGAATCGCGCACTGTTTGAAACCCTGGGTGTGGTCCAGGGCGGCAGCACGGCCCTGCGCGTGAACTCCAATGTGCCCGCCACTCAGGGTTGGTTCGACCAGGGCGTGATTCGGTTTGTGAACGGTGCCAACGCAGGTGTGACAAGAACTGTACGCAGATTCACTGCCGATGGCGCTGTGACGATGATCCTGGGGCTGCCAGGTGTGCCAGTGGCGGGTGATCAGTTTCTGATTTACCCGGGTTGCCCACGGACGCTGGATGCCTGCACCAACAAATTCGGCAACCGAGCGCGGTACCGGGGTATGCCGTTCATTCCCGTTGCGGAGACATCGGTATGAGCCCGTTTGAAGTGCAGCAGCGTGATGCCGTGATCGCGCAGGCCGAGCGTTGGTTGTGCACGCCGTACCAGCACCGGCAGCACCTGCTGGGTGTTGGTGTTGACTGCGCCTGGTTGTTGATTGAGGTGTATCACGCCGCCGGCTTGATTCCCTCGATTGATCCAGGCGCGTACGCCCAGGACTGGCACCTGCATCGCAGTGAAGAGCGTTATCTGGGCTGGCTGGAGCTGTTCGGTCGGCAGATTGATACGCCACAGCGTGGTGATGTCGCGGTCTGGAAATTCGGCCGGACCTTCAGCCACGGCGCGGTGGTGGTCGATGAGCACCGCATTATTCACGCCTATCGGGACATCGGCGTCGAGTTTGCAGACATGCGCGAGGAGCGGCTTTCCAGCCACACCGTGCGTTATTACACACTTAACCGATATGGAGTCAGCGATGGGGGGCAGCAGTAGTACCATTTCCAACAGTGCGACACGTATCAACGCGCTGCAGATCCAGAGCAGTGCGAGTGGCAAGCCGATCGCCTGGATCGCCGGCCGTAATCGCATCAGCCCTAACCTCATTTATTACAGTGATTTTGAAGCGGTCGCCAAAACCACGACGAAAAAGTCGGGGGGTAAAGGCGGCGGCGGGGCCACCCAAAAAGACACGACCTACACCTACTACGCGGCGATCATTTTGGCCGTCGGGCGAGGCCCGCTGGGTGCGATTCACCGCGTATTTCGTGACAAAGAGGTGTTTTCCTCACTGGCGCAAATTGGCTTGAACTACGCCAATGGCACTCATGATCAGGCGGTGTGGGGTTTTCTTCAAACTCGCCACCCTGCCGAAGCGATTGCCTACGCTGACACGGCCTACGTTTTTTCCAGCAGGTACCTGCTCAACGACAACGCCGGCGTCCAGAATCATACCTTCGAAGTGGACGGGCGTTATCAGGTGCCCGGGCTGCCGGATGCCAACCCGGGCGATTTCCTGCCCGGGTTGTTGCTCGATCCGTTGGACGGAATCGGTTTTACCCCGGCATGGGTCGCGGATATGTCGAACTACCGCAACTATTGCTTGGCGGAAAACTTACTCTTGAGTCCGGTGCTCGACGAACAGGCGCCGGCGAATGAGGCGATCACACGTTGGTTGCAGCTGACCAACAGCGAGATGGTGTGGTCTGCTGGTCAACTCAAGGTGATCCCCTACGGTGATCAGGCTGTTACGGGCAACGGTGTCACGTGGTTTCCGAACATCACGCCGGTGGCGGATCTGACCGATGACGATTTTCTTTCTGAGGACGGTGAGCCTCCGGTTTCGCTCAAGATCAAGAGCCAGGCCGACAGCTACAACGAAGTGTCGCTAGAGATCCTCGACCGCGACCATGAGTACAACACCGACGTAGTGCGTGCGCCTGATCAGGCTGCCATTGAGCAGTTTGGCTCCAAGCCGATGGACACCATCAAAGCGTACGAGATCTGCAATATCGCCATCGGCGCCCATGCGGCGCAGTTGTTGGTGCAGCGTAAGCTGTATGTGCGCAATGAATATGAGTTCTCACTCGGTTGGCAGCATGTGCTCCTCGAACCTATGGACCTGGTGACGATCACTGAGCCTGGCTTGAACCTGCATCAGCGCCTGGTCCGGTTGATTTCGGTTGAGGAGGACGAGCTGGGTAAGTTGGCGATCGTGGCCGAGGATGCGTTGCTGGGCGTCGGCAGCGCACCTAACTATCCGGTGCAGAGCAAAAGCGGTTATCAGGGCAATCAGAACGTTGCCCCTGGTCCTGTCCTGGCGCCCATCATGTTCAACCCACCCGAGAGCTTGCTGCCCGCCGGCACATTGCAGATCTGGGGCGGTGTTGCCGGTGTGGGTGAAGCCTGGGGCGGTTGTGAGATTTGGATCAGCGCCGATGGCGACAGCTACCGGTTAGCGGAGACGATTTACGGCAGGGCGCGCATGGGGCAACTGACAACGACTCTGGCCGCTGGAAGTGACCCCGATACGGTCAACACCTTGTCGGTGCAACTGGCAGCGGCGACGGAGCTGGCCGCCGCCACTACTGCAGAGGCGAACAGTGGCGCCACGCTGTGTTGGGTGGCTGGTGAGTTGCTGAGTTACCGCGACGCGGTGCTCACGGGCGTCGGAGGCTATGAGCTGAGCTATCTGCGACGCGGGCGTCTGAGCACGGCCATCTCCAGTCACTCGGCCGGTTCACCGTTTGTGCGGTTGGATGACGCCGTCTGGAAGTACAGCTACACGTCCGACCAGGTCGGCAAGACTGTCTGGGTCAAGTTCCGCTCCTTTAACGTGTTCGGTCGAGCGCTTGAGGATCTGGCGGATGTCACGGCCTACAGCGTCACGTTATCGCCCGCCCGGGTAGCGCCTGATACCGCGCAAAACCTCGCCCTGGTGGGGGCCTTCGAGGCGCCGTACTTCACCGTCAGCTGGGTGGCCGGAGCTCGTGCCGAGGATCGCTTGGTGCGTGTTCGTCACGCGGGCAGTAATGCCCTCCTGCGAGAGGTGGCGACCACCAGCACGGCATTCACGTACCAACGTGAAGATGCGCTGGTGGATGGCCCGCTCATTCGCAGCTATCGGGTGGAGGTCATCGAGCGCAACGCTGCAGGCCAAGCACAGTTGGTGTCGTTGTTGGTCACCAATACGGCGCCGGCGCCCGTTACGGGAACCGCCGCCACCGTCACTGGCACCACCACCGCGGATGTCAGTTGCGCGGCCAGTGCAGCTGCAGACACGGCGGGCTATGTGTTTGTGTATTCGACAGAGGAGGACTTTGATCCGGCAACCGCAGGAACGGTCGGCTATCAAGGCGTATCACGCACCGGGCAGATCACGGGACTGACGCCAGACACCACATATTACCTCTGCGCTGCAGCGTACGACACATGGAGCAGTGTACGCAGTCAACTCAACTTCGCCCCGGCGATCACCTTCAACACCTGATAGAGACTCATCATGCAACCTATTCAATTCTTTGCCGCAAGGGCTGAAGACGGCGTGCTATTGCCCGGAGCAACGGTGAGTGTGCTTGTCTCCGGGAGTGAGACGTTGGCGCCGCTGTTTTCCGATGCGGCGGCGACCGTGGTTCTAGCCAATCCCATGCATGCCGATGCCAGTGCGCGGGTGTTCTTCTACACCACGGCGGCTCGCATCGATATTCAGATCGGCTATGCGGGGTACCGAGCGCCGCTGCTGCAGGGCATCGGTACCAGTGATCCGGTGGATATGATCAATGCGGAAATTGATCGCCTCAACCGCGATATGGTCGATGGAAAAGTGCATGCCACTGTCGCTGCAGGTCTTCTGGCGACGGTCGACGGCCAGTCTTTTTACGTCGAACCCACCTCGCCAGATATATCGCGCAGTTTGTATGTGCGGGTCAGTGCCACGGAGGCCAGGCACGTCTCCGATGATCCGTCAGTGGGTTACATCGCAGAGATAGACGTGCGCACCTCTGCGGTTGAGAGCGGCACGTTTAACGGCTTGGAGCTGCGGTTTGTTCGACTGGCCGTAGAGTCCGGTTACACCTGGGCGCTGGTCGATTCGGTTGGACGCATGGCGCTGGGGTGCCGGGTGGATGGTTCACTCGTGGGCAAGTTCATGCTGCGCGACGGCACGGTTGATCGCAACACGCTGAAACTCGACCTCGACGGATTCATCGCCAAGGCGTTGGACCCTCAGTCGGGATACGCGTGGGCAGTGATCGATACCCTGGGCCGGATTGGGCTGGCTCTTCGCGTGGACGGGACCGTTACCGGGAAGTTCTTGCTTGGCACCGGTGCCGTACCTCGCAAAGCGCTGGGGGCCGATCTGTCGGGTTTCATTGCCATTCAACTGAGTCCAGAGTCCGGCTATGTCTGGGCTGTCGTCGATGCGGTTGGCCGCATTGCGCTGGGCATCACCACAGCCGGCAAAACGGTGGGTAACTTTGATATTCATATTCCCGATGTGACAGGAATTGAGTACCTCAAGCCGGTGCACGATCTGCTGTGTGTAGGGGATTCCCTCACAGCCAATAGCAGCCAGGTGACCTGGCGGGAGCAACTTGCGCCACTGATCAGTGCGCGGACCATTGTGAATGGCGGCATTGGCGGGCAGACGTCTCGCCAGATCGCCGCGCGTTTCGGTGCTGGTACCGCACTGCTGACCGTCACGGACAACCAGATCCCGGCCTCGGGTTCGGTGACGGTTACAGCTCTGAGCACCTTGCTGCTGTCCACGCCCGCGACCAATTCCGGCACCTACACGTTGCCAGGTACCTTGGGCGGCATCCATGGGACGCTGACGTGCACGCACAGTGAGACAGGGGACTCGTCGGACGTTTATACGTTTGCTCGGGATGCTGCCGGAGACGCCCGATACAGCGCGCCCAAGTCGCCGTTTGTGCCCGACGTGCCCGGTGACGGGTTTTACACCGAAATCATCTGGATGGGCCGCAACAACCTCGACAACATCGAGCAGATCAAGGCTGACATTCGGGCGATGGTGGGGGTGCAGAAAACCGTTGAAAAGCGCTACCTGATCATTACTCCGCCGCTTGGCGGTAACCCGACACCGGGCACGTCGACGGGGGAGGGTGTTGGTACCGCCACCTACAACAATTGTGTCGCGCTGGAGGATTGGGCCACCGCCGAGTACGGCGATCGCGTGATCAAGATCCGCGAGTGGCTCATGCAGTTCAACGACGGCAGCGCCGACGATCTGGACGACGTGGCCAAGGGCGTGGTTCCGCGTTCACTGCGGCTGGACATCATTCACAACACCACGATCAGCAACGGGCATATCGCCCGTCGCATCGCCTACGAAATTAACCGGAGGTCCTGGTAATGGCCGGACAAAAAACTGTACTGGATGGCATCACCTTTACCGATACGACGTTGCCCATTCTGCGTTCCGATGCGTTGCTGAGTGCGGGGTCGCTGTATTTGTTCGACTTGGGGCATAGCTTGGGTGGTGTGAGCGGAGTGCCGGCAGCTGGAGCCTCCATTCCTAACATAGCTTACGCCGAAGCGGCGGCGGTGCTTGGCGCGGGCACCGAGAGCAGCTTAGCGGGGGTGTTCAGCAGTAATGCGGTCGCAGCTGACGCTCTGTTTGAGCGGACGCCCAAGAAGGGCCTGCACGCCATTTACAGCCAGGTGAACAACACGGTGAGTGGTCATGGTTCACAGATCAATGTCGCAACCGCGATCCGCGACTACATCATCGCTAACAAGACTCACCTGTTCTATTTCTCGGTATGGGCGCACCGGACACGTGCAGCACTCGCAACCGGTCACCGGTACATGGAGATCGGTAGCGGCGGCAACTTCCTGGGGTACATGAGTGGTGCCGGAAACACAGGCAAAGCTTCCGGACTTTACAACGTCGTCGGCGGGGCCAACGCCGTGGCTAACCGGTACTCCTCGATGCGAGCGTCCGCAGGTAGCAGTGATACTGTTGTGGCAGCGGCCGGGAGCATTATTTTCGGTAATGGTGGATCTGGTTCGGCGCTGACCAATCAATGCCCCTCGGACATCTTCTATCGCGGCTACTGCGAGGATCTGACCGTGTCGGGACGAACCTATGCGGACGTCGACGCTCTCGACAAAGCGCTATGGGATGCCGCTTTCGCGGCAGGTGGCCGGTTTGCTGGCGACACCTTTACGGCGCCGTCGACCTTCCCATAGTTGGCTAGGTAAACCTCAAGTCCACAGCCACCCGTAATTAGCGGCGGAAGCGGAATTTTTCCCAGCCATTTTTGAATCGGAAAGTTCCTGTATCTCCTGTGAGAACGTAACGGGTTGCTCTGTAGCAAGCAGTAAACCGAGAGAATCCAAAGCGTCTGATTTTTTTATAGACCCAAACCCATCCGTGGCGATTGGTAGTTTTGGCGGGCCTTTGCACCATTTACGCGCTCCTTCGTGGCGAAATTTGGCGCAGATGATAGCGATGTGCCCTAACGCAAAGGCTGTCAATTAATAACGGGGCGGAACTTCTTATCACGATGAGTGTTCTGGCCCCATTCGTTTGAGTGCAGCACCGTCTAAAACGAACTCAACAGAGTTTATTCCACCTCTAATACCCGACGTTGTGCGGGTTTTTTTTCGTCTGGAGAAAAGGCTATGGCACGACTCTCGACCACTCAAGTGGGCAGCCGCAATGCGCTGGCTTTCCTCGATATGCTCGCTTGGTCCGAGGGGACCAGCACATCGCCCGCCACTGCCCTGGATGGCTACGACGTCATCGTGACGGGCATCGACAGAAAGCCTGAGGTCTTCACAGATTTCAGCGATCACCCTTTCGCAAAGGGACGCCGCTCGAAGGTCATCAACAGCAAGGGCCTGACCTCAAACGCCTCGGGCCGGTATCAGCAGATGCTCAAGGACTGGCCGTATTACCGAACGCTGCTGGCCCTACCTGACTTCAGCCCGATCAGCCAGGACCTGCTGGCTTTGCAGCACATCCGCGAATGTCGTGCACTACCGGACGTGCATGCCGGCCGGGTCGAATCCGCGATCGCAAAGTGTCGGAATATTTGGGCAAGCCTGCCTGGTGCAGGGTATGGCCAGCGTGAACACCGGCTTGCCGATTTGATCCAGCAGTACCGCCTGGCGGGTGGAGCACTGTCATGACGGCATTACGGAAAGTGTCCTGGTGCCTGGCCCAAGCCGAGGAGGATCGTCTGTATTTTGAGTGTCCAGGGTGCGGCATAGCTCATGGCATTTCGCACGGCGCAGGGGCTGGTCCAAGGTGGGGGTGGAATGGGAACTTGGACACGCCGACGTTCACGCCGAGCATTCTGGTCCGATACACCTGGTCGGACGGCCCGAGGGTTTGTCATTCGTTCGTGACCGGTGGGCGCATCCAGTTCCTTGATGAATGCACTCACCACTTGGCGGGGCATACCGTCGATCTACCGGATTGGGAGGATGAGCAATGCTAACCGCGCCACAGAAATTGGCGGTCTTGTTGATCGCTATGGCTACTGCGTTCGGCGCGGCCTGGCAGGTGCAAGCGTGGCGTTACACGGGAAAGCTCGCGAGCCAGGCCGCGCTGCAGGCTGACGATCTGAACAATCTGACCCAGGCCGCGCTCCGCCAGCAGCAGACCGAACAGGACAAGCGCCTGGCCACAGAGCAACAACTCGCCGTCTCCGATCAACAGCACACCCGAGAACTGTCCGATGCCAAACGTAATCAGGCTCTATTGCACGACCGCCTTGCTACTGCTGACGTGCGGTTGTCAGTCCTTCTCGACGCCAAGGCCCCAACCAGTGGCTGCAACGTGTCTACCGCCCCCAACACCGTCGGCGTGGTTCATGCAGCCCGTCGAGCCCAACTTGACCCAGCGCATGCTCAACGAATTATCGGGATCACCGATGCCGGCGACCAAGGATTGATCGCCTTGAGGGCGTGTCAGACCTACGCAAAAGAAGTGTCTAAACCGAAGTAAAAGGAGCGGCCGGGTAGGATGCGTCAACATTCAGCACGGCCACCTTTCCCGCAGAGCTCCCCTGCAAGTCCAGCCAAGGCTCCTGCTTCGTGCACAAAGCGAAATGAGCCTAGCACTGTTTATTCATACAGCAAAGGTCTTGCTCTTATGTCTACCCCTATCATCCCTTGGATGGGCGGCAAACGCCGCCTGGCCGATCGTCTTATACCGCTCTTCCCACCTCACGAATGTTACGTCGAAGTCTTTGCCGGCGGCGCCGCGCTCTACTTCATGCGACCTCAGGCCGCGCCGGTTGAAGTTCTGAACGACATTAACGGCGACCTAGTGACGTTGTACCGCGTCGTGCAGAACCACCTGGAAGAATTCGTGCGTCAGTTCAAATGGGCGCTAAGCTCCCGCCAGGTGTTCGAGTGGCAGAAGATGACCCGCCCTGAAACCCTCACCGACATTCAGCGTGCGGCCCGTTTTTTCTATCTGCAGCATCACGCTTTTGCCGGCAAGGTGACGGGGCAGACGTTTGGAACCGCAACCACTGGCCCGGCCATCAACCTGCTGCGGATTGAGGAAAACCTCTCGGCCGCTTGGCAGCGACTTTCCGGCACTTACATCGAAAACCTCCCTTGGCTTGATTGCGCTGAACGGTATGACCGTGCGCATACCTTCCTCTACATGGATCCGCCTTATTGGCAGACGGCAGGCTATGGAGTGGATTTTCCATTTGAGAATTACGAGCGCATGGCTGATTTCATGCGACGTTGCAAAGGGAAGGTGATGGTCAGCATCAACGATCATCCGGACATCCGGCAGGTGTTCGACGGCTTCCACTTCGAGACGCTGGGCATTCGCTACACCACGACCAACCAGCGGCATAGTAAAGCTGGCGTAACTGGAGAGCTGGTGATCATTAACTGGGAGCCTACGGCCCTGAGAGGGTTATTTTGATCACCGCCAAAAAAAAAGTGCAGGCTGCTCTTCAAGGCTGTATGAGCTATGCGAGCTTGGCGGTCAGCGTGATGGGGAGTTACTTTCGGCCAAAAGCTGCTTTTGACAGTTACCAGTTCGCTGCATGAACATAACGGCCTCTATTAGATGAAAAAGGGTATTAATGATATCTGCAGCATCTGAGGCAGTATGATCTCCATAACGCTTAATCCTAAATGTGGCCTTACGTATGTACATAACTGAAATCGAAATCACCGATTTAAGGAGTTTTCGCGGAACTCACTCGGTCTCGCTCGCTCATGCGGACGGCACGTACCCAGGGTGGACCGTTTTTGCGGGCAGGAACGGTGCAGGTAAAAGCACCCTTCTTAAAGCCATTGCCTTGGCTACTATCGGCCCTCTGGCGTCTCGATCGCTCGCAGGAGTATTCACTGATTGGGTACGTAAAGGTGCAGACACTGGGAGAATCGCAGCAAAAATCGCTTTCACTGAGCAGAAGGATACTTTCCAGACCGGGGGGCGAGTAACAAAAACCCCATTTTGGGCCGGTTTGAAATGGAGCCCATCTAGTCATGGGCATGATGTTCTTGAACGATGGATGGAAAAGGAAAGCCAGCCTAGACAAAAAATCCCTGATCGAGGGCCGTGGGCGGACGGGCCATCTGGATGGTTTATTGCGGGATATGGCCCCTATCGTCACCTTGGCCCTCCACCTGCTGATGTAGTTAAATTGAGCGGCGATCCAGTAATCGCGCGGCTAGTCAACCTGTTCAACGAGACTGCTACGCTCTCGGATGCTGTTGACTGGTTAAAACAAGTTCATCTTCGAGCACTAGAGGGTAGGCCGGGGGCAGACCAACTTAAAAATACTGTTTTAGGTGTCTTGGGTGATGGGTTACTTCCAGATGGTAGCTTTATAAGGAAAGTAGACTCAGAAGGACTTTGGATTGAACGTGATGGTGTAACAATGCCGCTGGAACAAGTCAGCGATGGCTATAGAACAGTGGCTGCGTTAGTCGTAGATATTCTCAGAAGACTCCATGAGACATACGGAGAGCTTGATACGTATAGTGCAGACTCTGGAAAGATCGTGTGCGCCCAGCCAGGGGTGATTCTTATTGATGAGATCGATGCCCATTTGCATGTGGCTTGGCAACAGAAAATAGGCTTTTGGCTGACTGAAACTTTTCCAGCAATTCAATTTTTGGTCACGACCCACAGCCCTTTCATATGTCAAGCGGCTAGTAGTAATGGAGTAATAAGATTGCCTGCGCCGGGCGAAGAAAGAGTCATTGACCATATTGATGAGATTACTTGGCGGGCCGTTGTGAATGGTGGTGCTGATGACGCCGTTATGACAGAGTTGTTCGGTTTGGAACACGCCCATTCACATGAAGCGGAGAGCCTACGACGGGAAATGGCATTAATCGAGGCAAAGCTAATGCGTGACGAGGCAGACGCTAAAGAGATAGACCGCTACAACGATATCAAAAGCTCATTGAGCTTGGATCTCGGCGAGTTAGCTGATCGGAAGTTGAGAGCGATCTTGGGAGATCATGATTAATGCGCCGCGTTCAGAGGCTGGCGTTGAGCCCAAAAACTGTGAAAGCTCTAGGAAGAGTCACCGCGAAGGTAGCGGCTGCGGCTAATCCAAAGACCGATGCTGATAATAGGTGGAAGAGAAAGCCCAAGGTTGCCTTCAAAGAAATACGCTCTTCGTTAGAGCGGATGGCTACTGGGCGAAGTCGCTGTATGTATTGTGAAGATAGCATGGGAACCGATATCGATCATTTTTGGCCAAAGTCGGTTTACCCAGATCAGGCATTTGTTTGGGGGAATTATCTTCTCGCGTGCAGCTATTGCAATAGCAACCAGAAGCGCACTCAGTTCCCCCTTGATGTTAATGGTGAGCCTTTACTTATAGATCCGACGAATGAAGATCCTGAGTTGCACTTGAGTTTGATGCCATCAACTGGAGAGTTCTCTATCGTAGGCCCAAAAGGAGGGGAGTCTATAAGGGTTTTCGGCTTAAACGATAATTTATTTCCTCGGCGCCTGCCAAAAGGCAGGAGAGATGCACTGGTTAGTCTCGTTGCTCTGCTTAAAGAATTTGACGTCGAGGTGGGGAATGATCCTGCTAAGGCAATTGAAATTCAGGAGGCTATAAAAGATTTTCCTTTTAGTGTTGTCCTGTCTTATTTGGTTAAGGCATCGGTCACTGCGGCCGGAGTGACGCTTCTTGGTCAGCAGGTAGTTGATATTATTAATCGACATGGTGTGCAACGGTGGCTATAGATATTGAGGCGACAAATCAGTCGATTCAATAACTGGGAACCGGCGGTGTTGGGAGGTTTGTTCTGATTCGATTTTAGGCTGGATTGCTGACGACAACTTGGTTGTCCACGTGTTGTGTGACTGCGTCCGCCTTTCCGATTGTATTTGCGTGATGGAGAAATACGAGGTGGGTCGCCATCTTATACATGACGTCTGTCAGCATTCAGAATACCGCTGGAAACCTCATTGTCGATCTCGATCTGATCCAGAATTTTTCTCTCTGCCGCATTTGGTAATTTGTATTGATAAATCACATCAGTAACTTCTTTGATCTCCGAAATACTTCGCTCAGCGCTAACGGTTGCCTCGACCAATTGCTCCAAGTGAGCCGTAGTCAATTCGAATCTTTCTCTGCATTGGTCAGCATTTATGTCATGAAAAGCTGCGGTGGTTTGAATGAGGGACGAAATGCCGGTCTTGGCATGGGAAACCTTGAGAAGGATTCCAAAAGTAAGGATGCATATCACTGCTAGCAGGGTTGTGATGATTACGAGCAAAATTTCAATCATGGGAGTCCCTTGTCAGTTTTCATGGAAGCTAAATCGCCCCCTAAATAATTTTATTTTGTCCACCATGGAACTTACCTGAGGCGATTCTGAGGCCTACTCGGTAAGCTGATGCCTAGCCGCGACTCGTACCCTTGAGTTTGGCCAAGCCCTGTTTGATATGGCCTGCGTTCTCTCCAATAGCTTCCAGTGCTCCACGGATATTATCACCGACCTCTGAGGAAGCCCTCTGTTCCACCCACAACGTCAGCTCCATTACCGCCGCTTCCAAAGCGAGCTGATTGTCATAGATCCTTTCCAGTATATCGGGTAGTGAGTAATCACCTGACATGGGGTCGACTCCTTTTGAGAAAGACCAAGCATAGCAGCGGCAGTGTAGAAGATGTTTAGGGCAAAATTAGGGCTGATTCAGGGCCGCCATAGACCGCCATGGCGCCATGAATACAGGACGAAAACATCGTATTTTCTGGCCTTAAGCGGTATCCAGAGAAGCAAGAAGGGGTTCGAATCCCTATCCTGAAGAGTGGGCGCAGAAGATCTTATAGATGTTCTGCGGCCATGGGGGAGTTGGGTCTGAACCTCAGCCAGCGTCCAATTAGATAGCTTTTCTAAGTGACAGACGGCACTTCCAGCGTTTCGATTGCCGCAATCTTGATCAGATGCACTTTATCGCCTCCGTCATTCCATACAGATGAATTCAGCCCCCAGAAGAACTCATGAGCGCGCTTGCCCCCCTTCGTCTCATTTTTACGGTTTGTACCGGGACAGGTATTTAGCCATACCACCTCGCCCGCTTTTACCTCGCATGATGGAAAGAAGTAAACATGGCGATGCTTATTGCTAGGCGTACCATCAGAGTTAAACGTTTTATCGCAAACCATGAAGTTTTTCAGATTACAATCTTTGAGCACGCTAAAAACAACGTATTCGCTAGCCGCTGATCCTCGTCCATTTACTTTAGAAATATTAAGTTCCATGTGCACAGCTCCTTGTCTACGTAGGGTGGCCAGAAGCTATCATGGCAGGGCGGATCATCCAAGAGCGTAAGTGCAGGTGAGTCAGTATTTATCACACATCAGCAGGATTTCCTTGCGGAACCGTGAACCAGGGAGATGGGGCTTGCGGTTGTGGGGCAAAAATGGGGCAAACCGTACGCCAATCAACGCCATTCAATGCCTATCATCCGATCGTGAGTGCAGTAGCAATTGCGCCGAACCTCAGTAAAGACGCGGGGTGACGGCTTAGCTAATACGATACTCCAGCACAATCGGGGTGTGGGAGGACAGATCGGACGTGTTTTTACTCATTGGATAATAGGCAAATTCGTTGAAAGGAGTGGGGCAAAGGTGGGGCACTCGGCCCTGCTGATTTTGCAATGGCCGCAAGGTTAACACGCGAGGTCGGCCCTTCGCAGGTCGCAAACGGATAGGTAAAACGCAAAGTGGGATGGCGCATTTGTTTAAATGCGCAACGCTTCTGCAGGGACGTGTCGCTGTTGGCACGCAGCCGAAAATACCTCCCTCAGTACGATGAGGCGATCGCCTTGGCCAGTTGCATGTCGGACATAAGAGGCGAGGCGTAGGTCGAGCGATAGTACCGAGATGCCTGTTCGAACTCAGCACCGCGGATCTCGCCGTCCGAACCGATAAAGGCAAGGGCATCGGTTTTGGACGATGTGAAAAGCTTTGGCGCATCGGTCGTGAGAGCGCTGGCTCCCCCAATCAGGATGGTGGGCACGAACGTCGTGTACATCAGCGCTTTATCGAAAGGGTTGGCGTTTTCTGCGGCCACTGCTGGGGCGCCGATCAATACCATGGCAGCGATTGCCAGAGTCTTCCATGAGTCCATTCTTCGAAGCTTCCATTTCTATAAGAGGGGGGCACGATAGCAGAGCTGGTCACTTTGCAGATATAAGGCGCCGTCGGCACTGGGGCGGGTTGCCATGCTTGACGGGGTGGTTTTTAACGCTGTGCTCTCGACTCATCAGTTCGCCCCATAGAAATGGTTCAGCACTATCAATTCAATCACCGCGACGAAACAGCACAGCACAATGAACCCGGGGCTGAAGACCCGCTTGCGATTAGAGCCCCAGCCGCCCAGCGAACTGAAGTCTGCGCCGTCGGAGATCAACATTAGGAGCGCCAGCACGGCGTATATCCACGCCTTGCCCCAGAAGCTCTGATTTCTCCATTCGGTCATTCGTGGTCTTCCGCATACCGCTTTAAATTGAGGTGAATGGGCGTTGGCGGCAAGGTTAGCACGCAAGGTTGGGGGCTTCGCAGGTCATGAACGGATAGGTAGAACGTAAATAAAAGTGCGGGCGACCCTTTTTGTCCCTTAGCCCATCCTGATCAACGCTTCATTGCGTTGCACTGAGTGCGCAAATCGCTATTGCTGATGTTTTCGCAGCTGGAGCCACTTTGCTGGGCGTTGCAGTAGGCTCGTTGGTCAGAGTCGCTGATGCTGGTGCAACTTGCCGCAAAGGTGTACCCACTGAACATCAACAAAATGGCAAGCACGAGTTTCATTGTTTTCTTCCTTGGCTCGCCAGGAATCAGCCTGGCGCTGTTTGAGCGCATCGCATCAAGTACCGCGGTGATCATGCCAAAATTGACATTATTTTGCCCGGAAGTTCCGCTGATGTGCATGGAATATGCAAATTAGCATTTGCCAACCCCAAAAACTCCCGTCACTATCGCCGCTATGCAAAAACGCAACGTTTCTATCGTCTTAAGAGAACTGCTGGACCGCGACCGGATCTCCCCCACGGAGCTTCACCGGCGTACTGGCGTGCCTCAATCCACGTTGTCCCGGATTCTCAGCGGCAAGATCGTTGATCCGTCGGATAAACACATCTCGCGCATCGCCGAGTACTTCCGCGTCAGCACCGATCAACTGCGCGGGCGCGCGGCGGTGGGGGCTTTGCGCGATGACGGGCGCGACCCGATGCATTCGGAACTCAAGGATATAAGCCTGTGGGACGATGACACCCCCGTTAATGATGACGAGGTGTCGATCCCCTTTCTGCGCGAGGTTGAATTGGCTGCTGGATCAGGAAGATTCGTCATCGAGGAAAGCGAGAAGGCCAGCCTGCGTTTTGGAAAGCGCAGCCTGCGGCATAACGGTGTGCAGTTCGACCAGGCCAAGTGTGTAACGGTGCGCGGCAACAGTATGTTGCCGGTACTGCGCGACGGCGCGACGGTCGGCGTAAATGCTGGCAAAAGTGGCATCGGCGACATCGTCGATGGCGACTTGTATGCCATCAATCACAATGGCCAGCTGCGGGTTAAACAGCTCTATCGCCTGCCTTCCGGGATTCGCCTGCGCAGTTTCAATCGCGATGAACACCCGGATGAGGACTACAGCTTCCAGGATATCCAGGATGAGCAGATCAGCATCCTTGGGCATGTGTTCTGGTGGGGTATGTACGCCCGTTGACCTCCTTGCGTAAGAGAGAGCCCGCCATCGAGCGGGCTTTTTTTCGTCTGTAGAAAATCGCCAAACCCTTTGCCTGCAAGGTCGAAAATGCATTTGTGCATGAGTTGGCTGAAAATAAATGCACCAGTGCATTGACTGTATATGCATACATGCATATCCTTCATCTCAAGCCAGCCAATAAGGTGGTGGAGGCGGCAAGGATGCTGCCAAGGAAGACAAGGAAGGCACGCAACATCGGCAGGGACGCCATCAGAGCGATGGCAGGGACGCCAGCCAACACCGGCAAGGATGCCGACGCTCTTTAGTGACACCGCTTCAGCAACAGGCAGCGATGAACCGGCCTTAACGGTTCAGAGGGTTGGCAACTGACCCGGGTGTGCAGCGTAAAGCACCAGAAGCAGTTATCCGGCAGACAGGGATCGTGGTCGGAAAAACATCGAGGAAAGATCCGTACCGCGCCAGTAGCGCCGAAAGATCGAAGCTGGACCGCATTACTGAAAAGCCTGGGCAACCGGGCTTTTTGGAATGCCTACCTATACATGGATTTACCCAAAAGCCGGTGTTTGCCGGCGTTACTCAGCCAGGAGGCGTGACATGACAAACGAGCAGCAAGCGTTAGCGGAAATGCCTATCTGGCTGGTGATCGCACTGGCGCTGATTGGCGGTGTATCCGGCGAAATGTGGCGCGCCGACAAGGAGGGCGCCCGCGGTTGGTCGCTGGTCCGGCGCCTGGCCCTGCGGTCTGGGGCGTGCATGGTCTGCGGGGTCTCGGCATTGATGCTGTGCTACGCCGCCGGCATGTCGATCTGGACCGCCGGCGCCATTGGTTGCCTGACGGCCATGGCCGGCGCGGACGTCGCCATCGGCCTTTATGAACGCTGGGCGGCCAAGCGCATCGGGGTCAACGAAGCGCCCACATCCCGCTCGGATCAGCAGTAACTGCTGCAAGGACGCAACTGATGACACTTATCGAAAAACCCTCCCAACTGCCTGTAGCCATTGAGGGGGCGCTGAAGCGTGCCTTCCCGCAACTGCAGGTAGGCAACCACCAGGACGTTGGCGGCGCCGGGGATCACACCGGCGTGCTGATCAGCGTGGAACGCAACGGCCCCGGCGTGCGTTCCCGCGAAGGGCGCAAGGCGCATGCCTTGTCGGTATCACTCAGGGTTACGGTCGCCAGCGCGGCGGCGCCTTTTGACGCGTGTGACCTGGCCAGCCAATTGATGGACCTGGCCCTGGATAACCGCTGGGGCCTGCCGTCGGACCAGTGCGATTTACCCACGGCTGTCGTCGCGGCGCCCTCTGGGCTCGCCAGCGCCGAAACGGACTACGACACCTGGACCGTGTCTTTCACCCAAACCCTCTATCTCGGCCCGTCATTGATCGAGGATCCCACCGGCACACCGCTGTTTGCCCGCACCTGGGAAGTCTCGGACATCGACGATCCGGATCAATATCGGCCCCTGCAGGAGTAGTCCATGTTCGACGCATTGTTACGCATGCAATTGGGGCCGATTGTCGAGCGCCTGGCGGAAATGGAAGCCCAGCTCGAAGACCTGTATCGACGCGCGGACAGTTTCTGCCGCATTGGCGTGTGCCAGGAGGTCGACGCCGCCAGCAATACCTGCAAGGTCAGCCATGGTGAGTTGCTTACCCCGGCGATTCGGTTCTTCAACCCCAGCGCCGGTGCGCAGACCGAAACCCGTATTCCGTCGGTGGGCGAGCAATGCCTGTTGCTTAACTACGGCGGCGGGGAAGGGGGCACGCAGTCGGTGGCGCTGTTCGGGCTGAACAGCAGTCTGTTTCCTCCCGTGTCCAGCGTCGCCTCGCTGACCCGGCGGCGCCATCAGGATGGCACCCAAAGCGACTACGACGATGCCAGTCACACCTTCAACTGGATTAACGGCCCAACCACGTTCAGCGGATCCCGCGAACAGGTCGACGTCAAGGTCGGCGCTGCCAGCCTGACCCTGAGTGCCCAGGGCATCACCCTGCAACTCGGCGCCACCGGCCTCACGCTGGATGCCGTCGGCGTGCATTTGAGCGGCCCGCTGGTGGATCACCAGGGCCGCGTGATCAGCCGCGCATAAGGATTTGCCATGATCGGAATCGATAGGAACACCGGGGCAGCCGTGGATGACTGGCTGCAATTCGTACAGCGTGCCACCCGAGCGCTGACCACCCCCTTGGGCACTCGCCAGAAGCGCCCGTTGTACGGCTCGATGATCCCGCAACTGCTCGGCCAGAACCTTGGCGATGACCTGTTGATCCTCGCCCAAAGCCACGCGGCGCAAGCGTTCTACAACCGCCAGAACGGCATTGCCGACTTCCAGCCCCAGGTCATCGTCGCCACCCGCCAGGGCGCCGGGTTATTGCTGCGTTTTGCCGGCACCTGGAAAAACCGCCAACAATCCTTCGAGGTCGTGACATGAGCATGCTGATCCCAGGCCAGAACCAATTGGCGGAGCCGGCGATTATCGCGGTCGATGAGTTCGAACCGCTGCTGGCGGAGTTCAAGGCGTTTGTCGTCGACTACGTCGCCACCCGCGCGCCGCAAAGCGCGGCCAGACTCAAGGTCAGCCTCGACAACGAGAGCGAGCTGCTGACCCTGGCCCTGGAAGCTTTTTGCGTACGCCTGCAAACCCACGAACGCAAATACAACGCCCGCATCAAGCAGATGCTGGCGTGGTGGGCCACCGGCAGCAACCTGGATGCACGCCTGGCCGATATGGGCCTGGAGCGCCAAGTGCTCGACCCCGGCGACCCGGCGGCTTTCCCACCGGTGCCACCCACCCTGGAAAGCGACGACGACGCGCGCTTGCGCTATTACCTGGCGCCTCACGCGCCGGCGGCGGGTTCGCGGATGCAGTATCGCCGCGAAGTCTTCACCCTCGGCGAGCGGCCGTCGGTCAAGGTGCAAAGCGCCACACCGGGCGTGGTGACCGTCAGCTACACCTTCGATCCGGACGGCTACGCGGCCCGGGTCAAGGATGGCAACGGACGGCGCACGGCGCCTGGCGAAGTGATGGTCACCGTGCTTTCAAGGGAAGGAGACGGCACGCCGTCCGCCGATTTGCTTGACGGCGTGCGTCGACATTTCGCACGGCCCGATGTACGGCCTGAGACCGACCTGGTCACCGTCCAAGGCGCACAAATCCTGCCGTACAAAATTCGCGTGGTGGCCAGGATCAACGCCGGTCCGGATTCCGGACTCACCCAAGTCGCCGCGCAGAAATTGCTGCAAGGCTATGCAGCGTCCTGCCATCGCCTGGAAGGACGGGTGGATCCGAGCTGGATCGACTATTCCATCCACAGCGCAGGTGCCGCGCAGCTGCAGATCCTTGAGCCGCTCGCGCCGATTGTTGCGACGGCCTTTCAGGCGCCTTATTGCTCCGGCGTTGAAGTGGAGGTGCGCACGCTATGAGTGAGCGCAAACCGAGCCTATTGCCCACGAACAGTTCGCCGTTGGAAAAAGCCTTGGATCAAGGTTTCGGTCAGCTACTTGAGCGGATCACCCCACCATTTCCCGAACTGATGGATCCAACGCAAACCCCAGCAGATTTTTTGCCGTACCTGGCGGCTGATCGCGGGGTTAACGAGTGGAGTTCTAGCGCTGCCGAGGCTGAAAAACGCGCAACGGTACAGCTTGCCTGGCCGACGGCCCGACAGGCAGGCACCCGCAAGGCGCTGGAGAACGCAGCCAAAGGCTTGCAACTGATCCCCGAGGTGCGGGCCTGGTACGAACAAACACCGCGAGGCAAACCCTACAGCTTTTCTCTGCGGGCCTATTCCGAGCTGCCCTACAGCGAAGAGATCGATGAACGCCTTGATCGACGCCTGGCGGACGCCAAAAGCGAGCGCGACATTTTCACCGTCACGGTCGGCTTGAGTGCGTTTGGCCGCCATTCCATTGGCGCCGCGACTGTCTGTGGTGAGCTGACCACTATCTATCCGATTGTTATCGAGGGGCTTGAAGCTTCCGGCATGGCCTTTGTGGCGGCCGGGTTCTACAGCGTCGAAACCGCCACTATCTATCCAAAGGGGTCCTAAATGGCCGACTTTTATACCCTGCTGACCAATACAGGGATTGCTTATGAAACTGCCTGCAAAGCGGCTGGCGTCCCGATCAAACTTGCGCAAATTTCGGTCGGCGACGGCAATGGTGCCGTCTACAACCCCGATGCCACCGCAAAAGCACTGAAACGTGAAGTGTGGCGCGGGCCGCTGAATGCGCTGTTTCAGGATGAGAAAAATCCGAGCTGGTTGCTGGCTGAGGTGACGATTCCACCAGAGGTCGGTGGTTGGTATGTGCGCGAGGCCGGTCTTTGGACGGACACCGGGATTCTTTATGCGATCGTTAAGTATCCGGAGTCGTTCAAACCGGTGTTAGCTACATCTGGATCGGGGAAAGAGTTTTATATTCGGTCAATTTTCGAGACCAGTAATGCGTCGCTTGTGACGTTGTTGATTGATGACACGGTCGTCAAGGCAACGCGGGCTTGGGTGACGGGCTATGTGGCGGATGAGTTGGCGAAACTTGATGCCAAGCAGTCGGTGCGTGTAGCAACCACGGCCAATATCACCTTGAGTGCAGCGCAAACGATTGATGGTGTTGCTGTTGTTGTGGGTGATCGGGTTCTTGTTAAAAATCAGACAGCCGCGAAAGATAACGGGGTTTATGTTGTGGCGAATGCGGCGTGGGGGCGGGCTCAAGACGCTGACTCGAACGCTAAGGTGACATCGGCGATGACGGTATCGGTTGAGCAGGGGGCTATGTTTGCCGATACGATCTGGCAGTTGGTTACGGATGGGGCGATCATCCTGGGAACCACGCCATTAGCTTTTCAGAACGTCACTCAAGGATTTGCACCGCTTAACTCACCCGCATTTAAGGGGGCCGCGACGGCAGAGTCGGCACCACGCTTCGATAACTCTTCGTTGTTGGCTACGACTGAGTGGGCGCGTCGCTTGGGTAAACAGTATTCAGGAAGTACTGCGTTAAATAATAGCGGTTCGATTCTTGCCGCTTCGGTCGGCCAAATGACCGTTTTGTTTGGCGACATAGCAAGTACTATAAATCTCCCTGTCTCATCAGATCTGCCTAATGGGGCGACGGTCACGATAATCTGTTACAACACCGCGTCGGCGCAAATAACTAGGGCCGGGACTGACCTTATATACGGTGCAGATCCAGGGCAGTCGGTTAGTGCGAAAAATATACGAATGATTTATGGGGATATTCTTGAACTGACGTTGCTGAATAATGCTGCTGGTGCGGGAGCATGGTACGTAGGTGGCGGTAACATGTACGCTAGCGTGGCAGTCCCGCAGTTTGATCGCAGCCAGCGGCTCGCGTCCACCAAGTTCGTTCGAAGTGCATTGGGTAGCTTTTCAGGTGCGTCAGCACCCTCTGGAGCAACAACTCTGACAGCATCTGATACGGGGTCTATTTTTACCTTTGGGGGCGCCGGCTCCTATACCGTAACGCTGCCGGCAACGAGTTCTGTGGTTAATGGTGCATCGATGCTATTGCAAAATGTGGCGTCTTCACCAGTTACGATTTCGAGGCAAAGCACTGATAATTTGGTTTTAGGCGTTTCACAGTCTGAGAGTGTTTTACTGGGTCAGGGTGAATTCGTGGTGGCCACCGCAAGTGGCGTGAACTGGGTGTTGACCGGCTCGGCCACTCTGAAAAATACGCGTTCTTTTTCTGCGCTTTTGGGGGACAGTGGTTATCAGAGACTACCGAGTGGTCTAATTATTCAATGGGGGTCGGCGAGCATTGCGGGAACTGCAGTGTCGGCCGTAATTACACTGCCAATTGCATTTCCGAATGCTTTTTTAAGAGTGGTGTCGTCAGACTCTGGTCAAACCTGTTATCCAACAGGCATCGGAAGTGGTAGTTTGTCTACCGTAATACTTTATGCGGCGCCCTATATTGTTTCTTCTGGGGTGATTGCTGCTAAAAACGCAGTTGCCGTAGTTCACTGGATTGCTATTGGGTATTAAGGAGAGTTTAATGTTTGCCTCGAAATCTACTCGCGGTTTTTATGATCCTTCTATTAACTCGTCGATGCCCGATGACGTTTTTAAGATCTCTCCAGCGTTCCATGCCGAACTGCTGAAGGGGCAGTCAGAAGGCAAGATAATTAATTGGGAGAGTGATGGTTTCCCGGCGTTGGTCGCCCCACCGCTGCCAAGTGATGAAGAGTTGGCCGGTATTGAGCGAGTTTGGCGCGATCAATGCCTATCCGATACGGACGGCGTAGTAACGCGCCATCGCGATGAGCTGGAAGGCGAAGTGAAAACTACGCTCAGCACTAACCAGTACACCGAGTTGCAGGCCTACCGTCGCGCCTTGCGCAATTGGCCAGAGGCTGGCGAGTTTCCCTTGAGCGAGCACCGCCCCCCGGCGCCGATCTGGCTCTCAACGCTACTCCAATAAATGCCCCGCTCTGACGGGGCGTTTTCTTTTCTGGCTTTCACTTTTCTATAACCCAACAAAAAACCGCCCTGCGGTTTTTTTATGCCTGGAGATCCACCTATGGCCACCCGCCAAACCTACACCGTCCTCATCCCATTCCCAACCGGAGGTGGCCATTGGTCCGCCGTCGGCGAGGAACTGGACCTGCTGGACGTGGAAGCATCCGCCCTGCGCACCGCTGGCCGCCTGGAACTGACCAGCGTCCTCAACGCCACCCCGGCCAAAAAGGCCACTACCAAGAAGGCTGACTAACCATGGCTGAGGTTCTGAACTTCGAGCACAACGGCATCACCGTCAATGCCACTGAATCCCCCGAGGCCATGGGTGGCCTCGGCGATAACGTGATCGGCCTGGTCGGCACCGCGCCGAATGCCCATGCGTCGATCCCGAAAAACGCGCCATTCCGTATCAACAGTTTCACCACCCAGGCGCTGCTGGACCCTACCGGTGCGGAGTCTGGCACGCTGTTCCACGCGGTCTACCAGATCCTCAAAGTGGTCAAGGTGCCGGTCTACGTGGTGATCGTGGAAGAGGGCGCCACCCCGGCGGACACCCTCAACAATGTAATCGGCGGCAACGAGCCGGTCACCGGTCGCAAGCTGGGCCTGGCGGCACTGGCCAGCGTGCCGGAAGACCTGACCATTATCGGCGCCCCAGGCTTCACCGGTACCAAGGCTGTGGCGGGTGAGTTCGCGGCCTTCGGCAAGCGCATCAAGGCCCGTGTGGTGCTGGATGGCAAGGACGCGGCGGTGGCCGACCAGGTGACCTACAGCGGCGAACTGGGCGGTGCCGAGCTTGGTTTCGACCGTTGCCTGCTGGTGCACAACATGCCGTCGGTGTACTCCAAGGCGGCGAAGAAAAACGTGTTCCTTGCGCCGTCGTCCCTGGCGATCGCTGCGCTGGCCAAGGTCAAGCAATGGGAAAGCCCGGGTAACCAGGTGACGTTCGCCGAGGACGTTTCCCGCGTGGTCGAGTACAACATCCTCGACACCTCCACCGAAGGCGACCTGCTCAACCGTTACGGCGTGAGCTACTACGCCCGCACCATCCTCGGCGGTTTCTCGCTGTTAGGTAATCGCTCCATCACCGGCAAGTTCATCAGCTACGTCGGCCTGGAAGATGCCATCAGCCGCAAGCTGGTCAAGGCGGGCCAGAAAGCCATGGCCAAGAACCTCACCAAGTCCTTCATGGACCAGGAGGTCAAGCGCATCAACGACTGGCTGCAAACCCTGGTCGCCGACGAAACCATTCCCGGCGGCAGCGTGTACCTGCACCCGGAGCTCAACAGTGTCGAGAAGTACAAGAATGGCACCTGGTTCATCGTCATCGATTACGGCCGCTATGCGCCGAACGAACACATGATTTATCAACTCAACGCCCGCGATGAAATCATCGAGCAGTTCCTGGAGGACGTTCTCTAATGTTTACCAACCGAGTCAGACAGGCCATTGCGGCCACCCTTCAAGGCCTGCCGTTGTCCGCGACGGTTGAGGAATTCACTCCGCCGAAGATTGAATTCGACATGGAATCCATGTCCGGCGGGCGCTTTATTGCCGAGGAAATGGCCAAGAGCGGCAAGGTGCTAAATGCCATCCTGATGCTGCAAGGTGCCGGCCCGGAAGTCATGCTGGCCCTGGGGGTACGCCTGGGTGATGACATCCTGCTGAACGTGCGGGAAGCCGGGCAGGATCAGGACGGCAAGACCTACTTCACCTATCACACGGTCGGCGGCAAGCTGAAATCCCTGGTCGAAGCCAAGTTGAAGATGGGCGACAAGGCTCTCACCACGCTTGAGCTGTCCTGCCGCACTTACAACCGCCTGGAAAACGGCATCCCGGTCATCGACATCGACGTGCGCACCCAGAAGTTCGTGCTCAATGGTGTAGACATCCTCGGCGATGCCCGCCGCGCGGTGCTGATGCCGTAACTCCCCGGGGGCGGGCGTGCTCGCCCCTTATTTGATCAAGGAATTGCCCCATGGCCTGGATGCCACCGCTGCACCTCCTGCTGTCTCCGATCACCGCCGACACCGGCGCGACGATCCAGCAGGTGCAACTCAAGCCGCTGTACTACGCCGCGCAAAAAGCCGCGCTGGCCCGGGCCGGTGACGACGAGGACGATCAGTTTTTCGAACTGGCGAAACTCGCCACCGGCCTGTCGGAAAAAGAGCTCGACCAGCTCAAGCGCCCGGACTACGTGACCATCGCCCAATACGTACATGAGATGTCGACGCGCCCTGCGTCGTTTTTCCGCGGTGAGGCTGAGGAATCGGCCTACGACCAGCCGGTCCGATTGCTGCTGCCCCTCGAGGCCGCGGGTCGCAGCCTCACCAATCTGCCCCTGGAAATGCCCGCCCTGCGCGCCACCAAGGTGATGAAAAAACTTCCCACCAACAAAGAGCGCGCCGAGTTCATCACTGCTCACTGCACTGGCCTGATGATCCCCGATCTTGCCGGCCTGACTGTGCCCGATTGGACGGAACTGCAGGAGCGTATCGACGATTTTTTAAATCAACCGGCGGACTTCTTTCGGAGCGCGACATCGAAGTGATCCTCGATGTGGTGCCGCTGATTTATTCGGTCAATGAGGCGGAGATTCTTGACTGGGACGCCGGCAAAGCATTGCGCCGCTACGACATTGCGATCACTCGCCTTGGCGTTAAACAGGAGTAAGCGGGATGCAGGAGACTCAATTTGAAACGAGGCTCGTCCAGGAAGACAAACGCTGGCTGTTCGGCGAAGCGGACCTTGGCAATGTGCTCACGCCGTTCACCGCAGGGCTTGCCACGCCAGTGCGTCTGGATGCTGCGCCGCAACTACAGCCGCAGGCGGAACTCACTTCGGCGCTGATCAGCGTCAGTGTGGATGTCAACGCCTTGATGCTTGAGCAAGTGCGGCTGCGCGAGACACTGGAAACACTCAACAGTACGCTGTTCATTAACGGTCATTCGCTGGCAATCAAGACGGTTGACGTCGCTGCCGGCGCCGCGGAAGGCGGGCAGAAAGAACCGACGCCGCCGAACGATTCCTGGGTGGACAAGGGCCTCAAGGCGGGGACGGACCTGGCGAAAGATCTGGGTTCAAGCGTGTGGGATACGGTCAAGACGCGAGTGGCTGGCAATGTGGTCGATGTGACGCTTGGCAAGCTTCCAGGTGTCGGCAAACTTTTCAAGGATGGGGGGGTTGATAAGGACAAGGATAAGGACAAGCAATGCTGCCCCGGCACAACGTCCCTCGGTGCTGCCAGCCTTATTGATCCGGCGTCGGCACGATTACCCGGGGGCATTGGCGAGACGGTCCGGGAAAAAAACAAAGCGCGCCCCTCTAGCAGTAGGAAAAAGCGTCGCGCAAACGTTCCCAAGCCCGTCGATGCGATACCCGGTTCGTCGAAGCTAACACTCGACAACAAGGTGGTGGTCCCCGGCAAATCGGTGGACCTCAAGCCGCCAGTTGTCGCGCCACCTCTCAATGCCATGGGCCAACCACTTATCCCATTTGACATCAAGCAGGCGGGCCAGGCTTCGGTCCACTTGCCCGGTAACTCGTTGGCCTCCTCCGCGGCACCGCCCGCAACCGGGCCTGCGGCTCGTGGAGCAGGCAAGGGCCTGGCGGCGAACTTGTCTGGAACGCTTGCCAGGTTGGAGTCATCGACCATCCGCCGCCTCGGCCCGATGAAGTATGTCGACACCGCTGTGGACGTGGTCCAAGGCGTGCGCAATGGTGACGCAAACGCTATCGGTACTGGCCTTAGCACCGCTGGCGGCGCTTGGGCAGGCGCCTCCGCGGGGGCGGCAATCGGTACGCTGATTTTTCCTGGCGTCGGCACCGCAGTCGGTGGTGCCATCGGCGGTTTGCTCGGCAGCGAGGCAGGCAGTTGGCTCGGTGACAAACTGTTCGGCTCAACGGATCGCCTGCCTGCGCCCAATGCGGTGAGCAAGGAACTCAACAGTGCACGCACGGACAACGTGCAAGTGACCCTCGCCCCGAGCATCCAGATCACCGGTGTAAACCCCGCCGATGCCCAGCAGGTCGTCAACCAGGTGATCCAGGCGCTGCAGTTTCAGTGTCTGCCGATGCTCACCGACACCCTGGGCATCCGACGCAACGCGGCACTGGCCGATCCTCCAGGAGGTGATTGATGCGACAACAAATGGTACTCGGCGACTTTATTTTCGGCTTGTCTCGAGGATTCGCCTATTCCTCGTTGGTCCGTGCCAGCGATGGCGGCTGGAGTGACCTGGCGATTATTGCCAGCAAGTCGCAGTCGCGGCAGAGCGGTCAGAAGCTGGAAAAACTCACATTCGGCGGCACGGCCATGTACGGCGTAGGCATGCAGCGCCTGGACCAATTGCGCGCGCTGCAAAATGCGCGGGCGCCGTTGCCCCTGGTTGACGGCATCGGTCGTAACTGGGGCTTGTGGCGGATCAATTCGATTGTGGAAACCCAGAGCAATGTCATCGATGACGGCACCGCCATGGTCATGGCCTGGACGCTGGAGTTGGAGGAGTTCGCCAATGCGTAGAGTACGAAGTATTGCCGGTGATTCGGTCAACCTGTTGCTTTATCGGGAGGTGGGCCGTTGCGACGACACGGCGGAAGAAACCCTCTGGCGCCTGAACCCCGAGCTTGCCGAATATGGCCCGGTGCTGCCGGCCGGCGTGTGGGTGATCGTACCTGAACTGCACGCTCGGCCCGGAGCTGTGCGACCCGTTTTGGCCTGGGATTAAGGAGGCTGCATGGCACAGGGATTTACGCCTATCGTGGAGTTTTATGGCGCCAACGCGGCGCTGCTCAATCAACGCTTGATGCACTGGAGCCACACCGACGCCGCGGGCATTGAGACCGACCGGCTGGAGCTGACCCTGAATATCGAGGGCCTGGACGGCCTGCCCACGCTGAACGGCAAGATCGGCTTGCGTGCCGGTTACCTGGAATCGGGGTTGGTGGAAAAGGGCGAGTTTGTCGTCACCCAACGCACACCGGTGCTGTTTCCCATGCGCTTGATGATCGTGGCCACCGCGGCGCCCTTCAGCGTGGTCGATGCAACGGGTTACCGCCAGCGTCGATCCGCCAGCTACGGTCCGACCACCCTGGGCGCGCTGTTTCGCCAACTGGTCAGTCGTCACGGCTATTCACCGCGAGTGGCACCGGCGCTGGAGGGGATTGCGATCGCGCACATTGACCAATCCAACGAAAGTGACATGGCGTTCATTTCGCGCCTTGCCCGACTTTATAGTGCAGTCACCAAACCGTTCAACGAACTCTATGTATTGGCCGAAGCCGGCCAAGTCAAGTCGCTCTCCGGCCAGCTGTTGCCGGAAGTGAAGCTGTCCGTGACGGATGACAATCGCCCCGGTGAACAAAGCTTTATCACCGCCAAGCTCGACGAAAAATCCCGCTCGAAATACCAAGGCTGCCGTACCAGTTGGTGGGATGCCTCCGCCGGCAAGCAGCGCGTCGTCCAGGTGGGGAATGCGCCGTTCAAGACCTTGCGCCAACGCTGCCAGAACGAAGCCGAAGCCCGCGCTGTTGCCGAAGGTGAGCTACGCCGTGTGGGGCGTGAAAATTTGAAGTTGCTGATCGATTGCCCGGGCAATCCATTGTTGGCGGCGGAAGGGTTGTTAGTGCTGGATGAGAGCTGGCCGTCCTATATGCAGGGGCGCTGGTCGATAAAGCAGGTGGTTCATGTCGGCGATCCGGTGACGGGATACCGCAGTTCGATCACGGCGGGTGGGTTGTCGATATAGCTACTTTTCGAGAGTAAAACCAATGGTGATAACACTCCCCCAACTGCTTGGCGTCATGCCGGATGCCCGCCTTAGAGCGGGCGTTTTTTTAATGCCCTTGAATGCGGCGTTCGTTCGCTTCGAGATTAACCGTGCCAGGCGCATTGCCGCCTTCCTCGCCCAGATCGGCCACGAATCCGGTGAGCTGCGTTACGTGCGCGAACTGGGCAGCGATCACTACCTGGGCAAATACGACACCGGCAGCCTGGCCGCACGCCTGGGCAATAGCCCCGAAGCGGATGGCGACGGCCAGTTGTACCGGGGCCGAGGACTGATCCAGATCACCGGTCGGCGCAATTACCTGGCATGCAGCCAGGCGCTGTTTGGTGATGACCGTCTGTTACGGGAGCCGATGTTGCTGGAGCAACCGCAATGGGCGGTTGAGTCGGCCGCCTGGTTCTGGCAGGTCAATGGCCTGAATGAGCTGGCCGACAAGGACCAGTTCACCAGCATTACACGGCGTATCAATGGCGGGCTGAATGGGCTGGAGGATCGCTTGCGGCTGTGGGCGCGGGCGAAGGCGGTGTTATGCGTTTCCTAGGGGCCTACCAACTGATCGGTGCTTGCCTGTTGGTGGCGGTGACCTGGCAGGTCCAGGCCTGGCGCTTGGGGGGACAGCTTGAGCGCCAGGCTTCTGCCCATGCACAGGCGTTCAGCCAGCAACGCCAGGCGGCCTTGCATCAACAACAGGCTGAACAAGACAAACGACTGGCCCTGGAGCAACAGCTCAGTGCCAGCGACCAACATCATGCCCGGGAATTGCGCGATGCCCAACATAACCAGGCTGCTCTGCGCGACCGTCTGGCCACTGCTGATGTGCGGTTGTCAGTCCTTCTCGACGCCACCGAACCTGCCCGTGGCTGTGCAATGCCAACCGCCACCGCCACCACAGGCCTGGTTCATGCAGCCGCACGAGCCCGACTTGACCCGGCGCATGCTCAGCGAATTATCGGCATCACCGATGCCGGCGACCAGGGACTGATCGCGCTGCGCGCTTGCCAGGCATATGTGCGCGCTGTCGCCCGCTGATCTCTTGTTCCAGCCTGTCGCTTGCATGAGCGATTTGCTCCTGTAGGGTAGGCAAACCCCCGCCCACTTCTGGAGACCGTCGTGAAGGAAATCACTCAACTTGCCGCTGACCTGGGCCGCCGCCTGCAGGTGCTCAATGCCCACGTCACCACCGCGGAATCCTGTACCGGTGGCGGTATCGCCGAGGCCATTACGCGGATCCCGGGGAGTTCGGCCTGGTTCGAGGCGGGGTATGTCACCTATTCCAATCGGCAGAAGACCCGGCAGCTGAATGTGCCGGAAACCTTGTTTCCAAAGGTTGGGGCGGTCAGCCAGGAAGTGGTGGAGGCCATGGTGCGCGGCGCCCAGGAGAAAAGCCTGGCGCGCTTTGCCGTGGCGGTCAGCGGTGTGGCGGGGCCCGATGGTGGTTCGGTGGACAAGCCGGTGGGCACCGTGTGGCTGGCCTTTGGCGTTGGCGAGGAGGTCACGGCCGAGCTTCAGCACTTCCCTGGCAACCGCGACGAGGTCCGCCGACAAACGGTGAAGGCCGCGCTGGAGGGCTTGTTGCGACGAGCTGCAGCAGAAATAGAAAATCAGGGGTAGGCGATCTCCGATCTTTGTGGAACAATACTGTCTACTTATACAGGTGTTGGCCGTCAGGCCTTATTGATTACGTGAGGACTTTAATGGACGACAACAAGAAGAAAGCCTTGGCTGCGGCCCTGGGTCAGATCGAACGTCAATTCGGCAAGGGTGCCGTAATGCGTATGGGCGATCACGACCGTCAGGCGATCCCGGCTATTTCCACTGGCTCTCTGGGTCTGGACATCGCGCTCGGCATTGGCGGCCTGCCAAAAGGCCGTATCGTTGAAATCTACGGTCCTGAATCTTCCGGTAAAACCACCCTGACCCTGTCGGTGATTGCCCAGGCGCAAAAAATGGGCGCTACGTGCGCGTTCGTCGACGCCGAGCACGCCCTGGATCCTGAATACGCCGGCAAGCTGGGCGTCAACGTTGACGACCTGCTGGTGTCCCAGCCGGACACCGGTGAGCAAGCCCTGGAAATCACCGACATGCTGGTGCGCTCCAACGCCATCGACGTGATCGTGGTCGACTCCGTTGCAGCCCTGGTACCCAAGGCTGAAATCGAAGGCGAAATGGGCGACATGCACGTGGGCCTGCAAGCCCGCCTGATGTCCCAGGCGCTGCGTAAAATCACCGGTAACATCAAGAACGCCAACTGCCTGGTGATCTTCATCAACCAGATCCGCATGAAGATCGGCGTGATGTTCGGTAGCCCGGAAACCACCACCGGTGGTAACGCGCTGAAGTTCTACGCGTCGGTCCGCCTGGACATCCGCCGTACCGGCGCGGTGAAAGAGGGTGACGAGGTGGTCGGTAGCGAAACCCGCGTCAAGGTCGTGAAAAATAAAGTGGCTCCGCCTTTCCGCCAGGCTGAATTCCAGATTCTCTACGGCAAGGGTATCTACCTGAACGGCGAGATGATCGACCTGGGCGTGCTGCACGGCTTCGTTGAAAAATCCGGTGCCTGGTATGCCTACAATGGCAGCAAGATCGGTCAGGGCAAGGCCAACTCGGCCAAGTTCCTGGCGGACAACCCGGATATCGCTGCCACGCTTGAGAAGCAGATCCGCGACAAACTGCTGACCGCAGCACCAGACGTGAAAGCTGCCGCCAACCGCGAGCCGGTTGAAGAAGTAGAAGAAGCCGATACTGACATCTGAAATAAACGATGACCGTTGTACTGGATACACTCGTCGCCGTTCGGCGTACCGCAATGGACCTGCTCGCTCGCCGCGAGCATGGTCGAGTCGAGCTGACGCGTAAGCTGCGTCAACGCGGCGCGGAACCTGAGATGATCGAAACCGCCCTTGACCGTTTGACGGAAGAGGGGCTGCTTTCGGAAGCCCGTTATCTCGAAAGTTTTGTCTCCTACCGAGCCCGGTCCGGCTATGGCCCGGCGCGTATTCGCGAAGAGCTGAGCCAGCGCGGTTTACAGCGCGCCGATATCGACCTTGCCTTGCGTGAGTGCGGTATCAGTTGGCAGGCGCAACTGGAAGACACCTGGCGCCGCAAATTCTCGGGTCATCTCCCCATTGATGCCAGGGAACGCGCCAAGCAGGGGCGTTTCTTGAGTTATCGCGGTTTTTCGATGGAAATGATCAGCCGCTTATTAAGTGGCCGAGACATGGATGACTGAACACCTTGTTGTGCGGTGAACGGCCTTGTTGTGTGGTGAATAGGCTTGTTGTTTGTTGAATGGGCTTGTTGTGTGGTGAATGGGCTTGTTGTGGTGAGCGGGCTTGTTTGTGGTGAGCGGGCTTGCCCCGCGCTGGGCTGCGAAGCAGCCCCAATGGCCTCCCCTTCGATCTAAACCTGAAACACCAAACCTGAAGCCCCCAAAAAAAGGCCCGCTATGAAAATAGCGGGCCTTTTTGCGTTTCTGGATCCTGCGTTTCTGGATTTCACGCCGGCTGCGGCGCTACCCGATGTTGCGTCTTCCCCTGAGCCTGCGCCCAGTTCTCCGGCAAGTTGATGTAATCCACCAGCTCCCGTAACCGGCCCTGGTCGCGGCCATTGAAGTTGAACACCAACCGCGTCAAATGGCTGAACTTCGGCTCATCATGCTCCTCACCGGTATAGGCCAGTTGCTGGAATTCTCCGCTCAATCGCAGGCTGGCAAACTCACTCTGCAAATGAGCCAGCGCTCGATCGCTGAGCGGGTGGTTCATGCGCACCACAAACTCACGTTTCAACCAGCGCGTGGAATGGAAGTTGGCATAGAACTGATTGATCTCTTCCACTGCCTCTTCAGCGCTGTACACCAGGCGTACCAGCTTGAGGTCGGTGGGCAGGATGTAGCGATTGGCTTCCAGCTGGCTACGGATAAAGTCCAGGGCGCCTTGCCAGAAACCGCCACCGGGCGCATCCAGCAACACTACCGGCACCAGCGGGCTTTTGCCGGTCTGGATCAGGGTCAATACTTCCAGGGCTTCATCCAGGGTGCCGAAACCACCCGGGCACAATACCAGCGCATCGGCTTCCTTGACGAAGAATAGCTTGCGGGTAAAGAAGAAGTGGAAGGACAGCAGGTTCTCGGTGCCATCGATGGTCGGGTTGGCATGCTGTTCAAACGGCAGGGTGATATTGAACCCCAGGCTGTGTTCCAGGCCTGCCCCTTCGTGGGCCGCTGCCATGATGCCGCCGCCGCCACCGGTGATTACCATCAGGTCCGAACGGGCCAGTGCGGCACCCACCTCGCGGGCCAAGGCGTACAGTGGGCTTTCCACCGGGGTGCGTGCCGAGCCGAACACCGTGACCTTGCGGCGCCCCTTGAACTGTTCGAGTACGCGGAAGGCGTGGTCCAGTTCGCGAATGGCTTGCAAGGTGATCTTGGCGTTCCAGCGGTTGCGGTCGTCCTGGGCCATGCGCAGCACGGTCAGGATCATGTCGCGATACAAGGGGATATTCGGGCTGTTGGGGGCGATCTGCTGGAGCTGAGCTTCAACCTGTTGCGTAAGGTCGGCCCCGTTTTCTTCAAAATGCCGGAGCAGGTGGTCATTCGGTTCGTAAGGCATTCAACTTCTCCTTCTTCACAGAGGCTGGGCCAGCGGCGAGAGATTCGTCCGGGGGCCACGACACTGCATGTGTCGCTGCATACCCAAGGCATTGCACGTGTTCGCCAGGCAGCAAACGGGCTCTGTATATTCCTTGTGATTTAAAAAACCTTTGCACTGCACGTCGCAGGAGGGCAACCCTCTTTTGCCCTGGAAATGTTACAGAACGGCGTGGAAGCCGTGATGAACGGGCGATCAGGATGACTTGATCATGGGCCGAAAAACCCTTGGCTGGCAACCGCTTATTGGTCACTCAGCAGGGAGTTTAGCCGCCTGCAGGGAAGTGAAGCAGGGGAGTGCGCGCTACTGGACAGCAGCGCGCGAAGGGCAAGCGAAGATTACTTTTTCTTCTTGGCGGCAGCTGGTGCCGGGCAATCCGCTTCCACGAATTTCACCGATGCCACAGGACGATTGGTCTTGTTCTCGGTGATTTCATAGCGCATCACTGCGCCCTTGGCCATCAGCTCGCGATAACCTTTGTTCAGGCACACGCTTTGCCCCAGCTGGAAATACACCGCCTTGGGGTTGGCGCGCATCTGTTCGGCGCGATCAGGCAATACGCTGAGGTGATCGATCAGTTGCATGCCCTCAACGGTGTAGGCCACTTCCAGGGTTTTTTCGTCGATTTCTCGCGGCAGGTCCTTGTTGCTTTCAGTCGCGACGCTTTGCAGCTTCCGGTTCATTTGGGCCTCCAGCAGCGAGGCCGCCTGGGCGCCCACGGGCAGTACCAGCGCAAGTGCGATGGATGGGGCGGCAAGACGCAGCATGGAACGCAGCATGAAACTCTCCTGATTCGGTTACTGGTGCATAGACCAGCCACTGCGCTGTGCGTTCAGTGGCGCGCAATTATAGGTGACCCCTTGCCACTACAGCCAGGCGTATCGCTGGTAAACTGCGGTCACTTCAGCCTTCCACGAGTTTTCTCCGTGTCGATCTACCCCTCTGTACGGCGCATCCGATGAGCCACGCCGTCTCTCGCCTGCGTACACAGCGCCTGGCACGCGCGATCAAGCCCTTCGTCAATCGAGGCTCCCGTGCCGAACGCTGCCCCGGCTGCCGGGTCATCCCCGAATACTGCCTGTGTGCCTGGCGCCCCCAGGTCGCGGCCAGGTCCGCCATGTGCCTGCTGATGCACGATGTCGAACCCATGAAACCCAGCAACACCGGCTGGCTGATCGCCGACGTGGTCGAGGACACCACGGCATTCGCCTGGTCGCGCACCGAAGTCGACCCGGAATTGCTCACCCTGCTCGCTGACCCGCAGTGGCAGCCCTACATCGTGTTCCCCGGCGAATTCGTGGCGCCCGAGCGTGTCGTCAGTACCGTGACGGTGGCAGAAGGCAGGCGCCCGCTGTTCATCCTGCTGGATGGCACCTGGAGCGAAGCGCGCAAGATGTTCCGCAAGAGTCCCTATCTGGAGCATCTGCCGGTATTGAGCCTGGCGCCTGAGCAGCTTTCGCGCTACAAACTGCGCCGCTCCAAGCGTGATGACCATTTCTGCACCGCCGAAGTCGCCGCCCTGTGCCTGGAGCTGGCCGAGGACGCCGCAGCAAGCGAAGTGCTGGACGCCTACCTCGACGTATTCAGCACCCATTACCTGGCCGCCAAGTTCCAGCTGCCACTGGACCCGACCGACAGCGTCCATACTCGTCTTGCACCCTATATATCCGTGCTATAGCCAGACGACGTTTGCATGATGGCACCGTAAACCTGCATGCCGCTAAAATGCCCATGGGCGTAGTGCTTGACCCCCCAGGCTGCGCTGGGCATGCTGAGCGCCGATTGGGGTGCAACCGTGAGTTTTCGACGTCGTTCCAAGTGCTTTTGACGTTGAACGTACCCTGTGGCGATGGCTGCCTGGCTGTCGCCTTGTGTATTGGTGAACCCCGAACCCATCGGGGCTGCCATAAAAAACAGGATCATTTAATCAATGGCCACATACGAAATCCTGATAGCCGATGACCACCCGCTGTTTCGCAGTGCGCTGCATCAGGCCGTGACCCTGGGCCTTGGCCCCGACGTGCGCCTGGTTGAAGTGGCCAGCATTGCCGAGCTGGAAACCCGCCTTACCGAAAAATCCGATTGGGACCTGGTGCTGCTCGACCTGAACATGCCCGGCGCCTACGGTTTCTCGGGGCTGGTGCTCCTGCGTGGGCAATACCCGCAGATCCCCGTGGTGATGGTCTCTGCCCAGGAAGACGCCGACGTGGTGGTGCGTTCCAAGGAGTTTGGCGCCAGCGGCTTCATTCCAAAGTCCAGCGCGATGGAAGATATTCAGAAGGCCGTGCGCGCAGTGTTGGACGGTGATGTGTCCTGGCCGCCGCAGGCATTCGAACACATCAACGTGTCCGACGAAGCCAAGGCCGCCCGTGATGGCTTGGCCAGCCTGACGCCCCAGCAGTTTCGAGTGCTGACCATGGTCTGCGAAGGTTTGCTGAACAAGCAGATCGCCTATGAGCTGAGTGTGTCGGAAGCGACCATCAAGGCGCATGTCACGGCAATTTTTCGCAAATTGGGGGTGCGTACGCGGACCCAGGCGGCGCTGCTCTTGCAACAACTTGAGTCAATTGCTCAGCATTAAGTTGTTATCGATTCACGCTTTTTTGACTTTGCGTGATCTAGTTTCCCCACTTCTTTGGTTCAGTTGCCTACGTCTATGTCGCCTTTCAAGGGTCAAACCGGTCTCAAACGTATCTTCAATGCAGGGGGCTATTCCCTGGATGGTCTGCGCGCGGCGTTCACCGGTGAGGCGGCGTTCCGTCAACTGGTCTTGTTGAACGTCATCCTGATCCCGCTGAGTTTTTTCCTGCACATCAGCCGTGTTGAGCGCGCGCTGCTGATTGCAGTGTGCCTGTTGGCCTTGATCGTTGAATTGCTCAATTCGGCGGTAGAAGCGGCGATCGACCGTATTTCCCTCGACCGCCACCCCTTGTCGAAAAACGCCAAGGACATGGGCAGCGCCGCGCAATTCGTGGCGTTGACCATGATCACCCTGGTGTGGGCCGTGATCCTGATCTGACGATCAGGCAATGCTCGGCAGCACGATCTCGTCGCTGCGCTGAACCCCGGCGGTGAAGGCGCGGCACAGCTCCAGGAACTCCCGCATCGCGGAGGTCTGGTATTTCTGTTTATGCCAAATGAAGTAGAACTGTCGGGCCAGGTCCAGGTCCGGGGTTTCTACGGGCACCAGGCTGCCACGGCGAAATGCATCGCGCAGCGCCAGCCGGGAAATACACCCGATGCCCAAACCCGATTCCACCGCCCGTTTGATCGCCTCGGTGTGCTCCAGCTCCAGGCGGATATTCAGCGCGCTGCGGTGATGGCGCATGGCCTGGTCAAAGGTCAGGCGCGTGCCGGAGCCTTGCTCCCGCAGGATCCAGGCCTCATGGGTCAACTCTTCCAGGGTGGCCACGCCGCGCTTGGCCAAGTGGTGCTGGGGCGCGCAAAACACCACCAGCTCATCTTCCACCCAAGTTTGCACCTCGATATCGGGGTGGCTGCAGTCGCCTTCGATTAGACCCAGGTCAATTTCGTAGTGCGCAACCTGGTGCACGATATTGGCAGTGTTCTGCACATGCAGCTTCACCTGGCTTTCGGGGTGCTGCTGCATGAAGCTGCCGATCAGCAGGGTGGCCAGGTAATTGCCAATGGTCAGGGTCGCGCCGACCGCCAGGGAGCCGAAGCCGGACTTACCGTTGAGCAGGTCTTCGATCTCCTTGGCCTGGTCCAACAGCGCCACCGCTTGAGGCAACAGCTGATGGCCCAAGGCGTTGAGACTCAGGCGCTTGCCGGCACGGTCGAATAATTGGCAGCTGGATTGACGCTCCAGCTCGGTAATCGAGGTGCTGGCGGCGGATTGAGATAAGGCCAGAAGGCCAGCAGCGCGAGAGACGCTTTCCTGCTGGGCGACGGCGACGAAGACTTGCAGTTGACGGAGAGTAAATCGCATATCGATATAACCGATAACCCTTATCTTAATAATCCAGTTAACAGATATTGTCGCCGCCATTAGAATGCTGTGCAATTGCGCACTTCATCTTTGGCGCAGACCCATTTCCAGGAGTCCCCCGTACATGAGCAACATGAACCACGAGCGTGTCCTCAGTGTTCATCACTGGAACGACACTCTGTTCAGCTTCAAGTGCACCCGCGATCCGGGCCTGCGCTTCGAGAACGGTCAGTTCGTGATGATCGGCCTGCAACAGCCCAACGGCCGCCCGCTCATGCGCGCTTACTCCATTGCCAGCCCGAACTGGGAAGAGCATCTGGAGTTCTTCAGCATCAAGGTGCCGGATGGCCCGCTGACTTCCCAATTGCAGCACTTGAAGGAAGGCGACGAGATCATCATCAGCAAAAAACCGACGGGCACCCTGGTGCTTGACGATTTGAAGCCGGGCAAACACCTCTATCTGCTCAGCACCGGTACTGGCCTTGCTCCGTTCATGAGCGTGATCCAGGACCCGGAAACCTACGAGCGCTTTGAAAAAGTGATCCTGTGCCACGGCGTGCGCTACGTCAACGAAGTCGCCTACCGCGAATTCATCACCGAGCACCTGCCGCAGAACGAATTCTTCGGCGAGGCCCTGCGTGAGAAGTTGATCTACTACCCGACCGTGACCCGCGAGCCGTTCGAAAACGAAGGCCGCCTGACCGACCTGATGCGCAGCGGCAAGCTGTTCAGCGACATCGGTCTGCCACCGATCAACCCCGAGGACGACCGCGCCATGTTGTGCGGCAGCCCAAGCATGTTGGACGAGACCAGCGAAGTGCTGAACAGCTTCGGCCTGAAAGTTTCGCCACGCATGCGTGAGCCGGGTGATTACTTGATCGAGCGCGCGTTCGTCGAGAAATAACTGCGGTAAAAAAATGTGGGAGGGGGGCTTGCTCCCGATGGCGGTGGATCAGTCGATATACACGTTGACTGATCCACTGCCATCGGGAGCAAGCCCCCTCCCACATTGGGTTTCCGGTTTATCCCGCCGGCACCACTTCCAGCACACAAATCATCCCGGCCTCTGGATAGTGCCAGCGCACATCCACATCCCAGAACTGCGCCCCGTATTCGCGTTCAGGCCCTGGCGTCTGGTAGGCCGGGCGTGGATCCTGTGCCAGACACTGATCGATCAACTCCACCAACGGCTCCCCAAGGCGCTGGGCATGGCCTTGTGCCTGCTGCAGTGCGCTCTTCAGCCACTGCACTGGAATCAGCTGCGGCGTACCACTGGCGATGCTGTTGGTGGCCGTGTCGATGATGTCGGCGTAGGGCACATACGGTTTGATATCCAATACCGGGGTGCCATCGAGCAAATCGATTCCGGAAATCCATAGCCGGCCCGGCTCGACCTTGTCCAGCTTGACCACTGACTGGCCAATCCCGTTGGGCCGATGAGTCGCGCGGGTCGCAAACACCCCCATGGACGTGTTGCCACCCAGGCGGGGCGGGCGCACTTTCAGGCGGGGCTTGTCTTCCAGGGCCTGGTGGAACAGAAACAACAGCCACACGTGGCTGACCTGCTCCAGGCCCTGTACCGCCTCGCCCTGGTCGAACGGCGCCACCAACTCCAGCACGCCCCGCGCGGCAGGCGCCAGTTGCGGTTGGCGCGGGATGGCGAACTTCTCCTTGAAGCAGGAGCGTACGAAACCGACCGGCGAGACCTGGTAACCCATGGCTTACGTGCGAACCCGCAGCGTCAGGCCCTTGAGGAAGTTGCGCAGCAACTGGTCACCACAGGTGCGGTAGTTGGTGTGGCCGAACTTGCGGAACAGCGCGCTCAGCTCAGGCTTGGACACCGGGAATTCGGCAGCCTTGAGGATGGCGTGCATGTCGTCCTCCTTCAGTTCGAAGGCCACACGCAGTTTCTTGAGGATGATGTTGTTGGTCACCGGGGTTTCGATCGGCTGCGGCGGACGGCTTTCGTCCTTGCCGCGCTTGAAAATCACCAGGCCATCGAGGAAGTGGGCCATGACCTCATCCGGACAGAACACAAAGCCTTCTTCCTCGTCTTTCTTGAGGTAGGTCAGCAGGTCTTCCTTGGTCACGTCCATGCCGCCGAGCTTGATAAGCTCGACCATCTTGTTGTCGCTGATGTCGAGCATGTAGCGCACGCTGCGCAGTACGTCGTTGTGAATCATGGTGGGCAATCCTGGTTTTCAACGGTGGGCACCGCCGAGTGGGGCGGTGCCTGGAAAGGGGGAGGCTGTTTAGAACTTTTCTTTGCCGGACAGATAACGCCATTGGCCAACCGGCACTTTGCCGATGGACACGCCGCCAATGCGAATGCGGCGGATCGCGACAACTTTCAGGCCAACGGCTTCGCAGAACAGGGCGATCACGCCTGGTTGCGGGTTTTTCATCGCAAATCGCAGGCGGTTTTCGTTCTGCCAGCTGGCTTTTACGGCTGGCAGCTCTTTGCCTTTGTAGGTCAGGCCGTGGTTCAGGCGGTTGAGGCCGTGGGCAACCATGTCGCCTTCAACCTCCACCACGTATTCCTGCTCGATCTTGGCGGCATCGGCGGTCAACTTGCGCAGGATCTTCCAGTCCTGGGTAAACACCAGCAGGCCGCTGGCCTTGGCTTGCAGGTCGGCGCTGGCGGTCAGGCGCAGGAAGTGGCCCTTGAGCGGACGCTTGCTGAAGCGGTGTTCTTCGGACAGGGTTTCGGCGCTGATCGAGGCCATTGCCGTCTCGGCATCGACACCGGCCGGGGCGTGGAACAGGATGGTCACCGGCTCTGGCGCGGTGGCCTTGGCCTCCGGGTCCAGTTCGACCTTCTGGGTGGTGATCTTGAATTGCGGCTCGTCGATCACTTCACCGTCCACCGAGACCCAGCCGCCTTCGATAAACAGCTCAGCCTCCCGACGGGAGCAACCGACCAGTTCGATAAGGCGTTTGGAGAGGCGTATGGGGTCAGTCATGACAAGGGCCGTAACAAAAGGGGGCGGCTATTGTACCTGTGTGGGCGCGGTTAATCCCGGCCCCATTTCATTTAGCCCTGACGGGCGCTTTGTTGTTGCTGGCGCAGGCGCAGGTGCAGCAACGGATAGGGCTGCCCCAGGCCGTCATGTTCGGTGCGTCCGACCACTTCGAAACCCTGCTTGAAATAGAACCCCAAGGCTTGGGGATTCTGCTCGTTGACGTCGAGTTCATCGGCGTTCATGCGCTCGATTGCATAACGCAGCAACTGCCGGCCTAGGCCTTGCCCGCGGTATTGCGGGTCGATAAACAGCATCTCCACCTTACCGCACGCCACTCCGGCAAACCCGGTAATACGCTGGCGTGTGTCTTTGGTGCAGATCAGCATCACCGAATCCAGGTAGCGGGTCAGCAGCAGGTTTTTCAGCAATACGATGTAACTGTCCGGCAAAAAATCATGGGTGGCCCGCACCGAGGCCTCCCAGATGCGCGCCAGCTCTGCGTAGTCGCTGGCTTTAGGTGTGTGGATAACCGAATGCTGACGCATGCCCGCTGCCCCTTGCGATGATGGGTGCTGATGGGCAAAAGATAGACCTAAAAAAGCCCCGCATCTTGTCCAGAGGCAGGGCTTTTCAAGTTTTTTCGATCAGTCGCGCTTTTCAGCCCACAGATCGTACTCATCGGCGTCGGTCACCGTGCACCAGACCTTGTCACCTGGCTTCAAGCCGCTGGCATCGTCGATAAACACGTTACCGTCGATTTCCGGTGCATCGAAGAAGCAACGGCCGACTGCGCCTTGCTCGTCGACTTCATCGATCAGCACTTCGATTTCCTTGCCGATACGCAGTTGCAGGCGCGCCGAGCTGATTGCCTGTTGGTGCGCCATGAAGCGCTCCCAACGGTCCTGCTTGACGTCATCCGGGACCACGGCCAGGTCCAGCAGGTTGGCCGGGGCACCTTCCACGGGCGAGTACTGGAAGCAGCCCACACGGTCCAGTTGCGCTTCGGTCAGCCAGTCCAGCAGGTACTGGAAGTCTTCTTCGGTTTCGCCGGGGAAGCCGACGATGAAGGTCGAACGGATGATCAGCTCGGGGCAGATCTCGCGCCAGTTCTTGATGCGCGCCAGGGTCTTGTCTTCGAAGGCCGGGCGTTTCATGGCCTTGAGCACTTTCGGGCTGGCGTGCTGGAACGGGATGTCCAGGTACGGCAGGATCTTGCCGGCGGCCATCAACGGGATCAGCTCGTCCACGTGCGGGTACGGGTAGACGTAGTGCAGGCGCACCCACACGCCCAGGCTGCTGAGGGCTTCGCAGAGTTCGGTCATGCGGGTTTTCACCGGCGCGCCGTTCCAGAAGCCGGTGCGGTATTTCACGTCGACGCCGTAGGCGCTGGTGTCCTGGGAGATCACCAGCAGCTCCTTGACGCCGGATTTGACCAGGCGCTGGGCCTCGTCGAGTACGTCACCCACCGGACGGCTGACCAGCTTGCCGCGCATCGACGGGATGATGCAGAAGCTGCAGCTGTGGTTGCAGCCTTCGGAAATCTTCAGGTACGCATAGTGACGCGGGGTCAGCTTGATGCCTTGAGGCGGTACCAGGTCGATCAGCGGGTTGTGATCCTGGCGCGGCGGCACCACGTCGTGCACGGCATTGACCACCTGCTCGTACTGCTGCGGGCCGGTCACGGCCAGTACGCTGGGGTGCACGTTGCGGATATTGCCTTCTTCCACACCCATGCAGCCGGTCACGATGACCTTGCCGTTTTCCTTGATGGCTTCGCCGATCACTTCCAGGGACTCTGCCTTGGCCGAGTCGATAAAGCCGCAGGTGTTGACCACCACCACATCGGCGTCCTGGTAAGTGGACACCACGTCATAGCCTTCCATGCGCAGTTGCGTGAGGATGCGTTCGGAATCGACCAGAGCCTTCGGGCAACCCAGGGAAACAAAGCCAACCTTGGGGTTGGCTTTTGCGATGGTGGTGGACATGTCTAACCTCGGTATTGAATGACGCCGCCAGTCGGGCACGACAGGGCTGCGGACGGGCGCTTGCTGCGCCTCTGATCAAAAAGTGCGCAATTCTAGCGACGGGCAACGCTCTTGACCAGCTTTATGCAGGGAAATGCGACGAGTGCTGTGTTGGGTGAATCGCCCAGCCCTTACACGTTCTTAAGCCCGGACGTCCTGCTCTGTGCGGTGCGTTACAACTTTAGACATGCCCACACCTAACGCCTGAAGCACTTTCAGGAGAGTGGAAAGCTTTGGGTCGCCGCCGACGCCGAGGGACCTATAGAGATTTGCTCTATTGAGGCCCGTGTTCTGCGACAGACTGAGCATCCCGCCGCGAGCGTCCGCCACTCGACGGATAGCGACAAGGAACGCGTCTTCCCCACCCGCTTCATCGATTTCCTCAAGCGCGACAGATAGATATTCCAAGGCAAATGCTTCGTCGTCTCGGAGCATTTCAAGAACACTATCTTCATGAGAACGAGTACGAATGGTCATTTTTGCTGCACCTTGTAAGATTTCCAGAGGGCCTTGGCCTGATCAATGTCGTTCTGCTGCCTGACCTTTGAGCCGCCGCCCAACAGGAAAACAATTTTTCGATCCTGGATTGCGTAATACACACGAAACCCAGGCCCGAAGTCGAGTTTCATCTCAAAGACCCCGTCACCCACCGACTCGGTAACACCAAAGTGGCCAAGGGAAGCTCGATCCACTCTGGTGGTGATTCTTGCCTTTGAACGCGTGTCTTGCACGGTGTCCAGCCAAGCCTGGTAGATATCCACCCCGTTGACTGAAAGTACGTGTTTCACTTCGTACATGCGGAATGTACCTTAAAAGAGACAGGGCAATGATTGAGTTTTTATATCGACTACGCAGGTGATGCAGGCGCGCGATTTATTGATCAGGCAAGGTGGCCAAGGAGCTTGCGCATACACCGCTGAGGCTGCGCTACTGAGCCGGGCGGAAAATATACGGTTGGCCGTAAATGTGATCAATGCAGGCAAAAAGGCTCCAAAATGCCGCTTCATCTACGACTGACGGTGTAAATCGATACCCGAATCACTTGAGCAGGGAAATACGACGACCGCTGCGCTATGCTTCGCGCCGTTGCGCACGGGGAAAACCCTTGGGTCAATAAAACGTCTGTTACGAGAAGTAAAACAGCGCATGCTAGGGTCAGCTTAGACGCGCTGTTTATAAGAGACCTCAGGTCAAAGGGCAGGAGTGGTTGATGGGTCAGGCAAGTAGTCAGGCAGCAGGTGCCGAGCATTCCAACGCAAAGCCGATCGGCATGCTGGTGGCAGCGGTCGGGGTGGTTTACGGCGATATCGGTACCAGCCCGCTCTATACCCTCAAAGAGGTGTTCAACGGTGGTTATGGGGTGCAGGTCAACCATGACGGTGTGCTGGGGATCCTGGCGCTGATCTTCTGGTCGTTGATCTGGGTGGTGTCGATCAAGTACATGCTGTTCGTGCTGCGCGCCGATAACCAGGGCGAAGGTGGCATCATGGCCCTGACCGCGTTGGCGCGAAGGGCGGCGGGGGAGCGCAAGAAGTTGCGCAGTTTCCTCGTGGTGTGTGGCCTGTGCGGTGCGGCGTTGTTCTATGGCGACAGCATGATCACCCCGGCGATTTCGGTGCTGTCGGCCATTGAAGGCCTGGAACTGGCGTTCGACGGCTTGGAAAAATGGGTGGTGCCGATCGCCCTGGTGGTGCTGGTGGCGCTGTTCCTGATCCAGAAGCACGGTACCGACCGCATCGGCAAGCTGTTCGGGCCAGTGATGGTGACCTGGTTCCTGGTGCTGGGTGGCCTCGGCGTGTATGGCATTACCCTGCACCCTGAAGTGCTCAATGCCCTGAACCCGATGTGGGGCGTGCGTTTCTTCGAGGCCCACCCTGGCATTGGCGTGGCAATCCTCGGTGCGGTAGTGCTGGCGTTGACCGGTGCCGAGGCGCTGTATGCCGACATGGGTCACTTCGGCCGCAAGCCCATCGCCCGCGCCTGGTTCATCCTGGTGTTGCCGGCGCTGGTGCTCAACTATTTCGGCCAGGGCGCCATGCTGCTGGGCGACCCGGAAGCCGCACGCAACCCGTTCTACCTGCTGGCGCCAAGTTGGGCGCTGATCCCGCTGGTGGTGTTGTCCACCCTGGCCACGGTGATTGCGTCCCAGGCCGTGATTTCCGGTGCGTTTTCGTTGACGCGCCAGGCGATCCAGTTGGGTTATATCCCGCGTATGCATATCCAGCACACCTCAAGCGCCGAACAGGGCCAGATCTATATCGGTGCGGTGAACTGGTCGCTGATGGTCGGCGTGATCCTGCTGGTGCTGGGTTTCGAGTCCTCCAACGCACTGGCGTCGGCCTACGGCGTGGCGGTGACGGGGACCATGCTGATGACCACCATCCTGGTGTCGGCAGTCATGCTGTTGCTGTGGAAATGGCCACCGATTCTGGCCGTGCCGGTCCTGGTCTGCTGCCTGTTGGTGGACGGGCTGTACTTCGCGGCCAACGTGCCGAAGATCATCCAGGGCGGTGCCTTCCCGGTATTGGCGGGGATTGTGCTGTTCGTGCTGATGACCACCTGGAAGCGCGGCAAGCAATTGCTGGTGGACCGCCTCGACGAAGGTGGCCTGCCGTTGCCGATCTTCATCAGCAGCATCCGCGTGCAGCCGCCGCATCGCGTACAGGGCACGGCGGTGTTCCTTACCGCGCGCCCGGACGCCGTGCCCCATGCGCTGTTGCACAACCTGTTGCATAACCAGGTGCTGCATGAACAGGTGGTGTTGCTGACGGTGGTCTACGAAGACATCCCGCGTGTTCCGGCCTCACGGCGCTTCGAGGTGGATTCCTACGGCGAGGGGTTCTTTCGCGTGATCCTGCACTTCGGCTTTACCGATGAGCCGGACGTCCCCGAAGCGTTGAAGCTGTGCCATTTGGACGGCCTGGATTTCAGTCCGATGCGCACCACGTACTTCCTCAGCCGTGAAACCGTCATCGCCTCCCGCATCAAGGGCATGGCCCGTTGGCGCGAAGCGTTGTTTGCATTCATGCTCAAGAACGCCAACGGCAACCTGCGGTTCTTCAAGCTCCCGGTCAACCGAGTGATCGAATTGGGCACCCAGGTCGAAATGTAAGCCTGCGCGGTACGGGAGCCGGCAATCGGCTCCCGCTTTACGTCTGAACCCTGTGCAATCCACGGTTGTCGACTAGGCTCTAAGCACTGTTTGAATAGTGCCCACAGACCCCAGAAGAGGTGCGCCATGAGTCAGCTGCTCGAACCCTATACCCTGCGCCAATTGACCCTGCTCAACCGTATCGCGGTGTCGCCGATGTGTCAGTACTCAAGTGTCGATGGCCTGGCCAACGACTGGCACCTGGTCCACCTCGGCAGCCGCGCGGTCGGTGGCGCCGGGCTGATATTCACCGAAGCCACCGCCGTAACCGCCGATGGCCGCATCACGGCCGAAGACCTGGGCCTGTGGAACGACGAACAGATCGAACCCCTGCGGCGCATCACACGGTTTATCGCCGCCCAGGGCGCGGTGGCGGGCATCCAGCTGGCCCATGCCGGGCGCAAGGCCAGCACCCACCGCCCATGGATCGGCAAGCACGGCAGCGTCAAGCCGCAAGACGGTGGCTGGGTGCCGGTGGGGCCGTCGCCGATTGCCTTTGACCCGCAGCACACCCAACCCAAGCCTTTGGATGAGGCGCAGATCCAGCAAGTGATCGCCGACTTCGTCGCCGCCGCCAGGCGAGCCCTGACCGCCGGTTTTGAAGTGGTGGAGATCCACGCCGCCCATGGTTACCTGCTGCATCAATTCCTCTCGCCCATCAGCAACCAGCGGCAGGACCAATATGGCGGCTCCTTCGAGAACCGTATCCGCCTGGTGCTGCAAGTGACCGAGGCCGTGCGCGAGGTCTGGCCCCAGGAGCTGCCACTGTTCGTGCGGGTGTCGGCCACCGACTGGGTGGAAGATGGCTGGAACCCTGATGAAACCGTGGAACTCGCGCGTCGCCTCAAAGACCTGGGCGTGGACCTGATCGACGTGTCTTCCGGCGGCACTGCCGCTAACGCCGAAATCCCCACCGGCCCCGGTTACCAGACGCGCTTTGCCGAGCGTGTACGCAAGGAGTCGGGCATCGCCACCGGCACCGTCGGCATGATCACCGAACCGGCCCAGGCCGAGCACATCCTGCGTACCTGCCAGGCCGACATCATCTTCCTGGCCCGTGAACTGCTGCGTGACCCTTACTGGCCGTTGCATGCCGATGATGATCTGGGCGGGCGCAAGGCCATTTGGCCGGCTCAGTACCAACGAGCGACCCATCGGGACCAACCGATCCACGAGTCTGACTTGAGGGATTGATCCTGCGTCGGCGCCGTCGAAACCCACCTTGAACCGGTGGGTTTTTTTTGCCTGCTGCTGTGGGATGGGGTTGTAGGTATTTGTTACCGAAGTGATTTTTTAAGTGAATGCTCTAAAAAAATCCCACACGTAACGAGATTGTTTCTACGCTTAGGGTAGGACTGATTTCTGGCCCAGGAAGTCAGCCTGTTTGTTCACGGAGGCATTGCGCTCCCCGGGAAACGGTTTGTGGGCACAGGAGTTTTTGATCGATATCAGGAGAAACAGTCCATGGCCAAGTCCTATGGTGTAGCGGGTGCGGTGGTGTCTTTTTTTACCCGCAGGGTGTCCTTGCGTGGCCGCAGGTTGAGTTCGGACGAAGCCGAATTACTGGCGCAGTATCGCGCCCTGACCGAAAACGATCAGGTGGCGATGCGCTATCTGATTGGAGCGATGAAGAGTGTGTCGCGGTTCTGATGGCGTGCGCGAGGATCGTTCCCACGCGCGTGGGAACGATCTGGATCAGGTGTACTTGCGCTGCTCCGGTGCCGGCGGGAAGTACTGATACAACCAGGTTTCACTCAGGGTGCGGTCCTGGGTGCGAATAAACAGCCGCAGTTCCACCGGCTCCACGCTGTCGCTGGTCGGGTACCAGTCGAACAGGATGCGGTAGCCCTTGATGTTGTCGAGCACCAGCACGCTGAAGTCTTTCACTTCGCCGTGGGAGCAGGTCACCACCGGCTCGATCCCGGTGCCGGCCGGCAAACGGTCCAGGCCGCCGCCCTTGAAGTCCACGGCAAACCGGCGCGCCCACACTGGCGGGTAGTGCTCGCCCGGCGCCCAACCTTCGGTAAAGCCGCCCATGCCGGAACGGGTCGCGTCGACTTGCGCCAGCGGCGTGCTGACCGGGGGCAGGGCGCTCCAGTACAGCTTGTAGCCATAGTTGAGTGAGTCGCCGGCCGCCACCGGCTTTTTCGGGGTCCAGAAGGCCACGATGTTGTCCAGGGTCTCGCCGGTGGTGGGGATTTCCAACAGGTCGATCGAGCCTTCGCCCCAGGCGGTGGTCGGTTCGACCCACAGGCTTGGACGCTTGCTGTACCAGTCGACGGTGTCCTGGTAGCTGGCGAACTCATGGTCGGTCTGCACCAGGCCGAAACCTTTCGGGTCGGTGTCGGCGAACGCATTGAACTGCAGCTTGGCCGGGTTATTCAACGGGCGGCAAATCCACTCGCCATTACCTCGCCACATCGCCAGGCGGTCCGAATCGTGGATCTGTGGGTGGATGGTGTCGCACATGCGGCGTTCGTGGGTGCCGCAACTGAACATGCTGGTCATGGCGGCGATGCCCAACTGTTCGATGGCGGTGCGGGCATTGATGTTGGCGTCGATGGCCATCACCACTTGGTTGGCCTGGCAGTCGATATCGAAGCGGTAGGCGCCGGTGGCGCTCGGCGAGTCGAGCAGGGCGTAGACCACAAAGCGGGTCGCGTTCTTATCCGGGGTCTCGAACCAGAACTGCGTGAAGTCCGGGAACTCTTCGCGTTTTTTTGCGTAGGTATCAATCGCCAGGCCACGGGCGGAGAGGCCGTACTGGCCGGTAGAATCCACCGCGCGGAAGTAGCTGGCGCCGAGAAACGACAGCACGTCATGGCGATCCAGTTCCGGCGCCTTGAACAACTTGAAGCCGGAGAAACCCAGGTCGCCGGTCAGCTGTTTGGTGTCGACGGTGGTTTTTTCATAATTGAACAGTGAAGGGCGGAAATGCACTTCGCGGGCTTCACGGGTCTTGGGGTCGACGCTGTGCATGCGCACCGGTGTCTTGAAGCCCATGCCGACGTGGAAGAACTGCACGTCGAGCTGGCCGTTCAATTCCTTCCACAGCGAATGGTTGCCGTCGTAGCCGATGGCGTTGAAATTCTGCGGGGTCATGGTCGCCAGGGTAGGCGGCAGCACCTGTTTGGTGTCTTTATACGTGGTCCCGGCGAGCTGTTTGGCTTGGGCCTTGAGCGTTTCAAAATCGAACGCTACGGCCTTGCCATCGGCGGCACGGTTCCCGGCCCAGGCCTGCGCGGCAAGCAGGCCGCTGGCCGATAAACCGGTGTAGGCCGCAATGGCCATGGAGGCTTTGAGCAAATTCCTGCGGTGCATAGAGACAACCTGTCGTGAGCAAATCCCGCGCCGTTCCTGGCACGTGCTGGATCAGAAATTACGGTTCGGACATGCCTTCGGCCAAACGCAACGGACATTAAACAGACGCCGGATAGCTTAAGCGGTTCGATGGAGAAGGAAAATTGATTGATGGCGGGGTGATGGCATTGCAAATGCGACAAGACATTTCCGACGCTGTGAGTGAACACATTACCCACCAATTATGAAGATCCAAATGTAGGAGCGAGCTTGCTCGCGAAGAACGTCAACGATAACGCGGAGATTCTGATTAACCGCAGTGCTCTTGCGTTCTTCGCGAGCAAGCTCGCTCCTACAATAAAGCGTTACGGCACTTGGGGGATCAGTGCTTGAACATCACATGCCGAACCGTGGTGTAGTCCTCCAAGCCATACATGGACATATCCTTGCCATACCCCGACAGTTTCTGACCACCGTGGGGCATTTCGCTGACAAGCATGAAATGGGTGTTTACCCAGGTGCAGCCGTACTGCAAGCGCGCGGCCAGGCGGTGGGCGCGTCCTACGTCGGTGGTCCATACCGACGACGCCAACCCGTAGTCCGAATCATTGGCCCAGCCCAGCACCTGCGCCTCATCGGTGAATTTGGTCACCGACACCACCGGCCCGAACACCTCGCGGCGCACGATCTCATCGTCCTGTTGCGCATCGGCGAGTACGGTCGGCTCAAAGAAGAAGCCATTGCCTTCCACTGCCTTGCCACCGGTGACCAGGCGGATATGCGGCTGCGCCACGGCGCGTTCGACAAACCCGGCAACCCGGTCGCGGTGTTGCGCAGTGATCAACGGGCCCAGCTCAGTGGCCGGGTCATCCTGCAAGCCGTATTTGATGCTGGCGACCGCCGCGCCGAGTTTCTCCACAAAGGCATCGTAGATGTCCGCCTGCGCATAAATCCGGCACGCTGCGGTACAGTCCTGCCCGGCGTTGTAGAAGCCGAAGGTACGAATGCCTTCCACCGCTGCATCGATATCCGCGTCGTTGAAGATGATCACGGGCGCCTTGCCGCCCAGCTCCATGTGCAGGCGCTTCACGCTGTCGGCGGTGCTGGAGATGATATTCGCGCCTGTGGCGATGGAGCCGGTCAGCGACACCATGCGCACTTTCGGGTGGTTCACCAGCGGACTGCCCACGGTAGGCCCACGGCCGAACACCAGGTTGAGTACTCCGGCCGGGAAAATCTCCGACGCCAACTCGACCATCCGCAACGCGGTCAGCGGGGTTTGCTCCGACGGCTTGAGCACCACGGTATTGCCCGCGGCCAGGGCCGGTGCGATTTTCCAGGCGACCATCATCAGCGGGTAGTTCCACGGCGCGATGGACGCGATCACGCCCACCGGGTCGCGACGGATCATCGAGGTGTGGCCGGGCAAGTATTCACCACCGGCCGAACCGCTCATGCATCGGCTGGCGCCGGCGAAGAAGCGGAACACGTCGGCAATTGCCGGGATCTCGTCGTTCAGCGCGGCGCTGTAGGGCTTGCCGCAGTTGTCCGATTCCAGCTTGGCCAGTTCTTCGCCGTGGGCTTCGATCACGTCGGCCAGTTTCAGCAGCAACAGCGAGCGATCCTTGGGCGCGGTCTGCGACCAGCCTTCGAAGGCCGCATCGGCGGCGCGCACGGCGGCGTCGACCTGGGCTTCGCTGGCTTCTTTGATTTCCACCAGCACGCGGCCCAGTGCCGGGTTGAAGATGGCCTGGGCCGGGCCTTCGCCTTGTACCAGTTGGCCGTTGATCAGCAGTTTGGTTTGCATGATTGAGTCCTCCAAAAAACGCGTGTTATTTCCCTGAAGAAACCGGATTTAAATGTGGGAGGGGGCTTGCCCCCGATGCCAGTGGTTCAGTGACAGCTGTGTTGGCTGTCACACCGCTATCGGGGGCAAGCCCCCTCCCACATTTGAACCGCGTTCCTTCAGTGGCCAAGTTATTTACCACCGCTCCCCGCCACGCTTTCACCACCGCGGGTCAGGTAATAGGCGCCCAGGATCGGGAACATCGTCACCAGCATCACCAGCATCGCGACCACGTTGGTCACCGGCACATCCCGTGGCCGGCTCAATTGGTTGAGCAACCACAGCGGCAACGTACGTTCGTGGCCGGCGGTGAAGGTGGTGACGATGATTTCGTCGAACGACAGCGCAAACGCCAGCATGCCGCCGGCCAGCAGCGCCGAGCCGAGGTTGGGCATGATGATGTAGCGGAAGGTCTGCCAGCCGTCGGCGCCCAGGTCCATGGAGGCTTCGATCAGGCTGTGGGACGTACGGCGCAGGCGGGCAATGACGTTGTTGTAGACGATCACCACGCAGAACGTCGCGTGGCCGACGATGATGGTGAACATCCCCGGCTCGATGCCTAATGTCTTGAACGTCGCCAGCAGCGCAATACCGGTGATGATCCCCGGCAGCGCAATCGGCAGGATCAACATCAGCGACACGCCTTGCTTGCCAAAGAACTCGCGGCGATACAGCGCCGCCGAGGCCAGGGTGCCCAGCACCATGGCAATCAGGGTGGCGATGGCGGCGATCTGCAACGACAGCTTGATCGCCTCCAACACGTCCGGCCGGGCGAAGGCCACGCTGAACCACTTCAGGGTAAAGCCCTGGGGCGGAAAGCTGAACGCGGCTTCTTCGGTGTTGAAGGCGTAGAGGAAGATGATCAGGATCGGGAAGTGAAGGAATACCAAACCGCCCCAGGCTGCGATCTTCAAGCCTAAGGATGATTTCTCAGAGTGCATCGAAGGCCCCCAGGCGTTTGACGATGGACAGGTAAACCGCGATCAGCACGATCGGCACCAGGGTGAACGCCGCGGCCATGGGCATATTGCCGATGGCGCCTTGCTGGGCGTAGACCATGCCGCCGACGAAGTAACCCGGCGGGCCCACCAGTTGCGGCACGATGAAATCGCCCAGGGTCAGCGAAAACGTGAAGATCGAACCGGCGGCAATCCCCGGCACCGACAGCGGCAGGATTACCTGCATGAAGGTCTGGCGCGGCTTCGCGCCGAGGTCGGCGGAGGCTTGCAGCAGCGACGGCGGCAAGCGCTCCAGGGACGCCTGGATCGGCAGGATCATGAAGGGCAGCCAGATATAGACGAACACCATGAAGCGCCCCAGGTGCGAGGTGCTCAAGGTGCTGCCGCCCACGCCGGGAATGCCCAGCACGAACTGCAATACCGGTTCCAGGCCCAGGTGCTGCACGAACCACTGCGCCACGCCGCCCTTGGCCAGCAGCAAGGTCCAGGCATACGCCTTGACGATGTAGCTGGCCCACATCGGCATCATCACCGCGATATAGAAGAACGCCTTGGTCTTGCCCGTGGTGTAGCGCGCCATGTAGTAGGCGATCGGGAAGGCGACGATGGCGCTGGCGATCGACACCACGATCGCCATGCCCAGGGTGCGCAGGATGATGTCGAAGTTCGACGGCTGGAACAGCGCGGCGAAGTTGGCCAGGGTCAGGTCCGGCGTGACCGCCATGGTGAAGTCGTCAAAGGTATAGAAGCCTTGCCACAGCAGGGTCAGCAACGAACCCAGGTAGATCGCGCCGAACCAGATCAGCGGCGGAACCAGCAGCATCGCCAGGTACAGGTTGGGCTTGCGGTACAGCAGGTTGGAAAACCTGCGCATCGGCGGTTGGGAAAGGGCCAGGCTCATGTCACACCTCGCCTGCGCGGTCAGTCAGCGGCGTCATGGCTTCTCGCGCCCAACGGGCGGTGATGGACTGGCCGACCTGATGGCCGCTGCTGATGTCCAGCCACTGGTTGTTGGCCTGGCTGATGTTCAGCGCCTGGCCGTTTTCCAGTTTCAGTTCATAGCGGGTGGCGCTGCCCTGGTACTGGATGTCGTGCAGCAGGCCGCTGATTTCCACTTCGCCGGCGCCCAGCGGGCCCTCGGCAAACCTTACGTGCTCCGGGCGAATCGAAAACGGCTGCGCACTGCCGCTGAGGCGCTGGGCCAACTCGCCGCGAATCACGTTGGAGGTGCCGACGAACTCGGCGACGAACGCGGTGGCCGGTTTCATGTACAGGTTGCGCGGGGTGTCGACCTGTTCGATACGGCCCTTGTTGAACACCGCCACACGGTCGGACATCGACAGCGCTTCGGTCTGGTCGTGGGTCACGAAGATAAAGGTGATGCCGAGCTGGCGCTGCAGCTTCTTCAGCTCGCTTTGCATCTGTTCGCGCAGCTTGAGGTCGAGGGCGCCCAACGGCTCGTCGAGCAGCAGCACGCGGGGGCGATTGACCAGGGCACGGGCCAGGGCTACCCGTTGGCGTTGGCCGCCGGAGAGCTGTACCGGCTTGCGCTCGCCGTAGCCATCGAGGGCGACCATCCCCAAGGCTTCTTCGGCGCGATTGAGGCGTTCGGTCTTGCCCACGCCTTTGACCTTGAGGCCATAGGCGACGTTGTCGCGCACGTTCATATGGGGGAACAGTGCGTAATCCTGGAATACCGTGTTTACGTCACGCTGATACGGCGGCAAGCCAGCGGCTTCCTCGCCATGAATGCGGATCGAGCCTGCGCTCGGCTGCTCGAAACCGGCGATCAGGCGCAGGCAGGTGGTCTTGCCCGAGCCGGATGGGCCGAGCATGGAAAAGAACTCGCCGTCCTGGATATCGATGGAAACCCGGTCAACGGCTTTCACTTCGCCGAACTGACGGGAAACGTGGGTGAATTGGACTGCAAGCGTCATGGTGCGGTGCTCCAAAAAGGCGCGGGTGGTCGCAGCGCCCGGCCTGGACTGCTGAAAAACAAAACATCCGTGAATGCGGTCGATGTGGGAGGGGGCAAGCCTCCTCCCACAGGGGATCTATGCCGTCTGCATGGTCTTAGCGGCCGCCCATGATCGCGATGTAGTCCTGGGTCCAGCGGCTGTACGGCACGAACTTGCCGCCCTCGGCCTGCGGGGTTTTCCAGAAGGCGATCTTGTCGAACTGGTCGAAGCCGTTGGTCTTGCAACCCTCGGCACCGAGCAGTTCGCTTTCCTTGCAGGCTGCGGGCACCGCTGGCAGCGAGCCGAACCAGGCGGCGACATCTCCCTGGACTTTGGGCTGCAGCGACCAGTCCATCCACTTGTAGGCGCAATTCGGGTGCTTGGCCTCGCTGTGCAACATGGTGGTGTCGGCCCAGCCGGTGGCGCCTTCCTTGGGAATGGTCGAAGCAATCGGCTGCTTCTCGTTCTGCAGGCCGTTGACCTGATACGGCCAGGCGCTGGAGGCCACCACGCCTTCGTTCTTGAAGTCGCTCATTTGCACGGTGGTGTCATGCCAGTAGCGGTGGATCAACGGCTGCTGCGCGCGCAACAGGTCGAGCACGGCCTTGTACTGGGTTTCGGTCAGTTCATAGGGGCTCTGGATCCCCAGTTCCGGCTGGGTGCTCTTGAGGTACAGCGCCGCATCGGCGATGTAGATCGGACCGTCATAGGCCTGCACACGACCTTTGTTCGGCTTGCCGTCCGGCAGGTTCTGCGCATCGAACAGCACGTTCCAGCTGGTGGGCGCGGTCTTGAACACGGTGGTGTTGTACATCAGCACGTTCGGCCCCCACTGGTACGGGGTGCCGTAGGTCTGCTGGCCCACCACGTACCACGGCGCATCCTTGAGGCGCGGGTCGATGTTCTTCCAGTTGGAGATCAACGCCGTGTTGATCGGCTGCACACGCTTGCCGACGATCAATCGCAGCGACGCATCCCCGGACGCGGTGACCAGGTCATAACCGCCCTTGGCCATCAAACTGACCATTTCGTCAGAGGTGGCGGCGGTTTTCACATTGACCTTGCAGCCTGTTTCCTTCTCGAAACCTGTGACCCAGTCGTAGGCCTTGTCGCTTTCACCACGTTCGATATAGCCGGGCCAGGCGACGATATCCAGCTGGCCTTCACCAGCGCCCACCGCCTTGAGCGGTTCGGCGGCCTGGATACTGACGCTGGCCAGCAGCGCGGTGGTCAAGGCACTGAGCAGTGCGGTCTTATGCGCAGACATGGGGATTCCCTCTTCTTTAATTATGGTCGGGGCAGTGTGTGAAGCCGTGACGCATGAGCTTAGTTGTTGTTTTAAAGATGCTGGCCGTGGCGGGCCATGATGTGGCGCACCACGCTGTAGTCCTGTAGCGAATCGCTGGACAGATCTTTCCCATACCCCGAGCGCTTCAAGCCGCCGTGGGGCATTTCGCTGACCAGCATGAAATGGCTGTTGATCCAGGTGCAGCCGTATTGCAGGCGCGCGGCGACCTGCATGGCCTTGTCCAGGTTCTGGGTCCAGACGGAGGAGGCCAGGCCGTATTCGGAATCGTTGGCCCAGTCCACCGCCTGTTCCAGTTCGTCGAAGCGGGTCACGGTGACCACCGGGCCGAACACTTCGCGCTGGACGATTTCATCGTTCTGCTTGCAACCGGCGAGCAGCGTCGGCTGGTAATAGAAGCCGGCCCCGGAATGCACGGCCGCGCCGGTGACCCGCTCGATATGCGGCTGGCCGAGGGCGCGCTCGACAAAGCTGGCCACGCGGTCGCGCTGGCGTGTGCTGATCAGCGGGCCGAGTTCGTTATCGGCATCGCGCTTGCCGGCGAAGCGCAGGCTGCTGACGGCTGCTCCCAGCTCGGCGACCAATTTGTCGTGGATGCCCGCCTGGGCGTAGATGCGGCATGCCGCCGTGCAGTCCTGGCCGGCATTGTAGTAACCGTAGGCACGCACGCCTTCGACCACGGCTTGCAGGTCGGCGTCGTTGCACACGATCACCGGCGCCTTGCCGCCCAATTCCAGGTGCGTGCGTTTGAGGGTCTTGGAGGCGGCCTGCAGGATTTTCTGGCCGGTGACGATGTCGCCGGTCAGCGAGACCATGCGCACCTTGGGGTGGCTGACCAGATGGCTGCCGACGCCTTCACCGCCACCGCACAGAATGTTGATGACCCCGCGTGGTAACACGTCCTTCAGGACCGGGGCCAATGCGAGGATCGACAGCGGCGTGTGTTCCGACGGCTTGAACACCAGGGTATTACCGGCCGCCAGCGCCGGGGCGATCTTCCACGCGGCCATCATCAGCGGGTAGTTCCACGGCGCAATCGAGGCCACCACGCCAATCGGATCGCGGCGCACCATGCTGGTGTAGCCCGGCAGGTATTCGCCGCTGAGCTGTCCGGTCTGGCAGCGCACGGCGCCGGCGAAGAAGCGGAACACATCTATGGTGGCGCTCAAGTCGTCCTGGCGCGCCAGGTGCAACGGCTTGCCGCAGTTCAGCGATTCCAGGCGGGCGAGGTAGTCGGCGTGTTTCTCGATGGCGTCGGCGATGCCCAGCAGGATGTTCGAGCGTTGTTGCGGCGTGGTCCGCGACCAGCCGGCAAAAGCGCGGTGCGCGGCGAGGATCGCACTTTCGACCTGCTCGGTGCTGGCTTCGGCGATCTGGGTGAGCACTTCGCCGGTGGCCGGGTTGAGGATCGGCTCGGCAACGCCCTGGCCCTGGACCAGTTCGCCGTCGATCAGCAACGCAGTAAGCAGCGGGGTGGGCGCGCCGGACATTTTTCGTGATCTCTTTTCTTGTGCGGTCATGGGCGTTCTCTTACAAGGCGCCGGACCTTCTCTTATGCATAGACAGAGACTAGAGGTCAGGCGCGAGGTCAACAAATACTAAATACTGAATGCAGCATTCGATTAAATAGATGGCTTGCGCGGGTGTGGTTGTTCCCGCGCAACGGTGAGGAACGGATCCACCAAGGCCGGTCGCGCGGTGCCCCGACGCCAGGCCAGGCCGACGTCCAGGGTCTGGCTGAGGTCGGCAATCGGCCGCGCTTCAATAATGTCGCCCTCCAGGGACCAGGGGCGGTAGGTCATGTCCGGTTGGATCGACACGCCCAGGCCCGCGGCCACCAGGCTGCGCACGGCCTCGGTGGAGGCGGTGCGCAGGGTCACGCGCGGTTGCAGGCCGGCAGCGGCCCACAGGCGCTGGGCGTTATGCCCCATTTCGTCGACGTTCAGCTGAATCAACGGCTCGTTTGCCACGTCGGCGAGGTTGATGCTGTCGTGCTCCAGGAGCGGGTGTTGCGCCGGCAGCCACAGGCGGTGGGGCGAGTGGGTGAGGACTTCGGTCTGCAGGGCGTGGCGATCTTCCAGGTTGGAGAGGATCAGCACGCCCACATCGATCTCGCCGCTGACCAGCAAATGCTCGATATACGGGCGTTCGTCTTCCATCACGCGGATCTCCACGTTGGGGTAGGCGCGCTGGAAGCGGGTGAGCAAATCCGCCAGGTAGTAGCCGGCGACCAGGCTGGTCACGCCGATGATCAATTGCCCGGCGACCTGGTCGGTGCTCTGTTGCAGGCTGCGCTTGGCATTGTCGACGGTGGCGAGGATCAAGTGCGCCTGGCGCAGGAACTGATGGCCCTGGTGCGTGAGGGTCATGCCCTTGGCGTGCCGGTTGAACAGGGTGACGCCGATTTCCTGCTCCAGTTGCTGGATCGCCAGGGTCAGGGTGGACTGGGAAATGAACGCGGTCTGCGCGGCGGCGGAGATCGATCCGGTCTCGGCCACGGCGATAAAATGCCGGATTTGACGCAAGGTCATCATGCTGGAATTACCAGTGGGGTGTTTTTATAGATTTGTCCGAGTGTATATCGGTTTTAGCGAACGGCAGTGGCGTTACATCTGGAAGCACTCTAGATCGCGGCTTTTTGGCACTTAGTTTTACGCTGAGGGCCTATTGGTCCATGAACCCTAGTGTCTGGAGGCTACGAATGAATACCCGTGGATTGCTCGATCAGTTGCTCAAGTCCGGCCAGGACATGTTGCAGAATAAAACCGGCGGCCAGCGCAAACAGGACGATAAAGGCGCCCTCGGCGGGCTGCTCGGCGGCGGCGGTCTGGGCAGCCTGCTCGGCGGTGCGGGCGGTGGCGCCCTAGCGGCGGGGGCGATGGGCCTGTTGCTGGGCAACAAGAAGGCGCGCAAGTTTGGCGGCAAGGCCCTGACCTACGGCGGGCTGGCCGCGTTGGGCGTGATTGCCTACAAAGCCTACGGCAACTGGCAAGCGAAGCAGGCCAACGCGCCTCAGGGCGAACCGCAAACCATCGATCGCCTGCCACCGGCCCAGGTCGAGCAGCACAGCCAGGGGATCCTCAAGGCATTGGTCGCCGCCGCCAAGGCCGACGGCCATGTGGATGAGCGCGAGCGCGCACTGATCGAAGGTGAATTCACCAAGCTGGACAACGACCGCGAACTGCAAAGCTGGCTGCACGCCGAGCTGAACAAGCCGCTGGACCCGGCCGACGTCGCCCGCGCCGCCGGCACCCCGGAAATGGCCGCCGAGATGTACATCGCCAGCGTGATGCTGGTGGACGAGGAGAACTTTATGGAAAAGGCGTATCTGGACGAATTGGCCCGCCAACTCAAGCTCGAGCCGGGCTTGAAGCTGGAACTGGAAAAGCAGGTACGGCTTAACCAGTAACCAACGGGGCCGGGCAAATCCAACCTGTGGGAGGGGGCTTGCTCCCGATAGCGGTGGTCCAGTTCGAATCTCTGCAACTGACCCACGGCAATCGGGAGCAAGCCCCCTCCCACAGGTGTTTTTGCAATGTGTGTGTGCCACATCGAAACCCATTGATAAATGAGGGCTTCTGCTCAGCTATACTCCCCTCCATTTGAATGGCCCTTCGAGGAAACACTGTGAAGAATTGGACCTTGCGCCAGCGGATTTTGGCGAGCTTTGCGGTCATTATCGCGATCATGCTGCTGATGGTTGTGGTGTCCTACTCACGGTTGCTGAAGATTGAAGCCAGCCAGGAATCGGTGCGTGACGACGCGGTGCCGGGGGTTTACCTCAGTTCGATGATCCGTAGCGCATGGGTCGACAGTTATTTGCAGACCATCGATATCATTGGCCTGCGCGAGGATAAAACCTTCACCAATAGCGATAAATCGGACTACAAGGCCTTCGAATCGCGTATCGAACAGCAGATGGCCAATTACGAAAAAACCGTGCATAGCCAGGCCGATCGCATGGAGTTCGACAACTTCAAGGCCGCCCACATCAATTACAACAAGGTCCTGGCCCAGGTACTCGATCGCGTCGAAGCCAATGACCTGCCGGCCGCGCGCGAGCTCTTGGAAGAGCAATTGACGCCGATCTGGACCGAAGGGCGCATGAAGCTCAATGACATCATCACGGAAAACAAGGCCGTGTCCGACAACGCGACGGCCGCCATTGACGACGCCGTTGCCTCGGCCAAGGTCAGCATGTTCCTGTCGCTGGCCGTGGCGATCCTCGCTGCCGGCCTGTGTGGCCTGCTGCTGATGCGCGCGATCATGGCGCCGATGCAGCGTATCGTCGAGATCCTCGAGACCATGCGTACCGGTGACCTGAGCAAACGCTTGAACCTGGAGCGCAAGGACGAGTTCGGCGCGGTGGAAACCGGCTTCAACGACATGATGACCGAGCTTACGGCCCTGGTGTCCCAGGCCCAGCGCTCTTCGGTGCAGGTCACCACCTCGGTCACCGAGATTGCCGCCACCTCCAAGCAGCAACAGGCCACTGCCACTGAAACCGCGGCCACTACTACTGAGATCGGTGCCACTTCGCGGGAGATCGCTGCCACTTCCAAGGATCTGGTCCGCACCATGACCGAAGTGTCCACCGCCGCCGACCAGGCCTCGGTGGCCGCCGGTTCCGGCCAGCAAGGTCTGGCGCGCATGGAAGAAACCATGCACTCGGTGATGGGCGCCGCCGACCTGGTGAACGCCAAGCTGGCGATCCTCAATGAGAAGGCCGGCAACATCAACCAGGTGGTGGTGACCATCGTCAAGGTCGCCGACCAGACCAACCTGCTGTCCCTGAATGCCGCCATCGAGGCCGAAAAGGCCGGTGAGTACGGGCGCGGTTTTGCCGTGGTGGCCACCGAAGTGCGGCGCCTGGCCGACCAGACCGCCGTGGCCACCTATGACATCGAGCAGATGGTGCGTGAAATCCAGTCAGCGGTTTCGGCGGGCGTGATGGGCATGGACAAGTTCTCCGAAGAAGTCCGTCGAGGCATGTTCGAAGTGCAGCAAGTAGGCGAGCAGCTGTCGCAGATCATCCATCAGGTACAGGCCCTGGCGCCGCGGGTGTTGATGGTCAACGAAGGCATGCAGGCCCAGGCCACCGGCGCCGAGCAGATCAACCATGCCCTGGTGCAACTGGGCGATGCCAGCAGCCAGACGGTGGAGTCCCTGCGCCAGGCCAGCTTTGCCATCGATGAACTGAGCCAGGTTGCGGTGGGTCTGCGCAGCGGCGTGTCGCGTTTCAAAGTCTGATGAGCGACCTTGCGGCTAAACGCGGCGCCGTTCCGGCAGCGAAAAAAGCCTTGTTCCTGGTGTTTCACATCGGCAGCGAACGCTTTGCGCTCAAGGCCACGGAGGTGGCCGAGGTGTTGCCACGCCTGCCGCTCAAGCCTATCGCCCATGCGCCACTGTGGGTGGCGGGCATCTTTGCCCATCGCGGGGCGTTGGTACCGGTCATCGACCTGAGTGCGCTGACCTTCGGCACAGCGGCCCAGGCGCGTACGAGTACGCGCCTGGTGCTGGTCAATTACCAGCCGCACACCTGGGTCGAATCGCGCTGGCTCGGGCTGATCCTCGAGCAGGCCACGGACACCCTGCGGTGCGACCCGGCGGAATTCCAGCCTTACGGCCTGGATAACCGCCAGGCGCGGTACCTGGGGCCGGTGCGGGAGGATGCCCTGGGCCTGATGCAGTGGATTGGCGTGAATGACGTGCTCACCGACGATGTGCGCGCCTTGTTGTTTTCTGCCGAGCTGAGCCTATGAGCAACGACCCGCGTTTCTTTGCCTTCTTGAAAGAACGTATCGGCCTGGATGTCGCGTCGGTCGGCGAGGCCATCATCGAGCGTGCCGTGCGCCAGCGCAGCCAGGCCGTGCAGGCGCAAACGCCAGGGCAGTACTGGCAGCACCTGCAAAGCTCCGAGGACGAGCAACAAGCGCTGATCGAAGCCGTGATCGTCCCCGAGACCTGGTTTTTCCGTTACCCCGAATCCTTTGCGACCCTGGCCCGACTGGCGCTTGCACGCCTGGCCGAGATCAAGCAGATGCGCGCCCTGCGCATTCTCAGCCTGCCGTGTTCCACCGGCGAAGAACCCTATTCCATTGCCATGGCCTTGCTGGATGCCGGGTTGGCGCCGCACCAGTTCAAGGTCCTGGGCCTGGATGTCAGCCCGCTGTCGGTGGAGCGCGCCCGGCGTGGGGTGTATGGCAAGAACTCGTTTCGCGGTGGCGATATTGCCTTTCGCGACCGCCACTTCACGGAATACGGCGACGGGTTCCACATTGCCGACCGCGTGCGCGAACAGGTGCGCCTGCAAGTCGGCAACCTGCTCGACCCGACGCTGCTGGCGAACGAGGCGAGCTACGATTTCGTGTTTTGCCGCAACCTGCTGATCTACTTTGACCAGCCGACCCAGAAGCAAGTCTTCGATGTGCTCAAGGGCCTGACCCATGTGGACGGCGTGCTGTTTATCGGTCCCGCCGAGGGCAGCTTGCTGGGGCGCCACGGCATGCGCTCGATTGGGGTGCCGCAGTCATTTGCCTTCAGCCGGCAGGCCGAACCGGTGAAGCCTGAGCCGGTATTCGTGCCCATGCCGACGCCACCGCGCAGCGCCGCGCCGGTCCCGGTCAAGCCGCGACCGTTCAGCACGGCCAGCAACCAGGCGGGGCCGATCAAGGCGCCGCCCTCCGATGCGGGCACCTTGCTCAGCCGCATCGCCAGCCTGGCCAACGAAGGTAAAAGTGCCGAGGCCCGCGCCGCCTGTGAGCAGTATCTGAACAGTCACCCGCCGGCCGCCCAGGTGTTCTACTGGCTGGGGTTGCTCAGCGACGTGGCCGGCAGCGCCCTGGAAGCCCAGGGGTTTTATCGAAAAGCCTTGTACCTGGAACCCCAGCATCCGCAGGCCTTGATGCACCTGGCCGCCTTGCTCGAGTCCCAGGGCGACAGTGCGGGGGCGCGCCGTTTACAGGCGCGGGCCGCCCGCAGCGAGCGAGCAGACAGTGAGTCCAAACGATGAGTAGCACCGAGGCGCTCAACACCGCAGGCCTGGACTTGACCCTGGCCGACACCCAAGCCATCGACGACTGCTGGAACCGTATCGGTATCCATGGCGACAAGTCATGCCCGCTGCTGGTGGAGCATATCCACTGCCGCAACTGTTCGGTGTACTCGGCTGCCGCCACGCGCTTGCTGGACCGCTATGCCTTGCAGCAGGACGACCGTCGTCCGGTGGCGGCTGCCGAGGTTGACGAAAAGATCATCACCCGCTCGCTGTTGGTGTTCCGCCTCGGCGAGGAATGGCTGGGCATCGCCACCCGCTGCCTGGTGGAGGTGGCGCCGTTGCAACCGATTCATTCGCTGCCGCACCAGCGCTCCCGTGCCTTGCTCGGTGTGGCCAATGTGCGTGGCGCGCTGGTGGCGTGCCTGTCGCTGGTGGAGTTGCTTGGCCTGGAAACAACCCATCAGGGCGCCAGCGGTGGGCGGATCATGCCGCGCATGCTGATCATCGCCGCGCAGGATGGCCCGGTGGTGGTGCCGGTGCACGAAGTGGATGGCATCCATGCCATCGATGAGCGCACCCTGAAGGCGGCGTCGGCCTCGGGTACCCAGGCCAGCGCGCGCTACACCCAGGGTGTGTTGCAGTGGAAAGGCCGTAGCCTGCGGTGGCTGGACGAGGCGCAATTGTTGTCCGCCGTGACCCGGAGCCTCACATGACCCCCGACCAGATGCGCGACGCCTCGCTGCTGGAGCTGTTCAGCCTGGAAGCCGATGCCCAGACCCAGGTGCTGAGCGCGGGCCTGCTGGCCCTTGAGCGCAACCCTACCCAGGCCGACCAGCTTGAAGCCTGCATGCGTGCCGCGCACTCGCTCAAGGGCGCGGCGCGCATCGTTGGGGTGGACGCCGGGGTCAGCGTGGCCCACGTCATGGAGGATTGCCTGGTCAGCGCCCAGGAACGCCGCCTGTACCTGCAACCCGAACATATCGACGCCTTGCTGCAAGGCACCGACCTGCTGATGCGTATCGCCACCCCTGGCAACGATGTCGGCACGGCGGACATCGACGCCTATGTGGCGTTGATGGAGCGCCTGCTGGATCCATCCCAGCCCAGTGCCTACGTCGTGCCGCTGCCCGCTGCGCCTGAGCCCGCCCCGGCGCCGCTTATCGAAGAGCTGCCGCCGGAGCCCGAGCCCGCACCGCCCGTCGCCAGCGATCCGCCGCGTCAGGGCCGGCGCATGACTGAAGGTGGCGAACGTGTATTACGCGTGACCGCCGAGCGCTTGAACAGCCTGTTGGACCTCTCGAGCAAGTCCCTGGTGGAAACCCAGCGGTTCAAGCCCTACCTGGCCAGCATGCAGCGTCTCAAACGGATTCAAAGCCAGAGCGTACGCGCCCTGGATACCCTGGATGGCCAGCTCAAGACCCTGGGCTTGAGCCTCGAAGCCGAGGAAGCCCTGGCCGATACCCGCCGCCTGTTGAGCGAAGCCCAGGCGCTGCTGGCGGAAAAGACCGCCGAGCTGGATGAGTTTGGCTGGCAGGCCGGCCAGCGTGCCCAGGTGCTCTACGACACTGCGTTGGCGTGTCGCATGCGCCCGTTTGCCGATGTGCTGGCCGGGCAGGTGCGTATGGTGCGCGACCTCGGCCGCAGCCTGGGCAAGCAAGTGCGCCTGGAGATCGAGGGGGAAAAGACCCAGGTCGATCGCGACGTGCTGGAAAAGCTCGAAGCGCCACTCACCCATCTATTGCGCAATGCCGTCGACCACGGCATCGAAATGCCCGAGCAACGCCTGCTGGCAGGCAAACCCGCCGAAGGCCTGATCCGCCTGCGCGCGTCCCATCAGGCCGGCCTGCTGGTGCTGGAGCTGAGTGACGACGGCAATGGCGTCGACCTGGAGCGCCTGCGCGGCACCATCGTCGATCGGCATCTTTCAACCTGGGAGACGGCCCTGAACCTGAGTGAAGAGGAGCTGCTGACGTTCCTGTTCCTGCCGGGGTTCAGCCTGCGCGACAAGGTCACCGAAGTGTCCGGGCGCGGTGTCGGACTGGATGCGGTGCAGCATATGGTCCGCCAACTGCGCGGCGCGGTGGTGCTGGAGCAGACGGCAGGGCAGGGCAGCCGCTTCCACCTGGAGGTGCCGCTGACTCTGTCGGTGGTGCGCAGCCTGGTGGTGGAAGTCGGCGAGGAAGCCTATGCGTTCCCGCTGGCGCATATCGAGCGCATGTGCGACCTGGCCCCCGACGACATTGTGCAGTTGGAAGGCCGCCAGCATTTCTGGCACGAAGGTCGGCATGTGGGCCTGGTCGCCGCCAGCCAGTTGTTGCAGCGCCCATCGGGGCAGAGCAATGACGAAACCTTGAAGGTGGTGGTGATCCGCGAGCGCGATGCGGTTTACGGGATTGCGGTGGAACGCTTTATCGGCGAACGCACCCTGGTGGTGCTGCCGCTGGATGATCGCCTGGGCAAGGTCCAGGATATTTCCGCCGGTGCCTTGCTGGACGACGGCTCGGTGGTATTGATCGTCGATGTGGAAGATATGCTGCGCTCGGTGGACAAGCTGCTCAACACCGGGCGCCTGGAACGCATCGCCCGGCGCAGCCAGCAGGCCACCGAGGCACCGCGCAAGCGGGTACTGGTGGTGGACGACTCGCTCACTGTGCGGGAGTTGCAACGCAAACTGCTGCTCAATCGCGGGTACGAAGTGGCCGTCGCGGTCGACGGCATGGACGGCTGGAACGCCTTGCGCTCCGAAGACTTCGACCTGCTTATCACTGATATCGATATGCCTCGTATGGACGGTATTGAATTGGTCACACTCCTGCGCCGTGACAGTCGCCTGCAATCGTTGCCGGTGATGGTGGTGTCGTACAAAGACCGTGAGGAAGACCGCCGTCGCGGCCTGGATGCTGGGGCCGATTATTATCTGGCCAAGGCCAGCTTCCACGATGACGCGCTGCTGGATGCCGTGGTGGAGCTGATCGGAGGCGCGCGCTCATGAGGATTGCGATCGTCAATGACATGCCCCTGGCCGTGGAGGCCCTGCGCCGTGCCTTGAGCTTCGAGCCCCTGCACCAGGTGGTGTGGGTGGCCAGCAATGGCCTGGAGGCGGTGCAGCGCTGCGCCGAATTGACCCCGGACCTGATCCTGATGGACCTGATCATGCCGGTGATGGACGGCGTGGAGGCCACGCGGCAGATCATGGCCGAGACCCCGTGCGCGATCCTGCTGGTGACCGTCGACCGCCAGGCCAATGTGAGCCGGGTGTTCGAAGCCATGGGCCACGGCGCCCTGGATGTGGTGGACACGCCGGCGCTCGGCGTGGGCAACCCCAAGGATGCGGCGGCGCCGTTGCTGCGCAAGATCCTCAACATCGGCTGGCTGATCGGCCAGCGCGGCAGCCGTGTGCGCGCCGAAACCACGCCGGAGCGCAGCACCGGCAAACGCCAGAGCCTGGTGGCGATCGGTTCTTCGGCGGGTGGCCCGGCTGCCCTGGAAACCCTGCTCAAGGGGTTGCCCCGGGACTTTGCCGCCGCCATTGTGCTGGTGCAGCACGTGGACCAGGTCTTCGCCGCCGGCATGGCCGAGTGGCTGAGCAGCGCTTCCGGCCTGCCGGTACGCCTGGCCCGCGAAGGCGAACCGCCGCAAAGCGGGGTGGTGCTGCTGGCCGGCACCAATCACCACATTCGTTTATTGAAGAATGGCACGCTAGCCTATACCGCAGAGCCGGTGAACGAGATTTACCGGCCTTCCATCGATGTGTTTTTCGAAAGCGTGGCCAGCCACTGGAATGGCGATGCCGTCGGCGTACTGCTGACCGGTATGGGCCGTGATGGGGCCCAGGGGCTCAAGCTAATGCGTGAACAAGGTTATTTGACCATCGCCCAGGATCAGCAAAGCTCGGCGGTGTATGGCATGCCCAAAGCGGCGGCGGCGATTGATGCTGCTGTTGAAATTCGCCCACTGGATAGAATTGCGCCCCGATTGCTGGAGGTATTTGCAAAATGATCCACACCTCCCGCGGCTGGCTTGCAGGTAGTAATTCAGGTGACTGCACATGAATGATTTACAGATCGACGACATCAAGACCGACGAAAACGCCGCCATGGTGTTGCTGGTCGACGACCAGGCCATGATCGGCGAAGCCGTCCGGCGTGGCCTGGCCCACGAAGAAAACATCGACTTCCACTTCTGTGCCGACCCGCACCAGGCGATTGCCCAGGCCATCCGCATCAAACCCACGGTGATCCTGCAGGACCTGGTGATGCCCGGCCTCGACGGCCTGACCCTGGTACGCGAATACCGCAACCACCCGGCCACGCAGAACATCCCGATCATCGTGCTTTCCACCAAGGAAGACCCGCTGATCAAGAGTGCGGCGTTCTCGGCGGGGGCCAACGATTACCTGGTCAAGCTGCCGGACAACATCGAACTGGTGGCGCGCATCCGCTATCACTCGCGCTCCTACATGACCCTGTTGCAGCGCGATGCCGCCTACCGTGCGCTGCGGGTCAGCCAGCAACAGCTGCTGGACACCAACCTGGTGCTGCAACGGCTGATGAACTCCGATGGCCTGACCGGGCTGTCCAACCGCCGCCACTTCGACGAATACCTGGAGCTGGAATGGCGCCGCGCCATGCGTGACCAGACCCAGTTGTCATTGCTGATGATCGACGTGGATTTCTTCAAGACCTACAACGACAGCTTCGGCCACGTCGAGGGTGACGAAGCCCTGCGCAAAGTGGCCAACACCATCCGCGAAGCCAGCAGCCGCCCCTCGGACCTGCCGGCGCGCTACGGTGGCGAAGAGTTTGCCCTGGTATTGCCGAACACCTCGCCGGGTGGGGCACGCCTGGTGGCGGAAAAGCTGCGCATGGCCGTCGCCGCGCTGAAGATCCCGCACATCGCGCCGGCGGAAGGCTCGAGCCTGACCATCAGCATCGGCCTGTCGACCATGACGCCGGTGCAGGGTACCGATTGCCGCCGGTTGATCATGGCGGCGGACAAGGGCTTGTATACGGCCAAGCACAACGGGCGCAATCAGGTCGGTATCGAGTGACTCGAGGCCGCAGCAGATCAAAAGGTGGGAAGGGGCTTGCCCCCTCCCACATTTAACCCTGCGTAGTCTGCCTTTTCGCCAAGCGGGCTGCCGTTAGTCCCCGTTTGCCGTTATACTCGCCGGCTTTCAAAAGTTCGCCAACGAGTGCTGCCCGCCATGGAAATCAACCCGATCCTTAACACCATCAAGGACCTGTCCGAGCGCTCCGAAACTATTCGGGGGTATCTTTGACTACGATCAAAAGCATGAGCGTCTGACCGAAGTCAATCGCGAGCTTGAAGATCCGAGTGTCTGGAACAAACCTGAATACGCCCAGGAGCTGGGACGCGAGCGCGCTGCGCTGGCGCAGATCGTCGACACCCTCGATGAACTGAACACCGGCCTGGCCGATTGCCGCGACCTGCTGGACATGGCCGTCGAAGAAAACGACGAAGGCGCAGTGGGCGATGTCGTCGCCGAGCTGGCCCGTCTCGAGGAAAACCTCGCCAAGCTTGAATTCCGTCGCATGTTCAGTCACGAAATGGACCCGAACAACGCCTACCTGGACATCCAGGCCGGTTCCGGCGGCACCGAAGCCCAGGACTGGGCCAACATCCTGCTGCGCATGTACCTGCGCTGGGCCGACAAGCGCGGCTTCGACGCCACCATCATGGAACTGTCGGCCGGTGAAGTCGCCGGCATCAAGGGCGCGACCGTGCACATCAAGGGTGAATACGCCTTTGGCTGGCTGCGTACCGAGATCGGCGTGCACCGCCTGGTGCGCAAGAGCCCGTTCGACTCCGGCAACCGTCGCCACACCTCGTTCTCTGCGGTGTTCGTCTCGCCCGAGATCGATGACAAGGTGGAAATCGAGATCAACCCGGCCGACCTGCGTATCGACACCTACCGCTCCTCCGGTGCCGGTGGCCAGCACGTAAACACCACCGACTCGGCCGTACGTATTACCCACGTACCGACCAACACCGTGGTGAGCTGCCAGAACGAACGTTCCCAGCACGCGAACAAGGACACCGCCATGAAAATGCTGCGGGCCAAGTTGTACGAGCAGGAAATGCAGAAGCGCAACGCCGCTTCCCAGGCCCTGGAAGACACCAAGTCGGATATCGGTTGGGGTCACCAGATCCGCTCTTATGTGCTCGATGCCTCGCGGATCAAGGATCTGCGCACTAACATCGAACGCAGCGACTGCGACAAGGTGCTCGACGGTGACATCGACGAATACCTGGAAGCCAGCCTGAAATCTGGCCTGTAACCCCTTGTAGGAACCGGAGGGACGCCCAGTCCTTGCCGGCGATCCCCGGCCGCAGGCCGGGGACCACGAACCTGATGGAAAATTTAAAGACATGAGCGACCAACAACTCGACCCGCAAGCCCTGCAACAGGAAGAAAACTCCCTGATCGCCCTGCGCAAGGAAAAGCTGGCTGCCGAGCGCGCCAAGGGCAATGCCTTCCCCAACGACTTCCGTCGCGACAACTACTGCGATGCCTTGCAGAAGCAGTACGCGGACAAGACCAAGGAAGAGCTGGCTGAAGCGGCGATCCCGGTCAAGGTGGCAGGTCGCATCATGCTCAACCGTGGCTCGTTCATGGTGATCCAGGACATGACCGGGCGTATCCAGGTCTACGTCAACCGCAAGACCCTGTCCGAAGAAACCCTGGCCTCGGTGAAAACCTGGGACATGGGCGACATCATCGCCGCCGAAGGCACCCTGGCCCGTTCCGGCAAGGGCGACCTGTACGTGGAAATGACCAGCGTGCGCCTGCTGACCAAGTCCCTGCGCCCGTTGCCGGACAAGCACCACGGCCTGACCGACACCGAGCAACGTTACCGCCAGCGCTACGTTGACCTGATCGTCAACGAAGACGTGCGCCAGACCTTCCGCGTGCGTTCGCAGGTCATCGCGCACATCCGCAGCTTCCTGATGCAGCGTGACTTCCTGGAAGTGGAAACCCCGATGCTGCAGACCATCCCGGGGGGCGCCGCAGCCAAGCCGTTCGAAACCCACCACAACGCACTGGACCTGGAAATGTTCCTGCGTATCGCGCCTGAGTTGTACCTCAAGCGTCTTGTGGTCGGTGGCTTCGAGAAGGTGTTCGAGATCAACCGCAACTTCCGTAACGAAGGCGTCTCGACCCGGCACAACCCGGAATTCACCATGTTGGAGTTCTACCAGGCCTACGCCGACTACGAAGACAACATGGACCTGACCGAAGAACTGTTCCGCGAGCTGGCGCAACTGGTCCTGGGCAGCACCGACGTGCCGTACGGCGACAAGGTGTTCCACTTCGGCGAGCCGTTCGTGCGTCTCTCGGTATTCGACTCGATCCTCAAGTACAACCCTGAGCTGACCGCCGACGACCTCAACGACATCGACAAGGCCCGCGCCATCGCCAAGAAAGCCGGCGCCAAGGTGCTGGGCTTCGAAGGCCTGGGCAAACTGCAGGTGATGATTTTCGAAGAGCTGGTGGAGCACAAGCTGGAACAGCCGCACTTCATTACCCAGTACCCGTTCGAAGTGTCGCCGCTGGCCCGTCGCAACGACGACAACCCGAACGTCACCGACCGTTTCGAGCTGTTCATCGGCGGTCGCGAAATCGCCAACGCCTACTCCGAGCTTAACGACGCGGAAGACCAGGCCGAGCGCTTCATGGCCCAGGTGGCCGACAAGGACGCCGGCGATGACGAAGCCATGCACTACGATGCCGACTTCGTACGTGCCCTGGAATACGGCATGCCGCCAACGGCCGGTGAAGGTATCGGCATCGACCGCCTGGTGATGTTGTTGACCAACTCGCCGTCGATCCGCGATGTGATCTTGTTCCCGCACATGCGGCCACAAGCGTAAGCGTAGCGAAATCCGAAGCCGCCTTTTATAAGGCGGCTTTTTTATGTGGCGTTTTTAAGCGTCAAGCAAACAGCGCCAGGTTTTGATCTATTCAAGGATGTGTGTCGTGAACCGCGTAACCGCTCAAGAAGGCGCCGCCGGCATTGCCGCTGCCGTGGCTGAAAGCGTCCAGTACCAGGGCCGTAAGGCCAGCCGTCGGGGCAGCGAGCAACGCAGGCAAGACATTCTCGATGCAGCCATGCGCATTGTGGTGCGCGATGGCGTGCGCGCCGTGCGCCATCGGGCCGTGGCGGCCGAGGCCGGTGTGCCGTTGTCAGCCACTACCTATTACTTCAAGGACATCGATGACCTGCTCACCGATACCTTCGCCCAGTATGTTGAACGCAGCGCCGCCTTCATGGGCAAGCTATGGGTGCGTAACGAAGGCCTGCTGCGTGAGATGGTTGCCTATGGCGATGGCAGCCCGGAATCGCGCTCGCAACTGGCCGATGACATTGCGCGGCTGACCGCCGACTATGTGCTGCGCCAACTGACCAACCGCCGCGAACATTTGATGGCCGAACAGGCCTTTCGCCAGGAAGCCTTGCTCAACCCGCGCCTGGCCGAGCTGGTGCGGTCCCACCAGCAGATCCTGTTGCAGGGCACGGGACAGTTTTTCCAGGTATTGGGCTCCCGCGAGCCGCAACAGGACGCCAAGGTGTTGACGGCGATTATCAGTCGGATGGAATATCAGGGCCTGCTGGGCGGCGCAGAGCCTCTGACCGGTGAAGAGATGCTTGAGATCCTCAAGCGTTACATGCATTTGGTGTTGGCCTCGGTCTGACACCGGGGGAGTCCAATGAAAACCTGGCGTGTGGCGGTAATCGCCTTGTCGTTCCTGTTGCTCAGCGGTTGCCTGGTCACGTTCAAGGACCCGTTGCCCGCCCATGAGGCGGCGCCGGATGAGTTGCTGGGCCATTGGACCAGCAGGAATGCCTGGGGCGAACCGCTCAATCTGCGCATCAGCCGTGCCGGTGAGCACCGCTACAAGGCAGTGAGCTACCCTAAAGCCACGCCGGCCCAGCGTGATGAGTACCTGTTTACCGTTTCGCGTCATGGCAACCGCTGGTACCTGTCGGCACCGTTGCCGGCCCGGTTCGGAGGGCATTACTTCCTGGCGGGGTTCGAGTTCGACGATAAGCACGAATTGGTGGTCTATAACCTCGACCTCGAACAGATTCATCAGGCCATCGGGCAACAGGTGCTGCAGGGCAGCAGCGTGGAGACCGTCGAAGGCGCCGGCGTACGGGTCGACAGTTCCATGAGCCAGGTGTTTGCCTACCTGGATGACCCGGCCAATGCCGATGTGTTCGTTGAAGCCGTGCGCTACCAGCGTGCGGGCAAATAACGTTTAGAGAGGAAGCACCGGGTGGACGATTACCAGCAGACGATACGCAGCTTGTCCGATCGCATTGTGCTGGCGCAAACACCGATTCGCGTCCTCGACGCTGTGAAGTGGGACGACAACATTCGCCAGGGATTTCTCAAGGCCAAGGGCAAGGCCATGCCCGCCGTGGATCGCGACTACTACCTGAACCGACCGCTATCGTTCGACTCCAGTGCGGTAAAGCTGGAATTCCAGAACATCGAACGCGACATCACTCGCCGCCTCGGCCAGTTCAGCCCGGTGGGGCAGATCATGCGCCGCATGTGCCGCGAATACCGCATGGTGGTGCGCATGCTCGAAGCCCGCGGCACCGAGGACTTCGGCCTGATTTCCCAGGAGCTGTACGGCGCCGCTTCCGACGCCTTCCACGCCGGCGACCCGACCCTGGCTGACCTGGGCCTGATGCTCTCCGACTACCTGAACAATATCGACGGCCGTGGCGACCTCAAGGACGAAGCCAAGACCCTGACCGCCAAGGACGCCGTGGCCCTGCTGCAAACCCGCCTGAACAAGGTATTTGGCGAAGCCGAAGAGACCATCCGCGTGTTCGAGTCCGACGGCATCGTTGCCGATGCCGCAGCGGGCGCCGACTACATCAAGATCCGCGCCGACGCGATGTTCAACGACCGCGACGTGCGTGCGCTGGAAGTCCACGAAGGCCTGGTGCATGTCGGTACCACGCTCAACGGCCAGAACCAGCCGATCTGCACCTTCCTGTCCAAGGGCCCGCCGTCGTCCACCGTGACCCAGGAAGGCCTGGCGATCCTCATGGAGATCATTACGTTCGCCTCCTACCCGAGCCGCTTGCGCAAGCTGACCAACCGCACCCGGGCGATCCACATGGTGGAAGAGGGTGCCGACTTCCTGCAGGTGTTCGAGTTCTTCCGCGAGCAAGGCTTTGAAATGGCCGAAAGCTATGGCAACGCCAGCCGGGTATTCCGTGGCTCGGTGCCGAACGGCTTGCCGTTTACCAAGGACCTGTCCTACCTCAAGGGCTTTATCATGGTCTACAACTACATCCAGCTGGCTGTGCGCAAAGGCAAGCTGGAGCAAGTGCCGCTGCTGTTCTGCGGCAAGACCACCCTGGAAGACATGCGCACCTTGCGCCAACTGGTGGACGAAGGCCTGGTGGTGCCGCCCAAGTACCTGCCTGAACAGTTCCGCGACATGAATGCACTGGCGGCGTGGATGTGTTTCTCCAACTTCCTCAACCACTTGAGCCTGGACCGGATCGAGGCGGATTACTCCAATATCCTTTAAACGCTGTTATTCACGAGGCTTCAACGGATGAGAATCCTCGGCATTCTGTGCCTGCTACTCACATTGAACGGTTGCAGCTCCCTGCTGTTCTACCCCGAACCCGGCCTGCCATTCACGCCCGAAAAAGCGCACTTGCAATACCGCGATGTCACCCTCACCACCGCCGACGGCGTAAAGCTGCACGCGTGGTGGCTGCCGGCCAAGGCCGGAGTACCCGTCAAAGGGACGGTGCTGCACCTGCACGGCAACGGCGGTAACCTGGCCTGGCACCTGGGCGGCAGCTGGTGGTTGCCGGAGCAGGGCTACCAGGTACTGCTGCTGGACTATCGCGGTTATGGGCTGTCGGCAGGCAAGCCCTCACTGCCGGCGATTTATCAGGATGTGGACGCGGCGTTCAACTGGCTCGACCAGGCGCCCGAAACCCAGGGCCAGCCGTTGATCGTCCTCGGTCAAAGCCTCGGCGGTGCGCTGGCGGTGCATTACCTGGCGGAACACCCGCAGCGTCAAGTCCAACTCAAGGCCTTGGTACTGGACGGCGTGCCGGCCAGTTATCGTGACGTAGGACAATTCGCCCTGAGCACCTCCTGGTTAACATGGCCCTTCCAGGTGCCCTTGTCTTGGCTGGTGCCTGACGCCGACAGCGCGATCAACGCCATGCCGCAACTGACCGGCGTGCCGAAATTGCTGTTCCACAGTCTGGATGACCCGATCGTGCCCGTGGCCAACGGTATCCGCCTGTATCAGGCCGCGCCACCGCCACGGGTATTGCAGTTGACCCGCGGCGGCCATGTGCAGACCTTTGCCGACAAGACTTGGCAAACCGTGATGCTGCGCTATCTGGACGACCCGCAGCACTTCAACGGCCTGCGCCGCCTGGGCGAGATTCCGAATTACCCCATTCCTAAAGTTGATCCATCAGAGAGCCCGCAATGAGCGAAGAACGCAACATGATCCCGCTGATCCTCACCGGCATCGGCACCATCATCGGCACCGTCGGCTGCCTGTGGTACTACGGCTATTTGCACTTCGCCAAGCCTGAGGATGCGTTGCTGCTCAGCGACTTCACCATGCTCAAGACCGTGCCGGGCGAGGACTACAAGATCTCCCTGACCCCGGCCGCTCAAGTGGCACAGTGCGTCGATGGCGTGCTGGTCATGTTCGATACCGAACAAAAAGGCTTGAGTGGTGTATTGGTCAATAATAAGAAGCAGGCGGTGCGTTGCATGGGCCAGGAAACCCCGCAACTGCAGCAGTAAGCCAGCGCGTCGAGTCCGTGGGAAAACGCCACTCAGCCTGGGGATTCGTCCCTTGGTGCAGGTCCGAGTCTTCCCAGGCCGGAACCATCTCTATTTGCCCGCCACAGACTATGGACTGATCGGTGTGACTGATCGGTCCTTTTCGTTAGTTATTGTGGAGTCGACATTTATGGCAAACATCAGCGGAACACAGTCTCCAGTGAATACGGGCAGCTATGGCGCCGGCGGGAGCGGTAGTCCCGAGCAAGATCTCAAGGGGGATATTAATAGCCTACAAAACAGAATTGACCAAATGAAGTCACAAGGCTCTCAGGGCGGGAATGGAAGCGGGGGCGGAGCTAGTCTTGAGGAACTGGAGGAGGAACTGAAGAGGATGCAGGAAAAGTTGGCAAAATTGCAGCAGTCTTTAATGGGGAACAGTGGCAGCGAAGATGGTGGCAAGGGCAATGGCCAGATTCCGCAACCCGACTATCAGGGGGGAGGCTCGATCAACCCCTGATTGCCCACCCGTTGAAAAACCCGCCTGCCATAGGCGGGTTTTTGTGTATCCGGGGTCAGGTTAGCCACGGCCCGCTCAATGCCCACAGGGGGGGCGGGATTTATTTGGAACCATATCGCGCAAGACGCCACAGAAAGCGGTGTAACTTACACAGTTCAGGGCCGAGAAAGTGGCGATATCTATTTTTTCAACTCCTGCGAATCCTGCAGCTCCTGAAAGTCCTGCATTACGTAACATGCGGGATATGGTCAGGTGCCATGAGGATCTGGAACGGCAGCAGGCTCGGGAGCAGAAAAAGCAACTGATGGAGCATTTGCCGAAACATGCCCATGCCCCGAAGATTGAGCTGCCAGCGGAGGACACAAACCGTCCTGTCCAATTCGGCGAGCCCAAAAAAAACCCACCATAAGGTGGGTTTTCTTATCCAGCATCAATCAATCAGTTGGCGACGGACGAGCGTGGCTTGACCGGCTGGTTATCGTTGGAGATGGTCACTTCAACGCGGCGGTTCATGGCACGGCCCGAGACGCTGCTGTTGTCGGCAACCGGGTATTCCTTGCCATAGCCGGTGGTCACGATGCGACGTGGGTCAACGCCCATCTTGATCAGCGCAACCTGCACCGAAGCGGCGCGTCGCTCCGACAGGCTCTGGTTGTAGGCATCGCTGCCTGTGCTGTCCGTGTAACCTTCAACGATCACCTGGCGATCCGGGTTTTCCTGAAGGAACTGCGCCAGCTTATTGATGTTGACCAGGCCGCTGGACTTCAGGTCGGCCTTGTTGGTGGCAAACAGCACGTCGCCAAAGGTCACCAGGGTACCGCGCTCGGTTTGCTTGGCGTTCAAGCTGTCCTGCAGCTGCTTGATCTGCGCATCACGGGCCTCGAGCAGGGCACGGGCGCGTTCGTCGCCGGCGTTTTTCAGCTTGGCTTCGGATTCGCGCAGCACGATGGTGTCTTTGGCCACTTCAACGCGCTGGTTGGTCAGGTAGGCCAGTTGATCGACCTTCTTCTGGTCTTCCTTGTCGCGGTAGGCCTTGTCAGCCTTGTCCAGCCAATCGCTGGCGTCCTTGGTTTCCAGCGCGGCAAGCTTGGTGGCTTGCGGGTTGGTTTGCAGGGACGAGAAGTTGGTCCGTGCGTTTTCCAGGTTCGCGTTGGGCGGGGTAGAGCAGGCCGCCAGGGCAACGCTCATCGCCAGCAGGGCAGGGATCATCAATTGTTTACGCATAGTCGTGTCGTCCTTTCAATTCGATATCGGGTGCAGTGCAATCAGGCGCGGCGGTTTATTTCTGCTGGATAGCAGCCGGGCGCATACCTTCCTGACGCAGCTCCTGAACAGCTTTCTGGGAATCCTTCACAGCCTGTTCGGCCTTGGCGGCCTGGGACTTGCGCTCTGCAACGCGAGCATCCCATTCAGCCTGTTCGGCCAGGCGACGCGCCTCGTCATAGTTCTTGTCGTGCATGGCGATTTCGGCTTGCTTGAGCTTGTCCTGGGCCGATTTCATTTCAACTGCTGCGTACTCGGTGCCGCCGGCGCTCACTGCGCTGTTGACCGCGGACTGAGTCACCGCGTACTGCTCGGTTGGCGGGTTGCCGGCGCAGCCAGCCAAAACGAAGCTGGTGCCGATTGCCAGCGCGGCCAATTTAAGCCCGCGCAGGTGGTTAAACGTGGATTTGGCAGTGCTGGTCTTCATCGTCTTCAACTCCATTGGATAGCTCCTAAAAACATCAAAATCCATCGCAGTCGGTGAACGGCTTGGGGCGCGGCGGTAAAGCGCGACAGGCCCTTTCAAACGGCCGTTCCAAGTGATGGCTTACTGGCTGTGACCGGAGGCTTTTTTCAAAAGTTCAGAAGAGATGGCGATTTGCCTAAAAAAATATCTGACTGATTGGTCAGGGTAAAAAATTGGAACTTTTGCCACGTGCAGGGGTACTCCGAGCCTCGACAGAGGCCCGGAATACGGGGTTCAGATGGGTGTCAATCGAGTCCGTCAGTGCTTTTGGTCGTCGGCACTGGCAGACAAATCATGCAGATAGCGACGGGACAAGGTCAGGAACCGCGGCGTAGGCCCGACGTCCTCATAGAGCGGGTCGCCCTCTTCATCGGTGGCGATGACCTGTTGCCCCTTGATGTAGGGAAAGCTGGCTTCCAGCTCCTCAAGGGCGGCGCCGATCAGCTCGCCGAGCAGTTCTTCGGTGTGGCGCTTGGGGTACATCTCGGCGATGGCTGCCAGCCGTGCAGCGGCCTCCACATCCAGATGGATGGCGTACTCGGTCTTGGTCAGGCGACCCTTGGCGTTCTCTTCCCAATGCTGGGCCAGTTCTCGAATTTTCATGGCAACCTCAATAAAGCCTGCGGTGGCGGGCGGTGATGAGTGACCAGCCGTGCGCGTGGATAAACGCGGCGGCTCACACTTGAGACTAGCTGCAAGTCACAAGGTTTAAAGTCTTGTCATAAAACGATGCCGGCGGCACTCTGACAGACCTGCGCGTCCCGGATTTCTGGCTGGAGATTGGCTGATGAGTGATATCGATGCACGCTTGCGTGAGGATGTTCACCTGCTGGGTGAGCTGTTGGGCAACACCATTCGAGAGCAGTACGGCGATGATTTTCTCGCCAAGATCGAACAGATCCGCAAAGGCGCCAAGGCCGACCGCCGCGGAGCCGCCCCGGACAAAGCCGCGGGTGATGAACTGAGCGCCAGCCTCAATCAGTTGCAGGAAGACGAACTGCTGCCGGTGGCGCGGGCCTTCAACCAGTTCCTCAACCTGGCCAATATCGCCGAGCAGTACCAGTTGATTCACCGGCGCGATGAGTCGCAACCGGCACCGTTCGAGTCCCGCGTATTGCCGGAGTTGCTGGCGCGCCTGCAGGGCGAGGGCCACAGCAATGAGTCCCTGGCCCGCCAGTTGGGACGCCTGGACATCGAACTGGTCCTCACCGCCCACCCCACCGAAGTGGCGCGTCGCACCCTGATCCAGAAATACGACGCCATCGCCGCGCAACTGGCGCTGCAGGATCACCGCGACCTTACCACTGCTGAGCGCGAGCAGATCCGCCAGCGCCTGCAGCGCTTGATCGCCGAAGCCTGGCACACCGAAGAGATCCGCCGCACCCGGCCCACCCCCGTGGATGAAGCCAAGTGGGGCTTCGCGGTGATCGAGCATTCGTTGTGGCACGCCATCCCCAATTACCTGCGCAAGGCCGACCAGGCGTTACACGCGGCGACGGGCCTGCGTTTGCCGCTGGAAGCCGCGCCGATCCGCTTTGCGTCGTGGATGGGCGGCGACCGTGACGGCAACCCGAATGTCACCGCGCCGGTCACCCGCGAGGTGTTGCTGCTGGCGCGCTGGATGGCGGCCGACCTGTACCTGCGCGATATCGACCACCTGGCCTCCGAACTGTCGATGCAACAGGCCAGCCCAGCGTTGCAGGCCAAGGTCGGCGACAGCGTCGAACCCTATCGTGCCCTGCTCAAGCAACTGCGCGAACGCCTGCGCGCCACGCGCCAATGGGCCCATACCGCGTTGAGCAGCAGCACGCCGGCGCCTGCCGAGGTGTTGCAGAACAACCGCGACCTGCTCGAGCCACTGGAGCTGTGCTACCAGTCGCTGCACGCGTGCGGCATGGGCGTGATCGCCGACGGCCCGTTGCTCGATTGCCTGCGTCGGGCCGTCACCTTTGGCCTGTTCCTGGTGCGCCTGGATGTGCGCCAGGATTCCAGTCGTCATTCGGCGGCGATGACCGAAATCACCGATTACCTGGGCCTGGGCCGTTACGAGGACTGGAACGAAGACATGCGCATCAGCTTCCTGATGAAGGAGCTGGCCAACCGTCGACCGCTGTTGCCGGGCTATTTCAAGCCATCGGCCGATACGGCCGAAGTGCTCAATACCTGCAAGGAAGTGGCCGCCGCGCCTGCCGCATCGTTAGGCTCGTATGTCATCTCCATGGCCGGTGCAGCGTCGGACGTATTGGCGGTGCAACTGCTGCTTAAAGAGTCGGGCGTTCAAAGGCCGATGCGCGTGGTGCCCCTGTTCGAAACCCTGGCCGACCTAGATAACGCCGGTCCCGTGATCGAACAACTGTTGCTGCTGCCAGGCTACCGGGCGCGCTTGCAGGGCCCGCAGGAAGTGATGATCGGCTACTCCGACTCGGCCAAGGACGCCGGCACCACCGCCGCCGCCTGGGCGCAGTACCGGGCCCAGGAGCGGCTGGTGGATATCTGCCGGGAGCAACAGGTGGAATTGCTGCTGTTCCACGGTCGCGGCGGCACCGTCGGACGTGGCGGCGGCCCGGCCCACGCGGCGATCCTGTCGCAACCGCCGGGTTCGGTGGCGGGGCGTTTCCGTACCACCGAACAAGGCGAGATGATTCGCTTCAAATTCGGCTTGCCGGACATTGCTGAACAGAACCTCAATCTCTATCTGGCCGCCGTGTTGGAAGCGACATTGCTGCCACCGCCGCCACCGGAGCCGGCGTGGCGCCATTTGATGGATGAATTGGCGGCCGACGGCGTCAGCGCTTATCGCGCGGTGGTGCGGGAAAATCCGCAATTCGTCGAGTATTTTCGTCAGTCCACCCCGGAGCAGGAGCTGGGCCGGCTACCTCTGGGCAGTCGCCCGGCCAAGCGTCGCGCCGGTGGTATAGAAAGCCTGCGCGCCATTCCGTGGATCTTCGGTTGGACCCAGACTCGCCTGATGCTGCCGGCCTGGCTGGGTTGGGAGGCCGCGTTGAGCAAGGCCCTGGAGCGCGGCGAAGGTGAACTGCTGGGACAGATGCGCGAACAGTGGCCGTTCTTCCGCACCCGCATCGATATGCTGGAAATGGTCCTGGCCAAGGCCGATGCCGATATTGCGCGCCTGTATGACGAGCGCCTGGTGCAGCCGGACCTGTTGCCATTGGGGGCGCACTTACGCGACCTATTGTCGCAGGCCTGCGACGTGGTGCTTGGCCTGACCGGCCAGTCGCAACTGCTGGCCCATAGCCCTGACACCCTGGAGTTTATCCGCCTGCGCAACACCTACCTCGATCCCTTGCACCTGTTGCAGGCCGAGTTGCTGGCGCGCTCGCGTCGCCAGGAAGCCGCGCAGGACAGCCCTCTGGAACAGGCGCTGCTGGTGTCCGTGGCCGGTATTGCCGCCGGCCTGCGCAACACCGGCTGAGGTTTTTTGCGTGTTCTCAAAGGCTTGCGCAGAAACCACGACGGCCGCCCCGAAAGGGGTGGTCGGCGTTTACAGCGCGGGTTGCACTCAGGCACACCCTACCTATGACGTACGCGTGGCGCGGGTTCCTGCGACTTTTGGCGGCTTGTGTGGTTAGGGCCCGCTGTGTATCTTGATCAGCCTTTGGCCGTTTGGGCGGCCTGGGCCCATAGTTTCATGAGCCCTATATTATTTTTACGAGATTGGCCCCACGCGGCGAATCCGAGCGTCATCTCTATAAAAAATTGAGGAGCACATCGATGCGCGTCATTCTGCTGGGAGCTCCCGGGGCCGGTAAAGGTACTCAGGCAAAGTTCATCACTGAAAAATTCGGCATTCCACAAATCTCCACCGGCGACATGCTGCGCGCTGCCGTCAAGGCCGGCACCGAGCTGGGCCTGATCGCCAAGAGCGTGATGGACAGCGGCGGCCTGGTCTCCGATGACCTGATCATCAACCTGGTCAAGGAACGCATCAGCCAGGAAGACTGCAAGAACGGCTTCCTGTTCGACGGTTTCCCACGCACCATTCCCCAGGCCGAAGCCCTGGTGAAAGCCGGCGTCGAGCTGGACGCGGTGGTGGAAATCGCGGTTGAAGATGAAGAAATCGTCCAGCGTATCGCCGGTCGTCGCGTCCACGAAGCCTCGGGCCGCGTGTACCACACCGTCTACAACCCGCCTAAAGTTGAAGGCAAGGACGATGTCACCGGTGAAGACCTGGTGCAGCGTAAGGACGACACCGAAGAAACCGTGCGTCATCGCCTGTCGGTCTACCATTCCCAGACCAAGCCGCTGGTGGATTTCTACCAGAAGCTGTCCGCAGCCCAGGGCAAGCCGAAGTACAGCCATATCCCTGGCGTCGGCTCGGTGGAAGCCATCACCGCCAAGGTCCTGCAAGCACTGAGCTGATCCTTTATCGGCTTGATAGACAACGGCCCGCTTGCGGGCCGTTGTTGTTTATACTGGCGCACTTTTTTTCGACTTGGACACCCACACCGATGAGCACCCTGCTGGCCCTGGACACCGCGACTGAAGCTTGCTCCGTTGCCTTGCTGCACGATGGCAAGGTCACAAGCCACTACGAGGTGATCCCGCGCCTGCACGCGCAGAAGCTGTTGCCGATGATCAAGCAGCTGCTTGAAGACGCGGGCACCACCCTGTCGGCCGTGGATGCCATCGCCTTCGGCCGTGGCCCGGGGGCGTTCACCGGGGTGCGTATCGCCATTGGCGTGGTCCAGGGCCTGGCCTTTGCGTTGGAATGCCCGGTGCTGCCGGTCTCCAACCTTGCCGTACTGGCCCAGCGTGCCTTGCGCGAACAGGGCGCGCGGCAGGTGGCGGCCGCGATCGATGCGCGTATGGACGAAGTGTATTGGGCTTGCTACCGCGAAACGGCTGGCGAAATGCGCCTTGTCGGCGTGGAAGCGGTACAGCCACCGGAATCGGCGGTATTGCCCGACGATGCCAGCGGTGACTGGTTCGGCGCCGGTACCGGCTGGGGGTATGGCGAGCGCATCGGTGTTCAACCCGCTGGCCAGGACGCCACCCTGTTGCCTCACGCCGAAGATCTGCTGACCCTGGCGCGCTTCGCGTTCGAACGTGGCGAGGCGATTCCTGCGGATCAGGCCGCACCGGTTTACCTGCGCGATAAGGTCGCGCAGACCAAGGCGGAAAGAGGGATTATTTGACGCCAAAAATGATGGCAATTTGAGGCAAAAGTCGCCAATCGTCAGAATTTGCCCGGGTTTTTAAACCTTTTTCAAATTATGTGTTCTAGTTATCACCAGAGCATTTGCGCGCGACGGACAGTGCTGCCAAAATGCCATTACTGATAGCGAGTTCGCGCCTATGCGTATAGATGGATTTTCCTCACAGTCGTACCCGATCAAGCGCAAGCCGCGTAGGGCAAACGCCACGGTGGACGACTCCGTCGAGGATTCGCCGGACTTCATTGAGGTCCAATCCGATGCGCAGGCCAGTTCACAAGCCCGCATCAGCGGCGTTCCCGCCCGTCAGCAAGACATGGTCTTCCCGCGCTCCATGAGCAAAAGCGTTGCCACCGCCCTGGCCAGCTACCTGACCACCGCCGGATTTGTCGAATGGGATATGGAAGTGCTGGGTCTCGACATCCACATCTGATGCGCCTGCCTTACTACCTCGGCTGCCCGTCCTGGAGTGAAAACGCCTGGCGCGAGTACCTGTACCCAGCCGACGCCCGCTCCGGCGATTACCTTGCCCTTTATTCCCAGGTCTTCAACGCCGTTGAAGGCAATACCACGTTCTACGCTCGCCCCTCGGCCGCTACCGTGCAGCGCTGGGCCGACATCATGCCCGACGATTTTCGCTTCACTGCCAAATTCCCCGGTGACATCAGTCACGGTGGCGACTTGCGCGAGCAATTGCCGGCGGCGGAAAGTTTTGTCGGTTTGATGAGCCCGCTCGGTGAACGTGTTTCGCCGCTGTGGCTGCAACTGTCGGCGAGTTTTTCGCCGCAACGCCTGGCTGAACTGGCCGGTTTTATCGATGGCCTGGAACGCCCGATGGCGGTGGAAGTACGCCACCCTGAGTTCTTCGCCAAGGGCGATGCCGAGCGCATGCTCAACCGTTTGTTGCGTGATCGCGGTGTCGAGCGCATCTGCCTCGACCCGCGTGCGTTGTTCAGTTGCACGTCGACTTCGGCGGCGGTACTGCACGCACAATCGAAAAAGCCCAAGGTGCCGCCCCGTCCGGCCGCGCTGACCCGGTTTCCCCAAGTGCGTTTTATCGGCCATCCGGAGCTTGAGGCCAATGACCCGTTCCTGGTGCCGTGGGTGGAAAAAGTCGCGGGTTGGATCGAAGAAGGCCGCACACCCTACGTGTTCCTGCACACCTCGGATAATCGCCTTGCCGCGCAACTGGCCCTGCGTTTTCACGCGCAGCTGATGGCGCGCCTGCCCGGCCTGCCGGCGCTGCCGACCTTGCATCGGGAACCCGAAGCCGAGCAACTGGGGTTACTCTAGGGCTCCTTTTCCCGCCAGGAGTCAGTCATGGATGCCCAAACCCTTCGCGCCGAAACCTTCAAGGCCCTGCATGAGCGCGACCGTGCCTTCGTGATGCCTAACCCGTGGGACGCCGGCTCTGCGGTGATGCTCGCCAGCCTTGGCTTTGAAGCCCTGGCCACGACCAGTGCGGGTTATGCGTTCAGCCTGGGACGCCCGGACGCGGAAGGGGCGTTGTCCCTGGAAGACACCTTGGGCAATGCCAGCATGATTGCCAAGGCCACCGCGCTGCCGGTGGCGGCCGACCTGGAAAACGGCTTCAGCGATACCCCTGATGGCTGTACCGAGACCATCCTGCGGGCGGCGGCCAGCGGTATCGTGGGGGGCTCTATCGAAGATGCCACCGGCGTTGCCGTCGACCCGATCTATCCCTTCGACCTTTCCGTAGAACGCGTGGAAGCCGCCGTCGCCGCTGCCCGCAGCTTGCCATTCCCCTTCACACTGACGGCCCGCGCGGAAAACCTCCTGCATGGTCGCCTGGATCTGCCCGACACTATTCGCCGCTTGCAGGCCTACGCCGAAGCCGGCGCCGACGTGCTTTATGCGCCGGGCCTGCGCAGTGCCGAGGACGTGCTGGCGGTGGTCAAGGCCGTGGCGCCAAAGCCGGTGAACGTGTTGATGTCCGGCGGCCTGAAACTCAGCGTGGCGCAATTGAGTGCGATGGGGGTAAAGCGCATCAGCGTGGGCTCGGCCATGGCACTGGCGGCCTATGGTGAGTTCTACCGAGCGGCCCAGGAAGTCTATGAGCTGGGCACCTTCAGCTTTACCGAGCGCTCGATGCCCTTCAGCCAGGCCAATCAGTTCTTCAAGGACTGAGCCGTGCGTTTTTTCAAACTGCTGGGTGCTCTGCTGGTGCTCGGCGGCGCATTTGCCGTGGGTGTATGGCGTGGCTGGCTGCCGTTGCCGGCAGAATGGAACCCCTGGTCGCCGCTGGACGTGAGGTCCAGCCCTAACCTGTTGACTCGCTACAAGCTGGGGCGCCTGCAGGATGACCCTGTGCTGTGCGACCAAGTGCTGAAAACCTCTGGTTTGCGTGTCAGCCATCAGGCTGACACGCCCGCCGACGCTGCCTGTCCGCTGCGCAATACCTTGCGCGTGCAGGGGGCAGACGTGGCATTGAGCAGCAGCTTTCTCGCCAGTTGCCCGTTGGCCGTGGCGTTCGCCCTGTTCGAGCGTCACAGCCTGCAGCCGGCGGCCCAGGCGGTGTTCGGCCAGGCGGTGACGCGGGTCGATCACCTGGGCAGCTTTGCCTGTCGCAACATGTATAACCGTGCCGAAGGGCGGCTCAGCCAGCATGCGTCGGCCAATGCCTTGGATATCGCCGGGTTTCGCCTGGCGGATGGGCGCAGTATCAGCGTGCTCAAGGATTGGTCCGGGGAGGGCGACAGCGCGCGGTTCCTGCGCCAGGTGCGCGATGGCGCCTGTGATGACTTCAATGTGGTGTTGAGCCCGGACTACAACGCCGCGCACCGCAACCATTTCCATCTGGACATGGGGCGTTGGTGGGTCTGTCGCTAGGCCGCCAGGCGCAGGTTGTGGGTGATCAGCGGGCGTGCCCAGTGGTAGTCGAAGTCCAGCGCCTTCTGTTGCGCCAGCAATTCTTCGGTCGGGTAAGGCGTGGCCGGTGGTGGCAACAGGTCCAGTTCGAACTCGGCAATCGGCAAGTGCAGAGGGCGTGGTTCCGGCGCCGGGCCGGGCTCAGGCAGTGGCTGGCCGGCCGTCAGGACGATGGGGCGAACCCAAGCGCTTTCGAAATTCTGCTGGCGCTGCTGCGCGACGATTTCATCCTGTGGGAACGGCTCGGCGGCCGGTGGCAGCAATTCGGTTTCGAATTCGGCGATGGGCAGGAACAGTGGCTCAGGTGGCGCAATCTCGGTGTCTTTGACGTCGCACTCACGCTGGGTGAGGATCTGCGACAACAGGTCGGCACCGGCGCTGGGCTCTACCGCCGGGTCCGCCGGTGCCGGCGCCTTGGCGGCGAGCGCGTCCGGCGTTTCACCGAGCTGCTCGGCCAGCGCCCGGGCGAAGAAGTCCTGCCACACATGGCTCACCCCGGCCAGCGCTTGAGTATTGCGCAGGCCGTAGTGGTTATGGGTCGGCAGTACACCGATGGTTAGGGGGAGAATGTCTGACATTTTTCTCGGTCGACGCTCAGCTCTGGCAAAATACCTGACTGTTGTTTTTATCGGCCGTTGTTTGCCGATCCTTAATATTTTTGAGCGTAGCGATTGATGAGCGAACAACCAGCGGCCAGCCGCATCCAGGTCGAGGCCTTGGGCGAAGGTTTCCAGGCCCGGGCCGAGCAGTGGGCTGAACAGCTCGGCTTGCCTTTACAGCTTGCGGAGGCGGATTTTTCCCTGCAGGTAGGTGAGCATGGCCTTCAACTGCAACAGCTTGGTCCCGACGCGCCGGGGCCGGTGCGGGTGGACTTCGTCGAAGGCGGCGCGGCTCACCGTCGGCTGTATGGCGGCGGCAGCGGACAGATGATCGCCAAGGCCGTGGGCATTGCCCAAGGCGTGCGTCCCCGTGTGCTGGACGCCACGGCGGGTCTGGGCAAGGACGCGTTCGTGCTGGCCAGCCTGGGCTGCGAGATGAGCCTGATCGAGCGCCAACCGCTGATTGGCGCCCTGCTCGAAGATGGCCTGGCACGCGGCGCGGAGGATTTCGACGTGGCGCCCATCGTGGCGCGCATGAAGCTGCTCAAGGGCAACTCCATTGACGTGATGCTCCATTGGCAAGGGGAGTCGCCCCAGGTGATCTACCTCGACCCGATGTTCCCTCACCGTGAGAAAACCGCCCTGGTGAAGAAAGAAATGCGCCTGTTCCGGCCGCTGGTGGGGGATGATCCGGACGCACCGGCCTTGCTGGCCGCCGCCCTGGCCCTGGCCAGCCACCGTGTGGTGGTCAAGCGCCCGCGCAAGGCGCCCTGCATCGAGGGGCCCAAGCCGAGCCATGCGCTGGATGGCAAGTCCAGCCGGTATGACATTTATCCCAAGAAAGCGCTCAAGTCTTAAGCCACAAGCTGCAAGCAAAAGCGCTTTTCACTTGCTGCTTGCAGCTAACCACTTGCAGCCGCATCTCTCCTATAGGCCCGCATAAACAACCCCACCACCTCCTGCACATGGGCTTCGGCGGCTTCCTCACTCAGTTGCCCGCCGCAGCCATACAGCAGGCAGAAGTTCGCGGTGCCCTTGAGCAGGCAGAAGAAGTGCTCGGCTGCCGTAAGCGGTCTGTCGATGCTCAGCGCGCCGCTCTGGTCGATCTTGCCGAGCAGGCGCTCCATGCCCTGGAGCATGCGCATGGGCCCGGCTTCGAAGAAGATCTGTGAGAGTTTCACGTCCTGATTGCCGGTGGTCATCATCAGGCGATGCAGGTTTACCGACTCTTCACTGTTGATCAGCCGATGGAACCCCCGCGCGATATTCAACAATACCGTTTCCACCGGCATGCCTTCGGGCAGTTCGAAGTACATCACCGGCAACTGTTCCTCGCACTTGGCCACCACGGCGGCGGTGAACAAGGTTTCTTTGTCGGTGAAGTGGCTGTAGACGGTCAGTTTCGACACGCCGGCCTCAAGGGCCACGGCATCCATGCTGGTGCTGGCGTAGCCATTGCTCAAGAACAGGGTTTTTGCTGCCGAGAGGATTGCCTGGCGTTTTGCCATGTCCTTGGGACGCCCGGGACTATTGGTGCTTACACGATTGTCGGACATTTTCACCTTTAATACTGGACTGGCGAGTTTGGTATTAATAACATACCGGCCAGTATAATTATTCCTAGCTCCATTTGCGAAAGGTCCTTCAGCATGCGCAGCACTTTCCTGCCCTTTGCGTTGCCTGTCTGCCTGGTCTTCCTGTTGGCCGCCTGCGGCCAGGAAGAAGCGGTCCAGACCACCGTCCGCCCGGCCATGGTGGTGCAGCCGCAACCCTCGGCGCAGTCGACGGACAGCTACCCCGGTGAGGTACGCGCGCGCTATGAGCCGGACCTGGCCTTTCGCATCGGTGGCAAAGTCAGCAAGCGTCTGGTGGAGGAGGGCGAGCGGGTCAAGACCAACCAGGCGCTGGCGGAACTTGACCCTCAGGATGTGCGCCTGCAACTGGAGGCCGCCCGTGCCCAGGTCGCCGCTGCTGAGGCCAACCTGCGCCTGGTGCGCGCTGAGCGTGATCGCTACAAGACCCTGATGGACCGTCAGATGGTCAGCCGTTCCCAGTACGACAATTCCGAAAACCTTTACCGTTCCGGTGAAGCGCGCCTCAAGCAGATCAAGGCCGAGTTCGACGTGGCCAGTAACCAGGCCGGTTACGCCGTATTGCGCGCCCCCCAGGATGGCGTCGTGGCCAAGCGCGCGGTGGAAGTCGGCCAAGTGGTCTCCGCTGGCCAGACCGTGTTCACCCTGGCCACCGATGGCGAGCGCGAAGTGCTTATCAGCCTGCCCGAACAAGGGTTTGGTCGCTTCAAGATCGGTCAACCGGTCGCGGTGGAATTGTGGAGCCAGCCGGGCCAGCGTTTCACCGGGCGCATCCGTGAACTGTCGCCTGCGGCTGATCCAAAATCGCGCACCTTCGCCGCTCGCGTTGCCTTCACCGGCGGCACAGTCCCGGCGGAACTGGGGCAAAGCGCTCGCGTATTCATACAGGCCGACGGCGTTGTTCCGCTGTCGGTACCGCTGTCTGCCCTGAGTGCGGAGAACGGTGCGTCCTACGTCTGGCGTGTACAGCCGGACAACACCCTCAAGCGCACGCCGGTACGCATCGGCGCCTTTGGCGAAAAAACCGTACCGGTGCTGGAAGGCTTGACCCCCAACGACTGGGTGGTCGCAGCAGGCGTGCATGTGCTCCACGAGGGCCAGCAAGTGCGCGCGGTGGATGGCTCCAACCGTATAGTGAACCTGGCGGCCAAGGAGTAGTCCCCGATGGCTTTCAATCTTTCCGAATGGGCGTTGCGTAACCGCCAGATCGTACTGTTCCTGATGATCCTGCTGGCTGTGGTCGGCACCTTGTCCTACACCAAGCTGGGGCAAAGCGAAGATCCACCGTTCACCTTCAAGGCCATGGTGATCAAGACCAACTGGCCCGGCGCTACGGCCCAGGAAGTCTCGCGCCAGGTCACCGAGCGTATCGAGAAAAAACTGATGGAGACCGGCGAATACGAGCGCATTGTCTCGTTCTCTCGCCCGGGTGAGTCCACCGTCACCTTCATTGCGCGCGACTCCATGCACTCTGTGCAGATTCCTGAGTTGTGGTACCAGGTGCGCAAGAAGATCAGCGACATCCGGCAGACCTTGCCGCCGGATATCCAGGGGCCGTTTTTCAACGACGAGTTCGGTACCACCTTCGGCAATATCTACGCCCTGACCGGCGACGGCTTCGACTATGCCGTGCTCAAGGACTACGCCGACCGCATCCAGATTCAGCTGCAACGGGTGGCGGATGTGGGCAAGGTCGAGTTACTTGGCCTACAGGATGAGAAGATCTGGATCGAGCTGTCCAACCTCAAGCTCGCCACCCTTGGCCTGCCGTTGGCCGCTGTGCAGCAGGCGTTGCAGGAGCAGAACGCGGTGTCCACTGCCGGCTTCTTTGAAACCCCGAGCGAGCGTGTGCAACTGCGTGTGTCGGGCAACTTCAAGACGGTGGAAGAAATCCGCGACTTTCCTATTCGTGTCGCTGATCGAACCTTCCGCATCGGTGATGTTGCCGATATTCACCGCGGCTTCAACGATCCACCGGCGCCGCGCATGCGTTACATGGGGGCGGATGCTATCGGACTGGCCGTGGCCATGCGCGACGGTGGCGATATCCTGGTGCTGGGCAAGGCCCTCGAAGGCGAGTTCGCACGTTTGCAAAAGAACCTTCCGGCGGGCATGGAGCTGCGCAAGGTGTCAGACCAACCGGCAGCGGTGAAAACCGGTGTCGGCGAATTCGTGCAGGTGTTGGCCGAGGCATTGGCGATTGTCTTGCTGGTGAGTTTCTTCTCCCTCGGCATACGCACTGGCATGGTCGTAGCCCTGGCGATTCCGCTGGTGCTGGCGATGACCTTTGCCACGATGTATTACCTCGGCATCGGCCTGCACAAGATTTCCCTCGGTGCGTTGGTGCTGGCCCTGGGGTTGCTGGTGGATGATGCGATCATTGCCGTGGAAATGATGGCAATCAAAATGGAGCAGGGCTACGACCGGCTCAAGGCGGCCAGTTTTGCCTGGACCAGCACCGCCTTCCCGATGCTCACCGGTACGCTGATCACGGCGGCCGGCTTCCTGCCGATTGCCACCGCGCAGTCGAGCACAGGTGAATACACGCGCTCGATCTTCCAGGTGGTGACGATCGCGTTGCTCGCCTCATGGATCGCCGCCGTGGTGTTTGTGCCGTACCTGGGGGAAAAACTCCTGCCGGACCTGGCGAAGATTCACGCGGCCAAACATGGCACCGATGGCCCGGATCCCTACGGCACGCCGTTCTACCAACGTGTAAGACGTTTGGTGGAGTGGTGCGTGAGTCGGCGCAAAACCGTGATTGTCCTGACGTTGCTGCTGTTTATCGGCTCGGTGGGGTTGTTTCGTTTTGTGCCGCAACAGTTCTTCCCGGCCTCAGGCCGCCTGGAGCTGATGGTCGACCTGAAATTGGCTGAAGGCGCTTCCCTGAGCAACACCGCCGACCAGGTCAAGCGCCTGGAAGCCTTGCTCAAGGAACACGCCGGCATTGATAACTATGTGGCCTACGTCGGCACCGGTTCGCCGCGTTTCTACCTGCCCCTGGACCAGCAACTGCCAGCGGCCAGTTTTGCGCAGTTCGTGGTGTTGGCTAAGACCATCGAGGGCCGCGAGAGCCTGCGCACCTGGCTGATCGAAACCCTCAACGAACAATTCCCCGACCTGCGCTCCCGTGTCACCCGCCTGGAAAACGGCCCGCCCGTGGGCTACCCGGTGCAGTTTCGCGTAACCGGCGAACACATCGAGGAAGTCCGCGCCCTTGCGCGGAAAGTCGCGGCCAAGGTTCGCGAAAATACCCATGTGGTCAATGTGCACCTGGACTGGGAAGAGCCGAGCAAGATCGTCTACCTCAATATCGACCAGGACCGCGCCCGCGCCCTCGGCGTCAGTACCGCCAACCTGTCGAAATTCCTGCAAAGCTCACTGACCGGGTCCAGCGTCAGTCAATACCGGGAGGACAACGAGTTGATCGAAATTCTCCTGCGCGGCACCGTCCACGAGCGCACTGAGTTGTCGCTGCTGCCCAGCCTGGCGGTACCGACCGACAACGGTAAAAGCGTGGCCCTGTCGCAGATCGCCACCCTCGAATACGGCTTTGAAGAGGGCATTATCTGGCACCGCAACCGCTTGCCGACGGTGACGGTGCGCGCCGATATCTACGGCAAGGAACAGCCGGCTACGTTGGTCCAGCAAATCCTGCCAACCCTTGAAGGTGTACGCGCCGAACTGCCGGATGGCTACCTGCTGGAAGTCGGTGGCACCGTCGAAGACTCCGCCCGCGGGCAGAACTCGGTGAAGGCCGGCGTGCCGCTGTTTATCGTGGTGGTGCTGACCTTGCTGATGCTGCAACTGCGCAGCTTCTCACGCACGGCGATGGTGTTTCTGACCGCGCCGTTGGGCCTGATTGGCGTGACGCTGTTCCTGCTGGTGTTCCGCCAGCCCTTCGGCTTCGTGGCCATGCTCGGGACCATCGCGTTGTCTGGGATGATCATGCGCAACTCGGTGATCCTGGTGGACCAGATCGAACAGGACATCAGGGCCGGCCTGGCGCCGTGGCAGGCAATTATCGAAGCCACCGTACGGCGTTTCCGCCCGATTGTGCTGACCGCCCTGGCGGCGGTGCTGGCGATGATCCCGCTGTCACGCAGCGTGTTCTTCGGGCCGATGGCAGTGGCGATCATGGGCGGCTTGATCGTGGCGACGGCGTTGACCCTGTTGTTCTTGCCGGCGCTCTACGCGGCGTGGTTCAAGGTTCGGAAGGCGGCATAGAGGGGTAAGGGCCAATATTTGAGTGTCGAAACGGGTGGCAGGAGCCGGGAACGCTTCCTGCATTCCTGCCACTTAGAGACTACCTGATCACAGGTATGGATTTGTCGATGTCAGTTGTTGACGACAACGGTAAATGGACTCATCTCTTTGGACTTAAGGAATACTTTATGTCTCTTTGCCCCCTCAAGAACTTTTTTGCTGCGCTGTGCATGCCTCAAAGACCCCCGGTAAGCGGTCCTTGCCCGCAAGAGCCGCCACCCCGGCCTTGCCCGCCGCCGCCCCGGCCTTGCTACGCAAAACCGCCTAGCCCTTGCTGGCCTGAGCCCAGTCCCACGAGGCCACTCCCTTGTTCAATGCGTTCGGCCGAGCCGCCCATGAGTATTGGTTATGGCGTGGCAACAACGACGACTTTTGTCGTGGGCGCTTTCCTGTAGTTATCTGGTTTAACCGCTGGAACGAATCTGCATGCCCTCCCGGTGAGGGCATCTTGCGGGTACTTGCAGTAGACTTCGCGGGTTTGATGTTGGCCACTGTCGCCGGGCCATCCATGTTGACGCGTCAGTTTCGATGGGTGGAACGACTTTGGGTCGTCACTCTTGAGGAAAACCTGCATGTTCGCCTGCATTCCAGCCCTGATGTTGCTACTGCTCGCCCCCGGTCCCACCAATACCTTGCTGTTTCGTGCCGGCGTATTGTTTGGCTATCGTGCGTCCTGGTGGTTGGCATTTGTCGAGTGCCTGGCTTACGTGCTTCAGGTTTCGATATGGGGTGTTGCACTGCTCTACCTGGCGGCCTATTCGCCTTGGGCGTCGAAGTTCACGCAATTGGCGGCGGCCGGATACCTGCTGTATGTCTCGTACAAGCTCTGGCAACGCAAAAACAGCACCGTCGACCCTGGCCGTGACCGCCTCAGTGGGTTGAGTTTTTTCTGGTTGACACTGATGAACCCCAAGGGGCTGTTGATCGTGTCGTTCATTGCGCCGGCCGGCACCTTTGCCGCATGGCAAGGCTATGCCGGGTTCATGGCCACACTGGCATTGGTGGTGATACCGGTAGGGTCTGCGTGGATCGTATTCGGCAGTCGCTTCGAAGGGCTGCAAAAAGCCTGGCTGACACCCTTGAAGATCAACCGTGCGACGGCGCTGGCCATGGGGGGCTTTGCAACGTTGACGGTGGGGCGATTGGCTGAGTCGGTATTGCATTGAAGAAAGGCATGTCTCAATTTTCGTGGTTATTGAGATAGGTGGGGTTTTCTGCTGTACTCAAGTCTCAGAAATCAAAAATTGAGATTTTGATGATTAAACTGCCACCCAAGGTGCCGGAACGGGTTTTTGTTCTCATTGGCCAGGAGCCCCATCTTCAGCATCTATCTGACTATATGAAGCTGTCTCAGCCAACAGACAGTCGGGGCCGCTATTTGCACTTTGATCAGCTACGCCACCGTTTTCCTCAGCACTTGGATCCAGCGATATGTTGGGGGATCGTAAAGTCCGAGCGCTCCCGTCTGTATCAGCAAATAGTGCCCGTAGGTATGCCTGAGGTCTGGTGCAACTTTGTATTAACGCCAACCGCACAACGCGTGGTCTCCACGGTCGACAGGTATGCCTCGACTGCCGCACTTGAGTACATGAGCAGCAAGGTCGGGAAGGCTGCTCATATAAAGTATTTGCTCAACGACCTGATCGAAGATGAGGCCATCAGTAGCAGCCAGTTGGAGGGCGCGGCAACCACGACGCTCGTTGCAAAAGATATGTTGAAGCGAGAGCGACTGCCCAGAACGCCAGATGAAAAAATGATCATCGGCAATTACCGAATGATGCGTTTCGCTTGGGATAAGAGAAACGAGCCGCTAAGTGTGGAGTTGATCGCGGACATGCACGAAGTAGGTGTTCAGGGCATTGACGATGATAAATATTCTCCTGGCAGCTTTCGTTTAAACGATGAGGTGGTTGTCCAGGATGGCGATGGCAATGTTGTGCATTCGCCACCTCCTGCAGAAGGGATCATCACTCGGCTGGAGCGGTTGGCTGATTGGATCAATACTTGTCACGACGATGCTACGGCCACCCGCTACCTGCATCCACTGATCAAAGGCATTTCTCTGCACTTTGCCTTGGGTTACGAGCATCCCTTTCGGGATGGCAATGGTCGTGTTGCGCGTGCGTTGTTTTATTGGTTCATGTTTAAAAGCGATTACGCGGCATTCAGGTATATCTCCATCAGTGTCTTGCTGAAGAATGCGGCTGTTCAATACGGTATGTCTTATCTGTATACGGAGACGGATGAACTCGATCTGACTTACTTCATCGACTATCAGTGCTCCATCGTGCAACGCGCAGTTGATGGATTTAAGCAGTCTTACGAGATAAGTGTCCGAGAGGCCGAGGCGTTTGAGCATTGGTTGTGGGAGTCAGGACTTTATAAGGAACTGAATGAGAAACAAAAGACGGTATTTCAGGTCGCCAAGAGCGGTACCGCCAAACAGTTCACCGCCGTCAATGTGAAGGAAAATCTAGGCTGTTCTTACAATACGGCATCGGCCGTGCTGAACGGTCTTGTCGACTTGAATATATTTGTCAAAAAGAAGGTTGGCCGCGAATGGTTCTTTTCAATGCGAGACCAAGCAGAAATACAAAAGAACTGGTTAAAGACTTCTCATTGAGCGGCTTCCCGATGCCCACGTCTCGCTGAAACGTGGGCATCATAGCTATTACAAGGCGCCAAACACCTTCTTCGCCAGACTGGTGGCCGCAGCCGCCGGGTTCTTGCGAATCGTCTCTTCCTGCTGCGCAATCATCTTGAACAAACCATCCAGCGCCTGTTCGGTCACGTAGCTTTCGACGTTGGCGCTCTTGGCATCCACGGCGCCAAATGCGGCGGCCTTGCCTGCGAGGGCGTTGTACTGCTGGGCCACGCCGACCTTGTCGGTCGCGGCCTTGACGATCGGCAGGAACTTGGCGCGGATGGCTTCGCGGCTGCTTTTGTTCAGGTACTGGGTGGCGGAGTCCTGGCCGCCGCTGAGGATGCCCTTGGCGTCGGTCACGCTCATGTTCTTCACCGCGTTGACCAGGATCGGCTGGGCCTGGGTCACGGCGGTTTCAGCGGCTTTGTTCATGCTGTCTTCCAACTGCGTGACCTGGTCACCCATGCCGAACATTTTCAGCTTGTCGGCGACTTTGCCCAGCTTGCCCGGCAGGCCGATCTTCACTTCAGGGTTGTTGCTGAAACCACCGGGTACACCCAGTTGTTTCACGGCGATCTGTGCGCCTTGGGTCAGGGCGTCCTTGAGGCCGCCGCTGGCGTCGCCCTGGGACAGGCTACTGAGGTCCAGGGCCACGGCATTGGCGCCGAGCAGCAGGCCGGCACACAGGGCAGTGAGGCGAAGGGAGTTGCGGAGCATGGGCGCTTCCTTATGTTCGAGTTCAGGGTGCTACGGCGTTCACGCGCACGCGCAGCGGCTGTGGATCCTGGCCGTTGAGCTGCACCGTGTGCCGTTCGGTGGTGATAAACAGTAGCTTGCCGTCCAGCTCGATGCGAGCGCTCACCGAATAACTGTGGCCCGGCTTGACCTGTGCGGGGTCGTAGGTCAGGTGAAACGGCAGCGGCACCTGGCCTTTGACCGGGCCTTTCTGCTCGGCCAGCGTCACCGCGGGCGCATCCGCCAGGGACACGTCCTGCAGGCTCACGCTCAAGGTGGCGGCGGGCGGCAGGGCAATGCGTTGCAGGTAGAACACCTCGCCGTCGAGGCTGGCCTTGGGCGCTGGATGCATGGATTGGCAGGCTCCGAGCAGGGCGGTGAGGCCCAGGAGAATGATTTTTTTCATGGTGCAGCTCCTTTTCAACGGCGCCAGCATCCAACTGGCGCCTTGTTCAATCTAGCGTGTTTCTTCCGCTTCCACCGGCGCTTCGGCTGCGCCATCCACACGGTGCAAGGCCACCTGGCGGATCGACAGGCGAATCTCCGCGGGCAACACGCGCTTGGCCGCACCTTCGGCCAGTTCGCCGAGCAGGTCGTGGTAGCTCAACTTGCCGGCCTCGTCGCGGCGCAGCACATCTTGTTCCAGCAAGGTCTGGATGAAATGTCGGAAAAGGCTCTTGTCGAAGAATTCCGGGGCGTTGAGGCCATGCAGGATCGACAGGCGCTGGGCCATGATCGTGCACAGGTCTTCCAGTTCTTCGGCGCTGATGCTGTTCTGGCCGCTGTTGAGCAGCAGTGAGATCGCCATGTAGAAGCGTTGCAGGGTCTGGGCGATGGTCTTGGACAGCAGGGTCAGCAGCACGAAGTGCCGCGAGCTCGGTGCGGGGCGCAGGTACACGTTGTTTTCGAAGCGCAGCAGGCCCTGTTCGACGAACGCGTCCAGCCATTGATCGACCACCGTATCCAGCTCTTCCAGCGACCAGCGGATAAACAGCTCCGATTGCAGGTACGGGTACAGCGCGTGGGTATAGCGCAGGATCTGCTCGCGGCTCATCCGCGAGCTGCTCTGGAAGAAGCTGGCCAGCAGCGCCGGCAGGGCGAAGATGTGCAGCACATTGTTGCGGTAGTAGGTCATCAGGACGGCGTTCTGCTCGTCCAGGTACAGAATCTTGCCCAAGGCATCGCTCTGTTCCGACAGCAGGTCCATGTCCTTGACGTGCTTGATCAGCGCCAGGCCGTCGCCTTCGGGCAAGGTGGTGTGGGGCGAATAAGGCACGCGGCGCAGCAGCGCCAGGTACAGGTCCAACTGGCGGGCCATGGCCTGTTCATCCAGGGCCAGGCGCGTGGTGGACAGCAGCGCCAGGGCCACCAGGTTCACCGGGTTCACGGCGGCGGCTTCGTTCAAGTGGCGGGCCACCTGTTCGCCGAGGCGATTGGTGGTTTCGTTGAGCCAGGCCGGTTTGTAGTTCGGGCCCAGTTCCTGGGTGCGCCAGTCCGGTTGCTCGGCGTCGAGGAACTCGGCCAGCTTGATCGGCTCGCCGAAGTTGACCGCGACCTGGCCAAAGCGCTGCTTGAGCGCGCCGGCCACTTTGAAAATATCGAAGATCGACTCTTTCTTCTTGCTCGCACCCCGCAGCTCACCGAGGTAGGTGCGGCCTTCGAGCACGCGCTCATAGCCGATATACACCGGCACGAACACGATCGGCATGCGCGAGGAGCGCAGGAAACTGCGCAGCGTAATCGCCAGCATCCCGGTCTTCGGCTGCAGCATGCGCCCGGTGCGCGAGCGTCCGCCTTCGACGAAGTACTCCACCGGGAAGCCCTTGGTGAACAAGGTGTGCAGGTATTCGTTGAACACCGAGGTGTACAGCGGGTTGCCCTTGAAGGTGCGGCGCATGAAAAACGCACCGCCACGGCGCAACAGGCTGCCGATCACCGGCATGTTCAGGTTGATGCCGGCGGCGATATGCGGCGGGGTCAGGCCGTTCTTGAACAGCAGGTAGGACAGCAGCAGGTAGTCGATATGGCTGCGGTGGCAGGGCACATAAATCACCTCGTAGCCCTGGGCAACCTGTTGCACGCCCTCGATGTTATTGACCTTGATGCCGTCGTAGATTTTGTTCCAGAACCAGCTCAGCACCACTTCCAGGAAGCGGATCGCGGTGTAGGTGTAGTCCGAGGCGATCTCGTTGCCGTAGCGCAGGGCCAGGGCCTTGGCTTTTTCCGGGCTGATTTTTTCCCGCTCGGCTTCGTCAAGGATGGCCTGGCGCACCAGCGGCATGTTGACCAGGCCTTTCACCAGATTGCGCCGGTGGGACAAATCGGGGCCGATCACCGCCGTCTTCAGGTTACGAAAGTGCACGCGCAGGATGCGTTGGGCCATGCGCACGGTGCGTTCGTGGCCTTTATTGTGCTCGATCAATTCACGCAGGTTGATGGGCGCGGAGAATTGCACGCGGGTCTTGCGCCCCAGGATCAGGATGCTCAACAACCGGCGTAGACGCCCGGTGACCGCCCAGCTGTCGGCAAACAGCAGTTTCCACGGGCTGGACTCGCTCGCAGGGGTTTGTCCCCAGAACACGCTGACCGGAATGATTTGTGCATTCTCTTCGGCGTGTTCGCTGAGGGTGTTGACCAGGCGGGTCAGGGTCGGCGGCGCGCCGCGCTTGTCCTGGCGCCCCAGCCAGTCCGGCTCGGGCGTGAGGTAGAAGAACGCCGCGGGTTCCATCAGCGGGCCTACCGATACCGGCAGTACCGGGCGCGGCAGGCCGGCCTTGGTGCACTCGGCATCGACCACGGCCAATTCGGTGAGGGAGGGCGATTGCAGGACGTAAAACACCGGCCGGCTGCGGTCCAGGTTGAGGGTAAGGGACGACTGGTTGATCGTCTCCGAGCGAACCCAGAGGTACAACAGTCGGCGCAAGGTGCCAAACACCAGACGGCGGAACGGGGAGCGGGTCATAGGCGAGCTGCTTCAAGTGGGAAAAACCGAGCAGGCGCTCGGGCGGGTAGTGTGCCGTATTCGCCGAAAATCGGCAAAAAAGCAGCGATGTAAACTTGAGTTGATCGTTTTTGAGCCTGTCTTATACTCGGCAGTTCAACGCGATCGGCTCAACAATAACAATCAAGTGGGAGTGAACAGATGGCAACGCGCGAGACAGGCAATGTGAAGTGGTTCAACGACGCCAAGGGCTATGGCTTCATCCAGCGTGAAGATGGCAAGGATGTGTTTGTGCACTACCGCGCCATTCGCGGCGACGGCCACCGTTCGTTGGCCGAGGGCCAGCAGGTGGAATACGCCGTGGTAAGCGGCGAGAAGGGGTTGCAGGCGGAGGATGTGGTCGGTCTGTAAGTTCACCACTGAACCCATGTGGGAGGGGGCTTGCTCCCGATGGCAGAGTGTCAGTCACTGAATACATTGGCTGATACACCGCTATCGGGGGCAAGCCCCCTCCCACATTTGACTGGGTTCGCAATTCAGGCTCAGGCAGTTTTCCAGGTGATCTGCTCTTCACCGTCCGCGCTGATGCGAATCCAGGTGTCGGCGCTTTCCTCACCTTCTTCCTCGACCCAGCTCCCCGGTGCGCAGCGCACTTCCACGTTCAGCGCAGCAAACGCAGCGCGGGCGCAGGCAATGTCGTCTTCCCACGGCGTCTGGTCACTTTCCAGGTACAGGCTGTTCCACTTGCCTACGGCTTTCGGCAGCCAGGTGACCGGCACATTGCCGGCCTTGCACTTGTAGGTCTGGCCACGCTGGACCCAGTCGCTGCAAGGGCCCAGGGCAGCGCCCAGCCAGGCGGCGATGGCCTTGTAGTCGACGTCGGCGTCCTTCAGGTAAATCTCGATATCGGGTTGGCGCATGGATATTCCTCGTTGCGGGATTCGAAAATCCATTCGCGGATGGTTAAAAGTCGGTTATTGAAGCACGAAATAATCGTAGCGCATCGATACCGTGACCAGCAGCGGCTCGGCCGCCTCGATCACCTCGGCACGGCGTTCGGCACTGGCGCGCCAGCCGTGGGGGGTCATGGCCAGCAGGTTGGCGCGGTCCTGGGGCTCGGCCAGGCTTAACTTGAATTCCAGGGTTTCACTGTGGGCCAGGCTCATGCCGTCCGGCACCAGGGCCAGGTGCTTGTCGTCGGTGTACTCGCGCACTTCGTCGTACAGGCGCTCGCGCAGTTCCATCAGGTGGCCGCTGGTCGGGCCGACCTTCATCAGGCCGCCGCCGGGACTGAGCAGGCGCTTGGCCTCTTGCCAATCCAACGGGCTGAACACACTGGCGAGGAACTGGCAGCTGGCGTCGGCCAACGGCACGCGGGCCATGCTGGCGATCAACCAGGTCAGCGCCGGGTCGCGTTTGCACGCGCGCTTGACCGCTTCCTTGGAAATGTCCAGGGCGTAGCCATCGGCATGGGGCAGGGCCGCGGCGATTTGCGCGGTGTAGTAACCCTCGCCGCAACCGATGTCCACCCAGCGCTGCGGTGCGCGTTCGGCGGCCAGCTCGGCCAGGCGCCTGGCCACCGGGGCGTAGTGCCCGGCGTTGAGAAAGTCACGGCGCGCCTCGACCATCGCCAGGTTGTCGCCCGGGTCGCGGCTGTTCTTGTGCTGCACCGGCAGCAGGTTCAGGTAACCCTGGCGCGCGCGGTCGAAACGGTGCCCGGCCGGGCACGCCACGCCATTGTCCACCGCGTTGAGCGGGGCGCTGCAAATGGGGCAGGCCAGCATCAGGCGAGCAACTTGATCAGGGTCTGGTAATAGATTTCGGTCAGCACGTCGAGGTCGCTGGCCAGGATCCGCTCGTTGACCTGGTGGATCGTCGCGTTCACCGGGCCCAACTCGACCACCTGGGTGCCGAGGGTCGCAATGAAGCGCCCATCGGAGGTGCCGCCACTGGTGGAGGCCTGGGTCTCACGCCCGGTGATCGCCTTGATGCTGGCCGACACCGCATCGAGCAACGCGCCCGGCTCGGTGAGGAACGGCAGGCCAGACAGCGCCCACTCCACATGCCAGTCCAGGCCATGCTTGTCGAGAATCGCCGCAACGCGCTGTTGCAGGCCTTCGACCGTGGATTCGGTGGAAAAACGGAAGTTGAACACCGCCGTCAGGTCACCCGGAATCACGTTGGTGGCGCCGGTGCCGGAGTTGAGGTTGGAGATCTGGAAGCTGGTCGGTGGGAAGAAGGCGTTGCCGTTGTCCCAGTGCTCGGCGGCCAGTTCGGCCAGGGCCGGTGCGGCCAGGTGGATCGGGTTCTTCGCCAGGTGCGGGTAGGCCACATGGCCCTGTACGCCGCGCACGGTCAGGGTGGCGCCGAGGGAGCCGCGACGGCCGTTCTTGACCACGTCACCTACCAGGGTGGTGCTCGACGGTTCGCCGACGATGCACCAGTCCAGGCGCTCCTTGCGCGCAGCCAGGCGTTCGATCACGGCCTTGGTGCCATGGTGCGCCGGGCCTTCTTCATCGCTGGTGATCAGGAAAGCGACCGAGCCCTTGTGGTCCGGGTAGTCGCTGACGAAGCGCTCGGCCGCCACCAGCATGGCGGCCAGGCTGCCCTTCATGTCGGCCGCGCCACGCCCGCAGAGCATGCCGTTTTCGTCGATCAAGGCGTCGAACGGGTCGTTCTGCCAGGCTTGCACCGGACCGGTGGGGACCACGTCGGTGTGGCCGGCGAAGCACAGCACCGGGCCGTCATGCTTGCCATGGGTGGCCCAGAAGTTGTCCACGTCCTCGATGCGCATCGGCTCCAGCGCAAAACCGGCGTCGCCCAGGCGCTGCATCATCAGCTTCTGGCAATCGGCGTCGATCGGCGTGACCGAGGGACGACGGATCAGGTCGATGGCAAGTTGAAGGGTCGGCGAAAGGTCGGCATGGGCCGTCATGGGAAAACTCCGGGAAACATGTCTGGAAGAGCAGGGCGGGCGGACAAAACGGCCGTTATCTTATAGCAAAACGGCGGCCAGAGGCCGCCGTTTAGTGCATTGCGCAAGTTTTTAAGCCACAGGTGCAGGCTCAGGTGCCACGGCCGGTTTCGGCAGCGACGACAGGAACGCCATGATCAACGCCGCCACATACGGCAGCGATTGCACCAGCAGCATCACCACCCAGAAACGTATGTCATTGCTCGGCAGGCCCTGCACCAGGTAGATCCCCAGCGCCGCGCCCCACAACAGCAGCATGATGAACATTTCTTCGCGGGCTTCGGAAATCGCTACCCAGAAGCCGTGGTTATCCGCGTTTTTCGGTGTACGAAAGAACGGAATGCTGGTGGTGAAGAAGCCATACAGCACCGCCTTGGCGATGGTGTGGGACAACGCCAGGCCAGCCAGGGCGGCGCAGAATGCATCCTTGAGGTTCACACCTACCGCGCGGCGGTAGAGGAAGATGATCTTGCCCACCTTGAACACGAATAACGCCAACGGCGGGATCGCGAAAATCAACAGCGGCGGGTCGACCCGCGTCGGCACGATGATCATCGCCGCCGACCACAACAGCGCGCCGACGGTGAAGAAGATGTTCATGCCGTCCGCCACCCACGGCAACCAGCCCGCGAGGAAGTGGTAGCGCTGGCCACGGGTCAGCTCGGTGTCCTTGCCACGCAACAGGCTGGCGGTGTGGCGCTTGATGATCTGGATCGCGCCATAGGCCCAGCGGAAACGCTGTTTCTTGAAGTCGATAAAGGTATCCGGCATCAGGCCCTTGCCGTAGCTGTCGTGGTAGTACGCCGCCGACAGGCCTTTCTCGAATACCCGCAGGCCCAGTTCGGCGTCTTCGCAGATGCACCAGTCGGCCCAGCCCAGTTCCTCGAGCACCGAGCGACGGGTCATGGTCATGGTGCCGTGCTGGATGATCGCGTCGCGGTCGTTACGGGTGACCATGCCGATATGGAAGAAGCCTTTGTATTCGGCGTAGCAGAGCTTCTTGAAGGTGCTTTCGTTCTGGTCGCGGTAGTCCTGCGGCGACTGCACCACGGCGATTTTCGGGTCGGCGAAGTGCGGCACCATGTGCTTGAGCCAGTTCGGCGACACGCAGTAGTCCGAGTCGATCACCGCGATCACTTCGGCATCCTTGGCGGTGTGCGGGATCAGGTAGTTCAGTGCACCGCCCTTGAAACCGGCCAGGGGGGCGACGTGGAAAAACTTGAAGCGCGGGCCCAGGGTTTCGCAGTAGTCGCGCACCGGTTCCCATACCGCCGGGTCCTTGGTGTTGTTGTCGATGATCAGGACTTCGTAGTCCGGGTAATCGAGGGCGGCCAGGGCGTCGAGGGTCTGTTTGACCATCTCTGGCGGCTCGTTGTAGCACGGCACATGGATCGACACTTTCGGGCGGTAGTCCGATTCCCCTTCCACCGGCAGGAATTCACGCCGGCGCTTGTGGGTCCATACCGCTTCCGCCAGTTCGTGGGCTTCGGTCAGCAACACAATGAACACGCCCAGGGCGCCCAGGGCCAACAAGATGCCGACGGTCACGCTGAACCAGGTGCTGTATTGCTGGCTGTAGTCGTAGCCGATCCACACCAGTACCGAACCGCAGAGGAACGCGATAAAGGTCAGGAAGGTGCGGCCACGCTGGCGCAGGGATGAGCCGTCGATCATCAGCAGGGTCAGGGACAGCAAGGCGAGCACCACCGAGCCGATCGCCAGGACGCGCCACTGCGGGATTGCCACCACCGGCCCTTCGAAGTTGAATTTCTGCTGGCGCGCGGCGTTGTAGACGCCCCAATACGCGCCGGCCGAGCCTTCGTCGCTGACCTTCCACGGCTGGTCGAAGGCCTCGATCACGAAGTAGTTGTAGCCCTGGCGGTTCAGCTTGTTCACCAGCGTACGCAGGTAAATGGCCTGGTCTGCGGGGGACGTTTCATTCCCGCCGCGCATACGGCCGTTACTTGGCCAGCCCACTTCCGACAACAGCAGCGGCTTTTTCGGGAACAGTTTCTTCAGGTCCCTGGCGCGGTCGAGTACGTACTGGCCGGCCTTGTCCATCGGGATGTATTCCCAGAACGGCAGGATGTGCGCGGCGATCAGGTCGACGTGCTTGGCCAGTTGCGGGTTCTTTTCCCAGATATGCCATTGCTCGGAGGTCGTCACCGGGACTTTCACGGCGGCGCGCACTCGGTCCAGCAGCACAATCAGCGCTTCAGGGGTGATCTCTTCACGGAACAGCGCCTCGTTACCGACCACAACCCGCACGACACTGCGCGAGCTGTTGGCGATCTCGATGGCGCGCTGGACTTCGCGCTCGTTACGCTCCAGGTCCGGGCTGATCCAGATCCCCAGGGTTACGCGCAGGCCGAACTCTTCGGCCAGCTTGGGAATGTCCCCCAGCGTGCCGTCGACCGAGTAGGTGCGGATGTTATCCGTCAGCTTGCTCATGATCTCCAGATCGCGACGCATCTGCTCGTCGGTGGGGTACTGGTCTTTCTGCGGGTACTGGCCTTGCTGGAACGGCGAGTAGGAAAAACCGGAGATCTGCTCGGGCCAGTTGGGAGCAGTGACCGGGCGGTTGATCAGCGCCCAGAAGCCGGTGAACAGCGCGGCAATTGCCAGCACTATCACCAGGTTGAGTCCAAATTTACGCGATGCCATGGTTATGTCGGGTTCCAAAGGGTGTGGAACGAAAAGAGGTGTCGGCCTGCACCGAACGGCGCGCATCCTACACCGGCCTTTCCCTGACCGTACAGCAAGCCGAGAAAAACCGGACATTGGGCAGCGAAAGTACATCTAAGTTCTTAACTTGTAGCTTGTAGCTTAAAACTTGTCGCTGCGTAGTCCTATAATGCGCGCCGGTTTTTGGGGTAATGGTCATGAGTACAGAAGATCCGCGGTTTGCAGGCGTCGCCCGCTTGTATGGCATTGAAGGCCTGGAGCGCTTGAAAGCGGCCCATGTGGCGATCGTCGGCGTCGGCGGCGTCGGCTCGTGGGCGGCGGAAGCCATGGCCCGTTGCGGAGTGGGCGAGATTTCGCTGTTCGACCTGGACGACGTCTGCGTCAGCAACAGCAACCGCCAGTTGCACGCCTTGGACAGCACCGTGGGCAAGCCCAAGGTCGAGGTGATGGCCGAGCGCCTGCGCGCGATCAACCCGGATTGCACGGTGCATGCGGTGGCGGATTTCGTCACCCGCGACACCATGGCGGAGTACATCACGCCCAACATTGATTGCGTGATCGACTGCATCGACGCCGTCAATGCCAAGGCCGCGCTGATCGCCTGGTGCAAGCGCCGCAAGATCCAGATCATCACCACCGGTGGCGCCGGTGGGCAGATCGACCCGACGCTGATCCAGGTCTGTGACCTGAACCGCACCTTTAATGACCCCTTGGCGTCGAAAGTGCGCTCCACCTTGCGCCGTGACTACGGTTTTTCCCGCACCGTGACCCGCCATTACAGCGTGCCGTGCGTGTTTTCCACCGAGCAACTGCGCTACCCCAAGCCGGATGGCAGCATCTGCCTGCAGAAGAGTTTTGTCGGTGATGGGGTGAAGCTGGACTGCGCCGGCGGGTTTGGCGCGGTGATGATGGTGACGGCGACCTTCGGCATGGTCGCGGCGACCAAGGCGGTGGACAAGATTGTGGCCGGGGTGCGCAGGCCTTCGGAGCGGGTCAAGCCCGCCTGAGCCTCAGAACGTTACACGGTTCAAATGTGGGTATGACTGAGTTCGCGCATGCGCTGCAGGACTGCATTCAGCCCATTGCTGCGCGACGGCGACAGTTGACGGGAAAGCCCCAGCTGATTGAACCAGTCAGGCAAGTCGACCGCCTGCAACTCGTCCGCCGACAGCCCATTGACCCGCGCCAGCAGCAATGCCACCAAGCCACGAATCATCCGCGCATCGCTGCTCGCGGCGAACTGCCAGTGGCCATCGTGCAAGCGCCCCACCAACCACACCAGGCTCTCACAGCCCTGCACCAGGTTGGCATCGACCTTCTCCTCGTCCGCCAATACGGGCAGGCGTTCACCCCACTGCATCAGCATGCGTGCCCGCTGTTCCCAACTGCCGACTGACTGGAAGGCCTCCAGCGCAGCTACCGCATCTACCGGCAGGCTCATCGCAGCATATCCAGCGCCCGGTCCAGCGCTTCAAAGAAGCGTTCCAGGTCATCGGAGTCGTTATACAGCGCCAGGGAGACACGGATCGCCCCCGACAAGTGCATCGCCTTGAGCAGCGGCATCGCGCAGTGATGGCCGGCGCGTACGGCAATGCCTTGCTCGGTCAGCAGGTGCGCGAGGTCGGCGTTGTGCACGCCCTCGACCACAAAACTGACCAGCGCTGCTTGCGGCGAGCCCAGCACACGGACGCCATTGCGCGCGTTCAGCCCGCGCAACAGGTAGTCATGCAGGGCCGCTTCATGGGCGAGCACCGCGTGCTGATCCAGCGAACTCAGGTAGTCAAGGGACGCGCCCAGGCCGATCACACCGGCGATCGGCGGGGTGCCGGCCTCGAAGCCCAGCGGTGCCGGGCGAAAGCTCGCGCTTTGGTACTCAGCCTGTTGCACCATCTCGCCACCAAATTGCCAATGGCGCAGGTGATGCAGGGCCTCGTTGCGGCCATAGAGCACGCCGACGCCGTCCGGACCGTACAGCTTGTGGCTGGAAAACACATAGAAGTCGCAGCCCAGGGCCTGCACGTCGTGGCGGCCGTGGACGATGCCTTGGGCGCCATCGACCACGGTCAGGGCGCCGTGGGCCTGGGCCAACGCCAGCAAGGCCGGCAGCGGCTGCCAGGTGCCAAGGACGTTGGACAGTTGGCTCACCGCCAGCAGGCGTGTACGCGGGCCGATCGACTCGGTGGCGGCTTGCAGGTCGATCACGCCGTCATCGCCGAGTGGCAATACCACCAGGGTGAGCGCGCGACGCTTGGCCAGTTGCTGCCACGGCAACAGGTTGGCGTGGTGTTCCAGGGCGCTGATGACAATCTCATCGCCCGCATTGAATAAGTGCTCAAGGCCATAAGCCAGGAGGTTCAGCGCTGACGTCGCGCCGTGGGTGAACACGATTTGCCCGCTGTCACCTGCATTCAACCACTGCGCGACCTTGCTGCGACTGTCCTCGAAGGCCTGGGTCGCATGGGCACCCGGCAAATGCTGGGCGCGGTGCACATTGGCGGCGCCATTGGCGTAGTAATGGCTGATGGCATCCAGCAGGGCCTGGGGTTTTTGCGTCGTCGCGGCGTTGTCCAGATAAGTCTGGTCTTGCCGTTGCAGGGTGGCGATGGCCGGAAAGTCGGCGCGCCAGGGGGAGGGCACAAGCATGGTGTTCAAGACTCGTATAAGCGGGCCCCAGGGTCGGGGCCCGCCAGTGGCATCGAGTGGCTGCTTAGTTGTGAGCGTGCAGCGCTTCGTTCAGTTCGATGGCCGATTTGTGGGTTTTGCACTCCACGGCACCGGTCTCGGAGTTACGGCGGAACAGCAGGTCCGGTTGGCCGGCCAGCTCACGGGCCTTGACCACCTTGACCAGTTGGTTCGACTCGTCCAGCAGCGCAACCTTGGTGCCGGCGGTGACGTACAGGCCCGACTCCACGGTGTTGCGGTCGCCCAATGGGATACCGATACCGGCGTTGGCGCCGATCAGGCAGCCTTCGCCGACCTTGATCACGATGTTGCCGCCGCCCGACAGGGTGCCCATGGTCGAGCAACCGCCGCCCAGGTCCGAACCCTTGCCGACGAACACGCCAGCCGATACACGGCCTTCGATCATGCCCGGGCCTTCGGTGCCGGCGTTGAAGTTGACGAAACCTTCATGCATCACGGTGGTGCCTTCGCCCACGTAGGCACCCAGGCGGATACGCGCGGCATCCGCGATACGCACGCCGCTCGGCACCACGTAGTCGGTCATTTTCGGGAACTTGTCCACCGAGAACACTTCCAGCAACTCGCCACGCAGGCGGGCTTCCAGTTGGCGTTCGGCCAACTCGTTGATGTCGATCGCGCCCTGGCTGGTCCACGCCACGTTCGGCAGTTGCGGGAACACACCAGCGAGGCTCAGGCCATGCGGCTTGACCAGGCGATGGGACAGCAGGTGCAGCTTGAGGTAGGCCTCTGGGGTGGACGTCAGTGCGGCGTCTTCGGCCAGCAAGGTGGCGACCAGCGGCGTGTGGCTTTCGGCCAGGCGGCTCAGCAGGGCGGCCTGGGTAGCGTCGACGCCTTTGAGCGCGTCGGCCAGTTGCAGGGCCTGGGCGACGGTGAAGGTGATCGCCTGGTTGCCTTCGTTGTAGCCGAGGATCGGCGCGATGGCGGCAACGATTTCAGCCGACGGGTTGAGCAGGGGTTGTGCGTAAAACACTTCCAGCCAAGCACCTTGGCGGTTCTGAGTGCCGACGCCGAAGCCCAGGCTGAACAGGGAATTGGACATGCTGTTACCTCTACAAAAATGGAAGGGCTGGCCTACTTGAGGGCCGCCGAATAACTATCTGGCTTGAAGCCAATCAGGGTTCTGTCGCCGAGATCAAGCACCGGGCGCTTGATCATCGAAGGTTGTGCGAGCATCAATTCAATGGCTTTCGACTGATCGAGATCGGCTTTGCGTTCGTCTTCGAGTTTGCGAAAGGTGGTGCCCGCACGGTTCAAAACCACCTGCCAACCGTGCTCGTTGCACCATTGGGTCAAGTGTTCGCGGTCGATACCGGCCGTTTTGTAGTCGTGGAACTCATAGCTCACCGCGTGCTCGTCGAGCCAAGTGCGCGCCTTTTTCATGGTGTCGCAGGCTTTGATGCCGAAAAGGTGCAACGTTTTGCTTGAAGCGGTCAAGGAATTGCCCCCCCTGCTTTACTGATGCAAGTGCCAATGAAAATGAAAGGTCACGGATTATGCCACGCCCAGAGATTTTGGGTGCCGCTCGTCAGCAGCGTGCGACTTTTGTGCAAAAGCCAGCGCGCAGCATAGGCCGGTAAGATAGCCGGGTAATATGGCACTTCAACGGCCAGTTGTTGCCTGATGTGTGTCGTTGCAAGCCGATCGTCCGGGAAACCCGCGTTATGCAAACCGCCTACACCGTTCTTATCCTGCTGATGCTGGTCAGCGTTTCGCGTCTGGTCGGGCGTGTCATCCCCCTGCCGTTACCCCTGGTGCAGATTGCCGCCGGCGCCTTGCTGGCCTGGCCCACGCTGGGACTGCATGTGGCGCTGGACCCGGAGCTGTTCCTGTTTCTGTTCCTGCCACCGCTGCTGTTCTCCGATGGCTGGCGCATGCCCAAGCGCGAATTGTGGCGCCTGCGTGGGCCGATCCTGACACTCGCCGTCGGGTTGGTGCTGTTCACCGTGGTCGGTGCCGGCTACTTCATTCATTGGCTATTGCCGACAATCCCGCTGCCGGTGGCCTTCGCCCTCGCGGCCGTGTTGTCGCCCACCGATGCCGTGGCCGTGTCGGCAATTGCCCAGAACCGCTTGCCGACGCCGCTGATGCATATGCTCCAGGGCGAAGCGTTGATGAATGACGCCTCGGGCCTGGTGACCTTCAAGTTCGCCTTGGCGGCCGCGTTGACCGGTGTGTTCTCGTTGGCCGATGCCAGCCTGACCTTTGTCTTGGTGGCCTTGGGCGGCCTGGCGGTGGGGGTGGCGCTGAGTTGGCTGGTCGGCCGCCTGCGCGCCTGGATGATTGCCCGGGGCTGGGACGACCCGGCAACGCATGTGGTGTTCATGTTGCTGCTGCCGTTTGCGGCCTACGTGTTGGCCGAGCGGCTCGGCGCCTCGGGCATCTTGTCGGCGGTCGCGGCGGGCATGATGCAGAGCTGGCTCGACCTGCTGCCTCGCCAGACCAGCACGCGCCTGCTCAATCGCAGTGTCTGGTCATTGCTGGAATTTGCCTTCAATGGCCTGATCTTCCTGCTGCTGGGCCTGCAATTGCCGGACATCATCAAGGCCGTGGCCAGTCATGAGCCGACGCTGTGGCCCACCTTGTTGTATCGCTGCCTGGATGTGATTGCGATTTTCCTGGTGCTGGTGGTGTTGCGTTTTATCTGGGTGCAGAGCATCTGGCGCCTGTCGGGTTTGCTCCGGCGACTGCGTGGGAAAAGTGAGTTGACCCTGGTGCCCACTGCGCGTTCCTGCTGGCTGTTGACCGTGGGCGGTGTTCGCGGTGCGGTGACTCTGGCCGGTGTAATGTCGGTGCCATTGCTGCTGGTTCCAGGCCAGGATTTCCCCGAGCGCGACCTGCTGATCTTTATCGCGGCCGGTGTGATCCTGCTGTCACTGATCGCCGCCTGCATCGCCCTGCCGCTGCTCTTGCGGGGCGTTGAAAAAAGTCCGGACGAAAAGCGCCATAACGAAGTGCGCGAGGCCTGGAAAAAAACCGCCGTGGCAGCGATTCACGCATTGGAGGCGGAAGAGCCCTTAGACTCGGAAACCTCCGACGCCGCCCAGGCGGCGCTGGCTACGGAGCTAAAGGCACGGTTGATGTCGGAATACCGCCATCAGTTGGAGGTGTTCAACGACTCAGCCGAAGCCCAGGCGCTCGCGATGCAGATGGACCTGCTCGAGCGAAAGCTGCGGCTCAAGGCCCTGCGTGCGCAACGCTTGGAGTTGTACAGCTTGAGCCGTCATCACCAAATTGGTGATGACGTTTTGAGGGAAGTGCTGGCGGAGCTGGATATGAGTGAGGCGAATCTGGGCCAGGTGAAATGACCCGGTTGCTTACCGACGACGCTGAATGAAATCGCGAATCCGTTCAGCCGCTTCCACACACTCGGCCAGCGGCGCAACCAACGCCAGGCGTACGCGCCCGGCGCCGGGGTTCACGCCATCCACTTCCCGGGACAGGTAAGAACCCGGCACCACGGTCACGTGTTCCTCCACGAACAAATCGCGGCAGAACGCGGCATCATCGCCTTGCACATTCGGCCACAGGTAGAAGCCGCCGTCCGGGGCCTGTACGTCCAGCACCGGCTTGAGGATTGCCAGCACGGCATCAAACTTCTCGCGGTACAGGTCGCGGTTGGCCTGCACATGGGCCTCGTCCTGCCAGGCCGCGATGCTTGCCAGCTGGGTTTGCACCGGCATCGCACAGCCATGGTAAGTGCGGTATAGCAGGAAACCCTTGAGGATTTCGGCGTCGCCCGCGACAAAACCGGAGCGCAGGCCTGGCAGGTTGGAGCGCTTGGACAGGCTGTGGAACACCACGCAACGCTTGAAGTCCTGGCGGCCCAGCTCGACGCACGCGCTGAGCAGGCCCGGTGGCGGGGTTTGTTCGTCGAAGTACAGTTCGCTGTAGCACTCGTCGGCGGCGATAACGAAGTCATATTCGTCGGCCAGGGCGATGAGTTTTTTCAGGGTGTCGACCGGGATCAGTGCACCGGTCGGGTTGCCGGGGGAGCACAGGAACAGGATCTGGCAGCGTTTCCAGATGTCCGGCGATACCGCGTCGAAATCCGGGTTGAAGCCGTTTTCATCCAGGCATGGCAGGTAATGCGGCTTGGCCCCGGCCAGGAACGCGGCGCCTTCGTAGATCTGGTAGAAGGGGTTCGGGCTGACCACCAGCGCGTCGTCGCCTCGGTTGACCACGGTCTGGGTGAAGGCGAACAGCGCTTCACGGGTGCCGTTGACCGGCAGGATAGTGCGCGCCGGATCCAGCCAGCCCTTGGGTACGTCGAAGCGGCGTTCGCACCAGGCACCGATGGCCTCCCGCAGGGCCGGGATGCCCAGGGTGGTGGGGTAGACCGCCATCTGGTCGAGGTTGTTGGCCAGGGCATCGGCAACGAACTGCGGCGATTTGTGCTTGGGTTCGCCGATGGACAGCGCGATCGGGCGCTTGTCCGGGTTCGGCGTGACGCTGCCCAGCAGGGCGCGCAGCTTTTCGAACGGGTAGGGCTGGAGCTGGTTCAGGGCGTTGTTCATCGGTGGATCTCGTGCAAGGCGTTAAAAACTGGGAGGGGAGCGGTAGGCCGCTCCTGGTATCAAATCGTCAGGCGCGTCAGCTCGACACCGGGTTCCTGGGGCACGCTCAGCTGCTGCACGATCGCCGCCTGCAAGCGCAGGCACAGCTCCGGGTCGGACAGCGGCTGGTTATCGGCATCGGTAATAAAGAACACGTCCTCCACGCGCTCGCCGAGGGTCGCAATCTTGGCGTTCTGCAGTGACAAATCGAATTCCAGGAAAATGCCGCCGATTCGTGCCAGCAGGCCTGGCCGGTCCGGTGCGCTGAGTTCCAGCACGGTCACCGGGCGCTGTGCATCGTTGGAAATGGTCACCTGGGGCGCAAAGGCAAAGTGCTTGAGCTGACGCGGTACCCGGCGCTGGATGATCGTCGGGTAGTCGTCGGGGTTACGCAGGGCTTCGGTCAGGCCTTCGCGGATCTTTTTCACCCGCGCCGGGTTATCGCCGATGGACTCGCCTTCGGTGTCGAGCACGATATAGGTGTCGAGGGTGAACTGGCTGCTGGAGGTGATCACCCGTGCGTCGTGGATGTTCAGGTTGAGCTGGTCCATGGCCGCCACGGTCACGGCGAAGAAGTCGTGCTGGTCGGGCGCATAGATGAAGATCTGCGTGCCACCTTCGAATTCGCGCTGGGTGGTTTCCTTGATCAACACCAGCGGGCCGCCATCGGCCGGCTGCTGCAGGATCGCGTCACTGTGCCAGGCCACATCGCCGGCGGTGTGGCGCAGGAAGTAATCGTCCCCCAATTGCGACCACAGTTGCTCGACGTCGTCCGGGTCGTTGCCGCCGCGCACCAGGATGTCCAGGGCGGCGCTTTGGGTGCGGCGGATCTGCTCTTCGCGGTCCACTGGGTTTTCCAGGCCACGGCGCAGCGCGCGCTTGGTCTCGGTGTAGAGCTGGCGCAACAGGCTGGCGCGCCAGGAATTCCACAGGGTCGGGTTGGTGGCGTTGATGTCGGAAACGGTCAGCACGTACAGGTAGTCGAGGCGGGTTTCATCGCCGACAATCCCGGCGAAGTCGTGGATCACCTGCGGGTCGGACAAGTCCTTGCGCTGGGCGGTGGTCGACATCACCAGGTGGTTCTGCACCAGCCACACGATCAGGCGGCTGTCCCACAACGGCAGTTGGTGGCGTTGGCAGAACGCCTCGGCATCGACTGCGCCGATTTCCGAGTGATCGCCATGCCGGCCCTTGCCGATGTCGTGGTACAGGCCGGCCAGGTAGATCAACTCCGGTTTGGGCAGCTTGGCCATGAGCTTGCTGGCCAGCGGGAATTTCTCTGACACCTGGGTGTACTGCAACTTGCGAAGGTGCTTGATCAGGTTGAGGGTGTGGGCGTCCACGGTGTAGATGTGGAACAGGTCGTGCTGCATCTGCCCGACGATAAACCCGAACTCCGGCAGGTAACGCCCGAGGATGCCATAGCGGTTCATGCGCCGCAGGTTGCGGTGGATGCCGATCTTGCACTTGAACAGCTCGATAAACAGGCTGGTGTTGCGAATGTCGTTGCGAAAGTCATCGTCGATCAGGTGACGGTTTTCCCGCAGCAGGCGGATGGTGTCGGCGCGTACGCCCTTGATTTCCGGCTGCTGGGCCATCAGCACGAAGATTTCCAGCATGGCGAACGGAGTGCGGCGGAACACGTTGTCGTTGCGTGCCTCGATATAGCCGTCGTGCAGTTGGAAGCGCGAATTGATCGGCTGCGGCGGTGCTTCGTCTTCCGGAGCGAGGATCACTTCTTCGAAATGCTGGATGATCAGGTCGCTGAGCTGGGCAATGCTCATGACCACCCGGTAGTACTGCTGCATGAAGCTTTCGATGCTGGTCTTCGCGTCTTCGCCTTCAAACCCCAGCAGGGTGGCGATGGAGCGCTGGTGGTCGAACAGCAGGCGATCTTCGGAGCGCCCGGCGAGCATGTGCAGGGCGTAGCGCACTTTCCACAGGAATTCCTGGGACGATGCCAGCAGGGCGTTTTCGCTCTCCACCAGGAAGCCTTCTCCGGCCAGGGCGCGCAGGTTCAGGGTGCCGTATTGGCGACGTGCGACCCACAGAATCGTCTGGATGTCGCGCAACCCGCCCGGCGAGCCTTTGACGTTGGGTTCGAGGTTGTATTCGGTGTCGTTGTACTTGTGGTGCCGGGCCTTCTGCTCGGCACGCTTGGCCAGGAAGAAATCCTTGCTCGGCCACATGTGCGCGGTGCTGGTGACTTCGAGCATGCGCTGGCGCAGGCGCTCGGGGCCGGCGATGGTGCGGCTTTCCATCAGGTTGGTGATGACGGTCAGGTCGGCGCGGGCCTCTTCGGCGCACTCATCCACCGAGCGCACGCTCTGGCCGACTTCCAGGCCGATGTCCCACAGCAGTGTCAGAAAGCGCTCGATGGAATCGCGAAAGATCTCATGGTCGGCGCTGTCCAGCAGGATCAGCAGGTCGATGTCGGAGTACGGGTGCAGCTCGCCACGACCGTAGCCGCCGACCGCTACCAGGGCAATATCGGCGTCTTCGCTCCAGCTGAACTGTTCCCAGGCCTTTTGCAGGATGTTATCGACGAACCAGGCGCGGTCTTCGATCAGTCGGCGGATGTCCCGGCCGCTGCGAAAGCGCTCGTCGAGCACCTCGCGGGCCTGGCGGATCGCCTTTTTGAATGCGGCGATGGGGCTCGCCTTCAGTGCCAGCTCGGCCTGGAACTGGCCACGATCGAAGAGTTCGGGATCCACCTGGGGCATTGATCGGCTTTCCTTTCTATCTATCAGTCAGTCACAACACAGTTTGGGAAAACCTTGGCAGCCCTTCACGCCGAAACGCGTGGGATCGTGTCGTCGGCGCGCAGGGTGAAGATCTCGTAGCCGGTCTCGGTGACCAGCAGGGTGTGTTCCCACTGGGCCGAGAGCTTGCGGTCCTTGGTGATGGCGGTCCAGCCGTCGCCCAGCACCTTGGTGTCGGCCTTGCCCTGGTTGATCATCGGCTCGATGGTAAAGGTCATGCCTGCCTTGAGCTCCATGCCGGTGCCGGCGCGGCCGTAGTGCAGGATCTGCGGTTCTTCGTGGAAGACCGTACCGATACCGTGACCGCAGAATTCGCGCACTACCGAGAAACCGTTCTTTTCGGCGTGCTTCTGGATCACTTCACCGATGTCGCCCAGGCGGCAGCCAGGCTTGACGATCTCGATGGCCTTGTACATGCATTCCTGGGTGACCTGGGACAGGCGCTCGGCCCAGACCGGCACGGTGCCGACGTGGAACATGCGGCTGGTGTCGCCGAAGTAGCGGTCCTTGATCACGGTGACGTCGATGTTCAGGGTGTCGCCGTCCTTCAACGGCTTGTCGCCCGGAATCCCGTGGCAGACCACGTGGTTGACCGAAGTGCAGATCGACTTGGGGAAGCCCTTGTAGTTCAGTGGCGCAGGAATGGCGCCCTGCACATTGACTATATAGTCGTGGCAGATCTGGTTCAGGGTTTCCGTGGTAACGCCGGGCTTGACGTGCTCGGCAATCATTTCCAGCACGTCGGCAGCCAGTTTGCCGGCAATGCGCATGCCGGCGATGTCTTCGGCGGTTTTCAAACTAACGGTCATACAGGCTCTCTCTAGCGCGATGCGCTGAAATCAATACGGTTTACGGGCGTGCGACAAAAGGTTGCAGAACTCGCACAAGCGCCAAAAAACGCGATTCTAACAGACGCGGGCGGCAAATCATGAGCCCCCGACGATCGCTTCTCTCTATCAGATGGGGTTATATCGGCTCTATTCAAAGGCTTGCGTACACGTCGCCCAGGCCAAATGTGATTGCGTGTTTCGTTTTCGCCCTTCGTGTGGTATAAAATGCGCCGCTTTCCGGGGATACCCCGAAAAGCTTAAATCCACACACGTGTCGACACGATGACCTGGGTGCCGGAGGCCTTGATGCCGCTGGTTGGTCATTGGGATACGTGGAGGCCAAACCCGACTTATTAAGGAACTATCATGTCCCAAGTCAACATGCGCGATATGCTGAAGGCCGGTGTGCACTTCGGTCACCAGACCCGTTACTGGAACCCGAAAATGGGTAAGTACATTTTCGGCGCGCGTAACAAGATCCACATCATCAACCTTGAAAAAACCCTGCCAATGTTCAACGAAGCTCTGACTTTCGTAGAGCGCCTGGCCCAGGGCAAAAACAAGATCCTGTTCGTCGGCACCAAGCGTTCCGCTGGCAAGATCGTTGCTGAAGAAGCAGCACGTTGCGGTTCGCCGTACGTCGATCACCGCTGGTTGGGCGGCATGCTGACCAACTTCAAAACCATCCGTGCTTCCATCAAGCGTCTGCGTGACCTTGAAGTGCAGGCCGAAGACGGTACTTTCGCCAAGCTGACCAAGAAAGAAGCGCTGATGCGCACTCGTGACCTGGAAAAGCTCGATCGTTCCCTGGGTGGCATCAAGGACATGGGCGGTCTGCCTGACGCACTGTTCGTTATCGACGTTGATCACGAGCGCATCGCGATCACCGAAGCCAACAAGCTGGGCATCCCTGTTATCGGCGTAGTCGATACCAACAGCAGCCCGGAAGGCGTTGACTACATCATCCCAGGCAACGATGACGCCATCCGCGCCATCCAGCTGTACATGGGTTCGATGGCTGACGCTGTCATCCGTGGTCGCAACCACGTTGCTGGTGGCACCGAGCAGTTCGTTGAAGAAGCTCCGGTAGCCGCAGCTGAGTAATTGACGCCCTGGCGTTGACTCAGTAAGCAAAAAGGGGGCTTGGCCCCCTTTTTGCCACCTCGAAAACCATTTGTCAGCAGCGCAGCTACATCACCTGTAACGTGCAGCGGCTAACAAGGGTGGTTCGGGAAGAATTGATCCCCCGTTCGATCGGGTGGAATGGTTGAAAACCTATCCAAGAGGAATTTGAAAATGGCAGCAATTACTGCAGCGTTGGTTAAAGAACTGCGTGAGCGTACCGGCGAAGGCATGATGGATTGCAAGAAAGCCCTGGAAAAGGCTGACGGCGACATCGAAAAAGCCATTGATGACATGCGTGCTTCCGGCGCCATCAAGGCTGCCAAGAAAGCAGGCAACGTGGCTGCTGAAGGCGCTATCGCTCTGAAAGAAGACGGCAAGTCTGCTGTTCTGCTGGAAGTGAACTCCCAGACCGACTTCCTGGCCCTGCAGGACGACTTCAAGGCATTTGTTGCTGCCAGCGTTGAAAAAGCGTTCGCCGACAAGCTGACTGACGTCGCTCCGCTGATCGCCGCTCAAGAAGCTGATCGCCTGGTACTGGTCGGCAAGGTTGGCGAAAACGTCAACATCCGTCGCCTGGTGCGCGTTGAAGGTGATGTTGTCGGTGGTTACCTGCACGGCAACAAGATCGGCGTTGCAGTGGTCCTGAAGGGCGGCAACGTTGAGCTGGCCAAAGACATCGCTATGCACGTAGCGGCCAGCAACCCTGAGTTCCTGCTGCCTTCGGAAGTTTCTGCCGAAGCGATCGAGCGTGAAAAAGCGGTGTTCCTGCAGCTGAACGAAGAAAAAATCAAAGGCAAGCCAGAAAACATTGTTGAGAACATGGTCAAGGGCCGTATCAGCAAGTTCCTGGCTGAGGCAAGCCTGGTTGAGCAGGCGTTCGTCAAGAACCCTGAAATCAAGGTTGGCGAACTGGCCAAGAAAGCCGGTGCTGAAATCGTTTCCTTCACTTACTTCAAGGTAGGCGAAGGCATCGAGAAGCCGGTCGACAACTTCGCTGAAGAAGTTGCTGCCCAGCTGGCTGCCGCCAAGCAATAAGACAGTTTTTAACTGTCGCCCGAAAGAGGCTGCCCGCTCACGCGCGCAGCCTCTTTTCAAATGGGCAGGCCGATTTAATTTGGCTTACCCTCGGAACTGGCTTACAAAGCCGTGTTCCGATGGCGCTGTGAGAGCGTCCAGCTAGAGTGAACGCAAGCCGTAAACGGCTCGCCAAGAATTTTTTAAAAATACGCCGCAGGAGAGATTCGCAATGGCTCAGCAGGGCAGTGGTTATCAGGCTCGCTATAAACGCATTCTACTCAAGCTTAGCGGCGAGGCCCTGATGGGCTCGGAAGAGTTCGGGATCGACCCCAAGGTGCTCGACCGCATGGCGCTGGAAGTCGGCCAGTTGGTCGGCATCGGCGTGCAGGTCGGCCTGGTGATCGGTGGCGGTAACCTATTCCGCGGCGCGGCATTGAGTGCGGCCGGCATGGATCGGGTCACCGGCGACCACATGGGCATGCTGGCCACTGTGATGAACGCCCTGGCCATGCGTGACGCCCTGGAGCGTGCCAATATCTCGGCTATCGTGATGTCGGCTATTTCCATGGTGGGTGTGACCGATCACTATGATCGTCGCAAAGCCATGCGCCACCTGAACGCCAAAGAGGTGGTGATCTTCGCTGCCGGTACCGGCAACCCGTTCTTCACCACGGACTCGGCTGCTTGCCTGCGCGCCATCGAGATCGATGCCGACGTGGTGCTCAAGGCGACCAAGGTAGATGGCGTGTACACCGCAGACCCATTCAAAGACCCGCATGCCGAGAAGTTCGATCATCTGACCTACGATGAAGTGCTGGATCGCAAGCTGGGCGTGATGGACCTGACGGCTATTTGCCTGTGCCGCGACCACAAGATGCCGCTGCGCGTATTTAACATGAACAAGCCCGGTGCCCTGCTGAATATCGTACACGGCGGCGCGGAAGGGACTCTGATCGAGGAAGGCCAACAATGATCAACGAAATCAAGAAAGACGCCCAAGCGCGTATGCAGAAATCCCTGGAGTCTCTGAGCCACGCATTCGGCCAGATTCGTACCGGCAAGGCGCACCCGAGCATCCTGGGCAGCGTGATGGTGCCCTACTATGGCACTGATACCCCGCTGAGCGGCGTGGCCAACGTTACCGTAAAGGATTCGCGCACCCTGCAAGTCGTGGCCTTCGAGCGCAACATGCTCGCGGCAGTCGACAAGGCCATCCAGAGCGCTGGCCTGAACCTCAATCCCACCAACCTGGGTGAGTTGCTGCTGATCTCCATGCCGGCCCTGACTGAAGAAACCCGCAAGGGTTTCACCAAGCAGGCCCGCAGCGCGGCTGAAGATGCACGTGTTGCAGTGCGTAACATTCGTCGTGATGCCTTGGGCGAGCTGAAGAAGCTGGTCAAGGACAAGGAAATCAGCGAAGACGAAGAGCGTCGTGCCGTCGCCGATATCGACAAGCTGACCAAGGAGGCCGAGGCGAAGATCACCCAGGCAACCGACGAAAAAGAAAAGGACCTGATGGCCGTATAAGGGGTCAGGACGCCTTCATGGAAAAGACCAAGCAGACTGTGCCCTCCGTGGTGCCGCGCCATGTCGCGATCATCATGGATGGGAATAATCGCTGGGCGAAGAAACGCTTTATGCCGGGTGTCGCCGGGCATAAGGCGGGTGTCGATGCGGTGCGGGCCGTGATTGAGGTGTGTGCCGAGGCCAAGGTCGAGGTATTGACCCTGTTCGCGTTCTCCAGTGAAAACTGGCAGCGGCCCGCCGAAGAAGTCAGTGCCTTGATGGATCTGTTCTTCAAGGCCCTGCGTCGCGAGGCCAAGCGCCTGAATGACAACAACATCAGCCTGCGCATCATCGGCGACCGCTCGCGCTTCCACCCGGAACTGCAGGCGGCCATGCGTGAAGCCGAGGCGATCACTGCCGGTACTGACCGCTTTGTGCTGCAAATCGCGGCCAACTACGGTGGCCAGTGGGACATTGCCCAGGCTGCGCAGCGACTGGCCCGCGAAGTGCAGGCCGGTCACCTGCGGCCGGACGACATCACGCCTGAACTGTTACAGACCTGCCTGGTGACCGGCGACCTGCCGTTACCTGACTTGTGTATCCGTACCGGTGGTGAGCATCGCATCAGCAATTTCCTCTTATGGCAATTGGCCTATACCGAGTTGTACTTCTCCGACCTGTTCTGGCCGGACTTCAAACACGATGCCATGCGCACTGCGCTGGCCGATTTCGCTTCCCGTCAGCGTCGCTTCGGTAAAACGAGTGAGCAGATCGAAGCTGGGGCCCGGGTTTAAATGCTTAAACAACGAATCATCACCGCGCTGATACTGTTGCCGATTGCCTTGTGCGGGTTTTTCCTGCTGGATGGCTCCGGCTTTGCGCTGTTTATCGGCCTGGTGGTAACCCTGGGTGCCTGGGAATGGGCGCGATTGGCAGGTTTCAACGCACAGTTGCCGCGTGTGGTGTATGCCCTTGTGGTGGCGGTGCTGCTGTTTCTGATGCACACCCTGTCGAGCATCATCGTGCCTTGGGTGTTGGGGGCGGCGGTGCTGTGGTGGGCGCTTGCGACCTACCTGGTGCTGACTTTTCCGCGCAGCAGTGGCCAGTGGTCCAGTGTCGCCAGCAAGCTGGTGATTGGCTTGCTGATTCTGTTGCCCGCCTGGCAAGGGTTGGTGGAAATCAAGAATTCGCCGATGGGTAACTGGCTGATCATGGCGGTGATGGTGCTGGTCTGGGGCGCAGACATCGGCGCCTATTTCTCTGGCCGGGCATTCGGCAAGCGCAAGCTGGCGCCGGCAGTCAGTCCGGGCAAGAGTTGGGAAGGCGTGTATGGCGGCCTTGCGTTGACGCTGGCGATCACCCTGGTGGTGGGGCTGGTGCGCGACTGGTCGGTGAAGGAGATTGTCCTGGCCCTGCTGGGCACGGCCATTGTCGTATTTATCTCGGTGGTCGGTGATCTCACCGAAAGCATGTTCAAGCGCCAGGCCGGGATCAAGGACAGCAGCAACCTGCTGCCGGGTCATGGCGGGGTGCTGGATCGTATCGATAGTCTTACCGCTGCCATCCCGATCTTTGCCGTACTGTTGTGGATGACCGCTTCGTGAGCCGCCTGCAACAAGTGACCGTGCTGGGTGCAACCGGCTCGGTAGGGTTGAGCACCCTGGATGTGATCGCTCGTCATCCTGACCGCTATCAAGTGTTTGCCTTGACCGGGTTCACCCGCCTCAGCGAACTGCTGGCACTGTGCGTGCGCCACGTGCCGCGCTTTGCCGTGGTACCTGGGCGTTCGGCGGCACGGAGCCTGCAGGATGATCTGCGGGCTGCCGGGCTGGCCACTCAGGTACTGGTGGGGGAGGAGGGGTTGTGCCAGGTCTCGGCCGATGCCGAGGTGGATACGGTGGTGGCCGCTATCGTCGGTGCCGCCGGCTTGCGTCCGACCTTGGCTGCCGTGGATGCGGGCAAGAAAATCCTGCTGGCCAACAAAGAAGCGCTGGTGATGTCCGGCGCGCTCTTCATGCAGGCGGTGCGCAAGAGCGGCGCCGTATTGCTGCCCCTCGACAGTGAACACAATGCGATCTTCCAATGCATGCCCGGCGACTTTGCTCGTGGCCTGGGCCAGGTGGGTGTGCGTCGGATTCTGCTGACCGCGTCGGGTGGTCCTTTCCGGCAAACTCCCTTGGGGGAGTTGGGGCAGGTGTCTCCGGACCAGGCGTGCGCTCATCCTAACTGGTCGATGGGGCGCAAGATCTCCGTCGACTCGGCAAGCATGATGAATAAAGGCCTGGAGTTGATCGAGGCGTGCTGGTTGTTCGATGCGCGACCGGATCAGGTCGAGGTGGTGATTCACCCGCAAAGTGTGATTCATTCACTGGTCGACTATGTGGATGGCTCGGTATTGGCCCAATTGGGCAATCCGGATATGCGCACCCCGATCGCCAATGCCCTGGCCTGGCCGGAGCGAATCGATTCCGGTGTGGCGCCACTGGACCTGTTTGCCATTGCCCGCTTGGACTTCGAGGCGCCGGACGAGCAACGTTTTCCGTGCCTGCGTCTGGCGCGTGAGGCGGCGGAGGCAGGTAACAGCGCGCCGGCGATGCTCAACGCGGCGAATGAAGTGGCCGTGGCGGCGTTTCTCGAACGGCGCATCCGCTTTCCGCAGATCGCGAGTATCATCGAGGACGTCCTGGGTCTTGAACCCGTGGTGGCAGTCAATGACCTCGGCGCGGTATTCGAGGCGGACACCAAGGCACGGGCCTTGGCCGAACAATGGTTGGACCGCAACGCGCGTTAGTCTTGTGGGCGCGATTGAGCCCTGGGGCACTGGATTGGAATGCGGAGAAATTAGATGAGTGCGCTTTACATGATTGTCGGCACCCTGGTTGCTCTGGGTGTGCTGGTTACCTTCCACGAATTCGGCCACTTCTGGGTGGCACGTCGTTGCGGCGTCAAGGTACTGCGCTTTTCCGTCGGTTTCGGCATGCCACTGGTTCGCTGGCACGACCGGCATGGCACCGAGTTCGTGATCGCGGCCATCCCGTTGGGTGGCTACGTCAAGATGCTCGATGAGCGTGAAGGTGAAGTGCCGGCCGATCAGTTGGACCAATCCTTCAATCGCAAGACCGTTCGTCAGCGTATCGCCATTGTTGCGGCCGGTCCGATCGCCAACTTCCTCCTGGCGATGCTGTTTTTCTGGGTCCTGGCCATGCTCGGCAGCGAGCAGGTGCGTCCAGTCATCGGCGCGGTCGAGGCGGACAGTATCGCCGCCAAGGCAGGTCTGGTGGCGGGGCAGGAAATTGTTTCCATTGATGGTGAGCCGACGACGGGTTGGGGCGCGGTCAATTTGCAGCTGGTCCGTCGTTTGGGTGAAAGCGGCACCGTCAACGTCGTGGTGCGTGAGCAGGATTCCAGTGCCGAGACCCCGCGCACGTTGGCCTTGGACCATTGGCTCAAGGGCGCTGACGAGCCTGATCCGATCAAGTCCCTGGGCATCCGTCCATGGCGTCCTGCGCTGCCGCCGGTACTTGACGAGCTGGATCCGAAGGGTCCGGCCCAGGCCGCTGGCCTGAAAACCGGCGATCGCTTGCTGGCCCTCGATGGCCAGGTGTTGGGTGAGTGGCAGCAGGTGGTCGACCTGGTGCGCGTACGCCCTGATACAAGGATTGTGCTGAAAATTGAGCGTGACGGTGCTCAAATCGACGTCCCCGTGACCCTGGCGGTACGTGGGGAAGCCAAGGCGGCCGGGGGTTACCTGGGTGCAGGCGTCAAGAGTCCGGAGTGGCCGCCCTCGATGGTGCGTGAGGTCAGTTTCGGGCCGCTGGCGGCCATTGGCGAGGGTGCAAAACGCACCTGGACCATGAGTGTGCTGACCCTCGAATCCCTCAAGAAAATGTTGTTCGGCGAGCTCTCGGTAAAAAACTTGAGTGGACCGATAACCATTGCTAAAGTGGCGGGCGCTTCTGCCCAGTCGGGTGTCGCGGATTTCCTGAATTTCCTGGCTTATCTGAGTATCAGCCTGGGTGTTCTGAATTTGCTGCCCATTCCAGTATTGGATGGGGGGCATCTGTTGTTTTATCTGGTCGAGTGGGTGCGTGGTCGCCCCTTGTCGGATCGGGTGCAGGGTTGGGGGATACAGATCGGTATCAGCTTGGTGGTCGGGGTGATGTTATTAGCCTTGGTCAACGATCTGGGTCGACTGTAACGCTTCGCTGAATTGCGAATCTGCCGCATTTTGCGGCAGTTTGTTTATTGCCAGTTGGAATAAGAAAGGACTTCATGAAACGTCTGCTGCTAACTGCGGTTCTCACCGTATTGATGATCGCCGAAGTTCACGCCGAGTCCTTCACCATCTCCGATATTCGCGTCAACGGCCTCCAGCGGGTTTCCGCGGGTAGCGTCTTTGGTGCCTTGCCGTTGAACGTCGGGGAACAGGCTGATGATCGTCGCCTGGTGGAATCCACTCGTGCGCTGTTCAAAACCGGGTTCTTTCAAGACATCCAACTGGGTCGCGAAGGTAACGTCCTGGTCATCACCGTCGTCGAGCGACCTTCCGTCGCCAGTATCGAGATCGAAGGCAACAAGGCGATCTCCACTGAAGACCTGATGAAAGGCCTGAAGCAATCCGGCCTGGCCGAGGGCGAGATCTTCCAGCGCGCCACCCTTGAAGGTGTGCGTAACGAACTGCAGCGCCAGTACGTTGCCCAGGGTCGCTACTCCGCGACCGTGGAAACGGAAGTCGTGCCGCAGCCTCGTAACCGTGTCGGCCTCAAGGTCAACATCAACGAAGGTACCGTGGCGGCCATTCAGCACATCAACGTGGTGGGCAACACCAAGTTCGCTGATGAAGACCTGATCGACCTGTTCGAGCTCAAGACCACCAACTGGTTGTCGTTCTTCAAGAACGATGACAAGTACGCCCGCGAAAAACTCTCCGGTGACCTGGAGCGCCTGCGTTCCTACTACCTGGACCGTGGCTATATCAACATGGATATCGCTTCGACCCAGGTGTCCATCACCCCGGACAAGAAGCACGTCTACATCACTGTCAACGTCAACGAAGGCGAGAAGTACAAGGTTCGTGACGTTAAGCTCAGCGGCGACTTGAAAGTGCCTGAAGACCAGGTCAAGGCCCTGTTGCTGGTGCAGAAAGACCAGGTGTTCTCGCGCAAGCTGATGACCACCACGTCCGAACTGATCACCCGTCGCCTGGGTAACGAAGGCTATACCTTCGCCAACGTCAACGGCGTGCCTACCCCCCACGATGAAGACCACACCGTGGACATCACCTTTGTCGTCGACCCAGGCAAGCGTGCCTACGTGAACCGCATCAACTTCCGTGGCAACACCAAGTCCGCGGACGAAGTGCTGCGCCGCGAAATGCGCCAGATGGAAGGTGGCTGGGCGTCGACTTACCTGATCGACCAGTCCAAGACCCGTCTTGAGCGCCTGGGCTTCTTCAAGGAAGTGAACGTCGAAACGCCAGCCGTACCGGGTGTGGATGACCAGGTTGACGTGAACTACGCCGTGGAAGAGCAAGCGTCGGGTTCGATCACCGCCAGTGTCGGTTTCGCACAGAGTGCCGGCCTGATCCTCGGTGGTTCCATCACCCAGAACAACTTCCTGGGTACCGGTAACAAGGTGTCCATCGGCCTGACCCGAAGCGAATACCAGAGCCGTTATAACTTCGGTTATGTCGACCCCTACTGGACCGCGGACGGTGTCAGCCTGGGCTACAACGCCTTCTATCGCACCACCGACTACAAAGACCTCGACGTCGACGTAGCCAGCTATGCAATCGACAGCCTGGGCGTAGGCGCCAACATCGGTTATCCGATCAGCGAGACCTCGCGCCTGACCTTCGGCCTGACTGCGCAACAGGATGAGATCAAGACCGGTGTGTACACCGTGGACGAGATCTTCGACTTCACTCGCAAGGAAGGCGACAAGTTCCTGAACTTCAAGGCGTCCGCCGGCTGGTCCGAGTCGACCCTGAACAAAGGCGTGCTTGCCACCCGTGGTCATTCCCAGAGCCTGACGCTGGAAGCAACGACGCCGGGCAGCGACCTGTCGTTCTTCAAGCTCGACTACCGTGGCCAGTTGTTCCAGCCGCTGAGCGATAACTACACCATGCGCCTGCACACCGAGCTGGGCTATGGCGACGGTTATGGTTCCACCAATGGGCTGCCGTTCTACGAGAACTACTACGCGGGTGGCTTCAACTCCGTGCGGGGCTTCAAGGACAGCACCTTGGGTCCACGTGGTACACCGAGCCGTGGCGTTGGTGTGACCGGTAACCAGGGCACCGTCGCGGACTCCGACAACGACCCGCTGCCATTCGGTGGTAACGTGTTGATCCAGGGTGGTGCGGAAATCCTGTTCCCGCTGCCGTTCGTCAAGGATCAGCGGTCCCTGCGTACTTCGGTCTTCTGGGATGTGGGTAACGTGTTCGACTCCAAGTGCGAACAGATCACCAACCCAAGCGGCGTGAAGTCACGGACTGAGTGCAACGACGTGAGCCTCAGCAACCTGGCGAGCTCGGTGGGTGTCGGTGTGACCTGGGTGACTGCGCTTGGCCCGTTGAGCTTTGCTCTGGCCATGCCGATCAAGAAACCGGATAACGCTGAAACCCAGATTTTCCAATTCTCCCTCGGCCAGACGTTCTAAGCGTCTGACCCAAGATAACGACAACGGATTCTGTAGGAGTACATCGTGCGTAAGTTGACTCAATTGGTTCTGCTGGCCACCGTGCTGGTAGCCACCCCGGCCTTCGCCGAAATGAAAATCGCCGTCCTGAACTATCAGATGGCCCTGCTGGAATCCGATGCGGCCAAGAAATACGCCGTGGATGCCGAGAAAAAATTCGGTCCGCAACTGACCAAGCTCAAGACGTTGGAAAGCAGCGCCAAGGGTATCCAGGACCGTCTGGTAGCGGGTGGCGACAAGATGCAGCAAGGCGAGCGCGAGCGTCTGGAGCTTGAGTTCAAGCAAAAGGCCCGTGACTACCAGTTCCAATCCAAGGAGCTGAACGAAGCCAAGGCTGTTGCCGACCGTGAAATGCTGAAACAGCTGAAGCCTAAACTCGACAGCGCCGTGGAAGAAGTCATCAAGAAAGGTGCCTTTGACCTGGTGTTCGAGCGTGGCGCCGTGATTGACGTCAAGCCTCAATACGACATCACCCGTCAGGTGATCGAGCGCATGAACCAGCTGAAGTAAGCCATGACCGCGACTATCAAGCTCGGCGAGTTGGCCGAGTTCCTGGGAGCCACCTTGCGTGGTTCCCCGGAGAAGGAAATTACTGGGCTAGCCACCTTGCAGGAGGCTGGCCCAGCTCAGTTGAGCTTCCTCGCAAACCCCCAATACCGTAAATACCTGGTCGACTGCCAGGCCGCAGCCGTGTTGCTGAAGGCCGCTGACGCCGAGAGTTACGCCGGGGATGCCCTGGTAGTGGCTGACCCCTACCTGTCGTACGCAAAGGCGTCGCATCTGTTCGACCCGAAGCCCAAGGCAGCAGGTGGTGTTCATCCGTCTGCGGTTATCGCCGATGATGCCCAGGTTGACCCTGCGGCCAGCATCGGTGCGTTTGCGGTGATCGAGAGCGGCGCACGCATCGCGGCCGGTGTAACGGTCGGTGCACATTGCTTTATCGGCGCTCGCTGTGTAATCGGCGCCGATGGTTGGCTGGCACCTCGCGTGACCCTGTACCACGACGTGCGTATCGGTGAACGTGTGGTCATTCAGTCGGGTGCGGTGATCGGCGGTGAAGGCTTTGGCTTTGCCAACTCGAAAGGCGCCTGGCACAAGATCGCCCAGGTCGGCGGCGTATTGATCGGCGACGACGTGGAAATCGGTGTCAACACGGCGGTCGATCGCGGGGCCCTGGCCGATACCGTGATCGGTAACGGCGTGAAGCTCGACAACCAGATCCAGATCGCCCACAACGTGCAGATTGGCGATCACACCGCCATGGCCGCCTGTGTAGGCATTTCCGGCAGCACCCGGATCGGCAAGCATTGCATGCTCGCCGGTGGCGTAGGGCTGGTGGGGCATATCGATATTTGCGACAACGTTTTCATCACCGGCATGACCATGGTCACCCACTCGATTACCGAACCGGGGGCCTACTCATCTGGTACCGCCATGCAGCCCGCAGCTGAATGGCGCAAGAGCGCAGCACGTTTGAGGCAGCTCGACGACATGGCTCGACGTCTCAAACAGCTGGAAAAGCGTGTTGGGGACGTGACCCCTGGCGGTAATGCTTCATCAGAAGGCTGATACCATTTCCATATCAAGTGTGCACAGCCGCTAGACTGCCTCCTTGATTTGCTAGCGGGGCGTGCGTTTAGTCGCCCGCCCCCAATCTTTATTACAGGCTTCCCCCCGAAATGATGGACATCAACGAGATTCGCGAATACCTGCCTCACCGTTACCCGTTCCTGCTGGTGGACCGTGTAGTGGACCTGAATGTTGAGGAAAAGCGCATTCGTGCCTACAAGAATGTCAGCATCAACGAACCGTTCTTCAACGGTCACTTTCCCGCGCATCCCATCATGCCGGGCGTATTGATCATCGAAGCAATGGCCCAGGCTGCCGGTATCCTTGGTTTCAAAATGCTCGACCTCAAGCCTGCCGACGGCACGCTTTACTATTTCGTGGGCTCCGACAAGTTGCGCTTTCGCAACCCGGTTACCCCGGGTGACCAGTTGATCCTGGAAGCCAAGTTCATCAGCTGCAAGCGCCAGATCTGGAAGTTCGAATGCCAGGCCTCGGTAGATGGCAAGCCGGTGTGCTCTGCCGAGATCATCTGTGCGGAACGCAAACTATGAGTTTGATTGACCCTCGCGCAATCATCGATCCGTCGGCCGTACTGGCCGCCGACGTTGAGGTCGGCCCCTGGTCGATCATCGGCGCAGGTGTGGAAATCGGCGAGGGGACTGTCATCGGGCCGCACGTGATCCTCAAGGGTCCGACCCGCATTGGCAAACATAACCGCATCTACCAGTTTTCCTCGGTAGGCGAAGACACCCCGGACATGAAGTACAAGGGTGAAGAAACCCGCCTGGTAATCGGTGATCACAACATCATCCGTGAAGGCGTGACCATTCACCGTGGCACCGTGCAGGATCGTGCCGAGACCACGCTGGGTGATCACAACCTGGTCATGGCCTATGCCCATATCGGTCATGACAGCGTGATCGGCAACCACTGCATCCTGGTCAACAACACCGCGTTGGCTGGCCATGTACACGTTGACGATTGGGCGATCCTGTCCGGTTTTACCCTGGTGCATCAGTATTGCCATATCGGCGCCCACAGCTTTTCCGGCATGGGCACTGCCATCGGCAAGGACGTTCCGGCGTTCGTCACGGTGTTCGGCAACCCGGCCGAAGCCCGCAGCATGAACTTCGAAGGCATGCGCCGTCGTGGCTTCAGCGAAGAGGCGATCCACGCCCTGCGCCGCGCCTACAAGGTGGTCTACCGTCAGGGGCTGACGGTGGACCAGGCGTTGATCCAACTGGCCGAGCCGGCAGCGTTGTTTCCGGAAGTCGCGGTGTTCCGTGACTCGATCCAGGCGTCGACCCGCGGCATCACCCGCTGATCATGGCTACTCTGCGTATCGCGCTGGTGGCCGGAGAAGCTTCCGGCGACATTTTGGGCGCAGGTCTGATGCGGGCACTCAAGGCCCGGCACCCTGCGGTGGAATTTATCGGTGTCGGCGGCCCGCTGATGCAGGCCGAAGGCCTGACGTCATACTTCCCCATGGAGCGTCTGTCGGTCATGGGGCTGGTCGAGGTGCTGGGTCGCCTGCGTGAGCTCCTGGCTCGTCGCAAGCTGCTGATCCAGACGCTGATCGAAGAAAAGCCCGACGTGTTTATCGGCATCGATGCGCCGGACTTCACCCTCAATATCGAACTCAAGTTGCGTCAGGCCGGGATCAAGACCGTGCACTACGTCAGCCCCTCTGTGTGGGCGTGGCGGCAGAAACGTGTGTTGAAGATCCGCGAAGGCTGCGACCTGATGTTGACCCTGTTGCCGTTCGAGGCCAGGTTCTACGAGGAGAAGGGCGTGCCGGTAAGGTTTGTCGGGCATACCCTGGCTGACAGCATTCCTTTGCAGGCTGATCGTGCAGCCGCGCGTGCCGAGCTGGGGTTGCCCGAAGGCCCGCTCGTTGCGCTGATGCCGGGCAGTCGAGGCGGCGAAGTGGGCCGTCTTGCCAGCGTGTTTTTCGATGCTGCCGAGCGCCTGCAAGCCTTGAAGCCCGGGATACGGTTCGTGTTGCCCTGCGCCAGCCCGCAACGGCGTGCACAAATCGAGACACTGCTGGTCGGTCGCAATCTGCCATTGACCCTGCTCGACGGCCAGTCGCACCTGGCCCTGGCGGCCTGTGATGCGGTGCTGATCGCTTCGGGCACCGCGACCTTGGAGGCCCTGCTCTACAAGCGCCCGATGGTCGTGGCCTATCGCCTGGCACCGCTGACCTTCTGGATTCTCAAGCGCATGGTCAAAAGTCCTTACATCTCCTTGCCCAACTTGCTGGCCCAGCGCTTGTTGGTGCCGGAATTATTGCAGGACGATGCAACCCCCGAAGCCCTCGCGCAAACCCTATTGCCCTTGATCGACGGCGGCGAAGAACAGACCCGCGGTTTTGACGACATCCACCGCACCCTGCGCCGTGATGCCTCGAACCAGGCGGCCGACGCCGTATTGACCTTGATCGGCCAAAAACAGGAAGCTTTATGAGCACGCAAATAGGCCTGGATTTCAGCCTCGTTGCCCAAACCCACGAACTGGTGGCCGGTGTTGACGAAGTGGGGCGCGGCCCGCTGTGTGGCGCGGTGGTGACGGCGGCCGTGATCCTGGATCCGAACCGTCCGATCCTGGGCCTCAACGACTCGAAAAAACTCACCGAAGCGCGTCGTGAAAAACTCTACGACGAAATCTGTGAAAAGGCCCTGAGCTGGCATATCGCCCGGGCCGAAGTCGAAGAAATCGACGAATTGAACATCCTGCACGCCACGATGCTGGCCATGCAGCGTGCCGTTGAAGGCCTGCATATCACTCCAAAGCTGGCGATGATCGACGGCAACCGTTGCCCGAAGCTGGCGATGCCGGCTGAGGCGGTGGTCAAGGGTGATAGCAAGGTTCCAGCCATTGCCGCCGCGTCGATCCTGGCCAAGGTCAGCCGAGACCGTGAAATGGCTGCCTTCGAATTGATTTACCCCGGCTACGGCATCGGGGGCCATAAAGGCTATCCGACGCCCGTTCATCTGGAAGCCCTGGCCCGTCTCGGCCCAACGCCGATCCATCGGCGCTCGTTTGCCCCGGTGCGCCAGGCGTATGAGCTGCGCGAGAACCTCAGCGAGGTTTAGTCGCAAGGCTGATGTTTTTGCCAAGGCCCGGTACAATCCCGGGCCTTGTTGTTTCTAAGTTTCTGGACAGGATCACTATGCCGGCTTCATTCGTTCACCTGCGCCTGCACACTGAATACTCCCTGGTCGACGGCCTTGTACGGATCAAACCGCTGGTCAAGACCCTGGTGGGCATGAACATGCCTGCGGTCGCGGTTACCGATCAGAACAACATGTGCTCCCTGGTCAAGTTCTACAAGAACGCCATGGGCGCCGGCATCAAGCCGATCTGCGGCGCCGACCTGTGGCTGTCCAACAAAGACCCGGATAACCCCCTGAGCCGCATCAGCCTGCTGGCGATGAATGGCGTGGGTTATCGCAACCTCACCGAATTGATTTCCCGTGGCTTTATCGACGGCCAGCGCAACGGTTCGATCATCATCGAGCGCGAATGGGTCGCCGAGGCCAGCGAAGGCCTGATCATGCTGTCGGCCGCCAAGGAGGGCGAGATCGGTATCGCACTGCTGGGCGGCAATCCCCATGAAGCCGAAGTGCTGGCAAGGGAGTGGATGCAGGTCTTCCCCGACCGTTTCTACCTGGAAGTCCAGCGCACCAACCGTCCCAACGATGAAGAGCATCTGCACGCCGCCGTAGCCCTGGCCGACAAGCTGGGCGCGCCCTTGGTGGCGACCAACGATGTGCGCTTTATCAAGAAGGAAGATTTCGAGGCCCACGAAACCCGCGTGTGCATCGGTGAAGGCCGGGCCCTGGATGACCCGCGTCGTTCCAAGAACTACAGCGAAGAGCAGTACCTCAAGAGCGCGGAGGAGATGGCCGAGCTGTTCAGCGACCTGCCCGAGGCCCTGGAAAACTCCGTCGAGATCGCCAAGCGCTGCAATATCGAAGTGAAGCTGGGCAAGCACTTTTTGCCCAACTTCCCGATTCCCGATGGCATGACCATCGACGAGTATTTCCGCAAGGTGTCGTTTGATGGTCTGGAGGAGCGGCTCTCCGTCCTGCTGCCCAGGGACACCACCGAAGATTACGAGGCCAAGCGCCAGGTCTATGTCGATCGGCTGAATTTCGAGCTGGATATCATCATCCAGATGGGGTTCCCCGGTTACTTCCTGATCGTGATGGACTTTATCCAGTGGGCCAAGAGCAACGGCGTGCCGGTAGGCCCGGGCCGGGGGTCGGGTGCCGGCTCGCTGGTCGCCTATGTACAGAAGATCACCGACCTTGATCCGCTGGAATATGACCTGCTGTTCGAACGGTTCCTGAACCCGGAACGGGTGTCCATGCCCGACTTCGACGTCGACTTCTGCATGGACGGTCGCGATCGTGTGATCGAATACGTGGCCGAGAAATACGGCCGCAACGCCGTGAGCCAGATCATCACCTTCGGTTCCATGGCGGCCAAGGCGGTTATCCGTGACGTAGCGCGGGTGCAGGGTAAGTCCTACGGCCTGGCGGACCGCCTGTCGAAGATGATCCCGTTCGAAGTCGGCATGACCCTGGAAAAAGCCTACGAGCAGGAAGAGATCCTGCGCGACTTCATCAAGGTCGATGAAGAGGCCGCCGAAATCTGGGAGATGGCGCGCAAGCTCGAGGGCGTGGTGCGTAACGTCGGTAAGCACGCCGGTGGTGTGGTCATTGCGCCGACCAAGCTGACTGACTTTTCGCCTATCTATTGCGATGAAGAGGGCGGCGGCCTGGTTACCCAGTTCGACAAGGATGACGTGGAGGCGGCCGGCCTGGTGAAGTTCGACTTCCTCGGCCTGCGCACCCTGACGATCATCGACTGGGCACTCAAGACCATCAACCGCGACCGCGCCAAGGTCAACGAAGAACCGCTGGATATCGCCTTCATCCCGCTGGACGACAAGCCGACCTACACCTTGCTGCAAAAAGCCGAAACCACGGCGGTGTTCCAGCTTGAGTCCCGCGGCATGAAAGAGCTGATCAAAAAGCTCAAGCCCGACTGCCTGGAAGACTTGATCGCACTGGTGGCCCTGTTCCGTCCGGGCCCGCTGCAATCGGGCATGGTGGATGACTTCATCAACCGTAAGCACGGTCGTGCCGAGCTGGCGTACCCGCACTCCGACTACCAGTACGAAGGCCTCAAGCCGGTATTGGCGCCGACCTACGGCATCATCCTGTACCAGGAACAGGTGATGCAGATCGCCCAGGTGATGGCCGGCTACACCCTCGGTGGCGCGGACATGCTGCGGCGTGCGATGGGTAAGAAAAAGCCCGAGGAAATGGCCAAGCAACGCGGCGGTTTCATTGAAGGGTGCGCCACCAACAATATCGATGCCGACCTGGCCGGTAACATTTTCGACCTGGTGGAAAAATTCGCCGGTTACGGCTTCAACAAATCCCACTCCGCCGCCTACGGCCTGGTGTCGTACCAGACCGCCTGGCTGAAAGCCCACTACCCGGCGCCGTTCATGGCTGCGGTACTCTCGGCGGATATGCACAACACCGACAAGGTCGTGACCTTGATCGAGGAAGTGCGCACCATGAAGCTGCGCCTCGACGCGCCGGACGTGAACGCCTCGGAGTTCAAGTTCACGGTGAACGACGAAGGTCGCATCATCTATGGCCTGGGCGCGATCAAGGGCGTGGGCGAAGGCCCGGTGGAAGCCATCACCGAAGCGCGCCAGGACGGGCCGTTCAAGGATCTGTTCGACTTCTGCGCACGGGTTGACCTCAAGCGCATCAACAAACGTACCCTCGATGGCCTGATCCGCAGCGGCGCGCTCGACCGTCTCGGGCCGTATTTCCACGATGAGCCGAAGGCGTACCAGGCGAATATCGATCGCAACCGTGCAGTGCTGCTCACCGCCATGGAAGAAGCGATCAAGGCCGCCGAACAGACCGCCCGCACCCACGACAGCGGCCACGCCGACCTGTTTGGCGGGTTGTTCGTCGAAGAAGATGCGGACGTGTATGCCAACCACCGCAAGGCCAAGGAGCTGACCCTCAAGGAGCGCCTCAAGGGTGAGAAAGACACCTTGGGCCTGTACCTCACCGGTCACCCGATTGACGAATATGAAGGCGAGATCCGTCGTTTCGCCCGTCAACGCATCATCGACCTGAAACCGGCGCGGGATACCCAGACCGTCGCCGGCATGATCATCGCCCTGCGGGTGATGAAAAACAAAAAGGGCGACAAGATGGGCTTTATCACCCTCGACGACCGCTCGGGCCGGATCGAGGCGTCGCTGTTTGCCGACGCCTTTCATTCCGCGCAGTCGCTGCTGCAGACCGACGCCATGGTGGTGGTGGAAGGGGAGGTCAGCAACGATGACTTCTCCGGCGGCTTGCGCCTGCGGATCAAGCGGGTGATGAGCATGGAGGACGCGCGCACCAACCTGGCCGAAAGCCTGCGCCTGAAGGTGAAGACCGAAGCCCTCAAGGGCGATCAGCTACGCTGGTTGGGTGACCTGCTCAAGCGCCATCGTGGTGCCTGCCCGGTGACCATGGAGTACACCGGCAACGACGCCAAGGCCATGTTGCAGTTTGGCGAGACCTGGCGAATTGATCCCGCTGACGGCTTGATTCAAGCTTTGCGTGACCAGTTCGGTCGTGACAACGTCTTCCTCCAATACCGTTGACGGTCAGGACGCCTGACCTCGGCTGAACATTTAATCTCGACCTAAACGCGCCTCTCCCTTAAGGTAGGGCGCGAATAGACAACCGGCTGGCCAGGCAACCCTTGGCCGTCGACCCAAGACGGACGCTTATGAACCCGAATTTTCTTGATTTCGAACAGCCGATCGCTGACCTGCAAGCCAAGATCGAAGAACTGCGCCTGGTCGGCAATGACAATTCGCTGAATATCGGCGATGAGATCGCTCGCCTGCAAGACAAGAGCAGCACGCTCACCGAAGACATCTTCGGCAAGCTGACCAGCTGGCAGATCGCGCGTCTGGCCCGCCACCCGCGCCGTCCGTATACCCTGGACTACATTCAGCACATCTTCACCGAGTTCGACGAGCTGCACGGCGACCGCCATTTCTCCGACGACGCGGCCATCGTGGGCGGTATCGCTCGCCTGGACGACCAGCCGGTCATGGTCATCGGTCACCAGAAAGGCCGTGAAGTGCGCGAGAAAGTGCGTCGCAACTTCGGCATGCCGCGTCCGGAAGGCTACCGCAAGGCCTGCCGCCTGATGGAAATGGCCGAGCGCTTCAAGATGCCGATCCTGACCTTCATCGACACGCCGGGTGCATACCCGGGTATCGACGCCGAAGAGCGCAACCAGAGCGAAGCGATTGCCTGGAACCTGCGAGTGATGGCCCGCCTGAAAACCCCGATCATCGCCACCGTGATTGGTGAAGGTGGCTCCGGCGGTGCACTGGCCATTGGCGTCTGCGATCAGCTGAACATGCTGCAATATTCGACCTACGCGGTGATCTCGCCGGAAGGTTGCGCCTCGATCCTGTGGAAAACCGCAGAAAAGGCGCCGGACGCTGCCGAAGCCATGGGGATCACTGCCGATCGCCTCAAGGGCCTGGGTATCGTCGACAAAGTGATCGCCGAGCCATTGGGCGGCGCCCACCGCGACCCGGCCGCCGCCGCCGCGACTATCCGTGCCGAGTTGGGTTCGCAACTGGCGATGCTCAAGAAGCTGGATAACGAAGCGCTGCTGGCCCGTCGTTACGAGCGCCTGATGAGCTACGGCCTCTAAGGCCGCAGCGGTACTAATGTGGGAGGGGGCTTGCCCCCGATTGCTGAGTGTCAGTCACTGTATTCACTGGCTGATGCTCCGCTATCGGGGGCAAGCACCCTCCCACATTTGCTTTGTGTATGCTTGGCTTGGGTATTCCAGATTTGCGGCGGTAACCTGTGATGAAACCGACTTTATCCGCCAAACTCCTGCACGCCCTGGCCCCCTGGCGCAACGCCCCGGCTTGGCATATCGCCTTCTCCGGTGGTCTTGATTCCACTGTCCTGCTGCATCTCCTGGCCAACGCCGAAGCCCTTCCGCCTCTAAGCGCTGTCCATGTCCATCATGGCCTGCAAGCCGCCGCCGACACCTGGCCGAGCCATTGCCAGTCGGTGTGCGACAGCCTGGGCGTCCCCTTGCGGGTCATGCGCGTGCACGTGCAGCCCGGCGCCAGTCTTGAGCGTGCAGCGCGTGATGCACGTTACCGGGCGTTTACCGAGGTGATCGGGGCAGGGGAAGTGTTACTCACCGGCCAGCATCGCGATGATCAAGCCGAAACCCTGCTATTCCGCCTGCTGCGCGGTGCCGGGGTGCGAGGGCTCGCCGCAATGCCTGCGCATCGCCCGTTGGCAGGTGGTTTCCTGGTGCGGCCGTTGCTGGAGGTCTCGCGCGCCGAGTTGGAAGCCTACGCCGATGAGTATCAACTCACGTGGATTGAAGATCCTTCCAACACCGATCCACGTTTCTCCCGTAATTACCTGCGTCACCGCGTGATCCCGACGCTGACGGCGCGTTGGCCCCAAGCTGTCTCCAGTCTGGCCCGGACTGCCGACCACCTCGGTGAAGCCCAGGCGCTGCTGGGTGAACTGGCCTGCATGGACCTGCAAGCCGCCGATCAACCTTCGCGGTTTCCTTGGCTGGTGTTGCCATCATTGGACCTTGGTCCACTGCGCGAACTTTCCGATGCCCGCCAGCGCAATGTCCTGCGCCATTGGCTGGCGCCGCTGACCCGTTTACCCGACAGCGACCATTGGGCCGGCTGGTATGCCCTGCGCGACGCCAAGGGCGACGCGCAGCCCTTATGGCGTCTGGCTGATGGGGAGTTGCACCGTTGCGGCGCACGCATCTGGTGGTTGCCTCGCGGCTGGTCGGAGTTTTCCCACGCATCGGTGAGCTGGCCTGATCCGCAAAAGCCACTAGAGTTACCCGGAAATGGCCTGCTGGAAATGAGCGGCAAGGTGCCCGAAGGCCCGCTGGAGGTGCGTTATCGCCAGGGCGGCGAAATGCTTGAATTACCTGGCCGAGGCCGGCGTGACTTGAAGCGCCTGCTTAATGAACAGGGGGTGCCGGGCTTCATCCGTGGCAGATTGCCGCTGCTGTATCGGGGCGAGCAATTGCTCGGCGTGCCCCTCCTCACAGGACTCTGGGCCGCACCGAGTGAAGCTTGGCAATTACATTGGATGCCAGAGACCTGCGATCAAGGTTTGAGCTGATAGCGCCTTTCCGGTAGACTACGCTCCCTTCTTGATACAACTTCTGTGGATTCGCCTGAATCGCAGCAGTTGCCGATTACCAAGCAGTCTTTGCTGGGCGATTCCAAAAAATGTGTAGCGATCAACGTACCGGCAGTTTCACTGCTGGTCTGTCACAACGCGGCGGTTTTTTTGAAAGGTGCACTGTGATTAATGCAGGTGATCGGGGGCTTCGGCCTCTCTTCGCTTTCCCCGGCGGCTCGGACCGCTTTAACGCAGACTTCTAGGGTTTTTCATGACGCGCTACATATTCGTCACGGGCGGTGTTGTTTCTTCATTGGGGAAAGGCATTGCCTCCGCTTCATTGGCGGCCATCCTGGAGGCGCGGGGGCTTAAAGTCACCATGCTCAAGCTGGACCCGTACATCAACGTCGACCCGGGCACCATGAGCCCGTTCCAGCACGGTGAAGTGTTCGTCACACACGACGGCGCCGAGACCGACCTGGATCTGGGCCACTACGAGCGGTTCATCCGCACGACCATGACCCAGAACAACAACTTCACCACCGGCCGTGTCTACGAGCACGTGCTGCGCAAAGAGCGCCGTGGTGACTACCTGGGTGCAACCATCCAGGTGATCCCGCACATCACCGACGAGATCAAGCGCCGCATCATCAAGGGTGCAGGCGATGCCGACGTGGCGATGGTCGAGATCGGTGGCACCGTGGGTGACATCGAATCCCAGCCGTTCCTCGAAGCCATCCGCCAGCTGCGTTTCGAAGTCGGCGCCAAGCGCGCGATGCTGATGCACCTCACGTTGGTGCCGTACATCGCCACCGCCGGCGAAACCAAAACCAAGCCTACCCAGCACTCGGTCAAGGAATTGCGTTCCATCGGCCTGCAGCCGGACGTACTGGTATGCCGCTCCGACCACCCGATCGACATTTCCTCGCGTCGCAAGATCGCGCAGTTCACCAACGTTGAAGAACGTGCGGTGATTGCCCTGGAAGACGCCGACACCATCTACAAGATCCCGGGCATCCTGCATTCGCAAGGCCTGGATGATTTTGTGGTCGAGCGTTTCGGCCTGCAGTGCAACGGCGCGGACCTGTCCGAGTGGGAAGCCGTGGTTGACGCCAAGCTCAACCCTGAGCACGAAGTCACCATCGCCATGGTCGGCAAGTACATGGAACTGCTGGATGCGTACAAGTCGCTGATCGAAGCGATGAGCCACGCGGGCATCAGCAACCGTACCAAGGTCAACCTGCGCTACATCGATTCCGAAGACATCGAGAACCAGGGCACCGCGCTGCTCGAAGGTGTCGATGCGATCCTCGTTCCAGGCGGTTTCGGCCTGCGTGGCGTGGAAGGCAAGATCACTGCCGTGCAGTACGCTCGCGAGAACAAGGTGCCGTACCTGGGCATCTGCCTGGGCATGCAAGTGGCTGTTATCGAGTTCGCCCGTAACGTGATGGGCTGGAAAGACGCCAACTCCACCGAGTTCGACAGCAAGAGCGGCCACCCGGTCGTGGGCCTGATCACCGAGTGGGAAGACGCCACCGGTGCCGTCGAAACCCGTACCGAAAGCTCCGACCTGGGCGGCACCATGCGCCTTGGCGCGCAAGACTGCCTGCTGGAGCCGGGTTCCCTGGTTCACGATTGCTACGGCAAGGACGTGATCGTCGAGCGTCACCGTCACCGCTACGAAGTGAACAACAACCTGCTGCCGCAGATCAAAGAGGCTGGCCTGAAAATCTCCGGTCGCTCCGGTGATGGCGCGCTGGTGGAAGTGGTCGAGGCCCCGGATCATCCATGGTTCGTCGCTTGCCAGTTCCACCCCGAGTTCACCTCGACTCCACGCGACGGTCACCCGTTGTTCAGCGGTTTCGTCAAGGCTGCACTGACGCAACACCAGAAGAAGGCGTAAACCTGATGGCCCAGAAGATCATTCGCGTAGGCGACATCGAGATTGCCAACGACAAGCCCATGGTGCTGTTCGGCGGCATGAACGTGCTGGAAAGCCGTGACATGGCGATGCAGGTCTGTGAAGAGTACGTCAAGGTTACCGAGAAACTGGGTATCCCCTACGTGTTCAAGGCCAGCTTCGACAAGGCCAACCGTTCGTCCGTGACCTCCTATCGCGGCCCGGGCCTTGAAGAAGGCATGCGGATCTTCCAGGACATCAAGCAAGCCTTCGGCGTGCCGATCATCACCGACGTCCACGAGCCTGAACAGGCTGCCGTGGTCGCCGAGGTGTGCGACATCATCCAGCTGCCGGCCTTCCTGTCGCGCCAGACCGACCTCGTGGTCGCGATGGCCAGGACCGGCGCGGTGATCAATATCAAGAAAGCCCAGTTCCTCGCGCCCCAGGAGATGAAACACATCCTGAACAAATGCGTGGAAGCGGGTAACGACCAGTTGATCCTCTGCGAGCGCGGTTCGAGCTTCGGCTACAACAACCTCGTGGTGGACATGCTCGGTTTCGGCATCATGAAGCAGTTCGAATACCCGGTGTTCTTCGACGTGACCCACGCGCTGCAAATGCCCGGTGGTCGCGCCGATTCCGCCGGTGGGCGCCGTGCCCAGGTACTGGACCTGGCCAAGGCCGGCATCAGCCAGTCCCTGGCGGGCCTGTTCCTCGAAGCCCACCCGGACCCGGACAACGCCAAATGCGACGGCCCATGCGCCCTGCGCCTGGACAAGCTGGAGCCATTCCTGGCCCAGCTCAAGCAGTTGGACGAACTGGTCAAGAGTTTTCCGACGGTAGAGACCGCGTAAGCGTTGATTCTCCGGTAGACTTTCCCACGCTTTACGCTCAGGCCTACGGGCCTGAGCCTTGTCGCCTGCAAGCCTGCCCCGTTGTTCCACCCTTGCGGTCGGTCAAAAGATTTCCTTCAGCTGCGTCGTTTTCGTCAACTTTGGAGTGTTTACAACAATGGCAAAAATCGTCGACATCAAAGGTCGTGAAGTTCTCGACTCCCGTGGCAACCCCACCGTCGAAGCCGACGTGCTTCTCGATAACGGCATCATCGGCAGCGCCTGCGCGCCGTCCGGTGCTTCCACAGGTTCGCGCGAAGCGCTGGAACTGCGTGATGGCGACAAGAGCCGTTACCTGGGCAAGGGTGTCCTCAAGGCTGTAGCCAACATCAACGGCCCGATCCGTGACCTGCTGCTGGGCAAGGACCCGCTGGACCAGAAAGCCCTGGACCACGCGATGATCAAGCTCGACGGCACTGAAAACAAAGGCAGCCTCGGCGCCAACGCCATCCTCGCCGTGTCCCTGGCTGCTGCCAAGGCGGCCGCCCAGGACCAGGACCTGCCGCTGTACGCCCACATCGCCAACCTGAACGGTACCCCGGGTGTCTACTCGATGCCGGTTCCGATGATGAACATCATCAACGGTGGCGAGCATGCCGATAACAACGTCGACATCCAGGAATTCATGGTGCAGCCGGTCGGCGCCAAGACCTTCTCCGAAGGCCTGCGCATGGGCACCGAGATTTTCCATCACCTCAAAGCCGTGCTGAAAGCTCGTGGCCTGAGCACTGCCGTAGGTGACGAAGGTGGTTTCGCACCGAACCTGGCGTCCAACGAAGATGCACTGAAAGTGATCTCCGAAGCCGTGGCCAACGCCGGCTACACACTGGGCACCGACGTGACCCTGGCCCTGGACTGCGCCGCCAGCGAGTTCTACGAAGATGGCAAATACAACCTGTCCGGCGAAGGCCAGGTGTTCAACTCCGAAGGTTTTGCCGAGTACCTGAAGGGCCTGACCCAGCGCTATCCGATCATCTCGATCGAAGACGGCCTGGACGAGTCCGACTGGGATGGCTGGAAGATCCTCACCGACAAGATCGGCGAGAAAGTCCAGCTGGTGGGTGACGACCTGTTCGTGACCAACACCAAGATCCTGAAAGAAGGCATCGACAAAAAGATCGCCAACTCGATCCTGATCAAGTTCAACCAGATCGGCACCCTGACCGAAACCCTGGAAGCCATCCAGATGGCCAAGGCTGCGGGCTACACCGCCGTGATCTCGCACCGCTCCGGCGAAACCGAAGACTCGACCATCGCCGACCTGGCCGTGGGCACTTCGGCGGGCCAGATCAAGACCGGCTCCCTGTGCCGTTCCGACCGTGTGTCCAAGTACAACCAATTGCTGCGTATCGAAGAGCAACTGGCCGGCAAAGCCAAGTACAACGGTCGCGGCGAGTTTCGCGGCTGATCGGTAAGTGGTAAAAAGTCGGTGGATTGCGTCGGAAAGATCACGAAGGTGCGAGTTTCGACGCTAATCTGATGGCGATCAAGCACAAGCCTGGTTCTTCCAGGCTTCGTGCTATCAGTTGCTGTAAAAGTTTTGCATGGCGTGTTTTTCCACTGGATACCCGATATTCGATGCGCAGTCCCAATTGGTTGTTCCTCGTCTTGCTCTTGTTGCTGGCTGGCCTGCAGTACCGCCTATGGGTAGGTAATGGCAGCTTTGCGCAGGTAAAAGACCTGACCCAGCAAATTGCCGACCAGCACGCCGAGAACGAACGCCTGCTGGAGCGCAACCGCGTCCTCGATGCCGAAGTGCTTGAGCTGAAAAAGGGTACCGAGACCGTTGAAGAACGGGCCCGTCATGAGTTGGGCATGGTCAAGGAGGGCGAGACCCTCTACCAGTTGGCCCAATGAGTTACCGTTTGCCGGCCTTCTGGGCCGTGATACCTGCCGCGGGCGTCGGTGCCCGTATGGCCGCGGACCGTCCCAAGCAATACTTGCAATTGGGCGGGCGCACTATTCTCGAACACAGCCTTGGCTGTTTTCTCGACCATCCCAGCCTCAAGGGGTTGGTGGTCAGTCTTGCTGCTGAAGATCCGTATTGGCCCGACCTGGCGTGTGCCGCTGACCCGCGTATCCAACGTGCGGACGGTGGTTCGGAGCGCTCGGGGTCGGTGCTCAATGCACTGCTGCAACTCAATGCCCTGGGCGCCGGCGATGACGATTGGGTGTTGGTGCATGACGCGGCGCGGCCTAATTTGAGCCGTGATGACCTCGACAAGCTGCTGGTCGAATTGGCGGACGATCCGGTGGGCGGCCTGCTGGCGGTGCCGGCTCGCGATACCCTCAAGCGTGTCGACAAGCAGGGGCGGGTGGTGGAAACCGTCGACCGCAGCTTGATCTGGCAAGCCTATACGCCGCAGATGTTCCGCCTCGGGGCCTTGCACCGCGCATTGGCTGACAGCCTGGTGGCCGATGCGGTGATCACCGATGAAGCCTCGGCGATGGAGTGGTCCGGGCAGGCGCCGCGCTTGATCGAAGGGCGCTCGGACAATATCAAGGTGACCCGGCCGGAAGACCTGGAGTGGCTGCGACTGCGTTGGGCGAATCGTCGTTAATCAACCGCTGTACTCCGGCCGCTCGGCCAAGCCCTCTTTCAAGAAATCCACCAACTTCCTGACCTTCGGCGACAAGTGCCGTTGTTGCGGATACAGCGCCCACACCGCCGTATTCGGCGGCTGATGCGCCTCCAGCAACGACACCAGCGCGCCGCTGTGCAGATGCTCCAGCACGTAATAGTCCGGCAGTTGGCATAACCCCACCCCTTGCAGCGCCGCATCCAGCACCGCTTGCCCACTGTTGCAGCGCCAGTTTCCCTGTACCCGTTGGGAAAATTCGCGCCCGTCCTGGGCCAGTTGCCAAATATCCGAGCTGCCGATCAGGCAGTTATGTCGACTCAATTCCGACAAGCTATGGGGCCGTCCGTACCGCGCCAGGTAGGACGGCGACGCGCACAGGTACATCCGCCGAGGTGCGAGGCGACTGGCGACCATGCGCGAATCCTGCAAGCGCCCCAGGCGAATCGCCAGGTCGAGGCCTTCGTGCACCAGATCCAGTTGGCGGTTGCTCAATTCGATATCCACCCGCAATTGCGGGTACAGGCCCATGAACCGCGTCACCAGCGGCACGATGAAACGCTCGCCATAGGCCACCGCGCAGGTCATGCGCAACATGCCTTTCGGTTCGCTGGTGAGGTCGCCCACGGCGCGCAGGGCTTCTTCGCGGCCGTCCTGCAGGCGCTGGCAATGTTGCAGGAATGTCTGACCTGCTTCGGTCAGGGTCACCTTACGGGTACTGCGATACAGCAACCGCGTTTGCAGGCGCTCTTCCAGGCGTGCCACCTGGCGGCTGATGTGGGACGAAGACACACCCAGCCGCTCGGCAGCCGCCGTAAATTGGCTGCATTCGGCGACGGCAACGAATTCATCGATGCCTTCCCAGCGGTTCTCCAGCATAGCGATTATCCCTGTACAGCAATAAAGTTTTGCTTTTGCCTGGATTATTAATCATGGAGCCATGTTTTACACTCTCTCCATCATTTTTAACGCCCTGGAGAAACCTGGATGATCAAGTCCCGCGCTGCCGTTGCCTTTGAAGCCAAGAAACCCCTCGAGATCGTGGAAGTCGATGTGGCCATGCCCAAGGCGGGCGAAGTGCTGTTGCGTGTGGTCGCCTCCGGGGTTTGCCATACCGATGCCTACACCCTGTCCGGCGCTGACCCGGAAGGCATCTTCCCCTCCATCCTTGGCCATGAAGGCGGTGCGGTGGTCGAAGCCATCGGCGAAGGCGTGACTTCGGTGGCGGTGGGCGACCATGTGATCCCGCTGTACACCCCGGAATGCGGCAAGTGCAAGTTCTGCCTCTCGGGTAAGACCAACCTGTGCCAGGCCATTCGTTCCACCCAAGGCAAAGGCCTGATGCCGGATGGCACCACGCGTTTTTCCTACAAGGGTCAGCCGATTTTCCACTACATGGGCACCTCGACGTTCTCCGAGTACACCGTGCTGCCGGAAATTTCCGTTGCCAAAATTCCCAAAGAAGCGCCGCTGGAGAAGGTCTGCCTGCTCGGGTGTGGCGTCACCACCGGCATCGGTGCGGTAATCAACACCGCCAAGGTCAAGCCGGGTGACACCGTGGCGATCTTCGGTCTTGGCGGTATCGGCCTGTCGGCCGTGATCGGTGCGGTCAAGGCCAAGGCCGGCCGTATCATCGCGATTGACATCAACCCGGCCAAGTTCGAGATCGCCAAGCAACTGGGCGCTACCGACTGCATCAATCCGAAAGATTATGACCGCCCGATCCAGGACGTGATTGTCGATTTGACTGACGGCGGCGTGGACTTTTCCTTCGAGTGCATCGGCAACGTGCAACTGATGCGTGCCGCGCTCGAGTGCTGCCACAAGGGGTGGGGCGAGTCGGTGATCATCGGCGTTGCCGGTGCCGGCCAGGAAATCTCCACCCGCCCGTTCCAGTTGGTGACCGGTCGCGTCTGGCGTGGCTCGGCGTTCGGTGGCGTACGCGGCCGTACCGAGTTGCCAAGCTACGTGGAAATGGCCCAGACCGGCGAGATTCCGCTGGACACTTTCATCACCCACACCATGGGCCTGGAAGACATCAACAAAGCGTTTGACCTGATGCATGAAGGCAAGAGCATTCGTACCGTCATCCACTTCTGAGGTCGGCCATGAGTCTGGAAAACCTGTCGTGCCAGAAGAGCTTCGGCGGCTGGCATAAACGCTACAAACATCACTCCGATGTGCTCGGCTGCGACATGACTTTCGCCGTCTACCTGCCGCCGCAAGCGGAGCAGGGCGGCAAGCTGCCGGTGCTGTACTGGCTGTCCGGCCTGACCTGCACCGATGAGAACTTCATGCAGAAAGCCGGTGCCCAGCGCATGGCGGCGGAACTGGGGTTGATCATCGTGGCGCCGGACACCAGCCCACGTGGGCCCGGTGTACCGGGCGACCCGGATAACGCCTGGGATTTCGGCCTGGGCGCAGGGTTTTACCTGAATGCCACGCAGGAACCGTGGGCCAAGCACTATCGGATGCATGACTACGTGGTGCAGGAATTGCCGGCATTGGTTGAAGCGCATTTCCCGGCTTCGTACAAACGCGGTATCAGCGGCCACTCCATGGGCGGCCACGGTGCGTTGGTGTGTGCCCTGCGCAACCCTGGGTGTTACCTGTCGGTGTCGGCGTTTTCGCCGATTAACAATCCGATGGATTGCCCGTGGGGCCAGAAAGCTTTCTCCCGTTACCTGGGTGAAGAGCGCGCCAAATGGCGTGAATGGGATGCCTGTGTGCTGATCGGCGAAGCCTCGGAAAAGCTGCCGTTGCTGGTGGACCAGGGCGACCGCGACGATTTCCTTGCCGTGCAGCTCAAGCCCGAAGCCTTGCAGCAAGCGGCCAAGGCGGCCAGCCATCCGCTGGAACTGCGCCTGCAGCCTGGCTACGACCACAGCTACTTCTTTATCGCCAGCTTCATCGAAGATCATTTGCGACATCATGGTCGTGCTTTGCTCGGTTAATATGAGGCAAAAGTAGGTAGAATCACGCCCTGAATTAAATCGGGGCGTTTTTTTATGCGTATTGGCCACGGCTACGATGTGCACCGTTTCGCTGAAGGCGATTTCATCACCCTGGGCGGCGTGCGCATTGCACACCACCATGGGTTGCTGGCTCATTCCGACGGCGACGTTGTCCTGCATGCCTTGAGCGATGCCTTGCTCGGCGCGGCGGCGCTGGGCGATATCGGCAAACACTTTCCGGATACCGATCCTACCTTCAAGGGTGCGGACAGCCGTGTCCTGCTGCGCCATGTGGTCGGCCTGATCCATGCCAAGGGCTGGAAGGTCGGCAATGTCGATAACACCATTGTGGCCCAGGCGCCGAAAATGGCCCCGCATATCGAATCCATGCGCGCACTGATTGCCGCAGACCTGCAAATTGAATTGGATCAAGTCAACGTGAAAGCCACCACCACCGAAAAGCTCGGGTTCACCGGTCGTGAAGAGGGCATCGCGGTGCACTCCGTCGCCTTGTTGCTGCGCGCATGAACGACCTGCAACTGCTAGGCCCGCGTGCCTATGGCGAGGCCCTGGGCAGCGCGGTCCTGAAGGCCACGGCTGAAGATTTCCAGGTCGACGAAGTGCTCGATATTCCGCTCAGCGGCGAAGGCGAGCACCTGTGGTTGTGGGTTGAGAAGCGCGGGCTCAATACTGAGGAAGCCGCGCGGCGTATCGCCAAGGCGGCTGGCGTGCCGTTGCGCACTGTCAGCTATGCCGGGCTCAAGGACCGCCAGGCGTTGACCCGCCAGTGGTTCAGCGTTCAACTGCCGGGCAAGGCCGATCCGGACATGAGCGCTGCGGAAAACGACACCCTCAGGATCCTGAAAACCGCCCGCCACAAGCGCAAGCTGCAGCGCGGCGCGCACTCGGCCAACGGCTTTACCTTGCGCCTGACCCAATTGGCCGGTGATACCGCCGCCATTGACGCTCGGTTGCAATTGATTGCCCAGTACGGCATCCCCAACTATTTCGGCACCCAGCGTTTTGGCCACAACGGTGGCAATGTCGTCGACGCGCGGGAATGGGCGGCGCGCAAGGCCCTCCCGGAGCAGCGCAATGTGCGTTCGCGGTTGTTGTCCACCGCGCGCAGTTTTCTCTTCAACAAAGTGCTGGCGGCGCGCGTCGCCGACGGTTCCTGGCAGCGCGCGCAAGTGGGTGATCTGCTGGCATTTACCGACAGCCGCAGCTTTTTTCCGGCGGGGGAGGCTGAGTGCAGCGACCCGCGCCTGGCGATCCTGGACCTGCACCCTACCGGCCCGCAGTGGGGCGAGGGTGATTCTCCGGCGACAGGCGCCACGTTTGAGTTGGAGCAGGCGGTCGCCGCCGGTGAAGCCGACCTGCGTGATTGGCTGGTGAGTGCCGGCATGAGCCAGGAACGTCGCATTCTGCGACTGCCCATTGGCGGGTTGACGTGGCATTATCCCGGGCCTGACATTCTGCAATTGGAATTCGTCCTGCCGGCCGGATGCTTCGCCACTGTCTTGGTGCGCGAGCTTGTTGATCTGGTGCCGGTGGGGCAGACGGACAGCCCATGCGTATTCTGATATCAAACGATGACGGTGCCACCGCACCCGGCCTTGCCGCGCTCTATGCTGCGCTGCAGGATTACGCCGAGTGCGTGGTGGTTGCCCCCGACCAGGACAAGAGCGGCGCCAGCAGTTCGCTGACGCTCGACCGTCCGCTGCACCCGCAGGTTCTGGCCAATGGCTTTATCAGTGTGAACGGCACCCCCACCGACTGCGTGCACCTGGCGATCAACAGTTTGTTGGACCAGGAGCCGGACCTGGTGGTGTCGGGCATCAACCTCGGCGCCAACCTGGGCGACGACGTGCTGTATTCCGGCACGGTGGCGGCGGCGCTTGAAGGACGCTTCCTCGGCCGTACCTCGTTTGCGTTTTCGTTGGCATCGCGGCAACTGGACAACTTGCCCACCGCGGCCTATTTCGCGCGCAAGCTGGTGGAGGCCCATGGCGCCCTGGACCTGCCGCCGCGCACGGTGCTCAACGTCAACATTCCCAATTTGCCCCTCGACCACATTCGCGGTATCCAGCTTACGCGCCTGGGCCATCGCGCCCGCGCGGCAGCGCCGTTGAAGGTCGTCGACCCGCGTGGCAAGGAAGGCTACTGGATCGCGGCAGCGGGCGATGCCGAAGACGGTGGCCCAGGCACGGACTTTCACGCGGTGATGCAAGGCTATGTGTCGATTACCCCGTTGCAACTTGATCGCACCTTCAGTGATGCCTTCAGTAGTCTCGATGGCTGGCTGGAGGGGCTGCGCTGATGGCTCGTGAACAAGACGACCTGCTGCGCCGGGGCATCGGGATGACCTCCCAGCGCACCCGTGAGCGTTTGATCCAGCGCCTGTACGAAGAGGGGCTTTCCAACGCCCAGGTGTTGGAAGTGATCCGGCGTACGCCTCGGCACCTCTTTGTCGATGAAGCCTTGGCCCATCGTGCCTACGAAGACACGGCATTGCCCATCGGCCATAACCAGACCATCTCCCAGCCTTATATGGTTGCGCGCATGAGCGAGCTGCTGCTGGCGGCGGGGCCGCTGGACAAAGTGCTGGAGATCGGCACCGGTTCCGGCTACCAGACGGCGGTGCTGTCGCAACTGGTGGAGCGGGTGTTCTCGGTGGAGCGCATCAAGGTGCTGCAGGATCGCGCCAAGGAACGCCTGGTGGAGCTGAACCTGCGCAACGTGGTATTCCGCTGGGGCGATGGTTGGGAAGGCTGGCCGGCGCTGGCGCCCTACAACGGGATTATCGTCACTGCCGTGGCCACGGATGTGCCGCAGGCGCTGCTCGATCAACTGGCCCCGGGAGGGCGGCTGGTCATTCCGGTGGGTTCCGGTGAAGTGCAACAATTGATGCTTATTGTCCGTGAAGACGATGGTTTTTCCCGGCATGTACTCGGCGCCGTGCGTTTTGTGCCGTTGCTCAATGGCCCGCTGGCCTGATCATTTTTCGCGGGCAGTGAATTCTGTTGGTGAGGATGTGTCTTACGGCGGGGTCTATCAAGTCAACATGATGGGCGGGGCGATTCAACGCGCTGAATGATTCGTTTCAGTCGCGTGACGGTAAAACTTCAATGCCCAGTTATACTTGCGTCATATTTCAAGCCTGATACAGGCATTCATGTTCAGCCACCACAAAGGGAGCGGCGGGTGAGTCTCACAGGTCTTGCGCAGCGTATGAGTAAAACAAGTTTTCAGCGACTGGTGCTTGGCCTTGTCTTTGGTTCCCTTCTGGTAGGGTGTTCCAGCTCGCCAAGCAGCGGTGCACGGGTGGTTGACCGCAATAACGCTGCACCACAAAAGCCGACGGTGACCACCGGGCAGTATGTCGTGCGCAAGGGCGACACCTTGTTCTCGATTGCCTTCCGTTATGGCTGGGACTACAAGGCCCTCGCAGCCCGTAACAATATTCCTGTGCCCTACACGATACATCCGGGTCAGACGATTCGCTTTGACGGTCGCACCGGTTCTACCCCTACGGCAGTTGTGACAAACACCGGATCTTCGCCGTCGTCTTCGAGCAAAACCACCATCATTACCCGGCCTGCGGGTACCGCTGCGCCGAGTGTCGCGAACAAGCCGGCACCCGCGCCGTTGCCCCCCGCAGGGCCTGCGCCGACCGGTTGGGGATGGCCCTCAAATGGAGTGTTAATTGGAAAATTCTCTTCAAACGGCAGTTTGAATAAAGGCATTGATATTGCCGGGGATTTGGGACAGCCTGTTTTAGCTGCGTCTGATGGGACGGTGGTGTACGCCGGGAGTGGTTTGCGGGGCTACGGCGAGCTGGTCATCATCAAACACAGCGATACCTACGTCAGTGCTTACGGCCACAACCGTAGGCTGTTGGTTCGGGAGGGGCAGCAGGTCAAAGTCGGACAGACAATTGCCGAAATGGGATCAACTGGTACAGACCGGGTGAAACTGCACTTTGAGATTCGCCGTCAAGGGAAGCCTGTAGATCCACTGCAATTCCTACCCCGTCGTTGATATGTTGCACAGCCTGTTCCTCACGTAGAAGGAACAGGCTCCAGCGTTGCCAAGGATAAAGGCGTCGCTTGAGCTTGAGGTCGAACTCACCAAAGGACTATAACAATGGCTCTCAGTAAAGAAGCGCCGGAGTTTGACATCGACGATGAGGTTCTCCTTATGGAGACCGGCATCGCTACGGAATCGATGTCGAATGAGGGACCTGCTGTACCTTCAGTTCGCACCAAATCCAAGAACTCCACCGCGTTAAAGCAACACAAATACATTGATTACACCCGGGCGCTCGATGCGACCCAGCTGTACCTCAATGAAATCGGCTTTTCCCCTCTGCTGACTCCCGAAGAAGAAGTCCATTTTGCGCGCTTGTCGCAAAAGGGTGATCCGGCTGGGCGCAAGCGCATGATTGAAAGCAACCTGCGCCTGGTGGTGAAAATCGCCCGGCGCTACGTCAATCGTGGGCTGTCCTTGTTGGACCTGATCGAGGAGGGCAACCTGGGCTTGATCCGGGCGGTGGAGAAGTTCGATCCTGAGCGGGGCTTCCGCTTCTCGACCTATGCCACCTGGTGGATTCGCCAGACCATCGAACGGGCGATCATGAATCAGACCCGCACGATCCGGTTGCCAATCCATGTGGTCAAGGAGCTCAACGTGTACCTGCGGGCGGCACGTGAGCTCACTCAAAAACTCGATCATGAACCCTCGCCCGAAGAAATCGCCAACCTGCTGGAAAAACCGGTAGGGGAGGTCAAGCGCATGCTGGGTCTTAACGAGCGTGTGTCTTCGGTCGACGTCTCGCTGGGTCCGGACTCGGATAAAACCCTGCTGGACACCCTGACGGATGATCGTCCTACGGATCCCTGCGAGCTGTTGCAGGATGATGATCTTTCCCAAAGCATTGACCAGTGGCTGTCGGAGCTCACGGACAAGCAGCGTGAGGTGGTGATTCGCCGCTTCGGCCTGCGTGGCCATGAGAGCAGTACGCTGGAGGACGTAGGCCTGGAGATTGGCCTGACCCGTGAGCGGGTGCGGCAGATCCAGGTGGAAGGGCTCAAGCGCTTGCGCGAGATCCTGGAGAAGAATGGCTTGTCGAGCGAGTCGTTGTTTCAATAACGACGCCGCTTGAGTGCTTGAATGTGGGAGGGGGCTTGCCCCGATAGTGGTCTGTCAGTCAATGCAAGTATCGACTGCTACACCGCCATCGGGGGCAAGCCCCCTCCCACATTTTTTGCGCACGACATTTTATTCATGTATGCCCAAATCCCAGGCATAAAAAAACCCCGCTTTTAAGGGCGGGGTCTTTTTGACTGAGTCAGTACAAGTTAGATAACTTGAACTTCTTCAGCTTGCATGCCTTTCTGACCGCGGGTAGCGATGAAAGAAACCTGTTGGCCTTCTTTCAGGCTTTTGAAGCCGTCGGATTGGATAGCTTTGAAGTGAACGAACAGGTCGTCACCGGATTGTGGAGTGATGAAGCCGAAGCCTTTTTCATCGTTGAACCACTTAACGGTACCAGTTTGGCGATTAGACATGGTGTATCTCCTTGGACAAAGTTAACTGCGACTCAGGAAAAGCCCTGGCCGAGACTGAGTGCAAAGAGCAGGAAAAATTCTTGGAGATGGTTGGATCGAAATTCAACATATCGTGTAGAGATTCTCAGTGACACAAGCAGCACAGTGGCGCCACCTTAACCCTTTTTCCGGAACGTGCCAATGGTATTTCCGAAGGTTTCTCTATTTTCGTGACTGGCGGTGGTATTTACACACACCGGTTGCGGCAATGCGGGTCCCGGCCCCGCTGGCTGCGCCTTATGACAGCCGGTGCGTTCATCAAGAAAAGCCCGACGCCCTTTGAACCCCAACGCCGGCCCCGGTAAGATGCCCCACAGAATTTTTCCACCTCGCTATTCAGGACACCCGCCATGAGCATCAAATCGGACAAGTGGATTCGCCGCATGGCGCAAGAGCACGGCATGATCGAACCGTTCGTCGAGCGCCAGATTCGTGGTGAAGGCGATGACCGCGTGATCTCGTACGGCGTTTCCAGCTACGGCTACGATGTGCGCTGCGCCGACGAGTTCAAGGTGTTCACCAACATCAACTCGGCGATCGTGGATCCGAAGAACTTCGACGAAAAGAGCTTCGTCGATGTGAAAAGCGACGTGTGCATTATCCCGCCGAATTCCTTTGCCCTGGCACGCACCGTGGAATTCTTCCGGATTCCCCGCGACGTGCTGACCATCTGCCTGGGTAAAAGCACCTACGCGCGCTGCGGCATTATCGTCAACGTGACGCCACTTGAGCCTGAGTGGGAAGGCCACGTGACCCTGGAGTTCTCCAACACCACCACCCTGCCGGCGAAAATCTACGCTAACGAAGGCGTGGCGCAGATGCTGTTCCTGCAGTCTGACGAGGCCTGTGAAGTGTCCTACAAAGACCGCGCCGGCAAGTACCAAGGCCAGCGCGGCGTCACCTTGCCACGCGCTTGATCGAAAGGTCCTACGCGTAAAGGGAATTAGTCCGGAGAAAGTGACTCTATTGGGTGTACTGCCTCGGTGCGTGCAAAACGCACCGAGCCACGCTTGAGGAGTGCCTTATGAAGATTGACCCGCGAATCAGCGCAGAACTTGCCCGGCTTGAACCCAACCAGATTGGCGTTCTGGCCTGGTCCCTGATGGCTGATCCCGCCTATTCAGGCGGCATCCCCGGCCAACCCGATGAGGATTGGCCACAGCAGCCCACCGAGCCCGGTGAGCCGACCCTTCCGGACGAGCCGCCTCCCGCACCGGTCGCCTGATACCCGCAAGGCCGGTCAGCGCACCTGCCACACCTGGTGATCGCCGATGACAAAGATTCGGCGGTCATTGTCCTGCTCCACCGTATGCCCCCCGGTAAACGCCCCAAACGCCGGCAGCAGGCTGACGCGTGTGCCGAACTGGAAACACGGCAGGCGCAGGCTCTGCCGGCCCTTGCCGCGTAAGCGATACACCGGGTGCACATGCCCCGCCAGCACATGGTGGCTGGCATGGGCGTGCGGTTCGTGTTGCAGGGCGAAAGGGCCCATCAACAGGGGCTCCGGGACCACTTCGATGTTCAAGTCAGCCGGTGGGTCGCCCGCGCGTTTATCGTGATTACCGCGAATCAAGGTCATCGACAGGTCGCAATGACGTGCTCGCCAGGCTCTCAAGGCGCTGAGGGTGCCGCTGGCGTGGGAGCCGGGCCCGTGGAGGAAATCGCCGAGAAAGATTACCTGGGCGCACGGTACGGCCGCCAACAGCCGATCCAGGCGCTGCAGATTCTCGGTGGTGGTGCCTTGCGGTACCGGCTGGCCCAGGCTGCGATAGGCCGATGCCTTGCCAAAGTGTGCATCGGCGATCAGCAGGCACTGGCGCGCGGGCCAGTAGAGCGCCTTATCCGCCAACAGCCACAGCTCTTCGCCCTCCAGCGTCACTGAGCACACCATCAGCGTTTGCCGTTATCGGCGACTTTTTCCAAGTCCTTGACCATCCGCGCAATGCGCTCCGAGAGTTTTTCCGAACTCATGCTTTCGCGCATCCGTTCTACCAGCAGTGGGAAGGCCAGGGGCGTAGGACGTTCGATCCTATGCACGTCCAGTGTCAGCGCCGAGAGGCGAAGCAAGGTCTCTTCCAGCCGACGAATATCCAATTCGTCGCGCAGGACTTCTTCCCCCGCCTGGGCCAGCAACAGGTTTTGCGGGTCATATTGCTTGAACACTTCAAAGAACAACCCGCTGGATGCCTGCACCTGGCGCGTGCTTTTCGGCGCGCCGGGGTAACCGGCAAACACCAGCCCGGCGATACGCGCAATCTCGCGAAAGCGGCGCAGGGCGAGTTCCCCGGCGTTCAGGCTGGCTGCTACGTCTGCCAGCAACTGCTTCGGGCTCAGCAGCGCCCCATTCAGCAAGCGTGGCCAATCCAACTCGGTGGCGCTGAGCAACTCCAAGCCATAATCGTTGACGGCAATCGAGAAGGTCACAGGCTGCTGCTGGCTGACCCGCCACGCCAGCAGACTCGCCAGTCCCAGGTGCACCTGGCGGCCGGCAAACGGGTAGAGGAACAGGTGCCAGCCCTCCCGCGATTTCAAGGCTTCGGCCAACAAGTGCTCGCGCGTCGGCAAGCCGGACCAGCGCAATTGTGTCTGCAGCAGGGTTTGCACAGCCCGCATTTCCGGCCCCTCGTAGACCCCGTGCGCGGCCGCATCGAAGCGCTCCACCACGGCTTGGGCCAGCTCATTGGAAAGGGGCATGCGCCCGCCATTCCAGCGGGGTACGGCAGCTTTTTTGGCGCTGCTGCGGCGCACATAGGCGGTCATGTTTTCCACCCGCACCAATTCCAGCAGGCGTCCGGCAAACAAGAAGCCATCACCCGGCTTGAGGCGTGCGATAAAACCTTCCTCGACACTGCCCAGGTTCTTGCCACCGCCGCCCTTGCTCCAGAATTTCAGCTGGATACTGGCGTCGCTGACAATGGTGCCCACGCTCATGCGATGGCGGCGCGCAAGCCGGGCATCGGGGACGCGCCAGATGCCGTGCTCGTCCGGGGCCACGCGGCGGTAATCCGGGTAAGCGGTCAGCGATAAGCCGCCATGCCGTACAAAACCCAGGGCCCAGGCCCAATCGGCCTCGCTGAGGTCACGATAGGCCCAGGCGCCACGCACCTCCGCCAGCAGCGCCTGCGGCGTAAAGCCACCGCCCAGGGCCATGCTCACCAAATGTTGTACGAGCACATCCAACGGCTTGTTGGGCGATTCGCGGGCTTCGATGCGCCGCGCTGCAATGGCGTCCTGGGCCGCAGCGGCTTCCACCAGTTCCAGGCTGTGGGTCGGCACCAGGGTCACCCGCGACGGCCGTCCGGGTGCATGGCCGGAGCGCCCGGCGCGTTGCATCAGGCGCGCCACGCCTTTGGCCGAGCCGATTTGCAGCACGCGCTCCACCGGCAAAAAATCCACCCCCAGGTCCAGGCTGGAGGTGCACACCACCGCCTTGAGCTGACCGTCTTTCAACGCCCGCTCCACCCAGTCGCGGGTCTCGCGGGCCAGCGAACCATGGTGCAGGGCAATCACCCCGGCCCAATCCGGGCGTGCATCGAGCAGCGCCTGATACCAGATTTCCGACTGCGCCCGCGTGTTGGTAAACACCAGGCAACTGCTGCTGGCGTCGACCTCGGCGACCACCTGCGGCAGCATCTTCAAGCCGATATGCCCGGCCCAGGGAAACCGCTCGGCGATGGGCGGCAGCAAGGTGTCGACGTGCAACTGCTTGGCCGTTTGTCCCTGCACATTAATCCCGTCCCCTTGTGGGACCAGCACTTCCAGGGCGTGGGACTGGTTACCGAGGGTGGCCGAAATGCCCCACACCATCAGTTCGGGATGCCAACGCCGCAGCCGCGCCAACGCCAGTTGCAACTGCACGCCGCGCTTGTTGCCGATCAGTTCATGCCATTCATCCACCACCACCATGCGCAGGTGCGCCAGGCTCGTTTCGCTGTCGGCGCGGGCGAGCATCAGGGTCAGGCTTTCCGGGGTGGTGACCAGGGCGGTGGGCTGGCGTCGGGTTTGCCGGGCACGCTCGCTGCTGCTGGTATCGCCGGTGCGCAGGCCGACGCTCCAGGGAATCTGCAAGGCCTCGAGCGGCGCTTCGAGGGCGCGTGCGGTGTCAGCGGCCAACGCACGCATGGGCGTGATCCACAGCACGGTCAGTGGCTCAGCCGGCGGTTTGCGTTTACCGGTGGCGGGCGGGCGGGTGATTGCGAAACGATTGAGGGCGGCAAACCACAGGGCGTAGGTTTTGCCGGCGCCGGTGCTGGCGTGCAGCAAGCCCGAGCGGCCGTCCTTGACCGCCGTCCATACGTCTTTCTGGAAAGCGAACGGCTTCCAGCCTTTGGCGGCAAACCACGTTTTGGCGAAGTCGAGGGGTTTTGCCATGGGGCGGCGAACGCTCTGGAGGGCCTATTCCACAGACCCTCCAGGCGTCGCAAAGGTTTACTTCAAATTGCCGCTCAGGAACTGTTGCAGGCGTTCGCTCTTCGGATTGCCCAGCACATCCTCCGGCGCGCCTTGCTCTTCCACCAGGCCCTTGTGCAGGAACAGCACCTGGCTGGATACCTTGCGTGCAAAGCTCATTTCGTGGGTCACCATGATCATGGTGCGGCCTTCCTCGGCCAGGCCCTGGATGACCTTCAACACTTCACCCACCAACTCCGGGTCGAGGGCCGAGGTGGGTTCGTCGAACAGCATCACTTCCGGCTCCATGGCCAGGGCACGGGCGATGGCCACCCGTTGCTGCTGGCCACCGGACAGGAACGCCGGATATTGGTCCGCCACGCGTGCCGGTAAACCCACTTTGTCCAGGTAGCGACGGGCGCGGTCTTCGGCGTCCTTTTTGCTGCAACCCAGCACCCGGCGCGGGGCCATGGTGATGTTTTCCAGCACGCTCATATGGCTCCACAGGTTGAAATGCTGGAACACCATCGCCAGTCGCGTGCGCAGGCGCTGCAGTTCGGCATCGTCGGCCACGCGCATGCCGTGGCGGTCGCTGACCATGCGGATCGGCTGGCCGTCGAGGGTCATGGCGCCGTCGTTGGGGGTTTCCAGGAAGTTGATGCAACGCAAAAAGGTGCTTTTGCCCGAGCCGCTGGCGCCGATCAGGCTGATCACATCACCGGTCCTGGCCTTGAGCGAGACGCCTTTGAGCACCTCATTGTCGCCATAGCTTTTATGCAGGCCTTCAACGGTCAATTTGTACATGGGGCGTGCATCCTCAAGGCGAAAGTAGATAGCCGCTGCGGTAGGCCTCGGTGCCTGCGACATGGCCGATGACCATCCCGGCAGTGGCCATGCGGCGCAGCGAACGGGCGTAAAGCAGGCCGGCCTTCTGGCAGTGCACGGGCGTTACGCGGTCGGTAATGGGGTCGATGATTTCGGCGATCAGTTGCCCGGCTTCCAGGTATTCACCGGGCAGGGCGCTGAACACCAGCAGGCCGCCCACCGGCGTTGCCACGGGTTCGACGCCCGCCAGCGGCGTGGCGGGGTAGGGCAGTTCGGGCAGCGGTGCGGCGTCGCCGGCAATCGCGCCGAAGTGAATCAGGTAGTCGATGATTGCCTGGCAGTCGAGGGCGGCCAACCCATGGTTGACGTCGCCCTGGCCACGCAGTTCGACGGTCACCGAAAAACTGCCCATGGGAATCGGGAAGCGCGCGCCAAAGCGTTGTTGCAGCTGCCACCACACCAGGGTGAAACACTCATCGAAGGATTGCCCGCCGGAATCGGTGGCAAGCAGATTGGCCTCCGAGCCGATATAGCGTGCCAGCGGTTCCACCTGCGGCCAGGCTTCGGGCGTGGTGTAGAGGTGCGCCACGGCTTCGAAGTCGCAATGCAGGTCCAGCACCATGTCGGCATCGCAGGCCAGGCGTTGCAGCACCAGCCGCTGGGCGTGCAATTGGGTCGCGGCGGTTTGCCCGGCGAGGGCGGTGCTCAACGCGGCACGGATCAGCTCGACGTTGTGCCGGGGATCATCCCCGAGCAACGCTTCGACCTGGTCGCCCACTTCTTCGCTGAGGTCGACAAACAGGCGATTGAAGTTCTGCCCGCTTTCCAACTCGTAGCGGCCCAGCGGGGTGTCCATCAACACCTGTTCCAGGCCTGCCGGATTGGCGATGGGCACCAGCACGATCTCGCTCAGTAACCGCCCGGCTGCCGCCAGCTCGGCCAGGCGCACCTTCAAGTGCCAGGCCACCAGCATGCCCGGCAGTTCATCGGCATGCAGCGATGACTGGATATAGACCTTGCCCTCGGCGTGTTCGGGGCCGAAGTGGAAACTGTGAATCTGCCGCGCCGTGCCTGGCACCGGCGCGACCAGATCGTGTACCTGATGATGCATGAAGGCTCCTTAATGGCTGGGCCCGAGAAACGCCAGCCAGCGGCGCTCCGCCAGACGGAACAGACCGACCAGGGCAAAGGTCACGGTCAGGTAGATCAGCGCGGCGATACCGAATGATTGGAACGTCATGAACGTGGCCGAGTTGGCGTCCCGTGCCACCTTGAGGATGTCCGGGATCGTCGCGGTAAACGCTACCGTGGTCGAGTGCAGCATCAAGATCACTTCGTTGCTGTAGTAGGGCAACGAGCGGCGCAACGCCGAAGGCATGATCACGTAGGCGTACAGCTTCCAGCCGCTTAAACCGTAGGCCTTGGCCGCCTCGACTTCGCCGTGGGCCATGCTGCGGATGGCCCCGGCGAAAATCTCCGTGGTGTAGGCGCAGGTGTTGAGGGCGAAGGCCAGGATCGTGCAGTTCATCGCATCGCGAAAGAACGCATCCAGCAGCGGTTGTTCGCGTACGGCGGCGATGCTGTAGATGCCGGTGTAGCAGATCAGCAACTGGATATAGAGCGGCGTGCCACGGAACAGGTAGGTGTAGAACTGCACCGGCCAGCGTACCAGCGGGTTGCGCGATACACGGGCGATGGACAGCGGGATCGACACCACAAAGCCGATCACCAGGGCGGCGCTGAGCAACCACAGGGTCATGGCCAGGCCGGTGATGTGCTGGCCGTCGCTATAGAGGAAGGGGCGCCAGTATTCCTGCAAGAGTTCGATCATCGCACCGCCTCCCGTGAGCCTGCGGAGTAGCGACGTTCAAGACGACGCAGGACGAAGTTGGACGCGCTGGTGATCAACAGGTAGATCAGCGCGGCGAGCACCAGGAAGTAGAACAGTTGGTAGGTGCTTTTGCCGGCATCCTGGGCGGCCTTGACCAGGTCCGCCAGACCGATGATCGACACCAGGGCCGTGGCCTTGAGCATTACCATCCAGTTGTTGCCGATACCCGGCAGGGCAAAGCGCATCATCTGCGGGAAGGTCACGTAGCGAAAGCGTTGCCCGCGCTTGAGGCCATAGGCCGTGGCGGCTTCCAGCTGGCCACGGGGCACGGCGAGGATCGCGCCGCGAAACGTCTCGGTGAAATAAGCACCGTAGATAAAGCCCAGGGTGATCACCCCGGCGCTGAATGGGTCGATCTCGATGTATTCCCATTCCATGAAGTCGGTCAGGCCGGTGAGCCAGGTTTGCAGGCTGTAGAAAATCAACAGCATCAGCACCAGGTCGGGTACACCGCGAATCAGGGTGGTGTAGAGCTGGGCGGGGATACGCAGGAAGGGCAAGCTGGAAAGTTTGGCGCTGGCGCCGAGCAGGCCCAGCAATACGCTGACGATCAGGGACAGCACCGACAACTTGATGGTCATCCAGGTGCCTTGCAGCAACAACGGGCCGAAACCCTTCAGGCTGAGTGCGCTCAGCCCGAGGGTTTGCAACAGTTCTTCGAACATAAATCAGGACCTATGGCGATAAAAAAGCGCCCCTTGAGAGAAGGGGCGCCCCAGGCATTATTTGCCGCTGTACAGGTTCAGATCGCCAAAGTGTTTCTTCTGGATGGTGGCGTAGGTGCCATCATCGTGTAACGCTTTGATACCTTTATCCAAAAGGGCCTTCAGTTCAGTGTTACCTTTTTTGATACCGATGGCGGTTTTCGATGGCAGCAATGGGTCATCGATGGCGGCGCTGACTTCATAGCCGGCACCGGCCGGAGACTTCAGGAAGCCCAGTTCGGCCTGCAGCATGTCCTGCACGGAAGCGTCGAGACGACCGGAAGTCAGGTCGGCGTAAACCTGGTCCTGGTTGGCGTAGGCCTTGGTGGTCACACCGGCTTTATCCAGTACCGCCTTGGCGTAGGCTTCCTGGATGGTGCCTTGCTCGTAGCCCACGGATTTGCCCTTGAGGGACTCTGGGGTCGAGTACCCCGCGCCTTTCTTGAACACCAGCGAGGTCGGGCCGGAGAACAGCTCGCTGGAGAAATCGATGGCCTTCTCGCGCACCGGGGTCACGGTCATGGACGAAATCACTCCGTCGAACTTGTTGGCTTTGAGGCCTGGAATCATGCCGTCAAAGTCACTCTCGACCCACTTGCACTTCACTTTCAGTTCGGCGCAGATCGCATTGCCCAGGTCGATATCGAAGCCTACCAGGCTGCCATCGGCCGCCTTGGATTCGAACGGTGCGTAGGACGGATCGACACCAAAACGCAGTTCCTTGTATTCCTTGGCCAGCGCGGTACCGGCGGCCATGCACAGAGCCAGTGCAGAAAGGGTCAGCAATGCTTTTTTCATTATTTAATCCCTGGAAACCAAGATAAGCGCTTGTGGCGCGTTTAGGACTGTTACTGAACGGTGTCAGACGGATCACGAGTAGCAATTTCTGCACCATAGTTCCGAATGAGCGTTTTAAAAGGTGGGACAAGGGAGTCATGAGTGTAGGAGATGCCCGAAAATGGGCATTGAAAATCGAGCGCACTATTTCGGAACATTTGGAGATCCGATTGTGGGAGGGGCGGTGTTCCGGGTCAGGCCAGTAAGTCCTGCAGGGTAGCAAGGTTATCCGCCTCATCCACTGCCTTGTCCTGGCGCCAACGCAACATCCGCGGAAAGCGCACCGCAATCCCGCTCTTGTGCCGCTTGGACAGGGCAATGCCTTCAAACCCCAGCTCGAACACCATGCTGGGCGTCACGCTGCTGACCGGGCCGAACTTCTCCACGGTGGTCTTGCGCACGATGGCGTCGACCTTGCGCATTTCTTCGTCGGTCAGTCCTGAGTAGGCCTTGGCGAAGGGCACCAGCGTGCGTTCACTGCCGGGCGGGCCATCCCATACGGCGAAGGTGTAGTCGCTGTAGAGGCTGGCGCGCCGGCCATGGCCGCGTTGGGCGTAGATCAACACCGCATCGACACTGAAGGGGTCGACTTTCCACTTCCACCACAGGCCCATGTCCTTGGTGCGGCCCACGCCATACAGGCCGTCGCGAGCCTTGAGCATCATGCCCTCCACGCCGAGGCTGCGGGAGGCTTCGCGTTGCAGTGCCAGGTCCTGCCATGTGGCGCCCGTCAGCAGGGGCGAGGGCTGCAACACGGGTTGGTTGCACTGGGCAATCACCTGTTCCAGTTGGGCGCGACGTTCGGCCTGGGGGTGGTTGCGCCAGTCGTCGCCCTGATGTTCCAGCAGGTCATAGGCGAGGAGCGCAACCGGGGCATCGTCGAGCACTTTTTTGCTCAGGGTCTTGCGGCCAATGCGCTGCTGCAAAAGGGCGAAGGGTTGTACCGAGTCCTTCCACACCACGATCTCGCCATCGATCACCGTGCCATCGGGCAGGCCACTGACCAGGCTGTGCAGTTCGGGGAAGCGCTCGGTCACCAGCTCTTCACCCCGCGACCAGATCCACAGCCGGCCTTCGCGCTTGACCAGCTGCGCGCGAATGCCGTCCCACTTCCATTCCACCTGCCAGTCGGCGGGGGAACCGAGCAAGGCGTCGAATTGCTCCACCGGTTGCGCCAGCCCGTGGGCAAGAAAAAACGGATAGGGCTGTCCGCCCCTTTGTGCATGCTCGTCGGATGATTCGGCGGCGATCAGCTTGAGGTAGCCTTCGGCTGTCGGTCGGTTGGATAAATCGGTGTAGCCCACCAATCGCTGCGCGACGCGCTTGCTGTCGAGGTCGGCCATGGCCGCGAGCGCACGGGTGACCAGCAATTTGGACACGCCGACGCGAAAGCTGCCGGTGATCAACTTGATGCACACCATCAGGCTCGGCTGGTCCAGTTGCGCCCATAACGCCGGTAACCGTTCGGCCAGGTCCAGGGGCGACAGGCCACGCAGCGGCAGGAGTTTTTCTTCCAGCCATACGGCGAGGCCGTCCTCGGAGGTGTAGGTGGATTCCGGCAGGAGCAGGGAAATCGTCTCGGCCAGGTCGCCTACCGATTGGTAGCTTTCTTCGAACAGCCACGGCTCGATGCCGGATGCTTCGGTGGCCATGTCCCGCAGCAGACGCGTCGGTACCAATTGCCGCGGTCGTCCGCCGGACAGGAAATACACCGCCCACGCAGCGTCTTCAGGCGGCGCTTGCAGGAAGTAGGCTTGCAGGGCCGCGAGCTTGGCATTGCTGGAGGTGGTGGCGTCGAGGTTGGCGTACAGCTCGGCGAAGGCTTTCATGCCGTGGCCTCCTCTTCGTCATCGCCGTATTCGGTGGTGAAGCCCTGGGCATCCAGGCCGTTTTCCCGCAGGTGGCGTACCAATACCCCGACGGAGCCGTGGGTGACCATCACCCGTTCGGCCCCGGTTTGTTCGATCGCCCACAGCAGCCCGGGCCAGTCGGCGTGGTCCGACAGCACGAACCCTCGGTCCACCCCGCGCCGCCGCCGGGTACCGCGCAGGCGCATCCAGCCGCTGGCGAAGGCATCGCTGTAGTCGCCGAAGCGCTTGATCCAACTGCTGCCACCGGCGGAAGGCGGCGCGATGATCAGGGCCTGGCGCAGCAATGGGTCGGTCTTTTTGAAATCGCCGGCGTAGAGGGTTTCGGGAATATAAATGCCGGCCTCGCGGTACACCCGGTTCAGCGGCTCGACCGCGCCATGGCTGAGGATCGGGCCGATGCTGGCGTCGATGCCATGCAGGATGCGTTGGGCTTTGCCGAAGGAATAACAGAACAACACACTGGCTTTGCCGGCGGCGATATTGGCCTGCCACCAGTCGTTGATCCCGGCGAAGATCTGCGCCTGGGGCTGCCAGCGGTAGATCGGCAGGCCGAAGGTGGATTCGGTGATAAAGGTATGGCAACGCACCGGTTCGAAAGGCGCGCAGGTGCCGTCCGGCTCCACTTTGTAGTCGCCGGACGCCACCCAGACTTCGCCCTGGTACTCGAGGCGCACCTGGGCCGAGCCGAGTACATGTCCGGCGGGGTGAAAACTCAGGGTCACGCCGTGGTGGACGAGTTTTTCGCCATAGGCCAGGGTTTGCAGGTTGATGTCCTGGCCCAGGCGGGAGCGCAGGATGCCTTCGCCAGGGGCGGCGGCCAGGTAGTGCTGATTGCCCGTGCGGGCGTGGTCACCGTGGGCGTGGGTGATGACGGAGCGTTCCACCGGGCGCCAGGGATCGATGTAGAAATCTCCGGCGGGGCAGTAGAGGCCTTCGGGCCGGGCGATGACAAGGTCCATGGGGTGACCGGGGCGATGGGCTTATCAGGTATGAGGCGGGGGCGAGCGCAGAAGTTCTATCGGAATGCATGCAGTCCAAATGTGGGAGGGGGCTTGCCCCCGATAGCAGTGGTTCAGTCAAAACATCGGTGACTGATACACCGCTATCGGGGGCAAGCCCCCTCCCACATTTGGATCCGGTTTCACCAGGTTGAAGTCAGGTCACTTGCCTGGGGTCAGGGTCAACCTGGCCTTCCCATATACTTTCTCGAAGTTCTGCGGCTGCATCGGGAAGCTCAGGTATTGCGCCTTCAGCGACGGGTCGATGCCATTGGCGTAGTTCGGGCTGGCCGGGTTGCCGGATTGGCCGATGCCACCCTGGCCCATCATCGGCTCCACCTGGCCGAAGTCGACGATCATGCGCAACGCCGGCACCTGGGTGGTATTGAAGTCCTGGCCCCAGCTGTACGGCGCCGGGTTCAAGGTGTTGTGGTCGCCACCGGACGCCAGCGGGCCGCGAATCACTTGGCCACTGGTGTTTTTCCAGGTGGTGCTGTGCAGCTTGCCCCACTGCCAGGCCTTGTGGTCAGCACCCAGTTGGCTCTCGCCGGCGGTGATCGCGGCGGCCAGGCTGCGGGCGAGGATGGCGGGTTTGTCTTCTTTTTGCGCGGTGCGCACGTCGTCCCAGAACGGGCTGTCTTCGCGGCCCAGCAGGTGGTCGGCCTGGGCGGCATAGGACAGGTTGGCGTTGCTGACAAAGGCTTTCCAGCTGGCACTGTTTTCCGGCCCCAGTTCGTCGAGGAAGATCTGCCGGGTGCTTTCCTGCAGGAACAGTTCGTAGAGCGCCGCGTCGGCGGACGTCGATACCAGGCGGCCGTCGAACGCCATCAGGCGCTTCAGTGCTTCCCGTGCCTTGGCCTGGTCGGCCGCCGGCAACGCATCAATCGCCTGCTTCAAGGGCTGGGCCATGCCCGGCGCCTGGAACATGGTCTTGAGTTTGGCGGCAAAGGTGGTGGTCTGGTCGTATTGCATGGCGATCATGCTGCGGTTGTCGTGCTTGCCCGCATTGGCCAGTTGCGCCAGGCGCTCGCTGCGCTCCGGCGCATCCCAGGAGTTGGACAGCTGCATGCCGTAGCCGCGCGGCGCGGTGCGTTGGTTGGCGGTGCCGATCCAGCCTTGGGCCGGGTCCTGGTCATAGGGGTGCAGCATCGCGTCGGCGTAACCGTCCCAGTCAAAGCGCGTATCCCAACCGGGCGAGGGCAGCAGGCCTTCGCCTTCGCGGCGGTTGGGAAAGCGGCCGGTGACCTGCCAGCCAATGCTGCCGGCGTCGGCGAAGACCATGTTCAAGGCAATGGCGCGAATGTTGCGGGTTGCGTCCGAGGCCTTGCCGGCGTTTTGCGCGCGGGACAGGTCGAAGAATGCGTCGAGGCTCTTGTCATCCTTGAAGTCGGCGGTTTGCAGGGCCAGGCCAAAACCGCTGGTCAGGGCCTGGCTGCTGTTGAGCAGGGCACCGTGGCGGGTTTCGTACACCACTTCGCGAATCGAGCGTTGACCCTTGACGAAGAAAGTTTCATTACGCACCGCTGCCGGCAGCCATTTTCCGTTGTTCTCGTAGTACAACGCGCTGCCCTGGCGTTTGACCTTCTCCAGGAACAGGTCCTGGGTATCGCCCTTGACCGTGCTCATGCTCCACGCCACGTTGCCGTTGAAACCGGACAACAGGGTCGGCAGGCCGGCAATCGAGGCGCCGACGGCCTGGTATTTCGGTGCGCGAATCTGCACGTAGTTCCACGGTGACGGCGCCTGCGGCTGGGCGGCGAGGTCGCCTGCCAGCAGGCTCTTGCCGCTGCGACTGCGTTGCGGGCCGATGGCCCAGTTGCTCGACGTGGTAACCGCCAGCGAGTTGAGGCTGCTCAATTGCTGGCTGACCGTGTCCAGCCCGGCCAGGCCGGTGATCTGGCTGAGGTTCACGCCCTTGAGTTTTTCGGCTTCGGCCAGGGGGATCGGCTCATCCGGCGCGCTCGGTGTCAGCCAGGCGAGTTTGTCCACGCCGACCTTTTGCGCCAGCAGCAACGACGCCAGCTCTTCCTGCAGGTTGGCCGACTCGCTGAAATTCAGCAGGCAGAACAGCAGCGCCGAATCTTCCGGCTTCCAGTACTCAGGCTTGTAGCCGGTCTGGGCCAGGTCCGGCGGCAGCTTGTCGCGGTAGCGGAACAGGTAGGCATTGACGCCACGGGCATACACTTCGAAGAAGCGCTTGAGACGCGGCGACGAGGCGTTGTACAGCTCGCCGGCGCTTTTTTTCAGGTTGACCGCGCGCATGAAGCGGTCCACATCCAGCACCTCAGGCCCGGACATTTCCGCCAGGCGGCCCTGGGCCAGCAGGCGCAGGGTGACCATCTGGGTGATACGGTCACTGGCGTGTACATAACCGAGGCTGAACAGCGCGTCGTGGAAAGTGTTGCTTTCGATCAGCGGCATGCCCTGGGCGTTGCGGCGTATCGAAACATTCTGTGCGAGGCCCTTGATCGGCTGCACGCCGGCCACTGGCGGCAGGGTGTCCTGGGTGCTCTGGAGCTGGCAACCGGCCAGGCTTAATGCACTGGCCACTGCCGCGGCAACGCCGAACCGGGGAAGAAAATGTGAGAGGGCTGGCGAGGCCATGGCAAAGCTCCTGCGGGGGGTAGCGTCAGTAAAGGCGCTACGTTAGTGAGCGCGGTGAAACGACGCAAGCAGGAGTTTGGGTAAAGCGTTAGATCTTGAGTCGCACCGCCCCTCCCACCTGTTGACCGCGCACGACTTCAGGTCAGGATTCAGGCGGATTGACCTTTTGGACTAATTCATACGCCCGAACCGTCGCTGGCCGTTCCTTGATGCTATTGAACCAGCGATGAACGTGTGGGAAATCTTCCAGGCGCTGGCTCTGCCATTTGTGGGAAACGATCCACGGATAGATCGCCATATCGGCAATGCTGTAGTCCTCACCCGCCACGAACGCACGGTCCGCCAGACGTCGGTCCAGCACACCGTACAGACGGGCGGTTTCATCTACGTAGCGCTTGATCGCGTAGGGGATTTTCTCCGGTGCGAACTGGCTGAAATGATGGTTCTGACCCGCCATCGGCCCGAGTCCGCCCATTTGCCAGAACAACCATTGCAGGGCTTCCTGGCGACCGCGCAGGTCTTTTGGAATGAATTGGCCGGTTTTTTCCGCGAGGTACAGCAGGATCGCGCCGGATTCAAACAGCGAGATCGGCGCGCCGCCGTCGCTCGGGTTCTGATCGACGATGGCCGGGATGCGGTTGTTGGGGGCAATCTTCAGGAAGTCCGGCTTGAACTGGTCGCCCTGGCCGATGTTGATCGGGTGCACGTTGTAGGGCAGACCGGCTTCTTCCAGGAACAGCGATACTTTGTGACCGTTGGGGGTGGTCCAGTAATACAGGTCGATCATGAAGCTCTCCAAAAGTGGTGATGCTTGAGCGAATGCCTGTAGGTATAGGTAAAGGTGGGAGGGTGGAAATTCAATCAAACATTTGCGTCTACCCTTAGACGCTTTCGATTTGGAATGCGATGCAGCTGTGGAAGGGAGCGAACTCCCTCACACACACGTGGGCCCTCAGCGCGATTTACGCGCCGTGGCACTTCTTGAATTTCTTCTCACTGCCGCACGGGCAAGGATCGTTGCGGCCAACGTCCTTCAACGCATTGCGCACCGGCTCCTGGTGAGCGTGGCCGCAGTTCGGGCCGTGGACATGGCCGTGGTCGTGATCATGGTGATCATGATCATGGTTGCAGTCAGGACCATGGACATGGGGTTGCTGAGTCATCGATGTCGCTCCGGAATAAAATCGCCGGGGATTATCTCGCCATTGTGGTTCACCTGCACGTCATAACCGATGAATAATCCGGTTTTCAGTTCACCCTCCAGACGATACGGCACAGGCTGGTCGGGTTTTTTCAGCATCTGCACCACGTCGCGGATCTGCGGCCAGAGGTTGGTGCGCACCGACACCTTGAAAAATGCATGGCCCTTGGGCGGTACCGTCAGCCATTCATTGGACTCGCCTTCGGTGAGCACAAAGTCATCCAGGGTGACCTTGTAGATCAGCCCACGCACGGTCAGGTCAGAGTCGTCGCGGTTATCCACGCGAAAGTACAGCTTGAATTTCTGCTCCAGCAGCTTGGCCCGCACCACTTCGACTTTCACCAGGGAAACGTGGGGCGGGGGCGAATCGTCTTCGAACCAGGAGGCGCAACCGGTCAGGCCGAAGGTTAACGCCAGCATCAAGCTGTAGATCCGAAGCATGGCGTGAGTCCTGTGGTGGTTAGAGATAGCTGGAACAACACTTCTTGAAGTTGTACAACAATTCACTACTCAGCTGTAATTGTTGCTTTGCTGAGCGTACCTGAGCCACTCCAGAGCCGATACAGTCAGGCAGGCGGTGACGTGCCATAAGCGCCGTCCGGGAGCACCGCCACAATGTTCATTGTGCTGGCCGATCATTGATTGATGCTGACGGATGCTTGCCGTTCGTCGCACTAAATAGAAAATAGTTGCTTTATTTGTTTGGATATGCTTGACAAATCCTGTTTTGCCGTGTTAGAATGGTGTGTAGATAGGGAGTTTTTATTTCTTCCCTGCAAGGCCCGCCATTTCTCCTAGCAAGCTCGTAAGAGTTCGCTTACCCGGCCCGGCGATCCACCGTCCAGCTCCCACGTAGTGAGTGGCCCAACTACGTAGACACAGAGTGCGGACTTTGTGTCGGCCACAGCCCTTGGCTCTTCGAATGGGCAACAAGCATCGACACCAAACTAAGGCAGGCGCCCACAGCTACTGCCTTTTTTTGTACCCGCAAATCAGTCCCGCACGTTTCCACCACAAATTAAAGAGGAAAGCCAAACATGGCCCACGTTACACGCACGTGCAAAAACCCTGCATGCAAGAAAGAGTACCAGAGTAGAACGGCTCGCTCTTTGTACTGTTCCCCAAAGTGCAACACTGAGTATCACCGTCGCAACAAGAACAAGACAGTCGTCATTGGATTGTTGTCTGTAGAGTTTCGTGATGTCGAAGATAAGACTTTGGAAGAGTTAACTTCCCTTGTAGAAAACTGCCTCACAGACGACATGAGAAAGATCATCCATAAACCCCCAGCCCAAACAGGAGAAATACAACATGCTTAAACAGCCAGATTCAGTAGAGCTTCAAGCTCGCATCGAGAGTGCCCAGGCGGGCTACAGAGACCGCAAGAGCGGTCTTGATATGAATGCTGGAACTGATCCGGTAACTGGGCGAGCAGTACCCAAACAAGTTGACGGCGGTACAGTGGTATTCTTCTGCCCTCATCCCTTAGACATCCTGCCAACTTATCTTGAGCAGGTACATAAGGGCTACCAGATTCACCCGCTATCAGTGGTACAGATTGACCATAGCCGTTTCGACATCTACTTCTTCAAGCCAGAATCAGATATCAAAGCAGCGCTTGAGCAGATCGCCCAGGATGTGACAGTCCAGTATTACGCAGAAGTTGAGCAGCACAACGAACTGTTTATACAGGCACAGGTGGACGCTCAGCTGAAAGTGGACCGTGCCCGCGAAGAGCGAGATTTGGCTAAAGCAGAAGCAGAGCGTAGAGCGGCAGTTGAAAAGCAGATTCGTGAAACCTTCAAGCCAACAGAAGCCGCCCCAGTTCCAGCGCCAACTAAAGGGAAGCGCTCTTAATGGATGGGCTAACCAAGTTGCTATTGACCAAGTACCGCCCGGAGCTTCTACAGGAGCCTGTAGCGGTAACCAAGAACGAATCCTCATCAGCGCAAGGCCCAACCCCTCGAAGCGCTCCAGAGACCATACACGCATCTACAGGAGTGGTATTGATTATGTCGTCGGCAGAGTTCTCTGATTCCGTAATCTTCAAGGCTCTTAATGAATTCAATCATGCTCATCCCAACCTTATGTCCCGTTCATTTACGTTGCCCATTGCAATGTATGGATTGCCTCAAGGGAGTTGGGTCTACTTACCGCCAAAGGACGACCAATGAAAAAACTGGTAATACCGGAACAACTGGTGGCACGCATCACCAAACTTGCAGAACCCGCTCCACGCCGCATTATCTTTAGAATCAAATCAGATAGCACCATCGACATCCAACACGTCCTTGGTAATTTCAAAACTACAGTAAGGCGCGTCTATGGCGAACAAGCTTACAAACTGGCTTGGTTTAACTGTTCGGATGGATCGCACGTTATCGCAATCGCTGGCAGTCGTCCTGTAATCGCTCATGTACCCCTGTTCTTGCTGAGCAATAATCGCTTGAGACTATTCACCATGGGTGAGGTGCTTTACGAGGGTGTCGGCTCTTCTGTGTTTAGTTCCACCCTGGATAAATTGCTTGAGGACTACTCGCCAACATTGGTTCGACACTCGTTCGGAGGTGGCCAATGAACGAAGAGGTCATTTCCCGTCTAACGGGTGTACTCCAATTTGATGTAAAGTTAGGGCCGCTCCTTGCATTTGAGGCAATGCTCAAGCGTACGCAAGCTCTCATGGTTAACATGATGAAAACGGCGGACGACCTAAACAAGCGCCTGGATAAGAAGTTTGATATAGCTGCAAAGCGTCAAGCTAAGACGACAGCAGATGTCGCAGCTGAAAGAAGCTTATTCAAACAACTTGCAACTGAGCAGAAGTTGTCCCGCCTACGGTATTCACAGTTTAGGGCTCAACTTGCTGAACAAAAACTAGTAGCCAATGGCAAGAGAGAAGATTCATTCCTGCAAAGCGCTGCCTTGAGACAGCAAGTAACTGCCGCCGTGCTGTCAGCCAAACAACACAAGGCCGAGCAGGAAAGTTTAAAAGTTGATCTTGGTAGAGCGAAGTTGCAAGCATCGGCGGAACAGTCTCGCGTCAGAGAGGCGCGCCTAGCTGACATTCTTCAACGACGCCAAGAGAGAACAGTTCAACTACAGCAACAGGCTGCGCTACATCAATCTAAGTTACAGCGCGCCGAGGCCGGATTACTTGCCGCCAGAGAGCGTGGAATTCGACTTGCCGAGCGTCATCAGCAATCCAAACTTGCCGCTGCTGCCCGTGAATCTCGCGCCCAAGTAAGTCAGGACATGAAGGCTAAGAGGTTCGACTTTGCAGCAGAGCGCCATGCCTCCTGGCAGGCCAAGCAAGCCGAGCCGCAAGGCATGGGCTTAGGTGGGTTTACTGTTGGGCTTGGGACTGCTGGAGCGGCCTTGTACGCGCTCTCAGAGGCAGCTGGATACCTGGGCGAGCGTGTCAAACAACGCCAAGAAGCAACAGCCGATAATCAGCAGTTTGATAACACTCTGATGGCGGCAGGCAATAACGATAAAGAGCGCGCCCGAATCAAAGAGGCATATATTCAAAACTCCCAAGAATTTGGGATGAAAATTGATCGCGAATCGGCTGTGGCCTATTCGAACATGGTTCAAGGTTTTCGTGCTCAGGGCAAAACTCTGGAAGAAGCTATCCAACTACAGAAAGATCAAGCCGCTGTATTTCGTATCGGTAACTTGGATAAGGCACAGCAGTATTCTGCCGCGCTTCAACTCAATCAAGGGTATTCCAAGGACCGTTTCTTAGGTCAGGATCTTCGCCCTTTAACAGATGCACTTGGTACGCGTCTAACCACGATCTTATATCAGGCGATTGGTAAAGCTCTTGGTTACAAGGGCGACGTTAACAAGTTGGCTGGCTTCGTGTTGGAAGCTCAACATGATGGGAAGGTTAATGGCGCGATGGTTCAGCAAGGTATGCGAGATATTGTTGCTCAATCACCGGAACTACTTGAGCGTCATAAGCATTCGCTGGATGCCCAAGCTGTAAGGGTTGAAAACGATAAGTACCTACAATCTGAAAAAACAAACGCTGACCCTACGTTGATTGCCGCTCTTGGCGAAAGACTCACCGCTGAGCGAGAACTGATTGAGTCTACCAACTACCTACAGGTGGCTCTGCGAAACTTCGACTTGGGATTGGTGAAGGTTGAGACGCATATGCTACGAATGTTTGCCGGTAAAAATGCAGATGGATCTGACAAGTCAGAGCAGCAGAAGCTCCAAGATCGAATGTCTACAAGTGATGTCGCAGTCGATACAAATATGGTAGGTGTTGGCGACTACAGCAAGATTGACGCAGGAACACAACACCAAGGTGGGTGGATTGGTGAGTTGTACAACAAGTTGTTCAGCGTGAAGGACTACAGGGCAAGCACTCCTGAGAGTCGTGATACTTGGAAGGATGTCGGTTTTGATCAGGAGCATGCACCATGGTCTATAACGCCTCCCGCGCTAGATCTATCGAGATTGAACACTAAGGGACTGCCTGACTTCAATAAGCATCTTGAACAGTTACTTAGTCAATCTGACCCAAGTAATGCTGTCGCCAGACTCGCCGCTGGGGCTGCTGCTACTGCAAGTCGTGCTGCACCTGGGTCACGTGGTGAATGGGTTTCTGATGAGCCACCCGTAAGGGGTGGGGGTGGAACAGTTGTAAACAACACTACCAATGCCACCAACACTACACCAACTTCCGTGACAAATAACGTCACTGTGAATGTCAAAACAGACGCTGATGCAAACGAAATTGCGAAAGTAGTCACTGACAAGATCTTTGGCGAATACCTGCCGAAAGAAACTAAATAAGCCTATCGCAAGATAGGCTCTCTCCCTAAAGGTTAACCATGTTGTCAGAATACAGACTCATCAAATGGATGTTGGGCGTTCTTATGCTCGCATCACTTATAACTTTCGGAACTACGTGTTACAGCATTCGCCAAAATGAAACAGCGTATGCAGCGTTTGCCGAAAGAGCTACGCATGCAGCCCAGGAGCGAGAGACACAACTCGCTGCCAAGCTTGATGCAAACATTCAGCGCCAGATTATGGGTGTCCGAGAGAACTTTATTACGTGGCAAGTCGATCAAGTAGCCCAGGCTCGGAAACTTGCCGCCCTTGAAGTTGCAATCCAGCTAAGACAAGCACAGCTACTCAACAAGGAGTTAAAACAATGAACCAAGTTTACCATGATGCAAATGCGGCAATGCATGCCGCGTACGAACTTTCAAGGAGGCTCCACAAGCCCGTATGGCGTCATACAGGCGTCGATAGTCGTGGCGCCTCAGTTTGGGTTGTCTCACTTGAGAAAGACGCTGCAATCGCCCTAGGGGGAGTTTCTAGCCCAGCTCCATACAGCAACTTGTATAGCGCGATACAACTTGACAAAACAGGGTAATCTGGCGTATAGTCGCCAACTTTCCAGCAAACCAATACCGAGCGTTCTCGACTTGCCCCAGTGCAACGTCAGGCGGCGGTTTCGTGCTGCCTGGGATTCTTGTTAGTGGCTCACATAGGGCACGGTGCCCCCTGTACATAGGGCAATTTGCCCCCTGTGACATAGGGCGTGCTGCCCCCTTAGTAAGATAGATCATAACAAGAAAGAAAATAATAAGACTGATGCAGTCCCAGCACCCTTCGGGATTCTTGCAAGGTAAAGCAGAAGAGCTTTCTGATTGCTCAATCATATGAATTGATCGTGCAAGGATCTTCAATCAGCGGTGCTAGCACCCTAGTTAAGTTAGATAGAATCCACATGGGGCATCCTGCCCTCTGTGAAGTTTTACCGTGCAAGGAGAAAATGAAATGAACATTCAATTCCGGCAACACAGTCGTGACTGGCTCAAGGCTGGCAACGGCAATGGTGGTCCAAGTGCAGCAGCTCGCGTTGCTCACATGATCGAAATGATAGTCCTCTTCCGAACTGGGGCTATGGAAGAATCCAAGTTCCTAGAACATATCAAGAACCTTTAAGAATACATACGAGGAATACGATGACCGAGACATTTTGCAAGCTTACACACGAAATCATGAAGGCAACACACTGGACCAGCAGAACCACTGGCGAACAATTTAAGCTCACTGGTGATCAGAAGATTATGTGGGCATGGATGGAGAAGAGATACATCTTCTTTAGATCCATCGGCAAGGATTGGTTTGATAACCAAGAGGACATTGCAGCAGCAACTGGATGTGATCCGAGTACAGTTAAACGATTTATTGCCAAACTAATTCAGCATGGGTATATCGAAGTGCAACGGCAGAAAGGAAGAGGGTTCATTCGCTCTAACAACTATAAGATCTTGGCTCCACTTCAAGTATGTACCAGCAAGGTATCTACAAGCTCTTCTAGGGTGATTGGCGAGGTTGCTTTCCCTGCTGTAGTGGATAGCTATAGCGTTCCTGCAATCGCCTCTCAGGAGCTTGCAGGCGATATGGTTCCTGTGTTTGAAGATATACCTCTTGAGGCATACATAGATACACCGTCACAAGCTCCTGTAGTCGTGCATAAGCGATTGCAGCTGTTCGGGGATACATTGGATGAGGTGCCAGATGTTGCTGCCCCTGCAATCAGGCAAGGGGCTACAGTCGAGTATGTTGGCGATCCTTTGCCTTGGGACTAATCAGCTCTTCGTGCTATCGATGGCGAAGTTGGTGAACGCTGAACAGCAGATGAGCATGAACCTAGCATCTGCTTGAGTTAGTTCGGAGTTTTCCATCAGTGCATGACGTATACCATCAGAGTCGTTGGTATATCCATATAAAGAAGAAAATGCTTTCTTCAAAGCAGGGTGCAGTTTGTGGCTCTTCTCGAGTACTTTTAAAGCGCCGTCAAGGGTTGCAGAGGGGTTGCCCACCAAGTGCTTGGCAAGGGACTCAACAGCGCTAATGCTTTCCTTGATTGAGTTTCTATAGTCAGGGTTCAGCTTGTCCGTCAGAAACCCGAGTGCTGTTTGTATATGGGTTCTGACACCCGTATATTGATCGGATATTGCAATTGCGCGTTCGACTTCTTCTATTTCATCTTGCGATGTGATTGGTGTGATCTTGCCTGCTACGAAGCGATAGGCTGAGTTTTCCCTCTCCAATATCTGGTTACAGGTTTTTATAAAAAAATCAGCCCTTACTGTTTGTCCCGGCTTGTACTCGGGGGCATGTTGTGGTGTAAATTCAATAAATGCGTAAACCCTGTCCCAAGTGCAACTGAAAAAACTTTCACGAACCTTGGCAAGGAATTTATTCCAATGGGTATCAATAGTGTCGATGGATTTTTTATAATGAAGAGAGTATAGCTTTCTTGAGTAGCTATGAAAGTTTGATCCATTTACATAGTCGTACATTCGGCTTGCTGAGGTATATTGGCTCCAATACGTTTCGATTAGGGCATTCCATAACGATATACGTAAATCCATATCCATATCATCTACTTGAATTAACTTGGACTCTGGTATCAATCCCATTCGCTGTGAGAAATCCATTACCACCTCGCTCATGCCCTATTCAAGAATGCTCCGTTGATTGCATCCTTTCTCGCGCCATTATCCATGGTGGCGATGTAGCGGCATACCCCCACCGGATACCTCCCCTGAAACCTCAAATAACCCCCTGAAAACCTCCTCAGGGTTACATATATAGTCGTTAGCTATTGGTTGATTCTTATTGATAGTTGTGATTGATGCCCTCTACAGCCCAGTGTTTCCGTTGGGTATGTCGGAAACGGACAAGCTGAACCCTGTGATAACTCAGGGTCAAACCGATTTCCAGCTTTCAGAACGCACTAAACGCGTCCAAATGGCGAAATTCAGCAGAGCGGCTACACCCAGCCCCACCCAGCGCCGAGGTGGTCTACGATCCTTGCACCACAACCGAGGATGCCTCTCATGGATGACCTGAACGAAGTGACCGCCGATGCCTTGGAGTTGCTTGTGCTGAATCAGAACGCTCTGGGCGCTGCCATCGAAGAGTTGAGCAACTGGGTACGGGGTCAGGGCGGGATAGAGACTCACGCCAACATCGTTGGCGCCCTGGAGACGCTCGACACGAGCAATGAAGGCATCGCCAGCATGATCAGGGTGCTACGTAGGTAGGCCAGCCTTAAAACTCGTTTCATCTCGGCTTTGCTAACCCGCTTCCTTGAACTAGCCTCGATATGATCGCTGTGTGGCGACGTGCCATTAAGGAGGGGACTCATGGTCAACAAACGCGGTAGAGATTCGGGGAGTGGGCAGTTCATTCCTATCGAGGAGGCGAAGCGCCGTCCGAAGACAACAACAGTAGAGGTGATTCCTCCGCCCCAGAAGCCCCCAGGTGGCGGCAAGAAGAAAAAGTAGCCCTGGTGCGGGAGGGCAATGCCTCCCGTTCCTCCTGCTAATTGACAGAATAGTATTGTGTAAATTAGCCAAGCCTTTAAATCCGTTGCTTTTGTCCAATGAGTCATGATCTAATTAACACATATAGCCGATATTGCATGGAGTGTTAATTAGAATGAACATCGTAGAGGCGGTAAAGACGGAGGGTGAGGCGGAGGTGATCGCTCGCAAGCTGACCAAGAACGCCAGGGGTAACTCTTTGTATGCGGACATCTGGCGGTTCGGCGTTAACACTGCCCTCAGGATCAGCGATTTACTCAGCCTCGCCTTTGAGGATGTTGCTGGCGATAAGCTCGTGATCAAGGAGTCCAAGACCGGTAAGACTCGACAGATCGACCTGAACAGTTCAGCTAAGCGGATTGTCGCAGAACGCAGGCAGGCACACCCCGACCACACCTTCCTGTTTCAAGTGGACTCCAATCGGGCCAAAGGTAAGGCTGTGAGTCGTGTAGCCGTGGCAGGTGCCTTCAAGGCTGTAGGTGATGAGCTTGGTATCCAGCTCGGCACGCATTCAATGCGGAAGACTCGTGGTTGGCTGATGTACAGCGGTGGTGTGTCCATCGAGAAGATTTGCCGGGTGCTGAACCACAGCAGTCCTGCCGTCACCATGGCCTACATTGGCATCACTCAAGCCGAGGTTGATGCGACGTACCACGAGTTTGTGTTCTGACGGTCTACTAACTACACCCAATGCCCGCCTTGAGCGGGTTTTTTTGTGGCTGATGACACCCACAGCACCACGCTCTGCGCCCGCCAGAAGCAAGCTCAGTGGCACCCAAGTACGTCTTATTTATAGATCACGACAGTTTCCAGTGTCTGACGGTGCACGCTGCTAAGCAGCTCAGACAGGTATCCATCCCCCAGCTTATTTTTCCTGGCTGACACCTTGCCCCCCCCCATCGAGTTGCGATGTCGCTGGCGGCGCGGGGTGGGTGTGCTGGGAGTCTGTCAGCCTATTTGCAGGAGTATGCACTCCTCAGTGCATCGGCGGTTAGAACTGATGCATTTTGATGTAGGTCCGAAGGATGGTCATTTAGGTATTTAAGGACGACTCTAACGGCTTGGCCGTATGGGATGCCTTGACTTGGGTAGCAAATCTTTTCTTTGGGGGGTAATGAGTCGTCTACGATTGTTAGAGTATCCATGACGCCAGAGACTAGTCCCAGGCAACTCCCTGCCGCGTAGAGGTTCCTGGCTTTCAGTCCGTCCATGCTTCTGACTACATCTGAACAACCTTTAACTAAGTCATTTCCGTCAGATGCTAACGCGTGCCCACACCCTAAGGTTGCTACCATTACAATCGCTGATGCGGTTCCGGCTTTCATGGCTGCTCCCAGTCGATGAGTGGTCTGGCGATACTACTCATTGGAATAGCCACATGCCATCACGAAAGGGTGCCGATAGAGTTGTTACCGTAGGAAGCCACCGACTCTCACGCCGGTGGCTTGTTCTATCTCCTACAGGTCAAGTGCGTATTGGAACGGCAGACTGCGGAAATGCTGACGCACGTGTTCCCATCGCCCAAACCTCCAGCGTGGGTAGTCGTGAACGAAAACACTTTTGGAGCGTTGAATCGACGAGCGGTTACGATGACGTCTAGTCATAGTAGGTCGAGCCTCTAGAGAGATTGCTGTGGTGCAATCCTCTGGGCGTGGCAACGTACACTCAAAGTGTTGTTGACGTGAGAGTCACGCTGTTGGCTTAATAACCGCCTGCCCAGATTCATGCGTTTTTCGAAACGTTCGTATCGGGGGTGGTGCGGGTGGATCACGTTCTGTCGCCAAACTTCGCGTGACCACTCGCAAGCTTTCCCTTCTACAAGACCTATTCTTGGTCTTCCAGCTATCAAAATCCCTACATGTAGGGTTTTTTTTTGCCGTGGCTACAAGATAATGCGTTTTGGGGGGCTTAGCAACGCACTACCTGTGGGTAACATTGTGGAAAAAATGTGTATAAAACGTGGAACACCCGTGTAGGGCGCAGCTCTCATAGTGTCAACCGTTTGTCAAAATATGCTCGGTTGTCGGATGGGTGGTGGCTTTTTGACGTTTGGTTGGCTGGCAATCAGCCATTGTCTACTTTGCTGGCTACAACATGTTCCCAGTTGAAAAGCGCTCGCACTAAAGACGTTGGCCCCTGGACATCACCCATTTCTCTGATTTGCTCAAGCCGCACTCTCTGGTCTTGAGTTATCTCGCCATGCATCACTTGCTTGTCGAGAATGTTGCTATCTACGGACCTGATCGTGAGTGCAGCTTCCCGGTGGTAGATCAGGAAGGAGACATTGCCTTCAATACTGACCGCGTAGCATTCGTTCGTCCGTTCCAGCTTCGTAACGCCGATACGCACACCTAGCCGCTTGACTAGATTGTTTGCTGCTGCACGCCCTTCGTAGCTTGTCAGGTCGAGCCTTTCAAAGAAGTCCGACTTACTCACCACCTGATCAGTAGCAAGGTTTTGGGCGAGAGCTTCACGTTCAGCGTTGAGCGCTTCCAGGCCTATTTCGATTTGCTGCAACAGCTTCGCGGTGATCCTGCTGGGAAATTCTTGGTGTGAGGATTCTGCGTTGGCTTGCTTGGCCCTCAGCTCCTCAACCCGTCCGTCCATCACCTGTATCTTCTGGGTTAGGCTTCCTGAGCTTGAGCGCACTAGGGACAGGCTATCGATCTTGGCTAAAACTTCTTGGAACACCAGCTCCGAGCGTTCAGCCCCAACCACGCCGGAATCACACATGCCTTTTTGCTTGTTGGCGCACTTGAAATACTTCCGGTTCTTGAAGCCTTGTAGGTGCATGGCCCCACCGCATTTCTGGCAGAAGAAAATCCCTGCCAGTACGTTGAAGTTCTTGGTCACCTTTGTGACCTTGTGCAACCTTCGGGATGCTCTGGCAGCAGCAGCTAGGTAGAACTGCTCCTCAGTAACCACGGGCGGAAAATAGCTCTTGATCGGTTCGCCGTCTGGAGTACGTACTCCGTCTATAAAGGTGTGCGGTTGATACTCGCCTAGAGTCGTGCGGCTTTCGAGGATGTGCCGGATCGTGCTGAACCCCCAAAGGCCACTGGAGTTTTTCCGGTCCGCTGAGAATGTGGGTATGCCGTCTTGGTTGAGAGTGGCAGCGATTACACGAGAGCCATAGCCCTTGGCAGATAAGTCAAAGATCCGCTGCACTACCTGGGCATGATCTGGATTCAACACATACCCGTCTGGCGTCAGGTCAAGCCATAACGGTCTGAGCTTACCCAGCGGTTTGCCTGTCTCGCGTGCTTCCTTGTGTTTGTTCTGCCATGCGGATGAGACGCGGCTGCCCTTGGTGGCGCTTTCTTCGTGGGCACGGCTCATAGTGATGATCGAAACGATCAGGTCTATCTCGTTGTAGTCGCTGGTGTAGAGGCGCCTGTCCGTGCTGGTGTAGACATTGATCCCTTTTGCCAGCAGATCGAGGAAGCGGGGTAGGGCATCACGTACACGCTCACGGGAGAGGCGGTCTAGCGACTCGATTACCAAGATGCTGCCCGTTGGTACGGTCCCGTCCTCTACGAATGCAAGGAATCGCGCCAGCTCGCCAGTGTCGTCTAGGTGTCTTCCTTTATATGCAGACCGGCCCGCATCGAAGAACAGATAGTCCTTCGGGTCTGCCAGCTCGTACCCATGTTCGTCGGCGAACGCCTTGGCTGATTTGAGTTGGCGGGCCTTGCTATCGCCTGTTGACTGCTTAGCACTGCTGAACCTGACGTAGCTGAAAACCTTGGGCATGGTGCTTCCTACAGAACCGGATTGGTATGTAGGTAATTGTGGCAGCACTTCTTGAATTTTTGCCCACTGCCGCACAGGCACGCATCGTTGCGTCCGGTTTTCACTTCCACCGTGGGGTCGATGAAGTACCAGCGCCCTTCATTCTGTACGAAAGAAGACTGCTCGCGGTGGCTATGTTCGCCGGTGCTGTCATGCCAGCGTGCGGTGAAGGTCACGAAGGCGTGTTCCGGCTGGCCGCCGAACACTTCGGAGCTTTCAACCTCCAGGCCTAGCCAGGTGCTCTGGGCGCTCCAGGCGGCGATGGCCTCACGGTCCAGGCCAGCCTGTTGCGCGGGCAAAGTGGTGGCGACCAGATAGTCCACCAGGCCCAGCACATAGGCGCTGTAGCGTGAACGCATCAGGGCGCTGGCGCAGGGTGCCGGGTGCCCGGCGTGATAATGGCCGCAGCAGGCATCCAGCAGGTTGCCACTGCCGCAGGGGCAAATGGATGTACTCATTAATTACCACCAATACTTTCCGAAGTTTTCCGGGTTGGCCCAGAAACGGGCGTTGAGCCAGTCCGGCACCTGTTTATAGTCAAGCAGATCGTAGGTAAACAGCGTCAGCACCTGCTCATCGCGCTGGAAACGCTCGCCGGCCTGCAGCGCCAGGGAGAAGAAGTCGGTTTCCTTCCAGCCGCAGGCGCCCAGGTCCACCAGCACCGCAATGCGGCTGGCGTTGAGGTTGCGGATGCCGCCGAGCAAGGTCAGGCCTTGGGGTTTTGGCAGGTGCTCGAGGCAATCGACCACCAGCGCCAGGTCAAACCGTTGGGCCGCCAGTGCTTGCGGCAATGGCCCTGGCGCGGCGCAGAACACCTGGGTGTCAGGGTGTGCGTCCTTAAAGGCGTCCAGCGCCGGGAACTGGCTGGCACCCAACAGCAACAGGCGTTTGGGCTGGTGCAGATCGAGCAAGGCGGCCAGCGCTTGCTGGGGAGTACGGGCAGAAATACCAGCGGTCATCAGAGATCCTCACATCAGGACCCTAGAGACTAGCGCGGCTGAGCGTGCGGGCCTAGAGCGGGTGGCTGCGAAAAGTCCTACGTGGGCGACGATCCCCAATGAATACGGGGGGCTTGGCGTAGTGGCGCAGTTGAAAAGAGCGGTCTTTACTCCACCCATCGGCCCCCGCCGATCCCCTCAGGAGAAAGTCAGATGAGCATCATGCGGACAGCTCTACCCTTGGTTCTGCTAACCGGAGTATTGACAGGTTGCGCAGGCTTGCAAAAAACCGATTGGCCTACCTGTGCCGCTGTCGGCGGTGTGACCGGTGCAGCGATCGGTGCGACTGAAAGCTCGGCCTACGCAGGCTATGGCGCGTTGCTGGTCGGCGGCATGGCCGGCGCCTATTGCTGGGTGCACGGCGATGGCGACGAAGATGGCGATGGCGTGCCGGACAGCCGCGACAAGTGCCCGGGCACCCCGAAAGGCGTGCAGGTTGACGCCAATGGTTGCCCACCGGCACCGCCGGCGGCGGTGGTCGAGGAGGTGGTCGTGGTCAAGGAAGAAACCATCGTGATCCGCGATGTGCACTTCCAGTTCGACTCGGCCAAGTTGACGGCGGCGGATAAAACCAAACTTGACACCATTGCCACGCGCCTGAAACAGGAAGCCCCGAGCGCCCAGCTACGGGTCAGTGGTCACACCGACAGCGTCGGTAAAGACGCCTACAACCAGAAACTCTCGGAAAAACGTGCCCATTCGGTCACCGATTACCTGATCGGCGCCGGGGTGCCCCGCAGTGCCTTTGTATCTGTCACCGGGGCGGGCGAAAGCCATCCGGTCGCCGACAACAAGACCGCTGAAGGCCGCGCCCTGAACCGCCGCACGGAAATCCAGATCAACCGCTGACAGCCCTTGCCCCTGTGGGATCCACAGGGGCATTGCCGGCCACCCTCGCTTGAACCGCTCCCTCTCAAGTTTTTTGAACCTTCACTGGCAAATCGCCTGTAGAAGTCGTTACTGTGCGTCCAAAGAAAAATTTGAAAACATTCAGGAGCCCCATGATGCGTAAGGTTTTTCTGTTGGCCCTGTTGGTCAGCCCCGTTGCCCTGGCCCAAAGCGTCAGTGTCGAAACCAACTCATTGATGCGCCTTCCCTCCAGCACCAGCGTGTTGCAACTGGAGCGCCTGGACGTGGCGGACTACGGCACGTTGCTGATTCCGGCCACCATCAGCCAGGTCACGGTGGATGAACTGCACCTGGGCCGCGACGCACGCATCGCAATTGTTCCTGGCAATACGGCGCTGCAATTGCAGGTGCGGCATGCACAACTTGAGCAGGGCAGCCAGATCACCTCGCGCGGTGCTCCCGGCACCCATGAAAAACCGGCCAAGGCCGGGCGTGACCTGACCTTGCGCATCAACTCGCTGACGGCTGAAGAACTCTCGGTGGATGCCCGTGGCGGCGCCGGTGCCCAAGGGTATGCCGGGCTGGATGGCGCCAATGGCGTGGATCCTGGGTGCACCTGGGGCTCGGCGGGGCGCGGTTTCAATGGCGATAACGGCGGCGATGGCCTGCCGGGTGGGGCGGGTGCACAGGTTCGCGTGGAATTGCCGAAGGACTTCCCGGCTGAACACATCAAGGTCTGGGTGGATGGCGGTGCTGGAGGTTTGGCCGGCACGGCCGGCAAGCCGGGCAAAGGCGGGGAGTCCAAAGGCTGCCTGGTGTACCGCGCCGATGGTGGCGAGAAGGGCCGCCCAGGGTTGGAAGGGCAGCCGGGGCCATCTGGGCCTGCGGGTACCGTGACTATTCAGCGGCTCTAAGTTCTAAAGAGCTGCAAGCTTCGAGCTTGCAGCTTGTGACTGTACTCAGAACATCGGCCGAGCCGATGCAATCGCCACCACCACCAACCCCACGATCAGGTTGATCCCCACCAGCTTGCGAATCTGCCCCAGTGCAGCCGCACCCGCCGGCCAATCCTCAGCCGCCACCGCCGCCTTCAGTTGCGGAAACTTCAGCGCCTGGATACGGATAAACAACGCCGTCATCACCAGATACAAACCCATCATCACCTGCACATAGCGCGGTGCGCTTTCAAACCCGCTGAAGCGCAGGTGCAGCAGGCCGACGCCGCTGATCGGCAAAACCAGCACTGCCACCCATACCCACACGAAAAAACGTTGAAACACATTGGCCCACAGCTTGAGTCGGGCAGGGCCCTCAAGGGCCGCCACAGCGGCTGGGCGCAGGATCATCCAGGCGAAAAACATGCCGCCGACCCAGATCAGGGCGGCCAATACATGCAGGGTGTAAACGAGGCTAAACGCGGTCATTGTGGTACTCCGTTCTGCGCGGGATTAATTAGCGGGGTATGATAGCGGCCGATCCGAACCACTGAAAATTTATCCAGCGTTTTTTGCGCCCGACTATCCATGATCAGCACTGAACTCAAAACCACGATCCAGGGCGCCTACACGCGTTTTCTCGAAGCCAAGAGCTTGAAACCGCGCTACGGCCAACGCCTGATGATCGCCGAAGTGGCCAAGGTCCTCGGGGATATCGACACCGATGACGAAGGCCGCCGCGAAGGTGAGCCCGCCGTCGTGGCCGTCGAAGCCGGTACCGGTACCGGCAAGACCGTGGCCTACAGCCTGGCTGCGATCCCGACCGCCAAGGCCGCCGGCAAGCGCCTGGTGATCGCCACTGCCACCGTCGCCCTGCAGGAGCAGATCGTCTACAAAGACCTGCCCGACCTGATGCGCAACAGCGGCCTGAACTTCACCTTCGCCCTGGCCAAGGGCCGTGGCCGCTACATGTGCCTGTCCAAGCTCGACGTGCTGCTGCAGGAAGGCCACGCGCAAACCGCCACGGCGTCGCTGTTCGAGGAAGAAGGCTTCAAGATCGAGGTGGATGAGGTCAGCCAGAAGCTGTTTACCAGCATGATCGAAAAACTGGCCGGCAATAAATGGGACGGCGACCGCGACAGCTGGCCCACCGCCCTCGAAGATGCCGACTGGGCACGCCTGACCACCGACCACAGCCAGTGCACCAACCGCCATTGCCCCAACTTCGGCCAGTGCGCCTTCTACAAGGCCCGCGAAGGCATGGGCAAGGTCGACGTGATCGTTACCAACCACGATATGGTCCTGGCCGACCTGGCCCTGGGCGGCGGTGCCGTGTTGCCGGACCCGCGTGACACCCTTTACGTGTTCGACGAAGGCCATCACCTGCCCGACAAGGCTATCGGCCACTTCGCCCACTACACGCGCCTGCGTTCCACCGCCGACTGGCTGGAAACCACCGCGAAGAACCTGACCAAATTGCTCGCCCAGCACCCGCTGCCCGGCGATCTGGGCAAGTTGATCGAGCAGGTGCCGGAGCTGGCGCGGGAGATCAAGACCCAGCAACAGTTCATGTTCAGCGCCTGCGAGCAGGTGGCCGACTTCAAGCCCGGTGAAGATGTGGAAGGCCGTGAGCGCCCGCGCCACCGCTTTGTCGGTGGGATGATCCCCGAGCATATGCGCGAAATGGGCATCGAACTGAAGAAAGGCTTTTCCCGTCTTACCGACCTGTTCACCCGCCTGACTGACTTGCTCAAGGAAGGCATGGACGGTGAGGTCAACATCGGCATCGCCAGCAACCAGGCCGAGGAATGGTATCCGCTGTTCGGCAGCCTGTTGTCCCGTTCCCAGGGCAACTGGGAGCTGTGGACGGCCTTTACCGTCGAAGACCCCGAAGACAACCCGCCCATGGCCCGCTGGCTGACCCTGTCGGAAAGCGGTGCGTTGTTTGATATCGAGGTCAACGCCAGCCCGATCCTCGCCGCCGAGATGCTGCGCCGCAACCTGTGGAACGTGGCGTACGGCTGCCTGGTGACCTCGGCCACGCTGACTGCCCTGGGCACCTTCGACCGCTTCCGCATGCGCGCGGGGCTGCCGAAAAAGGCCGTCACGGCGGTGGTGCCAAGCCCGTTCCATCATGCCGACGCCGGTGTACTGCGGGTGCCCGATCTCAAGGCCGACCCACGGGATGCACCGGCGCACACCGCGGCGATCATTCGCGACCTGCCCTCCCTGGTGGAAGGTTCGCGCGGCACCCTGGTGTTGTTCTCGTCGCGCAAGCAGATGCAGGACGTGTTCGACGGCCTCGACCGCGACTGGCGCAAGCAGGTGTTTATCCAGGGCAACCTGTCCAAGCAGGAAACCCTGAACAAGCACAAGGCGCGGGTCGATGGCGGGGATTCCAGCGTGCTGTTCGGCCTGGCGAGTTTTGCCGAAGGCGTGGACTTGCCCGGTGCCTACTGCGAACACGTGGTGATCGCCAAGATCCCGTTCTCGGTGCCGGATGATCCGGTCGAGGCCGCATTGGCCGAATGGATCGAAGCGCGGGGCGGTAACCCGTTCATGGAGATCTCGGTGCCGGATGCTTCCTTGAAGCTGGTGCAGGCCTGCGGTCGCTTGCTGCGTACCGAGGAAGACCGGGGCACCATCACCTTGCTCGACCGCCGCCTGGTGACCCAGCGCTACGGCAAGGCGATCCTGAATGCGTTGCCGCCGTTCCGGCGCGAAATTTCTTAAGCCATCGTGGGCGAATTCGCCCACTTCGTGGTCTATCTCACTGCTATCGATTTATGTCATCAGGCTATTTACCGGCCGTTTGGGAGAACCTTGTTCGTATGATTCGCACGCTGCCCGCCCTTTTTGCCCTGCTGTTCACTGCGCCCTTGATGGCCGCGCCCGCGGGGCAACAGACATTGTTCAACTTCGTCCGGCCTGCCGATGTGGTCAAGGTGGCGACCCAGGACGCCAGCCTGCCGCAATACAACGCCGAACAAACCCCCGAAGGCGAGGTGTTGCGTCGCATCACCTTCAACCCGGCCGCCGAGCCGAGCCTGGTGCTCAGCCCACAGGCCGGTGCCTGGGACTGGTCGCAGTCCGGCGCCATGAGCCTGCGTATCCAGAGTGCCATGGACTGGGCGCTGACCCTCTACGTCAAGGTGCAGAGCAGCGATGGCAAGACCCTGGTCAGCCGCATCGACCTGCCGGCCGGCCCCGCCCAGACCTTGCTGGTCCCGCTGCAAGCCAGCTCGCCGTTGAGCCAGGGCATGAAGGCCGGCCCGCCGATGCCGATCACCGTGGATGGCCAGCGCGTGTTGCTGGCCAGCAGTGCTGGCGAGATCGACCGTAGCCAGGTGGTCTCGGTGACCCTGTCGATGATCAAGCCCAACGCCGCGCAAAGCATCCTGCTGGAGCGCTTTGGTGTGCAGGACAGTGAGCCGGTGCTGAAGGCGGCCTACAGCGAACTGGTGGATACCTATGGTCAGTCCACCCGTGCGCGCTGGCCGGAAAAGGTCAGCAGCGACGAACAGCTCAAGGCGGCTGCGGCAAAGGAACAAACCCAACTGCAGGGCTGGCTGGCCGCGCGTGATAAATCCGCATTGGACACGTTCGGCGGCTGGAACAAAGGGCCGGCGTTCAAGGCCAGTGGCTTTTTCCGCACCGAAAAGCGCGACGGTCGCTGGTACCTGGTGACTCCGGAAGGCCATCCGTTCTATTCCCTGGGTGTCAATACCGTGGCCCCGGACAACAGCCAGACCTACGTGGCCGGTCGTGAGTGGATGTTCGCGGCGCTGCCAAAGGCCGGCGAACCCTTCGACAAGTACTACGGCAGCGGCGATAACCGCACCGGCAATGGTGCGGGCGAAGGTCGTGGCTTCGCTGCCGGGCGTTGGTACGATTTCTACGGCGCCAACCTGCAGCGCACTTATGGCGGCGAAGGGTTCGACCAGAAACGCTGGGTGACCCATACCCTCGATCGCCTGCAAGCCTGGGGTTTCAACACCGTCGGCAACTGGAGCGACGGCGCGTTGGCCACTGCCGATCGAGTGCCGTACACCTTGCCGCTGTCGATCGTCGGCGACTACGCCAGTATCAGCACCGGCACCGACTGGTGGGGCGGCATGCCCGATCCGTTCGATCCGCGTTTCGCCATGGCGACCGAGCGCGCGGTGGCCATTGCCGCCCGCGACCACCGCGACGACCCCTGGCTGATCGGCTTCTTTGCCGACAACGAACTGGCCTGGGCCGGCCCCGGCGATGATCCGAAATCCCGCTACGCCCTGGCCTACGGCACCTTGCGCATGACCACCGACGTACCGGCCAAGCGCGCGTTTCTCAAGCAATTGCGTGACAAGTATCGCAACGAGCAAGGCCTGTCGAAAGCCTGGGGCATCGAGTTGGCGGGGTGGGAGCTGATGGAAGATCCGGGCTTCGAACCGCCGATGCCCAACCCTGAACACCCGGAAATCGAAGCTGACTTCAAATACTTCCAGAAGACCTTCGCCGATGCCTACTTCAAGACCATCTCCGACTCGCTGAAATGGCACGCCCCCAACCAACTGCTGCTGGGCGGGCGTTATGCGGTGAGTACGCCGGAGGCCGTGGCGTCGTGCGCGCAGTATTGCGATGTGCTGAGTTTCAACATGTACACGCTCAAACCCCAGGACGGCTATGACTTTGCCGCGCTTCGTGCACTGGACAAGCCGGTGTTGATCACTGAATTCAACTTCGGCTCTGCGGACCGTGGCCCGTTCTGGGGCGGCGTGACCCAGTTGGCCAGGGAAGAAGAGCGTGGCGTGGCATATGCCAACTTCCTCAAGCAAGCCATGGCCGAGCCGTCCATTGTCGGTGTGCATTGGTTCCAGTACCTGGACCAGCCGGTGACCGGCCGGTTGCTGGACGGTGAAAACGGCCACTTCGGCCTGGTGGGTATCACTGACGTACCGTTCCAGGGGTTTGTCGACAGTGTGCGTAAAAGCAACCTGGCGGCGGTGGATCAACTGGGCAAGGAAGCGGAAAAGGCCAAGGCCGCCAGCACGGTTCATGAAAGCGAAGGCAGCAAACCTGGACGTGAGGGCAAAGGCCCGGGGCAGGGCGCCGGACACGCCGGTGGGCATTCGGGAAATGGTCATTGATTCATTGTTGACGGGTTCACAAATCCCACAATGGCTGGAACAATGTCGGCCACTTTTTACGGTGTTTTCCTAGGGGGCTTAGGTGCAGGTTCAGGGTCATTACGAGCTCCAGTTCGAAGCGGTGCGTGAAGGGTTCGCCGCGTTGTTCGATGACCCGCAGGAGCGTGGCGCCGGGCTCTGCATCCAGGTCGGCGGCGAAACCGTCGTTGACCTGTGGGCCGGTACCGCCGACAAGGACGGTACCGAGGCCTGGCACAGCGACACCATCGTTAACCTGTTTTCCTGCACCAAGACCTTCACCGCTGTCACGGCCCTGCAACTGGTGGCCGAGGGCAAGTTGCAATTGGACGCGCCAGTGGCCAGGTACTGGCCTGAGTTCGCTGCTGCCGGCAAGGAAAACATTACGCTGCGCCAGTTGCTCTGCCATCAGGCCGGGTTGCCGGCCATCCGCGAGATGCTGCCCACCGAAGCCTTGTACGACTGGCAATTGATGGTCGACACCCTGGCAGCCGAAGCCCCCTGGTGGACGCCGGGCCAGGGCCATGGCTACGAGGCGATCACCTACGGTTGGCTGGTCGGCGAATTGCTGCGCCGCGCCGATGGGCGTGGGCCGGGTGAGTCCATTGTGGCGCGGGTGGCACGGCCGCTGGGGCTGGACTTCCACGTGGGCCTGGCCGACGAAGAGTTTTATCGTGTTGCACATATAGCGCGCAGCAAAGGCAATATGGGCGATGAAGCCGCGCAGCGTTTACTGCAAGTAATGATGCGCGAGCCCACCGCGATGACGACGCGGGCATTTGCCAACCCACCGTCTATTCTCACCAGTACTAATAAACCTGAATGGCGACGCATGCAGCAGCCGGCGGCAAATGGTCACGGTAATGCGCGTAGTCTGGCGGGTTTTTATAGTGGTTTGTTGGACGGTAGTTTGCTGGAAGCCGACATGCTCGAAGAATTGACCCGTGAACACAGTATCGGGCCGGATAAAACATTATTGACACAAACCCGCTTCGGGCTGGGCTGCATGTTGGATCAACCACAGTTGCCCAATGCTACATTTGGCCTTGGCGCCCGTGCGTTCGGGCATCCAGGCGCCGGCGGCTCGGTGGGTTTTGCCGATCCTGAGCATGATGTAGCGTTTGGTTTCGTGACTAATACATTGGGGCCTTATGTACTTATGGACCCGCGGGCACAGAAGTTGGTCGGAATATTGGCCGGTTGTCTGTAAACCCCTTGCTGTTTCACATTTTTTTGTTACAAAGGCAACTATAAGAAGGCGCTGAACGAAATGATGTAACTTTAATGTTCTGTAAGCGTCTGTTTAACGGGTCATCGAGACCCCCGTTTCTTTTCTCATTTTGTGGATATCTCATGTTATCGAACAAGTCCTTGGCACTGGCGCTTTGCCTCACTATTACCGGTTGCGCACAAACTCCACAAAATGATGCCGAGGGTGGGCATTGGTGGTCATTTGGATCGGATAAGGCCACGACCAAGGACGCAGTGACCCAAACCGACGCCAAGCCGGATGCCAAGCCCGCTGCCGGCGCCAAGCCTGCCGCACCTGTAGCCGCTGCTGCTGCGCCTGTCGCCTCCGCGCCAGCGCCGGCCGCCAAGGCTGACACCGGTTCCAGCTGGTGGCCGTTCTCCTCCAAGAGCGCCGACGAGAAGGCCGCTGATGCCAAGGCTGACCTGAAAGCCGACCTCAAGGCCGCGACCCCGGCTCCAGACGCCGCGCCTGCCGTCGCCAAGACCGACAGCGAAACCCACTGGTGGTGGCCGTTCGAAAGCAAACCCAAGCCATTGGCCAAGGTCGACGTGACCAATGTGCCGATGCCTGACCCGAAAATCACCCAGGCCTGGTTGGACGACTATGAGCCGCGCCTGCGCGCCGCCATCAAGGACAGCAACCTGCAGCTGGAACGTCGCGATAACGTACTCGTGGTGATTGCTCCGGTAGACGGCTCCTACAACCCGAAACGCCCGGCGATGCTGCTGCCGGTTACCCTGGGGCCGTTCACTCGCGTCGCCAAGGCGGTTGAAGCCGATCCAAAAACCGCTGTGCTGGTGCTGGGCCACGTGGATGCCACCGGTACCGCGCCAGCCAGCCAGGCGTTGACCAAGGAGCGTGCGCAGTCCATCGCCTCGATCTTCAGCCTCAGCGGCCTGAAACAGGACCGCCTGATGCTGCGTGGCATGGGTGACCTGATGCCACGTGCCGCCAACGACAGCACCCAGGGCCGCGCGCTGAACCGCCGCATGGAAATCATGTTCACCCAGCGCACGACCATGCTGGCGCTGTTGAGCAAGTATCAATCGGGCAAGACCCCGCCTGTAGCCGAAATGGTTGCGGTGCAGAACGTTCCAGCCCCGGCCCCGGCCGCCAAGACCCCGGCTAAAAAGGCACCCGCAGCTAAAAAGGCGGCTGCCAAGCCCGCGGCTAAAAAAGCCCCGGCCAAGCCCGCTGCGAAGAAACCGGCCCCGGCCAAAGCCAAGGCTGCTGCACCGGCTGCGAATGACCAGGCGAAAAACTGATCCGCTGAACCACAAGGATAAAGCCGCATGACCCAGGCACTGGCCGATATGCGCCGTGACTACACACGGGACGGTTTGAGCGAGGCCCAGGCCCCGAACGAGCCGTTTGCGTTGTTCCACCAGTGGTTTGCCGATGCGGTGAAAACCGAGCAGCCACCGGTGGAAGCCAATGCCATGACCCTGGCTACGGTCGACCAGGACGGTCGCCCGCACTGCCGCATCCTGCTGCTCAAGGGCCTGGATGCGCAGGGCTTTACCTTCTTCACCAACTATCAGAGCGCCAAGGGCGAACAGCTCGCGGCGCGGCCGTTTGCGGCCATGACGTTCTTCTGGCCGACCCTGGAGCGCCAGGTGCGTATTGAAGGGCGGGTGGTCAAGGTCACGCCTGAGGAGTCCGACGCTTATTATCAGGTCCGCCCCCTGGGCAGTCGTTTAGGCGCCTGGGCCTCCCCGCAGAGCCAGGTCATTCGTGACCGTGAAGAACTGCAGGACCTGCTCAAGGCCACCGAACAGCGTTTCAGCGATACCCAGCCCGACTGCCCCGAGCATTGGGGTGGCTATCGCCTGCTGCCGGAGCGCATCGAGTTCTGGCAAGGCCGCGCCAGCCGCCTGCATGACCGCCTGAACTACCGCCTGCAAGGGACCGAATGGACCCGCGAGCGCCTGGCGCCCTGAGCGGCACCTTTCGTCACCCCACTGGAATGATATCGATCACACCGAAGTCTCTGTTGAAGAGGCTTCGGCTGTGTAGTGCTGTGCGGCGTTCTTCAGCCACTGCGGCAACTCGCTTCGCTTGATCTTCGAGATCCGTGCCTGCTCCAGTTGTTGCAGCATAAAGGCACGCTTGTGCAGGTCGTCGCCTGCGAGGGACAGTGCCAGGTCGCGGTCTATCCAGCGTCTGATCCGCAGGTACAGCCAGCCGTGGAAGTACAGGCCGGCGACGGTAGTGACTACAATGATGAAATAGTCCATGAAGTTCCTGGTTACGATGAGAGTGCTACCGTTGGTCGGTATTTTGGCTACGGGCAGTCTGTACTGAGGCTGAATGAAAGCAATTTCCTGCCGGGCTTGTCGTGACAGGCGTCAAGCTGCAGCGTCTAATGAATACCTGTCCTTTGGAGTTGATGCTATGCGTAAGTCCGTTTTACTGGTTGCCTGCTTTACCACGCTGTCGTTGCTGCTGGGTGGCTGCGCCTCGAGTCTGACCGGCGACTCGTACTCCCGTGACGAAGCGCGTCGTGTACAGACCGTTCGCATGGGCACCATTGAATCCCTGCGTCCGGTAAAAATCGAAGGCACCAAGACCCCAATCGGCGGCGCTGCCGGCGCGGTCATCGGTGGTGTTGGCGGCAGCGCCATCGGCGGTGGCCGTGGCAGTATCGTGACTGCCGTGATAGGCGCCGTTGCCGGCGGCCTGCTGGGCTCGGCTACCGAAGAAGGCCTGACCCGCACCCAGGGCGTGGAAATCACCGTTCGCGAAGACGACGGCAGCATGCGTGCCTACGTGCAAGCCGTGCAGGAAAATGAAATCTTCCGCATCGGTGATCGCGTCCGCATCATGACCGTTGATGGCACCAGCCGCGTTACTCGCTGACCGGTAAGCCGCAGGCAAAAGAAAAACCCCAACCGGGTGACCGGTTGGGGTTTTTTATGGGCTGCGTTTCAGTCGGCTCAGGCTTTTTTGCGACTCGCTATCGCCGTCACCCCATACCCAATACACGCTGCGAGTATCGACCCGGTCAGGATCCCCATTCGATCCTCCCCGGCAAACTCACTGGCACCCGGCACAAACGCCAGGGAGCCGACGAACAGGCTCATGGTGAAGCCGATGCCACACAGGATCGCCACGCCGAAGACCTGGCCCCAGTTGGCGCCGCTGGGCAGCGCGGCAAGGCCGGTCTTGATGGCCAGCCAGGTGAGGCCGAACACGCCGACGGTCTTGCCGATCAGCAGGCCGGCGGCAATGCCCATGGGCACGTGGTGGGTGAAGCTTTCCAGGCTGACCCCGGTGAGTGACACCCCGGCGTTGGCGAAGGCGAACAGCGGCAGGATGCCGTAGGCCACCCACGGATGCAGGGCGTGTTCCAGCGTCAGCAGCGGCGAGGGCTCGGCATTCCTGGTGCGCATCGGGATGCAGAACGCCAGGGTCACGCCGGCCAGGGTGGCGTGCACGCCGCTCTTGAGTACGCACACCCACAGGATCAGGCCGATGATCAGGTAGGGACCGAGCTTGATCACGCCCAGGCGGTTCATTGCAATCAAGGCGACCAGGCAGGCGCCCGCGGCGGCCAGGGCTGCACCGGACAGGTCGGCGGAATAGAACACGGCAATAACAATGATCGCGCCCAGGTCGTCGATGATGGCCAGGGTCATCAGGAACAGCTTCAACGATACCGGCACCCGTTTGCCCAGCAATGCCAGGACGCCCAACGCGAAGGCGATGTCGGTGGCCATCGGGATTGCCCAGCCGGAGAGGGCGGCGGGGTAGTCCTTGTTGATTGCCCAGTAGATCAGCGCCGGCACCACCATGCCGCCGATGGCGGCTGCGCCGGGCAGCACCACTTGCGAAGGCTTGGACAGGTGGCCGTCAAGCAGCTCGCGCTTGACCTCCAGGCCGATCAGCAGGAAGAACAGGGCCATCAGGCCATCGTTGATCCACAGCAGCGCGGGCTTGGCGATTTGCAGTGCGCCAATCTGGGCCACCACCGGCACGTCGAGAAACGCGCCATACAGGTGCGACAACGGAGAGTTGTTGATGATCAGCGCCAAGGCGGCAGCGGCGATCAACAACAGGCCGCTGGCGGCTTCCAGCTGGAAGAAACGGGTAAAAGTGCTACGCAGAGGCAAGGGATGCTCTCCAATCCAGGTTCAATAGGTGGGTACCCTAACCCGTACCGTTAGTTGTTAAAACAAAAGTTATATTCTTATTTGTTATAAGGGATGGGGTAGGGTGGCGTAGCGCCAAAGCCTAGCAATTGTGTGTCCAATTGAGTCGTCACTGTATCTGTGTGCAGTGTAGGAAACATCCTAAGATCGGTACTGAAATCCTTAGAGTTCTTCCTTATGAGCGACCACCGTCCCTGGGCCCGCGAAGCCATTCGCATCATCGAAGCGGACTTCCAACGCAGTGCTGACACGCATCTGATTCCGTTACCGCTGCCGGGCCTGCCGGGCATCGAGTTGTACTTCAAGGATGAATCCAGCCACCCCACCGGCAGCCTGAAGCATCGGCTGGCCCGTTCGCTGTTCCTGTACGCGCTGTGCAATGGCTGGCTCAAGCCAGGCGCGCCGGTCATTGAAGCATCCAGCGGCTCGACGGCGATTTCCGAAGCGTATTTTGCCCGGCTGCTCGGGGTGCCGTTCATTGCGGTGATGCCCGCCACGACATCCCAGGAAAAGATCGCGCAGATTGCCTTCTACGGCGGCAAAAGCCATCTGGTACAGGATCCCACGCAGATCTACGCCGAGTCCGAACGCCTGGCCCAGGAAAGCGGCGGTCATTTCATGGATCAGTTCACTTATGCCGAGCGTGCCACCGACTGGCGGGCGAACAACAACATCGCCGAGTCGATCTTCCAACAGATGCGCTTTGAGCGGCACCCGGAACCGAGCTGGTTGATTTCCAGCCCCGGTACCGGCGGCACCACCGCCACCCTGGGTCGTTATGTGCGTTATCGCCAGCACTGCACCCGCGTGTTGTGTGCCGACGCCGAGCGCTCGGTGTTTTTCGATTTCTACCAGAGCGGTGACGCCAGCCTGCGCCTGGACTGTGGTTCGCGAATCGAAGGCATTGGCCGGCCACGGGTCGAGGCGTCGTTTTTGCCCAAGGTGATTGATGCGATGGTCAAGGTGCCGGATGCACTGTCGCTGGCGGCCATGCATTACCTGGCTGAGCGCCTGGGGCGGCGAGTCGGCGGTTCCAGCGGGACTAACCTGATTGGCGCATTAATGGCGGCGCAGCAGATGAAAGCGGCAGGGGAGTCAGGTTCGATCGTGGCGATCTTGTGTGATGGGGGCGAGCGGTATGCCACCACCTATTACGACCAGGCGTGGTTGGCGGGGCAGGGCTATGCGCTCGAGGGGTTGATCGCGGCCGTGGCCGCCAGTGTGGAGCAGGGTGAACCATTGCCCGCCAGCATCCTGCGCGCGAATATCTGACCCGATGCAAACCAAATGAGGGAGGGGGCAAGCCGCCTCCCACATTTAATTTGCGCTGTTCTCAGGCCTCGATACCCAACATATCCCGTGCCAACGCCTCGGCAATCCGAATCCCGTCGACACCGGCCGACAGAATCCCGCCCGCATACCCAGCGCCTTCACCGGCCGGGAACAGGCCTTTCACGTTCAGGCTCTGCATCGATTCGTCACGGGTAATCCGCAGCGGTGACGAGGTGCGCGTCTCGATCCCCGTCAGCACGGCATCGTGCAGCGAGTAGCCCTTGATCTGCTTCTCGAACGCCGGCAGTGCTTCGCGGATCGCTTCGATGGCGAAGTCCGGCAAGGCCAGGGCCAGGTCGCCCAGGGCCACCCCTGGCTTGTAGGACGGTTCCACACTGCCGATGGCCGTGGATGGCTTACCGGCGATAAAGTCGCCGACCAACTGTGCCGGAGCCTCGTAGTTGCTGCCGCCGAGGATGTAGGCGTGGGACTCCAGGCGCTCCTGCAACTCGATACCCGCCAGCGGGCCGCCTGGGTAATCCACTTCCGGCGTGATGCCGACGACGATGCCGGAGTTGGCATTGCGCTCGTTACGCGAGTACTGGCTCATGCCGTTGGTCACCACGCGGTTCGGCTCGGAGGTCGCTGCCACCACGGTGCCACCCGGGCACATGCAGAAGCTGTAGACCGAACGGCCGTTCTTGGCGTGGTGCACCAGCTTGTAGTCGGCGGCGCCCAGCTTCGGGTGCCCGGCATATTTGCCCAGGCGCGCGGCGTCGATCAGCGATTGCGGGTGTTCGATCCGGAACCCCACCGAGAACGGTTTGGCTTCCATGTAGACGCCACGGCCATGGAGCATGCGGAAGGTGTCGCGGGCGCTGTGGCCGAGGGCCAGGATCACATGTTTGGAGAGGATCTGCTCACCACCGTCGATGACCACGCCATTCAACTGGCCGTCTTCGATCAGCACGTCGGTCACCCGTTGCTCGAAACGCACTTCACCGCCCAGGGCGATGATCTGCTCGCGCATGTTTTCTACCACGCCGGTCAGGCGGAAGGTACCGATGTGGGGCTTGCTGACGTAGAGGATTTCTTCCGGCGCGCCGGCCTTGACGAACTCGTGCAGGACTTTGCGGCCGTGGAATTTCGGGTCCTTGATCTGACTGTAGAGCTTGCCGTCGGAGAAGGTCCCGGCGCCGCCTTCACCGAACTGCACGTTGGACTCGGGGTTGAGCACGCTTTTGCGCCACAGGCCCCAGGTGTCCTTGGTGCGCTGGCGTACTTCCTTGCCGCGTTCGAGGATGATCGGCCTGAAACCCATCTGCGCCAGCAACAGCCCGGCGAAGATACCGCACGGGCCAAAACCGACGACCACAGGCCGTTCGACCAAGCCTGCCGGGGCCTGGCCCACGACCGTGTAGCTGACGTCCGGCGCCGGGTTGACGTTGCGGTCATCGGCAAACTTGAGCAGCAGGGCGGCCTCACCCTTCACATTGAGGTCGATGGTGTAGATGAAGCACAGCTCCGACGACTTTTTGCGCGCGTCGTAGCTGCGTTTGAACAGGGTGAAATCGAGCAGGTCATCACTGGCGATGCCCAGGCGCTGCACGATGGCAGGCCGCAGGTCTTGTTCGGGATGGTCGATGGGCAGCTTGAGTTCGGTGATTCGTAACATGACGGGATCCGGTAGGCGGCGGACAAAGAGGCCGGCTGTTTTGCAAACCGGCGATTATAAGCCCCAATGGCGGTTTTCCGTCAGGTTAAAACAGCGCAGCGCTGAATCAGTCGTCCCGGGAACCACCAAACGCCGCGCAACCGCGCTGTACCTGGCCGTTGACGCGCAATTCCGCCGTCATGTGTTGCAGGCTGCCGCTGACGCTGTCGATGCAGCGCTGGGGCGCGACCCACAGTTCGATGTGCTGGTTGTTGGCTTCGGTCATCAGGTTGAAGCGGCCGTCGCCGATCTGCTCTTCGACATAAGGCACCGCCAGTGGTGGCTGGCCTTCACGCTCGAGCACCATGCCCTTGGCGGTGACGTTCATGGCCCAGGCTGGCTTGTGGCCGTTGGCCCGCAGGGTCATGCGCTTGAAGTCCGGGTCGGTGCAGGCAGAGGTCGAGCGCTCTACGCGGTAGAGTTGTTGCAGGTCGACGCTGCCCTGGGTGCCGCTGGCGACGCCCGAGAACTTGCCACGCAAATCGGCAAACAATGCCCCTTGCTGGCCGGCCAGGGACGCCGCTTCCTGCAGGATGCTGGTGCCACTGGTGTCGTTGACGACATAGTTGCGTTTATCGTCGCACGGCTGGAACAGCAGCTTGCTACCTACCGCCGTGAGTTCGCCCTGCATGCGGGTCAACCCGGCGGTAGACGGCTTGGTCGGCTCGTTTTCGAACATCTGGCAAGCGGCTAACACAGGAAGCAAGGCAAACAGGGCGAGGTTACGGGCGGCACGCATGATCGGGTCTCCAGACAAGTGCCGCCACGTTACGCAGGCTGGCGTTGCATCACAACCCCGCAGCCCTGCTTCAGGCAATTCTTACAATGGTTACATTCAGCCAACAATAAATGTCTGGCCGGTCTGTAAGCCCTCCACGCTTTTTGCATAGGCCAATGCCACATCGGCCCCCGGAACCGGTTTATAGCCACGGAAGTACGGTGCGTAGCTGCCCATGGCCTCCACCAGCACGGTCGGGCTCACGGAGTTGATGCGCAGCCCCCGTGGCAATTCGATTGCCGCGGCTTTGATAAACGCGTCGAGTGCGCCATTGACCAGCGCAGCCGAAGCGCCAGTACGGATCGGGTCACGGTTGAGAATGCCACTGGTGAAGGTGAACGACGCGCCGTCGTTGGCATACTCGCGGCCGATCAACAGCAGGTTGACCTGGCCCATCAGCTTGTCACGCAGGCCCAGTTCAAAGTCGCTTTCGCCCATATCCCCCAGCGCCACGAAATTCACGTTGCCTGCAGTGCAGACAAGTGCATCGAATTTGCCGGTCTGCTCGAACAGGTTGCGGATCGAGGTGCTGTCGCTGATATCCACCTGGAAGTCGCCGCTGCTGCGGCCAATGCTGGTCACCTCGTGACGCTGGGCCAGTTCGGCCTTGACTGCCGAGCCGACGGTGCCACTGGCGCCAATCAATAGGATTTTCATGGGGCTGTCCCTCCAGGAGTAAGTGAAGGTTCAGTCTAGAGTGGCTTTTTAAGCGGATAAACGTGCTAATAGGCAACCTTTGGTTTTCAAATGGAAACAGTCCATGAGCGAGATGGATGACCTGGCGGCCTTTGCCGTACTGATCGAAGCCGGCAGTTTTACCGTGGCGGCCGAGCAACTGGGCTGCAGCAAGGGCCAGTTGTCCAAGCGCATCAGCCATTTGGAAGCGCAGTTCAGCGTGGTCTTGCTGCACCGCACCACACGCAGGCTCAGCCTGACCGCCGCCGGTGCGGCGCTGTTGCCCCAGGCGCAAGCGCTGGTGGTGCAGGTGGATCGCGCCCGACAGGCATTGGCGCGTCTCAAGGACGATTTGGCCGGGCCTGTGCGTATGACGGTTCCGGTTTCATTAGGGGAAACCTTCTTCGATGGTTTGTTGCTGGAGTTTTCCAAGCAGTATCCCCAGGTGCAGATCGAGCTGGAGCTCAACAACAGCTACCGAGACCTGGCGCGAGACGGCTTTGACCTGGGGGTGCGTTCGGGGGTGATTGAAAACGAGCGTCTGGTGGCCAGGCCGCTGCTGGCCTGGCACGAGATGACCTGCGCCAGTCCCGCTTACCTGGAGCAACATGGCGAACCCCTGACCCCTGGGGATCTTGCGGCGCACAGCTGTTTACTCAACAGCCACTACAGCGGTCGCGAGGAATGGCTTTATCACCAGCAGCACGAGTTGTTGCGGGTGAGGGTGAGCGGCACCTTTGCCTCCAACCATTACAACTTGCTGAAGAAGGCCGCCCTGGTAGGGGCCGGAATCGCCCGCTTGCCGTCCTACGTGCTGCCCACGGAATTGGCTGACGGCCGATTGCGTTGGCTCCTGCGTGATTACCAGACGCGGAGTATGCCGATGTACCTGGTCCATCCTTATCAAGGCGGCCTGCCGAGACGTACCCAAGTATTGGCCGACTACCTGGTGGACTGGTTCAAGCGCAGCGGTGAGGCGCTGGATCGGCTTTAACGGTAGCGGCGCGCAATCAGGTGATCGATGGACAGGCTGCCCGGGCCTTTGGCGACTAAAAGCAACAGCAGCGCCATCCAGGTGCCGTGGGTGGGGTAGGCGTCCGGGTAGACGAACAACTGAATGACCAGGGTCATGCCGATCAAGGCCAGGGCTGAGAAGCGCGTGGCCAGGCCCGCCAGGATCAGCACCGGGAAAAAGTGCTCGGCAAACGCCGCCATGTGCGCGGCCACTTCCGGCGACAGCAATGGCACGTGGTATTCACTGCGAAACAGCGGCAATGTCGAGGCGGCGAGTCTGGGGGCACCAAGTTCGAACGTGCCGTTGATCAGGTCAATGGCAAGGCCTTCGACCTTGGTTTGCCCGGACTTCCAGAACACCGCCGCTATGGAGAAGCGCGCAATAAACGCCAGCAGGCTGTAGGGAATTTTCTCGAAAAGCGCGATGGCCTGTTTGATCAGGCACGAATCGGAAGTGTTCATGGCGATACCTGTTGTTCTGGGAGCAGATGACTGAGGGCGTCGTGGTTGATCAGCAGCGTGAGGCATTGGTGCAGGTCGAACTCGGCGCTGGCCTCGAGGGCATTGGCGACGGCCATTTCCAGCGCCGAGCCGCATTTCAGGCTATTGATAAAGGCGACCGAGCCGCCGTCGATGGCGAAGACCTTGACGCTCAACCCTTGGCGCAACACCAGCGCGCTCTGGGCATGCCAGGGATCCAGGGTGGCCAGGGCGCCCTCGGTCTGGTGTGCCGCCCATACTGCAACCACTGCGTAGGCGGAATTCAATGTGCCAACGGACGGGTGCAGTTGCAGATGCAGCGCCCCCGGCTTCGTGTGGGCTTGCAGTTGCTGCAGAACGGCTTGCGGATCCACCACGGCTGTATCCGCTGCGTGATAAGCGCGAACCCGCAAGCGTTCCAACCGGGCGACATCGGCCAGGTAGGGCACGCTGGCGGCCGGTTCAAAACCTTGGATAAAGTCGGCGAATGTGCCGCCGTACTCGCTGATCAGCGGGCTGGCGGGCGGGTAGGCCTGGACGAAAATGCCGGCCATGGCGCGGAAAAATTCATCGCCGACCAATTGCGCGGTTACGGGGTATGCGGTTGCCAGCGCATTGATCAACGAGTTGTGAACATTGTTGCGATACACCGCAAAACGACTGGCCGGGTCGGCCCCGTTGCTGCTGAACAGGCCGTCGGGGCAAGGTTGGCCGGGCGCCAGCAAGGCGCTGGAAAAGGCGTCGTGAAGGCTCATGGGTGGACCTGCGATAAGTACCGTTCAGCGTGCTGGGCTTCCGCGCATAGCACGCTGAAGGCCGGCACTTGGTTGTCGCGCTCGATCAGGGTTGCGACCGGGCCCGTCAGCGCGAGTACGTGTTCGTACAGCAGCCACACCGCGTTATCGATGGGCGCGCCATGGTCATCGATCAGCAGGCGATCGCCCAGGCTGTCGGTGTCTTCGGCGAAGCCGGCCAGATGAATCTCACCCACGGCGCGCAATGGTAGGGCGTGGATGTAGGCCAGAGGGTCGCGCTGGTGGTTTATGCACGACACGTAGACGTTGTTCACGTCCAGCAGCAGGCCGCAGCCGGTGCGGCGGATGATCTCGCTGATGAAGTCGGTCTCGTCCAGGGTCGAGCGCTGGAACTGCAGGTAGGTCGATGGATTCTCCAGCAGCATCTGCCGCTTGAGGGTGCTCTGTACCTGGTCGACGTGCTCGCAAACTCGACTCAAGGTGGTGGCGTCATAAGCCAGGGGCAGCAGGTCGTTGAGGAACACCGGGCCGTGACTGGACCAGGCCAGGTGTTCGGAAAATGAGTGGGGTTGGTAGCGTTCGATCAGTGCGGCCAAGCGTCCCAGGTGCTCACGGTTGAGCGGGCCTTCGCCACCGATGGACAGGCCCACGCCGTGCAACGACAGCGGGTAACGTTCGCGAATCAACCCCAGGTAATGATGAAACGGGCCGCCGGCCACCATGTAGTTTTCGGCGTGCACTTCAAAAAAACCGATGTCGGGCGAAGTATCGAGCACTTCCTTGAAGTGCTCGTGCTTCAGCCCCAGCCCGGTCCGATAGGGGAGCCCGGGCATCTGAATCGGTGAGACTGTGGGCAGGAGTGAAAGCGTCATCATCCGTACTCAGGCCAGGCAGGGGTCAGGACTTGGCGGTGAAGGCGGCTTCCTGGCCGAAGCCGGTCGGCGAGGTGGAGCTTGGGGTTTGGGTGCAGGTGCCGGCCGGGACCAATTTCCAGGCGTTGGCCTGATCCTTGGTCTTCGAGGTGCCGGCGCAGGACGTGCCGGCACCGGCGGCGCAATCGTTCTTGCCGGCTTCAGCGACGCCGAAGCACTTCTGCATGTCGTCGGCAGCGTGGGCGCTGGTGGTCAGGGCGGATAGGCTCAAGGCCGAACTCAGGGCGAGGACGAGGGAAGCGGCAGACAGTTTGGTGGTCATGGTGGATCTCCAGCAGTAGGTTGAGGAGCGGGCTTGAATGCCTGCTTGCACCACTAGAGGCGGGAGGGGGATGTTCGTTACAAGGCCAGACGAAATAATTTCAAACAATGCAAAAAAATGTGGGAGGGAACTTGCTCCCTCCCACATGAGACCCGGCTTATCCAGCCACCGTCTCTTAGCCGCCCAGGTACGCCTCACGCACCTTCGGATCGGTCAGCAGCTGCTCGCCCGTGCCCTGCATCACCACCCGGCCGTTTTCCAGCACGTAGGCGCGGTCAGCGATTTTCAGCGCCTGGTTGGCGTTCTGCTCCACCAGGAACACCGTTACACCGTCCTTGCGCAGTTGTTCGATGATGTCGAAGATCTGCTGGATGATGATCGGTGCCAGGCCCAGGGAGGGTTCGTCCAACAGCAACAGCTTGGGCTTGCTCATCAGCGCCCGGCCGATGGCGAGCATTTGCTGCTCGCCGCCGGACATGGTGCCGCCGCGCTGGCTGAAGCGCTCCTTGAGGCGAGGGAACAGGTGCAGCACCTTGTCCATCTGCTCCTGGTAGTCGCCCTTGTCGGTGAAGAACCCGCCCATGGCCAGGTTTTCTTCCACGGTCAGGCGCGAGAACACCCGCCGGCCTTCCGGCACCACGGCAATGCTCTTGCGCATGATGTGCGACGACTGCTGGCCCACCAGCTCTTCACCCATATAGCGGATGCTGCCGCTGTGGGCCTGCGGCGAGCCGCACAAGGTCATCAGCAAGGTCGACTTGCCGGCGCCGTTGGCACCGATCAGCGTGACGATCTCACCCTGGCGCACTTCGACGTTGACGCTGTGCAGGGCCTGGATCTTGCCGTAGAAAGTGGAAACGTTTTCGAATTGCAGCATTTTACGCTTCCCCCAGATAGGCTTTGATCACTTCAGGATTGTCGCGGATCTGCTCCGGCGTCCCGTCCGCCAGCGGCGTGCCCTGGTTGATCACTACGATATGGTCGGAAATGCTCATGACCAGTTTCATGTCGTGTTCGATCAACAGCACCGTGGCGTTGTTTTCCTCACGCAACACGCCGATCAGCGCCTTGAGGTCTTCGGTTTCCTTGGGGTTCAGGCCGGCGGCCGGTTCGTCGAGCATCAGGATCCGCGGACGGGTCATCATGCAGCGAGCGATTTCCAGGCGACGTTGCTGACCATAGGCCAGGGTGCCGGCGGGGCGGTTGGCGAACTCGGTGAGGTTGACCTTGTCCAGCCAGTACGCAGCGTATTCCATGGCCTCGCGCTCGCTCTTGCGGAACGCCGGGGTCTTGAACAGGCCCGCAAAGAAGTTGGTGTTCAGGTGACGGTGCTGGGCGATCAGCAGGTTCTCGACCGCCGTCATGTCCTTGAACAGCCGTACGTTCTGGAAGGTGCGCACCACGCCCTTGCGGGCAATCTCGTGGCCGGCCAGGCCCTGGATCGGCTGGCCGTCCAGCAGGATGCTGCCGCCACTCGGCTTGTAGAAACCGGTGAGGCAGTTGAACACCGTGGTCTTGCCGGCGCCGTTGGGGCCGATCAGCGCAACCACCTGTTTCTCTTTCACGGTCAGGGCGACGCCGTTGACCGCCAGCAAGCCGCCGAAGCGCATGCTCAAGTTTTCGACTTTCAGGATCTCGCGGCTCATTTGCGCAGCTCCATGTGTGGACGTTGCATGGGCAGCAGGCCTTGAGGTCGCCAGATCATCATCAGCACCATCATGGCGCCGAACATCAACATGCGGTATTCGCTGAACTCACGCATCATTTCCGGCAGCAGGATCATCACGATCGCCGCCAGGATCACGCCCAGCTGCGAGCCCATGCCACCCAACACCACGATGGCGAGGATGATCGCCGACTCGATGAAGGTGAACGACTCCGGGGTCACCAGGCCTTGGCGAGCGGCGAAGAAGCTGCCGGCAAAACCGGCGAACGCGGCACCCAGGGTGAAGGCAGAGAGCTTGATGATGGTCGGGTTCAGGCCCAGGGCACGGCAGGCGATTTCATCTTCGCGCAACGCTTCCCAGGCACGGCCGATCGGCATGCGCAGCAAGCGGTTGATCACGAACAGTGCCGCCAGCGCCAGCAACAGCGCCACCAGGTACAGGAACACCACTTTGCTCACCGGGTTGTAGTCGATCCCGAAGTACTCGTGGAACGTCTGCATGCCTTCGGCAGCGGTGCGGTCGAACGACAGCCCGAAGAACGTCGGCTTGGGGATGCTGCTGATGCCGTTGGGGCCACCGGTGATGTCGGTCAGGTTACGCAGGAACAGACGGATGATTTCCCCGAAGCCCAGGGTCACGATGGCCAGGTAGTCACCACGCAGGCGCAATACCGGGAAGCCCAGCAGGAAGCCGAACGTGGCCGCCGCCATGCCGGCCAGCGGCAGGCAGATCCAGAAGCTCCAGCCCAGGTAGTGCGACAGCAGCGCGTAGGTGTAGGCACCCACGGCGTAGAAGCCCACATAACCCAGGTCGAGCAGGCCGGCCAGGCCCACTACGATGTTCAGGCCCAGGCCCAGCAACACGTAGATCAGGATCAGGGTGGCAATGTCGACCGCACCGCGCGAGCCGAAGAACGGCCAGATCAACGCGGCCACGATCAGGCCGATGATGATGTAGCGCTGCGTGCGTGGCAGGGTCAGGAATTGGCTGACCTTGGGCGAGACCAGCGGGCCACGGTTGCGCTTGAACAGTGCGCCGACCTGCTGGGTGAACAGCACGCGCAGGAACATCAGCACCGAACACAGGGCGATGATGGTCAGCGTCACGGGGCCGGTGCCATGCACCTCCAGGTTGATGCCGACAATGCTCAGCTTGAGGCCGAGTACCGGGAAGGCCACCGCCCACACCAGCAAGGCGCTGAAAAACGCCGATTTAAGATATCTGCTCATACTTTCTCAACCTCCGGACGGCCCAGGATGCCGGTCGGACGGAACAACAGCACCAGGACCAACAGGCCGAACGCGACGACGTCCTTGTATTGGTCGCCGAAAATATCGGCACCAAACGCCTCGGCCACCCCCAGCACCAGGCCGCCTAGCATCGCGCCCGGGATACTGCCGATGCCGCCCAATACCGCTGCGGTAAACGCCTTGAGGCCTACCAGGAAACCGGCGTTGGGGTTGATCACGCCGTACTGCATGCTCAGCAGTACGGCCGCGACGGCTGCCAGTGCGGCACCGATCACGAAGGTCAGGGCGATGATGTTGTTGGTATTGATGCCCAACAGGTTGGCCATCTTGATGTCTTCGGCGCAGGCCCGGCAGGCGCGCCCCAGACGGGAGCGGGAGATGAACAGGGTCAGGCCCAGCATGGCCACCAGGGTGACGACGAAGACCAGGATCTGCATGTAGGAAATCAACACTTCTTCCGCACCGCCCGGACCGAAGGAGAAGCTCCCCGGGATCAGGTTGGGGATGGATTTATCCTTGGAGTCCTGGGACAGCAATACGGTGTTCTGCAGGAAAATCGACATGCCGATGGCGGAAATCAGCGGGATCAAACGGTTGCTGCCACGCAAGGGACGGTAGGCAACGCGCTCGATACTGTAGCCATAGGCACTGGTTACGACGATCGACGCCAGGAACGCGGCGGTCATCAACAGCGGCAGGGAGTGGATACCCATCATGGCCAGCCCGGCAAGGGCAATGAAGGCCACGTAGGAACCAATCATGTATACCTCGCCATGGGCGAAGTTGATCATTCCAATGATGCCGTAAACCATTGTGTAGCCAATGGCTATCAAGGCATAGGTGCTGCCAATGGTCAGCCCATTAACCAGCTGTTGGAAAAAATGATAGATCTCAGGCATTACAGCGCTCCTAAAAACCCGATACGCATTTCACTGGTGGAGTCATGTTCCGGCCCCGTGCTGTGTTCTGTGAGCACATTTGCACAAAGCGTTTGCCAGCGAACCGCTGGTGACGGTTTTAAGATTTTCAGGTGAGCCAGCGCCCGGATCGCGGGTGACAGGCCCATAAACCTCGTAAAACAAAGCCCACTGCTCTCACAGTGGGCTTGTTGGACCAGTAACGCCTGGCTTACTGAGGGGAAACTTCGGTTTTTGGTTTGCCGAAGTGCCATTCGTAGACCACGAACTTGAAGTCCTTCAGGTCGCCCTTGGCGTCGAAGCTCAGCTCGCCGGTAGGGGTCTTGAAGGTGCCCGCGTGGATGGCTTCGGCCACTTTTGCGGTGTCTTCGCTCTTGGCGGCCTTGATGCCGCCGGCGATGACTTCAATGGCCGAGTAGGCCGGGAACACGAACGGACCGGTTGGGTCCTGCTTGTTCTTGGCGAACTCTTCAACGATGGCTTTGTTGGCCGGGTCGGTATCGAAGGATTTAGGCAAGGTCACCAGCAGGCCTTCGGAGGCGCCCTGGGCGATTTGCGAGATGGAGTCGTTGCCGACACCTTCCGGACCCATGAACTTGGCGTTCAGGCCTTTTTCCTTGGCTTGGCGCAGGATCAGGCCCAGCTCCGGGTGGTAGCCGCCGTAGTAGACGAAATCGACGTTGGCTTGCTTGAGCTTCTGGATGATCGAGGAGAAGTCTTTGTCGCCGGCGTTCAGGCCTTCGAAGACGGCAACCTTGGTGCCTTTCTTCTCAAGGGTCTGTTTGACGGCGGTGGCGATACCTTCACCGTATTGCTGCTTGTCGTGCAGGACGGCAACGATTTTCGGCTTCACGTGGTCGGCGATGTAGTTGCCGGCCGCCGGGCCTTGGGCGCTGTCCAGGCCGATGGTGCGGAAGATCAGCTTGTAGCCACGGGCGGTGATTTCCGGGCTGGTGGCTGCCGGGGTAATCATGATCACGCCTTCGTCTTCATAGATGTCGGACGCAGGCTGAGTGGAGCTGGAGCAGAGGTGACCGACCACGAACTTGACGCCGTCGTTGACCACTTTGTTGGCCACGGCCACGGCTTGTTTAGGATCGCAGGCGTCGTCGTATTCCTTGGCTTCGAGCATCTTGCCGTCGACGCCGCCCTTGGCGTTGATGTCGGCGATGGCCTGCTTGGCACCCATGAATTGCATGTCGCCGTATTGCGTTACAGGACCAGTCTTTGGACCGGCGATGCCGATCTTGATGGTGTCGGCTGCGAACGAATGGCCGGCAACCCCAGCCAGGACCATAGCGGCAAACAGTTTGGAAATCTGCTTAGTAGCCTTATTCATAGTGCTCCACTCTTACTGTTGTATTTTTTATAGTTCTAGCGGCCTTGTGAGCTGCAGAACCGGATCGGATATCTCGGATATCCCCCCGGCAGTGCCCTGGCAACTGTACCGGTACAGTGTAGAGCGCCGGTTGATCGCTTGAAAAGCTGGCTGCCGGGGGCAAACCCCGGGGGTGTCGCTTAAATGAAAGAAAAAGACAGAATTGCGGCGGGGGTAATGCCTGACTCTCGCGCATTCCTTGGCTTTCCTGACACTTTCAATCGATAACGCATTTGCAACTGGGTTTTTCTGCCTGAAGCGTGACGTTATGATTGCGCCGATTTTTTCTTCAGGTGAACTCCCATGACGCAAGAACCTAGCACCCTCTATGCCAAGCTGCTCGGTGAAACCGCCGAAATCTCCTGGAAAGAGCTTGAACCGTTCTTTGCCAAAGGTGCCCTATTGTGGGTCGACCCAAGCCTGGATTTGATCGAAGCCGCCGAGGGAATGGCCGAGGACAATCGCGACAAAGTCGCTGCCTGGCTGGCTGCGGGCAGCCTTGGCGAAGTGTCTGCACCGCGGGCATTGGACCTGGTGGAGCGCGATCCGAGCTTATGGGCGGTGGTGGTTTCCCCGTGGATTCTGATCCAGGAAAGGGCAGGGTAAGAAAAGCTCGCACTAAAAAGGTGCGTGTTTTTCGCACGAAGAAGTGTGTAGTGGAGTAACCGCTGTCGGCGTGATGGCATCTTGCCGTGGAGAAAGGTCACAGCCAAGGGTGACGTGCACGTCACGGGAACAGTTTCAGGCCGCGCCGAAAGCCTGGGGAATTGTTTCCGGGTGTGCCAATGAGGTGGAATCTGGTCGTTACTGAAAGCGCCATCGCGGGCCTGCCCGCGATGGCATCCCCTCAAGTCAGCCGGTCTTGCCGGTATGGTTGTTCAACGAGATAACCTTGGTCTTGCCGATCCTGTGACGATAAATCTCGCGCAGGTACTTGATCGCCTTCTTCACGCAATCCCGTGACAGGCGAATGTCATTGATCGACACGAACTTCTCTTTGTCGTTGATCAACTCGCGGTACTTCTTCTCATACATCGGCTTGATCGCGTACCAGTTGGTATCGAGGATCTTCGCCGGGTTTTCAAACTCGTTGAGCAACTCGTCGATGCGGTCTTCGTCGAAGTCCTCGTGGATGATGAAATCCAGGATCGAGTTGTCCAGGGTGTCGTCGAAGCGGTACGGGTTGCGTGCAAAGCAACGCTTGATAAAGGCCACGATCAGCGTCAGGAAGTCATCCGACAGGCACGGGCTCTTGGCGATCAGGGTGGTCAGCGACAGGTTGGCGGACGCGCCGATTACCAGGGCATAGCGCTTGAGGGTGGTGTTGGGGAACAGGCTGTTGAGGTGCGTCTTGAGCCGGTTCAGGTCCATGTAGGACAGCTTGTAGTCCTTGGGCAGCGAGACGATCGACACCACCGACGAGCAGTTCTTGAAAAAGTGCAGGTCATGCAGCGCCGCCGCATCGTAGCCGGAGTTCTTGTATTGCTCCAGGGACGCCTTGTAGCGCTTGGACTCGATCGGCAACAGGCTGATGCCTTCGATGGCCTGGGTGACCTTGTTGAAATGCGGCAGGTCGATGGAGCGGAAGAACAGGTCGTCGATGTTCAGGCGCTGGGGCTCTTTCTCGAAGACTTTGAACTTGTCATTGGACGGCGCCGGGGTTTCCGGTACTACGGATTCGGCGTAGGCAATCGCCACCGGCCCGGCCAGGCTCATGAACAGGTCATTGGCGTCCAGGCGGATGGTTTCGCCGATGTCGATGCCGGCGCGACGGAAGTAGTTCTGGTCGTAGTCGGTGGTCACGGCCTGGGCGGTGAGGATGTTGAAGATCTGCTGGGAGATGTACTGGTTGGCGTGTTTTTCCATGGCATTGACGTCAATGTTCTGGATATTGCCGTCATCGCTCTCTTCGGCGTAGCGCATGATGTCGTTGGAGATCAGCATCATCGCGTTCCACGGCCGGATACGCCCCTTTACGCTGGCTTCGCTGCTGTCTTCATTGTCGAAGTTGTATGAGAAGTCCCATTCTTCCGACAGGTACTTGCACAGCAAGCGTCCGGCGTTGATGTGCAGCGCCTCGGACATTTCGCTGCGGTGGTCGGAGATGTTCGGCAGCACGCAAATACCGCTGGTGAAGATCGGTTCGAACACGAAGGCGTGGCCGCTTTTGCTGTCGTGCTCGTCGGCGGGCTTGGTGTCGAACGTCTTGTTCATGTACGAATGCTGCTGCGCCAGGCCGAATTCCGAGGCCATGCCCGAACCGGTACCGCCGCCGGCGCTGAAGATCGAGAAGTACAGGCGCGACTGGTTGGCCTTGATGCCGCAGGAGTCGATCAGGTACGAGTGGATCATCTTCCAGTCGGGGCTGGAAAAGCGCTGGGTGTCTTTGTTCAGGATGATCTTGGCCAGGTACTGGCCGAGGATCGGCGCGTTACCGGCGCCACCGGCATGGACTTCGGAGAGGTCCATGATTTTCATCTTGCTGTAGTCGCGCAGGAAGCCGCTTTTTTCGCCCTTGCGCGAGAAACGGATACGCCCGGCGATGTCCTTGTCCAGGTCGCCGAGCATCACCAGCGGTTCCACCAGGAACACCGGCTTGCTGGCCTTGCCGCCGCCCAGGCGCAGGTTGTTGCGAATCCACTGGGCCGGGCTGTAGCCCTTATCCAAGGATTTGTCTTCGGTGCTGAATTCGTTGAGGTAGAACTTGCGCGCGTTGTACACCAGCTCCGCCACGTCCAGCGCGATGTTCGAACCGCAGCGGCCCAGGCCGATCAGGCAGACCGAGGGGAATTCCTGCTCGCTGTGCTGCTCGCTGTCGCCTTCCAGGTGAGGCGGGCGCGGGAACACCATGTCGCGCAGGCCGTCGAGGTTATCGAGGATGCGGTCGGTATTGGTTTCGGTGAAGTACAGGTATTGCTGGGTGGCCAGCGGGCGGGCGGTGCTCAATGACTTTGAACCTGAGGGCTTGTCCGCAGGAGCTGGGAGCAACACATCGGATACCACGGTGGCTGGGTTATTTTTAGAAGTCATTGTGCGCCATGTGCCTGGGAGGATGGCTGAAAAGTATCAAATGGCCATCACGGAATGGGAGTTCGCGACTTTACAGTGCGTCCTTGTCCGGAACGCTCAGGCTGACCCTGTGTGCTCAGGAAAAACCTGGCCGGACTCTGATGGATCGGCCGTTTGTCGGCGATCTTTAGGTAAATGATGGCGAAATGCCAAAGATTGGACCTCAGCGAATGGGTCTGACGATGGAGTGGGGTACGGAGCGGCTCAAGGAGAGCTCTTTTTTCAGGGGCGTGTCCTTGGTTCCCGCCACGTTGGATGAGTTGAGCGGGTTGCGTCTGTCGATGCCCTGCATTGCACCCATTATTTCACTGGCGGGCACCGCCGGGCTCAACAGGTAGCCCTGGACGAAATCACAGCCATGGTTGAGCAGCAGATCGAATTGGGCCTGGGTTTCCACGCCTTCGGTCACCACTTGCAGGTGCAGGGTGTGAGCCATGCCGATAATCGCCTGGACGATCTCGATGTCGGCGGTCGACTTGGGAATGTCCTGGATAAACGAGCGGTCGATCTTCAGGGTGTTGAGCGGCAGGCGTTTGAGGTAGGCGAGTGAGGAGTAGCCGGTGCCAAAGTCGTCGATGGCCAGCGACACGCCCAGCGCGCGGATTTGCCGCAGCAGGGCCAGGGTGCTGCTGATATTGCCCATCAAGGCATTTTCGGTCACTTCCAGCTCCAGGCGGTTGGCGCCGATCCCGCTGAAGCGCAGCGCATCTTCGATCTCATCCGCCAGCTCATCGCGGGCCAGGTTCAGGGCCGAGCAATTCACTGTCATGGTCAGTTCGGTATAGCCTCGGTCGGAGAGCAGGCTCAAGTCATGACAGGCCTGGCGCAAGACCCAGTGGTCGAGTTCGGCGATCAGCCCGTTGCTTTCGGCAATTCCGATAAACCGGTCTGGGGTCAGTAGCCCCTGTTGCGGATGCTGCCAGCGCACCAGGGCCTCCAGGCGTGTCACTTTGCCCAGCTTCATGTCAAAGATCGGTTGGTAGAACAGTACCAACTGGTTCTGGGCGCGCAGGGCGCTGCGTAGCTCTTCTTCCAATTGCAGTTCGAGGAAGGCACGGGTCTTCAGGTTGGAGCTGAAGAAGTTCAGGCCATTGCGTCCCATGTCCTTGGACTGGTACAGCGCCAGGTCGGCATTTTTGAGCAGCTCTTCGCAGGTCAGGCCATCCTCCGGAAACAGGCTGATGCCGATGCTGGTGGTCATCACCATACGGCGGCCGGCGAGTTCGACCGGGTCCTTCATCTTCTGCATGATGCGCTGGGCCAGGTGTCGCGCTTCGTCGCGGTGGTGAACGCTGATCAGGATGCAGAACTCATCGCCGCCAAACCGTGCGACCACGTCCGCATGGCTGCGCACGGAGCCTTTGATATGGCTGGCGAGCACGCTGAGCAATTGATCCCCAGCGTCATGGCCGAGGCTGTCGTTGATGCGTTTGAAGTGATCGATATCGAGGAAAATAACCGCCATCATGCCGTTTGAAGCCGTTTTTTCGGCGATTTTTTCCGCAAAAATCTGATTGAAGCCGCGCCGATTAAGCAGGCCGGTCAGCGCATCGTAATGCGCCACCTGTTGCAGGGAGGCGCGGGCCTGGTCCAGTTCGCTGAGCAGCGCGTTGACCCGACGCAGGTCGCGCTCCTTGTGCTGCAGCTTCTTGTCCGCCAGCGCGGCGCTGATGCTGCTGCCGATCACCAGCAGGGTGATCACGGCGACCGACAGGCCCAGTTGGATAGGGTTATTGTTCAGTGGTAACGAGAGATCGGCGCCGGTGGGGACGATCAGTTGCATGGCGGCCATGCCGGTAAAGTGCATGCTGATAATGCCTGCGCCCAACATCAGGCTGGCGGCGTATTTGAGCAGTTGATGGAAGACGCCGGCACCGGTGCGCAGGTAGCTCGACAACAACAGAGCGGCCAGGCTGGCGCCAATGGCGATGCCGACCGAGGCGAGCAGCAGGCCCGACTCGAAATACGCCTGGGCCTGGGAACGCATGGCCGACATGCCGACGTAATGCATCAGGGCGATGCCGATGCCCATCCACAGCGATGCCAGCAGGTATTGGTTAAACCGCAGTCTGGTGTGACCGAGGGTTTGCATGGCGAACAACGAGGCGATCAGGGCGATGACCAGCGAGGCGAACGTCATGAGCAGGTCGTAGTGAATCGCGATGGGGGCCTGGAAGGCCAGCATGCTGATGAAATGAGTGGACCAGATACCCCCTGCCAGGCAACCGGCACCCAGCCAACGCCAATGGCGGCGAGCGGTAGGGTCTTCGACATGGCCAACCCGTTCGGCCATGTCCAGGGTGCCGAACCCCGCCGCACAGGCGACCAGATAGGCCAGCAGCACCAGAAAAGGGTTATGACTGCAATTGAGTAATAAGTGCCCGTTCGCTGGGAGGTCGGTAAAAAAGTGCAGACCTAGCCATTCCATAGCATGTCCCGTCATAGCGTCACGTCACAGCCTACGGCGATGACCTATGAGGTCGAGTATAGAAGCCTCGCGGGATTTTCCAGCGATAATGGCACTTTGCTCTGAATGATTTTGGCATGCCGTGCATAGCAATTAGTGCTAAGCGCTGATGGGCAACTCCAACTCGAACGGGGCTTGTAACGGCGGCAGGCCGAACGCAGCACGGGCCGCGTCGCAATCGACATTCTGCTCGCCCTGGCTCCATGAAGCTTCGAATTCCCGGCAGGGGCTTGAGCGTTGCTCATAAATCGAGCAGCTCGTACCTTTGCCGACTTCGCCTTCAAGGCTGCAGCAGCGCGCGGGCTTCTGGTCGGTGCCGATCATTGCCACGCGGGTCGGGTTGATCTGCACCACCAGGTCATCAGGCACCGTCCCCCCCGAGGAGGCGCACTCACCCCAGAAGAAAGACACACGAAAGTGTGAACAGCAGGCACCGCAACTCAGACACGGACTGGCTTCGGACATGGGCGTCATCGATAAGAAAAGTAGAGTGGGGGACTACTGGAAGGCTCGCCATTCTAATCGGGTCATGGCCGTTGGGAAGGGGGGCAGGCACTTATATTTTTGTCGGCAAAGTCCCGTGTTGTCGGGTGAAATCATGCCCTATCAGCTTTACGAATCATTACAGACAACCACGGCTCGCCTGACTATGTTGCAGGTACCGGGCGGGATGCATCGGGCATCGCAGCTCTCATAACAATAAAAGAGACGGACCCATGCAGAACTCGACCCAAGCGGCGAATGCCTGGCGCATTCTGTTCCTGCTGTTCCTCGCCAACCTGTTCAACTTCTTCGACCGCACCATTCCGGCGATCATCATCGAACCGATCCGTATGGAATGGCACCTGAGCGACTTCCAGCTCGGCATCATCGGCACCGCCTTCACCATCGTTTATGCCATTGCCGGCCTGCCGCTGGGGCGTCTGGCCGATACCGGCTCGCGCAGCAAACTGATGGGCTGGGGCCTGTTCGCGTGGAGCGGGCTGACAGCGGTCAACGGCCTGGTTGGCAGTTTCTGGACGTTTTTGCTGGTGCGCATGGGCATCGGTATCGGTGAAGCCAGCTATGCGCCGGCTGCCAACTCGCTGATTGGCGACCTGTTCCCGGCGCACCGTCGCGCCCGGGCCATGGGGATTTTCATGCTGGGCCTGCCTTTGGGCCTGTTGCTGGCGTTCTTCACCATCGGCTGGATGGTCAAGGCCTTCGACAGCTGGCGCGCGCCGTTCTTCATCGCCGCCGTGCCGGGGCTGATCCTTGCGGTGTTCATGTTCTATATCAAGGAACCCAAGCGCGGCGCCGCCGAAGCCGTACAAGTCTCCCAGGAGCGCGTCGATCGCCCGATTCGCCGCGTGCTGGCCGTGCCGACCTTCCTGTGGCTGGTGCTGGCCGGGTTGTGCTTCAACTTCGCCACCTATGCGTGCAACTCGTTCCTGGTGCCGATGCTGCAGCGCTATTTCCTCATGCCACTGCAGGACGCGGCGGTCGCCACCGGCGTCATCGTCGGGTTGACCGGCCTGGTGGGCCTGACCTTGGGGGGCTGGATTGCCGACAAGATCCATCAACGCGTTGCCAATGGCCGACTGCTGTTTGCGGCGTGCAGCCTGATCATCTCCACCGTCACCACCGCCTGGGCCCTGCATGCCGGGCGCATCGAGATCGGCGTGTTTGTGGTGCTGTTCAGTGTGGGCTGGTTGTTTGCGTATAACTTCTACACCTGTGTGTACACCGCGATCCAGGACGTGGTCGAGCCGCGCCTGCGGGCCACGGCGATGGCGCTGTTCTTTGCCGGCTTGTACTTGCTGGGCGGAGGCATGGGGCCGATTGTGGTGGGCGGGTTGTCCGATCACTTTGCCCATGCGGCGATGTATGCGGCGGGGGCCGAACAGATGACCGAGGCTTACAAGGCGGTGGGCTTGCATGACGCCATGTACCTGATTCCGGTGGCGTTGTTCTTGACCATGCTGTTCCTGTTCCAGGCGTCACGCAGTTTTGTGCGTGATGCCAAGCGGATGAAGGAGGGGTTGAAGGGGGTTGAGGTGCCGGCTGCGGCTGCGATGGCTTGATTCTGCGGTGACGCCATCGGGGTGAGCCCCCTCCCACAGTAGACCGCGTTGTCATGTCGGTCACCGATCAATGTGGGAGGGGGCTTGCCCCGATAAGGCCCGCAATGCCAACACTGTTCTCAAGTGAATAAAAAAGGCCCGCAGTGCGCGGGCCTCTATTCAACAGGGCAGGGCGGTAATCAACCCGCTACCAACACCCGAATCGCCTCCAGTCGCAGCGCCGCCTTGTCGAGCATGGCCAGGCCTTGCTCACGTTGGTTGCGCAGGGCGACCAGCTCGCTGTCGCGAACGGTCGGGTTGACCGCTTGCAACGCGGTCAGGCGCGCCAGTTCTTCGTCGGTGTCTGCCGCCAGGCGACGCTTGGCTTCGGCCACACGTTCGGCGTGACGCGGCGTGATCTTCTCTTCACCGGCATTGATCCGCGGTGTGAGTTGATCGCGCTGGGCCTGCACGAACTTGTTGGCGCTGGCCCGAGGCACGCTTTCCAGCTGGTCGTTCAAGGTTTCGAACGAGACGCGGCCGGACAGGTCGTTGCCATTGGTGTCCAGCAGGCAGCGCAGTGCCGCCGGAGGCAGGTAACGGCCCAGTTGCAGCGCGCGGGGCGCGACCACTTCGCTGACATAGAGCAGCTCCAGCAACACGGTGCCCGGCTTGAGCGCCTTGTTCTTGATCAGCGCCACGGCGGTGTTGCCCATGGAGCCGGACAGCACCAGGTCCATGCCGCCCTGCACCATTGGGTGTTCCCAGGTGATGAACTGCATGTCTTCACGGGACAGCGCCTGGTTACGGTCGTAGGTGATGGTCACGCCTTCGTCGTCGCCCAGGGGGAAGCTGGCGTCGAGCATCTTCTCGCTGGGCTTGAGGATCAGCGCGTTTTCCGAATGGTCTTCGCTGTCGATGCCAAAGGCGTCGAACAGGGTTTCCATGTAGATCGGCAGGGCGAACTGGTCGTCTTGCTCGAGGATGTCCTCCACCAGCGCATCACCTTCACCGGCGCCACCGGAGTTGAGCTCCAGCAGGCGGTCGCGGCCGGTGTGCAGTTCCTGCTCCAGGCGCTCGCGCTCGGCACGGGCCTCGTCGATCAGGGCTTGCCACTCGCTGTCGTCGGCGTTTTCCAGCAGCGGCAGCAGGCGCGGGCCGAACTGATGCTGCAAGGCGTTGCCGGTCGGGCAGGTGTTGAGGAACGCGTTCAAGGCTTCGTGGTACCACTGGAACAGGCGCTGTTGCGGGCTGGTTTCCAGGTAGGGCACGTGCAGTTCGATCACATGTTTCTGGCCGATCCGGTCCAGACGGCCGATCCGCTGTTCCAGCAGGTCGGGGTGGGATGGCAGGTCGAACAGCACCAGGTGGTGGGAGAACTGGAAGTTGCGACCTTCACTGCCGATTTCCGAGCAGATCAGTACCTGGGCGCCGAATTCCTCATCGGCGAAGTAAGCGGCGGCGCGGTCACGCTCGAGGATGTTCATGCCCTCGTGGAATACCGTGGCCGGGATACCGGAGCGCACGCGCAGGGCGTCTTCCAGGTCCATCGCGGTTTCGGCGTGGGCGCAGATCACCAGGACCTTGGTGCGCTTGAGCATTTTCAACTGGTCGATCAGCCATTCGACGCGCGGGTCGAAGCGCCACCAGCGGTTTTCTTCGTCGATGTCCGGTTGCGACTGGAAGCTGACTTCCGGGTACAGCTCGGCGTGTTCGCCCAGGGGCAACTCGAGGTATTCGTCCGGGTTCGGCAGCGGGTAGGCGTGCAGCTTACGCTCCGGGAAGCCCTGCACGGCGGCACGGGTGTTACGGAACAGCACGCGGCCGGTGCCGTGGCGGTCGAGCAGTTCACGCACCAGGCGCGCACTGGCTTCGGCGTCGCCATCGTTGACGGCGGTCAGCAGCGCTTCGCCTTCGTTGCCGAGGAAACCCTGGATGGTCTTGTGCGCGGCAGGCGACAGGCGGCCCTTGTCGAGCAGCTCCTGCACGGCTTCGGCCACCGGGCGATAGTTCTCGCTTTCGGCACGGAAGGCGTGCAGGTCGTGGAAACGGTTCGGGTCCAACAGGCGCAGGCGCGCGAAGTGGCTGTCCTGGCCCAGCTGTTCCGGAGTGGCGGTGAGCAGCAGCACGCCGGGAATCACTTCGGCAAGCTGCTCGACCAGCGCGTATTCCGGGCTGGCTTTGTCTTCATGCCAGACCAGGTGGTGGGCTTCGTCGACCACCATCAGGTCCCAGCCGGCGGCGAACAGTGCGTCCTGGGCCTTCTCATCGTCCACCAGCCACTCCAGCGCGACCAGGGCCAGTTGGGTGTCTTCGAACGGGTTGGCGGCATCGCTTTCGATAAAGCGTTCTTCATCGAACAGCGCCACTTGCAGGTTGAAGCGGCGGCGCATTTCCACCAGCCACTGGTGCTGCAGGTTTTCCGGTACCAGGATCAGGACTCGGCTGGCGCGGCCCGACAGCAGTTGGCGATGGATCACCAGGCCGGCTTCGATGGTCTTGCCCAGGCCCACTTCGTCCGCCAGCAAGACCCGTGGTGCGATACGGTCAGCGACTTCACGGGCGATATGCAATTGGTGGGCAATAGGTTGCGCACGCACGCCACCCAGGCCCCACAGCGAGGATTGCAATTGGCGGCTGGTGTGTTCAAGGGTGTGATAGCGCAGCGAGAACCAGGCCAGCGGGTCGATCTGCCCGGCGAACAGACGGTCGCTGGCCAGGCGGAACTGGATAAAGTTGGAGAGCTGGGTTTCCGGCAGGGTGACCTGCTCGTTCTGCCCATTGAGGCCGTGGTAGACCAGCAGGCCGTCGACGTCGTCGACTTCCTGCACGGTCATTTTCCAGCCTTCGAAATGGGTGATGGAGTCACCCGGCGAGAACCTCACACGGGTGAGGGGCGCATTCCGTAGCGCATACTGGCGGGTGTCGCCAGTGGCCGGATAGAGCACGGTCAACAAGCGGCCGTCCTGTGCCAGAACGGTGCCTAACCCCAGCTCTGCTTCGCTGTCACTAATCCAGCGTTGCCCCGGTTGATACTGCTGCGCCATGCTGCCTGACTCCCGCCGTGAAAAAGCCGACTATGTTAACGGAACAAGGCCCCACGCCCAAGGACTCTGACAAAAACTACGCCGTTTGGTTGGCCGGGTGAGCACGCAATCGACGGGTGGCGGGCACTTGTGAGTGTCGACTGGGTCACAGGTTGGCGAACCTGCGCTCAAGTCGTCGCGCGGCCCGCCGACAGCCTGCTGACAGGAGAACAACTATCATGCTTCCACCTATGCTGCCCGTCAGCGTCGTACCGGTTACGTCGCAACTCGACCCGGTCCGTCAGAAACCCGATATTCCGCCCGTGGTTCCTGTGCAAGCGGGCTCCAACGAAAGCACCATCGACCTGAAAAAGGGCGATGCCGAGCAGTCGACCCTGTTGTTGCGTGAAGAGCAACGCCGCCAGCAGGAACAGCAGAAACGCCGGCGCGAAGCCGATGAAGACCCGGATCAGCACTTGGCGATCCCGGGCGACCTGCTCAATGCCGACAACACCGTACCGGTCGTGCCGCTGATCGAAGACGCGCCGCGCCAGGGTTTGTGGGTGGACGTCGAGGTTTAACCGCGCAGTTCCTCCAGAGCCGCGATCAGCAATTCGATGTCACGCTCGTTGTTGAAGGGGCTGACGGAGATCCGCGCAATGCTGGTCAGGCCACGGGCCTGCATATCCAACGGGGTGTAGGCCACACCGTTGGCGCCGATATTGATCCGTTTCAATCCCAATTGTCGCTTGAGTTCGAAGGCGTCCCAGCCGGCGAGGTTGAAGGCGATCAGGCCTGATTGAAGCGTGCCCAGGTCATGCAGCGACACGCCGGGAATCCCACGCAATGCTTCGCGGATTCGCCTGCTGGTGTGCGTGATGCGTTCCCATACACGCTCGATCCCCAATTGATTCATCTCCTGCAGCGCATTGCCCAGGCCCGCCAACAGGGCAAAGGACGCCTCACTGGTTTCAAAGCGTCGGGCGTCGTTGCGCAGGTCGAAACCGTCGGCGCTCCAGGGGGCGGAAAACACGTCGCGCTGGGCGGGGTTCAAGTGTGGGAGGAAATCCGGTCGCACATACAGCAGCGCCGTCCCCCGTGGCCCGCGCAGGTGCTTGCGCCCGGCCGCCTTGAGCACATCGCACTGCAACGCCTGCACGTCCACCGGCACCTGGCCGACGGCTTGGCCGGCATCGATAAAGTAGGCAATGGCATGACGCCTGGCCACTTCGCCGATGGCCTGGGCGGGGTTGATCAGGCCGCCGTTGGCGGGGAGCCAGGTGAGGTCGATGAGTTTTACGCTTGAATCGATCATTGCTTCCAACGCCACGGGGCACACCGCGCCGGTGGCATCGCAGGGGATGACGTCCACCCGCGCGCCGGCTTGCACCGCCAACTGCATGCTCGCCAGGTTGCCGCCCCATTCGTGGCGCCCTACCAGAATGCGGTCGCCCGGCTGCCACGGGCCCAAGGCCTGGAACGCCATGCTCCAGGCGGTCGAGCCGCTGCTGGCAAAGGCAATCGATGGGGTGGGCGCGTTGAGCAACTGCGCGGCCGCGCGGCGGGCTTTTTCTACCAGCAACGCGCCATGCTCGCCGGCTTCCATCGGGCCGTCGCGGGCTTCGCGTTGTAGTTGGTCAATGATGGCGTCAAGGGTCGCCTGGCTCGGCAAGGAGGCACCGGCAGAGTTGAAGTGCACGATGCCCGATTGGCAGCCGGGAGTGCCCTCGCGCAGATGTTGCACGTGCAGCGGGCTCACGGCTGCAACTCGAAAATCCCGTCAACCTCCACCGCCACGCCGGCCGGCAGACTTGAAACGCCCACTGCCGTGCGCACATGCCGGCCTTTTTCGCCGAGGGCATTCACCAGCAGGTTGGACGCACCATTGGCCACGGCGCCCTGGTGCTGGAAGTCGCTGCTGCTGGCGATAAACACTCCCAGGCGCAGGATGCGCACCAGGCGCGACAGGTCATCGCCCAGGGCATCGCTCAATTGCGCGAGTAAGCCCAGTGCAGCCAGTTCCGCTGCCTGGATACCTTCTTCCTCGCTGAGGGATTCGCCCAGGCGGCCCACGTAGGCAGGCTTGCCGTCTATCAGCGGGATTTGCCCAGAGATAAACAACTGGTTCTGGCTGACCACATGGTTGATGTAGTTGGCAATCGGTTGGCTGGGTGATGGCAGCGTCAGGCCGAGGGCTTGCACGCGGTGGCGGAGGGAGTCGCTCATGGTGAATCCTCTTGGGTCAGGAGGTTTCAGCATGTGGGGCAGGGGGGAGTGTCGACAAACGGATAGATCTCATCCGACGTATCGAAATAACTCACGTGTCGCGGCAGATGTCCTTCAACCACTCGCTGAAACACCGCGCGGCGTCGCTGGCAGGGCCTTGCGCTGCAATCAACCAGTAGCCTATTTCACTGTGATAGGGCGGCCAATCGAAGGCTTCTACCAGGCTGCCATCATCCAGCCTGCGTTGGATCAAGCGATGACGGCCCATGGCAATGCCCTGGCCGGCCACCGCAGCTTCGACCACGATGTTGTAGTCGTGCAGCATGACGCGCGGATGGTGCTTGAGGTCGACTTGATAATGCCCAGACCAGTCCGTCCACTCAAAAGGCCGGTGCGAAGTGGCCATCAACAGCGCACCGTTGTGCACTTGGCTGGCCTTGAATGCCGGGCTGCACACCGGAGAGATCACCTCCGGCATCAGTCGTGTGGCCTGTACGTCGGGCCAGTCGCCCTTGCCGTAGCGAATGGCCAGGTCGACTTCGGCCGCCGCGACGTTCGCCAGTTGAATCGCCGGCAGCAATTCCACCTGGATATGCGGATAGCGATTGAGAAAACCGGCCAGGCGCGGCGCCAACCACAGGGTGGCGAACGACGCCAGCAGGCCGACACGTAACATCGTGGCGCCGGGCACCACCCGTTGGGCGCGGGTCGCGACGGCAATGGCGTCCAGGGCGGGACGGATTTCGGCGTAGTACTGCTGGCCGTCTGCAGTCAGATCGATCGCGCGGGTGCGTCGGATAAACAGCGATTTACCCAGGTGCTGTTCGAGTTTTTGTACCTGATGGCTCAGGGCACTCTGGGTTACCGACAACTCCTGCGCGGCCTTGATAAAGCTCAAGTGCCGGGCCACGGCTTCAAAGGCGCGCAGGGCCAGCAGCGGCGGAAGATCCTTATGCAGTGCCACCTGGATGGGCCTCCTTGAGTGGTTGGAAAGTGCCGATTTTGGGCGTCGGTCGGCCTTTTGTCGCCGGTTGATTTGCCGCCGGGCGCAGGAGTCCGCATTATTGAGCCTTACTCGCCACGACGTAAGCCAAGCCATGAGTGATGACGACAAGCTGATCGACCTGAACGCCGAGCGCGCCAAGCGCGTGCATGACCTGAATGACAAGCGCCTGAATGAAGTGCGCCAGGCGTTCGAACAGGCGATGCCTTTAGGCAAAGCCAAGAAAAAATCAAAGAACAAACCCAAAAAGCGTTAAAACGGCCTGCATCTATTGATGCAGGTCAGTTACTGCCCTTCTTTACGCCCCGTCGCGGGCGACATTGATCCCCGTCAATTTTTCAATCCGCCTTCTCCATTAACTTAGCCCTATCGCAACAAGGCAAGTGCAGGAGGCCGGTCATGTTTATCGATAATGTGGTATTCGCCGGAGTGCTGACTGTAAGCCTCATGGTGCTGTTTTTTGTAGGGTTTGGATTTTTTATCTGGAAAGACGCGAACAAGCGTAAAAAACCTTAGGTTTTTCCGGGTTACATGAGCACGCAAGGCATTTTGGGCGACTTCGGTCGCCCTTTTTTTTGGGTGTTCAATTCTGGTCCATAAAAAAAGGTGCGGTCCTCACAGAGGCCGCACCTTTTTTGTCAGCGCCTGGCGATCAGTTGCCCAGTGCCTTGGAGGCCAGCCAGAACAAGCCGGCCGAGAGGCCCACGGTCGCAGGCAGGGTCAACACCCAAGCCATCAGGATGGTCTTGACCGTGCCACCTTGCAGGCCGCTCTTGTTGGCGACCATGGTGCCCGCTACGCCGGAAGACAGGACGTGGGTGGTGGAGACCGGCAGGGCGAAGATATTGGCGAAGCCAATCATGGTGGCGGTGGTGATCTGTGCCGACATGCCCTGGGCATAGGTCATGCCCTGCTTGCCGATCTTCTCGCCGATCGTCAGTACCACACGCTTCCAGCCCACCATGGTGCCCAGGCCCAGGGCCAGTGCGACCGCGAGGATCACCCAGAACGGCGCGTACTCGGTGGTGGCGGTGAGGTCCTTGCGCAGTTTGTCGAGGTCGGACTTCTCACGCGCTTCCAGGCCCGGCAACTTGCCGACTTTTTTCGCGGTGTCGTCCAGGCACAGCAGGTAGCGGCGCACTTCGATGCGGTGATCGGCACTCAGGGAATGGTAATCGGAGACGCCTTTCAAGGTATCCAGCAAGGCATTGATGGTGGGTTCGGTCTGCTGCGGGTTGCAGCGGAACTTGCCCGGCAGGTCGTCTTTCACGCTTTTGCCCAGGGCCAGGAACTCACCCAGGGTCTCGTGGTTGCGCTGGTAGAACTGGTTAAGGTGCAGCGTGGCGTCGCGAGTACGCTCGATCTGGTAGGTGGTGCTGCCCAGGTCGAGTACGAACTGCGCCGGCACGATACCGATCAGCACCAGCATGATCAGGCCGATGCCTTTCTGGCCATCGTTGGAGCCGTGCACGAAACTCACGGCCATGGCCGAAATCACCAGGACCAGGCGGTTCCAGAACGGCGGGTGCTTCTTGTCGTCGAGCTTGCGGCGCTGGTCCGGGGTCTTGTGCATCTTCGACAGCGGGCGCCACCATTTCAGGCCGATCAGCACCAGGGCTGCGACCAGGAAGCCGGCCATCGGCGAGAACACCAGGGACGCGCCGATATCGACGGCCTTCTGCCAGTTCACACCGTCAGCCAGGGGGATGTCGTTGATCAGGGCATTGGCCAGGCCGACACCGAGGATCGAACCGATCAGGGTGTGGGAGCTGGAGGCGGGGATACCGAAGTACCAGGTGCCCAGGTTCCAGGTAATCGCCGCGGCTAACAACGAGAAGACCATCGCCAAGCCATGGCCGGTGTTCACATTGATCAGCAACTCCACGGGCAGCAGGTGCACGATGGCGTAGGCGACACCGACACCACCGAGCAACACGCCGAGGAAGTTGAACACCCCGGAGAAGAACACGGCCAGATGCGGCGGCATGGCTTTGGTATAGATGACTGTGGCCACCGCGTTAGCGGTGTCATGAAAGCCATTGATGAACTCGAAGGCGAGGACAAAGGCCAGGGCGAGCAACAGGCTCACGAGAACCCAAGCATCCAGTCCGCTGAATAAATCGATCATGAAGGTTTTCTGACCCGGTCGTAAGGGGGCGCGATTATGCCAGAAAACCTCGGTAATCGATGCACTAGCTGCTCATCGGTATCAATCTTCATCGAATCGCCAGGGGCAAAAGCTGGCGATCCCAGGGTTTTCGGGGCTTTGGCAAGTCTTTGATTTATAAAGCGCAGGGCTGAAAGGACAGGGTTTTGTCACCAAATCGTCATGCCTGAAACATTTGTATGAAATTTTACAGGCGATGGTGGGATTCAGGTCGGCTGGAGGATGGCTAAATGGCATCGCTGCAGGCAGGGCCCTGGACTCGATCCGAAGCGCTTATGGCTCTTCGGCCTTGAGTTCCTGTTCAATCTTTTGGATTTCCTGGGCAAATGCCTGGTCGAGCAGGCTGGCTCGCTTGCGCCATGGTTTGCGTTCAGGTTCAGGCTGGGCGGCGTAGGTGGTGACTTCCCCGCCGTAAACGTCCTTGTAACGTTGCTCCTGGCGCTCAAGTTCCGCGCGCAGTTCATCTTTCGTCACGTTGTTACCTAATTGAGTTGGGTGTAAGTACATTGCAGTGTTTGGCCTGAATGTCGCCCTCGGGTTGTTCCAACTTGAACCCACGAAGTGTTCAAGTTTGAATGAAAACGGGAGGCCACTGTTGGGCGGTCATTCCAGGCAGGTAGTTGCGATCGTCCATGCACGGCCTGTGCATGGTTTGGCGAGTTCCAGCCTCAATATGAAACCGGGCTCTCCTCCGCACAGGATGCATTATAGCGGCGCATTTGAATAACACTATCGGCATAAAGTTAAAAACCGTCAACTTTGTGTGAGTGTTTTGTTACGTCGACGCGTCAGTATTTGCTGAAATTCTGGCGTCATAAACTCAACAAGGAAACAAGCTATTAAATTAACGGCTTAACATCGCCGGGGACGTGGTTGATAGATCGCCCTCAGCGCTAAATTGCGATAATCGCATGGTTGTCCGATAATCGCCCAATGTTGCCGGGCCTGCCTTGTGCATCACGGCCGGCCCGGCTTGTAATAGCAGCCCAATCCCCTGCGGTTGACAATAAGAGAAAGGAACCTGGCATGAACGATCAATTGCGCAACTCTTTCGCGTCAGTGGCGCCGCCGATCGTTGCCTCGCCGGCCAAGCGTATCCAGGCGTTTACCGGTGACCCCGACTTCATGACCTCCCTGGCCCGCGGCCTGGCGGTGGTGCAGGCGTTCCAGGAGCGCAAGCGCCACCTGACCATCGCCCAGATCAGCCACCGCACCGAGATCCCCCGCGCCGCCGTACGCCGTTGCCTGCATACCTTGATCAAGCTCGGCTACGCCACCACCGATGGGCGCACCTATTCATTGCTGCCCAAAGTCCTGACCCTGGGGCATGCCTACCTGTCCTCCACGCCTTTGGCGGTATCGGCCCAGCCTTACCTGGATCGCATGAGCGAACAACTGCACGAAGCCTGCAACATGGCCACCCTTGAAGGCGATGACATCCTCTACATTGCCCGTTCGGCCACCACCCAGCGCCTGATTTCGGTGGACCTGTCGGTGGGCGGACGGTTGCCGGCCTATTGCACCTCCATGGGCCGTATCCTGCTCGCGGCATTGGATGATGCCTCGCTGCAGGACTACCTCGACCATGCCGACCTGCAAACCAAGACCAGCCGCACCCTGACCACCCCTGAAGCCTTGTTCGAATGCCTGCAACAAGTGCGTCAGCAGGGCTGGTGCATTGTCGACCAGGAACTGGAACAGGGTCTGCGCTCCATCGCCGTGCCGGTGTATGACGCGTCCGGCCAGGTGCTGGCGGCGCTCAATGTCAGTACTCACGCTGGACGGGTCAGCCGCAGCGAACTGGAGCAGCGTTTCCTGCCGAGCATGCTCAGTGCCAGCCGTGAGTTGAGTGCGCAGTTGTTTGCCTAAGGTGTTCGGTGACCGCACAGATCCCCGCTTGATCAATTGACGATGTTTCCCCCGGCTTATTACTGTGCGGCAGCGCTCTTGAGGGCGCACCAATAATAATGACGGCCCCAGGCCGTTGGCCCGCCATCGGTGTGGAATAAGAATAATGAATCAACCTTCTGTCGGCACGACCCTGGACGTCCAGTCCTTCATCAACACCCAGCCACTGTCCCGTTACCAGTGGCGCGTGGTGATCCTGTGTTTCCTCATCGTTTTCCTCGATGGCCTCGACACCGCCGCCATGGGCTTTATCGCGCCCGCGCTGTCCCAGGACTGGGGCATTGACCGCGCCAGCCTTGGCCCGGTGATGAGCGCTGCGTTGATCGGCATGGTGTTCGGCGCCCTGGGTTCCGGACCGCTGGCTGACCGTTTCGGGCGCAAGGTTGTGCTGGTGGGCGCGGTGCTGGTGTTTGGCGCCTTCAGCCTGGCCTCGGCCTACAGCAGCAACGTGGATCAATTGCTGGTGCTGCGTTTTCTCACCGGGCTGGGCCTGGGTGCCGGCATGCCGAACGCGACGACCCTGCTCTCCGAATACACCCCTGAACGCCACAAGTCGCTATTGGTGACCAGCATGTTCTGTGGTTTCAACCTGGGCATGGCCGGTGGCGGGTTTATCTCGGCCAAGCTGATCCCGGCGTTCGGCTGGCACGCCTTGTTGATGATCGGCGGCATCCTGCCGTTGATCCTGGTGGTGGTGCTGATGCTGTGGCTGCCGGAATCGGCGCGTTTCCTGGTGGTGCGTAATCGAGGTGTCGATAAGGTGCGCAAGACCCTGTCGCCCATCGAACCCTCTATTGTTGCCCAGGCCACCGCCTTCAGCGTGCCCGAACAAAAAACAGTCAAGGCGCGCAACGTGTTCGCGGTGATTTTCTCGGGCACCTACAGCGCCGGCACCTTGCTGCTGTGGCTCACGTACTTCATGGGCCTGGTGATCGTGTACCTGCTGACCAGTTGGCTGCCGACCCTGATGCGCGACAGCGGCGCCAGCATGGAGCAGGCCGCCTTCATCGGCGCGCTGTTCCAGTTTGGTGGCGTATTGAGCGCCGTCGGCGTGGGATGGGCGATGGACCGGTTCAACCCCCACAAGGTCATCGGCACCTTCTACCTGCTGGCCGGGGTGTTTGCCTACGCGGTGGGGCAAAGCCTGGGCAATATCACCCTATTGGCCACCTTGGTGCTGGTCGCCGGGATGTGCGTCAACGGTGCGCAATCGGCGATGCCATCCCTGGCCGCGCGCTTCTACCCGACCCAAGGCCGCGCCACCGGCGTGTCGTGGATGCTTGGCATCGGCCGTTTCGGCGCGATCCTCGGCGCGTGGATGGGTGCCACCTTGCTGGGCCTGGGCTGGAACTTCGAGCAGGTGCTCACCGCCCTGGTGATTCCGGCCGCTTTGGCCACGGCAGCCGTGGTGATCAAAGGCATGGTCAGCCATGCGGATGCGACCTGAGATCAATCGATAGCCTGCCAACAATCCGTTCGATAATCGAACGCTGAGTCGATTATCGGATTGTTTGGCCGATTTCCCCGGCTTAATCTTCAAGCACTTCGGCGCCACCTCAGCGCCTTTTCGATCCACACCGGGAGCCCAACCCCATGGCTGAAATTCTTGCGCTGCGTGACGCGGTGAAGCAATTCGTGAACGACGGCGACACTGTCGCACTGGAAGGCTTCACCCATCTGATCCCTACGGCAGCGGGTCATGAAATCATTCGTCAGGGCAAGAAAGACCTGACGCTGGTGCGTATGACGCCTGACCTGATCTACGACCAGTTGATTGGTGCCGGGTGCGCGCGCAAGTTGATTTTTTCCTGGGGCGGTAACCCGGGTGTAGGTTCCCTGCATCGCCTGCGTGATGCGGTCGAAAAGCAATGGCCGCAACCGTTGGAAATCGAAGAACACAGCCACGCCGACCTGGCCAATGCCTACGTCGCCGGCGCATCGGGCCTGCCGTTCGCGGTGCTGCGCGCCTACGCGGGTTCCGACTTGCCCAAGGTCAACCCGCTGATCAAGAGCGTGACGTGCCCGTTCACCGGTGAAGTGCTGGCAGCGGTGCCGTCGGTGCGTCCGGACGTCACCGTGATCCACGCGCAAAAGGCTGATCGCAAGGGCAACGTGCTGCTCTGGGGCATTCTTGGGGTGCAGAAGGAAGCGGCCCTGGCGGCCAAGCGCTGCATCGTCACCGTGGAAGAAATCGTCGATGACCTGAACGCGCCGATGAACAGTTGCGTACTGCCGACCTGGGCCCTGACTGCGGTGTGCCACGTACCCGGTGGTGCCCATCCGTCCTACGCCCACGGCTACAACGAGCGTGACAATCGCTTCTACCAGGCGTGGGACCCCATCGCCCGCGACCGTGGGACCTTTACTGCCTGGATGGATGAATACATCCACGGCACTGCCGATTTCAGTGAATTCCAGGCCAAGCTGACCACGCAGCAGGAGGCCAAGTAATGGCTTACTCGACCAATGAAATGATGACCGTCGCCGCCGCGCGCCGCCTCAAGAACGGCTCCGTGTGCTTTGTGGGCATCGGCCTGCCGTCCAAGGCCGCCAACCTGGCGCGCCTGACTTCGTCGCCGGATGTGGTGCTGATCTACGAGTCCGGGCCGATTGGCGCCAAGCCCAGCGTATTGCCACTGTCGATCGGTGATGGCGAGCTGGCGGAAACCGCCGACACCGTGGTGCCGACCGGCGAGATTTTTCGCTACTGGCTGCAGGGCGGGCGTATCGACGTGGGCTTCCTCGGTGCCGCGCAAGTCGACCGCTTCGGCAACATCAACACCACCGTGGTCGGTGATTATCACCAACCCAAGGTGCGCCTGCCGGGCGCCGGTGGCGCGCCGGAAATCGCCGGCTCGGCCAAGAGCGTGTTGATCATCCTCAAGCAGTCGTCCCGTTCGTTTGTCGACAAGCTGGACTTCATCACCTCGGTCGGCCACGGCGAAGGTGGGGATTCGCGTAAACGCCTGGGTCTGCCGGGTGCCGGTCCTGTCGGAATCATTACCGACCTGTGCATCATGGAGCCGGAAGAGGGCACCCATGAATTCGTGGTCACCGCCCTCCATCCGGGCGTGACCCGCGAGCAAGTCGTAGCGGCCACCGGTTGGGCGATTCGATTTGCCGAGCAGGTCAGCACCACCGCCGAACCGACCGAGGTGGAACTGACCGCCCTGCGTGACCTCGAAGCACGCACGGCCGCCGCCCATGGCCAAGCCCCGGGAGAAGCCTGATGCGCGAGGTCTTTATCTGCGATGCGATTCGCACCCCCATCGGCCGCTTTGGCGGTGGCCTGTCCAGTGTGCGCGCCGATGACCTGGCGGCCGTGCCGATCAAGGCACTGATCGAGCGCAACCCCTCGGTAGACTGGACGGCCGTCGACGAGGTGTTCCTCGGCTGCGCCAACCAGGCCGGTGAAGACAACCGCAACGTCGCCCGCATGGCGTTGCTGCTGGCCGGCCTGCCGGAAAGCATTCCCGGCGTCACCCTCAACCGTCTGTGCGCCTCGGGCATGGATGCGATCGGCACCGCGTTTCGCGCCATCGCCAGCGGCGAAATGGAGCTGGCGATTGCCGGTGGCGTCGAGTCGATGTCCCGTGCGCCGTTCGTGATGGGCAAGGCGGATGCGGCGTTTTCGCGCAACATGAAGCTGGAAGACACCACCATCGGCTGGCGTTTTATCAACCCGTTGATGAAGGCCCAGTACGGCGTGGACGCCATGCCGCAGACCGCCGATAACGTCGCCGACGACTACCAGGTCTCCCGCGCCGACCAGGACGCCTTTGCCCTGCGCAGCCAGCAACGCACCGCCGCCGCCCAGGCGGCCGGGTTCTTCGCTGAAGAAATCGTACCGGTGCGGGTCGCCCAGAAAAAAGGCGAAACCGTGGTGGAGCACGATGAGCACCCCAGGGACACCACCCTTGAAGCCCTGGCCAAACTCAAACCGGTCAACGGCCCGGACAAGACCGTCACTGCGGGCAATGCCTCGGGGGTGAACGACGGTGCGGCCGCACTGATCCTGGCGTCTGCCGAAGCGGTGAAAAAACACGGCCTGACTGCCCGCGCCCGCGTGCTGGGCATGGCCAGCGCCGGTGTTGCGCCACGGGTGATGGGCATCGGCCCGGTGCCGGCGGTGCGCAAGCTGGTGGAACGCCTGGGCCTGGCCGTGACTGACTTCGATGTGATCGAACTCAACGAAGCCTTCGCCAGCCAAGGCCTGGCGGTGCTGCGTGAACTGGGCATCGCCGACGATGCACCCCAGGTCAACCCGAACGGTGGCGCCATCGCACTGGGCCACCCCTTGGGCATGAGCGGTGCACGGCTGGTATTGACGGCCCTGCATCAGTTGGAAAAAACCGGCGGCCGTAAAGGCCTGGCGACCATGTGCGTGGGCGTCGGCCAAGGCCTGGCCCTGGCGATCGAACGCATCTAATAAGAGAGGACAGCTCCATGAGTGACAAGCCCGGTTACCGGCGCCCGCAAGCGGGCACTCAGCCTGATTACCTGCACCCGGCCTACCAGTCGACGAACCTGCGTTCGCCGTCCCAGCCGTTGGTGTTCCTGCCCCATTCCTTGTCGGAAATCACCGGCCCGACCATCGGTGCCGAGCGAGTCAGCGAGAAGGACAACGACCTCACCGCCCAACACGACGGCGAACCGTTGGGCGAACGCATCATCATTCATGGCCGCGTGCTGGATGAAAACGGCCTGCCGGTGCCGGGCATCCTCGTGGAGATCTGGCAGGCCAACGCCGCCGGTCGCTACAACCACAAGCGTGACCTGCACGATGCGCCGCTGGACCCGAACTTCACCGGCACCGGGCGCACCGTCACCGACGCCGATGGCTGGTACCAGTTCCAGACCATCAAGCCTGGGGCCTACCCATGGGGCAACCACCACAACGCGTGGCGCCCGGCGCATATCCACTTTTCGCTGTTCGGCCCGAGCGTACTGACACGCCTGGTGACGCAGATGTATTTCCCCGGCGACCCGCTGCTGGAATACGACCCGATCTACAACTGTGTGCCGGATACCAGCGCCAAGGAACGCCTGATCGCCCGTTTCGACCTGGAAAAGACCATTCCTTCCTATGCCCTCGGCTACCGCTGGGACATCGTCCTGCGCGGCCGCGACGCCACGCCGATGGAGAAATGAGATGACACTCTACGCGACCACGTCCCACACCGTCGGGCCGTACTACCACATCGGCCTGACCTGGCTGAACCGCGAGGATTTGACCGTCGCCGCCACCCTCGGCGAGCGCGTGGCGATCAGCGGGCAAGTGGTGGACGGCAACGGTGATGTTGTCAACGACGCCATGCTCGAAGTCTGGCAGGCCAATGCCGCCGGCAAGTACGACCACCCTGAAGACGAGCAGGACAAGGCGCTCGACCCGAACTTCGAAGGCTTCGGCCGGGTGCCGGTGGATGCCGAAGGGCGCTTCCGCTTTACCACGATCAAGCCGGGCAGCGTGCCGGGCCTGCAAGGCACGACCCAGGCGCCGCACCTGGTGGTGCTGGTGTTTGCCCGTGGGCTGGTGAAGCACCTGCTGACGCGAATTTATTTCGAGGGCGAGGCGTTGAATGGGGATGACCCGTTGCTGGCCTGTGTGCCTGCCGAGCGGCGCGGCACGTTGATTGCCAAGCCGGACGCGGCGGGTGTGCACCAGTGGAATGTGATTTTGCAGGGCACAGATAAGGAGACGGTGTTCTTCGATTATTGAGTCGCTTGTCAGGGCCCCATCGGGGGCAAGCCCCCTCCCACATTTTGATGTGGGAGGGGGCCGGTTCAGGCACTGCCTACGCAAAAGTCTGCTTGCGGAACATGGTTGTTGCAAAGTATGTCTAGGCTATAACCGTTCCCACTGAGTGAAAAACCATGACAACAACCACCAGTCACTACACCGGAGAAGAGCGCAGCAAACGGATCTTTGCGATTGTCGGTGCCTCCTCCGGCAACCTGGTCGAATGGTTCGACTTCTACGTCTATGCCTTCTGCGCCATCTACTTCGCCCCCGCGTTTTTCCCGTCGGATGACCCCACGGTCCAACTGCTCAACACCGCTGGCGTGTTCGCCGCCGGCTTCCTGATGCGCCCCATCGGCGGCTGGCTGTTCGGCCGGGTCGCCGACAAGCACGGGCGCAAGAATTCGATGATGATCTCGGTGCTGATGATGTGCGCCGGTTCCCTGGTCATCGCCTTTTTGCCCACCTACAAAGACATCGGCGCCTGGGCCCCGGCCCTGCTGCTGGTGGCGCGGCTGTTCCAGGGCCTGTCGGTGGGGGGCGAATATGGCACCACCGCCACCTACATGAGTGAAGTCGCGCTCAAGGGCCAGCGTGGGTTTTTCGCCTCGTTCCAGTACGTGACCCTGATCGGTGGCCAACTGTTGGCGGTGCTGGTGGTGGTGATCCTGCAACAGATCCTCACTGAGGAAGAACTGCGGGCCTGGGGCTGGCGGATTCCGTTCGTGATCGGTGCGATTGCCGCGGTGATCTCCCTGCTGCTGCGCCGCACCCTCAAGGAAACCACCAGCAAGGAAACCCGCGCGGACAAGGACGCCGGCAGTATCGCCGCGCTGTTCCGTGACCATAAGGCGGCATTCATCACCGTGCTCGGCTACACCGCAGGCGGTTCGCTGATTTTCTACACCTTTACCACCTACATGCAGAAGTACCTGGTGAACACCGCCGGGATGCACGCCAAGACCGCCAGTTACATCATGACCGGCGCGCTGTTCCTGTACATGTGCATGCAGCCGCTGTTCGGCATGCTGGCCGACAAGATCGGCCGGCGTAACTCGATGCTGTGGTTCGGCGCGTTGGGCACACTGTGCACGGTGCCGATCCTGCTCAGCTTGAAAACCGTCAGCAGTCCGTTCCTGGCGTTTGTGCTGATCACCCTGGCCCTGGCGATTGTCAGCTTCTACACCTCGATCAGCGGCCTGGTGAAGGCGGAAATGTTCCCGCCACAAGTGCGCGCCCTGGGCGTGGGCCTGGCCTATGCGGTGGCCAACGCGATCTTCGGCGGTTCGGCGGAATACGTGGCCCTGGGCCTCAAATCCATGGGCATGGAAAACACTTTCTATTGGTACGTCACCGCGATGATGGCGGTGGCCTTCCTGTTCAGCTTGCGCCTGCCGAAACAGGCGGCGTACCTGCATCACGATTTGTAAGGGATGAGTTATGACACTGCGCACGAGCAATCAACTGTTCGACGCTTACTTCACTGCTGACAGCATGGCCGAGGTGTTCTGCGACCAGGGACGCCTGCAGGGCATGCTCGATTTCGAAGCCGCGCTCGCCCGGGCGCAGGCCCGGGTCGGGTTGATCCCCCAGGCCGCCGTGGCGCCGATTGCCCAGGCGTGCCTGGCGTCGCTGTACGACGTGGATGCCCTCGGCGTGGCGATTGCCACGGCGGGGAATTCCGCGATTCCGCTGGTGAAGGCCCTGGGCAAGTTGATTGCCAGCGGGGATGCCGGGGCCGAACGTTATGTGCACCTGGGCGCGACCAGCCAGGACGTGATGGACACCGGGCTGGTGCTGCAACTGCGCCGGGCCCTGGGGTTGATCGAAACGGACCTGGCGCGTCTGGGCGACGTGCTGGCCGCCCAGGCCCAGCGTTATGCGACGACGCCGTTGGCCGGGCGTACCTGGTTACAGCACGCGACGCCGGTCACCCTGGGGATGAAGATTGCCGGTTGGCTGGGCGCGGTGACGCGCAGTCGCCAGCGTTTGAAAGAACTGCAACCGCGTTTGCTGGTGCTGCAATTCGGCGGCGCGTCCGGGACGTTGGCGGCACTCGGCGAACACGCCATGCCGGTGGCCGAGGCGCTGGCGGCGGAGTTGAAGCTGAGCTTGCCTGAACAACCCTGGCACACCCAACGGGATCGTCTGGTGGAGTTCGCCTCCGTCCTGGGCCTGATCGCCGGCAGCCTCGGCAAACTGGGCCGCGATATCAGCCTGCTGATGCAAACCGAAGCGGCCGAAGTGTTCGAGCCGTCGGCGCCCGGCAAGGGCGGTTCGTCGACCATGCCGCACAAACGCAACCCGGTGGGCGCCGCCGTGCTGATCAGCACCGCCACGCGCGTGCCCGGCCTGGTGGCGACGATGTTCAGCGCCATGCCCCAGGAACATGAACGCAGCCTGGGCCTGTGGCACGCCGAATGGGAAACCTTGCCGGAGATTTGCCGCCTGGTGTCCGGGGCCTTGAAACAAGCGCTGCTGGTGAGCGAAGGGTTGGAAGTCGACCCCGGACGCATGGCCCACAACCTCGACCTGACCCAAGGCCTGGTGCTGGCCGAAGCCGTCAGCATCGTGCTGGCTCAACGCCTGGGCCGGGAAACCGCGCACCACCTGCTGGAGCAATGCTGCAAACGCGCCGTCGCAGAAGGGCGCCACTTGCGCGCGGTGCTGGCGGACGAACCGCAGGTCACCGCCGAGCTGTCCGCCACCGAGTTGGACCGCCTGCTCGACCCGGCCCACTACCTGGGCCAGGCGCCCACCTGGGTCACTCGCGCTGTCACCGAACACTTTGCATTGAACGCCTAAGGAGAACGCTGTGGCTTTCGTACAACTCGCCGAGGGCGAACTGCATTACCAACTCGATGGCCCCGTGGACGCACCGGTGCTGGTGCTGTCCAACTCGCTGGGCACCGACCTGCATATGTGGGACATCCAGATCCCGGCGTTTACCGAGCATTTCCGGGTGTTGCGTTTCGACACCCGTGGCCACGGCAAATCCCTGGTGACCGAGGGACCGTACAGCATCGAGCAGTTGGGCCACGACGTGATCGCACTGCTGGATGCGCTGGATATTCAGCGTGCGCACTTTTGCGGGCTGTCCATGGGCGGCTTGATCGGCCAATGGCTGGGGATTAATGCCGGTGAGCGCCTGCAGCGCCTGGTGGTGTGCAACACCGCCGCCAAAATCGGCACGCCGGAGATCTGGAACCCACGGATCGAGATGGTCCAGCGTGATGGCGCGGCGGCCATGGTGGCCTTGCGCGATGCGTCGATTGCGCGTTGGTTCACCGCCGATTTTGCGGCAGCCAACCCGCACCAGGCCAAGCAGATCACCGACATGCTTGCCGCGACTTCGCCCCCAGGTTACGCGGCCAACTGCGCTGCCGTGCGTGATGCGGATTTCCGTGAGCAGTTGCCGAAGATCAAGGCACGCACCCTGGTGATTGCCGGCACTGAAGATGCCGTCACGCCACCGGCCGGTGGTCACTTTATCCAGCACCATGTGCAGGGCGCCGAGTACGCCGAGTTCTACGCGGCGCACCTGTCCAACGTACAGGCTGGCGCTGCATTCAGTGACCGGGTTATCAAATTCCTGCTGGCCCGCTGAGGCCGCTGTTGTGGCAACTGGCTCGTTGTGGCAAGTGGGCTTCCTGTGGCGGCGGGCTTCCTGTGGTGAGCGGGCTTGCCCCGCGCTGGGCTGCGAAGCAGCCCCAATACGGACGCCGAATTATTTCAGACAGACCGTGGCGCCTGATTTGGGGCCGCTTCGCAGCCCAGCGCGGGGCAAGCCCGCTCACCACAAGAAGCCCGCTCACCACAGGAGCCCGCTCGCCACAGGTCATCGAATTGAAATCTTATTGAACCAGGAGTTTTTTGTGGACGAGAAACAACGTTACGCCGACGGCCTGCAAGTGCGCCGCGAAGTGCTGGGCGATGCCCATGTCGACCGCAGCCTCAATGCCCTGACCGAGTTCAACAGCGAGTTCCAGGACATGATCACCCGCCACGCCTGGGGTGACATCTGGACCCGCCCCGGGCTGCCTCGCCACACCCGCAGCCTGATCACCATCGCCATGCTGATTGGCATGAACCGCAGCGAAGAACTCAAGCTGCACCTGCGCGCCGCCGCCAGCAACGGCGTGACCCGTGCCGAGATCAAGGAAGTGCTGATGCAGAGCGCGATCTATTGCGGGATTCCGGCGGCGAATGCCACGTTTCACCTGGCAGAGTCTGTATGGGATGAGCTGGGTGTCGAGTCGCGCGAGTGATCAGTGGGAGTCGGCGTCCCACACCCAATTCCACACGCCCGGAAGATGCACGGCTTCATTCACGTCTTTGACCGTACGCGCCAGCGCCGCGCGTTGCAGGGCGGCCGTATCGGTGTAGAACGGTTCGGCAGCCGTCTTCATGCCATTGACTCGTGCGCTGTCCAGCAGGATCTGCAGGTATTCCTGCATATGCCGCGCGGTATAGCGGTTGATATCGTGGAAGGTCACCACCACCGGTATCACGCCGTCCACCGTCGGTAACTCCCCCAGCGCGATGCGCTCGCGCACCACCGACAGTTGTCGATACAGGTTGGCGCGGCGCCTTGGGCTGCCATTGAAGCCCCAGATCTTGCCGTCATTGGCGCTCAGGTCGGTCAGCAGGACCTGCATGCCATGGCGCTGGTAGGCGGCGAAGGTGCGCCGGTCGTAGTTCCAGAACGGCGGGCGGACCAGCACGGGCGGCGCGCCGGTGATCGAGGCGATATCGCTCGCGCCCTGGCTGAGGGTGCGCTCCAGCTCGGCATCATTCAGCCAGCGGTGGTTGGTATGAAAGGTCGTGGCAGTGTGAAAAGCCAGCACATGCCCGCCGGCGTATTCACGCTCCATCGTCTTGCGACCCCGCGAGCTGCCGCCGGAACGCGACGATTCGGTCTGCAGGAAGAACACCGCCTTGATCCCCGGCAGCACCGGGTTGTGCGCCAGGTCGGCGAGCACTGAACGGCTGGGGTTGTCGTAGCCCGAGGCGCTGGGGCCGTCATCGAAAGTCAGCAAAAAACGGATCGGCGCCTGGGCCTGCAGGCGTTGCTCGGTCTGCGCGGTCAGGGCGATGGGTGCGCCGATACAGCCGCTGAGGCTCAAGGCCAGGGCAAGCACGGCGGATGCGATGGCAAAGGATTTCATGGTGTGCGCAGGCTCGGATAAGAGGCCGCTGCTGGGCGGATCAGCAGCGGCAGGCGCGCACCATACAGTAAGTGCGGCGCCGGATTACAGCAGACTTATCGGGTAACTGACGATCAGCCGGTTTTCATCGAACTCATTGTTGCTGTAGTCGCGGCGCATGCTCGAATTGCGCCAGCGCACCGTGAGGTTCTTCACCACGCCGCTTTGCACGGTATAACCCAATTCGCTTTCGCGACCCCATTCCTTGCCATCGGTGATGGTGCCGGTGTGCACGTTGCTGCCGCTGATATAGCGGTTCATAAGGGTCAGGCCCGGTACGCCGAGGGCGGCGAAGTTGTAGTCGTGGCGCACCTGCCAGGATTTTTCCTCGGCGTTGTCGTAACTCGAGTTGTAGCTGTCGTTGGCCAGGGTGCCGCCGCTGGTGCCGTTGACGCGCATCCACGCGCTGTTGCCGGTGAGTTTTTGCAGGCCGACGTAGAAGGTGTTGCCGCCATACTTGGCCGAGAACAGGCCGGACCAGGTCTTGTTGTCCAGGTCGCCGGCGCGGGCGCTGCCGTCGTCCTTGCCGTAGAAGAACCCGAGGTTGGCGCCCAGGGTCCAGTCGCCCAGGGGCTGGCTGTGGATCAGGTTGACGAACTGCTGGCTGTAGATGTCCTTGAGCTGGGCGTTCCACACGCCGACCTGGGTGCGCTTGTCGTTGAAGGCGTACTCGCCGCCCTGGAAGTTGAAGCGGTCCGAGGTGAACGCGGTTTTGCCGACCATCGACATGTCCGACATGCTGCTGTCGTCGCGCGGGCTGTTGGCGCGGAACTGGCCGCCGTACAGGGTCAGGCCGTCGATTTCCTTCGAGGTGATCTGCCCGCCGCGCAGGGTTTGCGGCAGGGAGCGGCCATCGTCGGCACGCAGGATCGGCAGCACCGGCATCCATTCGCCGACCTTCACTTCGGTCTTGGAAATACGCGCCTTGAACGCCACGCCGAGACGCCCGAATTCATCCGCAGGGCGGCCATCGTGGTCCAGCGGCAGCAATTGGGTGCCACCGGTACCGCGCCCGCCATCGAGCTTCAACGAGTACAGCCCCAGCACATCCACACCGAAACCGACGGTGCCTTGGGTAAAGCCGGACTTGGCGTCGAGGATGAAACTTTGCGTCCACTCCTGTGCGCCACCCTGGGTTTTGGTGGGGTTGGTGAAATTGCGGTTGAAGAAGAAATTACGCAGGTTGAGGTTGGCGCTGGCGTCCTCCAGAAAACCGTGTTCTTCGGCGACGACGGGCAGGGCAAGACTGGCGATAGCGGTGGCCAGCAGGAGCCGGCGCGGGTGAAAAGTGCTCATGGTGGTGGACCTGTTGTTATTGGGTTTATGCAGGTGGCGGCCATGGTGCGGGGCGGTGCGGGGGCGGTTCAATCGGGGCAGGGCGGGTTGTGGGCGATGATCGAACGCAAGTTGCCGGGCGCTGAGGCCCGGCATTGGCGCGTTATCGTTTGGGCAGGTCGAAGTGGGTCCAGGGCACCGCCGGCAAACAATGCTGGGCGGCAATGATCAGCGCCACCATCACCACCAGGAACACCCCTTGCAGAGGGCTCCAGAAGGCCCAGTGCAGGCCGTTCAGCCAGGGGTAGCCTTCGGCGAACTTCTGGCTCATATGACCGATGCGTTTTTTGTGCAGCAGGTTGATCAGCAGCGCGCCGGCATAGGTCAGCGCACCCAGTACACCAAGCATCAAGCCGCAGGCCACCAGCATGATCGCCTGCGGTACGCCGTGGCGAATCACCAGCCAGTAGTCGTTGGGGTTGATTCGCTTGGGGATCAGGTACTGGCTCAGCCACACATCCAGCACCCGATAGGTTGAACTCATCCCGGCCCACACTTGGGTGACGCGGAAGCCAACCGCCGCCGGCACGAACGCCATCAGCATGAAAATGACCAGCGACATCCCGTCCATTCTGTCTGGCTTATCGTGGGCGATGCTCAGGCCAAGCCCCAGGGCGAAGACGGCCCATAGCCGGATAAACACCTGGGTGTAGATCGGCCGGGGCACGAATTTGCGCCAAAAGAACAGGTCTGTTTGAGGCAGGCGCTCGACCAGTTGCGGATAGCGCCAGGTCAGTGTTTGCGCCAGGTGCTGGCAGGCGTTCCACTCGTTCTCGCCAAACCCATCGATCAGGCGTTTGTGTTGCGTGGCGGACATCGGCGTCAGCAGCAGGCGTGCGGCCAGGGCATCGGCTGATGTGCGCCGCGTGTCCTGGGCCTTGTCCTGCAGGTTGGCGTAGAAGCTTTCCTGTTCGCAACGCGACACCAGTTCGCGCCACATCCACGCCGGTTCCGGGTAGACGCCTTTCTGGTCGTCCCAGCCGAAGGCCTGGCACACCCGCTCGAACAGCGGCACGCTCCACTGGGTGTCATGCAGCAGGTGCAGGACGATGCGCTGCCACTGCTGTTGCAGGTCGAACACCCGCAGCCAGGGTTGGTCGTTGTACTGCGTGAGCTGGGTGATGAACTCGCGCTCGGCCTTTTGCTCCAGCAGTTCCTGCAGGGTGCGGCGGTAGTCTTGCAGCAGCTCGCCGGTCAGTGCTTCGTATTGCCAGGACGTCATCGCCACCTGCTGCCAGGGGGTCAGCCATTCCAGGTGTTGCGCGGCCCAAGCGGCGATGGCGCTGCGTTCGCCCGGTGCTTCGAAACAATGGCGCAACAGGCCGGCCTGGAACGCCTCGGTGCAGCCCTGTTGCCGAGCCTGGGCCCAGCGTTCATCGAGGTTACCCGCGGTCAGGCCGTCGAGCAGGGTCTGGGCCGGGTCCGGAGTGGGTGCGTCGAAGGGCGCCGGGCTGACGGGGCTGATGTCCAGCAGTTCGGCCAGGTCATTCAGGTTGGTGTAGACCGCTTCGGCCACGGGCGCCTGGACGGGTTCTGCCTCTTCGTTATCCGCTCGCCAGCGTGCTTCATTCAGCGCGTGTTCATAGGCCTCGCGCAGGCGCTGGAAGCCTTGGGCGTCGTCGTCCGGGCGGCAGCCTTTGAGCAAGCGCGCATAGCTGCGCTTGATGCTGCGCTCGTCGGCGTCCTCCGGCAGTTGCAGTACGGTCCAGCAATCCATCGGTGTGCCCTCAGCGCCAGAACCCGTTGTCGAGTTGCTCAAGTTGACGGCTCAGTTCGCTGCGCGCTTCGCGGATGCGGCGTTCGTCCTGGGTGTCGAGTACCTGCTGGAACTGCGCCGCCCAATGCCCGAGCTGTTCGCGCAGCTCGCCGAGGTTTTCCTGGTAGAGCCGTTCGAGGCGGGCGACGAGCACGGTGTTGACCTGCTGGTCGCGGGGGTGGACCTTCAATTGCGCCAGGGCTTGCAGGCGTTGCTGGATCTCCTGCGGGTTGAGCACGCCGGGGTTGTTCTCGATCACCAGCGAATGCTGCTCGCCGGTCAGCGGGATATTCACCTGGGCTTCCAGCAGGCCGTTGTTGTCGTAGGTGAAACGCACGTCCAGGGAGACTTCACCGGCCTTGCGCTTGGGCACCGGAATATCCAGTTGGCCCAGCTCGATGTTGTCTTTGACCAGGCGGCTTTCGCCCTGGTAGATCTTCAGCAGTACGTGGGCCTGGTCGTCGTGCAGGGTGACCACGCTTTTGACCCGGCTCACCGGCACGCTGCTGTTGCGTTCGATCAACGGCAGGTAATGGCCGCTTTCGATATGGCCGCCGTACTGGTTGGAGGTTTCGATCCCCAGGGTGTAGGGGCAGACGTCGGTCAGCACCACTTCTTCGAGGGCCGCGGAACGGGCCTTGAGGGCGGCCTGGATCGCCGCACCATGGGCGACCACCTGGTCGGGATCGAGGCTGATGGAGGGAAAGCGCCCGAACAGGCCGGCGGCGAGTTTGCGCACCAGCGGCATGCGTGTGGTACCGCCCACCAGCAGGATTTCATCCAGGTCGCCGACCCGAATCCGCGCATCGCGCAGGGCGCGTTCGATCGGTGCGCGCAGGCGTTCCAGCAGTGGCGTGTAGAGCTTGGCCAGTTCCTGTTGGGTGATGGTTTTTGTCCATTGCTGGCCGTCGACGCGCAGGGCGAACTCGGCGCTGTCGTCCTGGCCCAAGGCTTTGCGTACGCGCTCGGCTTCGCGGCGCAGGGCTTGCAGCACCGTGCTGGTGGGCGGGAAACCCGTGGCGTTGCGTTGGCTGTCGACAAAGTGTTCGAGCAACAGGGTGTCGAAGTCTTCGCCGCCGAGAAAGTTGTCGCCGGCGCTGGCGCGTACTTCCATCACCCCGTCGAACAGCTCGATGATCGACACGTCGAAGGTGCCGCCGCCAAGGTCGAAGACCAGGAACGAGGTTTCTTTATCACGCTGGTGCAGGCCGTAGGCCAAGGCGGCGGCGGTCGGTTCGTTGATCAGTTTCTCAACGCTGAGCCCGGCCAGTTCACCGGCGATGCGCGTGGCCTTGCGTTGGCCGTCGCTGAAATAGGCGGGCACGCTGATCACCGCGTCGGTAACGGTTTGGCCGTAGGTGCGCTCGATGTCTTCCTTGAGGCTCTTGAGCACCAGCGCCGAGAGTTCTTCGGGGCGGAACGAGCGGTCGCCCAGGCGCACTTCAGTGGCGCTGCCCATGTAGCGCTTGAACAGCGAAGTCGTCAGGTGCGGGTGGGTGTGCAGGCGCTCCTTGGCGGCCTGGCCCACCAGGACACGGCCTTGGTCATCCAGCCCGACCACGCTGGGGGTCAGCAACTGGCCCAGGGCATTGGGCACCATTTCGGCGGCATCGCCGCGCCAGACGGCTGCGAGACTGTTAGTGGTCCCCAGGTCGATTCCTACGATCATTACGACAAGCTCCCTCTGTGGTCTGTAAGAATCTGTGACAGATTTTAACCTGAAAGGTTGAGCGCAAAGCAAGGCGGGAGCGCTTTGTGACGAGCGGGGCAAGCCCGCTCGCCACAAAGCGCTTGGCCAACCTGTCAGCCTTATGTTTAACCGCTTCTGCGTCTACTGTCAGGGTTGACAGTAGATGGCCCGTTTTTGAACGCCTATGTTCAAGGCGGTGGCAGTATTTTTCTGGTGCTCAAGGGAGAAGTGCTCATGAGCTTTGGAACAGACATAGGTGAGTTGTTAACGTCGTCGAATACGTTCAACGCGGACCTGATCTTTGGGAGTAACAAGAAGATCCCGATTACATTCGACACATTCGAGTTGATCTATATCGAGGGTGCTCAGTTTTCCATTTGTTTAGGGTTTGAAGACAATCCCGGTTCGAAAAATGAACTGACCCTTAAGGCTGAAGGGCTGAAAGCAGGCCAGACCTATCCGATCCGGCCGGAGGACCCTGGAGTCAGGGCGGCTTTTGCCTTGGGAAACCGCATCGAGTATTTCCCGGACGAATATTCGGGGGCCCTGACGGTTGACCTTCTTGAATACAAGGACGGCCGTATAGCGCTGAGCATGCAGTTTTCCATCTACTTCAAGCCAGATGGCAAGGGCGATATGGAAGTTGTCTGCCATGCCCTTCAAATCACCTGCGCGTTAGCAAACCACGGCGCAACGGGTAAGTTTGTACCCAAGCACCGAGTGCAAGCGAAGGTTCCAGTTCTTTGTGAGATCAACGCCAGTGTCAATGGCAGTTATGACCCCATCGACCTGGGTAATGTATTTTTCGTGATCTACTCAGACTCGAGTTATTTTATTCAGTGCTTGCCCCGTGATGGAGGTGATCGTGCGGTCCTCGAGTTCGCAGGGAGAGAGCTGAAAACCTTTACTGATTACCCGATCACAGGGCCTGGGGGGCCGCCAAATAGTGTTGATACGCTTTTTATTATGCGGCCTGAATTCTCATACGGGTTTTCTGATCCGACGGGTACATTCCGCGTAAGGCGCACTGATCATCCAGACGAAGGGTTCTGGTTTATCGGTGAGTTTAATTTCTCAATCACTGCTCGTGGCTCGGACGGTCAAAACACCCAGTATGATATTTCGAGTTCTGTGTTCCAGGTTCAAGTCAGTGAATTGAGAACTTAACCTTGGCACCCAGCCTGTAAAATATCGCGGGCCATAAAAAACCGCCTCCTGATAAGGGAGGCGGTTTTTGTTTATTGCGGCGCTATCAGAACAACTTCAACGCCGGTGCTTCTTCTTTCAACGGCTCGTTCTTCGCGGTCTGCTCGTTCCAGCCACCACCGAGGGCCTTGTACAGGTTGACCTCGCTGGTCAGCTGCGCCAGGCGGTCGGTGATCAGCGATTGCTGGGCACTGAACAGTTGGCGCTGGGCATCGAGGAAGGTCAGGTTGCTGTCGACACCGATGCGGTAGCGACGCTCGGCCAGGCGGTAGTAATCCTGGTTGGCCGCGACGAAGCCACGCTGGGCCTCCAGCTGCTGCTTGTAGGTCTCACGCGCGGCGAGGCCGTCGGAGACTTCCTGGAAGCCGGTCTGGATCGCCTTCTCGTAGTTCGCCACGTTGATCTCTTTCTGGATCTTCGAATAGTCCAGGCTGGCGCGCAGGCTGCCGGCGTTGAAGATCGGGATGTTGATCTGCGGGGCGAACGACCAGGTACCCGAACCGCCTTTGAACAGACCGCCCAGGGTAGGGCTGGCGGTACCGGCGCTGGCGGTCAGGCTGATGCTCGGGAAGAACGCTGCACGGGCCGCACCGATGTTGGCGTTGGCGGCCTTGAGGTTGTACTCGGCCTGCACGATGTCGGGACGACGTTGCAGCAGGTCCGAGGGCAAGCCAGCCGGTACGTCGCTGAGCAGGTCATCCGACAGCGGCTTGCTGGCGATATTCGTCGGCAGGCCGGTGCCCAGCAGCAGGGTCAGGTTGTTTTCGTCCTGGGCCACCTGGCGGGTGTAGCGTGCCAGCGCTACGCGGGCATTTTCCACCGAGGTGCGCGCCTGGCTGAGGTCGAGGGCCGACGCCACACCGACTTCATTGCTGCGTGATGTCAGTTTGAAGCTCTGCTCGTAAGCGCCGAGGGTGTCCTGGGTCAGCTTGAGCAGTTCCTTGTCGGCCTGCCAGGTCAGGTAGGCATTCGCCACGCTGGCCACCAGGCTGATCTGGGTGCTGCGCCGTGCTTCTTCAGTGGCGAAGTACTTTTGCAGCGCTTCTTCACTCAGGCTGCGCACACGACCGAACAGGTCCAGCTCATAAGAACTGATCCCGAGGCCGGCCGAGTACTGGCTGGTGATGGTCGATTCGCCGGTCTGCGACAGCTTGGCCGGGGTGCGCGAACGGCTGCCGCTGCCCGTGGCCGATATGGCCGGGAACAGGTCGGCACGCTGGATCTGGTACTGCGCCGCATACGCGTCGATGTTCAGGGCCGCGACACGCAGGTCACGGTTGTTCACCAGCGCGGTCTGGATCAGCTGTTGCAGGGCAGGGTCATGGAAAAACTGCTTCCAGCCCTGCTCGGCAGCGGCTTGGCCCGGCGCCTGGGCCGACGAATACGCCGGCCCCTGTGGGAACTGAGCTGCCACCGGCGCTTCAGGGCGCTGGTAGTCAGGGATCAGCGAGCAGCCACTGAGCACGAATGCGGTGACGGCTAAGGAAAGTAGCGACTTGCTCATTGGCCAGCCTCTTGAGGAGTTTGCTTAGGTTCAGTCTTGTTACGTTCGCCCATGGCGGACACGCTCGCGAAGAACAGGGGGACCCAGAAGATCGCCAGCACCGTGGCCGTGATCATACCGCCAATGACACCGGTACCGATTGCGTGCTGGCTGCCTGAGCCGGCACCCGAGGAGATCGCCAGCGGCAACACGCCGAGGACGAACGCCATGGAGGTCATGATGATCGGCCGCAGGCGCATCCGCGAGGCCTCGATGGCCGCCTCGACGATGCCTTTGCCTTGCTCGTGGAGTTCCTTGGCGAACTCCACGATCAGGATGGCGTTCTTCGCCGCCAGGCCCACCGTCACCAGCAAGCCCACCTGGAAGAACACGTCGTTGGACAAGCCGCGCATGCTGGTGGCGATCAACGCACCCACCACGCCCAGTGGAACCACCAGGATCACTGCGATCGGGATCGACCAGCTTTCGTACAGCGCCGCGAGGCACAGGAACACCACCAGCAGCGACAGCGCATACAGTGCCGGCGCCTGGGAGCCGGACAGGCGTTCTTCATACGACAGGCCCGTCCAGGCGTAGCCCACGCCCGCCGGCAGTTGCTTGGCGATGCGTTCGACTTCGGCCATGGCGTCACCGGTACTGTAGCCCGGTGCCGGGGTACCGAGGATTTCCATCGCCGCTACACCGTTATAACGCGAGAGCTTCGGCGAGCCGTAGATCCACTTGCCCGAGGCGATGGCCGACAACGGCACCATCTTCCCGGAGTCGCTGCGCACGTACCATTTGTTCAGGTCTTCCGGGGACATCCGGCTGGCGGCTTCACCTTGCACGTAAACCTTCTTCACCCGACCACGGTCGATGAAGTCGTTGACGTAGCTGCCACCCAAGGCAATCGCCAGGGTCTGGTTGATGTTGGACAGCGTGATGCCCTGGGCACTGGCCTTCTCGTCGTCGACGGTGAGCTCGTATTGCGGCTCATCGTTCACGCCGTTGGGGCGCACACCGGCCAGGATCTTGCTCTGGGCAGCCATGCCCAGGAACTGGTTACGCGCCGCCATCAGCTTTTCATGGCCGACACCGCCCTGGTCTTGCAGGAACACGTCGAAACCGGTGGCGTTACCGAGTTCCAGTACAGACGGCGGCACAATGGCAAACACCATGGCGTCCTGGAAGGTCTGCATGAAGTAACCCTGGGCACGCTTGGCAATCTCGAACACCGAGGTGGACGAGTCGCGCTCATCCCACGGCTTGAGCATCACGAAGGCCAGGCCCGAACTCTGGCCACGACCGGCGAAGTTGAAACCGTTCACGGTAAACACCGATTTCACGCCTTTGCCTTCGCCCGGCTCGCCTTCCTTGTCATTGAGCAGGTAGGCGCGCATGTCGTCGATGACTTTTTGCGTGCGTTCAGCCGACGAACCTACCGGGGTCTGCACCTGGGCAAAGATCACACCCTGGTCTTCATCGGGCAGGAACGCAGCCGGGATGCGCATGAACAGCCAGATCATGCCGGCGATGATCAGGGCGTACACCAGGAAGGCCGGGATCTTGTGCTTGATCATGTTACCCACGCCGCGCTCGTAGCTCAGTACGCCACGGTCGAAGGTGCGGTTGAACCAGCCGAAGAAACCACGCTTGGGTTGGCCGTGTTTTTCCGGGTCGATCGGCTTGAGCATGGTGGCGCACAGGGCCGGGGTGAAGATCAGGGCAACCAGTACCGACAACGCCATGGCCGAAACGATGGTGATGGAGAACTGTTTGTAGATCACACCGGTGGAGCCGCCGAAGAATGCCATCGGCAACAGTACCGCCGACAGTACCAGGGCAATACCCACCAGGGCGCCCTGGATCTGGCCCATGGACTTGACCGTCGCCTCTTTCGGCGACAAATGCTCCTCGGCCATTACCCGCTCGACGTTTTCCACCACGACGATGGCGTCGTCCACCAGCAGGCCGATGGCGAGGATCATGCCGAACATGGTCAATGTGTTGATGGTGAAACCGAACGCCGCGAGGATCCCGAAGGTACCCAGCAATACCACCGGTACGGTCATGGTGGTGATGATGGTGGCGCGGAAGTTCTGCAGGAACAGGAACATTACCAGGAACACCAGCACGATCGCTTCGATCAGGGTGTGCACTACACCGGAGATCGATTCGGTCACGACCGGGGTGGTGTCATACGGCACCACCGCCTTCATGCCAGGCGGGAAGAACGGTTCCAGGGACGCCACGGTGGCACGGATGGCCTTGGCGGTGTCCAGGGCGTTGGCGCCCGACGCGAGCTTGATCGCCATACCGGAAGCCGGGTTGCCGTTGAACTGCGCGCTGATGCTGTAGTTCTGGCCGCCGAGTTCGATACGCGCCACGTCACGCAGGCGAACCTGGGAACCGTCGGCATTGACCTTCATGAGGATATTGCCGAACTGCTCAGCCGTCTGCAGGCGGGTCTTGCCGATGATGGTGGCGTTCAGCTGGTTGCCGGGCAGGGCAGGCAGGCCGCCCAATTGACCGGTGGCCACCTGGACGTTCTGTGCCGAGATGGCCGTGCTGACATCCACCGGCGTGAGCTGGAAGTTGTTCAGCTTGGCCGGGTCCAGCCAGATACGCATGGCGTACTGCGAACCGAACACCTGGAAGTCACCCACACCTGCGGTCCGGGAAATCGGGTCCTGGATGTTGGAAACGATGTAGTTGGACAAGTCATCCTTGGTCATGCTGCCGTCTTCCGACACCAGGCCGATCACCATCAGGAAGTTCTTCACCGACTTGGTTACGCGGATACCCTGTTGCTGCACTTCCTGCGGCAGCAATGGGGTCGCCAGGTTCAGCTTGTTCTGCACCTGCACCTGGGCGATGTCCGGGTTGGTACCCTGGTTGAACGTCGCGGTGATGGTCATGCTGCCGTCGGAGTTACTGTCCGAGGCCACATAACGCAGGTTGTCGATACCGTTGAGCTGCTGCTCGATGACCTGCACCACGGTGTCCTGCACGGTTTGCGCGGACGCGCCTGGGTAGGTTACCTGGATGTCGATGGCGGTTGGCGCGATGGCCGGGTATTGGTTGATGGGCAACTTCAGGATCGACAGTGCCCCGACCAGCATGATCACCAGGGCAATTACCCAGGCGAAAATGGGACGGTCGATAAAAAATTTCGACATGGATTACTCCCCCTGGCCAGGCGCGGCAGCAGGAGCAGCGGCGGAACCGGCGGGCTTGGCGTTGTCAGCCTCCTTGACCTTGACCTCCACACCCGGCTTGACGTACTGCAGGCCTTCGGTGATCACGCGGTCACCGGCGTTCAGGCCTTTCTCCACCAGCCAATAGGCGCCGGCGGTGCGGTTGGCCACCAGTACACGCTGCTCGACCTTGTTGTCGGCGTTGACCACCAGCGCCGTCGGGATGCCCTTGAGGTCGCGGGTCACGCCTTGCTGTGGCGCGAGGATCGCCTTGCTGTTCACACCGGCTTGCAGCTGGGCGTGCACAAACATGCCCGGCAGCAGGGTGTGGTCAGGGTTGGGGAACACCGCGCGCAGGGTCACGGAGCCGGTGGTCTGGTCGACCGAGACTTCGGAGAATTCCAGTTTGCCGTCATGGCCGTAGTCGCTGCCGTCTTCCAGGGTCAGCTTGACCTTGGCGGCGTTGGCGCCGGCTTTTTCCAGTTGGCCGCTTTCCAGGTCGCGGCGCAGTTTCAGCATTTCAGCCGAAGACTGCGTGACGTCGACGTAGATCGGGTCCAGTTGCTGGATTACCGCCATGGCATCGGTCTGGCCATTGCTGACCAGCGCGCCTTCGGTCACCGAAGAACGACCGATACGCCCGGAGATCGGCGCGAACACCTTGGTGTAGCGCACGTTGATCTGGGCGGTTTGCACGTTTGCTTCCGCAGTCATGCGGTTGGCCACGGCGGTGTCGTATTCCTGGCGGCTGACGGCTTGCTCATCGACCAACTGCTTGTAGCGGTCGGAGATGGACTTGGTCTGGGTCAGGCTGGCTTGTGCGCTTTTCAGCGTGGCTTCATAGACCGACGGATCGATCTGATAGAGCTGCTGGCCTTCCTTCACATCCGCGCCTTCCTTGAACAGGCGCTTGAGGATGATGCCGTTGACCTGTGGGCGAACTTCCGCGATGCGGTAGGCGGTGGTGCGGCCTGGCAGCTCGGACGTCAGGGTATAGGCTTGCGGTTGAATGGTGACCACGCCGACCTGAGGGACTTGAGCGGGCGGAGCCGCTTCTTCCTTTTTACATCCGCTGAGCAGCGATGCCAGGGCGACGGCAGTGACCAGAGCGGTAACAGCTGGCTTAAGTTGCATGAAGATCCTCGGGTCAGGCGCGCAGGGTGCGCACAAGAAGTGTGGAAGGGTAAAAAACACGCTGTGAGTAGATAAGTAGCTTGCTACGCAATATACTTACGTTCATGGTTGTTTGTAAACTCTTGACAGGCTGCGCGGATTGTTGACAAAGCAAGCCAAAAGCCTCGATTCCACTACGTTCGGCGCCCATGACGGTGTCGTCCCACAAATATTCGGATGATCGTTAACGTCTATTAACACTGCGTTAGCGATAGTCTTATGTGTCCTGATTGAGGTTGTACTGCCATGGTTCGTCGCACTAAAGAGGAAGCTCAGGAAACGCGCAGCCAAATTCTCGAAGCCGCCGAGCAAGCCTTTTATGAACGCGGCGTTGCACGGACTACGCTGGCGGATATCGCTGCGCTGGCCGGTGTCACGCGGGGCGCCATTTATTGGCACTTCAGTAATAAATCCGATCTGTTGCAGGCCCTGCTGGACACGCTGCATGAGCCACTGGACGAATTGGCCAGGGCCAGTGAAAGCGAGGACGAAGTCGATCCGTTGGGGTGCATGCGCAAGCTGCTGATTCATTTGTTTCATCAGGTGGCCCTGGACCCGAAAACCCGGCGCATCAATGAGATTTTGTTTCATAAGTGCGAATTCACCGATGAAATGTGCGACATGCGCCGTCAGCGCCAGACCCACAGCCTGGAATGCAACCTGCGCATCGGCCTGACACTGCGTAACGCGGTCCATCGCGGGCAACTTCCGGAAAACCTCGACACCACCCGTGGCGCAGTGTGCATCCATGCCTACATCAACGGGCTGATTGGCCAGTGGCTGCTGGTACCCGACAGCTTCCAGCTACATCAGGAGGCCGAACGCTGGGTGGATGCAGGGCTCGATATGCTGCGCCTGAGCCCCAGCCTGCGCAATTGAGACAAAATGCGTAATTGCATCAGGTTGTGTCAACAGTAAAGCCTAAGGACCGTCAATCGTCCTTCTGCCTGATAGGTGGGGTGACTTTATATACGGGCTGGCGGGCGGTTGATACATAGCCGCCTAAGTATTTTGTAGGGATTTTGTTGCAAGGCTGTTAAGGAGTGTTTCCCAGGGCAACAATGTGGGAGGGGGCGAGCCCCCTCCCACATTTGGTTTCGCGTGTCGGGTGATTACAGTGGCAGCGTCGGGTAATCGATGTAGCCCACCGGGCCCTGGCCGTAGAAGGTTTCCGGATGCGCTTCGTTCAACGGCGCATCGGCTTTCAGGCGTGCTGGCAGGTCCGGGTTGGCAATGAACGGCACACCCCAGGCCACGGCGTCCGCTTTGCCTTCGGCCAGCCAGGCATTGGCGCTGTCCTTGGTGAAACGTTCGTTGGCGATGTACACGCCGCCAAAGGCTTTTTTCAACTGAGGACCGAGGCTGTCCGCACCTGCCTTTTCACGGGAGCAGATGAAGGCGATACCACGCTTGCCCAGCTCGCTGGCGACGTAGGTGAAGGTCTCCTTCAGGTTGTCGTCGCCCATGTCGTGGGCATCGGCGCGCGGTGCCAAATGCACACCCACACGGCCAGGGCCCCAGACCTCGATGGCCGCATCGGTCACTTCCAACAGCAGGCGTGCACGGTTTTCCAGGGACCCACCATAGTTATCGGTGCGCTTATTGGTGCTGCTTTGCAGGAACTGGTCGAGCAGGTAGCCGTTGGCGCCGTGGATCTCCACGCCATCAAAGCCTGCGGCCTTGGCGTTCTCGGCGCCGGTGCGGTAAGCGTCGACGATGTCGGCGATTTCAGCGGTTTCCAGAGCACGCGGCGTTGGGTAGTCGGCCAATGGGCGCACCAGGCTGACGTGACCTTTAGCCTGGATCGCGCTCGGCGCCACCGGGGTTTCGCCGTTCAGGTAGGACGCGTGGGAAATGCGGCCGACGTGCCACAGTTGCAGGAAGATCTTGCCCCCTGCGCCATGCACGGCCTTGGTGATATTGGCCCAGCCGCGCACCTGGTCGTTGGACCAGATGCCCGGCGTGTCCGGGTAGCCCACGCCCAGCGGTGTCACCGAAGTGGCTTCGCTGAGGATCAGCCCGGCGGAAGCACGTTGCACGTAGTACTCGGCCATCAGCGCGTTGGGTACGCGGCCGGCATCGGCGCGGCAGCGGGTCAGCGGCGCCATGATGATGCGGTTCGACAGCTCCAGGTCGCCCAGTTTGATCGGATCGAAAATAGTCGTCATGGGAAAACACCCTTCTCTTTGAAGTTGATCAGTGGGTCGCAGGGGCCAGGTCGGCATCGCCGCCCTGACGGAAAGTAATCAGGGTCACCAGCAGCGCCAGGATCGCCAGGGCCGCTGCCGCCAGAGGCACGCTGCTCAGGCCGAAACCGTGGGCAATCACGCTGCCGCCCACCCAGGCGCCGAGGGCATTGCCGATGTTGAAGGCGCCGATGTTCAGGGTGGACACCAGGTTCGGTGCGGCCTTGCCGAAGGTCACCACGTTGATCTGCAGCGCAGGTACGGCGGCAAATGAAGCGGTGGCCCAGAGGAACAGGGTGATCTCGGTCGGGATCACGGCGACGCTGGTCCAGGTCAGCGCGGTGGACACCACCGCCATACTGATAAACACGCCGATCAGGGTGGCTGCCAGGCGTTTGTCCGCCAGCTTGCCGCCGATGATATTGCCCACGGTGAGGCCCAGGCCGATCAGCAGCAGGGTCCAGGTCACGCCTTTGGGCGACACGCCGGTGACATCGCCGAGCAGCGGCGCAACATAGGTGAAGAGGGTGAACATGGATGCGGCGAACAGCGCGGTCATGCTCAGCGACAACCAGATGCCGGCACCCTTGAGGGCGGCCAGTTCGGCGCGCATGTCGAGTTTTTCTTCGTCACGCTTGGCCGGCAGGAAGCGGATCAGGCCGATCAACGCCACTACGCCAATCACCGTCACTGCCCAGAAGGTCGAGCGCCAGCCGGCTTCCTGGCCCAGCGCGGTGCCCAGTGGCACACCAAGCACGTTGGCCAGGGTCAAGCCGGTGAACATCAGGGCCACGGCCGAAGCGCGCTTGTTGGCCGGCACCAGGTTGGCGGCGACCACCGAACCGATGCCGAAGAACGCACCGTGGCATAGCGCGGTGATCACACGGGCAACCATCAGCACGTTGTAGTCACTGGCCAGGGCGCAGAGCAGGTTGCCGATAATGAAGATGCCCATCAACGCTACCAGGGCCGCCTTGCGGGGCAACCTGGCGGTGGCCAGTGCCATAAATGGCGCACCAATGGCCACGCCCAGGGCATAGCCGGTGACCAGCCAGCCGGCGCCGGGAATCGACACGCCGAGGTCCGCCGCCACATCAGGCAGCAGGCCCATGATCACGAACTCGGTAGTGCCGATGGCGAAGGCGCTCAGGGCCAGGATGAGTAGCGAGAGGGGCATTATCGTTTCCTTGTTACAACGTCGCGCTGATTTCAGCGCTGAGTTCAGTGGTAAGCGCCGCGAGGAAGGCTTGGATCACTTCCTCATTGCGCTTGAAAAAGTGCCACTGCCCGGCCTTCTGGCTGCTGATCAATCCCGCCCGTTGCAAGGTGGCCAGGTGGGCCGACACGGTCGACTGGGACAAGCCGCAGCGCTGGTCGATCTGCCCGGCACAGATGCCGTATTCGTGGTTGTGCACTTGCTCGGGGAACTGCACTTTCGGGTCTTTCAGCCAGGTGAGGATGTCTCGTCGTACTGGGTGCGCCAGGGCTTTTATTATTTCGTCGAGGTCGATGGACATGGCAGGTGCTCGGTGTCGTAAAGCGTTATATCGCGATGAGGCGAACTTTAAATCGTTATATCCCGATATACCAATATGAATTTGCTCTGAGCTCAGGCTGAATCGGTATATCGGGTTATAACGATACGTTGGCGCCAGTGCTAGACTGCGCGGCATGAATTATCTCGCACATCTGCACCTGGGCGGCCAACTTCCTGCGCAACTGCTGGGCAGCCTGTATGGCGACTTTGTCAAAGGCCGCCTGCAAGGCCAGTTCAGCCCGCCAATCGAAGCGGCGATCCAGTTGCATCGCTCGATCGACCGCTTCACCGACAGCCACCCGTTGGTGGGCGAGGCGTTGTCGCGCTTCAGCCTCACCCGGCGGCGCTATGCCGGTATTGTCCTTGATGTGTTCTTCGATCACTGCCTGGCGCGGGATTGGGCGCTGTACGCCGATCAGCCCCTGGAGCACTTCACCTCGCAGGTGTACCGCGTGCTGGCGGCCGAACCGCAGTTGCCGGGGCGGCTGGCGCAGATAGCGCCGTATATGGCGGCGGATGATTGGTTGGGGTCGTACCGCGAGTTCGCGGTGATGGAGCCGGTGTTGCGCGGGATTTCGCGGCGGCTCACACAACCCCAGGAATTAGGGTTTGCGATGCAGGAATTGCGTGAGTTGTATGAGCCGTTGAGTGAAGACTTCCGGATCTTCTACCCCGAACTGCAAGCCTTCGCGCATAACCACCTGACAACACAAAGCTAAATGTGGGAGGGGGCAAGCCCCCTCCCACATTTGGAGCAGTGTCTAGCTCATATCACGCGGCAAAGGCTGGTCGCGCCGCTACTTGTTCAGCCTCCGGCACCGGCCCAAACAACGCCTTCTGCACCGCCTGCTGCGCCTGGAAAGCCAGTGCCGCACGTTCCTGTCCGGCGCAGGCAATCGGTTTGAGCACGTGGATTTCCACATCGCCCTGGTCATTGCCGAACAGGCGCATCAGGTGCGAGAGCAAATCGTCATCGCCAATAAACGGTGCCAGCGGGTCGACCTGCCCATTGCGCAGATAACGGATGGCCACCGGTTGCAGCGACACATCCGCGTCAATCGCACTGGCCAGCAAGCGCCCGTGGAAGGTGCGCAGGCTGCGGCCGTCGGTGGTGGTGCCTTCGGGGAACATCAGCAGCGGGTGCTGTTGTTCCAGGTGGCGGGTCATCTGCTTGCGGATCAACTGGCTGTCGCCCGAACCGCGACGGATAAACAAGCTACCGGCCTTGGCCGCCAACCAGCCGGCCACCGGCCAGGTGCGCACTTCGGCCTTGGACAAAAACGACATCGGCGCCACTGCGCCCAGCAACGGAATATCGGTCCAGGACACGTGGTTGCTCACCCACAGCATGGGCTGGGTCGGCAACTCGCCGTGCACTGTCACGCGAAAGGGCAGGGCGTTGGTCAGCCGCGCCATGAAGAACCGCGACCAGCGTTGGCGCCGCACCATCGAGTTGGCCACGCCCAAGCGTTCGAACACGCCAAACACACTGGCCATGCTCAAGCCCAGCGCCACTACCACCAGCACCCGGGCGATGCGCCCGTACACGCGCAGGCGGCTCATCACATGGCCGCCTTGAAGTGGCGCGCATAGCGCGGGCATAGCTCATCGCGCTTAAGCAGGATGAACACGTCGGCGACCTGGAAATCTTCATCCCAGCACGGCTCGCCGCAGATCTTCGCACCCAGGCGCATGTAGGCCTTGAGCAGCGGCGGCATCTCGGCGATCACGTTGGTCGGCAGGTCCAGCGCCGGCAGCGGTTTTTTCGGTTCGGCGCGCAGGTGTTCGTTGCACAGGTAACGTTCGCGCAGGCGCTGCATGATCGCGTGGGCCTGGATGCCACCGTCGTGCATCGGGATGCTCGCGCAGCCCATCAGGTAGCTGTAGCCGCCCTGGTTGAGCACTTCGGCCAACTCGCCCCACAACACGGCGATGGTGCCGCCGTTGCGGTAGGCCGGGTCGACGCAGGTGCGGCCGATTTCCAGGATCGGGCCCTGCAGATGCAGCAGGCCATGCAGGCTGAATTCTTCTTCGCTGTAGAACCGGCCCAGGGTGCTGGCGGCCTGGTGGTCGAGCAAACGGGTGGTGGCGACGAGTCGACCGCTGTTCAAGTCCCGCACGCCGATGTGGCTGCAGTGAACATCATAGTCATCCATGTCCAGGCCGTGTTCCGCGCCTTTGAGCTTGGCGTTGAACTCGCCGCTGAAGACGTTGAAACGCAGGGCCTGGGCTTCCTGCAAAGCCTTGGCGCCAACCAGGCGTTCGGCTTGCAGACGGCGTTCATTGCCGGTGTCGCTGATGCGGGCGATCTGAGTCATGGCGAATCTCCGAGTGCCAGCCACGTTTCGGCCGGTCGACTTTGTTGTCCAAAGTCAGGCTATGTAGCCCCGGTGTCATCTCCATGAAGTTATGGTGACGCTTGGATGACAGGGCCTCTGTAGCAAATCTGTCATTGCCCTCGGCTAGGCTCGCGGGCTTGAATGCTCCCTTGAGTGTGTGTCCATGGTCAGAGGCCTGCTGTGCGTTTCCCTGCTGTTCGTCACCGTTACCGCCTGCGCTGAAACCTGGCCCGACAAGGAGTGGGCCAAGGGCACGCTACTCGCAGGACCCGCCGTCGAAGCCCTTGACGCCTATGCATTCCCGCCCCGTGACGACACTGCCCGCCAAGGCATTCGCACCGACGCGCTGCTGGTGATCCGCGACGGTGTGGTCATCTATGAACGCTACGCCGCACCGACCACGGCCAGCACGCCACACTTGACCTGGTCCATCAGCAAAAGCCTGATGGCCACGGTGCTCGGCGTGGCCTACGGCGAAAACCGTTTCAAACTGACCGACCCTGCGGCACGCTTTTACCCGCCGATGAAACAACACCCCAAGGTGACCATGGCCGACCTGCTGCACTGGGCCTCGGGCCTGGACTGGCAGGAAGAGTATGAATACGCGCCGCTGAAGTCCTCGGTGGTGGCGATGCTTTACACCCGTGGTCGCGCCGATATGGCCGAGTTCGCCGCCAGCACTGAGTCCTTCAGCGCACCGGGCCAGGCCTTTCGTTATTCCAGCGGCGACAGCAATATCCTGTCCGCCGCGCTCAAGGGCATGCTCGGCCACAAGGCGTACATGAGTTACCCCTGGGACGCGCTGTTCAAGCCGCTGGGCATTCATAACGCCACCTGGGAAACCGATGCCGACGAAACCTTTGTCGCCTCGTCCTATGCGTTCCTCACCGCGCGTGACCTGGCGCGTGTCGGCCTGCTGATGGCCCGCGACGGGCGCTGGGGGGATCAACAATTGCTGCCCAGGGACTGGGTGGCGTTCAACCGCCAACCCTTCGACAAATACACCGCCGGCCAGGACGAAGCCGTCCCCGGTGGCCAATGGTGGCTCAACCAAGGCGCCCCGAGGCCCTGGCCCGACGCCCCCGCCGACACCTTCGCCGCCCTCGGTCATTGGGGCCAGGCGCTGTACGTGATGCCCGACGAACACCTGGTGATCGTGCGCTATGGCGATGATCGCGACGGCAGCTACCGCCACAACGAACTGCTCAAGCGCGTGCTTGCGGCGGTGCAACCATGATGCGTCGTCGGCCGTTTACCAGCCTTTTTCTGGTGCTGTTGCTCGCCCTGTCAGGCTGGGTTTGGCACGAGCGCGTCAACCTGCAAGCCTTCCCCGATATCATCGCGGCGTATACCGCCAAGGAGTACTGCTCGTGCCGCTATGTGGCGAACAATCCAGCCGACTATTGCCGGGGTTATGTGAAGCAGTACGTGCCCACCAGTGGGTTCAGCGATAACCCGGAACGCAGTGAAGTGACGGCGAGTGGCTTGGGGCGTACGCACAGCGCGCGGTGGTTGGGGGATCGACAGGGCTGTCGTCTGAATCCCTGACACAGCGCAAGTCACCCCCCACATTGGATTTGCGCCGTTCGTGACATTGCGCTTAAGGTTCGTGCAGGTTTTTCGCCCCACGAGTGCTTAATGTTCAACGCGTCTGTTATCAAACCCCTGGCCTTCGCCCTGCTGGCCGCTGCCGCGGTGCCCGCCCATGCCGACTGGTACCTGGACAACGAGTCCTCGCGCCTGTCGTTCGTCACCACCAAAAACACCGAGATTGCTGAAGTCCATCGCTTCCTGGTGCTGCACGGCAAGGTCGACGGCAAGGGCGCGGCGCAATTGGAAGTAGAGCTGGAGTCGGTCAACAGCGGCATCCCGCTGCGCGACGAGCGCATGCGCAACCAGCTGTTCGAGATCAAGACTTTCCCCGAGGCGCTGATCAGCGCACAGATCAATCTGCAACCCATCAATGACCTGGCGCCTGGCGCGCAACTGGAACTGCGCTTGCCCTTGAGCGTCACCCTGCATGGCAAGACCCAGACCTACAGCGCCGAGTTGTTGGCCACGCGCCTGGATGACCGACGCTTCCAGGTGGTGACCCTGGAACCGGTGGTGTTGCGTGCGGAGGATTTCGACCTGGCGCCGGGGGTGGCAGCGTTGCGCAAGGCGGCAGGGCTTAAGTCGATCAGTTTGTCGGTGCCGGTGGGTGCGGTGCTGATCTTTACGGCGCGCTGACATGAGCGGCGCAGTGTTCCCGTGGCGCAGCGCCAACCGTTTCGAGTTGTTGATCGACGGCCCGCAATTTTTTCCGCAGATGCTGGTGGGCATTGCCCGGGCCGAGCGGCAAGTGGAGTTGGAATTGTATCTGGTGGAGGCTGGCGCCTGCGCCGAAGCGATGGTGCAGGCGCTGGTGCTGGCCGCCGAGCGCGGCGTGCGGGTGCGCTGCCTGTTTGATGACTACGGCAGCCTGGCGTTTACCCTGGGGCTGCGTAAGCGCCTGACCGACGCCGGTGTGGAGCTGCGTTTCTACAATCGCCTGAGCTGGCGCCGCTGGATGCGCAACCTGTATCGCGACCACCGCAAGCTGTTGCTGATCGACCAGGAAACTGCCGTGGTCGGTGGCACGGGCGTCACCGATGAGTTCTGGACGCCGGGGCAAGACACCGCCGAGTGGCATGAGGTGATGGTGCAGGTCCACGGCCCGCTGGTGCTGGACTGGCAAGCGCTGTTCGAACGGCAATGGCACGCCAATGTCGCGCGCCGTGCGTGGAAGCCCGCCACCCATTTCGGTTTGCCGCGTTTGCCCAAGGTGCCGGCGACGGGGCCAGGCCTGGGCCGAGTGGCCTATGCAGACGCCCGACAGCACCGCGATATCCTGCAATCGCTGATCCGCGCGCTGAACAGCAGCCAGCAACGTATCTGGTTCGCCACGCCGTATTTCCTGCCCACCTGGGGCGTGCGCCGCGCATTGCGTCGGGCCGCAGGGCGTGGGGTGGATGTGCGTTTGCTGCTCACCGGCCCGCGCACCGACCACCCCTCCGTGCGCTACGCCGGGCACCGTTATTACCCGCGCTTGCTGCGTGCAGGCGTGCAGATCTTTGAATACCAGCCGTGCTTTTTGCACCTGAAGATGGCGCTGGTGGACGATTGGGTGAGTATCGGCTCGTGCAACTTCGATCACTGGAATCTGCGCTTCAACCTGGAAGCCAACCTGGAAGCGTTGGACCCCGGGCTGACGCAGGCGGTGGCGGCGAGCTTTACCGCGGATTTTGCCCAGAGCCTGGTGGTCAGCCTGGAAGCGTGGAAGGCGCGGCCGTTGTGGCGGCGGGTGAAGCAGCGGGTGTGGGGGTGGATTGATCGGTTGGTGGTGAACCTGCTGGATCGACGTGGCTAGCAAGAACACTGAGGTCAAATGTGGGAGGGGGCTTGCTCCCACATTTTTTGACCGTGTCAGGTGTTAGAGCAGTTCGAAGGTCTGCTGCTGTACGTCCTGGGAGTCCAGCCCGATCTGCACATTGAACTCACCCGGTTCGGCGGCGAACTTGAGCTGGGTGTTGTAGAACTTCAAGTCGTCCTCGGTGATGGTGAAGTGCAGCGTGCGTTCTTCGCCAGCCTTGAGCATGACCTTCTGGAAGTTCTTCAGCTCCTTGATCGGACGGATCATCGAACCCGCCACGTCCTGGATATACAACTGCACCACGGTTTCGCCATCGACCTTGCCGGTGTTCTGCACCGTGACGCTGGCGTCGAGCTTGCCGGTCTTGTTCAGGGTGGTGGACGACAGCGCCATGTCCGACAGGCTGAACGTGGTGTAGCTCAGGCCATAGCCAAACGGGAACAGCGGCCCGGTGGTGTCATCGAAGTACTGTGAGGTGTAGTTGCCCGGCTTGCCCGGGGTGAATGGCCGGCCAATGGTCAGGTGGTTGTAGTAGGTCGGAATCTGCCCCACGGAGCGTGGGAAGGTGATCGGCAGCTTGCCAGATGGGTTGTAGTCACCGAACAGCACGTCGGCGATGGCGTTGCCGCCTTCGGTACCGGCGAACCAGGTTTCCAGGATCGCGTCGGCTTGTTGTTTCTCTTCCAGGATCGACAGCGGGCGGCCGTTCATCAGTACCAGCACCAGCGGTTTGCCGGTGGCTTTCAGGGCCTTGATCAGGTCGCGCTGGCTTTGCGGGATATTCAGGTCGGTGCGGCTCGACGATTCGTGGGACATGCCACGGGATTCACCCACGGCGGCGACCACCACGTCGGCATCCTTGGCGGCCTTGACCGCTTCATCGATCATCACCTGGGCCGGGCGGGTGTCATCCACCACTTCCGGTGCATCGAAGTTGAGGAAGTTGAGGTAGTCGACCACCGCCTTGTCGTTGGTGATGTTGGCGCCACGGGCGTAGATGATCTTGCCTTTTTCGCCGATGACCGCGTTCATGCCGTCAAGCAGCGTGACCGATTGCTCCGGCTTGCCGGCCGCCGCCCAACTGCCCATCATGTCGATCGGCGCCTTGGCCAGTGGGCCCACGAGCGCGATGGTCGCGGACTTTTTCAGCGGCAGGGCGTCGTTCTGGTTCTTCAGCAGCACCAGGCTGCGGCGCGCCACATCACGGGCCTCGGCACGGTGCAGGCGGCTGTCGGCGTAGGTGTCGGCCGGGTCATCCTCGGCCTTGCCGATGCGCAGGTACGGGTCTTTGAACAGGCCCATGTCGTACTTGGCAGCGAGCACTTCACGCACGGCGTTGTCGATGTCGCTCTGTTCGATCTCGCCGGACTTGAGCAGCCCCGGCAATTCCTTGCCGTACAACGAGTCGTTCATGCTCATGTCGATGCCGGCCTTGATCGCCAGCTTGGCGGCTTCGCGCCCGTCCTTGGCCACGCCGTGCTTGATCAGCTCGAAGATCGCGCCGTGGTCGCTGACGGCCAGGCCCTTGAAGCCCCAGTCCTTGCGCAGCAGGTCGTTCATCAGCCAGGTGTTGGCGGTGGCGGGCACGCCATTGATCGAGTTCAGCGCCACCATCACGCCGCCGGAGCCGGCCTTGATCGCCGCGTGGTACGGCGGCAGGTAGTCCTGGTACATCTTGACCGGGCTCATGTCGACCACGTTGTAGTCACGCCCGCCTTCCACTGCGCCGTAGAGGGCGAAGTGCTTGACGCTGGCCATGATGCTGTCGGCATTCGCGGGGCTGGCGCCCTGGAAGGCCTTGACCATCACCTCGGCAATGCGCGAGACCAGATAGGTGTCTTCACCGAAGCCTTCGGACGTGCGACCCCAGCGCGGGTCGCGGGAGATATCGACCATCGGTGCAAAGGTGATGTCGAGGCTGTCGGCGGCGGCTTCCTGGGCGGCGATACGCCCGGAGCGGCCGATGGCGTCCATGTCCCAGCTGGAGGCCAGGGCCAGGCTGATCGGGAAGATCGTGCGGTGGCCGTGGATCACGTCATAGGCGAAGAACATCGGGATCTTCAAGCGGCTGCGCATGGCCGCGTCCTGCATCGGACGGTTTTCCGGGCGGGTGATGGAGTTGAACGTGCCACCGATGCGGCCGGCGGCGATTTCCTTGCGGATCAGCTCGCGGGGCATTTCTGGGCCGATGCTGATCAGGCGCAATTGGCCGATCTTTTCATCCAGCGTCATCTGCTTGAGCAGGTCGCTGACGAAAGCGTCCTTGTCCTTAAGCGCAGCAGGCTTTGTTTCTGCCCAGACGGGGTGGGTGGCCAGCGTGGCAACAAGGCCGAGCAAACACAGCTTCTTCATGAATATCCTTTTTCGGCTCACTGCACAGCGCTTGGGCTGATCGGCCAAAATGTGGGGAGCGTCTATTGTTGTTCGGGTGTTGTTCAGATAAATGCAGCACACTCTGAACTCTTTATCGCGCTGGGCATCTTTGTAGCTGATTGGCTCGATGCATTCCAGTGGTGGCGGATTATGCCCCAAGCGTGTGGTTTTTAGGGTTAGTCGTCATATTCCATCCAGTTTGGGCAGGAGAAACACCATGCAAGCAGCACAACATTCCCGCTGGGGCCTCAAGGCCGCGGCTTTGCTATTGATCAGCACAGTATTGAGCGGCTGCGGCATCAATAACATCCCGACCCTGGACGAACAGGCCAAGGCGGCCTGGGGCCAGGTGCAGAACCAGTACCAGCGCCGCGCCGACCTGATCCCCAACCTGGTGGAAGTGGTCAAGGGTTACGCCGCCCATGAACAGGACACCCTGACCGCCGTGATCGAGGCGCGGGCCAAGGCCACCTCGATCCAGGTGGATGCCAGCACCCTGGACAACCCGGAAAAACTCAAGCAGTTCCAACAGGCCCAGGACGGTTTGAGCGGTGCCCTCAGCCGCTTGATGGTGGTCTCCGAGCGCTACCCGGACCTGAAGGCCAACCAGAACTTCCTGGCCCTGCAATCCCAGCTCGAGGGCACCGAAAACCGCATCGCCGTGGCCCGTCGCGATTTCATCCAGGCCGTGCAGGCGTACAACACCGAGATCCGCACCTTCCCTGGCCGCCTGTGGCACAGCGTGATGTACAGCGACCTGCCGATCCGCGCCACCTTTGAAGCCACCAGTGCCGATGCCGATAAAGCGCCGCAAGTGAAGTTCAAATAAGGCTGCACTGAGGTGTCGATGCGTTTATTACGGATAGGCCTGGCGCTATGGATGCTGGCCTGCGTGGGGGTGGCCCAGGCGGCGCTGACGTTCCCGGCGTTGAGCGGGCGGGTGGTGGACACCGCCCAGATGATCGACCCGGCCACGCGCGAGCACATCACCCAGCAGTTGCAGGCGCTGGAGCAGACCCGTGGCGACCAGATCGTGGTGGTCACGGTGCCCGACCTGCAGGGCGTGCCCATCGAGGACTACGGTTACCAGTTGGGTCGCCAGTGGGGCATCGGCCAGAAGGGCAAGGACAACGGCGCGTTGCTGATTGTCGCCCGTGACGAGCGCACGTTGCGGATCGAAGTTGGCTATGGCCTTGAAGGCGTGCTCACCGATGCGCAGGCCTGGGTGATCATCAACCAGGTGATTGCGCCCAAGTTCAAGGCCGGCAATTTCAGCCAGGGCATCAGCGACGGCGTGGCGGCGATGGTGCAGGTGGTCGGCGGCGAACCGCTGGCGGTGCCGGCGCATGTGGCGGATGCCAACTTTGCCAAGGATAATCCCGGCTTTTCCATCGGCCTGTTCATCCTGCTGATCGGCGTGTTGTGGCTGTGCAATCGCATGGGCCTGCCGGTGGGCGCGATCTTTTTGGCGATCCTCGGCAGCAGTGGACGCGGCGGCGGTGGCGGGGGAGGTGGCGGCGGTTTCCGAGGCGGCGGTGGTGGCTTCGGCGGCGGCGGCGCGTCGGGCGGCTGGTAATGACAATAACTAGAGAGCAACTACAACCATGGCATTACTGACTGAACACGAGCAGCGCCAAGTCGCCGAAGCGATTGCCCGGGTCGAAAAAACCACCGACGCCGAACTGGTCACCGTGCTGGCGGCCCGCGCCGACGATTACGCCTACATCCCCCTGCTGTGGGCCAGCCTGATCGCCTTGGTGGTACCGGGCGTGGTGCATTACCTGTCGGGCTACCTGACCATGTACACCTTGCTGTTGGCGCAGTGGGCGACGTTCATCGTGTTGTGCCTGCTGTTTCGCCTGCCCAAGGTGACCACCCGCCTGATCCCGCGCTCGGTACGCCATTGGCGCGCCTCCAACCTCGCGCGCCGGCAGTTCCTGGAGCAGAACCTGCACCACACCCTGGGCAGCACCGGGGTGCTGATTTTTGTCAGCGAAGCGGAGCGTTATGTGGAAATCCTGGTGGACGAAGGTATCTCCAAGCGCCTGGATAACAGCAGTTGGGATGCCATCGTCAAGGCGTTTACCCAGCAGGTGAAACAGGGGCAGACGCTGGCTGGGTTTATTGCCTGTATCGAGGCGTGTGGCGAGTTGTTGAAGGTGCATGTACCGGTGACACACGCCCGGAATGAACTGCCAAATCGCCTGGTCGTACTCGAATAGAACATCCAGCACCGGAGATCAAATGTGGGAGGGGGCAGTACCGTTGATCAAATAACCCCGTGCCCTGAACCCCCATCCCCCCTAAAATGCCCGGCATTCCCTGCCCGAGGCGTTTTTGTTCATGTCCGTTACCGCTCAACCTGCCAGCCCCGCGCCGGATCATCACGCCCAGTTCATCGAACTGTTGAGCACAAGCCTTGCGCAGAACGCCTTTATCAAGCTGGTGCTGGCCAAATACGTCGGCGACGAAGCCGAGTTGCAGCGGCTGATCATCAAGGCGGTGACCGTCAAGGAGCAGCCGTGCCTGTCCTTCGTCTACCGCTACAAGACCCGCGACATCACCAAGAACTTGGCGCTGGCCGACGGCGTGGCGGCGATTGCCGCGTTGCTGCCGGGCTCGTTCAAGAACGCGCACCTGCTGTCGCTGACCGACGAAGCCCAGTTGGAATACAGCAAGAAGAACAAAAGCTCGCTGTTCAGGAGCAAGCCTCAGCAACTGCGCGAGGCGCCATCGGCCGAGCATAACCGTGAGAAACATCGCTTCCTCGACCTGAGCCGGCCGTTCCTCGCCGACCTGGGCGTGACCGACGCCAGGCAGGCGCTGATCCCGTCGATGTCGCGCAAGTGGAAGCAGATCAACAAATTCATCGAAGTGTTCAGCCATGCGCTGACCTCCTCACCGCTGAAGCTGGACCAACCGGTGCGCGTCGCCGATTTCGGTTCGGGCAAGGGCTACCTCACGTTTGCGATCCACGACTACCTGCGCAACACCCTCAAGGCCGAAGGCGAAGTCACCGGCGTCGAGTTGCGCGAAGACATGGTGACCCTGTGCAACACCGCCGCCGCTCGCCTGGAACACCCGGGGCTGGTGTTCAAATGTGGTGATGTGCGCAGCGTGGCGCCCAGCCAACTGGACGTGATGATCGCCCTGCATGCCTGTGACGTCGCCACCGATTACGCGATCCACACCGGCATTCGTTCCGGCGCATCGATCATCATGTGCTCGCCGTGCTGCCATAAGCAGATTCGCCTGCAGATCCAGAGCCCGGCGCTGCTCAAGCCGATGCTGCAATACGGCCTGCACCTGGGCCAGCAGGCGGAAATGGTCACCGACAGCTTGCGTGCGTTGTTCCTCGAAGCGTGCGGCTACGAGACCAAGGTGTTCGAGTTCATCTCCCTGGAGCACACCAACAAGAACAAGATGATCCTGGCGGTCAAGCGTGCGGAGCCGGTGGACAACGCGCAGTTGCTGGAGAGAATCCAGGAGTTGAAGGCGTTCTATCACATCTCCGAACACTGCCTGGAAACCCTGCTGCGCGCGGATGGCTACCTTAAATAGGGGCTCACGCCGACTTAGCGATCGGCGCAGCCTGCACCGCGGTCTTGCGCCCGAGCATCACCGTGACGATGACCCCACAGGCAAACACCCAGGTAATCGGCTCGATATGTTCACCAAAGAACAGCGCCGAAAACGCGATGGTGAAGAAGATCTGCAACAGCTGAATCTGGCTGACCCGCGCAATGCCGCCCATGGCCAGGCCGGCGTACCAGGCGAAGAAGCCCAGGAACTGCGAGAACAGCGACACATAGCCGAACGCCCACCAGGCGCGCATCGAGACCGCGCCTTGGTGCTGCGCCGTCAGGTACCACACCGGGCCGATCAACACGGGCGTGGACAGTACCAGCGCCCAGCAGATCACCTGCCAGCCGCCCATCTCCTTGGCCAACCGGCCACCTTCGGCATAGCCCAGGCCACCCACGGCTATCGCGCCGAGCATCAATAAATCGCCGGCCTGGATACTGCCGGCGCCGGTGATCAATGCATAACTCAACACCAACCCGCTGCCCAGCGCCGCGCAGGCCCAGAAGGCTTTCGACGGCCGCTCATGGGACAGCCACGCCGCATACAGCGCCACGCACAGCGGTTGCAGGCCATTGACCAGTGCGCCATGGGAGGCCGGCAAGGTTTGCATGGCCCACGCCGACAGCACCGGGAAGCCCAGAATCACCCCGGCAATGACCAGGCACAAACCCCGCACCTGGCGCCAGGTCGGCCAGCGCTCGCGGCGCCACAGCAACAGCGCCGCCGCCGGGACCGCCGCGAACAAGGCACGGCCCAGGCCGTTGAGCAACGGGTGGATCTCCTGCACCACGATACGGGTGAAGGGCAGGGTCAGGCTGAAGATGATGACACCCAGCAGGCCGAGGGCCATGCCGGTGTTTTCGCGCGAGCTCATGGGCGGGATCCGAAATCCAGAGGGCTTCAAGGGAAGCCCATCTAGCCACAACCCCCGCCGATTGCGGACCTACAGCTGGGTGCGGATTTATCCGTACAGTTTTCAGAAGAAGCGCGTGATGCTGATCTTGGCGTCGCGCCCCTTGGTGTAGGCACGGTCGCCGCTCAGGGCCGGACGGAAGTTGTTGTTGAACATATTGTCCAGCGTGAAGTTGACCTCAGTGCCCTTGAGGTACGCTTGCTGCGGCTTCCATTTGGCGAACAGGCCCTGGGTGTTGTAGCGCTTGTTGCCATACTGGTCGTAGAACACGTCGCCGACGCTGGAGCCCGGGCCGCCCGAATATTTGTCGCTGGGCAGGCGGTCGGTGGCGCCGACGAATTGCCCCGTCCAACCGACCTGGGCATCCCAGGCCGGGATGTTGGTCCCTAACACCAGTACCCATTTGGTCGGCGGAATATCGCGTGCCGACACATCCGGCCCCCACGGGTTGGTGTAGGCCCCTTCGTGTTGGCCGGTGGCATAGGCGTACGATACCGAGCCGAACAGGTAGGTGGAGTTATAGAACGACTCGACCTCGAAGCCCTTGATGGTCAGGCCGCCGATATTGCGATAGTTGGACATCGCCCCCGGCGGGCAGGCCGTGGAAATGCTGCCGCCGTTGATGGCCTGGTTCTGGCAGCCCACACCGGTAGCCTTGAAGATCTCGTCCTCGACTTTGTTGTGGAACAGGGTCGTGCGTATTTGCAGGTTGTCATCCTGGGCGATCAGGTTATCGAAGCTGGTGATGTTACCCACGGTGATCGAGGTGATGCGCTCCGGGTCGAGGTCGACGCTGGTGGCGGTGCGGCTGCCCAGGCCCTGCACTTCGTACTGCTCGTCGATCACCGGCGCGCGCCAGGTCTGGCTCCAATTGGCAAACAGCCCGACATGGGGGGTTACCGTCCAGAACAGCGCCAGGCGCGGCGACCAGCCGGTGTAGGTCCGGTCGCTGTAGTCGTGGCCGACGGCCGGGTCGGGGTTGCTGTAGTACGGCGCATCGTTGGCCTCGCCGCGGTTGCGCACGTGGTCGTAGCGCAGCGATGGGGTAACGGTCACGTCCCCCAGGGTCACCGCGTCCTGGATGAAGAAGCTGTTGGTATCGACCTTGCCATGCGGCATGAAGCCCGGTTGGAAATGCCCGTAGTTGTAGAGTGGGGTGTTGTAGGTGGCGCCGGGCATCCACATCTCGGTTTTGCGGGTGTGCTTGCGAATTTGGCCGCCGAGGGTCACTGCGTGTTGCAAGGGACCCGTGTCAAACAGGCTGACGTTACGGATGTCGAGGTTCTTGTCGGTGTAGGCCGTGTCCATCTTGCGCCCGCCGGTGGCCAGCTGGAAAAACGCCGTGGCATCGCGCTCGTCGGTCTGGTCGGTGTTGGACTGGGAATATTTGACGGTCAGGTCCACCAGCGGGTTGTCCAGGGGCTGGTACTCATACTTGCCCGACCACGTGGTGTCGACGGTATCGCGGTGGGCTAAAAAACGCTTGAGTGCCCCCTCGTAGCCGTAGCGGTCAATGTTGGCCTGAGTCGGTGGCGTGGGGTAGCTGGCGGCGGAAAACGGTGTCCAGCGGTTGCTGTGGGACCGTGAGTAGGACAGGCCGACGCTGTGTTCATCGGTGAAGTGCGCATTGACCTTGAACAGCTTGCCGTCCACATCCTGGGCCGTATTGGGCAGGCGTTGGGGGTTGATCGGGTAACGGTTGTTCTCATTGGGCAGCTTGGCGGCCACCTTCATGTCGTCACCGTCGCGTTTTGTCAGGTAGGCCAGCGCGTCGAAACGGCCATCGTCGGTGCGGCCATACACGGCGCTGCTGTAGACCTGTTCGTGGTCGTTGCTGGAATAACCGTACTTGAGCATCGCACCGCTGTTGCGACCGTCCTTGAGCAAATCCGGGGCATCCTTGGTGGTCATGTTCACCGTACCGCCAAAGCCGCCGTTCCCGCTGAACGGCGAGTTGGGGCCTTTCTCCACTTCGATGCTCTTGATCAACTCAGGCTCGATAAACACGGTGCCTTGCTGGTAGCGCTCGAAACCGCTTTTGGTCGCGCCATCGACGGTCAGCGGCACGTCTTCGGCATCGCCGAAGCCACGGATGTTGATGGTCTGACCGCCGGGTTTCAGTGAGCCACCCTGGCTCACGCCGGGCAGGGTCTGCAACAGGCTGGGGATGTTATTGGCCTGGTAGCGATCGATATCCGCCTGGCTCAGGGTGGAGCGGCCGACGGTGCTCGAGTCGACCTGATTGCCGGTGCCGATCACGCTCAGGGTGTCCAGCTGGATCGCGCCGCTCTGGGTGGTCTTGGCCTCTTCGGGCTTTACCACGTATGTGCTGCCGACCTTGATCAGGGTGAACTCACCGTTTTTCAGCAGGCTGCGAATCGCAACTTCCGGTGTGAAGTCACCGTTGAGCGCCGGTGCCTGCACGTTCTTGAGCAGCTCCTCATCGAACAACAGCTGGATCTTCGCCTGCTGCGCTACTTGGCTCAGGGACGTGGCCAGCGCCTGGGCGGGCAGTTGCAGGGTGAATGACTCGGCTTGGGCGCCGAGGCTGAACGCCAGGCAGGTGGCGATAAGGGTCGGTCGAAGATACAGGTGCGAAGCGTGGCAAGGCGCGCGAAACATGGAATCCCCCGGAGCGGCCAAATGGCCAAAAAGGTGTGCTGATCAGATACAGACCGGAGGAAGACGGGGCAGGCAAAAAAATCCACACCTGCGAATGCAAAATATTCTCAAATAAGAACTTCGCAGGTTATTTGCTCGGTTCAATCCGCACGATGCCATCGGCCGAGACCACGGTTTTCACCGGCAACAGGGCGGGCAGGGCGTTAAGCAGGGCGTCCGGATCATTCACGTCCAGATTGCCCGAGACTTTCAGGTGCGCTACCGCGTTGCTGACCTGCAACGGTGCCTGCGGGCGATACAGGCTCAGTTCATCGATCAGGCTGGCCAGTTCACGGTTGCGGAACGACAAGTGCCCGCTGCGCCAATCGGCGACTTCTTCGGCCGTGAGGGTTTGCTGTTGCAAGGTGCCCTTGGCGTAGCTGTAGATGGCGCGTTGCTGGGCCCCGAGCAGAGAGACGGGGCTTGTGGCGGACGGCTCGAAAGCGACCTGGCCGTGGGCGACGCTGACCACCAGTTGCTGCTGGCTGCGGCGCACATCGAAGCCGGTGCCGACCACCCGCACACTGGCCTCGCCGGCTTGAACGAACAGCGGCCGCTCTTTGTCGGCCGCCACTTCGATATACACCTGGCCCTTGTCCAGGTGCACGATGCGCTGGTGGGCGCTGAAGTCCACGCGCAGGCGGGTGTTGGCATTCACCGACAGGGTGCTGCCATCGGGCAGGTTCAGGGTGCGCATGCCCTTGGCATGGGCCGCCACCTGGCTGTGATACAACTCGCGGGGCGCACCGATGTGAGGGGCCAATACGGCACATAGCACGGCGGCGGCTACGGCCAGGGCCGGGCGCAATACCGATGCTTTGCGCTTGGGCAGCGCCACGGGTTTGTTCAGTTGCTGCAACTGGGCCAGGTCGGCCCACAACTGCTCGAATTCGGCATAGGCGCGGGCATGGGCCGGCGTGGCCTGCCAGGCGGCAAAGGCCTTGCGATCGGCACGGCCTGTGTCGTTCCGGTTGCGCGCAAACCAACTGGCGGCTTGGGCATCGATGGCGTCACTGGCTTCGATATCCAGGCCGTCGGTGTCGCTCAGGCGGTTCATTCTGGCTGCTCCGTGCCGGGGTCGTTTTGAAGGCGTCGCTTGCAATGCAGCAGGGCAAAAGCGATGTGCTTTTCCACCATGCTCGTCGAAATACCCATGCGCTCGGCGATCTGCGCCTGGCTCAGGCCTTCGAAGCGGTGCAGCATAAGGGCTTCTCGCCGGCGGGGCGAGAGTTCGGCGAGGACTTCTTTCAACTGTTCCAGGCGTTGCAGGCGCTGGGCGGCGGCCATGGGGTCGTTTTGCTCGTCGGTGATCGGTTCCGCGTCCCTGTCGGCCTGATCTGGGTGGACGGTCTGCCGTACCTTCTGTTTGCGCCAGTGATCACGCAGCAGGTTGCGTGCCATCTGGAACAAAAATGCCCGTGGCTGTTCGACCTTGGCCCGGTCGCGGTAGTCCAGCCACTGGGTAAAGACGTCCTGGGTCATGTCCGCCGCGTCGCTGGCGTTGTCCGTGCGTCTGCGCAGGAAATACAGAATATCTGCATAGAACCCGCGAAAGGCATCGGCCGACACCGGGTCGGGCTTGGGACGAGACATGGATATCCTTCTTGACGAAGCACGACGTGGAAAAGTCGCGAATGATATCGAGAACCATTGTCATTTGTCTCTATTTTAGACGGGCCCGGATTAAAATATGGGGAGGAGGCAAACCCCTCCCACATAAGGTCGCAGTTTTACCGCAGCAAGGTCTTCAGTTGTTCGATCCCTGCTTCACCCAATGGAAACACCGGCAAACGAGGTTCGCCCGCCTCCAACCCGGTCAGGCGCAGCCCGGCCTTGATCGTCGCCGGCAACCCGCCCTTGAGGATGAACTCCAGCAACGGCAACTGCCGATAAAACAGCTCGCGCGCCTTGTCCAGGTCATTGGCCAGCACCGCCGCATACAACGCCAGGTTCAGGTGCGGGATGAGGTTTGGCGCCGCCGTGCACCAACCCTTGGCTCCGGCCGCGAAGGCTTCCAGGGCCAGCGGGTTGCAGCCGTTGTAGAACGGCACGTCGCTGTGGCGCCGCAGTTGATGCATGCGTTGAACGTCCCCGGTGCTCTCCTTGACCATCGTCACGTTTGCCACCTGCTTGACGATACGCAGGATCAGATCCACCGACATGTCCGTACCGCTGGTGGCCGGGTTGTTGTAGAGCATGATCGGCACGCCGATGCTGTCGCCGATCGCAGCGTAGTGGGCGAGGATTTCCGCCTCGCTGAGCTTCCAATACGAGGCCGGCAGCACCATCACCACATCCGCGCCATTGGCTTCGGCGTAGCGGGCGCGGCGCACGGCCTTGGCGGTGGTCAGGTCGGAGACGCTGACCACCGTGGGCACGCGCCGGGCGATTTTTGCCAGGCTGTAGGCGCTGACTTCGTCCCACTCGGCATCGCTCAAATACGCACCTTCACCGGTGCTGCCCAGAGGCGCGATGGCGTGCACGCCGCTGTCGATCAAACGGTCGATGGAACGACCGAGGGCGTCGAGGTCGATGCGCTGGCCGTCAGCGCTGAACGGGGTGATGGTGTAGCCGATGATGCCGTGAATAGTTGGGCTGGACATGGAAAGTCTCCGGTAGAAAAAGGTCGGGTCAGTTCAGGCAATCGGCGTGCTGGCGCAGGTTCTGCCGCACGTAGTAATTGAACGCGGCGCCGTGGCGCTTGGGTCGGGAAATCCAGGCATGGGCTTCGCGCCCCAGTTGCGGCAGGATCGGCTTGATCGCACCGGCTGCCATGGCGAGCAACTGCAACTTGGCCGCGCGTTCGATCAACTGCGCGATCACGCACGCTTCCTCGACACTCCCTCCGGTCGACAACTGGCCGTGGTGCGACAGCAGGATCGCGCGCTTGTCGCCCAGGGCCTCGGTGATGATTTCCCCCTCTTCATTGCCCACCGGCACGCCCGGCCAGGCCTCCAGGAACGCGCAGTCTTCGTACAACGGGCAGAGGTCCATGTGGGACACCTGCAACGGCACTTCCAACATCGACAGCGCAGCGATATGGGTCGGGTGCGTATGAATAATGCAATTCACATCCGCTCGCCCGCGGTACACCCAGCTGTGAAAGCGGTTGGCCGGGTTGGGGATGCCGTGACCTTCCAGCACCTCAAGATCCTCGTTGACCAGCAACAGGTTGCTGGCCGTGATTTCATCAAAACCCAGGCCCAGTTGCTGGGTGTAGTAGGTGCCCTGTTCAGGCCCGCGCGCGGTGATCTGCCCGGCGAGGCCGGAGTCGTGGCCGTGTTCGAACAGGATTCGGCAAGTGAGCGCCAGCTTTTGCCGGACGGTCCACGTATTATCCGCCAGGGTGTTTTGCATCTGGACCAGCGCTTGCTTGACCAGTTGGTCTTTGGGGAGTGCTAATGTCTTGGCCATATCGGTGTCCTTTGGGTGGTTCAATGGACGTCGGATTTGCTGGTCTCCCGCTGCTCGCAAGGTCGTTGGGTGAGGCAAATGACACTAATGATGCTATATGACACAAAGTGTCATTGGCAAGCGCAGCTTATCGCTTCTGCATGGATTAACCGCAGCACATGTCTATCCGTTTGAAATTATTGAGGAAAAAACTTGGCGTAACCTTGGAGGCCCTGGCTGAAAAGTCCGGGATGACCAAGAGTTACCTGTCCAAGGTCGAGCGTGGGCTCAACACGCCGTCGATTGCCGCTGCGCTGAAACTGGCCAAGGCGTTGAACGTGAAGGTCGAAGAACTGTTCAGCGAAGACCGCGTCAGCCTCGACAGCTACAGCCTGGTGCGCAGCCATGAGCGGCCCGACACCGCGCCGGGTTACGCAGTGCTGGCCCATCAGGTCAGTGAGCGCAGCTTGTTGCCGTTCATCATCTACCCGCCGGCGCAATTCTCCGACAAGACCTTCAAGGAGCACCTTGGAGAGGAGTTCCTGTTCGTGCATGAAGGGGCGGTAGAAGTGGATTTCATGAACGAACGGGTGATTCTGGAGCGCGGCGATGCGCTGCATTTCAATGCGCAGAAGCCGCATCGGCTGCGTTCGGTAGGGCCTGTGCAGGCGCAGCTATTGGTGGTTGTACACAGCTCGCAAGAATGACCGCGCTGACGGTTTGAAATGCGGTCGGTATGGGCGGGAGCAAGCCCCTCCCACCGGTGGCTCAACGTTCGACAGGTACCGACAGTGCGGGGTCACCCAACGGATGCGTGCGCGCGGCAAAAAACTTCAACTGCGCGCCACTGCCATCAAACAACTGCGAATACCGCCGCTTCTGCTGGCGAATAAACCCGTCGCTGCGGCCCGATACCGAGATCGCCAGGGTCGCGGGGCGGGCCTGGCGAATTGCATCCACCACGTGTTGATCCTGCGTTCCCAGGTCATGGCCAAAGATGCACAGCGCGCCCTCATGGCTCAGCAACTGTTCATAGCAGAACGACAGGTAATCCGAGCTGCGGATGGTCTTGAGCTTCTCTTGCACCGTGCCTTCGTTGATAAACAGCGGCACATCGTCCAGGGTCTTGATCGTGTTGTTGATCGCAAAGCTGCTGAGCAAGGTGCTGTCGGTGCTCGGCAATTTGCGTGCGGTGCCGTCAAGGTTGCGCACCAGGTGCAAGCCGCCGTGCAGGTAGAGGATGCGCGTGCTATCGGTGTGGGTGTTGCGCAGGTCGAAGCTGGCATCGGCGCTGCGGAACAGGTCGTCGATGCCCGGCGTGTGCAGGATCGCCCAATAGTTGAGCAGGTCGTAATTGGTGGTGAACACGCTGGTGTAGGTCGCCAGTTCGCGGTTGATCGTCGCCAGCGTCGACGGCTGCACCAGGCGCCACGGAATGTGCACGGCGTGGATGGTATTGATCAGCGCTTCCTTGATCGCGTAGTAGCGATTACGCGGTGCCGCCGAGCTGACCGCCAGGGCCTTGTTGACTCGGCTGGTGGTTTTCAAGGCCCCCAGGGTCTGCTCGAAGCTGCGGGTCTGCAGGGCGTCGAACACGCTGAGCTCGGATGGGCCCAGGGGTTTTTCTTCGACGGTGCGTGCGTTTTCGAACAGCGAGTCGTAGGCAAAGTCTTCCCAAATCGTGCGGCTCGCGCCATTGCCGATCAGAATCCCACTGAAGGCGGTGCGGCTGCGCAGGGCGCTCCAATCTTCAAGGTGGGCGTCAATATCCTGGAAATCCTTCATTGCTGTGGGTCTACTCGAAATCGGCTGGATGGCGACTTTATCACGAGCCGGCGTTGATCCTGGTCAAGATGCCGCAGGCAGGTGAGGTTGATGCTGTAGGCATACACGTCATCCGAGGATTCGCCATGAGCAGCACCTTCTTCATTCCCGCCGTCAACATCATGGGCACCGACTGCCTCGACGAAGCCATGAATGCCATTCGCAACTACGGTTTTCGCAAAGCGCTGATCGTCACCGACGCGGGCCTGGCCAAGGCGGGCGTGGCCGGCATGATCGCCGAGAAGTTGGCGATGCAGGACATCGATTCGGTGATCTACGACGGCGCCAAGCCCAACCCCAATGTGGAAAACGTCGAGAAAGGCCTGGCGTTGCTGCAGCAGAGCGCCTGCGATTTCGTGGTGTCCCTGGGCGGCGGTTCGCCCCATGACTGTGCCAAGGGCATCGCCCTGTGCGCCACCAACGGCGGGCATATCAGCGACTACGAAGGGGTCGACCAATCCAGCAAGCCGCAGATGCCCCTGGTGGCGATCAACACCACCGCAGGCACCGCCAGCGAGATGACGCGTTTCTGCATCATCACCGACGAAACCCGCCACGTGAAAATGGCCATCGTCGACCGCAACGTCACGCCACTGCTGTCGGTCAATGACCCGAGCCTGATGGTCGGCATGCCCAAGGGCCTCACCGCCGCCACCGGCATGGACGCCCTGACCCACGCCATCGAAGCCTACGTGTCCACGGCGGCCACCCCGATCACCGACGCCTGTGCGATCAAGGCCATCGAACTGATCAGCGCCAACCTGCGCCTGGCCGTACGCGACGGCAGCGACAAGGCCGCGCGGGAAAACATGGCCTATGCCCAGTTCCTCGCAGGCATGGCGTTCAACAATGCCTCCCTGGGTTTCGTGCATGCCATGGCCCACCAACTCGGCGGTCTCTATGACCTGCCTCACGGCGTGTGCAACGCGGTGCTGCTGCCCCATGTACAAAGCTTCAACGCCAGCGTCAGTGCCAAGCGCTTGAGCGATGTCGGCCGCGCGCTGGGTGTCGACGCCAAGGGCAGCACTGACGAAGAGGGCGCCCAAGCCGCCATCGCCGCCATTCGCAGCCTGTCCCAGGACGTTGAAATCCCTGCCGGCCTGCGCGAACTGGGTGCCAAGTTGCAGGACATTCCGCTGCTGGCCACCAATGCATTGAAGGACGCATGCGGGCTGACCAACCCACGGCGCGCCGATCAGCGTCAGATTGAGGAGATCTTTCGTAGCGCGTTCTGATCTGTCCGGCAACTGGCGGCGCACATGAACGCGCCGCCAGCCAATGCCACGCACAAGAGCGTCAATGGCCAAGCCTGCTGGCTCACCAGCAGGCTTGCTACGCCGCCGATCAACGCCGCCATCAACTGATGCATGAAGCCACTCAAGGCCATGGCATAGGAACCGCTGACCGGCGACTGATCATTAGCCAGTGACAAACTGATGGGGTAACTCATCGATTGCCCAAATACCGCCAGGCAATACGGCAACCACAACAACAGCGCGATCCCGCTGGCAAACACACTGCCCAACAGCATCAGCGCCGTTCCCATTAACGCCAGCGCCACGCCCCAGCTCATCATCGTCAACCGCCCCATCCGCGCGACGAAGCGGTTGACCATCAACGCCCCCGCCAGATAGGCCCCGCTGATCGGCCACCCCAGCCAGCCGTACTGCGCCGCGCTCCACTCGAAGCGCCCTTGCAGTATCAGCGGAGCACAGGTGTTGAAGGCAATGATCACCCCATAGCCCAGCCCACCGGCCAATGCTGCGTGTAGAAAGGGGGGATGCCGCACAATCGTGGCGTAGATCCGCCAGGCTGAGTCTGGCGAATCAGCCTTCATCACTGACGGAAACACCACCCTTTGCAGCACAGCAATCAACGTGAGGGCACTTATTGCCAACCCATAGAAAATGGCCTTCCAGCCGAAGGCCGCCTGCAACAGCGCCCCCATGAACTGGCCGATACCTAGCGCGATTACAAACGTCATCCCCAGCCACGACAACCCTCTGGCCAAAAGCGCCCCGCTGAAACTGTCCCGCACCAACACCCTGGCCATGACCGCGACTCCACCCGCGCCCAAACCCTGAATCAGGCGTAATGACAAAAAAGACTCGACGTTAAATGCCGATGGAATCGCCGCGCTTGCCGAGGCATATACCGCCAGCGCCGCCAGCAGGACCGGCTTTCTGCCAAAACGCTCCCCCAGGCTGCCCCAGAGCAACATCGGCAGCGCCATGCCCACCAGGTACACGGCCAGGGCCAGTGCGACGTAGTCCTCGGCGGCGAGCAGGGACTGGGCGATGACCGGCACAGCGGGCAAATAGCTGCTAATGCCGACTTGGGCGAGGAAGGCGGCGCAGCAAGCGAGGGCGAGACGGGTGGTGTTTTTCAAGGGGAGGCGTCCTGCGCCTTAAGTTCTGCGTACGTCATCGTAAGTCGATTCCTCCGTATGGATCCGAACAATGATTGATGTTTATGCTCATTGAGAAATAAGAGTGAGTATGTGGCGGTTGTTTATAGTAGGTGCGCAATTTATTTTGCGTCTTTATGTTCCTGTATTAAGGCTGTCAGTGTGGAGCAAAACAACTCTACTGTTTTAGGGCTCATGTCTGCCCGAAGAGTTATACGTAATGCTGCTTTTTCCTTGGGCACGACAGGAAAAAATACGGCAGAGGTGAAAAATCCGCTGTCAGCCAGTCGCATAGCGAGTTTGTTCGCTTTTTCAGCCTCGCCGCAGGTTACCAATCGTATTGCGGTGTCGGCACCCTGTTGTTCAGTGTGGATAAGGCTGTCGAATAACCGGATATTGGTTTGAAGCTGTTCTTGAAGCACGGATAGCTCGGTTGTTTGATGTATTTTTATTGACGCCAGCCCGGCTCCTATAGCGGCAGAATTGAGACTTTGGGACCAGTTACTGGGCCCGCCGTATCGATACATTAGACTTTTCTGTCTTTCTCTACCGAACATGATCATTCCTCCACTGGCACCAAATGATTTGCCTAGAGAGGCCACGATTAAGGTTTTATTGTCTATCTCTTGCAAGCGCGGCCGGATAAAACCGGCCCCTTTATCTCCAAATGCGGACAAGGCGTGGGAGTCATCCAAATAAAGGAACAGTCCGTAACGCGCCTTCAAGTAGAGCAGGCTATCGATATCTGCGACTCCACCCATGCTGTATATGCCGTCTGCTATGTAAGCTACATGTTTACGTTTTTTGCACAAGTCTTCAATCCAGCACATGTCATTGTGAGGCGCGGTTTTTACTTCTGTTTCATCTGCGCACGAGGCTTTAATATGATTCATTGAATAGTGGGAATATTTGTCGAATATCATTGTGGGTGGGGAGTTATTGGTAAATACGCCGCTGGCGAGCATGGGCAAGAGTCCGGAGCTGGCCGCACTACAGGACAAAGTGCTGAGGCAGATTGAGTTGAAAAGGCCTGATAGCTCTGTTTCATATCGTTCAAGTATTTCAAGTTTGCATCGATTTTTTGAGTTTGCAATGCGAAGTGTTTTGGCTTTCTTTTATTCCTTGGATAGCCCCTTTTAGTATCTTTGGGTTATAGTCGAGGCCAAGATATGATGTTGTGCAAAAGTGATGAGGTTTTCGTCCGTACTGATCAATAAGTTGGTTGTTGCTTTTGACTTTTACATTAAGTTCGCAAATTCGGCCTGACTGTGCTGAGTGCCAGTCTCTGTCGGCAAGGTCGATCAGTTTTTTGTAATTTGTGAACTGATTTTTTGAATGAATATTTTCCATTGTTTTTACCTGTCCTTAGGGAAGGCAAAAACAGTAAAGGGAAAATTTTGATAAGGTAAGTCAGATATTTCCCATGCAAGCTACTCCGAATGGATATTTTGTTGTGAGTAAGGTCCTACATTTTGTAAGTCCCAATGGACATCCGACCGATTCTTATGTGCATGACTCAACGTAGCGGATCCAGGGAGCATTTGATTGTGATTGGGTAAATGAATGCAGTGGGGGCGTTCGCGTTTTGTTGAGGTCGTATCCCGCAGGATTGAGTAAGGTGTCCGCATACCGGCCGGATGTGACGATGGCCTTCAAGGACCTGTCTCTTGGGTAGTCGAAACCATATGGATGAAGGGAGTACTTGATGAGAGTTCTGTTATTCGGTGCCACCGGCATGGTCGGCCAGGGCGTCCTGCGCGAGTGCCTGCTGGCCGCTGACGTACAGGAAGTCGTCGCCGTCGGCCGCACGCCCCTGACCCGGGAACACGGCAAGTTGCATCAGGTATTGCACAGCGACATGCTGGATTTCCAACCCCTGGAAAACCTGCTGCAAGGGTTTGACGCGTGTTTCTTCTGCCTCGGCGTGTCGTCTGCCGGCCTGAATGAAACCAAGTACACCCACCTCACTTATGACCTGACCCTCGTCGCCGCCAGCACCCTGGCGCGGCTTAATCCGCAGATGACGTTTATCTACGTGTCCGGCGCCGGTACCGACAGCTCCGAAGCGGGCAAGTCGATGTGGGCGCGGGTCAAGGGCAAGACCGAGAATGCCCTGCTGCGCCTGCCGTTCAAGGCGGTGTTCCTGTTCCGGCCGGGGATCATTCAGCCGCTGCACGGTGTGCGCTCGAAGACGCCGTTGTATCAAGCCTTCTATTCCGTACTCGGGCCCGTACTGTCGTTGGTGCGTCGGGTCAAGCCGGGCTGGGTGGTGAGCACCGAGACTGTCGGCCGGGCGATGCTCGCGGCGGTGCGCCATGGCGCGCCGCAACCGGTGGTGGAACAGGCCGAGATCAATCGCCTGGCGTCCGAGCGCGCCTGATGTTGCACAAGAGCCTGGTGCGTCGCCTTGACTTGATCACCCTGCAGCTGTTCGTCGCGGTGTTCGAAGAGGGCACCCTGACCCGTGCCGCCGCCCGCGAAGCCATCGCCGTGTCGGCAGCCAGCAAGCGTTTGATGGAGCTGGAGCAGGTGCTGGGGGTGAGCCTGTTCGTGCGACGGGCCAAGGGCATGGACCTCACCGCCGCCGGCGAAACCCTGCTGCACCATGCCCGGCAGATGCTGTTCAACGTGGAAAAAATGGGCCTGGAGCTTGGCGAGCATAGCCATGGCGTGCGCGGTTACGTGCGGATGCTGGCCAATCTCTCGGCGATTATTCAGTTTCTTCCGGAAGACTTGCGGGATTTTTCCAGGCTGCATCCCGAAGTGAAAACCGACCTCGAAGAACGCCCCAGCAACGGCGTGGTGCAAGGTGTGCTGGATGGGGTGGCGGACCTGGGGATCTGCTCCAGTGATACCGACACCAAGGGCCTGCCCAGCGTGACCTATCGCCACGACAAACTGGTGGTGTTGATGCCGGCGGATCACCCCTTGGCGCCGCGCGAAAGCCTGGCCTTCGCCGAGACCCTGGACAGTGACTACGTGGGCCTGCACGCCGCCAGCTCGATCAACATGCGCACCCACGCCGCCGCGCGCGAGGCCGGCAAGACACTGCGCCTGCGTATTCATGTGCCGGGCTTTGATGCGATGTGCCGGATGGTCCAGGCGAACATGGGCATCGGCATCCTGCCGCTGAAGGCCTATGAGTTGTTTGGCCGTGCCCTGGGCCTGCATGCCGTGCCGCTGACCGATGCCTGGTCGGACCGCAGTTTGATCCTGGTGGTGCGCGATGAGGCGCAGTTGTCACCCGTGAGCCGGCTGTTGTTCGATTACCTGAGCGTTCGCATTCAGCGAACGCTCCTTGCCAACTGACGGTTGGATTTTTCCTGTCCCTGTCCTCTAGCCTTGGCTGCACATTCCAAGAATAAGAGGTACACCCCATGACGGCTCCCTTGAGCGGTATCAAGGTGATTGAGATCGGCACGCTGATTGCCGCACCGTTCGCCGCCCGGCTGATGGCCGAGTTCGGCGCCGAGGTGATCAAGATCGAAGCCCTGGGGCAGGGTGATCCACTTCGTAAATGGCGAAAGCTGCATGAAGGCACCTCGCTGTGGTGGTACCTGCAATCGCGCAACAAGAAATCCCTGGCCCTGGACCTCAAGTCCGCTGAAGGCCTGGACCTGATCAAGCAGCTGCTCGGCGACGCCGATGTGCTGATCGAAAACCTGCGCCCCGGTGGCCTGGAAAAACTCGGCCTGGGCTGGGACGTACTGCACGCGCTCAACCCCAAGCTGACCCTGGTGCGTATCTCCGGCTACGGCCAGACCGGCCCGTACCGCGACCGCCCTGGTTTCGGTGCCATCGGCGAAGCCATGGGCGGGATTCGCTACACCACCGGCAACCCCGACTCGCCCCCGGCGCGGGTCGGCGTCAGCCTAGGCGACTCCCTGGCGTCGTTGCATGGCGTGATCGGCGCGCTGATGGCGTTGCTGCGGGTCAAGACGGGCCAGGGCGACGGGCAGGTTGTCGATGTGTCCCTGGCGGAAAGCGTGTTCAACCTGATGGAAAGCCTGGTGCCCGAATACGACATGCTCGGCCACGTGCGTGAGCGCAGCGGCGGTGCCTTGCCCGGTATCGCACCTTCGAATACCTACCTGACCGCCGACGGTGCCTATGTGGTGATCGCCGGTAACAGCGACCCGATCTACAAGCGCCTGATGACCACCATCGGCCGTGCCGACCTGGCCGAAGCCGCCGAATTCGCCCACAACGATGGCCGTGCGGCGAAAAGCGCTTTGCTCGATGCCGCCATCACCCACTGGACCAGCAGCCTGCCTATCGAGCAGGTGCTCAGCGCCCTGGAAGCCGCCGAAGTGCCGGCCGGGCGCATCTACTCCGTGGCCGATATCGTCAGCGACCCGCACTACCAGGCGCGCGACATGTTGCTCAATGCCGAACTGCCGGGCGGTGTGTCGGTGAAGATGCCCGGCATCGTACCCAAGCTCTCGGAAACCCCCGGCGCCGTGAACTGGCAGGGCCCGAGCCTGGGCCAGCACACCGATGACATCCTCGGCAGCCTGGGCCTTACGGTTGCCGACATCCAACGCCTGAAAACCTCGGGGGTGGTGCAATGATCACCGACTATTCCGACTCGCTGATCGTGCAGGAAGTGTCCCCGCGCGATGGCCTGCAAATCGAGCCGACCTGGGTCGAGACCGCTGACAAGATCGCCCTGATCGACCAGCTTTCCCTGGCCGGTTTTTCGCGGATCGAAGCCGGTTCCTTCGTGTCGCCCAAGGCCATCCCTGCATTGCGCGATGGCGAACACGTGTTCCAGGGCATTGCGCGCAAAGCCGGGGTGATCTACGTTGCGCTGATCCCTAACCTCAAGGGCGCCCAGCGCGCCGTCGAGTCGCGCGCCGATGAACTGAACCTGGTGATGTCGGCCAGCCAGACCCACAACCTGGCGAATATGCGCATGCGGTGCGAGGCGTCGTTGGCGGCATTCGGCGAGATCGTCAGCTTTGCCGCCGGGCACCCGGTACGCCTCAACGGCAGCATCGCCACCACCTTTGGCTGCCCGTTCGAAGGCAGGATCGATGAAGACCGCGTGCTGCAACTGGTCGAGGCCTATCTGCAACTCGGCATCCAGGGCATCAGCCTTGCCGACACCACCGGCATGGCCAACCCGCGCCAGGTGGAACGCCTGGTCAAGCGCGTGTTGCAACACGTGCCGGCCAGCGACCTGACCCTGCATTTCCATAACACCCGCGGCCTGGGCCTGTGCAATGTGCTGGCCGCCTACGAAGCCGGGGCACGGCGTTTTGACGCGGCGTTGGGTGGCCTGGGTGGGTGCCCGTTTGCGCCGGGGGCGTCGGGCAATATCTGCACCGAAGACCTGGTCAACCTGTGTGAAGAGGTGGGCATTCACACCGGAGTCGACCTGCCGCACCTGCTGAACCTGTCCCGCCGCTTGCCGGTCTTGCTGGGCCATGAATTGCCTGGCCAGGTGGCCAAGGCCGGGCGCAATTGCGACCTGCATCCGCCGCCGGACTACATCGCCGCCTTGTAACGCCATACCAGACAACAAAAACAATCGGACGCCTGTGAGCAGTCCGCTGGAGAGAAACCATGAGCACTAATACGTTGGAGGCCGGCGCGCGCCCGGCCGCTGAAATCGATGCCGAAAAAGCCCTGGTCAGCAAGGTCGCCTGGCGCCTGATGCCGCTGATCATGGTGTGCTACCTGTTCGCGTTTTTTGACCGCATCAACATCAGCTTTGCCAAGTTCCAGCTGCAGGCCGACCTCAGCCTGAGCGACACCGCCTACGGCCTGGGCGCCGGGTTGTTCGTGGTGGGGTATGTGATCTTTGAAGTGCCGAGCAACATGATGCTGTACAAGGTCGGCGCGCGGCGCTGGATCGCGCGGATCATGATGTCGTGGGGCCTGGCCACGGCGGCCATGGTGTTTGTCACCGCCGAATGGCAGTTCTATGGCCTGCGTTTCATCATCGGTGCGATGGAGGCGGGCTTCGCGCCCGGTGTGCTGTATTACCTGACGTTGTGGTTCCCGCAGCACTTCCGCGGGCGCATTACCTCGATGCTGTTCCTGGCGTCCGCCTTTGCCGGCCTGGTAGGTGCGCCGTTCTCCGGCCTGGTGCTGGAACACCTCGACGGCGTGCTGCAGATGCGCGGCTGGCACTGGCTGTTCCTGCTCGGCGGCTTGCCCTGCATCGGCTTGGGCTTGCTGGTGCTGACCCTGCTCAAGGACCGTATCGAAGATGCGCACTGGCTGACGCCGGCGGAGAAGACCCTGCTGTCGAGCCGCATTGCCCGGCATGAGCCGAACACACATGGCGGCTCACTGTTGTCGGCGATCCGCATTCCCGGCTTCCTGATGCTCGGGTTTATCTACTTCCTGATCCAGGTGGCGTCTTACGGCCTCAACTTCTGGGCGCCGCAGCTGATCCGCAGCGCCGGCACCCAAAGCCCGGTGATGATCGGCCTGCTCACCGCGATTCCCTATGTGTGCGGCGCGATCAGCATGGTGGTGATCGGGCGGCTGTCGGACGCGACCGGCGAGCGCCGCAAGTTTGTCTGCGGCTTGGTGGTGCTGGGCGCGGTGGGCTTCTTCAGTGCGGGGATCTTTGCCGACCACACCACCTTCCTGATCATCGCCCTGGGCATGTTGGGCGCCGGCATCATCGCGTCGATCCCGACCTTCTGGACCCTGCCACCCAAGTTGCTGGCCGGTGCCGGCGCAGGCGCGGCGGGCGGGATTGCGGTGATCAATACCCTCGGGCAGTTCGGTGGGATTGTCAGCCCGGTGATGGTGGGGCGGATCAAGGACCTTACCGGCAGCACCACCCCGGCACTCTATGTGATCGGCGTGTGCGCGCTGTTGGCGGCGGCGCTGCTGCTGTGGGGCCTGCCGCAAAAGCTGCGCACCCTCGACAAGGCCTGATCAGCCGGCGGTTGTCAGCGCGTGGGCCGGTGTGGCGCTGAACTGAATCAACGCCACGCCGCCCATCAACAACAACGCACCCAGGATTCGAGGCGTTGTCAGTGGGCGCTCCGCCAAGCCAAACAGGCCGAAGTGATCCAGCAGCAGCGACGCGAGAATCTGCCCGGCCATGGCCAGGGCGATAAACCCCGACGCGCCCAGCTTGGGCAGCAGCGTCAACGCCAGCGCGATAAAGCACACGCCAAACGCGCCCCCGGCCCACATCCACAGGGGCGCCTTGGTGATAAATGCGAGGCCGGGCAGCGGCAGGCGCAGCGCCACGATCACCGGCAGCAGCACGAGGATGCTCACCAGCAGCGACGCCAGGGTGGCCCACAGAGGATGCCCAAGGCCGCGTCCGAGGTTGGCATTGATCGCACTTTGAAACGGCACCATCGCCCCGGCGATCACCGCCAATAGCAACAAACCGGCCCCATGCAACGTCGTCATGGCGAATCTCCCAGAGGTTTTGCTGGACTCTAGGCTATTCGTCACGCAAATTTAAATTCCAAGTTCTTATGCCGAGCATGCAACTGATGAATGATCTGCGCCGCGTCGACCTTAACCTGTTGGTGGTCCTTGACGCCTTGCTCAGTGAGCAACACGTCACCCGCGCCGCTGAGCGTTTGCACCTCAGCCAGCCGGCAGTGAGCCACGCGCTGGCGCGCTTGCGCGATTTATTGGGTGACCCGTTGCTGGTACGCCAGGGCGGCATGTTAGTGCCCACGGCCCGCGCCCTGGAGTTAGCGGCGCCATTGGCCGAAGCCCTGGCCCAGGTGCAGGCGTTGCTGGCGCCGAATCGCTTTGACCCGGCATCGGCCAAGCGCCGGTTTCGCGTGGCGATGTCGGACTACAGTGCGGCGATTTTCCTACCGGGTCTGGTCCGCGTCCTGCGACGTGAAGCGTCCGGTATCGACCTGCAAATCATCCAGGCCAGCCGCGAAGGCATGGTGGAGGGCGTGCTCAATGGTGATATCGACCTGGCTGCCGGCGTCTTTCCCGACATGCCCGCCGAGCTGCGCACCGCAGCGTTATTCGAAGAGCATTACACCTGCCTGCTGGACCGCAACAGCCTGCCGCAGGGCGGTGCGCTCGACCTGCCCACCTACCTGTCGCGCCCCCACGTACTGTTGGAAATGCGCGGCAGCGGCGCGCCGGAAATCGAGCGGGCACTGACCGCGATTCGCGAGCGACGGCATGTGGCGATCAGCCTGCCGCACTGGGGCGTGGCGCCGCAGTTGATCGAGGGCACGGACTTGATTCTCACCGTATCGTCGCGAGGCTTGCTGAATATTGATCACCCGCATCTGGTCGCCGTGGCGCCGCCGTTTCATATTCCGTCGTTTACCTTTGAACTGGCGTGGCATGCGCGACGGGGCGGGGATTCGGGGTTGCAGTGGTTGATTGGGCAGGTGCAGGGTATGTTGTCCGAAGGCCGCAGATAACAGGAAAAAACATGTTCTCAGGCTTCAACCACTTGACCCTGGCCGTCACCGACGTGAGTCGCAGCGTCACCTTTTACCATGAGTTGTTGCAACTCAAGCTCGAAGCCACCTGGGACACCGGCGCCTATTTGTCATTGCCGGGCCTATGGCTATGCCTGTCCCTTGATCCGCTGCGCGACTCGAAGCCGTCGGCCGATTACACCCACTATGGGTTCACTGTCGCTGCGAGTGATTTCGCTGCGCTGGTCTCGCGTCTGCGCGCCGCCAAGGTGCAAGCGTGGCGCGACAATCGCAGCGAAGGTGCCTCGTTCTATTTCCTTGATCCCGACGGCCATAAGCTCGAAGCCCATGTCGGCGACCTGGCTTCGCGCCTGCTGGCCTGCCGTGACCAGCCCTATGCGGGAATGCGGTTTTACCCATAGCGCAGGAACGTGCAGAATCCGTCCACCTTCCCATGTTTTGTCAGAGTCGCGACCATGACCCCCTCCTTGCTGCTTGCCGTCCTCGCTTCGGGTTTTATCTACGGTATTACGCCTGGCCCCGGCGTATTGGCGGTGTTTGGCATCGGCGCCGCCCGGGGGCGTCGTGCCGGGGCGGGGTTTCTGTGCGGGCACTTGCTCGGCGATGTGCTGTGGTGCAGTACGGCGCTGATCGCGATTGTGGGCGCGCGGGAAGTCGGCAGCAGCGCGTTCGATGTGCTCGGCGTGCTCAGTGGGCTGTACCTGTTCTGGCTCGGCTGGCGCGCGATTCGTACCCAGCGTCGCAGCAGTGAAGCCCCCCAGGGCGCGGCGCGGCATCCGTTCTGGCACGGCATCCTGTTCGGCTTGACCAACCCCAAGGCGTATCCGGTGGCCGTGGCGACATTTACTACATTGCTGTCCAGCCGCGCCGAATTGCTGACCTGGTCGATGCTGCCGGCGTTGATCTTCCTGAGCTTCGTCGGTGGCCTGTTGGCCTACGCGATCCTGATCGGCGTGGTCGGTGCCCAGCGGGTGCGCACGGTGTATCAGCGCCACGAAATCCTCATCACCAGGCTTTGCGGCGTGATGTTTATCGGCTTCGCCATCAATGCCCTGGCCCATGCGCTGCCAGGCCTGTTCGGCAGCAAACCGGCCTGACTGGGCACGACCGTTCGTCGCACGGGCAAGTTTTTTCTAAACCTTTGCCGCCCTGAAAATTCGAATTCAGGGCGAGGTGTCTTTCCCCGCACTTATTTTTGCCCTGGAGGAACCCATCATGAGCCGCATGGCTATCCGGTTACGCACCGCCAGTTTCGCGATGCTGCTGGGCCTCGGCGCCAGCAATGCTTTCGCCCAGTCGCCTGCTGAATTCATCGAGCAGGCTTCGGCCAAAGGCATGGCCGATATCGAAACCAGTCGCATGGCCCACGCCAAGACCTCGTCCCAGGAAATCAAGGACTACACCATCGAGGTGATCAACGAGCGCACCCTGGCCAACCAGCATTTGGCGGCGATCGCCAAGAAGCTTGACCTGCCCGTGGCCCCACGGGAGAAGATCGTCGACAAGGCCGAAACCCTGATGCCCGAACTCAAGGACGGCGACTCCTTCGACGCGGCCTACACCGCGCAGCAAGTGAAGGAAAACGAAGACGCCATTGCCCTGTTCAAGCGCGAAGGGGCGGCCTCGGATGTGCCGGAAATCAAGGCACTGGTGGATGAGACGCTGCCCAAGCTGGAAGAACGTCTGCAAAAGGCCCGAGCCCTGGCCTCGACCTACGGTAAGGGCCATCAAGGCGACGGTTGAGCCTTTCGCTTGATATAAAAAACGGCGGTTGGATCATGTCCAACCGCCGTTTTTTTATGCCTGGTTCAGATCGGTCTTGTTCGGGGCCGCATCGTCGGCCGCGTGGCCACAGCTGCTGTTCAGGCTGACGGTGCCGGTGTTGCCGATGCTGCGGTATTCCTGGCGCAGTTTTTCCAGTTCCTTGCGGTCCAGGCCGTCCAGGCTCAGCACGGCGTTCTGCGCATCCTTGGAGACCCGCAGCAGTTCATCGATCTTGATGTGCAGGATGTCGTTATCGCGGTTTTGGGTGTTCTGGATCAGGAACACCATCAGGAAGGTGATGATGGTGGTCGAGGTGTTGATGATCAACTGCCAGGTGTCGTTGTAGTGGAAGTACGGACCGCTCAAGCTCCACAGGAAAATCAACGCGACCGCCGCATAGAACGTCCGGGCACTGCCTGCCCAACGGGACAGGGATTGTGAGACTGCAGAGAATTTCATGACCGTTTTCCTTAAAGGTGAGTGATGAAAATACTGACCGCAGGCACGCTCTGAAATTTCTTTTTACAACTTAGGGTGTGAGCAACATCGTGCGTTTTCTGCACGGTTCTTAGGAGTGAGCCTACGGCGCTCTGCAGCGATAGGCGCAAGACTGGGTTTTTATGCGGAAATTCCCATGCACGCTGATACCGCCTGCGACCTGCCTACGCTTTATCACCAGACCGAAGATCATTATTTCGCCGCGACGTGCTCGCTGCATCGCCGCTACAACGCCTGTATCAACGCTTACTTTACCGGCGAATATTTCGACCCGTGGAACCTGTTGTTTATCCGGGTCGGCAGTGCCCCGCTGGGGGGGGCTATGACAGCGCCCCTGGACCTGCTTCGTCGTATTTTCCTGGATACGCGCGTCGTGATTCATGAGGAAAAGGTCGGTGCGGTAGCCGAGGCCCTCATCGGGCTGGGCTTTCAGCCTGCCGAAAAGACCACTGCGATGGTCCTCGATCTGTCGGGTTTTGTTTTATCTACGGATGACCGCTCGGTGCAGATCAGCTTGACTCGGAACCTGGCCCACTGGGCAGTTCCCCTTGGCAATGCGTTTTCGATGGCGCCCGAGGGTGTTGCACGTTATCAGGCCCGGCACCAGCGGGCCCTTGAAACGGGCCAATCGCTTTACCACTTCATCCTTTCCACCGAGGGGCAGGTGAGGTGTTCGTTGACTTTATCCATGTGGAATGGAGAGGCACGGCTTAGCGATTTCGGCACGCTCGTGGATTTTCGCGCAAGAGGTTATGGCACGCGATTGCTTCAAGCCGCCCTGCTTCACGCTGCAAGCCTGGGGGCCCGGCGCTGTTTTCTTGAAGCGACGATGGAGGGGATCTCGCTGTATCGCAAGCTGGGTTTCGAAGGCTTATTCGATTACCAGGCTTTTACTCGAGGGCCGGTTGCAATTGCCTGATCAGAAGCTCATTTTCACCTGGCTGCAGTCCTCAAGCGTCAACAGATACTGCTTGGCGTCGAGTCCTCCGGCAAACCCGGTCAAGGTGCCCGAGGCACCAATCACTCGATGGCACGGCGCAATGATCGAGATGGGATTACGCCCATTGGCGGCGCCCACGGCTCGTACGGCTTTCGGGTTGCCAATTTGCCGGGCGATCTGGCTGTAGCTGCGGGTTTCGCCAAAAGGAATAGTCAGCAGCGCCTGCCAGACCTGCTTCTGAAAGGCGGTACCGGTGAAATCCAGTTCCAGGTCGAATGTGTGGCGAGTCCCCGCAAAGTACTCCTTCAACTGGCGCTCGGTTTCCAACAGCACCGGGCTGTCGTTGGCTTCGTGCAATTGACCCAGGCGCACACGGTTGGCGCGCTCGACTTCCCACAGGATGGCACTGAGCTTGCCATCGCGCGCCACCAGGGTGAGCTCACCGACAGGGGAGGGCATGAGCTTGTATTCGTAAGACATGAGCGGGCTCCTCGAGGGGCAGTTGTTAAACGCTACAGGCCTACGGTATTGCCATCCGCCGGACTGAACACTACGTTTCTTGCGGTGGAATTCTCACTGGCCCTGGACATTCCAGTAAACCCAGTTGGAATAGTACGGGTACCAGTAGAACCAGGAAATCCTGTAGAGCCCCATGATGACTGAGGCCTCCCCGATGGCGACCAGGGAAATCAGATTGAACAGCGTGACGATTGCAGCGAATGCGGTGACGCCTCGGCTGGCATGGCGCCTGGCAAACACTACGCCGTAGACGGATGCGGCGATGGATCCGAGCGCCAGCCCCAGCCCCAAGGGGTACGGAAGTCGCACCAGCGCGACCAGCAGTGGCAACACCAGCACCCAGCCGAGTACTTGGCGCAGAACAGGTGTGGATGTGGGTTGTTTGGGTTCAATCATGGCAATAACCCTGGGGCCGCAAGCTCAATGAAGCGACATCATCACGCTATGGATGCAGTGCCGCATTCAGACTTTGCTCCCGTTGCAGCTACCGATCCTGTTGCAGCACCTTGAGCGCCGCCGACGCGAGGAAGCCGGAGCGGCTTTTTTCCTCCGGGTGGTGCAGTACGTATTCATCGATGCGGTTGAGCAGGTAGCCCGGCAACGTGATGTTGAGTTTTTGCGCCTTGCCCAGGTACTTGGTGACATCGATGTCTACAACCGCCCAAGTGCAGCCGGCGTACTGAGGGTTGGCGGCATGCACGGTGACCTTCTGGGCGCTCGGGATCGGCGCGCCGTCTTCCGCGAGGATTTCGAAGTGCCCTTCGATGGCTTCGCGCGCCATGGCCATGGCGTCGTCCAGGTCGTCGCCGGCAGAGTAGCAACCGGGAATATCCGGGACTTCCACGCCCCAGGCGTGATCGTGGTCACCGGTTGAAATTGCGATGGGGTACAGCATGTTCGTTGTCCTCCAGGGACGATTAACTCAACAGAGCTTGTTTCAAAATGCTCTTGGCGGTCTTGTCCAACAGGTCTTTCTTTGGATGGGGGATCGTCACCAAGCCAGGCTTCGTCGGGTGCTTGAAGTGGTGATGACTGCCTCTGATGCGCACCAGGTACCAGCCGTCTGCGACGATGTGACCTATCAAGTATCGGCTATCCACAGCACCTCCTTGTGGTGTGTGTTGGTGGTGACTATAACCACTGAAAATAAATTATCAACACTCTACCTACCAGTCTTCGATGGCCGGTATTTCGGCAGGTGGTGAATGCAGTGTAAAAGCCAGTGGGATCGGCGCTGTGGGGAGGTATTGCGAGGTTTTTCGGGTCATTGCCGGATGTGTAATGCCTCTCCTATAACGGCAAGAAACGCGTCAATCAACACACTGTGTCTTTCGGTCGGCGTCAACACCAACAACTGCGCACACGCATCCGCCTCCACCAAAGGCCGATAAGTCACGCCTTTGTTCATCAAACTCCGGGTACAGGCCGGTACCAGCGCCACCCCTTGCCCGGCGGCCACCAGTGCAATGATCGAAGTGATCTGCCGTCCGGTCGGTCCGGCATGCAGGGGCACGCCATGGTGGCGGTAAAGCTGCTCGATGGACTGGTTCAGCCCCGAGCCGTAATCGGCTGGAAACAGAATCAAAGGATAGGCACTGAGCTGCGCCAGGCTGATGTCGGCCTGGCAGGCCAACGGGCTGTCACTCGACACCGCTGCCACCAAGGGTTCCTCGCCCAACGACAGCGTTTGCACTGCGTCGTTTTGTGGCAACAGCCGGCTCAACCCAATATCCAGCCGTCCATCGGCCACTTGCGCACCGAGACTGCCGGAGGCGCATTCCACCAGGGTCAGTTGCACATCGGGAAAGCGTTGGGCGAAGGCCTGGATCGATTGGCTGAACAGGTCCGACAGGGCAATCGAGCTGACGTAGCCCAAGGCCAGTTGACCCGCTGTCCCTGCTGCCAACTTCCCGGCAATCACCTGAGCCAACTCCACCTGTTCCAACACGCCACGTGCATAGGGCAAGAACGAGCGTCCCTGTGCGGTGAGGGTCACGGTGCGGCTGGTGCGATCGAACAGCTTGAAACCCAACTCTGCCTCCAGCGCTGAAATATGCCGGGTCAAAGGCGGCTGGGCGAGGTGCAGGCGCAGGGCCGCGCGACCGAAGTGCAATTCTTCGGCGACGGTCAGAAAGTAACGCAGCTTGCGTAGGTCGAGCATCCTGATCCTTGGGTATCAATCGGTCGGAATTCGGTATTGGTTTAAGACCCGCCGGCCATTCTATAAAGACCTTTCAAAATAAAACGAGAGGTTTCATGAAACCGCGCCTGCATTGTGCCCGCCTTGCCCTGTTCCTGTGTGGCTGCGCGGCGTTTCTCAACCTCTATGCGACCCAAAGCATCCTCCAGACGTTTGCCGCGCACTTTCATATCAGTGCCAAGGAGGCGGGCTGGAGCATCACCGTCACCACCCTGGCGGTGGCGATCACGGCACCTTTCGTCAGTCGCCTGACCGGACGTTTTGCACAACGCACGGTGATCTCGGTGGCCGCTGTGTTGCTGGCGGTGCCGGCATTGATGACCGCTTATGCCGACAGCTTTGCCGAAGTGCTGGTGTGGCGCTTTGTCGAGGGCATGCTGATCCCGGTGCTGTTCGCCACCAGTGTGGCCTACATCGGCGACCGCTGGAGCGGCGGCACGGTCACGGAGGTGACGAGTCTCTACGTCGCGGGCACCGTGTTGGGCGGGTTCGCCGGGCGCTTCGTCACCGGAGTCATGACCGAGTATGTGGGCTGGCGTGAGGCCTTTGAAGTGCTCGCGGTGCTGAGCTTGATGGTCGGCGGATTCATCCAGTTTCTGTTGCCGGCCAACCGTCCGCGGACCGTGCAGGTTAAAGCCTCCTCGTCAGGTGTATTTCGCCAGCCGCTGTTGGCCGCATACGCCGTAGGTTTCTGCGTGTTGTTTTCGCAAGTCGCGGCGTTTACCTACGCAGGTTTGTACTTGGGCCTGCCGCCGTTCAACCTCGGGCCTGCGGCGTTGGGGGCGCTGTACATGGTGTTCCTGTTGGCGTTGATCGTGATCCCCATCGCCGGACGCCTCAGCAAAGCCCGGCCCCATGCCCAACTGCTGGGTGTCGCCGCCGTGCTGGGCGTCAGTGGTTCGGCGTTGACCCTGATGCCGTCCCTGTGGTGCATCGTAGTGGGCCTGGCGCTTAGTTCCACCGGTGTGTTCCTCGCCCAGGCGGCCGCCAATGGGTTTATCACGGCCACCGCGGGCGATAACAAGACGGGTGCTGTCGGGGTGTATCTCACCTGTTATTACCTGGGCGGCAGCGGCGGCGCCATTGTCCCGGCGCTGATCTGGGAACGCTGGGGCTGGGTCGGGTGCGTGGTGCTGATCATCGGGTTCCAACTGCTGATCTTGTTGATCGCCTTGACCGGCTGGAAGCCCCTTAAACCTGAGCTGATTCCTACGCCATGAACGATACCGTTGCTGTGCCTTCGCCCGAATTATCGACGCGCCGTCGCGCTTTGTTCGCTGGTTGCAGCGCCCATGCCGTGCATGATGGGCTCACTGACGTGATCTACGTTTTGCTGCCTGTCTGGCAGGCTCAGTTCGCCTTGTCCTACGCCCAGATCGGCCTTCTGCGGGGTGCCTATTCCGGGATGATGGCTGTGTTCCAATTACTGGCCAGCCGCGCCGCCAGACGCTGGGGCCGCACACCGATGCTGGTGGGCGGCACGGCGCTGGCGGGTGTTGCCTACCTGCTGGTGGGCCAGGCGACAGGGCTGGCTGTGTTGTTGGTGGCGCTGCTGCTGGGCGGCCTGGGGGCCAGCACCCAGCACCCACTGGCCTCGTCGATGATCACCGACGCCTACGAGGACGGCGGTGGGGTCAAGCAGGCGCTGTCCCAGTACAACTTCTCCGGCGATATCGGCAAAACCTTGATTCCTGGTCTGGTCGGGCTGCTGCTCACCGTCATCAGTTGGCGGGCCAGCGCCACGTTGCTGGGCCTGCTTGGCCTGGCGGCGGCGGGGCTGTTGTGGTGGCTGATTCCTGCTCAAGCATCCGAATCCACCGCCACAAAAAAAGCCAAGTCCCTCAGGGGTAGCGCCTCCGCCACGGGCCTGCGCGCGCTGATCCTCACCGGCACCCTCGACAGCGCCGTGCGCATGGGATTTCTCACTTTCCTGCCGTTCCTGCTGCAAGCCAAAGGCGCCGGTACTGCTGGCATCGGCCTCGCCCTCACCTTGCTGTTCATCGGTGGTGCCTTCGGCAAACTGTTCTGCGGCTACCTCGGCGCGCGCATCGGCATGATGAAGACCGTGTGGATCACGGAAACCAGCACTGCAGTGCTGATCGTCGCGGCGGTGTACCTGCCGCTCAGCGGGTTGATGGTGATGCTGCCGCTCTTGGGCCTGGTGCTTAATGGCACCTCCTCGGTACTGTACGGCGCCGTGCCCGACCTTGCCGGCGCGGGCAAGCGCGAGCAGGCGTTTGCACTGTTCTACACCGGCACGATTGGGGGTGGCGCGCTGGCGCCGGTGGTGTTTGGTGCAGTGGGGGATGTGCTTGGCGTGCCGGTGGCGGTGATGGTGTTGGCGGGGATGTTGGGTGTGACGTTGCCGTTGGCGTGGGTGGTGCAGAGGAGTGGGGTTGAGGCTTAAAAGGCTCACTCTCGGGTACTTGGAATTTTTTGCTTAAATGCCACGGAGTCGAACGGCTGAGGTTCTCGGCTGGACTCAACCATCGCCAGTTCTGCCCGGATTTTCTCACGGGCTTTGGCCGCAAAATCGACAGCCCTTAGGAACTCTGATTTATCACCCTCTGCAATCACCTGAGAAAGGTATTCGTGGATGGCTTCCTGGCTGTCGAGCAGGTCAACAATATCGAAAGCGGTCAATGGCTGAGTCATGATCAAACCTGCGTATGCATTTCTGGTGGGCTGGGGCCATGGACAATGATGTGAGTGGTAGGTTGAATTCAAACGTTCTTCAACGGCTATTTGTTGCCAAAAGCTTCGATTTCTTCACGCTTCGAGCATGAGTCTGAACCTTGCGGCATTGCCTACACAACGATCAGACTCGTCCGAGTTGTGCGCCTTGGACGGCCTCTTTAAGGTTCGTCAGCCGCTGCCCATCAGCGGTCGGGTTTAGTAGCCCGATACGATCAACGGCGTACAGCTGCTCTTATGGTGGCTGCACGCAGGGCGTCTTCGGGCGCGCCGGTTTCGTTGATTCGCCGGTCTACTAACCTGCGTACAGCCGCCACCCATTGTTTAGTAGCTCTGGTATGCGGTCCCTAACGAGGATCAACAGATGTGTACTGACTCATGCAATCCATCCGTAAAACTGTTCAGCGTCCGCCCCGAAATCGACACTCAAGCGCTGCTCGCCAACGCCTACGAAACCATCGCCGGTGCAGGTGCCATGACCCACGAGTTCGTCGAAAGCCTGCCCTCTCAACAGCGCTACCTGGCCCTGGCCATTCAGCAAATGATTGAACTGGGCCTGCTGCTGGTCGAGGCTGTTCAGGACCGCGTGGACCGAGCCGCGTAGGTCACCCGTACGGTGTAAACGGCTTGCCTTCCCAGGCCGCCCATACCACGGGGGAGGGGAGCCAGGATTTACAGTGTCGCCGCCAGCGAAAACGGAATGCGCAACGCACCGATAGGCCCTTCACGCGTACCGCACATTTCATCGTGAACGCAGTGTTGCACCAGTACGCAAGGAAACGGCGGAACCCGCTGCAACAGGTCGCGTAAATGCGTGGTGGACCCGATGCGCATCGGCTTGCCCTGATCGTCCAGTAACGTCGCCTCGATGTGCTCCAGCCTGACGCGAGCGATATAGAAACCACCCTCCAGGGACAGCAACTCCAGCTCACGTATTTCGCCTTTCCCGGCCAGCTCGGCCAGCATTTGCATATTCATGATTGACCCTCGCTCGTGGCTCATTGGCGACGAAAGAACAGTGTGACCTGACCCCACTCGACACCGAACTTGGACATGCTCGAGCGGTTGATCAAGGTGTCCTCGTCCATCAGGTACATCCAATCGTCAAAGCTGACTTCGTACACCGAGCCATCCACCGGCAGGTTGAGCCGGTAGCGCCAACGCAGCGCATTACCCGCCACTTCGCCGATCGCCTCGCCCACCACATCCCCGGCTCGTCCGCGCCAGCGTCCTGGGCCGTCCGGCGTCAGTGTCCACACTCGTTGCTGGCGCGTGCCATCGCTGTACAAGAAACGCTCATCCAGAATCAACGCGTTGCCCTCGCGCCGGCTGGCAATATCGACCTCAAAGCGCTTGGCCACTTCCCCCGAACGCTTCTGGAAGATGCCCCAGGCTTTCACCGGTTTACTGAAGAAGCGCTCCAGGTCCAGTTTCGGTTGCTGGTCGGCGTAGTGGTCGACACCCACATTGGCGCAGCTGCTCACACTCAATGCCAGCAACAGTGAAACCCATAGACGCGTCATGACCAGGCTCCTTGAGCGTGCGAGGCGCGATGCCAACGCTTGGGTCTGATACTTGTACATAATTCATTGTTTGTACATGTTTTTGAGTGCGCGAGGGATGTTGAAATTTCGGGCATTGCCTACGCAATCATCGGAAGCGTCGGTGTTGTGCGTGTTGGACGAGGTACTTATGGTTTGCCAGCGACTATCCGCGCTTGACCGCAGCTGTATGCAGGGCATTTGGAGTGTGCTGGTGTCCCGAAAAAAGCTACCCCATAGATCAAATGAGAATGGGTTGAGCAGGCCTTACAGAGCACCAGAGGGGAGAGAAGTGGTGGAAAAAGTCTTATTTGATCGTTTGGCGCAAAGTCTGTGGCAGATGGACGAAATCGTTCGAAGTGAACATGGAGGCGTATCGCGTTCTATCTCACTCAGTCGGGGCAAGTCCGAGAGGCAAGGCCTGAGGATAGGCGTAAAGTCCAATGTGCTAGGATTCACGAATACAGAGGGATGCATCGTGAACAAACCGGTTCAACCAAAAAGCACGCAGCTGACCGCCGACAAGGTGTCGGCTGCTTTGTCAGACGCCGACGCGGTGGTTGAGCGACATGCCTCGAAAAGCCTGGCAAGTAGTGCGTTCAGTCGCACCAGTGGGCTTAAGACTCGTTCAATGCGTGCTACGCATCTTTCGAGTGTGGAACGCGAGCTGGCAGAGCTCAAGAAAGTTGTAGCAGCGCTGGCTGTACGCTCTGTCGCGCATGAAGAAATGGCTTTTGATTTGGACCTTTACGGCGTCACTGTGCTTGATGCCGGTACCGCACACCAACTGTTGGATACGCCACCAGAGCCGACAGAGGCTCTGCAAAAATTGCTCGCCTTGCGCTAAGGCCTCTCAATGGATTTCATTACCGTCAATTTTAACAAGTCTATTGACCGTTCTGCTTTCGATTGTGAAGTTCACCCAGCGCTAAACGCTTATATCGCCCAGCACGCAGGGCAAGACGAAAAGCGCAACGTTTCTCGAACATTCATGTACATCGAAAGGGGCATTTTGCTCGGCTACTATGCTTTGGCGAATGCATCTGTTGCGGTTGACGAACTGAGTGAAGACCAAAAAAAGCGGATGCCCGGATACCCCATGCCGGCAGTGCTTTTGAGTCGTTTGGCGATTGATAAAAGCAGGCAGGGCGTGGGGCTTGGCCAGCGGCTCATGTCCGACTTCTTCAGGCGGGTTTATACGGTGTCCAAACAATCGGGCGTAGCGTTTGTAGTCGTGGATGCTAAAGATCAGAGAGCTGCAAGTTATTACCAGGCTAAGTTGGGTTTCGTGGCGTCAACGAATAATCCTAGGCGTCTAATATTGTCCACTGCAACTCTGATCAAAGGATTCCGGGCGGTGGCTTGAGTTGCTGGTGAGCAGGAAGAATAAGTAGAGGCGTTCCCCAATAAAGCTGATTCTGGAAAGCCCATAAAAAAACCGGCCACCAAGGACCGGTTTTTTTATGCATCCCCCGCCAAAATCCTGCCGGCGTGGAATCTATGTCTGAGTGGAGCGGGTGAAGGGAATCGAACCCTCGTTATCAGCTTGGGAAGCTGGAGTAATGCCATTATACGACACCCGCTCAGAGCGGCTGACTTTGTACCAGATGTGCGCCGGGATTTGAAGTTTTTCTTCGGAATTTGTGCAGCTTGCCGTGGCGAGCACGTCCGTTCGCCACGGCAAGCCTTCATTTCAGATGGCGAATGCATGCTGCGTCTGGCCCTGGTGATAACGCAATCGGCTGGCTTGCCGTTCCGGTTTCAAAAAGCCCACCACCGCGTCCCGGCTGTCCCGGCAGGCGGCCTTGTGCTCCATATCCAGGAAGTGCCCCGTCGCCTGGATGGTGCTGAAGCTGCTCTTCGTCACGTACTGCCCGAACTGCCTGGCATCCTCGGCGCTGGTGTATTCGTCCCATTCGCCGTTCAAAAACAGCACCGGCACATCGATCTGCCGCGCGGCCTTGAGGTAGCACAGGCGGTCGTTGTGCAGTACCTGGCTGATGTGAAAATGCATCTGCCCGTATTCGTGCTCGGCCAGGCTGCTCACATGCTTGTAGTTGAAACGCTTGAACAGCGACGGCAGGTGTTTGCCGATGGTGCTGTTGATCAAGTGCCCGACGCGGTCGCGGTCGAGGTTGCCGAGGTAGTCGACGCCACGCTCGAGGTAGTCGCGCATCGGCGCGTTGATCACCGGCGAGAACGAGCTGATCACGGCCTTTTCCACACGCCGTGGCCGCTGGGCGAGGGCCACCAGGGTGGCGGCGCCGCCCCAGGAGAAGGACAGCACGTGCTCGGCGGCGAAGTGGTCGATAAGCTCCAGGAGGATCTGGCCTTCGACTTCCTTCGTCAGCATTTGCTCATGACGGTTATGGATTTTGGAGCGACCGGCGTAGGGCTGGTCGTACAAAACCACATTGAATTGCGGGTACAGGCTTTTCACGGTTTGGGCGAAGGAGGCCGTGGTGGCCAGCGAGCCGTTGACCAGGATGATGGTCTTTTCAGCAGCATCCGCGCGGTAGAACTCCGTGTAAACCCGATACTGACCCTGTATATCCAACACAGCGATTTCTGGCCTCATGTCGTAAGACTCCTGGCAAGCGGGTAGGGCGCGCAGATCACTCTGCACGAGCTTTATGACAGGTAGGCATACGCCTGGAAGATGAGAGCCCATGTCGGTCCGATGACGGCTGGCCGACGGCTGTTGTTAGGGCGGGCTGTTTGCCTGGGAGGCCCGTAGATCAAGCGCGGGCGGGGCAAGGTGTTTCTTGGAGGTTATAGGCGACTCGCCAGTCATAATTTGGCTGACGGTTTGATTCAAGCAGTAGACCGGGGATGCCGCAAGTCGCGCAAATGGGTTTTTGCCATCACCGGCCGAACGGTCGTCAGACCTGTCGGATTTCTTCCTCGGACAGCGCCCGGTACTTGCCGGGCGCCAGGGCCGCATCCAAGCCCAATGGGCCCATTCGCTCACGGTGCAGGCCGATCACTTTGTTGTTGAAGTGCCCGAACATGCGCTTCACCTGGTGATAGCGGCCTTCGATGATGCTCAGCCGGGCCAGGCGTGGCCCCAGCAGCTCCAGCTCGGCCGGTTGCGTGGTCAGGTCTTCAAAGGCGAAATAAAGGCCCGCTGCAAAGGTTGCCGCGTATTCGGGGCCGATGTCCTGCTCCGTCTCTACCCGATAGACCTTGGGCAACTTGGTCTGCGGTTGCGTCAGGCGCCGCGACCACTGGCCGTCGTTGGTGATCAGCATCAGGCCGGTGGTGTTGAAATCCAGGCGGCCGGCGATATGCAGCTCGTCTTTGTCCGGCTCATCCAGCAGGTCCAGGACGGTCGGGTGTTGCGGGTCTGAGGTCGCGCTGACGCAGCCCTGGGGTTTGTGCAGCATGAAATAGCGCGCCGCTTTGCCCACCTGCAGTACGTCATCGTCCACGCACACGCGGCTGAATTCGCGCACTTCATGATGAGGGTCGCTGACTGCCACGCCATCCACCTTCACCCGCCGCTCCACCAGCAACACGCGCACTTGCTGGCGATTGAAACGCGGCAGGTTGCTGAGGAAACGGTCAACGCGCATTGCGAAGCTGCTCATCCACCTGAGCACAGCGCGGGCACAGGCAGGCTGTGTTGCGCAATGCATCGGGCAGCGCTTCAAGCACCGCCGGGTCGATGGTGACGCTGTAGCACCAGCACGGCTGGTCGGCGGTGCGTGGGTCGGCCAGGGTGCAATCGTTGCGGGCCCCGCAGGCGGGGCAAAGGGTTGGCGTGGTCATGGTCGGTGGGGCAGGGCCTCGGAAGTCCCTGCACGATACAGCGCCGGTCAGTCCCGTTCCAGCACCACGACCCGTTGGCCGGCGCCAATGCCGCTGCCCGGCTGCACCGGGATTTCCCGCACCACCCCGGCAAAGGGCGCCAGCACCGGGATCTCCATTTTCATCGACTCCAGAATCACTAGCACATCCCCGGCGGCAACCCGCGCACCCACGGCCACCGGCACCTGCCAGAGGTTGCCGGCGATAGGGCTGTCGATGCTGTATTCATTGGCCTTGAGCAGCGTGTCTTGCGCCGCTGGCGCCGCGAGCTCTTCGCTGTCGAAATGCGCCTGGCCGCTGACGATCCAGCGCTCACGCTCGGCATTGAACGCCTGTTGCTGTTGTTCACGAAAAGCACTGATCCCCGAGGCTTCCCGCGCAAGAAATGCCTGGTAATCCGCCAGGTTCAGGGTGCTCTCCTCGATATCCAGCTCGAAGCGTCCCAGGGGGAAATCCCGACGAATCCGTACCAGCTCATCCGCGCTCACGGGATAGAACCGAATCTGATCGAAGAAGCGCAGCAGCCACGGCTTGCCGTCAAACGCCGCCACTTCGCGATAGCGGTTCCACATCTGCAAGGTGCGCCCGACAAACTGATAACCGCCGGGCCCTTCCATGCCGTACACGCACAAATACGCGCCGCCGATGCCCACCGAATTTTCGGCGGTCCAGGTGCGGGCCGGGTTGTATTTGGTGGTCACCAGGCGATGACGCGGGTCCAGCGGCGTAGCCACCGGCGCGCCGAGGTAGACGTCGCCCAGGCCCATCACCAGGTAGCTGGCGTCGAACACGGTGTGGCGCACTTCATCGAGGTTGGCCAGGTCGTTGATGCGACGGATGAATTCCAGGTTGCTCGGGCACCAAGGGGCGTCCTTGCGCACGGTGGTCATGTATTTTTCGATGGCCAGTTGGCACGCCGGGTCGTCCCAGGACAGCGGCAGGTGCACGATGCGCGAGGGCACTTGCAGGTTTTGCCGGGTGCACACGGCGGTCCACTCGTGGCTGATCAGTGCGATCAGGTCGGCGAGGGGCAGTTGTTCCGGCTGGTAGTGGATCTGCAACGAGCGGATCCCGGGCGTCAGGTCGATCACGCCCTTCAGCGCTCGGGTTTCCAGGGCCTGCATCAGGGCATGGGCGCGAAAGCGCAGCACCAGGTCCAGCTCCGGCGCGCCGATTTCCAGCAGCAGGTGGGTGTCGCCGGCGAGGCGCGCGACCAGGCGGGTGTCGGCGTGGCCGATGTCCAGGATGATGGGGGATGCCAATTGCTCGATGCGGGCGGCTGACCGAGTTGGTCCCATCGCGAGCAAGCTCTGCTCCCACAGGGTTTCGGCATTCTTTTGATCCCAGTTCAGGGCAAGGTCGCGGGCGGTCTTGAGGTCCACCGGTTCAAAGCGAACCTTGTCACCGGCCTTGAGCTGGCCGAGTTGCCAAAGGTCCGCCTCGATCACCGTCACCGGGCACACGAAACCGCCCAGGCTCGGCCCGTCCGGTCCCAGGATCACCGGCATGTCACCGGTGAAATCCACCGCGCCGATGGCATAGGGGTTGTCATGGATGTTCGATGGATGCAGCCCCGCTTCACCGCCATCGGTACGCGCCCACAATGGCTTGGGCCCGATCAGCCGAACACCGGTGCGGCTGGAGTTGAAATGCACTTCCCACTGCGTGGCGAAGAACGTGTCGATGTACGCCGGCAGGAAGTATTCCGGTGCGCCGTGGGGGCCGTAAATCACCCGCAGTGTGCGGACCTCCGGCAGCGGTTCAGCGACTGATTGTTGCCCGGCGTTCCGGTCTTCCAACGGCAACAGATGCAACACATCGCCCGCCCGCAAGGCGCGCCCGCCATGCCCGCCAAACTGGCCGAGGGTGAAGGTGCTTTTGCTGCCCAGATAGTCCGGCACTTGCAGCCCGCCACGCAGGCACAGGTAACTGCGCGCCCCGGCGCCGGCGAGGGTGCCCAGGCTCAGGACCGACCCGGCCTCAATCAACAACGCGGTGTTCATTGGCACGGCTTGATCATTCAACCGCAGCGGGATTTCAGCGCCGGTCACGGCGACAACCGCCGCGCAATTGAAGCGCAGCAGCGGCCCGCTCAGGGTGATTTCCAGCGCCGCTGCTCCCTCCTCGTTGCCCAGCAGGCGATTGCCCAGGCGCAGCGCGCGGCTGTCCATCGGCCCCGACGGCGGCACGCCCACGGCCCAGTAGCCGAGGCGGCCGGGATAGTCCTGCACACTGGTTTGCGTGCCTGCGCTGATCACTTCAAACGTGGCGGCCACGTAGACCAGGCCTTCCAGGCACCGCGTCCACGGCCGGCCATTGGCAAAGGGCGGAGCCAGCAGGATTTGGCACAGGTAATCGCGGTTGGTTTCCACGCCGTACAACCGACTGTCACTCAACGCCCGGTGCAGATCCAGGCGCGCCTGTTCGCGGGTGGGCGCCCAGGTGATGAGCTTGGCGATCATCGGGTCGAAGTACGGCGGGATCTCGCAGCCGGCTTCCACCCAAGTGTCGATGCGCAGGCCCTCGGCCAGCGGGAAATCCACACAGGTCAGCAAGCCAGGGCTGGGCTGGAAATCGCGGCCCGGGTCTTCGGCATACAGGCGCGCCTGGATCGCGTGGCCCCGGGGGGTTAACTCGAGTGTGTTCAGCGGCGGCATTTCCCCGGCCGCCAGTTGCACCATCCAGCGCACCAGGTCCACGCCCCATACCTGTTCGGTGACGCCGTGTTCCACCTGCAAGCGCGTGTTCACTTCGAGGAAGTAGAAGCGCCCGTCAGCACTGTCATAGATAAATTCCACGGTGCCGGCGCTGCGGTAGTTCACGGCCTTGGCCAGGGTGATGGCGGCGGCGCACAGGGCCTCGGCCATGCCTTCGGGCAGGTTCGGCGCCGGGGTTTCTTCGAGGACTTTCTGGTTGCGCCGTTGCACCGAGCAGTCGCGCACGCCGAGGGCGATCACTTCACCGGCGCCGTCGCCGAACACCTGCACTTCCAGGTGGCGCGCGTGCTCGATGTACTTCTCGATAAACACGCCGGCATCGCTGAAATTGTTCTGCCCCAGGCGTTTGACCGCCTCGAAGGACTCGCTCAACTCCACGCTGCTGCGGCATACGCGCATGCCGATACCGCCACCGCCGGCGGTGCTTTTGAGCATCACCGGGTAGCCCACGGCGTCGGCGGCCAGCAACGCAGAGGCGAGGCTGTCGAGCAGTTCGGTGCCTTCCAGCAGCGGGATCTTGTGTTGCTTGGCCAGGGCGCGGGCGGTGTGCTTGAGGCCAAATACCCGCAGCTGTTGCGGCGTCGGCCCGACAAAGGCGATGCCGGCGTTTTCACAGGCTTCGGCAAACGCGGCGTTCTCCGACAGGAAGCCGTAGCCGGGATGGATCGCCTTGGCCCCACAGGCCTTGGCGGTGGCGAGGATTTTGTCCACCGCCAGGTACGTACTGGCCGCTGCGCCTTCACCGAGGCTGTAGGCCTCGTCGGCTTGCTGGATATGCAGGCTCGCCGCATCGGCCTCGGCGTACACGGCGATGCCCTTGACCTGCAGCTCGCGCAAGGTACGCAGGATGCGGCAGGCGATGGCGCCACGGTTGGCGATCAACAGTTTTTCGAACATGGCAAAACCCTGCGGGCCGTCCCGCAAAGTGGGGGAGCACTGCGGTCGTCCGCAGTGGGTGCAGTCAGTGTGGATCCCAGATTGGCGCGCTATTGTTTGCGGATGCACTGCCCGGCTCGGGATTGGCACAGGGCAAACAGCCAACGGCGCAGGCGCTTGAGTTTCAGTTCCATACCAGCAGCTCCGCAGGGGTGGGGTTGTAGGCGTTGCATGGGTTGTTCAACTGCGGGCAGTTGGAGATCAGCACGATCACATCCATCTCCGCCCGCAGGTCGACGTACTTGCCGGGGGCGGAAATGCCGTCTTCGAAGGTCAGCCCGCCGTCGACCGTCACCGGCACATTCATGAAGAAATTGATGTTCGGCCCGATGTCGCCTTTGCCCAGGCGGCCGTCGTGGGCACAGGCGCGCAGGTAGTTGTCGCGGCAGCTGTGCATGTAGCGTTTTTCCAGGGCGTAGCGCACGGTGTTGCTCTCTTGGGCGCAGGCGCCGCCGAGGGTGTCGTGGCGTCCGCAGGTGTCATCGACGATGGTCAGCATCGGCTGGCCGAGGTTGGAATACAGCACGCTGTCGGTGCCCAGGTACACGCTGTTCTGCCGGCGCAACGTGCGTTGCACGTCGTAGCGTTCACGGGGGTTTTTCACGCTGTAGAACAACGTGTCGACGGCCTGGTTGCCCTCCAGGTCGAGGATGCGCAGGGTCTGCCCGGCCTTGACCTCCATCAGCCACGGTTCGCCGGCGGGGATGGTTGCGCGGTAAACGGCCGCGTCCGGTTGTTTCAGTGCGATAGACATGGCAGCTCCTCAGGCGAACAGGCGGTCGGTGTTGATAAAGCCGCGCTCGTTTTCCGGGCGCGAGGTGCGGCAGTGTTCGGCGACGCTTTTGTCGGCGTTCATCCAGCTCAGTTTCAGCGGTTGCGGGGCGTATTGCGGGTTCGGGTCCATGGGGTGTTGCAGCGCGGTGAGCACTACCAGGGTGTCCATCGGCGCGTAGAGCTCGATGTAATCGCCGGCCTTGGAATGGCCCGGTACAAAGTGCAGGCCTCCGTCGCTGTCCACCGTGACTTTGCTGAACAGGTTGAGGGTCATCAGCAGGTCGGACAGGCCCAGGCCCCACTTGCCCAACTCCACCAACAGGTTGTCGGTGCCGTTGCGGAAGAAGCCATTGCGCAGTTCCTGGTAGCGGCCCTGGCCGTATTTCTCGGCGACTTCGGCGGCGCACAGTACGCCGCCGATGCTGTCGCTCCAGCCGCAGGTGTCGGCGGTGATCGCGGCCAGCACGCGGCCCATGTCCGAGTACAGGCAATGGCCGGTGGTGAGCTTGGCGGTGTGTTGGCATTTGAGACTGTCGGGCAGGTTCAGGCGCTCGGTTTTTTCGTTGGCGTTGAGCAGGGTCAGGCTGACGTTGGCGCCGCCGCGCAGGTCGGTCAGGCGCAGCAGTTGGCCGCGCTTGAGCACGAACGAACGGTGGCCGCCGCCGGGCAGCATTTCTTCGGCAAAGGGTGGGAACAGTTGGGTGGAATCGGTCATTTGGACGTGGCTCCAAGTTCGGCGGCGAGCGCCTTGCGGCGTTCGCTGTTCAAAGGGATGTCGTAGGTGATGCGCGCGCCGTAGGCGCCGGGGGCGTGGGGATCGACGCGAACCTTGTCGAACACCAGCAGGCGCGTGCCGAGGCTGAAGCCTTCGCTCAGGTCATGGGTGACCATGAACACCGTCAGCCGGGTTTCGCGCCACAGCGCCAGCAGCAGCTGGTGCATGTCCTTGCGAATGCCCGGGTCGAGGGCGCCGAAGGGCTCGTCCAGCAGCAACACGCGGGGTTTCATGATCAGGGCCTGGGCGATGGCCAGGCGTTGTTGCATGCCGCCGGAGAGCTGCGCGGGGTACTTGTCCAGGGCGTGGCCGAGGCCGACCTTGTGCAACAGCGCGGCAGCCTGTTCCCGGGCGTCCTTTTTGGCTTTACCGAACAGCCGGCCCAGCAGGCGAGAACGTGGCAGTTCCAGGCCGAGGGCGACGTTGTCGAGCACAGTCAGATGTGGGAACACCGAGTAGCGCTGGAACACCACGCCACGGCTGGCATCCGGCTCGGCGGCGAGGGCCTGGCCGTCCAGCAGGATCTGGCCCTTGCTCGCGCTTTCCTGGCCCAGCAGCAGGCGCAGGAAAGTCGACTTGCCACAGCCGGACGTGCCCACCAGCGTGCAGAATTCACCCTCGGCGACCTGCAGGTTGAGACCTTCGAGCACCACCTGATCGCCATAGCGCTGCCACACATTATTGACGCTGATAAAACTCATGCCCGCGCTCCTTCGTACCAGGGGAACGCACGCCGGGTCAGGGCCTTGAGGCCCCAGTCCATCAGCCAGGCGAGCAGGGTGATCCACACCACATAGGGCAGGATCACGTCCATCGCCAGGTAGCGCCGTACCAGGAAGATCCGGTAGCCCAAACCGTCGGTGGAGGCGATGGCTTCGGCGGCGATCAAAAACAACCACGCCGAGCCGAGCATCAACCGCAGCGAGATCAACAGACGCGGCAGCAATTGCGGCAATACCACACGCAGCATCAGGGTCCAGGTGGAGGCGCCGAGGGTCTGCGCCTTCACCAGCAGCTCGACCGGAATTTCCCGCGCGCGCTGTTCCAGGTCTCGGGCCAGGCACGGGGTGACGCCGATGACGATCAGCATCACCTTGGACAATTCCCCCAGCCCGAACACGATGAACAGGATCGGCAGGATCGCCAGCGGTGGCACCATCGACAGCACCGTCAGCAACGGTGACAACGGCGCGCCAAACAGCGGCAGCGTGCCGGCGGCGATCCCCAGGCACAGGCCGGCGAGGGCGCTGATGCCCAGGCCGATGGCGAGGCGCCGCAGGCTGGCGGCGCTGTCCTGCCACAGCACGTATTCGCCGGTGCGGGTGTCGGCGTTGAAGGCCAGGCGCTTTACCGCGTCAAGCATTTGCCCGGCACCGGGCAGCAGCTTGTCGTTGGGGTTGTCCGCCAGGCGCTCGGCCGAGCCCACGAAGTAGGCGAACAGCAGCAGGGTGAACGGCAGCAGCACCAGCAACAGGCGGCTGGAACGGTCCGGGTGACGGTTGATCAGGCGCATGGCCGGGTCCTCTTACAGCTTGCCGTCGGCGGCCATCTGTACGTAGCTGGGGTCGAACTGCAGCTTGAGGTTGGCCTTGTCGCCACTGGTCACACCGTTGGCGAAGCGCATGCCCACGGCGCTGGCGTCCTTGGCGCCTTCACCCAGCAGGCCGTGTTTAAACGAGAACTCGGCGACTTTGCCCATGGTGGCGGGCAACTGTGGACTGATGGCGAAGGCCAGGGCTTCCTGGGGCGTGGCGAACAGCTTGGTAGTGTCCAGTTGCGACTGGAAGCCCGCAAGGTCCGTGCCGGAGGCCTTGGCCATATGTTCGAGGGCTGCGGTGCTGGCGGGGCCCTTGGCGCTCATCAGCGCGACCACTTCGAACCAGGCGCCGGTGAGGGCTTTGCCCAGCTTGGGGTTGTCTTTGAGGACCTGGGTGTTGACCACCATCATGTCCATGATTTCGCCGGGCACTTTGCTCGAGTCGAACACCTGGCTCACCCCAGGCTTGGCCTTGATCTCCGAAAGCATCGGGTTCCAGGTGGTGACGGCCTGGACCTGGTCGGTGTTGAACGCCGCCGCGATGTCGGCATCGGAGGTGTTGACCACCTTCAGGTCTTTTTCCGTCAAGTCCGCCGACTCCAGCGCGCGGGCCAGCAGGTAGTGGGACACCGAGAGTTCCACCAGGTTGACGTTCATGCCCTTGAGGTCGGCCACGGTCTTGCCGGTGCCCTTGATCACCACGCCGTCGTTGCCGTTGGAGAAGTCGCTGACCACCAGCGCGGTGCTGTCCACGCCACCGGCGGCGGGGATGGTCAGGGCGTCCATGTTGGTCATGGTGCAGCCGTCGAACTGGCCGGCGGTGTATTGGTTGATGGATTCGACGTAGTCGTTGAGCTGCACCATGTCGATGGTGATGCCGTACTTCTTCGCCCACTTGTCGAGGATGCCTTGGCTGCCGGCGTACTCCCACGGCATCCAGCCGGCGTAGATCGTCCAGCACACGCTGAAGTGTTTTTTGGGGGCGGCTTGGGCCTGGACGCTCAGCACGGCGGCAAAGACGACGGCGAGCAGGGCGGGTAAACGGATTGAGGGCATGGGTCTTCTCCAGTTGATCAAGGGCGAGCAGGAGCAACGCGGCACCGTGAACGGTGGCTTGTCTCCCGGGCTTTTATCCCGCCGTGTAACCTCAACTGGAGGTCGCCAACTCTCGGACCAGCCACTCGCTTTCGGCGAGCCGGAACCCTAGTCGGCCATTGCAAATTGTGGTGCCGCGAACCTGTGATGAATCCTGCACGCAAGAGACAAAGCGAGAGTCGTGCCAAGTGGCTTCGATGCCCGGCGGTTCAGCCGGGCGGGCGGGAGAGGAGGGGGTAGAAGAGGGCGTTGTGCGCCACGCGGGTGCGTCGGCGCACTGCTATGAGGCGCTTACAGCTGGAACTTGCTGACCAGCACATTGAACGAGGTGGCCAGGCGCGACAGGTCCTGGCTGGAGGCGTTGGTCTGGTGCGCACCGGCGGCGGTCTGGGTCGACAGGTCCTGGATGTTGAGCAGGTTGCGATCCACTTCGCGGGCCACCTGGGCCTGTTCCTCGGACGCCGAGGCGATCACCAGGTTGCGCTCGTTGATGCTGGCCACGCTGGCGGTGATGCGCTCCAGCGCCTGACCGGCATTTTGCGCCAGGGTCTGGGTGTTGTTGGCCCAGGTCAGGCTTTTGTTCATGGCGGCCACGGCGCCATCGGCACCGGCCTGGACTTCACCGATCATTTTCTCGATGTCGACCGTGGAGGTCTGGGTGCGGTGGGCCAGCGCGCGCACCTCATCGGCCACCACGGCAAAACCACGGCCTTGTTCACCGGCTCGGGCAGCTTCGATGGCGGCATTGAGGGCCAGCAGGTTGGTCTGGTCGGCAATGCCGCGGATCACATCGATCACCTTGCCGATTTCGCGCACCTGGTTGGCGAGGTCGGCGACCGATTGGGTCGAATCGTTGATCTCGACCACCATCGATGACATGCCCGACACGGCCTGCTCCACCTGCTGGCGACCGTCCTCGGCTTCGGCGGTGGCCTGGCGCGACGCCTCGGAGGTCGACACGGCGTTGCTCGCCACTTCGTCGACCGCTGCGGTCATCTGGTTGACGGCGGTGGCGGCTTGCTGGATTTCGTCGTTCTGGCGGGTCAGGCCGCGGCTGCTTTCGTCGGTGACCGCGCTCAGCTCTTCGGCGGCTGACGCGAGCTGGTCGGAAGCGTTGGCGATTTCCACCAGGGTGCTTTTCAGGCCGCCCTGCATATCCGACAACGCCATCAACAGTTGCCCGGCTTCGTCGGTGCGCTCGGTAACGATGGCTTGGGTCAGGTCACCCTTGGCAATGCGCTGCGCGCCTTCCACCGCCTGTGCGATGGGGCGGGTGATGAGCCGCGTGATCAGCACGCCAATGATGATTGCAATGATGAAGGCCAGCACGATGCCGGCAATCATCCAGGTCATCGCACTGTTGCGCAGATCGTCGGCGGCGGCGGCGCCTTCCTTGATCTGGCGGTTATTGGAGTCGACCATCACGCGAATCAGCTCACGTGCCTGGCGGAACAGTTCATTGTTACTGGTGTTGAGCTGCGTACGGGCTTGCTCAAGCTGGCCGGCATCGAGCATCGCGATGATGCGTTCGGAGTTACTGACGTAGGTGGGCCAGATCTGGTCGAACTTGTCGCCGGCTGCCCGTTCGTCATCTTCCAACGGTGTGGCGCGATAAATGGCGTAGGCGGTCTGGCTGCGTTTGAGTTCGTTGGCGATGTCCTGGCGCACGCGTTCGCGGTCCTGCTGGGCCACATCGCCATTGCTGGCATCCACCAGGCGATACAGGCCACGGTTGTGGGCGACCATGCCATTGAGGGTGGCGGCGGTATTGCTCACCGAGACCAGGTTGTTCGAGAAGGTCAGTTCAAGCGCCGAAGCCAGCCGTGTCACGCCCTTGATACCCAAGGCGCCCACGACGAGGGTGATGAACGCGCACAATACAAATGAGAGCAGCAGTTTGGTTGAAATCTTCATGACTGGAATCCGGGTATGAGGGGAGGAAGCTCGCGCTAGAGCCTCCCTGGCATTGTGCGATGTCGTAATGACATCATGCAAATCCGGAAAGTTTCAGTTCGTACAAAAAAGCCCTGTTCATGACGGTTACACACATGTTTCAAACTATTGCGAAAACGCACCAGTTTCGTTTTTTGATGTCAGATATTTCGTCATTCAGTGAAAGCTGAATGCCGCCCCCCAGCGTCGCTGGAGGTGCTCTTCCGCGGTCCAGGAGGCCGCCATGTATCGACGACTGCTGCTCAGCGCTTTACTCGGTCTGACCCTTTCCGCTTGTGTGCCCTACTACGATGGAGGCCAGAGCTACTACCGTTCCGAGGTCTACACCTCACCGGCGCCGGCTTATTACTATGGCGGCGGCACGGCGTATCAATATCGCCGTGATTACTACCCGTCGCCGCGTTACTACGCTCCGGCACCGCGTTACTACTCGGCACCGCGTTATTACCAGCCGGCGCCTCGCTATTACCCGTCAGGGCCAAGGGCCGGTTACCGGCCTTACCCGAACCAGGGCTGGGGGGATCGTTGGAACAATGGCGGGCATGGACGCGGTGGCGATCATGACCGTGGAGGTGGCCGCGGCGGTCACCGTTGACCGGCCTGTATGACAAGCGGCGCATGAAGCGCCGCTTTTTCATGGGCGCAAAACCTCAGTAATCGGACAAGTCCGCCAGCGGGTGCCGGCCTTCCCACGCCTTGGTGAAGTGCGCCTGCACAACGGCGTCCGGGACCGTATTGATGTCCGGCCAATGCCAATGGGGCTTCTGGTCCTTGTCGATCAACCGCGCGCGCACCCCTTCGCTGAATTCCGGATGGCGGCAGCAGTTCAGGCTCAGGGTGTATTCCATCTGGAACACCTCGGCCAGGGACAGATGGCGGGCCCGCTGGATCTGTTCCCACACCAGGTGTGCGGTCAGCGGGCAGCCTTCGCTCAGCGTCTTGCCGGCGCGGTTGAACAGCGGGTCGGCGTGGTCGCGCAGCGGGCTCAAGGCGCGCCAGGCGCTGCGCACATCGCCGACGTCCAGCCATTCGTCGATCTGTGCCCGGCGCGGCAGCCATTGCGCCTCGGGTTGCTGGGCCACGGCTTCCTGGGCCAGGGCCTTGAACAGGCTGTTGAGCTGTATCGCGGTCTGCTCCTGCCAGTTCAGTTGCAGCAGGCCATCGAGCAACTCGTCTTGTTGATCGTCGCGCAGGAAACGGTCGGCCAGGCCCAGGTCCAGGGCGTCACGGCCGTTGATATGGGCACCGGTAAGGCCAAGGAATAAGCCCAGCTTGCCCGGCAGGCGCGACAGGAACCAACTGGCGCCCACGTCCGGGTACAGGCCGATGCTGATCTCGGGCATGGCCAGGCGGCTGCTCGGCGTGACAATCCGTATGGCCGCACTTTGCAGCAGGCCCATGCCCCCGCCCAGCACGTAGCCGTGGCCCCAGCAGATCAGTGGTTTAGGGTAAGTGTGCAAGCGGTAGTCGAGACGATATTCCGCAGCAAAAAACTGTGCGGCCAGGGCCGGCACTTCACCCGGCTGCTCGCGGCAGGCCTGGGCCAGGCTGCGCACTTCGCCCCCGGCGCAAAACGCCTTGGGCCCGTTGCCACGCAGCAGCACACAGACGATGTTCGGGTCTTTGGCCCAGGCCTCCAGGCGATCAGTCAGGGCCAGGATCATCGGCAAAGAGAGGGCATTGAGGGACTTTTCAGCGTCGAGGCTGGCGATGCCGACGCGGGCGCCGCCGCTGCCGGTCAGTTCTTCGAAGTGCAGATTCATCGTGACCTCAATCGAGAAGGTGAAGGATCAGTATGATCGCTTCGTGGGAAAGTGCCGGTGGTGTGTCAGATCAATTGACAAGCAGGGCCGGCTTTCCTAGGGTTCGCCTCATTCTTTTCTACAAGACATTTCAACTATGACCGAAGGCGACCGTATCAAACTCGAACCCAGCTGGAAACACGCCCTGCGTGATGAGTTCGATAAGCCCTACATGGGCCAGTTGCGCGAGTTCCTGCGCCAGGAACATGCCGCCGGCAAAGAGATCTACCCGCCCGGCCCGCTGATCTTCAATGCGCTTAACTCAACGCCGCTGGACAAGGTCAAGGTGGTGATCCTCGGCCAGGACCCGTACCACGGCCCCGGCCAGGCCCACGGTTTGTGCTTCTCGGTACAACCGGGCGTGCCGGCGCCGCCGTCCCTGGTCAATATCTACAAAGAGCTCAAGCGCGACCTGAACATCGACATCCCCAACCACGGCTGCCTGCAGAGCTGGGCCGACCAGGGCGTGTTGCTGCTCAACACCACCATGACCGTGGAACGCGCCAACGCCAATGCCCATGCGGGCAAGGGCTGGCAGTTCTTTACCGATCGGATTATCGAGGTGGTCAGCGAGCACCAGCCGCACCTGGTGTTCCTGTTGTGGGGCGCCCATGCCCAGGGCAAGCAGAAGCTGGTCGATGCCACCAAGCATTTGGTGCTGACGTCGGTGCATCCGTCGCCGTTGTCGGCGTACCGGGGGTTCCTGGGGTGCGGGCATTTCAGCCGCACCAACAAGTTTCTTGAGCAGAACGGCGAAACGCCGATTGAGTGGCGGTTGCCGCCGCTCTAAGGCCAGGCACAGTTCAACCTGTGCCGAAGGTTTAGATTTTTTCCGGCTGACGGTTCCAATGCCGAAACAACGGCTCCGCCAGGAACAGCACAAACAACAAGCGCATCACCTGCATCGCCGTCACCAACGGCACCGACAGTTGCAGGGTCTCGGCCGTAAGGCTCATCTCGGCAATCCCGCCGGGCATCATGCCCAGGGTCAGCGAGCGCAGGTCCAGGTGGGTGAGGGCGCTCAAGCCCACCGCCGCCAACGTTGCCAGCGCCATGGTCAAGGCCGTGCCGATCAAGGTGCGGCCCATGAACGATGGTGCTCGACGAAAGAACTGCCGATTGAAGTGGCAGCCCAACCCGCTGCCGATCAACCACTGGCCGATCTGGCTGCCGCCGTCGGGCAGGCCGATATGCAGGTCCCACACCACGCTGGCCGTCGCACTGACCAGCAAGGGGCCGAACAACCACGGGTTAGGCTGGCGCAAGCGCTGCCATCCCCAGGCCACCAGTGCACCGAGTGGAAACAGCAGCGCCAGCCACACCCAACTGACCGGCGCCGGATGAAACTGCGGCGCACCGCCGCCCAACAGATACTTGAAGATCGCCGGCACACACAGCACCACCACCAGCACACGCAGGCTTTGCCCTGCCGCCACACGGCTGAGTACCGCGCCATTGCGCGAGCCGAGGTTGACCATCTCCCCGGAACCGCCCGGCATGCTCGAGAAAAACGCGGTGGCGCGGTCTTCGCCACTGCGGCGCATCAACCACACGCCGACCACGCTCGACAGGCTGGTGACCAACGCACCGAAGAAAATCAGGCCGAAATGGCTCATTACCTGTTCGATTACCACGGGGGTGAAGTGCAGGCCGATGCCGATGCCCACCACCCATTGGCCGCATTTGCGCCCGCCGGGAATCTCCGCCAACTGCCAGGGCGTTAGGCAACGCACGAGGATGATCGCCAGTAAGGAGCCGACCATGTACGGCAAAGGCCAGCCGACCAGGCTGGCCAGGTAACCGCCGGCCAGGCCGACCAGCGGTGTTCCCCACCAATGTTTAAAGGTGACCTCAGACATCGGCCACGGCACGACGCTGCAGGGCACGTTTGCGGTAGATGCGCACCAGCGGGAACGCCAGCATCAACGCGGTCAGTACCCACACCCCGAAGGTGATCGGGCTTGACCAGAGAATCTGCAGGTCACCGTTGGAAATCGACAGCGCGCGGCGCAGGTTCTGCTCCATCAGGCCGCCGAGGATAAAGCCCAGCAGCACCGGCGACAGCGGGAAGTCCAGCTTGCGCAGGATGTAGCCGAAGATGCCGATGCCGACCATCAGGAACAGGTCGAAGGTGGTGGCGTGCACCGCGTACACACCGATCGCGGTGATGATCGCGATCACCGGCACCAGCGCCCAGTTCGGCACGGCGAGGATGCGCGTGAAGATGCGGATCATCGGGATGTTGAGGATCACCAGCATGATGTTGGCGATAAACAACGAGGCGATCAGGCCCCAGACGATGTCCGGTTGCTGTTGGAACAGCAGCGGGCCGGGGGTGATGTTGTACAGCGACAGGGCGCCGATCATCACGGCGGTGGTGCCCGACCCGGGAACGCCGAGGGTCAGCATCGGCACCAAGGCACCGCAGGCGGACGCGCCGATGGCGGTTTCCGGTGCCGCCAGGCCGCGCATGTCGCCCTGGCCGAATTTGCCGCTGGCACCGGCCAGGCGTTTCTCGGTCATGTAGGCCACGGCCGAGGCCAGGGTCGCGCCCGCGCCGGGCAGCACGCCCATGATGAAACCGAGCAGGCCGCAACGAATGTTCACCACGAACACCGAACCTGCTTCCTTCAGGTTGAACATCATCCGCCCGGTGGCTTTCACCGCTTCCTGGCCACGGTGGGTTTTTTCCAGCAGCAACAGGATCTCGCTGATGGAGAACAAGCCCAATACCAACACCACAAACTGGATGCCGTCGGTGAGGTGGATGTTATCGCCGGTGAACCGGTACACGCCGCTGTTGGCATCGATGCCCACTGCCGAGAGGAACAGGCCGATCAGCGCCGCCACGAAGGTTTTCAGCGGTTTGTCACCGGCCATGCCGCCCAGGCAGACAATCGCGAACACCATCAGCACGAAATATTCCGCCGGGCCGAAGGCAATCGCCCATTTGGCCAGCAGCGGCGCGAACAGCACCATGCCGCAGGTGGCGATAAACGCGCCGATGAACGAACTCCACGCGGACAACGACAGCGCCACGCCGGCCAGGCCTTTGCGGGCCATCGGGTAGCCGTCGAGGGTGGTCATTACGGTGGAGGCTTCGCCCGGGATGTTCAGCAGGATCGAGCTGATACGCCCGCCGTATTCGCAGCCCAGGTACACGGCCGCCAGCAGGATCAGTGCCGATTCCGGCGGCAGGCCCAGGGCAAACGCGATGGGGATCAACAGCGCCACGCCGTTGATCGGGCCCAGGCCCGGCAACAGGCCGACCACGGTGCCGATCAGGGTGCCGCACAGGGCGGTCACCAGGTTGTAGGGGGACAGTGCAACGCCGAAGCCCTGGCCCAAATAGCCGAAAGTATCCATATCAGTTCTCCAGAACGTCGAGCAGGCCGAGGGGCAGTGGAACATCCATGGCCTTATCGAACAGCAGATAAAGACCGATGGCCATCAGGCTGACGATCACCACGCTGGGCACCCAGCGCCCGCCATACAGGCGCGCCATGGGGATGCCGATCAGCATGCTGCTGAGGATGAAGCCCAGGGGCTCGAAGGTGCCGGCAAACACGATCAACAGCGCCACGCAGATGCCGATCTTGACCAGGGTCTGGCGGTCCAGCGCGGGTTCTTCTTCGGTGTGCTGGGTGGGTTGCGGGCGGAACAGCATGTAGATCAGCGCCAGGCTCATCAGCCCGAGCATCAGCAATGGGTAGGCGCGGGGCCCTACGGGTTCGTAGGAAAACGACGCCTGGTAGGGCCAGGCCATCAGCGCCAGACCGGCGCAGGCCAGCAGCAGCGCGGCGGCGAATATGCGTTGTAAGAGCATGTTGAACTCCTGGGCCATGCCTGGGGTTCGCCAGGCATGGCCGCGCGACAGAGGGGCGATTACTGGATCAGGCCGAACTCTTTGGCCAGCACTTTGTAGTCAGCCACCTGTTTCTTCACGTAGGTGTCCAGCTCCGGGCCGGTCATGGCGAACGGGAACAGCTCGCGCTGGTCACGCAGCTTGGCGAACTCGTCGGAGGCCAGCAGTTTGTCGAAGGCCTCCTTCCACCAGGCGTAGTCGGCATCGCTGACTTTTGGCCCGAGGTAGAAGCCACGCACCACCGGCCAGACGATGTCGTAGCCTTGCTCTTTGGCGGTCGGAATATTCTTCATTTCCGGCTCGTCCAGGCGCTCCTCGGAGAACACCGCCAGCAGGCGCATGTCACCGCTGAGAATGTGCGGCATGGAGTCGGAGATGTCGGTACTGCCGACCTGGATATGCCCGCCGAGCAGGGCGGTGGCGATTTCACCGCCGCCTTCGAGCGCCACATAGCGCAGCTCGCGCGGGTTGATCCCGGCGGCCTTGGCGATCAGCGCGGTTTGCATCCAGTCCTGGCTGCCGACGGTGCCGCCGGAACCGATCACCACGCTGCCCGGATCTTTCTTCAGGGCTTTGACGAGATCGTCGAGGGTCTTGTAGGGCGAATCGGCTTTAACGGCGATGGCACCGTAGCTGGTACCCACGGCGGCCAGCCAGCGTACGGCGCTCTCATCGAAGCGCCCGAACTTGCCCTGGGCCAGGTTCAGCAGCGAACCGCTGGACCAGGCCACGAGCGTACCGCCGTCCGCAGGACGCTGGGCCACCACGGCGTTGTAGGCCACCGCGCCCACGCCGCCCGGCATGTAGGTCACGCGCATTGGTTTGCTCAGCAGTTTCTCGTTGACCAGCGCGCTTTGCGCCAGTTTGCAGGTCAGGTCAAAACCACCGCCGGGGGAGGCCGGGGCGATGCATTCCGGGCGCTTGGGTTCGTCGGCGGCCAGCAGTTGGCCGGCGAACAGCATGCAGCCGGCGGCGAGGGCCAATTTACGCAATGAAGGGGTCATGGTGATCTCCGTCTTTGTTGTTATGAGTGGCTTACCAGAGCGCAACGCTGTAGCTGACCAGCAGGCGCATTTCATCCGCATCACGGGCTGAATAGTTGGAACGGTAGGTGGCATTGCGCAGGCGCACGGCGACATCCTTGAACGTACCGCTTTGCACCACGTACTTGATCTCGCTGTTGCGTTCCCATTCCTTGCCGGTGTCGCCGTTCCTGAGCTTGATATTGTCACCCGAGAGGTAACGGCTCATGAAACTCAGGCCGGGAATGCCCAGCTTGGCGAAGTCGTAGTCGTAGCGCGCCTGCCAGGAGCGCTCTTCGGCGCCGGCAAAGTCGTTGATCTGCACGAAGTTGACCAGGTACGGGTCGCTGCCATCCACGTACGGAAAGGCACTGTCGCCGGACATATGCTGGTAGCCGGCGCTGAGCTTATGGCCATTGAGGGCATAGCTGAACAGGCCGTTGAGGGAGGTGTTGTCGATCTTGCCGCCACGGGCTGCGCCTGCGTCATCGCTGATCGCCAGGCGCAGGTCGGTGGCGAAGGTGCCGGGGCCCATCGGGCGCGCGGCGACCAGGCCGAGGAAGTGCTGGCGGTACACGTCGTCGAGTTGGGCGAAGTGGTAGCTGCCGGTGATCTTGTCGGCGAACTTGTAGTCGACCCCGCCGAAGTTGAAATGCTTGCCGGTGGCACCGCTGAGGAAGCGGCTGTTCTTGTTGTTGAGGGCGATGTCCTCGTAGTTGCTGTCGTCGCGGTCCTTGGCCTTGTCGAGGCGGCCGCCGGTGAAGACCAGGTTCTTGAATTCCTTGGAGGTGACCAGGCCACCGTTGAAGGTCTGCGGCAGGATGCGCCCGTCATTGGGCTTGAGGATCGGCAGCTCAGGCATCAGCGAGCCGATCTTGAGCTCGGTGGCGGAAATCTTCACTTTGCCGGTCAGGCCCAGCTTGGAGTACTCATTGGCGGCGCGGCCATCGTCGTGGGTGGGCAGCAGGCCGGTGCCGGTGCGGTCGGGGCTGGAGTCGAGCTTGACGCCGAGCATGCCCAGCGCATCCACGCCAAAGCCGACGGTGCCGTCGGTGTAGCCCGATTGCAGGTTGAGCATGAAGCCCTGGGCCCACTCGTCGCGCTTGGACTGCTGGGCGCTGGTGCCGTCGCGAAAGTCGCGGTTGAAGTACATGTTGCGGGTTTCCAGGGTCGCGCTGCTGTCTTCGAAGAAGGCAGCCTGGCCAAGCGGCGAAAAGCCGGCAAGGGCAGCGGCACTGGCAAGGGCGGTGTGGGTCAGGCGGGAAATACGAACAGGCGGGCAAGCCTGTGGCTGTGTCGACAGCATCGTGGTGCACTCCGTTATTGTTCTTATTTTGGCGAAAACGCTTCGAGGCGTTTTTCGGGCGCGACCCATCAGGTCGCTCGGCAGGCAGGACCTACCGTGGCTGGATGCTAAAGGGCGAAGCTTTCACTAACCTTTCAGCTGCCTTTCAATGTTTTCAGGCTTCACAGGGCAGTCGGCGCCTGTAAACTGCCCGGCAAAGCGTGGCGCCGACCACGTCCGAATAAGGTGGAAATCCATGCGTGTCCTTCTGGTTGAAGACCATCTGCAACTCGCCGAAAGCGTCGCCCAAGCGCTCAAGAGCACAGGTTTGACCGTTGACGTATTGCATGACGGCGTGGCCGCCGACCTGGCCTTGGGCAGTGAGGATTACGCGGTCGCCATCCTTGATGTGGGCCTGCCGCGCATGGACGGTTTCGAGGTGCTGGCGCGCTTGCGGGCGCGTGGGAAAAACCTGCCGGTGCTGATGTTGACCGCGCGCAGCGATGTGAAAGACCGCGTGCATGGCCTGAACCTGGGCGCCGATGACTACCTGGCCAAACCGTTCGAACTGACCGAGCTGGAAGCCCGGGTCAAGGCGCTGCTGCGCCGCACCGTATTGGGCGGCGAGCGCCAGCAGGCCTGCGGGGTGCTGGTCTATGACCTCGACACCCGACGTTTCACGGTGGGCGGCGAGTTGATGACGTTGACTTCCCGCGAGCAAGCCGTGCTTGAAGCGCTGATTGCCCGCCCAGGCCGGGTGATGAGCAAGGAGCAACTGGCTTCCCAGGTGTTCGGCCTGGACGAAGAGGCCAGCCCCGACGCCATCGAAATCTACGTGCACCGCCTGCGCAAGAAGCTCGATGGCCAACCCATCGCTATCGTGACGTTCCGCGGTCTCGGCTACCTGCTGGAAGCCCGCGATGCATAAGCCCAGCAGTCTGCGCTGGCGCCTGCTGTGGAACCTGGCGCTGCTGCTGGTGCTGTTGATGCTCGCCAGTGGCATGAGTGCCTACTGGAACGGTCGCGAAGCGGCCGACACCGCCTATGACCGCACGCTGCTGGCCTCGGCGCGTACCATCGCCGCCGGCCTGACCCAGGTGGACGGTACCCTCAGCGCCAACGTGCCCTATGTCGCCCTCGACACCTTTGCCTACGACAGCGCCGGGCGCATCTACTATCAGGTCAATGACATTGATCAGAAGCTGATTTCCGGCTACGAAAACCTCCCCGGCCCGCCCCCCGGCACACCGCGCACCGACGACTACCCGGCGCTGGCGCGCTTCTACAACGCCAAGTACCAGGGCCAGGAAGTGCGGGTGGTCAGCCTGCTGAAGGCGGTCTCCGAACCGAACATGAACGGCATGGCGGAAATCCGCGTGGCCGAAACCGATGAGGCACGGGTGAGCATGGCCCGCAGCCTGATGGCTGACACCTTGCTGCGCCTGGGCATGCTCGCCATTGGCGCCTTGTTGCTGGTGTGGTTTGCCGTCAGCGCCGCCTTGCGCCCGCTGGAGCGCCTGCGCACGGCGGTGGAAGAGCGCCAGCCCGACGACTTGCGGCCGTTGCCGTTGGTGGAGGTTCAGCATGAGTTCGGCCCGCTGGTGCGTTCCCTCAACCACTTCACCGAACGCCTGCGCGGCCAGTTCGAGCGTCAGGCGCAGTTTATTGCCGATGCATCCCATGAACTGCGTACCCCGTTGGCGGCGCTCAAGGCGCGCCTGGAGCTGGGCCTGCGCGCCGAAGATCCCGCAACCTGGCGCAGTACCCTGGAGACCGCCGCCCAAGGCACCGATCGGTTGACCCACCTGGCCAATCAGTTGCTGTCCCTGGCGCGCATCGAAAACGGTGCCCGGGCGATTGCCGAAGGCGGCGCGCAGTTGCTCGACCTCAGCCAATTGGCCCGTGAACTGGGCATGGCCATGGCGCCGTTGGCCCATGCGCGCGGCGTGGCACTGGCGCTGGAGGCGGATGAACCGGTGTGGTTGCGTGGCGAGCCGACGCTGCTCAACGAGCTGTTGAGCAACCTGGTGGACAACGCCCTGGCGCACACGCCACCGGGCGGCAACGTGATCCTGCGGGTCACGGCGCCGGCGGTACTGGAGGTGGAAGATGATGGCCCGGGTATTCCGCAGGATGAGCGCGACCGGGTGTTCGAGCGCTTCTACCGCCGTAGCCAGCAAGGCATGGGCTCAGGCCTGGGGTTGGCGATCGTGGGCGAAATCTGTCGTGCGCATCTGGCCCAGATCAGCCTGCATGACGGCGAGCACGCGGGGTTGAAGGTGCGGGTGAGTTTTATCGCCGGTTGATCAATCGAACATGGCGCGCGCTTCATCCAGCTCTGCGCGCAGTTTTTCGCTGTAGGGATCAACCCGCAGTTTTTTCATCGCAGGCACGCTGGAGACGTCCACCTTGGCCAGGGGGTGATCGGTGCCGTGATGGCAATACAGCATGGCAATCTGCACTACGTCGATGTAGTCGAGGCAGGCTGAGTCCCGCTCCAGGTTCAGGTACTGGCCCGGCAGTTTCGCCAGCATTTCCGGGAAGTCCCAGCCACTCAGCAACTTGTCGCCCAGCACCGGGTGGATGCTGTCGATCACGTGGTTGAGGCTGACCGGATCCGACAGCAGCTCGTAGTGGTCTTCGGCGTAGGTCAGGATCGGCAGCACGCCGATCTGGTGCACCAGGCCGCCCAGCGCTGCCTGGTCCGGCTTGAGCTGGCTGTGGTTGCGGCACAGGGCGTAGCTTACACCTGCCACTTCCAGGCTGCGGCGCCACACATCGCGCATTTTCTGTTCGACCACTTCGGAACGGGCGTGGAAGATCTGTTCCATCACCAGGCCGATGGCCAGGTTGCTGCTGTAGTTGGTGCCCAGCCGGGTGATGGCGGTGTGCAGGTCGGTGACTTCCTGGGTGGCGCGCAACAGCGGGCTGTTGACCACTTTGATCAGGCGCGCCGACAACGCAGTGTCGCGGCCGATCACTTTACTCAAGTGGCTGATGCTGATTTCCGGGTCTTCAGCGGCCTGACGGATGTTCAGGGCCACTTCCGGCAATGTCGGCAGAACCAGGTCATCGTTGTCGATGGCCTTAACCAACGCCTGTTGGACTTTTTCCGCCAGTTTGTTCATTCATGCTCTCTAGGGTGTTGCAGGAAAATACGGCGACTAACGCTGGATCTCACGATCGCGGTCAAGGGTGTAAGGCAGGTCAAGCAGTTGCAAACCGGGGCCTTCCAGTGTGCCTAGGTGCACATCGCCACTATCGGCAGCTTCGGCTTGCAATACCGCCAGAAGTTCAATCACCTGGTCAGCTTTTGCTGCAATCACCACTTCGCCGATCGAGCTGTTGTGGCTGGGGGAAAACAACGGGGTGCCTGGCTCGGGCATTTGCGCCGCGTTCAAGCTCAAGCGGTACAGGCGACGCTTGAGTTTGCCCAGGTACTGCATGCGCGCGACGATTTCCTGGCCGGTGTAGCAGCCTTTCTTGAAGCTGACGCCGCCCACGGCCTGCAGGTTGAGCATCTGCGGGATGAACAGTTCGCGAGTCTGGGGCATGACCTGGCCGATACCGGCGCGGATCTGGCCCAGTAGCCAGTGATTCAAGTCGGTTTGTGTCAACTGTGCGGCCAATTGGCCGCGCACGCCGTCGGCTTGCTCGGCCGGTACCCAGAGTTCGGCGCGGGCGGGGGACACGCGGACGGCGATCAGGTGTTCGGTACGGGCAACGCTGTCCGTTTCGGTGGGCAGCTCAAGGCCAAGGCCGGTCAGCGCCTGATCGCCATCGATCACACCGAAACGCACCCAGGCGGCGCTTTCGTCGGTGAGCTTGGACTTGGAGAACACCGCATATTTCTTCAGGTCCGCCAGTTGCGGTTCGAGCAGTTCGCTGGCCATGGCCAGGAGTACGCCGTCGCCCTGCAACAGGATGCGGAAGCTCGACTGCATGCGGCCTTTTTGCGTGCAGCGCGCACCGAGGCTGGCCTGGGTGTCGCTCAGGTAATTGAGGTTGCAGGTGAGTTGTCCCTGCAGGAACTTGGCAGCGTCGGAGCCGCGGACGGCGAGAACGCCTTCGTGGGACAGGGGGCAGAAGAAAGCAGAGTCAGCCATGGGTCATCGCAGGTCAAAAAGTCATGGGTGCATCATAGAGGGGCGCCCGGCAAATGGATAGTTTCCGTAGGGGGCGACCAAAGCCGACTGTTCCGGTGCCGTCGGGCCTGTATACTTGCGCTCTATTTGAGGAGCGCTCCATGGTCGAAGATGTAGAAATCAATCGTCTCTACTGGCACAGCCGTCGTGGCATGCTTGAGCTTGATGTGTTGCTGGTGCCTTTTACCAAAGAGGTGTATGCGACGCTCAATAAGGAAGATCGCGATCTCTACGTCAGGCTGCTGACTTGCGAAGATCAGGACATGTTCGGCTGGTTCATGGAGCGGGCCGAATCCGAAGATCCTGAACTGCAGCGCATGGTCCGGATGATCCTGGATCGTGTCCAGCCCAAGTAATCGTTTTGAATGCTGCTGGCAGGCCTCACGGCTGCTGCTGGCGGCGTATCTCCTTGCCCAGCTGTTCGCGCTGGGTGCGCTGATGGTCCTCGACTCTCCCTTTGCCGTCCTCGGCGTGCTGGCGTGCCTGGCCCAGGCTGCCTGGGTATTGCCGCGTTATGTCCTGCTGACTCACCGTTCGTCGATTCGTGGCCTGCGACGGGATGAAGAGGGCTGGCAATTATTCAGCGGTGAGCGCGGCTGGCATCGCGTGCAGCTGCGCCCCGACAGCCTGGCGTTGCCGCTGATTGTGGTGTTGCGCTATCGCGTACCGGGGGAATGGCGGGTTCGCTCGGTCTGCGTGCCGACGGATTCGCAGGCCGCCGATGTGCACCGGCGCCTGCGGGTTCGCTTGAAGTTCAGCCGCCGTAGGTGGTTGGCACCAGAATAGTGTCGCGGGCCTCGGGCAACATCTGCGGGTAGTCGAGGGTGTAGTGCAGGCCCCGGCTTTCCTTGCGTTCCATGGCCGAACGGATCATCAACTCCGCGACTTGGGCCAGGTTGCGCAGTTCGATCAGGTCACGGCTGACCTTATAGTTGCTGTAGAACTCGACCTTATGAGGCTAAACCCAATGGATACAGGGGTTTCAGCCGATGATCGTCAACCACCGCTCCCAAACTGGGACAAACCTGTTACAAACTGCGCTCGCCAAGCCGTACCACTATCGCCGGTCTGGTCGCTATTACCTTCGCCTTCGCCCTCAAGGAACCGTTAAGGGCTTCTTCACGCTGTCACTCAGGACTACCGACAAGGCCACCGCAATGACCATCTCCGACGACATTCTCTCGACTCTCAAGGCTTACCACTTGGACAACCCTGAGGCGTCATGGGACGAACTCCGTGAGCGCCTTATAGACATCGCTGAGTACAACCTGACGATGGCACACGGTGACAGCTCACTGGTCGCTTACGAGATGATCAATGATGAGCATCACTTGGCGCTCCGTAAGGCGTCCGCACAGCTGCCCCTGAGCGTCAACCAGCAACGTGCAGTGAGTAAGGCACTGGAGATCCTTGAGGCATCACAGGAGCGTATGCGGGGACGGTCGGGAAAGCTGGCCGAGATCGTTAAGGACCTCAATGGTGAACCTTGTGGCACGTCTGTAGCCCCTTGCCTGTCCCTATCTGTAAGCGCTTCCTCAGGTCTGACCTTCAAGTCCCTCTCCGCGCTCTATATGGCCGAGCAAAAGGACAACGTACAGGCCAGCACTATGAGAGATGTAAAGTCGTCTTGTGCGGCTATCAGCGCTGTATTGGGAGACCTCGACCTTAAAGGGCACACTCGGGCTGACATGGTGGCGCTCAAGGCAAAGCTCCTTGAGGACCGCAAAGGTTCCACTGTGAACAAGTTACTGACCCGGCTATCAACTGTCATGGATTGGGCTGTTCATAATGGCTACATCGACAAGGGCTTCGATAAGGGATTGAAGCTATCCAAGGATGCTGACAGCTCCCGTGAGGCGCTCTCTCAGGATCAGGTAAAGGCCCTGATGGCTCACGCTAACTCACTACCAGTAGACGCATGGCAGCGTTGGGCGTTGTCCCTTGGGATCATCACAGGGACTCGTATCGAGGAACTCAGACAGTTGACCAAGGCTGACGTTAAACAGGTCGGCAGCGTGTGGGTCATCGACATCAATAGGAATGACGGCAAGACAGCTAAGACCAAGAATGCTCTCCGTGTTGTGCCACTGACTGATGGTGCCTACGGCTTCGATCTTCAGGCGTTCCTTGAGTTTGTCGATAAGGCTGACTCACGGCTGTTCACACTGGGAGCCGGTCAGTTCTCGAACGTGCTCAATGGGGCCCTTAGGGAGGTCCTGACGTTGAACGCTGATCGGACCCAGACCTTCCATTCGTTGCGTCACTCGCTGGCCGGTGCCTTGAAGGCCGCTGAGGTGCCTGTGGGAACCGCTGAGTCCATCTTGGGGCACGCTTCGGGGTCTATCAGCTATGACCTGTATGGGGCGGGGAGTGCCGTTGAGGTGGGCCGTATGGCTGAGGCGCTGGTAAGTGCGTTTCGTATGGCCGTATGATACTACCCAGAGTTGAATTGACTCATCTGTGAGGCACCGCGAGTTATACGAATTTCCAGCGCGGATAGTGTGCGATAGCGGGTGATCGAATTTCATCTCAGGGAAAAATTGCCCGGACCTTTAATCTAAGGAGTGCGACTTAAGATGTTGAGGGCATTTGATAAATTACTTATCGTTTTGGCGAGTGCTTTACTTTTGTTTGTTAGCTTCTCTGCGTCTGCCGATAAGGGCTGGATAAAACTCGTTTCAGCAGAAGACGGTTCAACTTGGGAAGCTATGCCAGGATCGTTTGAATTTTCACAAAATAAAAGTGATGTTCCTATTGCCGTGTTGGCAGGTAGAGCCATTAGTGCCAAGCGCAAGAAAATAGAATTGAGTAAGTGGTATGTCACTGCTGGGGATTGCAAGAATAAAATGGGGAAGTTGGTAACCCTCAATGTTAGCGGTGAATATCAGTTTGAAAGTGATTTTATATTTGATAGTGGGAATGTAGCTTCATTTATTGCCAAGTTCATCTGTGATGTTGCAGATCAGAGTATAAAGAATGCTGATGGTAAAAGTTTGTGAGTGTCTCTGTTTGAGAGGGGATTTAAACCCCCCACAATAACCAGAGCGACACCACCCGAAACGTGGCGACCTCTGTGAATGATGCTGTAAGGTCACCTCCAAGGTGGCCCTCTGTGGGTAAGGTGTATCCGGACAGTGGCTCATACCCTTAAGGGGATCGTTGAGTCGCTGAAGTATTGAGTTTGGAATTAACCCTCACGGTCCTGAATGAGATCTGAGGAGTTCGTAAGGGGTTGCCCTTGCGGAATTCACGTAGAGCCGCCCTGTTTTGACTGAGGTTTCTGTTGGTTTGTCAACCGATTTAATTAACCCTCACGTTTAGGAGACGACCATAAGAAATCTTAAGTCCTCCTATAGCTTCCTGGTTTGGCTACTCATAAGTAGCATGTCCAGGCTGCACAATTCCGACCCTTGCTCTCTCATAGAGCTTGGCATGATGACGCCTTCGGGTGGCCTGTAGTCGGAGCAGGCGTGTACTGAAGTAAGCCAGGTGTGTCCTGGTCATAACTGAGTTTGGGGCTCTCAGATTATGCTTCAGTATATAGGGGCTTTTATCTTTAAGTTTCTAAAGAGAGACTTGAAGTGCATCATAATATTATCTATTAAATTATCTTTGCTTTTGACTTAAAGACCTTGAGTTATGGTTCTTGCTTCGCAATGAAGACCATGGCTGTGAGTCAACTTTGACACTTGAGTCTCCCAGCTAAGCAGCCCTTTAAAACCTTCTGAGTCTTCTCCCTGGTCGCTCATTCAAAACACCCACTAAAAACCCTCACCATAAAGGGGATACAGCTAAGTCTTCCTCTCAGGGAGGTCCGCATGGTCTGTTACGTGGATCCTTCAGATTGCCTTTGCGCTCTCTCCTGATTGCTTGATTAGCTCTGCTGTGTGGGGTCTGAGATCAGCGAGCCCTGATTTAACCCTCACGTTTAGGAACACAACATCCAACGTCTCAACGCCCGTCGCTGGGCTCATATCAACGTCAAGTCTTTCTGAATGCTTCTTGAGCCATAGTCGATGCCCGTAGTGGGGTCTTGACGGTCGGCCTGTGGAAGCGAACTCAGGGAGCATTCAAAAAGGACACCACTACTATGCTTAACGACATCAAAGAAATCACCATGACCACCGTCGAGATTGCCGCTATGACTGGCAAGCGTCACGACAACGTTTTGCGAGATGCTGACAGTGTCATCGAACTGGTCTCGAAATCTCGCCCCTCAGTTTTGAGGAGCCAAATTGAAGGCGTCACTGAGTCGACCTTTGAGAGCCGTGGTAAGCAGTACCGTATGCTGATTTTGAATAAGCAAATGGTCTTCACACTGATTACGGGTTACGACACCGCACTGCGTTATACGGTGGTCGGTCGCTGGATCGAACTTGAGCAGGCAGCCAACCCGGCGTTCGCCTCACAGGCAATCACGGAAACGCTGATCGACCTGCAAACCCGAGTCGATGCAATGGCACCAGCCTACGACGAACATGTCCGTAAAGGGACCACCACGGGCTATACGTGGCGTGAAGCCTGCCGTCTGGCTGGCGTAGCGAACCCAGATAAGGTGATGGAAATGTTCATCGCCACGGGGCGCGCAGCTAAGCGCAAGGATCTGACTCGGATGCACCCTAAGTACGCCAAGAGCGGCTGGGTCCGTGAGGTCTCCACGTCCAACAAGGCTATCCAACTGACCGGCCACCTCTTCAAGGTCACCCTCAAGGGTATCAATGAGTGGCTTCGACCGAACGCTGAGAACATTGCCAAGGGACTGATCGAACACCGCAAGCCTCGACCTGTAATCGACAGTGATGGCTATGTGATAGACATAAAGGGCTTTGGTTCTGAGAGGATGACCGTTTGGGATGTTGCTAATAGTCCCAATGACGTTAATCAAGTCCAGCGTGAAGCCCATGAGCGTAAACAGCAGGCTCTCAATGAGTCAGCTTAAGCCCGTGTCCTATACGGAAACCATATTGATGGATGCCCCTAAGGATATGCGCAGGGAAGCACTGAGAGCAATTTTGGAAATAGATAAGGCTCCTGGTCTGTTCTGTATTCCAAGGCCCACAGAGTCCACTAAGAGGCTTTGGGTTGAGCGGGAGTTGGCCAAGGTAGGCTGTAAGTACGGTGACTAATCACTGTCAGGTTTATCCCATTATCAATCAATAAGTCCGCGCTGAAAGTAACCTAATGTCCCGCGCATGGGACTATCCGAAATACAAATCCAGAGATGCCATTGGAAGTGAATCAGTAGGGAGAGACGTATGGTCTCCGCCTTTCTGGTCTTCTCTTCCTTATGCGCCTGATTCCCTTACCAATGTCAGGAGACAAATAAATCATGAATCTCAATATCACAAACGTAACTCCTAAGTCTGTTGAGTTGTTTGGTCAGACTCTCACTCGCTCCTTTGCAGAGGCCGTGATGCTGCCCCTATTGGTCTTTCAGGCCGGTAAGGATCGTGTCCGTATCACTAAGGTCGCAGAGGCTTTTGATAATGCTGGACTGTCTCTAAGTTCCGTTCCTGAGGCCTCACGCTTCCTCTTTGAGCAACGTCAGGAAGTCGAGCGATGGGAACGCGACCGTCAAGTATTGGCTCAAGAGGCTGTTGATCGTGTCCATATGTCCACTCCTAAGGAGCAGGCAGAGAAGCGACTTGAACGGGAACGTAAGTTCGCCAAGGTCCGCTCTCATGGTGAGGCTATACGTTCCCGGTCAGGCAATAGTGTTGACTGGTAATTAGCTAACCATTACACGAATAGTCCTTTGTCTTGCTGAGGATATTTATAACAACTTTAGGAGAACTACATGAAACCTTTTGAGAACAAAAAACCAGACTCATACAGTACCGCCATCACGTCCGATACTTATGGTCAGGTTGATGGTGGGCAGATTCAATACAATGCCGGTCCGGTCCGTAAAGACTTCCTGGCGGCTTCGGATACTTCGGTTTACATCGAGTCGATCAGCCAGGCCTTTGATGAGTATCTAAACTCTGAGGATTGGCGTGAAGCTGCCATAGAGGCGACTCCTTGTGAGTTCCGTCCTTATGGCTCTAACGCCACGGGGCAACAGATCGCTCTCCTGGCCGACCAATCGGTGACTTTTGATCCCCGTGAGAACTGGGACAATCAGGTTGTAGACAAGGCCGATGTGCTGGCTGGTGAATTCATCTTCACTGAAGCCGCCGAAAAGGCCATCTTGATCAGCCATCGGATCACCATGCTTGACCATACGCTCCAGGCTGGTTGGACTGAAGGGTCCATGATGCAAACTGGTCAGAAGCTCTTACTGGACATTGAGTTACATGCTGCTGGCAAGGTCGCTGGGGCACTTGTAGGAGCGCCTTCAGTGGATACCTCATATGTTGGGGCACTATCAGGCAAACCTGTTGAGAAGGCTGAGGACATCTTGGACATGTTGGCCGAACACGTTAACCCTGCTGTAGGTGTTGATGTGGCTGACTTCATCATCCTGATCCCTTCGGCCATCTCTCCTATGCTCAATCGTGCCGCTCAACGTGCTGGCCTTGAGGATGCTCAGGAACTCTTGGGGACGGGCGTACAGGCCTACTCAGGTACTGACTACGGTGTCTTTATGCTGCCTAAGTCCTTCACTTCAGTGAGCTACCGGACGGGCCGTAATGGCGACATCTGGAAGGTTGAGGCGACACGTAATGCTGCTATGCAAGGCTGGGACCTTGAGATCCGCTGTGTCTTCGATATTCTGGCTAATGCCATGGTCCGTGTGAAGTTGGACACTCAAGGTCTACAGACTGAGACAGTGCCTTTCAAGATGATCAAGCGTTTGGTCTTTGCCGTTGCTCCTTAAGGGGCACAGTAGGGCAGTCGGGTTATCCAATAACAAAATAGCTTCACGGTAACGATTCACTTTAGGGCGGCTTCGGTCTCCCTAAATTCTATGTAATGTTATATCGATTCAGTTGGAGGTTGCATATGACGATCACCTTAGGGGACGCCTACTTGGCCTTCTGTGGTGTGTCGTTACTGGTCCGTCTCATGGTTGCCGTTTGGGGCCTATGAGGAAGTCTTAACGGGAAAATTTGGGAATAATTTGTGTGCCCATCTAAAGAAGGGACCTTTATCAAATTCCCCCATGGGCCTCCCGCGCCACGCCCAGGCGCACGATAGGGACCCTTGCGGGCAGGCGATAAGGACCCCAGCGTTGGGACAAATGTGCGCCAAAGCTGTTACAAACCGGGATCCTATGGTGCTACGCTATGGGCTCCTAACGTGCCTCAAAAGGTCGGTGTAAGGATCGTATCCTTCGCCTCTGACAGCATCCCTGGATAGTCCAGCGTGTAGTGCAGACCCCGAGATTCCTTACGTTCCATGGCAGACCTGATCATCAGTTCCGCTACCTGAGCAAGGTTCCTCAGTTCAATCAGGTCTCTACTTACTCGGTAGTTGCTGTAGAACTCATCAATCTCATCCAGCAGCAATCGCACCCGGTGCTGTGCCCGTTGCAGGCGCTTGTTGGTGCGCACGATCCCCACGTAATCCCACATGAAGCGCCGCAGCTCGTCCCAGTTGTGGGCGATGATCACGTCTTCGTCCGAGTCGGTAACCTGGCTGGCATCCCAGCGGGGCAGGGCGGCCGGCACCGGGATGCGCGGCAGTTGTTCGAGAATGTCGGCTGCGGCCGAGCGGGCGTAGACGAAGCATTCGAGCAGTGAGTTGCTGGCCATGCGGTTGGCGCCGTGCAGGCCGGTGAAGCTGGTTTCGCCAATCGCGTACAGGCCGGGTACATCGGTACGCCCATGTTGGTCGACCATCACACCGCCGCAGGTGTAGTGCGCCGCCGGCACCACCGGGATCGGGCCTTTGGTGATGTCGATGTTGAACGCCAGGCAGCGCTCGTAGACGGTCGGGAAGTGGGTCTTGATGAACGCTTCGGGCTTGTGGCTGATGTCCAGGTAGACGCAGTCGATGCCCAGGCGCTTCATTTCATGGTCGATGGCGCGGGCGACAATATCCCGTGGAGCCAGCTCGGCGCGCGGGTCGAAACGCTGCATGAAGCGCTCACCATTGGGCAGCTTGAGGTGTGCACCTTCGCCGCGCAGGGCTTCGGTGATCAGGAAGCTCTTGGCCTGTGGGTGATAAAGGCAGGTGGGGTGGAACTGGTTGAATTCCAGGTTGGCCACCCGGCAGCCCGAGCGCCATGCCATGGCAATGCCGTCGCCGCAGGCGCCGTCGGGGTTGCTGGTATAGAGGTAGACCTTGGCGGCGCCGCCGGAGGCGAGGATGGTGAAGCGCGCACCATAAGTATCCACTTCGCCGCTGGCGCGGTTGAGCACATAGGCGCCGAGGCAGCGTTCGCCCGGCAGGCCCAGGCGCTTTTCGGTGATCAGGTCGACAGCGACGCGTTGTTCCAGCAATTCGATGTTGGGGCGTTGGCGGGCCTGGTCGAGCAAGGTCCTGAAGATCGCGGCACCGGTGGCATCGGCGGCGTGGATGATACGGCGATGGCTGTGGCCGCCTTCGCGGGTCAGATGGAACTCGAAGCCGCCGTCATCGCTGCCTGCGTGTTCATCGCGGGTGAAGGGCACGCCCTGGTCGATCAGCCATTGGATCGCCTCGCGGCTATGCTCGACGGTGAAGCGCACCGCGTCTTCGTTGCACAGGCCACCGCCGGCGTTGAGGGTGTCTTCAACGTGGGATTGCACCGTATCGGTGTCGTCCAGCACCGCGGCGACACCGCCCTGGGCCCAGAATGTCGAACCGTTGGCCAGGTCGCCTTTGCTCAGGACGGCAATGCGCAAGTGGCTGGGAAGGGTAAGTGCAAGGCTCAAGCCGGCCGCGCCGCTACCGATCACCAGGACATCGTGTTGAAACTGTTGGCTCATTTGAAGGATTCCGCAAAAAGCGATCCACAGGGCTGGCGCAAACAGGACGCCTGGATCGGCGAATCAAAGGGTCACACGGGCCACTAGTATATAGAGGGGGGGAGCGGCACAATAGCCGGGCATTCGTGGCAATGTGAGATTACGGTGCACGGCTCGGGTAAAATCGGCAGGTTATTGAGATGGGAACTTTTTGCATAAGCCTCGACTCAATAGCAGGTTGCCCGAAAGCTGGGAAACGTTGAGTTTATTGGCCCGTCGGGAGCATTGGACGCGTCAGAAAACCGACGACAAGATTATTCGCGCAGCCGGCGTTGCCCGCGCTGCGTTTTTCGTGTGTGCCAAATCAGTGCATGCCGGAAACTTGCTTGAAGGGGGAGAACTTTTGCGAAAAGTCCGAGTCTATGTTTGCAAGCCTGATCGTTTAGTTATGCAAGCCTCCTTCAAGTACAACGAGGAGTGTTCATGCTAACCCAGGAAGAGGATCAGCAGCTGGTCGAGCGCGTTCAACGCGGTGACAAGCGAGCATTTGATCTGCTAGTGCTGAAATACCAGCACAAAATTCTCGGGTTGATCGTGCGGTTTGTGCACGACACCCATGAAGCGCAGGACGTTGCACAGGAAGCCTTTATCAAGGCGTACCGTGCACTGGGCAATTTCCGCGGTGATAGTGCGTTTTACACGTGGCTCTACCGCATCGCCATCAACACGGCGAAGAACTATCTGGTGTCTCGCGGACGCCGCCCACCGGATAGTGATGTAAGTTCAGAAGATGCAGAATTTTACGATGGTGATCACGGCCTCAAAGATCTCGAGTCGCCGGAGCGTGCATTGCTGCGCGACGAGATCGAAGGCACCGTTCATCGCACGATTCAGCAACTGCCAGAAGATTTGCGTACGGCGTTAACTTTACGTGAATTCGATGGTCTGAGTTACGAAGACATTGCGAGCGTCATGCAGTGTCCGGTGGGGACTGTAAGGTCACGGATTTTCCGGGCCCGGGAAGCCATCGATAAAGCCTTGCAACCGTTGTTGCAGGAAAACTAAAGACAGCGGCGACAGCCAAGAGAGGAACCGCCATGAGTCGTGATGCCCTGCAGGAATCGCTGTCCGCAGTGATGGATAACGAAGCGGATGAACTGGAACTTCGTCGAGTGCTCAATGCATTTGATGATGCCGAAACCCGTGATACCTGGTCTCGTTACCAAGTCGCTCGGGCGGTGATGCACAAGGATCTTCTAATCCCTCGTCTGGATATTGCTGCGGCCGTTTCTGCCGCGCTGGCTGATGAAGCCGTTCCGGCAAAAGCTGCTCGTGGCCCTTGGCGCAGCCTGGGTCGCCTGGCAGTGGCTGCTTCGGTGACTGTTGCAGTGCTGGCCGGTGTTCGCCTGTACAACCAGGACGAAATCGCCGGTGCCGAACTGGCCCAGCAGACTCAGCAACCGGTCATGGCCGGTCCGCAAGTCAAAGGCCCAGCGGTACTGGCCGGCTACAAGGAAAGCTCCGACACCACCGGCCCTATGGCCAACGGTGTGCTGCAAGGGCAATCCGGCTGGCAGGACCAGCGTCTTCCAGGCTACCTGCGCCAACACGCACAGGAATCCGCCTTGAAAGGCACTGAAAGCGCTCTGCCATACGCTCGCGCTGCAAGCCTGGAAAACCGCTGATCCGTTAAGGAGCCCTATGCGCGCCATACCGCTCCTTACCTTATTGCTCAGTGGTTGGTTTGCACTCCCCGCCCATGCCGACGACGCCCAAGACTGGCTGACTCGACTTGGGCGTGCAGAGCAGCAGCAAAGTTTTCAAGGTACGTTTGTCTACGAACGTAATGGCAGTTTTTCTACCCATGACATCTGGCATCGTGTCCAGAATGGCCAGGTCCGTGAGCGGCTCTTGCAGCTCGATGGTTCTGCTCAGGAAGTCGTTCGTATAGACGGTCGTACTCAGTGCGTCAGCGGCACTCTTGTCGCCGGCCTTGGCAATTCGCGTGATGCGCCCTCGCGCGCCCTCGATCCGCAAAGACTCAATCAATTCTACGAACTGGCCGTTATCGGCAAATCTCGCGTGGCCGGTCGTAATGCAGTGATTGTGTCGATTACACCCCGTGATCAATACCGCTACGGTTTTGAGCTGCATCTTGATCGTGAAACTGCCTTGCCGCTCAAATCCTTGCTGCTGAATGATCAAGGGCAGTTGCTTGAGCGCTTTCAGTTCACTCGATTGGACACCTCCACCACGCCTAATGATCGCGACTTGCAGCCCAGCGGCGAATGCACCTCCATCGCCGTCGGCGACACCAAGGCAGCGGCCGTAGAGGCCACCGAGGCGTGGCACTTGGAGTGGTTGCCGCCAGGCTTTCAGCTGACCAATAGCAGCGCCCGCAAGGATCCCCATACCAAGGCCACGGTCGACAGCCTGATGTATGAAGATGGACTGGCGCGCTTCTCGGTGTTTCTCGAGCCGATCAGCGATGTGAGCGTGACCGAGACTCGCACCCAATTAGGCCCCACGGTCGCTGTATCTCGTCGCTTGAATACGGTGGATGGCGAAATGATGGTGACTGTGGTCGGCGAAATACCTATTGGCACCGCCGAACGCATCGCACTGTCGGTGCGCGGTGAAAAAAAGGCCACCCCCAAGCCGTGAGTCGTTAATCCTATGTTCATCCGGATCTTTCACAGTACGCCCATGCCAGGTTGGCTGCCGAGAGCATGAAATGTCTGGATCAGCATTTTCACTTGCAAAAATCTCCCATGTTTTTTATAGGTCAGGGCTTGTTGGCCCTGGCCTTGTTTTGTTCGCGGAACAAAGATGTCGTTCGCAGTTTTCGGCGTTTCTTGAACCCTGTCGCTCAACCCTGCTCGTCGTAACGGGAGCTGTATGTCGATACCACGTTTGAAGTCTTACCTATCCATAGTCGCCACGGTATTGGTGCTGGGTCAGGCCGTGCCCGCGCAAGCGGTCGAGTTGCCTGACTTCACCCAATTGGTTGAGCAAGCCTCGCCTGCCGTGGTGAACATCAGTACCACCCAGAAGCTGCCGGATCGCAAAGTCTCCAACCAGCAGATGCCTGACCTGGAAGGCCTGCCGCCGATGCTGCGCGAGTTCTTCGAGCGTGGCATGCCACAACCGCGTGCGCCCCGTGGTGGCGGTGGTGGCCAGCGTGAAGCGCAGTCCCTGGGGTCGGGCTTCATCATTTCGCCAGATGGCTACATCCTCACCAATAACCATGTGATTGCCGACGCCGACGAGATCCTCGTACGCCTGGCCGATCGCAGTGAGCTGAAAGCCAAATTGGTCGGCACCGATCCGCGTTCCGACGTGGCCTTGCTGAAGATCGAGGGCAAGGACCTGCCGGTGCTGAAGCTGGGCAAGTCCCAGGACCTGAAGGCGGGGCAGTGGGTGGTAGCCATCGGCTCGCCGTTTGGTTTTGACCATACCGTTACCCAGGGTATCGTCAGTGCCATTGGTCGCAGCCTGCCGAACGAGAACTATGTGCCGTTCATCCAGACCGACGTGCCGATCAACCCGGGCAACTCCGGTGGCCCGTTGTTCAACCTGGCGGGCGAAGTGGTGGGGATCAACTCGCAGATCTACACCCGTTCCGGTGGCTTCATGGGGGTTTCGTTCGCCATTCCTATCGACGTGGCCATGGATGTTTCCAATCAGCTGAAAAGCGGTGGCAAGGTCAGCCGTGGCTGGTTGGGCGTGGTGATTCAGGAAGTGAACAAGGACCTGGCTGAATCCTTCGGCCTCGACAAGCCGGCGGGCGCCCTGGTCGCGCAAATCCAGGATGACGGCCCGGCTGCCAAAGGCGGTCTGCAAGTGGGCGACGTGATCCTGAGCATGAACGGTCAACCGATCGTTATGTCGGCCGACCTGCCGCACCTGGTTGGCGCACTCAAGGCCGGCAGCAAGGCCAAGTTGGAAGTGATTCGTGATGGCAAGCGCCAGAATGTCGAGCTGACTGTAGGAGCGATCCCTGAAGAGGGCGCGACCCTGGATGCCCTGGGTAACACCAAGCCGGGCGCCGAGCGCAGCAGCAATCGCCTGGGCATTGCCGTGGCCGAGCTGACTGACGAGCAGAAGAAAGCCTTCGATCTCAAGAGCGGCGTGGTGATCAAGGAAGTGCAGGACGGCCCGGCAGCCTTGATCGGCCTGCAGCCTGGCGACGTGATCACTCACCTGAACAATCAGGCGATTGAGACTACCAAGCAGTTCACCGACATCGCCAAGGCGTTGCCGAAGAACCGCTCGGTATCGATGCGCGTGCTTCGCCAGGGGCGTGCCAGCTTCATTACCTTCAAGCTGGCCGAGTAACCCACCCGGCCAATAAAAAGCCCCGCCTTCGTGTTACGAGGGCGGGGCTTTTTTGTGGGCGATGGGTCTAGCCCATCATGCCTTTAACCAGGCGCTCCTGTTCGATCAACTCACGCTGACGTGCATCGATACGTGACGACAACGGGAAATTGCTGCCGGCGCGACGTTTGGCAAAGTCCAACTGCTGAATCGCCTGCTGGAAGTCTCCCACCAAAGCAAAGTATTCGGCGCGAGCCTGATGCAGGCCGATGATATTGCCCGACAAACCACGCGTCTCGGCGACCTGGTACCACACATCCGGATCGTCCGGGCGCGACTTGAGCAAGCCATCCAGGGCCTTTTCCGCATCGGCGGTGCGATTCTGTTTAAGCAACAGATCTACCCGAATCTGATTCAGCGGGTAGTTGCCGGGGTATTGGGTCAGCATCCGATCCGTGCGTTGCTGGGCATCGGGCAGGTGGTTGTTGTCGATGTCCAACTGGATCTGCGCCAGGTTGTAGGTGATGTCATTGGGCGCCTTGGCCAGCAAGGGTTGCAGGCTTTCCCGTGCCTGTTTGAACTGGGAGGCTTTGATCTGGGCGATGGCCAGGCCATAGCGCGCCACGTCGTTTTTAGGATTTTCGTCCAGTTGCGCCTGGAAGCGTTTGGCGGCGAGTCCGGAGGTGTCTTCGTATTGCAGCTGTACCCGTGCGCGAATCAGCTGGTAGCGCAGGCTGTCTTCCTTGCCACCGGCCTTGGCCTGTTCCGCGCGGTTGCGGGTGTCGGCGATACGCGATTCGGTCACCGGGTGAGTCAGCAGGAATTCCGGCGGCTTGGCGTCGAAGCGGTACTGACGCATCAGGCGTTCGAACATGGTCGGCATGGAACGCGGGTCGTAGCCGGCTTTCTCCAGGTTGACGATGCCGATACGGTCCGCTTCCTGTTCATTCTGGCGAGAGAATCGTCGTTGTTCCTGGATGGCCGCCGCCTGGGTGCCGGCAATCGCAGCAATCCCGGCATCCCCGGCACCGGCGGCGGCCGCAATGATGCCGCCGAGGAGGGCGGCCATCATCGGGATCTGCATGCGCTGCTGCGCCTCGACACCACGGGCGAAGTGACGCTGGGACAAGTGAGCCAGTTCGTGGGCCAGCACCGACGCGTATTCCCCTTCGGTCTGGGCATTGAGAAACAGGCCGCCGTTCACGCCGACGATACCGCCGGGTGCGGCAAAGGCGTTCAGCTGCGGGCTGTTGATCAGGATGAATTCCAGGCGCCGGTCATTCACCTGGCTGGTTTCCACCAGCTTGTACACGCTGGTTTCGACGTAATCCTTGAGCTGCGGGTCGTTCAACTGCGAGACCTGGCCCCGTAGGTAGGCCAGCCAGGCGCGGCCCAGCTGATATTCCTGTTGTGGCGAGACAATGGCAGAACTGGCGTCGCCAAGTGACGGCAGGTCGTCAGCGAAGCCTGGGGAGGCCAGCAGGCAAGCCAGCGTCAGCAGGGTGGGGCGCAAAAAAGTCATGCACAGAGCCTTTCGACAAAGAGCTTACTGTAGCCGGACACTGAGCTTCGGACCAGATATTCTAAGCACCCCGAATGCGTGCCCGGAGTAAAACCATGACCGACGCTGTAGCCTTTGATGCCGAACTCGATGCCAGCGGCCTCAATTGCCCGTTGCCTCTGCTCAAGGCCAAGCTGGAACTCAATCGATTGGCCAGTGGCGCTGTGCTCAAGGTGATCGCCACCGACGCAGGTTCCCAGCGTGATTTTCGCACCTTCGCCAAGCTGGCCGGCCATACCCTGCTGCATGAAGAAGACGCCGCCGGTGTGTACCGTTACTGGTTGCGCAAGGCCTGAACCGTTTGCCCCTACCACCCGAGGTTGATTGATGTTCAAAGTGTTACGAGACTGGATCCAGCGCTACTTCTCCGATGAAGAAGCCGTGGTGCTCGCGGTCCTGCTGTTTCTGGCCTTTACGGCCGTACTCACCTTGGGAGGCATGCTGGCGCCGGTACTGGCGGGGATGGTGCTGGCTTACCTGATGCAGGGCCTGGTCACCACCCTGGAGCGTCTACGCTTGCCGGGCGGCGCGGCAGTGGGCCTGGTATTCGCCTTGTTCATGGGGCTGCTGGTGGTGTTTGTCGTCGTGGTATTGCCGCTGCTGTGGCACCAACTGATCACGTTGTTCAACGAGTTGCCGGGCATGCTCGCCAAGTGGCAGTCGCTGTTGCTGCTGTTGCCGGAACGCTACCCGCATCTGGTGTCGGACGAGCAGGTGTTGCAGGCCATAGAAGTGGCACGGGGCGAAATCGGAAAATTCGGGCAATGGGCGCTGACCTTTTCCCTGTCCAGCCTGCCGCTGCTGGTCAACATCATGATCTACCTGGTGCTCGTACCGATCCTGGTGTTCTTCTTCCTCAAGGACCGCGCCATGATCGGACGTTGGGTGAGCGGCTATCTGCCCCGCGAACGAGCGCTGATCACCCGGGTGGCCGAAGAAATGAACCGGCAGATCGCCAACTACATTCGTGGCAAGGTCATCGAGATCATTATCTGCGGGGGCGTTACCTACATCGCGTTTATCGCACTGGACCTCAACTACGCCGCCTTGCTGGCACTGCTGGTGGGGATTTCGGTGGTGGTGCCGTATGTCGGTGCCGTGGTGGTAACAGTGCCGGTGACCTTGATCGCCTTGTTCCAGTGGGGCTGGAGCGACCAGTTCATCTACCTGATGGCGGTCTACGGCATCATCCAGACCCTGGATGGCAACGTGCTGGTGCCGCTGCTGTTCTCGGAGGCGGTCAACCTGCACCCGGTGGCGATCATCTGTGCAGTGCTGTTGTTTGGTGGACTGTGGGGATTCTGGGGGGTGTTCTTTGCGATTCCCCTGGCGACGCTGTTCAAGGCCGTGCTGGATGCGTGGCCGCGGCAGGAGCCGGTGGTGGCACCGTTGTTGTAAGGGGAGGTGCGAATCACTGCTTCATCGCCGCAGTGATCCGCGCTACAGATCAGGCCTTGTTCAACGCCTGGGCTGCGGCCAGAACGGTGTCCACATGGCCCGGCACTTTCACGCCGCGCCATTCCTGGCGCAGCACACCGTCCTTGTCGATCAGGAAGGTGCTGCGATCCACACCCAGGTATTCCTTGCCGTACAGCTTCTTCAGCTTGATGACATCGAACAGCTGGCAGACCGCTTCATCCTTGTCGCTGATCAGCTCGAACGGGAATTCCTGCTTGCCCTTGAAGTTCTCATGGGACTTCACGCTGTCGCGCGACACGCCAAACACCTCTGTGTTGGCGGCCTTGAATGCCGCGTACTGGTCACGGAAACCCTGGCCTTCGGTGGTGCAGCCCGGGGTGCTGTCCTTCGGGTAGAAGTAGATCACCACTTGCTTGCCCTTGAGGGCGGCAAGGCTGAAGGTCTGGCCGCTGGTGGCCTGGGCTTCGAAATCGGCTACGGGTTTGTCGATGACTACCGCCATGAAAAAACTTCCTTACATTGGGTTCTGTGGGCGCCACGGCTCGATCAACGCGTCGAGGTTCAGGGCATCGGCGAAATCCAGGAACTGGTCGCGCAGCCAACTGATCTGCACGCCGGCCGGCAGGGTCACGGTGAAGGTGGCGTTGAGCATGGTGCCGCCGGTCTGCGGGGCCTGGTAGGTGTCGCAGGTCAGGTTCTCCAGTTCGACGTTGTGGTCGATGAAGAACTGGCACAGCTCATTGACGATGTCCGAGCGGTAGGCCGAGCTGACATACGCCACATAAGGAAGCGCCTGCGGGCGATTTTCCAGGGCGGCGCTGCGCACCACGTTGACGGTGAAGTCGTGCTTCTTGGCCAGGCCCGGCAGGCCGGTCTCCAGGCGCGCCAGGGCATCCCAGGTGCCGGAAATCTGCAGGACCAGCGCACTGCACTCGCCATGGCGGGTCAGGCGGGAGGTCACCACGGCACAGCGGTTTTCATGGCTGGCGCGGCACAGGACGTTGGTCAGCTCCATGGGGTTGGCGCCGAGGGCACTGATAACAAGGAATTGTTCGCGAACTGTGGGGGTGGACATGCAGCCTTCCTAAAACGATGAGCGGTCGATACGGTGAGGGCTGTATCGATCAAAGCATGAAGGGTAGCGAAAAGCGTCGCCAAGGGATAGGAGGTGGCGTTTTCATTGCGTGATCCGCCTGATTTTGCCCAGCCTCAACCCGTGCTTTGGCCCAATGATGGCATTGCCCGTCGTTTAGTTGCGCCAGAACGCATCCTCAGGCGGTACTTCGCTTGTACAAGCATCTTGGCGCCAGTACCATTACGGCTCTCTTTTTCCGGCAGGAGCGGTTGCATGATTGCGGGCAGTATGGTGGCACTGGTCACACCCATGGATGCACAAGGTCATCTCGACTGGGACAGCCTGGGCAAACTGGTGGACTTCCACCTGCAAGAAGGCACCAACGCCATCGTGGCGGTCGGCACCACAGGTGAATCGGCCACCCTCGATGTGGAAGAACACATCCAGGTGATCGAATTCGTGGTCAAGCGTGTCGCGGGGCGTATTGCCGTGATCGCCGGCACGGGCGCCAACTCGACGCGCGAAGCCATCGAGCTGACCCGAAACGCCAAGAAAGCCGGCGCCGACGCTTGCCTGCTGGTGACCCCGTACTACAACAAGCCGACCCAGGAAGGCCTGTACCAGCACTTCCGCACCATTGCCGAAGCCGTCGACATCCCGCAGATCCTCTATAACGTGCCGGGTCGTACCGCGTGCGACATGAAGGCCGAGACCGTGATCCGCCTGTCCACCGTGCCGAACATCATCGGCATCAAGGAAGCCACCGGCGACCTGCAGCGCGCCAAGGACATCCTGGCCGGGGTGAGCAGCGATTTCCTGCTGTATTCCGGTGACGACGCCACGGCTGTCGAGCTGATCCTGCTGGGCGGCAAGGGCAATATCTCCGTGACCGCCAACGTGGCCCCGCGCGCCATGAGCGACCTGTGTGCCGCCGCCATCGCCGGCGACGCCGTGACCGCCCGTGCGATCCACGAGAAGCTGATGCCGCTCAACAAGACACTGTTTATCGAATCCAACCCTATTCCCGTGAAGTGGGCGCTGTTCGAGATGGGCCTGATGCCGGACGGTATCCGTCTGCCGCTCACCCGCCTCAGCGAAGCCTGTCACGAACCGCTGCGACAGGCCCTGCGCCAGTCCGGCGTCCTGGTTTAATTGAGGAAGCACTACGCATGAAGCGATTGGCCGGACTTTCCGCACTTGCCTTGATTATCTCCAGCACCAGTGGCTGCGGTTGGATCTGGGGCCCGGAAGGCTACTTCCGTGACCGCGGCAGCGATTACCTGGAAGCACAAGCAACCAAACCGATGCAACTGCCGCCGGACGTCAACGTCGCCAAGCGCCTTGACCCGTTGCTGCCGATTCCACGCAACGTTGCCGACGACACCACCAAGGGTGAATACGTCGTGCCACGTCCACAGCCGATCTCGGCCGTGGCGGATGCCAGCGACTACAGCCTGCAGAAGAGCGGTGATTCGCGTTGGATCGTGGCGCAGCGCCCACCTGCAGAAGTCTGGCCGGTAGCGGTGCAGTTCTTCCAGGACAACGGTTTCCGCATCGACGAGCAGCGCCCGCAGACCGGTGAATTCACCACGGCATGGCAGCAGGGCAGCGAGCTGTCCGCCACCATGGCCAAGCGCCTGCAGGCCGGTGGTGTCGCCGCCGACAGCGAAGCCCGAGTGCGTGTGCGCATCGAGCCGGGCGTACAGCGCAACACCAGTGAAGTCTACGTGGTCAGCGCCGAGCGTCCTGCCGGCAGCACCGCCAACGTCGACTTCACCAACCGCTCGGTCAACACCGGTGTCGACTCGGCATTGGTCGACGAGATGCTGGCCAGCATGAGCCGTATCTCCGAGAAGGGCGGTTCCGTTTCCCTGCTCGCCGCCCGTGATTACGACACCCCGAGCCGCGTCAGCCTCACCGAGGACGGCAGCGGCAACGTGGTGCTGAACCTGGGTGAAGACCTGGATCGCGCCTGGGCCAGCGTCGGCCGCGCGTTGGAGCAAGGCCCATGGCGTGTTGAAGACATCAACCGCAGCCTGGGCCTGTACTACATCAACGTGGCTGAAAAGGCCGAGCGCAAAGACGAAGAGCCTGGTTTCTTCGGCAAACTGTTCGGCAGCAAGCCGACCAAGGAAGAAATCGAGACCCGCGCCGAGCGTTATCAGGTGCGTTTGAGCAAGGTTGGCGAGACTGTGCAGGTCACCGTCGAGAAGAACATCAACACCGTCGCGCCGGCTGAAACAGCGCGCAAGGTGTTGGGCGTGATTCAGGACAACCTGGGCTGATCCGATGCGTTTTGCCGTTCTCGGCAGCGGTAGCCAAGGGAACGGCACGCTGGTCGCCCATGACGACACGTACGTGCTGGTGGATTGTGGTTTCTCGTTAAAGGAAACCGAGCGGCGCCTGCTGCGCCTGGGGGTTCACCCCTCGCAGCTGAGCGCGATTCTGGTGACCCACGAACATGCCGACCACGTGCATGGCGTGGGTTTGCTGTCTCGGCGCTACAATCTTCCGGTGTACCTCAGTCGCGGCACACTGCGCGGGATGCGCAAACCTATAGAACCCGCAGGTTTCCTGGCCGGTGGCGAGCAGCTGCAAATCGGTGCCCTGAGCATCGATGTGATTGCCGTGGCGCACGACGCCCAGGAACCGACGCAGTATGTATTCAGTGACGGAGAGCGGCGTTTCGGCGTGCTCACCGACCTGGGCTCCTACTGCGCCAAGGTACTGGACGGCTACCGGAACCTCGATGCCTTGATGATCGAGTCCAACCACTGCCGAGACCTGTTGGCTCGCGGTCACTATCCGTACTTTCTCAAGCAACGGGTCGGCGGCGAACTGGGACATTTGAACAACCATCAGGCGGCGTACCTGGTGTATGAGTTGGGCTGGCAAGACCTGCAACACCTGGTCCTGGCCCACTTGAGCAGCAAGAACAACCTGCCGACGCTTGCCCGGCAATGTTTTGTCGACACCCTCGGGTGCGACCCGGACTGGCTGCAACTGGCCGATCAAGATTCAGGGCTCGACTGGCGACATATCGCCTAGCCCACCTCACTCAAAGCGGAGCCCATCATGGAAAAACGTGAAGAACTCTACCGCGGCAAAGCCAAGTCGGTTTACAAGACCGACGACGCCAACCGCCTGATCCTGCTGTTTCGCAACGACACCTCGGCGTTCGACGGCAAGCGCATCGAACAACTTGATCGCAAGGGCATGGTGAACAACAAGTTCAACGCCTTCATCATGCAGAAACTCGAAGCGGCCGGCATTCCGACCCAATTCGACAAACTGCTGGGCGACAACGAGTGCCTGGTGAAGAAGCTGGACATGATCCCGGTGGAATGCGTCGTGCGTAACTACGCCGCCGGCAGCCTGGTCAAGCGCCTGGGCGTGGAAGAGGGCCTCAAGCTCAACCCTTACACGTTCGAGCTGTTCCTGAAGGACGACGCCAAGGGCGACCCGTTCATCAACGAATCCCACGTCGTGGCATTCGGCTGGGGCACCGCCGAGCAACTGGCACGCATGAAGGAGTTGTCCCTCAAGGTCAACGACGTGCTGAGCAAGCTGTTCGACGACGCAGGTCTGCTGCTGGTGGACTTCAAGCTGGAATTCGGTGTGTTCCACGATGGCTCCATCGTCCTCGGCGACGAATTCAGCCCGGACGGCTGCCGCCTGTGGGACAAGGACACCAAGAAGAAGATGGACAAGGACCGCTTCCGCCAAGGCCTCGGTGATGTGATCGAAGCCTACGAAGAAGTCGCCAAGCGCCTCGGCGTACCGCTTTAATCGACGCAAGCATCTGATAGCACGGAAAAAAATCTCGTTTGAGCTTTGCTTCCACGAAACAGGCTGTTATGATGCGCGCCGTTGGAGAGATGCCAGAGTGGCCGAATGGGACGGATTCGAAATCCGTTGTACCTTCACCGGTACCTAGGGTTCGAATCCCTATCTCTCCGCCATTACATAGAAAAAGCCCCGTAGCTGAATAAGCTACGGGGCTTTTTCGTTTCTGAGAGTTTGGGGCAGAGCTACTCGTTCCGAGCAGCAAACAGGGCCGTAGTGGTTCTTTCCAGCAGGCACAACCAACCGTATTCCGTCTTCAGGCAGTCCTTACTGGTTTGATCAGGCTTTCTGCTGGAATACCAAACATCTCATGCAGCTTCCAAATCATCGGCAAGGTCAGCGCTCGTTTTCCATTCAGCACTTCATAAACACGATTCTGGCGGCCAATGGCGGGAATAAGATCAGCCGCCGACAGGCCAGACTGTTCCATTCTGAAGCGAATGGCATCGATTGGGTTGGGCAGGTCCATGGGAAAGTGTTTGGCTTCATAGGCCTCGATCAGCGTGATCATTACGTCAAAGTAATCACCTTCCGGGGTGCCGGGTTCTGGTTCGTTGTCGAACAGTGCAGAGACAGACTTGAGCGCGTCCTTGTAATCCTGTTCGGTGTGGATAGGTCGGATGTTCATGGGTTACTCCGTTTCGACGGTATCGGCGTCAATTGCGTCGTACTGCTTATGTGTACCGACAAACTTGATGTAGACAGCGCCATAGCGATAGGCCACGGCGACCACGAGCCTGTAGTCGTTACCTTTGATGTTGAAGACGACCCTTCGGCTTTTGAGAATGCTAGCGCTGCGAAAGTGTTCCTTGATGTCAGCCGGGTTTGACCAGTCGGCGTTTTTTACTTCGTCTATCCAGGCCAGGAACGGTTGCTCCGAATCCGGGTGCTTGTGCCAAAAGGTTTTGAGTTGACTGAGTGCGACTATTCTCATGGGAAAATCCTAGTCCCGCCTTGGGACTTTTGCAAGTGGGCACATGGGAGCAAGCAGTTTTCCAGACGGGTGTCATGGGCTCTCAAGGCATTTCTCCACATAAGGCATTCCCCTTGTAACCGTGCATGACCGGTCCCAGGAACATGAAAGGACCACAGGCATATAAGGGCGAGGGAGCGGGATGTGAGCGGCACACGGGGAGCTTCAGGGGTATTGGAACTACAGCCCAAAGCGTCACGCCGCACCATGCTCGTTCAGGCGGGTTCTGTTGAGGGGTGGTGCGTACGTTTTTCTGTTCAGGAAGTGAAAGTTGTGCGCCGATGCAGCCGTATAGGCAAGAAATCAGTGCCAGAGTAATGACGGCTTTTTCCATGTCAGACCTGCTGGTGGGGTAATCCTTTGATGTTCCCAGTATTGTCGTTGGTGGGCGCCGTGCTCGTCGATACTGCAAATAACTCACTGATATTTATAACTTCCCATTTCCTGGGTGTACGCCCCTCAAGTCTTTACCCACACGGCCGAAACACTCTCGTACGACATCGTATCCCCAATAAGAGAGTCCCCCCTAATGTCCCTTCGCAGCCTGTCCATCGCCCGCCGTGCGGGTCTGGGTTTTGCCCTGATTGCTTTGCTCGTGGCCCTGCTGGGTTTTTTTGCACTGTCGAACATGGCAAGCATCCGCGCCAGCGCGGTGCAGGTGGAAAGCGGGCTGGTGCCGAAGATGCGGCTGGTGGCGGACATTCGTGAAATCATGCTGCGCATTCGTACGATCTCTTTGCGCATGGCCCTGGACCCGAACCCGGCGAGCATCCCGCAATACCGTAGCCAGATGGACACCCGCAGCCAGGACCTGAGCAAACGGCTGGCCGACCTCGATGCAGTGATCGACACCCCCGAAGTACGCACGCTCTATGACCAGTTCCAGGTCTCGCTGCGCCAATACCAGCAAGGGCTGGCGCAGTCGTTCATCCTTGCCGACAAGCAGCAGGGCGCCGAGCTCAACAAGTTGTTGCTGGTGGATATGAAAACCGTGGTGGATGGCTCCGGGGCCCAACTCAATGCCCTGGCCGACTACTACAACGCCCAGATCAACCAGCAAGGCCAGGCGGCCGAATCGCAGTACGGCCGTTCGCGCACCATGGTGTTCGGCTTTGTGATCGTGGCCGGGTTGAGCACCGTGCTGCTGGCCTGGTTGCTCACGCGCAGCATTGTCGGCCCGCTCAGTCATGCCGTACGGGCTGCCGAGAACGTTGCCGAAGGTGACCTGACCCAAACGGTGGACGTGAGCGGCGACGACGAAGTGACGCGCCTGCTCGTGGCACTCAAGACCATGCAGGCCAACCTGCGCGGGACCTTGCAACTGATTCGCCAGTCGGCCGGGCAGATGGCGTCATCGGCCACCGACCTCAACGGCATCACCGACCAGAGCAGCCGCAGCCTGCAAAAGCAGACCGCTGAAATCGAGCAGGCCGCCACCGCCGTCAACGAGATGACCTCGGCGGCGGATGAGGTAGCGCGCAATGCGGTGTCCACCTCCGAGTCCACTCGCCTTTCCAATGAAACCGCGCGCGAAGGCCAGCACCGTGTGGGTGCAACCGTCAGCGCCATTCAAGCCCTGAGCACCAACATCGGCGAAACCTCGACCCTGGTGCAGAACCTCGCCGAGCAATCGCGGGATATCGGCAAGGTGCTCGATGTGATCCGCTCCATCGCCGAGCAGACCAACCTGCTGGCACTCAACGCTGCGATCGAGGCGGCGCGGGCCGGTGAGTCCGGGCGCGGCTTTGCGGTGGTGGCTGACGAAGTCCGTGCACTGGCCCACCGTACCCAGCAATCGACCCTGGAAATCGACCAGATGGTGACCGCGATGCGCACGGGGTCCAACGACGCGTTGAGCTCGATGCAGTCGAGTACCCAGCGTGCCACCGACACTCTGGCATTGGCTGAGGGCGCGGGCGGCGCATTGAGCCAGATCACCGACTCCATCGACCAGATCCACCAGCGCAACCTGGTCATCGCCAGCGCCGCCGAGGAGCAGGCCCAGGTGGCCAAGGAAGTCGATCGCAACATCGTCAATATTCGCGACCTGTCTGCGCAATCCTCTTCCGGCGCCGGGCAGATCAATGGATCGAGTCGAGAACTGGCGCAGCTGGCCGTTTCCCTGAACGAAGCCGTCGCAAGGTTTCAGCTGTAGTGACATGCGCGGGCTAGTTCAGTGTCGACTCGTCCACGATCTCGATATTGACGGCCTGCCAGTCGCCGCCCGGGCCCCTGACCAATTCGTAGGTGACCGTCTGCCCCTCGCGCAGCCGCCGTCCGCCCTGGGCGGTGGTGGCACTGCGAAAGAAAATGTCCTGCTCATCGTAGGCGGCAGTCTTGCTGCTGATGGAGATTGCAGTCTGTGGAGTTTTCCTGGGCATGGCCGTTCTCCTTTCCAGTGCAATAGGTGGCCCGTCGGGGCAGGTATGTCTGCGGGCATCAAGCGGGTCAGGACACGATTTGGACTTTATCGGCCTGCATGCCTTTCTGGCCCTGTACGGCTTCAAAGGTGACCTTCTGGCCCTCCTTCAATGTTTTGAACCCGTTGCCCTCGATTGCCCTGAAGTGGACGAACAGGTCGGGGCCGCTCTCCGGCGTGATGAATCCGTAACCCTTTTCATCGTTGAACCACTTCACTGTGCCGTTCTGTCTGTCGCTCATTCTTCCTGTCCTCGAACCGGTGTGCCCCGCTGCAGATTCGTCGCGGTAACCATAAGCAAAGTCCCGAAGCCGCTGCTCGTCAACGCGCCACGGGACCAGCGGTACTGTCATTCCTGACAGGTTCGCCGCCTGTGCCGTTGCGCGATACTGCTTCGTTTTACCGTGGGTTTTCGCGCCGCGCGGGCATTCGGTTTTCGCCGCCTTCGGGCACCAGGCAGGTGCCTTTTGGCGTGGTGCCCCTGTCCCTTCTAACGCTCGCCTGCCGTCCCATCCAGCCCACGACGGATCTTTTCCAGCAACTCATCGATGTGAAACGGCTTGGAAATCAGATCCATGCCTTCGCCGAGGAAACTTTGCCGGTTCGCGGCATTTTCCGCGTAGCCGGTCATGAACAGGATCGGCAAGGTGTGGCGGATCTCGCGTGCCACGTCTGCCAGTTCGCGCCCGGTCATAAAGGGCAGGCCGACGTCGGTCAACAACAGGTTGATGCTCGGGTCGCTGCGCAGGCAGACCACCGCTTCGTCACCATTGGCGGCCAGGCTGCAACGGTAGCCGGCGTCGGCCAGGATTTCGGCGACAAAGCTGCGCACCGAAGGCATGTCTTCGACGACCAGCACATGTTCGCCCTGGCTCTGGCCGGGTGCGGCCAGAGGCTTGGTCACGATGCTGGCAGGCCCGCTGGCGGCGGGAAGCATGATGGTCACTTCGGTGCCCTGGCGGGTCACGCTGCGGATCTGTGCATCGCCGCCGGACTGGCGGGCAAACCCGTAGATGGTCGACAGGCCCAGCCCGGTGCCCTGGCCCAGCGGCTTGGTGGTGAAGAAAGGGTCGAAGACTTTGTCGATGACGCTGTGTTCGATGCCCACCCCGTTGTCCCGCACCGACAGGGCGATGTAGGCGCCGTTTTCCAGTTTCAGGTTGCCACTGGAGTAGGCCGGGTAAGTCGTCACCCAGACAGTGCCGCCCTTGGGCAGCGCGTCGCGGGCGTTGATCACCAGGTTCAGCACCGCACTTTCCAGCTGGATCGGATCGACCATCGCCACGGCAGGGTTGTGGGTCAGCTCCAGCTTCAGCGCGATATGTTCACCGATGGTGCGTACCAGCAGTTCTTCCAGGGAGCGGATATGCGCGTTGATATCGATCGGCCGTGTGTCCAGCGGCTGCTGGCGGGCGAAGGCGAGCAGGCGGTTGGTCAGGCCGGCGGCGCTGAGGGCCGAGCTCAACGCTGCATCGGCATAGGCCATGACCTTGTCGGTGCGCTGGGTCTCGATGCGTTTCTTGATCAGCTCCAGGCTGGTGATGATCCCGGTCAGCAGGTTGTTGAAGTCATGGGCAATGCCGCCGGTGAGCTTGCCCAGGGCATCCATCTTCTGCGCCTGCAACAGTTGCGCCTCGGTACGTGCCAACTGGGTGGCGGCGTTGGCCAGCTCGGCCTGTTGGTGCCGCTCGCGGTGGCGGTGCTCGGTGACGTCTTCGACAAACACCAGGCTCAATTCGGCGCTGCGGTAGGGCGAAACCTGCCATTCGGTCTCGCGCAACTGACCGTCGACCTTCATGTGCAGGGTGCCCTTCCAGCGCTCGCCGGCAGCCAGGCGCTGGCACAGTTCCTGGAGCACGCCGAGTTGATCGGCGGCGAAGCACTCCAGCAGGGCGTCGGGGTTGAGGTTGTCGTGAATCAATTGGGCGAAGGCGTGGTTACATTCGTGGACCTTGAGCTGCGCATCCATGACCGCAATCGGTGCGCTGATATTGAAGAATATTTCGCGAAAGCGTGCCTCGCTCTCGCGCAGCGCATATTCGGTGTCGCGCACCCGCAGCAAGGTCCGCAGGGTCGCCAGCAGCACATCGGGGTCGATGGGGTGGATCAGGTAGGCATCGGCCCCGGCATCCAGGCCGGTGATGATATCGCCGGTCTCGATGGAGGCGGCCGACACGTGCACCACCGGCAGCAAGGCCGTGACCGGATCGGCGCGCAGCCCGCGTACGATGTCGAAGCCGCTCATGTCCGGTAGGTTGACGTCGAGGATCAGCCCGTCGATCTTTTGGCTGGCGATCAGGTCCAGCCCTTCCTGGCCGGTGCCGGCCTCGAGCACGCGGTAGTCATGGTTCTCCAGGCGCCGGCGCAGGGCATAGCGGGTCGCCGCGTTGTCGTCGACGATCAGCAGTTGGATGTCACGGTTCATCAACAAGCCCGCCAGGAATAGAGAGAGGAATGATCACGAAGAACATCGAGCCCACGCCTGGGGTACTTTCCACGCCGACGCGGCCGCCGAGCAACTCGGCAAAGCGTTTGCACAGCGACAGCCCCAGGCCGGTGCCGCGCAGGCGTTTTTGCAGCGGCGAATCGATCTGGGAAAAGTCTTCGAACAGGTTGCTGTGCAATTCGGCCGGAATGCCCAGGCCGGTGTCGTGCACGGCAAAGCGGATTTCCTGATCACCCACTCTTTGCGCCGACACTCGCACTTCACCTTGCACCGTGAACTTCAGGGCGTTGGAAATGAAGTTGCGCAGGATCTGCGCGAGCTTCTTGTCATCGGTGTACAGCTTGGGCAAGCCGATCGGCTCTTCGAAGATCAAGTCCACCGACGTCGCATCGACGATCGGGCGGAACATCCCGCGCAACGCCGAGAACAGATCGAACATGTCGAACCAGGCCGGCGAGATCGTGATGCGCCCGGCCTCGATCTTGGCCAGGTCCAGCAGGTCGTCGACCATTTCGCGCAGTTCGCGTGCCGAGCTGCGGATAAACCCGACCTGTGTGTGCTGCTCAGGGCTCAGGGGACCGTCGAGTTCGTCGGCCAACAGACTGGTGATGCTCAGGATCGAGCCCAGGGGCGTGCGGAATTCATGGCTCATGTACGACAGGAAACGGCTTTTCAGGTCCGACGCCTGGCGCAGTTGGTCGGCCTGGGTATCCAGCTCGGCATAGAGTGCCAATACGCCCTGGTTGGTTTCGTCCAGTTCGGCGCGCAGTGCATCGGCTTCCAGGCGAAGCGTTCGCACTTGCTCCTCAAGCGAAACGGTGGTGTCAGCCATCGATGGCCTCCAGGGCAATCACAAAGACGGTAACGTCATCCCGGCCGCGACAGAAATCACGGTGCAGGACGGCGGCGATCAGGGCAGGGTGGCGATGGGAAAGCCCGGGATAGTCCGCCAGGTTCCAGCGTGACTGCAGGCCGTCGCTGTAGAGGATCAGCATCTGGCCGCCCACTTGAGCGTAGTCGAAGGGCTGCGCCTTGCGAAACTGCACGCCGACGATCCCCGGATGGGACGCCAGCCCGCGGGACTTGCCGGGGCCGATCAGGCTGGCGCCGATATTGCCCACCCCGGTAAAGCGCAGGCTGTCTGCCGTGGCATCGTACTGCGCCACGGCCACGGCTGCGCCGCGGGTGCCGTTCATGCCGATATGCAGGTCGTTGAACAGCTCGCCTGCGTCGAAGAAGGCGTCTTGGGCAAACACCGCTTCGCCGGCCTGCGCCGCGCGTTCGGCTTCGCTGCCATGGCCCAGGCCGTCGGCTACCATCACGCTGAACCGGCCGGGTTCGATCACCAGGTGCCAGGCATCGCCGCAGGCCGGGTCGTCGTGCAGGGAATGCTGGCTGACGCCGTAGCGGATATCTTTGCTGGCCGATGCCCGTGGATACAGGCGCGCCAGCATCGCCGTTCCGCGCTGATCGGCGTACACGTCGAACACCTGGGCCACACGCGAAATGGCGCCCATGCCGATGCCCTGGGTGCCGCCGGTGGAAAAACCGTCCACCAGGCAACTGTCCAGGTCAAAGCCCTGGCCACGGTCCACGGCGATCAGCTCCACGCCCTGGTTACCCGTGAGGCGCAGATGCAATTGGCCATGGGCGGCATGCTTGAGGATATTGCTGGCCAGCTCGGTGGCCACCAGTGCCACGCGGCCGGCATCGGTCTCGTCGAAACCCGATTGTTCGGCCAACTGTTGCGCGGTGCGTCGGGCATGGCCGATCTGGCTGACATCCTCGATCAACAACACCTGGGTCAGGGCACTGGGAATATTCAGGCCCATCGGGTAATCGTCACGCGGGTGCCCTGGCCGGGTGCGGTGTCCAGTTCAAACTCGTCCACCAACCGCTTGGCGCCGGTCAGGCCCAGGCCCAGGCCGCTGCCGGAGGTCCAGCCGTCGGTCATCGCCAACTTGAGGTCGGGGATGCCCGGCCCTTCGTCGCGAAAGGTCAGGCGCAGGCCTGGGCGGTGGTCTTTTTCGACCACGGCCCAATCCATATGGCCGCCGCCGCCGTACACCACGGTGTTGCGCGCCAGCTCACTGACGGCGGTGACCAGTTTGGTCAGGTCGATCAGGCGCATGCCGCATTCCTGGGCCAGCTTGCGCACCAATTGTCGGGCCAGCACTACGTCCTGTTCGATGAGCACCGGGTGAGTGCCACTGCTGGCCTGGGTCATGAGTGGTCTACCCGGTCACGCAACAGTTGCATGCCGCGCTCGACGTTCAACGCGGTGGCCACGCCCGGCAGGGTCATGCCCAGTTCCACCAGCGTGATCGCCACGGCCGGCTGCATGCCTACCAGCACGGTCTGGGCATCCATGATGCGCGACAGGCCGGAAATGGTGCCGATCATGCGGCCGATAAACGAGTCGACCATGTCCAGCGCCGAAATGTCGATCAGCACGCCCCGGGCCGATGTACGGCTGATGCGCTCGGACAGGTCGTCCTGCAGCGTCAGCGCGAGCTGGTCATGCATGTCGACCTGGATCGTCACGAGCAGGAATTCGCCCATCTGCAAAATAGGGATACGTTCCATGCTTAAAGAGCCTTGCTGATGGTGACGCCCAGGCGTTTCAGGGCCAGCGCCAAGGCATCCGCCAGGTTGGCCTTGGTCACCACGCCTTGCAGGTCGAGGCCCAGGTGCACGATGGTCTGGGCGATCTGCGGACGCACGCCGCTGATGATGCAGTCGGCCCCCATGAGGCGGATGGCCGTAACGGTTTTCAACAGGTGCTGGGCTACCAGGGTGTCCACGGTGGGTACGCCGGTGATGTCGATGATGGCGATTTCCGAGCCAGTGTCGACGATGCGCTGCAGCAGGGACTCCATGACCACCTGGGTGCGTTGCGAATCCAGGGTGCCGATCATCGGCAGGGCCAGCACGCCGTCCCACAGCTTGACCACCGGGGTGGACAGTTCCAGCAATTCTTCCTGCTGGCGCTTGATCACCGACTCACGGGATTTCTGGAACGTACGGATGGTGTGCATGCCCAGCGCGTCAAGCAGCTCGGAGATTTCCCAGAGTTGTTCGGCCAGTTGCGTCGGTTGTTCGGCGTACTCCCGTTGCAGCAGGGCGAACAGCGGGCCCTTGAGGGCAAAGATAAAGCTGGCGGTCTGTTGCGAGTCCTGGCCGACCAGGGCGCGGCTGTGGGAGAGCTTTTCCAGGAATACCCGGGTTTCTGCCCAGTTTTCATGGTTGACCGGCTGGGAACCGCCTTGCTGCAGCGCCGCGATGAGCAGGTTGAGGAAGTCGTTGGCCTGCTGCCGGGTGTCTTCGGCCTTGACGTTACGCGTGGCCCCCGAAGCTTCAAGGCTGGCAACCCATTCGGTCAGCAGGGTCGGGCGATGGGTGTGCAGTGCCTGGATGGTGTGAGCTTGCAGAGTTGCCACGGGAAACCTCCTTGAATGCCTTGTTGAGTGGCATGCAATTTATACTAAATTGAAGTGCTTTGAATTGTTTCGAAGGTTTTCGTTCATTTGCCTCAAGCCCTGTGGACCGGGCGCTTCGGGCGGGTGGAGGCGGGATGGGGGTCGATGCTGCCGTCGATCGCGACAGCGGCGTCGGAGCAACCCATTTGGCTGAGTGTGCCGTGGGTGGAACCGCAGGTGAGGTGACCAAACGCCGCGGACGGAACTGGCCGTCGGCGGCGCTGGAATTGGAGCGGTGGGGGAGGGAGATACCGTTTCGGTCAGCGTGCCACCGAGTCCAGGCCGGTGGATTGCACCACCGGTTGTGCCTGGGGCGAGGCCAGGAACTGCAACAAGGCCTTGGCCTGTGCAGGGTGTTCGGCATTGACCGGAATGCCCGCCGCAAAGCGCGTCACCGATTGCACGTCTTCCGGGATCTTGCCGACGTACGTCACACCCGGCACCGGCAATAACTCCGCCACCTGCTGCAAGCCCACCTCGTAATCGCCCTTGGCGACCTGTTCGGCCACCGGGAGGCGTTCGATCATGGTGCCTTTGGCGGGCATGCCGAGCTTCTTGAACAGCTCTTTCTCGACATACACACCGCTGGCGCTGTCCGAATACGCCACGGACTTGGCCTTGCTCAGTACGGCCTTGAGTTCGGCATCGGTGCCGATCGCGGGTTTGGTCGCACCTGCCTTCACCACCAGGCCGATGCGCGAATCCGCCAGTTCCACGCGGGACGCCGGGTCGACCTTGCCTTGTTTGATCAAGTCATCCAGGGCATAGCCGACCATGATCACCACGTCGGCATGTTCACCACGGGCCAGGCGGTTGGGAATCGCTTCCGGCGCCTTGCCCATGGACGGGCCGAGGACGGTATCGAGGGTGTCGCCGCTGTGCTGGGCGTATTGCGGGCCCAGCAGTTTATAGGCGGCGGTGAAGCCACCGGAGGTCATCACCTTGAGTTCCTCGGCCTGGGCCGTCAGCGCCAGGGCACCGAGGGCCAGGGCCGCCAGGGTCTTGAACAGAGACTTCATCACGCCGCCCCCTGCATCACCTGCCCGCGTGCGTTGGCGCGACGATACAGCGCCAGGGTCGAACACAGCGCGCACAACGCAGCGAACATCATCCAATAGGCCGGCGAGGCCTTGTCTTCAGTGATGTGAATAAACCAGGTGGAGATCGCCGGGGTAAACCCACCGAAGATCGCGGTCGCCAGGCTGTAGGCCAGGGAGAAGCCCGCCACGCGCACTTCCACCGGCATGATTTCCGTGAGGGCGGGGATCATCGCGCCGTTGTACATGCCGTACAGGAACGAGAACCACAGCAGCGTCTCCAGCATATGGGCGAAGCTCGGTGCATTCACCACGTAGGACAGCGCCGGATAAGCCGTGAGCACCGTCAACGCGGTCATGGCGATCAGCACCGGCTTGCGGCCGAAGCGGTCGCTCAGGGTGCCGCCGATCGGCAGCCAGACAAAGTTCGACACCGCCACCAGCAAGGTCACCAGCAGGGCGTCGGAGGTGCTCAGTTGCAGCACGGTCTTGCCGAAGGTCGGCGCGTACACGGTGATCAGGTAGAACGCGGTGGTGGTCATGGCCACCATCAGCATGCCGCCGATGACCACGGTCCAGTTTTTCACCAGTGTGGCCAGCACCTCGCGCATGGTCGGGCGATGCTTGCGGTTGGCGAATTCTTCGGTTTCCTGCAGGTTGCGACGCAACACAAAGATAAAGGGGATGATCACGCAACCGATGGCGAACGGAATGCGCCAGCCCCAATCGGCAACCACCGCCGGTTCCATCCACACGTTCAAGCCATAGCCCAGGGCGGCGGCGACCACGATGGAGATCTGTTGGCTGCCCGATTGCCAACTGGTGTAGAACCCCTTGCGGCCTGGGGTGGCCATTTCAGACAGGTACACCGACACACCGCCCAGCTCCGCACCGGCCGAAAAGCCTTGCAGCAAGCGGCCCACCAGCACCAGCAGCGGGGCCCACAGGCCAATGGTGTGATAGCCCGGCACCAGCACGATCAACAGCGTGCCGCTGGCCATGATCGACAAGGTCACGATCAACCCTTTGCGGCGACCGACGTCATCGATATAAGCGCCGAGGATGATGGCGCCCAGTGGGCGCATCAGGAAGCCCGCGCCGAACACGGCGAAGGTCATCATTAATGACGCAAATTCATTGGCGGCAGGGAAGAACGCGGCAGCGATGTAGGTGGCGTAGAAGCCGAACAGAAAGAAGTCGAATTGTTCAAGGAAGTTGCCCGAAGTAACGCGGAATACCGCACCTACTTTCGAACGGGCAGAATCGGGCCGGGAAGGGCTAGTCATGGGTTTGTGTCTCCAGCGTTCTTTTTAAATGCTTGTTTCGCGTAAGATCGAGGATAGTGGCTGACACATTTAGAAATGAAAAGTGAAAAATATGGATTGATTAATGTCTGTTGGTTATGAATTTGCGTGCCTGTCAAAGATCCCGCTCTGTTCTATGCTGGAAGGTATGACCCATTCTTACGGAAGGGAGATGGCTATGGGCAATGAACCGAAGCGCCAAGATGAGCCGGAGCATGAGCAACCCCGGCGACATGAAGAGGAAAAACCCCAGACCTGGAAGCACCCGGACGACGGCACTGAGCTGTCCGAGCGGGATCAGGAGCGTCCGCTCAAGCCCTGATCAATGTTCGGCCGGAGCCAAAAAGCACCCTTGACGGGCCATGAACTGCCTCCACGAAGGGCTCTCCGTGGGGTCGGGTGTTACCTGGGTCGGGGTTTCGAATTCCGCCAGCGCGGCGCCGGTATCGGCATTGATCACCTTAACGCGACACCACCCACTGTCGGCGTCGGCAATCCCGCCTTTGAGCAGGTAGCGTCCCTGGGCGGCGAACTGGGTGTTGAACTCAATCACACAGCGCCGGCCGGCGCTCGCCAGGCCCGACACGATCAAATGCAGCGGTTGGTCGGCGGCGATGTCCACGTAACCGTCGGGGCGCGAAGTGCTGCTGTGCACCGCAAACAGTGCGGTTTCCTTACTCGGCGTTCCCACCCTGCCTTGCAGGCATTCATGATCCGTCGAAACGCTGACAGACAGCCATTCGTTGTAGCTGGCGTGGGTGCTCAACTCACTTTTGAGCTGCGCGCGCGGGCCTTCGAGCGGTGCCTTGTAGGGCGTCATGGCGGTACATCCGGCCAGTAACAGCGGTAGTGCGATGTTGCGGCTGTTTATCAAGGCAATAGCATCCAGTTCAAAGAGGGGGCGTTATGAAACCAGCAACGAAACTGGAAAACCCGAGGCCAGCACCAGGTACGCCACCACTGCTGCCAGGCACAGGCCGACGAACACCCGCAACAAGGTGCGGGCGGTGGGGCGGGTGACAAAGCGGATAAGCCAGAGGCAGAGCCCGGCCACCAGAATGGCCAGGCCAAAAATGACCAGCACGGGAGTGTTCCTGCGACGTTCGAGCGCTGTTTATAGTCCCAAAGCCGCGTGATGAACAGTGTGCACATAGACGCGGCCGGCCCGGCTTTCTAAACTGCGGCTTGTCTTGGGCTAGGGGCAGGCGCCGATGAATCGCAATGAATTACGCAAGGCCGACATCAACCTGATGGTGGTCTTCGAAGCACTGATGCTCGAGCGCAATGTGACGCGGGTGGCCGAGAAGCTGTTTCTCGGCCAGCCGACCATCAGTTCGGCCCTCAACCGTCTGCGCACCCTGTTCAACGACCCGCTGTTCATTCGCGTCGGCCATCGCATGGAACCTACCGCGCGCGCCGAGGAAATCATCCAGCACCTGTCGCCCGCCCTGGACTCACTGTCGTCGGCCTTGAGCCTGACCCACGATTTCGACCCATCCATCAGCACCATGACCTTTCGCATCGGCCTGTCCGACGACGTCGAGTTCGGCCTGTTGCCACCGTTGTTGCGCGCCTTGCGCCAGGAAGCGCCGCAGGTGGTGTTCGTGGTGCAGCACGTGGACTATTGGCGGATTCCCGATCTGCTGGCGTCCGGCGATATTACCGTCGGCATCACCCAGACCCGTGGCCTGCCGGCGAATGCCAAGCGCAAGCTGCTGCGCCACATTCGTCCGCGACTGCTGCGCGCCGATGCCTCGGACACCCCGCTGACCCTCGATGAATATTGCTCGCGCCCCCATGTGCTGGTGTCCCACACCGCCAACGTGTCCGGGTTTGCCGATGAGTGGCTGGCGGAAATCGGCCGCAAGCGCCATGTGGTGTTGTCGGTGCCGCAATACAGCGCATTGCCCGCGCTGCTGGCCGGGACCGACCTGATCGCCAGCCTGCCGGACTACACCGCCGAGGCCATGGCGGTGTCGGGCAACCTGTTCTGCGAGCCGTTTCCGTTCGAGACGCCGACCCTGGATTTGTCCATGGTCTGGCTCAGTCATGTGGACACCGACCCGGCCGAACGCTGGGTGCGTTCGCGGCTGGAAGCGTTCATGAGCGATCGAGGTCAGGCGAACAAGGCCTGAGGCTTTTATCCGTGCTATATCTACAGACTTTCCTACGAATGACTCGGAGTCATCCATGCCACACCTGCACTTGGAATACACCGCCAACCTGACAAACCTGGCCGTCGAGAAAACCCTGTTGCGGCTCAACAATGTGCTGATGGCGTCCGGGCAGTTCGGTTCCGAGTTCGATATCAAAAGCCGCGCCGTGAAGCTCGAGAGTTTTCAGGTCGGCACCTCCCTCAACCCACGCGCTTTCATCGCGGTGAAGCTGTCGCTGCTCAGCGGGCGGTCGCCGCAGGTCAAGCAGCAATTGTCGCAAAGCCTGCTGGCAGCGTTGCAGGATCTGGGCGACTGGCCGGCGGATCTGCAGGTTCAACTCAGTGTCCAACTGGTCGACATGGATCGCGATTCCTACAGCAAAGTCGCGATCGGCTAACCCTCGCCACAGAAGTCAGAGTAATCCCTGATCCGCACACACCTTCACCACCTGTTCACGAAACCAGGTATTGGCACTGTCCTGTTCACTGCTTTCATTCCACTGCATATCCAGGGTGAACCCCGGCAACCCGTTGGGGGCCTCGCAGTGGCCGAACACCGTCGCCGGTGCCAGCAGTTTCTGCACGCGGCGCGGCAGGGTGACGATGAAGTCGGTGCCGGTGATCATCTTCAGCGCCGCGCTGTAGCTGTTGGCGCGGGCGATCACCTGGCGCTTGTGGGCCTGGCGCGCCAGCCAGCCGTCGATCATGTTGGTGTCGGAAGTCCATGGCGTAGGGAACACGTGGCGCCGCTCGACGAATGATTGCAGGCTGAATGCCGGCTCGCGCGGTGCCGAGCGTTTATCGAAGACGCACACCAGATCGTCCTCCAGCAGCATCTGGGTCTTGAAGTCTTTATGGGCGCGGTGAAAGTGCGGTCCGAAGCAGATCACCAGGTCCAGGCGGCCCTCGCGCAGGTCGTCGGCGGGGATGTCGGCTTCCAGTTTCTGCACATTGACGATCACCGGCAGGTCGGCGCGGTCGAAATGCTTCAACAGGCGCGGCAGGATCAGTTGTTCGAAGTACTCCGGCGCGCAGACATTGAAGGTCACGGCCTTCTGGGTCGGGTCGAAGGCCTGGCCACCGGCGTGGCACAGGTTGATGCTTTCGAGGATCTTCTGCACATGGGCGTACATGGTAGTGGCCTTGTACGTAGGCCGCATGCCCGCCCGGGTGTTGATAAACAGTTCGTCTTCAAAACTGGTCCGCAGTTTCTTCAGGCTGTAGCTCACGGTGGACTGGCTGACGAACAGCGTTTCTGACACGTCGGTAACGCTGCTCTGGTCATAGACGGCGATAAACACCATCAAGTCCTGCATATCGAGTTTTCTGAGCAAGTTACTGTTTAACATCGGTTTCGTCCGTAAACCCCATGTACCGAAGTCAGTACAAGACAGCGCGAAAGCTTAACGGAACGGCCGTACCAATAGAAAGCTCTGTAGGGCGTTTCTATGTTTGTCGTGAGACAAATACTGTTTACAACACGACGTCAGCGAATGTGTTCTGCGTAATGCCTTGGGTTGAAGCGCGTGACGATCAGCAGCATCACCACGACCACCGCCGTCAACGACCACCAGGCCCATTCGAAGCTGCCCAGCTGGTCGCGGATCATCCCGGCGATCAGCGGCGACAGGCCGGCAATCAGGTAGCCGATGCCCTGCACGAATGCGGTAAGGCCCCCTGCGCGGCGCGGGTTGTCGAGGTGGTCGAGGGACAGGATCAGGCTCATCGGGAACAACCCGCCGATACCCAGGCCCAGCAGGCACGGCCACAGCAGACTGAGGTGTTGCGGGCTGAGGATCAGGCCGCAGAACCCCAGGATGATCAGCCCCAGCAACACCGCCACCACCCCGCGTTTATCCCGGCGGCGGTTGGCGATGGCCGGCGTCACCAGGCCGGACACCACCTCCATCGCGGTCAGGAATCCCAGCAACAAACCGGCATTCTGTTCGCTCCAGCCTTGCTCAACGTAGTACGGCGCCAGCCACGCCAGCACGCAGGTGTAGGACGCCGTACCGAGGCCGAAAAAGATCGCCAGCAACCAGGCGCGGCCGTTGCCGAAAAACGATTCCTGAGGACCGGCGGTGGCTTGGGGCAACGGTGGCAACACCGAGCGCTGGGCGTACCAGAACACCAGGGCCAGCAACGCCAGAAACCCCCAGATCGCCAGGCCGATGCGCCAACTGCCGGTCTGCACCTGCACGAAGGGGGAGAACGCTGCCGCCAGCGCCGCGCCGCCCATGATGGCGGTGACGTAGAGGCCCATGAACAGCGAAACGTTGTCGCTGAACCGCGACTTGATCAGGGCCGGCATCAACGCCTGGATCATGGCGATGCCCACACCGGCGGCAATGGCGCTGACGATCAATTCCAGGGCCGAATCCAGGAACAATCGCGACAGCGTCGCCACGCCAATCACCAGCAGTGACAGCACAATGCTGCGGTGCTCGCCAACGCGCTTGGCCAGGCCCATGCCAAAGAACATCGCCAGGCCCATGGCCATGACCGGCAACATGGTCAGCAACGCCGCGCTGCTGAAACTCAACGGCACCTCGCCGCGAATCGACGACAACAACGGCCCCACGGCGGCCATCGACGGCCGCAGGTTAAGGGCGACCAGCACGACGCTGATCATCAGCCATACGGCGGTGGTGGGTTTTGCCTGAACGTTTTCCATGGGCCTGCCTTGAGTGAACAAGGGTGAATCAGGCCACGCAGGGGGGAGGGGGGCAAATGAGAAAGTCGCAGGGGCTATCTAAAAATTGCGGTTAACTGAAACACCGCAAGTCAAAGTGTGAGAGCGGGCAAGCCCTAATGCCGATCAGTTAAGAGATAGAACGGTCAAACAGTAACCTGTGGCAAGCCCGCTCACCACAGTTACAGTGTTCCTCCTTAACTGACTGGCATTAGGTGCAAGCTCCCTCCCATATTTGTTCTGCGTCGTCAGATAGACCGGATCACATGCTTGATCTCCTGAAACGCCGCCAGCCCCCACGGGCCCAGCTCACGGCCGATACTGCTCTGCTTGTAACCGCCCCATGCGGTCTGCGGGAAGATCACCTGCGGTGAGTTGATCCACACCAGCCCGGCCTGCAAGGCATTCGCCACGCGCTCGGTGGTCTCGACGCTATGGCTGACCACGCTGGCCACCAGGCCGAAATCGCTGTCGTTGGCCAGGGCAATGGCCTCTTGCTCAGTGGCAAAAGCCCGTACACACAGCACCGGGCCGAAGATTTCTTCGTTCCACAACGCACTGTCCAATGGCACGTCGGTAAACACCGTCGGGCGAATGAAGTAGCCCTTCGCCAGGTTCGCCGGGCGTTCGCCGCCACACACCAATCGCGCGCCAGCCTCGACGCCCCGTTGGATATGCCCCAGCACCCGCTGATACTGCACGCGGTTGATCAACGCGCCCATTTCCACGTCGTCGGCAAATGGGTCGGCGACGCGAATTGCTTCAGCCCGTGCCTGCAAGCGTTGCAGGAATTCATCCGCCAGGCTGTCGGCCACCAGCACGCGGCTGGTGGCGGAACACATTTGCCCGGCGTTGAAAAAGCCACCGCCACACGCCAGCTCCACCGCCAGGTCGAGGTCGGCATCCGCCAGTACCAGCAGCGAAGATTTACCGCCCAATTCCAGGCTCACGCCCTTGATGGTTTCCGCTGCACGTTGCATCACCTGCACCCCCACGGCGTTGCTGCCGGTGAAGGAAATCTTCGTCACGCGACGGTCTGCCGCCAGCGGTGCGCCAACGGCCACCCCGGTGCCGCAGACCAGGTTGAACACCCCCGCCGGGCAGCCCGCGTCAGCGATGATTTGCGCCAACTGCAACTCCGCCAATGGCGTTACTTCCGAGGGCTTGAGTACCACGCAGCAACCGGCGGCAAGGGCCGGGGCGAGTTTCCAGGCGGTGGTGACCATCGGGAAATTCCACGGCACGATCAGCCCCACCACGCCGCACGGCTCACGGCGCAGGCGCGCGCTGAAGTCATCGCTGGGCAGCGCCACCGGGCGGTCCTGGCCGGCGTCCATGTCGTCGGCGATACCGGCGTAGTACTCGAACGTGGCGATCACATCGTCCACATCGATGCCGGCTTCAAACAGCGGCTTGCCGTTGTTGCTCGATTGCAGGTGCATCAACTGTTCGCGCTGCGCGCTGACGCCTTGGGCGATTTTGCGCAGCAGGCTGGCGCGATCACGGCCGCTACTTTTCGACCAGTCGATAAAGGCCGCGCTGGCTGCATCCACGGCCTGGGTCACGGCCTGCCCATCGCCGACGCTGACGCGGGCCAGGGTCGCCTCGGTGGCCGGGTTGATCACCTCCAGCACGTCATGGCCGGCACGCCATGCGCCGTCGATATACACACCGTTCACTACTGCGCTCATACCGCTGTCTCCTTCATCCATAGGTCCTGGTCGATCTCAATCAGCGTCGGCCCTGGGCGATCGGCGGCGGCGCGCAAGGCGTTGCGCAGCTGTGCAACGCTGTGAGCGCTGTCGGCAGCACTGCCGAGGGCCTTGGCCACGCCGATAAAATCCGGGGTGTAGATGTCTACGCCGACCGGTTCGATGGCGCGGTTGAGCATGTATTTCTTGATCTCTTCATACCCCTGGTTATTCCACAGCAGCACGATGATCGGCGTGCGCGCTTCCACTGCGCTGGCCAGTTCCGGCAGGGTGAATTGCAGCCCGCCGTCACCGATCAAACACACCACCGGTTGCCCATCGCCACGGCCCAACCAGGCGCCGATGGCGGCCGGCAGGGCGTAGCCCAGGGTGCCGTAGCCGGTGGAGGAGTTGAACCAGCGGCGCGGGTGGTCGAGGTTCAGGGTCAGGTTGCCGCTGTACACCGGTTGGGTCGAGTCGCCCACCAGCACGGCGCCCGGCAGTGCTTCCAGCACCGTATTGAGGAACAGGGTTTGCGCGCGGGTGGCGGCGTCCCAGGTGGGGACCAGTTCGGCCCACAACCGGGCGACGCGCTGAGCGCCCCAGTCGGTGTGGCGGGGGCCCAGCGGCGTGCGGTTCAAGTCGGTCAGCAAGGCATCGGTGGCGATCTGCGCATCGGCCACCAGTGCGAGGTGCGGCGGGTAATTGCGCACGGTCTGGTCGGGGTCGATATCGATGCGCAGCAGCGCGCCGGGTATCTCGAAGCCACCGGCGAAGGTCACGTCGTAGTCGGTCTCGGCCAGCTCGGTGCCGATGGCCAGCACCACATCGGCCTCGGCCACCAGCGCGCGGGTAGCGACCAGGGACTGGGTGGAGCCGATCAGCAGCGGATGCTCGGAAGGCAGCATGCCCTTCGCATTGATGGTCAGGGCCACCGGCGCGCCGAGGGTTTCGGCCAGGCGAGTCAATTCGGCGGCCGCCTCAATCGCGCCGCCACCGGCCAGGATCAGCGGGCGTTTGGCGGCGGCGAGCAACTGGCTCATCTGCTTGACTGCCGCCGGTGCCGCACCGGCACGGGCGATGCTGACCGGTTGACTGCCCAGCAGTGCATCGGCGTTTTCCACCAGCACATCCAACGGAATCTCGATATGCACCGGGCGCGGCCTGCCGGCCTGGAACAACGCAAACGCCCGCGCCAGCACCGCGGGCAGCTCCGCTGCCGACATCAAGGTATGGGAGAACGCCGCCACCCCGGCCATCATCGCGCCTTGGTTCGGCAGCTCATGCAGCTTGCCGCGCCCACCACCCAATTGGCTGCGCGATTGCACGCTGGAAATCACCAGCATCGGGATCGAGTCGGCATAGGCCTGGCCCATGGCGGTGGTGATATTGGTCATGCCCGGGCCGGTGATGATGAAACATACGCCCGGCTTGCCACGGGTGCGCGCGTAGCCGTCGGCCATAAAGCCGGCGCCCTGTTCGTGGCGCGGGGTGACGTGGCGGATGCTCGAGCGGGCCAGGCCGCGATACAGCTCCACGGTGTGCACGCCGGGGATACCAAACACCTGGTCCACGCCGTAGCGTTCCAGGAGGTTGACCAATACTTCGCCGCAGGTCGCCATAGGTGTCGCTCTTGTTATGGAATCGTGGCGGTATTGGACCGGTTGGCCCGTAGCGGCAACAATCGATAAAAAGTCATACTAGCCATGTCCTCACGTCATGGCTGCGCCCATATGAAACGCCTTCCGCCCCTGCCCGCGCTGCATACCTTCTGGGTCACGGCCCAGTGCTGCAACTTCACCCGCGCCGCCGAGCAACTGCACATCACCCAAGGCGCGGTGAGCCGGCAGATCGCCGGCCTGGAGAGCCATTTGGGCTACGCCTTGTTCCAGCGCCAGGCACGGGGGTTGAGCCTGACCGAAGAAGGTCGCGAGTGGTCGCAACGGGTGCAGCAGGTGTTTGGCCTGCTCGGTGACGCGCTGGAACAGATCGGCAATCGCCGCCAGACCCTGCAAATCAAGGCCTCCACCTGTGTCATGCGCTGGTTGTTGCCGCGTCTGATGCAATGGCAGCGGGAGCGCCCGGACGTGCCGGTGGAACTCACCACCACCGTGGCCTACAGCGTGGATTTTCGTCGCGAGCAATTCGACGCGGCGGTGATCTATGCGCCCATCGCCGAGCAATCGGCCGAGGCGCGGCACTTGTTCGATGAGCAACTCACCCCGGTCTGCGCCCCCGCGCTGCTCGCCGGTTTGCACACCCCGGCGGACTTGCAGCAACAGGTGCTGTTGCACCCCACCCGGGACGAGCGCGATTGGGCGCGGTGGCTCAAGGCGGCGGATACGCGGTTGAGCAACTTGAGCCAGGGGCATCATTTCGAAACGTTGGACTTGGCGATGAACGTGGCCTCCCAGGGCTCCGGGGTGGCGATGGGCGACAGTGCGTTGATGGGCGAGGATCTCAAGGCGGGGCGCTTGGCGATGCCGTTTGAACTGCGCGTGCCGACGGGGAAGGGGTACTACCTGGTGTATCCGCCGGGGACGGTGCCGTCGGCAGGGCTTGAAGCGTTGATGGACTGGTTGGTGAGCCAGGCACGACAGTCGTAGGCGCTGGAGGTCCAAATGTGGGAGGGGGCAAGCCCCCTCCCACAGGTGTCAGTAGCCGACGGTGAAGCGCTGGCGCGAGTGCTTCGGTGCTTCCACTTCATCGAGCATGGCGATGGCGTAGTCGGCAAAGCTGATCGAGCTGCTACCGTCACTGCTCACCAGCAAATCATCCTGGCCCAGGCGGAATTTACCGGTGCGTTCGGTGCCATCGAACAAGGCCGACGGCGACAGGAACGTCCAATCCAGGTCCTTTTCCTGACGCAGCACGTCAAGAAACTCGGCGCCTGCACTGGCTTCGGCCTTGTATTCGGCAGGGAAGCCCGCGCTGTCGATCACCCGCTCGCCACCGGGCAGCAGCAACGAACCGGCGCCACCCACCACCAGCAGGCGTTTCACCCCGGCTTTTTTCACCGGGCCGATCACAGCGCTGGCGGGCAGCGTGGCGAAATGTGCCGCGCTGATCACCACATCGCTGCCGCTGATGGCTTGTTCCAGGGCATTGGCATCCAGTGCATCAACCTGCTTGACGGTGACGCCGGGGCGTACGGCCAGCTTGTCGGTGTTACGCGCGATAGCCACCACGCTATGCCCACGACGCAGGGCTTCTTCCAGCAATTGGCTGCCGGCACGGCCGGTGGCCCCAATGATTGCGATCTTGCTCATGATGTTCTCCAGTACGGTCAGGGTTTAAAGCCATTCACCACTTCATTTCGCCCTTGGCGACTTTGGCGCTGAGTTCCAGCGAGCTTTCGTCGGCGAGGGTGGGGTAGCGCTTTTTCATGGCCGCGATCAGGGCGGCGGCGTCCTTGGCCTTGGCGGTTTCTACGTCGAAGGCCTTGATGTAGTCGGCAGTAAAGGCCACGGATTGCGGCGATGGCGTGCCCAGGTAGTGGCCCGGAATCACCGTGCGAGGTTTCAGCTGTTCGATGCGTTGCAGGGTCGCAAGCCAGTCTTTATGGGATTGCGCGCTTTGGGTGTCGGCCATCCACAGGTGAATGTTTTGCGCGACCACCACACCCCCGACCACGGCCTTGATCGACGGGATCCACACGAAGCTGCGGTCCGGCTGCGGGCCATCCAGGCCGATCACCTCCAGTTGCTGCCCTTCAAGGGTCAGGCTGTGGCCTTGCAGCACCTGGGGCACGATGGTTTTGCCCGGTTTGTCGGCACCCATTTTCGGGCCCCAGAACTCAAGTTTGCCGGCCACGGTGGCGTTGATATGGTCGACCACCGGTTGCGGTGCCAGGACCTTGGCGTCGGGGAACGCGGCCGTCAGGGTGTCGAGGCCGAAGTAGTAATCCGGGTCGCCGTGGCTGATGTAGATGGTGGTCAGGTGTTTGCCGCTGGCGCGGATCTTCTGCACCAGTTGCTCGGCCTGGCCTTTGCCGAATTGTGCGTCCACGAGGATCGCGTCTTTGGCGCCGCTGACCAGCACCGAGCTGACCGGGAAGATCGCCGCCTCGCCTGGGTTGTAGACATCCAGGGTCAGGTCGGCCGCCGCTGCATGGCCGGCAAACGCCAAGGCAGCGGTGAAGGTCAAGCGCTTGAGGGTTGAGAACATCGGGCAGCTCCAGCAGTGGATTCAAAGGATGCACAGAGCTTAGTTGCACTAAACCGAACTAAAAATGCGATGCTGGGACATAGTTTGTTTCTGAAATCGGGCAAATCATGGATCGTCTTCAAGCAATGCGCGTGTTTGTCACGGTGGTGGACCTGGGCAGCCAGTCCGCCGCCGCCGATCATCTGGACCTGTCGCGCCCGGTGGTGTCGCGTTACCTGGCCGAGTTGGAAGACTGGGTCGGCGCGCGCCTGTTGCACCGCACCACGCGCAAACTCAGCCTTACGGCGGCCGGTGGCGAAACCCTGCCACGCTGTCGGCAACTCCTGGAGTTGTGCGGCGATATGCAGGCCGCCGTCAGTGAGCCTGATAATGCGCCCCGTGGCCTGTTGCGCCTGAGTGTCAGCACCTCGTTCGGCCAGGCGCAATTGGCCGAGGCCATTGCCGAGTACGTCAAGCGCTACCCCTTGGTGACCATTGACCTGCAAATGCTCGACCGCACGGTGAACCTGGTGGATGAGCGCATCGACCTGGCCATCCGCACCAGCAACGACCTGGACCCCAACCTGATCGCCCGGCGCCTGACGGTCTGTCGCTCCGTGGTGTGCGCAACCCCGGCCTACCTGTTGGAGCACCCGGCGCCGCAGAAAGTCGAGGACCTGGCCCGGCACAACTGCCTGACCCATTCGTACTTCGGCAAAAGCCTGTGGCATTTCGAGGAGCACGGCGAGCACGTGTCGGTGCCGGTGCACGGCAATATCACCGCTAACGAAGCCAGTACGTTGTTACGCGTGACGCTGGCCGGCGCGGGTGTGGCGATGCTGCCCAGCTACCAGGCCGGCGATCACATTCGCCGTGGTGAACTGGTACGTCTGCTACCCGAGGCCGAACCCCGGCAGATGAACATCTACGCGGTCTATGCGTCGCGCAAACACATGCCATCGGCGTTGCGCAGCCTGCTGGATTTCCTGGTGGTGAGGTTCCCCGAGCAGCCGGTGTGGGATAGGGGGCTCTAAGGCGACATAACCCTGTTGAATGTCGCCCAATAATGGCAACTCGCCCTGGTTGACCTATGCTTTAAACAGCACCCTGTAGATCCGCTCAGAGGTCTGTGCCATGAGCATTAAAACCCGCAAATACCTGATGATTTTCTTCCTCTGCGCCCTGGCGACCGGGCTGTATGGCACCGCCGCCTACCGCGTGGAGCAGACCCGGATGCAGCCGACCTTTGCGATCAGCTGCCATCAGGACCAATGCGTTCCCCACACCGGCAGTTTCAGTGCACTCAGGTAGGCGGCTGTTCGGCCTTGAGTTGTTCGCGAAACGCCTTGGGTGAGAACCCGACCCGTCGGCGGAACAGCCGAGAGAAGTTGGTCGGGTCGGAAAAACCCAGTACTTCCGACATTTCGTTGATGGTCATGCTGGTATAGGTCAGCAGGCGTTTGGCCTCGAGTAATTGACGGTCATGCATGATCTGCAAGGCAGGCTGCCCGCCCAGTTCCCGACACGTCCCATTCAGGTGTGAGACCGAGATACCCAGTTTGTGGGCCAGATCCTCAATCTTCGGGTGTTCCCGATAGTGCTGTTCAACCAATTGCGTAAAGCGCCGGAAATACTCGCGGCCCCTTGGCGCGCGCGGGTGGCGACGCTGGATGGCCTGGCGGCTGATCCACACCAGCAGCACACTGACCAGCGCATGCATCAGCATGTCCCGGGCCGGTTGGTCGTCGGCGTATTCGTCCTGCAGGCGGGCGAACTGGCTGTTGAGGTAATCACTGTCCTTGCCCGCCGGGTAGCTGCCCAGGGTCTGCAAACCGCCTGCCGTTGCGCCCAGTTGGGCTTGCAAGTGGCTGACCAGCGGTGCCGCCAGGGTGACTACATAGCCTTCCACATCTTCGGCAAAGCGAAACCCATGCACGCACAACGGCGGCAATACCTGCAGCGTGGCTTCTTTGAGGGTGGTGCGCAGGCCTTCGATTTCCAACTCGGCCTGGCCTTTGTGCACGTACAGCAATTGGCACAGATCCGCGTGCCGGTGGGGCTGGATTTCCCACTGGTATTCCCGACTGCGCCGGGAAATGGTTTCGCAGTGCAACAAATCGGGGGTCGGCCATTGCTGGCTTTCTCCGTAAAGCTTGAAGACCGGAATCGCGGTGTTGGTCATGGTTTCAATCCGATACTCAGGACAGTGGTGCGGTAATCGCCCAAATTGGCAAAAAGCGCAGGTTTTGTCGCAGTTTTCACCTTCTTATACTGCGCACTCAAGTGAAAACTGTCAGCCACAAGATCAATGACAACTCTTTCACTCGATCCGTTCGGGTGGAACTTGCGGGCGATAAAAATAATGAAAACCCTGAAAACCCAAGTCGCCATTATCGGCGCCGGTCCCTCCGGACTCTTGCTCGGCCAGCTGTTGCACAACGCCGGTATCCAGACCCTGATCCTGGAGCGCCAGAGTGCCGACTACGTACAAGGCCGCATCCGCGCCGGGGTGCTGGAACAAGGCATGGTCAACCTGCTGCGCGAGGCGGGCGTGAGCCAGCGCATGGATGCCGAAGGCCTGGTGCATGATGGCTTCGAGCTGGCGCTGGACGGCCAACTGACCCACATCGACCTCAAGGCGCTGACCGGCGGCCAATCGGTGATGATCTACGGCCAGACCGAAGTCACCCGCGACCTGATGGCCGCCCGCGCCGCCGCTGGCGCCACCACCCTGTATGAAGCGCGCGACGTGCAGCCCCATGATCTTAAAAGTGATCGACCCTGGCTGACGTTCGAGCATCAGGGCCAGGCGTTTCGCCTGGAGTGCGACTACATCGCCGGTTGTGATGGGTTCCACGGTGTGGCGCGCCAGTCGATCCCGGCTGAATCGCTGAAGGTGTTCGAGCGGGTCTACCCCTTCGGTTGGCTGGGCATCCTTGCCGACACCCCGCCGGTGCATGCGGAACTGGTGTACGCCAAGCACCCACGGGGCTTTGCGCTGTGCAGCATGCGTTCACCGACGCGCAGCCGCTACTACCTGCAAGTGCCGGCCGAGGAACCCGTGGATGAATGGTCGGACGAACGTTTCTGGGCGGAACTGAAAACCCGCCTGCCCAGCGCCTTGGCTGAACAACTGGTCACCGGCCCCTCCATCGAAAAAAGCATCGCGCCCCTGCGCAGTTTTGTGGTGGAACCGATGCAGTACGGGCGCCTGTTCCTGCTCGGCGATGCGGCCCATATCGTGCCGCCCACCGGGGCCAAGGGCTTGAACCTGGCGGCCAGCGATGTGAGCACCTTGTTCCGGATTTTGCTCAAGGTGTATGGCGAGGGGCGCGTGGACTTGCTGGAACGTTATTCCGCCATCTGCCTGCGCCGGGTGTGGAAGGCCGAACGGTTTTCCTGGTGGATGACCTCGATGTTGCATCAATTCCCTGAGTCCGACGGATTCAGCCAGCGCATTGCCCAGAGCGAGCTGGAGTACTTCATCCACTCCGAAGCCGGGCGCCAGACCATTGCGGAAAATTACGTCGGACTTCCTTACGAGCCTATCGAATAGCCTGCTATCGTATCGAGCATTCCCGCGGGCCGCCTTTTCCCGCGGGCCTTGCTCGAAGGTTCTGCCGTGACTCAGCTCAATCAGCCCGCGCCACCGCTCCCCGTGGTGCGCAGTATTCTCGCCTCGTTGATGATGGCGATCTTCCTCGGTGCCCTGGACCAGACCATTGTCGCCGTGTCCATGCCCGCCATCTCCGCGCAATTCCACGACGTCAACCTGCTGGCCTGGGTCATCTCCGGTTATATGGTGGCGATGACGGTGGCGGTGCCGATCTACGGCAAGCTCGGCGACCTCTACGGGCGGCGGCCGATGATGCTGATCGGCATGGGCCTGTTCACCGTCGCTTCGTTGTTCTGCGGCATGGCCCAGAGCATGGAGCAACTGGTGCTGGCGCGGGTGCTGCAGGGCATCGGCGCCGGCGGGATGATCTCGGTGAGCCAGGCGATCATCGGCGACATCATCCCGCCCCGTGAGCGCGGGCGCTATCAGGGCTATTTCAGCAGTATGTACGCGGTGGCCAGCGTGGCCGGGCCGGTGTTGGGCGGCTACATGACCGAGTATTTATCCTGGCGTTGGGTGTTCCTGATCAACCTGCCGTTGGGCGCCGGTGCCTGGTACGTGGCCCATCGCACCCTGGTGGGGCTGCCGGCACCGCAACGCAAGCCGATCATCGATTACCTCGGCACGGTACTGATGATCATCGGCCTCACCGCCTTGCTGTTGGGCATCACCGAAATCGGCCAGGGCCATCATTGGCGTGACAGCCAGGTGCTGGGGCTGCTGGCCTGTGCCCTGGTGGCATTGACCCTGTTCGTCTGGCACGAGCGCCGCGCCCGCGAGCCCTTGCTGCCGATGCACCTGTTTGCCAACCGCAGTGCGGTGCTGTGCTGGTGCACGATTTTCTTCACCAGCTTCCAGGCGATTTCCCTGACGGTGCTGATGCCCTTGCGCTTTCAGACAGTGACCGGCGGCGGTGCCGACAGCGCCGCCTTGCATTTGCTGCCCCTGGCGATGGGCCTGCCCATCGGCGCCTATTGCGCCGGGCGCATGACCTCGGTGACCGGGCGTTACAAACCGATGATCCTCAGCGGCGCGCTGTTGAGCCCGCTGGCGATCCTGGGCATGGCCTACAGTGCGCCCCAGGATATGCTGCTGACCGGCGTGTTCATGTTGCTGTGCGGGATCGCCGCCGGCATGCAGTTCCCCACCTCCCTCGTGGGGGCGCAGAACTCGGTGCAGCAACGGGACATCGGCGTTGCTACCAGCACCACCAACCTGTTCCGCTCCCTGGGCGGCGCGGTGGGGGTGGCGTGCATGTCGGCGTTGCTGCTGGCGTTGTTGCAGGACTCCAGCTTCGCCCACCTGGCCAGCGGTGCGCTGGTGGTCGAAGGCGGTTCCGGCAATGTGCTGCTCGATGGCCTGAACGCCGCGCCAGGCCCGGCGCAGGATGCCCTGCGCGGGGAGCTGGGGGTGACGTTCAGGCATTTGCTGCTGGTGAGTGCGGGGGTATCGCTGCTGGGGCTGGCGGCGGCGATCGCGATGCCCAATCGCATGCTGCGCGGGCGGGAAGACAAAACCCGCTGACTGACACAATAGAGATTTGATGTGAGAGGGGCTTACCCCCTCCCACATTTGAATGCATTCCAGTTCAGATCAGGGGCTGTAGTAACCCACCGCAACCATGAAATGCCCGGCCTTGCGCACATACGCATGCTTGTTCTCGACCTTATCCGTCACCGGGTTTTTCCAACGGTACTTGTATTCCCCCTGGTCCTGCTCGGCCATCAGCTTGAGGATCGGCTCGCCCACCGGCTTGCCGTCGGGGTCCTTGATCTTGCTGAAGTCGGTGTTGATCAGGCGCAGGTTGGTGCCATGGGCCACGTAGCGCTGGGTGTTCAAGTCCACGACAAACACATAGAGGTCATCCTGCAGGAAACCGCCCTGCAATGAGTTGATGGCCTTGAGTGTGCCGGCTTCATCCTTCAGCAATGCGTTCACCGCCTTGTTGCGCAGGGCCCGGGCCTGTTCCGGGGTGGCGCGGGGCAGGTAATAACCCACGGCCAGGATGCGCTCGCCGACGCGCTGGTAAAACACATGCTTGTGCTCGACCTTGCCGTCGTTCCAGTTCTGCCAGCGGTAGTCGGCCTGTTGGATACCCTGGCCTTCCGGCACCTTGAGCGCGTCCTTGAATGACTGGCGCAACTCTGGCCCGAGTACCTCGGACACATCCCGGCCGATCAAGGCGGAGGAGGGCCCGCCGCTGGCCAGCAGCACGCCCTGGGTGTCGACCACGAATACGTAGCGGTCATGGTCGACAAACTCGCCTTGGCGGCTGAACACGGCGAGCGCCTTGTCGCCGTTGCTCTGGTAGTAGGCCAGGGCTTTTTCCAGCAGGGCCTTGGCAGCCTGGGCGTCCTCGTCCTGAGTGGTCGCGGCGTGTACCTGGCTGAAACACAACAGCAGCAGCCAGGTGATGCGGAGCAGTCCCTTCATGTCCCGTCCCTCGTTCTTATTGATGTGAGCACAGCGTAGACGGCTCTGGCTCAGGGCGCCGCCAACCATTGGCTGACGATGCCGTCGTAGACGCCGGTGGCCACGCTCAGGTGCAACCACTGGTCGACATAGCTCTTCCACGCCACATCATCACGGGGCAGCAGGAAGGCTTTTTCGCTGTACTGCATCTGCCGCTCCGGGTTGACCGCGCACAACCCGGGCTTTTGCTTCTGCTGGTAACGCGCTTCGCTGGCGTCGGTGATCATCACGTCGGCCTTGCCGGCCAGCAGTTCGTCGAAGATGGTCACGTTGTCGTGCAGGCGGATTTGCGCCTGGCCCAGGTGGGCGCGAGCGAAGACTTCGTTGGTGCCGCCCGCCGGTTCGATCACGCGCACCTGGGGCTGGTTGATCTGCTCCACGGTCTGGTAGCGCTTGACGTCGGCGCAACGCACCAGCGGGATCTTGCCGTCGACCCCGAGGGACTGGCTGAAGAAGGCTTTTTTCTGGCGTTCCAGGGACACCGAAATCCCGCCCACGGCGATGTCGCAGCGCTGGGCGAGGAAGTCCGGCATCAGGGTTTTCCAGGTGGTGGGCACCCACTGGATCCTGGCATTGAGGCTCTTGGCCAGGGACTCGGCCATGGCAATGTCGATGCCTTCATAGCCGCCATCGGCGCGCAACGAGGTGTAGGGCTTGTAGTCGCCGGTGGTGCAGACGATGAGGGTGCCGCGCTCAAGCACCTGGTCAAGGCGCGAGGGGGCGGTGTCGGCCAGGGCGGAGGTGGCCAGGCTTGCCAGTACGCACAGGGTTATCGTTGTTTTCATGCGGTCGGGTCCTTGGGGCATGCTCGGGGGCGGTCATTATTTCCAGCAGCAAGGCCAGGTAGCAAGAGGCGTTGAATGTTTAGCCAAGTCGCAACCAAACTCCATCAACCCTGAATTTAAACACCTATGCGGGCGTGTGACGCTGGGGGCATCTCTATCATTGTGATCCACCCATGGGCGGCTCTTCCGACACTCACCCTGCGACACTGCCCTCCGAGCTCGCCTTCTGGGCCCTGTTCCACTGCCGCCACGCGCGCCCGCCAGACTCCCTTCTCCTACGCTGATTTACCCCACGGATGACGCACCCTTGTGCGCGCCTGCCTGAAACAAACGTAAGAGAAACCCCCATGAGTATTTTTGCCAGCCTGCACGAAGCCCACGCCTTCCTTGAACAGCATCCGGATATCGAGATGTTCGAGCTGTTTATCCTCGACAACAACGGCGTGCCGCGCGGCAAGTTGCTGCACCGCGACGAATTGCTGGCGGTGTATGAAAGCGGCCGTCCGCTGCCCAGCACCATCCTCGGCCTGACCATCAATGGCGACGATGTGGAGAATTCCGGGCTGGTGTGGGAGGTGGGCGATATCGACTGCCGCGCCTACCCGATCAGCGGCAGTTTGCAGCGCATGCCATGGCGGCTGATCCCGACCGCTGCGGTGCAGGTCAGCATGCACCCCACCGAAGGCCTGCCCGCCACCGTGGCCGACCCCCGGCATTTGCTGGCCAAGGTAATCGAAGGCCTGAACGCCGACGGTTATTACCCGGTGATGGCGGCGGAGCTGGAGTTCTACTTGCTCGACCAGAAGCGCGACAGCAATGGCCGCCCGCAACCGGCGCGGGACGTGGACGGCGGGCGCCCACGCGTGACCCAGGTCTACGGCCTGCGTGAGCTGGAGCAGATCGAACCGTTCCTCGCCGACCTTTACAGCGCCTGCAAACTGCAAGGCATTCCGGCGCGCACGGCGATCTCCGAATACGCCCCGGGCCAGGTGGAAATCACCCTGGAACACCGCGCCGACGCCCTGCAAGCCATGGACGAAGCGGTGCGCTACAAGCGCCTGGTCAAGGGCGTGGCGCACAAGCACGGCATGGCTGCGTGCTTCATGGCCAAGCCGTTCGATGACCTGGCGGGCACCGGCATGCATATGCACGTCAGCCTGGCCGACGCGGAGGGCAATAACCTGTTCGCCAGTGAAGCCGCCGACGGCACGCCACTGCTGCGCCACGCCGTGGGGGGCATGCTCGGCACCCTGCTCGATTCACTGCTGATGTTCTGCCCCAACGCCAACTCGTATCGCCGTTTCCAAACCAACAGCTATGCGCCGCTGGCCGCCACCTGGGGCGTGGACAACCGCACCGTCAGCCTGCGGGTGCCGGGTGGTCCGGCCCATTCCCGGCATATCGAACACCGCATTTGCGGCGCCGATGCCAACCCTTACCTGGCGGCGGCCGCGATCCTGGCGGGCATCCACCGTGGCATTCGCGAACAACGGGACCCCGGCGCCCCGGTGGAAGGCAACGGCTACGCCCAGGCCAAGGCGTTGCTGCCCACCGATTGGCTCACCACCCTGCGCGCGTTGGAAGGTTCCGATTGGGCGCGAAAGGCGTTCGGCAGCGAGTTCCTGGGCGTGTACCTGGCGGTGAAACATGCTGAATACCGCCAGTTCATGGGCGAGGTGGGCGAGCAGGACTGGCGTTGGTATCTGCATCAGGCGTGATGGTTTTTACGGTGGTGAGGGCTTCGACCTTTTTTTCACGTTGCAAGGGTTAAGCTGCGAATCAAGGTCGTTCACTACCGTTTCAGTCACATGAGCCTGCGATGTCGCCACAACCTCCTTCTTCCATCGAGATCGAATACGCCGAACGCTGTGGCCTTGAGCACGCCAGGGTCTGCGGTGACACGCGCCCGCCCGGTCTGCGCCAGCGCCTGGCGTCATGGCGCGACGAGTGGTTGGTGCGCCAGGCGCTCAAGGTCGCTGGCGAGCCGGGGCTGATCCTGGACCTGGCCTGCGGCTCGGGGCGCTTCTGGCCGGTGTTGGCCGAGCACGTCAACCGGGTGATCCTGGCCTCGGACAATTCCCAGGACATGCTCGACCACGCCCGTAGCCACCATCCGCCGTCATTGCTCAAGCGCGTCAAGACCTTCCAGGGCTCGGCGTTTTCCATCGGTTTGTCGGCGAATGCGGTGGATTGCATTTTCTGCCTGGAGTTGTTTCGTCATGTGCCCAGCAGCGAAGGGCGCATGGCGTTGCTGCGCGAGTTTCACCGGGTCAGCCGCGACACGGTGATTGTGTCGGTACCCTCGCGTACCGCTGTGGAAGAGGAATTTCGCCAGGCCGGGTTCAAGGTCTTGAGTCAGCAGGAATTCATGCCCGGCTCCAGCCTGTGGCGGGCCTACGTTCTTCGTAAGAAAGGATAACTCCCTCTTGTCGGACTATTCTTCATCTCCTGTCTGAGTTTTCATGGTTGCCTGTGCACTGCGGATGCTCGCTAGCCCCGTTCGCGATATATACTGCGCGCCATTCTTCAAGGGAGAGCCGTGTGGCCATCGATATTCACTGGATCTGCGACAACGATAGCCTCGGCCAGCATTGCGCCGAATGGCAGCAGTTGCCATTCGTCGCCCTCGACACCGAATTCATGCGGGTCGACACCTTTTATCCCATTGCCGGGCTGATCCAGATCGGTGATGGCGTACGCGCTTACCTGATCGATCCCCTGACCATCGACAACTGGCAACCCCTGGCCGCGTTGCTGGAGAACCCGGCGGTGATCAAGGTGGTGCACGCCTGCAGCGAAGACCTTGAGGTGTTGCTGCGCCTGACCGGCAGCCTGCCGGTGCCGTTGTTCGACACCCAATTGGCCGCCGCCTACCTGAACCTCGGCTTCTCCATGGGCTACTCGCGCCTGGTGCAAGCCGTGCTCGATATCGAGTTGCCCAAGGGCGAGACCCGCTCGGACTGGCTGCAGCGGCCATTGTCCGAGACCCAGGTGAGCTACGCCGCCGAAGACGCCGTGCACCTGGCCGAGGTCTACACTCGCCTGCGCCCGCGCTTGTCGGATGATAAATACGCCTGGGTCCTGGAAGACGGCGCCGAACTGGTTGCCAACCTGCGCCGCGAAGTCGACCCGTACGAGGTCTACCGTGACGCCAAGCTGGCGTGGAAACTGTCCCGTGCCCAGCTCGCCGTATTGCGTGAACTCTGCGCCTGGCGCGAGCAGCAAGCCCGCGCCCGTGACCTGCCGCGCAACCGCATCATTCGCGAACACTCGCTGTGGCCCCTGGCCAAATCCCAGCCGGACAACCTCGCCGCCCTGGGCAAGATCGAAGACATGCACCCGCGTACCGTGCGCCAGGATGGCCAGTTCCTGCTGGACCTGATCAAGCGTGCCGGCAGCGTGCCCATGGACCAATGGCCGCCGGCCGTGGCCGAACCGCTGCCGGTGGACGCCGCCACGCTGATCAAGCAACTGCGCGCCCTCGGCCAGACATTCGCCGAGCGCCTGGAGATGGCGCCGGAACTGATGCTGCGCAAGAAAACCCTCGAAGCCCTGGTTAAAAGTGGCTACCCCGATGGGCCTTACCAATTGCCAGACTCGCTGCGTGGCTGGCGCCGCGAGTTGATGGGCCAGGCGCTGCTCGACAGCCTGGCCCCTGCCGGAGAACAGCCTTGAAACGTATTTGCTCCATCTATCGCAGCCTGAAAAAAGACGGCATGTACCTCTACGTGCTCAAAAGCGACGCCCTGGAGCGCGTGCCGGAGCCCTTGATGGCGGCGTTCGGCAAACCGCACCACGCCTTCGACATGGTGCTGACGCCGGAGCGCAAGTTGTCCCGCGAAGACATCATCGTGGTGCTGGAAAATCTCGACAAGCAGTGCTATCACCTGCAAATGCCGCCGGCCGAGGACGAGTACATCGAGCACCTGCCCGAAGAGCTGCTGCGTCGCAACGACCCGATGTGATCGGGCAGTGCCCAGCCCGGGGCACAGGTTTCAATGGAATCGTATTAGTGGGCGGTGGCCGTAGGGAAGCGGGCGGCCGTCTGCACTGTTTTTGAAAGGTTTGAACCATGCGTGTTCTGATTGCTGAACAGGATCACCCGCTCTACGCCCAATTGCTCCATGACGCGGCGCCGGACCTGGAGGTGCTCACCAGCGGCGACTCGGCCGAGCTGTCGCGCCTGGCCGCCGATTGCCCGGTATGGCTGGGCCAGCCGGACCTGTTGGCGACGCTGTTGCGCCAGGGACACCAGCCGCAGTGGCTGCAATCGACCTGGGCCGGCATTACGCCGCTGCTGGCCGAAGGCTTGCCCCGCGACTATCGCCTGACCCGCGCCGTCGGTATTTTTGGCCAGGTCATGGCCGAATTTGTCCTCACCTACATGCTGGGTCACGAGCGCGAAGTACTGGCGCGACTGGTCAGCCAGGTCGAGCGCAAGTGGGACAGCCGCACCGGCCAGAGCCTGGCGGGGCGCAAGGCGTTGATCGTGGGTACCGGCGACATCGGCCAGCGTGTCGCCGAGTTTCTCGTGCCGTTCGGCGTCAAGCTGTACGGCATCGCCAGCACTGCGCGGGAACAAGCGCCGTTTATCGAAGTGGCCGGGCTCGACCAACTGGGTCGGTTGGTGGGGGAGGTGGACTACGTGATCAACCTGCTGCCCAATACACCGAACACCCATGACCTGTACGACGCCGCGCTGTTCAAGCAATTCAAGCCGACCGGTTTGTTCATCAACGTCGGGCGCGGTGTGGCGGTGGTGGATGCCGATCTGGTCGAAGCCCTGAAGGAAGGGCACCTGGCCGGCGCGGTAATCGACGTGTGCCGCCAGGAACCGTTGCCGCAGCGCCACCCGTTCTGGACCGCCTGGGGCCTGCTGTTGACCGGGCACAGCTCCGCGCCGACCTCGCCGCCGATGATGGTGGAGTTGTTCCTGGAAAACCTGCGCGCGTACCAGGCCAAGCAAGCCTTGCGTGGGGAAGTGGATTTCGAGCGCGGTTACTGAGGCGGCGCTGGGAGAAAATGTGGGAGGGTGCAAGCCCCCTCCCACATTTTGAGATTGCGTCAGTTTCAGAGGCTGAAATCACCTTCTGACACCAGCTCGCTCAGCGGCTTGCGCGGGCTTGGCGCTTCACGGCCTTGCAGGTACTCCGGCAAGGTCGATTTGTCGCCCAGCTTGCCCACCGCAACGGCGGCATGCAGCGCATAACCCTGTGGAATCTTCAGCTCCTTGCGGGTCAGCTCCTGATCGAAGCCGGCCATGCCGTGGGTGTGCCAGCCGCTGAGGCTGGCTTGCAGCGCCAGGTGGCCCCAGGCCGAGCCGGTGTCGAAGGTGTGCCACAGTGCCGGGGTTTCTTCCGTGGCGCCGGGGGCGATGAAGTCGGTTTTCGAGGCAATGATCACCAGGGCCGACGCATGCTGTGCCCAACCACGGTTGAATTCATTCAGCAGGCCCAGGAAGCGCTCCCAGTCCGGCGTATCACGGCGTGCGTAGAGAAAACGCCAAGGCTGCGAGTTGTAGGCCGACGGTGCCCAGCGTGCGGCTTCGAAGAAGCTCAGCAGGGTTTCCTGCGGGATGCTCTCGCCGGTAAAGGCACGGGGCGACCAGCGTTCGGTGAACTGGGTATGGATCGGGTAATCGGCAACGCGTGTCATGGGCAGCTCCTGATCGTCAATTCGGCGCTCAAAGCTACTGCGCCCCCGCTAGACTGACAAGTCTTGTCATACCGACAGTCGTAAGCGCTTGGCCCCAGGGGCCTTGGGCACTAGACTGGCGGCCTTTTCACCTACCGATACCGATGTAGAGCCATGGCCGCCAAAGTCGAACCTTTCTGGATACGCAAAACCCTTGAACACCTCGACCAGGAGGAGTGGGAGTCGTTGTGCGACGGCTGTGGCCTGTGCTGCCTGCAAAAGCTTGAGGATGAAGACGACAACAGCGTCTATTACACGCGCATCGCCTGCAAGCTGCTGGACCTGAAAACCTGCCAGTGCACCGACTACCCCAACCGCCGCGCCTCGGTACCCGACTGCATCCAGCTCACCCCGGGCCAGGCCGACCAGTTCAAATGGCTGCCGCCCACCTGCGGCTACCGCCTGGTCAGCGAGCGCAAGGACCTGCCGTTGTGGCACCACCTGGTCTGCGGCGACCGCGATGCCGTGCACCACGAACGCATTTCCCAGTCCGGGCGCATGCTCAGCGAAGGCAGCGTGCCCGAGGACGACTGGGAGGATTACCTGATCTTCCGCGCGGGCTGAGCAAGGAGTGTGTATGAGGGCGGGAACCAAGCTGGCGGCAAGCCTGGTGTTGCTGGCGTTGAGCATGCCTGCGTGGTGCGCGAAGAAAGTCGACCTGGATTATCACGTCAAGCTGCTGCCCCAGAGCGAGCAGGCCGAGGTGCGGGTGAGCCTGTCCCAGGGTTCGGCGGTGCGCAGCCTGAACTTCGACCTGGGCCGCACCGGCGACTACAGCGACTTCAAGGCCGATGGCCAGTGGAGCGTCAATGACCACCGTGGCCTGTGGCAACCCAGCGCCAACAAGGCCAGCCTGACCTATCGGGTGCGCCTGAGCCACGCGCGCAAACCGGGTATTTATGAAGCGCGGATGACCCCGAGCTGGGCGCTGTTTCGCGGCGAAGACCTGGTGCCGCCCGCACGCCTCGACCAGCAGGATGGTGTCGAACTGGTCTCGCGCCTGGTGTTCGAACTGCCGGCCGGCTGGAAAAGCATCGAAACCGCCTGGCCGCGCATCGGCAAGAACAAGTTCCGCATCGACAACGTCTCGCGCCTGTTTGACCGGCCCACCGGCTGGATGCTCGCCGGCACCCTGGGCAGCCGCCGCGTGCGCCTGGGCGAGACCGAAGTGACCATCGCCTCGCCCAAGGGGCAAGCCATGCGGCGGATGGATGTGCTGACACTGCTGACCTTTGTCTGGCCGCAGGTGGAAGCGGCGTTCCCACGTCATCCGGCCAAGCTGCTGGTGGTGGGCGCCAGCGATCCGATGCGCCGTGGTGCGGTCTCGGCGCGCGACTCGATCTACCTCAACAGCCGCACGCCGCTGGTCAGCGAGAACGGCAGCAGCCCGTTGATCCGTGAAGTGGTGCAGGCGATTGGCCGCTTCAACGACCACGACACCAGTGACTGGATCAGCGAGGGGCTGGCGGAGTACTACGCCATTGAGCTGGTGCGCCGTGCCGGTGGGGTGACCGATGAGCGCTATCAGGCGATACAGGCGCGCTTGGCCAGGGATGGCAAGGACGTGACCAGCCTGCGCGGCGACCACGTCAGCGGTGCGACGGTGTCACGGGCGGTGGTGGTGTTGCAGGAGCTGGATCGCGAGATCCGCGTAAAGACTCACAACAAGCGCTCCCTGGATGACCTCGCGCAGGCGGTGATGCGCGCCAACAGCATCACCACTGCGGAGTTCGTGCAGTTGGCGGAGAGCATCATCGGCGAGTCGTCGGTGGTGCTCGACAGCAAGTTGTTACGCTGAGTCTTCGCCATACAAAAAAGTGGGAGAGGGCAAGCCCCTCCCACACTTGAATCTAACCAGTGGTTTTAACCGCCTTCTCAGCCGCCACTTCCGCCTTGGTCTTCAGGTTTTTCAGCTCTGCACCGGCACGTTCGATCTTCGTGCGCACGCTGTTCATTTCCTGGCGGCCCTGTTCCAGCTTGTCTTTAAGCGCGCTGTGCCCGGTAAAGCCGCGCGCCAGGGCCACGCCGCCGATCGCCACCTGAATCAGGCCGAAAATCCCGCCACGGCGCAGGCCTTTGCCCACCATCATCACGCCACCGGCCACTGAGCCGATGCGCTCCCAGCCGTGCACGTTCTGGGTGGGCTGATTCTGGAAGGGGGTGTGTTCGATGATAGGTCGCAAGGTTGTGCTGTCGCTCATGATCTGTCTCCAACAAGGTCAAGTGTATGCAGCTGACTGCGCGCAGGCGCCGGATGTTCCCAAAAGATCAGTACTTGGGGCCCGAGCGGGTGTTGTTGCCCTTGGCCATGCGGTCGTAGAGCACCACGTTGACGGTGGCGGCCAGGTTCATGCAGCCGGTGGTGGGGATGTACACGACGTCTTCGCACCAGTCGCGGATGTCTTTATCCAGCGACCCGTCTTCAGGGCCGAAGATATACAGCGCGCGGTCGGGGTGAGTGTATTCGGGCAGCGGGCGGGCACCGTCCACCAGCTCCACGGCGACCGGGATGCAGCCCAGGGGCAGGATCTTCTTCAGGTCATCGATGCCGATCAGCGGAATGTCGTGGTGGACCTTCTTGGTGTCTGTGATGAAGTCCCGGGCGCGCTCGTAGCGCACGCCGGTGTAGAACACCGAGGCCACGCCGTAGCAGCCGGCGGCGCGCATGACCGAGCCAACGTTTTCGGGGGATTTGGGATTATACAGACCGATGCAGCTGTAGCGTTTATTGCCCACGGGGAAGGGTGCCTTGAAGAAAAGCGGCGATTATACGGCCTGAAGGTGGTGTATTGCTTGGGCTAACGCTATCGGGAGCAAGCCCCCTCCCACATTTGAAAGTGTTCACAATTCAAAATGTGGGAGGGGGCTTGCTCCCGATGAGGCCAGGACAGGCGACGACACTCTTCAGTCGTCTTTCTTCATCAACCCCGCCAACGCCGCAAACGGGTTATGCGTGGCCTTGGCGATCGTCGGGCTGCTGGTGGAGCCTTCGCCGAAGTACTGCTGGTCGGTGTAGCGCGAGTGTTCGTTGTCGTGGCAGTACAGGCACAGCAACTCCCAGTTCGAGCCATCCTGGGGATTGTCATCATGATTGTGGTTACGGTGGTGTACGGTGAGTTCGCTCAAGCGCTTGCCGGCGAACTCACGGGCGCAGCGGCCGCACACGTGGGGGTACATCTTCAGGGCTTTGTCGCGGTAGCCCATTTCCCGGTCGCGCTGGGCATCGGCAAGGATGCGGTCCAGCTTGGCGGTGTGGGAGGGCGGGTTGGTCGAGCTCATCATGGCTCCTGGCTGTTTGGTGGTCACGGATAGCGTTGATTCTAGCCGCTTGCGTCGCAAATGACCGCTGGGATCGATTTACTTTACTCATAAGGATCTGAAAAACATGCGTCTGCTTTCATGGACTGTTGCACTGCTGCTGTGTGTCGTTACCCTTCAGGCCCAGGCGTTCTCGACGCCCCAGCCCGGGCAGGTGATCGAGGTTGCCCTTGAACAGTTGCATCCGACCCAGGCGGTGGTGGGCTTCGACCAGATCTACTACAGCCTGGGCCTGTTCGCCGATAAACCCGCCAAGGTCTTCGATGAATACTGCGAAACCAACGGCCAGGGTGAGGCCGGCAAGGTGCCCGACAAGGCTGACCTGCACCAGCCCGACAGCTTCACCTGCAAGGACCCGGTGGGCACCCATCCCGAGGACATGAAAACCGTGGTGGTCGGCCCTGCCGGCCAGCTGTACCTGACGGACGGTCACCACAGTTTCACCACCTTGTGGGAAGTGCCCGGTGGCGGCCCGCGCTTGAAGATGTGGGTCAAGGTCACCGACGACTTCAGCAACAGCCCGAACATGGCGAGCTTCTGGCAGCGCATGGAAGCGGCCCGCAAGGTCTGGCTCAAGGACAACCAGGGCCAGGCCCTGCCGCCGGAACAACTGCCGGCGCACCTGGGCTTCAAGAACCTGCAGGACGACACCTTCCGCAGCCTGGTGTATTTCACCCGCAAGGCCGCCTATGGCAAGCCGGATGGCGGCGAGATCGCACCGGAGTTCCTGGAGTTCTATTGGGGTAACTGGCTGCGCACGCAGATTGATCTGGGCCAGTACAACCTGAACAAGAAAGGCGGCTACAAGGACGCTATCGAAGCGGTCGCCAAGCGCATGGTCAGCCTGGCGCCGGGCTCACAGGTGGGTGACAGCGGTTTCACCGCCCATCAACTGGGCGGCATGACCCGGCTGGACCGCGATGAGCTGGAGAAGACCTTCGACAAAAAAGTGCCGTACGTGATCGACTACCGCAAATCCCACGACTGACAGGGATCAACATGTGGGAGGAGGGCGTCTTGGGAAGCGTGCTCAGCCCTTGAGCTTCTCCGCAATCCAGATGGTGTGCCGGGTGCCCTTGTTGCCATGGGCAAACACCTGCACTTCCTCGGCCTTGAAACCGGCCTTGCGCAGTTTGTCGCTGAACAGTTTGTCGGCGCTGGCGGACCACACCGCCAGCACGCCCTTGGGCCGCAGGGCCTTGGCGCAGGCAGCCAGGCCACCGGCGGAATAGAGCCAGCTGTTGGCCTTTTGCGTCAGGCCTTCGGGGCCGTTGTCGACGTCGAGCATGATCGCGTCAAAGCCCTGGGGCTCGGCCTGCAGCACCTTGGCCACGTCTTCCATGCGGATCACCGTGCGTGGGTCCAGCAGTGGGCGACCGGACTTTTCCCCCAGGGGCCCCCGGTTCCACTCCACGACGCCGGGCACCAGTTCCGCCACCACCACTTCGGCGCTCTTGCCCAGGTGCTTGAGCGCCGAGGCCAGGGTGAAGCCCATGCCCAACCCGCCGATCAATACCCGTGAGCCCGGGCGCCCCGCGACCTTGCGGCAAGGAATTTCCGCCAGCGCGTCTTCGGAACCGTGCATGCGCGTGTTCATCAACTGGCCGCCGTCACCGCCCTGGATCTTGATGACAAAGTCTTCACCGTATTCGAACAGGCACAAGGCACCGCCGTTGTCGGGGATCGGGGTGGTGTCCAGCAGAACGAAACGTTTCATGGAAATCTCATTGGGAAGGGCATTCTTGCGCGGTTGGGAGTAGCCTTACGACATTCCGGTCAGGCCATGGAGCCATCGATGAAGTGCAGCATTCTAACGGTCATTGTGTTGAGCGCGCTCGCATTGGGTGCGGCGCAGGCTCAGGAGTTGCAAACCGTACCGGTGGCGCCGGCACCTAGCCCCGGCGCACCGGGCACGCCAACGCCGACGCTGTATCCGCAGATCACCCCGCCGGCCGTGCCGAAGACGAACGGCTCACCGCCGTTGGTGCCCATCGTATTGCCAACACCGCCGAAGGATCAGACGGTGCCCGGCCTGCAGCAGAACGACAGCAAGCCGAAGACGCCCGGCGGTTAAAACTGTTGGGAGAGTAATTGCCCATCGGCCATGCGCAGGCGCTTTGACAATGCGATGGCGATTGCGCGGATGATCTTCGCCGCCACACGCGGCGTTTCATTGAGCATCTTTTCCAGGGCGTCCTTGCCCAGGTTCAACAACACGCAGTCGCTGGCGGCCACGCAACTGGCGGAGCGCCGCTCGCCGTCAAGCACGGCCATCTCCCCAAAGGCCCGGCCGCTGCGCAGGGTGGCAATGGTCAGGCGCTGGCCGGTGTGGTTGGTTTTCTGCACCGCCACCTGGCCGCTGTGGATGATGCACATGAAGGTGCCGGCATCGCCCTCGAGGAAAATCACCTCGCCCTCGGCAATGCTGCTGATATTGAAGTAGCCGGCGGCGACGTAGAAGTCTTCCGGCAACAACGGGTCGAACAGGCCGCAGTCCATGAGCATGTCGCGGATTTCGGTATTCATTAAAGTCGGGAGTGCCATGGCTGCAATCTTGGTCCATCAATCAGGAGGCGGTCTGAATGTTCAGACAGGACCGCCCCGCTAAGTTCCTTAAACCAGCCCCAGCGCCTTGAACACAAACGCATATTCGAGTGCTACGTCACGTAATCCCTGGTAGCGACCGCTCATCCCGCCATGGCCGGCACCCAGTTCGGTCTTGAGCAACAGCAGGTTGTCGTCCGTCTTGGTCGCGCGCAACTTGGCCACCCACTTGGCCGCTTCCCAGTACTGCACGCGGCTGTCGTTGTAGCCGGCGATCACCAGCGTGGCCGGGTAGGCCTGGGCGCTGACGTTTTCGTACGGCGCGTAGGCCTTGATGCGTTCATACACCGCAGGCTCTTCGGGGTTGCCCCACTCGTCGTACTCGGTGATGGTCAGCGGCAATTCCGGGTCGAGCATGGTGTTGAGTACGTCGACAAACGGCACTTCTGCAATCGCCGCCTGGAACAACTCCGGACGCTGGTTGAGTACCGCGCCGATCAACAGGCCGCCGGCACTGCCGCCGCTGATGACCAGTTGCCTGGAGGTGGTCAGTCCCTCGGCGATCAGGTGTTCGGCACACGCGATAAAGTCGCTGAAGGTGTTCTGCTTGTGTTCCTGCTTGCCATTGCGATACCAGGCTTCACCCAGTTCGCCACCGCCGCGCACATGCGCAATGGCGAAGGCCACGCCACGGTCCAGCAGGCTCAGGCGTGCATGGGAGAACCACGGGTCGAGGCTTGAGCCATAGGCGCCGTAGCCATACAGGTACAAAGGTGTCGGCTTGCCGAGCTGGTCGCGCTTGACCACCAGGCTGATCGGCACCTGGGTGCCATCGACGGAGGTGGCCCACAGGCGTTGGCTGACGTAGTCATCGGCATTGAACACGCCGAGCACCGGGGTTTCCTTGAGCACCTGCTGCGCGCCGCTGGCCAGTTCCAGCTGGCGCACCTGGGCCGGGCGGTTCAGGGCTTCATAGCGCAGGCGGATCTTGTCGCTGACGAATTCCAGGCTGTTTTGCACGTAGAGGCTGTAGGCGGCGTCGGGCAGCTCCACGCGATACGCCGGTAAGCCCTGGGGGTGCACTTCGATCACCGGCAGGCCGCCGATGCGCAGGCTCAGGGTCATGGCGCCGGTGTTCAGGCTGACACCGTCGAGCATCACGTCATCGCTGTGGGGGATCAGGTTCTGCCACTCATCCTCGGTCGGCACGTCGCCAATGTCGGTCGCCACAAACAGGGCGTAGTTGATGCCGTCACGGTTGCTGCGGATAAACCAGGTCCACGCGCCGTTCAGTTGGCCGTGGTCGACATCGTATTCATGGTCCTCGACCCGTGGCGCCAGGCAGGTGAAGTCCAGGTGCGGCTGGTCGGCATCCAGCGCCCAGACCTCGCTGGTGGTCTTGCTGCCGAGCGAGAGCAGCAACTGGCGCTCGGAGCTGGAACGGTAGCAATGCAGGAAGAAACGCCCGTCGGGCTCATGGAACACTTCCTGCGCCGCCGTGCCATCCAGGCGGTAGCGATACAGCTTGTGCGGGCGGTGGGTGTCGTCCAGCTCGCCGAAGAACAGGGTCAGGCTGTCATTGGCCCAGGTCATGCTGCCGTCGCAATCCTGGAACTCCAGTTCGCTGACTTTGCCCGTGGCCAATTCCTTCACGAACAGGGTGTAGATCTCTTCGCCACTGGTATCGAGGCTGTAGGCCAGGCGCTGGTGGTCGGGGCTGATGCTGAATGCGCCGAGGGAAAAGAAGCCGCCGTTGGCCAGCACGTTCGGGTCCAGCAACAGCTCTTCGCTGCTGTCGTCCACCTGGTTGCCGTCGTCGGCCGGGCGGCGGCAGCGGTAGTGGCGGGCGTATTCGTCACCGGCGGTGGTGCGCGTGTAATACAGGTACGGGCCCCAGGGGGAGGGCAGGGACAGGTCGGTTTCGAGGATGCGGCCCTTGATCTCCTCGAACAGGGTTTCGCGCAGGGCCTGCTGGTCGGCGAGCCGGGCTTCCTGGAAGGCATTTTCGGCCTTCAGGTAATCAAGGACCTCAACGCTGTCGCGCTCTTGCAGCCAGGCGTACGGGTCCTGGCCTGGGGCTTTACGGGCAATCGGGGCGGTCGATGAAGGCATGGAGCACTCTCTGTCTGGCGGAAGGTGGCAGGCATTGCAGCCGCGACACGCAAAAGCCGTTATCATAGCCGCCTGTTTGCCTACCTTGCCATGGACACCATGACCGAGAACGACTATCTGACCGCTTGGGGCCTTTACGCCTTCGCTGCCTTGGGCTGCCTGTTGGTGTGGTGGCGCATGACCCGCTGGATCTGGCGCTGGCTGCGCGAACCGCTGCAATTGCTGATGGCCGTGCTGCTGTTGAGCCCGACCATCGTCGACCCGGTCAAGACTCAGTTCGCGCCGGCCGTGGCCATCACGGCCCTGGACCTGGTGCTCAAGGTCGGCAATAACGCCTGGCGGGCGATTTCCGATTTGTTCATGTACACCATGATCGCCTTTGGTGTGTACCTCGTGTTTGTGCTGATCCGCTGGCCCATCGAGCGCGCCGCCAACGCCCGCCGTGAGCGCAAGGCCGCCACCGACGCCGCCTTGGCCGCCGAGCCTGTGGATGAAGACGATGAGCCGTTCCGTCGTCCTGCACCGGTGAGCGGTATGCGGGTCGAACCGCGCCTTTAACGTTGTCCGCCCTGCAGCGAGAGCCCTGGCATGTGTGAATTATTGGGCATGAGTGCCAACGTCCCCACCGATATCGTGTTCAGCTTTACCGGGCTGATGCAGCGCGGTGGGCGTACCGGCCCCCATCGCGACGGTTGGGGCATCGCTTTCTACGAAGGCCGTGGCCTGCGCCTGTTCCAGGACCCGGCCGCGAGCAGCGAGTCGGAAGTCGCCCTGCTGGTGCAGCGTTACCCCATCAAGAGTGAAGTGGTGATCGGCCATATCCGCCAGGCCAACGTCGGCAAGGTGAGCCTGGCCAACACCCACCCGTTCGTGCGCGAACTGTGGGGCCGCAACTGGTGTTTCGCCCACAACGGCCAGTTGGCGGACTTCCATCCCCGCGCCACGTTCTATCGGCCAGTCGGCGACACCGACAGCGAAGCGGCCTTCTGCGACTTGCTCAACCGCGTGCGCGAGGCCTTCCCCGAGCCGGTGGACATCGAACAGATGCTGCCGGACCTGATCGCCGCCTGTGCCGAATACCGCAGCAAAGGTGTGTTCAACTGCCTGCTCAGCGACGGTGACTGGCTGTTTTGCTATTGCTCGACCAAACTGGCGCAGATCACCCGGCGTGCGCCGTTTGGCCCGGCGCGCCTCAAGGATGTCGACGTGATCGTCGATTTTCAGGCCGAAACCACCCCCAATGATGTGGTGACGGTGATCGCCACCGAGCCGTTGACCGACAACGAAAACTGGACCCGCTACGAACCGGGCCAATGGAGCCTGTGGCGACGCGGTGAATGCGTCAGCCAGGGCGTTACCGAGTAAGGATATCGACCATGTTGCTCAGTTATCTGCGGTTGGTGCTGTTTGCCATTGGCCTGTTGGTCGGCGTGCAAGTGCCGGGGTTTATCAACGACTACGCCAAGCGCGTCGAAGCCCACCTGATCGAGGCCCAGACCGGCCTGAGCGGGTTTGAAACCACCGCGCGGCAGTTCTTCAACGGTGACTTGAAGGCCTTGGTGGCGCATTACCGCGCCAGCGACGACCCGGTGTTCCAGAGCGACGCCAACAGCCTGGGCGCCATGCTTGACCGCCAGGTGGCGTTGGACAAGCAATTCCAGGCCATGCAAGGCCCGTGGTACATCCGCGCACTGCAAGTGGCGGTGGCCGCCGACCCGGATATCCGCCTGGAGACCTGGAACGGCTACAGCTACCAGATCCTGCTGACCCCCGAAGCCATGGGCTGGGGCCTGGGCGGGGCGATGCTGCTGTCGTTTGGCCTGGAGTGTCTGTTCCGCCTGATCGACTGGGTGGTGCTGGGTGGCAAGCGCTTGCGCCAGAGCCGGCCGATTGAGGAACGGGACCTGAAAGGTCTCTAACCGACGCCTCGGTCTAATGTGGGAGGGGCGGTGCGACGACTCGACTTGCCCCCTCCCACATGTGTATCCGGTTTATTCAGTTGTTCAGCACCATCCGCTCTTCGCCGACTTCCTCGGCATAGCGGGTAACGACCTTCTGGCACAGCCCGACAATCTCCTCCACCAATTCCACCCCCACGCGCCACGACACCACCACCTGCAGGTTCGGCAGTTTCTGCGCCATCGGCAACATCACCAATTCGCCACGCGCCAGTTCTTCCCTGACCAGCACCGGCGGCAATGCACCAATCCCGAAGCCATCGCGCAACAACCGGGTAATCGCCGACACCGAGTTCACGCAGTTCATCCGTGGCGCGGCCACGCCGTTGGCCTGCATCAGGCTGATGACGTCCTGGTGCGGGTGGGAGTTTTTCGAGTAGGTGATGATGCGCTCCTGGGCCAGTTCGGCGAGGGAGGCGTAGTCGCGGTTGTAGATCGACTGGCTGGCGACGATCCAGGCCATGGGGTGGCTGGCCAACTCCAGGCTGCGCACGGTTTCCAGGCGCAGCAGGTCGGTTTGCAGGATCAGGTCGAGAAAGCCTTTTTGCAGCTGATCGCTGAGGTTAAGCGCGGTATCGGCGACCAATTCGATTTCCACCAATGGGAAATGGTCCATCAGTTCCGCCACCAACGGGCTGAGCCAGGTGTGGATCACCGTGTCCATCGCACCGATGCGAATGCGCCCGACCTTGCTGCTGGTGGTTTCCAGGGACTGTTTCAGGCCCTGCATGGTCACCATCATCTGCTCGGCATAATCGAGCACCTTCAAGCCTTCCGGGGTCAGGCTCACGCCCCGGGAGTCGCGCAGGAACAGCTTTACCCCCAGCTCGCTTTCCAGCACGGCGATGCGGCTGGAAATCGAGGCCTGGGTGGTGAACAGCTTCTCCGCAGTCAGGCGGAAGCTCTTGAGCTTGGCCACCCAGACGAAGGTTTCGAGGAACTTCAAATTCATGGGATCAACTTTTTCTTATGCATGGATCGGTTTTTATTAGTTGGACGCCGCACCGGGCAAACGCCAAAAATCAGGCTATTCCACGATAAGCGCCGTTGGGGTGTCAGGACAAGTTGCGAGTTCTGCGTAAAAAATCCCACACTACAAAAAAACAAAGCCTACAGGAGCAACCAGCGTGAGCCGTCTGCTATTGAATTGCGACATCGGCGAGAGCTTTGGCAACTGGACCATGGGTCTGGACGCCGAGGTCATGCCGTTCATCGATTGCGCCAACGTGGCCTGCGGTTTTCATGCCGGCGATCCGAGCATCATGCGCAAGACCGTCAGCCTGGCCCTCAAGCACGGTGTACAGGTGGGCGCACACCCGGCGTACCAGGACCTGCAGGGCTTCGGCCGCCGCTCCATGGCCTACACCCCCCAGGAAATCCAGGACCTGCTGCATTACCAGATCGGCGCCCTCGACGGCATCTGCCGTGCCCAGGGCGGACGTGTCAGTTACGTCAAACCCCATGGCGCGCTGTACAACGACATGATGGCCAACCCGGCGCAACTGCGTGCGGTGATCGAGGCCGTGGCCGCGTATGGCGACCTGCCGCTGATGCTGCTGGCGACCCGCGACAACAGCGCGGCCCAGGCACTGGGCGACGAATACGGGGTGATCCTGTGGTTCGAGGCTTTCGCCGACCGTGCCTACGACGCCAACGGCCACCTGGTTTCGCGCCAGTTGCCGGGTGCCGTGCACCATGATCCAGAGGTCATCGTCCAGCAGTCCTTGACCCTTTCCCGTGGCGAACCCCTGACCGCCAGCGATGGCAGCCCGTTGTTGTTGCGCGCCAATACCCTGTGCGTGCATGGCGACAATGTCAGTTCGGTCGCCGCCGTAAAGCGTATCCGCGAGGCATTGAAGCCAGCATGAAGCCACGGATTGAAGTGGTGGCGATCGACTGCCTGATGGTGCGTCTGTTCGAGGTGATCGCCGAAGCCAATATGCCGTGGATGCTCTCTGCCACCCAGCGCTTGCGCAGCGGCTTTGGCGCAGCCCTGGTGGATCTGGTGCCGTCCTACACCACCTTGATGGTGCATTACGACCTCACGGCGTTGAGCCCGGCTCAGGCGCGGGAATTGATCGACCAGGCCCTGACCGGCCTGCGACCCCAGGCCCAGGGCAGCGGCCAGTGCCATGTGCTGCCGGTGTGGTACGACCTGAGTGTCGGCCCTGAACTAACATTGCTCGCCCGGCGCAGTGGCCTGGCTGTCGACGACGTGATCCGCCGCCACAGCGCCCACGAGTACCAAGTGTTCGCCCTCGGCTTCGCCCCCGGTTTTGCCTTTATGGGGTTGGTGGATGAAATCCTCGCCACCCCGCGCCTGAGCACCCCACGCCAGCGCGTGGCGGCCGGCAGTGTCGGTATCGCCGAGCGACAGACCGCTGCCTATCCGGTGGTGTCCCCCGGTGGCTGGAATCTGATCGGCCGCACGCCGGCCAAGTTGTTCGATCGAGAGCGCGACGGCTACAGCCTGATGCAGCCCGGTGACACGGTGCGCTTTGAGTCGGTCAGCCACGCTGAATTTATAAACCTGGGTGGCGATGACACGCCGTTGGAGGCGCAGGCATGAGCCGCTTGATCATCGAGGCCAGCACGCCGCTGTGCCTGCTGCAGGACGCCGGTCGTTTTGGCGTGCGCCACCTGGGCGTGACCCAGGGCGGCGCGCTGGATTGGGTGTCGATGTCCTGGGCCAACTGGCTGCTGGGCAATGCGCTGGACGCGCCGGTGGTGGAAATCACCCTCGGTGGCTTTACCGTGCAGGCCGAGGATTATTGCCTGTTGGCGCTGGCCGGGGCGGATCTGGGGGCGTATATCGATGAACGTGCGATCAGTCCCGGGCGCAGTTTTATCCTGCAAAAGGGCCAGCGCCTGCGCTTTACCCAGCCGTTCAGCGGCGCGCGGGCTTACCTGGCGGCCCCTGGCGGGTTTGATGCGCCGGATGTGCTGGGCAGCTGCGCCACGGTGGTACGTGAGGCGCTGGGCGGGCCGGACGGTTTCGGCAAGGCCTTGGTCGAAGGCGGGCGACTGGGCTACTCCGGTACCGGCGGTGGGATGAAAGTGCTGAGCGAGCAGGCGTTGCCCGCCAAGGCGCCGCTGGAGGTGATCGTCGGCGCCCAAATTGGCCTGTTCAGCGGCCAGAGCCTGTTCGATGCCTTTAACACCGAGTGGGCCCTGGACAGTCGCGCCGACCGCATGGGCATGCGCTTGCTGGGCACGCCGTTGCAGTACCAGGGACCGTCGCTGATTTCCGAAGGGATTCCGTTGGGTGGCATCCAGGTGCCCCCGGATGGGCAGCCGATCGTGTTGCTCAATGATCGCCAGACCATCGGTGGCTATCCGCGCCTCGGCGCCTTGACGCCGTTGGCGCTGGCGCGGCTGGCGCAGTGTTTGCCGGGAGAAAAGCTGAGGTTGGTGCCGGTGGTGCAGGAAATGGCGCATCGGCAGCATGTGGAGTATCTGCGCCGGTTTGCGCTGTAAGGAAAGCTCCTACGGGAGTGCCAGTGTTTGTCGTCTTCGCGGCTTTAGCGCAGTCATGAAAACCTGAATGGGTTCATCCACTATCCAGGCTTTTCCATGCGCTATTTGAAGATTTTTGCCCAAGATGTGCTCGATAACGATGTTCCCGATGTGGTGTACCTGGAGTTCTATGACGATTCCAGGACCCCCGCGCTTGTCCATCGGGCCACGGCCTTCGATATCACCGACGACGGCCAGTTCGACTGGATCATTGCGGACGATCTCAATCAGGACGGCATTGTCGACACCGTGGACCGAGAGATGGCCATCGAGTTTGCCCAGCTGTTTCTGGCGTTCGAATGGTTCAGCCTCGACGAACCCTTCGACAAGTACCTGAAGGTATTTGCCGGTGACTTTGATAACAACGGGATTCCCGACACGGTGCGCTTGCACTTTCATCAAGGGGAGGGGGTGCCGCGAGATGAAACCATTGTCTATTCGGCAGCGGTGTACAGCGACGGTAATGGTCGTGGCGCCTCTGTCTCGATCCACCAGGACGTCAACAATGATGGGAAGGTCGACCGTCAGGATTCGGAACTGGTCAAGCGGTTCGCCGCGCTCTTCCTCAAGTTTGCCTGGATCGACCGCGAGCACTGCTGAGTGAGGGGCCTGTAGCCGATGTCCTCGGCTACAGGCCTGCCATCACTTGGACAGGAAGCGCATGCCTTCTTCCAACCCGCGCAACGTCAGCGGGTACATCTGGTCTTCCACCAACTCCCGCACAATCCCCGTCGACGCGGTATAACCCCAGGTATCCTTGGGATACGGGTTTATCCAGATCAGTTTCTTGTACTTGGCCATGAAGCGCTGCATCCACACATACCCCGGCTCTTCATTCCAATGCTCGACGCTGCCGCCGGCCTGGGTGATTTCATACGGCGCCATCGACGCATCGCCGATAAAGATCACTTTGTAATCGGCACCGTACTTGTGCAGCAGGTCCTGGGTGGAGGTGCGCTCGGAGGTGCGGCGCTGGTTATTCTTCCACACCGATTCGTACACGAAGTTGTGGAAGTAGAAGTACTCCAGGTGCTTGAACTCGGTCTTGCAGGCCGAGAACAGTTCTTCGCAGATCTTCACGTGGGCGTCCATCGAGCCGCCGATATCGAACAGCAACAGCAGCTTGATGGTGTTGCGCCGTTCCGGGCGCATCTGGATATTCAACAGCCCGGCATCGCGGGCGGTGTGGTCGATGGTGCCGTCGATGTCCAGCTCTTCGGCCGCACCCTGGCGGGCGAACTTGCGCAGGCGGCGCAGGGCGATCTTGATGTTGCGGGTGCCCAGTTCCACCTGGTCGTCGAGGTTCTTGTACTCGCGCTGGTCCCAGACCTTCACGGCCTTGCCCTGGCGTTTGCCGGCGTCGCCGACGCGAATGCCCTCGGGGTTGTAGCCGCCGGAGCCGAACGGGCTGGTACCGCCGGTGCCGATCCATTTGTTGCCGCCGGCGTGACGTTCCTTCTGTTCTTCCAGGCGTTTCTTGAATGCCTCGATCAGCTTGTCCAGGCCGCCGAGGGACTGGATCTGTGCGCGCTCTTCGTCGCTCAGCGAGCGTTCGAACTCCTTGCGCAGCCAGTCTTCGGGGATCAGCGCCTGCAGGTGATCGTCGAGCTTTTCCAGGCCATTGAAGTAGGCGCTGAAGGCGCGGTCGAACTTGTCGAAATGCCGCTCGTCCTTGACCAGGATCGCCCGGGCCAAGTAGTAGAACTCGTCCATGTCGGCAAAGGTCACGCGCTGTTTCAGCGCGTTGATCAGGTCGAGCAGCTCGCGCACCGACACCGGGACCTTGGCTGCGCGCATTTCATTGAACAGGTTGAGCAACATTATCGATTACCGCGACGGCTCATGAATGCCAGGCGTTCGAGCAACTGCACGTCTTGCTCGTTCTTGACCAAGGCACCGGCCAGGGGCGGGATGGCCTTGGTGGGGTCGCGCTCGCGCAGCACCGCTTCGCCGATATTGTCGGCCATCAGCAACTTGAGCCAGTCGACCAGCTCGGAGGTGGACGGTTTTTTCTTCAGGCCGGGGACTTTGCGCACGTCGAAAAACACGTCCAGCGCCTCGCTGACCAGCTCCTTCTTGATGTCCGGGTAGTGCACGTCGACGATTTTTTGCAGGGTGGTGCGGTCGGGGAAGGCGATGTAGTGGAAGAAGCAGCGGCGCAGGAACGCGTCCGGCAGCTCTTTTTCGTTGTTGGAGGTAATGATGATGATCGGGCGCTTCCGGGCCTTGATGGTCTCGTCGATTTCGTAGACGTAGAACTCCATCTTGTCGAGTTCCTGCAGCAGGTCGTTGGGGAACTCGATGTCGGCCTTGTCGATTTCATCGATCAGCAGGATCACACGCTCCTCGGACTCGAACGCTTCCCAGAGCTTGCCCTTCTTCAGGTAGTTGCGCACGTCGTGCACCTTGTCCACCCCCAGTTGCGAGTCGCGCAGGCGGCTGACCGCGTCGTACTCGTACAGGCCCTGATGGGCCTTGGTGGTGGACTTGATGTGCCAGGTAATCAGCTTGGCGCCGAAGGACTCGGCCAGTTGTTCGGCGAGCATGGTCTTGCCGGTGCCGGGCTCACCCTTGACCAGCAGCGGACGCTCCAGGGTGATGGCAGCGTTGACGGCCAGTTTCAGGTCATCGGTGGCAACGTAGGCCTGGGTGCCTTCGAACTTCATCGGTCATTCCTCGAATTCATCAATGCCCGGACTATACCGCGCGGCCCCGGCGACTGTGAACGCAGACGGGTTATTCAGTCTCTGAATGACCGGTCACGGCTCAATCCGCCGAAGGCTTTGGCTGCTCATAGCGCGCATTGAACGCCTGGATAAAGCCATTACGCAAAATCGCCAAAAAAGCGGAGAACGCGCTGACATTTTGCTGATGCACGCTGCCACTTAGCTCCACGCGGGTGGCGAACTGGTTCTTTGCCTGGTTCTTCAATACGGTCTCGCTGGCGCCCACCACGGCCTCCCAGATCGAACGAAAGATGTTCTTGTCCTTGTTCTCCACGTCCTGCTGCCAGTCGAAGACTTCCACGTCGCGCAGCAGCGGCTTGATGTACCCGGTCAACTGACCTTTTTCCGCCTGGGCTTCGATCACTACGTCCCCGGTGCCGGCCTTGAAGTCGAACTTGCCATAGGCCGCGGCGAAGTCGTTCATGCGCTTGAGCTGCAAGTCCCTGGCGCGAAAGCGAAACTCGAAATTCTCGAAATTGCTCAGCGGGTCGAAGGTGGCGGTGGCTTCCAGCGGAGCCTGGCCTTGCAGCAGGGCCTTGCCGTCGAAGCGCGCGTCGCGCCGGCCTTTGACGTCCACCACATTGGTCAGGTTGTAGAAGCTGGCGTTGACGTCGGTCGCGTCGATCTTCACCACGGGCTTGGAGCTGAAGTTGTGGAAGGCGATCTTGCCGTCTTCAATGCGCACTTCATCGAGGGTGATGGGGGCCAACTTACTCAACTGCTCGCGCCAGTCGGTGCCCTTACCGGTCTGGGAGGCTTGCTTGTTGGCACCGCCGTCGACGAAGTTAACCTCGGGCTTGATAAACAGCACTTTGGCCACCACCGCGTGGTCGTACCAGAGAGAGTGCCAGCTCACCGCCAGGTCGATCAGCGGCGCCTTGACGAACGGGACGGGCACCTTGCCGTCGACCTTGACGATCTCCAGGCCGTTGATCCGGTACGCGCCACGCCATAGCGCGAGGTCCACGTCGGTCACCTGGCCGCGGTAATCGCCCATGTCGGCGAGCTTGTCATTCAGGTAGTTACGCACCAGGTAAGGGAGCGCGATGCTCACGGCGACCAGGACCACCAGCAATCCGGCAATGGTCCATAGTGGCCAGCTGTAGCGACGTTTCATGGGGAGAGTCCTCTGTCCATACTGGTGCGGTGGACCCCTGCGGCAGGCGCAACGTTCCTTCGACTGGACGCTTTGCAGCACGAGGCATACCCTTGGAGCCTTTCTGAAAACCGCCTAATAGGACCCGCCATGAGCCGCATTTTTGCAGACAACGCGCACTCCATCGGTAACACGCCCCTGGTTCAGATCAACCGTATCGCACCCCGTGGCGTGACCATCCTGGCCAAGATCGAGGGGCGTAACCCGGGCTATTCGGTGAAGTGCCGCATTGGCGCAAACATGATCTGGGACGCCGAAAGCACCGGCAAACTCAAGCCGGGCATGACCATCGTGGAACCGACTTCCGGCAATACCGGTATCGGCCTGGCCTTTGTCGCCGCCGCCCGTGGCTACAAGTTGCTGCTGACCATGCCGGCGTCCATGAGTATCGAACGCCGCAAGGTGCTCAAGGCCCTCGGCGCCGAATTGGTCCTCACCGAGCCGGCCAAGGGCATGAAGGGCGCCATCGACAAGGCCGGCGAAATCGTTGCCAGTGACCCGGCCACCTACTTTATGCCGGCCCAGTTCGAAAACCCGGCCAACCCGGCCATCCACGAAAAAACCACCGGCCCGGAAATCTGGAACGACACCGATGGCGCCGTGGACGTGCTGGTGGCGGGCGTGGGCACGGGGGGCACCATCACCGGCGTGTCGCGCTACATCAAGAACACCGCAGGCAAGCCGATCCTGTCGGTGGCTGTCGAGCCGATGGTGTCGCCGGTGATCACCCAGGCCCTGGCCGGTGCCGAGATCAAGCCCAGCCCCCACAAGATCCAGGGGATTGGCGCCGGGTTCGTGCCGAAGAACCTCGACCTGTCGATGGTCGACCGCGTGGAACTGGTGACCGACGAGGAATCCAAGGCCATGGCCCTGCGCCTGATGCAGGAAGAGGGCATCCTGTGCGGTATTTCCTGCGGTGCCGCCATGGCCGTGGCCGTGCGCCTGGCCGAGAAGCCGGAAATGCAGGGCAAGACCATTGTGGTGATCCTGCCGGACTCCGGTGAGCGCTACCTGTCGAGCATGCTGTTCAGCGATTTGTTTACCGAGCAGGAAAACCAGGCTTGATTTATGTCAGCCGGTCAGCCTGGGCCTTCTGCATAATGGCCCAACTGTTTATCATGGCCGGCTGTCACGTCTGGCCTCCCGTCGCCGGGAGGCTGTTGGCCAGGCGCTTATTTCCAGGAGTTGCTGCATGACCTTTTCTTTGGCCGCCAAACTGTCGGTGTTGTTGCTGTTTATTGGCAGCACGCTGTATGTGCACCTGCGCGGCAAGGCCCGTTTGCCGATGTTGCGCCAGTTCGTCAACCATTCGGCGCTGTTCGCCCCCTATAACGCCTTGATGTACCTGTTTTCGGCCGTGCCGTCCAAGCCGTACCTGGACCGCAGCAAGTTCCCGGAACTGGACGTGCTCAAGGACAACTGGGAAGTGATCCGCGAAGAGGCCATGCACCTGTTCGACGAGGGTTACATCCGCGCCGCGGAAAAGAACAACGATGCCGGTTTCGGTTCGTTCTTCAAGAAAGGCTGGAAGCGTTTCTACCTCAAGTGGTACGACAAACCCCTGCCATCGGCCGAGGCGTTGTGCCCGAAAACCGTGGCGCTGGTGAGCAGCATCCCCAACGTCAAGGGCGCGATGTTCGCGCTGTTGCCGGGCGGCAGCCACCTCAACCCGCACCGTGACCCGTTTGCCGGTTCCCTGCGGTATCACTTGGGCTTGTCCACGCCGAACTCCGACGACTGCCGCATCTTCGTCGACGGCCAGGTATACGCCTGGCGCGACGGTGACGACGTGATGTTCGATGAAACCTACGTGCACTGGGTGAAAAACGAAACCGACAAGACCCGCGTGATCCTGTTCTGCGACATCGAGCGGCCCCTGAGCAACCGCCTGATGACCCGCGTCAACCGCTGGGTCAGCAAGCAGTTGGGCCGCGCCACCGCACCGCAGAACCTGGATGACGAGCGCGTCGGCGGCATCAACCAGGCGTATGCCTGGAGCAAGACCTTCAGCGACAAGTTCAGCGGTGTGGTCAAGCAGTGGAAGCGCAAGCATCCGAAGGCTTACCGCATTGCGCGGCCGGTGCTGGCGGTAGTGGTGCTGGTACTGCTGTGGAAGTGGTTGTTCGGCTGATCTGAAGCGTTAGACGCGGTCAAAATGTGGGAGGGGGCTTGCTCCCGATAGCGGTGGATCAGTCATAGATGTTTTGACTGACATACCGCCATCGGGGGCAAGCCCCCTCCCACATTTGATCTCCTGTGTTCTTAAGAGGCAATCAACTGCCGCAGCACATAGTGCAGAATCCCCCCCGACTTGAAGTACTCCACTTCATTCAAGGTATCGATCCGGCACAGCACCTCGACCTTCTCGCTGCTGCCGTCCTCGCGGGTAATCACCAGCGTCAGGTTCATCCGCGGCACGATCTCTACCTCGGTCAGGCCGAGGATATCGATCTTCTCCTTGCCCGTAAGCTTCAACGCCTTGCGGTTCTGATCCAGCTTGAACTGCAGCGGCAGCACGCCCATGCCCACCAGGTTGGAACGGTGAATCCGCTCGAAACTCTCGGCGATCACCGCCTTGACCCCCAGCAGGTTGGTGCCCTTGGCGGCCCAGTCGCGGCTGGAGCCGGTGCCGTATTCCTGGCCGGCGATCACCACCAGCGGTGTGCCCGAGGCCTGGTACTTCATGGCCGCATCGTAGATCGGCATTTTCTCGCCGGTGGGGATGTACAGCGTATTGCCGCCTTCCTCGCCGCCAAGCATTTCGTTGCGAATGCGGATATTGGCGAAGGTGCCGCGCATCATCACTTCATGGTTGCCCCGGCGTGAGCCGTAGGAGTTGAAGTCACGCGGCTCCACGCCTTGCTCGCGCAGGTAGCGGCCGGCGGGGCTGTCGGTCTTGATGTTGCCGGCGGGGGAAATGTGGTCGGTGGTCACCGAGTCCCCCAGCAACGCCAGTACGTGGGCGCCCTTGACGTCTTTGATCACCGGCAGAGGCCCGGCGATGTCGTCGAAAAACGGCGGGTGCTGGATGTAGGTGGAGTCTTTCTGCCACACGTAGGTCGCGGCCTGAGGCACTTCAATGGCTTGCCACTGTTCGTCACCGGCAAACACCTCGGCGTATTCCTTGTGGAACATGCCGGTGCTGACCTGCGCAACGGCGTCGGCGATCTCCTGGCTGCTCGGCCAGATGTCCTTCAAATACACCGGATTACCCTGTTGATCGTTACCCAGCGGTTCGCTGCTGATATCGATGCGTACGGTCCCCGCCAAGGCGTAAGCCACCACCAGCGGTGGCGAGGCCAGCCAGTTGGTTTTCACCAATGGGTGCACGCGGCCTTCGAAGTTGCGGTTGCCGGACAGCACCGAGGCTACGGCGAGGTCGGCCTTCTGGATGGCTTTTTCAATCGGCTCGGGCAACGGCCCGGAGTTGCCGATGCAGGTGGTGCAGCCATAGCCCACGAGGTCGAAGCCAATTTTATCCAGATACTGGGTGAGGCCCGCGGCCTTGTAGTAGTCGGTGACCACTTTGGAGCCAGGCGCCAGGGAGGTTTTCACCCAGGGTTTGCGCGTGAGGCCTTTCTCCACGGCTTTTTTCGCCACCAGCCCGGCGGCCATCATCACGCTGGGGTTGGACGTGTTGGTACAGGAGGTGATGGCGGCGATCACCACGGCGCCGTTTTTCAGGCGATAGGTCTGGCCTTCGTATTCATAGTCGGTTTCGCCCACCAGGTCGGCGTTGCCCACGGCCACACCGCCGCCGCCTTCACTTTCCAGGCGGCCTTCTTCCTTGGTGGTGGGTTTGAACTGCAGGTCGAGGAAGTCGCTGAACGCCTGGCCGACATTGGGCAGGGACACGCGGTCCTGTGGGCGTTTCGGCCCGGCGAGGCTGGCTTCGACGCTGCCCATGTCGAGGGCCAGGCTGTCGGTGAACACCGGTTCCTGGCCAGCGTGGCGCCACAGGCCCTGGGCCTTAGTGTAGGCCTCGACCAGCTTCACGGTGGCAGCCGGGCGACCAGAGAGGCGCAGGTAGTCCAGCGTCACCTCATCCACCGGGAAAAAGCCGCAGGTGGCGCCGTATTCCGGGGCCATGTTGGCGATGGTCGCGCGGTCCGCCAGGGGCAGGTCAGCCAGGCCGTCGCCGTAGAACTCGACGAACTTACCCACCACGCCTTTTTTACGCAGCATCTGGGTGACGGTCAGCACCAGGTCGGTCGCGGTGATGCCTTCTTTCAATTTGCCGGTGAGCTTGAAGCCGATCACTTCCGGGATCAGCATCGACACCGGTTGGCCGAGCATCGCCGCTTCTGCTTCGATCCCGCCCACGCCCCAGCCGAGCACGCCGAGGCCGTTGATCATGGTGGTGTGGGAGTCGGTGCCCACCAGGGTGTCGGGGAAGGCGTAGGTGCGACCGTCCTCGTCCTTGGTCCACACGGTGCGGCCCAGGTATTCGAGGTTGACCTGGTGGCAGATGCCGGTGCCCGGCGGTACCACGCTGAAGTTGTCGAAGGCGCTCTGGCCCCAGCGCAGGAAGGCGTAGCGTTCGCCGTTGCGCTGCATTTCGATGTCGACGTTCTGCCCGAAGGCGTCGGCGTTGCCGAACTTGTCGACCATCACCGAGTGGTCGATCACCAGGTCCACCGGCGAGAGCGGGTTGATGCGCTGCGGGTCGCCACCGGCCTTGGCCACGGCGGCGCGCATGGCGGCCAGGTCGACCACGGCGGGTACGCCGGTAAAGTCCTGCATCAGCACGCGGGCGGGGCGGTACTGGATCTCACGGTCGGACTGGCGCTCTTTGAGCCAGGCGGCAATGGCCTTGAGGTCGGCGCCGGTGACGGTCTTGTTGTCCTCCCAGCGCAGCAGGTTCTCCAGCAGCACCTTGAGGGACATCGGCAGCTTATCCAGGTCACCCAGGCGCTTGGCGGCCTCGGGCAGGCTGAAATAGTGGTAGGTCTTGTCGTCGATTTCTAAAGTTTTAAGGGTACTCAGGCTATCAAGGGATGACATTACATGACTCCTTATGGTCCGCACGGCTACGGACCTGACGGGACGAACAGAGCTTTCAAACTAGCGCTGTTTTCAGTAGCTGGCTAATTACTGGACTCTATGGACAGAACCAAGGTTCCGAACTCGGCTATCATGCGCGCGTTTTCATGACAGGCATTGCGATAGCGCAACGTCAGTTGAGTCACCAGGAGAGTCGATGAACACCCTTTTTATGCACTGCCGCCCGGGTTTTGAGGGCGAAGTCTGTTCCGAGATCGCGGAACACGCCGCGCGCCTGAACGTTTCCGGCTACGCCAAGGCCAAGACCGGCAGCGCCTGCGCCGAATTTGTCTGCACCGAAGAAGACGGCGCCCAGCGCCTGATGCACGGCCAGCGCTTTGCCGAGCTGATCTTCCCGCGGCAGTGGGCGCGCGGGGTGTTTATCGACCTGCCGGAAACCGACCGTATCAGCGTGATCCTCGCTCACCTGCGTGAATTCCCGGTGTGCGGCAGCCTGTGGCTGGAGATGGTCGACACCAACGACGGCAAGGAACTCTCGAACTTCTGCAAGAAATTCGAAGTGCACCTGCGCAAAGCCTTGTTGAACGCCGGCAAGCTGGTGGACGACCCGAGCAAGCCGCGCCTGCTGCTGACCTTCAAAAGCGGCCGCGAAGTGTTCATGGGCCTGGCCGAGTCGAATAACTCGGCGATGTGGCCGATGGGCATCCCGCGCTTGAAATTCCCCCGGGACGCGCCCAGCCGCTCGACCCTGAAGCTGGAAGAGGCCTGGCACCACTTTATCCCCCGCGACCAATGGGACGAGCGCCTGCATGGCGACATGACCGGTGTCGATCTGGGTGCGGCCCCTGGCGGCTGGACCTGGCAGCTGGTCAACCGTGGCATGCTGGTGACCGCCATCGACAACGGCCCCATGGCCGAAAGCCTGATGGACACCGGCCTGGTGCAGCACCTGATGGCCGACGGCTTTACCTTCGTGCCCAAGCAGCCGGTGGACTGGATGGTCTGCGACATCGTCGAAAAGCCGGCGCGCAACGCGGCATTGCTGGAGACCTGGATCGGCGAAGGGCATTGCCGCGAGGCGGTGGTGAACCTGAAGTTGCCGATGAAGCAGCGTTACGCCGAGGTCAAGCGCCTGCTGGAGCGTATCGAAGACGGCTTCAAGGCGCGCGGTATTCGGGTAGAGATCGGCTGCAAGCAGCTGTATCACGACCGTGAAGAAGTGACCTGCCACCTGCGTCGGCTGGTGGATGTGAAGAAAACCAAGGCCCGCTAAACTGAGCGCCGGTTCCAGGAGTAGACAATGAGCGATATTTTCGACACCGCCGTGGATGGCACCCTCGACGCAACGGGCCTCAACTGCCCTGAGCCGGTGATGATGCTGCACCAGCACATCCGCGACCTGCCGCCCGGCGGCTTGCTCAAGGTGATCGCGACCGACCCGTCGACGCGCCGCGATATCCCCAAGTTCTGCGTGTTCCTTGACCATGAATTGGTGGATCAACAGGAGCAGGCCGGTACGTACCTCTACTGGATCCGTAAAAAGGCCGACTAACCCCGCGCCTTCTCCAGGCGAATGCGCCGGCGTGCACTGCGCGCCAGGCGCACCAGCAGCATCCCCGCCGCACAGCTCAAGCCCACGATCAGCCCTTGCCACAAACCGCTCGGGCCGCTGGGTTCGCCCAGCCAGTTGCTCAGCCCCAGGGCGTACCCCACCGGCAGCCCCACGCCCCAATAGGCAAACAGGGTCAGCACCATAGTGACGCGGGTGTCCTGGTAGCCCCGCAGGGCGCCGGCGGCGGTGACCTGGATCGAGTCACTGAACTGGAACAGCGCTGAAAACACGATCAGCGTCGAGGCCAGGTGGATGACGATGGGGTCCGGGGTGTAGATCGCCGCAATCTGCTCGCGAAACACCAGCATCAGGCTGCACGACAGGCAGGCGTACGCCAGCGCCGTGCCCATGCCGACCCCGGCGGCGAAGCGTGCTTCACGCGCCTCGCCACGCCCCAGGGCCTGGCCGACGCGCACGGTGACGGCCATGCTCAGGGAATAAGGGATCATGAACACCAGTGAGCTGACGTTCAGCGCGATCTGGTGCCCCGACACAACGGTGGCGCCCAGGCTGCCGAGCAGCAGGGCGATGACGGCAAAGATGCTCGATTCGGCAAAGATCGCGATGCCGATCGGCAGGCCAATCCCCAGTACGCGCTTGATCACCGACCACTGCGGCCAGTCGAAGCGCTTGAACAGTTCGCTGCTCTGGTAGGCGGCCCCCCAGCGGGTCCAGGCAGCCATGCCGAGCATCATCACCCACATCGCAATGGCCGTGGCCCAGCCGCAGCCCACGCCGCCCATGGCCGGCACGCCCAGGTGGCCGTAGATGAAGATGTAGTTCAGCGGAATATTCAGCGCCAACCCGCACAGGCCCATGGCCATGCTGGGCAGGGTGCGGCCCAGGCCATCACTGAAACAGCGCAGCACGTAGTAGAGGGCGATGGCCGGCATCCCGGCGGCGATGCCATGCAGGTAGCCCATGGTGGGGGCGATAAGGTCCGGCTCAACCTTCATGGCATGCAGGATCGGCTCGGCGCAGAGCAACAGCAGCGCGCCGATGATGCCGACCACCACCGCCAGCCACAGTGACTGACGCACCAACGGCCCGATTTCGCCGTAGTGGCCCGCACCGTAGCGCTGGGCGACTTTCGGCGTGGTGGCCAGCAGCGTACCGGTCATCAGCAGGTACACCGGAATCCAGATCGAGTTGCCCAGGCCCACCGCCGCCAGGTCCTGGGGGCTGACGCGCCCGGCCATCACCGCATCGACGAAGCTCATGGCCGTGGTTGCCAGTTGGCCGATCATGATCGGCAGCGCGAGCGTCAGCAGGCCACCCACTTCCCGGCTGATGCGGGCGGGGCGGGTGAGGGGGGCAGTGGCAGTGTTCACGTACGCAAGTCCAGTCAAAAGGGTGCAAGGCCGCGGATTCTACGCCTTGACGTAACGGTCAGGAAAAAACCTGTGTTAGGGATTTGTAAGCGACCTGCCAGCCCCCTCCCACATTGAAGATCGCATCCCTGTACACTGCTGATCCGCCAAAGGAGCCTGCCATGCTGATTGTTGCCGACGAAAATATCCCGCTGCTCGATGAGTTTTTCCAAGGATTTGGCGAGATTCGCCGAGTGTCCGGTCGTTCCATCGACCGCGCCACCGTCGAACAGGCCGATGTGCTGCTGGTGCGCTCGGTGACCAACGTCAACCGCGCCCTGTTGGACGGCACGAAGGTGCGTTTTGTCGGCACCTGCACCATCGGCACCGACCACCTCGACCTCGATTACTTCAAGCAGGCCGGTATCCAGTGGTCCAGCGCTCCCGGCTGCAATGCGCGGGGCGTGGTGGACTATGTGCTGGGCAGCCTGCAAACCCTGGCCGAGATCGAAGGCGCCGACCTCAACCAGCGTACCTATGGCGTCGTCGGCGCCGGTGAAGTGGGCGGGCGCCTGGTCGAAGTGCTCAAGGGCCTGGGCTGGAACGTGCTGGTCTGCGACCCGCCGCGCCAGATCGCCGAAGACGGCGATTACGTCAGCCTCGAGCAGATCATCGAGCAATGCGATGTGATCAGCCTGCACACGCCGTTGACCAAATCCGGCAATGGTTCCACCTGGCACCTGTTTGATCGCGATCGGCTCAGCCGCCTCAAGCCCGGCACCTGGCTGATCAACGCCAGCCGTGGCCCGGTGGTGGACAACGCGGCCCTGCGCGACGTGCTGCTGGCGCGTGAAGACCTGCAAGCGGTGCTGGACGTGTGGGAAGGCGAGCCCGAGGTGGACGTCGACTTGGCCGACCTGTGTGTGTTGGCCACCCCGCACATCGCCGGCTACAGCCTTGATGGCAAGCAGCGCGGTACGGCGCAGATCTATCAGGCGTTCTGCTCGCACCTGGGCCAGGGGCCTAGCATTCAGCTGGGCGACTTGTTACCGCAACCGTGGCTGGCCGAGGTGCACTTGAACGCATCGACCGACCCCGCCTGGGCGCTGGCGACGTTGTGCCGCAGCGTGTACGACCCGCGCCGTGATGATGCGGATTTCCGCCGCAGCCTGGTAGGTACCGTCGAAGAACAACGCAAGGCGTTCGACTTGCTGCGCAAGCATTATCCGGAGCGTCGTGAAATCGACGGCTTGAAGGTGCGCATTGTGAATGGGGAGTCAGCGGTGTTGGCGCGCATCGTGTCCGCATTGGGCGCGGCAACCGTTTAAACACCGAACAAAAAACCCGGCCACCTGGGCCGGGTTTGAAAGAGCGTAGGCCCTTCAGCCTTGCTGGGCAGGCTTGACCAGTCGCTGTTCCAGCTCGCGGCACGCTTGCTGGATCATCTCTTCGGTAATCTGCACTTCGCGGCCCTGGGCGTCGATCACGGAGCAAGGCAAGTGCTGCGGTTGGCGGATCACTTCAATCTTGGCATCGCTGCTGTTTTGCAAGGTCATGGCCTGTCTCCTCATCAGGTTGTGTACCTACTGTATAGCCCCCGAGTGACCGCGCTGTTACAACTCCTTACGAGATCACCGGTTCGAACATCCAGTCCACCAGAAACCGCTGTGGATTTCCAGCCGGGCGTTAGACCGATAGCCTCTAGGGGCCAGCATCGGCGGGCATAATTAACCTGACTCATTGTTATTCGCGCAAGTTCCCCCCATGTAAGCAGGCAGGTACCAACCCTTTCCGATCAGGTGATGCCCTCCATGCTCTCAGTCCGTCAACGCCGTGCAATTCGCCTGGCCAGCCGCTTCATCGCGCCCTACCGCTGGCAGGCCCTCGGTGCCCTGGTCGCGCTGATCGTCACTGCGGGCATCACCTTGTCCATGGGGCAGGGCATTCGCCTGCTGGTGGACCAGGGCTTCATGACCCAGTCGCCGCACCTGCTCAACCAGTCCATCGGCCTGTTCATGGTCCTGGTGCTGGGCTTGGCCGTGGGCACGTTTGCGCGGTTTTACCTGGTGTCGTGGATCGGTGAGCGGGTGGTGGCGGACATTCGCCGGCAGGTCTTCAACCACCTGATCTACCTGCATCCAGGTTTCTACGAGAACAACCGCAGCTCGGAAATCCAATCGCGGTTGACCACCGACACCACACTGCTGCAATCGGTGATCGGCTCGTCGTTGTCGCTGTTCCTGCGCAATGCCTTGATGGTGATCGGCGGCATCGTGCTGTTGTTCATCACCAACCCCAAGCTCACCAGCATCGTGGTGGTGGCGCTGCCGCTGGTGCTGGCGCCGATCCTGATCTTCGGCCGTCGCGTACGCAGCCTGTCGCGCCTGAGCCAGGACCGTATCGCCGATGTGGGCAGCTACGTGTCCGAAACCCTCGGCCAGATCAAGACCGTGCAAGCCTATAACCACCAGGTCCAGGACGAGCAACGCTTTGCCGTGACCGTGGAAGAGGCGTTCACCACCGCCCGCAAACGCATCGCCCAGCGCGCCTGGTTGATCACCCTGGTGATCATGCTGGTGCTGGGTGCGGTGGGCGTGATGCTCTGGGTCGGAGGAATGGATGTGATCAGCGGGCGCATTTCCGGCGGCGAGCTGGCTGCGTTCGTGTTCTACAGCCTGATCGTCGGCAGCGCCGTCGGTACCCTGAGCGAAGTCCTCGGTGAACTGCAACGTGCCGCCGGTGCAGCGGAGCGCATTGGTGAGCTGTTGCAGTCGAGCAACGAGATCCAGGCGCCGGCCACGGGCAGCGTGCAGTTGCCCGAGCGGGTCAGCGGGTGCATGGAGCTGCAGGACCTGCGCTTTTCCTACCCTTCGCGGCCGGACAGCTACGCCATCGACGGCCTGAACCTGAGCATCAACCCCGGCGAAACCCTGGCACTGGTGGGGCCGTCCGGCGCGGGCAAGTCGACGCTTTTCGACCTGCTGCTGCGCTTCTACGATCCCCAGCAAGGCCGCATCCTGATTGAAGGCCAGGCGCTGACCGATCTCGACCCCCTGGACCTGCGTCGCCACTTCGCCCTGGTGTCCCAGAGCCCGGCGCTGTTCTTCGGCAGCGTCGAAGAGAACATCCGCTACGGCAACCCCACCGCTACCCGCGAGCAAGTCGAAGCCGCTGCCCGCATCGCCCACGCCCACGATTTCATCCTGCAAATGCCCGACGGCTACCAGACCCACCTCGGCGACGGCGGCATGGGCCTCTCCGGCGGCCAGCGCCAACGCTTGGCGATTGCCCGTGCGTTGCTGGTGGACGCGCCGATCCTGCTGCTGGACGAAGCCACCAGTGCCCTGGATGCCCAGAGTGAACACCTGATCCAGCAAGCGTTGCCGCAATTGATGCAAGGGCGTACCACGCTGGTTATCGCCCATCGACTGGCGACGGTGAAGAACGCTGACCGCATCGCGGTGATGGATCAGGGCAGGCTGGTGGCGGTGGGCACGCATCAGCAGTTGATTGCGAGCAATCCGTTATATGCGCGATTGGCGGCGTTGCAGTTCAGTGATGGGGTTGAGGAGAGCAGCGAACACTGAGTTTCGGTGCCGATAAAAAATGCCCGCATCTCTCAATGCGGGCATTTTCATTTCTGCTTTAAACCTTATTGATCATCAAAGTAGCGCTCATGCCAATCCACCAACGGCTGTGGTGAGTTGAGCTTCTGCCCGTAGATCACCGAATAAGACAACACGTTCTGCACATACTGGCGGGTTTCGTCGAACGGGATGCTTTCCACCCAGACGTCGAAGCTCAGGTGGTCGGCGCCGCGCAGCCATTGGCGTACGCGGCCGGGGCCGGCGTTGTAGGCGGCGGAGGCGAGGACACGGTTGCCGTTGAACTGACTGTGCACCTGGCTCAGGTAAGCCGCGCCGAGCTGGATGTTTTTGTCCGGGTCCAGCACCTGGGCGGGTGAGGCCAGCGGGATGCTGAACTTGCGCGCGGTGTCCTTGGCGGTGCCGGGCATCAGTTGCATCAGGCCGCTGGCGCCGACGCCGGAGCGGGCGTCGTCCATGAATGCGCTTTCCTGGCGGGTGATGGCGAATACCCAGCTGGAATGCAGGCCACGGACCTTGGCTTCGCGCACCAGGGTGTCGCGGTGGGCCATCGGGAAGCGAATGTCCAGGTCATCCCAGTACTGGGCCTGGCTGATGGTGCGGATCGCCGGGAAGTACCACTTCATGTCGTAGGCCAGCTTGGCCTGGGCGACCATTTCGTCACGGTTGAAGTGGCGGCTGACGTGGTACCACTCGCGACGACCATCCACGATCTGGCCACGGGCGTAGAACTCAAGGGCACGGCGCACGCCCGGGGTGTTACGCACTTTGTTGACCAGCGCCTGGCTCATCAGCAGCGGCTTGTTCTTCAACTGGTACGGCGCCTTGGAGCGATCGGCGGCCAGGAAGCCATAGAAGTCCCGTTCCTGCGCGAGATTCTTGTACAGCACCAGGGCTTGCGGGTTTTTCGGCTCGGCCAGTTCCAGGCTGCGGGCCTGCCAGTAGCGCCAGCGGTTGGTGGTGGCCAAATCCTGCGGGAGTTTGCGCGTCAGTTGGTAGGCATCTTCCCAGCGGGCCAGGCGCAACAGCAGGCGCAGGCGCCATTCGGACACGGTGTTGTCGCGCAACTCGGGGTCGTACTTGGTCATCACCTCAAGCGCCCGCGGGTCGAAGCGCTTGGCCAGGGTCAGGCCGATTTCACGGGCGATTGCCACTTTTTCGTCACGGGAGAAGTGCATGCTGCTGGCGTAACCGTCGAGCAGGGCCATGGCCTTGTCCGGATCCTGGCGTGCCAGGCGGCGCAGGCCCAGGCCCACGGCGTCAGACATCGCCTCGGTGGCCGGCAGGAAGCGCGACGGGTCGCCGAGCATGTCGGGCTTCTGTGCTACGTCCACCATCAGGCGGCCTTGGGCGCCCAGGGTCGGCAGGGTTTTTACCAGGCTGTTGGCCAGCGGGTAATTGCGTGCTTCGGCGGCGAGTTTGGCGCGGTCCCAGATTTTTTGTTCGGTGAGTTGGCCGTCCGCGGCCCACTGGCTGAAGGTGGCATCACAGGCGGCCGGCTGGGATTTGCCGGTCATCCACAGTTTCTCGGTGGTCTTGTAGCCTTCAGCCTTGAGGTTGTGGGTCAGTTGGAACTGGCCGTGCAGGCAGTCCAGTTCGACGAAATTAAGCTTGGGGTCGTAGTACTTTTCAAAGGTCTGCCAGTCGCCACGGTCGGCCAACCAGCGCAACCAGCGCAGCTTCATCCAGTTGGCCTGGGGCAGGTCGCCGTTTTTGGCGAGGAATTGTTCGATTTCCTCGTTGCTGGCGGTCTTCAACCGGGCGGTCAGTTCGTCGTAGGCCAGGTAGGGCGTCAGCGGGTAGTCGGCCAGGGCCTGGCTGTATTGCATGTAGGGGCCGGTATCGCCCTTGGCCAGGGCGCGTTTGGCTTCATCGTAATATTGACGTTGGGTGGTGAGGTCCACGGCCTGGGCGGATTGAACGGCGGTGGCGGAAAGAAGCAGGCAAGATAAAAAGTTGAAAAGGCGACTGCGCATGAGACGTCCGTGCAGAGAAATCACGACTAGCACCGGCACCGCCGACACTGATTGCCCCTAGCTTAGCCTTTTGCCAGCGGCCGGCGAAAGCTTTGCCGGGTGGTTCGTTCAAGTTCTCCGGAAATGTCCTACAGAACGTGTCGGTAGCGAAAATGCTGGCCGCATCCCACCCTCAAGTCAGGTAGAATGCGCGCCCAGTTTTTGGAGAAGCGTATGACCCTGCTCAAATTCAGCGATGTGTCCCTTGCTTTCGGCGCTATGCCGTTGTTGGACAAGGTGTCCTGGCAGATCGCCCGTGGTGAGCGGGTGTGCATCATCGGCCGCAACGGCACCGGCAAGTCCAGCATGATGAAGCTGGTAAAGGGCGACCAGAAGCCCGATGACGGCTCTGTCTGGCGCGCCCCAGGCCTCAAGATTGGCGAATTGCCGCAGGAATTGCCGGTGGCCGACGGACGGACCGTGTTCGACGTGGTTGCCGAAGGCCTGGACGGTGTCGGTGAGTTGCTTGCGCAATACCATCACCTGGCCCAGAACTGCGTTACCGAAGCCGACCTGGACAAGCTGATGCACGTCCAGCAAGACCTCGAAGCCCGTGACGGCTGGCGCCTGCAGCAACTGGTCGACAGCACCCTGAGCCGCCTGCAGCTGCCGGCCGACAAGACCCTCGCCGAGTTGTCCGGCGGCTGGCGTCGTCGTGTGCTGCTGGCCCAGGCCCTGGTGTCCGAGCCGGACCTGCTGCTGCTCGACGAGCCAACCAACCACCTGGACATCGGCGCCATCGCCTGGCTGGAAGAAGCCCTCAAGGATTTCCAGGGCGCCGTGCTGTTTATCACGCACGACCGTTCCTTCCTGCAAAACCTGGCGACGCGGATCCTTGAACTGGACCGTGGTGGCCTGATCGACTGGAACGGCGACTACGCCAGCTTCCTGGTGCACAAAGAGGCGACGCTGGCTGCCGAAGAAACCGCCAACGCGCTGTTCGACAAGAAACTGGCCCAGGAAGAAGTCTGGATCCGCCAGGGCATCAAGGCGCGTCGCACCCGTAACGAAGGCCGCGTGCGTGCCCTCAAGGCCCTGCGCGTAGAGCGCAGCGAACGTCGCGAGCGCACCGGCAAGGCCAATATCCAGCTGGATACCGCCGATAAGTCGGGCAAGCAGGTCATGGTGCTGGAGAACGTCAGCTTCCATCATCCGGATGGCCCGTTCCTGATCAAGGACTTCTCCATGGTCCTGCAACGCGGCGACCGTATCGGCCTGTTGGGTGCCAACGGTACCGGCAAGACCACCTTGCTCAAGCTGATGCTCAATGGTCTGCAGCCGACCAGCGGCACGGTGGAGGAGGGCACGCGCATCGACGTGGCCTACTTCGACCAGTTGCGCCATCAGTTGGACCTGGAAAAGACCGTGATCGACAACGTCGCCGAAGGCCGCGACTTTATCGATATCGACGGCCAGAGCCGCCACGTACTCAGCTACCTGGGCGACTTCCTGTTCAGCCCGCAGCGTGCGCGTACGCCCGTGAAGGCCTTGTCCGGTGGCGAGCGTGCGCGCCTGCTGCTGGCCAAGCTGTTCAGCAAGCCGGCCAACCTGCTGGTGCTCGACGAACCGACCAACGACCTCGACGTGGAAACCCTCGAGCTGCTGGAAGAGGTCCTGCTGACCTTCAACGGCACTGTGCTGATGGTCAGCCACGACCGGGCATTCCTCGACAACGTGGTCACCAGCACCCTGGTCTTCGAAGGTGAAGGCAAGGTGCGCGAATACGTCGGTGGTTACCAGGACTGGCTGCGTCAGGGCGGCTCGCCGCGCCTGTTGGGCGTGACCGAGAGCAAGTCCGGCAAGGCCGACCTGGCCTCGGCTGTGGTGGCTCCGGTGGAAGCGGCTGCACCGGCCCAGGAAGCGGCACCGGCGGCCAAGAAGAAACTCAGCTACAAGCTGCAGCGTGAGCTGGAAGCCTTGCCGGGTGATATCGACGCCAAGGAACAGCAGATCGCCGCGGTAGAAGCGGAAATGGCTGACGCAGGTTTCTACCTGCGCCCGGCGGCGGAAACCGCCAAGGTCATCGCCTCCCTGGAGACGTTGAACCAGGAGCTGGAAGTGCTGGTCGAGCGTTGGGCCGAGCTGGATGCCTGAGTGACCTTCGTGCAATAAAAAAGCCCGGCGCCCTAATATGGGCGCCGGGCTTTTTCATATGAAATGCGGTTCAAATGTGGCCTTAAGAGGTTTTTACCAGCCTGACGGCCAATACATCGCACGGCGCACCGTGCAGCACATCATTGGCAGTAGAACCCAGCAGCAACGCCAAACCATGACGGCCATGGCTGCCGACCACGATCAGGTCGCAATGCTGCTCCTTGGCCAGGTGGTGGATTTCCTGGCGCGGTTGGCCGTAGGTGAGGTGGGAGTTTTCCTTGGTCACTTCGGGGTATTTGACGATCAGGCGGTCAAGGCGCTCCTTGGCCTGGTCGAACTGTTGTTGCTGCAGTTGGGAGAGGTCCATGGGCACGTCGCCGCCAAAGGCCATGGCCATGGGCTCGACGATATGCACCAGTGACAGTTTTGCGCCACTGGCAACGGCAAACGCTCGGGCGCGCTTGATCACTGGATCGCACTCTTCGGTCAGGTCTACGGCGACCAGAATATGTTCGTAGGACATGGGGCGTTCCTCCAGGGGACTGCAATAGATTCAGTATGGCTGCTTTCAAGCGGATAGGGTTGCGTCAGGTCAAATCCGCTCATCAGAAAAATCGGGAGTACACATATGACGGTCTGGATAGTGGTGTCAATCCTTGTCGTGGTTCTGAGCCCCCTGGCATGGCTGCGCCCATCGCGCCATCAGAGCGGGCGCATGGCCCTGCGCATGGAGGCACGCCGCATCGGCCTGGCCATGCAACTGGCGCCCCAGGAATGGCCGCACTGGCTCAAGCAAGAGCCGCCGAGCCCCTGTGCGCAGTACTGCCGACCCCGGCGCGGCAGTATGCCGGCCGTTTGGAGCTACTGGCAGCTGGAGCCGGGCGTGTGGGTCAATCAGTGGCGCGAAGTATGTGTGGATGAGAAGTTGTTGCCGCATTTTGCAACGCTGCCGGCGAATGTCTACAAGGTCGAGGCCGACAAGCAAATGATCGCCCTTTACTGGGGCGAGAAGGGCGAGGCGAGCGACCTGCTGGCCATTGATACATTGCTCAAGGCCCTGGCCTGATGCCTGTGTGTCAAAACCCAGGCAATAAAAAGCCCGAAAGCATCATCGGGCTGGAGTTGGCCAGGCAGGCCGGTAAATCCGGGTTTCCCGCGTAGGATGTTCATCCAGGCGCGTTACGGTTGTCGCTAGCCTAGCGGCATATCCGGTTCTGTACAGCGGTTTTCCCTATCTTTTTCATTATTGATTTCGCGAATAGTCGGATATTGACGAATCGCGGGCCTGGCCCCGGGGTTCTGAAATGACTGGAAAGTCGCGTTTTTCCTAGCCTTTCGAGCGATTGACAATTGCTCGGAATTGGATGAAGGTGGCGTACCCAAATCAAACGGGCGTATGAATTGAGCGTTTGTCTGTCAGACCGCTCATACAGAAACCCGACTATCGCATTGGCGGGTGTGCCTGGCGGATTGGCCTGAGCATTGACGAAATTATCAATGTCCAAGCATAGGCCAGCGTCCAATGTGTACTGTTCAGCTTCCATATCGTGGAGATCAGTTGATGATTTACGAAGGTAAAGCCATCACGGTTAAGGCTCTTGAAAGTGGCATCGTCGAACTGAAGTTCGACCTCAAGGGTGAGTCCGTCAACAAGTTCAACCGTCTAACCCTGAACGAACTGCGTCAGGCCGTAGACACCATCAAGGCTGATGCATCGATCAAAGGCGTGATCGTCTCCAGCGGCAAGGACGTGTTTATCGTCGGCGCTGACATCACCGAATTCGTCGACAACTTCAAGCTGCCCGATGCCGAGCTGGTGGCTGGCAACCTCGAAGCCAACAAGATTTTCAGCGATTTCGAAGACCTCAACGTACCCACCGTTGCCGCGATCAATGGCATCGCGCTGGGCGGCGGCCTGGAAATGTGCCTGGCGGCGGACTTCCGCGTCATGGCGGCCACCGCCAAGATCGGCCTGCCCGAAGTCAAGCTGGGCATCTACCCAGGCTTCGGCGGCACCGTGCGCCTGCCGCGCATCATTGGTGCCGACAACGCCATCGAGTGGATTGCCGCCGGCAAGGAAAACCGTGCCGAAGACGCACTGAAAGTCGGTGCCGTCGACGCCGTGGTGGCTGCGGACAAGCTGGCTGAAGCCGCGTTGAACCTGATCAAGGGCGCCATCAGCGGCGAATTTGACTACAAGGCCAAGCGTCAGCCGAAGCTGGAAAAACTCAAGCTCAACGCCATCGAACAAATGATGTCGTTCGAAACCGCCAAGGGTTTCGTGGCTGGCCAGGCTGGCCCGAACTACCCGGCGCCGGTTGAAGCGATCAAGACCATCCAGAAGGCCGCGAACTTCGGTCGCGACAAAGCCCTGGAAGTGGAAGCGGCAGGTTTCGTCAAACTGGCCAAGACCTCGGCGGCCCAGAGCCTGATCGGCCTGTTCCTGAACGACCAGGAACTGAAGAAAAAGGCCAAGGCCTACGACGAAATCGCCAAGGACGTGAAACAGGCTGCCGTGCTCGGCGCCGGTATCATGGGCGGCGGTATCGCCTATCAGTCGGCGTCCAAAGGCACGCCGATCCTGATGAAGGACATCAACGAGCACGGTATCGAACAGGGCCTGGCCGAAGCCGCCAAGCTGCTGGTCGGCCGCGTTGATAAAGGTCGCATGACGGCTGCGAAGATGGCTGAAGTGCTTAACGGCATTCGTCCTACGCTGTCCTACGGCGATTTCGGCCATGTCGACCTGGTGGTCGAAGCGGTTGTCGAGAATCCGAAGGTCAAGCAGGCGGTACTGGCTGAAGTTGAAGGCCACGTCAAAGACGACACCATCCTGGCGTCTAACACCTCGACCATTTCCATTTCGCTGCTGGCCAAGGCCCTCAAGCGTCCGGAAAACTTCGTCGGCATGCACTTCTTCAACCCGGTACACATGATGCCGCTGGTGGAAGTGATCCGTGGCGAGAAGTCCAGCGAGCTGGCGATTGCCACCACCGTTGCCTACGCCAAGAAAATGGGCAAGAACCCGATCGTGGTCAACGACTGCCCGGGCTTCCTGGTCAACCGCGTGCTGTTCCCGTACTTCGGCGGTTTCGCCAAGCTGGTGAGTGCCGGTGTGGACTTCGTGCGCATCGACAAGGTCATGGAAAAATTCGGCTGGCCAATGGGCCCGGCGTACCTGATGGACGTGGTCGGCATCGACACCGGCCACCACGGTCGTGACGTGATGGCTGAAGGCTTCCCGGACCGCATGAAAGACGACCGCCGCTCGGCGATCGACGCGCTCTACGAGGCCAAGCGCCTGGGCCAGAAGAACGGCAAAGGCTTCTACGCCTACGAGGCGGACAAGAAGGGCAAGCAGAAGAAAGTGGCCGACCCGTCGGTGCACGAAGTGCTGGCTCCGGTCATCTACGAGCAGCGTGAGGTGTCCGACGAGGACATCATCAACTGGATGATGATCGCCCTGTGCCTGGAAACCGTGCGTTGCCTGGAAGACGGCATCGTTGAAACCGCCGCCGAAGCCGATATGGGCCTGGTGTACGGTATTGGCTTCCCTCCATTCCGTGGTGGTGCGCTGCGTTACATCGATTCGATCGGTGTGGCCGAGTTCGTTGCCCTGGCTGATCAATACGCTGATCTGGGCCCGCTGTACCACCCGACCGCGAAGCTGCGTGAGATGGCCAAGAACGGCCAGCGCTTCTTCGGTTAAGTGCCCAGACGACTAGAGCGAGAATATTTATGAGCTTGAATCCAAGAGACGTCGTGATTGTCGACTTCGGTCGTACGCCGATGGGCCGCTCCAAGGGCGGCATGCACCGCAACACCCGCGCTGAAGACATGTCGGCGCACCTGATCAGCAAACTGCTGGAACGTAACGTCAAGGTCGACCCGAACGAAGTCGAAGACGTGATCTGGGGCTGCGTCAACCAGACCCTGGAGCAGGGCTGGAACATTGCGCGCATGGCGTCGTTGATGACGCAGATCCCGCACACGGCAGCCGGCCAGACCGTCAGCCGCCTGTGTGGCTCGTCCATGAGTGCGCTGCACACCGCCGCCCAGGCGATCATGACCGGCAACGGTGATGTGTTCGTGGTCGGTGGCGTGGAGCACATGGGCCACGTCAGCATGATGCACGGCGTCGATCCCAACCCGCACATGTCGCTGTACGCGGCAAAAGCCTCGGGCATGATGGGCCTGACCGCGGAAATGCTCGGCAAGATGCACGGCATTACTCGTGAAGCCCAGGACGCGTTCGGCGTGCGTTCCCACCAGCTCGCCCACAAGGCGACCGTGGAAGGCAAGTTCAAGGATGAAATCATCCCGATGAACGGTTACGACGAGAACGGCTTCCTCAAACTGTTCGACTACGACGAAACCATTCGTCCGGATACCACCCTGGAAAGCCTGGCGGCCCTCAAGCCTGCCTTCAATCCAAAGGGCGGCACCGTGACGGCGGGTACTTCGTCGCAAATCACCGACGGTGCCTCGTGCATGATCGTAATGTCGGCGCAGCGTGCCCAGGACCTCGGCATCCAGCCGCTGGCGGTGATTCGCTCGATGGCGGTGGCGGGTGTGGACCCGGCAATCATGGGCTATGGTCCAGTACCGGCGACACAAAAAGCCTTGAAGCGCGCGGGCCTGACCATCTCCGATATCGACTTCTTCGAGCTCAACGAAGCTTTCGCTGCACAGGCCCTGCCGGTGCTGAAAGATTTGAAAGTGCTCGACAAGATGAACGAGAAGGTTAACCTGCACGGCGGTGCGATTGCCCTGGGCCACCCATTCGGTTGCTCCGGTGCGCGTATTTCCGGCACTTTGCTTAACGTGATGAAGCAAAATGGCGGTAACCTTGGGGTTGCAACCATGTGCATTGGTCTCGGCCAAGGCATCTCCACCGTCTTCGAACGCGTCTAAGCGTTGAGTCGACGGAAGCCGGGGCCCAGTGCCCCGGTTTTTGTTTTTTGGAATTTTTAATATTTTTTTTCAACAAATTTTGTAAGGGGGCCAGAGCATGAAAGTCGAACCAGGGCTCTACCAACATTATAAAGGTCCGCAGTACCGCGTTTTCAGCGTGGCACGGCATTCCGAGACCGAAGAAGAAGTGGTGTTCTACCAAGCACTGTATGGCGATTACGGCTTTTGGGTGCGCCCCTTGAGCATGTTCCTGGAGACCGTCGAAGTTGACGGCGAGCAGGTCCCGCGCTTTGCTTTGGTCCAGGTCGAACCCAGTCTTTTTTCAGGGCAATAACGGCAGGTCGCGCAGAATGCTGCGCTTGACCTCACCTTGTTGCCACTATATATAGCGTTGCCGCGTCAGGCGCCAACTGCCTTTCACTTCTCGAATTCAGGAATTTTCCGATCCATGGGCAAATCGCTGGTCATTGTGGAATCCCCGGCTAAGGCCAAGACCATCAACAAGTACTTGGGCAACGAGTACGTGGTGAAGTCGAGTATCGGCCATATCCGAGACCTGCCCACCAGCGGTTCGGCTAGCGCCAGCAAGGAGCCTGCCGCCAAGCGCGGCAAGGCGGCTGCGGGCGAAGGCCCGGTGCTCACGCCTAAAGAGAAAGCGCGCAAGCAGCTGGTCTCGCGCATGGGTGTGGACCCGGATCATGGCTGGAAGGCCAAGTACGAAATCCTTCCGGGCAAGGAAAAGGTCATCGAAGAGCTGCGCCGGCTCGCCAAGGATGCCGACACCATCTATCTCGCAACGGACTTGGACCGCGAAGGGGAAGCCATTGCCTGGCACCTGCGGGAAGCCATCGGCGGTGATGACAGCCGCTACAAGCGTGTGGTGTTCAACGAAATCACCAAGAAAGCCATCCAGGAAGCCTTCTCCAAGCCGGGCGAGCTGGACATCGATCGCGTCAACGCCCAGCAGGCCCGTCGTTTCCTCGACCGCGTCGTGGGCTACATGGTCTCGCCGCTGCTGTGGGCCAAGATCGCCCGTGGCCTATCCGCCGGCCGTGTGCAATCGGTAGCGGTCAAGCTGGTGGTGGAGCGCGAACGTGAGATCCGTGCGTTCAACCCCGAGGAATACTGGGAAGTCCACGCCGACCTGGGCACCGCCAAGGGCGCCAACGTGCGCTTCGAAGTGGCCCGTGAGAAAGGCGAGGCGTTCAAGCCGCTGAACGAAGCCCAGGCCATGGCCGCGCTGGAGAAGCTCAAGGCCTCCAGCTACAGCATCGTCAAGCGTGAAGACAAACCGACCAGCAGCAAGCCGTCGGCGCCGTTCATCACCTCCACCCTGCAACAGGCCGCGAGCAACCGCCTGGGCTTCGGGGTGAAGAAAACCATGATGATGGCCCAGCGTCTGTACGAAGCCGGCTACATCACTTATATGCGTACCGACTCCACCAACCTGTCGCAAGACGCGGTGGCGATGGCGCGTACCTATATTGAAAGCGAATTCGGCAAGAAGTACCTGCCGGAAAAACCGAACGTCTACAGCAGCAAAGAAGGCGCCCAGGAGGCTCACGAAGCGATTCGTCCTTCCGATGCCAACACCGAGCCAAGCAAGCTGAGTGGCATGGAGCGCGACGCTGAGCGCCTCTACGAGCTGATCTGGCGCCAGTTCCTGGCTTGCCAGATGCTGCCGGCGCAATACCTGTCCACTACCGTCAGTGTGGGCGCCGGGGACTTCGAGCTGCGCGCCAAGGGCCGTATCCTCAAGTTCGACGGCTACACCCGGGTGATGCCGCAGATCGCCAAGCCTGGCGATGACGATGTGCTGCCGGACATGGCCCAGGGCGACACGTTGAAGCTGATCAAGCTCGACCCGTCCCAGCACTTCACCAAGCCGCCGGCGCGTTATTCGGAAGCCAGCCTGGTGAAAGAGATGGAGAAGCGCGGTATCGGTCGTCCGTCGACCTACGCGGCGATCATCTCCACCATCCAGGACCGTGGCTACGTCGCGCTGCACAACCGTCGTTTCTATTCGGAAAAGATGGGCGATATCGTTACCGAGCGCCTGTCCGAGAGCTTCTCCAACCTGATGGACTACGGCTTTACCGCCGGTATGGAAGAGAACCTCGATGACGTGGCCCAGGGCGAGCGCGACTGGAAAAACGTGCTCGACGAGTTCTACGGCGACTTCAAGAAAAAACTCGAAGTGGCCGAAAGCCCCGAGAGCGGCATGCGTGCCAACCAGCCGGTGATGACCGACATCCCGTGCCTGACCTGTGGCCGTCCGATGCAGATTCGTACCGCATCCACCGGCGTGTTCCTCGGTTGCTCGGGCTACAGCCTGCCGCCGAAAGAACGCTGCAAGGCCACCGTCAACCTGGTGCCGGGCGATGAAATCGCCGCCGACGACGAGGGTGAATCCGAGTCGCTGGTACTGCGTGGCAAGCACCGCTGCCCGATCTGCAGTACGGCGATGGACGCCTACCTGCTGGACGAGAAGCACAAGCTGCACATCTGCGGTAACAACCCGGATTGCGACGGCTACGAGATCGAAGAGGGCAGCTACCGCATCAAGGGCTATGAAGGCCCGAGCCTGGAATGCGATAAGTGCGGCAGCGAGATGCAGCTCAAAACCGGCCGCTTCGGCAAGTTTTTCGGGTGCACCAACCCGACCTGCAAAAACACGCGCAAACTGCTGAAAAGCGGTGACGCGGCGCCGCCGAAGATGGACCCGGTGAAGATGCCGGAACTCAAGTGCGAGAAGGTCAACGACACCTACATCCTGCGTGATGGCGCCTCGGGCCTGTTCCTGGCGGCCAGCCAGTTCCCGAAAAACCGCGAGACCCGAGCGCCGTTGGTGCTGGAGATCGTGCCGCACAAGGACGAGATCGATCCGAAGTACCACTTCCTGTGTGAAGCGCCGAAGAAGGACCCGGATGGTCGCCCAGCCGTGATCCGCTACAGCCGCAAGACCAAGGAGCAGTACGTGCAGACCGAAGTGGACGGCAAGCCTACCGGCTGGAAAGCGTTCTACGACGGTGGCAAGTGGAAGGTCGAGGACAAGCGCCAGGGCGCTTGACCCGTCGGATGCGCTGAAGATCCAATGTGGGAGGGGGCTTGCCCCCGATAGCGGTATATCAGTCGACATGTGTATGACTGATGCTTCGCTATCGGGGCAAGCCCCCTCCCACATTTGGATCTGTTTGGATCTGAAAGTCGAGTTTTGACCCGCATAAGCAGCGGTTTATTGCACTTGCAGTAGGCTCGGCTGATCCGTGACACTGTTCAGCCAGCATCACGCTTATTCGTTGTGGAGATTGCCGTTATGGCCAACGAGCTCTATACCCGTACCAATCAGAAAATTTATTTTGCGGGTTTGTCCCTGGAAGCCCTTGGCCGTGCCGAGGAGGGGAAGGAGATGAACGCGATCGCGCTGGTCCAGGCCGGGCGTGAAGCCGCGTTGTTCCACCTGTATGGTGCGTTACTGGGCTTGTGTCATGAAATCGCCGGGTTCTACCGCTTGCCCCAGGCCGGTTCGCCCCGTGCGGAAATGATCATGAATCGTGAGGTGCTGGAAAGCATGGCGATCCCTGAGCTGGCCGAGTTGGTGGAAATGGCGCAGAGCCCTGACAGCTGGGTCGCGCGTCTGCTTAAGGCCCATGCTGATATGTTTCAGCCACCCCGTGTTCCCCATGTGCCCAAGGGCGATGTGACCCAGCCCTTGATCGTGGCGGTAGCGCTGGAAGAGGAAGAGCCCGAGCCACTGAGTCGCGAAGAGTTGGAAGGCTGGCGTCAGGCGCTGAAAAAGATGGCATTGCGCTTTCGTGAAGGTTTGAACGAGTGCTGAACGTTGGTCGGATTCACATGGCACCGTTCATCAAGCCGTAAAGAAACCTCTTCAGATCCTCAGCGAGGCCGGGCGGATGACTGATATAATCCCGGCCTTTCGTGGAGAACAGACTTTTATGCCGACGTCCTTTCTGGAAATTGTTGAGTTGCCTGACGGCCGAATCGAGCTGCGCCGGGCCGAGGACGAAGGTTCTCTGGTTATCCTGGATTTTTCCGAGGACGCCAAGGTGTTCCTGCAGGGCCAGCACGTGGAAGTGGCAAAAGCCATGTTGAGCGTTGGTGTGCAGATGGCCGGTCGCCTGGCAGAAGGCGAGCCCGAGAAAGAAGACGGCCCGCGCGTTCTTCACTGAGTGTGGCAAGTGGGTTCGCTGTTGTGGCAAGCCCGCTCACCACAACAGGCCCCCTCCACAGGGATAGCCTGCGGCACACAGAATTAACCCAATCGAATATTCAAGCTCTGTGCATCGCCGGTACGCGCTGCGCTGATCAGCTGTCCCTTGGCAGTGGCATTCAGCGGGTTGAGCCAGCTCACCACGGTGTGGCTACGGCCCAGGCGCAAGGCTTCACAGGTTAACTGCTGAGCACTTTGCGCACCGCGGGGTTGCAGCAACAGGATGCGCTCGCGATTAAGGCCGGCATCCCGCAGCCAGGCCTGGGTCAGGCTGGCGGGCGGGGCGATCAGCGTCAACCAGCGTGCATCCTGTTCCTCGCTCAGTTCACGAAGGATCGGCGCCAGCAGGCTCAGGCAGCTCCCGGCCGCACCGCGCAACGACAGTTCACTGAACGCCTCAGGTTCGGCGCTCCAGGGCGCCTCGACCGTTTCCTTGAGGATGGGCGCAAGGGGTTGGGCCATAAAGGCCTCGAACAGCGACAGTTGTGTGTGTTGGGGGGTGTGCACGAGCTGCATGATGCCTCCTTTAGCGGCGAATGACGCCGACGCTCAGGCCTTCGATCACCAGGTCCTGATCTTTCAGGTTCACTTCAATCGGGGCGAACTCAGGGTTCTCGGCCAGGAGCCAGACCTTGCTGCCTTCGCGCTTGAAGCGTTTGACGGTGACTTCATCGCCGATACGGGCGACGACGATCTGGCCATTACGGGCTTCGCGGGTAGTGTGGACGGCCAGCAGGTCGCCATCGAAGATCCCTACGTCCTTCATGCTCATGCCGTGCACCCGTAACAGGTAGTCGGCGCGAGGGTGGAAGAAGGTCGGGTTGATGTTGCAGGATTCCTCGACGTGCTGCTGCGCCAGGATGGGCGCACCGGCGGCGACACGACCGATGATCGGCAGTGTCGATTCGTCGGCCTTGGCTTCGAAGCCAGGGATGCGAATACCCCGTGAAGCACCGGGGGTCATCTCGATCGCGCCTTTGCGAGCGAGGGCCTTGAGGTGTTCTTCGGCGGCGTTGGGGGACTTGAACCCCAGTTCCAGCGCAATTTCCGCTCGTGTCGGCGGGTAGCCGTTGTCATCGAGGCAGCGCTTGATAAAAGCCAGAATCTCAGCTTGGCGTGGCGTCAGTTTTAGCATGTTGATCGCTCTGTCTTTTTATACAGTGACTGGGATTATATACAGTGGACTGCACTTGGCAATCATCCTTTTCTGCGCCTCCGCTGGACGGTCATTCGTCAAGTGTCCTACAAGGCAGAGATAGCGCTGCCTACAGACCTGGGAGTATGTGATTAAATAGCGATGAAATAGATGACTGCCCGGCCGGAAAGCGAACTTGCAGGCTTGACAAGACACACCCTGAAACGTATGTTTCAAACAAGTGTTTGTCAGGCGGAGTATCCATGGCCCAGTCGGAAACCGTTGAACGCATTCTCGATGCTGCCGAGCAATTGTTCGCGGAAAAAGGATTTGCTGAAACTTCATTGCGGCTGATCACCAGCAAAGCCGGGGTCAACCTCGCCGCAGTGAACTACCATTTCGGCTCGAAAAAGGCCCTGATCCAGGCGGTATTCTCGCGCTTCCTGGGTCCGTTCTGTGCCAGCCTCGACCGTGAACTCGAGCGCCGCCAGGCCAAGGCCGACCACAAGCCGACCCTGGAAGACCTGCTGGAAATGCTCGTGGAGCAGGCGCTGGTGGTTCAGCCACGCAGCGGCAATGACCTGTCGATCTTCATGCGCCTGTTGGGCCTGGCATTCAGCCAGAGCCAGGGCCACTTGCGCCGTTACCTGGAAGACATGTACGGCAAGGTATTCCGCCGCTATATGTTGCTGGTCAACGAAGCCGCCCCGCGTATTCCGCCTATCGAACTGTTCTGGCGCGTGCACTTCATGCTCGGTGCGGCCGCATTCAGCATGTCCGGGATCAAGGCGTTGCGTGCGATTGCCGAGACCGATTTCGGCGTGAACACTTCTATTGAGCAGGTCATGCGCCTGATGGTGCCATTCCTTGCCGCCGGTATGCGCGCTGAAACCGGCGTGACCGACTCGGCCATGGCTGCCGCCCAATTGCGCCCGCGCAGCAAATCCACGCCAGCTGCCGCCAAGGTTTGACCGCTCCGGGTGTGCGCGGCCGCTTGCATCCGCTAAGCTAGCTGCCCATGCCGAATTCAGCTATTTACTCGCAACCTGTTGTCCTCACTGCGCCTGGTGGGGTCAACGGGTTGTGTGCGTTATTTAAGGAAGGTTTATGACTGCTGCCCTGCAAGGTTCTTTGATGGTCGACGTGGCCGGTACTTGGCTGACGGCCGAGGATCGCCACCTGTTGCGCCAGCCTGAAGTCGGTGGCCTGATCATTTTTGCGCGCAATATCGAGCACCCGCGGCAGGTGCGGGAATTGAGCGCGGCGATTCGTGCCGTGCGCCCGGACCTGCTGCTGGCGGTCGACCAGGAAGGCGGTCGCGTACAGCGCCTGCGCCAGGGCTTTGTGCGCCTGCCGGCCATGCGCGCGTTGGCGGACAACCCCAGCGCCGAGTACCTGGCCGAGCAGTGCGGCTGGATCATGGCCACTGAAGTACTGGCGGTCGGTCTCGACCTGAGCTTCGCCCCGGTACTGGACCTGGACTACCAGCGCAGCGCCGTGGTCGGCACCCGTTCCTTCGAGGGCGATCCCGAGCGCGCCGCCGTGCTCGCCGGTGCCTTTATCCGAGGCATGAACAGCGCCGGCATGGCCGCCACCGGTAAACACTTCCCGGGCCATGGCTGGGCCGAGGCTGATTCCCACGTCGCGATTCCCAATGATGAACGCAGCCTGGAACAGATTCGCGCCAATGACCTGGTGCCTTTCGCACGCCTGAGCAAGCAGTTGGCGGCAGTGATGCCGGCGCATGTTATCTACCCGCAGGTGGATGCGCAGCCTGCCGGTTTCTCACGCCGCTGGTTGCAGGACATCCTGCGCGGCGAGTTGCAGTTCGATGGGGTGATTTTCAGCGATGACCTGTCGATGGCCGGTGCCCATGTGGTCGGCGACGCGGCCAGTCGGATCGAGGCGGCGTTGACCGCCGGTTGCGACATGGGGCTGGTGTGCAACGATCGTGCGGCGGCTGAGCTGGCGCTGAGTGCGGCGCAGCGCATGAAGGTCACGCCGTCGGCCCGCATCGCGCGTATGCGTGGGCAGGCGATTGCTTCGACTGACTACAAGCAGGATCCGCGCTGGCTCACCGCACTGGGCGCTTTGCGGGATGCACAGCTGATCTAGCGCTTTTCCTGCTTATTGGGCAACGGCGCAAACAACGCCTCGATATCGTCGTTGCCCAACTGCCAATCCCCCGTCGTACGCCCATCCAGCACACCCGCTGCCAGGTCGGATTTTTCCTTCTGCAGGTGCTGGATTTTCTCCTCCACCGTGCCCCGCGCAATCATCTTATAGACGAACACCGGCTTCTCCTGGCCGATGCGGTATGCACGGTCGGTGGCCTGGTTCTCGGTGGCCGGGTTCCACCAAGGGTCGTAGTGAATCACGGTGTCGGCTTCGGTCAGGTTCAGGCCCACGCCACCGGCCTTCAGGCTGATCAGGAAAATCTGCAACTTGCCGCTCTGGAAATCCTTCACCGGTGTGCGCCGGTCGCGGGTCTGGCCCGTCAACAGGGCGTAAGCGACACCGCGCTTTTTCAGCTCCACTTCGATCAGGCTCAACATCGAGGTGAACTGGGAAAACAACAGGATCCGGCGACCTTCCTCAAACAGCTCTTCGAGCATTTCCATCAGGCTGTCGAGCTTGCCCGAGCTGCTGCCGCGGGTGGGCAGGGTCGCGTCGTTGACCAGGCGCAGGTCGCAGCACACCTGGCGTAGCTTCAGCAGTGCTTCAAGGATGATGATCTGGCTGCGCGCCACGCCTTTGCGGGTGATTTCGTCGCGGACCTTTTTATCCATGGCCAGGCGCATGGTTTCGTACACATCACGCTGAGCCTCATTGAGATCGACCCAGTGAATGATTTCGGTCTTGGGCGGCAGCTCCGTGGCCACCTGCTCCTTGGTGCGGCGCAGCAGGAAGGGTTTGATACGGCCGTTGAGGTGCTGCAATCGCATCTCACTGGCGCGCTTTTCGATGGGAACGCGGTAGTCGCGGTTGAAGCTCTTGACGTCGCCCAGCCAGCCCGGCAGCAGGAAGTGGAACAGCGACCACAACTCGCCCAGGTGGTTTTCCAGCGGTGTACCGCTCAGGCACAGGCGCTGCCGGGCATTCAGCTCGCGCGCGGCCTGGGCAGCCTTACTGGAAGGGTTCTTGATGTACTGGGCTTCATCGAGGATCAGCACATGCAAGGGCAGGGCGGCCAGGTGCTCGATGTCCTTGGGTAGCAGGGCGTAGGTGGTCAACAGCAGGTCGTAGTCTTGCAGGCTGGCGAAGTGTTTTTTGCGCGTGGCCCCGTACAGCGCCAGCACCTTGAGTTGCGGGGTGAAGTGCGCCGCTTCGTCGAGCCAGTTGGGGATCAGGCTGGTGGGCATCACCACCATGCACGGCCGGTCCAGGCGCCCGGCGATCTTTTCACTGAGGATATGCGCCAGGGTCTGCAGGGTTTTGCCCAGGCCCATGTCATCCGCAAGTATGCCGCCCACCTCCAGTTGGCGCAGCGACTGCATCCAGCTCAACCCTTCCAGTTGATAAGGTCGCAAGGTCGCGTTCAGGCCTTCGGGCGCCACGCAGGTGAAGTCCTTGATGTCCCGCAGGCGCTGGGCAAAGTTGCGGATCTTCTCGCCGCCCTCCCATTGCAGGGGCAGGTCTTCCAGCGGGTTGAGGCGAATAGCATCGGCCTTGGCCAGGCGCAGCGCGGTGGTGCCGGGCTCCTGCAGGTAAAACTCGCCGAGGGTGGCCAGTACCGGTTTCAGGCGGCCGTAGGGCAGGGCCACTTGCAGCGGGCCGTGGCCGCCATTGGGCAGGCCGGGAATATTCACCAGGATCAGCTCGTCATCCCGGCGTCGCGCGAGTTTTTCCGGGTTGAGGATCTCGGTGTGGGAGCGCATCAGGTTGAGCAGGATCGGTAGCAGGCTCAGGCGCTCACCGTTGACGATAATCCCCAGTTCCAGGTCGAACCAGTCGCGCTCGGGGCCTTCATCGACGGTGGCGTACCAGTCGTCGACGGCGCTCAGGTCAAACCCGAAGTCATCATCGATCTGCAGTTCCCAGCCCTCGGCCCGCAGGGTCGGCGAGGCATTGAGGGTGAAGTTCAGCCAGGCGCTGTCATTGACCATCTCGAACAGCTCGCCGGCGCTTTCCGGCAAGGCCTTGCTCTGGCGCGTGGCGATCTTGAAACCGAGCAGGCGCAGTTGTTCGCGATAGGGCTGCTCCAGCTCGGGATGGCGCTTGATGCGCAGGCTCTGGGTTTCCTGGCGCACGATGATGTCGGCGTTCTTCTGCCCGCTGACATAGTTGCCCAGGTAGTTGAACGACAACGCCGCACGGTGCTGGATATAGCGTTGCATCTTGCCGTTGCGCGGCTCAAATGCGCTGAACTCGACGCTGGCCAGCCACAGGCGCGGCACGGGCACCACATCCTCCATCACCACCTGCGGCAACACCACGCGGTTATCCAGCACGGCCTGGAGTTTTTCCAGCAACTCGGCATCCTGGGCCGCCGCCGGGTAGGCCAGGGTTTCCTGGACCTTGAGCAGCACCGCCGCGATGTGTTTGCAGTTGGTGTGCACCGGGCAGGTACAGCGGCTGTCCACCAGGATCAGCGCGCCCTTGGCAGATTCGCGCAATGAGATGGTCTGCCGGTAAACGTTGCCCCCCGAGCCTTCGCAACTGGCGATGATGGTGCTGTCGCCGGACTCGACGATGCGCACACGGTTTTCCAGGGCATAGCGCCGCCCGCGCTCCAGGCTTTGTTCTTTGAAGCGATTGGCCCATGAAGGGGCCAGGGGTTTGGTCAACGGCGACGTCAGGGGCATGGCGCTGGATCAGTCCTGAATGTCGGGTGGGGGTGCGCTGGGTGGCTTGGCGGTCAGCGAAGTGATCTTGATCAGCAGTGCCAGGTGGCCGCCGTCCAGGTAGTTGAGCTGGTTGTTCTTGGTGCGCACGTCTTTCTGGCTCAGGTGTTCGCTGGCCACCACGCTGCCGTTGCTGTCGAACGTGTTGAGCCAGAAGTCCGCATCGATATCCGTGAAGCGCCCCAGTTGCAGGCTCAACACGCCCTCGATGGGGAACTGGCCGAACTGCTCCTTGCCGTCGGTGATCGCGATCCTGACCGGCTGCTCGCCGAGGTTCTGTTCCCAGGCCTTGTGCGCCAGCACGGTGAAGCTGTTATCGGCGTTGAGTTTGTCGACGATATTGTTCAGGCGCGGCGGGCTCAGCCTGTCGCCCAACCGCTGCGCGCCCGCATCCCAGTTTTCCGGCGCAGCGCGGCTGTTGAGCGCCGGCTCCGCGTTCTGGCGTACCAGGATCATTTCCACCTGGTACGGACTGTCGGCAAATGCCGAAGGCGCGAGTACCACCAACAACAGGCTCAGAATGCGGAACAGGCGCATTGGGGCGTCCTTCAAGCAGATTTCGGGATGAGGCGCTCGAACAACGCCTCCAATGTATTAAAGCGTTCTTCGGCACGTTCCATCGGCACCATGAACTTGAACAGCGTAGCCCCTTCGAACTTGTAGCGATTGGGCTGGCCCTGGATCAGCTTGATCAGCACCAGGGGGTCCACCGGCGTCTGCGCTTCGAACTCGATACGCCCGCCTTGCGGCCCGGCGTCGACTTTCTTGATCCCGAGCTGCTCGGCCTGCAATTTGAGCAGGGTCAGGCGCACCAGGTTCTTGGTCGGCTCGGGCAGCAGGCCGAAGCGGTCGATCATCTCCACCTGCAGGTCCTTGAGGCCCTCTTCGTCGGTGGCCGAGGCGATGCGCTTGTACAGGATCAGGCGTGCATGCACATCCGGCAGGTAGTCTTCGGGGATCAACGCCGGCAAGCGCAGGTTGATTTCCGGACCGCCGCCCAGGGGCTGGTCGAGGTTTGGCTGCTCGCCCTTGCGGATGGCTTTCACCGCGCGTTCGAGCATCTCCATATACAGGGTGAAGCCGACGGCCTGGATTTGCCCGCTCTGGCCATCGCCCAGCAGTTCGCCGGCACCGCGGATTTCCAGGTCGTTGGTGGCCAGGACAAAACCGGCGCCCAGGTCCTGGGTGTTGGCGATCGCTTCCAGGCGCTTCTCGGCGTCCCCGGTGATCTGCTGGCGGGGCGGCGTCAGCAGGTAGGCATACGCCTGGTGGTGACTGCGCCCAACCCGGCCGCGCAGCTGGTGCAGCTGGGCCAGGCCGAACTTGTCCGCCCGTTCGATGATGATGGTGTTGGCGCTAGGCACGTCGATGCCGGTCTCGATGATGGTCGAGGCGATCAGCACGTTGAAGCGCTTGTGGTAGAAGTCGCTCATCACCTGTTCGAGATCGCGTTCGCGCATCTGCCCGTGGCCGATGGCGATGCGTGCTTCCGGCACCAGTTCGGCGAGGTCGGCGGCGCATTTCTCGATGGTTTTTACGTCGTTGTGCAGGTAGTACACCTGGCCGCCACGCAGCAATTCCCGCAGCAGCGCTTCCTTGACTGTGCTTTTGTTCTGCTCCATCACGAACGTGCGCACCGACAGGCGCCGCGCCGGCGGCGTGGCGATGATCGACAGGTCGCGCATGCCCGACACCGCCATGTTCAGCGTACGCGGAATCGGCGTGGCGGTGAGGGTAAGGATGTCGACCTCGCTGCGCAGGGCCTTGAGCTGTTCTTTCTGACGCACACCGAAGCGGTGTTCTTCGTCGATGATCACCAGGCCCAGGTTCTTGATCTTTACATCGTCCGACAGCAGCTTGTGCGTGCCGATCACGATGTCGATCTTGCCTTCGGCGAGGTCGGCGACGGCGGCATTCACCTCCTTGGCGGACTTGAAGCGGCTCATCACTTCCACGGTCACCGGCCAGTCGGCAAAGCGGTCACGGAAGCTGTTGTAGTGTTGCTGGGCGAGCAGGGTGGTCGGCACCAGGATCGCCACTTGCTTGCCGCCGTGTACCGCAATAAAGGCCGCGCGCATGGCCACTTCGGTCTTGCCGAAGCCCACGTCGCCGCACACCAGGCGGTCCATCGGCTTGGGCGCGAGCATGTCGGCGCGCACCGCTTCGATGGTGGTTTGCTGGTCCGGGGTTTCTTCGAAGGCGAAGCCGGCGCTGAAGGTGGCGTAGTCGGCCTTCGGGTCGGCGAAGGCATACCCTTCGCGCGCCGCACGACGGGCATAGATGTCGAGCAGTTCGGCGGCGACATCGCGCACTTGCTCGGCGGCCTTGCGCTTGGCTTTCTGCCAGGTCTCGGAGCCCAGGCGGTGCAACGGCGCCAGGGCGTCGTCGCTGCCGGTGTAGCGGGCGATCAGGTGCAGGTTGGCCACCGGCACGTAGAGCTTGGCGCCCTCGGCGTATTCCATGGTGAGGAATTCGGCGGCCTGGTTGTCGATCTCCAGGGTCTGCAGGCCCAGGTAGCGGCCGACACCGTGGTCGATATGCACCACCGGCGCGCCTTCGCGCAGTTCCGTGAGGTTTTTGATCACCGCGTCGTTGTTGGCGTCGGCGCGTTTTTCACGGCGGCGACGCTGCATCACGCGCTGGCCGAACAGCGGGCTTTCGGCGATCAGCGCGAGCGCCGGGTCATCCAGCAGCAGGCCTTCGTCCAGTGGCGCGATGGTGATCGCCAGGCGCTCTTTGCTGGCGACAAAATCCGGCCAGCTGTCGACGGTTTTCGGCCGCAGCTTCAGGCGTTCCAGCAGCTCCAGCAGCACTTCACGGCGCCCGGCGGATTCGGCGGTGAACAGCACGCGGCCGGGGAAGTCGCCGAGGAAGTTCGAGAGTGCTTCCAGGGGTTGCGTGGCTTTGGCCTGGATCGCCAGGTCCGGCAACGTCGCCGCAGGGAAGCGCTCGCGGCCGCTGCCGGTGTCCACATCCTGCTGGCTGGCGACCACGCGCGGCCAGTTTTTCAGGCGGGCGAAACAGTCTTCCACCGGCAGGAACAGCTCGGCGGGCGGTAATAAAGGCCGGGAAGGATCGACGCGGCGCTCTTCATAGCGGTTACGCACGTCGTTCCAGAAGTTTTCCGCCGCCTGTTCGATGCCCGGCAACGAGAACACCTGGGTGTCCTGGGGCAGGTAGTCGAACAGGGTCGAGGTTTCGTCGAAGAACAGCGGCAGGTAGTACTCGATGCCCGCCGGGGTAATCCCGCTGCTCAAGTCCTGGAAGATCGGGCAGCGGCGGAAGTCCACGTCAAAGCGTTCACGGAAGCGCGCCTTGAAGCGCGTGACCGCGTCCTTTTGCAGCGGGAACTCCCGTGCCGGCAACAGCTTGATCGACTCGACCTTGTCGATGGACCGCTGGTTTTCCGGGTCGAAGGTGCGCAGGGTCTCGATTTCGTCATCGAACAGGTCGATGCGGTACGGCAACTTGCTGCCCATGGGGAACAGGTCGATCAGCGCACCACGCACGGCGAATTCACCGTGTTCATACACCGTGTCGACGCAGCGGTAGCCGCTGGCTTCGAGGCGCGTGCGCATCTGTTCCACGTCGAGCTTCTGGCCGATATCCAGCACCAGGCTGCTGCCCAGCAGGAACTTGGTCGGCGCCAGGCGGTGCAGGGCGGTGGTGATCGGCACCACCAACACACCGTGGGCCAGTTCCGGCAGGCGGTACAGGCTGGCGATGCGCTGGGAGATGATGTCCTGGTGCGGCGAGAACAGGTCGTAGGGCAGGGTTTCCCAGTCGGGAAAATGCAGCACCGGCAAATCGGGGGCGAAGAAGCTCAGCTCCTGCTCCAACCGTTCGGCGCTTTGGCTGTCGGCGGTAAGCAGCAGGGTAAAGCGCTTGGCTGCGCTGGCAGCCTCGGCAATGGCCAGGCTCAGGGCGGCACCGGGCAGGTTGCCCCAGTGCTGTTTACCTGCCGCGGCAGGGAGAAGCGGTAGACGCAGAACGGGCACGGAAGGTTGAGCTCCAAGCGTTGCGACAAAGTCGGTAATTGTAACGGCCCGGGGTGCCGCCTGTCAGTTGCTGACTGAGCCTATTACGGTTTGTAGGAAATGTAGTGGCTAAGACAAACAAAGCAGCCTTTTGACTCATTATGTAGTGCCGTTTTGCACGGATGTTTCGGAGAGTTACGGACAAGTTGGCGGCACTGCGCCATTGGTGGCCTTCTGAAACCCGCGTGTTTCCTGGCCTGTAGCGGGGTGGTATTTTTTTGCAAGGGCTTTTTGTTGTGGTTGGCGCATTGCTCAACGGGCGGTCGGACGACATAATGTAGCCCCTTTTTTCAGCCCCTACATGTGGAAGGTTCCCGTGACTCAGAAGCCCGACCAGTGTCTTGGTGAATGGATCGACCGTGAAGCACTCGCAGAAGCGATGATCCCGCTTATCGGTCAGCTGTACCGCAATAACAATGTGGTGAGCTCGATCTATGGCCGCAGCCTGATCAACCAATCAGTCATCGCGATTCTCAAGGCGCATCGCTTTGCTCGCCATCGTTCCGCCGACGACAGCGAACTCTCCGTCCACGAAACATTCCCCCTGCTCAAGGCCATGAGCGAGCTCAAGCTCGGCGCGGCTTCGGTAGACCTGGGCAAGCTGGCCTACAAGTTCCGCAAGGAAGGTGCCGGCCGCAGCGCCGAGCAGTTCGTGCGTGAAGAAATGGCCGATGTGGTGGGCCAGCAAAACGCCGCTGCCCGCAAAGGCACCGACGTTGTCCTCTACGGTTTCGGTCGTATCGGCCGCCTGCTGGCGCGCATCCTGATCGAAAAAACCGGTGGCGGCGACGGCCTGCGCCTGCGTGCCATCGTGGTGCGCAAAGGCGCCGAGAACGACCTGACCAAACGCGCCAGCCTGCTGCGTCGCGATTCGGTACACGGTTCGTTCAACGGCACCATCACCATCGACGAAGAAAACAACACCATCACCGCCAACGGCAACCTGATCCAGGTGATCTACGCGAAGAACCCGACCGAGGTGGATTACACCCAGTACGGCATCAAGGACGCCCTGCTGGTGGACAACACCGGCGTATGGCGTGATGCCGAAGGCCTGGGCCAGCACCTGGCCTGCCCGGGCATCGACCGCGTCGTGCTGACCGCGCCTGGCAAAGGCAAGCTCAAGAACATCGTGCACGGCATCAACCACGGTGAAATCACCGCTGACGACAAGATCGTGTCCGCCGCCTCCTGCACCACCAACGCCATCGTGCCGGTGCTCAAGGCCGTTAATGACAAGTTCGGCATCGTCAACGGCCACGTTGAAACCGTTCACTCGTACACCAACGACCAGAACCTGATCGACAACTTCCACAAGGGCGATCGCCGTGGCCGCAGCGCCGCGCTGAACATGGTCATCACCGAGACCGGTGCCGCCACCGCCGCTGCCAAGGCCTTGCCTGAGCTGGCCGGCAAGCTGACCGGTAACGCGATCCGTGTGCCGACGCCGAACGTGTCGATGGCCATTCTCAACCTGAACCTTGAGAAAGCCGCTACCCGTGAAGAGATGAACGAGTACCTGCGCTACATGGCGCTGCACTCCGACCTGCACAAGCAAATCGACTTCGTCAATTCCCAGGAAGTGGTGTCCACCGACTTCGTTGGCTCGCGCCACGCCGGTGTAGTGGACGCGGAAGCGACCATTACCCAGGACAACCGCGTTGTACTGTACGTCTGGTACGACAACGAGTTCGGCTACAGCTGCCAGGTGGTTCGCGTGATGGAAGACATGGCCGGGGTCAACCCGCCTGCGTTCCCGCGCTAAGCCTTAGCACTGAATGAAAAAGCCCCGACTGGTTCGGGGCTTTTTCATGGCAGCGGGTTTGTGTTGTCGAGCAGGGCCTGATCGGCAGCAGGCTCCTTCCCACATTTCGAGGTGTGAATACCTTCAAATGTGGGAGGGGGCTCGCCCCCGATAGCGGTAGTTCAGCGTATGCCTGCCTAACGGGCAGGCCATTTTCATTTCAGCAGTTTGCCGCGCAAGTCATCGGACAAACCCTTGGGCGCCAGCCAAATGCCCAGGTAGGCCCTTGCCAGCGCGTCATTGGCGCTGCTGAACACCACCTGCCCATTGATCTCCAGATTCAGGCCACGGCCGGGGCGAAAGTCCAGGGCGTAGCGATCACCGCTGCGGATGTTACGAAAGCTGGCGTGCAACTGGTCGACTTCAAGCCTCAGGCGAGGGCTGGCTTGCTGGCGCTCCAAGGTGGCCGTCGCCGCCTTGATCACATCGTTGCGGTCGATGTCGCGAAAGTAATACAGCACAAGGCGCAGCGGCTGTTGCGAGTCCCATGCCTGCCTGGCGCTCACGGTCTGCGGGGTATACAGCGCAGCCGCGTACACATCCGCCCAGAGGTAGGTGAACACCGTCTGGTTTTTCAGCGCCAGTCCGGGGGCTTGCGCAGGAAAATCGGCTTGCCGGAGGCGGTCTGCTTCATTCGCATACACCACAACCGAAAAAATCATCATTAAACAGAAAACGACATGCCGCATAATGGCCCGTCCTGCAAAGGTGCGTGTCAGCAGTGTAATGCCGGTTTCCTGTTCCTGTAGTAAAGGCAAAACTGGCCTACGACGCGACCAAGGGTTAATGTGCGCGGCGTTGAGCCTTATATAGACTGTGCCCCGGTTCACACACTTGAGCCAAATTGTCCTTCATGACCGCTGGCCGCGGCATGATTTAGCCAGGCGTCCAACCGTGCGCCTGGCCTGTTCTGAGGAGTACGCATGGCTGTCTACAACTACGACGTGGTGGTACTGGGTTCCGGCCCGGCTGGAGAAGGTGCGGCGATGAACGCCGCGAAGGCAGGGCGCAAGGTGGCGATGGTCGATAGCCGTCGCCAGGTCGGCGGTAACTGCACCCACCTGGGCACCATCCCGTCCAAGGCTTTGCGTCACTCGGTGCGCCAGATCATGCAGTTCAACACCAACCCGATGTTTCGGGCCATTGGTGAGCCGCGCTGGTTCTCGTTCCCGGACGTGCTGAAAAGCGCCGAGAAGGTCATCTCCAAGCAAGTCGCTTCGCGCACCGGCTACTACGCCCGTAACCGTGTCGACCTGTTCTTCGGCACCGGCAGCTTCGCCGACGAGCAAACCGTCGAAGTGGTGTGCGCCAACGGCGTGGTCGAGAAGCTGGTGGCCAAGCACATCATCATCGCCACCGGTTCGCGCCCGTATCGCCCGGCGGATATCGATTTCCACCACCCGCGTATCTACGATAGCGACACCATCCTCAGCCTGGGCCACACCCCGCGCAAGCTGATCATCTACGGCGCCGGCGTGATCGGCTGTGAATACGCCTCGATCTTCAGCGGCCTGGGCGTGCTGGTGGAGCTGGTGGACAACCGCGACCAGTTGCTGAGCTTCCTCGACTCGGAAATTTCCCAGGCGTTGAGCTACCACTTCAGCAACAACAACATCACCGTGCGTCACAACGAAGAATACGAGCGGGTCGAAGGCCTGGACAACGGCGTGATCCTGCACCTCAAGTCCGGCAAGAAGATCAAGGCCGATGCCTTGCTGTGGTGCAACGGCCGTACCGGCAACACCGACAAGCTCGGCATGGAAAACATCGGGGTCAAGGTCAACAGCCGTGGCCAGATCGAAGTCGACGAGAACTATCGCACCTGCGTGCCGAACATCTACGGTGCCGGTGACGTGATCGGCTGGCCAAGCCTGGCCAGTGCGGCGCATGACCAGGGCCGTTCGGCGGCCGGCAGCATTGTCGACAACGGCAGCTGGCGTTACGTGAACGACGTGCCGACTGGGATCTACACGATTCCCGAGATCAGCTCGATCGGCAAGAACGAGCACGAACTGACCAAGGCCAAGGTGCCTTACGAAGTGGGCAAGGCGTTCTTCAAGAGCATGGCGCGTGCGCAGATCGCCGGTGAGCCGCAAGGCATGCTCAAGATCCTGTTCCACCGCGAAACCCTGGAAGTCCTCGGCGTGCATTGCTTCGGCTACCAGGCTTCGGAGATCGTGCACATCGGCCAGGCGATCATGAACCAGCCGGGTGAGCAAAATACCCTCAAGTATTTCGTCAACACCACGTTCAACTACCCGACCATGGCCGAAGCCTATCGGGTAGCGGCCTACGACGGCCTCAACCGGCTTTTTTGAGCGGCTCCGGCCGGTGGCCTGAGCCGGCCGGGGAGACCGATTTCAGTAATTCTCGAGGGTGGCAGTGGCCAAACCGGGAAAGTCTGTAATCAGGCTATCTACGCCGAAGTCGGCGAGCCTGCGCATCAGCGCAGGTTCGTTGACCGTCCACACGGACACATGCAAACCCTGGCGCTGGGCTTTTTCCAGGCGTTCGGGGGTGCACAACGTCCAGTTCAACGCCAGCATCTCACAGCCGTAGTTCTGCGCGACCTTCAGCGGGTCGAGCCAGGCATATTCGGCGACCAGCCCGCGTGACAGGTCGGGGGTGAGTTCAACCGCTGCTTTCAACACTTCCCGCGAGCTTGAGGTTACGGTGACCTTGTCCATCAGGCCGAAACGCACGGCCATCTCACGGATGGCCAGCACGGTGGTCGCGGCACGGGTGCGCGAGGCGCTTTTGACTTCCAGTTGCCAGTGATCGAAGTCGCACTGTTCGAACAGCTCTTCCAGGCGCGGAATCGGGCAAGGCTTGACCCAGCCCGGGCCGCCTTTGCGCGCGTCCATCTTCACCAGGTCTGCCGCCGAATACTCGACGACTTTGCCGCGCCGGTCGGTGGTGCGCTTGAGGGTCGGGTCGTGGATGACCATCAGCTCGCCGTCCATGGACAGGTGCAAATCCAGTTCGCAGCGGCGTACACCGTGCTTGAGACACGCCTGGAAGCTGGTCAGGGTGTTTTCCGGTGCTTCGCCTTTGGCACCGCGGTGGCCGTAGATCAGGGTCACAGTTGCTCCTTTACGCCAGGTTGTCTGGCAGGGTGAATTCGAGAGTTCAGGTGTCTTGGGCGTCGCTCTGTTCCCGTGCCAGGCGCCGTTCCTGCGCCTGTTTCTGCAGGATGTAGCGCGCCAGCAGCTGGCGTTGGGCATCGGTCATGGCTTCGAATTCCGTGCCGACGTCAAAGCCTGTGCCCTTGGGATCGCAATGGGTGACCCGCGCGCGCAGCAGCAGGCCGAGCGCCTGGGGCATCAGCACCAGCTTGACCGCCAGGTGCGCACCCACCGTCAGGGGGGAGGGGTGTTGGAAATCGATGCCGCCTTCGGAAATGATCACCGGCTGCGGGGCGCCGACCTCATCCAGCAGGCCGCGGGCCATGATTTGGCTGAGCAAGTCCAGGCGTTTGTTCTGCACCCGGAGAAAGGCCACGAGGGTGCGATCCTTCTCGCTGAGCTGGCGCAGCAGGTGCTGGGCTTCAAATTCGCTCAGGTGCAGTTCACTGAGCAGATTGAACAGCGGTGAATCATCCAGCAACACTTCCTTGCTCGCCGCTTCGGGGGCAGACAGGCTTTTGATTTGGAGTGCGATCATGTCGTCGATACGGTAGTATTCGCGGCGCTCTTCTTCATCTAATGTCGACATGGCGAACCCCAGGTAACGGTAATGGTCTGAGTGTAAAGCTGCTTACCAGACCCCGCCACCGGGACGTCTTCTTTTCCTCCGAACAAGCCCCGACATGTTCAGACCTCTCTTCGTATTTATTGGCACGCGTTATACCCGTGCAAAGCGTCGCAATCATTTTGTGTCGTTCATTTCCTTGACCTCGATGATCGGTCTCGCCCTTGGCGTGGTCGTGATGATCGTAGTGCTGTCGGTGATGAACGGCTTCGATCATGAGATGCGCACCCGCGTGCTGGGCATGGTGCCCCACGCGACCATCGAGGGCGATGCGCCCATCAGCGACTGGCAAAGCCTGGCCGCCAAGGTCAAGCAGAACCCCAAGGTAGTGGCCGTGGCGCCGTTTACCCAGATGCAGGGGCTGCTGACCAACGACGGCAAGGTGCAGAAAATCCTGCTCAATGCCATCGACCCGGCCCAGGAACGCAACGTCTCGATCATCGACAAGTTCATGTTGCAGGGCAAACTCGACGATCTGGCCCCCGGCAGCTTTGGCCTTGTCATCGGTGACAAGGCGGCGGCCAAGCTCGGCGTAGGCATCGGTGACAAGCTGACCTTCGTCGCACCGGAAGTCACCGTGACGCCGGCCGGCATGTTCCCGCGCATGAAGCGCTTTACCGTGGTCGGCACCTTCCACGTCGGCGCCGGCGAGATCGACGGCTACCTCGGCCTGACCAACCTCACCGACCTGGCCCGCCTGCATCGCTGGCAGCCGGACCAGGTGCAAGGCCTGCGCCTGAAGTTCAACGACTTGTTCGATGCCCCGCGCGGCGCCTGGGAAATCGCCCAACACTTGGGTGAAAGCCAGTACTACGCCCGCGACTGGACTCGCACCCACGGCAACCTGTACCAGGCCATCCGCATGGAAAAAGCCATGATCGGCCTGCTGTTGCTGCTGATCGTCGCCGTTGCCGCCTTCAACATCATCTCCACGCTGGTGATGGTGGTGAATGACAAGAAGGGCGACATCGCCATCCTGCGCACCCTCGGCGCCACGCCGGGGCAGATCATGGCGATCTTCATGGTGCAGGGCACCGTGATCGGCGTGGTCGGCACCTTGATCGGCACCGCGGTAGGCATTTTGGCCGCGCTGAATGTCAGTGCCGCCATCGCCTTGCTTGAAAAGGTGATCGGCCACAAGTTCCTCAACGCCGACGTCTACTTCATCGATTACCTGCCGTCCCAGGTGCAAGCCCAGGACGTGCTGATGGTGGGCGGCGCCGCGTTGGTCCTGAGTTTCCTTGCCACCCTGTATCCAGCCTGGCGCGCGGCACGTACCCAGCCAGCACAGGCCTTACGTTATGAGTGAATCGGGCATGAGTGAAAAAGCAATCCTGAGCTGCCGCAACCTGGGCAAATCCTACGAGGAAGGCCCGGAATCGGTCGTGGTGCTGTCCAACCTGCAACTGGAACTGCATCCCGGCGAGCGCGTGGCGATCGTCGGCAGTTCCGGTTCCGGCAAAAGTACCTTGCTCAACCTGTTGGGCGGCCTCGATACGCCGTCCCAGGGCAGCGTATGGCTGGCCGGTGAAGAACTGTCGGCCCTGAATGAAAAGGCCCGTGGCCAGTTGCGCAACCGTTCGTTGGGCTTTGTGTACCAGTTCCACCACCTGTTGCCGGAATTCACCGCCCTGGAAAACGTGTGCATGCCGTTGCTGATCGGCAAGACCGCGATCCCGGAAGCGCGCCAGCGCGCCAAGGCGTTGCTCGAGCGCGTCGGCCTCGGCCATCGCCTGGAGCACAAGCCGGCCGAACTGTCCGGCGGTGAGCGCCAGCGTGTGGCGATTGCCCGTGCCCTGGTGAACAACCCGGGGCTGGTGATGCTCGACGAGCCCACCGGCAACCTCGACTCCCACACGGCCCAGGGCATCAAGGACTTGATGCTGGAACTGAGCACCCAGATGCGCACTGCGTTCCTGGTGGTGACCCATGACATGAGCATGGCCCGCCAGATGGACCGTGTGCTGCACCTGCAGGAAGGTCATCTGGTCGCCATCTGACCTGTTTCAAGCCCGGTGCCTGACGCCGGGTTTTCTATTTTTCCAACGGTGCCCGCGAATGTTCAGACCGTTATCGATTTTCATCGGCACGCGCTATACCCGCGCCAAGCGCCGCAACCGTTTTGTTTCGTTCATCTCGATGACCTCGATGATCGGCCTCGCCCTGGGCGTGCTGGCGATGATCGTGGTGCTATCGGTGATGAACGGCTTCCAGCGTGAAATGAGCTCGCGCATCCTTGGCATGGTGCCCCACGCCACTATCGTCGGGGTGAACCCGATCGACGATTGGCAGCCGGTGGCCGCTGCGGCGATGAAGAATCCGCAAGTGACTGCCGCCGTACCGTTCACGCAGATGGACGGCATGTTCTCCTACAAGGGCGCGATGCAGCCGATTGAGATCAGCGGCGTCGATCCGGCCCAGGAAGGCAAGGTGTCGATCGTGGTCCAGCATATCGTGCAGGGCAAACTGGAAGACCTGAAGCCCGGCGAGTTCGGCGTGGTGGTCGGCGAAATCACCGCCCGGCGTTTTCGCCTGAATGTGGGCGACAAATTGACCCTGATCGTCCCGGAAATCAGCAGTGCGCCCGGTGGTATCACCCCGCGCATGCAGCGTCTGAACGTAGTGGGTATCTTCAAGGTCGGCGCCGAGCTGGATGGCTCCATGGCCCTCATCCACATGGCTGACGCTGCCGAGATACAGCATTGGCAGCCGAACCAGGTGCAGAGCGTGCGCCTGGCGTTGAAAGACCTGTACGCAGCGCCCAAGGTCTCGGCGGACATCGCCGCCAGCCTCGGCAGCGGCTACAAGCCCGATGACTGGACCCACACCCAGGGCAGCCTGTTCAGTGCGATGAAGATGGAAAAGACCATGATCGGCCTGTTGTTGCTGATGATCGTCGCCGTCGCGGCGTTCAACATCATCGCCACGCTGATCATGGTGGTGAACGACAAGGGTGCGGACATCGCGATCCTGCGCACCATCGGCGCCACGCCACGGCAGATCATGGCGATCTTCATGGTGCAGGGCACGGTGATCGGCATTGTCGGCACCTTGATCGGCGGCGTGCTGGGGGTGATTGCGGCGCTGAACGTGAGTGAGCTGGTGGGCTGGCTGGAGCGGGTGAGCGGGCAGCATATCTTCAGTTCGGATGTGTACTTCGTCAGCAACCTGCCTTCGGAGCTGCAAAGTGGCGATGTGGTGCTGATTTGTACGGCCGGGTTTGTGTTGAGCTTCCTGGCGACGATTTACCCGGCGTATCGGGCGGCGAAGATTGAGCCGGCGCATGCCCTTAGGTATTCGTAGTCTTTAAGACCGCTATCGGGGGCAAGCCCCTCCCACATTTGAATGTATTCACGGATCAACGTGTGGGAGGGGGCTTGCCCCCGATAGGGCCGGCCTGGCTTGCATCAATTTCCCCTGGGCAACTCAATCACAAACCTTGTCCACCCCGCCGCGGATTCACAAAAAATCCTCCCCCCGTGTGCCCGCACAATCGACTGGGTAATCGCCAATCCCAGCCCCGCATGCTCGCTGCTGCCTTCATGGCGCGCCGGGTCGGCTCGGTAGAACCGGTCGAACAGCCTCGGCAACACGTGCGCTGGAATACCTTCCCCGCTGTTTTCTACCGTCAGTGTCACGCCCCGTGCGCCTTCAACCATCCGCACGCGCACTTGGCCGCCGGCCGGGGTAAACCTGAGGGCGTTATCCAGCAGGTTCGACAGGGCCCGGCGCAGCATGCCGCGATCGCCGACAGTTTGTGCGCCGCCTTCGCGTACCAGCGAGACCTGTGCGTCTTCTGCCAGCAACGCGAAAAACTCCAGCAACGTCTCTACTTCATCCGCCAGTACCAACGGCTCGCGCTTGGGCACCAGCAAGCCGTGGTCCGCCTTGGCCAGGTACAGCATGTCATTCACCAACTGCGCCATCCATTGCAGCTCTTCCAGGTTGCTGTGCAGCGCCTCGCGGTAATCCTCCAGGGGGCGCGGTTGGGTCAGGATGACCTGGGTCTGGGTCAGCAGGTTCGACAGGGGCGTGCGCAGTTCATGGGCAATGTCGGCGGAGAAGGCCGACAGGCGTTGGAAGGCGTCGTCCAATCGCCCCAGCATGGCATTGAAGGCCTGGGCCAGTTCGGCCAATTCCGCCGGCATTTGCTGCTGAGGCAGGCGTTGGGTCAAGGAGTGGGCCGACACACTGGCAGCCACTTCGCCCATGCGCCGCAACGGCCGCAAGCCACTGCGTGCAGCCCAGGCGCCCAGCAGCGCGGTGGCCAGGGCCGATAGGCCGACGGTGAGCCAGATCAAATGTTGCATGCGTTGCAGGAAGTGCTGGTGATGGGTGATGTCGAGCATCAGGGTCAGTTGCGGTGAGGCGGGCTGGCCGGGCCTCAAGGGGGCGTTGTACACGCGGTAGTCGGTGCCGGCGTTCTGCAGGGTGTGCAGGCCAGGCGCCTCGGGCAGGCTGACGCTTGGCGCATCGTCCAGCCAGCGCTGGCCGGCGGCGGTGATGCGCAATGTCAGGTCAGGCTGGCGATTGAGCTCGGCTCGCAGCTGCGCTTCGCGTTGGGCGAATGAGTCCAGTGATTCGACGCCCTGCAAGGTACTGCGCAGCGCCACCAGCTTGCTGTCGAGTTGCTGTTGGTCCAGCTCAATGAAGTGCGCCTCGCTGGCACGGTTGAACAGCACGCCGGCGAACAACGAGACCACCGCGGTGCACGCCGCAAACAGCAGGGCCAGGCGGCTGGCCAGGGACAGACGCTGGATCAATGGCTGCGCTCCTCCAGCACATAACCCATGCCGCGCACGGTATGGATCAGTTTGGTGGGGAAAGGATCGTCGACTTTCAGGCGCAGGCGCCGGATCGCGACTTCGATGATGTTGGTGTCACTGTCGAAATTCATGTCCCACACTTGGGAGGCAATCAGCGACTTGGGCAGGACTTCGCCCTGGCGGCGCAGCAGCAGCTCCAGCAGGGAGAATTCCTTGGCGGTGAGGTCGATGCGCTGGCCGTCCCGTTCGACGCGGCGGCGGAGCAGGTCCAGGCGCAGGTCGGCCAGTTGCAGGGCGGTTTCCTGCGGCGTGCTGCTGCCACGGCGCAACAGGCTGCGTACCCGCGCCAGCAGTTCGGAGAAGGCAAAGGGCTTGACCAGGTAATCGTCGGCACCCAGTTCCAGGCCGTGCACCCGGTCTTCCACGGCATCCCGGGCGGTCAGAAACAGCACCGGGATCTCCAGGCCGGCACTGCGTACCGCTTGCAGGATTTGCCAGCCGTCGCGACCGGGCAGCATCACATCCAGGATCAACAGGCCATAATCGCCGGTCAGCGCCAGGTGCTGGCCGCTGGTACCGTCGGCCACCAGTTCGGTGGTGAAGCCCGCCTCGGCCAGGCCTTGGCGCAGATAGTGGCCGGTTTTCGGTTGGTCTTCGACGATCAGCAATTTCATGGGCGGCTCTTGGCAACAGTTCACGAGGGGCTTTATACCCTGGGTGCCAGGGGAAGGGCGCAACCTGACAAAGTTGTAATCTAGCAGTCAGCTGGCTGGCAGCGGCGCACTCTTAGAGTGCTGTCCAAGCAGGTTGCACACTTTTTGGAGAATCGAGATGGCATTGCGTACACCCCTGTTGTTGGCGGGCTGCCTGTTGGCGTTGAGTTTCAATGCAATGGCGGATGCGGCCCATACCTATGCGTTCGGCCAGCCGGCACCGGCGGATAAGGCCACACGCACCGTGGAAGTGACGCTGCAGGATATTTCCTTTTCGCCCAAGTCCCTGGACGTCAAGGCCGGTGAGACGGTGCGCTTTGTACTGGTCAACAAAGGTCAGTTGCTGCATGAATTCAACCTCGGTGACGCGGCGATGCACGCCGAACACCAGAAGGAAATGCTGCAGATGCAGGCCAGCGGCATGCTCACTTCCACGGGAATGGGCAAGATGGATCATAGTGCCATGGGCCACGGTGAAATGGGCGGCATGAAACACGACGATCCCAACAGCGTGCTGGTGGAGCCCGGCAAGACCGCTGAGCTGACCTGGACGTTCACCAAGGCCACCGGCCTGGAGTTTGCCTGCAACCTCCCCGGGCATTATCAGGCGGGCATGGTCGGCAAGCTGACCGTTGAGTAAGGCGTTTCTTAAGGGCGGGGGCAAAGGCTGGTAGACTGGCGCGGTTTATTTAGCCAGGTTTCCGCCATGCATCCCGCAGCCGAACATTCGCCGCTGGGCAAGTCCAGTGAATACATTTCCACCTACACCCCTTCGTTGCTGTTCCCGATTCCACGCGCCGCCAAATGGGCCGAGCTGGGCCTGAGCGCCGAGACCCTGCCGTACAAGGGCGTGGATTTCTGGAACTGCTTCGAGTTGTCCTGGCTGCTGCCGTCGGGCAAGCCGGTGGTGGCCATCGGTGAGTTCAGCATCCCCGCCGACTCGCCGAACATCATCGAGTCCAAGTCGTTCAAGCTGTACCTCAACTCGCTGAACCAGACCGCGTTCACCGATACACCAAGCCTGGAAGCGACCCTGCGCACCGACCTCAGCGCCGCCGCCGGCAAGCCTGTTACCGTGCGTATCCGCAGCTTGGCCGACATTGGGGCCGAAGGCGTGATGGCGTTGCCGGGCACGTGCATTGACGATCTGGATATCAGTGTCAGCAACTACGAACACCCGCGCCCGGAGCTGCTGCGTTGTGATGACTCGCGCATTGTCGAGGAGAGCGTGCACAGCCACCTGCTCAAGTCCAACTGCCCGGTGACCAGCCAGCCCGACTGGGGCAGCGTGGTGGTGGAGTACCGTGGTTCGGCGTTGGATCACGGGAGTTTGCTGGAATACCTGGTGAGCTTTCGCCAGCACTCGGATTTCCATGAACAGTGCGTGGAGCGCATTTTCCTCGACCTGCAGCGTTTGCTGAAGCCGGAGAAGTTAACGGTGTATGCGCGCTATGTGCGGCGCGGCGGGTTGGATATCAACCCTTACCGCAGTACTGAGGATGTGGCGTTCCAGAACGTGCGCCTGGCCCGTCAGTAAGCAAAGGTGGGAGGGGGCAAGCCCTCTCCTACCTTTTGGTTCTGCGCCTGGCTTGGGCTCGGGTCAGATCCCCATATTGCCCAAGGTGATCATGATATTGCGCAGTGTCCCGGAAATCACCGGGTGCTCAGCGCCGAACTCTATGGCAGCTTGGCTCACATCGTCGGAAATACTCGGCGTTTGAGTGGCTGGTTCAAGTTCAAGTTGCAATTCAAACTTGGCAATCAAGGCTTGCAGAGCATCACGTTTTTCTTCCGACAGCGGCGGCTCCTGTTCCAGCTGCCCGCGCAGGATCTCGACCTGTTCTTCCAGTTTTTTGCGATCAGGCATGACGTTCTTCCTTTTATCGATAGGCACTGGCATAGACCACGGCACGCCGTGAAAGGTCTACGGACTGACCTGTAGATTAATCCACGGGCGCCGACTGTGCATGATCTCGATCAGGGCTTCTCGCCTTTGAGCTGGCGCAGGCTGATGTCGGCCAGGCAGGTGCCGAGTTCACCGAGGTGATCGATCACCGAGTGGACCCCCAGGCCATAGAGCTCAACGGTGGCTTTGCCGCGCCTGTGCTCGCGTTCCTTGTCGCTCAGCGCCTGCCACTGCTCAGGCGCCAGGCCGCACAATGAACCACAGGAGGCCAGGCCAATGGTCCACAAGCCGGCATTCAGGCCCGATTGCAACAGGCGCGGCTCGCCGCTGACCAGTACGCAACCTTCCAGGCGTTCAATGTTGAGTTCCATCAAGGCTTGCCAGCAGGCATGAGGGGCGGGCCAGCGGATGGAGGAGGGGGATGCGGCCTTGAGCCAGTTGGGCAGTACGGCGGCCAGTGGTGTGGTTACCGAAGGCGGCAGTTCATCCAGCCAGGCACAGGGGACGCCTTGTTCCTTGAGGCTGCGCAGGATTTTCAGGGCGCCGGGTGTGGCTTGGGAGTCCGGGGAGGGTGAATCGGTGCGCGCCCGGGAACCAAAGTCCACCAGGCAACCACTCAGGCCAAACAGAACAGCAGTCAAGGCGGGCGCGTTGGCGATGGCTATCTCGGCGTGAGGCATGTCGACATCCCTGAAATAGCTGTGACGCTATCGGGGCAGGATGACAAGCAGATGACAGCGGGGTAATTGTAGGAAAATTGTCCATTTGTGTTAGGACGATTCCTAGCAGCTGCCTAATTGGACACTTCCGTCATATACTGACGGCCTTATTCAGGGCATAGCGCCCATGACAGACCATTCAAGGAGCAAAAGCTATGCGCTGGAGCCACTACTTCGCTCAGCTATCGGTGTGTGCCACTGTCCTGCTGGCGCCTTTCGCTGCACAGGCTGCATCGGAAGATGATCCATGGGAAAGCGTCAACCGCCCGATCTTCACCTTCAACGACACCGTTGATACCTATGCCCTCAAGCCATTGGCCCAAGGCTATCAGTGGATCACTCCGCAATTTGTCGAAGATGGTATCCACAACTTCTTCCGCAATATCGGCGATGTCGGCAACCTGGCCAACAACGTGCTGCAGCTCAAACCCCACAATGCCGGGGTCGACACTGCGCGCTTGCTGGTTAACACCACGTTCGGCGTGCTGGGCTTTATCGACGTCGGCACCAAAATGGGGCTGCAACGCAGTGATGAAGACTTCGGCCAGACCCTCGGTTACTGGGGCGTGGGCAGCGGTCCCTACGTGATGATCCCGCTGCTGGGCCCGAGCACCTTGCGTGATGCACCGTCCAAATACGTGGACAGCTACACCCAACCGTACCGCTATATGAACGATATCGGCTGGCGCAACAGCACCATGGGCCTGAACATCGTTGACACCCGTGCCAGCCTGCTCGACAGCGAGAAATTGATCACCGGCGACAAGTACACCTTTATCCGCAATGCCTACCTGCAGAACCGCGAGTTCAAGGTCAAGGACGGCAAGGTCGTCGACGACTTTTAAGCTGTGATGTTTTGAAATGAAAAAAAGGCGACCCTGGCGGTCGCCTTTTTTGTGCGCGGGTTTCAGCGCATTTTCAGGATCCTAAGCCCGAGTTGTTGCTCGTCGCCCACGGTTTTGGTCCAGACCACTTCCGTGTCAGCCTCCAGGCCCTTGAGCGCCGCGTGCTCTGAATCAATGCGCACGGTGAGTAGGTCTCCCACCGCGAACTGACGCGGTGCCTGCACCTGCATCCCGGAGCTGGAAAGGTCCACGCAAACCCCGGCAAACTCCTGGCCTTCGTGGAGCAAAGATACTTCGGCATCCACCCGCATGCGGATGAAATCGCGTTTTTCGGCGTAGTCGCGCTCGTGTTCGCCCATCGGTTCCATCCTTACTTTGTGTTGTGGTCTTGGCTGTTCTTATAACTCCCGGTGATTTGCGATGTAAAGACGCCCGGCGACCATCGGCATGAGCTTGAAACCCCCGGCGGATGGGAGTACCGTCTGCGCCTTAGAAGGGCACCTCTGCTTTACAGTTGTGCATGGGAAAAATCCCATTGCGTTGTAGTACAGAGAGGCTAGAAAGCGAATCCAGTACGTGAGCCCGGCCATTGCCGAGCCACCTACGCCAACCTAATTCTGGCGCCGTTTGCCCACATGCAAAAAACCAGTGCCACGCTGCTGATAATCGATGACGACGAAGTAGTGCGCGCGAGCCTCGCGGCCTATTTGGAAGACAGTGGCTTCAGCGTCCTGCAGGCCAGTAATGGCCAACAGGGTCTCCAGGTATTCGAGCGCGACCAGCCCGACCTCGTGATCTGCGACCTGCGCATGCCCCAGATGGGCGGCCTGGAGCTGATTCGCCAGGTGACCGAGCTTGCCCCGCAGACGCCGGTGATTGTCGTGTCCGGTGCCGGCGTCATGAACGATGCCGTCGAAGCGTTGCGTCTGGGCGCTGCCGACTACCTGATCAAGCCCCTCGAAGACCTGGCGGTACTGGAGCACTCTGTGCGCCGCGCCTTGGATCGTGCGCGCTTGCTGGTCGAGAACCAGCGCTACCGCGAAAAGCTCGAAACCGCCAACCGCGAACTCGAAGCCAGCCTTAACCTGCTCCAGGAAGACCAGAACGCCGGTCGCCAGGTGCAGATGAACATGCTGCCGGTCAGCCCCTGGACCATCGACGAATTTCAGTTTGCTCACCAGATCATCCCGTCGCTGTACCTGTCGGGCGATTTTGTCGACTATTTCCGTGTTGACGAGCGGCGTGTCGCGTTCTACCTGGCCGATGTCTCCGGCCATGGTGCTTCCTCTGCTTTTGTCACCGTGTTGTTGAAGTTCATGACCACACGGCTGTTGTTCGAATCCAAGCGCAATGGCACCTTGCCGGAGTTTACCCCCTCCGAGGTGCTGGGCCACATCAACCGAGGCCTGATCAGCTGCAAGCTGGGCAAGCACGTGACGATGGTAGGCGGCGTGATTGATGAAGAAACCGGTCTTTTGACCTACAGCATCGGCGGTCACCTGCCGATGCCTGTTTTATACACTCCCGACAGTGTGCGTTACCTGGAAGGGCGTGGTCTGCCCGTAGGCTTGTTCAATGAAGCTACTTACGAAGACCACATCCTGGAGCTGCCGCCGACGTTCAGCCTGACGCTGATGTCCGACGGCATCCTGGACCTTCTTCCAGAGCCTACACTCAAAGAGAAAGAAGCCGCCTTGCCCCAGAAGGTCAAGTCGGCGGGCGGCAGCCTGGATGGCCTGCGGCAGGTTTTTGGATTGGCCACGCTAGGGGAGATGCCGGATGATATCGCCCTATTGGTGTTGAGCAGGAATCTTTGATGAGTACCGGAAGAATCCAATTCGCCGAGCAAGACGGGACCTTCGTCCTGAAGTTTGTCGGTGAAGTGCGCCTGACCTTGTGTTCGGCGCTGGATGCGACGATTGAGCGGATTTTCACGGCGTTGAATTTCTCGGCGATCGTGATCGATCTGACCGAAACCCGCAGCATCGATAGCACCACCCTTGGGCTGTTGGCCAAGTTGTCCATTCTGTCCCGGCAGAAGGTCGGCCTGTTGCCGACCGTCGTCACCACCCACGAAGACATCACCCGTCTGTTGCAGTCCATGGGCTTCGACCAGGTGTTCAACATCGTTGATCGCCCGATCCCATGCCCGGAATGCCTCACCGACCTGCCGTCCCAGGATCAGTCCGAGGAAGTGGTGCGGGTCAAGGTGCTGGAAGCGCACAAGATCCTGATGGGCCTCAACGAGTCCAACCGCGAAGCCTTCCACGACCTCGTCAACGCCCTCGAGCGTCACTGATCCCAGGATCGCCTGCACGTAGGGGACAACAGAGCAAAAAAAGGGCGATACCCTCACAGGTACCGCCCTTTTTGCCGCCTGCGCCGTTTACAGCTTGGCGGACAACAGTGCCTCAAGCTTCTCCTGGTCCCGGGCAAACTGACGAATCCCCTCCGCCAGCTTCTCAGTCGCCATCACATCCTCGTTGGACTCCCAACGGAACTGCGCTTCAGTCAGATGCACTCGCGCTTCTCCGGCGTGCCCTGGCGACAACTTGCGTTCCAGCTTGCCGTCATCCGCCGCCAGCTTCTCCAGCAGGTCCGGGCTGATGGTCAGGCGATCACAGCCGGCCAGCTCTTCAATCTGGCTCAGGTTGCGGAAACTCGCACCCATCACCACGGTCTTGTAGCCATTAGCCTTGTAGTAGTTGTAGATGCGTGTCACCGACTGCACGCCCGGATCATCAGCGCCGGTGTAGTCGTTGCCATTGGCTTTCTTGTACCAGTCGTAGATACGGCCTACGAACGGTGAAATCAGGAACACGCCGGCTTCTGCGCACGCCACCGCCTGGGCAAACGAGAACAGCAGGGTCAGGTTGGTCTGGATGCCTTCTTTTTCCAGCTTCTCCGCCGCGCGGATGCCTTCCCAGGTGGACGCGATCTTGATCAGCACGCGGTCACGGCTAACCCCAGCTTTGTCGTACAGGTCGATCAGACGGTGCGCACGCTTGAGTACGGCGTCAGTGTCGAACGACAGGCGGGCATCCACCTCGGTGGAGATGCGCCCTGGCACGACCTTAAGGATCTCCTGGCCCACAGCCACCGCGAAACGGTCGCTGGCCAGGCCGACATCACCGTTGCAATCCTGCACACACTCATCCAGCAGCTTGGCATAGCCCGGAATCGACGCGGCCTTGAGCAGCAGGGAAGGGTTGGTAGTGGCGTCTTGGGGCTTGAGCTTGGCGAGGGTGGAAAAATCGCCGGTATCGGCTACGACAGTAGTGAATTGCTTGAGTTGTTCCAGCTTGGAAGTCATGGGCGTGCTCTGTCCTATGGGTCTGATGACATTACCCGAGCGCTGGCAGGCGCTCAAGGGCGCAAATGCGTTCGATCGTTTGCGAGGGCAACAACCTGAAAACAGCCGTTTGAATGCCCGGCCGTAGTGCTGAATAGGAGGCCAGAACGGCCGACAGGTTCAACCCGACTGCCCGATGACACTTGGATAGCGCCTTCATGCCAACTGACTCCTTCCCTGGCACACACCGCACCAAATGTGGGAGGGGGCTTGCCCCCGATGGCAGTGTGTCGGCTCATCCAATAACCACCTGACCCCCCCTGCAAGCTATCCAATCAACGCCCTTCCAACAAAGCCCCAGCCTGATCAAGCAATGCCAATGGATCCGCAGCCTTATGGATATCCACCGACAACAACTGCCTGAATCTGCGCGCCCCAGGGAAACCGGTGCCCAACCCCAACACATGCCGCGTAATGTGATGCATCGTCCCGCCAGTCGCCAAATGCTCAGCAATATAAGGCCGCAACTGCGCCAACGCCTCCGCCCGACTGATCACAGGCTGCGCGCTACCAAACAACTGCTGATCCACCTCCGCCAGCAGATACGGATTGTGATAAGCCTCGCGGCCCAGCATCACCCCGTCAAACGTCTGTAAATGCTCATGGCATTGCTCCAGCGTCTTGATCCCGCCGTTGAGAATAATCTCCAGCTCAGGGAAATCCTGCTTCAACTGCGCCGCCACGTCATACCGCAACGGCGGAATGTCGCGGTTTTCCTTCGGCGACAAGCCCTCAAGAATCGCAATCCGCGCATGCACGGTGAAACTGGTGCAGCCGGCGTCCTTCACCGTCCCGACGAAATCACACAACTGGGCATAACTGTCCCTGCCGTTGATGCCGATACGGTGCTTCACCGTTACCGGAATCGACACCGCATCACGCATCGCCTTCACACAATCGGCCACCAGGGCCGGGTGAGCCATCAGGATCGCGCCGATCATGTTGTTCTGGACGCGGTCGCTGGGGCAGCCGACGTTCAGGTTCACTTCGTCGTAACCGGCAGCCTCGGCCATACGGGCGCAGGCTGCCAGGTCTGCGGGGACACTGCCGCCGAGCTGGAGCGCGAGCGGGTGCTCGGCTTCGTTATGACGCAGGAAGCGGTCATGGTCGCCGTGGAGGATTGCGCCGGTGGTGACCATCTCGGTGTAGAGCAGGGCGCGTTTGGAGAGCAGGCGCAGGAAGAACCGGCAGTGGCGGTCGGTCCAATCCATCATTGGGGCGACGGAGAAGCGGCGGGAGAAAGTAGCAGTGTGTAGGGACATTGGGGATCTGAGTCAACGAGGCGAATTGGGCGCAGTTTATCAGGGATGGATCTAGGCTGTGGGAGACGCTTGTTTTGCGGTATTCACCACTTCGAACGCGGACATTGCCGTGTATGGAATATGCCGAGGATTTACAGGCGATCACTGCGAGCCCGACATGCGATCAGGTAGGACCAGTTGGCTACTGCCCATTCGCGGTTGTGTTTGACCCGGCCTCCGTCGATCAACCAGCCGGCAACCTGAACCCTCCCTGTCCCCCAGCAAAGTTTCATAATTCCTTCCACCGTTGAGGTCTACGATCTTCCTCAAGAGAAGCCCCCACGGTCCAGTCCACAGGGAACTGAAAAAATGATTTTGAACCTCGTCAAAGTCGTGATGATTACCGGCGCGTTGCTGTTGGGCGCTTGTTCTTCGGGTGCGCCGGGCATGAGTGGCGACCCTTGCTTTTCAGGCGGATGCCAGGCGTTTGGTGACCACAGCTCCAGCAAGGCTGCCAAAGCTAATTTTGGCGGCAGTGGCCTGGGGAGTAGTTATGGGGAATATGGGACGGGGTTGTTGCATGATGATTGATGGCGCATATGGCCCGGCGGGGGCAAGCGCCCTTGTCGCCGGGGGAGGTGAGTCAGCCTGTTATCACAACCCCATTATGGAAAATCTCGCGCCTGGCGCGGCGGCTGATGTTCTCATGTTTGCTTGACGTGTAGATTTCGTCAAAACGACGGCGATCAATGCCCTCGTAGTTGCCAAGTTCTTGCAGCACCCTCCGGTCGTAATCCTCTTCGATCATGAACCGGAAAATTTCCCGCCGATAATAGAACCCAAATTGAAACGCCAGTACCTCGGTCAAGTAGTCCGTTGGCGTGAGAAAGCAGTTTTCCAGGTCGATGGCCTTGGCGTGCGTCGGCTGCTCCAGGTTGATCATCACATTGTTTGCCCAGAAGTCCATATGCACCACGCCTTTGCTGTGCAGGCAGTGCAACAGTTTGAACGACGCGGTGATCAGGCTCTGGATGTCACGCTCCTGCTTGAGCCATTCCAGGCCATTGAGGTGGCCCTCCAGCATCTCGGTAAAGATGAAGAATTCCTGGATCAGGCCAAGCGCTGACTTTCGATAACCGAACCCATACAAGCCAGCAACCGGCGCACCGCGTTTCTGGGCGCCGAGGGTGTTGATGACTTCTTCGACCGGCCAGTCAAACGCACCGTCCCGCTTGGCGCGCCCGAAGGTCACGCGCAATTTGGGCCTGAGGCTGTCCAGCGGCTGGGACTTGGCGAACAGGTTGGCTTCCATCCCTTTGAGCGGTGCGCTGATGCGATCTGTCAGTTGGTGGCGCGTGTCGATCAGGTCCTGAATCGCCTGCTGCGTTTTGTGGTCGGTGGTGTCGGTGGTGAAGATCGTCGCTTTGCGATGAGTGATGGTCGTCGGAAAACTTTGCAATACACCTGTGTCAGGAAAGCTCAAAACACGTCCTTGTCATTGGGAATAAATATGACGGATATGTTACAGCTTGTACTTATTGGATCCAACCTGAACTTTACCTGAACGAAAATGAAATAGTCTAACTGCGCCGATTCTTCACTGTTCATGGCGATTGAAATGTGCTTATAGCCCTGGGGCTTGAGCTTAATGCCCTCCCTGCATCCGCCGTGCTATCAGGTAAATGCCCAGCCCGACCAGTGCCGTCGCCGCGCCGATGTAGCCGGTGCTGGTCCAGCCAAACCCAGCCGTAATCGCCATCCCGCCAAACCATGGTCCCAGCGCATTGGCCAGGTTGAACGCCGCATGGTTGGACGCTGCCGCCAGGCTCGGTGCTTCGTGGGCGATGTCCATCAGGCGGATCTGCAGCGGTGCGGCCAACGAGACCATGGTGCCGACCAGGCCCATGCTCAGCAGCACGCCCCATAGCGAGGACGCCGCGAAGGGGAAGAACAGCAACACGGCCATCGACCACACCAATATCCAGCCCACGGCGCGAAACTGCATGCGATCAAACAGCTTGCCGCCGGCGATGTTGCCGATAATCCCGCCCACGCCGAATGCTGCCAGCCCGAATGGGATCCACTGCGGGGATACCTTGGTCACTTCCAGCATGGTCGGTGCCAGGTAGCTGAACACGCAGAACATACCGGCAAAGCCGATGGCGCCAATGGACAGCGCCATCCACACCTGGGGTTTGGTGAAGGCGCGCAGTTCCTTGCGCGGGTCGCTGCGTTGTTCATCGTGGCGATGGGGCACAAATTGCCAGACGAGGGCGATGGTGCACAGGGCGATCACGCTCACCAGTGCAAACGCAGAGCGCCAGCCCAGGTGCTGGCCGAGGAAGGTGGCGATGGGGTTGCCCAGCAGCATGGCCAGGGTCAGGCCCATCATTACCCGCGCCACGGCGCCGGCACGTTTGTCGTTGGGCACCATGCTCGAGGCGACCACCGCAGCAATGCCGAAGTAGGCGCCGTGGGGCAGGCCGCTGATAAAGCGGAACGCCACCAACGAGCCGAAGGTCGGGGTGAACGCAGTGGCGAGGTTGCCCAGGGCATACAGGCCCATCAGCAACAGCAACATATGTTTGCGCAGCAGCTTGGCGCCGAGGATGGCCAGCAGTGGGGCGCCGACCATCACGCCCAACGCATAGGCGCTGATGGCGTGGCCAACCTGGGGTTCGCTTAAACCCAGGTTTTGCGCGATGTCGGGCATCAGGCCCATGATGGCGAATTCGCCGGTACCGATAGCGAAGGCGCCCACGGCCATGGCAGCTTCCATTTTGGCGGCGCTGCGCGCGGGCAGTACGTGCCCGGGAGTTTGGTGGATAGACATGGATCGCTCTGTATTGAAGGGGTACGAGGGAAAACCGTCGATGCTACGCAAGCAGCGACGAAGGAGTCTAGAACCACCTTTTGCCCGAGAGTTCCTGCCCTGTGACCTCAGGTCGCGCTTGCCACACTTGACACTCGCGCGTTAAAACCGGCGATTTAGAGTTGTCAATTGGCCAAACGACGCATAAACGCCGTGTGGCGTGATATTCTGCGCGCCGTCTTGGTCTGGTCTTTCCCCGGTACGTACACCCGTATACGTCCCGGCGTTTGGCTGTCGCCCAGGTAGCTGAAGCCAATAATGATAAGAAGTCAGCGCAGAAGGGACATAAAAGTGAGGTCGATACGTCGGCCTTGTGTGCCCACCCTGCGGTCCCCGAGTGAATGTGCAAACCCCGCGGTGCGTTGCCTGGCGCAGCGTGATTGAGGGTTGCCCATGATCAGGGGCGGTGGGGCGGATGGCGTTTTATCATAGGTGCTACTGATGTTTAAAAAAGTAAACACTGCCCTGCTGGGGCTGGCTTTGTCGATGGGGATCACGTCCGTTCACGCGGAAGAGGCAAAGAAAGTCGATGTGCTGCTGATCGGCGGCGGCATCATGAGTGCAACCCTGGGTGTCTGGCTCAACGAGCTGGAGCCGGGTTGGTCGATGGAAATGGTCGAGCGCCTCGATGGCGTCGCCGAAGAAAGCTCCAACGGCTGGAACAACGCCGGTACCGGCCACTCGGCCCTGGCTGAGCTGAACTACACCCCGGAAGACAAGAACGGCAACGTTGAGATCCCGAAAGCGGTCGAGATCAACGAAGCGTTCCAGATATCCCGTCAGTTCTGGTCCTGGCAGGTCCAGCAGGGCGTGCTGAAGAACCCGCGTTCGTTCATCAACTCCACACCGCACATGAGCTTTGTGTGGGGCGATGACAACATCAAGTTCCTCAAGAAGCGCTACGAAGCCCTGCAAGCGAGCCCGCTGTTCGCCGGCATGCAGTACTCCGAAGACCCGGCGCAGATCGCCAAATGGGTTCCGCTGATGATGGAAGGGCGTGACCCGAACCAGAAAATCGCGGCCACCTGGAGCCCGCTGGGTACCGACATGAACTTCGGCGAGATCACCCGCCAGTTCGTCGCTCACCTGCAAACCACGCCTAAGTTCGACCTGAAACTGTCGAGCGAAGTGCAGGACATCACCAAGAACGCCGACGGTTCGTGGCGTGTCAGCTACAAAAACCTGAAAGACGGCACCAAGACTGAAACCGACGCCAAGTTCGTGTTCATCGGCGCTGGTGGCGGTGCACTGCACCTGCTGCAAAAGTCGGGCATTCCTGAAGCCAAGGAATACGCTGGCTTCCCGGTCGGCGGCTCGTTCCTGGTGACCGATAACCCAACCGTCGCCGAGCAGCACCTGGCCAAGGCCTACGGCAAGGCTTCGGTTGGCGCGCCACCGATGTCGGTTCCGCACCTGGACACCCGCGTGCTGGATGGCAAGCGCGTGATTCTGTTTGGCCCATTCGCGACCTTCTCGACCAAGTTCCTGAAAGAAGGCTCGTACCTGGACCTGCTGACCAGCACCACCACCCACAACATCTGGCCAATGACCAAAGTCGGTATTCGTGAATACCCACTGGTCGAGTACCTCGCCGGCCAACTGATGCTGTCGGATGACGATCGCTTCAAGGCGCTGCAGGAGTACTTCCCGAACGCCAAGCAATCCGACTGGCGCCTGTGGCAGGCCGGCCAGCGCGTGCAGATCATCAAGCGTGACGAAGAGCAGGGCGGCGTCCTGAAACTCGGTACCGAAGTGGTCAGCTCTGCCGACAACACCATTGCAGGCCTGTTGGGTGCGTCGCCAGGCGCGTCCACCGCGGCTCCGATCATGTTGACCGTGCTGCAGAAAGTGTTCAAGGACAAGGTTGCGACCCCTGAGTGGCAGGCAAAACTGCACCAGATCGTGCCTAGCTACGGCACCAAGCTGAACGACAGTCCTGAGGCTGTTGCCAAGGAATGGGCCTACACCGCCAATATCCTGCAACTGCCTGCACCGCCTGCGATTCCGCAACAGGCTGCTGTCAAGGCGCCCGAGGCTGCCAAGCCTGCGGCTGAGCCGAGCAAGCCGGCGTCTGACCTGGCGCTGTAAGCCGCTGGGGAGGTCCTGGGTCAGGACCTTGTCGGTAACAAAAAGCCCGCTGAACCGGTAACGGTCAGCGGGCTTTTTTGTGCGTGTCTAACGGCGGGTGCGTTCGACAGGCGGCAGTTCAACCGTACGCTCGGCGGCGGCCAGCGCTGCCTTCAAGCCAGCCTGGTCCAGCGGGACGCAATAGGCCGGCTTGCCGCGTTCCAGCCGCCAGCTGTCATCCAGGCTGCCGGCATCCACGGCGTCGAAACCCAATTCGTCGAGTAGCGTGATGACGCGTGCCTTCGCTGCGGCGTCATCCGCGGCCACCGGCAACGCCCGGCGGTCGGGGGCACCGTGGGGGCGGGCGTCCTGCGTCAGGTCGGGAGCGAAGATCGCGTTGAACACTTTGACTACATGTGAATGGGGCAAATGCTCGGCGAGCAGCCGGCTGGTGGTGGTTTCGAAGCGATCCAGTACCGGTATATGGCCGTCGCGGTTCGGGTAGTAATTATTCGCGTCCATCACGGTCTTGCCCTCCAGCCATTGCGCCGGGACGCTGCGGTAATGCTCCAGGGGGATCGCCACGAGTACCACATCGCCGAATTTGGCGGCGTCGTCGGCACTGCCCACCTGCACGCCGAGTATGCCGCTTACGACGCTGCTCATGGTGTGGGGGCCACGGGAGTTGCTCAACATCACTTCGTGCCCGGCCGCCAGCGCCAGTTGGGCCACGGCGCGCCCGATAAAGCCTGCTCCAATAACACCAATCTTCATGGTCTTGCTCCAATGAGTAGGGGAGCGGTTATGATGATTGGCAACCAATTGGCGATAAATCGTCGTTTTGGCGTGGATGTTGTTACTGGGAGTAGGGAATGATGGATCGCCTGTCGAGTATGAATGCCTTTGTGATGGCTGCTGAGTTGGGCTCGTACGCGCGGGCTGCCGAGCGCTTGGGCATGTCGCCGCAGATGGTGGCCAAACATGTCACCGCGCTGGAGCAGCGCCTGGGCGCTCGCTTGCTTAACCGCACCACACGAAGGCAAAGCCTGACGGAGCTGGGGAGCGCGTACTACGAGCGTTGCAAACATATCCTGGTAGAAGCCGAGGCTGCCGATTCACTGGCGCAGATCATGAACGACACGCCGCGCGGCAAGCTGAAAATCACCGCGCCCGTCACCTTCGGCTCCTACAGCCTGATGCCGTTGATTACCGGGTTCCTGCGCGACAACCCGGATGTGGAAATCGACCTGCACTTGACCGACCGTTTCGTGGACCTGGTGGAGGAGGGCTATGAAGCCGCTTTTCGTATCGGCCCCCTGGCGACCACCGGCCTGACAGCCAGGCCACTGGCACCTTATCGCCTGGTGGTCTGCGCGTCGCCGGAGTACCTGGCGGCACGCGGTACCCCGCAGGCCCCGGTGGACCTTGAGCGTCATGAATGCCTCGGCTACGCCTTCTGGTCGCGGCCGGCGGATCGCGAGTGGGTGTTCTACCAGGCTTCGACGCCTTGCAAGGTGCAGGTTGCCAGTCGCTTGCAGATCAATGAAAGCAGGGCCTTGATGACCGCCGCGCTGGATGGTTTTGGCATCGTGCTCGGTCCGGAAGACTTCTTGCGCGGGGCATTGGCCAGGGGCGAATTGGTGAGAGTGCTGCCGGACTTTGAAGCGCCGAGCCGGCCGATGCACCTTGTCTACACGGCGAACCGTCAGCGTACGGCCAAGTTGAGACGCTTTGTCGAAGCGGTGTTGGGACGCTTCGGTCACCCTTGATGCGTGCTGCTTCAGCAATCCGACAGACACAACCTGTTAAAAAAGTACCCAGGCCTGAGCAGGAGCACGGCTGAAACACGGGGGCATTTTTACCGGTGCAGGTGTTGGGCGATAACGCCCGAGGGGGTTGTATGTTGTTACGTTACGCGGCATTAGCGGCAGTTGTGGTCGCGGCGTCCGGGTGTGTACAGGAGCGTGTGGTGCATGAGCGCCGGCCTGTACAGCGTGAATATGTCGAGGTGGTTGCGCCACAACCGCCGCCGACCCAGATCATCGAAGTCGAGCCTGCCGTACGTGAAGGTTACATATGGTCACGTGGTTACTGGCGCTGGGAAGGCGGGCGCTACGTTGCCGTACACGGCCATTGGGAGCCGGTGCGCGAAGGCTATCGTTATGTGCATCCGCATTGGGTGCAGCGCAATGATGGCTACCACTGGCAGGTGGGGGGCTGGGTTCGTTGAACCCCGACTAGGAGGGCTTCTTTGTACCCAGGAGCCGTACTTCCCGCAGCAGCGCGGCACCGAGTTGATCGGTGCCCAGTTCCTTGTATCCCACGGCCTTGACCTCTCCGTTCTCTTCGGCCTGGATGATGATCACCGGTGTCTCTTTGCCGCTGGCTTCGTCGATGTGAAAAGCATATTGGGGAATATCCACCTTGATCGGCGTACCGGCGGCCTTGCCTTGCACATTGATCAGGAACGCTGCGCAGCCGGCGTAGACATCCACACTGGTGGCAGAACGCCCGCTGACGAAGCAGCTCTTTGGCAGGTCGGGCCAGATGATCTCGGCCAGTGCGAGGGGCGGCGTCAGGACCAGGGCAGCAAGAAGAAGCGTGCGCACGTGGGGCGTTCTCTCGTTCAGGGATTAGCGACTTTTACCAAAGCCTGCCCCTTGCCGCAATGTTGCCGCTCAGCCCAGACGCTTCATACCCGCTGCCTTGGCCGCACCGAGGTCAAAGGTAGCAGTGTATTCGCACCCGGCCGCGTGGGCGCAGCGCTCTATCAGGCAATCGGCAAAATCGGCGTTGTTGGCCGTGAACCGTCGAAGCGCCTGCCAGACGACCTCGGCATGTTCGACGGTCAATTCACGGGTGCGCAGCAGTGTTTCCAGAACGACGACAATGTCATTTTTGGCGCATTGGTAGCAGCTCTGTAATACCCACACCAGCTCCACCACGGACACCAGGCTGACAAACCCTGGCGAAAGCGTGGTGAGGGATTCAATCAATTCGCAGGCCTTGGGGGATTGAACGGGATCATCCTGGGTGACGTAGCGCACCAGCACATTGGTATCCAGCCCGATCATCCAGCCTTCGCTCCCTGTGCTGCGATGGCGCGGTTCATGTCGTCAATGGACACGGCCCTTGCAGGCTTACGGACCAGCCCCTTGAGATCATGGACCGTCTTGCTCGCTGCAATGATGGAAAACTTGCCATCTTCCGTTTCGACGAATTCGACGCGGTCGCCTGTCTCCAGGCCGAGTGCGGTCCTGACTTGGACGGGGATGGTGATTTGCCCTTTTGAGGTAAGTGTGGCGGTCGCCATGGTAAAGATCTCCAACATGATGCTCCTTACCTTAGGGTAAGGAGTGGTGGAGGACAATATCCGTTGGTCCATAGGTCGCTCTTCAGGTGGAGGATGAGTCGGAGTCATGAAAACCTAGTCCGAACTCAGCCCTCCCGCACGCTTACCCATGGCGCAAAGAGATACAAACTATGAACGACCGCCAGTAAAGCCTGGCGGCTGTAAGCAAATTACCTGGCGAGCTCACTGCACTACGCGATAACACGGCACATACGCCGCGCCACCCGGCAACTTCATGCGATGCTGGGCAACGAACGCCTGCAACAGCTCATCCAGTGGCTTCATGATGGCCGGGTCGCCGTGGATCTCGTACGGGCCATGTTCTTCGATCAGGCGAATGCCCTTGTCCTTCACGTTACCCGCCACGATCCCCGAAAACGCACGGCGCAGGTTGGCTGCCAGTTCATGGGGCGGCAGTGCGTGGCTCAGTTGCAGGCTGGCCATGTTTTCGTGGGTCGGGTCGAACGGGCGCTGGAAGCCTTCGTCGATCTTCAGCAGCCAGTTGAAGTGAAACGCGTCGTTGCGCTCACGGCGGAACTGCTTCACCGCCTTGAGGCCGGCAGTCATCTGGCGGGCCACTTCGGCCGGGTCGTCGATGATGATCTGGTAGTGCGCCTGCGCGGCTTCGCCGAGGGTGGCGCCGACGAAGGCATGCAATTGTTGCAGGTACGGCGCGGCTTGTTTCGGCCCGGTGAGAATGACCGGGAAGGGGACGTCGCGGTTGTCCGGGTGCATCAGGATGCCCAGCAGGTACAGGAACTCTTCGGCCGTACCGGCGCCGCCGGGGAAGATGATGATGCCGTGGCCTACGCGCACGAAGGCTTCAAGGCGTTTTTCGATGTCCGGCAGGATCACCAGTTCGTTGACGATCGGGTTCGGCGCTTCGGCGGCGATGATGCCCGGCTCGGTCAGGCCCAGGTAGCGCCCGCCGGTAATGCGTTGTTTGGCGTGGGAAATGGTCGCGCCCTTCATCGGGCCTTTCATCACGCCCGGGCCGCAACCGGTGCACACGTCGAGGCTGCGCAGGCCGAGTTCGTGACCGACTTTCTTGGTGTATTTGTACTCTTCGGTATTGATCGAGTGCCCGCCCCAGCACACCACGATCTTCGGCTCCACGCCCGGACGCAGGGTGCGAGCATTGCGCAGCAGGTGGAATACGTAGTCGGTGATGCCCTGGGAGTTGCTCAGGTCGATGCGCTGGCTGTCCAGCTCGTTCTCGGTGTAGACGATGTCCCGCAGGGCGCTGAACAGCATTTCGCGGGTGCTGGCGATCATTTCGCCATCGACGAAAGCATCGGCGGGGGCGTTCAACAGCTCCAGGCGTACGCCACGGTCCTGCTGGTGGATGCGCACTTCAAAGTTCTTGTAGGCGTCGAGGATGGTCTTGGCGTTATCGATATGGGCGCCGGTGTTGAGGATCGCCAGGGCGCACTGGCGAAACAGGGTGTAGATGCTGCCGGTACCGGCTTCGCTCAGTTGCTGGACTTCACGTTGGGACAGGGTTTCGAGGCTGCCCTTGGGGCTGACGGAGGCATTGATGACTTGGCGTTGGGGCATTCTGATTCCTTGAAAACGCAGCCACCGCACCTGTCGAGGTGCGATGACGTGAGAATGGTGGGCGCAGGTTAGGGCGCACGAGCCGGATATTTACCTCAGGCGCAGGGCCGAGCGCAAATACCGTCCAACACCATCATGCCGCAGAACTTACTCAATCAGCTTCCAGTTTTTGTAGAAAACCCGACGCAGGGTAAAGACCAGCCCGGCAAATCCCGCGATGACGGCGTTAAGCACCGACGGCAGCGGCGTCGGCCGTACGATGTCGATGAACAGGCAGTAGCGCTTGGCGTCGTTCTTGTTGAAGGACGCATGCATCAGCGTGTCATCAAAGATAAACAGCGGGTCGTCGTGCCAGTAGTGCTTGTGCTTGCCGACCTGGATGTACACGCCGTCGTGATGGGGCGCCGGTGCCATGTTGTAGAGCACGCGGAACATCATGCGCAGGGGACCGAAGTGAAAGGACGTCGAGCGGTTCTCGTTGAACACCGACACGCCGATGGTTTTCACGAACGGCAGTTTTTTGCGCAGTTCAGGAATATCCAGGGTGGTTTCGATCGGGCGCCCGTACCACTGGAAAAACAACATGCCGCGCTTCTTCTCGGCCATGCGTTCGTCCAGGTAGCCGATGATTTCATCCTTGTGGGCCATGGCGTCATCAAGCACCTGTTGCAGGTCTGTGCGCCAGGCCGGTGGCAGGTCGCCCATCGTGTAGACGTGACGGTTACGCGCGCTCAGCAGGTCGAACAGGGTGTTGAACGGCGCCAGCAGCCAAGTGTTGCGACCGCTGCCGATAAAGTATTTCTTGACGGTCGGCTTGTCATACAGGCCGTTACGCAGGAAGTCGTAAACGCCGCACACCAGTACCAGGCAGAGGAACACCAGGGTGGTTTCGGGGAACACATCGATAATCAGCAACACGCCGAGTACCCAGGCGACCGATACCGCTTTCTTACGCAAAGCAGACTTGTTCATGCAACTCAGCTCCAGGAGGACGCCATTCGACAGGTCCGGATCCGTGGCCGCGAGTGGTGGGGTTTTGAAACATAATGAAACATCTTCGTCATGATAAGGCGTCCAGCAGCGGATTGGCGTTTTAAATAGTGCAAAATTGTGAAGGCTCGACACAGTCTTTAACCCTGGTGGGCTCGTATGGATTGGATTTTGTAAACAGAAGATTTGCGACTATCGTGACGCTTCGGTTTTTCGGACGTCATAGACCGGTACGATTGAAGTTGAATGGCCACCATTGGCCTTCGGCACCTTGGAAGAGGCAGAAATTTTATGATCATCAAACCGCGGGTTCGTGGCTTTATCTGTGTGACCGCTCACCCTGTTGGCTGTGAAGCGAACGTCAAGGAACAGATCGACTACGTAACTGAGCACGGCGCCATCAAAGACGGCCCGAAGAAGGTGCTGGTCCTTGGCGCTTCCACCGGCTACGGCCTGGCCGCGCGCATCAGTGCAGCGTTTGGCTGCGGCGCCGACACCCTGGGCGTGTTTTTTGAGAAAGAAGGCGAAGAAGGCAAGCTGAGCTCCGCCGGCTGGTACAACAGCGCTGCGTTCGAGAAGTTTGCCGTTGAAAAAGGCCTGTACGCCAAGAGCATCAACGGCGACGCGTTTTCCGACGAGATCAAGCGCCTGACCATCGAAACCATCAAGAAAGACCTGGGCAAGATCGACCTGGTCGTCTACAGCCTGGCCGCGCCACGCCGTACCGATCCCAAGACCGGTGAAGTCTACAACTCCACCCTCAAGCCAATCGGCAAGGCTGTAACCCTGCGCGGTATCAATACCGACAAAGGCGTTGTGGTCGACACCACCCTCGAACCTGCAACCCAGGAAGAAATCGACGGCACCGTCAATGTCATGGGCGGCGCCGACTGGCAGCTGTGGATCGACGCCCTGCGTGACGCCGACGTACTGGCCGAAGGCGCCAAGACCACCGCGTTCACCTACCTCGGTGAGAAGCTGACCCAGGACATCTACTGGAACGGCTCCATCGGCGAAGCCAAGAAAGACCTGGACAAGAAAGTCCTGACCCTGCGCGACAACCTCGCTGCACTGAAGGGCGACGCCCGCGTATCGGTTCTCAAGGCGGTGGTCACCCAGGCCAGCTCCGCGATCCCGATCATGCCGCTGTACTTGTCGTTGCTGTTCAAGGTGATGAAAGAGCAGGGCACCCACGAAGGCTGCATCGAGCAGGTCTACGGCCTGTTCAAGGACAGCCTGTACGGCAGCGAGCCGAAGCTCGACGCCGACGGCCGCCTGCGTGCCGACCTGGCCGAACTGGAACCGAAGGTCCAGGACGCCGTGGCGGCACTGTGGAACCAGGTTACCGACGAGAACGTCGACGAGATCAGTGATTTCGCCGGCTACAAGGCTGAGTTCCTGCGCTTGTTCGGCTTTGAAGTCGATGGTGTGGACTACGAGGCTGACGTCAACCCGACCGTGAAGATCAAGGGTCTGGTCCAAGCCTAAACGCGGTTAAAAATGTGGGAGGAGGCGTGTCCCCCTCCCATATTTGTTTTTTTGGTTTTTCAGATCCGTCTTACGCTCCGGCGCGCACCTCCCTCCTTGTAAATCTGCCAGACTCCCTCAGCTCTCAAACCATGCTAACGGAGGATCTGATGACGATTCGTGCAGTCGTTTTTGATTTCGGCGGTGTTCTCTTCGATTGGAACCCGCAGCACCTCTATCGCAAACTGATTGCCGACGAGCAAGAGCGGCAGTGGTTCCTCGATAACATCTGTACCCAGGCCTGGAACACCGAGCAGGATGCGGGGCGGCCGCTGGCCGAAGCCACGCAGATCCTGATCGATCAATACCCCGAGCATGAACCCTTGATCACGGCCTATTACGGCCGCTGGCACGAAATGCTGCGTGGCCCGTTGCCCGAAGGCGTGGCGATTCTCAACGCGCTGCATCAGGCCAACATGCCACTGTTCGGGCTCACAAACTGGTCGGCCGAGACCTTTCCCTATGCGCTGGCCCATTACCCCTTCCTTCGCAAATTTCGCAACATCGTGGTGTCTGGCGAGTTGAAGCTGATCAAGCCTGACGCGGCGATCTACCACGCCAGTCTCAGCCAGGTACGGGTGTACCTGCCGGATATCCAGCCGGGGGAAGTGGTGTTTATCGATGATGTCGCCGGCAATATCGAAGCGGCCGTCGCCCTCGGCTGGCAAGGCATTCACCATGTGTCTGCCGAGCAGACGGCGGCGCGACTGCGCGAGTTGGGCGTGGGCTTCTAGCGCGCCCACTTTTCCATGGCGAAATCCACAAAGGCGCGCAGCTTCGGCAAGCGATAACGGTCCTGGCCGTACAGCAGATGCATGGGCCGGCTGGGCAGTTGATAGGTGGTCAGCAAGGCCACCAGCTTGCCGGTTTGCAGGTCGGGCTGTACCAGGGCATCCGGCAGCATGACGATCCCCATGCCTTGCACGGCGGCCTGGCGCAAGGCCTGGGAGCTATTGATGGTCAGCGAGCCGGACACCGGGATTTCCACTTCGCCTTCTGCGCCGGTCATGCGCCACAGCTTGTCGGCGTTGCGCCAGTCATCGGTGGAAGGGTAGGCGAATGCCAGGCAGTCGTGCTGTTGCAGGTCCTCGGGCGTCCGGGGTGTACCACGTCGGGCCAGGTAGTCCGGTGAGGCGCACAGGGTGATGGTGTAGTCCTGCATCGGTCGGGCGATCAGGCTTGAGGGTTCCAGCTCGCCCAGGCGGATAGCCACGTCAAAGCCGCTGTCGACCATGTCCATGCGCTGGTTGCTGAGCACCACGTACAGCTTGATCAGCGGGTAGCGTTGGGAAAACTCGCTCAAGGCCGGCGCCAGGCGTTCAGTGCCGAACGCCGGTGGCGCGGTGATGCGCAGTGTGCCTTTGGGGACGTCGCCGTGGGCCTGTTCGGCCCATTGCTCGGAGTCTGCCACCAGCCCGAGTACTTCCAGGCAACGCTGGTAATACTGGCCGCCGAACTCCGTGAGGCTCTGTTTGCGGGTAGTGCGCTTGAGCAGGCTGACGCCCAGGCGTTGTTCGAGAGCGCGCAAGTGGTTGCCGACCATGGTGGTCGACATCCCGCAGGCGTGTGCGGCGGCGGTCATGCTGCCGCTCTCCACCACTTTCACGTACACCGACATCGCTTGGAACAGGTCCATTATCAAGTCCTGGTTTAAAGTCATTGCAGGGGAGTGCAGTTTATCCAGCTGGAATGGCTAACGATACTGTTGCTATCTCAACGATGCACTGGAGTCCGCCACCATGACCGCCGCCTGCCTGATGACCACCTATCAACCCCTGGCCCTGAGTTTCACCCGTGGCCTCGGCACGCGCCTGTGGGACCAGCAGGGGCGCGAATACCTGGACGCAGTGGCGGGTGTGGCGGTGACCAACGTCGGGCATTCCCACCCGAAACTGGTGACGGCCATCAGCGAGCAGGCCGGCCTGTTGTTGCACACCTCCAACCTCTACAGCATCGACTGGCAACAACGTCTGGCCCAGCGCCTGACGCGGCTGTCCGGCCTGGACCGTGCCTTCTTCAATAATTCCGGCGCCGAAGCCAACGAGACGGCGCTGAAACTGGCGCGGTTGCATGGCTGGAAAAAAGGCATCGAAGAGCCCTTGGTGGTGGTGATGGAGAATGCCTTTCATGGCCGTACGCTGGGCACCATGGCGGCCAGCGATGGCCCCTCGGTGCGCTTGGGCTTCCAACGCTTGCCGGGGGATTTTCTCAAGGTCAGGTTTGGTGATCTGGCGGCGATCGAGGCAATCACCCAGACGTTTGGCACACGGATCGCGGCGGTCTTGCTGGAGCCCATCCAGGGCGAAAGTGGTGTACTGCCCGCGCCGCCGGGTTACCTGCAAGCCCTGCGTGACCACTGCACACGGCACGGCTGGCTGATGATGCTCGACGAAATCCAGACCGGCATCGGCCGCACCGGCGCCTGGTTTGCCTTCCAGCATGAAGGCATTGTCCCGGATGTGATGACCCTGGCCAAAGGCCTCGGCAATGGCGTGCCCATCGGTGCGTGCCTGGCCAGGGCAGCGGTAGCCGCGCTTTTCACGCCCGGCAGTCACGGCAGCACCTTTGGCGGCAACCCGCTGGCGTGCCGGGTGGGCTGCACGGTGTTGGACATTATCGAAGAGCAAGGCTTGTTGCAGAACGCTGCACAACAGGGCGAGCGCTTGCTGGCGCGGTTACGCATGGAATTGGAAGAGCATCCGCAGGTGCTGGCGATTCGCGGGCAGGGCCTGATGATCGGTATTGAACTGGCCAGCCCCTATCGCGACCTGGCCCAGCGTGCTGCCCAGGAGCATGGGCTGCTGATCAACGTGACGCGGGGCAAGGTCATTCGCCTGCTGCCGCCGCTGACCCTGGATGCCAAGGAGGTGGAGATGATCGTGCGGGCCATCACTCGGCTATTGAACTAGGTCCTTTCCGTTGAGCCACTCCTGGTTCATGGTTTCGGTATCCCCCAGGTATTCCAATAACCACGCCATGGCCGGGGACAGTTTGCTCTGTGCCCAGGCCACGCACGATGGGCTGGCCGGGAAGGGGCGCGTCAGTTGCAGCGCCACCAATTCACCGCGTTCGATCCAGGGCAATACCTGATGCGCCGGTGCCATGCCGACGCACAGGCCATCGCGCAGGCAATCGATGGCGGAGGCCCAGTTCGGGACTACCAACCGGCGTTGGTTATCCAGGGTCCAGGTGTCGCGCTTGGGCAGGTTGCGCGAGGTGTCGGTCATGCACAGCGAGGCGAAGGGGCGCAGTTGGTCGTCATTGAGCAACCCTTCCACGGCCGCCAACGGGTGCCGGGCGCTGACCACGCACAGCCAATTCAATAAGCCCATATCGCGAAAGGTGAAGTGACTGGCCACCGGAACGGCGCTGGTGGCACCGATGACAATATCGGTGCGCTCATCCGCCAGGGCATCCCACACACCGTTGTACACCTCGTATTCCAGCAGCAATTCCACCTCGGGAAACTGCCGATAGAAATCCAGCACCAACTGTCGGCAGCGCTGGGGTTTGACGATGGAATCCACCGCCACCTTCAACTGGCCACTCCAGCCATTGGCCACCTGCTGGCACAGGCGCCGTGTGCCGAGCATTTTTTTCATTACCCCGCGGGCCTCGTCGATAAACAGACGGCCGGCGGGTGTCAGTTCCACATCACGATGCCGGCGCACAAACAGCGGTACCGCCAGCCACTCTTCAAGTTGGCGTACGGTATAACTGATGGCTGACGGCACGCGGTGCAATTCCTGGGCGGCGGCGCTGAAGCTGCCATGGCGCGCTACCGCATCGACGACATCCAGGGAGTATTCGGACCACATGAGGGTTGCCTTCAAAATTATTGATAACAGACGCCAATTATTATCGCTTCACAGCAAAACTGTCAGCTTCATAATGGGCGGCAGTCAGCAAATAGTTTGATGGCAGGATTAACAAGGTTTCAATGAAAAATTCTTTTGGTTTCACCTGGTATCTGGCGGGGCTGAGCATGCTCGGTTACCTCGCCATGGACATGTATTTGCCGGCATTCGGCGCCATGGGCGAGCAGTTGCAGATTGGTGCGGGCGCGGTGGGCGCCAGCCTGAGTATCTTCCTCGCGGGCTTTGCCGTGGGGCAGTTGCTGTGGGGGCCGTTGTCCGACCGCCTGGGGCGCAAGCCGATCCTGCTCGCAGGCTTGAGCCTGTTTGTCGTGGGTTGCGCGGGGATGTTTTGGGTCGAGACCGCGCCGCAGTTGCTGGCCTTGCGCTTTATGCAGGCGATTGGCGTGTGTTCTGCGGCCGTGAGCTGGCAGGCGCTGGTGATCGACCGCTACCCGGCCGACAAGGCCCACCGTGTGTTCGCCAGCATCATGCCGTTGATGTCGTTGTCACCGGCGCTGGCGCCACTGCTGGGCGCGATGGTGCTGAACCACTTCGGTTGGCAGGCCATCTTCGGTGTATTGCTGGGGGTGTCGCTGCTGTTGTTGCTGCCGACGTTGTTCCTGCGCTCCGTGTCGAAACCTCAGACGCGGGAAGACGAACCTTCGCGCCTTGGCTATTGGCAGTTGCTCACCTCCCGGGTGTTTACCGGCAATGTGATGATCTTCGCCGCCTGCTCGGCCAGTTTCTTCGCCTGGCTGACCGCTTCACCCTTCATCCTCGGCGACATGGGCTATAGCCCGAATGACATCGGCCTGAGCTACGTGCTGCCGACATTGGCGTTTCTGGTGGGTGGCTACAGTTGCCGTAGCGCTTTGCAGCGTTTCCAGGGCAAGACGCTGTTGCCGTGGTTGCTGCTGGCCTATTGCATCAGCATGGTGGCGCTGTACCTGGTCGCCACCTTGACCGTGCCGACGCTCACCACCTTGCTGATTCCGTTCTGCCTGATGGCGCTGGTCAACGGCGCCAGCTACCCGATCGTGGTGGCGAATGCGCTGATGCCGTTTGCAGAACATTCCGGCAAGGCGGCGGCACTGCAAAACACGCTGCAATTGGGCCTGTGCTTTCTCAGCAGCCTGTTGGTGTCGTCGATGATCGAACAGCCGTTGCTGATTACTGTGATAGTGATGCTGGCGACCGCGCCCTTGGCCGTCTTTGGCTATTGGCTGGCGCGGCCGAAAGCAGACAAGTCGGAACTGGCCGCCGCCTAGAACGTCACTTCCATGTTCACCGTCGGCGTTGACGTACGGCTGCCCCGGCCGCCGTCCACGCCGAACTTGTTATGCCAGTACTCGTAACCCACCCCGAGGTACAGGTTCGGCTTCACGCTCCTGCCCGGTCGCACCGCGACCATCAGCGCGCTGCGCATCAGGGTTTCCGGTGCCGTGTCACGGCCATGGTAGTCCGCGCCTTTTTCCCCGACGTAGTTCACAAAACCCTGGAATTTCGCCGCATGGTTGGCGATCTCGAAAGGGCGCATCCACGTCAGGTTGAGCATGTAGGTGTCGTCAAACGTGTGGTTCGACTCACGTGCACCGGGGATGCCGGTGTGGTTGCGCTCCTTGTAGTACAGAAGGCTCAGGTCCAGCACGCCCACGGTGTTGAACTTCAATGTCGGGCCGAGCACCAGTGCGCGTTTTTTCGCCGAAGCGACGTTGTTGTTGCGGTTGGCATCAAAGCCCAGGGTCAGCGCGTAATCCTTGACCAGCCCGGTGCCCAGGGGCACATCCAGCACCCGTGACGCATACAACTGATGCCGGTACACCGCGTACACCTCGCTGCCGCCGTGGTCGGTGCCCTTGCGCGGGTCGCGGTTGTCGGACAGGAACACGTCCAGGTTCAGGAAGTTGCTGCCATACCGGTAGCCGCTGGCGTGGGTAACGCTGTAGATGCGCTTGCTGAATTCGTCGGGGTTATTCGGATTGGTGAACTGCTGGCCGTAGCGAAAACCTACGCTGTTGTTCATCCATTCCACCGCGACGGCCTCCCCGCCGCCGAGGAGGGTGAGTGCAACGGTGGCTCCCTGTAATGCCTTTTTCATTGTTCTAGTGTCCTTTGGCGTTCTGGCTCATCACGGCCGGGTTGTTTTTGTAACGCCGATGGAGGGTATCTTGTTCGAGCGATTGTATACAACTCTATGGACATCCAGTCTAAACATTGCATACAGTGTCACCACAACAAAAACAGAGAACCCCTCACCATGACTATCCCGAAGGCGTCACCGCAGCGGCCGGAAGATGAGAATCTAGGCGTCGCCGCCAACATGGCTTACGGCCTGCAGCATGTGCTCACCATGTACGGCGGCATCGTCGCGGTACCGTTGATCGTGGGCCAGGCGGCCGGGTTGTCACCGGCGGATATCGGCCTGTTGATCGCCGCGTCGCTGTTTGCCGGTGGCCTTGCCACCCTGTTGCAAACCCTTGGCCTGCCGTTTTTTGGCTGTCAGTTGCCGCTGGTGCAGGGCGTGTCGTTTGCCGGTGTGGCAACCATGGTGGCGATTGTCGGCAGCGATGGCGCCGGCGGGGTACCGGCGATTCTCGGCGCGGTGATGGCCGCGTCGTTTATCGGGCTGTTGATCACCCCGGTGTTCTCGCGGATCACCCAGTTCTTCCCGCCGTTGGTGACCGGTATTGTGATCACCACCATCGGCCTGACCCTGATGCCCGTGGCGGCGCGCTGGGCCATGGGCGGTAACAGCCGCGCGGCGGATTTCGGCAGCATGCCCAATATCGGCCTGGCGGCGTTGACCCTGGTGCTGGTGCTGCTATTGAGCAAGATCGGCAGCGCGACCATCTCGCGCCTGTCGATCCTGCTGGCGATGGTGATCGGCACGGTGATCGCGGTGTTCCTCGGCATGGCGGATTTTTCCAGGGTCAGCCAGGGGCCTATGTTCGGTTTCCCTGCGCCGTTCCATTTCGGTATGCCGACCTTTCACATCGCGGCGATCATTTCCATGTGCATCGTGGTGATGGTGACCCTGGTGGAAACCTCGGCCGACATCCTGGCGGTGGGGGAAATCATCGATACCAAGGTCGACTCCAAGCGCCTGGGTAACGGCCTGCGCGCCGATATGCTGTCGAGCATGTTCGCGCCGATCTTCGGTTCGTTCACCCAGAGTGCCTTCGCCCAGAACGTTGGCCTGGTGGCGGTGACCGGAGTGAAGAGTCGTTTTGTGGTGGCAACCGGTGGCTTGTTCCTGGTAATCCTCGGCTTGCTGCCATTCATGGGGCGCGTGATCGCGGCGGTGCCGACCTCGGTACTGGGCGGTGCCGGGATTGTGCTGTTCGGTACCGTGGCGGCCAGTGGTATTCGCACCTTGTCCAAGGTGGATTACCGCAACAACATGAACCTGATCATCGTCGCCACGTCCATCGGGTTTGGCATGATCCCGATTGCCGCACCGAGTTTCTACGACCAGTTCCCCAGCTGGTTCGCGACCATTTTCCATTCGGGTATCAGTTCATCGGCGATCATGGCGATCCTGTTGAACCTGGCGTTCAACCATTTCACCGTAGGCAATTCGGACCAGCAGTCGGTGTTTGTGGCGGGGACTGAGCGCAGTTTGTGTTTCCACGACGTAGCGGCGTTGCGTGATGGGGACTATTTCAGGGGGGGCAAGTTATTTGATGCCGAGGGCAAGGAAATTCCATTGGTGGCGCAGGAGCCAAGGAAAGCCCCACACGCAGAAACCACAGAGGTCTAAAAATGTGGGAGGGGGCTTGCCCCCTTCCACATTTGGAACTCAACCAGCCTTGCGGACTGTGTGCGGAACAGAGCACGCCTCATCCAGAAACTTCACCACGGTGCCCATGCACGCCTGGCGTTCTTCCACGTGGGGCATGTGGCTGGAGTCTTCGAACAGCGCCCAGCGCACATCCGCGATTTCATCCAGGAACGGCTTGACCACCAGTGGCGTGGCTTCGTCATGCCGGCCGGAGATCACCAGGGTCGGTACCTTGATCGCCGACAGGCGACCAATGGATTTCCAGTCCTTCAGGCTGCCGATCACGTGGAACTCGGTCGGGCCGCTCATGGCGTGATACACCGTGGGGTCCGAGTCGACCTGGGCGAAGGTGCGCGCCACTTCTTCCGGCCATGGGTTCACCCGGCATACATGCTGGTCATAGAACACCCGCGAGGCGGCGAGGTATTCCGGGTCGAGGTAGGTGCCGGCGGCTTCATGCTTGAGCAGGGTTTCATGCACGCCTTGGGGCAGCAGCTTGCGCAGGCGGTTGGCTTCGCTGACCCAGGTGCGCATGCAGGTCGGCGAGTTGGCCGGGATAAACGCACGCAGGCCCTTGGGTTGCAGGATTGCGTGCTCGCTGCCGAGCATGCCGCCCCAGGACTGACCAAGGATCGCGTAGTTATCGCTGATCTGCAGGTGGTCCAGCAGGTTGTCCAATTCTTTAAGGAACAGATCGACGGTCCAGAAGGACGGGTCTTTCTCAGGCAAGTGCGTGGAGCGGCCGTTGCCCAATTGGTCGTAGTGGATGACCGCATGACCGCTGGCCGCGACGTCCTTGAACGCGTCGACATAATCATGGGTGCAGCCCGGGCCGCCGTGGATGACCACCAGCGGCGTGCGGCCGCTGGCCAGGTCGCCAGTGACGCGGTACCAGGTCTGGTAGTCGCCAAACGCGGCATACCCTTCGCGGATTTTTTCGATGAAGTCCATTTCCTACCCTGCCCTGAAAAAATGATCAGGGACACGATAGTCTGCGGGCGAGATTTAGGTAACTAGCAAAACAGCTAGGTTTTGCCGGGGGATCAGTCTTCCAGCAGGCGGTAATGGGTGGCGCGGACCACCGCCTGCACGCGGTTCTTGGCGCCCAGTTTGTGCATCGCCGAGGCCAGGTGCAGGGTGACGACGGCCAGTGAGCGGCTCAGTTGCGTGGCGATTTCGGCGGCGGTCAGGCCGTCGGCGGCCCATTTGAGGCATTCGCGTTCACGTTTGGTCAGGTGAATGTGCGGGTAGGTGCGCAGCTCCTTGCCGAACAGCGGGTAGGCCGCTTCCTGCAAAGCGTGGGAAATCAGGCTGAAGTCCGACAAGGTCTGCTGCGCGTCCTGCAACACGGTAGGCGTTTTGCCAGTGCGCAAGCCGGTCAGTGACGCGAAGCCGCCACGGGGCAGATGCATCGGCACGCTGACGCCGCAGGTCAGTTGCTGGTCGTGCAGGTAGGATGAAACGGGGGCGTGGCAGGGGTCGATGATGGTTTGCAGGGCCGTGTCAGCCTTGGCTTCGTAGGACCACACGAACGGCGATACCGTGCGCAGGGCCAGGTGTTGCACCGGGTCGATCTGGTAGAAACCCTTGCTGCACCATAGTGCATGCCAATCGGTCGGCGTGTTACGCAGCTCCAGCACCGAGGGGGTGATCAACGCACCATTCTGGTCGATCGGCACCGGGGTGTAGTCGTATACCAGTGCATCGAAGCCCAACTGCTGGGCGAGGATAAAAGTGTTGTCCATCTGCTCATCCAGGCTCCTGCCCGGCATCAGACGATTATTGAAGGCAGTTAGCTTGGCCAGCATCCGTTCTGCTCCCGAATTCATTTGAATCTCCACTTCCTGCAAGTAGAATGCCACGCCCCGGCGAAGGACTGCCAGGCCAAACCTATAAGAAATACCAGGTTATGGACGCGCGGCATCCTCGGTAGTGTTGGCCTGATAAACGGCCGCTGCCCGCCAGGCCGAAACAACACAAGGAATGTATGCATGTGGCGTGAAATTGCCCCCGACCAGCAGTACAACGTGCAAGTCGATGGCCACAACCTCGTGGTCTACAGCTTCGGCGAAGGCGATGAGGTGCTCTTGTGTCTCAACGGCGGGCCGGGCCTGCCGTGTGACTACTTGCGCGACGCCCATGGCTGGCTCAAGGACCATGACCTGCGAGTGGTTGCATTCGACCAGCTTGGCACAGGCGCATCAGCCAGACCGACCGATGTTTCCCTGTGGGAAATCCGCCGTTATGTCGAAGAAGTCGAAACCGTACGCCAAGCCCTTGGCCTCGGCCGCGTGCACCTGCTCGGGCATTCCTGGGGCGGCTGGCTGGGCATCGAATACGCCATCCATTACCCCGACAGGCTGAAAAGCCTGATCCTCGAGAACACCGTCGGCGACATTCCGCATCTTTCTCAAGAACTCGAACGCCTGCGCGGCGCGCTGGGCAGTGAGACCGTGGCGATGATGCAACGCCACGAAGCCATGGGCACCCTGGATCACCCGCAATACCAGGCCGCGATCACCTTGCTCAACTATCGCCATGTCTGCCGCCTGGACGAATGGCCCGAGCCGGTCAAGCGCTCCCTCGGCGACTGGAACATGGGCCCCTACGAAACCATGCAGGGCCCCAACGAATTTCTCTACGTCGGCAACCTCAAGGACTGGAACCGCATCCCCGAGATGGCCGCTTTCAACATGCCGATCCTGATCACTACCGGCCAGCACGACGAACTCACCCCAGCCTGCGCCATGCGCATGAAGATGGCGGCCAGACACGCCGAACTGCATGTATTTCCCAACAGTAGCCATATGCCGTTCTATGAAGAGCCACAGGCTTATTTTCCGGTACTGTTGGACTTTCTCGCTCGCCACCGAGGCTGACCGATGAACCTGGCGCGCTACCGTTTTGTACTGTCCCGGCCGCTGCAATTGCTGCCGGTACTGTTTGGCATCAGCCTGATCACGTTTGTGCTGGTGCGCTCGATTCCTGGCGACCCGGCACGGGCCCTGCTGGGTTCGCGCAGCACGCCGGACGCCTTGCTGAAAATCCGCGCCCAGTACGGCCTCGACCAGCCTTTGTGGCAGCAGTATTTCTATTTCCTGAAGAACCTGCTCAAGGGCGATCTCGGCCAATCACTGCTGTACAAAGTCGACGCCTTGAAATTGATCGTCACCCGCATCGAACCCACCCTGGTGCTGGTGCTCGGCAGCGTGGTGCTGGCGCTGCTGATCGCGGTGCCGCTGGCGACGTGGGCCGCGCGCAATAAAGGCGGGTGGGCGGACAACCTGATCCGCGTGTTCACCACCGTGGGCCTGGGCATGCCGGCGTTCTGGCTGGGCCTGATGCTGATCCTGCTGCTCAGTGTGCAATGGGGCCTGTTCCCGGTGTCCGGCTACGGTCGTACCTGGCTGGACAAGGCGCACCATATGGTCTTGCCGTGCCTGACCATCGCCCTGGCGCTGTCGGCGGTGCTGGTCCGCAACCTGCGGGCGAGCATGTTGATGGAGCTGCAGGCCGACCACGTCACTGCCGCGCGGGCCCGCGGGCTGTCGGAAGCAGCGGTGTTCCGTCGCCATGTGTTGCCCAATTCCCTGGTGCCGGCGGTCAACCTGCTGGCGGTGAATATTGGCTGGCTGATCAGCGGCACCGTCGTGATCGAAAGCCTGTTCGCCATTCCCGGCATCGGCCAGTTGCTGGTGCGCGGCATTTTTACCCGCGACTACATGGTGGTGCAGGGCGTGGCCATGGTGCTGGCGTGCGCGACGGTGGCGGTCAACTTTATCGCCGACGTGGTCACGGTGGCCCTCGACCCTCGGGTGAAAATGCAATGAGCAGCCGTCCACTGATTGCTCCATGGCGCCTGTGTCTGCGGTTTGGCTTTCGCAATGGTCGCCTGACGGCCGCGTGGGGGCTTTTGGTCCTGCTGGTGTGGTTGGTCCTGGCGCTGTGCGCGCCGTGGATCGCGCCCTATGACCCGATCGCGCAGAACACCGACATCAGCTTGCTGGGGCCGAGTCTCGCCCATCCATTCGGTACGGATAACTACGGTAGGGACATCCTTTCGAGGGTGATCTGGGGTGCGCGCGTCGATCTGCAACTGGCCATTATCGGGGTGATTTTCCCGTTCATGATCGGCACGTTTGTCGGCGCGGTTTCCGGCTATATCGGCGGGCGCTTCGACAGTTTCTGCATGCGCGTGATCGATGTGATCCTGGCGTTCCCGTTCCTGGTGTTGATGCTGGCGATCATGGCTATCCTCGGTCCGGGTTTGAAGAGTTTTTATATCGCCATGGCGCTGGTGGGCTGGGTGTCGTATGCACGGCTGATCCGCTCACAGATCCTGGTGCTCAAGGAAAGCGATTTCGCCCTCGCGGCCAAGAGCCTGGGCTTTGGCCATGGGCGCATCCTGTTCCGGCATTTGCTGCCGAATGCGATGTTTGGCTCGATTGTGTTTTCCATGTCTGACGCGGTGCTGGTACTGCTCAACGGTGCCGCCGTGAGCTACCTGGGCCTGGGCGTGCAACCGCCGACGGCGGAGTGGGGGACGATGATTGCCGAAGGGCAGGCGTTTATCACCACGGCCTGGTGGATCTGCACCTTTCCGGGGTTGGCCATCGTGACCCTGGCCATGGGCTTCAGCCTGCTGGCCGATGGTGTGGCGCAAGTGCTGGGGGATCGCTCATGAGTCTGCTTCAAGTGCGGGATCTGAGTGTGATCGCCAATAACAGCGGGCGCGATGTGACCCTGGTCGACCGCGTGTCCTTCGACCTGGCCGAAGGCGAGATCCTCGGCCTGGTGGGCGAAAGCGGCTCGGGCAAGACCATGGCCTGCCGTGGCTTGATGCGCCTGTTGCCGTCGCCCAGCCTGCGCGTGCAGGGCGGTGCGGTACGCCTGGCGGGCCAGGACCTGCTGCAACTGGATGACGCCGGCATGCGCGCGGTGCGTGGCGGGCAGTTGGGCATGATTTTCCAGAACCCCAGCAGCCACCTTGACCCGTTGATGCGCATCGGCGATCAGATCGCCGAAGGCATCCGCCTGCATCAGGGCGCGTCGAAAAAACACGCGCGCCGACAAGCCATCGAAGTGTTGCGCCAGGTGGGCATTCCCGATCCCCAGGCACGGGTCGACAACTATCCCCATGAATTTTCCGGTGGCATGCGCCAGCGCGCGATGATCGCCGTGGCCCTGGGCTGCAACCCGAACGTATTGATTGCCGACGAGCCGACCACGGCGTTGGACGTGACCGTGCAGGCGCAGATCCTGCGCCTGTTGCTGGACCTGCGTGACCAGCGCGGCCTGTCGCTCATCATGATCACCCACGACCTCGGCGTGGTTGCGCAAACCTGCGATTCCATCGCCGTGATGTATGCCGGGCGCCTGTGCGAGCACGGCAGCAAGTACGACGTGCTCGCCCACCCGCAACACCCCTACACCGCCGGCCTGATTGATTGCCAGCCGGCCCACGGCAGTGGCCCTGGGTTGCTGCGTACCATCCCCGGCCAGCCGCCCTTGCTCGATGCATTACCCGGCGGCTGCCGCTTCAACCCGCGTTGCCCGCAGGTCGGCGCGTTGTGCACCGAACGGTTGCCCGAAGGCGCGCGCGTGGCCTGTCACTACCCGCTCGGAGCACGCCCATGAGCCTGTTGCAGATCAAGAACCTGGAGGTGCGGTTCGCCGCGTCCGGCACGGGGGTGTTCGGCCTGAACAAGCAGTGGGTGAAGGCGGTGAACGGCGTGTCGCTGAACCTGGCCGCCGGTGAAACCCTGGGGCTGGTGGGGGAGTCCGGCAGCGGCAAAAGCACCCTGGGCCGGGCGATCCTGCACCTCAACCCGATCAGTGCCGGGCAGGTGCTGTTCGATGGCATCGACATGGCCCATGGCAGCGCGATCGACATCGCGCGCCTGCGCCAGGAAACGGCGATGATCTTCCAGGATCCCTACGCTGCGTTGAACCCGCGCCACACCATCGGCGAAACCATCGCCGAGGTGCTGCGAGTGCAGCGCAAAGTCCCGGCAGAGCGTATCCCGGCTCGCGTCAACGAACTGCTTGACCTGGTCGGCCTGCGCCCCGAACTGGCCAGTCGCAAACCCGGCGCCCTCAGTGGCGGCCAATGCCAGCGTGTCGGTATTGCCCGGGCGCTGGCGGTGGAGCCTCGCTTGATCATCGCCGATGAATGCGTGGCGGCCCTGGATGTATCGATCCAGGGCCAGATCATCAACCTGCTGTTGGAACTGCAACAGCGCATGAACCTGGCGATCCTGTTTATCGCCCACGATTTGGCCATCGTGCGGCGCCTGTGCGACCGCGTGGCGGTGATGTACCTGGGCAAGATCGTCGAGGAAGGGCCGGTGGAAGCGGTCTTCACCGCGCCGCGCCATCCGTATACCGCGGCGTTGATCGAGGCGATTCCGGAGATCGATCCGCACCGGCCTTTGCCGACGCAGCTGTTGCCTGGCGAGCCGCCGAGCCCGCTGAATTTGCCTACGGGCTGTGCCTTCCACCCGCGTTGCCGGTACGCCCGGACGATGTGTTCCGTGGTGTTGCCGCCTACCCATTCCCAGCACGAGCATCGATACAGTTGCGTGCTTGAATAACCGTTGACCCTTCCTGCCCATCATGAACAAGGAGTTATGACATGCAATCGCGCCACTTGAAGTTGCTCGCCGCTGCTACGTTGACCGCGTGGTCCCTCACTGCCGGATTGGCGCAAGCCGCCGGCGTCCTCACCATCGGTTGCCGTGAAGACAGCACCACGTTCGACCCGATCAAAAGCGCGCAGAACCGCGATACCTGGGTATTTGCCAACGTCTACGACACCCTGGTGCGCGTGGACAACCTGGGGACCAAGATGGAGCCCGGCCTGGCTGAAAGCTGGGATATTTCCAAGGACGGCCTGACCTACACCTTCAAGCTGCGCGATGCGAAGTTCTCCGATGGCTCGGCGATCACCGCCGAGGATGCGGCGTTCAGCCTGTTGCGCATCCGCGATAACAAGGCTTCGTTGTGGGCTGATCCCTTCAACCTGATCGACACCGCAAAGGCGACGGACTCGAAAACCCTGGTTGTCACACTGAAGACCCCGGCAGTCGCCTTCCTGTCGCAACTGGCTTCGCCGACGGTGTCGATCCTGTCGGAAAAAGCCATGACAAAAATGGGTGAAGACGCCTACTCGGAAAATCCGGTGACCTCCGGCGCGTTTACCGTGGACGAATGGCGCAAGGGCGACCGGGTCATCCTGAAGAAGAACCCGAACTTCTGGCAGGCCAAGAAGGTCAGCCTGGATGGCGTGGAGTGGGTCTCCGTGACCGACGACAACACGCGGATGCGCATGGTGCAGAACAACGAGCTGGACACGGCGATCTTCGTACCGTTTTCCCGGGTTGAAGAGCTGAAGAAAGACAAGAACGTGGTGATCCACTCCGACCCGTCCACCCGTGAAGATCACCTGCTGATCAACCACGCCCACGGTCTGCTGGCCAAGCAGGAAGTACGCGAGGCGCTGGACATGGCCATCGACAAGCAGTCGCTGGTGAAAACCGCGACCTACGGTCAGGGCACTGTGGCCTATTCCTACATCCCGAAAGGCTCGTTGTTCCACTACGCCAACAACCTGCAACGCCCGTATGACCCGACCGCCGCCAAGAAACTGTTGGAAAAGGCTGGCGCGAAGGACTTGAAGCTCAACTATGTGGTCAACGCCGGCAACGAAGCCGACGAGCAGATCGCGGTGATCATCAAGGACCAGTTGGCCAAGGTCGGCGTGACCGCCAACCTGCAGAAGGTCGACCCGACCCAAAGCTGGCAGATGCTGGTGGACGGTGAGTACGATATTTCGGTGATGTACTGGACCAACGACATCCTCGACCCGGACCAGAAGACCACCTTCGTGCTGGGCCACGACACCAACCAGAACTACATGACCCGCTACAAGAACGATAAGGTCAAGGAACTGGTCGCGGCGGCGCGCATCGAGGCTGACCCGGTCAAGCGTGAGCAGATGTATGTCGAGTTGCAGAAACTGGCGAAACAGGATGTGAACTGGATCGACCTGTACTACAGCCCGTACATCAACATCTCACGCAAGAATGTGAGCAACTTCCTGCAAAATCCGTTGGGTCGTTTCACGCTTGAAGATGTCGTGAAAAACTAAGGCCCAGAGAACACCGCAATACAAATGTGGGAGGGGGCTTGCCCCCGATAGCGGTGGGTCAGTCACAGATACAGTGACTGACACTTTGCAATCGGGGGCAAGCCCCCTCCCACATTTGGTTTCACTGCGCGTCAAACGCCTGCCCATTGATGCCGGTACTGTCCGGCCCCATCAGGTACAGGTACACCGGCATGATCTCTTCCGGTGCCGGCCTTTCCATCGGGTTCTCCCCTGGATATGCCTGGGCCCGCATGCTGGTGCGCGTGCCGCCCGGGTTGATGCTGTTGGCTCTTACTGCAGCCACGTCTTCGAGCTCATCCGCCAGGGTTTGCATCAGGCCCTCAGTGGCGAATTTCGACACCCCGTAAGCCCCCCAATACGCCCGGCCCTTGCGCCCGACGCTGCTGGAGGTGAACACCACCGACGCATCCTGGGACAGCTTGAGCAGCGGCAACAACGTGCTGGTGAGCATGAACATCCCATTGACGTTGATGTGCATCACCCGCATGAAGTTCTCGCCGGACAGCTGCTCGATCGGCGTACGTGGGCCGATGATCGAGGCGTTGTGCAGCAGGCCATCGAGGTGGCCGAATTCTTTTTCGATCATCGCGGCCAGCTCATCGTATTGATGGGGCAGGGCGGTCTCCAGGTTGAAGGGGATCACCACCGGCTGCGGGTGGCCGGCCGCTTCGATCTCGTCATACACCTGGGCCAGGTTGGCTTCGGTCTTGCCCAGCAACAGCACGGTCGCGCCATGGGCGGCGTAGGTTTTCGCCGCCGCCGCACCAATTCCGCGACCGGCGCCGGTCACCAGGATCACCCGGCCTTTGAGCAGTTCTGGACGTGCAGAGTAATCAAACATAAAAAGCCTCGACAGAATTCAGCGGGTTACAAACACCCATCTTGAGCGCAGTGAAGATCCAAATGTGGGAGGGGGCTTGCCCCCGATAGTGGTATATCAGTCACCAAATGCAGTGACTGACACACTGCAATCGGGGGCAAGCCCCCTCCCACATTGGATCTTCCTTAGTCAGTAGAGTGAGTGAGCCATCAGCAACTGCACAGTGCGTTATCCAGCACCGTGCGCAGTTCCAGCGGGTGATCCACCACCACATCCGCGCCCCAATGGCGCGGGTTGTCGTCCGGGTGGATGTATCCATAGGTGACCGCCGCCGTGCGGGTGCCGGCGTCGCGGCCGGACTCGATGTCGCGCAGGTCATCCCCCACGAACAGCACGCTGGCCGGGTCCAGGCCGAGCATCTTGCACGCCAGGATCATCGGCTCCGGGTCCGGCTTGCTGTTTTTCACATGGTCCGGGCAGATCAGCAGCGCCGAGCGCTCGGCCAGGCCCAGTTGCTGCATGATCGGCTCGGCAAAGCGCAGTGGCTTGTTGGTGACCACGCCCCAGATCAGCTTGGCCTTCTCGATGTCTTCCAGAAGCTCGGCCATGCCGTCGAACAATGTGCTGTGGACCGCACAACCCTTCAGGTAACGCTCGAGGAATTCCAGGCGCAGCTCTTCAAAGCCGGGGGATTCCGGGTCCATCGAAAAGGTCACGGCCACCATCGCCCGCGCACCGCCGGAGATTTCATCGCGGATATGCTGTGGGTTGATCGGTGGCAGGTCGCGGTCGGCGCGCATCGCCTGGCAGATGGCGATAAAGTCCGGCGCGGTGTCCAGCAGGGTACCGTCCATGTCGAAGAGAACCGCTCGCAACTTCACAGGCTTACTCCTCGCGCAGGGTCTGGATCATGTAGTTGACGTCAACGTCGCTGGCCAGTTTGTAGTGCTTGGTCAGCGGGTTGTAGGTCAGGCCGATGATGTCCTTGACGGTCAGCCCGGCCTGGCGGCTCCACGCACCCAGTTCGGACGGGCGGATGAATTTCTTGAAATCGTGGGTGCCGCGCGGCAGCAGCTTCATGATGTATTCGGCGCCGATGATCGCGAACAGGTAGGCCTTGGGGTTGCGGTTGATGGTGGAGAAGAACACCTGGCCGCCCGGCTTGACCATGCGGAAGCAGGCGCGGATCACCGACGATGGGTCTGGTACGTGCTCCAGCATTTCCAGGCAGGTGACCACGTCGAACTGCTCGGGCATTTCCTCGGCCAGGGCTTCGGCGGTGATCTGGCGATATTCCACGCTCACGCCGGATTCCAGCTGGTGCAACTGGGCCACGGCCAGCGGCGCTTCGCCCATGTCGATCCCCATCACGGTGGCGCCGCGCTGGGCCATGGCTTCGCTGAGGATGCCGCCGCCGCAACCGACGTCCAGCACCTTCTTGCCGGCCAGGTTGACGCGTTCGTCAATCCAGTTGACCCGCAACGGGTTGATGTCGTGCAGGGGTTTGAACTCGCTTTCGCGGTCCCACCAGCGGTGGGCCAGGGCTTCAAACTTGGCGATTTCGGCGTGGTCGACGTTGCTCATGGTGAATCCTCTGAATCTGATAAATCGGTTTGTCGGTCCTGAACACGCGGGTTCAGAGCCAGCGTTATTCGGTGTGCCCGCTGATGCGTTTTCCCCAGGCAATCGCCGTGGCGGTCAACTGTTGTTCATCCATGCGGGTGAGTTGCCGGTCGTCGAGCAACTGCTTGCCGGCGACCCAAAGGTGTTTCACGCAATCGCGTCCGGTGGCATATATAAGCTGTGAGACCGGATCGTAGATCGGTTGTTGCGCCAGCCCGGTCAGATCGAAGGCAACCATATCCGCCGCCTTGCCCACTTCCAGGGAGCCGATTTCGCTCTCCAGGCCCATGGCACGTGCACCGTTGAGCGTAGCCATGCGCAGCGCGCGGTGGGCGTCCAGGGCGGTGGCCGAACCCGCGACGGCCTTGGCCAGCATCGCGGCGGTACGGGTTTCACCCAGCAGGTCCAGGTCGTTGTTGCTGGCGGCGCCGTCGGTGCCGATGGCCACATTGACGCCCGCCTGCCATAGACGCTCCACCGGGCAGAAGCCACTGGCCAGTTTCAGGTTAGATTCCGGGCAATGGATCACGCTGGTGTTGCTTTCTACCAGCAAAGCCAGGTCGTCCTCGCTGATTTGGGTCATATGAACCGCCTGGAAGCGCGGGCCCAGCAAGCCCAGGCGTCCCAGGCGCGCCAATGGCCGCTCGCCGGTCTGTTCGACGGCCTGTTGTACCTCGAAAGCGGTTTCATGCACATGCATATGGATCGCGGCGTCCAGCTCTTCGGCGATGACCCGGATCTTTTCCAGGTTGGCATCGCACACCGTGTAGGGCGCGTGGGGGCCGAAGGTGATCTTGATGCGCGGATGGTGCTTGAGGTCGCCGAACAGCTCGATGCCCTGGCGGATCGCCTCATCGGCGGTGCCGGCGCCGGGAATCGGGAAGTCGAGGATCGGAATCGCGATCTGCGCACGCATGCCGCTGTTGTGCACGCAATCGCTGGCGACCTTGGGGTAGAAGTACATGTCCGAGAAGCAGGTGATACCGCCCTTGAGCTGCTCGGCAATGGCCAGGTCGGTGCCGTCACGCACGAAGGCCTCGTCGACCCACTTGGCTTCGGCGGGCCAGATGTGTTTTTCCAGCCAGGTCATCAGGGGCAGGTCATCGGCCAGGCCGCGAAACAGGCTCATCGCCGCATGCCCGTGGGCGTTGATCAGGCCGGGACTGAGCAGCATGCCCGGCAGTTCGCGCACTTCAGTGGCCGACAGCTTCAACGCCGCAGCCCGTGGACCGATAAAGGCGATACGCCCATTGCGGATGCCCACGCCATGGTCCTTGAGCACCACGCCGGCGGGTTCGACAGGTACCAGCCAGGTTGGCAGTAGCAATAAGTCGAGCGGGGCGGCAGTGGAGGTCATCGCAGGCTTCTTCCCGGGCAGCTATAAAAGAAGCGCGAAGTATACCCGAGCGTCCTGGCTGGCGGATCGCTATAATCGGCGGCTTTTGTTGATGAGTATGGGGTGATGGATGCGCGATCGACTGTTGGCAGCGGAGAAAGTGAAGGCCATCGATTGGCGTGATGGCACGCTGCACCTGCTCGATCAACGCGCCCTGCCGTCCCAGGAACGCTGGGTGGCCTGCTCCACGGTCGATGCAGTGGCTGCGGCCATTCGTGCCATGGTGGTGCGTGGCGCATCGGCGATCGGCATCAGCGCGGCCTATGGCCTGGTGCTCGCCGCTCGCGAGCGCATCGCCGAGGGCGGTGACTGGCAGGCCGCCTGGGAAGAGGACTACGCACTACTGGCCGATACCCGTCCGACCGCCTCGAACCTGTTCTGGGCGCTCAAGCGCATGCGCGATCGCCTGGATCGCGTCAAGAAGCACGCCGATCCGCTGGCGGTGCTGGAGGCCGAAGCGATCGCTATCCATGAAAGCGACCGGGAAGCCAACCTCGTCATGGCCCAGTTGGGCGTTGAGCGGATTCGCAAGCATCAGGGCAACGCCCAGGCGATCTTGACCCATGGCAACGCCGGCGCCTTGGCCACCGGCGGTGTCGGAACGGCCCTCGGGGTGATTCGCGCGGCCTTTCTGGAAGGTTTGGTCGAGCACGTCTACGCCAATGAAACCCGCCCATGGCTGCAAGGCTCGCGGCTGACCGCCTGGGAGCTGGCGGGCGAGGGGATCCCGGTCACCGTGAATGCCGACTCGGCCGGTGCGCATCTCCTCAAGACCAAGGGCATCACCTGGGTGATCGTCGGCGCCGATTGCATTGCCGCCAATGGCGATGTGATCAGCAAGATCGGCACTTATCAATTGGCAGTGTGCGCCATGCACCACGGCGTGCGTTTCATGGTGGTGGCGCCGAGTTCGAGCCTGGACTTGATGATGGCCACTGGTGACGATGTGGCCCTGGAGGAGCGCGATCCCGGTGAACTGCTGGAGGTCATGGGGCAGCGCTTGGAGGTCAATGCGTTTAATCCGGTATTTGATGTGACCCCGGCCGACCTGATCGATGTGATCGTGACTGAGAAGGGCGTGGTTGAGCGGCCGGATACGGCGAAATTGGCCAAGCTGATGTGCCGTAAGCGGCTGCATTGAAGGCTTTGGTGTCTGTGAAGTGGCTATCGGGGGCAAGCCCCCTGCCACATTTTGACTGTTCACAATTAACGTGTGGAATGGGCTTGCCCCCGATTGGCCCTGAAAGTCAATAAAACCCTCGGATCCACCCTCAAAAAAAAGCACCACCCCATCTCTGAGCCCCTCTCGGCCTCCTCAAGCCTGTCATCCGTCAAATTACTAGTCTCCATGCGCATCAGGGGGATAGGTGCGTGGCGGCGATTGTGATAACATCCGGCGGTTTCCAGGGCCGCCCCCAGGGGTTGCCCATAACGTGCAGATCCGTGTCATAACTCGTTGATTTGTCGTAAGTCGTTGTCAGGCAGTGTGCCGGCGACGGCGAGCTTCGTTCGTCCCATATGGATGCGACGAGGTTTCACCCGAAAAAGGAATCAGGCTTCTCATGGGCGAACTGGCCAAAGAAATCCTCCCGGTCAATATCGAAGACGAGCTGAAACAGTCCTACCTCGACTACGCGATGAGCGTAATTGTCGGTCGGGCACTGCCTGATGCGCGCGATGGCTTGAAGCCCGTGCACCGGCGCGTGCTGTTCGCAATGAGCGAGCTGGGTAACGACTGGAACAAGCCGTACAAGAAATCTGCCCGTGTTGTCGGTGACGTGATCGGTAAGTATCACCCTCACGGCGACACTGCGGTGTACGACACCATCGTTCGGATGGCCCAGCCGTTTTCCCTGCGCTACCTGCTGGTAGACGGCCAGGGCAACTTCGGTTCGGTCGACGGCGACAACGCCGCGGCCATGCGATACACCGAAGTGCGCATGACCAAGCTGGCGCACGAGCTGCTGGCCGACCTGCATAAAGAAACCGTGGACTGGGTGCCGAACTACGACGGCACCGAAATGATCCCGGCGGTCATGCCGACCAAGATTCCCAACCTGCTGGTCAACGGTTCCAGCGGTATCGCCGTGGGCATGGCCACCAACATCCCGCCGCACAACCTCGGTGAAGTCATCGACGGTTGCCTGGCCCTCATCGACAACCCTGAGCTGACCGTCGATGAGCTGATGCAATACATCCCGGGCCCGGACTTCCCGACCGCCGCGATCATCAACGGTCGCGCCGGCATCATCGAAGCCTACCGCACCGGTCGCGGCCGTATTTACATGCGCGCCCGCTCGATCATCGAGGACATCGACAAGGTCGGTGGCCGCCAGCAGATCGTCATCACCGAACTCCCGTACCAGTTGAACAAGGCGCGTCTGATCGAGAAGATCGCCGAGCTGGTTAAAGAGAAGAAACTCGAAGGCATCACCGAGCTGCGCGACGAATCCGACAAAGACGGTATGCGCGTGGTGATCGAGCTGCGTCGTGGCGAAGTGCCTGAGGTGATCCTCAACAACCTCTACGCCCAGACCCAGCTGCAAAGCGTATTTGGTATCAACGTGGTTGCACTGATCGACGGCCGCCCACGCATCCTGAACCTCAAGGACCTGCTGGAAGCCTTCGTACGTCACCGTCGCGAAGTGGTTACCCGCCGTACCGTGTTCGAGCTGCGCAAGGCCCGCGAGCGCGGCCACATCCTGGAAGGCCAGGCTGTAGCGCTGTCGAACATCGACCCGGTCATCGCCCTGATCAAGGCTTCGCCGACGCCGTCGGAAGCCAAGGAAGCGCTGATCAAGATGCCATGGGAATCCAGCGCCGTCGTGGCGATGGTTGAACGTGCCGGCGCCGACTCGTGCCGCCCGGAGACACTGGACCCGCAATACGGCCTGCGTGACGGCAAGTACTTCCTGTCGCCGGAACAGGCCCAGGCCATCCTGGAACTGCGCCTGCACCGCCTGACCGGCCTGGAACACGAGAAGCTGCTGGCCGAGTACCAGGAGATCCTCAACCAGATCGGCGAGCTGATCCGCATCCTCAACAGCGCCGTGCGCCTGATGGAAGTGATCCGCGAAGAGCTGGAAGTGATCCGCGCCGAATACGGCGACGTGCGCCGCACCGAAATCCTCGATGCTCGCCTCGACCTGACCCTGGGTGACATGATCCCGGAAGAAGAGCGCGTGGTGACCATCTCCCACGGTGGCTATGCCAAGACCCAGCCATTGGCTGCGTACCAGGCCCAGCGCCGTGGCGGTAAAGGTAAATCGGCTACCGGCGTGAAGGATGAGGACTACATCGCCCACCTGCTGGTCGCCAACAGCCACACCACGCTGCTGCTGTTCTCCAGCAAGGGTAAGGTGTACTGGCTCAAGACCTATGAAATCCCGGAAGCTTCCCGTGCTGCCCGTGGTCGTCCGTTGGTCAACCTGCTGCCGCTGGACAGTGATGAGTACATCACCACCATGCTGCCGGTCGAGGAATACACCGAAGGTCACTTCATCTTCATGGCCACCGCCAAAGGCACCGTGAAGAAGACCCCGCTGGAATCCTTCAGCCGTCAGCGCAGCGTGGGCCTGATCGCCCTGGAGCTGGACGAAGGCGACGTGCTGATCAGCGCGGCCATCACCGATGGCGAGCGTGAAGTCATGCTGTTCTCCGACGGCGGCAAGGTCACCCGCTTCAAGGAATCCGACGTTCGCGCCATGGGCCGTACCGCCCGCGGTGTGCGCGGCATGCGCCTGCCGGAAGGGCAGAAGCTGATTTCGATGCTGATCCCGGAAGAAGGCAGCCAGATCCTCACCGCTTCCGAGCGTGGTTATGGCAAGCGCACCGCCATCAGCGAGTTCCCGGAGTACAAGCGCGGCGGCCAGGGCGTTATCGCCATGGTCAGCAACGACCGCAACGGCCGTCTGGTCGGCGCGGTCCAGGTGCTCGATGGCGAGGAAATCATGCTGATTTCCGACCAGGGCACCCTGGTGCGTACCCGTGTGGCCGAAGTGTCGAGCCTGGGCCGTAACACCCAGGGTGTGACCTTGATCAAGCTGGCCAAGGACGAAAAACTGGTTGGCCTGGAGCGTGTCCAGGAGCCGTCGGAAGTCGAAGGCGAAGAGCTGGAAGGTGAGGAGTTCGAAGGCGAGGTGATCGCAGCCGGCGATGACAGCGTCGACGAGCCAACCCTCGATGCTGCCGCAGACGAAGAAGAACCGCAGGAATAAGCGGACACACAGGGGGCGGATGAAGATTCGCCCCCTTGTTGTTTGTCCCTTATGAAAGTATTGAAACCCGATTTATTGCACCACCCCACCAGATCAGAGTGAGATTGGATGTGAGCAAGAGAGCCTATAACTTCTGTGCCGGTCCCGCGGCGCTTCCTGAAGCAGTCCTGCAGCGCGCGCAGGGTGAACTCCTCGACTGGCATGGAAAAGGCCTCTCCGTGATGGAAATGAGCCATCGCAGTGATGAGTTCGTGTCCATTGCCACCAAGGCCGAGCAGGATCTGCGCGACTTGCTCGACATTCCATCCCACTACAAAGTGCTGTTCCTGCAAGGCGGCGCGAGCCAGCAGTTCGCCCAGATCCCGCTGAACCTGCTGCCGGAAGACGGCACGGCCGACTACATCGACACCGGCATCTGGGGGCAGAAGGCCATTGAAGAGGCTTCGCGCTACGGTCATGTCAATGTGGCCGGCACCGCCAAGCCTTACGACTACTTCGCCATTCCCGGTCAGAACGAATGGAAGCTGTCCAAGGACGCGGCCTACGTGCACTACGTCGCGAACGAAACCATTGGCGGCCTGGAGTTCGACTGGGTGCCGGACGTCGGCGACGTTCCGCTGGTGTGCGACATGTCCTCGGACATCCTCTCGCGGCCTATCGATGTGTCGCGCTACGGCATGATCTACGCCGGTGCGCAGAAGAACATCGGTCCGAGCGGCATCCTGGTCAATATCGTCCGTGAGGACCTGCTGGGTCGCGCCCGTTCACTGTGCCCGACCATGCTCAACTACAAGGTCGCGGCCGACAACGGCTCGATGTACAACACCCCGCCGGCCTTCGCCTGGTACCTGTCGGGCCTGGTGTTCGAGTGGCTGAAAGAGCAGGGCGGCGTGGCGGCCATGGGCAAGCTCAACGAAGAGAAGAAGCGCACCCTGTATGACTTCATCGACGCCAGCGGCCTGTATAGCAACCCGATCAACCTCACCGATCGCTCGTGGATGAACGTGCCGTTCCGCCTGGCCGATGACCGCCTGGACAAGCCATTCCTGGCCGGTGCCGACGCCCGTGGCCTGCTGAACCTCAAGGGGCACCGTTCGGTAGGTGGCATGCGCGCCTCCATCTACAACGCTGTCGACATCCACGCGATCAACGCGCTGGTTGCCTACATGGCAGAGTTCGAAAAGGAACACGGCTAATGTCTGAACAAGAACTCAAGGCCCTGCGTGTACGCATTGACAGCCTGGACGAGAAAGTCCTGGAGCTGATCAGTGAGCGTGCGCGCTGCGCCCAGGAAGTGGCACGGGTGAAGATGGCGTCCCTGGCGGAGGGCGAAGTGCCGGTGTTCTACCGGCCGGAGCGTGAAGCCCAGGTGCTCAAGCGCGTCATGGAGCGTAACAAGGGCCCGCTGGGCAACGAAGAGATGGCGCGGTTGTTCCGTGAAATCATGTCGTCGTGCCTGGCGCTCGAGCAGCCGCTGAAAGTGGCCTACCTCGGCCCGGAAGGCACCTTTACCCAGGCGGCGGCCATGAAGCACTTCGGCCACGCGGTGATCAGCAAGCCCATGGCGGCCATCGACGAGGTGTTCCGTGAGGTGGCGGCCGGCGCGGTGAACTTTGGCGTGGTACCGGTGGAAAACTCCACCGAAGGCGCGGTCAACCACACGCTGGACAGCTTCCTTGAGCACGACATGGTGATCTGCGGCGAAGTCGAGCTGCGCATCCACCATCACCTGCTGGTGGGTGAGAACACCAAGACCGACAGTATCAGCCGCATCTATTCCCACGCCCAATCCCTGGCCCAGTGCCGCAAGTGGCTGGATGCGCATTACCCGAATGTGGAGCGCGTGGCGGTGTCCAGCAACGCCGAAGCGGCCAAGCGGGTCAAGGGTGAATGGAATTCGGCGGCGATCGCCGGTGATATGGCGGCAGGTCTGTATGGCCTGACGCGCCTGGCCGAGAAAATCGAGGATCGCCCGGACAACTCCACGCGTTTCCTGATGATCGGCAGCCAGGAAGTGCCGCCGACCGGCGACGACAAGACTTCGATCATCGTCTCCATGAGCAACAAGCCCGGCGCGCTGCATGAGCTGCTGGTGCCGTTCCACGACAACGGGATTGACCTGACGCGCATCGAGACGCGTCCTTCGCGCAGCGGTAAATGGACTTACGTGTTCTTTATCGACTTCATCGGCCACCACCGCGATCCGCTGGTCAAGGGCGTGCTGGAGAAGATCAGTCAGGAAGCCGTGGCACTCAAGGTGCTGGGCTCTTACCCGAAAGCGGTTTTGTGAGGCTTTAACATGAGTGGCAACTTCCTCGCCCTGGCCCAGCCGGGCGTGCAACAACTGTCGCCTTACGTTCCGGGCAAGCCTGTGGACGAGCTGGCGCGTGAGTTGAATCTGGACCCCTCCAAGATCGTCAAGCTGGCGAGTAACGAGAACCCACTGGGCCCAAGCCCCAAGGTATTGGCGGCGATTCGCGAAGAATTGGCTGAGCTGACCCGTTACCCGGACGGCAATGGCTTCGCCCTCAAGTCCCTGCTGGCAGAAACATGCCGGGTCGAGCTGAACCAGGTCACCCTGGGCAACGGTTCCAATGACATCCTCGAGCTGGTCGGGCGTGCCTACCTGGCGCCGGGCCTGAACGCCGTGTTCAGCGAGCACGCGTTTGCGGTCTACCCGATCGTCACCCAGGCGGTCGGTGCCGACGCCCGCGTGATTCCCGCCAAGGACTGGGGCCACGACCTGCCGGCCATGCTGGCTGCCATCGATGCCCAGACCCGCGTTGTGTTTATCGCCAACCCGAACAACCCGACCGGCACCTGGTTCGATGCACAGGCGCTCAACGACTTCCTGCAGGACGTGCCTGAGCATGTGCTGGTGGTGTTGGACGAGGCCTATATCGAGTACGCCGAAGGCAGCGACCTGCCGAACGGCCTGGATTTCCTGGCGGCCTACCCGAACCTGCTGGTGTCGCGCACCTTCTCCAAGGCCTATGGCCTGGCGTCGCTGCGGGTCGGCTATGGCTTGTCGACAGCGGTGGTGGCCGATGTGCTGAACCGCGTGCGCCAACCGTTCAACGTCAACAGCCTCGCCCTGGCGGCAGCCTGTGCGGCGGTGAAGGATGCCGAGTACCTGGAAGAAGGTCGCCGCATCAACGCAAGCGGCATGCTGCAGTTGCAGGATGGCTTCCGTGCGTTGGGCCTGGGCTGGATTCCCTCCAAGGGCAACTTCATCTGTGTCGACCTTGGTCAAGTGGCCGCCCCGGTATTCCAGGGGCTGCTGCGCGAAGGTGTGATCGTGCGGCCGGTGGCCAACTACGGCATGCCGAACCACCTGCGGATCACCATCGGCTTGCCGGCTGAAAACAGTTGCTTCCTGGAGGCGCTGGCCAAGGTCCTGGCTCGTGGTTGATGTCACTGCATTGCAACCTGCCGTGCCTATGATCGGTCGCCTCGTGGTGGTCGGCCTGGGCTTGATCGGTGGCTCCTTCGCCAAAGGCCTGCGCGAAAGCGGGCTGTGCGGCGAAGTGGTTGGTGTGGACCTGGACCCGCAATCGCGCAAGCTGGCGGTGGAGTTGGGCGTGGTGGATCGCTGTGAGGCGGACCTGGCGCTGGCGTGTCAGGGAGCTGACGTCATCCAGCTCGCGGTGCCGATCCTGGCGATGGAGAAACTGCTGGCGGTATTGGCCGGCATGGACCTGGGCCAGGCGATCCTGACGGACGTCGGCAGCGCCAAGGGCAATGTGGTGCGGGCCGCGCAGCAGGCCTTTGGCGGCATGCCGTCGCGCTTTGTGCCGGGCCATCCGATTGCCGGTTCCGAGCAGAGCGGGGTGGAAGCGTCCAATGCGCAGCTGTTCCGCCGTCATAAAGTGATCCTGACGCCGCTGGAACAAACCGATCCGGCCGCGCTGGCGGTGGTGGATCGTCTCTGGCGTGAGCTGGGGGCGGATGTGGAACATATGCAGGTCGAGCGCCACGACGAAGTGCTGGCGGCGACCAGCCATTTGCCCCATCTGTTGGCATTCGGCCTGGTGGACTCCCTGGCCAAGCGTAACGAAAACCTCGAGATTTTCCGTTATGCCGCCGGTGGCTTCCGCGACTTCACACGGATTGCCGGCAGCGATCCGGTGATGTGGCATGACATCTTTCTCGCCAATCGCGAAGCGGTGTTGCGCACCCTGGACACCTTCCGCAGTGACCTCGACGCCTTGCGCGACGCGGTCGATGCCGGGGATGGCCATCAATTATTGGGCGTGTTCACCCGTGCGCGGGTGGCGCGTGAGCATTTCAGCAAGATCCTGGCTCGCCGGGCCTATATGGAAACCGCTGTGAACGCCGATGACCTGACTTTCCTCGCCAACCCGGGCGGCCGCTTGAGCGGGCGTATCCGGGTGCCGGGTGACAAGTCGATCTCCCATCGCTCGATCATGCTCGGCTCGTTGGCCGAGGGCGTGACGGAGGTGGAAGGGTTCCTTGAGGGTGAAGATGCCCTTGCGACCCTGCAGGCGTTTCGCGACATGGGCGTGGTGATTGAAGGGCCGCACCATGGGCGCGTGACCATTCACGGTGTGGGCTTGCACGGCCTGAAGCCGGCGCCGGGGCCGATCTACCTGGGCAATTCCGGTACGTCCATGCGCCTGCTGTCCGGTTTGTTGGCGGCACAACGCTTTGACAGCGTGTTGACCGGCGATGCTTCCCTGTCCAAGCGCCCGATGAACCGCGTGGCCAAGCCATTGCGGGACATGGGCGCGGTGATCGAGACCGGGCCGGAAGGGCGTCCGCCGCTGACCATTCGTGGCGGCCAGGCGCTCAAAGGCATGAGCTATGCAATGCCGATGGCCAGTGCCCAGGTCAAATCCTGTCTGTTGCTGGCGGGGCTGTATGCCGAAGGTCAAACTGCGGTGACCGAGCCTGCGCCGACCCGTGACCATACCGAGCGTATGTTGCGCGGTTTTGGTTACCCGGTTGCGGTGGAAGGCGCTACCGCATCGGTGGAATCGGGTCATGTACTGACGGCTGCCCATATTGAAGTGCCGGGGGATATCTCCTCTTCGGCATTCTTCCTGGTGGCGGCTTCGATTGCCGCGGGCTCCGAGTTGTTGCTGGAGCATGTCGGCGTCAACCCGACCCGCACCGGGGTGATCGATATCCTGCGGTTGATGGGGGCCGATATCACCTTGGAAAACCCGCGCGAAGTGGGTGGCGAGCCTGTCGCTGACCTGCGGGTGCGGGCAGCTGTATTGAAGGGTATCGACATTCCAGAAGCGCTGGTGCCCCTGGCTATTGATGAATTCCCGGTGTTGTTCGTCGCGGCCGCCTGCGCTGAAGGCCGGACCATTTTGCGGGGCGCCGAAGAGTTGCGTGTTAAGGAGTCCGACCGTATCCAGGTCATGGCCGACGGTCTGCAGGTGTTGGGGGTGAAGTGTGAACCGACCGCCGATGGGATTATCATTGACGGTGGCCTGATGGGCGGTGGTGAAGTCGATGCCCATGGCGATCACCGGATTGCCATGGCCTTCAGCGTGGCTTCCCTGCGGGCGGCTGCGCCGATTCGTATCCATGACTGCGCCAATGTTGCTACGTCTTTTCCGAACTTTCTTACACTGTGTGCCCAAGTCGGCATCCGTGTTGCCCAAGAGGCTCAATTGTGAATATCAAAGCACCGGTGATTACCATCGACGGGCCAAGCGGCTCGGGCAAAGGCACGATCGCCGGCATCCTGGCCAAGCGCCTGGGCTGGTGCCTGCTGGATTCCGGCGCGTTGTACCGCCTGCTGGCGTTTGCCGCACGCAACCATGGCGTCGACCTGACCAACGAAGAATCCCTGAAGCTGCTGGCCGCGCATCTCGATGTGCAATTCGTCGGCGCGACGGAAGGTCATCCCCAGCGCATCATCCTGGAAGGGGACGATGTGACCGATGACCTGCGTAACGAGCAGGTCGGCTCCTGGGCCTCCCAGGTTGCTGCGCTGCCGGCGGTGCGTGATGCGCTGTTGCAGCGTCAGCGGGCTTTCCAGGAGCCGCCGGGGCTGGTGGCCGATGGCCGCGACATGGGCACGGTGGTGTTTCCCGAGGCGCCGCTGAAGATTTTCCTGACCGCCAGCGCCGAGGAGCGGGCTCGCCGCCGCTACTTGCAGTTGAAGGGCAAAGTCGATGGTGTTAGTCTGTCGAGTCTGCTAGATGAGATCCGTGCACGCGATGAGCGTGATACCCAGCGCGCAGTAGCCCCGCTCAAGCCGGCGGCTGATGCCATACAGCTGGATTCCACGGAGTTGTCCATCGAGCAGGTGCTGGAACGCATCTTGAGTGAAATCGCCATTCGCGATATCGCCGGGTGATCAAGAAGGCCGCAGGGGACCAGTCATAGTCCTGCGGTGGCTTCTTTTAACTGAAACTGACCCACACCGTCTGGGGTGTGGAGATGGGCGTATTCTTCGCCCTTATCAACAGGAATTAAAATGAGCGAAAGCTTTGCGGAACTCTTTGAAGAAAGCCTAAAAACCCTGAACCTTCAGGCAGGCTCCATCATCACCGGTGTTATCGTTGATATCGATTACCAAGCTCGCTGGGTAACCGTTCACGCTGGTCTGAAGTCTGAAGCTCTGATCCCGCTGGAACAGTTCTACAACGATGCTGGTGATCTGACAATCAATGTCGGTGACGAAGTTCACGTTGCTCTGGACTCGGTTGAAGACGGTTTCGGTGAAACCAAGCTGTCCCGTGAAAAAGCCAAGCGCGCTGAATGCTGGATTGTTCTCGAAGCAGCCTTCGCAGCTGAAGAAGTGGTCAAGGGCGTTATCAACGGTAAGGTTAAAGGCGGCTTCACTGTCGACGTTAACGGCATCCGTGCGTTCCTGCCAGGTTCTTTGGTCGACGTTCGTCCTGTGCGCGACACCACGCACCTGGAAGGCAAAGAACTCGAATTCAAGGTCATCAAACTCGACCAGAAGCGCAACAACGTTGTCGTTTCCCGTCGCAGCGTCCTGGAAGCAGAGAACTCCGCCGAGCGTGAAGCTCTGCTGGAATCCCTGCAGGAAGGCCAACAAGTCAAAGGTATCGTCAAGAACCTCACCGATTACGGCGCATTCGTCGATCTGGGTGGCGTCGATGGCCTGCTGCACATTACCGACATGGCTTGGAAGCGTATCAAGCATCCTTCCGAAATCGTCAATGTTGGCGACGAGATCGATGTCAAGGTTCTGAAATACGATCGCGAGCGCAACCGTGTTTCCCTGGGCCTGAAGCAACTGGGTGAAGATCCATGGGTTGCTATCAAAGCCCGTTACCCAGAAAGCACTCGCGTCACCGCGCGTGTTACCAACCTGACCGACTACGGCTGCTTCGCTGAGCTGGAAGAAGGCGTTGAAGGCCTGGTACACGTTTCCGAAATGGACTGGACCAACAAGAACATCCACCCTTCGAAAGTCGTACAAGTCGGCGACGAAGTGGAAGTCATGGTTCTGGACATCGACGAAGAGCGTCGTCGTATCTCCCTGGGTATCAAGCAGTGCAAATCTAACCCATGGGAAGATTTCTCTGGCCAGTTCAACAAGGGCGATAAAATCTCCGGCACCATCAAGTCGATCACCGATTTCGGTATCTTCATTGGTCTGGACGGCGGCATCGACGGCCTGGTTCACTTGTCCGACATCTCCTGGAACGAAGTTGGCGAAGAAGCTGTTCGTCGTTTCAAGAAGGGCGACGAGCTGGACACCGTTATCCTGTCGGTTGACCCAGAGCGCGAGCGCATCTCCCTGGGTATCAAGCAACTGGAAAGCGATCCGTTCTCCGAGTACGTTCAAGAGAACGACAAAGGCGCAATCGTTAAAGGCACTGTGAAAGAAGTTGACGCCAAAGGCGCCATCATCGTTCTGGCCGACGATATCGAAGCGACTCTGAAAGCCTCCGAAATCAGCCGTGACCGCGTTGAAGACGCGCGCAACGTTCTGAAAGAAGGCCAGGAAGTAGAAGCCAAGATCATCAGCGTCGATCGCAAGAGCCGCGTGATCCAGCTGTCCATCAAGTCGAAAGACGAAGTGGAAGAGAAAGAAGCCATCCAGAGCCTGAAATCGGCTCCGGAAGCTGCAACAGGCGAGACCACCATGGCCTCCCTGCTGCGCGAAGCAATGGCTAAACAGAACTAAGTTCTGTAAGGCTGTTAAAAAGGGCGACTTCGGTCGCCCTTTTTTGTGCCTGAAATTCGCTGAATCAACACGCAAGAACCAAGGCAGACGCCTTGGTGTCAGAGCTGAATACAGTATTGATAAAGGCGCTCCCGTGTTTTTAAGGATTTCGATGAACAGGCTTATCGTGGTGTTCGCAGTGGTAATGCTTGCAGGCTGTTCCGTTACCAGCGCCAAAACTCACGCGAGGCGCGGTGTCAGCGGCATTGAGGTCGATTGCTCGGGGTTGGGCAACAACTGGGATAAGTGCGAGAAACGCGCCGCCCGCGAATGCAGGATGCAGGGCTATAAGGTCATCACCAGGTCCAGCGACGCCAAGGACGAAGAGGGTGATTACTTGTTCGGTTGGAACCCTGCAGGAGCGGTCACTCGTACCATGCTCGTGATCTGCAATTGAGAGTGTGGGTCGCTCATGGCGGGCGTTATTCAAACGGCAGATAAGTTGGTAGATGGGCTGTTCAAATTCATCAAGTCATGCTAAAACCTTCGAAGCGCTTTTCCTAGCTGCTTGAAAAAGAAGGGAAAAATATGACGAAGTCGGAGTTGATCGAACGAATTGTCACCCATCAAGGGCTGCTTTCATCCAAGGATGTGGAGCTGGCTATCAAGACCATGCTTGAGCAAATGTCCCAGTGCCTCGCGACCGGGGATCGAATTGAGATCCGTGGGTTTGGCAGTTTTTCGCTGCACTACCGCGCGCCAAGGGTAGGGCGGAATCCTAAGACTGGGCAGTCGGTGAGCCTGGATGGGAAATTTGTGCCTCATTTCAAGCCGGGGAAGGAATTGCGGGATCGGGTGAATGAGGATGAGGAGGAGGGGGTCTGAGACGTTTTGGGTTGGGAGGGGCTTATGCGTAGATTTAAGCACGTTTTGATAGCGTTCGTTGTGCTGGTTTTAACATTTCTCATAATTGCATTTGTCTTGGAGAACCAGCGAAGTACGTCATTGTCGTTTTTTGGCTGGTCTACGGCTGAGCTTCCAGTGTCAGTGTTCATGGCGCTGTCATTAATGCTCGGTTTGATCGTTGGGCCGGTGCTCTGTTTAATTGCGCGTATCAAGAGATCTGATCGAAAAAACTAGTCATTTTCGTTGTCGGTGGGAGGAGTCAGGCAGTTCTGTAGTCTCCTATTCAAAAGACTGTGCAGCAGACGTCTCTGTGGATTTTCTTCGAGTTGGCAGGCCTTTTTGTTTTGCGATCAAGATGAGGGTGCGAGCTTGCGCACAATCTATTTGTGTTCGTTTTTGACTTTAAGGATGTAGAGCTTAAAATACTCATCAATTTCGTCACCCCCTTCATCTTTAACTGCACAACACAACGCTGATTTTCAGTCTGCATGCTGGCAAGCTTCGACGTTTTCCTTGAGCCCATTAACTCTTATCTGTAGCGTGTTTTCAGGGGGGAGTCGAGGGGGCTTGTCGGTCTGCTGGTCTTGAGGTGAGTTGCCGGCTAGAAGCTTGTCGTGCTGTGCGGATTGCCCTAGGACTCATTATGTTCAGCGGAAAAACGCTCCTTATCACTGGCGGTACCGGCTCATTCGGTAACGCAGTGCTTAAACGCTTCCTTGGCAGCGATATCGCTGAAATTCGCATCTTCAGCCGCGATGAGAAGAAGCAAGACGATATGCGTAAGCGCTATGCTAATGCCAAGCTGAAATTCTATATTGGCGATGTGCGCGATTATCAGAGTGTGCTCACTGCCACCCGTGGAGTGGACTACATTTTCCACGCAGCAGCGCTCAAACAGGTCCCATCCTGCGAGTTTCACCCAATGGAGGCAGTCAAGACCAATGTCATTGGCACCGAAAATGTTCTTGAAGCTGCAATCCAGAACGCAGTCAAGCGTGTGGTTTGCTTGAGTACGGACAAGGCGGTCTATCCCATCAATGCCATGGGTATATCCAAGGCTATGATGGAAAAGGTAATGGTTGCCAAATCCCGTAATGTCGATGATAAAAGAACCGTTATTTGTGGCACTCGTTACGGTAACGTCATGGCTTCGCGTGGCTCGGTGATTCCCTTGTTCATCGAGCAAATCCGTTCAGAACAGGCATTAACCCTGACTGATCCGAATATGACTCGGTTCATGATGACACTGGCGGACGCCGTCGATTTGGTGTTGTACGCATTCGCGCATGGCCGTAACGGTGATCTTTTCGTGCAAAAAGCACCTGCGGCAACCGTCGAGACTTTGGCCAAGGCACTGACCGCTATGGTTGGTAAGCCCGAGCACCCTATTCAAGTCATTGGCACGCGTCACGGCGAGAAGTTGTTCGAGGCGCTTTTGAGTCGCGAAGAAATGGCGTGCGCTGAAGATAAGGGCGACTACTATCGTATTCCGCCAGATTTACGTGACCTGAACTACTCCAAGTTTGTGGAGCTTGGTGAAGAGAAAATCTCTCGTACGGAAGACTATAACTCTCACAATACCGAAAGGTTGGATGTGGCAGGTATGCAGCGCCTCTTGCTCAAACTTGAGTTTATGCAGGCTATCCAACGTGGCGAGCATGCTACGCCGGAGGAGTAAGTAATGAAGGTATTGGTCACAGGGGCTAATGGTTTTGTTGGTAAGAATCTGATAGCGCACTTGAGCGAGCGTAAAGATATCGAGGTAGTGCCCTTTACCCGAGATAACAGCATCGCCCAGTTACCTCTCATGGTGGCCGAATCCGATTTTATTTTTCACTTGGCAGGGGTCAATCGACCGCTATTGCCGCAAGAGTTCAAAACTGGAAACACCGATTTGACTCTTGCTCTTTGCGAAGCAATTAAGGTGAGCGGCAAGCCAATACCTGTTCTTTACACGTCGTCGATCCAAGCTGATCGAGATAATCCATATGGCGTCAGCAAACTCGCTGCTGAGCAGTTATTGCAGGATCTACACACCAGTCACGGTTCTCGCATTCAGGTGCTGCGTTTACCCAATGTATTTGGTAAATGGGCACGTCCCGATTACAACTCAGCTGTCGCAACTTTTTGCCATAACATCACTCGGGGCTTGCCGGTTCAGATCAATGACCCTAAGTCAGTGATCAGCCTGGTCTACATCGATGATGTTATTGATTGTTTCGTCAGTGCTATGGACGGCGGATCATTCGCTGACTCAAATCCGCAGGTAAGTCCGGTATACAGCATTACCGTAGGGGAGTTGGCGGATCAGTTGCATACCTTCCGTAAAAGCCGTGACACGTTGATCAGTGAAGCTGTTGGCACAGGGCTAGTGCGGGCACTCTATTCGACCTACGTGAGCTACCTGCCTGTCGAACAGTTCGCTTATGACGTTCCTAAGTACGGAGACCCACGTGGCGTTTTTGTGGAAATGTTGAAGACCAAAGACAGTGGGCAGTTCTCTTACTTTACCGCTTATCCTGGCATCACACGCGGCGGCCATTACCACCACAGCAAAACCGAAAAATTCCTGGTAATCAAAGGCCTGGCCTGTTTCCGTTTTCGCCATATCATTTCTGGCGACTTTTACGAGTTATTCACTAGCGGCGATGAGCCTCGGATCGTAGAGACTGTACCTGGTTGGACTCACGATATTACCAACGTAGGTGATGACGAAATGATCGTAATGCTTTGGGCAAACGAGATTTTCGACCGCGAGCGACCGGATACTTTTGCTCTGCCGGTTGGAACTCAAGCCTGAAGTCAAGGTGTGAAGCCGATGGTTAGGTTGATGATCCAGACGTTTATGAATTTGGAAGAGTGTTGAGATGAAAAAGCTAAAAGTCGTCACGGTTGTGGGCACACGCCCCGAGATCATTCGCTTGTCGCGAGTGATGGCGAAGCTGGACGAGCACTGTGAGCATATCCTCGTACATACCGGGCAAAATTATGATTACGAGCTAAACGAGATTTTTTTCCAAGATCTTGGCATCCGTAAGCCCGATCACTTTCTCAACGCAGCAGGCGCAAGTGGTGCACAGACTATCGGTAACGTGATTATTGCCGTAGATCGCGTCCTGGAACACGAGCAGCCAGAAGCTCTATTGGTGCTTGGTGACACCAACAGTTGCATGGCGGTCATTCCAGCCAAGCGTCGTAAAATCCCGACGTTCCACATGGAAGCCGGTAATCGTTGTTTTGATATGCGCGTGCCGGAAGAGATTAACCGGCGCATCGTTGACCATACGGCGGATATAAACCTGACCTATAGCAGTATTGCCCGCGATTATTTACTGCGTGAAGGTCTGCCGCCGGATATGGTGATCAAAACCGGGAGCCCCATGTACGAGGTGCTCAATTATTACCGCGAGGGAATCGAAGCTTCGAGCGTATTGGAGCGTCTTGGCCTGGACGCAGGCAAATTTTTTGTCGTGAGTGCTCACCGTGAGGAGAACATCGATTCGGACAAGAACTTCCTAAAGCTGGTAGACGTCCTTAACACTGTTGCAGCCCATTACGAACTGCCGGTAATTGTGACCACCCACCCGCGTACTCAAAAGCGGGTAGACGCAATGGGCGTCATTTTTCACAAGAACGTGCAACTGCTCAAGCCACTGGGTTTCAAGGATTACAACAAACTGCAGTTGACCTCCAAAGCCGTGCTGTCAGATAGCGGCACCATTAATGAAGAATCGTCGATCCTCAATTTTACGGCGCTGAACATACGTGAAGCCCACGAACGGCCTGAAGGCATGGAGGAGGCGGCGGTGATGATGGTTGGCCTAGAAGTGGACCGTGTCATGCAAGCCTTGCAACTCCTGGAACGTCAAGGGAGTGGTCACGAGCGCACGCTTCGCCTCGTATCGGATTACAGCATGCCGAATGTTGCCGAAAAAGTGGTGAGGATTATCCACAGCTATCGTGATTACGTTATGCGTACAGTATGGAAGCAATATTGATTGGATAGGTTCGCTCAAGAAAAGCCGCTGAAGATTCTGGTGGTCACTCAGTATTTTTGGCCGGAAAACATGCGAATCAACAACATGGTCGAAGGGTTTATCGCCATGGGGCACGAGGTGACTGTGCTCACCGGCGTGCCCAACTATCCGGAAGGCAAGGTCTATGCTGATTTCCGTGGGGACCCTGCGCAGTTCTCTAATTATCGAGGTGCTCGGGTTGTGCGCGTGCCGATGCTGGCGCGAGGCAGGCGCAGCATCACCCTGGCCTTGAACTACTTTTCTTTTTTTACGAGTGCCTCAATAGTCGGCAGCTATAAGCTGCGCGGTCAGTCATTCGACTCAATCTTCGTGTATGCCGTATCTCCTATTATGGCGGCAATTCCCGCACTGGTGATTGGGCGCCTGAAGAAAGTGCCGGTATTTGTGTGGGTCTTGGATTTGTGGCCGGAAACCTTGAGTGCGGTCGGCATTATCAAACATCCGAAATTGCTTGGCATGGTCGGCAAGGTGGTGTCCTGGATCTACAATCGCACCGACTACCTATTGTTGCAGTCACGTGCCTTTGATGAAAACGTCAGAAAGTACTGTACCCGCTCGATTTCGGCCGATCGCCTTGTGTACTTCCCAAGTTGGGCCGAGGACGACTTTGCCGGGGAGGTACAAGTAGCCTCCGAACTGCTTCAACGTGATGAGTCCGTCTTCACTATCTTGTTCGCCGGCAACCTTGGCGAGGCTCAGGACTTCCCGGCAATACTGGAAGCGGCCAAAGCACTCAAGGGAGATCTTCAGGTCCGATGGGTGATTGTAGGAGATGGCCGGGCCAGTGAATGGCTTACCAAGCACATATCTGAACATCAGATGAGCAATGTCTTGTTGTTGGGGCGTCATCCACTCGAAAAAATGCCTGCACTTTTCTCTGTGGCGGACGCATTGCTGGTGTCATTAAAAACCAACGAGGTTTTTGAAAGGACTATCCCAGGCAAAGTTCAGGCCTATCTGGCCTCGGGCAAGCCCATTATTGCGATGATTGATGGTGAGGCCGCTAGAGTGGTTGTTGAGTCAGGTGCCGGTATGGCCTGTGGTTCAGGCGATGCCCGAGGGCTGGCCGAAATCGTGCGCACCATGGGCACTTTAACTGCCCCAGAGCTTGAGCGTATGGGGCTGTCTGGTAGGGATTACTACCTTGAACATTTCTCCAAAGCCAAGTTGTTCGAGCGTCTTGAGTCGCTTTTCAGAAAAGCCACTTTGAGACAGGGCAATAAATCATGAGAATTATGTTGTTGACAGGTGCATCTGGTTTTGTCGGGCGAGCCGTGCTTGATCGTGTAGTACAGGATAGGCGCTTCGAGCCGGTCATTGCTGTCCGTAAAGCCCTTTCCGATTTACCCGGTACGACGAGGATGGTGAAGATAAACGCGATTGATGCTGCGTGTGACTGGAGTGAGGCAGTAACCGATTGTGCTGTTGTGGTTCACTGTGCAGCGCGCGTCCATGTGATGAGTGACGCTAGTGCTGATCCATTAGCGGAGTTTCGCAAGGTTAACGTCGACGGGACACTGCAACTCGCCAGGCAGGCTGCACAGGCGGGAGCCAAGCGCTTTATCTTTGTCAGTTCGATCAAGGTCAATGGTGAAGGCACGCGACGGGGCGCGCCTTACACCGCTGATGCAGAGCCTGCTCCGGTGGATCCTTATGGCATCTCCAAGATGGAGGCTGAACAGGCTCTTAGGCTATTGGCTGCGCAGACAGGAATGGAGGTTGTCATCATCCGTCCGACACTTGTCTACGGACCAGGAGTGAAGGCCAACTTTCTCAATATGATGCGCTGGTTGAGTAAAGGTGTACCTCTGCCCTTTGGGGCCATCCATAACCAGCGCAGTCTGGTCGCCTTGGATAATCTTGTGGACCTTATCCTGACGTGCGCCGAGCACCCATTGGCCGCGAATGAGACGTTTCTGGTCAGTGACGGTGAGGATCTTTCTACCACTCAGTTGTTGCGTAGAATGGCTGCTGCACTGGGGACTCCGGCACGCTTATTACCGGTGCCAGCATGGATATTGGAGTGCGGGGCCTCGTTGCTGGGGCGCAAAGCACTTTCTCAGCGCCTCTGTGGCTCGCTGCAGGTCGATATTGGTAAAACCCAGAAACTTCTGGGCTGGGTCGCGCCTGTGAGTGTTGATCAAGCTTTGTTAAAGGCTGCTCAGCATTTTTTGCACGTTAAAAAGTAGGCAAATAGGCGATTTTCGAATAACCCTACCGGCTTGAATTGGCTCGGCGACGAGTGATGCATCTCTTTTTGCCAGCATTCTGTTTCAGGAACTGATCGTACATGTCCATTTGGTTGGTGTTCGCAACGGTGCTTATAGCGTCGTTATTTTTGACTTGGGTTCTACGCCGCTATGCGTTGACACGCAGCCTGATGGATATACCCAACTGTCGCAGTTCTCACTCGGTGCCTACGCCGCGAGGTGGTGGTGTCGCCATTGTCGTTACTTACCTGGTGGCATTGGGTGTGATGGTATCTATGGGGCTTATAGGTTGGGCTACTGCACTGCCTTTGTTGGGCAGTGGATTATTGATTGCCTTGGTCGGTTTTCTCGATGATCACGGGCATGTCGCTGCGCGTTGGCGTTTACTAGCGCATTTTGCAGCGGCGGCATGGGCACTGTTATGGATGGGGGGGTTACCCACATTAAACGTTGCGGGGGTTGATCTGAGCCTTGGTTGGCTTGGACACCTGTTGGCGGCCATGTACTTGGTCTGGATGCTCAATCTCTATAACTTCATGGACGGAATCGACGGCATCGCCAGCATTGAGGCAGTTTGTGCTTGCACAGGGGCGAGCTTGGTCTATTGGCTGGCTGGGCACGACGCACTCATAATGGCTCCTGGCCTACTGGCAATTGCAGTGCTGGGTTTCTTATATTGGAATTTTCCGCCCGCGCGCATCTTTATGGGAGACGCCGGCAGCGGGTTTCTAGGTGTCGTGATTGGAGTGTTTTCTTTACAGGCCGCATGGGTGGCCAATGAGTTGCTTTGGGTTTGGTTGATTTTGCTGGGCGTATTTATCGTTGATGCGACCTTTACTTTGGGCCGGCGTTTACTGCGTGGAGACAAAATCTACGAGGCCCACCGCAGTCATGCATATCAGTATGCTGCACGTAAAGTTGGGCGTCATATGCCAGTTACAATCACCGTTATGCTCATCAATTTACTCTGGCTGCTCCCGATTGCTGTGTGTGTCGGCATGGGGTTTAACGGGCTTATTGGCCTGGTGATAGCGTATGTGCCGTTGGTGATATTAGCCGTGAAGTTTCATGCCGGTGAATTGGAAACGCCTTCATAATAGGTGCCGGCTGCGATTTTAAATAGATGAGCTATACGTAGGGTGCTGGTTTTTGAGTCGTTACTAGGGACTGAGGTAATTCAAAGGGTTATGGATAAGATAAGAGCATATCTGGTGGGAATGTCCCGCCGGCAAAAACGGTTTCTCCAGGTAGCGACTGACATCCTGTTGATTTGGTTCGCCCTATGGATGGCGTTCGTCATACGCTTGGGAATTGACGAGCTAAGTAATCCATTTGTAGTCCACCTTTGGTTGTTTCTCAGTGCGCCAGTGATAGCGATTCCCTTGTTTGTGCGACTTGGAATGTATCGTGCGGTGATGCGTTACTTCGGTAATGATGCACTTATTACAATAATAAAGGCTGTTACTCTTTCGGCGTTGGTACTGGCATTAGCCGTGTATGTGTACAGCAACCACCAAACTGTAGTCCCACGCTCGATAGTGTTCAATTACTGGTGGTTGAGCATGGTTATGATCGGTGGCCTGCGTTTAGCCATGCGTCAATATTTTCTTGGGGATTGGTTCGCGGCCGCACAGCACGTTCCTTTCACTAGTCGTGAGGATGGCTTGCCCAAAGTGGCCATCTATGGCGCGGGCGCCGCTGGCAACCAACTTGTTGCTGCTTTAAGAATGGGGCGACTTATGCGTCCTGTAGCCTTTATCGATGATGATGCCAGTATCTCCGATCGTGTGATTTCCGGGTTGCAGGTATACAAACCAAAAAATATTCAACGCATGATTGATGAGACGGGAGTGGGGGAGGTTCTCTTGGCCATTCCTTCTTGTTCTCGTGCCAGGCGTCGTGAAATTTTAAGTTACCTCGAAAGGTTTCCATTCCATGTACGGAGCGTGCCTGGTTTTATGGATCTTGCGAGTGGTTTGGTCAAAGTTGATGATATTCAAGAGGTGGATATTGCCGATCTACTCGGTCGCGATTCTGTCCCTCCCCAAGAAGACCTGCTCGCACACTGCATTAAAGGCCAGGTTGTTATGGTTACGGGTGCAGGAGGGTCTATTGGCTCCGAACTATGCCGGCAAATTTTATCTTTAGGACCTACATCGCTGATTCTGTTTGATCATAGTGAGTTTAATCTCTATAGCATCTTGTCAGAGCTGGAGCAGCGGGTAATAAGGGAATCCAGATCAATAAAATTGCTCCCCATTCTCGGCTCTGTGCGAAACCAGGAGAAGCTCCTTGATGTCATGAAACGCTGGAGTGTGGTCACGGTGTATCATGCTGCAGCTTATAAGCATGTGCCGATGGTAGAACATAATATTGCGGAAGGTATTCTAAATAATGTGATTGGCACCCTCAACACTGCTCAGGCGGCTCTGGAGGCTGGGGTCGCCAATTTTGTTTTGATCTCGACGGACAAGGCTGTCAGACCCACGAATATTATGGGCAGTACCAAAAGACTCGCAGAGCTGACATTACAAGCTTTGAGTAAAGAAGTTGCGCCGGTACTTTTTGGCGATTCGAGTAACGTATCAAGGGTTAATAAAACTCGGTTTACGATGGTTCGATTCGGAAATGTATTGGGGTCTTCGGGGTCTGTGATTCCACTATTCTACAAGCAAATTAAATCTGGCGGACCTCTAACGGTAACCCATCCAAAAATCACGCGTTATTTCATGACGATCCCTGAGGCAGCTCAATTGGTTATCCAAGCGGGTTCTATGGGAATGGGAGGGGATGTGTTTGTCCTGGATATGGGTGAGCCCGTAAAAATTGTGGAACTGGCAGAAAAGATGATCCACCTATCGGGATTAAGTGTTAGTTCAGATAAAAATCCGCACGGCGATATCGCCATCGAATTCACCGGGCTGCGCCCAGGAGAAAAGCTGTATGAGGAGCTTCTCATTGGTGATGACGTCGTTGCAACAAGACACCCAATGATCATGAGTGCAAATGAAGACTATCTCTCTTGGGAAACCCTCAAAAATAAACTGAGCGAACTGATCAGTGCTGTGAACGATGATAATTATTTACTGGTGCGTCAGTTATTGCGTGAGTCCGTCAGTGGATATTCCCCTGACGGAGAGATTGTAGATTGGGTGCATGAGCAGCAGCGTAGGCGACGAGAGCCATAATCACGGGATGCTTCGCCGGTTGCTAAGCCTTTAGATTACTTATTCTGCGGTAGCAAGGAGACAAACAACTCACGATTCTGAATGATTGATTCAGGAGCGCATAACTTGTGCTCAGAGAAGTCGAGAATATGCCTGCGCTTTTCTTGTTTTTCTTGAGGTGTTGTCTTGGAAAATGCATCTATCACCCGTGCAAATGACTGGGGCGTGCCAAGCGGTAAAACCCAGCCGAGATTATCTTGTTCAAGCGAACGCCAAGGAGTTCTATCACTTAGTAGAACAGGCGTTCCAGCGCTAATCGACTCGGCGATCACATGGCCATAGTTTTCCCCCTGTGTGGGAAAGAGGAATAAATCGTACGCAGAGAATATTTCTCTAACATCATCAGGCATTACTGTTCCGCAGTAGTTGTATTGAATGTGATCTGGTAGGGACGAAAGTAACTGTTCGCAGTGCGCCCAATAAGGTAAATCTTCCTTCGGGCCATAAATATCAAATTGGAGGCTGCATGTAGTCTCTGCAAGTATGCTTATAGCAAAATCGAGATTTTTCATGGGCGATATTCTCGATAGAAAAATAACGCGTAAAGAGCTTTCTTCTGTTTGATGCGGGGGGTGGAGGTTGAGCGAAGCTGGCGACGGTGAATTAACAGATGGTAAGTCTGAGGCGATTTTTATCTCGCTCTTATCAATGCCTAGTGCTTTTTCAATATCGTTCGCTTCAAATTCACTGGACGCCTGGAAAGTTAAATTTTTACTCAGGCGCAAAAATTGAGAAATGGCAATGTAGAGTTTCTTCTTGATTTTTTTTATTTCTAAAGCTGCTGAAGAAAACTCTCCCCTAGGGGCAAGAACGAAAGGTGTCGAATGATCACGCGATAAATAACGGTATAGAAGTGGGAAGATAGTAAATCTGCAATCAAAAAAACTATTCAAATATACGATGTCATGAGGTGTGGATTTTATTATTTTACGGATGCCTAAAAGGTTGAGCTTTTCTGCAGGTAGGTAATAGACATAGGCGTTTCCTTGGCGCTGCCAAACTTCGTGCTGGATGCTATGGTAGGGTATTGTATCGCCCAAGTCATGATTACGAGTGACGATCCAGAACTCAAGAGAATCATCTAGATGAGCAACCATATTTTCTATTGTGCGGACGGGGCCGCCACCTTTATAGCCCGGTACATAATAGGAAGAAAATGTTAATATTTTTAACTTGTTCATGTTAGGTCCGAGATGGTTATACACTTTAATAAAGAATTGCTAATGAAGTTGTTTTCTAGGAAAAGGTATTTTTTGGGAAAGATAAATGGCGAAAAGTCCGAGTGAGCATAGAAAAAGATAAAATAATAAACCTGGTACGTTTATACCCATTTGGGCTGCGGCAGTAGATATTATACTTGCCCACAGAGCAGTTAAAAAAGCGTTTGAGAAGATTTTGTGAACTATAAGCTCACTAACCAGTACGGTATATGTGATTAAGAACATGCAAGATATTACAATTAGCGTGCTGCCTGATAAGTAGAAAAGTGAAATAGGACCAGGTAAGCTAGCAAATAAGAACTTTTCTGAATCTGAAAATCTATAATCTGAGTTTGCGATATTTTGAAATTGCGTAGTTTTTCCAATTTCTACTTTTTCAGTTAGAACTGAAAGGAAAAGTGTTCGATCTTTTTGCTTGTAGGAAGATGTTGCCATTAGCCCCTCTAGGCCAATCCATCGATCCACAGAAAACTTTGAAAGCTTTAGTATACTATTTTTGAAAAGACTTATTTCAAAGTTTATAGAGGGCTTTTGAACCAGCCCGGAATAATGATAATCGCGAATGGAATTAACTAGCGGAAATGTGGCGGCGTATAGTGCGAGCGCGCAGATTAGTATTAAAGCAGAGGATTTTAAGTTGAGATTTTTTGTTAGCTTTCGATTTAAGAAAGTTGCCATAAAAATTGGTATGATATGAAAAACAAAGAGTCCTCTACTCAGCAAGGAAATAGATGAGAAAGTTGCTTCAAATAAAGATAATAATAAAATGTAAATATTTGCTTTGGTTAGGGAGAACTCCCACCACAATAAAGTGGCTATGGCCATAGCGAAACCAGTAGACATTAGCCAGGAAAAAATTGCATTCAGAGGCCAGATTATAGTCTTCGGGACTATTCCTATTTGTTGGAATGAAAAATAAATATTTATTACCGAAAGTATGATTATTGATGAAATGAGTATAATCCAAAGAGGGAGTTTTAATTTTTTGTACAAGGTTGGCGGTAATGGAGGGGTTTCTATAATTAAAGTAGACTGGTTTTTATTTGCAAAATTATAAAAATAGCGAGCAGCCAAAACGCCTATTACACCACAAGAGGCTACAAGCAGTATATTGTCCCATTCGTCGCCTGATCCGTTGAATTGGCCAATGGGCTCAACATAGTCATACTTAAATAATAAATGAAGTGTGGCTTTCAACCAAAATCCTAGCCATAACATGACTGATAAAAAAGTATATCCATAACTAACCTTTGAAAATAGTCCTGACAGCAGTAGAGCTAAGAATATAAAGGAGAAAAAAATATAACTATACTGGTTGCCAGGGTATTCAAAGGTGGCTAAAAGAAATAATGTTGACCACGAAAGCACCAGAAAAAATATAAAAATGTATTTTGCTTTTTTGCATGCAAGGAGGTGGAGAGAGAAGATCTTAAGTGCGTTCATAATTAGAAGTCTCTATATTTAGAAAGAGGTTTTTATCTAAAATTTAGAAAGACCAGCGCCCGTCGTGCTCCAATAAAAAACTTTCCTTCCGGACGAATTCTAAAAAAGCACAATATTTTTATTGTGATCATAGATTTTTTTGAAGGCACAATTGAGAAATTATTACACAGCTTTTTCCAGCGCTCAGCTAAATTTGGGTGATCTGCCGCGATCCTGATGTACATTCTAAATGCGTTTTTGAATATCATCTCGTGGGTTTCTTTTTCGGAGTGCTGTAAGACATAAGTAAGCGCCATGTCGACATCCTCAACGGAGACCTTGTACCCACTGTTATAAATGTTCACAACTGAGCTAACACATGAAGTGTCACATCCCCATTGCGTTAGCAAGTGATTCCAATAATTTTCCTGAATACCTCTTGATAAATTCAATTGCCGCAAAGCAGAGGAGGTGGAAATTTGAGTGGTGTGAACTCGATATTTAAGCAGAACCTCGGGTACGTTAGCCATCTTCCAGCCGCAAATTGCCGCACGAACCCAGAGATCATAATCTTCCGCCTTATCCCACTTGTGTCTATATTGTAGTCGCTTGACAAAGTCGGCGCGCATCATGACTGTGGGATGTGCAAAAGGTGATATGAAGAGTAAAGCTATCTTAATTGCACTGTCGGATTCCGGCAGTTTGACAATGCGTTTATCAGTCGTACCAAATCGTTTAACCCAACTTCCAACGATGTCGGCACCTGAGTAGTTTAAATACTCTAATTGCTTTTCAAATCTCGTCGATATTGCGATATCATCTTGGTCCATACGCGCAATCCACGTGCCTGTAGCTAGAGCGATGGATTCGTTGAGTGTATTAGCGAGGCCAGCATTCACTCTGCTAGAAAGTCTAATGCGGTGATCTATTTTTTCGTACTCTCGTAAGATGCTGAGTGAATTATCCGTTGAACCATCATCAATGATTATCAGCTCGAAATTAGACACGGTCTGATTTAATACTGAATCGATCGCGGATGCCAGGTGTGCAGCACCGTTATATACCGGAAGAATCACTGAAATAAGTGGTGCAGTATTGCATTCATCAGAATTCATGACGGTGCTTCCATAGCCAATCTCTGGTTGTTAAAAGGCCATCTAGAAAATGAACTTTAGGGCCCCAGCCTGTGTGGCTCTTGAGCTTTTGAGAATTGAGAATATTTGTACTCACATCAAAGCCCCGCTTTGGTAAATGTTCAACCTTGATATCGCAATCGATATCTTTCATTATAGGTCTCATTATTTCAATTACATCCATATTACTGAGGCCCACTTCTGATCCTAGATTGTAAATCTCCGACAGTTTACCGTTTTCCAACGCATGAAATATTCCGGAGGCTACATCACTGACGTAGAGGTAGTCTCGCACGCTTCCAGCCTGGCCAAAAACTTTGATAGCAGAACCTTTTATTGATGAGGCGATTGCAGTGGCTATAAAGCCTTGACCGATGAACGGACGTTGACCAGTACCATATGCATTTGCAGGGCGAACACAGGTGAACCGAAGATTATGGGTCATAGCATAAAGAAAAGCATAACTTTCCAACGTAAGCTTCGTCACACCGTAAGGTGATATCGGTTTTGTGGGATGCTCTTCACTTATAGGCAGAGATAGCGCTTCACCGTACACCGTCCCGCCTGAGGAAACGAGTACCAGCTTTAATCCACGGCGAGCGACCTCTGCAAACAACTGCACAGTAGCTGGGAGGTTTTGCTCCAAATCAGCTAATGGGTTTTCAAAAGATGTATTGGGTACTGTCGCATAAGCGAGATGGATTACCTCCTGATGCGTATTCAATATGTTGCAAATAAGATTCTTATGGGCAAAATCTCCGGCTATATACTTAGCCCCTAGGGGAACCTCATAGCGCGGCTTAGCGCTTCGCCCAAGGACCGTCACGTTTCTCCCTGACGCCACCAGTTGTGCAACAAGAAAGTGACCGATGTAGCCTCCACCCCCAATAACGAGTGTGGTTAGACCTGGCGAGAATTTACTGATCATAGGCTGATCCAGGTCGGCGGGATAAGATCATCTATATGATTATTAGTGTTGAACCAGCTTTTCGGTGTAATGACGATTTTGTCATTATTCGCATTTAGCCAAGCTCCCCACCAACTGAATGAACTGTTCGCAATGATGTTGTGTTTGCAGAGACTCATAAGTCTCATGTCGTTGTAGCTTGCTGCCCCATTGTTATGATCTACGTAACAGTGAGGGTGCTCTATTTTTAAATGTTCTTTGACCCAGTTTATATCATCTGAAAAAATGAAAAATGTTGGCGGTTTATTCATGTGAGTAAAATGGCTTATGGCAGCCTGGTAGTAATCCAAAGAGCATGCGCTATATGCTGAGTTATTCACATAGTCGCCTCTTCGTATATGTAGGCTCACCGCCTCTGTATTGCTGATTAAGTTTGCAATGCGCGAATTTTCATTGTCCATAGGTAGCTTGAACGAGAAATCTTTTCGGATAATAGATTCAATATTTTTGAAGTAGCGTTCGCTCTGCCAGTATCCACTCAGATAGGTGTTGTCCGATAAGTCCTGAAAACCCCGCCAGTATTGAAATGATGGTTCAATACTCAATGTGGTTTTGCGCAACCAGGTAAGACGAGGGCGGTGCAGAACACTACGAACGATAGTAGGGGCTTGCCAACCGAGAATTTTTTTTATGTCCGAGCTACTGGCTGTTTTAAAGTCGGCGCTAAATATTTTATTGAGCTCAAAGCCCTGATGAAGGGCGTATGAATCGAAAGAAGTAACGTCTAGGAGTAACTCTGTATTTTTTTCGACAGAAAGTGCCTTGGCAGCTGCATATTGAAATATTTGGTTGCCTAGGCCGCCTATAATATGCGCAATTATCATTTCAAATTTTCCTCAATTGCACACTAAGTAATCTAGAGGTTGCAGGGTTTTTCCATAGCATTATAAATAATAAACAAGCTACGATTAGTGACGTAATTATGATATATCCTATTGCGCTAATCCAGCTGGAAGCATATGGGATACTGTCGATAAGACTCGCCATTCCTAGCATGCAAAGGAGTGAGCTGAAGCAGCGAAACTTATCCAGTTTGAATTTAACTTGGGTATACATGTTTGCAGTCATACTAACTATCATGGCTAGCGCACCTGCCACTAAGGCTGCTGCGGCCCATTTTATATCAAGTTGGCGTGTACCAGAATAAAAAATACAGACTATAATCACCGTTGCGCCGAGTGCGTAAGGCGTTGCAAGAGAGATTGTTTTTCTCCGTACATGCGCGGCGTTACCAAGGAGATTTCCTAACGCTCTGCAGAGCTCCACAATCGCTCCTGCAGCTACAAAGAGCCAAGCATCACTGTACTCTGGAGCAACTAGTAATTTCAGGAGATAAGGTGCCGTTAAGATCGTCAAGCCTGCGATCAAGAGATAAGTTGGCACCAAAGTATTCAGTAGGTCTGAGACTGCTAGTTCAATCTCCGAGTTGTCAGATTGTTCGCTTACCCTGCGGAAAAAAAACGGGTACAGGAATTGAATTGCAAGCGATTCGATCAAGGCCCATATCTGGCCAGCCAATTGAAGCCCGACAGCAATGAACCCAAGCTGCGCCAAGCCCCAATAAAATTGAATGGCAAATCGATAGCCCGATAGTTGAATCCACATAAGGCCTGCCGCAAGTGATAGCGGTAGACAGTAGCTGATAATCACATCTTTGGATAATAATGGAATTTTCGGCTGGCGACGAATCTCCACTGAGACTTGTTTATTTAACTGGTATCGTGCTCCCAATGCACCTACCGCCATTCCTATCGCTTGGCCGACAAACCATGAGGTTGCTGACGTCCATATGGCTACAAGCAATATCGAAGTAACAAGACTCGTAGAAGACGTTACTATCGACCAAAAAACTGAGTGCCCTCGAAACCCAAGCATGTTTAACATTGGGATGAACGTTGCATTCCATGTTCCGGCAACGACCATAGCAAAGACAGGGAATATATTAAAAATAATCATCGTCGAGTTGGTAGGGGGAAAGACTCCTAAAGCAATAATTGCCCCAAAAGTAGAGGAGGCAATGACGTAAGAGCGATACGATTTTAGCCTCGGAATAATCGTCTTGTCATCCCACCACCTGTGGGTATTCAAATTTATGTGTTGACCGACGGGATTTATAAGAAATAAACCACACAGCATTTGAATCGTTATTAATATGGCCAACTCACCGTATTTCTCGGGCGGAAGGAATGAGGTGACTGCGCGAATTGAAATCAGAGCAATCAACGTTGAGATAAGTCGGCCGGAGCTGATTATTAATAATTCTTTTTTAACGTTCAAGGTCTTTAACTATCGTATTTACGATAGTCTCCGCGAAGAACGGTGAGCTAAATGGATGAGCCAGCTTGCTCTTTAAAAAGTCTGCGATGCGCTGTTGATATGCGGTGTATTCAGAGTCTGGCATTTTTTTTAGGAGGTTATAGAGATCCTGCATGTTGCTAAATTTGCGTCGATCTATAAAACAATCTGCCGGGATATAGTCGGTTATATTGCTGGCACCCCAATAAATAGGAATGCAACCTGCAAAAAAACAATCAAAAATCTTTTCAGTTATATATCCGGGTAAATCTTTGACATTTTCATAACAAATGGAAAATCTGGTTTTTTTCAAAACTTCATATTTGCTTTCTATTTTCCCTCGGTAGCTCGGGAACGGTTCTGATTTCAGAACGCGGTTAATAAGTGGCCACGTTCGCCGTTGAATTTTTCCGATATAGCCAGCTTTTGCCGCGGGTAAATTCCAGTCTATCCCGTATAGATGGAAGTCTGCGGGCGCATTTTTTTCGAACCATTTTATTGCAATGATCCGTTCAGAATAGAGGTCATTAGTGCTGGCTATCGTTAGTGCTCTGTTGCTGGAGATTAAGCAACAAAATTGATTCCTTGAAGTAATACCGTCTACGTCATTAACTCGTAATTCATTTGGGAAATTTATTTTAATGATGTGATCATTGTCTACGAGACGCTCATCCCATGTAAAAACTTTACGGTAACTGGAAAACAGCTTGTGATTTCCATTTTCAGGTTTGATGAATTTCGTTTCAAATAGCATCAAATATTTATCTGCGCTCAATGAGTCTGGCTGTACATCTTGATGTAATTCAAATGCAACTGGACTTTGTGTTGCGATATCTGACGTTTGTAGTTGTATGTTTTTTTTAAGCAGTTCTTCTCTCAGTAGGGCGTAGGGCGCAAAGCAATTGTCCCTATTCTGAGGGCTTCCAAGATCAAAGATTGTATTGTTGCGCATACCTGGAGCGCGAAGTATGGAAACTTTCATTGCTTGGACCTGCTTATGCTAACTTCCAACTGTTGGATTATCGATTTTGCTTCATGGTGCTCGTGTTCCCACCATCGGGAAGCAAGAATAAGGTTCTGATCATCTGCGGAGAAACGGTACCTGATCAATCGCGCAGGAACGCCACCAACTATAGCGAAGGGTGGAACATCTTTGGTCACAACTGCGTTCGCGGCGATCACTGCTCCGAAGCCGACGTTAACACCTCGTAATATTACCGCATCAACGCCGATCCACACATCACTCTCAATATTGCAATCATGCTGGGTAAGTGTTTTCCAAGGGGTTTTATAAAAAATAGATGATGTGGAAATATGATCAAGTACGTGCTCGCCCTGACCGATAGATACGTTGTTAGCAATTGAGCAAAAACGTCCGATATTGCTTTTGGTAATATTTGTGTGTTCGCCGATATAAGTATAGCTGCCAATCCTGCTTTCTGAGTCTACATGAGTCTCATAGAGTGTTTCGATGCCGATTGAGGCCCCTATAGCTTTTGTAGAGACATGCGTAGATCGAACGTTGTTCCGTCCACGCATATTCTTGCAAGTTATTGCAATCTTATTTTTAAATGCCGAAATAAATCGCATTAGGCTTGAATGCTTTTAAGAAGATTGAATGCCTCTGGTATGGAGTAGTGGTGGTTCCCTACAAATAACCCGAATCGGTCAATATGCTCAGCATTTTTCAGGTCACCGTGTACTTCTGAGTCGAAATATTTAACCACTTCATTTTTTGCAAAATTTCCGGCTACAATTGGTCGACACTCAAAGCCGAGGTCAGTAAGTTTTTCTACGAGATATTTGCGCGTCAACTTACTGCCTGGGCGAATCACTAGGCTAAACCCGAACCAGCTGGACTCTCCAATCTCTCGTTGGATAATAATGTCTGGGTGGTCTGTCATTGCGGCCTGTAGCAGCAATCCATTTTTACGCCGCTCTTCGATCAGGTTAGGCAAGCGTTTTACCTGCTCAACGCCCAGCGCACCCTCAAGCTCCAGAGGACGGACGTTATATCCCGGCAGCACAAAGCGGAACGACTCCTCAAATGGATCATCGCTTTTATCGCTGCACACCAGGTTTTGCTTGGGCAAATTGCGAGTCCAGCCGTGCGCTCTAAGCGACAGCAAGATTTGATACAACTCCTCATCGTCGGTTACGATCAAGCCTCCCTCCATCGTTGAGATGTGATGACTGAAGAAGGAGCTGAAGCTGCCCATTACGCCGAATGTACCGGCCTGTTTGCCGTTATAAGTTGCGCCCATGGATTCGCAGTTATCTTCAATCAGCACGATTTTCCGATCGCCGATGATTTCTTGAATACGCCCAAAATCGTTTGGATTACCAAGTAAATTGACCGCCATGATTGCACGGGTTTTATCCGTTACAGCAAGCTCAAGCTGTTCGAGATCGTAGTTGAGCGTGTGGAGGTCGATGTCTACAAATTTGATCTTCAGACCATACTGGTAAAGTGGGTAGTAGGTAGTGCTCCATGAAACTGCAGGAACAATAATCTCATCGCCTCTTTGTAGCTTGATGGAGGCGTTTTGCGTGTAAAACAGTGCCGCGACAATCAACAGGTTGGCCGACGATCCGGAGTTCACCATCACACAATGCTTACTGCCTACAAATTCCGCAAAGTCCCGTTCAAATGCCTTGACCTGCTCACCCATTGTAAACATGCCGGTGGCGATGACGCGCTGCATCGCTTCAAGCTCTTCCTTCTCCCATGAGGAGGTAGCCAGCGGAAATTTAATGCTCATTGTTGATGCTCCAGATAATAGCTATAAGTCTTTTCAATACCTTCTTGCAAACTATGTCGCGGCTTCCATCCCCACGATATTTGGCGCTCGATGTTCACAAGTTTTCGCGCCATGCCCACAGGTTTAGTAAGGTCGTGCTCGAACGTCCCTTCATAGCCCATTACTGTGGCTGCAGTGCGGTAGTAGTCATTTATTGAGTGGTCGTTACCCAGACCTATATTCATATAGCGAGGGACCGACTCAAAATGCTTAATTGCGTGTATTAGTGCATCTGCCAAATCGCCCCCATACATGAACTCGCGTCTGGCAGAACCATCTCCCCACACATCGACTGAGGGCGCCCCCGTTTTCTTCGCTATATGGAGTTTGTGAATAATAGCCGGTAACAAGTGTGAGTGAGCAGGATCGAATTTGTCAAAACGTCCGAAGATATTGCAGGGGATCAGCGTCTTATATTGAAGTCCTTGATCTTCACGTGAAATATAGTCGCACAGTCGCGCTGTCACTATTTTGGCCAAGGCATAGCCTTCATTGGTCGGCTCCAGTTCTCCCGTCAGCACCATATCTTCGCTGAGCGATCCGGTATGGTTGCGAGGGTACATGCAGGAGCTACCGAGATTGATCAGGCGGGGCACGCCTGCGAGCTGTGCTGCGCTGACGACGTTGCGACCTATATCAAGGTTGTCTCGAAGGAAGTTCACAGGCTCCCTGACGTTCGCTTGGATCCCTCCTACCTTTCCTGCCGCGTGAATGATGAAGTCAGGCTTATGCCGCTCAACGTAAGCCTGCACCGCGAGAAAATCCCGCAGGTCCAGCTCGCTGCTGCGCGGAGCTAATACTTCAAACTCGCCAATCTCGGGATGGTCGAGCAAGTTGCGCCCTACCATTCCTCCTCCGCCTGTCAACAGTATTCGTTTCGTGCTCATTGGATGGGTAGCCAACTCAATTATTCGTTATAGCTGAACGTCGTGTAGCCGTGTTGATTGACAAGCTCATCACGCTCCGCGCTTTTAAGGTCCTCGCGCACCATCTCACTGACGAGTTCTTCGAATGTGATTTTTGGCGTCCAACCCAACTTCGTTTTCGCTTTGGTTGCATCTCCCAGCAGTGTTTCCACTTCAGTTGGGCGGAAGTATCTTGGGTCTACTGCCACGATGCATTTGCCATCCTCGCTGTACCCTTTTTCGTCTACGCCCGAGCCTTGCCAGGTAATATTAATGCCTAGTTCGCTGGCCGCTGCGTTAACGAAATCACGGACGCTGTATTGCACGCCTGTTGCAATAACAAAGTCTTCGGGGGTTTCTTGTTGCAGCATCAGCCATTGCATTTCTACGTAGTCTTTTGCGTGACCCCAGTCCCGCAAAGAATCCATATTGCCCAGGTACAGGCATTCTTGAAGGCCGAGTTTTATCCGAGCAAGTGCGCGAGTGATCTTGCGCGTGACGAAGGTTTCGCCTCGAATCGGACTTTCGTGGTTAAAAAGTATTCCGTTGCAGGCGTAGATCCCGTAAGCCTCTCGATAATTGACGGTGATCCAGTAGGCATATAGCTTCGCAACGGCGTAGGGGCTGCGTGGGTAGAAAGGCGTGGTTTCTTTCTGTGGCGTTTCTTGCACGAGGCCGTAAAGCTCGGAAGTGGACGCCTGATAGAAACGGGTCTTTTTTTCCAAGCCAAGAATTCGGATGGCTTCAAGAATACGCAGCGCACCGAGGGCATCGGAGTTGGCAGTATATTCAGGCTCTTCAAAAGAGACCGCTACGTGGCTTTGCGCTGCCAAATTGTAAATTTCGTCCGGTTGCACTTTTTGGATAATGCGCGTCAGGCTGGACGAGTCGGTCATATCTCCGTGGTGCAAGAAAAAAGGCAGGCCCTTGTCATGTACGTCATGGAATAGATGATCGATGCGAGCGGTGTTGAACAACGAGCTCCGGCGCTTCATGCCGTGTACTTCGTAGCCCTTGCTCAACAATAATTCAGCAAGATAGGCGCCATCTTGTCCAGTTACGCCTGTGATGAGTGCTTTCTTAATCATTTGCTCTTCCATAATTGTCTTCGAATCTAACGATATCGTTTTCACCCAGATAACTACCGGATTGGACTTCTATTATCTCAAGTTCAACCATTCCCGGGTTCTTCAGGCGATGGATTTCCCCGATGGGGATGTACGTGGATTGGTTTTCGGTCAAAATAAAAGTGTCAGCGCCGCGTGTCACTTCGGCCGTCCCTTTTACAACGATCCAGTGTTCGGCTCGGTGATGGTGTTTTTGCAGTGACAACGAGGCGCCTGGTTTCACACCAATTCTTTTGACCTGAAAGCGATCGCCCGTATCAATACTGTCGTACCAACCCCAGGGTCGCGAAACTTTTCGATGGGTGATCGCCTGACTGCAGTTTTCTTTTTCCAGTTGCAGGACGACGTTTTTAACGTGTTCTACGTGATCTCTGTGGGTTATCAGGACTGCATCCGGGGTATCGATAATCAACAGGTTTTCAGTGCCTAATGCGACGACTGGTCGGTGTGGCGCGTGGATGAACGTGTTTCGGGATTGGCTTATTCGACCTTGGCCGTGGATTCTGTTACCGAATTCATCGGCTTCGGTCATTTCAGCCAGCGCATTCCAGCTACCTACGTCACTCCATTGCCCGCTGAATGGAGCTACTACTACATGGTCATGGTGCTCCATTACGGCGTAGTCAATGCTTTCTGCACGGCAGGTCGCAAAACTCGAAGCAGCAGGGCGGATAAAAGATGTTCCACCTGCGAGCCGTTCTGACGTTGCCTCATCGAAGGATGCTCGGCAGACCTCCAGAATGTCCGGTGCATGGCGTTCCATCGCATCAATCAGTACTGTGCCTTTGCACAGGAAAATCCCTGCATTCCACAAGACATCGCCCCGCAGGAGCAAGGTCTGCGCGGTGGCAGCATCGGGCTTTTCTATAAAACGTTCGACGCGGCTACACCCATCCTTTTGAGCAAGGCCTTGCTGGATATAACCATAAGCGGTCGAGGGAAAGCTCGGCAGTACGCCATAGGTGACGATTGCTCCGCCTTGGGCGTGAGCAACGCCAAGCCGCACGGTTCTTGCGAAAGCTTCCGCATCCGGAATGTGGTGATCAGCTGGGCAAAACAGCAGTAAGTCTCGCCCTTCTTTCACACTGCTCAGCGCTGCAAGTGTCATGGCGGCTGCCGTGTTCCGAGCAGACGGCTCCAGAATCACTGCGCCCTTCAACTGTGTCGAGTGAAGGCCCTCAGAGACTAGAAACCGGTGATCTTCAGAAGCGACTAACAGCACATGATCCGCGAGGAGAGATACGCGTTCCAGTGTCAGTTGTAGCAGGCTTTTCTCCCCGATTAGAGGTACAAACTGTTTTGGAAAACTTTTGCGTGACAACGGCCATAGCCGAGATCCAGAGCCGCCACAGAGAATAACCGGGGTGATTGAGTTAGATGTCATCAGTGGTCTACTTGAACAAAAAGCCTAAAAAGCCAGTAAATGGCATTACCTACGTGGATCTCGACGAATTGAAATATCTATAAAGATATCTAGCGGCGTTGATATGCTTGGTCTTTTTGTGGTAGCTGCCTGGCTCCACGCCGTAAGAGCTTTTCAGTTTCATACAAGTCAAAAAATCCTTTTCGCCGGACGTTTGTGAAACCCTCTAAGGGCGAGTTGCCAGTTTTTTGACTAACTCTATATTGCCATCAGGTACGCTAACCTAATAGTTTACCTTATGCTTGGCGTGCTTCAAGTTTTACCTCATGCAAGGACTCTGACGTCATTTTTTAGCTGTTTTTTTGGAGGCTTACAGTTTTCGATTGGCGGTGACTGCATTGATCTGTGGGGCGGATGTCCGCTATGACCCTAGCCATCACATACTTTGTAACCTCGTCATTTTTGACATGGCTCTGTAGTCACCTAAGTTAGAAAAGCAGCCTCGGAAAGCTGCTTTTCTCTCACACTGTCATGGAGCGTCACCAATGCAAAACACCTACCTCACCTCCCTAATCTTCGCCTTCCTCACGACCCTTTCAGTCACCACCACCGCAGCCCCGTCCATCAAACCCGAAGCTCCAACCCCTATCACCGCCCAGATGACCAAGGTCGAGCAGTCCACCAAGGTCAACCTGAACACCGCCGACGCCGAAACCCTGCGTCGTGACCTCTTCGGTATCGGTGCCGCTAAAGCCCAGGCGATCATCGCCTATCGCGAAAGCAATGGTCCGTTCACGGCGGTGGATGAGTTGTTGGAAGTGAAGGGGATTGGCAAGGCGCTGCTGGAGAAGAATCGCGATAGGCTGGCCATCAACTGATTCATCCAGGAGGCCGGTCATTGATCGGCCTTTTTGCCCTCCGGGTTCTGCGTTTTCAGGCGTTCGCGCACCACGGCCATGATCTGTCTTGCCAATTGAGGGTCTTCAACACTCCTGGCCAGTACCAATGCGCCCACCAGTGTCGACATCATCACCAGGCTCTCTGCATCGCAACGCTCCTCTCCCAATGCCGTTTCTATTTGCTTGAGCCTTGCGTTGAGTACCTGGTCTGTAGTCGCACTGGGCTGGCCTCGGAGCCCCAGTTCTGAACACATCGTTGGCAGCGGGCAGCCCTGGTCCGGGGAGGTCAGGTGCCATTCCGACAGGTAACTGTCGATAAACGCGCCCAGCGGCTGCTCCTGGCTGAACAGCATGTCGCAATGGGCGCCCAGGTCTGCGGCGGCCGCCTGCAGGGCTGTCTCCACCAGTTCGCCCTTGGATTTGAAATGCGCGTAAAAGCCGCCATGGGTCAGGTTCAAGGCTTTCATCAGTGGCTGCAGGCCGGTGGCGTCGATGCCGTCGCGGCGAAAGCGCGCAGAGGCTTCCTTGATGATGCGTTGGTGGGTTTGGGCTTTGTGGTTTTGTGAATAACGCATGGGGCAGCCTCGGTTACAGGCGGGCATTTTAACCAACTTGACCTTTTTTACACACTCGTCGGCATGCAGGGCGTTGGCATGAAATGTGATTACATCTAGACGGAAGATTGTTCAACAATCGTGAGGTGGTCATGACGCTCAGTTTGTCTTTAGCCGACCAGATTGCCCTGGAGTTGCGTGCCGACATTATTGCGGGGCGGTTATTGCCAGGCGTGGCATTGGTCGAGGTGGACCTGGTCAAGGCCTACAGTGCGTCGCGCAATACGATTCGCGAAGCCTTGCACCGTTTGGGGCAGGAGGGGTTGACCCGTTATGTGCGTAACAAGGGCGTCATGGTGCGGCGGTTGGAGCGGGAGGAAGTCCGCGACCTGTTTGTAGTCCGCCGTACCCTGGAGTTGCAGGCCATCGCCGGAAGCGAGGCCTTGACGCCCGAGCAATCCGAGCGCCTGCAAAACGCCATTGACGCCACCACCCTGGCCCGTGAGCGCGAGGATTGGCGTGCGGTGGCCACCCACAGTTTGCTGTTCCATCAGCACATCGTCGGGTTGATGGGCAGCCCGTTGTTCGATGAGTTTTTTGCCCAGGTCATCGCCCAGTTGCGCCTGGTGTTTTGCGCCGCGCCTGATGAGCAACGTTTCCAGTCGCCCTGGCTGGAGCGTGACCGTGAGATTTATCAATGGCTTGTCGAGCAGGACAAACCGGCGGCAGGGGAGGCGATGAGCCTGTACCTGGATGATTCGGAACGCCTGTCCTTGGCCCTGTTTACCCACCCCTGATCGAGGATCTGCATCATGTACAAAGACTATCCGGCCGCTTATCAGGTCAGCAAGGGTTCGGCGTTGCAGGTCGACGCGGCATTTTACGAGCGCATTCGTGACCGAAAAGATCAGCGCAGCTTGATCGAGCAGTTCGAGGTGCCGATTCGCACGGGCAGGGCGTGGAAGGTGCCCGCCGGGCATGTGTTTCGTGTCACCACGCCCGTGGGCCCGCAGGTGGGGGACTTCAATGTGTGGAACGCCAATGACCCCCGCGAACGTCTTTGGGCTGCACGTACCCGTCAGTTGCAGGGGGCGCATGTGAGCACTCATGACCGGCTATGGTCGAATCTGCCATTTCTAAGGCCACTGGTGACCATCACCGATGACAGCCTGGCCAGTTACGGCATCGATGAGCACGGCGGGCGTCTGCATGACTTGCTGGGGACGCGGTGCGATCCCTATGTGAACCGCATGCTCACCGGCGAGGACTTCCATCACCATTGCCACTCCAACCTGACCCGCGCGGTATTACCCCACGGTCTGACGGAATTCGACGTGCATGACGTGCTGAATATTTTCCAGTGCACGGGCCTCAATCACGACGACATGTATTTCATGAAAGCCTGCCCGGCGCAGAAGGGCGATTACCTGGAGTTCTTTGCCGAGATTGATTTGCTCTGCGCGCTGTCGACGTGCCCGGGCGGGGATTTGTCGCTGCCGATGTGGGGGCCGGATGCGCAGGACCCGCTGACGGTGTGCCGTCCGCTGGGGGTTGAGATCTATCGGCTGGAGGACGAGTTGCTGGACGGCTGGAGCCAGCCGGAGCGTGCTGCCTATAAAGGGCAGCACGGGTTGCAGATTGCCAAGGCGGATTGGGAGTAAGCGGTCCTAGCGGTCCTGCGCGTCCTTGGCATCCGCCTGGGCGTTGCGTTCGGCCACGCGTTTGCGTTGTTCGTCGGTGAGTTCCACCTTGTTGGCGCTGTCACGCAGCATCATCAGCCCTCCGACGATCGACCCGATCGCAACCACCATAATCAACCACGCATACCACGGCATAAGGCTCTCCTTGAGGCAGATTACCGTCGGAGAATTTTCCCACGGCAATAACTACTTTGAGTGACGGGCTTTCTGAGTAGTTCAGTGTAGGCCCGTTCTGCCTCGAAACCTTAGAGCCCGGTCAACATTGCGTCTGCCGGTGCATCGGCACGATCCTGTGCGGTCATTTGGAAGTAGATGAAACCCACGGCCATAAAGCCGAGGAAGATCAGCCCGATCAGCGTGTTGAACCACGCCATGGCCACCAGGCAGACCACGGCCAGCGCCAGCGCAATGCCGGGCACGATCGGATAACCCGGCGCGCGGAAGGTACGTTCCAGCAGCGGTTCGGTCTTACGCAGTTTGAACAGGCTGAGCATGCTCATGATGTACATCACAATGGCACCGAACACCGCCATGGTGATCATCGCCGCGGTCAATGTCATGCCGCCCAGGTTGATCAGGCCATCGCTGTAGATGGCGGCGATGCCGACCACGCCACCGGCGATGATTGCCCGGTGTGGTGTCTGAAAACGCGATAATTTGGCGAGGAAGGAGGGCAGGTAACCGGCGCGGGCCAGGGCGAAGAACTGGCGCGAGTAGCCCAGGATAATGCCGTGGAAGCTCGCCACCAGGCCGAACAGGCCGATCCAGACCAGCATGTGCAGCCAGCCGGAGTTGTCGCCCACCACGGTTTTCATCGCCTGCGGCAGTGGATCGTTGATGTTCGACAGGGTGCGCCAGTCGCCCACGCCGCCGGCGAAGAACATCACGCCCATGGCCAGGATCACCAGGGTCAGGATGCCGCTGATGTAGGCCTTTGGAATGGTGCGCTTCGGATCTTTCGCTTCCTCGGCCGCCATGGCCGCGCCTTCGATGGCCAGGAAGAACCAGATGGCAAACGGAATCGCCGCAAACATCCCGGCAATCGCCGGGGCGCCGAAGGTATCGGAACCGGCCCAACCGTTCAGGGCAAAGTTGCTGAAGCTGAACGCGGGCGCGACCACACCCATGAACACCAGCAGCTCGGCGACGGCGAGCACGCACACCACCAGCTCGAAGGTCGCGGCGAGTTTTACGCCGAGAATATTCAGCCCCATGAACACGATGTAGGCACCGACGGCCGCATGCTTGGGGTCCAGGGCCGGGAACTGCACATTCAGATACGCGCCGATCGCCAGGGCGATGGCAGGCGGGGCGAAGACAAATTCGATCAGGGTGGCGAGGCCTGCGATCAAGCCGCCTTTCTCCCCAAAGGCGCGACGACTGTAGGCAAACGGCCCGCCTGCGTGAGGAATGGCGGTAGTCAGCTCGGTGAAACTGAAGATAAAGCAGGTGTACATCGCGGCGACCATCAGCGAGGTCACCAGGAAGCCCAAGGTCCCGGCCACGCCCCAGCCGTAGCTCCAGCCGAAGTATTCCCCGGAAATCACCAGCCCGACGGCAATGCCCCATAAATGCAGGGTGCCCAAGGTGGGTTTGAGTTGTGTGTTCATTGTGCTGCGCTCCCTGAACGGTTTGGAATGATTCAAGGTGTTGCAGCGGCCATGCCAGCCTGAGAATGATTGTCGTAAAGCGGCGCAACTGTCGTGTGGGGGATGGTTTGGCGTTTGAAATTTGCCGGCGTCGCACCAGTTAGGTGCGGCGGTGACGGTGCCGGCGCTATCGGGAGCAAGCCCCCTGCCATAGGTTGACTGGCGCTCGGCATGACAACGCGGTCAAGTGTGGGAGGGGACTTGCTCCCGATAGCGCCCGCCCAGACACCAAATACCCCCCTGTAAACCCCGCATAAACCCACTCTTTACGCCATCTTTACGCCCCGCCCACCCCGTCGCTCTCGTTCCTTTACGCCACTCCTGCGGACAATTGCCCCACACGCGGCACTCGCCGCTAAACGGAGAGACTTCCATGAGCGTTCTGGACGGGGTGTCACTGCTATTGGCCGTGGCGCTGTTCATTTATCTGCTGGTTGCGCTGTTACGCGCGGATCGGAACTAGGAGCTGGCCATGCACAGTTATGACTATTGGCTGATCATTGCCTTCTTTGCCGTGGTACTGGTGCCGGCGCCGTTCCTGGGGCGGTTCTACTACAAGGTGATGGAAGGCCAGCGCACGTGGCTGAGCCCGGTGCTGGGGCCTGTCGAAAAAGCCTGTTATCGCCTGTCGGGGGTGGATGAACATCAGGAACAAAGCTGGCAGAAATACATGCTGGCCTTGCTCGCGTTCAACCTCGCGGGCTTTTTGCTGTTGTTCGCGATCCTGCTGTTCCAGGACTATCTCCCACTGAACCCGCAGAAATTGCCGGGCCAGGAATGGACCCTGGCCTTTAATACCGCGGTCAGTTTCATGACCAACACCAACTGGCAGTCCTACAGCGGTGAGGCGTCCCTGAGCTACCTCAGCCAGATGGCTGGCCTGACCGTGCAGAACTTCGTCAGTGCGGCCACCGGCCTGGCCGTCCTGGTCGCGCTGTGCCGTGGGATCGGGCGCAAATCCGCCAGGACCCTGGGTAACTTCTGGGTCGACATGACCCGCGCCACGCTCTACGGCCTGCTGCCGTTGTGCCTGGTGCTGGCGCTGTTCCTGGTATGGCAGGGCGTGCCGCAAACCTTCGCGCACTATGTGGATGCCGTGACCCTGCAAGGCGTGGATCAAGTGATCCCCCTGGGCCCGGCAGCCAGCCAGATTGCGATCAAGCAACTGGGCACCAACGGCGGCGGCTTCTTCGGCGTCAACTCGGCGCACCCGTTTGAAGACCCGACCGCCTGGGCCAACCTGTTCGAAGTGGCCTCGATCATCCTGATCCCGGTGGCGTTGGTATTCACCTTCGGCCACTACGTGAAAGACCTGCGCCAGAGCCGCGCGATCCTTGGCTGCATGCTGGCGCTGTTCCTGATCGGCGGCGCCACTTCCCTGTGGTCCGAATACCAGCCCAACCCGAGCTTGAACAACCCGGCCGTCGAGCAGACCGCACCGCTGGAAGGCAAGGAAGCGCGCTTCGGCACCACCGGCACGGTGTTGTGGTCGGTGACCACCACCGCGGCGTCCAACGGTTCGGTCAACGGCATGCAAGACAGCCTCAACCCCCTCAGTGGGATGGTGGCGCTGGTCAACATGATGGTCGGCGAAGTGATCTTCGGCGGCGTCGGCGCCGGTATGTACGGCATGTTGCTCAACGTGTTGATCGCGGTGTTCCTGGCTGGCCTGATGATCGGGCGCACCCCGGAATACCTGGGCAAGAAACTCCAGGCCAAGGAAGTGCAGCTGCTGGTCGTGACCCTGCTGGTGATGCCGGTGGGCGTGCTGGTACTGGGTGCCATCGCCGCGAGCCTGCCCGGCCCTGCCGGCGCGATCAGCAACCCTGGCCCTCACGGTTTCAGCCAGTTGCTGTACGCCTACACCTCGGCCAGCGCCAACAACGGCTCGGCGTTCGGCGGTTTCAGTGCCAACACGCCGTTCCACAACCTGATGCTGGGCCTGGGCATGTTGATCGGCCGCTTCGGCTACATCATCCCGGTACTGGCCCTGGCCGGCAGCCTGGCGATGAAGAAGACCGCACCGATTGGCCAGAACAGCTTCCCGACCCATGGTCCGCTGTTCGTGACCCTGTTGACCGTGACTATTTTGCTGGTGGGCGGCCTGACTTTCCTGCCGACGCTGGCGCTGGGGCCCATCGCTGAACACTTGAGCATGGGCTTCTAAAAAGGGGATATGAACATGAATATGCCTGCAAAAAACGCGGCCCCGGTCAAAACCCAGGAACCCGCCAAAACCGCCGTCTCGGCCCTGTGGCGCCCGGCGCTGGTCCAGGCGTTCGTCAAGCTGGACCCGCGCCAGCTGCAACGCTCGCCGGTGATGCTGGTGGTCGAGCTGACCGCCATCCTCACCACCGTGCTGTGCTTTGTGCCCGACACCGCCGTACCGACGTATGTGGCCGTGCAAATCGCCGTGTGGCTGTGGTTCACCGTGCTGTTCGCCAACTTCGCCGAAGCCTTGGCCGAAGGACGCGGCAAGGCCCGTGCCGACAGCCTCAAGGCCGGCAGCGAAGGCCTGAGCGCGCGGCGTAAGGAAGCCGATGGCAGCTTCAAGGTCGTGCCGGCCACCAGTCTGCGTAAAGGTGATGTGGTGCGTGTGGCCGCCGGGGAAATGATCCCCGGCGACGGCGAGGTCGTCGAAGGCATCGCGGCGGTCAACGAAGCGGCGATCACCGGTGAATCCGCACCGGTGATCCGCGAGTCCGGCGGCGATCGCTCGGCCGTCACCGGCAACACGCGGCTGGTCTCGGACTGGCTGCTGATCCGCATCACCGCCAATCCCGGCGAGTCCACCCTGGACCGCATGATCGCCCTGGTCGAAGGCGCCAAGCGTCAGAAAACCCCCAACGAAGTCGCGCTGGATATCCTGCTGATCGGCCTGACCCTGATCTTCCTGCTGGTGGTCGTGACCTTGCAGCCGTTCGCCCACTTCGCCAATGGCAGCTTGCCCCTGGTGTTTTTGGTCGCACTGCTGGTGACGCTGATTCCTACCACCATCGGCGGCTTGTTGTCGGCCATCGGTATTGCCGGCATGGACCGCCTGGTGCGCCTCAATGTGATCGCCAAGTCCGGCCGTGCCGTGGAAGCGGCCGGTGACGTGCACGTGTTGCTGCTGGACAAGACCGGCACCATCACCTTCGGTAACCGTCGGTGCGCGGCGGTGGTTGCGGCGCCTGGCGTCAGCGGCAAGGAAGTGGCCGAAGGTGCGTTGTTTGCCTCTTTGGCCGATGACACGGCAGAAGGCAAATCCATCGTCGAATACCTGCGGGCTCTGCACCCGCAGGCCGAGCCATCCCTGGATGAACTGACCGCGGTACCGTTCAGCGCCGAAACCCGCTTGTCCGGTGTCGACTACCAGGGTCGCGTGTTCCGCAAAGGCGCAGTGGATTCGTTGCTGGCGTTTATCGGCCAGCCACGCGGCGACCTGCAACCGGCGTTGGCACGGGAAATCGACAAGATCGCCCAGAGCGGCGGCACGCCCTTGCTGGTGTGTGCCGACGGCAAATTGCTCGGTGCGATCCACCTCAAGGACGTGGTCAAGCCCGGTATCCGCGAACGTTTCGCCGAGCTGCGCAAGCTGGGGATTCGCACGGTGATGGTCACCGGTGACAACCCGCTGACGGCCGCTGCGATTGCTGCCGAAGCCGGTGTGGATGACGTGCTGGCCGAAGCGACCCCGGAGAAAAAACTCGCGCGCATCCGTCACGAGCAAAACGACGGCCGCCTGGTGGCGATGTGCGGTGACGGTGCCAACGACGCCCCGGCACTGGCCCAGGCGGACGTCGGCATGGCGATGAACGACGGCACCCAGGCCGCCCGCGAGGCCGCCAATATGGTCGACCTCGACAGCGACCCCACCAAGCTGCTGGACGTGGTGCAGATCGGCAAGGAGTTGCTGGTGACCCGTGGCGCGTTGACCACCTTTTCCATCGCCAACGACGTGGCCAAGTACTTCGCGATCCTGCCGGCGTTGTTCGCCTCGATCTACCCGCAGTTGGGCGTGCTCAACGTGATGCATTTGCAGAGCCCCCAGAGCGCGATTCTCTCGGCCATCGTGTTCAACGCGCTGATCATCGTGGTGCTGATTCCCCTGGCGCTGCGCGGTGTGCGTGTGCAGGCCGCGAGTGCGGCGGCGTTGCTGCGGCGCAACCTGCTGATCTATGGCCTGGGCGGGTTGCTGGTGCCGTTCGTGGGCATCAAGGCGATCGACATGCTGCTGACCGCGCTGCACCTGGTGTGACCCGATGCCTGTGGGCGCCATCCCGGTGCCCACAGGTTGCAAAGACCGAATTGAGGAATTTGAAATGTCCAACATAATCCGCCCGGCCCTGAGCCTGCTGGTGCTCATGACCCTGATCACCGGCGTGGCCTACCCACTGGTGGTGACCGGCGTCGCCCAAGTCGCTTTCCCGGACCAGGCCAACGGCAGCCTGGTGCGCGATGCCAGCGGCAAGGTGCGTGGCTCCAGCCTGATCGCCCAGGACTTTACCGGTGACAGCTGGTTCCATCCGCGCCCTTCGGCGGGGGCCTTTGCGACGGTTTCCAGCAGCGCCAGTAACCTCGGCCCCAGCAACCCGGCCTTGGCCACCCGCGTGTTCGATGACGCGAACAAACAGTTGGTGCCCGGCCAGGGCCCGGTGCCTTTGGTGTCGCTGACTACCTCCGGCAGCGGTCTTGATCCACACTTGCCACCCCAGGCGATTGCCTATCAACTGGCACGGGTGGCTGCCGCGCGAAATGTGCCGGTGTCGACCCTGCAACGGTTGTTGGATGAACATATCGAAAGCCCGCTGGTGGGGCCGCCAGTGGTGAATGTGCTGGCGCTGAACATGGCCCTGGAAAAACTCTGAACCCTGTGGGAGGGGGCTTGCCCCCGATAGCAGAGTGTCAGTCAACACAGGTATCGACTGAACCACCGCTATCGGGGGCAAGCCCCCTCCCACATTGGATTTTCTCTGGGTCTGAACAATTGAAGGAAACCCCAGCATGAGCGACTCCGGCCGCGCCGATGCCCTGCTAGCCGATCTACCCCGGGACGGCCGTGGCCGGCTCAAAGTTTTCCTCGGCGCCGCGCCGGGTGTGGGCAAGACCTACGCCATGCTCCAGGCTGCCCATACCCAACTGCGCCAGGGCGTCAAACTGATCGCCGGCGTGGTTGAAACCCACGGCCGCGCCGAGACCGAAGCCTTGCTCAGCGGCCTGCCGCAACAACCGCTGTTGCGCAGCGAATACCGTGGCGTGATGCTCGAAGAAATGGACCTCGACGGCCTGCTCGCCGCCAAGCCCAAGCTGGTGCTGGTGGACGAACTGGCCCACAGCAACGCCCCCGGCAGCCGCCATGAAAAGCGCTGGCAAGACATCCAGGAACTGCTCGCCGCCGGCATCAACGTGTTTACCACGGTCAACGTCCAGCACCTGGAAAGCCTGAATGACCAGGTCCGCGGCATCACCGGTGTGCAGGTCCGCGAAACCCTGCCGGATTGGGTGCTGCAGGAAGCCGACGAACTGCTGCTGATCGACCTGCCGTCCCGCGAACTGCTCGAGCGTCTGCGCGACGGCAAGGTGTATGTGCCAGAGCAGGCCCGCGCCGCCATCGATGCGTTCTTCACCCAGACCAACCTGATGGCCCTGCGCGAGCTGGCGATGCAGACCGCCGCCGCCCATGTCGACGACGATTTGGCCCAGGGCTATCGCCAGCTCGGCCAGGCGGCGCCGGCGGTGCGCGGTCGTCTGTTGGTGGGCGTGGATGGCGATGCGCAGGCCGAACGCCTGGTGCGCCATGCCAGTCGCGTCGCCCAGCGCCGGCATTTGCCGTGGAGCCTGGTGCATATCGACAACGGCCGTGCGCGGGATGAGCAGGCCCGCCTGCGCCTGCAAAACGCCCAGCAACTGGCCGAGCGCCTTGGCGGCGAAGTGGTGCTGCTGCGGGCGGGGGAGGTGGCCAAGACCTTGATCCAGCATGCCGCCGAACGCCGTGCCAGCCTGCTGTTGGTGGGGCAGTCGCGAATGCGTTGGCGGCGTCGCCTGTTCGGTGGCGGTTTGGCGGCGCGCCTGTTGCGTAATGCCCGGGGCTTGGAAATCAACGTCCTCGACAGTGACGATGTGCCCGCAGCCCCACGCCTGCCGGATGTGCGCGGCCTGGTGTGGTTCGATTACGCCTTGGCTGTGGTTGCGACTGTCGTCGCCGCCGCTGTGGCCTGGGCCGTGGCAAGCGCGCTGCCGTTGCCGAATATCTCGCTGGTGTTTCTTGCCGCCGTGTTGCTGGTGGCGGTGCGCAGCAGCCTGGGGCCGTCCCTGGTGTGTGCGGCGTTGTCGTTCCTGACCTATGACTTCCTGTTTATCCCGCCGAATTTCTCCTTCGCCATCCAGCGCGAAGAGGACGTGCTGACGCTGTTGTTCTTCCTGCTGATGGCGGCGCTCACCGGCAATCTTGCCGCACGCCAGCGCCGTCAGTTGCAGGCATTGCGCGACACCCAGGAAGAAACCGGCGAACTGCTCGACCTGTCGCGCAAACTCACCGCCGCCACCGACCGCCAGGCGGTGATCAGTGCCGCCGCCCACCATCTGGAAGGTTGGAGCGACCTGGATCTGTGCCTGGTCAATCGCGACGGCCAGGGTGGATGGAAGGTCGAGACCGGCGGCCCGCTGACCTTCACCGAAGCCGAGCGTGCTGCGGCCGATTGGGCCTGGCAGCATGACCAGCCGGCAGGTATGGGCACCGGCACCCTGCCGTTCGGGCGCTGGTGGTGGTGGCCGTTGTCGGGCGAAGAAGGCCCGCTCGGGTTGCTCGGCGTCAGTGCCAAGCCGGGCCTGGAATTGAGCGGCCAACGCCGTCGCTTGCTGACCGCCTTGAGCCAGCCCCTGGCCCAGGCCCTGGCGCGGGCGCAGTTGGCCCAGGAGCTGGAATCCGCCCGTTTGCATGGCGAAACCGAGCAACTGCGCAGCGCCTTGCTGGCGTCGGTGTCCCACGATTTGCGCACACCGTTGACCTCCATGCGCGGCAGTATCGACAGCCTGCTGGCGCTCGGCGAAGCCATCCCCCTGGAGGATCGCCGCGAGTTGCTCGAAGGTACTCGTGATGAAGCCGAGCGCCTGGACCGCTATATCCAGAACCTGCTGGACATGACGCGACTGGGCCATGGCGCGCTGAAGCTGGCGCGGGACTGGGTGTCGCCCGGCGATATTGTCGGCAGTGCGCTCGGGCGCTTGCGCGCGGTGCTGGCACCGCTGCAGGTGAGCACCGATGTGCCGGCGGAGTTGCCGCTGCTCTATGTCCATGCTGCGTTGATCGAACAGGCACTGGTCAATGTGCTGGAAAATGCCGCGCGCTTTTCACCGCCCCACGGTCGATTGCAACTGAGCGCCGGCGTCTCGGATAACCGATTGTTTTTCGCCGTGGCGGATGAGGGGCCCGGTATTCCTGAGGATGAGCGGGCGAAGATCTTCGACATGTTCTACACCGCCGCACGCGGTGATCGAGGCGGGCAGGGCACCGGCCTGGGCCTGGCGATCTGCCAGGGCATGGTCGGCGCCCATGGTGGGCATATCAGCGTGGCCGATGGCATTGAGGGGCGCGGTACCTGTATCACGCTGTTCCTGCCATTGCCGACACAGCCTGGCCTGGAAGGCGAGGCGTGAGCTACCCTGTTTTCTCTTCGGATGTTGATTGGACGCCATGAGCCAGACCGCGACGATTTTAGTCATTGATGACGAACCGCAGATCCGCAAATTCCTGCGCATCAGCCTGGCCTCCCAGGGCTACAAAGTGATCGAGGCCGGTACCGGCAACGAAGGCCTGGCCCAGGCGGCGTTGAGCAAACCCGACTTGCTGGTGCTCGACCTGGGCCTGCCGGACATGGACGGCCAGCAGGTGTTGCGCGAGTTTCGTGAGTGGTCGACGGTGCCGGTGCTGGTGCTGTCGGTGCGGGCCAGCGAAGGGCAGAAAGTCGAAGCCCTCGATGGTGGCGCCAATGATTATGTCACCAAGCCCTTTGGCATCCAGGAGTTCCTGGCCCGCGTGCGCGCCTTGTTGCGCCAGGCGCCGGTGGGCGAGACCCAGGAAGCGGCGCTGCAGTTTGGCCCGTTGACGGTGGACCTGGCCTATCGCCGCGTGCTGCTGGACGGCGCCGAGGTGGCACTGACCCGCAAGGAATACGCGGTGCTGGCACAACTGGCGCGGCATCCGGGACGGGTGATCACCCAACAGCAACTGCTCAAGGACATCTGGGGCCCGACCCACACCGACGACAGTCACTACCTGCGGATTGTGGTGGGGCATCTGCGCCAGAAGCTGGCGGACGATCCGACCCAGCCGAGGTTTATCGTGACCGAGGCTGGAGTGGGGTATCGATTATTGAGTGCCTGAGGCGATCTGTCAGCCTCTCTGTGGTTCTGTGGTTCTGTGGTTCTGTGGTTCTGTGGATTCTGTGGATTCTGTGGTGAGCGGGCTTGCCCCGCGCTGGGCTGCGTAGCAGCCCCAAAACCAGGCCCAAAGGAGTACCTGACACTGCGCGCTCCTCATTGAGTGGGGCCGCTGCGCAGCCCAACGCGGGGCAAGCCCGCTCACCACGGCTCTAGCGACACAGCTGTCTCAGCGCTGCTCACTCTCATAGCGATCCAGGGTATCACTGGCAATTTCCCGCCCAAGTGCGATCAACTCCGGCGCCTTGTAGAACTCGAAAAACCGGCACACCCGCTTCGGCACGTTGATCAGTACATCCGGCGGGTAGCCCGCGATCTTGTATTGCGCCAGCGAAGTCTGCATCACCTCGAAACTCTGGTTGATCAGATCCAGCAATGACGCCGGCCCGACGTTATCGATGATGAATGAACCGGTGGCCGACTTCGGCGCCCCCGGCTTTTCCGGAGCGGCGGCAGGTTGCTGGGATTCGGGTTCGGCCGACTCCAGCCACGGATTGATCTCGGCCGCCTGGGCCTGCAAGGCTTCCTGCTCAAGTTTCATCAACTGCTCGGCCTGCTTGCGGCGAAACGGCAGGTGCGAACCCAGTGATTTCGCCAGGCTGTTGAAGCGGCTCTTGAATGCCGGCGGGCGCTGGATCACCGGCAACTGGTAGTGTTTCTGGTTGGTGGCGTTGAGGTTGACCGCGATGATCAAGTCACAATGGCTCGACACCACCGGCACGATCGGCAGCGGGTTGAGCAGGCCTCCGTCCACCAGCATGCGGTTGCCTTGCATCACCGGGGTGAACAGGCTGGGAATCGCCGCCGAGGCGCGCATGGCCTGGTGCAGGCAGCCTTCCTGGAACCAGATTTCCTGTTGGTTGGTCAGGTCGGTGGCAACGGCGGTGTAGGGGATGCGCAGCTCTTCGATATTGATCTCGCCGACGATCTTGCGGATTTGCCCGAAGACCTTTTCGCCACGAATCGCCCCAAGGCGGAAACTCACGTCCACCAGGCGCAGCACGTCGAGGTAGTCGAGGCTTTCAATCCAGTTTCGATACTCGTCCAGTTTGCCCGCGGCGTAGATCCCGCCCACCACGGCACCCATGGAGCAACCGGCGATACAGGCGATGTCGTAGCCGCGCCGTTCGATTTCCTCGATCACCCCGATATGGGCGTAGCCCCGGGCCCCGCCGGAACCCAACACCAAGGCAACACGTTTCTTCATGGTCGATGTCCTTCATAAACGGGGGCCCACAATGCGCCTATTTTGGGGGCCGCTTCAATCTTCGTTGCGCCTGGCAATATTTTTCAAGAATAGCGCCCAGGCTCGGGTATGCTCTGGCAATAGGTACTACCGATTTCAGGCTAAGGACAAGGCACTTTTTCTTGTAGGCAACGTCTTACAGCGTACGACTGTTTTTCTTTATTTTGAGGTGTCATCGATGAAAGCCTGGATGTGTGTGCCTGTGATCATGTTGGCCCTGGCGGGTTGTGCCGGGAAAACCGCATACCGCGACAGCTGTGGCTCGCAATTGGATGCCGCCTGGAAAGAGCTCGACCTGGCCAAGGCCGAAGGTTTTGCCGGCACCGTCAGCTACTCCAAGGCCTTGTCGTTGTTGACTGGCGCCAAGACCCAGCAGCAATTCGAGGCGTTTGAAGGCTGCTCCAACAAGGCCGAAAAAGCGCGGTTCTATATTCGTGAGTCGCGCGCCGGGCGTTAACGTGCAGCGCAGAGTGGGATTTTTCATCTGAGAGTGAGGGCGGGATGTCATCTTTGGTCGATCAGTTAGTCGCTCAGGTCATTGGCCTGGAAGTAGGGTTACTGAGCTGCCAGGCTCGCCTCGCTGCCGTCACCGATGATGAAGCCTTGCATGATCTGCGCACCACCGTGCGCCGCCTGCGCAGTCTGTTGCGTCCTTTGCGCGGGCTGCCGGGTGTGGAACAGCTTGAATTGGCCGCCGGCACGGTCGGCCAGTTGACGACGCCGCTGCGCGACCGAGAGGTGCTGGCGGCGTATTTGCATCAGCATGGTTATCACGAGGCCGCTGATCGACGCCTGCGCCTGCAACCCGACGCCTATCGCCAGGTGGCACAGGGCCCGGAAGTTGCCCATCTGCTGCTGATCCTTGATGCATTCCCGCGCTTTATCCGCGCCTCGGAGCACCAGAAATTGCTCAAGGGTTTGCGACCGCGCATTGAGAAGCGCCTGGCCAGGCAATGGCAGAAACTCGATCAAGCGCTGAAAGATCCAGACCATGATCGCCACCGTTTGCGCTTGTTGATCAAGCGTGTGCGCTATGCCGCCGAGGCTTACCCCCAGCTGGATAAGTTGCCCGCCAATGCCCTGCCACGCCTGAAGAAAGCCCAAGCGGCACTGGGTGATTGGCATGACTGCTGGCAATGGTTGGCCCAGGCCGAACATCAAGCCGATCTGCAGCCTTGCGTTGCGATATGGCATCGCACCATGGCCAAGGCCGAAGGGCAGGCGGATCGCGTGCTGGACAAACTCAGCGCGGATTGTTTCTAAATCGGTCCGGCTTTTGGCCGGAATAAGCGCTGTACCTTGGCTGCGCGCTGGTTAAGATCGCCCATCTGTTTCTTTTGATGTGAGGTCGCCATGCGCTTTAGTGATTTGCTCGACGCCGCCCGAAGCAACCCGCTGGATGTCACCATTCCCGCTGAATGGGCCCAGGGCCGCGCCACGTTCGGTGGCCTGGTTGCTGCGTTGCAATACGAAGCCTTGCGCGCCCAGGTGCCGACGGACCGCCCATTGCGCTCGCTTGCGATCACCTTCGTTGGCCCGGTCGCGCCCGATGTACCCGCCAGCTATCAAGTCGAAGTGTTGCGTGAAGGCAAGGCGGTCAGCCAGTTGCTCGGCCGGGTTGTGCAGAACGGTGAGGTCGCGACCCTGGTACAGGCAAGTTTTGGCGCATCCCGCGAGTCGGAAATCGATGTGGCCAGCGAGCCGCCGCCGACGTTCAAGCACTGGGATGAGTGCCAGGAACTGCCCTATATCAAGGGCGTCACGCCTGAGTTCATGCGCCACCTGGCGATGCGCTGGAGCGTTGGCGGTTTGCCGTTTACCGGGAATAAATCCCGCGAGATGGGCGGGTGGGTTCGCTTGCGCGGGGATGTGAAGGAAGAACCGCTGACCGAAGCGCATATCCTCGCCCTGGTCGACGCTTGGCCACCGGCGCTGCTGCCGCACCTGAAAAAGCCCGCTCCGGGCAGCACCCTGACCTGGACCATCGAATTCATCCAACCGTTGCAGGAATTGACGACCCTGGACTGGTGCCAGTACCACGTCAGCATCGAACATGCGCGCGACGGCTACGGTCACGCCGCCGCCGCGCTGTGGAGCCCAACCGGTGCGTTGATCGCCCTCAGCCGCCAGACCGTGGTGGTCTTCGCCTGATCGTCAGTGACGGTGGCGCAGCCGCCAGGCACGCCACCAGCCACCGCTCAACACAAAGCGCGGGAACGTCAGGAACTGCTCGACCACCAGGCGCTGTACTGCGTCTTTACGATCACTGAACGGCTCACCGGCCTCGGCTTCCAGGCTATGGCCATGACGCTGCAACGCCAGGCCAGCGAGGATGCCGACTACGCCAATGGCGAAACTGGCCAGGCTCAGGCTGAACACTCCGGATACAATCAACAGAAACCCGATGATAAACAACGGCACGGCAATCAGGTGCAACGCCAGGTTGGTCGGGTGCTGATGGTTTTGCGGGTAGTTACGCCATTGCCAGGCGGGGAGATTGGGATGACGTTTGCCCATGATGGTGAACCCTCTGTCCGTTGAAATAACATGGGGAGAGTTTAGGTGGGGGTGGGCGGGTGGGCGAATTGGGGTTGGCTATGACGGTGATAGAGGGCCAGTTGTGGCAAACCATCTTCAAGCCCAAATAACGCAGTCATGATCATCCATGTGCACCAGAAACGTGAGTTTGCTATCCGTCACCCAGAACGGATATCCGGTCGTTTCACCTAAGATAGAGGCTATATCCTGCGCATTGTCGATTTCCCAGCCCGAGTATGTTGAATCAAGTACCAACAAAATCAGGTCTTTTTGGTTAATGCGGTACTGTATTTCCTTCCAGAAATTGGGGTTGTGCTCTGAGTTTTTCTCGTTCAGTTCGACGGGGTCGAGGAAGCTGCTCTCGGACTTGAAGAACTTCTTTGTCAGGTTATTTATTAATGTTGTGGTTTCGTATGTCTGAAGTTTTCTAGAGTTTATTTCTAAGCTCCTGAAAGCATCATCTATTTCTTCTTCCAGATAACTCATTAGTGAATCCCAATTCTTGATCGGCTAACGGGAACCAGTTTGAGAAGTATATGACCTCTTTTTGCCCCTCCGCCCGCTCTCTTTCCGGGGGTTTGATAGCCAATATGAGGTGATTTCGGCCCTTCTTTGCTTGGGACAAGTATTGGGTCATCAATATTCACCTCGGCCCCCCTATTTGGGCCGCTTTGGACACGCCATTCAGTTGGAAATGACTTTCCATATTGGTCTTTACCCCATTTGGATACGCTGTATTCATCCCTTGATATGCCTGTTCTGCGAAAGGCTTCATCTAAACCCGTGTGCATTTGCTCGTAGCTGTTGCGGTCTTGTTTGCGCCAGTCCAGATCTACATCGGAGTTAAACTCCCACGTGTTTCCGGTGTGTGGCGGAGGGCAGCTCCCAGAAGTGCAAGCTAACCCTAACGGATCTAACCATCCGGTCGGGTTAGTCACGTACTGATACGCGTTGATCCCACCCGCCAACTTCACCGGATCAGGCGTCAGGTAACACCCAATATCCGGATTGTAGTAGCGATGACGGTTGTAGTGCAGCCCGCTTTCCTGATCAAAGTACTGCCCCTGAAAACGTAGCGGGTTGTCGATTGTGCCTTTGTCGAGTCGGCTGATCTGGCCGTAGGCGCGGTAGTGCGCGGACCAGACGATGTCGCCCTCTGGGTCTGTCAGTTCCTGTGGTGTGCCGAGGTGGTCGAGTTGGTAGTGAAAGGCTTTGGTGTTTTTTGGGCCGAAGCCTTCCAACAAAACCAGCGGGCGAAAGCTGTCGGGTTCGTAGAGATAGCTGCGATGGCGGTCTGCATGGTGTTCGGCAATCAGCCTGTCGCCTTGCCAGAAAAACTCCGTGGTTATGCCGTCCACGGTTTTGCTGATGCGTCGCCCAAACGGGTCGTAGCAATAGTTGGCGATTTGGCCGTTGGGTTGGGTGATGCCGATCAGCCGGTGCTGGCAGTCGTAGCGGTATTCGGTGACGAGTGCGTGCCCACGACCCCGCCGTTCACGGATCAGGTTGCCGAAGGCGTCATAGTCGTAGTAACGGTCACCCTGGATCATCAGGCGGTTGCCGGCGACGATATCGGGGCCGGGGCGGTCTTGCATGAGCAGGTTGCCGGCCGGGGTGTGGCCGAAGCGTTCCTGCAGGTCTTGGGAGTGGTCGGCGCGGGTGAGGCGGCCTAGCGGGTCGTAGTGGTAGTGGTGTTCGCCTTTGCGGGTGTCGAGCAGGCGGGTGAGGTTGCCGGTTTTGTCGTAGTCGTATTGGCGTTGGTAGAGGTGGTCTTGTTGCTGGGTGATTGCGTGGGCGTGCAGGCGGTGTTGGTCGTCGTAGTGGTAGTGGCTGAGGAGTTGGCCTTGTTGGCGCTGATGTTCCTGGCCGGCCTTGAATAGGTGAGACGTCAGCAGCGCGCCGTTTAATTCGATGGTGGCGAGGTGGCCGCCTTTGCTGTGGTTGAACACCAGGCGGTTGTTGTCCGGCAGGCGCAGGTGTTGAAGCTGGCCGCAGGCGTCGTAGCCGTAGCGCAAGGTGCCCCAGCCCTGATGTTCGGCGGTGAGGCGGTTTTGTTGATCGTATTCGTAGGCCAGCGCCCAATGGCCGTCGTCGACGCTGAGCAGGTTGCCCTGGCGGTCGTAGGCATATTCAACAACGCTGGCGTCGGGCAGGGTTTTTCGTACGAGGCGTCCGGCGTGATCGCGCTCGTAACGGGTAACGAGCTGACTGCCATCGTCACCGTGTTCGGTTTTTTCCTGCAGGTTGCCATTGAGGTCGTAGACGTAGGCCGTACGCTGCCCGTCAAACCCGGTTTCCTGCTGGATCAGGCCGTTGGGGTGATAAGCAAGTCGGTAGGTCTCGCCAACCTCGTTTTCGATCTCGGTCAGCAGTAACCGCGCATTGTCGTAGCGGTACTTGACCTGGCTACCGTCGGCGTTGATACGGCGGCTGATCAGGTGCAACCCGTCGGCGTATTCGTAGCGGATGACGTGGCCCAGTTCGTCGCGTTCGGCGGTGATTTTTCCGTAGGGGTTGTAGCTGTATTCCCGACATGCACCGCCTGGTAATACGACGCGAACCAAGCGACCCACACTGTCCCACTGATACTGGGTCAGCGCGCCATGCTCATCCTCGCGCGCCACCTGCCGGCCAAGATCGTCATAGCGATAACGCTTGATCCCGCCATTGGGCAACTGCTCCTCAACCAGTTGCCCCCGCTCATTCCACACCAGCCGTTGGCAACTGTGGTCCGGGTACCAAACCCCAACCAGTTGCCCGTATTTGTCGTAGCTGTAATCCGTAACATGACCATCGGGATCGATCTTGCGGATGACATCGCCCTGGTCATTACGCTCGTACTTCCAGACTGCCAGACCCCGCCTTACAACCCGTACGAAGCCATTGTCATGCTCGTAGGACGTCGGCTCATCATCCCCGGGAAACAACGCCACCAAGCGTCCGGCTTCGTCGTACTGATACGCCGTCACCGACCCCAGCGGATCCTGCTCAACCGTCAGCCGGCCTTTGGCATCGTAGGATTTGAAATGCTGTGCACCGTCCGGATCAATCCGCTGCACCAGTCGCGCCCGGTCGTCATGGGCGTACACTTCCTGACTGCCATCGGCGTTATGCAGCGTGACCCGGCCGTCGTCCCCCCAGGCATACCGCGTATCCATCTGCGAAAAACTGGCCCAATGCCGGACACATCGCGCCGCTTTGCCGGACCGTTCCCATTCCCAAAAGAAACTCGCCCCACCGGCCAGTCCACGTTCAAGAATGACGTGCTGATCGTCGTAGCGATAAACCTCGCTTTCGCCGACGGCATTGGTCGCCGAGACCAGTCGGCCAGCGTCGTCATAGGCGTAGGAAACGACGTTCTGCTCCGTCACCCATTCGTAAGGCTCATACCCCTTGGCGCGCTGAACCTGATAGTCCACCGCGACGATGTGGCCGGACGAGTAACGCAAAAACAGCGCACACCCCGCGCCGTTATCCAGCCGCTCAATCCGCCCTAGAAAATCCCGAGAAATCCGCAGCCGGTTGTCGTACGCATCACTGATCGAGACCAGCACACCGTCGCGAAAGTGATAAAACCGCGACGCCTGGGCCAACACCAACTCATCCGGCGACGTACCTAAATAGATCGCTGCTTCCGCGAGGCTATTGGTGATGGCGGGTCGAGCAACAGTCGGTAGTGGAAACTCAATCGAGCGGTTCTCATGGTCCGTCCAAACGACGGAATCGCCCGACACCGCAAGCCGATGCGCCAGCGAATGACTCCAGCCAAACCCCAGCCCGCCATCCACTTCCACCGCACTGGTGCGGTACAACCGTGTCCACTCGAACGGCAAGATCCCATCCAACGTGCCGTCGGTGAGGGTGAGCAATTCCTCCCCGGTAACCATCGACACCGGGCAGCCGTTGGTGACGGTCTTATCCGAAGAAGCCGCCGCATCCCCGTTCGGGTTTTTCCCCGAAACAGGCACATCATCGACAGGCTCCTGCCTGACCAACACGGTCTTCTGTGTCTTGTTACGAACCGCCGGCACGGGGTTCGAAACCACATGCTCCCCCGCCTTCAACGGTGCCACCGGTACGGTCTTGATCGCTGTCGCGGGGCCACCGAGCAGCAAAGGCTTCACCGCCTCGACATGCGCGTCCAACGTCGGTCCCACCAACTGATCAGCCAGCCTCTCCAGCCACTGGCGCGCTCGTCCGGATTTGATATGTCCCAGCACCTGAGCGCCCAGGCGAATCTGCACGCCCATGCCGCGGGTCGCCCAGATCAGGAACAGATTGATCAACACCTCACCGCTGATCTCGCCCAGCACTTCATACATCTCGGGCGGTGGCAGCAGGCGTAGCCAACTGACCATGGCCGACACGTAGATAAACAGCAGCGGCTCATCGCTGAGCACCAACAGCCCCTTTGCGATGGTGTCGTTGCCCAGCCTCAGCAGTTCATCGAGTTCAGTCTGGGAGATGTAGGCCAACAACTTCTGGCTGTTGGCCTTGAGGTCCGCCAACAAGTCATACAGCTGCTTGACGTTGTCCCACAGGTTGTAGAGCGCCTTGGCCATCCCGCTTGAAAACGCCAAACCTTGCATCGCGCTACGTTCGGGCGGCGTGGCGTTGGCGAAGTCATCCCACAGGGGCTGGAAAGTCTTGGTCCATTCCTCATGCAGGCGACTTTCCAACCCTGCGATCACCGATTGATAAGACCCATACAGCGCCTTGACGTGATCCTTGGAAACGTTGGGATAGAAGGTGATTTGGTACGGCTGGTTGCGATCACACTCGGTGATTTCGAGGATGCCGCCGGGGCCGATGGTCCGATGCAGTGGTGCGCCGAGCGGGCTGCCATCCTGGGCAATGGCTTGCAGCATCACCGGCGTATTGCCGATCGGTACAAACCGAGTGCTTTCGAACATATGCACCAGGGTCAGCGATCCCTGGGCATCGCACCTGGCGACGGTGTTACTGGGGGTTTTGGAGGAAGCCGGCGCCACCAGCGCCACCTCTTCCCCAACTTTGAACACCTGATCCACTTCCAGTGCCGAAGCGCTCAAGAACCCCTCGGCCCACTCATCAAAGGTGTTCAGGCAATCACGCAAGTCACGGAAGACGCGCTCAACGTCCGGCGCCTTGGCATCCATGGGGGCCAGGACAAAGCTGGCAATCACGGGAATCAAGAGGCAGCCCCGACAACCAGGGCATTAACGGGTAGGTGCATCGGCGGTCCCTCGCACTGAATGATCAGGCGAGAGACTTTGGAGAGGTTCGTCAGGTAAAGAAGTCGGCGCTATTCGCCAGGACGGCTAGGAGGGTTCGCCAAGACTTCGGGTAAACGCAGAGTCGATCGTAGGAGTCGGATTACAGGTGGAGAAGCCCTACAGCTTCAGTTGCCCAATCGCCTTGCTCAACTCACCAGCCAACGTTGCCAGCTCATTGCTGGTGGTCGCCGAACCCACAGTCTGTTGCACGGTGTTCTCGGTCACATCACGAATGCTCACCACTGCGCGGTTCATCTCTTCGGCCACGTGGCTTTGCTGTTCGGCGGCGACGGCGATCTGGGTGTTGCTTTCACGCATTTGCGCCACGGCGCTGGTGATTTCGGCGAGCGCTGTGCCGGCTTCCAGGGCTTGTTGTACGCAGTCGTCGGCCTTGAACGAGCTTTCCTGCATGAAGTCCACCGCGTCGCGGGTGCCGGCCTGCAGCGCCGAGACCATGCGGGTGATTTCGTCGGTGGAGCTTTGCACGCGCTTGGCCAGGTTGCGCACTTCGTCGGCGACCACGGCAAACCCACGGCCCATTTCCCCGGCGCGAGCAGCTTCGATGGCGGCGTTGAGGGCGAGCAGGTTGGTCTGTTCGGCGATGCTGTGGATCACACTGACCACGCTGTTGATTTTCTGGCTGTCCTCGGCCAGTTTCTGGATCATTTCGGCGGTCTGTTGCACGCCGGAAGACAGGCCGGCGATTGAATGCTGTACGCGGGTGACCACGTCCTGACCGCTGCCAGCGAGGGTGTCGGCGGCCTGGGACAAGTCGCGGGTGGCACCGGCATGTTGAGCGATATGGTAGACGGTGGCGGTCATTTCGTTGATGGCGGTGGCGGCTTGGTCGGTCTCGCTTTGCTGGCCAAGCATGCCGTGTTGTACCTCGTTCATGCTGCTGGCCAATCGAGCGGCACCCTCGTCCAGAAGCCTGGCGGTGCGCGCCACGGTGCTGACCACGCGCTGATAACCGGCTTGCATGGCATTGAAGGCGCTGGCCATCTGGCCGACTTCATCCTTGCAGGCCAACGGCACGCGGGCCGACAGGTCGCCGGTTTTCTCCACGTGCAGCATCACGTCCTTGAGGGTGTTGAGTTGGCTGAGCAGAAAGCGGATCAGCAATTGCGAGGCGCAGAGCATCGCCAGCATCAGGATCAGCACCGCCACGGCATAGTTGGCGAAGCGTTCACTGAATACCTGGCTCAGGCTGGGGGCGTGGGCGAGCACGGCGATGTATTGCCCATCAGGGCGGGCGATCACTTCGGCGCCCATCAGCGTGTTTTCGCCGAACAGCGGCATGGGGTTGAGTTCGACCCAACCCGTGTTGCTGCTCAGGGCTGACAGATCCTGATCGGCCAGCTGTGGGACTTGGCCGCGGGCAAACGTCAGCCAGTGCTCGCTCTTGGGCAGGGCCTTGTCGGCCGGCCAGGCTCCGAGCAATTGCGCCTGGGCCTGTGCCGAGGCCTGGGACGCATGGCTGCGCGATTGCTGTTCGAGATGCACGGCGTACAGCACCAGGAGCAGGGTCGTGATAAAGGCGACCGCGTTGACGGCCCAGAATTTGTATTTCAGCGAGATATTGCTAAGCCAGGCACCCATGGAAGGTTTTCTCTGATAGCGGAAACAGCATTGGCAAGGTGCCATTATTGTGCCGCTACTCCGCAAAGCGGTTTTGACATGGGTCAATGCACCGCATCAATCCACGGCAGGCAGCCCAAAAAACGCGCGGGCACAGGCGGTGCTGTGCTGAGCCAGGTCCTCGGCCGTTTCGTTGCGGTGCAGGGCGACTTCGCGCAGCACTTCCGGCAGGTAGGCGGGTTCGTTACGGCCGTTTTTCGGCTTTGGACGCAGGGTGCGCGGCAGCAGGTAGGGCGCATCGCTCTCCAGCATCAGACGACCACGGGGAATTTCCCTGACCAACGGATGCAGGTGCGTCCCACGGCGCTCATCACAGATCCAGCCGGTAATGCCGATGTACAAATCGAGATCGAGGTAGCTGAACAGCGCCTGTTGTTCGCCGGTGAAGCAATGCACCACGGCGGCCCTCAGGTGGTCGCGGTAGTCCTTGAGGATCTCCAGCAGGCGCTGGTTGGCGTCGCGCTCGTGGAGAAACACCGGCAGTTTCAGCTCAACCGCCAGAGCCAAGTGCTCTTCGAGGACTTTTTCCTGCTGCGGGCGCGGAGAGAAATCCCGATTGAAATCCAGCCCGCATTCGCCCACCGCACGTACGCGGCTTTCGTTGAGCAAACCACGCAGGCGCCTGGCGCTATCGCCGTTCCAATCGCTGGCGGAGTGGGGGTGGATGCCGGCCGTGCTGAACAGGCGCTGGCCGCTGTCATCGAGGTTGACGCACAGTTCCAAGGCCTGTTCGCTGCCGTCGACGCTGGTGCCGGTGAGCACCAATTGTTGCACCCCGGCGGCATAGGCGCGGTCGAGAACGGCCTGGTGCTTCTCGTCGAAACTGGGGTTGGTCAGGTTGACGCCGATATCAATGAGTTGCATGGTGCTATCTCCGCCTGCGGCCGGAAAGCATATCAGAGCTGTAGATTTATAAGAAAAACGAAGAACTACAACGAGTTATAGCTGTCTTTGAACGTCGCAAGTGACATCGTGATTGGCTGCACGCCTTGCACTGTGCCACCGTTGCGCGTCTTGCCAGCGCTTAAAGCGCTCTGTTTCTGACCCCCAACGCCTCGTTTTTCGCGAGGGTGTTGGCCAGTATTCTTTCCGGAGAGCGGATGATCCGACCCTCGGCGTTGCTTATGTTGTGCCTGACGCTGCTGCTGCCCGCGGCGGCGCTCGCGCGTCTGGACGGGCCGCTGGAAGTGACCAGGCCCGGCAAGGTGCGCGACCTGGCGGAGATTCGCTCGAGTCGCACCCTGCGTGTACTGGTGAACCAGAGCCGTAACAGTTCCGGCGAGGTCCAGGGCCAGGCCATCGGTGTCGAATACCATCGCTTGCGTGCGTTCGAGCAATACCTCAATGGCCACGCCCGTGATGGCCAGGAAATCAACCTCAAGATCATTCCCAAGGCCAAGGACCAACTGCTCGGCGCACTCGCCCGTGGCGAAGGCGACCTGGTGGCCCCCGGTGAATTGCTGGATGTGAAGGCCGCACACAAGATCAGCACCAGCGATCCGATCGCCAGCGGTGTGCCGTTATGGCTGGTGGGGGTGAAGGGTGAGCGGCGGTTTACCAAGCTGGAGCAACTGTCCGGGCGTACCCTGGCGCTGACCACCGGCAGCGCGGCGGCGGATGCCATCAGCCAGGTCAACCAGAAACTGGCCTTGCACAAACAGCCGCCGGTCAAGGTGGAATGGGTGGACCCGACCCTGGCGGTGGAGGATGTGCTGGAGATGGTCCAGGCGGGTATTTTTCACCTGACTATTGTCGAGAAGCCGATTGCTGAGCGCTGGTCGAAGATCCTGCCCAAGTTGCGCTTCGACAAGCAGGTGGCAATCAGCGAACCGGGCGACGAGTACTGGTTTGTGCGCCAGGATGCCTCGATGCTGCGGGCCAGTATTGATCGATTTCTCAAGACCTATCGCACGCCGTCCGACCAGGATGTGGCATTCCAGCGCATCTATCGGCGCCTCTACCAGGTGCGCAACCCGCTGGCCCGCGTCGACCGCCAGCGCCTGGAAAAACTGCGCCCGGTATTGCAAAAGCACGCCCGTGAGCAAGGCATGGACTGGCTGAACCTCGCGGCGCTGGCGTTCAAGGAGTCGGCTTTCGACCCGGGTGCGCGCAACAGCGGCGGCCCTACCGGCCTGATGCAGATCACCCCTTCGGCAGCGCAGCGGGTGGGCGTCAACAACATCGAAAGTCTCGACAGCAATGTGCAGGCCGGCGCGCGTTACCTGGCGTTGATCCGTCGCAAATTCTTCGCCAGCCCCAAGCTCAACGAGCGCGAGCGCATGGCCTTCGTATTGGCCGCGTACAACATGGGGCCGGAGCGGGTGCAGGGCATGCGCACCGAGGCCAGGCGTCGGGGACTGAACCCCAATCAATGGTTCTTCCAGGTGGAGCGCATCGCCATGGAGCAGGTGGGGATGGGGGGCGTCAGCTATGTTAATAGCGTCAACAAGTACTACTTGGCGTTCGATCGGGAGCGAGAGTCCCTGGAACCGCAGGCGCCGAAAATCGCCTCACGGAAATAATCTATTTTTTCGATGTTAATCAGGCAGTTTTTCGGCTTTTATCATTGCTTAAACTGATTAATATAGCGGCCAACCAACCCCTACTTCGAAAAGGATCCACCCCATGAGCCCAATGATCAAAAGCGTACTGTCCACTCGTGCCGGCTACGGCCTGACCATCCTGCGCATCGTCGTCGGCATCATCTTTGCCGCCCATGGTTCGCAAAAACTCTTCGGTTGGTTTGGCGGCTATGGCCTGGCGGGCACCGCCCAGTGGATGGAAAGCATTGGCCTGGCGCCGGGTACCCTGATGGCGCTGCTGTCGGGCGGAACCGAGTTCTTTGCCGGCCTGGCACTGATCATCGGTTTGCTGGTACGCCCGGCGGCATTGGGCCTGACCATTCTGTCGCTGGTGGCGATCTTCTCGGTGCATATCCATAATGGCTTGTTCATGGCCAACAACGGTTATGAGTTCGCACTGGCCCTGCTGGGCGGCTCCCTGGCGGTGCTGCTGGAAGGTGCTGGCAAACTGTCTGCCGACCGCGCCATCGCCAACTGACACCGGCGCAAAACTCTGAAAAGGCCCACCACTGTGTGGGCCTTTTCGTTGCTCGGGATTCTTGACACCGCCCCACCGGCTTCTCTAGGATGCTGCCCATGCGCCGATTTAAACAGCTAATTGCGGGGCGCCACTGGGTCTTGATAGAACCCGACAGAAGCTTGTTCTCCCCTGGGGAGGCAACTTCGAAATACCGCTAAAGCGCTGGTTCGGTGTTGCCTCTCACCTGCCCGCAGACTTTTGAGGCAGAGACACGACACGATGAATGCACTACGCCCCCTGATACGCCTGGCCCCGATCACCGCGGACCTCACCCAACGCAATCCAAAAATCCTCCTGGGCGGCAAGCATCAGCCTACGCTCTTGCGTTATCTGGACGGGTGGCCACGTCGCAGCGGACGGCCATCGGCATTCTTGATTCAGTTTGTGGAAGATGGCGATTCTCTTGCCCGGTTTGCGAATAACAGCTTCGATCTTGCGGTTATCCAGGCCCCCAGCGCCAGCGACGCGCAGGAAGTCATCCGACAATTGACCCGCATTGCCCGGCAGGGGCTGATTGCCAGGCGTTGAACTCAGTAGAGCGCGACGCTCGCCTGTAGTCGACGCCGTCGATTGCACAGGAAAACCACCCAGGCTACCAGGCATAGCATCAGGGGTATCGCCAGTGCCACGAGCATTTTTATGGCGAACTCCAGGCGATGTACCTGCGCGTATGCCTCGGCTTTCAAGGCATGTAATTCCATTGGCAAGCGCAGTCGCTCCTTGTTGAGTGCAACCAATTGGGTGGTGGTGTCCACGGTCTGGGAGCCGAGCTGCACCTCCGTTGTGCGCAGCATTTGCCATTCATGTTCTGTCCGTAGCAGGCGTTGTTCCAATTCAGTCGCCTTCTGCGTGTAGGCGTGTACGGCGCTGTCGCGCATCCGTTCCAGCCTGTTTGGCGATCTTTGCGCCGACGCGTGCGGGCGAATATTGGTCAGTACATCACTGGCGGACAAGTTATCCAGCGTATTCAAGATAAACAGTGTGTTGCTGTCGGGCGCTGGGCTATTGACTTGATCCGTGAGCAAATCAGTGTCGGCGACTACCACCACATGGATCTGCGCCGCTTTTTGCACTGCTGCCGGCTGTCCTTCCACGTCATCGAGGAATGCTGAATAGGCAGGCCCCTCTATACGGGCTGCAATCACATGGCGTTGTGTTTGGCTGGAGGCCTCATCGGCCGTTGAATCGAGCTCGGTTGCCGAGGCAAGCCGGTCGGTTTCCTGCAACTCGGATTGCAGGGAGCTTTGCAGGAGAGGGGTCAGCGTCGTGCGGCCTTTCTGGCGGCGAAACAGCACGCCGCTGCTTGATACCGTCACGTTATTCAATTTCCAGGTGCTCGGATCGCCTGTGTTCATTGCCTGCCGGGGCAGGTTCAACCTGCCCGGATGCTGCACTGTGAACTTCCCTTTCACAGGTGTGTGCGACGCGGCGTAACGGTGATCGAGCAGAAACTTGTTCGCCGGCATCTGTATTCCCCAAGCGGCAAGCAAGTCAGTCAGTCGGGTATTGGCGGATGGGGTGTTCGAGCTTTGCTCGCTAAACGGGTCGATAAATGTCATCAATTTACCGCCCTTCAATACAAATTGTTCAACCGCATATAACGATTGTTCAGGCAGCGCCTGTGGATGCACGACCATGAGCGTCTTGACCTGTTCCGGCACGCGCTCGGTGCTTGCTCCCAGATTGACCAGGTTGAAATGTCGCTGCAGTTCCTTCAACAATCGGCCCGCGGATTCTCCCATCGCCAGCCCTGACAGCAGTCCGATAGCGGGGCGCTCCGGATGCTGCAACTTGTAGATCAAATGACTGATTTCATATTCGAGCAATGGCTCACGATCCAGGCTGAATGATTCGATGCGTTGCGCTCCATAGCCGGCTCGGGTGCCGATCAGGCCCATGAATCCCGCATTGTCGTCGAGGCCAAACAACCTGGCTTTGTAGGCGTCCTCTGAAAAAGGCATGGGATCAATAAGGTGCAGGTTGATCATGCCTTTTGCTGCTTTTTCGTACTCCATCAACCGGTCTTCGATGCGCTTGCCATAGCGTTTCAAGGTGTAGCTTCGTCCAGGGCTGTCATGGGCATTGAAATAATACAAATCCACAGGGTTTTCCAATGACGCGAGTAACTGTCGTACTTGAGGCGATAGGGTATGCGTTTTTCCTTGTGAGAAGTCCCATCGGATATTTGGAATTTTTCCTACCCAAACTAAGTTAAACGCCAGGAATAGTAACAGGATAACAGTGAGTGTCATGCCGGTGCGCAGAGTAGGTCGCATGGAGGGCTTTCCTTCTCAGCTGTGTCTATAGTTGAGAGTGACGGTCGTCGCTGCGAGAAAGGCCAAGATCATGCTGATGAAGTAAAGCATGTCACGAAGCGTGAACTTTCCATTGTCGATAGCGCTGTACCTCGAAAAAGGGCTGAGGGAAACCAGACTGTCCACCGCCCAGATGGGGGCTTGATGTTCAAGTGCATCGAGTAAATAAGAGAGTGCGCTGACGATAAGCATAAAGCCTACAGTCAGTATGAAAAGGGCAGTGCGTTGCCGTACCAGTGTGAAAATAAAACAACCGACGGCTAGATAACTGCCCGCCAGTAGCCAGCTCGATATAAATTGCGAGGCAATAACGCTGTTGTCCGCCACTCCCAGGTAGTTGGCAATGATCACGAGAGGGAAGGTCAATATCAGGGCTGTGGCCGCCACGACCCAGGCTGCTAGAAATTTGCCGATAACCCATTCAAACGTGGTGATGGGTAATGTTTTCATCAGGTCGAGAAAACCGGCATTGGACTCGTCCGACCAGAGTTGTGCCGCCAGTACTGGAATCAGCAATAAATAGAGCCAGGGGTGTAGCTGGAAGAAAACCTGCAAGTGACTGCTGTCCTGTTCTGGCCAGGCGCTCATGTGCAACCCCAATGCCACGGACAGTACTGAAAAAATGGCAATGCTCAGATAGGTGCCGGGTGTACCGGCATAGTGGACGAGTTGACGCTTGAATATGACGGGCAGCAGTTTCAAAGGGGAGTCTCTCGGCTCAGATAATGAACTACGTCGCTGAGGCGACCAGGCTCCAGGCTCAGTGAGTTGATTTTCCAGCGACGATTGGCAATGAGCGTATTGATATGGGGGTAGATGGTGTGCCCCGGCATGGCCAGGACGGTCACCGTGCCGGGTGCGTGCCGATGTTCTTCGATGCCTGCCACCCCCGGCAGTACGGCGAGAGCCAGCAGGTCCAAGGGGGCATCTGCGGCGAGGGTGACCGCCTGGAAATGGCGAGAGTCGCGTTGCAGATCTGGCATGGGGGTATCGGCCACCAGGCGATCACCTGCGATCACCAGGGCGCGTGTACAGAGTTCGGATAATTCATCGCAGTGTCGGGAAGCGACGATCACGGTCATTTCTTGCGTCAATGACTGGATGAGGCTCCTGAATTTGTATTTCTGATCAGGTGCCAGCCCCTCGGTCGGTTCATCCAGTAATAGCAAGGCAGGGGCGTGCAGGATGGCCTGGGCAATGGTGACTTTGCGCTTCAAACCGATGGAGAGAGCCTCGAGGGGAGCGTTGAGCACCGGCGACAACTCCAGTTGCGTAGCGGCATAGTCCACCTGTGCGCGTTTTTCGGTGCCGCGCAGTCCGCGAAGGGCCGCGATGTAGTCAAGGAATTCTTTAACCGACATCGTAGGATGACTGACGCATCTGTGAAGTTGGTAGCCGATGAGTTTTTTTGCTCTTAATGGATGGGCTTTAGTATTGAAGCCTTGGATGTTTATATGCCCGCTGGAAGGCGTGGTCGAGCCCGATATTACGTCGAGAAGGGCCGTTTTAACTGTAGGATTTTCTCCGAATAGTCCCAGGCATTCCTGTTTGTTTGCGCTGAATGAAAAATCGCTGATTATTTTCTTATTGTTTAAATGTTTTGTCAGGTTGATGATTTCGATCATTTAGCGTGGTGTGGTCGTGGAGGGAGAGTTTGAAAAGGGTACGAGCAATATCTGTTTTTGGGAACGCCGCTCAGCATTAATAGGAAAAATCCTACGGGCGCGCTAGGCAAGTCGCTGAAACAATTGTTTTGTGTTTTTAACCTTTAATTATTGAGTGATGGTCTGAAGGTTATAGAGACTTTTCGAATTTTGTAATGAGGCCCGATCACCATGATGCTTCTACGTACCCTTGTTCTTGAACGCGACGGTCAAGATGCTCCGGTTAACGGTGCATTGCTCTGTGGGTTTGCTGTAGGCCAGATTGCCTCCAACTTTCTTGTTTATAGCTTGGATGAAGAGGTTGAGCCGGCGAGTTCCAGGGTGTATATCGCAGCCTTGCGCAAAAAACTTGATCGGTATTTTCTGGGGGGAGTGGAGTCCAAGGAGGACCTGCATGTGGCAATGCATGTTTTCAAGCAAATTCTTACCTCGGCGGCGGCAGGCACTAAAGCCGGTGTTACCGAAACTCAGGTGCCTTATCATTTTATCGATTTAAAAGGCTGCAAGCTGCCGCCTGCGAGGCCCGAAGAGCATCATTCGGTGATCATCAAGAAGGCCCTGGTGATGAAAGTGATCTCCCTGGGAATGTCTGCGCCGGTGCTGCCGGCAATCGAAAGTGCTTCATTAATTGTGCCTTCCATTCGTTTCTCGTCGAAAATGAGTTCATCTGTCAGGGGGGCGAATCCACCCGAGCCTACTCCGCTTCCCGTACCTGAACCTGTCGTAGAAGAGCCCCGGCAGATGTTGGTCGACGCGCCTGTGGCCATCGTCCAGGATGTACCTGTTGTCCTGAATGAGCCAAGCGCCCCGGCGCAGCCGAAGCTTTCGGCGCCCGCGGACGACGACCACTTGTTTGAAGTAGGCAGTACGCTGACCAACCTGGCTCGTGTTGCTCAGGAGCTGGCCCAACAGAAACTCGCTGCGTCGGAGAGGGAAACCGCGCTTGATCAATGGCAGGCCCGCTTGCAGCAGGAGCAAACCCAGTTGGATGAAAGGGTCCGGGATCTGGAGCAGCGCACCGCTCAACTGCATGACCAGTCCCTGGCCGTCAGTCAACGGACCGAAGCCCTGAAGGTGATGACCTCGCAAGTCTCGAGCTTACGCCAGAGCTTGCGGGGCGTGCTGCTTGAATTGGATCAGACGTTGGATAGCTAGACAGGCCTGGCTACTTTCCTGGGTTCATTTATCATCAGCGCCAGCGAACCGACGCCTGGATGTGATTTCCTGCCTTATCGGTACCTATGGACATTGCCTGGGGATGCATGCGTTTGAGTACCAAGCTGATAACCAAAGAAGGTCATGAAGCGCTGAAGAAAGAGTTGGATTACCTGTGGCGCGAAAAGCGCCCGGATACCACGCGCAAGGTGACATGGGCTGCTTCCCTGGGGGATCGCAGCGAGAATGCCGACTACCAGTACAACAAGAAGCTGCTGCGCGAAATCGACCGGCGGGTGCGTTACTTGCGCAAGCGCCTGGAAGACATGCGTGTGGTGGAATATATGCCCGAGCAGGAAGGGAAGGTGTTTTTCGGCGCCTGGGTCGAGATTGAAAACGAACAGGGCGAGACCAAGCGTTTCCGTATCGTCGGCTATGACGAGATTTATGATCGGATGGACTATATCTCCATCGATTCACCGATGGCCCGTGCGCTGCTGCGCAAGGAAGTCGACGATGAGGCCATTGTGCAGACCCCGGGAGGCGAGGTGTGCTGGTGGATCACCGCTATCGAGTACGTGAAGTAAGCGACGTTGACCCGCCCCCCGCAAGGCAGGCGGGTCATTGACCGCTCAGCCCTCGCGCAAAACCGTCAGCGGGCTGGCATTCAGCGCACGGCGCGTGCCGAACACCCCGGCACCGCCGATCAATACGGCGCCGATCACAGGCAGCAGCAACAGCCAGGGGTGCGGTTGCCAGGCCAGGTCGAAGGCATAGCGGTACAGCACCCACGTCACCAACTCGGTACCCAGCGCCGCCAGCAAGCCGCTGACTGCGCCCAGCAAGCCGAACTCGATGCGCCGCGCCTTGACCAGCAGCTTGCGCTCCGCGCCCAGTGCCCGGAGCAGTGCACCTTGGCGAATACGCTCATCCAAGGTGGCTTGCAGGCCGGAGAACAGCACCGCCATCCCAGCGGCCAGCACAAACAACAACACGTACTCCACCGCCAGTGTCACTTGGGCGAGGATGCTGCGCAGCTGCTCCAGCAGCGCCTCGACCTGCAGGATGGTCACCGCCGGGAAGGCGCGGGACAGATCAACGATCTGCTGATCATGCCCTGGCGCGAGGTAGAAGCTGGTCAGGTAGGTGGCCGGCAGGTCCGTCAAGGTTCCCGGTTGGAAAATCATGAAGAAGTTCGGCTGGAAGTTATCCCAGTTGATGGTTCGCAGGCTGGCAACCCGCGCCTCACGGTTTTCCCCGGCGATGGTGAACACCAGGTGATCGTTCAACTTGAGCTTGAGGCTCTGCGCGACCTTGGCTTCTACCGAGACTCCGGGCATTCCATCGGGGGGTTGTTGCGACCACCATGAGCCTTCGGTCAGGGTATTGCCCGGCGGCAGGTCGGCGGCCCAGGTCAGGCTCAAGTCCCGTTGTACGGCGCGGTCACCGCTGGAGTCCTTGCTGACTATTTCCTGTACCGGCTCGCCATTGATACTGATCAACCGACCTGGCACGACCGGGTACAGCGGCGCGGATTGCGCCTGCACTTCCAGCAGGCGGGCACCAAAGGCGTCCTTATCGGCCGGCAGGATATTCAAGGCGAAATAGTTGGGGGCGTCCTTGGGCAGCTGGTTTTGCCAGGTGTCCAGCAATTCGCCACGCAGCAGGGCGATCAAGCCCATGGACAACAGGATCAGGCCGAATGCCAGGGACTGGCCCGCCGCCGCCAGCGGGTGGCGCAGCAATTGGCCCAGGCCCAGGCGCCACGGCAGGGAGGCCCGGGCCAACAGGCGTCGCAGGCTTTGCAACAGCAGCAGAAGCAAGCCCCCCAGAACCAGCGCGGCAACCACGCCGCCGCCCAGCAGGGCGAAGGTCAGCACCAGGTCGAGGCTCAGGCGCCACATGATCAGGCCCAGGGCGAACAACGCGGCGCCGTAGACCATCCAGGTGCTGGACGGGATAGGCAGCAGGTCGCGCCTCAGCACTCGCAGCGGCGGCACGCGACCGAGGGCGGCCAACGGTGGCAGCGCGAATCCCGCGAGAGCAACCAGCCCGGTGCCGATCCCGGCAATGGCCGGCAACAGTCCACCAGGCGGAACATCCGCCGGCAACAGGTCGTGCAGGAAATAGAACAGGCCAAACTGTGCCAGCCAACCGAGCAGGGCGCCGGCCAGGCTCGCCAGCAACCCCAGTACGCTCAATTGCAGGCTGAACAGCAACATGGCCTCGAGTCGCGATAACCCAAGGCAACGTAGTAACGCACTGGCGTCGAAACGGCGGGTGGCAAAGCGGTTGGCCGACAGGGCCACGGCGACGCCGGCCAACAGCACGGCCACCAGGCTGGCCATGTTCAGGTAGCGCTCGGCTTTGCCCAGGGCGCCGCCGATCTGCTGGTTGCCGTCCCGTGAATCCTGAAGACGCTGGTTGGCAGCGAGCCCCGGCTTGATCAGGTCACGATAGGTTTGCAGCGCGGTGCTGGCCTGCGGGCCACGCCACAACTCGCGGTAGCTGACGCGACTGCCTGGCTGGACTACGCCGGTGGCGTCCAGGTCCGCCAGGTTGATCATCACCCTGGGCGTCAGGCTATAGAAGTTGCCGGCGCGATCCGGCTCGTAGGTCAGTACGCGTGCCAGGCGCAAGGTCTTCATACCCACATCGATACTGTCGCCGACGTTCAGGTCCAGTGCCGTCAGCAGCCGCGACTCGACCCAGGCTTCACCGGGTTTCGGCCCGCCGCCCGGGGTTTCGTCCCCAAAGGGGGCTGCTGCGCTCTTGAGTTGACCGCGTAGCGGATACTGCTCGTTGACCGCCTTGATGCTGGAGAGCTGGATACCATTATCGGTGGCAATGACGCTGGAAAACTCAACCACACGGGCGTGATCCAGGCCCAGTTCGGTCCCGGATCTGATTTGTTCGGGGCGGGCCGGTGAGCTGCCTTCGAGTACCAGGTCGGCGCCGAGGAACTCCGTGGCGCGCAACAGCATGGCGCCGTTGAGGCGGGCGCCGAAATAACCGATGGCGGTACTGGCGGCCACGGCCACCAACAGGGCGAAGAACAACACACGCAATTCGCCGGCGCGGGCATCGCGCAGTAATTGGCGCAGGGCAAGACTGAACAGGCGCAACAGCGGCAAACGTGCCATCAAGGCTCCAGGGGGGCGACCATCAGGCCGGCTTCAAGGCGGATCAGGCGTCGGCAACGATGAGCCAGGCGCTCGTCATGGGTAACCAGCACCAGGGTCGTGCCGCTTTCTTTATTGAGCTCGAACAGCAGGTCGCTGATGCGCTCGCCGGTGTGGCTGTCGAGGTTGCCGGTGGGCTCATCGGCAAACAGCACGTCCGGTTCGGCGGCAAAGGCGCGGGCAATCGCCACCCGTTGCTGTTCGCCCCCGGAAAGCTGGCGTGGGGAATGGGTCAGGCGCTGGCCGAGGCCCACGCGCTCCAGCAGGTGTCTGGCGCGTTCGCGGGCGTCCTTGCGGCCATCCAGCTCCAGCGGCAGCATGACGTTCTCCAGCGCATTGAGGCTGTCGAGCAGTTGAAACGACTGGAACACAAAGCCTACGTGTTCGGCACGGATGCGTGCGCGCTGGTCTTCGTCGAGGGTGCTGAGCGCCTGGCCGGCGAGGGTGACTTCACCGCTGCTGGGCAGGTCGAGGCCGGCGAGCAGGCCGAGGAGGGTGGATTTACCGGAGCCGGAGCTGCCGACGATAGCCAGGCTATCGCCCTTGTTCAGTTCCAGGCTCAGTTCGTGCAGGATAGTCAGTTCACCTTCCGCGCTGGGAACCACTTTGCTGAGGTTCCGCGCGGTGAGAATGCTTGCGCCCATGGAGAATCCGATGCGAATGTGGTTTTTGAGTGCTGGCCTGGCCTTGATGTGCATGGCCCAGAACGCAGCGGCGGGTACAGTCCTGATCGTTGGCGATAGTATCAGTGCCGGTTTCGGCCTGGATACCAGCAAAGGGTGGGTCGCATTGCTGCAGCAACGGCTCAAGAAGGAAGGTTTCGACGATAAAGTGGTCAATGCCTCCATCAGCGGCGACACCAGTGCCGGAGGCCTCGCGCGCCTGCCGGCGGCGCTCGCAGCGCATAAGCCGGACGTGGTGGTAATCGAATTGGGTGGTAACGACGGCTTGCGCGGGCAGCCGCCGGCGCAATTGCAACAAAATCTTGCGTCGATGATCGAGCAGTCCCAGGCCAGCGGTGCGAAGGTACTGTTGCTGGGCATGCAGATTCCGCCCAATTACGGGAAGCGCTATGTCGATGCATTCGCCAAGGTATTCAATGACGTCGCAACGGCCAAAAAGGTGCCGTTGGTGCCATTTTTCCTGGAGGGTATCGGTGGCAACCCGGCGTTGATGCAGGCTGATGGACTGCACCCGGCTGTCGGCGCCCAGGGCAAATTGCTGGAAAATGTCTGGCCGACGCTAAAACCGCTGCTATGACGCTTTTCTACCGGCAGGCTTTCGGCTAAGGTGGCGCCCCCCCGATCTGGAGCCCCCGATGTCGCGTCCTGCCTGGTCCCTGTTTAACTACCAACTGATCGAGCCGGACGAGCAGCTGGATCTGTTCGCCTGCCAGGAAGTGCGGGTGCATCTGGTGACGCGTCAATTGGAACTGGGCGGCTCCATCGACCGCACCCTGTGCGGTACGTTATTGCCGGCGCAGCCGCGTTGGTCCCTGGTCGACCGTTCGATTTTCCAGGACCAGCGCCTGTGCCCTTTGTGCCGGGCGATCCTGGAGTCGCAGAAGCGTGGCACGCCGCCAATCTGGCCCGAGTTGCGTTTCGAGTTGTAGGGGGCAGCTAGAAGTCCGCTTCACGTATACAATCGATTTTTACCTACCCGTCGTTCTGCGAAGGATTTTCCGGATGTTGTCGCGCCTTTCCGTCGTCACCTGCTGCCTGTCTCTTGCTGCCTTGTGTGCGGCCGGTCCTGCCGCCGCCTTGCAGTTGCCCCTGCCACCACCCGGCGAAGACATCGTCGGGCAGGTCCAGGTGATCAAGGCCAAGTACGAAGACACCTTTGCCGACCTGGGTACCACCTACGACCTGGGCTATTCGGAAATGGTCGCGGCCAATCCGGGCGTCGATGCCTGGTTGCCGGGGGCGGGGACCGAGATCGTCCTGCCGACGCGCTTCATCCTGCCGCCGGGCCCCCGTGAGGGCATCGTGATCAACCTGGCGGAATACCGGCTCTACTACTTCCCCAAGGGGCAGGACGTGGTCTACACCTTCCCGCTTGGGATTGGCCGTGAAGGCTGGGGCTCGCCCATTGCGCACACCAGCATCATCGCCAAGACGCCGAACCCGACCTGGACGCCGCCGGCCTCGATCAAGGCCGAGCACGCCGCCAACGGCGACCCGTTGCCCAATGTGGTGCCGGCCGGCCCGGACAACCCCCTGGGGCCGTTCAAGTTCACCCTGGGAACGCCGGGTTACCTCATCCACGGTTCCAACATGAAGTTCGGCATCGGCACCCGTACCAGCCACGGCTGCTTCCGCATGTTCAACAACAACGTGCTGGAAATGGCCGGCATGGTCCCGGTGGGGACGTCGGTGCGCATCATCAACGATGCCTACAAGTTCGGCAGCAGCGGCGGCAAGGTCTACCTCGAGGCGCATACGCCCTTGAACGACGATGGCACGCCGTCGGTGGTCGACAAGCACACGGCAGTGATCAACGCCTTGCTCAAGCGTGAAGACCTGGCCAATAACCTGCGGGTGAACTGGGATCAGGTGCGTGATGTGGTCGCGGCCGAAGATGGCCTGCCCACCGAGATCGGTGTGCCAGGTGCTGCACCGATAGCTTCCAGCGCGCCGATCGACCTGCAGCAATAAGCGTCCGGTCCGCTGCTGAGCCCGCCACGGCCTTGCGCTGCGGCGGGCTTTTTATTGCGCGGGGTTCTGGTCCGAATCGCAGGCAATAAAAAGCCGATCCAAGAATGGATCGGCTTGATAACAATCCCGAGGGATTATTACTTGCGGCTAGCTTTTTCAAGCATACGCAGAGCGCGCTCGTTAGCTTCGTCAGCAGTCTGTTGTGCTTTTTGAGCAGCAGCCAGAGCTTCATCAGCTTTACGGTAGGCTTCGTCTGCACGGGCCTGGGAGCGAGCTGCTGCGTCTTCAGTTGCAGTCAGACGAGCTTCGGTTTCTTTGGAGACGCTGCTGCAACCGGTAGCCAGAACTGCGGCCAGAGCCAGAGCAGAGAATTTCAGAACGTTGTTCATCGTGTTCCCCTTCAAGGACTTTCTATTAAATGGCTACTTTCTCAGAGTGAGCTAATAGCCGGCGTACATACTACCCATTACTTGTAGTAAGTAAACTGACGTAGCGCAAGAAGCAAAAAAAATTCTTGTACCGAATCTATTTTGGCTAACCTTTTTGAGGTTTGTATAAAAACTGTCCAGTTTTTTTCATTCGGATGAAAATTGGATCCAGGCTGAAAGGGCCAGCCCGCATGTGCCGGGCCTGGCAACCAGATGAAAATTTATATATCCACGCCGACACTTTGGTTAGGCTTGAGGATGCTTGCCCGAGCATCTTTTACGCATGTAGAGGTGACTTTAAGAGCGCCTGTTCGTCTCAAGGTTCAACTGCCGGCAATGTTCAGGCTTTCGGTCACCGGTTGATCGAGGCCCTTTCTATATCCACCAGCGGCAGGGATGACGGGCACGCCTTGAGCAATTACAGGATTGCTGCCTACTATTCCCTACGTGCTGGTTGTGAGCGCTCAAGGTTTTCTCGTTGTCGAAACCGGCACGGGGTGGCGTAGATGTTCCTTCGCCGGAAAAACATCGGTAAGGTAGGGGTCAGAATCCAAGACCCGCGAGGAGTAGTGATGAGCGAGGCGTTGTCCATCCACCATGACCAGGCTGGTCATCAGTTCGAGACCAATGTGGACGGTCATCGTGCCTATCTGACCTATATGGACCTCGGGAAGCAGACCCTGGACATCTATCGGACCTTCGTGCCCAACGCACTGCGCGGCCGTGGCATTGCTGCCGCGTTGACCGAGGAAGCGTTGAAGTTTGCCGAAGAGCAAGGCTACACGGTGATCCCGTCGTGTTCCTATGTCGAACGCTACATGGAGCGCCACCAGCGCCATGCCGCGAAGCTATAACGCACAACATAAAATGCAGCATGAAAAACGCCGGGCTCAGCCCGGCGTTTTTGTGTGCGCACCCTTCAGATACAGGTTCAGCTGCGTTTGCGTTTCGGCAATACGTCCTTGAGCTTGGCGTGCATGCTGCGCAGGGTGTTCTCGGTGGCGGACCAGTCGATGCAGGCATCGGTGATCGATACGCCGTACTGCAAGTCGGCCAGGTCCTTTGGAATCGCCTGGCAGCCCCAGTTCAGGTGGCTCTCGACCATCAGGCCGATAATCGACTGGTTGCCTTCGAGGATCTGGTTGGCGACGTTTTCCATCACCAGCGGCTGCAGCGCCGGGTCCTTGTTGGAGTTGGCGTGGCTGCAGTCGACCATGATGTTCGGCTTGATCCTGGCCTTGTTCAGCGCCTGCTCGCAGAGCGCCACGCTGACCGAGTCATAGTTGGGCTTGCCATTGCCGCCGCGCAACACCACGTGACCGTAGGCATTGCCCTTGGTGGTGACGATGGAGACGCCGCCTTCCTGGTTGATACCCAGGAAACGGTGAGGGCTGGAGACCGATTGCAGCGCGTTGATCGCCACGGTCAGGCCGCCGTCGGTGCCGTTCTTGAAGCCTACGGCCGAAGACAGGCCGGATGCCATTTCGCGGTGGGTCTGCGACTCGGTGGTGCGCGCGCCGATGGCCGACCAGCTGATCAGGTCCTGCAGGTACTGCGGGGAGATCGGGTCGAGGGCTTCGGTGGCGGTGGGCAGGCCCATTTCGGCCAGGTCCAGCAGCAATTTGCGACCGATGTGCAAACCGTCCTGGATCTTGAACGAGTCGTCCAGGTACGGGTCGTTGATCAAGCCTTTCCAGCCCACGGTGGTACGCGGCTTCTCGAAATACACGCGCATCACCAGGTACAAGGTGTCGGACACTTCCGCCGCCAGCACTTTGAGGCGCTCGGCGTATTCGTGGGCAGCCTTGAGGTCGTGGATCGAGCAAGGCCCGATCACGACGAAGAGGCGGTGGTCGGTGCCATCGAGAATGTCACGGATGACTTCGCGGCCCTTGGTGACGGTCTGCAGGGCAGCGTCGCTCAGAGGGATTTCGCGCTTGAGCTGATCGGGTGTGATCAGGGTCTCGTTGGATTCGACGTTTAGGTCATTGATCGGTAAATCAGCCATCGTGTTACTCGCCAGGGTCACGGGTGCCGGCCGCCAGCCATCCCCGTGCGGCGGGCACAGCATGATTTGAATGCAGGGGGGAGGAACCTTAGCGCGTAACACGGGCCCGCGACAATGGGCAAAGCCCGCTTTAATCCAGCGCTGGTCGCACAAACGTCTCGTGGGCGAACTCGCCGGCATGGCGCGCCACCCACTCACGGGCCAGGGCTTCGAGTTGCTGCGGGGTGGGCTCGGCATCTTCGTGCTGGCGGCAGTAGCGCTCTATCCGGCATGCTTGTTCACCCATTCGCGCACCGAACAACGCATGTTCATCGGTAAACGAAATGCCCACGCGGTAGCCGTTTTCCACCTTGCGACACCACGCCACATACCCCGGATAGCGGGCCGTGGCGCCCAGGGAGGGAATGTGCAGGTCAACGGCCGTGCCCTGGCGCCATGGGCGGGGCCAATTGCAGGCAACGCCGCCCAGTCCGATAGTGTGCAGGCGTTGGCGGGGGATGGCGGGAGAGGGGCGTTGGATTAACTCGACAGCGACATCATCAGGGTGAGGTAAAAAACGACCCATGTACACGGACTCCGAGCACCGTCCAGTTGACGGCGGTGGCAGCAGTATAGTGAAGGAACTGGAATTGACCGACCTGGATATTGACCAGCAATTGCTGGGATTGCCAGGTATTTCGCTGGTGGTGTTCACCAGCGTGGGGTGTTCCAGCTGCCGTTGGGCACGCCAGCAGTTGCCGGGCTGGCGTTTGCCGGTGGACCGCGTGTGCTGGGTGGATGCCGGGCACAATGGCGGTGCGGTCGAACGCTACCAGATCTTTCATTTGCCGGCGTTGTTCGTGGTGTGCGAGGGTCAGTTCCTCGGGCAAATACAGACACGTCTTACGCTTTCTGACCTGACCGAAACCATTGACCAAGCACTTAGCCGCACTCCGGAGGAACTGCCATGACAGTACAGTCGCCACGTATCGGCATTATCGGCACCGGCGCCATCGGTGGCTTCTATGGCGTGATGCTGGCACGCGCGGGCTTCGACGTGCACTTCCTGCTGCGCAGCGAATACGCGGCGGTCAGCGAGCACGGCCTGCGCGTCAATAGCCGTGTGCATGGCAACCTGCAACTGCGCCCGGTGCAGGCCTACGCCCATGCCGCCGACATGCCGCCGTGCGATTGGTTGCTGGTGGGCACCAAGTCCACCGGCAATGTCGAGCTGGCCCCGACCCTCGCCCAGGTCGCGGCGCCGGACGCCAAGGTGGTGTTGCTGCAAAACGGCCTGGATGTCGAAGACAGTCTGCGTGAACACCTGCCGCCATCCCTGCATCTACTGGGCGGGCTGTGCTACATCGGCGTACACCGCTCCGCGCCTGGCGTCGTCGAGCATCAGGCGTTGGGCCGGGTCAACCTGGGCTACCACAGCGGCACGGCCGCCAACGATGAGGCCCGTCAGAAGGCTATTGTCGAAGCCGGTGCCGCGTTGTTTCATAAGGCCGGCATCGAGTCCCAGACCATGGCCAATGTGCATCAGGCCCGCTGGCACAAGCTGGTGTGGAACGTGCCTTACAATGGCCTCTCCGTACTGTTGGGAACGGGTACCACGGCAATGATGGCGGACGAATCCAGCCGCGAGCTGATCCAGGCGCTGATGGCCGAAGTGGTGCAGGGCGCCCATGCCTGCGGTCATGAAATCCCCGACAGTTACGCCGAGCAGATGTTCGCCATGACGGAAACCATGGACGATTACCTGCCCAGCATGTACCACGACCATATACATAAACGCCCGCTGGAACTGGCGGCGATCTATGGGCGACCGCTCGCTGCCGCCAAGGCCGCAGGTTGCGAATTGCCACGAATGCAGGCGCTGTACCAGGCCTTGAGCTTTATTGATCGGCATAACCGCTGATTCGGGGGACGTACCATGGCAAAGGGATTGGGCGACAAACTGGTGCTGGCGATTTCCTCGCGGGCCCTGTTCGACCTGAGCGACAGCCACAAGGTCTACCTTGCCCAAGGGGTGGAGGCCTACCGTAAATACCAGATCGAACACGAGGAAGAGATCCTCGAGCCCGGTGACGCCTTTCCGCTGGTCAAGAAGCTGCTGAGCCTCAATGCCAGCCTGGGCCGTGCTCGGGTCGAGGTGGTGCTGGTGTCGCGCAACAGTGCCGACACCGGCTTGCGCGTGTTCAATTCCATCCAGCATTACGGCCTGGATATTTCCCGCGCAGCCTTTGTCGGTGGGCGTAGTCCTTATCCTTATTTGGCAGCGTTTGGCTGTCACCTGTTTCTGTCCACCCATGCTGAAGATGTACGCAGCGCCCTCGATGCCGGCTTTGCCGCCGCGACGATTCTGTCGGGCGGTCCGCGCCGGGCGTCCAGCGAAGAGCTGCGGATCGCCTTCGACGGTGACGCGGTGCTGTTCTCCGATGAGTCGGAGCGCGTGTACCAGGCCGGTGGGCTGGAGGCGTTCCAGGCCAGCGAGCGCGAGTCGGCACGCCAGCCTTTGCACGGTGGCCCGTTCAAGGGCTTCCTGGCGGCACTCAACTTGTTGCAGCGTGAGTTTCCAGACGAGGCCTGCCCGATCCGCACAGCCTTGGTCACCGCCCGTTCGGCGCCTTCCCACGAGCGGGTGATCCGGACCTTGCGTGAGTGGGACATCCGCCTGGATGAGTCACTGTTTCTCGGCGGCCTGGAAAAGTCCGCCTTCCTGGAGGCGTTTGCCGCGGATGTGTTTTTCGATGACCAGGCCGGTCACTGCGAGAAAGCCAGGGAGGTGGTGGCCACCGGGCATGTGCCCCATGGCATCAGTAACGAGGTGAGGATTCAGGCCGAGACCTAGGCGCGCTGCTAAGCTCATTCAATCTCCTCCATCCTGGCCGTCCGGGAGGTTTTATGATTCGTTCGATGCTGTACGCCACAGACCTCGGTCTGTATGCGCCGTATGTGATGCAACATGCACTGGCGCTGGCACGAACGTTCAAGGCTGACCTGGATGTGATTCATGTGGTCGAGCCCATCGGGTTGTTCGCCGAATCGGTGTTGCAGAGCTACCTTGATGAGAAGGCCTTGAGTGAATGGCAGAGCCAGGGGCTGAGCACTGTCATGGCGACCATCGAGCAGCGGGTGCTGGACAGTTTTCGCGAAGAATTGGGGGACGAGGGCCAGGACCTGGAACTGATTCGCTCGGTACGGGTGATTCAGGGCGACCCCTGCGAAGTGATACTCGAGCAGTTGCGCAAATTGTCCGTCGACCTGTTGATCGTCGGCAGCCACAGCCATGCCACGGCGGCCGCCACACCGCTTGGGCGCACCGCCGCACGGGTGCTGCAGTTGTCTAGCGTGCCGGTTTACCTGGTGCCTGCGTTACAGCGTCGACGCAGTGATGACGTGTGATGGGTAAAAAACGATAAAAAGTTCTAGATTTATCCGTCAAACCTTTAATATAGTTATATACCGTCGCTGATACCCGTGGCGTCTATCTGCTTTGAGGGACACATATGAAGCTTCAACAACTGCGCTACATCTGGGAAGTGGCGCACCACGACCTCAACGTTTCCGCTACCGCTCAAAGCCTTTACACCTCCCAACCCGGTATCAGCAAGCAGATCCGCCTGCTCGAAGACGAGCTGGGCGTCGAAGTGTTCGCGCGCAGCGGCAAGCACCTCACCCGTGTCACCCCGGCCGGTGAACGCATCATCACCACCGCCGGCGAGATCCTGCGCAAAGTCGAGAGCATCAAGCAGATCGCCCAGGAATTCTCCAACGAGAAGAAAGGCACCTTGTCGATTGCCACGACCCACACCCAGGCGCGTTACGCATTGCCGCCGGTGATCCGCGATTTCATCAAGCAATACCCGGACGTGGCGCTGCACATGCATCAAGGCTCGCCGATGCAGATCGCCGAGATGGCCGCCGACGGCACCGTCGATTTCGCCATCGCCACCGAAGCCCTGGAGCTGTTCGGTGACCTGGTGATGATGCCGTGCTACCGCTGGAACCGTTGCGTCGTCGTGCCCCAGGGCCACCCATTGGCCAAGTTGCCGAAGCTGACCCTGGAAGCCCTGGCCGAATACCCGATCGTCACCTACGTCTTCGGTTTCACCGGCCGCTCCAAGCTCGACGAAGCCTTCAGCCATCGTGGCCTGACGCCGAAAGTGGTGTTCACCGCCGCCGACGCCGACGTCATCAAGACCTATGTGCGCCTGGGCCTGGGCGTGGGCATCGTCGCCAAGATGGCCGTCGATACCAACCTCGATAAAGACCTGGTGGTGCTGGATGCCAGCGAGCTGTTCGAGTCCAGTGTGACCAAGATCGGCTTCCGCCGTGGCACCTTCCTGCGGGGCTTCATGTGCGACTTCATCGAGAAGTTCGCCCCGCACCTGACCCGCGAAGTCATGGCCAAGGCAATCCAGTGCCACAACAAGCAGGAACTGGAAGAGCTGTTCGACGGCGTGGAATTGCCCGTCCATTAAGGGGGGTTACTTGGCCTCGGTAACCGTAAAGTGTTGCCGGGCGCCTGCCACCAGAATCTCCACCTCATCACCTTCGAACTTGCCCAGCAGGCTTTTGCCCAAGGGTGAACGCGGGGTGATGACGGTCACCGGTTGCCCGACCACGTCCACCTTCAAACCCGCCGCATCCGGTGCCAGGAACAGCCACTGCTGGCGGCCGTTCTCGTCTTCCAGGCCCAGCAATGTGCCGACTTCTATGCCACGTTGATCATCGTACGCACGCAGTGGCAGGTTCTGGCATAGCGCCAGCGCCTGCTTGATTTCCTCGACGCGCCTGGCTTGCCCGGCTGCCAGGTAAGACGCCTCCAGCCCGAGGGTGTCGTATTTGTTTTCGGCGATATTTTCTTCGTGGGTCGCGGTTTCGTAGGCGGTCTGCGCGGCGCGCTGGGCGATGTCGAGGTCGACGGTGAGTTTTTCCAGGATCAGCTGGTGAACGGCGTGTTTATTCATGGTCATCAATCGCAGAATTGCAGGACATTGGCCCGGGTCTTTTCATTCGGTGCGTTCTGGTCCTGCTGCAGCCAGAACTGGCATTTTGGGTTGGACAGGTTGCGTGCGTTATTGCGGGCCTGGTCCAGGGCCTGCTGTTGTTCATGCTTCTGCAGGTTCTGTTGATATTGCTCGAACATACGGTTCGGCGGCTCCGGCGCAACCGGTGCGGGTTTACCCAGTTGCTCAACGGCCTGGGCTACAGGCGCCAGGCTTTGCGGGAACAGGTAGCGCGACGCCAGCCAACTGGTCAGCGCAATGGCGATAAATCCCAGCCACACCCCCAGGGCAATGGCGAGCGTGAGCTTGGGCAGCGACAACGAGCGATCGGACATGATGGCCTCCTGGCAGGCATTAACGGCATGGCGGCGATTGTCGCACAGCCACTGTGCAGAATAATCGCGATCAAGCCTTCTGCATTGGCGCATTTATGCGGACAATCGAGCCTTTGAGCGTTGGAGCGCGGAATGAAAGCCCGCTGGGATATTTTTTGCAGCGTCGTCGATAACTATGGCGACATCGGCGTGACCTGGCGCCTGGCCCGGCAATTGGTGGCGGAGCAGGGCTGCGAGGTGCGCTTGTGGGTCGACGACCTGCGCGCCTTCGAGCGTATGTGCCCCGAGATTGATGTGCGCCTGGACCAGCAATGGCAAGAGGGTGTCGATGTGCGCCATTGGCCGGCCGTGTGGTCGAGCGCACCGGCAGCCGATGTGGTGATCGCCGCCTTCGCCTGCCAGTTGCCGCCTGACTACATGGAAGCCATGGCCGCGCGTGAACGCACGCCGTTGTGGATGAACCTGGATTACCTCAGTGCCGAAGACTGGGTAGTGGGGTGCCATCGGTTGCCGTCGGTGAAGTTCAAGGGCGTGCAGAAGTACTTCTTTTTCCCAGGGTTCCGACCCGGTACGGGCGGGTTGTTACGCGAGGCCGGGTTGCTGGAACAGCGTCAGGCGTTTCAGCAGGATGCCGCTGCACAGCGGCAATTCCTGCAAGACTTGGGTGTGTTTCCGGCACCGGGTGCGCGGCTGATCTCGTTGTTCGCCTACGAAAACGCCGGGCTGGCCAGTTGGCTGGATGCACTTTCGACCGACGGGCACACCACTCATCTCTTGGTGCCGGAAGGGCGCATCCTCGGTGATGTACAGCATTGGCTCGGTGTCGAAGGCCTGGCGGTGGGGGACGTCCATCAACGCAACGCCCTGACCGTGCAGGTGCTGCCGTTTGTGCGCCAGGAGCAATATGACCGCCTGCTGTGGTGTTGTGACTTCAACGCCGTGCGAGGCGAAGACTCGTTCGTGCGCGCCCAATGGGCCGGGCGGCCGCTGCTGTGGCACATCTATCGCCAGGACGAAGACATCCACCTGGACAAGCTCGACGCCTTCCTGGACCTGTACACCGCCGCCCTGTCACCGGCCGCAAAGGCTGCCCTGGTCGAGCTCTGGCAAGCCTGGAACACTGATGGCGATATGGCACAAGCGTGGAAAATGCTGCTGGCGCACTGGCCTGAGTTAAGCCAGCACGCGCAGACGTGGTGTCTGGAACAAGGCTTGCAGGCCGATCTTGCGACGGCGCTGGTACAGTTTTATGAAAGTTGGATATGATACGCGACCTTGATTTTTGTAATCCCATCCAAATTTCGGATATACGCAATGAAAACTGGTAAAGAACTGAAACCCGGTACAGTGATCCGTCTCGAAAACGACCCTTGGCTGGTTCAGAAAGCTGAGTTCACCAAGTCTGGTCGTAACAGCGCAATCATGAAGACCAAGCTGAAGAACCTGCTGACCGGTTACAAGACCGAGATCGTCTACAGCGCCGATGACAAACTGGACGACGTGATCCTCGACCGCAAGGAAGCGACCCTGTCCTTCATCAGCGGCGACACCTACACGTTCATGGACACCACCGACTACACCATGTACGAGCTGAACGCTGAAGATATCGAAGCCGTTCTGCCGTTCATCGAAGAAGGCATGGAAGACGTCTGCGAAGCTATTTTCTTCGAAGAGCGCCTGGTTTCCGTAGAGCTGCCGACCACTATCGTGCGTAAGGTTGCCTACACCGAAGGTTCCGCTCGCGGTGACACTTCGGGCAAAGTAATGAAGCCTGCCAAGCTGAGCAACGGTACCGAACTGCAAGTAGCCGATTTCATCGAAATCGACGACCTGATCGAGATCGACACCCGCGAAGGTGGTTCGTACAAAGGTCGCGCCAAGAAGTAATTCCGGCCCCGCCGATACGAAAAAAGCCCGACCTAGCGTCGGGCTTTTTCGTGGGCGCTGCTTTTTTACTTCAGGTGTTGCTTGAGCTCGTCGGATGCCTGCAGCAAGGCCGAACGCACCGCTGGTACCTGGCTGACCACATTGAGCAAGCCGTAGTCGTGGATCATGCCGTTATAGCGCACGGCGGTCACTGGAACCCCGGCCTGGTCCAGCTTGCGCGCATAGGCTTCGCCTTCGTCACGCAACACGTCGGCACCGGCGGTCTGAATCAGCGCGGGCGGCAAGCCCTTGAGCTGATCCGCGGTCGCCCGCAGCGGCGAGGCGTAGATCTCGGCGCGCTGATTGGCGTCGGTGGTGTAGTTGTCCCAGAACCACTTCATCATGTTCCTGGTGAGGAAGTGCCCTTCGGCGTACTGGTTGTAGGACGCCGTCTCGAAGTTGGCATCGGTCACCGGCCATAACAGCAGCTGGAACTTGATCGCAGGTGTGCCCTTGTCCTTGGCCATCAGGCTGACGACGGCTGCCATATTGCCGCCGACACTATTGCCCGCGACCGCCAGGCGTTTGCCGTCGACGTTGATGTCCTTGCCATGCTCGGCGACCCACTTGGTTGCGCCGTAGGCCTGGTTGATCGCCACCGGATAGCGGGCTTCCGGTGAAGGCGTGTAGTTGACGAAGACCGCCACGGCCCCCGAACCCGCCACCAGATCGCGCACCAGGCGCTCGTGGGTCGGGTAATCCCCCAACACCCAGCCGCCACCGTGGAAGAACATGAACACCGGCAATGTGCCCTTGACCCCGGCTGGCCGCACGATGGTCAGGTCCAGCGGCTGGCCATCGACCTGAATGGTCTTCTGGCTCACGTCCGCCTTGGGCAGGGTCAACTTCACACCGGCCTGGGCGCCCGTCAGCACGGCACGGGCTTGCGTGGGTGTCAGTTGTTCCATCGGTTTGCCGGTGCCGGCGTTCAACGCATCCAGGAAGGCCTGGGTACTGTGTTCAACGTCGCCATTGGCGGCAAACGCGTGAGTGACGGACAGGGCGAGCAGGCTGCCGGTCAGCACGTTGGCAAATGTGTTCATGTTCTTCTCCAGTGACAGCGGCAGTGGTTAGACGGTTACGTGCAGGCGCACATCGACGTTGCCACGGGTGGCGTTGGAGTACGGGCAGACTTGGTGCGCGGCGTCGACCAGGCTTTGCGCATCGTCCTCGGCCAGGCCTGGCAGGCTGACGTGCAGGTCGATATCCAGGCCGAAACCGCCAGGGATCTGGCCGATGCCGACGTGGGCAGTGATCGAGGCATCATCCGGGATTTTGCGTTTGGTCTGGCTGGCGACGAATTTCAGGGCGCCGATAAAGCAGGCCGAGTAACCGGCGGCAAACAGTTGTTCCGGATTGGTGGCCTGGCCGCCGGCGCCGCCCAACTCCTTGGGAGTGGAGAGTTTGACGTCGAGGATATTGTCGCTGGAAACAGCGCGACCATCACGGCCGCCGGTGGCGGTGGCTACTGCGGTATAGAGCGTTTGCATGGTGTCGTCCTCTTGGTTTTTAGCGCTAAAGTTTTGCGCGCTAATTAGTTGGTGAGGCAAATGTATAGCGCTAATGTTTAGCGCGCAAGATAAATGTATAAATATTTTTTCAGTCGCTGCAAACCAGTGTGGGAGGAGGCTTGCTCCCGATAGCGGTGTTTCAGTCAAAAGATTCGTCGACTGATAAACCGTCATCGGGAGCAAGCCCCCTCCCACAGGTTGAGTGTTTTGCCGTGTTCAGATCGCGTTCTGCAGGTTGCCCCGCAACGCAAGCAAGTCAGCCTGCAGCTTGCGCAATTGGTCCAGCTCCAAACCGCTGGCGCCGAGAATGCACTGTGGAATGCCCATGGCCTTTTCCTGCAAGGCACGCCCGGCGCCGGTCAGTTCCACCACCACCACGCGCTCATCTTCACGGCTGCGGGTGCGGCTGAGCAGGCCTTCGGCTTCCAGGCGCTTGAGCAGGGGCGTCAGGGAGCCCGGGTCGGTCAGCAGGCGGCTGCTGATTTCTCCGACGGTCAAACCATCTTCTTCCCACAGCACCATCATGGCCAGATACTGCGGGTAGGTCAGGCCGAGGGCTTGCAGGAGCGGTTTGTAGACCTTGGTCATCAGCAGCGACGTGGAGTGCAGGGCGAAACACAGTTGGTTGTCCAGCAACAGGGATTCGCACGGGGCGGGATTTTTGCTCATGGTGGTGCCTCAAAAAAGCGTGTCTGCCTGGAATCTAGCGGGCAAATCTTTAATGCGCCAGATAATTCTGTGCGGGTGGTCAGACCAGTCCGTTCTGCAGTGCCAGATCCCAAGGCGGCACGGGGCTGAATCGGGACTTGAGGTATTCCAGCAGCAACCGGCTGCGCGCATTGGGCTGCTGTTCCAGGCGCAGTGCATAGATCCCGGTGGTCTCCGGGGTGGGTAGGCCGTCTTGGCAAAACAGCGGCAGTAACTCGCCGCGCACCAGGTACTCACTGGCCAGCCAGGTGGGGAGGTGGGCGATCCCCAGCCCGGCGAGAGCGCCCGATAACAGCGCTTCAGCGTTGTTGGCGCTCATGCGGATGCGCCGCGGGCGATACGTTGCACGTCGCCCGTCCAACTCGAAGCGCCACGCGAACATCGGCGCCAGGCCGTCCCAGTCCAGGCCGTCATGCTCGCTCAATTCGCGAGGGTGGGCCGGGGTGCCACGGCTTTTCAGGTAGGCCGGACTGGCGCAGGCGATGCGCACGATACTGGCCAGGGGCGTGGCGATCAGCCGGGTATCGACGATATGCCCGGCGCGCAGCACCAGGTCGACCTTGCCCAAGTGCGCGCCCTGCATATCGACAAAGCTGTCGATCAGATGCAGGTGCACATCCAAGCCCGGGTACACATTCAGGAAGTCGGCGATCACGGGCGCCAGATGCCGTCGCCCAAACGCTGCCGGTGCGTCCACGCGGATCAAGCCCTCGGGCGCATGGCTCAAGGAGACCGCTTCCGCCCGCGCCAGTTGCAGCTCGCTGACAATCCGTCGTGCCCGCTCGGCGAAGGCCAGGCCCGCCGGGGTTGGCACCACCGCGTGAGTGCTGCGCTGGAACAGGCGGCTGCCCACGGAGCTTTCCAGGCTGTCGATGCGCCGCGCCACCGCCGAAGGGGTCAGCGGATGGCGACGGGCTGCGGCAGAAAAGCTGCCGGTTTCCAGTACATCGAGAAACAGGCTCAGTTGATCGGTCAGCGTGTTGGGATTCATCGATGCGCGCTTATGCGAGATTGGCACAGCCATTGTGCGTTGCTGTGCGTTTCCGCGCCAGGGTCGACTGCGTAGCATGCAGGGCCTGGGAATGTGGAGTAGCGAGCGGTGTTGGATTTAGCGGTGTATCTGGTATTGGGCGTGGCCCTCGGCACGGTCGGTGGCCTGTTTGGTATTGGCGGTGGGCTGATTGCGATCCCGGTCCTCGGCGTATGGTTCGGCCTGGACCAACAACTTGCCCAAGGCACGGCGCTGGTGATGGTGGTGCCGAACGTGATGCTGGCCCTGTGGCGTTACCACCAGCGCAATCGCATCGAACTGCGCCACGCCCTGCCGTTGGGCATCATGGGCTTCAGCTTTGCCTGGCTCGGCTCGATCTGGGCTGTGGGGCTGGATGCAGGCGCCATGCGCATCGGCTTTATCGTGTTCCTGCTGACGCTTTCGGCTTACAACCTGCTGCGCATGTTCACGCGCAATGCACCGCCGACGGCACACATGCGTTATTCCTGGCCCTGGCTTGGCGTGTTGGGCGCGGCGTCCGGTTCCATGGGCGGTTTGTTTGGGGTGGGCGGCGCGGTGGTGGCCACGCCGGTACTGACCAGTGTGTTCGGCACCACCCAGGTGGTCGCCCAGGGCTTGTCCCTGGCCTTGGCCCTGCCCAGTACCGGGGTGACCCTGGTCACCTATGCCTGGCACCACGAAGTGGACTGGCTGATCGGCATCCCCCTGGCTGTCGGTGGCCTGCTCAGTATCAGTTGGGGCGTGAAAGTCGCCCACGCCCTGCCGGAAAGGCTGTTGCGCGGCCTGTTCTGCGGCTTCCTGGTGCTGTGTGCGGTAATGCTGACCTTTAAAGTCTGAAGCCTTCGAGGATGTACTCCGCCAGGCAATCGGTGATCGGTGAGGCCATCAGGGGGTTACGCAGCAAACGCAGGTTCATTGACGGCAAGGGCGGTAGCCCTTCCTCGCTGCCGAGTATGCGCAGGTCTGCAGTCACCAGGCTTTCCATGCTGACCATGGCCGCCAAGCCCGCGCTGACGACTGCCTGGATCGCCGCCCCATTGGTGCTGTGATAGGCGAGGCGATAACTGCGCTCGACCGAATCCAGTGCCCCCAGGGCCCATTGGGTGTAAAGGCAGTCAGCACCGGAAATCGCCAGGGGCAGGGCGTCGTGCTCGTCTACGCAAAAGCACGGTGCTGCGGCCCATACCATGCGTTCGGAACGCAACAGTTCCCCGACATCATTCCCGGGCTCTCGGCTGATCACGGTCAGGGCCAGGTCCCGGCGCTGCATCAGCACCGTGGACGCCTCGCAGTGCATCTCAATCTGGATCAGCGGGTATGCCTTGGAAAACCGCTGGAGAATCCCCGGCAGGAAGCGCATCACGTAGTCATCCGGTGTACCGATGCGTACCAGCCCCACCATATGCGGCTCGCGCAGGGTGTTGAACACTTCGCTGTGCAATTTCAGGATGCGCCGCGCATAGCCCAGCAGCACTTGGCCCTCGGGGGTAAGCCGCACTTGCCGGCCATCGCGCTCGAACAGTTTGCGCTGCAGCACGTCTTCCTCCAGGCGCTTCATCTGCATGCTCACCGCCGATTGGGTGCGGTTGACCCGTTCACCGGCGCGGGTGAAACCGCCTTGGTCGGCGATGGCGACGAAAGTGCGCAGTACCTCAGTGTCGATGCTCGGGTAGCCGGACAATTGATCAATCTCCGAGATGTATTGCATAAGAAACATTCGTTGGATTGATCTTAAGGCCAGGCACACACTCGCGTCATCCCCATTGGAGGGCGAGAAGATGAAAGGTCAAAGAGGCTTTGTGTTGATGGCAAAACGTCCGTTTTCCGGGCTGTTTCACAGGATTGCCCGTTGGCAGGCGCTGCATGGGGAACGCCAGGTCCTGGCCAGCTTGAGCGATGATGCGCTCAAGGACATCGGGCTCAATCGCGGCGACGTTGAGCAGGATCTCCATCTGCATTTCTGGCAAGACCCGCTGCGAAAATGACCCCGGATGCAGTAGGGTGGTTGGCGAGCCCACATGGAGAACCTCATGGCCGCCGACCTGTCTTTTTCCCTCAAGCAAGCTCGGCGCATGGCGCTGGCGGCCCAGGGATTTTCCGGGCGCCAGGCGCCCGTACTGATAAAAGCTGCGCACATCAACCGCGTGATCGAGCGCTTGGGCGTGTTGCAGATTGACTCGGTCAATGCGCTGGTGCGCTCTCATTACTTGCCGCTGTTTTCCCGCTTGGGCGGTTACTCGCCGTTGATGCTTGAACAGGCGGCCTGGAGCCAGGGCCGGCGGCGTTCGCTGTTTGAGTATTGGGGGCACGAGGCCTCGTTGCTGCCGATGGCGTTGTATCCCTTGATGCGTTGGCGTATGGAGCGGGCGCAGCAGGGACGGGGCATCTATTCGCAGATGGCGCGCTTCGGTCGTGAGCAACAGGCCACGATCCAGCGCGTTTTGCAGACTGTCGAACAGCAGGGCGCGCTGGGCGCGGGCAGTTTGTCGACCCGCGAAGAGCGAGCCGGACCCTGGTGGGACTGGAGCGATGAAAAGCACGCGCTTGAGTGGCTGTTCGCCGCCGGCCTGGTGACCGTTGCCGGCAGGCGTGGTTTCGAGCGGCTGTATGACTTGCCCGAGCGCGTCATCCCGGCTGACATCCTCCAGCAGACGCCATTGACCGAGGCCGAGGCCCAGCGTGGCCTGTTGCTGCACAGCGCCACCGCCTTGGGTGTAGGCACCGAAAAAGACCTGCGCGACTACTTCCGCCTTGACCCCGTCGACAGTCGCAGTCGCCTGGCGGAATTGGTCGAGGACGGGCAATTGCAGGTGTGCCAGGTGCAAGGCTGGAAGCAGGCAGCATACTGCCTGCCCGGGCCAAAAGTGCCACGCAAGGTGTCGGCCAGCGCACTGCTGTCGCCCTTCGACTCGCTGGTCTGGGAGCGCAGCCGCACCGAGCGCCTGTTCGATTTCCGCTACCGCCTGGAGATCTACACCCCGCAACACAAACGGGTGTACGGCTACTACGTGCTGCCGTTTTTGCACAACGAGCGGATCGCTGCACGTATCGACCTGCGGGCCGAACGCGCCAACGGGCGCCTGGCCGTGCATGGGGTGCACGAAGAGGAGCCGGGGCTGGATGATGAGGGAATGCAGGCGCTGGCCCTGAACCTGCGGCAAATGGCCGACTGGCTGGGGCTGGAACAGGTCCAGCTCAATTGCCAGCGGCCGAGTGCCGACCGGCTGCGGTTTGCCATGCTGCACGTGTAGGAGGAAGGTACTTTCGTGGCGAGCGGGCTTGCCACAACAAGCCCTATTTTCCAAACGTCTGCTAGCGTTTGACCTGCTTCAAGGTCTCGGCAATCAGGAACGCCAACTCCAGCGACTGATCGGCATTCATCCGTGGGTCGCAGTGGGTGTGGTAGCGGTCCGACAAGCCATCTTCGGTGATCGGCCGTGCGCCGCCGATGCACTCGGTGACGTTCTGCCCGGTCATCTCGATATGAATCCCGCCGGCATACGTGCCCTCGGCCTGGTGCACCTGGAAGAACTCCTTGACCTCGCCGAGGATCTGCGCAAAGTCGCGGGTCTTGTAGCCGCTGCTGGCCTTGATGGTGTTGCCGTGCATCGGGTCGGAGCTCCACAGCACCTGCTTGCCTTCGCGCTGCACCGCGCGAATCAGCTTGGGCAGGTGGTCGCCGACTTTGCCTGCACCCATGCGCGCGATCAGGTTGAGGCGGCCGGGGTCGTTGTCGGGGTTGAGGATGTCGATCAGGCGGATCAGGTCATCGGGGTTCATGCTCGGGCCGACTTTCACGCCGATCGGGTTGTTCACCCCGCGCAGGAATTCGACATGGGCGCCATCCAACTGACGGGTGCGGTCGCCGATCCACAGCATGTGGGCCGAGCAGTCGTAGTAGTCGTTGGTCAGACTGTCGCGGCGCACGAAGGCTTGTTCGTAGTTGAGCAGCAGCGCTTCATGGGCTGTGAAAAAGCTGGTTTCGCGCAACTGCGGCGAACTGTCCATGCCGCAGGCGCGCATGAACGCCAGGGTTTCGTCGATGCGGTCGGCCAACTGGCTGTATTTTTCGGCCAGGGCGGAGTTGGCGATAAAGTCCAGGTTCCACTTGTGCACCTGGTGCAGGTCGGCAAAACCGCCCTGGGCAAAGGCGCGCAGCAGGTTGAGGGTGGCGGTGGACTGGTGGTAGGACTGCAGCAGGCGGTCCGGGTCCGGCACGCGGCTTTTTTCGTCGAAGCCGATGCCGTTGACGATGTCACCACGGTAGGCGGGCAGGGTGATGCCGTCGAGGGTCTCATCGTTGGCCGAGCGCGGCTTGGCGAACTGGCCGGCCATGCGCCCGACTTTCACCACCGGGCAGCCGGCGGCGAAGGTCATCACGATGGCCATCTGCAGCAGCACCTTGAAGGTGTCGCGGATTTTTGCGGCGGAGAACTCGGCAAAGCTCTCGGCGCAGTCGCCACCTTGCAGCAGGAACGCGCGACCCTGGGTCACCTCGGCAAACTGACGGCGCAACTCGCGGGCTTCCCCGGCAAACACCAGCGGCGGATAGCTGGCCAGGCTCTGCTCCACTTGCAACAAGTGCGCAGCGTCCGGGTACTGGGGTTGTTGCTGGATTGGCAGGGCGCGCCAGCTGTCGGGGCTCCAGGGTTGGCTCATCATGAACTCGATTGGGTGGTTGACGGTCGGGCGCCAATGTTATCAGCAATTAGTGCGTGACCTGTTGCCGCCGGTTGGCCGACAATCGCGCCTTTGCCGTGGGGTAACCCCTTTAGGAGTAGTGATGAGCGAGGAGCGTGTCGAGCGCCTGCTGGCCGAAGTCCATGATGATTTCGGCATGATTCGTGTGCTCGAGGTGGCCGATTACCGGTTTCTCGAGTTTGGCGACGCCATCGAGCAAAGCTGCGTGTTCACCGCTGACCCGAGCTGGCTGGAGTACGACTACACCCGCGCGATGCTGATCGGCGCGTTGTGCCATGAGCAGCCGGAGAGCGCACTGTTCCTCGGCCTGGGAGCTGGCACCTTGACCCAGGCCTGCCTCAAGTTCCTGCCGCTGGAGGATGTCGAAGCCATCGAGCTGCGCCCCGATGTGCCGCGCCTGGCCATCGAATACCTGGGGCTGGATGATGATCCGCGCCTGTATATCCGCATCGGCGACGCCTTGGAACTGTTGGAGAGCGCTGAATCGGCGGACCTGATTTTCGTCGACCTCTACACGGATGTCGGTCCCGGCGTCGGACACCTGGCCTGGACCTTCCTGGAAAACTGCCAGAAGAAACTCAACCCCGGCGGTTGGCTGGTGATCAACCAGTGGGCCACCGACGATGGCAAACCCTTGGGCGCGGCGCTGCTGCGTGGTTTGTACCACCGGCATTATTGGGAACTGCCGGTGAAGGAGGGCAATGTGATCCTGTTGGTGCCTTCGGAGCTGGACCAGGCGCTGGATATGGAGGCGCTTTCTGCTCGGGCTGAGTTGTTGGCGCCGCGTCTGGGTTACTCGTTGCAGGCGTTGATCAAGGCGATTCGTCCGGCTACATAAGCTAGATGCCCTTGAACACCCCCGGCCGCTTCTCGACCATCGCCCGCACGCCTTCCTTGGCATCCTCGCTGTTCAGCAATTTATCCACCATCGGCGGCAGCGCGGCGGCGGCAACGGTTTCGCCTTCCATGTGTGCCAGGCGGGCCGACATCAAGGTGGCCTGGACGCCAAGCGGCGCCTGGCGCGCGATGCGGCTGGCGAGTTCGATGGCGCGGGGCAGCAGGTCTTCACTGGCCATGACTTCCTGCACCAGGCCCAGGCGCAGGGCTTCATGGGCGTCGAACTCATCGCCGGTGAGCAGCCAGCGCATGGCGTTGCCCCAGCCGGCGATCTGATGAAAGCGCAATGTCGCGCCTCCAAACGGAAAAATCCCACGTTGCACTTCCATCTGCGCAAAGCGGGTATTGCTCGCGCACAGGTTGATATCCGCCGCGAGCATCAACTCGATACCGATGGTCAGGCAGTAGCCCTGGGCCGCGACGATCACCGGTTTGCTGACCCTGGGGCCGGCGAAAACGCCCCAGGGATCGCAACCGCCCAGGGGCGGTTGCCAGCCTCCAGCCATCACGGCGCTGACATTGGCCAGGTCCAGGCCGGCGGTGAAGTGGTCACCGTGGGCAAATACTACGGCCACCCGTGCTTCGTCATTTCGATCAAATTCGCCATAAGCCAGGCTCAGTTCATTGAGCAGGTCCAGGTCAAAGGCGTTGCGCTTGGCGACCCGATCCAGTCCCAACAGCAGGACATGGCCCTGGAGTTCACGGCTGACGCGGCTGCTGCTGGCTTGATTCATCGGGTGTGCCCTCGGGCGCAATGAAGGGTTTCAGACCAAAGGGTCTCGATGCAAGGTGAACCGTTTAAGCGTTATGACCAGCAGGGCCGGGCCTTTGAAAAATAGACCCTGCCGCGCTTATCTGCAAAGACTGTGATGCAGCGCGGTTTATCGGCGCCTGGCGATAAAAAAAGCTCCCTTTTTCAGGTATTTCCGGTATAGTGCGCGCCGGCCTTTAACCGGGCCGCGTTTAGGTAGCGCAATTCCCCGAAGTCAGCTTCGGCTGCACGTCCGCACAGCGGACTCTCCCTTGACGAATCTTTTTCATTCATTCGTTTTCGCAAATCCCCGCCGACAAAGCAGCCAGGGCGACTCTTGAGTCTCAACACGGCATGCGCAGCTTTGGAGCATGGGTCTTTGCGGATGCACTTAGAGGCAGACCCATGACCCAGGAAACCGGCGGCTTCGCCGCTTTTAATCTTAACCCGAACATTCTCGCTGCCGTCATCGCGACCGGCTACGAAGAACCTTCGGCGATTCAGCAGCAATCGATCCCGATCATCATGGCCGGCCAGGACATGATTGGCCAGGCGCAAACCGGTACCGGTAAAACCGCCGCGTTCGCCCTGCCTATCCTGCACTGCATCGATCCTGCCAAGCGCGAGCCGCAAGCCCTGATCCTGGCGCCAACGCGTGAGTTGGCGCTGCAAGTAGCAACCGCTTTTGAAACCTACGCCAAGCAAATGCCAGGCGTTACCGTTGTTGCCGTCTACGGCGGCGCGCCGATGGGCCCGCAACTGAAGGCCATCCGTAATGGCGCTCAGATCGTCGTGGCCACCCCGGGCCGTCTGTGCGACCACCTGCGTCGCGACGAGAAAGTCCTGTCGACCGTGAACCACCTGGTTCTGGACGAAGCCGACGAAATGTTGAAGCTGGGCTTCATGGATGACCTGGAAGTCATCTTCAAGGCACTGCCTCCGACCCGTCAGACCGTCCTGTTCTCGGCCACTCTGCCACAGTCGATCCGTGCCATTGCCGAACGCCACCTGCGCGATCCGCAACACGTGAAGATCCAGACCAAGACTCAGACCGTTACCGCGATCGAACAGGCTCACCTGTTGGTTCACGCTGACCAGAAGACCTCGGCTGTATTGAGCCTGCTGGAAGTCGAAGACTTCGACGCCCTGATCATGTTCGTGCGTACCAAGCAAGCGACCCTGGACCTGGCCAGTGCCCTGGAAGCCAAAGGCTACAAAGCCGCTGCGCTGAACGGTGACATCGCCCAGAACCAACGTGAGCGCGTGATCGACTCCCTCAAGGATGGCCGTCTGGACATCGTTGTGGCGACCGACGTAGCGGCTCGTGGTCTCGACGTTCCGCGTATCACCCACGTGTTCAACGTTGACATGCCTTACGATCCGGAATCCTACGTTCACCGTATCGGCCGTACCGGCCGTGCCGGTCGCGAAGGTCGTGCACTGCTGCTGGTGACGCCACGTGAGCGCCGCATGCTGCAAGTGATCGAGCGTGTAACCGGTCAGAAAGTCGCCGAAGTCCGCCTGCCGGATGCCCAGGCCGTTCTCGATGCCCGCATCAAGAAACTGACCAACAGCCTGTCGCCGCTGGTGGCTGACGCTGAATCGACCCACGGCGACCTGCTGGACCGCCTGACCGCCGATATCGGTTGCACCCCGCGTGCCCTGGCTGCAGCCCTGCTGCGCAAGGCTACCAACGGTCAGGCCCTGACCCTGGCGGCCATCGAGAAAGAGCGCCCACTGGTGCCGAACAACGCGCCACGCGGTGATCGTCCAGAGCGTACCGGCGACCGTCCGGACCGTGGTGATCGTGAGCGTCGCGCTCCGGTTCCATTGGCAGAAGGCCGTGCCCGTTGCCGTACCGCGCTGGGCGCACGTGATGGTATCGCTGCCAAGAACCTGCTGGGCGCTATCCTCAACGAGGGTGGCCTGGCACGTGAAGCCATCGGTCGCATCCAGGTCCGTGACAGCTTCTCCCTGGTGGAGCTGCCGGAAGACGGTCTGGAAAAACTGCTGACCAAGCTGAAAGACACCCGCGTTGCCGGCAAGCAATTGAAGCTGCGTCGCTACCGCGAAGATTGATCCGCCCTTGGGCTGATTGATCGCACATAAAAAATCCCCGACTGGTTCGGGGATTTTTTTTGTCCGCTGTTAACCGAAGCGGTAGATGTCCATACCCAGCGCGCCCATGGTGAACCCCTGGTGTGCAACGCTGAAGTCACCCCCGGCGCCGCGCGCAAAGTACAGCGGCAACAAATGTTCATCGCTGGGATGGCTGCGCACGGCGTGGGGCGCCTGGCGACGGTAATCATGCAAGGCCGCCTCGTCGTTGGCGGCGAGTGTCTCCACCATCCAGTCACGGAAGTCGCGTGCCCAAGGCTCGATACTCTCAGGTCCGGCCTGCCAGTTCAGCTCCCCCAGGTTATGGGTGATGCTGCCGGAGCCGATCAACAGCACGCCCCGTTCGCGCAAGCTGGCCAAGGCATGCCCGATGCGGGTTTGCAGGGCAGGGCCCATGTGGCTGGGCAAGGAGACTTGCACCACTGGAATATCCGCTGCCGGGTACATCAGCGAGAGCGGCACCCAGGTGCCATGGTCAAACGGGCGGCGCTCATCGATTCGCGCCTGCAAGCCGTCGGCATGAAGCAGTTCGACAATTTCGCCGGCCAATTGCGGGTCGCCCGGTGCCGGGTACTGCACGGCGAACAGCTCCCGGGGGAAACCGCCGAAGTCGTGCCAGGTCTCGGGCGCGGCACTGCCGCTGACCAGCAGTTCCTGGCTTTCCCAATGTGCCGACACCACCACAATTGCCTTCGGCCGCGGCAGTTCAGCGGCCAGGCGCTGCAGGGCGGGGCCGCTGGCGCCGGGTTGCAGGGCAAGCATGGGCGATCCGTGGGAGATAAACAGGCTGGGCAACATAAGGAAGGTCCTGAGGTTTAACATGGGCCCATCTTCAATCAGATCATTGATCTAAATCTAATATAAGTTTTAGCGCTTTTTGATCGAATTTTCGGAGGTGATTCCATGGAGCCCAAATTTTGGCAGGAGCGCTGGGCGCGCAATCAGATTGGCTTTCACCTGCCCGAGGTCAATCCTTACCTGCTGCGGTATTGGCCTGTGCTTGGCCTTGCCCAGGGCGCCAAGGTGCTGGTGCCGCTGTGTGGTAAAAGCCTGGACCTGATGTGGCTGGCCAGCAACGGCTATCACGTATTCGGCGTTGAGCTGTCGGAGCAGGCGGTAGAAGCCTTTTTCAGCGAGCAGAACCTGACGCCGCGCATCACTCGGCACGGCGTGTTCAAGGTGTACCAGGCTGATTTGATCGAAATATGGTGCGGCGATTTCTTTGCCTTGGATGCCGGGGCACTGGCTGACTGCACGGCGCTCTACGACCGTGCCGCACTGATCGCCCTGCCGCCGCTGATGCGCGCGCAGTACGCCGACCAGTTGAACAGCCTGTTGCGGCCAGGCTGCCAGGGACTGCTGATCACCCTGGACTACGACCAGACGCAAAAAGCCGGCCCGCCCTTTGCGGTGCCGGATGATGAGGTGAAGGTGCTGCTGGGTTTGCAGTGGCGCCTGGAGGTGCTCGAAGCCCAGGATATCCTGGGTGAGAGCTGGAAGTTCGTGCAGGACGGTGTCACGTGTCTTGAAGAGCGCGTTTATCGGCTCACCAAGGGGTAAAACCCGCGCACAAAAAAGGGGCGATCCAATCGCCCCTTTTGCATTACCGGGTATCAGCCCCGACGACGCAGCGCGTCGATACGCTCTTCCAGCGGCGGGTGGCTCATGAACATGCGAGCCAGGCCCTGCTTGACACCACCGTTGATGCCAAAGGCGGTCAGGCTGTCGGGCATATGCACCGGCAGGCCCTGTTCGGAGCGCAGGCGCTGCAGCGCACTGATCATTGCACTGGTGCCAGCCAGGCGCGCGCCGGCTTCGTCTGCACGGAACTCTCGTTTGCGCGAGAACCACATCACAATCGCGCTGGCCAGGAAACCCAGCACCACTTCGGCAAAGATGGTCGCTACGAAGTAGGCGATCCCGCGGCCGCCTTCGTTCTTGAAGATCACCTTGTCGACAAAGTTGCCGATGATCCGCGCAAAGAACATCACGAAGGTGTTCACCACGCCCTGCACCAGCGCAAGGGTAATCATGTCGCCGTTGGCTACGTGGCCGATCTCGTGCGCGAGGACCGCCTTCACCTCATCGGGTGAAAAGCGCTCGAGCAGCCCTTGGCTGACCGCCACGAGGGCGTCGTTCTTGTTCCAGCCCGTCGCAAAGGCGTTGGCCTCGTAGGCAGGGAAAATCCCGACCTCGGGCATTTTTATACCTGCTTCCTGAGACAACTGCTCCACGGTCTGCATCAGCCATTGTTCATGGCGGGTGCGTGGTTGAGTGATGATCTGGGTGCTGGTGCTCATCTTCGCCATCCACTTGGAGATGAACAGCGAGAACAGCGAACCGGCAAAACCAAAGACCGCACAGAAAATCAGCAGCTGATTGAGGTTCAGATCAACCCCGTTGGCCGCCATGAACCCGTTGAAGCCGAAAAGGCTCAGGGTGATGCTGGCAATCAGCACGACCGCCAGGTTGGTAGCCAAGAACAGCAGGATGCGCATCATGGTTGTAGAGTTCTCCTCATGCTTAATATGTCGCGTACTGCGGGGTATATAAGGTGCGGCTTGGGGTGATTCAACCGAGCGACTATTTCAAACTGTGTCCTACAGCCTGAATGTAGAGCCTTGAAGGGATTTTCCGATGATGAATACTACCCGTGAAAAGCTATTTTTTGCCTTACGGGCCCGTAACTACAGGGGCTTGTGGATGTAGAAACGCAAATGCAGTACGGGGAATGTGCATAGCCAGAGAAGTGTTGCCAGATAATCGCTGTACGACCGAATGCCGGTCGTACAGCGCCACGTCGGTTACTGGCGATAGGACTTGAGGAAATTGCCGATACGGCCAATGGCCATGTCCAGGTCATCCACGCGGGGCAGGGTCACCACTCGGAAGTGATCCGGCCACGGCCAGTTGAACGCCGTGCCCTGGACCACCAGCAGCTTTTCCGAGAGCAGCAGGTCGAGCACGAATTTCTCGTCGTTGAGGATCGGGCAGACCTTCGGGTCGATCCTCGGGAAGGCGTACAGCGCGCCCATGGGCTTGACGCAGCTCACGCCCGGGATTGCATTGAGCAGCTCCCAGGTACGGTTGCGCTGTTCCAGCAGGCGGCCCTGGGGCAGGATCAGGTCATTGATGCTCTGGTAGCCGCCGAGGGCGGTCTGGATTGCGTGCTGGCTCGGCACGTTGGCGCACAGGCGCATGTTGGCCAGCATGTCGATGCCTTCGATGTAGCTCTGGGCATTGTGCTTGGGCCCGGAAATCGCGATCCAGCCGGAGCGGAAGCCCGCCACGCGGTAGGACTTGGAGAGGCCGTTGAAGGTCAGGCACAGCAGGTCCGGCGCCAGGGAACCGGTGCAGATATGCACCGCATCGTCGTAGAGGATCTTGTCGTAGATCTCGTCGGAGAACACCACCAGGTTGTGCTGGCGTGCCAGCTCGAGCATGCCCAGCAGCACTTCCCTGGAGTACACTGCACCGGTGGGGTTGTTCGGGTTGATGATCACCAGGGCCTTGGTGTTCGGCGTGATCTTGGCCTTGATGTCGGCCAGGTCCGGGAACCAGTCGGCGCCCTCGTCGCACAGGTAATGCACCGGGTGGCCGCCGGCCAGGGTCACGGCGGCGGTCCACAGTGGGTAGTCGGGTGCTGGCACCAGCACTTCGTCGCCGTTGTTGAGCAGGGCCTGCATGGACATCACGATCAGCTCGGACACGCCATTACCCAGGTAGATGTCTTCGATGCCGACGCCTTCGACCTGCTTCTGCTGGTAGTACTGCATCACGGCCTTGCGCGCGCTGAACAGGCCCTTGGAGTCGCTGTAGCCCTGGGCGGTGGGCAGGTTGCGGATCACATCCTGGAGGATTTCATCCGGCGCTTCGAAACCAAAGGGCGCCGGGTTGCCGATGTTCAGCTTGAGGATGCGATGGCCTTCCTCTTCCAGGCGCTTGGCGTGCTTGAGCACCGGGCCGCGAATGTCGTAGCAGACGTTGGCGAGCTTGTTCGATTTGCTGACCTGCATGGCGATGTGATCCTGAAAATGAACGATCCAGACGGTGTGGGCACTACCGTACTGTGAATGCTGCAAGGCCCGCACCCATAAATACGTTTGAATGCCGGTAGCGCGGGTGCCAGACTGGCGTTTTGAAGAGGCGCAATCATACGTGCCGCCTGATCCATGGAAAAGATACAGATCAGGCTTTTTCAGTTGCCGAGGTGTACCGATGGAAAAGTTGCAGAAAACCGTTGAAGAATGGAAGGCAATGCTCGATCCGGAGCAGTACAACGTGTGCCGTCTCAAGGGCACCGAGCGTCCTTTCAGCGGCAAGTACAATGAGACCCGCACCGATGGCGTGTATCACTGCATCTGCTGCAATGCGCCACTGTTCGATTCGACCACCAAGTTTGACTCCGGCTGCGGCTGGCCGAGTTTCTACGCGCCGATCGCCGACAGCGCAATGATCGAGATCCGTGACGTCAGCCACGGCATGATCCGCACCGAAGTCACCTGCGCCCAATGCGATGCGCATCTGGGCCATGTGTTCCCGGACGGTCCGCCGCCGACGGGGCTGCGGTATTGCATCAACTCGGTGTGCCTGGATCTTGTGCCCCGTTAACTCGACTGGCGTCGGGCCCCTGTAGAAGCGAGCTTGCTCGCGAAAGTCGTCAACGATTACACGGGCATTCTGGTTCAGCCCGGTGTCCTTGAGTTTTTCGCGAGCAAGCTCGCTCCTACAGAGTGTTGATGAGGTGTCATCAGTGCGGTCAATTAAATTGCACGCAATTGAATTGCCTACTATGTTTCATCCTCTTTCTCCCTTATCGAGGCACTGCCATGAGCAACAACCTGCTGAGCATCCCTTGCACCACCATCAAGGGTGAGCAAAAGACCTTGGCCGATTTCGCCGGCAAGGCCGTCCTCGTGGTCAACACCGCCAGCAAATGCGGCTTCACCCCGCAGTACAAGGGCCTGGAGCAACTCTGGCAGCAGTACAAGGACCAGGGCCTGGTGGTATTGGGCTTTCCTTGCAACCAGTTCGGCAAGCAGGAGCCCGGTGACGAAGGGGCGATTTCCGAATTCTGCGAGCTGAACTTCGGTGTCAGCTTCCCGTTGTTCAAGAAGATCGACGTCAATGGCAGCGATGCCCATCCACTGTTCGTGCAACTGAAAAAACAGGCGCCGGGCCTGCTGGGGTCCAAGGGCATCAAGTGGAACTTCACCAAGTTCCTCATCGGCCGCGACGGCCAGGTGGTCAAGCGCTTCGGTCCTGCCACCAAGCCGCAGGACTTGACCCAAGAGATCGAAGCCTTGCTCAAATGACCGACCTGCCCAGCGTGTCCCTGGCCCTGGACAACCAGCTGTGTTTCAAGCTCTACGCTGCGTCACGCGCTGTCACCCGTGCCTATAAGCCGATGCTCGACCAGTTGGGTCTGACCTACCCGCAATATGTAGTGATGCTGGTGTTGTGGGAGTGGCACGCCACGCCTGCGCTGCAGCCGACGGTCAAGGCCCTGGGGGAGCGCCTGATGCTCGACTCGGGCACGCTGACGCCGCTGCTCAAGCGCCTTGAACAGCTTGAGTTAGTGACGCGTCGGCGCAGTGCCAGGGATGAGCGTGAAGTGCACTTGAGCCTGACCGAGGCCGGTGTGCAACTGCGGGACCAGGCCCATGGCCTGAAGACCCGCCTGTTGTGTGATCGCGGCATCGACCTGAATCAGGCCGATGCCTTGCGCGATGGTCTCGACCAGTTGCTTGCGCAGCTTAAAGACTTGTCGTCCCAGGCACCCACAAGTCCAGCAGGGCATTGAGTTCTTCGCGGCGGAACGGCTTGGCCAGGTAATCATTCATCCCCGCCGCACGGCAGCGCTCGCGCTCTTCGGACAGGGCATTGGCGGTCAACGCGACAATCGGCAGGTCCGGCCAGCGTCCGCTGCGCCGAATCTGCCGGCTGGCCTCATAGCCATCCATCACCGGCATGTTGCAGTCCATCAGCACCATATCGAAGCGTTGTTGTTCAAGAAACGTGAGCGCTTCGCCACCGTGGGCAGCCACGATCACTTCGCAGCCCAGTTTGCTGAGCATGCCCTTGGCCACCAGTTGGTTGACCGGGTTGTCCTCCACCAGCAGGATGCGCGCCCGATGTGCGAGCGGTGCGGCATCCAGTTGGACGGGGTCAAGCACCAGGTGCGCGTCGGTGCGCAAGTTGCGTTGCAGGATCTGGTACAGCGCGTTGCGGCTCAAGGGGCGTGCCTGTTGGTGCAACGGCGCCAGTGCCGCCACTTCTTCGCTGGGCATGAAGTTGCCATAGGCGGTCACCAGCAGGATGGGCGCGGTGATGCCCGGCCGTATGCGGAACAGGCATTCCGGGCAGTCGGTAATCAGCAGGTCGGGGGTTTGCCCGCTCAAATCGTCATCCATGGTGAAACAACGCAGGGACAGTCCCCAGCAGGGCAGCAGGGCCGTGAGCAACTCTGTCAGGCCGCTGCCGGCGTTGGTGATGGCGATGACCTCGCCTTTGAGAGGCGCTGGCTGCACCGCGGGCAAATGGGCCGGCAGTGGCAGGTCTGCGCAGAACTGACTGCCAAAGCCCACTTCCGAGCTGATACTCAAGCGCCCCTTCATCGCTTCGCACAGGTTGTGCGTCAGTGCCAGGCCCAGGCCCGTCCCGCCATACTGGCGAGTGATGCCGGCGCCGGCCTGGGTGAACGGTTGGAAGATTTTCACTTGGGCCTCCTGCGCAATGCCGATGCCGGTATCGCAGACTTCAATGCGTACGCCGCCGTCGTGGGTACGCAGGCGCACATCAACCCGACCAAAGCGGGTGAACTTCAAGGCGTTGGAGAGCAAGTTGCTGACAATCTGCCGCACACGGGTCGGGTCACCGAGCACCTGGGCCGGGAACTGCGGGTCGATCAGGCAGCTCAGCTCCACGCTCGGTGCGGCGTTCTGCGATAACAGGTTGGCGGTGTCTTCCACCAGCGCGCCGAGGTCGAAGGGGATGCGCTCCAGCTCCAACTGGCCGGCGTCGAACTTGGACAGGTCGAGAATATCGTTGAGCAGTTCCACCAGCACTTTGCCGGAGTCATGGGCGATAGACAGTTGCTGGCGTTGTTCGGCGTTCAACGGGCTGTCCAGCGACAGTGCGATCATGCCCAGCAGGCCGTTGAGCGGGGTGCGGATTTCGTGGCTCATGTTCGCCAGGAAGGCCGCCCGGGCCTGGGCCATGCCCAATGCATGCATCTTGGCGGCTTCCAGCTCATCGTTGGACTGGGTCAGCCGCTGGTTGCTGGCCTTGAGTTCAAGGGTGCGCGCGGACACGATATGTTCCAGTTGCCCCAGGTATTCGGTCAGCCGATCCTCGGCGTGGCGGCGCTGCTGGATTTCGGTTTCCATGTTTTCGAATTGCTGGTTGGCGACGTCCACCAGCACCCCGATTTCATCGTGCTCATGCCCCGGCGGGCAGTCCAGGCGTGCCTGCTTGCGGGTGCTCAGCTCACGAATAATGCGCACCAGCGGTTGGGTCAGCATGACGTAGAACAGGCCCAGCAGAATCCCGGTCAGCAACAGGCTGCGTGCGAACCCGTTGAGCAGGGTGATCTCGGCGCGGCGCAGGAACCGGCTGCCAAAGGCGTAGGTGTCGACGTCCAGGCGCAGTACGCCAAGTGACTCGTTGGGCATGTGGCTCAGGAACAGTTGGTCTTCGAACTGGCGGTTGGCGCCAAACATGAAGTCACTGATAGGGCGGTAGGTGCTTTCCTTGCGTGGCCGGTCGACATCGGCCAGCACCACGCCATTGTTGTCGATCAACTGCGCGCGAATGATGGCGGGGGAGTGCAGCAGGCCCAGGGTCAGTTCCTGGGCCAGTTCGGCATCGATGTTGTAGGCGATACGTGACGCGGGGTTATGGCTGATTTCGATCAGCGAACGTATTTCGCGGTTGATGGATGCGTCTTCGCTGGCATAATCAATGCCGATTTGGATCAGGCTGAGCAAGGTTCCCAAGACGAAACCGACCAGCACCGTCAATCTGGCTTGTTTATAAGACAAGCGGTGGGCGAACTTGATATCCATTGAGTGTTGAACCACTTCACGTTTCCCTTCGCCCGGCAAGCATAGCTGAACATCCACACGCCCAGGCCTGCCCGGCATGAATCGTTTTTACGCAGCCCCAAGCGGTCTGTCGCAGGGTTGCCAATACGCCATCTTTTGCAAGAACTTGCCAGAGGAATAATCGTGGATTCTCGATTGAGTGCCTTTCTGGAGCGAGCCGATGCCGTGCTCGCCCGCCTGGAACCCTTGTTGCCCGCGCCGCGCCAAACCATCGACTGGAACCAGTGCCTGGCCGCCCGTTGGCAGCGCGAGGGCCGCAGTGGCTTCCTGTTGCCGCTGGACGTGAGCCTGGACATGCGCTTGTCCGACCTGATCGGCGTGGACAAGCAACGTGAAACCCTGGCGCGCAACACCCAGCAGTTCCTGGATGGCCTGCCTGCCAACCATGCGTTGCTGTGGGGTTCGCGGGGCACCGGTAAATCGTCCATGGTGCGCGCTTTGCTCGCTCAACACGCCAAGGCCGGTCTGCGCCTGATCGAAATCGAGCGTGACCACTTGGCCGACCTGCCGCGTGTGGTCGAGCAATTGCTCAAGTTGCCGCAACGTTTCATCCTGTTCTGCGACGACTTGTCGTTCGAAGCCGGCGAAGGCGACTATCGGGTACTCAAGAGCGTGCTGGATGGCTCCCTGGAACAGGCCCCTGAAAACGTGCTGCTGTATGCCACGTCCAACCGCCGCCACCTGGTGCCGGAAAACCAGAGCGACAACGATAACTGGAAGCGCGTGGACGGTGAGTTGCACCCAAGCGAGGCGGTGGAAGACAAGATTGCCTTGTCCGACCGCTTTGGCTTGTGGCTGTCGTTCTACCCGTTCACCCAGGAACATTTCCTGGACGTGGTCGAGCACTGGATCGGTGAGCTGGCGAACAAGGCGGGTTTGCAGTGGCAGCGCGATGAGGACCTCGACATTCTTGCCGTGCGCTGGGCCACCGGGCGCGGCAACCGCAACGGTCGTTGCGCGTATCAATTCGCCCGTTACTGGGTGGGTCTTAAATTGCTGGAGCGTCAACCATGATCGATTTACAACAAGCCGGCGCCGGCCTCGGTGGCTATGCCCTGCTGAGTGCCCAGCTGGAGTCGCTGCTGGCCGATGAGCGTGATTTCATCGCCAACAGCGCCCAGTTTTCGGCTTTCCTGTTCAGCCAGCTGGATGACCTGAACTGGGCGGGCTTTTACCTCAACCGCAATGAAGAGCTGGTGCTTGGCCCGTTCCAGGGGCAGATCGCCTGTGTGCGTATTCCGTTCGGCCGTGGGGTGTGCGGCGCGGCCGCGGCCTCGCGGCAAACCCAGCGAGTAGACGATGTGCACGCGTTCCCCGGGCATATCGCCTGTGACAGCGCGTCCAACAGCGAACTGGTGGTGCCACTGGTCAAGGACGGCGCATTGATTGGTGTCCTTGACCTCGATAGCCCGTCGTTGGCCCGCTTTACCCCCCAGGATCAGGCCGGTATCGAACAGCTGGCGGCGATTTTCCTGCGTTTGACCGACTGCTGATCGAAATAGGGGGCGCAGCCCCGCCCCTTATCGGCCATCCAGTTCGTCAAGCCGCACTTGCAGCATCCTCTCCAACTCCAGCATCAACTTCTCCAGGGATTTCACACCCGCTTCGATCAGGGGCCGATCATCGCCCCGGGCACAGGCCTGTTCGACGGCTTCGCATTGCGAGGCCAGCGCAGAGGCTTGAACGATGCGCGCGGCCCCCTTGATCTTGTGAGCCTGTTCGATGATCTCTTCGGGCAAGGCCTGCGCAGCGATCAGTGCAACCAACTCCTGGCGATCCTGGCGACTGCTGCTCAGCAACTCCTCCAGCAAGAGGCGGCTCATGTGTGGATCGCCACCGGTAAGGGCCTCGAAGTTGCCGATGTCCAGGGTCATGCCGCTGGGTTGAGGACTGATCTTCGCCAGTTGCAGCTCCAGCGCCGTAAGGTTGATGGGTTTGAACAGGCAGTCATTCATGCCCGCCTGCGCACAGCGTTGTTTCTCTTCGGGCTGGGCATTGGCGGTAAAACCCAGTACCACGCAAGGCGTCAGTTGTTCGCGCTCCTCGTATTCGCGGATCGAACGACTCAGTTCGTAGCCATTCATGATCGGCATGTTGCAATCGGCGATCACCAGGTCAAAGTGCTCCTGGCGCCAGGCCTGGAAGCCGGAGGCGCCGTTCTGGGCGGCGGTGTACTGATGGCCCAGGTAGCCGAGCTGCTGGCACATCAACAGGCGATTCGCCGGATGATCGTCCACCACCAGCACATTGAGCACCGGCACGTTCGAGGTCTCGGCGGGCTTGAGTTCTTCGGCCACCTGCAGCGCCTGCAGGCGATTCATCTTCAGGCTCACATGCACCTGGGTGCCCACCATGGGCACGCTGCTCAGGCTCAGTTGCCCGCCCATCATCGCGCACAGGCTGCGACAGATCACCAGCCCGAGGCCCGCACCGCTCCTGGCCAGCTGTCCTGAGTTGTCCGCCTGGGCAAAGGGTTCGAACAGGCGCATCTGGTCGTCCCGGCTGATACCGATGCCGGTGTCCTCCACCACCAGTTTCATCTCGACCTGCTGCGGCAGTTCGGTGGCCGATACTTCCACCTTGATCTTTACCTGGCCACGTTCGGTGAACTTGATGGCGTTGCTGATCAGGTTGGACAGCACCTGCTTGAAGCGCAGCGGGTCGATCAGCACTTCGGTGTGCTCCAGATCAGGCGTGAACTCCAGCAACAGGCTAAGGGTCTTCTGGCGTGCCAGGCCGTCGAAGACACGCACCACCGACTCGATCACCTCCCTCAGGTTGACGCGTTCCGGTGCCAGGCTGAGGCGCCCGGATTCAATCCGCGCGATGTCCAGGATGTCGCCGATAAGCTCCAGCAGATCCTTGGCCGAGTTGTAGGCGACTTCGATGGCCGGGCGGTCGAGGTGGCCCTGGTCCGCCCGCTTGAGGGTCAGCTCGAGCATGCCGATCACCGCGTTCATCGGCGTGCGGATTTCGTGGCTCATGGTGGCGAGGAACGTGCTCTTGGCCCGATTGGCTTCGTCGGCTCGCTCCTTGGCGGTGCGGAGTTCGTCGAACAACTGGCGTCGTTCACTGATATCGATCCAGCCACCGATGATGCCCTGGACTTCACCGACGGAGTCGCGGTACGGCAGGATCCAGTGGTAGATCGTCAGTTTTTTTCCGCGAATATGCAGGGTGCGGTCCAGGATCAGCGGGTTGCCCTCGGCCACCACGCGCTGATAGTCGGCATGGTATTGCGCCGCCTCGACTGCAAGGGCTGTGCTGATCTGGACCGCGCTTTTACCTATCACGTCCTCGCGCTTGACGTCGAACGCCTGCAGGTAACTGTCGTTGCAGGTCTGCAGCAGGCCCTTGTTGTCACGTACGTAGATCGGGTGCGGGGTTTCATTGACCAGGGCGCGCATGAACTCGAACTGATCATTGAGGGCGCGCTCGGCCATTTTCCGGTGCTTGATCTGGCGGCGCATGTACGCGTTCCAGCTCAGGGAAATCAGCAGCAGCAGGCCGGTCCCGATGACGATGCGCGCAATCAGTTGGTGATAGTCGCGCCAGTAACTGTCCGAGGCCGCGGTATAACCGCGCCAACGACTGTTGATCACGCCGAGTTCGTCCGGGGCGATGCTGAGCAACGCCTTGTCGAGAATCGAGCTGAGCTCGGTGGCGCTGCGGGACGTCGCCAGCCCGAAGGTGGCCGGCATCGTGCCGATGCTGAAGCTGATTTGGATCTTGTCCTGGAGTATCTGCGAGGACAGGAAGTAATTGGCGACCACCAGGGTATTCACCGCGCCCTCTACATGGCCTTGTACCAGCAGTTCGGCTGACTTGAACGTGTCGCCGGTATCTACCAGCTGAATCTTTGGGAAGTGCTCACGCAGGAATTTTTTCAGCGGACTGCCCTGCGTGATCGCCAGGCGCTTGCCCTCCATTTCCTCAAGGCCTGTGGGGGCCTGGCCGTCCTTGCGTGTCAGCATCACGTAGGAGTTTTCCAGGTAGGGACGACTGAAGTTCAGTTGGGCTTCTCGCTCGACGCTGGGGATGATTGCGCCGACGATGTCCGCTTTGCCGCTCTCTACATGCTCGATCATGGTGTTCACATCACGCCCGCGCTGGATCTCGAAGCGCAGCCCGGTGCGCAGGCGAATCAGTTCCAGCAGGTCGGCGGTAATGCCGCGAAAATTGCCATCGGCGTCGAAGAAGGTCAGCGGCGCAAAGGTAGGGTTCACGATCACTTTGACGACCGGGTTTTCCCTCAGCCAACGTTCTTCGCGAAGGGTCAGTTGCAGCTTTTGGTCGGTCAGGAGGATGTCGCTGCCAGCACTCCAGCGTTTGGCAATGGTTTCCCGTTCGGCAGCGGGCACGGCCCTCAGGACGGCGTCGACGATGCTCAACAGCGTCTGCTGTTCCTGGGGCATGGCAAAGCTGAATCCATAGGCTTCATGTTTGCCGAAGTTCGCCATGCGAATGTTTTTCAGGTAACCCTTGTTGATCATGTAGTGGGTGGAAATGGTATCGCCGAGAAAGACGTCTGCCTGGTCGAAGGCCACTGCATTCAAGGCGTTTTGATAAGAAGGATAGGCACGGATGATTGCCTTGGGGTAGAGCCTTTCCACTTCGTGCAGTGGCAGATAGTGATAGACCAGTGCCAGGCGCATGCCGGCCAGCCCATCAGCCAGGCTGCGGGTTTCGCCTTCGCGGGTCACCAGCACTGGCCGGTCCACGGCGTACGGCTCCGACAGGGTCAGGCTGGGATTTGCCGCTTCAAAGCTGTTGGAGGAACCCAGTAAATCGATTTCACCCGCTTCGAGGGCATGAATGGCGGCCTCTCGGGAGGGGTAGCGCAACACTTTTACCGGTACGTCCAGCGCCATTGCCAGCAAGCCGGCGTAGTCGGCGGTGAGTCCCTCATAGTCACGCCCGCTGGAGGTGAGGTCAAAAGGCGGGTAGTCAGGAAACGCCGCGCCCAGTACCAGTTCGCGTTTGTTCTGGAGCCATTGGCGCTGGGCCTTGTTCAGGTAGGGTTCCAGCTGCACGGAGCTCGCACGACTCAAAAGGTTGAAATGCTCCGGGCTTGCTGGAGGGGTGGCAGGCACGGCGGTGCTGAAGCACAAACCGGCACTCAATATAATCAAATAGTCCTTTATACGCCTGGGCATCCGGTTTCTCACACTAGCGCGTTCCGTTTTGCCATCTCGATAAGTTCTACCAAGGACTTGGCTTGAAGTTTCTGCATCAGTCTCTTTTTATAAGTACTTACTGTTTTATTGCTCAGGAACATACCTTTGGCTATTTCCTTGTTGGTGCGGCCTTGTGCAAAAAGTTGCAGTACCATCAACTCCCGGTCGTTAACCGCCTTGAACAGTTCAAGTTCCTTGCAGGCCTCATCGTTGGGGTTCAAGGCTTGGCTGGGGAAGTAGTTATAACCGGACAGTACAGCGCGGATGGCGCTCATCAGTTCGCTCAGGTCACCTTCCTTGCACACGTAGCCATCGGCTCCCGAACGCATGCAACGCGTGGCAAACAGGGTGGGGGATTGAGCCGTCAGCACCAGGGTTTTCATCGACGCGTTCATGGCGTTGAATCGGCAAAGCACTTCCAGTCCGTCGAGTTTTGGAATGCTGATGTCGAGGATGATCAGGTCCGGCATGCATTCGCGGACCATTTGTATGGCGTCGCATCCGTTATCCGTTTCGCCGACTACTTTGAAGTTTTCTTCATGTTCCAACAACATTCGTATGGCAAGTCTTATCACCGGATGGTCGTCAATAATAAAAACTGTATTCATGATCATATTCCATGCAAGTACAAATAAAGCGGGCACATTAGCTCAGAAGCCGATGGGTAAGCATGAACTTGGGGGGTGGCAGGTATAAAACAGGAAAGTTCCTACATTAAAAAAGGTAAAAGCCTACCTGTCTCTAAGGAGCTGTAACGCAAGAGGCCAAGGTTCCGCAGGGGCATGGGCCGAAGGAACATGGCAAGGACTTTACGGTGGTTATGCGCGATTTTTCCGACCGGTCGATCTGTTTAAAGTCCTACATTTATAACGTGAGTAATGTATGGGTCAAATGTTCAAGCTCATCTTTATTCAACGGCTTTGGCAAGTAGCCGAGCAAGGGCAGGCCACGTTTGAGGGCTTGGGTTTGCAACGCTGAAAGTTCTGCCTCGGGAAGTCCGCTGAGCAGGATGGCGGCCTTGATAAAGCATTGGCGACTGGCGATTTCAATCAATTCAAGCCCGGGCAGGTCGGGCAGGCACTGGTCACAGAGGATGATGTCGAAGGGCGCCTCGGCCTGGGTCATCAAACGGATCGCCTGCTCGGCGTTTTCGGCCGGGGCCAGGTGCTCGAAGCCGAAGCTTCTCAGCAGGCATTGGGTGGCGAGGAGCTGAAAGGGATGGTCCTCCACCAACAGGATCCGAAAGGGGTAGTGGGGCATAGAAGGCACACGGTGAGTCAAGCGTCGATAGGGGGCACGTAGGAACTGTTCGCCAGACCTGCCCGGAGCGTGCGCGATTATTCTTCGGGCGCTTGTGCGAATTCGATCAGGCCGCTCTGTTCCCATCGTAGGCAGATTCTGTTCAGTGAACAGGCGGCGTGATCAGCCAGGTTATTGAGGGCTGGAGCGCCCGGTCATCTCCCGTGCCATCTCGGTGGCATAGCTGTCGGTCATGCCGGCGATGAAGTCGATCATGCGCAGGAACGACCTGTGCAGCGGCCACGCAGGGTCCGGCGCGTTGTTGCCCAGCAGGTCGAGAATGCGCCGGTTCTTGAACGACGGCGTGCGTCCGCCGTGCTGCTCCAGGGCCGCGCCGCAGAAGGCGTTCAACAGGATTTCCAGGGTGGTGTAGGCGCCGATCTCGTGGAGGGTCTTGCGCTTGTCCTGGAAGATTTTCTTGCGCGCCATGTCCTTGGCATCCAGCACGCAGCGTTTGGCGGGGCCGTGCATGTGCTCCACCAGGTCGCCGGGCAGGGTGCCGGCAAGCAAGGCCTCCTGTTGTTCGACGAAGGCGCGCGCCGCGGCGTTGGTCAAGTGCTCGATGGCCTTGCCGCGCAGGATCGCCAGCTTGCGTCGGCGCGAGTCCTGGGCGCCCAGTTGCCGGTAGGTCTGCGGCAGGTCGTCGCCCACCAGGTCGAGCAGCAGTGACTCGACTTCGGTGTACTCCAGCAGGTCCATTTCCAGGCCGTCCTCCAGGTCGATCAAGGCGTAGCAGATGTCGTCTGCCGCCTCCATCAGATAGACCAGTGGATGGCGAGCCCAGCGTTGTTCCTCGAGTTGCGGCAGGCCGAGCTTGCCGGCGATCTGTTCGAGGATCGGCAGTTCGCTCTGGTAGCAGCCGAACTTGTGTTTCTTGTAACCCAGGGAGTCGGCGTGGCGGGCGGTCCAGGGGTACTTGAGGTACGTGCCCAAGGTCGCGTAGGTCAGGCGCGTGCCGCCGTCGAACTGGTGGTATTCCAGTTGGGTCAGTACCCGGAAGCCTTGGGCATTGCCTTCGAAGTTGAGGAAGTCATTGCGCTCGGCGCTGCTCATGTCGTCCAGCCAGCCGCGCCCCGCTGCCTGCTGGAACCAGTGGCGGATGGCGTCTTCGCCGGAATGCCCGAACGGCGGGTTGCCGATGTCATGGGCCAGGCAGGCCGATTGCACCACCATGCCCAGGTCGCTCGGGTCGCACCAGTCGGGCAGGGCGCTGCGCAGGGTTTCGCCCACGCGCATGCCGAGGGAGCGGCCTACGCAACTGACTTCCAGGGAGTGGGTCAGGCGTGTATGGATATGGTCGTTGCTGGACACCGGGTGCACTTGGGTCTTGCGGCCCAGGCGGCGAAACGCGCCGGAGAAGATAATGCGGTCATGGTCTTTGTGAAACGGGCTGCGGCCGAGTTCTTCCGGGCTGTGCAGGGGTTTTCCAAGGCGTTCGCGGGTAAGCAGGGTGGGCCAATCCAAGGCGGGTACTCTCCGTACGGTGAATGACCCGCCCAGCTTCCCGGTTCCGCCTTGGCGGGGCAAGCGAAAATCTACAGGCCGGCCGCGTCGATATCGATTAACAGCAAGCGCTGACCGTTATCGAAGAATTGTCCGGCGGTGAGGCAGTACTGGTTGGTGGTGGCGTCGCGGTAAGTCGAGGACAGCGTCAGGCGACGCTCTTCCCAACCTTCGGCCAGCAGGTGATAGAAGTACGGGCGCCATGACCAGTTGTGGCCCAGGTAACGGCTGTCGGCCTGCCAGGCGTCCTGGCGCCATTCGAAGTTGGGGGTCAACTGGGTGCCATGCCGGTCGCATTGGTAAAAGCGCAGCAGCCAGGGGAAGGCCGGCAGTTGGGGCAAGTGATCCAGCGGGGCTTGGGCCTGTGCCCAGGATTGCAGGATCTTCATCAGTTCGGTCAATTGCTGGCGCAGTTGCATGATGCGCCCGCGTTCGGCCAGCTTCTGCTGGACATACGCCGCGCGCAGTTGGTCAAAGCGCGGCACGAAGGCGTCGGTGGCGAACCAGTCCAATTGCGCCTGGGCAAACAGATAGCCCTGCACGTAGCGCGAACCGCATTCCAGGGCGAAGCTCAGCTGCGCCTCGGTTTCCACGCCTTCGGCAATGATCCAGCAGCCGGTCTTTTCCGCCATCTGCGCCAGCGCCCGCACGACGTCACTGCTCGGTCCGCCCCTGGCGGCTTGCTGGAACAGGCGCATGTCCAGCTTGAGGATGTCCGGCTGCAGCGCCAATACCCGGTCAAGCTGGGAATAGCCGGCGCCGAAATCATCGATGGCGATGCGCGCACCGGCCTCGCGATAACGTGCCACCACCTCGGCCAGGCGCTGGATGTCGCCGCCCAGTTCGGTGATCTCGAACACGATGCGCTGCGGGTCGACGCCATGGCTGTGGATCTGTTTGAGGCTCGGCAGCGCCTGGCCCGGGCGCAGTTGGTTGATCCAGCGCGGCGAGATATTCAGGCTGAGGAACCAGTCTTCGGGGGCTTCATGCAGGCGGCTTAACGCGTTGTCGCGAATCTGCCGGTCGAGACGGCGCAAGCTCGCGCCTGGCGTGCGTGGGTCGGCGAACAGCGGGCCAACGGACTGCAGGCGGCCATCAGCCTGGCGTAGACGCCCCAAGGCCTCGACGCCGGCAATGCGCCCGGTGGCGGTATCGATAAACGGTTGGAAGCAGGCGAGCGGTTGCCCGTCGATCACGGGGCCTCCTTAAAAACACTGGCGAAAAAAGACCCGGCCCTCGAAAACGAGGACCGGGCCATTCTGTTAGCAAGAATGCAGCCAGCAGGCTCAACCTTTGCGTGAATTGCCCTGCATGGCCAGTTTGATCAGCGGGATCAGGCCGGCACCGAGGCGCACCAGGCGCGTCACACTGCTGATACCGCCGCCCTTGGCGCCCTTGCCGGTGAAGAAACCGATCAGGGTTACAGCGGCCACGCCCCACAGCGGCGCGTGCTTGATGCCCAGGCCGCCCTGAAAGTTTTGGCCCAGGTTGCGCACCTTGTTCAGCGGCGCCATCAATTGCTGGGATTCGTGGCGTATCTCCTGGCGGTGCATCTCCATGCGCAGGCGGATCAAAGCCTTGCGCATTTCCCGGCGGGAGGTTTGCTGGATTTCATTCGAGCTCATGGCAGCAGGCGCTCCCGATCATTGGCCAGCTCTTCGAGGGTGGCGTGGAACGGCGTGGACTCATCGAACACCGCCGCTTTCAAGCGCACCCCGCAGAAGGCAGCGGCCAGGCTGTAGAACACGCAGAGGCAGATGATCCCGGTCAGGCGGTAGCCGGTGTCCCATACCAGGATCATCACCAGAGTCGATAACCCCACCAGCAACAACAGGGCAAACACCAGCGCCAGGCCGGCAAACAGCAGCAGGCTGACGGTACGGGCCTTCTGCTCCTGCAATTCGATGCCAAACAGTTCGACGTGGCTGTGCAGCAAGCCAAGAACGGCCGCGCCCAGGCGTCGTGAGGTGGTACCCGTGGACGAGCCAGTTTCGCCGATAGACATGATTAGCGCCTTGTGGCCAGCAGGCCGATCAGAAAGCCCACGCCGGCGGCAATGCCTACCGACTGCCAAGGGTTGGCCTGCACGTAATCTTCGGTCGCGGTGACCGCCGCCTGGCTGCGTTCGCGCAGGGAGTCTTCGGTTTGCTTGAGGGTTTCGCGGGCCTGCAACAGCGTGTCATGAATCTTGGCGCGCAGCTCATCGGCCTGGTCGCCCGCAAGCACCTTGGTGTCGTCCAGCAACCTTTCGGTGTCAGTCACCAGGGTTTGAAAATCCGCCATCAGTATTTCTTGAGCAGTCTTTGCAGTTCTTCTGGCCATGGTTATCTCCGTGATTGGCTGATCGGTACGTGTGGTTTCGAGTCACCGGTATCGGTGAAGGTTCAGTGCAATTGTCTGGTACAGCTTTTGCTTTGCCTTGGTGCGCACGCCCCGTGGCTTGCGCTGAATCCGGGCGGTCGGGGCGCAGGTCTCGAAAAACCTTACCCTAAATAACTCAAACTCGCGGAAAAACCCTGTCGGCAACGGCCGGTTGTGTTGAACGCTGCGCTAAAGCGGTTCACGCCCTCTGAAGAGGGGCGGTGCCGGTGGTGCCAATTTAGTGCGCGCAACCCCTGGCTTGAACCGCTTTGGTGCTTTTTGCCTTTACACAGGCCTGCCAACCTCCATGGAAAATCTGCAAAGTGCGGTGGACACTCTGGTCCACAGCTCCAATACCCTGTTTATCCTGATCGGTGCGGTCATGGTCCTGGCCATGCACGCCGGCTTCGCGTTTCTGGAAGTCGGGACGGTGCGCCAGAAAAACCAGGTCAACGCCCTGTCGAAGATCCTCAGCGACTTCGCCATCTCCACCCTGGCCTATTTCTTTATAGGCTATTGGATCTCCTACGGGGTGAGCTTCATGCAACCGGCGGCCGTGATCAGCGCCGACCATGGTTATGGCCTGGTGAAGTTCTTCTTCCTGCTGACGTTTGCGGCAGCGATCCCGGCGATCATCTCCGGCGGTATTGCGGAGCGCGCAAAGTTCGCTCCGCAGTTGTGCGCCACCGCGTTGATCGTGGCGTTTATCTACCCGTTTTTCGAAGGCATGGTATGGAACGGCAATTTCGGTTTGCAGGCCTGGTTGCTCAAGGCGTTCGGCGCCAGCTTCCATGACTTTGCCGGCTCTGTGGTGGTGCATGCCATGGGCGGCTGGCTGGCGCTGGCGGCGGTGCTGCTGCTGGGCCCGCGCAATGGGCGCTACCGCGAAGGGCGCCTGGTGGCATTCGCGCCGTCGAGCATTCCGTTCCTGGCGTTGGGCTCGTGGATCCTGATTGTCGGCTGGTTCGGCTTTAACGTGATGAGCGCGCAAACCCTGGACGGCGTCAGCGGCCTGGTGGCGGTGAACTCGCTGATGGCCATGGTCGGCGGCACCGTCGCCGCCCTGGTGATCGGCCGCAACGACCCCGGCTTCCTGCATAACGGTCCGTTGGCCGGGCTGGTAGCGATTTGCGCGGGTTCCGACCTGATGCATCCGGTGGGCGCGCTGGTCACCGGCGTGGTCGCGGGCGGGTTGTTTGTGTGGTGCTTTATCGCCGCCCAGGACCGCTGGAAGATCGACGATGTGCTGGGGGTGTGGCCACTGCATGGCCTGTGCGGTGTATGGGGCGGGATTGCCTGCGGCATCTTTGGTCAGACCGCGCTGGGTGGACTGGGCGGTGTGAGCCTGATCAGCCAATTGATCGGTACGGGGCTCGGTGTGGTCGTCGCGTTTGGCGGCGGCCTGCTGGTGTACGGCGTGATCAAGCGCGTGCACGGGCTGCGCCTGAGCCAGGAAGAGGAGTATTACGGCGCAGATCTGTCGATCCACAAGATCGGTGCGGTCAGTCAGGATTGATCGGCGCCTCTTCGTCGGTGCTCGGGTGCGTGTAGAAACCGTGCAGCAGGCGATAGCGGTTATGCCGGACTTCATCGACCCGCGCCTGCACCTGTTGGTCCGGCAGGCCCAGCAGGATCAAGGCGTGGGAGGCGAGCATCAGGCTTGACTCCAGCAGCTCGGGCACCACTTCGCTGGCGCCCGCGGCTTTCAATTCAGCCCACTGGCTGTCATCGCGGGTGCGCACCAGGATCGGCACGTCGGGGTTGATATGGCGGGCTTCCTTGAGCACCGCCAGGGCCACATCACTGTTGTCCACGGCAATCACCACCAGGCGCGCGCGTTCCAGGCCCACGGCACTGAGCAAGGCGCCACGGCGACAGTCACCGTAATGCACGCTGCTGTCTTCGGTGGCGGCTTCCTGGACCCGTTCCGGGTCGTCATCCAGGGCGATGAACGCCTGTTGCTCATTGCGCAGAAAGCGCCCGATGGATTGCCCGACCCGGCCATAGCCGCAGATGACCGCATGCCCGTGTAATTGCGCATTGAGGGCGGCAATTTCTTCAAGTTGCACCTGTTGGTTGGGCTTGCGGTGCAGGCGCAGGGCAATCGCCGGCGCGGCGCGCAGCAGCAGTGGGGTCAACAGCATCGAACAGAACGTCGCGGCGAGCAGCAAACCGTTGAACTCATCGGGTATAAGCCGGCTCTGTTGCATCTGCGCCATCAGGGCGAAACAGAACTCACCGCCCTGGGCCAGGGCCAGGCCGGTGCGCCAGGCGGTTTCACTGTCGCTGCCGCGCAGCTTGACCAGCGCGGCCACCACACTGCCTTTGATCAGCATCAGCGCGAGGGTCATGCCGAGGATCAACAGGCTGTGGCTGACGAACAACTGCAGGTCGATGAGCATGCCGATGCTGACGAAAAACAGCCCCAGCAGGATGTCGCGAAAGGGCCGGATATCCGCTTCGATCTGATGGCGGTAATGGCTTTCGCCCAGCAGCATGCCGGCCAGGAAGGCACCGAGGGCAGGGGAGAGGCCCAGCAAGTGGGTGAGCCAGGCGGTCAGCAAGACGATCACCAGCGCCAGCAGCACAAACAGCTCCGCCGAATGGGAGGCGGCGACCTCATGAAACAAGCGCGGCAATAACCAGCGGCTGGCGAGCAACAGGCCCACGAACAACACCACGGTTTTGCCCAGCGTCAGCGGCAACGCCCAGTACCAGGCCTGTTCGCTGCTGCCGGCGAACACCGGCACCAGCGTCAGCAGCAACACCGCCACCACATCCTGGAACAGCAACACGCCGATCGCATTCTGGCCATGGCTGCTGAAGATTTCGCCGAGGCTGGTCAGTTCCTTGCTGACGATCGCCGTGGACGACAGCGCCAGCCCCGCACCCAGCAACAAGGCGATGCCCGGCGCCACACCGAAGGCCATCAACAGGCCCCCCAGCAGCACGCTGCACCCCAGCACCTGCAAGCTGCCCAGGCCAAACACCACGCGGCGCAGGGCGAGCATCCTGGTCAGGGAAAACTCCAGGCCCAGTGAGAACAGCAGGAACACCACGCCCAGTTCGGCGAGGTCGGGCAGTTCTTCGCTGTCATTCACCCAGTCCAGGGCCGTCGGCCCCACGGCCAGGCCCACGCACAGGTAGCCCAGCACGGGTGGCAGTTGCAGCCGGCGAAACAGCGCAATCACCACCAGGGATGAGGCCAGAATGATCAGCAGGTTGGCGAACACAAGCATCTCCGTTGCAGGGGGAGCGGGCAAAAAGCCGCGAGAATCGCTGAATCAGTTATAGGCCATGGTGATCTGGGTCAGGGTTTATTGTGGCCGGCGGATTTCCGGAGAGCGAACGCTGTACCTGTGGCAAGCCCGCTCGCCACAGGTTTTTGTCAGGCTTAGAATGCTTGTCTACTTACTGATCAGGGCCATTCGTCATGCTTCCTGAATGCCAGTTGTTCGGCACCCTGGGTTGCCATCTTTGTGAAATTGCCGAAGCCGAAATCATGCCGCTCGTCGAACGCGGGTTGCTGGTCGAGTTGGTTGATATCACCGACCCCGACGACCTGACCGACGCCTACGGCCTAAGGATTCCGGTGCTTCGGCGGGTGGACACGGGGGCTGAACTGGATTGGCCCTTCGATGCGGATCAGGTTGTCGCCTTCCTGCGCTGACGTTTATGCGATGGCGGGTTTCCGAATATTACGTTACTGTATGTTTGTACAGCGATTGAATAGAGGGAACGCCCGTGGTGAATGTTGAACAACTGAAAAGCAGCGTCAATCGCATGTCTGCCGATGTCGTGCGCGACGCGGTGAACGAGCTGCGCCTCGACGGCCTGGTCACGGAAGGCAAGACGCCGTTTAACAAAGTGCATTTCAATACCTGCTTTGCCGAGATCGAGGCGTTGTTCCAGCGCGCCGGTTATCACAAGCAGCTCGATGTGGTGGGTTACCAGGGTCTGTTGTACGCGTTGTACGATCCCGGCCGCTGGGAAGCGGTAGACGTGCTGCGCTGGCTCAAGGAGTTCACCGAGGCGGCGAGTGCTTCGCCGATCCTGCGCGCGGAATTGGCCAAGGCCTGAGATCCGCCCTAGGTTTCATCCCGCTTGATGCGGGATAATGCCCGCCTGTTTTTTCAAGGCTTCGAGCATGTCCACATCCGCTTTTTCCGCGTCCCAGCACCAGGCCAGCACCCTGTACCTGCCACCTGGCCCCTGGGCGACGGTGCTGGAGTGCCTGTGCGAGCACTTTGCGGCGATCAGTCGCGAACACTGGCTGGACCGCATCGCCCGTGGGCGGGTGCTGGATGTCACTGGCAGCCCGATCCCCCTGGACCTGGCCTACAGGGAAGGCCTGTGCATCTATTACTTCCGTGAAGTCCCCAACGAAAAAGTCATCCCGGTGCAGGAAACCATCCTCTACGCCGACGAGCACCTGGTGGTGGCGGACAAACCGCACTTCCTGCCCGTGACCCCGGCCGGCGAGTACGTCGAGCAAACCCTGCTGCGCCGCCTGATTCGCCGCCTGGACAACCCGGCGCTGGTGCCCCTGCACCGCATCGATCGACACACCGCCGGGCTGGTGTTGTTCTCGGCCAACCCGGCCAGCCGCTCGGCCTATCAGCAGCTGTTTCCCACGCGCCGGATCGATAAATTCTACGAAGCCATTGCCCCGGCCTTACCGGGACTGACATTCCCGTTGCTACACAAAAGCCGCCTGGTGGATGGCGAACCGTTCTTCCGCATGCAGGAAGGCCCTGGCGCCAGCAACACCGAAACAGCCGTGGAGGTGCGGGAAAAGAACGGCGACTTATGGCGCTACGGCCTGTTTCCCGTGACCGGCAAGAAGCACCAGCTGCGCGTGCACATGACCGCGCTGGGGGCGAGCATCTGCAACGATCCGTTCTACCCGGACGTGATCAAGGATGCCGTGGACGATTACGCCAATCCCCTCAAGCTGCTGGCCCAGGGCGTGCGGTTTATCGACCCCGTCACCGGTGAGGAACGCCATTTCCGCAGCCAGATCACCCTCGACTGGTAACCCCCGGAAACGACAAGGCCCGCGCGAGGCGGGCCTTGTGTGCAAGCGCTGAGGCTTAAAGGTCTTTAACGGTGCGAACCTGATCTTTGTTGATGCGGGTACGCTTGCCATCAAGCTGTTCGAATTCGTAGAAACCCGAATCTTCGTTGTATTTCGGGGTGTCGACGGCCTGGATTTCGCGACCGTCATTCAGGGTGATCACTGTCGGCGAGGCGCAACCGGCGAGGGTAGCCAGGCCCAGTGCAAGCATGAGAGCGGCGATGGTCCGTTGAGTCATGGGTGTTGTCTCCAAGAGAATACTTTTTGATTGCTGACCTTGAGACGTGTGAGACGTCGCCAAAGTTCCTTGTGCGAAGGTTCATTCTGACACGTCAGACCTTGGGCGCAACAGCTCTGGTGTATTCAGGTTGGCCAGGCGCGGGTCATCGGTTGGGCATTCCACGCCGACGCCGCCCAATTGCAGGAGGATCTTCCGTGGGCTGCGTTCACCGGCATGCCAGGCCTGTTCTACCTCGGTTCGCAGGCCGATGGGGATGATGCAGATCAAGGGTTCCCAGAATTCACCGTGGCGCACCATCACCGGCAACAAGGGATGGCGTTGTGCGGTTTCACGCAGGTCGGCGAGGAGTCGAGCGTCGATATGGGGCACATCGCACGGCAGGATCAGCAAGTGCCCATGGCGCGCGGCGGCGAGTCCCGCGCGGATACCGGCCAATGGCCCGGGAAAATCCGGGCTGTCGTCGCTTACCAGCTGGTCGGCATAGGCGGCGTACTGCGCCTGGTTGCGGTTGCACGAGATGATCAGGTCATCGGTCAGTGGCCGTACCAGGCGCTGCACGTGTGCGATCAAGGGCAGGCCGTGCCAGTCCAGCAGGCCTTTGTCCTGGCCGCCCATGCGCTGGCCGCGGCCACCGGCCAGCAGCAGGATCGAACAGGGCAGGGGGATTGAATCGAGTGGCATGTGGGTTCCGCGCAGGCAGCTGAACAGGGGCCTGTGATATAACATCGGGCCGTTCCTTCGACAACCGGACCGTGCCATGAAAGCCAAGGCCGATGCACCCTTCGTACCCCTGAATATCGCGGTATTGACCGTCAGCGACACCCGCACCCTGGACACCGACACCTCGGGCCAGGTCTTCGTCGACCGCCTCACCGCCGCCGGCCACCACCTGGCCGAGCGCGTGCTGCTCAAGGACGACCTCTACAAGATCCGCGCCCAGGTCGCCCACTGGATTGCCGAAGACGTGGTGCAAGTGGTGTTGATCACCGGCGGCACCGGCTTCACCGGCCGCGACAGCACCCCCGAAGCGGTCGGCTGCCTGCTCGACAAACAAGTCGACGGCTTTGGCGAACTGTTCCGCCAGATTTCCGTGGCCGACATCGGCACCTCCACCGTGCAATCCCGTGCACTGGCCGGCCTGGCCAATGGCACCCTGGTGTGCTGCCTGCCGGGCTCCACCAATGCGGTGCGCACCGGTTGGGATGGCATCCTCGCCGAACAACTGGATAACCGTCATCGGCCGTGCAACTTCGTGCCGCACCTGAAGTTGGCCGAACCCTGTGAATCCCGTGGGTAAGCCCGGCAAGACCGGCGCCCTGATGCCGGTAGAACAAGCCTTGCAACAGCTGCTGGCGATGGCCGAAGCCGCGCCGATCCGCGATCAGCACGTGCTGCCCCTGGCCGAGTGCGACGGCCGTGTATTGGCCCAGGACCTGGTCTCCACCCTCGACCTGCCGCCCTGGCCCAACAGCGCCATGGACGGTTACGCCGTGCGCCTGGCGGATTGGACCGGTGAACCCTTGCCCGTCAGCCAGCGCATCTTTGCCGGCCAGGCGCCGCAGCCGCTGGCGGCCGGCACCTGTGCACGCATCTTCACCGGTGCGCCGGTACCGGAAGGCGCGGACTGCGTGGAAATGCAGGAAAACGCCGTGGTCCACGCCGATGAGCGCGTGAGCTTCAGCGAACCGTTGCAGCCCAACCAGAACATCCGCCCCCAAGGCCAGGAAACCACCGTCGGTGAGTTGGTGCTCGCGGCCGGTACGCGCCTGGGCCCGATCGAGCTGGGCCTGGCGGCGTCCCTTGGCCGCGATCGGCTGGACGTGATCCGCCGCCCGCGTGTCGCGGTGTTGTCCACCGGCGATGAGCTGATCGAGCCCGGTTTGCCCCTCGGTCCGGGCCAGATCTACAACAGCAATCGCCGCGTGTTGTGTTCTTGGCTTGAGCGCATGGGGTGCGAAGTCATCGACGCAGGCATCCTGCCGGACGACCTGGAGCAGACCCGTTCGCGCCTGGCAGGCTTGAGCGCGGTTGATCTGATTTTGTCCACGGGCGGTGTGTCGGTGGGCGAGGCGGATTTCCTCGGTATCGCCCTGCGCGAGGAGGGTGAGCTGGCGTTATGGAAGCTGGCGATCAAGCCGGGCAAACCCCTGACCTTTGGTCATTTCCGTGGCGTGCCGGTGATCGGCCTGCCGGGCAACCCGGCCTCGACCCTGGTGACCTTTGCGCTGTTGGCGCGCCCCTACTTGCTGCGCCGCCAGGGTGTGGCAGACGTGGAGCCGCTGCGTTTCGACGTGCCGGTGGGGTTCACCTGGCCCAAGCCGGGCAACCGCCGCGAGTATCTGCGCGGGCGCATCGAACAGGGCAAGGCGATCATCTACCGCAACCAGAGCTCCGGCGTGCTGCGCAGCGCGGCGTGGGCGGAGGGGTTTGTGGAGGTGTTGGAAGGGACGACGCTGGAGGTGGGTGATCGGGTCAGTTTCATTCCGCTAAGCGAATTGCTCAACTGACCGCGGATCCAAATGTGGGAGGGGCGGTGCGACGATTCAGTAATCGTCGCCACGCTCGGTCACATCCCGCTCCACCGGCCGCGCATCCGGGTCATAGCCCACCGGGAACTTGCCCTTCAACGTCCAGGCAAATGCAATGATCTCGGCGATGGTGCGGTACAACTCCTCCGGAATACTGTCGCCCAGTTCCATGCGTGCCAGCAGTTTCACCAGCTCGGCATTTTCATAGATCGGCACTTCATTTTCCCGCGCCAACTTGAGGATGGCTTCGGCCAGGGCATCGTCGCCCTTGGCGGTCAGGGTCGGCGCCTGCTGGCCGTCGTACTTGAGGGCAATCGCCTGGCGTGGCGGGTTGGCGTTGTTCATGCGGTTTCATCCACCCAGCGTTGTTCCAGTCCGGTTTTCGGCCCGCGTGGCGGGGTGCCCAGGTGGCAGTCCAGGTCGCCGACATTCAGCCCCGACGACACCAGGCGCTCGCGCAGGCTGCCCAAATGGCTTTCGATCAGGCTGGCGGTGAAAGCGCGGGTTGCCCACAGTTGGCTGGACAGCTTGCCCTGGGTCAGTTGCGCCTGGACCTGCAACGGCCCCAGGGGCTCCATGTCGAAGGCCAGTTCGACGCGCCAGAGCATCTGTTTGGGCTCCTTGGAATCCTTGCGTTCGGGCTGGTCCTTGTCCGGCGCCGGCTCTTCGCGCTGGAACTTGACCTGCAACGGCACGATGTCCTGCAGGGTGCGCATGGGGATCTCCAACTGCCAGGTGGTTTGCAGGCGGCCATCGGCGGTGGTGCCGGTTTGCTCCAGGCTCGACAGCTGGTGGCTCTGCAGGCGGGAAATGGCCCCGGCGGCCAGGCGCAGCAGGTTTTCCAGGTCGCCTTCGCCCTCCAGTTTCGCCATCAGCCGCTCCGGCAGTGGGAAGCTGACCGGCGCCTGCCGCGCGCCGACCTGGCCGAGGGTGCCCAATGGGCTGCGCACAAAGTTGGGCAGCACCTGGGCCAGGGTGTTGGCGGCAAGAATGGCATTCAGGTTGGTGCTCGCGGGCAGGGCGGGCAGCAGGTCGGCGACCAGGCGCAGCAGCGCGCCCTTCATATCCAGCGGTGGCACCTGCGGGTTTTGCCCGGCGAGTAACTTGGCTTCAAGAAAGGCGCCGCTGTTCTGGATCACCTGGGCCAGCACCTTGGGGTTGCTCACCTGTGCCAGGTCGGGCAAGGCCGCCAGCAAACGGTCGGCGGCAGCGCGAAGGTCGGCGGAGGTGCTGTCGCCGCGGGGCAGATTTTGCAACGCCGTGAACACCGCATCCAGGGAGCCCTGGCGACTTTGCTGGGTCGCCAGTTGCTGGGTGACGGCCAGTTGATCCTTGAGCCCGCTCAACGGCACAAAATTCAGGGTTTGCGCGTTCTGCACCACGGCGCTGAGCAAGCTGCCCACGCGCAACGGTTGCGGGCTTTCCAGTGTCAGGGTCGCGCCGGCCAGGGCGCTATTGAGTACGGTCACCAACGAACGGTAGATCGCCGGCTGCGCGCTGCCTTGGGGCATGGCCTGGGTGGTCAGCACCTTGGCCTGCAGCAGTGTGCCTTCCGGCATCCTGGCCGTATCGATACGGGTGAGGGCGGCAACATTGGCGCTCAGGGCTTGTTGCAGGCTGATGGCCAGGTTGCCTGCGGGCGTCTGGCTCACGGCCACATTGCTGCCCAACGGCAAGGGTTGTGGGCTGCTGGCTTGCACCAGCGTCTGGCGGCCGCCTTCAAGGGTCAGCTTGAGCAACAGCTGAAACGCCTCACCGCCTTGTTTCAGGGCGAGCACCTCGGCATTCACGGTTTTGCCCGGGTCGATCAGCCCGATCTGCGGCTCCAGCAGTTTCAGCAGCGCCCCGGGCGCAGGCGCAGGGCTTTGCCCGGTTGCCGGGGTGGGAGGAAGCGTAGGAAGGTTGATCTCGCCGGTCATCGTGCGCATCGTCTCTGGGGAAATAGCCCTCTTTAGCGTAGGGCATCGCATGTATAATGCCGCCCGTCTGCAAAGAGAGCGGTAAAAACCTCACAACTATTTGATCCAGCTCTCTAAAATCGGTCGCCAAAGCCGTTATTGTGCTTCTTTCTATAACGGCCGCTGCACCGCCGACTTGAACCGTAAAGGCCCGTGATCTCTTGACCAGCCCTCTTCTTGAAGCCGTAGCGCTCTCCTGTGAACGCGACCTGCGCCTGCTGTTCGAGCACCTCGACCTGCGTGTGGCGGGCGGCGACATGGTGCAGATCAGCGGCCCCAACGGCAGCGGCAAGACCAGTTTGCTGCGCCTGCTGGCCGGCCTGATGCAACCCACGGCCGGTGAAGTGCGACTCAACGGCAGGCCCCTCGACGAACAACGCACCGAACTGGCACGCAACCTGATCTGGATCGGCCACGCCGCCGGGATCAAGGATGTGCTCACCGCCGAAGAAAACCTCAGTTGGCTCAGCGCCCTGCATCATCCCGCGACCCGCGACGCCATCTGGCAAGCCCTGGCCGCCGTCGGCCTCAAGGGGTTCGAAGACGTTCCCTGCCACACCCTGTCCGCCGGCCAGCAGCGCCGCGTGGCCCTGGCGCGCCTGTACCTGCCTGGCCCGCCGCTGTGGATTCTCGACGAACCCTTCACCGCCCTCGACAAACAAGGCGTCACCCAATTGGAACAGCACCTGGCGCAGCACTGCGAGCAGGGCGGCCAGGTGGTGCTCACCACCCACCACACCCTGGCGCGCATGCCCGGCGGTTACCGCGACCTCGACCTGGGGCGGTGGTCGGTATGAGTGTGTTTGCCCTGTTGATCGCCCGCGAAGCCCGCTTGCTGTGCCGCCGCCCGGCCGAACTGGCCAACCCGCTGGTGTTCTTTGCCATCGTGATTGCGTTGTTCCCGTTGGCGGTCGGCCCGGAGACTAAACTGTTGCAAACCTTGTCTCCGGGACTGGTGTGGGTCGCGGCCCTTTTGTCCGTCCTGCTCTCGCTGGACGGGCTGTTTCGCAGTGATTTCGAAGACGGTTCCCTCGAACAGTGGGTCCTTTCGTCGCACCCCCTGCCACTTCTGGTCCTGGCCAAGGTACTGGCACACTGGGCTTTTTCCGGCCTGGCGCTAGTCTTGCTCTCGCCACTGCTGGCGATGATGCTGGGATTGCCCGGCGAATGCCTGCCGATCCTGTTGCTGAGCCTGCTGCTCGGCACCCCGGTACTCAGCCTGTTGGGGGCGGTGGGTGCCGCGTTGACCGTCGGCTTGAAACGGGGTGGCCTGTTACTGGCCCTGTTGATTCTGCCTTTGTACATCCCGGTACTGATCCTGGGCAGCGGCGCGTTGCAAGCCGCGCTCATGGGCATGCCGGCGACCGGTTACCTCCTGTGGCTTGGCAGCCTGACCGCCCTGGCGGTAACCCTGACACCCTTTGCTATAGCCGCCGGCCTGAAGATCAGCGTCGGTGAATAATGAGGTCTGACTGGGCGGTATACGCATAGTCAGTAAAGACCCTACGCTTCTTGCCAAGACAAGAAGCAACCGTGATGGAAACAGCAATGAACTGGACCTGGTTTCACAAGCTCGGCTCGCCCAAATGGTTCTACGGCATCAGTGGCAGACTGCTGCCTTGGTTCAGCCTCGCCGCCGTGTTGCTGATCGGCATCGGCCTGGTCTGGGGCCTGGCCTTTGCACCGCCGGACTACCAGCAAGGCAACAGCTTTCGCATCATCTACATCCACGTGCCTGCCGCGATGCTGGCCCAGTCCTGCTACGTGATGCTGGCGGTGTGCGGCGTCGTCGGCCTGGTGTGGAAGATGAAACTCGCGGACGTCGCCCTGCAATGCGCCGCGCCCATCGGTGCGTGGATGACCGCCGTGGCGCTGGTCACCGGCGCGATCTGGGGCAAACCCACCTGGGGTTCGTGGTGGGTGTGGGATGCGCGACTAACGTCGATGCTGATCCTGCTGTTCCTGTACTTCGGTCTTATTGCCCTGGGCAACGCGATCAGCAATCGTGACAGCGCCGCCAAGGCCTGCGCGGTGCTGGCGATTGTCGGCGTGATCAACATCCCGATCATCAAGTACTCGGTGGAGTGGTGGAACACCCTGCACCAGGGCGCCACCTTCACCCTCACCGAAAAACCGGCGATGCCCGTGGAAATGTGGGCGCCGTTGCTGCTGATGGTGCTGGGGTTCTACTGCTTCTTCGGCGCCGTGCTGCTGATGCGCATGCGCCTCGAAGTGCTCAAGCGTGAAGCCCGCGCCAGCTGGGTCAAGGCCGAAGTGCAAAGCTGCCTGGGAGCGCGTGGATGAGTTTTGCTTCTTTCAGTGATTTTCTCGCCATGGGCCACCACGGCCTGTATGTCTGGACGGCCTATGGCATCTGCCTGGCCGTGCTGGCCCTCAACGTCGCCGCGCCGATCCTGGCCCGCAAGCGTTACCTGCAACAAGAGGCGCGTCGTCTGCGCCGGGAGACCGAAAAGTGAATCCGCTGCGTAGAAAGCGTCTGTTGATCATCCTTGCCATCCTGGCCGGCGTCAGTATTGCCGTGGGCCTGGCGATGAGCGCCCTGCGGGAGAACATCAACCTGTTCTACACCCCGACCCAGATCGCCAACGGCGAAGCGCCGCTGGACACGCGCATCCGCGCCGGCGGCATGGTGGAGAAGGGCTCGCTGAAGCGTTCCGGCGACTCCCTCGACGTCACCTTCGTGGTCACCGATTTCAACAAGGCCGTGACCATCACCTACCGCGGCATCCTCCCGGACCTGTTCCGCGAAGGCCAGGGCATCGTCGCCCTGGGCAAGCTCAACGCCGACGGCGTGGTGGTGGCCGATGAAGTGCTGGCCAAGCACGATGAGAAATACATGCCGCCGGAAGTCACCAAGGCCTTGAAAGACAGCGGCCAGTCCGCACCCACCCCCGCCAAGGAGGGCTAAGTGATGACGTCTGCATTGTTTATTCCGGAACTGGGCCAGTTGGCGATGATCCTCGCCCTGTGCTTTGCCATCGTCCAGGCAGTGGTGCCGTTGCTCGGTGCCTGGCGCGGTGACCGCCTGTGGATGAGCCTGGCGCAGCCGGCCGCCTGGGGCCAGTGTGCGTTCCTGGTCTTTGCGTTTGGCTGCCTGACCTACGCCTTTATGACCGACGACTTTTCCGTCGCCTATGTAGCCAATAACTCCAACAGCGCCTTGCCCTGGTACTACAAGTTCAGCGCGGTGTGGGGCGCCCACGAAGGCTCGCTGCTGCTGTGGGCGTTGATCCTCGGCGGCTGGACCTTCGCGGTGTCGGTGTTCTCGCGGCAGTTGCCGCAAGTCATGCTCGCACGGGTGCTGGCGGTGATGGGCATGATCAGCATCGGCTTCCTGCTGTTCCTGATCATGACCTCCAACCCGTTTACCCGCATCCTGCCGCAGATCCCGGCGGACGGTCACGACCTCAACCCGCTGCTGCAGGACATCGGCCTGATCGTGCACCCGCCGATGCTCTACATGGGCTACGTGGGTTTTTCCGTGGCCTTTGCCTTCGCTATCGCCGCCTTGCTCGGCGGGCGTCTCGATGCGGCCTGGGCGCGCTGGTCGCGGCCGTGGACCATCGTCGCCTGGGCGTTCCTCGGCATCGGCATCACCCTCGGTTCGTGGTGGGCCTACTACGAACTCGGCTGGGGTGGCTGGTGGTTCTGGGACCCGGTGGAAAACGCCTCGTTCATGCCATGGCTGGTCGGCACGGCACTGATTCACTCCCTGGCCGTCACCGAAAAACGTGGCGTGTTCAAGAGCTGGACCGTGTTGCTGGCCATCGCGGCCTTTTCCCTCAGCCTACTCGGCACCTTCCTCGTGCGTTCGGGCGTGTTGACCTCGGTGCACGCGTTTGCGTCCGACCCAGAGCGCGGTGTGTTCATCCTGATCTTCCTGCTGTTTGTGGTCGGCGGCTCCCTCACTTTGTTCGCCCTGCGCGCACCGGTGGTCAAGAGCCAGGTCGGCTTCAACCTGTGGTCGCGGGAAACCCTGCTGCTGGGCAATAACCTGGTGCTGGTGGTGGCCGCGTCGATGATCCTGCTCGGCACCTTGTACCCCTTGGTGCTGGATGCCCTGAGCGGCGCCAAGCTGTCCGTCGGCCCGCCGTACTTCAACGCGTTGTTTATTCCGTTGATGGGGCTGTTGATGGTGGTGATGGCGGTCGGTGTGCTGGTGCGCTGGAAGGACACCCCGGTCAAATGGCTGGCCGGCATGCTGATGCCGGTGCTGCTCGGCAGCGTGGCCCTGGCCGTGGTCGCCGGTATCGCCTATGGCGACTTCAACTGGGCGGTGCTCGCCACCTTCCTGCTCGCCGCCTGGGTACTGCTGGCCGGTGTGCGTGACATCGTCGACAAGACCCGCCACAAAGGCCTGGTCAAAGGCCTGCCGACCCTGACCCGCAGCTACTGGGGCATGCAGATCGCCCACATCGGCATCGCCGTGTGCGCCCTCGGTGTGGTGCTGTCCAGCCAGAACAGTGCCGAGCGCGACCTGCGCCTGGCGCCGGGCGAGTCCATGGACCTGGCCGGTTACCAGTTCATCTTCGAAGGCGCCAGGCACTTCGAAGGGCCGAACTTTACGTCAGACAAAGGCACCGTGCGGGTCGTGCGTAACGGTAAAGAGATCGCCGTGCTGCACCCGGAAAAACGCCTGTACACCGTGCAGAGTTCGATGATGACCGAAGCCGGTATCGACGCCGGTTTCACCCGTGACCTCTACGTGGCCCTGGGTGAACCCTTGGGCGATGGCGCCTGGGCCGTGCGCGTGCATGTGAAACCGTTTGTGCGCTGGATCTGGTTCGGTGGCTTGCTCACCGGCTTTGGTGGTTTGCTCGCGGCACTGGATCGCCGGTATCGGGTCAAGGTCAAGAGCCGGGTGCGTGAAGCGCTGGGCCTGCAAGGAGCGGCGGTATGAAGCGTTGGTTGATGGTCGTGCCGCTGGCCCTGTTTCTGGTAGTGGCGGTATTCCTGTATCGCGGCTTGTACCTGGACCCGGCCGAGCTGCCCTCGGCGATGATCGGCAAGCCGTTCCCCGCGTTCAGCCTGCCGACCGTGCAGGGTGACAAGACCCTGACCCAGGCCGACCTGCTCGGCAAACCGGCGCTGGTCAACGTGTGGGGCACCTGGTGCATCTCCTGCCGCGTCGAGCACCCGGTGCTGAACAAGCTGGCCGAGAAGGGCGTGGTGATCTACGGCATCAACTACAAGGACGACAACGCGGCGGCCTTGAAGTGGCTGGCGGAGTTCCACAATCCCTACCAGCTGGATATCCGTGATGAAGACGGCAACCTCGGTTTGAACCTCGGCGTGTACGGCGCCCCGGAAACCTTCTTTATCGACGCCAAGGGCGTGATCCGCGACAAATACGTCGGCGTGATCGACGAAGTGGTGTGGCGCGAGCAACTGGCCGCCAAGTACCAGGCCCTGGTCGACGAGGCCAAGCCATGAAGCGCCTGTTAGCCGCTGCCGTGCTGGCGCTGGGCTTGGCCGGTGTGGCCCACGCTGCCATCGACACTTACGAATTCGCCAAGGACGGTGACCGCGAGCGTTTCCGCGAATTGACCAAGGAGCTGCGCTGCCCCAAGTGCCAGAACCAGGACATCGCCGACTCCAACGCGCCCATCGCCGCCGACCTGCGCAAGGAAATCTTCCGCATGCTGGGGGAGGGCAAGGACAACCAGCAGATCATCGACTTCATGGTCGACCGCTACGGTGATTTCGTGCGCTACAAACCGGCCCTCACCGGCAAGACCGCGCTGCTCTGGTTCGGCCCCGCCGGGCTGCTGCTGGCCGGCGTGGTGGTGATGGCCGTGATCGTCCGCCGTCGCCGCGCCGCGCCTACCGATGGTTCCGACGCGCTATCCCCCGAAGAGCGTAAACGCCTCGACCAATTGCTGGACACCAAGACTGATGATTGATTTCTGGCTCGCAGCCGGCTTGCTGCTTCTGATTGCCCTGAGTTTCCTGTTGATCCCTGTGTTGCGCGGCCGCCGTGCCCAGCGTGAAGAGGATCGCACTGCGCTGAACGTGGCGCTTTACCAAGAACGTGTGGCCGAGCTGCAAGTGCAGCAGGACGAAGGCGTGCTCAACGCCGCCCAACTCGACAGCGGCCGCGCCGAAGCCGCCCGCGAGCTGCTGGCCGACACCGAAGGCGTGGAAAAGCCCCGCGAATCGCGCCTGGGCAAGCCGATGCCGTTGCTCGCCGCCATCCTTGTGCCGGTGCTTGGCCTGGGCCTGTATATGCATTTCGGTGCCAGCGACAAGGTTGAACTGACCCGCGAATTCTCCCAGCCGCCGGTGTCCATGGAAGACATGACCCGGCGCCTGGAACGCGCCGCCGCCGCCCAACCGGACTCGGCGGAAGGCCTGTACTTCCTCGGTCGCGCCTATATGGCCCAGGACCGTTCCGCCGATGCCGCCAAGGTCTTCGAGCGTACCGTGGCGCTGGCCGGGCGCCAGCCGGAACTGCTCGGCCAGTGGGCCCAGGCGCAGTACTTTGCCGACAACAAACAGTGGTCGCCCAAGGTCCAGGCGCTGACCGACGAAGCCTTGAAGCTTGACCCGAAGGAAGTCACCAGCCTCGGCCTGCTCGGTATCGCCGCCTTCGAAGGCCAGCGTTATCAAGAGGCCATCGACTACTGGAGCCGCCTGCTGGCGCAACTGCCACCGCAAGACAATTCCCGCGTGGCGCTGCAAGGCGGCATTGACCGTGCTGCGGAAAAACTCAAGGAAGGCGGCGGTAGCGTGGCGCAGAAAGCGGTGATGAACGTCCGCGTGGACCTGTCCGCCGAGGTCAAGGCCAAGGCCTTGCCCAGCGACAGCGTATTCATCTTCGCCCGCGCGGTAAAAGGCCCGCCGGCACCCCTGGCGGCCAAACGCGTCACCGTTGCCGAGTTGCCCGTCACCGTCGAACTCGGCGATGCCGACGCGATGATGCCGCAGTTGAAACTGTCCAACTTCCCCGAAGTCCAACTGGTTGCGCGCATATCCCGGGCCGGTCAACCGACCACCGGCGAGTGGATCGGCCGCAGCCAACCCCTGGCCAGCACCACCACTGCGCTGCAGCAGCTGACCATCGACAGTCCGGACAAGTAATTTCGAGGAAACGCCCATGACCGCATTTGCACGCATCACCCTGCTCAGCCTGGTAGTGGGCCTGAGCGCCTGTGCGGTCCACCGCCCACCGCCTGCGCCGACCGGCCCGACTATCCCACCGTCAGGCCCGTCGACCCAGCCGAGCACCAGGCCCTCTGGCCCGGTGACCCCGCCGCCGAAGCCACTGCCGACCAAATCGCCCACCTTCGCCCCACCACCGGGCGCCGCCAGCCACTGGGATGGCAAGATGCAGGTGTACGTGCTCGACGACCAGCCCGACACCTTCTACCGCCAGCGCACCTACTACCGCTGGAGCAACGGCTGGAGCCGCTCCATCAGCCCCAACGGACCCTGGGAAGACACCGACGTGCAGGGCGTGCCGCCGGGCTTGAGCAAGCAGTACGCGCAATGACAAAAGGCGACCTTCGGGTCGCCTTACTGTTTTGATGGGCACATCGATCATGGTGCGTGGCGGCTCGCACTCCGGTACTGTGGCCGCCGCCGGTCTGGCTGCCGAGGGATTGCTGGATATACTTTCCGGTGACTACTAACCGTCCGGCCTGTTGCGGGTCAGGATTCGCGCAGGCTACCCGTGGTGCAACCAGTCTGGCGACAAGCGAAGAGGGTGTTTTGATGGCGGGCAGGTTGATCTATCTCATCGGGCCATCGGGTTCGGGCAAGGACAGCCTGTTGGAGGCTGCACGCCCACGATTGGCCGAACGCGGTTGCCGGATTGTGCGCCGCGTGATCACACGCTCGGCGGAAGCGGTGGGTGAGGCGGCCCAGGGTGTCAGCCCGGAGCAATTCGCCGTGATGCAGGCCGAGGGCGCGTTTGCCCTCAGTTGGCACGCCAACGGGTTGTCCTACGGCATTCCCAAGGTCATCGACGAATGGCTGGCGGCGGGGGAGGACGTGCTGGTCAATGGTTCTCGCGCGCACCTGGCGCAGACCCGCGAGCGCTACCCGGATGTGTGGGTGCTGTTGCTGGCGGTGGATCAAGCCGTATTGCGCCAGCGCCTGGTGGCGCGGGGGCGTGAGGCCCTGGCGGATATCGAGGAGCGCCTGGCGCGCAATGCACGGTTCACCGCCGACCTGATCGCCGGCAATGGCTCGGGGTTGTTTGTGCTGGATAACTCCGGGCCACTGGAGCACACGGTCGAGCGCCTGCTGTGTTGCCTGAACCAGAGGCATTGCGTATTGACCTGACCCTGCTCTGCACCGGTGAGGTGCGGGGCATGTCAAGCGGCGAGATCCTGACATGCAGCGAACTCGGCGGAAAAAGTTAAGTGCATGTATCTGGGTGAAGGCGGATTTGGTGTAGTCGAAGCAGCACGGTTTTGTAGGATTATGTTTTTTTCCTGAGAATCCAATAGGTTTTTTTGCGCGAAAGTGTGTGTTCAGTTGTTTAAATTGCAAGTGGTTTAGTGCCTGTCTTAGCGCATGTTGCGCCGCCTTAAGGTGTTTCAGTACGAACTAAATCAGCGCTGTCCTGAGCGTTTTCTGCATGGGAGTTTATTGCGTCGATTCTGATTGACTCGACTCATCAACTTACTATAAGGAGCGCACTGTCCCATGATTTGCTCTGAACGTTCTCGGCTCAACTTCTCACTTGAAAACCTGCCGCCTTCCGATCCTGGCCCCTATGGTGTGGGCGCCGGTCGCAAACCAACCTTCACGACGGAACAGGCCGGAAAGTACATCACCCGCGACAACCTGCACTTCCACGACCGTAATGGCGACAAGCGGATCGATCTCTCCTATACGGTGGACCCGACGTTCAGCGCCGCGCAGCAGCGCCGAGTGCGCCAGGCGGTGCAATATTGGGAGGACGTGGCCAACATCAGTTTCAAGGAGCGGGCAGCCGGCGCCGACGGCACGGTTCACATCAAAAACAACCCGCACGGTGACCGTGGCGTCGCCAGCTCACCCTCGCGCGGCATTACCACCACCACGGCCACGGTCGGCACACTGCGAGAAAGTAGTTCGCCGGCGCAGGGCAGTCACTTTTCAGTCACTACCGTGCATGAAATCGGCCACGCCATCGGCCTGCAGCATCCGGGTGACTACAATGGCGGCGGCGCTGATTACAACAATGGTGCCAGGTATGCCGGCGATACCAAGGCACGCAGTGTGATGAGCTACTGGTCGGAGACGAACCAGGCCGGCCATGATTTTCGGTATTCGAATCCCTCTGCCCCGATGATGGATGACATCGCAGCCGCTCAGCGGCTCTATGGGGCCAATCACAAAACCCGCAACACCGACACCACCTACGGCTTCAATTCCAATACCGGCCGCGACGCCATGACCCTCACCAGTGCGAGGGATAAAGCTATCTTTTGCATATGGGATGGGGGCGGTAACGACACCCTGGATTGTTCCGGGTTTTCCCAGAACCAGAACATCAATTTGAAAGCCGAGTCGTTTTCTGATGTGGGCGGCTTGAAGGGCAATGTTTCCATCGCCAAGGGCTGCGTGGTTGAAAACGCCATCGGTGGGGCCGGACGTGATGTCTTGACGGGGAATGACGCGGACAATCGGCTCAAGGGCGGCTTGGGTGCAGACAGGCTGCGGGGCGGCGGCGGGGCGGATATTTTTGACTACGACAAGGCCAGCCACTCCACACCGCAGCAGCCTGACCTGATCGAGGACTTTACCAGCGGGACGGACAAGATTGACGTCTCGGGTGCATTGAAAGAGGCGCGCGTCGGTGCCCTGACGTTCACTGATCGATTCTCTGGTCGCGCCGGCGAGGCATTGCTCAGGCACGACGCGGCCACCGGGCGTTCAAGCCTGGAGATAGATCTGAAGGGGAGCGGCAGCGCCGACCTGGTGGTCAAGAGCATTGGCCAGATCAAACCCGGCGATGTGCAGTGGCAGGGGCAAAAGCCGGAGGTTAAACCCGCACCGAAGGTTGTCCCCACACCGGCCCCTGCGCCGCCGCCGGCGCCCCCGCTGGATAGCAGCGCGGACCCGCTTGCAGCGTTACGCGAGGTAATGATCAAGGCGTTCTCAGCCTTGTTGCAGTGGATACAAAACATCGTCCAGCCGTCGGATGCCCGCAGATAACACTGCCATGACGAGGCGCTGACAGGCTCAGGCCTTGATCAGCGCCTGCCATGGTCGGCAAACGCCGGCGCCCTGGCCCTTGCCATGCACAGACAAGCCTGTGGGGAATACCCATGGCATGTCATTCGGTTGGCGGTTTTCAACGCTTGAGTAAAGATAACTCTAGGGTTGCTTTTATTTAGGCCGAGCCAAGGAGGCTGGTGTGCAAGGCAGGCTATTGATCAAGGCGCTGCAAGAGGCGGGTTGGGTGCTGGATCGGGTCACGGGCAGTCATCCTATTTTTACCCACCGCTATAACCCGTACACGATCCCGGTGCCGCATCCGAAGAAGGATCTGCCGCTGGGCACCATCAGAAGCATCAGGAAACGTGCCGGGCTGTTTCAGTTTTAAGGAGAGCATTCATGCAATACCCAATCTGTATCGAATGGGGCGATGACTTCACCGCCACCGGTATCCAGATCCCCGATATTCCAGGCGCAGTCACCGCCGGGGACAGTTTCGAAGAGGCCTACAACGCCGCGGTGGAAGTCGCGCACATCCTGCTGCAGGAGATCGCCGCCGAGGGCGGGGTGATTCCGATGCCAAGGTCGGTGGGCACTCATCACACCCATGAAGACTATGCCGGGATGGGCTGGGGCATGCTGGAACTGGACATCTCGCCGTATCTGGGCAAGACCGAGAAGGTCAATGTGACCTTGCCCGGCTATGTCATCCAGCGAATTGACCGGTATGTGCGCGAGCACAAGGTCAAAAGCCGCTCGTCATTTCTGGCGGATGCGGCTTTGGAGAAGTTGGTGCGTTCCTAGGCGGTGGCGACAGCCGTTTGCCGCGACGCACTGAGGAACCGCAACAACGCCACCAGCGGGAACGCGCTGCCCACCAGCATCACACCCAGCCAGCCGCCGTGTTCGTACACGCTGCTGGCAATCGCCGAGCCGAAGGCACCACCGATGAAGATGCTGGTCATGTACAACGCGTTCAAGCGGCTGCGGCTGTTGGCGTCGAGTGCATAGATGGCGCGTTGGCCGAGGACCATGTTCATCTGCACGCAGAAGTCCAGGACCACGCCGGTCACCGCCAGGCCGATGACGCTGTACAGCGGGTGCACGAAGGCCGGCAGGAAGCTCAATACCGCAAAGACCATGGCCAGCAGCGATGCGCGGTGGGTGTGACCGGCATCGGCCAGGCGTCCGGCGATGGGGGCGGCAATGGCGCCGATAGCACCGACCAGGGCGAAGATCGCGATCTGGGTCTGGCTCAGGCCGTGGTTGCGCACCAGCTCCAGCGGGGCGGCGGTCCAGAACAGGCTGAACGTGGCGAACATGCAACCTTGGTAAAACGCGCGTTGACGCAGCAGCGGTTGTTCTCGCAACAGGGTGCCCAGGGAGCGCAGCAATTGGCCATAGCTGGCGCTGTGGTCCGGCTGGCGCTTGGGGATGGTCAGCATCAGCACCACGCTGATAAATACCATCAACGCGGCGGCGGCCATGAACATCGCGCGCCAGCCAAAATGGTCAGCCACGACGCTGGACACTGGCCGCGCCAGCAGGATGCCCAACAGCAGCCCACCCATGATGCTGCCGACCACCCGACCCCGAGACTCGGCGGGCGCCAGGTGTGCGGCCAGGGGGATCAGGATCTGTACCGACACCGAACTGAAGCCGATCAGCAACGACACCAGCAGGAACAGGTTCGGTTGTTCGGTAAAGGCCGCACCCAGCAGGCTGGCAATCGCCACCAGGGTCGTGATGATCATCAGCTTGCGGTTTTCCAGCAGGTCGCCCAGGGGGACCAGGAAGAACAGGCCGAGGGCATAGCCGATCTGCGTCAGGGACACAATCAGGCTGGCCATCGCCGGGGTGAGGCCGATGTCCGGTGCGATCAGTTCGATGATCGGCTGGGCGTAGTAGATGTTGGCGACGATGGCGCCGCAGCAAAACGCAAACAGCATCACCATTGCGCGGGTCATGGTGCTCGTAGCATGGGGGGTAGCATTCATGGTGTTCTCATAAAAGCGAAGGTAGATGGCGAGCGAGAGTAAAGACAAGGCTCAACGGCGAGTAGGCCGTTTGTGGTGATATCACTTATGCCGGGTGATGATACATTCAGAAACAACTGCCGAAACAGGAAATCCAGCGCCATGAAAATCACGCTCAACAAGATACTCCTGGCTTCAAGCCTCGCTGTTGCGATGGCCCTCGGCCTGGCCAATGCCGCCGATGCACCGCGCGTAGGCGTACGCGGGGCAATCACCGCGATGGACGGTGATGCGATGCAGGTCAAGGTCAACAGCGGTGAAGACGTCACCGTGCACCTGACCAAGGATACCCAGGTGCGCGCCGTTACCCTGGCCAGGATCGACGAAATAAAACCCGGCAGCTACATCGGCTCGGCCGCCATGCCCAACGCCGACGGCACCCTGACGGCGCTGGAAGTGCATGTGTTCCCACCGGCCATGGCCGGCACGGGGGACGGGCATCGGGCGTTTGACCTGAAGGAAGGCAGCAGCATGACCAACGGCACCGTCGGCGACCTGGTGGTCAGCAAAGGGCGGACGTTGACCGTGAAATACAAAGGCGGCGAACAGAAGATCGTGGTGCCGGAGGATGTGCCGATCGTCAACCTGGAACCGGGGGACCGCAGCTTGCTCAAGCCGGGGGTGAAGGTGGTGTTGTTTGCCGCGCAGGGGGCGGATGGGAAAATCACTGCCCAAGCCATTTCAGCCGGCAAGGATGGCGTGACACCGCCGATGTAACTGCAAAACCCGGATCTAAATGTGGGAGGGTTCAAGCCCCCTCCCACATTTGTCAGTTACTGACCGGAGTAGATCTGGTCGAAAACCCCACCATCATTGAAGTGGGTTTTCTGCACGGTGCGCCAGTCACCAAAGGTCTTCTCCACCGACAGGAAGTCGACTTTCGGGAAGCGGTCGGTGTACTTGGCCAGCACCTTCGGGTCACGCGGGCGCAGGTAGTTGTTGGCAGCGATTTCCTGGCCTTGCGGCGACCACAGGTACTTCAGGTAGTCTTCAGCCGCCACGCGGGTGCCTTTCTTCTCGACCACTTTATCCACCACCGACACCGGCGGCTCGGCTTCGGCGGAGACGCTTGGGTAGATCACTTCGAACTGATCGCGACCGAATTCACGGGCGATCATTTCCGCTTCGTTCTCGAAGGTCACCAGCACGTCGCCGATCTGGTTGGTCATGAACGTGGTGGTGGCGGCGCGGCCACCGGTGTCCAGCACGGGCGCCTGTTTGAACAGCTTGCCGACAAAGGCCTTGGCCTTGTCTTCGTCGCCGCCGTTCTTGAGCACATAACCCCAGGCCGACAGGTAGGTGTAGCGGCCGTTACCCGAGGTTTTCGGGTTGGGCACGATCACCTGCACGCCATCCTTGAGCAGGTCCGGCCAGTCTTTCAGGGCTTTCGGGTTGCCCTTGCGCACGATGAACACGGTGGCCGAGGTAAACGGCGCGCTGTTGTTCGGCAGGCGGGTGACCCAGTTGTCCGGCACCAGTTTGCCGTTGTCGACCAGGGCGTTGATGTCGGTGGCCATGTTCATGGTAATCACGTCAGCCGGCAGGCCGTCGATCACCGAGCGCGCTTGTTTGCTGGAACCGCCGAAGGACATCTGCAGGGTCAGCTTGTCGTTCGGGTGCTCGGCTTCCCAGTGCTTCTGGAAGGCGGCGTTGTAGTCCTTGTAGAAATCGCGCATCACGTCGTAGGAGACGTTGAGCAGGGTGACCGGTGCGGCCTGGACGGCGCCCGCGAGGGCAAGGCCGGCGGCCAGGAGAGAGGCGCTTACGAGTTTTTTCACTGCTCATTCCTTGTTGTTCGGGAGAAGAGGGGAGGCACATTGCCAGCGACTATAGCCGGGGGCACTTAGTCGCTTAAAGATTAAAAAGAACTTTGCTTATTCCACTTTCTTAAAAAGAGCGCTGCCACAGCGCGAACAGAACGCCGCGTTGGGCTCATGGCTGTTTTTCCTGCACACCGGGCAGTCGTGCTGCAGTTGCTCACCACGCATGGCACTGGCCAGTTCGGCCGTAAAAATACCCGTGGGCACGGCGATGATCGAGTAACCGGTGATCATCACCAGCGACGAAATCACCTGGCCCAACGGCGTCTTGGGCACGATATCGCCAAAGCCCACAGTGGTCAGCGTCACGATCGCCCAATAGATGCCTTTGGGGATACTGGTGAAGCCGTGCTCCGGCCCTTCGATCACATACATCAAGGTGCCGAACACCGTGACCAGGGTGCATACGCTCACCAGGAACACCACGATCTTCTGCTTGCTGCCGCGCAGCGCCGCCATCAGGTAGTTGGCCTGCTTGAGGTACGGGCTGAGCTTGAGCACGCGGAAAATCCGCAGCATGCGGATGATGCGGATGATCAGCAGGTATTGCGCGTCGCTGTAGTACAGCGCAAGGATGCCGGGCACGATGGCGAGCAGATCCACCAGCCCGTAAAAGCTGAAGGCGTAGCGCAACGGCTTGGGCGAACAGTACAGGCGCAACCCGTACTCGATCAGGAAGATCAGGGTGAAGCCCCATTCAATGTAGGCCAGCACATCGGCGTAGTTCTGGTGGACCTGGTCGATGCTGTCGAGCATCACGATCACCAGGCTGGCGAGGATGATCAACAGCAGGATGCCGTCAAAGCGCCGCCCGGCGACGGTGTCGCTCTGAAAAACCATGATGTAGAGCCGCTGACGCCAGTCGTTGTTGCTGTCCATAAAGCCCGCCTGAATCGAATATCGAGCAAGCCTAGGGGGATTCGAAGGGGCTGTCCATGCGGGGTTTCCTGAGTATTCGGGCGCCGGCGCGTACCAGCCAGCAGGCGAGGATAAACGGCGCGGTGAGTGCGGGCAGGTGCACGGCGGCAAAGCCCGGTGTGAGAAGGATCGCCAGCAGGATGCCGAGCAGCGGCAGCCAGGGTTGGCGCCGTGCCTGGCTCAGCGCCAGGGCCGCGAGAGCGGGGTTGTAGCTGTGCAGGCCGAGGAGGGCGGCGCTGGTGTCGTCCAGCAGCCATCCGATCAGTACGCCGCTGCTGGCGCCGATCACGGCCCAGACCGCGGCACGCCGGTTCGCCAGCCACAGGCCGAGGGCAATCAGCACGCCCGCCAGCGGCTGGTCCAGCAGCATGATTTGCGCGAGGCCGGTGAACGGCGCGCCGAGCACCGCCAGGGTATCGGGCTCGCCCAGGGCCAAGGCACTGTGTGGGACGCTGCCCAGCAGCAGCCAGCCCAGGCCGACAAAGGGCGCGGTGTAGGCGGGCAGGTCATGCGGCCGGCTGGCGTGTTTCAGCCACTGCCGCGTGAGGATCGCGCTCAGGCCGCCGCACGCCAGGATCAGCGGCGGCAACAACGCCGACCAGGCGAAATGCTGGCTGATCAACAGGCCCAGCAATACGCCGTTGTAGCTATAGATACCCGCCTGGCGCTCGGCCTTGGGATAGCCGCGCCGCTGGGCCGTGAGCAACCCGGCGACACCCCCCAGCAGCGCCCCGCCAAGCAAGGCAGGGGCGCTGACCAGGATCGCCAACAGGCACAGCAGGCCGCACAGCGGATGGCGTTGCAGGAAGATCTGGCTGAAGCCGTTGAGCAGGGCTTCGGCCCAGTCGGGGCAGGTTGGGTTGTGCATGTTTAGTGAGTCAGTGGGACCGAGTTGTCTCCATCGGGGGCTTGCCCCCGATGGGGCCTCTACAGGCGCTAGATCAGCGTCTCTATGCGCAAGGAGTTGGTCGACCCCAGCTGCCCGAACGGCACCCCGGCAGTAATCACCAAGGTATCCCCGCGCTGCGCCATGCCCTGGGCCTGGGCAATCTCCAGCGCGGTGGAACACACCTCATCCACCTGCCTCAGTCGATCATTGACCACCGAATGCACGCCCCACGCCACACTCAAGCGGCGTGCGGTGGACAGGTTCGGCGTGAGGTTGAGAATCGGCGCCACCGGCCGTTCCCGCGCCGCGCGCAGGCTGGAGCTGCCCGACTCGCTGTAGTTCACCAGCACCGCCACCGGCAGGATGCTGCTGATGCGCCGGATCGCGCAGCTGATGGCGTCCGACACCGTGGCATCGGCCTTGGGCCGGCTGACGTCGAGTTGGGTCTGGTAGTCCGGGCCGTTTTCCACCTGGCGGATGATCTTGCTCATCATCTGCACGGCTTCCAGCGGGTACTCGCCCGACGCGGTTTCCGCCGACAGCATCACCGCATCCGCGCCTTCGGCCACTGCATTGGCGACATCCGTCACTTCCGCGCGGGTTGGCGCCGGCGAAAAGCGCATGGACTCCAGCATCTGCGTCGCCACTACCACCGGTTTGCCCAACTGGCGGCAGGTGCGGATGATGTCTTTCTGGATTTGCGGCACGCTCTCCGCCGGCACTTCCACGCCCAGGTCGCCCCGGGCCACCATGATCGCGTCGCTCAGCTCGGCGATTTCCCGCAGGCGTTGTACGGCTGAGGGCTTCTCGATCTTGGCCATCAGGAAGGCCTTGTCGCCGATCAGCTCGCGAGCCTCGCGGATGTCTTCCGGGCGCTGCACAAACGACAGCGCCACCCAGTCCACACCCAGCTCCAGGCCGAAGCTCAGGTCGCGACGGTCCTTGGCGGTGAGCGGGCTGAGTTCCAGCAAGGCTTGTGGGACGTTGACGCCTTTACGGTCGGACAACTCGCCGCCATTCAGTACGGTGGTGTCGATGGCATCGGCGTGCCGGGTGATCACGCGCAGGCGCAGCTTGCCGTCGTCGAGCAACAGGTCCATGCCCGGTTCCAGGGCGGCGATGATTTCCGGGTGGGGCAGGTTGACCCGGCGCTGGTCACCCGGCGTCGGGTCCAGGTCCAGGCGCAGGGCCTGGCCACGCACCAGTTGCACCTTGCCCTCGGCAAACGTGCCGACGCGCAGCTTCGGCCCTTGCAGGTCCATGAGGATGCCCAGCGGGTAGTTGAGCTGGCGCTCCACCTGGCGAATCCAGTGGTAGCGCCGGGCGTGATCGGCATGCTCACCGTGGCTGAAGTTGAGGCGGAAGATATTCACCCCGGCTTGCACCAGCTCGCGGATGTCGTCGATACCGTCGGTGGCCGGGCCCAGGGTGGCGAGGATCTTGACCTTCTTGTCAGGCGTCATGGCGGGCAGTCTCAAGGATCAGGATGGCGCGCACGTCATTGACATTGGTGCGGGTCGGCTCGGTAACGATCAAGCCGTCGAGGGCGGCGAAGTAGCCATAACCGTTGTTGTTGTCCAGCTCGTCGCTGGCCGACAGGCCCAGGGCTTCGGCGCGCGCATAGCTGCATGGGGTCATGATTGCGCCGGCGTTGTCTTCCGAGCCGTCGATGCCGTCGGTGTCGCCGGCCAGGGCGTACACGCCCGGCAGGCCTTTGAGGCTGTCGGTCAGGCTCAACAGGAATTCGGCGTTGCGCCCGCCACGGCCATTGCCGCGCACGGTGACGGTGGTTTCCCCACCGGAGAGGATCACGCACGGCGCCGCCAACGGCTGGCCGTGCTGCACGATTTGCCGCGCGATGCCGGCGTGCACTTTGGCCACGTCCCGTGCTTCGCCTTCCAGGTCGCCGAGGATCAGCGCGCTGAAACCGGCCTGGCGGACTTTCACCGCGACCGCTTCCAGTGATTGTTGTGGGCGTGCGATCAACTGGAAGTGGCTGCGGGCGAGTACCGGGTCGCCGGGCTTGACGGTTTCCGAGGCCGGGTTCTGCAACCAGCTGCGCACGGACGCCGGGGCATCGATACCGTAGCGCTTGAGGATTGCCAGAGCCTGTTGCGAAGTGCTCGGGTCGCCGACCGTGGGGCCGGAGGCGATGACCGTGGCCTGGTCGCCCGGCACATCGGAAATCGCGTAGGTGTAGACCGTGGCCGGCCAGGCCGCCTTTGCCAGCCGACCGCCCTTGATCGCCGAGAGGTGCTTGCGTACGCAATTCATCTCGCCAATGGTGGCGCCGGATTTGAGCAGGGCTTTGTTGATGGCCTGCTTGTCGGCCAGGCTGATGCCTTCGGCAGGCAGTGCCAGGAGTGCCGAGCCGCCGCCGGAGAGCAGGAAGATCACCCGGTCGTCTTCGCCCAGGTTGCTGATCAATTCCAGCACGCGCTTGGCCACCGCCAGGCCGGCGGCATCGGGCACCGGGTGGGCGGCTTCGACCACTTCGATTTTCTGGCAAGGGGCGCCGTGGCCGTAGCGGGTCACCACCAGGCCTGAGACGTCGCCTTGCCAGCAATTCTCGACGACCAGCGCCATGGCGGCCGCCGCCTTGCCGGCGCCGATCACGATCACGCGGCCGCTGCGGTCGGCGGGCAGGCAGGGTTCGAGGACGTGCCGGGGGTGGGCGGCATCGATGGCTGTGGCAAACAGCTCGCGAAGCAGGTGTTGCGGATCGACCGACATAAGCGGGCTCCCGGGTATTTTTGTTATTAGAGGTACAGCCCTTTCAAAGGGGGGTTACTTATCGCGAATCGAAAAGTTCGCCATATGCTCCAACCCCTTGATCAGCGCCGAGTGGTCCCAGTTACCGCCGCCAAGCGCCGCGCAGGTGCTGAACACCTGCTGGGTGCCGGCGGTGTTCGGCAGGTTGATCCCCAGTTCCCTGGCACCGGCCAGGGCCAGGTTCAGGTCCTTCTGGTGCAGGTTGATGCGGAAACCCGGATCGAAGGTGCCCTTGATCATGCGTTCGCCGTGCACTTCGAGGATCTTTGATGAGGCAAAGCCGCCCATCAGCGCTTCACGCACCTTGGCCGGGTCGGCGCCGTTCCTGGAGGCGAACAGCAGCGCTTCGGCCACCGCCTGGATATTCAGCGCGACGATGATCTGGTTGGCCACTTTGGCGGTCTGGCCATCGCCATTGCCGCCCACCAGGGTGATGTTCTTGCCCATGCTCTGGAACAGCGGCAGGGCACGTTCGAAGGTCTGTGGTTCGCCACCGACCATGATGCTCAAGGTACCGGCCTTGGCGCCGACTTCACCGCCGGACACCGGGGCGTCGAGGTACTGCGCGCCGTGCTCGTTGATCTTTGCCGCAAACGCCTTGGTGGCTGTGGGAGAGATCGAACTCATGTCGATCACCACCTTGTTCGGCGACAGGCCCGCCGCCACACCGTCGGCGCGGAACAGCACGTCGTCGACCTGCGGGGTGTCGGGGACCATGACGATAATGAACTCGGCTTCCTGGGCCACTTGCTGCGGGGTGGCCAGGGCCACTGCGCCGGCGCTGATCAGCTCGGCCGGCGCCTTGCCGTGGTGTTCGGAAAGCAACAGTTGATGACCGGCTTTCTGCAGGTTTGCGGCCATGGGTTGGCCCATGATGCCGGTGCCGATAAATCCGATTTTAGCCATGATGAAATCCTCTTTTTATGCTCTGTGGGCGCTGGGCTTGCGGTGGTGAGCGGGCTTGCTGTGGTGAGGGGGCTTGTTGTGGTGAGCGGGCTTGTCCCGCGCTGGCTGCGTAGCAGCCCCATGGGGGGCAGTGGTAAAGCCCCCCATCACCACAGCAAACCCCCTCCCACAAGGTTTTGTGTGGTGTCGGTTAGATGGCGTTGTGGGCTTTAAGCCAGCCCAAACCCGCTTCGGTGGTGGTCAGCGGCTTGTATTCACAGCCGACCCAGCCCGCGTACCCGATGCGGTCCAGATGTTCGAACAGGAAGCGGTAGTTGATCTCCCCGGTTCCCGGCTCATTGCGCCCAGGGTTGTCCGCCAGCTGGATGTGGTTGATCTCCTCCAGGTGCGCGGCCATGGTCCGGGCCAGATCGCCTTCCATGATTTGCATGTGGTAGATGTCGTACTGCAGGAACAGGTTGTCACTGCCCACCTGTTCGCGAATCGACAGGGCCTGGGCGGTGTTGTTGAGGTAGAAGCCCGGAATGTCGCGGGTGTTGATCATTTCCATGACCAGCTTGATGCCTACTGCTTGCAGCTTGTCGGCGGCGTACTTGAGGTTGGCGACAAAGGTCTTTTCCACGGTTTCATCATCCACACCCTGGGGCCGAATCCCCGCCAGGCAGTTGATCTGGGTATTGCCCAGCACCTGGGCGTAGGCGATGGCCAGGGTGACCCCGGCGCGGAACTCCTCGACCCGGTCCGGGTGGCACGCCAGGCCGCGTTCGCCCTCGGCCCAGTCACCGGCGGGCAGGTTGAACAGCACCTGGGTCAGGCCATGGGTGTCGAGCTGGGCCTTGATGTCAGCCGAGCTGAATTCATAGGGGAACAGGTACTCGACACCTTGGAACCCGGCCTCGGCAGCGGCCTTGAAGCGCGCGAGAAAGTCCTGTTCGGTAAACAGCATGGACAGGTTGGCGGCAAAGCGTGGCATAGGGTTCTCCTTAATCGAGCAGGGAAATGGCGGTCGGCGCATCGTTGCCGACCAGGGCCAGGTCTTCGAATTCGTTGATGGCGTTGATCTCGGTGCCCATGGAAATATTGGTCACGCGCTCCAGAATGATCTCGACGATCACCGGCACCTTGAACTCTTCGATCATTTCCTCGGCGCGGCGCAATGCCGGCTGGATTTGCCCCGGCTCGAATACGCGCAGGGCCTTGCAACCCAGGCCTTCGGCAACTGCGACGTGGTCGACGCCATAACCGTTCAGCTCCGGTGCGTTGAGGTTGTCGAAAGACAATTGCACGCAGTAGTCCATTTCAAACCCGCGCTGGGCCTGGCGGATCAGCCCCAGGTAAGAGTTGTTCACCACCACGTGGATGTACGGCAGCTTGAACTGCGCGCCCACGGCCAGCTCTTCGATCATGAACTGGAAGTCATAGTCGCCGGACAGCGCCACCACCTTGCGGCCCGGGTCGGCCTTGACCACGCCCAGCGCCGCCGGAATGGTCCAGCCCAACGGGCCGGCCTGGCCGCAGTTGATCCAGTGGCGGGGCTTGTACACATGCAGGAACTGCGCGCCGGCAATCTGCGACAGGCCGATGGTGCTGACGTAGCAGGTGTCTTTGCCGAACACCTGGTTCATCTCTTCGTACACCCGTTGCGGCTTGACCGGCACGTTGTCGAAGTGGGTCTTGCGCTGCAGGGTCGACTTGCGCTGCTGGCAGTCATGCAGCCAGGCACTGCGGTCCTTGAGCTTGCCGGCGGCTTTCCACTCACGGGCCACTTCAATGAACATCGTCAGCGCGGAGCCGGCGTCGGACACGATGCCCAGGTCCGGGGTGAATACGCGACCAATCTGCGTCGGTTCGATGTCGACGTGAATGAATTTACGCCCTTCGGTGTAGACCTCGACCGAACCGGTGTGGCGGTTGGCCCAACGGTTGCCGATACCCAGCACCACGTCTGACTTGAGCAGCGTTGCGTTGCCGTAGCGGTGGGAGGTTTGCAGGCCGACCATACCGACCATCTGCGGGTGATCGTCGGGAATGGTGCCCCAGCCCATCAGCGTCGGGATCACCGGGATGCCGGTCAGTTCGGCGAACTCCACCAGCAGCTCGCTGGCGTCGGCGTTGATCACACCACCGCCGCTCACCAGCAACGGGCGTTCCGCCTGATCCAGCAGGGCCAGGGCCTTTTCGACCTGGATACGCGTGGCCAGTGGCTTGGCCAGTGGCAGCGGCTGGTAGGCGTCGATGTCGAATTCGATCTCGGCCATCTGCACGTCGAACGGCAGGTCGATCAGCACCGGGCCAGGGCGGCCGGAGCGCATTTCATAGAAGGCTTTCTGGAACGCGTACGGCACTTGGCCCGGCTCGAGGACGGTGGTTGCCCACTTGGTCACCGGCTTGACGATGCTGGTGATGTCCACGGCCTGGAAGTCTTCCTTGTGCATGCGGGCCCGTGGTGCCTGGCCGGTGATGCACAGGATCGGGATCGAGTCGGCCGAGGCGCTGTAGAGGCCGGTGACCATGTCGGTGCCCGCCGGGCCCGAGGTGCCGATGCATACGCCGATATTGCCGGCCTTGGTGCGGGTGTAACCCTCGGCCATGTGCGAGGCGCCTTCAACGTGGCGAGCAAGGACGTGATCGATGCCACCCACCTTCTGCAAGGCTGAGTACAGCGGGTTGATCGCAGCGCCTGGGATACCGAAGGCGGTGTCCACGCCCTCGCGGCGCATGACGAGGACGGCGGCTTCGATTGCTCTCATTTTGCTCATGATTTTGGTGCCTCTTGCGTTTTGTAATTGTATACAAGTGGTGTCTGGCCAAAGTGTATTCACGGCGGACGGCGCAGGTCAATCCATTTTATTGATTGGCCTTTGCGTTGGTCGGAACGGCTTTTTTCGACGTATGGAGCCTTTGTTTGAAAATATTGTATACAAAAATGAATTTCATTGTGTTCTATTTGTTTGGTCGAGCATCTGATCAAACAGACCTCCACCGCTTTCCCAATAACAAAAGAAGGACGGCACCATGAGCGCTTTAACCTTGAAGATTGCCACCCAACTGGCCAGCCAGGCCCTCAGCGCAGGGCGCACGATCTCAGCCGCACCGCTGACCGTTGCGGTGCTCGACAGCGGTGGCCACTTGATCACCGTGCAGCGCGAAGACGGCGCCAGCCTGCTGCGCCCGCACATCGCCATCGGCAAGGCCTGGGGCGCGATTGCGCTGGGCAAGGGCTCGCGCTTGCTGGCGCTGGACGCACAGCAACGGCCGGCGTTTATCGCGGCGTTGAACAGCCTGGGGCAAGGCAGCGTGGTGCCGGCGCCGGGTGGGGTGTTGATTCGGGATCAGGCGGGGGCGGTACTGGGGGCGATCGGGATCAGCGGGGATACGTCGGATATTGATGAGCAGTGTGCGATCACGGCGATCGAAGGGCTGGGGTTGAGGGCGGATGCGGGGGTATCAGCTTGAGTGGTGTGTGACTGTAAGGGCCTCACCGGGAGCAAGCCCCTCCCACAGTCTTGAGCGTATTCACGGTTCAATAGGTGGGAGGGGGCTTGCCCCCGATTGGCACAGGCACCTCGGTGCATCAGTCCGGCGCGCAGCCTTTGAGCACCAACCGAATAATCGTCTGCGCCGCCGCTTCATAATCGGCCTCATCCAGCTTGGCCTTGCCGGTCACCGCGGAAATCTGCCAGTCGAAATCCGCATAGGTCTGCGTCGCCGCCCAGATGCTGAACATCAGGTGATGAGGGTCGATAGCCGCGATCACCCCGCGATCCACCCAACTCTGGATGCAGTCGATATTGTGCTTGGCCTGGGCATTGAGTTGTTGGACCTGCTCGGCACTCAGGTGCGGTGCGCCATGCATGATTTCGCTGGCGAACACCTTGGAGGCGAAGGGCAGGTCGCGGGAGATGCGGATTTTCGAGCGGATGTAGTTGCTCAGCACCGCTGAAGGCTCGCCCTCGGGGTTGAACGGCGTGGACGCCGCCAGGATCGGCTCGATAATGCTTTCGAGCACCTCGCGGTAGAGGTTGTCCTTGGACTTGAAGTAGTAATAGACGTTGGGCTTGGGCAGCCCGGCCTTGGCGGCGATGTCGCTGGTTTTGGTCGCGGCGAAGCCCTTGTCGGCAAACTCCTCGCTCGCCGCCCGCAGGATCTTTTCTTTGTTGCGCTCGCGAATGGTGCTCATAAAGTGCTCAGTCTCACAGATACTGTTTCTGTTTGACGGCGTCTGTTGCCGCCATTCTGCGTCGCCGCTCCTCCCCATAGCGAGCTATGAGTCGTCGCGGCTCCTTGCCTGACGACAACAGCCACTCGCCAAAAGAGAAACGTATCTATGAAACTGAGCACGGGGAGTTTCCTTGCCAGGACAGGCGGTTGCGCATGGTAGCACCGGCTATCCGCGGGCCTCAACAATGTGCCCGCAAAGCCCTGCGCCGCGTTATGCTCCGCCCATCCCTCTCTTAAGGAAGCCCGATTCATGGCAGGAAGCAGCTTGTTGGTGTTGATTGATGATATCGCCGCGGTACTCGATGACGTTGCCTTGATGACAAAAGTGGCCGCGAAGAAGACCTCCGGCGTGCTGGGTGACGACCTGGCGCTTAACGCCCAGCAGGTTTCCGGTGTGCGCGCCGAGCGGGAAATTCCCGTGGTGTGGGCGGTGGCCAAGGGGTCATTCGTCAATAAGCTGATCCTGGTGCCGACGGCGCTGTTGATCAGCGCCTTTGCACCCTGGGCGGTGACGCCCTTGTTGATGCTCGGCGGTGCGTACCTGTGTTTCGAAGGCTTCGAAAAACTCGCGCATAAATTTCTGCACAGCCAGGCTGAAGACCAGGCCGAACACACCCAATTGGTCGAAGCCGTGGCCGACCCGGCGACCGATCTGGTGGCTTTCGAAAAGGACAAGATCAAAGGCGCTATCCGCACCGACTTCATCCTCTCGGCGGAAATCATCGCGATCACCCTCGGTATCGTGGCTGATGCGCAGCTGATGCAGCAGGTGATCGTGTTGTCGGGCATCGCCATCGTCATGACCATCGGCGTCTACGGGCTTGTGGCTGGCATCGTCAAGCTGGATGACCTGGGCCTGTGGCTTACCCAGAAGCCTGGCCAGATGGCTCGCCGTATCGGTGGCGGCATCCTGCGGGCGGCACCGTACATGATGAAGAGCCTGTCGGTGATCGGCACGGCGGCGATGTTCATGGTCGGCGGTGGCATCCTTACCCATGGCGTGCCGGTGGTGCATCACTGGATCGAGGGTGTGAGCCAGAGCACAGGTGGATTGGCGTGGTTGATGCCGACGTTACTGAATGCGGTGGCGGGGATTGTTGCCGGGGCGGTGGTATTGGCAGTGGTCAGTGTGGTGGGCAAGAGCTGGAAAGCGCTCAGGGCATAAATCGCCGACACAAAAAAGGCCATTCAATCGAATGGCCTTTTTTACGGGCGTTATTTACTCGGCAATCTGCAACTTGCGCGATTCCGTGTAGATATACCGCACCTTCTCATACTCGAACGGCGAGTTCATCTGACCGTAGCGGAAGCTGGTCTGGTAGCGCTTGTCCACCGCGCGCAGGGCCCAGATTTCCGGGTGGTTGGAGCTGACTTCGGAGACGTTGAGGAAGTTGATCTGGGACTCGGCGGTGTAGTCCACCAGCAGGCCGCCGGTGTCGCGCAGGTTCGACGGGCCGAAGATCGGCAGCACCAGGTAGGCACCGCCGGGCACGCCGTAGAAGCCCAGGGTCTGGCCGAAGTCTTCGCTCTGGCGCGGCAGGCCCATGGCGGTCGCCGGGTCCCACAGGCCGGCGATGCCGACGGTGGTGTTGAGCAGCAGGCGCCCGGTGGTTTCCAGGGAACGGTGGCCCTTGAGTTGCAGCAGGCTGTTCAACAGGTTGGGCACGTCGCCCAGGTTGTTGAAGAAGTTGCTCACGCCGGTGCGCAGGAAGCTTGGCGTGACGTAGCGGTAACCGTCGACCACCGGCAGGAACACCCATTGGTCAAAGCGGTAGTTGAAGTGGTACACGCGGCGGTTCCACGATTCGAGCGGGTCATACACGTTGAGGGCGTTGACCGACGAGCGTTCGAATTCGCGTTGGTCCAGACCCGGGTTGAACTTGAGTTTGCTCAACGGCTCCTTGAATCCGTCGGAGTCCATCACCACAGGCGCGTGAGCCTTGCTGTTGTCGGCATTGGCAACGCCTGCGCACATCAGGGCGGCAAGCAGCAGAAGATATTTAGCCACGGAAGAACTCCAGCATGGCGTCGGCGTTGACGCGGTAATTGAGGTTGCCGCAGTGGCCGCCCAGGGGGTAGACGGTCAAGCGATCGCCGAAGGTCTTGCGCAGGAAACCAAGGTCGCCCGGGCCGAGGATCACGTCATCGGCGTTGTGCATGACGGCGATTTTCGGGCTGGCGTGCAGGTAGTCCTTGAGGGCGTACAGGCTGACCTGGTCAACCAGTTGCAACAGGCTGCCGCCGTCGGAGCGGGCGCGCCACATTGGGATCACCTGTTCGGTGAGGTAGCAATCGAAGTCGCATTGCAGTGCGCGCTTGAGGAACGGCGTGAGGCTGGTGCCTTCGCTGATCGGGTACTTCGGCGGGATGATCAGGCCACGGCGGTTGATCAGGTCCGAAGTAAAGGCGATGTCGGCCGCCGAGAAGCGGAACGAGGTGCCGATCAGCATGGCCATCTGTTCGTTGGTCAGGTGCTGCTTGGATTGCTGGAAGTCGTAGAGCAGGGCGTCGTTGAGGTCGATGTAGCCCTTTTGCTGGAAGTAACGGGTCAGCTTGTTCAACACCAGTTCATAGAAGGTGGTGGTGTTGTTGATGCCCTTGACCTCGGTCTGTACCAGCTTGTCGAGGTTGGTGATCGAGGTGTAGAGGTTGACCGGCGGGTTGAGCAGCAGCACTTTCTTGAAGTTGAAGCTGCGGCGGGTCTCGTCGAGCTTGCTGACAAATGCCGCATCCAGCGCGCCGAGGCTGTAGCCGGTGAGGTAGAAGTCGGTCACCGGCAGCGAAGCGTTCTGGGCGCGCACGGCCTGCATCACGCGGTACATGTCTTCGGCATCTTCCTGGCTGATGCCGGGAGTGGCGAAGCGCGACGCAGAGGCGATGAAGTCGAAGCTGGTGGGCGACGACAGTTGCACCACGTGGTAGCCGGCCTGGTAATACAGTTTTTTCAGGTATTCGTTGATGCTGCTGTCAAACCGCGCACCGGTGCCTGCGATCAGGAAGATCAGCGGCGCGGCCCGGTCCTGCTTGGCGATGCGGTACGTGAGTTTCTTCACTGCCCAGAAGTTGTCCGGCAGGCTGAACTCGCGCTCGGGGCGCATGTTCAGGGTGTAGTCGGACTGGTTGATCTCGTCATCGGTCGGCAATGTCGGCCGAAGGTCAGGCGGTGTGGTGGCGATGGTCGCTTCGAATGGGTTGGTCAAAGGGTAGCCATAGCTGGCTTGGTCGATATCGACGGCCAGTGCTGACGCACTCAAAAAAAGGCTGCCCAGTAAGGCAGCACAGCGCAAGGAACGGAGCATGACTTAATCCCTAAGAGGAAACGTGCTTAATGAAGTTCGCAGGCTATGACCACCGCGTTGCCACCGAAGTGCCAGCTCTCGGCACGAAAAGTCGGAAAATAACGTCGGATTCGGGGTAATAGTAGCGAGACGATACACTTTGCCATGCATTAGTGAACACTAATTGTGTGTATGCACCTTGCTAACGGCCGCCGGCGCATTAAGCTGAGCGCCGTTTTTGCCTATCGGAGTGCTCCATGTCCCGCCGCTTGCCGTTGATTTTGCTGCTTATTGCCCTGCCGTTATGGCTGGCTGCCAGTTATGGCGCGCGTTACGGCTTTATGGAAGATGGCCAGTGGGTCGGCATCTGTGCCGACGAGGCCAGCCGCTGGGAATGCCAGGTGCGTTCGAACCTGGGCTTGATGATTCACTTCAAGGTGCTGGGCTGGGCCGCGCTGGTGACCTCGGTGCTGGCGTTTTTCGTGCCGGGCCGTGCGGGATGGGGCTTGGCGGTACTGGGGCTGGCGTTCGGGCTGCCGGCCCTGGCGTTGTACAACACCTCGTTTGCGGTGTTTGCGGTGGTGATTGCGGGGTTGCGGTTGGTCAGGCAGTCGCGGCGCGCCTGACAAGACCAATCGGGAGCAAGCCCCCTCCCACATGAGAACGCAGTCCAAAGGTGGGAGGGGGCTTGCCCCCGATGGCGCTCTTAAGCCTTGCGCATCCGCAAGCACCGCCACAAAGCCACAACCATCAACCCACTGACCACCGCCCAACCCCACGCCTGCTGGTTCAGCAAGCCTTCACGGTACAGCTGTGGCGCAATGCCGGCCCCGATGATAAAGGTCAGCAAGGCAATCTCCCGGCGTGGTCCGGTCACCGGACGAACCAGGTACACCAACGCCGGCAGCAGCAGCGCCGCACTCGGGAAGCTGCGGTAGCGTGGGTCAAACACCAGTGCCAGCATCATCACGGCGCCCGCGAACCCTGCGATTGCCACCAGCCAGCCGGCACGTTGTTCCAGCCAGTTGAACAGCCGTTCGCGCCAGCCTTCACGGGCACTCAGGGCCAGTGTGGCGTGGGCCAGCACCAGCAGGTTCAGCGCCACGAGTAAACCGGCCCATGCCCACTCATCGTTGAAGCGCGCAGTCACGCGGGTCAGTTCGGCCCAGGTGCCGATGGCGCAGGCAGCCACTGCACCCAGCAGGGGCAGGGCGATCGCGGCGCGCGAGCTGCGGACGCGACCACCGAGCACCAGCGTGCCCAGCAGGATAATCCCGCCGACCCCCAGCCACAGCGGCCAGTGCGGCACATTGGTCACCGGCCCGGCGAGGATGCCCTTGTCCTGGCGGTCGGCATCGAACAGGCCCCAGTAGCCGCCCACGGCACCTTCACTGGCGCGCTTCCACGGTTGGTCAAACGCTTCGATCAGGTTGTAGTGCCAGCCATTGGCCTCGGCCATGGCCACGAAGCCACGCATGAACTTGGCCTCATTGACCCGGCTCGGCACCGCGGTTTCGCGTTGGCGGCCTTCGCTGGGCCAGCCCGTCTCGCCGATCAATATGTCCTTGGGCGCGAATTTGTTGCCAAAGGTCTGGCGTACATCGCCCACATGCTTGAGGGCCTGGTCGATGCCGGAGGGGTCATCTTCCCAGTAGGGCAGCAGGTGGATGGTCAGGAAGTCCACCGCCGGCGCGATTTCCGGGTGCTGCAGCCAGAACTCCCAGACGTCGGCGTAGGTGACCGGCTGCTTGATCTGGCTTTTGACCTTATGGATCAGCGCCACCAGCTGTTTGGCGGTGACTTCCTTGCGCAGCAGCGCTTCGTTGCCGACGATCACCGAGGTGACCACATCGGGGTTGGCGTTAGCCGAGGCGATCAGTTGGTCGACTTCTTTTTCGGTCGCGACCGGGTCGCTGCTGACCCAGGCGCCCGCCATCACCTTTAACCCATGCTTGCGCGCCAGGTCCGGCAAGGCTTCCAGGCCGGTCATGGAGTAAGTGCGGATGCACTCGAAGCGGGTGGCCAGCAGGGCCAGGTCGGCGTCCATGCGCGCGGGGCGCAGTGTGAACGGTTGGTCGAAGGGCGATTGGTCCTTGTCGAACGGTGTGTACGACGCGCATTGCAGCTTGTGACTGGCACTGGCCACATCCGGCAGCACCACCGGCCGGCCGAGGCCATACCAGTAGCCGACAAGGGCCAGCAGGCCGAGGATCAAAGCGAAGCAATAGGGCAGGGCAGGGAAGCGGGCAGTCGCGGGCATGGTCGGCTTATCTGGGGGAGCAAAGGCGCGCATCTTACCCGGATTTGCGCTATCCCAGTGGGGCTGCATAATTTTGACATGCAAAGTTCAGGCGGGATCGTGGGGTTAAGTCCTACAAAAAGTCCTACTGGCGATGTGATGTCGTTTCTTGCTTGCATGAGGTCGCTGACAGAGCAGGTCGAAGGCTGCGGCAGGTTGATGATCGACGTGTCAGCACTCCACTGATGTCGCAGCAGCCGGATCGATGCGCGTGAAGGGGGCGCGGCGCACCACATAACAACAGGTTGACGTCGCTCGACATCCGTCGGGCGCAGCACTTTCGGGGAAGTACGATGAAGATGCGACGACTCTTGGGCGCAGCTGCCACTCTGGTAGTTGCGATGAGCTCCACACTGGCCAGCGCCGACAGCAAAACCCTGAGCATCGGTTATGTAGATGGCTGGTCCGACAGCGTTGCCACCACGCATGTGGCGGCAGAGGTGATCAGGGAAAAGCTCGGTTATGACGTCAAACTGCAAGCGGTCGCCACCGGGATCATGTGGCAGGGTGTGGCCACCGGCAAGCTCGATGCCATGCTCTCCGCCTGGCTGCCGGTGACCCACGGCGAGTATTGGACCAAGAACAAGGACAAGGTGGTCGACTACGGCCCCAACTTCAAGGATGCGAAGATCGGCTTGATCGTGCCGGAGTACGTCAAGGCCAAGTCCATCGAAGACCTCAAGACCGACACCACCTTCAAGAACAAGATCGTCGGCATCGACGCCGGTTCAGGCGTGATGCTCAAGACCGACGAAGCCATCAAGCAGTACGGCCTCGACTACAAACTGCAAGCCAGTTCGGGTGCGGCGATGATCGCCGAGCTGACCCGTGCCGAAGACAAACAGGAATCCATTGCGGTCACCGGCTGGGTGCCACACTGGATGTTCGCCAAGTGGAAACTGCGTTTCCTGGACGATCCAAAAGGGATTTATGGTGCTGCTGAAACCGTCAACAGCATCGGCAGCAAGGGCCTGGAGAAGAAAGCGCCGGAAGTCGCGGCGTTCCTGAAGAAATTCCAGTGGGCCTCCAAGGATGAGATCGGCGAAGTCATGCTCGCTATCCAGGAAGGCGCCAAGCCTGATGCAGCGGCCAAGGACTGGGTGGCCAAGCACCCTGAGCGCGTAGCCGAGTGGACCGGTAAATAACCCCCCAATGCCTTGATACAACCCCCTGTGGGAGGGGCTTGCCCCCGATTGCGGTGTGTCAGTCGTCAATGATCTGACTGGCTCACCACTATCGGGAGCAAGCCCCCTCCCACATTATTTTCGTCACCCGCAAATGTTTCTGCGCCCTCTCAATCCCTCGCTACACTCCGTCTAATACTAAGGTCGTCTGGAACCTGTTCCGTAGCCGCATACAGTGGATACGTACCAATAATAAAAAAGCTGTGCTGCGAGGATAAAAACAATGAACGACAGCATTTACCTCTCGATTCAAAACAGCCCGCGTTTCAAGGAGCTGGTAAGAAAAAGGGAAAGGTTCGCCTGGATTCTCTCGGCGATCATGCTAGGGCTGTACTCCGGATTCATCCTGTTGATTGCCTACGGGCCACAAGTACTGGGGGCTAAACTCAGCCCCGGCTCATCCATCACCTGGGGCATCCCCATTGGGGTCGGGCTGATTGTGTCGGCCTTTGTCCTCACCGGCATCTATGTGCGACGCGCCAACGGCGAATTCGACGACCTGAACAATGCGATTCTCAAGGAGGCTGCGCAATGATCCGTCGTCTATTGGCAGTATTCGGCGCTTCGGTCTTCGCTCCTGCGGTGTGGGCGGCGGATGCATTGACCGGTGAAGTGCACAAACAACCGCTGAATATCGCAGCGATCCTGATGTTCGTGGCCTTTGTCGGCGCGACGTTGTGCATCACCTACTGGGCGTCCAAGCGCAACAAGTCGGCGGCCGACTACTATGCGGCCGGCGGCAAGATCACCGGTTTCCAGAACGGCCTGGCGATTGCCGGCGACTACATGTCGGCCGCATCCTTCCTGGGTATTTCCGCACTGGTGTTCACCTCCGGCTACGACGGCCTGATCTACTCGATCGGCTTCCTGGTGGGCTGGCCGATCATTCTGTTCCTGATCGCCGAGCGCCTGCGTAACTTGGGCAAGTACACCTTTGCCGACGTGGCGTCCTATCGCCTCGGGCAAACCCAGATCCGCAGCCTGTCGGCCTGTGGTTCCCTGGTCGTGGTGGCGTTCTACCTGATCGCGCAAATGGTGGGGGCGGGCAAGCTGATCCAGCTGCTGTTCGGCCTCGACTACCATGTGGCGGTGATCCTGGTCGGGATCCTGATGTGCCTGTATGTGCTGTTCGGCGGCATGCTGGCGACCACCTGGGTGCAGATCATCAAGGCGGTGCTGTTGCTGTCCGGTGCTTCGTTCATGGCGCTGATGGTGATGAAGCACGTCAACTTCGACTTCAACACGCTGTTCTCCGAGGCGATCAAGGTCCACCCTAAAGGTGAAGCGATCATGAGCCCCGGCGGCCTGGTGAAAGACCCGATCTCCGCGTTCTCCCTGGGCCTGGCACTGATGTTCGGTACCGCCGGCCTGCCGCATATCCTGATGCGCTTCTTCACCGTAAGCGACGCCAAGGAAGCGCGTAAGAGCGTGCTGTATGCCACGGGCTTCATCGGCTACTTCTATATCCTGACCTTTATCATCGGCTTCGGCGCGATCCTGCTGGTCAGCACCAACCCGGCGTTCAAGGATGCTGCAGGCGCCTTGCTGGGCGGTAACAACATGGCGGCGGTGCACCTGGCCAACGCGGTGGGTGGCAGTATCTTCCTGGGCTTCATCTCGGCGGTGGCCTTCGCCACCATCCTCGCCGTGGTTGCCGGCTTGACCCTGGCCGGTGCTTCGGCGGTGTCCCATGACCTGTACGCCAGCGTGATCAAGAAAGGCAAGGCCAACGAAAAGGATGAGATTCGCGTATCGAAGATCACCACCATCGCCCTCGCAGTGTTGGCGATTGGCCTGGGCATCCTGTTCGAAAGCCAGAACATCGCGTTCATGGTCGGCCTGGCGTTCTCGATTGCCGCCAGCTGTAACTTCCCGGTGTTGCTGCTTTCCATGTACTGGAAAAACCTCACCACCCGTGGCGCGATGATTGGCGGTTGGCTGGGCCTGATCAGTGCCGTTGGCCTGATGATCCTGGGTCCGACCATCTGGGTCTCGATCCTGCATCACGAAAAAGCCATCTTCCCGTACGAATACCCGGCGCTGTTCTCGATGATCATTGCGTTCATCGGTATCTGGTTCTTCTCCATCACCGACAAGTCGGCGGCGGCAGAGAAAGAGCGTGCGCTGTACTTCCCGCAGTTTGTGCGTTCGCAGACTGGCCTGGGGGCGAGTGGGGCGGTTAATCACTAAGGTTGTAGCTGGATAAAGAAAAGCCCCGGTCGAAAGGCCGGGGTATTTTTTTGCCTGGGGTTTATGGGGGGCTGCTACTGGCCTCATCGGGGGCAAGCCCCCTCCCACACTTGATCTATGAATACGTTCAAATGTGTGAGGGGGCTTGCCCCCGATGGCGGTAGATCAGGCGCCACAAATAAAAACGGCCTCCACTGAGGGAGGCCGTTTTCGGTGCTGCTGAAAGGTGCTTACTTGCGATCTTCCAGCTTGGTAATGTCACGCGACTCGTAGCCTGTGTACAGCTGGCGCGGGCGGCCAATCTTGTACGGGCTGGAGAGCATTTCTTTCCAGTGGGAGATCCAGCCCACGGTCCGCGCCAGGGCGAAGATCACGGTGAACATGCTGGTTGGAATGCCGATCGCCTTGAGGATGATCCCCGAGTAGAAGTCGACGTTCGGGTACAGCGAGCGTTCGATGAAGTACGGGTCGGTCAGGGCGATCTCTTCCAGGCGCATGGCCAGTTCGAGTTGCGGATCGTTGTTGATGCCCAGTTCCTTCAGCACTTCGTCGCAGGTCTGCTTCATGACGGTGGCGCGTGGGTCGCGGTTCTTGTAGACCCGGTGACCGAAGCCCATCAACTTGAACGGATCGTTCTTGTCCTTGGCCTTGGCGATGAACGTGTCGATGTTGGACACATCGCCGATTTCATCGAGCATGGTCAATACGGCTTCGTTCGCACCGCCGTGGGCAGGGCCCCACAGTGCGGCGATACCGGCGGCGATACAGGCGAACGGGTTGGCACCCGAAGAGCCTGCCAGGCGCACGGTGGAGGTGGAGGCGTTTTGCTCGTGGTCGGCGTGGAGGATGAAGATCCGGTCCATTGCCTTGGCCAGCACCGGGCTGATCGGTTTGATCTCGCACGGGGTGTTGAACATCATGTGCAGGAAGTTTTCCGCGTACGTCAGGTCGTTGCGCGGGTACATCATGGGTTGGCCCATGGAGTACTTGTAAACCATTGCGGCCAGGGTCGGCATCTTGGCAACCAGGCGGATCGCGGAAATTTCGCGATGCTGCGGGTTATTGATGTCGAGGGAGTCGTGATAGAAGGCCGACAGGGCGCCGACCACGCCGCACATGACCGCCATCGGGTGGGCGTCGCGACGGAAGCCGTTGAAGAAGGTCTTCAACTGCTCGTGAACCATGGTGTGGTTCTTCACGGTGCTGACAAACTGGGCTTTTTGCTCGGCTGTTGGCAATTCGCCATTTAGCAGCAGGTAGCAGGTTTCCAGATAGTCCGATTTTTCCGCCAGTTGCTCGATCGGGTAGCCCCGGTGCAGCAGGATGCCATTGTCGCCGTCGATATAGGTGATCTTCGACTCGCAAGAGGCGGTCGACATGAAGCCTGGGTCGAAAGTGAAACGGCCCGTGGCCGTCAGGCCCCGTACGTCGATAACATCGGGACCAACGGTGCCGGTTAAAATGGGCAGCTCGACGGGGGCTGCGCCCTCGATGATCAACTGCGCTTTTTTGTCAGCCATGTGGCCTCCTATTTATGCTTCAAATCATCAGACAGACCCCCCACGCAGGGCCCGCACCACTATAGTGAGATAAATTCAGATGTCAATTTGCCTAAAGTCTTGCCCCAGAAGGCTTTAACCGGACTTTTTCCTCGAAATTGCCTGCCATTTACGCCTTTTATCCCGCCAGCGCAATCCGCTATTAGGGTGAGGTGCGCGCGTTGTCATTAGTAACCTAACTGTCTATACTCGGCCACCGACCGCCAAGGGCTTTTGGGCTTGCTTTCATTGGGGGTCGCACTCCCTGGGTGGTGCTTACCTGACCAGTCGCACTCCCCAACAACTTTGCCCTGATTGTTAGGGGCTCTTCAGTGTGAAAAAAAGCCGTGAATAGCCAACGACCTGTAAACCTAGACCTAAGGACCATCAAACTCCCCATCACCGGCGTTACGTCGTTCCTGCACCGTGTTTCCGGCATCATCCTGTTCCTGGGCTTGGGCATCATGCTTTATGCATTGAGCAAATCCCTGGGTTCCGAGGAAGGATACGCCGAGGTGAAGGCATGCTTGACCAGCCCGCTGGCCAAGTTCGTAGCATGGGGCCTCCTGTCCGCTCTGCTGTATCACCTGGTAGCCGGTGTGCGCCACTTGATCATGGACATGGGCATCGGTGAGACGCTGGAAGGCGGCCGCCTGGGCTCGAAAATCATCATCGCCATTTCCGTGGTGCTGATCGTTCTGGCAGGAGTTTGGATATGGTAACCAGCGTTACGAACCTATCGCGTTCGGGCCTCTATGACTGGATGGCGCAGCGTGTGTCTGCGGTCGTTCTCGCGGCTTATTTCATTTTCCTGATCGGATACCTCGTCGCAAACCCGGGCATCGGCTACGAGCAATGGCACGGGCTGTTTTCCCACAATGCGATGCGAATCTTCAGCCTGCTGGCCCTTGTAGCCCTGGGCGCTCACGCCTGGGTCGGCATGTGGACCATCGCGACCGACTACCTGACGCCGATGGCGCTGGGCAAGTCCGCGACCGCAGTCCGTTTCCTCTTCCAGGCAGTATGCGGCGTCGCGATGTTCGCTTACTTCGTCTGGGGTGTGCAGATTCTTTGGGGTATCTGATTCATGGCTAACATTCCAACTATTTCCTTCGACGCCATCATTATTGGTGGCGGCGGTGCCGGCATGCGCGCAGCGCTGCAGCTGGCCCAGGGCGGTCACAAGACTGCCGTGATCACCAAGGTATTCCCGACTCGCTCCCACACCGTATCGGCCCAGGGTGGCATCACCTGCGCCATCGCGTCCGCCGACCCGAACGATGACTGGCGCTGGCACATGTACGATACCGTCAAGGGTTCCGACTACATCGGTGACCAGGACGCTATCGAATACATGTGCCAGGAAGGCCCGGCCGCGGTGTTCGAGCTGGACCACATGGGCCTGCCGTTCTCCCGTACCGAACAGGGTCGCATCTACCAGCGTCCATTCGGCGGCCAGTCGAAGGACTACGGTAAAGGCGGCCAGGCTGCCCGTACCTGCGCCGCGTCCGACCGTACCGGTCACGCGCTGCTGCACACGCTTTATCAGGGCAACCTGAAAGCCGGCACCACGTTCCTGAACGAATACTACGCAGTGGATCTGGTGAAGAACGCCGACGGTGCATTCGTTGGCGTGATCGCCATCTGCATCGAAACCGGTGAAACCACCTACATCCGCGCCAAGGCTACCGTTCTGGCGACCGGCGGTGCAGGCCGTATCTACGCTTCCACCACCAATGCCCTGATCAACACCGGTGACGGCGTCGGCATGGCACTGCGTGCCGGCGTGCCGGTGCAGGACATCGAAATGTGGCAGTTCCACCCGACCGGCATCGCCGGCGCCGGTGTACTGGTCACCGAAGGTTGCCGTGGTGAAGGTGGTTACCTGATCAACAAGCACGGCGAGCGTTTCATGGAGCGTTATGCTCCGAACGCGAAAGACCTGGCGGGTCGTGACGTCGTTGCCCGTTCGATGGTCAAGGAAATCATCGCCGGTAACGGCTGTGGCCCGAATGGCGACCACGTACTGCTGAAGCTCGATCACCTGGGTGAAGAAGTGCTGCACAGCCGCCTGCCGGGTATCTGTGAGCTGTCCAAGACCTTTGCCCACGTGGACCCGGTGGTTGCTCCGGTTCCGGTTGTTCCAACCTGCCACTACATGATGGGCGGTGTTCCGACCAACATTCATGGCCAGGCGATCACCCAGAACGCCGAAGGCGTGGACGAGATCATCCACGGTCTGTTCGCGGTAGGCGAAGTGGCCTGCGTATCGGTACACGGTGCCAACCGCCTGGGCGGCAACTCGCTGCTCGACCTGGTGGTATTCGGCCGCGCGGCTGGCCTGCACCTGGAAAAAGCCCTGACCGACGGCATCGAATACGATGACGCCACCGACGCCAACATCGAGGCCGCCCTGGCGCGCCTGAACGCTCTGAACGAGCGCACTGATGGCGAAGACGTGGCAACCCTGCGTCGCGAGCTGCAAAGCTGCATGCAGAACTACTTCGGTGTATTCCGTACCGGCGAATACATGCAGAAGGGTATTGCCCAGCTGGCCGATCTGCGCAAGCGCATCGCCAACGTCAAGATCAACGATAAGAGCCAGGCGTTCAACACCGCTCGTATCGAAGCCCTTGAACTGCAAAACCTGCTGGAAGTGGCTGAAGCGACTGCGATCGCCGCCGAGGTTCGTAAGGAATCCCGTGGTGCCCACGCTCGTGAAGACTTTGAAGATCGCGATGACGAAAACTGGTTGTGCCACACCCTGTACTTCCCGGGTGACAAGCGCGTAACCAAGCGTGCCGTGAACTTCTCGCCGAAGACGGTTCCGACGTTTGAACCGAAGATTCGGACTTACTAAGGGTGGCTGCCATGTTGAAAGTCAGTGTTTATCGTTACAACCCTGATCAGGACGCTGCGCCGTTCATGCAGGAGTTCCAGGTCGATACCGGTGGTAAAGACCTGATGGTGCTGGATGTATTGGCACTGATCAAAGAGCAGGACGAAGGTTTCTCCTATCGTCGCTCTTGCCGTGAAGGTGTGTGCGGTTCCGACGGCATGAACATCAACGGCAAAAACGGCCTGGCGTGCATCACGCCGCTGTCCGCCGTTGTCAAAGGCAACAAGCTGATCGTTCGTCCTCTGCCAGGTTTGCCGGTTATCCGTGACCTGGTCGTCGATATGAGCATCTTCTACAAGCAATACGAGAAAGTTAAGCCGTTCCTGCAGAACGACACGCCGGCTCCGGCCATCGAGCGTCTGCAGTCCCCAGAAGAGCGTGAAAAGCTCGATGGCCTGTACGAGTGCATCCTGTGCGCCTGCTGCTCGACGTCGTGCCCGTCCTTCTGGTGGAACCCGGACAAGTTCCTGGGTCCAGCTGCCCTGCTGCAAGCGTACCGCTTCCTGGCAGACAGCCGTGACACCAAGACGTCCGAGCGCCTGGCTTCGCTGGATGACCCGTTCAGCGTATTCCGCTGCCGCGGGATCATGAACTGCGTCAACGTATGTCCTAAAGGCCTGAACCCGACTAAGGCCATTGGTCACATCCGTAACATGCTGCTGCAAAGCGGTGTGTAACTGACGTTGTAACAAAGCAGGACCGTTGTGCCCGTAAATGCTACGGCGCAGGCTTCAACCGGCGCCGTAGTTTTAACTTGAGCAGCGACTTACAAAGCCGCGGCTCTTATTTTGAAGAAATGAGACAAGCAGGGGCATTCGGGTTGGTACCCGAACTATCAGCGTGATCCTAAGTGGCTTGTTTTGGTCGCTGCACTTGGCCTTTTGCAAGCAAACTCGGTGTTTTCGCCGGTGGTGTCCCCAAATCGAGGGTGACCAAGCATGCAAGAAAGCGTGATGCAGCGCATGTGGAACAGCGGCTATCTTTCAGGTGGTAACGCTGCCTATGTGGAAGAGCTTTATGAGCTCTACCTGCACGACCCTAACGCTGTGCCAGAAGAATGGCGCACCAAATTTCAGACGTTGTCTTCAGACGGCAACGCTGCCACCGATGTATCGCACGCAACAATTCGCGATCAGTTCGTGCTGCTGGCAAAGAACCAGCGCCGCGCCCAACCGGTTTCCGCCGGCAGCGTGAGCAGTGAGCACGAGAAGAAGCAAGTTGAAGTACTGCGACTGATCCAGGCCTACCGGATGCGTGGCCACCAGGCGGCCCAGCTTGACCCGCTGGGGCTCTGGCAGCGTCCTGCACCTGCTGACCTGTCGATCAATCATTACGGCTTGACCAATGCCGATCTTGATACGACCTTCCGTGCCGGCGACCTGTTCATCGGCAAAGAGGAAGCGAGCCTACGCGAAATTCACGAAGCGTTGCAGCAGACATATTGCCGCACCATCGGCGCTGAGTTCACGCACATCACCGATTCGGAGCAACGCCACTGGTTCCAGCATCGCCTGGAAGGCGTGCGTGGCCGTCCGGTATTGTCCGCCGACGTGCGCAGCCACCTGCTTGAGCGTGTGACCGCAGCCGAGGGCCTGGAAAAATACCTGGGTACCAAATACCCGGGCACCAAGCGTTTCGGCCTGGAAGGCGGCGAGAGCCTGATTCCGATGCTCGACGAGCTGATCCAGCGTTCCGGTTCCTACGGCACCAAGGAAATCGTGATCGGCATGGCCCACCGTGGTCGCTTGAACGTGTTGGTCAACACCTTCGGCAAGAACCCGCGTGAGCTGTTCGACGAGTTCGAGGGCAAGAAGAAGGTCGAGCTGGGTTCCGGTGACGTTAAATACCACCAGGGCTTCTCGTCCAACGTGATGACCACCGGCGGTGAAGTTCACCTGGCCATGGCGTTCAACCCATCCCACCTGGAAATCGTTTCTCCAGTGGTCGAGGGTTCGGTCCGTGCTCGCCAGGATCGTCGTAACGACACCACCGGTGAAAAGGTCCTGCCGATTTCCATCCACGGTGACGCGGCATTCGCCGGTCAAGGCGTGGTCCTGGAAACGTTCCAGATGTCGCAGACCCGCGGCTTCAAGACCGGCGGTACCGTTCACATCGTCATCAACAACCAGGTTGGCTTCACCATCAGCAACCCGCTGGACGCGCGTTCCACCGAGTACGCCACCGACGTTGCCAAGATGATCCAGGCGCCGATCCTCCATGTGAATGGCGATGATCCGGAGGCCGTGCTGTTCGTGACCCAACTGGCTGTCGACTACCGCATGCAATTCAAGCGTGACGTGGTGATCGACCTGGTTTGCTACCGCCGCCGCGGTCACAACGAAGCCGACGAACCAAGCGGCACCCAGCCGTTGATGTACCAGCAGATCACCAAGCAGCGCACCACCCGTGAGCTGTATGCCGAAAGCCTGACCAAGGCCGGTATCGTTGACGATGAACGTGTTCAGGCGAAGATCGATGAATACCGCAACGCGCTGGACAATGGTCTGCATGTCGTAAAAAGCCTGGTCAAGGAGCCGAACAAAGAGCTGTTCGTTGACTGGCGTCCGTACCTGGGTCACACCTGGACGGCGCGTCACGACACCTCGTTCGATCTGAAGACCCTGCAGGAACTGTCCGCCAAGCTGCTGGAAATTCCGGAAGGCTTCGTGGTGCAGCGCCAGGTTGCGAAGATCTACGAAGACCGTCAGAAGATGCAAGCCGGCGGCCTGCCGATCAACTGGGGTTATGCCGAAACCATGGCGTACGCGACCCTGGCGTTCGAAGGTCACCCGATCCGCATGACTGGCCAGGACATCGGCCGTGGTACGTTCTCGCACCGTCACGCGGTTCTGCACAACCAGAAAGACGCAAGCACCTACGTTCCGCTGAAGCACCTCTACGAAGGCCAGCCACGTTTCGACCTGTACGATTCGTTCCTGTCCGAAGAAGCGGTACTGGCGTTCGAATACGGTTACTCGACCACCACGCCGAATGCGCTGGTGATCTGGGAAGCCCAGTTCGGCGACTTCGCCAACGGCGCCCAAGTGGTTATCGACCAGTTCATCACCAGCGGCGAGCACAAGTGGGGTCGCCTGTGCGGTCTGACCATGCTGCTGCCACATGGCTATGAAGGTCAGGGCCCTGAGCACTCCTCGGCCCGTCTGGAGCGTTACCTGCAACTGTGCGCCGAGCACAACATCCAGGTGTGCGTGCCGACCACCCCGGCACAGATCTACCACTTGCTGCGTCGCCAGGTAATCCGCCCGCTGCGCAAGCCGCTGGTCGTGCTGACGCCGAAGTCGCTGCTGCGTCACAAACTGGCCATCTCGACCCTGGAAGATCTGGCGGATGGCTCGTTCCAGACCGTTATTCCAGAAATCGACACGCTGGACCCGGCCAAGGTGACTCGCCTGGTGCTGTGCAGCGGCAAGGTCTACTACGACCTGCTGGAAAAACGCCGTGCCGAAGGCCGCGAAGACATCGCCATCGTGCGTATCGAGCAGCTTTATCCGTTCCCGGAAGACGACCTGATGGAGGCCATCGCGCCTTACACCAACCTCACTAACGTGGTGTGGTGTCAGGAAGAGCCGATGAACCAGGGCGCTTGGTACAGCAGCCAGCATCACCTGCGTCGCAGCATCGGTAACCACAACAAGGCCCTGGGCCTGGAGTACGCCGGCCGTGATGCTTCCGCTGCACCTGCGTGTGGTTATGCGTCGATGCACGCCGAGCAGCAGGAAAAACTGCTGCAAGATGCTTTCACTGTTTAACGCCTTCGCGCTGACTGAAACCGAATTTTAAGGACCCACAGATAATGGCTATCGAAATCAAAGCCCCGTCATTCCCGGAATCGGTTGCCGATGGCACCGTTGCCACCTGGCACAAGAAACCAGGTGAGGCCGTCAAGCGTGACGACCTGATCGTCGACATCGAGACCGACAAAGTCGTGCTGGAAGTGTTGGCCGAGGCTGACGGCGTGCTGGGCGCAATCGTTGCCGAAGAGGGCGCTACCGTTCTGTCGAACCAGGTACTCGGCTCGATCGAAGAGGGCAGCGCTGCCGCTGCTCCTGCTGCCGCTGCTGCACCGGCCGCTGCCGCTGCTCCTGCTGCCGCTGCTGCACCGGCCGCTGCCTCGGCACCTGCTGCCGCTCCGGCTGCGGGTGGCGAAGATCCAATCGCCGCACCGGCTGCTCGCCAGTTGGCTGAAGAAAACGGCATCAACCTGGCTTCCATCAAAGGCACCGGCAAAGACGGCCGTGTGACCAAGGAAGACGTGGTCGCTGCTGTTGAAGCCAAGAAAAACGCTCCGGCTGCCGCGCCTGCCAAGGCTGCTGCCCCGGCTGCCGCTGCGCCTGTGTTCGCTGCCGGCGACCGCACCGAGAAGCGTGTACCGATGACCCGCGTGCGTGCCACCGTGGCCAAGCGCCTGGTTGAAGCACAGTCGAACATGGCGATGCTGACCACTTTCAACGAAGTCGACATGACCGAAGTCATGGCTCTGCGTTCGAAGTACAAGGATCTGTTCGAGAAGTCCCACAACGGCGTGCGCCTGGGCTTCATGTCGTTCTTCGTGAAAGCGGCCACCGAAGCGCTGAAACGCTTCCCGGCAGTCAACGCTTCCATCGACGGCGGCGACATCGTTTACCACGGTTATGCAGACGTCGGCGTTGCCGTGTCCAGCGACCGTGGCCTGGTGGTCCCGGTCCTGCGTAACGCCGAACTGATGAGCCTGGCTGAAATCGAAGGCGGCATCGCCGGCTTCGGCAAGAAAGCCCGTGACGGCAAGCTGACCATCGACGAGATGACCGGTGGTACCTTCACCATCACCAACGGTGGTACCTTCGGTTCGATGATGTCGACGCCGATCGTTAACCCGCCGCAAGCCGCGATCCTGGGCATGCACAACATCATCCAGCGTCCGATGGCCATCAACGGCCAAGTCGTGATCCGCCCAATGATGTACCTGGCGCTGTCTTACGATCACCGCCTGATCGATGGTAAAGAAGCCGTGACTTTCCTGGTGACCATCAAGAACCTGCTGGAAGACCCGGCTCGTCTGCTGCTGGATATCTGATAGAAGCAGCTGCAGGTCTCAAGTGACAGATTGCCGGATAAGGCAGTTGGGCTTGGGGCTTGCGGCTTGAAAGCTTGCTGCTAAATAGAGGAACTATTTTCATGTCGCAGAAATTTGACGTTGTAGTGATTGGTGCGGGTCCTGGCGGCTACGTTGCCGCCATCAAGGCCGCACAACTGGGCCTCTCGACTGCTTGCATCGAAAAATACACCGACAAGGAAGGCAAACTGGCACTGGGCGGTACTTGCCTGAACGTCGGTTGCATTCCGTCCAAGGCGCTGCTGGACAGCTCCTGGAAATTCCACGAGGCCCAGGACGGTTTCGCGATCCACGGCATCAACCATGCCGGCGTGACCATGGACGTGCCAGCAATGGTCGGCCGTAAAGCCAACATCGTCAAAGGCCTGACTTCCGGCGTTGCCACCTTGTTCAAGGCCAACGGCGTGACTTCCCTGCAAGGCCACGGCAAGCTGCTGGCCGGCAAGAAAGTTGAAATCACCAAGCCGGACGGCTCGGTAGAAGTCATCGAAGCCGAGAACGTGATCCTGGCCCCAGGTTCGCGTCCAATCGATATTCCACCGGCTCCGGTTGACCAGAACGTGATCGTTGATTCGACCGGCGCCCTGGAATTCCAGGCTGTGCCTAAGCGCCTGGGCGTGATCGGCGCCGGCGTGATCGGCCTGGAACTGGGTTCGGTCTGGTCCCGCCTCGGTTCCGAAGTGACCGTGCTGGAAGCCCTGGACACGTTCCTGCTGGCTGCTGACACCGCAGTGTCGAAGGAAGCGCTGAAAACCCTGACCAAACAAGGTCTGGACATCAAGCTGGGCGCTCGCGTGACCGGCTCTAAGGTCAACGGCGAAGAAGTCGTCGTGACCTACACCGACAAGGATGGCGAACAGACCATCACGTTCGACAAGCTGATCGTAGCCGTTGGTCGCCGTCCAGTGACCACCGACCTGCTGGCTTCCGACAGCGGCGTGAACATCGACGAGCGTGGCTTCATCCACGTTGACGATCACTGCGCTACCACCGTTCCGGGCGTCTACGCCATTGGCGACGTGGTTCGCGGCATGATGCTCGCGCACAAGGCTTCCGAAGAAGGCATCATGGTCGTCGAGCGCATCAAGGGCCACAAGACCCAGATGAACTACGACCTGATCCCATCGGTTATCTACACCCACCCGGAAATTGCATGGGTCGGCAAGAACGAACAGCAGTTGAAAGCTGAAGGCGTTGAAGTTAACGTCGGCACCTTCCCGTTTGCCGCTTCTGGCCGTGCCATGGCAGCCAACGACACCGGTGGTTTTGTCAAAGTCATCGCTGATGCCAAGACTGACCGCGTATTGGGCGTCCACGTGATTGGCCCAGGCGCAGCAGAACTGGTTCAGCAGGGCGCGATCGGTATGGAATTCGGCACCAGTGCCGAGGACATCGGCATGATGGTCTTCTCCCATCCGACCCTGTCCGAAGCGCTGCACGAAGCCGCGTTGGCAGTGAATGGCCATGCCATCCACATCGCCAACAAGAAGAAGCGCTAAGCGAGATAATAAGAAACCACGGCGGAGTTGCCCGTCGTGAGCCTTGCGCGCAAGACTCACCGCGGAATATCCGCTGGACGCAGTCTTGCGCAGCTTTACGGGCCTGAGCCCCGCAAGTTGCGCAAGCAGCAGTCACAGGTGGCGCGGCACTCATAATGAGCGCAGCGCCGAATGCGCAGTACCTAACGAAGACGGTAAAAAGCATGAATCTTCACGAGTATCAGGGTAAGCAGCTGTTCGCTGAATACGGCCTGCCAGTTTCCAAGGGCTACGCAGTAGACACCCCGGAAGCAGCAGCAGAAGCTTGCGACAAAATCGGCGGCACCGAGTGGGTTGTCAAAGCCCAGGTCCACGCTGGTGGTCGCGGTAAAGCGGGCGGCGTTAAGCTGGTTCGCAGCAAAGAAGACGCCAAGGCCTTCGCACAGCAGTGGCTGGGCAAGCGTCTGGTGACTTACCAGACTGATGCCAATGGCCAGCCAGTCACCAAGATCCTGGTTGAATCGTGCACTGATATCGCTAAAGAGCTGTACCTGGGCGCTGTCGTTGACCGTTCGAGCCGTCGCATCGTGTTCATGGCTTCCACCGAAGGTGGCGTGGACATCGAGAAGATCGCTCACGAAACCCCAGAAAAAATCCTGAAAGCCACTATCGATCCACTGGTTGGCGCCCAGCCATTCCAGGGTCGCGAGCTGGCTTTCCAGCTGGGCCTGGAAGGCAAGCAAGTTGCCCAGTTCGCCAAGATCTTCGTAGGTCTGGCCAAGCTGTTCCAGGATCACGATCTGGCCCTGCTGGAAGTGAACCCGCTGGTGATCAAGGCTGATGGCGATCTGCACTGCCTCGACGCCAAGATCAACATCGACGCCAACGCCATGTACCGTCAGCCTAAGCTGAAGACTTTCCACGATCCGTCCCAGGACGATCCGCGCGAAGCGCACGCTGCCAAGTTCGAACTGAACTACGTAGCCCTGGAAGGTAACATCGGTTGCATGGTCAACGGTGCCGGCCTGGCCATGGGTACCATGGACATCGTCAACCTGCATGGCGGCAAACCAGCCAACTTCCTCGACGTGGGCGGTGGTGCTACCAAAGAACGCGTAACCGAAGCCTTCAAGATCATCCTGTCCGACTCCAACGTCGCTGCAGTACTGGTCAACATCTTCGGCGGCATCGTTCGTTGCGACATGATTGCCGAAGGCATCATCGGTGCAGTGAAAGAAGTCGGCGTTAAAATCCCGGTTGTTGTTCGCCTTGAAGGCAACAATGCTGAACTGGGCGCTAAAGTACTGGCAGAAAGCGGTTTGAACATCATCGCGGCTACCAGCCTGACCGACGCTGCTCAACAAGTTGTCAAAGCTGCGGAGGGCAAATAATGAGCGTCCTGATCAATAAAGACACCAAAGTTATCTGCCAGGGTATTACCGGTTCGCAAGGTAGTTTCCACACCCAGCAAGCCATCGAATACGGCACCAAGATGGTTGGCGGCGTAACCCCGGGCAAAGGCGGCACCGAGCACCTGGGCCTGCCAGTGTTCAACACCGTGAAAGACGCTGTAGCTGCCACTGGCGCCACCGCCAGCGTGATCTACGTTCCAGCTCCTTTCTGCAAGGACTCGATCCTGGAAGCGGCATTCGGCGGCATCAAGCTGATCGTGTGCATCACCGAAGGCATTCCTACCCTGGACATGCTGGACGCTAAAGTTAAGTGCGACGAGCTGGGCGTAGTCCTGATCGGCCCTAACTGCCCAGGCGTGATCACTCCAGGCGAATGCAAGATCGGCATCATGCCAGGTCACATTCACTTGCCAGGTAAAGTCGGTATCGTTTCCCGTTCCGGCACCCTGACCTACGAAGCTGTGAAGCAGACCACTGACGCCGGTTTCGGTCAGTCGACTTGCGTCGGCATCGGCGGTGACCCGATCCCGGGCTCCAACTTCATCGATATCCTGAAGCTGTTCCAGGAAGACCCGAAGACCGAAGCGATCGTGATGATCGGTGAGATCGGCGGTTCGGCTGAAGAAGAAGCGGCTGCCTATATCAAGGCACACGTGACCAAGCCGGTTGTTTCCTACATCGCTGGTGTGACTGCCCCTGCGGGCAAGCGCATGGGCCATGCGGGCGCAATCATCTCTGGCGGCAAAGGCACTGCAGACGAGAAATTCGCTGCACTGCAAGACGCAGGCGTTAAAACCGTGCGTTCGCTGGCAGACATCGGCAAGGCCTTGGCCGAGCTGACCGGTTGGGCTGTCAAGTAAGCCTCGCGCTTAGCTGACGCTTTACCAGCAAAGGCCACCTTCGGGTGGCCTTTGTGCATTCTGCAGATTGTTGACGATTCAAATGTGGGAGGGGGCTTTCCCCGATTGCAGTGCATCAGCCAGCTAATGTGGGACTGACGCACCGCTATCGGGGGCAAGCCCCCTCCCACAATTTTGTTTGTATTGCCAAATTAAGTATGAAAACGCGACATCGAGATGTCGCTTATCGGACAGTCCGCCCCGCAACAGTGCGTTTGTCAGGCTAATTCTGTACCCTAGCCGCCTCTTTATGCGTCCGCCTCCCAAAAGGAAGCTGCGCGCTAGACCGGCCGGTGCCCATAAGGGCCGGCAGCATTTCCCTCATCCATAGGGAATCCCTCTCTAAATTCCGATTCAGTAGTGTGGTATTTCCTCAAATGAAAGTGTTGAAAAGCCAGGACATCCTGGCGTTGGGCTTCATGACCTTCGCCCTGTTCGTGGGCGCCGGCAACATCATCTTCCCGCCTATCGTTGGTTTGCAGTCCGGGCCTCATGTCTGGATGGCGGCGCTGGGCTTCCTGATCACCGCCGTTGGCCTGCCGGTGGTCACCGTGATCGCCCTGGCCAAGGTCGGAGGCGGCATGGACGCGCTGAGCAGCCCGATCGGCAAGATCGCCGGTGGCCTGCTCGCGGCGGCGGCGTATCTGGCGGTAGGGCCGCTGTTCGCCACCCCGCGTACCGCGACCGTGTCGTTTGAAGTGGGCCTGGCGCCGCTGACCGGCGAAAGCCCGCTGGCGTTGTTCCTCTACAGCTCGGTGTATTTCCTGGTGGTGTTCTTTGTCTCCCTGTACCCAGGCCGACTGCTGGACACCGTGGGTCGCTTCCTGGCGCCGCTGAAGATCATCGCCCTGGCCATCCTCGGCATTGCCGCGTTTGCCCTGCCGGCTGGTGAGGTGGGTGTCGCCACCCCGGAATACGTCGCCGCACCGTTTTCCCAGGGCTTTATCAATGGCTACTTGACCATGGATACCCTGGGTGCGCTGGTGTTTGGCATTGTGATCGTCAATGCGATCCGTTCCCGTGGTGTCGAATCGCCCAAGCTGATCACCCGCTACGCGATCATTGCCGGGTTGATTGCCGGCGTCGGTTTGGCGCTGGTGTATGTCAGCCTGTTCCGCCTCGGGTCGGGCAGCCATGAAGTCGCTGCCGGCGCGGCCAATGGCGCCGCAGTGCTGCACGCTTATGTTCAGCACACCTTCGGTTCCCTGGGCAGTGGGTTCCTGGCTGTATTGATCTCCCTGGCATGCCTGGTCACAGCCGTCGGCCTGACCTGCGCGTGTGCCGAGTACTTCAGCAAAATCCTGCCGCTGTCCTACAAGGCGCTGGTCGTCATTCTGGCGCTGTTCTCGCTGTTCGTGTCGAACCTGGGCCTGACCAAGCTGATTGCGTTCTCGATCCCGGTACTCACTGCGATCTATCCGCCGTGCATCGTGCTGGTGGCGTTGAGCTTCTGCAAAGACTTCTGGCAGGAACAGGGCCGTATCGTCGGGCCGGTGATGCTGGTGTCGTTCATCTTTGGTTGCATTGACGCGCTCAAGGGCGCAGGCCTGGCAGGCTGGATGCCTTCGCAGCTGGCGAACCTGCCGCTGAGCGAGCAAGGCCTGGCGTGGCTGGTGCCGTCGGTGATGACGCTGGTTGTGGCGGTCGTCATTGATCGCATGCTGGGTAAGCGCAGCGAAGCCATCGCATAACAAGCGGGTTTCATGCAGTACGGAAATGCCTCGTATCAATCGATACGGGGCATTTTTTTTGAGCGGCGGGCGGTGTCTTTTTCTTTGCGCTAACGTCGAACAGACGCAAAAAGTTTTTCAATCTCCTTTCTGCAAGGACCCGCATGTCGTTCGTCGAAGCCAATCAGATCCATCTGCTTGCCGCCCTCTGGTTCATCCTGTGCTGGGGCGGCTACACCCGTTATGCCACCTGGAAAGCCCGAGACACCGCGTGCCTGGCCAGCGTGCTGCATTTGTACCGCGAGGACTGGATGCGCCGCATGCTGCTGCGCGACAACCGCATCGCCGACGCCAGCGTGATCGGCAACCTGGAGCGTAATGCCTCATTCTTCGCCTCCAGCACCTTGATCATCCTCGCCGGCATTCTCACGGTGCTGGGGGCCTCCGAACGGGCGGTGTCATTGCTGGCAGACATACCCATGGTGCAGCAGGCCTCCCAGGGCATGTCGGAGATCAAGCTGCTCTGCCTGGCGCTGGTCTTTGTCTATGCCTTCTTCACCTTCAGTTGGTGCATGCGCCAGTACAACTTTGCCGCTGTGCTGGTCGGGTCGGCACCGATGATCGGTGAGCGGCATGTGTCGGAGCAGGAGCGCAAGGCGTTTGCCCTGCGTGCGGCGCGAGTGATTTCCATGGCCGCCAACCAGTTCAACTTTGGCCTGCGTTCTTATTACTTCGGCATGACCATGCTGGCGTGGTTCGTCAGCCCCTGGTTGTTCATGTTGATGAGTGCCGGGGTGGTGTTTGTGTTGTATCGCCGGGAGTTTCATTCCGACGTACTGCAAGTGATGGTGTATACGCAGACGGATACACCGATTCCTGAGCCCGCCAAAGAGGAGATTTAATGCGTGACGCGCTGAGTTAAAAACAACAGGCAAAGTAAAGCCCGCTATATAAGCGGGCTTTCTTTTTGCAGCGAAGCTATTTCATGCCGCGGTATCAGGAACCGGTGGCAGGGGTAGCTGGTGCTGCTTCTTTTGCGGCGGCTTCGTTCGATTCAGCCTGAGCTTTGGCAGCATCGGCGTTTTCTTTCGCAGCGTCGTTCACTTTATCCTGAGCTTTCGCCATGTCTTTTTGAGCTTGCTCAGAATGCGCTGCGGCATCTTGGGCTTTGTCTTCGGATTTCTTGTCGCAAGCAGCGAGACCGAGGGCAGCGGCCAACATCATGGAAATAGCTAAAGTCTTACGCATGGGGTGTTTCTCCTTAGTGAAGATATCTACTGGCCTTTCGAGCATGGCCGTTCAGCATTAGTTCCTTTTATTCCACAGATATATAAACAACGACCTCAAAGGAACTTTCGCCCGCACCGTCTATTTCGCCCATCAACACTAATAAGAGTCTGCAACGAATGACCGAAAATCCCTTGTTAGAGCGCGCGACGCGCTTTGTCTCGGCCTTGCGCCATTGTCAGGTGCTGGGTATCAGCGTTCATCATGCCAGCGAGGAGGGCATCACGTTGGTCATGCCTTACGCGCCGCAGTTGGTGGGTGATCCCCAGACCGGCGTGATCCACGGTGGCGCGTTGACATCCTTGATGGATACCGCCTGCGGCATGGCCACCCTGTGTGTCCTGCCGGAGTTCGAGGTGTGCCCGACCCTGGACCTGCGTGTCGACTATATGCATCCCGCCGAGCCGCATAAGCCGGTATATGGTTTCGCCCAGTGCTACCGGGTGACCACCGACGTGATCTTCACCCGTGGTTTTGCCTATCAGGACGACCCGCAACAACCCATCGCCCATGTGGTGGGCACCTTCATGCGCATGGGCAAGCGTCTCAAGGGCACCCAAGGGTTGGGGCGCGCCATCAAGGGAGAGCAGGCATGACCCATCGATTCAAGACCCGCCTGGAACAGGCCCATCAGCGCGGCAGCTACGAGGCGCTGCTGGACCTGATCCCCTACGCCAAACTGATCGGTATCGAATGCACCCGGCTGGGGGATGAATTGCTGTTTCGCCTGCCGGCCCACAAGGACAATATTGGTAACCCCATATTGCCGGCGCTTCACGGCGGGGTGATTGCCGGCTTCATGGAACTGGCAGCGGCGTTGCACCTGCTGGTGTTTACCGGAGCGCCGGGCCTCCCGAAAATCATCGATTTCTCCCTTGATTACCTGCGCGCCGGCCAGTTTCGCGACACTTACGCCAAATGCCAGGTGTGGCGCCAGGGCCGGCGGGTGGCGAATGTGGCGATCACCGCCTGGCAAACCACCGCCGCCGAGCCCATCGCCACCGCCCGTGCGCATTTCAAGATCGAGGACGTGGTCCGCCCTTGAAATCCTGCTCTTAGCCCCCAACTTTGATGACAACCCGCCGCCAACCCTTCAGGGTGCGGCCACTGCCATCCAATTGGAGTTTGATGACCATGAGTGTGGAAACTCAAAAGGAAACCCTGGGCTTCCAGACCGAGGTGAAGCAACTGCTGCACCTCATGATCCATTCGCTGTATTCCAACAAGGAAATCTTCCTTCGCGAATTGATCTCGAACGCCTCTGACGCTGTCGACAAATTACGTTTCGAAGCCCTGTCCAAGCCTGAACTGCTGGAAGGCGGCGCGGAACTGAAAATCCGTGTGAGCTTCGACAAAGACGCCAATACCGTCACCCTCGAAGACAACGGTATCGGCATGAGCCGTGAAGATGCGATTACCCACCTGGGGACCATCGCCAAATCCGGTACCGCCGACTTCATGAAAAACCTGTCCGGCGACCAGAAGAAAGATTCGCACCTGATCGGCCAGTTCGGTGTGGGCTTCTACTCGGCCTTCATCGTGGCCGACAAGGTTGAAGTGTTCAGCCGTCGTGCCGGCCTTGACGCCAGCGAAGGCGTGCACTGGGCTTCCAAGGGCGAGGGCGAATTTGAAATCGCCACCGTCGACAAGGCTGACCGTGGTACCCGCATCGTCCTGCACCTCAAATCCGGTGAAGACGAGTTTGCCGATGGCTGGCGCCTGCGCAATATCATCAAGAAGTACTCCGACCATATCGCCTTGCCGATCGAGCTGCCGAAAGAACAAACGGCTGCCGAAGGTGAAGAGAAGCCTGCCCAGGAATGGGAAACCGTCAACCGCGCCAGTGCCCTGTGGACCCGTCCGCGTACCGAGATCAAGGACGAGGAATACCAGGAGTTCTACAAGCACATCGGTCACGACTACGAAAACCCGCTGAGCTGGAGCCATAACAAGGTCGAAGGCAAGCTGGAATACAGCTCGCTGCTCTACGTGCCGGCCCGTGCGCCGTTCGACCTGTACCAGCGTGAAGCGCCGAAGGGCCTGAAGCTGTACGTGCAGCGCGTGTTCGTGATGGACCAGGCGGAGTCGTTCCTGCCGCTGTACCTGCGCTTTATCAAGGGCGTGGTCGACTCCAATGACCTGTCGCTGAACGTGTCGCGGGAAATCCTGCAAAAAGACCCGATCATCGATTCCATGAAGTCGGCGCTGACCAAGCGCGTGCTCGACATGCTGGAAAAACTGGCGAAGAACGAGCCAGAGCAATACAAGGGCTTCTGGAAAAACTTCGGCCAGGTCATGAAAGAAGGCCCGGCGGAAGATTTTGCCAACAAGGAAAAAATCGCCGGTCTGCTGCGCTTTGCTTCCACCCAGGGTGAAGAGGGCGAGCAGGTGGTGTCCCTGGCCGAGTACCTGGCACGTGCCAAGGAAGGCCAGGACAAGATTTACTACCTGACCGGCGAAACCTACGCACAGGTCAAGAACAGCCCGCACCTGGAAGTCTTCCGCAAGAAAGGCATCGAAGTGCTGCTGCTGACCGACCGTATCGATGAGTGGCTGATGAGCTACCTCAACGAGTTCGACGGCAAATCCTTTGTCGACGTGGCCCGTGGCGACCTGGACCTGGGTAACCTGGACTCCGAGGAAGAGAAGAAAGAAGCCGAGGAAGTCGCCAAGGCCAAAGAAGGCCTGGTTGAGCGGATCAAGGCGTCCCTGGGCGATGCCGTCAGCGAAGTGCGGGTTTCCCATCGTCTGACTGATTCCCCGGCGATCCTGGCCATCGGCGAGCAGGACCTGGGCATGCAGATGCGCCAGATTCTCGAAGCCAGCGGCCAGAAGGTCCCGGACTCCAAGCCGATCTTCGAATTCAACCCGGCTCACCCGTTGATCGAGAAACTCGACGGCGAGCAGAGCGAAGAGCGCTTTGGCGACCTGTCCCACATCCTCTTCGACCAGGCGGCCCTGGCCGCTGGCGACAGCCTCAAGGACCCGGCCGCCTACGTGCGCCGACTGAACAAGCTGTTGGTTGAACTGTCGGTTTGATACCGTTGTAGAAAAACCCGCTTCGGCGGGTTTTTTCGTTCTAGTGCACCCTAACTGGAGAAAATGATGAGCCAAGTCACCGTGCGTTCCGTGGTCTATCAGATTGATGGCCAGTCTTATGAAAGCCGCCTGGCGTTCGATGCCAGCCAAAAGAACCCGCTGCCCGGCCTGCTGATGGCGCCGAACTGGATGGGGGTTAGTGCGGGTGCCGAGGAGATCGCCAAGAGCGTTGCCGCCAAGGGCTACGTGGTGCTGATCGCCGACCTCTACGGGCAAACCGTGCGCCCGTCGAATGGCGATGAAGCCGGTGCCGCAATGATGCCGTTGAAGAATGATCGCCCGTTGCTGAACAAACGCATGCAGGCTGCCCTTGAGCAGCTGCAGGGCCAGACCGAAGCGGCAGTGGACACCTCTAAGCTGGCCACCTTTGGTTTCTGCTTCGGCGGTTGCTGCTCCCTGGAGCTGGCACGTACCGGTGCGCCATTGAAGGCTGCCGTATCGTTCCACGGCACTCTCGACACGCCGAACCCGGCAGATGCGAAAAACATCAAGGGTTCAGTGCTGGTGCTGCACGGTGCTTCCGACCCGTTGGTGCCGAAAGAGCAACTGCCGGCGTTCGAAGATGAAATGAACGCGGCCGGCGTGGACTGGCAATTGCTGAGCTACGGCGGTGCGGTGCATTCCTTCACTGACCCGGATGCCAATGTGCCGGGCAAGATGATGTATGACGCCAAGACCGCTGCACGGGCGTTCCGGTCGATGCATAACTTGCTGGATGAAGTGTTCAAGGGCTGAATCTTCAGCGCCTGTTCCGGTGTCATCGGGGGCTTGCCCCCGATAGCTATCTCACCGGCAACTCAATTCTTTCGGTTTCACCCGGCACCGTCGGCCAATCCCCAGCGGCCCAGCGCTGCCTGGCCTGCTCGATCTTCAACGGATCGCTCGCGACAAAATTCCAATTGATCCGCCGTGGCCCATCCAGCGGTGCCCCGCCGAACACCACCAACTGGCAATCGCTTTCGGCGAACAGGGTCATTACCTGCCCGGCCGGCAATACCACCAGGCTGTGCACCTCAAGCTGCTCACCCTCCAACTGGGCTTCGCCCTCCAGCACATACACCGCGCGTTCCTCGTGCTCGTCAGGAATCAGCAGGGTCGTGGCCGTTTGCATGTGTACATCTGCATACAACGTAGGCGACAGCACCGGCACCGGTGACTTGAGGCAGAAGCCACTGCCGGCGATCAGGCGAATCCGCACGCCCAGGTTGTCACTCACCGGCAGGCTCGCCGCAGGGTGATGGCTGTAGTGTCCAGGCCCCTCTTCGTGGTCCTTGGGCGATGCCAGCCACACTTGCAGGCCATGCATGCTGAAACCACGGGCCTTGAATGCCTCGGGTGTGCGCTCGACATGGGCGATTGCACCGCCTGCGGTCATCCAGCTGACATCGCCGGCCTCTACCACCTGATCCGACCCCAGGCTGTCCTTGTGCTGCAGTGCGCCTTCGAACAGATAGGTGAGGGTGGACAGGCCGATATGGGGGTGCTGGCGGATGTTCATGCCGCTGCCCGGTGCATAGCGGGTCGGCAACATATGATCGAAAAACACAAAGGGCCCGACGCTGCGACATTCCCGCGAGGGCAGCGGGCGCAGGATCGGCTGGCCTTCGACATCTTCGGGGCGTGGGCGGATCACGGTGAGGGTGGTCATGGTGCGTCCCAGTCTGAGCGGGTTGTAGGGTAATGAGCATAACCCGCTCGACGGGAGGTTGCCGCTATTGGCTGAACGCGCCTTCAGAGAGGCGGGTTTCGATGGTGACCTCGGCGGTGGTCATCAGCTTGTGTACCGGGCAGCGATCGGCCACGCGGTGCAGCTCGTCGCGCTGTTCGTCGGTGAGTACGCCCTTGAGCGTCAGCTTGACGTTGAGCCTGTATTTGCCCTTTTGTTCTTCGGTGGCGTCGTGGGTGACTTCCACGGTCACGCCGGTCAGGGGGATGTCTTTTTTCTGGGCGTAGAGCTTGACGGTCAGCGCCTTGCACGATGCCAGCGCGGCGTCGAAGTAATCGTGGGGGGAGGGCGCCGAGTCGTCACCACCCAGGCTCTTGGGCAGGTCGGTAAACAGCTCGTGATTATTGATATTGACGCTGTGGCGGAAGTTGTCGGTGTTCAGCGTATTGACGGTAACAGGCATGGCAAACCTCACGGGGTGGCAGAAGGAAGGTCATGCAGTTATAGAGCATGCTGGCACGGGGGTGTTCCACATTTTTTGCCGGCTGAACCCCGGTATGGCACGCAAGGTCTACCGGTACTCGCCCTTATCGAGGTTATACCGTGCCCTGGACCCGCTTGAGTCTCGCCCTGTTGCTCGCCGCCAACAGCCTTGCGACACAGGCTCGCGACTATGCCTACAGCGATGCCCATCTGCATTACGTGGATTTCTTCCAGGAAACGGCGGGGATGGATAAGTTGCTCAAGGCAATGGCAGAAAATCGCATCGAGCATGTCATGATTTCCGGCATTCCCGTCGCAAAGAAATGGCACGAAGACGAACCCAAGCGCCCGCGCTACTACGCCGGTGATGACGCAGATGCCTATTGGTACAGCGCCACGGACGTGATTGTCGCCGCAGCGGTAAATAAACTGACGCCTGAACAGCGCCAGCACTTTCATCCGTTTCTGTCCGGCTTCAACCCCAATGACAAGAACTCGGATGCCCATATCCAGCGCATGCTCGACCTCAACCCGGGGCTGTGGCAAGGCATCGGTGAAGTGTTTACCCGCCACGACGACCTTACCGCCCTCACATCGGGGGATACCCCGCGCGCCAACAACGAGGCCATGACGCGCATCTATCACCTGGCGGCGGAAAACGACTTGCCGGTGATGCTGCACTCCAACATCACCTCCAAGCGCGAGCGTAACCCGCTGTATTTGGCCGAAATCGAAGAGCCGCTGCGCAACCACCCGCACACTCGCTTTATCTGGGCTCACGCCGGCACCAGCAAGGAAATTCACCGCCACCAGGTGCAAATGGACTTTTTGCTGCCCACCTTGAGCCGTATGCTCGAGGCTTACCCCAACCTGTATATCGACCTGTCCTGGAGCATGCTCACGCCGTACTTGCTGGATGATGGGGGCAAGCCTCGGCCGGAGTGGGTAACGCTGGTGGAACGCTTCCCGGAGCGCTTTATGCTGGGTTCGGATGTCGTCGGGCGTTTCAGCAAGCTGGGTGAGGAAATGCACCGCTTTGATGTCTTCCTTGATGCATTGCCTGAAGACGTTGCCCACAAAGTGGCGAGGGACAACTTCCTGGCCATCCTGCCTAAACCTCGCGGCGATGAGGGGGCGCGTTGATATTGCGTTTTCGTCTCACGCAAATGCGGTTGCGGTCTCAAATCCAGTCGCCCATAAAAAAGCCCCGAACCAGTCGGGGCTTTTTCAGGTGATCAACCTGCGGGGCTTACTTACCCTGCCAGCGTTTCAGCACCAGGGTGGCGTTAGTGCCACCGAAGCCGAAGCTGTTGCTCATCACGGTGTCGACTTTGACGTTTTCAACCGTCTTGGTCAGGATCGGCATATCGGCGACGACCGGGTCGATCTCGTCGATGTTGGCCGAGCCGGCCATGAAGTTGCCTTCCATCATCAGCAGGCAGTAGATCGCTTCGTGAACGCCGGCGGCGCCCAGGGAGTGACCCGACAGGCTCTTGGTGGAGCTGATGGCCGGTGCCTTGTCGCCGAACACCGCGCGTACACCTTCCATTTCCTTGGCGTCGCCGACCGGAGTCGAGGTGCCGTGGGTGTTCAGGTAGTCGATCGGGGTGTCCACGGTGGACATGGCCATCTGCATGCAACGGATGGCGCCTTCACCGCTTGGCGCAACCATGTCGTAGCCATCGGAAGTAGCGCCGTAGCCAACGATTTCCGCGTAGATCTTGGCGCCACGGGCCAGGGCGTGCTCCAGCTCCTCGACCACCACCATGCCGCCACCGCCGGCGATGACGAAACCGTCACGCTTGGCATCGTAGGCGCGGGAGGCTTTTTCCGGGGTTTCGTTGTACTGGGTGGACAGGGCACCCATGGCGTCGAACAGGAACGACTGGCTCCAATGTTCTTCTTCGCCGCCGCCGGCGAAGACGATGTCCTGCTTGCCCAGTTGGATCTGCTCGACGGCGGTGCCGATGCAGTGTGCACTGGTGGCGCATGCGGAGGAGATCGAGTAGTTCACGCCCTTGATCTGGAATGGCGTGGCCAGGCAGGCCGAAACGGTGCTGCCCATGGTCCGCGTGACACGGTACGGGCCAACGCGCTTCACGCCTTTTTCGCGCAGGATGTCCAGCGCTTCCATCTGGTTGAGGGTCGATGCGCCGCCGGAGCCGGCGATCAGGCCGGTGCGTACGTTCGATACCTGGTCTTCGCTCAGGCCGGAGTCGGCGATTGCGTCTTTCATGGCCAGGTAGGCGTAGGCGGCAGCGTGGCCCACGAAGCGATAGATCTTGCGATCGATCAGTTCTTCGAGGGGCAGGTCGATGGAGCCGGAAACCTGGCTACGCAGACCCATTTCGGCATATTCCGGGTTGAAGCGGATGCCAGGGCGACTTGCACGCAGGTTAGCGGTGACGGTCTCTTTGTCATTGCCCAGGCAAGAAACAATGCCCAGACCAGTGATAACGACGCGGCGCATGCGGATAACCCTTAAAAGTTGTCAGTGGAAGTAAATACGCCGACCCGAAGGCCTTCGGCAGTATAGATCTCGCGACCGTCGACAGTCACCGAACCGTCGGCGATGGCCAGGTTCAGCTTGCCCTTGAGGACGCGCTTGATTTGAATGTTGTAGGTGACTTTCTTGGCGGTCGGCAGGACCTGGCCAAAGAACTTCACTTCACCCGAACCCAGGGCGCGGCCACGGCCTGGCAGGCCTTGCCAGCCCAAGTAGAAGCCGACCAGTTGCCACATGGCGTCGAGGCCCAGGCAGCCCGGCATGACAGGGTCACCTTCGAAGTGACAGGCGAAGAACCACAGGTCCGGGGTGATATCCAGCTCGGCGACCAATTCACCTTTGCCGTACTTGCCACCCTCTTCGCTGATATGGGTGATGCGATCCACCATCAGCATGTTCGGGGCGGGCAGTTGCGCGTTACCTGGGCCGAACAGCTCACCGCGACTGCAGCGCAGCAGGTCTTCCCGAGTAAAGGCGTTTTGTTTGGTCATGCGAGCTCCTCAATAATCCCATGCGGCAGGGTAGGGCAAATCTTCCCGAACCGAATGAAGCGTTCATGCCTCATGTCGGCAGCCTACACATAGACTATTGCGTTGTAGTGAAAGTCACAGCGGCAAGGTACTGAATGTACACTTGTTCACTGAAATTTTAAACCGAGCCTGTTTATGGGCCCGTTCGGGTGCCTAAGACTGCCGCACTTTCGTCTTTCACGCCAGTCGGAGTTGGCTGATGGCGCGCCGCTATTGCACCCAGCGCTGCAGGATTTGCTGCAGATCCGTGCGTTTGAACGGCTTGGCCAGGTAATCGTTCATTCCGGCCGCAAGGCAGGCTTCCCGGTCGCCCTGCAAGGCGTTGGCCGTCAGGGCGATGATCGGCAGGCCGGCGCAGCCGGGCAGTTGGCGAATCTGCCGGGTGGCTTCATAACCGTCGATCAGGGGCAGGCGACAATCCATCAGGATCGCGGTGAAGATCAGGCTCTCGGCACTGCGGATCGCCTCGGCGCCATCGGTGGCCAGGCTGACTTCAAAGCCCAGGCTGCGCAGCATGGCTTCGACCACGGTGCGGTTGACCGGATTGTCCTCCACCAGCAACACATGGCGACCCTCCCCGGCGCTGTGCTTGCCCTCGGCATCCAGGGCGATCGACGGCTGGCTGTGGGGGTCGATGGCCAGCGGGATCTCCAGGGTAAACACCGAGCCACGGCCTTCTTCGCTCTGCGCGCGCAGCGTGCCTCCCATGCGTTCGGCCAGGGTACGGGCGATGGGCAGCCCGAGACCGGTACCGCCGTAACGTCTTGAAATGGAACTGTCGGCCTGCTGGAACGCATCGAACATCAATTCCAGGCGCTCGGCGGAAATCCCGATGCCGCTGTCACGCACGGTGCAGGTGAACCACACCAACTCATGGTCGAGCACCTGCCAGTGGGGCTCGACGCTGACGGTGCCGTGTTCGGTGAACTTCAAGGCATTGCCGATCAGGTTCACCAGGATCTGGCGGATCCGCGTCGGATCGCCCTGTACCCGCAGTGCGTCCATGCCGGGCGGGATCGGCAGCTTGAGTGCCAGCCCGCGCTGCTGGGCGCTGTGCTGGAAGGCCTGGGCGCAACTGTTGATCAGGTCGGCCAGGTTGAAGGGGATATGTTCCAGCTCCAGGGCCGCGCGTTCGATGCGCGAGAAGTCGAGAATGTCGTTGATCACCTTGAGCAAATGCTCGGTGGATTCGGAGGCCAGCGCCGCGTATTCGGTCTGTTCCTCGGTCATTTCGGTGGTTTCCAGCAGTTGCAGCATGCCCAGTACGCCGTTCATCGGCGTGCGCAGTTCGTGGCTCATCATGGCCAGGAAGTCTGACTTGGCGTTGTTGGCCCGTTCGGCCTCTTCGCGGGTCTGGATCAACTGGGCCATGGCCTGCTGTTGTTCGCGGCTGGCCTGGTTGAGGCCTTCGGCGAGGTTGTTGATATGCCGCGACAGGTCGCCCAGCTCCGAGTCATCCACAATCGGCAGCGGCGTCTTGTAGTCGCCCTGCTGGATGGCCTTGACCGCATTGCCCATGGCGCTGATCGGTTGCGACAGGCTCGCCGCCAGGCGCCGGGCGAGCAGGAACGTAAACAGCAGGGCGAACAGCGCGAGGATACCGGCCTTGAACAGGATCTCCTGCTGGCGCTGGCTGAAGGCGTCATTGGACATGCCGACGATCACCCGGCCCAGGTAGTCCGCGCGGGGGGCCTTGGGTTCGTTGAGGTTGTCCTGGAAAAAGTCATTGCCCAACTGGATATGCTGCAGGCGGATCGGTGCCTGGAACACTTTGACCGACAGCGCGCGGTCGTGTTTCTCCGCGGGTTGCTCGACGTACACGAGGATATTTTCGCTGCTGTCCTGAATCTCCAGGAAACGCACATGGGGCGTCGCCAGCGTGGCGCGCAGCAGGCTGTCGAGCACATCGTTGTTGCCCGAGATCACCCCATATTCGGTGGCCGGTGCCAGTTGGTTGGCGATCAATTGGCCGGTGTGGTCCAGTTCCTGGCGCAGGTCCTGGATACGCACGAAGGTGAAGAAGCTGATCAACAGCAACGTCAGCAACAGCGCCGGGCCCAGGGTGATGAGCTGGGTGCGGGTATTGATGTCCCAACGACGACGCAAGGTCATGGGCGTTTTTCTCCTTCGGCCATTCGGGCGGCGACGCTGGCTTCGTCCACCTGTTCGATGCCCAGTGAGCGTGCGACCTGCGCGTTGCCCACGACTTTGAAGCGTTCGGGGTACAGCGCGCGTGGCCAAGCGGCCGGCGGCTGGTCGAGCAAACGATCGAGTACCGCCAGCCAATCTTCCTGGTCGCTGTAGGTGCTGGCGAGGCTGCCGGCGCGCACAAACCCTGCATTGGGCCCGAACAGCGGCAATTGCTGGGCGTAGCTGCTCAGCAGCAGGTTTTTAGCGGTCTTCGGGTTGTACAGCTGCGGGTCATCGAGGCCGAGCAGCACGTCGCTGTTCCTGAACAGGGTTTGCAGCGGACGACTGTCGTTAGTGTTGTCCCAGCGCTGCGGCACGATCTCCAACTCCAGGGCCGCCGCATGCTGGCGCAATTCGGGCAGCAGGAATTCGCTGTCGGTGCCGTAGAGCACGCCGATGCGCCGTGCCTGGGGCAGGACGCTGCTGATCAGGCGCAACTGCCGCTCCAGCGGCGGGTCGCTCCACAACAGGCTGACCCGCGCGTGCCGTGAGGCGTCCGGGCGCTGATGGGCTTGGAGCCGACTGATGCGCAGTACCAGCGTCGGCGGCCCTTGAGTATCCCGCAGGCGCCAGTCGAGGCCGGGCAGGTCGAGCAGGATCAGGCGCGTGCCGGCGGGCAGGTGGCTGGGTGCCGGCAAGGCCGCAAGGGACGTGAAGGTGACGCGGTCTTCGGGGCGTTGCCGGGCCAGCGCCTGGGTAAAGGCCTGCACCCCGGCGCCGTCTTCGGCGGCGGTCAGCAGGATCTCGGCGCTCCACGCCGGTGCGCACAGCAACAGGCCGGCCAGCAGCCCGGCAAGTTGCCGCAGCCTATAGATAAAGAAGAAGGTCATCCGTGACGAGTCGCCCATGTCAGAACTCTAACTCCGCGCTGAAGTAGAGTACGTGACGATGGTCGTAAGTGTTGTCGGCCCAGGTGGTGGGCTGGTTATCGAGGCGTTGTTGCAACATGCCGGCCAGCTCCACGTTGGCTTTGCCCAGGGCAATGCGCTTGGCCACCCGCAGGTCGACCCGTTCGAAACGATATTGGTTGAGTGCGTCGTCGCCATAGTAGAACAGCGCGCTGGACCAACCTTGGCCCCATTCGCGCAACCAGCCGGCCGAGCCACTGTTACGCGCGGTCTGCGCTTTGTCCAGTGGGTTGCTGGTGGTGGCGTCGACATACGCGTAAGTCAGCCGCAGGCGGTCGGCGTTGCTCACGCGCCAGTCGAACTGGGACTCGGCGCCGGTGAAGCGTGAGCTGTTGGCGTTGCTGGCAATGTACTGGTTATTGCGCAGCGGCGAGCTGATCATGTCGGTGATTTCGTCGTAGAACACCTTCACGTCCATGTTCAGCCCGATGTCGGCAAAGAAGCCGTTGTAGCCCAGTTCCCGCGAGCGCATCAGTTCTTTGTCGAGGTTGCCCGGGCCTCGCGTCTTCACGAAGTACTGTCCGGAACTCTGCCCATAGGTCGGTGAGCTGAGGTTGGTGACGCGGTAGCTCCAGTTGACATTGTTCTCGAACATGTCCGGCGAACGGATGGCTTCCGAGTACACCGCGCGCAAGCCGTGGCGCGGGTTGATCAAATAGTTGACCGCCACCCTGGGCGTCAGCGAATGGCCGCTCAGGTGCGTGTCTTCGAACATGGCGCCGCCTTGCAGCAGCCAATGTTCACTGGCGCGCCATTCCAACTGGCCGAACAGGCGCCAGGTGGTGTCGTCCAGGGTGCCGTTGAAGTAGGTATCGGAGTCGGCGCGGTCGTAGCGGTAATTCATGCCGCTGACCAGGCGCAGGCTGTCGGACAGGCTGAGGGTGTCCTGGATTTCCACATCGTAGCGGCTTTCGCGGGTGCTCTGGTCGATGTCGCCGCAGACGCTCTGGTTGGCGCCGTTGCGCCACTGGTCCAGTACCTGGTTGGCCAAGGCTTGTTCGGCGGCGCTGCCCGGTGGCGCGGTGCCCTGGCTGTAGGTGTCCATATGCCGGGCCAGCCGTTCGGCATAGTTGGGGTTGAGCTGCCACAACTGGGTCAGCTCGGGGCTGAACGAGACCTTGGCGTCACAGGCCTTCCAGATTTGCCGGCGGTCCCACTGCTGGGCCGAGCCTTGGATATACAGGCTGTGCTCGGGGTTGAAATCAAAGTTCCAGCGCAGGGAACCGGCGTAGTCCTTGGCCGTGACGTCGGAATTGTCGCCGCCCTCGGTAATCCCGGCGAATACCGGGGTGTAGGTATAAGGGCGCTGGTTGGTGCCTTCCTTGGCATTCAGTTGCCAGTCGATACTCTGTTGCGCGTTCAAGGTCTGGCTCACTGCCAGGCTGAAGCGGTTGAGGCGACGGCCGTCGCGGCGGTCGGCGCCAGCGGCATCGCTGTCAAAGCCATCGTCCTGTTGCCCGGACAGCGACAGGCGCAGATCGCCGGTTTCCCAGCCCACGCCCTGGCTGGCATAAAAGTCATTGATACCGCGCTCACCGCGAATCACCTTCACCCGTGAGCCATGGCTGTTGGCCGGTGAGCGCGTGAGGATATTGACCACCGCCATCAAGGCATTCGCCCCGTAGCTGACGGTGTTGGGGCCGCGGAAGACCTCGATGCGCTCGATGTCTTCCATTGCTACCGGAATGTCGCTCCAGTCCACCGTGGCCAGGCCGGCGCGGTACACCGAACGCCCGTCGATCAATACCTGCATGCGGCGCGCATCGCTGGCGCTGGTGCCGTGGTAGTTCACCGCCGCCTGGTTGCCGGTGGTGTAGCCGACCATCATCCCCGGCACCAGGCGCAGCAGCTCGCTGATGTCCCTTGCGCCGCTGGCCTTGATCAACTCGCTGTCGATCACGGTCATGCTGCCCGGCACGGCGGCCGCCGATTGCTTGAGACGCGTGGCGGTCAATACCTGCGGCAGCGGCTGGCTGTCGAGGAACAGGTCGTCAGCCAGCGCAGGTGCACTGCACAACAGCATAAGCAGTAGAGATGAACGGGAAGGAGGGCCCAAATACACGACATGGCCTTGATAATGACGGATAGCCGCCCATGTTAACCGAGGCGAGGCTATTTGCCAGTCGTCGCCCTTGCAATTCCGTTACACGGACATGGCATTTCCCGACAGGCCCACGATTTGATACGGGGGCTGGCCGCAAGCGGGTCGCCCCGTATAATGCCGCCATCGCCACTGGTATGGATTAACGGATTGCATATGACTGAACAGCGCCCTATTGCGGTCCTGGGAGGCGGAAGTTTTGGTACCGCCGTGGCTAACCTGCTGGCCGAGAACGGCCATGCGGTGCGCCAGTGGATGCGCGATCCCGAGCAGGCCGAGGCCATTCGCGTACACCGCGAAAATCCTCGTTACCTTAAAGGCATCAAGATTCATCCGGCGGTCGAGCCGGTCACCGACCTGTTGGCCACCCTGGCGGACTGCGACCTGTGCTTTGTCGCGCTGCCTTCCAGCGCCTTGCGCGCGGTGCTGGCGCCCCATGCCGAGCGCCTGGCGGGCAAGCTGCTGGTCAGCCTGACCAAGGGCATCGAGGCGCAGACCTTCAAGCTGATGAGCGAAATCCTCGCCGAGATCGCCCCCCGGGCGCGCATTGGCGTGCTGTCCGGGCCGAACCTGGCGCGGGAAGTCGCCGAGCACGCGCTGACCGCCACGGTGATCGCCAGCGAGGATGAGGCGTTGTGCGAGCGCGTCCAGGCGGTGCTGCATGGCCGGACCTTCCGCGTATACGCCAGTGGCGACCGCTTTGGCGTGGAACTGGGCGGGGCGCTGAAAAACGTCTACGCGATCATCGCCGGCATGGCGGTGGCGCTGGGCATGGGCGAAAACACCAAGAGCATGCTGATTACCCGTGCCCTGGCGGAAATGACCCGCTTCGCGGTGAACCAGGGCGCCAACCCCATGACCTTCCTGGGCCTGGCCGGCGTGGGCGACTTGATCGTCACCTGCTCGTCGCCGAAAAGCCGCAACTACCAGGTGGGTTTCGCCCTGGGCCAGGGCCTGAGCCTGGAAGACGCGGTGACGCGCCTGGGCGAAGTGGCCGAAGGGGTCAACACCCTCAAGGTGCTCAAGGCCAAGGCCCAGGAAGTCGGCGTGTACATGCCGCTGGTCGCCGGGTTGCACGCGATCCTGTTTGAAGGGCGCACCTTGACCCAGGTCATCGAGTTGCTGATGCGGGCCGAGCCCAAAACCGACGTCGACTTTATTTCCACCAGTGGTTTCAACTGAGGAACGCGCCATGAACGATCCGAAAGCAGCCCCCAAGTACGAGTCCATTATCCTGCGCATCCTGTGGATGCTGGTGTTTGCCCTGGTGTGGCAGGTGGCGCAGTTCCTGCTCGGCGCATTGGTGGTGGTGCAGTTGATCTACCGCCTGGTCTACAGCGCGCCGAACCTGGGCCTGATGAACTTCGGCGACAGCCTCAGCCAGTTTCTTGCCCAGATCGGCCGCTTTGGCAGCTTCCACACCGAACAGAAGCCCTGGCCGTTCGCCGACTGGCCAACCCCTCGCGCTCCCGAGGGCGAAGCCGCCCACAGCGTGCCGCCGGCGCCGCACCCGGTGCGGGATGAGGAGCCGAAGCTATGAAGGTGTGGGTCTTGCGTCACGGTGAGGCCGAGGCGCATGCCCGCACGGATGCCGAGCGCAACCTCACCGAACATGGCCGCGCCGAGGTGTTGCGCAGTGCGGCGCACCTGATCGGCCAGCCGCTCAGCGCGATCATTGCCAGCCCGTACGTGCGGGCGCAGCAGACTGCACAGCTGGTGCGGGACGCGTTGGGTTTTGAACCGGATATCCGCACGGTGCCTTGGCTCACGCCGGAGGGCAATCCGCTGGAGGTCCTGAGCAAGCTCGACAGTGATGACAACGTGCTGCTGGTCAGTCATCAGCCCCTGGTCGGCAGCTTGATCAGTTTTCTGCAGCATGGCCATCAGCGCCAGCCGCAGCCGATGTCCACCGCCAGCCTGGCGGAGCTTGAAGGCGACTTCCCGCTGGCGGGGTTGATGAGCCTGGTCAGCGTGAAGAATCCGTAGGCTATCGCCGGGTCACAGAGGATCGGGTCTTATGTCCGTCGTTTTTCGTTGGAGCGAGCGCAGCGAGGCAGTTGTGTGGCAGGATTAGGGTCGTAATAAAACCAATAAGGACAATTCCATGAGCTTGTGGCGCACCCAACCGAATATCGAACAACTCAATGCCGGCCAGAAAAACACCATCGGTGAACTGCTGGACATCCGTTTTGAAAGCTTCGACGACGAATCCCTCACCGCCAGCATGGTGGTCGACCACCGCACTCACCAGCCTTACGGCCTGCTGCATGGCGGTGCGTCGGTGGTACTGGCCGAGAGTGTCGGCTCCGTGGCGGCTTATTTGTGCATCGACCCGAGCAAGTTCTATTGCGTGGGCCTGGAGGTCAACGCCAATCACCTGCGCGGTGTGCGCAGCGGGCGGGTGACGGCGGTGGCCAAGGCGATCCATATCGGCCGCACCACCCAGGTCTGGGACATTCGCCTGACCACCGATGACGGCAAGTGCAACTGTGTCTCACGGCTGACCATGGCCGTGGTGCCTTTGGGCGAAACCCCTCCGGCGCGATAGGTGTGGCGTGAGTGTCATCATTCCTGGCAGTTACAGTCATTGCTGTGGGGCTTGGGCCTGGTGACAATCAATCTCGGTTTTTGCAGATGGATCCGCTATGTCGCAGCACGTGTTTTTTGCCCACGCCAATGGCTTCCCCTCGGCCACCTACGGCAAGCTGTTTGCCGCCCTGGCCCCGGAATATGCGGTGGCTCACTTGCCGCAGCACGGTCACGACCCCAGGTTTCCAGTGGACGATAACTGGCAGAACCTGGTGGACGAGTTGATCCATCATCTGGAGCAGCAACCGCAGCCCGTCTGGGGCGTGGGCCATTCCCTGGGTGGCGTGCTGCATTTGCACGCGGCCCTGCGCTGCCCGCAGCTGTATCGCGGGGTAGTGATGCTCGATTCGCCGGTATTGACCCGCGCCGACCGCTGGGTGATCCGCGCCGCCAAGCGCTTCGGTTTTATCGACCGCCTCACGCCGGCCGGGCGCACCCTGGGCCGTCGTGAAGAGTTCAGCGACCTGGACGCCGCACGCAGCTACTTTGCCGGCAAGACCCTGTTCCGAGGCTTTGACCCGGAATGCTTCGACGCCTACCTGCAACACGGCCTGTACCAGGCGGGTGATCGCCTGCGCCTGCGTTTCGACCCGGCCACCGAAATCAGCATCTACCGGGGCGTGCCCCACACCAGCCCTGGCCAGGTGCGCCAATTGAAAGTGCCGCTGGCGGTGGTGCGCGGTCGCCAGAGCCGCGTGGTGATGCGTCACCACGCCAGCGGTGTCGACCGTCTGCCTATGGGCGAAATGCTCACCATGCCCGGCGGCCATATGTTTCCCCTCGAACGCCCCCAGGACACCGCGACCTTGATCAAGACCCTGTTCGCGCGCTGGGAAGCCCGGGAGCGCAGCTGCGCATGAGCACACCCGTCGAAGAGGTTCGCCTGAGCCTGCCGCACATTGAGTTGGCGGCCCATCTGTTTGGCCCCGAGGACGGTTTGCCGGTGATCGCCCTGCATGGCTGGCTGGACAATGCCAACAGCTTTGCACGCCTGGCGCCGAAGCTTGCGGGTTTACGTATCGTGGCGCTGGACATGGCCGGCCATGGGCATTCGGCGCATCGTCCTACAGGTGCCGGTTATGCCTTGTGGGATTACGTCCACGACGTGCTGCACGTTGCCGAGCAACTGGGCTGGAAACGTTTTGCATTACTCGGCCACTCCCTCGGCGCCATCGTGTCCCTGGTGCTGGCCGGTGCCTTGCCGGAACGGGTGACGCACCTGGGTTTGATTGACGGCGTGATCCCGCCCACTGCCAGCGGTGAGAACGCGGCCGAGCGCCTGGGCATGGCCTTGCAGGCGCAATTGAACCTGCAGGATAAGCGCAAGCCGGTCTACACCACCCTGGATCGGGCGGTTGAGGCGCGCATGAAAGGTCTGGTCGCCGTGAGCCGTGAAGCCGCAGAGCTGCTGGCCCAGCGCGGTTTGATGCCGGTGCCGGGCGGTTATACCTGGCGCTCGGACAGTCGCCTGACCCTGGCTTCGCCGATGCGCCTGACCGATGAGCAGGCGATGGCTTTCGTGCGCCGCGTGGGTTGCCCTGCGCAGTTGGTGGTCGCCGCCGATGGCATGTTGGCGAAACATCCCGAATTGCTTTCCCAGCTACCCTTTACGGTAACCACGTTGCCGGGTGGCCATCATTTACACCTGAATGATGAGCCCGGTGCGGTCCTTGTTGCAGACTGTTTCAATCGGTTCTTCTCCGCGCCTTGACTTGGGGCGGTCAACTGCCGAGGCTGGGCGGATTGAAAGGGAGTCAACCATGAACCAACTCAACACTGCTGCGACCTCCGATGGCCAGGGCTCACCGATCCGATGAGCCTGCGTAAAGGATGTATACGTGCCCTCGGACTGTGCTGTTTCAGCCCCTTGGTGTTCGCCGCCGATGTGCCGGGAAGCCAGGACCTGCCTGCCGTGGCCCGTCAGGTCGACGCACAGATCGTCGATTACCGTCCCGCTGAAGAAAAGGAACGCATCTACCCCATGGGGGCGATCCGCAAGATCAGTGGCCAGTTGCGTTACGAGGGCCAGGCCACCGCCCGTGGGCGAGCCACAGCGATTACCTACGAACTGCCTGCCGAACACACCTCCAGTGCTGCATTCACGTCGACGCGCGAAGCGTTGCAGGCCAACGGCGCGCAGTTGTTGTTCTGGTGCCAGGCCCGCGATTGCGGTGAAAGCAGCCTGTGGGCCAACGAAGTGTTCGGTAATGCCAAGCTGGTAGGGGCCGACGGCCAGCAGGAATACCTGCTGCTGCGTCTGGCTGCCCCGCAGGAAAACTCCCTGGTGGCCATGTACGGCATCACCCGAGGCAACCGCCGTGCCTACCTGCATGTGGAGCAGTTGGATGCCGGCGCACCGCTGGGCGACCTGCTGCCGACCTCGGCCACCTTGTTGCGCGAGCTCAAAAGCACCGGTGAGCTGGATTTCCCCGCGCTTGGCGGCGACCCCGACGACACCTGGCTGACCCTGATTTCCCGGGGCTTGAACCTCGATACGACCTTGCGCGTCAGTCTGACCGGCCCGAAAGCCGAAGCCTGGCGCCAGGCCCTGGTCGACAAAGGCGTGCGTGCCGCGCGCCTGGAAACCGGCAGCACTGAAACCCAAGGCCTGCACCTGCATCTGATACGCTGACCGCAACAGGGCGAACGGACCCGCGCTGTTCGCCTAAGCTTTCTTCCTACAGCCTTTTCTAGAGATACCCCATGCTCAATAACGATCGCCTGCTGGTGCAAATCCTGCTGCTGGTGCTGTTTGGTGCCAGCTTCTGGGTGATGGCGCCGTTCTGGTCGGCGCTGTTCTGGGGGGCGGTGCTGGCGTTTGCCAGTTGGCCGCTGATGGTGCTGCTGACACGTTGGCTGGGTGGCCGTGAATCCCTGGCCGCCGGCATCCTGACCCTGGGCTGGATGTTGCTGGTGGCGGTGCCGCTGGTATGGCTGGGGTTCAATCTCGCGGACCATGTGCGCGATGCCGTGGCGTTGATCAAGGATATTCAGGTCGATGGGCTGCCCGAGGCGCCAACCTGGTTAGGCGCGATTCCTTTTGTGGGGGAACGCCTGGTCGGTATGTGGAACAGCATCGACGAGCAGGGCGCGGCGCTGATGGTCAGCCTCAAGCCGTACCTGGGGCAGGTGGGTAACTGGCTGTTGGCGCGCAGTGCGCAGATCGGCGGCGGCATCCTCGAACTGACCCTGAGCCTGGTGTTCGTGTTCTTTTTTTATCGTGACGGGCCGCGTCTGGCGATGTTCGTGCATCGCTTGCTGGAGCGCCTGATCGGTGACCGTGCCGGCTACTACATCGAACTGGTGGCCGGTACGGTGCAGCGGGTAGTCAACGGTGTGATCGGCACTGCCGCCGCCCAGGCCCTGCTGGCACTGATCGGCTTCCTGATCGCCGGCGTGCCGGGTGCGTTGGTACTGGGGATCGTGACGTTCCTGCTCAGCCTGATCCCGATGGGCCCGCCGCTGGTATGGATCCCGGCCACGGCCTGGCTGGCGTGGAAAGGCGACTACACCTACGCGGTGTTCCTTGGCGTGTGGGGGACGTTCATCATCAGCGGCGTGGACAACGTGCTCAAGCCGTACCTGATCAGCCGTGGCGGCAACCTGCCGCTGGTGATCGTGTTGCTCGGGGTCTTCGGCGGCTTGATTGCCTTTGGCTTTATCGGCCTGTTTATCGGCCCGACCCTGCTGGCCGTGGCCTACAGCCTGCTGATGGATTGGAGCGCAACCCAGGCCCAGGTTCGGCGTGAAGACAAGCCCCTTTAAGCCCTGGGCAACCACATCACGGCGGTCAAGCCGCCGCCTGGGGTCTCTTCCAGGCTCAGGCGGCCGCCCAGGCGCTCCGCGGCTTCCTTGGAAATGGTCATGCCCAGGCCAACGCCGCCGGAATTGCGGTTACGCGAGCCTTCCAGCCGGTAGAACGGCTCGAACACCGCCTCACGCTTATCGACCGCGATCCCCGGCCCGTGGTCGATCACACGGATGACCAGCGCTTCGCGGCTGTCCTCCAGCTCCACGCGGGCTGTGCCGGCATAACGCAAGGCGTTGTCGATCAGGTTGTTGAGGCATGAGCGCAGGGCCATCGGTTGCACCTGCAAGGGCAGGCAGCTGCCCGCACATTGCACATCGGAGCCCTGGTCCTGGGCGTTTTCACTCATGGACTCCACCAGCGCCTGCACATCCAGCCAATGCCGGGTTTCACTGGTGCGCTGTTCGTGCAGGTAGCTCAGGGTGGCGTCGAGCATGCCGATCATGTCGTTCAGGTCCTGGCGCATCTGGCCCTGCAGCCGGGTGTCCTCGATCTGCTCCAGGCGCAGCTTGAGGCGTGACAGCGGGGTGCGCAGGTCATGGGAGACGGCGCCGAGCATGCGCGCGCGTTGGCTGACCTGCTCGCGAATGCGCCTTTGCATCAGGTTGAAGGTCGAGGCGGCCTGTCGTGCTTCCCTCGGGCCGGATTCATCGAGGGGTGGGCTGTCGAGGTCCAGGCTCAAGCGTTCCGCCGCTTCACTCAGGCGCTGTATCGGCCGGCTCAGCAGTTTGGCACCGTACCAGGCCGCGATAATCAACGAGACGAATTGAAAGGTCAGGGGCACCACCGGGCCGCCAAACCAGGGGCGTGGGTGCTTGTCGCGCATCGGCGTCATGGTCCCGTCCGGCTGCTCGATAAATCGCTCAGGAGGGGGCGGCGGCGGTTGGCCGTAGTGGTGAAACCAGAAGAACGCCAGCCCATGGGCCAGCACAATCGCCACCAGCAACACGCCGAACAGCCGACCGAACAGCGTGTTGAAGGGCGCGCGCATCAGCCAATATCCCGGGCGTCGAACAGGTAGCCTTCGCCGCGCACGGTCTTGATCAACTGCGGTGCCTTGGGGTCATCCCCGAGTTTTTGCCGCAGGCGCGACACCAGTAAGTCGATACTGCGATCAAAGGCCTCTATCGAGCGGCCACGGGCGGCATCAAGCAGCTGCTCCCGGCTCAGCACCCGACGCGGGCGTTCGATAAACACCCACAACAGGCGGAATTCCGCGTTGGACAGCGGCACCACCAGGCCATCGTCGGCCACCAATTGACGCAACACGCTGTTGAGGCGCCAGTTGTCGAAGCGGATATTCGCGCGCTGTTCGGTGCGGTCATCGCGTACCCGGCGCAGGATGGTCTGGATCCGCGCTACCAGTTCACGGGGTTCGAAGGGCTTGGACATGTAGTCGTCGGCCCCCAGTTCCAGGCCGATGATGCGGTCGGTGGGCTCGCAGCGGGCCGTGAGCATCAGGATCGGGATATCCGATTCGGCGCGCAGCCAGCGGCACAGGGTCAGGCCGTCTTCCCCCGGCAGCATCAGGTCGAGTACCACCACATCATAGGTTTCGGCTTGCATGGCCAGGCGCATGGCGGCGCCGTCGGTCACGCCGGTGGCGAGGATATTGAAGCGTGCCAGGTAGTCGATCAGCAATTCGCGGATCGGCACATCGTCGTCGACGATCAGCGCACGGGTGTTCCAGCGCTTGTCATCGGCGACCACCGCGCCTTTGGGCTCGTCGTTCACGGGGACGGAAGGGGTATGCATAGTGCGATCATCTGCCTGGTTGTTGCGCTCAGCATAGGCGCCCAGCCCCATGGCTGGTAGTGCTGGTCGGTGGGTCGTGCGGGCGAGGCTAGCGGCAGGGCGTGTTGTGGGCATGTCATGAATGTATCAGCTTTGAAATAGTCATCTGGAATGCCCGGCTGATGGCGGTTGGTCAGTATTTACCGATCATCGGATCCCGCAACGGCGCTGCTTGCGCTACAATCCGCGCCGATTTCGACTTGCCTGAGAGCCCATTCCAATGTCCGTCTGCCAGACTCCTATCATCGTCGCCCTGGATTACCCCACCCGTGACGCCGCACTGAAGCTGGCTGACCAGTTGGACCCCAGGCTTTGCCGGGTCAAGGTCGGCAAGGAACTGTTCACCAGCTGCGCCGCGGAAATCGTCGGCACCCTGCGTGACAAAGGCTTCGAGGTGTTCCTCGACCTGAAATTCCACGACATCCCCAACACCACCGCCATGGCGGTCAAGGCTGCGGCCGAGATGGGCGTGTGGATGGTGAATGTGCACTGCTCCGGCGGTCTGCGCATGATGACCGCCTGCCGCGAAGTGCTGGAACAGCGCAGCGGCCCCAAGCCGTTGCTGATCGGCGTGACCGTGCTGACCAGCATGGAGCGCGAGGACCTGGCGGGCATCGGCCTGGACATCGAGCCTCAGGAGCAGGTGCTGCGTCTGGCGGCCCTGGCGCAGAAAGCCGGCCTTGATGGCCTGGTGTGCTCGGCGCTGGAAGCCCAGGCCTTGAAGACTGCCCATCCGTCGTTGCAATTGGTGACCCCGGGGATTCGCCCTGCGGGCAGTGCCCAGGACGACCAGCGCCGCATCCTGACCCCGCGCCAGGCACTGGACGCGGGTTCCGACTACCTGGTGATCGGCCGTCCGATCAGCCAGGCGGCGGATCCGGCCAAGGCGTTGGCGGCGGTAGTCGCCGAGATCGCCTGATCGATGCGCGTTCCCACGTTCACAGAGCGTGGGAACGCGCAGAGCGTGTGTATCAGCTGACTTTGAGCACCAATTTGCCAAAGTTTTCGCCGTTGAACAGCTTCATCAGCGTCTCCGGGAACGTCTCCAGCCCCTCGACGATATCCTCCTTGCTCTTGAGCTTGCCCTGGGCCATCCAGCCGGCCATTTCCTGCCCGGCGGCGGCAAAGTTCGCCGCGTGATCCATCACCACAAAGCCTTCCATCCGTGCGCGGTTGACCAGCAGTGAGAGGTAGTTGGCCGGGCCTTTCACCGCTTCCTTGTTGTTGTACTGGCTGATGGCCCCGCAAATCACCACGCGGGCTTTCAACGCCAGCCGGCTGAGCACCGCGTCAAGAATGTCGCCGCCGACGTTATCGAAATACACATCCACACCTTTAGGGCACTCGCGCTTGAGGGCGGCGGGCACGTCTTCGTTCTTGTAGTCGATGGCGGCGTCGAAGCCCAGTTCATCCACCAGGAACTTGCACTTGTCGGCACCGCCGGCAATGCCGACCACGCGGCAGCCTTTGAGCTTGGCGATCTGCCCGGCAATGCTGCCCACGGCACCGGCCGCGCCGGAGATCACCACGGTTTCACCGGCCTTGGGCGCGCCGGTGTCCAACAGCGCGAAGTAGGCGGTCATGCCGGTCATGCCCAGCGCAGACAGGTAACGGGGCAGGGGCGCCAGCTTGGGGTCGACCTTGTAGAAGCCGCGCGGCTCGCCCAGGAAGTAATCCTGCACGCCCAGGGCGCCATTCACGTAGTCGCCGACGGCGAATTTCGGGTTATTCGAGGCAATCACCTTGCCCACACCCAGCGCGCGCATGACCTCGCCGAGGCCTACGGGCGGAATGTAGGACTTGCCTTCATTCATCCAGCCACGCATGGCCGGGTCGAGGGACAGGTATTCGTTGCGCACCAGCACCTGCCCGTCCCCGGGGGTGCCCACCGGCACGACCTGGTAAGTGAAGGTTTCCCGCGTGGCCGCGCCGACCGGGCGTTTGGCGAGCAGGAATTGGCGGTTGGTCTGGGCGGTCATGGCAAGGACTCTTTAGAAGTGAAGCATGATTGATAGACCTTGGACGGCCTGGGGGCAAGGTCAGCCGAGGGTGCGAATGCTCATTGATAGGTGCCATTGATAGTGAGCCCGGTTGCTTTATCACCATGACTCATACGGCGCTAACCGGCCTTCTGATAGTGCTGACCTGTGCGTCTCGGCGTTGGCTAGACTCGTGCCACTGCCATTAATCCCAATAGGACATCCTCCATGAGCATGACGTTTTCCGGCCAGGTCGCCCTGGTGACTGGCGCCGCCGCCGGTATTGGTCGCGCCACTGCGCTGGCGTTCGCCGCCGAAGGCTTGAAGGTCGTGGTCGCCGACCTGGACGTAGCGGGCGGCGAGGGTACGGTCGCGCTGATCCACCAGGCCGGGGGCGAGGCGCTGTTCGTGCGCTGCAACGTCACCCAGGAGGCGGATGTGCAGCAGTTGATGGCACAGACCATCGGCGCCTATGGTCGCCTGGACTATGCGTTCAATAACGCCGGCATCGAGATCGAGAAGGGCAAGCTGGCGGACGGCAGCCTGGATGAGTTCGACGCGATCATGGGCGTCAACGTCAAGGGTGTGTGGTTGTGCATGAAGTACCAGTTGCCGCTGCTGCTGGCTCAGGGCGGCGGGGCGATCGTCAACACCGCGTCGGTGGCGGGGTTGGGCGCGGCGCCGAAGATGAGTATCTATGCAGCCTCCAAACATGCGGTGATCGGCCTGACCAAATCGGCGGCGATCGAGTACGCGAAGAAGAAAATCCGCGTCAATGCCGTCTGCCCGGCGGTGATCGATACCGATATGTTCCGGCGCGCCTATGAAGCCGACCCGCGCAAGGCCGAATTCGCCGCCGCCATGCACCCGGTCGGGCGTATCGGCAAGGTGGAGGAAATTGCCAGCGCAGTGCTGTACCTGTGCAGCGACGGAGCGGCGTTCACCACCGGCCACGCCTTGGCCGTGGACGGTGGCGCGACGGCTATCTAGGACCTGGCGCCGGCCCCTTGTTCGAAAACGTCTGGGGGCGCGTGGGGCTTTTCCAAAGCTGGCAAAACGCTGTGACCGAATATGTGTCAGTAGGTAAATAAGTCAATAAAATCAATAATTTAATAAATTTATGCGGCCGGCAACCTGCTGCTTCTGTGCTTAACTCTCCGGGTTGATAACAGACAGTTGAAGTGAGTGGCTCATGGATTTAGGGATCGATCGACAGGCCCTTGTACCGGTAGTGCAGCAAATCGTCAGTGCCGTGGTGCAATGGATTCGCAAGGACGGCGTGAGTCCCGGAACACGCTTGCCATCCGTCCGCCAGTTGGCCCTGGACAACCTGCTCAGCCAATCCAGTGTGATCGAAGCATTCGAACGGATGGTCGCCCAAGGGGTGCTGGCGCCCCGGCAGGGCTCGGGATTTGTGGTGGCCCAGCCGGCTGCCTGCCACGAAGGCAACTGGTATGAGGGGGCGGAGCGCGAGTGGGGCGCCTTTGCCGACAATCCGTTGGGCGAGTTGAAACTGGGCTGCGGCTGGTTGCCCGATGCGTGGCGCGAAAGCGATGACATCAGTTACGCGATTCGCGAAGTCACCCGCACCGACACGGCCGGCCTGTTCAACTACAGCACCCCTCTGGGTCTGCCTGCGCTGCGCGAGCAACTGCTCAAGCGCCTGACCCAGATTCACATCGCCACCAGCCTGGAGCGCATCCTGACCACCGCAGGTGCCAGCCATGCCCAGGACCTGCTGATACGTACGCTGCTCAAGGCCGGCGACAGCGTGGTGGTCGAAACCCCCGGGTATGCCAATCTCTACCGGCAGCTGGCGTTCCAGGGCGTGAAACTGCTGGAAGTACCGCGTACCCGAGGCGGCCCCGACCTCCCGGCACTTGAAGCGCTGCTGCAGCACCATCATCCCAAGTGCCTGTTCATCCACAGCCTTTATCACAACCCCACGGGCACCAGCCTGTGCCGGCTGGTGGCCGAGCGCTTGCTGGAACTGGCACACCGCAAGAACTTCCTGATCATCGAGGAAGATGTCTACGGCGACCTGCAACAGGCCAGTTGCACGCGGCTTTCGGCATTGCCCCATGATGATCGGGTGATCTACGTCGCGAGTTTTTCCAAGACCCTGAGCAGCGCCTTGCGTGTGGGCTACCTCTGCGCCAGCAGTGCAATCATCGCGCAACTGGCCAGCCTTAAGACTTTGACCGGTTTCGGCACCTCCCGGTTTGCTGAAGCGGTGGTCGCGACGTTGCTGGCCAATGGCACGTATCGCAAGTGGGTGCAGCGCCTGCGCAAGCGGTTGAGCAGTGAAATGGCCGTGACCCTGCAAGTGCTGGAGGACGAAGAGTGGGAGGTGTTCGCCGTACCCACCGGCGGTATGTTCCTGTGGGCACGCCCGGGGACGGCGCAGCCTTCGCGGTTGCAGGCGTGCGCCCGGCAGTTGGGGGTGTTGTTGTCGCCCGGGGCGTTGTTCAGTCCCACCGGCGGGCACAGTGAGTGGCTACGCCTTAATGTCGCCTATGCTACTGATCAACGTGCCTTGGCGTTGTTCCGTGCGATGGGGCCCGCCAGATCGACCTCGACCATTCTGAAAACGACGAGCGTGTAGCTTTTTGCCATTATTGTGGCGCCAGTGCCTTGTGCTCAGTGCCTTTTGGTTGCGAATCTCGTTGCTTGTCCATCGGACTTGATGGCGTCCGCCATTGCAAGAGGATTCAAGTGCAATGATTTCAGGCGTGCAACGACGTTTCGCCAACCTGGGTATGGCGAAAAAACTGGGCTTGGGCTTCACCCTGGTGCTGCTGCTGACGGCGTTGGTCGCGGCTATCGGCGTGTGGTCCCTGCAAACCGTTGGCCAGCGTTTTGAAGGCCTCAAGGCCATGTCGTCGCTTAACAGCGGCTTGCTCAAGGTGCGCCTGATCGAGCAGGACTACGCGCTGCACGCCGACCCCAAGGCCGTCGACGCCTTGCATGAAAGTCTTGATGCCCTGGCGGCCCAGGCGGCCGGCCTCAAGGCCCAGTCTGCGGCGAATGTGCCGGTGATGACCGAGGTCGAGCAGGCTCTGGCAGCCTACCGGAAGGCGTTCGATGAGTTTGTCGAGCTGACGCAGACCAAGGACCTGGCGCTGGAAATGGCCAGTTGGTCGGTGTCCAGCGTGGCGAATAACCTGGATGTATTGCAGGCCGGGCTGGCGGACGACGGCGCCTATGGCCTCAAGGAAAGCCAAGGTAAGGAGGGCGCCGAGTTTATCGAGCAGGCAGGCCAGATCAGTCAGGTTTCCCGCTTGATGTTGCAGGCCATGAACGAAGCCCATGTGCGCCTGGACCAGAGCCGCAAGGCGGATGCAGACGACGCCGAGCAAGGCAAGATCGAGCAGGCCGACCAGGCCCTGGCCCAGGTCGAGCAACTGAAAACGTCGGTCAAGGACCCTGGTTATCAGACGGTGCTCAACGAAGTTTCCGGGCATATCGCCGCCTTCAGCGAAAAGCTGGGGGAATACACCGGCCTGCTGGCCCAGGAAAAAGTCGTCTACAAACAACTGCATGATCGAGCTGACCAGGTCGTCAGCCGGGTCAACCAGGCCTATGACGCTGAAGACCTGTCGATGCAGGCGCAACTGAAGAAAAGCGCGATGTTGATCATTGGCTCGTCGGCCCTGGCCTTGCTGGTGGGGTTGATTGCGGCCTGGGTGATTACCCGCTTGATCGTCGCGCCGCTGCGCAGTGTGATCGCGGTAGCCCGACAGATTGCCGCCGGGGATCTGAGCGGGCGCATGGAGGTCAGTCGTCGTGATGAAATCGGCCAGTTGATGCAGGCGATGCAGCAGATGAGCAGCGGCCTAAGCCAGATGGTCAGCGGCCTGCAGGCCGGTATCGAACAATTGGCCAGCTCGGCGCAGTCGCTGTCCAGCGTGACCGAGCAGACCAACGTCGAGGTGAGCAGCCAAAAGGAGGAAACCGAGCAGGTTGCTACCGCGATGAACCAGATGACTGCCACCGTGCACGATGTGGCGCGCAACGCCGAACAGGCCGCGCAAGCTGCGCAGACGGCGGATGAAAAAGTCGACAGCGGCCAGCAGGTGGTGCGCCAGAGTTTGCAGCGCATCGAGTTGCTGGCCACGTCCAGTACCCGTGCGAGCACCAGCATCGAGAGCCTCAGTGCTGAAATCCAGAATATCGGCACCGTGCTGAGCGTGATCAAAAGCGTCGCCGAACAGACCAACCTGCTGGCCCTGAACGCGGCCATCGAAGCCGCTCGCGCGGGCGAACAGGGCCGGGGTTTTGCGGTGGTGGCCGATGAAGTACGGGCACTGGCCAAGCGTACCCAGCAGTCGACCGAAGAAATCGAGCGGCTGGTGAGTACCTTGCGCAGCGCGGCGCAATCATCGGTGCAGCAGATCCAGCAAAGTGGCGAACTGGTCAAGCTGGCGGTCAGCGATGCGTTGGAAACTGAAAGTGCCCTGGGCAGCATTGCGGTAGCGGTGTCGTTGATCCAGCAGATGAACCAGCAGATTGCCGCTGCGGCTGAGGAGCAGAGCTCGGTGGCCGAAGAGATCAACCGTAGCGTCACCAGTATTCGTGCGAGTGCCGATCAATCGGCGTTGAGCATGCAGGGCAATGCGGCGTCGAGCATCCAACTGGCGCAGTTGGGAGCGGAGCTCAAGGGGATGGTGGGGCACTTCCGCCTTTGATCGCCGCCCCGAGGCGGCGATCAAAAGGGAGGGCGATCAGGCGTGGTTGGCGAGGAAGGTCAGCAGCGCTTCGTTGACGAAATCCGGGTTCTCCCGGCTGGAGATATGCCCGGCGTCTGGAATCAGGATCAGGGCACAGCCAATCAGCTCGGCCATTTCCTCGGATTCGGCGGGTGGCCGAGGCTTGTCCTGTTCGCCACACATCACCAAGGTGGTATCGGCGTCCAGCTGCGGTAGTTGTTCCAACACATCTTCGCGGCTGAAGATCAATCGACCCAGGGGGACGATGCTGTGCAGCAGGCGTTCCCGGGGAAAGTCCTGCAGTGACTTGCGAAAATCCTGGTAGAGCGCCGATTCGCGGTCGATGTCGGGGCGAAAGAAGATCGGCGCGATCACATCCAGCAACGGCTCAGGAATGGCGCCGGCGTCTTCAATCATCTTGAACAACGAGAAGTAATACTGGCGCGTGGCCTCTGGCTCGGCACCGAGGTAGGTGTCCATCAGCACCAGGCTGTTGATCCGCTCGGGGGCCTGCAACGCCAGGCGTGCGCCCCACATGCCGCCCACCGACAGGCCTGCCAGGTTGATCTGTGCGATCTCCAAATGGTCAAGCAGGGCCAGGGCCTGGCGCGCAAGGTCGTCGAGGGTGTGGGTGGGGGTGGGGAGTTGGCCCGATTCGCCGTGGCCCCACAGTTCGGGCACGATGACCCGGTACTGTTGCGACAGGGCTTCGATCTGCGGGGCCCACATGTCGCGGTCCCACAGGTAGCTTGAACCGAGCAGGACGACAGGGCCGGTGCCCTGGTCGACGTAATGCAGCGGTTGTCCATCAATGACGGCGATAGGCATAGCGGGCCTCTGACTTCACGGAGTGAGGGGCACTTTTTTACGCTAGTCGGGGGCGGGGCGATAGATGCAAATTGATGGCATGTTGGGGCGAGCGGGCAGCCCGCTCACCCCAGGGGAGTGGGCAGATCAGTCGTAGATGACTTTCTTTTTCCACTCGGCATCGGCGTCGACTTCTTTCATGCCTTCGGTCAATTCGTTGACTTCCTCCGCCGCCTGTTTGCTGTTAGCCAGGACGGTCGAGTTGGCGCGGGCCAGTTGACCTTCCAGCAATTGCAGCTGTGCACTGTAGAGCACCGGTTCAGGCTGCTTGCGCAGGTACTGCACGCCACGTTCGAAGGCCAGGCGCGCCTGGCCAGGCTGGCCCTGCTGCAAGGCGTGCTGGCCGAGGTTGTTGAAGAACTCGATGTGCAACAGCACCAGGATATGGCGGATTTCCTTGATCCAGTGCTTGGCTTCGTTGGTCGGCAGGAACCCGTCCTGGGCGGCGCGGGTGACCTGGCCATGCAGGGCTTCCAGCAGGAAGCGCACGTCCTTGGCCTTGGCTTCGGTCTGGATCGGCGCCGGCGGGTTGTTCACCGGGATGGACTCGCCCTGGGCCACCAGCTTGTTCAGCTCGGTGATACGGGCCTTGAGCGGTGCACTGGTCTTGTTGAGGTTCAACAGGCGCTGATTGACGTTGAGCTCCAGGCGGGCCAGTAAGAGCTTGAGCGCCGGGGTCATCAGTTGGCCAGGGAAGGTCTCGGTGATCTCACCGCAACGGCGCAGGCGATCATTAAGCTCGATCTCGGTGCGCTTCTTTTCCAGCTTGTTGTTTTCCACCACGTGGTTCATGTAGCCAATGGCGATCAGTATTACGATCCCGGCTATTACCAGCAGGGTGATCATGAGTGGTGTCACCGGTGTGACCTCTTTGATAGGGTTTACAGTGGAGTGTAGTGACTGGGCTTGTCGACGGATAGGACTGATCGACCAGTTACCCAGGTAGTTCTTCTATATAAGTAGCCGCTCCCTGCGTAGATGCACATTGCCATCACTTGCTGGAACGAACTATAGCGCCTTGTCGGACGCCAGAATATAGGCGTCAAGGCCTGGACGGGCAGAATGCCCTGCGCGGGCCGGTAAACGCGGGCGAAGTCATTGATTTAAATAAATTTATCCTTGGGGGTTGACGACCTTTCAATCCATCCATAGAATGCGCGCCACTTACAGCGTAAAGCACACAGCGAAACGCGGTAGGGAGTGAATGTTGTACGTGTGTCCCCTTCGTCTAGTGGCCTAGGACACCTCCCTTTCACGGCGGTAACAGGGGTTCGAGTCCCCTAGGGGACGCCATATGCGGGAATAGCTCAGTTGGTAGAGCACGACCTTGCCAAGGTCGGGGTCGCGAGTTCGAGTCTCGTTTCCCGCTCCAATTTACAAGCAGTGTGGCTTTCGGGCGGCACTGAGTGAAACCAGGACCAAGTCTTCGGACGAGGCCTCTGGGCACTGAAATACACACCATGTGTTTCAGTAGCGTGTCCCCTTCGTCTAGTGGCCTAGGACACCGCCCTTTCACGGCGGTAACAGGGGTTCGAGTCCCCTAGGGGACGCCATTTGCGGGAATAGCTCAGTTGGTAGAGCACGACCTTGCCAAGGTCGGGGTCGCGAGTTCGAGTCTCGTTTCCCGCTCCATATTCAACAAAAACGCCGATCAGTGATGATCGGCGTTTTTGTTTGTGCGTTATTTGTTCATCTGCCTGAACCTGTCATCTTCCTGGCTCAGATCCTGGCGTGTTCGAGATATAGTCTGGCGTTTGAGTTCAAGGAGCACGCGTGATGGCAGAAACTTCTCAATCGTCCGGTGAAACCAAGGTCGCCCCATTGGGTATCAGCGCCTTGGAAAAAGCATGGGATTTCCATTGGGCAATGCGCTTTGTCAGCGTTGTGCTGTTTCTTGATATCGCTTTGCTAATCCATACCCGGACGCCCTTGGTGGAATGGACGACCAGCAGCGACGCATTGCTTGCTGACTTGGGATTCCTGGCGGTCACCGCTGCCTCTTTTGCGCTGGTGGTGTCTTTCGTTCTGCCGCTGTTGACGGAAATCGTTCGTGGGATCGGCACAAGGTTGCGAATGGCCTTTCCAAAGCTCTTGGGTGATGCCTATACACCTCCTTCAAGGGGGAGCGGTTATGTGTGGGCCAACGACCTTCTGGACCTGGCACTGAAGGAAAACAGTGATTTCCTGCTTAGCTGGTATCAGCGGCATGTGCAGTTGCGAGAACAGCACCGGTTGATGATGAACAAAGTAGCGCACTTGGTGTTTGGTTGTTTGGTGCTGTCCGTCGTGGATTGGGCGGTGCCATATTTTGGATTCGGCACTGGTTCGCTGATTTTCTCGGCCATGCATGTACTGGGTGATACGGGGCTGTTTCTGGCCAGCATGGTCGTGGTAGCGGGCGGGGTAATGTTGGCGTCGGCATGGTTTGCCATCGAGTCTTCCCTGTATATCTACTACCCACCCCTGGACATGTTGCAGCGGGAGCAGGAGCGCAAGCGATACCTGGGCGCATGAAGAACCTGAATAAAAATGCCGATCATCACTGATCGGCGTTTTTTTGCGCACACTTCAATCGCTGTCAGAGCTTCGGCAACTGTCCGACACGCCCCATCATTTCGGTGACGATCTGCAGATCCAGCAAGAACTGGTCGACCGTCTTGAACTCATTGTCGGTGTGCCCGGTGTACTTCACTTCCGGCCGCGCCAGGCCGAATTGCACGCCATTGGGCAGTTCATGCACGGACGTCGCGCCGGCTGAGGTGCCGAATTTGTGCTCCATGCCCAGGTTTTCGCTGGCCACGGCCAACAAGGCCTTCACCCACTCACCTTCCGGGTTGCGGTACATCGGTTCGGCGACCGAGTAAGTGAAGTCCACATTGACTTTGGTTTGCTTGTCCCAGGCGCTCAACTTGTCCGAAATCTCGGCTTTCAGTTTATCCGGCGATTTGCCCTTTGGTACACGCAGGTTCACCGCCAGCTTGAAGGCTTTGTCATCCAGGCCGACAAAGGTCAGCGAGGTGGTCAGCGGCCCCATGAAATCATCGGAGAAACCCACGCCCAATTTGCCGCCCAGATAATCCAGGCCCCAGTTGTCCGAGGCATAACGGGCCGCGTCGGTGATGTGGTTGTGCTTGAGGGCGATCTTGCTGTCGATGCTGTGGATCAGCTCCAGCATGCGCGACACCGGGTTGATGCCGGATTCGGGCTCGGAGGAGTGCGCGGAAACCCCGGTCACTGTCAGCTTGACCTCTTTGCCAACCACCTTGGCTGTCACTTCGAAATCACCGCCGTTGCGTTTGGCATACTCCGTACCGGCTTTTTGCAGGCTGGCGGCCAGTTCGGCCGGCGTGTCGCTGATCAACGTGGCAACCGAGGCCGAGGGAATCTGGTTGGTGGCCATGCCGCCGGTCATCGCGATGATTTCCGCGCCTTTGCCTTCCCCTTTGCGGCGCGGGAAGGTGGCCATGACAGTGCCATAACCTTTTTCGGCAATCACCACCGGGTAGCCGCCATCCAGCGCCAGGTTGTACTGCGGCGTCGGGTTGCGTTCAAAGTAATAGGGGATCGCGTCGCCGGAGGTTTCTTCGGTGGTGTCCACCAGCAGCTTGAAATTGCGCGCCAGCGGCAACTTCTCTTCCTTGATCACCTTCATGGCGTACATCGCCACCACGATGCCGTTTTTGTCATCCTCGGTGCCACGCCCATACATGCGGTCGCCGATCAGCGTGACCTTGAACGGGTCGAGCCTGGTGCCGTCTTTCAAGACCCAGTTCTCCGGCGTCACCGGCACCACGTCGGCGTGGGCGTGGATACCCACCACTTCGTCGCCGCTGCCTGCCAGGGAAATCTCGTACACGCGGTTGTCGATGTTACGGAAGTTCAGGTTGAAGGTCTTGGCCAGGGCCTGGATCTTGTCGGCAATCCGGATGAATTCCGGATTTTTGTACTGCGGCACGCCGTCCACGTTGAAGGTCGGGATTTCCACCAGTTCGCGCAGGGTATCTAAGGCGGCCTTGCCGTATTTCACTCGGGTGTAAATACCCAGCAGGCGGTGGATCTCGTTCTGCTGGTCGGCACTCAGGGTTTTGTTATCGAGGAAGGCACCGATCGCCGGGCCTACGTCGTCGGCCTTGCCCAGGTCGCCTTTGGCCAGGGTGCCGAGGAAACCACGGAAATCCGTGACCGACGTTTCGCTGAAGCTCTTCAGGATCGCCGTGCTTTGCTCTGGGGTGATGTTGGCAAAGGCAGGCGTGGTCATCACCGAAAGGCCGGTCGCGAACAGGGTGGCAGCCGCCAATTGCTTGAGTCGAAAGTGCATGGTCAGGGGCATTCCTTTGCAAAGGGAAATAGGGGATTCCTGATCAACGTGTCAGAAATATTTCGACACACTACCACTGCCAAGGTGTGCCCGGGAGGCCACTGGGAGGCTTATCTAAAAACTCGATATCACCCTCGACTCCGTGCTTTAGTCCAGGCTGTAACGCACCGACAACGCGCCCTTTTTCTCCGAAAGCGCCAGGATCGTTACCTGACCCAACTCGCCCAGCGTTTGCACATGGGTACCGCCGCAAGCGTAGGTGGGCAGATCACCGAAGCCCACTTCGCGGGTGCCGTCGTCCAGGGCCATATGGCGCGGATAGTCGGCGGCGATCCATTGGTTGATCTGCTGTTGAATGATCTCGGCGTCCATGGCTTGCGCGGTTTCGCCACGGATAAAAGTGATCTTGCCTTCACCTGGCCAGTGGTGCGCCTTGATCGGCATCCAACCCAGGGTTTCGCCGGCGTTGCCGATCAAATGCCCGGCGGAGTGCAGGCGGGTGTGCAGGGTTCGGCGCGGTTCGTCGACTCGCGCGGTGATGGGGCCCGGTTCCACCGGTTGGTTGACATAGTGCACCACGCGATCGGTTTCCTGGGTGACTCGCAGCACCTGGCTGTCGCCCAGCCAGCCGGTATCGAACGGCTGGCCACCGCCTTGGGGATGAAAAATCGTCGATTGCAAAACGACCGCAAACTGGCCCTCGCAGGGGGTGCAACTGAGTACTTCAAGCTCGGCGGTCAGGTGGTCATGGGTGAAAAACAGGCGCTCGGTCATTTTCTACATCCGCATCAGGGTTCTGCGGGGAGTATAAATAGTGCGTAGATAGGTGATAATCCACTCAATTATCAATGGACCTGTGCGTCATGAGCATCAATCTTCCTTTGCCGCTGCTGGGCGAAATGGCGATTTTCGTCAAGGTAGTGGAGACCGGCAGCTTCTCCGAAGCGGCGCGGCAGTTGAGCGTTTCGCCGTCGGCAGTGAGCCGTAGCATCTCGCGCCTGGAGAAGGCCCTGGCAACCCGCTTGTTGCAACGCACCACGCGCAAATTGCGCCTGAGTGAAGCCGGTGAGGAGGTCTTCAAACGCTGCCAGGAGATGGTCAGCTCGGCGCGCTCAGTGATGGAAATCAGCGGCCAGTTCGCCCACGAGGCCGAGGGCCTGGTGCGGGTCAGTGTGCCGAAGGCGGTCGGGCGGTTTGTGGTGCACCCGCATATGCCGGAGTTCCTGCGGCGTTATCCCAAGGTGGATGTGCAACTGATCCTTGAAGACCGGCATGTAGACCTGATCGACGACAATGTCGACCTGAGCATTCGCATCACCGACAGTCCGCCACCGGGTCTGGTTGGGCGACAGCTATTGCCCATCGAGCACTTGCTGTGCGCGACACCGCAGTACCTGGCCGAGCATGGCACGCCGAGTCATCCCCATGATTTGCTGGAGCACAGTTGTATCTACCTGGGGGAAACACCGGGTGACTCGCGCTGGAAATTCCGCCAGGGCGGCAAGGCGGTGACGGTTGGCGTGCGTGGACGTTATGCGGCGAACCACACCGGCGTTCGGCTGGATGCGGTGTTGCAGCACGTGGGAATTGGCAGCTTGCCGTATTTCACCGCGCGTCATGCGTTGGAGGAGGGGCGTTTGGTACAGGTGCTGCCCGGGTGGGACTTTATTGCGTCCTACCATGGCGAGGCGTGGTTGTTGCATTCGCCCACGCGTTACCTGCCGCCGAAGCTGCGGGTGTTTATCGATTATCTGGTGGAGTGCATGGCGAGGGAGCCGACATTGCGCCGGCGATAGGCGCGGTCGAAAATGTGGGAGGAGGGCTTGCTCCCTCCCGCATTCAGTTGTGCAGTGTCTTGAACAATCAGTGTTTGCTTTGGTCCTGCGGCATGGCCAGCAGTTGCTTTTCCTGGTTCCAGTCGAACGGTTCGTCGTTTTGTTCGGCTTCAAAGCGACGCTCTTCCAGGGCCTGGTACAGGTCCAGTTCTTCGTCGGGCATGAAGTGCAGGCAATCGCCGCCGAAGAACCACAGCAGGTCGCGCGGGATCAGGTGGGCGATCTGCGGGTAGCGCAGGATGACCTGACTCATCAGGTCCTGGCCCAGGTACTGGCTTTCGATCGGGTCGATCGGCAGCAGGGCGCGCAGTTCGTCGAAGCGCTCCAGGAACAGGGTGTGGCTTTCCTCGGGCACCTGTTCGGCTTCGCCGACGGCAACCAGGATGCTGCGCAGGTGGTCGAGCAAGACGAGATGATCGGCAACGACGTTGGACACGAGATAAGTCCTCTAAAGCAAAAACGGGCGCGAGAGTATATGCCTCTCGCGCCCGTTTTTATATGACCGCCGGACTCAGCGGACTTTACCTTCAGCGTGTACCAGCTCTTCCTTGCTGAAATCATCCACGTCGATCACCTTGCGCCGTGCCGCTTCGGCGTCACGCAAGGTTTGCGCTTCCGCCGGTTGCAGCACACCGGCATGCAGCGCGGCGTCGATGGCATGCTCGCCGGCAGTCGGTTTGACCTGGCCGCTTTTGAGCGCGGCATGCAGTTTTTTCTGCAGCGGGTGGCTGGCACCCAGCAGGTCGTAGGCGTGTTGCAGCGCGCCCACCGGATCGTCTGCCGATTGTGGGCGGTAGCAACCAGCCAGCAATTCTTCCAGGGTCGGATCGCCTTTGGCGCGCCCAATCACCGCGGCCACTTCCGCATCCAGCGCATCGGACGGACCGGTATGGCGACGCCCGAACGGGAACACAATCACCCGCAGCAGGCAGCCCAGCACTTTATTCGGGAAGTTGGTCAACAGTTCATCCAGCGCACGCTCGGACTCGCCGAGGCTTTCTTCCATGGCCCAGGCGAACAGCGGTTCCAGGTGATCCGGCGAATCCAGGTCGTGGTAACGCTTGAGTGCCGCCGATGCCAGGTACATGTGGCTCAGTACGTCACCGAGGCGTGCCGACAGGCGTTCGCGGCGTTTCAACTCGCCACCCAGCAGCATCATGCTCAGGTCTGCCAGCAGCGCGAACGCGGCAGCCTGACGGTTCAATGCGCGGAAATAACCCTGGCTCAAACGGTTGCCCGGGGCTTTCTCGAAGTGCCCCACGCCGAGGTTCAGCACCAGGGTGCTGGCGGCATTGCTCACGGCAAAGCCAATGTGTTGCATCAACAGCCCGTCGAACTCCTTCAGCGCCTGATCGTGGTCCTCACGACCGGCCAGCGCCATTTCCTTGAGCACGAACGGATGGCAGCGGATGGCACCCTGGCCGAAGATCATCAGGTTGCGCGAGAGGATGTTCGCGCCTTCCACGGTGATGAAGATCGGCGCGCCCTGCCAGCTGCGGCCCAGGTAGTTGTTCGGGCCCATGATGATGCCCTTGCCGCCGTGTACGTCCATGGCGTGGCTGATGCACTCGCGGCCGCGTTCGGTCAGGTGGTACTTGAGGATCGCCGACAGCACCGAGGGTTTTTCCCCAAGGTCCACGGCATTGGCGGTGAGCATGCGTGCGCTGTCCATCAGCCAGGCGTTGCCGCCGATGCGCGCCAGGGCTTCCTGGATACCTTCGAAGGCTGACAGCGGTACGTTGAACTGCTCGCGCACCTGGGCGTACTGGCCGGTGATCAGGCTGGTGAACTTGGCAGCACCGGTGCCCACGGCGGGCAGGGAGATCGAACGGCCGACAGACAGGCAGTTCATCAGCATCATCCAGCCTTTGCCGAGCATTTCCTGGCCGCCGATGAGGTATTCCAGGGGGATGAACACATCCTTGCCGGAGTTGGGGCCGTTCATGAACGCGGCGCCGAGGGGCAGGTGGCGACGGCCGATTTCCACGCCGGGGGTGTCGGTAGGGATCAGCGCCAGGCTGATACCCAGGTCTTCTTCTTCACCCAGCAGGTGGTCTGGATCGTGGGCCTTGAAGGCCAGGCCCAGCAGGGTCGCGACCGGGCCAAGGGTGATGTAGCGTTTTTCCCAGTTCAGGCGCAGGCCGAGGGTTTCCTTGCCTTCCCATTCGCCTTTGCAGATCACCCCCGTGTCAGGCATGGCGCCGGCATCGGAACCGGCCAGCGGGCCGGTGAGGGCGAAGCAGGGGATGTCATCGCCACGCGCCAGGCGCGGCAGGTAGTGGTTGCGTTGTTCGTCGGTGCCGTAATGCAACAGCAATTCGGCCGGGCCGAGGGAGTTGGGCACCATCACGGTGGAGGCGAGGTCGCCGCTGCGGGTGGCGAGTTTCATCGCGACCTGGGAGTGGGCATAAGCGGAGAAGCCCTTGCCGCCATATTCCTTGGGAATGATCAGGGCGAAGAAACCGTGGGTCTTGATTTGCTCCCACGCGGCCGGCGGCAGGTCCATGGCCTGGCCGATTTCCCAGTCGCTGACCATGGCGCAGAGTTCTTCGGTGGGGCCGTCGATAAAGGCCTGTTCTTCCTCGGTCAGTTGCACCTTGGGGTAGGCCAGCAATTTGTCCCAGTCGGGACGACCGCTGAACAGTTCGCCGTCCCACCACACGGTGCCGGCGTCGATGGCGTCGCGCTCGGTCTCGGACATCGGCGGCAGGACTTTCTGGAACCAGCTGAACAGCGGCTTGGTGAAGTATTGGCGGCGCAGGTCCGGCAGCAGCAAGGGCGCGGCCACCACAGCGATCAATACCCAGAAAATCAGCAGCAGCCAACCCGGTGCATGGCTCCAGGCGCCCATCGCCAACAGGTAAACGGCGACCACGCCCAGGGCGGGCAGGGGGGCGACGCGGCGATGTGCCAGGTAGGCAATGCCGACCACCAGAACCAGTATCCACAACAACAGCATATTCAATCCTCCGTGAAACCAGGGGCGAAACCACCAGGGAGCTTAGTCGGCATCCGAACAAGCGGGGTGATCAGGGTGTTACAAGTTGTACTGGGAACACTTGGCATCAGGCGCCGACATTTGGCCGAATCGTCGTTATCTCCGTGGCGGACCTGTCGTTAAACTCCAGGCTTCCTTCGGAGATCAAGCTCATGGATACGTACCTGAGTCCCAGCCGCTTCATCGATAGTGACCACCCTGCGGTGGTGGAGTTCGCCGAAAAACACCGCGGCTCCAGCGCGAATTTACGTGACCAGGCGGTCAGTCTCTATTACGCCGTGCGTGAGGCGATTCGCTACAACCCCTACACCTTCAGCCGCGACCCCGGCAGCCTCAGCGCCAGCTTTGCCCTGGCCGCCGGCGAAAGCTATTGCGTGCCCAAGGCCACCTTGCTCGCCGCCTGCGCCCGCCACTGCGGCATCCCGGCGCGCATCGGTCTTGCGGATGTGCGCAATCATCTGTCGACACCGCGCCTGATCGCGTTGCTCAAAAGCGATGTGTTCGCCATGCATGGCTACACCGAGTTTTACCTGGACGGCCGTTGGGTCAAGGCGACGCCGGCGTTCAACCGCCAACTGTGTGAGGTGTTCGACGTACCACCGCTGGACTTCGACGGGATCAACGACAGCGTGTTCCATGCATTCAACCGCCAGGGGCAGCGCTCGATGGAGTACGTGGTGGACCATGGGCAGTTTCCCGATGTGCCCGAGGATTTCTTCTTCGCTCATCTGGAGAAATGTTACCCACACCTGTTTGCCGAACAGATGCCGACCTTGCTGGGCGACATGCAGAGCGATTTGAGCCGCGAGTGAACCGGCGTATGCTGCTGCGTTCATCCAGCCATGTTCATCAACAAAAAGGCGCGGTCATGCTGAAGATCTGGGGTCGTAAAAATTCATCAAACGTCAGGAAAGCACTGTGGTGCGCCGAGGAACTCGGCCTGGACTATGAGGCAATTGATGCGGGCGGGGCTTTTGGCGTGGTGGACACGCCGCAATACCGGGCATTGAACCCGAATGGCCGGGTGCCGATGATCGAGGATGGCGACTTTGTGCTGTGGGAGTCCAACACCATCGTGCGCTACCTCTGCGCCAAACACGCGTCGGGGTTATACCCGAGCGACCTGCAGGCGCGTGCCAGCGCCGAGAAATGGATGGACTGGACCACCTCGACCCTCGCCGAGCCGTTCAAGGCCGTGTTCTGGGGCGTTGTGCGCACCCCGGCGGAGAAGCAGGACTGGGGCAGCATCAACGCCGGGCGTCAGGCCTGTATCGATGCACTGAGTACCGTTGACGATGCATTGGCCGAGCAGCCTTACCTGTCGGGCGAGACCTTCGGCATGGGTGATATTCCCCTCGGCTGCTTTATCTACGCCTGGTTCGAGATGCCCATCGAGCGCCCTGCGATGCCCCATCTGGAGGCCTGGTACCAGCGCCTGCAACAGCGCCCGGCCTACCGCAAGGCGGTCATGACCGCGTTGACTTAATACTGACTATTAATACAGGTGACTGTACTTGTGCGGCGCGGGCAAGCACCATGCCTGTCATGCGCCGCCGTTGAACTACGTGCGCTGCGCCCTCATCTACTCTTTCTATTCCCTTCTTTGGTGCGTATTCCGATATGAGTTCCGCTCTGTCCATCCGGCAGCTAACCAAAACCTACGGCAACGGTTTCCAGGCCCTGAGTGGTATCGATCTGGACGTTGCCGAAGGTGACTTCTTCGCCTTGCTCGGCCCCAACGGCGCCGGCAAATCCACCACCATCGGTATCCTCTCCACTCTGGTCAACAAGACCAGCGGCACGGTGAATATCTTCGGCCACGACCTGGACAAATCCCCGGCGGCGCTCAAGCGTTCCATCGGCGTGGTGCCCCAGGAATTCAACTTCAACCAGTTTGAAAAGACTTTCGACATTGTCGTGACCCAGGCTGGTTACTACGGCATCCCGGCGAAAGTTGCCAAGGAGCGCGCCGAGCAATACCTGACCCAGTTGGGCCTGTGGGACAAGCGCGACGTGCCGTCCCGTTCGCTGTCCGGTGGCATGAAGCGTCGCCTGATGATCGCCCGTGCGCTGGTGCATGAACCGCGCCTGTTGATCCTCGATGAGCCCACCGCCGGCGTGGATATCGAACTGCGTCGCTCGATGTGGACCTTCCTCACCGAGCTGAACGAGAAGGGCATCACCATCATCCTCACCACCCATTACCTGGAAGAGGCTGAGCAGCTGTGCCGCAACATCGGCATCATCGACCACGGCACCATCGTCGAGAACACCAGCATGCGTAACCTGCTGGGCCAACTGCATGTGGAAACCTTCCTGCTCGACCTGAAGAACAACCTGTCGGCACCGCCGCAATTGCTCGGTTACCCCAGCCGCCTGGTGGACAGCCATACCCTGGAAGTCCAGGTGGATAAAGCCATGGGCATCACCGCGTTGTTCACCCAGTTGGCGGCGCAGAACATCGACGTGCTGAGCCTGCGTAATAAAACCAATCGCCTTGAGGAGTTGTTCGTGTCCCTGGTGGAGAAAAATCTGACGAAGGTGGCGGTATGAGTTCTGAGCTGCAACCCAACCTTGTCGCACTGCAGACCATCGTCTACCGCGAAGTGAAGCGCTTTACCCGGATCTGGCCGCAGACCCTGCTGCCGCCGGCGATCACCATGGTGTTGTACTTTGTGATCTTCGGTAACCTGATCGGCCGGCAGATCGGCGACATGGGTGGTTTCACCTATATGGAGTACATCGTGCCGGGCCTGATCATGATGTCGGTGATCACCAACTCCTACGGCAACGTGGTCTCCAGTTTCTTCGGCAGCAAGTTCCAGCGCTCCATCGAAGAGCTGATGGTCTCGCCGGTATCGCCCCACACCATCCTGATTGGCTACACCTTGGGTGGCGTACTGCGCGGCTTGATGGTGGGTGTGATCGTGACGCTGCTGTCGCTGTTCTTCACCCACCTGCAGGTGCATCACCTCGGCGTCACCATTCTGGTGGTGGTGCTGACGGCGACGATCTTCTCGCTGCTGGGGTTTATCAACGCCGTGTTTGCACGCAACTTCGATGACATCTCGATCATCCCGACCTTCGTGCTGACGCCGCTGACCTACCTGGGCGGGGTGTTCTACTCCATCACCTTGCTGCCGCCGTTCTGGCAGACCGTGTCGCTGGCCAACCCGGTGCTGCACATGGTCAACGCCTTCCGCTACGGCATCCTGGGCGTGTCGGATATCAAGATCAGCGTGGCGATCACCTTCATGCTGGTGGCGACTGTGGTGTTGTATATCGGTTGCGCGAAGCTGCTGGTGAGCGGGCGCGGGATGCGTACCTGATAAAGCGCGGTCAAAAAATGTGGGAGGGGGCTTGCCCCCTCCCACATTTGGTTTTGTTTCAGGTCTTCAGGCCTGCAGAGCCAGCTCGATCAGCGCGTGCAGCTCTTCAACCGTCAGCGGCGCGCTTGAGAACAGAATACGGAACACCGTCGGCGCTGCCAGCAGATTGATCAAGTGGTCCACGCTTGGTGGCGACTGGTGCGGATAACGGTCGACAATCGCCTGAAGCTGCCCACTCAAGATGCTCACGCAGTAGCCCGGCGTCCCCCTGCATTGCAGGTCGCGCATCATGTTGCGGCCCGGCTCTGAACTCATCTCATCCAGGTATTGCTCGGCCCACGCCCGCAAGTCGCCACGCAGGCTGCCGGTGTTGGCGGGCTCGCTGTCGGGGCGCATGCGCGCAAGGGCCACATCCGCGAGCAGCACCGAGAGGTCGCCCCAGCGCCGGTAGATAGTCGACGGCGTGACGCCTGCGCGTGCGGCAATCATCGGCACCGTGACACTGGAGCGCTCATGGGTTTCGAGCAATTCACGCACGGCCGAATGGACTGATTCCTGTACCCGGGCACTGCGGCCCCCCGGGCGGAGGCCTTCTTTTATCGCCATGCTTGTGACCTTAACACAAAGAATTTGCTTTAAGCGCCGGCGAGTAGCACACTCCGCAAAAGCAAAAAATTAGCTTTAGCGGAGCGTGCCCATGTCCAGCCTCACTTCTCATCGTTCCAGCCTGGTGTTCCTCGCGGTCACGTTGCTGACGTTTCTCGCCGCTTCCAGTGCGCCGACACCGTTGTACCACCTGTATCAGGAGGGCCTGCATTTTTCGGCGGGCACGCTCACGCTGATCTTCGGCGTGTACGCCTTGAGCCTGTTGGCGGCGCTGTTGACCGTGGGCTCGCTGTCGGACCACCTGGGACGCAGGCCCGTGATTTTTACGGCATTGGTCCTGAATATGTTGGCGATGCTGCTGTTTATCAATGAAGACAGCGTGGCCTGGCTGGTCGCAGCGCGTACCGTACAGGGGTTTGCCACCGGCATGGCCACGGCGGTGCTGGGCGCGGCCTTGCTCGACACCGACCGCCAGCAGGGCCCGCTGGTCAACAGCGTGGCACCTCTGCTGGGCATGGCGTGCGGTGCGATGGGCAGCAGTGTGCTGGCGGAGTTCGCGCCACTGCCGACGCAGTTGATCTACTGGACGCTGCTGGCGCTGATGCTGATGCAGGCGCTGTATGTGTGGCGCCTGCCGGAAACCGTTGATCGTATTCCCGGTGCACTGGCCTCGCTGCGCCCCACGCTGCATGTGCCGCCCCAGGCGCGTCGCGCGTTGTGGCTGTCATTGCCGGTGGACGTGGCGGTGTGGGCGATGGGGGGCTTTTACCTGTCCCTGGCGCCGTCGCTGGTACGGGCGGCGACAGGCTCTACATCGAACCTTATCGGTGGCGGCCTGGTGGCGGTGCTGACGTTGAGCGGGGCGCTGATGATCTTCACCCTGCGCAATCGCCCGGCCAGCAAGGTGCTGCGCCTGGGCGCGACGCTGCTGGCGGTGGGGGTGGCGCTGATCCTTACGGCGGTGCACAGCGCCAGCCTGCCGCTGTTTTTTATCGCCACATTGATCGCCGGCAGCGGCTTTGGCGCCGGCTTTCTCGGCGCATTGCGCAGTGTGGTGCCGCTGGCTTTGCCGCATGAACGGGCAGGCTTGATGTCGGCATTCTATGTGCTGAGTTATTTGGCGTTCTGCTTGCCTTCGCTGCTGGCGGGCAACCTGATTCGCCGCTTTGGCCTGATCGTCACCACCGACGGTTACGGCGCCGTACTGATCCTGCTGGCCCTCGGGGCGTTGGTCGCCTTGCTGCTGCAGGATTCGGCAAAATCCAAGGCGGCCTGCATATCTGTAAAGTAGATAACAGTTAGAGATATTACCCGTTATATAGATATTCGATCAGGTTCTACCATGGCCTCAACCTCATGCGAGGAAGAGGATTGCCATCATGAACTGCTCGACGACCATCAGCTACAAACCCTTCAGTCACCTGACCCGGCCTCGGGAAGTGATTCGCCAATTCACCCCCAACTGGTTCGCCGCGACCATGGGCACCGGGGTGCTGGCGCTGGCCCTGGCGCAATGGCCGGTCAACCTGCCAGGTGTGCAGGCCATTGCCGAAGCACTGTGGTGGTTCACCATTGGCCTGTTCATTCTGTTCAGTGCCTTGTATACCGCGCGCTGGGTGATGTTTTTCCACGAGGCGCGGCGGATTTTCGGGCACTCCACGGTCTCGATGTTCTTCGGCACCATCCCCATGGGCCTGGCGACCATTCTCAATGGCTTGCTGCTGTTTGGCCTGCCGCGTTGGGGCGCCGATGTGATCCCGCTGGCCGAAGCCCTGTGGTGGCTGGATGTGGCGATGGCCCTGGCCTGCGGTGTGCTGATTCCCTTCATGATGTTCACCCGCCAGGAACACAGCATCGACCAGATGACTGCGGTCTGGCTGCTGCCGGTGGTGGCGGCCGAAGTCGCCGCAGCCAGCGGCGGCTTGCTCGCGCCGCACCTGGCGGACGCTCATTCGCAACTGGTGATGCTGGTGACCAGCTACGTGTTGTGGGCGTTTTCCCTGCCGGTGGCGTTCAGCATCCTGACCATCCTGATGTTGCGCATGGCCCTGCACAAACTGCCCCACGCCAACATGGCGGCGTCGAGCTGGCTGGCGTTGGGCCCGATCGGTACCGGTGCCCTGGGCATGTTGTTGCTGGGCGGCGATGCTCCGGCGATCTTTGCCGCCAATGGCTTGCCCGGCGTGGGTGAAATAGCCAATGGGCTCGGCCTGGTCGCAGGCATCACCCTGTGGGGCTTCGGCTTGTGGTGGATGCTGATCGCAGTATTGATCACCCTGCGTTACCTGCGCGGCGGTATCCCATTCAACCTCGGTTGGTGGGGCTTCACCTTCCCGTTGGGGGTGTACGCCCTGGCCACGCTGAAGCTGGCGAACCTGCTGCACCTGGGCTTCTTCAGCGCCTTCGGTAGCCTGCTGGTGGCGGCGTTGGCGCTGATGTGGCTGATCGTGGCCAAGCGCACTGTGCAGGGCGCCTACAAAGGCGAGCTTTTTGTTTCGCCGTGCATTGCAGGACTAGGGAATAAGTAAGCGGAGTTAGGTAAAGTCGTGGCCTGATAACTATTAGGCCACGCAGGAACACGGACGATGAGCCACCCCTCACAATTCACCTTGCTGCGCACACGGCGCTTCCTGCCGTTTTTCATCACCCAGTTGCTGGGCGCTTTCAACGACAACATCTTCAAGCAATCGCTGATCCTGGCGATTCTCTACAAGCTCACCATCGACGGTGACCGCAGCATTTGGGTCAACCTGTGCGCCTTGCTGTTTATCCTGCCGTTCTTCCTGTTTTCGGCGCTGGCCGGGCAGTTTGGCGAGAAATTCAACAAGGATGCGTTGATCCGTGCGATCAAGATCGGCGAGATCGTGATCATGGCCGTCGGTGCCACAGGCTTCCTGTTCAACCATTTGGAATTGATGCTGCTGGCGTTGTTTGCCATGGGTACCCACTCGGCGCTGTTCGGTCCGGTGAAGTACTCGATCATGCCCCAGGCCCTGCACGAAGATGAGCTGGTAGGTGGCAACGGCCTGGTGGAGATGGGCACGTTCCTGGCCATCCTGGCCGGCACCATTGGCGCCGGGATCATGATGTCGTCCACCCATTACGCGCCGATCGTGGCGGTGGCGATTGTCGGCGTGGCGGTGCTGGGTTACCTGGCCAGCCGCAGCATTCCACGGGCGGCCGCATCCACGCCGCAACTGCGCCTGGACTGGAATATCTTCACCCAGTCCTGGGCCACGCTGCGCATGGGCCTGGGGCAGACGCCCGCGGTGTCGCGCTCGATTGTCGGTAACTCGTGGTTCTGGTTTGTCGGCGCGATCTACCTGACGCAGATCCCGGCCTACGCCAAGGAATGGTTGTACGGCGATGAAACCGTGGTCACCCTGATCCTCACGGTGTTCTCGGTGGGCATCGCCCTGGGCTCGATGCTCTGCGAAAAACTCTCCGGGCGTAAGGTGGAAATCGGCCTGGTGCCGTTTGGCTCGTTCGGCCTGACGGTGTTCGGCCTGCTGCTCTGGTGGCATTCCGGCGGTTTCCCGCAGAACGTCCAGGCCAACGATTGGCTCGCGGTGCTCAGCTACGGCCAGGCCTGGTGGGTGTTGTTCGATATCCTTGGCCTGGGTGTGTTCGGCGGCTTCTATATCGTGCCGCTGTACGCGCTGATCCAGTCGCGTACCGCCGAGAACGAGCGGGCGCGGGTGATCGCCGCCAACAACATTCTCAATGCGCTGTTCATGGTGGTCTCGGCGATCGTGTCGATCCTGCTGCTGAGCGTGGCCAAGCTGTCGATCCCGGAGTTGTTCCTGGTGGTGTCGCTGCTCAACATCGCGGTCAACGCCTACATCTTCAGGATCGTCCCCGAGTTCACCATGCGCTTCATGATCTGGCTGCTCAGCCACTCCATGTACCGCGTGGAGCATCGCAACCTTGACGCTATCCCTGATGAAGGCGCGGCGTTGCTGGTGTGCAATCACGTGTCGTTTGTCGATGCGTTGTTGATCGGTGGCGCGGTGCGTCGGCCGATTCGCTTTGTCATGTACTACAAGATCTACCGTTTGCCGGTGCTGAACTTTATCTTCCGCACCGCCGGGGCGATTCCGATTGCCGGGCGCAATGAAGACATCCAGATCTACGAAAAGGCCTTCACGCGCATTGCCCAGTACCTGAAGGACGGGGAGTTGGTGTGTATCTTCCCGGAAGGCAAATTGACGGCGGATGGCGAGATGAATGAGTTCCGTGGTGGGGTGACGCGCATCCTGGAAGAGACACCGGTGCCGGTGATTCCGATGGCGTTGCAGGGGCTGTGGGGGAGTTTCTTCAGCCGCGATCCGCACAAGGGCTTCTTTCATCGGATCTGGTCGCGGGTGGTATTGGTGGCGGGTGAGCCTGTTGCCGTGGAGGCGGCTACGCCTGCGCAGTTGCAGGCGGTGGTGGGTGTTTTGCGGGGGAGTGTCAGGTAGTTCTGTGCTGGATGTACCGGACTCATCGGGGGCTTGCCCCCGATGGCGGTAGCGGCCTAAGCGCTGATCTTAAGCCCAACAAGCCCGCAAATGATCAACGCCACACTGGCCAATCGAAACAACGCCATGGACTCCCCGAACAGGACAATCCCGGCAATCACGGTGCCCACCGCGCCCACACCGGTCCAGATGGCATAGGCGGTGCCCAGGGGCAGTTCCTTCATGGCCAGCCCCAGCAGGCCGAGGCTGATGGCCATGGCGGCAATCGTCAGGGCGGTGGGCAGTGGCTTGCTGAAACCGTCGGTGTACTTCAGGCCGACGGCCCAGCCGACTTCGAACAGACCGGCAAAAAACAGAATGATCCAGGACATGATGACCTCGCTTCCATAGGCGGGGTCGTCCCCGGATTGTGCGCCTCGACAGCGTCGCGAGGTCGTCCCCGCGAAGCCCGGTAGAGTGCCGAAAATTGATCATGCGATCAAGTTTGCGGCGTGTTCTCCAGTACGCGGCGGTCTTCCTTCTCGCTCATGCGGCGGAAATACGTCGACAGCAATGCCCCGGAAATATTGTGCCAGACACTGAACAACGCACTGGGCACTGCCGCCAACGGCGAAAAGTGCGCGCTGGCCAAGGCGGCGCCCAGCCCTGAGTTCTGCATGCCCACTTCCAGTGCCAACGACTTGCGTTGGGCCAATGGTAGTTTGAACACACGGCCGGTGAAGTAGCCCAGCAGGTAGCCGAAGCTGTTGTGCAGCATCACCACAGCCATGATCAGCAGGCCCGATTCGGCAATTTTCGCCTGGCTGGCAGCCACTACCGCGGCGACGATGATCACAATGCTGACCACCGACACCAGGGGCAGCACGTCCACTGCATGGCGGACCCGCTCGCCGAGCACGCGTTGCGCGACCACGCCGAGCACGATCGGCAGCAGCACCACTTGCAGGATCGACCAGAACAACTCCATGAACGACACCGGCAACCAGGCCGAGGCCAACAGCCAGATCAGCGCCGGGGTGAGCAGCGGGGCGAGGAGGGTGGTGACGGCAGCGATGGCCACCGACAGCGCCAGGTCGCCACGGGCCAGCCAGGTCATCACGTTGGACGAGGTGCCGCTTGGGCAGCAACCGACCAGGATCACGCCGACGGCAATTTCCGGCGGCAGGTGAAAGGCCTGGCACAGCAGCCACGCCACCCCCGGCATGATCACGAAATGCGCGACCACGCCCAGGGCCACGCGCCACGGGTGGCGAGCGACTTCGGCGAAGTCTTCAAGTTTGAGGGTCAGCCCCATGCCGAACATCACCAGGCCCAGCAGCGGGACGATGGCGCTTTTCAGGCCGATGAACCAGCTGGGCTCGAGGAACGCGACAACGGCGAAGATCAACACCCAGTAGGCGAAGGTATTGCCGACGAAGCGGCTCAAGGCGGCGAGTGCGCGCATGGGGGTGTCCTTGTTATTAGATTCTTGAAGTGCAAATGCGATCAAATGTGTGAGGGGGCAATTCCCCTCCCACAATTTGATCTTCAAACGGCTTAGATACCTTGCGGGGTTTCTTCGCCGCCGAGGGCTTCGATCAACGCCGGCAGGAAGTCGCCGAAGGTCAGCATCATCAGCGTGAAGCTGGCGTCCAGCTGACCCAGGGCCTCTTCGCCACCGTCCTGTTCCGCCTGGTCTTGCAGCAGGTCTTCGAACTTCAGGCGCTTGACGGTCATCTTGTCGTCAAGCATGAAGGACAGCTTGTCCTGCCAGGCCAGGGACAGTTGGGTCACGACTTTGCCGGTGGTCAGGTGCAGCTGGATTTCTTCGCCGGTCAGGTCCTGACGCTTGCAACGTACGATGCCGCCGTCTTCGTGGGTGTCGCGCAGTTCGCATTCGTCGAGGACGAAGAAGTCATCGGCCGGTTTCTGGGTGGTGACCCAGTCGGTCATGATGGCGGTGGGCGCGGTTTTCACGGTGAGTGGGCGCACCGGCAGGGTGCCGATCACTTCACGCAGGGTGGAGAGCAGGTCTTCGGCGCGTTTCGGGCTGGCCGAGTTCACCAGGATCAGGCCTTGCTTCGGCGCGATGGCGGCAAAGGTCGACGAGCGGCGAATAAAAGCGCGGGGCAGGAAGGCCTGGATGATTTCATCCTTGATCTGGTCGCGTTCCTTTTTATAGACCTTGCGCATTTGCTCGGCCTCGATCTCTTCGACTTTCTCTTTCAGTGCGTCACGCACCACGCTGCCCGGCAGGATGCGTTCTTCCTTGCGGGCGGCGATCAGCAGGAAGTCACCGCTGACGTGAACCAGGGGAGCGTCTTCACCTTTACCGAACGGTGCGACGAAACCGTAGGTGGTCAACTCCTGGCTGGCACAAGGGCGCGCCAGTTTGGTGGCCATGGCCGCTTCCAACGCCTCGGCATCAACAGGCAGATCTTGGGTCAGGCGATAGATAAGCAGGTTCTTGAACCACATGGGGTGAGTCTCTCCTTTATACAAAGGGGGGCATTATTCTCTTGATAGCGCCCCAGGCCAACCCTGCCTAAGCCATTGGAAGGCCTCAAAAAAAAGATTTAAGAAAGTGCTTGCCAGACATAAGGTCGCTCCGTAGAATGCGCGCCACACCGAGACGAAGGGTGATTAGCTCAGCTGGGAGAGCATCTGCCTTACAAGCAGAGGGTCGGCGGTTCGATCCCGTCATCACCCACCATTCGCTTCATGTGTTACGCGCAGCGGTAGTTCAGTCGGTTAGAATACCGGCCTGTCACGCCGGGGGTCGCGGGTTCGAGTCCCGTCCGCTGCGCCATATTCGGTAGCCTGGAACGCTGAACGCCAGGTCACCACAGAAAGCCCGCCTGATCGCGGGCTTTTTGCTGTCCGGAATATGGCAAAAAATCGTGCGCTGAACTTTTTTTGAATAAATTGCATTTAAATCAAGACATTACGATTTTTTGGTGTATGATGCGCCCACACCGAAACGAAGGGTGATTAGCTCAGCTGGGAGAGCATCTGCCTTACAAGCAGAGGGTCGGCGGTTCGATCCCGTCATCACCCACCATTCGCTTCACGTGTTACGCGCAGCGGTAGTTCAGTCGGTTAGAATACCGGCCTGTCACGCCGGGGGTCGCGGGTTCGAGTCCCGTCCGCTGCGCCATATTCGGTAGCCTGGAACGCTGAACGCCAGGTCACCACGGAAAGCCCGCTCAATGAGCGGGCTTTTTTTTGCCTGCGATTTGACCTTTCTGCGCCTTGCCGTCGCCCTGACGCTACCTGACCTTTTTCTTGCGTGGCTGGCGCGTGGCCAAGTGCTCGAAGCAAAAAGACGCAGTGCCGAACACGGCGATTATGGTCAGGACGATCATGCCTAGGGTTGAGCTTTCCACGATGGGCTTCCTACGTGATGGAGTAGGCGTCCACGGTAGAGTTACGACGAAAGCGCCTCAATAGACCCGACGCAATCCTTACGACGCCGGGCCCATTGTTACGCAGTCTTTACGGGGCGTTGCGGCTGTGGCGGTAATCGCTGACCGCTTCATACACCGCCTTGCGCAAGCGATTGATGCCGCCGATGGGGCGGTGCTCGGTCACGCCAAACCATGGGTTGAACGACTGGTTGTCACACGCCAGGTTCTGCTCGGGCGTATCGAAATCCTGGGCCGGGATCCGCACCTTGGCTACGCTCTCGTAGGGCGCATCGCTCTCCTTCCACTCGATGCTGGTGTCTTCGATCGGCATGAATTTCTGCGGGTTCTGCCGCTGGATCTGCAACACGAAACATGCCGGCACGCGGTCGGTGGACAGCTGCTGGCTCAAGGCGCTGCGCAGGAAGTTCGGCAGGTCCTGGTTCTGCTTGGGCAGGGCGTATTCCGGGCAGCCCTGTGGGTCGGGCGCCACACGGAACTTGGCATTGGCCGCGCCGAACTTGTAGGGCGATACCGAAAAATAGGTGGTCTGCGTCGGGCTGGCCGGTGCGGGTGCCAGGGTTGCCAGGGCGATAAACAGGTGACGCACCTGCCAGCTGCGCGGGTCGGCCTTGGGGAAGAACGCCAGGACTTTCTTGCCATCCGCCTGGGCGCCGATGTTCTGCGCGTACTCCGCCACATCGCTGACAAAGAAATTCGGGTGGCTGAACATCACGAAGTCCTGTTCCGTGCGGGCCTGCTGGTCGGCGAGCAATTGTTTGCCCGGCACGTCCAGCAACTTGAGCGCCATGCCCCGGGCATCGCGGATGCTGTCGAACTGCGGGTAGGCGTTGCCGTTGGACAAGCGCATCATGGCCTGCCAGGTCTTGCCTGGTTCGGCAAATACACCCTGGCGCAACGCCGGGTCGAGATCGGCCAGCACACTGACTTCGGCTTTCACGCAACCATGGGCCTTGGCGTGGGCATCGCGCAGGTAGCGCGTGCCTTCGCGATGCTGGTCAACGATGCGCACGGCGGTCTGGATAATGCCCTGGGTCATTGCCGCTTCACCCGCAGGGATCTGCTCGTCCGGCGACACCGGTCCGCTGTGCTGCCAGGCAAACCACGCCGTGCTCGCCAGCCAGCCGAGCAGGCCCAGGCCCACCAGCCACAACAGGGTCTTGCCGAGAAACCGGCCAAGGCGCAGCCACAGGCGGGCGAGCAGGGAAGGTTGGTCGTATCGAGATCGGATCATCATGGCAGTTGTTGCTCCAGCGGGCCGCCCAGCACTTTGAGGTATTCCAGCAGTGCCCAGCGTTCCTGCGGCAGCAAGCTGCGGCCGATAACGCCATTGCCACGCTTGCCGGCACGGAATTCGTGGCCGCTGTTGTGGTTGCCGGTGAGTTTGGTATCGAACAGGAAGGCATTCTTGAACGCTGCGGTCTCAAAGCCCAGGTGACGCGGGTCGTAGTTGAAGGTGCCTTTATAGAAGGTGGTGCTGCGTTCATCCTGAGGCGAGAGCAACTGGTAGATCGTCGGCACCGAGCCGTTGTGCAGGAACGGCGGGGTCGCCCACACACCGGCCAGCGGGCGGGCCTTGTAGGCACGCAACTCGCGCACGCCAATGGGCAGGCCGTAGCCATCCAGGCGCGGGCGCTCGGCCGGGGTGACGCCGGCGGCGCGGTAGGCGTGGTCTTCGACGAAGGCGGTGACGTAGGCCAGGCCCTTGGCCACGGACATTTTCTTCAGGTCCAGCGGCTCGGTGGGGGTGGGGTGCAGTTCGACATTGAGCTTGGCCAGTTCCGCCGGGTCCCACTGCAGGGCGCTGAGGTCATAGCGCTGGTCGGCAATGTTGCTGGCGGTACCGGGGTCGGTGCCGATGTACGCCACCGGCAGCATTTTCAGCTGCTGCACCGGGCGGCCATTTTCCTCGGTGACGGCCGGCACATGGCAGCCGGCGCAGTTCTCGGCGAACAGCGCGCGGCCCTGGGCGGCGAGGGGCTTGTCGACGGGGCCGAACAAGTCCTCGGGCCAGGTCGGTGGTTTGAGGCGTTGCAGGGTTTCTTCGATCCGGTTGAGGTCACGCACCCTGACGCTCGACGGGTAGCGCGCATCGCCCTGAAGCGGTTGGCCGGCGGCGTCGAAAAAGCTCAACGTCGCGCCTACACCGAGGGCTTCACCGATATTACGCGCCATGGGTTGCTGGGCCGAGCCGTTCCATTGCACCCAGTCGAAGGTCCAGATGTCCCACAGCTGCGGGTAGTCCACCGGCGCATTGGCGACGCGGTAGTTGTCTGGCGAAATGGCATCGCCAAAGCTGGCATTGGCGATCCGGCCAAAGGCGTCGGTGCGGCCCGGGCCTTCTTCGGTGGGGTAGAGGCCGCGGTGGGTGTCGTTCCAGGCGACCTTGAGGAACTGGTTCAGCGACTGTTTGAAGTCCTCGCGCAACTGGCTGTGCTCTGCGTCGTAGCGATCCCCCAGCACCTGGCGGGCAAACCGCTCGAATTTCCAGGGGTTGTAGTAGGTGGCGGCGAGGCTGGCGACCAGGGCCTGGCCGAAACTGCCACCACGCAAGGTGGGTACGCTGGAAGGCAGTACGTGTTGGGCCGAGCCGCCGTCGATACGCAGGGCCTGGCCCTTGAAGTGCAATTCGCCGGTATGGCAGGCGGCACAGGTAATATCCAGGTACTCGACGTTGCTGTCGGCGTTTTTGTGCCGGGCGAAGCCCACGGGCAGGTTGCCGGGGTTTTGCGTGGTGGGTACCTGCTTGGGGTCCACCAGGAAACCGAAGCGCGCCAGGTACTCTGGCGTGGCAAAACGCCGCTCGGAGAACGGCAGTTCCAGGGCGGTGAACCAGTTGTAGTGCAGGCCTTTTACTTGGGTGCCCTGAGGGGTGAAGTAATAGGTCTGGCGGTCGGCGGCGCTCCATTGGTCCTGGTAGCGCACCTGTTCCACCGGCACGTAGTCGGGCAGCCTGGGGTTGACGGTGTAGTACAGCACCACGGCCAGGATCAGGCCCAGCGCGATGAGTATCAGCAGTAAAACACGGGAAAAAATGCGCAAGATGGCTATCCTTGTCTCGGCCTTGTCGAGTGGTCGCGTTGTTATGCCACTACGCCACGGGTGCGGCAAGTGGCCATGAGTCAGATGAGAGGCGGTCCCGCGATCCGTCGCGGGCTCCCATAATGAATGAAAATGCTTTTAAACACGTGAACTTATCGGAAGTTTCCTGCTCACATGCCGGTAGCCATTGGTCGTGGCCGCCTGATAAGCTCGCGACTTTATTCGAATGCCCTTTTGGCGCATGAACAAGGAAATAGCATGAAACAGCATCGGTTGGCGGCGGCGGTGGCCCTGGTTAGCCTGGTACTTGCGGGTTGTGATTCGCAGACCAGCGTAGAGCTGAAAACCCCGGCGCAGAAAGCTTCCTACGGCATCGGCCTGAACATGGGCAAAAGCCTTGCCCAGGAAGGCATGGATGACCTGGATTCCAAAGCGGTAGCCCAGGGCATCGAAGATGCCGTCGGCAAGAAAGAGCAGAAGCTCAAAGACGACGAACTGGTTGAAGCGTTTGCCGCACTGCAGAAGCGTGCTGAAGAACGCATGACCAAAATGAGCGAAGAGTCGGCAGCCGCCGGCAAGAAATTCCTCGAAGACAACGCCAAGAAAGACGGCGTAGTCACCACCGCTTCCGGCCTGCAGTACAAGATCACCAAGAAAGCCGACGGCCCACAGCCTAAGCCGACTGACGTGGTGACTGTTCACTACACCGGCAAGCTCACCAACGGCACCACCTTTGACAGCTCCGTGGATCGCGGCAGCCCTATTGACCTGCCGGTCAGCGGCGTGATTCCTGGCTGGGTCGAAGGCCTGCAACTGATGCACGTAGGCGAGAAGGTCGAGTTGTACATCCCGTCCGACCTGGCCTATGGCGCCCAGAGCCCGAGCCCGGCAATCCCGGCCAACTCGGTGCTGGTATTCGACCTGGAACTGCTGGCCATCAAGGACCCAGCCAAGGCTGACGCCCCTGCTGCACCTGCCGCCAAGAAGTAATCGGCGCTTGAACACACAACGCCCCGTCTTGACGGGGCGTTGTTGTTTCCAGGGTTTTCAAAATCAGTACCTGTAGACATCCGATCGAACGCCCGTACGCTGTAGCAGTCTGATATAAGACTCGAGTACGGGTATCGGCACATCTGCGCCAAGTCAATGAATTCTTGGGTTTTTTTGATGTGCGCAAAAAACGCCCGATCTGACTGGAAGCCTTGTAGAACGTGGCTTTCAGCCGGTAAAACAGGCTCTGTTCACAAGGTTATCCACAATTTGTGTGGATAACCTTTCTGTTTGATGGAACTGGAGTGACAGATGAAACCACCCTTCAATTTCACCCGTTTCCTGCCCATGGCTGCACGCTTGCTGGGCCGTGGACGTTTGCCGACCCTGCTGTTCGCTGTCGCCGCCAAAGGCTCCAGCCAGGGCAACCGCCTGGGTAAGCTCAAGGATGATCTCAAGTTGCTTCAATCCCTGTGCCTGGCCTACTGGCGTGGCGAGTACCGGGCCATCAGCCCCAAGGCACTGATCTCTGTGGTGGCGGGGTTGATGTATTTCCTCAGCCCGATTGATGCGATCCCGGACTTTATCCCCATGTTCGGCATGCTCGACGACATCGCGGTACTGGCGTGGGTCATGAAGACCCTGGAAGGCGAACTGAGCGCGTTTCGCGCCTGGCGTGACGCACAGCGCCCGGAAAAACTCGCGGTGGTTGAGCGTTTGCCTGCCACCCCGGCCTTGCTGGCCAAGGAAAACCCGCAAAAAAACGGATGACGTGGCTATCCCCCTGCGACCTTTGTGGCTGTTAGGATTACACTCCTAAGGAAAGAGCTTACTCAGTAAGTGCAGTTATCCTACGGGGCGGTCATGGATATTCAGATAATTTCACGCAATGGCGAACCCGAGTACGCGGTGTTGCCATGGGATCAGTACCAGGCGCTGCTAAAAGCCGCCGGTCAGCAACAGCCTTCACCGACGCCTTCTCCTACTGCACACGCCGCACCTGACCAGGATTTGCGCCCGCTCGCAGACCTGCGCGGCTTGCGTGAAGCCAAGGGCCTGGCGATTGAAGCGTTGGCCCGCACCGTGGGCATCAGCCCCTCGTATCTCGGATTGATCGAAAGTGGTGAACGTCAGCCGGATGCCGCAATCCGCCGCAGCCTGGCCTGGGAATTGGGCGTTACAGGGTGGAGGGATGAATCTTGAGCCTACGTATCAGTCGTCAACATTGGGATGGGTTACTTAACGAACTGGACCAGGCGCGCCGCCAGCGCCATCTGCTGACCTACCGGGCACTGTTGGAGCGCCTGCAGTTTCCGACGCCGGCGATGCAAACCCTGGCCGCTGCCCTGGAGCACCTGGCGGCGCTGGACGCCAAGGCCGAGCAACCGTTGCGCAGCTCCTTGGTGATCAGCCAGGGCGCCAGTCGCCTGCCGCGTACCGGGTTCTTTGAATGTGTGGAGCGCCTGGGGCGTTTCAGCGGGCCGTCCGATGGCGTGGCCGCCGCCTCCTGGCATGCCTCGGAAGTGGTGCGGGTGTTCGAATACGAGTATCCGGAGTCTGCCGAGGCTTAAAGTGCCTGGGGCAACATGTCCATGCTGTCGATCACGTGGATACTGTAGCCGGTCATATCCTTGGCATGGTGCTTGGCCTGCGAGGCCAGTTCCGCCAACTGGCTGGCATCGAGTTGTCCACAGGCCTGTGGATACAAATGCACCACCCCGATCGACAATGACAGCAACGCAAACTCCTGGCGTACGCCCTGGCGGTTCAGCGCCACGAAGCAGCCGGCGTCGAGGTGCTCGGCGCGGTAGAAGCGCCGGCACTGGGTATGGAAATCGTCCAGCAGCTGGTTGAGCCGCTTGCGCCAATCCTGTGGCCCCAATACCAGCAGGAAGTCATCGCCACCGATGTGCCCGACAAAGTCGCGGCTGGGGTCGACCCGGTCGTTCAGGCACTGCGCCAGGCACAGCAACACCTCATCCCCACGTCCGTAGCCGTAGATGTCGTTGAACGGCTTGAAGCTGTCGATATCCACGTAGCAGATCACCGATTCCCGCTGTTGCTGCAACAGTCGCGTCAGGCACTGCTGGATCGGCACGTTGCCGGGCAGCAGGGTCAGCGGGTTGGCATAGCGCGCCTGCTGGATTTTCAGTTCGGTGATCAGCTTGAGTACATCGATTACCCGGCCCAGGCCGAGGTAATCGCCATTGAGGGTGATGATGAAATCTTCTTCGATACGTTGCCGTGCGCGGCTGGTCAGCAGGCGGCTGACCTGTTGCAGCGACTGGCTCAACTCCACCGCCAGAAAATCCGTACTCATCAGCCGGCTGATGGGCTTGCGCGCAAACAGGTCGGTGGCAAACGGCTTGAGCAGCGCATCGGAGAGTGAATGCCGGTGCACGATCCCTACCGGGTGGCCGCGTCCATCCAGAACCGCCAGGGAGTTAAGGTTAGCCTGGCGGCGGAACGCCTCCAACACCTGGGCGGTGGCGGTGTCCTGATCGACCGCCGGTTGTTCGCTGAGCAGGGCGCTGAGGTCGCCGGCTTCTTCGCTGAGGGCCACATTGGCCTGGTCGGGCTTGGGCAGCATCTGGCGCGCTTCCTGGGGCGGCTGCTCCTGTGGACGGCAGAGCAGGTAACCCTGGACCAGGTCGACGCCCATTTCGGTCAATACCGCCAGCTCTTCCGGCAATTCGATGCCCTCGGCGATCACCTGGGCCCGTGAGGCCCTGGCGATCTGCAGGATAGAGCCGACAAACTCACGCTTGAGCGCATCCTGATGGATACCGTCGATAAAGTGGCGGTCGATCTTCACGTAATCCGGGCGCAGCTCCGACCACAAGCGCAGGCTGGAATAGCCGGCACCCAAGTCATCCAAGGCAATCGAAAAGCCCATGTTGCGGTAATGGTGCAGGGCGGTTTGCAGCAGGTCGAAATCGTCGGTGGGGGTCTGCTCGGTGAGTTCGATCACCACCTGGCTCGGCGGAATGCCGAAGTCGCGCAGCAATTGCAGGGTGCGGCCCGGTTGATGAGCGGTCTCCATCAAGGATTCGGGCGAGACATTCAGGAACAGCTTGCCCGGCAGCTTTTGCTCGCTGAAGCGGCGGCATGCGCTTTCGCGGCAGGCCATTTCCAGTTCGCTGAGGCGTCCCGCATGGCGCGCCACCGAGAACAGCGCGATGGGGGAGTGCAGCGGGCTGTTCGACGGGCCGCGGCTGAGGGCCTCGTAGCCGAGGATGCGCCGTTCCGACAGACAGATGATCGGTTGGAACAGGCTGTGCAAACTGCCTTGAGCCAGGATAGAGCCCAATGCACTCAGCTGTTCGGTCATGGTCATGGCGATCTCGATCGAAAAAAAAGGACCGTGGGCGTTACGCCGACGGTCCTTCATTTCACGACAGAATGATGTCTATATGATGACACTCCAGGGAGCGATCACATTAAATCGCCATCATTTACTGCTTGGCCACCTGTTTGGTGATTTTCAGGTAGTCCAGCAGGATCCGGCCGCTCTCGGCCAGGTAAGCGTCGTCTTCCGGCTTGGTTTTATCCGCTTCGGTCGGCAGCGCATCCTCGTCTTCTTTCTTCAGCTCCTTGAGGGGTTCTTCGCCCTTGGCCTTGCGGCGGATGTTTTCCAAGGCGAGTTGCTTGTTTTCGATGTCGGAGTGCTGTGCACGACGGTCCACTTCATTGAGGCTGACGGTTTTTTCTTCCATCAACTTCTTGGCCAGGGCCAGCTTGTCGCGGATGAACACAAACTCGGCATCCTTGGCGGAGCGGGTATCGTGGTCAGCCTTCAACTGCGCGAGGAATGGCTTGAACGGGTCCGAGGCCGGCTTGATTGCAGGACGGATGGTGTCCCACGGCATGGCTTCCGGCAGGGCGCTTTCGCCGATTTCCTTGGTGTCGATGATCGACGGGAAATCGATGTCCGGCAGTACGCCCTGATGCTGGGTGCTCTGCCCGGACACCCGGTAGAACTTGGCCAGCGTCAGCTTGAGCTCGCCATGGTTCAGCGGCTGGATGGTCTGCACGGTGCCTTTGCCGAAGGTCTGGCCGCCGATGATCAATGCACGGTGATAGTCCTGCATGGCGCCGGCGAAAATCTCCGAAGCCGAAGCCGACAGGCGGTTGACCAGCAACGCCATCGGGCCTTTGTAGAAGGCACCCGGGTTCTCGTCTTCGAGCACGTCGACACGGCCGTCAGCGTTGCGTACCAACACGGTCGGGCCCTTGTCGATAAACAGGCTGGTCAGCTCGGTGGCTTCCTGCAGGGAACCGCCGCCGTTGTTGCGCAGGTCGATGACCACGCCGTCGACTTTTTCCTTCTGCAGCTCGGTAAGGATTTTCTTCACGTCGCGGGTGGTGGACTTGTAGTCCGGGTCACCGGCACGGAAGGCCTTGAAGTCCAGGTAGAAGGCCGGGATTTCAATCACGCCCAGCTTGTAGTCCTTGCCATCCTGCTTGAGGTTGAGGACTTTCTTCTGCACGGCCTGGTCTTCGAGCTTCACCGCTTCACGGGTGATGGACACGATCTTGCTGGTCTGGTCGTTCGGTGCATTGGTGTGCGGAATCACTTCCAGGCGCACCACGCTGCCTTTCGGCCCGCGGATCAGCTTGACCACTTCGTCCAGGCGCCAGCCGACCACATCGACCATCTCTTTGTCGGCCTGGGCCACACCGATGATCTTGTCGGCAGGCGCCACCTGCTTGGTCTTGTCTGCCGGACCGGCCGGCACCAGACGCACGATCTTCACCTGGTCATTGTCGCTTTGCAGGACGGCACCGATGCCTTCCAGGGACAGACTCATGTTGATATCGAAATTTTCCGCGTTATCTGGAGACAGATAATTGGTGTGCGGATCGTAGGACATCGCAAAGGTGTTGATGTAGGCCTGGAAGATATCTTCGGCACGGGTCTGGTCCAGGCGCGCCAGTTGATTCTTGTAGCGCTTGGTCAGCAGCTCCTGGATGGCCTTGGGCTCTTTGCCGGCGATCTTCAGGCGCAGCACTTCGTCCTTGACGCGTTTGCGCCAGAGGTCGTCGAGGGCGGCGGTGCTGGTCAGCCAAGGCGCGTCCTTGCGGTCCACCAGAAGGGTTTCCTTCTGGGTGAAGTCGAGCTTGTCGACACCCTTGTCCAACTCACCCAAGGCGAAGTCCAGACGCGCTTTCACGCGATCCAGATAGCGCTTGTAGATGGTGAAGCCGGGCTGCAGGTCGCCGCTCTTGAGGAAGTCGTCGAACTGCGTCTTCCACTTGTCGAACTCAGCGATATCGCTGGCCAGGAAGTAGCTGCGCGACGGATCCAGCAGCTTGAGGTAGCTGTCGTAGATGATCACCGAGCGCGCGTCGTCCAGCGGCGGCTTGCTGTAGTGATGACGCTTGAGCAACTCGACGACGTTAAGGCTGGCAATCACCTCATCGCGGTCCGGCTGAAGGTTGTCCCAGCTGTTGGCTGCGAACGTATTGGTCGACATCGACGCGAAGCCGATACCAATGAAAAGAGCGAGGGCGGTGCTGGGGAACAGATGCTTCATGCTGATTCGACGCGGGGGCAATTGATAACGCATATTAGGCCGTCTTTGAAGTTGCCGGTTCCATAGGGGCCGGTCGCATAATGCAAAAAGCCCGGCGCTACTGCTACGGGCTCAGTCCAGACTCACTATGGAGGCACTGTGAAAGCATTGCAAGGCGTTGAAGGTCATGTGGCGTGGTTGGACGAACCCAGTCCTACATGTGATGTAGGCCAAGTTCGCATTCGCGTGGCGGCTGCGGGCCTTAATCGCGCCGATTTATTGCAGCGTGCAGGGCTCTATCCGCCACCGCCTGGCGCCAGTGCTGTGCTGGGCCTGGAGTGTTCCGGGGTGATCAGCGAAGTGGGCCCGGGTTCGTCCTGGCAGGTGGGCGATCGCGTCTGTGCACTGCTGGCCGGTGGCGGCATGGCCGAAGAAGTGGTGGTGGATGCACGTCATGTGCTGCCGGTACCGGAAGGTCTGTCGCTGGTCGAAGCGGCGGCGCTGCCGGAGGTGTACAGCACCGCGTGGCTCAATCTGTTCCAACTGGCGGGCCTCAAGCCCGGTGAGAAAGTGTTGCTGCACGCCGGCGCCAGTGGCGTGGGCTCGGCGGCCATCCAGCTGTGCAAGGCATTTGGCAGCCCGTGCTGGGTCAGCGTCGGCTCGGCGCAGCGCCTGGCCTACTGTGAAGACCTGGGCGCCCAGGGCGGCGTAGTACGCACTGACGGTATCGAAGGGCTGCGGGATTTCGGGCCATTCGATGTGATCCTCGATCCGGTCGGCGGCAACTACGCCGCGCTGGACCTCAAGCTGCTGGCGCTGGACGGTCGCTGGGTGTTGATCGGCTTGATGGGCGGCCGCGAGGCGCAACTGGACCTGGCCCAGGTGCTGGCTAAGCGTGTGCAACTGCTGGGTTCGACCCTGCGCAGCCGTGACGATCAGTTCAAGGCCGACCTGTTCAGCGAGCTGAGCCAGCATGTATGGCCGTTGTTTGCCGAAGGTCGCCTGAGCCCGCAATTGGCCAGGACGTTCCCGATCAAGGATGCCGAGGCGGCGTTTGCCGAGTTGGCGACTAACCAGATTGCCGGGAAGCTGGTGTTGGTGATTGACGAAAGCCTGACCTGATCCCGGATTGGAATAGGGTCGATGTGGGAGGGGCGGTGCGACGCTTCGACTTACCCCTCCCACCTTTGATTGGATTTCAAGTCGGGATAGGCGGTGTCAGACCCAGTGGTGGATTGGCCAGCCGGATTTTTCGGCGTGGGCGCGCAATACCGGGTCGGGGTTCACCACCTGCGGGTGCTCCACCTTCAGCAACAACGGCAAGTCATTGCGCGAATCCGAATAGAAATACGCGCCGTCCAGCGATTCACCTTCCTGTTCCAGCCATTCCAGCAAGCGTGTGATCTTGCCTTCGCGGTAGGTCAGTACACCGACGGTACGGCCGCTGTACACGCCATGACTCACTTCCAGCTCAATCCCCAGCACCTCATCAATGCCGATACGCGCCGCGATCGGTTTCACCAGGTGAGTCCCCGAGGCGGAGATCACCAGGATCCGGTCGCCGTTGGCGCGGTGGCGGGCGATGGTCCTGGTGGCGTCGCTGTAGATCAGCGGTTCAATCACATCCTCGACCCATGGCTCCACCAAATGCTCGATTTCCTCCGGGGTGCGGCCGATCATCGGTTCCAGGCTGAAGTCCATGAAGTCTTCCATGGCCAGCTCGCCGCGGCTGTAGGCGTCCATCAGCTCGTTGTTCCTGCCCATGAACGACGCCGGGTCGACCCAGCCCAGGCGGCCCATCTGTTCGCTCCAGAGGGTGGCGCAGTCGCCATGGATCAGGGTGTCGTCCAAATCAAAAATTACCAATGCCATCCGTTACGCTCTCTCAAGATTCACTGCTGCTCAGGCTACTTCACACAGCGCACTGGGGTCGATGGAAAGTGCCAGGCGCTGGCCGTCCGGGTGCAGATCGTCCGCCGAGCGGTTGAGCACGTCCACCACCAATTCCACGCCACGGGCTTCGATACGGTAGCGGATCACGTTGCCCAGCAGGCTGTGGCTGCGCACCAGCGCGTCGAGTTCGCCGTTGCGGCTCAGTTCGATGGCCTCCGGGCGAATCGCGATGCGCCCGCTGATCGGGCGTTGCAGCAGTTGGCTGGCCTTGTCGGCGTCCAGCAGGTTGTAGTTGCCGATGAAACCGGCAGCGAATACATCCACCGGTGCGGTGTAGAGGGTCTCGGCATCGCCGCTTTGCACGATCTTGCCCTGGTTCATCAGGAAGATCCGGTCCGACATGGTCAGGGCTTCTTCCTGGTCATGGGTTACGAAAATCGTGGTCAACCCCAGTTCGCGCTGGATCTGGCGAATCTGTTCGCGCAGGTGCTTGCGAATCCGTGCATCCAGCGCCGACAGCGGCTCATCCAGCAGCAACAGGCGCGGGCGGGTGACCAGGGAGCGGGCCAGGGCTACACGTTGGCACTGGCCGCCGGACATCTGGTGCGGGTAGCGGCCGGCCAGGTCCTTGAGTTCCACCAGTTGCAGCACTTCCTGCACGCGCTTGTGGCTGTCATCGGCGTTGACCTTTTGCATGCGCAGGCCGAAGGCGACGTTCTGTTCCACGGTCATGTTGGGGAACAGCGCATAGCTCTGGAACACCATGCCGATGTTGCGTTTCTGTGGGCTCAGCGGAACGATGTCCTGGCCGTCCAGCAGGATTTTCCCACTGTCCACCGCGGTCAGGCCGGCGATGCAGCGCAGCAGGGTGGACTTGCCGCAACCGGATGGGCCGAGCAGGGTGACGAACTCACCCTTGGCGATTTCGCAGTTGATATCACTGAACACCGGGGTGCCGGCGTAGCCTTTTTGCAGGTGTTGGACGCTGACGAAGCTCATTGGCTTTTGTCCTTGTTCAAGATATTGGCGGCCCAGGTCAGCACCAGCACAAAGAAGAAATAGGAAATCACGACGGCGCTGGTGAAGTGGCCGCTGCTGTTGCGCATGTTGTTCAGGTACACCTGCAGGGTTTCGTAGCGGGTGCCCACGAGGATATTGGCGAACACGAACTCACCGAACAGGAACGAGAACGACAGCAGCAGCGCCACCATCAGGCCTTTGCGCAGGTTGGGCAGCACCACGAAGATCGCGGCCTGCCAGGTGCTGGCGCCAAGCAGTTGCGAGGCGTCCATCAAGTCGCGCAGGTTGATGGCTTGCAGGTTGTTGGTGATCGCCCGGTACATGAACGGCAGCGCCACGGTGAAATAGCAGCCGATCAGGATCCACGGCGTGCCCACCATCGCCAACGGCCCGGAGCCGTACAGTTGCAGCAGGCCCACCGACGACACCACCGGCGGTACCGCGAAGGGCAGCAGGATCAGGATGTTCATCAAGGCGTCGAGCCTGGGAAAGTGGTAATGCACCACGAACAACAGCGGCAGAATCAACACCACCGACAGGATCAACGCACCCACGCACACCAGCAAGGATTGCCCGAAGGCCATCAGGAAGCGTGGGTCGCTCCACAGCTGCACATACCACTTCACCGTGAAGCCCGCCGGCAGAATGGTTGCTGACCAACTGCTGGCAATGGAGTAGACGAAGGTGCCAATCAGCGGCAGCACCAGGATCGCGAACAACAGGTACACCACCACGCGGTGGTAGAGGGAGGCCGGGCCGGCTTCAGCGCGAGACATGGTAGCTCCTCTTGAGCAGCAGTTGATGGACCACGGTGACCACGGTCATCAGCGCCACCAGCACCACGGCCAGGGCGCTGGCCATGTTTGGATCGAGGGACACATCCCCCGACACCAGGCCGGCGATACGAATCGGCAGCACGTTGAAGTTCCCGGTGGTCAGGGCGTAGACCGTCGCGTAGGCACCCAGGGCATTGGCCAGCAGGATCACGAACGTGCCCAGCAGCGCCGGCGTGAGCACCGGCAGCCCGATGTGCCGCCAGAACTGCCAGCCATTGGCGCCCAGTAACGCAGCGGACTCGCGCCAGTCTTCGCGCAGGGCGTCAAAGGCCGGGTAGAGCAGCAGCACGCCGAGGGGGATCTGGAAGTAGGTGTAGAGGATGATCAGGCCGGTCTTGGAGTACAGGTTGAAGTCCTGAATGATCCCGGCTTGCTTGAGCATGATGGTGATGCTGCCGTTGAACCCCAGCAGGATGATGAACGCGAAGGCCAGGGGCACGCCGGCAAAGTTGCTGGTCATGTTGGCGAAGGCGGTGACGAAGTTGCGCAGCGGCGAATCCACCCGGCGCAGGGAGTAACTGCCCAGCGTGGCAATGATGATGCCGAAGATGCTCGAGTAGAAGCTGATCTCCAGGCTGAACTGGATGGCCTGCAGGTAGAACTTCGAACTGAAGATGCGCGTGAAGTTGTCCAGCCCCCAGCCGGTGTCTTCGGTCTGCAGGCTATTGATCAGCACCCACACCAGCGGGGCGATTTCGAACACGATAAAGAACAGTGCGAAAGGCACCAGGCACAGGAGGGCCAGCCATTTGCCGCGGGATATTGAAGTCACTTCAGTAACTCCCGGCACACAGGTTTGTCGTGGGGTACGCCCAGCAGTTCGCAGACCGTGCCGCACAGCTCGGTCTGTTTCGGTGCGGCGTGGGTGTCCAGGCTGAAGGCATCGCCGAGCACGAACAGCGGCACTTCCCGTTCTTCCGGCAGCAGGCCGTTGTGGGAGCGGTCGTTGTTCATGCCGTGGTCGGCGGTCACCAGCACCTGGTAACCGGCATCGAGCCAGGCTTGCAGGTAGTCGGCCAGGATGATGTCGGCCGAGCGTGCGCTGTTGCGGTACTGCGGCGTGTCGAGGCCGTGCTTGTGGCCGGCGTCGTCGATGTTCATCGGGTGCACCACCATGAAGTCCGGCGCGTGCTTGAGCCGCAGGCTTTCGGCGTCGGCAAACAGGTGGGAATCCGGGTAGTGGTCATTCCAGTAGAAATGCCCGTGCTGGATCGCCAGTGCCTTGTCGTCGGTATGGCGATCACGGGCGGCGAGAAAGGGCGTGCGGTTATACAACTCGCTGACCCAATGGTAAGCCGCCGCCGCCGTGGTGAGGCCGGCGTCGGTGGCGTAATGGAAAATGCTGCGTTGGTTGGACAGGCGCGAGACATTGTTGTGGACGATACCGCTGTGGATCGGTGGCACGCCGGTGAGGATGCATTCGTACAGCGGGCGGGACAGGGCGGGCAGTTCACATTCCAGCTTGTAGAGGGCTGCGCGTCCTGCGCCGACATAGGCCTGCAAGTGCCCCATGGAGTGCCTTGCAACCTCGAAGTTCAGGCCGTCGAGCACGACAAGGATGACGGGGTGTTTCATGGGGGGCGACGCTCCGCAATGATTGACTTGGCTCAATTCCTCTGGAGGAACGGGGTCAAAAATGTGGGAGGGGGCTTGCCCCCGATAGCGGTGTGTCATTCAACGAATTTGTTAGCTGATCCACCGTCATCGGGGGCAAGCCCCCTCCCACATTGGATCTCCACTGGAGCTCCAATGTGGGATAAACCCTTACTTCATCTCTACGATGACCTGCTCGTTCCACAGTTGCGGCAGCTTCTTGGAAGTCGCTTCCCAGGCATCGGCATCCTTGATCGGCTGCGGGTTGGCCTTGGTGTACTGCTCGCCCGGGATCAGGTTCTTGGCGATGTCGGCCGGCAGCTTCAGGTCGGTTTCGGCACGGATCGGACGTGCGTTGCCACGGGCCAGGTTGAGTTGGCCGGCGTCGCTGAAGATGTATTCGCGGGTCAGCTTGGCGGCGTTCGGGTGCTTGGCGTATTTGTTGATGATGGTGGTGTAGCCGGATTTCACCGAGCCGTCCGATGGGATCAGCACCACGTAGTCATCCGGGTTGGCCATCTTGGCTTTGTAGCTCAGGCCGTTGAAGTCCCAGACGATCCCCACTTCGACTTCACCTTTTTCCATGGTGGCGATGGTCGGGTTGGACAGGCCGAGGCGACCTTGCTGGGCGATCTTGGTGAAGAATTGCAGGCCGGGGGCGATGTTCTTTTCATCGCCTTTATTGGCGATAGCAGCGGCGAGTACGGCGTTGGAGGCCTGGGCCGCAGTGCTCACGTCACCCACCGAAACTTTGTATTTGCCGGTTTGCAGGTCAGCCCAACTGGTAGGGACTTCGGAACCGTGCAGCAGCTTCTTGTTGACGATAAACGCGATGGTGCCGGTGTAGGCCAGGGCCCAGTGACCGTCCTTGTCTTTTGCCCAATCCGGCACCGAAGCCCAGGTCGACGGTTTATACGGCTGGGTGACTTCCTGCTTCACCGCGATCGGGCCGAAGGCGGCGCCTACGTCGCCGATGTCGGCGCTGGCGTTGTCTTTTTCGGCCTTGAACTTGGCGATTTCCTGGGCCGAACTCATGTCGGTGTCGATGTGCTTGAGGCCGTAGGTCTTGGCCAGGTCTTCCCAGGTGCCTTTCCAGTTGGCCCAGTCATCGGGCATGCCGACGCTGTTGACGGCACCTTCCGCTTTCGCGGCGGCTTCCAAGGTTTTTAGATCGGTATCAGCGGCCATGGCGGCGGTGCACATGGCAATGGTCGAGCCTAACAGTGATGCCAGGAAAAGCTGTTTCATCCGAAGCTCCTTTGGGCGTTTTCAACGCGGCGGTGTTTTCTACGGTGTTGTTGGTCTAGGTCAGAGCAATACCTGAGCCAATCTAGACGCGATGGATGACAGTTTCATGTCGATGTCGTTTTCATAGCCTTGATGTCGCTCGGCGCAGACTTAGCGTAGACCATGCTCAAGTGCCCGCAGAGACTGGACTTGGCCGATGTATTGCAGGGTGTGGTGCAGGGACGCGGCAGGGACTGTCATCTGTCGGTCATCAGGAGTGCCTAGGCTGGCAAGCAGTCGTGCAAGCCCATTTATGCAGCGGTTTGTGCACCTGAACAGTGCTGGTCTAGTCCAGATAGGTAACGTTGATGCGTGATGAGGCAATCAAGGCGGTGACATCCATCGGCCTGGCGCTGCAAGAGCAGATCGACCACGGCCTGTTGGCGCCTGCAAGCAAGCTGCCCGCCGAGCGCAAGCTCAGCGAGTTGTTTGGTACCACTCGAATTACGGTGCGGGAAGCCTTGTTACAACTGGAGGCCCAAGGGCAGATTTATCGCGAGGAGCGTCGTGGCTGGTTTGTCTCGCCGCCTCGGCTGGCCTACAACCTGATGCAGCGCAGCCACTTTCACGCGATGGTCAACGACCAGGGGCGGGTGGCATCCACCGAAGTGATCAGTGCGCGGCTGCAGCCGGCCTCGGCCGCGGTGTGTGCGTGGTTGCAGCTGCCGGCGTTGTCCAGCGTGATCCAGATCTGCCGGGGGCGGCGGATTGACGGGCGGCTGGTGTTGTATGTGGAGCACTACCTGAACCCGCAGTATTTCCCGGGGATTCTCGAGTGCGACCTGAATCAGTCGATGACCGAGTTGTATGCGCGCAAGTACGACTTGCACTACGGGCGGGTGCGCTTCGAGATCGTGCCGACCTCATTGCCGGTGGAAGCGGCGGCGGCATTGCGCGTGTCGGTGGGCAGCCCGGGCTTGCGGATCGCCCGGGTCAATTATGACCAGCACCAGCGCTTGATCGACTGCGACCTGGAATTCTGGCGGCATGATGCGATTCATGTCGGCGTGGATGTGGTTTAACCCACCAAGGCTCTGTCACTCAGCTATCCGGCGTGAGTGCCTTGATCACCTGGTCCACATTGCTCTCCAGCTCCGATACCGGGTCCGCGCCGTCTACGTTCAATACCAGCAGCGTTGAACCGCCTGCCGTGATGGCGGCTTTCACTGCATCACTTGGCTGGCGATGATGCAGCACCACGGCCACGTCGTTGTCCTTCAGCTCGGCACTGAGCTTCTGTAACGCCTCAGGTGTCCAATCGGCGTCGGGCCGGGCATCGGTACTGAGCAGTTCCAGATTCAAACTGCTGATCAGATAGGCAAAGTGATCGCTCAAACTGACCACACTCAGGTTGTCCGCCTTGGCCAGTCGCGCCTCGCTGTCGGCGCTGAGCTTGAGCAGGCGTTGCTTGAGGGCGGCCAGGTTGGCGTCGATCTTCGCCTTGGCGCCCGGTGCCAGGCGGCTCAGGTCGGCGGCCAGGACATCGGCCATGCGCCCCAGGTTGTTGCTCGATTGCCACGGCTGGCTGTTCAAGCCATCGGCGACGCCAGGTTGCACGGCGATGCCCGGCAGGCCGCCATCCACCGGGCGTGCCGCATCGATTTCGACGATGCGGATATTGCTGCGCCGTGCCACGGGGTAGAGCGGGTCATCGGCCCACAGCGAGCGCACGCCAATGGCGGCGTCGGCGTCCTGGGCCAGGGTGTTCAGTGCCGGCGCGCCACGGCCGGTGAAGTACGACACCTGCCGCGAGCCCGGCAGGTTGGCCGGCGCCGCGCGCTCGAGCTGCACATCGGTGCCCTTGAGCAGCACCTGCGCCAGGCCATAGGTGATCGGCAGCGAGGCCAGGACTTTCACCGGTTTGGCCGCGTGAGCAGCAGGTTTGCCCACGTCGGCCGCCATCAGCGGCGTGGTGATCAGGCAAGCGATGGCCAGGGCCAGAGGTTGAAGAACGGAGCGCATTATCCAAGGTTCCCTTTAAGGCTGGGCACGGTGCCCCGCGCGACGGCGGCAAGGGCGAAAGCGATACCGGCCATCAGGATGATCGCGGCACCGGAGGGGATGGGCAGGTCGAAGATGATCGGCAACAGGATCCCGCACAGGGTGCTGACGGTGGCGATCACCACCGAGATCCAGAAGAAGCCTTTGAGCGATTGGCTCAGCAAGCGTGCCGCCGCCGCCGGAATCACCAGCAGCGCGCCCACCAGGATGGCGCCGATGACCTTGACTGCCGCCACGGTGATCAGCGTCACCAGGATCACGAACAGGTAGTCCAGGGTCTTCACCGCCACACCACGCACTGCCGCCAATTGCGGGTTGAAGCTGGCGAGCATGATGCGGTTGTACAGCGGCAGCGCCAGGGCCATCACCAGGGCGCCGACAATCGCCAGTACCAGCAGGTCGTTGCCGTTGACCGTGAGCACCGAACCGAACAGCACGTTTTCGAGGATGTGCACGTTGATCTTGCCCGCCAGGATCAGCAGCAGGCTGGCGCCCAATGCCAGGGACACCGACAGGAACACGCCGATCAAGGTATCCGGCGCCAGGCCCGTACGGTTGCGCAGGTAGTTGAGCAGGATGCCGAACAACAGGCAGTAACCGAACAGGCTGCCATAGGGCCCGGTGTAGGGCTCACCCAGCAGGATGCCCACGGCCACGCCGGTCAGTGCGGCATGGCCGACCGCTTCGGAGAAAAACGCAAAGCGCTTGACCACCACCAGCGTGCCCAGCCCGCCCAGTACCGGGCCGATCAGCAGACCGGCGAGCAGGGCGTTGACCACAAAACCATAGGCCAGTGCCTCCGGCAGGTAACCGGATGAGGCCCAGCCCTGGACCATCAGGCGAAACGCTTCATAACTCATGGCGCCGGGCTCCGAGGGTGGGTAGAGAACAGGGTCAGCAGGCGCTCCGGGGTCAGCGCCTCTTTCGGCGTGGCGTCGAACAGCAGGCGGCGGTTCAGGCCGGTGACGCGGTCGGCCAGGCGGCCCACGGCTTCCAGGTCGTGCTCGATCCACAGCACGGTGATCCCGGCCAGGCGCCAGTCATTGAGCAGGCGTTCGAACACCTGGATACCCGCTTCATCGAGGGCCGACATCGGTTCATCCAGTACCAGCAACTGCGGCGCCGGGATCAGTCCCTGGGCCAACAACACCCGCTGGCGCTCACCGCCGGACAGCGCGCCCATGCGCCGCTTGCGCTTGTCCTGCATGCCGACCCGTTCCAGCGCCTCGCCAATCGCGGCGGCGTAATGTTTGGACAAACCCAGGAACGCCGGGCGCCGTTGGCACATGGCGGCCATGAAATCGTCGACCGTCATCGGCAGGCCCCGGTCGAACTCCAGCGCCTGGGGCACATAACCGATGGTGCCGGGCGTGCCCGGCCACTGCAGGCTCAGTTGCCCCTGGTGCGGTGTTTGCCCCAGCAGGGTCTTGATCAGCGAGCTTTTTCCGCCGCCATTCGGCCCCACCAGCGCATGGATGCTGCCCGGCTGCACCTGGAAGCTCACGCCGTCGAGGATGACGGTGCGGCCCAGGGTGAGGGACACCTGGTCGAAGTCGAGGGTCGGGCCGACGCTCGCGACCTTAAGTTGCTGCGCTGCGGTCATGCCCCCGACTCCTGAATCGCCCGTACCACGGTGTTGAGGTTGCCGGTCATTTCCACTTCGTATTTTTCAGCGCTGTATTCGCCGTAGGAAATATGCGACAGCGGGTACAGCTTGACCCCGGATTCACGCTGGATGGTGTCGACGTAAGTGGACGGGAAATCCATCTCCGAGAAGATCACCGTGACGTCCAGGGCGCGCAGTTCGTCGATGGTCTTCTTCAGCTGGCTGGGGCTCGGCTCGATCCCGTGGGCCGGCTCGACCACGGCCGTGACTTCCAGGCCGAACTCGCGCAGCAGGTAATCGTAGGCCGCGTGCACGGTGGCGACACGCAGGTCCGGGTTGAGGGCGCCGGTCAACTTGGCCAGGGCATCGGCACGCATCTGCCGCAGGCGTTTGCCGTAGGCGCGGGCGTTCTGGGTGTAGGTCTTGGCGTTGTCCGGGTCGAGCTTGCCCAGTTCGCGGGCGATGTTGTTGACCTGGGCAATCGACGCACTGATCGACAGGAAGGTGTGCGGGTTGACCACCTTGCCGGCACCGCGCGCGGCGTTGCCGGTGGCCGCCAGCAGCGGCACGTTGGCGTTGGCTTCGATCACCGGGATGTCCGGGCGCTCGCTGGTGGCGATCATGCGGTCGGCGAAATCGTCATGGCCGACGCCGTTGAGCACGATCACATCCAGGGTGCCGATGCGCTTGATGTCTTCGGCACGTGGCTCGTAGGCGTGGGGATTGAAGCCGGCCGGGATCAGCGGCACGACGTCGGCCTTGTCGCCGACGATATTGGCCACGTAGCTGTAATAAGGGTGCAGGGTGATGCCGATACGCAGGCGTTTGGCCGCTTCGGCATTCGCGAGGGGAGCGAGTATCAGGCTGAACAGGCCAACCAGAAACACGCGCAACAAGGGCGATGAAATAGACATGGGCAATCGGTCTTCTCGTTCAGTGACGGTGCTGGCGGGTGACGCCGGCATCGAATTGCGCGACCACCTGCTGCCAGCCGGCTGCGATCAGCGCCTGGTCAGTGAGGTCGGAGGGGGCGGCCAGGTGTGTGCTGCGGTTGAGCCAGATATCCGGCTCGCTGCCCTGTACGCGCATCAGCAGTGAACCGCTGGTGGTCGGGGTCTGGCTCAGTCCCAAGTAGGCCGAATTCGCCAACAACTGCCAGCGATGGTCGCCGCGGCTGACCGAACTGGCGTCCTGGGCAAACGGCGCGAAGCCTTCTTCGGCCAGTTGCTCGGGGGTGGGCAGGGCGCTTTGCTCCTGCTGCAGCAAGTGGATTTCATCCAGCGTGACCCGCAGGTCGGCGTAGATGCCTTGTTCGGCGGCGCTCAGGTCGCGACGGGCATCCAGTTGATGGCGGGGCAGCGCCGCGACTGCTTGGGTTTCACCGTGCAGCGCCACCACGGTTCCCGCCACCGCGAGGATGATCAGGCACAGCAGCAGGACGTAGAGGGTTTCGTGGCCGGCACCGGCGGGGCGAACAACCTGTGTCGTACTCATTGAGGCTGGATATCCGCTTGGTCGATTTCCACCACGTGACCGGGGCCTGCATCAAACAGCACGTAGAACTCGGCGGACGGCTTCTTGAAGGTCAGGGTGGAGTCCTGGCCGAGCTTGCCGGGCACCAGGATGGTTTCGTCATAGCCGATCACATCCAGTGTCACGCCGGGGGCACCGCTGCCGTCGGAGAAACCGCCTTTGCACTGGATCTGCTCGCCGGGGATTTCCTTGCATTCGCACATCGGGTTGTGGGCAAGGACGGTGGTACTGAAAGCGGCGCACAGCAACAGCGCGGCGCGGGACAGGCGCTTGAACGTCATGGTTTGACTCCTTGCTTGTTCAGCCAGGCAATGGTGGCAGGCGAGGCCTGGCTCAGCGGGATGGAACCCTGGTGCATAGTGCCGTCCCAGCCTTCCATGGTGACCCACAGTTCGGCATCGACGGGGGTACGTTCCGGCACGGGCAGGCCGGCACCCATGCGGTACGGGGTGCCGAAGAAGATCACCCCGGCGGCGCGCAGGCTGCGCGGCTTGCCGATGCGCAGGTAGGTGGCCTTGACCTGGTCGGCGCAGGTGGCGCAGAGGGCGGCGTTGAAGAACTTCATCGGGCCGGCCGGGTCGGGGCGTGGGCCTTCGTTGCGGAATTCGGCCAGCGTGAGGCTCCAGGGTCCGACCTGTACGTCGCCGGCCACCCGCTCGCCGATGCCGGTGTCGCCGCGAAACAGCGCGGCATCGGCGAAGTACTTGGGCATGAAACCCAGCGGTACCAGCAACAGCAGGACATTGATGTGGAAACGCCATTTCAGCCAGAAGGCCCGCAACGGTGAAGGCGGGGTAGCGTTGGCGGACTTGCTCATGGGTTGGCCTCCGAGGTTTCAGCCTGCATGGCCGGAGTGGGTGCCGGCGCACGTTGTGTCTTGGCTTCGCGCTTGAGAGCGTTGAGGGTGGCCAGGGCCGTGCGCTTGGTCCAGATCAACAGGCCGCTCAAGACCATCATGCTCAGCACCAGGCCGAAGAACGCCCAGATCAGCTTGATCCAGAGGCCACCGAAGTCGCCGGTGTGCAGGGGGCGCATGGACTCGGTGACGAACTCCAGCTTGGTGCGGTCGGACAGCAGGTGCGACGAGGCGATTTCACCGTCATACGGGTTGATCTGAGCGGTCTGGAACATCAGCGGGTACCAGCCCCGCCCGCCGATTTGCAGGTGGCTGTAGGCATTGAGCGGCAGGCTCACGAAACTCGCCTCCAGCCCCGGGATACGTTGGGTGGCGATCGCGATCGCCTCATCCACCGGAATCATCGGCGCAGGCACGCCGGGGGCTGAGGTTGGGACTTTTTCGCGGGCGATCACCGGGACGATGGGCTCGCTGGAGATGGAGATCTGGTTGTCACCCAGGATTGCCTGGATCAGGAACCAAGTGCCAGTGATGGAAATCACCGCAATAAACCAGATCGACCAGATACCGCTCAGGCGGTGGAAGTCGCCCCAGAAAATCCGCGCACCGTGGCGGATACGCAGGGTCGGCTTGAAAAAGCCTTTCCAGAAGCGCTTGTACACCACCAGGCCGGTGACCAGTGAGGCCAGCAACGGCAAGCCGAGCAGCGACACCAGGTACCAGCCCCAGCTGAAGCCATTGGTAAACGGCACCAGCCACCAGCCGTGCAGGGCGCGGGTGAACTGACGGAAGTTGAACGACGGGCTGATGCCTTGGATCGCCCCGGTGTACGGATTGACGTAGACCTCTACCGAGCGCCCGTCCGGGTAGCTGAGGTCGACACTCAGGGCAAAGTGCGATTCATCCGGACGACTGAGAGACTGCACGATGACCTGGGGTTCGGCCCGCTTGATGGCGCTGATCACCTGGTCGTAGCTCAGCGGCTCGGCATCATCCGACGGCTTGCTCGCACGGATGTCCGGATTGGCCAGCCACACGATTTCCTGGCTGACCACCGCCAGGGTGCCGGTGACGCAGACAATCAGTACAAAGAACCAGATGGGCAAGGCCAGCCAGCTATGGACGAGAAACCAGAGTTTTGAGCGTGACTTCTTCGACATGTGAAAGAGGGTCTTGATCAGGAGAGGGCGAGGGAGGCCCGGAAAAGGCCAGTCGTAGCTTTTGCTGACGCGACAGGCTGTATCTAAGTTAAGACGGATGAGAATGAGAAATCCCCAAGGTGGATATGAAAGAAAATGTTTCAGGTTCATATCCAGCGGGTTTTTACGGCGTGGGGGTATTCATGAAGTGGGGTAGGAGCCGGCGAACCGGCCCCGATGCTCAGCCTTGCTTGAACATTTCCATGGCGCGCTGACGGATCTGTTCTTCGCTGAGGTCTTCCTTGCGGGTGGCGAGGTACCAAAGGTGACCGTATGGATCCTTCACGCTGCCCGAACGGTCGCCATAGAATCGGTCCTCCGGTTCGGACACCACGCTGGCGCCCGCTGCGACGGCTTGTTTGAACTGTGCGTCTACGTCGTTCACGTACAGATGCAAGGCGACACTGGTGCTTTCAGCCGGATTGCTCAGGGACATCTGATCGCAGGGCGTGCCCAGCATGATCGCCGAGTCACCAATGCGCAGCTCGGCATGGCCGACCCTGCCATCGGGCATGTCCAGGCGCATGATTTGGGTGGCGCCGAAGGCCTTTTTGTAAAACTCGATAGCCTCTGAGGCTTTGTCGATGCCCATATAGGGCGTGACACTGTGATAACCCTCGGGAATGGGTTTAACGCTCATTTCGTTCTCCTTGATTGTGGTTGTGGAGGCGCGGCCTCTTCACTATAGGCCATGCCCATCAAGGGCTCCGAGGGCCCCGACAAGGGGGCGTTCAGCCGGGCTCCAGCAATTGCGCCCCCGGCCCGCGCCCACCGAGCTGGTCATCCGGGTTGCGCAACGGGCACGCGTCCAGCGACAAGCATCCACACCCAATACAACCGGTGAGTTTGTCCCGCAGCAGCATCAGCTTATGGATGCGCTCGTCGAGGTCTTCCCGCCACAGCGCGGACAACCGCTCCCAATCCTGAGCGTTGGGCGTGCGCCCTTCCGGCAACGTCTGCAACGCCTCGCCAATCGTTGCCAGTGGAATTCCCAGGCGTTGGGCGATCTTGATCACCACCACCCGGCGCAGTACATCCCGTGGATAGCGTCGTTGATTGCCGGCATTGCGATGACTCTTGATCAGCCCCTTGGTTTCGTAGAAGTGCAGGGCCGTAACAGCTACACCGCTACGGGCTGCCAGTTGGCCGACGGTGAGCTCTTTGGTAACCATGAATACTCCAATTAAGCGCTTGACCTTGACTTAACTAGAGGTTTTACCCTGCGTGGTATCGAATCACAAGATTCTGCCTACAGAGAAAGGAGAGTGTTCATGCCGGTATCAGAGAAGAATCGCAGTTTCACTCAACTGATCGAGTTTCACATCGAGCCCCAGCAACAAGTGGCGCTGGTGGCGGCCTTGTCCACCCAAAGTGAACGCCTGGCACAGGGCCATGGCGGCTTTATCAATGCGAGCGTGCAGGTCAGCGAAGACGGGCGGCGGGTGCTCAATTACCTGCAATGGCGCTCCCGCGAGGACGGCGAAGCGGCGTTCCAATGCTTTGAGCACGGCGAGGAAGATTTCTGGACGCTGATTCGCGCCCATCAGGCCACGGCCGTGACCTTTGGTTCGTTCCAGGTACTGCGCAGTTTCGAACGCAGCCATGACAACGCGTTGCACTGTCGCCTAAATGGATAGGTGCAGCATGCGCTCGCCCTGCACGTTTTCTCCAGGGCGACGCTTGTTCACCGCCAACTCGCCGATCTTGATCAGGCGCGTGCGCGTGACGTTGCGGCTCAGGCCCAGCAAGTTGGCGGTGTGCACCTGGTTGTAATGGCTGAAGCGGTAGGCGGCGCGCAATAGCGCGTCTTCAACCTTTTCGTGCAGGGCACCGGCCTGTTCTTCGAAGAGCTTTTGAAACGCGCGCTCCAGCAAGGCTTCGGCGCTGTTGTCGGTGCCGTGCTGGCTGTCGTCCTGGCGCTCGATGCGCATGTTCGACAGGCGCAGGTCGTCGCGTTCGATCACGCCGTTACGGCAGATCAGCAGGGTGTGGTGAATCACGTTTTCCAATTCGCGGATGTTGCCCGGCCAGCTGTAGCTCTTCAGCTTGTGTTCGGCCTCGCGGCTGATGGTGATCGGGCCGTAGCCCAGGCGCTGGCTGTAGGCTTCGATAAAATGCCGGGTCAGCGGCAGGATATCGCCGGGGCGCTCGCGCAGCGGGCTGAGCTCGAGGCTGACGACGTCGAGGCGGTAGTAGAGGTCTTCGCGGAAATGTCCGGCGTTGATGGCCTTTTCCAGTTGCACGTTGGTCGCAGCCAGTACCCGCACATCGATCGGAATGCTCTTGCGCGAGCCCAGGCGCACCACTTCGCGCTCCTGTAGGACGCGCAGCAGCTTGACCTGGATGGGCATCGGCAAATCGCCGATTTCATCGAGGAACAAGGTGCCACCATCGGCCTCTTCGAACCAGCCGGCCTTGGCGCTGAGGGCGCCGGTAAACGCGCCTTTTTCATGGCCGAACAACTCGGCTTCCACCAGGGATTCGGAGAACGCCCCGCAGTTCACCGCCACGAACGGCCGGTTGCGCCGCGCGCTGAGGTTGTGGATGTGGCGCGCCACCAGCTCTTTACCGGTGCCGGTCTCGCCGATGATCAGCACGCTGGCTTCGCTGGGTGCCACTTGCTGGATGTGGTCGAGCAGCGCCTTGGATTTCGGGTCTTCGAAGACCTGGGCCGTGGCGCGGATCGACGTCGCGAGGGCGGGCGAGGGCGGTAAGGTTAGAAGCTGCATGGGCACCTCTTTTTATGAGTAGAACGTCGGAATCGGCAGGGATTGGTTCAACGCCCAGTCCCCCAGTTCGTGGAGCTTGTAATCCACCGGGTCGTGCAGGGTTTGCGTGCGCAGGTTGCGCCAATGACGATCCAGGCGCAGGGATGCGTGGGTGGAGCGCGCGCCGGTGACTTCAAACAGGCGGCTGCACAGGTCCAGGCCTTGGCGGGTGGCGGCGACCTTGGCGGTCGCAATGGCAATCGCCAGTTGACCGCGTTCGTTTTCGCTGAGGTTGGGGCCTTTTGCCCATGCCTGGTCGAGCAGCTCGGCAGCGCGTTCCACCAACAGGCGCACACCCTCCAGGGCCACCCAGAATTCGCCGTAGTGATGCAGTACGTAAGGGTCCTGGCGCACGTCTTCGGTTGAGGACTTGTGCCAGGAACGGGTCTCGGTGAGCGTGTAGTTGCGCGCTTCTTCGAAGGCACCTTCGGCGATGCCGAGGAACATATGGGTGAAGGTCAACTGGGCGATCAGCGGGCGCAGGCAGGCAAAAGGCGTGCTCAGCGGGCCCGGGTCGAGCAGCAATTCCGACTCCTCGACGCGCACCCGTTCGAAGCTGGCGCTGCCGCTGTCGGTCTGGCGCTGGCCGATATTGTTCCAGTCGTTGTGCAGGGTGATGCCACTGCGCCCGCTGGGGATGGCGGCGATCAGCAGCTTGCCGCCGGCGCTTTCATCCACCGCCGAGGCAATCAGCATTTCCGAGTCGCTGGCGCCGGAGCAGAAGCTCTTCTTGCCGGAGAACTCGCGCCAGCCGCCGAAGTCCTTGACCACGGTGCGTGTGTCCAATGGGTTGAGGGCGTTGCCCCAGAACCAGTTTTTGCGCGCGGTCTGTTCGAACCAGGGTTGCCATTGGTCCGGCCGCGAGAACAGGCGCACGGTGGCCAGCATCAGGTGGTGGAAGCCGAAGACGTGGGCAATGGAGCTGTCGACCTTGGCGAACTCGCGCACGATGGCCAGGGTGTCACTCCAGCGGGCGCCGAGGCCGCCATATTGGGTGGGAATGCTCAGGGCCAGCAGGCCGCTTTGGCGCAGGGCGTCACGTTCGGTCTTGGGGGTGCCACCGCGCTCGTCGCGTTCGACGGCGGTGAGGGCGAATTCGGCGGCCAGCAGTCTGGCGGTCTGCAACGGTGATGGCAGGACGCTGTGGGGTTTGGCTGTCACGGGGTTTCCTCTTTATAAGCGGGAACGACCAATGCCGCTCCCGCCGCTGCGCCGATCAGGCCTTGGCTGGCAGAACATCGTTGGCAATCATTTCGCCGAACGGGCCAGTGAGGTTGGTGATGCCGCGTCCGGCCAGGCTGGCATAGGGTTCCGGCAGCAGCGGGAACACCAGCTCGGCAAAGCGATAGGCTTCTTCCAGGTGCGGGTAGCCGGAGAAGATGAAGCTTTCGATGCCCAGGTCGGCGTATTCCTTGATGCGTTCGGCCACTTGCCGGGGGTTGCCCACCAGCGCGGTACCGGCACCGCCGCGTACCAGGCCGACACCGGCCCATAGGTTGGGGGCGATTTCCAGGTTGTCGCGGCGCCCGTCATGCAGGGCGGCCATGCGGCGCTGGCCTTCGGAGTCGAAGCGCGAGAAGGATTTTTGTGCGGCGGCAATGGTTTCGTCGCTGATGTGCTCGATCAGCTTGTCGGCGGCTTTCCACGCGTCCTCTTCGGTCTCGCGCACGATCACGTGCAGACGAATGCCGAACTTCACCGTACGCCCGTGGCGGGCAGCGCGTTCACGCACATCCGCGAGTTTTTCGGCGACGGCGGCGGGCGGTTCGCCCCAGGTCAGGTACACATCCACCTGTTCGGCGGCGAGGTCGTGGGCGGCATCCGAGGAACCGCCGAAATACAACGGTGGATAAGGCTTTTGCACCGGTGGGTAAAGCGCCTTGGCGTTCTGTACGCGCAGGTGTTTGCCTTCGAAGTCCACTGATTCGCCCTGCAATACGCGGCGCCAAATTTGCAGGAATTCGTCGGAGACTTCGTAGCGTTCGCTGTGGTCGAGGAAGCTGCCGTCGCCGCGGTTCTCGTCGGGATCACCGCCGGTGACCACATTGATCAGCAAGCGACCGTTGGACAGGCGATCCAGGGTCGCCGCCATGCGCGCAGAAACGGTCGGCGAGATGATGCCCGGGCGAATCGCCACCAGGTAACGCAGGCGCTCGGTCAGCGGCACCAGTGCCGAGGCGATGACCCAGGAGTCTTCGCACGAGCGGCCGGTAGGAATCAACACGCCGTGGTAACCCAGGCTGTCAGCCGCCTGCGCGACTTGCTTCAGATAATTGAGGGTGACCGGCCGTGCACCTTGGGTGGTGCCCAGGTAATGACCGTCGCCATGTGTTGGCAGAAACCAGAAAACATCCATGACCAATCCTTAAGCGATTTTCAGCAGAGAGGGGGAGTGCGCTGCAAACAACGGCGCTGCGCGTTCTGCCGCAAGGCGTATACGGCCCTTCAAGGGCTCACTGGTTATTTGGTAATCGGTGAAGTCGGCCTCGGTGGCGTACACCCCGATCGGCAGGGTCAGGGCCTGGAAGAAGCTGAACAGCGGCCGCAGTTGGTGATCGAGAACCAGCGCGTGGCGCTCGCTGCCGCCGGTGGCTGCGAGTAATACCGGTGTGTCGATCAGGGCGTTGAGGCCAACCAGGTCAAACAGATGCTTGAGCAGGCCAGGGTAGGAACCGCGATAGACCGGTGCGGCGACGATCAGCAGGTCGGCCTGTTCGATGGCCACCAGTTGGGCTTCAACCTCGGCGGGCAACTCATCCCGTGACAGCGCACCACCGAGTGGCCGGGCAATGTCGCCCAGCTCGATCAGGGTGGTCTGGATCGGCAGCAAGGTCGCCAATTCAGCCAGTACGGCTTGGGTCAGCACGAGGGTCCGGGACGGGCGCCAGGTTCCGCCGGAGAGGGCAACGACATTCAGGGGACGGGTCATGAACAGTTCCTTTATCAACAGTGGTTCATAGCAGGTGGAGTGCAACCTGTTGAGCAAGAGCTGTACCAACGGGGGCAGGCCTTGATTGGCGTGGGTTGCAGGTTCACTGCTGAAAAATGCTGCTGTTGTCTGACTGGTGATTTGTTGAATGGCTGTTGCCTGGCAAACAGTTGCGTGGCGAACAGTGCAGTTGCGGTGCAAGTCCTTTATAGAACGTTGCATTTATTCCGTAAATGAACGTATTTCCATATTTATAGATCATAAGGAAATATAAGGGGGTGGCTATCGAGGGGGCGTTGGCGGTTGATAGCGACTATCACGGACGGTGATTTTTCCCTCTGTGAGGTCGGGAGTAGCCTGTGTTCATTGACTCGAAACCTTCTTTCCAGGGCTACCTCCATGAACCGATTTCTTGCTGTTTGCTTAGTGATTGTCAGCGCCGTACTCGCCGGGTGTGCGAACCATCCATCGCCGGAATTGCGTCCCTACACGGCCGAAGAGAGCAAGCAACTGGCCCTGGAAGCGCTGAGCCGTCGTGGCTTGTCGTTTGATGAATATCAACAGCAGCGCGCCGCACTGACCGGCCAGCCACAGAAGCCGTTCGGATTTGATCGCCAGGGCGAAATGAACGCCGAGCGCAACGTGGTTTTGCATGGTCGTCCCAGTTGAATTGGCACTGCGCAGCAAAAAGCCCGAGGCTTCCCTTGAAGGAACCTCGGGCTTTTTGTTTGCCATGGCACGACTTCAGCCTGTTAAGCTGAATTTCAGGAGCGTTCCTACGCACATTTACTTAAAGTTGTCCTTCTTTAATGGCATTCGATCCGGTAAACCTGACGACCTCTGTTCCGGCCGATGCCCCTGAGACGCTGCTCTCGGGAACCTGCTCTGCGAGTCTTGACTGTCATGAATAAACGTCCGCTGTATTTCGACTACGCCGCTACCACCCCGGTGGACGAACGCGTCATCCAGGTGATGGTCGAGTGTCTGGGCTTCAATGCCAATTTCGGTAACCCCGCGTCCAGTTCCCATGCGTTCGGCCAGGCGGCCCGGCAAACGGTTGAACAGGCGCGTCGCCAGGTGGCCGAACTGGTCGGCGCAGAGCCTGAACAGATCGTCTGGACCTCCGGCGCTACTGAGTCCAATAACCTCGCGATCAAGGGCGTTGCCCAGGCGCGTGGCGTGGCGGGCGGGCATATCATCACCAGCCAGATTGAACACAAGGCCACGCTGGACACCGCGCGACAGCTTCAGGAAGCCGGTGTGGCCGTGACTTACCTGGTGCCGGACGCCGACGGATTGATCAGCGCCGAGGCCGTCAGCGAAGCATTGCGTGAAGATACCTTTCTGGTATCGCTGATGCTGGTGAATAACGAACTGGGCACCCTCAATGACATCCCCGCCATCGGCGCACGTGTGCGTGAGCATGGCGCGTTGTTGCATGTCGACGCGGCGCAGGGCGCGGGCAAGGTGGCGATCGACCTGGCGCAGTGGCCGGTGGATTTGATGTCGTTTTCCGCGCACAAGCTGTATGGCCCCAAGGGGATTGGCGCGCTGTATGTCGGCCCTCGGGCGCAACAGAAAGTGTCGGCACAGATTCATGGTGGCGGCCACGAGGGGGGCTTGCGCTCCGGTACCCTGGCTACCCATCAGATTGCGGGCATGGGCGCGGCGTTCGCTCTGGCGGCGGCGTCTTTTGCGCAGGAGAAGGCTGTCATTATGACCTTGCGTCAGCGCCTGCTGGAGCAGTTGGATACGCTCGGTGGCGTGCGCCTCAATGGCAGCCCTGCGCAGCGCATTCCTCACACCCTCAGCCTTACGTTCAGCGAAGGTGAATTCGACGCTGCTGCGTTGAGCGCGGGCATCGCCTTTTCGGCGACCTCGGCATGCAACTCCGCCAGCAACGCGCCTTCCCACGTGCTGCTTGCGTTGGGCCTTGACGCACGTTCTGCCGGCCGCACCATACGTTTGAGCCTGGGCCGGTTTACCACCGAGCAGGACATCGACCAGGCCGTGCAATTGATCAAGGCCGCACTGGCCAGTGCACCGGCGTTCTGGGCCGTCTGATTTTCACATAACAATTATTAGTGGTTAGCAGGAGACACAATGAGTACGCAGCCCTTGACCCATGGAACGGTTCCCCAGCGCCTGGCGCACACCCGCGAACTGATGCGCCGCGAGGGCATTCACGCCCTGCTGGTGCCGTCGGCTGATCCGCATTTGTCCGAATACCTGCCGGGTTACTGGCAGGGGCGCCAATGGTTGTCGGGGTTCCATGGTTCGGTAGGCACGCTGATTGTCACTGCGGATTTCGCCGGTGTCTGGGCCGACAGCCGTTACTGGGAACAGGCGACCAAGGAGCTCAAGGGCAGTGGCATTGAATTGGTCAAGCTGCAACCGGGCCAACCCGGGCCGCTGGAGTGGCTGGCTGAGCAGACGCCGGAAGGCGGTGTGGTGGCGGTGGACGGTGCGGTGATGGCTGTCGCGTCGTCGCGCACCTTGGGCGCGAGGCTGGCAGAGCGCGGCGCGCGCCTGCGGACTGATATCGACGTACTCGATGTGGTTTGGAAAGACCGTCCGAGCCTGCCGAGCCAGCCGATCTATCAGCATCTGCCACCGCAAGCGACCGTGAGCCGTGGCGATAAACTTGCTGCGCTGCGCGCCAGTTTGAAGGAGAAGGGCGCCGACTGGCACTTCATCGCCACCCTGGATGACATCGCCTGGCTGTTCAACCTGCGTGGCGGCGATGTTTCGTTTAATCCGGTGTTTGTGTCGTTTGCGTTGATCAATCAACAACAGGCCACGTTGTTTGTGGCGCTGAGTAAAGTCGACGCGGACCTGCGCGCGGTGCTTGCGCAGGATGGTGTGACGTTGCGCGACTACAGCGACGTGGCGGATGCACTGCATGCGGTGCCATCGGGCGCCAGCATGCAGGTTGACCCGGCCCGCGTTACTGCCGGTCTGCTGGAAAAACTGAATGCCGGCGTCAAGCTGATCGAAGGGCTGAACCCGACCACGCTGGCCAAATCCCGCAAAAGCCTGGCGGACGCGGAGCACATCCGCCGCGCCATGGAACAGGACGGCGCGGCGCTGTGCGAATTCTTCGCCTGGCTGGACAGTGCACTCGGACGTGAACGCATCACTGAATTGACCATCGATGAACACCTGACGGCTGCGCGCACCCGTCGCCCCGATTATGTGTCGCTGAGTTTCAATACCATCGCAGCGTTCAATGCCAATGGGGCCATGCCGCATTACCACGCCACCGAAGAAGAGCATGCGGTGATCGAAGGCGATGGCTTGCTGCTGATCGACTCGGGTGGCCAGTATTTGGGTGGCACCACGGATATCACGCGGATGGTGCCTATCGGTACGCCGAGCGACGAACAGAAACGTGACTGCACCCGTGTGCTGAAGGGCGTGATTGCACTGTCACGTGCGCATTTCCCCAAGGGGATTTTGTCGCCGCTGCTGGATTCCATTGCCCGCGCGCCGATCTGGGCTGAAGGCGTGGACTACGGCCACGGTACCGGGCACGGCGTAGGTTATTTCCTCAATGTGCATGAAGGCCCACAAGTGATTGCCTACCAGGCCGCCACTGCGCCGCAAACCGCGATGCAGCCAGGGATGATCACCTCCATCGAGCCGGGCACCTACCGCCCTGGACGTTGGGGCGTGCGTATCGAGAACCTGGTATTGAACCGCGAGGCAGGCAAGACCGAGTTTGGTGAGTTTCTCTCGTTTGAAACCCTGACCTTGTGCCCGATCGACACCCGTTGCCTGGAGCCGTCGCTGCTCACCGCGGATGAGCGCGAATGGTTCAATGCGTACCACGCCGAGGTGCGTGAACGCCTGAGCCCGCTGCTCAGCGGTGCTGCGTTGGCGTGGTTGCAGGTGCGTACGACGGCTATTTGACCGGGTGCAAAAATCAGGAGCTGCAATAATTCAGTTGCAGCGCCGCGAAGGGACGGCGTTATATCAGGCATGTGTATGAGCAGTCGCTGGTGACTGCTCGGAGGAGATCACTTGCAGATGACGATCATGCTGCGGCTGGTATAGCCGGCAGGGTTTAGGCCGAAGGGATAGTCCCCTGGTTCCTCGGAATTGTCACCGGACTTGGCGATAACCCGGTAGCCTTTGGCGCCACAAGAGTTGGTTGCACTGGTGTAGCACTGGTCCCAGGAAGAAGACAGGCCGGAACAGTTGATATGCAGCCCTTTTTTGCCGCGTTTTACTTCTGTCTTGGTAGTCGCGGCGCAGCCAGCAATAGCCACGACCATTAACAGTATCAAAATTCGCTTCATTCCTATCCTTAATAGCCACTTCATAATGCTTGAAGCCGGCTCTACTCGCTCTCGAGTGTAGCGTTCGTGCTGTCCTTGTCGAAAAACTCCATGAATGACATTCGTTTGCAGTTTAAACATGGCCTAAATACGCGGCAAATACCAGAGCAACTTTCAAAGATGATTCAATCCGCCGGAACCAGTGGCTTGGAGTCATTGCGCATCGTCAGTGTCGCGCCTACCGAGGCCATGATAATGCAACTTATGGCCAGCCATTGCGGTAGGGATAGGTGCTCCTGCAGGAAGAAAAGTCCTGAGAGTGCACCGAAAGCAGGCTCAATGCTCATCAGTGTTCCGAATGTGCGGGCGGGGAGGCGTGTCAGCGCTACCATCTCCAGGGTGTAGGGAAGTGCCGTGGACAGGATCGCGACACCGATGGCGACTGGAATCAATGCCGGGGTCAGTAATGCGGTGCCGGCATGGACGATACCGATGGGCGCCACAAACAGGGCAGCGATCATTACGCCGAGGGCGGCGGTCTGGACGCCGTTGTCGTTGCCTGCTTTCTGACCGAACAGAATGTAGAGTGCCCAGCAAGCCCCCGCCCCCAAAGCATAGGTCGCGCCGACCAGGTCGATTCCGCTGCTGGCTTCCCCCATGGGAATCAACAGGAGCAGGCCGATGATCGCGAGTGCTATCCACAGGAAGTCTACCGCTCGGCGCGACGCGTAGATCGCGACGGCGAGCGGTCCGGTGAATTCCAGGGCTACGGCAATGCCCAAGGGAACGCTGCGCAAGGACATATAGAAGAGAAAATTCATGCCGCCCAAGGCCATGCCGTAAACGACCACGGTGCGCAGGGATTTTGCGGTCAGCCTGGCGCGCCATGGTCGCAGGATGAGCAACATGATTACGCTGGCGAAGATCAGGCGCAGGGTTGTGGTGCCCTGGGCGCCGACAATCGGGAACATGCTCTTGGCCAGTGAGGCTCCGGACTGGATGGAGGCCATGGCGATCAACAGCAGGCCGACAGGAAACAATGCCGAGGCCAAGCTGCGGGGGGAGGTGGTCATTGGGGCGTTCGTCCGAGGTCATATTCGAGAATCAGGGGCTGCTATGATGCTTAATCGTTCGGCTTTGAGCAATATATTGCTCAATTCGACAGCGAGACCTTCTCTATATAGAGGGATTTGAAGGTTGGCAGGCACTTTGATAGAAAAACCAAATTAAGTGTTGACGGCAGATCCTGGAAGTCTATAATTCGCCCCACTTCCGGCGCAGTCGAAACGTAAAACTCCTTGATAAACAATGAGTTATGCAGAATAAAGCAGCGGATTGCTTCAGTTCATCGAAGCCCAGAAGGAGTTGGTAGGGTCGTGTTGTTTGACGCTATTAACGATTCGATCTTCTCGGTCGAAAGCGGAGAAAAAGAGGTGTTGACAGCAGCGTGTAACGCTGTAGAATTCGCCTCCCGCTGACGAGAGATCGGAAGCGCAAGTGGTTGAAGTTGTTGAAGAAATCTTCGAAAGCTTCTGAAAATAATCACTTGACAGCAAATGAGGCTGCTGTAGAATGCGCGCCTCGGTTGAGACGAAAGCTCTTAACCAACCGCTCTTTAACAACTGAATCAAGCAATTCGTGTGGGTGCTTGTGGAGTCAGACTGATAGTCAACAAGATTATCAGCATCACAAGTTACTCCACGAGAAATCAAAGATGTAACCAACGATTGCTGAGCCAAGTTTAGGGTTTCTTAAAAACCCAAAGATGTTTGAACTGAAGAGTTTGATCATGGCTCAGATTGAACGCTGGCGGCAGGCCTAACACATGCAAGTCGAGCGGTAGAGAGAAGCTTGCTTCTCTTGAGAGCGGCGGACGGGTGAGTAATGCCTAGGAATCTGCCTGGTAGTGGGGGATAACGTTCGGAAACGGACGCTAATACCGCATACGTCCTACGGGAGAAAGCAGGGGACCTTCGGGCCTTGCGCTATCAGATGAGCCTAGGTCGGATTAGCTAGTTGGTGGGGTAATGGCTCACCAAGGCGACGATCCGTAACTGGTCTGAGAGGATGATCAGTCACACTGGAACTGAGACACGGTCCAGACTCCTACGGGAGGCAGCAGTGGGGAATATTGGACAATGGGCGAAAGCCTGATCCAGCCATGCCGCGTGTGTGAAGAAGGTCTTCGGATTGTAAAGCACTTTAAGTTGGGAGGAAGGGCCATTACCTAATACGTGATGGTTTTGACGTTACCGACAGAATAAGCACCGGCTAACTCTGTGCCAGCAGCCGCGGTAATACAGAGGGTGCAAGCGTTAATCGGAATTACTGGGCGTAAAGCGCGCGTAGGTGGTTTGTTAAGTTGGATGTGAAATCCCCGGGCTCAACCTGGGAACTGCATTCAAAACTGACTGACTAGAGTATGGTAGAGGGTGGTGGAATTTCCTGTGTAGCGGTGAAATGCGTAGATATAGGAAGGAACACCAGTGGCGAAGGCGACCACCTGGACTGATACTGACACTGAGGTGCGAAAGCGTGGGGAGCAAACAGGATTAGATACCCTGGTAGTCCACGCCGTAAACGATGTCAACTAGCCGTTGGGAGCCTTGAGCTCTTAGTGGCGCAGCTAACGCATTAAGTTGACCGCCTGGGGAGTACGGCCGCAAGGTTAAAACTCAAATGAATTGACGGGGGCCCGCACAAGCGGTGGAGCATGTGGTTTAATTCGAAGCAACGCGAAGAACCTTACCAGGCCTTGACATCCAATGAACTTTCCAGAGATGGATGGGTGCCTTCGGGAACATTGAGACAGGTGCTGCATGGCTGTCGTCAGCTCGTGTCGTGAGATGTTGGGTTAAGTCCCGTAACGAGCGCAACCCTTGTCCTTAGTTACCAGCACGTAATGGTGGGCACTCTAAGGAGACTGCCGGTGACAAACCGGAGGAAGGTGGGGATGACGTCAAGTCATCATGGCCCTTACGGCCTGGGCTACACACGTGCTACAATGGTCGGTACAGAGGGTTGCCAAGCCGCGAGGTGGAGCTAATCCCAGAAAACCGATCGTAGTCCGGATCGCAGTCTGCAACTCGACTGCGTGAAGTCGGAATCGCTAGTAATCGCGAATCAGAATGTCGCGGTGAATACGTTCCCGGGCCTTGTACACACCGCCCGTCACACCATGGGAGTGGGTTGCACCAGAAGTAGCTAGTCTAACCTTCGGGAGGACGGTTACCACGGTGTGATTCATGACTGGGGTGAAGTCGTAACAAGGTAGCCGTAGGGGAACCTGCGGCTGGATCACCTCCTTAATCGACGACATCAGCTGCTCCATAAGTTCCCACACGAATTGCTTGATTCATTGAAGAAGACGATAAAGAAGCAGCCCGAAATTGGGTCTGTAGCTCAGTTGGTTAGAGCGCACCCCTGATAAGGGTGAGGTCGGCAGTTCGAATCTGCCCAGACCCACCAATTTTGTGTGGGAAACGCCTGTAGAAATACGGGGCCATAGCTCAGCTGGGAGAGCGCCTGCCTTGCACGCAGGAGGTCAACGGTTCGATCCCGTTTGGCTCCACCACTACTGCTTCTACGTTATGAAAGCTTAGAAATGAGCATTCCATCAGTATGATGGTGAATGTTGATTTCTATCTTTGATTAGATCGTTCTTTAAAAATTTGGGTATGTGATAGAAAGATAGACTGAACGTTACTTTCACTGGTAACGGATCAGGCTAAGGTAAAATTTGTGAGTGGCTCTTAATTGAGTATGATCGAATTTTCGGCGAATGTCGTCTTCACAGTATAACCAGATTGCTTGGGGTTATATGGTCAAGTGAAGAAGCGCATACGGTGGATGCCTTGGCAGTCAGAGGCGATGAAAGACGTGGTAGCCTGCGAAAAGCTTCGGGGAGTCGGCAAACAGACTTTGATCCGGAGATGTCTGAATGGGGGAACCCAGCCATCATAAGATGGTTATCTTGTACTGAATACATAGGTGCAAGAGGCGAACCAGGGGAACTGAAACATCTAAGTACCCTGAGGAAAAGAAATCAACCGAGATTCCCTTAGTAGTGGCGAGCGAACGGGGACTAGCCCTTAAGTGGCTTTGAGATTAGCGGAACGCTCTGGAAAGTGCGGCCATAGTGGGTGATAGCCCTGTACGCGAAAATCTCTTAGTCATGAAATCGAGTAGGACGGAGCACGAGAAACTTTGTCTGAATATGGGGGGACCATCCTCCAAGGCTAAATACTACTGACTGACCGATAGTGAACTAGTACCGTGAGGGAAAGGCGAAAAGAACCCCGGAGAGGGGAGTGAAATAGATCCTGAAACCGTATGCGTACAAGCAGTGGGAGCCCACTTTGTTGGGTGACTGCGTACCTTTTGTATAATGGGTCAGCGACTTATTTTCAGTGGCGAGCTTAACCGAATAGGGGAGGCGTAGCGAAAGCGAGTCTTAATAGGGCGTCTAGTCGCTGGGAATAGACCCGAAACCGGGCGATCTATCCATGGGCAGGTTGAAGGTTGGGTAACACTAACTGGAGGACCGAACCGACTACCGTTGAAAAGTTAGCGGATGACCTGTGGATCGGAGTGAAAGGCTAATCAAGCTCGGAGATAGCTGGTTCTCCTCGAAAGCTATTTAGGTAGCGCCTCATGTATCACTGTAGGGGGTAGAGCACTGTTTCGGCTAGGGGGTCATCCCGACTTACCAAACCGATGCAAACTCCGAATACCTACAAGTGCCGAGCATGGGAGACACACGGCGGGTGCTAACGTCCGTCGTGAAAAGGGAAACAACCCAGACCGTCAGCTAAGGTCCCAAAGTTATGGTTAAGTGGGAAACGATGTGGGAAGGCTTAGACAGCTAGGAGGTTGGCTTAGAAGCAGCCACCCTTTAAAGAAAGCGTAATAGCTCACTAGTCGAGTCGGCCTGCGCGGAAGATGTAACGGGGCTCAAACCATACACCGAAGCTACGGGTATCACGTAAGTGATGCGGTAGAGGAGCGTTCTGTAAGCCTGTGAAGGTGAGTTGAGAAGCTTGCTGGAGGTATCAGAAGTGCGAATGCTGACATGAGTAACGATAATGGGTGTGAAAAACACCCACGCCGAAAGACCAAGGTTTCCTGCGCAACGTTAATCGACGCAGGGTTAGTCGGTCCCTAAGGCGAGGCTGAAAAGCGTAGTCGATGGAAAACAGGTTAATATTCCTGTACTTCTGGTTATTGCGATGGAGGGACGGAGAAGGCTAGGCCAGCTTGGCGTTGGTTGTCCAAGTTTAAGGTGGTAGGCTGGAATCTTAGGTAAATCCGGGATTCTAAGGCCGAGAGCTGATGACGAGTTACCTTTTAGGTAACGAAGTGGTTGATGCCATGCTTCCAAGAAAAGCTTCTAAGCTTCAGGTAACCAGGAACCGTACCCCAAACCGACACAGGTGGTTGGGTAGAGAATACCAAGGCGCTTGAGAGAACTCGGGTGAAGGAACTAGGCAAAATGGCACCGTAACTTCGGGAGAAGGTGCGCCGGTGAGGGTGAAGGACTTGCTCCGTAAGCCCATGCCGGTCGAAGATACCAGGCCGCTGCGACTGTTTATTAAAAACACAGCACTCTGCAAACACGAAAGTGGACGTATAGGGTGTGACGCCTGCCCGGTGCCGGAAGGTTAATTGATGGGGTTAGCTAACGCGAAGCTCTTGATCGAAGCCCCGGTAAACGGCGGCCGTAACTATAACGGTCCTAAGGTAGCGAAATTCCTTGTCGGGTAAGTTCCGACCTGCACGAATGGCGTAACGATGGCGGCGCTGTCTCCACCCGAGACTCAGTGAAATTGAAATCGCTGTGAAGATGCAGTGTATCCGCGGCTAGACGGAAAGACCCCGTGAACCTTTACTATAGCTTTGCACTGGACTTTGAATTTGCTTGTGTAGGATAGGTGGGAGGCTTTGAAGCGTGGACGCCAGTCTGCGTGGAGCCAACCTTGAAATACCACCCTGGCAACTTTGAGGTTCTAACTCAGGTCCGTTATCCGGATCGAGGACAGTGTATGGTGGGTAGTTTGACTGGGGCGGTCTCCTCCTAAAGAGTAACGGAGGAGTACGAAGGTGCGCTCAGACCGGTCGGAAATCGGTCGTAGAGTATAAAGGCAAAAGCGCGCTTGACTGCGAGACAGACACGTCGAGCAGGTACGAAAGTAGGTCTTAGTGATCCGGTGGTTCTGTATGGAAGGGCCATCGCTCAACGGATAAAAGGTACTCCGGGGATAACAGGCTGATACCGCCCAAGAGTTCATATCGACGGCGGTGTTTGGCACCTCGATGTCGGCTCATCACATCCTGGGGCTGAAGCCGGTCCCAAGGGTATGGCTGTTCGCCATTTAAAGTGGTACGCGAGCTGGGTTTAGAACGTCGTGAGACAGTTCGGTCCCTATCTGCCGTGGACGTTTGAGATTTGAGAGGGGCTGCTCCTAGTACGAGAGGACCGGAGTGGACGAACCTCTGGTGTTCCGGTTGTCACGCCAGTGGCATTGCCGGGTAGCTATGTTCGGAATAGATAACCGCTGAAAGCATCTAAGCGGGAAACTAGCCTCAAGATGAGATCTCACTGGGACCTTGAGTCCCCTGAAGGGCCGTCGAAGACTACGACGTTGATAGGTTGGGTGTGTAAGCGCTGTGAGGCGTTGAGCTAACCAATACTAATTGCCCGTGAGGCTTGACCATATAACACCCAAGCAATTTGACTACTCGAAAGAGCATCAGATTGCGGTGTGTGAAGACGCAATGAACCGAAAGTTCGAGATTTCACAAAACACCGACAGCTGTCACATACCCAATTTGCTGAAGCGAGGCCAGCCGGCCACGACTCAGTACCCGAATTTCTTGACGACCATAGAGCATTGGAACCACCTGATCCCATCCCGAACTCAGCAGTGAAACGATGCATCGCCGATGGTAGTGTGGGGTTTCCCCATGTGAGAGTAGGTCATCGTCAAGATTAAATTCCGAAACCCCATTTGCGAAAGCAGATGGGGTTTTGTTTTGGGCGGTCGGAAAGTGGGTACGCCTAGGCGGATGAGCTGTTGATTATCTTCAAGGGCAGCTGCCGTATCACCGTACCCGTCGAGAGGGAACTCACTTCAGAGTGCCGTTGGGGAATTCAATGCAAAGTGTTTCTGCATTTTTGGTATGGTGCAGCACATTTCCCAAGGACTGATCTTTCATCGCAGGATGCGGCGTCGACCTTCTTCAACGAGATGCTGTAGAAATGCCTGAACCGATACCGATTAAAGATCACGAAAAAGAAAACCGCCTGGTCAACAAGCGCCTGCTCGCTTGTGCGTTGTTGGTGATAGGCATTACGTGTGCCCTGGTGGGGCGTATGTATTTCCTTCAAGTCGTACAGTTCGACTACCACTCCACGATTTCTGAAAACAACCGCGTCCATGTGCTGCCCATCACTCCGACGCGCGGCCTTATCTATGACCGTAATGGCGTGGTGCTGGCTGATAATCGACCCAGCTACAACCTGACCATCACCCGCGAGCGCACCACTGACCTCAAGGGCGAGCTCGACGCCATCGTCAACTTGCTGCACCTGCCTGTCGAAGACCGAGCACTGTTCGACAAGGCTCTGAAGCAGGCACGCCACCCATTCGTCCCCGTGACGTTGTTTTACGAGTTGACCGAAGAGCAAATTGCATTGCTGGCGGTAAATGAGTTCCGCCTGCCAGGAGTAGATGTAGAGCCGCAATTCGTCCGTCACTACCCGCTGGGCGCGCACTTTGCCCACTCCATCGGTTATGTGGGGCGGATCAATGAGAAAGAATCCAAAGCCCTCGACTCGGTGGAGTACCGTGGCACGCAGTCCATCGGCAAAACCGGTATCGAGCGTTTCTACGAGTCCGAACTGCATGGTCATGTCGGCTACGAAGAGGTTGAGACCAATGCCCAGGGCCGCGTACTCCGTGTGCTCAAGCACACCGACCCGATCCCTGGCAAAAATATCGTCCTGAGCCTCGATGTGAAGCTCCAGGAGGCTGCGGAAGAGGCCCTGGGTGATCGCCGTGGCTCGGTGGTTGCCCTCGATCCGCAAACCGGTGAAGTGCTGGCCATGGTCAGCAAGCCGAGTTTTGACCCGAACCTGTTCGTCACCGGCATCAGTTTCAAGGAATATGCCGCCCTGCACGACTCCATTGACCGGCCGCTCTTCAACCGTGTCCTCCGGGGGCTCTATGCGCCAGGCTCGACCATCAAGCCGGAAGTGGCCATCGCTGGTCTCGACAGCGGTGTCGTCACCCCACAGACCCGTGTATTCGACCCCGGTTACTACCAGCTCCCCGACTTTGACCACAAATACCGCAACTGGAACCACAGTGGTGACGGCTGGGTAGACATGGACGCTGCCATCATGCGTTCCAACGACACTTACTTTTACGACCTGGCTCACAAGCTCGGCATTGACCGCCTGCATGACTACTTGGCCGAGTTCGGCCTGGGTCAGAAAGTCTCCCTGGACATGTTCGAAGAGTCCGCCGGCTTGATGCCATCCCAGGCATGGAAGCGCGCCACACGGCGCCAACCCTGGTTCCCAGGTGAAACCGTGATCCTCGGCATTGGCCAGGGTTACATGCAAGTCACTCCGCTGCAATTGGCCCAGGCCACGGCGTTGATCGCCAACAAAGGCGTGTGGAATCGCCCGCACCTGGCCAAGACGATCAATGGCGAGCCGCCGGTGGACCAGAACCCCATGCCCAACGTCGTCCTCAAGGATCCGCGTGATTGGGAGCAGGTCAATCACGGTATGCAGTTGGTGATGCATGACCCACGAGGTATCGCCCGGGCCGCCGCACAAGGGGCGCAATATCGCATTGCCGGCAAGAGCGGTACCGCGCAAGTGGTTGCGATCAAGCAAGGCGAGCGTTACAACCGCGAGAAGACACTGGAACGCCACCGTGACAACGCGTTGTTCGTTGGCTTCGCTCCGGCCGAACATCCGAAGATCGTGATTTCGGTGATGATCGAAAACGGTGAGGCCGGTGGTCGCGTCGCGGGTCCGGTGGTGCGGCAAATCATGGATGCCTGGCTACTCGACCAGGACGGTCACCTGAAGCCGCAATATGCGACGCCGGCAAAAGCGCCAGGTGACCCCCGCGTTTAAATCATGCCTTCCACTCGTCCCATTGCTCTATGCCTTCATGGGCAAGCCAGGGCACATCATGGGCCGTCCAGATGTGCGAGGTGGGCCTGACGCCCGGATCATCGTCCAGCGTCGCCACCCGCACGATCACATGGGGCTGATGCCCACGTTCTGCTATCAGATGTGAGCCACAGCGCGAGCAGAAATGCCTGAGCTTGCCCGGCGAAGATTCAACGGACGCCAACAGCTCCTCTCCCCGCGTCCAGCGAAAATGTTCGCGCATTACGCCTGCAGTGGCGACAAACGGCGCCGCATGTATTTTGCGGCAGCTTGCGCAGTGGCAGTGGCTGATAGGCATGTCCAACTGGTCCACCTGATAGCGGACACCTTTGCAGAAGCAACTTCCATTCAATGGGTCAGTCATAAACGTATTGCCGGTTCAAGGACGGGGTCATCATGATTGCTTACAACCTGAGGTTGCGCATTATTTGGTGTCGCCTACTGTCAATGGAGGAGGTGACTTATGCACGTATTAGATCGCATTGAGCGAAAAGTTCTGCTGAATGCTTCACGTAAACAGGTCTGGGAAGCGCTCGCCAATGCCGAGCAATTCGGCGATTGGTTTGGTATCGCCCTCAAGGGCAAAGCCTTTGTGGCAGGGGAAACCATAGAGGCGCCGATTACCTACCCAGGTTACGAACACGTGATCTGGAAAGCCAAAATCGAACGCATCCTGCCGCAAACGTTGTTCTCTTTCTGTTGGCACCCCTTCGCGGTAGAAAAGGGCGTCGACTACGACAAGGAAACCCCGACACTGGTTGAATTCACCATTGAGGATCGGGCGCCGGGCATTTTGCTGCGGGTGGTTGAATCCGGTTTCAACGCGGTGCCGGAGGCTCGTCGGCAAAAGGCCTTCAAGATGAACTCCCGTGGCTGGGACGATCAGATGGGCAATATCGAAAACTATTTGAGCAAAGCACGTAGGGCGTGAGCCGCATAACGGGCATCATTAACGGATGCCCGTCCTTGTCGTTTCCAGTGTTCACGGGGGAGTGACCTGGCCTTACGGTTAGAAGTCCACCGTCGCGGATAACTTGGCTACGCGAGGATCGCCCTGGCTCAGGAACCCGCCCTGAGCCGATTCCCAGTATTTTTCGTTAGCGACGTTTTCCACAGTAACCCCGAGAGTTACATCACGCTGGTCCAGCGTGAACGTATAGCGCGCGCCTATATCGAAGCGGTTCCAGGCCGGCAGGCTCAAGTTGTTGGCTGCATCCGCGTACTGGCCACCGGTGCGCAGCATGCGCCCGTTGAGGGTCACGCCTTGCAGGGCGGGTACATCCCAGTCCACGCCCGCGTTGAGCTGGAAGGACGGTACACCAATGGCGCGGTTGCCATCGTTGGCACCGTTCTGTGTGTCCTTGAGTTCGGTCTTCATCATGGTCACACCACCCAGCAAACGCAGGCCGCTGACCGGTTCGCCGAAGACATTCAATTCGACGCCTTTATTGATCTGCTGGCCTTCACGAACGTAGCGTGCGGTGGTTGCATCGACGACCTCCGAGTAACCTGCTCCAGGCTGCTCGATACGATAAACCCCTAAGGTAGCGCCATAGGTACCCATGTCCACTTTGACGCCCGCTTCGATCTGCTTGGAGCGAGCGGGCGCGTAGGCCTGCCCGCCGCCAATCACAGTGCGGGTGCCTGCCACGAGCGGGGAAACCGGTCCTTGGGCCAAGCCTTCGATGCGGTTGGCGTACACCGACACGTGTTCCCATGGCTTGAACACAATGCCGTAGACCGGCGTGGTGATCGATTCGTCATAGTTGGCGGTGCGTGTACCGCTCATGTAGTTGTAACCCTGAACCACCATCTGCTGGCGACGTGCGCCGACGGTCACCAATAGGCGGTCATCGAAGAAGCCCAGGGTGTCGGAGACGGCTACGCTGCGCACGAATGTCTTGGCGGTAATGGTCGGGTCGCTGAAATCGGTACCTGGGGTATTGCGCGGGTTGTTGAGAGTCGGTGGTGCGCCAGTCACAGGCGCGTAGATATTGGTCGCACTCGGTGAGCCGTTGAAGACATAGGCGTTACGTGCCTGGGTCCAAATGCCCGCGAGGCCGAAGTTGAGTCGATGGCTGACGGCGCCGGTCTGGAATTTGCCGTTCAGGCCGCTCATTAGACTGGAGTTGTCTTCTTCGTGCGCGATGGTCGAGCGGCTGGATGTGGCATTGCCGAGGTTATCGGTCAGGGTCACCGATGAATATTGGCCCATTTCACGGCTGTGTTTGGCACCGGCTGCGGCATAAGCCGTCCAGTTTTCGTTCAGGTCATACTCGGCGCGCAGCATCCCCAAGGTGTCTTCAAGGTTGGTACTGCTCCAGCTCGGCGCATAGTTCGTGTCTGCTGAAGGCGCATCCGGTACATGGGTGGCGGTACCCAGGAATACCGAATTGCGCCCGCCGTTGATGCGCTGCTTTTGATAGACAAAATCACTCGATACGCGCAAAGCATCGCCGCGGTAATCCAGGCCGAGGGCAAACAGTTTGGAACGCTGGCTTTCATCGTCAATACCAGTATCCCCTTCGCGTTGGGACAGGTTTACTCGTGCACCAAAACGATTGTCTTCGCCGAACCGCTGGCCGATATCCAAGTGTTCGCCTACACGGCCATCGTTGCTGATATCCGTGCTGAAGCGACGCAGCGGTACATCATCGGCGCGCTTGGGTTGCAGGTTCACGCCGCCGCCGATCCCCGAGCCGCCCGGTGTCACGCCGTTGATAAACGCGTTGGGCCCCTTGAACACTTCCACACGCTCCAGCGCGTCGGTAGAGATGATCTGACGTGGCAGGATGCCGTACAAACCATTGTAGGAAATATCATCGCCGTTCAACGGCAGGCCACGGATCATGAAGGTCTGCGCCTGGTTCGCATACCCCGACGCCTGGCGCACCGACGAGTCATTGAGCAGCACATCGCCGACGGTCTCGGCCTGCTGATCACGAATCAATTTTTCGGTATAGGAGGCCATGCTGAAGGGGACGTCCATGATGTCCTGGTTGCCCAGCACTCCCAATTGACCACCGCGTGCCACCTGGCCGCCGCTGTACACGGGGGGAAGGGCACCCGGTCCGGGCCCGTCGGCGTTGATAGTGGTGGCACCCAATTCCAGTGTGCTGCCGTCCTGACGGTTGTTCGCATCCTGCGGGTTGACTGGGGTTGCAGCATGGGCGGCAAAGCTCAGGGAACAGCAAAGGGCGAGCAAGGTCGGGCAAAACGGCACAGCGAATGGGCTACGGGTGGGCATGGTCGATCCTGACGGCGAACCGTCAATGTGAGAAGAGGGGCAACAGGCGTTGCGCTTCCTCACTGCGCGAATACGACTCCGGCGCAGATGATAGTAATTATTATTAACGACGTGCAACAAATTTGTCAGATTGCAGTCTGCGTGCGCGTTTACCTGCCGCGTTTGCGCAGATGCCGCGTAGAATCAACGCCTGAAAGCTATTCCAGAGGTGCGGTACGGTGGATTTACAGCAGGGTTTTGTCCTGACCCGGCATTGGCGCGACACCCCGGCGGGCACGGAGGTCAGTTTCTGGCTGGCCACAGACCAGGGGCCACGGTTTATCCGCCTACCCGTGCAGACCTCGGTGATGTTTATTCCCGAGGCCCATCGCAAGCCGCTGGATTGGTTGCTCAAAGGCGAACGCGATATCGAATTGCGCCCGCTGCAACTCTGCGATTTCCATCACCGCCCGGTCCTGGGCCTATACACGCGCCAGCACCGCCAGTTGATGGACGTGGAAAAACGCCTGCGCGCCGCCGGTGTCGATGTCTACGAAGCCGATGTGCGCCCGCCGGAACGCTACATGATGGAGCGTTTCATCACCGCTCCGGTCTGGTTCGGGGGTACACCGGATGCCGGCGGTGCCCTGTGCGATGCGCAGATGAAGCCCGCGCCCGACTACCGGCCGCCGCTCAAGCTGGTGTCCCTGGATATCGAGACCACCGCCCAGGGCGACCTCTATTCCATCGCCCTCGAAGGCTGCGGCGAACGCCAGGTGTACATGCTCGGCCCGCCGAACAAGACGGACGCGGTGGATTTCAAGCTCGACTACTGCGACACCCGCGCCCAACTGCTCGAATGCCTCAACCAATGGCTCGCCACCCATGACCCCGATGCAATCATCGGCTGGAATGTGGTGCAGTTCGACCTGCGCGTACTCCACGAACATGCCCAGCGCCTCAACGTGCCGCTGATGCTCGGTCGCGGCGATGAGCCCATGGCCTGGCGCGAACACGGCAGTCGCAACCATTACTTCGCCGCGGCCGCGGGGCGCCTGATTATCGACGGTATCGAAGCCTTGCGTTCGGCCACCTGGAGCTTCGAATCCTTCAGCCTGGAAAACGTCGCGCAAACCCTGCTCGGCGAGGGCAAGGACATCTCCACACCGTATCAACGCATGGACGAAATCAACCGCATGTTCGCCGAGGACAAGCCCGCCCTGGCGCGTTACAACCTCAAGGACTGCGAGCTGGTCACACGGATTTTCGAGAAGACCGAGCTGCTCAAGTTCCTGCTCGAGCGTGCCAGCGTCACCGGGTTGCCGGCCGACCGCAACGGCGGCTCGGTAGCGGCATTTACCCACCTGTACATGCCGCTGATGCACCGCCAGGGCTTCGTCGCGCCGAACCTGGGCGACAAACCGCCCCAGGCCAGCCCCGGCGGGTTTGTCATGGACTCGCGCCCCGGCCTCTACGAATCGGTGCTGGTGCTCGATTACAAAAGCCTCTACCCGTCGATCATCCGCAGCTTCCTGATTGATCCGGTGGGCCTGATCGAAGGCCTCAAGCACCCCGACGACAGCGACTCCGTCGAAGGCTTTCGCGGTGCACGCTTTTCTCGTACCCGGCACTGCCTGCCGGCCATCGTTGCGCGTGTCTCCGAAGGTCGCGAAGAGGCCAAGCGTGAGCACAACGCGCCGCTGTCCCAGGCGCTGAAAATCATCATGAATGCGTTCTACGGCGTACTCGGTTCCAGCGGTTGCCGCTTTTTCGATACACGCCTGGCTTCCTCGATCACGATGCGCGGCCACCAGATCATGCGCCAGACCCGCGAACTGGTTGAAGCCCAGGGGTATGAGGTGATCTACGGCGACACCGACTCCACCTTCGTGTGGCTCGGCAGCGCGCATTCCCAGGACGACGCCAGCCGTATCGGCCAGGCGCTGGTCAAGCACGTCAACACCTGGTGGCGTGAGCACCTGCACAGCGCGTTCGGCCTGCAAAGCGCCCTGGAGCTGCAATACGAAACCCACTTCAGCCGCTTCCTGATGCCGACCATTCGCGGCGCGGAGGAGGGCAGCAAGAAGCGCTACGCCGGCCTGGTGGTACATGCCGACGGCAGCGAAGAGATGATCTACAAAGGCCTGGAGACCGTACGCAGCGACTGGTCGCCCCTGGCCCGTCGGTTCCAGCAGGAACTCTACCAGCGCATCTTCCACCGCCAGCCCCATCAGGACTACATACGCGACTACGTGCGCCGGACCCTGAGCGGCGAGTTCGATGAACTGCTGATCTACCGCAAGCGTCTGCGCCGCCAATTGGACGACTACGAGCGCAACGTGCCGCCCCATGTACGCGCGGCGCGCCTGGCCGATGAATACAACGACCGCCTGGGGCGCCCGCGCCAGTACCAGCGCGGCGGCTGGATCCGCTATGTGATCAGCGTCAACGGCCCCGAACCGCTGGAAGTACGCCAGGCGCCGATTGATTACGACCACTACGTCACCCGGCAATTGCAACCGGTCGCAGATGCCATCCTGCCGTTCGTGAGTGACGATTTCAGCACCCTGGTCGGCGGGCAAATGGGCCTGTTCTAAAATTCTTGATTCATCCAATGGAGGAAAGGCTATGTACACACTCTATGGCATCGACGAGTCCGGCTCCTGCATGATCGAAATCGCCCTGCACCGTTGCGCGGTACCCTGGCGACGGGTGGACGCCGCCTCCTGGGCCGACGGCGAGGGCAGCGACGAGCTTGCCCGTATCAACCCGCTCAAACAGGTGCCCACCCTGGTCACCCCCGATGGACAGGTGCTGACGGAAAGTGCCGCGATCCTGATCCACCTGGGCCTGGCGTTTCCCGATGCGCATCTGCTGGGCGGCGACCGTGACCAGATCATCCGCGGCCTGGTGTACATCGCGGCCAATTGTTATTCGGCGATCGGCATCATCGACTACCCGCAACGCTGGCTGGGCAACGCCGATGAGGCGGTGCTGGCGCAATTGGCCACGGGCACGCGCCGCTATCTGCACCAGGCCTGGGTGGTGTTTGCCGAACAGTTTGCCGGCCAACTGTTCGCGCCCGACGGCGCACCGAATGCGTTGGGCATCATGGCGGCGGCGGTGTCGCGCTGGGATGAGGCGCGTGAGGCCTTGACTGCCTTGGCGCCAGGCTTTGCCCAGACCCTGGCGCAGGTGGATGCCGACCCGATCGTGGCACCTGTCTTTGCCCGCCATTGGCCGGGCTGGAAGGTCTCGTAATGTTTGTGCAATCAAAGGAAACAATGCCGCATGTCGCCGCCAAGTCCTTGCGGAGCGGGCGTCCTGGCCTACGCTTTCTGAACGCGGTGTAGGAATCATCCTTGAATTTGACTGTCGCAGACATGAAACTCAAGAACCCTGCATGGAATTCAAAGGAGGTGCGCATGCTCATCCGGTCGCTGACCCTGGCTACCTTGATGGCTTTTACGGGGCCGCTGTTGGCTGCTGATGATATCAACCCGCTCAAGCAGGACCTGGGCAAAGCCCGGCCACTGGTGGTGGTGGAGCTTGATTCCGGCAACGACACACTGGCGACCCTCAAGAAACAACTGGACGAGCCTGCCACCAAGCAGTCCTTTGAAGAGCGCAGCATGGTGTTCTACACCGTGAAGTTCGGCAGCATCGGTGCCGAAGGGGAGAAGTTCGCCAAGGACCCCAAGGACAACAAGAAGCTCACGCCGCCTGAGACCAATGCGCTGATCCGCGCCCTCAAACTGGGCGCCGGCAGCGGCACCAAAGTGATCCTGGTGGGCAAGGATGGCGAGAAGAAAGTCGAGAAGACCGTGCCGCCGGATAGCCTCGACTTGAAAGAGTTTTTCAGCGCCATCGACCAGATGCCGATGGCCGAGAAAGAAACCGCCGCCGCCCCGGAACCCGAGCCCGTTGCACCGGCTCCTGCCAAGGGCGCCAAGCCGGCGAAACACGCCGGCAAGCCCGCCGCGCAACAACTGGATGACTGAACCCGATACCCGGTAGGAGCACGCTCGCTCCTACCGTTATCTGGCAGCCTTGCGCAGCGGAAATGGAAAGTAGAAAAACCGCAGGAACGCCACCCGCTTGATCACTTCCCCGATCAACAACGGCACCACCACCGCCACCACAAAGCCGATACAGGCCGCGACAAACGCGTGCAGCCCCAGACGCTCCATCAAGTCGAATGTCTTGTGCTGGATCTCCCCATGGAAGATCAGCAGGATCAGGGTCGACTGGCCGATGTAGGTCATGACCCGGGTGATCAGGGCCGACGCCATCAGCACCCGCGCCAACGCCCAGCACAGGTACACCCCAATCACCGCCAGCAGGCTGGTCCACAGCCAGTGGTCGTAGCGACGCTGCGCCAGGTCCATGGTGTCGCCCCGGTAGAGGAACACCGCCGCGAACAGCGCCACCGACACCAGCAGGGTCAGCAGGGAGCCCGCATGGGTACGCAGCCAGCCGCGCAGCAGGTAGCCGTAGACGAAACACGCGCTGCTGATCAGGGTGATATCCAGGCTGAAGGGCAGGCCGGGCAGCACCCAGATTTGCCCGCCGAGAGTCACCGGCAGTTGCCAGAACCACGGCAGCATCCAGATGCCGATCAGCAGCGGCACCAGCATCACTGCGCAACTCACCGCCAGCGGCAGGCGCTGGATCAGCCGCAGTACCGCCCAACTGAACAGGATCGCCACCCAGAAGTGCGGCAAAAACCACAGCGCCTGCCACGGGATGGTGTCCACCGAGGCGTACAGCACGCCGCCGATATCCGGCAGCAGCGGTTGGCCGCGCAGCACATCGCGCACGATCACATACACCAGCATGGTGAAGAAAAACGGCTTGAGCAGGCCGTCGGCCTTACGCACCGCCATCTCGACAAACGGCTGTTCAGGTTTGAAAAACACCCCCGACAGAAAGAAGAACAACGGCAGTACGAACGACGCCAGGATCGGGTACATCAAGTCCGGCGACGTGGCGACAAACCAACTGTGGGCGTACACGATCACCAGGATGCCGATGCCCTTGGCGATATCCATTTGAATCCAGCGATTTTTCACCTGAGTGCTCCCGATCGATCATTCATGCCTTGCGCCACGGCTTGAGCCACAGCCCCATGCCGAGCAGCACCACGGCGCCGGCCAGGGTGCTCAGCCCCAGTTGCAGCCACACGCCCTCAATACCAAACAGCATCAGCGCCGCCAGCCCCATCAGCAGTGCACTGAGCAGCCAGTGCCGGGCCCAGGGCACGGCGTCGAGCAAGGCCTGGCGCTGCATCAGCAACAGTGCGGTGCAGAGCACGCCGGCCAGTGCGGCCAAGGGGATACCGGCCAGGCCGAACACCCAGGGCAGCGCTCCCAGCAACACCACGTTGACCAGGCTGCCGAGCAACTCGCAGCGCAGCGGCTCGCGCGTATCGCCGGCGGCGTAGGCATAGCGCGCGAGCAAGGCGTTCCAGGCGCCGAACACCAACGGCACGGCAAACCAGGCCAGCAGCAGCGGCAACGGCGAATCCGCCGATTGCCTGGGCAGCAGCAATGCCACCAGGCTCGGGGCTGCCGCCACCAGGCCGACACCGGCAGGCAGGGTCAACACGCTGGCGGTTTCCAGGCCGCGCTTGAGCAGGGCCAGGCGCTCATCGCCCTGACGGCGGCTCATCATGCCCAGCAGTACCTGGTTGAGACTCATCAGTGCAATCAGCGGCAGGTTCATCAGCTTGCGCGCCAGGTTGACCCAGGTCACCGCGCCTTCGCCCAGCAGCGATGCCACCAGCCGCTCGATCAGCGCCAACCCCTGGCTGGCGCCATTGCTCAGCAACAGCGGTCCGATGCGCTGGCCCAGCTCCCGCAAGGGTGCGACGCTCAGTTGCCAGCGCCATGGCCGCCAGCCTTGGCGCCACACCGACGGCAACAGCGCCAGCGGCATCAACAGGCTGCCGGCCAGGCAGGCCAGGGCCAGCGCGTGCGGTTGGCTGGTGGTGCCGGCGAGGGCGAGGTACGTCACCGGCGGCAGGTTGAACAGCAACGAGCCCAGCCCCGCGAGGACAAAACGTTCACCGGCCTGCAAGGGAATGCTGAACAGCCCATGCAACATCAAGCCCGGCACACACCAGGCGAGGATCTGCAGGTTGCTGCTGGCCAAGACTGTGGCGGTGTCGGCCAACCCCGGGCCGAGCACTTGCACCAGCCACGGTGCCAACAGCGTCAGCAGCAGGCTCATGACCAGCGCGATCAGCAGCAACGCCGGGAACAGCACCGCCAGCCACTCCAGGCGTTCGCCATGCTTGCGTTGCAGGTACAACGGCAGCGCGGCGGCGCTCAGCACACCGCCGGCCAACGACATGCGCAGCGCTTCCGGCAAAAACAGCGCGATCAGGAAGGCATCGCTGCGCTCTCCGGCGCCCCAGGCCGCCACCAGCAACCATTCACGGGCAAATCCCAGGCACAGGCCCACCAGGGTCGCCAGGGTCAGCCAGGCGGCGGAGCCGAGCATCAGGGCCGTGCCCCATCAGGCAGGTGTTTGCGGTAGGCCACGGTCTTCACCTGCGGCAGCCGCGCTGGAAACAACCGCCGCGCCTCCAGCACATTGATGCCCACCATCAGCCAGAACAACGCCACCATCACCACCGCAAAACTGAAGTAGTGGTCGAACAGGCCGCTGACCAGCGCCGACAGAATCCCGCCGGTGGTGCCCAGCCACAGGGCATTGTCCTTGGTCAGGCGGATCGGGCCTTTTTGCGGACGCGCCTCACGCCACCAGCGCACGGTCACCGCCACAAAGAACAGCATGCCGACGATGCCGGTCTTGTAGATGAAGTTCAGCCACAGGTTGGAGATCCCCAACAGGTGGGTGCCCGGTACCGGCGGGTCAACCTTGAAGCCGATCCCGAACGGATAAGACACCACCGCCTGCGGGAACATGCGGTACTCGTCGAACCGCACTTCGGTACTGGCGTTGTCCGACGAGAAAATCGTCGCCAGACGTTCCTGCAACGGTGGGTAGGCCATTACCAGTGCCACGGTAAGCGCCGCGCCGATCATCAGCAGGCGCCCGGTGTAGGGCACGCGGCGCGTAGCCATCCACACCAGCACCAACGCCAGGCTGACCATCGCGCCACGGCTGCTGGCCAACAGTAACGCCGCCGCGCCCAGGCAGGCGACGCCCAGGCCCAGCGCACGTTTCCAGCCCTGTTCGGTCACGCCGAAGCAGAAGGCCAGGGGCAGCAGCAATGCCATGATCCCGCCGATGGCATTCGGGTGCATCCACGGCGAACCCATGCGCGAAGACATGGCCTCCAGGCCGAATTTCAACATGTCGAAGTTGCCGTAGTTGAACAACGCCAGAATCGGCGCAATGCCGGCCCCGGAGCGCGTGCGCACGAACACCGCAATCGACAGCACCAGCATCGCCAGGCTGCCCAGCAACAGGGCGATCACCAAGGATTCACGCTGCTTGCGGTCCACCAGCAATCTGGCGCAGAGGAACACCGCCGACAGGCTCAGCAACCAGCGCAGCCAGTTGGCCACGCCGCTGCTGTCGGCGTGGACGGTGACCTGGCCGACGATAAACGGGAACACGCTGAACAGCATCAGCCACAGCAGCATCTGGTCGGTGGGGCGGCGGGTCAGGCTGGGCGTATCGGGCAGGCGGGCCAGGAAGTTGTGCCACAGCACCGCGCCCCAGGTCAGGGCCAGGATCGCTTCGCTGACGGTGCTGCGGATCCCCAGGTTGATAGTCGAGTACGGCATGAACGTGGCGATCATGGCGAACAGCAACAGCCCCCACAACGGAAAGCGCAGAATGGTCACCGCCCCCGCCAGGCCGACCACGGCCAGGAACGCCTTGGCCGGCGACAGCAACAGGGCGAGGGCGCCAAACAGCAGGCCGAAGAGGATCGCGACGAGGCTTGCCAGGTTCACTCTCACTGAAGTTCCTCGATCAGTTCGGCCAGGCGTTGGCGATAAGCATGATGGTTGAAACGTTGCGCCCACAGGCGCCGTTGCTCGGCGCAGTCTTCATCCGGCCGCGCGCCCAGGCTGAGCATCAATTGCACCAGCGCCGGGCCATCGGTGGGCGAAAACCGCGGGGCCGACGGCGGGGTGATTTCATCCAGCGAAGTGCCGCTGGCCACCGCCACCGGCGTACCGACGCTCAGGGCCTCGATCACCGGCAGGCCAAAGCCTTCGGCATAGGACGGCTGCCACAGGCGTGACGCCTGGCGGTACAGCCCCTGCAACTCGGCGTCCGACACGCCACTCAGGGCGCGAATCCCCGGCAATGTGCGCTGGGCTTCGGGCAAGTGTTCCAAACTGCCCACCAGCACCAACTCCGGCACCGAAGGGGATTGGCGCCGCGCCTGCTGCCAGGCGTCCACCAAAAACGGCACGTTCTTGCGCAACTCGCGGGTGCCCACCAGCAGCCAGTAGCGCTCGGGCAATTGATGCCGGCTCAGGTCCGCCACCAGCCCGGCAAAGCCATCGACCTGATTGGGCAGCACACGAATCTTGCCCACCGCCTTGGGAAACAGCCGTGCGGTTTCATCGGCGCTGTATTGCGACGGCGTCCACACGCGGTCGGCGCTGTGCACCGCGTAGGTAATCGACAGGCGATCGCTGGTCTTGTAGATCAGCGCCTTCAAGCGGTTGGCATGGTAGTTGTCCAGGGTGATCTGGAACAGGTCATGCAGCAGCACCACCGTGCGCAAACCCTTCGGCTTGGGCGGCAACGGCAGGCCCATGTTGAAGGTGCTGATGTACAGGTCGATACGCTCCTCGCGCAAGGCACGCGGCAGAAAACCGGACTCAAAGCGCAGACGATTCTGCGGCTGGTGCATGGCGGTCTTGGCACAGCCCCACGCCGGGCAGTGGGCCTGCAGGCGCGTTTCATCGCCCAGTGGCGCCACGGTAAACCGTTCAAGCTCAATGCCCGGCAAGGTGTGCAGGGCGCTTTCCAGTGCATACACCTGGCGGCTGATGCCCGATTGCGGCGAGGTGCCGACGGTGCGGTAATCCAGGCCTATACGCATGCGGGCTCCCTCTGGCTCAGCGGCACGAGGGTGGCGTACACCTGCTCCAATTGGCTGGCGGCGACGCTCCAGTCATGGGCGCGGCGTACGTAGGCGCGGCCCGCCTCACCCATGGGCGCGGCGGCTTCAGGGCATTGCAGCAGGCGCACCACGGCATCGGCCAGGTCGTCGGCGCTTTGCCCACCGAGGTAGTCGAGGCCTTCCACCAGGTCCAGCCCCGACACGCCTTGTTCGGTGCTGGCCAGCGGCAGGCCGGCGGCCAGGGCTTCGAGCACCTTGAGCTTGGAGCCGCCGCCGTGGCGCAACGGGGCCAGGAACACCGAACAGCTCGATTGCAGGTCCAGCAGGTCGGGTACGAAGCCTTGCCACTCGATACGCGGGTCTTTCCAGCGCTCGCGCCAGCTGCCGGGCATGCCGAAGCCGCACACGCTCATGCGCGCATCCGCACAGCGCGCCCAGACCTTGGGCAGGATTTCATCCAGGGCCCATTCGATGGCGTCCACGTTCGGCGCGTATTCATAGTTGCCGAGGAACAGCACGCGGCGTGTCGACGGGTCGGGATGGGCGGCGGCGAAGTGATCGCAGTCCACGCCATTGACCACCACCGGCACGGGTTTTCCGGCGATTTTCTCCAGGGTGTGCGCATCGCTTTGAGTGACCGCCACCACCTGCGCGGCCTGGCGCATCACCCGGCGTTCCCAGCGGGCATAGCGCCATTGATCGTAGCGAATGAACGGCAGCGACCAACGCGGCAAGCGGTCGTAGGTGGCCGCGCCCAGGGCCGATTCCACATTGTGTTCGGTCAGCACAAAGGGCTGTGATTTACGCGCCAGCGCATCCTCGTAAGGCTGGAAACTGTAGCTGTGCTCGATCTGCACCACGTCCCACTGTTCACCCAGCAACCAGTTGAAGGTGTCCTGCAACTCGCCCGCCAGCCCATTCACGCTGGCCAGCAGCGGGTAGGGGGCAAACAGCCCCGCCACCAGGGTCTTGAGGCTGCGCAACGGGCGGCGCGGCAGGATGATCAACTGTTCGACAAACGCTTCCAGCACCTGGCGGTCGGCAGGGGACACCGGATGCTTGTCATGCAGCAGCAAGGTGATCCGATGCCCCCGCGCCGCCAGGCTGCGCAGCAGGTGGAACTGGCGGGTCTTGCCGCCGCTGGTGGCGGGCCAGGGCGAGTAGGGCAGGATCCATAAAATGCGCATGGCGGGCCTCACTCCCATAACAGAATTTGCAGGTTCGGCTTGACCCTGACGGTCAGCCCGTGGGTGCCGCTCACCGGGGTTTGCGTACCGCGCAGCGAGTCATACAGGGTGGCGCTGGCCAGGTTGGGCAGGTGTGCGTTGCCGCCCTCGGCCGCCCAGAAGAACCATAGCTTGCGCCCGTCGGCGCGGGTCCAGCCGATGCTGAACAGGCCGTCGGGCAACTGGTCGGCGCTGGGCGGATCGCCGGGGGTGAGCGTCGGACCGCTGACGTCGAGGAAATTTTTCAGCGCGGTGTAGACCGGCTTGGGGTTGGCGTCGATGTCGAGCAAGCCGTAAGACTGGTCCCGCACACTGGCGCGCTGGTCCAGGTCGCTGAGGGTAAACAGGAAGATCCGGTCGTAATCCAGCGCACTCATCAGCGCCAGGCGGCGCACCACGTAATCGGCCTGGGCCTGTGGGGTGATGATGTCCTGGGCGTCTTTGGGGCCGGTGTAGGTCGACCAGCCCCACTCGGTGCTCCACAGGGTCTGCACGCCGCCGTTGCGCAGGGCCTGGTTGAGCGCGGTGGTCCTGGCGATAAAGTCCAGGTTGGCCGGGTCGTTGCCTTCGGGCAATTGGGTATAGGGGTGGTACGAGACGACGGTATTGAGGCTGGCCACGCCCAGGGCGCCGAGGGCATCAAACATGCTCTGGCCGTTGGGCATTTCGCTGAAGAATGCCATGCCGGCGGCCACCACCGGTTTGCTCGGGTTCATTGCGCGCAACGCGCCGGCGGTGGTGGTCAGCAGTGCGGCGTAGCCGGCCGGGTCGGCCACCGGGCGCCAGAAGCCCAGCAGGTTCGGTTCGTTCCACACCTGCCAGGCGTCAACACTGGGGTAGCGCTGGGCCAACAGCGCCATGCGGTTGGCGAACACGTTAGGATCTTTTGGCGGGTACTGGTCCTGATACGGCGCCCCCACCGGCGCAGTGGTGGCGAACGGCGCCGACCCGACCAGGTAGAACACCGACTTGAGCTGGTTGTCCTGTAGTTTGCCCACCAACTGATCCAGCGTCGCAACCTGGTACTGCCCTTCGACCGGCTCCAGCTGGTCCCAATGCAAATCCAGGCGTACCCACTCCAGGCCCAGCGCCTTGAGACGGTCGATCTGCTTCTGATAGCGCTCAGGGGCGAACCACAGGAACTGCGCGTTCACCCCGAGGAAATCCTTCCACACCACGGTTTTGTTGCCCTTGAGCACATGGCTCTCGGCATCGGCCTGGCGCCCCCACAAAAACGCGGTCAGGCCCAGGGCGGCGACCACAACCAGGGTGGCGACGTAGGTGCGTTTACGCGCCATGGTGGCTGCCCTCGATGGCTTGCTCAAACAGTGCCTTGAACTTTTGCGCGGTCAACGGCCATAAGCGCTCGCGGCCGATTTCGCCGGCGCGTTCGGCCCAGTCCCGGGCCAGCAGCGGCGTGCGCGCCAGGCGCAGCAGTTGCGCGCTGAGGGCATCCACATCGCCTTCGGGGTAGAGGGCACCGTTGCCGCTGGCGACTTCCTCGGCAAACGCGCGAGCGTCGGAGGTAATCGCCCCACGCCCGCAGGCGGCAGCCCAGGACAGCGCGCCACTGGTCCCGCGTTGGCGCCCGAGCAGGCCGAGTTTTTTCGATTCGCGATAGGGCAGTACCATCACATGGTGGGCCTGGATGGTCTGGGCAATCTCGTCGGCCGGCAGGTTCAGCTGCCAGTCGATGGCATCCGCCAGGCCGAGTTCGGCGATCTGGCGGTTCAACTGCTCCAGGTAGTTGCCGCCTGCGCCAAACGCCATTTCGGCGGCGGTGCCACCGACCAGGGTCAGGCGCACACGCTCACGCAATTCGGGGGCCTGCTTGAATACGCCGGCCAGGGCCTCTAACAGGTCTTCGATGCCTTTACCCCGGTAGATAAACCCGAAGTACAGCAGGCGCAGCGTATCCAGGGGCGGTAACGGCGCCGATGCAATCGCCAGATTGGCATGGTTGATCACCGCGACTTTCCCCGCCGGCAGTTGCATGCGTTGGCCCAGGCACTCGGCGCCCAGGCGGGTGAGGGTGATCAAGCGGGTCAAGCCGGCGGCGACCTGGCGCTCTTCACGCAAGGTCAGCGGATCGGCCAGCACCACTGCGGCCTGTGGCATCGGGCTGGGCAAGCGCTCCAGCAGGTTCAACGGGAATGGCAAGCGCTCACGCCGCCAGACGATGCGTTCCGGATCATGCACCGTGGCGGTCAAGGGCAGTGCCGGGTAGGCCTTGCGCAATTCGCGCAGGGCCAGGAACTCCCCCAGCCGTCCGCCGCCCAGCTCGGCGTGGACCAGGTCCACGCTGTGCCAGTCGAACCCACCGATGGCCTGTTTGATCGCATCGCTGTTGCCCGCCACCCCGGCCAACGGCGTCAGCACCGTCACCTCCAGTTGTTCCAGTGCCCTGCGGAAATGGTTCGCGTAGTCGGCGATGCCATTTTTCTCCGGCGGCAACGGGGCGAGCAGGGCGACGCGCATCAGAATGCCCCTCGGTACTTGGCGATGGTTTTCAGCACCTTGGCCGGCACTTCGAATTTGCGCCGGTTGATGATGATGCCGTCGACCTTGCCGAACGCGGTGTTGAGGATCGACAGCGCGTGCTCCACCACCGGCACCGTGCTCTTCTGCGCTTCCACCACCAGCCCGATCAGGTCGGCCCGACGCAGGTTGATAAACGCATCGCGGTTATCCAGCAGCGCCGAGGCGTCCAGCAGCACCACTTCACCTGGCGCCGCTGGTTCGGCGCCGCCCACACGCACGTTGATACCGTTTTCCTGCAGCAACTGACGCAGTTGTTCCACCACAAAGGTCACCCCTTCGCCGTGACGTGCCGAGGTCAGCCCCAGGGTCAGGCCCTGCTCGGCGATGCGCTCCAACTGCAGCAACCCGTACAGCCGGTAGATGCTCGCATTGAACGCGTTGGTGCTTTGGGCGGTGCTGGTGTCCAGCTCGGGCAAGGTGGTCCACAGCGGCAGGCCGAACTTGCGTTCCGCCAGGCCGCCATCGTGGATGCGCTGGTCGAGCAGGTAGCACAGGTAAATCACCAGCAGGCCGACGACGACGGCGAATGGGACCGCCAGCACCAGCATCACCAGGGTTTTGGGGAAGATGCGGCCGGGGTTCAGGGTGGCCTCTTCGATCACCGCGATGTTGCTGATCTGGCTGTTATCCAGTTCACGGTCGATGCGTGATTTCTCCAGGTTGTCCACATACAACGCGTAGTTGCGTTCGGCGGCGCCCAGCTCCCGGGCGAGGCGTGTCAGTTCCGGTTCGATCTCCAGGGCTTGCTTGCGCTGGGCTTCGAGGTTGGCCAGTTGTTTCTGTTGTTGAGTCAGTTGGGTACGCAGCGCGAGGTTGTTGCTCGACTCATCCAGCAGTACTCGCTGCAAGTGGATTTCCAGGGTATTGGGCGCGCGGTTTTCCGAGCTTTGCACGGTGTTGCTTTCACTCGCGACATGGGCCTGCATTGCGCGGATCGACGCATCCAGGGCTTTGACCGGCGGCGCGTTGTCCGTGTAGGTGCGCATCATGTCGGCCTTTTCCAGCAGCTTCTGGTTCAGCAGGCGGCGCAGGTCCTGCTGCTGGGGGTTCAGTGCGATCTGGCGCACCGTGGTGACTTCCTTGGGCTGGCTCTTGAGCTGGGTGCGGGTGCTCTGTATGGCGCTGTCGGAGGAGGCGATCAGGCGCGTGGTGTTGAACGTTTCGCCCCGCAGCACGTTGATGCGCTCGGACAAGTCTTCCAGGCGATCGGTGATGCTCGCCGCGCCGATCTGGTTCAGGTGCGTGAGGATCTGTTGCTTGTAGCTCTGGATCTCGGTGGCGCTGGTGGCGACCTGGCCTTCATAGAAGACGTACAGGCTCTTGCGCCCCAGGGCCTGGGTGCGTTCGTTGACATAGGTCTCGACCCAATCCTTGACCACCGCCTGGGCTATCTCCGGGTCGCCCCAGGTAAAGTTGATGTCCATGACCGTGGAGCCGGCCGCGTGGCTCACTTCGAAGTTCTTTTCCAGGCCCGCCGCCAGGCGTTCCACCGGCGTGGTTTTTTCCACCACGCCGACAGTTTCCAGTACCACGCGGATGCCATCGAACACCGCACCTACGCCACTCTTGACGTAGTACTTGGTGCGCTTCCAGAAGCCTTCCGGTGGCGGTGCGTTACTGATCACCTCCAGGTAGTGCTCGGCCACCGCCCGCACAATCGGGCGCCCGGTGAGCAGGCGCTCTTCGTCGACAATCGGGTCGCGCTGGGTGCTGGGCATCACCAGCGCCTGGCGGTTGCTGATCTCGATGGGCAAGGTCGAATCACGCCCCGGCTTGACCAGCAGGCGCGCCGTGGATTCGTACTTGGCCGGCAGCAGGAAAGCCCCCAGCAGAATGATCACCAGTGCCGCAATGGCGGCCAGTTTGAACTCGTGGCGGAAGATGAAGAACAGGCGTAGCAGATCACGAAAAGAACGGATCTCGATCATGGGATGTCGCTCCTTTAATTACTGCCGCCGCTGGTTCGCGTGTAGTTGTAGCCGACCCCGATGGACTTGGTGAACGGGATCAGTTGGTTCATGTAGGTGTCCACGCCCTGGATGCGCTCGCCGACGTTGGACTTGGGCACGAACACCACGTCGCCGCGTTGCAGGCGTACCGGCTTGCGTCCGTTGGCGCCGGTCTTGAGGAGCTGGCTGAAGTCCAGGAAGTAAGCACGATAGGCGCCCTGGGCATCTTCGCGCAGCAGCGCGACCATGCTCGCGTTGCCCGCCGGGCTGACCCCGCCGGCGCCGACAATCGCCTGCTCCAGGGTGTTGGCCGTGGCGATCTGCACCGCCGTGGGGTTATTCACCGCACCGCCGACGATCACCGAGTTGCTCGGTGCCTGGTTGATGTTCACCGTCACCCGGGGTTCGCGGTAGGTCGCCGCGAGCTCGTGGGTCAGTTGGGTGGCCAGCTCCGATGGCTGGCGCCCGGCAACCTGGATCGGCCCCAGGAACGGGTAGTTGATCTTGCCGTCGGTCTGCACCGTGTACAGCGTCAGCTCGTAGATGGTGCTGACGTTGAACGCCGACAGCGTCGGCATCTCGCCGGCATCGCGGACGATGCGCAACTGGTCGCCGATACGGATGCGTTCCACCGCCGGTGGCAGCTGGGCCAGTTGGTCGAGGGCGCGCTTGCCGTCCTCGACGGTCTTGCTGTCCGGTGGCTCGATACGCGCCGGGGTGTTGCAGGCGGCCAGGGCCAGCATGGCCAGGGCGAGCACGCTTCGCTTCATCAAGGGGGACTTCCTGTGGGTCATGCTGCTCACCTCCAATAACCGGGAAACATGCTGATGCGCCGCTTGAGGGCGAGCGGCAGGCGGCGTTCAAGATGGCCCAGGCGGTAACCGAGCAGTTTGAACGCACTGCGCACCAGCACCTCGGGCGCGCGGTGCAAGGCGCCGGCTTTGCGCAGCGCCGCGAGTTCGGCCAGCACATAGCGTTTGCCCTCGCCACCCGCGTCGCCAAAGGCCTGCTTGATCCACGGCTCGCGGCCGTAGAACACGCCAATGTCGAAGTAGCGGTGAAACTCGTCCATGAGTTTGTAATCGTGGGAGTGATGCACCAGCGCGGTGGCGGCATAGCGCACCTTGTAGCCGTCGAGCAGCATGCGTGCGGCCACAAAGGCGTCTTCGCTGCCGATCACGTCGGCAGGGAAGCCACCAACGGCCTGCAACACACTGCGCCGGTACACCGAAAACGAGTCGGAGCTGAAGCAGGTCTTGATCCCAAGCTCCGGTGCATCGGCCAGGCTTTTGCTGCGGCTGTGTTCCGGGTAGTTGAAGTGCCGCGATTGCGCGCCCAGCAAGCCCGCATCGGGGTGGGGCAATTGCCGCCCGTAGGCGACGCCGTTGAGCGGGTCCTGCTGCAATTCATCGAGCAGGTTGGCAAAGGTCTCGGGCGTTGCCGGGATGGCGTCCTGGGTCATCACGATCAGCGCGTCGCCACCCACCTGTTCGCTGGCCCAGCGGCGGGTGCCGCCGTGGTTGAAGTCACGGGCGTCGATCACCTCGACCCGCGCGCCGAACGCTCGAAAGCGCGCCACGGTGTCATCGCTGGAGGCGCTGTCCACCACCAGCATCTCGTCAGGTTGCAGGGTTTGCATCTTCAGCGCAGGCAGCAGGCGTGCCAGGTGGCTGGAGGCGTTACGGGTGGGGATGATCAATGAAGTACGCATGTCATTTCTTCGCCTCGGCAGGCGCGCGGCCGTAGATGTCGTCGAAGCGCACGATGTCGTCTTCGCCCAGGTACTCGCCGCTCTGCACTTCGATCATCACCAGGTCGATGATGCCGGGGTTGGTCAGCCGGTGTTTGTGCCCGGCGGGAATGTAGGTGGACTCGTTGGCGTTGATCAGGAACTCGCGGTCGCCATTGGTGATCTGTGCCGCGCCGCTGACCACCACCCAGTGTTCGCTGCGGTGGTGGTGCATCTGCAACGACAGCGAGGCCAGGGGCTTGACCACGATGCGCTTGATCTTGAAACGGCTGCTTTCCTCCAGCACGGTGTAGGTGCCCCACGGCCGGGTCACCGTGCGGTGCAGGCTGTACGCCGGATGGTTCTGGCGCTTGAGCTCGGCGACGATATGGCGCACATCCTGGCTGCGGTGGGCGTCGGCGATCAGCAGCGCGTCGGGGGTGTCGACGATGATCAGGTCGCGCACCCCCACGGCGCCCAACACGCGCTTGGGCGAGTCGATGTAGCAGTTGTGCACGTCGTGCAAAATCGCTTCGCCATTGACCTGGTTGCCATGGGCATCGCTGGGGGTGAGCTGGCGCAGCGCTTCCCAGGACCCGATGTCGCTCCAGCCAATGTCACAGGGCACCACGGCCACTTGCCGGGACTTTTCCATCAAGGCCACGTCGATGGAAATATCCGGCGCACTGCCGAACGCATCCGCATCCAGTTCACGTTGGCGCGAGGTTGTGTTCTGCAGGCTCTGGCTGTGCTCCAGCGCGGCGCATGCGGCCTCCAGCACGTCGGGTGCATGGGTGGCGAGCTCATCCACCAGGGTGCTGGCCTTGAAGCAGAACATGCCGGCGTTCCACAGGTGCTTGCCGCCGTCCAGGTAGGCCTGGGCGGTGGCCAGGTCGGGTTTCTCGACGAAGCGTTTGACCCGGTAGCCATGGCTCAGCGCCTCGCCTTGCTCGATATAGCCAAAACCGGTTTCCGGGTGGTCGGGCTGGATGCCGAACGTCACCAGGTAGCCGGCTTCGGCCAGGTCGCGGGCCTGGGTCACGGCCTCGGCGAACGCCACTTCATTGAGGATCAGGTGGTCGGCGGGCATCACCAGTAACTGTGCGTCGCCGCCGAAATGCTCCTGCACATGCAGGGCCGCCACGGCGATGGCCGCCGCCGTGTTGCGACCGAACGGTTCCAGCAGCAGGTCCAGGGGCAGGCGGGCGTTGTTCACTCCGCGGTAGTCATCGAGGGTACGAAACAACAGGTCGCGGTTGGTCACCGTGAGCACGCTTTCCACGCCGGGCAGTTTGGCCGCGCGCAGGAAGGTTTTTTGCAGCAGGCTCTGGCCATCGCGCATGCGCATGAACGGCTTGGGCATGTTCTGCCGCGACACCGGCCACAGTCGAGTGCCCGAACCACCGGAAACGATGCAGGGAATTAATCCGTTGAGGGTCTTCATCAATAGACTTCCTTGGTGGAAAGGACGGCCGGGACCGTCATGAAAACGATGTACAGGTCAAACCACACCGACCACTTGGAGATGTACTCCAGGTCGTACTCGACACGTTTCTGGATCTTGAACAGGGTGTCGGTCTCACCCCGGTAACCGTTGATCTGCGCCCAGCCGGTAATCCCCGGTTTCACGCGGTGGCGCGAGCTGTACTCGCTCACCGCCACTTCGAAGGGTATGCCGGCGGCTTTGGTCGCCGTGGCATGGGGGCGCGGGCCGACCATGGACATGTTGCCCAGCAGCACGTTGAACAATTGCGGCAGCTCGTCGATGCTGGTCTTGCGGATGATGCGTCCCACCCGGGTGATGCGCGGGTCCTGGCGGGTGGTCTGGCGTTCGGCGGTGAAGTCGCTCTGGTCGGTGTACATCGAGCGGAACTTGAACACGCGGATTTCGTTGTCGTTGTAGCCAAAGCGGTTCTGGCGAAACAGGATCGGCCCTTTGGAGTCGAGCTTGATCGCAATCGCCGTCGCGACCATCAGAGGGGACAGCGCCACCAGGGCCAGGCTGGCCAGCAGCACATCCTCCAGGCGCTTGATCACCGGCGACCAGCCACGCAACGGCAATTGCGAGGTGTTGAACATCAGGATCCCGCCCACATCGGTGATGCGGCTATGGCCGTAGCGCAGGGCGGCCATGTCGGGCACCAGCATCACGTTGACCGACATCTGCCGCAGGCGATTGACCAGCCCGTGGATGCGCTGCTCGGCGGCCCAGGGCAGGCAGATCATCACTTGGTTGACCTGCTCGGCGCGGATGAGTTTTTCCAGCTCACGGGTGTTGCCCAGCAGGGGCAGGTTGCTCAATTCCTTGGGGATCCGCTCGGTGCGATCGTCGATAAAGCCGATCAGGCCGGAGCGGATATCACCGTTGCGTTGCAGGTGGTCGGCGACGTGCATGGCGGTGTCGGTAAAGCCCAGGATCACCGTACGTTGCAGGTATTTGCCCTTGCGCATCAGGCTGCGGTACAGGCGCAGCATCAGCAGGCGCTCAAGGCAGAACAACCCGAGGCTGGCGACGTACCAGGCCACCAGGTTACGCGGGGTCAATTGCGGGAAAAACTGCAGGATCTGGTACATGAACAACAGGATGCAAAACGCCGCCGACCATGCCTTCACCTTGGTTTTCAGGCGCAGTCGGTTGCTGAACAGTTCTTCGGAATAGATGCCCAGGGCCTGGAACAGAATGATCGTCAGGACCGCGAAAAATACCAGCAGGCCGAGGAAGTGCCCGCGCAGTTCGGGGTCCATCGGGTCGATGAACATCACCAGGATCAGCGGGGGCAAAATGGCACTCAGGCCATGTATGAACTTGACGAAAACAACAAAGAACTCAACAAAACCGGCGCGCGTTAAAAACAGGCTGTCGACGGACGACTTCTCTCGCATAAAACATCCCTCATTGCACGCCAGAGCTATTGTTTGGATGTTTGTTCAATAAAGCAGCGAACTGCTTTAGAGAGCACTTCCAACTACGGCTACTCTGGGTAATACGCAACTATCAATTCAAATGCAGCTATCCATTTGAAGGGAATTTGCGGGGGTAGTGACTACAGGAGTGTTACCTTAATCAATCTGTCAATTAATTGACTGTGGTGCGGAGATGGCAGGGAAGACAGGTTTATCAGTATTTTGTTCGGCATTTTATTGACATTCCTTGTCCGGGTACGCGGTGATTGGGTGTGTTTTTGAGTGTAGAAACAAATGCAGGATTTTTCCTGCATAAAGGAAAAACCTTTTTTCAAAGGCGGTAGGAAGGGGGGACAAAGAGGGGTTGGCAGGGCGCACGAAGTGCCCTGCCTGCGGGACTTTCGCCAGATCAGAAGTTGCCTTTCAAACTCACCGTAAAATTTCGCGGTTCGCCATAAAAGTTGCCCCAGGAGGCTGTTCCGACAGTGTTGTAGTAGCTTTTATCGAATAGATTGTTGCCGTTGAGTGCGACGGTCCAAGTGTCGTCGATACGGTACGCCACACGGGCACTCCAGGTTGCGTAACCGGCCTGTTCGAGCTTGATGGTCTGCACGCGGTAATTGCTGCTCTGGGCGTTGACGCCGGTGCCCACGCTCCATTTCGACAGGGCGCCGTCGAGCTGGTAGTCGCCCCACATGCGCAGCATGTGTCGAGGTACGTAGGTGTTGGACGTACCGCCCTCCAGGGCGGTATCGATGTTCTTCAGGGACTTGGTCTGGGTGTAGGTGTAGCCGCCGGATACCTGCAGGCGCTCGAGCACTTCACCGCTGATTTCCGCCTCCACCCCTTGGGCGCGCACCTTGCCGCTGTCGGTGTAGCAATAGCCGTCGGCGGAGGTCGGGCACTGGGCGATGTAGTCGGATTCGGCCGCGTTTTTCTCGACGGCGCGGAACAGCGCCAGGGAGCTGTTGAGGCGCCCGTCGAACCATTCGCCCTTGATACCCAGCTCGTAGTTGTCACCGATCTTCGGCTTGAGCGCGGCGCCATCGAGCGTGGCATAGGAACTTTGCGGCTGGAAGATATCCGCGTAGCTGGCGTACACCGACAGGTGCTCGTTGAGGTCGTAGATCAGTGCGGCAAACGGCGTCACTTCACCGGTTTCCCGGGTGCGGGCATCCTGCAAGGCCCACTCGCCCCAGGCCAGGTTGTTGGACTGGCGACGGTTCTCGTACCAGCTCACGCGGCTGCCTACGATAAACATCAACGGCTCGGCCAGGCGCAGGCGCAAGGTGGTGTAGGCGCCGTACTGGGTGGCGGTTTCCTTCACCGTGCCGCCGCGATACATGTTCGGCCAGAAGGTGCTGTTGGCCGGCTCCGGGAAATGGTGGTCGGGTTGGTAGATGCCTTGGCGCCTGGGCAGGTTCTGGATCGCGTACACATCGTCCTGGGTACCACGGCTGCCATTGGCACCGAGGATCAGTTCGTGTTCCAGCCCGAAGGCTTCGAACTTGCCGTCCACATAGGCGTCGAGGCCGAAGTCCTTGTGGTCGTAGTCCATCAGCGCCGCATAGGAGTTGGCCGTAGGCGTCGGGTTGCCGTAGGCAATGGTGCCTTCGCTGGCGGCGTATTTGGTGTCTTGCAGGTTGCGGCTGTGCACGGCCGCAACCTTGAGTTTCCAGTCATCGTTGAAGTGATGGGTGAGGTCGGCGAAGAAGGTGGTGCGCCGGCTTTGCCAGTCGTTCCAGGATTGGCCCAGGCAGGTGGAGCGGCTGAGGTGGGCGCTTTTGCCGTCGGCATAGCGCGGCAGGCCGCCCCAGCACGGTGTGGCGTCGACGTCTTCATGGCTGGCGCCGAAGCCCAGGGTGGTGTCGGCGCTGAGATCGACATCCAGGGCGCCATAGAAAGCCTGGTCCTGGCGCTTGGAAATATCCATGTAGGAACCGCGATTCTGTTGGCTGATCGCCGCGCGGCCGCGCACCGTACCGCTGTCATTCAGCGGGCCGCCGGTGTCGACGTCGGCGCGGTAGTTGTCCCAGGTGCCGGCGGACAGCGACAGGCTGGTGGTGGGCTTGGCCTGGGGCCGCTTGCGCACGAAGTTCACCGCGCCGCTGGCGGTGCCGGCGCCCTTGAGCATGCCCGCCGCGCCCTTGAGCACTTCGACGCGGTCGTAGATCGCCATGTTCGCGCTGAAGCTGTCGGCCTGCACGTAGTCCTTGCCCATGTCCAGGGGCACGCCGTCGTACTGGTACTGGCCGAGCATCTTGAAACCACGGGAATAAAAATATTTGCCGCCCATGGGTGATTCGTAAGTGGTGATCCCGGGCGTGCGTTCCATCACGTCATCGATGGTGGTGAGGTTCTGGTCATCCATCAATTGGCGGGTCATCACACTCACCGATTGCGGCGTTTCCCGCAGGCTGTGTTCGCCCTTGCCGATCGTCACCGCACCCGTGGTGTAGGCCCCGGTGCCATCGGTGGTGGCGCCCAACCGCTCACCGGTGACCGTGGTGGCGCCCAGGTTCAGCGCGCCGCCGTCGGCCACTTGCGGCAACAGCAGCCAGGTACTGTTGCCCTGGCGCTGGGCTTGCAGGCCCTGGCCACGCAGCAACTGGCCGAGCGCCTGCTCGCGGTCCAGGCGACCACTCAGGCCCTGGCTGGTCTTGCCGGCGACGCTGGTGGCGTCGTACGACAGGCTGATGCCGGCCTGGCGGGCGAACTGGTCCAGGGCCGTGGCCAGGGAACCGGCGGCGATGTTCCAGTCGCGGGCCTGGGTGTCGCTGGCCGGCGTTTCGGCCCATGCGAACGGCGGCGCGGTTGCGCAGCTCAGGCAGGCGCCGAGCAAGGCGGCGTGCACCGCGTGCTTGAGGGGTGAACGTGGGAAGGGGGACGCGTGCATGACCGCGGGATGCTCCTGAAGGAAGTGAACAGAACCGGCCTGTTGATCGGCCTTTCCTTACAGGTCGAGCGGCAATGAGAATTCACCTCATTTATTTTCGAGAATGTTAAACGCGGGCGGTGACGGTCACCCAGTAGCGGCTGCGGTAAGTGACATCGAGCTTGAGTGAGTGGGCTACCAGGCCCAGCACCTCATCGGTGTCGTCCAACTGATAAGTGCCCGACACCCGCAACCCGGCCACCGCTTCGCTGCAGCGCAGCAGGCCGTTGCGGTAGCGGCCCAGCTCGGCGAGGAAAGCATCCAGGCGCATGTCCCGGGCGCTGATCACACCATCGCTCCAGGCCCAAGGGTCCAGGCCATTGGAGGCGAGAGAACGAATGCCACTGCGGTCGAACAGCACCTGTTCGCCGGGGTTGATCACTTGGCGCGCGCCGGCGGCGTGGTTGTCGGCAAACACCGCCACCGTGCCCTGCTGCACGGCGAGCATGGTGCCTTGGGGCTCTTCGCGTACCAGGAAGCGCGTGCCGAGGGCGCGCAGGTAACCGTCACGGGTCTGTACCCAGAAGGGCCGCGTGTCGGCACCGGGATTGACCAGTATTTCACCCTGGCGCAACTGCACCAGGCGTCGTTCCTGAGTAAACGCCGTGTCGAGTGCGCTGGCGCTGTTCAGTTGGATGCGGCTGCCGTCGTTCAACGCCACCCAACGCCGTTCGCCGGTGGCAGTGCGGTAGTCGGCCATCAAGGCGGGCAGCGGGGTGTAGTCGCGGCCGAACCAGGTCAGGCCGGCCGCACCGGCCACCAGGCCGAGCAGCTTCAACCCTTCACGCCGGCTGATACGTCGACGCGCCCCGTGCAGGGCGTGGCGGCCGACCTGCGCGGGCAGGTGGCTGAACTCATCATTCATCGTCGCCACCCGTTGCCAGACCTGCTGGTGTTCGGCGCTGGTGTGCAGCCAGCGCTCGAACGCAGCGGTGCTGGCGTCGTCGGCGACGTTGAAACGCAGCTTGATCATCCACTGGATAGCCTGGTCGACCAGGCGCGGGTCAGAGGTCGGCATAGCGCAACCGATAGCAGGCGTGCAGCGCCTTGGACAGATCACGCTCCACCGTAGCCTTGGACACCCCGAGGCGCAGGGCGATCTGAGCGCAGGTCAGGCCGTCCAGTTGCGCCAGCAGGAACGCTTCACGCACCCGCGGCTTGAGCTGGTCGAGCAGGCGGTCGATACGTTCCAGGCTGTCGAGAATCAGCAGGCGGGTTTCTTCCGACGGCACGTCGGCCTGGGGGAAATGCGCAAGGCTTTCGAGGTAGGCGCGCTCCAATTCACGGCGCCGGTACTGGTCGATCATCAAGCTGCGGGCGATGCTGCTCAGGTACGCGCGCGGCTGCAGCACAGCCTGCTGTTTGCGTGCGTTGAGCAGGCGCACAAAGGTTTCCTGCGCGAGGTCGGCGGCACGTTCACGGCAACCGGTGCGCCGGCTCAACCAGCCGCGCAGCCAGGAGTGATGGGTGTGGTAAAGCTGGCCGATGGCGGCATGGTCCAGTGGGTGATCGCTCGACATGGGCATCCTGGCGCAGCAGTCTTAATTGATAATGTTTCGCATTCTAGACGCTGGTCGTGGCCATTCGCAATTGCCGATGAACAATGTATCCAGCACAATTTTTTGTTCGCTCCGGGCCCACGCACTAATCTGCAGGCTTTCCCGGTGGAGGGCTTGAGCATGATCGACCTTGGGACCCTGGCGGTTTTTTCAGGTGCTGTGCTTTTGTTGCTGTTATCCCCGGGGCCGAACATGGCCTTTGTGATCAGCCATGGCGTCACTCACGGCTGGCGTGGGGGAGTGGCCTCGGCCCTGGGCATCGGTGTGGCCGACATACTGCTGAGCGCATTGACCGCCAGCGGGGTGACGGCGTTGGTCGCCAGTTGGCCGCCATCCTTTGACGTGATCCGCTGTGCGGGTGTGGTCTACCTGCTGTGGCTGGTGTTCAAGACGCTGCAGAAAAAACCTGGGCCAGATACTGCCCACCTGCACCGTGTGCCCCTTGGCCGGGTATTTCTGCAGGCCATGCTGAACAGCCTGCTCAACCCCAAGGCGTTGCTGTTTTTTGTGGTGTTTTTGCCGCAGTTCGTACGGCCGCAGGCCGGCTCCATCGCCGTGCAGTTGATGCTGTTGGGCGGCGTGCTGACCTTGATCGCTGGGGTGTTTCACCTGCTGCTGGGCATTTTCGGCGGGGTGCTGAGCCGCTTCTTCGCCAGGCGCCCAAGAGGCGCCTGGTTACAGAGATGGGGCTTGGCGACGGTGCTGAGCGTGCTGGCGGTGCGCCTGGCGGTGATGTCGCGCCCAACCTGACCCCATGAGGTGAAGGGATTGTGCGGCGAGCAAGCGGTCTGTGGCCAAACGAGCTTGTTGTGGTGATCGAGCTTGTTGTGGTGAGCGAGCTTGCTCGCGCCGGGGCTGCGCAGCAGCCCCTCCAAAGCTTGGGGCCGCTTCGCGCCCCAGCGCGAGCAAGCTCGCTCACCACAGGTACAGGCTCAGCCCAGCCGTGCTGCTGCGCGCGCGACGATTTCACCGCGCACCCTGCGCGATTCGGCGGTGCGTTTGTTGGCTTCTTCCCGCACATGCGCAGGTGCTGTGTCCGGGCGACCCGAATCGAACGGCGGTGCCGGCGCGTATTCGATCTGCAACTGCACCAGTTGCGCCGCCGCTTCGCTGTACAACTCCGCCGCCAGCACCAGGGCAAAGTCGATACCGGCGGTAATGCCACCGCCGGTGAACAGGTTGCCGTCACGCACCACGCGCTCCTGTACCGGGATGGCGCCGAGCGGGGCGAGCATGTCGTGGTAGGCCCAGTGCGTCGTCGCCTTGCGCCCGCGCAGCAACCCCGCCGCGCCGAGCACCAGCGAGCCGGTGCACACCGAGGTCACGTAGCGCGAGGTCTGCGCCTGGGCCTTGAGGAAGTCCAGGGTCTGCGGGTCTTCCATCAATGGGCCCACGCCGGAACCACCGGGCACGCAGATCACATCCAGCGTCGGGCAGTCGGCATAGGTCATGGTCGGCGTGAACACCAGGCCCGTGCTTGAAGTGACCGGCGCCAGGTCCTTCCATACCAGGTGCAGCTTTACATCCGACAGCGAACCCAATACGTCGTAGGGGCCGGTCAGGTCCAGTTGCTGAATGCCGGGGAACAACAGAAAGCCGATCTGCAAGGTCATGAATGAAGCTCCGAGAAAGGGGTAGACGACCTCACTCTAGCGGCCTAGTCTTTGGCGAATACGCCATTGAACCCACGAATCACGCCAACCATGCCCAGAATTGTCCACGTACTCGCTTTCGATAATGCCCAGGTGCTCGACGTCACCGGGCCGTTGCAGGTGTTTGCATCGGCCAATGACCTGGCGCGCCAGCGTGGCGTGCCGTTGCCTTATGCGGTCACGGTGATCGCCGACCAGGCCGGACCGGTGATGACCTCCGCCGGCCTGGCGCTGGTGGCCGAGCCGTTGCCTGCGGTCGACCAGCCCTGCGACACCCTGGTGATCGCGGGTGGCTGGGGCGTGTACGGCGCCGCTGAAAAGCCTGCGCTGGTGGATTGGGTGCGCGAAAAAGCCCGGCACAGTCGGCGCATGGCCTCGGTGTGCACCGGTGCGTTTTTGCTGGCGGCCAGTGGCTTGCTCGATGGTTGCCGCGTCGCCACCCACTGGACCCGTTGCGAAGAACTGGCGCGCAAGTTTCCGGCGCTGACCGTGGAGCCCAACCCGATCTTTATCCAGCAGGGCGCGGTGTGGACCTCCGCCGGTGTGACCGCTGGTATCGACCTGTGCCTGGCCCTGGTGGAAGAAGACCTGGGCCGCGCCGTGGCCCTGGAAGTGGCGCGGCACCTGGTGGTGTTCCTGAAACGCCCCGGTGGCCAGTCGCAATTCAGCGTGACCCTGTCCCTGCAAAAGGGCGGCAGCCGTTTCACCGAGCTGCATGCCTGGATAGCCGAGCATCTGGCCCTCGACCTGAGTATCCCGACCCTGGCCGCCCAGGCCGGCATGAGCGAGCGCAGCTTCGTGCGCCACTACCGCGCCGAAACCGGCCAGACGCCCGCGCGCGCGGTGGAGCTGATCCGTGTCGAAAGCGCGCGCCGGCAACTGGCCGACAGCACCACATCGATCAAGCGCATCGCCGTGCAGTGTGGTTTCGGCTGCGAAGAAACCTTGCGCCGCAGCTTTATGCGGGCCTTGTCGGTGACGCCCCAGGCCTACCGCGAGCGGTTCTCGCCGGTGGCCTAGGCGAGCAATTCAAGCAGGGCGTCGAGGGTGGCCTGCGGTGCTTCCTGGGGAATATTGTGGCCCACACCGGGCAACACCTCCCGCCGGTAAAAAGCGCTGAAATGCTCCACGTCGTCATCCTCTTGCGACGGCGGGCCTACGCCGTCATCGGCGCCGCACAGCGAAATGCTCGGCACCGCAATCGCCGGTTGCCGCGCCAGGGCCTGCTCGATAGCTTCCAGCGCCGGATCGCCAGGCGCATACATGAACCGGTGGCGATAGGAGTGAATCACCACCTCGACAAAATCCGGGTTGTCGAATGACGGCGCCGTCTGCCCATACAGCCCCGGCCCTTCGGCCCAGGACGGCGACCACAGTGACCACAGCAACTCACAGAGCTCGCGGCGATTGGCCGTCAGCCCGTCCACACCGCGCTGGGTGTGGAAGTAGAACTGGTACCACAACCGATGCTCCGTCGCCGGCGCCCGTGGCTGGCGCGACCTGGCAATGTCCTGGATGTTATAGCCATCGCCGGTCACCAGCCCGCGTACCCGTTCCGGCCACAGCGCCGCGACGATACACGCCGCGCGCCCGCCCCAGTCATACCCGGCCAGGGTGGCGCGCGGGATCGACAGCGCATCCATGAAGTCGAGCAGATCCTTGCCCAGCGCCGCCTGTTGGCCGGAGCGCATCACCTGCGCGTTGATAAACCGCGTAGGGCCATAACCGCGCAGGTACGGCACCAGCACCCGGTAGCCGCGTTCGGCCAGCACCGGCGCAATCTCGTCATAGCCGCGCGGGTCGTAAGGGAAACCATGCAGCAGGATCACAGGCTCGCCGTCGATGGGACCGTGGGTTTCATACGCCACATCGAGCATGGAGGTGCGCACGTAGAGGAGTGGGGCGGTGATGGTCATGGTGGGCTCCTGTCAGGTGTTGAAACTCTAGTCGAAAGACATGGCGGGATGCCCTGCCTGTAAAGGCAGGGCGCCTCAGGGCTGCCAGGTCGTCTTCTCGCCACTGAGCTTGCGGTCCAGGAACGTCGCCGCGCTGATCAACGCCAGATGGCTCAACGCCTGGGGCGTATTGCCCAGGTGGCGGGCCTGGCTGTCGAACTCTTCGGCATACAGGCCCAGCGGGTTGGCGTAGCGCAGCAGTTGTTCGAATTCCAGGTGGGCCTTCTCCACTTGCCCGGCGCGGGCCAGGCATTCGACGTACCAGAACGAGCAGGCGGCGAATGCGCCTTCGGTGCCTTGCAGGCCGTCGATCGCGTTGTCGTCGTTGCGGTAGCGGTAGACCATGCCGTCGCGCACCAGGCTTTTCTGGATCGCCTGCAGGGTGCTCAGCCAGCGCGGGTCGGTGGCGGCGACAAAACGCACCAGCGGCATCAGCAGCATCGAACCGTCCAGGGCGGTGCTGCCGATGTGCTGCACGAAATGCCCGCGTTCTTCGTTCCAGAAGTTGCTCCAGATATCGGCATAGATCGCCTGGCGCGTCTGGTCCCAACGTGCAAACGGCGCCGGCAACGAGCGCTTGGAGGCCAGGCGGATCGCACGGTCCAGGGCCACCCAGCACATCAGTCGCGAATGCAGGAAGTGATGCTGTTCGCCGCGCATTTCCCAGATGCCCACGTCTTTCTGGTTCCAGATTTCACACACCTGGTCAGCGACTTCCACCGTGTGTTTCCAGCCCTCGTGGGAGATGGCTTCGCCGTACTTGTTGACCAGGTACACCGCGTCCATCAACTCGCCATAGATATCCAGCTGGACCTGGTCGACCGCGCCATTGCCGACGCGCACCGGCTTGGCGCCGCCGTGGCCGCTGAGGTGCTCCAGCGTGGTTTCGGGCAGCTCCTGGCGGCCGTCGATGCCGTAGAGGATATGGATCTTGGTCGGCTGGCCACAGCAGTCGCTGACCCGGCCCTTGAGCCAGCGCATATAGGCGTTGGCCTCGTCGACAAAACCCAGGCGCATAAACGCGTAGACGGTAAACGAGGCGTCGCGGATCCAGGTGTAGCGGTAGTCCCAGTTGCGTTCGCCCGCAGGCGTTTCCGGCAAGCCGAAGGTGGCCGCGGCGATGATTGCGCCGTGTTTGCGCGAGGTCAGCAGCTTGAGGGCCAGGGCCGAGCGGTTGACCATTTCGCGCCAGCGCCCGCGGTAGTTCGACTTCGCGATCCAGCCGCGCCAGAACTTCAAGGTGTGGGCCAGGGCCAGGTCGGTGCAGACACTGCCCACACGCTCATCGTCCTGGCCGCCGAGTACGAACTCGGCGCTTTCTTCCTGACCCAGGGTGAAGCGGGCCACGGCGGCGTTATCTTCGATCTGCAACGGATGGCTGCCGCACAGGCGCATGCCCGGCTGGCCATCGGCGTTGAAACAGACGCTGGCGTTATCCAGGCTCGTCTCGGTGGGCGCGCGCGCATAGTCATGGCGCACGGCGCAGCGCAGATGGAGGGTGGCCGTGCCGCTGACTACGCGTACGCGGCGAATCAGCAGGGGCACGTCGTCGATTTCTTCGCTGATGACCAGCAGGTCGGTGATTTCCACCACGGCTTCATCGCTGAGCCAACGGGTTTGCAGCACATTGGTGTCGGGCAGGTAGATCTGTTCGCGGCGGGCGTTGGGCAGGTCCGGGGTGAGTTGGAACGTGCCGGCATCGGGGGTGTCGAGCAGTGAGCAGAAGATCGACGGGCTGTCGAACTCCGGCCAGCAGAAGAAATCGATGCTGCCTTTATCGTTTACCAGCGCCGCGCTGCGCATGTCGCCGATGATGCCGTGGGCATCGATGGCGCTTTGTGGTTCTTTTTGCAAATCAACCATTGTCACGAAACTCCGGGTAAAGGCTCATGCCGCCATCAATGAACAGGGTGCTGCCGACCACGTAATCCGAGGCGTCACTGGCCAGCCATACCACGGCGTTGGCCACGTCCTCCACATCGCCGACCCGGCCATAGGGGATCAACTTGAGCAGCTCCTGTTCCGCCGCACCTTCGGTGGCGGCACGGTTGATCGCCGTACGAATCGCCCCCGGCGCAATGCCGTTGATACGGATGCGCTGTTCACTCACTTCCTGGGCGAGGGTGCGCATCAGCATGTCAACGCCGCCCTTGGACGCCGCGTAATTCACGTGCCCGGCCCAGGGGATCAACTGGTGCACCGAGCTCATGTGGATGATTTTGCCGGCGGCGCGGGATACGCCTTCACGGATGCCCTGGCGCTTGAAGAGGCGTACCGCCGCCCGGGCACAGAGGAACTGGCCGGTGAGGTTGACGCCGATCACGGCGTTCCAGTCGTCGAGGGTCATGTCGACCACGGCGGCGTCCTTCTGCATACCGGAGTTGGCCACCAGGATGTCCAGATGGCCGAACGCCTCGAGGGTCTTTGCGAACAGGCGTTCCACATCGGCTTCTTTCGACACGTCGGCGCCGATGGCAATCGCCCGGCCGCCCTCGGCGTTGATCTGCTCTGCCAAGGCCTCGGCGGGCGCGGCCTGGCTGTTGTAATTGAGCACCACCGCAGCACCGGCCTGCGCCAGGGCCCTGGCCGCACCGGCGCCGATACCGGAACTGGCGCCTGTTACCAGTGCCACTTGTTGCTCCAACGAGATATGCATTGCCCACCCGACCTTGAATTCGTGAGTTCAAGTAGCTGACTGACGGCGCGTAACGGAAGTTCAGCCGTGTGAAATTAGCGACTACAACCATGGTGAAAAATGGAATAACAGAAGAATAAAAAATAACCATAAGATACTAAAAAACCGCTAAAAAGCGTTTGACAGGGTTTTTTGCCCCGTGTCTTATAAGCACACCTCAACCCGTTCCGCTGGTAGTTCGGAAGTCATGCGGAGTCACCTATAAGAGATGCCTATGTGTTTATCGGCAGCTATAGGGGAACTACCAGAGCAGGGAGCTACGCCGTTGCCTAAGTTAGTTATTTTCGATTGCGACGGTGTACTCGTCCAAAGCGAAGAGATCACCTTGTCTGTATTGATCGGCATGCTTAATGCTCACGTACAGGACGGCAAGACACTGGATAGTGTGTATTTCATTGAGCACTTTCGTGGAAGAAAGATTGCCGATTGCCTGCGCGAAGTAGAACCGTTATTGGGTATTTGTTTGCCCCCTCAGTTTGAAGAGGACTTCCGAGTTCGAGCGCTGGAAGCATTGACGCTTAATGTGAAAGCGACTGATGGGATACTTGACGTATTGGAAGTGCTGGAAACTCCCTATTGCGTAGCCTCGAGTGCGCCGCGCAATAAGATCGAACAGTGTTTGCGCGTTGTGGGGTTGTTACCTTATTTCGAAGGGCGAATATTCAGTTGTTATGAATTGGGGCGTTGGAAGCCTGATCCGCTGGTGTTTTTAACGGCGTGTGAAACTTACAACGTTGAACCCTGTGATGCGCTGGTGATTGAAGACAGTGTGACAGGGGTTCAAGCCGCCGTTGCAGCCACTATAAAAGTCCTGGGTTTTGGTCCGTTGTCTCGACATCGAATATTGGCCGAAGCCGGTGCGTTACCTTTTGCCGATATGCGTGAGTTACCGACCCTCATTGATCACGTTACTCAAGGAGCAAGTGTTGTGGGCACACTGGGTTATATAGAGCGACTTAAACGTAATGATCCACGTTCGGAAGTGTGGTGGGATTCGTCGCCCGTGGTGTACGCACCGTATAAACAGCATTTGTTGGACAAGTACCCGGCGGCCGCTGCCCATATCGAACAGTTGATGCCGCAGGATCTCTCCCAGCCTTGGGGCTTCAGCAGTGTGACCACCAACCCCCGGCTGGTGACGGCGGCAATCCTCGACAAGAAAGAGTATTGGTCGTCGCGTTTTAATCTGGCCAGCCTGTCTCCCGGGGAATTGCGCAAGCAGCTGTACAACGAAGTGATTGCAGAAGGCGCCTCGATGCTCAAGCCGTTGTGGGTGCAATCGGCTCAGGCCGATGGTTGGCTATGCGCCCAGGTCGACCCGTCGGATGTGCGGTGCAGCGAACGCATGACCGCGCGGGGCCTGGAGCTGCATCGCCTGGCCGCGAATGTGATGGTCAAAGTGCCGGGCAGCCTGGAGGGTTTCGCGACGATCGAACACCTGGTGGCCCAAGGCGTTTCGGTCAACATCACGTTCTGCTTCACCGTTTCGCAGTTCCAGGCCGGTATCCAGGCGATAGAGCGGGGCATCGCCAGCGCCCGTCGCAACGGCGTCGACACCGACTGTTGCAAGTATGTGATCACCTTTATGATCGGGCGTTTTTCCTGCCAGCCCGAGTTCGCCTTGCAGGCCGCCGAGCGTGGCCTGGCGCTGGGCCCGGAGGACATGCGCTGGGCCGAGCTGATGATTTACCAGCAGATCCAGGCCCTGGTCGCGGCCTCGAAGGTACCGGTCAAGACCCTGCTGTCCAGTATCAAGGTCGACGTTGACGAGCGTGGCCACAAGCACTGCTGGCACCTGGAAAAGACCGGGCTGACCACCACGTGCTACACCCTGACGCCGGATGTGGTGGAGTTTCTGATCGAGCGTGAAAGCCACGGCAAACCGGTGGCACCCGCCTGTGAACCCCAGCAGGCGCCGGCTGAGACGTTCGCCCGGCTCATTCGCATTCCGTACTTCTGCGAAGCCTATTTCATCGACAGCATCGAGCCCTACGACTTTGGCAATCATGAGGCGTTTATCAACGCCTGCAACGAGGCCAACAGTGCGCATCGGCGCCTGACCGACTACTGCGTGCGCCTGTGTCCGGTGGCGAAGCCTTTCGCACGCTCGCTCAACGCCATCCTGGCCGCTGAATACGGGGTGCTGGCATGAACAAGATGGTCGGGTTGTGGGCGCACCCGCGTTCCCGTTCCACGGTGTTGGAACGGGTGTTTATCGAGCGGGGGGATTTTGAGGTTTTCCACGAGCCGTTTGCCCATATGGCGTTTTCCGCAGATTCAGTGATTCCTTCGGATGAATGGGATCACAGTTTGCCCACCACGTATCAAGGCATAAAAGAGCAACTGCTCAAGGCCCGGGAAAGTACCCATGTCTTTCACAAAGACATGTGTTACCACTGCCTGGATGACTTGAAAGTTGACCGGGACTTCCTTGCGCAACAACACAATATTTTTATTATCCGCGAGCCCGCCAGCAGCATTATTTCCCATCACCGGGTACACCCCGATATGCCCGTGCAGGCCATCGGGCATAAAGCCTTGTACGAGATTTTTTGTGTGGTCACCAAACTCATCGGAAAAGTGCCTTATGTGATTAATGCCGATGACCTCGCCGCCGAGCCGGAGCGTGTCATTCGTAAACTGTGTGACTACTTGCAGATTGAATTTTTGCCCCACGCCATGACATGGAAACGCGAATGTCCGCGACAGTGGAAAACCTGGAGAAGTTGGCATGTGGCGGCGGAGAACAGTGAACGCATTGCTCTGCCGGATAAACCTGCTATCGATATGGACGCTTTCGATCGGTCGCCAAAATTAAAAGCCTTTTACGAATACCACCGACCCTTCTACGCACGCATGAATGAATTTTGCCAATAAGGATTGTTGTATGAAAAAGTTGATTGTCACCGGTGCGGCCAATGGGATCGGCCGGGCTACTGTGGAAAAGGCTATCCAGGCAGGTTATTTCGTTATCGGTGCCGACAAGGATGCCGAAGGCCTGCGTGCGTTACAGCGCACTTACACGGCGGATGTATTGGAAACCCATGTCGCGGACTTTTCGGATAACGCGCTGATCAAGGGGTTTATCCCTGCGCTGTATGAGCGCCACGCAACTATTCATGCATTAATCAATAACGCCGGTATTTACCACGGCAAAAGCATCTACGCCTATTCCGATGCCGAAGTGGACGAAATCCTGACTGTGAACCTCAAGGCCTTGGTCTATCTCTCCAAAGACTTCGCCGAACGGGAGATGAAACACGAGGCGCCGCGCAGCATCGTCAATATCGCCTCGGTGGCCGGTGAGGTAGGCAGCTGCGATGCCTTGTACGGCGCCACCAAGGCGGCGGTGATCGGCCTGACCAAAGCCAATGCCTGGAATTTTGCGCCGTTCGTGCGGGTTAACGCAGTGTCGCCGGCGCTGATCCATGACACCGCCATCTACGACACCATCCCTGAATACCGCCGCGCCGAGTACGCGCGCCAGGAAATCCTCAAGGAACCGATCCTGCCCGGCGGCGTCGCCGAGGTCATTTTGCTGGTGATCAGCGATGCCATGCGGCATGTCACCGGCAAGGTCATTCCGGTAGACAACGGAGCCTACCCACGATGAGCCCGTCAGCCCCCAAGAAGAAACTGCTGCTGGTGGGCGCGGGCAACCTGTGCCTGCAGATCCTGAAGATTCTCGGGCCGAAAAATGCCTTTGAATTCGTGGTGCTGGGGCGCAATGAAGACGCGACCGTGCGGCTGTGCAACCTGGTGGCCCTGTCGTGTGCGCAGTTGGGGCACTGCATCGCGATCAAGCCGGTGATCGCCGACCTCACCGATATCGAGCGGGTGACGCGGGTGCTGCGTGAAGAGGCCCCGGACATGGTGGTGAACTGTGCGTCGTTGCAATCGTGGCGAGTGATCACGGGGTTGCCCCGGCTCTCCTTCGAGCAGCTCGACCAGGCGCAGTTCGGACCTTGGCTGCCCATGCACCTGACGCTGATGCATCACTTGATGCAGGCGGTAAAAGCCTCCGGTATCGCGGCCAGGACGGTCAACGCGGCCTTTCCCGATGCGGTCAACCCGATCCTGGCCAGGGTCGGGCTGGCGCCGGATATTGGCGTGGGCAATATCGCCAACCTGGTCCCGGCGCTGCGATTTTCCATCGCGCGGCTGCTGGAGTGTGCGCCCGCCGATGTGCAGGTGTGCCTGTATGCCCAGCACTATTTCAGCCACTACGTGCCGCGCGGCGGCTTGCCCCCGCGTGCCAGTTACCGCTTGTTGTATGAGGTGCGCGACCGCCCGGCTGCGGCCCACCTGCCGGCCGAAGCGATTTTTTCCACGGTTAAATCCGAGTTCCGCCGCCTGGGCGGTATCGATGGGCAGTTCCTCACGGCGTGCTCGGCCGTCACCGTGATCGAGGGGTTGTTTTCGCCCACGCCGGTGCTGGTGCACGCGCCCGGCCCGCTGGGGTTGCCTGGCGGCTATCCGGTGTGGCTGCAGGAGGGGCAGATCAAGGTGCAGTTCAGCGCCGACTGCCCCCAGGACGAAGCGGTGCGCATCAATACCATCTGCCAGAGCCAGGATGGTATCGATGAAATTCATTGCGATGGTTCGGTCACCTATAACCCGCAATGCATGGCCGTGATGCAGGCGATGCTGGGGTACTCGAAGAAAACCATGTCCATCGAACAGTCCGCCGAATTTGCCCGCGAGCTGTCGAGCAAATACCTGTCTTTCAAACATTCAACCTGGTAGGTGTGTGATGAATCAAATGTCGCGGCACAAGCACAGCGAAGTCGCCAGTTACGCCACGCAATACTCGAAAAAATTCGTCGAGCGCTGGGATGACTTGATCGACTGGGAAAAAAGAAAGGCGGGGGAGAACGGGTTCTTTGAAAACCTGCTGAAGCAGCACGGCGTGAAGTCGGTGATCGACGTCTCCACGGGCAGTGGTTTTCATGCGGTCCAGCTTAAGCAGGCGGGGTTCGATGTCGTCGCCACGGACGGCAGCAGCACGATGTTGACCAAGGCCCGGGAGAATTTTCGGCAACGCGGGTTGGCGATCGAATCGCACTATCGGGATTGGCAGGCCCTCGATCCCGCCGAACTGGGGCGCTTCGATGCCGTGGTGTGCCTGGGCAGTTCGCTGTGCCATGTGTTTGCAGCCCATGAACGGTTGGCGGTGCTGGAGAAATTCAGGGCATTGCTCAATCCGGGTGGCTTGCTGATTGTGGATCAACGTAACTTCTTTGCCATTCGCGCAGGCAAGTTCAAATCCAGCGGTCATTACTATTACTGCGGCACGCAGGCATCCGTCGGCCTGGGGCAGGTGGATGAGCACGTGTGTGAGTTCATCTACTCCTTTGATGACGCCGAGCAGTACCGGTTGCAGGTCTATCCGCTGTTGCCGGGCGAGTTGAAGGGGGAGGTGCTCAAGTCCGGATTTTGCGCCCATGAGAGTTACGGGGATTTCCAGCGTGACTACGACATGATGAATTGTGATTTTGTCATCCACACCGCACGCGCCGTTTAAGGAGTACCTGATGAGCACACTTGTACACAGTAGCGCGCGCCCGTTGGACAGCGTCGTGCTGGCGGTGGTGTTGACCGGGTTCGTGGCCAGTACCTACGGGTTTGGTGTCTACCTGTTCGCCAACCTGGTGGTGGACATGCGCCGCGATATCGGTTTCGACTACACCACGGTGGGCCTGATCACCGGCGGTGCGCAGATCGGCTTCCTGCTGTTTTCATCGGTCACCAGTTATATCAGCCGTTTTTTCGAAGGCTGGAAAATCAGCCTGGTGTCGACGCTGATGACCTCCCTGGCGCTGTTGGGGCTGAGTGTCAGCAACAGTATCTGGCTGTCCGGGGCGCTGTTGATTTTGCTCGGCGGCTGCTCGGCCTCGGTGTACATCCCGTTGGCGGAGATTGTCACCAAGGGCTTCAGCCCGGGGAATCGCTCGCGGGTCATGGGGCTGATTTCCAGCGGCACCAGCTACGGCGTGTTCATCAATGGCTTGCTGGTGTCGTTCCTCACCCTGCAGGGCGGCTGGCGCTCGATCTGGCTCACCGCGGGCCTGATCTCGGTGGCCCTGTGCGTGGTGGCCTGGTTTCTGCTGCGCAACCTGGTGGCGGACAAGGGCGCCGGTTTTTCCGGGCCGCGTTCGACGGCGTTCGAGAGTCATGCACCTTGGTTGAGTCGCTCGCTGTACCTGACCTGGGCCATTGCGTTTTTGAACGGGATGGCGCTGTTGCCGTTCCAGACTTACCTGGCTCCGTTCCTGCGGGACGAGTTGGGAGTGTCGGTGCAGGACGCCGGGTTTGTCTGGACCACCATCGGTGCGGTGGGCATGGCCTCGGGCTTTCTGGTGGGGTGGATCGCCGACAAGGTGGGCGTCAGGGCGTCGCTGGCCATGTGCTTTCTGAGTGCGGGGCTGGCCGCCACCCTGGTGTTCAGTTTCAACAGCCTCCCGCTGTTCTACCTGGCGGCATTTTTGTTTGCGCTGGCGTTCTACCCCATCTTCGGGCTTGTCCCCAGCTACATCGGACAAATCGTGCCAGTCAGCCGACTGACCCAGGCATTCGGCATTGCCAATGTGCTGATCGGCCTGGGGGGCGTGTGCGGCAACTTCCTGGGCGGTTTCTCCAAGGACCTGACCGGCTCGTTCGCAACCGTCTACTGGGTGGTTGCGCTGTTGCTGTTCGTGCAATGCGTGATGGTGTTCCTGTTGGGTAAACCGCCTGTGGCGGGGACGGAGGGTGAGCGGCCATGAGTCAGTTTGCGGAACGTCCAGAGCGGAACCTGCATGCGTTTGCGTTCAGCCATCACGGCGCGGAACGCTCGCGTATGGGGCAGAAGCCCTTGGTCATCTGGATGACGGGCATCTCGGCTTCCGGCAAGTCGACGATTGCCGATGCGCTGGACAGCGCCTTGCAGGCGCAGGGGCGCCTGACCTGCATCATTGACGGCGATTCGGTGCGCGGCGGCCTGTGCCGCGACCTGGGTTTTACCGACAGCGACCGCGACGAGAATATCCGGCGGGTCGCCGAAGTGGCGCGCTTGATGCTGGACGCGGGGCTGGTGGTGATCGTGGCGCTGATCTCACCGTCGGCGGCCAGCCGGCACTACGCGCGCGCCATTGTCGGCAATGAGCATTTTGTCGAGGTGCATGTGGATGCGCCGCTGGAAACGGCGGAACAACGTGACCCTAAAGGCTTGTATAAAAAAGCCCGCCTGGGGCTGATCCAACATTTCACCGGGATTGATTCGAACTACGACGTGCCGATCTTTCCGGAAGTGCACGTGGACACCCAGGCGCTGTCTGTCGAACAGTCTGTCGCGACTATTCTCGATTGGATGGCCCGCAACGACGAGCGCACATAGCCGCTGGTCTTTGCGCCGCGGTGGCGGTGCCTGCACCTTCGGAAAACAAGGTAATCTGCGCCATCGCAGGCATACCGCGTTTTTTCAGGAGCAGGCATGACGCATTTCACCGGCACTGCAAAATCCATACGTCTGATCGGCGGGGCCCAGGTATTGGACTTCATCAATACCACCAACGGCCGCCGCCCTGGTTCCCCACTCAAGGTCATGGAAGAGCGGCTCACCAGTTTTCAGTTTTTCTTTGAATGGGCGCTGCACGCCTCGCTGATCTCCGCCCAGGAGTTCGCTGAATACAAGGCCATGGTGTTTGAGTCGCCTATTTCCTACCAGCCGGATCTGGATGCCATCATTGCGTTCCGCGAATGCCTGTATGCCGTGTTTTACCCGTTGTCCTTGCGCCAGGCTGCGGCCGATGACGCCTTGCAGCAGATCAACCTGAATTTCCAGCAAGGCACCGCCTGGCGGGTGCTGCGCATGGTTGATGGGACACCGGCCTGGGCGTGGAAAACCTGCACCTCTGCCCAGGAACTGAGTGCAATGTTGATCGGGCGCCTGGCGATCGATGCCACGCAGTTGCTGGTGTCCGGTGATCTTCGCGTGCTGAAGTGCTGCACGGCCACCGACTGTGATTGGCTATTCATGGATATCTCCAAGAACAAACTGCGCAAATGGTGCCAGATGAGCGTGTGCGGCAGCCGGGAGAAATTGAGTCGCCTTAAACAGGCGCTTTAGTTGCCAGGCAATGTCGCGGTCGACGGGTAGCAATTGCTCCACTTAATAGGAAGCATTACTATTCACGCCCCGCCTCCCCAGTGCCCTCGCGATGATCCCTCAGCCGCCCCGCAGAACAGGCTTTTTCGAGCACTACGAAGAGTTGATCGGCACCTGGACACGCCGCCTGAGAAACCGTCAGCAGGCCGAGGACCTGGCCCATGACACCTTTGTGAGAGTGCTGGAGACAACCGCCTCCCAGGTAGAGCAACCGCGCGCTTATCTGCATCAAACTGCGCGAAATATCGCCGTGGACGCCTACCGACGCGAAGACCGGCGGGAAGCCATGGCGTTGGAAGCCTTTGATCAGAGCCAGCCCCACGGCGGTGACCCGGAGCATTTCATGCACGCGATCCAGCTGGCGGACTCCATCGAGCGGGCATTGGCCGAGTTGCCGCTCAACTGCCGCAGGATCTTTATCTGGCAGAAGATCGAGGGCCTGACCCAGCAGGAGATCGCCGAGCGCCTGGGCTTGTCCAAGAACATGGTGGAAAAGTATATGATCCGCACCCTGCGGCATTTGCGAGAGCGCCTGGACGCGATGGCCCCATGACACACGCTCGCTCTGAAACAGGACCTTCCATGATGGATAACCGTGCCCGCGACGAAGCCGCGCAATGGTTTGTACGCCTGCAAGACGCTGGGTTGGACGCCACCGAGCGCGAGCGTTTCGATGCGTGGCGCAGTGAAAAGCCCGAACACCAATATGAATTCGATGTGCTGCAAGGCCTGTGGAGCGCCGCCGACCTGGTGCCCAAGGCCCGCTTGCAGGCGTTGGGCGAGGCGTCGGCCGAGCGTCCAAAACGTCGCGGCGTGTTGCGTTACGCCGTCGCGGCCAGTGTGGTCGCCGTGGCCTTGGGGCTCGGCTTGTTCAGCGGCCTTGATCATCCGAAGCCCTACCGGGCCGATTTCAGCACGCGCCTGGGTGAGCATCGCCAGGTGGCATTGCCCGACGGCTCGACGATGGATTTGAACAGCCGCAGTGTTGTCTCGGTGCACTACGAAAAAGGCCGCCGCAGTGTTGAACTCAAGCAGGGCGAGGCCATGTTCAGTGTCGAGCATGACACCCGCCGTCCCTTTGTGGTCGCCGCCGGTGCAGGGCAGGTGACGGTCACCGGAACGCGCTTTGATGTGCGTCGCGATGACGACCAGACCCGTGTGGTGGTCGAGGCCGGTACGGTGAAGGTGCAAGGGCGCTCGCCGAACGAGGGGGTGACGCTGACGGCGGGGCTGGGGACCCATATCAATGACCAAGGCCTGGTGGCAGCGTCCTACGCAGTGAATACCGAGGAACTGACGGCCTGGCGCAGCGGCAAACTGGTGTTCAACAACGCCTCCCTGGGTGAAGTCGCCCGTGAGGTGTCGCGTTATCGCGAGCGCCCGTTGCGCGTCAGCACACCCGCCGTTGGCAACCTGCGACTGACCAGTGTGTTCAAGGCCAATGATACCGATGCCTTGCTCAAGGCTTTGCCCCATATCCTGCCCGTGGCCCTGCGAACCCTGCCGGATGGCAGCCAGGAAATTATTTCGCGCTGAGATTCAGGTTTTTTCCGAGTTCTTCGTCTTCTCCTGCAGCTGCAACTGGTTTGCATTAACAGCCGCATACTCTTGCGATTACAGGACTGGGGTCGACGTGAAAAACTGTGCCGTTCACAACAATAAAATCTCCCGCTGGGCGCCGCTTGCCCTTGCGCTCGCTGTCAGTGCCGCAGTGCCGGCAGCCTATGCTGGCGACGCTATCCATATCCAGGCCCAACCCCTGGGGAGCGCGCTGAGCCAACTGGGGCAGCAGACGTCCCTGCAAGTGTTTTTCAGCCCCGACCTGGTCGCCGGCAAGCAGGCCCCCGCAGTAGACGGCAACCTGTCGGCGGAACAGGCCCTGCGCCAATTGCTGCAAGGCAGTGGCCTGGACTATCAGATCGACGCTGGTTCCGTGACCCTGCGCCCGCTCGGCAGCGGCGCCGGTGACGCCGGTTCGCCCCTGGAACTGGGTGCCACCGACATCAGGGTGGTCGGCGACTGGCTTGGGGATGCCAATGCCGAAGTGGTGCAGAACCACCCGGGCGCGCGTACGGTGATTCGCCGCGAAGCCATGGTGGAGCAGGGCGCGATGAATGTCGGTGATGTGCTGCGTCGTATGCCTGGGGTCCAGGTGCAGGAATCCAACGGCACAGGTGGCAGCGATATTTCCCTCAATGTCGGCGTACGCGGGCTGACATCACGTCTGTCGCCACGCTCCACCGTGCTGATCGACGGGGTGCCGGCGGCATTCGCGCCCTATGGCCAGCCACAACTGTCGATGGCGCCGATTACCGCCAGCAACCTGGACAGCATCGACGTGGTACGCGGCGCCGGTTCCGTGCGTTATGGGCCACAGAACGTCGGTGGCGTGATCAACTTCGTGACCCGCGCGATCCCCGAGAAATTCTCCGGTGAAGTCGGCACCACCCTGCAAACTTCAGCCCATGGTGGCTGGAAGCACATCGAGAGCGCTTTTATCGGCGGCACTGCCGACAACGGCATCGGCGCTGCGCTGTTGTACTCCGGAGTGAATGGCAACGGCTACCGCAACAGCAACAACGGCAACGACATCGACGACGTGATCTTCAAGACCCACTGGGCGCCGACCGACCAGGACGACTTCTCGCTGAACTTCCACTATTACGACGCCAGCGCCGACATGCCCGGCGGGCTGACCCAGAAACAGTTCGATGCCAACCCGTACCAGTCGGTGCGCGATTGGGACAATTTCAGCGGGCGTCGCAAAGACGTGTCCTTCAAGTACATCCGGCAGATCGACGACCGGACCCAGGCCGAAGTGCTGACTTATTATTCCGACAGTTTCCGCGGCAGTAACATCGCTAACCGCGACCTCGCGACCCTCGGGTCCTACCCGCGCACCTACTACACCTTCGGCATCGAGCCGCGGGTGTCCCATGTATTCGACGTGGGCCCCAGCACCCAGGAAGTCAGCGTCGGTTACCGCTACCTCAAGGAAGGCATGCACGAGCAGGCCACCAGCCTGAACCTGATCAACAACGTGCCGACGCCGGGTGGCCGCAGCGATGGTCACGTCTACCAGGATCGCACCGGTGGCACCGAGGCCAACGCCTTCTATGTGGACAACAAGATCGATATCGGCAAGTGGACCGTCACCCCGGGCATCCGTTTTGAAGACATCCGCACCGAATGGCACGACCGTCCGGTCATCCCCCTTACGGGGCCCCGCACCCAGGAAAAACGCCGCGAGGTCCATAGCCGGGAACCGCTGCCGGCACTGAGCGTGATGTACCACCTTTCCGATGCGTGGAAATTGTTCGCCAACTACGAAACCTCCTTCGGCAGCCTGCAGTACTTCCAACTCGGACAAGGCGGCAGCGGCGACCAGACCGCCAGCGGCCTGAACCCGGAAAAAGCCAGGACCTATGAGGTCGGTACGCGCTACAACGACAGTGTGTGGGGCGGGGAACTCACGTATTTCTACATCGACTTCTCGGATGAGCTGCAATACGTCAGCAATGCCGTGGGCTGGACCAACCTTGGCGCCACCAAGCACACCGGCATCGAAGCGTCGGCCCACTATGACTTGTCGAACCTGGACCCTCGCCTGGACGGCCTGACCGCCAACGCCGGCTTCACCTACACCAAGGCTACCGCCGAAGGTGACGTACCGTTCAAAGGGCGCGACCTGCCACTGTATTCCCGGGAAGTGGCAACCCTGGGCCTGCGCTACGACGTCAACCACTGGACCCACAACCTGGATGTGTACGCCCAGTCCGGACAGCGTGCACCGGGTACCACCAGCACCTACATTACCCAGGGCACCGCCGATGGGCAGTACGGTGATATCCCGGGCTATGTCTCGGTCAACGTGCGCAGTGGCTACGACTTTGGCGAACAACTGTCGAACCTGAAGCTGGGGGTGGGGGTGAAAAACGTCTTTGACCAGCAGCACTACACCCGCTCCAGCGACAACAATGCCGGGCTGTACCTGGGCGAGCCGCGTACGTTTTTTGTACAGGCCAGCGTCGGGTTCTGACCTTTATCGGCTTGGAAAAGTCGCAGTCTTGCAAGAGGCTGCGATCGTTTGTCCTGTTTCTTACATCCTCGCAGCGCATATTGCGGCTGGTTCAGGAACCGTTTCCGACAGAATTGCCACACATGGGAAAGCTAAAGGGCTTCGACGTTGCGTTGGAGCGGCAAGCTGAAGATCGCGCCCACTGTAATGGAGAAAACTATGTCGGTATTGGTGTCCGATACACAGGCCTCTACCTCATCAACCTCTGACCTTTTGCAGGCCACTTCCAGGCCTGAGGTCAAAGCCCCTCGGCCAGCGACTGCCTCCAACGGCCAAACGGCTGCAAACGTCAGCTTCCTGCCTCGGGAAAACCAGAGGGGGCCCGTGTTCGGCGCGCCCTCTTCGCAGGCCCCCCGTCAGAGTGCTGCTGACAACGTGATGCGTCACTCCAGCGCGCCGGCTGCGCAGGGCCTGATGAATACGGTCAGACACTGGATGGGCCCTTGGTTTGGCTGGAATCGCCCACAACCAGGTCCTGGCTGCTGCAATCCGCCGCCGAGGCCGAATCCTGGCTGCTGCAGTCCGCCGCCGAGGCCGAGTCCTGGCTGCAGCAATCCGCCACCACGCCCCTATCCTAGCGTGGGTAAACCGTATCCACCCGCGCCGGGCTGGCCTGATCCGACGTACTCGCTGAAAAGCAATGACGAGTTGGCGCAACAGTTACGTGACAATTTCAATGCCTTCAGGGACCGCAGCAACCCTGGGTATGTCAGCGTTGACAGTATCTATGGGATGGCGAAAAAAACCTGGTCTCCCAATCCGGTCACGAACGCGAACATTCGCCTGGCCAACGAATTGCTACGACGTCCGGAAGTGATGGGCGCCCTGGACCGGCACTCTTCTACCGGTGCACTGGATGGCCTGATCGACCGGCAAAATGTGAACATCGTGGTCAAGGGGGAAAACTACTTCAAGTACAAGACCGACAAGGAAATGGCCGGTGAAATGCTTGAGCATTTCGACGAGTTGAAACGTAATCCCTGGGAGCGGGAGCTGAGCTTCAACCACCTGAGGAGCCTGGCGGCCCAGGAGCAGACAGGCGATTCGCCCATGGATCATCTGATCCAACTGTCCCAGGAAATGCTCAAGCGCAGTGACGTGTTGAGGAAAATGGACAATCTCGCCGGTCGTGATGATGACGGCCGGATCAGTTGGCAAGCGCTTTATCAGCTTTCCCGCTGACCGCCCGCCAGGCGCCGCCATTGAATGACGTGCCTGGCTCAATTTTGTCAGGAACTGTTTACGCCGACTGACCACATAGTTCATAGGCACCGGCCTTGATCAAACCGGTCGGCTTTCAGATTCCGTGTGGAGGGCTAGCAAATGACGTCAAGCTCGTTTCACCCGCCCCAGCCCAGCTGTCATGAGCTCTTTCGCAATACGGATGATGGCGATCCGACTGTACCCACGGGTGACATCGTTGCGCACGAGCCCCCGGCCCCGGCCGATGTGCATGCTGTCGAAGCCAGGCGCATGAGGGCTTTTGCCGGTCAGCGTAAATTCCAGGCGCCGGTCGAGGAAGACTTTTCCCGGGGCATGCTCGCGACCGGGCAGGTCGCGAGTGATGACGCCAAGGCCCCCAGATATTCCAGGCTGATCAATAGCCTGACGACCTGGTTGCGTCGGTAAGGGTGGGAATCTCCGTACCTTCTGGTCGTTGTTTACATGCTGTCATTGGTATTCATCGGTTGTCCGGAACTGTTGTGTTTGTCCAACCACACATGGGGTACTTGCCGGTGGAATCCATTCGCTGATTCCGTCTGGGGGTGGTGATCACCGGGCAGGTATGTATCGGAAACGCGTTGGAGAAAACCCATGACGATCGAGGGTGTACCCCCTCATGGTCTGCCCTTGGCACTGGACGAGCCGGCTTTACGGTCTACAGTGCCAGCGCCGCTCACGCCCTCTGGAACCTGGCAGGGTGCTGTTCCTGCGCGCCCCGACGGCGTGTCGCGGGTGCCTCTGGTGCTGCGCGGGACAACGTCGGTGCTGCGCCAGCGAGCGCTGCAGAACCTGCCCGCTGCTACGCGCGCGAACCTCGCCCAGCCCGGCGTAACGTCCACCGACAGCCAACTGGCGTTGGCCCTGGAAAAGGATTTTGGCAGGCTGTACCCCTTCCTGAACGACGGGCGTTTGACCTGCTCGTCATTGCAGCGTGTTGCAGACGAACGTATGGGGGAAAGCGAGGAGTTGGACCGGACGATTCAAGTGGTCAGCGAGATTCTCAAGCGCCCGCGGTTGAGCGATGCAATTTTGAGCCGCGACGGCGATATCACCCGGGACAGTCTCAGGGCGGCCGCCCAAACGCTACAGGGGAACAGCTCGCCAAGTGTGTTCAGCCAGGACCCGTTCCATGCCCAGGGCAATACCCAGGTGGTGCTGGCCCTGCAGGGCCAGTTCGAACAATTGAGGGATAAATCGCAGGATCGGACGTTCTTCTTTGAACAACACCAGTACGTTGAAATCGCCATGCTCAAGGCCGTCATGCAGGACCCGCATGCCGTTGATCAAGAGGGTGCGCCTGTGCTGGATCCTTCCTCCGGCATGCCTCGGCCCAGGTACAGCGAGCTCTGTGTCTACACGGCGAAGAACATTCTTGAGCGGCCAGGTCTGCTGCCTTCGCTGATACGTGCGAACGGCACACGATTGTTTGGTCCGCCGCAAAAGGACGGCTGGCTCAGTAACAAAAGTCTCGAGCGTTGGCTGGAACAGGACAAGGCCCGCAAAGCGCGCTGATGTGCGGGGGTCATACCTTGAGGACCTTGCCGCTCAGGGATACACCGGCGAGCAGTACTGCGATCAGCACAAAGGCACTGCTCAGGCTGCTGCCATGGGCAATGAAGCCGATCACTGCGGGGCCGGCAAGAATCCCGGCATACCCCAAGGTCGTGATGGCAGGCACGGCAATATGTTCCGGCATCACCGTTTGCTTGCCGACGGCGGTGTACAGCACCGGCACGATATTCGAGCAACCGGCACCTACCAGCGCATACCCCAGCAATGCGGTTTCCCAGGCTGGCAATAACGTTGCCAGCAACATGCCAGCAGTGGCCAGTGCACCACCGATCACGATCACGCGGGTTGCGCCCAGGCGCCGCACGATGGCATCGCCGGTCAGGCGCCCGGCAGTCATGGTCAGGGCGAAGGCTGCGTAACCCAGGCCGGCGTAGGCCTCGTCCAGACCGCGTTCGGCACTGAGGAACACGGCGCTCCAATCCAGTACGGCGCCTTCTGCCAAAAACACGATAAAGCACAGACAGCCGATGAACAGTACTACGCCGTGGGGGATCGCAAATGCCGGACCCGAACTTTCACTGCCGTAGGGCAACAAATGGGGCCCGGCCTTGAGCAGCGCCAGCGCCATGATGACGATCACCACCAGGGTCGCCTGCAGAGGTGACAGACCCAACCCCAGCAGCCCGGCAACCCCGGCCGCGCCGACGATCCCTCCCAGGCTGAACAAGCCGTGGAAGCCCGACATCATGGTTTTGCCACTGGCGCGCTCAACAATCACCGCTTGCAGGTTCACCGTGGAGTCCACCGTGCCAAGGCCCGCGCCAAACAGGAACAATCCGGCGATCAGTAACGGGATCGAGCTGACCGTGGCCAGCATGGGCAAGGCCAGGCAGATCATGATCGTGCCGGCGCTCAGCACACGTCGGCAGCCATAACGAGACGCCAGCGCACCGGCGGCCGGCATGGCGATGATAGACCCCACCCCCAGGCACAACAGCAGCAGGCCCAGGGTGCCTTCACTCAGTTCGGCGCGTGCTTTGGCGTATGGCACCAACGGCGCCCAGGCAGCAATGCCGAAGCCGGCGATGAAAAATGCGATACGGGTCGACATTTGTTCCAGCCGCCCGGGAACCACGGGTGCTGAGGTGAGGATGGCAGTCATGAAAAAATCCTTGGTTTTGCGTTCAGCGAACGATGTCCGGCGCGATATCCTTGCACATCAGGCCCTTGGGGGCGAGCCGGGTTCCCCCCCGAGATCAGCGGCGATGATTTCTTTTTGCAATTCGGGAACGCCATGGGCGTTGGCAACCACACACGAAGTGTCTTTGCAGAAGGCGTTCTGGAAGGTGTGTAATCCCTGTGGGAACTGGTGAACCCCCGGGTTTTGCACGGTGGATTACCACCTTCCAGGCCGCCTCCCACATACCCTGCATTGTGTAATACGCTGCTGGTCCAACCCTGTAGGCAACCGAGCGGACGCACCGATGAAGATTGCAAGGCAAGTGGCGCCATGACCCAGTTCTATGACGCACGTGGCAACATTTACGGGGTCGCCAGCCCGGCGTTTTTACGACAGCAGGGTATCGAGGTGCCCAATAACGCCGCACAGGCCGCGAGGACTCGCGAGGGTTGGGCTGCATCAGCCATAAGCTCCGAATGCGAGTGGGGTTCGATACCGCGCCCGGTCGATGCCAAGGCTCACCGCTGCGATGGCTTGCTGGTGGGCCCGTTCCAGGCCGAGCCGCCGTTTGACCTGTTGATCGTGAACACCGACGGCTCCCTGGCCGAGCGCAGTGGCAATGGGTTGACGATTTTTGCCCAGGCGCTTACTGACCAGGGCTTGATGACCGAGGCCTGTGATTTGCGCGTGCATCATGACCAGCCTGACGGGGTGTCGCCGTTGGTGACTCGGGTCGAGCCTGCTGTCTATGGGCACCGCTCTGGATTCTGGCTGGCATTGGGTTTGCCCGGGTTCGGGCCGTCGGCCGTGGGGGCGCAGGGGGTTGAGCAGGTGTTCCAAGGCGACATTGAACTGAGCCATGTGAAGGCGTTGGCGGCGATCAACCCACAGTGGGCGCACAGTCAGTTTGTGCGTGTGGGCAATCCTCATTGTGTGACCCTGGTCGAACACCTGTCAGCCTTGCCGGACAATCTGCAGATGCAACAGCCAGCGCTTTTCGAACCGTTGCAGGCAATTGCCTTCGCCCCCCCGGCAGGAAGCGGCGAGCCATGCTTGGCCGGCGTCAATTTGCAATGGGTCGCCAGGCAATCCGGCAACCGGGTGGTTGCCCGGGTGTTCGAGCGGGGAGAGGGCCCCACGGCGTCCTCCGGCACCAGCGCCAGTGCCGTCGCCTGTGCGGCGTGGCGAGCGGGTTGGGTTGAGGGGGGTGAAGTCGCGGTGGTGATGCCGGGTGGCACTGCGCCGGTACGTTTGCATACCCAGGTCGATACGCTGCTGAGCGTCAGTCTGTTCGGGACTGCACTGCCTCGGGCATGAAGTCTTTTGAGCAGTTGACGCCCTGAGTGGGTGTCAGCTGTTTCGCTATTGATTAATTGATCAGATAAAAGTTGGTGTAGGGCATTTCTTATGTTTAAGAAGTGGCTCATTGACTCGATTTATTATTTTGTAAAAGACACTTCAATCTCAGTCGTACGAAACTTCTTTTTTATTTTTTCGGGGCCGATTTTTTCCTGGAAACGCTAAGCTTCAAGGCGTTCAGGCGCTTTTCCTCGGCAACTTATTTCATGTTTGGCGGGGGAGGTATCTCAGTCCGGTAATAACTATCGATATTGGCGGGTAACAACGGATGGTTAACGCGTTTGTTTCGTCACGTTTCAAATTAATCCTTCCAGGCATAAAGACTGACTTTCAAGTACTGGCGTTCAACGGTCAGGAGGTGCTTGATCAGCCGTTTTTCATCCAGGTGCAGGTGGTCAGCGAAAACCCTTCGCTGGACCTGGAGTCACTGCTCCACCAGCCTGCCTACCTGGTTTTTGGCGATGCGAATGAAGGCCTGCACGGGCAGGTTTACGCGATTGGCCGCGACGACCCCGGGCGGCGGCTCACCCGCTATCACCTGACATTGGCGCCGAGTCTCGCCTACCTTGCCCATCGACGCGACCAGCGGATTTTCCAGCAGCGCAGTGTTCCGCAGATCATCGCGGCAGTCCTCGAACACCACGGCATCCTGGCCGACCGCTACGCCTTTGAGTTGGGGCCGGTGGTCTACCCGCCGCGGACGTTCTGCGTGCAATACGCGGAAACCGACCTGCATTTCATCCAGCGGCTGTGTGAAGAGGAGGGCATTCACTACCACTTCCGTCACAGCGAGCACCAGCATGTGCTGGTGTTTGGCGACGACCAGACCGTATTTCAGCGCCTGCCTGCGCAGCGTTATTCAGCTGCCGGCGGCCCGCTGGCCGAGACACGGGTTATCCAGCGTTTCGACGTACGCCTGGCGACCCGCAGCCAGCGAACGGTGCGTCGTGATCATGACTTCGAGCATCCGTCCTTATGCCTGCAAGACAGCGCGGGTTCTGCCTCAGCGCAACCCCTTGAGGACTACCGCTACCCGGCTGGGTTTACCGGCCATGCACGGGGGGCTCGCCTGGCGCGCAGGGGGTTGGAGCGCCTTCAGATCGGCCGATATCGTGCATTGGGCAAGAGCGACCAAGCGGTGCTGCGCAGTGGGCACTTTCTTGAGCTGCACGACCATCCGGATCCGGCCTGCAATGATTTATGGTTGATCACTTCGATCCGTCACGAGGGTTATCAACCGCAGGTGCTGGAGGATGCGACTGGTGAGGAGGTGGATGCATTCCAGGGGTATCGCAACCGTTTCACCGCGACACCCTGGAGTGCGCCGTATCGACCCCCTCTCAAGTACCCCAAGCCGACCATCCACGGCACCCAGACCGCCACGGTGACCGGGCCTGCCGGCGAGGAGGTGCATTGCGATGCATACGGCCGGGTGAAAGTACGGTTTCACTGGGACCGACTGGACAAGAGCGATGACACAAGCAGTTGTTGGGTGCGGGTGGCATCGGGTTGGGCCGGAGACGGGTTTGGCGCAACGATGATCCCGCGGGTGGGCATGGAAGTGCTGGTGACGTTCCTGGAGGGCGACCCGGACCAGCCGCTGATCAACGGTTGCCTGGCCAATGCGTTGCACATGCCGACCTATTCCTTGCCGCAACACAAGACCCGCAGCGTCTTGCGCAGTCGCAGCACCCCGGGCGGAGGCGGCGGCAACGAATTGCACCTGGAAGACCGCCGTGGCAAGGAGCTCATCTACCTTCGTGCCCAGCGGGACCTGGAGCAGCAGGTGGGGCATGACAGTCGCCTGGAAGTGGCCGGTGAGCGGCGTGAAATCATCCGAGGGTTAAGTACGGCGCACCTGGAAAGCGAGGAGCATCGTCACGTCACCGGTGACCGCAAGGTTGCACTCAACGCCAGCGATCATCTGGACGTGCAGGGCGACAGCCGGACCTATGTCGGGCAAACCCTGATGATTGAAGCCGGGCAACAGGTGCATCTCAAGGCCGGCGCCAGCCTGGTTATCGACGCGGGCGTACAACTGAGTTTCAAGGCCGGCGGAGAGCACCTGGTGATCCAGGCAGGCGGCATTTTCAGCAGTCGGCCCATCACCCTCGGTGGAACCCCGTCCGCGACCAGGTCGGCGAACGCCCTGTTGGTTGCGCAGAGCCCGAAAATCTCCGCCACACAGGGCGCCATCATGCACTTGGCCAGGCAACTGGATGCGGACTTCTGCCCGCTATGCGAGGACTGCCGCGAAGGCCTCTGCACTGTCGGCGGGAGGGCGGCCTGATGGAAAACCTTCCAAGCCGATGGATGAGCCAACAGCAACAGGCGGGGCACAGGCTGTGCCTGATGCTTGAGGGAAATCACGCAGCGTGCCAGCCAATGTTGGCGGCACGCGGTTTTCCAGCGTACTGCCGCCTCTACGCACAAACCCCACTGGCGGAAATGGCCATGGCTGGCCCCGTGATCCTGTTGCTGGATCAGGTAGGGGAGCCCGCGTTGCTCGATCTTCTGCAAGAACCAGAGATGAATTGGGGCTGGCTGGGCAGCTTGCCAGACGCGGACCTGACGGACATGTCCCGGCATTGGCGCGACCGGCTGCTGGTCGGACCGGAGAATAACCGGACGCTGTACCGCCTTCACGACAATCGTACGTTGGCGCGCGCACTGAACCATCTGGGCCTTGAACACTGGCCAGCATTCCTCGGCCCACTGATCAGTGTGTGCTACTGGCATGAAGGCAGTTGGCACTGTGGCGACAACCCTGCCCCCGGTGACTATCCGGTGCCCGAGCCAGCCCCCTGGCTGAACACGCCCAACCCGAATGCCAGCGCCATCCTGCACGCCAATATCCTGCGTTACCTGCTGGCTGAACGCAGTGAAGATCTGGCGGCATTGGTTGAGTTCCAAGACCCCAGGGTCTGGCTGACCCAAGTGTTGGAACAGGCTCGCAGTTGGCGATGGAGCCAGCCGGAACAGTTGGAGTTTCTGGTCGTGCGACGGTTGGAAGAGGCCACTCGCAGCAGTGGGATTCGTTGGCAGCCGACGGTTGGAGAAACACCGCAGGATCACTTTGAACGAGTTAAGCAGCAGTGGCTCATGTTGGAGAACAAGGATGAGTAAGCGTGTATGGGGCGTGCTGCTTGCACTGGCAACGGCGGGACTTTCGGGGTGTGCGATGAAGCCGGTTGATCGCTTTACGTTGGAGGTGGATTTACCGGCGGAATTTGAACTTAAAACTGCCGCCAACTACGGGCCCGCAACGGGTGAGACCTGCACCTTGCCAAGGCGCCGAGGCAAGAGGCCGGAGAGGAAGGTTTTTTTTACCGAGTACAAACCGGTGGCAAGTCGGGCGAGTTATGAGTTACCGCTGAGTGAAACGGTACAGGGGTGTCCGCTGGTATTACGCAATGTGGAGTTTGATTTTTACGCTAAGTGGGGTACGCGGGATTCGGATGTTGGCGGGGATATTGCGGGGATTTCGATTCGGGATCGTCTGGAGGGTGATAGGCCTGGAATGCCGGAGTCGGGAGTTCAGGAACTGTCTTGGCAATGTCAGTGGTTGTTTCGGACTGTGGGGCCGATACATGCGATCAGAAAGGTTCTGAACTGTAATTCGCTGGGCGCTACAGGGCAAAGATATAAAACTCACTCGAACGGTGTTTTTTCGCGAGATGAGTTGGGTGGGAAAAAGGTAGTGATAAAGCTGAACCTCATTAGTGAGGAACGACCTTATATGGGCGATAACTGGGTTCGTTTTTCTCAAGGGTGGAAACGCTGTCGAGGCAAAAGCTTTGAGGACCAGTACGCGTTTTGTGGGGGTAACACTACAGATTTCAAATCCTTCAAAATGCCCGATGGGCGTGTATGTGACATATATCCAAGTTGCAGTGAATAAGGATGTTCAGGCATGACGATAGAACAATGGAAAAAACCGTTTTTTAACGAAAAAATTCCCGCCTGTACGCTGCGTGGAGACTGGCTGAGTTTTTGTCTAGTGGACGAGTCCGGTGACGGGAAAGCCTATGGAGGGCTCAACTATGAAATTTTTGACAGTGCAGGGCAGCGATACGCAGGCCGTTTGAATGGAGATGGTTTTGTACGATTAGAGGGGCACTGCCGTGGTCCTGTAGTGTTGGTTTTCGATGCTATGTATCAGGAGTTGGGGAGCTACTATTCGACATTGCAGAGGCGAGAAAAGTATCCGTTACCCATCACCGACCTTCAGGTCAGAGCTGAACAAACGAAATTTTCAAAATCCAGCGGTGAGCAAACCGAGAGCAATTCTGCGCGGCAGAAAGCTGACCACTTTTATCAGGTTGAAGTGAGCGACTTGGTTCGTCAGGGCTCCCATCTACCTGCCGTGACACCCACTGCTTACCGACCCAAACGCCATGCCCTAAAAATGATGGCTGATCTGGGGTTCGGTCCGTCCCAACCCTCCTTATCAGGGGTGGTGTTGTTCCCGAGCAATCACACTGTTCTCGAAGTACGTCCACTGCGAGCCCTGCGTCCAATGCTATCCACGGAAGACCGCTTCTGTGCCTTGAACCTGTACCAATTGGCACTGTTTGCGGCGTTGAGTTACTGCGATTTTGGCCAGGAGCCCCCAGACAAACCATTTGATCAAGTGCGCTTTCCACTGGATCCCAGTGTTGGAAATTTGTTTGCTGAACAACTATCTGGGTTTCACCAAGCCTGGCGAGTTGATCCGGAGCAAGTGCGACGTTTTTATCCGCTTTATGAGGATGTACCTTACTCACGGCGTTTTGAAATTCTTCCCTTCGATCCTGAGCTGTATCCGCAAAATCGTCCGGAGTTGGAGGAAAAACAGGAACACCCTGCGCATTTGCACTTCTTCGATGACGAAAAAGGCGGTACTGATACCCAGGCTTTCATAACCCACCACGATGAGGTCATGCTGATAGCGGTGCGTGGCACCGCCAGCCCATCTGATGGATTGCGAGATGCCAACGCCCATCAAGTGCCCTTCATCGATGGCGTAGGCAAGGCGCATGAGGGATTTTATCAGGCTTACCGAGCGGTACGTAACTTCGTGCTGCGATACCTCGACCAGTTTCATGTCGGGCAACGAATAGTTATATGTGGTCACAGCCTTGGCGGCGCCATCGCGTTGCTTCTGGCTGAGGGGCTGCGCCGAATTCCCGACGCTCACTACAACATCCTCCTCTACACCTACGGCGCCCCCCGCGCCGCCGATGCCGAGTTCACTGCCGGCGCTTCCGCGTTGGTGCACCACCGCATCGTCAACCACAACGACCCGGTCCCCAGCGTCCCGGCGCCTTGGATGAACACCACCGCCAAACTCTGGATCCCCGGTGCCGTCACGCTATTCAGCGCCCCCACGGCCGGGGGCCTGTTGTTCCCCGCCGGCCTGGTGCGTATTGGCGGCAACCCCTACCAACACCACGGCGATCAACAGCACTTCATGCCGATCGTGCTCCCGGACGGTACGCATTCGTCCGTGCTGTGGAAGCCGGGCTGCGAGTCCATTGAAGAAGCCGGCCGCAACCGGGCATGGCAAACGCGCGGTGACATGCCCGATCGCGAAGGCCTGATCAAACAGTTGGTGCAATACAAGCAGCATTTCATGACCGCCAGCTACATCCCGGCCGCCTGGGCGACGTTGCGTCGCTGGCAACAGGCTGTGGATAGCAACGGTCCTCTGGTGACCCAACGGGAGTTTGAACTGCTCGACCACGCCCTTGCGACCATGGGCAAGCAACTGCAAGACAAGCGGCGTGAACTGACTCGACAGCGCCCGGCCAACGACCGTGCCTATGAATACCATGAGCCGCTGAACGCTGAGATCGACCGCCTGTACACCAGTCGCGAACGCCTGCAAACCCTGCGCTGGCGTCGTCTTGAAGCGCGTGATGTCTACGGCAGCCATAGCCACTGCTCCAACCTGCAACCCAGTCTCAAGCGCTGGTTCCGCCATCGTGAAAACCAGGCGTTGCCTCAGGTCGCGAGCATCCCTCCCGCTGCGCAGAGTGAGCTGGGGAGGGCACAGCCGCTGGATCTCGACTCAATCGTCTGACTGGGTGCTTAGACAAACTCCACCTGCGCGGGCTGGCGCTTCATCAACACCTTGCCGTGGCGAATCGAATACAGCGGCAGCCCTTGGCTGCGAATCACCTCGTAGTCGCTGTCGGCCGAGAGGATCAGCAGGTTGGCCGGGCGCCCGGCTTCAAGGCCGTAACGGTCACCCAGGGCCATGGCCTTGGCGCTGTTGTCGGTCACCAGGTCGAGGGCGCTTTGCAGGTTGCGGTAGCCGAGCATATGGCAGATGTGCAAACCGGCTTCCAGTACGCGCAGGATGTTGCCGTTGCCCAGCGGGTACCAGGGATCGACGATGGAGTCCTGGCCAAAGCATACGTTCATGCCGGCCTCCAGCAGCTCGTTGACCCGGGTGACACCACGGCGTTTCGGGAAGCTGTCGAAGCGACCCTGCAGGTGGATGCTTTCGGTGGGACAAGAGACGAAGCTGATCCCGGAGTGCCCCAGCAGGCGGAACAGTTTGGCGCAGTAGGCATTGTCGTAGGAACCCATGGCCGTGGTGTGGCTGGCGGTGACGCGGGCGCCCATGTCGCGGCTGCGGGCTTCTTCGGCGAGTACTTCGAGGAAGCGTGAGTGCGGGTCGTCGGTTTCGTCGCAGTGCACATCCACCAGGCAGCCGGTGCGTTCGGCCAGGTCCATCAGGAACTTCACCGAACTCACGCCTTGGTCGCGGGTGTATTCGAAGTGGGGGATGCCGCCGATCACATCGGCGCCCAGGCGAATGGCTTCTTCCATCAGTTCGCGGCCGTTGCGGTACGACTCGATGCCTTCCTGGGGAAAGGCGACGATTTGCAGGTCGATCAGGTGCGAGCTTTCTTCGCGCACTTGCAGCATGGCCTTGAGCGCCGTGAGGTCGGGGTCGGTGACATCGACATGGGTGCGTACATGCTGGATGCCGTGGGCGGCGAGGGCCTGGATGGTTTTTTTGGCGCGGGACCTGGTGTCTTCCTCGGTGATGGTGGCCTTGCGTTCACCCCAGCACTCGATGCCTTCGAACAGGGTGCCGCTCATGTTCCAGCGCGGTTCGCCGGCGGTGAGGGTGGCATCGAGGTGAATATGCGGTTCGACGAAGGGCGGTATCACCAGGTTGCCGGCTGCATCCAGGTCATTGGGCCCCACTGCCGGCGCTGTTGTGTGTGGGGTGATGCTGGCGATCCGGCCGTGTTCCAGGTGCAGATCATGCAGGCCTTCACGGTTGCGCAGGCGGGCGTTGATGATGTGCATGGGCAAGTTCCTCTTGGCTAAAAACAATCAGGCAGACAGCCGCCAGATCATCAGGGCGATGCCGATGTCCAGGCGGTCATAAGCGTTATCCAGTGTCAGACCGCACAGGGCTTCGATGCGCTGGACACGGTGCGTCAGGGTATTGCGGTGCAAGGCCAGGCGCTGGGCGGCAGCCACAAGGTTACCATTCTCGTGAAACCAGGCTTCCAGGGTCGGCATCAGGCTGGGGCCGTGGTGCAGGTCGTGACGCAGCAGCGGGCCCAGGCGTTCATTGAGGAACTGGTCGAGCAGGGCGCGATCACGGACACCGCTGAGCAGCTTGAGCACGCCCAGTTCGTCATACACGCATAGCCCGGCACGCTCGCTGAAGCGTCGTGCCGCCACCAATGCCTGGCGTGCTTCGTCCTGCGCCTGGGCCAGGCGCGCGGGTGGGTGTGCAGCGGCGCTCAGGCCGATAAACAATTTCAGCGGCGCCAGGCGCAGGTTGAGCGGGTTCAGCCAGTTGGCCAGTTGCTGGCGGTTGGCCAAGGCCGTGACGGCATCCGGTGCCGGCAGCAGCAGGGTCCATTGTCCGGCGCGCCCCAGTACCGGCAGTACCGCCGATAATTGACGCAAGCGCCGACTGATACCGTCGTGTTGTCGCGCCAGCTGTGCCTCCACCTGTGCCGCGTCCCCCTGGGCAAACAGCAGCTCACTGCCTTCCAATTGCAGCTGGGCGACCTGCCAATGCCCGGCCATTGGCATATTCAATTGCACGGCCCGATGCAGCAGCAAATCCAGGGATTGATAATCCCCGCTCAGCAAGCGCTCCAGCACGTCGTGCCGCGAGCGTCCCAGTTGCTCGGACTGGATCAGCGCCGAACCAATCGCCTGGGTCACCAGCACCATTTTCAGCGAGTAGGGCTGCTCGATCAGCGGCATGCCGGCGGCTTCGGCGGCGTCGAGCAAGCGCTGGGGAATCGCCTGGATATACGCCGCTCCCGTCAGGATCACCAACCCGGCCACTTGGCGCTGGCAGGCTTCGTCCAGCAGTTGCAGGAGGTTGGCCTCATCCCGTGGGTGGTTGATGCCGGTGACGAACACCAATTCACCGCCCAGCACCCACTCGGCGATCCCGCTGTTTTCCGCCACATAAGGCCAACGCACGACGTTATCCAGGGCGGCAGCGCCGGCGCGCAGGCGCATGGATTCCAGCCCCGGCAACGCCAGTACCTCCGCAATGGTCAGGCTCATGCCCGGGCATCAGCCAAAGGCACGCGCAGCACGGCGGTGAGTGCGACGTAGGTCAGCGACGCGGCTGCGATGCCCACCAACGGCGCGACCCACGGCGAGTTGAACGCCAGCACGGTACCCACCGCGTACGCCACCAGCCCGGCCCAGTTGAAGGCTGGCAGGCGCGCATCCGCCAGGCGCGGGTAGTGGCCGCGCCAGCGGTAGAAGAAGTCCGCCATGATCACCCCGCCAATCGGCGGAATCACCGTGCCCAGCAGGATCAGGTACGGCACCAGCATGTCGTACATACCCAGCAACGCCAGCAGGGTGCCGATCACCGCACCCGCCAAGGTCACGGTTTTGCGGCGCTTGGTGCGCAGCAGGTTGCAGCCGGCCACGGCGAAGTTGTAGATGGTGTTGTCCTGGGTGCTCCAGATATTGAGCAGCAACATGGCCATTGCCGCCATGGCGAAGCCTTGCAGCAGCAACACTTCGACCACGTCGGGCTGTTGGTAGACGATCGCGCCATAGGCGCCGATCAGCACCATCAAACCATTGCCGATAAAGAACCCGATCAGGCTGGCCAGCACCGCGACCTTGGCCGAGCGGGAAAACCGCGTCCAGTTGGTGGCCTGGGTGGCGCCGCTGACGAACGTGCCGAACACCAGGGTGATCGCGGTGGACAAATCCAGCTCGCCGGTCGGCACCACCGCCAGCAGCCCATCCAGCCCGCCGACTTTCACCGTGGCGACCCACATCGACAGCAACAGCAACAGGCCCATGGCCGGCACCGCGATGTAGGAAAGGATCTCCAGCCCGCGATAACCCACGTAGGCCGTGGCGCAGAACACCAGGCCGAACAGCACCATCAACGCCAGCACGCTGCCCTGGCTCAGCTCGAAATACTTGCCCAGCACCACGGCCGCCGTGGCGGTGCCCCAGGCGTACCAGCCGATCTGGGTGAACCCGAGGATCAAGTCACTGAGCTTGCTGCCCACCTCGCCAAAGCAGAAGCGGCCCATCAACACCGAGTTCAACCCGCTCTTGAACGCGATGTAACCCAGGCCTGCGGCGTAGATACCCAACAGCAGGTTACCCAGGGCCACCACGCCGAGCATCTCGGTGAAACTGAACGCCACCCCGAGCTTGCCGCCGGCAAACATGGTCGCGGTAAAAAAGGTAAAGCCCAGCAGCACCATGGCGGTCGACGCCAGGCCTTTGCGCGCATGCATGGGGACTTCGCTTAAGGGGTAATCGTTGCCCGGTTCTTGCTGCGTCATGTGCGTGCTCCCTGAATGAGTGACGCAGGCCTGTTGCACCGGGCGTGCCAAATCACCGGCAGTGACAGGCGCACGGTCGCCGCTGTGCACCGTGCACAGTATTTATAGCCAAACAGGCGGGGAACGCAGGCGGGAGTGTTCGCTGTGCCCAGTCGGGCACGAAAGCGGTGCAGCAGTGATACAAATTGGATCAGTCGAACAGCGTCTGCGTGGTCTCGCCGCGATGAAAGGCGAACGCCGCCTCCAGATCACTTTCGATGGTGCGTCCACGGGACAGCGGCGGTAGCTCGTCCAGGCTGAAAAAGCCCACCTCGGTGGTCTCGAACCCGGCCACCGGCGCCAGTTGATCCACCCGTTCACACAGGAAATACAACTTGTAGAAATCCCGCACATCCGGCCGGTACAACCCCTTGGCCTTGTGGGTGACGCTATACAGCGCCCGCGCAGTAACGCTCAGCCCGGCTTCCTCGCGAATTTCCTTGATGATGTTTTCCGCCGCCGACAACCCGATATCGGCATAACCACCGGGCAGCGCCCAGCAACCGTCGGTGGCCTCGCGCACCAGCAGAATCCGCTCACCCTCGATCACCGCGCCACGCACGTCGATCATCGGCGTCGAATAGCGCTGGGCGAAATCCGACACCAGCCCGGTGATGCGCTCCAGGGGCACATTGCCCAGCTGCGCCAGCATGCTGTGGGCAATCTCGGCGATTTCTTCCAGGCGTTCGCGCTCGAAATCATCGGTGCAAAAGTGCAGCCCCGTGGAGGCCAAGGCTTGCAAGCGTTTGGCCTGGGCCAGCCAGGTAGTTTCCATGGACATCTCCTCGGTCGCGAAGAAGGGCAAGGGTGGAAGGGGGCTACGGGAGGCACAAAAAAACCCGCAAGGGTAATGCCGATCAGTTAAGAGATAGAACGGGCAAACAGTAACCTGTGGCGAGCGGGCTTGCCCCGCGTTGGGCTGCGCAGCAGCCCCAATAAGAGCGCTGCACGGGACTGTGTTTTAGGGCTGCTGCGCAGCCCAACGCGGGGCAAGCCCGCTCACCACAGTTACAGTGTTCCTCCTTAACTGACTGGCATTAACCGCAAGAGTGGTTTTTTAACAGTGCAGGCTTACTCGCCGCGATAGATGCAGCCACTGGTGCAGGTCTCGTGGATACGGATCGCACTGAGCTCCGGCAGCAGCGGCTTGAGTTCAGTCCAGATCCACTTGGCCAGCACTTCGCTGGTAGGGTTTTCCAGGCCTGGGATGTCATTGAGGTAGTTGTGGTCGAGGCGTTCGTAGAGCGGCTTGAAAATCGCCTTGATCTCCGAGAAGTCACGAATCCAGCCGGTATGGGGATCCAGGTCGCCACTCAGGTGGATCGCCACCTTGAACGAATGCCCATGCAGGCGCCCGCACTTATGGCCTTCCGGTACGTGGGGCAGGCGGTGGGCGGACTCGAAGGTAAACTCTTTGAAGATTTCCACAGTATTTTCAGCTCGGTCAGGTATCTGGCAGGCGGCGAGTTTAACAGCTTGATCCCATGCCGCGCATACCGCTGGGTCAAAGCGCCTGCAAGCGCTCGCCCAGGCCACCGTTATCGGCCAGTTGTAGAAACTCATCCCCCAGCCGTCGGCTCTCGCTCATCGCGGTTTGCCAGTACTTGTTGCGGCTCGGGTCGTCGCCCATGAAGCGCTTGAAGTCGCTGCGGTCCGGCAGTTTGCCGTGGGGCAGGCGGGCCAGGTAGTCCCTGGATGGCGCCAGCAGCAACACATCCTGCAAGCCGTGCGGGTTGCTGCGCCGCCATGGCAGGCCCTTGTCGAACCAGCCGGGGATGACCCGGTCGGTGAAGTGCGGGTACAGCACGATGTCGTCGCCGTGGTAGGGCAGGTCGAGGTGGTAGTCCAGCAGGCCGCCGTCGCGGTAAGTGCCGGTGCCGGCTCCGGGCAGGTCGCGCACGCCTTGCATCACCATGGGGATCGACCCGGACGCCAGCAATGCCTGGCGCAGGTTGCCCATGTCCAGCGCAAGGAAGCGCGAGGGGAAATCCTTCAGCGGGTGCACCGGCGGTGCCTGGCGCGGGTCGTGGATGATCAGCCGCTCGAAATGCCGCGCCAGTCGCGCACGGCCGCGCAGGTTGTCGGCAATCACCGAGGACAGGCCCAAACCCAGGCGCCCGCGGTGGTCATCGGCGAGCAGGCCGTGGCTCTTGACCACCATGATGTTCAGCCGGTAGTCGGGGTTGTCCAGCACCCGTGCATCGCGGCCGGCCAGCAGGTCGTCGAGCATGCGCTGGCAGCTGCGGCTGACTTCGGCCATGGTCACGCCTTTGGCAAAGCGTTGTTCGTTGTACAGGCGGCCGAGGTCCAGCAGGCCTTGCACCGGGTCGGGCAGGCAGGCGCTGGCAAACCGCCAGGAACCGATCGATGCGCCGATCAACGCCCGCTCCCGCGGTGCGCGCGGCAGCCAGTCGCTGAACAGCGCCAGGTCCAGGCCCTGGATCCCCAGCGCCTTGGGGCCGCCGGCCGCACCGGGGAGTATGCCGACATCCGCAGGCTTGAGGCCTTGTTCACGAATGCGCGCAAAGGCGCGTTTGCCGGCCTTGAGGGTCAGGGCGGGGAACTTGATATGGATGGCTGTCATACCGGTCTCTGTTGAAGCGAGGTGCAGGTGCAAGCGTGCTCGCGAAAAACGCTAACGATACCGCGTGAATCCTGAATAAGCATCGTAGCCTGTCGCGGCTGCTGGAAATTGCCATGGTGGCAATTCAGTTTCAGTTAAGTTGCAGCCGCTACCGTGGCCGGTGTAGGAAAAACATCGTGTAACGGAGACTCATCATGAAACGCCTCACTGCTCTGGTCGCCGCCGCTATCATCGCCTCCACGGCGACCCAGGCCGGAGCCGTGGACCCTGACAAACCACTGACCGTGCCCGCCACTGTTACAATTGTCGCGTTCGACCAGCTCGAAGCCACAGCCCAGGCCCTGCACCCCGGTTCAACGCTGTTGGACACCGACCTGGACGAGGCTTACGGCAAGTATGTCTATGAAGTCGAACTGCAAGATGCCGACGGCATTGAATGGGAGGTCGAATTGGACGCGCTCACCGGGCAGGTTCTCAAGAATCATCAGGATACGTAATGAAGGTAAATTTACGCGCCGGCAGTCGAGTGGCGTTGGTGCTGGTGGTGTTCTGCTCAGGCTTGCAGGCCCGCGACCTCAACCAGGACGAAGCCTTGGCGCTGCGCCAGCAGGGGGTGATCCTGCCTCTGGAGCAACTGTTGCAGCAGGCCATGGCGCGGTATCCCGGCTCGCGCCTGCTGGAAGCCGAGCTTGAGAAAAAGCATGGCCAATATGCCTACGAAGTGGAACTGGTGACCACCGACGGCGTGGTGCGCGAGATCAAACTCGACGCCACCAACGGTGTACTGATCAAAGATGAGGAAGACTGATGCGCCTGCTCCTGGTGGAAGACAACGTACCCTTGGCCGATGAACTGCTGGCCGGCCTGCAGCGCCAGGGTTATGCCGTCGACTGGCTGGCCGACGGCCGTGACGCTGCGTATCAGGGCCGCAGCGAACCCTACGACCTGATCATCCTCGACCTCGGCCTGCCCGGTTTGCCCGGCCTTGAGGTGCTGGCGCAATGGCGCGCCGCCGCACTGGCCACCCCGGTGTTGATCCTCACCGCCCGCGATTCCTGGGCCGAGCGTATCGAAGGGCTCAAGGCCGGTGCCGACGATTACCTGAGCAAACCCTTTCACCCCGAAGAGCTGCACCTGCGCATCCAGGCGCTGTTGCGCCGCTCCCACGGGCAGGCCAACCAACCCACCTTGCAGGCTGCCGGCCTGCACCTGGACGAAGGCCGCCAGTGCGTGCTGCGCGATGGCGACGAGATCCAACTGACCGCCGCAGAATTTCGCCTGTTGCGCTACTTCATGTTGCACCCCGAACAGATCCTCTCGAAAAGCCACCTGGCCGAGCACCTGTACGACGGCGAGACCGAGCGCGACTCCAACGTACTGGAAGTGCACGTCAACCACCTGCGCCGCAAACTCGGGCGCAGTGTGATCGAAACCCGGCGCGGCCAGGGCTACCGGTTTGGCGCCAGCCCTGCATGAAGTCGATTCAGCGCCGCCTGAGCCTGGGCCTGATCAGCGTGATGGTGATCGTCGGCGTGGTGCTGGCGCAAACCAGCCTGTGGTTGTTCGAGGCCGGTTTGCAACGCTACCTGGAAGCCGGGTTGCGCAACGATGCCGAGAACCTGCTGGTCGCCCTGGTACGCGGGCCCAACGGTGTGCAACTGGATGAGCAGCGCCTGTCGCCGGCCTACCAGCGGCCGTTTTCCGGGCATTACTTCCGCATCGATTTTGCCGACACTCACTGGCGCTCCCGCTCGCTGTGGGACCAGGAATTGCCCCGACTGCCCGAGGCCGGGCTCAAGGGCAACCTGCAATTGGGCCCCGAAGGCCAGCAATTGCTGGTCCTGCGTTCGGACTACAAACGCTTTGGCCAATCGATTTCCATCAGCGTGGCCCAGGACTACACCCCGGTGCGGGAAAGTTTTCGCCTGATGCGTCGGATCGGCCTGGTGTTGGGGCTGGCGGCACTGCTGCTGGTGTTGTTTTTGCAGCGAGTCACCGTGCGTCGTGCCTTGCGCCCGCTGGAAAACGCGCGTAACCAGATCGCCCAACTGCAACAAGGCCAACGCTCGCAACTCGACACCCAGGTGCCGCTGGAACTGGAGCCACTGGTCGCCCAGATCAACCACCTGCTGGCCCACACCGAAGACAGTCTCAAACGTTCGCGCAATGCCCTCGGCAACCTTGGGCATGCGCTGAAAACCCCGCTGGCGGTGCTGTTGAGCGCCGCCTCGAGCGAGGCGCTCAAGGATCACCCCGAACTGAGCAAACTGCTGCGCGAGCAATTGGAGCAGGTGCAACAACGCCTCAACCGTGAACTCAATCGCGCCCGGCTGGCCGGCGAGACCCTGCCGGGTGCCTTGTTCGACTGTGAACAAGAACTGCCCGGCCTGCTCGCCACCTTGAGCATGATCCATGGCGAACACCTGGACCTCAGTTACCACGTCGCGCCTGGCCTGCAACTGCCCTGGGACCGCGAAGACCTGCTGGAGCTGCTCGGCAACCTGTTGGACAACGCCTGCAAATGGGCGGATGCGGAGGTGCGCGCGAGCGTCAGCGAGACGCCGCATGCTTACCTGCTGGCGGTGGAAGATGACGGTCCCGGGATTCCCGAGGCCCAGCGTGACCAGGTCTTCAGCCGCGGTGCACGCCTGGACGAACAGATCGACGGCCATGGCCTGGGGCTGGGGATCGTGCGCGACATTGTCGAGGTGTGGGGCGGGGTGTTGCAGTTGCAGGAGAGCGAACTGGGCGGGCTCAAGGCGCTGATCGAGTTACCCAAGCGCCATGGCTGACACACCGTAGATCAAAATGTGGCAGGGGGCTTTCTGTGGCCCCCCCACATTGGACTGCCTGCGACCCTCAGACGCGGAACTGGTCCATCAACCCCTGCTGCTGATTCGCCAGGCTGTTCAACGCCTGGCTCACCCGCGCCGACTCATTGGCCTGTTCCGACAACGACTCGGTCACATCGCGAATGGTCGCCACATTGTGGTTGATCTCTTCGGCCACCGCGCTTTGCTCTTCGGCGGCGCTGGCGATTTGCAGGTTCATGTCGCTGATGACCGTGACCGCATCGCCGATCTGGCGCAGGGCGGTAACGGCCTCGCCGACCTGTTCGACACTGCCCTGGGCCTGGCGATAGCTGTTGCCCATGGAACCGACAACCTCTTCGGTGCCGCTCTGCAATTGTTCGATCACCAGGCGGGTTTCCTCCACCGACTCCTGGGTCCGCCGTGCCAGGTTGCGTACCTCGTCGGCGACCACGGCAAACCCGCGGCCGGCCTCACCGGCGCGGGCGGCTTCGATTGCCGCGTTGAGCGCCAGCAGGTTGGTTTGCTCGGCGATGCCGCGAATCACTTCGAGCACGGAGCCGATCTTCTCACTGTTGGCGGACAAGCCTTCGACCTGGGCCATGGCGGTGCTCATATCGGCCGCCAGTTGGCCGATGTTGGTGGTGGTGCGGTCGATCACTGTCAGGCCGTCGCGGGTAGCCTGGTCGGCATCCCGCGCGGCATGGGCCGCCTGGGCGGCGCTGCGGGCCACGTCCTGGGCGGTGGCGCTCATTTCGTGGGAGGCGGTGGCCACCTGGTCGACCTGGCGGTACTGCTGCTCCATGCCGGCGCTGGTTTGCGTCGCAATCGCGGCGGACTGGTCGGCGGTGCCACGGGCGTCCTGCACCGAGCGTTTGACTTCGGCAATGATGGGTTGCAGCTTGTCGAGGAAACGGTTGAACCAGCCGGCGAGCTGGCCCAGTTCGTCCTGTTTGTCATACGCCAGGCGGCGGGTCAGGTCGCCTTCGCCGCTGGCGATGTCTTCAAGCATATGGGCCACGCCGAGGATCGGTCGGGTCACGCTGCGGGCCATCAGCCAGACCAGGATCAGGCCGATCACGGCGGCCAGCAGGCCCAGGCCCAATTCCAGCAGGGTGCCGCGGGTATTATCGGCGTCCATCTGGGCCTTCAGTGCTTCAGCCGGCCCCATCAGGACTTTTTCCGGTACATCCAGCAATACGCCCCATGGCTTGCCGTCGGGAATCGGCGCGAACGGCGCCAGCACCTTGAGTTGATGGTCGGTGCGCAGGCTGCGGGTCTGTGTCCCGCCGGCCAGGGCGCTGATCAATTGCGCGCCGTTTTGCCTATCGACCTGATCCAGGCGTTTGCTCAACTGGCTGGCGTCCGCGCTGTAGCCGGCAAGCAGACCGGTGGGGCTGAGGATGCTGACCTGGGTCTGGCCGTCATACAGCTTCTGGCTGGCCTGCTGGCTCACGGCCTGCAGGCTGTTGAGGTTGATGTCCACCGACAGCGAAGCGATCACCTTGCCATTGACCGTCAACGGAAACACGATGCTGGTCATCAGCACGTTTTGCCCGTCGATCACATAAAAGTACGGTTCGATCACACACGGCTTGAGGGTGCTGCGCGGGCAGGTGAACCAGGCGTTGGCCGGTTCGCCGCTGGGGCCGACGCGCGTGTCGGACATGTCGCTTTCCGGCAGTGCCATCGACGTCAGCGTGCCCGGCGTCGGCTGCGACCAGTACAGGGCGAAGCGGCCCTTGTCATTACTGCCCAGTTCGGCCTGGCCGGCGAACAACTCATCCTTGCCATCCAGTGCATTGGCTTCGAATACCAGGGACAGCCCCAGCAGTTCCGGATTGGCCTGCAGGGCGGCCTTGACCTGGCGGGTCAGGTCTTCGCGGGTGTCGAAGGCGTCGAGGAAGCGTTTTTCGGCTTGCTCACGCAGGAACAGGACCTGGCGGGAAAACCCATGCCCATATTGGTAGGCGTCCATGAATTGCCGGCGGATGCCCGCGGCCTGCACCTCACCTTGGGCCTCGATGCGAGCCTGGGCCGCTTCATCGAGCATCTGCATGCTGGAAGCCTTGACCTGCTCGGAACTCTGCGCCATGCGGTACAACGACAAACCCACCAGCAGGGTCACGATCCCCAGCAGGCACAGGCCGGCGAGCAGGGTGATTTTCCATTGAATGGAGAGCTGTCTGAGGGACATCGGTACATCCTTACCTGAAAACACATAGAGCCCGGTTATCGGCCGATCTGGCATTTTCTTTATTCAAACGATCAATTTAAACCTGAAAGCGGCGCCGTTTTTTGACATGGGGCGCGACCTGCTGCACAGTGCGCGCCCTCTAATAAGACCACCTTCAAGCCTGCACGCCGGCTGCCATCCGATGGCCGCCCGGGCGCGGGCATGCCTGTTTTGTATGTTTCTGCTTGAGGTAACCATGATTAACGCAGTCATCGCCGCGGTCGGCACCATGCTGGTACTCAGCCTGTCCCGCGTGCATGTGGTCATCGCCATTATTGTCGGCGCCCTGGTGGGCGGCCTGACCGGTGGCCTGGGCATCGAGGCCACGCTCAAGGCGTTCAACGGTGGCTTGGGAGGGGGGGCGACCGTGGCCTTGTCCTACGCTTTGCTCGGCGCTTTCGCCGTGGCGATTGCCAAGTCCGGCCTGGCCCACGCCCTGGCGGACAAGGCCTTGCTGCTGGTCGACCGTCAGGAAGCCAGCGGCGGCAACCACGTCAAATGGTTGCTGATCGGCCTGCTGTGGGTGGTCGCGATTGCGTCGCAGAACATCCTGCCGATCCATATCGCATTTATCCCGTTGCTGGTGCCGCCGCTGTTGTATGTGCTGACCAAATTGCAGTTGGACCGCCGCCTGATCGCCTGCGTGATGACCTTCGGCCTGATCACGCCGTACATGTTCCTGCCGGTGGGCTTCGGCAATATCTTCCTCAACCAGATCCTGCTGGCCAATGTGGCCAAGAGCGGCGTGGACATCAGCCAGGTCAACGCCACCCACGCCATGAGCCTGCCGGCGCTGGGCATGGTGGTCGGGCTGCTGGTGGCGGTGTTTATCAGCTACCGCAAGAAGCGCGTGTATGACCTGGAGAAAATCGAACGGGTCGAGCAAGTGGCGGTGCAGTACAACCCGCTGACCCTGCTGGTGGCCGGCCTGGCGATTGCCTCGGCGTTCATCATCCAGTTGTGGCTGGACTCCATGATCATCGGTGCCCTGGCCGGGTTCCTGATCTTCTCGGTCTCGGGCATCGTGCGCTGGCGCGACACCGACGACCTGTTCACCGAAGGCATGAAGATGATGGCGATGATCGGCTTCATCATGATCGCCTCGTCAGGCTTTGCCGAAGTGCTCAAGGCCACCGGCGACGTCCGCTCGCTGGTGGAAACCTCGGCGGCGTTCATCGGCCATAGCCGTGGGGTGGGGGCGTTGTTGATGTTGCTGGTGGGGCTGCTGGTGACCATGGGCATCGGCTCGTCGTTTTCCACGGTGCCGATCCTGGCGGCGATTTTCGTGCCGCTGTGTGTGCAACTGGGCTTCAGCCCGCTGGCCATCGTGTGCATTGTCGGCACCGCCGGGGCGCTGGGTGATGCCGGTTCGCCAGCCTCGGACTCCACCCTCGGCCCGACCTCCGGCCTGAATATCGACGGCCAGCATCACCATATCTGGGACACCGTGGTGCCGACGTTCCTGCACTACAACCTTCCGTTGCTGGCGTTTGGCTGGTTGGCGGCGATGACGCTCTGATCTACAGATTCACAGGCGCTGGCCGATAACCTCTCAAGTCGCCCAATAAGAGAGAAAAGCCATGCGTCTGAGCCTGAAGGCCAAAGTCCTGTCCCTCGCCGTTGTGCCGGTGTTGCTGTTCGCCGTGGTCATCAGCCTGACCACCGTGTGGATCCTCCAGGGCCAGGCGCGCAACGAGGTGGATGAAACCCGCCAGCGCCTGCTCAACAACGCCAAGGCCACCCTGCAAAGTTATGTGGAAGTGGCCATGACCACCATCAAGCCGCTCTATGACGCGGCCGCCCCCGGCGATACTGCGGCGCGGGCCGAGGTGGTCAAGCTGCTGTCCAACACCAGCTATGGCAAGGACGGATACTTCTTCGGCTACGACTCCGAGACCATCCGCCTGTTCAAAGGCAACAGCCCCGACGGCGTGGGCAAGAGCTTCAAGGACAACCGTGATCCCAACGGTGTCTACGTCAACCGCGACCTGGTCAAGGTCGGCAAGGACGGCACCCACTACCTGCAATACAGCTCGACCCAGCCCGGCCAGACCGAACTGGTGCCCAAGATGGGCTACACCGAATACCTGCCCAAGTGGGACATGGTTATCGGCACCTCGGTGAACCTGGATGGCATCGAAGCCCAGGTGGCGGTGGTCGAAGCCAAAGTGAAAACACGCATGGAAGGCGTGCTGCTGAGCATCCTCGGCGTGGCCGTGGTGGTGTTGCTGGTGATCGCCGCCGTCGGCATGCTGCTGGCCAACACCATTTTGCGCCCGCTGCATTTGATGAAAGCCAACCTCGACGACATCGCTGCCGGTGAAGGCGATTTGACTCGCCGCCTGGCCATCACCAGCCAGGACGAACTGGGCGACCTGGCCGGCGCGTTCAACCGCTTTGTCGACAAGATCCACGGCCTGGTGCGCCAGATCACCGAGATGACCACCCAACTTACCGGCCTGGTCAGCCAGGTGTCCGACCAGGCCCAGCGCTCGGAGCAGGCCATGGAACGCCAGCGTCACGAGACCGACCAGGTGGCCACCGCCATCAACCAGATGTCCTCCGCAGCGCAAGAAGTGGCGCGCAGTGCCCAGGGCGCCTCCGTGGCCGCGCAACAGACCGACGCCGAAGGCCAGGCCGCCAAGCGCGTGGTGGACGGCAGCATTGCGCAGATCCATGCGCTGGTGAATGACATCCGCAGCAGCGGTGTGTCCCTCGACAGCCTGCAGCAGGACGTGTCGTCGATTGTCAGCGTGCTCGGCGTGATCCGCTCGATTGCCGAACAAACCAACCTGCTGGCCCTCAACGCGGCGATCGAGGCCGCGCGGGCAGGGGAGGCCGGGCGCGGTTTTGCCGTGGTCGCCGACGAGGTGCGCGCCCTGGCCAGCCGCACGCAAACCAGCACCCAGGAAATCCAGGGCATGATCGACCGCCTGCAAAAAGGCACCGAGGCGGCCGTGGATGCCATGCGCCGCTCCAGCGATGCCGGCGACGGCACCTCGGCCAAGGCCAACGAAGCCGGGGCGTCCCTGGACACCATGGCCCAGTTGATCGGCACCATCAACTCGATGAACGCGCAGATTGCCAGCGCCGCCGAAGAACAGACTGCCGTTGCCGAAGAGATCAACCGCAGTGTGCATCAGATCGCCGTGGCGGTGGACAGCGTGGCCGATGAAACCCAGTTGGGCGCCCAGACGTCGCGCAGTCTGGCGGATCTGGGCCAACGCTTGGGCCAATTGGTCGGCCAGTTCAGGATCTGATTCTCATAGGTTGAGCGTATGGTTATCCACCGTTAATACGAATATACCTATCACCGCCCCTCAGTGAGACTTGAGCCCCACTCACCACAGGGGCTCACCTCATGCTACTTCCCGACCCGCTTCAGCGCCTGGCTGAACTCGACACCAATACGGTCTCCGACGCACTGGATTTCCTGCAACTGCCGGGCGCAGTGGTGGGCATCCGCCCATTGTGGGACTGCCCCAAGGTGGTGGGCCGGGCCAGCACGGTCAAGCTGGCGCCCAAGACTGACGCCGCGCCCGCCGTGCACCTGATTTCCCCGGTGATCGACGCGATCACCACCGACGACCGTGTGCTGGTGATCGCCGGTGGGCTGGAGGGGATCTCCTGCTGGGGCGACATCATCGCCAATGCCGCCGTGGCCAGGCGCATTCGTGGCTCGGTGATCGACGGTTGCAGTCGCGATATCGACGGCAGTGCGTCCATCGGCTACCCGGTCTATGGCCGTGGGGTCACCATGATCAGCGCGCGCAATCGGGTGGTGCAGGTCGATTCCGGCGTCACTGTCAGCGTGGGCGGTGTGAACGTGTCGGAGGACGACTTCGTGATTGCCGACCGCTGCGGCACGGTGTTCATCCCCGCTGCCGTTATCGAGCAGGTGCTGGACCTGGGCGAGCGCATCGCCGCCCGTGAAGCCGGCATGGTCGAGGCCGTGCGCAGCGGCCGCTCGGTGGCCGATGTGATGCACGACAGCCATTTCGAAGCCATCCGCGTGGAGCCTGCCCGATGAACGATCAACACCTTGTCGCCCTGTTTGCCGGGCTCGATACACCGGGTGTGTCGGATGCCATGGATAAACTCGGGATTGCCGGCCAATGCCTGGGCATCGCACCGCTGGATAACTACCGGGGCACCGTGGTGGGCCCGGCGTTTACCGTGCAATACGTCCCGGCGAGTATGCCGCCGGGCTCGGTCGGTGACTTTATCGAAGACGTGCTGCCGGGGGATGTGGTGGTTATCGCCAACGCCGGGCGCAGCGATTGCACGGTGTGGGGTGACATCATGACCCAGTACGCAGGCAGCCGGGGCATTGCCGCTACGGTGATCGACGGGGTGTGCCGGGATGTCAGCAAAGCCCTCGGCGATGGCTATCCGTTGTTCACCAAGGGCCGCTACATGCGCACCGGCAAGGACCGTGTGGAAGTGCTGGCGGTGAACCAGCCGGTGGCGATCAGCGGCGCGCGCGTGTGTGCAAGGGACATTGTGGTGGCCGACGCCAATGGCGTACTGGTGGTGCCGCGTGCCCGTGCCGAGGAGGTGGCGCTTACGGCCCGGCAGATCGAGGCGGTGGAAGCCCGGATCCGCGCGCAGATCGAGGCCGGCAGGACACTCAGGCAGGCGCGTGAGTCTTTGGGCTATCACACCTTGCAGAGGAAGGACGCATGACCATTGAACGCCTGAACACGCGCCTGGCCCAGGCCCGACCGTCTGCCACCTACCGTATCATCGACCGCGTGGCCGCACGCCGCGCCGAGGGCGCAAGCATCATCTCGTTGTGTGCCGGGGAGCCGGATTTCGACACCCCGGAACACATCCGCCAGGCAGGTATCGATGCGATCCGCAACGGCCATACGCGTTACACCCAGGTCGCCGGAGTGCGAGCGTTGCGTGAAGCCGTGGCGCAGAAGTTCCGTCGCGAAAACGGCTTGGACGTCACCTGGCAGGACACCCTGGTCAGCAACGGCGGCAAGCATGTGATCTACAACGCCCTGGCCGCCACCTTGAATGCAGGCGACGAGGTGATCGTGCCCGCGCCGTATTGGGTCAGCTACCCGGAAATGGTCGAACTGTGCGGCGGTACCGCAAGGATTTTGCCGTGCGCCGCCCGGCAGGGGTTCAAGCTGACCGCGGCGGCGCTGGAGCAGGCGGTCACCCCCCGCACGCGCTGGCTGATCCTCAACTCACCGTCCAACCCGACCGGCGCCGTGTACAGCCGGCTGGAGTTGCAGGCCCTGGCGCAGGTGCTGTTGAAACATCCCCATGTGCTGGTGCTGGCGGACGATATCTACGAGCACTTGCTGTTCGGCGGGCAAACCTTCCACACTCTGGCGCAAGTCGAGCCGCGCCTGGCGCCACGGGTGCTGACCATGAATGGCGTGTCCAAGGCCTATGCCATGACCGGCTGGCGCATCGGCTTCGCCACCGGCCCGCGCTGGTTGCTGGCCGCCATGGAAAAACTCCAGGGCCAGCAGACGTCGGGGGCCAGTGCGATTTCCCAGCAGGCCGCGATTGCTGCATTGACCGGCCCGCAGGACTTTATCCAGCAGTCACGGGCGTTATTCGAGCAGCGCCGTGACCTGGTGGTGGCCTTGCTGAACGCCAGCCCGGGGCTGGAATGCATGAACCCGGACGGTGCGTTCTATGCCTTTGCGTCCTGCGCCGGCCTGCTGGGCCGCACCACGCCGGCCGGCAAGCGGCTGCATACCGACGAAGACGTGGCCGATGCCTTGCTCGACGAAGCCCATGTGGCCGTGGTGCCCGGCAGTGCGTTCGGGCTGGCGCCGTACCTGCGCATCGCCTACGCGTTGGACGACGCCTCGTTGCGCCAGGCCTGCGAGGCGATCCACCGGTTCTGCGCTGCGACCCGTTAGACGTCGCGCATCAGCAAACCGAAGCGCAGGTCCATTTCGGTCGGCAGGGGCACATACACCGTGTGTCCATCTCCCGGCGCCACATCGATGGCTTCACCCTTGGCGTTGTGCAGGCTGGCCAGGTCAAAGTGGAAGTTGCCGGCGGGGGTCATCAGCTCCAGGTGATGACCCACGGCAAAGCGGTTCTTCACCTTGACCTCGGCCAGTTCGCCGCGGCGCTCGCCGGTCAATTCGCCGACAAACTGCTGGCGCTCGGACACTGAGCTGCCGTTCTGGTAATTCTGGTATTCGTCGTGCACGTGGCGGCGCAGGAAGCCCTCGGTGTAGCCGCGTTGGGCCAGGGATTCCAGGTCAGTCATCAAGTTGCGGTCAAACGCACGACCGGCCACGGCATCATCGATTGCCTGGCGGTACACCTGGGTCGTGCGGGCGCAGTAGAAATGCGATTTGGTGCGGCCTTCGATCTTCAGCGAATGCACGCCCATGTGGGTCAGGCGCTCCACATGCTGCACGGCGCGCAGGTCCTTGGCATTCATGATGTAGGTGCCGTGTTCATCTTCGAAGGCGGGCATCTGTTCGTCGGGGCGGTTGGCTTCCTGCAGCAGGAACACCTGGTCGGTGGGCGCGCCGATCCCCAGTGTGGGTTCCGGTTGATACACCTGGACAATATCGCCCGTGGCGTTTTCCACCGCCGGGGTGGCCTGGTATTTCCAGCGGCAGGCATTGGTGCAGGTACCCTGGTTGGCGTCACGTTTATTCATGTAGCCCGAGAGCAGGCAGCGCCCGGAATAGGCCATGCACAAGGCACCGTGGACAAACACTTCCAGCTCCATGGCCGGTACCTGCTGGCGAATCTCGTCGATTTCTTCCAGGGACAGCTCCCGTGACAGGATCACCCGGCAAATCCCTTGCTGCTGCCAGAACTCGACGCTGGCCCAGTTCACCGTATTGGCCTGCACCGACAGATGGATCGGCATCATCGGGAAGTGCCGGCGCACCAGCATGATCAGGCCCGGGTCGGACATGATCAGCGCATCCGGGCCCATGGCGATCACCGGGGCGAGGTCCTTGAGGAAGGTCTTGAGCTTGGCATTGTGTGGCGCGATGTTCACCACCACGTAGAACCGCTTGCCCAACGCGTGGGCTTCCTGGATGCCGAGCGCGAGGTTGGCGTGGTCGAACTCGTTGTTGCGCACCCGCAGGCTGTAGCGCGGCTGGCCGGCGTAGACCGCATCGGCGCCGTAGGCGAAGGCGTAGCGCATGTTTTTCAGGGTGCCGGCGGGGGCGAGCAGTTCGGGGGCAAGGACGAGAGGCATGGGGATCGGGTCGCAAAAGGCCGCGAGCGTAGCCCAACGTGTACCGGGCTTTATTGATCTGGGTCTACGCTTACCGCAACAAAGATGGCACTCCCGGGATTTGCGGTGGACTAAGCAGCTGGACGCACATGCGCGGCCTGCTTTTCTGACATGGATCGGACATGAATCAAACCAACCTGCAATTCAAGACCCTGCTGCTCCTGCTGGCCCTGGTGACCATCGCCTTTATCTGGATATTGCTGCCGTTCTACGGTGCAGTGTTCTGGGCGGTGATCCTCGGCATCATCTTTGCGCCGATGCAACGTCGCCTGCAGCAGCGCTTCGGCTGGAACCGCAACCTGACGTCCCTGGCCACCTTGATGGTGTGCCTGGTGATCGCGATCCTGCCGGTGATCATTACCAGCGCGTTGCTGGTGCAAGAGGGCGCCACGCTGTACAAAAACGTCGAGAGCGGCAAGCTGGACGTGGCCGGCTATATCGAGCAGTTCAAGAACTTCCTGCCGCCGTACTTCCAGCACCTGCTGGACCGCTTCGGCATGGGCAACCTGGAAGGGCTGCGCGAGAAGATCGTCAAGAGTGCGATGCAGGGCAGCCAGTTCTTTGCGACCCAGGCGTTCAGCTTCGGCCAGGGCACGTTTGATTTCCTGGTGAGTTTTTTCATCATGCTGTACCTGCTGTTTTTCCTGCTGCGCGACGGCCCGGAACTGGTGCGCAAGGTCCGCACAGCGGTGCCGCTGGCCGAGCCGCAGAAGCGTCGGTTGCAGCTCAAGTTCAATCGGGTGGTGCGCGCCACGGTCAAGGGCAATGTGCTGGTGGCCGTAACCCAGGGGGCGCTGGGTGGTTTGATCTTCTGGTTCCTGGACATTCCCAGTGCGTTGCTCTGGGCGGTGCTGATGGCGTTTCTATCACTGCTGCCGGCCGTGGGCGCGGGCATTGTGTGGGGGCCGGTGGCCGCCTACTTCCTGTTGAGCGGTTCGATCTGGCAGGGTGTGGTGCTGGGCCTGTTCGGCGTGTTTGTGATCGGCCTGGTGGACAACGTATTACGCCCGATCCTGGTGGGCAAGGACACCAAGATGCCGGACTACCTGATCCTGATCTCGACCCTGGGCGGCCTGTCGGTATTCGGCCTCAACGGGTTCGTGATCGGGCCGCTGGTGGCGGCGCTGTTCATGTCCAGCTGGGCGTTGTTTGTCGAGAGCAAGCCGCGGGTCAAGTTGCCGTTGCCTTGAGTCTCAGGCGTGCAGGCGGAAGTTCGAGGCTTGCTGCAGTTGTTTTTCGGCGTCAGACAGGGAAGTGAGCGGGCCGCTGATGGCTTCGCCGTCGCGCACCACGTACCAGCAAGCCAATAAACCCAGCTCTCGAAGCGGGGCAGGGACGGCGCTGCCGATGACGGACATGATTTGAACAGTGGGCATAAGGACCTCCAATCGCTATGGAGGTCACCTTACGGGGCACAGGCGCTCAGGAAAAATCATCTGGCTCGATAGTCGACATCAACAAAAGGCCTCAGTCGACCACTTGATCGAGCATGCTCACCACTTCCTGCTCATTAAGCAGGCCTTTGTGCACCAGGTTTTCCGCCAGCAGCGCGAGGAACTTGGCGCTGCGGTGGCCTTCCAGGTGCTTGAGCTCCGTGAGGGCGCTGTAGACCTTGCTGGACGTACACAGGCCAGCGGTGCGGTGCGGATTTTGTGTGGGCATGGTCAGTCGTCCTTGTTGTTATGGAGTGGACAGGATTGATAGTGGGAGTGTGGCGTGACACAAACATGACAGCGTGAGCCCCGTTCGGGCAAGTAGACTTTCGACCTTAATCATGTGGGATTGCAGCCCGGTCATTGTCCTCAGAGCGACCTTGGCAGGATAAATCCGGACGTTACCCACAAGAAAAGGCCCCGCGGGTGGGCGAGGCCTGTTGCATAGCTGACGGTTGAGACTTACCAGCCGCGGCGGTAATAGCCGTGGGGCGGGCCATAGTAGCCACGCGGTGGGCCGTAATAGACCGGCGCCGGGCGGTAATAAACCTCCTGCTGCACGTACACCGGTGGCGGTGGTGCGTAGTAGACGGGCGGCGGCGCGGCATACACCGGCTGCGGTTGCACGTAGACCGGCTGCTGCACATAGACCTCACGGGGCTGGCTGGCCACCACGGAGCCCACTACGGCGGCGCCGACCAGGGCACCCAAGACGGCTGGGCCACCCCATCCACCACCATGGGCGGAGGCTTGGCCTGCCATAGCGAGTGCACCTACCAGCAAGGCGATCTTGGGGATTGTACGAATCATGGTCATTCCTCGGTTAGCCCCTGCGCTTGTGGTCTGCAATCAATAGACTCAAGTAATGTCGCGGGGATACTTTTAAGACAACGTATTTCTGAAAAACAGCACGGCCGCTAGGTAAAGGTTGTGTAAGGTCTGTACCGATTTGCTTACTCAAAGGAGTTATCCATGCAGATGCACCCCAACAAGGACACCCAACTGTGCATGTCGCTGTCGGCCCGCCCTGGGAATTTTGGCTTGCGTTTTCATAACCACTTGTACGAACAGCTGGGGCTGAACTTCTACTATAAAGCCTTCAGCAGCCAGGATTTACCCGGCGCGATAGGTGGTATCCGCGCGTTGGGCATCCGGGGTTGCGGGGTGTCCATGCCCTTCAAGGAGGCCGCCATTGCCTTAGTGGACGAACTGGACGATTCGGTTCAAGCCATTGACTCCCTGAATACCATCGTCAATACCAATGGCCATCTCAAGGCCTACAACACCGACTACATCGCCGTCGAACAATTGCTCAAGACACACGCCGTGCCGCAGGATTCGACCTTCGCCCTGCGTGGCAGCGGCGGTATGGCCAAGGCCGTGGCGAGCGCCTTGCGGGATGGCGGTTACGCCAATGGTGTGATCGTGGCGCGTAACGAAGCGGCAGGCCGGGCGCTGGCGCAGAACCTGGGGTATGAGTGGCAGGCGGAACTGGGCGATTTGCGCCCGCAGATGCTGATCAACGTCACCCCCATCGGCATGACCGGCGGGGCCGAGGCGGATGCCCTGGCGTTCGACGCGGATGCCGTGGATGCCGCGGACACTGTCTTCGATGTGGTGGCGATCCCCGCCGAAACGCCGCTGATCGTGCGTGGACGGGCCAAAGGCAAGCGGGTGATCACTGGGCTGGAGGTGATTGCGATCCAGGCGTTGGAGCAATTCGTTCTGTACACCGGCGTGCGGCCTAAGGATGAACAGTTCCAGGCGGCAGTAGCCTTCGCCCGCAACTGAAGGCCGCTGCTGCTCTAAATGTGGGAGGGAGCAAGCCCCCTCCCACACTGGTTGACCGTGTCAGGCCTGTTCCAGCTGCGCCAATCGCTCTTCCAGAGCTGCAATTCGTGCTTCAAGCTCTTCGATACGATCCAGCGAGACTGCGCCGGCAGAGCGCTCCACCGGGCTTCCCCGCGCCGCGATAATCACCTCGATGTCCGCCGGATCCCCCAGCGCATGGGTATAGCGATCTTCCCGCTGCCCTGCCTGGCGCGGCACCAGCAGCGCCAGCCCGCGGGCGATCAGGCGCTCCAACTGGTGCACCACCTGCTCGGCATCCTCGAAGTCATGCATGCGCCCGCTGCGGGTCAGCAGTTCGTTGACCGTCTGCGGCCCACGCAAGAACATCAGCCCGGTCAGGATCACCTGGGCCGGCACCAGTTCCAGCGCCTTGTCCACGCGATGCTCCCAGCGGTCGGCGCGGCTGCCCATCACCAGGCGCGTGAAGCCTTGGCCTTCCAGCGCACGCAGACTCTGGCCAACCTGGCCCTGGCTCAGGTTCATCACCGGCTCGCGGCTGGTCTTCTGGTTGCAGGCCAGGACCAGGGCGTTGAGGGTCAGGGGATAGGTTTCCGGGTTGGTCGCCTGTTTTTCGATCAGGCAACCCAGGACGCGAATTTCCGTGCTGTTCAGGCGCGGCTCAGGGGTGTCGGTGTCGTGCTCGGCGGTCATCGCGCTTTCCCTATGCTGTGAATGGGGGCGCTCTCAATTAGTTTCCCCAGCGCGGCGGGGAAACTAATTGAGAACGCCCCCGCCTAGCCTAAGCCGGAAAAAATAAAAGACAAGCGCCTGGCGTGTCTATAATCGCCGCTGGTTCCAACCCTGCCATTACCCATGAGACTGCCATGACTATTTCCCTGTACGCCGCCTCCATCCCCGTCTTCAAGCAAATGCTCAGCGCCCTGAGCGATGTGCTGAACAAAGCCGAAGCCCACGCCACCGCCAGGAACATCGAACCCAACGCCTTGCTGCAAGCACGCCTGTTCCCGGACATGTTCCAACTGGTGCGCCAGGTGCAGATCGCCGTCGACTTCGCCAAGGGCGTTTCCGCACGCCTGGCTGAGATCGAAGTGCCGAAATACGAAGATACCGAAGTCACCTTCGCCGACCTGCAAGCGCTGATCGCCAAGGTGCTGGCGTTTGTCGACACCATCAAGCCCGAGCAAGTCGACGGCAAGGAAGGCATCGAGATCATTACCCGCCCAGGCACGCCGAAAGAGAAGCGCTTCAGCGGCCAGTCCTACCTGCTGACCTACGGCCTGCCGCAGTTCTTCTTCCACGTCACCACCGCATACGCCTTGCTGCGTCACAACGGTGTGGAAGTGGGCAAGCGGGACTACATGGGCGCTTTCTAAGGCTCGAAAAAAAGCCCGGGGTGGTTCATTCCTGAACCACCCCGGGCTTTTTTACGCCTGGCGCTTAAGCCGACTGCTCTTCCTTGCCCAGGCACGCGGCCGCGGTAAACAGCACATCGGTGGACGAATTGAGCGCGGTTTCCGCCGAATCCTGCAACACGCCGATGATGAAGCCTACGGCCACCACCTGCATGGCGATTTCGCTGGGGATACCGAACAGGCTGCATGCCAGGGGAATCAGCAGCAGCGAGCCGCCGGCCACACCCGACGCGCCGCAGGCACAGATCGCCGCGACCACGCTGAGCAGCACGGCGGTCGGCAGGTCCACGGCAATGCCGAGGGTGTGCACGGCCGCCAGGGTCAACACGGTGATGGTGATCGCAGCACCGGCCATGTTGATCGTGGCACCCAGTGGAATCGACACCGAGTAGGTGTCTTCATGCAGGCCCAGGCGTTTGCTCAAGGCCAGGTTCACCGGGATATTCGCTGCGGAGCTGCGGGTGAAAAACGCGGTGATGCCGCTTTCGCGCAGGCACATCAGCACCAGCGGGAACGGGTTGCGGCGCAGTTTCCAGAACACGATGGCCGGGTTGACCACCAGTGCCACGAACAGCATGCAGCCGATCAGCACCACCAGCAGGTGGGCGTAGCCGAGCAGGGCGCCGAAGCCCGAAGTGGCGAGTGTCGAGGCCACCAGGCCGAAGATACCCAGCGGGGCGAAGCGGATCACCACGCGCACGATCAGGGTCACACCGTTGGACAGGTCGTCGAGCACCGTGCGGGTGGTTTCGCCGGCATGGCGAATGGCAATGCCCATGCCGATGGCCCAGGCCAGGATGCCGATGAAGTTGGCGTTCATCAGTGCGCTGATGGGGTTGTCCACCACGCTCAACAGCAGGCTTTGCAAGACCTCGCCGATGCCGCCGGGAGCGCTCACGGTGGCGTCATGGGTAGCGAGCACCAGCGATGAGGGAAACCACATGCTGGCAATCACCGCCACCACGGCGGCGGCAAAGGTGCCCAGCAGGTACAGGAACAGGATCGGCTTGATATGGGTTTCCTGGCCGTGTTTATGGTTGGCGATCGACGCCATCACCAGCACAAACACCAGGATCGGCGCCACGGCCTTGAGCGCGGCAACAAATACCTTGCCGATAAACCCGGTGGCCTTGGCCGCCTCCGGCAAGAGCAGGGCCAGCAGGATGCCGGCGATCAAGCCGATGACGATTTGCGTGACCAGGCTGATGCGGGCCAGGCGTTGGAAAAGGGAAGGGGCAGCAGTCATATGAAGGTTGTCTCTAGTTTTTTTAAGGGCACAGCAATGCAGGCGGAAAGGGCTGTAGGAAGCAGGGCGCGAAGTCTAGCATGCCGCTGGACCTGTCCCGGCCGCTGCGGCATTGGGTCGCCGGGGCTTCGCAAAAGCCGGACATACTCTGTTAAGATTCTGCCCTCTCACCTTTCCTCTCCGTCAGCGGGCCCTTCGGGCTGTCGTTGATGTCGCCGTTTCTGGAGTTTTCATGCTGTTTCCCATCCTGCTGCTGTCGGCCGCCGGTTTTACCGTGCTGACCACAGAATTCGTTATCGTCGGCCTGTTGCCGTCCATTGCCCGGGACCTCAACGTCAGCGTGTCCCAGGCCGGCCTGCTGGTGACCTTGTTTGCGTTTACCGTGGCGGCCTTTGGTCCGTTTCTGACGGCTTACTGCGCCCGTTTCCCCCGCAAGCGTCTGTTTATCAGCATCCTGCTCCTGTTCGGCGTGGCCAATACCGTGGCCGCATTGGCGCCGAATATCTGGGTGATGGCATTGGCGCGCTTGATCCCGGCCCTGGGCCTGCCGGTGTTCTGGGCCCTGGCCAGTGAAACCGCAGTGGATATCGTCGGCCCCGAATACGCCGGGCGCGCCATCGAAAAGATCGGCTTCGGCATCGTCTGCGCCACGGTGTTCGGGATTCCAGTGGGCACGCTGATTTCCGATATGTTCGGCTGGCGCGCCGCGTTTGCGATCCTCGCCGTGGTCGCACTGGCCAAGGCCTTGCTGCTGTTTATCTACCTGCCGGTGACCCAACCGAAGAACGACCAGGTGTCGTTGCGCTCGCAGTTCAAGATCCTGCGCAACCCGCTGATGCAAGGCCATATCCTGTTGTCGGTCCTGGTATTCAGCGGCATGTTCACGGCGTATACCTACCTGGCGGACATCCTTGAGCGCCTGGCCGGTTTCGACGGCACGCTGGTGGGCTGGTGCCTGATGGGCTTTGGCGCAGTGGGGCTGATCGGCAACTCCCTGGGCGGGCGTGCGGTGGACCGTCACCCGCTGATCGCTTCCATGGTGTTCTGCGGTTTCATGATCGCCGGCATGGTCGCGCTGGTACCGGCGATCCACTCCACGGTCGGCCTGGCGGCGGCGATGGCGGTGTGGGGCGTGACCCAGGCGGCGCTGTTCCTGGTCAGCCATGTGCGGTTGATGAAGGCCGCACCCCATGCGCCGGCGTTTGCGGCGTCGTTGAATATCGCCGGGGCCAACCTGGGCATTGGCCTGGGGGCCATGGTCGGCGGGCATGTGATCGACACCCTCGGCCTCGGCAGCCTGGGCTTTGCCGCTTCCGGGTTTATCCTGGTGTCGATGCTGCTGGCGCTGTGGCTGATGACCGCCAGGCCAGCGGTCGCGTCCAACGCCTGAACGCTCAGGGCAGGGCGGTAAACAACTCACGCCGTGCACCTTCGGTAATCGCCACGATGCCGGGGTGCTTGACCTTGCGTTCCACCGAGATCGCGTAGAACGACTCGGTGACGGCATCGGTCTGGCCAATCAACGCCACCCCGTACTGGCTCACTACTTCATCGGCGATCACGCTGGGCGCGATAAAGATCCCGCTGCCGGATTGGCCAAAGGCCTGCATCAAGGCGCTGTCATCGAACTCGCCGATGATCCTGGGCAGGATCTGCTGCTCGGCAAACCAGCGCTGCAAACGGCTGCGCACTACGGTTTCCGCGCCGGGGATCAATAGGGGCGCGCCGTGCAGGCACTGTGGGAAGTCACCGGCGTACCTGTCAGCCAATGCCTGGGTGGCGAAAAAACTGATGCCACATTCCCCCAGTTTCTGGCTGTAGCCCTTGATATCCAGGTGCGAGGGCATGGGGCTGTCGGAGATCACCAGGTCCAGGCGCTGGATCGCCAGGTCGGCCAGTAAACGCTCGAGTTTGTCTTCCCGGCAGGTAATGCGCAGCGGCTCGCTCAATTCCATGGTCGGTGCGATCAGCCGGTACACGATGGACTTGGGCACCACATCCGCCACCCCGACCCGAAACAGGATCTGTTGCTCATTGGGCTGCGCGCGCAGCATCGCCTCCAGTTCATTGCCGGTCTGGAACATCTGTTCGGCATAGGGCAGGGCCTGGCGCCCGGCTTCGGTGAGTTCAAGCTGGCGGCCTACCCGCTGAAACAGCGCAATCCCGTAGGTTTGCTCCAGCAGGCTGATCTGCCCGCTGATGGTCTGGGGCGTGAGGTTCAACTGCTCGCAGGCGCGCACGATGCTGCCGGTCTTGGCCACTACCCAGAAGTAATGCAACTGTCGGTAATTGAGCATGATGATCATCACTTCGTAAAAACCGAAGTATACGCGAGAAAAATACGAATTTTCCTGAACTGTTTGCCTGCATAGAATGCCTCGCTATCGCGGGGCCACTATTTGGACCCAATGGTTCTAACGAGGAAGACATCATGAAACTCAATTCCCTGGGCGCGGCATCGTTGCTTGCGCTTTCATTGGTGATGATCAGCGGTTGCGATCAGGTCGAAAAAAGCGCGCAACAGGTCATGGGCAAGGCCACCGAGTCGGCCAAGCAAGCCATCGATGACACCCAGAAAGCTGCCGAGCAGGCGTTGAGTGAAGCGACAAATGGCCTGATCAATCCACAAAAAAAGGATGATCAGGAAGAAAACGAGTCTGAATCGAACACCAAAGAAACCTAATCTCCCCAGCACAACGTCAGGACTGACCTATGGATTACCTTTTACAACTGGCCGCCAGCCCTACCGCCTGGATTGCCCTGGCCACCTTGATCGTGATGGAAATCGTGCTGGGCATCGATAACCTGATCTTTATCTCGATCCTCACCAACAAATTGCCGGAGAAACATCGGGCCAAGGCGCGACGCATCGGTATCAGCATGGCACTGGTGTTGCGCCTTGGCCTGTTGAGCACCATTGCGTTTATCGTGCAATTGACTACGCCGGTGTTCGAAGTGCTCGGCCAGGCGTTCTCGTGGAAGGACATGATCCTGATCGCCGGTGGCCTGTTCCTGGTCTGGAAGGCCACCACCGAGATCCATCACAGCATGGACCCGGAGCCTGAAGAGAAAGCCAGCGCTGGTAATGTCGTGGCCATCGGCTTTGCCGCAGCCATCGGGCAGATCCTGTTGCTTGACCTGGTGTTCTCCATCGACAGCATCATTACCGCCGTGGGCATGACCGAGCACTTGCCGATCATGATCATCGCCGTGGTGACCTCGGTGATCGTGATGCTGGTGGCGGCCGAGCCGTTGGCCAAGTTCATCAACGACAACCCGACCGTGGTGATGCTGGCCCTGGGCTTCCTGATCATGATCGGCATGACGCTGATCGCCGAAGGCTTCGGCGCCCATGTGCCTAAAGGCTACGTGTACGCGGCCATGGCCTTCTCGGCGGCCATCGAGTGCCTGAACATCGCTCGGCGCAACCGTCACAAGCGTCTGTTCGCTGCCCGGCAGTAACGCTGCAACCCCAAAGGCCGGCTGTGCCCACAAGAGCCCAGCCGGCCTTTTGCTGTCTGTTAGAATCCGCCCACTTGATAGCTTGAGGTCCACCATGAACGAGCCGATTCGCCTTACCCAGTACAGCCACGGCGCGGGTTGTGGCTGCAAGATTTCGCCCCAGGTGCTGGAAGTGATCCTGGCGGGCAGCGGTGCGCAGAACCTTGACCCCAACCTGTGGGTGGGCAACGCCTCCCGCGACGACGCGGCGGTGTATGCCATCGACGATGAGCGCGGCGTGGTCTCTACCACTGACTTTTTCATGCCGATTGTCGATGATCCCTTCGATTTCGGCCGCATCGCCGCCACCAATGCCATCAGTGACATCTACGCCATGGGCGGCGACCCGTTGATGGCCATCGCCATTCTTGGCTGGCCGGTGAACGTGCTGGCGCCGGAGATCGCCCGTGAAGTGATCCGTGGCGGCCGCTCGGTGTGCGACGAAGCCGGTATTCCGTTGGCGGGCGGGCACTCCATTGACGCGCCCGAGCCGATCTTCGGCCTGGCCGTCACCGGCATCGTGCAAAAGCGCCATATGAAGCGCAACGACACCGCCACCGTGGGCTGCCGCCTGTACCTGACCAAACCGTTGGGCATCGGCATCCTCACCACCGCCGAAAAGAAGGGCAAGTTGCGTGAGGCGGATATCGGCCTGGCCCGTGACTGGATGTGCACCCTCAACAAACCCGGCAGCCGTTTCGGCAAGCTGGCCGGTGTGACGGCAATGACGGATGTCACCGGTTTCGGTCTGTTGGGCCATTTGGTGGAGATGGCGGACGGCAGCGCCGTGACCGCACGTATCGAATACGACAAAGTCCCACGTCTGCCCGGGATCGAGGACTATCTGGACCAGGGCTGCATGCCGGGTGGCACCTTGCGCAACTTCGACAGCTACTCGAGCAAGGTCGGGCGTCTGCAGGAATTGCACAAACGCGTGCTGTGCGACCCGCAGACCAGCGGTGGCCTGCTGATCGCGGTCACGCCTGAAGGCGACGCCGAGTTCCGCGCGACGGCGGCTGAATTGGGCTTGAGCCTTGAGCCGATCGGCCAATTGGTTGAGCGACAGACCCACGCGGTAGAGGTGGTTTGATGGCAACTGACATCACCGATTACCGCGACATTTTCCTCAACGACCGGCCGATGATGGATACCCGCGCGCCGGTCGAATTCGCCAAGGGCGCGTTCCCCGGCGTGATCAACCTGCCGCTGATGACCGATGACGAGCGTCAACGCGTCGGCACCTGCTACAAGCAGCAGGGCCAGCAAGCCGCGATTGTGCTGGGGCATGAGCTGGTATCGGGGGCGATCAAGGCTGAACGCATCGAACAATGGGCAAGGTTTGCCCAGGCCAATCCTGATGGTTACTTGTATTGCTTCCGGGGCGGGCTGCGTTCGCAGATCGTGCAGCAATGGTTGAAGACCGAAGCCGGCATCGAGTACCCGCGGGTCGGCGGTGGCTACAAGGCCATGCGGACCTTCCTGCTGGATACCCTTGACCAGGCGGCAGCTCAATGTGATTTCGTGCTGCTGGGCGGCATGACCGGTACCGGCAAGACCGAGGTGCTGGGCCAGTTGCGCAACGCCCTGGACCTGGAGGGCCATGCCAACCACCGCGGTTCCAGCTTCGGCAAACGCGCCACGGCGCAACCCTCCACTATCGACTTCGAAAACCGCCTGGCGGTGGACCTGCTGAAAAAACGTGCGGGCGGTATCGAGCAGTTCGTGGTCGAGGATGAAAGCCGCATGATCGGCAGCTGCGCGCTGCCGTTGCCGTTGCACAAGGGCATGCAGACCTTTCCGATGGTGTGGCTGGAAGACAGCGTCGAAGGCCGTGTCGAGCGCATCCTGCGCGATTACGTGATTGACCTGTGCGCAGAATTCATCGCGGTGTTTGGTGAGCAGGGCCAGGCGCTGTTTGCCGAGCGCCTGACCCAGAGCCTGGCCAATATCCACAAGCGCCTGGGCGGCGAGCGCTTCCAGCGGTTGCAGGCGATCATGCAGGATGCCCTGGCGGAACAGCTGCGCAGCGGCGCCGTGGACCTGCATCGCGCCTGGATTGAGGGGCTGTTGCGCGAGTATTACGACCCGATGTACGCCTTCCAGCGTGAAAGCAAAGGCGCACGCATCGAGTTTGCGGGAGAGCAGGGCGCAGTCACGGCCTATCTGCGCGAGCGCGCCCTCAGAGAATAAGCGCGCCGATCAACCCGCACACCACGCCCACCAGCATGGTCAGCCCGGCCACCGTCACCAGTACCCGCGCATCGAAATCCTTGCGCAGCATCAACAGCGACGGCAGGCTCACGCTGGGCAGGGTCATCAGCAAGGCCACGGCCGGGCCGGTGCCCATGCCCAGGGTCATCATGGTTTGTACGATGGGGATTTCTGCCGCTGTAGGGATCACAAACAGCGTGCCGACAATCGCCAGGGGCACCAGCCACGCCAGGCTGTTGGCCATGGCGCCGTCCACGTGGGGGAACAGCCACACCCGTGCGGCACCGAGTACCAGCACCGCCAGGATATAGATCGGTATGGTGCTCCAGAACAGCTGCCACAGGGTACGCAGCCAGCGACTGAAGAAGGGTTGTGCTTCGACCTGGCTGGCCTCGGCCACCGCGTCCAAGGCAACTTCCGGCACTTGGTCCGGCCGTGCGATGCGCTGTGCCACCAGTGACACGCCGACCACCAGCACAATGCCCGCCACCAGCCGCAAGGCGGTAAAGCCCCAGCCCAGCACAAAGCCCATGAACACCAGCGTGGCCGGGTTCAGCACCGGGTTGGCAATCCAGAAGGCCAGTGCCGCGCCCACCGACACCTGCTGGCGGCGCATGCCAGCAGCGACGGGCGCCGCGCAGCAACTGCACATCATCCCCGGCAAGGCAAACAGCCCGCCGCGCAAGGTCGAGCCGAGGCCGGCACGGCCAAACAGGCGCAGCAACCAGTCGCGGGGGATCAGCACTTGCAGCAGCGAGCCGAGGATCACCGCCAGTACGGCAGCCTTCCAGATCGCCAGGAAATACACCTGGGCGTAGGCCAGCGCTGCTGCCAATGGCGAGCTTTGTTGATCGTTGAGGATCGAGGCGCCGATGCTGTGGTTGTCAGCGGCAACAAACGCCTTGAAGTAGTAGGGCGACCACTTCACGTAGTAGAGGCCGACACAGGCTACCAGTAGGAACAGGGCAGGTTTCCACCAGAACGACCAGCCCCGGACGGGCTGGGTGGAGGCGAGGTTGGGCATGGGGGAGGGTCCGCAGATGAGTCAATAGCGGTGCATCATACGCCCTCAGCTATCGGCACTCACCTGTGTTGGCTGCGGGCAGGTTTCTTCACCGTCGTTCAGGCCCTGCTTGTAGTTGCGGCTGAGCAGCGAGGCTTTGCCGTTGTGCCAGGTCAGCGTCAGTACGTACAGCGTGTCGTAGTCGCTGCCGGACCAGTCGTCGGTAATCGTGTGTTTTTCGCCGGAGGCCTCACTGGCCACCTTGTTGATCAGCTCCGGCAGGTAGCCGTGGGACCACGCGGTGTAGATGGTGGCATTGTGGTATTTGTCTTCCACCAGCTCGTCGGCCAGGTCGCTGGTGTCGTTGGCCGAGAACTTGATGTTCACCGGCAGGCCCAGCTTGATGGCGCTGGGGCTGATGGTCATCAACGGGCGAATATAGCTGTAGGAATTGTCCAGCTCACCTTCCTCGACATTGCGCGTCGGGTTGGCGGCAAACACGAAGTTGGCCTTGCCGAATTTTTCCGGCAGCAGGGTGGCCAGGTTCATTGCTCGGTTCAACCCCTGGCAATTGAGTTGGCCCAGGCCGCCGGCCGGTTTCTCGGCGTGGCGCAGGAACACCAGGGTTTGCACGCCGTCCACCGGTTGGGCGCGGCTTTCCCGGGCGTCGAGGGCGGCAACCATGGCGCCGCTCACCAGCAAAAGGGGCAACAGGATGTAGGCGTAGTGTTGCAGTCGTTGCACAAGGCGCAGAGGCTTGATCGTCATTATGGGTTCGAGTCTTCGTGCGTCACGTTAAGGCGGACAAGCCTGGCCCCAATGACGCCTGGGGCGTCCTGCGGGTATTCCGTGTCGGTACAGCGAGGTGCCTCCATTCACCGTTTGAGCGCACTTAAGAGTGCACGCGGGCGTATTGGTTCGCCCACGGGGGATAATAGCCCGCTGATGTTGCGCATTGATGACCCATGCAGGACGTGGGTCAGATGATTATCATGGGGGCTTTCCGCCAGGGAGTTTCCCGATGAACCCGATCGCCGCGTTCCCGATCAACAGCAAATGGCCCGCCCGGCATCCGGAGCGCCTGCAACTGTACTCGTTGCCCACGCCCAACGGGGTAAAAGTCTCGATCATGCTCGAAGAGCTGGGCCTGCCTTATGAGGCGCACAAGGTCAGTTTCGAGACCCAGGACCAGTTTTCCCCCGAGTTCCTGTCCCTGAACCCCAACAACAAAATTCCCGCGATCATCGACCCCGACGGCCCGGCGGGCCAGCCGTTGGCGCTGCTCGAGTCAGGCGCAATCCTGATCTACCTGGCGGAAAAATCCAGCCAGTTGCTTTCCGAAGATCCGGCGACACGTTATGAAACGATTCAATGGCTGATGTTCCAGATGGGGGGCATCGGTCCGATGTTTGGCCAACTGGGTTTCTTCAATAAGTTTGCCGGCAAGGACTACGAAGACAAGCGCCCCCGCGACCGTTACGCCGCGGAATCCCGTCGCCTGCTGGACGTGCTGGAAAAACGCCTGCTCGGCCGCACCTGGATCATGGGCGACGACTACAGCATCGCCGACATCGCCACCTTCCCCTGGATTCGCAACCTGATCGGTTTCTATGAATCGGGCGATCTGGTGGGCATCGCCGACTTCCCTAACGTACTGCGCGCGCTGGACGGCTTTGTCGCCCGGCCGGCGGTCATCCGTGGCCTGAATATTCCGAGCTGAAGCATGCCGACTTTCGATTTCAAACAACTGGATGTATTCAGCAGCGTGTCGCTCAAGGGCAATCCGCTGGCCGTCGTGCTGGGGGCCGACAGCCTCAGCGACCAACAGATGGCTGACTTCGCCAAATGGACAAACCTCAGTGAAACCACGTTTTTGCTGACACCGCGCGATGCTCGGGCGGACTACCGGGTGAGGATCTTTACCACCTTGCAGGAACTGCCGTTCGCCGGGCACCCGACGCTGGGCAGTTGCCATGCGTGGCTCAAGGCGGGTGGGGTGCCCCAAGGCGAGGAGATTATCCAGGAGTGTGAAATCGGCCTGGTGCGTATTCGGCGTCAAGGCGATGAACTGGCGTTTATTGCACCGCCGTTGATGCGCGCCGGCGCTGTGGACTCCGCGTTGCTGGAGCGCGTTCGCCTGGGATTGGGCCTGGCGCCGGGGGCCATTGTGCGCAGCCAGTGGGTCGACAATGGCGCGGGGTGGCTCGCGGTGATGCTGGCTGACCGTGATCAGGTCCTGGCCTTGCAGCCGGACTATTCGCAGCTGCTGGGACTGGCCGTCGGCGTGATTGCGCCTTGCAACCCGGCTGACGACGTGGACGCGCAGTTTGAGGTGCGTGCCTTTGTCGCAGGCGACGGGGCCCAGGAAGACCCGGCCACCGGCAGCCTGAATGCCGGCGTCGCGCAATGGCTGCTCAGCGAAGGACTCGCACCTGAGTGCTACGTGGTCAGCCAGGGCACGGCCATGGGGCGTGCGGGGCGTATTCGCGTCGAGCGCCAGGGTGATGAAATCTGGGTCGGCGGCGCCGTTGCGGTGTGCATCGAAGGACGTCTACAGCTCTAGATCAATACATTATTACGGCCCCCGCAATACACTGTTGGCCCCTGGGCATTTGTGCTGCCGGGGCCTTGGGGCATAAGCTTTCGCCCCAAAGATTTCCCGCCACTTTTTCAGGACAGCCATGACCAGCCAGTTCCCCCAAGCCCGTCCACGCCGCCTGCGCCGCTCCCCGGAGCTGCGTGGCTTGTTCCAGGAAACCGAGTTCACCCTCAACGACCTGGTGCTGCCGATTTTCGTCGAAGAAGACATCGACGACTTCGTGCCGATCACCAGCATGCCCGGTGTGCAACGCATCCCGGAAAAGAAGCTGGCTGCCGAGATCGAGCGCTATGCCCGTGCCGGTATCAAGTCGGTGATGACCTTCGGCGTGTCCCACCACCTGGACGCCAACGGCAGCGACACCTGGAAGGAACGCGGCCTGGTCTCGCGGATGTCCTCGATCATCAAGGACGCGGTGCCGGGCATGATCGTAATGTCCGACACCTGCTTCTGCGAATACACCGACCACGGCCACTGCGGCGTGATGCACGGTGCCCATGTCGACAACGACGCGACCCTGGTCAACCTCGGCAGACAAGCCGTTGCCGCCGCCCGCGCCGGGGCCGACGTGATCGCCCCCTCGGCCGCCATGGACGGCCAGGTCCAGGCCATCCGCCGTGCGCTGGATGAGGCCGGCTTCACCCATATCCCGATCATGGCCTACTCCACCAAATTCGCCTCGGCCCTCTACGGCCCCTTCCGCGAAGCCGGCGGCAGCGCGCTCAAGGGCGACCGCAAAAGCTACCAGATGAACCCGATGAACCGCCGCGAAGCCGTGCGCGAATCGCTGCTGGACGAACAGGAAGGCGCGGACGCACTGATGGTCAAGCCGGCCGGTGCCTACCTCGACATCATCCGCGACATCCGCGAAGCCTCGCGCCTGCCGGTGGCGGCGTACCAGGTCAGCGGCGAATACGCGATGATCAAGTTCGGCGCCCAGGCGGGAGCGATCGATGAGGATCGGGTTGTGCGGGAAACGTTGGGATCGATCAAGCGTGCGGGGGCGGATTTGATCTTTACTTACTTTGCTATGGACTTGGCGTTGGCTGGGATCTAAGGGCAACGTAACCCCCCCCTGGTGAGCGAACACTTGTGGTGAGCGAGCTTGCTCGCGTTGGGCTGCGTAGCAGCCCTAAACCAGACACCGCCAATCTACCTGAAACACCGTATTGCCTTGACTGGGGCCGCTTCGCGGCCCCACGCGAGCAAGCTCGCTCGCCACAGGGGGCGTTGGGGTGTCAGGGAGAATGGTAGCGCTACCACGTTGACTGGTCTTCGAGGCTGGCTTTTTGCAGGTCGTCTTTCCAGACCTCATTGGCTAAACGGTAGATATCGGCGAAGAAGCCTCTAGGGTCGGCGATTTCTGTTTCGTCCCAAGCCATAGTTATGTATTCGTCGTAATCGCTTTCGAATTCTTTCGAAAAGTCAAAGTCGGGTTTGTCTAGCACATCTCGGAGTGCAGACATCAATACGAAGCGATGTCTGTATGACAAATGCATAAGTTTCTTCAGGACAAAAGAAATAATAATTATCTCTCTGTCTTTCTCATTGTTAGGGTCGTACTTCCATAGTTCTTTGCCAACTGTATCCTCAAGGTCGTATATCGATAAGGCTCCCAATATATGAGAAATGTTAGGAATGTAAGGTGTATTCATGAATGGGCATTTCAGCATTTTCTGCTCACTTAGGGAATGCGGTAAATGGCCGAGTTGGATTGTTTATATCAAATCTGACCTCCGCTCTGTCCATATTTTCAATGTACTTAGGATCGTTTGCGTCCCGCCGGTTAGGTTTGTAGCCTCGTCCAGCTCCGGGTAGCTCGACTATAACTACTGGGTTACCCGCTCCATCAAGACCTGTAGGAGATGGTGAATTGCTTTGCATCCTACCCATGGCTTTGTTTAGAGCGTGAAGCTGCATTCTCCAGGTTTTAAATTGGGAGCTGGAACTGATAGTTTCCCTCTCCCCTGTGGTTGGATTCGTTCCATCAATAGATCGTTGCCTTAAAGCGTTGTCTGGTATCTCTGGGCCATGCTTTTCAACCGAGTGCATATCGTATTCCTGTTCCCAACCCAGTACTTTTTGTTTTGCATTTACCTCTGTCAGTTCATCTATTCTCGCCTGTCGCTGAGTGCTCGGCAGTTGAGGTAGAGCGGGCGCGCCTTCATTAACGCTAGGCTTCGGAAAAATAGGAGGAGCGTTAGGCTTGCATTCGTCACCAGGGCAGGTGCTTAAGCCCAGCGGATCAATCCACCCCGTAGGATTGGGCACGTACTGATACGCGTTGATCCCACCCGCCAACTTCACCGGATCAGGCGTCAGGTAACACCCAATATCCGGATTGTAGTAGCGATGACGGTTGTAGTGCAGGCCGCTTTCCTGATCAAAGTACTGCCCCTGGAAACGTAGCGGGTTGTCGATTGTGCCTTTGTCGAGTCGGCTGATCTGGCCGTAGGCGCGGTAGTGGGCGGACCAGACGATGTCGCCCTCTGGGTCTGTCAGTTCCTGTGGTGTGCCGAGGTGGTCGAGTTGGTAGTGAAAGGCTTTGGTGTTTTTTGGGCCGAAGCCTTCCAACAAAACCAGCGGGCGAAAGCTGTCGGGTTCGTAGAGATAGCTGCGATGGCGGTCTGCATGGTGTTCGGCAATCAGCCTGTCGCCTTGCCAGAAAAACTCCGTGGTTATGCCGTCCACGGTTTTACTGATGCGCCGCCCAAACGGGTCATAGCGATAGCTGGCGGTTTGGCCGTTGGGTTGGGTGATGCCGATCAGCCGATGCTGGCAGTCGTAGCGGTATTCGGTGACGAGTGCGTGCCCACGGCCACGCCGTTCACGGATCAGGTTCCCGAAGGCGTCATAGTCGTAGTGGCGGTCGCCCTGGATCATCAGGCGGTTGCCGGCGACGATGTCGGGGCCGGGGCGGTCTTGCATGAGCAGGTTGCCGGCGGGGGTGTGGCCGAAGCGTTCCTGCAGGTCTTGGGAGTGGTCGGCGCGGGTGAGGCGGCCTAGCGGGTCGTAGTGGTAGTGGTGTTCGCCTTTGCGGGTGTCGAGCAGGCGGGTGAGGTTGCCGGTTTTGTCGTAGTCGTATTGGCGTTGGTAGAGGTGGTCTTGTTGCTGGGTGATTGCGTGGGCGTGCAGGCGGTGTTGGTCGTCGTAGTGGTAGTGGCTGAGGAGTTGGCCTTGTTGGCGCTGATGTTCCTGGCCGGCCTTGAATAGGTGAGACGTCAGCAGCGTGCCATTTAACTCGACGGTGGCGAGGTGGCCGCCTTTGCTGTGGTTGAACACCAAGCGGTTGTTGTCGGGCAGACGCAGGGTTTGAAGCTGGCCGCAGGCGTCGTAGCCATAGCGCAAGGTGCCCCAGCCCTGATGTTCGGCGGTGAGGCGGTTTTGTGGGTCGTATTCGTAGGCCAGCGCCCAATGGCCGTCGTCGACGCTGAGCAGGTTGCCCTGGCGGTCGTAGGCATATTCAACAACGCTGGCGTCGGGCAGGGTTTTTCGTACGAGGCGTCCGGCGTGATCGCGCTCGTAACGGGTAACGAGCTGACTGCCATCGTCACCGTGTTCGGTTTTTTCCTGCAGGTTGCCATTGAGGTCGTAGACGTAGGCCGTACGCTGCCCGTCAAACCCGGTTTCCTGCTGGATCAGCCCATTGGGGTGGTAAGCAAGTCGGTAGGTCTCGCCAACCTCGTTTTCGATCTCGGTCAGCAGTAATCGCGCATTGTCGTAGCGGTACTTGACCTGGCTACCGTCGGCGTTGATACGGCGGCTGATCAGGTGCAACCCGTCGGCGTATTCGTAGCGGATGACGTGGCCCAGTTCGTCGCGTTCGGCGGTGATTTTTCCGTAGGGGTTGTAGCTGTATTCCCGACATGCCCCACCGGGCAGCACCACGCGAACCAAGCGACCCACGCTGTCCCACTGATACTGGGTCAGCGCGCCATGCTCATCCTCGCGCGCCACCTGCCGGCCAAGATCGTCATAGCGATAACGCTTGATCCCGCCATTGGGCAACTGCTCCTCAACCAGTTGCCCCCGCTCATTCCACACCAGCCGTTGGCAACTGTGGTCCGGGTACCAAACCCCAACCAGTTGCCCGTATTTGTCGTAGCTGTAGTCGGTGATATTGCCGTCGGGATCGGTCTTGCGGATGACATCGCCCTGGTCGTTACGCTCGTACTTCCAGACCGCCAGACCCCGCCTTACAACCCGTACGAACCCGTTGTCATGCTCGTAGGACGTCGGCTCATCATCCCCGGGAAACAACGCCACCAAGCGTCCGGCTTCGTCGTACTGATACGCCGTCACCGCCCCCAGCGGATCCTGCTCAACCGTCAGCCGGCCTTTGGCATCGTAGGATTTGAAGTGCTGGGCACCGTCCGGATCAATCCGCTGCACCAGCCGCGCCCGGTCGTCATGGACATACACCTCCTTACTGCCATCGGCGTTGTGCAGCGTGACCCGGCCGTCGTCCCCCCAGGCATACCGCGTATCCATCTGGGAAAAACTGGCCCAATGCCGGACACATCGCGCAGCCTTGCCGGACCGTTCCCACGCCCAGAAGAAACTCGCCCCACCGGCCAAGCCCCGCTCAAGAATCACGTGCTGATCGTCGTAGCGATAAACCTCGCTTTCACCTACCGCATTGGTCGCCGAGACCAGTCGGCCAGCGTCGTCATAGGCGTAGGAAACGACGTTCTGCTCCGTCACCCATTCGTAAGGCTCATACCCCTTGGCCCGCTGAACCTGATAATCCACCGCCACGATGCGACCGGACGAGTAACGCAAAAACAGCGCACACCCCGCGCCGTTATCCAACCGCTCAATACGCCCTAGAAAATCCCGAGAAATCCGCAGCCGGTTGTCGTACGCATCACTGATCGAGACCAGCACACCGTCGCGAAAGTGATAAAACCGCGACGCCTGGGCCAGCACCAGTTCATCCGGCGACGCGCCCAAATAGATCGCTGCTTCGGCCAAACTATTGGTGATGGCAGGTCGAGCAACACTCGGCAGTGGAAACCCAATCGAGCGATTCTCATGGTCCGTCCACACCACCGAATCGCCTGAAACAGAAAGCCGATGCGCCAGTGAATGACTCCACCCAAACCCCAACCCGCCATCCACTTCCACCGCACTGGTGCGATACAGCCGGGTCCACTCGAACGGCAAGATCCCATCCAACGTGCCGTCGGTGAGGGTGAGCAATTCCTCCCCGGTAACCATCGACACGGGGCAGCCGTTGGTGACGGTCTTATCCGAAGGGGCCGCCGCATCCCCATTCGGGTTTTTCCCTGAAACCGGCACATCATCGACAGGCTCCTGGCGGACCAACACCGTCTGCTGAGTCTTCCTGCGAGCCGCCGGCACCGGGTTCGAAACCACATGCTCCCCAACCTTCAACGGCGCAACCGGCACAGTCTTGATCGCTGTCGCCGGGCCACCGAGCAGCAAAGGCTTCACCGCTTCGACATGCGGCTCCAACCCCGGCTCTACAAGCTGCCTGGCCAGCAACTCCAACAACTCCCGCGCGCGTTTGGATTTGATAGCGCTCAGCACTTGAGCCCCCATCCGCGCCGCCACCCCCATCGCCCCCAATACACGAATCAACAGCAGATTGATCAGGACCTCGCCAGTGATCTCACCCCACAGTTCATTCATCTGCGGCGGTGGCAGAAGGCGCATCCAACTGACCATCGCCGACAGGTAGATAAACAACAGCGGCTCATCGCTGAGCACCAGCAAACCGTTGGCAATCGTGTCGTTGCCGAGCTTCAGCAGTTCATCGAGTTCGGCCTGGGAGAGGTAGGCCAACAGCTTTTCGCTGTTGGGCTTGAGGTCCGCCAGCAGGTCAGACAACTGCGTAACGTTGTCCCACACATTGAAGAGGGCTTTTCCAAGGCCGCTGAAAAACGCTGCTTCCAGCATTCGGCGCCGATCGAGGGGCTTGGCTTCGGCATAGTCTTTCCACTCATCCTGGAAAGTGCGGGCCCACTCTTCACGCAGGCGCGCCTCCAACCCCGCGATCACCGACTGATAAGACCCATACAGCGCCTTGACGTGATCCCTGGAAACGTTGGGGTAGAAACTGATTCGGTACGGCTGGTTGCGATCACACTCGGTGATTTCGAGAAGGCCGCTGGGGCCGATGGTCTTGTGGATAGGCTCGCCCAATGGGCCGCCATTGGGATCGACGCGCTGCAGCATCACCGGCGTGTCGCCGATGGGCACGAAGCGCATGCTTTCGAACATATGCACCAGCGTCAGGGTGCCATTGGCCGGGCACGTGGCGACGGTGCTGCTGGGGATGATTGAGCGATTGATCGGCGCAACCAGCGCCACCTCATCGCCGACCTTGAAGACCTGCTCGACCTCCAGCGCCGAGAAGCGCCAGAAGCTTTGCGCCCAGTCATCGAACGTATTCAGGCATTCGCGAAAGTCACGGAAGACGCTTTCAACGTCGACCGTCTTCACATCCATCGGGGTCAGGGCCAGCCTGCCAATGGCCGGGTTCAAGAGGCCGCCCCTTCAACCAGGGCTTTAACGAAAACAACCATCTGCAATCCCTCGCACTGTGTATTCAGGCGAGGGACTTTGCAGCGGTTTTCAGGCAGGGGCTGTAGAGCTTATCTTGCCGTTACGTGGGAGCTTTCAGCGGCTATCGTCCCTTTTTGGCGACGTATCAAAAAGCCTTCAGCGCTGCGCGAACGCCAGGTTCAACCCTGGCTGGCGAGAAGGTGAGTTGGCGAACCCGCGTTAGACTTACCGGTCCATATCCGCAACGCCTGGCCCATCGTCCTCAAGGAAGCCCCATGTCCCCACGCTGCCTGATCCTCTGCCTCACCTCATTGGTGGTGCTGGCCGGCTGTTCCACGTCACGCGGTCCGCAGCAACCAGCGCGCAGCGAAGCCGAGGTGAAGGCCGAGATCGTGCGTTTGCTCCCGGCGAAGGTTCCAGACCGCAACGGCTGGGCCCAGGACATCTACACCGCCTTTGACACTCAAAAGATCTACCCCAGTACCGAGAATATCTGTGCCGTATTGGCGGTGACCGAGCAGGAATCCACCTATCAGGTCGACCCGCCCGTGCCCAACATGGGCAAGATCGCCCAGGATGAAATCCTGCGCCGTGCCGCCAAGGTGCATGTGCCCGCTTTTGTGGTGCGCAGCGCCCTGCAGCTGCGCTCGCCCACCGGCAAGTCCTATGCCGACCGTTTGAGTGCCGCGCGCACGGAGAAGGACCTGAGTGGCATCTTCGATGACTTCATCAGCGTGGTGCCCCTGGGCAACACCCTGTTTGGCGGTTTCAATCCGGTGCACACCGCCGGTCCCATGCAGGTCAGTATCGACTTCGCCCAGAAACAGGCGCGGGGTTATCCCTACACGGTGGATGGCACGATTCGTCGGGAAGTCTTCACCCGGCGCGGCGGCATGTACTTCGGTATCGCCCATTTGCTCGGCTATCCGGTGAGCTATGACCAGCCGTTGTATCGCTTTGCCGACTTCAATGCGGGGTGGTACGCCAGCCGTAATGCGGCGTTCCAGGCGGCGGTCAGCCGCGCGTCGGGCACTGAGTTGGCGCTGGACGGGGATTTGATTCGCTACGGCTCATTGCTGCCCGGCACCACCGAACTGGCGGTGCGCTCATTGGGCGCGAAGCTGGACATGCGCAATCCCAGTATTCGCAGCCAGCTGGAACAGGGCGAACAGCTGGATTTTGAAGACACCACCCTCTACAAACGCGTGTTTGCCCTGGCCGACCAGGCTGCCGGCAAGCCGATGCCCCGTGCGATCCTGCCGGGCATCGTGCTCAAAAGCCCGAAGATCACCCGCAACCTGACCACGGCGTGGTTTGCCAAGCGCGTGGATGAGCGGTACCAGCGCTGCATGAAGCGCTGATCAACTGCGGCGCCGGACAAATGTGCGCCACAGCCACACCCACAACCACACCACCGGAAACGCCAGGATCACGAACGGCAGCACATAGCTGGCGCGTTCCAGGGCGTCTGCGGTGCCGTCCACCAGGTTGGTCCCCAGGTTGCTGAACATCCGGCTGAAGCGTGACGGTTGGTTGGCGCCGTCGGCAGAGCGGAAGTTGAGGGTGACGCGGTTGGTATCCAGGCGACGCTGCTGGCCGGCGGCGACCTGGGCGAGTTCCTGCAGTTCGTTTTCAATGCCTGCCTGCTCCTTGCTCAAGGCAATCAGGTCGCTGACGCTGATATCCTTGCGCTTGGCCAGTTCATCGAGGCGCTGTTGCTGGGCTTGCAGGCGATCCTGGCGGCGACGTACATCGGCGACCGCGTCGGCCAGGTCTTCGGCGGTGGTGATGCGCTGGCCGAGTTTGCCGCCTTCAGCGGCCATGGCGACCATCGGTTCGACCCCGGTGGGCGCGATCCGCAGGATGATCTCGCCGCCGTTGCTGTCTTCGGTGATGCCAAGGATATTGCACGCGCCAAACCGCGCCGACTCACAGGCCTCGCGGGTGGCCTGCATGCGCGGCGCGAGCAGGGCGCCGGGCAGGGCCAGGGTCAGTTCGTGCTCATAGGCCAGTTGCGCACCGGCCCGGCCTTGTTCGCCATTGATCACCGTGGCGCGGGAGTGGTCCTTGGGTGAACAGCCGACCAGGGCCAGGCCGGCCAGCAGGATCAACAGGGGCGCGCGAAGCGATTGAGGGGTGCCGTCCGGATGGCGCATTGCAGTTCCTTGAGGTGTGCGGGGGACATTGGCGGCGATTAAAGCGGGTCCGGCGAATTAACGCAAAGTATCGTGCAGGATTTGCAAGGCTGATGGTGGTCGCGGAGTGGATTACCGTGCGCCTAAAGAAGAACGCGGTGTATCAGATACTCTGTAGAGGCTGGTTTTGGGGCTGCTTCGCAGCCCAACGCGGGACAAGCCCGCTCGCCACAACAGCCCTTTCTACCGGGGGAGGCAGCGTTTAGACAAAGTTGTGTAGATACCTATGCTCATCGGGGGCAAGCCCCCACACATTTGGACTGTGTTTGTTCAGGGAAACCGCATAAAGAAAAGGCCTGGCTTTTCGTGGAGCCGGGCCTTTTCCGTGTTGCTCGTTTATCAGCTGCGTTCGAGGGCCAGGGCTACGCCCTGGCCGCCACCGATGCACAGGGTCGCCAGGCCTTTCCTGGCATCGCGCCTGATCATTTCATGCAGCAGGGTGACCAGCACGCGGCAGCCTGACGCGCCGATGGGGTGGCCGATGGCGATGGCGCCGCCGTTGACGTTGACCTTGTCCGCATCCCACTCCAGCTCTTTGCCTACCGCCAGGGATTGCGCGGCAAAGGCTTCGTTGGCTTCGATCAGGTCCAGGTCGCCCAGGCTCCAACCGGCTTTGTCCAGGCAGCGGCGGGTGGCCGAGACCGGGCCGATGCCCATGATCGCCGGGTCGACGCCCGCGTTGGCGTAACTGGCGATACGGGCCAATACCGGCAAGCCGAGGGCCTTGGCCTTGTCGGCACTCATCAGCAGCACCGCAGCGGCGCCGTCATTCAGGCTGGAAGCATTACCGGCGGTGACGCTGCCGTCTTTCTTGAACGCCGGCTTGAGCTTGGCCAGGGATTCGGCGGTGGTGCCGGCGCGAGGTTGCTCATCGACGGCGAAGGCAATCGGGTCGCCCTTGCGCTGGGGAATCAGGATCGGCGTGATCTCATCGACAAAACGCCCGGCCTCGATGGCGGCGGTGGCTTTCTGCTGGGAGGCGGCGGCGAAAGCATCCTGGGCTTCACGGCTGATGCCGTATTTGTCCACGAGGTTCTCGGCGGTGATGCCCATGTGATAGTCGTTGAACGCATCCCACAGGCCGTCGGTGATCATGCTGTCGATCATCTTGGCGTGGCCCATGCGCAAGCCCGTGCGCGCAGCAGGCAGTACGTAGGGTGCCAGGCTCATGTTCTCCATGCCGCCGGCGATGATGACCTCGGCGTCACCGCAACGGATGGCCTGGGCGCCCAGGTGCAGGGCTTTCAGGCCCGAGCCGCAGACTTTGTTCAGGGTCAGGCTCGGCACGGCGTGGGGCAGGCCGGCGAGGATCGAGGCCTGGCGTGCGGGGTTCTGGCCGGAACCCGCGGTGAGTACCTGGCCGAGGATGACTTCATCCACTTCGGCCGGGTCCAGACCGGTCTGCTCCAGCAGGCGACGGATCACGGCGGCGCCCAGCTCCGGTGCCGGAATGGTGGCCAGTGAACCTTGAAAGCTGCCCACGGCGGTGCGGGTGGCAGCAACAATCACGACGTCTTGCATGGAATCTGTCCTCACTGGAAGTGCATTTCTGGAACGTGGTCCGGGACGATCAGTTTACCGGCGGTCTTGCTCACAATCTCTTCAACGCTGACGCCAGGTGCGCGTTCCTTGAGGACAAAAGCGCCATTTTCGATTTCCAGGTACGCCAGGTCCGTCAGTACGCGCTTGATGCAGTTGGCGCCGGTCAGCGGCAGGCTGCATTGGCTGAGCAACTTGGACTCACCGTCCTTGGAGGCGTGGGTCATGATCACGATGATGTTTTCCGCACCGGCCACCAGGTCCATGGCGCCGCCCATGCCCTTGACCAGTTTGCCGGGGATCATCCACGAGGCGATGTTGCCGTGTACGTCCACTTCAAAGGCGCCGAGCACGGTGAGGTCGACGTGGCCGCCGCGAATCATCGCGAAGGATTCGGCGGAGGAGAAGATCGAGGCGCCGATGCGCGCCGTCACGGTCTGTTTGCCGGCATTGATCATGTCGGCATCGATGGTGTCTTCGGTAGGAAACGGGCCCATGCCGAGCAGGCCGTTTTCCGACTGCAGCATGACTTCCATGCCTTCGGGGATGTAGTTGGCCACCAGGGTCGGAATGCCGATGCCCAGGTTGACGTAGAAACCGTCCTGCATTTCGCGGGCGACGCGTTGAGCCATTTGTTCGCGGGTAAGAGCCATTTTATGAGTCCTTATTGTTCGGGCTGGAGGCGGATTATTTGCGCACGGTGCGCTGTTCGATGCGCTTCTCGAACGTGCCGCAGATGATCCGGTCGACGTAGATGCCAGGGGTGTGGATCTGCGCCGGGTCCAGCTCGCCCGGTTCGACGATTTCCTCGACCTCGACCACGGTGATCCTGCCGGCGGTGGCGGCCAGCGGGTTGAAGTTCTGGGCGGTGTGGCGATAGATGACGTTGCCGAAGTGGTCGGCTTTCCAACCTTTGACGATGGCGAAGTCGCCGGTGATGGATTCTTCCATCAGGTACGGGCGACCGTTGAATTCGCGGGTTTCCTTGCCTTCGGCCACCGGAGTACCGACGCCGGTGGCGGTGAAGAAGGCGGGGATACCGGCGCCGCCTGCGCGCATTTTTTCCGCCAGGGTGCCTTGGGGGGTGAGGACCACTTCGATTTCGCCGCTGAGCAACTGCTTCTCGAACAGGGCGTTTTCACCGACGTAGGAAGCGATCACCTTGCTGATCTGCTTTTCTTCCAGCAGCACACCCAGGCCAAAGCCGTCGACGCCGCAGTTATTGGAAACCACGGTGAGGTCACGGGTGCCTTTGCGCTTGATCTCATTGATGAGGTTTTCCGGAATTCCGCACAAGCCGAAACCACCGGAGAGCACGGTCATGCCGTCTTCCAGGCCTGCCAGTGCTTCCTCGTAGGACGCCACGCGTTTATCGAAACCTGCCATATGCACCTCTTTTATTGTTTGTGGGCCAGCCAATGAATCGAGTGTTGCGCCGACGGATTGATTTGTTAAGTTGTTTTTTAAGGTTGATTGATTTAGAAAACAGCATAGTCAACCCGCCGCCCGGAGTAGCGCCATGACCGTTAAACAGATGCGTGCCTTTCTGGCCGTGGCCCAAAGCCTGAGTTTTGCCGCCGCCTGCGAGCGCCTGCACCTCTCTCAATCGGCGTTGAGCCTGACCATCAAAGGCTTGGAGGAAGGGCTGGGCGGGCGCTTGTTCAGCCGCAATACGCGCAACGTGGCGCTCACGCCCGAGGGCGAATCCCTGCTGCCCCTGGCCCGTCGGCTGATGGCCGATTGGGACAATGCCGAGGACGAGCTGCGTCAGCTGTTCACCCTGCAACGCGGGCGGGTGACCGTGGCGGCGATGCCGTCGTTTGCCGGCAACCTGCTGCCGCCGATCCTGAAGATATTCCGCGCACGTTACCCCCAGGTGAACGTGACGGTGCATGACTTGATCAACGAGCAAGTGCTGGAGATGGTTCGCGACCGCCATGTGGAACTGGGCGTGGCGTTTGAACCCTCGGAAGGCTCGTCGCTGGCCTTTACACCGTTGTACCTGGACCGCTTCATTGCGGTGGTGCCCGGTGATTCACTGCTGGCACAGTGTGCCGAGGTCGACTGGAAAACCTTGCTGGAGCACCCGTTCATTACGTTGCAGCGGCCTTCCACGGTGCGGGTGATGCTGGAGGAGCACCTGGGGGCCTTGAAGATGAAGCTGCCGGTGGCCTTGGAGAGCCATCAATTGGCAACCGTGGGCAAGATGGTCGCCAGCGGCCTGGGTGTCAGCGCCGTACCGGCCTTGTGTGCGCAGCAGATGCAGGAGGCGGGGGCGCATTGCATCACCTTGACCGATCCGGTGATCGAGCGGCCGATTGGCGTGCTGACCAAGCCTGGGCATGAACTGTCGGCGGCGGCGCAGGTGTTGTTTGATATTTTTCGGGATGAGGCGGGGAAGGGCAGGTTTCCGGCGGTGTTATAAAACAGGTATTAAAAAGCCCGCTCGAATAGACCAGCGGGCTTAAATTTAAAGGTGCACTGTTATCAGCAGTATCTATCAATCACTTTAACGTGCGATTGGCCTTTGAGGTTCTGCCATTCGGTATTAAGTGTGTGGAATACTTGCTCGATAAAGTTGCGATCGGCCGCGGCCTTCTTGCCGACATAACCCTGGCCACGGCGGTACATCTTCAGGCGCGCCGCCAGTTCACGGTTATTGCGGTCGAACTCGGCTTCTTCAGTGTGGGGCGCCAGGCAGTCGATTTGCACTTCGCCCGATTTGCCAATCCACAGGATATGGTCGTCGAGTGTGTCTTTCTGCGCTGCGAACATCTCAGCCAATTCATCGATAGTTGGTTGGTTGTTCAGATTCATGTGTAAGCCCCTTGACCAGTTGGCGATCTATCAGTTGATTCCGTTAAAACTGCTTAGTTGTCTCCGGCTTGGAAAACCGGGCGTCAGTGACGGTCTGCCGAATACGGGCAGGGTCTTGAACCTGATGCATGTAGTCTTGCTGATGAACTGCTACGCAATGGTTTCATAACGAAGACAAGCCGCATTTGAGCGCCTTGTACCGATCCTTTCGGGTCGGTCAGCTTCATCAATCTGCCTTGTGGGCAGTGCACATCCGGAAAAAACAGCTCGGCGGTCAGACGAGCTTGTTCAAAACGCTTGTTACCAACGCTCCCGATCCGGGAGACGTCTAGATCATGCAAGGACAAAAAGGTTACGTCAACGCTTATGTAGTGATTATTTTTGATCACTACATAATTCGTCGTGGCTATGGGGAGATACGGCAAATGCGTGACTCGAGCGTCATTTTTTGCGCTGGACGGTCGCTATGGCTGAGGAGGGGTTGACTGCAGGCGGTCTGCCAACAAGGGCAGAAGCTGTTCGCACGAGGTTTCGATCTTTACCTGCAACAACTCATCACCCCGGGTCTTGCCCAGGTTGATGGCGATCACCGGCTTGCCCTGTTCGACCATTGCCTTGCACAGGCGAAATGCGGAGTAAGCCATCAGCGATGAACCTACCACCAGCAGCCCCTCGGCATGCGCTACCGCCGCCATCGCCCTGGCCGCCGTCGCCGGTGCGACGTTCTCGCCAAAAAACACCACGTCCGGTTTCAGTCGCTCACCCTGGCAATCGGGGCAGCGGGGGACCTGGAAGCGCTCTTCAAACGCGGGGTCGAGCAAGGTGTCACCATCAGGCGCCTGTACCGCATGGACTTGCGCCAGGTACGGGTTATCGATTTCCATCTGGCGCTGGATCAGGTCGCGCGTGCTGTGCAACTGGCAATCCAGGCACAGCACCCGGTGCAGGCTGCCGTGCAATTCGATCACGTCATGGCTGCCGGCCTGGTCATGCAAGGTGTCGACGTTTTGCGTGATCAGGCCGCTGATGTGCTGGCGTTGTTGCAAGGTCGCCAGTGCCCGGTGAGCGTTGTTCGGCTGGGCGATACGTACCCTCGGCCACCCCAGCATCGCCCGTGCCCAATAGCGCCGCCGCGCCTGGGCAGTGGCGAGGAACTCCTGGTACATCATCGGCGCCTTGCCCCGGCGCACGCCTTCGCTGTCGCGGTAGTCGGGGATTCCCGACGACGTGCTGATGCCCGCACCGGTCAATACCAGGAAGCGCCGTTCGGCCATGGCGCGGTGCAGGGTGTCGAGGTGGTCCTGTTGATGTTCCAGGGTGTCGAGCATGGGGTCCCCTATTCGCCGCGGATGTACTGCTCCAACTGCTTGATCAGGTCTGCCTGTTCGGCGATGGCTTCCTTGACCAGGTCACCGATGGAGAGCAGGCCCAGCAGTTTGCCGTCTTCGACCACCGGCAGGTGGCGCAGGTGACTGTCGGTCATGATGTTCATGCACGCTTCGACACTTTTATGGGTATCGACGGTGATCACCGGCGAGCTCATGACCTCATGGACCTTTGTAGTGACCGACGATAGGCCCTTGAGCATTATTTTGCGTGCGTAATCGCGTTCGCTGATGATCCCCACCACCGTGCCTTCCTTGACCACCGGCAAGGCGCCGACGTTTTTCTCCGACATCCGCACCAGCGCCTCAAACACAGTGTGGTCCCATTGGATGGTGTGGACGTCCTGGTTTTTCTGGTCCTTGGCTTTGAGCAATTGTGCGACGGTTTTCATGGCGGCCACTCCGGTGTTGTTGTTATCCCCTACAGAATCCTAGACGGCACTCGCCGGGGCAAGGTCCAATGCGGCGTTAAACCCGTCGAAAAACGTCATTCGCCGGTTTTTTTCGCCTTTCACCCGGTTTTTTTCGGTTTCCTGGCGCGCTCTGGGCCAGTGGCGGTCTTGCGAGGGGCCGACTTGCGCTTCTTTTTCCACGGCGCAGCACCTCGGCCCGGCGGGCTGGCCGGCCCGCTGATGGTCATGCGCATGCCGTTGCAACGGGCCACTTGCTTGCTCATCCACGCCGCCTGCTTGGCGACGAATTCTTCCAGGCTCATCTCACCGCTTTGCACCATGTCCAGCGCTTGCTCCCAGATCGCGGTGGTGCCGGGGTCGGCAATGGCGCGGGGCACCGCGTCGATCAGGCTGAAGGCTGCCGGGGTGGCCGACAGCGCCTTGCCGTTCTTCACCAGGTAACCGCGGTCGAGCAGGCCCTGGATAATCCCGGCGCGGGTGGCTTCGGTGCCGATGCCGGTGGTGTCCTTGAGCTTTTGCTTGAGCAGCGGGTCTTCCACCAGTTTGGCGACGTTTTTCATCGCCTTGATCAGGTCACCTTCGGTAAAGGGCTTGGGTGGCTGGGTCCACAGGTCCTTGAGGTTGACCTTGGCCACGCCGTAATCCTGGCCCTGCACCAGTGTCGGCAAGGCCTGGGGCGCCGATGCTTCACGGCCCTTCGCCGGAGCCAGGGCTTCGGGCAAGGCACGTTTCCAGCCTGGTTCGATCACCACTTTGCCCACCGCACGCAACGCCTGGCCCGCACAGTCGAAATCCGCCTGGGTGCGATCGTATTCATGGTTGGGCAGGAACTGCGCCAGGTAGCGCGCGCGAATCAAGGTGTAGACCGCACGGTGCTTTCCGGTGAGTTGGCCGACGTCCTTGCCGGCGCCGGTGGGAATGATGCCGTGGTGCGCGCTGACCTTGGCATCGTTCCAGGCCCGTGAGCGGTGCAGGGGATCGATATGCGGCATCAGCTCATTGACTGCCGCATCCCCACGGCCCAATGCGGCGAGAATCTTCGGCGCCTCGCTGTGCTGGCTCAATGGCAGGTAACCACAGTCACTGCGGGGGTAGGTGATGACCTTGTGGGTTTCGTAGAGGGATTGGGCGATATCCAGGGTTTCCTGGGCGCCGAGGCCGAGTTTCTTCGAGCAGATCTCCTGCAGGGTGCCGAGGTCGAAGAGCAGGGGGGCCACCTCGCGCATGCGTTCGGTGCGCAGCTTGATCAGGCGTGCGCCGGCGGCGTTGGTCATGGCGTCGGCAGCGTCCCGGGCCAGCTGCGGGTCAAGGCAGCGGCCCTGGTCGTCACAGGCATCTTCAGTCGCGCGCCATTGTGCGGTAAACGTCATGGATTGGTGGCGCAGGTCCACATCAATGGCCCAGTACGCCACGGGCACGAAGTCGGCGATGCTGCGGTCGCGGTCCACCACCAGGCGCAAGGTCGGTGTTTGCACCCGGCCCACCGGCAGCACGCCCTGATAGCCGGATTGACGCCCCAGCAGGGTAAACAGGCGACTCATGTTCATGCCGATCAGCCAGTCGGCGCGGGAGCGGCCCAGGGCCGAGTGGTACAGGCTGAAGGTTTCGGCGCCGGGCTTGAGCGCCGCCAGGGCCTTGCGGATGGAGGCATCGTCCAGCGCCGACAGCCACAGCCGCTGGATCGGCCCGCGATAGCGGCAATGCTCGACCAGTTCGCGGGCGATCATCTCGCCTTCACGGTCGGCGTCGGTGGCGATCACCAGTTCCTGGGCTTCCCCCAGCAGGCGCTTGACGGCCTTGAACTGGCTGGCGGTCTTGGGCTTGACCAGCATCTTCCATTTTTCCGGGACGATTGGCAGGTCGGCCAGTACCCAGCGTTTGTATTTGGCGTCGTAGGCGTCGGGCGGGGCGGTTTCCAGCAGGTGGCCGATGCACCAGGTGACGGTGACCCCATTGCCCAACCAGCAACCGTCGCCACGGCGACTGGCGCCGAGCACGGCCGCGATGTCCTTGGCCTGGGAGGGTTTTTCACAGAGGTACAGCCGCATGGTCATCACATCAGATCGGGTTGATGCTTTGCAGGATGCTCAGTCAGAGGAATTTGAGCAACTATTATCTGTATGGATGTACAGCAATTCGTGTAAGCGTTGCGGAAATAAATGTGGGAGGGGGCTTGCTCCCGATAGCGCCATATCAGTCAACGCAACTGTGACTGAACCACCGCTATCGGGAGCAAGCCCCCTCCCACAAGGGATCTCCTGTGTTCAGGCGATCGGTTTAATTGTTGTCGAGATCCACATGCCGCGTTTCTTTAAGGCAAAACAATCCGACAATCAGGCTCACCCCCGTCACCACCACCGGGTACCACAAGCCATAGAAGATATCCCCGGTGTACACCACCAGCGCAAACGACACGGTCGGCAGGAACCCGCCAAACCAGCCGTTACCGATGTGGTAGGGCAGGGACATCGAGGTGTAGCGAATACGCGTTGGAAACAGTTCCACCATCAGCGCCGCCAGCGGGCCGTAGCACATGGCGGCGATCAGGATCAGCACCACGATCAGCACCACCACCATGACCTTGTTGACCTGGGCCACATCCGCAGAAGTCGGGTAGCCGGCCAGGGCCACTGCACCGCGCAGCGCTGCCTCGTCGAAGCCGTCGATGCGCACTTCACCCACGCTGACCTGCACCGGGCTGCCGGCCGGGGCGGCGGCACTGCTGTAGGGCAGGCCTTGCTTGACCAGGAAGGTCTTGACCTTGTCGCACGGGCTGTCAAATTTTGCCTTGCCTACCGGATCGAACTGGAAAGTACAGGTGGCCGGGTCGGCCAGCACGGTGATCGGTGCCTGGCGGCTGGCCTGGTCCATCGCCGGGTTGGTGTAGTGCGCCAGGCCTTTGAAGATCGGGAAGTACAGCGCAGTGGCCAGCAGCAAGCCAAGCATCAGCACCGGCTTGCGACCCACCTTGTCGGACAGCCAGCCAAAGAAGATAAAGAACGGCGCGCCGATCACCACGCTGATAATCAGCAGCATGTTGGCCAGGGCAGGGTCCATCCGCAGGAACTGCGTGAGGAAGAACAACACGTAAAACTGCGCCGCGTAGAAGGTCACCGCCTGGCCGCCGTTGATGCTGAACAAGGCGATCAACACGACCTTGAGGTTTTCCCACTTGCCGAAGGATTCACGGATGGGCGCCTTGCTGGCCTTGCCTTCCTCTTTCATCTTCAGGAACGCCGGCGATTCATGCAGGCTCATGCGGATCCACGTCGAGATGCCCAGCAGCACGATGGAGAACAGGAACGGTATACGCCAGCCCCAGACTTCGAACTGATCGCCGGTGAAGTACCGGCATGCCAGCACCACCAGCAACGACAGCAGCAAACCGAGGGTCGCGGTGGATTGAATCCAGCTGGTGTTGAGGCCGCGTTTGCCGGCCGGCGCATGCTCGGCCACATAGGTGGCCGCACCGCCGTACTCGCCGCCCAATGCCAGGCCTTGCAGCATGCGCAGCACTATCAGGATGATCGGCGCCGCGATGCCGATGCTGGCGTAGGTTGGCAGCAGGCCGACGCAGAAGGTCGCCACGCCCATCAGGATGATGGTCACCAGGAACGTGTACTTGCGCCCGATCATGTCGCCCAGGCGGCCGAACACCAGCGCGCCGAACGGGCGCACCACAAAGCCGGCCGCGAAGGCCATCAAGGCAAAGATAAACGCCGTGGTGTCGTTGACCCCGGCAAAGAACTGCTTGCTGATTACCGCCGCCAGGGCGCCGTAGAGGAAAAAGTCATACCACTCGAACACCGTCCCCAGGGACGAGGCGAAGATGACTTTTCTTGATTCGTTACCGGTGCTCGCGTTGGTGGCCGAGCCCAGGGTTTGAGCATGTTCTGACATCGGGAAGCCCTCACAGTGATTATTTATTGTTGTTCCACTGTCGGCGCCAGGTTTGGCGCCGCTATTCAGATTGCATGAACCAGTTCTTTCTCCGGGGCGAGACTCCTTGTGTTCGGCGAAAGGATCAGCTGCGCGGCTTTTTCCGCGATCATCAGCGTCGGTGAACAGGTATTGCCGGAGGTAATGCGCGGCATGACCGAGGCATCGGCGATACGCAGGCCGGGCACGCCATGCACGCGCAACTGGGCGTCGACCACCGCGTCTTTATCGCTGCCCATGCGACAGGTGCCGACCGGATGGAAGATCGTCGTGCCGATACGCGCGGCGGCTTCGTGCAGTTGTTCTTCGGTTTGCAGCGAATCACCCGGCAGGTATTCCACCGGCTTGAACTGGCTCAGGGCCGGTGCGGCGACGATGCGTCGGGTCAGGCGAATCGCGTCGGCGGCCACCCGCAGGTCCTCCGGGTGGCTGAGGTAGTTGGGCCGGATCAGCGGCGCATCCGCCGGGTTGACCGAGCGGATATCGATGCGGCCACGGCTTTGCGGGCGCAGGTCGCAGACCGAGGCGGTAAACGCCGGGAACCCGTGCAGCGGTTCGCCAAAGCGCTCCAGGGACAGCGGCTGCACGTGGTATTCGAGGTTGGCCGAGGTCTGTTCCGGGCCCGAGCGGGCAAACGCGCCGAGCTGGCTGGGCGCCATCGACAGCGGGCCGCTGCGGTCATACAGGTAGCGCAGGCCCATGCCCATCTTGCCCCATACGGTACCGGCGATCTGGTTCAGGGTGCGGGCGTTTTCCAGCTTGTAGATCAGCCGCAATTGCAGATGATCCTGCAAGTTGCCGCCGACCCCTGGCAGTTCATGCAGCACATCGATGCCCAACGGCTTGAGCACGCTGGACGGGCCGATGCCCGAGCGTTGCAGGATGCCCGGCGAGCCCACGGAGCCGGCGCACAGTACGATTTCCTTGCGCGCCTTCCAGCTCACTGGCTGGCCGTTTTGACGCCCGATCACGGTCGAGGCGCGGCCGTTTTCCAGGACCACGCGGTCTACCTCGACCTCGGTCAGCACGGTGAGATTGGGCCGCTGGCGAATCGGCTTGAGAAACGCCTTGGCCGCGTTCCAGCGCACCCCGGCCTTCTGGTTGACCTGGAAGTAGCCGCAGCCTTCGTTATCGCCTTGATTGAAGTCGCTGATACTGGAGATGCCGCTTTGCGCTGCCGCCTCACGAAACGCATCGAGGATCGGCCAGGACAGCCGTTGCTGCTCAACCCGCCATTCGCCGCCATCGCTGTGGAATTCCGAGCTGCCGGCAAAGTGGTTTTCACTCTGCTTGAACAGTGGCAGCACGTCTTTCCAGGCCCAGCCATCGTTGCCTGCCGCCGCCCAGCCATCGTAATCCTGGGCCTGGCCGCGCATGTAGATCATGCCATTGATGGACGAGCAGCCGCCGAGCACCTTGCCCCGAGGGTAGCTCAGCGCACGGCCTTGCAGGCCTTCCTGGGCTTCGGTCTTGAAGCACCAGTCGGTGCGCGGGTTGCCGATGCAGAACAGGTAGCCGACGGGGATATGGATCCAGGGGTAGTTGTCGCGGCCACCGGCTTCAAGCAGCAGCACGCGGTGGGCGGGGTTGGCGGACAGACGATTGGCGAGCAGGCAGCCTGCGGGGCCGGCGCCTACCACCACATAATCATATTCAGCAGCTGCAATGGGCATCTGAGGTCTCGCTTGTTTTTCTTATTGGCTCCATCCTAGTTGTTAGTTTTCGTCTTAAAAATGTTAGTTTTTACCCAGCTGCTGTGCGTTTTTAAACAGCGCTATCCGGGCCATGCAATGGAGGCGACATGTTCGACTGGAATGACCTGCGGTATTTTCTGGAGTTGCAGCGCAGCGGCCGCCTGCTCACCGCCGCGCAGCGCCTGAAAACCACGCATGCCACGGTGGCCCGGCATATCGAAGCCATCGAGAAGAGCCTCGGCACCGCGCTGTTCGTGCAGCACGCCCAGGGCTACGAACTGACCCCCGCCGGCGAAGCCCTGCTCAAACACGCCGAGGCCATGGAAAACGTCGCGCTGTTGGCCGAGGACGAATTGACCCACGCCGCTGCGCCCCTGGGCAAGATCCGCCTCGGGGTGGCCGAAGGGTTGGGGGTGATGTTCCTCGCCAGCCGCATGGGCGGGCTGTTCGAGCGCTATCCCGGATTGGAAGTGGAACTGGTGGCGGTGCCGCGCTTCGTCAGCATCCTCAACCGCGAGGCGGAAATCAGCATCCACCTCGAACGCCCCAGCGTCGATCAACTGGTCACGCGCAAACTCACCGATTACCGCCTGGCGCTCTATGCCAGCCGCGCTTACCTGGACCGCAATCCCCCGATCGAAAAACGCGAAGACCTCGCCGCCCACGCCTGGATCGACTACGTCGATGACCTGCTGTTCAGCCAGGAGCTGAAGTTTCTCAGCAGTTTCTGCCGTAACCCCAAGGTGGTGTTCCACAGCACCAGCGTCATCGCCCAGCACCAGGCCGCACGCTCCGGTTTGGGGATTGCGGTGTTGCCGTGCTTCATGGCGTCGGGTGATCCGCAGCTGGTGCCGTTGCTGCCGGGGGAGGGGATCCAGCGCAGCTACTGGATCAGCTCGCGCCGGGAGTTGCACAAGTCGGTGCGGTTGCGGGTGCTGTGGGACTACGTGGTGGAATTGTGCGCGCGGGAGCAGCCACTGTTGCTGGGCGAATCCAACGGATGAAACCCTTCCATAGTGATCTGCGGTGTTGGTTGAATCGGGTTAATCCCTCAATTCGAATTCGGCACTGCCCAATCGCTCTCCATTTACCAGCACATGCACCGCATGCCTGCCGGGATAGTGCTTGCGTGTGGTCAACGTGCGAATATGCTGCTCGCGGCGGAGGTTCTGTCGTTCACCCGCGCCCAGCGTAAACGCCTTGAGCTTGAACACCTTGGTCGCGCTGTGCCCGGCGCTTTTGACGTAATCGATGGCATAGTCCACCACCAGTTTCTGTGCAGTGGCAGCGGTGGATTCCAGGCTGAACGACAGGGTGATCCGCTCGCCCAGGGTGATCACCGCCGGTGTCACGCTCAGGTGATGGAGCTTCACTTCGGCCTTGGCGCCGGCGCCCATGAGGGTCAGCGCGCGGCTGTTGCCCTGCTTGATCAGGCTGCGCAGCGCGTGGCGGGCGATCCAGGCGGTGTGCGGGTTATCCAGGTTCCAGCCTTCGATCAGGCCGAGCACCCAATCCGGGTGGTCCTTGGTGATGTCGTTGAGGTGGTTGGCCACGGATTTGCGTACGTAGAGGCTGCTGTCGGCCTTGAGGTTGTCGAGGATCGGCGCGCACAGCTCGGGGTTGGCCTGCACCTTGGCCAGGCGAAACGACCACGGCAGGCGCGGACGCGAGCCTTCGCTGGCGAGGCGGCGTACGTGATCGTTGTCATCCAGCGACCAGGTTTGCATGACCGCCAGGGTGCGTTCGAAGTCGTGGAGCAAGAAGGGTCTTATGGCGAACTCAGCCGAGCCGAAGGGGGTGAAGTATTTGAGCGCGGCCATGGAGCGCGTGAAGTCAGCCAGGCCGTAGCTCGCCACGTAGTGCGGCAGGCACAGGCTGACAAACCCGCTGTTCAGGCGCGGCGCCAGGGCGTAAAGCAGCTTGAGGGTCTGGGCATAGTCCAGCGGGATCACCGCGTGCAGGCTTTCGCTGACCCGCGCCACACGCTGCATTACCGATAATTCGGCGAGCCCGGCCTTGGCGTGCTGGAGAAACCCCTTGGCGTCGAACGCCGGGTACACCGCTGTCATCTCGCTGGCGATGTGTTCCAGGCGTTCGACGTTGAAGATGTCCTTGAGGGCCGGGGCGCTTTGGTCGGTCATCGGTTATTCCGTCGTTAGAGAAACCAGCGGTATTCCCGCGCATGGATTTCTTGTTGAAAGGCCAGGTGATCCTGGCGTTTGTTCTCGCAGTACACGTCGACAAATTCGGCGCCCAGCTTATCGCGCACTACCGGCTGATGCTGCATGGCGCGCACGGCATCGAGCATTTCCACGGGGAAGTCGGTGCCGCTATTGCGGTCCTCGTTCAGTGGCGCGATAGGTTCTCGCCCGGCTTCAAGGCCATGTTCAAGGCCGACCAGGATCGCCGCCAGCACCAGATACGGGTTGGCGTCGGCACTGGCCAGGCGATGTTCGATCCTCAGGTTGCGCGGGTCGGACTCGGGGATGCGCACGCACGCATCGCGGTCTTCAAACCCCCAGCAAGCGCGGGTGGCCGCGTTGACCGTACCGCCCAGGCGGCGGAAGGCATTGTGGTTGGGCGAGAAGATCGGCATGCAGTGGGGCAGCAATTCCAGGCAACCGGCCACGGCGTGGCGCAGGGGTTGCTGCTGGTGCGCCGCGAGCAGGTTGTTACCCGCGCCGTCATACAGGCTGACATGCACATGCATGCCGCTGCCGGGAAATTGCAGGTAAGGCTTGGCCATGAAGCTGGCGCGGTAGCCGTGCTTGAGCGCCACGCCGCGGGTGCTGCGGCAGAACAGGGCCGCCCAGTCGGCGGCGCGCAGGCCGTCGTCGAGATGGCCGAAATTGATCTCGAACTGGCCGGGGCCGAGTTCGGCGGTGATCACTGTGATGTCGATGCCCTGGTCCTTGGCGGTCTGCGCCATGTCGTCCAGCACCTCGCTGAAGCGCGACAGCCGTTCGATATGCAGGTTGGGCTGGTCGTCGGTGTCATCGCTGAGCGGGTCGCGGGCGAATTGCGGCAGGCCGTTGTCGAGTTTTTTGTCGAACAGGTAGAACTCCAGTTCGAAGGCCACCACCGGGTGAATGCCTTTGTGGTGCAGGCGCTCCAGCACCTTGGCCAGGACTTCGCGAGGTTCGAATTCGATCGGCGCCTCGGTGCCGTCCGAGGTGATCAACATCTGTCCCAGCGGCTGCGACTCCCAGCTCACCGGCTTGAGCGTGCCCGGTACCAGGCGGCGGTTGGCGTCCGGGTCGCCATCGTGGAAGCAGTAGTCGCCGATCTTGAACAGCCCGCCCTGAACCCCCAGCAGCACGGCGTTCTGCGGCAGCTTCAAGGGGCTGCCGGCGGCGACCTTTTCCAGCATCTCGATGGGGTAGCGCTTGCCGTAGAAATGCCCGGGGATGTCCAGGGCGATCAGGTCGACATAGCGCACGTCGGGATGGTTCTGGCGAAAGGTCCGTACTTCGGCCAGTAACGTGGAGGCTTGGCTTTTCACGGGTGTTGCTCCTAGTTGTAAACCCACAGCACGCGGGCGGGCAGGTCGGTGAGGTTGGCGTAGCGGCAGTGGGCGAAACTGGCCAGGTGGAAGCTGTCACCGGGGCCGAGGGTGACCGAATCGGCCTCGCCCTCTACCCACAGCGTCAATTCGCCTTCCAGTACAAATCCGGCCTGCTCGGCGCGGTCGCTCATGGTCTGTTCACCGCTGTTGGCGCCGGGTGCCAGCAGGCTGTCGAGCATCGAGAAGGCGCCATTCATGCTGGGGGACACCAGGATGTCGGTGATGCCGTTGGCGTAGTACACCGTACGACGTTCGTTGGGGCGGGTGACCCAGCTCACGGCCTTGGGTTTGGACAGGCTGTAGAAATAGGTGGTGGGCACATCGAGGGCATGGCTGATGGCGGTGAGATCCGCCACGGTCGGACGCGACAAACCCCGTTCCACCTGGGACAGGAAGCCCACCGAACGCTCGATCTTCTGTGCGAGTTGGGCGAGGGTAAGCTTCTTGTACTTGCGCAGGTCGTGGATCAGGATCGCCAGGGCGTCGAGTTCTTCTTGCTGGTTCATGAAATTTATATCTAATAATTTCATGAAAAATTACAGGATTAATTTCATAAGGGCAATGGGGGCACGCGTAAGTCCGCTCACCACAGGGAGATTTGTCAGGGTTCTGAAAAGTTGTGTAGATACCTATGCTCATCACAGGGGATCAAGGTTCAGCAGGCTGAATGATTTCATGCGCCTGCGGTCGGAACCTGGGTACGCATCATTCATTGAAGGAGCACCCATGAAGTCCAAAACCCTCGCTGCCTGTGTCCTGGTCGCCGCCAGCCTGTCCACCGCCAGCTTTGTCGTGCAGGCCGGCGATACCCCCCAGGAAACCGTGCAGCCTTCGAACATCAATACCCGTGATTTGAAAGAAGGCGACCGTGCCCCGGACATCCTGATGCGCAAGGAGTCGGCGGTCAGCGACTGGAAGAAACGCGGTCTCAAGCAGCCTGAAGCCGACAGCCAGTGGGCCCGTGTGGGCGACAGGTTCGTGCTGCTCAAAACCACTAACGGCACCATCCTGGAGATCACGCCCGTCAAGAAATGACCCGCGTTTTTTTTCGGCTCTTGCGGTAAGGTAACCGGCCATCAAGACCGTGTTACCTTCAAAGAAAGAGAGCAGGATGCTTGCCACAATAAGAAACTACCCCCGCGCCGTGAACCTGCTGTTGTCCGCCACGTTGCTGCTGACGCTGGCCAAGGCGATTACCTTTCCCTACCTGGTGATCTACCTCACCCGCCAATTTGCCCTCGACATCACCCAGGTCGGGCTGGTGATCGGCAGCTCGTTGATCCTTGGCTCGCTGCTCAGCGTGTATGGCGGTTTTCTGGTCGACCGCATCAACAGTTATCGGCTGTTGCTGGGGTTGAGCGTGCTGTTTGGGCTGGGGTTTATCGGTACGGTGCTGGCGCAGAACATCTGGGCGTTCTACAGCTGCCTGATCCTGATCAACCTGGCCTACGCGGTCATCGATATTGCGGTAAAGGCCGGTTTTGCCAGCTTGCTGCCGGAAGATGCACGCAGCGAAGTGTTTTCCATCAAGTACACCCTGACCAATATCGGCTATGCCGCGGGGCCGTTCTTTGGGGCGATGGTGGCCAAGCTGGACATCAGTCTGCCGTTCATCTTGTCGGCGCTGTTGGGGGCTGGGTTTTTCCTGTTGTACTGGCGTTGGGGCGATCGCACCCTGGCGACCATCGATGTGACGCAAAAGCCGGTGCCGTTCCTGGCCGTCGGCCGCGTGCTGCTGCGTGACCATCGCCTGGTGTGCTTCACCCTTGGGGGTGTGCTCAGCGCCGTGGTGTTCGGCCAGTTCACCGCCTACCTCTCGCAGTACCTGGTCACCACCACCAGTGCTGAATACACCTACACCGTCATCAGTGCCGTGCTCACCACCAACGCCGTGCTGGTGATCGCCTTGCAGTACGTGATTGGTCGACGTATTTCCCACCGTTACCTCAGCCAATGGCTGATCGCCGGCCTGGGCATGTTCATGCTGGGCTTGATTGGTTTTGCGCTGTCCACCAGCGTGCTGTGGTGGGTGCTGGCGATGGCGGTATTTACCGTGGGGGAAATCATCGTGTTTCCGGCCGAATACATGTTTATCGACCGGATCGCCCCGGACCACCTGCGGGGCATGTACTACGGGGCGCAGAACCTGTCCAACCTGGGGGCTGCGCTGGGGCCGGTGTTGTGCGGGCTGGTGCTGGCCAGCCTGCCGGCCCATTACATGTTCTACATGCTGGGGGCGTTCATCGTCGCGGGCGGGGTGTTCTATTTCATTGGTTCGTCGTTGAAGGCGCGTCTTCCAGCGTGACCTTGCCCATGTTGTTGCTTTGCAGTTCGTAGCGCAGTTCTTCCACCATCTTTTCCACGTCTTGCGGGGTCTGCAGCCGGTTGGTGCTGATTCCCGTCACCACCAGGTCCACCCGGCCGGTGTCGGCGTCGTAGACCTTGAGGGTCAGCGACGCATCCCGGCACAGGGTGAACTCGCATGTCAGCGGCGCGAGGCCTTCTTCGATGCAATTTCGCAGTTGAGAGAGCGTAAACATGTGGGTTCCTTCAGGGTGTCGTTTTACGACGGCACAGGTAGAAAGCCCTGTACTCACACCCTGAAGGTTAGGGATTGGAACTGCGCGGGATAAGGCGAATTCGCACTAACCGCACTAGTGCATTTGCACTTTTATCGGGTTTTCTTAACCCGCAGTTCACCGGCAAACAGCCCGCGTTCACGGGCCCAGACAATCGCTGCACTACGGCTATGCACCCCCAGTTTCGAGTACACCGTGGCCACATGGTTACGCACCGTGTTGGGCGCCAATTTCAGGCGTGAGGCGATCTCCTTGTCGGCCAGGCCCTCGCAGATCAGGCCGAGTACATCGCGCTCGCGGGCGGTCAGGTCGGTGAAGGCCACGTTCGGCAGGTTGGGGCTGTTGACGCTCTTGGCATTGGCCAGTTTCTCGATCAGAGTCTGGCTGAACCAGGACGCGTCCTGCATCACTTCCTCGATGGCCGCCACCAACTCCAGCTCCGAGCGCTTGCGTTCGGTGATGTTCATCATCACCAGCAGATAGCAGGGCACATCCTCAATGATCACCGTGTCTGCCGAGACCACGCAGTCGATGACCTCGTTGCCTTTCTTGCGCACCTTGAGGTCCTGGCCATCGAGGTTGCCGGCTTTCTCCAGGGTGGCGAACAACTGCGCGGCCGCCTCCTGGTTGTCGATGAAGTTGATGTCTTCGATGGATTTACCGATCAGCTCTTCGCTGGTGTACCCGGTAATGGTCATGAACGCTTCGTTGACATCCACCACCTGCCGGTTGGCGGCGCTGCACACCAAGGTGGGCACCGGCGTCAGGCGAAACGACTTGGCGAAGCGCTCTTCACTCTGGCGCAGGGCGATTTCGGCCTTGCGGCGTGGCTCCAGGTCGGTGAAGGAAAACAGCATGCAGTCTTCCTCGTTCATGTCCAGCGGCTGGCCGGCGACGATCACCAGTTTGCTGCCGCCTCCGGGCAGTTTCAGCTCGGCCTGCATCTGCGGGATGGTCGCGCCTTCCCCCAGGCGCTGAATGGCCAGCTCCCTGCGTTCGGCATGCTCCAGCACGTCCAGTTCATACACGGACCGGCCGATTACCTGGTCACGGTTGTAGCCGGTCATCTCCAGGAAGCCCTGGTTCACTTTGATATAGCGCAGGTCGCTCAGGCGGCAGATCACCGCCGGCGCCGGGTTGGCGTTGAAGGTTTTCTCGAAGCGCTGTTCGGCGCTGGCCCATTCGGTGGCGTCGCTGAGGATCAGCACCAGTAATTCAGGCGTGCCATGGGAATCGCTGATGACCAGGCTGCGCAGGCGGTGCACCCAGGTTTTTTCTGCATCGGCGGTGGGCATGACCTCCACTACCACGTCACTGAATTCATCGCCTGCCGCCGCGCGGGCGAGGGGGTAATTCTCCAAGGGCAAGGGATGATTATTGCGATAGCGCAGGCTGAAGCGTTCGGCGTATTCCTGGGTATTGGCACCCAGTGCCGTGACGTCCTCCACACCGTGCATGGCCAGCGCGGCTTCATTGGCCCAGAGAATGGTCTGGTCGACTTCGGCCAGGATGATCCCGTCGGACAGCCCGGAGATAATCTGCTGCAGCTGGCGGCGGTTGGTTTCTTTGGCGAGGACATCCTGGGTCATGGTTTCTCCGGGTTTTAGACGCATGAAAGTACGACAGCCCGGTGTCAGGATAGTGCAGGGTAATTGCGCGGCGTGGGGTGCGAATGCACCAGATGGCCTGGTGCCTTTGCGCGAGGATGAGGAGTTGAAGCAACAGGCCGAGTATAAAACCCGTGAAGTGGCGCCCAAGCAGCTGTCGCGTGCGACGTTGAGTTTCTTTGTGGGGCGAATGGCACTGACGATGCGTCGGGTGCCGTTGGCTTGATCGATTATTGTTGTGTTCAAAAGTGGTTAGGGGGGCCCTAACCACACCTTTCAAGTTGCCAGCCAACCTACGATCGGCACAATCATCAACGTACTCAACGCCATTGAAACTACATTGCCAATGTACGGATGAAAATGGGCAGGCAGTCTCGCCGCAATTGCACAGGCCAACGGCGGTGCGATCAGTGCACCCAGCAATGCACTTGAAGTCACCACCATCCAACTGCCACCGTGGGTCAACACTGCTGCCGGTACCACAGATACCAACGGTACATAGGTGGGATACCAACCCCGTTTTATCCATTGATGGCGCCAGATCACTACGCCAAAAGCCGACGTCAGTGCCTGTGCTCCTACCATGTGCAAAAGCAGGCCGGAGCCATAAGCCGGGCTCATGGGGTTGAGGGCATAGGCAAGCAACACGCCTGCCAACAGTCCGAGACTGGCCAGCTCATTTCCAAAAAAGGGTGCTTCGGAAAAGTCCGCCAGCACTCGGCGCAGGCTCCAGAACACTCCGTAACTGGGCGGGGTAACAGGTATCGGTCGGTCTGGAGCGATAGAGTCCGAACGCACCAGCGAGGGCACCCGACGACACAGTGCAAATGCAATGACGCTTCCGATAGCCATGCCCAGCACATTACCGACCACGGCTGGTAAACCCAGTGGCACACACACCAGATTGACGATCAACAAGCACAGTGGAGTAACCAGTAAAGCTCCCAGCACTGCACCATTGAGGGCGACCTTCCAACCGCTGCCAAACATGAGCACCATCGCTGCTGGCAATGAAACAAACGCCGCAAACGTAGGCTGCCAGGTTTCGGCGGTAACGCTCCAACCCCACAGGAGGTTGCTCAGCAACAGCCCGATCAACGAACTGCTCACCACCCAAGGCCACAATCCGGTGCCATAGCAAATGGAAAAGCCCTGCCAGGCTTTGCCACGTTTGTTTGCCCACCATGCCAGATAGGCACCACTCAATAGGCCCAGTGACGCGAGTTCATGCTTGTAAAAGGCAACTTCGCTTATATCCCCCACTACCCACCGCACCCACGCTACGGGATGGGGGAGGGCCGTCACCATCTCGTTGTATCCTGGCCATGAACCTTGATGACTGGATACAACCCATACCGCGAGCAAGGTAGCGACGAGTCCCAGTACAATAACTGTGATATCCGCTCGTGAGCGGGTTGGCGTTTTCCTGGCAAACAACGTTTCCATAGATTGCCCTCCTCTCAGCGAGGCAGGGCAGGGTGCTGGGAATACCCGAGCATCTGATCATAAAGATCATTGCGACGGTCCCGTTGCAGATCATTGAGGCTGTTCCAGATCGGCGCGCTGCGGGCGCTGGTGATGTCAATGTCGGCGAACAGGATCTCCTGGCGATTGGCCGAAGCCACAGCGCCGATTGGCCAGCCATTTGTCCCTGCAATCAAGGAGCATCCGAGATAACGGGCATCCCGCTCTTCACCAATGCGGCTCGCGGCCGCGATAAATACGTTGTTCACATGTGCAGCGGTCATCGTCAGGTACGACGCCATGCACTTTCCTGCCTCATCGAACAACGGCGGGGGTGTCCATACCCAATTGTTCAAGCTGCAAATGATATCGGCGCCTTGCTGGCTCAAAATGCGCGGTACCTCCGGAAACCAGATGTCCCAGCAGATCAGCAGGCCTATACGACCGATCGGCGTTTCAAACACTGGAAAGCCAGAATTCCCCGGGGTGAACCAAAGCTTTTCCAGGTTCCATAAATGGGCTTTTCGGTATTTGCCTATGAACCCGTCGGGCCCCAGCAATACGGCTGTGTTGAACAGCTGCATACCATCGATTTCGCTAAGACCGGCGACCAGATACACCTGGTGCTTGCAGGCAAAATCGATCCATTCCCGCACACTCGGTCCGTTCGGCACTGCCTCTGCATGATCAAACGCGTCCTGGCGGCTGCTGAAGAAATAGCCGCAGTTGGAAAGCTCCGGCAGCACGATCAGATTGGCGCCGCCGTTTACTGCTTCAGTCGCCAGTAGAAGACTTTGACGCAGGTTGTCGCTTCGGTTGGCTATACCGACCTGTGGGTTGAACTGAACGACGGCGACGCGGGCTGGGCTTGTTGGTTCGTTCATGGGGGTGACCTCTTATTGTTATGCAACCAGGTTTGGTTGGATGTTTATAAGAGGTGACGAAATGTTCGAGGAGAAGTCGGACGGTTCCTGCTGCGTTGTAGTTAAATTCTCTAACGCTGCTTTAGCTGTTTGTGCTGAAACACCATGCCGAGCAGTGAGGCCCTAAGGTTAGAGAGGTCGTTGCTAAGTAATGGGCTGCTGTGCAGCCCAACGGGAGCAAGCTCCCTCGCCACAGAAACCGACTGTGCTTTTAGCGTGGCAGCACACACTCCAGTGACCGGTCCACCATCACACTGGCCATGTCCACCAAGTGCATGACCGAAAGCACCAGCGTGCGCGAAGGACCGTCCAGTTGATCACCTGCCGTCTGTGCGGCAACGGCGGCGCAACGCAGCACACTGCTGGCGTGGGCCAGGGCGTCTTCGAAGCTGAGGTCTGGGGTGGTGGTGAAAAATTGCCGTTCTGGGGCGGGTGGCGCGGGGACGAGTTTGTCCATTTTGAAGCTCCTCTAGTCAGTAGGAGCCGACACCATCGCTGCTAAACGATTTGGGGTGGCGGCCATGCGCAGGTTAGCAGACCGGTGACTAGGAACCCGGTGCACCCGAAGGTGCCCTGCGCACGGCCACCATGAAGCACGGGCCGAAAAAAAGCGCCCTGCAAAAGGTGGCGCTTTGCGCCTAGTCATATCGGCGGGCTGCTAAACCCGGTCACTGAATTGGCAGTGACCGCCGAAGACTAGCCACGTGATTTGAGCGGCGCAAGCGCTTGGGATTCTCTCGGAAACGTCCTGCAAGTTAAAGGGAAATGTCACGGCTGCGACTGTTCCTACACTTGCCAAACCCCACCGATTCTGGGAAAACCCCAGCCTTTACGCCTTCAACGAGAACCACCATGAGCCCCGACGAACTCCAGATCACCGACACCCGCCCAGGCACCGGCAAAGCCGTGGTCAAGGGCGCGCTGATCACCACCCAATACACCGGCACCCTGGAAGACGGCACGGTCTTCGATTCGTCCTGGGAGCGGGGCAAGCCGTTCCAGTGTGTGATCGGCACCGGGCGGGTGATCAAGGGCTGGGACCAGGGTTTGATAGGCATGCAGGTCGGCGGGGTGCGCAGGTTGTTTGTGCCGGCGCACCTGGCCTATGGCGAACGGTCGATGGGCGCGCATATCAAGCCCAACAGCAATCTGCGCTTTGAGATTGAGTTGTTAGAAGTGCTGACGCGGGATGATTGAGTCGTTTCGACGCAAGGAGGCTGCATGAACATTCTTCACGCAATACGCGACAGCTGGGGTTGGGCGGGCATTGACCCTGTTGAGGTCGTAGGCGCTACGGCGTTTGGCAATTTGATGGTCGAGGACGAACAGGGTCGCTACTGGCGAGTGTGCCCCGAGGCACTTTCCTGCGAAGTGATCGCCCAGACCCGTGAAGCCTTGGACGAGGTCTCCAGGGATCAGGCCTTTCTGCACGACTGGTACCTGCAATCGATGGTGGATCAGGCCGAGGAGATGCTGGGGCCGTTAGCGCAGGGCGAGGTTTACCATTTCGTTATTTCGCCGGTTTTGGGCGGCAAGTACGCCATCGACAATGTGCGTCAACTTGATCATATCGAGCAGCTTCGGTTCTGCGGTGATCTGGCACGTGAGATCAAGGATTTGCCCGACGGCGCGCAAGTGAAACTCAAGATTGTGGATTAGTCGCTTGTAAGGACAGCACCTCATGGATGTGGATTGCATGACTCAACTTCCTCTGAGCACCTTCCCCGATATTCGAGTCGTGGCGCTTACCCTGGCTGACGAAGCTGAGCTACAGCAGTTTTTTGAGCAGGCGCCGGATTACTTCATCGCGGTCAACGGCGAGCCTGCCACGCTGACCGAAGCGTGCGACGAATTGCAGGTGCAATTGCCGGCGGGGTGGGCGTGCAGTCGGATGCACTGGCTGGGTTATCGCGGTACGGACGAGGCGCTGGTCGCCGTGGTGAATATCGCGGCGGATCTGCTGGCTGATGGGGTGTGGCATATCGGTTTGCTGCTGGTCGATTCGCGCTGGCATGGCACCGGGCTTGCCCAGCAGCTGCATTCAGACCTTGAACGATGGGCGGTGGAAAATGGCGCCCAGTGGCTGCGGCTGTCGGTGGTGGTCGGCAATACCAAAGCCGAACGCTTCTGGCCCAAGCTTGGGTATGTATCCGTGCGCACGCGGGACGGGATCACGATGGGGCGGCAGGTGAACAAGGTGTCGATTCAGGTTAAGGCGTTGGCGGGTGGACAGGTTAAGGATTACCTGGCGTTGGTTGAGCGGGATCGACCCTGTACACCGTAAGTGTGGGAGGCCCCGCTCGCCACAGGAATGCGGTCGACTGAAATGGCTGACCCTCCTTTGATCTTCGCCAGGTTCAGGATGACCGCTTCCTGAACCCTCCCTGAAGAATCCTCTTATTCACCATATGGAAACTTTCCTACGGTTTACTCTCCTTAAATCGGGGCGTAAGCTTCGCGCGTTTTCATCAATAGCGGAGACCCTCAGTGGGTACTTGTTCGAGTGACAGTTGTCGGCCGGTCTCGGTAACCGGCACATACTTGGCAAGATAACGCGCATTTTTTTCGATGCCGTTGTCTCGCCACCTAGCGAGAAGCGGCATCCCGACAGTGGTCAGTCCTGGCCCCTGTCCGATCCCTCTCATCGACGCTGACCAGCACCCGGTTAACCTCGGGATGCTACGGACGCGCCTGCCTTTTACGGCGGGCGGGCCGGGCTGACTGTGCCTATGAAGCGGGCGCGGTGGGACAGGCAGTACCTGCACGAAGGTTTTTTCCTCGCGCAGGAGTAACACACCATGAACCTCACTCTGTTGAAAGAGTTCTTCGCCGGCTTCCTGCGGACCCGGCATATCGCCCGGCATTTCCGCCGCCTGGCGATGCTCGAAACCGTCACCGATGCCAGCGTCAGCCGCGAAGTGCCGCCCACCCTGGCGCAAACCCTGGTGGTCGCGGCCAACAGCAGTGCCGTGCAATTGCTCGGTACGTTGGGCAGCCATACCGAGGGCTTGAGCGGCCTGGAAGCCGACGCCCTGCGCGTGCAATACGGCCTCAATGAAGTCGAGCACGAGCAGCCGCTGCCGTGGTGGGTGCACCTGTGGCATTGCTACAAGAACCCGTTCAACCTATTGCTGACCTTGCTGGCGGTGATCTCCTGGCTGACCGAAGACATGAAGGCCGCCACGGTGATTTTTTCCATGGTGGTGCTCTCGACCCTGCTGCGCTTCTGGCAGGAGGCCAAGTCCAACAAGGCCGCCGATGCCTTGAAAGCCATGGTGAGCAACACCGCCACGGTGCTGCGCCGGGAGGATGCCAAGCGCATTGAATTGCCCATCAAGCAGTTGGTGCCAGGCGACCTGATCGTGCTCTCGGCCGGGGACATGATCCCCGCCGACTGCCGCGTGCTCAGCGCCAAGGACCTGTTCGTCAGCCAGGCGGCGATGACCGGTGAATCGATGCCGGTGGAGAAGTTCGCCCAGCAGCACGACACCAACACCCGCAACCCGCTGGACCTGGAGAACATCCTGTTCATGGGCACCAACGTGGTGTCCGGCGCCGCGACGGCGGTGATTCTGACCACCGGCAACAGCACCTATTTCGGTGCGCTGGCTCAACGCGTGACGGCCACCGACCGTGCGACCACCTCGTTCCAGCAGGGCGTCAACAAGGTCAGCTGGCTGTTGATCCGCTTTATGTTCGTGATGGCGCCGCTGGTGTTGTTCATCAACGGTTTCACCAAGGGCGACTGGACCGAAGCGCTGCTGTTCGCACTGTCGATTGCCGTGGGCCTGACCCCGGAAATGCTGCCGATGATCGTCACGTCCACCCTGGCCAAGGGCGCGGTGTTCCTGTCGCGCAAGAAGGTCATCGTCAAGCGCCTGGATGCGATCCAGAACTTTGGCGCGATGGATGTGCTGTGCACCGACAAGACCGGCACCCTGACCCAGGACCGGATTTTCCTGGCGCGTCATGTGGACGTGTGGGGCGAGGAGTCCGACGACGTGCTGGAGATGGCTTACCTCAACAGCTACTACCAGACCGGCCTGAAAAACCTGCTGGACGTGGCGGTGCTCGAGCACGTGGAGGTGCATCGCGAACTGAAGGTCGGCACCGCGTTCCAGAAGGTGGATGAAATCCCGTTCGACTTCAACCGCCGCCGCATGTCGGTGGTGGTGGCCGAACAGGGCCGGCCGCATCTGCTGATCTGCAAAGGTGCGGTGGAAGAGATCCTCTCGGTGTGCAACAGCGTGCGCCATGGCGAGGTCAACGAAGCGCTGACCGACGAGCTGCTGGCGCGCATTCGCCAGGTCACTGCCGCGTTCAACGAAGAAGGCCTGCGGGTGGTGGCCGTGGCTGCGCAACCGATGGCCCCGGGGCGCGACACTTACAGCCTGGCGGATGAAAACAACCTCACGCTGATCGGCTACGTCGCGTTCCTCGACCCGCCCAAGGAAAGCACTGCGCCCGCTCTCAAGGCGCTGAAAGCCCATGGTGTGGCGGTCAAAGTGCTGACCGGCGACAACGAGCTGGTCACCGCCAAGATCTGCCGCGAAGTGGGCCTGGAGCAGCAGGGCCTGTTGATGGGCAACGACATCGAGGACATGACCGACGCCCAGCTGGCCAAGGCCGTGGAAACTACCAATGTGTTCGCCCGCCTGACGCCCAGCCACAAGGAACGCATCGTGCGCCTGCTCAAGGCCAACGGGCATGTGGTGGGCTTTATGGGGGACGGCATCAATGACGCACCGGCGCTGCGGACGGCGGATATCGGGATTTCGGTGGACAGCGCGGTGGATATCGCCAAGGAAGCCGCCGATATCATCCTGTTGGAAAAGAGCCTGATGATCCTGGAGGAGGGCGTACTGGAGGGCCGGCGCACCTTCGCCAATATGCTCAAGTACATCAAGATGACCGCCAGCTCCAACTTCGGCAACGTGTTCTCGGTGCTGGTGGCCAGCGCGTTTATCCCGTTCCTGCCGATGCTGCCGATGCACCTGCTGGTGCAAAACCTGCTGTATGACATCTCGCAGATCGCGATCCCGTTCGATAACGTCGACGAGGACATGCTCGCCAAACCCCAACGCTGGCAGCCGGGGGACGTGGGGCGGTTCATGCTGTTTTTCGGGCCGATCAGTTCGATTTTCGACATCACCACGTTCGCACTCATGTGGTACGTCTTCGATGCCAATACGCCTGACCACCAGACGCTGTTCCAGTCCGGCTGGTTCGTGGTGGGGCTGCTGACCCAGACGCTGATCGTGCACATGATCCGCACCCCGAAAATCCCGTTCCTGCAAAGCCGCGCGGCGATGCCGTTGATGGTGATGACCGGCGTGATCATGGCCGTGGGGATCTTCCTGCCGATGGGGCCGCTGGCGCATTACTTCAAATTGCAGGCGCTGCCGTCGCTGTACTTTGTGTTCCTGCCGGTGATCCTGCTGGCGTACATGGCGCTGACCCAGGCGGTGAAGGGCTACTACATCCGTAAGTTTGGCTGGCAGTGAACAGGGACGGTTTCCCATGCAAGCAATCGACAATATCAACCTCAACTCTCTGGTCGATACCCTGGTCAGCCTCACCGCCGCGTTTATCCTCGGTGGCCTGATCGGCTTCGAGCGCCAGTACCGCCAACGCACGGCGGGCCTGCGCACCAACGTACTGGTGGCGGTGGGGGCGGCGATTTTCGTTGACATGGCCAACCGCCTCGGCGGTGCGGAAGGCGCCGTGCGGGTGGTGGCGTATGTGGTGTCGGGCATCGGCTTTCTGGGGGCCGGTGTGATCATGCGCGAAGAAGGCAATGTGCGCGGTCTCAACACCGCCGCCACGCTCTGGGCGTCGGCGGCGGTGGGGGCGTGCGCCGGTGCCGACCTGGTCCTCGAGGCGTTGTTGGGCACGCTGTTTGTGCTGGCGGCCAATACGCTGCTGCGGCCCATCGTCAATAACATCAACCGCCAACCGCTGGATGTGGTGTCGGCGGAGGTCACCAACATCCTCTATGTGATTGCCCGGCGCACCCAGCAAACCGCGGTATTGGCGTTGCTGGAAGCCGAACTGGCGCGCTGTAACTACCCGGCCAGCGATGTCGATGTGCGGCCGTTCGGCACTGAGGAAGTTGAAATCGAAGCCACCCTGGCGGTGACCTCGGTAGACGGTGACGAGTTGGACGCCCTGGTGGCGCGAATTTCCAGGTCGACCCTGGTGGTTCAGGCCTTCTGGAGCCCCAGCACCACCGAGTAGCTTTGGAGAGTTCCGAGGAAAAGTCCTACATTTAGTCGAGATTATCCCTTCATTGGCAAAAACACGCGGTTGCTAAGGTTGCGCGCTTGCGCCTGTTCAGGAATCAAGGCGTGGCTTCACATGTTTACTGTGTTTTTCAAAAGGAGGGGCCTGTACTGCCTGAGGTGTTTGACTGAGTAATCAGTGCCGCTTGTCGGAACTGTTACTTTTCACAGGTAGTGGGGTCTCGAGTGATATGTAAGCGTACTGATCTTCCCAGGGGAGTCTTATGAGCAACAAAGCTTTAATCGTGGATGATCACCCTTTTATACGCGCTACCGTGAAGTATCTATTGAGGCAGGAAGGTTTCGATACTATCTACGAAGCGGGTAATGGCGCTAATGCCATGCAGATTGCTCGCGAAGAACGTCCGGACCTGGTCATTCTCGACCTGGCGATGCCCAAGCTCGGTGGGTTGGAGGTGATCAGCCGGATCAAGGCGCTGGAGTTGCCCTGCCGGATCCTGGTGCTGACCTCGTATCTGGCGGTGTTTTTTTCCACTCGCTGCATGCGCGCCGGGGCGATGGGTTTTGTTGCCAAGACCGGTGAACTGGATGAGCTGCAAAAGGCGATCAGGGCGATCAGGTCCGGCTACAGTTGCTTCCCCAGCCTGCCCACCAGTTCGGTGCGTCGCGACGACCTGCAATCGACCGAGCAGGAGTTGGTGGAGGCGTTATCCGATCGCGAATTGACCGTGCTGCAGAAGCTGGCCCTGGGCCTGGGCAACAAGGATATTGCCGAGGACATGCTGTTGAGCCACAAGACTATCAGTACCTACAAGACGCGGCTCAAGGAGAAGTTGCGTATGTCGTCGGTGGTGCATCTGTCCAAGTTCGCCCAGCGCAATCATCTGATCTGAAATGCTCACCTCCCGGCGGGTGAAACGCGCGGCCATCCTGCTGATGGGGCTGTTGCCCTGGGCGGTGATGGCCTTGGAGGAATCCCACGATCTGAAACTGCTGGGTCACTCCACTCTTGAAAATCCCTCGGTGGTGTTGGACGAAGCCGACTGGCGCTGGCTACGCGAGCGCCGCACGCTCCTGATGGGGGTGTCGGCCCCCGACTACGCGCCCTTTGACTTGAGCAACAATGACGAGCTCGAGGGCATCACGGCCGATTTTGCGGCACTGGTTGCCGAGGCGCTGAATATCACCATCGACGTGAAGCGCTACGACACCCGTGATGAGGTGATCGAAGCCCTGAAGACCGGCGCCGTGGATTTTGTGGGATCGGCCAATGGGTTCGAGGCGGCCGACCCGGAGCTGGTGCTGTCCCGATCCTACGCCAATGACCAACCCGCGCTGGTGACACGCGCGGGGGAGAATCAGGTGCTGAAGGCTGACCTTGCCGGCAAGCGCCTGGCGATGCTCTACCACTACATGCAGCCCGAGGCCGTCCAGGCCTTTTACCCCGATGCGCAATTGCTCTTGTTTGCCTCGACCTTCGAAGCCATTGGTGCCGTTGCGTTCGGCCAGGCGGATGTGTACCTGGGTGACGCCATCAGCACCCGCTACCTGATCAACAAGAACCACCTTAATAACGTGCGCATGGCGGACTTCTCCGCATTGGAGGTCAACCCGTTCGGGTTCGCATTCGCCAAGGACAATACCCGCCTGTTGGGCATCATCAATAGCGCACTGGCCGCCGTTCCGGCCAACCAGCAGATGGAAATCCTGCGCCGTTGGAGTGCTGGCGGCAGCGGGTTCCTGGAGGCGGAGCAACTGCGCTTGAGCGCAAGTGAACAGCGCTGGCTGGAGAAGCACCCGCGGGTGAAAGTGGCGGTGCTCGATAAATTCGTGCCGTTGTCTTTTTTCAACGAACAAGAGCAATTCGAGGGATTGAGCTCCGAGGTTCTCTCGCGTATCAGTCTGCGTACAGGCTTGCGGTTTGATGTGGAACGGGGCAGTTCGCTGCCGCGGCAAATTGAACAGGCCAGTGCCGGTCGCGTGGACATGCTGGCGGTCGTCACGCCCAGTGTCGAGCGGTCCGAAAAGATCCGCTTTACTCGCCCTTATCTGTCCAGTCCCTATGTATTGGTGGTGCGCACCCACGACGAGCATCTGGTGACCCTGGAAGATATGCCTGGCAAACGCATGGCGCTTATTCGCGGCAACAGCCTGGCCGGGCAAATCAGCCGGGACTACCCGGGCATCGGGTTTGTCGACGTGGAGAACCCGGAGCAGGCCATGGAATTGGTGGTCAACGGCATCGTCGATGCGACTGCGGTTTCACTGATGAGCGCGCGCTACATGATCGCCCGCAATTACCGCAAGCGGCTGCGCATCACCAGCACTGTCGGGAGTGAGCCTGCACGCATTGCCTTTGGGGTCAACCGCAGCCAACTGGAGCTGTACTCGATCCTCGACAAGGCGTTATTGAGCATTACTCCAGAAGAAATGGACGAGCTGACCAATCATTGGCGCAGCGAGATCATCATCGAAGACAACTACTGGATACGTCACCGCAACATCATCCTCCAGGGGTTTGGCTTGGCCGCGCTGCTGCTGCTGGTCACCCTGGGATGGGTGTTCTACCTGCGCAGCCTGATTCGCAAGCGCACCCAGGCCGAGCGTGCGTTGAGCGACCAGATGCGGTTCATGAGTGTGTTGATCGACGGCACGCCGCACCCGATCTATGTGCGCGATCGCCTGGGGCGCCTGATGGCCTGCAACAATGCCTACCTGGATGTGTTCGGCTTCAAGTTGGAAGACGTCATCGGTAAGACCGTGGTGGAAACCGACACGGGGAACCCGCCCCAGGCCCAGTCGTTCCACGCCGACTATTTGCGTTTGATGGCGTTGGGCGAGCCGCAGGTTCATGACCGCGTGCTCAAGGTGCCCGGCGGCGAGGTGTTGACCATCTACCAATGGATGCTCCCGTACCGTGACAGCAATGGCAGCGTGGTGGGCATGATCGCCGGCTGGGTGGATGTCAGCGAGCGCCAGCGCTTGCTGGGGCAGTTGCAGGAAGCCAAGGAGGAGGCCGACGCCGCAAACCGGGCCAAGACCACCTTCCTGGCGACCATGAGCCATGAGATCCGTACCCCCATGAATGCCGTGATCGGCATGATCGAACTGGCCCTGAAAAACGCCGAGCAGGGCGTGGCTGACCGCGATGCGCTGGAGGTTGCGTCGGTGGCGTCCCGGAGCATGCTGGAGTTGATCGGCGATATTCTCGACATTGCGCGAATCGAATCCGGCCACCTGTCCCTGAGCCTGGAACCGGCCAATCTGCACGAACTGCTGGCCTCAGTGGCGCGGGTGTTCGAGGGGCTGGCGCGGGACAAGGGCCTGGTGCTGCAGGTGGAACTCGACCCGTTGATCGACCGGCCGGTGCTGGTTGACCCGCTGCGCTTCAAGCAGGTGGTGTCCAATGTGTTGGGTAACGCGATCAAGTTCACCGCCTCCGGCCATGTGCGCCTGGGCGCCCAGGGTGCACCGGTATTGACCGACGACCAGTTGCACCTGCGGTTGTGGGTGGAGGACACGGGTATTGGCATCAGTGCCGAAGATCAGCAGCGTTTGTTCAACCCCTTTATCCAGGGCAGCAATAACGAACAGCCGGCGCGAAGCGGATCGGGCCTGGGGTTGGTGATCAGTCGCAACCTGTGCGAGATGATGGGCGGTCAATTGCACTTGAGCAGTGTGCTGGGCAAGGGCACGCGGGTGGATGTGACGTTGACGCTGGCGCTGACCACAGCCATGCCTGCCAATGTACCGGTCCCCCACGTTCCGCCAGCGCGCGGGTTGAATATCCTGGTGGTGGATGACTACCCGGCCAACCGCTTGTTGCTGGCGCGACAGCTGAGTTTCCTGGGGCATCGCATCACCTTGGCCGAGGACGGCGCCCAAGGATTGTCACTGTGGCAGGCCGGGCATTTTGACGGCGTGATCACCGATTGCAATATGCCCTTCAAGGACGGTTACGCATTGGCGCGTGATATTCGCGCACAGGAACGCCAGCGTGGGCTGGCGCCGTGCCTGATCCTCGGGTTCACCGCCAATGCCTTGCCGCAGGAAGCCGAACGCTGCCGGCAAGCAGGCATGGACGGTTGCCTGTTCAAGCCGACCGGGCTTGAGGACTTGCGCCTGGCCTTGGCGTCACGCACCGCCGACGTTTCAACGACTGAGGCTGGGCTTACGTTTGACTTAAGCTCGCTGATCACGCTGACGGAGGGTGATAACGATGCTCTCGACGAGCTGCTGACGCCGTTGCTCGGCAGCCTCAACGAGGACTGTGCGCTGTTGCAGCCGCTGAAATCCCAGGCTGATTTCGCCAGGCTCCATGACCTGGCTCATCGGGTCAAAGGGGGCGCGCGTATGGTCAGGGCAAAGGCGTTGATCAACTGTTGCGAGATCCTGGAAAGCGTCTGTGAACGACGTGACAGCGGGGAACTGGGCGCTGCGGTAGCGGCGCTGGAAGAGGCCATCGAAGAGTTGCATCACAGCCTGGGCCGTTACCGCAATCAGGCTTGACCGCGGAATGTGGTCATTCGGTTGATTTGGGAGAACTCCTACAAGAAGGGGGAACATGCCTGATTTTGTCTTCGGGATATGTCTGGAAAATGGGCCTCGCTCACTGACGAGCGCTGCCTGCCCAGGGGTTTGCCATGCCGAACAAAGCACTGACCATCCTGATTGCCGATGAACAACACCTGCAACGGTTGTATATCGAAAAAATGCTCAATCAGTTGGGGTACCACCGGATCGTGCCGGTACAAACCTTCGAGGAAGTCCAGATACTCACGGCCATCCCGGCCGAACCCTTCGACGTGCTGATCATCAATGCGGGGCTGACGGCCCAGGCCCGTGGGCCCCAGCCCCAGGTGCGCCATGTATTGGTCTACGATCACCTGGATGTGGGCGCACACCCCGGCGTAACGCCGGCGGTGCTGGTGCGGCTGTCCGGCGTGCCGGACAACGTCAATCTCGAACACTTCATGGACATCATCGATCCCCCCGAGGCCACTGCCGGCCTGCGGGTGTTGCCATGGCTGCGCGAGTTATCCCGCACACCGGTGGCGGGGGTTTAATCCCACTTCGGCGCGATGCCCTTGGGGCTGGTCAAGCGCTGGCCCCGTTCCAGCCCGGCAATGTGCGCCATGTCAGCTGCGCTCAAGGTCAGTTGCAGGGCCTTGAGGTTGCTTTGCAGGTTGGCACGCTTGGTTGAGGACGGGATGACCGCATAGCCCAATTGCATGGCCCAGGCCAGGGTCACTTGCGCCGGGGTGGCCTGATGGCGCTCGGCGATCTGCTGGATCACCGGGTCCTTGAGCACTTCACCGTAGGCCAGGGTCATGTACGAGGTGATCTGGATACCGTTGGCGGTTGCGAAATCCACAACCTGCCGGTTTTGCAGATAAGGGTGCAATTCGATCTGGTGGGTGGCGATGTGCTCGGCACCCACGGCTGCGATGGCCTGCTTCATCAGGGCGATGGTGAAGTTGGAAACACCGATCTGGCGTGTCAGGCCCAGGCGTTTGGCTTCCAGCAACTGCCCCATGAATTCGGTGACGGGCACCTGGTCTTCCGGCGATGGCCAGTGGATCAGGGTCAGGTCCAGGTAATCGGTCTCGAGCTTGCGCAGGCTTTCCTTGAGGCTTGGGATCAGCCGGCCTTCAGCAAGGTTGGCGATCCAGATCTTGCTGGTGACAAACAGCTCGTCCCGCGGGATGCCGCTGGCGGCGATGGCCCGGCCAACGTCTGCTTCATTCTCGTAGATCTGCGCGGTGTCGATGACACGGTAGCCCAGTTCCAGGCCGGTGCTGACGGAATCGATCACCACCTGGCCTTGCAGGCGAAAGGTGCCGAGGCCGAAGGCAGGGACTTTTGGCGTGAGGGTAGACATCGGTAACTCCAATAGGGCCGTAGGCAATGGCGTTGAGTATCCCCTCGTCGTTGCTTCGGAAACACCGTCGACGCCGAAAAGGACTCTTGCCTGCACGTCACGAATGGCCTGTGTGCCGCAGGTTCTCATGAGGCGCTGTACCTGCGGCAGCAGCGCCTCGATCCATCAGCCTTAAGCGCGCAGGCGCTCGGCAGCCGCACGCAGCAACTGCTCGGTGGCGGTCCAGCCCAGGCAGCCATCGGTCACCGACACCCCGTATTTCATCGACGGGCTCAATGGCTGGCAGCCTTCGAACAAATGGCTTTCGAGCATCATGCCGATCAGCGAGGTATCACCCTGCAAGCGCTGCTCCAGCACATCGTTGAACACGGCCGGTTGGCGCAACGGGTCCTTGTTGCTGTTGGCATGGCTGCAGTCGACCATGATCCGCGGGGTGACCTTGGACTTGGCCAGGTCGTGTCTTACCCGCGCCACGCTCTGCACATCGTAGTTCGGCCCGTGATGCCCGCCGCGCAGCACCAGGTGGGTGTCGGGGTTGCCCGGGGTCTGGATGATCGCCGGATGGCCTTGGCTATCGACGCCGAAGTGGCGGTGCGGGTGAGACGCCGAGCGCATGGCGTCACAGGCAATCGCGACGCCGCCATCGGTGCCGTTCTTGAAGCCCACGGGCATGCCCAGGCCGCTGGCCATCTCGCGGTGGATCTGCGACTCGGTGGTACGCGCGCCAATCGCCACCCAACTGAGCAGGTCATCGAAGTAGCCGGCGGCCATGGGTTGCAGCAACTCGGTGGCGACCGGCAGGCCCAGGCGCAGCATTTCGCGCATCAGCTCGCGGGACAGGGTCAGGCCGGCGGCCATGTCATCGCTGCCATCCAGGCGAGGGTCGTAGGCCAGGCCTTTCCAGCCGATCGTCGTGCGGGGTTTTTCGACATAGGCGCGGATCACCAGCAGCATCTGGTCGCCGACGTCGAGGGCCAGCTTCTTCAGGTTACGGGCGTATTCCATGGCCGATTCCGGGTCATGGATCGAGCACGGACCGACAATGACCAGCAAGCGTGAATCTTCGCCATTGAGGATGGCGCGCACGGCTTGGCGGTGGGCGTGGATCTGTTCGTTGAGGAACGGGCTGAGGGGCAACTGGTGCTTGAGCTCAAGCGAGCTGGGCAGGCGCTGGGTCAGGGCTTCATTGGCACTGTTCAAGGCAGAGAGGGGCAGAGCGGCGACGGAGGAGTTCATATTCAAGGTTTCCTGGGCAAGCGGCGGGCTATTCCCGCGCGCTCGGCCTACTGGGGTGTTCGACAATTCGCCGTATCGGCGACGTGTGTTGGTTTGCCACCGATAGGTGACCGATCGGAGGCGGCAGGCTGTCCCGAGCGGAGCTGGCTAAATCGCCATGCAGTGCACATGTCGTAGCGGTAATAGGTGGCGTAGTTCATGTCGTGATTCCTCTAAGTGTTCTTGATCAAGTTGAAAAGTTTATGGAGACCTGAAAAAACAAAACCCCCGGTCGGGGAGCCGACCGGGGGTTAGATTTCTCTGGTAGGCGACCCCTTGGTAAGTGGGCGCCGATTTCAGGTATCAGGCGCGCCAGTGGCTAAACCAATACCCAAAATAAAAGCTGACCAGTGCGCTCGAACCGTTCACACGGGTAGCCGACACCGAGCGCTGGGCGCTGGCAGCAGGGCAAACCTGAGTGTGGGTGAGTTGCAACATGGTGTGTCTCCAAATGTATGGGGGAGCTTACTCGAGGCACGCAGGCAGATTCAATCAGTAATTTCTATTGCGGTGTGGGACTTACGGCTATGGGGGGAGTGCCGATATGCTGTTTGCACTTTGATACTGATTGCTTGGACGCGACCATGACTGCCTTCACCCTTGCTGCTGCTCAATCCATTTCCATCGCGGGCGATGTCCCAGCCAATATTGAACGGCACCTCGTATTTATGCGCACGGCGGCGGAACAGGGTGTGCAATTACTGGTGTTCCCCGAGTTGTCGTTGACAGGGTATGAGCCGTCGCTGGCCGCTGAATTGGCGATTGCGCCGTGGGACAAGGTGCTGGCACCCCTGCGCGAGATGGCACGTGAGCTGCGATTGACGGCGGTGGTGGGAATGCCGATCCGACTGACGCCAGAGGCGGGCGTGCTGATCGGTGCGTTGGTGCTGGGAGCGGATGGCTCCCTGGCGGTCTACACCAAGCAGCATCTGCATGCCGGCGAAGAGGCTGTGTTTGTCCCAGGGCAGGGCGGTGCGGTCCTTGAGCGTGGGGATGAACGGATTGCGCTGGCGGTGTGCGCAGATTTTTCCCAGGCCAGCCATCCCCGTGCCGCGGCGCGAGCGGGCGCCACGGTGTATGCCGCCGGGGTGTTGATCAGTGAAGGCGGCTACGCCACGGACAGTGCGCTGCTCCAAGCCTATGCCGCTGAACATGGCCTGCTGGTGTTGATGGCCAATCATGGCGGCCCGTCGGGTGGCTGGGCCTGCGCCGGTCGCAGTGCGATCTGGGCCGCCAATGGCCGTTTGCTTGCTGCTGTACCTGGCGTGGGGGATGCGTTGCTGATTGCCCGTCGCGATGGCGGGGGTTGGGTCAGCCACGTGATGGCTGTCTAATGGCTTTTCACCTGCGCGCTGCAACGGACCAGGACCTGCCCTTTGCGCGGAAGTTGACCCACGAGGCCATGGCCCGCTACTACGTGCAGTACGGGTTGTGGTGGTCCAACGACGGCTTTGATACGGCCTGGGCCGATCGGGAAAACTGGCTGATTTGCCGGGACGACAGTGTCTTGGGCTTTATCAGCCTGAGCCGCGACAGCCGGGCCCTCTATATTCGCGAGTTGCATCTGCTCGAGGCGTATCGCGGGTTGGGTGCGGGTGGCTGGGTGTTGGAGCAGATGGCGCTCAAGGCGCAAACGTTGGGACTGTTGCGTTTGACCGTATTCAAGACCAACCCGGCCAGGAGGCTCTATCAGCGCATGGGGCTCAGCATCGTAGGTGAAGAAGACTGCTTCTGGCGTATGGAGCGTGTTTGTCGCTCAAGCTAAAACGTGCACCCACTCCTTATAAGCGCATACTGGCCTCAGGCGCCGACTTCCTGATCGTTGTTCAGGTCTCCCGTCTCAGCAAGGATGATCCCTTCTTTCATGCCCAAAAGGACCGCTACCTTATGGGCTTCCCCACGCCGTCCCTTTTTGCGCCCAGCGAGCACTTGATAGGTGGTTGCCGGATCTACGCCATGTTCACGGGCGAACGCTTGAACTGACTTTCCTTGATGTTCCAGCCAGGCCTTGGCTTGTGCAGCGGTACGGATTCCGGGCATAGTTCAAAACCGTTCAAGTTTGTTTAATAAGAGATGAATGTGTCACCTCTTGGGGTGTGCCAAATAGGATCATACATCCAAATGAGTGGAATCGGTTCGCGTTTACGGCAAGAAAGGGAGCGACTTGGCCTGTCGCAAAAAGTGTTTGGTGAAATCGGAGGCGTTGAAGCCAACGCACAAGGTAAATATGAAAGTGGAGGGCGTGCGCCTAAAGCGGATTACCTGTCTCGTGTCGCCGAAAGAGGCGTGGATGTACTTTACGTGTTGACCGGCGCAGCCACGCCGATTCAATTGGAGAATCTGAGCCAGATTGAAGAAAAAGTCCTCGGGGATTATCGCGCAATGTTCAAGGAAGACCAGGCTGCGATCCGTCGCTTGACCTCGACGTTGGCCGAGCACTCGATTGCGATGAATGGAAAACCCAAGCCACAGCCCCAGGATTCCTGACCCTTCGCCCAGCAAATTGAGCCATCTGCCGCCCGGCGGATGGCTGTCGCTCAATCAATCTCTCTCTATATGACGCGTGCTATTAGGTCTGTGCCTTGGTTTTTTGCTAAGGTGTTCAGCAACCTATAAGACCATTTCGCGAGGTGTCTGCTTGATTAGGGTGCTAGTAGTCGATGACCATGATCTCGTTCGTACAGGCATTACACGAATGCTGGCTGACATCGATGGCCTGCAAGTAGTCGGTCAGGCCGAGTCAGGCGAGGAATCCCTGATCAAGGCCCGGGAGTTGAAACCCGATGTGGTGTTGATGGACGTCAAGATGCCTGGTATCGGCGGTCTTGGCGCGACGACCAAATTGCTGCGCAGCCATCCGGACATCAAGGTCGTGGTGGTGACTGTGTGCGAGGAAGACCCGTTTCCGACACGCCTGCTGCAGGCTGGCGCTGCCGGTTACCTCACCAAAGGTGCGGGCCTGGCGGAAATGGTCCAGGCCATTCGGCTGGTGTTTGCCGGCCAGCGCTATATCAGCCCGCAGATCGCCCAGCAATTGGCTATCAAGTCCTTCCAGCCCACCAGCGACTCGCCGTTTGATGCGCTGTCGGAGCGGGAAATCCAGATTGCCCTGATGATCGTCGGTTGCCAGAAGGTACAGACGATCTCCGACAAGCTGTGCCTGTCGCCCAAGACCGTCAACACCTACCGCTATCGCATCTTCGAGAAGCTCGCCATCAGCAGTGATGTTGAATTGACCCTGCTCGCGGTGCGCCACGGCATGGTGGACGCCAGCGCCTGACATGACCACACCGTTTGATCCGAGTGCCTTTCTCTCAACCTGCAGTGGCCGCCCTGGCGTGTACCGCATGTTCGACAGCGAGGCACGCCTGCTGTATGTCGGTAAGGCCAAAAACCTCAAGAGTCGTCTGGCGAGCTACTTTCGCAAGACCGGTCTCGCGCCGAAAACCGCCGCCCTGGTGGCGCGTATCGCCCAGGTCGAAACCACCATCACTGCCAACGAAACCGAAGCGCTGCTGCTTGAGCAGACGCTGATCAAGGAATGGCGACCGCCCTACAACATTCTGCTGCGTGACGATAAATCCTATCCCTATGTGTTTTTATCCGACGGCAACTTCCCGCGCCTGAGCATTCACCGTGGGGCGAAGAAGGCGAAGGGCAAGTACTTCGGGCCTTATCCCAGCGCCGGGGCCATTCGGGAAAGCCTGAGCCTGCTGCAAAAAACCTTTTTTGTACGCCAGTGCGAAGACAGCTTCTATAAGAACCGCACCCGGCCCTGTCTCCAGTACCAGATCAAGCGCTGCAAGGCGCCCTGTGTGGGGTTGGTTGAGCCGGCCGAATACGCCGAGGATGTGCGCCATTCGGTGATGTTCCTCGAAGGGCGCAGCAATGCCCTCACCGATGAGCTTTCCACCGCCATGGAGCAGGCGGCCAGCACCCTGGATTTTGAGCGGGCCGCCGAGCTGCGCGACCAGATTTCGCTGCTGCGCCGTGTCCAGGACCAGCAAAGCATGGAAGGCGGCACCGGCGACGTCGACGTGATCGCGGCCTTCGTCAATCCGGGCGGTGCCTGTGTGCACCTGATCAGCGTGCGCGGTGGGCGAGTGCTGGGCAGCAAGAACTTCTTTCCGCAGACCGGTATTGACGAGGAGGTCGCCGAAGTCATGGCCGCTTTCCTGGGCCAATACTACGTGAGCAGCCCCGAGCGCGACCTGCCGTCGGAGTTGATCGTCAATGTGGTGCACGAAGACTTCCCCGCGTTGATCGAAGCCATCCACGAATTGCGCGGCCGCGAGCTGGACATCAGCCACCGCGTGCGTGGCACCCGCGCACGCTGGCAGCAACTGGCGGTGACCAACGCCGAGCAAGCCCTGAGCGCGCGCCTGGCCAACCGACAGCACGTCGCCGCACGCTTTGACGCCCTGGCTGAAGTCCTTAACCTGGAGGAGCCGCCCCAGCGCCTGGAGTGCTACGACATCAGCCACTCCAGTGGCGAGGCCACAGTGGCATCCTGCGTGGTGTTCGGACCGGAAGGGCCGATCAAGTCCGATTACCGGCGCTACAACATCGAAGGCGTCACCGCCGGCGATGACTACGCCGCCATGCACCAGGCCCTCACGCGCCGCTTCAGTAAGTTGAAGGATGGCGAGGGCAAGTTGCCGGATATCCTCCTGGTCGACGGCGGCAAGGGCCAGCTGTCCATGGCCCGTGACGTGCTCAATGAGCTGGCGGTGCCTGACCTGATCCTGCTGGGCGTGGCCAAGGGCACGACGCGCAAGGCGGGTTTCGAGACGTTGTACTTGAATGATGCCGCCCATGAGTTCACTTTGAAGGGCGACTCACCCGCGTTGCATTTGATCCAGCAGATTCGTGACGAAGCCCACCGTTTCGCCATTACCGGCCACCGCGCCCGCCGTGGCAAAACCCGACGAACCTCAACCCTGGAAGGGGTGGCAGGGGTTGGCCCGACGCGACGTCGCGACTTGCTTAAACATTTTGGTGGCTTGCAGGAGCTGTCCCGTGCCAGCATTGACGAGATAGCCAAAGCACCCGGTATCAGTAAAAAGCTCGCTGAGTTGATTTATGCGAATCTGCATAGCGAATAGAATGCCTTTCCACCTCGTAGCCAGTTGTGCCGATGAATATCCCTAATCTGATCACCGTTCTACGCGTCCTGCTCATCCCTATTTTCATTTTGTTGTTCTATTTGCCGTACGAATGGAGTTATCTGGCGTCCAGTTCAGTGTTTGCCTTTGCCGCCGCCACCGACTGGCTCGACGGCTACCTGGCGCGCCGCCTGGAACAGAGCACGCCCTTCGGCGCGTTCCTCGACCCGGTGGCCGACAAGCTCATGGTGGCCGTCGCTTTGGTCCTGCTGGTGCAGGAACACGGCAACCTGTGGCTGACCCTGCCGGCCGCGGTCATCATCGGCCGCGAGATCGTCGTCTCGGCCCTGCGCGAATGGATGGCCGAAATCGGTGCCCGCGCCCACGTTGCCGTGTCCAACATGGGCAAATGGAAAACCGCCGCGCAAATGCTCGCGCTGGTTATCCTGCTGGCCAACCCGTCGGACTTCTCGTTCTGGGTCCTCACGGGTTATGCCTTGCTGCTGATCGCCGCGGGCCTCACCCTGTGGTCGATGCTCCAATATCTGCGCGCCGCCTGGCCGCATCTGCGCACCACCGTTGAAAAGAAATAAAACTTTTTTGAATCAAGGGGTTGACGGGTGCTGAGGATTCTATAGAATGCGCATCACCAAGCGGGAATAGCTCAGTTGGTAGAGCACGACCTTGCCAAGGTCGGGGTCGCGAGTTCGAGTCTCGTTTCCCGCTCCAAATATAGCGCTGCAGAGTTCCATTGAATTCTGCAAGCGATTGAAATCAGGACCTTCGGGTCCTTTTTTCGTTCCGGCGGGAACCCCTGAAATCCAGCACCATCCAGTGTTTTTAAGTCCTGAATGAGAGTCTTGAGTTCGGACGCACACTGAATCGGTTTACGTCGCTCTGTGCGTAATGCGGTAGAGCACACGGACTTTGATCGGCAACGCGATCATAACCTCTACCGCATCTGGAACCGGTTGTGTTCAGGGTCGTATTTCCCGCCACCTCTACGGGAAAGCGCATTCCAAAAGACAACGGCAAGGAGCGAACAGGACTACTCGGTTCGCAGATGCGGCCCGCGAGGCTCTGCCGAAGCATCTGACCACTGGGCTAAAGGCTCTCTCCCGGACACCAAAAGCTCGTAAATGCCCGGCCTAAGATGATTTCGTCAATACGTGTCTACCGCACGGTTACCCATACGCTCTCTGCCTTGGTACCTGCTGCCTAACTCGCGAGGCCCACTGTGAAGCATGCGCACGGCCATGATAGCTATGAGCTATCATGGCCGTGCGTATTACTCACTAGATGACCATTCTGCGTCTACGTATCGTAGAGGTATTAAGCGTGATGGGCCGGTAGCACCGTTCGCGTCTTCCAAATCAACACAGGCCTGTACAGGTCATGTTTCCGAGATTTCCATGAAGAAAACGCTTTCGTTGGCCACACGCATAGGGCTTAGTTTCGCGGCCATCCTGGCGCTGCTCATATTGATAACCACCATCGGCATTCACCGCGTTGCGTTCATTGACTCCACCTTGGGCGACGTAAGCGAAAATGCCGCAAAGGTGCAGCGCTACGCAATCAATTTCCGAGGCAGTGTCCATAACCGTGCCATCGCTATTCGGGATGCCGTGCTGGTAACGACTGATTTGGATTTGGCAAAACACTTATCGGAAGTCTCAGCCTTGGAAAAGGCCTACTCTGACTCGGCAGCTCCAATGGATCAGTTGTTCAAGGGCGCAAGCGTAACTGGCGAGGAGGTTCGATTACTGAGCGCTATCAAGGACATCGAACAACAAACCCTTAACTCCACCAGGGCGGTAATCTCCCTGCGCCAGGCGGGTGACATACCAGGGGCTCAGGCGCTGCTGATGCGTCAAACGTCTTTGGATTACAGTGAGTGGCTCAAGCGCGTCAATGCATTGATCGACTACGAGGAAGTATCAATCAAGGCGAAGTTGGGCGCAGTGCAGGCAACCGCCAGCCAGTTCAGTACGCTGATGCTTATCGCGACAGGTATTGCCCTGCTGCTGAGCATCACGTTGTCGGCCGTACTTATTCGCTTTGTTAAATCCACGCTGGGTGCTGAGCCCACAGACGTTGCATTGGCCATCGAGCGACTGGCAGCTGGTGATCTGAATCAAACGATTTCCACAGAGTATCCCGGCAGTGTCATGGGCGTCCTGAAAGACACGCTGGGCCATCTCGCAGAGACCATTCGTCAAGTACGCAAGGCGGCCCAAGAAGTCAATTACTCGGCCACCCAGTTGTCTGCCGCATCATCGGCTAATAATGAGCAGACCAGCTTGCAAACCCGCGAAGCCGAGCAGGTAGCCGCAGCCATCATGCAAATGTCGGCGACGGTTAATGAAGTATCCGGGTATGCCGCGCAGGCAGCTGATGCCTCCCGGTTGGCTGATACTGACGTGGGAAGTGGGAACAAATTGGTTGCAAGCACCACGGTTGCTATCGAACAGCTGGCATTAACCCTCGAGCAAACGACTGCTACCGTGAACCAGGTCTCCAAACATAGTGAAAATATTGCGTCAGTGATCGACGTAATCAACTCCATCGCCTCGCAAACCAATTTGCTTGCTTTGAACGCAGCTATCGAGGCTGCTAGAGCTGGCGAGCACGGGCGTGGATTTGCGGTGGTAGCGGACGAAGTACGTTCCTTGGCCAACCGGACACAGCAGTCGACCGAAGAAATTCGAGAGATGATCAGTACGTTGCAATCGGGTACCGAAACAGCATCTCAAACCATGCGCGATAGTTGTGAGCTGGCGAGCCAAACGGTCACACAAACGCGCAGTGCGCAGGAGGCGTTGGCGAGGATCAGTGAGCAGGTGGCCGCTATCAGTCATATGAACGCCCAGATCGCGAGTGCCTCCGTGCAGCAGAGTAGCGTGACCGACGAGGTCGCTGAAAACATCAACCGCATTCATGGCTCGACGGTTGAGTCGGCCAATGGCGCGCGCCAAGTGGCAGCAGCCAGCATCGAGCTATCAGATTTAGCGGATCGTCTTACCGCTAAAGTGGCGTTCTTCTCTGCGGCTTAGTGGATTCAGGACAGCTTTTCACAGCCGGACTGACGTTTATGCGCGACCGCTGGGCTACTCAGCAGGATGCTTCGACAAGAAGTGATAAATATCAACTGCACTGGACTTGTCAGCGACGTGTTGACGTCTCAGTGAGTTCCCGGGTACCGAGTCTCCATCACAATCGACAACGCATCCGGGCGCCAGAATTCCTGGTCGAATTCCACCGGCCGGTTGTCCTCACCGAAATTCAAACGCTCCAGGTACACACTGGTGGAACCCGGCGACAGTTGTAGCAGCTCGGCCTGTTCTTCATTCACCGTGCCGATGTGCATCTCCAGCTCGCAACGGGATTGCACCCGTGCAAACCGCTCGCGCAGCAGTTGGGTCAGCGAGGTATTGAGGTCGGCTTCCAGCAGGCCTGGGCACCAGCTGGCCAGCAGCGCGTTGAATTCCAGCAGCACCGGGCGACGATCGATCCAGCGGCGGCGTTGCAGGAAAAACACCGGTTCATCCACCGAAGACAAACCCATGCGCTTGGCCAGCCACGGGCCAGCCGGGCGCAGTTCGGCGTGCAGGCACTCGGTGCGCGGTGTGCGACCCTGGGCACTGACGTAATCCATAAAACCGCTGATGCGCGTCGGGTCGTAGCGGATGCGCTGCGGGCTGACAAACCAGCCCCGGCGATTTTCCCGATACACCAGGCCCTCTGCTTCCAGTTGCTGCAGGGCCTGGCGCAAGGTGACGCGGGTGCAGCCGAAGCGTTCGATCATGTCCCGCTCGGAGGGGAATTTCTCGTCGGCCTGGGGCCTGCCTGCGGCGATGTCGTTGGCGATCTGTTCGCGGATACGCTGGTAGTGCGGGGAAATAGGGTCGAAAGGCATCCTGGGGTTCCGTGTGCAGGCATGGCGTGGGGGTGACTCTACCGTTCCTGTTGGCGCAGGTCACCTGGTCCCACGCAGGCTTCAGGCAAAGCGGAACGAAGCGCCATGGGCCGAGCTTGGCAGGCGATCGCTGCCATCGACGCTGAGGCGCGAGCGCAGTGTGCCGCTTTGCGCGTTGGTGCGGTACAGCCCGCGTTTTTGCAGGGCCGGGATCACCAGTTCGACGAAGTCATTCAACGAACCTGGGCTGATCAGCGGGTTGAGCATGTAGCCGCTGGTGCCGGAGATGCGTGCGTGCTCCTCGATCTTTTCTGCGATCTGCTCCGGGGTGCCCACCAGGATCAGGTCGCTGCCACGGGTGACATTGGCAAAGCGTTGGCGCACCTCGCCTGCGGTCAACGGTTTGCCGCTGCCATCGGGTCGCATCACGTAGGAGGTCATGCCTTCGGTGTGGGTCGACAGCGCTTCGTTGTCGGCGTAGCGGTTGATGTCGATGCCGGTGTCGCCGGCATAGCTCACCAACTGTGCTTGCAGGTGATAGTTGCTTTGCAGGGTGTCGTATTTTTTCTGTGCCTCGATGGCGGTGGGAGCGGTGACGATGCGCAGCACGGTCAGCGACTTCACATCGGCGGCCTGACGGCCACGGGCTTCGGCCTGGCGCCAGATATCTTCAAGGCCCTCGCGGATATCCAGCGGGTTGGACTTGGCGATAAACACCAGTTCCGCGTGCTTGGCCGCGAACTCCCGGCCCCGTGCCGACCAGCCGGCCTGGATCAGCAACGGCGTGCGCTGTGGCGACGGCGAGCTGAGGTGCGGGCCGGCGACGCGGTAATGTTCACCCGCGTGCTGGATCGGGCGCACCCGCGCGCCATTGGCGTAGGTCTGCGAACGTTTGTCGGCAACCACGGCGTCATCCGCCCAGCTGCCTTCCCAGAGCTTGTAGACCACCTCCAGGAATTCTTCGGCGCGCTCATAGCGGTCATCGTGCTTGATCATCTGCTCCAGGCCGAAATTGCGCGCGGCGCTGGACAGATACGAGGTGACGATGTTCCAGCCGATGCGCCCATCGGACAAATGATCAAGCGTACTGAAGCGTCGGGCGTGGGTGAACGGGTGCTCGTAGCTGGTGGTGACGGTGACGCCAAACGCGAGTTTGTCGGTGAGGGCCACCAGCGCCGGAATGATCGTCAGCGGGTCGTTGGCGGGGGCTTCGACGGCCCATTTCAATGCCATCGCTTCAGAGCCGCCAAATACGTCGTAAAAGCCCAGCACATCGCCGAAGAACATCAGGTCCAGGTTAGCTTCATCCGCCGTGCGGGCCAGGTTCGACCAGTATTTGAGGGTGTTGATGTTCAGCCGTTCATCCGCCGGGTGGGTCCACAGGCTGGGCGCGCCGCCGCAGCCGACACTGGCTTGTTCATAAAGGCCGAATAACAGCGGGGTGGGATCGGACATGGTGCTTCCTGCGGGAAAAAAGGTTGGGGGACACGCGGGGGCAGGTCTGCTGCCTAAGAACAGCCGGGCGTTTGTTTATATTTAAACGTGATAAATGCTTTGTGTTTAATGATATTAAACGCTGTTAGCCGACACTTTGGTTATATGCTCCTGCTGCTGCAGGTCACGTTGCCACGCACGCAAACCGTAGGCGGCCAGCAGCACAAAACCGGCATACAGCGCAGCGGTCAGTTGCAGGTCCTTGTACAGGAACAAGCCCACATAGGCCGCGTCCAGCACGATCCACAGCCACCAACTGACCACGTACTTGCGCGCCGCCCATAGGCTGGCGACCAGGCTGAAGGCCGTGAGCAGCGAATCCAGCCAGGGCAGGGCGGCGTCGGTGAAGTGGTGCATCACCGCACCCAGGGCCACGGCTCCGATCACGCCCGCGAGCACGTGCCGCCACGCTTCCTGAAGCGGCAGGCGTTCCACCCGCACCTTGCCGGCATTAACGCGGCCGGTGCTCCAGCGCCACCATCCATAGCCTTGCAGCACGGCAAAGACCAGTTGCAGGAGCATGTCCGAATACAGCTTCACATCGAAGAAGATCCAGGCATACAACAACACCGCGACCACGCTGACGGGCCAGCACCAGCGCACCCGTTGTGCGGTGAGCCAGACCCCGGCGATGTTGAAGAGTACGGCGACGATTTCGAGTGGCGACATAGGGTTCTCTCAAAAACCAATTTTCCAGGTGCAACGCCTGTTGCTTGAGCTGGTCGGCCAGGGTAACGCTCGGCCTTAAAAATTGACGGTGGCGGACAATCGCGCCGTGCGCGGCGCACCCAGGAACAGGTAGCCGTCGCCTGCGGATTCACCCACATCGCGCCAGTAGCGTTTGTCGAACAGGTTGTCGACAGTCAGGCGCAGCACAGTGGCGTAATCGCCCACCTTGGTGCTGTAGCGACCGCCCACATCGAACACCGCGTAGTCGTCGACCTTCACCGTAGCTTCGCGGTTGGCGTATTTGCTCGCGCTGTATTGCACCCCGCCGAGCAAGGCCAGGCCAGGGACGCCGGGAATGCTGTAGTCACCGTGCAGGCTGGCGCGCAGCTTGGGCACGTTGATTGCCTGGTGGCCGTCGTAGTCGTCGGTGCCGCTGCCACTGACCCGGGCGCGGATCGCTGCAACGCTGGCCGACACTTGCAGGTCGGAAGTCAGGTGGCCGTTGGCGGACAATTCGAGGCCCACATTTTTCTGCTTGCCTTGCTGCACGAAGGTGATGGTGCCGTCGTCGTTCGGTCGGTTGTATTGCAAATCCTGGGTGATCTGGAACAGCGCCGCGGTCAGGCTCAGGCGCTGGAAGTCACGCTTGACCCCCACCTCCAGCTGGCGCGAGGTGGTCGGCGGCAGCACCTCCTCGGCGTTGCTGCTGAACCACGCGGCCTCGCCACCCAGGGACAGGCCCTTGCTGTAGCTGGCGTACAACGAGGTGTCCGGGCGCGGTTTATAGATCAGCGCCACCTGGGGCAGGAACACGCTGCGCTGGGTGTGCCGAGTGGTGACGCCGGCCTGGTTGTAAGTCTCTTCATCGAGGCGTACCTGGCGCCCGCCGAGGATGGTTTGCCACTGCTCGTTGAAGCTGATGCGGTCGCTGGCGAACAGGCCGTACTGGCGGCTGTCGAGGCGCCGGTAGGTGTGGCCAAGCGGGCCGTCGTAGGGTTCCAGTACCGGTGACGGCTGGTAGATATTGCCCTCGCCGATGTACGCGTTGACCGACGTGCGCCGGTCCACCAGGCGACGGAACGCGGTGGTGCCGAAGGTCAGGTCATGCTTGAGGAAACCGGTGTCGAACTGGCCATTGAGTGCAGCCTGTGCTTCTTCGTTGCGGCGGGTGTCGTCGGGGCTGCGGTAGTCGGAGATGTCATAATCGCCCTCGGCGCTGAAGTGGTTGGGCACAGCGGTATTGGCGCAACTGGCGGCACCGTAGCAACCCCAGGCGAAGGTGCTGTAGTCGTCGATCACCACGCGGCTGCGGGAGGCGCTGAAGCTGGCCTTCCAGGCGTCGTTGAAGCGGTATTCGAACAACCCGTCGAGGTTCAGGGAACGGATGCCCACCGGGTTCGACCAGCTCTGGTACGCCAGCAGGTCCTTGGGCGAAACGTGATGCGGCACGTCGGTGCCGCCGAGCAATTGATAGCCCGGCACCGAGCGCTGCTCGCGGTCCTGGTACTCGGCGTTGAGTTGCAGCAGGGCGTTGGGGCTGATGTTCCAATCCAGCGCCAACGAGGCGAAGTCGCGCTTGCCGTCGGCGTGCTCGACATAGGAGCGGATGTCTTCGTGGGCCAGGTTGATGCGTACGCCCACTTGCTGTTCGGTGCCGAGCCAGCCGCCGACATCGGTGGCCAGGTAGCGCTCGCCCTGTTCGTTGGTGGACACCGTCACCGAGCGCACATTTTCCGGGCGCTTGCTCACGTAGTTGACCAGCCCACCGGGCTCGGAGACGCCACTTTGCAAACCGGCCAGGCCCTTGAGCACTTCCACTTGTTGCTTGTTTTCCAGCGCCACGTTCTGCTCGCCGGTGATGGTGCGACCGTTGATCTTGTAGCTGCTGGCCGGGTTGAGGGCGAAGCCACGGATCACGAAATTCTCGTAGTAGCCGACCGGCGCATAGCTGTCGCCCACCGAGGCGTCATTCTTCAACACCTCACTGAGCAGGCGTGCCTGCTGGTCTTTCAGGCGCGCTTCGGTGATCACGGCGACGGACGCCGGGGTGTCCAGCAACGGCGCGTTATCGAAGCCGGCCACGGCGGCTTTTTTTGCCTGATAGTCGGTGGTTTCCTGGCCGACGACGGTAACGGTGTCCAGCGTCGCATCCTGGGCATGGGCCGCCGCAGCGGCGAGGGTGATGCTCAGGGCGAGCAGCGTGTGACGGTAAGGTGTAGCCATATAAAGAGCGCTCCAAAGGTCTGCCGGCCATTGCCGTACGCCTTTATCGGGCGCAAAGGGGCCCAGCGCTGCGCAACGGACGGGTTGCCAGTTCGTGATGAAAAAGCCGAATTCGCCGAAAGTGGCGTCAGGCCGGAGCTGCTCCGGTAGTCATTGGTAAACGTGCGTCGGCGGCCCATTCCTGCAAGGAGCCGTCGTAGATCGCGATGTCCTGGCGACCCAGCAGGGTCAGGGCCAGCGCGTTGGCAGCCGCGGAGATACCGCCGCCGCAATACAGGATCAAAGGGCCTTCGCTGTGCAGCAGCGTGGGGCCAATCGCCAGGGCCAGGGCATCCTTGGGCAGGTAGCGGCCGTGGGCGTCGAACAGCAGGCGGGCCGGCAGGTTAAGGCTGCCGGGGATATGCCCGCGTCGGGCGTAGCGGGTGGCAGCGGTACCTTCAAAAAGGGCCGCGCCGAGGGCGCAGATCAGTTGTCCCCGTGCGTTGCCAGCGACGATTGCTTCTACGCCGCTGCGGTCAATCCATAGCTCTGGGCGTGGGTTGATTGACCAAGGGGGCACAGGCGTTATCGGCTTGGCAGAGCCGCTGTGTTCGGGCAGACCGGCTTCACGCCAGGCGTTGAAACCGCCATCCAGCACCCTGGCGTCGATACCTGCTCCACGCAGCATCCACCACAACCGTGCGGCCCAGAAGCCGTCGGCACGGTCATAGATGACCACGGCTTTTTCTTCGCCTGCGCCAAGGTTTGCCAGGGCGCTCACCAGTGCCTCGGGGCGCGGCAAGGCAAAGCTGAAGCTGGCCTGGGTGTCCGCCAGTTCAGTCAAGAGGTCGGCATGCCGCGAGCCTGGGATATGTGCCTGCAACCAGCCGTCGTAACCGCTATCGACGCGGTAATCGCCATCGAACTCGGGTGAGGGCAGCACGACGGTGGCATCCAGCACCACTACTCCAGGGTCGTCCAGATGCGCCTGCAGCCATTGGCTATCGACCAGAATACTCATACGGTTTTCCGTCGGATATGGCCGAGCAGACGTTGCCCTTGCAGCCCGGCAAACCAGCGCAAATGGCCCAGCAGATACCTGTAGTACGCCACATCTGCACTGGCCGTGGAGCCCACCACATCCTGGTAATACGCCACTTCGGACAGCGCGAAATCTACATGCACCAACGGCAGCAAGGCGCTGAGGGTATGTAGATCCTTCGCGCCCAGCGGGCGCACCTGGTGATAACCGGCAAGCAGCGCATCGACGCTGTCGAGATCGGCGCGAGCCGCACCGCCAGTGTCCAGTTCCAGCCAGGGTATGGCGTTGCGTTCGATGGCCGTGGCCAGGTCGAAGAGGGCGAAAGTGCGGTCGGCCAGGCCGAAATCCAGCACGCTCGAAACGCTGCCATCAGCATTCCATAACAGGTTGGAGGCGTGCCAGTCGTTGTGAGTCCACAACGGTGGTTGTTCACGTAGCAACGGGTGCAACGCGTTGTGCCACGGCAACAACAGTTCGCTGAGTTGGGCTCGCCAATCCTTGCCTGCCAGGTAAGGGCTGGCGATGTTGGCGATGGCTTCCAGGGGCGCAGACTGTTCGATCAGCCGTGCGTTGGCCAGAAGCACATGGGTCCGGCGTCGGGGCGCGTCGTGGTGTTCGGCGGCCTGATGCAAACGCGCCAACGCCTGGCCGGCGGCGAAGGCATGCTGAAGATTCTGGAACGGCGACCACGACAGCGCATCGCGGTACAGGTCCAGGCCCTTGGCAACGTGGTGCACTTCATAGGTCCACTCACCTTGCACCGTGGCCGTCGCGCCATGTCGATTCGGCACTACCGCCGCCACCGGCGCGCCCCGGCGATGCAGGTGGGCGATCAGTTGGTGTTCTTCTTGCAGCCACGCGGCTTGGCGCACCCGTTGGTGATGTCGTTTGACGAACAGCGTCGCGTTACCGGTGGTGATCAATCCGGCGGCGGAAAACGGCCGTGGGCTATGCCAATGCAGGCTATGCAGCGGACCCAGTTGCGGGTACTCCCGCAGCAGGTGTGCGATGTCGGTTTCGTGCAGGGCCGGCCAATCGGCGGCAACCGGCTCCAGCCCCAGGCCGTGAGCGGTGCGTTGGGGGTTCATGCGCTCACCTCGGGCAGATAAGCGTTGCTGGTTGCGCCTTGCCACACCTGCGGATCGTCGAGCACCGCATGCTCGTGCAGCCATTCGGCGTAGGGTGCCAGCAGCGCCTGGCGTTGCTCACCCCAGCGGCCTTCATGCAGCCAGGTCGGGGCGATTTTATGCAGCGAGGCACTTAGCAATTCGGCCGGGAAATACGGCGTGGTGTGTTCGTAGGCGGCGAGGGCAATCGCCGGATCCTGCGCCACGGCCAGGTAACCGCGGGCGGTGGCCGCGAGGAAGTCACGCACCACTTCAGGTTTGTCGGCGAGGGTGCGTTCGTGGGTGCCGAGCAGGTAGCTGTGATAGGCCGGAGCGCCGATGTCGTCCACCGGCAACACCACGCGGCGCGCCGCTTCGATAGGACTGTGCATCAACGCTTCCCAGGCCCAGTAACCGCCAAAACTGGCGTCGGCGATACCTTCGGCGAGCTGCTCGGGGCGCAGTTCGCGCACACCGCTGTCCACCAGGATCACCGCGTCGAAGTCACCTCCGTCGCGGCTCACCAAGTGGCGCACCATGGCCAGGCCACGTGGTGTCGGGTTGAGGGCCAGGCGCTTGCCGACCAGGTCTCGCGGGCGACGGATGCCGGAATCGGTGAGGGTCTGGATCGACTCCAGGCCCGCATGGTTGATCGCCGCGATGCCTTGCAACGGTTGGCCCAGGGCACGGCGCACCAGCAGGCGGTTGCTGGGAAATACGCCAAAATCCGCCGCACCGGCCAGCAGGTGCTGCAGGGTGTCGCCACGGTAGGGGTCGTGCACCACCAATTCCACATCCAGGCCAAGCTCTTCATACCAGCCGCGCTCCCGCGCCAGGTACAAACCCGCCGAATTCGGCCAGGGATGGAAGTACTCGAGCATTACCTTTACCGACACCATCGCTTGCCACTCCAGTCCAACGTGTTTTGATGGAAGCGATTTATAAGGGAGTGATCTGGTATATACCAATATCCTTTATTGCTATGGATATAACCGCAGCGCGGTCTGAATTCACCGTTCCGGACCCTAGGGCGACAACCGAGGAGCGTCAATCATGTAGCTCAACGTCATCCGACTCAGTGCCCGGATCCCCACCGCCAGGCTCGGGTCATCCACCTGGAAGCCCGGCGAATGGGTAGGCCACACGTTTTTGCCCTCCAGCGCAGGCGGTGTCACGCCCATACGCATGAAAATCCCCGGAATCTGGCGGGCGTATTCAGCGAAGTCATCGGCACCGTAAGTGCCGTTGTCGATCCGTACTGGCGTGGTCGACACCTGTTGCAGCACCGGCATCAACTGGTCGACCAACGCAGTGTTGTTGTAGCCGGCGCGGTAATTCCCCGGCAGGTAGTCCACCTTGGCGGTGGCCCCCGAGGCTTCGGCGATGTGCTCGGCGGTGCGGGTCATGCGCTGCAACACGTCCTCGCGCTGTTCATCGCTGACGGTGCGAATCGAACCTTCCAGGCGCACTTCGGCGGGGATGATGTTGTGGCGGTCCCCGGCTTCGATACGGCCCACGGAAATCACCGGTGCTGGCAACAGGCTGAGGTTGGATTGGCGACTGGGAATGGTCTGCCAGGCCAGGATCACCTGGGCGGCGACGGGCACAGGGTCGATGCCGGTCCACGGGAAGGCCGCATGGGTCTGGCGGCCGATGATGCGCGCGACAAAGGTGTCGGCTGCCGCCGTGGTGCGTTGCCGGCTGAGCGTGAAAGTCCCCGCCGTACCCGCAGTTACGTGGATGCCGAAGATCACCGCTGGCGCGGGATTTTGCAGCGCGCCGTCCTTGATCATCAATTGCGCGCCGCCTTGTTCACCGAGCGGCGGCCCTTCTTCGGCCGGTTGGAAGATCAGCTTGAGGGTGCCCGGCAACTGCTCGCGATGGGCCGCCAACACCTCGGCAACCCCTAGCGCCATCGCCATATGCGCATCGTGACCGCAAGCGTGCATCACCCCGACGTCCTTGCCACGGCTGCGAAAGTCAGCGCCTTCATCTTTGCTGCGCACTGTCGACGCGAACGGCAGGCCGGTTTCCTCGGTGAGCGGCAGCGCGTCCAGTTCGGCGCGAATCGCGACCACCGGGCCAGGTTTGCCACCAGGCAAAATGCCAATGACACCGGTATGCGCGATGCCGGTCTGCACCTCCAGCCCCAGTTCCCGTAGGCGTTGGGCGATGCGCTCGGCGGTGTGGAACTCGCGATTGCCCAGCTCGGGTTGTTGGTGAATCGCGTGGCGCAGCTCTATCACGCCGGGCAATGCCTGGCTGATCTGCGCGTCCAGGTCGTCCCAAGGCTCGGCGGCCGACACGGAGCCAGACAGAAGCAGCAGGGAAATCGGTAGCTTCAACATATCCAGGGCTCAATAAGTAAACGCAATCGGCGGTGCTTTCGCGTTCAGCAAATAATCGCCAATTGCCTTGTACTTGTACGCCAGGGCGTCATGGGTGGTGTGGGTGCGTGCGTTGCGCCAGTGACGGTCGAAGTTGTAGCGCGACTGGGTGGTGGCTGCGCCGCCGACTTCATACAGGCGCTCGCACACGAAGAGGGCGGCGCGGGTTGAGGCGATCTTGGCTTCGGCCACGGCAATCGAGGACTTCACCAAAATAGCTTCCAATTCCTCACCCTGCGCCAGCCCCTGCAACTGCGTGCGTGCGGCCAGGTCGACCGCCCCGGCGGCTTTCTCCACCAGCGCTTCGGCGCCATGGATGCGCGCGGCCAGATCGCCGAGGGTGTGCAGGATGTACGGGTCGTGGCGCGCCTGGTCCACGCCACTTTCGCGCACCGGTCGCGAGCCAGTGCGCGCCCATGCTACCGCGTCATCCAAGGCTGCCAGGCCGATGCCGACATCCAGGGCACAGTGGATCAGTTGCGCACTGGCGCCGACATAGTTGCGGCGTTGATACCACTGCGCCAACGGGATCACTTGCTCGGGGCGCACCGGCACATTGTCCAGCAGGGTACTGCCGCTGGCGGTGACGCGCTGGCCCATGCCGTCCCAATCATCCAGCAGGGTGATCCCGGCGGTATCGACGGGCAGCATCACGTAGACCGCGTTGCCGGCCTCGTCCACGGCCTGGATCTTCAGCAGGTCGGCAAACAGGCAACCGGTGCTGTAGAACTTGCTGCCATTGAGCACCAGTTGATCGCCGCGACGCTCCAGGCGCGTGTGGATTTCACCGCGAAAGGTGCCGCTGCGTTCGGCAATCGCGCCCGATGACAACTGGCGCTCGGCAAAGGCACCGAGGTACTCGCGCTGCTGCTCGGGGTTGGCGATCAGGCGCAGGTGCTCTACCGTGGCGAAATGCGGAAACAGCGCTTGGGCCACACTCGGATCGGCCTTGGCCAGGGTGATGAAAATCTGTGCCACCTGCAGTTGGCTGACGTCGCCGCCGCCCAGCTCAGTGGGGACCCGGGCGGCGCCCAGGCCGGATTCGCGGATCAGGTCGAGCTGCGCATAAGGCAGGATTCTGCCGGCGTCGCGTTCGGCGGCACCGGGTTGGATCTGCGCGGCGAGTTGGTGGGCGAGGGCAAGGTAATCGGTCATGGAAAGGTCCATCAAAGAGGTCAGGAAGCGTCGCGCAGAGCGCTGCGCGGGACGCCGAGCAACAGGATCAAGGTGCCGCAGGCCACCAGCGCCGCCACGATATAAAGCGCCAGGCTGATGCTGCCGGTGGAGGTCTTGATCGCACCGATCATGATGGGTGTCAGCAGGCTGCTGATCTGCCCGCAGCAATTGACCAGCGCCAGGCCTGCGGCCTTGGCGTGGTCCGACAGGTAATACGTGGGGATGGTCCAGAAAATCGCCGTGGCCACCAGGTAGCCGCTGGTCATCAGGGTCAGTACGGCGATTGCCGAGTACGGGCTGAACAGAAAGTTGGGCAGCACCAGCATTGCCAGCGCCGCCGTGAGGCCGCCCAGCGCGAAGTGCCAGCGCCGCTCCTGATTCACATCCGAATGGCGGCACGCCCACAGCATCACGCACACGCCGATCACATAGGGCAAAGCCGAGAGCAAGCCCAATTGCCCGAGGTTGCTGACCCCGGAATCGCGAATGATCGACGGCGCCCAGATGTTGGTGACATTGCCGGTGCACATGATGGTCAGGCAGTAGGCCAGGGTGATAAACCACACCTTGCGATCCTTCAGCGCCTCTACAAAACGCGAGTGCCCACCGGGTTTGCGCTGCTGGCGTTCTTGGGCCAGGGCCTGTTCGATGGCGCGTTTTTCATCCGCACTCAACCACTTGGCCGACGCCGGTTTGTCGTCCAGCCAGTACCAGGCGAACAACCCCGCGAGCACCGGCGGAATGCCGGTGATCACGAACAGCCATTGCCAGCCGGTAAAGCCGCCGATACCGGCGAAGTGCGCCATGATGCTGGTCGACAGCGGCCCGCCGATAATTCCGCACACCGCAATCGCCATGATGAAGCGCGAGGTAATGCGCGCGCGGTGGCTGGCCGGGAACCAGTAGGTGAGGTACAGGATTACCCCTGGGAAGAATCCGGCTTCGGCGGCGCCCAGCAACACCCGCAGCACATAGAACTGCGCCGGGGTCTGGGCAAACGCGGTGGCGATGGTCACCAGTCCCCACAGCACCATGATGCGCATCATGGTTTTTTTCGCGCCGATCTTTTCCAGCAGCAGGTTGCTGGGAATCTCGAACAGCAGGTAACCGATGGAGAACACCCCGACGATGATGCCGAACGTGGCGTCGCTGATGTTCAGGTCGGTCTTGAACTGCAAATGCGCAAAGCTGATGTTGACCCGGTCCAGCCAGTTGAGCACGAAGCACAGGAACAGGAACGGCATGATCCGCCACGCCAGTTTGCGATACAGGCGTTGGTCGAAGGTCGCCTGCGGGCGTTCGAAGTTCGTCATCACCAGCTCACGTCGACTTTAGCGAAGTAGTAGGCGCCTTCCAGGCCATAGGGCGAGTACCAGCTGTAGGTGGGGTTGTCGGTGGGGAAGAAGTAGAAGCGCTTGGCCTCATCATTCAGTTGCTGCGGGCGCCGGTCGAAGATGTTTTCGCCGCCGACGGTGACTTTCACCGCGTCGCTCAACCAGTAACCCACGCTCAGATCGGTGATGAATGCCGGGCGAATTTTTTCATCGCGACTGGCCGAAATCTGGTTACGCCCGGTGACCTTGGAATAGCGGGTTTCCTTGAGATTCACCTCAAAATCCCCCAGTTGCCAGGCGGCATTCAGCGACGTGGTGTTTTTCGGGTAGGCCGAGGTCAGGTTGCCCTGGCGGTCACGGCCCATCACGCTGACGCCGGTGCCGGCCAGTGCTGCGGGCTCCTTGATCTTCTCGATGGTCTGCAGGCTCTGATTGCTGAGCAAGGTCCATTTGGTCTTGCCGTAGCGGCCCAGGTCATAGCGGTAGTCGGCCACCAGGTCGATGCCACGGGTGCGGGTATCGGCCAGGTTGCCGAAGTACGAGACGATCTGGTTCGGGTTCAGGCCCTGGGCGGCCAGCACGTTGGAGACCGCCGTGCCTTGCAGGTTACTGGTCTGCAGGATGCGATCCTTGATGTCGATCTGGTACAGGTCGACCGTAATGTCCAGGTTCTCGGTCGGTGTGGCGACAAAGCCGAGGCTGTAGTTCATCGAGCGTTCAGGCTTGAGCTCCTTGGCGCCCAGGGCCTGGCCGGCGGCGTCGTTGACAGTGACGTAGCGCGTGGTGGCCTGCTCCAGTTGCCCGGTGAGCGGGCTGGTGCGCCAGGCGGTCAGCGACGACGAATAGAACTGCTGTTGCAGGGACGGCGCGCGGAAGCCGTTGTTTACGGTGCCGCGCACGGCGAATTGCGGGGTGAACGCGTAACGCGTGGAGAACTTGCCACTGCCGGTGTCGCCGAAATCACTGTAGTGCTCGAAACGCCCGGCCAGGCTCACGTCCCATTGGTCGGTCAGGCTTTGGCTGAAGTCGACGTAGCCTGCGGTGTTGGTGCGTGAGTAGTTGTGCGCGTCGGCCGGGGTGAAACCCACCAGCCCAGGCGCGCCAGGGTTGGGGCGTTGGCCGGCGAGTGGGCTGCCGGCAGGGAACACGTAGCCGCCATCGGCATAAGAGGCGTATTCGCCGGCCTGGATCTCGAACCCATCGCGGCGGAACTCAAGGCCGGTCGAGACGTTCAGCGGCTTGGCAAACAGCCCGGTATCGAACGCACGGGTCAGGTCGAGGTTATTGGTCCATTGGCTGGCGATCAGGTTGCCGCCGTCCATATCCTGAGGGCTGTTTGGTCCCAGGGACGGGTTCAGCGAACGCTCGTTGCGGGTGTTGGCGTTGTTGTAGCCGTAGCTGCTGCTCAGGTCCCAAGCCCAGCCCAGCAGGTCGTCGTTGCGCACGCCGAACACGCTTTGGAAGTCGTCTTCTTCCACCACGAAACGCGGCGAGAAACCGTCCGGGTACACCGAGACAATGTTCTGCGGCGAGTTGGCGGTGCGGTAGGTGCCCCAACTGGTGGAGTTGCGGTGGCTGAGGGTGGAGAACGAGTACAGCGTGTAGTCCTCGTTCAGCGGCAGTTCGGCGTTGTAGCCGAAGTTATAGGTTTGCGAACGGGGCTGGCCCAGTTGCTGGCGGTAACGGCTTTCACTGGTTTCGCGCGGGTCGGGCTGGCCGTTCTGGCGGAAATAGATGCTGGTGCGGTCCGGCACGGCGCCGGCCACGTTGGAGCTTTCCTGGAGGCCGATATCGGCGCTGAGGCTGAAAAAGCCGTCATTGGGCAGCTCAAAGCCCTGGTTGATCTGGCCCTGGCCCCGCGCGCCGAAATTGCCCTTGCCGCCCACACGGTTGGCGTACTGCCCATATAGGGCGCTGCCGCTGCCGCCGGAGCGGTTGGTCTTGAGGATGATGTTGATCACCCCGGCAATCGCGTCCGAACCGTATTGCGCCGCCGCGCCGTCGCGCAGCACTTCCACGTGGTCCACCGCGGCGATGGGGATCAGGTCGAGGTCGGCGGGCGACTGGCCGCTTGAGGTGGCGGCGGTCTGCACAAAGATCAGCGACGTATTGTGGCGGCGCTTGCCGTTGACCAGCACCAGCACATGGTTACCGCCCAGGCCGCGCAAAGTCGCGGACTTGACCGACAACCCGGTGCCGCCGGTAAACCCTGCAGCATTGGTATAGGACGGTACGCTGGCGGCCAGGGCGTCGCGCAGGTTCTGTTTACCGGAGCGGGCGAGGTCGTCGGCGCTGATCACATCGATCGGCGCCAGGCTCTTGGCCACGGTGCGACCGCTGTCCCGGGCACCGGTGACCACCACGGTTTGCAGGGCCGTGTCACTGGCCGCCGACGGTCGTGACGGGTTCTCTTCAGCGTGGGCTGTCGGTTGGGCGCACAGCCCGAGGATGCCGACAGTCAGCAGGCTGAGCCTGGGACGAAAGCGGGTGTAAGGGCGAGACATGGTGAGGCTCCAATGGTTAGGTGCCGCTTTCCATTCCTGATGGTGGGAGTTCCTGACAGTACTGGGGAGGCTTATGTGTTGGCTGTTTCTAGTTATAGGGGTGGGGGCTACACCTTCGCATCGCGCCCTAGCATCACGTCCTGGCGAGCCTGGTCGACCAGTGCCATCTGCCGCGTCAGTCGGGCTTTGCGTTCGGCCAGCAGCAAGGTCTTGGTCCATTCCACGGCCTTAGAGGAATGGTTGGCCAGGCGTGCGGCCAGTTCCAGCGCGCTGGCGTAGGCGCCGTCCACCACCTGATTGACCAGGCCGATGGCCAGCGCCTCCTGGGCGTTGAACTTGCGCGCGCTGAGCATGATGTCCAGGGCTGCTGCTTCGCCGATCAGGCTGGGCAGGGTGATCGCACTGAAACCCGACAACATGCCGTGCTGCACTTCCGGAAAGTGGAACCGCGTGTCATGCCGCGCAATACGGAAATCGCAATGAATCGCCAGGCTGATGCCCAGGCCCAAGGTGTGGCCGTGCAACGCGGCAACCACCGGTTTACTCAGGTCGTTGCCGACGCCGGGCAGGGCGCGAGCCAAGACGTCACTGCTGACCGTCTCGCCGGTGGCGTCGATTTCCTTGAGGTCGGAGCCGGCGCAAAACGCCCGCTCGCCGGCACCGCGCAGCACGATGGCGCGCACCGCGTGGTCGTGTTGAGCGCGTTGCCAAACCTCGGCCAACTCGTGCTTGGCCTGGCTGTCCAGTGCGTTCAGGCGCTCCTGGCGGTTGAGGGTGACGACCAGAATTCCTTCGCCAATAGCTTGGTACTCGACTGTCATGGTGTGCTTTTCATTGAGAGAGAAAGAAAGACGCGATTGCCCCTTGAGGTCTGCGTCAAAGTGAGGAAAACTTAATCGATGTGCACAATGCAAACAATATGTTTGTTATATGAACATATTCTTATCGGGTCAAAAACGGTTATAAAAAATGAAAGCCATAGTTCTAAAAGCCTTCGGCGGGCCGGAGCAATTGCAGGTCGAGGAGGTGCCGACCCCGCAGGTTGGTGCGGGTGAAGTGTTGGTCCAGGTCGCGGCAGCAGGGGTTTGCCATCACGACCTGTTGCACCGTGCCGGGCGGTTACCGGGAGCCCATACCGGCGTGGTACTGGGCCATGAGGTGGCGGGTGAAGTGGTTGAGGTGGGCGCGGGTGTGCACCACTTGACGGTCGGCGCCCGGGTGGTGGTTTACCAGCGACGCTTTTGCGGTCAGTGTCGTGACTGCCTGCGCGGTCGCCAGGATCTGTGCCGGGCCCTGGGCCTGCCATCGGTGGATACTGAAGGCGCCTATGCCGAATACCTGCGAGTACCGGCGATCTCCGCCATCGAACTGCCCGACGGTCTGGACTACATCCAGGCCGCCTTGGCGTCCTGCCCGATCGGCACCAGCGTGCGCGCTTTGCACGGCGAGGCCGCGCTCAAACCCGGCGAAAGCGTGTTGATCAATGGCGCCAGCGGTGGCCTGGGCGCCCATCAGATTCAATTGGCCAAGGCAGCGGGCGCGCGGGTCATTGCCGTCACGGGCAGTGCGGACAAGCGTGACTTTCTCCACAGCCTGGGCGCCGATGACGTGATTGTGAGCAGCGGCAGCTACAGCGCCGAGGTCTGGAAACTCACCGGCAAACGCGGCGTGGACGTTGCCATGGAAAACCTCGGCAGCACCCTCGAAGACACCCTGCGTAGCATGACCCTCGGAGGGCGCGTGGTGGTGTTGGGCAATGTGACGCCCGCCAGTGTGCCGATCAACCCGGGGCTGTTGATCGGCCGACGCCTGCGGGTGCAGGGTTCGGGCAGCGCGACGCTGGAAGAGGTGCGCCTGGCACTGGCGTTGATCAAGGGCGGGCAGGTCAAGCCGCTGATCGACCGGGTGCTGGCGTTTCACCAAGTGGCTGAGGCCCATGCGCTGCTGGAGTCGCGTCAGGTCAATGGGCGTATTGTGTTGAGCGGGTGGTAAGCATGGACATCAGTACGCTGCTCAGCCAGGCGGCCTTTAAATGGCCGGACCACATCGCACTGCACGAACCGGCCAGTGCTCGCACCCTCACGTTTGACGAATTGGACCGCGCCCTCAGCGGCGTCGGCCAAGCGTTGGAGCGGTTGCAAATCCCGGTCGGTGCGCGGGTGGCCTTACTGGCCGACGCCAGCATCGACTACCTGCTGGCCGACTATGGCTGCATGGCCAGCGGCCGCGTGCGCGTGCCGTTGGACCCGGCCCTGGTGCTTGACGAATTGCTTGCTCAGCTACAGGACGCGGGCGCTGCCTTGCTGCTGTTTTCCGAGCAGTACACCGGTGTGGCGCAAGGCTTGGGCATCCGTTGCCTGCCGCTGCACACCGTCACCGAATCCAACCCCGTCGACATCCTCCCACGCCCGGCGCAATCCCCTCAGGCACTCGCCTCGCTCAACTACACCGGCGGCACCACCGGCACGCCCAAGGCGGTGATGCATCGGCATGCCAGCTTGTGCGCGGTGTTGCAGAACATCGTCATGGGCCGGGGCGCGGTGGTTGGCGATGTACTGCTCAACGTCCGTCCGCTATGGCCGATTGCAGCGGTGGCGGTGCTGGCCCATTTGCTCAGCGGCGGCCGAGTGGTGTTGGGTGGTCGCTTCGACGGCAAGGCCTTCATCGCTCAGCTTACTGAGTACCGGGTGGCGTTCAGTTCCCTGGTGCCGACGCAATTACTGCGCCTGTTGCGCGAAACCGGCCCTGCAGCGGCGGATCTTCCGGTATTCAAGAGCCTCGATGTCGGCGCTGCCGCGTTGACCGGCGAAGTGCTGGAAGGCTCATGCAGCCTGTTCAGTGAACGCATCGGCGTGCTCTACGGCATGACCGAAGCGCCCTGGAGTTGCTACCTCTCGCCCGCGCAAATGGCGACGGTGCGCGCGGCCGGCGACAGTGGTGAAGGCGTGGTGGGCCGACCGTTGTTCAGCGCCGCGATCCGCATCGATCAACCGGACGCAAACGGTGTGGGCGAGATTCTGCTCGGCGGGCCGCAATTGATGAGTGGTTACTGGCAGCTCGAGGGCCTCAGTGCCAAGACCCTGGACAACGGCTGGCTGCGCAGCGGTGACCTCGGGCGCATTGGTGCCGATGGGCTGCTGCGCGTGCTGGGGCGTTGCAAGGACATCATCCGCAGCGGCGGCAAATCCGTGCAGCCCGGTGAAGTCGAACAGAACCTGCTGAGCCATCCCGGCGTGCAGGACGCCCACGTGTTTGGCCTGGCGGACCTGGAATGGGGCGAGCAAGTGTGCGCAGCCGTGGTATTAGAGGGTTCGCAAGACCTGTCGGCGCAGCAGTTGATGGACCACTGCCGCGCCGGCTTGTCGCGCTACAAGGTGCCGCGCCGCATTTACTTCATCGACGAACTACCGCGCTCCCACTACGGCAAGGTGCAGAAAAACCGCCTGCTCGCCGCCCTGGGCCTCAGGCCCTAAAGGTTGCCCAACTGCGCCGCGATACCTTCACAGGCGCGGCGCACATGGCTGGCCAGGGACGAGCCGGGGTGGGTTTCGTCTTCCATCTCAAGCCCGGCCACGACGACCGCGCCAATGGCCTGCCCGGCTTCCACGCGTATCGGAAACGCCACCGACGACAGGCCAGGCTTGAACTCGCCATGGCCAAACGCGAAGTCCTGCTGGCTGCGGATCAACTCCAACGCCGGCCGTACCTTGGCATACCGCGCTTCGCCCAGGATCGCCTGCGCGGCCGCCTCATTGTAGGTGGCGAGCACCGCACGCCCGCTGGGGCTGCCGTCGATGGGGAACTGGTCGGCGAGGTCGACAATCACGTTGAGCGGCGTGGTCGGCGTCCACATCCGCTCGATCAACACCACCTGGTCACCTACCGGCACCGACAGCGACACAATCGCCTGGCGCTCGCCGATCACCCGTTGCAACTCGATGGCGTAGGGCAGGGCGATCTTGCGCAGGTTCAGGCGGTTCAGGTACGCCGCCGAATAGATCAGGCATTCCGGGCCGATGCGATAGGTGCCGCCCTGGGACTCGATCAGGCTCCAGTGGGTCAGGGTCTTGAGCAGGCGATGAATGGTGGTGCGGTCTATACCGGTCAGCCGCGCCAGGTCCAGAGCGCTGGCGCCATGCTTGAGCCCCGAGAGGGTGCGCAGCAGTACAATCGAGCGGTCGATGACCTGTACGCGCCCACCGGTATTTTCCTTGTTACTGGCAGGCGGAGAAGGCGTCGAAGAAATATCCATGGTGGCAGCAGCTTCCGAAATCATTATGTTCGGCAAGCGCGGATCGCAGGCTTGGCCGGTGGCCAAGGTTAGCCGCGATCCGTTGCTGGGTGAAGCCTTGATTTACGTGTCGAAGAACACCTGACCCGTCGCAATCGTCTGTATGTGTTCAAGTCCCTACTGCAAAACGCCCAATGGCCCGACGCCGATGCCCTGGCTGCGTATGCACCACTGATCATGGCTGGGTCTCCTTATTATTATGGTGAAAAACGGCGAAAGCGCTGACCGGTTCCCGGGCTGTTACCAGAGTGTTTTCAACGGCCTTGGGGTCGGCATAGCCAAGGCTCATGCCACACACCAGCATCTGGTCGGCGGGAATGCTCAACATCTCTGAAATGACGTTGTGGTATTTGAGGAAGGCGGCCTGCGGGCAGGTGTGCAACCCCCGCCCGCGTGCCGCCAGCATGATGTTTTGCAAAAACATGCCGTAGTCCAGAAGGCTGCCTTGCTCCAACACGTTGTCCACGGTAAACAGCAAGCCAACCGGCGCGTCGAAGAACCGGTAATTGCGCCCGTGCTGTTGGTGCATGCGTTGTTTTTCACCTTTGGCAATCCCAAGCAGCCCGTAGAGGTCCCAACCCACCTTGCGCCGGCGATCGATGTAAGGCGTGATCCATTCGTTCGGGTAGTAGGCGTAGGGCTCCTGCATATCGCTGCTGAGTCGTGGGTCGTTGTCGATCGCGCTGATGGCCATTGACAGGCGCTCTTTCGCTTCACCGGTTACAACGTGCACCTGCCAGGGCTGCATGTTCACACCCGAGGCACTGAAGCGTGCGACATCCAGAATCGCTTCGACTTCCTCATGGGGCACGGCTGTCGGCAAAAAGGCCCTGATGCTGCGCCGTGACATGATTGCCCAATCGACAGTGCGCTGGGTTTCTAGCGCAGACAGCGGTGGTGGTGATAAGCGATTCAAGATACGCATCCTTTTAGCGGGTTCCGTTCAGGGGGAGTCGTCGGCCGGCGACTGCGCGATTTTCATGTCGAGGGATTTTTCGTCGAAACTGACCATGGTCATGGGCGCGTCATACTCGATCTCGTCTAACCATACAACCGCTGTTCAATCTCTTCGAGCGTGCTGCCTCGTGTCTCCGGTACCCACACAGCGACAAAGGTCAGTGACAGAAGTCCCGCTCCCACGAATACAAAGAAGGTTTGGCCGATCCCGATTGTCGCAACCAGAGTTGGAAAGAACATGCCGATCATCACGTTGGTCAACCAGAAGGCTGCGATAGCCATACCCATGCATCCGCCGCGGATGCGCATTGGGAAAATTTCTGCCAAAAGTACCCAGAAAGCAGGCCCGATCAGCCCTTGCATGGAGGCAAGGAACATCGCCATGGCTCCGAGAATGAGCATGGCGCGGGTAACGGAGGGGTCGACAAAAACTGAGACCAGGCCAATCAACAATAAAGACAATGTAGTGCCGGTGAAACCGAGCAGCATCATTGGGCGACGGCCCACGCGGTCCAGCAGAGCAATACCCACGAACGTTGCGCCAATCGAGATAACGCCGTTTACGACATTGGCGATCAGTGCACTACGTTGTTCCAGGCCTGCTTCTGTGAGGATCTGGGTGCCGAAGTACATGATTGAATTGACTCCGGTCAGCTGCGACGTAACAGCGATACCGATGCCAATCAAAAAGATTCGTCGCGCGCCCTTTTGAGACAGGTCGCGCCAGCCACCTTTTTTGATGAATCGTTCGTTGCTGATCTGTTGGGTAATGGCCTCCATTTCAGCCTTGGCATAGTACTCTTCCCGTACTAGTTTCAGTACTTCCAGGCCCTCTCTGAAGCGGCCTTTGGTTGCCAGCCAGCGCGGGCTTTCGGGCATGTAGAGCATTCCCAACCAGAGTGCCACTGCTGGCAGGGTTGCCAAGGCAAGCATCCATCTCCACACACCATCGAGATCGCTGAACAAATTGCCCAATGTGGCGTTAGTGGTGAAGGCCAGGAATTGCCCGGTGACGATCATCAACTCGTTACGGGTAATGATGCGACCGCGGATGCTGGACGGAGCCATCTCTGCAAGATACGCCGGCACGACGACCGATGCGCCGCCCACCGCTAACCCGAGCGTGAAGCGGGCGGCCACCATGACATTGAGGGTGGGCGCCAGCGCACAAGCCAATGCGCCAAGAAAAAACAGCACGGCGAGGAAAAGAATGATACGGCGGCGTCCCTTGAGGTCTGATAAGCGACCGCTGCACAGCGCCCCCATCATTGCGCCGATCAACAAGGCACTGGCGACCAGGCCTTCCGTAAATGGCGTCAGGCCCAGGTCATCCTTCATGTAGAGCAGGGCGCCATTGATGACGCCGGTATCGAAGCCGAAGAGCAGGCCGCCAAACGTGGCGATCCAAGTCACTTTTTGCAGGTAGCGCTGTGCCTGGCGTTTTTCAGGACTTACATAGGCGGCTGAAGTGTCTGCCGTATTTCCGTAGGAATTAATTGTCATTGTGATATTCCTGACTGAAACTCATGGGGAGGCTCACTCGCCATTGCGGTGAGCGATTTAATATGGAATTACATTGGTTTTTTCTCGTGGTGCGATTCAGATGGACTGGGGTTTGAAATCGCTGGCGGCAACCGGCATGACGCTCTTTAGCAGTCTTACGGACTTTTCCAAGCCCTCGAGGCTGTTGAGTAAAACGTCCTCATGCTCAATCGATAGCCAGCCATCGTAGCCAGCCATTTTCAAGCGGTAGCAGAACTGCCTCCACCATTGCTCGCCGTGGCCGAATCCAAGTGTGATGTAGGACCAGCTACGGGATGAGATATCCATCAATGAGCCATTTTCCAGGAGTGAGTCCACGGCCTGGACTGGCGCATTAAGCAAGGTATCCTTGGCATGTACGTGGTAGATGGCAGCGCCCAGTGCCTCGGCGGCTACCAGCGGATCAGCGCCCATCCAGAACAGATGAGAGGGATCCAGGTTGGCGCCTATCACCGGTCCGATCGCATGGCGTAGTTTCAGAAGCGAACGGACGTTGTAGACGCATTGGTTACCGTGCAATTCCAACGCGATACGCTCCACACCATTTTCCTTGGCCAGGTCAGCGATCTCGCTCCAGAAGGGCAGCAGGCGTTCTTCCCATTGATAGCGCAGCATTGTCTGGGTTTCGGGAGGCCATGAGGCAACCACCCAGTTCGGCATCCTGTCGCCGGCCCGACCTTCCGGTAAGCCAGACATGGTGCAGACGGTCTTGACTCCCAGTTCACCGGCTACGCGTATCGTGTCCCGGAGGCATTGGCCTTGTTCGGGCTGTGTAGGATGCAAAGGGTTGCCGTTGGCGTTCAGGGAAATGATTTCCAGATTGTGCTCCTGGAAGCTGCGTTTGAGTGCCTTGCGGTCGTCGGCGCTGGCGAGCATCTGTGCCAAGTTAAAGTGTGGTGCGGTCGACCATCCGCCGGTGTTGATCTCCAGGCCCGACACTTCCAGGCGTTCCGCCTGCTTGAGCATCTCCCGCAATGGCAGGTGACCGAGGCTATCGGTGACGAATCCCAGCTTCATGACGTAGCTCCTTCTCTCGATCGGTAGAGGGGCGGTGCTTCCAGCGTCGGCAAAACGACCCGGCGACGCTGATTGAGCGCCTCGATGCCAGCTTGAGCGACAATGGCTGCGCAATAGCCGTCCCAGGCACTCGCGGCATGGACGGGGAACCTTCCTGTGGTGATGAACTCCACGAATGCTTTGTTCTGCAGGCGGTAGGCGTCGGCGAAACGCGGCCGCCAATCGGCAGCGTACCGTTCAAAACCCTGAAGACAGGTGTTGAAGCGAGCATGTACGGGGGTGACCAGTTGCACGGAACCCAGCTCGCCCACCAGCTCGCCACGGACGTCGTACCCGTAATGGGCGTTGTTGTTGATTTCGATGTTCACCAGATGGCCTTCCCGGGTTTCCAGCACCATGAATACCGGGGCGCCGACGCCGTCCTTAGACGTGTGGGTGGGTTGGAACACTGAAATGGCAACGTATTCAGTATCGAGCACGTGACGTGCCACATCGAATTCATGAGGCGCGGAGTTACTGATCGCCATTTGCCCGCTGAAGTTGGCGGGAGCTTCTACGTTGCGATGGAAATTGTGCATCATCACAGCCCGACCGATCACGCCGTCGCTCAAGGCACTTTTCATTTCCCTGTACGAAGGGTCAAACCGGCGCATAAAGCCCAGTTGCACGAATTGGCGACCCCGGGAGGCTTCTTTGTCGATGACCGCCAGGCACTGGTCCGGGCTTTGAGACAGCGGTTTCTCACACAGTGCAGGTTTCCCTGCATCGATGGCTGCCATGGTCAGGACCGCATGGGTTTCGTCCGGGCTGGCGATGATGATTGCATCGACATCGGACCTTGAAAGCGTGAACAGTGGATCAGTGGAAACGTCAGCGGCGCCATAACGGTCAGCTATCAGCTTCGCTCGCTCTGGCGACGCATCACACACCACATGCAAAGTGGCTCCCGGAAGGTCCTGGGCAATGATGCGGGCGTGATCTTCCCCCATAATCCCTGCGCCGATAACGGCGATTCGTATGCTCATATTCAACTACCTATCAATGGGCGAAAGTCATCAACGCCGCGTCGAACTCGCGAGCGTGTTGATTGAGAAAGGAGGTGCGCAATAGGGCACAAGCGGCGTAGCCGTGGCGGTCGAAATCAACCGGTGGGGACGAGTTACTCATGGGGCGATCCTGGCGGTTTGTTGTGTTTGTTATGCCTCGATTATTAGCACCGAAAAAGCAATCATCAAGCAGCGCCATAGGCGGTTTATGATCTAAAACACCTCAAATGCGAAGATGCATTGATGCCTGTCATTGCTCTTGAAAACAATCATCAGCAATGCGTATATGGTGTAAAGAACATCAAAAAAGGGCTGGCTATATGACCATGCAAACATCGGCGCGCTTATGGAAGGGCCCCACTGTTCAACAGGTCGCTAAGGTGGCCAGGGTCGGGGCAGCGACCGTCGATCGTGTGCTGAATAACCGCCCCGGCGTACGGGAAAATACTCGTCTGAAAGTGCTGGCGGCGCTGGATAAGCTAAAGAAAGATTTGGCTGACGGCATGGCAACGTTGCAGATCAAGTTATTCTGCGACTCGGGCGAAACCTTCAATGCGACGCTGGCCGGCGCCGAGACAGTGGTGAACGCCTCGACACCTGGTGTCGTCGTGCATGGCTACTATGTACCGACTAACCAGGTCGATCCCGCCGCGTTTGCTGATCAGGTTCAGGCTGAGGGTGCCTCAGCGGATGGTGTGATTGTCGTATCGCGCGAGCATCCGGCGATCAACCGAGCGATTCGCAAACTGTGCAGCCTGGGTATCCCCGTCGTTTGCCTGACCACCGACCTGCCTAATTCCGGACGAAGCGCTTACGTAGGCAACGATCAATATGCGGCAGGCAGTGTCGCCGGGCTACTGATAGGCAATGCGTTACCCAAGGAGCCGGCAAAAATTCTGTTAGTGACCAGTGTGCCGTTTCGCTGCCAGCAAGAGCGGGAGATGGGGTTTCGCAGGGTGCTTCGCTCGGAGTTTCCCTATCTGAAGATCGACGAGCGGGTGATTTCCGATGATCGCCCCTATACCACTACTGAGCAATTGACGCGTTATTTTTCCAAGCACTACTACCCGGCAGCCATCTACAACGTGGCCGGCGCCAATCGGGGCGTTGCTCAAGCGATAGATACCATTGCGGTTGAGGATCGGCCTATTTTTGTCGGTCATGAGCTTACGGTTCATACGCGGGCGATGCTTGAGTCCGGCGTCATGGATTATGTTATCTCTCATGATTTCGTTGGCGAGACTGCCGCAGCGGTGCGCTGGATACGAGGAGCGATTGAGGGAGCGGCGACAACGCCACCTTCAACACAGATCTTGATTCACACTCGATATAACTGTGGTACGTAAGGCCAGGTTGCGGTCGGTATCTAATTTGCATGCATCGATGCATACATAAAAGCGTATGGGACAGCCTGGTGGCAGGCCTGCAAAAGGAGGTTCCCTACGACTCAACCGTCGTTGCTTTCTTCGCTTCGTCCAGCATCCATTGAGCAAACGCTTGTATTGGCTCTCTGCTCAATGCGATGGGCTCGGGGAGGATGAGGCAGAAGGTTTTGGAAATGGTTTTCCCCTCTGGCCACGGAGCGACCAGACGTCCTAACGCCAGTTCAGTTTCAACGTAAAGACGCGGGACCAGCGCAACACCGAGGCCGGCCAATGCCGCCTCGATCAACATGCCGTGAAGATCGTAGCGCGCACCAATCGCTGGATTGGTAAGTGGGATCCCCGTTTCCAGGGAATAGCGCTGCCAGGCATCCGGGTTCTGCCGTCGGTGCAGGCGTGGAAGCATGTCCAGTGTTGCTGCTCCTGTGCTCTCTTGGAGCAATGCAGGATGACAAACAGGAACCAGCACTTCATGCAAAAGGTGGTGAGTCCGCATACCCGTCCACGCTGGGTGCTCGAAATGGATGGCAGCATCGAATCCGCTCCCGGCTAGGACGAAGGGGTCCATGCGCTCGGCCAAATGCACAGTGATGTTCGGATGCTTTTGCTGGAATCGTGTCAAGCGAGGAATGAGCCATCGCATCGCGAACGTCGGGATAGTGGCGATGTCCAGGCTCGCGCCATCGTTCGGCTGCCCCATTAAGTACTGACTGTCCCGATCCAGGCGGTCCAGCGATTCGCGAACTTGGGCCGCGTAGCGTTCCCCGTTGGGCAGGAGCCGGACACGATTGCCGACTCGTTCGAATAGCGCGACACCGAGGAAGGCTTCCAGCCGGCCAATCTGGCGACTGATGGCGCCTTCAGTCAAAGACAGTTCCTCTGCCGCGCGCGCGAAGCTGCCGTGACGAGCGGCCGCCTCGAATGCTGTCAATGCCGTGCTGCTCGGGATCTTCTTTCGCATAAGCGTTCTCGGTCTAAGGGTGGTGATCCAGCTAAGCTTGATCTTTTATCACTGAAGCATACCGAAAAATCGCTTTATTCGTTGATGTCAAGGCCATACCGTGATGGAACATCAACAAGGAGGGCCGGACACAAGGTGTCCGGTCGCGACGTTATCCATGATCTATACCGTCGAGTGCAGCTTTGCCGACCCCGCCAGCGAAGCCGAGTGGAATGATTTCTATAGCCTGGAAAAACTACCCGCGCTTATTTCCGTGAGCGGGTTCCATACCTCGCAGCGCTTCAAGGCGTTGAGCACGGGTTGCCCTGTCTACCTTGCCATGCATTCGATCGACGGCCTGGCCGTGCTTGAGGGCGATGAGTATCGCCAGAAGGGCGGCGGCAATTTTGCACGCTGGCAGCAGCACATCACCCATTGGCACCGCAATCTGTATGGCGCCCTTGAACGTGCGCCTGCCATCGGTGAAGGCGAGCATCTGATCGTAAGCGCAGTCGGTCCCGAGCCGCTCATCGAGAGGGGGCTGGCGCCTGATCGTATGCGCGCCGTCGCATTGGAGAAGTGCCCTGAAATCAGATGGCTGGCGAAGCTGGATAGCTCCATCCGTCTCGATGTGGATACCCTTCCGAACGCCGTACACCTCTATGCTCCGATGACCGCGCAGTTGACGAGTGGCAGTGGCGCACTGCCCCACACGCCGGGGCAAAACCGACATGCCTAACCTGACAATCTTCGACATGAAATTTCCGGGCCAGCAGATCGGCGAGTTTTCGATTACGGCCATCAGTGACGGATACCTTTGCGCAAGTCTGGATCTCCTCTCCAATATCGATCCTGCGCAGGCGTCCAAGTTGCAGCAGGACGCAGGCGTGAGCGACCCATCCTCGATCCACATCAACTGTTACCTGGTGCGTGGAAGGGGCCGCACGATTCTCATCGATGCGGGGGCTGGTGGTTTCAAGCAGTGGGGCGGAAAGCTGAAGGCGAATCTCGCGCTTGCTGGCGTGCAACCCGCTGACATTGACACCATTCTTCTGACCCACGCACATCCCGACCATGTTGGGGGGCTGCTTGACGCTTCAGGGGCGGTAGCCTTTCCCGATGCAGAGCTAGTCGTGCACCAGCGTGAGGTTTCTTTCTGGGAAGACGACGGCAATCTCAGCCGAGCGAGTGAGCGTGCTCGTGGCAACTTTCTGTTTGCTCGGAAGGTATTCGATCAGTACCGAGAGAAAATGCGCACGTTTACTGATAACGAAGTCCTCCCTGGCATCAGTGCGACGCCCCTTCTGGGGCATACGGCGGGGCATTCCGGTTATCGCCTCGAATCCGATGAGAGGAGTCTGTTGATCTGGGGGGATATCGTTCATTTCCCTCAAGTCCAGATTGCCCGTCCCGACGTATCCATTGCATTTGACCAAGACCCGCTGCTTTCCGCCGCCACACGTTCAAAGTTGTTGGATGTCGTCAGCTCGGACAAGATTCTTATCGCGGGTATGCACCTTGGCGAGCTTGGATTTGCACATGTCGAGCGGATAGGCAAGACCTACAAAATTTCCTACGAAACTTAGCGGCTGTTCGAGATGCCTACGATGCATCGGCTGCGGCGAATGAGGTCATTGATCCCACGGCGCCTCCTGCCAGCGGTGGAACAGAAAATCGCTGAACGCCGTCAGCCGGCGTGGGCTGCAATCGTCACTCCTCATTTGCGGCGCATACGCGGTGCCACACCGGTCAGATGCTCACGTACACACGCCCAGGCTATGTGAAGGCTGTTGCGCAGTGACACGGCATCAAGGGTCATGATGCGTAATGAAACCCCGCAATCGTTGGGTAGTGCGCTGACACCCAGATAGCTGTCGGGGTGAGTGGGCAGGGCGTTGCGCAATGCGGTTTTCAGCGCTTCGACAGGCAAGCCCTGACCCACGAGCATGAATGTCGCCAGGGTCTGGAAGGCACCACCGACGCCCGGTAATTGCCGCAGCAGGTCTTGCCCGTTCAGCGCCAGGCGATCGCCGGCCAGCAAACGGCCTGCCGGGCAGCGCACTTCCAGGTCGGCGCGGTAGACATCGAAGAGGCCGGCACTGTCCTGGGGGGTGTGCAGGCAAAACGCGTCGCACAGCATCACCCTGGCGCCCGGGTGCAGATTCACCCTTACCTGGCTGTGCAGTTTTGCCTGGGGAAACAGGATCGTCGCCATAGGCAGGTACTCCAGTAATGCTCCGCGTTCTGCAGTGAGGTTGACGGTCTGGCGTGCCGATTGCTCGAGCATGCTGTGGGCTACCGTCGCCGCGCCAGTGCTGACATGCACTTGAGTGTCCGGCCCGGCATGCAGGTGCATCCGCAACTCCTGGCCTGCGAAAATCCCGCCCGAGCACGACTGCACATACACGGCCGCCATGCCTTTCGGGTCGTCCGGCAGCTTCAGGGTGCGGCCCAGGTGAAAGGGATAGCCCACGCGCTGTTCGCTGATATAACTGGCGCCGGACGGCGCTTTGCTGAAGGCAATCCGGGCCTGCACCTGCGAGGATGCCTTGGGCGGTGCAATCAACGGGCGAAACAGTTCCTGCGGCGCGTTCATGGTCGGTCAAACAACACGGCGCGGCTGATGGCGTCGACGACCGCGTCGACCCCGTCACCCGTCGCGCAGTTGGTGAACAGCACGGGCCGGCCGTTGCGGGCTTCGGCTGATTCGCGACGCATGCGTGGCAGATCCACGCCCACATAGGGCGCCAGATCATATTTGTTGACCACCAGCAGATCACAGCTCAACACGCCAGGCCCTCGTTTGCGCGGGATGTCATCGCCGCCGGCGACATCAATGACAAAGATCCAGTAATCCACCAGATCCAACGAGAAGGTCGAGGCCAGGTTATCGCCGCCGGACTCAATCAGGATCAGGTCCAGGTTCTCGAATCGCGCTTCCAGCTCGTCGGCCATTTGCAGGTTCAGCGTCGGGTCTTCGCGGATCGCCGTATGCGGGCAGGCGCCGGTTTCCACCGCGAGCACCCGTTGTGGGTCGATCAGGCCGCTGCGCTGCACGCGTTCGGCGTCCTCGCGGGTGGCCAGGTCGTTGGTGATGATGGCCAACTCGGTGCCGCGCGCGATGAAGCGCGGAATCAGTTGCTCCAGCAGGCGAGTCTTGCCCGAGCCGACCGGGCCGCCGATCCCGACGCGCGCGGCGCCCGGGTGGGGTTGCGGCTGCGGTGCGGCGTTGAATGCAGTGCTCATTAGCAGGTTCCTTTTATTGGCTGTGATCAGCGCAGCATGTAGCGCTGGGCCAAGGGCACTTCGCTGACCGGCTCGCAGGTCAGGCGCTCACCGTCGGCGTACACATCGAAGGTCTGGGGGTCGACGCGAATGTCCGGGCAGGCGTCGTTGTGCAGCATGTCGGACTTGCGCAGCGTGCGGGTGCCGAAGGCCGGCAACAGGGCTTTTTTCAGGCCCAGTTTCTCAGCGGTATCGGCCTCCACCGCAAGGCGATTGACGAAATTCACCGACAGTGCCTGTTTGGCCTCACCAAAGGCCCCCCATTGCGGGCGCATGATCAGGGGTTCGCAGGTGTACAGCGAGGCTGCCGAGTCGCCCATCACGCCGTGCACGATAAACCCGCCCTTGACCACCAGCTCCGGCTTGATGCCAAAAAAGGCCGGCCGCCATAGCACCAGGTCAGCGAGCTTGCCCGGCTCCAGCGAGCCGATGTAACTGTCGATGCCGAACACCCGCGCAGCGTTGATCGTGTACTTGGCGATGTAACGCTTGATGCGTTCGTTGTCGCCCAATCCGGTTTTTTCTTCCGGTAGACGGCCGCGTTGCTCTTTCATCTTCGAGGCCAGTTGCCAGGTGCGGCAGATCACCTCGTTGATGCGCCCCATGCCCTGGCTGTCGGAACCCAGGATCGAAATTGCGCCGGTGTCGTGCAGGATGTCTTCGGCGGCGATGGTCTGCGGACGCACTCTGGATTCGGCGAACGCCACGTCTTCCGGCACGTCCGGATTGAGGTGATGGCAGACCATGATCATGTCCAGGTGTTCGTCGAAGGTGTTGACGGTGTACGGATTGGTCGGGTTGGTCGAGGAGGGGATGCAGTTGGATTTTCCCGCCACGCTGATGATGTCCGGGGCGTGGCCGCCGCCTGCGCCTTCGGTGTGGTACATGTGGATCGTGCGGTCGCCGATGGCGGCCAGGGTGTCTTCGAGAAAACCCGATTCATTCAAGGTGTCGGTGTGCAACTGCACCTGGAAGTCGTATTCATCGGCCACCTTGAGGCAGGTATCGATCACGGCGGGCATCGCGCCCCAGTCCTCGTGGATCTTCAATCCCAGGCAGCCACCGCGCAGTTGGCCGAGCAGCGATTCCGGCTTGCTGGAATTGCCCCTGCCGAGAAAGCCGAAATTGATTGGCCAGGCTTCAGAGGCCTGCAGCATCTTGCCGACGTTCCATTCGCCGCCGCAGTCGATCCCCACGGTAATCGGCCCGAGCGAGCCGCCGATCAGCGTCGTCAGGCCCGCCGCCAGCGCGTGATCGCACAGTTGCGCCGAGTCGAAATGCACGTGCACATCGATCCCGCCCGGCGTGACGATCAGGCCTTCTGCGTCGCGCACGGTGGTTGCGACGCCACAGATCAGCTGCGCATGGACACCGTCCATGACCTGCGGATTACCGGCCTTGCCGATGGCCACGATCTTGCCGTCCTTGATGCCGATGTCGCCTTTGACGATGCCGATCACCGGGTCGATGATCAGCGCGTTGCAGATCAGCATGTCCAGCGCGCCGTCTGCGCTGTCATGCCCTGGCATCAGGCCCATGCCGTCACGCAGGGTCTTGCCGCCGCCGTGCAGGCATTCATCGCCGGGCACCGCGTAGTCGAATTCCACCTCGGCCAGCAGCGACGTATCCCCCAGGCGCACCGCGTCGCCAGTGGTGGGGCCGTACATCGCGGCGTATTCCTTGCGCGTCATCGTTGCCATGGGTCATGCCCCCTTGAACTGTTGTGCGCGGGCTCGATCAAGCGCGATGGCTTTGCAGGCCGGATCGTGCAGGTTGCCATTGGTCAAACCGCTGAAACCGTGGATGTCCCCCGTGCCGCCGAATTGCACCAGCTGCACTTCGCGCAGCTCCCCCGGCTCAAAACGCACGGCGGTGCCCGCAGGAATGTCCAGGTGCATGCCGAAGGCGGCGGCGCGCGGGAAATCCAGCGCCTTGTTGACTTCGAAAAAGTGGTAGTGACTGCCGATTTGCACCGGCCGGTCGCCGGTATTGATGGCCCGTACGGTGGTCGTGGGGCGACCGCTGTTGAGTGGTATATCGCCCTCGGGCGAGATGATTTCGCCAGGCGTCGGCATGACGGCCAACGGCAACCGGCCGGGTCGAATCGGCTGATGCACGGTGACCAGTTTGGTGCCATCGGGGAACGTACCTTCCACCTGCAGTACCGGCAGCAGCTCGGCCACGCCGGGCATGACGTCGTCAGTGTTGAGGAGTGTCGAGCCGAAACCGATCAGCTCGGCCACGCTGCGCCCCTCACGGGCGCCTTCGAGGATTTCATCGGCAATCAGCGCCGAGGCTTCCGGAAAGTTCAGGCGCAGCCCTTTGGCGCGGCGTTTGCGCGAGAGTTCGGCGGCGGTGTACAGCGTCAGCCGCTCAAGTTCGGTGGGCGTCAGCAGCATGTTCAAGCTCCTGTGTCGGCAGCAGGCGTTTTCGTGCCTGCCACCTCAATTGGCGAAAAGACGGAGGTCCTGGGTTTCGTGCCGCATCACGGCGATCTCGGCCATGGGCGTGAAGCCGCTGGCGTCGTCGAGGGCGAGCGGCGCCTGAGCAAGCAGTTGCAGCAGCAAGGGCTGGATGTCGGTGAGTACCCGCTGCGCATCCACATGCCCCATTACGCCCAGGCGCACAGCGGCGCTGACCAGTCCGGTGCACAGCCCATGGGCGGCGGCGAGTTGGCAGTGCTCGAGTTGCATGCCGAGTTGTTGCCACAGCAGCCCTTGCAACACCGGCAAATGCCCCGGCGTTGCCCGGGCGAGCACGTGTTGCTGGTAAGCGGCAGCGCCGGGGGTACCGAGCGCGACATGCACGCCCAGCAACGATTGACCGACTCGACGTGAGCCTTGGCGCAGTTCCTCTGCCAGGGTCAGGGCCTCGATGTGACTGTCCAGGTCCATCAGAGTGGCGAGGTCAGCCGCTGCATGCCAGGCGGCGCATAAAAACACCCGGTCAAAACTGTTCCAGCGATGACGCAATTGACCTTCGACGAAGGCCCGCACCTGAATGCTGCGATCATTCTGCAGGCCGCGCTGACGGCGCCTGACAGGGACGGGGTCGGTCAACGAGTCGTTCTGCCCCAGGCGCGCATCGGCCACCAGCGTTTCCAGCCCCCATGACCAGGCAACCGCGCCACCGGGGAAAAAACTGTCTGCCTGTTGCAGCGCCAACAGGCTGCTGCGCAACTCGGCCGGTGCGGCGCTCATAGGCGCTGCACCCGGCCGTCCGCGAGCATCGGCGCCAGACGCTCGAGGTAGTCGGCCTCCGGGCCATTCAGCGGGATCCGTAACGCAGTGCCTGCAAAGCGCACGGCCCAGTGCATGTTGCCGGCGAAATACCCCAGCTCCAGCGCTGCGGCAGCGTCCCGCGGTTGCAGGTCGAGAAAGTGCACGTCCTGCATGTGCACGACGATGGCGCGCTGACCGTCGAGCATCAGCACCGAGCCGTTACGCAGTTGCTGATGGCGCTCCAGCCGAATCGCACAGTCGGTGCCGCGATCACTGGCCAGGCGCAGGCGATGACGCTGAATGTCGCTGGCCGACAGGCTGAGGGTTTCGACCAGGCCTGCGTGGCTGAGGTCATGCAAACGGTCGGCGAGGGCAGGGTCGCTGGCCTGGCCCAGAATGCGGTCGAGGATCAACATGGTGTGTGCTCCCAGGTCCGCTTTCAGATGGTCAGGTAGCGCAGGATGCGCTCGCGGTCGACGGTTTCGCGGACCTCACTGTGCACGAACTCGCCTTTCTCGATGATCAGGTAACGGTCGGCCACGGCCATCGCAAACGACAGCACCTGTTCGGAGACGATCAGCGAAAATCCCCGTTCTTTTTTCAGCAGGTTCAGGGCCCGGGCGATGTCCTTGATGATCGACGGCTGAATGCCCTCGGTCGGCTCATCCAGGATCAACACTTTGGGGTTGGAGACCAGCGCGCGGGCAATCGCCAGCTGTTGTTGCTGGCCGCCGGAGAGGTTGCCGCCCTTGCGTCGACGCATCTCGAACAGCACCGGGAAGTACTCGTAGATGTAGTCGGGAATCGGTGCGGCAGGGGCGCCCTGCATGCCGGTGAGGATGTTTTCCTCCACCGTCAGGTACGGAAAAATCATCCGCCCCTGCGGCACGAAGCCCACCCCGGCGGCGACCCGCTCATAGCTCTTGCTGGCGGTGAGTTCCCGGCCCGCCAGCGTGATGCTGCCGCTGCGCGCCGGCAGCATGCCCACCAGGCTTCTGAGCAGGGTGGTCTTGCCCATGCCGTTGCGACCCATGATCGCCAGGGACTCGGCCGGTGCGAGGGTCAGGTCGAGATTGCGCAGCACATGGCTGTCGCCGTAATACACGTTCAGGTTATTGACGGTCAGCATGCTCAGTGCCCCAGGTAGACGTCGATGACGCGAGGATCGTTTTGCACCTGATCCATCGAGCCGTAGGCCAGGGTTTTGCCCTGGTGCAGGACGGTGACTTTGTCAGCCACTGACTTCACGAACTCCATGTCGTGCTCGATGATCACCATGGCGCGGCCCTTGGCGATGCGCTTGAGCAGGCCTGCGGTCTTTTCCCGCTCGCCTGCACTCATGCCGGCCACCGGCTCGTCCAGCAGTAACAGTTCCGGGCGCTGCATCAGCAGCATGCCGATCTCCAGCCACTGCTTTTGCCCGTGGGACAACAGCCCGGCTTTGCGCCCCAGCTGGTCCTGCAGGAAAATCATCTCGGCGGTCTGCTCGATCTCTGCTTGCAGGGCCGGGTCTTTGCGGGCGAACAGGCAGTTGAAAATGCCGCGTTTGCCGGGCGACGAGATGTCGAGGTTCTCGCGCACGGTGAGGTCTTCATACACCGAAGGGTTCTGGAACTTGCGCCCAACGCCCGCGCGGGTGATCTGGTACTCGATCATGTTGGCCAGTTGCAGGTCCTTGAAACGGATGCTGCCGGCACTCGGTCGGGTTTTGCCGCAGATCATGTCAAGCAGGGTGGTCTTGCCCGCGCCGTTAGGCCCGATCACCACGTGCACCTGGTTTTCTTCGACATAGAAATTAAGGCTGTCCACTGCCTTGAAACCGTCGAACGACACCGTGAGATCTTCGACACTCAGCAACAGGCCACTCATGACTGCACCTCCTGTTTGTTGTGGCCAAGGCGTTGCAGCAAACCGGCGAGCCCGGTCGGCAAGAACAGCACCACGCCCATGAACAGGAAACCGATGAAGTACTGCCAGAAGTTGACGAAATTTTCCGACAGGTAGGTTTTGGCCACGCCGATCAACAGCGTGCCGTACACCGCACCGACCAGCGACAGACGCCCGCCGAGGGCTGCGTAAATCACGATTTCGGTCGAAGGAATGATGCCCACCAGCGACGGCGACGCGAGGCCGACCTGCAGGGTGAACATCACCCCGCCGAGCGCGGAGATCAGTGCTGCGACGGCAAAGATGAACGCTTTGAACAGTGCCGTGTTGTAGCCGGAAAACCGTACGCGGTCCTCACGGTCACGGATCGCCACCACCACTTTGCCCAGCCGGCTGCGCAGGATGAACCCGCACAACGCCACGCAGCCCAGCAGCAACAGGGTGGTGATCAGGTACAGAATCCAGGGCGTTTGAGGCGTTTGCAGGCTCAGGCCAAAGGCGGTCTTGAAGTCGGTCAGGCCGTTGACACCGCCGGTGTAGCCTTGCTGGCCGATGATCATGATCGACATGATCGCCGCCAACGACAGGGTGATGATCGAGAAGTACACGCCGCCCACGCGCTTCTTGAAATACGCGTAGCTGAACACAAACGCGAGCAATGCCGGGAGGACGAGGATCGCGGCAAAGGTGAATGTCGCCGACTCGAAAGGCTTCCACCACCAGGGCAGCGCGTCGACGCTGTTCCAGATCATGAAGTCCGGCAACGCCGAGCCGTAGAAGGCGGCGAGCGCGCTCGCCGCTTCGTCGTTGGCGGTGGCTTCAAGTTTCAGGTACATCGCCATCATGTAGCTGCCGAGGCCAAAGAAGATGCCCTGGCCCAGGCTGAGTATCCCGCCGTAGCCCCAGATCATCACCATGCCCACGGCGCAGAACGCCAGGCTCAGGTATTTGCCGGCCAGGCCCAGGCGAAAGTCGCCCAGGCTCAGGGGCAATATCACCAGCAACAGCAGCGACAGCCAGACCAGGCTGTGGCGCTCGAGCAACGGCAGCAACCCGGTGCGCAGCCGGCGCGTGGTCTGCGTCGAGGTGCTGGGGCGGGTGAGGGGCGTCTCAGTCATATCGTTCATCTCAGCGTCTCACTTTCGCGGCGAACAAGCCGTTGGGGCGGAAGAACAGCAGCACGATCACCACCAGCAGCGTGATGGCTTTGGCCATGGAGCCGGTGGTGAGGTATTCCAGCGAAATCTGCGTCTGGCCGATGGCGAAGGCCGACAGGAAGGTGCCCAGCAAACTCTCCACCCCGCCAAACACCACGACGATGAAGGTGTCGACCAGGTACTGCTGGCCGCTGACCGGGCCGGTCGAGGCCAGCATGGTGAACGAGCTGCCGGCGATCCCGGCCAGCCCGCAGCCCAGGGCAAACGTGACCGCATCGACACGGGCGGTGTTAATGCCGGCTGCCCCCGCCATGGCGCGGTTCTGGGTCACCGCGCGAATGCGCAGCCCCCAGCGGCTGCGGTACAAAAACAGAAACACGGCGCCGGCGATCACCAGTGTCAGGCCGATGATGAAAATCCGATTGAGCGGCAGTTCCAGGCCTTCGCTGATCTTCCACGCGCCTTGCAGCCATTGCACCGTGGGCACGCTGACTTCCTTGGGCCCGAAGACCTGGCGGAACACCTGCTGCAGCACCAGCGACAGGCCCCAGGTCGCCAGAAGCGTGTCGAGCGGGCGGTTGTACATGAAGCGAATAAAGCAGCGTTCGAGCAGGAAACCGAACGCGAAGGTCACGACGAAGGCCACGCCGATGCCGATCACGAAATACCAGCCCATGTAGTCGGGAAAGTAGCGCGCAAACACCACGGACGTGACGTAGGTCATGTACGACCCCATCGCCATCAACTCGCCGTGGGCCATGTTGATTACGCCCATCAGGCCGAACACGATGGTCAGCCCCAGGGCCATCAGCACCAACACCGAGAACAGCGAAAACCCGCTGAAGACCTGCATCACCAAAATATCGAAAGTCATTGCGTCGCTACCTGTCGCTGCACGTTGGCGGACCGCGTGGGCGGGAGAGGGCGCGAGTCAGATCGCGCCCGATCCTGCATCACAGTTTCGGGAAAGGGTTGGGCTCGATGGGCGCGGACTCGTAGATCACGTCAACCTGGCCCTGGGCGTTGAGGGTGCCGATGCGCGCGCGCTTCCACAGGTGGTGGTTGTCCTTGTGGACCTTGACCTCGCCTTCAGGCGCGTCGAGGGTCAGCTCCGAGGACGCGGCGATCACGGCCGGGACGTCGAAACTGCCGGCTTTTTCCACGGCTTTCTTCCACAGGTACACGGCGGTGTACGCGGCCGCCATCGGGTCGCCGACTACGCGTTTGTCGCCATAGCGGGCCTTGAAGGCGGCGACGAATTTCTCGTTGACCGGGTTTTTCAGGCTCTGGAAGTAGCTCATGCAGGTGAGAAAACCGGTGAGGTTTTCGGCGCCGATGCCGGTGACTTCTTCTTCGGTGACGGCCAGCGCCATCAGTGTCTGGTTGCTGCTGTCGATGCCGGCGGCCTTGAGCTGTTTGTAGAACGCCACGTTTGAGCCACCGACGATGGTGGACAGCACGATGTCGGGCTTGGCGGCCTTTATTTTGTTGATCACCGAGGAGAACTCGATGTTGCCCAGGGGCAGGTAATCCTCACCAACGATGGATCCGCCCTGCTTGGTCACCGACGCCCGTGCCAGCTTGTTGGTGGTGCGCGGCCAGATGTAGTCCGAGCCCACGAGGTAGACGGTCTTGCCTTTGTTGGCCATCAACCAGCTGACGGCTGCCAGGGTTTGCTGCGACGCTTCGGCGCCGGTGTAGATGATGGCCGGGGATTTTTCCAGGCCTTCATAGAATGTCGGGTAATACAGCAAGGCCTTGTTGCGTTCGAACACCGGCAACACCGCTTTACGCGACGCCGAGGTGAAGGCGCCGAACGTGGCGACAACGTGATCGTTTTCCAACAGCTTGCGCGCCTTCTCGGCGAAGGTCGGCCAATCGCTGGCACCGTCCTCGACGATCGGTTCGATGGTCTTGCCGAGCACGCCACCGCTGGCGTTGATTTCGTCGATGGCGAGTTTTTCCGCATCCACCACCGAGGCCTCACTGATGGCCATGGTGCCGGTCAGCGAGTGGATGATACCGACCTTCACGGTCTCGGCTGCCTGCACCTGGCTGACCAGGGAAAACGGCAACAGGCTGAAGGCGCCCAGCAACAGGGCATGCTTGATCAAACGGCGTTTGTCGTTGTGCATTCACTTCTCTCCAGGAATAAAAAAAGCCCGACATCCCGGCTAAATCAATAGTCGGGAAATCAGGCTTCTTGTGCCGAATCTGGCGGGACAGCTGTGTCCGATCCAGTCGTACGCGAGGTGCTTCCCTACTTGCCAAGGGGGCGTAGGGCAAACAGCTGGCGCGATGTCTCTGGAGAGTTATAGCAAGGGCAGTGCCAATTGCGATCAGGGCGTTTTCCGGGCAGTCGAAGGGGCGTGCGAGTGACGCCTGCATCTATTGCCGCGTGTCACTGGCCTGCGCTGCTTTGGCGCGAATGCACCCTGAATGCACCAATACCGTGAGCGTGTGGGCGGCATGGATGGGCTCCACGGCAAGGATTGAAACCGGCCGGCGCCGCGGGTGCAGCTCGTCCATGGCGTGTGGCCCACTATCTGCATGAGCGACAGGCAACACCCTCGCAGGGTCCCTTGTCACACGCCCATCCTCGGCAGGTGTGGAAGGCCCCTCGCATGACTGGCCCTGACAGTGTTGTCGCGCCAGCCCCAGGCACAACCCGCCTGAGAGCAGCCATTTTGTTATACGGCGTCTCGCTCAATCATTATTTGCACAGGCCTCCAGACCCCCATCCACGAGCGGGTGTCTTTTCTCACGTTGAACAAGGTTGATAGGCATGGTTGACCAGTCGATCCGCATAGGCGGTCTGTTTTCCGATACCGGTGTCACGGCGGCTGCCGAGGGCTCGACGATGCGCGGCGCGCAGTTCGCAATTGCGCAGATCAATGCGGCAGGCGGGGTCGATGGTCGCCCGCTGCAGTTGATCACCCGTAACCCCGATTCAACGCCTGCGCTGTACGCCATGCACATCGAATCGCTGATCCGCGAAGAACACCTGCGGTTTTTCTTTGGTTGCTACACTTCGGCTGCACGCAAGGCGGCACTGCCGATTGTCGAGCGCTACGACGCCCTGTTGCTGTACCCGGTGTATTACGAAGGTTTCGAGTATTCGCGCAACATCATCTACACCGGCGCCACACCGAATCACAATGCCCTGCCGCTGGGCAATTACATGCTCGACAACTTCGGCAATCGCGTGTTGATGATCGGTTCCGAGTACGTCTACCCGTACGAAACCAATCGCTTGATGAGCGACCTGTTGTACGAGCGTGGCGGTACCAAGCTGGGCGAGTATTATCTGCCGCTGAAAAACGCGCGTCCGGAAGATTTTGCCAAGCTGATGGTCAAGGCCAGGGAGCTCCAGCCCTCGTTTATTTTCTCGACGGTCGTCGGCGAAACCATGGGGCATTTGTACCAGGCCTACGCCGACGCAGGCTTTGACCCCTCGGTGATGCCGATTGCCAGCCTGACGACCAGCGAAACCGACATCCAGCAAATGGGGATTCACCTGGGGGCGGGACATATTTCGGCGGCTACGTATTTTCAGTCGGTGGACACGCCGACCAACCGCCAATGCATCGCCCAATACCGGGAGTTGTTTGGTCAACACCAGGTCACTGACCGTTGCTGGGAGGCGGCGTACTTTCAGGTGCACTTGCTGGCCAAGGCGATCGTTCGAGCTGGCAGCACGCAAGTGGAGGATGTGCTGCAGGCCATGCGCGGGCTGGAATTCGAAGCGCCACAAGGACGCATTCGGGTCGATGCCAACAATCACCACACGTACCTGTTTTCGCGGATCGGCCGGGCCAACGTCGAGGGCCAATTCGACATCCTTTACGAAAGCCAGAGTGCACTCAAGCCTGACCCTTACGCCATTGCACCCAATTTCAATGAATGGTCCGGCTCGGTGGGGAGACGTCCATGACCTTGCGCGCCGCCAAGAAACGCCTGCGCAACGACAGCGCGACAGGCATCAAGGACCTGCGCGACGTCAGCGTATTGGTAATGCACCCGGATGACGAGGATGGACGCAACCTGATCGAGCAGTTGCAGCGCATCGGTTGTCAGGTGCGTGTGCAATGGCCGATCCCGGAGCGCTTGAGCGCCGAGGCGGACGTGATCGTGTTGGCGGTGTCGCCGGAAAGCCTGTCGACCAACACGCCATGGCTGCTCCACGCCAGCACGCCGCCGATCATTCCGGTGATTGCCTATGAGAACCCGATCATCGTCGAGGCATTGGTGCAGTTGAACGCTTGCTCTGTCATTCCTTCGCCCGTGAAGTCGTTCGGGTTGCTGACCGCTTTGGCGATCACGCTGAGTCAGTCACGCAAGGCCCGCGAACGGGAACGACACGTCAAGCGCCTGGAAGGGCGCATGGCGGTCATGCGCACCGTGCAGCAGGCGAAAATAATCCTTATCGAAACCAAGGGCATGTCGGAGACCGATGCCTACAACGCCTTGCGAGACCAAGCCATGGCCAAGCGCGAACCGGTGGAAAAAATCGCCGAAGCGCTGGTCAAGGCCCATGAGTTGTTCCGACAAGCCTGTTCCTGAACAGCCTTTGAGCATCAAGCTTGTGAGGGCTTGATCCTCTTCTGCGTGGACGTTTGCCATACGCCTCCCTTGGCAGGTATGGATCACCGCGTGGCGACCGGCGTGGACAATGGAGTCCTCCGGAGCGAGCCGTAACCTGTGCAGTGGGCACGGGTGGCGCGCGTCAATGATCGCCCGAGATCGGGTGGTTCTTAACGTCATTTGGAGAACACCATGTCCGTAAAACGCCCCGGCAAAGCCGACTTTCTGATTGCCGCCGAAGACCACGGTTATCACCTGACAGATCGCCAGATGGAGGCCTTCCTCAACCTGGCCGATGAAACGTTGAATTCCTACGAAGCCATCGATGCGCTCTACGCTGCCAACGTCGCGCAGCAACCGCCTGAACGCGAATACAACAAAGCCGCCGAGGCAGACAACCTGCACGGCGCCTGGTACGTGAAAACCCGAATCGTCGGCGCGGCGCAAGGCCCGTTGGCCGGCAGGACGGTGGTCATCAAGGACAATGTGTCGGTGGCTGGCGTGCCCATGGCTAACGGCTCATTGAGCCTGGACGGTTATATCCCGTCCGAAGACGCCACTGTGGTCAAACGCTTGCTGGCGGCCGGGGCCACGGTGGTGGGCAAGTCGGTGTGTGAAGACTTGTGTTTTTCCGGGGCAAGTTTTACCTCCGCCAGCGGCCCGGTTAAAAACCCCTGGGACCTGACGCGCAACGCAGGCGGCTCGTCCAGCGGCAGTGCGGTGCTGGTGGCGCTTGGCCAAGTCGACATGGCCATCGGCGGCGATCAGGGCGGTTCGATCCGGATGCCGTCGGCCTGGAGCGGCATCGTCGGGCACAAGCCGACTTACGGCCTGGTGCCTTACACCGGCGCTTTTCCGATTGAGCGGACCATCGACCATGTGGGCCCGATGGCCAATAACGTACGCGATGTGGCAGCGATGCTCGATGTCATTGCGGGGGCCGATGGGCTTGATTCCCGGCAGAAAAATCCGCCAGCGGTCAACTGCCTCGCGACGCTGGAGCAGGGCGTGGCCGGCTTGAAAATCGGCTTGCTGCGAGAAGGTTTTGCGATCCCGGGAATGTCCGAGCCGCAGGTGGACGCGCTGGTCAAGGCGGCGGTTGCCCAGCTTGAAAGCCTGGGCGCCAGCGTCGGCGAAGCGAGTGCGCCGTGGCACACGGGCGTGGCGTTGGATCTGTGGAACGTGATTGCCACTGACGGCGCGGCGTATCAGATGCTGCAGGGCAATGGTTACGGCATGAACGTCGACGGTTATTACGACCCGGACATCATGAGTTACTTCGGCGAAAAACGCCGCGAACATGCCGATGCATTGTCCAGTAGCGTGCGAGCGGTTGCGTTGACCGGTCACTACAGCCTGAAAAACCTGCATGGCGCCTACTACGCCAAGGCGCGGATGCTGGTACCGGAGTTGACGCGCCAGTACGACGAGGCATTCAAGGATTTTGACGTGTTGGTGATGCCCACCATGCCCTTCGTAGCCACGCCGTTGACCGCCGCGGACGCCCCCGTCGAGGAGTACGTGCACAGTGCACTGGACATGCTCGCCAATACCGCGCCGTTTGACCTCACGGGGCACCCCGCGACATCGATCCCGGCGGGGCTTGCGGACGGTTTGCCGGTCGCCATGATGATCGTTGCTCCGCGCTTCCAGGACGCCCTCGCACTGCGCGTTGCCCAGGCCTACGAACACGCCCGTGGCGTATTCCCTAAACCCCCGGCGCTGTAAACCGATGGCCTGCCCAGGCGCTGGCGAATACGTTCGCTGGCGACTGGGCCTGGAATGGCCAGCGCGCAACGCCTGCTGTCAGAAGGCTGGCGTGTGCAGGGGCTGAGTCGCCGCGCTGCCGGTATCGACCATCCGCGCTTTCACTGGACTGAATGCGATCTGAGTGACTTGCAGGCCTTGGATCAAGCCTTGCAGCCCATCGAAACGGTGGATGCCATCGTCCACGCGGCAGGTTTCATGCGTACCGCCCCGTTGGGGCAGTTGCAGCCGCAGGATGGCCAAGCCATGTGGCAGGTTCACGTGGCGGCGGCGAGCCATTTGGTCAACACCCTGCACGCCAGGCTTCACCCCGGCGCCCGAATCGTGATGATCGGCAGCCGCACGATGCAAGGCGTCGTGAAAAGACCTGCGCGGGGTCTTTAGCCGGCTGCAAGTATTCTGTTAATCCCTGGAACCACATCACCTCGACAAAATCACCGCTGATTTTCAGATCGCCTGTACGCAAGCCCGTCAGGAATTCATCCTTGCTGTCTTTAGCCGACAGAATGGCGAAGCCTCTTTCTGTGTTTCTGAACGACAGCGTGAATGCCGGCTTTTGCGTTAAACCTGCGGCGGATTTTATCTTTCCGTTCGCAACGGTGAAGTAGCGACCCACGCCATCCTCTGTTCGAATCTGAAAGACCAACGACTTGCCATTAACAAATTTTGCGCAGCCGGGGTTTTTCTTGATGGCTCGCTGTAACAGCTTGGTCAGCGCCCACAACAAAAATTTAAACTTCAGCATGATGTGCTGGCTCCGTAAGTTGTCATTCGCTGAGGAACGCGATGGCGTGTTTCAGAAAGCGCTCAGGGCATTGGAATTGGGCGCCGTGGCCCGCATCCGGGTACAGGAATAACTGGGCGTTCGGGATGTTCTGGGCCATGTACCAGGAGTTGACTGTTGGAATCATGACGTCATTCATGCCGTTCAGGATGAACGTTGGCTGTTTGATAGCGCGCAGATGATTGAAGGGATCATTTGGGTCCAGCTTGGGCATAAAGTGCATGTGGGCTTCGATCTGTGCCTGCATCACCTGCATCGAGCTGGGTGGATCCTGGTCGACACGCTGATGACGGCGCTCCCAGAACTCGAGCCCTGCCTGCCGCGCCGTCTCGGAGCGACCGAAAAACAGAAACAGAAAATCGTCCACTGTGGGAATGGGCCGTGGTGCGGCCTCCAGCACGCCAGGGTCTGAGTCCGGATTACCGCCACGAGGCCCGGTACCCAGCAGCATCAGTTTGCGCACGAGGTCGGGATGGCGTCGTGTCAGGTCCTGGGCGATAAAACCGCCAAGCGAGAAGCCCAGCACATCGACTGTTGATAGACCGAGTGCGCGGATCACTGCGGCAGCGTCGTCGGCCATCAGCTCAATTCGGTTACGCGGCTCTCCGGAAGAAGAGGCAATGCCGCGACCGTTGTAGAGGATGACCTCGCGCCCTGCCGCCAGCCCATCCGTCATGATGGGGTCCCAATGATCCATGCCGCCACGGAAATGCTGGAGGAGGAACAGCGGAGGCTGATCTGTCTTGTCATTGCCCCAGCGGCGATAGGCAAATGTCTCGCCATCGACGTCGATATACAGGGTAGGGGCGGTTAGATGGCTATGGCTCATTTTGAAGTCCTCCAAGGGGTTGTCATCTGATGCAGCAAACCATGGCTGTTTGGGGACAGATTGCACCCGCGCGGGTTGTCCGCACCGGGCCCGATGTCTGGTTGCACGGCGACGGGTGTTGACGGAGCAATGCGACTTCGCAGTGTTACTGCTGCAACATCAAGCTACGCCAGACGATTACAGGCTGAGCCGCGTCTTCAGGTACTTTGCTGGTCGGTGATTTCGCGGGTGTCGCTTGATCCTGATGTGGGCCTGTGTGTTCTGTATCGGGCGGTGCGGCTGCGGTTGATTCAACGCACTCATTGATGTCGCACTTATCGTTATTCAACTTCATCTTTCCAGCTTTTTGCGCGCTCCTGCCTTACCCCTTGTGCCCCCAGTGGTGATCGTTCTGTAATCGACGCTGGCTCGTTTGGTGCCAGAACACAGGTAACGACACCAAGCACGCCATTTATACGGAGTTACCTGGACCTTCCCGGATACAAGCTTCGGTCACTCAGTGAGAGGGGGGCACAAATAAAACCTGGCCCGGTCAGGCACTGCCTAGTTGGCGACAGCGCTGGCTTCGGCCAGTGTCGGGTAGTCGATGTAGCCCTTCGCACCGCCGCCGTAGAGGGTGGTGGGGTCGAAGGCGGACAGCGGCGCACCGGCCTTGAGCCGCTCCACCAGATCCGGGTTGCCGATAAACGGGCGGCCAAAGGCGATGAGGTCAGCCTTGTCCTGCGCAAGCCGCGAGTTGGCCAGGTTTTGGTCGTAGCCATTGTTGGCGATGTAGGTGTTCTGGAAGCGCTGGCGCAACGCATCGAAATCAAACGGCGCCACGTCGCGTGGCCCACCGGTCGCACCTTCGACGACGTGCAGGTAAACGATGTCGAGCGCATTGAGTTGGTCGACGATGTAATCGAACTGAGCCTGCGGCTCACTGCTCGACACACCATTGGCGGGCGAGACCGGCGACAGGCGAATGCCCGTGCGGTCCGCGCCAATCTCGGCGACCACGGCAGCGGTCACTTCCAGCAACAGGCGCGCACGATTTTCGATCGAACCGCCGTAGGCATCGGTACGCTGGTTGGCGCCGTCCTTGATGAATTGATCGAGTAAATAGCCGTTTGCACCGTGGAGTTCCACGCCGTCGAAGCCGGCCGCAATGGCGTTTGCCGCCGCTTGGCGGAAATCGTTGACGATGCCTGGCAGTTCGTCGAGTTCGAGTGCGCGTGGCTCGGACACGTCGGCAAAGCCGTTATTGACGAAGGTCTTGGTCTGGGCACGGATCGCCGACGGCGCTACTGGGGCGGCACCGCCCGGTTGCAGGTCCACATGGGAAACCCGGCCAACGTGCCACAGCTGCACAAAAATCTTGCCGCCCTTGGCATGCACCGCTTCGGTGACACGGCGCCAGCCGTCGATCTGCGCCTGGGTGTAAAGACCGGGTGTGTCTTGGTAACCCTGGGCCTGCGCCGAAATCTGGGTGGCCTCGGTGATCAGCAGCCCGGCTGAAGCGCGCTGGCTGTAGTAAGTGGGGGCGAACTCGCTAGGCACCAGTCCAGTGCCGGCGCGATTGCGCGTCAGGGGCGCGAGCACGATGCGGTTGGCGAGGGTCAGTGAGCCAAGGGTATAGGCAGTAAACAGATTTTGATCGGTCATGTGAGGTGTCTTCTGTGGCTGTGGCGGAAGAGGGATTTGGCTTGCCTTTATGATGGTGATCATAATCAAAGCTGTCAATTATTTTGATTGCAATCAACATCTATGTACTATGGGCGTAGGTTTTTTGTGCAAGTTCGAGGTATCGCAGGTGAAAGTGACCAAAGCGCAGGCGCAGGCAAATCGCGAGCACATCGTCGAGACGGCCTCCGTGTTGTTTCGTGAGCGGGGGTTTGACGGCGTAGGTTTGGTGGATCTCATGGGGGCCGCCGGGTTCACCCACGGAGGTTTCTACAAGCATTTCGGCTCAAAGGCCGATTTGATGGCCGAGGCTGCAGCCAGCAGTCTTTCCCGGTCGCTCGCCGGTACCGAGGCGCTTGATATTCAGACGTTCATCGATATCTACGTGTCGAGGGATCACCGTGATCGGCGTGGCGAGGGCTGCACCATGGCGGCCCTGTGTGGAGACGCGGCGCGTCAGTCGGATGAGCTGAAGCGTGCATTCGCCGAAGGCATAGACCGCATGCTGCAAGCGCTGGTGCAAAAGTCTTCGACCGTCGAAGACGCTGCGCCGGGCGAGACGAGAGCGAAGATGATCGACGTACTGGCTCATGCCGTTGGCGCGGTGGTGTTGTCGCGAGCGTGTCCGGATGATTCGCCGCTCGCCGATGAAATACTCGAGGTTTGCCACGCCCGGATATCGGCTTCCTTGCCGGTATCGCCAGGCAGCGAGCAATAGTCCGGGAGACCTCAAGCGCGCCTGCCGATGCGCTTCATGGGCGTGCGAGAGAGCAGGCGGTCGATCCTCGGTTGATCATCGATTTTCGCCAGCAGAGGCAGCGCCTCGGACAAGAGCGCGTGGTGGCACTGGAAAACCCCGCCGCCCCGTCACGCGTTCACGTCAACGATGGTACGCCCCTGAATTTTCCCTGCGAGCACGCGGCTGGCGATGTCAGGAACATCGCCGAGGCCAACCACCTTTGAGGTTCGGGCAAGCTTGTCCAGATCCAGGTCACTGGCAAGGCGCGACCACGCCTGCAGCCGTATCTGCTGAGGCGCATTGACCGAATCAATGCCAGCAAGGCTGATGTTGCGCAGGATGAAGGGGAGTACAGAGGCGGGCAGATCCGCGCCTTGTGCAAGTCCGAAGGCCGCGACTACGCCACGATACCGGGTATGCGCCAGTACGTTAGCCAACGTATGGCTGCCGACCGAGTCAATGGCGCCCGCCCAGCGCTCTTCGGAAATCGGTGCGCCCGGTGCGGACAGGGTGTGGCGGTCGATGATTTCGTTCGCGCCGAGCGCGCGCAGGTAATCGGCTTCTTCAAGCCGCCCGGTCGATGCGATCACGCGATAGCCCAGTTTGGACAGCAGGGCAATCGCCACCGATCCAGAGCCGCCATTGGCGCCGGTCACCAGGATGTCGCCGCGCGCAGGCGTCAGACCGCCATGTTCCAGTGCCAGCACGGACAGCATTGCGGTGTACCCTGCTGTGCCGATGGCCATGGCATCCCGGGCCGAAAACGCTGCGGGAATCTTGACCAGCCAATCACCGCTCACCCGTGCCCTCTGGGCGAAGCCGCCGTGGTGAGTCTGGCTGAGCCCCCAGCCGTTGGCCAGCACACGGTCGCCGGCCACAATGCCGGGATAGGTCGACGACTCTACGACACCGGCAAAGTCGATCCCCGGAATCAGCGGAAACGTGCGGATGATCGGTGACCGGCCACTGAGTGCCATCGCGTCCTTGTAGTTCACCGTTGAGTATTCGACCGCGACGGTGACGTCGCCCGGCATCAAATCCTCGTCCTCAAAGTCAACCAAGCGGGTTGAAAGGGTGTCACCGGTCTTGCTGGCGAGCAGTGCCTTGAATGTCATCGTCTTCTCCTGGTCAGGTGACCACGTGCGTTGTGCTAAATCAGTTGACCCAGCTGGAAACCTTGGGTTCGCCTGCGACCCACCTGAGGGTAGTTGAAGGTGACGATGCCCTTGTCCTTGCGCGTCCCGGCGAGGTTTTCCTGGACCATGGCGGCAAACTCGAAGGCCAAGCCCGCCTCGACGAAAGCAGGTGGGCGCGGTCAGATGGGCGCGCGAATTGCCAGCACCCTTGTGAGGCAAGTACTTCAATGATGTCGATCATAATCTTCGTCGTCAAGATCTTTGATTGCGATTGACATCAATGATGGCTGTAGGCTTCACTGCTGGTCTATCTACACAGATCTTGAAGATGAAAGTCACTAAAGCGCAGGGGAACGCTATCAAGGCGGTCATGCGCCCAGTCGATCCCGACAACAGGGCCGATTCAATTGACGGAGCACAGCATGAAGTACACATCATTTGGAAAGACCGGTTTGCAGGTTTCACAGGTGGCGCTCGGCACGGGCAACTTCGGCACAGGCTGGGGTTATGGCGCCGATCCCGACGCCAGCAAAGCTGTGTTCAACGCTTATGCCGAAGCTGGCGGCAACTTCATCGATTCGGCCGACGTCTACCAATTCGGGCAATCCGAAGAACTGCTCGGTACATTGCTGGAAGGGCGGCGTGAGGATTTTGTGCTCGCCACCAAGTTCAGCAGTGGCGCAGTGCAGAATGCGAACCGACTGGTCACCGGCAACAGCCGTAAGGCCATGGTGGCTTCCGTGGAGGCAAGCCTGAAACGGCTCAAAACCGATCGGATTGATATTTACTGGGCGCATCACCCGGATGGCACCACGCCCCTTGAGGAAATCGTCCGAGGCTTCGAGGACCTGGCGCGTGCCGGCAAGATCCTGTACGCGGGCCTGTCGAACTTCCCCGCCTGGCGCCTCGCCCGTGCGGTCACGCTGGCCGAACTGTCCCATGCCGTTCCGATTGCGGCTGCGCAGTTCGAACATAGCTTGGTGCATCGCGAGCCCGAGGCCGATTTGTTCAAGGCATCGCATGCGCTCGGTCTCGGCATCGTGACGTGGTCACCCCTGGGGGGCGGTATGTTGACCGGAAAGTACCGGCAAGGTGAAACGGGGCGTGCTGAAGGGTTCGCAGGCCGTGTGTTCCAGCCGGAGAACTCGGCACAGCGCACGCAGACACTGGACGCGGTAGTCGCTATAGCGGGTGAACACGGCGTCAGCCCGGGCCAGGTTGCCATTGCTTGGGCAGGCACGCATGGTGCGGTTCCCATCATCGGCCCGCGCTCACTTGGTCAACTTACCGATAACCTTGGAGCGCTGACACTGCAGCTCTCTGCGGAGCAAATTGGTCGACTTGACAGCGTGAGTGACCTGGCGCCGTCGGCAGTGGCCAGGGTCCCTGTTGCTTGGGCTGACGGCGCTCCAGAGCGTGTCGTTGCCTGACCCGTGAAGGTGCATATATCGGTTTCTCGCATCAAGCTGTGGTTCGCCTTGGGTACGCGGTCAAGTTTATGCCGTCGATCAAAATATGCCGTTGTCCCCGACTGCACTGCTCGATCCGCGCCTCAACCTGGTACACCTCGCGCAGCATGCGTTCGGTGATCACCTCATGACTCGCGCCGCTGCCCTGGGCGGTGCCGTCGGCAATCACCAATACCTGGTCGGCAAAGCGCAACGCCTGGTTCAGGTCATGCAGGGCAATAAACACGATGACCTGCTGTTGGCGGGCCAGTGCGCCCATGAAGTTCAACACTTGCACCTGGCGATGCATGTCGAGGGCGCTGGTGGGTTCGTCCATCAGCAGGATTTCCGGTTCGCGCACCAAGGTCTGGGCGATGGACACCAGTTGCTGCTGGCCGCCGCTGAGTTCGCCGAGGTTGCGAAATGACAAGTCGCTGATGCCAAGGGCCTCGAGCATTTCCTCCACCAGGTTCAACTCGTCATCGTGGACGGTCCATTGCGGCGACAGTTGCTTGCGGGCCAGGAGTACCGATTCGTAGACCGTCAACCGCGCACTGGCATTCAAGCCCTGGGGCATGTAGCAGATGCCCTGCCGGCCCTTTTTCGAGTCCTGCAGGATCACCTGTCCAGGCCCGTCGATCAGCCCGGCCATGCGTTTGAACAGGGTCGACTTGCCCGCCGCATTGGGCCCCACCACCGCGACCACCTGGCCGCCGGTGAACGCGGCGGTGGTAACGCCACGGATGATCGTGCGCTGGCCATAGCGGGCACCCAGGTCTTGCAGCTGAATCTTCACCATGTGTTTTTCTTCCCGCTGAGGATCAGTGATATGAAGAACGGCACGCCGATCAGCGAAGTGACCACCCCGATCGGGAAGATGGCACCAGGGATCAGGGTTTTGCTCACCACTGAACTGGCGGACAGAATCAGTGCGCCGGTCAGCAGCGAGGCCGGCAGGAAGAAGCGTTGGTCCTCGCCGATCAACATCCGCGCAATATGCGGGCCGACCAGCCCGATAAAGCCGATGGTGCCTACAAAGGCCACGGGGAACGAGGCGAGCAGGCTGACCATGATCAGCGTCTGAAAGCGCAGGCTGCGTACATTGATCCCGAAGCTGGCGGCCTTGTCGTCACCCAGTCGCAGTGCGGTCAGGGCCCAGGCGCGCTTGGCAAAGATCGGCAGGGTGATCGCGATCACCAGGCAGATCACCCCGAGTTTGGGCCAGGTGGCTTTGGTCAGGCTGCCCATGGTCCAGAACACCACGGCTGCTACGGCTTGCTCGGTGGCGAAAAACTGCACCAGGGCCAATAACGCGTTAAACGTGAAGACCAGGGCGATGCCCAGCAGCACGATGGTTTCCGCGGTGACCCCGCGACGCATGCTCAGGAAGTGAATCAGCAACGCCGACAGCATGGCCATGATGAACGCGTTGACCGGCACCATGTACTGCGCCGCCAACGGAAACAGCGCCACACCAAACGCCAGCCCCATGGCTGCACCAAAACTGGCGGCGGCGGAAATGCCCAGGGTGAAGGGGCTGGCCAGCGGGTTATTGAGGATGGTCTGCATCTGCGCGCCGGCCAGTGACAACGCCGCACCCACGGCAACCGCCATCAGGGCGATCGGCAGGCGGATGTCCCACATCACCACGCGAACCTGTGCCGGCGCACTGTCTGGCGCAAACAGTGCACCGAGCACTTCATGGAAGCTGTAGCGCGCCGGCCCCAGGGCCAGGTCAAGCAGCACACTGCACAGCAACAGTAGGGCCAGGCCTCCGAGGATCAGGCGTTTGCGCAGCACCAGGGCCCGGTAGGTATCGCGTTGGATCACGGCACTCATGGCTTGAGGCTCACGAAGTAACCCGGCTCATAGGGCACCGGCAGGAATCGCTCGTGCAATTGGCGAAACGAGGCTTCAGGGTCCAGGTCGGTAAACAGTGTCGGATGAAACCACTTGGCCAACTGCTGGATGGCCACGAACTGATAAGGGCTGTTGTAGAACTGGTGCCAGATAGCATGGAACGCCTGGTCATCCTGGGCCTTGATCCCGGCATAGGCCGGGCGCTGGGTATACCAGGCCAGTTTGCGCCGGGCTTGGGCCATGTCGGCACCGGGACCCACACCGACCCAGTGGCCACCGGGGGCAAAGGCTTCCCAGTTGGCACTGGTGACCACCACCTGTTCCGGGTTGGCGACGATCACCTGCTCGGGATTCAGCTGGCCAAAGGTGGTGGGAATAACGCCTCTGGCGATGTTATTGCCCCCCGCCATATCGACGAACAGACCGAAGTTTTCATTGCCGAAACTCAGGCAGCAATCGTCGGTGTAGCCACCGATACGCTCGATGAACACGTTGGGGCGCGAAGGGTGTTGCGCGTTGATCACGTCGGTGACGCGGCGGATCTGCTGGTTGCGAAAGTCGATAAACGCTTCGGCACGCGCCTCTTTGCCGAACAACTGGCCGAACAGGCGCATGGTCGGTTCGGTGTTCTGCATCGGGTGGTTGCGAAAGTCGACGTACACCACTGGAATCCCCAGGGCATCGAGCTTCTCGATATAGCGGGCGTCCTCGGTCGCGTGCTGGGCCTCGATATTGAGGATGATCACGTCCGGGCGCTGGGAGATGGCCTGCTCGATATCGAAGGTGCCGTCTTCAAAGCCGCCAAAGGTGGGGATTTTGGCGATGGCGGGAAATTTACGCAGGTAAGCGCCATAGGTGTCCGGGTCGGACTGGATCAGGTCCTTGCGCCAGCCGACGATTCGCTCGATGGGGTTTTGCGTATCCAGCGCGGCAACCAGGTACAACTGGCGGCCTTCCCCCAGAATCACGCGCCGGACCGGCAGGTGCACCTTGACCTGGCGCCCGAGCAAATCGGTGACGGTGCTGCGTGGTGCCTGCGGCTCGGCGGCCGTTGACGGCAGCGCCCATCCCAGCAAACCCGCAAGCAGCAGCCCGGCGAAGGCGTGGCTGCGTCGAACAATGGTAACCATGGTTAAAGCCTTTGCAGTGGTCGGGCCGGGTGGCGGTGCAGCTAGTCGCGCCGGGCCGAAGGTTTCAGAAATCGACCGTGGTCGACAGTAGAAGGGTGCGTGGCGAGCCTTGAGAGAACGCACCATAGGAAGCGACCCCCGACCAATACTCGCGGTCGAACACGTTCTGTACCGTGGCGCGGAAGGTCGTCGGCCGCTGGGCGATGCGCGTGCTGTAGCGCACGCCCATGTCGAAGCGGGTCCAGGGGGCCAACTGCTGGGTGTTGGCCTGGTTCACATATTGGCTGCCGGTGTACAACGCCCCGCTGGTTAGCGTCAGCCCCTCGACCCAGGGCACGTCCCACTCGGCCCAGAGGTTGGCTTGCACCTTCGGCACCCCCACCGGGGTATTGCCCCGGTTGGCCGCAACCGCGCTTTTGGTCAGTTGCGCATCCAGCAGCGTCACCCCGCCGAGCAGGCGTGTGCCTTGGCCGGCTTCGCCGGATACGTTCAGCTCCAGGCCCCGGTTGCGCTGTTCGCCTTGTACCGCAAAGGTGGTGCCTGACAGCTCGCCACTGGGTTTGGTGATCTGGAACAGCGCGAGTGTGGACATGACCGTGCCGTAGTCGAGCTTGACCCCGACCTCATGCTGGCGTGAGACGTAGGGGGCAAAGATCTGGCCCGCGTTCGAGGCCGTGGCGGGAGCAATATCGCCTTTGCTCAAGCCTTCCAGGTAGTTGTAGTAGAACGACACATGCTCCCAGGGCCGGACAACTGCGCCGAACAGCGGCGTGGTCCTGCCGTCGTCGTAAGCCGTGGTCACCGTACCCGCCGCGTCGTAGTTGTTGGAGCGGATGGTCTGTTTGCGCAGGCCGGCCGTCACCTGCAGGCGCTGCTCGAGCATCGACAAGGTGTCGGCAACCGCCACGCCGGACAATTCGGTCGCCGAGACTTTCGGCGTGGCCGGCGTGGCAATGTCGGCCTCGGGTCGTGAGACAGGGTGGTAAATGTTCGACAGGATCGGCGGGCCGGAAATAATGCCGCGCGACAACTCATCGCGATAGCGCGTGACCTGCAGCGTGGTGCTGTGGCTGATCGGCCCGGTGTCGAAACGCAGTCGGGCACCGCTGTCGACCGTGTAGCGCCGTACTTTAAATTTGTAATAGCCGGGGATCGACGAGGTGTCGCCGGCGGTGTTGATGATGGTCGGGGTCTGGTCGGAAAGGCGTGCCACGTTCGACTTCCCACCGCCGGCATGGGCAAACAGGGTCAGTGCGTCGCTCACGTCATACTCGCCACCCAGCAATGCCGACTTGTCGCGGGTCTTGGACCAGCCCCACGCCTGGCTGACGTTGGTACGCCCGTTGGCGGCGTGGGGAATCGGCACGCCGGGCGCGATCAGGAAGGGCCGTGACGCCGCGTCGAATTGCTCTTGCTGGTTGATCAGGTCCAGGCTGGTGCGCAGGCGATCGCCCTGGTAATCCAGGGCGATGGCACTGACCCCGACATCCCGCGATTGCTTGTCGATGACAGTGTCACCCTGCTGCACGCGGCCGTTGACGCGCATGCCGAATCGCCGGTCCTCGCCAAACCGCCGACTCAGGTCGATATGGGTGCCCAGTTGTCGGTCCTGGGCATAGGTGGCCGTGACGCGGGTCAGGTCCTCGTCCAGGGCGCGCTTGGGGACCACGTTGATCACGCCACCGACGGCGCTGTTGGGGGACATGCCGTAGAGGAGGGCGCCAGGGCCTTTGACCACTTCGATGCGTTCGGCGTAGTCGGTGAATACCCGGTAATTGGAGGCCACGCCGTACACACCGTCGAACGCCAGTTCCCCGAGGTTGCCTTCCCCCACCGGAAAGCCGCGGATAAAGAATGAGTCGACGATCCCCCCCGTCTGGCCGGTGGAGCGGACCGAAGAGTCGCGCTCCAGCACGTCGCCCACGGTGGTCGCCTGCTGGTCTTTGATCAATGATGCGGTATAGGTGCTGATGCTGAACGGCGCGTCCATCACATCCGTATTGCCCAGCAGACCGAGACGCCCGCCCTCGGCTACCTGGCCGCCCGGGTACACCGGCGGCAGGCTATCGGTGTGTTTTTGCGCCGCCTCCACCGTGGTCGCCGACAGCGTCAGCCGGCGCAGTACCAGGGTGTAGCTGCCATCGCTGCGCAATACCATCTCCAGGCCGCTGCCTTCGAGCAAACGCGTGACGGCTTCCTGCGTGGAGTAGGTGCCGTTCAGTTCGGGGCTGATCAGGCCCTCCGTGATCGACGGCTGGAACGACAGGGCAATACCGGCGTCCACGGCAAAGCTCGAGAGCGTCGCGCCGAGCGGGCCGGGGGCGATGTGGTAGGCCTGCACAGCGACCGAATCCAATTGGGCCGGTGCCTCCGCCAATGCCACCGGGCATATGGCACCGGCCAGCAGCAGGCTGAGCACGACGCCGTGCACCATCGGTTTGAGCGGACGAGCCGGACGCAGGGGCCGTGCTACGAGCATGAAAGGATGATCCATGGACGAGAGGAAAAGGCTGTTCCTGTCTTTGCCAGTCGAGATCGAAAAAAGTATCACCCCGGCCGCCGTTTATTTTTGCGTGGGATCAGGCGGGCGACAGGGTGACCCAGTAACCGCGCAAATGACTGTTCGCCAGCACGGGATAAGTGTGCACCAGCATGCTCAAGGTGCGATCGGTATCACTGATCGGAAAGGCCCCGGAAATGCGCAGGTCAGCGATGGCCGGATCACAGCGCAGGAAACCCCGGCGGTAGCGCGTCAGTTCCGCGACGAAATCCGCCAGGCGCATCTTGTCGGCCATCAACATGCCTTGGGTCCATGAACCGATGTAGCGATCGGTCGGCGCCAGGTCACCAAAGGTCTGTGAGGAGAAGTCGGTGCGCTGTCCGGCGTTGACGATCAGCGGCGGGGTCTGGCGGTTATCGGCCAATATCACCCTCACCGCGCCGTCGATGACCGCAAGATGGGTGCGAGGGCTGACTTCACGGACGGTAAACCGTGTGCCCAGCGCCTGCATGCTTCCCTGGCGGGTGCTGATCAGGAACGGCCGGGGCAGGGGGGCGGTGTCCACGGCGGTCTGCACCAGGATTTCGCCTTCGCGCAGGTGAATAAGCCGTTGGCGGTCGTCGAATACGACGTCGATGGCGGTAGCGGTGTTCAGGGTGATGCGCGAGCCATCGGCCAGGGTCAGTTCGCGGCGCTGGCCAACGTCGGTGCGATAGTCCGCTGACCATTGCTGCGATTGCGCCAGCTTCCAGCTCCCCCAACCCGCGGGCGCCAGCGCCAGCAGGATCGCCAGCTTGCCCAGTGCCGCACGACGTTCAGGACTGTCTGGCCGGTCGAGCGCCGACATCGCCAGGGCGGGCGGCAGGCCGCCGAACTTGCTCTGCAGCAATTGCGCCCGCGACCAGGCGCGATCCCGCTCCGGGCTGCTGACCTTCCAACGCTCCCATTCGGCGCGCTCGTGCTCGCTCAGTTCGCGTTCGCTCAAGCGCATCAGCCACTCGGCGGCTTCTTCGAGTACCTGCGGGTCCAGCGGCGGTTCCCTGCGCAGACCGAGCATTCACTCCACCAGCATCAGGCACTGTACGAAGGCCTGTTTCATGTAGCGCTTGACGGTGATCAGCGATACACCCAGTTGCTCGGCGATGTCGTCGTACTTGAGGCCGTTGATCTGCGACAACAGGAAGGCGCGCTTGACCAGGGGCGCCAGAGTATCGAGCATGGCGTCGATTTCGTGCAGGGTTTCCAGCACCATGAAGTGCGCCTCGGGCGACGGTGCTTCGTGGGTGGGCACGTTCGCCAGCGCATCCAGGTAGGCGCGTTCCAGTGCCTTGCGCTGGTACCAGTTGACCAGGATGCCCTTGGCCACGCAGCTCAGGTACGCCCGTGGCTGGTCAATCACCGTGACCTGTGAGGCGAGGATCCGGGTGAAGGTGTCCTGCGCCAGATCCGCCGCATCCATGGCGTTACCCAGTTTTCTCTTCAGCGTGGCATACAGCCAGCCGTGATGCCCGCTGTACAGGGCCTCGATGGCGCGCAGGTGATTGAGGTGATTCGCGGAAGAGGTTTCGCTCATGGCGGCAGATTTGTTTGTAATTGAGAAGTATTCCCAATGCTAGTTGACAAACCGACGTGAGCGCAAGCGCGATCATGTCCGGTGATCAGGCGTGTGACAGGCGTATCAAGGCGCTAATCAGCGATTGGACGGCGCGGACGCCCACCAGTACCGCAACGCCACCATGGGAACCAGCGCCACGGCATAGGCCAGGCATACGAAAAGATAGGTGTATGGCAGGCCGTAGACCTGGCTCAACAAGCCACCGATGGAGATGCCGGCAATCGAGGCGAACTGCGCGGTACTTTGGGCAATACCCAGTACGTAGCCTTGTCGCGAGCTGTCGGCGGTTTTCGAGACCAGCGCCATCAGCACGGGGGTGGTCGCCCCCAGCAGGACTCCCCAAATGAAGTAGGCGAGGATAAATACCCCGGGGCTGCGCGTTACGCCCGCCACGGCAGTCAGGGCGATGCAGGCCATGACGATATACGTGATGCGTTGCAGGGTTTCTGCCTGGGAACGATGCTCGAAGTAGCGCGACCATGCCGTTGCCGACAGAATAAAGCCCAGCGCCAGCAACCCGTAGCACAGGCCCACGATTGAGTGGCTGACCTCGAAGGTCGAGCTCACGTACAGCGAGAAGGATGTCTGCGGCAGCATGCGCGCCAGCAGCAGGATCCCCATGACGCACAGCAGCGACAGCAGGGGAGAGCCGCGCCATATGCTTTCGGTGCCTGCGGCCGGCGCGCGGGTGGCCACCGCCGGTTTTTTCGGTACGGGAGGTACATCCGGCAACGTCACGGCGGCGATGACGGTACAGAGTGCACAGAGCACCGAGGCGACGATGTTGATCCAGAAAAACGTCGCGTAATCGAGGATCAGGCCGCCTGCGACCGCACCCAGCAGTGAGCCGACATTGGTCGATATCTGCAGGATCGCGAATAACCGCGCCCGTCGCGACGGCGCTTCGATACTGACCCCGTAAGCCTGCGCCGGGGCTATATAGCCGGCAAAGGCGCCCTGTAGAAAACGCAGGATCAGGATGACCCAGATGTCACTGAAAAACGCCAGTCCGAGCTGGGTCAGGGACAACCCCGCGAGTGCGCGGATCATCATCAGTTTGTGGCCGTAGCGATCGCCGATACGGCCCCAGAATGCACTGGTCAGCATGATGCCCAGCATCGGCCCGACGTACACGGCGATGCTGGCGAAGCTGAATACCGACTCCGAAGAGGCCAGCCCGCGCAGGTGCACGGGCCAGAACGGCCCGCTCATTTCCATCGCACCCATGGAGACCAACTGGATCGCGAACAGAAGATAAATGAGGATTCTTACATGGGAACCCGGGATGGCACCTGCTTGGGACATGCGTACTCCTTGGTCAGCCACAGGGCCATTTCATGCCAGTGTGTGAGGAACGCGGCGTCCAGCACAACCCTGCGCACCGTGCAAAAAAAATCATACGGGGGGGTGATACCTTTTCGCACGTCGACTGGCATTAGGAGTAATTCCCATTTTCCCTCGTTGAAAGGATCCTCTCGTCATGCCTGTTGCCAGTCGGCCCTGCGGTGAACGCGCGTTAACCCTCGCCATTCGAACCGCCCTGTTGAATTTCGTCATGGTCGCAGCGGGCGCCACTGCCTGGGCTGAGACACCAACGCCTGCCGCCACGGATGACAGCACGCCCAGCCTGACCCTCGACACCACCACGATCGACGGCCGCTACAACGGCCCGACGGCGTTGCCCGAAGTCCTCCCCGGTGGACAGGTGGCGCGCGGCGCGCGGCTGGGCATGATGGGCAACAAAGACGTGATGGACACGCCGTTCAGCGTCACCAGCTACACCGCCAAAACCCTCGCCGACCTGCAAACCGTCACCGTTGCCGATGCCCTGGAACGCGACCCGTCGGTGCGCTCGACCGGCCAGACCGGCGGTATCGTCGATTCGTTTTTCATTCGCGGTTTTGCCATCGGCGAAGGCAACCTGGGTGAGCTGGCCTACGACGGTGTGTATGGCGTGGCCCCCAATTACCGGGTCTTTACCGAGTACGCCGAGCGTGTCGAAGTGCTCAAGGGGCCGGGTGCCTTGATGTATGGCATCTCGCCCAACAGTGGTGTGGGTGGGGTCATCAACATCGTTCCCAAACGGCCGCTGGAGGAAGACCTGACCCGGTTCACCGGCAGCTACGCGTCGGACTCCCAGACGGGCGGGCACCTGGATATCAGTCGGCGTTTTGGTGAGGAAAACCAGTTCGGCGTGCGCTTTAACGGCAGCTTGCAGGGCGGTGATACGGCGGTGAACGACCAGCATCGCGACGTAGGGATCGGTGCGATTGCCCTGGATTATCGTGGCGAGCGGCTGCGCCTGAACCTGGACTACATCAGCCAGAAAGAAAGCTTCGACGGTGCCTCACGCCCGTTCACCATCGCGCCGGGCGTTGACGTGCCATCCGCCCCCAATGGCCGCACCAGCCTGCCGCAAAAGTGGGGTTGGTCGGATACCAAGGAACAGTCCGCATTGCTCGGCGGTGAATATGATCTGAGCGACAACCTCACCGTTTTCGCCCATGCAGGGGGCGGCAGGTCGGATGTGAAACGCATGTCCGACCAGGTGCCGCGCATCCTCAATGACGCGGGCGACACCAGCAACGTCCCGGGCTATTACAAATTCAACGTCGACCGTTCTACCGCCGATGTGGGGATGCGCGGGCTCTTCGCCACCGGGCCGGTAACCCATACCACCACGCTGATGGCGACCCGTTACCAGGATGAGCTGTCGCGGGGCATCAACAACGGCACCACGATCCTCTCCAATATCTACCACCCGGTGGACACGCCCAAGCAATACATCAACACGCCCAAGGTGCTGCGAATCTCCGAGTCGGAGCTGTCCGGCGTGGCGTTGACCGACACCTTGGGGATGCTGGATGACCGTCTCCAACTGAGCCTGGGCGTACGCCGGCAGTTTATCGAGTCGCGTAACTACAATGCCGCCGGCACCGTCAGCTCGCGTTACAGCGCCAACGCCACCACGCCGTTGCTGGGTGTGGTGGTCAAGCCCTGGGAGGACGTCTCCCTCTACTACAACTACGTCGAAGGGCTGAGCAAAGGCGATGCGGCACCGGGCACGGCGAGCAATGCCGGGGAAACCTTTGCGCCGTATGAGTCCAAGCAGCACGAACTGGGGGTGAAGTATGAACACGGCACCTTCATGACCACACTGGCGCTGTTCCAGATCGAAAAACCTGCCGGCGAACTGGGCGCCAATGGCGTGTATTCGGTGCAGGCCGAACAGCGCAACCGTGGCCTGGAACTCAGCGTGTTCGGCGAAGTGGCCACCGGCACCCGTTTGATGGGGGGCGTGACCTTCCTCGATGGCGAGCTGACCCAGTCGGCGACTGCCGCTAACCAGGGCAACAAGCCGGTCGGCGTGCCCGATATCCAGGCCAACCTGTGGGCGGAATACGACACCCCCTGGCTGGAAGGTTTCACCCTCACGGGTGGTGCGATCTACACCGACAGCCAATACGTCAACCAGACCAACACCCAGGAACTCGACGCCTGGACCCGCATTGACGCCGGTGCGCGTTACGCCACCAAGATAGAAGGGCGGCCGACGACATTCCGCGCCACGGTACAGAACGTGTTCGACCGTGAGTACTGGTCCGGCGTGGCCTCCTATGGTGCGTTTTCCCCGGGGTATCCGCGTACCTTGCAACTATCGGCGACCGTCGATTTTTGACGGGCGCCGGTATGGAGCAATCATGCACCAGCAATAACCTTAAGCCTGGCTGGCCACCCGATCGTCAATGACCCGAATTCGCCATTGCTCAAAGGTACACAGGGGTTTACAGCCCTTGCGCTCTTTGTTGGCGTGGCTGCTCGGCGGCGCCACGGTGTCCTGCGATCATTGCCCTTTGAGTGCGATTGCCACTGCTGCTGAAAGTGAAGTCGTGGCCCTGCCGATCAGCGTCGAAAGCTGATGGCTATCATCGAAAAGTGCGCCTTGGGATGCGTTGACATCGTAGCCAGCCAGGGCCTGTGCGAGTGGCTCCGGGAGGCCGAAATTGATTAACGCAGAGGCGTAGTCAGTTTCAGGCAAGTTCTTGTAGGGAATGTTCCTGCCCGTTTGCCGAGAAACCTCGGCTGCGAGTTCCGATAACGTCCAGGCGCTGTCACCCGCCAACTCGTAGACCTTCCCCTCTTGATCGTCGCGGGTGAGCACGACGGCAGCGGCCTGGGCGAAATCTTCCCGTGTCGCCGCGGCAATCTTTCCATCACCTGCGCTGCCGATAAATTCACCGGCCGATAACGCGCCAGCGATAAAGCCGGTGTAGTTCTCGGTATACCAACCATGACGCAATATCGTGAATGCCAACCCCGATGCTGTGAGCTCGGCTTCCGTTTGCCGATGCTCCTCGGCGAGGCTCAATGAAGAGGTATCCGCGTGCAGTACACTGGTATAAACGACGCGACCCACACCAGCCTGCTTTGCTGCGTTGATGACATTTCGATGCTGTGAGAGTCGCTTACCTATTTCGCTTGAGGAAATGAGTAGAAGCGTGTCGACTCCGCTGAGCGCCGCGACCAGGGTTTGCGGATTGTCATAGTCGGCAACACGTGCCTCCACGCCTAGATCACTCGCCTTGTCAGGGCTGCGCACCAGCGCGACCAGGTTGGACGCGGGTACTTTTTGCTTGAGTTGCTGGACAACGAGGCGGCCAAGTTGGCCGGTGGCTCCGGTGACGGCGATCATGAGGGGTTCCTTTTACAAAAAGTGATAGAGCAGGCAGAGTAGGGCCTTAACTAACTTTTCGTAAGTACGTACCTAAAGGTAAGTAAGCATGCCGGATTCGGAGCCCTCTGGAGCAACCCGTCCCGCAACAGTGGCCAACCGACTGCGCAGCGGTGAATTATTCGACCCGGATTGTCCCTCGAGGGTCGTGCTCCAGCACGTCAGCAGCCGCTGGGGAGTATTAGTATTGGTGGCCTTGCTCGCGGGTACGCATCGCTTCAGCGATCTGCGTCGCAAGATTGGAGGCGTCAGCGAAAAGATGCTTGCGCAGACCCTCCAGTTTTTGGAACTCGATGGTTTCGTCCTGCGCAAATCCTATCCGGTCGTGCCACCCCACGTTGAGTACAGCCTCACCCCTATGGGAACTGAAGTAGCCCGCCATGTCGAAGGCCTGGTTGACTGGATCGAAGGCAATCTGCCAAAGATTCTGGAGGAACAACGCTCTCGCCAGATTTCATAACGGGCTTGCGAGCTACAGGTAAGGCTATGCGTGAGGACGACCCGGCCGCTTTGCCATGATTGGCAAGCGTTGCAGTTACACGCAATGCCCAAGCGGGTCTTTATCTTCACGTCGGATGACTGAGCGACGGAGGTTTTCTGGTTCCCGCGGCAGAGTTTAACCAGAGCAGCATTGCGGCGAGAGAGGCGGCGACTATCAGCGTAAGCCACATGATGACCAGCAGGGTGAAGGTGACACTGTTGTTTAACTCACGAAAAATGCCGAAGGCAAAAGCCGTGTACCAAGACACCCCCGAAACTGCACCGGAGGCGAGAAACAAGGCCGCTCTTTTGCGGGACACGCCAAAGAGCAGGGGGCGACTCAGGTCGCGTAGGGCTTCTGGCAGCACAAGCGCGTGGATGATTATTCCGTTGAAGGTCAGGACGATCACCACAATGACTTTCGCCCAGAGTTTGGGGTTTTCAAACTTTTCCGGCGACTCCATCGCGTAAAGGGCAAGGAAACCAAGGCCTGAAAGCCACAGGAGGCAGAGTCCAATAGTGACCGCGTCGCTGATGAAGTGGAAGGTGCGTCCGATTTCAACCGGGAGGCTGCCCCGGCGCATCCAACGCAAGATCCAGAGGTCCAGCATCGTCGCCCCACCGAGACCGAAGCACATGCCGAGCAGGTGTATACCTATAAGGAGTGTCAGCACCTTTAGCTGTGGGAGTGGAGCCGGCAATGGAACGCTCAGTGCGAGTGTGTCGGCGAGTAAGTAGCCACTGCCGGACAGCGCAAGCAGGCCGCCTAAAATCATGAAAGACGTGCGTATCTTCATTTATTGCGGCCTTGGACGAGTGTTTTTAGTTGGACGCGTGCGCAGTTTGTTTACTGGAACAGGCGGATCAAGCGGCTGCTATCTGCAGCGTTGCTGCAACCAGGAAGATAGGTTTCGGGTTAAATGAGGCCAGCGACGCTAGCGCCACATCAGCAGGTTGCACGGGCGTAGACCCTGCTCAGGAAGGGACCGGTGCTTGGGCATCGATCAGGTTCCGGCTCTTGAGCTCCTCCCAAAAGGCTGCCGGGATGCCGACCTTCATCGCCTGCACATTGGAAACGATCTGCCCCGGCGTGCGGGCACCCGGAATGATCGCTGACACTTGCGGATGTGCTGCCGCGAACTGCAGGGCGGCAGTATGAATATCGATGCCATGTCGTTTGGCAACCGCCATGATTCGCGCGCGCTTTTCCACCGCTCCGGCAGGCAGGTCCAAACTGAAGTTGTATCGGCTGCGTCCTCCCAGGAATCCATCGTTCAGTGGTGTTCCAACCACAACGCTGGTGCCCTTCCTGCTCAACGCCGGAAAGGTGTTGCGCAACGCATCGCCGTGCTCGAGCAGGGAATACTGGCAGGCAAGCAACACGATGTCGGGAGTCGGGTCATCACCGGCCATTGCCTGAACCACAGCATTCGGCGTATTGACGCCGAAGCCCCATGCCTTGATGAGGCCTTCATCACGCATCTTTTCAAGCTCAACCATCGCCCCTGTGCGCGCAATGCGATACGCCGCTTCCCAACCGCCTTCCAGTTCGCTGTTATCGGGCGAGATGTCATGGATAAAGACGATATCGATACGCGGCAGCCCCAGCCGCTGCAGGCTGTCTTCCACGGAACGCCGTGCGCCTGCTGCGGTGTAGTCATACCGGTAGTTGAAGGGCGCGGGTGACTTCCAGATGGCATGGTCCGCGCGCGGGCCACCCGCGGCAGTCAAAACCCGTCCTACCTTGGTGGAGACCACATAGTCGTTTGGATTTTTGCCGTGCAGAAAGCGGCCTACCCGATATTCACTCAAACCAAACCCGTAGAACGGCGACGTGTCGTAAAGCCTTACACCCGCGTCCCAGGCGGCCTGTAGAACCAGGCCCGCCTGCTCGTCGCTGAGCGGCGCAAAGATATTGCCAATCTGTGTCCCGCCCATGCCAAAGCGTTGAGGCGTCATGTATCGCAGGGTAGGCGAGGGTGAATTGAGGGGCAGGCCTGTGCGCACTGGCCGGCCTTCCGTACGCATCACGCTCCCGCGCTCTGTCAGTAAAGAGGGCGCTGGGGCTGTCGAACTGGCGACACTCGAGGCTGGCAGCAAAGCGGCTGCAACAGTGCCCACTGCCGAGTAAGTAAGAAAATCTCGTCTGTCCATCCAACGTTCCTTTCGCGACCGAGGTTTCACGGGATCATCGAAGCCGGTATTCGTACTGGAAGTTAGAACAACGAGGGGTGGCCGGGTGACCCTAATACGCCATATTTTTTGCACAATCCTGCCGATGCGCTTGTGTTGGTCACGCACTCTCAGCAGACTCGAACATTCCGTAAACAGGGGCGCATGTGATGACGAGCGGTTCCTTCTCGCAGTTCGGTTCCGGCCACCTGCATTCTCTGACGTTGCGCGATCCCATACAGCCCAACGAGCGTCTCCAGGCACTGGGACGGCTGATCGAAAAAGTCACCCGGCAGATTGGTTTGAACGAGGTCTGCAAAACATCGATTCCAGGCCTGGCCTTTTATCGAATGGCTGAGCTGGGTACGCCCACTTACTGCATTTATGAGCCTTGCGTGGCCATCATTCTGCAGGGGGCGAAGGAGATCACGTTCGGCGAGGAGGCCTGTGAGTTCGGGCCGGGGGCGTTCTTCGTCACGTCGGTCGACATCCCCACATTGGCCCGCGTTACCGCCGCCAGCGAGGCAACCCCCTATTTATCCGTGGTGTTGAAGCTCAACCTTTCCATGCTCAACGAGGTGATCCAGACCTTGGACCCCCCCGCGCAGGAAATAGCTACAGAAGCGCGGGGCTTCGTATCGGGTGCGGCGTCGAGTGAGATGCTCGATGCATTCGCTCGACTCGCTACGCTGATCGAACGGCCGCTTGAAGCAGGCTTGATGTCGGATCTGATCAAGCGGGAAATATGCGTTCGGCTGTTGTTAAGTGGTGCAGGACAGTGGTTGCGCAGCGTCACCCGCGACGGTTACCGAGACAAGGGCATCGTGAGAGCCATTGAATGGCTGAAACATCACTACGACAAACCGCTGCACGTGGCCGATCTCGCCGAACGATCAGGAATGGCCAGCTCTACGCTGCATCACAGTTTTCGCAAGCTGACAGGCACCAGCCCCGTTCAGTATCAAAAGGCGTTACGGCTGCAAGCCGCACGCAGCCTGATGTTGACCGATCGTGTTGACGTGAACACCGCCGCGTTGCGCGTCGGCTATGAAAGTGTCGCTCAATTCAGCCGTGAATATGCCCGGCGTTTCGGAGCCCCGCCTTCGAGAGACATCAAGCACGTACGGGAGCAGGGCGGACTGCTCGACTAGCGACGCTTCAAAGGGGAATGTGGGTGGTCGACAAGACCTGACGCAAGCCCATGAACGATCGAATCTGGCGAACCCCAGGCAGGTAAAGCAACTGTTCCGCGTGGAGCCGGTTGAAACTGTTGCTGTCCTTGGTTCGTATCAACATGAAGTAGTCGAACTCCCCCGTCACCACATGGCACTCCATGCAGCCGGACACTTTTTGTGCGGCTGCCTCGAATGCGGCGAAGGATTCCGGTGTGGAGCGGTCCAGCACCACGCCGATCAACACCACCATCCCCGCATCCAGCGCGACATTGTCGAGCAGCGCGACTATGCCTTTGATCAGGCCGACCTGCTTGAGCCGCTCGACGCGCCTGAGGCACGCCGGTGCACTCAATTTCACCTTCTCTGCCAGCGCCACATTGGAGATGGAGGCATCTCGTTGCAGGGCCTTGAGAATGGCGCGGTCGGTTCGATCCAGCGGCTGCGGCACCGGGGCTGATATGCTTGGCTTCTTGCGAGTGTTTGTTGCGTTCATGACTGTTTATTCGCAATTAAAGTATGTTCGATATTTATAGTGAGAAATTATAGTTCTTTAAGTGCTAGAAGTTTGCAACACATCTTTTTGGAAAACTTCTTAATATTGAACTCATCGAAGCCCGACTGAAAGAACCTGGAAGGCAACCTTTGCCTTTCGGTCTGGCGCTTTGATGTCCAGTAATCAAGGAGCAGCGTCATGAACCTGAATCGTTTTAAACGTTATCCGTTGACCTTCGGTCCTTCTCCCATCACGCCCTTGAAGCGCCTCAGTGAACACCTGGGTGGCAAGGTCGAGCTGTATGCCAAACGTGAAGACTGCAACAGTGGCCTGGCCTTCGGCGGGAACAAAACGCGCAAGCTCGAATACTTGATTCCCGAAGCGCTCGAGCAAGGCTGCGATACCTTGGTTTCCATCGGCGGTATCCAGTCGAACCAGACCCGCCAGGTGGCCGCCGTTGCCGCTCACCTGGGCATGAAGTGTGTGCTGGTGCAGGAAAACTGGGTGAACTACTCCGATGCGGTGTATGACCGCGTTGGCAATATCGAGATGTCGCGCATCATGGGCGCCGACGTACGACTGGACGCCGCCGGGTTCGACATTGGCATCCGGCCCAGTTGGCAGAAGGCCATGGACGATGTGGTGGAGCGGGGTGGCAAACCGTTTCCAATCCCTGCCGGGTGTTCCGAACACCCCTACGGCGGCCTTGGGTTCGTCGGCTTTGCCGAGGAAGTGCGAGAGCAGGAAAAACAACTGGGGTTCACGTTCGACTACATCGTGGTCTGCTCTGTGACCGGCAGTACCCAGGCCGGCATGGTCGTCGGTTTCGCCGCGGACGGCCGTTCGAAGAACGTTATCGGCATTGATGCCTCGGCCAAGCCGGAGCAAACCAAGGCGCAGATCCTGCGTATCGCCCGGCACACCGCAGAGTTGGTGGAACTGGGCCGTGAGATCACCGAAGACGACGTGGTACTCGATACACGTTTTGCCTACCCGGAATACGGTTTGCCCAACGAAGGCACGCTGGAAGCCATTCGTTTGTGCGGGAGCCTGGAAGGCGTGCTGACCGATCCGGTGTACGAGGGCAAATCCATGCACGGGATGATTGAAATGGTCCGCCGTGGTGAGTTCCCCGAAGGCTCCAAAGTGCTGTATGCGCACTTGGGTGGGGCGCCTGCGCTGAATGCCTACAGCTTCCTGTTTCGCAACGGCTGATTAACGCCAAAAAACCAGGGAGCTCACGACGCGATGGGTGAGTCGGCATCAATATTGAATGTCACGATCCCATCGTCGAATCGCCACCCGGAGCACGTTGCTCCTATCCAACCGCCGGGAGTACCGCCATGCATGCGATAACGCAATCCGCAGTCTGGATCAAGGAGCCTTCGGCGGATGCCGGAGTGGTGATCGTTACCAGCGCCGCGTTGCCCCCGTACATGATCGACAAGCTGCATGTGGCGATAGATGAGTGGGACCAGGTGGCTTATCTAGCCGTCAAACAGTCCGAGGCGTTGAGGCTCGATTGGTTGCAGGTCGGGTCCAGCCCGGAGCCGTCCGACGGGGCCTACGCGTGCCATGCCAGCCAACTGTTGCGCGGCGTCTCCCACGGCAGCTTTTTACTGGATGTCGAAACTGGCACGAATTGCGGCATGACGTGGCTGGGGTCCGTCTTTGGTCATCCGCTGCGCGTGGTCGAGCTTGGAGAAGTAGCCTCCTCCACTGCACAGATGGATCAACAGGTGGAGGCGGTGTTAGCGGCGACCCGAAGCCTGGCGAAAAGCGTGTTGCAGGCACGCGGCGTCATTTAACCAATGACCTGGTCCATTCGCCGGTTGGAACCATAAAGGCATCGCTTATGAGCCAAACTGTCGATTGTCGTCCCAACGCTATGAAGTGGATGCGCGAGCCATCAAGTTGCACGCGCATCGTGGTCATCGTGTGCGGGCTTGATAGCGCTCATATTGACTTGATTCATCAAGGGTTCAGCTGTTTTGACAATGTTGCGCTGCTCCATGTCGATGCGGTGGGCACCGTGCCTGGCAAGCATGTTGATGTGCAAGTGGCCAGGAGTGACTGTTCTTTTGTCGTGCTCGGTGAACTGGATGAACGTGTATTGCATAGCCTTTCCATGGGTAAGCGATGCCTTTACTCCATAGCACCAGACGGGTCGGCCGAATGCTCGGTGATTGCAGCAGTAGAACAGGTCAAAAACTTCGCCCGAGTGAGCCATTCCCGTCACCTTGAAACGATACCCGACAGCGCCAGGAGCTGCCTGTGAACCTGTCGGATACCCTCACCTCGGCGACGCGTAGAAACCCATGACCTCAAACGCTGTCGCCGACCGCCAGAATGGTCGCCACCAGGGCCAGGGCGCGAGGTACCAGGGTGTCCAACTCCAGGTATTCACGATCGGTGTGGACCTTGCCACCCACCGGGCCGAGCCCGCACAGGGTTGGAACGCCCAGGCTGGCGGTAAAGCCGGAGTCGGCGCAACCGCCGGTGAATTCGCCTTCGACGCTGAAACCCAATGCCAGTGCTTTTTGTTGGTAGAGGTGCAGCAGTCGTTCGCTGTGGCGTGCTTCCATCGGTAGAAAGGTCGTCGCTTCCTTGAGGACGGCGCGGGTGCCGATCAGTTCTTCTTCGGCGACGATGGCCTGGATTGCGCTGAAGATCCGATCCCAGTGCTTGAGTTCGATGAAGCGCACGTCCAGCCGCGCGCAGGCGCTGGGCGCGACGGTATTGCTCGACGTACCACCGGATATCAGCCCAACGTTAGTGGTGATGCCGGCCGGGTAATCGGTCAAGGCATGCAGCTTGACGATCTTGCGTGCCAGGGCCTCGATGGCACTGGCCCCGTCGGCATGGTTGACCCCGGCATGCGCCGCGCGGCCGCTGACTTCGATGATCAGCGTGGCCCCGCCTTTGCGTGCGCTGACCACGTTGCCGCTGGCCCGGCCAGGTTCGGTGTTGAGCACGGCACGGGCGGCACGGGCGGCGTTTTCGATATGGGGCCTGGCGCTGCCGGAGCCGATTTCTTCGTCGCCGGTGTACAGGACCTGCACCGGATAGGGCAACCGGCCGGCGCGCTTGAGTGCTTTGAGCGCGAAGCAATTGAGCACCAGGCCGCCTTTCATGTCGGCGACGCCGGGGCCGTAGGCGAGGTTGGCGTCGCGGCTGTAGCCGCGAGTCGTGGTGGTGCCCTTGGGAAAGACCGTGTCGCGATGGCCCAGCAACAGCACCGGTTTTCCAGGATCGCCTGGCACTTCGGCGAGCAGTACGTCACCAAAACCCTCGACCGGTATGCGCTTGAGCAGGATGCCGTCGGCCTCCAGTTCAGCCGCGAGCAGCGCGCCCACCGCATCGACACCCGCCTTGTCATAGCTGTTGGAGTCGGTGTCGACGATGCGCCGCAGCAGCGCCTCCATGGCTGGGCGCTGGTCGGCAAGCCAGTCCAGGGCCTGTTGTGGCGTGGCGCTCATTGCGCCTGCTCCCGTAACTGATGTTCCCGGGTCAGGCGTGCCGCGTCGTTGCCCAGGTCCCAGAACAGCCCGGCCATGATTTGCAGGCTTTCCTTGACCACCGGCGCCAGCAAGTGTTCGTTCGGTGCATGCTGTGAACAGGCCGGGTACGAGTGCGGTACCCACAATGTCGGCAGGCCGAGCACGTCCGCGAACACATCGTTGGGCAGCGAACCACCGAGGTTTGGCAGCAGCGCAGGTTTTTTGCCGGTGGTCTGTGCCAGGGAGCCGAGCGCCCAATCGACCCAAGGGCTCTGCGGGTCCAGCCGAGTGGCATGCATCACATCGATGCGGCTTTGCTTGACCTCGACATTGCTGAAGCCATGCGCATCCAGGTGGGTACGTACCGCCGGGATAAAGGTCGTGTAGTCGCTGTCGACCACGAAGCGGATATGGCAGTGGGCGTTAGCCTTGCCGGGAATCGCATGCACCGGGGCGTCTGGGTTGCCGGTCTTGAAGGCGATGACGTCGAGGGTGTTCCAGCCGAACACCTTTTCGCTCAGCGAGAGCTGCGGGTTACCCCAATTGGCGTCGATGTGCGGATCGCCCGGTCCGCCACCCACGGCAATATCGGCCAGCGCCTGCCGAACCGGCTCCGGCAGTGTCTCGGGCATCAGGCCGGCCACTTTCACCCGACCGTGTTCATCGACCATGCTCGCGATGGCATTGGCCAGGATGATGCCGGGATTGGCCAGCAACCCGCCCCAGTTGCCGGAGTGATGGGCGCCCTCACGTAAATTGACCACCAGCTCGAAGTTGAAGACCCCGCGCGAGCCGAGAAAAATCGTCGGGCGTGATGCCGCCAGGCGCGGGCCGTCCGAGGCGATGAAGATATCCGCCGCAAGCTCTTTGCTGTGGGCGGCACAGAATGCGTTCAAGCCCGGCGAGCCTTCTTCTTCGCCCATTTCCAGCAGCAGCTTGACGTTGAAACCCAGCTGGCCATCGCGCGCCTTGAGCGTTTGTTCCAGGGCGGTCAGGTTGATCAGATGCTGGCCTTTGTTATCCGCCGTGCCGCGGCCGTACCAGCGATCGCCTTCGGCAATGACGTGCCACGGCGACAGGCCTTCGCGCCATTGCGCATCATAGCCGCGCACCACATCACCGTGGCCGTAGCTGAGCACGGTCGGCAGGTCCGGGTGTTCAATGCGCGTGGCGATCATGAAGGGGCCGCGCTCGGCCACCGGGTTGTCATAGATCTTGACGCTGAAACCCATTGCCTCGACATGCGGGGTGATGAACTCATTGAGGTAGCGATACAGCTCGGGCTGGCTGTCCGCTGCCTGGCTTTCGGTGTGCAGGGCGACGCTGCGTTGGAGCAGATTGAAGAATTCGCCATTGTCGAATTGCGCTGTGGTGTTGCTGATAGCCAGTGAACGACTCATGAGTGGACAAGCTCCAGTGTTTGGGCAGAAGTGTCGTGAAGGTGGCAACGCACGTTGCCGCCGATAAGCGGACCATTGGCCGGGTAGGCCGTTTTGCAGGGGGCGAAGCAGCTCGGGCAGCGCGGGTGGAAGGCGCAACCGGGCGGCGGTGACATGGGGTTGGGGAAGGTGCCGTGCAGGCCGATCTCGGGAATGCCCAGGCGCGGATCGGGCGTGAGCACCGAATCCAGCAAGGCACGGGTATAAGGGTGACCGGGTTGAGCGAACAACGATTCGCGCGTGCGTTCTTCGACGATGCGCCCCAGGTACATCACGGCGACCCGGTCGGCGAGGTGTTCGATGACCGCCAGGTTATGGCTGATCAGCAGATAGGTCAGGCCGAATTCGCGCTTGAGGTCCTGCAGCAGGTTGAGAATCTGCGCCTGCACCGACACATCCAGCGCTGAGGTGGGCTCGTCGCAGATCAACACGTCAGGGCGCATGATCAGCGCCCGGGCAATCGCCACCCGCTGGCGTTGCCCGCCGGACAGCTGGCTCGGGTAGCTGTCGATCACCCGCTTGGGCAGGCCGACCACATCAAGCATCGCTTCGGTCTTCCTGCGTCGCTCGGCGGTACTGCCGATGTCATGCACGATCAGCGGCAGGGTAACGATTTCGCGCAGGGTCTTGCGTGGATTCAGCGAGGAATATGGGTCCTGGAAAATCGGCTGGATATGCCGCGACATTTCCTTGCGATCAGTCGTCGCCAGGTGTTTGCCATTGACCAACACGTCGCCGCTGGTGGGCGGCAACAGGCCGAGCAGCATCTTGGCCAGGGTACTTTTGCCGCAACCGGACTCGCCCACCAGACCGAGGGTCTCGCCACGCATCAGGCGCAGGGAAACACCATCCACGGCCTTCAGGGTGGCGGCGGGTTTGAAAAAGCCCTGGTTGATCCGAAACTCACGGCGGATGTCACACAGCTCCAAAGCGATGTCTTTTTTCATGACCTTGCACGCTCCTGAAGGCGAATCGGTGCCGGGGCCGGGGCGGCGAACAGGCAGCGCGCCATGTGCCCGTCCTGTTCGACTTCGGGGATGTGTTGCGCGCAGGCCGGGATCGCCTGACCGCAACGATTGCGGAACGCACACCCTTGCTGTTCGCCGACCAGGCTCGGCACCAGGCCTGGAATCGAACCCAGCGCCTCACCCGGTTTGGTCCGGCCAGGGATTGGAATACTCGCCAGCAGCCCCCGGGTGTACGGATGCTGCGGGTTCTCGAACAGTTGCAGGGCAGGGGCGGTTTCGACGATTTCCCCGGCATACATCACGGCGACCCGGTCGGCGATCCGTGCCACCAGCCCAAGGTCGTGGGTGATGAAGATCACCGCCAGGCCGAGTTCTTTCTGGATGTCGCGGATCAAGCGCAGGATCTGCGCTTGAATGGTCACGTCCAGGGCCGTGGTGGGCTCATCAGCGATGATCAGGTCCGGTTCGCACATCAAGGCCATGGCGATGATCACCCGCTGGCGCAGCCCGCCGGAAAGTTGATGCGGATACTGGCGCAGGCGCTCGGTGGCATTGCTGATCCCGACCTTCTCCAGCATCTGCGCGGCGCGCCCCAGGGCCTCCTTGCGTGAGACCTTGCGATGCTGGGTCAGTACCTCGCTGAGTTGATCGCCAATGCTGTAGGCCGGGTTCAGCGAGGTCATCGGCTCCTGGAAGATCATCGCCAGGCGGTTGCCGCGCAGGTCGCACATGCGCCGCTCGCTCTGGCCGAGCATGTCGATGCCGTCCAGCGTCAGCCGGGACGCGGTGCGTTTGGCCTTGCGTGGCAACAGGTCCATCAACGCCAGCGAGGTCAGGGATTTGCCGCAGCCGGATTCCCCGACGATGCACAGCATTTCACCGCGCTCGACTTCAAAATTCAGGCCGCGTACGGCATGCAGCATGTCATCCGGCGTCGGGCTGTTGCCCATGGGGATGTCCACGCGCAGGTTTTCCACATGGAGTAGTGCCATGTTCGGTTCCCTCTATCAGTTACGGCGGTCTATCAGTTACGGCCGTCGGGCAGGATCAGATCGCGCAGGCCATCGCCGACGAGGTTGATGCCCAGCACCAGAATCATCAGGGCGACGCCGGGAATGGCGATGACCCACGGGGAAAAGAACATGTAGGGCTTGCCTTCCGCGATCATCAGGCCCCAGGACGGCGTCGGTGGCTGCACGCCAACCCCGAGGAACGAGAGGGCCGACTCCAGCAGGATCGCGTGGGCCATTTCCAGCGTCGCGACAACGATCAGTGCGCCGACCAGATTGGGCAGGATTTCACTGACCAGAATGCGCAGGGTCGAGCAGCCGAGCGCCTGGGCCGACGCCACATATTCAGCATCGCGAATCTGTTGCACCGAGGCCCTGACCACCACCGCGAAGCGATCCCATAACAGGCAGCCGAGCAGCACGATCACCACTTTCAGTGAGCCGCCCATCAGCGAGGCCGAGGCCAGCGCGACCATCACCACCGGCATCGCCAGCCGGGTGGTGATCAGGTAGCTGATAAACCCATCGACCTTGCCGCCGTAGTAGCCCGCCAACAGCCCCATGAGCGTGCCGATAAAGCCGGAAATCAGCGCCGCTGCAATGCCGATGAACAGCGAAATACGTGCGCCGTAGAGCAGCCTCGACAGGTAGTCACGGCCCAGCTTGTCGGTGCCGAGCACGTATTCCCAGGTGCCGTTGGCCATCCATACCGGTGGTTTCATGCGCAGCATCACGTCTTGCGCATAAGGGTCGTAAGGTGCCAGCCACGGCGCGAACAGTGCACCTACGAAGATAATCAGCAACAACACCGCGCCGATGGCGAAACCCCGATGCCGCAAGCTCTTGCCAAGCACTCGGCTCAGGCTGCTCGGTGGTGGCAGGTAGTCATTGATCGCGAGGGTAGTGGGGGTGCTCATGTAGGCCTCCTAGCGCACGCGAATACGCGGGTCGAGCAGTGCGTTGAGCACATCGGCCAGCAACGTGAGGATGATGTAGATCACCGCAATCAACAGGACCACGGCCTGTACCACCGGAAAGTCGTCACGGGCGATGGCGTCCCAGGCAAGTTGCCCGATGCCTTGCAGGGAGAATACGGTTTCGATCACCACCGAGCCGCCGAGCATGAAGCCGAACTCCACCGCCGCCAGCGCGACGACCGGAATCAGCGCGTTGCGCAGCGCATGCTTCAACAGCACGCGGGCAGGGCGCAGGCCCTTGGCGCGGGCGGTGCGGATGTAATCGGAACTGAGCACATCAAGCATGCCGGCGCGGGTCAGGCGCATGATTGCCGGCGTCGCGTAGTAGCCCAGGGCAATGGCCGGCATGACGAAGTGCAGCAGGGTCGCATTGCCGGACACCGGCAGCCACTTGAGCGTCACCGCGAACACCACGATCAGCATCAGCGCAAACCAGAAACTTGGCATCGCCTGACCCAGCACCGCGATGCTCAAGGCCAGCCGGTCAACCCAGGTGTCGCGTTTGACCGCGGCCAGCACGCCCAGTGGAATGGCCACCAGCAAGGCGATCCCCAGCGCCATGGCACCCAGCCCCAGGGTAATCGGCAAGCGGCTGGCGACGAGGTTGTAGACCGATTCCTGAAAGAAAAACGAGTTGCCCAGGTCCAGCCGCAGCAAATCGCCCAGCCAGTTGAAGTACTGGGTCGGCAGCGGTTTGTTCAAGCCGTACTGCATGCGAATCTGTTCGATCTGTTCGCTGGTGGCTTCCGGTCCGCCAATGGCAGTGGCGAGGTCGCCGGACAGGTGCAAAAGAGAAAAGCTGATCACCGACACGGTAATGGCAACGCAAATGGCGATGCCCAGGCGGCGCAGAAGGAATCCAAGCATGGCAAGTTTCCTCATATCCAATGAATGACAAGTGTGAGGACGTGTCCGTGGCGCACGAGAGTCCGTGCGCCCGGTTACGTATTACTTCCACGTGGACTCGACGAAACGCGGCAGCTCATCCGGGTACGGTGTGAACGCGAGTTCCGAGGTGTAGGCGTAGTTCATCGAGTAGTTGAACAGCGGCGCCCAGTAGGCCTGCTCGCTGATGCGCTGCAAGGCCTTGCGGTAGTTGTCCTTGCGCACTTGCGGGTCGAGGGCATTGTCGGCGGTCTGCAACCAGCCCTGGACTTGTGGGTCCTTGATATTGTCGTCCGGATTGCCCTTGAACCAGGTACCGGCCGACGCCGAGGTGTCGAGGATCGAGAACGAGCCCCAGGCCTGAAACGACATGGGCACCTTGCCGCCACGTTGCTGATCGCGCAGGGCGGCGTACTTCAAGTAGCGCAGCTTGGCGTTGATGCCCACTGCGCGCAGGTTGCCGATGATGGCTTCGACGTAATCACGGTCGCGATAAGCGAAGATTTCTGTCTCGAAGCCATTTGGGTAACCGGCTTCGGCGAGCAGCGCCTTGGCCTTGGCGGGGTCATAGTCGTAGACCGTGGCCGCAGTGGTATCGCAACCGAACTGGCCGGGATAACAGGCAACCTGCAAGGGCTTGGCTTCGCCCCCCACCAATTGCGTGGCCAGCGCATTGCGGTTGATCGCATGGTTGATGGCCTGGCGCACCTTGAGGTTCTTCATCGGTGAGTTTTCAGTGGAGGTGCCCCGTGCATCAAGAATCAGGAAACCGATGCGCATGGTTTCGCCACTGGTCACGGTCAGGTTCGGCATACCCTTGAGGTCGACCGCCTGATCCGAGGTCACACGCCAGGTCCAGTCGACACCGTCGGTCATCAACTCGGCCAGACGGGTTTCTGCATCCGGGATCACGCGGAACTTGAGGTGACTGATATGGGGCTTGCCTTGTGGGCTGTCCGGGAAGTAGTCCTTGTTGATCTCCATGGTCACGCCTTCGCCGGCCACCACCGACACGGCTTTATACGGCCCGGTGCCAATGGGCTTGCGACTGAATTCGGCCAGGCCGACCTTCTCGAAGTACTGCTTGGGAAACATCGGAACGGCGTTGGACAGGTATTCCAGTGCCGGCGGGAAAGGCTTCTTCAAATACAAGCGGACGCTGTAGTCACCGGTTTTTTCGGCGCCCTTGATCCAGTCTACGTTTTGCACGGTAACGACTTTCGCTTCGGGCGACACCACGTAGTTGAGGGTGAACACCACGTCGTCGGCGGTGAAGGCGTCGCCGTTGTGAAATTTGACGCCCTTGCGCAGCTCAAAGTCGAGGGTGGTGTCGTCGACCTGCTTCCAGCTGGTGGCCAGCATGGGTTTGTATTCGCCGCTTTTGGGATCGCGGTAGATCAGGTTGTCCCAGATCAGCCGGCCGAGAATCACGCCTTCGCGTAAATCGTTGTGATAGGGGCTGATGTTTTCAGGCTCGCTGTCGGAAGCGTAAACCAGGGTGTCGTTGGCTTTGCCGGCATGTGCCGGAAAGCTGCTGATAAGGCCCATCAGCGCGATACTGCAGGCGAAACCTTTGATGCCCATGCCGTCGTCTCCGTTGGCGAGAGTGGTTGAATCAAAGGGCAGCGAATCGCAAATGCGTAGAAGGAGGAGGAAAAGGTCGGGCGCTGTTTTTTTTGGTCTGGACACGAATGTAGGGAAGGGCTATCAATGCCACAAGCACAATATTTCGATACTTCCTTTGCCGAAAAGGCAATCCTTGGAGGCTCCGATGCAGCTGTATGGCGTGCAGTCCACGGCACTGCGCTATTTTCTTGAGGTCGCGCGATGCGGATCAATCAGCGAGGCCTCAATGCGGCTGAATGTGGCGGCATCAGCGGTGAGTCGACAAATTTCCAAGCTTGAGTTGGCCCTGGATGCCAGCCTGTTTGAGCGTCGTGCCCGCGGCATGGTGCTCAGCGAGGCGGGGGCGCGACTGGCGGCTTATGCGCGCAAGTCGCAGCTTGAGGCCGAGCAGGTGGTGCTGGAAATTACCGAGTTGCATGGCTTGCAGCGCGGTCATGTGCATGTTGCCTGTTCGGAAGGATTTGCCTTGGAATACATGCCCAGGAGCATCAGCGCGTTCAGGCGTGAGTATCAGGGCATTCATTTTACGTTGGAGGTCTGTGCGCCCGCTGAAGCGACCGAGAAGGTTCGCTCCGGTGAAGCCGACCTGGCGATGACGTTCAGCCTGACGCCGCAAAAGGAAATCAAGGTCGAGCATGTCCTGAGCGGGGCGATTTTTGCCGTGGTCTCCAATGCCCATCCCTTGGCCGGGCGGGAGTCTGTCAACCTCGCCGAGTTGCAACCCTGGCCCATTGCGTTACCCAAGGCCGACACTACGATACGGCAACTCTTCGACATCTGTTGCGGCGTCCAGGGGTTGTTGTTCGACCCGGTATTGACCACCAATTACGTTGCCGCGCTCTACAGTTTCGTCCGTGAAGAGGGAGGCATCAGCCTGGCCAGCGAAATGACCTTGCACCAACAGGTGGCGGACAAGCAGTTGCAATGCTTGCCGATCCTTGATGAAGGCATGCAGGCGCGGCGCATCGAACTGCAAAGCATGGCTGGGCGCAATCTACCGGCGGCGGTTTCGGCGTTCAGGGATTTTCTGATCGCTGAGCTGGCGAAGGCGAAGCGGCTTTGAAAAGATGAGGTTACTCCCATCTTCCACCTTGGAAGATCAGCGAGTTTTTCTGTGCTGACTGATGCTTAACGCATAGAGAACACGCTCAAGGATGAACTCCCTGGCTTCCGGATGTTTGAATGCCCTCATGAACAGCAACCTCTAGTTTGAGATTTAAAAGGTGTGCGTCTGCTATCGAGTTCTAATGCTCGGTAGTTCCTATTTCTTGAAGGCCTCAAGGTTTTCACGGAGCCAGGCGGACAGCGAACGGGGTGGGGTACCCGTGAGGTCTTCAACCGTAAAGGTTCGTTCTGTCAGTATGGAATCATGGAAGATGCGATCAAGCCCCACGAGAATCTCGGCTACAAACGGGGAGAGTCCATCGGCAACTAGCGCTGAATGCTGTGCGGCTGGAGACCGATGGGTATAGGCGACTGTGTGGCCTAACAGACTGGATAATTCCTCGGCAACTTGCGGCATTGTCCAGTTTCGCGGCCCTGTCAGGTGATACGCACGTTGTGAGCCTTCTGCTACCTCCTCCAGTAATGCTATGCGCGCCGAGTCCGCTACATCTCGAGTGTCTATCAGGTTCACACGTCCATGGCCTGCGGCGCCGGCCCAAGTGCCCGTTGCAACAGCGTTGCCAGCACGCTTGAGCACGTCCATGAACGTGGTAGGTCTCAATACGGTAGAAGCGATAGGTTGTTGACCCAGGTGGGCTTCTATCAATGAATGCCAGGCAAATGGATTGATAGGGGTCGAAGGTCCCATGACCGAAAGCTTTACGATGTGCTGCACGCCCATTTCTACGGCAGCGTCAATAAGGGCAATCTCGTTGGCGACTTGTTGGGGTGAAGTGCCGTGAGCAATGAACAGTTTCTCGACACCGGCAAGCGCTTTTCTGAGCGTTGCCGGCTGATCAAAATCCAACTCGGCAGCGACCACCCCTGGGGCAAAAGCGGTGGATGATTTTTGCCGTGTGAGCGCCAGCAGGGTGACTGGGTCTTGCGCTAACTGACTGATCAATCGCCTGCCTACGCGGCCTGTCGCGCCAGCAACGGCGATGTTCAGTGATTGCGTCCGTTTGGTCGATTGATTGAGCATGATGAAATCTTCCTATATGGTGGAACGATCAGTCCAAGTATCCTGGTCTGATCGTTCCATGTTGTCAACGGAGGATTTATGAGCGGTAAACCGCAATATGACGAAAGTGCAGTCCTGAAGGCGGCGACGGCTGTTTTCTGGCGGCATGGGTACGCAAACGCATCGGTCAGCGATCTGACTGAGGCAACGGGGTTGTCTCGATCAAGCCTGTACCAGCGGTTCCATGATAAGGATGGGCTCTTCAACGAGACGCTTCAGCTATATACCGACCGTGTATTAACGCGAATGAGATCGACCCGGGCACAGACCTCCAGGGCGAGCATAGACGCGCTGCTACGAGAGTTTCTTCCGAAGGAATTTGGCGTGGAGCGTCCGCCTGGTTGCCTGATATCTCGCAGTAACGCTGAGCAAGAAGACCTCACTGCCACAGGAAAGAAAACCGCGAATTTTGCGGCTTGTCAGCAGCGACAGATTTTTGTGGATATTTTGACTCATGGCCGGTTGGAGGGTGAGATAGGGCAGCATGTCGATTTGGATCTACTGGCTTGGTATTACTTCGGAATACTGCAGGCTGTGGTAAATCTGCCTTCAGTCGGGGCGACTAACCAGGTACTTGGCGGCCTCATTGATGTCGCGATGTCAACATGGCCTGAGAGCCAAGATAGTTCGGGTACTGAAACGATATGAGTGAGTAACCCCGATGGTAGGGGTATCTTTTCCGCAGTCGCGCCTGGGCATCTGATAAGTCTGCCCCGTGCTCAATAACGGTGAGTAGCGGTACGTGATCATACCGCTACGTCATCTAAGCCATAGGTGCCGATTTATAAAGCGTAACCGAATGTCCTGGCATGGTTGGTTGGTGTTTGACGGTTACTCTGCCCATGGCCGCATGGCCGCATGGCCGCATGGCCGCATGGCCGGCAGCAGGCATGTCACACCGCCCGGCGAAAGCCGACGATCGCTTTGGTTTCGAGAAAATCGCCGAACGCAACTTCTCCCCATTCACGACCGTTACCCGACTGCTTGTATCCCCCGAACGGGGCCGCCAAATCCATGTCGGCATAATTGAGCGTGACTTGTCCGGCCCGAAGTTTACGCGCCACTGCCTCGGCGGCTGCATGTTCGCCTTGAACATAAGCGGCAAGGCCGAATACGGTGTCATTGGCGATCGCCACGGCGTCGGCTTCATCGGCATAACCGATGATGACAAGCACCGGGCCGAAGATCTCCTCGCGGGCGATAGTCATGTCATTCGTCACGTTGGAGAAGACGGTCGGCTGCACATAGAAACCGGTGTCGAGCCCTTCGGGTCGGCCGAGACCACCTGTTATCAGCGTTGCACCTTCTTCGATGCCGACCTGGATCAGGTTCTGGATCTTGCGCCACTGTGCCTCGGAGGCGACCGGACCCATTTTCGCGTTACTTGCCGGGTGTCCGACAACCCACTGCGCTGCCGCCGTGCGCGCGAGATTGGCTACCTCATCCATTCGTGTAAATGGAACAAGCATCCGTGACGGCGCATTACATGATTGACCGCTGTTGAGCATCATTTGAGCCACGCCTGCCGCCACGGCTGACGGAAAATCGGCACTCGGCAAAAGAATGTTCGGCGACTTTCCACCCAGTTCCTGGTGTACGCGTTTCACCGTCAGTGCAGCATTGCGTGCTACCTGGATGCCGGCGGGGGTGGATCCAGTAAACGAGACGAGATCGACTTCAGGATGGCCCGTCAGTGCGTCGCCAACACCTTTGCCGTCTCCATGTACCAGATTAAAAACACCGGCTGGTACACCGGCATCATGCATGATTTCGGTAAAGATCGTCGCCGAGAAGGGCGACACTTCAGAAGGCTTCACCACCATCGTGCAGCCTGTCGCCAACGCTGCGGCCACCTTGCAGGTCAACTGGTTGAGCGGCCAATTCCATGGCGTGATCAACGCACAAACGCCAATCGGCTCGCGTACGATCTCAGTGGTGCCCATCTCGTGTTCGAAACTGTATTTGGCTAACGCGGCGCGAGCGATTTGAATGTGGGCCAGGCCGGCCGTGACTTGCAATTGCTCGGCAAGCCATAGCGGTGCGCCCATTTCGTCGGACACTGCTGTCGCAAGATCCTGTGCGCGCAACTGGTAGGCCGCGATGATTCGATCAAAGAGTGCAAGACGCTCCTCAACCGATATTTGCGAGAACGTCTGGAAGGCGGCTCTTGCCGCCGCGACCGCTTTATCGACATCGAGGGGGCCGCCGAGCGCAACCTGGCCGGCAACCGTTTCGTCAGCCGGATTAATGACATCCATTACGATATTGCCAGCGGGCTCCACCCACGAGCCATCGATGTAAAACTGAAGATTTTCGCGCATTTTAGTCCTCGTCATATTGGGCTTTCCAAAACAGGTCAGGCCGTTGGGATCAGCGCTGCCGCGTCGATATCGAAGGCGCTTGGCCAATCGTCGAGAGTCGCAGAGAGGCGTTGATCAAAGGTCGCAATAAGGCATCGAAATGCGGCCATCTTGGGCGACCCTTACAAGGTATACGCGATAAACCTGGAGTCAATTAGGCACTTAAAGTAGCGTTGGTAGGTTCAGGGATACCGCGGGCAAACCTGCGAAGGCATTCACTCCGCCAGGCTTACCTGCGCGGCCTCGTCAAACTTCAACCGGGCCGTTTCAACCTCAGGCAATTTGTCGAGCGTCCATTTATGCAATTCGCGAAATGGCTGCTGCAGTGTTCGACCCAGTTGGGTGATCTCATACTGGACTGCCACGGGCGAAAACGAGATGACCTGGCGCGAGACAAGACCATTTCGTTCCAGTCGCCGCAGGCACTGTGTCAGGGCCTTCTGAGTGACGCCCTCGAGGCGACGCTTGATGGCGTTAAAGCGATGCGGCCCGTCATCAAGTACCGCCAGAACCATCATCGACCACTTGTCTGCGATTTGGTCGAACAGCGCCCGGCTTGGGCACTCCGACGAAAAACATTGCGGCTTTAATTCCAGCATCGAAGTTTCCTCATGTATACCTAGGCGATTCTAGGTGCCTAATTGACATTTAGTTTACAAAATATACTTATATGGTTTCCAAAAGCAAATGGAGTCCATCCAATGTCAAACCCAGATACCAGCGTTTTATTTCGTCCTCTTTCCATCCGCTCGCTTGAACTGAAAAACCGGATTGTCATGTCGCCGATGACCAGGCAATTTTCCCCAGAGGGCATCCCTGGTGAAGGTAGCGCTGCCTACTACCGGCGGCGGGCTGAGGGTCGGGTCGGATTGATTTTGTCAGAAGGCACCGTCATTAATCGTCCCGCTTCACGTAACGGTCCCGGTATTCCTTTTTTTCACGGTGAAGCAGCGCTGGCCGGATGGAAGAACGTGATCGATTCTGTTCACGCTGCCGGGGGCCGTATGGGGCCGCAACTCTGGCACACCGGCGCAGTGCGTGACGTCAGCGGCTGGGAGCCTGATGCGCCGGTTGAAAGCCCGTCTGGCCTCGATTCGCCAAACGTCCCTCGCGGTGTGGCGATGAGCGAGGAGGATATTGCAGACGCAGTTGCTGCGTTCGCCCAGGCGGCGGCGGATGCCAGGCGCCTGGGTTTCGACACCGTTGAGATCCATGGGGCGCATGGTTATTTGATCGATCAGTTCTTCTGGGCCGGCACCAATCTGCGCACCGATCGTTATGGCGGACCGACGATCAAAGAGCGCTCCCGTTTTGCCGCTGAGATCGTGTCTGCTGTGCGTCATGCGGTCGGGCCCGAATTCCCCATCATCATGCGCGTCAGTCAATGGAAGCAGCAGGACTTCGGGGTGCGCCTCGCCGAGACGCCTGCACTGATGGAAGACTGGCTGCTGCCGCTGGTTGAAGCGGGTGTGGATGTTCTGCATTGCTCGCAGCGACGCTTCTGGGACCCTGAGTTCCCCGAAATTGATGGTGAGAACGGGCTGAACTGCGCGGGCTGGGTGAAGAAAGTCACTGGCGCCACGACCATCAGCGTCGGTTCGGTCGGGCTGGATAATGATGTTACTCACGCATTCGCCGGCAAGGGATCGACCCCTGCGAGCCTGGATCGGCTTGTCGAGCGAATGGAGCGCGAAGAGTTTGATCTGATCGCAGTAGGGCGTGTTCTGCTGAGTGACAAGGATTGGGTCGCCAAAGTGGAAAAAGGCGATTACGCAGATCTGAAGGGCTTCAATCCGGCCTCTTTAGCCGAATTGGTTTAAGCCTTGGACCGGATTTCGGGCATCTACGTGCGAGTCGTAGAGGCCCGGAGTCCGGGTGATACGGCGTCGCCACGGATGATGCCGAGCGATCTGGCAAGCGGTGGCGACCTGTCATGGGAAGGGGTGTTCAAGTATACCAGGTAGGGATTCAGTGCCTGATTGAAGCCAGGTATACAGCCTATATCATTGGTTTCTTTAACCATCGCCTCTACTGGAAGTTTGGAAGCGAGAAACAGGATTGATCATGACACCTATAAGCCAATCAGTGACGCCCATGAAAAACAACGTCACGCGGTTTACCTGCAATGGGTGTGGAACTTGCTGTAAAGAACGTCTTATCCCTCTGACGCTTCAAGAGGCCGAGGAATGGTTAAATCGCGGTGGTAACGTCGCAGTCATACTCGAAGCTTTCGACACATCAGTCTTCCCGTTGCCAGGGCACTACAACCACAGCGTGCAACGCGCGGTCGATGTGGCCAGTGGAGAGGCACGTATTCAGGTCATTGCCATTTTTGCGGGTAACGCACTGACCCAGTGTCCAAGTCTAGGGGAGGATAATCGCTGCACGATCTATGAAGATCGACCGCTGGTGTGTCGAATCTATCCGATGGAAATCAATCCATTTCTAACCCTGCGCCCCGAAGAAAAGGTCTGCCCGCCGGAAGTCTGGGAGTCGGGAGAGGTACTATGGTCTGACCGTGTAGTTGATCCTGTCCTGGAGGATCAGATTCAACGCTCCCGGCAGGCTGACCGCGACGATGCCAAGGCAAAAGTTTCAGTCTGCGCGGCGCTGGGGATAAGTGTTGCCGCTTGGAAAGGCAACGCGCTGGCTGTTTACTTAGCCGACCGTGCGCAATTGCAGCAGGCCATCAGTCTCGTTCGCGCGGGAGGCGACGTACCGGCCAATGTGTCCTGGAAAGTCCGCGTCGATGATGCAGACCTTCACACTCGTCTGCAGGGGGCAGGTGTTGAACTGGATCTTCGTGCACAGACTGAATACATCTTTCACTCGCTTTAGTCGGAGAGCTCAGTGCTTTGCCCGCTCCAGGGCGTGTGGATACCTTGGTCGTCGCTGACTCGCTTATTGCAGCGGCCCCACCACTTGCCGATAACGTTCTTCCCCCTGTGGTGTCTGGCGGGTCAGGCTGATTTCCAGGCCGATGGGATCGGCTTTACGGTTGCCGGCCAGCTGACGCCAGCCTTGGCCCGGTTCCCAGATGCGCACTTGCAGGTCGCTGACACCGGATAAGACGGCCACTGCTTTTTTGGGCGCAGGTAACGGGTATCGATCACTGGCTGCGGATGTGGCGCGGTACAGCGTGTCACCCTCCAGCCACCAGCGCACCCGTTGCAGACCGTTTTCGGGAAGGGCTGCGTTACGAATCACGTTCAGTTGAAAATCATGCTGGTCGGAGCTGCGAACGCTGATTGCGGCGAGACCGTCGGGCTGTTCGTCATCGTTCAAGGCTGGCGTTCTCAGTTCAACGCTGGCGCGCAGGGCCAGGTCGCGGTCCAGCTGGTTGAGTGTGCGCAACAACGCTTCGGTTTGTTCAGTGCTGGCCTGCAGATGGCTGTCGGCACGGCTCACGCTGTCGAGGCCGCGCCAGGCAATCAGGCTGACAATGGCCATCAGCATGATCGCCACCATGACTTCGATGAGGGTAAAGCCGCGCTGGTGAGTTTTCATGGTGCATTTGCCACGCGTATCTGGCCGGTCGCCGTGCGTTGAATGTCGAGGCGGTGCTGGCCATCCGAAAGCTGCAGTTGCAAGGGCGAGGCAAACCATTCGGCATTCAGCACCACCGATTGCCTGGGGGTTACCCGCACGCTCATCGAGGGGGTTTCCCAGGCACGGGGACGCAGTTGCGGGTCGCTCATGAAGTGATCCCAGCCCTGGCCAGACTCGTGGCGCCGACTGAAGCGAAACCCTTTAGTGTCGGCCCGCCACGTGATGGGGCGGCCGTCGGCCCGGGCTTCGGCCTGGGCGATCTGCAGCATCTGGACCACGCGGTTGGCGTCCTTGCGCAGCAATTGCAACGGGTCGGGTTTGATGCTCAGGCTGATCGCCGCCGAGGCGATGCCGATGATCACCAGCACCACCATTAATTCGATCAGGGTGAAGCCTTGTTGATTGGCCTTGGTCATGACACAACGCTCCTTCGTCGTGGGTCTCTCCTGTAGACTGCCCGGCAGGACAACAAGGAGGTTTTGTCTTGGTCGCTATTTTTCGTTTGACCGCGCCGCGAGTGGTGCAGGCAGTGGCATTGGCCACGGCGCTCGCGGGGGTGCTGGTCTGGTCCTCCGTGTTGCTGACATCGGCCGAGTCCCAGGTGCCGCCGGTCGAGCCGCCGGTTTTGGCCGCTCGCCCGGATACCCCTGCGTTGCAGTGGTTTTCCAACCAGCCGGCGGTGGTGGACATCAAGGTCTCCGGCCTGATGGCCGGCGCGCGCGGGGCGGTGGCGATCCTGAGCCTGAACGAGGGGCCGCCGCGCAGTTTTCGGGTGGGCGAGTCATTGGCCCAGGGTGTGCGCCTGGCGGCGATCGAGGGCGATGCAGTAGTGATTGAGCGGGGCACGCAGCACACCCGCATCAAGGTCAGCACGCTGCCGGACTCGGTGGTGCTACCGCGCTTGACCCGACCCTGAACGCTCATTGGGGCGTTGCCTTCGGCGGGTTGAGCAGCGTTTCCACCCGCGCCAGCGGCGGCGCCTCGCGCTTGCGCTCCGACACCAGCAGGGTGACGCGCATCAGGCGTCCATCGGCGCTCGGTGCGATGCTCTGTTCGCAACGCAACAGCAAGCGGCCCTGATCACAGTCAAACGCTTTGTGTCCCCTGGGCAGGCGTCCCTCCAGGCGCAGTTCGGCGAGCCTGCCCTGGGCCGACAGCAGCGCCATCGAGCGGTCGCGCAGCAACCCATTGCTCTGGGTCATCAAGCCTGCAACGCGGACCGCCGCCGCCATCGCCACGGCAATGATCGCCAAGGCCACGAGCACCTCGATCAATGTAAAACCCTGCTCCTTGCGCGACAGCTCCATGGGTCACTCTTGGCGTAAAAACACGCCGTAGAGTAGCACTCAGGGAGCCGCGGGCAGCGGCCAATTATTTTTGCTATCCAGATAGTTAGTTTTGTTACACTGCGCGCCGAATTAGGATCGAGCCAAGGATGGTGGATATGGATTTCGCGCGCATCAAATATGGGCCTCGCGCCCGCCACGCTCAGCAAGGGTTCACGCTGATCGAGATCATGGTGGTGGTGGTCATCCTCGGCATTCTGGCGGCGATTGTCGTGCCTAAAGTGCTGGACCGTCCGGACCAGGCCAGGGCGATTGCGGCCAAGCAGGACGTCGCCGGCCTGATGCAGGCGCTCAAGCTTTATCGCCTCGACCACGGCACCTATCCCAACATGAACCAGGGCCTCAAGGTACTGGTCGAGCGCCCGGCAGATGCAAAAAATACCAACTGGCGTTCTTACCTGGAGCGCCTGCCCAACGACCCCTGGGGCCGTCCTTACCATTACTTGAATCCCGGCGCGAACGGCGAAGTCGACATCTTCTCCCTCGGTGCCGACGGACAGCCTGATGGCGACGGTGTGAATGCCGATATCGGATCCTGGCAGCTCTAAGCGCGGCCATGAAATCACACTCGCCCACCGGGGCGAAACAGCGCGGCATGGCGATTATCAGCGCGATGCTGATCGCGGCGGTGGTCGCTGTGTTCGCCGCCGGCATGCTCACCCGCCAGAGCGTTTTTACCCGTTCGCTTGAGGCCGAGCAGGCGCGAGTGCAGGGCAGTGCATCACTGCTGGGCGGCCTGGAAGTCAGCCGGCGATTGCTCCGGGACGCCCGCGAGCAGGATGTGCTGACGCGGCTTGACCAGCCATGGGCCCGGCCGATCAACACCGCTCAGGACGGCGAATTCGAAGGCCGCCTTGAGGACCTGCAAGGCAAGTTCAACCTGCGCAATTTAATCGCCCAAGAGTCTGTTGATCTCGGGCAGATGCGCAGCTTTGAGCGGTTGTGCGAGATGATCGGTGTCGAGGCCCGCCTGGCGCAGCGCATCAGCCAACGCGTGATTGCAGCCTACCCACATAGGCCGGTTGCCTCAACAGTGGGGCAGCCACCCCCGCCATTACCCGCCACCCAGCCGATGCTGCGCAGTCTTGATCAATTACGCGGTATCGAAGGCCTCAATGAGCGGGTCCTGGCGCGGCTCGAGCGTTACGTCAGCATTCTTCCGGTCAACACCTGGGTCAACGGCAATACGGCCAGCGCTGAGGTGCTGGCCGCGGTGGTGCCGGGTTTGTCCTGGGCGCAGGCCAAGGCGTTGGTCGCCGAGCGCGATCGCGGCCAGTGGTTTATCAACCGCGGTGACTTCGTTAACCGTGCGCGATTGCCCAACTTGAACGTGGATCACCTCAACGTCGGGATCACCAGTGAGTGGTTCCTGCTCCAGGGGCAGGCCCGCCGCAATCAGCGCCGTGTGCACCTGGCTGCGCTGCTGCATCGTCCGGAAGACGCAATGCCCAGGGTGATCTGGTCGAGGCTGGGCGTATGACGCGCCTGCGCCTTGCCTTGCCGCCGCTGGAGTCCTTGACGTCGGACACCGAGCTTGAGTTCGCGCAACTGGACCGCAAGGGGCACGTCAGCCATACCGGCATCAGCACCCTTGGCCAGCTGGGACAACGGGTCAAGTCTCAGGCCGTCGAGTGTTTCCTTCACCCCATGGACACGGTACTTACTCGCATCGAGCTACCGCCGCTGTCAGCGTCCCGTATCGATGCGGCGGTTACCTGCGCTGCGCAGGCGTTGATCCTGGGGCCCAGCGAGCAGATGCATGTGGCGCACAGCGCTCGCGATACCGATGGACAGGTGCACCTGAGCTGGCTGCCCAAGGCTGTACTGGATCGCCTCGGTCAGTTGCTTGGCCTGCACGGATTGAAGCTGGGCGGCCTGTATCCGGCGCCTTACCGCTTAGCCGTGCCAGCGGCCGGGCAGGTCAATGGGTGTGTGGTAGAGGGCCAGTTGCTGCTGCGTTTCAGCCTCGCCCATGGGGCGGTGGAACCGTTGGTTGAGGACCGCCTGGAAGCGCTCGCCGCCACCGGCGAAAGTGTGCTGTGGCCCGTGGACCACCAGTGCTGGAACGGCGCTGCCCCTGGCTGGGGATTGCACGCCGGGGTCGGCCGGCGCACTGCACCGGCGGCCGGTTGGGGGCGGGCGTTGGGCTGTTGTGCGTTGGCCGTGGGTGTCTGGGTGGCCGGGCTCAACCTTTACGCCGCCCGCGAAGTTGCGCAAGGGCAGCAGCTCAAGCAGCAGATGAGCCAGCGCGTGAAGCACGCATTTCCCGAGTTGCCGGTGATTCTCAACCCTCTGCAACAGGCTCGCCAGCAGTTGGCGATCCGGCAAGGGGGCGGGCCCGCGCAGCTCAATCACGACTTTGCTTACCTGGTGCAGCAAGCCGCCATGGCGCTGCCGTTCATGGCTGGCAGCGTCCAGCAGCTGACCTTCAGCGAGCGCCAGTTGCAGCTGCAGATGACCGCCGAAGCCACTCCCGCTGCCGACGGCGCTGTACAGGCTGCGCTGAGCCAGGCGGGACTTTCCGCCCACCGCAACGAGCGCATCTGGACGCTGAGTGCGATGGCCGAACCCGCGTCGGGAGAGGGTGATTCCAGCGTGGAAAACGACGATGAATAATCCGCGGCTGATGGCCTTCAACGGACGCTGGAAAGCGTTGGCTCCGCGGGAAAAAACCATGCTCAGCGGTGCGGCGGTTTTTCTCGCCGGCCTGTTGGTCTGGCTGTCGCTGATCCAGCCAGCGCTTAAGAACATTGACTATTGGCAAGTCGAAACCCCGAAGCTGCGCGCCCAGAGCCAGGCACTGGCGCTGTTGCTTCGCGAGGTCACCACGCCTGTCGGGCTGGACCTTGAGCACTCATTGCGGCAATCTCTCGACGCCGCCGGCCTGGCGGGACACTACCGGTTGCAGGCCCAGGATCTGTCCTGGCAACTGACACTGGACGCGGCCCCCGCCGATGCGGTGCTCGGCTGGTTATTGAGTGACCCAAGGCAATTTTCGCTGGACGTGGTGGAGGCCCGTTTGCAACGCGCCGGCGAAGCCTCGGCCGACAACACGGCAGGCACTCTCACAGGAACCGTCCGTATGGATCGGATGCACGGCGCTAAGGAAGCATCATGAAGTGGTCAGGTTCCCATTATGTACGCACGGCTGCGCCGTTTCTGTTGCTCGCACTGGGGGCGTGCAGCGCGCAGCCCACGGCGGATTTACCCCAGGACAGTGAGCTCGGCCTGCCCCTGGCCACCACCCAGCGCAGCGGCGATGCCTTGGTAGACCGGCAGCGTGCGCAAGTGCAAATCGAACGGCAGTCGCGGCCCTTGCACAAGGTTACCCACCCCGCACGTGGCGGCGGTGCCGGTCACAGCGGCGTGGCGCCGAACAAACCCTTGGGCGATCAACCGGTCACGCTGAATTTCGTCGAAGCCGACATTCAAGCCGTGGTGCGGGCGTTGTCCCGTGCGACGGGGCAGCAGTTCCTGGTCGACCCGCGTGTCAAGGGCTCCCTCACGCTGGTTTCCGAAGGGCAGGTGCCGGCGCATCAGGCCTACGACATGCTGCTGGCGGCATTGCGCATGCAGGGCTTCAGCGTGGTGGATGTGGGAGGTATCGCGCACGTGGTGCCCGAGGCCGATGCCAAGCTGCTCGGCGGGCCGATCTACAGTGCCGACAAGCCGGGCGGCAGCGGCATGCTCACGCGCACCTTCCGCCTGCAATACGAAAACGCGGTGAATCTGATCCCGGTGCTGCGCCCGATCGTTTCGCCGAACAACCCGATCAACGCCTATCCGGGCAACAACACCATCGTTGTCACCGACTACGCCGAGAACCTGGCGCGGGTGGCGCAGCTTATCGACGGTATCGATACCCCGAGCGCCATCGACACCGACGTGGTGCAGGTTCAAAACGGGATCGCCGTGGATATCGCCGAGATGGTCTCGCAACTGCTGGAGCAGCCGGGCAGCGATCCGACGCAGAAAATCACGGTGGTGGGCGACCCGCGCTCCAACGCGATCGTGATTCGTGCCGGCAGCCCGGAGCGGACCGAGTTGGCGCGTAACCTGATCTACAAGCTGGATAACGCCCAAGCCAACCCAAGCAATTTGCACGTGGTGTACCTGCGCAACGCCCAGGCCGCGAAACTGGCGCAGTCGTTACGCGGTTTGCTGACCGGTGAAAGCGACAGCGGTGGCGGTGACAATGCGCGGTCGGCCCTCAGCACAATGGGTGCCAATATCTCCGGCAGCCAGACCGGGCAGGGCAGTGGCCAAGGCAGTACCACCAGCGCCAATGAGTCGGCGCAGACGACCGGCAGCTCGAGCAGCCAGCCCGGCGGGCAAACGAGTGAGCAAAACGTCGCCTTCACCGCCGGTGGCGTGACCCTCCAGGCCGACTCGACCACCAACACCTTGCTGATTTCTGCCCCGGAGCCGCTGTACCGCAACCTGCGTGAAGTCATCGACATGCTCGACCAGCGCCGCGCCCAAGTGGTGATTGAAAGCCTTATCGTTGAAGTCGGCGAGGACGATGCCAATGAGTTCGGCGTGCAGTGGCAGAGCGGCGACCTGGCCGGCAAAGGCGTGATCGGCGGGACTAACCTGGGTGGTGCGGGGTTCAACCTGAATGGCAAGACCAGCGTTGATGTGCTGCCTGGCGGGCTCAGCCTCGGCTTCATCAACGGTACTGTGGATGTGCCCGGCATTGGCAAGGTCATGGACCTCAAGGTGTTGGCCCGCGCGCTTAAAAGCAAAGGCGGCAGCAACGTCCTGTCGACGCCGAACCTGCTGACCCTGGATAACGAGGCGGCCAGTATTTTTGTGGGCCAGACTATTCCGTTTGTCAGTGGCAGCTACGTGACCGGTGGCGGCGGTACCAGCAATAATCCGTTCCAGACGGTCACCCGTGAAGAGGTCGGCTTGAAGCTGAATGTGCGCCCACAAATCTCCGAGGGTGGCACGGTCAAACTCGATATTTACCAGGAAGTCAGCAGCATCGATGAGCGCGCGTCCAGCAGCGCCGCGTCGGCCGGCATCGTTACCAACAAGCGCGCGATCGACACCAGTATTTTGCTCGACGACGGGCAGATCATGGTCCTCGGTGGCCTGCTCCAGGACGGTTACAGCCAGAGCAATGAAGCCGTGCCGTGGCTGTCGAGCATTCCGGGGCTGGGTGTGCTGTTTCGCAATGAGCGCCGGGCGGTCACCAAGACCAACCTGATGGTGTTCCTGCGCCCGTATATCATCCGCGACAGTGGTGCCGGACGCGCGATCACCCTGAACCGCTATGACTACATGCGCCGTGCCCAGGGCCATTCCCAGCCAGAACACAGCTGGGCGATGCCGGATGTGCAGGCGCCGCAGTTGCCGGTGGTGGAGAAGGGGATTCCGGGCGGGCAGCAGCAGGGGCCGAGGGCGGTGATTCGGGCGGTGCCTGTAGGTGCACGACCGTGAGCCTGCTCTACGCAGGACCAAATCTGTATTCCTGTGGGAGAGGGGTATGAGTCTGTTGCCCTACGCCTGGGCCAAATCCCAACGCATCCTCCTGCGCCCCGGCGCCGACGGCATGCTGCTCACCGTCTGCCCCTCCACCCCCGGTTGGTCCATCAGCGAAGTACGGCGCCAGTTCGGCCAGGCCCACCTCGAGCAGGTACGCGACGACGAACTCGATGGCCTCCTCGCCAGTGCTTATGCCGATACGGGCAGCGCCGCCGCCGTGGTGGGAGCGGCGGAAAACGAGGTCGACCTTGACCGCCTGATGCAGGACATGCCCGAGATCACCGACCTGCTCGACACCCAGGACGGCGCGCCGGTGATCCGCATGATCAACGCCTTGCTTACCCAGGCCGCGCGGGACGAGGCCAGTGATATCCATATCGAGCCCTATGAAACCCACTCCGTGGTGCGCTACCGCGTCGACGGCACCTTGCGGGATGTGGTGTCGCCGCGCAAGGCGCTGCATGGTGCGCTGGTGTCGCGGATCAAGATCATGGCCCAGCTCGATATCGCCGAAAAACGCCTGCCCCAGGACGGTCGTATCGCCTTGCGCGTGGCGGGTCGGCCGATTGATATTCGTGTGTCGACCGTGCCCACCGGGCATGGCGAGCGCGTGGTGATGCGCTTGCTCGACAAGCAGGCCGGGCGGCTGCAACTGGAGACCCTGGGCATGGAGCCGCAGCTGCTGGCGCGCCTCGACACCTTGATCCGCCAGCCCCATGGCATCGTGCTGGTCACCGGGCCTACGGGCAGCGGCAAGACCACCAGCCTGTACGCCGCCCTGGCGCGGCTGGATGCGAGCACCAGCAATATCCTCACCGTGGAGGACCCGGTGGAATACGACCTGCCGGGCATCAGCCAGATCCAGGTCAACGCCAAGATCGATATGACTTTCGGCCTGGCCCTGCGGGCGATCCTGCGCCAGGACCCGGACATCATCATGATCGGTGAAATCCGCGACCTGGAGACCGCGCAAATCGCGGTGCAGGCCTCGCTCACCGGGCA
>NZ_VTFG01000001.1:2977500-4235679 GCF_008692035.1 Pseudomonas marginalis | reverse complement strand
GCGATCTCTCGTCAGCGGGAGGCGAATTCTACAGCGTTACACGCTGCTGTCAACACCTCTTTTTCTCCACTTTCGACCGAGAAGATCGAATCGTTAATAGTGTCAAACAACACGACTCTACCAACTACTTCCGGGCTTCGATGAACTGAAGCAATCCGCTGCTTTATCCTGCATAACTCTTTGTTTACCAAGGAGTTTTACGTTTCGACTGCGCCGGAAGTGGGGCGAATTATAGACTTCTAGAATCTGCCGTCAACATTTAATTTGGTTTTCCTATCAATCTACCGAAGTTGATTAAAAAACCACCAAAAACGCCCTCTATATAGAAGAGCGCTCCTAGATAACTCCCGCTTCTTTTAAAGCCTTCACATTCGCCGAGCCCAGCCCCAATACATCCTGCAGCACCTGAGCCGTATGCTGCCCCAACAAAGGAGGCGCAGTACGGTACTCCACAGGCGTCTTGGATAACCGAATCGGACTGGCCACCAGCGGCACCATCCCCGCCAACGCATGCGGCAGCTGTATCGCCAGCCCTCGTGCCTTTACCTGAGGATCGGCAAACACCTGGGCCAGGTCATTGATCGGCCCACAAGGCACACCAACCCGCTCCAGTTGTGACACCCACTCAGCCGTAGTCTTGAAGACCGTAACCTGGCGAATCAATGGAATCAGCTCAGCGCGGTTGGCTACCCGCACCTTATTAGTAGAGAACCGCGGATCATCCGCCCACTGCGGCTGCCCAGCCACTTCGGCGAACTTACGAAATTGCCCGTCATTACCCACGGTCAGTATGAAATCGCCATCGGCCGTAGGAAAATCCTGATAAGGCACGATATTCGGATGAGCATTACCCAGTCGTTTTGGCGCCGCTCCCGTGGCCAGGTAGTTCATCGCCTGGTTAGCCAGACAAGCCACCTGCACATCAAGCAACGCCATATCGATATGCTGCCCACCCCCGTCATGATCCCGATGCGCCAGCGCAGCAAGGATCGCCACCGTCGAGTAGAGCCCAGTGAGAATGTCAGTCAACGCCACCCCCACCTTCACCGGCCCGGCCCCCTCATCGCCTTCCGGCCGACCAGTAAGACTCATCAGCCCACCCAACCCCTGGATCATGAAGTCATACCCCGCGCGAGCGGCATACGGCCCCGTCTGACCGAAGCCAGTGATCGAGCAGTAGATCAACTCGGGATTCACCTTCTTGAGCGACTCGTAGTCCAGCCCATACGCCGCCAGGCCACCCACCTTGAAGTTCTCGATCAAGATGTCGGACTTGGCCGCCAGATCTCGCACCAGCCGTTGTCCCTCCGGCCGCGTGAAGTCGATCGTCACCGACTCTTTGTTGCGATTAGCCGACAAGTAGTACGCCGCCTCACTCGTGTTCTCGCCATCAACATCCTTAAGGAAGGGCGGCCCCCAGGCGCGCGTATCGTCACCGCTACCAGGTCGCTCGACCTTGATCACCTCAGCCCCAAGGTCCGCAAGGATCTGCCCGGACCAGGGGCCTGCCAACACTCGCGATAAATCCAATACCCGCAGATGCGAAAGCGCGCCCATGCCGTTCCCCTATTAATAGAACGCCTGAAGACCGGTTTGCGCGCGCCCCAGAATCAGGGCATGCACGTCATGGGTGCCCTCATAGGTGTTAACCACCTCCAGGTTCACCAGATGACGCGCCACCCCGAACTCATCGGAGATGCCGTTGCCCCCCAACATGTCCCGCGCCATACGTGCGATGTCCAAGGACTTGCCGCATGAGTTGCGCTTCATGATGGATGTGATTTCAACCGCAGCCGTTCCCTCTTCCTTCATACGCCCCAGGCGCAGGCAGCCTTGCAGCGCCAGGGTGATTTCGGTCTGCATATCGGCCAGCTTCTTCTGGATCAATTGAGTTGCTGCCAATGGACGGCCGAACTGATGGCGATCCAGGGTGTACTGGCGTGCGGTGTGCCAACAGAACTCGGCAGCACCCAAAGCCCCCCAGGAGATGCCATAACGCGCCGAGTTAAGGCAGGTGAAAGGGCCCTTCAAGCCGCGCACATCCGGGAAAATGTTCTCTTCCGGCACAAACACGTTATCCATCACGATCTCACCGGTGATGGAGGCGCGCAGGCCGACCTTGCCGTGAATCGCCGGCGCACTCAGGCCTTTCCAGCCTTTCTCCAGGACAAACCCACGAATATCCCCAGCATCGTCCTTGGCCCACACCACAAACACGTCCGCAATCGGGCTATTGGTGATCCACATTTTTGCGCCCGTCAGGCTGTAGCCGCCATCCACTTTGCGTGCACGAGTAACCATCGCGCCGGGATCGGAACCGTGGTCAGGCTCGGTCAAACCAAAGCAGCCAATCCATTCGCCCGAGGCCAATTTCGGCAAGTACTTCTGCTTTTGCGCTTCGGTGCCGAACTCATTGATAGGCACCATCACCAGTGACGACTGCACACTCATCATCGAGCGATAACCGGAGTCGACGCGCTCAACCTCACGCGCAATCAGGCCGTAGCTGACGTAGTTCAAACCACTGCCCCCGTACTGCTCAGGAATCATTGCCCCCAGCAAACCGGTCTCACCCATTTCACGGAAAATCGCCGGGTCGGTCTTTTCATGGCGAAAAGCTTCAAGCACACGCGGCGCCAGCTTGTCCTGGGCGAATTGCTCAGCACTGTCGCGCACCATGCGCTCCTCTTCGGTGAGCTGTTGATCCAGCAGCAGTGGATCGATCCAGTTGAAGCTTGCCTTGCCAGCCATGAATGAGTCCTCGCAAAGAAAATCAGAATTCGTGCATGGAGCCTAGGCCGGGCAGGCAGGGAGAGCAAACGAGGTTTTTGCATAGGCTTGTGCTAATTTCTCACTCCGTAACGCCTATAAGCGACTCAGCTGCACTTTTTGTGTGAGGACAAGGTATATGCGCAGGAAAATTCCCAGCACCACCGCCCTTGTCAGTTTTGAAGCGGCAGCCCGCCACGAGAGCTTTACCAAGGCGGCGCATGAGCTTTCCATCACCCAAGGCGCCATTTGCCGACAGATCGCCAGCCTGGAGGAGTTTTTAAGTGTCGAGCTGTTTCGGCGCTCACGGCGCGGGGTAAAGCTGACGGAGGCGGGACTTTCATACAGCCGTCGCGTGGCCACCCAGCTGGACGCCGTGGAGCGCGATACCCTGTCCGTCATGGGGCAGCAAGGCGCAAACACCATTGAACTGGCCGTGGTACCCACTTTTGGTACGCAATGGTTGATCCCTCGCCTCAAGGATTTTCAACGAGAGCATCCGGAGGTGACGGTAAACCTGACTAACCGCACGCGTCCTTTTCTATTTGCGGATACGGAATTCGACGCAGCAATTTACTTCGGCGACGCAGATTGGTCCGGCACCGAATCCCACAGGCTAATGGGAGAAAATCCCGTACCCGTGTGCAGCCCGCGACTATTGGGCGAACTTGAGCGATTCACCCCCCAGGAGATTGCAGAACTGCCATTGCTGCAGCAGACCACCCGCCCTTACGCCTGGCGCCAATGGTTCAACGCGCAGCAACTGAACGTGCCCCGCGACATGACAGGCCCACGTTACGAGCTATTCTCGATGTTGTCTCAAGCCGCCATGCATGACATGGGTATTGCACTGATCCCTCCATTCCTTATCCAGCGAGAACTGGACGAGCAGCGACTGGTGATCGCAAGCCCGAAGGCGCTGACCAGTTCGAAGGCTTATTACCTGATGATTCCTGACAGAAAAGTCGAATCCGCTTCACTGCACGCGTTCAGAGACTGGTTGATCGACCAATCGCAGCAGTACAGCCCCAGCATTTAAAGGACAAGCCTCACATGCTGACTTTGTAGTCAGCTAAATCTAAAGCCTACAGATATACGTATATGTCGCATTTAAGCAGACTGTACCTGTCAGTCTGAAACAAGGCTTAAAGCCATGATTTTCGTGGCTTGTAGCGACTCCTATCAGCCAATGCCCGACTATTCACATCAACGATGGAAAAAAATACACGAATCAGCTGCAGCCCTTTAAACACCTGTATTTAAAGAGGTTATTTCAACGTGTTGCGACAATCAGTCACAGGGTGACTTGTAGTTAATTTTTCGTCACCCGTCATAATCCCTTGAAGGCCGTAAAGTTCGCCTGCAAAATGCCGCGCCCCGCTGTCATTTCAGCGGGATCGTGCTGATCGGCCGCCCCAGCTGCGCCACTCGCGGTGCACTGGCCTTTTTACAAAAAGATCAAAAGCAAAAAGATCATGCAGGAGATTTGACGTGCACATTGGTGTTCCTCTCGAAACCCAGACCGGTGAAACGCGGGTGGCTGCCACCCCGGAAACCATCAAGAAGCTGATCGGCCAGGGCCATAAGGTCACTGTTCAAAGCGGCGCAGGCCTCAAGGCCAGCATCGTCGACAGTGCCTATGAAGCGGCAGGCGCGACCATTGGCAGTGCCGGCGATGCGTTTGGCGCCGAGCTGATTCTCAAGGTGGTCGCCCCCAGCGACAGCGAACTGGCGCTGATCAAAAGCGGCACTGTGTTGGTGGGCATGCTCAATCCGTTCAGCAACGAAACCATTGCCAAGCTGGCCGAGCAGGGCATCACGGCCTTTGCGCTGGAAGCTGCGCCACGTACCTCGCGGGCCCAGAGCCTCGACGTGCTGTCGTCCCAGGCCAACATCGCCGGCTATAAAGCCGTGTTGCTCGCCGCCCATCATTACCCGCGCTTCATGCCGATGCTGATGACCGCCGCCGGTACGGTCAAAGCCGCGCGCGTGCTGATCCTCGGCGCCGGTGTTGCAGGCCTTCAAGCCATCGCCACGGCGAAACGCCTGGGCGCGGTGATCGAAGCATCCGACGTGCGCCCTGCGGTAAAAGAGCAGATCGAATCCCTTGGCGCCAAGTTCGTCGACGTGCCCTACGAAACCGACGAAGAACGTGAATGCGCCGTTGGCGTCGGCGGCTACGCGCGCCCGATGCCCAGCAGCTGGATGCAACGCCAGGCGCTGGCCGTGCACGAACGCGCCAAGCAGGCCGACATTGTCATCACCACCGCCCTGATCCCCGGCCGCAAGGCGCCGACGCTGCTCAGCGCCGACACCGTCGCGCAGATGAAGCCCGGCTCGGTGGTCATTGACCTCGCTGCCGCCCAGGGCGGTAACTGCCCGCTGACCGTCGCCGACCAGGTGGTGGTGGAGAACGGCGTAATCATCTGCGGCCCGACCAACCTCGCCGGCGCCGTCGCCGCCGATGCGTCGGCCTTGTATGCGCGCAACCTGCTGGACTTCCTGAAGCTGGTCTTCAACAAGGAAGGGCAGTTTGAAATCAACCTCGAAGACGACATCGTCGCCGCGTGCCTCATGTGCCGCGACGGCCAAGTCATCCGCAAAAACGCCTAAGCAGGGATTCAGACGATGGAAGAGCTTATCTCCCCCGGTATCTACAACCTGATCATCTTTGTGCTGGCGATTTATGTCGGTTACCACGTGGTCTGGAACGTAACGCCCGCACTGCACACACCGTTGATGGCAGTGACCAACGCCATTTCAGCGATTGTGATTGTCGGCGCCATGCTCGCTGCAGCGCTGACCGTTACGCCACTGGGCAAGACCATGGGCACCCTGGCTGTGGCCCTCGCAGCCGTGAACGTGTTCGGCGGTTTCCTGGTAACTCGCAGGATGCTGGAGATGTTCAAGAAGAAAGCCCCGAAAGTAAAAGAAGAGGCGCCGAAGTAATGAGCATGAATCTGGTGACGACGCTGTACCTGATCGCGTCGATCTGCTTTATCCAGGCCCTCAAAGGCCTGTCGCATCCCACTACGTCACGACGCGGCAACCTGTTCGGCATGCTCGGCATGGCGCTGGCGGTACTCACGACCGTGGGCCTCATCTATAAGCTCGGCGCTGAGCTGGCCACCGCCGGTATCGGCTACGTGATCGTCGGCCTGCTGGTCGGCGGCACCGCCGGCTCGATCATGGCAAAGCGCGTAGAAATGACCAAGATGCCCGAACTGGTCGCCTTCATGCACAGCATGATCGGCCTGGCCGCGGTGTTTATCGCGATTGCCGCCGTGGTCGAGCCACAGTCCCTGGGCATCGTCAAACACCTGGGCGATGCGATCCCGGCGGGCAACCGCCTGGAGCTGTTCCTCGGCGCGGCCATCGGCGCAATTACCTTCTCCGGTTCGGTGATCGCGTTCGGCAAGCTCTCGGGCAAGTACAAGTTCCGCCTGTTCCAAGGCGCACCGGTACAGTTTGGCGGCCAGCACAAGATCAACCTGGTACTCGGCCTCGCAACCCTGGGCCTGGGCCTGGCGTTCATGTTCACCGGCAACCTCACCGCCTTTGCGCTGATGCTGGCATTGGCGTTCGTGCTCGGCGTGCTGATCATCATCCCGATTGGCGGCGCCGATATGCCGGTTGTTGTGTCGATGCTTAACAGCTACTCCGGCTGGGCAGCGGCGGGCATCGGCTTCTCGCTGAACAACTCGATGCTGATCATTGCCGGTTCACTGGTGGGTTCAAGCGGTGCGATCCTGTCGTACATCATGTGCAAGGCGATGAACCGCTCCTTCTTTAATGTACTGCTCGGCGGTTTCGGCAATGCGCCGGATGCCGGCGCTGCAGCGGGTTCTAAAGAAGCACGCCCGGTGAAGTCCGGTTCGGCCGACGACGCCACCTTCCTGCTGACCAACGCCGACACCGTGATCATCGTTCCAGGCTATGGCCTGGCAGTGGCACGGGCACAGCATGCCCTGAAGGAACTGACCGAGAAACTGACCCACCGTGGCGTGACCGTGAAATACGCGATCCACCCGGTGGCCGGCCGTATGCCTGGGCATATGAACGTCCTGCTGGCCGAAGCGGAAGTGCCTTACGACCAGGTGTTCGAGATGGAGGATATCAACTCCGAATTCGGCCAGGCTGACGTGGTGCTGGTGCTGGGCGCGAACGACGTGGTCAACCCGGCCGCCAAGAACGACCCCAACTCGCCGATTGCCGGCATGCCGATCCTGGAAGCGTTCAAGGCCAAGACCATCATCGTCAACAAGCGCTCGATGGCCAGTGGTTATGCCGGGCTGGATAACGAACTGTTCTACCTGGACAAGACCATGATGGTCTTCGGTGATGCCAAGAAGGTCATCGAAGATATGGTCAAGGCCGTCGAGTAACACTGCGCCAGAGCAATACCCGAAACCCCGGCCTCCAGTAGGCTGGGGTTTTTTATTACCCCATGAAACCCGACCAAAGGCTCTAAATCGCTGCCCCGCATTCGACCATGGTAGCGGGCCGAAACTTTTTGAAATCACTACACTGCCCACCTTGCTTCCGTAGCCTGAGATAACAATTCATGTACCGTGATCGTATCCGCTTGCCTTCGTTGTTGAACAAGGTCATGAGCGCGGCAGACGCCGCCGCATTGATCGAGGACGGCATGACCGTCGGCATGAGCGGCTTCACCCGTGCCGGTGAAGCCAAGGCCGTCCCCCACGCCCTGGCCGAACGCGCCAAGACGTCCCCGCTGAAAATCACCCTGATGACCGGCGCCAGCCTGGGTAACGACCTGGACAAGCAATTGACCGAAGCCGGCGTGCTGTCCCGACGCATGCCGTTCCAGGTCGATAGCACGTTGCGCAAGGCGATCAACGCCGGCGAAGTGATGTTTATCGATCAGCACCTGTCGGAAACCGTCGAGCAACTGCGCAACAACCAGCTCAAGCTGCCGGACATTGCCGTCATCGAGGCCGTTGCGATCACCGAACAAGGCCATATCGTGCCCACCACGTCCGTGGGTAACTCCGCCAGCTTCGCGATTTTCGCCAAGCAAGTGATCGTCGAGATCAACCTGGCACACAACCCGAATCTGGAAGGGCTGCACGACATCTATATCCCGACCTACCGACCAACCCGTACGCCGATCCCCCTGGTAAAGGTCGACGACCGCATCGGCAGCACCGCGATCCCGATCCCGCCGGAGAAGATCGTCGCCATCGTGATCACCAATCAGGCCGACTCAGCCTCCACCGTGACACCACCCGACAGCGATACCCAGGGCATCGCCAACCACCTGATCAACTTCCTCAAGCAGGAAGTGGACGCCGGGCGCATGACCAACAAGCTTGGCCCGCTGCAGGCCGGGATCGGCAACATTGCCAACGCAGTGATGTGCGGCCTGATCGATTCGCCGTTCGAAGACCTGACCATGTATTCGGAAGTGTTGCAGGACTCGACGTTCGACCTGATCGACGCCGGCAAACTGAGCTTTGCCTCGGGCAGCTCGATCACCCTGTCGGAGCGGCGCAATGCCGACGTGTTCGGCAACCTGGAGCACTACAAAGACAAGCTGGTGCTGCGCCCGCAGGAAATCTCCAATCACCCTGAAGTAGTGCGGCGCCTGGGCATTATCGGCATCAACACGGCGCTGGAGTTCGACATCTACGGCAACGTCAACTCCACCCACATCTGCGGCACGCGGATGATGAACGGCATCGGCGGTTCCGGCGACTTCGCGCGCAACGCGCATCTGGCGATCTTCGTCACCAAGTCGATTGCCAAGGGCGGCGCGATTTCCAGCGTGGTGCCGATGGTCAGCCATGTGGACCACACCGAGCACGACGTCGACATCCTGGTCACCGAAGTAGGCCTCGCCGACCTGCGGGGCCTGGCGCCACGGGAGCGAGCCCGGGTGATCATCGACAACTGTGTGCATCCGGCATACCGCGATGCGCTGAACAGTTACTTCAACACAGCCTGCGCCATCGGCGGACACACGCCACACATCCTGCGCGAAGCACTGAGTTGGCACATTAACCTGGAAGAAACCGGGCATATGCTCAAGGCTTGATTGATACAGATTCGAGCTGACGCAAACACAGTTTCGTCAGCTCGATGCCACAACCCTCGCTTCTTGAAAAAACTGTACTGCTGTACCGGTCATTTCCTACCGAAAATTCCCACACTCACGTCACAAAATGCTTATTTCGCACTATTTCAGTGCGTACAAGTACAGTTGCCCCATTTCCGTACAGTACAGCGCCTATAAACAGTTAACTGGCCCCTCACAATACAGGTGAACTGTATCTAGAGAGTCTTGCGCCGGAGGAGGATCATTGGCATCAGTTAAACCACTACCTAATCCCGCCACAAGCGGAAGGATGTCATCATGGAACGTACACTCAGTTCCGAACTGTTCTTCGAAGAAAAAGCTGTAAACACCCAGGCTTCCCTGCCTTTGCGCGTTCTCGCCAACCTGATGTTGTGGCAGCGCCGCATCTCCAGCCGCCATCAACTGGCTCGTCTGGATTCGCGTCTGCTGGCTGATGCCGGTATCAGCGAAGCTCAACGCTACGAAGAGCTGAGCAAGCCGTTCTGGCGTTAATTGACGCCCGCTGGCCCTGACCCACCGGGTCCACAGCCAGCACTGATTTGTCAAAACAAAGCCCGCCCCGGGAAACCGGAGGCGGGCTTTGTTGTTTTCCGGGAGAGCCTTCTTTCCGTCCAAACAGAAGCCATTCATCCAAACCAGTACAGTTCAAAAAATATAACAGTTAAGCAGTACAATTAAACATTGGTGTATCTGTAACGGTCAGAGCCACTCGCCCACCATGGTGTTCCAGGACCTCACGAAAGGCGCTCACCATGGACACCCAACCCTCTCTCTATAAACGGCTGTTACACAGGACAGCTTCCACGCTGGCCAAATGGCTCCGCCACGCCTACGAACGCCGCCAACTGGCGCAACTCGATCTTCGAGAACTCTCCGATGTCGGCATCAGCCCGGGAGACCGAATGGCCGAGCTGTCCAAGCCGTTCTGGCGAGACTAGGCAGTCAAGAAGCTTTCCGAACGGATAAACAGCGGCTTAATATCCATGCACAACGTGGCGAACCGTTTAGAACAGGCGTCTGATCCCGAATGGCTGCCCTGCGCCACCTTATTCGTTCACCTACAGGAGTCACCCCATGTCCCGTATTCGCCTGCTGAGTGCTGCTGCCCTGCTGGCCCTGGCCACCAACGCCAGCGCATCCAGCTTCATCGTGACCACCGACTCCATCGTCGGCGCACTGAAGGCTACTTCCGACGCCACCTCCGATGCCACTTCGTCACTGCGGGATAACAAGGTCGTGCGCGCCGCCCGTGACGACGCAGCCAGCTTCGTCGCAAGCGAAGGCGCCATTCGTGGTGTGAAGCTGGAAAGCGCCCTGGCCCAGATCCGCCAACAGGCGCCGCAACTGAACACCGCGACTGACGCACAGCTGGCCCAAGCCATCCTGGCTATTTGAGTGAGTTGACACAAAGGGAGCGCCCGTCGCTCCCCGATGCCGCCGCACTGGCTCTCGCCCGGGCATTACGCTAGCCTTGGCGCTCGCTTTCAGTTGTCGAGTCCCATGGCTTTTTCATACCGCCTGCTAATAGTCCCTGTGTGTTTGTGTGCCAGCTGGTCGCCATTGGCTTCGGCCTTTGACCTGACCATCCAAGGTACCGTCGCGAGTGCGTACGCCACCAGCAAGGTGACCTCCGCGCCGTTCGACCGGAAAGTAGTCGTGGCGGCCCAGGATGATGCCGCTGCGTTTATCGCCACTGACGGCCAATGGCGGGGCGCACGGCTGGAATCCGCGCTGGATTACCTGCGCCGTACCCAACCAAAACTTAACGCCAGCGACCTTGAACTGGCGCAGGCAATTCTCGTCCAATAATCATCTTTGTATTTCGGAGTCATTCCATGCGTAGCCCGCTGATCGCCGCCACCCTTGGCCTGCTGTTGTTGGCCGACGTTGCCCAGGCACATACCCTGGTGGCCACCAGTAACATCATTGTTCGCGCCTCTGGCCGCACCATTGATTTCACTTCGGACACCACCACCTCCATCCGCGACTCCAAAGTCGTGCGCGAAGCCCACGATGACGCGGCCAGTTTCGTCGCCACCAACGGCGAGATCCGCGGCGCACAGTTGGAAGCCGCCTTCGACACCCTGCGCACCCGCCTGCCGGAAGCGCGCGATGCCAGCGACCAGACCCTCGCCGAAGCTATCCTCGCTCTGTGAGGCGCCTTGTCGCCTGGCTCCTGGCCGGGACTGTGCTGCTGTGTGCCAGCGCAGCCCAGGCCAGCCTGCAACTGCGGCTCAAGACAGATGGCTTGAGCCCGGCCGAACAGCAGGCCAGCCAGGCATTGCTCGATGAGGCGATGCGCTCGCTGCCACCGCGCTTCGTCGAGCAGTTGGACCGGCGCATCGATGTCGGCTGGACCGACAAGATGCCCGAAAATGCCTATGGCCAGGCTTCGTTGGTGTCCGAGCTGGACCTCAACCGCAACCTGCTCGACAGCCTGACCGACGGCAGCGCCGCCACGCAGAAAACCAATCGCCCCCACGGCACCGTGCGCCGGGAAATGCTCGCCACCGTCCTGCACGAACTGACCCACATCTATGACCGTGCGCGCCTGTGGCCCAAGGACGAACGCGCGCTGATCCAGCGTTGCAGCCGCCAGAACAACATCACCGGCCTGATCGGCCTGCCCGACCAATGTCGTGGCCAGAATGACCGGCGCTTCACCCTCAGCGATGACCCGCGCCTGCTGGACCTGGCGGGCTGGCCGCAATATGTCGGCCGTCGCGGTGAGCGCGAACAACACAACCGTCAGGTCGCGCGCAGCCCGGATATCTACGAAACCACCAGCCCGCTGGAATTCGTAGCGGTCAATATGGAGTACTTCCTCCTCGACCCAAGCTATGCCTGCCGGCGCCCCGCGCTGTTCCGCTATTACAAGGAACACTTCGGCTGGGCCCCACCGGAACAAGACACCTGCGCCAAGACCTACGCGTTCCTCAACGCCGGCAACGATTTCGCCAAGACCCCCCTGGGCCACGTCGACCCGGAGCGGGTCTACGAAATCGACTACCTGCTGGCCGAAGCCAACCAGAACCTGGTCAGCCGCTGGGGCCACAGTATGTTGCGCCTGGTGATCTGCGCGCCGGGCCGCCCCCGTGGGCCGGACTGCCGACTCGACCTGGACCAGCACCTGGTGCTGTCCTACCGCGCCTTCGTCGGCGATGTACAGCTGTCCAGCTGGGACGGCCTGGTGGGCAAGTACCCGTCACGGCTGTTCGTGTTGCCGCTGGCCCAGGTGATCGACGAATACACCAAGACCGAACTGCGCGGCCTGGCGTCCGTGCCGCTGAAACTGTCGCGCCAGGAGATCAACGACACCGTCGAGCACGCCGCTGAAATGCATTGGAGCTATGACGGCAACTATTACTTCCTGTCCAACAACTGCGCGGTCGAAAGCCTGAAACTGCTGCGCAGCGGCAGCGCCAACCCGCAGCTGACCGGCCTGGACAACATCACACCGAATGGCCTGCTGGAAGTGCTGCAAGCCCGTGGCCTGGCGGATACCAGCGTACTCAACGACAAACGCGAGGCCATGCGCCTGGGGTATCACTTCGACTCCTTCCGCGAACGCTACCAGGCCATGTTCGACGTGCTGCGCAAACATCTGCCGATCAAACAGACCCAGGTTGAAGACTGGCTGTCCCTCAGCGCCGAAGAGCGCCGGCAGTGGTTTGACCAGGCCGACCTGCGCACCAGCGCCGCACTGCTGCTGCTGGAACAGGCGAGCTTTCGCAAACAGCTGATGCTGGCCCAGGACGAAGTCAAGCAACGCTACCTCGGTGCACGCGAGCTGAAAAACGGCGGCATGGAGAAAGCCAACGCCACACTGCAGCAGATCCTCGCCAACAGTGGCTTCCTCAGCCGCCCGGCGGAACTGCTGGGCAGCGGTGGCTATGGCCTGCCGCAACCATCGGAAGCCAAGCGCCTGGAATCGGAAAGCGCTGAGCGCCAGAAGCAGCTGCAATCGCTCACCGGCGAGCTGGATAAAGAGGTGAGGGCGCTGCTGGAGCCGTCCCGCGCGGCCGAAATTGCCGCGTGTGAAGCCAACCTCAAGCAGGTGGGTGAACACCTGCGCAAACTGCACAAAGCAGCGGGCGGCCTCGAGCTGCCCTGAAGTACACGGAATAAACACATTCCAATGTGGGAGCAAGTCCCCTTCCACATTTGAATTGTGTACACCTGAAGACCGTACATCTTCCCACCACCAACTGTTTTGCCAACGAAAGCTGGCTGAAAGCTAACGCGTCTAGGATCGCCCCCAACTGCCGGCAACAGACCGGCTGTACACAACAACAATGGTGATCCCCGATGTCCGTCCGTACCCGCCTGTTCGCCCCAACTCCACCCGTACGCCTAGTGCCTTTCGTTCTGCGCTGACCCCACCCCGGTTTGCCATTCCCTAGCCGCGCTACGCCTGGAGTATTCCTATGCTGACTTTCCTTGGCTTTGCCATGGTCATCACGTTCATGTTCCTGATCATGACCAAGCGCCTGTCCGCGCTGATCGCCCTGATCATCGTGCCTATCCTGTTCGCGCTGTTCGGCGGTTTCGCACCGAAGATCGGCCCGATGATGCTCGAAGGCATTACCAAGCTCGCGCCGACCGGCGTGATGCTGATGTTCGCCATCCTCTATTTTGCCCTGATGATCGACTCCGGCCTGTTCGACCCGGCCGTGCGCAAGATCCTCAAGATGGTCAAGGGCGACCCGCTGAAGGTATCGGTCGGCACCGCGGTGCTGGCCCTGGTGGTGTCCCTCGACGGTGACGGCGCCACCACCTACATGATCTGCGTGGCCGCCATGCTGCCGCTGTACCAGCGCATCGGTATGAGCCCGCGGATCATGGCCGGCCTGATCATCCTCGCCGGTGGCGTGATGAACATGACCCCTTGGGGCGGCCCGACCGCCCGCGCCGCCAGTGCGCTGCACGTGGACCCCTCGGATATTTTCGTCCCGATGATCCCGGCGATGGCCGCCGGTGTGGTGGCGATCCTGGTGATTGCCTACATGTACGGCAAGCGCGAACGGGCGCGCCTGGGTGAGCTGCACCTGCAAGGCGACGAGATCGACCACAGCGAGATCAGCGTGTCGCAATACCCGGACGCCCGCCGTCCGAAGCTGATCTGGTTCAACGGTGCCCTGACCCTGGCCCTGATGTGCACCCTGATCGCCGGCCTGTTGCCGCTGCCGGTGCTGTTCATGGTGGCATTCAGTATCGCGATGATCGTCAACTACCCGTGCCTGCAACAGCAGAAAGACCGCGTCGCCGCCCACGCCGGCAGCGTATTGGCGGTGGTCGGGTTGATCTTCGCCGCAGGGATCTTCACCGGCATCCTGTCGGGCACCGGCATGGTCGATGCCATGTCCAAGAGCCTGCTGGCCGTCATTCCGGAAGCCATGGGCCCTTACCTGGCGGTGATCACCGCACTGGTGAGCATGCCGTTCACCTTCTTCATGTCCAACGATGCGTTCTACTACGGCGTACTGCCAGTACTCGCCGAAGCCGCCAGCCACTACGGCATCACCGCGGTGGAAATGGCCCGCGCCTCGATCGTTGGCCAGCCCGTGCACTTGCTCAGCCCGCTGGTACCGTCGACCTACCTGTTGGTGGCCCTGGCCGGTATCGAATTTGGCGATCACCAGCGCTTCACCCTGAAGTGGGCAGTCCTGGTATGCCTGTGCATAATGTTCGCCGCATTGCTGATGGGGATTTTTCCGCTGTTCAGCACTCTATAATCGTACCGACTCACTCACCGCGCGGCGCTGCAGCTTGCGCGGTTTAACACTTGCTCAAAGGAATACACATGGAATGGCTGACCAATCCGGAAATCTGGATTGCCTTCTTCACCCTGACGGCCCTCGAGATCGTCCTGGGCATCGATAACATCATCATGATTTCGATCCTGGTCAGCCGCATGCCCAAGCATATGCAGGCACGCACCCGGATCTTCGGCCTGGCATTGGCCATGGTCACGCGAATCCTGTTGCTGCTGTCGATCACCTGGGTCATGCGCCTGACCGACGACCTGTTCGTGGTCTTCGGCCAAGGCATTTCAGGCCGCGACCTGATCCTGTTCTTCGGTGGCCTGTTCCTGCTGTGGAAAAGCTCCCAGGAGATGTACCACGCCCTGGAAGGTGAAGACGAAACCCACGACGAACCCAAGGGCGCCGGTGGCAAGTTCATCTACACCATCATCCAGATCGCGATCATCGACATCGTGTTCTCCCTGGACTCGGTGATCACCGCCGTGGGCATGGTCTCCCATGTGCCGGTCATGGTTGCCGCGATCATTGTTGCCGTATTGGTGATGATGCTGGCCGCCGGCACCATCAGCGACTTCATCGACAAGCACCCGTCGCTGAAAATGCTGGCACTGTCGTTCCTGCTGGTGGTCGGTACCGTGCTGATCGCCGAATCCTTCGACGTGCACGTGCCAAAAGGCTACGTCTACTTCGCCATGGCGTTCTCGCTGGCGGTGGAAGCGGTGAACATCAAGATGCGCACCGCCATCGCGAAAAAGAAGAAACAGCAGGACCCTGTGAAACTGCGCAAGGACATTCCGGGTCAATAAACCCGAGCCAGACAAAAAAGGGGCTTTTATAAGCCCCTTTTTTTCATGCATAAAAAGCTGATTTCATGACAGTTTTGTTTCAATCCCCACTTTAGCTATGCGATGCTGGCGCCGAGCCCATTCGCCAACTACAGCTTAACTACAAGACGTAGAACGGCACGCGGCAACTTTCCTTCGCTCCTCTTGGAGCGCACCCACACGGGGGGCCGAGCATGCTGACCTTGCTCAATCTGCTTTCCGCCGTGACCCTGCTTATCTGGGGCACGCACATCGTCCGTACCGGCATCCTGCGGGTCTACGGTTCAAACCTGCGTCAAGTCATCGGGCAGAACATGTCCAAGCGCTGGCTGGCATTTGTCGCCGGCATCCTGGTGACTGCCATGGTGCAGAGCAGCAACGCCACGGCAATGCTGGTGACCTCCTTTGTCGGCCAGGGCCTGATGGGGCTGGTGCCCGCCCTGGCGACCATGCTCGGCGCCGACGTCGGTACCGCGCTGATGGCGCGGGTGCTGACCTTCGACCTGTCCTGGCTGTCGCCGCTGCTGATCTTTCTCGGGGTGATTTTCTTCCTGTCGCGCAAACAGACGCGGGCAGGGCAGTTGGGCCGGGTCGGGATCGGCCTCGGGCTGATCATCCTCGCGCTGCAATTGATCGTCGAAGCCGCCGGGCCGATTACCCACGCCCAGGGCGTGAAAGTACTGTTCGCCTCGCTGACCGGCGATATTTTGCTCGATGCCCTGGTCGGCGCCCTGTTCGCGATGATTTCCTACTCCAGCCTCGCCGCTGTCCTGCTGACCGCCACCCTGGCCGGCGCCGGGGTGATCGGCTTGCACGTGGCCATCGGCCTGGTAATCGGCGCCAACATCGGCAGCGGCGTGCTGGCCTTTCTCAGCACTAGCATGCAGAACGCCGCCGGTCGCCAGGTCGCCTTGGGCAGCCTGCTGTACAAACTGATCGGCCTGCTGCTGATTATTCCGGTACTCGACCCGTTGGTGCTGTGGATGGACGGGCTGGACTACAGTGCCCAAGGCATGGTCATCACCTTCCACCTGCTCTACAACGTCAGCCGTTGCCTGATCCTGCTGCCCACCATCGGCCCCATGGCCAGGCTGTGCGCCTGGTTGCTGCCGGAGCGGGACGAGGTCAACGGCAAGGCCCAACCGCGCCACCTGGACCCCACGGCCCTGACCACACCGAGCCTGGCCCTGGCCAACGCCGCGCGCGAAACCCTGCGCCTGGGTGATCTGATCGACAACATGCTCACCGCCATGCAGGAAGTGCTGCGCGGCAAACAGACAGCCATTACCCAGGAAATACGCAGCCTCAGCGATGATGTCGAGGCACTCTACAGCGCGATCAAACTCTACCTGGCGCAAATGCCCCGCGAAGACCTCAGCGAGCAAGACAGTCGGCGCTGGGCCGAAATCATCGAGCTGTCGATCAACCTGAAACTGGCCGGCGACCTGATCGAACGCATGCTGCGTAAAGTCCAGCAGCAGAAAACCTCCCAACGCCGCCAGTTTTCCGAAGTGGGCCTGGAAGAACTCACCGGCCTGCACAGCCAATTGATCGCCAACCTGCGCCTGGGCTTGTCGGTGTTCCTCAGTGCCGACCCGGAAAGCGCCCGCCAACTGCTGCGCGAAAAGCGCCGCTTCCGCGCCCAGGAACGCCGCCTGGCCCACGCCCACGTCAGCCGCCTGCAGCGCAAGATCGTGCAGAGCCTGGAGACCAGTTCCCTGCATCTGGAGCTGATTGCCGACATGAAACGCTTGAACTCGTTGTTTTGCAGCAGTGCTTATGTAGTCTTGGAAACGTCCGACACCGGCGCACTCTCCGCCGAAGATATTGCCGACATCACACATTCGCCCTGAACGTACGATGGCCCGTGAAGTCAGTTAAAGCTGACCTCACTCGCCAGGAAGCTTGTTATGCGTCGCCTGTTGTTCGCTTGCCTGCTCATGGGTTCTGCCCACGTCTTTGCCTTTGACCGCTTGCAGGTTGAGGGCTACACCTTGCCCAACGGCCTGCAATTGCTGCTTAAACCGGGCACCGAGCGCGGCCATGTGGCGATTCGCCTGGTGGTTGGCGTCGGCCTGGACGACTTCAGTTGCGAAGACAAGGAACTGCCGCACCTCCTTGAGCACTTGCTGTTCAGCGGTATCGACGGCGGCGGCGAAGGCGAGCTGGAAGACCGCATGCAAGCCCTGGGTGGCGAGTGGAACGCCTACACCAGCAACGCCGATACGACCTTTGTGATCGAGGCACCCGCGCAAAACCAGCGCAAGGTGCTCGACCTGCTGCTGGCGATCATCACCCGCACCCAGCTGACCGACGCCAATATCAACGCGGCCAAACAGGTAGTCGAGCGCGAAGACGGCGGTCATTACTCCCACCTGCAACGCCTGCTCGACCGCCAGGACCTGGGCCACACCGCCAGCAATCAACTGGCCATCGAGCTGGGGCTCAAATGCGCCGAGCGCGCCGAGGTCGATCACCTGACCCGCGACCAACTGGAGACGCTGCGCAAAAATTGGTACGCCCCCAACAACATGACCCTGATCATCGTCGGCGACCTCGACAAACTGCTGCCGGCCTACCTGGAGCGCACCTACGGTCAACTCGACCCGATCGAACCCAGCGAGCACCCGGCGCTGCCGCAGATCCAGCACGCCGCCGCCAGCCACCGCGACCTGATCCACGGCTGGGTGGGCGACAGTGCCAAACTGCACTGGCTGTTCCCCGAGCCGGTACTGGACGACCAGCATGATGAAACCTACGACCTGCTCAAGGATTACCTGGACTGGGCGCTGTACCGCCAACTACGCCTCAAGCATGGGTTGTCCTACGGGCCCTGGAGCGAGCGCGAAGTGCTCGGCGGCGTTGGCTTCCTCAGCCTGAATGCCGACCTCGAGCGGGACAACCTCCCCGAAGCCGAGCAGGTGCTGCAAGACCTCAAGGCGCAACTGCTCAAGGACGGCCTTGACCCAACGGTATTCGCGCGCCTCAAACAGGCCGCCATCGCCCGCCAGGCCTGGGCCGTGCAGGGCAACAGCGCGCTGGCCGACTATTATTGGAGCGCCTCGGGCGATTACGACAACGGCCACTTCAGCGACCCGGTCAAACGCATCAAGGCCGTGAGCCTGGAGCAGACCAGCCAGGCCATGCGCGAGTTGCTCAAGCAACCGGGTTACTGGCGCATCGAGAAACCACTCCTGAGCTACGACATGCTCAACTGGATCGGCGCCGGCGTCCTCGGGCTGATTGCCATTGCGTTGATCGGCGTGCGCCGTTATCGCAAACGGATCGCGTAATGAGGCACCGAACCCTGGCCTAAGACGTTATTCTGTCTGGGATTTTTTCCTACAAAGACTGCGAACCGCCGAATGCAAAACCTGACCCGCTTAATCACCCGCGTCCTCGAACTGATGAAGCGCTACCCAGGGGTGATTGCACTCGGCGGTTTTATCTCGGGTGTCTGCAGCTTCATCCTGGTAGATCGCCAGCAGGGCATGGCCAGTTGGATCGCGGTGATCATGCTGGTGAGCTGGCTGTGGCTGATGCTGGAAAACAGCTTTACCCAGCTGTTCACCAAAGTCTTCAAGCGCGAAATACCCGAACCCCTGCTGCGCTACGCGACCCAGATGATCCACCAGGAAAGTCTGTTCTTCGTGCTGCCGTTCTTTTTCGTCACCACTGCCTGGAACAGCGGCCAATCGGTGTTCACCGGCCTGCTCGGCGCGGCCGCGCTGGTGTCGATCGTCGACCCGCTGTACTACAAATGGCTGGCGCCCAAGCGTTCGTTGTTCCTCGCGTTGCACACCCTGACCCTGTTCGCCGCGCTGCTCACTGCGCTGCCGATCATCCTGCACCTGACCACCGCCGAAAGTTACAAACTCGCCCTCGGCGTCGCCATGGCCTTGTCGATTCCAAGCCTGGCGGTGAGCCTGCCGCTGCGCAGCCTCAAGGGCTGGGCGATGCTGCTGGGGGTAACGGCCGCCATTGGTTGCGCGGGCTGGTTCCTGCGCAGTTGGGTACCGCCGGCCACCTTGTGGATGACCGAAGTGGCGATCAGCACCCAACTGCAAGACCGCACGCCGGGTGACGACCTCAAGGAAGTCAGCGCCGCCCAACTGCGCAGCGGCGGGCTCTATGCCTACACCGCAATCAACGCGCCGCGCGGCCTGGATGAGCGGATCTACCACGTGTGGAAACTCAACGGCAAAGAGGTGGACCGCATCGCGTTGGATATCCACGGCGGGCGCAAGGAAGGCTATCGCGCCTGGACCCACAAGCAGAACTTCCCGCCCGATGCGGTCGGCCGCTGGCAGGTGAGGGTGCTGACCGAAGACGGGCAGGTCATCGGTGTGCTGCGCTTCAAAGTGACTGACGCAGCACAAACGGACAACCCAAAGTAGGCAGGATCGTGCTATTACGTAGGAATTGTGGATAGCAAACAAGCTCGGAGCTTATGACCAGTAGCACCACGGCCGGCACAGCCCACCTCGATACGTCCACCGCCCCCCCATTACTGCGGATTACAGGGGACTGGACGCTTGCCCACTACGCAAACCTGAAGAAGCTGTCGGACAAGCTCGACGGCCAATACGACGCCGGCGCGCGCATCGACCTCAATGGCCTCGGCGCCCTGGATACCGCCGGCGCCTCGCTGCTGGTGGAGCTGCTGGGGCCCACCCGTATCGAACAATCCGCCGAGCAGACCGACTGCAGCCTGTCCGCCGCCGACCGCGCGCTGCTCAAGACCGTCTACCGCTCCCTCAACGATTTTTGCGTGCCGGACAAAGCGCCGGAAGAAGCCACCGGCATTCAGGTGCTGGCGCGTATCGGCGCGGCCGTGGACAAGGTCTGGCAAGACAGCAAGCAACTGCTGGGCTTTATCGGCCTGATCCTCGAAACCTTTGCCCGGGGCATTTTCCGGCCCAAGCGCTGGCGCCTGACGCCGATGGTCGCCCATCTTGAACAGGTCGGCCTCGACGCCGCGCCCATCGTCGCGTTGCTGACCTTTCTGGTGGGCGCCGTCGTGGCGTTCCTCGGCGCTACAGTGCTCAAGAGCTTTGGCGCAACGATCTTTACCGTGGACCTGGTGGCGTTCTCTTTCCTACGGGAATTCGGCGTATTGCTCACCGCCATCCTGATTGCCGGTCGCACCGCCAGCGCCTTCACCGCGCAAATCGGCTCGATGAAGGCCAATGAAGAAATCGACGCCATCCGCACCCTGGGCCTGGACCCGATGGAGTTGCTGGTATTGCCGCGCGTGCTGGCGTTGCTGGTGGCACTGCCGATGCTGACGTTCATGGCAATGCTGGCGGGGATCGTCGGCGGCGGCGTGGTCTGCGCCGTGGCCCTGGACATCTCGCCGGCGATGTTCCTCTCGCTGCTGCAATCGGACATTGGCGTGCAGCACTTCCTGGTGGGCATGGTAAAAGCCCCGTTCTTCGCCTTCCTGATCGCCGCCATCGGCTGCCTGGAAGGCTTCAAGGTCAGCGGCAGCGCCGAATCGGTCGGCGCCCACACCACCTCCAGCGTGGTGCAATCGATCTTTGTGGTGATCGTGCTGGATGCGGTGGCCGCGTTGTTCTTCATGGAGATGGGCTGGTGAGTCGTCTGCACCGTGCGCCCACCGAGGCGGTGATTGAAGTGCGTGGCCTGTGCAATCGCTTTGGCAGCCAGCGCGTACACGAGCATCTCGACCTGGATCTGTACAAGGGCGAAATCCTTGCGGTGGTCGGCGGCTCCGGCAGCGGCAAGTCGGTGCTGCTGCGCAGCATCGTCGGCCTGCGCCGGCCCAGTGAAGGCGAAGTGCGGGTGTTCGGTAAGAACCTGCCGAGCCTGCCGGAACATGAACGCTCGCTGGTGGAACGGCGCTTTGGCGTACTGTTCCAGAAGGGCGCGCTGTTCTCCTCGCTGACAGTGACCGAGAACGTCGCGCTGCCGCTGATCGAACATGCCGGGCTCAGCCGCCGTGATGCCGAGCACTTGGCGGCGGTCAAGCTGGCCTTGGCCGGACTGCCGCTGTCGGCGGCCGACAAATACCCGGCCTCGCTGTCCGGCGGCATGATCAAGCGCGCGGCCCTGGCACGCGCCCTGGCGCTGGACCCGGACATCCTGTTCCTCGACGAACCCACCGCCGGCCTCGACCCGATTGGTGCGGCGCAATTCGACCAACTGATCCTGACCCTGCGTGATGCGCTGGACCTGAGCGTGTTCCTGGTCACCCATGACCTGGACACGCTCTACACCATCACCGACCGTGTGGCGGTGCTGGCGCAGAAGAAGGTGCTGGTGGCCGATGCCATCGATATCGTCTCGGAAACGGACGACGCCTGGATTCACGAATATTTCCACGGCCCCCGAGGCCGCGCGGCATTGGATGCCGCTCAACCGCTCAACGAGGTATGACATGGAAACCCGAGCCCATCATGTGATGATCGGTCTGTTCAGCGTGATCGTGGTGGTCGGCGCGATGCTGTTTGGCCTGTGGCTGGCCAAATCCAGCGTCGACAGCGCCTTCCAGGATTACGAAGTGATCTTCAACGAAGCGGTCAGCGGTCTGTCCCAGGGCAGCTCGGTGCAATACAGCGGGATCAAGGTGGGCGATGTCATCAGCCTGCGCCTGGACCCCAAGGACCCGCGCCGCGTACTCGCGCGCATTCGCCTGGCCGGCCAGACACCGATCAAGGAAGACACCCAGGCCAAACTCGCGCTGACCGGCATCACCGGCACCTCGATCATCCAACTCAGCGGCGGCACGCCGCAAAGCCCGGAGCTCAAGGGCAAGGACGGCAACCTGCCGGAGATCATCGCCTCGCCATCGCCGATCGCGCGATTGCTCAATAACAGCAACGACCTGATGACCAGCATCAACCTGCTGCTGCACAACGCCAACGACATGTTCTCCGCGCAGAATGTCGAGCGCCTCAGCAACACTCTGGACCATCTGGAACAAACCACCGGCGCGATTGCCGACCAGCGTGGGGATATCAAGGTGGTGATGCAGCAATTGATGCAGGTAAGCAAGCAGGCCGGGGCCGCCCTGGAGCAGACCACGGCGCTGATGCGCAACGCCAATGGCCTGCTCAGTGATCAAGGCAAGCAGGTCTTCGGCAGCGCCGAACAGGCGATGAAATCCCTTGAGCAAAGCACCGCCACCATCAATACCTTGCTCACCAACAACAAGGACTCGGTGAACAGCGGCATGCAGGGCCTCAACGAACTGGCGCCGGCCGTGCGCGAACTGCGCGAAACCCTCGGTTCACTGCGCGCCATCTCTCGCCGCCTGGAAGCCAACCCCAGCGGCTACCTGCTGGGCAGCGACAAGAACAAGGAGTTCACGCCATGAAGCGTGCTTACCAAATGATCGCCCCTGTGGCCTTGGCGCTGATCAGCGCCTGCTCGATCCTGCCCAAGGCGGATCCGTCGGACGTCTACCGACTGCCCTCGGCCCAGGCCGCCAACCAGGGAGCGCCGGTCAGTTGGTCGCTGCGCCTGGCAAAGCCGCAGACCAGTGAGTTCCTCGACAGCCCGCGCATCGCCGTGGTGCCCAATGGCGATTTGATCAGCAGCTATGCGAACTCACGCTGGAGCGACCCAGTGCCCGTGCTGCTGCGCAATCGCCTGATGGACGGGTTCCAGCGCGATGGACGCGTGACGCTGTTGAGCACCGACGACACCAACCTGCAGGCCGATTATGAATTGGGCGGGCAGTTGCAGGCGTTTCAGAGCGAGTACCGGGGCAGTGGGGTAGCGGTGGTGATCCGCCTCGACGCACGCCTGGTGCGTGGGAGTGATCAGCGGATTATTGCCAGCCGGCGGTTTGAAGTGCAGCAGGCGGTGACTGACACCAAAGTGCCGGCGGTGGTGGCCGGGTTTGGGTTGGCGGGAGATCAGTTGAACAGGCAGGTGGTGGAGTGGGTTGTTCAGCAGGGCAATGGTGCGGGGAAACGCTGAGGGCCTCATCGGGGGGCCCCCTCCCACATGTGGATCTGTGAACACATTCAAATATGGGAGGGGGCTTGCTCCCGATAGCTATTTAAGCTTCAGCCAAAGAACCAGTAGCACACCGCGATCGCTGCGACCACACCAGCAAACTCAGCCAGCAACGCGCACCCTACGGCATGCCGCGCCCGCTGGATGCCGACCGAACCGAAGTACACCGCCAACACATAAAAGGTGGTCTCCGTACTGCCCTGAATCGTCGCCGCCACCAACGCCGGGAAGCTGTCCACCCCCTGGGTCTGCATGGTCTCGATCAACATCGCCCGGGCCGCGCTGCCGGAGAAGGGCTTGACCATCGCCGTCGGCAAGGCGTCGACAAAGCGCGTGTCCATGCCCGTCCAGGCCACCACATGGCGAATGCCTTCGAGGCCCAGGTCCAGCGCGCCGGAGGCACGCAACACGCCCACCGCACAGAGCATCGCCACCAGGTACGGCAACAGGTTCTTGGCAACGTCGAAACCTTCTTTGGCGCCTTCGACAAATGCTTCGTAGACCTTCACCTTGCGCAGCGCGCCGATCAGCAGGAACAGCATGATCAGGCCGAACAACGTGAGGTTGCCGAGGATTGACGACAATCCCGCCAATGCGGTGGCCGAGAGGGTCGCCAGCAGGGCCATGAACCCACCCAGTACCAATGCGCCTGGAACCAGGTAGGCCAGCACCACCGGGTCCCACAGCCGCAGGCGCTGCATCACCGCCACCGACAGCAGGCCCACCAATGTGGATGCGCTGGTGGCCAGCAGGATCGGCAGGAATACCAGGGTCGGATCGGGCGCACCTTGCTGGGCGCGATACATGAAGATCGTCACCGGCAACAGGGTCAGGGAGGATGCATTGAGCACCAGGAACAGGATCTGCGCGTTAGTCGCCGTGTTAGGGATGGGATTGAGCTCTTGCAGCGCCTTCATGGCCTTCAGGCCGATAGGTGTTGCTGCGTTATCCAGGCCCAAGCCGTTGGCGGCAAAGTTGAGGGTGATCAGGCCAATGGCCGGGTGACCGGCCGGCACTTCCGGCATCAGGCGCAGGAACAGCGGGCCCAGGGCCTTGGCCAGCCATTCGACAATCCCGGCTTTTTCGGCGATCCGCAAGAAGCCCAGCCATAACGTCAGGGTGCCGAACAACAGCACCATCACTTCCACCGACAATTTGGCCATGGCGAAAATGCTTTCGACCATCGCCGCGAAAATCCCGGCGTTACCGCCCACCAGCCATTGCGCCAGTGCTGACACCATTGCCACGACAAAGAAGCCAAGCCACAGGCCATTGAGCATCAGTTGAATCCCCCGAAAGATGGGGCGAATGATAGCGGGGCTGGCAGAAACGACAAACCCCGGAATTATCCGAGGTTTGTGTCAGCGCAATCGTACTATCAGCCGCGAGTGATCTCGCCGGCCGGCAGCGCTTCCTTGGTGCGCCAGTGCGGCAGGGAGTTCCAGTAGCGCTCGCCCTTGGCGTCGTCGTACATGCCTTCCCAACGGGAGATGACCAGCACGGCCAGGGCGTTGCCGATCACGTTCAGGGCGGTGCGGGCCATGTCCATGATGCGGTCGACACCGGCGATGAACGCCAGGCCTTCCAATGGGATGCCCACGCTGCCCAGGGTGGCCAGCAGCACCACGAAGGACACGCCCGGCACACCGGCGATGCCTTTGGAGGTGACCATCAGGGTCAATACCAGCATCAGTTGCTGGCCAATCGACAAGTCGATGCCATACAGCTGGGCGATAAAGATCGCCGCGATGCTCTGGTACAGGGTCGAACCGTCTAGATTGAACGAGTAGCCGGTCGGTACCACGAAGCTGCAGATGGCCTTCGGCGCACCGTAGGCTTCCATTTTCTCGATCACGCGCGGCAGCACGGTTTCGGAACTGGCGGTGGAGTAGGCCAGCACCAACTCGTCCTTGAAGATGCGGATCAGCTTGAGGATCGAGAAGCCGAACAGGCGAGCGATCAGGCCCAGCACTGCAAAGGCGAAGAACAGGATGGCGACGTAAACCAGGATCACCAGCTTGGCCAATGGCAGCAACGAAGCGAAGCCGAAGTTCGCCACCGTCACCGCGATCAGCGCGAATACGCCGATGGGGGCGTACTTCATGATCATGTGGGTGACTTTGAACATGCTCTCGGACACGCCCTGGAACATGGTCACCAGCGGCTCGCGCAGATCCGGCTTGAGGCTCGACAGGCCCAGGCCGAACAGCACGGAGAAGAAGATGATCGGCAGCATCTCGCCACGGGCTACAGCGGCGAAGATGTTAGACGGGATCAGGTTGAGGATGGTCTGGATGAACGCATGCTCATGCTGCACCTCGGCGGCGGTCGCCTGGTACTTGGAAATATCGACGGTACCCAGGGTACTCATGTCGATACCTGCGCCCGGGTGGAACAGATTGGCCAGCAGCAGGCCTACCACGATGGCGATGGTGGTGACCACTTCGAAGTAAAGGATGGTTTTGACGCCGATGCGCCCGAGCTTTTTCGCGTCACCGACACCGGCAATGCCGACGATCAACGAGGAAATCACAATCGGGATCACGATCATCTTGATCAGGCGGATAAAGATATCGCCCGCTGGCTGCAACACATTGCTGATCCACCAGGCCTTCTCAGCACTGAAATGGTTGAGCACTGCGCCGATTGCGATCCCCAATACCAAACCGATGAGGATCTGCCAGGCGAGGCTTAGCTTTGCCTTCTTCATGTCATTACCCTTACTTCAAGTGAACTTAAGGCAAATGCGCCAGCTGCAACGCTCGAGAGCGAAAAAGTGTGTGCATCTGCCTCCATGGAAGGTCACCGCAGCATGGCCGAAATGGCTTACTGGCAGGCGAAAAAAGGCGCAACTATTCCCATGCAAGGGGACGACGTCTAATGCCGTAAACGCCTACCCCATGCCAAATCGGCATGACTTTTTTTCATAATAACTGTCCGAACGGTCAGTTCAAATGTGACATTTTGTCCGGTGAATATGCCGTGAACCGGCCAATTCAGGCTCGCGCAGAGATTTTGCAGGTCTTGGAGAGGTTGGCAGAAATGCCCGGGAACTCTGCCGTCGAGCGTCGGAAACGTCCTATGGCGCGCGCAAAACTTTCTCGATAGATGGTCGCCCCGACACACCCAGAAATGGTTGGTCGAAAGCAAAATCAGGATTTGCGGCTATGGGCAGCATAGGAGGCGGGAATAAGAGTCACAAGCCCGCCGCAAGTTCAGCAAGCCGTGGGCTTGTGAACCTGCGTCGCAGCTTTTCGCCTGACCCGGCCCTTGCGCAGGCACTCCCTGTGCCCGTAGGTCACGCCGATCCCGATTGATCAGAGCAACCCGGCCCCCTGGTCATGCATCACCCTTGGCGGGCAATGCAGACAGAAAGAAGCGCGGGGCTTCTTTCCATGGACGCTGATTGCGCAGACGACAGACGCGTCAGACGCAACCTAGTACCAATTCGGATCTTTCTTCAGCTGCTCCATGAGGAGCTTTTGCATGCCTTCGTCCGGCTTACCGATAAACCGGTAATCGGCGTGCCGCGTCGGGGACTTGTCCGCCGGCAAACCGGCCGGGACTTCCACCAACATGGCGTAGGCATCTTCCTTGTCGAGGCTGAAGGCGACGATCAGGCGCTTTTGGAGGCATGTATCCGCAGTTTCGCAGAGCGGCCCCACCAGGTACTTGTCGCCATCTTCTTCCACGGCATTCATTTGCTCGGCCGTGCCCGACAGGTTCATCACCCATTCCGGCAGGCGCTCTTCTTTCTTTACCACGCCTTGCCAGGTCTCGCGGTATTGCGGGTCCGCACTGAGCAATTCGTTGGCTCGGGATTGGCCGTCATTGGCGGCCATCGCCAAGCCGCTGCCGCCCAAGAGCAGGGCGGCAGCAATGGCTTTGAGGGACAAAGTGGTCATATTCAGCCTCGGCCGCGACGACCAAAGAAGAACGAAGCAATGAACATCACCAGGAAGACGACAAAGAGAATCTTGGCGATACCCGTGGCGGTGCCCGCGATACCACCGAAGCCCAGGACTGCAGCCACAATGGCGATGATCAGAAATGTGATTGCCCAACTCAACATGGTGATTCTCCTTACGCTTCTTTTAAGAGGTAACAGCGGTAGTGCCGGACGGGCGCTCGACATCAAGCGACCGACGTTCTTGCTTAAAACACCCAGCGCTCTTGAGTCGGCAGCTCGCCCAGGGTGGAATCCTGGTTGGCCACACGCAATTGCGGGGCGGTTACATCGGCGCTACGGGTGCCAATGGAACTGAAATGGGTCTGGGTCGTTACCGGACGGTCGAACGATGGGGCGTGCTGCTGACTCTGCTGCCATTGCTGCAACTGCTGGCCTGCAATCAGCGTGACCATCAGGGCCAGGCTGGCAAACAGCCCTTGTTGCAAGCGCAGTGGCGATACACGCAGTTGGCTGAGGCTTTGGCGAGTCATGCTGCATTTCTCCCACATTCTGATTATTCGTTGGGATAGCTATTGCAGAGCGCATGCCAGCTTTTTTATAAAATAAAAATTAATAAAATCAACAGCTTAAATATATGCATTAGGTAAATCGCCCAGCATCCTGCACGATGCCGCCTGCTACGCCGTGCGAAATGCACGATGGTCAGTGGTCGGATGAAGGGATAGAAAGCACGGAGGGTGGTGCCGAAGGGGCAGACAGCATGAAAACGCTGTAAGGCGGGACTTCGCAGGAAGCCGCGCAGATAGCTGCACGACATCGCCTTTTATCGATCAGAATAAACCATGCAACTTGCCCGATTATTCCGGGACTAAACACCATCATTTATATAGTTAAGGAGCGCGGGACAGATGGAATCAGCCAAGGAACTTCAAGGCCGCATTCTTTTAGTGGATGACGAGTCCGCGATCCTCCGCACCTTCCGTTATTGCCTGGAAGATGAAGGCTACACCGTCGCCACCGCCAACAGCGCCGCCCAGGCCGATGCCCTGATGCAACGCCAGGTGTTCGACCTGTGCTTCCTGGACCTGCGCCTGGGTGAAGACGATGGCCTGGTGGTATTGGCCCAGATGCGTATCCAGGCGCCGTGGATGCGCGTGGTGATCGTGACCGCCCATTCCGCCGTGGATACCGCCGTGGACGCAATCCAGGCCGGTGCCGCCGACTACCTGGTCAAGCCTTGCAGCCCCGACCAACTTCGCCTGGCCACCGCCAAACAGCTGGAAGTACGCCAACTTTCCGCGCGCCTGGAAGTATTGGAAGGCGCCGTACGCCAGCAGAAAGACGGCCTCGACTCCCACAGTCCGTCAATGATGGTTGTGCTTGAAACCGCACGCCAGGTGGCGGGTACCGATGCCAACATCCTGATCCTCGGCGAGTCCGGCACGGGTAAAGGCGAACTGGCCCGGGCCATTCACGGCTGGAGCAAGCGCGCGAAGAAATCCTGCGTGACCATCAACTGTCCGTCGCTGACGGCAGAACTGATGGAAAGCGAGCTGTTCGGCCATAGCCGTGGCGCCTTTACCGGCGCCAGTGAGAGCACGTTGGGCCGAGTCAACCAGGCGGACGGCGGTACGCTGTTTCTCGACGAGATCGGCGACTTTCCCCTCACTCTGCAACCCAAGTTGCTGCGATTTATCCAGGACAAGGAGTATGAGCGCGTGGGCGACCCGGTCACCCGTCGCGCCGATGTGCGTATCCTGGCCGCCACCAACCTGAACCTGGAAGACATGGTGCGCGACGGTCGCTTCCGGGAAGACTTGCTGTATCGCCTCAACGTCATCACCTTGCACCTGCCACCGCTGCGCGAGCGCAGTGAAGACATCCTCACCCTGGCAGACCGCTTCCTGGCGCGCTTCGTCAAGGAATACGCCCGCCCGGCGCGGGGCTTCAGTGATCAGGCGCGCGAAGCACTGCTCAACTATCGCTGGCCAGGCAATATCCGCGAACTGCGCAATGTGGTGGAACGCGCCAGCATCATCTGCCCACAGGAAAAGGTCGAAATCATCCACCTCGGCATGGCCGAACAACCGACCAATAACGCCCCGCGCATTGGCGCGGCGTTGAGCCTGGACGAGCTGGAGAAAGCCCATATCGGCGCCGTACTGGCCACCAGCGATACCCTGGACCAGGCCGCCCGCACCCTCGGCATCGACGCGTCGACCCTGTACCGCAAACGCAAACAGTACAACCTGTGAGCTGCACCCTATGAAGCTAGCGATGAAACTGCGCACTCGATTGTTCCTGAGTATCTCAGCGCTGATCACCGTCGCCCTGCTGGGTCTGATCCTGGGTCTGGTCAGCGTCATGCAAATGGCCAAGACCCAGGAGTCCCTGATTCGCAGCAACTTCGTCACGCTGGACCTGGGGCTCAAGCTGCGCCAAAGCCTGGGCGACCAATTGATCATGATGCTGGAACATCGCCCCGATCCGCAGGCATTGCAAAGCTCCAAGCAGCATTACTTCGACCTGCTGGACCAAGGCATCGCCCATGAGCAACGCGACGGCCATAGCCACGGCTTCAGCCAGGCGCGAGCCCAATACCAGGACCTGCTGGACGCCTTCGAGCAATCCCAGCAGGCGTCGCCACCACCGGGCAGCAAGGAAAAACTCACCGAAACCTTCAATGTGCTGCGCAACGGGCTGATTGCCGAACATAAGCAGGCCTTGGAAAACATCAGCACCAGCGAACACAAATCCCGCGCACGCGCCTTGCTGATCGCCGGTTTGCTGGGGTTGGTGGGCCTTGCCGTGCTGATCATCGGATTTGTCACGGCCCATGGCATCGCCCGGCGATTTGGCGGCCCGATCGAAGCGCTGGCAAAAGCAGCGGACAAGATCGGCCAGGGCGATTTTGAAGTGACGCTGCCGCTCTCTTCGGCAGCGGAAATGAACCTGTTGACCCGTCGCTTCGGCCTTATGGCCGAGGCGGTGCGCCAGCATCAGGCGACTAATGTTGACGAGTTGCTGGCCGGCCAGCAGCGCCTGCAAGCCGTGCTCGACAGCATCGACGACGGCCTGCTGATGATTGACCGCCAAGGCCGCCTGGAGCATCTCAATCCGGTTGCACAACGCCAATTGGGCTGGGACGAGGAACGCCTCGGCCAAGGCCTTGGCGAAGCCCTGGTGCGCCCGGAGCTGGATGAACAACTGCAACTGGTGTTGCGCGGCGGCACTCTGGAGCGCGCGCCGGAGGACCTGGAAGTCGAAGTCGAGGGCGAACTGCGCCTGCTGACCTACAGCCTCACCCCTGTCAGCCATACCCAGGGACATATCCTTGGCGCGGTGATGGTGCTGCATGACGTCACCGAACAGCGCGCCTTCGAACGGGTGCGCAGCGAATTCGTCTTGCGCGCCTCCCATGAACTGCGCACGCCGGTGACCGGCATGCACATGGCGTTCGGCCTGTTCCGTGAACGCGCGAAGTTCCCGCCGGAATCCCGTGAAGCGGACCTGCTGGATACGGTCAATGAAGAAATGCAGCGCCTGATGCAGTTGATCAACGACCTGCTCAATTTCTCGCGCTACCAGAATGGCCTGCAGAAACTCACCTTGGGCCCCTGCGACGTGACCGATCTGCTCGAACACGCCCGCGCGCGCTTTGCGGAGCCCGCCAATGCGCAACACATCGAACTGCTGGTAGAAGTGCAATCCGACCTGCCACGGCTGTATGCCGACCAGGCGCAATTGGAACGGGTGCTCGACAACCTGTTGGGCAATGCCCTGCGTCATACCGCCGACGGTGGGCAAATTCGCCTGCAGGCGCGACGTCATGGCGAGCGGGTGATTATCAGCGTCGAAGACAACGGCGAAGGTATCGCTTATGGCCAGCAAGGGCGCATCTTCGAACCCTTTGTCCAGGTTGGGCGCAAGAAGGGCGGCGCCGGCCTGGGGCTGGCGCTGTGCAAGGAGATCGTGCAATTGCACGGCGGCCGCATGGGGGTGTATTCGCGGCCGGGGCAGGGCACCCAGTTCTATATGGCGCTGCCCTTGTAGGCGCCAGCTTAGCGCCGGTTCAGGGCACGCAGGATGGCAGCACTTTCGGCATCCGGCACGCCATCGAACCGGGATGGCCGGAAGCGCATCTGGAACGCCGCGATCACATGGCGCGTGGCGACATCCAACTCACCCGTCTGGGGTGTCGGGTAACCGAGGAGCGCCAATTCTTCCTGGAACCAGGTAATGCTCGGCAATTCAGCGGCGTACTGCACCTGGAAACGGGCGACGGCCTGGGCATCCGGCCACACACTCAGGCCTTCATCGGCCAGGCGCTTCCAGGGGAACAGCGGCCCCGGATCGAGCTTTCGCAGCGGCGCGATATCGCTATGGCCGATGATGTTCCTGGGGTCGATGCCATTGCGCTTGCTGATGTCCTTGAGCAGCACCACCAGCGATTTCACCTGGGCCTCCGAGTACGGGTACCACAAGCGGCCTGTGGGGGTGTCCTTGTAGCCAGGGTTTACGATCTCGATGCCGATGGAGCTGGAGTTGAGCCAGGTACGCCCCATCCACTCGCTTTCTCCCGCATGCCAGGCACGTTGGCTCTCATCCACCAGCTTGTAGATGGTGGCACCGGCGTCGTCACCGATCAGGTAATGAGCGCTGACCTGGCCGTGGGTCAGCAGGGCGAGGGAACGCTCAAGGTTAGTGGAGGTGTAGTGCACGACCACGAACTGCACGCGATTGTCGTGGTTCGCCGAAGGGTGGCGGGTGTCCAGGCGCGGACCACTGGCGCAGCCGGCGAGCAGAAGAAATACACAGGCGAAGTACAAGGATTTCATGGCGGAAGACAGTACGCTGAAGACGATAATGCAACAGTGTAACGTACCGTTTGTGGCCAGCGGTCAAATTACACGATGGAACGCCTTTTACGCGGCCTGCACCTGATTACGCCCAGCCGCCTTGGCCCGATACAACGCCTCGTCGGCTCGCTTGAGCGCCAGCTCGCTGCGCTCACCCGGCTGCAGTTGCGCCACGCCCATGGACACGGTAATCGTCACCGGCTCGCCCTTGAAGTGGAACGGGCAGGCGGCAATCGCGGCACGCAGTACTTCCCCCACTGCCAGGGCGTCCGAGAGGGACGAGTCAGGCATCAGCAACACAAACTCCTCACCGCCAAACCGCGCTATAAAGTCATTGGGGCGCAGGCGCTTGCGCAGGACGTTGGCGATGATTTTCAGCACCTTGTCACCCGCCAGATGGCCATAGCCATCGTTGATGCGCTTGAAGTGATCCAGGTCCAACATCGCCAGCGACAGGCTATTGCCACGCTGGTGCCAGGCATTGACCTCATGGTCCAGACGCTCGCTCCAGGCCGCACGGTTAGGCAAACCGGTGAGCGGATCGACCAGGGCCTTCTGGCGTTGCACCTCCAGGTGCTCACGGTAACCCTGGGCTTCCTGCTCCATATTGGCGACCCGCTCGGCCAGGCCTTTCAGGCGCGCCGCCACTTCCTGCTCGCGCTGGTCACGTTGTTGCTGGTGCTCGTCCATGGTCCCGAGCAAACCCTCCAGATGGCTTTCGAGCACCTGTTTGAGACTGTCCAGGTCCGCGGCTTCCTGGACACTGCTTTGCAGGCCGTCGACCTGTTCGCGAATCTGCGTGTCCAGCTCCCTGGCAGCGGAGCGGCTGTCGGCATGGCCGTCGCTGGCCACCTGCAGATGGCCCTGGAAGGCTTCAAGGCGTTCGTTGAGCTGTTTGAGGTAAGCCTCAAACTCGTGCTGGCCGCTGTCGGTGATCGCCAGCATCAGCACCGCCAGGTCATCGAGGATCGGCAGCAATTCGTACCAATTCAAGCCGTGGGCCAAGCGTTCACGCATGGCTTCGGCCTGGGGCCGATGGCGCTCGGGCAGGGCCAGCTCCTCCAGCAGGCCGATCAGGGTATCTTCGATGTGCTTGGCCACGGAGCTGTACGATGGCTCCGGTGAATCCGGCAGGGAGTAGAGGCCATCCGATTGAAGTTCGTCGGGGTCCGGTTCTTCGACGTCAAGAACCGGAGGGAACGAGAGGCTGCCGATCACCGTCTCCTGCGGCGCCTCGACGGCAACCTGCGGCGTTTCGATAAAGGCGGCGAGCGCGCTTTCGGTGGCGGGCTCTTGCAACTGCGGCTCAGGCTCCCAGGGCTCGACAGGTGCTGGAGATACGTCGACAGCCGCAGCTACTGCGGCCCTTTGGGCAGGCGCCTCGTACACAAACTTTTCACTGGCGACATCGGCGGCCTTGGCGGGCGCTGCGGCTTCGGGCTGCGCGGCAAGCGGCGCCTGAGGCGGCGGCGCAAAGGCCCGCAACGCTTGCGTCAACTCGTCGGACTGCTCGGGCTCCTGGGGCTCGGCGGCGGGCTTGGGGGCAACAGGGGCCGGCGGCGGACTGGGGATGGGCTCGCTGGCCGGCGCCTCGCTCGAAGCGTCCTTGGCCCCAAACAGGCGTTGCAACAAACCCGGCCCGGGACGCACGGTTTCACCGTCCGGCTCCAGGTTATCCAGCGCCTGCCCTTGCAGGCTGCTCAACTCGCTGAGCAATAAGGGAATCTCGCGCGCCTGACTGACGCGGCCATCCAACTGCTTGGCAAAGGTTTTCAGCGGACGGGCGACCTCACGGGGCAGCGGCAGCTTTTGCAACTGCGTGACCAGGGAGGTCAGTGCGGTGCTCATCTGGTCGATCCGGGTTTCGCGGCGCTGCTCCGAATCCAGTACCGCCTTCTCCAGGCGCGGCAGCAAGGCGGCGAGGGCGGCGTCCATGTCGTCGGTACGCACGACGTCGCGCATTTCCTTCATGCACTGGTCAACCGCGCGGTCGGTGCCTTCTGCCGCCAGTGTGCTGCGCACCAGCCCACGACGCAGCAGGTCGAGGCGGGCAGCCCAACGGCGTTCGAGCTTTTCTTGTTGCTCGATGCTTAACAGGTATTTTTCTTTCCAGCGCTGGGCGTCGTCGCTCATGCAAGGGGTCCGCGAGGGCCGGGGCTCAACGCGGGCAATGCATCAGCCGTGAGCGAACCCGGCAGACGAATCTCTACCGCGACCGGCAGGTGATCGGAGATGGGCTGCGCCAGTACCTGCACACTCTCGAGTGTGAGGCTCGGGCTGAGCAGGATATGGTCAAGACAGCGTTGCGGGCGCCAGCTGGGGAACGTGGCTTCGACTTGCGGCGCCAGTAGTCCGAGGTCACGCAACGGGGAATTCAGCAGGAGGTCGTTCGCATGGGTGTTCATGTCACCCATCAACACCTGATGCTTGTAGTTGCCAATCAGGTCGCGCACGTAGGCTAACTGCAGGTTGCGCGTACGCCCCCCGAGCGCCAGGTGCATCATCACCACCACCAAGGCCTCAGGCCCTTCGCCAAACCGCACGAGAATCGCCCCGCGCCCCTTGGGGCCCGGCAATGGGTGATCTTCGATGGAGGTGGGCTTCAAACGACTGAGCACACCATTACTGTGCTGCGCCAGGCGTCCGAGGTTGCGATTGAGCTGCTGGTACCAGTACGGGAAGGCCCCGAGGTGCGCCAGGTGTTCGACCTGATTGATATAGCCGGAACGCATGCTGCCACCGTCGGCTTCCTGCAGGGCGACCAGGTCGAAATCATTCAACAGGTCGCCGATCTTCTGCAGGTTACCGGCCCGGCCGTTGTGGGGCAGCAAATGCTGCCAGCCCCGGGTGAGGTAGTGCCGGTACTTCTCGGTGCTGTTGCCCACCTGGATATTGAAGCTGAGCAGGCGCAGGCGGTTGTCTGCCGGCAAACCTGTGGACTCCAGGTGATGTTCGTTGACCTGCGGTTCACGCAGGCCAACCACACGTTCAGTACCCCAGCGGCGCATGAGGAGCCCCTTACTTGGCTGCGCGTTCTTTGGCGATCAACTGGTCGGCAACGTTGAGGGTCGCTTCAGGACCACCGGTAGTGCCCAGGTCGAAACGGTACTTGCCGTTGACAATCATGGTTGGTACGCCTTGCACGCCGTACTTCTGCGCCAGCTCCTTGGCCTGCTTGATCTGGCCCTGGATCGCGAAGGAGTTGAAGGTGGCCAGGAACTTGTCCTTGTCGACGCCTTGGGTAGCAATGAAGTCAGCCATTTCGTCCGGCTTGGTCAGGCGCTTGCCTTGTTTCTGGATGGCGTCGAATACCGCGTTGTGGACCTTGTGCTCCACCCCCATGGCTTCCAGGGTCAGGAACAGTTGGCCGTGTGCATCCCATGGGCCGCCGAACATGGCGGGGATGCGCTTGAAGTTCACGTCCTTGGGCAGCTTCTCGACCCAAGGATTGATGACCGGCTCAAAAGCGTAGCAATGCGGGCAGCCGTACCAGAACAGCTCCACCACCTCGATCTTGCCCGGTACCGAAACCGGCACTGGGTTGGCCAATTCAACGTAGGTTTTACCGGCTTCAAGCGGCACATCGGCAGCTTGCGCGGTCATGCCGAAAAGGCTGGCAGTGACGAGAGCGGCGCTGAGGATCAGATTACGCATGCTTTACTCCTGGACAAATAAAGTCGCCTCACGCGACCTTTGTTGTGACAGGTCTACGCGGGCATGAGTTCGTTAGTGTAACGGCAGCGGCCACAAAAAAGGGCGGCCTAAGCCACCCTTTTTATGCTTGCATCGATGGATTAATCGAGCGTTAACGTTGCCGGGGCACTTAGTGCAGGCCCTGGATGTAGCTGGAGACGGCGGCAATGTCCTCGTCACTCAGCTTGCGGGCGATGGTGCGCATGATTGCCGCGTCGCCATCATTGGCTCGCCCTGCCTCTTCCTTACGGAAATCGGTCAGTTGCTTGGCAATGTAAGTGGCGTGCTGGCCGCTCAGGTGCGGGAAGCCGGCGGCGGCTATGCCCGCGCCATTGGGCGAGTGGCAACCGGTGCAGGCAGGCAGGCCTTTATCCAGGTCACCGCCGCGGAACAGTTTCTCACCACGGGCCACCAGTTTCGGATCAGCAGCTCCCACACTGCCTTTCTGGCTGGCAAAATACGCCGCGATATCCGCCAGGTCCTGGTCACTGAGGTTGGTCAGCAGGCCGGTCATTTCCAGGACCGTGCGCTTGCCATCCTTGATGTCGTGCATCTGCTTGGTCAGGTAACGCTCACCCTGGCCGGCCAATTTGGGGAAGTTCGGTGCCGGGCTGTTACCATCCGGCCCATGGCAGGCACCACATACGGCGGCTTTCGCTTGACCGGCAGTGGCATCACCTTTAAGGGGGCCCTCTGCGGCGACGGCAACACCGGTGATGCCCAAGGTCAACAGCAGACTCACGATCAGTTTGTTCATCAGCTAATCCAACTACGGCTAAGGGTTTAAGAGTTATCTACCGGGTTTACTCACCATCAACTCAATGATGGCCTGGTAATCCTCGGTACTGCAGTCCATGCACAAACCACGCGGCGGCATTGCCTTGAAACCCTGGGTCACGTGTTGCACCAGCGTGTCCATGCCCTGCGCCAGTCTTGGCGCCCAGGCTGCCTGGTCACCCCGTTTCGGGGCGTTCGGCAGTTGGCCGGCATGGCAAGCCACGCAAACTCGGTTGTACACCGCTTCCGGATCCTGTGTAGCCTGAGCGCCATACAGCGGAACCAGGGCACCGAAAGCGAGCAACCATCGGGTCATACATCGACCTTTTCAGGGTTTGAGAGCGTTTTGCGTTCTAATGCGCAATAAAGGTCTATCGCTCCCGTGAACTTCATCCTTCGCTGGGACAAAGCACACACAAAATCTGCGGCATTATATACTGGCGCTACTGAAACGGAAACGACACCGCTTGCCGCACCCTTTTTCGGCACCGCCCACATCGGAAATCTCATGCAACTCAAGAACCCCATCCTCGGCCTGTGCCAACAGTCCACCTTCATGCTCAGCGCCGCCAAAGTTGACCAATGCCCCGATGACGAAGGCTTTGAAGTCGCCTTTGCCGGTCGCTCCAACGCCGGTAAATCCAGCGCACTGAACACCCTGACCCACGCCAGCCTCGCGCGCACCTCTAAAACCCCGGGCCGCACGCAGTTACTCAACTTCTTCAAGCTAGACGATGATCGGCGTCTGGTCGACCTGCCGGGCTACGGTTATGCAAAAGTACCTATCCCGCTGAAGCTGCACTGGCAGCGTCACTTGGAGGCTTACCTGGGTGGCAGGGAGAGTTTGAAGGGGTTGATCCTGATGATGGATATCCGTCATCCAATGACCGACTTCGACCTGCTGATGCTGGATTGGGCGGTCGCCAGCGGCATGCCGATGCATATCCTGCTGACCAAGGCCGACAAGCTCACCTACGGCGCCGCCAAGAACACCCTGCTTAAAGTGCAGTCCGAAATCCGCAAGGGTTGGGGTGACACAATCACAATCCAGCTGTTCTCGGCCCCCAAGCGCATGGGCCTGGAAGATGCCTATACCGTGCTGGCCGGCTGGATGGAGTTGGCTGACAAAGGCGCGGAACTCGCCGAGTAACTTTTCTGCGGGCAAAAAAAACCCCGGACTTCGTATGGGGAGGGGAAGTTCGGGGTTCAAGTACCGGACCGCTAGGGCGGGGTCCGGATATCTGCCAACACTTAACACAACATAGGAGCATTGAAGGGCTTCACCACCCATTCAGTAACTCTGAGTAGCAGTTCACAGGTTAAGTTCCGGCAGGTCCAAAAAACTATTGGAAATAACTGAAGCGGATTTCCGATCTAAAGCATTCCGCCACCACGCTCGGTGGTGGCGATGCCGCGAAATCAGTGCGCTTCGTCCCAGTTGTCGCCTACGCCAACGTCCACCACCAACGGCACATCCAACTGCGCCGCCGCACTCATGTGCTCGCGAATCTTCTCGCTGACCTCGGCCACCAGATCCTCACGCACCTCCAGCACCAATTCATCGTGTACCTGCAGGATCACCTTGGCATCCAGGCCCGACGCGGTCAGCCAGCTATCCACCAGCACCATGGCTTTCTTGATGATATCCGCCGCCGTGCCCTGCATCGGCGCGTTGATCGCCGTGCGTTCTGCGGCCGCGCGCTCCTGGGGCTTGTTGGAGTTGATATCCGGCAAATACAGCCGACGTCCGAAGAAGGTTTCCACGTAGCCTTGATCGGCAGCCTGGGCGCGGGTGCGCTCCATGTACTCGCGAACGCCTGGGTAGCGGGCGAAGTACACATCGATGTAAGCCTTGGCGGTCTTGGTATCGACACCGATGTCCTTGCCGAGCTTCTGTGCCCCCATGCCGTAGATCAGGCCAAAGTTGATCGCCTTGGCACTGCGACGCTGATTGGAGGTGACCTCAGCCAATTCGACCTTGAACACCTCGGCCGCCGTGGCGGTATGCACATCCAGGTCGTTACGGAACGCATTCATCAGCCCCTCGTCCTTGGACAGGTGCGCCATGATCCGCAGTTCGATCTGCGAATAGTCCGCTGCCAGCAGTTTGTAGCCCTTGGGCGCGACAAATGCCTGGCGGATGCGTCGCCCTTCGGCGGTGCGCACCGGGATGTTCTGCAGGTTCGGGTCGCTGGAAGACAGCCGCCCGGTCGCCGCCACCGCCTGATGGTAAGAGGTGTGAACACGCCCGGTCCGCGGGTTGATCTGCTCCGGCAAGCGGTCGGTGTAAGTGCTTTTCAGCTTGCTCATGCTGCGGTACTGCATCAGTACCTTGGGCAGCGGATAGTCATCTTCGGCCAGCTTGGCCAGCACTTCCTCTGCCGTGGATGCCTGGCCCTTGCCCGTCTTTTTCAGCACCGGCAGGCCGAGTTTCTCGTAGAGAATCGCGCCGAGCTGCTTGGGCGAACCCAGGTTGAATGCTTCGCCGGCGATCTCGAACGCCTGGCGCTCCAGTTCGACCATCTTGTTGCCCAGCTCGATGCTCTGGACACCGAGCAGCTGCGCATCCACCAGCGCGCCCTGGCGTTCGATACGCGCCAGCACCGGTACCAGGGGGATTTCGATGTCCGTCAACACACTTGCCAGGCTCGGTATGGCGGTGAGCTGTGCGTACAGTGCCTGATGCAGGCGCAGCGTCACGTCGGCATCCTCGGCGGCATAGGGGCCAGCCTGTTCGAGCGGGATCTGGTCGAAGGTGAGCTGCTTGGCGCCTTTGCCGGCGATGTCCTGGAAACTGACGGTGTCGTAGTCCAGGTACTTCTTGGCCAGGCTGTCCATGTCATGGCGGGTCGCAGTGGAATTCAACACGTAGGATTCAAGCATGGTGTCGAACGCGATACCGCGCACGCTGATGCCATTCGCCGGGTCGCCGCCAATGGCACAGTTGGCCAGGATATTCATGTCGAACTTGGCGTGCTGGCCGACCTTGAGCTTGCTCGGGTCTTCCAATAATGGCTTCAAGGCCAGCAGCACGGTGTCGCGATCCAGCTGCTGCGGCGCACCGATGTAGGAATGGGTCAGCGGGATGTAGGCGGCTTCATGGGGCTGCACGGCGAAGGAAACCCCCACCAGTTGCGCCTGTTGAGCGTCGATCCCGGTGGTTTCGGTGTCGAAAGCGAACAACGTCGCGTCGTTGAGTTTCTTCAGCCAGACATCGAATGTGGCTTGGTCGAGGATCGTGGTGTAGGTCGTTTCTGCGGGTGCCGCAGGAGTAGCTTCAATAACCTCTTCGGCAACAGGCGCGGCCTTGAGCTCCACTCGCTTGGCATCGCGCTGAATCTCATCGAACCAGCTCTTGAACTCCAGCAGGGTGTAAAGCTCCAGCAACTTTTCGCGATCCGGTTCAATCAGGTGCAAATCGTCCAGACCCACGTCCAGCGGCACATCGATCTTGATCGTCGCCAACTGATAGGAGAGGAATGCCATCTCCTTATGCTCTTCCAGCTTCGCCGGCAGCGTCTTGGCACCCCGGATCGGCAGGCTCGGCACAATATCCAACTGCTCATAAAGTTCTTTGAGGCCGCCGTTCACCCCCACCAGCAAGCCGGAAGCGGTCTTCGGACCAATGCCCGGAACGCCCGGGATGTTGTCGGACGAATCGCCCATCAACGCCAGATAGTCGATGATCTGCTCCGGAGCGACGCCAAATTTCTCCTTTACGCCCTCGATGTCCATCGAGCTACCGGTCATGGTGTTGACCAGGGTAATGTGCCCGTCGACCAACTGCGCCATGTCCTTATCGCCGGTGGAGATCACCACCGGACGGTCAGCGGCGGCACTGCTGCGGGCCAGGGTGCCGATCACGTCATCGGCCTCGACGCCTTCGACGCACAGCAAAGGGAAGCCCAGGGCGATCACGCTCTGGTGCAGGGGCTCGATTTGCACGCGCATGTCATCGGGCATGCTTGGGCGGTTGGCCTTGTATTCGGCGTACATGTCATCGCGAAACGTCCCACCCTTGGCGTCGAACACTACCGCGAACGGGCTGTCCGGGTACTGCTTGCGCAGGCTTTTGAGCATGTTCAACACGCCCTTGACCGCACCGGTCGGCAGGCCTTTGGAGGTGGTCAGCGGTGGCAGCGCGTGGAACGCGCGGTACAGGTAAGACGAACCGTCCACCAGGACGAGGGGGGCTTGGCTCATGAGCAGGATCAACCTTTTCGGCGGGTCAGGCGCTAGAATAGCCGGACCAATGAAAACAAAGGGACAAGGTTATCATGCGTACATTCAATCGCCTGCTGTTGACCGGCCTGATTGCACTCGCTCCGATGGCTGCCATGGCGGCAGACGGCGCGCCTTCGGGTGATCCGGAAGTGACCATTCGCACGGAAGGCGACCGGACCATCCAGGAGTACCGTCAAAACGGTTTCCTGTATGCAATCAAGGTGACCGTAAAAGGCGCACCGCCGTATTTCCTGGTACGCGCAGACGGAACCGACGCGAACTTCATCCGCTCTGACCAGCCGGATATGCTGATCCCGTCATGGAAGATCTTCGAATGGAAATGATTTCTTAACTTCAATTGGCGCCGCGCACCGCGGCGCCCGTACTGGCAGTTTTAACCATGTCTGTGTTCACCCCCCTGGCTCGGCCCGAGCTGGAAACCTTTCTCGCCCCCTACGGGCTCGGCCGCCTGCTTGACTTCCAGGGGATTGCCGCTGGTAGCGAAAACACCAATTTCTTTATCAGCCTGGAACAGGGCGAGTACGTCCTGACCCTGGTTGAGCGCGGCCCCGTGCAGGAAATGCCGTTCTTCATCGAACTGCTCGACGTGCTCCACGACGCCGACCTGCCGGTGCCCTACGCTCTGCGCACCACCGATGGCGTGGCCCTGCGCGAATTGGCCGGCAAACCGGCACTGCTGCAACCGCGCCTGGCCGGCAAACACATCAAGGAGGCCAACCCACAGCATTGCGCCCAGGTCGGCGACCTGCTCGGCCATCTGCACTTGGCGACGCAGGGCGAGAAGGTGCTGGAGCGCAAGACCGATCGCGGGCTGGATTGGATGCTCAGCGAAGGTGCGCAGCTGATTTCGCACCTGGACGATGCGCAGCAAAGCCTGCTGCAAGCAGCATTGACTGAAATCGAGGCCCATAAGGCCGAGATCCTCGCCCTGCCACGCGCCAACGTGCACGCCGACCTGTTCCGTGACAACGCGATGTTCGAGGGCACGCACCTGACGGGTCTGATCGACTTCTACAATGCCTGCTCGGGCCCGATGCTGTACGACGTGGCGATCGCCCTGAATGACTGGTGTTCGGACGCCGATGGCGTGATTGATGGCCCGCGCGCCCGTGCGCTGCTGGGTGCCTACGCGGGCCTGCGGCCGTTCACGGCCAAGGAGGCCGAGCTATGGCCGACCATGCTGCGGGTGGCGTGCGTGCGGTTCTGGCTGTCGCGCCTGATCGCCGCTGAATCGTTTGCCGGGCAGGATGTGTTGATCCACGATCCCGCCGAGTTCGAGCATCGGTTGACGCAGCGTCAGCAGGTCAGCGTCCACCTGCCATTCGCGCTCTAAGGACCAACTCGGTCAAAATGTGGGAGCAAGCCCCCTCCCACATTTGATCTGCGCTGCGGCTTATAACGACTCCAGGCACCCTGCCAAGTCGTTCCCCAACTTCTCCAGCACCTGTTCGTAACCCTGGGCCGTGGCCGGGGTGTAGCCGCCCAGCGCATCCAATTCCGCCAGCTTCACCGGCAAACCTGCCACCAGGGTTTCGGCCAAACGCGGACGCAACGGCGGCTCACTGAACACACAGGTCTTGCCCACTTCCTGCAAACGCGTACGCATCGCCGCCACATGCTGGGCGCCAGGCTGCACTTCGGCAGCAACGCTGAACACGCCAGTGTGCTTGAGCCCGTAGGCGTCTTCGAAGTAATCAAAGGCTTCGTGGAACACGAAGTAAGGTTTGTCACCGATGCTCGCCAGGCGTTTTTTCAGGCGCGCATCCAGTGCATCAAGGCGCTCGTCGAAAGCCTTGGCATTGCTCTGATAACGCGCGGCGTTCACGGGGTCGGCAGCACTGAGGTCAGCGGCCATGCGCGCTGCGATCACCCGAGCGTTCACCGTGGACAGCCAAAGGTGCGCATCCAGGCTCCCCGGGCGGTGATCATGGTCATGTTCGTCGGCATCGTCGGCGTGGGAATGGCTATCTTCGGCGAACCGACGCAATTTCAGCCCGGGCAGGTCTTGAACCGCTACGGTCGGTGCGGTACGCCCCTTGAGCACGCGAGGCAGGAAGCCCTCCATGTCCGGCCCGATCCAATACAGCAGATCGACCGACTGCACACGCCGTACGTCGGATGGGCGCAAGGCGAAGTTATGGGGCGATGCACCCGGCGGCAGCAACACCTCCGGAACCGCCACACCGTCCTGCACGGCAGCGGCAATCAACTGCAATGGCTTGATGCTCGTGAGCACCTTGACCTCGGCCTGAGCGGCCCCAGCGAGGAACAAACTGGTGACAAATACGACAAAAACGGGAAAAAGTCGGGACACGATGACCACTCAATGACGTAGGAACGGGTAACATAATAACGTCTCTATCAAATATCTGTCGCCGCTCATGCCTAAAACACCGCTTGCCAGCCGTCCACACGACCACTCTCACTGCGTGCATACCGCGCTGTCGGAGGCCGACACCCTGTGCGCACAGAAAGGCTTGCGCCTGACCGCCCTGCGTCGCCGGGTGCTGGAACTCGTCTGGCAGAGCCACAAGCCCCTGGGTGCCTACGACATCCTGGGCGTGCTCAGCGAGCAGGACGGCCGCCGGGCCGCGCCGCCGACCGTGTACCGCGCGCTGGATTTCCTGCTGGAAAACGGCCTGGTGCACCGCATTGCCTCGCTCAACGCCTTTGTCGGCTGCAACCACCCGGAACACGCGCATCAGGGCCAGTTCCTGATCTGCCGCGAGTGCCACGCCGCCATCGAGCTTGAACAAAAGAGCATCAGCGACGCCATCATCAAGAGCTCCGCCGACGTAGGCTTCCGGGTCGAAGGGCAGACGGTCGAAGTGGTCGGCCTGTGCTCGGGCTGCCAGGGGGCTTGATGAGCAATGTGTTAATTCGCCTGGAGCAGGTCGGCGTCACGTTTGCCGGGCAAAACGTGCTGGACAACATCGCGTTGAGCGTCGAGCCGGGGCAGATCGTCACCCTGATCGGCCCCAATGGCGCCGGCAAGACCACCCTGGTGCGCGCCGTACTCGGCCTGCTCAAGCCCGACACCGGCAGCGTGTGGCGCAAGCCCAGGCTGCGCGTGGGCTACATGCCGCAAAAGCTGCACGTTGATCCAACCTTGCCCTTGTCCGTACTGCGGTTTTTGCGCCTGGTGCCCGGCGTGGACCGCGCCCGCGCGCAGGCCGCCCTCAAGGAAGTCGGTGCCGAGCAGGTCATCGACAGCCCGGTGCAAAGCATCTCCGGCGGCGAAATGCAGCGTGTGCTGCTGGCCCGCGCCCTGTTGCGCGAGCCCGAGTTGCTGGTGCTGGATGAACCCGTGCAGGGCGTCGACGTCGCCGGCCAGGCCGAGCTGTACAGCCTGATTACCCGCCTGCGCGACCGCCATGGCTGCGGCGTGCTGATGGTCTCCCATGACTTGCACCTGGTGATGAGCACCACCGACCAGGTGGTATGCCTCAACCGCCACGTGTGCTGCTCGGGCCACCCGGAACAAGTCAGCAGCGACCCGGCGTTCGTCGAACTGTTCGGCAAAAACGCCCAGAGCCTGGCGATCTATCACCACCATCACGATCACGCCCATGACCTGCATGGTGCTGTCGTTGACGATCCCGCGACGCCCCACACCCACGTTCATGGAGATAGCTGCAAGCATGGCTGATTTTCTGCTTTACGCCCTGCTGGCAGGCTTGGCTCTGGCGCTGGTGGCGGGCCCACTGGGCTCGTTCGTGGTCTGGCGGCGCATGGCGTACTTTGGCGACACCTTGTCCCACGCCGCGCTGCTGGGCGTGGCCATGGGCTTCCTGCTGGATGTGAGCCCGACCATCGCCGTGACCGTGGGCTGCCTGCTGCTGGCGGTGCTGCTGGTGACCCTGCAACAGCGCCAGCCACTGGCCTCGGACACCCTGCTGGGCATCCTGGCGCCAAGCACGCTGTCCCTGGGCCTGGTGGTGCTGAGCTTTATGCATGAAGTGCGCATCGACCTGATGGCCTATCTGTTCGGCGACCTGCTGGCGATCAGCCCCACCGATCTTGCCTGGATTCTCGGCGGCAGCGCCGCCGTATTGGTGCTATTGGTCGCCCTGTGGCGCCCACTGCTGGCCATCACGGTGCATGAAGAACTGGCCAGGGTCGAAGGTTTGCCCGTACCAGCGTTGCGCATGGCCCTGATGCTGCTGATTGCCGTGGTGATCGCTGTCGCGATGAAGATTGTCGGCGTATTGTTGATCACGTCGCTGTTGATCATTCCCGCCGCCGCCGCCCAGCGCCACGCCCGCTCACCGGAGCAGATGGCGATCGGTGCCAGCCTGTTGGGGATGCTGGCAGTGTGCGGGGGCCTGGCGTTGTCATGGTTCAAGGACACGCCTGCCGGACCGTCGATTGTAGTCACGGCGGCCGCCCTGTTTCTGCTGAGTTTTGTCCTGCCCCGTCGAGGGGTGTAGACTTGCTCGCTTTTTGCGCAAATAGAGAGTCGCAGGAATGAAGCTGTTCACCTCCCGTTATCTGCTCCTTGCCGCGTTTTCCCTGCTGCTGGGCGCCTGTCAAAGCACACCGCCCGCCGCCCCAGAGGCCCCGGATCCGCGTGCTGCGGCCATCGCGCAGCTGGAGCAAAACCTGGCCAGCAGTGAGCTGGCCACCGCCGAAGACCAACTGGCCGCACTGCAGGCCCAGTCGCCCAATGACCCGACGCTGGAACCCTACCAACGGCAATTGGCCGAGGCTTACCTGCAGCGCAGCCAGATCGTGCTGCAAAAAGGCGATGTAAACGCCGCCGCCACCGCCTTGAGCCGTGCCCGCGCGCTGATGCCCAAGGCGCCGGCGCTGACCGGTGGCGTCAACAGCGCCATCACCCACGCCCGTAAAGTCGAGCTGGATAAAGCCGAAGAGGCCCTCAAGGCCGCCGAAGCCAAGCCCGCTGCCAAGGTCATCGACCCGGCCGCGCCAAGCACCACCGTGGCGCTGAACCTCACTGATATTGAAGCGCTGCGCCATCAGCTGGATGCGATTGCCACCGATGTGGTGAATTACCAGTGTGATGTGACGATCCAGGCGCCACGCACCCAGGATTACCCGTGGCTGGCCACGTTGCTGACCAAACGGGTGAAGCGTATTGATTCAGGGTATGACCTGAAGATTCACCGGCAGATTCTGAAACATATTCCGGCGCAGGTTGTGCTGACTCCGCGCAAGGCGGAATAACGCATCGGGGGCAAGCCCCTCTCACATTTGAATTGTGAGAGGGGCTTGCCCCCGATAGCGATCCAACAAGCAACCAATAAATTAAGCCGGAATCGCCTTAGCCTTCGGCTCACGATCCCAAACCCGATGCTGTGCAATCGCGGCAAAAAACGCCTTGAACGCCTTAGCATCCGACCCCACGATCAACCCCGCATCCGTCTCCAGCTTCAGCAGATCCAGCAGTGGCTTCGCGTCACTGGCAACCGCAATCGCCTTCAGGTGTTTGTAGGCTTCCAGAACGTAATGCAGCGCCACACCATCACCGCTCAGTGCTTTCACCGACTCTTTTCCGCCCGGGATAAACACGGCGTCAAACGCAATCGACGGCATGCCTTCCATCGACGCATCCACCGGCAGGCTCTTGCCATCGGCCGTCTTCACCGGCGCCGAGGTCGGCCCCAGCAACTTGGCATGGGCACCTTCTGCCGCCAGGGCTTTTTTCAGCGCATCGATAGCCGCGCCATCCACACCGTCAGCCGCGAGAATCGCGACTTTGCGCGTCTTGATATCGCCGGACAGCAGGTTCACCTGGCTCAATGCCGGCGACTCTTTCAGCGAAGACTCACGCGGCGCTACCGTGCCTTTGGTCGGCGCCGGCAGACCAAGGTTCTGCGCCACGCGCTTGGCCAGTTCCAGATCGATATTGGCCAGAATCTCGTTGACCTGCCGCGCGCGGATAAACTCACGCTCCACCTTGCCCAACTCGAAGCTGTAGGCCGCGATAATGTGCTCTTTCTCATGGTGGCTCATGCTGTGGAAAAACAGCGCGGCCTGGGAGAAGTGGTCGCCAAATGACTCACTGCGCTCACGTACCTTATTGGCATCGACGCGCTCGTAATAGGTTTCGAAACCGCCATCCTGGGCAGCCGGTGGCGTTTCTTTCGGCCAGCCGCCATCGATCGAGTTCGGCTCGTAAGCAGCACGGCCCTTGTCGATCACGGTGCGATGCTGGGCGTCGCGCTGGCCGTTGTGGAAAGGTACTACCGGCCGGTTGATCGGCAGCTCATGGAAGTTCGGCCCACCGAGACGGCTGATCTGCGTATCCGTGTAGGAAAACAGACGACCTTGCAGCAACGGGTCGTTGGTGAAGTCGATACCCGGCACGATGTGGCCCGGGCAAAACGCGACCTGCTCGACTTCGGCAAAGAAGTTATCCGGGTTGCGGTTCAGCACCATCTTGCCCAGCGGTGTGATCGGCACCAGTTCCTCGGGGATGATCTTGGTCGGATCGAGCAGGTCAAAGTCGAACTTATGCTCGTCTTCTTCCGCAACGATCTGCACACCCAACTCCCACTCAGGGTAGTCGCCGCTTTCAATCGCCTCCCACAGGTCACGACGGTGGTAATCGGTATCTTTACCGGCCAGCTTTTGCGCTTCGTCCCACACCAGGGAGCAGGTGCCGACCTTCGGGTGCCAGTGGAACTTCACAAAGCTCGACTTACCTTCGGTATTGATCAAGCGGAAGGTGTGGATGCCAAACCCCTGCATGGCACGCAGGCTTTTTGGAATGGCGCGGTCAGACATCGCCCAGATCACCATGTGCGCCGACTCCGGCTGCAACGAAACAAAATCCCAGAATGTATCGTGGGCCGAGCCGCCGGTAGGAATTTCGTTGTGCGGCTCAGGTTTTACCGCATGCACGAAGTCGGGAAACTTGATCGCATCCTGAATGAAAAACACCGGCATGTTGTTGCCGACCAGGTCGAAGTTGCCCTCGTCGGTGAAGAACTTCACCGCGAAACCGCGCACGTCACGCACCGTATCGCCCGAACCACGCGGGCCCTGCACGGTGGAGAAACGCACGAACACCGGGGTTTTATGCTCGGGGTTACGCAGGAAACCTGCCTTGCTCAGCGCGGAATGGTTTTCATAGGTCTGGAAATAGCCATGGGCGCCGGTGCCCCGGGCATGCACGATGCGCTCGGGGATACGCTCATGGTCAAAGTGCGTGATTTTTTCACGCATGATGAAGTCTTCCAGCAGCGAGGGGCCGCGGGCACCGACTTTCAAGGTGTTCTGGTTGTCGGAGATCTTCACGCCTTGGTTGGTACGCAGGGCCTGGCCGGTCGCATCGGAACGGAATTCCTCCAGAGCCTGCAGCTTGGCGTTGGTGTTGCCACGGTCCAGGGTGTCGGTGCCTGCAAGTTCACTCTTCGACGGGGTGGCTGGCTTCTTGGTACTCATCAGTCAAAACTCCTTATTCAAAGTGGCCAGAGCGGTCCCCGGCTCGTTTGAGCAAAACCCCAGGCACGGCACCTGGGAAATCGAGTTGCTTAAGTAGTGACTGACACGGTTTTCTGCCGTTCCTTTTTTATGACCTTTGATCGCGTTATTGCCAAATCACTGGTTGAATGCGAAATAAATGCTAAGAAACGCTATACGGACAGGCTAAAATGCGCGCCCGGCTAACCGCTGATCCCTTTTCAATGCGCCCCACAAGGTTCGCTACGTGATCGAGTTTCAAAACGTCCATAAAACCTACCGCGTCGCCGGTAAGGATATTCCCGCGCTGTACCCCACCAGCCTGTGCGTCGAAAACGGCCAGGTGTTTGGCCTGATCGGCCACTCGGGTGCAGGTAAAAGCACGCTGCTGCGCCTGATCAACCGCCTGGAAGAACCCAGTGGCGGCCAGATCACGGTGGACGGCGAAGAAGTCACCGCCCTGGACGCCAACGGCCTGCGCCGTTTCCGCCAGCAGGTCGGGATGATCTTCCAGCACTTCAACCTGCTGGCGTCCAAGACCGTTGCCGACAACGTGGCCCTGCCACTGACCCTGGCCGGCGAATTGTCGCGCAAGGACATCGACCAACGCGTCGCCGAGCTACTCGCCCGCGTCGGCCTGTCGGACCACGCCAGGAAGTACCCGGCGCAGTTGTCCGGTGGCCAGAAGCAACGCGTCGGCATTGCCCGCGCCCTGGCGACCAAGCCGAAAATCCTGTTGTGCGACGAGGCCACCAGCGCCCTCGACCCGCAAACCACCGCCTCGGTCCTGCAACTGCTGGCCGAGATCAATCGCGAGTTGAAACTGACCATCGTGCTGATCACCCATGAAATGGATGTGATCCGCCGCGTATGCGACCAAGTCGCCGTGATGGATGCCGGCGTGATCGTCGAGCAAGGCTCGGTGGCCGACGTGTTCCTGCACCCCAAGCACCCGACCACCAAGCGCTTCGTGCAGGAAGCCGAGCAGGTCGATGAAGGCGAGCAGCGCGATGACTTCGCCCATGTACCGGGTCGCATCGTACGGCTGACGTTCCAGGGCGAAGCGACCTACGCGCCACTGCTGGGCACCGTCGCCCGGGAAACGGGGGTGGACTACAGCATCCTCGCCGGCCGCATCGACCGCATCAAAGACATCCCCTACGGGCAACTGACCCTTGCGGTCACCGGCGGTGACATGGAAGCGGCCTTTGCCCGCTTTACCGCCGCAGACGTCCACATGGAGGTGCTGCGCTGATGGACGTTTTCTTGAGTTTCTTCGCCAATATCGACTGGTCCGAAATCTGGCTCGCCACCGGCGACACCATGATCATGCTGTTCGGTTCGCTGTTCTTCACCGTGGTATTGGGCCTGCCTTTGGGCGTGCTGCTGTTCCTGACCAGCCCACGCCAGCTGTTCGAGCAAAAAGGCCTGTACGCGCTGCTGTCGCTGATCGTGAACATCCTGCGCTCGCTGCCGTTCATCATCCTGCTGATCGTGATGATCCCGTTCACTGTGCTGATCACCGGTACCTCCCTGGGCGTAGCGGGGGCGATCCCGCCGCTGGTCGTAGGGGCCACGCCATTCTTCGCGCGCCTGGTGGAAACCGCCTTGCGTGAAGTGGACCGCGGCATCATCGAGGCCACCCAGTCCATGGGCGCCAGCACCCGCCAGATCATCATCAACGCTCTGCTGCCCGAAGCACGCCCCGGCATCTTCGCGGCGATAACGGTGACGGCGATTACCCTCGTGTCCTACACGGCCATGGCCGGTGTTGTCGGCGCCGGCGGCCTGGGTGACCTGGCGATCCGGTTCGGTTACCAGCGCTTCCAGACCGACGTGATGGTGGTCACCGTGGTAATGCTGTTGATCCTGGTGCAAATTCTGCAAACCGTCGGCGACAAGCTGGTGGTGCACTTTTCTCGAAAATAACGGCCATTGCCGGTCAAAAGCCGGCACATGCCCGAACAAGGAGCTTGTTGGATGAAAAAACTACTGGTTGCTTTCGCCGCCGTTGCCGCGTTTTCCGCCCACGCCGCCGAGACCCTGAAAGTCGCTGCCTCGCCGGTGCCCCACGCGGAAATCCTGGAATTCGTGAAGCCTGCCCTCGCCAAAGAAGGCGTGGACCTGCAAGTCAAAGTCTTCACCGATTACGTACAGCCCAACGTCCAGGTAGCGGAAAAGCGCCTGGATGCGAACTTCTTCCAGCACCAGCCATACCTGGATGAATTCAACAAAGCCAAAGGCACTCACCTGGTGAGCGTCGGCGCTGTGCACCTGGAGCCTCTTGGCGCTTACTCCAGCAAGTACAAAAAACTGGAAGACCTGCCTGACGGCGCCAACGTGGTGATCCCGAACGACGCCACCAACGGTGGCCGCGCGCTGTTGCTACTGGCCAAGCACAACCTGATCACCCTGAAGGACCCGACCAATATCCTGTCGACCATCAAGGACATCACCGCAAACCCGAAAAACCTGAAATTCCGCGAACTGGAAGCCGCCACCCTGCCGCGCGTGCTGACCCAGGTCGACCTGGCGCTGATCAACACCAACTATGCGCTGGAAGCCAAGCTGGACCCGTCCAAGGACGCCCTGGTGATCGAAGGCAATGACTCGCCTTACGTGAACATCCTCGTGAGCCGCGAAGACAACCAGGATTCGGACGCGATGAAAAAGCTGATTGCAGCCCTGCACACCCCTGAGGTGAAGCAATTCATCCAAGAGAAGTACAAAGGCGCGATCCTGCCGGCGTTCTGATCCGACTCGGTCTCCAACACGCTGGAGATCAAAAAATGTGGGAGGGGGCTTGCCCCCGATTGCGGAGTATCAGTCGCTGCATGAGCTGACTGATCTGCCGCCATCGGGGCAAGCCCCCTCCCACATGTGTTGTGCATTGCCTGTTACTTGCGCTGCAACAGCCCCGGCAGTTGCGCCACCAGCTTCTGGTTGTTCAACGGCGCACGGATAAAGCCGCGCTGGGTACCATCCGGACCGATCAGCGCGAGGTTGCCGCTGTGGTCGACGGTGTAGTTGGGCTTGTTGGTGTCTGCCGGGATGAACGGGATGCTCACGGCATTCGAAACCTTCTGCACATCCTCTACGTTCGCACCGGTGAGGCCTTGGAATTGCGGGTCGAAGTAGCCCAGGTACTGCTTGAGCTGGGTCGGGGTGTCGCGGTTCGGGTCGACGCTGACCAGGATTACCTGCAACTTATCCACAGCCTCCTTAGGCAACTCGCTCTTGATCTGGCGCAGTTGGGCGAGGGTGGTCGGGCAGATGTCGGGGCAGAAGGTGTAGCCGAAGAACAGCAGGCTCCACTTGCCTTTCAACTCGTTGACCAGCACCGGCTGGCCTTCCTGGTTGGTCATGCTCACCGACGGCAGCTGGCGGCTTTGCGGCAGCAGGATGATACCGGCATCAATCAATGCCGTAGGGTCGCCCTGGCCCTTGCCCGAGAGCACTTTGTTAACGGTCAGGCCCATGATCAACGCGACGATGGCCACCAGGATAAAGACGGTTTTTTGAGTTCGAGTCATAGGTTCAACAGTAAGTAGTGGTCTACGAGCAGGGCGATAAACAGCAGGAACAGGTACCAGATAGAGTACTTGAAGGTGTTGATCGCCGCGTGCGGCTGAGCGCCACGGTACAGCACCCAGGCCCATTGCAGAAAGCGTCCGCCCAAAACCAGCGCACAGGCCAGGTAGAGCGGGCCGCTCATGTGGATCACATAGGGCATCAGGCTCACCGCCAACAGGGCGAAGGTATAGAGCAGGATATGCACCTTGGTGTAGTGCTCGCCGTGAGTGACAGGCAGCATCGGGATATCGGCCTTGGCGTATTCCTCCTTGCGGTGAATGGCCAGGGCCCAGAAGTGCGGCGGCGTCCAGGCGAAGATGATCAGCACCAGCAACAAGGGCTCGGCGCTGACATGGCCGGTAACGGCGACCCAACCCAACAGCGGTGGCGCGGCACCGGCCAGGCCTCCGATAACAATATTTTGTGGCGTCGCCCGCTTGAGAAAACCGGTGTAGACCACCGCGTAACCGAGCAGCGAAGCCAGCGTCAGCCATGCCGCCAGAGGGTTGGTAAACGCCAGCAACAAGGCCAATCCTGCAACGGCTAGAAACAAAGCAAAGGCCAGCGCCGCCACCGGCGACACACGTCCCTCCGCCAACGGCCGCTTATGGGTGCGAGCCATCACTGCATCAATCCGTCGGTCCACCACATGGTTCACCGCCGCCGCACCACCGGCACACAGGGCTATTCCCAGGTTGCCGAAAATCAGCACCGCCCACGGCACACCGGCGCGGGTCGCGAGGAACATGCCGACCAGGGAGGTGATGAGCATCAGCACCACCACTTTCGGCTTGGTCAGCTCCAGGTAATCGCGCCAGATCGCCTGGCTGTGGCGCGCGCCGATCAAGGTCGCCATGGCATCTCTCCTTTAAGGGTGATGAGGCCCGATACGTGTTTGCGCGGGCTGAAGCGCCAGCCGAACGGCAACTGGTGACGCACCCGGACCAGACTGGTGCGGGCGTGGTAATTGACCAGCACCAGGGTCAATAACAGCGCCGCACCGCCGGCGTTATGGCCGACCGCAACCGGCAGTGGCAGGTGGAAATACACGTTGCTCAGGCCCAGGCTGATTTGTACCGCCAGGGCAATCAACAGCAGGCCCGCGAGCCGCGTCATACCCACCGCACGCAGCTGCCAGGCCAGCCCCGCAAGCACCAGGGTGACCAGCACCGCACCGATGCGGTGGGTCAGGTGGATAGCGGTGCGCGCGTCGCTGTCGAGTTGGCCGCCAAGGTAATTGGGGCCGATGTGCTGGGTCAGGTGAAAGCCGTTGGCGAAGTCCGCCGCAGGCCACCACTGGCCATGGCAGGTGGGTAAATCGATGCAGGCCACCGCCGCGTAGTTGGAACTGACCCAGCCGCCCAAGGCGATCTGGCCGATCACCAGCACCAGGCCGGCCGTGGCCCAATATTGCAGGCGCCTGGGCACGATCAACGCGGGCAACACCCCAGACAAGCGCAGGGTCAGCAGAAACAGCAGGCTCAAGGTCGCAAAGCCGCCCAACAAATGCCCCGTCACCACCTGGGGCCACAGCTTCAAGGTCACCGTCCACATGCCAAACGCGGCCTGGGCGAACACCACCATCAACAGAAACAACGGCAGTTTCACTGGCTGGCCCGGATCACGCCGATGGCTCCACGAACGCGCCGCCAACAGCACAATCAACAGGCCCAGGGTGCCGGCGAAATAGCGATGGGTCATCTCCGCCCAGCCCTTGTCAGCCTCCACGGGCGTATCGGGAAAATGCAATTCGGCATGGGCCAGCTGGGCCTCGCTTTGCGGCACGCTGATAAACCCGTAGCAGCCCGGCCAGTCCGGGCAACCGAGGCCGGCGTGGGTCAGGCGGGTGTAGGCGCCAAGCAGCACGACGATCAGCGCCAGCAGAGTGGCAAACAACGCGAGGCGAAATCCAGGTTTGGCCATGACGATGCCCTTATCCGATGTTCGACAGTTTCAACAGGTGGCGCAGGTCATTGAGCAAGTCCTTGCCCTTGACCTTGGCGTCGTAGCGCAGCACCAGGTTGCCGTGGGGGTCGACGATCCACAGTTGCGCAGCGCCCGGCGCGGCGGCGTTTTTGGTGAAGGTCGAGAGGTCCAGTGAGTAGCGCTGCAATTGCGGGTATTCGGCCTTGAGCTTGGTGTCATAGTCGGCAGCGACCGGTTGCGCACTGGCCAAGGCATGGCTGGCGCGTGAAGCGTCGCGCCCCAGGCCGATCTGCAACTGGCGCGCGAGGTACACCAGTTGCTGGCAATCGGCGGCGCAGGCGGCAGGCGCGGTGACCAGCAACTGCCAGCGCTGTTCATCGGCCTGCACGCCAATATCGGCGCGGGTCTGACCGTTACCGATCATTTCTCCGTGGTAGCTGCGACTGTCCGGCACCCAGAACTGCAGTTTGTACATGAAGGTGGCCAGCACCATCGGACCGATCACCATCAGCAGGATCAGCATCAACTGCCAGCGGCCTTTGCGCCGATCAGGTACCTCAGACATGTTGAGTGGATTCGTGGCCGTTCCCATGGGGCTTCTCCTTTGTGGTGTGCCATCCGAGGTAGAGGTAAAGAGCCAGTAGCGCCAGGGACATGGCGAACCACTGCACCGCGTAGGCCAGGTGTTTTTCCGGACCCATCGCCACGATGGGCCAGGTGGTTTCGTACGTGCCGGGGCCGGCTTCGGTGCGCAGTTCGTAGGCAAAACCGTTGCGGCCCAGCTCGGCCCACAGCGCGGCGGGGTGCAGCGCGGTCAACAGGCGCGGCCATTGCACGGTCGTGGGGTCCGCATGCAGCTGGAAGGTTTCGCCGGGCGCGACATACACCCAGGCGTCGAGATTCAAGGGCTGAGCGGGAGTAGTGAAGACGGGCGGGGTGCGCCGATCAGGCCACGGCAACCAGCCCCGATTGAGCAATAGCCACAGGCCGCTGGCTTGGTCATGAAAGGGTTGCAGCAACTCGACACCCGCCCTGCCGTCGCGCATGCGGTTATCCAGCAATACGCTGTGCTCGGCATCGAACTGGCCGCGCAGATGCACGCGACGAAAGGCCGGGTCCGCCATATCCCCGAGTTGCACACTGCTGATCGGCTCAGCGGCGCGGCGTTCGGCATAGCTGTCCACCAGCAACTGCTTCTCATGGCCGCGCGACAGCTGCCAGACGCCCAAGCCCACCATCAAAGGCAGCAGAATCACCACCACCACGGTCGGTGCGATACCTGGACGAAAGCGTTTCATGGCGCTGGCTATACTTGTTTTCATTGCCCGCCCATCCCCTTGATGCCCACCAACGCCAGGAACCAGACCATGCTCAAAGCAGCCATTGCCCTGATGCTGATCGCGACCGTCGTGAGCCTGTTCAGTGGCCTGTTCTTCCTGGTCAAGGACGAGGGCAACTCCAACCGCCTCGTCACGGCCTTGACCGTGCGTGTGGTACTGGCCGTGATCACCGTGGCGTTGATCGCCTGGGGATTTTTCAGCGGCCAGCTGGTATCTCATGCGCCCTGGTAAGTCGCCTCACAGCACGTAGACGAAGAAAAACAGCCCGATCCACACCACATCCACGAAGTGCCAATACCAACTGGCCGCCTCGAAACCGAACTGATGCTCGGCATTGAAATGCCCGCGCAGGATGCGCATCAGCATCACAAACAAAATGATGGTGCCGATAGTCACGTGGGCACCGTGGAAGCCCGTGAGCATAAAGAACGTCGCGCCGTACACCCCCGAACCCAAGGTCAGGCCCAGCTCTTTATAGGCGTGGATGTATTCCTCGGCCTGGAACCCGAGGAATGCCAGGCCCAGCAAGACGGTGATCGCCAGCCAGATCTTCAGCGCGCCGCGATGCCCCTTGCGCAAGGCGTGGTGGGCAATGGTGATGGTCACGCTGGAACTCACCAGCAGGATGGTGTTGACCAACGGCAAGCCCCACGGGCTGATGGTGCCCTCCGGCGCGGGATAAAGTTTCGGGTCCGGGTTGTTGAGCAACGGCCAGGCAAACTCGAAGTTCGGCCACAGCATGTGCGCAATACCTTTGGGGCCTTCGCCGGCCAACGCGGGGCCGGACAAGTGGCGCACGTAGAACAGCGCACCGAAGAACGCGATAAAGAACATCACCTCGGAAAAAATGAACCAGGTCATGCCCCAGCGAAACGAGCGGTCCATCTGGGCGCTGTACAAACCGGCGCGGCTTTCCTTGATCACCGCCCCGAACCAGCCAAACAGCATGTAGGCCAGCAACAGCCCTCCGACGAAAAAGATCCACGGCCCGTGGGATTCCGGGCGTGCCGCCTTCAGGTCGTTGAACCACACGGCCAGGCCATACACGGTGACCAGCATGCCAATCGTGGCAATTATCGGCCATTTGCTTTGCGCTGGTACGTAGTACGTATCATGAGTCGACATGTATTCGCTCTCCTGATTGAGCGGGCAAACAGTAGCTAGCCGCCGGTACGGACAGCCACGGGCGGTTGGCGCGCAGTGATATCAAACAGCGTGTACGCCAGGGTCAAATGCTTCACATCCTTGGGCATGTCACGGTCGACAATAAAACGCACCGGCATCTCGATGCGCTGGCCTGGCTGCAGCACTTGCTGGGTGAAGCAAAAGCATTCGGTCTTGTGGAAATACATGGCCGCTTCGGCGGGGGAAATGCTCGGCACCGCCTGGGCGGTCATCGGCTTGTCAGTAGGGTTGTAGGCCACGAACAGCATCTCGGTGACGGCACCGGGGTTGACCACCACCTCATCAGCCTTGGAATGAAACTCCCAGACCATGTCGATGGCATTGGTGGACAGGAACTGCACCCGTACCTGGCGCGTGAGGTCGACGACCTGCTCGCCTTCGTACTGCCCGGCCGTCTTGCCGTTGATGCCGAATGCCTTGCACATCACGTCGTAGATCGGCACCAGGGCAAAGCCGAAGGCGAACATCGCCACCACCAGGATCAGCAGGCGGGTAACCAGGCGCTTGAGAGGCACGGAGTCAGCCATGACCACCTCCGCTTACCCTGTTCATTTGACCTCCGGTGGCGTGGTGAAGGTGTGGTACGGCGCGGGCGAGGGCACGCTCCACTCCAGGCCTTCGGCGCCATCCCACGGCTTGGCCGGCGCGGGCGGGCCGCCACGGATGCACTTGATCACGATAAACAGGAAGAAGATCTGCGTGGCGCCAAACATGAACGCGCCAATCGACGAGACCATATTGAAGTCGGCGAACTGCAGGTTGTAGTCCGGTACCCGGCGCGGCATGCCGGCCAGCCCCACGAAGTGCATCGGGAAGAACGCCATGTTCATGCCCACGAAAGACAGCCAGAAATGCAGCTTGCCCAGGGTTTCGTCGTACATGTGGCCGGTCCATTTCGGCAGCCAGTAGTAGGCCGAGGCGAAGATGCCGAAGATCGCACCGGGCACCAGTACGTAATGGAAGTGCGCCACCACAAAGTAGGTGTCGTGGTACTGGAAGTCCGCCGGGGCAATCGCCAGCATCAATCCGGAGAAGCCGCCGATGGTGAACAGGATCACGAAGGCCACGGCAAACAGCATCGGCGTCTCGAAGGTCAGCGAGCCTTGCCACATGGTACTGACCCAGTTGAACACCTTCACGCCGGTGGGCACCGCAATCAGCAACGTGGCGTACATGAAGAACAACTCGCCGACCAACGGAATGCCCACCACGAACATATGGTGCGCCCACACGATAAACGAGAGGAACGCGATGCTCGCCGTGGCGTAGACCATCGACGTGTAGCCGAACAATGGCTTGCGCGAGAAGGTCGGGATAATCGAACTGACGGCGCCAAACGCCGGCAGGATCATGATGTACACCTCGGGGTGGCCGAAGAACCAGAACACATGCTGGAACAGCACCGGATCACCGCCACCGGCCGCACTGAAGAAGCTGGTACCGAAGTGGATGTCCATCAGCATCATGGTCACGCAGCCGGCCAGCACCGGCATCACCGCGATCAGCAGGAATGCGGTGATCAGCCAGGTCCAGACGAACAGCGGCATCTTCATCAGGGTCATGCCGGGCGCACGCAGGTTGAGGATGGTGGCAACCACGTTGATCGCACCCATGATCGAGCTGATGCCCATCAAGTGGATGGCGAAGATGAAGAACGTCACGCTTTCCGGCGCGTAGGTGGTGGAGAGCGGGGCGTAGAACGTCCAGCCGAAGTTCGGCCCGCCACCGGGCGTGAACAGGGTCGAGACCAGCAGCAGGAACGCCGCCGGCAGCAGCCAGAAGCTGAAGTTGTTCATGCGCGGCAAGGCCATGTCCGGCGCGCCGATCATCAGCGGAATCATCCAGTTGGCCAGGCCGACAAACGCCGGCATTACCGCACCGAACACCATGATCAGGCCGTGCATGGTGGTCATCTGGTTGAAAAACGCCGGCTCGACGATCTGCAGGCCAGGCTGGAACAGCTCGGCACGGATCACCATGGCGAACGAGCCGCCGAGCAGGAACATGGTGAACGCGAACCACAGGTACATCGTGCCGATGTCCTTATGGTTGGTGGTCAGCACCCAGCGCATCAAACCCTTGGCGGGGCCGTGGGCATGGTCACCGGCGTGGCCATGGTCATCGATCACAGCGCTCATGGCCGTTCTCCTGCAAGCGAGTGGGCGGGGCGGTTCGGGGCATACGCAATGAATGAAGTCATTTGCTTTCCGCCTGCTTGATGGCCAGCACGTCTTTAGGCGTGACCATGTCGCCTTTGTTGTTACCCCAGGCGTTGCGCTCGTAGGTCACCACGGCGGCGATATCCACTTCCGAGAGCTGCTTGCCGAAAGCCGCCATCGCCGTACCGGCCTTGCCGTGATAGACAAGATTCAGGTGGGCTTCCTTAGGCCCGGTGGCAATCTTCGAACCCTTGAGCGCCGGGAACATCGGTGGCAGGCCCTGGCCTTCGGCCTGGTGACAGGCCACGCAGGTGGTGTGGTAGACCTTGTCGCCACGGGCCACCAGCTCTTCCAGCGTCCACTCCTTGGAGGTCAGCTCCTTGAGCTTGGCGGCCTCTGCCTTGCGCTCGCCGAGCCAGGTGTCGTAGTCGGCCTTGGACTTGACCTCGACCACGATGGGCATGAAACCGTGGTCCTTGCCGCACAGTTCGGCGCACTGGCCACGGTAGATGCCGGGCTTCTCGACGCGGGTCCAGGCCTCGTTGACGAACCCCGGGATGGCGTCACGCTTGACCGCAAAGGCCGGCACCCACCAGGAGTGGATCACGTCGGCGGCGGTCACCAGGAAGCGCACCTTGGCGCCCACCGGCAGCACCAGCGGCTGGTCGACTTCCAGCAGGTAATGTTCGCCCTTGGTGGCCTGGTTATGGATCTGCTCGGCGGGCGTGGCCAGGTTGCTGAAGAACTCCACGTCCTGGCCCAGGTATTTGTAATGCCACTTCCACTGATAGCCGGTGACCTGGATATCGATATCCGACTCGGTACTGTCGTAGATATTGATCAAGGTCTTGGTCGCCGGAATGGCCATCGCGACCAGGATCAGCAAGGGCACCACGGTCCAGAGGATTTCCACGGTGGTGCTTTCGTGGAATTTGGCCGCGACCTGGCCCGTAGAGCGGCGATGAAGGATCATCGACCAGAACATCGCGCCAAAAACGACAATGCCGATCACTACACAGATCCAGAAAATGGTCATGTGCAGGTCGAACACAGCGTGACTGACTTCAGTTGCCCCTGGCGCCATATTCGTTGTCCAGGCGGCGTGCGCCTGGCCGAATACCGACCACAACAGGAGGCCCATCCAAACATGTGGATGTCGCGTCATTGCGGGTTCCCCTTATCGTTCTTGTTATCCCGCCGGTTTGCACCTGCGTCGAAGGGAGCGGCTTCCATACTGCTTACAACCGCTTAGCCTTACCTGCTTATGCAGTCTGGCGTCATCAGCTAATCGCGTACAAACCCGAGTATAGACACGCTCTGCAACCCCGCAATGTGTAGGGGCAAATGAGCAAAAATGAGTGGCCAGGCCTAATAAAACCGGGTGCGGAATCGTTTATCCGACCAACGATGGCAATTCGATATAACGCCTGTGCATAACCATGAAATAATTATGACAAATGCGTCTTAGGCGCTCGTATAAACGAGCTACTTTATGCTGTCCCTATTCCTACGCCTGCTTCACTGGAGCCTTCATGAACACCGCCGCATTGCGCGAGCAGATTTCCCGTGCCCATCAACACGAATCCAGCACTGGCCAGTTGGCCAAGCAGCTGGAAGAGCAATTGCCGCACCTGCATTCGGCCATTTCCCTGGCTGATGGCGATCGCAACATTGTCATGACCCGCTTCGTCACGGCCTACATCGATCTGGTACCGGACCTGCTGGACGCCGCCAACGACGTGGCCCGCGAGGCCGGTATCGAAAGCCAGATCAAGCCAGTGCTGAAAATCGCCGAGCATTTCTTCCTGCAGCCCCCCGCCATCCTGGCCGGCCATGAAGGGCTCGACGGTCTGCTGGACGAGGCTTACCTGGCCCATCGCCTGGTGGAAGAGGTCAACGATTTGTACATCAAACACTTTGGCCAGCCACTGATTCCGGCAGATACCACCGTGGCCAACGTGATTGCCCATCAGTTGATCGGCGAAGCATTCGCCAACCAGCTGGATGAAGCCGTTCATCATGCGGTGGATGAAATGCTCAACGAAGACAGCTTTGCACTGGAGTCTGTCGAAGCATATCGCGAACAGCTGAAAAGCCCGGCAACGGAAGCCGCGTGGAAGCGCTGGCCGTGCCTGTCCCGCCAGCTGGGGGTTGAATTGGCGCTGGACCAGCCAGCTTAAATCCTGAATTACACAGAGAACGAATGTGGGAGGGGCAGGCCCCCTCCCACATGTTGATCCCACTCCCTCAGCCGATTGAGGGCGCCGAGCCGATCCCTGTCGTCATCCTGACCCGGCCTTCGAGCCTGCGCTTCAACCCACGCGCTTCGATCACCAGCTTCGAGCCCTTGGCCGCATTCGCCCGGCCCCACTCCTCCAGCAACTCCAGGCAGGAATGGTCGATATAACTCAGGTTACTCAGCGGTACGTGCACAGTCGTGCCCGGAGGCACCGTCGCCAGCACCTGGGTCAACGCCGGCACTTTCAGGAAAGTCGCCGCACCGGTCAAACGCAGCTCCATTTCCCCCTCCAGGGGCAGGTCGATCAGACTGACTTTCAGGCGCGAGGCCTTGAGCGCCAGCTTGACCAGTGTGAGCCCGAAGCCCACCAGCACACCGGTCAGCAGGTCGGTGAAAATGATCGCCAACGCCGTGGCCGCGTAGGTAAACATCGGCATACGCCCATAACGACCGAGGGCCTTGAAGGCCTTGATGTCCACCAGCTTGATCCCGGTGTACACCAACACACCCGCCAGGCTTGCCACAGGAATGCTTTGCAGCACGCTCGACAGCAACAGTACGAACCCCAACAGCCATACGCCATGGAACATCGCTGACAACCGCGTGGTGGCACCGGCCTGCACGTTGGCCGAGCTGCGCACGATCACACCGGTCATCGGCAGGGCACCCACCAGGCCGCACAGCATGTTGCCCACACCCTGGGCGGATAATTCCTTATCGAAATCAGAACGCTGGCCACTGTGCATGCGGTCGACCGCTGCCGCAGAGAGCAGGGTTTCGGCACTGGCGATAAACGCCACCGCAAACGCAGCGATCAACAACTGAGGGTCAGCCAGGCTCAACAGGTCGCTGGGACGCAGCCAATCGATGGCGTCGGCGAGATTCTCCGGGACTTCCACACGCTTGACCTGCAACGCCAGCACCAGGCTGGCCACCGTTGCCAGGCCCACGCCCAACAGGGCTCCCGGCACGAAACGCAGGGTTTGCGGACGGAATTTATCCCACAGGTACATCACCAGCATCGTCGACAACCCGAGCAATCCGGCCTGCCAACCCAGGCCGCCACCCAAGGTAGGAATCGCCTCCGCCAGCGCGGCGGGGAAGCCCGCCAGGTTATCCAGCCCTGAGGGCTTGGGCGCACCGTCGAGCATCACATGGATCTGCGATAGCACAATCAATACGCCGATCCCCGCCAGCATCCCGTACACCACCGCCGGCGCCGTGACGCGGAACCAGCAACCCAGGCGCAGGCGCCCGGCCACCAGTTGCAGGAAGCCGGCCAGCAGCAGGATCGGCCCGAGCATCAGCATCCCGTGCTGGCGCACCAGCTCGAACACCAAGACCGCCAGCCCCGCTGCCGGGCCGCTGACCTGCAGCGGCGAACCCGCCAGCCAGCCCACCACCAGGCCACCGATAATCCCGGTGATCAGGCCCTTGGCCGGCGGCATGCCGGACGCGATGGCGATCCCCATGCACAGGGGCAGGGCGACCAGAAACACAACCACGGAGGCGAGCAGCTCCCGTGGCAATACAGCTTTCAATTGAGCAGCACGCATGATGGCTCTCCCGAGGTATTCGCCGGGCGCGGCAAAGCCTGGCTGCATCCATGGCAGCCACCGCTTTACCCGGCAGGGAAGTGTTTAGAAGCGCGCTTTAGGCGTCGCGGAAGGAATCGGCCCTTCGCCGCTCAACGGTCGGAACGCCGACTGATCAGCATCGTAGGCTCGAATTTCACTGGTCTCGATGTTGTAGATCCAGCCGTGAATAAACAGCTGACCGTTGGCCATGCGCGACGCCACCGAAGGATGGGTACGCAAATGCTGCAGTTGGGCGATGACGTTTTCTTCGGTGAGCACTTTCATGCTCTCGCCTTCGTTGGCACAGTCGCAGTTGTCCTCGACCATGGACTTGGCGACTTCGGCGTGCCGCAGCCAGGCCCTTACCGTTGGCATCTTCTCCAGGCTGGCGGGGTTGAGGACCGCGCGCATGGCGCCACAATCGGAGTGCCCGCACACGATGATGTGCTGCACACCCAGGGCCAGTACCGCGTACTCGATGGCAGTGGAGACACCGCCGTTCATCTGCCCATAAGGCGGCACGACGTTACCGACGTTGCGGGTCACGAACAGGTCGCCGGGAGAGCTTTGGGTAATCAGCTCAGGCACGATGCGCGAGTCGGCGCAGGTAATGAACATCGCCCGTGGGCTCTGGGCCGTGGCGAGTTTCTTGAAGAGTTCTTCCTGCTGAGGGAAGACGTCGTGATGGAAATGCAAAAAGCCGTCAACGATATGTTTTAGCGCTGCATCGGCAGACTCTGCCACCTGAGGGGCTGAAGCCGACGCAGCCAACGGCTGTTTATCCTTGTCACTCATGATTCATCCTCTTGATTAATGCAGGGGAGTTTTCAGGTCAGTTCGACGCCAGGCCAGTGAAATAGTTGTAAAAGCCACAAACCAGGCTGCCGACTCATCAGTCACTCGCTGAACAAGGTAACCACCGAAACTTAACTCAAACTGAATGAACCGCTCTAGATCGCGGGTTTCAGTGATATCAAAACGCGACTATTCCTACAGGAACGGTGCATTCTGCCTTTTCAGTCTACAACAATGCCATCTGTCTGCCCGGTGGACAGAACGCCGTGCAATCCAGATTGAAGCCTTCTCTGCGATCGAGCCCCAGGCGTTTGATCGCCTTGCTGAAGCGCTGGGCCAGCAGGTAGGCGAACGGCCCCTCGCCCCGCATGCGGACGCCGAACCGACTGTCGTAGACCTCACCACCGCGCACCTGGCGCACCAGGCTCATGACATGGGCCGCACGCTGCGGGTAATGCGCCGCCAGCCACTCCTCGAACAGCGGCGCCACCTCCAGCGGCAGGCGCAACATCATGTACGCCGCACTCTGCGCACCGGCGGCATGGGCTTCGGTGAGCAGGCTTTCCAACTCGCTGTCGTTGATCATCGGGATCATCGGCGAGCACAGCACGCCCACCGGGATGCCCGCCCCGCGCATCACCCGTATGGCCCGCAACCGCGCCTTGGGCGCGGCGGTGCGCGGCTCCAGGATGCGCTTGAGCTCATCATCCAGGCTGGTGAGGCTGATCATCACCGCCACAAGGCGTTGCCTGGCCAGCTCCGCCAGCAGGTCCAGGTCGCGCAGGATCAACGAGCCCTTGGTAATGATGGTGACCGGGTGCCGATAACGCAGCAGCACCTCGAGGGTTTGCCGGGTGATCCTGTACTCGCGCTCGATAGGCTGGTACGGGTCGGTGTTGGAACCCAGGTTGATCGGCGCACACACATAGCCCGGCTTCGACAACTGCTGCTCCAGCACGTCGGCCGCGTTGCTCTTGGCGATCAGCCTGGTTTCGAAATCCAGCCCCGGCGACATGTCCCAATAGGCATGGCTGGGCCGTGCATAGCAGTAAATGCAGCCATGTTCGCAGCCACGGTAAGGATTGATGGAGCGGTCGAACGGCAGGTCCGGCGAGTTGTTGCGGGTGATGATGGTCTTGGCCGTTTCGATGCGCACTTCGGTGCCCTGGGTCGGCGGCACTTCCTGGTACCAGCCGTCGTCCTCGGCCACGCTGACGGTGGGCGCAAAGCGGTTGTGCAGGTTGGTGGCCGTGCCCCGACCACGGGGCGGCAGCGGAGTAGACATGAAAGCGCCTCGACACTGTTTTTATATACAGTACCGAGGCGCGAGGTTCCTGACCAGTGCCGTCTGGCGGTCAGTGCTTTTGGGTGACCTGCCCCAGGTCATCGCCCGAGGTGGTGCGCATGTCGTTCTTGCGCAGGTCGGCCACGTCACTGGCTTTCACCGCGGCCCCCTGGTTACCCCAACTGCCACGGATGAAGCTGACCACATCCGCCACTTCCTGGTCCGACAGACGCCAGGCGAACGCCGGCATGGTAAAGGTCGACGGTGCCGTGTGAGTGGCCGGCAATGTGCCGCCGTTCAACACGATGTTGATCAACGACGTGGCGTCCGCAGTCTGCACCACCGGGTTGCCCGCCAACGCCGGGAACACCCGCGTGTAACCATGGCCGTCGGTACGGTGGCAGGCCGCGCAGTTGTCGATGTACACCGAGGCGCCGGGCTTACTGTCATCGCCCTTCCACAGCGCCTCGGCCACCTGCTTGTCATACTGGTGCGGCTGGTCCTGCGGGTCCACCGCCGGCAGGCTCTTGAGGTAACGGGCGATAGCGGTCAGGTCGTCCTGGGACATGTACTGCATGCTATGCACGACCACGTCGCTCATACCGCCAAACACCGCACTGCGATCACTGCGACCGGTCTTGAGGAATTGCACCAGCTGCGCCTCGCTCCAACTGCCGAGGCCGTCCTTGTGGTCACCGCGCAGGCTCTTGGCGATCCAGCCTTCCAGTGGCGCGCTGCCGGACAGGAAGGCCTTGCCGTCAGTCGCGCTCAGGGCTTTTTCCTGCATGGTCAGGGCGCGTGGTGTATGGCACGCGCCACAGTGGCCAAGGCCTTCCACCAGGTAGGCGCCACGGCTGATCACCGGGTCTGCGTCGGCCACGACAGGCTTATCCACCACCTCAGGGGCAAACATCCAGCGCCACGCCGCCAGCGGCCAACGCATGCTCAACGGCCACGGAATGTCGCTGTCCTTGTTCACCTGGGCGACCGGTTCCACGCCCTTCATGAAGTACGCATACAACGCCTGTATATCGCTTTCGCTGACACGCGCATAGGACGGGTAGGGCATCGCCGGGTAAAGCGTACTACCACTCTTGGCGACACCGTGACGCACGGCCTTGTCGAAGTCCTCGAAGCTGTAGTCGCCCAGGCCGGTCTTGTCCGGGGTGATGTTGGTGGAATAGATCACACCGATGGGGGTTTCCATCGGCAGGCCACCGGCGAACGGTTTGCCGCCCTTGGCGGTGTGGCAGGCCACGCAGTCGCCGGCGCGGGCCAGGTATTCGCCCTGCTTGATCAGGTCGGTTTCGGCGGCACTGATCGAGCAGCTGCTGAGCAGGGCAAACGTCGCGATAACAAATGCTTTCATGGTCATCGCTCCTTATGCCTGAACCAGCGGGCCGGGGTTTTTCAGGTATTGCTCGCGGATCGCCCGGGCCGACCAGTAGGTCAATGCCGCCACCAGGCCTGTAGGGTTGTAGCCCAAGCCCTGTGGGAAAGCAGATGCGCCGGGGACAAACACGTTGTGTACATCCCAGCACTGCAAGTAGCGGTTCAGCGCACTGGTCTTCGGGTCGGTCCCCATGATCGCGCCACCGTTGAGGTGGGTGGTCTGGTACGACGCGGTGTTGAAGTGCTCACCGACTTTTTTGCCCAGCACCGCAATCGCCTTGGGGTTCATCGCTTCGGCGACCTTGCCCATTTTCTCGACCATGAAGCGGTTCATCTTGATGTCGTTTTCCTGCCAGTCGAACGTCATGCGCAGCAGCGGCAGGCCGTAGGCATCGCGGTAGACCGGATCCAGATCCAGGTAGTTACCCCGGTAGGATTGATGGGCACCGTGAGCATCCATCGACACCTGGTGGGTGTAGTAATCGGCGGTGGCGCGCTTCCAGGCACTGCCCCAGGCCGGTGTGCCGGGCGGGTTGGACGTACCGGCAATCGGCCGGCTGCCGGCCTGGTTGACCCACATCGGCGAACCGCCCACAAAGCCATGGGGCCCGTGATCGAAGTTGTCGGCGTTGAAATCATCGATGGCCACGCCATTGCCGCCGGCACCGATAAAGTTGTTGGTATGGGTGTCCTTGTCGAAGAACGCCTTGATGGTGGCCATGTTCTGGTAGGCAAAGTTCCTGCCCACCACACCCTCATTGGTCATCGGGTCGTAAGGCTTGCCGATGCCCGACAGCAGCATCAACCGCACGTTGTGGAACTGGAACGCGCCGAGGATCACCAGGTCTGCCGGTTGTTCGCACTCTCGGCCCTGGGCGTCGATGTAGGTCACGCCGGTGGCCTTGCTCTTGGTGCTGTCCAGATTGACCTTGAGCACGTGGGAGTTGGGCCGCAGCTCGAAATTCGGCACCTGGCGCAGCGCCGGCAGGATGTTCACGTTCGGCGAGGCCTTGGAGTACATGTAGCACACGTAGCCGCTGCAAAAACCGCAGAAGTTGCACGGGCCCATCTGCGCGCCGTAGGGGTTGGTGTAAGGCCCGGAGGTATTGGCTGACGGCAGGTTGTAGGGCTTGTACCCGACGCTGGCGGCGGCTTTCTGAAACAGCTGTGCGGAGACTGTGTTCTTTTGCGCTTCCAACGGAAACGGGTTGGAACGGTCCGGCGCATAGGGGTTGCCGCCACGCCCTTCGCCCACCACCTGGCCTTTCACGGTCCAGGCCTGGCCTGAGGTACCGAAGACTTTTTCTGCATAGTCGAAAAACGGCTCCAGCTCTTCGTAGCTCACGCCGAAGTCCTGGATGGTCATGTCCTTGGGAATGAAATGCTTGCCGTAGCGCTCTTCGTAATGGCTGCGCATGCGCAGTTCAATCGGATCGACACGGAAATGCACGCCCGACCAGTGCAAGCCCGCACCGCCCACGCCGTTACCCGGCAAAAACGCGCCGAGCTGACGGTTAGGCAAGGCAACGTCATTCACGCTATGGCGAATCGTCACTGTCTCCTTGGAGATGTCCTGGAAGAGTTTTTTACGCACGCTGTAGGTCAGTTCGTCGATGACCTGGGGATAGTTGCCGTCCGGGTAAGTGTCCTGCATCGGGCCGCGCTCCAGCGCTACCACGTTCAGTCCGGCTTCCGTCAGCTCCTTGGCCATGATCGCGCCGGTCCAGCCGAAGCCGACAATCACCGCATCCACTTTCTTCATGATGGTCGCCACGTTTATGCCCTCTCGCCGCGAATGGATACTGCCGGGAAGGGGTACTGCTCGTTGCGTTCCACCCAGTCCATGAAATCGGCGCGGGCGCCGGGGAAGCCGATCATGGTCCAGCCGACCATGCCTTTGTTGCCACCATGGATCGGGTCGCAGAAGAAGCCTTCCTTGGTGTTTTGCAGCAGCAGGTTGAAGAACATCTTCGGCGGCACCGCGTCAAAATGTGCCGTAACCTCACTGCCGCCCGCCTCCAGGCGCCGCAACATATCGTCTCGGGTAGCGCTGTCTTGCGCAGCAAAAACTTTGCCGTTGAACGCCTTCGACCAGGCATCCGTCGCGGCAATACCCAGGCGATAGATGTCCTTGGGCACCAATTTGCTCTGCCAGCCCATCTCCGGCGGCGCATCGGCATTAAACGGGCCTTGCATGAACCACAGGGCACCGCTGGCGTAAGGCGTGTTCATCTGCCGGTCGATGTACTCCGGCGCGCCAGCTTCCAGGGCGCCGGGGCCTTGGGCATCGGCCGGGATCAAACGCTCGACGGCAGCGTTGATAAACGCCCATTCCTCGGCAGTGAAATAGCTTGGCTCGTAGGCTTTCTCGCTGGCTACAGGCTTAGCCGGCGCGGCCTCGACCGGCGCAGGCGTAGCCATCAGCATCGAACCGCCAAGACCGGTGCTGGCAACCGTGACCACCGGGATCAAGGTCAAGGATTTGCGTAGAAAGTCACGCCGGGGGTTGTCTTGATCTTGATCAGACATGGTGGCACCTCATCATGTGGTCACGGGGTTATCAGCCGCTTCTAGGTAGTGGCTTGGCGTTGTCGGGCGGCGAACTGGATCCAGGTGATCCAGGGAGATAGAGCGCAGCGCGCAAACAATAGTTACAAATGATAGCAGCCTAAGCATCGAGAGAATCGCTTCAGCGACTAAAGATTGAGGATTCACGATTCTTTGACGCACACCTCACACCTCCTTGACCCGCCGTGACCGACTCTGGGCGCCATCAACCACTCCCTATAGGGTGACGTCGCCCATGTACAAGCATCATTGGTTGCCGGCCCTGGGCCTGGCGTTCATGGCACTGTTCACCACAGCTTTTGCGCGGGCCGATGACGCTACGTCCCTTCGTTCTCCAGAATGGGCGCAGCCAGTGGGCGACCGCTACAACCTGCATCAAATGACGCCCACGCTCTATCGCAGCGCATTGCCGGATAGCAAGGCAGCGCCGTTGCTGGAACAGCTCAAGATCGGCACCGTGATCAACTTCCTGCCCGAGTCCGATAGCAACTGGCTGAAGGCGCCAGGCATCCGTCAGGTTCAGTTGAGTTATCGCACCAACCATGTGGATGACTCTGACGTGCTGGCGGCACTCAGGGCGATCAAGGAAGCGGAAGCTGACGGCCCGGTGCTGATGCATTGCAAGCACGGCTCTGACCGCACCGGCCTGATGGCGGCGATGTATCGCGTGGTGATCCAGGGATGGAGCAAGGAGGATGCGTTGAACGAGATGACCCTGGGCGGTTTCGGCACCAGTAACGGCTTCAAGGACGGCGTTCGCTACATGATGAGGGCCGATATCGACAAGTTACGCACAGCCTTGGCGAATGGCGATTGCAGCACCAGCGCCTTTGCCCTGTGCTCGATGAACAGCTGGCTGAACCCGGCGAGCAAGAATCAGGAGCCCGCCGAGGAAAAAACCGCACTGCTGGTTACCCCCTGAGACGCACTCCCAGGGGGTAGACGAATCAGTCTTTCTTCAGCTTCGGGTTAGGGAAAAACTGCACCGCCTGCACCTTCGGATCCGGCGCTTTCAACGCCGATGTATTGACCCGCGTGCCCAACTCCTTGGGCACCGACAGGCCTTGATCATTCAGCGTATCGGTATACCCGCAGGCCACGCACTCACGATGCGGCACGCTGTCCTCGGTCCACATCTTCAACTTGTCCGGCTCGCTGCACGCGGGGCAGACCGCCCCGGCGATAAATTGCTTTTTGGTAATCACAGGCCCTTCACTCATGCTGCTGCGTCCTCACTCAGGCCGCTGTGGCGCAAGAGTGCGTCAATCGACGGGGCACGTCCGCGGAAGTCGACGAACAGCACCATCGGCGCCTGGGAACCGCCGCGCGCCAGGATCGCCTCGCGGAAGGCACGGCCGGTCTCGGCATTGAGCACACCATCTTCTTCGAATTTGGAGAAGGCGTCCGCCGACAGCACTTCGGCCCATTTGTAGCTGTAGTAGCCCGCGGCATAACCGCCGGCGAAGATGTGCGCAAAGCTGTTGGGGAAGCGGTTGTAGGCTGGCGGACGCATCACCGACACCTCATCGCGCACACCTTCGAGCACCTGCGCCACGCTGCGGCCATCGCCATGGGTGGCATGCAACTCGAAGTCGAACAGCGAGAACTCCAACTGGCGCACCATCATCAGGCCGGACTGAAAGTTCTTCGCCGCGAGCATTTTTTCCAGCAGGTCCTGGGGCAGTGGCTCGCCGCTTTCATAGTGGCCGGAGATCAGCGCCAGGCCTTCCGGCTCCCAGCACCAGTTCTCCATGAACTGGCTTGGCAATTCCACCGCATCCCACGCCACGCCATTGATACCGGACACGCCGGCATGCTCGACGCGGGTCAGCAGGTGATGCAGGCCATGGCCGAATTCGTGGAACAGGGTGGTCACTTCATCGTGGGTCAGCAGGGCAGGTTTGCCGCTGTCGGCTGGGGTGAAGTTGCACACCAGGTTCGCCACCGGGCTTTGCAGCACGCCGTCGATGGTGCGACGACGGTCGCGCGCGCCGTCCATCCAGGCACCGCCACGCTTGTTGGCGCGGGCGTAGAGGTCGAAGAAGAAGCGCCCGACGTGCTGGCCGTTTTCCTTGATTTCAAACAGGCGAACATCCGGGTGCCAGGTGTCGAAGCCTTTTTGCTCGGCAATCTCGATGCCGTACAAACGCTGCACGATGGCGAACAGGCCGCCCAGCACCTTGTCGATCGGGAAGTAGGCGCGCAGGGCTTCCTGGGACACGCTATAGCGCTGCTCACGCAGCTTTTCGCCGTAGAAACCGCTGTCCCAGCTTTGCAGGTCGGCGCAGCCTTGTTCGGCGGCGTAGGCCTTGAGCTGTTGCAGGTCCTGGGCAGCGAACGGCTTGCTGCGCTTGGCCAGGTCACGCAGGAAGCCCAGCACCTGGTCGCTGGACTCGGCCATCTTGGTGGCCAGGCTCAGCTCGGAGAACGAGGCGTAACCCAGGAGCTTGGCCAGTTCCTGACGCAGGTCGAGGATCTGTTCCATCACTGGGCCGTTATCGTTCTGACCGGCATTCGGGCCTTGGTCTGACGCACGGGTGCAGTAGGCCGCGTAGATTTCTTCGCGCAGGGCGCGGTCTTGGGCGTAGGTCATGACCGCGTAGTAACTCGGAAACTCCAGGGTGATCAGCCAACCGTCGAGTCCTTTGGCCTGCGCGGCAGCGGCCATCTGCGCCTTGGCCGAATCGGTCAGGCCGGCGAGGGTGGCTTCCTCGGTGACGTGCTTGGTCCACGCCTGGGTGGCGTCCAGCAGTTGGTTGGAGAATTTGCTGCCCAGTTCGGAAAGCTTGCTCTGCACCTCGGCGTAACGTTTTTGCTGCTCAGGCGGCAGATCGATACCCGAGAGGCGGAAGTCGCGCAGGGAATGTTCGAGGATGGTTTTTTGCGCCACGTCGAAACCGGCGGCTTCCGGGCTGTTGGCCAGGGCTTCGAAGGCTTGGAACAGCGCGCGGTTCTGGCCCATCTCGGTGGAGTAGGCGCTCAACGCCGGCAGGCACGCCTCATAGGCTTCGCGCAGCTCGGCGCTGTTGCACACGGCGTTGAGGTGACTGACCGGGCTCCAGGCGGCGCCCAGGCGATCATTCAATTCGTCCATGGCCAGCACCAGGCCGGCCCATGTCGGATTTTTACCCTGGCTTTGCAGGATGCCTTCGATGGCAACACGGTTGTCGGCGAGGATCTGTTCGATGGCCGGTTGCACGTGCTCGGCACGGATCGCCGAGAACGGCGGCAGGTCGTAGGACTGCAGAAGAGGGTTGTTCGCGCTCACGGTTGGCACCTTGGCTGAAGAAACATGTAAGAACAAAGATGGGGCCATCTTAATTACAATCAACGCCCACCGCAGCTATCAGCACATAAGAGAGAGGCTATCGTGACCCTTCGCACCTATCAGAACCACACGCCAACCCTGGGCGCCGGGGCTTTTGTCGATATTTCGGCGGTGGTGATCGGCGATGTCGAAATCGGCACCGACAGCTCGGTCTGGCCGCTGACCGTGATTCGCGGCGACATGCACCGCATCCGTATCGGCGCGCGCACCAGCGTGCAGGACGGCTGCGTGCTGCACATTACCCATGCCGGACCGTTCAATCCTGACGGTTTCCCGCTGCTGATCGGCGATGACGTGACCATCGCCCACAAGGTCATGCTGCATGGCTGCACGGTGGGCAATCGGATTTTGATCGGCATGGGCAGCATCGTGATGGACGGCGCCGTGGTGGAAGACGACGTCATCATCGGCGCCGGCAGCCTGGTGCCACCGGGCAAGAAACTCGACAGCGGTTTTTTGTATGTGGGCAGCCCGGTTAAACAAATCCGCCCGCTGACTGACAAGGAACGCGCCTTTTTCACCTACAGCGCCGCCAACTACGTGAAGCTCAAAGACCTGCACCTGGCTGAAGGATTCGACCAATGACCCTCCCTTACCAAACCGTGCTGTTCGACCTGGATGGCACCCTCACCGACCCACGCGAGGGCATCACCCGCTCGATCCAGTACGCCCTAGGCAAACTGGGCATTGACGAACCCGACCTGAGCAAACTCGAACACTTCATCGGCCCGCCGTTGCTGCAAGCCTTCATGCAGTTCTACGACTTCGATGAGGCCAAGGCCTGGGAGGCGGTGAATTTCTACCGCGAGCGCTTCAAGGTCACCGGGCTGTATGAAAACCGCGTATTCGACGGCGTGATGCCGCTGCTCGAAGACCTGGGCAAGCAGGGCCGCCAGTTGTACGTCGCCACGTCCAAGCCCTGGGTGTTTGCCCGCGAGATCGCGCGGCATTTCGATTTTGCCAGGCACTTCAAGGTGATCTACGGCAGCGAACTGGACGGGACACGCACCAACAAGGTCGAGTTGATTGCGCATGTGCTCCGCGAAGAAGGCCTGGATCCGGCCACTACCTTGATGATCGGTGATCGTAAGCACGACCTGATCGGGGCGCGCAGCAATGGGCTTGATTCGGCCGCCGTCGGTTACGGGTTTGGCAGTTTCGAAGAGTTGAACGCCGAGGCGCCGACCTGGCATTTCGAGACGTTGGCGCAGATGCATCAGGCGTTTTTGCAGCGGCCCTGAGGCCGCCATCGGTGGCAAGCCTCCTCCCACATTGGGAGCGGCTTGCCCCCGATGAGGCTCTACAGATCAGTACCTTCCAACCGCCTCAACGCAGCCTTGCGCTGCCCCACCGGCAACTCGCCCATCTTCTCCACTGCGGCGTAAAACTTGCGCCAATCCCCGCCTTCCTGCCTGAACAACGCCGCAAACGCCGGCACCCACCGGTCATACAGCCCGAACGGCAACAACCGCGCATTGTTCATCGGAAGGTTCATCCAGGCGTCATAACGCTTGTCCCCACCCCATTGGCTATCGCGCATCTGACGGTACTCACGGCGCAACGCCTCGAATTCGGCCGCCTTGGCCTGGCGCATCGCCTCGACGGACAGCGGTTGCACGTAGAGTTTTTCCAGGCGCTTACGGGTATCGAGGATCAACTGGGTAAATTGGTCCCGCTGCTGCCGCGTCGAGCTGCCAAGCGGCGCCAGGCCCTGGGCCGCGCGCCACTGGCGGGTGCCTTCCTGCTCGACGAAGCTGGCAAACGACTCGTTGAATTCGGTGTCGTCCTGCACGTAGAACCGCTGGTGCGCCAGCTCATGGAAGATCAGCGTGGCCAGGCGTTCGTCGCCCCAGTTCATCATCGAATTCATGATCGGGTCGTTGAACCAACCCAGGGTGGAATAGGCTTCGACGCCACCCATCGATACGTCCATGCCTTGCTGGCGCAACAATGCCGCCTCACCCCGTGCCGCGCCCTGGCGGTAATAGCCGCGATAGGCCACGCAACCGGCAATGGGGAAGCAATGGGTTTGAGGCGCCAGGGAAAATTCCTGCGTGGCGAAGACATTCCAGACCACATAGGGTCGACCAATATCCGCATACAACCGGTAACTTTGGTTGTCCGGCAGATGCAGGTGTTCGCTGGCGAAGGTCCGGGCTTTCTGTGCTTGAGCCAGATGATCACGCAGCCCCTGCGGCCGCGACGGATCGGCGATGACCTCGGCAACCGGTTCCCGGGCTCGCAACAGCTGCCACTGACCACCTGCCAATTGGCTGTAGTAACTGACGCTGGAACAGCCACTGAGCAGCACGACTATCAACCCTGGAAGAAAACGCCTGACCATGCCCCGACCGCTCCTGGGTGATGTGTTCGCCAGACTATCGCGCCTGAAGGGGATTTTTCCATGGCGTGGCGTGTTTATACTCAAACCTCTCCTTGCGTTGAGTACCTGCCATGCGCCAGCTCCTGCTTCCCACCGTCGCCCTGTTGCTCAGCGCCTGCGCTTCGACCCCCCTGCCGCCGGTCGACCCGCACCAGGCCTGGGTCGATTTCGCTACGCCGACGCCGGGAGCCAAGCTGGTGATGGCGCAGCGCCTGGATGGTAAGAACCTGCCGGACGGACGCTACTTCCAGGTGCCACCGGGCAGTCACGAGTTGATGGTGCGCTTTGATTTCGAGGTGCCGACCGGCGGCAGCCTCAATGGCTTTGGGCAAACGGCCGACCGCACCTGTTTCATCACGCTGCAGTACGACCATTTCGAGGCTGGCCAACGCTATCGCCTCGAAGGGCGCTCATTGGCCTTCACGCCGAATATCCGGCTGTATAACGCCGCTCGCCAATTGCTGGCGGAAGAACGCAGCGTCAACTGTCTCTGATCAATCGTTGTTCTTCTGATAGATGATGGCTTTGGTACCGTTCTCACAGCTGCCGACGACCATGGCGACGTCGTGCTTGTCAGCCTCTTCCTTGCTGACAATTTCCAAGGTGTAGGACGGAACCGCGTTCGCCTGGATCTTGACCTCAATCTCTTTCCTGAGCTCTTCGCAGTCTTTTGGTGCGGCCACAGCCGATGTGGCCAACACACCGCAAATGATCGCCAAAGCAAAACGTTTCATGTGTGAAGCTCCCTGAATGCATGCGCACGGGTGTGCGCCTAAGGCTGCATAGGCTATAGGACCACATTCGGGAAACACGAGTTCTGATTAGCGCAGAACAAAATGTGGGAGGGGGCTGGCCCCCTCCCACAGTGGACCTGCGGTGTCAGCTGACCAGCGTGGCATCCAGGCTGATCTTCGCATTCAGCACCTTGGACACCGGGCACCCTTCCTTGGCCTTCTTGCTCAATTCATCGAACTGCGCCTGGCTGGCACCCGGGATCTTGGCCTTGAGCACCAAGTGCACGGCGGTGATCGCGAAGCCGCCATCGACCTGGTCCAGGGTCACTTCGGCCTGGGTGTCGATGCTGTCAGCCTTGAGCCCGGCGTCGCCGAGAATCATGGAAAAGGCCATGGAGAAACAGCCGGCGTGGGCCGCGCCAATCAGTTCTTCAGGATTGGTACCCTTGCCGCCTTCGAAACGGGCCTTGAAGCCGTAGGGCGCTTCGCGCAGCACGCCGGTTTCGGTGGAAATGGAGCCCAGGCCAGTCTTCAGATCACCTTCCCAATGCGCGGATGCCTTTTTAACGATACTCATAGCTTTCTCCTCGAACGGTGGTTTTGCGTCGGTAAGGTTCTGAGGATAGACGCGCCGGCAAAGTTCAGTTGTAAGAGAAACCTAGCGATTAAGTAGGAAATTTCATTGCCGCTATTGAATCTCGGGTATATGCCCTCATTGCATAGAGCATGCACATGAAGCGGCAGGTTTTGGTTCGTCTAAGAAGCCTGCGCCCCCATTGGAGAAGCAGGCTTATGAAATCGCTGTCCGACGTAAAGTTCTCGACCCTCGACCTGGTGCCGGTGCGCGCCAACGGCAGCCCGGCGCAGTCGCTGCGCAATTCCCTGGATTTGGCCCAGCATGTGGAAAAGTTCGGCTACAACCGTTTCTGGGTGGCGGAACACCACAATATGGATGGCATCGCCAGCTCGGCCACCGCGGTATTGCTGGGCTACCTGGCCGGCGGTACCTCGACGATTCGCGTCGGCTCCGGCGGCGTGATGCTGCCCAACCATGCACCGCTGGTGATCGCCGAGCAGTTCGGCACCCTGGAAAGCCTCTACCCCGGACGTATCGACCTGGGCCTGGGCCGCGCGCCCGGCTCCGACCAGATGACCGCCCGCGCCCTGCGCCGTGAACGCTCCGGCAGTGCGGATGACTTCCCGGAAGACGTGGCCGAGCTGATGGCCTATCTCGGCCCACGCACGCCGGACCAACGGGTGATTGCGGTGCCCGGCACCGGCACCAACGTACCGGTGTGGCTGCTGGGTTCCAGCCTGTTCAGCGCGCAACTGGCGGGCGAACGCGGTTTGCCCTACGCCTTCGCCTCCCATTTCGCACCGCGTTTGATGCACGAGGCGATTCGCGTGTACCGCAACCACTTCAAGCCCTCGGCCGTGCTGGACAAGCCTTACGTGATGCTCGGCATTCCGTTGGTTGCCGCCGACACCGATGAACAGGCCGACTACCTGGCCACCTCGGTGTACCAGCGCATCCTTGCCTTGATGCGCGGGCAAAGCCTGGTGCAGCGCCCACCCGTGAAAACCATGGACGGCCTGTGGCTGCCCCATGAAAAAGACGCCGTCGGCAGTTTCCTCGGACTGGCAATGGTGGGCAGCCCGGCGAAGATCCGCGCCAAGCTGGAAGTGCTGATCGAACAGACCGGCGCCGACGAATTGATCTTCACCTGCGACCTGTACGAGCACGCCGATCGGATTCATTCCTACGAGCTGCTGGCGCAGTTGATGAAGGGCTAACCCCCCAGGCGAAAAAAAAACCGACGCACCTGTGGCTAGGGAGCTTGCTCCCTAGCCACAGGTGCGTCGGCTTCAAGCCTGCCACACGGGATTAACCGCGCTTGTAGACGATTTCCTTGGTACCACCTTCACAGGTGCCAACCACTTTAGCGTCGGTCGAGGCGCCTTTATCCACGACTTCCAGCGAATAACCCGAAGCGCCCTTGGCGTCGATTTTCGCTGCAATTTCACTTTTCAGCTCTTCACAAGGCTTGCCCGCCGCCAGGGCCGTGCCCGCAATGCTCAACAAACCTACCGCTAACAGGAACTTCTTCATCCGTCACTTTCCTTGCGCTGATTGAAACGAGCGTGCCGACGCTGCAGGCATCGGCACCCATTGTTTGTAGCGCAGGTTATGGCAATCGGCCAGCCGGCAAGTTCAACCGACGCGATCAACTACTGGCAATTCGGAACCCCACCTTGAGCGTGACCTGGTAGTGGGCAACCTTGCCATCCTTGATATGACCACGGGTCTCCGTCACCTCAAACCACTCCAAGTGCTTGATGCTCTTGTTGGCTTCGGCCAGGGCATTGTTGATTGCGTCTTCGATGCTGGTGGTGGATGAACCTACCAATTCGACTTTCTTGTAGGTGTGATGATCAGACATGGTGTTTCTCCTGAGGGTCGTCAATAAAGCCTAGCAGTCATTGTTCATACTGCTTCTGGCGACCGTTCCTACCCGAAAGTTCAGATTTACTGCACTTTCTGAAACCGCTGGAGTCGGTATCTACACACGCCACTCAATCACTTCAGGAGAATCCACATGGCCAACACTTCTTTACGCAAAGCGTCGCTGGAAAGCATGGAAGCCGAGATTTCGAGCCTGCTCAAGTCCCTTGAGAGCCTCAAGGACGATGCGTCGGATGAGTCGCGCAAAACCCTGAAGGCCCTGAAAAGCAATGCCGAGAATGCCCTCAAGCACTCCCGTCACCTGATCAGCGATGCCTACGAAGAAAGCAAAGTCAAAATCCGCGAAACCGGTGTTGCTACCCGGGATTACGCACAAGAGCACCCATGGACCACCGCCGGCGTCGCCGTTGGCGCACTGGGCCTGCTGGCCGCTTACCTGCTGTGCAAACGCGGTGACTGATTGACCGGCTACACCGGCTGGCGCGCCAGCTCAGCCTTGAGCCAGTGCGCCAACTGACCCGCGCGCCCGTCTGCGGCGCGCTTGGGTAGCCACAACGCCAGGTGCGCCGGGGTTTCACTGAAACCCCACGGCGCCACCAGGCGACCTGCGCGCAGGTCCTCTGCTACCAGCGGTTCTGGCGCAATCGCCACACCCAACCCTGCAACCGCCGCCTCCAGCAAATAATACAAATGCTCAAAACCCTGGCCGTGTTTCAACGCGCCGGGCTCGATGCCGTGCCGTTGCGCCCAACTGGGCCAGGCTTGCGGGCGTGAAGTGGTGTGCAATAAAGCTTCGCCACACAAGGCGTGCGGCGGCGCCTGGCGCAGGCGTCCGTAGCCGGCAAAACGCGGGCTCATCACCGGGCCGATACGCTCGCTCGCCAGCTCATACACCTGCATATCCGCCGGCCACGGCGGTTCGGCGAAGACCAGCAGGGCATCGAGGCCGGGGCGGCGGGGATCGAGGTCGCCGTCGCCCGCCGACAGGTGCAGGCGCAGGTCCGGCAGGTCGGCATTCAAGCGTCCCAGGCGCGGGATCAACCAACGCGCCAGCAGACTGCCTGAACAGCCGAGCACGAAAGGTGCGTCGGCGCTGGCCTGGGTGAGTTCGGCACACACGTCCCGCAAGCGCTCGAACGCCTCGGCGCTGGCATCTCGCAACCGCACACCTGCATCTGTGAGTTTAAGGCCGCGCCCGTCCTTGATGAACAGGCTGACACCCAAATGCTCCTCCAGCACTTTCAACTGACGGCTGACCGCACCGTGGGTCACGTGCAATTGCTCGGCAGCCTGGCTGACGCTGTTGAGGCGGGCAGTGGCTTCAAATGCGCGCAGGGCATTGAGGGGCGGGAGGTCGCGGCTCATCTGTGAGTTTTCCTGACAGGTTGCAGCGATCTTATCGGTTTTCAGCGCCGGATGTGAGGGGTAGAGTGGCCGTCATTGCTTCCCATACAGAATTCCTACCTGGAGCGTCCCATGACTCAGTCCCAGACCGATCTGCGCAACGGCCCTGACGCCAACGGCCTGTTTGGCGCGTTTGGCGGCCGCTACGTCGCCGAAACCCTGATGCCGTTGATCCTCGACCTGGCCCGCGAATACGAAGCGGCCAAGATCGATCCGGCGTTCAACGAAGAATTGGCCTACTTCCAGCGCGACTACGTCGGCCGCCCCAGCCCGCTGTATTTCGCCGAGCGCCTGACCGAGTTCTGCGGCGGCGCCAAGATCTACCTCAAGCGCGAAGAGCTGAACCACACCGGCGCGCACAAGATCAACAACTGCATCGGCCAGATCCTGCTGGCGCGGCGCATGGGCAAGAAACGCATCATCGCCGAGACCGGCGCCGGTATGCACGGCGTAGCCACGGCCACCGTGGCCGCGCGTTTCGGCCTGCAGTGCGTGATCTACATGGGCACCACCGACATCGAGCGCCAACAGGCCAACGTGTTCCGCATGAAGCTTTTGGGCGCTGAAGTGATCCCCGTGGTCGCCGGCACCGGCACCCTCAAGGACGCCATGAACGAAGCCCTGCGCGACTGGGTGACCAACGTCGACGACACCTTCTACCTGATCGGCACCGTGGCCGGCCCGCACCCGTACCCGGCGATGGTGCGCGACTTCCAGGCCGTGATCGGCAAGGAAACCCGCACCCAGCTGCAAGCCCAGGAAGGCCGCCTGCCGGACAGCCTGGTGGCATGCATCGGCGGTGGCTCCAACGCCATGGGCCTGTTCCACCCGTTCCTGGACGACACCAGCGTCGAGATCATCGGTGTTGAAGCGGCCGGCCACGGCATCGAGACCGGCAAGCACGCCGCCAGCCTCAACGGCGGCGTACCGGGCGTGCTGCACGGCAACCGTACCTTCCTGCTGCAGGACGACGACGGCCAGATCATCGACGCCCACTCGATTTCCGCCGGCCTCGACTACCCCGGCATCGGCCCGGAACACGCCTGGTTGTACGATATCGGCCGCGTCCAGTACACCTCGGTGACCGACGATGAAGCCCTGGACGCGTTCCACAAATGCTGCCGCCTGGAAGGGATCATTCCTGCCCTGGAAAGCGCCCACGCCCTGGCCGAAGTGTTCAAGCGCGCGCCGACCCTGCCGAAGGATCACCTGATGGTGGTCAACCTGTCCGGCCGGGGCGACAAAGACATGCAGACCGTGATGCACCACATGGAACAGTCTCAGCAGGAGAAACACTAAATGAGCCGCCTGCAAACCCGCTTTGCGCAACTCAAGGAACAAAACCGCGCCGCCCTGGTGACCTTCGTCACGGCCGGCGACCCGGGTTATGACACCTCGCTGGCGATCCTCAAGGGCTTGCCCGCTGCGGGCGCCGATGTGATCGAGTTGGGCATGCCCTTCACCGACCCGATGGCCGACGGCCCGGCCATCCAACTGGCCAACATCCGCGCGCTGGAAGCCAAACAGAACCTGCTGAAAACCCTGCAGATGGTGCGTGAGTTCCGCAAGGACAATAACGATACCCCACTGGTGTTGATGGGCTACTTCAACCCGATCCACAAATACGGTGTGCCTAAGTTCATCGCTGACGCCAAAGAGGCCGGCGTCGACGGCCTGATCGTGGTCGACATGCCGCCAGAACATAACGGCGAGCTGTGCGACCCGGCCCAGGCCGCAGGTATCGACTTTATCCGCCTGACCACGCCGACCACCGATGACGTGCGCCTGCCGACCGTGCTCAACGGCAGTTCCGGGTTCGTGTACTACGTATCCGTGGCCGGTGTGACCGGCGCCGGCGCCGCGACCCTGGAACACGTCGAGGAAGCCGTGACCCGCCTGCGTCGGCATACCGACCTGCCGATCAGCATCGGTTTTGGTATCCGCACACCGGAACAGGCGGCAGCCATCGCGCGCCTGGCCGATGGCGTGGTGGTGGGCTCGGCCCTGATCGATCACATCGCCAATGCCAGTAACGATCAACAAGCAATCGATGGCGTATTGAGCCTGTGCGCGGCGCTGTCGGAAGGTGTGCGCAACGCCCGTAAGTAAGCGCCATGTAGCGAGAGGTAAAGTTCCTGATACAGAGGAATCAACGCGCGCAATCACGGCCTAAACAGCAAGACCAAGGGATTTCGAACCGCGTTCGAGATCCCTTTTTTGTATGTGTGCCCTGAGGAATACCCGATGAAAATGCCTAAATCCGTGATTGCAGGTCTTGGTGTGCTGGTGCTTGGCGCCAGCGCCCTGGTGCAAGCCGCGCCGCCTGACCAGCGGGGTGACGACCGTGGCGGCCCGCAAGGCCAGCACGAGCAACGTGGCGACGAGCATCGTGGCCCGCAGGACAATCGTCGCGGCGGCCCACCCCAGGACTTCGGCCCGGTACGCCAGATCATTCACGACAACCACGGCCAGTTCTCCCGTGGCGCACCGCCGCCGCCGAATGTGCGCCTGGTGCGCGGCCAACCCCTGCCGCGCGGCTACTACGGCGAACGCCTGGACAACCGTGCGCTGGCGCGCCTGCCGGTGTACCCGGGTTATGAGTGGCGCCGTTCGGGGCCGGATGTGGTGTTGATCGCGGTGGGTACCGGTATCGTCTATGAAATTCTGGACGGCGTGCTGAACTGATCCGGGCTTTTTCCATATAGGCTAGGCTTGAGGGGGGAACACACACCCCCTCAACACACTTCGTGCCTATTGCCGTCTAACCACCTCTGCAAGTCACGCCTTCTTGCGTTGCCGGTCGTTAAGTTAGCTGCATCAGAAGTCATTATCGTCTCTCAGGAGTCCATCATGGCATTTGATCTCATCACCCCCTCGGACCGTCGTCATTCCACGTTGCAAAAGGGTTTCAACCTGCGCTGGCCATTGGGCAACGTCCAGGGCGAGTCTTCACCCAACGGCGCCAGCCAGATCTACCTCTGCCGCAACCCACAAGACATCCTCGACGCAGCCGCCCAGGCCCTGGCTGTGCCCAATGGCCGTATCACGGTGCGCAGCGGCGGGCATTGCTATGAAGGATTTGTCTCTAACAAGATGCCGGATGCGCCAGGCGAGGTGTTGTCGATCCTGGACATCGGCCAGATGAACCAATTGGCCTACGACCCCAACGGGCAAATCGGCTCCGTGCTGGTACCCGCGTCGCCCCATCGCTATGCATTCCGCCTGGAGCCCGGCTGCCAGAACTGGGACACCAGCGTCGCGCTGTACAAATTGGCAGGTAAGGCGCTGCCCAGTGGATCCTGCTATTCGGTGGGACTGGGCGGGCATATCTGCGGCGGCGGCTATGGGTTGTTGTCGCGTAAATACGGGCTGGTCTGCGACTGGCTGGACGGCGTCGACCTGCTGGTCGCCAATGGACCCGGCCCGGGTCTTGAACCTGTCCATGTGTCCCGTAACAGCCTCGACACCGATGAGCTGGACCTGTTCGCCGCCTGTTGCGGCGCCGGTGGTGGGCAGTTCGGCATCATCACCAGTTACTATTTCAAGACGCTGCCGCCAGCCCCGGACGAAGTGCTTTGGCTGCCATTGGAATGGGACTGGTCAGACCTCACACGCGCCGCCCTCGAACGTTTGCTGCACGCCTATCAAAACTGGTTCGTGGACCATCAGGCCGACCCGGCAACCTGGGGCCTGGCCACCAAACTGGAAATGCGCCACCTCAATACTGGCAACGTGACCCTGGGCATTCACTACGTCGACAAGGACGGGAAGCTCGATGACCTGGCGCCTTTCGACGACTTTGTCAGCAGCATGCAGGCCGCGGTGGGCGTCAGTGCGACAGAGTCGCTCCTGCCGTTCCACGTCGTGCATCAGCCACGTGGCGGGCAAAAGGGCCGCCGGATCGATTCCCTGCAGAGTGCCCATGAGGCCGCCAGGCGTTTGGACTGGTTGTACGCCACCCAATCGCTCAACGGTTCCGGCGACAATCAGCGCGGCCGGTATAAATCGGCGTATCAGAAAGGCAGATTTACGCAACGCGTGCTGGACGCGATCTGGACGACGCTGACCTTGCCGGACCCCGAGCAATACCTGACCCAGAGCCTGATCCAGATCCAGTCGTTCGGAGGGCGCATCAACCAGATGGACGGCCCGATCCTGGCGCAGACGTCAGCCGCGCAACGCTCCTCGTACCTCAAATGGCAACCGCAGTGTTACTGGCACGCCGACGATGACGCCATCGACCGCGCCCATGCCGACTGGATCCGCGGCCTCTATTACGCTGCATTCACCAACGGTGCTCCCAATGACCCGGAGTTCGAGGGCTGCTACATCAACTACCCCGACCTGGACATGACCCACCTCGGTGGCAATCCCGCGAACCCCAGGAACCCTCTGTGGTATGGAATTTTCTTCCCCAACACGATCATCGAGAACCGCCTGCGCCGAACCAAGCAACGCTGGGATCCTTCGAATGTGTTCCGTAACGAAATGTCGGTGCCCTGAGCCCGGCCAACGGGCGGCCCGCAGGCCGCCCACGGCTTACAGCTCGATCCGCTCGACCTTGCCCACCAGCAGCACATAGGAGAGTGCGCCCAACAGCGCCAGCACGGCGATGTAGGTGATCGCCGGCGCAAACGAATCGCCACTGGCCAGGAAACCGATGACGATCGGCGTGGCAATCGCCGCCAGGTTGCCGATGAAGTTGAACACCCCGCCGGTCAGTCCCAGCAGACGTGCCGGGGCAAGGGTCGAGACCAGCGACCAGGTGATCGAGGCCAGGCCATTACCGAAGAACGCCAGGGCCAGGAAAGCGATGACCAACGGTGTCGATTCGACGAAGTTGGCGCCAATGATCGCCGTCGAGATCAACAGGCCGCTGATGATCGGCAACTTGCGGGCAAACCCCACCGAAGCGCCACGGCGGATCAGCCAGTCGGAAAACAACCCCGAACACAACACGCCGACGAAAGCCGCGAGGAAGGGCAGTGACGCGAGCATGCCGGACTTGATGAAGTCCATGCCGCGGTATTTCACCAGGTAGGTCGGGAACCAGGTCAGGAAGAACCACAACGTGGAGTTCAGGCAGAACTGCCCCAGGTAGATACCCCACAACTTGCGCTTGCTCAGGACAATGCCCAGGTCGACCCAACTGAAGGGCGCCTTGCTCTTGCTCGCTTGTGCGCTCAAGTCCACCAGCCCGCCGCCTTCGCGGATCAACTCGATTTCAGCGGCGTTGACGCCTTTGAAGTCCCGAGGCTCGCGATACAGGGCATACCAGATCGCCGCCCACAGAATGCCCACGCCACCGGTCACGACAAACACCATGTGCCAGCCGTAATGGTGCTGCAACCAGGCCAGGACCGGCGTCAGGAACGCCAGCCCGACAAACTGCCCGGAGGTGTAGAAGCCAATGGCCGTGGCGCGCTCACGCTCGGGGAACCAGCTGGTGACCACGCGACTGTTGATGGGGTAAGCCGGTGCTTCCAGGGCACCCACCGCCATGCGTAGAACAAACAGCGCAATGAAGCTGGCGGCAAAACCGAGCATCACGGTGGCGATGGACCACAGCAACAGGGCGGCGGTGTAGAGGATACGCGGCGGCACCCGGTCCACCAGCCAGCCGCCGGGGATCTGCATGGCGGCGTACGTCCAGCCGAACGCGGAGAAAATCAGCCCGACATGTACCGGGTCGATACCCAGTTCGCTGGTCAGCGCCGGGGCGGCAATCGACAGGTTGCTGCGGTCGAGGTAGTTGATCACCACGGTGATAAACAGCAGCACCATGATGAAGTAGCGCTTTCGGGTAGGCGTGACTAAAGAAGCCTGCCCGCTCAAGGATTCAGGTTGCATGGTAGGTGCCTCTTCTTATATTTGTTGAGGAAGGGACTTCTGCAGAAACCGGATCAACATGTGGGAGGGGGCAAGCCCTCTCCCACATGTCTGACCGTGTTCTTTCAGGCAGACATCACCACTCGGCAAAGCTGCCGTCGGCGTGGCGCCAGATCGGGTTGCGCCAGCGGTGGCCGATGGCTGCGCGTTCGATCACGTATTCCTCATTAATCTCGATGCCCAGGCCCGGCCCGTTGGGGATCTTCACAAAGCCTTGGTCATAGTCGAACACGCCCGGGTCGCGCACGTAGTCGAGCAGGTCGTTGCTCTCGTTGTAGTGAATACCCAGGCTTTGCTCCTGGATAAACGCGTTGTAGCAAACCGCATCCAGTTGCAGGCACGCCGCCAACGCAATCGGGCCCAGCGGGCAGTGCAGGGCCAGGGCCACGTCGTAGGCTTCGGCCATGTTGGCGATCTTGCGGGTTTCGGTGATACCGCCCGCATGGGAAGCGTCCGGCTGGATGATGTCGACGTAGCCTTCGCTGAGCACGCGCTTGAAGTCCCAGCGCGAGAACAGGCGCTCGCCCAGGGCAATCGGGGTGCTGGTCAGGGGCGCCAGTTCCTTGAGGGCTTCGTAGTTTTCGCTGAGCACCGGCTCTTCGATAAACATCAGTTTGTACGGGTCGAGTTCTTTCATCAGCACCTTGGCCATGGGCTTGTGCACACGGCCATGGAAGTCGACGCCGATGCCGACGTTAGGGCCGACCGCATCGCGCACGGCCGCGACGTTGGCCAGGGCCAGGTCGACTTTTTCGAAGCTGTCGACGAACTGCAACTCTTCGGTGCCGTTCATTTTCACCGCGGTAAAGCCACGGGCTACGGCCTCTTTGGCGGCGCGGGCGGTGTCGGCCGGGCGGTCGCCACCGATCCAGGAGTACACGCGGATCTTGTCGCGTACCTGGCCACCCAACAGATCGCTGACCGATACGCCCAGGGCCTTGCCCTTGATGTCCCACAGCGCCTGGTCGATGCCGGCGAGGGCGCTCATGTGCACGGCGCCGCCACGGTAGAAGCCGCCGCGGTAGAGCACGGTCCAGATATCCTCGATATTGCGTGGGTCCTTGCCGATCAGGTAATCGGACAGTTCCTCGACCGCCGCGGCCACGGTGTGAGCGCGGCCTTCGACTACGGGCTCACCCCAGCCGGTCACGCCCTGGTCGGTCTCGACCTTGAGGAAGCACCAGCGCGGCGGGACGATAAAGGTCGTCAGTTTGGTGATTTTCATCTGTTATCTCTCTTATAGATGCAGCGCCAGGGGCGCGGAACTTGATCTCAGCTCAGGGCTTTCCAGGCGGCGACATAAGCCTGGGCGCGGCTCGCTACCTGATCCACTGTCATACCCGGTTTGAACAACCCGGAACCCAGCCCGAACCCCTTGGCGCCGGCGTCGATAAACACCTGCATGTTGTCCGGGGTAATGCCGCCCACCGGCAGCAGCAACGTGCCTGCCGGCAATACCGCCAGCCACGCCTTGATCACAGAAGGGCCCATTTGCTCGGCCGGGAACAGCTTCAACACGTCGGCGCCTTCGTCCAGCGCGGCGAACGCTTCGGTGGGCGTGGCCACCCCCGGCGACAGGTACAGGCCAGCGGCCTTGGCAGCGCGCAGGACCTTGGCATCGCTGTGGGGCATTACGATCACTTGGCCACCAGCGGCCTTCACCTGCTCGACCTGCGCAGGCGTCAACACCGTACCGGCGCCGATCAGGCAATCGGCGGGCAGGCTGTCGCGCAGGATGCGGATGCTGGTGTAAGGGTCCGGCGAGTTGAGCGGGACTTCGATCACGCGAAAGCCGGCGTCGTACAGCACCTGGCCGACCGCCTGGGCTTCGTCCGGGCGCACACCGCGCAGGATTGCGATCAAACCGTTTTGTGCCAGTGCTTGCTTGAGCATGTCAGACCTCCGTTGCAGGTTGAGTGAGCCCGGCGGCCACTGCCAGTTGCCACAGGCCGCGCTCGGTCGCTTCCTGCGCCAGGCTGACGTGGGCGAAACCGCAGAGGGCGAGGGCGCGTTGGTAGCGCACGCAAAGCGGGCCGGCGCCCACCAGGATGATGGGGACGAGCCGCGCACTGGCTGGCAGACCGGCCAGTTCATGGCCGATCAGCAGGCCGGACAGGTAATCGGGCTGCTGCTCAGGGGTAAGTTCGGCAGTCAGCCCAAGGGTGCGCGCACTGAACAGGGTCGACAGCACGCCGCGCTGACCCTCTTTCGACAGCGCCACTTGAACGCCGCGGTCGAAAGCCTCGGCCTGGAACTGCGCGGATACCTTTTGCGTACGTCCCAGCAGGCTGTGCTTGCTCAGCACCGCGAACAGTTCACCGGTCATGAAGGTATCGAAGTGGGTGATGCAACCTTCCACCACCTCGACCCATTTGGAATGGCTGCCGGGCAGGCCGATCAACATTTCACCGTTGGCCGAGAGGCTTTGCAGCACACCCAGCACCTGGGTTTCTTCACCGCGCATCACATTGGGCAAACCGACCTGCTCGATCACGCCGGGCACGATATGCACATCGACGCCGCGCAGGCTGCGCACCGTGTGCAACGCCTGGCCCAGGCTGGCGACGTCGACCGGCGTATTGCGATATGCCGCCTCGCTCCAGCCCTGGGCGCTGCCGACCATGCCGCAGGCGATCACTGGAAGATGGGGTTGGGCCTCGAGCCAGTCGCCGCATGCCGCATCGAACGCCAACTCGAAGCCATCGCTGCAGTGCACACCGCCGATGTCCCGGGGCTCACTGGGCAAATGCATGATGCCCGACGCCAGCGAGCGCTGTTCCAGCACGACGCCTGCGGGCCCGAGTTTATAAGCACGAAGGGAGCTGGTCCCCCAATCGAGCGCGATCAATTGCGCCTGCATCGCTTCACCTGAAATGAGTGGGTGCTGAAAAAAGCAGATGGGCGAATATAAACCTATGGCCGGCAATATCTCAATATATAAATAACAGTCCCATATAGTGAGACGAAACAAGATAAATCCTACAACTTCCTCGCCTTTTACTGCGGGAAGAAGCGGGTTTTATCTGATAAAGAGAGGTTAAAAAACCGACAGATCCAGCTCGCGCATCGCACCCATCCAGATCGCGTGATCGGTGTGATCCTTCAGCTCATCGCCGGTTTCGGGGTGCAGGAACACCACCAGCCCATTGCGATGCAGCGCCAGCCACGGCAGCACCACGCCAATGTATTCGGCATCGAACGCCAGCTGGCAGCTCCAGTCCGGGTGCGGGCCTACGGGCCGTTCATGCACACGGCCCATGCGCAGCGGGAACAGTTTCGCGCCGTCTTCACATAGGGTGCGCGCCTGGTCGATGGTGCTGGCGTCAAAGTAGATATGGGCGTGGTAGCCCTTGATACGTTGCATGACGGACTCCGGATCCAATGTGCGGCAAATCCTAGACCGCAATCGACGGCAGGGCCAGTCCGGTCAGGGACTGCGCGCTGCTGGCCTGTTCTGCCTGCAACCAGTCGACGAAACGTTCGACCAACTGCCCACGCCGCTTGCGCTGGGGCTGCACCACGTAATAGCCAAAGCGCGAAATCACCGTATTGCCGATCGGTCGGCACAACCAGTTCTGTTCCAGCAAGTTATCCACCAAATGGCGCCAGCCGATCGCCACCCCTTGGCCGGCAATCGCTGCCTGGATCAATAAAGTGTAGTTGTCGAATCGCAGCTGGCCGGGCGTGGGCGCGGCGGTGATACCCAGCTCGCGAAATACGCCACTCCAGTCGAACCACTGACTGTTGTTTTCCTGGCGCAGGTGCAGCAACGGGTAGTCGGGCAAGGTGTGCACAGTCAAAGGACTGGCCTGCTCCTTGAGCCATTGCGGGCTGCACACCGGGAATACCTCCTCGTTGAACAACCACAGGCTGTCGCCCTGCTTGAAACGGCCATCGCCAAACAGCACCGCCACGTCGATGTCGCTGCGCAAGGTGGCGTGGTTGCGCTCGCTGGTTACCAGGCTCACGTCTACCTGGGGGTTGGCGGCGTGGAAGCGATGCAGGCGCGGCATCAGCCAGTAGGCGGCGAACGCAAAGTCTGTGGCCACTTGCAGCACTTCGTGCTGGTCCTGCTGGGTGATCACACTGAGGCCCTGGTTGATGCTCTGCAAACCGCCTTGCACATGCTCGAACAGCAGGGCGCCGGCGTCGGTCAGTTCGATGCCCCGATAGATGCGGTCAAACAGGCGGATCGTCAGTTGTTCTTCAAGGCGCTTGATCTGCTGGCTGATCGCCGGCTGAGTGGTGCCCAGCTCCATCGCAGCGGCGGTAAAGCTGCGATGGCGCGCGGCCGCCTCGAATGCGCGTAGCAGGTCGAGGGACAGGTCTCCAAGGGCTTCATACATAAGCTGTGCTTATCCTAGACATTGCTCGTCATGGGCTTTACCCCATTTTCAATGGGCTGCATGCTCATTCGCATAAACACTGCCTATGGAATGCCGAAGCCCCATGAAGCGCAAGAACATTCTTTTCATCATGGCCGATCAAATGGCCGCGCCGCTGCTTCCGTTCTACGGACCTTCTCCGATCAAGTTGCCGAATTTGAGCCGCCTCGCCGCACAGGGCGTGGTGTTCGACGCGGCCTATTGCAACAGCCCGCTGTGTGCGCCCTCACGCTTCACCCTGGTCAGCGGCCAATTGCCGAGCAAGATCGGCGCCTACGACAACGCGGCGGATTTTCCCGCCGATGTGCCGACCTATGCCCACTACCTGCGGCGCCTCGGTTATCGCACCGCGCTGTCGGGCAAGATGCACTTCTGCGGCCCCGACCAACTGCACGGCTATGAAGAACGCCTGACCAGCGACATCTACCCCGCCGACTATGGCTGGGCAGTGAACTGGGATGAGCCGGACGTACGCCCCTCCTGGTACCACAACATGTCCTCGGTGCTGCAAGCCGGCCCGTGCGTGCGTACCAACCAGCTGGATTTCGACGAAGAGGTGGTGTTCAAGGCCCAGCAATACCTGTTCGACCACATCCGCGAAGACGGTGACCAGCCGTTCTGCCTGACCGTGTCGATGACCCATCCCCACGACCCGTACACCATTCCCAAGCCGTTCTGGGATCTGTACGACGACAACGACATCCCGTTGCCCGCAACGCCGAACCAGGAAGATCTCGACCCGCATTCCCAGCGTCTGCTCAAGGTCTATGACCTATGGGACAAGCCGCTGCCTGTGGATAAGATTCGCGACGCCCGCCGCGCCTACTTCGGCGCGTGCAGCTACATCGACAGCAATGTCGGCAAGCTGCTGCAGACCCTGGAAGACACCGGCCTGGCCGACGACACGATCATCGTTTTCTCCGGCGACCACGGCGACATGCTCGGTGAGCGCGGCCTCTGGTACAAAATGCACTGGTTTGAAATGGCCGCCCGCGTGCCGCTGCTGGTCAGTGCGCCGGGGCAATTTGCACCGGGCCGGGTGACCCAGGCCGTGTCCACCGCCGACCTGCTGCCCACCCTGGTGGAACTGGCCGGCGGCGAGCTGGACCCGCGCCTGCCACTGGACGGTCGCTCGCTGGTCCCGCACTTGCAGGGGCAGGGCGGGCATGACGAAGTCTTTGGCGAATACATGGCCGAAGGCACCATCAGCCCATTGATGATGATTCGCCGTGGCGCCTACAAATTCATCTACAGCGAAGACGACCCTTGTCTACTGTTCGATGTGCACAACGACCCGCACGAGCGGGAAGACCTCAGCCAGTCACCGGAACACCGGCCACTGTTAGAGGCGTTTTTGAATGAGGCGCGGGCCAAGTGGGACATCCCGGCGATCCACCAGCAGGTGCTCGCCAGCCAACGCCGTCGTCGCCTGGTGTTCGAGGCGCTGACCCAAGGCAAGCTGAAGAGCTGGGATCACCAGCCACTGGTGGACGCCAGTCAGCAATACATGCGCAACCACATCGACCTCGACGACCTGGAGCGCAAGGCACGTTATCCACAACCCTGCCAAAACCAATAAGTACAGAGGGAAGGCCATGCAAAAGTTAACTGCAGTAGTGGGCATGTTGGTGCTGAGTAGCGCCAATGCGTATGCGGACACCCGCTGTGAGACCGTGAAGATGGCCGATCCAGGCTGGAGCGACATTGCCGCCACCAACGCCATTACCGGTTTCCTGCTGAACGGCATGGGCTACAAGGCCAAGGTCGACACCCTGGCGGTGCCGATCACCTTCGGCGGGCTCAAGGACGGCCAGGTGGATGTGTTCCTGGGTAACTGGATGCCGGCGCAGCAGGGCTTCTACGACAAATTCGTGGCCAACGGCGATGTGGTGCAGTTGGCGAAGAACCTCGACGGCACCGAGTTCACCCTCGCCGTGCCGGATTATGTGTGGGATGCCGGGGTGCATGACTTTGCCGACTTGAACAAATTCGCCGACAAGTTCGACAAGAAGATCTATGGCATCGGTTCCGGCGCGCCGGCAAATATCTCGCTGCAGGAGATCATCAAGAAGAATGACTTCGACCTGGGCCAGTGGAAGCTGATCGAGTCCAGTGAACAGGCGATGCTCGCCGAGGTCTCACGGGCGGTGAAGAAACAGCGTTTCGTCACCTTCCTCGGCTGGACGCCACACCCAATGAACGTGCAACTGAAAATGCACTATCTCAAAGGCGGCGAGAAATACTTCGGTGACACCGGCAGTGTGTATACCTTGACCCGCAAAGGGTATGCGCAGGCCTGCCCTAACGTCGGCAAACTGCTGACCAACCTGAGCTTCACCCAGGAAATGGAGAACAGCATCATGGCTGAGGTGGCCAACAACAAGGTCAGCAATGCCGACGCGGCGAAGGCGTGGATCAAGGCGAACCCGGCGGTGCTGGATAAATGGTTGGACGGTGTGAAAACCGTGGATGGCAAGGACGCGTTGCCGGCAGTAAAGGCCAAACTCTAGGGCCTTGCGCTATTCCAATGTGGGAGGGGGCTTGCTCCCGATAGCGGAGTGCCAGTCAGAGAGATTTCGACGGGTCCACCTATATCGGGAGCAAGCCCCCTCCCACAAGGACCAGTGTGTACTGATACCCTGAGTCAAACCTTTTCAGCCGAGTTATAAATGCCCCGGCCCAACCGCCATACACTCTTCCCGTTCCTCAGCTGGCTGCCGCGCCAGACCCGCGCCAGCGTCGGCCGGGACGCGCTGGTCGGCCTCAGCGGCGCCGTGCTCGCGCTGCCCCAGTCGATTGCCTACGCGCTGATCGCCGGTCTCCCACCGGAGTACGGTCTGTATGCCGCCATCATCCCGGTGCTGATCGCCTGCCTGTGGGGTTCATCCTGGCACCTGATCTGTGGCCCCACGGCAGCGATTTCCATCGTGCTGTACGCCAGCGTCAGCCCGTTGGCCGTGCCGGGGTCTCAGGACTACATCACCCTGATCCTGTTGCTGACATTCCTCGCCGGGGTATTCCAGTGGCTGCTGGGCATGCTGCGCTTTGGCGCGCTGGTGAACTTCGTCTCGCATTCGGTGGTGCTGGGTTTCACCCTCGGTGCCGCCGTGGTGATTGCCCTCGGGCAGCTGCCCAATCTGCTTGGCCTGGATTTACCGAGCCAGGCCACAGCGATCAATAGCCTGCTGGCGCTGATCGACCACGCTGGCGAGTGGGACCATGCATCCCTTGCCCTTGGGCTCGGTACTTTGCTGGTGGGCGTGTTGCTCAAATACCTTGTGCCTCGCTGGCCAACGCTGCTGATCGCACTGACCCTGGGTAGCCTGGCAACGTGGCTGTGGCCGACGATGTTCGGGCATGTGGTGCTGGTCAGTTCGTTTATCGGCAAGCTGCCACCGTTCAGCCCGTTGCCGCTGGATCCGGACATGATCCTGCGCCTGCTGCCCAGCGCCGTTGCGGTGGGCATGCTGGGGCTGGTGACCAGCCTGTCGATTGCCCGTTCGCTGTCGGCCCGTTCGCAACAATTGCTCGATGCCAACCAGGAAGTTCGCGCCCAGGGTTTATCCAATATCGTTGGCGGATTTTTCTCCGGGTATCTGTCGGCAGGGTCGTTCACCCGCTCCGGCCTCAGCTATGAGGCGGGTGCCTGTTCGCCGTTGGCCGGGGTGTTTTCCGCAGTATGGGTGGCCTTGTTTGCGCTGTTTGGCGCGGCATTGATCGCACATATTCCGATCCCGAGCATGGCCGCCAGCATCTTGCTGATTTCCTGGGGCCTGGTGGATCGTCGGGGTATTCGTGCGTTGTTCCGCGTGAGCCGCGCAGAGTTCGTAGTGATGAGTCTGACCTGTGTCGCCACCTTGTTGCTGGAGTTGCAAACGGCGATTTATGCGGGGGTGTTGGCGTCGTTGTTTTTCTACCTTAAGCGCACGTCGCAGCCACGGGTACAGCAATGGCGTGATGGGGAAGAGGATGTGTTGCGCGTCGGTGGGTCGATCTTCTTTGGCGCCAGCCATTACCTGCAAGTGCGCCTGCAAAGCTTGCAGGGTGAGCGGGTGGTGATCGAGGCGCAGCAGATCAACTTTATCGACTATTCCGGGGTGGAGATGCTGCACCAGGAGGCGCGTCGTTTAAGCGGGCTGGGCCGTAGCCTGACATTGCGCCGCGCCAGGCCGCAGGTGGTGGAAGAGTTGAAAAAACTGGAGGGGGCCGACAAATGCCCCATCCAGTTTGAAGATTGATTACTGCGCCAACTGCCGGCGCAGTTCAGCCAACACCGGCGCCGAATCCGGGCGCACACCGCGCCACAGGAAGAACGCTTCGGCTGCCTGCTCCACCAGCATGCCCAGGCCATCCATCGCCACGGCTGCGCCTTGCTCACTGGCCCAACGGCAGAACGCGGTGGGTTCCTTGGCGTACATCATGTCGTAGCAAAATGTCTTGCCCGGTGCGATCAGGCTGCCGGCAATCGGCGGTACATCGCCTGACAGGCTGGCGGACGTGGCATTGATGATCACGTCCACCGGCTCACGCAGCCAGTCGAAACCACTGGCGGACACCGGGCCTAGGTCGTCGAACAGCTCGGCGAGCAATTCGGCTTTTTCCACGGTGCGGTTGGCGATGATCAACGAAGCGGGCCGTTCAGCCAGCAACGGCTCCAACGCGCCCCTTACCGCGCCACCCGCGCCCAGCAACAGGATGCGTTTGCCTTGCAGATTCAAGCCGGCGTTTACCGTCAGGTCACGCACCAGGCCGGCGCCGTCGGTGTTGTCGCCGAGCAACGTACCGTCGGCCAGTTTGCTCAAGGTGTTCACCGCCCCGGCGCGCTGGCCCCGTTCGGTGAGGCTGTTGGCCAGGCGGTAGGCGTCTTCCTTGAACGGCACGGTGACGTTGGCACCTCGGCCCTGTTGGAAAAATTCACGGGCACAGCCGGTGAAATCCTCAAGGGGCGCGAGCAAGGTGCTGTAGTCCAGTAGTTCGCCAGTCTGCTCGGCGAACATACGGTGAATCAGCGGCGACTTGCTGTGGCCGATGGGGTTGCCGAACACCACATAACGATCCATCAAACAGCCGCCTTGGGCGCGGCGATGCCCAGCCAGTCGCGGTCTTGCAGGAAGTAGTCGGTGAGGCGCGCTTCTTCGCTGCCGGCCTCGGCTTTCCAGTCGTAGCTCCAGCGCACCTGGGGTGGCAGCGACATCAGGATCGACTCTGTGCGCCCGCCCGACTGCAGGCCGAACAGGGTGCCACGGTCATACACCAGGTTGAATTCAACGTAGCGGCCGCGACGGAATTCCTGGAACTGGCGTTGCTGTTCGGTATACGCGGCGGCTTTGCGGCGCTGCACAATCGGCAGGTAGGCGTCGATGTAGGCATCGCCGATGGCGCGGATAAACGCGAAGCAGGTGTCGAAGTCCCACTCGTTCAAGTCATCGAAAAACAGGCCGCCAATACCACGGGGCTCGTTGCGGTGCTTGATGTGGAAGTAGGTATCGCACCAGGCCTTGTAGCGCGAGTAAACGTCCGGGCCAAACGGCGCGCAGGCCTGCTCGGCCACGCGGTGCCAGTGAATGCAGTCTTCTTCGTTGCCATAGTAGGGCGTGAGGTCGAAGCCGCCACCGAACCACCACACCGGCTCTTCGCCTTCTTTTTCGGCGATGAAAAAACGCACGTTGGCGTGGGACGTCGGCACGTGTGGGTTGTGCGGATGAATCACCAGCGACACGCCCAGGGCTTCAAACCCGCGACCGGCCAGCTCGGGGCGATGCGCACTGGCTGACGGTGGGAGGCCGCTGCCGAACACGTGGGAAAAGTTAACGCCGCCCTTTTCGATGACCGAGCCGTTCTCGATCACACGGGTGCGACCGCCGCCGCCGGCAGGCCGGGTCCAGGCGTCTTCGATAAAGCGAGTGTCCGTCTCGAAGGTTTCCAGGGCGCTGCAAATGCGGTCTTGCAGGTCGAGCAGGTAGGCTTTGACAGCCTCGGTGCGAGTAGTCATGACATCACCTTGAATCGGGCAAAGCTACGCGAAGCCGTGGGGCGTCGGCGGCAAATGGGCGCACAGGATACCACTGCACTTGGATAGCACTGCACTTAGGAGCGCCGCAGTTGACGAAGATCAAGCTTAGGAGTCCGATAGGGGGCTACGCGAATTCGACCTCAGGAGAAGTGCAGATGGCCAAACGTATCCAGTTCAGCGCCCATGGCGGCCCCGACGTACTTGAATATGTGGACTACACACCGGCAGAGCCCGGCCCGCAGCAGGTTCGAGTGCGTAACGAGGCGATTGGCCTGAATTTCATCGATACCTATTTCCGCAGTGGCCTTTACGCGCCGCCGGCCCTGCCATCGGGGCTGGGCGCAGAAGGCGCCGGTGTGGTTGATGCGGTGGGCAGCGAAGTCACGCAATTTAAAGTCGGTGACCGCGTGGCCTACGGCAGCGGCCCACTTGGGGCCTACAGCGAGTTGCACGTGCTGCCCGCCGCCAACCTGGTGCACCTGCCGGACGACATCAGCTTCGAACAAGCCGCCGGCGCGATGCTCAAGGGCCTGACCGTGCAATACCTGCTGCGCCAGACCTATGAGCTCAAAGGTGGCGAGACCATCCTGTTCCACGCCGCCGCCGGTGGCGTGGGCTCCCTGGCCTGCCAATGGGCCAAGGCACTGGGTGTGAAGCTGATCGGTACCGTGAGCTCGCCAGAAAAAGCCGCCCTGGCCAGATCCCTCGGCGCATGGGAAACCATCGACTACAGCAAGGAAAATGTCGCACAGCGCGTGCTGGAGTTGACTGACGGCAAAAAGGTGCCCGTGGTCTACGACGGGGTCGGCAAGGACACCTGGCTGACCTCATTGGACAGCGTGGCGCCACGTGGCCTGGTGGTGAGCTTTGGCAATGCGTCGGGCGCGGTGGATGGGGTGAACCTGGGGATACTCGCGGCCAAAGGCTCGCTATACGTGACACGGCCGACCCTGGCGACCTACGCCAACAATCCGGCGAACCTGCAGGTGATGGCGGATGATCTGTTTTCGATGATCAAGAGCGGCAAGGTGCGCATTGATATCAACCAGCGGTATTCGCTGGCAGACGCGGCGAAGGCACAGACGGAGTTGTCGGGGCGGCGTACCACTGGGTCGACCATTCTGTTGCCTTGAGGGCCTCTTCGGGGGCAAGCCCCCTCCCACATTTGACCGTGTTGTCATGACGGACACGGTTCAAATGTGAGAGGGCGCTTGCCCGCGATGGGTGCGACGCGGTCTCAGGAAGGCCGCACCACCTCACCCGTTGCCAAATCGCGAATCAGGCTCGGGTTCTTGCGCCCACCCAGGGCACCACCCAGCACCAGATCCACCTGCCCGCGGAAGTACTGCTCCACACGAATCCGCGTGCGCGCCGCCGGGCGGCCCTGGGGGTTGGCTGAGGTGGAAATCAACGGTCCCACCAGCGCGCACAAGTCCCGTACCAGCGGATGATCGCTCACCCGCAGCGCCACCGTGTCGTGCACACCGGTGACCCACTCCGGCAACAAATCCTGATGCGGCACCAGCCACGTATTCGGCCCGGGCCAGGTGCTGGCCATGCGTTCGATCCAGGTATCCGGGAAGTCTTCGAACAGAAAGTCGAACTGGCGAATATTGTCTGCCACCAGGATCAGGCCCTTGTCCACCGAACGGTTCTTGATCGCCAGCAGCCGATCCACCGCTTCTTCGTTCCAGGGATCGCAACCCAAGCCCCAGACCGCTTCGGTTGGATAGGCAATCACCGCGCCTGCGCGAATTTCTCGTGCGGCTTCCAGCACACGCCACCTGTTGACCATTGTTTACTCTCCGGACTAAAGCTCTGGGCAGTTTACCGATCTTCTTTACAAAACCTAGTTCCAAAAAACTGGCCGCTACAAAAGCTGGCCACGCGCAAGCCAGCGCCCGCTTTCGCAGATCACCAGGCCCTCAAGCTCCAACTCCGTGAGGGTCGCCAACACCTGGGCCAACGGCCGCCCACTGGCAAGCGCCAGGGCTTCGCTGGTATGGGGCGCCGCGTGCAACAGCGCCACCAACGGATGTATCACAGGCATCGGCGCCGGGCGCGACAATGCCTGCCAGCCACGCAAGCCTTCGAGGATGTGTTCAATGGTTTCCACCAGCATCGCCCCATCACGGATCAACTGGTGACATCCCTTGGCCCCCGGATGATGGATGGAGCCCGGGATTGCATACACCTCGCGCCCTTGCTCGGCCGCGAGCTTGGCGGTGATCAGCGAGCCGCTGGCCATGCTGGCCTCCACCACCAGCACGCCCAGGGACAGGCCGCTGATGATGCGGTTGCGCCGGGGGAAGTTACCGGCCTGGGGCGCGGCGTCCAGCGGAAACTCGGAAACCACGGCGCTGCCTTGGGCAATCATCGCCGCCGCAAGCCGTCGATGGCGCTGTGGATAAAGATTTTCCAGGCCCGTGCCGAGTACGCCGATTGTATGACCCCCCACATCCAAAGCGGCTTGATGGGCCGCACCGTCGATTCCCAGCGCAAGGCCACTGGTGATGACAAAACCGGCCCTCGCCAGGCTGCGGGAAAATGCGGCGGCCGTGTCCATGCCGGGGCGGGATGCACGGCGGCTGCCGACCATCGCCAGTTGCGGTTTTTCCAGGATCCCGGGGTCGCCGGCGACAAATAAAAGCGGCGGGGCATCATCTATCTGGGCGAGCAGTGCCGGGTACTCAGGTTGGTCCCACATCAGCAAATGCTGGTCCGGACGTTCCAACCAGGCCAACGCCTCACTGGCGCCGTCGCGGATCTCATGGCTACGACGGGCATCGGCGCTGATGGGTGACAACCCCAAGGAGCGCCACGCGCTGGCCGGGGCACCGATGGCCTTTGAAGCGCTGCCGAACGCTTCGATCAACAACCTAAAACGCTTCGGGCCTACCTCCGGCAGCCTGTGCAGGCGTAGGCGGGCTTCCAGTTCTGAAGGGGAAATTTCATTGCAGTTTTTCGAAAGCATCTGATCATCCTTGACCGGAACAAGCTGTGGATAACTCTGTTGGTAACTTATTTAGCAGGCTATTTATTACGGTCGAGGGGCAGTCTCGAAATGGGGGGATAAGTAGCGATTTCCTCATGGGGTGAATCTCCTTTATTATGTGCGTTCGCGTGAAATGCCAGGGCCTTCGCGGCTTTCGGGCGTTTCACACCGGCCGTATGGGTCCATTCCCACTGCCGATTTGCCTTTACCTCACATGTGCAGCAATTACGCTTATGGCTATTTTGAACATCCTCGAATTCCCCGACTCGCGCCTGCGCACAATCGCCAAGCCGGTGGCCGTAGTGGACGACAAGGTTCGTCAGCTGGTCGATGACATGTTTGAAACAATGTATGAAGCGCCTGGTATCGGCCTCGCCGCCACCCAGGTCAACGTGCATCTGCGCGTCGTGGTCATGGACCTGTCGGAAGATCGCAGCGAACCGCGGGTGTATATCAACCCCGAGTTCGAACCGTTGACCGACGAGATGGGCGAATACCAGGAAGGCTGCCTCTCGGTACCGGAGTTCTACGAGAACGTCGAGCGCCCGCTGCGCGTGAAGATCAAGGCCCTCGACCGCGACGGCAAACCGTTCGAACTGATTGCCGAAGGCCTGCTGGCCGTGTGCATCCAGCACGAATGCGACCACCTCAATGGCAAGCTGTTTGTCGATTACCTGTCCACGCTCAAACGCGACCGGATCAAGAAGAAGCTGGAAAAAAAGCATCGCCAGCAAGCTTGATGCCCTCCTTCCAAAGGCTTGCTGCGGCAAGCCTTTTTCTTTTGTGACTGCTTTTAACCGAGACCTCCCATGACCGAGCCATTGCGCATTGTTTTTGCCGGCACGCCTGAATTTGCCGCCGAACACCTCAAGGCCCTGCTTGCCAGCCCTTATGACATCGTCGCGGTGTACACCCAGCCGGATCGCCCGGCCGGTCGCGGGCAAAAACTGATGCCGAGCCCGGTCAAGCAGTTGGCGCTTGAGCACAACATCCCCGTGCTGCAACCGCCGACCCTGCGCAACGCCGAGGCCCAGGCTGAACTGGCGGCGCTGCAACCGGACTTGCTGGTGGTGGTGGCCTACGGTTTGATCCTGCCCCAGGTCGTGCTGGATATTCCACGCCTGGGCTGTATCAACAGCCACGCCTCACTGCTGCCACGCTGGCGCGGTGCGGCGCCGATCCAGCGTGCCGTGGAGGCAGGCGACAGCGAAAGCGGCGTGACGGTGATGCGCATGGAGGCGGGTTTGGACACCGGCCCGATGCTGCTCAAAGTCACCACTCCGATCACGGCCCAAGACACCGGTGGCAGCCTGCACGACCGCCTCGCCGAGATGGGCCCGCCCGCCGTGATCCAGGCCATTGCCGGTCTCGCCGCTGGCACCCTGCAAGGTGAGGTGCAGGACGACAGCCTGGCCACCTACGCCCACAAGCTGAACAAGGACGAAGCCCGCATCGACTGGAGCCGCCCGGCTGTGGAGCTGGAACGCCTGGTGCGTGCCTTCAACCCGTGGCCGATCTGCCACAGCACCCTCAATGGCGAAGCCTTGAAAGTGTTGGCCGCGACCTTGGCCGACGGCAAAGGCGCACCCGGTGAAATCATCGGTGCCAGCAAGGAGGGGCTGCTGGTCGCTTGCGGCGAACAGGCGCTGTGCCTGACCCGTCTGCAATTGCCCGGTGGCAAGGCGCTTAATTTCAGCGATTTGTACAACAGTCGCCGTGAGAAATTTTCCCTGGGCACGATCCTCGGGGTGGCAGCCCAATGAACCCGCGTCTGGCCGCCGCCAAGGCCCTGGCCGCCGTACTCAACGGCAAGGCTTCGCTGAACAGTTCGCTGCCCACGCAGTTGGACAAGGTCGAAGACCGCGATCGTGGTTTCACCCAGGACCTGGCCTTCGGCACCGCCCGCTGGCAACCACGGTTGTCGGCGCTGGCAGCCAAGCTGCTGCAAAAACCTTTCAAGGCGGCCGATGCTGATATCGAGGCGCTGCTGCTGGTCGGTCTCTATCAGCTGCTCTACACCCGCGTGCCGGCCCACGCCGCCATCGGTGAAACCGTCGGTTGCGCCGACAAGCTGAAAAAGCCCTGGGCCAAGGCCCTGCTCAACGCGGTACTGCGCCGCGCCCAGCGCGAAAGCGAAGCGCTGCTGGCCGAGTTGGAACATGACCCGGTGGTGCGCACTGCTCACCCGCGCTGGCTGCAAAAATCCCTGAAGGCCTTCTGGCCAGAGCAATGGGAAGCCATTTGCGCGGCCAACAACGCCCACCCTCCGATGATCCTGCGGGTCAACCGTCGCCATCACAGCCGTGATGCGTACCTGCACTTGCTGACGAGCGCAGGGATCAACGCCACGCCATGCGTGTACAGCAGCGACGGCATCGTGCTGGAAGCGGCCACCGACGTGCGCAGTCTGCCGGGCTTCGCCGAAGGCTGGATCAGTGTGCAGGACGAGGCCGCGCAACTGGCCGCCGACCTGCTCGACCTGGCTCCCGGTCAGCGTGTACTGGACGCCTGCTGTGCTCCGGGCGGTAAGACGTGTCACATCCTCGAAGTCGAAAAGGACCTGGCCGGTGTAGTGGCGGTCGATCTGGAAGCCAAGCGTCTGGTGCGTGTACGGGAGAACCTCGCGCGCCTGGGCCTCAGCGCCGAGCTGATCGCTGCCGACGGCCGCGACACCGCCACCTGGTGGGACGGCAAACCGTTCCAACGCATCCTGCTTGACGCGCCGTGTTCCGCCACCGGTGTGATCCGCCGTCACCCGGACATCAAGCTCACCCGCCAACCCGACGACATCGCCGCCCTGGCGGTGCTGCAAGGCGAACTGCTCGACGCACTGTGGCCGACCCTCGAAGTCGGCGGCATCCTGCTTTACGCCACCTGCTCCACCTTGCCCACCGAAAACACCGAGGTGATCGAAGCCTTTCTCGTCCGCACCAGCGGCGCACGGGAACTGGACCTCGCCACGGCCGCCGGTATCAAGCAGCCCCATGGCCGCCAGTTACTTGCGCAGGAAGGCGGGCATGATGGTTTCTACTACGCCAAACTGATCAAGATCGCCGCCGCGCGCGGCTGAACGGGTTTAAGGGAGTGACCGGATGAAAATCATCATCCTTGGAGCAGGGCAGGTTGGCGGCACACTGGCCGAACATTTGGCCAGTGAAGCCAATGACATCACCGTGGTCGACACCGATGCCGAGCGCCTGCGCAACCTGGGCGACCGCCTGGATATCCGCACCGTACAAGGCCGGGCGTCGTTTCCCACCGTGCTGCGTCAGGCGGGTGCCGACGACGCCGACATGCTGGTCGCGGTCACCAACAGCGACGAGACCAATATGGTCGCCTGCCAGGTCGCCCACACCCTGTTCCACACCCCGACCAAGATCGCCCGGGTGCGTGAAGCCGCCTACCTGACCCGCGCCGGTCTGTTTGATAACGACGCTATCCCCGTGGACGTGCTGATCAGCCCGGAACAGGTCGTCACCCACTACATCAAGCGCCTGATCGAAATCCCCGGCGCCTTGCAGGTGATCGACTTCGCCGGCGGCAAGGCGCAACTGGTGGCCGTGAAGGCCTACTACGGTGGGCCGCTGGTGGGTCAGCAGTTGCGTCAACTGCGTGAACACATGCCGAATGTGGAAACCCGCGTAGCCGCGATTTTCCGACGTGACCGGCCGATCCTGCCCCAGGGCGATACGGTGATCGAGGCCGATGACGAAGTATTCTTCATCGCTGCCAAAGCGAATATTCGTGCCGTCATGAGTGAAATGCGTCGGCTCGATGAGAGCTACAAACGCATCGTCATCGCCGGCGGCGGGCAGATTGGCGAGCGTCTGGCCGAAGCGATCGAGAGTCGCTACCAGGTGAAAATCATCGAGATGAGCCCGGCACGCTGCCGGCATTTGTCCGACACCCTGGACAGCACGGTCGTACTGCAAGGCAGTGCCTCGGACCGCGACCTGCTGATGGAAGAAAACATCGCCGATGCGGATATTTTCCTGGCCCTGACCAACGATGACGAGGCCAACATCATGTCGTCGCTGCTGGCCAAGCGGCTGGGGGCCAAGAAGGTCATGACCATCATCAACAACCCGGCCTACGTCGACCTGATCCAGGGCGGCGATATCGACATCGCCATCAGCCCGCAACTGGCCACCATCGGCACCTTGCTTGCCCACGTGCGCCGTGGCGATATCGTCAGCGTGCACTCCCTGCGCCGGGGCGCGGCGGAGGCCATCGAAGCGATTGCCCACGGTGATTCGAAGTCGAGCAAAGTGATCGGCAAGGCCATCCGCGATATAGGCCTGCCGCCGGGCACCACCATTGGCGCAATCATTCGTGATGAGGAAGTGATCATCGCCCACGACGACACGGTGATCGCCACGGGTGACCACGTGATCCTGTTCCTGGTGGATAAAAAACATATCCGCGATGTGGAGAAGCTGTTCCACGTGGGATTGAGCTTTTTCTGATCAACCGGAGTGACCGACATGCTCGAATCCCTGGAAAAAATGCTCGCCAAGGGTGTGGATAATTCCCTGCTGCGCTTTGGGTTGGGCAAGGGTTATCTGGACCTGAAGGACAATGCCAAGGCGGCGGAGCATTTGCACAAATGCGTCGAGTTCGATACGAAGTATTCGGCGGCGTGGAAGTTGTTGGGCAAGGCGCAGCTGGGGCAGGGTGATAACGCCGCGGCGCGACAGGCGTGGGAGAAGGGCATCGAAGCGGCCCAGGCCCATGGCGACAAGCAGGCCGAGAAAGAGATGACGGTGTTCCTGAAGAAACTCGAGCGCCAAAGCTAAGCAGATCGAAAATGTGGGAGGGGGCTTGCTCCCGATAGCGGTGGTTCAGTCAACTATGCATTGGCTGACACACTGCTATCGGGAGCAAGCCCCCTCCCACATTTGGTTTTGGATTGGCTCTGGGTCAGTACCACCGCGCCTCACCCGGCGGGCGTTTCTTGAAGCGCTTCATGCTCCACATGTACTGGCTCGGGTAGGCGCCGACATAACGCTCCACCACTTTGCTCATCGCCGCGCAGGACGTGGCGGTGTCGGTGCTGTACATGTCTTCCGGCGCCGCTTCCAGGATCACTTTGTAGCCCGAACCGTCCGGCAGCCGCAGGGCATGCAGGAACACACCGACCGCCTTGTGGCCGGCGAGCATGTTCGGCACGAACTTGCTGGTGAGCGCCTGGGTGGCGAAGAACGGCACGAAGATCCCGGCGGACTCCGCGGGCTCCGGGTCGGCCGGAATACCCACCTGGCCGCCTTTGCGCACTTCCTTGATCACACTGAGGATGCCTTCCTTGGTGGACGCCGCCACGCGGTTACCCAGTTGTACGCGCTGCTTGCGCAGCAATTCATCCACCGCCTTGAGCTTGGGCGGACGGTAAAAAATGATCGGTTTGCACTGGCTGCAATAGAAGTGGTTCAACACCTCCCAGTTGCCCAGGTGGCTGGTGATGCCGACCACACCTTTGCCCGAGGCCAGGGCTTCGTGCAGCACCTCGAGGCCTTCGACTTCACGCACCAGGTCGATGGAGCGCTGGGCTGGCCAGATCCAGGCGCAGGCGCTTTCGGTCAGGGACTTGCCGATGTCCTTCAGGCTCTGGCCAACCAGGCGCTCGCGCGCGTCGGGGTCCATGTCCGGGAAGCATTTAGAGAGGTTGATCCGCACCGTGTCACGGGAGCGGTTAGGGGTTTTCCACATGATCCAGCCGATGGCCGTGCCGACCGCTTGAACCGCGCGCCAGGGCAATAGGGCAAACAACCGAAGAGCGCCTACCAGCAAGGCGCCTTTAAACTTTTCCACAGGTCACTCCTGATCGTGTGTGGTGCGCAAAGCCGCCATTCTAACCGGCGTTGACCAAGTCCGCGTAACGGTCGCAGTCCTGGGTATGGTCCATGACCATGCCCGAGGCCTGCATGAACGCGTAACAGATGGTCGGGCCGACAAAGGTGAAGCCGGCTTTCTTGAGTGCTTTGCTCATGGCTTCAGCCTCCGGCGTAATAGCCGGCACTTCGCTGCGGTCCTTGAAATGGTTGACCTTGGGCACGCCGCCGACAAACGACCAGAGCCACCCCACCGGATCTTCAAGCGCCAGCCAGGCTGCGGCGTTGCGCCGGGTGGCATTGAGCTTGAGGCGGTTACGCACAATGCCAGGGTCAAGCATCAGCGCTTCGATCTCGGCATCGGTCAGCTGTGCCAGACGCAGGGCATCAAAACCAAACAAGACCTTTCGATAATGCTCGCGTTTGCGTAAAACGGTGATCCAGGACAGGCCCGCCTGGAACCCTTCGAGCAAAAGCAACTCGAACAAACCCTGCGCATCGCGCAGCGGCGTTCCCCACTCCTGATCGTGATAAGCCATGTACAGCGGATCTTCAGAACACCAAAAGCAGCGTGGCATAAGGCTCCAGGGGATGGTGGCGCGGCCGAATCGGGTATACTCCCGCTCTTTAAATCGCAGCCCAAGTAACAGGTGAATTTCGTGAGCCAGCCTACGCCAGCCGTGCGTACCTTCCAAGACTTGATCCTCGCCCTCCAGCAATACTGGGCCGAGCAAGGTTGTGTGGTACTTCAGCCCTACGATATGGAAGTAGGCGCCGGCACTTTCCACACCGCTACATTCCTGCGGGCCATCGGCCCGGAAACCTGGAACGCCGCTTATGTGCAGCCCAGTCGTCGCCCGACTGACGGCCGCTACGGCGAAAACCCGAACCGTCTGCAGCACTACTATCAGTTCCAGGTAGTCCTGAAGCCGAACCCGGACAACTTCCAGGAACTGTACCTGGGCTCGCTCAAGCACGTGGGCCTCGACCCGCTGGTGCACGACATCCGTTTCGTCGAAGACAACTGGGAGTCGCCCACCCTCGGCGCCTGGGGCCTGGGCTGGGAAGTCTGGCTCAATGGCATGGAAGTCACCCAGTTCACCTACTTCCAGCAGGCCGGTGGCATCGAGTGCTACCCGGTAACCGGTGAGATCACCTACGGCCTCGAGCGCCTGGCCATGTACCTGCAGGGCGTGGATTCGGTCTACGACCTGGTGTGGGCTGACGGCCCGTTCGGCAAAGTGACCTATGGCGATGTGTTCCACCAGAACGAAGTGGAGCAATCGACCTACAACTTCGAACACGCCAACGTCGACAAGCTGTTCGAACTGTTCGACTTCTATGAAAGCGAAGCCAAGCGCCTGATCGAACTCGACCAGCCGCTGCCGTTGCCGAGCTATGAAATGGTGTTGAAGGCCTCCCATACCTTCAATCTGCTGGACGCCCGTCGTGCCATCTCGGTAACCGCGCGCCAGCAATACATCCTGCGTGTACGCACCCTGGCGCGTTCCGTCGCTCAAGCCTACCTGCTGGCTCGCGCCAAGCTGGGCTTCCCGATGGCCACCCCGGACCTGCGTGATGAAGTGTTGGCTAAGCTGGAGGCTGCACAATGAGTGCTCAAGATTTCCTGGTTGAACTGGGCACCGAAGAGCTGCCACCCAAGGCACTCAATACCCTGGCCGATGCGTTCCTGGCCGGTATCGAAAAAGGCCTGCAGAGCGCCGGCCTGAAATTTGAAGCGAAAAAAGTCTACGCCGCACCGCGCCGCCTGGCCGTGTTGCTGACCGCGCTGGAAACCCAGCAGCCGGACCGCAGCATCAACCTCGACGGCCCGCCACGCCAGGCGGCTTTCGACGCCGAAGGCAACCCGACCCAAGCCGCACTGGGCTTCGCCAAGAAGTGTGGCGTCGAGCTGAGCGAGATTGATCAGAGCGGCCCGAAACTGCGTTTCAGCCAGGTCATCACAGGCAAGCCCACCGCCAGCCTGTTGCCGACCATCGTCGAAGACTCCCTGAACGACCTGCCGATTCCCAAGCGCATGCGCTGGGGCGCGCGCAAGGAAGAGTTCGTGCGCCCGACCCAGTGGCTGGTGATGCTGCTCGGTGACCAGGTCATCGATTGCACCATCCTCGCCCAGAAAGCTGGCCGTGATTCCCGTGGCCATCGCTTCCACCATCCACAAGCGGTGCGCATCACTTCGCCGGCTAACTATGCCGCCGATCTGCGTGCTGCCTACGTGCTGGCCGATGCCAACGAGCGTCGCGAGCTGATCAGCAAACGCACCGAAGAACTCGCCCGCCTGCAGGAAGGCACCGCCATCGTGCCGCCAAGCCTGCTCGACGAAGTGACCGCGCTGGTTGAATGGCCGGTGCCGCTGGTGTGCTCGTTCGAAGAACGTTTCCTCGATGTGCCGCAGGAAGCGCTGATCACCACCATGCAGGACAACCAGAAGTATTTCTGCCTGCTGGACGTGGACGGCAAGTTGCTGCCGCGCTTTATCACCGTGGCCAACATCGAAAGCAAGGACCCGCAGCAGATCATCGCCGGTAACGAGAAAGTCGTGCGTCCGCGCCTGACTGACGCCGAGTTCTTCTTCAAGCAAGACAAGAAGCAGAAGCTGGAAGACTTCAACCTGCGCCTGCAGAACGTGGTGTTCCAGGAAAAACTTGGCAGCGTCTACGACAAGGCCGTGCGCGTTTCCAAGCTGGCGGCCTACATTGCCCCACGCATCGGCGGTGATGCCGCCTGGGCTGCGCGTGCAGGCTTGCTGTCCAAGTGCGACCTGGCCACCGAAATGGTCGGCGAGTTCCCGGAGATGCAGGGCGTTGCCGGTTACTACTACGCCCTCAACGATGGCGAGGCGGACGATGTCGCGCTGGCGCTGAACGAGCAGTACATGCCGCGTGGCGCCGGCGCCGAGCTGCCGACCACCCTGACCGGTGCGGCCGTGGCCATCGCCGACAAGCTGGATACCCTCGTCGGTATCTTCGGTATCGGCATGCTGCCTACCGGTAGCAAAGACCCGTATGCCCTGCGTCGCGCGGCCCTCGGCGTGCTGCGTATCCTGATCGACAAGAAACTCGACCTCGACCTGACCCAGGCCGTGGTGTTCGCGGTCGGCCAGTTCGGTGGCAAGGTCAAGCAAGCCGGCCTGGCCGAGCAAGTGCTGGAGTTCGTGTTCGACCGCCTGCGTGCGCGTTATGAAGACGAAGGCGTGGACGTTTCCGTCTACCTGTCGGTACGTGCCCTGCAACCGGGTTCGGCGCTGGACTTCGATCAACGCGTACAAGCCGTACAGGCGTTCCGTAAGCTGCCGGAAGCCGACGCCCTGGCCGCTGTGAACAAGCGTGTGTCGAACCTGCTGGGCAAGGCCGAAGGCCTGGGCAACGCCGATGTCGACCCAGGCCTGTTCGCCGACGCCAAGGAGTTCTCGCTGAATTCTGCCATTGCCAAGGCAGAGAACGCGGTGAAGCCGCTGATCGCCGAACGCAATTACGCCGAAGCCCTGGCACGCCTGGCGACCTTGCGTGAGCCGGTGGATGCGTTCTTCGAAGCGGTGATGATCAATGCCGAAGATGCCGGCGTGCGGAAAAACCGCTACGCCATGCTGGCGCGTCTGCGTGGCCTGTTCGTCAACATCGCTGACATTTCGACACTGAGCTGACCATGTTGAAACTGCTGATTCTCGATCGGGACGGGGTGATCAACTACGACTCCGACGCTTACATCAAGTCGGTGGCGGAATGGATTCCACTGCCCGGTTCGATCGAGGCCATCGCGCAGTTGAGCAAAGCCGGCTGGACGGTGGCCATCGCCACCAACCAGTCCGGCATCGCCCGCGGCTATTACGACATCGCCACCCTGGACGCCATGCACACGCGCTTGCGCACGCTGGTGGCGGAGCAGGGCGGGGAAGTGGGGCTGGTGGTGTACTGCCCTCACGGGCCGGATGAGGGCTGCGATTGCCGCAAACCCAAGCCTGGCATGTTGAAAACCATTGCAGAACATTACAAGGTGCCCTTGGCTGGGATATGGTTCGTCGGGGACAGCCTCGGTGACCTGGAGGCGGCCAAAGCCGTCGACTCTCAGCCAGTTTTGGTAAAGACCGGGAAAGGCGAAAAGACCCAGGCGAAAAACCTGCCGGTAGGCACCTTGATTTTTGACGATCTGGCGGCGGTTGCCGCAGAACTTATCAACAACTAGCCGCCCTCGACTTCCTGGCCAAGGACTGTTCGGGAGTGCGCTTTTAACAGGCGGGCCATGTCCCGCAACGGTAAATGCCGCCATGTCGATTTTGCAGGCCATCAGAACCTTTTTCTTTTACCTGCTGCTGGGCACCAGTTCGTTTCTCTGGTGCACCCTGAGCTTTTTTATTGCGCCGTTCCTGCCGTTCAAGGCGCGCTATCGCTTTATCAACGTCTATTGGTGCCGCTGCGCGTTGTGGCTGACCAAGGTGTTCCTGAACATTCGTTTCGAGATCAAGGGCGCTGAAAACGTACCGGACCAGCCATGCGTGATTCTGTCGAACCACCAGAGCACCTGGGAGACCTTCTTCCTCTCGGCTTACTTCTCGCCGTTGAGCCAGGTGCTCAAGCGCGAGCTGCTGTACGTGCCGTTCTTCGGCTGGGCCATGGCCATGTTGCGCCCGATCGCCATCGACCGTGACAACCCCAAGGCGGCGCTCAAGCACGTCGCCAAGAAGGGCGATGAACTGCTCAAGGATGGCGTGTGGGTGCTGATCTTCCCGGAAGGTACGCGGGTACCCTTTGGGACAGTAGGCAAGTTCTCTCGCGGCGGTACCGCATTGGCAGTTAACGCCAACCTGCCGGTGCTGCCGATTGCGCATAACGCCGGCAAGTTCTGGCCGAAGGCGGGTTGGGCAAAACGCGCAGGCACCATCACTGTGGTGATAGGCGAGCCAATGTACGCAGAAGGGGAAGGCCCACGCGCCATTGCCGCGCTGAATGACCGTGCCCAGGCATGGAATGAAGAGCAGCAGCGGGCCATGGGTTCCCTACCGCCAGAGCCGATTGTGGTGGAGACGCCGGTGGTATGAGCATCTGTGGATAACCTGTGTACGCTTTGTTGGCGAATTGGCTTTTTTTGGTCCTAATAAGTTGATTTAGTTAGATATTTCCAAATCCATTAAAATCGCAAAAAACGTGCATAAGTTTTTTCCTTCATTAAAAAACCGGTCCTTGAGACCGGTTTTTTATGCACAGCGGAAAAGTACGTTTTAGCAGTCGTCCAGCAAGGGCAACTGCAGGCGGAAAGTGGTGCCTTTGCCCACGGTGCTTTCACACTCGATACGGCCCCCATGACGCTCCACCACCGCCTTGACCATGCTCAGTCCCAACCCCAGCCCTTCGCTGCCTTGGGCCGAGTCAAAGCGCTTGTACTGGCTGAACAGTTCAGGCAAATCCTCGGCGGCTATGCCTGGGCCCTGGTCGCTGATGCGGCATTCCAGCCAGCCTTGCGCGCTGCTGTGTCGCAGCCGGACAGTGGTACCGGACGGGGAATATTTGATCGCGTTCTCCAGCACATTGAACAATGCGCGGGTGAGCAGCGATTGATCGGCTGACACCATCCCTTCGTCGGCCTCGTCCAGATCGTGGACCAGGTGAATCCCCTTGAGCTGGGCGATCACGGCCACTTGATCAAAGGCATCCATTACCAACATGGCGAACAGCGTAGGCTCGAACTGGTAGCCATCGGCCTCAGCCCTCGCCAGTTGCACAAATGATTCGGTCAGGCTCAAGGCGCGGCGTACTTGTTGCTCTATCTGTGCAAATATCGGCGACTCACTGTCGTGCACATCCAACAGGGCGAGGATCGCCGAGTGGGGGGCGCGCAAGTCGTGGGAGAGGAAGCGCAGCATGGTTTCCCGATGCTGCTGGGCCTCGCGCTCCTTGCTCAGGTCGGTGAGGCTCAGCAGCCATCCCAGCGCGACATCCCCTTCGGCCGGCAGCAAGGGGGCAAGCTCCATGCGCAGGCTGCGTTGGTGGATATCACGAAACTCAACGAGTTCCAGTGTCGAGAGGGTAGGGCGTACGCCATTGTGCAGCGGCGGATAACCCAGGTCGGCCAGTTGCTCCAGAAGGTTATGGTTGATCAAGTCATTGCCGAACACTTCCCGGGCGATGCGGTTGGCCAACAGGACATTACCCTGGGTGTCTGTGATCAGTGTCGCCACCGGCAGGCATTCCAATCCATCAGCCATAAACCGTCGCGTGTCCCGCGTACGACTGACGGCTTGCTCCAAGGCAAAGATACGGCCCTGCAATACGTCACCCTTATTGGCGGGTGCACGGCGGCGCTCGGGCAAGACTTTGGGTTCGTTATCCAGGCGCGCCAATTCCCAGCCGAAGTAGGCCAGGATCACGCTGAGACGCCGCCAGTTCCAGATCAGGTAGCTGAGCAGCAAACCGATCAAGCAGGCCGCAGGCGACCACCAGTAGCCCAGGCGCAACAAGGCCGCTGAACCCACCAAGGCCATGCACATGCACCCCAGGGTCATCCAAAGCGCATAGCGTGGGCGGTAGAGCAGCAGGCCCAGCAACATCGCCACCAGGGACGTTGCGATCAGTGCGGCCAGCCAGCCGGGCAAGTCCACAATACTTCGATCTTGCAGCAAGCCATTGAGCACATTGGCCTGGATCTCCACACCTGCTGTGGTGCCAGCCATAGGAGAGAGCGGTGTGACAAAGCGATCGCCCATGCCCGACGCTGTCGCCCCCACCAGAATCAGACGGCCCCGCAACCGCTCAGGAGGGACCTCACCACGTAATACGCTGACATAAGAGACGCTCGGGAAATGGGTGTCGGCAGCAATAAACGGGATACGGACCGCATGCTCCCGGTGCCAATCCTGGGTGATCGATGGCAGAGGTTCCCCGGGCATCTCGGCCGATTGCCCGCTCATCGCGAAAGCCAGCCACGCTAACTGAAGCGCCGTGGCACCGGCTGGCCCCTCGCGCATATACAGCCTGCGGACCACGCCATCGCTATCCGCCTCCACATTGATATGCCCGACACCCTTGGCACATTTGAGCAGCGACAGCATTTGTGCCCCAGACTGGCTGTAGCTGGCCGAATCGTCACGAGCCAAGGGCAACAATACGTTGCCGGCGTTGCACACCGCGTCGGCCAGGCGCTTGTCATTGACCGGGTTACCGGGCTCGCTGAAGATCACATCAAACAGGATACCGGCCGGCTGCGCCGCGCTCAGGCGATCGATCAGGTCGGCGTGCACACTGCGCGGCCAGGGCCACTGGCCGAGTTTCTTCAGGCTAGGGTCATCGATGGTTACCAGCAGGATGCGCGGATCCACCGGCAGGGGCGCCAGACGTCGAAGGCTGTCGTATAGCGGGTTGTTCAAGGCCAGGCCAGGACTCATCGAGAGGTAGGCAGTGATTGGCAACAGCAGCAAACCGATCCATAACCACTCACGTACCAGACCGTGGAACAGGCGCTGGGCATGGGTGGGTTGGCGCTTTTCGGCCTTTCCCCAGAGCATCATGGATCAACGCGCTTGAGTTGTTGGCGTGCGATAGAAGATGGCATAGACCCCCGATTCCTCCTCAGGCGTTGCACGGCGTAAGCCGACACGCGTACGTGATAGAACGACGCATTGAGCCCAGTGAAGCTCATTTTCGACACGGTGGAAAAAATTTCCTGCTGGATGTTCATAACGGCGGGGAGTCCAAAGGGCATCCACTATCGGGGCACAGGAGTTTACGACAGCGCATGCGTCGGCTGATCCTTTTCCTTAACGCCTGGAGCCGGTATCTTTCCCACATAGGTATGGAGGGCTTTCAATGGCGTATTCGCTTATTGATCCCAGCGTACCGAGAGATCCAAGGGGTCGACGAACCTGAGCACAATTCTTCAGATTCATTGACCGGCATCTGCGCAGTACGTGCCCCTCAATACGACTGCCGTACTCTTCAAGAAGAAAGGACCCCCCCATGCGTGTCGCAATACTGGATGACGAACCCGCTGAATTGCGACGGGTGGAACAGACACTGCGACAAATCCCCAGCACCGCCGAACAACCCTGGACACTGCATTGCTTCGAGCGCGGCGAAGACCTGCTGCGACAATTGCGCCGGGAGACCTTCGACCTGCTGATACTCGACTGGCAACTGCCCGACATCACCGGTATTGCCTTATTGCGCTGGACCCGTGAACACATGGAGTCGCCACCTGCAGTCATCATGCTCACCAGCCGTGATGCCGAAAGCGATATCGTCAGCGCATTGAACAGCGGGGCCGACGACTACGTCAGCAAACCCTTTCGACCTAACGAACTGAAGGCACGAGTGACAGCCGTTCTACGTCGGCATGGCCTGCAGAGATCGGCAACCCCTGAAGTGCAGAGTTTCAACGACCTGACCTTCGACGATGCAGAGTTGACCGTCACACGCGCAGGCAAACCGATCAACCTTACCGAGCGCGAATACCGCCTGGCGAGCTGCTTGTTCGCCAACCTGGCTCGGCCGCTGTCACGCGAGTACCTTTATGAGCGGTTCTGGACCCATGAAGAAATGGTGTCCTCGCGGCCACTGGATACGCATATCTATCGGCTACGCAACAAGCTGGGGCTTACTGCTGACAGGGGTTGGCAGCTGTTGACGATCTATGGGTATGGGTATCGGTTGGAGAGTGTGGCGGCGGCTTCTTCTCATGGATAAAAACCACGATGTTCCACGTGGAGCATTTTGCAGAAGTTGATTTCCCACGCAATAAAAAAGGCCAACGTTATGCTTTGGCCTTTTTTATTTTGGTGTTGTGCCTGGTGTGGACTCACAAAATAGATGATGAGCCCTCAGTGTTCGAAAGCCACTCAAGGCGCTGGATACGCAACTCTAGAGGTCTTCGACGCCTGCTCTGGTTAAATCCGTAGTGGATATGCGCCCATCAAACTCAAACCAGAAACTGGCCCCGCCGCTTTCAGATCGACCCTGCATGAGTTTGGTCAAAAGATCATCGTTGAAATGTTTGTGGTACGCATTGCCGAACAACAGTTTCGTGCGTGGGTTGTCAATCAACAGCGCCAGCAGTAAATACTGTTCGGTCCAGTAGATCTGGTGATCGATCAACCACTTCTGTGGAAGACCAAAGGGCAGAAAAACATCATGAACATGGACAAATATTTTCCTGGTTATTTTCGGTAGCAAGCGAAGGTAAATATGCAGGCAATCGCTACCTGTTTTGACCGTGTGGGTGGAATCGATAAACAGGATATCGCCATCTTGCAGCGTGGAATTCAACATCTCAACGGTCAAATCCTGGGCACGTATCGTTTCCAATTGAAGGGCGCCCTCGTTGCTCAGCGACGTGATAAAGGGCCTCGGAAAAGGTTCTATGCAGTGCAACCGTCCCGTTCCGTTTTTGCCCAGCGCCTCCAGGGCAATCAGTGATGAGAACCCACTGCCTATCTCCACAATGGTCTTCGGGCGGATCTGCCTGACATAGGCGTAATAGGCCATGGCATCACTGCATGTGAATTGGCCGTTTTTCCAGAAATAGGAGGTACAAGTTTCGTGATCATCCACTTCAGCAGGATTGAAATCCACCGCGTACGGAATCAGCTTGATCAACTCCGCCCGGAGTTTTTCCTGATCAAACAGGACACTGTGCAGATACGGTGGTTCTGATTCGTTGTATTCATAGGAGCTATACGTTTCGGAAATCGATGGTGTACTTGAGTAAAAATTGCAAGGGATGAGATTAAGGCCAAGCGTTTGCAGTCGCTCTCTATCCTGGGGATCAGCCCAAAGCAGCTTTTGCATCACAGCCAAAGCAGCATCAAACTCTTCATCCGTTACCAGCGTCATCTTCCAGAACCCCGTCCCGAGCTATTTTTGCCAGTGTAGCGCGCTCGCACCCGAGGAGCCTTACTGATAGCAGCGTTGGCACTTTATGCAACTGATCAAGCGTCCCTGAAGATGGTCCAGCGCAGTAAACAAGGTGGCGCTGTTATAACTGCCTGGGTTTTGAATTCTTTGGATTAGCCGGGGTTCATCAATCAGATCGGCGTTCTTGTTTCTGTGTTTCCCAGGATTCCGTGAACCAAAAAAAAGGCCCGCTGTAAGCGGGCCCTTTTCAAAAATGGCAACCTAACCCTAGGGGCTGGTCGAACATTTATTTGTGAAACATCGCAACTATCCTTTCAACCTACACCGGAATCAGAAGTCCAGGTTAGACACTGCCAGGGCATTGCTCTCGATGAAGTCACGGCGAGGTTCGACCGCATCACCCATCAGGGTGTTGAAGATCTGGTCTGCGCCAATGGCGTCCTCGATGGTTACGCGCAGCATACGACGCTGAGCTGGGTCCATGGTGGTTTCCCACAGCTGATCCGGGTTCATTTCGCCCAGACCTTTGTATCGCTGGATCGTGTGGCGCTTGGTGCTTTCCGCCATCAACCAGTCCAGGGCTTCCTTGAACTCCTTGACCGCTTTCTTACGCTCGCCACGCTGAATATAAGCACCGTCGTCCAGCAGGGTGCTCAGTTGCGCGCCGAGGGTCACAACGGTCTTGTAGTCGTTGCTGCCGAAGAAGTCGCGGTTGAAGGTGACGTAGTTCGACAGGCCGTGGGAGATCAATTCGACCTCTGGCAGCCAGACGTTACGTTCACGGTCTTCACGCAGGCTGGCTTTGTACACCAGGCCGGATTTTTCGACAGTGCGCAGGCGCACTTCGTACTGGGCCAGCCATTCCTGCATGTGTGCGTGGTCGCCCAACTGCTCCAGGCTTACGGACGGCAGGTAGATGAAGTGCTCGGTCAATTCCTGTGGGTACAGGCGCGACAGGCGCTTGAGTGTCTTCATCACCATACGGAAGTCGTTAACCAGACGCTCCAGCGCCTCGCCGGAGATACCCGGGGCTTCGTCGTTCAAGTGCAGGCTGGCATCTTCCAGGGCCGACTGCGTCATGTACTCTTCCATGGCGTCGTCGTCTTTGATGTATTGCTCTTGCTTGCCTTTCTTCACTTTGTACAACGGCGGCTGGGCGATGTAGATGTAGCCACGCTCGATCAGCTCGGGCAACTGACGGAAGAAGAAGGTCAGCAGCAGGGTACGGATGTGCGAACCGTCGACGTCAGCATCGGTCATGATGATGATGTTGTGATAGCGAAGCTTGTCGATGTTGTACTCGTCTCGGCCAATACCGCAGCCGAGTGCCGTGATCAAGGTGCCGACTTCCTGGGAGGAAATCATCTTGTCGAAACGAGCCTTTTCGACGTTGAGGATCTTACCCTTCAACGGCAGGATGGCCTGGGTGCGACGGTTACGACCCTGCTTGGCGGAACCGCCAGCAGAGTCACCCTCCACCAGGTACAGTTCGGAGAGGGCAGGGTCCTTCTCCTGGCAGTCAGCCAGTTTGCCTGGCAAGCCGGCAATATCCAGCGCACCTTTACGGCGGGTCATCTCACGGGCTTTACGCGCCGCTTCACGGGCACGTGCGGCGTCGATCATCTTGCCGACAACCAGCTTGGCTTCGTTCGGGTTTTCCAGCAGGAAGTCGGAGAAGTACTTACCCATCTCCTGTTCAACCGCAGTTTTCACTTCGGAAGACACCAGCTTGTCTTTGGTCTGGGAGCTGAACTTAGGGTCCGGCACTTTCACCGAGATGATTGCGGTCAGGCCTTCACGGGCATCGTCACCGGTGGTGGCGACCTTATGCTTCTTCGCCAGGCCTTCGGCTTCGATATAGGTGTTCAGGTTACGCGTCAGCGCCGAACGGAAACCCACCAGGTGAGTACCACCGTCACGCTGTGGAATGTTGTTGGTGAAGCACAACAGGTTCTCGTTGAAGCTGTCGTTCCATTGCAGGGCGATTTCCACGCCGATGCCGTCTTCACGCTGGATGTTGAAGTGGAACACCTGGTTGACCGCAGTCTTGTTGGTGTTCAGGTATTCAACGAACGCACGCAAGCCACCTTCGTATTTGAATAGCTCTTCCTTGCCGCTGCGCTCATCCTTGAGGACGATGCCGACACCGGAGTTGAGGAAGGACAATTCACGAATCCGCTTGGCCAGGATGTCCCAGCTGAAGTGGATGTTCTTGAAGGTATCAGCCGAGGGCTTGAAGTGGATCTGGGTACCAGTGGTTTCGCTGTCGCCAACGATTTTCATCGGTTCCTGCGGTACACCGTGGACGTAGGTCTGCTCCCAGATCTTGCCACTGCGGCGAACCGTCAGGATCAGCTCTTCGGACAGAGCGTTCACCACCGACACACCCACACCGTGCAGACCACCGGAGACTTTGTAGGAGTTGTCGTCGAACTTACCACCGGCGTGGAGCACGGTCATGATGACCTCTGCCGCCGAAACACCTTCTTCTTTGTGCACATCTACCGGGATGCCGCGACCGTTATCGCGCACGGTAATGGATTCGTCCGGATGGATGATGATGCTGATGTCGTCGCAGTGACCGGCCAAAGCTTCGTCGATGGAGTTGTCGACCACCTCGAACACCATGTGGTGCAGACCGCTACCGTCATCAGTGTCGCCAATGTACATACCGGGACGTTTGCGTACGGCATCCAAACCTTTCAGCACTTTAATGCTGGTCGAGTCGTACGTGTTTTCTTCGCTCATGCCTTCACTCCCGATGGTCGTGGGTCTGGGTGATACGGCCTTGTTCCACGTGGAACAAAGCGACTGGCGTTTCCGTCTGCCAGCCTTCCCTCAATAATTCGTGGTCTACACAGGTGATAAACACCTGGCAGCGTAAATCTTCCAACAAGCGGCATAACGCACGGCGGTGTTGCTCGTCGAGTTCAGACGGCAAGTCATCCACCAGATAAATACACTGACCACGTCGGGCTTGGCTAACCAGATGCCCCTGGGCGATCCGCAGTGCACACACCACCAACTTCTGCTGGCCGCGGGACAAGATATCCGCAGCATTGTGTGCGCCTAATCTAAGACGCAAATCAGCCCGTTGGGGTCCGGCCTGGGTATGGCCAATTTGCTGATCCCGCTGCAGGGACGTCGCGAGCACTGCACTCAGCTCACGGTCTTTGTCCCAGCCACGGTAGTAACTCAGCGTCAGCCCCTCGAGATCCAACAACTCACTCAAGGTCTGCTCAAAGACTGGTTTCAAGGCTTTGATATAGGCACGGCGGTATTCATCTATTTCATCGCTGGCCAGGCACAATTCCCGGTCCCAGGCCGCTTGCGAAGCGGCGTCAAGTGTACCATGCCGCAGCCATGAGTTCCGCTGCCGCAGGGCCTTCTGCAGGCGCTGCCACGTGGCCATGAATCGCGGTTCCACGTGGAACACTCCCCAGTCGAGGAACTGCCTGCGGATCTTCGGCGCGCCTTCCAACAAGCGGAAGCTGTCAGGGTTGATCAGTTGCAACGGCAGGATCTCTGCCAGTTGTGCGGCACTGCGAGCATTTTGCCCGTCGATGCGAATCTGGAACTCACCGCCGCGATCACGAGAAATCCCCAGGCTGCTGTGCCCACCCTCTGCCAGTTCGACTTGGCCAAATACCGTGCAAGCCAGTTGTTCGTACTGAATCACCGGCAACAAGCGGGCACTGCGAAAGGAACGGGCAAGCCCGAGCAGGTGGATGGCTTCCAGCACGCTGGTTTTGCCACTGCCGTTGGCGCCGTGGAGGATATTGATGCGGGGGGAGGGGGAGAAGGTCACCGGGTGCAGATTGCGCACCGCGGTGACCGAGACGCGACTAAGGGACATCTAGCTTCTGCTGGGCATGATTACAGGCGCATCGGCATAACAACGTAAGCCGAGTCGTCATTATCGGATTCCTGCACCAGGGCACTGCTGTTGGAGTCGGACAGGATCAGGCGAACCTGTTCGGTGGTCATCACACCCAGCACGTCCAGCAAGTAGCTCACGTTGAAGCCGATTTCCAAAGAACCGCCGTTGTAGTCGACGCCCACTTCCTCTTCCGCTTCTTCCTGCTCCGGGTTATTGGCCTGGATTTTCAACTGACCGTTGGCCAGCTGCAGACGAATGCCCCGGTACTTCTCGTTGGACAGGATCGCAGTACGGCTGAACGCTTCACGCAGGGCCTGGCGATCACCGATCACCAGCTTGTCGCCGCCTTTAGGCAGAACGCGCTCGTAATCCGGGAACTTGCCGTCGACCAGCTTGGAGGTGAAGGTGAACTCGCCGGTGGTCGCGCGGATATGGTGCTGACCCAGCACGATGCTGACATTGCCATCCGGCTCGGTGAGCAGGCGCGCCAGTTCGAGAATACCCTTACGCGGCACGATCACCTGGTGACGGTCAGGTTGACCGATATCGGCGCGCATCGAGCACATCGCCAGACGGTGACCGTCAGTGGCCACGGCGCGAATGATGCCTTCCGACACCTCCAGCAACATACCGTTGAGGTAGTAACGTACGTCCTGCTGGGCCATGGCGAAGCTGGTGCGCTCAATCAGACGACGCAGTTTGCTTTGCTCCAGGCTGCAGGTCAGTGAGCCAGGGCCTTCTTCCACAGTCGGGAAATCATTGGCCGGCAACGTAGACAGCGTGAAACGACTGCGACCCGCCTTGACCACCAACTTCTGCTCATCAACCTTGATGTCGATCAGCGCGTCGTTCGGCAGGCTTTTGCAGATGTCCATCAGCTTGCGCGCGGGTACTGTGATCTCGCCAGGTTCAGCGGGCTCTTCCAGTTGCACGCGACCGACCAGCTCGACTTCCAGGTCGGTACCGGTCAGGGACAATTGCTGGCCTTCGACCACCAGCAATACGTTGGAGAGCACCGGCAAGGTCTGTCGGCGCTCGACGACGCCTGCGACCAGTTGCAGGGGTTTCAACAGGGCTTCGCGTTGAATGGTGAAATGCATGGTCTAGTCCCTTGCCTTAATAAGCTGCGCTGGTGTCATCAAGTAGTCAGTGTACGCAGCAGGTTCTTGTAGTCCTCGCGAATATCCGCGTCGGATTCCTTAAGTTCGTTGATCTTGCGGCACGCGTGCAAGACCGTGGTGTGGTCGCGGCCGCCAAACACATCACCGATTTCCGGCAGGCTATGGTTGGTCAACTCCTTGGAGAGTGCCATGGCCACCTGACGAGGACGCGCCACCGAGCGCGAACGGCGCTTGGACAGCAGGTCGGAAATCTTGATCTTGTAGTACTCGGCCACGGTGCGCTGGATGTTATCCACACTCACCAGTTTGTCCTGCAATGCCAGCAAGTCTTTCAGGGATTCGCGAATCAGCTCGATGGTGATGTCGCGGCCCATGAAGTGAGAGTGCGCAATGACACGCTTGAGCGCACCTTCCAGCTCACGCACGTTGGAACGGATGCGTTGGGCGATGAAAAACGCAGCGTCGTGGGGCAGATCGACTTTCGCCTGGTCGGCCTTTTTCATCAGGATCGCTACGCGGGTTTCCAGCTCCGGCGGCTCTACCGCCACGGTAAGGCCCCAACCAAAGCGCGACTTCAAGCGTTCTTCCAGGCCTTCGATTTCCTTCGGGTAACGGTCACTGGTCAGGATGACCTGTTGGCCGCCTTCGAGCAGGGCGTTGAAGGTGTGGAAAAACTCTTCCTGGGATCGCTCCTTGCGCGCGAAGAATTGAATGTCATCGATCAGCAATGCATCAACGGAGCGGTAGAACCGCTTGAACTCGTTGATCGCATTGAGCTGCAGGGCCTTGACCATGTCTGCCACGAAGCGCTCCGAGTGCAGGTACACAACCTTGGCATTCGGGTTCTTCTTTAATAGGTGGTTACCCACAGCGTGCATCAAGTGGGTCTTACCCAAGCCAACGCCGCCATACAGGAAGAGCGGGTTGTAACCATGCTTGGGGTTATCGGCGACCTGCCAGGCGGCCGCGCGGGCCAGCTGGTTGGATTTACCTTCGACGAAGTTCTCGAAGGTGAACGTGCGGTTCAGGTAGCTGGTGTGCTTGAGCGCACCTTCGACCTGCACCGTGCGCTGCTCGGCGCGGACCGGAGCCTGCTGTGAACTGGCACCCGCCATCGGATCGAAGCTGTCGCGGGACGGCTCTTCATTGATAGGCGCGTTGTTCTGCGACGAGGCTTTCGAAGGCGTCTGGGCAACCGGCGCTGGCGAGTTATTAACAGGCGCCACAGGGGCTTGAGCCTGCGAGGCACTCGCTGCGAGCGGAGCATTCGGTGCAGCACGAGGTGCCGAGCTGCGTTTGCTGCCTATTAATAAGGAAAGCACGGGCGCAAGGCCATTGCCGTGTTCATCGAGCAATTCGAGAACGCGGCTCAGGTACTTCTCGTTGACCCAGTCGAGAACAAAACGATTGGGCGCATAGACACGCAACTCGTCGCCTTCGGCTTCGACCTGTAGCGGGCGGATCCAGGTGTTGAATTGCTGGGCAGGCAGCTCATCGCGCAAAAGCTCCACGCACTGCTGCCAAAGTTCCACTGACACGGATATCCCCTAAGTTGAAAGCCGGTGAGGCAAAAACAGCCGCCATTGTAGCGGCCAGCAGCCCACTTATCCACATGTAGGTTGCTCACAGGCCAGCCAAAATCAACGCCTTAACAGCAAAAAATGCGACAGATGGTCTGTGCATAAGCTCTGTGGATAAGCGCGCCTGAGCTCGTTGTACAAGTAGGGTCGAAAGTCTGTGGGTAACTGGCCTGTGGATAACATGCCATTCCACACACAGCTTATCCGACAGCGCAGCACAGGCAGAGCACCGCTTCTCCCCCATGTTGTCATTCTCTGTACAGCACGTGGAATATGGCCTTAAGGCAGTTATCCACAGAGGATGGCCTGCCTAGCTTTTATAAGCTTTACAGAAAAGCTTTAAATAACTTCCTTCTTTATTTTTATATCTATGGCATTGCTCATGGAAGCAGAACGGAAAGAAAAGGTCTGGAGGCCCGTAAAGATCTAATTGAAGGAAAAGCTGGTTGGAAATTGACCTAGAGGCTTGCTTTCTCTAGAATCGCCGGTCTCTTAAAACGGGGGCCATTCCGGCCCGTTGTGGACGAACCAGGTAACAACGCCATGAAACGTACTTTCCAACCAAGCACCATCAAACGCGCCCGTACCCACGGCTTCCGTGCTCGCATGGCTACCAAGAACGGCCGTGCTGTCCTGTCGCGTCGCCGCGCCAAAGGTCGTGCGCGTCTGGCAGTTTGATAATCCGGTACTGGTGGTGAGTCAGGACTTCAGTCGGGAAAAGCGTCTGCTAACCCCCCGGCACTTCAAGGCAGTCTTTGACTCCCCCACCGGCAAGGTTCCGGGGAAAAATCTCCTGCTCCTTGCGCGTAACAACGATCTTGATCACCCCCGTCTCGGGTTGGTGATCGGCAAGAAGAGCGTAAAGCTCTCCGTTGAGCGCAATCGCCTCAAGCGTCTGATGCGCGAATCGTTTCGCCTCCACCAGGACACTCTGGTTGGTTGGGATATTGTTATCGTCGCGCGCAAAGGCTTGGGGGATGTAGAAAACCCCGAATTGATTCAGCATTTCGGCAAGCTCTGGAAACGTCTGGCGCGTACCAACAAACCAGCACCAGCAGTCAGCACCGAAACTGTAGGGGTAGACAGCACCGATGCGTAAACTGGCACTCGTTCCGATCCAGTTTTATCGCTATGCCATTAGTCCTCTGATGGCCAGCCACTGTCGTTTCTACCCCAGTTGTTCCTGCTACGCGTTAGAGGCCATAGAAAATCATGGTCTTCTGCGCGGTGGCTGGCTGACCTTTCGTCGTTTAGGTCGCTGTCATCCGTGGAATCCCGGTGGTTATGACCCGGTTCCACCTATCCCTACCTCCCGTTCTTCTTCGATGGCCGAGTAATCATGGATATTAAACGCACGATCCTGATCGTCGCCCTGGCAATCGTGTCCTACGTCATGGTCCTTAAGTGGAACCAGGACTATGGCCAGGCTGCCCTGCCGACTCAGAATGTTGCTGCCAATGCTGTTCCAGCGGGGCTTCCCGATACAGTAAGTGGCACCAATACTGCCGCCAGTGATGACATTCCACGGGCAGCGGGCGAAACAAAAGCACCTGCCGAAGTTGCAGTTGCCGCAAGCACCGACCTCATCCAGATCAAGACGGATGTGTTGGACCTGGCTATCGACCCGCAAGGTGGCGATGTTGCCAAGCTGACACTTCCGCTGTATCCGCGTCGTCAGGATCACCCGGAAATCCCATTCCAGTTGTTCGATAACGGTGGCGAACGTGTTTACCAGGCACAAAGTGGCCTGATCGGCACCAACGGCCCTGATGCGAGTGCAACCGGTCGTCCGATTTTCTCTGCGGAGAAGAAGAGCTATCAACTGGCAGATGGCCAAGACCAACTGGTCGTGGACTTGAAGTTCAGCAAGGACGGCGTCAACTACATCAAGCGCTTCACACTCAAGCGCGGCCTGTACGACATCGTTGTCACCTATCTGATCGACAACCAGAGCGCCCAGCCTTGGACCGGCGCAATGTTTGCGCAGCTCAAGCGTGACGCCAGTTCCGATCCATCGTCCAGCACTGCGACGGGTACCGCGACTTACCTGGGCGCTGCCCTGTGGACAAGTTCGGAGCCGTACAAAAAAGTATCCATGAAAGACATGGATAAAGTGGCCGAAGACAAAACCAAGGCGCCGATCACCTATAACGTGAACGGTGGCTGGGTAGCCTGGCTGCAACACTACTTCGTGACCGCGTGGATTCCTCAGCCCGGCCAGAACAATGCAGTACTGGCGCGCAAGGACAGCAAAGGCAACTACATCATCGGCTACACAGGCCCGGCGATGACCGTCGCTCCAGGTGCCAAGGCTGAAACCAGCGCTACGCTGTACGCCGGCCCGAAAAGCCAGGCCGTGCTGAAAGAGTTGTCCCCAGGTCTGGAACTGACTGTGGATTACGGCATCCTGTGGTTCATTGCCCAGCCGATCTTCTGGCTGCTGCAACATATCCACAGCATCGTCGGTAACTGGGGCTGGTCGATCATCTTCCTGACCATGCTGATCAAGGGGATCTTCTTCCCACTGTCGGCCGCCAGCTACAAGTCGATGGCGCGCATGCGTGCCGTGGCCCCTAAACTGGCCGCACTGAAAGAACAACATGGCGATGACCGGCAGAAAATGTCGCAGGCCATGATGGAGCTGTACAAGAAAGAGAAGATCAACCCGCTGGGTGGATGCTTGCCGATTCTGGTACAGATGCCGGTATTCCTGTCGCTGTACTGGGTACTCCTGGAAAGCGTGGAAATGCGCCAGGCACCGTTCATGCTGTGGATAACTGACCTGTCGATCAAAGACCCGTTCTTTATCCTGCCGATCATCATGGGCGCGACCATGTTTATCCAGCAGCGCCTGAACCCGACGCCGCCGGATCCGATGCAGGCCAAGGTGATGAAAATGATGCCAATCATCTTCACCTTCTTCTTCCTGTGGTTCCCGGCTGGCCTGGTTCTGTACTGGGTGGTCAACAACGTGTTGTCGATCTCTCAACAGTGGTACATCACACGTAAAATCGAAGCGGCTACCAAAAAAGCCGAGGCGTAATTTACTCTGTGGATAACCACTCAAGACGCCCCCTAGTGGGGCGTTTTGCTTTCCGTCACTTTTATTCTGGAACCTGCTGATGAGCGCTCCTCGTGAAACCATCGCTGCTGTCGCTACCGCTCAGGGTCGCGGCGGTGTCGGTATCGTTCGTATTTCCGGACCGCTCGCCGGGATTGCCGCGAAGGCCATCAGCGGACGAGAGTTGACGCCGCGCTATGCCCATTACGGCCCGTTCCTCGGCTCTGATGAGGAAGTATTGGACGAAGGCCTGGCCCTGTATTTCCCGGGACCCAACTCCTTCACGGGTGAAGACGTGCTGGAATTGCAGGGGCACGGTGGCCCGATCGTTCTGGATATGTTGCTGCAGCGCTGCCTGCAGTTGGGTTGCCGCCTGGCTCGCCCGGGTGAGTTCAGTGAGCGGGCATTCCTCAACGACAAGCTCGACCTGGCACAGGCCGAGGCGATTGCCGATTTGATCGAGGCCAGTTCTGCGCAAGCTGCACGCAATGCGCTGCGCTCTCTGCAGGGCGCTTTTTCCCTGCGTGTGCATAACTTGACCGAACAGTTGATCAGCCTGCGCATCTACGTCGAGGCGGCGATTGATTTTCCTGAAGAGGAAATCGACTTCCTTGCCGATGGCCATGTATTGGCGATGCTGGATAAGGTCCGTGATGAGTTATCCACAGTCCTGCGGGAAGCCGGGCAAGGCGCGTTGCTGCGAGACGGCATGACCGTCGTGATCGCCGGGCGTCCCAATGCCGGCAAATCCAGCCTGCTCAATGCGCTGGCGGGGCGTGAAGCAGCCATTGTCACCGAGATCGCCGGCACCACCCGGGATATCCTGCGCGAACATATCCACATCGATGGCATGCCGTTGCACGTCGTCGACACCGCCGGTTTACGCGATACCGATGACCAGGTGGAAAAGATCGGCGTGGAACGCGCGCTCAAAGCCATCGGCGAAGCGGACCGGGTACTGCTGGTGGTGGACGCCACCGCGCCGGAGGCTGTGGATCCTTTTGCATTGTGGCCGGAATTCCTCGAGCAACGGCCGGACCCGGCCAAAGTCACCTTGATTCGTAACAAAGCCGATCTGACGGGTGAAGCCATTGCGATGGAAACCAGCGCTGATGGCCACGTCACTATCAGCCTGAGCGCCAAGTCTGCGGGTGAGGGCCTGGAATTGCTGCGCGAGCATCTCAAGGCCTGCATGGGTTACGAGCAGACGTCGGAAAGCAGCTTCAGTGCGCGCCGCAGGCACCTGGAGGCGCTGCGCCATGCAAGCTCGGCATTGGAGCACGGCCGGGCGCAGTTGACCTTGGCGGGGGCGGGGGAGCTGCTGGCTGAGGATCTTCGCCAGGCGCAGCAGCTGTTGGGAGAAATCACCGGCGCATTCAGCTCCGATGATTTGTTGGGACGGATCTTCTCCAGCTTCTGTATCGGCAAGTAGGAGCAGGCTTGCCAGCGATAGCGGCCTGAAGATCATTTTGATTCTTCAGGCCTTCATCCATCACCAGTTGTACGAAACAGTCCCAAGCAGTGTACGACTGTCACCCCAGTAGCAGCGGCCCGCGTCGTTGCATCCAGAAACATACTCCTTGTCGAACAGGTTCTTGGCGTTCACGTCCACTGACCAGTGCTTGTCGATCTGATAGCCGACGGCTGCGTCCACCAGAGTGACGCTCCCAGCATCCAGCTTTCCGTACAGGCTTGGCTGGGTGTAAGAAAACGTACTGTCGAAATAGCGCACACCGCCGCCCAGGGACAAGCCCCTGAGTTGGCCATCGAGGAAGCGGTACTTGCCCCACACCGAGGCCTGGTTGCGCGGAACCCCCGTCATCTGATGCCCCTCGACCAGCGAGGTAGCCGAGTCCTTGGTAATACGAGCGTCAGTGTAGGTGTAGGCTGCGGTCACATTCAGGTTGGGCGTGATGTTGCTGTTCACCTCGACCTCGGCCCCTTTGGCCCGGCTTTCGCCCACCTGGCGGTAGCTGTTGGTGGTGGCGTCGAGGTAGGTGTCATCTTCCTTGCGCAAGTCATACACCGACAGGGTCATCGCCGTATCCCAGCCGACCGGTTCGTACTTCACCCCCACTTCATACTGACTACTGGTGATCGGCTTCAACGGTGAACCGGCGTTGGAGATCTGCTGTACAGGCACAAATGCGGTGGAGTAGCTGACGTACGGCGTCAGGCCGTTGTCGAACTGGTACATCACCCCGCCCTGGTAGGTAAACTTGCGGTCTTCGGAGCCGGTGTCGCTGGCCTTGTTGACCTTGTCGCGGAAATCACTGTCGACCCAGTCCTGGCGGCCGCCCAGCAGGAACAACCAGTGGTCATACTTGCTCTGGATTTGTGCATAAACACCCTTCATCTGCTGCTCGAGCAAGGTGTTTTGCACAGCCACCGGGGTAAGCGGCTCACGCAGGTACACGGGGTTATACACATTGATGGTGCCGGCGAAGCCTGCGTCCCAATCCTGGTTGAACGAGGTGCGGTCATAGCTGGCGCCGAACAGCACGGTATTTTCCAGGTCACCGACCTGGAATTTGCCTTCCAACTGGTTATCCAGGGAGTAGACCATCGACTTGTTGTAGCGGTCGTAGGCCGTCATGTTCAGTTGGGTGCCGAAACCGCCATTGTTCAATGTGCCCGGCCAGGTTTCGTGACGGTTGATGCGCGATTGCATGTACCGCGAGTTCTGGCGGAACTGCCACTCATCATTGAAGCTGTGGCTGAATTCGTAGCCGCTGCTCCAGGCTTCACGTTCGAACGTATTCCAGTCCGGGTCGCCGAGCATGGTGTGCTTGGACAGCTTTCCGTTCGGATTTGTAAGCAAGGTCCCCGCGGCGGGTAGGCCGAGTTCGAGATTGGTGTGGTCCTTTTGGTAATTGGCCAACAGAGTGAGCGTGTTGAAGTCGTCGAAATTCAGGGTCAGTGAAGGCGCTATATACAGGCGATCATCAGGAACATGGTCAGTCTGCGTATCAGACTTGCGGCCGAGCATCACCACCCGGCCAAGGATATTGTCGCTGTCGTTGAGTGGACCAGAGATATCCACACCCAACTGACGCCGATTATTCGAGCCATAACCGAGCTGCACTTCACCCTGCGGCGTGGCAGTCGGATGTTTGCTCACCAGGTTCACTAAACCGCCAGGCGCGTTTTCACCGTACAGCAGGGAAGAGGGCCCACGGAATATTTCGACCCGCTCCAGGCCATAGGGCTCACTGGTGGTGTCGTACCGATTGCCTTGTACACGCAGGCCATCTCGCAGCAGGCCGTAGCCGTAATCCGTGGCATTGAAACCGCGGATGAAGAACAAGTCACCTGCGAGACCGTCGCCAGCAGCAAAGGGCGGCGCGAAGATACCTGGCACGTAGCCCAATACTTCAGTCAGGGTCTGCGACTTCTGGTCCTTGATGCGCTGGCCGGTGACGACCGATACCGAACGCGGTGTTTCCGACAGAGGCGTGCTGGTCTTGGTGCCGATACGGCTGTTTTGCGCTTTGTAGCCCACATCCCCGGCGATCTCCTGATTGAACCCAGCCTGTTGATAAGTACTGACCGTGGTGGGCGCGAGCGTGAGTTGCCCTGTAGGAATGGCCTGCAAGACATAGCTGCCAGGCGCCTGGACTACCGCTTGTAACCCCGAGTTCTGCAGCAACAGTGCAAAGCCTTGCTCAATCGAATAGTCACCTTCCAGCCCGGTGCTGTTCAAGCGCGCGGTTTGTTGGGGCGAGAAAGACAGAATCACATTCGCCCTGGCGGCAAATTGGCTCAAGGCATTGTCCAGGGGACCGGCCGCAATGGCGTAATGCTGCACCGTGCTGGCGGCCATGGCGTCACTGGATAGCAAAACACCGGCTGTGGCTGCTGTGCCGAGCAGTAGGCTGCACGTCATACCGTGGTAGGAAAGTCGCTGGCGGAGCTTGGTGCGAAGGCGCATAGGTGGGTAAGCCCTGAAGGTGGCGTCGTGATTACCTTTAGGGCCGTGCCAGGTAAAAAAAAGATAACCCCTTGTGAGGATATTTTTTGCGATCAAGCGATTCGCTTCACCGAAACCCAATAGCGAGTGAAGTATTTCACCTGAATGGGCAAGGTTGCCTGCAGATTCGCCAGCACCGCATCGGTGGAATCGAGGCGGAAAGTCCCGGAAACACGTAGGCGTGCACTAGCCAAGTCGCATTTCAGGACGCCCGGACGGTAGCGGGCAAGGTCTTCGATCACATCCCCGAGGCGAGCATCCAATACGATCAGCTGGCCATCGACCCAGGCAGCCTGGGACCCGCTATACGTGTGGCCAAGCCCTACGTTTTGACGATCAAAGTCAGCGCTTTCACCGGCACCGAGCAGTCGAGCATGGTTGGGCCGGTCACCAGGGGCCACACTTACGCGATCCTCCAGAACACCGACACGCGTGGAATCTGGCAACTGGCGCACTGTAAACCGAGTACCCAATGCCTGGACTCGGCCCTGGCGGGTTTCGACATAAAAGGGCGTGTGCCCGCCCAACTTGCCGGTGTGGATAAGTACTTCACCTTCACGCAGCCGGATCAAACGTTGGCGCCCGTCGAAGATCACGTCAATCGCCGTGCTGGTATTCAGATCAATCCGTGTGCCGTCAGCCAATGCGATACGCCGGCGTTCCCCCACAGAGGTCCGGTAGTCGGCCCAAACATTGCCCAGGGAGGTGTGTTGCTGGACATTCCAGCCCAGGCACCCGGTACCGCCCATTACCAGCATCCACTTCAATACCTGGCGACGTTGTTGCGTGGTCGACAATGCCCGGCGGGTGAAATCCTGGGGCAGGGCGCCGAGACTGCGCTGCAATTGCTCCATCTGGTTCCACGCCGCCTGATGGGACGGATCGCCGTTGAGCCATTGTTGCCAGGCAAGGCGTTCAGCAGCCGTAGGCGTTTGGGATTGAAACTGTACATACCAGTGAGCAGCGGCCTCGAAGGTCTTGCGATCGGGGGCGGCCATTACAGGCTGGCCATGATCAGCGAGCATTCAGTCAATGCACGGATCATGTGCTTCTTCACCGTGGTCAGCGACACCTGCAGTTGATCGGCGATCTGTTGATAAGTCAGCCCCTCGATCTGCGACAACAGGAAGATCCGTCGCGTTCGCTCGCCGAGTCCGGACAGGGCTTTATCCACAGCCACCAGCGTCTCGATGATGATGGCTTTGTCTTCCTCACTGATGGCCGTGGCTTCAGGCCGTTCGGCCAAGGTCTGCTTGTAGGCCTGCTCGATGGCATGCCGGCGATAACGATCAATCACCAGGCCCCTGGCGATGGTTGCCAGGTAGTCACGCGGTTCAACGATCTGCGCCGCATGCCGCCCAACCAGAATGCGCACGAACGTATCGTGCGCCACATCGGCTGCATCGCAGGCGTTATGCAACTTACCTTTGAGCCACCCGTGCAACCAGGAGTGGTGCTGCTCGTAGATGTTCTGAACCGCAGCCGTGTGTGAAGAAGGGGACATAGGGCATGACAAGCTAGGTTAATGATAATCGCTATTATTAACTGCCTGGCTGTTTTCTCACAATAGATCTCTTTTTGACGTGCTCACCCCCGAATAGAAAGATTCGGTTGGCTTCGTCGTGGGCGAAATTCACACGATTGCACGGATTTCTGTGGATTAAGCCCTGTGAATAACCGCCCCTGTGCCCAGTTGATAACAGGGCTCGAAACCTGAGTAAAAACCCCTCTGTGGATAACCACCTGTTTAATCCACAGGCTTAAAGCACTTATCCAAGGGCCTCATTGGCACATGACCACAGACTTTTGAATCGCTGTACACATTGTAAATAAAGGCCTGTAGAGATCTATCCACAGAAAAGGTGCCCAGTAGAAATAAACATAAAAACAAAGATTTAATAAATTTCTCTCTTTTAATTTCTATTGTCTGTGATTCATCCACAGCTGGTTAAATTTTGTGCAAAGGGTTCTTTAGGAAGGGCGAAGTCCCTATACTTGCCGCCAAAGCTCCAAAACCCTTTCAACAAACAATTCCTGATTACCTACATAAGCAGGCACGAGGTGCGTGGTGGATTTCCCTTCCCGTTTTGAAGTGATCGTCATCGGCGGCGGTCATGCCGGTACCGAGGCAGCACTGGCGTCAGCACGCATGGGCGTAAAAACCCTGTTGCTGACGCATAACGTGGAAACCCTCGGCGCCATGAGTTGCAACCCTGCCATTGGTGGGATCGGCAAAAGCCATCTGGTCAAGGAAATCGACGCCCTTGGTGGCGTGATGGCCGAGGCTACCGACAAGGGTGGTATTCAATTTCGCGTGCTCAACAGCCGCAAAGGCCCGGCCGTGCGTGCCACTCGGGCCCAGGCAGACCGCATCCTGTACAAAGCCGCGGTCCGCGAAACCCTGGAAAACCAGCCCAACCTGTGGATATTTCAACAAGCCGCCGATGACTTGATCGTCGAACAGGACGTGGTTCGCGGTGTTGTCACCCAAATGGGCCTGCGTTTCTTCGCAGAATCCGTGGTGTTGACCACCGGTACGTTCCTCGGCGGACTTATCCACATCGGCATGCAGAACTATTCGGGTGGCCGCGCCGGTGATCCGCCGTCGATTGCCCTGGCAAAACGCCTGCGCGAATTGCCGCTGCGCGTCGGTCGCCTGAAAACCGGGACTCCACCGCGTATCGACGGGCGTTCCGTGGATTTCTCGGTGATGACCGAACAAGCGGGCGATACTCCGATTCCGGTAATGTCGTTCATGGGTTCCAAGGAGCAACACCCCAAACAGGTGAGCTGCTGGATTACCCATACCAATGCGCGCACTCACGAAATCATTGCCGCGAACCTCGACCGTTCGCCGATGTACTCCGGGGTGATCGAAGGTATTGGCCCGCGTTACTGCCCGTCGATCGAAGACAAGATCCACCGCTTTGCCGACAAGGAAAGCCATCAGGTCTTCATCGAGCCGGAAGGCCTGACTACCCATGAGCTGTACCCGAACGGGATTTCCACTTCCCTGCCGTTCGATGTGCAAATCCAGATCGTGCAATCGATTCGCGGCATGGAAAACGCACACATCGTGCGTCCGGGCTACGCCATCGAATACGACTACTTCGACCCGCGTGACCTGAAGTACAGCCTGGAAACCAAGGTTATCGGCGGTCTGTTCTTCGCCGGGCAAATCAACGGCACCACCGGCTACGAAGAAGCCGGCGCCCAGGGTTTGCTGGCCGGTACCAACGCCGCGTTGCGTGCACAGGGCAAAGACAGCTGGTGCCCGCGTCGCGATGAAGCGTATATCGGCGTGTTGGTCGACGACCTGATTACCCTGGGAACCCAGGAACCGTATCGGATGTTCACTTCCCGGGCGGAATACCGCCTGATCCTGCGGGAAGACAACGCCGACCTGCGCCTGACCGAAAAAGGTCGTGAACTGGGGCTGGTCGACGATGCGCGCTGGGCGGCCTTCTGCAAAAAACGCGAAAGCATCGAGCTTGAAGAGCAGCGCCTGAAAAGTACCTGGGTTCGCCCCGGGACCGAGCAGGGCGACGCGATTGCGGAAAAATTCGGCACGCCGCTGACTCATGAATACAACCTGCTGAACCTGCTGTCCCGTCCGGAAATCGACTACGCCGGTCTGGTCGAAGTGACCGGCGGCGGCGCCGATGATCCACAGGTTGCCGAGCAGGTCGAAATCAAGACCAAGTACGCCGGTTACATTGACCGCCAGCAGGACGAGATCGCTCGTCTGCGCGCCAGTGAAGACACCAGGCTGCCTGTGGATATCGACTACACCGGTATTTCCGGATTGTCGAAAGAAATCCAAAGCAAGCTGGGGATAACTCGTCCCGAGACCCTCGGGCAGGCTTCACGTATCCCGGGCGTCACCCCTGCAGCTATTTCGCTGTTGATGATTCATTTGAAAAAACGCGGCGCGGGCCGTCAGTTGGAGCAAAGCGCTTGAGTTCGTTGGTCACCTCGCAACACGCCGAAGAGTTATCCACAGGTGCGCGCCAATTGGGCGTGGACTTGACCGAAGCCCAGCACGATTTGCTGCTGGGTTACCTGGCCCTGTTGATCAAATGGAACAAGGCTTACAACCTGACGGCTGTGCGTGATCCCGACGAAATGGTTTCCCGTCACTTGCTCGACAGTCTGAGCGTGATGCCGTTTATCGAAAACGGTCGTTGGCTCGATGTCGGCAGTGGTGGCGGTATGCCTGGCATCCCGCTGGCTATCCTGTTTCCCGAGTCGCAAGTGACCTGCCTGGACAGCAACGGCAAGAAAACCCGCTTCCTGACCCAGGTCAAACTCGAACTCAAGCTGGATAACCTGCACGTTATCCACAGTCGCGTCGAAGCCTTCACGCCTGAGTTGCCCTTCAACGGAATTGTTTCCCGGGCGTTCAGCAGCATGGAGAACTTCAGCAACTGGACTCGTCACCTGGGCGACCGCGACACCCGCTGGCTGGCAATGAAGGGCGTCCATCCAAGCGATGAGCTGTTAGCATTGCCGGCAGACTTCCACCTCGATAGCGAACACGCCTTGGCCGTACCCGGTTGCCAAGGCCAACGCCATCTGCTGATACTGCGCCGCACGGCATGATTGGGAACACAAGCAAGAATGGCTAAGGTATTCGCGATAGCGAACCAGAAAGGTGGCGTGGGCAAAACCACCACCTGCATCAACCTCGCAGCATCCCTGGTCGCCACCAAGCGCCGGGTGCTGTTGATCGATCTCGATCCACAGGGCAACGCCACCATGGGTAGCGGTGTGGATAAACACGGCCTGGAAAACTCGGTCTATGACTTGCTGATTGGCGAGTGCGACCTGGCCCAGGCCATGCACTACTCCGAGCATGGCGGTTATCAACTGCTGCCGGCCAACCGCGATTTGACTGCGGCGGAAGTGGTGCTGCTGGAAATGCAGATGAAGGAAAGCCGTCTGCGCAGCGCGTTGGCACCGATCCGCGAGAACTACGACTACATTTTGATCGACTGCCCACCGTCGCTGTCGATGCTCACGCTTAACGCATTGGTGGCTGCCGATGGGGTGATTATCCCCATGCAGTGCGAGTACTACGCGCTGGAAGGGTTGAGCGACCTTGTGGATAACATCAAGCGTATCGCCGAGCTGCTCAACCCGAACCTGCAGATCGAAGGCCTGCTGCGAACCATGTTCGATCCGCGCCTGAGCCTGATGAACGATGTGTCGGCGCAGCTCAAGGAACACTTTGGCGACCAGCTGTACGACACCGTGATTCCACGCAACATCCGCCTGGCCGAAGCGCCAAGCTATGGCATGCCCGCGCTGGCGTACGACAAATCATCCCGTGGTGCCATTGCCTACCTGGCATTGGCCGGCGAGATGGTTCGTCGTCAACGCCGCAACTCACGCACCGCTGCAGCCCAGCCAACTTAAGGAATCCCCATGGCCGTCAAGAAACGAGGTCTCGGACGTGGACTGGATGCACTGCTGAGTGGTCCGACCGTCACATCGCTTGAAGAACAAGCGGTGCAGGCTGACGAACGCGAGCTGCAGCACCTGCCCCTGGACCTGATCCAGCGCGGCAAATACCAGCCACGCCGGGACATGGACCCCCAGGCGCTGGAGGAACTGGCCAATTCGATCAAGGCCCAGGGCGTGATGCAGCCGATTGTGGTGCGCCCGATCGGCGGCGGCCGCTTTGAAATCATTGCCGGTGAACGCCGCTGGCGCGCCAGCCAGCAGGCGGGCAAGGACACCATCCCGGCGATGGTGCGCGATGTAACGGATGAAACCGCCATCGCCATGGCGTTGATCGAGAATATCCAGCGTGAAGACCTCAATCCCATCGAGGAAGCGATCGCCTTGCAGCGTTTGCAGCAGGAATTCCAGCTGACCCAGCAACAGGTCGCCGAGGCCGTGGGTAAATCCCGTGTCACCGTGTCCAACTTGCTGCGCCTGATCGCGCTGCCGGAAGTCATCAAGACCATGTTGTCCCATGGCGACCTCGAGATGGGCCACGCCCGTGCTTTGCTCGGTCTGCCGGAAAATCAACAGGTTGAAGGGGCGCGACACGTTGTCGCACGAGGGCTCACCGTTCGTCAGACCGAGGCGCTGGTTCGCCAGTGGTTGAGCGGTAAACCTGCACCGGTCGAAACGACCAAAACCGATCCGGATATCGCGCGTCTCGAGCAGCGCCTGGCCGAGCGCCTGGGCTCTGCGGTGCAAATTCGCCACGGCAAGAAAGGCAAAGGGCAATTAGTCATCGGATATAACTCCCTTGATGAGCTTCAGGGCGTCCTTGCCCACATCCGCTGAAACATTTGCTTATGTAGCGTGTGATCGGAAATCACTACCCGACAGTTGAATAGGGGCAGAACCGCCCCTATACTCTGCGCGCATTTTGTCGGCACAAATTATGCCAAGTTATTGATTTCCGGCAGCCGACCATTGAGGAGCAAGAGTGATGGAAACCCGCACGCCAAACACGTTGCCGTTCCATCGCTTGGCCGTTTTCCCGGTTTTATTGGCTCAATTTGTCATTTTGCTGATCGCCGCATTGGCGCTCTGGTATTGGCATGGAGTCGTAGCCGGGTATTCGGGACTTTGCGGAGGCCTGATAGCCTTGCTGCCCAATATGTATTTTGCTCACAGGGCCTTTCGGTTTTCCGGCGCCCGAGCAGCCCAGGCTATCGTCCGGTCTTTTTATGCCGGCGAGGCGGGGAAACTGATTTTGACGGCAGTGCTGTTTGCACTGACCTTTGCAGGTGTGAAGCCATTGGCGCCGCTGGCTGTATTCGGCGTCTTCGTGTTGACCCAACTGGTCAGCTGGTTCGCTCCCCTGCTGATGAAAACAAGACTTTCGAAACCTTAGGGCGTTTGAGGCAACCATGGCAGAAACAACCGCTTCGGGCTATATCCAGCACCACTTGCAGAACCTGACCTTCGGTCAGCTTCCCAACGGCGGCTGGGGCTTTGCCCACTCCGCAGCAGAAGCCAAAGAAATGGGCTTCTGGGCTTTCCACCTGGATACTCTGGGCTGGTCGGTCGCTTTGGGTCTGATCTTCGTCCTGATTTTCCGCATGGCGGCAAAGAAGGCGACTTCCGGTCAACCAGGTGCTTTGCAGAACTTCGTTGAAGTACTGGTCGAATTCGTCGATGGCAGCGTGAAAGACAGCTTCCATGGCCGTAGCCCGGTGATTGCACCGTTGGCACTGACCATCTTCGTCTGGGTGTTCCTGATGAACGCCGTCGACCTGATCCCGGTTGACTGGATCCCTCAGTTGGCCATGGCGATTTCCGGCGACCCGCACATTCCATTCCGTGCCGTATCGACCACTGACCCGAACGCTACCCTGGGCATGGCCCTGTCGGTATTTGCGTTGATCATTTTCTACAGCATCAAGATCAAGGGCATCGGCGGCTTCATCGGCGAACTGACCCTGCACCCGTTCGGCAGCAAGAACATCTTCGTTCAAGCCCTGCTGATCCCGGTGAACTTCCTGCTGGAATTCGTCACCCTGATCGCCAAGCCGATCTCCCTGGCCCTGCGACTGTTCGGCAACATGTATGCCGGCGAGCTGGTGTTCATTCTGATCGCTGTGATGTTCGGCAGCGGCTTGCTCTGGCTTAGCGGCCTGGGCATTGTTCTGCAGTGGGCGTGGGCTGTGTTCCACATCCTGATCATCACCCTGCAGGCCTTCATCTTCATGATGCTGACCATCGTCTACCTGTCGATGGCGCACGAAGAGAACCATTAAGGCCAGTCTCGACTAGCCTGATGTCCTTCCCGGTGAAACGGGAAGGTGGCCCACCAGGGCTATGAAACGATTTGTTTTACCGCTTTAAAATCTAAAAAACCTAAACCATACGACGTAAAAGTCGGGAGGAAAGATGGAAACTGTAGTTGGTCTAACCGCTATCGCTGTTGCACTGTTGATCGGCCTGGGCGCCCTGGGTACTGCCATTGGTTTCGGCCTGCTGGGCGGCAAGTTCCTGGAAGGCGCAGCGCGTCAGCCAGAAATGGTTCCAATGCTGCAAGTTAAAATGTTCATCGTTGCCGGCCTGCTCGACGCCGTGACCATGATCGGCGTTGGTATCGCTCTGTTCTTCACCTTCGCGAACCCCTTCGTTGGTCAACTCGCCGGTTAATCACTCGTTTTTCGAGTGATTGGTGTGTTGTGCAACGAATGAGCGAGGTATTGGCGTGAACATTAATGCAACCATTATTGGTCAGTCCTTAGCGTTCTTGATTTTTGTCGTTTTCTGCATGAAGTTCGTATGGCCTCCGGTCATCGCGGCTTTGCACGAACGTCAAAAGAAGATCGCGGATGGACTGGACGCTGCCGCACGAGCAGCTCGCGACCTGGAGTTGGCCCAAGATAAAGCGGGTCAGCAACTGCGCGAAGCGAAAGCTCAAGCAGCCGAAATCATTGAGCAAGCCAAGAAACGCGGTAACCAGATTGTTGAAGAGGCTGTTGAAAAAGCCCGTATCGACGCTGACCGTGTGAAGGTTCAGGCTCAAGCCGAGATCGAGCAGGAACTGAACGGTGTCAAAGATGCGCTGCGTGCCCAACTGGGTGCTCTGGCCGTCGGCGGTGCTGAGAAGATCCTGGGTGCCACAATTGATCAAAACGCGCACGCGGAGCTGGTTAACAAACTGGCTGCTGAAATTTAAGCGAGGGCGATCATGGCAGAATTGACCACGTTGGCCCGACCTTACGCTAAGGCAGCCTTCGAGCACGCCCAGGCCCACCAGCAGCTGGCCTCTTGGTCAGCCATGCTCGGCCTGGCTGCAGCAGTGTCGCAAGACGGCACCATGCAGCGCGTGCTCAAGGCCCCGCGACTGACGAGCGCAGACAAGGCCGCCACTTTTATTGAAGTGTGCGGCGACAAGTTTGATGTGAAAGTGCAGAACTTCATCAATGTCATCGCCGAAAACGACCGTCTCCTGCTTTTGCCGGAGATTGCCGCTCTGTTCGACCTGTACAAGGCCGAGCAAGAGAAATCGGTAGACGTTGAAGTGACCAGTGCTTTTGCATTGAACCAAGAACAGCAAGACAAACTCGCCAAGGTTCTCAGTGCACGACTCGACCGGGAAGTGCGCCTGCAAGTTGCGGAAGACCCATCCCTTATTGGGGGTGTTGTCATTCGCGCCGGCGACCTGGTTATCGATGGCTCGATTCGCGGCAAACTCGCGAATCTTGCCGAAGCATTGAAATCTTGAGTTTGAAGGGGCAGCAGAGCAATGCAGCAACTCAATCCTTCCGAAATAAGTGAAATTATCAAGGGCCGCATCGACAAGCTCGATGTGACCTCCCAAGCCCGTAACGAAGGCACTGTCGTCAGCGTATCTGACGGCATCGTGCGGATTCACGGTCTGGCCGACGTTATGTACGGCGAGATGATCGAGTTTCCGGGCGGCGTCTACGGTATGGCCCTCAACCTGGAGCAAGACTCCGTAGGTGCCGTGGTATTGGGCGCGTACACCAGTCTGGCTGAAGGCATGAGCGCCAAGTGCACTGGCCGCATCCTGGAGGTTCCGGTTGGTAAGGAATTGCTGGGTCGCGTAGTCGACGCACTGGGTAACCCTGTTGACGGTAAAGGTCCACTGGGCAACACCGAGACCGACGCGGTCGAGAAAGTTGCTCCAGGCGTGATCTGGCGTAAGTCGGTAGACCAGCCTGTACAGACTGGCTACAAGGCTGTCGATGCCATGATCCCAGTCGGCCGTGGCCAGCGTGAGCTGATCATCGGTGACCGTCAGATCGGTAAAACCGCTCTGGCGATCGACGCGATCATCAACCAGAAGAACAGCGGCATTTTCTGCGTCTACGTAGCGATCGGTCAGAAGCAATCGACCATCGCCAACGTGGTTCGCAAGCTGGAAGAAAACGGCGCCCTGGCCAACACGATCATCGTGGCTGCCAGTGCTTCGGAATCTCCTGCGCTGCAATTCCTGGCACCGTACTCCGGTTGCACCATGGGTGAATTCTTCCGCGACCGCGGTGAAGACGCGCTGATCGTTTATGACGATCTGTCCAAGCAAGCAGTGGCTTACCGCCAGATTTCCCTGCTGCTGCGCCGTCCACCAGGCCGTGAAGCCTACCCAGGCGACGTGTTCTATCTCCACTCCCGTCTGCTGGAGCGCGCATCCCGCGTTTCGGAAGAGTACGTAGAGAAGTTCACCAACGGCGCAGTGACCGGCAAAACCGGTTCCCTGACCGCACTGCCGATCATCGAAACCCAGGCTGGCGACGTTTCCGCGTTCGTTCCGACCAACGTGATTTCCATCACCGACGGTCAGATCTTCCTGGAATCGGCCATGTTCAACTCGGGCATCCGCCCTGCAGTGAACGCCGGTGTTTCGGTATCCCGTGTGGGTGGTGCCGCTCAGACCAAGATCATCAAGAAGCTCTCCGGTGGTATCCGTACCGCTCTGGCTCAGTACCGTGAACTGGCCGCATTCGCCCAGTTCGCTTCTGACCTGGACGAAGCGACCCGTAAGCAACTTGAGCATGGTCAGCGCGTTACCGAGCTGATGAAGCAGAAGCAATACGCCCCAATGTCGATCGCTGACATGGCGTTGTCGCTGTATGCCGCTGAGCGTGGGTTCCTGACCGACGTTGAAATCGCCAAGGTCGGCAGCTTTGAACAAGCGCTGATTGCTTACTTCAACCGCGATCACGCCGAATTGATGGCGAAGATCAACGTGAAGGGTGACTTCAATGACGATATCGACGCTGGCATGAAAGCCGGTATCGAGAAGTTCAAGGCCACCCAAACCTGGTAAGCCGCAGCGGGAGCCGCAAGGCTCCCGCTTGCTAACCTGATAGGTGTTACATGGCAGGCGCAAAAGAGATTCGCAGTAAGATTGCGAGCATCAAAAGCACGCAAAAAATTACCAGCGCCATGGAAAAAGTGGCGGTCAGCAAAATGCGCAAGGCACAAATGCGCATGGCTGCTAGCCGTCCTTATGCGGAGCGTATCCGCCAGGTAATTGGGCATCTGGCCAACGCCAACCCGGAATACCGCCACCCGTTCATGATCGAGCGCGCCGTCAAGCGTGTGGGTTATGTGGTAGTGAGCAGTGACCGTGGTTTGTGCGGTGGTTTGAATACCAACCTGTTCAAGGCCCTGGTCAAGGACATGGCGGTAAACCGCGAAAACGGCGTCGAGATCGATCTGTGTGTTGTTGGTAGCAAGGGTGCGGCCTTTTTCCGCAACTTCGGCGGTAACGTCGTTGCAGCTATCAGCCACCTGGGTGAAGAGCCGTCGATCAATGATTTGATCGGCAGTGTGAAGGTGATGCTGGATGCGTACCTGGAAGGCCGGATCGACCGCCTCTCCGTGGTATCCAACAAGTTCATCAACACCATGACCCAGCAGCCAACCGTGGAGCAATTGATTCCACTGGTGGCGACTCCGGATCAGGAACTCAAGCACCACTGGGACTACCTCTACGAACCAGACGCCAAAGAGCTGCTTGACGGCTTGATGGTGCGCTACGTGGAGTCGCAGGTGTACCAGGCGGTGGTCGAGAACAACGCAGCTGAACAAGCGGCGCGGATGATCGCGATGAAAAACGCTACCGATAACGCCGGTGATCTGATCAGCGATTTGCAGCTGATCTACAACAAGGCGCGTCAGGCTGCGATCACCCAAGAGATCTCGGAAATCGTCGGCGGCGCTGCCGCGGTTTAACGGTTCAAATATTCAGAGGATCCAGCTATGAGTAGCGGACGTATCGTTCAAATCATCGGCGCCGTTATCGACGTGGAATTTCCACGCGACAGCGTACCGAGCATCTACAACGCGCTGAAAGTACAAGGCGCGGAAACTACTCTGGAAGTTCAGCAGCAGCTGGGCGACGGCGTAGTTCGTACCATTGCGATGGGTTCCACCGAAGGCTTGAAGCGCGGTCTGGACGTTATCGACTCTGGCGCTGCCATCTCCGTACCGGTCGGTAAAGCGACCCTGGGCCGGATCATGGACGTACTGGGCAACCCGATTGACGAAGCTGGCCCGATCGACACCGAAGAGCGCTGGGGCATTCACCGTCCAGCACCTTCGTTCGCGGAACAGGCTGGCGGCAACGACCTGCTGGAAACCGGCATCAAGGTTATCGACCTGGTTTGCCCGTTCGCCAAGGGCGGTAAAGTCGGTCTGTTCGGTGGTGCCGGTGTAGGCAAGACCGTAAACATGATGGAACTGATCCGTAACATCGCCATCGAGCACAGCGGTTATTCCGTGTTCGCCGGTGTGGGTGAGCGTACTCGTGAGGGTAACGACTTCTACCACGAGATGAAGGACTCCAACGTTCTGGACAAAGTGGCACTGGTCTACGGTCAGATGAACGAGCCGCCGGGAAACCGTCTGCGCGTAGCACTGACTGGCCTGACCATGGCCGAGAAGTTCCGTGACGAAGGTAACGACGTTCTGCTGTTCGTCGACAACATCTACCGTTACACCCTGGCCGGTACTGAAGTATCCGCACTGCTGGGCCGTATGCCTTCCGCAGTAGGTTACCAGCCGACCCTGGCTGAAGAGATGGGCGTTCTGCAGGAACGTATCACTTCGACCAAGGAAGGTTCGATCACTTCGATCCAAGCGGTATACGTACCTGCGGATGACTTGACCGACCCATCGCCTGCGACCACCTTCGCCCACTTGGACGCCACCGTCGTTCTGTCCCGTGACATCGCTTCCCTGGGTATCTACCCAGCGGTCGATCCACTCGACTCGACTTCGCGCCAGCTGGACCCGAACGTGATCGGCCAGGAGCACTACGACACCGCTCGCGGCGTTCAGTACGTGCTGCAGCGTTACAAAGAACTGAAGGACATCATTGCGATCCTGGGTATGGACGAGCTGTCGGAAGCCGACAAGCAGTTGGTAAACCGTGCTCGTAAGATCCAGCGCTTCTTGTCGCAGCCGTTCTTCGTGGCTGAAGTCTTCACCGGTGCTTCGGGTAAATACGTTTCCCTGAAAGACACCATTGCTGGCTTCAAAGGCATCCTCAACGGTGACTACGACCACCTGCCAGAACAAGCGTTCTACATGGTCGGCGGCATCGAAGAAGCGATCGAGAAAGCCAAGAAACTGTAATCCAGGCGCCCGGAAACGGGCGCTCATCAGGTTGAGGCAATCAGATGGCTATGACAGTCCATTGCGATATCGTCAGCGCGGAAGGGGAAATCTTCTCCGGTCTGGTAGAAATGGTGATTGCACACGGCGAACTCGGTGACCTGGGTATTGCCATGGGCCACGCGCCATTGATCACCAGCTTGAAGCCAGGTCCGATCACTCTGACCAAGCAAGGCGGGGAAAAGGAGGTGTTTTACATCTCCGGTGGTTTCCTTGAGGTTCAGCCGAACATGGTCAAGGTACTTGCCGACACCGTGCAACGTGCTGGCGACCTGGATGAAGCCTCCGCTCAGGAAGCCGTCAAGGCTGCCGAGAAGGCCCTGAACGAAAAGGGTGCGGACTTCGACTACAGCGCTGCTGCTGTACGTCTGGCCGAGGCTGCAGCTCAGCTGCGCACGCTCCAGCAGATCCGCAAGAAGTAAGCGGCGACGCCGTGATGCTTATGCGCGATTGATTAAAAAGGGTAGCCTCGGCTACCCTTTTTCTTTTGTAGCAAAACACATCTTTGGTCTGAAGCCGGACCGCCCAGGATTGGTAGCCATTCATGTCTCTTGAAATCGTCATTCTCGCCGCAGGCCAGGGCACCCGCATGCGTTCGGCCCTGCCCAAGGTGCTGCACCCGGTCGCGGGCAATTCCATGCTTGGGCATGTTATCCACAGCGCTCGTCAACTGGACCCGCAACGTATCCACGTGGTGATCGGCCACGGTGCTGATGTGGTGCGCGAGCGCCTGGCGGCGGATGACCTGAATTTCGTATTACAGGACAAACAACTGGGCACCGGCCACGCCACCGCGCAAGCTGTGCCGTTCATTACCGCCGACACCGTGCTGATCCTCTACGGTGACGTGCCGCTGATCGAAGTGGAAACCCTGCAACGCCTGCTCAAGCATGTGGTGCCCGGCCAGATGGGCCTGCTCACCGTTGAGCTGGATGACCCCACCGGTTACGGGCGCATCGTGCGCGGTGCCGACGGCAAGGTCGCGGCGATCGTCGAGCACAAGGACGCCAGTGAAGCCCAGCGGGCTATCACCGAAGGCAACACCGGCATCCTTGCGGTGCCTGCCAATAAGCTCGCCGACTGGATGAGCCGCCTGTCCAACAACAACGCCCAGGGCGAGTACTACCTCACCGACGTGATCGAGATGGCCGTGAGTGATGGCCTGCTGGTCGCCACCGAGCAGCCCCACGACCCGATGGAAGTACAGGGCGCCAATGATCGCAAGCAGCTTGCAGAGCTCGAGCGTCACTACCAACTGCGTGAAGGCCGCCGCCTGATGGCCCAGGGCGTGACCCTGCGCGACCCTGCGCGTTTTGACGTACGCGGTGAGGTCACCGTCGGCCGCGATGTGCTGATCGACATCAACGTGATCCTCGAAGGCCGCGTGATCATCGAAGACAACGTGGTCATCGGCCCGAACTGCGTGATCAAGGACAGCACCCTGCGCAAGGGCGTGGTGGTCAAGGCCAACAGCCATATCGACGGCGCCGTAATGGGCGAGGGCAGCGATGCCGGGCCTTTTGCGCGGTTGCGTCCGGGCACTGTGATGGGCGCCAGGGCGCACGTCGGCAATTTCGTCGAACTGAAAAACGCACGCATGGGCGATGATGCAAAGGCCGGCCACCTGGCTTACCTGGGGGATGCGGTGATCGGTGCGCGCAGCAACATCGGCGCAGGCGCGATCACCTGCAACTACGACGGTGCCAATAAGTACCAGACCACTATTGGTGAGGACGTCTTCATCGGCTCGAATAACTCGCTGATTGCACCTGTGACGATAGGTGATGGTTCGAACACTGCTGCGGGCTCAACCATCAACCAGGATGTGGATAAGTCCCAACTGGCCGTGGCCCGTGCACGCCAACGTAACATCGACGGCTGGAAACGCCCGGTCAAAATCAAGAAGACCTGAGTTATCCACAGCCTTATCAGCAGCGTTATCCAGATGTGGGAGGGGGCTTGCCCCCGATGGCGGATTTTCAGTCAATGTTTCAGTCGACTGATCTACTGCAATCGGGGGCAAGCCTCCTCCCACATTTGTGTGTGTTGCTTGAAAAATCTGTTTCCGACGCTTGACGATATCTTCTCAATAGGTTTTGATTGCCTTCGTTATCTTTCGAAACGAAACTTATAATTACCATGTCGAAACGAAATACACCCCAACGACGCCACAACATCCTGACCTTGCTCAACGAACAGGGCGAAGTCAGCGTGGACGAACTGGCCAAGCGTTTCGAAACCTCGGAAGTCACTATCCGCAAGGACTTGGCCGCGCTCGAAAGTAACGGCCTGTTGCTGCGTCGCTACGGTGGCGCGATCACCATGCCTCAGGAACTGGTGGGCGACCCCGCCCAACCGGTCTCGGCCTACAAACGTGCGATCGCCCGTGCTGCGGTGATGCGTTTGCGTGAACACGCCCGCATCATCATCGACAGCGGCAGCACTACCGCCGCCATGATCCCGGAACTGGGCCACCAGCCCGGCCTGGTGGTCATGACCAACTCCCTGCACGTGGCCAGCGCCTTGAGCGAACTGGAGCACGAACCGGTGCTGTTGATGACCGGCGGCACCTGGGACCCGCATTCGGACTCGTTCCAGGGCCAGGTCGCCGAGCAGGTGTTGCGTTCCTACGACTTTGATCAACTGTTCATCGGCGCCGACGGCATCGATCTGCAACGTGGCACCACCACCTTCAACGAATTACTGGGCTTGAGCCGTGTGATGGCCGAGGTCGCCCGTGAAGTGGTGGTGATGGTCGAATCCGACAAGATCGGCCGCAAGATTCCCAACCTGGAACTGCCCTGGAGCAGCGTCCATACCCTTATTACCGATGATCGCCTGCCGCTTGAGGCCCGCGACCAGATCCAAGCCCGCGGCATTACGCTGATATGCGCGGCAATCATCTAGGAGAAGCACCATGTGTGGAATTGTTGGCGCAGTCGCCGAACGTAACGTTACTGCCATCCTGCTCGAAGGTCTCAAGCGCCTGGAATACCGGGGCTACGACAGCGCGGGTGTGGCCGTCTTCACCAACGCCGGCAAGCTTGAGCGCATGCGCCGCCCAGGCAAGGTCAGCGAGTTGGAGCAGGCGTTGGCCGGCGAGCCGCTGGTGGGTCGCCTGGGGATTGCCCACACCCGCTGGGCCACCCACGGCGCACCGCGCGAGCGCAACGCCCACCCGCACTTCTCCGGTGACTTGGCCGTGGTGCACAACGGCATCATCGAAAACCACGAAGTGCTGCGCGAACAGCTCAAGAGCATGGGCTACGTGTTCACCTCGGATACCGACACCGAAGTCATCGCCCACCTGCTCAACCACAAGCTCAAGGACCACAGTGACCTGACCGCCGCCCTCAAGGCCACGGTCAAGGAGCTGCACGGCGCCTATGGTCTGGCCGTGGTCAGCGCCAGCCAACCTGACCGCGTGGTCGCCGCCCGCAGTGGCAGCCCGCTGGTGATCGGCCTGGGCCTGGGCGAGAACTTCCTCGCCTCCGACCAACTGGCCCTGCGCCAGGTGACCGACCGCTTCATGTACCTGGAGGAGGGCGATATTGCTGACATTCGCCGTGAAAGCGTGGCGATCTGGGACGTGAACGGTAATTCCGTCGAACGCGAAGCCGTGCAATACCGCGACGGTGCCGAGGCTGCCGACAAAGGCGAGTTCCGCCACTTCATGCTCAAGGAAATCCACGAACAACCGGCCGTGGTGCAGCGCACCCTGGAAGGCCGCCTTGGTGACAAGCAAGTGCTGGTCAACGCCTTCGGCCCGCAAGCCGCCGAGCTGTTCGCCAAAGTGCGCAATGTGCAGATCGTGGCCTGTGGCACCAGCTACCACGCCGGTATGGTTGCTCGTTACTGGCTGGAAGAACTGGCCGGCATCCCGTGCCAGGTCGAAGTCGCCAGTGAGTTCCGCTACCGCAAGGTGGTGGTGCAGCCCGACACGCTGTTCGTGACCATTTCCCAGTCCGGCGAAACCGCCGACACCCTGGCCGCGCTGCGCAATGCCAAAGAGCTGGGCTTCCTCGCCAGCCTGGCGATCTGCAACGTCAGCATCAGCTCCCTGGTGCGTGAGTCCGACCTGACCCTGCTGACCCAGGCCGGTCGCGAAATCGGCGTGGCCTCCACCAAAGCCTTCACCACCCAGTTGGTCGGCCTGTTGCTGCTGACCCTGTCCCTGGGCCATGTTCGCGGCACCTTGGCTGCCGGCGTCGAAGCCACTCTGGTGGAAGAACTGCGCCGCCTGCCGACCCGCCTGGGCGAAGCCTTGGCCATGGACAGCACCGTGGAAAAAGTCGCCGAGCTGTTCGCCGACAAGAACCACACCCTGTTCCTCGGCCGTGGCGCGCAGTACCCGGTGGCGATGGAAGGCTCCCTGAAGCTCAAGGAAATTTCGTACATCCACGCCGAAGCCTACCCGGCCGGTGAGCTCAAGCACGGCCCGTTGGCCCTGGTGGACGACGACATGCCGGTGGTCACCGTCGCGCCGAACAACGAACTGCTGGAGAAGCTCAAGTCCAACCTGCAGGAAGTCCGCGCCCGTGGCGGCCAACTGATCGTGTTCGCCGACGAAAAAGCCGGCATGACCAACGGCGAAGGCACCCACGTCATCAACATGCCGCACATCCACGACACCCTGTCGCCGATCCTCTACACCATCCCGCTGCAACTGCTGTCGTACTACGTCGCCGTGCTCAAAGGCACCGACGTCGACCAGCCGCGCAACCTGGCGAAGTCGGTGACGGTGGAGTAACCCGCTCCACCCTGGAGGCCCGCCCGGGTCTCCAGGTACCCGCGAAAGGACGCGCCTTCGATGAACACCCCCTCACAAATCCACGAGCGTTTGCACAACCGCCGATTCACCGTCGCCAATAACACCCACGGGCTATCCGGCGCGGGAACGGTGTTTCATTACCTTGTTGAGGGAGATGCCATTTCCAGTACCTACCAAGGCGGTCGCATCCGCCTGGGTACGCAGGTCGGCCGCGTCACAGGCCCAGACGTTATCGAGCTGCTGTATCAGTGCCTGACACTGGAAGGTGAGCTGCTGGCCGGCTGGTCGCGGGGCATCATCGGTGTCGATGCTGCCGGGCGTACCACGCTGAGTTTCGTGTGGGGTTGGTTGTCGGGGGCGACGGGAGGCGGGGAGTCGAACTACGTGGAGCTGGTTGCATAGGCCAAAAAGAATCAGAAAAAAATCAGAAAAATGTTTAGCAGATAGTTGTATAAAATCTTGGATTTATCCCGTTATTATTGGACCTTAAAGGAAAACAGATTCGAAAAAAAATCGGAAAATGGTGAGAAAAATGACGCAGAAGTTCATGTCCGGTAATCACTGGTTGGAACCTGTCTGGCCATCGCCAGGTTTTCCTGCGTCGATTTTACGTACGGCAGAGACGCTATCGTTTCGTGCCGGAAAACTCACGGGTTTGCTCCCCGAAAACACCGCTATTCGCATCGGCGGCCTGATGCGGATCACCAATAGTTACTACAGCAACCTGATTGAAGGCCAATTCACCGAGCCTGCTACGTTATCTACACGAGTACCCAGGCGCGACTCCAAAGAACTGCGTGAGCTGGCCGAAAGTCACATCGGCGTTCAGGCGTTACTGGAGCGAACAGTACGTCGGCCGAAATCAATTGACGCGCCTTGGAGCGTGTTCTTTGCCCCTGAATTCATTTCTGTCATTCATCGCCGCCTTTTTACAGGTGCCAGCGACGACGACTTGCGGCTGAGTGATGGGCGCTTAATGGTGCCGGGTCAATTGCGTGATAGTGCACAACGCAATGTCTTGGTGGGTGATCATGCAGGGCCTGCCTGGGAATCCGTCGCCCCCATGCTCACCCGCCTTCAACAGGTATATGGGGGGCAACCTGATCTGACGTCGCGAATTCTCAGCGCTCTTGCTTATCACCATCGTCTTGCGTTTATTCACCCATTTGAAGATGGCAATGGCCGAGTCGTGCGCATGATTACGCACTTGCAGTTGATGCGCCTTGGGCTAGCGTCCCCACTTTGGTCACTTTCTCGGGGGCTGGCACGAAAACAGGATGAGTACTATGGACGCTTGCGTGCAGCGGACCAGCCGCGTCGCGCTGATCTCGACGGTCGTGGTCAGCTGACTCAAAGTGGGTTGTTCGAATTTGTAGAGTTCATGCTGCAAGTCTGCATTGATCAGATGGAGTATGTAGAACAAGCGATGGGCCTGGTAAGTCTGCGTCAGCGGCTTGAGAGAGTGATTGGGCTTGAGGAGCGATTCATTGGGGCTGGAGTGAAGCCGGAAATGGCCAAGGCCATCCATATCCTGCTAACTCAAGGTGAGATTGCCCGAGCGGACTTCAAAATCTTTTCTGGGCTGCATGATCGCGTAGCAAGTGATCAGCTTAAAAAGTTAATTGATTTGGGCGTAGTTGAAGCGCCGTCTGCCAAGTCACGCTCGATTTTTCCCGGCCTACCCGTATGGTTCGCGCAGATGATATTCCCTGATCTTCATCGGCGCTTTTACTGAGCCAGGGGTCAGAGGCGGCTTATCACGGCACAAACTCCACCCTCAACCCCCGACTCGCACTGCGCCCCTGATCATCACTGACCCGCAGCCGATACTCCCCCGACTTAACCGGCCGCCAGTTCAATGTGGCTTGCGGCGGGCCCTGGCCGATCAAGGTTTGATCAGCAAACCAGTACAGCGTCGCCGCATCGCTGGCCGCATTCGCGTTCAGCGGGATGCTTTCCTGGGGTTGGGACAGGCGCAACTGATAGCTCACTTGAGTCAGCGGCGAGCGAATCTGCGGGGCTTCGCTCTGGTCGCTGATGCGGTTGGGCTGGCAGTTTTTCATCACGTTGGGTGGCGTGCGGCGGGGCAGGCCGGCGGCGCGGTACAGGCGTTGTATGTCGCTGGGCCAGAATTCGAAGACTTCCTCGCGGGTGTATTGCGCCTCGAACGGCGGGCATGCGGCCTTGCCGGTACGGGTGTCGATCAGTACCGGGCGGTGCAGGTTGGACACGCGAATCGGTGACACGCCGGGGATGTACCAGGTCTTGCGGGTTTGCGGGCACCAGCGGTTGGGCAATTCGCCCGAGGCGGCGCAGACGTCGATGCGCACCAGGCCGGCGGGTGGTTTGTCGGCCTTGATCACGACGTTGGGCAAGGCCAGGGGCAGGGCGTCGGCGATACGGAAGAACAGCGGCGCGGCGGTCTTGGCACCGATAAACGCCGGGTTGGGGCGACCATCGAAGTTGCCCACCCACACCACCAGCACGTAGGGGCCGACCAGGCCTGCGCTCCACGCATCATGGAACCCCCAGGACGTGCCGGTTTTCCAGGCGGTGCGCCAGTGCCGCGCGGGCAGGCCATCCGGGCGTGGGTTACGGCGCAGCATGTCACGCACCATAAAGGCCGCCTGCGGGGTGAGGAGCTGCGGGCCGGTAGCCTGGGGCTGCTCCTGCAGATAGCGCAACGGCCGCAGATGGCCGTCGCCCGCCAGCATCACGTACAGCCTCGCCAGTTCCTCGGGGGTCATCTCACCGCCACCGAGGGCCAGGGCCAAGCCGTAATGGCTTTCACCGCGCAGGCCCTTGACCCCGGCGCGTTGCAGCAACCCATACAACGACGGCGACTTCACCTGGCTGGCCAGCCACACCGCCGGGATATTCCGGCTACGGATCAATGCATCCCGTGCGGTCAGCGGCCCGACAAAACTGCCGTCGAAATTTTCCGGCTGGAAGTAGCCGAAGTTACTGGGCAAATCCTTGAGGATACTCATGGGGTGGATCACCCCTTGATCCAGCGCCAGCCCGTAGAGAAACGGCTTGAGGGTCGACCCCGGCGAGCGGCGTGATAACACGCCGTTGACCTGGCCGTGGATGCCTGTGGATAAGTAATCCGCCGAGCCCACCAGCGCCTTGACGCTCTGGTCGCGGCTGTCGATCAGGATGGCCGTGGCATTTTCCACACCGGTGCTGCGCCGCTCGGCGATAAAGCCGCTGATCAGGCGTTCGAGCAGTTGCTGCAAGGGCAGGTTGAGGGTGCTGTTGAGTTCGTTGCCGGGCTGGGATGCCAACAGCTGCTCGCTCAGATGCGGCGCCAGGAAGGGGATCTGCTGGCGATTGCGGGCTTCCAGGGGCAGCTCGAGCAAACTGGCGTTACGCGGGTCTTGTGGATATGTTTCGCGCCAGTCATTCATCAAGCGCAGTCGCGCGTTTTGCAGTGACGGCCCGAAGCGTGCGCGCCGCCCCGGCTGCTGGGGAATCACCGCCAGCGCCAAGGCTTCGGACAACGACAACTGCGCCGCTGCCTTGCCGAAGTAGATGCGACTGGCCGCTTCGGCGCCTTCGATATTGCCGCCCATGGGCGCCAGGTTCAGGTACGCCTCAAGAATGTCGTGCTTGCTGTAGCGCGCCTCCAGCCACAGGGCCAAGGCCATCTGCTGCAATTTGCCGGGTACCTGGCGGGTGTTGAGATCCCACAGGCGCCGCGCCAATTGCATGCTCAAGGTCGAGCCGCCCTGGCGTTGGCCGCCGCTGTAGGTGGCCAGGGCCGCGCGCAGCAACGCCGGGGGATTGATCCCCGGGTGCCAATGGAAATTGCGGTCTTCCTTGAGCAGCAAGGCCTCCACCAGTGACGGCGAGATGCGCTCCAGCGGCAGCCATAAGCGGTATTGGCCGTCATCCGCCAGGGTCATGCGCAGCAGCGAACCGTCATCGGCCAGCACCACCCGTGACGACGTCACAGCCTGTTCCAGCGGAGCGTGGGGCCATAGCCGCAGCCCCGCCAGCACCAGCGCCGCTGCCAGCAGCGGCGCCAGGTGTTTAAGGCTTGGTAATTTCAAGCTGGCCTACTTTGCCGCGCCCTTGCAGGGTGGGTTCGTACATGCCTTCGGCGTAGGCCGGTGGCGTATTGAACGTGCCGGCGTTGGTGGCGCGCACGCGATAGACGAAGGTGCCTACGTCGCGCAGTGCCGTGCCGTACAACACCACCCGATCATCACGCACATCCACGTAGTCCGGCTGCCAGTTGCTCAGCTCGGTTTCGCCGATGGGCGCTTGCCAGGCATCGGCTTCTTGTTCGCTTTCTTCTACGTATTCGGACGCTTCGCCTTCACTTTCCTCGCTGCTGGCGGCTTCCGGCTCCGGCGGCAAGTTATACACAGGCTCGACGCCACCGGGCAGCAGGTCGACCACCGCCACTTGCTGCACTTGGTCACGGTCGGTGGCACGCAGGCGCAAGCGCACCAGGAACTCATCGCCCACCGCCACTGTGCTCACTGGGTCGCCTTTGAGGTCGAGGTATTCGTGGATGATCTCCAGCCCGTTGTTGATCGGCTTGAGCTTGGCACCCTTGTCGAAACCGGCTTCGCTGAGCATGTAGAACGCCGCCGGGCCGTCGGATTTTTCCATCAGCAGTTTTTGCGTGGCGCCCGGTACCGCCGCGCGCGGTGGCTGGCCGGCCATTTCCAGCAGTTGTTGCTGCTTGTCGCCCAGCCAGGCAGTGGCCTTGAGGGTCATATCGCTTTGCGCGCGCTGGCCGTAGTTGTCCAAGGCACGCAGTAACAGCGCCGCCGACAGCGAGTTGTAGCGCTGTTCGTTGAGGCGCTTGCCGAGTTTATCCAGCAGGGCGGTAGGAACATCGTCCAGCAACTCGGGGAAATGGCGAGCGAGCAGATGCAGGTGCTCGGCATCGTGGACCAGCGGGTCGTAATACAGGCCGTCGCTGTCCCACTTATCCACAAGCGAATGCCAAGGGATCTTGCGGAACAAGGTGTCGGCCTGGCGATCCTGCTTGAGCAGTTTGTAGCTGGCCGCCAGGTAGGCGGCGCCCAGGTCGTTCTGCCAGCTGTCCTTGAAGTAGCTCTCGTAACGCTCGCGGATATCGCTCAAGGCGCCGCTCACCAGAATCCCCTGACGACTCAACAGGTAACTGGCGTAGGCGCGGTTGCGCAATTCAGACAGGCCTTCGCTCGGGCCGTTGGCCAGGTCCGTCAGATAGCTGTTGGCGCGCACCAGCAGGTCTTCCGGCACCGGTAGCCCGCGCTCCTTGGCTTCGATCAGGAAATCGGTGGCGTACAGGCTGGCGTAGGGCGCCACATCCGGGTTGGCGGCCCACAAACCGAAACCACCGGCCTGGTTCTGGCGCTGACGCAACATGCGCACCGCGCTGCTGAAGGCCTGTTCTGCCTCGGGTGCGGTGCCGCCCCAGATCAACGCCGGCATAGCCTTGGACACCAGTTGTTCGGTGCAGGCATAACCGTAGTCATCCAGGTAATGCTTGAGGCCGTTGGCCCATACCAGCGGCGAGGCGGCCACACCCAGTTGTACGTCGCGCAACTGGCTGAACAGTTCACGGGTGGGCTTGAGCTCTTTGCTGGCGCTGTCGAAACGGCCCAGGCTCAGGGCTACGCGATGCTCGCTCAGGGGACGGATCGAGGTGGTTTCCGCCACCTGGATCCGCTTGCCATCCGGCAACACGGCGACAAAGCGCAAATCCGCCGAACCGAGGGTTTCGCCGACCTTGATCTTGAACTCGGCGGTGCCCTCTTTGCGCGGTTGCAGGGACAAGGTGCTGGCTTTGTCGCCCTGCACCACCAGGCCGGCGCTGGTCTGCACTTCAAACTTCACGTCCGCTGCCGCCTCGAGGTTGCTGAATACTCCGGCGCTGACGTTGAACACATCACCCGGCGCCACGAAGGCTGGCACGTTCGGCGTGATGACGATCGGGCCACGGACCTCGGTATTGGCCTCGCTGACGCCCACGCTGTCGGCGTCCACAGCCACCGCGAACAGGTGCAGCTTGCCGTTGAAGCTGTCCGGCACCTGGTAATGCAGCACGGTTTCACCGGCGGGCAAGTCCACCAGCCCGGACCACCAGGCCACTGGCGGCTGGTGTTTACGCTTGAACGGGTTGAGGTGATTGGCCAGGGCGCCTTCCGTATCGCCACCGGGCGCCGCCCCACTGAGCAGGCGGCTGAATTCCGGCAGGATCAGGTCAAGGATCTGACTGGTGCCGACTTCCAGCGCACGTTTCTGGAAGAAGAAGCCCAGCGGGTCCGGCGTCTGGTAGCGCGCTACCTGCAAGATGCCTTCGTCCACTGCATACACCACAGCACGGCCGGGGCGGTCGGCGTTGACCTTGATGTCCAGCGTCTGCCCCGGTTCGATTTTCGCCGGGCCCTCGACCTTCAACGCCATGCGCCGCGCATCGAGGTTGATGCTGAACGGCACCACCCCGTAGGACAGCGGGCTCATGTAGACCTCGGACGAGCCGATGTCGCGCACAAACTGCACGTTGACGTAGGCATTGCCCTCAAGCCCCGCAGGCACGCGGATATGTTGCACGCTGTTGGTACTGTCGGCCTTGAACCACTGCTGGACGTAGACCTTGTCCCGCTCGATGGTGATCAGGCCCGCACCGGTGTAAGGCGCGCGGATGCTGATCGCGATCTCATCGCCGGTGGCGTAGCTGCGTTTATCCAGGCGCAGTTGCAGCTCGGCGTTGCGTTCCAGGGAGCGCGAGGTATTCCCGCGTCCGGCCACGCTGTAGTCGATCTGGTTGAGCAGGTTGCCGTTGGCGTCCTTCACTTGCAGGGTGAAATCCCCTGGGGTGGCGGTGTTCAGGGCCTGCCTGGCGCCGTCCTTGGTCATCACCAGCGGCGAGGCCGGTTGGCTGATGTTCTTGATACGCGACTCGTACTTGTAGGTGCCGTTGGACTGTTTCACCAGTACCGACACGTAGCGGTGCTCGACCACTTCGCTGGTCAGGCCATCCACCGCCAGCGGGGTGAGGTCTGGCGCGACGGCCAGCCAGTGCACCTGGCGCGGGGCGTCCTTGGCGACGTACGACAGCGAGTCCTGACTTTTCACACCCACAAGGTAGGGCGCGGACGACACCAGCAAGGCACTTTGCGCCGCCACGTTACGGCCCCCTTCGGCCTCGAACACCTGGGTCATCACTTGCAAGCGATAGGTGCTGTTGGCGAAGCGTTGCAGGTTGAGGTCGAGTACGGCCTGGCCGTTGTCGTCGACGGTGGTTTCGGCCAGGTCTTCGGTGCTGGCCTCTTCCAGGGAATCGTTGAGGCGGAAACGGTAGTCGGGGTAACGCTCGAATGCCGCGAGCGTCGGGCTCAGGGACATCTTCGCGGTGACGCGACGGCCGGCCGCCGGGGCGCCGAACAGGTGCATCGCGGTGACCTTGGCCATAACCTGGTCCGGTGGAATCCAGCCCTGTACCGGGGTGTCGTGCAGGCTCAGGCTGACCTTCATGCGGTCCGGTTCGAAATCGCGGACCTTGAAGCTGACACTGCCGAGGTCGGTGCGGGTCTGTTTCTGGCCAATCAACTGCAAGGTCGCGGTGTAGTCACCGGCGGGGGCGACTTCGCTGCTGGGGAAATCAAAGGTTTCAAAACCGCTGGCAGACAGCTTCAGCGGCTGGCGAATCACTTCCAGGCCGCGCGGGTCGGTGATCTGCAGCTCCACGGGCAGGCCTTGCAGGGCACCTTTCCAGTTGCCGCTGCGCACGATCATGCCCAGGTGCGCGGTCTCGCCAGGGCGGTAGAGGCCACGGTCGGTGAACAGGTAGGCACTGAGGCGATCAATCGCGCCGTCTTCTTCCAAACCGCCTACGTCGAAGCGCGACAAATCCAGCTGCTGGGATTGACGGGCGATCGGCAGGAACGACTGGTCATTGCCGCGGGTGACCACATACATCAGCGGCGTTTTCTCACGGCGCAGTTCATCCAGCTTGGCGAAATGCACGTGGCCTTCACCGTCGGTGTGGCCGCTGCTTACCGGCAGACCGTTGCGGCCAATGATGTCGACCTGGGCGTCGGACACCGGCGAACCGTTGCCGATGGACTGCACATACACGTCATGGCTGCCATCGCTGGAGCGCTTGGCGATGATGCCGAGGTCGGTGACCACGATAAAGCGCAGGTCAGAGGTGGTGCTGCGCGAATAGTCGAACGTGCGCTCCGCCGGCTCATCCTGAGGGCTGAGCTTGAGCACGAAAATGCCGCGACGGCCTCCGTTGGCGGTGAGGTAGTGGCTCAGATCGACGTTGTCATACACGGTTTTCGCCGGGTCCGAGGACGACAGTGCAATATCCAGGGACTGGCGTTCAACCATGCGGTCGAAATACTCGTTGCCGAAATTGGGCCGGGCAAAGCTGCCGCTGCTCTGGTCCACCAGGTGCTGCAATTGGTTGGGCAGCAAGCGCGCGATTTCCACATGGGCGCCAGGTACACCACGGGCCATGAAACCCAGGCGTTTTTCGCCATTGAGGCTGAGCAACGCGCCGTCGGAGAGGAACTGCAAGGTGCGCGGATAAGCCGGCATGCTGATCAGCGAGGCTGTCGGGTTTTTCGCCAGGTAGCCACCGATGGCTTCCAGGTTGGCGGGCACGCGCACATACAGCGCACGGCCGGCCGGGGCCTTGAACTTGAAGGCGTGCAGGGTGTTCAGCGGTTCGACGCTGGGCACGTGGGTCAGCGTGACCTTGGTACTGCGGGCCAGCAGGGCATCGTCGATGTCGTTGCTGTTATAGGGACGGGTGTCGTCCTGGGCTTTTTCCGGCAACAGCCAGGCCTGGACCTTACCGGCAATGGTGTCATCGGCCACGGCACTGGAGCTGCTGAACATCAGCACCGGCTCAGGCTCGCCGCGTTCGTTATCCACAAAGCTCACTTCGGCGCCGGTAAAGGTCAGGCGATAGCGGCCGGGCACGGTGACTTCCGCGACCAGCGGCGCGGTGCTGGCGTTGCCGCCGTCGCGGGCCTTGATGCCTTCATCCAGCTTGGCGCTGACCGGCGTGCTTTCCAGCGGTGTGGCCAGGGCGGCGGAGCGCACGTAGGCGTTCAGCCTAGTCTCGTCGAAGCTGATGTCCGGGCGGTTGGGCAACTGGGCGTCGCGGTAGGCCAGGCCTTTGCCGAGAGTGACCGAAACGCGCTTGCGCAGGCTGTCTTCATCGACCGGGTGGGAAAAATGGAAGGTCGCCACCAGTTGTTTCAGCGTCGGGTTCGACGGGTCTTGATACAACTCGTTGTGTGCCAGGGTGGCGCGGAACGGCTGGGTGGAGAACTGGCTGCTGTACTGGCTGAGCAGTACGCCATCGGCCAGCAAACCTTTCCTGGCCAGATCAAGGGTGTAACCCGCTTCGATAGGCCAGTCTTTCTCCGGCACGAACAGCAGCGTGCGGTCATCGGACCAACGCCAGCTCCCGGCCACATTGGGTTTGAGGGTGATGCCTTCGGTGACCGGCTTGCCAATGGCGGCCAGCGGGGCCACCGATTCGGCAAAACGCACTTGCAAGTTATCCACAACCGGCGGTTGCTGGGTGTAGTCCGTCAGGTTGGGTTTGTGCAGCGAATAGCCCACGGTGTGGGGTTGCGGCAGGTTGGAGTACCAGTGCCAGCCATAGAAGCCAGCGGCCGCCAGCAGCACCAGGCCCAATATGCCGGCACCGGCCTGGCGCGGATAAGCGCGGGCTTTGTTACCCAGGTTCGCCAGGCCACGGCCGATGGCGCGCAGCCACAGCGGCGGATGCCATTGGCCGAAAACGGCCCCCACCACAGTCAGAAACACACCGACAACACGACGGCTGATGGCTTTGAGCGAATCGAACATGGTGAGCATCCCTGGCTAAGTGCGGCGTATCTTACAGGGTCTTTGATACAAAAGATGACGCCGATACGCCGCACGGCGGGGATGTTTACCGAGTCAGCGGGGGCCCATGCATTCTAGCGAGCGGTCTACCATCACTTTGGCCATTTCCATGAGGTGTCCGGCGGCTTTGGGCGAGTCGCGCAACTGTTCGGCACAGTGGAGCAGGTCTGAGGCGTAGACCAGTGCGTCTTCGAAGCTGATTTCGGGGTGGGGGATGAAAAAGGGATGGGGCGGACCGGGTTTTACTTTGCTCATTGCGGTAACTCCAATGTAGGGAATTGGAGCTGCCACGAGTCGCGACTAAACGATGGGGTGGCAGCTGTACGCAGGTTAGTCGACCGGAACATTGGGAACCCGGCGCACCCGAAGGTGCCCTGCGCACAGCCACCATAAAGCGTTGGCAGAAAAAAACGCCATGCTTGAGATGGCGCTTGTGCGCCCAATGTAAATCTTTCCCGAGCGACTAAACCCGGTCACTGAATTGGCAGTGACGAACGCAGACTAGCCACCGAAAAGGCAGGGCACAAGCGGCTGGGATTCTCTCGGAAATGTCCTGCGAAAGAAAGGGAAGCGAGAGGTAGGAGCAGCGCTTTCAGACTTTGCTTAAGCCTCGAAAACACCAGAAACCAATGTGGGAGGGGGCTTGCCCTAATGCCAGTCAGTTAAGGAGGAACACTGTAACTGTGGTGAGCGGGCTTGCCCCGCGTTGGGCTGCGCAGCAGCCCCAAAACACAGCCCCGGACCTGCCTGGCACACTGCAGCGCTCTTATTGGGGCTGCTGCGCAGCCCAACGCGGGGCAAGCCCGCTCGCCACAGGTTACTGTTTGCCCGTTCTATCTCTTAACTGATCGGCATTGGGGCAAGCCCCCTCCCACAGTTTGATCTTCATTGGGCTTGAGAGGGGAGGGTCAGGTCCACCAGTAGCGCACGAGGTGGAAGAAAATCGGCGCCGCAAAACATACCGAATCCAGCCGATCCAGCATCCCGCCGTGGCCTTCGATCATATGCCCCCAATCCTTCACCCCCCGGTCGCGCTTGATCGCCGACATCACGATGCCGCCGGCGAAGCCGAGCAGGTTGATCAGCAAGGCGATCAGGAACGACTGCCACGGGTTGAACGGCGTGGTCCACCACAGCGCCGCACCGATCAGGGATGACAGCAAAATCCCGCCGACAAAGCCTTCCACGGTTTTCGACGGCGACAGGTTGGGCGCGATCTTGTGTTTGCCGAACAGCTTGCCGCACACGTACTGCAGCACGTCCGAGAGTTGCACCACGATCACCAGGTAGGCGATCAGCAGCAGGTTGCGGCCTTCGTAGCCGGGGATGTCGAGAGTCAGCAGGGCGGGCACGAACGACACGCAGAACACTGCGATCATCAGCCCCCATTGCACTTTGGAGGCGCGTTCCAGGAAGTGCGTGCTGTCGCCGCCGAGGGAGGCCAGGATCGGCAGCAGCAGGAACACGTACACCGGGATAAAGATCGAGAACAGCCCGTACCAGTCCGAGTAGATCAGCAGGTATTGCAACGGCAATGCCAGGTAGAACGCGGCCACCAGGGCCGGGTAGTCGCTGCGCCGGGTCGGCGTGAGGGTGAGGAATTCGCGCAGGGCATAGAACGACACCGCGTAGAACAGCAGGATCACCGCACCGGTACCGAGCCAGAAGGCGATACCGATGACCACCACCATCACCCACCAGGCGTTGATGCGGGCGTTGAGGTTGTCGATCACCGCATTGGGCGTGCCACGGGTGCGCAGTTTGAGGATGAGGCCGATCAGCGAGGCGAGCACCAGGATCGCGCCGATGCCGCCGAATAACATCAGGGTTTGGCTATCCATCTCAGGAATGCTCCGGGGCGAGGGCGAGCAGGGCGTCGCGGGTTCGGGCAAGGAACGCGGCTTTGTCTTCGCCTTCTTCCAATTGCAAGGGGGCGCCGAAGCTGGTGGTGCACAGCAAAGGCAGCGGAAGCACGCGGCCCTTGGGCATGACCCGGTTGAGATTGGCGATCCACACCGGGATCAACTCGGCCTGTGGGTAACTTTTGGCCAGATGGTAGATGCCGCTTTTGAACGGCAGCAAGCCGTCCTCCAGATTGCGTGTGCCTTCGGGAAAGATGATCAGCGAGTCGCCGCCTTCCAGCGCGGCGAGCATGGGCTGCAGGGGGTTATCCACAGGGTCCTTGCGCTCGCGGTCGATCAGCACGCCATTGAACACGCGGTTGATGATGTAGCGGCGTAGGGCGCTTTTGTTCCAGTAATCGCTGCCGGCCACCGGGCGCGTGAATTTGCGCAGGTTCTGCGGCAGCGAGGCCCACAGCAGCACGAAGTCGCCGTGGCTGCTGTGGTTGGCGAAATAGATACGTTGCACCGGCACTGGCGCGCAACCCAGCCACAGGCTGCGGGCGCCGGTGACGGTGCGGGCCATGGAGGTAATCAGCGTGGCGACCACGGGTTCGAACATGGGGATTCCTTATGCGGCGAAAGGCAGCCAGGGGCTGGCGAGGATCACGGCGAGGGTCAGCAGCGCTTGCGCGCCCAGCAGCCAGGCTTGTTTGCGCAGCAATTTGAGGGCGCCGCGACGGCGCTCGGTCCAGGGCCGGCCGGCCCGCTTGGGCGATTGCAGGCCAAGGGTCTGCAGGGCTTGATCGAGGTCCGCCGTGCGCTCGATGTCGCGGGCCAGCAGGGCGAACAGGTCGGCGTCAAAGGCCACCCGCAGCGCCCAGTACTTTTGCAGCAGCCCCAGGATAATCATCCACAGGCTGAGCAGCAGGCAGATGGTTGAAACACTCGCCATCAGCAACTGGGCCAGGCCGAATAACACCCCGGCCACGGTCAGGCCTGTGGATAACTGATCCAGCGAACGGCCACGGCGCAGCAGGCTGGCGACCACCTGGAGTTCCATATCAGCGGGCATGGGGCAAACCCTCCAATGCTTGACGATGAGCAGGATGCAGGACCACATGGGCCCGCGCTGTACGAATAATAGCCAGCGCTTGGTCCACCGTGGCAGCGCGCCCACTGTGCAGCAGCCAGGCGGCGATGGCGGTGGCGCTGCGTGAGTAGCCAAGGGCGCAGCACACCAGCACCGGGCCGCTTGCACGCAGGCGCTCGATGGCCTCGGCGGCTTGCTGGCAGTCGGCGGGTGTCGGGGCGATCAGGTCCAGCACCGGGATGCTTTGATACGCACGGCCTTGTGGATTAATCGGCAATTCGGCACAGAGGTCGACGATGGCGCTGAATGAATTTTGCTCTTTCGCACTGGGAATTCGCCCCAGCCAGACGTTATCCACAATCAGGTCCGGCTGTGGGTGTTTGCGTGTCCACAGGCGCGAGTTTATCCACGCCGCGGCCAGGTAGGGTGCGTACAGCCAACGCGCAGCAGGTGTAAGCCGGCCATCGCTGCGTTTTTGAAAGCCCGCAGCGCCGAGCACCAGGTAATTCGCCTTGATCAGGCCCAGGGACACCGCGGGCCAGAGCAGCCATAACCAGCCGCCGCCCAGGGAAAACGCCAGAATCGCCAGTGCCAAGGCTCCCAGGCCGTAGCGCAGGCCCACGCGCCAGCGCTTCGAATCCCGGGTCAGCCGTGCATTCAGCAAGGGGCTTGGGTGTTCCACCGGCCACAGCCACACGCATAGCCAGCCGGCGAGGGCGCCTGTGGGTAAGTCGATAAAGTGATGTTGATAAGTGGTCAGCACCGAAATACCGATCAAGGCGAACCAGCCATGCACCAGCCAGCGCCATAACCCTTGGGTGTGGCGCTGATACATGACCCACAGGATCACCAGCAGCGCGATATGCAGCGAGGGCGCCTGGTTGAAGGGTTTGTCGAACCCCGCCAATACGGCAAACAGCCAGCCGAACACACCATCCAGCTCCGGCCGCTCGAAGGTGAAGCGCAGCGGCCAGATCAGGAAGCAACTTACGGCGATGACCTGCGCGCTGAGCAGGCGCAGCGCGTGTTGCTTCAGCTCATGGCGGCTGTTGGGCAGCAGCAGGGAGAAACCGTAAAGCAGGTCGATGGACCAATAGGGCACGATGGTCCATGCCCAGAACGGCATATGGGTTTCCCAGCCGAACACCAGGGTGCCGACATCGCTGCGCTGGCTTGTAACCCACGTGGCGAAGCCGTAGGTGCTGAAAAACAGCGGCGCCAACAGCAGCAGCCACAGCACCGCTGGTTTCAATAGACCGGGTTCGCGCATGGTCAGATCTTCTGGGCCAGGGACACGGTAAAGATGCCCCACTCATCCACACGCTGGGTGATCTTGCGAAAGCCCGCGGCTTCTACCAACTGATCCATTTCTGCCTGGCTGCGACGGCGCATCACCCAGGCCTGGCCCTGGCGATGGCTGGTCAGTGCGCGGGCGATCAGTTCCAGTTGCGGGTGCCATGGCTGGCCGGTGTAGACCAAGTAACCGCCGGGCTCCACGGCTTCAGCCAGGCCGGCCAACGAACCACCGACCATGGCGTTATCGGCAAACAATTCATACAACCCGGACACCACCGCCAGCGTCGGCTTGGGTTGCAGTGCCGCCAAATCCAAGCGGTCAAACGCATCGCCTTTGACGAACTGCGCGATGTCTCCCAGGCCCTTCTCACGAATCAGCGCGCCACCGTCACGCACGTTGATGTCGCTGTAGTCGCGCAGCAGGATCGATTCCGGCAGCGGCGACACGCCCTGCAAGGCTTCAAGAATGTAGCGCCCGTGGCCGGCGGCGATGTCGACGATGCGCACTTCGCGCTGTTCATCCCTCAGCTTGGCCATGGCCAGGCGCAGCAGTTCCTCGACGTTCAACTTGCGCTGGCGAATACCGCGCCAGCCGATGGAGTTGAGGTAGTTGGTGTCGATCATGCGGCCCAGCCCGCCTTTGCCGGTGGGCGTGTTGCGGTACACGTAGTCCAGGGTGCTGCCGGAGTCGAAGCCGGTGTCGAAGCCCAGCTTGACGCCGTCCGACAGGTTCTTGCCCAGGCCCATGCTGGCGCGGGTCAGGCGCCAGTACAGGTCGCGCAGGGAATTGCGCGGCAAGGGCGCTGCGAGGGATTCGGATTCGGCGCAGGTGGCGCCCAGTTTGTCGGCGTCCAGCAGGGACGCACGGTCCAGCGGGTGTGCGAAGTTCTGCAGGATAAAGCGCCTGGCGCTGCTCACGGCCACCGCGCGGTCACGCTCGCCGAGGGTGTCGTGGAAAAAACCGGGGAGGATATGCAGTTCTTTTTTCAGGCTGCCAAGGCGGTCGAAAAATTGCTGCTGGGGTTTGCGGTGCACCACAAAGTCGGCGCCCGAGACCAGCACTTGGGTCGGCACCTGGATCGCCTGGGCATCGGCGACAACCCGGTCGGCGGCTTCGTACAGGCCCAGCAGCACGTTCACCGAGATGGCCTTGGTGATCAGCGGGTCGCTGTCGTAGGACGCCACGCGCTCCGGGTCATGGCTGAGGAACTTGGCCTTGACGTAGCTGTTGACGAAGAAGTTGCCGCGAAACCTGCGCATGAGCGCCAGGCCCGGCCGGGCAAAGGGCACGTACAGCTTGACCTTGAACGCCGGGGACGCGAGCACCAGGGCGCGGATTTTCGGCGCGTAGTCATGCACCCAGGTGGCTGCGATCACCGCGCCGACACTTTGGGCAATCACGGCACAGTCTTCTTCCTCGATGCCATAGGTGGCGCCGATATGGTCGCGGAAAGTTTGCACATCACGGGCGCTGGTGGCGAAGCTCGGGCTGTCGCCGCGTTCGCCAGGCGATTGGCCGTGACCCCGTGCGTCCCAGGCGAAGAAGTCGAACTGCGGCAAGTCCAGTTCATCCACCAGGTGCGCGATACGCCCCGAGTGCTCATGGCCGCGATGGAACAGCAGGATCGCCTTGCGCGGCTCGCCGTCCGCCGGCGCGCTGGCCGGCCAATGACGGTAGAAAAGCTCGACGCCGTCATGGGTACTGAAGGTGTGCTCTTGCTGTTCGCGCATTGCAAAATCCTTATGCAGAAGGGGAGATAGGTTGTTCTTCTTTCAAACCCTGGCGCACCCGGTTGACCAGGGTGTAGGCGAGCAGGGCGGCGACCAGCCACATCACAGTGTCGACCCAGCCAGCGCCGAGCCAGCCCAGCGCTACACCGGTGGCCAGCACGCCGAGGACAAACGCGCGGTCACTCTTGCCCATCGGCCCGTCATAGCGCCGTGACGCGCCGACCATCGGCCCCAGCACCCCGGCGTATTCGCTGAACACCGCCAGCAGCGCCACCAGCAGCACCGGCACCAGGCTCACGCCGGGGATCAGCGCGAAGGGCAGGATCAACGCACTGTCGGCAATCACGTCGCACAATTCATTGAGGTAGGCGCCCAGGCGCGACTGCTGGCCGAATTCCCGGGCGAGCATGCCGTCGATGGCGTTGAGGGCCATGCGCAGGATCATCCACAGCGGGATCAGCGCAAACAGCCACAGGTGCTGGGCGAAGCTGGCGATCAACAGGCCGACCAGCAGGGAAATGACCCCGGCGAGCACGGTGATCTGGTTGGCCGTGGTGCCATTGTCATAGAGGCGCTGCACGAGGGGACGCAGCAGGTTCTGAAACCGCGGTTTGAGCTGATAGATCGAAATCATGGGGGTGACGCTTCCTTGTCCGAGAGCCCGCGAAAAACTGCCTGGAGTGTGCCGATTATTCATGGCCTATACCAGTGATGGCGCGTGTTTATGGGGGTTTAGTCACGATCTGGAAAGCACTGAAGGACAAATGTGGGAGGGGGCTTGCCCCCGATGGCGGTCTACCGGTTGATGCATGTGCCGGCTGACCCATCGCCATCGGGAGCAAGCCCCCTCCCACAGGAGATTTCTGCCATGTTCAAAAACCCTGTTTAACGAACAAAAATTTCACGCCGCGTGTTATATCGTAACGAATTGTGTACAAGCGGGCGTGAGTGGATGCAAGTGGATCTAGAGGCGGACGGCGCTTCGGTGGAAGGCCTGCCGCGTTTTCAGCAAGGGCTGTTCCATGCCCGCCGATTGCGGCAAGCCGGTATCAGTCTGACAGTACTGGCCGTAGTCGGTTGGGTGCTGGCGTTGTTTGTCGCGCTGTTTGCACCGTTGTCGATCTGGCCGGTGGTGTTGATCAACTGCGCATCGGCCCTGCTGGTGCTGGTGGCAGGGCTGCAGTCGGCGTGGTGGGTGGCCGATTGGCGGGCCCAGGCGCTGGAGGCGCCGGCGGCCGAATTGCCCGTTGAAGAAACGGGTCGCTACGCGCGCCTTGTGGAACGCTTTGGCCGGCAGATCGGCGCCCCGGTCTTGTGGCTGGGCGGCTGGTCGCTGCTGGCGCTGGTCAGCATCATCGAATTCTGGAACCTGGGCCTGTCCTCGGCGCCTGTCGGCCAAGCGGCCAGCGTGGGGGCGGCATTGGCGTTGGCCCTGGCGTTTGGCTTGCTGGTGTTCGAACGGCGCCTGGCTCAGGAAACCACGGCCCAGTGGCCGGAAGCCGCGCAACTGGCGCAGTTGAGCCGGGTGGCGATTACCTGCCTGGTGGTGAGTGCCATTTGCCTGCTGTTTGCCGGGGCCGAGTCGGTCTGGCCGTTGCGCCTGGCGGTGCTGGTCGGGCTGTTGCCGGCGCTGGTAGCGCTGGAGTTTCTATTAAGAGGCCTGCTGTCGCTGTTCAGCCCGCGCCAGCCGCGCCTTGAACCACGCCTGATGGCGCAGAGTTTCATCGCCGGGTTGCTGCGCTGGCCGCCACAACCGTTGCTGGCGTTGCAGCACGAATTACACAACCGTTTCGGCATCGACCTGCGCCAGATCTGGGCGTTTACCTACATGCGCCGGGCGTTTTTGCCGGTGCTGCTGGTGGTGCTGGCGGTCGGCTGGGCGCTGACCGGCGTGCATGAAGTGCCCCTGCAAGGCCGTGGGATTTATGAGCGCTTTGGCAAGCCCGTCGAGGTGTTCGGCCCGGGCCTGCATACCGGCTTGCCCTGGCCCCTGGGCCGCGTGATCAACGTGGAGAACGGCGTGGTGCATGAGTTGGCCACCAGCGTCAGCGAAGCCTCTACTCCGGAGCTGGCGCCTGCCGAAGGCCCGGCACCGCTGATTGCCAATCGGTTGTGGGACGCCAGCCATGTGAATGACAAATCCCAGGTGATCGCCAGCAGCAGCGGCGATAAACAGAGCTTCCAGATCGTCAATATGGATGTGCGCTTCGTTTACCGCATTGGCCTCACCGACCAGGCCGCGCTCGCCGCCACCTATAACAGCGCGGATGTGCCGACCCTGATCCGCAGCACCGCCAGCCGCATCCTGGTGCACGATTTTGCCTCGCGTACCCTCGACGAATTGCTCGGCGAACAACGCACGCGCCTGGCCGACGAAATCGGCCGCGCCGTGCAGGCAGACTTGCAGGCACTCGACAGCGGTGTGGAAATCCTCGCCACTGTCGTGGAAGCCATCCACCCACCGGCCGGCGCCGCCAATGCCTACCACGGCGTGCAAGCCGCGCAGATCGGCGCCCAGGCCCTGATCTCCCGCGAGCGCGGCGCCGCCAGCGAACACACCAACCAGGCCTTGCTGCAAGCCAGCACGGCCCGCGACCAGGCCTTGGCCACCGCCCGCGAAGTGAATGCCGGCGCCCAAGCGGCCGACCTGCGCTTTACCGCCGAACAAAAGGCCTACGCCACGGCCGGTCGGGCCTTTGTGCTGGAACAGTACCTGGGCCAACTCAGCCTGGGCCTGGCCCACGCCAAGCTGCTTATTCTGGATCACCGCCTGGGCGCCGATGGCGCGCCGACGATTGATCTGCGTTCTTTTACTTTGCCGGCCGACCCTTCGCTGCCGCGTAAAGCCGTTCAATAAGGAGTCTGTCTGTTGAGCGCTCATTCTCACGATCATGGTCACCACCACGGCCACCATCACCCTCATCACGGTGATGAACAGGCGGCGGGTCCTTTCCCTTGGCGGCGTATGGCCTGGGCGGTGTTGCTGGTGCTGTTCGCGGTGGCGGCGGCGAGCCTGGTGCAGGTGCGCTCCGGCGAGGCCACGGTGATTACCCGCTTCGGCAACCCGTCGCGGGTGTTGCTGGAACCGGGCCTGGGCTGGCGTTGGCCGGCGCCGTTCGAAGCGGCGATCCCGGTGGACTTGCGCCTGCGCACCACCTCCAGCGGCTTGCAGGATGTGGGCACGCGCGACGGCCTGCGGATTATCGTGCAGGCCTATGTGGCGTGGCAGGTGCAGGGCGATGCCGACAATGTGCAGCGCTTTATGCGCGCCGTGCAGAACCAGCCGGATGAGGCGGCGCGGCAGATCCGCACCTTTGTCGGCTCGGCGCTGGAAACCACGGCGGCCAGCTTTGACCTGTCGAGCTTGATCAACACTGACGCCAGCCAGGTGCGCATTGCCGATTTCGAGGCGCAGCTGCACCAGCAGATTGATCAACAATTGCTCACCACCTATGGCGTGCGCGTGGCGCAGGTGGGGATCGAGCGGCTGACGTTGCCGTCGGTCACGCTCACCGCCACCGTCGACCGCATGCGTGCCGAGCGTGAAACCATCGCCACCGAACGCACGGCCGTGGGCAAGCGCGAGGCCGCGCAGATTCGCTCCGCGGCTGAGCGTGATGCGCGCATCGTGCAGGCCGATGCCACGGTGAAAGCCGCCGACATCGAAGCCCAGTCGCGGGTCGAAGCCGCGCAGATTTATGGGCGTGCCTACGCCGGCAATCCGCAGCTGTATAACCTGCTGCGCTCCCTGGATACCCTGGGCACGGTCGTGACCCCCGGCACCAAAATCATCCTGCGCACCGACGCCGCGCCCTTTCGCGCGTTGGTGGACGGGCCCAAGGACGTTCAGCCATGACCGAGCGTGACAGCCCGGACAGCCCCTGGATCCAGGCCGGGCGCCTGACGTTCCTGGCGTTGTACGCGGTGACGGTGTTGGCCGCATTGGCATGGGCGTTTTCCAATGTGCGGCAGATCGACCCGCAGAACCGTGCGGTGGTGCTGCACTTCGGCGCCCTCGACCGCATCCAGAATGCCGGGCTGCTGCTGGCCTGGCCGCAGCCGTTAGAGCAGGTGGTGTTATTGCCGGCGGCCGACCGGGTGATCGAGCGTCGGGTGGAGAACCTGTTGCGTTCCGATGCGGCGGTGCAGGCTGATCGTGTGGCCAGTTTCGCCACGCCCTTGAGCGATGCCCTGGCCGGCTCCGGCTACCTGCTGACCGGCGATGCCGGAGTGGTGCAGCTGGATGTGCGGGTGTTCTACAAGGTCACCGAACCCTACGCCTTTGTGTTGCAGGGCGCGCATGTGCTGCCGGCCCTGGATCGCCTGGTGACCCGCAGCGCCGTGGCCCTGACGGCGGCGCGCGATCTGGACACGATCCTGGTGGCGCGCCCCGAATTGATCGGTACCGACAACGGCGCCGCCGAGCGTCGCGAGCGGCTGCGGGGTGACTTGGTGCAATGCATCAACAAGCGCCTGGCCGAGTTGGCCGCCACCGGTCTGGGGCTGGGCATCGAGGTGACGCGGGTCGATGTGCAATCGAGCCTGCCGGGCCCGGCGGTGAACGCATTCAACGCCGTACTCACCGCCAGTCAACAAGCCGACAAAGCCGTGGCAAACGCCCGGACCGAAGCGGAAAAACTCACCCAGACCGCCAACCAGCAGGCCGACCGCCTGGTGCAGGTTGCCCACGCCCAGGCCAGTGAACGCCTGGCCAATGCCCAGGCGCAAACGGCCACGGTCGCCAGCCTGGCCCAGGTCAAAGACCCGGGCTTGCTGTTGCGCCTGTACCGCGAGCGTATGCCGAAGATTCTCGGCCAGGCCGGTTCGGTGACCACGGTCGATCCTAAAGACGACTCCCGCTTGATCATCCAGGGAGCCGAACAATGAGCGCACCCATGCTGACCTCCGCCGAACAGCGCAGCGCTGCCCGACAATTGACCCTGGCCATGCTCGCCCTGGGCTTGCTGACGCTGGGCCTGGTATGGCGCTGGCTGGCGCCGGACCAGACGGGCGTCAGCCAGTTGCTGCTCGGTGTGGCCTCGTTGCTGGTGGCGGTGCCGGTGATGCGCTCGGCCTGGTACAGCCTGCGTTTTCCCAGCCTGCATGGCATTACCGACCAACTGATCGCCCTGGCGATGCTCGGCGCCTGGGCCACCGGCGATCTGCTCACCGCCGCGCTGCTGCCGATCATCATGATCTTCGGCCACGTATTGGAAGAGCGCAGTGTGATCGGCTCCCAGGAGGCGATTCATGCCCTGGGCAAACTGACCCGCAGCCATGCGCGGCGGGTGCAGGCCGACGGCAGCATCATCGAAGTGGATAACGGCACCCTGAGCACCGGGGATATCGTCGAGGTGCGCGCCGGTGATCGGGTGCCCGCCGATGGCGTGGTGCTGTCGGGCCAGGCGAGCCTGGACACGGCGCCGATCACCGGTGAGTCGGTACCGTTGGAAGCCAGTGTGGGTGTGCAGGTGTTTGGCGGGGCGATCAACCTCGATGGCCTGTTGCGCCTGCAAGTGACGCGCACCGGCAACGAGTCGACCCTGGGCAAAGTCATCGCGCTGATGCAGAACGCCGAACGTTCCAAGCCGCCGATCACGCGGCTGCTGGAGCGTTACGCGGGCAGCTATATGGTGTTGGTATTGCTGCTGGCGGCAGTAACCTGGTTTGTGACCAATGACGCCCAGGCGATGCTCGCGGTGCTGGTGGCGGCGTGCCCCTGCGCCCTGGTGCTGTCGGCACCGGCAACGGCGATTGCCGGGATTGCCGTGGCGGCCCGGCACGGGATCCTGATTCGCAGCTCGGCGTTCCTCGAAGAGTTGGCGGACCTGACCTCGCTGGTGGTGGACAAGACCGGCACCCTGACCTTCGGCACCCTGCGCTTGCAGTCCATCGAGACCTCGTCGACCGACCGCCAGGCGCTGCTCAACCTGGCGGCCAGCCTCGGTTCGGCCAGTAGCCACCCGGTCAGCCGTGCGTTGGCGGGGTTGGCGACTCAGGCGCAACTGCTGGCGCTCACGGATATTCGCGAGCGCCAGGGCTTAGGCGTTGTGGCACAGACCGAGCAGGGCGAAGCGGCGTTGGGCCGTCCCGAGTTGTTCGAGCAATTGGGTATTGTCACGACGACGGTGCCCAACCATGACGGCCCGATTGCCGGGCTGGCCCTGAACGGGCAGTTCCTGGCCTGGCTGCTGCTGGCCGACAGCGTCAAGCCGGAGGCGCGCCAGGCCCTGCAAGAGTTGCGGGATTTGGGCCTGGGTCGCCAACTGCTGCTGACTGGCGACCGTCAAAGCGTGGCCGACAGCCTGGCGCTGGACGTGGGCATCAGCGATGTCGAAGCCCAGGCGTTGCCGGAAGACAAGCTCAACCGCGTGCTGGGGGAAATCGGCAGCGGCTTCCGGCCCATGGTGGTCGGTGATGGGATCAACGATTCCCTGGCGCTCAAGGCTGGCGTGGTTGGGGTGGCCATGGGCGCGGGTGGGGCGGACATTGCGCTGGCCTCGGCGGATGTGGTGTTGATCGGCAGCGACCTGCGGCGCCTGGGCACCTGTGTGCGCTTGAGTCGCCAGTGCCGGCGTACGTTGCAGGTCAACGTGGTCATCGGCCTGGGCTGGACCTTGGCTATCGTGGTGTTTGCCGCCTTTGGCTGGTTGGGCGCTGCGGGGGCGATGATTGCGGCGGTGTTGCATAACCTCAGCACCTTGCTGGTACTGGGCAATGCCGGGCGTTTGCTGCGGTTTCAGGAGCCGCTGTCGAAGCTTGAGGATTAATTTCAGAAATATTTGCACACGGCTGTAACGCCGATAAGGGGCCTCACTCTAGTGCTGTGTCGAGACTGGGCACTCCGTTCAGACCGACGCCACTACCGATCATGAGGAATACGAGAATGAAGATTAAATCCGCTGCTGCTGGTGCTGCCCTGGCGATGGCCGCCGCCACCATGTTTGCCGGTGTTGCGACCCAGGTACAAGCCGCCGATGCGCAAGTGCATTGCTACGGCGTGACGTCCTGCAAAGGCATGAACGACTGCAAAACCGCTGAAAACGCCTGCAAAGGCCAGGCGGTGTGCAAGGGCCACGGCTTCAAGGCCATGACCAAGGCCGCCTGTGACGCAGCGGGCGGCAAAGTCGGCGAATAACCGGCAAACGAGTGCAACCGCAGCGGCAGCCCCCACCGCTGCGGACACTTTGCCCAGGAGCGAGTCATGTCCGCGTCCCTTCCAAGTCTGGGTTACGGCCTGGGTTTACGCAGTGAGTACTACCAGCAGATCCTTGAACAAGCGCCGGCCGTGGATTGGTTCGAAGTGATCTCCGAGAACTATCTGGTGCAGGGCGGTAAAGCCTTGTACTACCTGGATGCGATAGCCGAGCGTTACCCGTTGGTGATGCACGGTGTGTCCCTGTCCATCGGCGGCCCCCACCCCGTCGACATGGACTACCTGAAACACCTCAAGCAGCTCGCGGAGCGCATCCAGCCCGCGTGGATTTCCGATCATTTGTGCTGGAGTCGTGGCAGCGCGCACCAGTTGCATGACCTGCTGCCCCTGCCTTACACCGAAGAAAGCCTCTACTACGTAGCTGCTCGCGTTCGCCAAGTGCAGGATGTGTTGCAGCGCCCGCTGGTGCTGGAAAACGTCTCCAGTTATGTGCGTGCCAAGGCGGATGAATTCACCGAATGGGAATTCCTCAATGCCCTGGCCCACCTGTCGGGCTGCCAGTTGCTGCTTGACGTTAACAATGTGTATGTCAGTGCGCGCAACCATGGCTTCGATGCCTGGACCTTTATCCGCAACCTGCCGCCCGACAGCATCCGCCAGCTGCATCTGGCAGGGCATATGGATTACGGCGACTACGTGGTCGATACCCACGACCATCCGGTGTGCGATCCGGTGTGGGCGTTGTATCAACAGACCCTGGAGCATTTCGGGCCGGTCTCGACGCTGTTGGAGCGCGATGACCATTTCCCGCCGTTCGAAGAGCTCCTCACCGAGCTGGAAAAGGCCCGCAAGCTAGGCGCCGCAGCCTTGGCCCGGAGGTCGTTATGCGCCTGATCGACTGGCAGTTGGCCTTTGAACAGCACCTGTCAGCGCAGACGCCAGATACCACCAATGGCTTTGCCGCCACGTTATTGGGTGGGCCGACGCTGGACGTGGACACCGGCCTGGCGATCTACCACAACGCTTATCTGGCACGGCTGCAGGAGGTGTTGCGGCACGACTTCAGCGCCATCCGGTATTGGCTGGGGGATGATGAGTTTGCGCTGCTGACGCAAGCCTATGTGCGTCGTTATCCCTCGGCTCACTACAGCCTGCGCTGGTTGGGCGAGCGGTTTCCGGCGTTTATCCACGAGCACCTGGTGGCCGAGCAAAGTGCGCCGCTGGTTGAACTGGCCCAGTTGGAGTGGGCCTTCACCCTGGCGTTCGATGCGCCGCAGGGTGAGCCGCTGACCCAGGATGATATGGCGGTGCTGCCGCCCGAGGATTGGCCCGGTTTGCAGGTCTTCCTGACACCATCCGTACAGCAGCGGCTTTGCCACTTCAACACCGTGGCCATCTGGCGTGCCAGCAAGGATGGCGCGGATTTCCCCGACAGCCACACCTTGGACTTCGCACAGATCTGCCTGGTATGGCGCGATCAGAATGTGTGCCGTTATCGCAGCCTGGGACCGGCCGAGGCGTTTGCGCTGGCGGGGATGGTGACGACCGGTTGGACCTTCGCAGAACTGTGTGCGCAACTGGCAGTCACTTATGGAGAGGGTGCACCACTGCAAGCGGTGACATGGCTGAAACAGTGGATCCAGGACGGTTTGCTCCAGCGCCGGGCCCCATAGAAGAACGCTATCAAATCGATAGCCTCCTACTTTTTATCGGGATGGTCTACCCTCATTCCAGACGTCTGAAACAAGGGGGGACTACTCATGCTCGCGCAACTTCCACCGGCCTTACAGAATCTACAGCTGCCGCTGCGTCTTCGACTCTGGGATGGCCATGAATTCAACTTGGGCCCCGAGCCCAGTGTGACCATCGTGGTGAAGGACCCCACGGTCGTACCCAAACTGTCCCACCCCACGCTCGACTCGTTGGGCGAAGCCTTCGTCGAGGGCAAACTGGAGCTGGAAGGCTCCATCAGTGAAGTGATCCGGGTCTGTGATGAGCTGAGTCATGCCTTGGTCGAGGATGAGGGCGGGAGTCTGCCGGTGCGCTCGATTCACGACAAGGTCACCGACGCCGCGGCTATTTCCTACCATTACGACCTGTCCAACGCGTTCTACCAGCTCTGGCTGGACCAGGACATGGCGTACTCCTGCGGGTATTTCGAAACCGGCAGCGAATCCATCGACCAGGCCCAGCAAGACAAATTCCGCCACCTGTGTCGCAAGTTGCGCTTGCAGCCCGGCGAGTACCTGCTCGACGTAGGCTGTGGCTGGGGCGGGCTGGCACGTTTTGCGGCGCGTGAGTTCGGGGTGAAAGTGTTTGGTATCACCCTGAGCAAGGAACAGCTGGCATTGGCCAAGGAGCGGGTGAAAGCCGAGGGCCTGGAAGACCAGATCGACCTGCAACTGCTCGACTACCGCGATCTGCCCCAGGATGGTCGTTTCGACAAAGTGGTGAGCGTGGGCATGTTCGAGCACGTCGGCCACGCCAACCTGGCGCAATACTGCAAGACCCTGTTTGGTGCCGTACGCGAAGGCGGCCTGGTGATGAACCATGGCATTACCGCCAAGCACACCGACGGCCGGCCCGTAGGCCGTGGCGCCGGGGAGTTTATCGAGCGTTATGTGTTCCCCAACGGCGAGCTGCCGCACCTGGCGATGATGACTGCCGAGATCAGCGAAGTCGGGCTGGAAGTGGTCGATGTCGAAAGCCTGCGCCTGCATTACGCGCGCACCCTGGACCATTGGAGCGAGCGCCTGGAAGACAACCTGGAAGCGGCGGCGAAGCTGGTGCCGGAGCAGGCGTTGCGCATCTGGCGGCTGTACCTGGCCGGGTGTGCCTATGCGTTTGCGCGGGGCTGGATCAACCTGCACCAGATCCTCGCGGTGAAGCCTCACGCGGATGGCAGCCATGAACTGCCGTGGACGCGGGAAGACATTTATCGCTGAAAGTGAATGATTACTGTAGGAGCGAGGGGGACGCCTCGCTCCTACAGAATCGGTGAGATCAAGCGCGCCACCCGCATGCCCAGTTGCTGCAGGCGGCGGGTCTCGCGGCTTTCTTCCTGGCTCACTTCATGGGCCTGGGCGAAGTCGTCCAGCAGCATCTGTTCAACCTGCTTGGCGAAGGCTTCGTCGACCGTCAGCAACATCACTTCGAAATTCAGCCGGAATGAACGGTTGTCCATGTTCGCACTGCCGATGGCGCTGATCTCGTTGTCCACCAGCACCACCTTCTGATGCAAAAAACCCGGCGTATAGCGGAACACCCGGACACCGGCGCGCACCGCCTCGATCGCATACAGGCTGGACGCGGCGTACACGATGCGGTGGTCGGGCCGCGATGGCAACAGCAGGCGCACGTCCACGCCCCGCAGGACCGCCAGGCGCAGGGCGGCGAACACCGCTTCGTCGGGGATGAAATACGGGCTGGTGATCCACACGCGCTCGGTGGCCGCATGGATGGCCTCGACGAAAAACAGCGAGCAGGTTTCATAGGGATCGGCTGGGCCGCTGGCGAGCAATTGGCAGAGCACGCCGTCTTCGGGGTAGGCGTCCGGCAGGATCAGCGGCGGCAGCTCGCGCGCGGCCCAGAACCAGTCCTCGGCAAACGACTCCTGCAGGCAGGCCACTACCGGGCCGGTAACTTGCACATGGGTATCGCGCCACGGCGCCAGCGGCGGTTTTTTGCCCAGGTATTCATCGCCCACATTGTGCCCACCGACAAACCCGGTGACACCGTCCACCACCACGATCTTGCGATGGTTGCGGAAGTTGACCTGGAAACGGTTGAGCCAACCGCTGCGGGTGGCGAATGCCTTGACCTGCACCCCGGCGTCGCGCAGCGATTGCACGTACTGATGGGGCAGGGCGTGGCTGCCGATGCGGTCGTACATGACGTAGATGCCCACGCCTTGGGCAGCCTTTTCCTTCAACAGCGCCTGTAACTGACGACCGAGTTCATCGTCATGAATGATGAAGAACTGAAACAGCACGGCGGTTTTGGCACCGCGAATGGCGTCGAAGATTGCACGGAAAGTGGCCTCGCCGTTGATCAACAAGCGCACTTCATTGTTTGCCAGGCACGGCATGCGCCCCAGCTTGGGCATGGCACGCAACGAGGCGTAGGCACTGGAGTTGCGCGCGGCGAGAGCCTCCTCGACCCACGGGCGCCAGTTCAGCTCGGTGATCGCGGTGTGCATTTCCTGGTTGGCCTGGCGACGGGCCTGGATATACGCGTCGAAGGTGCTGCGGCCAAAGATCAGGTAGGGGATCAAGGTGAGATAGGGCATGAACATCAGTGACAGGGCCCAGGCGATCGAGCCTTGGGCGGTCCTGACGGTCAGCACCGCGTGGATCGCGGCGAGAGTCCCGAGCAAGTGCAGCGTGGCGATGAAGTAGGCGAGCAGGTGCGGGCCAAAGAAATCCATGGACGACGGTACTCCAGACAATCCAATGGCTAACAGACCATGAACGGCGGCGAATGTCGCTATTTTATTTGCCGTGCAACACTGGCACTTTTGCGGCGTCTAACGCCCACAATTGCCCAGGAGTTACCCGATGAATGCTCGTCTGCTTGGTTTGGCCATGGTTGTTGGTTTGTCGTTGCCGGTGGCAGCGCAGGCGCAGATGCTGGCGCCGGGCTTGTGGGAATTGACCACCAGCAATATGAAAGTCGATAACCAGGACCTGCCGGACCTGTCGCTGATCCTCGGCCAGCTCAAGCAACAGATGACCCCCGAACAGCGCGCCATGCTGGAAAAACAAGGCATCACCATGGCCGGCAAAGGCGTGCAGGTGTGCCTCACCCCGGCACAAGTCGCCTCTGATTCGATCCCCCTGACCGACCCGCAATCGGGCTGCAAACAGGAAGTGACCGACAAGACCGGTAACCAGTGGAAATTCCGTTTCAGTTGCCCGAAAGCCCAGGGCACCGGCGTCGCTACCTTCCAGAGCCAGAAAGAATTCACCACCACCGTCAACGGCACCTTCAATGCCACCGGCGTTCAACAGAAGGGCAGCCTGGATACCCACGCCCAATGGCTGGGCACCGATTGCGGCACGGTCAAGCCTCGCGCTTAACGCAGAAAGTACAGCGGTAAACCCTGGCAGCTATCGACCACCTGGCCGTTGTGCCAGGCCAGGTGGCCGGAGACCAGGGTGGTGCTCACGCTGTGGCGAAAGCTGCGTTCGGCGAACGGCGTCCAGCCGCAGCGGGCAAGAATCGGCTCGTCCCTGACCGGTTTTCCTTCGGGCTCCGGTTTGATCAGCACCAGGTCGGCCCAATACCCTTCGCGCAGGTAACCCCGGTCCGGGATGGCAAACAGGTCGGCGACACGGTGGCTGGTCTTGGCCACCAGGGTGGTCAGGGGCAGCAGCCCATCGGCGACCAATTCCAACAACGCTGGCAGCGCGTGTTGCACCAGGGGCAGACCCGCGGGCGCTTCACGATACTCCAACTGTTTTTGCGCCCAGGTATGCGGCGCATGGTCAGTACCTATTACATCCAGACGATCACTCAGCAAGGCCAGGCGCAGGGCGTCGCGGTCGGCGCGGGTCTTGATCGCCGGGTTGCATTTGATCTGGTGGCCGAGGCGGTGATAGTCACGGTCATCGAACAGCAGGTGGTGCACGCAGACTTCAGCAGTAATGCGTTTTTGCGCCAGGGGTTTGTCTTCGAACAATACCAACTCGCGGGCGCTGGTCAGGTGCAGTACATGCAGGCGCGTGCCGTGACGCTTGGCCAGTTCCACCGCGAAGGAGGATGAGCGATAGCATGCTTCGGCATCGCGGATCAGCGGGTGGGCGACGGCGGGGATCCTGTCACCAAAGCGCTCACGCATGCGCTGCTCGTTGGCTTGGATGCTCGGCGTGTGTTCGCAGTGGGCCAGCAGAATGGTCGGCACTTCGGCAAACAGCCGTTCCAGGATCCGTGGGTCGTCCACCAGCATATTGCCGGTGGAGGCGCCCATGAACACTTTGACCCCGGCCACTTCGCGCGGGTCGAGGGCGGCGACGGTGTCGAGGTTGTCGTTGCTGACCCCGAAGTGAAAGCCGTAGTTGGCCACCGAGTGCAGGGCCGCGCGGCGCTTTTTATCGGCCAGGGCTTCCAGGTTCAGCGTGGCCGGGTTGGTGTTGGGCATGTCCATGACGCTGGTGATGCCGCCGGCTACCGCTGCGCGGGACTCGCTGTAGAAGCTGCCCTTGTCCGGCGCGCCGGGGTCGCGAAAGTGCACCTGGTCGTCAATCATGCCCGGCAGCAGCCACTGGCCTTGGGCGTCGATGGACACGGGCGCGGCGTTCCCGCCGATGCTGCTGGCGATCTTTTCGATACGGCCATGGGCGACCAGCACGTCGGCGTCGAATTCCTCGCCTTCGTTCACCAGGCGGGCGTTGCGGATCAGCAGGCGGCTCATGGCTCAGAACTCGTTTTGCAGGGCTTTGTAACCGCGCACCAGGTCGACGTTGGTACGTGCCACGTCTTCGGAAAACTCCGAGGCGCTGACACTCACCGGCGGGAATTGCGACAGGTCGGTATTCGGCCCGATGCGGGTGGTGGAGGGTACGTAGAAGGCGGCGGGCAAATCACGGCCGTCGACCACCGAGTTGTGGCGTACCACGCAGCCATCGCCGACGGCGCAGTTGAACAGCACGCTGTTGAAACCGATAAACACCCGGTCGCCGACGGTGCAGGGGCCGTGGACGATGGAGCGGTGGGCGATGGATGTGAATTCGCCGATGGTCACGGCGGCGCCGGACTTGGAGTGGATGACCACGCCGTCCTGGATGTTGGAATTGGCGCCGATGGTGATCGGGTCCATGGCGCCGCCGGCGTCGACTTCGTCGGCGCGGATCACGGCGTAGGGGCCGACAAACACGTTCTCGCCGATGATGACTTTGCCGCAGATGATCGCGGTCTTGTCGACGTAGGCCGATTCGGCAATCACCGGCAGATCGCCGGAAGGGTTCTTGCGGATCATGCAACTGGCTCCGTCATGATGTGAACGTAGGCGCCGTCGATGGCGTTGTAGAAACAGGTGGGGCGGCCGGTGTGGCAGGCCGGGCCTTGCTGGTCGACGATCAGCAGTACCGCGTCGCCGTCACAATCCAGGCGCGCTTCCACCAACTGTTGCCAGTGGCCGGAGCTTTCGCCTTTGCGCCACAGCTGTCGACGCGAGCGCGACCAATAGCAGACCTGCCCGGTAGCCAGTGTTTCGTTGAGGGCCTGGCGGTTCATCCAGGCCAGCATCAGCACTTCGCCGCTGCCGTGTTGCTGGGCGATGGCGGCGATCAGGCCGTCGCTGTTCCACGGCAGGGCGTCGAGCACGGCGGCGAGTGGAAAGCGGCTGCCGACGGCAGCCCCTTCCAGTTCGAGCATGCTCAGGGTCATGGCTTGCTCAATGCTGCGCACAGGGTGTTGAGGTTGTACTCGAACAGCCCGGTGAAGGAACTCGCCGGCCCTTCTGCGGCCAGGGCGTCGGAGTACAGCGTGCCGCCAATCTGCGCGCCGCTTTCATCGGCGATCTGTTTGAGCAGGCGCGAGTCCTTGATGTTTTCCATGAATACGGCCTTGACCTTGTCCTTGCGAATCTGGGTGATCAGCGCTGCGACTTCGGCGGCCGACGGTTCACGTTCGGTGGACAGGCCTTGCGGCGCGAGGAACTGGATGCCATAGGCCTGGCCCAGGTAGCCGAAGGCGTCATGGGAGGTAACGATGCGACGGTTACCCGGCGGCAGCGCGCCGAACTTGGTCTTGGCTTCGGCCAGCAGGCGGTAGATTTCTTTCAGGTAGGCCTGGCTGTTGCGCAGGTAGTCGGCCTTGTTGGCCGGGTCGGCAGCCACCAGCGCCTTGGTGATGTTGTTCACATAGATTTCGGCGTTGGCCAGGTTGTGCCAGGCGTGCGGGTCGGGGATGGTTTCGCCGTCTTCCTCCATGGTGTGGGAAATCACGCCTTTGCTGGCGGTGACCACCGTGGCCTTGGTTTCGGTGCTGGTCACCAGGCGGTCCAGCCACGGCTCGAAGCCCAGGCCGTTCTTGATGATCAGCTTGGCCTTGAGCAGCGCCTTGGCGTCGTCAGGGGTGGGTTCGTAGGTATGGGCATCGGCGTCGGGGCCGACCATGTTGCTGATCTGGATGTGGTCGCCACCGATCTGGTGGGTGATGTCATCGAGAATACTGAAGCTGGTAACCACCTGGAGTTTGTCGGCGGCCTGGGCCATCGACAACGGCAGCAGCAGACTGAACAGCACGAGTAGAGCGCGCATCGGGAAACACCTCATTGGGATGTAAGCAAAGGCGGGCGGCGCAGCAAGCCGTGCACCGGACCGAAGACCACGGACAGCAGGTACCCACCGCCAGCCACCAGCACAATCGCCGGGCCGCTGGGCAGCGAGAAGTAGAACGACAGCAATAAACCCAACCACACCGACAGGCATCCCAGCACCGCCGATACCGCGATCAACACCGGCAGGCGCCGGCTCCAGAAGCGTGAAGCGATGGCCGGCAGCATCATCAAACCCACCACCATCAAGGCGCCGATGGCCTGGAAGCCAATCACCAGGTTCAGGACCACCAGGGTCAGGAACAAGCCGTGGGCCAGGGGGCCAAGGCGGCTGACGGTTTGCAGGAACAGCGGGTCGAGGGTGTCCAGCAGCAGCGGTTTGTAGATCAGCGCCATGGCGATCAGGCTGAACCCGGAAACCCAGAGCATGCCGGTCAGGGTGGTTTCGTCGACGGCCAGGGCCGAGCCGAACAGCAGGTGCAGCAGGTCCAGGCGCTTGCCGGCCAGACCCAGGATCAACACGCCGGCGGCGAGGGAGATGGGGTAGATAGCCGCCAGGCTGGCATCTTCGCGCAGGCCGGTGCGGCGGGTGATCCACGCCGACAGGCCGGCCATGCCCAGGCCAGCGCCCAGGCCGCCGATGGTCAGCGCGGGGAGGCTCAAGCCCGCGAACCAGAAGCCCAGTGCGGCGCCGGGCAATATGCCGTGGGCGACGGCGTCACCGATCAGGCTCATGCGGCGCAGGATCAGAAATACGCCGAGCGGAGCGGTGCTGCAGGCGAGCACCAGCCCGCCGATCAGGGCGCGACGCATGAAGACGAAGTCGAGGAAAGGCATCCACAGGTGGGCGGCGAAGTGCATCAGGCCACCTGCATGTGCGGCTGCGGGCGGATCAACTCTTTGCTGGAACCGAACACGCAGCCGCTGCTTTTGATCTGCACCACTTGTTGGGTGTGTTGGCGTACGGAAGCCAGGTCATGGCACACCACCACCAATGTCCGGCCTTCGGCGTGCCAGGCGTGGATATGGCTCCAGCACAGCGCCTGGCCTTCTTCGTCCAGAGCGGCATGGGGCTCGTCAAGCAGTAACACTGGCGACTCGGCAAGGCTCATGCGAGCGAGCAATGCGCGTTGTAGTTGGCCGCCTGACAACGCCATCAGCGGGCGCTGTTCCAGGCCACTGAGGCACCAGTCTTCCAACACTTTTTGCAGGCGCTCGCTTCTTTGCTGCGGGGTGAGGCGCGTGCCCCAGAAGCCGGCGGCGACCAGTTCTTGCAGGCTGATGGGGAACTGGCGGTCAAGGTGCTGTTGCTGCGGCAGGAACGACAGGCCACCTCGGCGTGGAACATCCACGGTCACTTTGCCCGCCAACGGTTTTTGCAAGCCGGCGATGACTTTGAGCAGGCTGCTTTTGCCGCAGCCGTTGGGGCCGATCACGCCGGTGAGGCTGCCTTTTTCCAGGGTGAAATCCACGGCGGGAGTGAGCGGTTGGCCAGGGGCGCCCCAGCGTAAAGCGGTGCAGGTGATCATGCAGGGTTTCTCGTCCAGCGGCTTTCAGCCACGGCATCGTGCGCGTGCAGGCTTTCGGCGTGGATCACTTTGAGGTGGAAGGCTTTGACCGCATCCGAGCGTTTCAAGGCGAGGTTAAGGCGGCGGGCGGCGTCTTCGCAGAACATCAGGTTCTGCCCGTTGGCCAGGGCGAAGGCTTGTTCGTCCGCGCGTTTTACGGCGGTTTGTACGGCGGTGCCGAGGGCGGCTTCGGCAGCGTTGATCAGCTCGGTCAGCGCCAGATGCTCGCCTTGCAGGTGCACGTGCAACTGCGCGCTGCTGCGCTGGCTGTGGGGCGTGGCGACGATACCGTTGGCGCTGCCGAGCCAGGACAGCACGTCTTCATGCTGCAACGGCGTGTTACCGAAGTCTTGGAGAAATTGCTGCTGAATCAATTGCCTGGCGAGGGCGGCGGAACAGGGGCAGGTTGAAGAATAGGTAACGTCAATTTTTAGTTCCACGTGGAACATCTGGTTTTCCAGGCGCGCTTCGATGCTCACCGGGTAGCCCTTCCAGCCGGCCAATGGGCTGACCAGTGCTGGGCGTTTCAGCAGTAAATTCGTGTGCAGACGCAGGTAGGCGTTCTTAGATAAATCTTCATGACTGTCGAGAAACCGCTGCAGTACATTGCGCAGAAGTGCAGGCGTAACGGGCTGCTGTTCGAGCATCTCCAGTGCCAGGTACAGGCGTGACATATGAATGCCACGGGCGGCGCCATCGTCCAGGCTGACGCCGGCATCGGCGCTGGCGCTCAGGCGTTGGCCGTCAATGAGGATCGGCAGGGCGATGCCGCACATGCCCACCCAGTCGAGTGGCAAGGCTTGGCGTGAAGCCTGCGCGGCAATATCCGGCAGAGTCAGCGCATTCATAAGCAGGTCCATCGTTGGAAATAATTCGACATGTTATAGTATAACAATAGAGTCGACGATGAATTTTCTGCCCCGGCCTTTTTTCACTCATGTGGAGTACGGACGCTCCTCCATTTGCGGTATTTGTCATGCACAGACGTCAGCTCCTCAACCTGCTCCTGGCCAGCCCTTTATTTGCTTTGCCGTTCGCCGCCCACGCGACCCAGATCCGCAATGCACGCCTGTGGCGTTCGGACGACAAGCTGCGCCTGGTGTTCGACCTTAGCGGCCCAGTGCAATACAAGACCTTCTCCCTGACTGCTCCGGAACGCGTGATCATCGACCTGAGCGGCGCGGGTCTCAGTGGTGACTTTTCTCAACTTGAGCTGAAGAACAGCGGGATCACCTCGATTCGCTCGGGGCATTTCGGCAAGGCGGATACGCGCATCGTGCTCGACCTTGCCGCGCCGATGCAGCTCAACAGCTTTGTATTGCCGCCTCAGGACGGGCAGGGGCATCGCCTGGTGCTGGACCTGACCAGCGCCACCCGTGCACCGCGTCAAATCGCGGCTGAGGCGGTGCCCTTGGTGGCCGCGGTGAACAAGGCGCACCCCAAGCGCGACATTATCGTGGTGGTCGACCCCGGCCACGGCGGCAAAGACCCCGGCGCTGTCGGGTCCAAGGGCCAGCGCGAAAAAGACGTGGTGCTGTCTATCGCCCAACTGCTGGCCAAGCGCTTGAAGCGCGAAAAGGGTTTTGACGTGAAACTGGTACGTAACGACGACTTCTTTGTGCCGCTGCGCAAGCGTGTGGACATCGCCCGTCAGCACAAGGCCGATATGTTCATCTCGGTGCATGCCGATGCCGCGCCACGGCTCACGGCCTCGGGCGCCTCGGTGTATGCGCTGTCGGAGGGCGGCGCGACCTCGGCCACGGCGCGCTTTATGGCCCAGCGTGAAAACGGCGCGGATTTGCTGGGCGCCACCACCTTGCTCAACCTCAAGGATAAGGACCCGATGCTGGCCGGGGTGATTCTTGATATGTCGATGAACGCCACCATCGCCTCCAGCCTGCAACTGGGCAGCTCGGTGCTGGGGAGTCTGCAAAGCATCACCAGCCTGCATCAGAAGCGTGTGGAACAGGCGGGGTTCGCGGTGCTCAAGTCACCGGACGTGCCGTCGATCCTGGTGGAGACCGGCTTTATCTCCAATGCCCAGGACGCCCAGCGCCTGGTGACGGCGCGTCATCAACAAGCGGTTGCGGATGGCTTGTTCGAAGGCCTGAAAAATTACTTCCAGAAGAACCCGCCGATGAACAGCTATATGGCCTGGGTTCAGGAACAGAAGAATGCCCAGGCCTAACAGCCGGTAATTCGGCTGCACGTGAATTTGGCAGTGGCACCCCCGGAGCTGGAAAACCGGTTGATCGTGGTCCAGCCCACCCGCCGCGTGTAGCCAACCCATGCCTCTCCATCCGACGCCAGGCCGGTAAAGAACGTCAGTTGCCCGTAGCGGCTGTTGGTTTGTGCCCAATAACGTTTCCCGATCACCTCGAAACCACGCAAATACGTGGTGGTGCCCACCGTTGCCACGCTGTAGGCATTGCCCAGGGGGTCCACACAGGCCAACAGGTTGGCGCTGCGCGTGCACGTGGCCAGCAAGCTTGGCGCTTGGGCACAGGCAGGCCCTGCGACTGCCAGTAACAGGGCGCACACCAGGTATTTCATAGGGGGGCTCGGGGCTGGGAAGTGTTCAAGCATTGCGCCCTTCATCGTAATGAGCAAGGGGGATTGGCTTATTTGTATTGTTATACTATAACATAAATGCACAGCCTGACCCGTGAACCGCTCCCCATGACCGAACAAGACCTGCTGGCCCAACCGCCCGCCGACTACATGAATGAAGCCCAGCAGGGCTTTTTCCGCGAACTGCTGCTGACTCAGCGCCATGAACTTCAAGCGCGCATCGAGGGCGAATTCCTGGTGCTGCGCGAGCAGGAGCCCAACAGCGACCCGGCCGATGTGGGCAGCGCCGAAGAACAGCGCCAGTGGCAACTGCGCTTGCTGGAGCGGGAAAAGAAGCTGCTCGACAAAATCGACGACGCCCTCGAACTGCTCGCCCGCGGCGAATACGGCTGGTGCCGCGAAACCGGTGAGCCCATCGGCCTGCAACGCCTGCTGCTGCGTCCCACCGCCACCCTGTGTATCGAAGCCAAAGAACGTCAAGAGCTGCGCGAACGCCATAAACGGGCGATTTGACCGGCCAACCCTGATGAGGATTACCTGATGCCCAATCGTCTCCCCGTTACCGTGTTGTCCGGCTTTCTCGGCGCCGGTAAAAGCACGCTGCTCAACTACGTCCTGCGCAACCGCGAAAACCTGCGCGTGGCGGTGATCGTCAACGACATGAGCGAAATCAACATCGACGGCAGCGAGGTGCAGCGCGACGTTACCCTCAACCGTTCCGAAGAAAAACTGGTGGAGATGAGCAACGGCTGTATCTGCTGCACCTTGCGTGAAGACTTGCTCGAAGAAGTCGGAAAACTCGCCAAGGAAGGTCGCTTCGATTACCTGCTGATCGAATCCACCGGTATCTCCGAGCCGTTGCCGGTGGCTGAAACCTTCACCTTCCGTGATGAAAACGAGCAAAGCCTGGCCGACATCGCGCGCCTGGACACCATGGTCACCGTGGTCGACGGCATGAACTTCCTGATCGACTACCAGGCTGCCGAAAGCCTAGCCTCACGGGGCGAAACCCTCGGTGAGGAAGACGAACGCTCGATCACCGACCTGTTGATCGAGCAGATCGAATTCGCCGATGTGATCCTGATCAGCAAGATCGACCTGATCAGCAGCCATGAGCGCGAGGAACTGATGGCGATCCTTGAACGTCTCAACGCCCAGGCGGAAATCATCCCGATGGTCATGGGCGAGGTGCCGCTGCACAAGATCCTCAACACCGGCCGCTTCGACTTCGAACGTGCCGCGCAGGCGCCGGGCTGGTTGCAGGAGTTGCGGGGTGAACATGTACCGGAAACCGAAGAGTACGGCATCGCCTCCACGGCCTACCGCGCACGTCGGCCCTTCCACCCGCAACGCTTCTTCGACTTTATCGACCGGCCTTGGGTCAACGGCAAATTGCTGCGTTCCAAGGGCTTTTTCTGGCTGGCCAGCAAGCACCAGGATGCGGGCAGCTGGTCCCAGGCCGGTGGCTTGATGCGCCATGGCTTTGCCGGACGCTGGTGGCGCTTTGTGCCAAAAAGCCAATGGCCCCAGGACGAAGAAAGCGTCGCCGCCATCATGGGCAACTGGCAGCTCAGTACCGGCGACTGCCGTCAGGAACTGGTGTTTATCGGACAAAACATCGACTTCGCGCGGATGCGTGCCGAGTTGGACGCGTGCTTGCTCACCGATGAAGAACTGGCCCTGGGTGTCGAAGGTTGGCGCCTGCTGGCTGATCCGTTTGGTCCCTGGTATGAAGAGGCCGCCTGATGCTGGCACCGCTTATCCCCTTGCGCCCGGTGGTTCGCCAGACCTGTGGTGAAACCCCGCTGGCGCTGTCCGATATTCTCGAAGACGGAGTGAACCTGGCGCTGTGGCAGCGCCAATTGCCGTTGCATATTGCCGAGTTCGGCGCCTTGCTGGTGGCGCTCAATGAGCCGTTGGCCGAGTCCTTGGTGATCGAACTCAACAACGAAGACGCCGAGCCGAACCTGTGCGGTCTGGCATCCAGTTGCCGCAATCTTGAAGGCTACGAAGGTTTTGTCGCCGATGTGTCGTGGCTGGTCAGCGCCTTTGCGTGCCTGCTCGGCGCCAAGCGCATCGGTGTGCGCCTGCGGCTGCTGGATAAAGCCATGTGCCCGCGTTTTCACGTTGACCATGTGCCGGTACGGCTGATCACCACCTATGCCGGCATCGGCAGCCAGTGGTTGCGCGAAGGGGTGATGGACCGCCGCAAGCTCAGCCAACCGGACGCCGAACCGAGTGAGCGCATCGAACAGATCCAGTGCGGTGAAGTGGCCCTGCTCAAAGGCAGCAAATGGCATGGCAACGAAGATCACGGCCTGATCCATCGCTCCCCCGCGCTGAAAGCGGATGAGCGCCGATTGATTCTGACGCTGGATTGGCTCGCGTAACCGCGTAGGATCAAACCCTCTACACGGTCCGAAAGATGGCACCCATGCTGCAGAACATTCCCACCCACGTGATTGCCGGGCCCTTGGGCGCCGGCAAGACCAGCCTGATCAAGCACCTGCTTGCCCAACGCCCGGCCAACGAGCGCTGGGCGGTGTTGATCAACGAGTTCGGCCAGATCGGCCTGGACGCGGCATTGCTGAGCCTGGGTGACGATGGCATTGCCCTGGGTGAAGTCGCCGGTGGCTGCCTTTGTTGTGTGAATGGCGCACCGTTCCAGGTCGGCCTGGGCCGGTTGCTGCGTAAGGCCAAGCCGGATCGGTTGTTTATCGAACCCTCGGGCCTGGGCCATCCTGCACAGTTGCTCAAGCAGTTGCGCGAAGCGCCGTGGCAGCAGGTGCTGGCGGTTCAGCCCTGTGTGTTGGTACTGGATGCCCAGGCGCTGGCAGCGGGCAAACCCTTGCCGCCAGCGCAGCAGGAAGCGCTGGCCAGTGCCGGGCTGTTGGTGTTGAACAAGGATGAGGGGTTGGATGCTGCGCAACGCGAGGCCGTCGAACGACAGCTACCCGACCGCGATATTTATTGGACGCGCCAGGCGCACGTGCCTCTCGGCAAACTGCCAGGCTTGAATGCGCAGGCTGAAGCAGCTGTGGATAACTTCGTGCTGCCCAAGGGGCTGGCTCAATTGCCGGCTGTCTGGAGCGATCCAGCAGTGCCGATCTGCCTGAGCCAGGCCCAGGAGGGCGGTTGGAGCATCGGTTGGCGTTGGCACCCGAGCCAGCAATTCGATTCCGAGCGTCTGCACCTGTGGCTGACATCCCTTGAGTGGCGCCGCGCCAAACTGGTTATCCACAGCCGTGATGGATGGATCTCGGCCAACGCGGTGGATAACAGCCCGCTGACCTGGCAACCCAGCGAATGGCGTCGCGACTCACGTATCGAATTGATCTTCAGTGCACCCCAGGACGTAGCCGCGTTGCAGGCTGCACTGGCCGCCTGCCGTTACTGACGGTTCTTGGTGGCGTGGTCCTGGCGCCATTGGCTCAGCTCGATCACATTGGCGCTGGGCAGTGCTTCCTTGACCTCGAACGGGTAGGGCGCCAGTTCGATCTGCGCGCTGTGGGCGCCGAATTGCGTGATGGTTCCGCTGTGACGGGTCTCGCCCGTGACGGTGAACTCGAAATTGTAGATACGCGCCAGACGTCGCCGACCGTTGGCATCCCTCACAAAACCGATGCGCTTCAACGCCACGGCGCCGTCGAGCAATTCGATATCGAGCTTGGCGCAATGCTGCTTGACCCGCGCCAACGCCCGCTCTCGCAGGCCGTGGTTGTGCCATACCCAGGCGGCGCCGGTCGCCAGCAGCATCAACACGAAGATGTTTCCCAGGGTCAGCATGCGAAAAACTCCAACAAAGTGAGAGCAGCTTAACTGTGTCGTCGGTCTGTCGTACAGGCTGCGTTTAGTCGCATACTGCGCGGCCAGAATTTCAATGGCTTTACGGAAATCTCCTGCATGAAACGCACACCTCATCTGCTTGCGATCCAGTCTCATGTGGTCTTTGGCCACGCCGGAAACAGCGCCGCCGTGTTCCCCATGCAGCGGGTCGGGGTGAACGTCTGGCCGCTGAACACGGTGCAGTTCTCCAACCATACCCAGTATGGTCAGTGGGCGGGCGAAGTGCTGGCGCCGCAGCAGATTCCTGCGTTGGTGGAAGGCATTGCCGCCATCGGCGAGCTGGGCAACTGCGATGCGATCCTGTCTGGCTACCTGGGCAGTGCGGATCAGGGCCGCGCGATTCTTACCGGTGTGGCGCGCATCAAGGCCATCAACCCCAAGGCCCTGTACCTGTGCGACCCGGTGATGGGCCATCCGGAAAAGGGCTGCATCGTGCCGCAGGACGTCAGCGATTTCCTGCTGGATGAAGCGGCGGCCATGGCCGACTTCCTGTGCCCCAACCAACTGGAACTGGACAGCTTTGCCGGGCGCAAGCCGCAATCGCTGTTCGACTGCCTGGGCATGGCCAAGGCATTGCTGGCCCGTGGCCCGAAGGCGGTGCTGGTCAAGCACCTGGATTACCCGGGCAAGTTGCCGGATGGTTTCGAGATGCTGCTGGTAACCGCTGAGGGCAGCTGGCACCTGCGTCGGCCGCTGCTGGCGTTCCCGCGCCAGCCGGTGGGCGTGGGCGACCTGACGTCGGGGCTGTTCCTGGCGCGGGTGTTGCTGGGCGACAGTCTGTTGGCGGCTTTTGAGTTCACGGCCGCGGCGGTGCACGAAGTACTGCTGGAAACCCAGGCCTGCGCCAGTTACGAGCTGGAACTGGTCCGCGCCCAGGACCGCATCGCCCATCCTCGCGTACGTTTCGAGGCGACGCCGATCAGCCTGTAAGTACACAGAACCCAATGTGGGAGGGGGGCAAACCTCCCCCATTTTTGGTTGGACTTACAGCGCGTCAGCCTTGATTTCCTGGTAGCGCTTCTCGAGTTCCTGGCGGATCTGCCGGCGCTGCTGGGCCTGCACGAACCGGCGCTTGTCTTCACTGTTATGGGGTTGCAGCGGTGGCACGGCAGCGGGTTTGCGCTGGTCGTCCACGGCCACCATGGTGAAGAAGCAGCTGTTGGTATGACGCACCGAGCGCTCGCGGATGTTCTCGGTCACCACCTTGATGCCCACTTCCATCGACGTATTGCCGGTGTAGTTGACCGATGCAAGGAATGTCACCAGCTCGCCGACATGGATCGGCTCGCGAAAAATCACCTGATCCACCGACAGCGTCACCACATAGCGACCGGCATAACGGCTCGCACAGGCGTAGGCCACTTCGTCGAGGTACTTGAGCAAGGTGCCGCCGTGGACATTGCCTGAGAAGTTGGCCATGTCAGGGGTCATCAATACCGTCATCGACAGCTGGGCGTTTCCGGGTTCCATAGCACACTCACGGGTTGTAGGCATTGGTTGGGGGGCACCTCTGCGGGTGCTGGGATCTTTGCAGCGCCATCCCTTACGGGACGCCGGTGGGCGGCTTGCCGTCACGCGTTCACCGATCTGTTTCCATATATTGCACCGGCTTTCCGGCGGAAGTCGCGGTGTTAACCTTCAAAAGCCCATCTCAGGGCATTTCTTACGATCAAGGCAGACTTTTCCTTCCGCACTTTGCGATTTTTCAAAGGCGCGTGCGGAAGTGGGAAAAGCGCCAGTACCCTCAAGGAGCCCCTCGCCATGCACGCCATCAGCTTTATCCAGGACTTGGCCGTGATCATGCTGGTGGCAGGGGTGGTCACCGTCCTGTTTCACCGCCTCAAGCAACCCGTAGTGCTGGGGTACATCGTCGCCGGCTTCATCATTGGCCCGCACACCCCGCCGTTCGGCCTGATCCACGACGAAGACACCATCAAGACCCTCGCCGAGCTGGGGGTGATCTTCCTGATGTTCTGCCTGGGCCTGGAGTTCAGCCTGCGCAAGCTGTTCAAGGTGGGGGCCACGGCGTTTATCGCAGCCTTCCTGGAAATCATCCTGATGATCTGGATCGGCTACGAGATTGGCCGCTGGTTCGACTGGAACACCATGGACTCGCTGTTCCTCGGCGCGATCCTGGCGATTTCCTCCACCACCATCATCGTGAAGGCACTCAATGACCTGAAGATGAAAAACCAGCGCTTCGCCCAACTTATTTTTGGCGTGCTGATTGTGGAAGACATCCTCGGCATCGGCATCATCGCCTTGCTCTCGAGCATCGCCGTCAGCGGTACGGTGAGTTCCGGCGAGGTGTTCTCCACGGTCGGCAAGCTCTCGCTGTTCATGATCGTCGCGTTGGTCATCGGTATTTTGCTGGTGCCGCGCCTGCTGGCCTACGTGGCCAAGTTCGAAAGCAACGAAATGCTGCTGATCACCGTGCTGGGCCTGTGTTTCGGTTTCTGCCTGCTGGTGGTCAAACTGGAGTACAGCATGGTGCTGGGGGCGTTTCTGATCGGTGCGATCATGGCCGAGTCCCGGCAATTGGTTAAGATCGAGCGCCTGATCGAGCCGGTTCGCGACATGTTCAGCGCGATTTTCTTTGTGGCGATCGGCTTGATGATCGACCCACAGATCCTCCTGCAATACGCCTGGCCGATCGCGGTGATCACCGTGGCTGTGGTGCTGGGCAAGATGCTGTCCTGCGGCCTGGGCGCCTTTATCGCCGGCAATGACGGCCGTACCTCACTGCGCGTAGGCATGGGGCTGTCACAAATTGGCGAGTTTTCCTTCATTATCGCCGCGCTGGGCATGACCTTGCAGGTAACCAGCGACTTCCTGTATCCGGTGGCGGTGGCCGTTTCGGCGATTACTACGCTGCTCACGCCGTACCTGATTCGCGGCGCCGACCCTTTGTCATTGAAGATCGCCGCCGTGATGCCCAAGCGCCTGAGCCGGGTATTCGGCATGTACGGCGAATGGTTGCGCAGTATTCAGCCGCAAGGCGAGGGCGCCATGCTGGCGTCGATGATCCGCAAGATCATCCTGCAGGTGGGCGTGAACCTGGCGCTGGTGATCGCGATTTTCTTCGCTGGAAGCTTTTTCGCGGTGCGCATTGGTGGGTATCTGGAAGGTTGGATCAGTGATCCAAGCTGGCAGAAGGCGTTGATCTGGGGTGGGGCCTTGCTGTTGTCGCTGCCGTTCCTGATTGCGGCGTACCGCAAGCTCAAGGCGCTGTCGATGTTGCTGGCGGAGATGAGTGTGAAGCCGGAAATGGCCGGGCGACATACCCAGCGTGTGCGACGGGTGATCGCGGAGCTGATCCCGATTTTGTCGCTGCTGGTGATCTTTGTGCTATTGGCAGCCTTGTCGGCCAGTATTCTGCCGACCAACAAGTTGCTGGTGCTGATTGCCGTGGTCACAGCGGCGGTGGCGGCCGTGCTCTGGCGATGGTTCATCCGTGTGCATACGCGGATGCAGGTCGCCTTGCTGGAGACGCTGGATAACCATAAGGATACGCCGGAGCACTAGTGGGGGCCGCTACGCGGCCCGGCGCGGGACAAGCCCGCTCACCACCGCAAGCCCGTTCGCCACGGGGGTCAGGTGTCAGCTTTCCAGCCAGACGTCCCGCGCCCAGTGCCACACCGATTCCCAGGTCTCTTCGGTGACGAGTTCTTCTTCGCCGGACCACAGCACCACGGTGCCGTCTTCTTCGACGCAGTAGTAATCGTCACCGTCCTGGCAGATCGGGATCATGCTGCGGTCAACACCGGCATCCCAGGCGTTGGCAGCCACGTCCGGCAGGTAGGTGTGGGATTGCGGGTCGGTGACGGTCACCGGCTCCAGGCTGCCGTACACCACATCGCTGACGGTCAGCAGGAATTCACGAAAGACAAACGGGATGTCGATGAACAGCTGTTCCTCGATTTCCACCAGTTGATCTTCGTCAGGCAACTCCAGAGGAACCGGGACCGGTTCATTGGCTTCACGCAATTGTTCGATGATTTCTTCCACGGCCGGGATCCTCTTGCTGATGGCGCGGTTTATAGGGGCGTTTTATACAGTAGCTCGCCATAAGTGCAACCGTGAAATAGAAAACCCCGGACAGGTCCGGGGTTTTGTTACGGCTTGCTCAAGCGCGTGGGTATCAGCCGTTCTGGCGGATACCGGCGACCAGCCATGGCTGGTTGTCGCCTTGGGCACGTTCCATGTTCCAGCTTTCGCTGAACGCTTCACCCTGGTCGAAACGCGAAGTCTTCGACACGCCACTGAAGGTCAATGTTGCGATGGTCTTGTCGGCGCGATCATCCACACCTTCCAGTTGCACGTGCAGGTCGTCGATATAGGTCGACTGGAAGCCGTCGCCCAGGTCGGCGCGTTCGCGCTTGAGGAACTCCAGCAGTTGCGGGGTCACGAACTCGGAGATCTTGTCCATTTCGTTGGCGTCCCAGTGCTGCTGCAGGGACTGGAAGTGGCTGCGGGCCGCTTCGACGAAACGCTCTTCGTTGAACCACGCCGGTGCGTTGATCACCGGGCGGGCTGCGGCAGGCGCTGCCGAACCACCGAAGATCGAACCCATGGCTGGCTTCTGCTCGAACACTTCACGCTGCATCGGCGCGCCGGCCGGAGCCATGTGCTCCTGCTGCTTGCGGCGACGGGCGGCGATGAAACGGAAGACCAGGAAGGCGATGACCGCCATGATCAGGATGTCGAAGATCTGCATGCCCTGGAAGCCGCCGCCCATGAACATGGAAGCGAGCAGGCCACCGGCCGCGATACCGGCCAGCGGGCCCAACCAGCGCGAAGCACCGCCGGCCTTGGCAGCGGCGCCGGCAGCACCGGCAGCACCGGCAGCACCGGCAGCACCGGCTGCGCCTGCGGTAGCGGCAGCACCGCCGGCACCGGCGGATGGAGCCATTTGGCTGGTCTGGTGAGTCGGAGCCGCGCCCGAGCTTTTGCCGCCACCGAAGCGTTTGGCGTTGGCGTCGAGGCTCATCGTCAGGCCGATGCACAACGCCATGGCGATGCTAAGAAAACGTTTCATAAAGGGAATTCCCATTTGTGGATTGCACGCGCGCCATGTTGCACAGGTGTAGTGACAGTGGCTAGCGACATAATGTTTCGGGCTTTTGCGTAAGACCGAAACAGAATGGTCTGTAGGACGTATTACAGATATTGGCCCGCGCTCATTAAAAACAAGGGCGGGCCAATAACCTTCATGTAGGCAAATGTTTCAGACCGCTTCGAGCTTCGCGTAGCCCATCATCAGCCATTTGCTGCCTTCGGCGAAGTTCACCTGTACCCGAGCCTGGGCACCGGCGCCTTCGAAGTTGAGGATCACGCCTTCGCCGAAGATCGCATGCCTGACCTGCTGGCCCAGGCTGAATGGGGTTTCCGGAATCTCGGAACCGGCGAACATGCTGCTGGAGTTCTGCTGCTGGCCCCCGCCGAACGGGCGGCTGACGCTGTTGGACAGGCGCACTTCCTGGATCAGTCCCTTCGGCACTTCACGTACGAAGCGCGACACCTTGTTGTAGGTCTCGCTACCGTACAGGCGTCGGGTCTCGGCGTAGGTCATCACCAGGTTCTGCATTGCGCGGGTGATGCCCACATAGGCCAGGCGGCGTTCCTCTTCAAGACGGCCGGGCTCTTCCAGGCTCATCTTGTGGGGGAACAGGCCTTCTTCCATACCCACCAGGAACACATACGGAAACTCCAGGCCCTTGGCGCTGTGCAAGGTCATCAACTGGATGCTGTCTTCATGCTCATCGGCCTGGGTGTCGCCGGCTTCCAGGGATGCATGGCCGAGGAAGGCGGCGAGCGGGGTCAGCTCTTCGTCTTCCTCGGTGTTTTCGAACGCGCGGGCGGCGCTGACCAGTTCCTCGAGGTTTTCTACCCGGGCCTGGCCTTTCTCGCCTTTTTCCGCTTCGTGATAGGCAATCAGCCCGGATTGCTCGATCACCGTCTGGGTCATCAGGTGCAGGGGCATTTCCGAACACTTGGCCGCGAGGTTCTCGATCAATTCGACAAACACCCCCAGTGCCCCGGCAGCACGGCCGGTCAGGCCTTTATTGGCGATGAGCAGGCGCATGGACTCCCACATCGACACATCGGCATGGCGCGCGTGGTCGCGAATCGCCTCGACGGTTTTCTCGCCGATGCCACGGGCCGGGATATTGATCACCCGCTCCAGTGCCGCGTCGTTGCCACGGCCTTCGAGCAAACGCAGGTAAGCCATGGCGTTCTTGATTTCCGCACGCTCGAAGAAGCGTTGGCCGCCATAAATGCGGTACGGGATGCGCTCGCGCAGCAAGGCTTCTTCCAGCACCCGCGATTGGGCGTTGGAACGGTACAGAATCGCAATATCGCTACGGGCAAGCCCGGTTTTCAGCGCGCTTTCGATGGTTTCCACCACGTAGCGCGCTTCATCGTGCTCGTTGAACGCGGCATACAGGTTGATCGCCTCGCCTTCGCCGCCGTCGGTCCACAGCTCTTTGCCCAGGCGCCCGGTGTTGTTGGCGATCAAGGCGTTGGCGGCCTTGAGGATGCCGGCGGTGGAGCGGTAGTTCTGCTCCAGGCGGATGGTGACCGCGTCCGGGAAGTCCTCGGAATACTGGTAGATGTTCTCGATTTTCGCGCCACGCCAGCCGTAGATCGACTGGTCGTCGTCGCCCACCACCATCAGGCTGTCGCCGCCCTTGGCCAGCAGACGCAACCAGGCGTACTGCACGGCGTTGGTGTCCTGGAACTCGTCCACCAGAATGTGACGGAAGCGTTTCTGGTAATGGGCCAGCAAACCCGGATTGTCGCGCCACAGGTCGAGGGCGCGCAGCAGCAGCTCGGAGAAGTCGATGACGCCAGCGCGGGCGCAGGCCGCCTCGTAGGCTTCATAAATGCTGCGCATGGTGGCCAGGAACAAATCGCCGCTGGCCTGGATGTGCTGCGGGCGCAGGCCTTCGTCTTTCTGGCCGTTGATAAACCACTGGGCCTGGCGCGCCGGCCAGCGCTGCTCGTCGAGACCCAGCTCGCGGATCACGCGCTTGACCAGGCGTTGCTGGTCATCGCTGTCGAGGATCTGGAAGGTCTGGGCCAGGCCCGCTTCCTGCCAGTGTGCCCGCAACAGGCGGTGCGCCAGGCCGTGGAAGGTGCCCACCCACATGCCGGCCGGGCTGATGCCCATCAACTGCTCGATGCGGTGGCGCATCTCGGCAGCGGCCTTGTTGGTGAAAGTCACCGACAGGATCGAATGCGGGGACGCGTTCTCGACCTGGATCAACCAGGCGATACGGTGCACCAGCACTCGGGTTTTACCGGAGCCGGCACCGGCCAGGACCAACTGACGGCCAACGGGGGCCGCTACGGCCTGGCGTTGGGCATCGTTGAGGGAGTTCAGCAAAAGAGAGAGATCATCGCGCATCGACGCATTCTATGGGCCTAAGGGGGCTCGGGCAAATCCCAATGCCGGGTGGTCGACGCAAAACGTCTCGCGTGGTCCCGGCCGGGCAAACATTCTGGCAGGGCTGATGACCGGTAAGTCATGGGCCACAGCCCGCGCCGGGCCTCGCTCAAGGGGTCTGGCCCCAAGGTTTGCGGCTGTTCACAGGGTGACTTTTATGATCTGGAGCAGTTTGGCCCAAGCGCTTGCTTGTGTATGCTCCGTCGACGTTTCGGGCTCACCATTATAAGAACACTGCCTATGACTCTCAGCACCGACCTGCTCGGCCCCTCGGCGGCGCCCGCGCAGGTTATCCGCAAACATTACGCTACCGAGATGGCGGTCGAGCGCACACGCCTGCTCTATCAGGGCTCGTTGCTGCCCACCTTATTAATGCTAGTCAACGGCCTGGTCTGCGCCTGGCTGCTGTGGAACCCCAGGCAATACCTGCTCGACAGCGTCTGGCTGGTGTGGCTGCTGGCCCTGGTGGCCATGCGCGTGATCCAGGTGGCGGCCTTTGATTCGGCCATGCCCAGCCGCCAGGCCCAACCGATCTGGCGGCGCATGTTCATGCTCGGCTCGGCGGTCAGTGGCCTGACCCTGGCCACCGCGGCCATTGCCCTGGTGCCGGTGGACAGCTTTATCCAACAGGCCTGGGTGTTCGGCCTGATCGGGGCGGCGACGCTGTCAGCCAGTGTCGCCTACGCCGTGAGCCTGCCGGCGTTCCTGTCCTTTGCCTTGCCGTGCCTGGTGCCGGCCATTGCCTATCTGTTCTGGAATGGCGCCCCGCAGCAACAGGGCTGGGGTGTGCTCGGCCTGATCCTGCTGGCCTCCCTGAGCGTGGTAGCGTGGCAGGTCAACCGCCTGATCCAGCGTGGGCTGTTGCGGCGCTTCCAGAACCAGGCATTGATCGAGCATCTGCAGCAGGCACAGCAGCGCAGCGAGCAACTGAATCAGGATCTTGTGCGCGAAGTCGAGCAGCGGCGTCAGGTCGAGCAGGAGCTACGGGATGCGCAAATCGGCCTGCAGGACCGCGTGGCGCAACGCAGCCAGGAACTGGACGCCGCCAGCCTGGCCCTGAATAAAAGCGAGGCGCGCCTGGCCATGGCCCTGCAAGCCAGTGAGCTGGGCCTGTGGGACTGGAACCTGCAAACCGATGAGGTTCACCACACCCAGCTCAAAGAGCTGTTCGGCCTCGAGCCCGAGTACGTCACGGCCATGCTCGGCCACCTCAAGCCGCGCCTGCACCCCGACGACCTGCCGCTGCTCAAGCGGGCACTGGTGGAGCACCTCAAGGGGCGCACTGAGGATTACCAGGTGGAATACCGCGTGCGCCATGGGGATGGCCACTGGGTGTGGATCGAAGACCGCGGTCGCGCCGTGGAACGTGCACCCAGTGGGCGAGTGATTCGAATGCTCGGCACCCGCCGCGACATCAGCGCCGGCAAGGCCCTGGAAGAGCAGCAGCGGTTGGCCTCGACCGTATTCGAGGCGGCCAGCGAAGGCATCGTGATCCTTGACCCGGATTACGCGCTGATCGCGGTCAACCAGGCTTTCAGCCGTGTCACCGGGTTTGAAATCGACGATATGCTCGGCCGCAACGTCGTGGAGCTGCCCAGCAGCCGTGATGCCCGGCGCCACTTCCCGGTCATCCGCCAAGCCTTGCTCAGCCATGGCACCTGGCAGGGTGAGCTGGTGGAAACACGCAAGAACGGCGAGTTGTACCCGCAGTGGCTGCAACTGAATGTAGTGCGTGATGTTCGGGGAAAGGTCAGCCATATCGTGGGCTTCTTCGCCGATCTGTCAGCGCGGCGCGAATCCGAGGAGCGCATGCGCTACCTCACCCACTACGATGAGTTGACCGGCCTGGCCAACCGCTCGCTGTTCCGCGAACGGCTGCGCGAGGCCCATCAGCGTGTACGCCAAGGCGGGCGCAGCCTGGCGTTGCTGCATATCAACCTCGACCGCTTCAAGTTGCTCAATGACAGCCTGGGCCATGAAGTGGCCGACCAGTTGCTGCAAAAGATGGCCCGTCGGTTGATCAATGCCTTGCCCGAGGCCGATACCATCGCGCGTTTGTCCGGCGATGAGTTCGCCGTGCTGTTCGACGCCTACGGCAACCTGTCGAGCCTGGCACGGGTGGCCACGCGGCTGCTGGCCAAGCTGCGGGTACCGGTGACGGTAGAAGGGCATGAGTTGGTGGTGAGTGCGTCGATGGGGATCAGCCTGTTGCCGGATAACGCGCGGGAAATTTCCGCGCTGGTCAGTCAATCGAACATGGCCATGCAGCACGCCAAGCACCTGGGCGGCAATAACTTCCAGTTCTACACCGACAGCCTGCAAGCCAGCACCCTGGAGCGTTTGCAGCTGGAAAACCATCTGCGCAAAGCCATCGATGAGCGTCAGCTCACGGTGTTCTACCAGCCGAAACTGTGCCTGGCCACCGGCAAGCTTGACGCTGCCGAAGCGCTGATCCGCTGGGAGCATCCGCAGTGGGGCATGGTGCCGCCAGGCGATTTTATCGGCCTGGCCGAAGAAACGGGCCTGATCGTACCGCTGGGCGAATTCGTGCTGCGCCAGGCGTGCTGGCAGGCCTGTGAGTGGCAGCGCCAGGGGCTGCCACCGATCCGCGTGTCGGTGAATCTCTCGGTGCACCAGTTGCGCCAGGGCAAGCTGGTCAGCCTGGTGCGCCAGGTATTGGAAGAGACCGGCCTGGACCCGCAATACCTCGAACTGGAACTGACCGAGAGCCAGTTGCTCGACAGTGTTGAACACATCATTGCGACCTTCCAGCAACTGCGCGACCTGGGCGTGAAGCTGGCGATCGACGACTTTGGCACCGGCTATTCATCCCTCAGTTACCTCAAGCGTATCCCTGTGGATTACGTAAAGATCGACCAGACCTTTATTCGCGGCCTCGGCCAGGGACGGGAAGACGCCGCCATTACCCGAGCGATCATTGCGATGGCTCACGGTCTGGCGCTCAAGGTGGTGGCCGAAGGCGTGGAAGATCAGCAGCAGCTGGATTTCCTGCGTACAGAACGATGCGATGAGGTGCAGGGCTACCTGATCAGTCGGCCGATGGAGGCCGAAGGGCTGGCAGATTTGTTACGCAACAATGCAGATTTTCCCTGAAGACAGTCCGCACGCCCATATGGCTACAAGGCAGCTGCCCGCTGATTCAAAGGGCATCAGGGCGATTTAGTGATGCATCGGGCGGGCAAAACGGCAATTCTTGTAGTATAACTACAAGCTTGCTACATCCCTGGCCCTGCCAATAACAAGAGTCCTGCCCTTTGAACCTGTTGCAACATATCGCCCAGTCGCGCCACCTGTTACGCAAATCGGAACTCAAGGTTGCCGATCACGTGCTGCTTGACCCTGCGGCCGTGATGCACAGTTCCATGGCCGACCTGGCCCACAGCGTGGGCATCAGCGAGCCGACCATCGTGCGCTTCTGCCGCGCCATCGGTTGCTCCGGGTTCCAGGACTTGAAGCTCAAGCTGGCCCAGAGCCTGGCCGCCGGCGCGAGCTTCGGCCAGTTTGCGATCCACGAAGACGATTCCGTCGCCGATTACAGCCTGAAAATCTTCGACACCACCTTGCACACGCTCATGGAGGTGCGCGAGAAGCTTGACCCGGTAGAGCTGCAAAAGGCCGTGACCGCCATGTCCCAGGCCCAGCGCGTCGAGTTCTACGGGTTCGGTGCTTCCGGTGCCGTGGCTGCCGATGCCCAGCACAAGTTCTTCCGCCTGCTGCTCACCGCCGCGGCCTACAGCGACCCGCACATGCAGGCGATGTCGGCGGTGACCTTGAAGCCGACCGACGTGGCGATCTGCATTTCCCAGTCGGGCCGCTCCAAAGACCTGCTGATCACCGCCAACCTGGTGCGTGAAAGCGGCGCGACATTGATTACCTTGTGCCCGAGCCAGACGCCGTTGGCGGAGCTGTCCACGGTCAACCTGGCGATCGATGTGCACGAAGACACCGAGATCTACACCCCGCTGACGTCGCGTATCGCGCACCTGGTGGTGATCGACGTGCTGGCCATGGGCGTTGCCATGGCGCGGGGCCCGAGCCTGGTCAACCACCTCAAGAGCGTGAAGCGCAGCTTGCGCAGCCTGCGGTTGTCGCCCAAGTCCGTCAAAGCCCTCGACGACTGATCCAGGGCCATACACGCTCAAAATGTGGGAGGGGGCTTGCTCCCGATAGCAGTGGGTCAGTCAAAGAGAAATCTGCTGATGTACCGTAATCGGGAGCAAGCCCCCTCCCACATTTGGATTGTCTACCTATCCGGAAGATTCATCGTCCTGTAACCCCCGCGCCGTTAAACCGTCATCGCTACAACCCATCCTGTACTCCCCGTACTCGCATTGGGAGACTCCAAATGGCCCGGCCCTACGAAGACAGCAACAGCTCCGTCAAGACCCGTCGTCAACAGGAAGACCAGCGCCGCATGGCGTTCCGTCGCGCAATCGAAGACCGCTGCGACCAGCGCCAGCTGCAGCAGAGCATCAGTGACTACCCGGAACTCCACTGGCAGGCACCCGCGGCTGCCCAGCGAAACGTTCAGCCAACGCGCTGATCTGCACCCGTTCGCTGCGGATAAAGCCCAGGAACGCATGGGCCACCGGTGACAGGCGCTTGGCCTTGGCCTGCACCAGGCACCAGCTGCGGTACAGCGGCAGTTCTTCCACCGGCAGCTCCTTGAGCCCGCCGGTGGCCAGTTCCATGTTGACCGCATGGCGCGTCAGCAAGGCCACGCCCAGCCCGGCACACACGCATTCACGTTGCGCCTCGGCGGAGGCCACTTCCACCGTTTGGGTGAAGTGCACGCGTTTCTCCTTGAAATACTCCTCGCAGGCCAGTCGCGTGCCGGAGCCTGGTTCGCGCAGCAACAGCGTGTAGGGTTCCAGGTCCTGCAAACGCAGCGGCCCTTGCAGGCTCAAAGGATGATCGGGGGGCGCCACGGCCACGATCGGGTTGTTGAGGAATGGCAGGAATTCCAGGCCCATGTCCTGGGGCACCATGGACATGATCACCAGGTCGTCGCGGTTGTCGGAGAGGCGGCGGATCACCTGGGCGCGGTTGACCACCGTCAAGTGCAGTTGCACCTCGGGATGCTGGCGTTTGAACGCCGCAAACAGGTGCGGCACGAAGTACTTGGCGCTGGATTCAATCGCGAGCTTCAACTGGCCCTGCAACGAGCCTTGCATGTCCGACAGCTGCATATCGAGGTTTTCCAGGCGCCCGAAAATATCCCGGCTGGCCCGTTGCAGGGCTTCGGCCGCCTCGGTCATGTAGAGCTTCTTGCCGACATAATCGAACAGCGGCTGGCCGACCAGCTCTTCGAGCTGGCGAATTTGCAGGCTCACGGCCGGTTGGGTGAGAGACATTTCCTCGGCCGCGCGGCTGTAAGAGCGCAAATCGCACACCTCATTGAAGATCTGCAATTGACGCAATGTCATACGCATCAGTGACTTACGCATTATTTAAATCCTCTCGCCCCAGGTCGACCGGCCAACTATAAGTCTTTACTTATGAGCGACCCAATAATTATTGATTTTTGTTAATCCCTCCACGGGCTTAGTGTGTGGCTGCGACTGGCTTGAAACATTTAGTCACGCGCCGACCCGGCTCCAGCGGGTCGAAGAACGCAGCAATCGGCTCAAGGGAATTTCCAAGTGATAAAAAAGATCCTGATCGCCAACCGTGGTGAAATTGCCGTACGAATCGTGCGTGCCTGCGCCGAGATGGGCATTCGCTCGGTCGCGGTTTACTCGGACGCCGACCGCCATGCGTTGCACGTCAAGCGTGCCGACGAAGCCCACAGCATTGGTGCCGAGCCGCTGGCCGGCTACCTGAACCCGCGCAAGCTGGTGAACCTGGCGGTGGAAACCGGTTGCGATGCGCTGCACCCCGGCTACGGCTTCCTGTCGGAAAACGCCGAGCTGGCAGACATCTGCGCCGAACGTGGAATCAAATTCATCGGCCCTTCGGCTGAAGTGATTCGCCGCATGGGCGACAAGACCGAAGCCCGCCGCAGCATGATCAAGGCCGGTGTGCCGGTCACGCCCGGCACCGAAGGCAACGTCGCCGACATCACCGAGGCCCTCACCGAAGGCGACCGCATTGGTTACCCGGTGATGCTCAAGGCTACCTCCGGTGGTGGCGGTCGCGGTATCCGCCGTTGCAACAGCCGCGAAGAACTCGAGCAAGCCTTCCCCCGCGTGATCTCCGAAGCCACCAAGGCGTTCGGTTCGGCGGAAGTGTTCCTGGAAAAATGCATCGTCAATCCCAAGCATATCGAGGCGCAGATCCTCGGTGACAGCTTCGGCAACGTGGTGCATCTGTTCGAGCGCGATTGTTCGATCCAGCGCCGTAACCAGAAGCTCATCGAAATCGCCCCGAGCCCGCAGCTCACCCCGGAACAGCGCGCCTACATCGGCGACCTTTCGGTGCGTGCGGCCAAGGCCGTGGGCTACGAGAACGCCGGCACCGTGGAGTTCCTGCTCGCCGAGGGCGAGGTGTACTTCATGGAGATGAACACCCGGGTGCAGGTGGAGCACACCATCACCGAAGAAATCACCGGGATCGACATTGTCCGCGAGCAGATCCGCATCGCCTCGGGCCTGCCGTTGTCGGTGAAACAGGAAGACATCCAGCACCGTGGTTTTGCGTTGCAGTTCCGCATCAACGCCGAAGACCCGAAGAACAACTTCCTCCCAAGCTTCGGCAAGATCACCCGTTACTACGCGCCCGGCGGCCCCGGCGTGCGTACCGACACGGCGATCTACACCGGCTACACCATCCCGCCGTTCTACGACTCCATGTGCCTGAAGCTGGTGGTCTGGGCGTTGACCTGGGAAGAAGCCATGGACCGCGGCCTGCGTGCCCTGGACGACATGCGCCTGCAAGGCGTGAAGACCACGGCCGCCTATTACCAGGAAATCCTGCGTAACCCGGAATTCCGCAGCGGCCAGTTCAACACCAGTTTTGTGGAAAGCCACCCTGAGCTGACCAACTACTCGATCAAGCGCAAACCCGAAGAGCTGGCCCTGGCCATCGCCGCCGCCATCGCCGCCCACGCAGGCCTGTGAGGAACATTCCAATGACTAAAAAAATCTTCGTAACCGACACCATCCTGCGCGACGCCCACCAATCGTTGCTGGCGACCCGCATGCGCACCGACGACATGCTGCCGATCTGCGACAAGCTCGACAAAGTCGGCTACTGGTCCCTGGAAGTCTGGGGCGGCGCCACCTTCGACGCCTGCGTACGCTTCCTCAAGGAAGACCCGTGGGAGCGCCTGCGCAAACTGCGTACCGCGTTGCCTAACACGCGCCTGCAAATGCTCCTGCGCGGCCAGAACCTGCTGGGCTACCGCCATTACAGCGACGACGTGGTCAAGGCCTTCGTGGCCAAGGCTGCCGTCAACGGTATCGACGTATTCCGCATCTTCGACGCCATGAACGACGTGCGTAACCTGCGTGTGGCCATCGAAGCGGTCAAAGCCGCCGGCAAACATGCCCAGGGCACCATCGCCTACACCACCAGCCCGGTGCACACCGTCGAGGCCTTCGTGGCCCAGGCCAAGCAGCTGGAATCCATGGGGTGCGACTCGATCGCGATCAAGGACATGGCCGGCCTGCTGACGCCGTACGCCACCGGTGAACTGGTCAAGGCGCTGAAAGCCGAGCAGAGCCTGCCGATCTTTATCCACTCCCACGACACCGCCGGCTTGGCCGCGATGTGCCAACTCAAGGCGATCGAAAACGGTGCCGACCATATCGACACCGCGATCTCCAGCTTCGCCTGGGGCACCAGCCACCCGGGCACCGAGTCTATGGTCGCCGCCCTTAAAGGCAGCGAATTCGATACCGGTCTCGACCTGGAGCTGCTGCAAGAGATCGGCCTGTACTTCTATGCCGTGCGCAAGAAGTACCACCAGTTCGAAAGCGAATTCACCGCCGTCGACACCCGTGTGCAAGTCAACCAGGTGCCGGGCGGGATGATTTCCAACCTGGCCAACCAGTTGAAAGAGCAGGGCGCTCTGAACCGCATGAGCGAAGTGCTGGCTGAAATTCCACGGGTGCGTGAAGACCTCGGCTTCCCGCCGCTGGTGACCCCGACTTCGCAGATCGTCGGCACCCAGGCGTTCTTCAACGTGCTGGCCGGTGAGCGCTACAAGACCATCACCAACGAAGTGAAGCTGTACCTGCAAGGCGGCTATGGCAAGGCGCCGGGCACGGTGAACGAGAAGTTGCGTCGCCAGGCCATCGGCAGCGAAGAAGTGATCGACGTGCGCCCGGCCGACCTGCTCAAGCCGGAGATGACCAAGCTGCGCGGCGAAATCGGCGCACTGGCCAAGTCCGAAGAAGACGTGCTGACCTACGCCATGTTCCCGGACATCGGGCGCAAGTTCCTCGAGGAACGCGACGCCGGCACCCTGACGCCTGAGGTGCTGCTGCCTATCCCTGAAGCCGGCGGCGTGGCCCGTGCCGGTGGCGAAGGCGTGCCGACCGAGTTCGTCATCGACGTGCACGGCGAAAGCTACCGCGTGGACATCACCGGTGTCGGTGTGAAAGCCGAAGGCAAGCGCCATTTCTACCTGTCCATCGACGGCATGCCGGAAGAAGTGGTGTTCGAACCGCTCAACGAATTCGTCGGCGGCGGCAGCAGCAAGCGCAAGCAGGCCAGTGAGCCGGGGCATGTCAGCACGGCGATGCCGGGCAATATCGTCGATGTGCTGGTCAAGGAAGGCGACGTGGTCAAGGCCGGCCAGGCCGTGCTGATCACCGAAGCGATGAAGATGGAAACCGAAGTGCAGGCTGCGATTGCCGGCAAGGTGACCGCCGTTCACGTGGCCAAGGGCGACCGGGTGAACCCTGGCGAAATCCTGATTGAAATCGAAGGCTGATCCAGCCTTCGACACGACCGTTTAATCCTCGGGGGGGCAGGTGCCCCCCTTTTTTTTGCCGATTTTTTAATGGTCAACGGAGGGTGCGGCGCTCTGCTTGCGCTTGAAGCCGACAAAAATACCTTCAGGTTTGTAGAGCAGTTCAGGTTCCAGGGTGGTCAGGTTGCTGGTAACGGCGCTGAATGTTCCCTTGATGGATGCCGCATCCGCGATACGTAGCTGGCGCGTGAGCAGTGCTTCACTTTCCGGCTGTACATCAAGTTTCAGGGTGGCGTTATCCAGCGTTAACGTATTGCCGACTTTCAGCGTGGAGTGGGCTTGGTCCGCGCCCACTTTGAACGCCATGGTCGATCCTGGTTTGAGGTGCAGATCCTTCCTGATCCGGGTCCGTGGTGTATTTTCAGGATCGAGCAGCAGGGTACCCGCGACATTAAGGGAGTCGACGGTGCCGCCGGAATAGCTGCCGCCCGCATCAATATCCAGGGTCCCCTTGATAACGCTGCGGTTGGTCAAGGCAGCATCGCCGTACACCTTGCCGTGCCGATTGTCGTGCAGTGCACCGGTCAGTTCCCAGGCGCCCTTGCCGACCCACAGGTGTTGCATTCGGGTCGCACCTTCGAACGTGCCGCCTTTGGTGTCATCGAGAACCACCTGGTTGGTACCGCTGCCGCCATCGACTTCGCCTTTGAAGCGGCTGCCATTTTTGACAACCAACAGGTCGTCACCGCCGCCCATGTCCAGGGCGACTCCATTGCCACCTGCAATCAGGCCATGGTTGATCACCTCATCGGCCTTTTCTCCCTTCAGGGCCACACCTGTGCCGGATTGGGCCGTGATGCTTCCTCGATTCTCCAGCCAGACAGAGGTAAGCCCGGAGCTGCTCAGGCCATGACCCGGTGAATTGATGTGCACGTCAGGGCTGTTGACGATGTCGACGGCTTTGATGATGTGTGACTTCTCAAGGTTGGACGGGGTTTGGGTGAGGCCGGCGATCTCGTCGATATTCATCCCGTCGCGGCGCGGGGAGTTAGGCGTGGTGATGACTTTGACAATATTGGTGTCGAGCTGGCCATTTGAGGCCTGGCGGGCGGCGTGCCCGAACGAGCGCGGAGTGGTTGGAGGCGCGGTGTGTGGCTCGGGTGCTGCGGCGGGCGGAGTGGCAGCCTCGGCGAAGGCGTTGGCGCTTTGTGCGAAGAGTGCACCAAGGGGAGGGAAAAACGAAAGTGTCGATATCATGATTTCCGGCCTCTTTTGTATAGGAGACCGGAGTGTAGCCAGCAAAAAGTGGTGCTTAATGTCAGCCTTCAAGACCTGTGTGAGTGTGAAGGTTCTTCAGTTTCTGTCTTAAAACGCGCTTTGCCATTGGCCCATTAGTCCATGGTTGCGGCTGTTGTCGCCCACTTCGGCGGTGTACGCGATGCTCAGGGTCTGGTGCTCCGAAAGACGCATGTCCACCCCCGTGCGCAAGGCCAGGTTATCTCGGTCCAGCGAGGTACCGCCGATGCTGAACGCGCTGTTGAAGTCCTCGCGAGTTTCCCTGGCAAAGGATTGGCGTACGCGGCTGTTGGTGTCGCCATACAAGTGTTTCCAATGGACGCTCAGGTGCGGCTTGAGGGTGATCCGGTCGGCCACTGCGATGTCGCGGCTCAAGCGCAGGCCGAAGGTGCTGCTGAGGTTTTGCTGGGTTTGGGTGCCCACGTTCAACGCGCTATGGCCACCTTTCTCGGAGAAGCGGTCACGGTGATACCGCTGGAAGCCGATTCCGGCGAACGGTTCGGCATGCAAGCCGTCGGTGACGAACCGATGGCCCAGTTCGGCGAATGCGTTCTGGCTCTGGGCCTTGTACTTGCCCGTGAGGCGTTCGCGGTAATCGATGAAGTCGAAGTCCACACTGCGCGTGTTCTGCCCGGAATGGCTGCTGTACAGCGCGCCCAGGCGTAAAGCCCATGGACCGTCCTGGCGCACCGCATAGGCGCCCAGGTGCCAGCTGTCCACTTCACCGTTGAAATGCCGGGCGCTCAGGTCGCTGCCAGACTTGCCGCCCACCACGCCGACCCGCCAGGCGTCATCGATTGCTCCATCTGCACCCAGCAACAGGCCCTGGCTGCTTTGTTTCAAGCCGGCGCTGCCGTGTTGGGCATCGAGGGCACCGCTGCTGGCCAGGCCTTGGACCCAGACACGCCCGTCCTCACCGGTGTGGTTATCCAATTGGCGTATGGCTGTCAGCAGGCTGGCGTGCCAGCGTTTCATGCTGTTTTGAGTGGCCGTGCCCAGGTTGGCGTTCTGGCTGCCGGCCAATTGCTCCAGCAGCGTACCCAAGCGACCTGGCTCCAGGCTGCTCAAGTACCGCCCGTAGTTTTCACGCTGGTACTTTTCCCAGTCACTCAACTCCTCCGATGCCAGCGCGGCATCCACTGCCGAGTCCAGCACGCGGGCAACGCTCAGGCCGTTACGACTGTTGGCTCGGTCGATGAAATAGAAGTCTTCGGGGGTGGGAGTGGCGGGGTCGAAATGAGTTTTCTGGTGATGTTTCGCAATCTGTTCGAACCACTCGCTGTCGGGTTGCATGTCTTCACGGGCCTGTGCGTACTGAGCACAGGTGGCCCCCAGCGCGAGCGTGATGGCGAGTACGAGTTGTTTCTGAATGAGTGGCATGTAAACCCACCTCCTGATGTATGAGGCGGGGAATTTAGCGGGGCACCCGGGGGATAACTGTCAGGCCAAGCACCGCGTGTTTGCGGGAGATGTCTCTAGTCCGATGCGATAAAAATTCAGCTCGATTGGCGCAGTAAGCCTGAGGGCGATAGTGACTTCAATGACCTCACTCTCGCCTCGCATACCCCTTGCCATAGTGCCGCTCCATGCGTGCCTGGATCAGTTCCAGGCCGAGGGACATCACCCAGTAAATGATCGCAGCGGTGGTGAGCATCTCGATATAACGGTAGCTGGAGCGCCCGTAGGATTGCGCCAGGAACATCACTTCCCACACGCCCATCACCGAGATCAGCGACGAGTCCTTGAGCATGGAGATGAACTGGTTGGTCGCCGGCGGGACGATGGTGCGCATGGCCTGGGGCAGGGTGACGTGCCAGAAGATCGCACTGTCGCGCATGCCCAGGGCCAATGCGGCTTCCCGTTGTCCATGAGGGACGCCCAGGATGCCGGCGCGGAAGATCTCGCTCAGGTACGCGCCGTAGTTCAGCGACAGCGCGATGATCCCCGCGACGATGGCGCCCGGCACCAGGCCCAGCTGCGGCAGGCCCAGATAGATCAGCAGGATCTGGATCAGCAACGGCGTGCCACGGAAAAACGACGCGTAGAAGCTGGCGATACCAAAGGCCACGGCACTTTTGGACAGGCGCCCGAGCGCGGTGATAAAGCCCAGCACCGACGAGGCGGCAATCGCACACAGGCACAGGAACAGCGTCAGCGCTGCGCCTTGCAGGAAGCCATTGGGTGCCAGGTGCAGGCCGACCAGGTTGGGCAGCTTGTCGAGAATGATCGAGAACTTCAGGTCAAAGCTCAGGAAGAAACTGGCAAACAGGGCGAACAGCGCCGCCCAGGTCAGGTAAAGCCGCGTGCGAAAGCCCAGCAGGGCGCGCGCAGGTTTTGGGGGAACACTCATTGGCTGATATCGGCACCGATCCATTTTTGCGACAGTTTGCTCAGGGTGCCGTCCTGTTTCAACTGGGCAAATACCTCACGCACCTTGGCGTCCCACTGGGCGTCGCCTTTTTCGATGGCGACCGAATTGGGTTCGGCGTACAGCGGCGTGCCGGCGAGCTTGAAGCGTTTGTCTTCGTTCAGGCGCGGCTGGGCGGTGACCAGGTTGGTGAGGATTGCATCCAGGCGTACACCGGCGCCCAGGCCAAGGTCCTGGAAGGCGACGTTATCGGTGTCGTACGGGGCGATCTGCACGTTCTCGAACGGGTACTGCAACTGGGTGTCCTCGGCGCCTTCGATCACCAGGTTCTTGTTCAGGTAGCTCTCGTAGCTGGAGGCGCTGGTGAGGCCGACTTTCTTGCCGCTCAGGTCCTTGGCGCCGTGGATGCTGTCATCCTTGGCATTGACCACGATCACGGCAGGGGAGGCGTAATACTCCACCGGGAAGTCGAAGACCTCGGCGCGGGCCTTGCTCGGGGTCATCGAGCAGATGCAGATGTCATAGCGACCGCTCCAGCGGCCGGCGGCGATCACGTCCCACGACGGCGTTTCCAGGCGCAGTTTCACACCGAGCTTTTGCGCGACAGCCTTGGCCACATCGACATCGAAGCCGTCGAGCTGGTTTTGCTCGTTGAGGAACGAGAACGGCGGGTAGCTTTCCATCAGCACGCCCACCAGTTCTTTTTTCTTCTCAACCCGGTCCAGGGTCGCGCCGCCAAAGGCTTGGGTGGAGGCAGCCAGTATCGTCAGGCCCAAGGCCAATAGCGGTTTAAGTTTCAAGGAGGCACCTGAATAAAAAAGAGGTTGTTATGAACCGAACGGAAGGTATTAAATAGTTATAAGAACGACTCTCATAGTGAGTTATTTTCATAAGCTTATGAGTAAAAAGCATATGGGCGCAGTAAGCACAGTAATTCTGGACGGCGGCATGGGCCGTGAACTGCAACGCCGCGGTGCGCCCTTCAGGCAGCCGGAGTGGTCCGCGCTGGCATTGAGCGAAGCACCGCAGGCGGTGGAGGCGGTGCATGCGGCCTATATCGACAGTGGCGCCAACGTGATTACCAGCAACAGCTATGCGGTGGTGCCGTTCCATATCGGCGAGGCGCGCTTTGCTGCCGAAGGCCAGGCCCTGGCGGCGCTGGCGGGTGAATTGGCCAGACGGGCGGTGCAGGCTTCGGGCAAGGCCGTGCGTGTGGCCGGCTCGTTACCGCCGCTGTTTGGTTCGTATCGGCCCGATCTGTTCGAGCCGCAGCGCGTGTCTGAGTTGCTGACGCCACTGGTGCAGGGCCTGGCCCCCCATGTCGACCTGTGGCTGGCGGAGACCCAGAGCTCAATCGTTGAAGCGCGGGCGATTCATGCGGGCCTGCCGAAGGATGGCAAGCCGTTCTGGCTGTCGTTTACCTTGAAGGACGAAGACACCGACGAAGTACCGCGCCTGCGCTCCGGCGAACCGGTGGCGGACGCGGCCGAAGCCGCCGCGCAGTTGGGCGTGCAAGTGTTGCTGTTCAATTGCAGCCAGCCGGAAGTGATCGGCGCGGCGATCGATGCCGCACGCCAAACCTTCGAGCGGCTGGGTGTGGCGATTCAGATCGGCGCCTACGCCAACGCCTTCCCGCCCCAGCCCAAGGAAGCCACGGCCAATGATGGCCTGGACCCCTTGCGCGAGGATCTCGACCCACCGGGCTACCTGCAGTGGGCCGCGGACTGGAAAAAGCGCGGTGCCAGCCACTTGGGCGGGTGCTGCGGGATCGGGCCGGAGCATATTGCGGTGCTGGCCCAGAAGCTGGGGTAAGCCTTAAAGCGCCTGGCGGCGACACTCCGCCAGGCCCTTCAACTGCCCGGAACCTGCCTGGTTCGCCTCCGACAACCACGCCTCAAACCCCGCGCCCACCGTCGGCCATTCCGAATCCAAAATCGAATACCACGCCGTATCGCGGTTCTGCCCCTTCACCACCATATGCTGGCGGAACACCCCTTCAAAGCTGAACCCCAACCGCTCCGCCGCATATTTGGAGCGGGCATTGCCGTTGTTGCACTTCCACTCCAGGCGGCGGTAACCCTGTTCGAACACGTATTTGGCCAGGAGGTACACCGCCTCGGTGCTTTTGGGTGAGCGCTGCATCGGCGCGCCGAAGGTGACATGCCCGATTTCGATACGGCCCTGGGCCGGGACGATGGACATCAGGCTGAGGATGCCCTGCACCTGGCCGGACGCACGGTCGACCACGCTGAAGAAATACGGGTCGCTGTTCGCCGCATGGTTGTTCAACCACGCATCAAACGCGGCGCGCTCGGCAAACGGGCCGTAAGGCAGGTAATCCCACAACTTGGGGTCGGCGCCGGGGCCTTCGAGGGCTTGCCACAGTTGGTCGGCGTGGCGGGCCGGATCGAGTTTTTCCAGGCGGATAAAGCGCCCTTCGAGCAGTTGCGCGGTGGGCGCCGGGGCGCCTTTCCAGTCGGCGAGAGAAGTGGACATGCTGCGCTCCTTAAAGACCTTTGCGAAATTGAATGAAGCCAGGGCGTTCGGCGATGCGCTCGTAGAGCTGGATCGCGGTGGCGTTGGTCTCGTGGGTCAGCCAGTGCACCTTGCAGCAGCCGTCGGCCTTGGCAGTGGCGTAGACGAACTCGATCAGTTTACGGCCGACACCGGTGCCGCGCTGGGCCGGGTCCACCAGCAGATCCTGCAGGTAGCAGGAGTTTTCGATGCTCCAGTTGGAGCGATGGTAGATGAAGTTGACCATGCCCACCGCCTTGCCGTCCTGCCAGGCCAGCGCAGAGTGGGTCGGCTCATGGGCATCGATCAAGCGCTGCCAGGTGCTTTGGCTGACGGCGTCCGGCAGTTCGGTGTTGTAGAACGTCAAGTACGCCTGCCACAGCGGCAGCCAGGCGGCGTGGTCGGTTGCGGTGACCTGGCGGATCTCGATCTGGCTCATTCTGAAACTCCTTGGGGAATAAAGCGCGCGAGGGTCTGGTCGCGTATATCGGCGCTGGCGGCCAGGCCGTCGCGCACGCCGGCGATGTCCGCCGCGCTGCGGTTCTGGCTGAGTTTGCGTTTGCCGATCAGGCGCTCGATCGGCAGGCTGAAGCCGACAATGGCCTTGAGCATGCCGTCAATGTAATCAGCCGGGGCGTCGCTGACCTTCCATGGCTGGGCGCGATTGCCCTCGTGGCGGTCAGTGAGGGCGCTGACCACGCCGAGCAGGCGCTCGGCATCGGTAAACACCTCGGCCTTGCCATAGGCATGCACCGCGATGTAATTCCAGGTGGGCACCACTTTGCCGTGCTCAGCCTTGGCCGGGTAAAACCCCGGGCTGATGTAGGCCTCGGCGCCGGCGAAGATCACCAGGGCTTCGCTGCCGTCTTGCAGGTCTTGCCACTGCCGATTGGCCTTGGCCAGGTGCCCGTACAGCGTGCCGTTGGGGCCTTCATCCGGGTTGAGCAGCAGCGGCAAGTGGCTGGCCTGCAGGCCTTGCTCGCCAAAGGTGACCAACTGCGCCAGGCGTGTGTGCTGGATCAGTTGCTGTATTTCGGGCAAGTCGTCGAGGGCAAAGGCGCGGGGTGTGTACATGAATATTTTCCTTGGCGAATGCCTGCATCCTAGGCAGGCTAATGGTTCGTTGTAAGAGCCATCTTCGGCCAATTTCATAGGTCCAATATGATGTCGCCCATTTCGCCGCCGCTGTCCTTCAACCCTGCCGGTATCGAGCTGGATCGACGCCAAGGCCTGACGCGCCAGCTTTATGAAGCCCTGCGTCAGCGCGTGTTGGATGGGCGCCTGGCCAGCGGTACGCGCCTGCCCGCCAGCCGTGACCTGGCCGCTGCGCTGTTGATTTCCCGAAACAGCGTGGTGCGCGCCTACGATCAGTTGTACGCGGAGGGGTTTATCGAAGGCCGTGTGGGTGACGGCACCTATGTCGCCCAATTACCCACGGCAAAAAAACTATCCACAAAAGTATCCACAGGCTTATCAACAAGCTTATCCCCAGACTTATCCACAAAATGGACGGAATTGCCGCAACACCTCAATGGCGAAGTTATCCACAGGCCGGCCTTGGGGCGCGTGCAAAATAACCATTTGCCACAGCCGCCGGCGGGTCCGCCCAAGGCATTTCGCGTGGGCGTGCCAGCCTTCGATCTATTCCCTTTCGAGGTCTGGGCCAAGCTCAACGGGGCGTTCTGGCGCAAGCCGGACCTGGCGCAGCTGTGCTATGGCGACCCGGCGGGTGACAGCCGCCTGCGCGGCTTGATCGCCGCTTACCTGCGCAGCTCACGGGGCATGCAATGTACGGCTGAGCAAATAGTGATCACCAGCGGTGCACAACAGGCAATCAGCCTTTGTGCACAGTTGCTGGTAGAGCCTGGTGACGGGGTGGCGGTTGAAAACCCGGGCTATCGGGCCGCCGGTCACGCGTTCGCCCTGGCCGGTGCCAACCTGCAGGGCGTGCCGGTGGACAGCGACGGCATCGATTGCCAGGTCCTGAATACCTTGGGTGATTGCCGCCTGGCCTATGTCACGCCCTCCCACCAATATCCGCTGGGCGTGGTGATGAGCCTGGCGCGGCGCCTGGAGTTGCTGGCCTGGGCCGAGCGCACCGGCGGCTGGATCGTGGAGGACGACTATGACGGCGAATACCGCTACAGCGGCGCCCCCCTGGCGCCGCTGGCGGCTTTGGACCGCAGCGGCCGCGTGCTGTACGTCGGTACCTTCGGCAAAGTCGCATTCCCGGCCTTGCGCCTGGGCTATCTGGTGTTGCCGCCAGGCCTGGTTGATGCTTTCTCACGGCGCCGTGCGGTGGATATGCGCCACTCGGAAGTCAGTACCCAGGCGGTGATGGCCGAGTTTATGGCGGCCGGGCACTTCCAGCGGCATATCCGCCGGATGCGGCGCGCGGCATTGAGCCGGCGCAATGCCTTGCTCGCCGGGTGGCCGCGCGGTCTGCCGGGGGTGGGCGAGTTGCCCGTTATCGCCGCAGGGCTGCACATGACCGTGCGCGTGGACAGCCTGGCCCGCGAACAACAGCTGCTTGAGCAGGCCCGTGCCGTGGGCGTCGAAGTCAATGGTTTAAGCAGTTACTGGCTGGCGCACTCCACCATTCCGGCAGACCAGCGCGCCGGCCTGGTGCTGGGGTTTGCCGCCGTACCCGAGGCGGCCGTTGCCGAGGCCCTGACCGCTTTGCGCAGAGCCTGGCAGCACGATTGACGGTCAGGTCTGGAAAAACAACGAGCGGGCCAGGATCGGGCTGATTTCACTGCGATAAATCGCGATCTGGTCACGGTCGCTCAAGCCCGTGCGGTGCACAGCGCCCCCCAGTTTCTGCTGGTCGCGGGTCTTGAGGTGGCCGGCGGTGTAGTGCTCCAGCGCCGCCTGGGGAGACTCATAGTGAAAGTGCGCATACCAGAGCACCGCATGGGTCTGGTGATCACGCACCTCGTATTCGTCCAGGTAGTTTTTGCCGGGGCCCTTGAGCCGCCGCCGCGTGACCACTTTGGCGATTTTCACCAGGCCTTGGCTGTGCAGCCACTCCACCCGTGCCGCCGTGGGTGGTTGTTGTTTGGTCATGCTGATGCGAGTGTTTGTGCCCATTTCGTATAGCCGTTGTGCGGCGTCATTGAGGCGACGGTTGAGGGCGGCGGCGGGCGGGCGGTCGCTTTCCGTGAGGTTGAGCCGGGTGAGCGCCTCTTCGATCGTGGCCATTGCGTGTTCCAGGCGTGCGGCGTACTGGTGGAACATCTCTTCGATTTCCACCGGAATACGCCCGGCTTTCTTCGCGTGGTCCAGGGTGCGCAGGGTGGCGGCGGGCTCTTCATTCAGCAGGCTCTGGGCGGTGTCGATGCTGGTGCCCAGGTCGATCACCTGGGGCTCTCGGGGGCTTGAGGGTGTGCTCTGGCGTTCAACCCAGACCCCAGGGGTTTTTTCGTGAAAGGTCGCGATGAGCTTGCCCGTCACCGGGGCCTTGACGTCCACCAGGCCGCTTTCGGCTTCACGGGGCTCGCCCACCACCACCCCGTTGAAGCGTGTCTTGATGACTTTGCGCTTGGGTGTCGGGGGGGCTTTTGATGGGCCAGGCTTGGGCTCCAGGGCTTTTCGTTGCCTGATCAACAGCGCCAGCTCATGCACCGCCTGTTGGTTGAATTCATCGATGCGTTGGCGCAGGTTTTCCAGGGGTTCTCGCTGCACCTGTTCCGGGTGTTCGGCGTGCAGGTCCAGCAGGCGTTGGTCGACAATCGCGAACTGGTCGACCAGGCTGTTGAGCACTTCAATACGCTCGTGCAGGTCGCTGATGCTGGTTTCCACCAGGGTCTCGATCCACGTTTGCACCGTGAGATCGGCGTTATCCACGATGTCATTGAGTTGCGCACGGGCGTCGGTGAAGGCCTCCCCGCTGCCTTCGCCAATACACAGGTAGCGGCTGAGGGTGAGTTGCATGGCCTTGAGGTCGTGCAGCTTGAAGTCGGGCAGGGCCTGCACGCTGGTCTGGATGACCTTGGCACCCTCTATGCCCAGGCTTTCCAACTGGCGATAGCGCGACTGCGCATACTCCATGCGGTTGATCATATCCAGGTTCAGCTTCGCCATCGTCTGTGCGATCTCGTTACGCTGCTTGATGTCCAGGGAGGTGAGGGCTTCCATGTCTTCCACCGACACCAGCAACTTGTCGCGAAAGACCGGCAAGCGTTCCGCGATGGCCGAGCGGGTCAGCAGCAGTTGTTTGTTCAGGTAGTCGATCATCGAACTCTGGTAGTTGGGTACCGAATCGATGACATTCAGCGAACGTAACTGGCGAATGGGCACGTCATAGTCGGCCAGGCGGCTGTCGACCTTGTCGAGGAACGCCTGGCGCTGGCGATCGGAGGAGGGCCCGGGCACCGGGTCTATCGCGGCGTGGGCCTGGGCGACTTCAGCTTGCCCGCGCCGTTCGTCAGCATCGAATTGGTTGAGTTTCTGCCGGAGGTCGGTGATCCGCGAAGGTACTTTGCCGCGAGCCGATTGCCGGCGATTCCTGAAACCGGCACCGCGCAGGCGCAGGCGAGTGTCGACAAACCATTGCCCGGCCAGGTTGCTCACCAGCAGCGGGCCGATGTGAGTGGGGCGGCCCGGATCGACGATCATGACATTGTCGTGCTCATCCACCGCCACCTCGAACCAGCGTGCGCCCACCGGCGCGTACCATTTATCGGCAAGCGCATAGAGATGCAGGTGCGGCCCTGTTTCCTTGACGGCTTCCCCCAGCCCGTCGGGCCTGGCCACTTTGAGGCGGTCCAGTGTGGCCCCCAGGCTTGTCGGAGAACGTTGGAGTGCGCCGCTGTTGTACAGCGGGCCTTGATGGCGAGCGGGCGGTTCGGCGTCGGGCAAGTCGGGGCGGCGCATCACGGGGATCCGGTGCTCCGGCGGCAGTCTGGTTTCAGGCGCCTGGGTCGGGGTGGCTTCCTGTTTCGGCAGCGTGGCCTTGGGCGTCTTTCGCAGCGGCGGATGGCGCAGGGCGACGTGCAGCACCAGGGCCATGCCCAGGTTGAGCAGCAGATCCACCTGGGCTGTCCAGGACACCTGCCCGTCAGGCTCCGGCTCCGCCTGGGCGGTCGCCTGCAGGTCGTCCATGATTTGCCAGATCCAGGCCGCGATGCCCACGGTGCGGCCCATGAATGGCAACGCCGCGCTGAAAATCAGCCAGCCGGCTTCTCGATAGCTTGCCCAGCGTTTCCGGGCGTTGGACACCGATTGCCGCGTCGCCAATTCAACCATCGCGTTGGCGTTGTCCCTGAACAGCGTCGCCAGGCTGTCGTTGCCCACCACTTCATCGCTCAAGGCCAGGGGGCCGCTCATTTGCACCACCACGTGCGGCTCCACCAACCCGCGCACCACGGTCCACGGCGAAGGTAATGCGGCAGGGAAGACATACTGCTCGTAGTTGAAGCGCACATCTTCGGCCAGCCAGGCCAACACCGAGTCGCGCAGGGTGCGGTGATGCTTGATGGCATACAACAGGTTTTGCCGTGACGGGTACTGGATCAGCACCGGCTCCAGCAGTGGGCGGTACAACAGGCACGGGCCCTGTGTGTGGTCGCGGGGGCCGATCACAAACATATTCGCCACCCCATCCTGCGCCTGGCTGGTGCGCAGGGTGGGAATGAACGCCAGGCGCCGGATGACGATCTCTTGCCCCTCGACCTGCCGTTCATGGGCGTGTGCCTGCACCGCGGCAGCGATATAGCGATAACCGCGATCATCGATGCCGTGCAGGCCCTGGATCTTCCACTGCAAGGCCAGCAGTGGCAGTTGCACCCGCAAGTGCGAGGTGTAGAGGGTTTGCCGAAGCCTCGATTGAACGGGGTCGTCGAGCAGGGTGTGTTTGATCAGCGTCGGGTAGCGTTCACCGATGTCGAGGGTTTCGATCACGTCCTTGAGGTAGTTGTACGTCAGCCATTGCGGCCCCTCGCCGCCGTTGTAGTGCACGCTGGGCGTACCGGTGGGCAGCCCGGTGAGGTTTTCCAGGGCCAGGTCGATCAGGCTGCGCCGGGTGATGTCACTGGTTCCGGGCAGCACGAAGGTGCCCCAGAGCACCGGGCTTTCGATGCTGATCTCTATCTTGTCCAGGTTCAGGCTCGCGCCATTTGCATGGGCCTTGATCCGGTTTTGCAGTTGCTGCCTGGCGTAGTCGCGGATCGGCGGGATACCGTCCTGGAAAGACTGCCCGTGGTTGTGGGTATGCAGTTCCGCCAGCTCGATCACGTAACGGCTGTAGGTCGATACGTCCAGGTCCGAGGCATTGGCAAGCCAGTCGGGAAGTTGCTCGTGGATCTGGTGGATGCTCGACAATGAGTGATCGCTCAAGTCTTCAATCACCGGCAGGATGCGCGCGACGGCCTGGCCAGTGACGGCAGCCGTGGCGGGGGCTTCAAGGTCGGCGGAGCCAATTGACCCGATGGCCTGCAATTGCAGGGCGATCAGGTTGCACGCCAGGCTGTCGAAAAAATCCCCGGCGGGTTCGTACAATCGCCATTGCACGGTTACCTCCCCATCAGCTTGAGTCAGTGCCGCGGGCAAGGCTTCGCCGAGCTTTTGCAGTGACTCGAATTTCTCGTAGCCGTTGATCAGCGAATACGTCAGGACCCGCTGGCGTTGCTCATGTACCCCGATCAGCACCGCGATATCCGACAGGCCGACGTGAGTGGAGCGGTTGTTTTTAAGGCCATCTATATCGATCAGGTAAGCGTGTGTCTGGAATGTGTCGAAGTTCCGACGCTTGGCCCGGTCCGGAAAGTGGAACAACGTCCTGGCCATGGCGCAATCGTGTTCATCCCAGCCGTCCTGCGCGGTGACGTTCCAGACTTTGCGCAGGGAATGGGAGAGCGTTTGCCAGCGTGGGCCCGCCAGGCCGTTGGAAGCGTTCCAGTAATCAAGTTGCTGCTCCTGGAAGGCGGTAAAGATCAGCGCCGCCAGCTCATTGATCAGCCGCGCAATGGCATCGATCTGCACCGGCAGGTGCACGGCGGGCTTGGCCTCGGGCTCCAGGGTGAGGAAGTGTTCGCCGTCGATATAGATCACCGGCTCGGGCGCCAGGGCCTGGTTGGCCAGCACCGAGGTCAGCGATTGCGCGGTGGCGGGTGCGGATTGGATGACATCGCCAACGATGCGCCAGCGCGGCGTGATGACCATGGCCAGGTCAGGGTCGATAGCGAGTGTCGGGTATTGCTCCATGAGGGACGAACGCAACAGGTTGGCGGCGACGTCGCGGATCGACGGGCCGACGCTCAGTTGCGTCAGCAGCTCATAGCTGCTGGGCGGGCGATTGTTGCTAGGGGGTGAATCGTTGGGCATCTGCAGCTCCTTGGCCTGGGTCGGCATGAAGAGCTGCAAGGTAATTGGCGCTGCGGCCGGGCGGTCGGTAGATAAGTCATCGTGGCCGGGAAGCACTTCCCGGTCACGTTTGCTCAGGTCCCGGACTTGATCCTGGACCAGGCGCGGGTCCTGGCGCGTTCGGCGTCGCGTCCCAGGGGTTTCAAGGTATAGAGCGTGGCCATCGCGGCTTCGGTGGGGTACAGGTTGGGGTTGTTGCGGATCGCCGGGTCCACCTGCCCGGTAGCGTCTTTGTTCGGGTTGGGGTAGCCGATAAAATCGCTGATCGGCGCAATGACGTGCGGTTGCAGCAGGTAGTTGATGAAGGTGTAGGCGTCCTGGGGGTTCTTCGCGCCCTTGGGAATGGCGAGCATGTCGAACCAGATCGGCGCGCCCTCCTTGGGCAGGCGCATGTCGACGATCACGCCGTTCCTGGCCTCCTTGGCGCGATTGGCGGCCTGGGAGAAGCTGCCGGAGTAGCCGACGGCGACGCAGATGTCGCCGTTGGCAATATCGGCCATGTACTTGGAGGAGTGGAAGTAGGTGATGTACGGGCGGATCTTCAGCAGCAAGGCTTCGGCTTTTTCATAGTCCTTGGGGTTGTTGCTGTTGGGGTCCAGGCCCAGGTGCTGCAAGGCCAGGGGCAGGATCTCCGAGGGTGAATCCAGCAGCGCCACGCCGCACTGCTTGAGCTTGCTGATGTTCTCCTCCTTGAAGATCAGGTCCCAGCTGTCCACCGGTGCATTGGCGCCCAGTGCGGCCTTGACCTTGTCGGGGTTGAAGCCGATCAGGATGGTGCCGTACATGTAGGGCACGGCGAATTTGTTGCCCGGGTCGTTGGCCTCGATCAGCTTCATCAACTTGGGATCGAGGTGGTTCCAGTTCGGCAACTGGCTGCGGTCCAGGGCCTGGAACACACCGGCCTCGATCTGTTTGGCCAGGAACACATTGGATGGCACCACCACGTCATAGCCGGAATTGCCGGTGAGCAGCTTGGCTTCCAGGGCTTCGTTGGTGTCGAAGATGTCGTAGACCAACTTGATCGACGGGTTTTGGGCCTTGAAGTCTTCCAGGGCCTTGGGGGTGATGTAGTCGAACCAGTTGTAGACCCGCAGGGTTTTCTCTTCAGCGTGGGCGGCGGTGCTTAATACGGCGGCGCAGAGCACAAGCGACTTGAGCATATTCATCAGGCAGTCCCCTCAAAACCTTCGAGCACGTTGACGGCATTGATGCCGATTTCTTCTACCGCGTAGCCGCCTTCCATCACGAACAGCGTCGGCTTGCCCAGGCGGGCGATACGCCTGCCCATGGCCAGGTAGTCGGGGCTGTCGAGCTTGAACTGCGAGATGGGGTCGTCCTTGAACGTATCGACGCCCAGGGACACCACAATGACGTCGGCGCCGTAGCCCTCAATCGCCTGGCAAGCCTGTTCCAGTGCGGCGCTCCAGGTGTCCCAGCCCGAACCGGCCGGCAACGGATAGTTGAAGTTGAAACCCTCTCCGGCCCCGTCGCCCAGCTCATCGGCATAGCCGAGGAAAAACGGAAACTCGGCTTCCGGATGCCCGTGGATCGAGGTGAACAGCACATCGCTACGCCCATAGAAAATCGATTGGGTGCCGTTACCGTGGTGGTAATCCACGTCGAGGATCGCAACCTTCCTGTGGCCCTGGTCGAGAAATGCCTGGGCGGCGATGGCGGCGTTATTGAGGTAGCAATAACCGCCCATCAAGTCGCCGGCGGCGTGGTGTCCCGGTGGCCGGCACAGCGCGAAGGCACTGTGGGCGCCTTGCTGGATCGCCTGTTGCGCGGTCAGCGCCACCTGCGCCGCACTGTAGGCCGCCTGCCAGGTGCCGGCGGTAATCGGCGCGCCGCCGTCGAAGCTGTAGTAACCCAACTGGCCGTGCAGGCTGGTGGGCAAGACGGCGCGCAGGGTGCGGGCGGGCCAGGTATAGGGCAGCAGGTCGCCGTCCTGGCCGAACTCGACCCAACGGGCCCAGGCACCTTTGAAAAAATCCAGGTACTCGCGGCTGTGGATGCGTTGCAAGGGGGCCAGGCCAAAGTCCTGCGGCGCTTGCACCGGGCCGAGCTGGCGGTCCTTGACCCGCTGCAGCACATGGTCGGCGCGGGCGGGCATTTCGAAGCAGGGCATCAATTGCCCGTCCATCAATTCACAACGGCCGTGGTGCAGATGATGATCGTCCGAGTAGATCGTCAGCATTGTTGTTGTTCTCCGCAGGCTGCTTGGGATGCCTTGCAGTGTTGCGGCGTGGGCAGGTTTGGAGAACGGCAGGAGCGGCCAAAAGGGGATAAATATGGCCAAAGCCTGTGTCCGTTATTCGCCCCATGTGGGGGCATGCGACTCAAGCGCGGAACTGACTCGGTGCCACGCCGCTCCAGCGTACGAAGGCGTGCCTGAAACTTGCGGTTTCACTGAAGCCCAACTGCTCGGCGATGCGATAGATCGGCAGTTGGTCCTCGCCCAGCAACTGCTTGGCCCGCTCGAAGCGTAACTCGTCCAGCAGTTCCTGATAGCTGCAACCCAGGTCATGCAGATGCCGGCGCAAGGTGCGCGGCGAACAGTTCATCTGCCCGGCCAGGCCATCGATGCCGGGGGCGGCGTTCAATTGGGCGGCCAGCAATTGGCGTACCCGGCCGAGCCAGGCCTGGCGCCCGGTGAATTCGGTGTTCTGTTTGCGGCAGCGCTCGCCCATGGCGCGGTGGGTGATGGGGTCGGCCAGCGGCAACGGCTGGTCGAGCCAGTGCCGGTCGAAAGCGAAGGCATTGGCACTGGCGGCAAAGGCAAGAGGGCAATCGAAGTGCTCGGCATAACGTGCGCGATAGTCGGGGGCGCGGTGTTCGAAACGCGCACCGAGCAACGGCAGGGCATGGCCCAGCAGATCGTCACAGATGACCTTCAACGACACCAGGCAGAACTCGACATTGAAGGTGGCCAGCGCCGGGTTTTCCCGATACCCGTCGGCGGTGAACCAGATGCGCTGGCCGTCGTCTTCCAGGCTCAGCTCGAAAAGTGTTCCCAACAGCGCCGGATAGCGCAGGGCCAGGCGCAAAGCGTCACCGAAGGTGGCACTGGTCAGCAGCGCATAGCCGAGCATGCCGTAGGATGACACGTGCATGCGCCGGCCCAACTCCAGGCCGATATCGCGGCGCAGGGCCACGGCATTGGCACATACGCGCATCTCCTGGTTGGTGGTGATGCGCGTGTCGGCGCGGTTCAGGTCGGCGCCGCAGATACCGCTGCCGGCCAGCAGCACGTCGCGGCTCACGCCCTCGTCCCTGAAGGTGTCGAGTACCAGGGAGACGGCGTTGAGCGTAGTCAGGTGCGAGTGCAGCATGGGGGAGTCCTGCCAGGGTTTGCCCAGAGGCAGCAAGGAGTGTGCCGCTTACTTGTGGTCAAAAAATAGCCGTTTGGCCGCCTCCAGGCTGATCTCGCTGCGGTAATAGTCGATTTGCTGCTGCTCGTTCAGGCCTTTGACCGAGTCGGCCGCCGAGCCTTGTCGATATTCATGGGTGGTTTTCAACCGTGCGCTCAGGTAGGCCTTGGCAGGCGTCCAGTCGGTCGAATAATGAAAGTGCGCGTACCAGAGCACTTGATGGGTCGCGCGCTCGGTGATGATGTATTCGTCCAGGTAGTCCGGTGTGCTGCTTTTGAGCCGGCGACGCCTCACGGATTTCTTGATGACGATCTCGTCGCGCTCACTCAGCCATTCGACGCCTTTGGTGGTTGGGGGGTGCTGTTTGATCATGCGCGTCATGCTCTCGGACGCGCGCCGGTACAGGTCCTGTGCCGCGTCGTTGAGCTGCTTGCCAAGGGCGGTTGCCGATTGGGTTTGATCCGCTGTGATGGTGCTGTCGGCCAGGGCCTGCTCGATGTGCCGGCTGGTTTCTTCCAGCAGCAACGCGTGACGGTGGTACAGGTATTCGATGCCGACGGCGGTGCGCCCGGCTTGGCGTGTTTGCTCGATGGCCCGTTGCTTGAACGCGGGCAAACCGTCCAGCAGCGTGCGGCCCTGTCCGAGGCTGGACTGAAGCTCGGGCACCGCCTGCTCGGTGTGTGCAGGGCTCAGCCGTTGCACCCAGACGTTGGGGCTTTTCTCATGGAAGGTGGCAATGACCTGTCGGGTCAGCGGTGACTTGATATCCACCAGATCGGTTTCAAGGCCGACCGCCGTCAGGCGGGGCTCGCCGATCATCACGCCGTTGTAACGGGTATGGATGAATTTCTTCAAGGGCTTGGGGGGCGTCGGTGGAGGGGTGGGCCGATTGCGCAGGATGTCCCGCTCAGCGTGCAGCTGGGACAGATGGGTCAAGGCCTGCCTGGAGAAATCCTTGACCTGTTTGCGCAGGCGTTCCAGCGGGGAGAGGTGGGTCAGGCTGGAAAACTCCTGGGAGAAGTCCTCCAGGCGCTCGTCAAGGACCTTGAATTGTTCGATCAGGCTGCTCAGGGATTCGATGCGTTCGTCCAGCCGCGCCTCGCTGCGTTCGTTGAGGGTGTCGCGCAGGGCCTGGACCGACAGATCGGCGTTGTCGACAATCTCATTGAGGTTGGCCCAGGCCTGGGGTGCACGGGTCGCGCTGTCCTCCGGCAGGCACAACCTGCGCGCCAGGGTTATCTGCAGGGCCTTGAGGTCGATGCTGGTGTAGGCCGGCAGTTTTTTCCTGGCGCTCTGGATCAACTGCACGCCCTCCTTGGCCAGGGCCTTGAGTTGAGTGAAGCGCGCATGGGTGTAGTCCAGGCGCGTGATCATGTCTTCACTCATCTCGGTCATTTGTCGCGCGTCTTCGACGTACCGCGCCGGGTGCCGGGTGTCGGGGTGTTCGAGCTGGTCAAGCACGACCCTGAGCTGGGGGGTGAAGGTGGTCTGGGCCTCCCTGATCGCGGCTTCGGTAAGCTCCAGTTGCGCTCTTATATAACCCAGGGCTTTTTGCTGGTAGTCGGGGACCGGGGTGAACACACTCAGGGTCTTGAGGTGTTGCAGTGCCGCTTCGTAATCCGCGCTCTGCTGGTCGAGGGTGTCCATGTAGTGCTGGCGTTTGACTTCTGCAGCGTTACCGGAGACGTCGGTCATGGCCTGGCGGGCCTGTTGCAGCGCTCTTTGTGCGGTCTTCTTGGCGTTTTCGAAGGCCTCGAGCTTGGCCCGTACTTCGGCGGCCTTGAGGGTCGCTTCCGCTTCGGCTTTGTTGAGCATGCGCTTGGGGCCGCCGCCGCGCAGGCGCAGGCGGGTGTCGACGAACCATTGGCCGGCGGCGTTGTGAATCAGCGGCGGTCCGGTTCGATCCGGCTGCCGGGGGTCGATGATGACCACGTTGCCCTCGTCGTCCGCGCTCACTTCAAACCAGCGCTCGCCGACCTGTGCGTAGAGACGCTCGGCGACGCGGGTCAGGTGGCGGGTCGGCCCCGGGCGGGTGTCGACGCTGCTCGCTGCGCCAGGCTGGCTGACTTTGAAACGGTCCAGCACCCGCCCCAGGGTGGCGGCCGACCGATTGAGCGCGCCGCTGGTATGCAGCAGTGGAGTGTGACCCGGTGGGCTTTCATTGCCGGCGATGGCGCCCAGCTGTTTGATCTCGACCCGCTGCCCTGCCGAGGGCTCGGTCGGCCTGGATTCCCGCTCGGGCCGAGCGCCGCGGGGACGCAGGCGCGTGCTGATATGCAGGGTAATCGCCATCGACAGGTTCAGCAGCACGTCGGTGAAAGTGGTCCATTGGACCGCGGTGTCATCCTGCTCCGTGGCCCCGACAAACTGTTGCAACTGATCGACGATCTGCCAGATCCACAGGCCTGTCGCCACGCTGGGGCTGGTAAAGGGCAGCGCGGCATTGAGGAGCGTCCAGCCTGTTTGCTTGAGGGTCGCCCAGCGGTTCTCGGTATTGGAGGTCGACTGGCGGTCGGCCAGCTTGACCAGGGCCTGGGCGTTGGCTTCAAACAGCCCGGCGAGCAGGTCACCCTTGAGTGGGTCTTTGCCCAGGCCGATGGGGCCGCTCATGGTTTCCAGTGTCGAGGCGTCCACCAGAAAATCGGCGACGGCCCAGGGAGAAGGCAATTCTCCCGGGAACACATAGTTGGCGTAAGCATCGCGCGCGCTGTCCGGCAACCAGGCCAGCACCGAACGGCGCAGGTCGGGGGACTGTGCAATGGCGTACATCAGGTTGGCCGGGGACGGGTATTGCACCAGGGCCGGCGTGAACAGCGGTCGATAGAGCAGGCAGGGGCCGGCGGCGGGATCTTGCGGGCCGATGACGTACATGTTTTCGACCTCATCGGCAGCGGCGTCGTCCCGCCGTTGCGGGATGAACGCCAGAGGCCGCATGACGATGGTCTGCCCGTCTACCGTGTGATCCGAGGCCTCGGCTTGCATCAGGGCGGCGACGTATCGATAGCCGCGGTCATCGATGCCATCCTGTTGCTGAATCTTGCCCTGCAGGGCCAGCAACGGCAGCTGGATGCGCAGGTGCTGGATGTAGAGGTTCTTTCGCGATGAGGCCTCGCGAGGGATTTCCAGCAGCTTGCTTTTGATCAGCGCCGGGTAGTTCCGGCCGATGTCCACCCGGGAAATGAGGCTCTCGATGTACTCGACGGTCAGCCAGTCCGGCAGATTTTGGCCGTTATGCAGCTGCAAGGTCTTGTTGCCGACCGGGATGGCGATCAGGTTGTGCAGCGCCAGTTCGGCGAGGTTGAAGGTGGTGGTCTCGGTCATGCCGGGCACCGTGAAAGTCCCCCACACCACCGGCTGCTGGACTTTCAGGGTGAGCGTATCCAAGGCCAGGGCACCGGCTTGCGGATGGTCCTTGAGGATTTCCGCCTTGAGGTGATTGAGCGCGTACTGCTCGATGGGCGGGATATCGTCCTGATACAACTTGCCGCCGGTGCTGCTGTTCAGGGACGCGAGGTCCTTGAGATGCCGCGCATAGAAGTTCAGGTCGGACGTCGACGCCTCCTGCAGCCAGCCCGGCAGCGCCTGCTGGTACCACTCGCGGCCGGGGCCGGGACCGGTGGTCAACTCGGTGGCACCGGGTGGCGGAGCCGTGTCCGGGTGGCGCAGGTCGGAGAAATCCAGGCTGCCGATGGCCTCGACCTGCAAGGCAATCAGGCTGCAGGCCTGGTAATCGAAAAAATTGCCGTCAGGTTCGAACAGGCGCCATTGCAACTGTGTGCGGGGCGCCGAGGTGTCCAGGCGAGCGGGCAGGCTTCGGCCCAGCTGTGCCAGGGACGTGAACTTCTCATAGCCCTTGAGCAGCGAGTGGGTGAGGATAACGTCTCGCCCGGCCTGCTTGCCGATCAGGACCGACAGCGCGAGCCGGTTGAGGTGGGTCACCTGCGCGCCGTCGACCTGATCGATGTCGAGCAGGTAGGCGTGGCTGGTGTATGGGTCGTCGAGCCGTCGCACATCGTAGGTGGGCGCGTGAAACAACTGGCGCGCCATGGCGCAGTCGCTTTCGTTCCAGCCCGGTGCCTGCCGGACATTCCACACCCCGCGCAATGAGTTGGACAGCTGATGCCAATGGGGGCCGCTGCCGTTGCTTTTGTTCCAGAACGCCAGTTGTTGCTCCTGCCAGGCCGTGAGCATGACGGGGGCCAGGGTATTGAGCAGATGGGCGATGTCACCGATGCGCACCGGCAAATGGGTTGGCGGCTCGGTGAGCGGTTGTTGGGTCAGGAAGTGTTCGCCTTCGATGTACAGGGTCGGTTCGCCGAGCACGGCCTGATCGGTCAGGCTGTCGCTCAGTGTGCGGTAAGCGGTGGTAGTGGCGCAGGCCTGTTCGTCGATGATCTCCCAACCAGGGGTGCCGATCAGGCAGATATCGGGGTCGATTGCCAGTGTGGGGTAGCGGGCCTGCAGTGCCTGGCGCAACAACACCGCCGCCACTTCCCTGAACGACGGGCCTGTTAACAGTTGGGTGAGCAATTCCAGTGGCTGTTGTGAAGCGATTGAGATGGGCGTGGTCATGGGGCATCCCTGTCTTGCCGGTTGATGGGAACGGCCCGAGGTGTTCGCTCGGGTGTTCCATCCTAGGGGCCGGCCAGCCAGGGAAGGGGGTGACTATCTACAGTGCGGCGGTGGGGTCAGCTCAGTTCGCCGCACAGGTCCAGCTCTACCAGTCGCCGGACTTCGGCGATGGACAGCCCGGCCCCGAGCAACGCGTTGAGCTTGCCGAATACCGCTTCACGGGTCATGCCGCCGCCTGACAACACGCCCACGCCGCGCAGGCGGCTGCCGGCTTCGTACACATCCAGTTCCACGCCGCCTTCATGGCATTGGGTGATTGCCACGACCACGATGCCGTTTTCTTCGGCGCGCTGGAGGCTGGCAAGAAACTCAGGGTTATCGCTGGGCCCGGTGCCGCTGCCGAAGCATTCCAGCACCAGTGCCTGGATGCCGCTGCCGAGCAATGCGTCCAATGGTGCTGCGGCGATGCCTGGTACCAGCGGCAATACACCGACATTGGCCAGGGCCTTCGGTTGGCGGTAATCCAGCGCGGCGTGCAGCGCTTCGGCCTTGGCCACACCGCCGTTGCGCTGCAGCGCGGCGAACGGATGGCGACCAAAGCTGCGGATCTTCGCGCAGCGGGTCGGGGCCATCAGCGCGCCGTGGAAGTACAGGTGCACGCCGGGCGCCAGGCCCTCGCCCAACGCCAGCAGGGCTCCGCTGACGTTTTCCCAGGCATCGCTGTCGGGTACGCCGGCAGGCAACATCGAGCCGGTGAACACCACCGGCGCCGGCAAGCCCAACAGCTGGAAGCTCATCGCCGCCGCGCTGTAGGCCAGGGTGTCGGTGCCGTGCAGGATCAGCACGGCATCGCAACCGTCATCCACGGCCTCGACCACGGCGGTGCGCAGGCGCTGCCAGTAGGCGGGGGTCATGTTGGCGCTGTCGATCAGCGGGGACATTTCCCGGAAGCGCCAGGCGGGTACTGACACGTTGGCGAGCTGTTCGCGCATGCGCGCTTCAAAACCGGATGCGGGGGCCAGGCCATTGGCGCTGGCCTGCATGCCGATGGTGCCACCGGTGTAGAGCACCATGAGGTTATTGGCTGGGGACATCGAAGATTCTCCTGAACGAAAAACGCCGCCGGGCCCAGAGCATGCCCAAGGCCGGGCGGCGTGTCATCTGTCTACGCTCAGCGTTGCACTTGAGCGTTCAGTTCCGCCGCTGGGGTCGCTTGCGGTTTTACCGGATTGGCCGGCCAGGCCTTGCGATCCAGGTCCAGGTCTGGGAACTGGCTGGAGTCGAACACCGGGGTCTTGATGCCTGCCGCGCGCTGGTTGTCGTAGTCGTTCAGGATGCGCATGGCAATCTTGAACAGGAATGCCAGGGCGAACAGGTTGACGAACGCCAGCATGGTCATGGTGATGTCGGCGAAGGCGAACACGGTGCTCAGGTTCTCGATCGAACCCCAGAAAATCAGCACCAGCACCAGCGCGCGATAGCCCATCAGCACCTTGCGGTTGTTGCCCACCAGGAAGCGCAGGTTGCTCTCGCCCAGGTAGTAGTTGTACATGATCGAGGTAAACACGAACAACGCCAGGGCCACCGAGATAAACATGCGGCCCCAGTCACCCACCACAGCGGCCAGGGAGTTCTGGGTCAGGGCAATGCCGTCGCCTTCGAAGCCTGGGGTGTAGAAACCGGAGAGCAGGATCAGCAGCGCGGTGCAGGTGCAGATCACGAAGGTGTCGAGGAACACGCTGAACGCCTGGACCACGCCTTGGGCGATCGGGTGTTCTACCGAAGCGACGGCCGCTACGTTGGGCGCACTGCCCAGGCCGGCTTCGTTGGCGAACACGCCGCGTTTCACACCCATGATGATTGCGCTGCCCACCAGGCCGCCGAAGGCTTGGTCGAGGCCGAAGGCGCTTTTGACGATGGTCGCGAGCATGGCCGGTACGTGGTCGAATTGCAGCACGATCACATACAGGGTCACGGCGATGTAGACCAGGGTCTTGACCGGTACCAGCAGGTCGGCGATCGAGGCGATGCGCTTGATCCCGCCGATGAACACCAGGCCCAGCAATACCGCCAGGGCCAGGCCGGTGTAGGTGGTGTCCAGGCCAAACGCGTTGTTCAGCGAGTGGGTCACCGCGTGGGCTTGCAGGCCGTTGAAGGCAAAGCCGAAGGTCACCAGCAGCAGGAACGCCATGACCATCCCCAGCCAGCGCTTGTGCAGGCCGTGCTGGATGTAATAGGCCGGGCCGCCACGGTAGGTACCTTCCGCGTCAGTGCGCTTGTACAACTGGCCGAGGGAGCACTCGATAAAGCTCGAAGACATGCCCACCAGCGCGGTGACCCACATCCAGAACACGGCACCCGGGCCGCCCAGGGTCACGGCAATGCCGACACCCGCGATGTTACCGGCACCGACACGCCCGGCCAGGCTGAGCATCAGCGCCTGGAACGAGCTGAGTTGGTCGGAGCTGTTTTTCAGGCTGTCGCGAAACACCGAAAACATGTGGAAAAAGTGACGCAATTGAACGAAACGCGAGCGGATCGTGAAATAACCGCCGAGCCCGACAATGAGCACGATCAGTACTTTCCCTGAGAGGAAGTCGTTGATGACTTCGAGCATGGAGTGTTCCTCGCTGATTTTTCTAATGGCAAACGCAGGACGGTCCTACCCCTCGCATAGCACCAGGCAGTGCGCGACGGTTCGACCCCAATCCTTTTGCGGGTGTTGTTATTCATGCGCTATCGCGTGTATCCGGGCTCGTTACCGACGGCCGCAGACGCGAAGAGGGGCGGCACTATACCTAGGCGAACGTGATCCGTCTGCTCGGGCTGATTAAAGGTTTCAGCCAAGCTGTTACAGGCAAGGAGGGTTTGCAGGGCGATATTGGATTTTTTATGGGCGTCATTTCACAACCTTGAGGCAAAAAAAAGGGCCTGAAGAACGAGCCTTCAGGCCCTCAAAAGGTGAGAGGTGTCTAGTCCCTCAACCTGGTGAGCGGTGCAACAAACGCTTAGGCCTTCAACGGGACCAGGCGTGGGGCAATCATGTTTTCGGGGCGCAGGATGTCGTCGAGCATGGCGTCGTCGAGCAAGCCTTCTTTGCGCACCAGTTCCAGCACGCCGCGGCCGCTTTCGAGGGCGATACGCGCAATGCGGGTGGCGTTTTCATAGCCGATGTACGGGTTCAGCGCGGTGACCAGGCCGATGGAGTGTTCCACCAGTTCGCGGCAGCGGGCTTCGTTGGCGGTGATGCCGACGATGCAGTGCTCGCGCAGCATGTCCATGGCGCGTTGCAGCAGGCGGATCGAGTCGAAGATCTTGAAGGCGATCAGCGGCTCCATCACGTTCAGTTGCAGCTGGCCGCCTTCGGCCGCCATGGTCAGGGCCAGGTCGTTGCCGATGACTTGGAACGCGACTTGGTTGACCGCTTCCGGGATCACCGGGTTGACCTTGCCGGGCATGATCGAGCTGCCTGGCTGGCGCGCCGGCAGGTTGATCTCGTTGATGCCGGTGCGTGGGCCGCTGGACAGCAGGCGCAGGTCGTTGCAGATCTTCGACAGTTTCACGGCGGTACGCTTGAGCATGCCGGAGAACAGCACGAAGGCGCCCATGTCGGAGGTGGCTTCGATCAGGTCGGCAGCCGGGACCACTGGCTGGCCGCTGATAACGGCCAGGCGTTGTACGGCCAGGGCCTGGTAGCGTGGGTCGGCGTTGATGCCGGTGCCGATGGCGGTACCGCCCAGGTTCACTTCGGTGAGCAGCTCTGGCGCCAGGGTTTTCAGGCGGGCCAGGTCTTCACCGAGGGTAGTGGCGAACGCACGGAATTCCTGGCCGAGGGTCATCGGCACGGCGTCCTGCAATTGGGTGCGGCCCATTTTCAGCACGTGGCTGAACTCGACGCCCTTGGCGGCGAACGCCTGGATCAGGCTGTCGAGGCTGGCCAGCAGCGCGTCGTGGCCCAACAGCAGGCCCAGGCGGATCGCGGTCGGGTAGGCGTCGTTGGTCGACTGCGCCATGTTCACGTCGTTGTTGGGGTGCAGGTACTGGTATTCGCCCTTGTTGTGGCCCATGGCCTCCAACGCGATGTTGGCGATGACTTCGTTGGCATTCATGTTGGTTGAAGTGCCGGCGCCGCCTTGAATCATGTCCACCACGAATTCTTCGTGGAAATCGCCGCGGATCAGGCGGGCACAGGCTTCGCTGATGGCCGCGTGCTTGGCTTCGCTGAGCTGGCCCAACTCGCGGTTGGCATCAGCCGCCGCTTGCTTGACCATTGCCAGGCCGACCACCAATTTCGGGTAATGCGAAATCGGAACGCCCGAGAGGCGGAAGTTATTCACCGCTCGCAGGGTCTGGATGCCGTAATACGCTTGGGCAGGTACTTCGAGTACGCCAAGCAGGTCTTTTTCTGTGCGGAATGATGCAGCGGAGGACATGACGGAAATCATCTCGATATGGACCCGGAACAGGCCGGAACGCTGCGAATGCTAGGCCTGTAGGAAATTTTGGGCCAATGCTGTTAAACACTGGCCTATGCATAAACGGCATAATGTGAGTGTGACCCGGCTATCATGGCGGGCGTGTGTGCCAAAATGGTGCGTACCCGTGGGAGGCAGTGATGAACCTTGAGAGCAAATGGCTGGAAGACTTCAGCGCCCTGGCGGCGACTCGCAGCTTTTCCCAGGCGGCGGAGCGGCGCTTTGTCACCCAGCCGGCGTTCAGCCGACGTATCCGCAGCCTTGAGGCCGCATTGGGCCTGACCCTGGTCAACCGCTCGCGCACGCCGGTTGAGCTGACGGCGGCGGGGCAGTTGTTCCTGGTCACCGCGCGTACCGTGGTCGAGCAGCTCGGCGAAGTGCTGCGCCATTTGCATCACCTGGAAGGCGGGCAGGGCGAAGTCATGCAGGTGGCCGCTGCCCACTCCCTGGCGCTGGGTTTCTTTCCGCGCTGGATCGCGCAGCTGCGCAACGACGGCCTGAACATCGCCACGCGGCTGGTTGCCACCAACGTCGGTGACGCCGTGCACGCCCTGCGCGAAGGCGGTTGCGATTTGATGCTGGCCTTCTACGACCCGGATGCGGCCATGCAGATGGACGCCGAGATCTTCCCCTCACTGCACCTGGGCAACACCGAAATGCTCCCGGTATGCGCGGCCGACGCCGACGGCAAGCCGCTGTTCGACCTCGAAGGCGAGGGCAGTGTGCCGCTGCTGGCCTACAGCGCCGGGGCGTTCCTCGGCCGTTCCGTGCACCTGTTGCTGCGCCAGCGCGCGCTGCGCTTTACCACGGTGTACGAAACCGCCATGGCCGACAGCCTCAAAAGCATGGCCCTGGAAGGCCTGGGCATCGCCTGGGTGCCGCAACTGAGCGTGCGTGCCGAACTGGCCCGCGGTGAGTTGGTGGTCTGCGGCGGGCCGCAATGGCACGTGCCGCTGGAAATTCGTCTGTATCGCTGCGCGCTGGTGCGCAAGGCGAATGTGCGGTTGTTGTGGCGCAAGTTGGAAGGTGGCGCGGCGACTGCCGGCGGGGCGGCAGGCTAGAGGAAAGTCAACAGGATTGGCTTTCTTTGTAAGATGGGCGGTATAGCCGCATCAAGGGATGTTCTTGAGGTAATTACGGATATTTTCTCTGTTTTTGTCGCTGAAGCGGTAAGCCTGCCCCTGAGGCTGCTGTATGCCGTCACCTCCATTCATAATTGATGGCTGGTAACCCCATATACGGCGGAATTGTGGGATTTTCCGTATTACCTCGAGCGCGACGCTCTCGCCGTATAGCGATGAAATCGTTTTGCCCTCCTTATTAAAGTATTTTTCGGCGTCTTCATGGGTCGCGCCGAACATGTGGCCTACTTCGTGAGCTGGAACGACAGAGTGCGCTTTCGCGATTGCGTAATCGCTAACGCCGGTTCCGGCAACACCTTTTGCTAAATCATCTTTGGTTAAAAGCAAGAATTTGTTTATATCTGGATCGAATCCGAGTTTGTCTCGCAGGTCTTCAACTTCTTGAGCCCAGGCTTGGCCTGCTTTTCCAAAGTCTTCATGTTTGTAGTTCATGTGGCGCATTTCGTGTGGGGAGAGGAAAGAAAAATGTATGTCTCTGCCGGAAATTTCTTCAAGTTCAGTTTTCAGCCAGGAGAAATGTTCATTGAACAGCTGGTTACGATCTACACCTTTTAGATCTTCATGAATCACGATGTGTAAGTTGATGGGACGCTTGCCGGTTGAAGTGTGATGGTGATCGTCCACTGAGCGTTTGCTTCTTGCAGAGTCAGCCGTTTGGTGCTGCAAACCCGGCCCTGGTACTTCGGGTCGCATTTCAAGGGAAAACTTCTGATCATTAATGGTCATGTTCAGGCGGTGCGGGTTTAGCCGGTCGGTGGATACTCGGTCGGGGGCAAAATATGAGGCGGGTTTTTGTTCGGGGTGCTTGGATAGGGCTTGGTTGTTTTCAGGCGTGATGGTTTGCATTGCTGGGAGGGTTGGGGGGTTAATAGTGCTCAAGTTATTCCTCCTTGTTGAGGCGGTTAAAATAGGCGTGCGAAACAGAACTTTGAAAGTGCAGGATTGTTTGTTTTTTTTTCTGAGAGGCCTGTTTTTTTCAATCCCTGACGTTGTAGGCGGCAAGGCTTTTATTCTCGGGGAAAATGCATTTAAAGCTGTAGGGCGGAGCGCGGCTTGATTGACTTTCAGGTCAGCAAAGCCGGGATTGGCAGCTGTCATGACAGATGGTCATTCCAGGGGCTGTTTATCTGGATTATTACGGTATACTGCGCGGCCTTCGGCCGGTCCAACCGGCCACATTTCGTACAACAAGCCACGCCGGATTTCCCGCGTGGCTTGTTGTTTTTTGACGCGCCTGCGGGCGCCCAGAGAGAAGAGGCACGACGATGAGTGCATTGGTTGGCGTGATCATGGGCTCCAAGTCCGATTGGTCCACCCTTAGCCACACCGCCGATATGCTGGAAAAACTCGGCATTCCGTATGAAGTGAAAGTGGTCTCTGCCCACCGCACCCCGGATTTGCTGTTCCAGTATGCCGATGAAGCAGAATCCCGTGGCATCGAGGTGATCATCGCCGGTGCCGGCGGTGCCGCACACCTGCCGGGCATGTGTGCGGCCAAGACCCACCTGCCGGTGCTTGGCGTACCGGTGCAGTCGGCAATGCTCTCGGGCGTGGATTCGCTGTTGTCCATCGTGCAGATGCCGGCCGGTATCCCGGTGGCCACCCTGGCGATCGGCAAGGCCGGTGCGATCAACGCCGCCTTGCTGTCCGCCAGTATCCTGGGCGCCAAGCACCCGCAGTTCCACGCGGTGCTGAAGAAATTCCGTGCCGAGCAGACAGACAGCGTGCTGGACAATCCAGACCCACGTATCGCCTGAGGGTGTTGACGATGAAAATCGGTGTAATCGGTGGCGGCCAACTGGGCCGCATGCTGGCCCTGGCGGGTACCCCGCTGGGGATGAACTTCGCTTTCCTGGACCCGGCGCCGGACGCCTGTGCGGCAGCCTTGGGTGAACACCTGCGCGCTGACTACAGCGACCCGGACCACCTGCGCCAACTGGCCGACGAAGTCGATTTGGTGACGTTCGAGTTTGAAAGCGTACCGGCCGAAACCGTGGCCTTCCTGTCGCAGTTCGTACCGGTGTACCCGAGCGCCGAAGCCTTGCGTATTGCCCGTGACCGCTGGTTCGAGAAGAGCATGTTCAAGGACCTGGGCATTCCGACCCCAGCCTTCGCCGATATCCAGTCCCAGGCGGACCTGGACGCCGCCGTCGCCAGCATCGGCCTGCCGGCCGTGCTGAAAACCCGCACCCTGGGTTACGACGGCAAGGGCCAGAAAGTCCTGCGCACCGCCGCCGATGTGGTCGGCACCTTCGCCGAACTGGGCAGCGTGGCCTGCCTGCTGGAAGGCTTCGTGCCGTTCACCGGCGAAGTCTCGTTGATCGCCGTGCGTGCCCGGGATGGTGAGACCCGCTTCTACCCGTTGGTGCACAACACCCACGACAGCGGCATCCTCAAGCTGTCCGTGGCCAGCACCGATCACCCGTTGCAGGCCCTGGCCGAAGACTATTCCAGCCGCGTGCTCAAGCAGCTGGATTACGTCGGTGTGATGGCGTTCGAGTTCTTTGAAGTCGACGGCGGCCTCAAGGCCAACGAAATCGCCCCGCGTGTGCATAACTCCGGGCACTGGACCACCGAAGGCGCCGAGTGCAGCCAGTTCGAAAACCACCTGCGCGCTGTCGCGGGCTTGCCATTGGGCTCCACGGCCAAGGTCGGTGAGAGCGCGATGCTCAACTTTATCGGCGTGGTACCGCCGGTGGAGCGCGTGATCGCCATCGAAGACTGCCATCTGCATCACTACGGCAAGGCCTTCAAGGCCGGGCGCAAGGTCGGCCACGCCAACCTGCGCTGCAAGGACCGCGCAACGCTGCAAGCGCAGATCCTCAAGGTCGAAGCGCTGATCGCCGAGCAATAACCCGGGGATCGGCGGGAACCATTGGTTATCGCCGTCCTCTGATTGCAGGATGCCAAAGCCTGTCTAGGCTTTGGCATAGCTCACTTCATTCAGAGGGAAATGCCATGGGTATCATCGGAACCATCTTTATCGGCTTGATCGTCGGCCTGTTGGCGCGTTTCCTCAAGCCCGGCGACGACAGCATGGGCTGGATCATGACCATCCTGCTGGGTATCGCCGGTTCCCTGGCCGCGACCTACGGTGGCCAGGCGCTGGGCATCTACCAGGCGGGTCAAGGCGCAGGCTTTATCGGCGCACTGGTCGGCGCAATCATCCTGCTGGTGATCTACGGCCTGATCAAAAAGAAGTAATCAGCCGACAAAGTCCTCTGCGCTGCGCAGGCGCAGAGGGCTAGAATGCTCGCCACTTGTACTTGCCGAGCCTCTCCATGCGCCGTCTCCTGTTGACTCTTCTTCTGCTGGGCTCTGGCCTGGCCCATGCCGGTGAATTGCCGGAAACCGACTGGCTCGACCTGATGCCGCTGTCGGACCAGAAGGCCCTCGAGGCCATGCCCGAGATCGATCACAACTCCCCCGAAGCCCAAGGCACGTTCACCGACAAAGGTGGCCTGAAGCAGAGCAAAGGCTTGCCGGCGGTGATGTATTCGACCAAGACCGTGGCCGCCATGAACGGCAGGAACATCCGGATCGGCGGCTACCCGGTGCCGTTGGAAACCGACGCCAAGGGGCGCAGCACGCTGTTCTTCCTGGTGCCATACCCGGGCGCCTGCATCCACGTGCCGCCACCGCCGCCTAACCAGTTGGTGCTGGTGCGTTATCCCAAGGGTTTGAAGCTGGATGATATCTACACGCCGCTGTGGGTGACCGGCACGTTGAAGGTGGAGACGGTGAACAACGATTTGGCCGACGCCGCCTATGCGCTGGATGCGGGCAAGGTGCGGGTCGTAAAGGAATCCGATCTATAAGCTTCCGCTGAACCCAATGTGGGAGGGGGCTTGCCCCCGATAGCAGGGTGCCAGTCACTGTCTTTGGTGACTGATTCACCGCTATCGGGGGCAAGCCCCCTCCCACATTTGGAACTCCATCTACCGGGTAACACCGGTGATGCTCACACCCAGCGTGTGGCTTTCACCCGGCGCCAGCGTCACCACATCATCCAGCACATTCGCCGTCTCGATGCACAGCATGCCCTGCCAGCCATCATCGGCCATGTCGTCGAAGGCCTTGGCGCGTTCGGTCCAGGGGTTCCAGATCACGGTGGATTTCGAGCCTTGGCTGGTGAGCTGGATGCGACGCTGCCAGTCCTGATCGAGGATGCTCAGCGACGGGGGCGTATCGAGGTAGATGCGGTCGGTCTCGGCAGTGAAGTGCAGCAGGCCGGACTGGGTTTTCTCGCTCCAGCCATCGGCGGTATCGATGTACGCCGAGCCGTCCAGGCCTTCGACCTGCACGTTGCGTACGTCGCTCACGGCGAAGTAGGTGTGCAGCGCCTGGCTGAGCGTGACAGTGCCGTCGCCACGGTTGTGGCTGGTCAGGCGGATGTGCAGTTGATCGTCCAGCAGCAGGCTCAGGCTCAGGTCGACCTGATGGGGCCAGCCGGGGAAGCCGCCTGCAGGAACCGGTAGTTCAAGGTCCACTCGCAGCGCTTCACCTTCAAGGGAGGTCCCGGCCAATACCCAGGTCGTGGTACGCACGAAACCGTGAGCGCCCGCAGGCTGATCACTTTGGCGCATCGCCTTTACGCTGGGCGGGTTGCGGTCGAACACCCCAAACCAGGGCCAGCACACTGGTACGCCAGTACGAATGCCCTTGCCCTTCTTGAACACCGCCTCAGGGTTCGGCCAGATCAGCGGCTGCTCGCCTTCGCGGCCGTAACTGAAGATATGCGCGCCCTGCTGGGCAATCATCAGCTCGGCGCCGTTATGGCGGATGCGCCAGCAGTCCAGTTCGTCGACTTTCACGGTCTCAACGTGGGGCGTAGGCATAGCAGGCACTCTCAATGGCAGGCAATGGGGCAATTGACCGTCAAAACCCCGCGAGGTTTAACGCGCGCGCGATGGCACCGAGCGTGTGCGGCCGCTGCCATCGATAGCGACAAATACAAACACCGCCTCGGTGACCTTGCGCCATTCGCTGGACAGCGGGTCGTCGCTCCACACTTCGACCATCATCTGGATCGAGCTGCGGCCGATTTCCAGGGCCTGGGTATAGAAGGACAGTTGCGCGCCCACTGCCACCGGCACCAGGAACGCCATGCGGTCAATGGCCACGGTGGCCACACGCCCGCCTGCGACCTTGCTGGCCATGGCGGTACCGGCGAGGTCCATCTGCGCGACCAGCCAGCCGCCGAAGATATCGCCAAAACCGTTGGTTTCACGCGGGAGCGCGGTGATTTGCAGGGCGAGATCGCCTTGCGGGATAGGATCTTCTTGTTCGAGTTCGATCATGCCGGGGGGCCTCTGACCCGTGACGCTTTTATAGGTGGAGCAAGGTGGATAGCCGACTGTTAGAAAAACGTTTCAGCACAAACATACTCCGTTCGATACGTTTCTCGTAAGGCGTACTAAAGGGAAACTCTGCCAAATCGGCTGGATGGCACCCAACGACGTTTTGGCGCAGCAGCCCCTCAAGCCTGGGGTTCTTGCGCTTGCAAGGGCCGAGTATATCGAGACCCTGGCGCCACGACGACCTCCCGGCGCTCATTTGGTCGGTAAATAGCCGCTGTATCGCGGCTTTTGCGCGCAACTGTTCTCCTGGCGCTGTGCTTTTACAAGCGATTTGCTATCTTGCCAGACCGCCGCCGGTCCCGGGCGTGTCGTCCTTATCAAGCTGACTACTATAAGAGAAGCCTTGCCATGTCCTCCGTGCCTGCAAGCAGTGCGCAACCGTCGCGCCCGCTGACCCGCAACGACTACAAAACCCTGTCGCTGTCTGCCTTGGGCGGGGCGCTGGAGTTTTATGACTTCATCATTTTCGTGTTTTTCGCCACCGTGGTCGGAAAACTGTTCTTCCCTGTCGATATGCCCGAATGGCTGCGCATGATGCAGACCTTCGGCATCTTCGCCGCCGGTTACCTGGCACGCCCGCTGGGCGGCATCATCATGGCGCACTTCGGTGACCTGCTGGGCCGCAAGAAAATGTTCACCCTGAGCATCTTCATGATGGCCGTGCCGACCCTGATCATGGGCCTGCTGCCAACCTACGCGCAGATCGGCCTGTGGGCACCGGTCCTGTTGCTGTTGATGCGCATCATCCAGGGCGCAGCGATTGGCGGTGAAGTTCCCGGCGCCTGGGTGTTCGTCTCCGAACACGTACCGCCGCGCCATATCGGCTACGCCTGCGGCACCCTGACCAGCGGCCTGACCGCAGGGATCCTGCTGGGCTCGCTGGTGGCCACTGCCATCAACACTATTTACAGCCCGGAGCAGGTCTCGGATTACGCCTGGCGCATTCCGTTCCTGCTCGGTGGCGTGTTCGGCCTGCTGTCGGTGTACCTGCGCCGCTGGTTGCATGAAACGCCGATCTTCGCCGAGATGCAGCAACGCAAGACCCTGGCCGCCGAGCTGCCATTGCGTGCGGTATTACGTGACCACCGCGGCGCCATCGTGTTGTCGATGCTGCTGACCTGGCTGCTGTCAGCCGGCGTCGTGGTGGTCATCCTGATGACCCCGACCGTGCTGCAGACCATCTACCACTTCAGCCCTACTGTTGCGCTGCAGGCCAATAGCCTGGCCATCGTGACTTTGAGCCTTGGCTGCATTGCCTCCGGCGCCCTGGCTGACCGTTTTGGTGCCGGGCGTGTACTGGTAAGCGGTTGCGCCTTGCTGCTGGCGACCTCCTGGACGCTGTACCACAGCCTCATGACCCACCCGGACTGGCTGTTCCCGCTGTACGCCTTGACCGGCCTGTTCGTCGGCACCATTGGCGTGGTGCCTTACGTGATGGTGAAAGCCTTCCCGCCCGTGGTGCGCTTCAGTGGCCTGTCGTTTTCCTACAACGTGGCCTACGCCGTATTCGGCGGGCTGACGCCCCTGGCGGTGTCGCTGCTGATGAAGGAAAGCCCGATGGGGCCGGCCTACTACGTGGCTGTCCTGTGCGTGATGGGGATGGTGGTGGGTGGGTATCTGTGGAAGCGCGGGCGGTAACCCCGTTTAGCGCTTTTACCGGTAACCATGTGGCGAGGGAGCAAGCTCCCTCGCCACATGCCTTGCGTTTTATAACAATTACGGCTTGTTTCCAAGAAGTCGCTTAGTCGCTCTAACCTCCTCGTACGTCCCGACCTTCTCTCCTTTTGTTGTGTGATCTCCAATGCTGGCCTTTCATCCAATTGTCATATTTCAGACATAGAGTGTTCACACGGCCTCTCGATACTTGGCCCCGATCCAACTATCCCTATCTGCTAGGAGCAAGGCATGAAACTGAAACGTTTGATGGCGGCAATGACTTTTGTCGCTGCTGGCGTTGCGACCGCCAACGCGGTGGCTGCAGGTGTTGATCCGGCAATCCCGGCTTACGTCAAGACCACTGGTGTGTCGGGCAACTTGTCCAGCGTCGGTTCCGATACCCTGGCCAACCTGATGACCCTGTGGGCCGAGGGTTACAAAAAGGAATACCCGAACGTCAACATCCAGATTCAAGCTGCCGGCTCCGCCACCGCGCCACCTGCGCTGACTGAAGGCACCTCCAACCTGGGCCCGATGAGCCGCAAGATGAAGGACACCGAACTGGCGGCCTTCGAGCAGAAGTACGGCTACAAGCCAACCGCTATCCCGGTTGCCGTGGACGCCCTGGCCGTGTTCGTGCACAAGGACAACCCGATCCAGCACCTGACCATGGAACAAGTCGACGCGATCTTCTCCTCGACTCGCCTGTGCGGTGGCAAAGCCGATGTGAAAACCTGGGGTGACCTGGGTGTGACCGGCGACCTGGCCAACAAGCCAGTGCAACTGTTCGGCCGTAACTCGGTATCCGGCACCTACGGCTACTTCAAGGAAGAAGCCCTGTGCAAAGGCGACTACAAGCCTAACGTGAACGAACAACCCGGCTCGGCTTCGGTCGTGCAGTCGATCAGTTCCTCGCTGAACGGCATCGGTTATTCGGGCATCGGCTACAAGACCGCCAGTGTGAAGACCGTGGCCCTGGCCAAGAAAGGCAGCACTGACTTCATCGAAGACAGCGAAGAAAACGCCCTGAACGGCAAATACCCGCTGTCGCGTTTCCTCTACGTTTACGTCAACAAAGCCCCGAACAAGCCTCTGGCCCCGCTGGAAGCCGAGTTCGTGAAACTGGTTCTTTCCAAACAGGGCCAGGAAGTGGTCGTCAAGGACGGCTACATCCCACTGCCAGCCAAGGTTGCCGCCAAGGCCCTGGCTGACCTGGGTCTGAAAGAAGGCAACTGATTGCCTCTGCGGGGCCGGGATACCGGCCCCGCATCCAAATTTTCTAGTCCGCTGCCAGCCCTGCTTCGCGGCGGATTTGTTGCGTCACTGCACTGTCATCTTTCTGTCATACAGGATCGCTAGGGTGTGCGCATGAATGATCTGGCCAATTCCACCATGACGACAACTTCTCCCCCCAAGCGCATTGATTTCAATACGCCTGAGCTGCAACGCAAGCGCCGTATTCGCGCGCTCAAGGATCGCCTGACCCGTTGGTACGTGCTGGTGGGCGGCCTCGCCGTTCTGGGTGCGATCACCCTGATCTTCTTTTTCCTCGCCTACGTGGTCGCGCCACTGTTCCAAGGCGCCTCGCTGACCAAGGAAGACGCACTGACGCCCGCCTGGATGCAGGACGCCGGCAAGCCGTTGTTGATCTCCCTGGAAGAGCAGAACCAGGTCGCCATGCGGGTTTCCGACAAGGGCCAGGCGCTGTTCTTTGACGTCACGAGCGGTGCCGAACTCAAGCGTGTCGACCTGCCGCTTGCGCCCGGCGTGAGCGTGGCTTCCATCGGTGAAGACCAGCCGGGCAGCCCGCTGGTGATCCTCGGTTTGTCCAATGGCCAGTCCCTGGTGTTCCGTCACACCTATAAGGTGTCGTACCCGGACGGCAAGAAAACCATCACGCCTGCGATTGAATACCCCTACGGTGAAACGCCGATCGTGCTCGACGATGCCGGCCGCCCGTTGGAGCATGTTGCCCTCAACGCCACCGATTCGTCGCTGGTGGTGGCAGGCTCGGCCGGTTCGCACTTGAACGTGCTGACCCTGAGCCGCGAAGAAAACATGATGACCGGTGAAGTCACCAGCGAGCAGAAGCGTGTCGAACTGCCGCAAATGACCGAGCCAGTGAAGGCGATCTTCATCGATCCACGCCAGCAGTGGCTGTACGTGATCAACGGACGTGCCCTGGCGGATGTGTTCAGCCTGCGCGACAGGAGCCTCAACGGTCGCTACAAATTACTGGAAGATGGCACTGCCGAAGTCACCGCCAGCACCCAGTTGGTGGGCGGCATCTCGCTGATCGTCGGTAACTCCAAAGGCGGCCTGGCCCAGTGGTTCATGGCCCGCGACCCGGATGGCGAGCAGCGCTTCAAGCAGATTCGTACCTTTCAGATGGGCACCGCGCCCATCGTGGAAATCACCGCCGAAGAGCGGCGCAAAGGCTTCACCGCCCTCGACGCCTCCGGCAAATTCGGCGTGTTCCACAGCACCGCCCACCGCACCCTGCTGGTGGATCCGGTGGTCGACGGCCAGGGCGTGTTTGGTATGTCGCCGCGCGCCAACCGGGTGATCGTCGAAGCCGGCGGCAAGCTGCAGCCGCTGCTGCTGGACAACCCGCACCCGGAAGTGTCCTGGAGCGCGTTGTGGAGCAAGGTCTGGTACGAAAACTACGACGAACCTAAGTACGTCTGGCAATCGACCGCCGCCAACACCGACTTCGAACCCAAGATGAGCCTGGCGCCATTGACCTTCGGTACCCTGAAGGCGGCGTTCTACGCCATGCTGCTGGCGGCGCCACTGGCTGTTGCCGCGGCGATCTACACCGCTTACTTCATGGCCCCGAGCCTGCGCCGCAAGGTCAAGCCGGTGATCGAACTGATGGAAGCCATGCCGACGGTGATCCTCGGCTTCTTCGCCGGCCTGTTCCTGGCGCCGTATGTCGAAGGGCATCTGCCGGGGATCTTCAGCCTGCTGATGCTGTTGCCGATTGGCATCCTGGTGGCCGGGTTTGTCTTCAGCCGCCTGCCTGAATCCATTCGCCTGCGGGTTCCCGATGGTTGGGAAAGCGCGATCCTGATCCCGGTGATCCTGTTCGTGGGCTGGCTCTCGCTGTACATGAGCCCGTACCTGGAAACCTGGTTCTTCGGCGGCGACATGCGCATGTGGATCTCCCACGACCTGGGCATTACCTACGACCAGCGCAACGCCCTGGTGGTCGGCCTGGCCATGGGCTTTGCGGTGATCCCGAACATCTATTCCATCGCCGAAGACGCCGTGTTCAGCGTACCGCGCGGCCTGACCCTGGGTTCCCTGGCCCTGGGCGCCACACCGTGGCAGACCATGACCCGCGTGGTGATCCTGACCGCCAGCCCGGGCATCTTCTCGGCGCTGATGATCGGCATGGGGCGCGCCGTGGGCGAGACCATGATCGTGCTGATGGCCACCGGCAACACGCCGGTGATGGAGATGAACCTGTTCGAAGGCCTGCGCACCCTGGCGGCCAACGTCGCGGTGGAAATGCCCGAGTCGGAAGTCGGCGGCAGTCACTACCGCGTGCTGTTCCTCTCGGCGCTGGTGCTGCTGCTGTTCACCTTCATCATGAACACCCTCGCCGAGCTGATTCGTCAGCGTCTGCGCAAGAAATACTCGTCGCTTTAAGAAAGGTAGAAGTCTGTGAAACAGAACTCCCTGAATGGATGGTTCAAGAGCGGCGCTCCGGGCGTCTGGATCAGCGGTGGCGCGGTGTCCATCGCGGTCATCATGACCATTGGTTTGCTGGCCGTGATTGCCGTGCGGGGCCTGGGCCACTTCTGGCCGGCCGACCTGATCCAGGCCAACTACAACGTGCCGGGCCAGGAAAACCATATCGTCATCGGCGAAGTGGTGCAGAAAGAAGAAGTGCCGCGCGAGCGCCTGAAAAGCGCGGGCCTGCCGGTGCCCGATGCGGGCCCTGAATTCATGACCCGCGAGCTGATCAAGGTCGGCAACCGCGACCTGAACGGCAACGACTTCACCTGGATCGTCGGCGAATGGTTGAAGGACCAGAGCACGCCGAAGAACCTGATGACCATCGAACGTCGTGAGTGGGGCAACTTCTACGGCACCCTGGTCAACGTCAAGCAGGATGGCAAGGTCATCGCTGAAGGCGAGGCCGCGTGGCCGGAGCTGCAAGCCCGCGTGGACCGCGTGAACAAGCTGGCGGCCCAGCTCAAGACCCTGGAGAAGTCCGACATCGGCGCGATCAACGCCGGCCTCGAGCGCATCCGCCTGCATGGCCGCAAACTGGAACTGGAAGGCAAGCTCGACGCGGCCGCCCAGGCCGACATGGAGGCCGACCGCGCCGAGCTGAACGCGCGTTACCAGGACATCGAAGCGCGCCTGGCCGACCTGCACGCCCAGTTCAACCGTGACGCCTTGACCGCTCGCGATGGCAACGGCAAGGAAATTGAAATCGGCATCGGCAAGGTGGTGCACGCCTACCAGCCGAACGCCATGGGGACCGTGACCAAGATCGGTTTCTACGTCAGCAAGGTGTGGGAATTCCTCAGTGATGACCCGCGGGAAGCCAACACCGAAGGCGGGATCTTCCCGGCGATCTTCGGCACCGTGATGATGACCCTGATCATGGCGATGATCGTGACCCCGTTCGGCGTGCTGGCGGCGGTGTACCTGCGTGAATACGCCAAGCAGAACACCCTGACGCGCATCATCCGCATCGCCGTGAACAACCTGGCGGGTGTACCGGCCATCGTCTACGGCGTGTTCGGCCTGGGTTTCTTCGTGTATGTATTGGGTGGCTCGGTCGACCGTCTGTTCTTCGCCGAAGCGCTGCCGGCACCGACCTTCGGTACACCGGGCCTGCTCTGGGCCTCGCTGACCCTGGCGCTGCTGGCGGTACCGGTGGTGATCGTGGCCACCGAAGAAGGCCTGGCGCGGATTCCGCGTACGGTGCGTGAAGGCTCCCTGGCGCTGGGCGCGACCAAGGCGGAAACGCTGTGGAAGATCGTGCTGCCGATGGCCAGCCCGGCGATGATGACCGGCATGATCCTCGCCGTGGCCCGCGCCGCCGGTGAAGTGGCGCCGCTGATGCTGGTCGGCGTGGTGAAACTCGCCCCGTCGCTGCCGCTGGACGGCAACTACCCGTACCTGCACCTGGACCAGAAGATCATGCACCTGGGGTTCCATATTTATGACGTCGGTTTCCAGAGCCCTAACGTCGAGGCCGCACGGCCGCTGGTATACGCCACCGCCTTGCTGCTGGTGCTGGTGATCGCCACGCTCAACCTGTCGGCAGTGTGGATTCGTAACCACCTGCGTGAGAAGTACAAGGCGCTGGACAGCTGATCTGAATTGAACGCGGACTTATTTGTGGGAGGGGGCTTGCTCCCGATTGCGGTGTGCCAGCCAGCACACATGTTCCTGATGCACCGCTATCGGGGGCAAGCCCCCTCCCACACAACAGCACAGGGAGCATCCCATGCAACACGACACCCATTCCCACGGCATCAACATGTCTGCCCTGGGTCGCGACAAACAGAGCCTGAGCCTGGCCCAGGAAACCGTGGCCATCGAAGTACCGGGCCTGAGCCTGTATTACGGTGACAAGCAGGCGCTGTTCGACGTCAGCATGAACATCCCCAAGCAGCGCGTGACCGCCTTTATCGGCCCGTCGGGCTGCGGCAAGTCCACGCTGCTGCGTACCTTCAACCGCATGAACGACCTGGTGGACGGTTGCCGTGTGGACGGCGCCATCAACCTCTACGGCACCAACATCTACCGCAAGGGCGAAGACGTGGCCGAACTGCGTCGCCGTGTGGGCATGGTGTTCCAGAAGCCTAACCCGTTCCCCAAGACCATCTACGAAAACGTGGTCTACGGCCTGCGCATCCAGGGCATCAACAAGAAGCGCATCCTCGACGAAGCGGTTGAGTGGGCCCTTAAAGGCGCGGCGCTGTGGGACGAGGTCAAGGACCGCCTGCATGAGTCGGCACTCGGCCTGTCCGGCGGCCAGCAGCAGCGTCTGGTGATCGCGCGCACCATCGCCGTGGAGCCGGAAGTGCTGCTGCTCGACGAACCGTGCTCGGCACTCGACCCGATCTCGACGCTGAAAGTCGAAGAACTGATCTACGAGCTCAAGTCCAAGTTCACCATCGTTATCGTGACCCACAACATGCAACAGGCGGCGCGGGTTTCCGACTACACCGCGTTCATGTACATGGGCAAGCTGGTGGAGTTCGGCGATACCGACACCCTGTTCACCAATCCGGCGAAGAAGCAGACCGAAGACTACATCACCGGTCGCTACGGCTAGGAAGCTGTGGTTCTGATTGCACTGACGCTGCGGTTCTCCGCACCTTACCGGACGCTCCAAGGACGCCAACATGATTAGCAAAGAAGGCCTTACCCACCATATCTCCGCGCAGTTCAACGCCGAGCTCGAGGAAGTGCGCAGCCACCTCCTGGCGATGGGCGGGCTGGTGGAGAAGCAAGTCAACGACGCCGTCACTGCGCTGATCGAGGCCGACTCGGGCCTGGCCCAGCAAGTGCGCGAGATCGACGACCAGATCAACCAGATGGAACGCAACATCGACGAAGAATGCCTGCGCATCCTCGCCCGTCGCCAGCCGGCGGCATCCGACCTGCGCCTGATCATCAGCATTTCCAAGTCGGTGATCGACCTCGAGCGGATCGGCGATGAAGCCACCAAGATTGCCCGCCGCGCCATCCAGCTGTGCGAAGAGGGTGAAGCGCCGCGCGGTTATGTGGAAGTGCGTCATATCGGCGACCAGGTGCGCAACATGGTCCGGGATGCCCTGGATGCCTTCGCGCGCTTTGACGCCGAGCTGGCATTGTCGGTAGCGCAGTACGACAAGGTCATCGACCGTGAATACAAGACCGCCCTGCGTGAGCTGGCCACCTACATGATGGAAGACCCGCGCTCTATCTCGCGGGTCTTGAGCATCATCTGGGTGTTGCGCTCCCTGGAGCGGATCGGTGATCACGCGCGCAATATCTCGGAACTGGTGATCTACCTGGTGCGCGGTACCGACGTACGGCACATGGGCCTCAAGCGCATGAAGGCCGAAGTTGAGGGTTCAGCCGATCAAATCCCTAATGTTCCGGGCGAACCTGACGATAAGTAAGGTTGCCCGAGAAATTAACGCCCGGCCTCTGGTCGGGCGTTTTCGTTTGTGGCGCCTGAATTTTTTGCGAATCGGGTAAAAGAAAGTCCGAACGTGACTACAGAGTTTTGGCAAAATGCCATTAGTCAGGCGTTTTGCGTGCCGAAGTTTTTATAGGATGAAGGGTCGATGAGTAAAGTCAGTGTATTGGTGGTGGATGACGCCTCGTTTATCCGCGACCTGGTGAAGAAGTGCCTGCGCAACTACTTCCCCGGGATCAAGCTTGAAGATGCGGTAAACGGCAAGAAGGCCCAGACCATCCTGATGCGCGAGAGCTTCGACCTGGTGCTGTGTGACTGGGAAATGCCGGAGATGTCCGGCCTGGAGTTGTTGACCTGGTGCCGCGAGCAACCGCACCTCAAGGCCATGCCGTTTGTGATGGTGACCAGCCGTGGCGACAAAGAGAACGTGGTCCAGGCGATCCAGGCCGGGGTTTCCGGTTACGTCAGCAAGCCGTTCACCAACGAGCAACTGCTGAACAAGGTCAAGCAAGCCCTGCACAAGGTCGGTCGCCTCGACGCCCTGGTCGCCAGTGCGCCGACCAAGATGAACTCGGCCTTCGGCAATGATTCCCTGAGTGCCCTGACCGGTGGCAAGCCCGAAGCCGTACGTGCAGCCCCCGTTGCGGCGGCTGCCTCTGCGCCAAGCAAAGGCCTGCTTAACAACGCCCCGCCGGTCCAAGCGCCAGGCGCTGCACCCACTGGCGGCCGTGGCCAGGGCCAGTTGCGCCTGTCCAGCGGCACCCAGCAATGCGTGATCAAGGCACTGAGCATCAAGGAAGCGCTGCTGGTGGTGCGTCGCGGTGAAGTCCTGCCTCAGGTACTGGAAAGTGCCGTGCTCGACCTGGAACAGGGCGACAACGCCGAGGTGGCGCGTCTGAACGGCTACCTGCACGCCATCGTCGCCTTCGAACCCAAGCCGGACAGTGACTGGCTGCAACTGACCTTCCGCTTTATCGACCAGGATGCGCAGAAGCTTGACTACATCTCTCGCCTGATTGCGCGCGGTACGGCGCAGAAGCATTTTGTGCCGGGGGCCTGACCTTCAGTCCGAAGGGGCGTGCCCCGGGATTGTCATGATCCCTTGCTAGCTTGCTGTTCATTCACTCCGGCAGGTTCGCGCCATGCTCCTTCGCCTTTTGCTGTCCTGCATATTGGCCTTGGTCGCCAATTCGACCCAGGCCATGACCCTGTACAAATCCACCGATGCCAACGGCATGGTGTTTTTCAGCGATCGGCAAACCCCCGGCGCCCAGGCGTTCGTGATCCAGGAACGTAGGGTCGAGCGCGTACAGCCGCCGGTACTCTACAGGCCACAACCCGTTTACCCGCGACAAGCCTACCGCTACCCCTTGCCCTGGCGTGGCGGCCCGTTCCGCCTGACCCAAGGCCCCAACGGCAGCTTCAGCCACACCGACGCCAAAAGCCGCTACGCCATGGACATCGCCATGCCCGAAGGCACGCCGATCATCGCGGCACGCAGCGGTGTGGTGGTGAAAATCGAGAATAGCCAGATCGGACGCGGCAACGATGCGTCAGGCAATTTCGTGCGCGTGCAGCACGATGACGGCACCCAGGGTGTGTACCTGCACCTCAAGCAAGGCTCGGTGAGTGTCAGGCCGGGGCAGCGTGTGGCGGTGGGCAGCGCGCTGGGGTTGTCGGGCAATACCGGCAACAGCAGCGGGCCGCACCTGCACTTTGTGGTGCAACAGAGTACCGCGGCCGGGCTGGTGTCGATTCCTTACGAATTCAACCAGCCGGTCGGGACATTGCCCAATTTTGCATTGGGCAATTGAGGGTCAATCCAGCAGCAGGACCTTGGCCAGCACGATCTTCGGCCCTTTCATCTTCTTGATGATGATCCGCAAGCCTTCAACCTCCAGCACTTCTTCCTCTTCCGGCACGCGCTTGAGGGTGTCGTAGATCAGCCCTGCGAGGGTTTCGGCCTCGATGTGGTCCAGGTCGACGCCCAACAGGCGTTCCACCTTGAACAGCGGCGTATCGCCCCGTACCAGCAGTTTGCCGGGCTGGTAGGCGAGGATGCCGCGCTCGGCCTTGCGGTGTTCGTCCTGGATATCGCCTACCAGCACTTCCAGCACGTCTTCCATGGTCAGGTAGCCGATGATCTTGCCGTCGGCTTCTTCCACCAGGGCAAAGTGCGCGCCGCCTTTGCGGAACTGCTCCAGCAACTGCGACAACGGCATGTGCCGCGACACACGTTCCAGCGGGCGGGTCAGCTCGGCCAGGTTGAACGATTCGGGGATGTGGTCCAGGGCCGCCAGTTCCAGCAGCAGGTCCTTGATGTGCAAAAGCCCGACAAACTCGTTGCGCACCGCGTCATACACCGGATAGCGGCTGAATTTATGGCGACGGAACAGCGCGAGGATTTCCTTGAGCGGGGCGTTGAAGTCCAGGGTCACCAGGTCTTCACGGGAGTTGGCCCAGTCCACCACTTCCAGCTCGCCCATTTCCACGGCCGAGGCCAGTACGCGCATGCCTTGGTCGCTCGGGTCCTGGCCACGGCTGGAGTGCAGGATCAGCTTGAGCTCTTCGCGGCTGTAATGGTGTTCGTGGTGCGGGCCGGGTTCGCCTTGGCCGGCGATGCGCAGGATCGCGTTGGCGCTGGCGTTGAGCAGGTAGATCGCCGGGTACATGGCCCAGTAGAACAGGTACAGCGGCACCGCCGTCCACAGTGACAGCAGTTCGGGCTTGCGAATGGCCCAGGACTTGGGCGCCAGTTCACCGACCACGATGTGCAGGTAGGAAATCACGAAGAACGCGGCAAAGAACGACACGCCCTTGATCACTTCCGGCGATTCGACGCCTGCGGCGCCCAGCAGCGGTTCGAGGATGTGCGCGAACGCCGGCTCACCGACCCAGCCCAGGCCCAGGGAGGCCAGGGTGATACCCAGCTGGCAGGCCGACAGGTAGGCGTCGAGCTGGCTGTGCACGGTACGCAGGATCTGCCCGCGCCAGCCGTTGGTATGGGCGATGGCCTCGACCCGGGTCGAGCGCAGCTTGACCATGGCAAATTCCGCCGCAACGAAAAAACCGTTGAGCAGTACCAGGATCAGAGCAAAAAGAATCATGCCGAAATCGGCGAAGAGTGTGGCGAGGGTGATACCAGGGGAAGGGTCCATGATTGGGTTTTGCAGGTTCCGTGTGTTCAATAAGGGGTGACAGAAGGGCCTGAAAGGCAGGCGCAAGTCGGCCAATGTAGCGGCTGACGGGGCGCTTGCCTAGTGGGTGCCGCCGGGTGGGGTGTGGAATGCCTTATTCGAAACAGCACAATTCCAATTGTGGGAGGGGGCTTGCTCCCGATAGCAGTGTGTCAGTCAGCATATCTGATACTGATGCACCGCCATCGGGAGCAAGCCCCCTCCCACATTTGGTTTTGTGCTGTGTTTGAGTTATTCGTCATTTCCGACGAGCCGCGAACGGGTCATCTGCCCTGGCGGAAAGTGGCAGGTGAACGTACTGCCATGCCCCAGCACACTGCTGATTTCCAGGCGCGCGCGGTGGCGCAGCAGCACATGCTTGACGATGGCCAGGCCCAGCCCGGTGCCGCCGGTGTTGGAGTTGCGGCTGGAATCGACGCGGTAGAAACGCTCGGTCAGGCGCGGCAGATGCTTGGCGTCGATGCCGATGCCGGAGTCCTGCACGCTCAGGTGTGCGCCTTGCTCGTCGGCCCACCAGCGGATGCGGATAGTGCCCTTGTCCTGGGTGTACTTCACCGCGTTGAACACCAGGTTGGAGAACGCGCTGCGCAATTCGCCCTCGCTGCCTTTGAGCAACACCTGCGGGTCGGCATCCAGGCTGATCTGCTGCCCACGCTCGCCCGACAGGGCCTTGGCGTCATTCTTGATGGTCTGCAACAGGCTGTGGACGGCCACCGGTTGGTTGTCCGACGGATAATCCGTGGCCTCGAGCTTGGCCAGCAACAGCAAGTCGTTGAGCAGGGTCTGCATGCGTGAACCCTGCTGCTGCATTTGCTGCAGGGCACGGCTCCAGCGCGGGTTGATCTCCTCGACGTTGTCCAGCAGCGTCTCCAGGTAGCCGCAGATCACCGTCAACGGCGTGCGCAATTCGTGGGAGACGTTGGCAACGAAGTCTTTGCGCATCTGCTCCAGCTGATGGATGCGGGTTACGTCGCGCACCAGCATCAGGTGTTCGTTGTTGCCGTAGCGGGTCAGGTACAGCTGGATGCGCACGCGGTCGTTGGTGGGCGAGGGGATTTCCAGGGCTTCTTCGTAGTTGTCCTGCTCGAAGTATTCCTTGAAGCGCGGGTGACGCACCAGGTTGGTTACCGGCTGGCCGCTGTCCTGGGGCGTCTTGAGGCCCAGCAGGGTCTCGGCGGCGCGGTTCCACCATTCCAGGTTGCCGTCGCTGTCGAGCATGATCACCGCGTCCTTGAGCGCAGCGGTGGACTCTTGCACCCGGTCGATCACGGCTTGCAGGCGCCCGCGTACCCGTTGGTCGCGGCGTTGCAGGTGGTAGATGCTGTCGAACACCTCACCCCACAGGCCGTAGCCATCGGGCGGTGCTTCGTCGGGTTTGTGCTGGCGCAGCCATTCATGCAGGCGCAGCAATTGCTTGAGGGTCCAGCCCAGGTACAGGCCGATACCGATGGCCAGGCTCCAGCCGTAATAGCCGCTGACCAGGCCCACCAACAGGCAGGCGGTGATCAACAGGAGCATGTGGCGGATCAGGGTGCCATGCCAGTTCTGGTTCACTTAAACATGCGTCCTTGTCAGCTGTTAAGGAAGGAAAGTGACTGGCTCAGCCCTTGGTGGAGAACCGGTAGCCGGTGCCGCGCACGGTTTGTACCAGATTCTCGTAGGCATCGCCCAAGGCTTTGCGCAGGCGACGGATATGCACGTCGACGGTGCGTTCCTCGACATAAACGTTGCCGCCCCACACCTGGTCCAGCAACTGGCCACGGGTATAGGCACGCTCCTGGTGGGTCATGAAGAACTGCAGCAGGCGGTATTCAGTCGGGCCCATCTCGGCCGGCTTGCCGTCGATGGTCACGCGGTGGCTGATCGGGTCCAGCAGCAGGCCACCGACTTCGATAGGCGCTTCGCCATCGGTCGGGCCGGCACGGCGCAGCACGGCTTTCAGGCGCGCTACCAGTTCCCGTGGGGAAAACGGCTTGGTGATGTAGTCATCGGCGCCGACTTCCAGGCCCTGGATCTTGTTGTCCTCTTCGCCCTTGGCAGTGAGCATGATGATCGGGATATCCCCGGTCAGCTCATCGCGCTTGAGGCGGCGGGCCAGTTCGATGCCGGAGGTGCCGGGCAGCATCCAGTCCAGCAGGATCAGGTCCGGCTTGCGGTCGACGATAATGGCATGGGCCTGCTGGGAGTTCTCCGCCTCCAGGCAGTCATAGCCGGCCATTTCCAACGCAACGGCGATCATCTCGCGGATGGGCGCTTCGTCGTCAACAATCAGAATGCTCCTGCCAACCATGCCTAAAATCCTCTTGTCATTTAACTGTCTTGCGCCGCATTAGATAACGGAATTATTGCAGTCGTGTGACAGTAATTTAGTCGCTCGGGCAATTCGGGGCACTCTGGACTACGCTTTGGGTCCGAATCCTGACAACCACAAAAGGAAGGTTCCGATGACTCACAGTACTTTTTCCTGGAAGGCCCTGCTGGTCACGGCGGCGTTGACGCTGCCGACACTGGCATTCGCGGCGGAGCCGGCGATGACCCAGAACGGTCTGTTAGTGGATCACAGTGGGAAGACCCTTTACACCTTCGACAAGGACGCCGATGGCAAGTCAGTGTGCAAGGACCAGTGCGCGACCAACTGGCCGCCGCTGAAAGCAGAGTCTACCGACAAATCAATGGGCGATTGGACCGTGATCACCCGTGATGACCAGACCAGTCAATGGGCCTACAAAGGCAAACCTGTCTACACCTACAAGGATGACCACAAGGCCGGCGACAAGAGCGGTGATGGCAAGGGTGGGGCATGGCATGTGATCAAGCCCTGATTTCGCGGCGTTGCTGAAACCATCGGGGGCTTGCCCCCGATGAGGCCCGACCAGGCACTGCAAAAACCTCAGCGAAACGCGTAATCCGCCACAATCCCGACAAAAATCGCCAACCCGGCCCAGTGGTTGTGCAAAAACGCCTTGAAGCATTTCATCCGGTCCCGGTCGCGGGTGTACCAGAACTCCCAGGCAAAGCAGCCTGCCGCCGCCAGCAGGCCCAGGTGGAACCACCCCCCCAGCTCAAACCGTGAGCCGGCCAGCAACAGGCACAGCAGCGCCAGGCCTTGCAGGGTCAGGATGATCACACGGTCGGCATCGCCGAACAGAATGGCGGTGGACTTGACGCCGATCTTCAAGTCGTCGTCGCGATCGGTCATCGCGTAATAGGTGTCGTAGGCCACTGTCCACAGCAGATTGGCTATATAGAGCAGCCAGGCGATAGCGGGCAGGTGGCCGGTTTCGGCGGTGAACGCCATCGGCATGCCCCAGGAAAACGCCGCGCCCAACACCACCTGGGGGTAATAGGTGTAGCGCTTCATGAACGGGTAGCTGACCGCCAGTGCCAGGCCGCCCAGCGATAACCAGATGGTGGTGGCGTTGGTCAGCAGCACCAGCAGGAAGCTGATCAGCATCAGTACCGCAAAGAACACCAGGGCCTCTTTCGAACTGATCCTGCCGCTGGCCAGCGGGCGTTGCGCGGTGCGTTTCACGTGGCCATCGACCTTGCGGTCCGCCCAGTCATTGATGACACAACCGGCAGCGCGAGTCAGCGTCACGCCCAGCACAAAAATCACGATGTTGGCCAGGGACGGCGAGCCCTTGCCGGCGACCCACAGCGCCCACAGCGTCGGCCACAGCAGCAGGTAGATGCCGATGGGCTTGTCCATGCGGGTCAACTGAATGAAATCCCAGGCCCTGGGGTGCAGGCGGTTCAAGGATTTGAGCAGACGTTGATACATCAGCAGTTCTCCGGATGGTCATGCAGCGCGTGCCAGAAAGCCGGCAGGAAGACTTCCGCTACCAGCACGCTCAGCGGCCCGCGATCGAAGCGTGAGCGGCGCGCCCACAGCCCGTCGGCCTGGTCCGTGGTGGGCAACCATTGGCGAGGGTAATGGCACACCTCGATGGCCTGGCGGGTGAACGCGCGGTCGCAAAACAGCAATTCGCCCAGGGAGCGGCTGCCCAATTCGTCCATCTGCAAGCCGTCGCCCTGCAACGCACTGCGCGCCGCCACGCTGCGGGCGAACACCCACGGTTGGCCATGCCCGCGCAAATACACCTCGCGCACCCAACCGATACTGGCCGGTGGCATGCGCAGCGCCGCGCATTCATCATCGCGCAGCGGCTGCCAGCCTTCGAACAGCGGCGTCACGCTGAAACCATCGTGGGACAGCCACGTCAGCCGGCGGGTCAGAGAGCCTTCGTCGAACAGCCAGTTCAGGGTCAAGGGCGCGGGCGCAGGGCTCAGGAGGCTCTGGGTCAACCATTGGCAAGCATCGGGAAGGGCGATTGAGTGCGGCACGGTGCGTCAGTATTGGCAGCAAAAGAGGCGGCGAGCTTACCATGGTGTCCTGATCTTTTGCCGGGCCGGCCCGGCGCCTTGCGTCGATCAAGCTTGCATCTGTCGGCCCCGATCAGTACAAAACGCCCTGAGCCGCGCGGCAACGCTGGATCCATCGACCGCCGGCCAACCTGCCTGGACCCTGAGGAAGCAAGTAAATGAAGAAGTGGCAATGTGTAGTCTGCGGCCTGATCTATGACGAAAAAGACGGCTGGCCGGATGATGGTATCGCTCCGGGCACCCTGTGGCAGGACGTACCGGAAGACTGGCTGTGCCCGGACTGCGGCGTCGGCAAAATGGATTTCGAAATGATCGAAATCGGCTAATTTTCAGTTTCAGAGACGTACTACAAGGAGAACGGAATGAACACACCTGTCGTGATCATCGGCACAGGATTGGCCGGTTACAACGTGGCCCGGGAGTTTCGCAAGCTCGACAGCGAGACCCCATTGCTGCTGATCACCGCGGATGACGGGCGCTCCTACTCCAAGCCCATGCTCTCCACCGGCTTTGGCAAGAACAAGGAAGCCGATGGCCTGAGCATGGCCGAACCCGGCGCCATGGCCGAGCAACTCAAGGCCGAAGTGCGCACCCACACCCGTGTCAGCGGCATCGACCCCGGCCACAAGCGCCTGTGGATCGGTGAAGAAGCGGTGGTCTATCGCGATCTGGTCCTGGCCTGGGGCGCAGAAACCGTGCGGGTACCGGTCGAAGGCGATGCGGCTGAGCTGGTTTTCCCGATCAACGACCTCGAAGATTACGCCCGCTTTCGCGCCGCCGCGGCCGGCAAGCGCCGCGTGCTGCTGCTCGGCGCCGGCCTGATCGGCTGTGAATTTGCCAACGACCTGATCCTCGGCGGTTATGAAATCGACCTGGTGGCGCCGTGCGAGCAAGTGATGCCGACCCTGCTGCACCCGGCGGCGGCCGCAGCGGTACAGGCCGGCTTGGAAGGGCTGGGCGCGCGTTTCCACCTGGGCCCGGTGCTCAACCGCCTGCAACGCAGCGCTGACGGCCTGGAAGCGCACTTGTCGGACGGTGAAGTGGTGCACTGCGACCTGGTGGTCTCGGCCATCGGCCTGCGCCCGCGTGTCGACCTGGCCGCCGCCGCCGGTCTGCAGACCAACCGTGGGATCATGGTGGACCGCCACCTCAAGACCTCCCACGCCAATATCTACGCCCTGGGCGACTGCGCCGAGGTCGATGGCCTCAACCTGCTGTACGTCATGCCGCTGATGAGCTGCGCCCGTGCCCTGGCCCAGACCCTGGCCGGCAACGCCACAGCTGTCAGCTATGGCCCGATGCCGGTCACCGTGAAAACCCCCGTCTGCCCGCTGGTGGTTTCCCCGCCGCCTCGGGGCACCGAAGGGGTGTGGAGCGTCGAAGGCCAGGGCGCCGACATCAAGGCCCTGTGCCGCGACGCCAGCGGTCGCCTGCTGGGTTACGCGCTGACCGGCAGCGCCGTGATGGAAAAACTCGCCCTCAACAAAGAACTTCCGCCGTTGCTGGCGTAAATACCGGTCGTTCTGTCGGAATAAGCACGTTTTTCCCCCGAGAAAGGTCGCCGCGAGACTGGCGGAGCGTGCGAGGGCATGCCATCCTCACTCCCGTCTGCCGCAGAGTAGAGCCTGCGGCGCTTTGGGCGCTGCTCCACAGACGAGCAGCACGGACATAACAACAAAAAACCGTCAAAGAGGCTTCACATATGCGTAAACCAGAACTCGCAGCCGCCATCGCTGAAAAAGCGGATCTCACCAAAGAACAGGCCAACCGCGTCCTCAACGCCGTTCTCGAAGAAATCACCGGCGCCCTGCACCGCAAGGACAGCGTCACCCTGGTGGGCTTCGGCACCTTCCTGCAACGCCACCGTGGCGCCCGCACCGGCAAAAACCCGCAAACCGGTGAGCCTGTGAAGATCAAGGCGAGCAACACTGTTGCGTTCAAGCCGGGCAAGTCGCTTAAAGACACCGTTAACGCGTAAGCAGTGCCGTCTCGACAGGGGGCGGGGTGGTAGGAAAATGGGCACGCCGACTGGGTCGGGTGCCCTTTTTTTGTGGACGGATATTGTGTGGTGGGGCAGCCAACCCCTGTTTTTTATCTTTATCTTAACTAATCAAAAAGTGATGGTGGCTGGTGATAGTGACCGGTCTGTTTTTCAGCAGATCGTTAATGATCGAGTGCTGAGCGTCGAATTCTTCCTTTAGCGTACGCTCCCAGACGGGGTCATCTTCTGTTTGCGCGTAGTGATCAATCAGATTAATGATCACCTCAAGGGCGTAGGCAAGGTTCTCCGTGTCGGTTGCGCTGTTAAGTGCAGAATTGAAACCCGCCAACGAATAGGTTTCGTGTGCCTCGGGTTCCTCATAGTTGGCAGCATACTCATCCATTGTGTCCAGCAGGTGTTGAAGTTTGTGCTGATAGGACGAGATGTTGCCTTGAAGAATAGAATCAACAATAGTTTCTTTGCTGTCGCTGATACCCAGTTTTTGCTGAATAACAGCCAGGGTATTTGGCAAGCTGAATAAGCCATTGACACACCAGGCCGATAAAAAAATAGTTTGCTTATCGGACAATTTTTTAAGGCTGTTCTGAATGAAGGCCTGATAGTTGTCTATCTCGTCGACGATATTAAACATCATGATTGTCCTGTAAGTTTTTAATCGAAAATGCCGCCGGAAGCATCCACATGAGGCTGGCAATTTGAACAGGATGCGTTGGTTTGTTTACCACCCCACGACACGCCCCATTTTTCGACTTTTGCACCTTCTGGCAGGTTTCTGATGATAACCCGTTCAGCATGGTTTTCCAGTTTCGCCTGTGTCGGGTCCGCATTACTGCTTCGTACCTTCGTGCCTGACAATATGTTTTCAGGTGGTATACCCATTTCAGCGGCGAGTTTTCTTTGCGCGGGGGAGAGTGTGCCGCCGCTGCCAGCCACGTAATGTGTAGTTTTTCCATTGATCGTGACCTCCGCGATGGCGACGGTTGAATTCCGTTTGGCGAACGGATCTCTCGCCACGTCATGTATTTTTCGAGCCTTGGCACTGAGGGAGCAACTTAATCCCAGCGGGTCGATCCAGCCAATCGGATTGGGCGCGTACTGGTAAAGATTGAGTCCGCCTGCCAGCCCGATAGGGTCCCGGGTGGTAAACCGCCCTACATCAGGGTCGTAAAAGCGGAACGTGTTGTAGTGCAGACCGGTTTCTCTATCGAGGTACTGGCCTTGGTATCTCAGGTTTTGCCCTTCGATGTAATACGGTTCTTGCACTTCTTGGAGGGTATTGCCCCAGACTTTATAAGTGGCCTCCCAGACAGGGCTTCCGTCCGCTTCAGTCAGTTGTAGGGGCGATCCATTAACGTCGTTATGGTAATACCTGATTTTTTGCTGGTGACCGCGCCCATCGACACGTGCCAAAGGCTCGTATCCGCTGGTGGCATACAGGTATAAGCTTTTCTGACTGTTATGTTGCTCCTCGAGTAGTTTTAAACCGTCCCATACGAACGTGGTTTTGTTTGTCTGAAACCCATTGCGCCACTCACATTTTTCCTGACGCCTGCCCAAAGGGTCATACTTCATGCAAATCACGGAGTCCCCAGCAGTACCGTGATTTCGAACTTCAATCAGGCGATGCTCAGCGTCGTATCTGAAGCTCTGGAGACCGCGTTGGCTGCTTCTTTTTTCGATCACCCGGCCAAATCCGTCGTAACGGAAGCGCTTGTCTTGATAAGTGATTAATTTGTTGTGTACGACCAGGCCCGCTCCTTGTTGCGACCCATCCAGCAGATTTGCCGCCGCGTCATAAGCAAATATTTCTGCTTGTCCTTGGATATCGCCCTGGCTGGCAATAATCCGCCCCGTAGCGTCGTAATGCAGAAGCTGGTGGCGCTGTCCCTTGGCGTGTTGATCTCGCTTTACGACCAGGTTGTTTGCGAGGTCGTATTCGAAGTTGCTTTGCTCTGCACTGGGCAACAGCGACGCCTGTTGCGTGTATCTGCGTTGACGAGACCTTAACCTGCCACTGCGGTCATACCCCAAGTAAGTACTGATCTGCCCCTGGGTACGCATGACTTCGCGATGCAAGCGGTCGCGCTCAAAGTCACTGATGATGACGCCGTCTAAGTTGATTTGATGGAGGTGGCCACTGCCGTAGAACAATCGATTTAACCAGCGCCCGTCGGGCAATTGGGTTTGTGTCAGGTTACCCAACTCATCGTAATGATGGCGCAAACTCCCAGCTGGGCTGGCCTCCTCCAGAAGTTGGCCGAGTGCATCATACGAAAAGCCCAGCGCTTGCGAATTGCCTTGGTGATCTGTAAACGTCACTGCGAGCAATTGGTTGAGTACGTCATAAACGTATTCGGTCCGGCCATCGTCGGTAACTTTAGCTGTCAGGCGCCCGATTGCATCCCGCTCCAGCCGGTGAACAATAGGTTTAGCCCTGGTGGGCGGTACAACTGAAAGCCCTGTGCCATAAAGTGCGGGCACAGATTCCACGCTGGCCAAGTTATCCAGCGCATCGTAGGCGTAGTACTTGGCACTGCCGTCGAGATCCTGCTGTTTCTCAAGCCGGTCACCGGCGTCCCAGGTAAACAGATAACGTTCGCCATTTTCATTGGTCAGCGCCTGCAGCCTCCCGAAGGCATCGTAGCCAAACTCGACCGTACGACCGTGGGCATCTGTGCGCTGTGACACCTGCCCGCGACGGTTGCGTCGATAGTGCGTGGTATGGCCGGCAGCGTTGGTGTGGCTGACCAATTGCCCGTTTGCATTGCGCTGAAAATAGTCCATCTGCCCGTCGGGTGATTGGCTGGTTAGCAGCCGTCCTTTGGCATCAACACTGAAATGGGAGCGTTCTCCCAGCGCATCGGTAATCGTCTGCAAAAAGCCACGTTCGTCATAGCTGAACCGTGTCGGGTAGCCCGAGCAGTCAATGTACTCAATGAGCTGGCCGAATTGATTCCAGCGCATTCGTTTGCTTTTGCCCGCGGCATCAATGATTTCTACGATCTGCCCATGAGCGTCATAACGGTACTGCGTGCTATAGCCCAATGGGTCAGTTTCTCGGATGCAGTTTCCGCGTGAGTCGTATTGATACGTCCAACTATTGCCCGCCGCATCAATTTGAAATCGAGGCAGCGCCCAATGCGGCAGCCACACGGTAGAGTCACTGCGTCCCAAGGGGTCGTGTTCGCCAATCAGGTTTCCCGAATCGTCATAGCTGAACGCATATCGCCCCCCTTTCGGATCGGTTGCACTGAGTAACTGACGCTCGTCATTCCACTCAAACAGCCACGTCTGGCCCAAGTTGTCGGTGTAAGAGACAATTTGATGTTGGCTATTCCACAACCGGGTGCTGACACGCTGCAGGCTGTCGGTGATCCGAGTAATGCCCGCTTGCAGGTCATATTCAAATCTGTACTCGTCCCCTTCATCCGTCCAATGCCGGATAACCCTCCACTCCATCTGGTCAATCAACGCCCACTCATAGAAACAACGCAACCCTGTGGGCAACTGGTGTTCGACCATTCGCTGGCTGCTGTCATAAGCGAAACGTCTTTGAGTCTGGCCGGTAGCATCGCTGACGTGCGCCAGATCACCGGCTGCATCGAAGCTATAAAGGGCAAGGGGTTCTCGCCGGTGGTCGGGGTACACGCGGACAATCTGACAGACACGATTACGTTCGCGCGTCAGTTCAATCTGTATCAAGTCAAAGGTATCTCGCAGTCGAACCAGTTGACCTCGCTCGTCATAATCAAGATAAATCCGGTTGTCATTGCGGTCGCCCAATTGACTCAGGCGCAGAAATGCCGAGTCTCCAGGGGCGCTGTCGAACAGGCGGTACAGCCCGTCTTCACTCTCGATCAGCACCTGCCCGTTACGGTGACGTCGAATGCTCAAGCCCTCGCCGGCACTGAACATCGCAGTACCCAGCGGCATAGCCCCCAGATGGATGCGTCGTGCCTGTTCGTCGGTGTAGACCAGGTCTTCGCCGCCATCTGGGTGAGGCAAGATTTCGATGCAGACCTCATACGAAACGCTCCATCCTGCGCCAAACATCCCGTTGCGACGTTTATCCCGGCTGTTGTAAAAGCGTTGCCAAGTGATCGGCAGTATCCCTGGCAGTACGAAATCCATTTCGGTATTACCGCCCAGCACCTTTGCTCCCGTCGCCGCATGTACCGGATTGGGCGAGCCCATCGTTGCATTTGCCGCTGCCCCCATAGCCTGGCTGACCGCATAGGACGTGACTCCGCTAAGCAACATGCAAGGCAGGTCGCTCAGCGTCTTGCCCTTCGCTCCCTTGAGCATCATCAGCACTTCAATCGCCAACCCAACGCCTGGGGTTTTCCCGCTGCGAATCTCCTGTACCACCACCGTACCGCCGCCAATCGTGACATTCGGCGAGATCAGGCCCGAGGACACTACCGTCGCGTCGCACATGCTGCGGTCACCACTGCGCACGGCGGGCTGGCCGTTGATGGTGACTTTGTCGGAACCCTCCGCCAGAAGTTGCGGGGGCATCGGCGGATGACGGGCGCACAGGACCATATCGGTGAGGGCTGGAACGACACCAGGCGCGGGCGTGGCGACGGTCGGCCGCCATAGCTGCGAGAAGAAGCCCTCGGCCATATCCAGGAAGCCAGGCTCGGCTTGTGGCGCGGTGTCGGGTTCCGGCGGCGGGAGTTCAAGCTCCGTGCCTGCGGGCGCCACATGCGAGGGAATGGAGCCTGCCGCACGCGCAGCGGGGATGCTATTGACGAAAGTGTCGGCCGAGCCTACCGCAATCGTGGCTTCCACCACCGGAGGAAACAGCGCGTTGGCGAAACTCTCGCACATTTTACTGAGGCCCTTGTCGGCCCCCGTCTTGCTCATGGCCATGCCGACGACAATGCCGACTACCGCGCCGAGGATGCAGCCACCAATGCCGGCAGTAGCGACCGTCACACCAATCGCCGCCGCCACCGCAGCAGTCGCCAGAGCAGTGATCGCCACGTTGGCCGCCACCTCCAGCACACCGCCAAGAATGTCGGCCATCATGGAGGTGTGGGTCAGCGCATCGCCCATCCGGGCAGCCCATAACGCGTCAGACATACAAGCAACTCATCAGGAAATAGCGTCGAACGACAGCGAATTTTTAATCAACGCCCAATGCGCCGCCTCGGCATCCCCAAGCTTCTCCGCCTTCACATAACTCAAGGCGATCATCTTGCGCGTGCCCGGTATCACCAAGGCCAGCTGGTACTGAAATACCTTGTCATTGCCCTTGTTGAATTGGCTGCGCAGCTCGATGCCTTCCACCTCCTGCGCGGCGCCCAAACGCACGTCCACACCCGGTTGATAGCGTAAATCCTGCACCTGTTTTTCCAGGCGCTGGAGCTGGTCGTTGAAGTTGCTGTGCAGGGTTTCGCCGTCAGCCAACAGGCTGCGGCTGACGATCAGGGATGTGCCCAACTCCGGGAACTTGAGGATATTGATCGTCGCGTCCTGCAACTCACTGGCGGGCAATTGGAACTGGAATTCGTTGATTCGGTACGTCATGGCAAACGGGTCTCGTCAGGAGCTTTTAGGCGCGGGGAAGGCGGCTTTGATATTGGCGTCGATGGCGCCTTTCTGGCCCTGGCCGTCGGGCGTGGCGCCAGGGCCGCCGCCGTTGTTCAGGTGCAGCACGCCGCCGGTATTGAACTCGGCATCGCCGCTGGCGTAGAAGCTGATTTGCACGCCGGTCAGGTTGATCTGCCCACTGGCGTTGAGCTCCAGGATGCTTTCACCGCAGACCAGGCGCAGGTTTTCGCCCACTTCGATGACATAGCTCTGGCTGATGCTGTCGGTCTTTCTCTGGCCCACCGAGAGGATGTCTTCCTGCTTGACGATGCGCAGGCGGTTGTTGCCGATGGTCACCGTCTCGTTATGGCCGATACTTTTATTGCGGTCGTGCCCGACGGAATGACTTTCATCCACCTCCACCACAATGTCCTGATTACGCTCGGCATGGATATACAACTGCTCCAACCCCTTCTTATCCTCCATGCGGATTTCATTGAAGTTGGCCGGCGTGCCGCCTTTGCTGGAGCGACTCTTCATGCCGCTCTGGGTCGCGTTCTCCGGCAGGTCGTAGGGCACCGTCTGCTCGGCGTTGTACACCCGCCCCGTAATGATCGGCCGGTCAGGATCACCTTCCAGAAAGCTCACAATCACTTCCTGGCCGATCCGTGGAATCTGCATCGAGCCCCAGTTCTTGCCGGCCCAGGATTGCGACACGCGGATCCAGCACGAGCTGTTTTCGTTGGATTGGTCGTGGCGGTCCCAGTAAAAGTGCACCTTCACGCGGCCGTACTGGTCGGTCCAGATTTCCTCGCCTTTGGGGCCAACCACCAATGCTGTCTGCGGGCCTTTGACGATGGGGCGGTGGGTGGTGGCCAGCGGGCGGAAGCTTTGCTGGGCGTCGATGCAGCTCAGGCTGCTTTCGAACTGCGCCGAACCCGAACCACCGCCGCTTTCCAGGCTTTCCTGGACGATGTAGTAGCGGCAGCCGACGATCAGGTATTCGCGGTTCTGGTCCTGGCGGCTGAAGCCGGTGAGGCTGAACAGGTGGCCGGAACCCAGGCCACGGGCATTGCCGGCGAACTCGACCTGTTCATGCAGGGTTTGCAGGGCTTCGATGCGGGTGCGCGCGTAGTGTTCGCCGTCGGCGCTTTGCACGTAGGTACCGGGGTAGTCGTACAGCGGATAGTCGCCGGCGGTGTGCGGGCGCGGCATGGCCGAACGCACGTCGATGCTGGCGCTGGGGCGCTGGAAGTCGTAGTCGTTGAGCTCCAGCGAGCCCGGCTGAACCTCCTGCGCCAGGTGCCAGTTGTGCATGTGGTCGCGTTCGCGCTGCTGCTCGTCCTTGGGGTAATACGGGATCGACGCATAGCCCGGCACCGTGGTGTGGGCGCCATAGGCGTCGGCCAGCACCAGCACATGGCGGTCCTGTTCATGGCGGAAGAAGTAGTAGATGCCTTCCTGTTCCATCAGGCGGCTGACGAAATCGAAGCTGGTCTCGCGGTACTGCACGCAGTATTCCCACTCGCGGTACGGCCGGCTCAGGGCGTCTTCGAAGTCGGAAAACCCCAGGTCGCGGAACACCTGCTTGATGATCTGCGGGATGCTCAGGTTCTGGAAAATCCGGCAGTCCGAGGTGCGAGTCAGCAGCCAGAACCACGGGCGCAGCGTCACCTGGTAACTGGCGAACTGGCCCTGGTCGATGTTCTGGCTGCAGCGCGCGACGATGCCGTGGAAGTGCCGCTCACCACCGTCCGCCAGTTGCAGACCGACGCTCATGGGCTTGCCGAGCAACTGGTTGAGGTCGATGTTGGCGTCCAGGGACGTCAGTTGCAGTTCATAGTTGAACAGGCGGCCCAGCTCTTCGCCGCCGCCCATTTCATTGAGCAGCAGCACATCCGGCCCGAGGGGGCTGGTGATCTTGGCCAGGCGTGAGGCTTGGTTGAATAGCATCGGGCGTCTCGAAAATGACTAAATAACTGAAGAAACTGAGTTCAAATGTGGGAGGGGGCTTGCCCCCCGATAGCAGTGTGTCAGTTGATGTATCAGGCGACTGATTCACCGCCATCGGGGGCAAGCCCCCTCCCACATTTGCATTGCATTCCAACAGTCGTTATTCGGCGTCGCTGAAGTCGTAATGCAGCTCGTTATCCCGGCTGCTGATGCGCACACCCGCCAATGCCTTGCCTTCGAGCATGCGCGTGAGGAATTCACGGCTCATGTCCGGCAACAGGCTGTTGGTGAGGATGGTGTCGATCATGCGCCCGCCGCTTTCGGTCTCGGTGCAGCGCGAGACGATCAGGTCGACCACCGCGTCGTCGTAGTCGAAGGCGACCTTGTGGGTCGTCTCCACGCGCTTCTTGATGCGGTTGAGTTGCAGGCGGGTGATCGCCTTGAGCATCTCGTCGCTCAGCGGGTAGTACGGGATCGTCACCAGGCGGCCGAGCAAGGCGGGCGGGAAGATCTCCAGCAGTGGCTGGCGCAGGGCCTTGGCGATTTCTTCCGGCTCGGGGATGTTCGCCGGGTCCTTGCAGACCTGGGAGATCAGCTCGGTACCGGCGTTGGTGGTCAACAGGATCAGGGTGTTCTTGAAGTCGATCACCCGGCCTTCGCCGTCTTCCATCACGCCCTTGTCGAACACCTGGAAGAAGATTTCATGCACGTCCGGGTGGGCTTTTTCCACCTCGTCCAGCAGCACCACGCTGTAGGGCTTGCGCCGCACCGCTTCGGTCAGCACGCCGCCTTCGCCGTAGCCGATATAGCCCGGTGGCGCGCCCTTGAGGGTGGACACCGTGTGGGCTTCCTGGAACTCGCTCATGTTGATGGTGATCACGTTCTGCTCGCCGCCGTACATGGCTTCGGCCAGGGCCAGGGCGGTTTCGGTCTTGCCCACGCCGGAGGTGCCGGCCAGCATGAACACGCCAATCGGCTTGCTCGGGTTGTCGAGGCCGGCGCGGGAGGTCTGGATGCGCTTGGCGATCATCTGCAGGGCGTGATCCTGGCCGATGATGCGTTTTTTCAGGTGCTGGTCGAGGTTGAGCACGGTTTCCAGTTCGTTGCGGGCCATGCGGCCCACCGGGATACCGGTCCAGTCGGCGACCACCGAAGCCACGGCCTGGTAATCCACGGTCGGCAGGATCAACGGGGTTTCGCCTTGCAGCGCGGTGAGGCGCTGTTGCAGGTCGACCAGTTGCGCACGCAATTCATCGTTGCCGCTGTCCACGACGCCGGCCTTTTCGCGCAGGGTTGCACGAGTGGCGAGCAGCTCATCCACCAGGGCTTTCTCTTCGGCCCAGCGGCTTTCCAGGGTCGCCAGGCGCTCACGCTCGGCGCTTAACAGGGCTTCGCTGTTGCTCTGGCGCGCGCCAATGGCAATGCCGATGGCATGCTCGCGGGCGATGATTTGCAGCTCGGTTTCCAGGGCTTCGATGCGGCGGCGGCTGTCGTCCACTTCGGCCGGCACCGCGTGCAGGCTGATGGCGACGCGGGCGCAGGCGGTGTCCAGCAGGCTCACGGATTTGTCCGGCAGCTGGCGCGCCGGGATGTAGCGGTGGGACAGTTTCACCGAGGCTTCCAGGGCTTCGTCGAGGATCTGCACCTGGTGGTGCTTTTCCATGGTCGAGGCCACGCCGCGCATCATCAACAGCGCCTTGTCTTCCGACGGCTCGGCCACTTGTACCACCTGGAAGCGGCGGGTCAGGGCCGGGTCTTTCTCGATGTGCTTCTTGTACTCGGCCCAGGTCGTCGCGGCCACGGTACGCAGGGTGCCACGGGCCAGGGCGGGCTTGAGCAGGTTGGCCGCGTCGCCGGTACCGGCAGCGCCACCGGCACCCACCAGGGTGTGGGCTTCGTCGATAAACAGGATGATCGGCTTGGGCGAGGCCTGGACGTCTTCGATGACCTGGCGCAGGCGCTGTTCGAACTCGCCTTTCATGCTCGCGCCGGCTTGCAGCAGGCCCACGTCGAGGCTGCGTAGTTCCACATCCTTGAGTGCGGGCGGCACGTCACCGGCGACGATGCGCAGGGCAAAACCTTCGACCACGGCGGTCTTGCCCACACCGGCTTCACCGGTGAGGATCGGGTTGTTCTGGCGGCGGCGCATGAGGATGTCCACCAATTGGCGGATCTCTTCGTCACGGCCCACGATCGGATCGAGCTTGCCGCTGCGCGCTTGTTCGGTGAGGTCAACGGTGAAGCGCTTGAGGGCTTCCTGCTTGCCCATCGCACTCGGTGCCATGGCGCCGCTGGCCTCGCCCGGCACGGCGCCGGCATTGAAGCCGTCGCTGGCAGTCAAAGCGTTTTCCGGCGAATCACCGACGTATTCGTCAAACCGCTCGCTCAGGGCTTCGGCCTTGATCTTGTCGAACTCCGAGGACAAGCCCAGCAGCGCATGGCGCAGGCTTGGCGTCTTGAGGATGCCCAGCACCAGGTAGCCGGTGCGCACCTGGCTTTCGCCGAACATCAGGCTGCCGTACACCCAGCCGCGTTCCACCGCCTCTTCAACATGGGAAGACAAGTCAGTGATCGACGTCGAGCCACGCGGCAGGCGGTCCAGGGCTTCGGTGAGGTCTCGGGCCAGGCGCGCCGGCTCGACGTTGAACTGGCGGATGATGCGGTGCAGGTCCGAGTCCTGCAGTTGCAGCAACTGGTGGAACCAGTGGGCCAGTTCCACGTACGGGTTGCCCCGCAGCTTGCAGAACACGGTGGCGGCTTCGATGGCCTTGTAGGCCACGCTGTTGAGTTTGCCGAACAGTGCGGCGCGACTGATTTCACCCATGCTCTGGATTCCTTGAGGTGGTGGCTTGATCGGCGTAATGCCGGGCCAGGATTAGGTCGTTGGCATCAACCGCAGGGCAGCCGAGCCAGGTGTTGAAGCCCAGGCGGAACTGGCCATTGAGTTGCAGCGCCGGTACTTCGGGTTGTTGCAGAACCAGGTTCAAGTCCCAGTCCAATTCATGGCCCAGGTACTCGGCCACCCACGCCACCAGCTCGTTGAACGGCTGGCTGCCGGGCAGCATGCCCATGTAGTCGTCCAACTTGAGCGGGCCCAGGCGGATGCGGAATTTATGCTGGCGGTCCCACACGTGGCTGCCCAGGCAGAAGTCCACCCCCAGCTGGTGGGCGCTCACGCCCACGCGGCTGCGTTCGGGCAGTTCCAGCCATTGGCCGACGTATTCTTCGATCTCCACCGGCAGGCCGAAATACTCGCCGAGGATCGCCTTCAAACCGTCCGGGTAGCGGGTTTGTGCCGACAGGTGGCCGCTGTAGTGCAGCTTCGCCGTGTCCGGAATCAATCCTTGGTTAAGCAGGCTCGGCATGCCCCGGCCACTCAAGGCAGCGAGGCGTGCGGACCAGTAGTCATCGTCCGGGCGGTCGTGGCTGACCGTCGGCCGCGCCTCGGCCCAGGCCCGGTAAAACAGGCTCAGCAGGCGGTGGTGGAAGACATCCAGGAACTGCTTGCTGGTGCTGTCGGCGTTGTTGCGCTGGCGCTCGCGTACGTACTCGGTGATATGCAGCGGCAACGGGCCGTTGGGGCCACCCAGGCCGAAGAAGAACTGTTCCAGCCGCGCCGGTTTGCCGTCGCCGCCGGGATCGACCGAGGCCAGGGTGGCCGGGGCGAAGGTGCAATCGGCCTGTTGCCCCAGGCGCAACGGGTCATCCGCCAGGCGCAGGGAATGGCCCAGGCGCGGCAGCTCGGGCGATTCGCACTCGATACGCCGCAACGCCTGGAAGAAATCGTATTCCCAGGGTTCCTGATGCATCGCATCCAACGTACTCACAGGGTCGGACGACGCCCGGGCTTGGCTTTCCATCGCATGATCTCGCCGCGTTCGGTGGTACGGATCACCGTCTCGGTAAAACTGTTGATCGACACGTAGCGTGCCAGGAAGCGTTCCAGCACCGCACCGAGCAGGAACACGCCGGTGCCGCGAAACGCGTTTTCATCGAACTCCAAGGTAATTTCCAGGCCGCGGCCAAACACAATCGGGCCGGGCATCGGCAGGCGCCGGGTAACGGCCTTGCTGCTGACGTCGCGCAAGCCTTCGATCTGCAATTGCAGGGCCGCGTCATTGCTGTCGCCATACAGGCGCAGCAGTTCGCGCAATGCCGCCGCGCCCTGGCCTTGCTCGCTCAGGGACAAATAGTTGAGCGACAACTGGCTGATCAGGCGCCAGGCCTTGGCGTCATGGGCATGGCTGGCGCGTGGGCGGCTTGGCCCGGCGACGCAACGCACGGATAACACCGGCGCGCTGTCGGCCAGGGTGAAGTCGGTCTTGCCGTTGCCCACGCTCATGAACAACGGCAGGTCGCGGTTGGTGCACAGCGCGGTCACGCCGAGTTGGCGCAGGTCATGGCGATACGGCGCCTGGCGGCTGTCGACCAGGCTGACAAAGGTTTCGCTGCCCACATAGGTGGAGCGCGGGCCGTTGCGGCGCTGGTCGCTGGACAGCACCCGCGGCTCGCGGCGCACGGTGTAGTACGCCTGGTCGCGGCCATAACGGGATGGATCGCGGACCGCATAGAACGGCAAAAAGGGCTGCTCTGGCCCGGTGCCGTGGCCGGTGATGCCGCTCAACGAATGAATCTCGAAATCCATCGGCCGCGTGCGGTCGGCGATCACGTGGTGCTCGTTGACCCGGTCGGACAAGTGGATGCGGTCCACGCGCTTGGGGAACAGGTTGATCGCCGGGGTGCAGAACGGCAGGAACTGCGCCGCGCCGACGCTGCCTTCCAGGCTTGGCTCGTGACGGTCGAACAGCACGATCAGCTCCAGCTCCTGGCCGTCGCAACGCTTGACCGCGCGGCTCAGCTCGGCGAATTCGACGAACAGGAAACGGTGGGGCAGGGCGAAGTATTCCTGCAACAGGCGATAGCCCTGGAAGGCCCGCGCGACCACCGGCATGGCCGCATCGGCGTCGTCGAAACCCCGCGAGCGCAACGCGTCCTGGGGCAGGCGCTCGACCCAATCGCCACCGGGCTTGCGCGCAAACACCGCGCAGGCGTTGCCCAGCAGTTGTTCGTAAAGGCGGAACGGCTGCTCGTCGGCACCGCTGAGGTACAGCGGCAGGTTGTCCAGGTCGAGGCTGTTGAACGGCAATTCGGCGCCGGTACGCAGGGTCAGGCGCAGGCCGGCCTTGGCTTTCGGCTCGCTGGCGGCCAGGCGCCCGAGCACGGCGGCGGGGTTTCCGAAGTACTCGGCGTTGCTCACCTGCAACGGCCACAACGTCACCGGATGTGCGGTGCGGTACTCGCAGCAGGTCTGGGTTTCGCGGCCCAGGGCGGCGCGCAACACGGTGTCGCGCGGCAGCGGAAAGCCGCTGGCCAGGGAGCCTTCGTCGGGGTCGGTGTGCAATTGCACCACGGTCATCGATGGCGTCGGCGCCAGGTAGTGCGGGTAGGCGATTTCCAGGAGGTTGTGGGTGAAGGTCGGGTACTCGGCGTCGAGTTTGAGCTGTACGCGGGCAGTGAGGTAGGCAAAGCCCTCAAGCAGGCGTTCGACGTACGGGTCGGCGCAGTCCATACCGGACAGGGTCAGCCGACTGGCGATCTTCGGGTATTCCTTGGCGAACTCCGCCGCGCTTTCGCGCACGTGGTGCAGTTCCTGGTTGTACAGCTCCAGCAGGCGCGGGTTCATGGGCGTCTCCGCTGGTCGGCATTCACCACGCGCACATGGCCGGATTCCAGGTCGAGGTCGGTTTGCAGCAACAGGCGCAAGGGCACCGGCTGTGCCCACAGGTCGCCTTCGATCTCGAAACTCAGGGCGTTGTGATTCATCTCGCCATGGCCGACGCGGGCTTTGACGCGCAGCGTGTGGCGCAGGATGCGCGGTTCAAAGGTGGCAATCGCCTGGTAGATCAGGGCTTCCAGGGCCTTGATGTCGACGCTGGAAACGCTGTTGCCGGCCAGCGCCGGCAGGCCGTAATTGACCACCGAGGTACCGGCCTGTGTGTGCAGCGTGGCGTCGGCATCGAGCAACGACGTGGTATTGAGCAGCCACGCCAGGTCGCGCAGCACCGAGGCTTTCAATTGGGTCAGGGACAGCACGCGTTTATCGGCGCTTTCCTTGGGATTGGTTGGGTCGTCGTCGGTCAACCGGTCCAGCAGGGACGGTTGCAGACGGTCGCGGGAAGCGATTTCAGTTACCACCAAAGCAGCTCCACGGACGGGTTGCGAGAGGGACAAAAGGCTTGTGGCCGTGGCGTAAAGCCACGGCCACAAGCGCTATCAGTGCTATCAGCGCTTGGTGTTGGAACGGATGTTCCAGCCAAACTTGATCGCGCCGCCGTCTTTGGTGCCGTCGGCTTTCTGTGGCTGGTAGTCGACCATCACTTGGGCGAAGTTCAGGGTGACGTTTTCAGTCAGGCGGTCATCGCCGCCCGAACCGCCGGTGCTCAGGGACGTTACCAGCACTTCTTCCAGGTTGATCACCATGTACTCGACCTGGCTTTCGCCACCGGCCTTACGCACGGTCAGCTTGACCTTGTCGATGTGTTTGCCGCTGGCGCAGTGCATCATCAGGTTCGGCGAGGCCTTGTCGACGTACTTGGTCAGCGACAGGTCCTGGATGTTCACCTTGCCCGCGCCGCCGCCACCGCCAACGTGCATGTTGCCGGACTGGGCCATGCCCCAGCTCCAGTTCAGCACGTCGATTTCGTCCTTGTGGGCCTTGTCCATGGACTCGCCCTTGATGTCGCCGATCTTGATGAAAATATCAACAGCCATGTTTTCTCCCTGTGTGGCTCTTGCCACTGAATTTGAGTGACTCCAAATGGGCAGTGCTTTTGTGTGGGAGGGGGCTTGCCCCGATGCAGGCACCTCGGTGTGTCAATCACACCCCAGTGATGCTATCGGGGGCAAGCCCCCTCCCACAGAAGAGCCAGCTCATCCGTGGGTTAGGCGCTTTTCGCCGAAGGCAGCTTCGATACCAGGCGCAACGACACGGTCAGCCCTTCGAGCTGGTAGTGCGGGCGCAGGTAGAACTTGGAGTTGTAGTACCCCGGGTTGCCCTCGACGTCTTCCACGATCACCTCGGCGGCGGCCAACGGGTGCTGGGCCTTGGTGGTCTCGGTGGAGTGCGCCGGGTCACCGTCGACGTAGTTGAGGATCCAGTCCTGCAACCAGCGCTGCATCTCGTCCTTCTCTTTGAAGGAACCGATCTTGTCGCGCACGATGCACTTCAAGTAGTGCGCGAAACGGCAAGTGGCGAACAGGTACGGCAGGCGCGCGGCCAGGTTGGCGTTGGCGGTGGCGTCCGGGTCGTCGTATTCGGCCGGCTTCTGCAACGACTGGGCGCCGATGAACGCGGCGAAGTCGGTGTTTTTCTTGTGCAGCAGCGGCATGAAACCGTTCTTCGCCAGTTCCGCTTCACGGCGGTCGCTGATGGCGATTTCGGTCGGGCACTTCATGTCCACGCCACCGTCATCGGTAGGGAACGTGTGGGCCGGCAGGTTTTCCACTTCACCGCCGGACTCCACGCCACGGATGCGCGAGCACCAGCCGTAGTGCTTGAACGAACGGTTGATGTTCACCGCCATCGCGTAGGCGGCGTTGGCCCAGGTGTACTTGGAGCTGTCGGCGCCGTCGGTGTTTTCTTCGAAGGCGAAGGCTTCCACCGGGTCGGTCTTGGCACCATAGGGCAGGCGCGCCAGGAAGCGCGGCATGGTCAGGCCGATGTAGCGCGAGTCTTCCGATTCACGCAGCGAGCGCCAGCCGGCGTATTCCGGGGTGGTGAAGATCTTGGTCAGGTCGCGCGGGTTCGACAGTTCCTGCCACGAGCCCATGCCCATCACGGTCGGCGATGCCGCAGCAATGAACGGGGCGTGCATGGCGGCGCAGACTTTCGACAGCTCGCCCAGCAGTTCCACGTCCGGTGGCGACTGGTCGAAGTAGTAGTCGCCCACCAGGCAACCATAGGGTTCGCCGCCGAACTGGCCGTATTCTTCTTCGTACATCTTCTTGAAGAGCGGGCTCTGGTCCCACGCGGTGCCCTTGAATTTCTTCAGGGTCTTGTGCAGGTCCGGCTTGGAGATGTTGAGCACGCGAATCTTCAGCTGCTCATCGCTCTCGGTGTTATTGACCAGGTAGTGCAGGCCACGCCAGGCGCTTTCCAGCTGCTGGAAATCCTGGTGGTGGATGATCTGGTTGACCTGGGCGGTGAGCTTGGCGTCGATGGCGGCGATGATCGATTCGATCGATTTGATCGCGTCGTTGGACACCAGGTCGGTTTGCGCCAGGGCCTGTTCGGCCAGGGTGCGCACGGCGGTTTCCACGGCTTCGCGGGCACGCTCGGTCTTGGGCTTGAATTCCTGCATCAACAAGGATGCGAACTCGCTGGTTTCCTCGGTTGCACCCAGGCTCTGGGTGCCTTCGCGGGCGGTATTGTCAGTCATGATTACTGGTCCCCTGCAGGCTTAGGCGCACTGGCAAGTGCCTGGAGCAGTGCCGGGTCCTTGATCGCCTTCATGATGATTTCTTCAGCGCCAGTCTTGCCGTCCATGTAGGTCAGCAGGTTGGCCAGCTGGGTGCGGGCTTCGAGCAGTTGCTTGAGCGAGTCGACCTTGCGGGCCACGGCGGCCGGGCTGAAGTCGTCCATGCTTTCGAAGGTGATGTCCAGGCTCAGGTTGCCTTCGCCGGTCAGCTCGTTGGGTACGTGGAATGCCACGCGCGGCTGCATGGCCTTGAGGCGCGAGTCGAAGTTGTCGACGTCCACTTCAAGGAACTTGCGGTCGGCCACCGGCGCCAGAGGCTCGGCAGGCTTGCCGGCGAGGTCGGCCATCACACCCATCACGAAGGGCAGCTGGACCTTTTTCTCGGCGCCGTAGAGCTCGACGTCGTACTCGATCTGCACTCGAGGCGCGCGGTTGCGCGCGATGAATTTCTGAGAACTTTGCTTCGCCACGTTGCTGCTCCTGGTCGCTTGAGCGACGGTGTTGTTACTGCGCAGTCGAGCGGCTTACTCGCCGTCCGGGCCGCGCAGGTTTTCAAATTGGGACATCCCATCGGGAATCAGATTGCGCACGATGGCCGCGAAGTCGGCGTGCACAAGATGCTTGGCCCGGTTCAGCAACACCGGCAACGGGCTCGAAGGCTCGTGCCGGGTGTAATACGCAAGGATCTTGTCGAGGCTGCGCAGCACGTCATCACGGTTGCTGATGTCGCCGCTGGGGCGAGGTGCGGCGGGGGCAGCGGCGAAGTCCACCGAGGGGGCATTGTCGTCACTGACGGCCTCGGGTTCGCTGCTGGCAGCGCTGTTCGGAACAAACTGGTTGAGCACCTGCAGCGCCTGCTTGAGCGGTTGCTTCAACAGGCTGAGGTCCACGCCTTGGGCGGAACCCACCTGGTCGCTGACCTGCTGCTCGATGGCTTCGCAGGCGGCGCGTGCGGCGCTCAAGGCGTCGCGGGTGGCTTGCAGGTGTTCGGGGTCGCTGTCGAGGAACGCGGCGTTGAGCTGCTGGGCGCCGAGCTGTTCGTCGGGGAAACTCATCAGGCCGCTGGCGTTCAGCGCGGCGCGCAGGCTCACAGGGCCGAAGGTGCGCGAGCGCGTGAGGATGCTTTCGCGCAGCAGACGAATGGTCGCATCGCTGGTCAGGCCGGAGAGGGCGTTGATGCGTACGGTGGGGTCGTTATCGTCGTCGGCATCCAGGCGCGGGTGCAGGTCGGCCCAGTATTCGCGCAGCAGCGCATTGATCAACGTGAGGACTTCAGCCAGCCCGGCCGCACCCTGGAGGGCGAGGGAGCTTTGCAACAGGAAATGGGTGATGCGCAGGTCTTTGCTGCGCTGCAGCAAGTCGAGGCTCTGCTGCTGGATGCTGCGCCATTCCGGCGGCTCGGCGGGCAGGATCGAATCGCCCATGCTGCGCTCGGGTTGGCCCTTGGCATCACGCTCCAGCTGGAGAAAATCCGCGTCATATTCCATGTCTTCGCCACAGGGCGAACTGGCGGAAACGGCGGTGAGCAGCAACGGCACATCCACTGAAATTGATCTCCCTATCGGCCCGTTGTTAGATGGCGGGCAATGCATGCATTAGTTGCACAAGGAACTTTGCATGTTTTCTTGGTCATATAAGCAAGATGCCACTAATGTGCCATCACTGGTATTCAAGAAGTTGTGCATTTTTGGTGTAGTACTTATGCCTTGTCAAGGTAAGCTATTCGCCCTCTGTGACAGATGTGCGGTGCTTAACAACCTGTGCGACTGGTGGGTCGAACGACGCACCGGCATAGGATTTTTGTCATGGAGCCCAGTTAAGATCAGCGATCATGCTGGCATCAGCAGGTTTTGAACGGTCGATTGCACGACCTGATGGGGATCTCCCGGGCGTCGCTGTCCCTGGGGTCGACTGCGCGCGAAGTATCAGCAAGGAGGCAAGATGTCGCTGTGTTTGACTATCACTAGTTATCACAAGATTACCCCCGGGCAATGCTCGGAAAAGTCCATGAACCAGGGCTCGATGGCTATCGGCCGCAGCTCGGATAATGACTGGGTATTGCCTGATCCCGAGCGCCTGGTGTCTTCGCAGCACTGCGTTATTCAATACAAAGATGGTCGTTATTATTTAACCGATAACAGTACAAACGGTGTGGAGTTGGTTAACGCCGGCATCCGTTTGCGCAGGGGTAACAGCGAGCTGTTGCAGGATGGCGAGCTGATCCGCATCGGCGATTACGAGATCCAGGCGCGGATCGACTTCAACGTGCAGGCCATCGACAGCCAGCCGTTCGCCGGTGATTCGCCGAACAGCTTTGAGGCCCTGATGGGCGCCGTGGCGAACAAGCCCGCGCCGACGCCGGTGATTGCCCCGCAATTCCAGGGCGCTTCGTCGATGGACACGCTGCCGGACCTGTTCGACTTCCTCAGCCCCACCACCGTGCCGCCGCCCACCGTGGCCGACCATGTTCCCAGCGAACAACACGACTTCCGCCCGCCGACCCCGGTGGCGGTACCCGTGGTCGAGACGCCTGTGGTCTCGGGCTCGGTGATTCCCGAAGACTGGGACCTGTTTGGCGACACGCCGGCACCGTTGGCCAGTGCGCCTCCGCCACCGCCACCCGCACCGATCATCCAGCCGCCACCCGTGGTCGAGCCAGCGCCCCCTGTAGCCGACACCCGGCAGCCCGATCTCTTGCAAGCCTTCCTGCGCGGTGCCGGCCTGGACCAGTTGCGCCTGGACAAGGCCCAGGCGGAGGCGCAGATGGAAAACATCGGCCGCAGCTACCGCCTGATGGTCGAAGGCCTGATCGACGTATTGCGTGCCCGCGCCAGCCTCAAGGGTGAGTTCCGCATGCAGCAGACCATGATCCAGCCTGCCGAAAACAATCCGTTGAAATTCGCACCGAATGCCGACGAAGCGTTACTGCTTTTGCTTCGCCACGGCAACCAGGCGTTTATGGCGCCGGACATTGCCGTGCGCGACAGTTTTGATGACCTGCGCGCCCACCAACTGGCGGTGATGGCCGGGGTGGAAGCAGCGATCAAGCACCTGCTCACGCGCTTTGAACCGGCGCAACTGGAAGAGCGCATGGGCAAGCCCGGCGGGCTGTCGAACCTGTTCGCCGGCTCGCGCCAGGCCCAGTACTGGCAGCAGTTCACCGAGCTCTACAGCAATATTTCCCGCGAGGCCCAGGAAGATTTCCAGGACCTGTTCGGCCGTGAATTCAGCCGGGCCTACGAAGAACACAGCGCGCGACAGCGTCGGTAAAACCGCGCCGCAACCTATGGATTAACGGATAGCTAAGTACGTCATTGAGGACGCAGGATGATTCCCAGGTTTTTACTCGCAGTCGCCACCGCGCTGCTGCTGACCGCGTGTAGCAAGGATGCGGTCAAACCCGAAACGGCTGCTGAGGCTGAAGTGGACACCGCCGCCGTCGAGCTGCACTTCCACGCCATTGCCGGGCTTAACCCCGGCGCCAACGGCCAGGCCGCGCCGGTGCGGGTGCGCATTTTCGAACTGAAGAACGCCGCCACCTTCGCCCGCTCCGATTACTTCGCCCTGGCCGACCGTGCGCAATCGACCCTCGGCCTGGACCTGCTGGACCAGGACGAAGTCATGGTGCAACCCGGCCAGCAACTGAGCATCCAGCGCGACCTCGACCCCTCCACGCGCCAGATCGGCTTGCTGGTGGGTTATCGCGAGTTGGACCGCGCGCAATGGCGCACGGTGATCAACGTGCCGGCGCGCCAATACACCGAATACCAGATCAGCCTCGATGTGCGTGCCGTGCGCGCCGACGTCGTGGTCACCCCATCCAGCCCTGCCCAATAAGAAGCAATCGGAGCTCCCCATGTCCTGGAACAATCGCGTGGTCTGGTCGGAAGGCATGTTCATCGGAACGCAGCACTTCCAGCAGCATGACCGTTACCTGGAAAACCTGATCGACGCCCGTAGCCGCCCGTTGTCCGCCGGCGCCTGGGGGTTTTCCGAATTGCTGATCGACCAGGGCCTGCTGGCCCAGGGCAAGCTGGCCATCGTCTCGGCGCGCGGCCTGTTGCCCGACGGCACGCCGTTCAACATTCCCCAGGATGACCTGGCGCCCAGCCCGCTGAACATCGACGACAACCTGCGCGATGGCCTGGTCTACCTGGCCTTGCCACTCAAGCGTGCGGGGGCCCGCGACACCGTGGATGAAGGCGAACCCCTGGAAGCCGCGCGCTACGTGAGCCAGGTGCGCGAAGTGCGGGATGACAACGCACCGTTCGAAAACCGCGCGCCGGTGGCCGTGGGTTCCCGGGCCCTGCGCTTGCTGACCGCCCAGGATGGCATCAGTGACTACGCCGCCGTGGGCCTGGTGCGCATCAAGGAAAAACGCGCCGACCGTGCGCTGGTCCTCGACGACAGCTACATCCCGCCCGTGCTGGACGTGGCCGCGAGCAAGCCGTTGAGCGCGTTTCGCAGCGAACTGCTGGGCCTGCTGCACCAGCGCGGCGAAGCCCTGGCGGGCCGCGTGGTTGCCTCTGGGGCCGGCGGTGCGTCGGAGATCGCCGACTTCATGCTGCTGCAACTGGTCAACCGCGCCCAGCCGCTGATCCAGCATTTCAGCCAGTTGAGCCCGCTGCACCCGGAGCGCTTTTTCAGCGCACTGGTCAGCCTGGCCGGTGAGTTCTCGACCTTTTCCACTTCAGGCCGTCGTCCCCAGGAATACCCGCAATACCAGCACGACGACCTGGCCCTGAGCTTCGCCCCGGTCATGGCGGCCCTGCGCGAAGCCCTGTCGATGCTGATCGACAGCAAGGCCACGCCGATCCCGATTGTCGAGAAAGCCTACGGCGTCCACGTGGCCATGCTGGCCGACAAGACCCTGCTCGACAGCGCCAGCTTCATCCTCGTGGTCCGTGCCGATGTGCCCGGCGAAACCCTGCGTGCGCGCTTCGGCCAGCAGAGCAAGGTCGGTTCGGTGGAGCACATCCGCGACCTGGTCAACCTGCAACTGCCGGGTATCACCTTGCTGCCGTTGCCAGTGGCGCCGCGCCAACTGCCGTACCACGCAGGCTCGACGTACTACGAACTGGACCGTGGTAGCGAGCATTGGCAGCAACTGGGCAATTCCGGTGGTTTTGCCTTCCATATCGCCGGGCAGTTCCCGGGCTTGAACCTGGCCTTCTGGGCGATCCGAGGATAATCCGCGATGCATCCCAATGATGACGACCGCACCCAGTTCATGCCGCGCCCGGGTGGCCGCGCGCCGGAACCCGCGCGTGCCGAGCCGGCCCCGCTGTCGATGCCGGCCGCGCCGATTCTCACCGGCAAAAGCCAGGGCCTGAACCCGCTGGAAAGCGCCGCCGGCCCGCTGTTGGCGCTGTTGACGCGCCTGCGCAACACCATCGCGCACCCGGCGCCGGCCAGCCTGCGCGCGCAGTTGCTGGCGTACCTGCGCCAGTTCGAAGAACGCGCCGAAGCCGCTGGCGTGGCCCGCAACGAGGTGCTGCTGGCGCGCTACGCGCTGTGCACCGCCCTCGATGAGGCGGTGTTGAGCACGCCGTGGGGCAGCACCAGCGATTGGGGCAAGCAGAGCCTGTTGATCACCGTGCACAACGAGGCCTGGGGGGGCGAAAAAGTCTTCCAGTTACTCGACCACTGCCTGCAAAGTCCACGGGAGCGCCTGTACCTGCTGGAGCTGTTGTACCTGTGCATGTGCCTGGGGTTCGAAGGCCGTTACCGCGTGATGAACGACGGTCGCAGCCAGTTGGAAGCCTTGCGTGAGCGCACGGCGGCGGCGATTCGCAGTGCTCGCGGTGACCACGAGCGCGAACTGTCGCCCCATTGGCGTGGCGTCACCGTCGCGCGTGATCGGCTGGCGCAGTTCATGCCGCCCTGGATCGCCGTGGCGATCGGCCTGGCGTTGTTGCTGGCCTTGCTGTTCACCTTGCGCCTGCTGCTGGCGGCGCAGGCCGAGCCGGTGTTCAAGAACATCCATGCCCTGGGCGAGATCCCGGTGCAGGCCATCGACCGTCCGGTGGCACAGCCCAAAGTGATCGAGCGTCCGCGTCTGGCCGGCTTCCTGGCGGAAGACATCAAGGCCGGTCGCGTCGCGGTGGAAGACAAGGTCGACCGCTCCGTGGTCACCATTCGTGGCGATGAGCTGTTTGCGTCCGCCAGTTCCAGCATCGTCGATGACTACCAGCCGCTGATGCTGCGCATCGCCGACGCCATCCGCAAGGTCAAGGGCCAGGTGCGCGTCACCGGGCACAGCGACAACCGCCCGATTGCTACGCTGCGTTTCCCGTCCAACTGGGCATTGTCCGAAGCGCGGGCCAAGTCGGTATTGGAAATCCTCGCGGCCAAGACCGGCCAGGCTGATCGCTTCAGTGCCGAGGGCCGCAGCGACACCGAGCCGTTGGCGACCAACGCAACTGCCGAAGGCCGTGCCCGCAATCGTCGGGTTGAAATCACCGTATTGGCGGAGGGCGTCGAGTGAAGGCGTTTTTCAGTTTCATGATTCGCTGGGTGATCCCCGTGCTGGGCCTGATCGCCCTGAGCCTGATCATCTGGTTTGTGGGGCCGTTGCTCGACGTGCTGGTGCCGGAAGGGCGCCGTTGGGCGCTGATCATCCTGGTGTTTGCGGTGTGGATCGCCTACCGCGTGTTCCGCATCATCCAGGCGCGGCGCCAGGCGGCCGAAGTGATGCGCAGCCTGGCGGCCGAAACCCCGGCCGACCCCAACAGCGTGGCCACCGCCGAAGAGCTCACCACCCTGCGCCAGCGCATGGACGAAGCCCTGGCGCTGCTGAAAAAGGCCAAGCTCGGTGGCGACGAACGTCGCAACCTTTATGAGCTGCCGTGGTACGTGATCATCGGCCCGCCGGGTTCGGGCAAGACCACGGCGCTGGTCAACTCCGGGCTGCACTTTCCGCTGGCGGCCCAGTTGGGTGCCGGGGCGGTGCGCGGTGTCGGCGGTACGCGCAACTGCGACTGGTGGTTTACCGACCAGGCGGTATTGCTCGACACCGCCGGCCGCTACACCACCCAGGACAGCAATTCGACGGTGGACAAAGCCGCCTGGCTGGGCTTTCTCGACCTGCTGAAAAAGCAGCGCTCGCGCCGGCCCATCGATGGCGCCTTTATCGCCATCAGCCTGTCGGACCTGCTGCTGGGCACCGATGCCGAGCGCGCGGCCCATGCGGCGGCGATCCGCCTGCGTATCCAGGAGCTGTACACCCAATTGGGCGTGCGTTTCCCGATCTACCTGATGCTGACCAAGCTCGACCTGGTGCCGGGCTTCATGGAGTTCTTCGACAACCTGAGCAAGGAAGAACGCGCCCAGGTCTGGGGCATGACCTTTGCCCTGGACGACGGCAAGAACAGCGACAGCCCCCTGGCGCACCTGCAAAGCGAATTCGCCGGCCTCGAGCAGCGCCTCAACGAACGCCTGGTGGAGCGCCTGCAACAGGAGCGCGACCCGGCGCGGCGCGACCTGATCTACGGTTTCCCGCAGCAGTTCGGCGCATTGAAGGACTGCCTGCAAAGCTTCCTCGAAGGCGTGTTCAAGCCCAATGCCTTTGAAGAACGCGTATTGCTGCGCGGCGTGTACTTCACCAGCGGCACCCAGGAAGGCAGCCCGATCGATCGCCTGATCGGCGCCATGGCCCAGAGCATGAACCTGGACCGCCAGCACCTGGCGCGCCAGAGCGGCACCGGGCGCAGTTACTTCATCGAAAAACTCTTCACCGCCGTAGCCTTTGCCGAACGTGGCCTGGTGGGCGTCAATCCGAAAGTCGAGCGTCGGCGCACGTGGATCGCACGCGGTGTACTCGCGGCCACCGTGGCCTTGGTGATCGTGGTCAGCAGCCTGTGGTGGGTGAGTTATCGCGCCAACCAGGCGTATATCGCCCAGGTCGACCAGAAGGTCGCGCCACTGGGCCAGACCGTCCAGAACCTCAGCTCGGCACAGCGTGAAGTGCTCGCGGTGCTGCCGCTGCTCAATGCGGTGAAGAACCTCGCGGGGGATTCGCCGAGCTGGTCCGAAGGCCTGGGGCTGTATCAGGGCGATATGCTTGAAGCCGAGTCCGCCAGCGTCTATCGCAAGCTGTTGATCGCCGTGTTTGCGCCGCGCCTGGTGACGCGCATCGAGGAGCAACTGCACGGCGGCGGCAACTCCGACTTCCTCTACGAAGGCCTCAAGGCCTACCTGATGCTCGCCGACAGCGAGCATTACGACCCGGACTTCATCAAGGCCTGGATCGCCCTCGACTGGGACCGCAACCTGCCGCGCGACCTGCCGGCCGATCAGCGCCAGGCGTTGAGCGGGCACTTGCAGGCGCTGTTCGAGCGCCATCCGCCGAATGCGCGCCTTGACCCGCGCTTGATCGACGATCTGCGTCGCCAGTTGCAACAACTGCCGGTGGCCCAGCGTGTCTACGACCGGGTCAAGCGCCAGAAACTGCCCGAAGGCATCCCGGACTTCCGTATCAACGAAGCCGCTGGCCGTGACGCTGCGCTGGTGTTCAGCCGTAAAAGCGGCAAGCCGTTGGGCGAGCCGTTGAGTGGCTTTTTCACCGCCAAGGGTTATCGCCAGGCGTTTTTGCTCAGCAGCCTGAACCAGACCGGCACCCTGGCCGAAGAGCAATGGGTGCTGGGCCATGAGCAGGCCGATCAGCAGAACGTGGTCAGCCTGGCCGCCGATGTACGTCGCCTGTATTTCCAGGACTATCAGCGCCAGTGGGATGCGCTGCTCGCCGATATCGACTTTGTGCCGATCACCAGCGTGGCCCAGGCGGCCGATGTGCTGCGGGTGATTTCCGGGCCGAGTTCGCCGCTGAAAAAACTGCTGGTGGCCGTGGCCAAGGAAACCGATCTGCAAGCCGAAGAGCGCCAATTGGCCGCCAAAGGCGTGCCGGTGGAAGGTGGCGTCGACAAGCTCAAGGAGCGCCTCGGCAGCCTGCTCGGCCAGGAGCAACCGACGGCCAATGCGCCGGCTGCAGCGGATGATCCGGTGACCGCGCACTTTGCCGAACTCAACAGCATCGTCAGCAAGAACGAAGGTGAACCGGCGGCCATCGACGGTCTGTTGTCGGACATGAACGCCCTGTATGTGCAGGTCAGCGCCATGGTCGGGGCCAGCGGCGATGCCTTGCTTGGCGAGGCGAAGAACCAGGCGGCGGCTGCGGCCACACGGGTCAGCCTGAACGCCGAGCGCCAACCGCCGCTGGTGCAGGGCATGGTCAAGTCGGTGGTCAACTCCACCACCAACAGCATGATGGGCGGGGTGCGTAACCAACTGAACGCGGCGTGGGTCAGCGAAGTGGTCAATGTGTACCGTCAGTCCCTGGCCGGCCGCTATCCGATGTCGCCGGGCAGTGCGCGGGATGCGACCCTGGATGACTTCGGCCAGTTCTTCGGTGTGGGCGGGGTGATGGACAACTACTTCCGCAAATACCTGCAGCCGTACGTGGACACCTCGGCACAGACCTGGCGCTGGCAGCCGGGCGCGGCACAGAAACTCGGGATTGCGCCGGGCGTGCTGCAAACCTTCCAGCGCGCGGCGACGATCCGCGATGCATTTTTCCGCTCCGGTGGCACCCAACCGATCGTACGTTTCGAACTCAAGCCGGTGTCGATGGACCCGACCATCACCCAGTTCCTGCTTGACCTCGACGGCCAGCAATTGAGCTACGACCACGGCCCGAGCCGCCCGGTGGCGATGCAATGGCCGAACCCCGGCAGCATTGGCGTGGTGCGTATCTCGATCATGCCGCCGTCGGCCAGTGGCCGCTCGGGCGTGACCCTGGACGGGCCGTGGGCCTGGTTCCGCCTGCTGGAACAGTCGGACCTCACCGCCGGCAACTCGCCGGACCGCTTCAACCTGCGCCTGCGCGTCGACGGTGCGAGCATCGCCTACGAGTTGCGCGCCAACAGCGCCTTCAACCCGTTCAAGAGCCGCGTGCTCAGTGGCTTCAGCCTGCCGGAGCGGTTATGACGACGCTGGGTTTCTACGGCAAGCTGGCCAGTCGCGGAGATTTCGTCAGCCGTGCCTTGCCCCAGAGCTTTATCGGCCCGTGGGACAGCTGGCTGGCGGCGGGGTTGCTCGCCAGCCAGAACAGCCTCGGCGCCGACTGGCTCAATGCGTACCTGGTCAGCCCTCTGTGGCGCTTTGTGCTGGCGCCCGGCGTGTGCGGGCCGGACGCGGCGGCGGGCGTGGTGATGCCGAGCATTGACCGGGTCGGGCGCTATTTCCCGCTGGCGGTGGTCGCCTTGCTCGATCACGACATCAACCCGGCGTCCCTGGTGGGCGGGCCGGACAGCTGGTTCGAGCAGGCCGAAGAGCTGTTGCTCAGCACCCTGGATGCCGGCGCGACGTTTGAACGCTTCAACGCTGGCCTCGACGACCTGGGCTTACCGGCGACCGAGCCGCGTGCGGTGGACAGCCGTTTCGCCGGCCTGCAGCGCGTGGCGGCCAGCGTGCCGCACCAGCGCATGACCGCGCTCGCCGAACAGGCCTGCGACGGTGCGAGCCTGTGGTGGGGGCGTGGTTCGCAGACGATTTCCCCTGGTTTATTGCGGTGTCAGGGCCTGCCTGCCGCCGGCGATTTTGCGCAGTTTCTGCTCGGACAAGAAGGTGTGGTGTAGATGGGGTCGACGTACAAATCCGCGAGCAAAAGCCATGTGGGCATGGTTCGCCAGGTCAACGAAGACGCATGCCTGGACCTGCCGGAAAACCGCCTGTGGGTGGTGGCCGACGGCATGGGCGGGCACGCGGCGGGGGATTATGTCAGCAGCCTGATCGTCGACAGCCTGCGCAGCGTGCCGATGGGCCGTTCCCTCGACGAGTACTCGGCAGCCCTGCGCAATGACCTGACCCGCATCAACGCCGCCGTGCGTGAAGAAACCGCCAACCGTGGCGTGACCATGATGGGCAGCACGGTGGTGGTGCTCGCCGCGCGCGGTCTGCGCGGTGTGTGCCTGTGGGCCGGCGACAGTCGCCTGTACCGCCTGCGCGACGGCGTGCTCGAAGGCATCTCTCGCGATCACAGCTACGTCCAGGACCTGCAGGACAGCGGCCTGCTCAGCGAAGCCGATGCCCGCGTGCACCCGCGCGCCAACATCGTCACCCGCGCCATTGGCGTGGAAGCCCAGCTGGAACTGGCGGTGGTCGACCTGCTGATCGCCCCCGGCGACAGCTACCTGCTGTGCAGCGATGGCCTGAACAAGACCGTCGAAGACCATGAGATCCGCGAAGTGCTCAGCCACGACGCGCCGGATGAAATCGTGCGCAGCCTGGTGCACCTGGGCCTCAACCGTGGCGCGCCGGACAACATCACCGCCATCGTCGTGAAGGTATCGGCATGAACATTGTGATTCCGGGCTATGACATCGACGGCGAGATCGGCGAAGGCGCCATGGCCAGCGTGTACCTGGCGACCCAGCGCTCCCTGGAGCGCAAGGTGGCGTTGAAGGTGATGGCGGCGGCGCTGGCGGCCGACCCGAGCTTCTGCGAACGTTTCCTGCGCGAGGGCAAGACCCTGGCGCGGCTGTCCCACCCGCACACGGTGACCATCCATGACATCGGCAATGTCGGTGAGCTGTACTACATGGCCATGGAATACCTGCCCAACGGCACGCTCAAGGAGCGCATCGCCGCCGGCCTGACGCCGGAGCAGGGCATTACGCTGATCCGCCAGATCGCCTCGGCGCTGGGCTATGCCCATGCCCAGGGGCTGGTGCACCGCGACGTCAAGCCGGCAAACATCCTGTTCCGCGCCGATGGCACGGCGGTGTTGTCGGACTTCGGTATCGCCAAGTCCCTGGACGACCGCACCCAATTCACCCAGGCCGGCTTTGCCGTGGGCACGCCGAGCTACATGAGCCCGGAGCAGGCGCGGGGCCAGGAGATCGATGGCCGTGCCGACCTCTACGCGCTGGGCGTGGTGCTGTATGAAATCCTCGTCGGCAAGCTGCCGTACAACGGCAACGATGCGCTGTCCACCGCGCTGGCGCACCTGACCGAACCCTTGCCGGAATTGCCGGTGCACCACGGCCGCTATCAGGGCGTGCTGCGCAAGCTGTTGGCCAAGGACCCGGCGGAGCGTTTCCCGGATGCGGCGGCGCTGCTGCAGGCGCTGGATAACCTGCCTGCGGAGTCGCCGGAGGCCACGCTGGTGCGGCCGTTGCCGATCCCGCTGAGTTTTGATCTGGCGGGCATGACCCCGGTCACCATCGACATCCCGACCGACAGGCCCCAGGCGCAACCGGTACGCCAGCCGGTGGTAACGCCGACCCAGCACAAGGCCGTGTCCGAGCAACGCCGTGGGCCGGTGCTGGCACTGGCCGCCGTGGCGGTGGCCGTCGCATTGGCCGTTGGTGGCGGCAGTTACTGGTGGTTGAGCGGCAGTGATGAACCGGCCAAGCCGCCGGCTGCCGTCGTGCCTCAGGCCAAGCCCCCGGCGGCGGTCGCCGACGTGCCCGCGGCAACGCCCACTGCGGCCGCCGAAGTGGACGGCGGCCAACGGCCGTTGTTGATGGCCGGTAAGAAGACTTTGTTCCAGCGCGTCCTCAGCAAGCCCGGCGCCAAGCTGTCGGATGACGCCGGCGGCGCGCCGGGCAAGGCCCTGCCGGCGTTCTCCGTGCTGTATGTGTACCAGCGCAAAGACGTCGACGGCAGCCCGTGGGTGCGCGTCGGTGCCGCCACCGATGGCCGCAGCGACGGCTGGTTGCCGGCCGCCCAGGTCAGCGACTGGAAGCAAAGCCTCGTGCTCAAGTTCACCGAACGCTCCGGCCGGGCGCCGGTGATGTTCCTGCGCCAATCCGGCGAAGTGGAAAAGTTGCTCGCCGATCCAGCCGCCGCCAAAGGCGTGCTGGCCAAGGCGCAGAAGAACAGCGACGACAACGGCCAGGTCCTGGCCCTGGAGCCGGCCGCCAGCGCGGTGCCGCAGAACCAGTTCTACCTGTTGCCGATCTTCGACGCCAAGGAGAGCTTCGACGAAAACGGCCAGCCGGTGCAGTTGCTTAACGTCGCCTCCATCGACCCGGGCAGCAACGCTGCGGCCAAACCATCGACCCCGGTGATCAACGCCAATGCCGACGCCTTCCGCACTGCCGTGGTGCTGGTGGTGGACACCACGGTCTCCATGCAGCCCTACATCGACCAGATCCGCGACGTGGTGCACGAGTTGCAAACCCGTATCGCCGAGCGTGGCGAGCTGGACAGTGTCAGCTTCGGCATGGTCGGTTTCCGGAGCAGCATCAAGAAAACCCCAGGCCTGGAATACGTGGCCAAGACCCTGATCAGCCTCGACCAGGGTCGTGACCCGCAACGCTTCCTCGACATGGCGCGCCAGGTCAAGGCGTCTACCGTGTCCAGCCACTCCTTCAACGAGGACGCGTTTGCCGGGGTGATGCAGGCCGTGGACGGCATGGACTGGTCCGGCTACGGCGGTCGTATCATCCTGCTGGTCACCGATGCGGGCGCGCTGCGCAAGAACGACCCGTTTGCCGCCACCCAGATGAACGAAGCCGAAGTGCGCCAGGCCGCACTGGGCAAGCAGATCAAGATCTACGCGCTGCACCTGCGCACCGACGCGGGCAAGAAAACCCACGCCGGCGCCGAGAGCCAATATCGCATCCTCACCGCCGACGCCAACCCGCAGATCGGCGACCTGTACACGCCCGTGCCGGGTGGCGATGTGCGCAAGCTGGGCGAGCGTGTCGACGAGATCGGCAGTGTGTTCGCCAACCTCGTGCACCAGGTGCGCAGCAATACGCCGCAAGCGGTGCCGCTGCTGAGTGCCGCGCCGAGCCTGGCGGACAAATCCGCAGCGGTCGGCTATGCCATGCACATGGACTTCCTCGGGCGCCGGAACGCCAGCCAGGCGCCGCAGCTGGTCAGTGCCTGGACCGCCGACCGCGACCTGACCAACCCCGCGCTGCCGGCGTTCCAGGTGTGCGTGATGCTGACCAAGCTGCAGCTCAATGACCTGCAACAGTCGCTGAAACTGATCGTCGATGCGGCGCGCAAGACCCAGACCTCGCCCAAGGATTTCTTCCAGGAAATCGCCAGCGCCTCGGCCTATATGAGCCGCGACCCCCAAGCCCTGCGCAAGGGCGGCAACCTGGCCGACGGCGGCATTCTCGGCGAATACCTTGAAGGCCTGCCGTACCGCAGCAAGTCGCTGAACATGACCCAGGACCTGTGGTTATCGTTGAGCGTGGCCGAGCAGGAAGACTTTATCGACGAGCTGGATTCAAAAATCCGCCTCTACGAAACCTTCCACAATGACGTGGCCAACTGGGTCCGTTTCGGCGATGCCGAGCCGGGCGATGCGTTGTACCGCGTGCCGTTGTCGACGCTGCCGTAATGCTGAACCTGAGCGCGGTGCACAAGAGCCGGGGTGTCGGCAGCCAGCGTTACAGCCTGGTGATCCCGGCGCTGCACCTGCGTGCCGGCGAGCAATTGGCGATTGTCGGGCCGAGCGGGTGCGGCAAGAGCACCTTGCTGGATCTGTTGGCGCTGGTACTGGCGCCGGATCAGGTGGGCCGGTTCGAATTCAACCGGCAGGACATTGGTGGACTGTGGCGCGCCGATCAGCAATCCACCCTGGCCGCGCTGCGCAGCCAGCACTTGGGCTATGTGCTGCAAACCGGCGGGCTGCTGGGCTTTCTGGATGTGCGCAGCAATATCGCGCTGTCCCGGCAACTGCTGGGGTTGAAAGACGACGGCAGCGTGACGCGCCTGGCGGAACAGCTGGAGATCAGCGACCAGTTGGCCAAGAAGCCGGCCGCGTTGTCGGTGGGCCAGCGCCAACGTGTGAGCTGCGCCCGCGCCCTGGCCCATGCACCGCAACTGGTGCTGGCCGATGAGCCGACGGCGTCCCTTGACCCGCTGAACGCCGAGCGCGTGATGCAGGCCCTGCTGGCCCAGGCCCGCGAGCACCGCACCGCCTGTGTGATCGCCACCCATGACGAACCCTTGGCCCGTACCAGTGGCTTGCAGGTGCGGCGCATCAGTTGCCGTCGCGATACCGATGGCGGCGTCACCGCGACCCTTGGGGAGGCGTGCTGATGCGCATCCCTCTGGTGGCGTCCCTGGCCTGGCAGGATTATCGCAACGATGCCTGGATGTCGGCCTGTTCGGTGTTGGCGCTGGTGGCGGTGATCGCGCCGTTGCTGGTGTTGTTCGGCCTGAAATTTGGACTGGTTAGCAGTTTGACCGAACGTTTGGAGACCGATCCGGCCACCCGTGAAATTATTCCGCTGGGCGGTGGTCGATTCAGCAGCGCATTTGTCGAACAGCTCGGCCAGCGCAGCGATGTGGCGTTCGCCTTACCGCGCACGCGGCAGATTGCGGCGACGGCGCAGGTGGGCACGCTGACCCTGGAAATGCTGCCGACCGCTGCGGGTGATCCGCTGCTCAGCGGCCTGCCGATGCCCAGGGGCCTGGACCGGATCGTGCTGAGCCACACCGCTGCCGAGAAGCTTGCGGCGCGGCCAGGGGATTGGCTGGAGACCAGCTTTGCGCGGCAAGTGGCGGGGCGTGTAGAAGCCCAGCGCACGCGCTTGCAGGTACTGGCGGTGCTGCCGCTGGAAGCCTTCGCCCGGGATGGGTTGTTTGCCGATTTGAGATTGCTGGAAGCGGCGGAAGATTACCGCGATGGCCGTGCGGTACCGGCGTTGGGCTGGGCCGGTGATGAGGTGGGTGTGAGCGAGCAGCGGGTGTATCCGGCGTTTCGCTTGTATGCGCGCAGCCTGGCCGATGTGGAGCCGCTGCGGGTATTTTTCGCCGGGCAGAATCTGTTGGTATCGACCCAGGCACAGACGATCGCCCAGGTGCAGTCGCTGAGCCGCAACCTGTCGATCGTCTTCTGGATCATCGCCGGGTTGGCCTTGGCGGGCGCGTTTGCGGCGATCTTCGCCGGGGTGTTGGCCGCTGTGGCGCGCAAGCGCCGGGAATTGTCGGTGTTGCGCCTGTTGGGGTTTTCCACCGGCGCGCTGTTGTTGTTTGTGGTGCTGCAGGCGCTGTACAGCGCAGGGTTTGCCGCTTTACTCAGCGTTGGGCTGTATGGCCTGGCCGAGGCGGCGTTGAACAAGTTATTCGTGCAGGTGCCGGGCGAACACGCCAGCCACCTGCTGGCGCGTCACTATGGCCTGGCCCTGGTTGCAGTCCTTGGCGTCAGCGCCGTGGCGGCAGCCTGTGGTGGTTGGCGAGTGGCGCGTATCCAGGCTTCTGAAGGAATCAGAGATGTATAAGTTACTGGGCGCCGTTGTGGCGCTGAGCCTGGCCTCGCTGGCCATGGCCGATGAAGCGAGCGACAAGCTCGACAACCCCAAGCCGTTGCCCGACGACGTCAGCCTGCCGCTGCCGTGCGAAGGCACTATGGTGTTCCGCTACGCCTATGTGCTGGCCCAAGGGACCTTGGATGACCGCGAGATCAGCCTCGGCTACCCCTTCGCCGAAGGCGAGGCGGGTTACCAGCAGTCATTTATCTCCGGCTACCGCCGCGACTTTATCAACGGCCAGTTCACCCTCAAGGACTTGCCGAAAGACTGGAGCAAAGTCATTGCGCCGTTGATGCCGAAGACCGACGCCAAGACCCCCCTCAAGCCCATGCTGTACTTCATCGGCAAGTACGAAGTGACCGCCCGCCAGTACGCCCAGGTGATGGCCCAGGCGCAATCCCTGGCCAGTGGCGAACCGGCACCGGCGTGCGATGCGCCCACCGGCATGGCCGGGCGTTTGCCCAAGGTGAAGCTGTCGCGCTTTGAGGCTGAGCGCTTCTCGGCGGTGTACAGCGCCTGGCTGATGAAATACCACCGCGATTTGCTGCCGGTGAGCGGTCGTGGGTCGTCGGCGGAAGACGGCGGCCTGGGTTTCGTGCGCCTGCCCACTGAAGTGGAGTGGGAGTTCGCCGCACGCGGTGGCCAGGCGGTGAGTCGCCAGGACTTGGAAGGGCGCCTGTTTCCACGCCGCGTTGAAGGCAGTGAAAGCGATGGCCCGCTGGGTGATTACGCGGTGTTCAACCAGGTCGCCGGCGGTACTGGCCAGGCCGCACGCTTGATGCCTATCGGTACCAAGCTGCCCAACCCCATCGGCATGTTCGACGTGATCGGCAACGCCGCGGAAATGGTCCAGGAGTCCTTCCAGCTGGTGCACGCCGGTCGTCGCCAGGGCACCTACGGCGGCTTTGTGGTCAAGGGCGGCAACTACCTCGAAGGCGAGGGCACGCTGTTTACCGGCATGCGCCGCGAATACCCGCTGTTCGCCGCCGACGGCACCGAGCAGAGCAACGAGACCACGGGTTTTCGCGTGGCAATCGGTGCGTTGTCGGCGCCGCGCTCGCGTTACAAGGAGTTGTTTGCGCAGTGGCAGAAAGAGGGCCGCCTGGCCTCGCTGACCGACGCCATCGATGACGCCCAGGACCCGACCAAGCGCCTGGACAGCATCATCGCCGCCAGCGTCGACCCCAAGCTGCAGGCCGAACTCGGGCTGGTCAATGAAGAACTCAAGCGCAATGTCTCGCTGATCGCCCAGCAACGCGAAGAAGCGGCGGGCAACCTGATTCAGTCGGCCGCGCTGGTGGCCGAGACCATCAGCAACTACAACATCCGCCTGGCCAACCTGCAGAAGAGTCGCCAGCAGGCCCTGGACAACAAGGAAGAGGCCAGCGCGGCACTGTTTGCCACGGCCATCGAAAACGGACGCAGCGCCCTCGATGGCGCGGTGGCGATCTATATCGACAACCTGGCCACCGGCACGCGTTACACCGATGCGGTGATCCAGGCGCAGTTTCAACGGATCAAGGAAGAGTTGGATCGCAAGCCCGTGCTCGGCAAGAGCCTGGTGACGCGCGCAACACTGTTCGTTCGCCATGTCGGCAACTACCGCAAGCAACAGCGGGCCGACCCGGCGACGATCTTGAAGGAATTGCTCGCAGCGAGCGGTCAGCGCTGATCGCTGGCTGTATGGCGAGCTTGGAAGGGACTCAGGCGGCAGTGGCCGTGCTGGGCAAGTCAAACTTAGAAGAGAACACAACCTATGCTTTTTTCCCGTAAGGCGGTTTCCAAGCGTCACTTGCTGCTGATCGCGGCCGGCTTCAGCACTGTGCTGACCGGCTGCGCCACGTCGCCGGCCTCCAAGGTCGCGTCGAGCACCAAGGTCGAGTACTACCCCAACTGCTACGAGCCGGTGCAGCACTTGCGCGCCACCGATTCGAACATGACCAAGTCGGTGGTGACCGGTGCGGCCATCGGCGCGGCCGGCGGTGCCCTGCTCGGCGCCCTGACCGGCGACAAGGAAAAACGTGGCCGTAACGCCGCCATCGGTGCAGCGGGCGGGGCCCTGGCCGGCGGCGCAGCGGGTTACTACACCGAGCGTCAGAAGCAGATCGCCGATGACAACCAGCGCATTGCCTCGTATGCGGCTGACGTGAACAAAAGCGCCTCCGATATCGACCGCAGCACCGCGTACGCCAGGGCGTCCCAGCAGTGCTACCAGAGCGCATTCACCAAGTTGGTGGCGGATCGCAAAGCCAAGACCGTCAACGACACCGAAGGCCGCAAGCGCCTGGCGGAAATCGTCTCGGGCCTGAAGGAATCCAATGACCTGATCGTGGCGGTCAACGGCAAAGCCGCCGAAGACCTGAACAACTACACCCAGGCCTACGAGAAAGACCTGCAGCAGGTCGGCGTACAGCGTGCCGACGTGGTCACCGTGGCCAAGGCCGATGTAACGCCCGTTGTGACGCCGGGCAAGAAGAAAGGTACCGGCACCAAGCCACCGAAAAAGCCACCGCTTCCAACCGTACCAACAGAAGCCGTGAGCACCGAGAAAACCTTCCAGACCGCCCAGACCAAGCAGGATGAAAGCAAGAAGGTCGCCAGCGCCGGTAAAGCGCAGATCGAAGGCACTTGCCGCGATCCTAACCTGGTCGACTGGGCACCGGTGCCTTGCCCTAACGTTTAAGTAACATGCTGCTATAAGTGTCAAACGCCAGCCGATCTTCCGCTAATGCGCAAGATCGGTAGCGTTCTTTTTGCAATTGGTTAAACTGCTGCGGCCACTCAATAATTACACCGAGGCCGTGTGCATGAAATTTCGTCTTCTCCTGTGGGTGCTGGGCCTGATGATGGGCAAAGCCAGCCGCACCAATCCTGCCTTCCAGCAACAGCTGGGTGACAAAGACCTCGCGTTCCAGTTGCAGACCCTCGACGGCAAGGTTGCCCGTCACTTCATCGTCAAGGACCAGCGCATCACCAGTCGCTCGGGTGTCCACCCGGCGCCGGCGTTTGCCATTGCGTTCAAGGATGCGGCCTACGGCTTCGCCACGATGCAGGCGAAGAACAAGCAACTGGCGTTCATGACGGGGATTCAGGACAAGTCGATCCAGATCAAGGGCAACCCGGCGCTGGTGATCTGGTTCCAGGGGTTGACCAAGTATTTGAAGCCGAAGAAAAAGAAGTAGGCTTTCAGGTCGACCGAGTTGGATAGCTATCTGACAGGCGCCAGATTCAGCCCTGGCTGAACTGCGAGGCCAATTCGCGCAGCAGCACCTCGGCATCCAGCACCTTGGCCACGACTTCATCCGCTTTGTCACGGCTCAAGCCCAGACGCTCAAGCAGTTCGTCCGGGATGGTCTCGTCCGGCCCGGACCCAATCCCCCGGCTGCGCAGCAGGCGCACGGCCAGGCACACCAGGTTCGGGTATTCGGCGTATTGCCCATCGTAGGTCGGGTCGTGCTGGAAACGCAGGGCAGTGGACAGCTCGTCCGGCATGTCCCAGTAGCGCATCAGCCAGGCGCCGATCTGCTCGCGGCTGATGCCCAGCAAGTGTTGCTCCACATAGCTGTGGCACAGGTGCGGGTTGACCTCCAGGTGGCGGCAGATCAGCGAGAAGTGCGGCGGGAACACATGGGCCAGCAACAGGTAGCCGAAGTTGTGCAGCAGGCCGGCGAGGTAGGTCAGGCCGGCTTCCGGGCGCTGGGCGCGGGGCATGGCGCGGGTCAGGCCTTCGATCACGGCGGCGGTGTAGATGGACTGGTGCCAGTACGGTGTGGCCTGGTGCGGGTGGTCCTTGGGCAGGCTCAAGGTCTTGCCCAGGGCCAGGCCCAAGGCGAGGTTGATCACCAGGTCAAAACCCAGCACGCGCACGATGGCGTCTTCCACCGAGCGGATCTTGCCCGGCGATGCGTAGTACGGCGATGCGGCCCAGCTCACCACCTGGGCGGCCAGGGCCGGGTCGGTTTCGACCACGCCGGTGATGTCGTCGATGGTGGCATTGGGGTCGACGCGCAGCTTGATGATCTTCTGGGCGGTGTCGGCCAGCGGTGGAATCTCGATGGTCGCTTCCAGGCGTTGCTGGATGCGGCGGGCGGTAAACGCCTGCATCGCCTGGGTGATTTCCTCACGGTCATCATTGGGGCGGTCGAGGTTCGGGCGGATGTTGCTCAGCGGTTCACCGAACTGGGCGGCGCTGGCCTTGGTGAGCATGGTCTTGAACGCGTCGCTGGCGATTTCCAGCAGCAGCCCGGCTTCACCTGAATGCACCAGCAGGCTCGGTTCGTCGAGCAGGCTGCCTTCGTACAGGCACGGTGAACTGGTGAGTGCCGGCAGGCCCGGCAGCAGGCTCAGGTCGTGCTTGCCCAGCATGCGCGCGACGCGCTCCGGCGACACGGCCGTAAGGCGGCGACCCGTGAGTTCGGTGAGGCGGTTGAGGTCCAGCAGCTGGTTCTGCGGGAACAGCACCATCAGGGCGCCCACCGCGTCTTCCAGCAAGACGGCCTGGACTTTTTGCGCAGGATTCAGGCCCGGATGTTCGGTGACTTCCGTGTAGCTGATGGCGAGTTTTGCGAGCAAAGCCCGAATGACCGGCGGGGCGGTCAATGGGGCTGTGGCGTGGGCAACTTCTGACATGGCCTGATCCAATTTCTTACAGTCACCGAAGTATAACCAGCTTGATACACCTGTAGGTCGGATAAGTGAGGCAGGCGTCACACTTGGCCGTATTGCTGCCCATGGCGCAGCCAGCGATCCAGCAGCGGGCTGATGTGATCCGGCCAGCGCTCCAGCAATGCCTGCGCTGCATCGCGCACGGCGGGCAGCAGGTCGGCGTCGCGCATCAGGTCGGCGACCTTGAACTGCAGCAGGCCGGTCTGGCGGGTGCCGAGCATTTCGCCGGGGCCGCGCAGTTCAAGGTCTTTTTCGGCGATGACAAAACCGTCGTTGGTCTCGCGCATGATGCCCAGGCGTTGGCGGCCGATCTGCGACAACGGCGGGTGGTAGAGCAGCACGCAGTGGCTGGCGGCACTGCCTCGGCCAACACGGCCGCGCAATTGGTGCAATTGCGCCAGGCCCAGGCGCTCGGGGTTTTCGATGATCATCAGGCTGGCGTTGGGCACGTCCACGCCCACTTCAATCACGGTGGTAGCGACCAGCAGCTGCAGGTTACCGGCCTTGAATTCAGCCATCACCGCGGCCTTTTCGACGGGCTTCATGCGCCCATGGATCAGCCCGACCTTGAGTTCCCCCAGGGCGCTGGTGAGGTCTTCATAGGTGGTCTCGGCGGCCTGGCAGGTCAGCTCCTCGGACTCTTCGATCAGTGTGCACACCCAGTACGCCTGGCGGCCTTCGGCGCAGGCGCCGCGCACACGCTCGATCACTTCGACGCGCCGGGTGTCGGTGACCAGCACGGTGTTGACCGGTGTGCGGCCGGGGGGCAGTTCGTCGAGGATCGAAGTGTCGAGGTCGGCGTAGGCGCTCATGGCCAGGGTGCGCGGGATCGGGGTGGCGGTCATGATCAACTGGTGCGGGTTCATGCGCCCGCCCACGCCTTTCTGGCGCAGGGCCAGGCGCTGTTGCACGCCGAAGCGGTGCTGTTCGTCGATAATCACCAGGGCCAGGTTCTTGAACTGCACTTCGTCCTGGAACAGCGCATGGGTGCCCACCACCATCGGTGCACCGGCGGCGATCTGTTCCAGCGCGGCCGCGCGCGTCTTGCCCTTGAGCTTGCCGGCCAGCCACGCGACTTCCAGGCCCAGGGGCTCGAGCCAGCGCTTGAACGTGATGAAGTGCTGCTCGGCGAGGATCTCGGTGGGCGCCATCAGCGCCACCTGGTAACCGGCTTCCAGGGCTTGCAGGGCGGCGAGGGCGGCGACCACGGTCTTGCCCGCGCCCACGTCGCCCTGGATCAGGCGCAGCATCGGCTCGTGCTGGCTGAGGTCGTAGGCGATTTCATTGCCCACGCGCTGCTGGGCACCGGTCGGCGCAAAGCCGAGGTTGGCCAGGTATTGCGCAGGCAGGCGCGTGGCCTTGGGCATGGCCGGCGCACGCAGGGAGCGCATGCTTTCGCGCAGGCGTTGCTGGGACAGTTGGTGAGTCAGCAGCTCCTCGAAGGCCAGGCGGTGCTGGGCCCAGTGATGACCCAGGGCCAGTTCGTCGACATCGGCGTCCGCAGGGGGGTGATGCAGGTAGCGGATCGCATCGGCCAGTGGCGCCAGTTGGTAGTCGCGGGCCAGTTCCAGGGGCAGCCAGTCGGGCAGGCTCTGCGGGCCAAGCATGCCCAGGGTCTGCATGCACAATTGGCGCAGGCGCTGTTGGGTCAGGCCTTCGGTGAGCGGGTAGATCGGCGTGAGGGTGGTGTCCACCGGCGGCGGTTCGTCACCGGTAATGGCACGGTATTCCGGGTGGTAGATCTCCAGGCCCGAGGCGCCGGGGCGCGCTTCGCCGTAGCAGCGCACGCGGGTGCCGCGCTTGAGGCCTTCCTTCTGTGCGTTACTGAAATGGTAGAAACGCAGGCTCAGGCCGCCGGTGCCATCCTGCAGGCGCACCACCAGACTGCGGCGCTTGCCCATCACCACATCGGCGCCGCTGACGGTGCCTTCGACCACGGCATCCTGCCCGGGACGCAGTTGGCCGATGGGCACCACGCGAGTGCGGTCCTGATAGCGCAGGGGCAGGTGGAACAGCACGTCCTGGAGGTTTTCCAGGCCGACCTTGGCCAGCTTCTCGGCCATGGCCTCGCCGACACCCTTGAGTGCCGTCACCGACACCTGCGACAGCTCAGTCATACGTTTACTTAGCTCGCAGCAGGCGGCTTGGCCACCGAACACAGGCGGATCGAGTCGGCGAGGATCTCAATGGCTTTGGGCCGTGGGAAGCTGGCGCGCCAGGCAATCGCCACGGTACGGAACGGCACCGGCGGCGTCAGTGGACGCACTTCGATCACGCCGGGGGCGTAGTGATGGCTGTCCACTGCCGACAGCGGCAGGATCGAGATACCCAGGCCGGAAGCGACCATATGCCGGATGGTTTCCAGGGAGCTGGATTCCACGGTGGTGTGCTTGGCGCCGTCGTTGCCTTTGGTCAGGGTCGGGCAGGCTTCCAGCACCTGGTCGCGGAAGCAGTGGCCTTCGCCGAGCAACAGCAGGCTCTTGTCGTTGAGCAGGCCGGCGTCGATGGTGTCTTTTTGCGTCCACGGATGGGAGGCGGGCATCAGCACGTAGAACGGCTCGTCGTAGAGCGGCAGGGTCAACACATCCGCTTCGTTGAACGGCAGGGCGATGATGATCGCGTCCAGCTCGCCGTTGCGCAGTTTGTCGCGCAGCACGTGGGTGAAGTTTTCTTCGATATACAGCGGCATCTGCGGCGCGACGCGGTGCAGTTGCGGGATCAGGTGCGGGAACAGGTACGGGCCGACGGTATAGATGGCGCCGACTTTCAGCGGTGCAGTCAGCTGGTTCTTACCGGCCTGGGCCAGTTCACGAATGCTTTGCGCCTGTTCCAGCACCTTCTGGGCCTGGGCAACGATGCCTTCGCCCACTGGGGTGAGGCGCACGGCGCTTTTGCTGCGCTCGAAAATCAGCACACCGAGTTCGTCTTCAAGCTTTTTCACGCCCACCGACAGCGTCGGCTGGCTGACGTGGCAGCGTTCGGCCGCGTGGCCAAAGTGCTGCTCTTGGGCGAGGGTAACGATGTAGCGTAATTCTGTAAGAGTCATAGCGGGCGTCCATGAGGTTGCGGGCCAAGCATACCGGCTGCAATCGATAGACGCACGTTATCAGAACTTTGCTGGGGATTGAGCGGGGAATGCGCGGGATTTTGCTGAGAGTGGCGAGGGGTGTCCCTCGCCACCATCATTTTCAGCGACGACGTTTTTCGATGTTGTACACGAACGGTGCAACGATCTCGATGCTGCCGCCCTTGAGCATGTCGGCCGGCGGCTTGGGCAGCGGCTGGGCACGACGGATCATGTCCAGGGTGGCGCGGTCCAGGTCGGCGTTGCCGGAACGCCCCACCAACTCGTAGGACAGCACGTTACCGTCGCCATCCACCACGAACTTCAGGCGGTTCAGGCCTTCCTTGCCACGGGCCTGGGCACCTGGCGGGTACTTCTTGTACTTCTGCAAGTGTGCCAGCAGGGTGCCTTCCCAGGACGCTTTGGCGGCGATCTGTTGCGGCGACGGGCCAGGTACGGGCTGGGCCGATTTTTCAGCCGGTGCCTTGGTGGGCGGAGCGTCGCTCGGCGGGTCCTCGGAGGGTTTCTCCTTGGGCGGCTCGATCTTTTTCTCCACCGGCTTGGGCGGCTGCGGTTTAGGCTTGGGCTTGACCGGCTTGGGCACCTGGATCGTTGGCTTGGGCGCCTCGGCCAGTTTCGGCAGGGGCAGCTCTTCCACCGGTGCAGGCGGTTGCGGCGGCGTTACCACTTTCGGCGGCGCCGGCGGCGGCGGTGCAGGCATCGGGGCCAGGTCGATGACCATGGCCGCTGGCGGCAACTGCACCGTGCGCGGCGCTGACCAGTGGAGCGCGATGGCAATCGCGACGGCATGCACGCCCAGCACGACGGCGAGGCTGGTGCCATAACGCGTCAGTTTGTGGCGCGTCGTGATCATTTCTTGGCTGCCGTCTCAAGTCCGACCAGGCCTACCTTGAGGTAGCCGGCTGCCCGCAGGGCATCCATCACGCTCATCAGGTCGCCGTAGTCCACGCCTTTGTCGGCCTGGAAGAAGATCGTCGTGTCCTTCTTGCCTTGGGTCTTGGCATCGAGCACCGGCCCCAGGGTTTCGGCCTTGACTTCTTCTTCGCCCAGGAACAGGCGTTGGTCCGCCTTGACGCTGAGGAAGATCGGTTTCTCCGGCCGCGGCGCAGGCTTGGCGCTGGAGGCGGGCAGGTCAACCTTGATGTCCACGGTGGCCAATGGAGCGGCCACCATGAAGATGATCAGCAGCACGAGCATCACGTCGATAAACGGCGTGACGTTGATTTCGTGGTTCTCGACGAGTTCGTCGTCGCCTTGATTCAAATGCAGGCCCATGGCCGATTACCCCACTTTCACCATGTGCGGTTGCGAGCTGCGCTCGGTAGGCAGGTGATCGAGGTCGCGGCTGACCAGCAGCAGGACTTCTGCCGACGCATCCGATACCTGGGCCTTGTAGCCGGCAATCGAACGGGCGAAGACGTTGTAGATCACTACCGCAGGAATCGCGGCGACCAGGCCCAGGGCGGTTGCCAGCAGGGCTTCGGCGATGCCGGGGGCGACGACGGCGAGGTTGGTGGTCTGGGTTTTGGCGATGCCGATGAAGCTGTTCATGATGCCCCAGACGGTACCGAACAGGCCGACGAACGGCGCGGTGGAGCCGATGGTCGCCAGCACGCCGGTGCCGCTGCTCATGTTACGGCCGCAGGCTGCAACCAGGCGTTCCAGGCGGAACGCCACGCGCTCCTTGATGCCTTCTTTTTCACGGGTGTTGGCCGACAGGCGCATTTCTTCCAGTGCGTCGTGCACCAGGGTGTTTGCCAGGGTGCCTTTCTTGGTCGCGCTTTCGCTGGCTTCCTTGAGGGTGGTGGCTTTCTTCAGGTGGACGATTTCAGCGCGCAGACGGCGCTTGGCACCCAGCAGCTCGAAGCCTTTGGCGATCCAGATGGTCCAGGTAATGATCGACGCGATGGCCAGGCCGATCATCACGGCTTTCACCACCACGTCAGCATTCTGGTACATACCCCATGGCGACAGGTCGTGGGCCATGCCCAGGGTGTTGTCTTCTTCCAGCACGACACCGGTTTCGTCGGCGGCGGCTGGGGATGCAGCCTGGGCCGGGTCGGTGGCCGCGGGGGCAGCAGCGGGTGCGGTTGGAGCCGCAGCATTGTGCTCGGCGGCGGCCGGGGTAGCCGGGGCGGTGGCATCAGCGAATGCGGCGGTCGGCGCCAGCAGTACGCTGAACAGCATCGCAGCAATCGCACGCCAGGCGCGGGATGGGCTGTGAAGCGTGGTTGGCGAAGCGGGGGTTGTATTACGTGTCATGCTGGCCGGACCTGAGAGAAGAAAATGAGTGATCGTCCTTCCAGACCCAAAGGGGTCGAGGACAAATGGGCGGTTATTATTGCAAGTAATTCTTGTTAACAGAAGTAATACAGTAACTTTATTTGCCCTTTTTCTGGCCGCCGGTCTGCTGCGAGGGCTAATCTAGACCTTTAAGAACGGAGTTTTATGATGTCTGTGCCTTCTGTTGTGATTGCCGGATGTGGCGATGTGGGTAGTCGGCTGGCTAGCCAATTGCTGGCCTCGGAATGGGAGGTTCATGGCCTGCGGCGCGATATTTCGCGCCTGCCCGAGGGGGTGATCGGCATTGCCGGCGACCTGTTCAACAAGGATTGCCCTGACACCTGGCCGATCGGCGGGGTGGATTACCTGGTGTACTGCGCCGCCGCCACCGACCACGATGAGGCCGGTTATCGCGCCGCTTACGTGCAAGGTCTGCAGCACGTGCTGGAGTGGCTGAAGGATTACGGCCAGGAGCCCAAGCACCTGCTGTTTGTATCCAGCAGCAGTGTGTACGGGCAGCAGAATGGCGAGTGGGTCGACGAAACCTCCGAAACACAGGCCAAGGGTTATTCCGGGCAAGTCATGCTGGAGGCCGAGCAGGTGGCACTTAACAGTGGCATTCCTGCGAGCGTCGTGCGGTTGACCGGCATTTACGGTCCTGGTCGCGAATGGCTGCTGACCCAGGTGCGCCAGGGGTACCGTGTAGCGCTTGATCCACCTTTATATGGCAACCGTATACACGCCGATGATGCGGCGGGCTTGCTGGCATTTTTGCTACGCCACGTGGAGCAGGGCGGTTCGCTGGATAAGGTCTATATCGGCGTCGATGACGCACCGGCGCCCTTGGCCGAGGTGGTGGCCTGGCTGCGTGACTACCTGGGCGTCACTGAGTGGTCCGAGGACGCGAGTGTGCGGCGTGCGGGCAGCAAGCAATGCAGCAATGCCCGGATAAAGGCGCTGGGGTGGACGCCCACGTATGCGAGCTACCGCGAAGGGTACGCAGCCATTCTTAAAGGCTGAAATGCGGTTAAAAATGTGGGTGATGACTGCTATTGCTTTTCAAGCAGCCATTGACGCGGCCCGGGAGTGAACTGAGGCACTTCGTCCGCCTGTGCGGTGTTGATCGCCTGGAAGATCTCCAGCTGCTTGCCTTTGCGCATGAAGATCCACGGGTTGCCCACGCCGTTGAGCTGCAGCCACATGCTGTCGTAGCCGCCGCTCATGGAGGCACAGTCACCGGCCAGGCACAGAGAGTACCGATCAACATTGGGCAGACCGGCGACCTTGCCGTCAGGCTGGAACTGGACGGTGGCACCGTTGCCGAAGCCGTCGGTGATCTTCCAGTCGCCGCCCATATAGGCTGCGTACAGGGCGCGTTCGAAGTTGGCACCCAGCGGCGCACCGTCCGGTGCAGGTTCCTTGGCGCGGGCAAAGAGCTGCTCGGGCTCGTTGTCGTTGGCCACTTGCAGCAGTTGCCTGCCTTTGCGCTTGAGTTCAGTGGCGGAGCTGCCGTAGAAGTCGACGCTCCAGGCACCGGACTGTTCGCCGAGCAACTTGCCTTCGGCGACTTCAAAACCGTTGTAGTAACGTGCCTGCGAAGCCTTGGGGTTGACCTCCCACTCGAGGTTCGGGCCATAGCTTTGCAGCGCTTCACGCAAAGGGCCGCCCTTGGCTGCCGCATCGATGGCGACCTGGTTGATCCAGGTGCCGCTCACATCCTGGTTGGCAGGGTTGCTGGCGCAGCCGCCGAGCAACAGGGCGAGCAACGAAGAGGCTACAAGCGCTTTGCGCATCATGAAATCCTTTTAAAACGAAGTCGGCGCAGCCTGTGGAGGCTGCGCCGGGTGTTTTACTCGATGACCAGAATTGCGTCCATCTCAACCTGCGCGCCCTTTGGCAGGGCGGCCACACCAATGGCGGCACGGGCTGGGTACGGTTGTTCGAAGTACTTGCCCATGATCTCGTTGACCTTGGCGAAGTGGCTCAGGTCGGTGAGGAAGATGTTCAGCTTGACGATGTCCTTGAACGAGCCGCCGGCAGCTTCGGCCACGGACTTGAGGTTTTCGAAGACCTGTACGGTCTGGGCTTCGAAGCCTTCCACCAGTTCCATGGTCTTTGGGTCCAGCGGAATCTGGCCGGACATGTAGACGGTGTTGCCCGCCTTGATGGCCTGGGAGTAAGTACCGATGGCGGCTGGGGCCTTGTCGCTGGTGATAACGGTCTTGGTCATGAATGACTCCTTGTAATGGATGGGCTACGCACGCATGCGGGTGATGCGGATCACACCGGTCAAGGCGCGCAGTTTCTTGATCACGCGGGCCAGATGCACGCGGTCATGCACGCTGACCACCAGCTGGACCACGCTGATGCGACCATCGCGCTCGTCCATGCTGATTTTCTCGATATTGCCGTCGGCCGCGTTGACGCTGCTGGCCAGCAGGGCGATCAGGCCGCGCTGGTGTTCCAGCTCCACGCGCAGTTCGACGTTGAATTCGCCGGTGACATCCTTGGCCCACGAGAGCTGGATGCATTTTTCCGGGTTGTGGCGGATCTCGGTGATGTTGCGGCAGTTGTCGAGGTGAACGACCATGCCCTTGCCGGCCGACAGGTGGCCGACAATCGGGTCGCCAGGGATCGGCGTGCAGCATTTGGCATAGCTGAGCACCAGGCCCTCGGTGCCGCGAATCGCCAGCGGGCCTTCCGGGCTTGGCAGTTGTTCGCCTTCACCCAGCAGGCGGCGGGCGACCACGTAGGCCATGCGGTTGCCCAGGCCGATATCTTCCAGCAGGTCCTCGATGGTTTCCTGGCGATACTCGTGGAGCATCGCTTGCACGCGCTCCTGGGCAATCTTGTCCAAGGCGCTGTCGAAACCGTTGAGCACTTTGTTCAGCAGGCGCTCGCCCAGGCTGATGGACTCGGAGCGGCGCTGCAGTTTCAGTGCGTGGCGGATGTGTGTGCGCGCCTTGCCGGTAACCACGAAGTTCAGCCACGCCGGGTTCGGGCGCGCGCCCGGTGCGCTGACGATCTCCACAGTGGAGCCGCTTTGCAGCGGTTCCGACAGCGGGGCCAGGCGCCGGTTGATCCGGCAGGCAATGCAGCTGTTGCCGACGTCGGTGTGTACCGCGTAGGCAAAGTCGACCGCAGTGGAGCCTTTGGGCAGCTCCATGATCCGGCCTTTGGGCGTGAACACGTAGACCTCGTCCGGGAACAGGTCGATCTTCACGCTTTCGATGAATTCCAGGGAGTTGCCGGCACGTTGCTGCATTTCCAGCACGCCCTTGACCCATTGGCGGGCGCGGGCATGGGTGCCTTTGGGCTGCTCGTCGCCGCTGGATTTGTACAGCCAATGGGCGGCGATGCCGTTGTTGGCCATCTCTTCCATTTCCCGGGTGCGGATCTGGATCTCGATCGGCACCCCGTGCATACCGAACAGCGTGGTATGCAGCGATTGATAGCCGTTGGCCTTGGGAATGGCGATGTAGTCCTTGAAGCGCCCCGGCAGGGGTTTGTACAAATTATGTACCGCACCGAGGACGCGATAGCAGGTATCGACCTTGTCCACGATGATGCGGAACGCGTACACGTCCATGATCTCGTTGAAGGCCCGGCGCTTGCCGCGCATCTTCTTGTAGATGCCGTAGATATGCTTCTGCCGGCCGCTGACCTCGCCCTCGATCTCGTCGATCGCCAGGCAATGGCTCAGGGACTCTTCGATCTTGTTGACGATTTCCTTGCGATTGCCCCGGGCGCGCTTGACGGCCTGGTAGATGCGCGCCGAACGCATCGGGTGCATGGCCTTGAAGCCGAGGTCTTCGAACTCGATACGAATGGCGTGCATGCCCAGCCGGTTGGCGATGGGCGCGTAGATTTCCAGGGTTTCCTTGGCGATGCGCCGGCGTTTTTCGCCGGACAGCACTTCCAGCGTGCGCATGTTGTGCAGCCGGTCGGCCAGCTTGACCAGAATCACCCGGATGTCCCGGGCCATGGCCATGGCCATTTTCTGGAAGTTTTCCGCCTGGGCTTCGGCCTTGGTCTCGAAGTTCATCTGGGTCAGTTTGCTGACCCCGTCGACCAGTTCGGCCACGGTTTCGCCAAATTGCGCACTGAGCGCTTCCTTGGCAATGCCGGTGTCTTCGATCACGTCATGCAGCATCGCGGCCATCAGGCTCTGATGGTCCATGTGCATGTCGGCCAGGATATTTGCCACCGCAAGGGGATGGGTGACATACGCCTCACCGCTTCGGCGGCGTTGGCCGTCGTGGGCTTGTTCGGCGTAGAAATACGCTCGGCGGACCAGGTTGACCTGGTCGGGGCCGAGGTAGGCCGATAAGCGATCGGCGAGGGCGTCTATGCTCGGCAAAGTGTGAACTCCTGCCGAAGGCTGTGACCCCGCGCCGTGCTACGTCGACCAGGCATAGGCTTAGACGGCCTCGTTGGACTCGTCCTCGAACGCTGCAAACAGCGGTTCGTCTTCAACGATTTCAGCGTTGGCGATGAACTCGTAGCTCATCAGGCCTTCAGCGATTTCACGCAGGGCTACAACGGTAGGCTTGTCGTTTTCCCACTGGACCAGAGGCTCTTTGCCGCCAGTGGCCAGTTGACGGGCACGCTTGGTAGAGAGCATGACCAGCTCAAAGCGGTTATCCACGTGTTCTAGGCAGTCTTCAACGGTTACGCGGGCCATGGTATTCCTCGGAGCGAATGCAAGATGCGCGCTGCCCGGTTGGGCGAGCGGACTGAGCAGTTTAAAAAATCACCAGCGTTTAGGGAAGCGCTGATTTTTCGCAGACCCTCGCAAAACCGCTGCAAGCGCCAATGTAAAGCCCTTGCAGCGGTTTTGGGAAGGGCCAATCAGCCGAGCAGTTCGGCGAGTAATTTGCCGAAACGCTGCTGTTGACGCTTTTGCTGGAGCTGATTGGCGCGGAAAATCGCCTTCAGGTCATCCAGCGCGTGGGAAAAATCGTCGTTAATGATCAGGTAGTCGTAGTCGACATAGTGGCTCATTTCGCTGACAGCTTCCCGCATGCGGCCTTCGATGATCTCGTCGCTGTCCTGGCCACGGTTGGTCAGGCGCTGGTGCAAGGCTTCGAGCGACGGCGGCAGGATAAAGATCGAGCGTGCCTTGGGCATCAGCTGGCGCACTTGCTCGGCACCCTGCCAGTCGATTTCCAGGATCAGGTCGTGGCCTTCGTCCAGGGTCTGCTGCAGGTGGCTCTGCGAGGTGCCGTAGAGGTTGCCGAACACCTCGGCGCGCTCGAGGAAGTCGCCATGCTCGATCATCTTGACGAACTCGGTGCGCTCGACGAAGTGATAGTGCACGCCGTTCACCTCGCCCGGACGCATGGCGCGGGTGGTGTGGGAGATCGAGATGCGAATCTGCTCGTCAGCGTCGGTCAGGGCCTTGACCAGGCTGCTCTTGCCCGCGCCCGAAGGGGCGGAAATGATGTACAGGGTGCCGGTGCTATGGGTCATGGAGGTTGCCTTACTCAATATTCTGTACTTGTTCGCGCATCTGCTCGATCAACACCTTGAGGTTGACCGCCGCCGTGGTGCTGCGCGGATCGAAAGCCTTGGAGCCCAGTGTATTGGCTTCGCGGTTGAGTTCCTGCATCAGGAAGTCCAGGCGCCGACCAGCGGCGCCGCCGGACTTGAGCACGCGGCGCACTTCGAGGATGTGGGTGCTCAGGCGATCCAGTTCTTCGGCGACATCGCTCTTCTGCGCGAGCAGCACCATTTCCTGCTCCAGGCGCACGGGGTCGAGGTCGGCCTTCATGTCGGTGAAGCGGTCCAGGATCTTCTGGCGTTGGGTGGCGAGCATCTGCGGTACCAGCTCGCGCAAGGTGACCACGTCTGCTTCGATCGACGCCAGGCGCTCGTTGATCAGTCGGGCCAGTTCGGCGCCTTCACGCTCGCGGCCAGCCTTGAGTTCCTTCAATCCCTGGGTGAACAGGGCGAGGGCTTCGGCATTGAGGGCTTGCGGATCGGAGGCGTCGGCCACCAGCACGCCGGGCCAGGCCAGCACTTCCAGAGGGTTCAGTGCGGCGGGCTGCTTGATCAGGCCGGCGACGGTTTCGGCCGCGGCGACCAGTTGCGCAGCGCGCTCGCGGTCTACCTGCAGCGGCTTGCCGGTGGTTTCTTCGGTAAAACGCAGGGTGCATTCCAGCTTGCCGCGGGAGATGCCCTGGCGCAGTGCCTCACGCACGGCGCCTTCGAGGTCGCGGAAGGATTCCGGCAGGCGCAGGTGCGGCTCCAGGTAGCGGCTGTTGACCGAGCGCAGTTCCCAGCTCAGGGTGCCTTGGGCGCCGGCTTTTTCGACGCGGGCAAAGGCGGTCATGCTGTGCACCATGGAGGTACCTCGCGATGCAGTCCCGCGAAAGCGGGCTGATGGGTAAATTGAAGCCGACAGGCTGCGAAGGCGCGGGATTGTAGCGCAGTGGGGCGGGCGCGCCCAAACCCTGGGCATTCGTAAGCAGATTTTTAGCAGTGCCCCGAATCGGCTCGCGGCTCTATAATGCTCGGCAGTTTTTCGTCCTCAGTACAGGTACCCCCTATGAAACGTCCAAGTGGTCGCGTTGCCGATCAGCTCCGCTCGATCCGCATCACCCGCAACTACACCAAACACGCCGAGGGATCCGTACTGGTCGAGTTTGGCGATACCAAGGTTATCTGCACCGTCAGCGTTGAAAATGGCGTGCCGCGCTTCCTCAAGGGCCAGGGCCAGGGTTGGCTGACCGCCGAATATGGCATGCTGCCACGCGCCACCGGCGAGCGTAACCAGCGTGAAGCCAGCCGTGGCAAGCAAGGCGGCCGTACCCTGGAAATCCAGCGCCTGATCGGGCGCTCCCTGCGCGCGGCCCTGGATATGACCAAGCTGGGCGACGTGACCCTCTACGTCGACTGTGACGTGATCCAGGCCGATGGCGGTACGCGCACCGCGTCCATCACCGGCGCCATGGTGGCGCTGGTCGATGCGCTTAAAGTCATCAAGAAGCGCGGCGGCCTGAAAGGCGGCGACCCACTGAAGCAGATGATCGCCGCCGTATCGGTGGGCATGTACCAGGGCGAGCCGGTGCTGGACCTGGATTACCTGGAAGACTCGGCTGCCGAGACCGACCTGAACGTAGTGATGACCAGCACCGGTGGTTTCATCGAAGTGCAGGGCACCGCCGAAGGTGCGCCATTCCAGCCGGCCGAGCTGAACGCCATGCTGGCCCTGGCCCAGAAAGGCATGACTGAGATCTTCGAACTGCAGAACGCCGCACTGGCTGACTGAGTACGCCTCAAGGAGAAGCGCCATGAATGACAGCCAAATGCCGGTGCCTACGCCTTCCTACGAGGTGCGTCAGGGGGCAATGTTGTGCCATCTTGCTGCGTTCCTGGGGTTTGTATTCCCCTTCGGCAGCGTCGTGGGGCCGCTGATCCTGTGGCAGATGAAAAAAGAAGTGGATCCGTTCATTGACGACCAGGGCAAGGAGGCACTGAATTTCCAGATCACCGTAGCCATCGCCTGGATCATTTGCATCGTGCTGGCCTTCGCGGTCATTGGGTTTTTCCTGATGACGGCCCTGGTCATCGCAAGCGTGGTGCTGACGATCATCGGCGCAATCAAAGCCAACAAAGGGATCGCCTATCGCTATCCCTTGACCTGGCGCCTGGTCAAATAATCAACACCCACAAAAAAACCGACAGCGATGTCGGTTTTTTTGTGCCTGGATAAAGACCCTAGATGGTCAGTGTCCAGTCGTAGTCCACGATCAGCGGCGCGTGCTGCGAGAAGCGCGGCTGGCGCGGCAGGCGTGCACTGCGCACGAACCGGCGCAGACCCGGGGTCAGCAACTGGTAGTCGAAGCGCCAGCCCAGGTTGAGCATCTCAGCCTGTTCATTGTCTGGCCACCAGCTGTACTGGTCGCCTTCGCGGCTGACTTCGCGCAGCGCATCCACATAGCCCATGTTGCCGACAATCTCGTCCATCCAGGCCCGTTCCGGCGCCAGGAAGCCCGGGGATTGCTGGCTGTCACGCCAGTTCTTGATATCCAGCTTCTGTTGCGCCACGTACAGCGAGCCACAGTAAATGTACTCGCGACGTTTGCGTCGCTGTTTATCCAGGTAACGGGCGAAATCGTCCATTAGCTTGAACTTCTGGTTCAAGTCTTCATCGCCGTTCTGCCCCGAAGGAAGCAGCAAGGTCGCGATGCTGACCTTGTCGAAATCGGCTTGCAGGTAGCGCCCGTAGCGGTCGGCTGTCTCGAAGCCGAGGCCGCTGATGACCGCCTTGGGTTGCAACCGCGAGTACAAAGCCACGCCACCTTGGGTGGGCACTTCGGCATCGCAGGCATAAAGGAAGTAGCCATCCAGTTGGAAGGCTGGGTCGTCCAGTTCAAAGGCGGAGGCGCGGGTGTCCTGCAGGCAGATGACGTCGGCATTCTGAGCTTGCAGCCAACTGAGCAAACCACGCTCGACTGCAGCCTGAATACCATTAACGTTCACACTGATGATCCGCATAAATGGCCCCAAAAATCGCGTGCGTGTATGATACACGCCGTCTACCTAATTAGCTAAATCCGTGGTATCTGAGGCTTTTTTCATGCAGGCGTATCAACGCGATTTCATTCGTTTTGCCATCGATCGCGGGGTTTTGCGCTTCGGTGAGTTCACCCTCAAGTCCGGGCGCACCAGCCCGTATTTCTTCAATGCCGGCTTGTTCAACTCGGGTTCGGCCCTGGCTCAGCTGGGGCGTTTCTACGCGGCAGCCATCGTTGAAAGCGGTATTTCCTTCGACGTGCTGTTTGGCCCGGCCTACAAGGGCATCCCCCTGGCGGCTGCAACGGCCGTGGCCCTGGCGGAACATCATGGGCGCGATCTGCCATGGTGCTTCAACCGCAAGGAAGCCAAGGCCCATGGCGAAGGCGGCAGCCTGGTGGGCGCGCCGCTTACCGGCGATGTATTGATCATCGATGACGTGATCACGGCCGGTACGGCTATCCGTGAGGTGATGCAGATCATCGCGTCCCAGGACGGCGCCAAGGCCGCCGGTGTGCTGATCGCGCTGAACCGCCAGGAGCGTGGCAACGGTGAGTTGTCGGCGATCCAGGAAGTGGAGCGTGATTTCGGTATTCCAGTGGTCAGCATCGTGTCGCTGAACCAGGTGTTGCAGTTCCTGGAAGACGATCCGCAGCTCAAGCAGCACTTGCCGGCAGTTAAGGCGTATCGCGAGCAGTTCGGCGTTCAGTAATCGCCGAACCATAAAAAAGCCCCGCTCAACCAGGTTGAGCGGGGCTTTTTGTTTTCAGCGTTTTAAGGGCGCTTGCGATTACTGATCAGCGTGCCCACACCCGTATCGGTGAAGATTTCCAGCAAGATTGCATTCGGCACCCGGCCATCCAGGATCAGCGAGCTGCCGACGCCGCCTTGCACCGCTTCCAGCGCGCAACGGATCTTCGGCAGCATGCCGCCGTAGATGGTGCCGTCGGCGATCAGTTCGTCCACTTGTTGAGTGGTCAAACCGGTCAGCACCTTGCCTTCCTTGTCCATCAGGCCGGCAATGTTGGTCAGCAGCATCAGCTTTTCAGCCTTCAATGCTTCGGCCACCTTACCCGCCACCAGGTCGGCGTTGATGTTGTAGGACTCACCGTTGGCACCCACGCCGATCGGCGCGATCACCGGGATGAAGTCGCCCTTGACCAGCAGGTTCAGCAGGTCGGTGTTGATGCCGATCACTTCGCCTACCTGGCCGATATCGATGATTTCCGGCTGGGTCATTTCCGGCGTCTGACGGGTAACGGTCAGTTTTTTCGCGCGGATCAGCTCGGCGTCCTTGCCGGTCAGGCCAATGGCGCTGCCGCCGTGACGGTTGATCAGGTTGACGATGTCTTTGTTCACCTGGCCGCCGAGGACCATCTCCACCACGTCCATGGTCTGCGCGTCAGTGACGCGCATGCCATCGATGAAGTGACTCTCGATCGACAAGCGCTTGAGCAGGTCGCCGATCTGCGGGCCGCCGCCGTGGACCACCACGGGGTTGATCCCCACGGCTTTCATCAACACGATGTCGCGGGCAAAGCCGGTTTTCAGCTCGTCGCTTTCCATGGCATTGCCGCCGTACTTGATCACCAGCGTCTTGCCGACGTAGCGTCGAATGTAAGGCAACGCTTCGGACAGGACCTTGGCGGTGTTGGCAGCGGCTTCGCGTTCGAGGGTCATTCAGGGCTCCGGTAAAAATCAGAACGGTAATTGGAGATCAGGGGCAACACGTTTCAACTGGGCGTGGAACACGTCCTTGATGCGCTGCAACTCAGCCTCGGTATCCGCCTCGAAACGCAGCACCAGCACCGGTGTGGTGTTGGATGCGCGAACCAGGCCCCAGCCCTTGGCGTAATCGACTCGCACACCATCAATGGTGGTCAGGTGGGCGCCTTCGCCCCATTGCGCATCGTGCAGTGCGTCAATGATGCTGAATTTGCTCTCCTCGGTCACATGGATATTGATCTCTGGCGTAGAAATATCATTCGGGAAGGTCTGAAACAGCTCTTCGGCGGTGGATTTTTCCTTGCTGAGGATCTCCAGCAGACGGGCGGCGCTGTAAATGCCGTCGTCAAACCCGAACCAGCGCTCCTTGAAGAACACGTGGCCGCTCATTTCGCCGGCCAACAGTGCGCCGGTTTCCTTCATTTTCTTTTTGATCAACGAGTGACCGGTCTTCCACATTAGCGGACGGCCGCCATATTCCTTGATCAACGGGGTGAGGCGGCGGGTGCACTTCACGTCGAAAATGATCTCGGCACCCGGGTTGCGCGCCACCACATCGCGGGCGAACAGCATCAGCAGGCGGTCCGGGAATACGATCTCGCCGGTTTCGGTCACCACGCCTACGCGGTCGCCGTCGCCGTCAAAGGCCAGCCCGACGTCAGCACCGGTTTCCTTGACCTTGGCGATCAGGTCCACCAGGTTTTCCGGTTTGCCTGGGTCCGGGTGGTGGTTGGGGAAGTTGCCATCGACCTCGCAGAACAGCGGGATCACTTCGCAGTTCAGGGCTTCGAGCAGCTGCGGGGCGATTACGCCGGCCGCGCCGTTGCCGCAGTCCACCACCACTTTGAGGCGGCGTGCGAGTTTGACGTCGCCGGTGATTTCATCAGAGTAGCGCTGCAGGATGTCAACTTTGGTGATGCTGCCTTTGCCGCTGGTCAGGTCGTTGGTCTTCAGGCGGGTGTGCAGGGCCTGGATCTGTTCGTTGGCCAGGGTGTCGCCGGCGATGACGATCTTGAAGCCGTTGTAGTCCGACGGGTTATGGCTGCCGGTCAGCATTACCCCGGATTTGCCGGCCAGTACATTGGCGGCGTAGTACAGCGCGGGAGTGGGCACCAGGCCCACATCGCTGACATGGCAGCCGCTGTCGGCCAGGCCCTGGATCAGTTGTTCCACCAGTTCCGGACCGGACAGGCGACCGTCACGACCGACCGAGACGTTCGGCTCGTCCTGGGCCAGGCTCTGGGAACCAATGGCGCGGCCAATCCAGTAGGCGGTTTCGGCGGTCAGGGTCTTGGGGACTACGCCACGAATGTCATAGGCGCGAAAGATGCTGTCGGGGAATGTCGGGGCTACTCGGGCTGCGGTACTCATCGCGGGGGGAAACTCCATCTCAAGGGGGCAAGGCTGGCCTTAATGTGGCTGACCGGCAGGCTCAAACTGAAGGGTATGACGGTGTTTTCGGCAGAGAGTTCGTGGTGCAAAAGTGCCATCGGAGCTTGGCCCCTGTCTTTATTTCTGCGTAATGCATTGATTTCAAATGGGAAATCTCGCTGATAAAGTCCGCGCATTCTTCATCCTGAAAAGCCTTGCGGGGGCATCGAGCCGGGCAAAGGTGCCCGGCCAGGTTCAGCGTAGTCAGTGACTGCCGGAATGCCCAAAGCCACCTGCGCCGCGTTGGGTTTCGTCAAAATCCTGCACCAGTTCGAAGTGCGCCTGCACCACCGGCACCAGTACAAGCTGGGCAATGCGCTCGCCGACAGCGATGTTGAACGCCGTCTGGCCACGATTCCAGCACGACACCATCAACTCGCCTTGGTAGTCCGAGTCGATCAGGCCTACCAGGTTACCCAGCACGATACCGTGTTTGTGGCCCAGGCCGGAGCGCGGCAGGATCAGCGCAGCCAGGCCCGGGTCGCCGACGTAGATCGACAGGCCGGTGGGAATCAGGACGGTCTGGCCCGGCTCAAGGACGGTGTCTTGCTTGAGCATGGCGCGCAGGTCCAGGCCGGCGGAACCTGGGGTGGCGTAGGCCGGCAGCGGGAATTCGGTGCCGATGCGGGGGTCGAGGATCTTGGCTTGCAAAGCGTGCATGGAAATTAAACCTGGTTCAGCCGTTGGGCGATAAAAGAGATCAGTTGGCGGGCAATCTTGCCTTTGCTGGTCTGGGCGAAAAGAGTGGCGTGCAGCTCGCGGTCGATCACGCTGCAGGCGTTTTCCTCGCTGTTGAAGCCGATGCTCGGGTTGGCGACATCATTGGCAACGATCAGGTCGAGGTTTTTGTCTTTCAGTTTGCGTGCGGCGTAGTCGAGCAGGTGCTCGGTCTCGGCGGCAAAGCCGACACTGAACGGGCGGTCCGGACGCGTGGCAATGGTGGCCAGGATGTCCGGGTTGCGCACCATTTGCAGGAGCAGGCCGTCGCCGCTCGTAGGGTCTTTCTTGAGCTTTTGCGGGGCGACGACTTCCGGGCGGTAGTCTGCAACCGCTGCCGAAGCGATAAACAGGTCACAGGGAATGGCGGCCTCACAGGCGGCCAGCATGTCCCGGGCGCTGACTACGTCGATTCGCGTGACGCGATCGGGAGTCGGCAAGTGCACCGGACCGGTGATCAGGGTAACGCGTGCGCCTGCCTCGACCGCGGCTTCCGCCAAGGCAAAGCCCATTTTTCCTGAGCTATGGTTGGTGATGTAGCGTACCGGGTCGATGTTTTCCTGGGTCGGGCCTGCCGTAATCAGCACGTGCCGGCCGGTCAGGGCCAGGTGCTGGAAGCATTCGGCGGCGCACAATGCCAGGTCGGTGGCCTCGAGCATGCGGCCCATGCCGACATCGCCGCAGGCCTGGCTGCCGGAGGCCGGGCCGAACACCTTGAGGCCACGGCTTTGCAGGAGCTGGGTGTTGGCCTGGGTCGCCGGGTCACGCCACATGGCCTGGTTCATGGCCGGGGCGATGGCGACGGTGGCGTCGGTGGCCAGTACCAGGGTGGTCAGCAGGTCATCGGCGATGCCTTGCGCCAGGCGCGCGATCAGGTCGGCGGTGGCAGGGGCGATCAGTACCAGGTCGGCCCATTTGGCCAGTTCGATATGACCCATGGCGGCTTCGGCTGCCGGGTCCAGCAGGTCCAGGTGAACCGGGTGTCCGGACAGGGCCTGCATGGTCAGCGGAGTAATGAACTCACTGCCGCCGCGGGTCATGACCACGCGCACTTCGGCGCCCTGGTCGAGAAGCCTGCGGACCAGCTCTGCGCTCTTGTAGGCGGCAATGCCGCCGCCGACGCCGAGAACGATGCGTTTCCGATACAGACGCTGCATTGGTTTGCCTTTCCAGTTCAGTGAAGCCAGTTCAGTGACGCCTGCGATGCCCCCTCCCCAGGTGAAATCGCACGCAAAAAAGAGGGCCTACGATAACACAGCGCCCGCCCCGCAACAGCGGCGCACATGCACAGGGAGGTGGAATGAGTATTCGTGATTGGCCGGCGGCAGAGCGGCCGCGAGAGAAGCTTTTGGAGTGGGGTGCTGCGAGTCTGTCCGATGCTGAATTGCTGGCGATCTTCCTGCGCACCGGCGTAACCGGCAGGAGCGCGGTGGACCTGGCGCGCCATCTGCTGGCGCAATTTGGCGGTTTGCGCCCGCTGCTGGAAGCCAGCCAGGCGGTGTTCAGCCAGCAGTTGGGCTTGGGGCCTGCGAAGTTTGCGCAGTTGCAGGCGGTACTGGAAATGTCCCGGCGCCATATGGCCGAGCGCCTGCGCAGCGATTCGGTGCTGGAAAGCCCGGTGGCCGTGCGCAATTACCTCAAGTCGCTGTTGCGCCATGAGCCCCATGAAGTTTTCGGCTGTCTGTTTCTCGATTCAAAGCATCGGGTGCTGGGGTTCGAAGTGTTGTCCGAGGGGACCATCGACGCTGCCGTGGTCTACCCGCGGCAAGTGGTCAAGCGCGCCCTGGCCTATAACGCAGCGGCGTTGATTCTGTGTCACAACCATCCTTCCGGGAGCGTGGAGCCCAGCGCGGCTGATCGAAAATTGACCAAGCTGCTGCAAAAGGCCTTGGAAGTGGTGGATGTGCGGGTACTGGATCACGTCATCGTGGGGGACGGTGATCCGTTGTCGATGGCGGAATATGGGTGGATGTAAGCCCGCCCCCTGGGGGCGGGCCTGGTTCTCAGGGCTTGACGCTGACCTTCGAGAAATCCTGGCGCCCGAAGGGGCTCACCTGGTAGCCCTCGACGTTCTTGCGCGCCAGGGCGAACGCCGTCGGGTGCGCCAGCGGCAACCACAGCGCCTGTTGCTGGATCTGCGCCTGGGCCTGCTGGTACAGCTTGCTGCGTACACCTTGTTCGCTGGTGGTCTTGCCGGCGCTGATCAGCTTGTCCAGCGCCGGATCACAGTAGCGGGCGAAGTTGGTGCCGGATTTAACCGCCGCGCAGGAAAACTGTGGGGTCAGGAAGTTATCCGGGTCGCCGTTGTCACCGGCCCAGCCCATGAACAGCAGGTCGTGTTCACCCGCTTTGGCGCGGCGAATCAGCTCGCCCCATTCGATCACGCGGATCTCGGCCTGGATGCCCACCTTGGCCAGGTCCGCCTGCAGCAGTTGCGCGCCGAGGTTCGGGTTAGGGTTCAGCAGGCTGCCGGTGGGGCGCGTCCAGAGGGTGGTCTTGAAGCCGTCCTTGAGGCCGGCACGGTCCAGCAAGGCCTTGGCCTTGGCGAGGTCCTGTGGATAACCCGGCAAGTCTTTGGCGTAGCTCCAGGTATTGGGCGGGTACGGGCCGTTGGCGGCTTCGGCGGTGCCTTCAAACACCGCCTTGAGGTAGCTGCCCTTGTCGAAGGCCAGGTTGATGGCCTGGCGCACCTCGGGCTTGTCCAGGGGCGGGTGCTGGCTGTTGATGGCCACGAACGCGGTCATGAACGCTGCGGTTTTTTCTACCTTGAGTGCGGGGTCCTTTTCGGCCTCGCCCACATCCAGGGGCTTGGGCGACAGGGCGATCTGGCATTCGTTGCGGTGCAGTTTCTGCAGGCGTACGTTGGCGTCCGGAGTAATTGCGAAGATCAAGTTATCCACAGCCGGTTTGCCGGCGAAATAGTCCGGGTTGGCCTTGTAGCGCACCACGGCATCTTTCTGGAAACGGCTGAAGATGAACGGCCCGGTGCCGATCGGCTGGCTGTTGAGCTTCTCCGGCGTGCCGGCCTTGAGCAGTTTGTCGGCGTATTCCGCCGGGTAGATCGAGGCAAAGCCCATGCTCAGGGCTGCGAGGAAGGTGGAGTCGGCGTGATCGAGGGTAAAGCGCACGGTCAGCGGGTCGAGGGCATCGATCTTCTTGACCAGCGTTGGCAATTGCAGGGACTGGGCGTGGGGGAAGCCGCTCTGGGCGATCTTGTGCCACGGATTGGCCGGGTCGAGCATGCGTTCGAAGCTGAAGCGCACGTCTTCGGCGGTCAGGGTGCGGCTTGGGGTGAAATACTCGGTGCGATGGAATTTCACGTCCGGGTGCAGCTTGAAGGTATAGGTCAGGCCATCCGGCGAGACGTCCCAGCTGTCAGCCAGGCTGGGCACCAGTTTGCCGCTGGCCGCGTCGTAGTCCACCAGGCGGTTCATCAGCACATCGGCCGAGGCGTTGGTGGTGGTCAGCGAGTTGTATTGCACCACATCGAACCCTTCGGGGCTGGCCTCGGTGCAGACGCTCAAGGTGCTGGCGGCAGAGGCCAGCGGCGCGATAAATAGAGGGGCTAGCAATAGCGGTAGGGCAGCGAGGCGCATGTTCGGTTTCCTTTGCAGATCGAAGGCCCATCTGCGAGTGCAGTCTGGAAAAGCCCTACCGTAGTGGTCTGGTTGATAAATGACTAGCCCATTTTTGCCTGTGCTTTTGCCTCAAATGCTGTTTTGATGGCACCCCAGCGCGTTTCGCTGTGCGCTTTACTGCGCGCGCGAGCGCTGTAAATCATTCTGTGCGACGAGCGGTCGGCTGTTACAGCGGCCCCTCCTGGCAACGGTTCGGGCGTCTGTCGCCGAGATTTACGCCGGTAAAAATACACGGGCTGTTGTTGCACATGGGTCTTTCTGGTATAAAGCAGCGCTCTTTTCTAGGGGCCCGGTTCCTTCGCTTGTAGGTGTAGCCGGTAAGACCCTAAAGAAACGCGGCGCCTGGCGCCAAATGACTGAGAGATTAAGCGGCCAACCCATGCCGGGTTGGGCATGTGGTTTTAGAGGGCTGAGGCATGTCGAGAGTCTGTCAAGTTACCGGTAAGGGTCCGGTGACTGGGAATAACATTTCCCACGCAAATAACAAAACCCGTCGTCGTTTCCTGCCGAACCTGCAGCATCACCGCTTCTGGGTTGAAGAAGAGAAACGTTTTGTTCGCCTGCGTGTATCTGCCAAAGGCATGCGTATTATCGACAAGCGTGGCATCACTGTCGTGCTGGCCGAAATCCGCGCCGCTGGCAAGATCTAAGGAGCTCTATCATGCGTGAATTGATTCGAATGATCTCTAGCGCCGGTACTGGTCACTTCTACACTACCGACAAGAACAAGCGTACTACCCCGGACAAGCTCGAAAAGAAAATGTTCGACCCGCGCGTTCGCAAGCACGTGATCTACAAAGAAGGCAAAATCAAGTAATTGATTTTCCTCCTTGTGAAAAAGCCCGTATCTCACGATACGGGCTTTTTTTTGCCTGGCGTTTGTTGATCAGGCCTTCTGCTCGAACACCACATAGATCTTGCGGCACGGCTCCAGCACTTCCCAGGTGCCGCTGAAGCCGGCGGGGATCACGAAGCGGTCGCCGGCACGCAAGGTCTTCGCATTGCCCTCGGCGTCGCGCAATACAGAGACGCCCTGCACGATCTCGCAATACTCATGCTCGCTGTAGTTGACCTGCCACTGCCCGACCTCTCCTTCCCAGACCCCGGCGTTCATCTGGCCGCACGGGCTGTTGTAATGGTTGTACACCGTTTGTTCGGGATCGCCCTTGAGGATTTTTTCCGCGGCAGGGCGGTAGCGGTCTGGGGCGGTGTTGGCCTGGCTGAAATCGACGATGTCCTGGATGCTCATGTGCGTGTCCCGTCTGGCCTGCGGTTGGAGAGCCCAAAGTCTATGTTTATTAAAATGAACATCGCAAGGGCGTTTACCGCGGTTATGTCAAATATATTGAAACATCCCTGGCCGCTGGTTTAGGGTGGCAGCTGCCTTTGAGCCGAACAGCTGGCTGGCGGGCAAGCATTCTTTGAGGCTGCCGGGGGACATCGCCTGGCCCTTGTATTCAATAAGAGGAGGACACTCGCATGACCACCCTGACCCGTGCCGACTGGGAACAACGCGCCAAGGATCTGAAGATCGAAGGCCGCGCCTACATCAATGGCGAATACACCGCCGCTGTTTCCGGCGACACCTTCGAATGCATCAGCCCGGTCGATGGCCGCCTGCTGACCAGTGTTGCCAGTTGTGACGCCGCCGATGCCCAGCGCGCCGTAGAAAACGCCCGCGCCACCTTCAATTCCGGTGTCTGGTCGCGCCTGGCGCCGGCCAAACGCAAAGCCACCATGATCCGTTTCGCCGCGCTGCTCAAGGCCAATGCCGAAGAACTGGCGCTGCTCGAAACCCTGGACATGGGCAAGCCGATCAGTGACTCCCTGAACATTGACGTACCCGGCGCGGCAAATGCCCTGAGCTGGAGCGGCGAGGCAATCGACAAGATCTACGACGAAGTCGCAGCCACCCCGCACGATCAGTTGGGTCTGGTGACCCGCGAGCCGGTCGGCGTGGTGGGTGCCATCGTGCCGTGGAACTTCCCGCTGATGATGGCCTGCTGGAAACTCGGCCCGGCGCTGTCCACCGGTAACTCGGTGATCCTCAAACCGTCCGAAAAATCCCCGCTCACCGCCATCCGCATCGCGGCCCTGGCCGTTGAAGCCGGTATTCCGAAAGGCGTGTTCAACGTGCTGCCGGGCTACGGCCACACCGTCGGCAATGCGCTGGCGCTGCACATGGACGTCGACACACTGGTGTTCACCGGTTCGACCAAGATCGCCAAGCAACTGTTGATCCGCTCCGGCGAATCGAACATGAAGCGTGTATGGCTGGAAGCCGGCGGCAAGAGCCCGAACATCGTTTTTGCCGATGCTCCGAACCTGCAAGCCGCCGCCGAATCCGCTGCCAGCGCCATCGCCTTCAACCAGGGTGAAGTCTGCACTGCCGGTTCGCGCCTGCTGGTGGAACGTTCGATCAAGGACACCTTCCTGCCGCTGGTGATCGAGGCCCTCAAGGGCTGGAAGCCCGGCAACCCGCTGGACCCGGCGACCAACGTCGGTGCCCTGGTGGACACCCAGCAGATGAACACCGTGCTGTCGTACATCGAAGCCGGCCACACTGACGGCGCCAAGTTGGTGGCGGGTGGCAAGCGCATCCTGGAAGAGACGGGCGGCACCTACGTCGAACCGACGATTTTCGACGGTGTAACCAACGCCATGAGAATCGCCCAGGAAGAGATCTTCGGCCCAGTGCTGTCAGTGATCACCTTTGACGGCGCCGAAGAAGCGATCAAGATCGCCAACGACACCCAATATGGCCTCGCTGCTGCGGTGTGGACATCGGATATTTCCAAGGCGCACCTCACCGCCAAGGCCCTGCGTGCCGGTAGCGTGTGGGTCAACCAATACGATGGCGGCGACATGACCGCACCGTTTGGCGGCTTCAAGCAGTCGGGTAATGGTCGCGACAAGTCGCTGCATGCGTTCGACAAGTACACCGAGCTGAAGGCGACCTGGATCAAGCTCTAAGCAACACCGCAGGCAAATGTGGGAGGGGGCTTGCCCCGATAGCAGTGTGTCAGGCACTAACAGTGCTCAATGATCCACCGCAATCGGGAGCAAGCCCCCTCCCACACTGTTTTGTGTGAACCCATGATTATCCACAGGAGCGTGGCAATGCGTTGGGCGACCTATTTCGCCGTCCTGGCCTCGGTGCTCAGTGTCGGCCTGGCCCTGGGCGTCAGCATGCCGCTGGTCTCCCTGCGCCTGGAGGGCTGGGGCTACGGCAGTTTCGCGATTGGCGTAATGGCCGCCATGCCGGCCTTCGGCGTATTGCTCGGTGCCAAGGTCTCCAGCCGCCTGGCCGCCTGGCTCGGCACCGCGAATCTCATGCGTCTGTGCCTGTGGGCGGGTGCGGTATCCATCGGTTTGCTGGCCATTCTGCCCAGCTACCCGATATGGCTGGCGTTGCGCCTGATGATCGGGGTGATCCTGACCATCGTGTTTATCCTCGGTGAAAGCTGGATCAACCAGTTGGTGGTGGAGCAGTGGCGTGGCCGGCTGGTGGCGCTGTATGGCTGCAGTTATGCCTTGAGCCAGCTCTCGGGCCCGTTGCTGCTGGGCCTGATCGGTACCGACCATGACTATGGTTTCTGGGTCGGCGTTGGCCTGCTGGTGGTGGCTCCGTTGGCATTGCTGGGTCGCTCTGGTGCGCCCAGTGCCGAATCGTTCAGCGTGACCTTCGCGGACCTGTGGCGCTTCTGCCTGAGCCTGCCGGCGATTGCCTGGGCGGTGGCGCTGTTCGCCGCGTTTGAGGCGATGATCCTGACGCTGCTGCCGGTGTATTGCCTGCAACAGGGCTTCACTGCCGAAATTGCCCTGGCGATGGTCAGCACGGTGGTGGTCGGTGACGCGCTGCTGCAACTGCCCATCGGTGCGCTGGCGGATTACCTGCCACGACGCACGCTGTTTTTGAGTTGCGCACTGCTGTTGCTGGCATCGAGCCTGGCGGTTCCGTTGCTGATGCACACGCTGCTGATCTGGCCAATATGGGTGCTGTTCGGCGCCAGTGCCGGCGGGTTGTTCACGTTGTCGCTGATTCTGATCGGCGAGCGTTATCGTGACGATGCGCTGGTGCGTGCCAATGCCCACATCGCGCAGTTGTGGGGCATCGGTTGCCTGATCGGCCCGCTGGTGGCCGGCGCCGGCAGCCAATGGATCAGCGGGCACGCGCTGCCGTGGCTGATGGCGGCCGGGGCCTTGGGTTTGGTGGTGCTGTTGCTGCGCCAAGGCGCGTTTGGTGCTGCTCAGCCCGCTTGATCCTCGCTGTTCCTAGAGCATGCGCTCCAGGCCGACCGAGGTGGCGAACCAGGCATTGAACCGTCGCCACCAACTGCCCGGCTCACGGGTCAGGGTGTGCAGTTGGCCGTTGTCCTCGGTCACCCATACCACGTTGCCGTCCTGCAGTTTCGCCTCGTAGCTCAGGGCCGGCGCCATGCCTTGCAGGGCGAGATTGCGTACGTGTTCCGCCAGCTCGGGACTGTCCACCAGCACGCCGACCTCGGTGTTCCACAGCACGGAGCGCGGGTCGAAATTGAAGGAACCGACAAACGATTTTTGCCGATCAAAGATCATCGCCTTGCTGTGCAGGCTCGAGTCCGAGCCGCGGAACGTGCCTCGGCGAAACAGGTGCGGGCCGCTGCCGCTGCCGTCACCCGGTTGGCGGCGCAGCTCGTAGAGTTTTACCCCGTGCTCCAGCAGCGCCTTGCGGTACGGTGCATAGCCGCCATGTACGGCAGGCACGTCGGTGGCTTCGAGGGAGTTGGTCAACAAGCTCACCGATACGCCCGCGTCGGCGCGCCCCGTCAGGTACACCAGCCCGGGCTGTCCCGGCACGAAGTACGCCGAGATCATCATCAGTTCATGGTTGACGCCTTCCAGCTCCGGGGCCAGTTGCGTGGTCAGCAGCAGGTGCGGGTCCGGGTCGGCCTTGGACAGCACCTTGCTGGGTGCGTCCCACAACGCCTGGTTCCAGGCCCAGATCAGTTCGCGGCGCCAGATGTCCATGCGCGGCTGGGTCTGGTAGGTGCGCAGGCGCGCGTACAGCGCGTGCTTCTGCTGGCGCGATTCGGCCAGCGACGCCTCCAGGCCCAGGCGCGCGGCGGCCAGGTCACCTTTGGAAGGCGTATTGGAGACAAAATCATCAATGGGTTTGCTCAGGGCGCTGTTCCAGTACTGATCGAAACTGTGCCCGAGTTGCTCGGCCACCGGCCCCACGCTGAGCATGTCGATGTCGGTGAAGTTCAGGTTGGGCTCGGCGTCGAAATACTCATCCCCCAGGTTGCGCCCACCGACGATGGCCACGCTGTTGTCCGCCAGCCACAGCTTGTTGTGCATGCGCCGGTGTTGCAGCGACAGGTTGAACAGGCGGCCCATGGCGCGCGTCACACCGGTGCTGCGCCCCAGGTGCAGGGGGTTGAACAGGCGAATCTCGATCTTGGGGTGGGCGGCGAGGGTGGCGATGATCTGGTCGAGGCCGTCGCTGGTGGTGTCATCCAGCAGGATGCGCACGCGCACGCCACGGTCGGCGGCCTTGAGCAGTTCATCCACCAGCATGCGCGTGCTGATGCCGTCGTGGACGATGTAGTACTGCAGGTCAAGGCTGGTCTGGGCATTGCGGATCAGCTCGGCGCGGGCCATGAAGGCTTCGCTGCTGTTGGGCAGCAGGCGAAAACCTGAACGGCCCTGGTAAGGCGCGGCCTGGGCCTGGATCGAGCGGCCGAACGACGACTGGGCGGCCGGCAGGGCGTCGCTGGGTATGCGCGGGGTACTCACCGTGGCGCAGCCGCTCAGGGCCAGGGCTCCCAGCAGGAAAAACGGTAAAAGCCGTCGAATCATCAAGGGAGTCGTGTCCAGGTCAGGGCGGTTGTCGACATATGACGGCGATTTCTCGCGAAAGGTCAGTCCACCGTTTCGGCCAGCATCTTCATCGCGGCAGCGCCGACTTTGCGCACGGCCTCTTCAATCTGGGCGGTGGGCTTGGCAGCGTAGTTCATGCGCAGGCAGTTACGGTACTTGCCCGACGCGGAAAAGATGCTTCCCACAGCCACCTGTACGCCTTGTTCCACCAGCGCGCGGTTGAGCTTGAGGGTGTCGAAACCTTCCGGCAGCTCTACCCACAGCATGAAACTGCCTTGGGGGCGGCTGGCGCGGGTGCCGGCCGGGAAGTAGCGGCTGACCCAGTCGAGCATCAGGTCGCGATTACGCTGGTATTGCGTGCGCATTCGTCGCAAATGCGGTTCGAAATGCCCCCCTTTGAGAAACTCGGCAATTGCAATCTGCGGCTGGGTGGCGGTGGAGCCGGTGCTGATGTACTTCATGTGCAGTACCCGCTCCAGGTACCGGCCCGGAGCCACCCAGCCAATGCGCAGGCCTGGCGCCAGGGTCTTGGAGAACGAACTGCACAGCAGCACACGACCGTCTTCGTCGAAGGATTTGATGGTACGCGGGCGTGGGTAGCTGTAGGCCAGTTCGCCATACACATCGTCTTCGATGATCGCCACGTCAAAGCGCTGGGCCAGGGTCAGCAATGCGCGTTTGCGCGCTTCCGGCATGATGTAGCCCAGGGGGTTATTGCAGTTGGGGGTCAGCTGGATGACCTTGATCGGCCACTGTTCCAGCGCCAGTTCCAGGGCTTCGAGGCTGATGCCGGTGATCGGGTCGGTGGGGATTTCCAGGGCTTTCATGCCCAAACCCTTGAGGGTCTGCATGGCCCCGTGGAAACTGGGCGAGTCCACCGCGACGATATCGCCCGGTTCGCAGATGGCGTGGATGCTGGCGGACAGCGCCTCATGGCAGCCGGTGGTAATCACGATGTCCTCGGCCGTCAGTTGGCAGCCGGAATCCAATGACAGCCGGGCGATTTGCTCGCGCAGTTCCATACAGCCGAGGATATTGTCGTAATACAGCCCCGGCAAATCCTGGCGCCGGCTGACACGCGCCAGGCTGCGCAGCAGGGGCTTGAGGGTGGGCGACAATACATCCGGCATGCCGCGACCCATCTGTATGACGTCTTTGCGCGGGACTGCGCGAATCAATTCCAGTACCTGGTCCCACTGCGATATTTCCACCGGGCGCTGAGCCGGGCGGCCGACCTCCGGCAGTGCCGGCAACTCCCGACCTACCGGTACAAAGTAGCCGGACTTGGGCTTGGGCATCGCCAGGCCATTGTCTTCCAGCAGTCGATACGCCTGCTGCACGGTGCTCAGGCTGACCCCGTGCTCCACGCTCAAGGCGCGTACGGACGGCAGTCGATCGCCAGGGCGATAGAACCCCTGTTCGATACGCGTGCCCAGCAATTCGGCGAGGTTGACGTAAAGCGTCATGGCGGTCGCTCCAGGTGACCAGTACAGATAGAGGGAAAATACAGGATTCAGCCGCACAGGGGCAGTATCTGTATGGATTTAATAAAGGTGAGTTGAATCTGTAATGGTTTTGCCTGCTCGCTCATTCTAGCCACTCATGGCAACAGGCAAATGAGGGGCAGCAAAATGAACGGCATGAGCGATGTGTGGCTGACGTTACACAGTCAGGAATTGCAGGCTGGGCAAGAGCGGGCGACGTCGCCGCGCGAGATCAGCCGCTGGAGCCTGTTCTGGCACCGCCGCCATACGCGCAAGGCCTTGCTGCACTTGACTCGCGAGCAATTGCGCGATGTTGGATTGACCTCGGAGCAAGCCCGCCAGGAAGGCCTGAAACCCTTCTGGCGCGATTGATCAGACCAGCTCTTTGAGGCGGTGCCAGAGCATTCCCAAGGCCAGCAGCGGCGAGCGCAGGTGCTGGCCGCCGGGGAAGGTGATATGCGGCACCTGGGCGAACAGGTCGAAACGTCCCTGCTGCTGGCCACTGATGGCTTCGGCCAGCAGCTTGCCCGCCAGGTGCGTGGCGTTGAGGCCGTGGCCTGCGTAGGCCTGGGCGTAATACACGTTGGGCTGGTCCGCCAGGCGGCCGATCTGCGGCAGGCGGTTGGCGCCGATGCCGATCATGCCGCCCCATTGGTAATCGATCTTCACGTCGGCCAGCTGTGGGAACACCTGCAGCATCTTTGGCCGCATGTAGGCGCCGATGTCCTTGGGGTCGCGTCCGGAGTAGTGGCAGGCGCCGCCGAATAACAGGCGACGGTCGGCGGACAGCCGGAAGTAATCCACCGTCACGCGCTGGTCACACACGGCCATGTTCTGCGGTAGCAGGTTGGCGGCTTGGGCCTGGCTCAACGGTTCGGTGGCGATGATGTAGCTGCCGGCGGGCAGCACCTTGCCGCTCAACTGCGGATTCAGTCCATTGAGGTAGGCATTGCAAGCCAGGACCAGGGTCTTGGCGCGCACAGTGCCGTGGGCGGTGTGCACCTTGACCTCGGGGCCGTAGTCGATGCGCGTGACTTCCGACTGTTCGAACAACTGCACACCCCATTGCTGCGCGGCGGCGGCTTCGCCGAGAGCCAGGTTCAATGGATGCAGGTGGCCGGAACCCATGTCGATCATGCCGCCCACATAGCGGTCGGAGCCGATGACGCTGCCCATGTCGCTCGCCTGCAGCAGGCGCACTTCGTGGGGATAGCCCAGGCTGCGCAGTTCTTCGGCGTCTTCGGCAAGGCCTTGCAGGTCGCGAGGCTTGTTGGCCAGGTCGCAGTAGCCCCAGGTCAGGTCGCAGGGGATCTGGTAGCGTTCGACACGTTCACGCACGATCTCCACGGCTTCCAGGCCCATCAGCTTCATCTGGCGCACGCCATCGGTGCCGATCACGTTGGTGAACTGCTCCAGGCCATGACCGACGCCGCGAATCAACTGGCCGCCATTGCGCCCGCTGGCGCCCCAGGCGATCTTGCGCGCCTCCAGCAGCACCACGCTGAAGCCGTGCTCAGCCAGCTCCAGGGCCGTATTGAGGCCGGAGAAACCGCCGCCGATCACGCACACGTCCGCGCCTACTTCGCCCGTCAACGCCGGGTAATCGGGTTGCGGCACGCTGCTGGCGGCGTAGTAGGAAGCGGTGTGCCGGGCGCTGGCAGTCATGGGGAGCATCCCTGTTTGGAAAATTTGACGCAGGATACAGCGGTCGGACGAAGCTGTCTGCGCAGGGCGTTTTGCTTCAGAATCCACCTCTATTCGCCGTTCGGTACCTGTTTCGATGAGTTGCAACAGTCAGAAAATCAGTGCGCTTCGCCGTCAGATTCCTTCGTTCGAGTGCGTCCCCGGCTGCCACGACTGCTGTGGGCCGGTCACCACTTCGCCCGAGGAAATGTCGCGCCTGCCACGCAAGACCGCTGCCGAGCAGGACGCGGCGATGGACGAGCTGAACTGTGTGCACCTGGGGCCCAACGGCTGCACCGTGTATGACGAACGGCCGCTGATCTGTCGGCTGTTCGGCACCACGAAGACCTTGCCATGCCCCAATGGGCGGGGGCCCGTAGAGCTGATTCATCCACGGGTGGAAAAGCAGGTCCATGAATACATGGCGAGCACTCGGCAGGTGCTGGTTTAATCGGGAATAGGCAGGTTGAGGCTCTCCTTGACCTCTTCCATCACGATATAGCTCTTCGATTCCCGCACATGGGGCAACTTGAGCAGGATGTCGCCGAGCAATTTGCGGTACGAGGCCATCTCGGAAATCCGCGCTTTCACCAGATAGTCGAAGTCCCCCGAGACCAGGTGGCATTCCAGCACATGGGGCAGTTTCAGCACGGCGCGGCGGAACTCCTCAAAGGTGTCGCCGGATTTGTAATCGAGGCTGATCTCGACAAATACCAGCAAACTTCCCTTCAAATGCTGGGGATTGAGCCGCGCGTTGTAACCCATGATGATCCCCTCGCGCTCCAGCCGTCGCACCCGCTCTGTACACGGCGTGGTGGAGAGCCCGACCTTTTCCCCCAGCTCGGTGAACGAAATTCGCCCATCGGTTTGCAGGATGCGCAGGATGTTGCGGTCGATCTTGTCCAGCTCCCTCTTGGTCTGGGTGTTGGTACGCATAGGGGATACGCCTCTGTAAAAAGGGTTTTTGCCGAGAATTGTCGCCAAATATAGGCATTTATATAGTGAAATGCACTGGCGATTGCTTTTTATACTGCGCCCATCATTGCTTGAATAACACACGTCAGCGGCCAAGCCCGCGATGAGGGTATAAAAATGCGCGTTCTGGTCTTGGGTAGCGGTGTCATTGGGGTGACCAGTGCCTACTATTTGGCGCGGGCCGGCTTTGAAGTGGTTGTGGTCGACCGTCAGCCCGCTGCTGCCATGGAAACCAGTTTCGCCAACGCCGGCCAGGTGTCCCCAGGCTACGCTTCGCCATGGGCCGCGCCGGGCGTGCCGCTCAAGGCCATCAAGTGGTTGCTGCAACGCCACGCGCCGTTGGCGATCAAGGCCACGGCGGATATTGACCAATACCTGTGGATGGCGCAGATGCTGCGCAACTGCACCGCCAGCCGTTATGCGGTGAACAAGGAGCGCATGGTGCGCCTGTCCGAGTACAGCCGTGACTGCCTTGATGAGCTGCGTGCTGAAACCGGCATCGCCTACGAAGGCCGCAGCCTCGGGACTACCCAGTTGTTCCGTACCCAGGCCCAGTTGGATGGCGCCGCCAAGGACATCGCCGTGTTGAAAGAGTCCGGCGTGCCGTTCGAACTGCTCGACCGCGCCGGTATCGCCCGTGTTGAGCCGGCCCTGGCCAGCGTCACCGATATCCTCGCCGGTGCCCTGCGCCTGCCCAACGACCAGACCGGCGACTGCCAGATGTTCACTACCCGCCTGGCCGACATGTGCAAGCAGTTGGGTGTGGATTTTCGCTTCGAACAGGACATCCAGCGCCTCGACTACGCCGGCGACCGCATCAACGGCGTATGGATCGACGGCAAGCTGGAGACCGCCGACCGCTACGTGCTGGCCCTCGGCAGCTACTCGCCGAAGCTGCTCAAGCCGCTGGGGATCAAGGCGCCGGTGTACCCGCTCAAGGGCTACTCGCTGACGGTGCCGATTACCAACTCGGCGATGGCGCCGACGTCGACCATTCTCGACGAGACCTACAAGGTCGCCATCACCCGTTTCGACAACCGCATCCGCGTCGGCGGCATGGCTGAAATAGCCGGTTTTGACCTGTCGCTTAACCCGCGTCGGCGTGAAACCCTGGAGATGATCGTCAACGACCTTTATCCTCAAGGCGGCGATCTGGCCGAAGCCACGTTCTGGACCGGCCTGCGCCCGACCACACCCGACGGCACGCCGATTGTCGGTGCCACGCCGTTCAAGAACCTGTTCCTCAACACCGGCCATGGCACCCTCGGTTGGACCATGGCGTGCGGCTCCGGTCGCCTGTTGGCCGACCTGATGGCGAAGAAAACGCCGCAGATCAGCGCCGAAGGTCTCGATATTTCCCGTTATGGCAACCACCAGGAGTCCGCAAAACATGTCAATCCAGCGCCAGCTCACCAATGAGCGCATGAGCCAGGTCGTCGTTCACAGCGGTACCGTGTATCTGGCCGGGCAAGTCGGTGACGACATGAGCGCCGGGATTGAACAGCAGACCCGTGAAACCCTGGCCAATATCGAGCGTTTGCTGGACTTGGCCGGCACCGACAAAACCAAGCTGTTGTCGGTGACGATCTACCTGAAAGACATCGACGCCGATTTCGCCGGCATGAACGCGGTGTGGGACAAGTGGCTGCCCAAAGGCGTCGCCCCGGCCCGCGCCACGGTTGAGGCCAAGCTGTGCGAACCGGAAATCCTGGTAGAGCTGTCCGTTGTGGCCGCGCTGCCTTAAACAACGATCCCTCTCCCGGTGCTGACGCTGTTGGTCGGCGCCGGTTTTTCTTCACTTTGCCGCCTAGAAGCCTGCCGCCATGCGTCCTGCCCGTGCCCTGATCGACCTCCAAGCCCTGCGCCACAACTACCAATTGGCCCGTGAAGTCACGGGGGCCAAGGCCCTCGCCGTAGTCAAGGCCGACGCCTACGGCCATGGTGCCGTACGCGTTGCCCAGGCGCTGGAAGCCGAGGCCGACGGGTTTGCCGTGGCGTGCATCGAGGAGGCGCTGGAGCTGCGCGCCGCGGGTATTCGCGCGCCAGTGCTGCTGCTCGAAGGTTTTTTCGAAGCCGACGAGTTGCCGCTGATCGTCGAGCATGATTTCTGGTGCGTGGTGCATTCGCTGTGGCAACTGGAGGCCATCGAACAGGCCCGGTTGAGCGCGCCGCTGACCATCTGGCTCAAGCTCGATTCGGGGATGCACCGCGTTGGCCTGCACCCCAAGGATTACCACGAGGCTTACCAGCGCCTGCTGGCCAGCGGCAAAGTCGCGAAGATTGTGTTGATGAGCCATTTTGCCCGCGCCGATGAACTCGATTGCGTCAGCAGCAACGAGCAAGTGGCGGTGTTCGATGCGGCGCGCCAGGGCCTGGTGGCTGAGGTCAGCCTGCGCAACTCGCCGTCGGTGCTGGGCTGGCCGAGCGTATCCAGCGACTGGGTACGCCCGGGCATCATGCTGTATGGCGCCACACCGTTTGGTGAGGACCAGGCCTTGGCCGCGCGTTTGCAGCCGGTGATGACCCTGGAATCGAAAGTGATCTGTGTGCGTGAACTGCCAGCCGGCGAGCCGGTAGGCTACGGCGCCCGGTTCATCACGCCCAAACCGATGCGTATCGGCGTGGTTGCCATGGGCTATGCCGACGGCTACCCGCGCCATGCGCCCACCGGCACGCCGGTGCTGGTGGCGGGGCAGCGCAGCCAATTGCTGGGGCGCGTGTCCATGGACATGCTGTGCATCGACCTGACGGACGTCCCGGAGGCGGGGCTTGGTTCCACGGTGGAGTTGTGGGGCAAAAATATCCTCGCCAGTGACGTCGCCGCCGCCGCCGAGACCATCCCGTACCAGATATTCTGCAACCTGCGTCGTGTGCCAAGGCTCTATTCCGGCGCTTGACCGTCAGGGACGAACACAACTCCCTGGGATTTAGGCCCAAGTGTTGTAAATACTGAACGCTGTCGCCATGATAACGCTCAATTACAACAACGCCTGAATCCTAGGAGGCTCCCGCATTGGACGTCGGCGAACGACTGCAATCCATCCGTAAGCTGAAGGGTCTTTCCCAGCGTGAGCTCGCCAAGCGCGCGGGTGTCACCAACAGCACCATTTCGATGATCGAAAAAAACAGCGTCAGCCCCTCGATCAGTTCCTTGCGCAAGGTGCTGGGCGGCATCCCCATGTCCATGGTCGAGTTCTTTTCCGAGGAGATCCTCCAGGAAATACCGACGCAGATCGTCTATAAAGCCAATGAGCTGATCGACATCTCTGATGGCGCCGTCACCATGAAGCTGGTGGGCCGTGCGCACCCGAGCCGGGCAATTGCGTTCCTCAATGAAATCTACCCGCCTGGCGCCGATACAGGCGAAGAAATGCTCACCCACGAGGGCGAGGAAACCGGGATTCTGGTGGAAGGCCGTTTGGAGTTGGTGGTCGGTCTTGAAACTTTTGTGCTCGAAGCCGGCGATAGCTACTACTTTGAAAGCACCAAGCCCCATCGTTTCCGTAATCCGTTCGATGTGCCGGCGCGACTAATCAGCGCAGCCACACCCGCGAACTTCTAACAAAAGAGGCGTCCTGCCAGCGTTGCAGAGGCTCCCGAGCAGCATTCCGCGAGACTGAATCTCCCTTTATTTAATAGGGTTGTTTCGGCCGGACGGGCTAACCGTTATACTTTCGCCGCCTGCGAAACCGTGGCCGCAGGCGTGAATAGCCACCATTGAGGGTGAACGCGTGAATCTAATTATGAAAATGCTGGCTGCACCAGCAACCGTACTGGCCCTATGGGCTGTCAGCGCTCAAGCTGCGACCAACGATGACATTGCCAAGCGCCTGGAGCCGGTTGGCCAGGTGTGCGTCCAGGGCCAGGAGTGCAAGGGCATGGAAGTGGCGGTAGCTGCGGGCGGGGGCGCTGCGAAGACGCCCGACGACATCATCGCCAAGCACTGCAACGCATGCCACGGTACCGGGCTGCTGGGCGCGCCGAAAATCGGCGACACCGCCGCCTGGAAAGAACGCGCCGACCACCAGGGCGGCCTTGATGGCATCCTGGCCAAGGCCATCACCGGTATCAACGCCATGCCGCCAAAAGGCACCTGTGCGGATTGCTCGGATGATGACCTGAAGGGCGCGATCAAGAAGATGTCCGGTCTGTAACCGTCGATCTTCGTCAAAAATGCCGCTTACGAGCGGCTTTTTTGTGGGTGTGATGTGTGTTTCGAGGCTGTTCTTTGCAGCAAAGACCCGCCATTCTCTGTCCAACCCCTAATCATGGAATGTTCAGGAGGGTCGGATGGTGCAGTTGTGTTCAATCGAGCAAGCAGTTGACGATGTACTCGCGCGGCTACCGGCGCATATCCACATGGGCATGCCCCTGGGGCTGGGCAAGCCCAACCTGTTTGCCAATGCACTGTACCGGCGTATCGCCAAGCTGCCGGAGCGGGCGCTGACGATCTACACCGCGCTGAGCCTGGGCCGCCCCACCTTGGGCGATGGCTTGCAGAAGCGTTTCCTCGAACCCTTTATCGAGCGGGTGTTTGGTGATTACCCAGAGTTGGAGTTTCTCGCCGCGCTGCACTCAGACAGCCTGCCGAAGAATATCCATGTGCAGCAGTTCTTCATGCAGCCCGGTAGTCTGCTCCACAGCACGTCGGCCCAGCAGGACTACGTCAGCAGCAACTACAGCCACGCCGCCCGCGACATCAACGCCGCCGGCCTGAACCTGGTGGCGCAGTTGGTCGCGAGCAGCGCCGAACACCCGGATCGCCTGAGCCTGAGCTGCAACCCCGACATCACCCTCGACCTGCTGCCCATGATCGCCAAGCGCCGTGAAGCGGGCGAAACCGTTTTGATTGTTGGCCAGGTTCACACCGAGTTGCCCTACATGCCGGGCGACTCGGAGTTGGGCATGGACGCGTTCGACTACCTGATCGATGCAAAGGACAGCACCACACTGTTCTCCACACCGAACATGCCGGTGGGGTTCCAGGACCATTTCATCGGCTTGCATGCCAGCACCCTGGTGCGCGACGGCGGCACCTTGCAGATCGGCATCGGTTCCATGGGGGATGCGCTGACCGCCGCGTTGCTGGCGCGCCAAGCGGACAACGAAGCCTATCGACTGCTGCTGACGGACATCGATGTATACCAGTGGGCCCCGCTGATCAGCCGTGAAGGCGGTGTCGAGCCCTTCGCCCGTGGCCTCTACGGTTGCAGCGAAATGTTCGTCAACGGCCTGCTGGTGCTGGCGGATGCGGGGATTATCCGGCGCAAGGTCTACCCGGATGTGGCCACCCAGGAACAAGCCAACGCCGGTTTGCTGGATGATGCGGCACAACCCGATGGCGTTTCGATCCATGGCGGGTTCTTCCTCGGGCCGCGCAGTTTTTACCAGCGTTTGCAGGAGATGACCCACGCCAAGCGCCTGGAATTCAACATGACCCGCATCAGTTACATCAACGAGCTGTACGGCCAGGAAGAACTCAAGCGCCTGCAGCGCCAGGATGCACGGTTTATCAACAGCGCGATCACGGTGACGTTGCTGGGCGCAGGCGTGGCCGACCAGTTGGAGGATGGTCGCGTGCTCAGCGGCGTAGGCGGGCAATACAACTTTGTGGCTCAGGGGCATGCGCTGGAGGGCGCGCGCTCAATCCTGATCCTGCGCAGTTGGCGTGAGTCGGCGGGTGAGGTCAGTTCCAATATCGTCTGGGAGTATGGGCATTGCACCATTCCCCGCCACCTGAGGGACATCGTCATCACGGAGTACGGTATTGCCGACCTGCGTGGGCAGACGGATGCCAAGGTGATCGAGGCGTTGCTCAACATCACCGACTCACGCTTCCAGGCCGACTTGATCGAACAGGCGCAAAAGGCCGGCAAGTTGCCCAAGGATTTCCAGCTGGATCCGCGCTTTGGCGACAACACGCCGGAGCGGCTCCAGGGTATCCAGGCGCGGCATCGGCGTTTGTTCCCGGAATATCCGCTGGGCAGCGACTTCACTGACGAAGAGCGGGACCTGTTGCGCGCCTTGAACTGGCTCAAGAGCAAATTCAAGCTGACGGAGATTCTGGAGCTGGGCAAGGCAGCGCTGGATGCACCGGAGCCCCAGGCGTTTCCCGAGCATCTGAAGCGGATGGGGTTGGATTCGCCGGAGGGTTTGAAGGAGGATCTCTATCAGCGCCTATTGCTCGCTGGCTTACAAGCAACCGCACACTAAAATCAACACAGGTCAACATGTGGGAGGGGCAAGCCCTCTCCCACATGTTTAACCGCGTGCAGGCAACGATTACTCGATGAAGGTAACCACGCCACCTTCCAGCGACTTCACCCGCGCCAGCGACTCGACCCGATAACCCTGCGCATCCAACTCCGCACGACCACCCTGGAACGACTTCTCGATCACAATCCCCAAGCCGGCAACGGTCGCACCGGCCTGCTTGATGATCGAAATCAGCGCCTGGGATGCCTTGCCGTTGGCCAGGAAGTCATCGATCACCAGTACGCGGTCGCTGCTGGTCAGGTGACGCGGCGAGATCGCCACGGTGCTTTCGACTTTCTTGGTGAAGGAATACACCGTCGCCGACAGCAGGTTTTCGGTCAGGGTCAGGGACTGCTGCTTGCGGGCGAAAATTACCGGCACGCCCAGGTTCAGGCCCGTCATGATCGCCGGTGCGATGCCCGACGCTTCAATGGTGACGATCTTGGTGATGCCCGAATCCTTGAACAGCGCGGCGAATTCGTCGCCGATCAGTTTCATCAGGGCCGGGTCGATCTGGTGATTCAGAAAGGCGTCGACCTTGAGTACCTGATCGGAAAGCACGATGCCTTCTTCGCGAATTTTCTTGTGCAGTGCTTCCACGGAAAGCTTCCTCTAATGGCGGGTTGTGCGCCGAAAGTAGATTAAAAAGTAGTCGATTCTAGCGCTTTAACATCGCGCGTATATCCGCCAGGGCGGTGTTGCCGCGAACGGCCTTCACCTCGGTCGGGGTGTCGTCATTGCCTTCCCAGGCCAGGTCATCCGGCGGCAGCTCGTCCAGGAAACGGCTGGGGGCACAATCGATGATTTCGCCGTATTGCTTGCGCTTGGCGGCAAAGGTGAAGGCCAGTGTCTGACGTGCGCGGGTAATGCCCACGTAGGCCAGGCGCCGTTCTTCCTCAATGGTGTCGGCCTCGATGCTGGAGCGGTGCGGGAGGATTTCCTCTTCCATGCCCATGATGAACACGTAGGGAAATTCCAGGCCCTTGGACGCATGCAAGGTCATCATCTGTACACCTTCGGCGCCGTCTTCCTCTTCCTGCTGGCGCTCGAGCATGTCGCGCAGCACCAGCTTGCCGATGGCGTCTTCGACGGTCATTTCGCCGTCTTCGTCTTTTTCCAGGGTGTTCTTCAACGCTTCGATCAGGAACCAGACGTTACCCATGCGGTAATCCGCGGCCTTGTCGCTGGAACTGTTGGTGCGCAGCCAGTTTTCATAGTCGATGTCCATGACCATGCTGCGCAGGGCGCTGATCGGGTCTTCGCCGGCGCACTGTTCACGTACCTTGTCCATGAAGCGCTTGAAGCGTGACAGGCGATCGGTGAAACGCGTATCCAGGTGTTCGCCCAGGCCGATTTCGTCGGTGGCGGCGTACATCGAGATCTTGCGTTCGGTGGCGTAGTTGCCGAGCTTTTCCAGGGTGGTGGAACCAATCTCGCGGCGCGGCACGTTGATCACCCGCAGGAAGGCGTTGTCGTCGTCCGGGTTCACGATCAGGCGGAAGTAGGCCATCAGGTCCTTCACTTCCTGGCGTCCGAAAAAGCTGTTGCCACCTGACAGCCGATACGGGACCTGGTGGTGCTGCAATTTCAGCTCGATCAGCTTGGCCTGGTAGTTGCCGCGATACAGGATCGCGAAGTCGCTGTAGGGGCGGTCGGTGCGCAGGTGCAGGCTGAGGATTTCCACCGCCACGCGCTCGGCTTCGGCGTCTTCGTTGCGGCAGCGGATCACGCGGATCTCATCGCCGTGGCCCATCTCACTCCACAGTTGTTTTTCAAACTCGTGGGGGTTGTTTGAGATCAGCACGTTGGCGCAACGCAGGATGCGGCTGGTGGAGCGGTAGTTCTGCTCCAGCATCACCACTTTCAGGGACGGGTAGTCGTCCTTGAGCAGCATCAGGTTTTCCGGGCGGGCGCCGCGCCAGGCGTAGATCGACTGGTCGTCGTCGCCCACCACGGTGAACTGGTTGCGCGTACCGATCAGCAACTTCACCAGCAGGTATTGGCTGGCGTTGGTGTCCTGGTATTCGTCCACCAGCAGGTAACGCACCTTGTTCTGCCACTTTTCGAGGATGTCGGCGTGTTCCTGGAACAGCTTTACCGGCAGCAGGATCAGGTCGTCGAAGTCCACCGCGTTGAACGCCTTGAGCGTGCGCTGGTAGTGGGTGTAGACAATGGCAGCGGTCTGTTCCTTGGGGTTGCGCGCGTTTTCCAGGGCTTCTGGCGGCAGGATCAGGTCGTTTTTCCAGGCGCCGATCATGTTCTTGATCTCGTCGACGCCGTCGTCGCCCGCGTATTCCTTCTGCATGATGTCGGTCATCAGGGCCTTGACGTCGGTCTCGTCGAAGATCGAGAAGCCCGGCTTGTAGCCCAGCCGCACATGCTCCTTGCGGATGATGTTCAGGCCCAGGTTGTGGAAGGTACATACCGTGAGGCCACGGCCTTCGCCACCCTTGAGCAGGGTGCCGACACGCTCCTTCATTTCCCGCGCGGCCTTGTTGGTAAAAGTCATGGCGACGATGTACTGGGCGCGGATGCCACAGTTCTGGATCAGGTGCGCGATCTTGCGGGTGATCACGCTGGTCTTGCCGGAACCTGCACCGGCGAGCACCAATAGAGGGCCGCCGACGTAGTTCACGGCTTCTTGCTGCCGGGGATTGAGTCGGGACATACGGAATTCAGGGAGTCGTTGTTCAAAAGGGCGGGCATTTTAACAGGCTGGCAAGATTCTGCTGCCCTGGATCGACGGTGTGACGTACCACTCGATCTAAATTTGCCGGTTTTGCTACTTTGCCGCAGGATGTCGGGGTTTTTAGACAATTGCTTACAGCCTGCGTATTTGATAACCCCTATCATTGGTGATTATCAGGCCGCACGTCATAATGCCCGCCGCCAACGAATTTTTGCAGAGTCTAGGGAGCTAGCTTGTCTACGCCTGTCGAACCCTTGCGTTTGCTGCTGCTGGCCGATACGCCTGAGTGGGCAGCGTTGTTGCGCGAGTGCCTGGCGCCGATGGGCGATGGGGCTGTGCTGATCAGCGCGCCAAACTGGGACTCGGTGAGTCGTCTGTTCGATGACGACGACAGCGCAGTGCTGTTGACCATGCCCAGCCTGCAACCCGGCCCTGGCCGTTGCAGCTTGCCGTGCGTGTTGTTGTTGGAACAGGAGCCGCTGGTTTCGCCACTGGGCGTCAGTGACTGGCTGATCCGCAATGCGCTGGACGCCGACACGTTGCGTCGTTGCCTGCGCCATGTGCGGGAGCGGGGGGTGCTGGAAAACACCCTGCAACGCCTGGCCGAGCAGGACCCGCTCACCGGCATCGCCAACCGCCAGGGCTTCCAGACCCTGCTGGCCGCACGGTTGGCCGAGAACGAAGGTCGCGGCCTGGCCCTCGGTCACCTGGACCTCGATAATTTCCGCCATGCCAACGATGCCCTCGGCCACCAGGCCGGCGACCGCCTGATCCTGCAAGTGGTCTCGCGGCTCAAGAGCCAGCTGGAAGCCGGCGATCAACTGGCGCGCCTGGGCAGCGACGAATTCGCCCTGCTGATCGATACGCGCCGCGCGCCCCAGCGTGCGGAGTGGATGGCCGAGCGCATCACCGAAGCCATGGCCGAGCCGTATTGGGTGGATGGCGAAAGCCTGCTGATCGGCTGCAGCCTGGGCGTGGCCCATGCCCGCGCCCGTGCCGGCGCCGACCCGCTGATGTGGCATGCCCATATCGCCATGCAGCAAGCCAAGAGCACCCAGGGCTGTACCTTTCATATCTTTAACGAACGTATCAACCGCAACGCGCGCAGCCTGGCCGACCTGGAAAGCGAGCTGCGCCGTGCCTTGCGCCGTGATGAGCTGGAGCTGCACTACCAGCCGCGCCTCGACCTCGACGACGGGCATATCGTCGGCCTGGAAGCCCTGGTGCGCTGGCGCCACGGCGAGCGCGGCCTGTTGCCGCCGAGTGAATTCGTGCCCCTGGCCGAACAGAGCGGCCTGATTGTACCGTTGGGTTACTGGGTGATTTCCCGAGCCCTGCGTGACATGCAAGACCTGCGTGAACGCGGCCTGCCGCCGCTGCACATGGCGGTCAACCTGTCGTTTCGCCAGTTCCAGGACAGCCAGTTGCTTTCTACACTGAGCCGGCTGATCAGCGAGCGCGGCGTGGAAGCGCAATGGTTGGAGTTCGAACTGACCGAAACCGCGGTGATGCGCCGCAGTGACCTGGTCAAGCAGACCATGGACGCCCTTGGTCGCCTGGGTGTGCGGTTTTCCCTGGATGACTTCGGCACCGGTTTTTCTTCGTTCGTGCACCTCAACAGCCTGCCGATTGCGTTGTTGAAAATCGATAAGAGCTTTGTCGGCGGCATGGAAGAGCGTGAGGAAAACCGCAAGCTGGTGCACGCCATGATCAATCTGGCGCACAACCTCAATCTGGAAGTGGTGGCCGAAGGTGTGGAAACCCCCGAGCAACTGGCGCTGTTGCGGCTGTTCGGCTGCGACCAGGCCCAGGGTTACCTGATCAGCAAGCCGCTGCCGTTGCCGGAGCTGGTGGAATACCTGACCTTCGGCGACGGCAAGCACACCCGAGTGAGCGAGGGGCTCTAGTCGGCCTGTACCGCCTGAAAGCCGATGTCGGCTTCGGGCGCCGGGCCTTCCCGGCGAATCATCCGCTTCATCTTCGCTTCAAACGCCCAGGTCAGGCTTATCGCGGCGCAGGCCAGTCCCAGTGCCAGGCCCCACCACACGCCGGTTGGCCCCCAGCCCAACGTGAAGGCCATCAGCCAGGCCGAGGGTGCGCCAATCAACCAGTAGCAGCCCGCACCGATCAGGAACGTGGTCTTGGCGTCCTTGAGCCCGCGAATGCAACCCATGGCGATGGTCTGCACGCCGTCGAACAGCTCGAACCACGCGGCGACGGCCAGCAGGCTCACGGCCAGGACGATCACGTCGTGGAACGCCGGGTTGTCGTGGTCGATCAGCAGTCCTATGAGCGGCTCGGAAAACAGCCACAGCACCGCCGCGAATCCCAGCATTATCGCCGCGCCAAAGCCTATGCCGACACGCCCGGCCATGCGTGCCTGCAGCAACTGCCCGGCGCCATAATGCTGGCCGATGCGCATGGTCACCGCGTAGGACATCCCCGCCGGCACCATAAAGGCCACCGATACGATTTGCAGGGCGATCTGGTGCGCTGCCAACTGCGTGCTGCCCATGGTGCCCATGCACAGGGCTGCAAAGGCAAACAGCCCGACCTCCACCGCATAGGTGCCGCCGATCGGCAGGCCCAGGCGCCACAACTCGCGCAGATATTGGGTGTTGAGGCGCAGCAGCCCGGTACTCAGCGGGTAGGCGGCGTAGGCCCGGTTGCTGCGGATGTACCACATCAACGCCAGCGCCATGCTGTTGGCGACAATCGCCGTGACCAGGCCGATGCCCATCAAGCCGAGCTTGGGCAAGCCGAACATGCCTTCGATCAGCGCGTGGTTGAGCAGGTAGTTGACCACCGTGCCACCGACGCTGATCACCATCACCGGAGTGGCTTTGCCGATGGCGCTGGTAAAACCGCGCAGGGCCATGAAGCTCAGGTAGCCGGGCAGGGCAAACGGCAGCATGGTCAGAAATTGCCCGGCCGAGTGCACGTTGGTTTCGGTCTGGCCGAACATCAGCAGCACCGGCTTGAGGTTCCACAGCAGCAGGGCCGCCGCCAGGGCCATCAGCCAGGCCAGCCACAGCCCGGCCTGGGTCAGGCGGGTGGCGCCTTCGATATCGCCCGCGCCGTGGCGGATCGCAACCAAGGTGCCCACGGCGGCAATCACGCCGATGCAGAAAATCGCGACGAACGAATAGCTTGCGGCACCCAGGCCGCCACCGGCCAGGGCTTCGGGGCTCAGGCGCGCCATCATCAGGGTGTCGGTCAACACCATCAGCATGTGCGCCAACTGTGAGGCAATCAACGGCCCTGACAGCCGCAGAATGGCCCAGAGTTCGGTACGTGCCGGATGCTGCATGATCATCACGCTCAAAAAGTCAGAGGGTTGGGGAAGGGTTGATTCTCGGCGCTCTCAGCCCATTGCACAAAGGGATAAATGCGATCGTTTGCATGATTAAAACTCATGCTTGATTGATTCTGGTAGGGTTTCAGTATTGCGCTGTCGGAGCTTTCCTCATGTCTCGTCGTCTTCCTCCTCTTTATGCCTTGCGCGCGTTTGAAGCGGCCTCCCGACACAGTTCTTTCACCCGCGCGGCCGAGGAGTTGTCGATCACCCAAAGTGCGGTGAGCCGACATATCCGCACGCTTGAAGAGCATTTCGCCTGCCGGCTGTTCCAGCGCAATGGCCGCACCTTGCAGCTCACTGAAGCGGCGCGTCTATTGTTGCCCGGTGTGCGCGAAGGGTTCGCGGCGCTGGAGCGCGCCTGCCATACCTTGAATGCCGAAGATGACATCCTGCGCATGAAGGCCCCCTCCACATTGACCATGCGCTGGCTGCTGGCGCGACTCAGCCGCTTCCGGGCGCTGCAGCCGGGCAATGAGGTGCAACTGACCAGCGCCTGGATGAGCGTGGACGAGGTGGACTTCAATCAGGAGCCTTTCGACTGTGCGGTGCTGCTGAGCGATGGGCGTTTTCCAGTGGATTGGGAGGCCAGTTACCTGTTTCCGGAGCTGTTGATTCCTGTCGGTGCGCCGAACCTGCTGGAGGATGGGCCTTGGGACGCCGCGCGCCTGGCCACCGCCGAATTGCTGCACCCCACGCCCGACCGGCGCGACTGGCGCAATTGGCTGGCGCGCATGCAGCTGTCGTCCCAGGTGTCGCTCAAGGGCGGGCAGGTGTTCGACACCCTGGAGCTGGGCATGATCGCCGCTGCGCGGGGCTATGGCGTGTCCATGGGCGATTTGCTGATGGTGGCCGAGGACGTCGCCCAAGGACGATTGAGCCTGCCGTGGCCGACGGCGGTGGCCAGTGGGGAAAATTACTACCTGGTCTGGCCAAAAACCCGCCCTGGCGGCGAGCGCTTGCGACGGCTGGCGGAATTTCTGCAAGGCGAGGTGCAGGCGATGGTGTTGCCTGCGGTCGAACGCCTCGACTGAATGCTTGGCGGCGTTGGTTCGCAACCGTTTGCGTGATACCCCTGTGAAGCGCTCAAGTATTGCTGCGGCCAGCCGAAGTAGGTGTGTTGGAACTATCGTGCACCAACGTTTCCCATCAGATAATTTGCCGAGCAGCGCTATGAGATCAGGATGATCCTGGCCTCGGCCAGGAGCTGTCATGTCTCAACCTCGCGCCCGGATTGCCTCCCAGTTAGGCCTCGCGTTAGCCGTGATTCTGGCTGTCGTTATCAGCGGCAGTACGGTGTTTGCCTTGCGTTCCCTTGACTCCGCCAACCTCGACACCCGCGAGGAGCACCTGGCCAGCGAGGCGCGCCTGCTCGCCGACCAACTCAATACCTTCCACGGCACCTTGCGCGAGAGCACCCAGCGTTTGAGCGGGCTGTTTGAAAAACGTTTCGGTGCCGGGTTGAGCGTGCATGTGGACCAACCCGTGAGCGTGGCCGGTGTTCAGACGCCCAGCCTGTACCTGGGCAACGAGGTGTTGAACAACAACTTTGATGAGGTGGACGAGTTCAAGCAAATGTCTGGCGGCGTGGCCACCGTATTTGTGCGCAGTGGCGACGACTTCATCCGTATCAGCACGTCCCTGACCAAGCAGGATGGCAACCGCGCCATCGGCACCGTCCTCGACCGTCAGGGCCCGGCCTACCAGCGCGTTGTGGGTGGGCAGACCTACATCGGCAGGGCGGTGTTGTTCGATCGTTCCTACATGACCCAGTACAGCCCGGTGCGTGACAGCGGCGGTAAGGTTATCGCCGTGCTGTTCATCGGTTTTGACTACACCGATGCGCAGAATGCCCAATTCGAAAACCTCAAGCGCTTCCGAATTGGCCAGACCGGCTCCCTTGCACTGCTGGATGAGCAAAAGCACTGGCTGGTGGCACCCGCCGGCGTGCAGGCGTTGGATCAATCGGTGCCGGTGATGCTGGACCTGGCCAAGACCCCCGGCAAAGGCCGCTTCTGGAGCGACAAGAACGAAGACTTCTATAGCGTTTCGGTACCGTTCGAAGGCGGCCCGTGGGCCGTGGTCGCGAGCATGCCGAAAGCTGAAATCCGCGCGGTAACCTGGGCCGTGGGGATCCGCCTGGTGATCGGCAGTGTGTTGGCGATGTTGCTGGCAGTAGGCGCCACGGTCTGGCTGCTGCGCAGCAAGTTGCAGCCCCTGAGTGACCTGGTGAGTCAAGCCGAGGCCCTGGGTGCGGGCGATCTGAGCGCACGCTTGAGCGTGTCCAGCCATGATGAAATCGGCCAACTGGCACGCAGCTTTAACCAGATGGGCGAAGCGCTGTCGACCATGGTCTCCCATATCCGTAACGCAGCCGAAGAGGTCAACAGCCGCGCCCAGGCCTTGTCCGGTTTGTCCGGCGGTGCCTATGAGGGCATGGAGCAGCAGTCCGGCGAGATCACCAGCATGGCCGGCGCGGTAGAGGAGTTCAGCGCGACGTCGTTGAATATCGCCGACAACATGGGCAATACCGAACGCCTGGCCCAGGAAAACGCCCAGCAGACCCGCATTGGCCGCACCTCGATGCAGGAAGCGTCGTCGTCCCTGGAACACATTGCCACCGCCCTGAACAGCACGGCCACGGTGATCAACACCCTCGGCCAGCGCTCCCAGGAAATCGGCGGGATCGTCGGCGTGATCACCTCGATTGCCGAACAGACCAACTTGCTGGCGCTCAACGCCGCCATTGAAGCCGCCCGTGCAGGGGAGCAGGGCCGTGGGTTTGCCGTGGTGGCCGACGAAGTACGTAACCTGGCGTCGCGTACCCGTGAGGCCACCGATGAAATTTCCGGCATGATCCAGAGCATCCAGAAGGAAACCGGCAACGCCATCAGCACCATGGAGCAAGGCAACGCGCTGATGCAGGAAGGCCTGTCGCGCAACGCCGACGTGGCCTCGGCCCTGGCGCGTATCGACGAGCAAAGCCGCTCGGCCGGTCAGCAGTTCGCGGCCATCACCACGGCCACCCAGGAGCAGAGCAGCACCGCGACCCTGCTCAGCAGCAACCTGCAGAGCATCGCGCTGGCCAACAGTGAGCAACGCGAAGTGGTGTCCAACCTGGCGATTACCGCCAAGGAACTGGAGACGTTGGCGGCGAGCCTGCGCCATGAGGTGGATCGCTTTCGCTGAGCCACTGCTGTACACAATGTGGGAGGCCTGTCGCTCCCACATTTGGCTTTGCGCCAAGCTTAAGTGATCGCCGCCGGGCGGTATTGCAGGGCCTCTTTCAGGTGGTCGCGGGTGATGGTCTCTATCTGGTCCAGATCCGCCAGCGTGCGTGCCACCTTGAGCAGTCGATGGGCCGCGCGCAGCGATAGGGTCAGTCGTTCACAGGCCGTTTCCAGCCAGCTTTCATCCACCTTCGCGAGCTTGCAGTGCTCGCGCAGCCCCGGCAGATCAAGAAAGGCATTCGCACAGCCCTGGCGCTTTTGCTGATGCTCGCGAGCCTGGGCGACCCGCGCTGAGGCGTGGGCGGTATCCTCGCCCGCCTGTTGGATCGGGTTCAGTGCCGTCGTTTCCCTCGCCACGGTCAGGTGCAAGTCAATCCGGTCCAGCAGCGGCCCCGAGAGCTTGTTGCGATACCGCTGAATCTGTTCCGGCGTACAACGACAGCGCCCGCTGGGTTCGCCCATATAACCGCAAGGGCAGGGGTTCATCGCCGCGACCAGTTGGAAGCGCGCCGGGAAACTCACTCGGTCGCGAGCGCGGGAAATCACGATATGCCCCGACTCCAGCGGTTCGCGCAGCACTTCCAACACCTTGCGATCAAATTCCGGCAGCTCATCCAGGAACAGCACCCCATGATGAGCCAGGGTGATTTCTCCCGGCTGTGGTTTCGAGCCGCCGCCCACCAGTGCCGGGCCGGATGCCGAGTGATGCGGTTGGCGAAACGGTCGATGGGGCCAATGGCTCAGCGGCGCCAGACTTACAACCGATTGAATCGCGGCAACCTCCAGCGCCTCCTGTTCGCTCAACGGCGGCAATAAACCTGGCAGGCGGCTGGCGAGCAGGGTCTTGCCGGTGCCGGGCGGCCCACTGAACAAAAGGTTATGCGCCCCCGCTGCCGCGATCAGCAACGCTCGCTTGGCCGCGAGCTGGCCCTGGACTTCACTCAGGTCCGGATAGGGCTTGTTCAAGTACAGCAGGCCATCGGACGTGTAAGGCTCGATCGGCACATGTCCATTCAGGTGCGCCACCACTTGCAGCAGGTGGTCCACCGCAATCACCTTCAACCCCGACGCCAGGCACGCCTCTTCGGCATTCGCTCGCGGCACTATCACGGTGCGCCCGGCCTTGCGCGCCGCCAGCGCGGCCGGCAACACGCCTTTTACCGCCCGCACCTCGCCGGACAGCGCCAACTCCCCCAGGCATTCCACGTCATCGAGCGTCAACGCCGGCACCTGCACACTGGCCGCCAGGATCCCCAGGGCAATCGCCAGGTCAAAACGCCCGCCGTCCTTGGGCAGGTCGGCGGGCGCGAGATTGAGGGTGATCCGGCGAGCGGGGTATTGCAGCGCAGAGTTGAGAATGGCACTGCGCACCCGGTCCTTGCTTTCCTTGACCGCGGTTTCGGGCAGGCCCACCAGCGTCAGGGACGGCAGACCATTGGCCATATGCACTTCAACGGTGACGGCAGGGGCTTCGACGCCGATCTGGGCGCGGCTGTGGACGATGGCGAGGGACATGCTCGTTCCTTGAAAGGGGAGGCCGCTTCCTGCGGTTTTTCAAGGGTAGACGAGGTAGGGAAGAGCGAGGCGGGGAGGTTTTACAGAACGTATCCAGAGCAAAAGGTAGAGCGAATGTGGGAGGGGCTTGCTCCCGATAGCGGGGGGTCAGTCAGCATTGATACCGGCTGACACACCGCCATCGGGAGCAAGCCCCCTCCCACACTGAGCGCATTTATTCGGCAGGAGGGGTCAACCGCGCTTCCAGCTCTGCCACTTTCGCTTCCAGGCTCTCCAGCCGCGCACGGGTGCGGGCGAGAACTACCATCTGGCTATCAAACTCTTCCCGGCTCACCAGGTCGAGCTTGCTGAAACCGCTTTGCAGCAAGGCCTTGAACTGGCTTTCGATTTCATTGCGGGGCAGCGGGGTGTCGCCGCTGAACAGGCGAGAGGCGTGGCCGCTCAGGGCGTCGAGGAGGTCTTTGGGCGCGAGCATGGGAAATATTCCGGAAAACTGTTGGCGGGCAGTGTATCACGCAGCGTCTATAGTCTTTTTCACGGCCTGGGTCGCACGCTTTTCGCGCATCAGGCCGGGCGGTGATGCACCGTTTTCGTGCGCATTGCAGGCGCCGGATGGCCCCGTTGGTGGGCCTAGGTGAGCAAAGGACTGATTTCAGTGATTTTTACGGAGCTGGCAAGGTTTCTGCTTAGACGATCATGACCCATGCACTGATGCAGTCGCTGTGACGAATGCAGTGCGCCGACGGATCAGGGGTACAGGTTTCGTCACCAGTGGTTCGCTGGCGTCGCAATGGCAACTGCCCTTGCGACGATGCGTTACAAAGCCAGGCACTGCGCTTAGACTTGAGACGGGTTTGTTTTCCTGGGGCAAGTCCACCAATTCGGGAGAGAGTTTTCATGAAGCTAGTCACTGCCATCATCAAGCCGTTCAAGTTGGACGATGTACGCGAGTCGTTGTCCGAGATCGGCGTGCAGGGCATTACCGTTACTGAGGTCAAGGGCTTCGGTCGGCAGAAGGGTCACACCGAGCTGTATCGCGGCGCGGAATATGTAGTCGATTTCCTGCCGAAGGTGAAGATTGATGTCGCCATTGACGACAAGGATCTTGACCGGGTTATCGAGGCGATAACCAAGGCCGCCAACACCGGCAAGATCGGTGATGGCAAGATCTTCGTGGTCAATCTGGAACAGGCTATTCGCATCCGTACCGGCGAAACCGATACCGACGCAATCTAAGCCGCCAAACCCCCAACGCCCCAGGAGAAAACAATATGACTCTGCGTAAATTCGCAGGGCTCGGAGCCCTGTTGTCCATCGTAATGCCAAGCCTGGCCATGGCGGCAGACGAAGTGGCTGCTCCAGTCCTCAACTCCGGTGACACCGCCTGGATGCTCACATCCACCGCGCTGGTGCTGTTCATGACCATTCCAGGCCTGGCGCTGTTCTACGGCGGCATGGTGCGCTCCAAAAATATTCTGTCGGTGATGATGCAGTGCTTCGCCATCACCGGCCTGATCAGCATCCTGTGGGTTGTCTACGGCTATAGCATCGCGTTCGATACCACCGGTATGGAACAGGGTGTGGTCAACTTCAACTCCTTCTTCGGCGGCATGGGCAAGGCGTTCCTGGCGGGTGTGACCCCGGCCAGCATCACCGGGCCGGCTGCGCTGTTCCCGGAAGCCGTGTTCATCACCTTCCAGATGACCTTCGCCATCATCACCCCGGCGCTGATCGTCGGTGCGTTCGCCGAACGCATGAAGTTCTCCGCCATGCTGATCTTCATGGCTATCTGGTTCACTCTGGTCTATGCGCCAATCGCCCACATGGTGTGGAGCGGCAACGGTGGCCTGCTGTGGGACTGGGGCGTGCTGGACTTCGCCGGCGGCACCGTGGTGCACATCAATGCCGGTGTCGCTGGCCTGGTGGCGTGCATCGTGCTCGGCAAGCGTAAAGGCTTCCCGACCACTCCAATGGCGCCTCACAACCTGGGTTACACCCTGGTGGGTGCGGCCATGCTGTGGGTCGGCTGGTTCGGCTTCAACGCCGGCTCTGCGGCTGCGGCCAACGGCACCGCCGGCATGGCGATGCTGGTGACTCAGATTGCTACCGCTGCTGCAGCCCTGGGCTGGATGTTCGCCGAGTGGATCACTCACGGTAAGCCAAGCGCACTGGGCATCGCCTCGGGTGTAGTGGCTGGCCTGGTCGCCGTTACACCGGCCGCCGGCACTGTTGGTCCGATGGGCGCCCTGGTGATCGGCCTGGTGGCCGGTGTGATCTGCTTCTTCTGCGCCACCAGCCTCAAGCGCAAGCTGGGCTACGACGACTCCCTGGACGCATTCGGCGTGCACGGTATCGGCGGTATCGTCGGTGCGATCCTCACCGGTGTGTTTGCAGCCCCTGCATTGGGCGGCTTCGGCACCGTGACTGACATCGCAGCTCAAGTCTGGATCCAGTGCAAAGGTGTCGGCTTCACCGTGATCTATACCGCCATCGTCACCTTCATCATCCTCAAGGTGCTGGACGCGGTCATGGGCCTGCGGGTTACCGAAGAGGAAGAGGCTGTCGGCCTCGACCTGGCGCAACACAACGAACGCGGCTACAACCTGTAAGTACGCGAAAAAAAGATGCCCGGCTTGCCGGGCATTTTTTTGCCTGGCGTTTGTCAGTCATAACAAGCTGTGCCGGTTTTTGCGCAGAGTTTGTCATGCACTTTCCAGCGTGCGAATGTCTTACAGGCACGTAGGCGTATTCGGCACTTTGTTTTTTCCCAGAGCGCGCTAGAATGCGCGCCGATGGGCGGAGAACTGTATGTGGCAACAGACCCTGATTACCCTGCGGGCCAAGCCCCGGGGCTTTCACCTGGTGACTGACGAGTTGCTTGCCGGCTTGCCTGAGCTGAAGGCCTGCCGCGTGGGCCTGTTGCACCTGTGGCTGCAGCACACCTCGGCCTCGTTGACGGTCAACGAGAATGCCGATCCGGCGGTTCGTCGTGACTTCGAGCGTTTCTTCAACTCGCTGGTGCCGCAAGGCTGCGCCGGGTTCGAACACAACGACGAAGGTCCGGATGATCTGCCGGCGCACTTCAAGGCCAGTCTCCTGGGCTGCCAGCTGAGTTTGCCGGTCAAGGCCGGCCGCTTGGCGATGGGGACCTGGCAAGGTGTTTATCTGGGCGAGCACCGTGATCATGGCGGTGCTCGTAAAGTCCTCGCCACCCTGCACGGTGATGGGGCATAAGCCACTGGTTATCCGGTGGATGTTGATTTTTTTCCGGCAACCTCGACAGAGGGCGAAGCTGGGCTATAACTAATCTGCTTTTCGCAAGTCATGAGGTAGAACATGAGCGACGATGATCTGGAAAACGACGAACTCGAAGTAGGTGACGAAGACGACACCGAAGAAGGTCTTGAAGCGGCGGCGGAAGACGTTGCTGAGGACGACGGTGGTGATGACGCTCCTGTTCCAGCGGCCAAGGGCAAAGCCAAGGCTGCTGTTTCGGTAGACGAATTGCCGAGCGTTGAGGCCAAGAACAAAGAGCGCGATGCCCTGGCCCGTGCGATGGAAGAGTTTCTTGCCAAAGGCGGCAAAGTGGTCGAAGTCGAGCCCAATGTGGTTGCAGACCCGCCCAAGAAGCCGGATAACAAGTACGGCAGCCGACCTATCTAAGGTCAGCCACCTGCTTGTAAGAAAAAGCCCGCCGTCGCTGCGGGTTTTTTCATGCCTGTAATAACCGGCTACAAGTGACCCCCAATCAAGTGTGGGAGGGGGCTTGCTCCCGATTACAGTAGGTCAGTCAATATATCTGGAGACTGATACACCGCTATCGGGAGCAAGCCCCCTCCCACATTTTTCTCACCCGTGTTACTGCCAGCTGCGAAGTAACGCCGGCAACTCCGTCAGGCTGCGAATCTGTGCATCCGGGAGTTTATCCCCTTCCCACACCTTGCCCGACGGGTTGAACCACACCGCCCGCAGCCCCGCCTGCTGCGCCCCGGCAATGTCGTCCCCGGGGTGGTCGCCAACATGCACTGCCGCACTGGCATCTACTCCGCCGCGCTGCAGCGCTTCGTGGAACAGCCGGGCATCCGGCTTGGCGATGCCAATGTCTTCAGCGCGTAGCGCAAAGTGAAAGTAGTCCGCCAGGCCAACACGCTGCACATCGGCATTGCCATTGGTGATCACACCCAGCAGAAAGTGCTGGCGCAGCGCTTGCAGCATCGGCTCGGCCTCAGGGAAAGGCGTGAGCTGATGGCGGGCGTGAATGAACGCTTCGAAACACACATCGGCCATTTCCGTGGCCTCGGGCTGTGGATAACCGGCCTCTTCAAACGCATGTATCAACACCCGATGGCGCAGGATACTGATGCGGTGTTTGAGTTCGGGATGCCGTTGCAGCACTTGTTGGCGCAGGCTGGCGAAATGCTCCAGGGGCAGGTCGCCCACCTTGGCGGCATGGGTGGCCAGCCATTCGCGCATCGACGCTTCGGCGCTGATGATGACGGGTACGTTGTCCCAGAGCGTGTCGTCCAGGTCGAAGGTGATCAGCTTGATGTTCATGAGTCGCCGTCCTTGATGCGTTTGGCCCGTGGATGGGCGCTGTCGTAGACCGTTGCCAGGTGCTGGAAGTCCAGATGGGTATAGATCTGCGTGGTCTTGATGTCGGAATGGCCAAGCAGTTCCTGCACGGCGCGCAGGTCCTGGGACGATTCCAGCATATGGCTGGCAAATGAGTGCCGCAGCATATGTGGATGCAGGTTCTGCCCCAGCTCGCGCTCGCCGGCAGCCTTGACCCGTATCTGGATGGCGCGTGGCCCCAGGCGCCGCCCTTGCTGGCTGATAAACACTGCGTCGTCCACCGGGTTGGCCAGGGCGCGCAGCGGCAGCCAGAGTTGCAGGGCTTCGCGGGCTTTCCTGCCCACCGGCAGCACCCGAGTCTTGCTGCCTTTGCCGAGCACTTGCACCAGGCCGTCGGCCAGGTCCAGTTGATCGAGGTTCAGGCCTGTCAGCTCCGATAGGCGCAGGCCTGAAGAGTAGAACAGTTCGAGGATCGCCTGGTCGCGATGGGCGAGGAAATCGTCCTCCACGGCGCCATCGAGCAATTGCAAGGCACGGTCGGTGTCCAGGGTCTTGGGCAGGCGTCGCTCGCCTTTCGGCGGGGCCAGGCCGTTGGCCGGGTCGTGGTCGCAGAGGCCTTCGCGATTGAGGTAGTGATACAGGCCACGCACCGCCGACAGCAGTCGCGACAGGCTGCGCGAGGACTGGCCCGCCTGGTGCAGCCGTGCGATCAGGCTGCGCAGGCCCTGGATATCCAAGGCCTTCCAGCTGGTGACCTGCTGCTTTTCGCAATACGCCAGGACCTTGTTCAAGTCCCGTCGGTAAGCCTCCAGGGTATGGGGTGACACCTGGCGCTCGTTACGCAGGTGAGCGCAGTAAGCGTCCAGTTGCCGTTCCATGGCTAGCGCACCGCGCGCAGGGCGGTGGTGTGGCGCGGTAGGACGCGGCCCAGTACTTCGGCGATATAGGTGAGGAACAAAGTGCCCACCGAGCTCTTGTAGTGCGCGGGATCGCGGCTGGCGATGGCCAGTACGCCGTGCAGGCCTTGATGGCTGAGGGCGACGACGGCGGTAGAGCCGATCTGCTTGCGCTGTTCGGCGCCGAACAGGAAGTCCAGCTCGTGCTCGCGCAGGGTGCCGCTGATGGTCTTGCCTTCGGAAAGCAGGCCGCCGATCGCGGTTTGCGCGTCGCCGCCGCTGACCCAGCGACCCACCGGCATCGGGTTGTCGCTGAACAGGATCAGGCTGACAAACGGCACCTGGAAGTCCTGGCGCAGGCTGTCTTCCACGGCGATGACCGTTTCTTCCAGGCTGGTGGCGTCCATCAGGGTAAGAATCAGGCGGCGGGTTTTCTCGAACAGACGGTCGTTGTCGCGGGCGACGTCCATCAGGTGCGAGAGCTTGTGGCGCATTTCGATATTGCGCTCGCGCAGGATCTTCATCTGTCGCTCCACCAACGACACGGTGTCGCCGCGCTGGTGGGGGATGCGCAGGGCCGGGAGCAGTTCTTCGTGTTCGACGAAGAAGTCCGGATTAGCCTCAAGGTACGCCGCGACGGCAGCGGCCTCCAGACTTTCGCTCGGGGTTGTTGCTTGTGCGGGTACTTGAGGCTTATCGGTCATTGGCTTGGCTCACTCATAGACGGACCTGTCCTTCGTATACGCGCGAGGCCGGCCCGGTCATCATCACCGGGTGGCCAGGGCCTGCCCACTCGATGGACAGGCGTCCACCGGGCAGGTCGATCAACAGGGGCGAATCCATCCACCCCTGGCTGATCGCGGCCACGGCAGCGGCGCAAGCACCGGTACCGCAGGCCTGGGTTTCGCCGGCACCGCGCTCCCACACGCGCAATTGCGCACGGGAACGGTCGATCACCTGCAAAAAGCCCACATTGACCCGCGCCGGAAAACGCGGGTGGTGTTCGATCTTCGGCCCCAGTTCATGCACGGGGGCATTGTTGATGTCGTTGACCCGTAGCACCGCATGGGGGTTGCCCATGGACACGGCAGCGATGTCGACGGTCTGGCCGTCAACGTCCAGCGGGTAGCTGGCGGCCTGCTCGGTCGCCTGGAACGGGATATCCGCCGGCACCAGGCGTGGCGCGCCCATGTTGACGCTGATCTGGCCGTCGCTGCGGATATCCAGCTCGATCACGCCGCTCTTGGTCTCGACGCGAATCTGCCGCTTGGCGGTCAGGCGCTTGTCCAGCACAAAGCGTGCAAAGCAGCGCGCACCGTTGCCGCACTGTTCCACTTCGGAGCCGTCGGAGTTGAAGATCCGATAACGGAAATCCACCTCCGGGTTGCTTGGCGCCTCGACGATCAGCAATTGGTCGAAGCCGATCCCGGTATGCCGGTCGCCCCACTGTTTAGCGTGCTTGGGTAGGATGTGTGCGTGCTGGCTGACCAGGTCGAGGACCATGAAATCATTGCCCAGCCCGTGCATCTTGGTAAAACGCAGCAGCATGGCTTACTCCGGCAGCAGGCTTTCGCCAGCATACAACTCGGCTACCGTCTCGCGGCGACGCACTTCAAACGCTTGATCACCGTCCACCAGCACCTCGGCGGTACGTCCGCGGGTGTTGTAGTTGGAACTCATGACAAACCCGTAGGCACCGGCCGAATGCACGGCCAGCAGGTCGCCTTCTTCCAGGGCCAGTTGACGATCCTTGGCCAGGAAGTCGCCGGTCTCGCAGATCGGGCCGACGATGTCATAGGCGCGTGCTTCGCTGTTGCGAGGCGTCACGGCGGTGACATTCATCCAGGCCTGGTACAGCGCCGGGCGGATCAGGTCGTTCATCGCCGCGTCGACGATGGCGAAATCCTTGTGCTCGGTGTGCTTGAGGTACTCGACCTGGGTCAGCAGCACGCCGGCATTGGCGACGATATAACGGCCCGGCTCGAACATCAGCGTCAGGTCGCGGCCTTCGATGCGCTCGCGCACGGCCTGGATATAGTCGGCGATCGCCGGTGGCTCTTCATCGCGATAACGCACGCCCACGCCACCACCGAGGTCGATGTGGTGCAGGTAGATGCCGCATTCGCCCAGGCGGTCGATCAATGCCAGAAGGCGGTCGAGGGCATCCAGGAACGGCGGCAGTGTGGTCAGTTGCGAGCCGATATGGCAGTCGACACCCAGCACTTCCAGGTTCGGCAGCTGGGCGGCGCGGATGTACACGTCTTCGGCGTCGGCAATGGCGATGCCGAACTTGTTCTCTTTGAGACCGGTGGAAATGTACGGGTGGGTGCCGGCATCGACGTCCGGGTTGACGCGCAGTGAGATCGGCGCACGAACGCCCATCTCGGCCGCGACGACTTGCAGGCGTTCCAGCTCGTCGGTGGACTCTACGTTGAAGCAATGTACGCCGACTTCCAGGGCTCGGCGCATGTCTTCGCGGCTCTTGCCGACGCCGGAGAACACGATCTTGTCGGCCTGGCCGCCGGCGGCCAGGACCCGTTCCAGCTCGCCACGGGAGACGATATCGAAACCGGCGCCCAGGCGCGCCAGGACATTCAGTACACCCAGGTTGGAGTTGGCCTTGACTGCGTAGCACACCAGGTGCGGTACGCCATCGAGAGGGTCGGTGAACGAGCGGTATTGGGCTTCGATATGCGCACGGGAGTACACGTAGGTCGGGGTCCCAAAGCGCTGGGCAATCGCGGACAACGCCACGCCTTCCGCGAACAGCTCGCCGTCCCGGTAGTTAAAAGCGTCCATGGAGCTCCCTTATTCGTAGGTGTCGTGCTTATGCGCTTTGGAGGGCTTTTGCGACGATTGCGCCTGTTCATTCGGGTCTTTGCTGTCATCGGGCAGGTACAGCGGGCCTTTTTGACCACAGGCACTAACGAGGCAAGCGACCGCGACGAGCGCAGCAAGGGAAGAGATCAGGCGCTTCATGGCGAAATCCTTGAATATGCATTAATTGCGCCCGAGTATACCGACCACCCGCCAGCTTGCCTATGCGCTGAAATACCCGTCCGGCGGGGGTTTGCCGAGATGGCAGGGAAGCGGACTACGCTGGTTGAGGATATTTCACGCCGTCAATCGCGTTGAAATCGGTATCCTTTGCAATCGGCGGGGCTCGCCCGTATCGTGCGGCGCTTGAGCAAAACCAGACACTTTTGAGGTTGCCACAATGAGTTTGACCGAAGCCCGTTTTCACGACCTGGTGGATGCGACCCAGCAGGCGCTGGAAGATATTTTCGACGACAGCGGCCTGGACGTGGATCTGGAAAACTCGGCCGGGGTGTTGACCGTCAAGTTCGAGAGCGGCCAGCAACTGATCTTCAGCCGTCAGGAACCGCTGCGGCAGCTGTGGCTGGCGGCGCGCTCCGGTGGCGTCCACTTCGACTACGACGAAGAAAGCGGCAAATGGCAGTGCGACAAGAGTGAAGAGTTGCTGGGCGAGATGCTCGCGCGCCTGGTCCACGAATATACCGGCGCCGAGCTGGATTTCGACGAGATCTGACCGTGACCCAGCCTGCGCCCGTACGCCCGCCCAAGCCGCTGTTCAGTAATGTCAGCCCGGCGGTGCCGTCACCTTGTATCAGTTTGTGTCGCCTGGACGAGCAAAAAGTCTGCCTCGGCTGCTTCCGCCATGTGGAAGACATCCGCGAATGGCGCTCCGCCGATGATCAGCGGCGCCGAGTGATCGTGGCCCAGGCCGAGCAACGCAAGGCCGCGCCTTGAGCCCGTCTTGTTTATTTACGGTGCTGTGGTAGTGTCCGGATACGCCTCAACTCATCGAGGCCCGTGAGAACCCCGCCTTTTCCTGGCGGGGTTTTGCTTTTTTGTGCAGAAAAAAGGAGTCTGCCTGAATCATGACCGCACCTTCCATCATCCTCACCCGTCTTGATGTGCAGCGTCTTGAGCAATTGATCGACCGTATGGACGAGACGCAGCCGGGCGTTATTGCACTGCAAGCCGAACTCGACCGCGCCGAAGAAGTGGTTGGCCACGATGAAGTGCCTGCAACGGTCGTGACCATGAACTCCAGCGTGCATTGCCGTGAGCAAGGCAGCGGCAAGGACTACCACCTGACCCTGGTCTACCCGAAAGATGCGAATGCCGATGAAGGCAAGATTTCGGTCCTGGCCCCGGTGGGCAGTGCCTTGCTTGGCCTGCAGGTAGGCCAGCACATCGATTGGCCGGCACCGGGCGGCAAGACCCTCAAGCTTGAGCTGCTCAGTGTTGATGGTCAGCCCGAGGATGGCGGCGCCTTCCCTCTCTAGACCTGGCTCAGCGCCTCATTCAGCGCGAGCTCCAGCTCGGCCTTGTAGCGCAGGTACAAATTGCTTGGGCTTTGCACATCACCGAGCAGCCCCGACAGGTCGAGGTCGGTGATGTAGCAGCGGTAGCGCTCGGTTTCCCGGCGTTGCCCGACGATTTCCTGGGCGACCACCGCAAACAGTTGGTCGCCAAACTCCAGCTCGGAAAACTCCCGCTGATTGCAATACAGGGTAATGCCCACCTTGCCCGGTGCCGCCTTGCCGATAATCGCCTGCACGTCATAAAACGGTTTGTTCGCGGGGTTCTGTGGGGCCGGCCGCGGCTCGACACTGCGCGCGCGCGTGGTGCCCGACGGCAGCAGTTGGTAGTACAAGATTTGCACCTCACCCAACGGTTGTTGCGTGTCCAGGGGCGATAGCGCTTCCCGGCGGTAGATGATCGACTGCAAAAAGCGCTGCAGCGGCGCCAACAGGCTCTGTTCATCATGAAACGGCAAGCGTTGCTGCCAGAGCGCGTTGAATTCATCCAGCACATACAGCTCGGCGAAGCCTTCGTTGACCCGGTAGAACACCTGCACGCAATCGGCCATGCCCATGGGCAGCAACAGCGCCAGGTCGTGGTCTTCCAGGGCCATGGCATCCAGGTGCAGCGGGCTGTAGCTGGCCAATTCTTCGCTGAGGTAGGCGACCAGCGCATCCTGGGTCGCCAGTGATACGTGGATGGCTTGGCCGGGCATCAACTCCATCACGTGATAGTGCTGCTGTACCTGGAGCAAGTAGCGGTGATTGCCCTGACCCAGCAGCAGGTTCTGTGCGGTGTCGAAGATTTCTTCCACTCGCTGGGCAATGAACTGCGCGCGGTTGTGACAGAAGCAGCGCACCCGCAGCCGAGGCAGATGATCCGACGGCAATTGGTTGAGGTAGTCGCGCAGGCAGTCGAGCAGCGCATGGGGGCCGTCGTAGCGGCTGACCATCACCTCGTTCCAGCTGTTGAGCGTGACCTGGTCCAGGGTCAGTACGAGGTTGTCGCGCACACCGGCATAGCTCAGGGAGTCGGTGCGCTCGGTGGTCATCAGGATATTCAGGTCGCGATGATGCTTGAGCGGGTCGACGCCGACGTTGATCAGCAGCAACACTTCCTCGGGTACCGCCGAGCGCAGCAGGCGCGCTTCATCAACGCTGGCCAGGGGCAGGGCGATAGCCTGCTGCAGGCTGCCCAGCAGGTTGAACAGCTCGAATTCGGTCATGTCGCTGGTGCCGGGGTGCAGCGCCAGGCGCGTGCTGCTGTCGATGACGCCGTTGCGGTGGCACCAGGTGAGCATCTCCAACAGGTCGCGACTGCGCTTGATCGGCGCGAAGTGCTCCCATTCCAGGGCCGTGAGGTTACCGTTGTACAGGCCCCAGTGGTGCTGGCCGGGCTCCTTGCGGTTGGGCGATTGCACCAGGGTCAGGGTGTCTTCGGCCAGGTCCGGGGCGATGCCGGGGTTGATGAATTCAACCTTGCCGGCCTTGCGTTCAAAGGCGGCATACAGGCGCCGTCCCAGCACATTGAGGTCGCGCTTGTTGATCAGGCTGACCGTCTGTTCGGTCCGGGCGAACTGGGTCAGGAAGCGATAGCTGTAGTTCAGCTCGCTGACCAGGGCACGGCGCTCGGAGGCCACCTGACGCACTTTCCACTGGCTGCGGCTGTCCAGCAGCGCCAGTTGGCGTTGGTCCCAGCCCCACTCGTGGGCCAGGCGCTCCAGCAACAGCCGCTGCCAACTGGTGCTGCGCTGACCGGCGCTGAGCTTGCGATTGACCTTCAGGTACAGGGCGCGACGCACCAGCTCCAGGCGCTCCGGTTCGTTGCGGGCCTTGAGGTATTCCTCGATACGGCGGTACACCACGATGTACGGATCCAGCTCATCCAGGTCCATCTGGTTGGCGAACACCGCGCGCTTGAAGCGCAGGCTCAGGCAGTGCACGTTCGGGTGCTCGCTGGCGTAGACCTCGGTCAATAGCAGCTTGAGCACCGACTTGTAGGGCGACTCGATGCCCTTGAACAGTTGCCACAGCCCGGCACCGATGAATTCACCGGGAGGGATGCGCGCCAGGTGGCCCAGGTCGAGGGTTTCATCGGCGCGGATAAAACGCTTGGAGATCAGCGTGTGGGTGAATTCCGCATAGCGGGCCTCTTCATACACCGGCACCAGCCACCAGATCGGCGTACGCCCGGCCAGCCAGATGGCTGTGCGGTAAAACTCGTCCAGCAACAGGTAATGCTGGGTCGTGCCGCAGTCGTCGGAGCTGAGTTGGGTGTCGCGCTCGCCGAGTACAAAGCGCGTCGGCTCAATCAGGAAGAAGTGCGCTTCTGCGCCCATGCCCAGGGCCCAGGCTTCCAGCAGTTGGCATTTTTTACGCAGCTCCGCGAGCTCGTTTTCGCCCAGGTCGGGTGCATGGCACACCCACACATCCATGTCACTCTGGTCGGCCTGGGCGAGGGTGCCGAGGCTGCCCATCAGGAACAGGCCGTGGATCGGTTTGGGTTGATTGACCGGACGCGGCTTGTAAGAGAACGAGCGGGTCAGACGCTGGGCTTCCGTGAGTGCCTGGGCGTCGGGCTCGAAATTCGACAGCCCGGCTGGCGTACTGCCCGATACATAACCCGGCAACAGCGGATGATTGACGTGAAAAAACAGCGGCAGCAGGGTCAGCACGCTTTGCTGGCGCGGCGTCAGCCCTTCGACGGCACGAGCCATGCGACCTTCATTCAGGGCCATGAAGCGCGCACGCAATTGGGCCAGCACCTTGCGGTCGATGCCTTCGTCCAGGTCAGGGCGGATTTCATGGGTGCGGGTCATGTCGAACTCGGTGGCTCGCAGGGCCCGACGCGGGCGGCCATGTAGGAGTTTACAGCCAGTCGCGTAGGAGGTTTAGAGGGAAATGGTTTTTGGCGTCAAAAATCGGGCCATTCCACAGCAGCGCCCTCGGAATCCGCGAGAGGCGGACTCCATGGGCGGGATACGGTATCAGGCAGCTTCTTTGGTGTTGGCGGTGCTCAGAATGGTCAGCAGGGTTTGGGCCTGCTCTGCGGCGTCCCGGCCAAGGCTGGTCAGGTAGCCTCCGTCCGGTTGGTCGATAAGCCCTTTCGCATGGAGACGCTTGGCAGCGGCGATGGCAGAGGGAGCGGCGGTCTGATGGACTTTCAGACCTTCCTTGGTGCTGTCCAAGGGGAAGAGTACAAGGATTTCCAGTTCGGCAACCAACTCAGGGGTATACGACATAAGGACTCCAGACTTTCTAAAATTTATTAGAGGCTAGCAGGCCATAAGGTGAACGCACTTTGCCGAACTGTCCAGCGTGTTGCGGTGTGCCGGGATTATTCCTTTTCGGGCGGCAGCTCAGGCAGTGCCCGCAGCGCTGTTTCATACCATTCGGTATTGAAGGCGCGGTCCTCATCCAGCATCGCGTCGATCTCGAAAGCCAACACGTGAGCCATGAGATTCAGGATCTCTTCACGTTCATAGCCCACCAGGGTCAGTTTATTGAACGTGGCCTTGGCGGCAGGCGGGTTGTCGCTTTCGATCTGGTTTTCGATCGCTTCGATCAAGGTGTTTTCGGTGAACGCTTCTTCGTCGCTGTCGATATCGGTCGGCTCGCTCATGGCAGGCTCCTCAAGGAAAGGGCGCCAGTCTACCCCCATTCAGGCAGGTGATGCTGCTGGTCAGGCTGGCCCCGGGGATCTATAACTCCTGCAGCCAACCCCGCACACGGCCTGGAGGCTTTGCGATGCTCAAGCTTTACGGATTCTCGGTCAGCAACTACTACAACATGGTGAAACTGGCACTGCTGGAGAAAGGCCTGGCTTTTGAGGAGGTGCCCTTTTATGCCGGGCAAACCCCTGAGGCCCTGGCGGTCAGCCCGCGTGGCAAGGTGCCGGTGCTGGGCGTGAAGCAGGGGTTTATCAACGAAACCAGTGTGATCCTCGAATACATCGAGCACTCCCAGGAAGGCCCGTCGCTGTTGCCGGCCGACCCGTTCCAGCGTGCCCAGGTGCTGGCGTTGTGCAGGGAAATCGAGCTGTATATCGAATTACCCGCCCGTGCGTGTTTTGCCGAGGCGTTTTTCGGTATGCCGGTGCCGGAGGCGATCAAGGCGAAATCCAGGGCTGAGTTGCTGCTGGGGATCGGCTCTTTAGGCCGTCACGGCAGGTTCGCGCCTTATGTGGCGGGGGAGGGCTTTACGATTGCGGATCTGTATTTCATGTACAGCGTGAACCTCGCCTGTGCGGTGGGCGAGAAGCTGTTTGGCCTGGACCTGTTGGCTGAATTGCCGGCGGCCAGAGCGTTGCTGGAGCGACTGCATGCCATGCCTAATGCGCAGAAGGTGGCGGCGGACAGGGAGGCCGCGATGCCGGCGTTCATGGCGATGGTTGCGGCCAAAAAATGAACAAATGTGGGAGGGGGTTGCCCCCTCCCACCTTTTTCAGCGGCTGGCGAGCAGGGCCTGGCCGCGAGCGACCGCAGCCTTCACCTGCGCCGGCGCGGTACCGCCCACGTGGTTACGGGCATTCACCGAACCTTCCAGGGTCAGTACGGCAAACACGTCCTGTTCGATCTGGTCACTGAACTGGCGCAGCTCTTCCAGGCTCATTTCCGCCAGGTCCTTGCCGGTGTCGACGCCGTATTTCACCGCATGGCCAACGATCTCGTGACAGTCGCGGAACGGCAGGCCACGGCGCACCAGGTAGTCCGCCAGGTCAGTCGCCGTGGAGAAACCGCGCAGGGCCGCTTCACGCATGATCGCGTGCTTGGGCTTGATCGCCGGGATCATGTCGGCAAACGCGCGCAGCGAGTCACGCAGGGTGTCGGCGGCGTCGAACAACGGTTCCTTGTCTTCCTGGTTGTCCTTGTTGTAGGCCAAAGGCTGGCCTTTCATCAGGGTCAGCAGGCCCATCAGTGCGCCGAATACACGGCCGCTCTTGCCACGCACCAGTTCGGGCACGTCGGGGTTTTTCTTTTGCGGCATGATCGAGCTGCCGGTGCAGAAACGGTCCGGCAGGTCGATGAACTGGAATTGCGCACTGGTCCACAGCACCAGCTCTTCGGAGAAACGCGACAGGTGCATCATCGCGATGCTGGCGGCGGCGCAGAATTCGATGGCGAAGTCGCGGTCGGACACGCCGTCCAGGGAATTGCCGCCGACGGCGTCGAAACCCAGCAGTTGTGCGGTGTACTCGCGGTCGATCGGGTAGGTGGTGCCGGCCAGGGCTGCGCTGCCGAGCGGCATGCGGTTGGCGCGCTTGCGGCAATCCACCAGGCGCTCGTAGTCGCGGCTGAGCATCTCGAACCAGGCCAGCAGGTGGTGGCCGAAGGTGACGGGTTGTGCGGTTTGCAGGTGGGTGAAGCCGGGCATGATGGTGTCCGCCTCACGCTCGGCCTGCTCCAGCAAGCCTTTCTGCAAGCGGGTGATTTCGGCCAGGATCAGGTCGATTTCATCGCGCAGCCACAGGCGGATGTCGGTGGCCACCTGGTCGTTACGGCTACGACCGGTGTGCAGTTTCTTGCCGGTCACACCGATACGGTCGGTGAGACGGGCCTCGATGTTCATGTGCACGTCTTCCAGGTCGACACGCCAGTCGAACGTACCAGCTTCGATTTCACCACGGATGGTGGTCAGGCCATCGATGATGCTGTCGCGCTCGGCGTCGGTCAGCACGCCGACCTTGGCCAGCATCGTCGCGTGGGCAATGGAGCCCATGATGTCGTGGCGGTACAGGCGCTGGTCAAAGGTGACGGAGGCGGTGAAGCGGGCGACGAAGGCGTCGACGGGTTCACTGAAGCGGCCGCCCCAGGACTGGTTGGTCTTGTCGGTGCTCATGGGTTCGCTCGTGGTCTGCTTATTAAGAGGCATGAAAGTGTGGCGGCGATAATAACAGGGTTGCCCTTGGAGGCGGTGCTGCGGGTCGTCGGCATTTTTATTTGTGCAAAGGATGGCTAAGTGCCTTGCCGCCGACCGCGTCCGGGACGAGACTGGAGGCAGCTGCTTATTGATACGATATTTGACGATTGAGCAATATCGTCTCGGCGAGCGTCTACAGTTGGACTGATAGTGTGTGAATGCACCAAAGTCGGGTAATGCGGTCAGAGCCTGACTATCCATTTAAAAGGGGGGTATTCGGATTGTGTATCAGCAAACCCTACGACGATGCCCGAAGGCAGCAGGTCTTGGGCGCTATTGAACAGGTCCGGGTAAATATGGGTGCCGCTGTCAGGGCACTTTTTGCCGCTCGCGCTAGTCTTAGCGTGGATCGCTGTGACGCAAGTCACCGCACCTGTCTACGCTATCCTTGTGCGAGACTCACGCAGGAATCCAGCGCTATATGAATGTCCTGATCGTTGATGACGAACCCCAAGCCCGCGAGCGACTGAGCCGTTTGGTCAGTGAACTCGAGGGTTATACAGTCCTTGAGCCGAGTGCCACCAGCGGCGAGGAGGCGTTGACGTTGATCGACAGCCTCAAGCCGGACGTGGTGTTGCTCGATATCCGCATGCCGGGCCTCGATGGCCTGCAAGTTGCTGCTCGCCTGAGTGAGCGCGAATCGCCACCCGCCGTGGTGCTGTGCGCCGCTCAAGAAGAGTTTGCCGCGCAGGCACTGGAAGCCAGTGGTGTCAGCTTCGTAGTCAAGCCAGTGACTGCCGAGGCCTTGCTCAGGGCCTTGAAGAAAGCCGAACGTCCCAACCGCGCCCAACTCGCTGCCCTGACCCAGCCGGCCGCCCAGAGCGGCAACGGGCCGCGCAGCCATATCAGCGCCCGCACACGCAAAGGCATCGAGTTGATCCCCTTGGACCAGGTGGTCTACTTCATTGCCGATCACAAGTACGTGACCCTGCGGCATGAGGCTGGCGAAGTGTTGCTCGATGAGCCGCTCAAGGCCCTTGAGGATGAATTCGGTGACCGCTTCGTGCGAATCCACCGGAACGCGCTGGTGGCCCGTGAGCGAATCGAGCGCCTGCAGCGCACGCCCCTCGGGCACTTTCAGTTATTCCTCAAAGGGCTTAATGGGGATGCGTTGATCGTCAGCCGACGCCATGTCGCTGGCGTGCGCAAGATGATGCAGCAGCTTTAGCCCGAGGGTTTTGGCAAGCCTGCATTCATTATCCCGGTGCGACGTGGCCAGGGAGGCCCCGCACTTGCTGATTCAAATCAAAGCGTATTTGCCTGAGCTGTTATTATCTGCCGTATCTATTCAGTACGGATTGATCCATGTCCTCTCGCGAAATCCGCATCGCCACCCGTAAAAGCGCCCTGGCCTTGTGGCAGGCCGAATACGTCAAAGCACGCCTTGAGCAGGCCCATCCCGGCCTCAAGGTGACCCTGGTGCCCATGGTCAGTCGCGGCGACAAGCTGCTCGACTCGCCGCTGTCGAAGATCGGTGGCAAGGGCCTGTTCGTCAAGGAACTGGAAACCGCGCTGCTGGAAAACGAAGCCGATATCGCTGTGCACTCCATGAAAGACGTGCCCATGGATTTCCCCGAAGGCCTGGGCCTGTTTTGCATCTGTGAACGTGAAGACCCGCGTGACGCCTTCGTTTCCAATACCTTCGCGTCTTTGGATGACTTGCCTCTGGGCAGCATTGTCGGCACCTCCAGCCTGCGTCGCCAGGCACAGCTGTTGACCCGTCGTCCGGACCTGCAGATTCGTTTCCTGCGCGGCAACGTCAACACCCGCCTGGCCAAGCTGGATGCCGGTGAGTATGACGCGATCATCCTCGCCGCGGCCGGCCTGATCCGTTTGGGCTTCGAAAACCGCATCACCTCGGCCATCAGCGTCGAAGACAGCCTGCCTGCTGGCGGGCAAGGCGCCGTGGGCATTGAATGCCGTACCGCCGATAGTGAAATCCACGCGCTGCTCAAACCCCTGGATCACCATGAGACCGAAGTGCGTGTCACGGCCGAACGCGCCCTGAACAAGCACCTCAACGGTGGCTGCCAGGTGCCGATCGCCTGCTACGCCGTGCTCGAAGGTGAAAACCTGTGGCTGCGTGGCCTGGTTGGGGATCCGGATGGGGGCACTCTGCTGACTGCCGAAGTCCGTGGCCCGCAACGTGACGCCATCGCCCTGGGTGTCCAGGTGGCTGAAGAGCTGCTGGAAAAGGGCGCAGGCGCTATCCTGCAAAAGGTCTACGGCGAGGCCGGCCCGCAGTGACCGATTGGCGCGTGCTGCTGACACGGCCTGCCGAGGAGTCGGCGGCCCTGGCGGCGGCGTTGTCCGAAACCGGTATCTTCAGCAGCAGCTTGCCTTTGCTGGACATCGAGCCGTTACCCGTTACCCCCGAACAACAGGCCGTCTTCGATGATCTTGGCCGCTACTGTGCGGTGATCGTGGTGAGCAAGCCGGCCGCGCGGCTTGCCGTGCAGCAGTTGGATCAAGCCTGGCCGCAACTGCCGTGGTTCAGCGTCGGTGCGGCCACCGCGCAGGTCCTGGTTGATCATGGCCTTCCCGTTCACTATCCCCAAACCGGCGACGACAGCGAGGCCTTGCTTCAATTGCCTGCGTTGCGCGAGGCTATCGCACGGCCCGGTGCGCGGGTGTTGATCCTGCGCGGCGAGGGGGGGCGGGAGCTGCTGGCTGAGCGTTTGCGCGAGCAAGGTGCTAGTGTCGACTACCTGGAGTTGTATCGTCGTTTCCTTCCGGCCTACGACACTGGTGTACTGACCCGGTGCATCCAGTTGGAACGCTTGAACGGCCTGGTGGTCAGCAGTGGGCAGGGTTTTTTGCACCTGCAGGCCCTGGCCGGATCCGATTGGCCACAGGTGGCGCAGCTGCCGTTGTTCGTGCCCAGCCCGCGAGTCGCCGAGATGGCGCGGGCCGCTGGCGCAGAAAAAGTTGTGGATTGTCGCGGCGCGAGTGCCGCGGCTTTGTTAGTGGCGTTACGGAGTCATGCCGTTCCCACTCTCTGATACGCAAAGGACGGATACGTGAGCGAAACAGCCTTGCCTAAAGATGAAACCCAACCCGCACTTGATGCGCCGGTTGAGTCACCGGTCACCGCGCCGCGCCGCGGCAATGGCCTGGCAGTTGTCGCCCTGCTGCTTGGCGCTGCGGGTGTTGCCGCCGGCGGTTGGGGTCTCTGGCAGGTTCGTGCCCTGCAAGCCAGCAGCCAGCACCAACTGGGTCAAGTGCAGACCCTGGATGACCAATCCCAGGCCCTCAAGCAAAGCCAGCAACAACTGGCTGCACGCCTGGCGCAACTGCCGGGTGCGGATGAGCTTGAGGAGCGCCGTCGGCTGGTGGCCCAGTTGCAGGGTGACCAGCAGCGCCTGAGCCAGCGCCTGGAAACCGTGCTGGGTGCCAGCCGCAAGGATTGGCGCCTGGCTGAGGCCGAGCACCTGATTCGCCTGGCGAGTTTGCGCTTGTCTGCCTTGCAGGACATCAACAGCGCCCAGGCCCTGGTCCAGGGCGCCGACGAGATTCTTCGCGAGCAAAGCGATCCAGGCTCCTACGCCGCACGCGAGCAGTTGGCCAAGAGCCTTGCCGCGTTGCGCAGTACTGAGCAGCCGGATCGCACCGGGCTGTATCTGCAATTGGCGGCCTTGCGTGATCAGGTCGTGCAACTGGCGGCCATCGCCCCTGAGTACCAACTGACCGAGCCCGCATCCCAGGGGCGTCCAAGCACCGATACGGACAGCCGCTGGAGCCAGTGGTGGGAGCAGATTTCCCGGTACTTTCGCATCGACTTCAACCCCGACGACAACATTCGTCCACTGCTCGCCGGTCAAGGCCTGAACCAGGTACGCCTGGCCCTCAGCCTGGCTCTGGAGCAAGCGCAATGGGCGGCGCTCAATGGTGAATCGGCGGTGTACAGCCGCTCCCTGGGTGAGGCACGCAGCGTGTTGCAGGACAACTTCAACCAGGACAACCCGCAGAGCAAGGCGATGCTGGCGCGTATCGCCGAGCTTGAGCCCAAGGCTGTCTCGGTGGTGACACCGGACCTGGCGGCGAGCCTGGCTGCGGTACAGGCGTACCTCGAGCGTCGTCATCTGTCTGCCGACGAAGCCAAGGCGGCTGCCACGCCGGCGGCCACGTCGGCGAAGCAGGAGTAGAGCCGATGAAGCGTTTCTATGTGATCCTGGTGCTGGCGATTGCAATCGCCCTGGCACTGGCCGTGGGCATTTCGAAACACACCGGCTATGTGTTGATTACCTATCCTCATGTGCTGCACTACGAGTCGAGCCTATGGGCTACCGTGGTGGCGGTGTTTGTCTTCGGCCTGGCCATCTACTTGATCCGCGTATTGCTGAGCCTGGTCACCACCTCGGGTGGCGTGGTCAACCCGTGGTCGCGACGTAACCGCAGCCGCCGCGTGCAGATCGCCATCGAACAGGGCCAGATGGACCTCGCCGAAGGCCGTTGGGCCAGTGCCGAACGTCACCTGCACCGTGCCGCCGAAGCCGAGCGCCAGCCATTGCTGTACTACCTGGGCGCGGCCCGGGCGGCGAATGAGCAGGGCCGTTATGAAGAGTCGGACGGTTTGCTCGAGCGCGCCCTGGAGCGTCAGCCCCAGGCCGAGCTGGCGGTTGCCTTGAGCCATGCGCAGTTGCAATTGGACCGTGGCGACACTGATGGCGCCCTTACCACCTTGCAGGCCATGCACGAGCGTCATCCCCACAACGGGCAGGTGCTGCGCCAATTACAGCGTCTGCACCAGCAGCGTGGCGACTGGTCGGCGGTGATCCGCCTGTTGCCGGAGCTGCGCAAGGACAAGGTGCTGCCCGCCGGCGAATTGGCAGAATTGGAACGGCGTGCCTGGGGCGAGAACCTGAGCCTGGCGGCCCAGCGCGAAGAGCAGGGCGAAGCCGGCCTGCAGTCTCTTGAGCGGGCCTGGCAACAGCTCACTTCCGCCCAGCGCCAGGAGCCGCAACTGGTCCTGGCCTATGCCGAGCAACTGCGTCAATTGGGCGCCGATGCCAAGGCGGAGGAGGCGTTGCGCGGTGCCATCAAGCGCGGCTACGACAGCCACCTGATTCGTCTCTACGGCCTGCTGCGCGGCAGTGACCCTGCCCGGCAATTGAAGTTTGCCGAAGGCTGGCTAAAGGACCACCCGGGCGATGCCAGCCTGTTGTTGACATTGGGTCGTCTGTGCCTGCAAAACAGCCTGTGGGGCAAGGCGCGTGATTACCTGGAAAGCAGCCTGCAGGTGCAACGTAATCCCGAGGCCTGTGCCGAACTGGCGCGGCTGTTGGCGCAGTTGGGCGACACCGAGCGCAGCAACCAGCTGTTCCAGGAAGGCCTGGGCTTATTGGATAACCGCTTGCTGGCGTCTCCGCTGCCAGTTTCTGCCCGAGTTTGATGCAGGAAGAAGTCTAGGGTTGGCTCAGATATTTCTGATAACCAGCCCTTCAATGCTGCGCATATGCCGGCCCTGAGGGGCTTTGAAGCAAACTCCTACGTTCATGCGTTTCAAGTCTTCCATTCTCTGACGGGATGTCCCTACGTTCTCACGGAATCGTCTGCTCTGGCGCGTATTGAAAGGGGTCAGGCCTTTCCTCTAACGTAACGACCTATCTCTCGCGATGCGGATAAAGCATGTCTTTGGCCCCTTCACGCTCCTTGTTTTTCCTTGCGTTCATGGCGGGTGCGCTGACGTTGGGTGCGTCCTTCTATCTTGAGTTCGGTGCCTCGTTACGTCCTTGTTTCCTGTGCCAGATGCAACGGGCCTTTCTGGCTGCCTTCACGCTGATCAATCTGGTCGCCGCTATCCACAACCCCAGGCGTTCCACTTTTTACTTGTACGGGTTTACGAGCATGGTCTGTGCGTTGCTGGGTGCCATCACCGCCGTACGCCAGGTGCTGCTGCAAAATGCCGCAGCGGATCAGGCCGCCGATTGCTGGCCCAGCCTCAGTCACATGCTCGAGAACCTGTCGCTGTGGCAGGCGTTGCAATTGACGGTCGAAGGCACGGTCGACTGTATGGAAATAAGCTGGACGCTATTTGACCTGAGCCTTCCCGAGTGGAGCCTGTTGTTCTTCCTGGGCATGTTGATCCTCGGTGTCATGCAATTTTCCCGACTGTTCTTGAGCCGTCCGTTGCGCTCAGCGAGGCGCTGATCGGAGGCCGCAGTTTGTAGGACGTGATTAAACACTTGTATGAACTTTCTCTCCTGCGTACCTTGAAGCCATAGTCATGGGGGCATAATCTGGCCCGCACGCGTTATTGAAACCGTTTGTCAGACGCGGCCTTGTCCCGCTGCTGTTTTATCCTTGAAGTGTTGCGCGGGCATCAGGCGGCAGCGCCCCTATAGGGAAGAGAGATCATCATGCTGGAAAGTTGTCAGAATGCTCAGGAACGCTGGGGTGGGGTGCACAAGCTGATCGACAGCTGGTTGAAGGCACGTCACGAACTGGTTCGGGCCTTTGATGCTCTCGGCGCCAAGCCCGAGGCCCTGGCTGAGAATCGCAAGCCGTTGCAGGAGTTCTGTGAAGTGTTGGTGGACTATGTGTCTGCTGGCCATTTCGGTGTCTACGAGCAGCTGACCAAAGAGGCGGAAGCCTTCGATGATAAGCGTGGCCTGGAACTGGCCGAGACCCTTTACCCGCGTATCGATGTCATCACTGAGAAACTGCTGGCGTTCACCGACCTGTGTGATGCCGGCCAGTGCGTTGCTGAGAAATTCAAGGAGTTGGGTGGCCTGCTCCATGAGCGTTTCGAACTGGAAGATTGCCTGATCGAAGTGCTCCACAACGCCCATAAGGAAGAAGCTGTCCCCCAGGCCTGACCCTTGCGGGCGAGATAAGAACGGTGCGCATGGCGCACCGTTTTTTATTGGCTCAATGACGGGTGCCGAGTAATTCGATCTCGAATACCAGTGGCGTATACGGCGGGATCAGCTCGCCGGCACCGTCACCTCCATAAGCTTGGGCCGACGGGATCACCAGGCGCCATTTGGCCCCGACCGGCATCTGCTGCAACGCGCTGCTCCAACCGCTGATCACACTGTCCAGGCGAAACCACTGGGGTTGTGTGCTCTGATCGAAGACCGTGCCATCGGGCAATCGTCCAACGTAGTTCACCTGGACCTGATCATTCGCGCCAGGCTTGTTACCCGTGCCGGGTGTCAGTTCCGTGAGCAGGATGCCATCGGCCAACTCGCGCACCCCTTTCACGGCTTTTTCCTTGGTTAAAAACTGCTGCTCGGCGGCGAGCGCCTTTTCACTTTTAGGCGCTTGGGCGTCGGCTTCGGCCTGCGCTTCGTGCTCGGCAAGAATCTGTTCGATGCGCGTGTTATCCAACGCCAGCGGCTTGCCTTGATAGGCTTGCTTGAGGCCGTCGATCAAGGCCTGGATCTGCAGGTCCGGGACTTCCTGGCGCAGGCGCTCACCGAGGCTGGCGCCCAGGCTGTAGGCGAGGTCGTGCTGGTCTTGGGGCGTGGTTTTTGACGGTGATTGCTCGCTCGCATTGGCCGCGGAAATCGCCAGGCCCAGCACAAGGAAAAGGTAACGCGACATGGGCATTCTCCTGCCGAAAGTGCGACGGATTATGCCAGTGCGAGTGCGTAAAAAGTGCCGCGTGTTTTCGTTATATCGATAAGAATTTTCGCACGTTGCAACGCAACGCAAACGATACTGTCAACATGCCCTAGCGGCGGTAAGAGCAGAGGGCTAGTATGAGCCGCACCCACGTCAGCCAGGAGGTAAACCATGTCGGCCAAACAGAAGCCTGTAAATACCCCGTTGCATTTACTCCAACAATTGTCGGGCAGCTTGCTCGAGCATCTGGAAAGCGCATGTTCCCAAGCGTTGGCCGATGCAGAAAAACTGCTCGCCAAGCTGGAAAAACAACGCGGTAAAGCGCAAGAAAAGCTGCACAAATCCCGCACCAAACTGCAAGACGCCGCCACTGCCGGCAAGGCCAAGGCACAAGCCAAAGCCAAAGACGCGGTAAAAGAACTCGAAGACCTGCTGGATGCTCTCAAGGATCGTCAAGCTGAAACCCGCACCTACATTTCCCAACTGAAAAAAGACGCCCAAGAAAGCCTGAAATTGGCCCAGGGTGTTGGTCGTGTTAAGGAAGCTGTAGCGAAAGTGCTGGGTGCTCGTGCACCTGCTAAAGCACCGGCCAAGCCAGCTGCCAAAACCGCTGCTGTAAAACCAGCCGCGAAGCCAGTTGCTAAAACCGCTGCTGCAAAACCAGCCGCCAAGCCAGTTGCTAAAACCGCTGCTGCAAAACCAGCCGCCAAGCCAGCTGCTAAAACTGCTGCTGCAAAACCAGCCGCCAAGCCAGTTGCTAAAACCGCTGCTGCAAAACCAGCCGCCAAGCCAGCTGCTAAAACTGCTGCTGCAAAACCAGCCGCGAAGCCAGTTGCTAAAACCGCTGCTGCAAAACCAGCCGCCAAGCCAGCTGCCAAAACTGCTGCTGCAAAACCAGCCGCGAAGCCAGTTGCTAAAACCGCTGCTGCAAAACCAGCTGCCAAGCCAACTGCTAAAACTGCTGCTGCAAAACCAGCCGCGAAGCCAGTTGCTAAAACCGCTGCTGCAAAGCCGGCCGCGAAGCCAGTTGCTAAAACCGCTGCTGCAAAACCGGCCGCGAAGCCAGCTGCTAAAACCACTGCCGCCAAACCAGCCGCCAAACCTACTGCTGCAAAACCGGCTGCGAAACCTGCTGCTGCAAAGCCAGCCGCCAAGCCAGCTGCAAAGCCTGCTGCTGCAAAGCCAGCCGCCAAGCCCGCCGCAAAGCCTGCTGCTGCGAAACCAGCACCGGCCAAGCCAGCAGCACCTGCTGCTACCCCGGCAGCGACCACCGCTCCGACCGCATCGGCCAGCAGCACCCCTGCACCGGTAGCGCCAAGCACCACCCCAACCAGCGCTTCCTAAGTGCCGGTGATCATGACGCGCAGCTGCTGCAGCGCGTCATGGTCAAGGTTGGCGGCATCCTCAGCCGCCAGTCCTTCCAGCCACCGCGGTTGAGTCATCTCCACTTTCGGCCATGCCTGCGTCAACGCTTCCAGGCGCGTCAGCAATTGCCGTTCGGCATCCAGTTCCAGGGCTTTGACCCGTTCGCGCAGCGTCGCCAGTTGCTCATCCTGCTGCGCCTTGGCACGCCATTGCACACGCAGCTGCCGCAAGGGTTCGATCACCTGCGCCTGCCACGGTCGGGCCAGCTGTTGCAGGGTGCGCATACGCTCCGGCTCAAGTGCCACGCCCCGCTGTTCCAGCCACGCGCCGCAGAGCAACAGGCACACGTCCGCCCCTTGCTCCTGCAAGCGCAGGCAGGCGGCTTCGACGCCCGGGCGGGCGTAAGTCGAGAGAGCAAAGCTCCACAGGTCAGCGTTCATATTCACACCCAAGCCAGCGGCCAACGAAGCTGGTAGACTCCGCCGCCATTATGATCCGACTTCAAAGCCTAACATTACAGCGTGGCCCGCAACGTCTTCTCGAAGACGCCGAGCTGACCCTGCACGCCGGTCACAAAGCCGGCCTGATCGGTGCCAACGGCGCCGGCAAATCCACGTTGTTCGCCCTGTTGCTGGGTGAGCTGACCCCGGATTCCGGGGACTGCTTGCTGCCGGCCGACTGGCGTATCGCCCATATGCGCCAGGAGATCGACACCCTGGACCGCATCGCGATCGACTACGTGCTCGATGGCGACCTGCGTCTGCGCCAGGTGCAACACGACCTGGCTGAGGCCGAGAAAGCCCAGGACGGCGCCGCCCAGGCCCGTCTGCACGCGGAACTCGACAGCGCCGACGGCTACACCGCCGACGCCCGCGCCCGCAAGATGCTAGCCGGCCTTGGCTTCACCAACGAACAGATGGATCGTCCGGTCGCCGATTTCTCCGGTGGCTGGCGCATGCGCCTTAATCTGGCCCAGGCGCTGATGTGCCCCTCGGACCTGCTGCTGCTCGACGAACCGACCAACCACTTGGACCTCGATGCGATCCTGTGGCTGGAGGACTTCCTCAAGAGCTATCAGGGCACTTTGCTGCTGATTTCCCACGACCGGGACTTCCTCGACGCCGTGGTCGACAACATCGCCCACGTCGAACAGAAGAAGATCACCCTCTACCGTGGCGGCTACACCGCGTTCGAACGTGCGCGTGCCGAGCGCCTGGCCCAACAGCAGCAGGCGTTCGAGAAGCAGCAGGCGCAGCGTGCGCACATGGAAAGCTACATCGCCCGGTTCAAGGCCCAGGCCACCAAGGCCCGCCAGGCCCAGAGCCGGATCAAGGCCCTGGAGCGCATGGAAGAACTGTCGGCGGCCCACGTCGATTCGCCGTTCGACTTTGTGTTCCGCGAATCAGTGAAAATCTCCAGCCCGTTGCTGGACCTCTCGGATGCACGCCTGGGGTATGGCGAGAAAACCATCCTGGAGAAGGTCAAGCTGCAGCTCACCCCAGGTGCGCGCATCGGTTTGCTCGGCCCGAACGGCGCGGGCAAGTCGACGCTGATCAAGAACCTCTCGGGCGAGCTGCAACCCCTGGCCGGTCGTTTGACCCGTGGCGAGAACCTGGTGGTGGGCTACTTCGCCCAGCATCAGTTGGACTCCCTCGACGCCAAGGCCAGCCCGCTGCTGCACCTGCAGCGCCTGGCGCCGACCGAGCGCGAGCAAACCCTGCGCGACTTCCTCGGTGGCTTTGACTTCCGTGGCGCGCGCATCGATGAGCCGGTGCTGAACTTCTCCGGTGGCGAAAAAGCCCGCCTGGCCCTGGCGTTGATCGCCTGGGACCGCCCGAACCTGCTGCTGCTCGACGAACCGACCAACCACCTCGACCTGGAAATGCGCCTGGCGCTGACCATGGCCTTGCAGGAGTTCAGCGGTGCGGTCCTGGTGGTGTCTCACGATCGCCACTTGCTCAAGAGCACCACCGACAACTTCCTGCTGGTAGCGGATGGCAAGGTCGAAGAGTTCGACGGTGACCTGGACGACTACGCACGCTGGCTCACGGACTACCGCCTGCGCAATGCGCCGGTCAGCAACACCCCGGTCAACCCGGACAAGACCGACAAGAAAGCCCAGCGCCAGGCCGCTGCCGCCCTGCGCCAGCAGTTGGCGCCACACAAGCGCGAAGCCGACAAGCTTGAGGCCGAGTTGGGCAAGGTCCACGAGCGCCTGGCCAAGATCGAAACCAGCCTGGGCGACAGCGCCGTGTACGAGGCTGCGCGCAAGGATGAGCTGCGCGACCTGCTGGCCGAACAGGCCAGGCTCAAGGTGCGCGAAGGGCAATTGGAGGAAACCTGGATGGAAGCCCTCGAACTGCTGGAAACCCTGCAAGCGGAGCTGGAGGCGCTGTCCTGATGGAAGCGTTGCAATTGCCGCTGCCGGCGCAATGGATCGAGCCTGTGTGGATCGGCGTGCAAATCCTGCTGATCCTGTTGGCCGGTTACGTTGCCCAGCGATTCGTCGCCAAAGGCCTGACCCGCCTGGGTGAGCGCTACCCGTTCCCGCCGCAACTGCTGATGCCGCTGCGCGGTGGTCTGCGCTGGTTGATCATGGGCAGTGCGCTGATCTTTGTGCTGGAGCGCCTGGGCGTGTCCGCTACGGTGCTGTGGACGGCGCTGTCGGGGTTTGTCGCGGTGGCGGCAGTGGCGTTCTTCGCCATGTGGTCGGTGTTGTCCAACCTGCTGTGCGCGATCCTGATCTTCACGGTGGGGCCGTTTCGCCTCGGTGACATCGTCGAGTTGGTGGATACCGTCGACAAGCCCGGCGTGAAGGGCAGGGTAGTGGCGATCAACTTGCTCTACACCACACTGATCGAAGTGGAAGCGGCAGGCACCGACAGCGCCATCGTACAGGTGCCTAACAGCCTGTTCTTCCAGCGCTCGGTGCGGCGTTGGCCCGGCACCCATGTGTTCCCGGGCGACCGCTAGCATTTACCGCGTGTAAAAATCTATAGCCAGCCTCTGCTCGGCGGAGTTAGCTTAAGGCCCGACAATCGCTGACTCTTCCCCGAGGTGTGCTATGGCACTCGACACGTGGCTGGCCTTTTTCCTGGCCAGTTGGATCATCTCCCTTTCCCCTGGCGCCGGCGCCATCGCTTCGATGTCCAGTGGCCTGCAATACGGCTTCCTGCGCGGTTACTGGAACGCCATTGGCCTGCAACTGGGCCTGGCCATGCAGATTGCCGTGGTAGCGGGCGGCTTGGGTGCCATTCTGGCGGCGTCGTCGACCGCGTTCTATGCGATCAAGTGGTTTGGCGTGGCGTACCTGGTGTACCTGGCCGTCAAGCAATGGCGTGCCTTGCCCATGGACATGGCCGATGACGCGGCGATACGCCCGCTCGGCAAGCCGATGGCGATGATGTTCCGTGGTTTCCTGGTCAACGCCAGCAACCCCAAGGCCCTGGTGTTCATGCTGGCGGTGCTGCCGCAGTTCGTGAATCCCCAGGCGCCGTTGCTGGTGCAGTACCTGATCATCGGTGCGACGATGATCAGCGTCGATATGATCGTGATGGCGGGGTATACGGGGTTGGCGTCCAAAGTGCTGCGCCTGTTGCGCACGCCCAAGCAGCAGAAGCGCGTGAACCGGACGTTTGCCGGGTTGTTCGTGGGGGCTGCGGGTTTCCTGGCCAGCTTGCATCGCGCAACGGCGTAAACCTCGGTACTTGAACGTGTGGGAGGGGGCTTGCCCCCGATGGCGGTGTCTCAGCTACAGCTAGGCTGACTGACACCCTGCTATCGGGGGCAAGCCCCCTCCCACATTGGTTTTGTGTTGCCTTGAGGATTACCGTTCAGTGCAAGATCTTCGGCGCTTCATCCCGTGGCAGGTGGTTGCGCGGCACCGGCTGGCCCGGGTCCTGATACCCACCGCCCAACTGTTCCGCCAACTGCCTGGCGACGTCCTCACCCAGCGCCTTCGACACTTCCTTCACCACCCGCGGCCGGTTCAGGCTCACGCGTATGTCGCGGCTGTTCACCAGCTTGGTGTCCTGGCCTTCGCCCATGGCGGTAAACGCCGAGGTGATTTCGTAGGTGCGCGTATTGATCAGGCTGAAATCCGCCACCAGCGTCAGGCCCAGCACCGCCGAGTAGCTGTTGGTGTGGTCCAGGGCGTTGATGTCCTGGGTGAAGTCGATGTCTGACAGCGTACCGAACAGCACATAGTCCGCGCCCTTGAAGTGACCGGCCTTGATGCGCTTGATCACGTCATAGACGTCACCCTTGGCATCGGCGGTGTAGGGCGTGCCCTGCACCAGCTGGAACTGGCGGGACTTGAGAATCTCCCCCTTGATATCACCGCTGAACTTGCGCAGTTCGGTTTGTTCGATGTAGCTGCTACGGCTCTCGTACTCGCTGTAGTTCGATGCACCGCTGGCGTTGTAGCTGCTTGCCTGGAAGTTGTTGCTGGCCGAAACCTGGTGGATGTACTCCTCGACCTGCGCCTGGTAGGCCAGGTCGGTCACCGCGATCTTGGGTGCAGCCGAGGCGCCAAAGGCGCACAACAGGCCGATCAAACCAATCCATGCACGCATTGCCTAGCGCTCCGTGGTCTTGCGGATTTCTTTTTCGTCCATCCATTCGGCCAGGCCGCTCTCGACGTCGATCAGTTGCAGGCTGAACTTGTAGAACACGTCCTTGTAGTCCGAGCTGCGCTTGACGATGGAACTGATGGAGCCTTCCAGGCGGTACTTGGCCGCGACCATGTTGCCGGTCTTGCTGACGCTGGACTTCTTGTACAAGCCGCTCTGGTTCTGCAGCTTGAGCTGGTCGACCTGGCTTTGCATGTCGGTGTTGTCACTGGCGAAGCGTGCGGTGCCGGTCTTCATCAGCTGGGTCTTGATCGACGTGGTGATCTCACGGGTGTCGATGTACTCGCTGGTCTTGTTCTTCACGTCATACACCTGCACCACCGGGCGGCCTTGCAGGATGCCGGACTGGGCGAGGGAGCGGGTCATGCTTTCGGCGATCATCTGCAGGTCGGTGGAGCCGAACTCGTTGGTCACCAGCTCCACGGCCTTGGTGTCGCCGTAGCTGATGTTTTTACCACCCAGTACCGGGGAGGTATTCGCGCAGCCGCTGGCCAGGACGGCAACCACGGCGAGAATCGAGAAGCGTGCAAGCATGGGGAAATCTCTCGGCAGCAAAATGAATGAACGGTTCAAGGGGTTTTGACTTCAAGGCGGAAGTCCGCAGCCTGGGGCACATTGGCAATGGCGGGCAGGAAGGTCGCCTGGTTGGCGTACAGGTTCAGCACTTTCCAGGTCTCTTCATCGCCCACCGGGAAACCATCGGCGCCCAGCCAGGCGAAGCGGTAATACATCATCTGGTTACTGCTGGTGATGTTGCTCAATTGCACCTTGGTGGTGAGGAAGCCGTTCTCGCGGGCCACACGAATGGCGCCGACCGCGATGCCCTTGAACTTGCCCATCACCACGATCTTGCTCGCGGCGCTGCCAGGTTCCGGTGGTGGCGGGGTGGCGCAGCCGGCAAGCAGGACCAGCGCCAGTGCGCCGAGGATAAAGTGACGCATAGGGTGCTCCTTAAGGTTGTTTGAGGGCGATGGCCTGGGTTGTCGTGCCGGGCAGCACATGGGCGGCGAGGCCACCGGCGAACACTTGGTTGCCGACCACGCGCAGGGTGATCACCTGGTAGCGCTGGTCGGTCTTGATCGTTACCAGCGTGCCACCCAGGGCGTTGGGCAGGCTGACCTGGTGTTCACCACGCTTGAGGCGCAGGCGCGTGACTTGGGTCATGTCCGGCAGGGTGCGCCAGGTGCGGGTGTCGGCGCCTTCGGTCACGGCCGAGGCGATACCCAGTACCAGGCCTGCCATGGGGTTGGTCTTGTTCAGGTTGTTCTGCGCCACACCACGGCTTACCGCACGCACGGTAGTGCGCAGGATGATGCCTGGCATGTCATCACGCAGGGCGCGGCGGGACATGGCCGTGGTGCTGTTGAGCGCCGTGAGGTTCTGTTGCTGGCCGTCGACACCGATCTGGGCAACGGTCGCCGTGGAGGTGTCGGCCTTGATCACCGGGAACGACAGCGGGGTGATCACCAGGTTGCCATTGATCGGGATCGGCAGCGGCAGGCGGATCGAGTCGCGGGCGGGTGCGAGGCCGCTCTGCACCACGATCAGCACGTCGGTTTCATCGCTGCCGACCTTGGATTTGTCCAGGTCGAGCAGCGCTTTTTCCAGCAGTGGCGTGTTAGGGCGCAGCTCGATGGCCTTGCGATAACCGGGGGCGGCCAGGTCTTTTTCGCCCAGGGCTTCGTAGACGAAGCCGGCCAGGTAATGGCTGAACGCACTCTGGTAGCTGTTCTTCAGGCCGACCACCTCCGGCGCGTCGAGGGCTTGCACCGGGTAGCCGTGCAGGTCCTTGATCTGGGTGGTCACGCCCTGTTGCTCGGCTTCGTCTTCGCGCTTGAGGTATTCCTTGTCGCGCAGGTCGGCGATCACCGCTTCGCGTTCGTGGGTCTTCTTGATTTCGGTGCGTGCGCCGTCGAAGTCGTTCAAGGCCAGCAGGTTCAGGGCCATCTGCGTGGTCAGCATGACTTTTTCGTAGTCATAGCCTTCGTAGCGACGCACCTTGTCATTGGCCAGGAAGCTGCCGAACTGGGACAGGTATTTTGCGCTGTCGAACTTGACCGACTCTTCCCACTTGTAGACTTGCAGGTCGGCGCTGCGCCAGGCGGTCTGGCTGCCGGTCAGGTCGCCCTTGGCCCGCAGCAACTCGCCCTTTTCGAAGAAATACAGCAGGTCTTTGTCTTCGCCGGTGTTGTTCTTTTCCAGCAGGGTCAGGGCGGCGTCGACATTGCCGGTGGCGAGTTGCTGGTTGGTGGCTTGCAGCTCGGCGTCGTAGCTGCGGAACATTGAACAGCCGCTGAGCAAAGTGACTGCCGCGAGCGCGAGCGGAGGTAAGGCGCGAAAAACCATGTCACTTCTTCCCTGAAAGTAGTCAACCAATATGGTTATTCCTCATAAAACCGAGGAACGAAATTCCCTTTCGCACTAACAGGGCGCGGCATTATAAGCATCGTTACTGGCAAAACAATGGCTTTTTGCCTCGATTGAGCTGACAGCGATGCCAGTAACCCATCTCCAAAATGCCCCGTCCGCCCACACGACAAATCACTAACGCCTTGAGTCAAACCCTTTAACGCTTAACAATGTGTTACTTCGTATTTCCACTTGAGATTCATTCATGATTGCGCCCTTCCGTTTTCTCGCCTGGCTGCTGTTGCCGGCATTGATGTCGTGCAGCTTCAACCTGCTGGCCGCGACTGCCGAGGGCGCTCCACAAGCCCTGCATCTGCTGGACTACATTGGCGCCGACTACCCACCGACGGTAGAGGCGGGCAAGGTGGTGGATGATTCGGAATACCGCGAGCAGGTGGAGTTTCTTGGGGTCTTGCAGGGGTTGGTGGCGGATTTGCCGCAAAAGCCCGAGCGCGCGGAACTGGTAAAGGGGGTCGAGGAACTGCTGGCGGCTGTCACCGCTCATGCAGACGGCGCGACCGTCGCTCGCCAGGCCCGCCAGTTGGGCGCCAAGCTGGCAGTCGCGTATGAAGTCAGCCAAGCCCCGGCCATCACGCCCGACCCGACGCGCGGCGCACCGCTCTACGCCCAGCACTGTTCGGTGTGCCACGGCACTGCCGGTGCCGGCGATGGTCCGGCCGGCGTGGGGATGACGCCGCCTCCGGCCAACTTGACGGATGCTGCGCGCCTGGATCGCCTGAGCCTCTACGCGATCTACAACACCCTGGGCCTGGGTGTCGAAGGCACTGACATGCCGTCCTTCGCCGACCAACTGGACGACCGCCAGCGTTGGGACCTGGCCACCTACATCGCCGGCTTCACCGCCGACCCGGCTGCGGCGAAAAGCGAGCAGCCCTTCAACCTCGCCGACCTGGCCCGCCAGACGCCTAATGAAGTGCTGGCCGCAAACGGCCCAACCGCTGCCGCGACCTTCCGCGCCCAGCGTGCGCAACCGCCGCAGGTCAAGCGTGGCCCGGCGCAGTTGCTCAATTACACCGCGAGCACCCTGGACAAGAGCCTCGCGGCGTTCCGTAGCGGTGACCACGAGCAAGCCTATGACTTGTCGGTGGCGGCGTACCTGGAAGGCTTTGAGCTGGTGGAAAGCTCACTGGATAACGTCGATGCCAACGTGCGTAAGGACACCGAGAAGGCCCTGATGGCTTACCGGCAGTCGTTACAGGACGGTCTGCCGATCGAGCAGGTGCAGCAGCGCCTGGACGTGGCCAAGGGCAAGCTCACGGAGTCCGCAGGCTTGCTGGGCAGCGATGGCTTGAGCTGGTCGTTGAGCTACATTTCCGGTCTGCTGATCCTGCTGCGTGAAGGCCTGGAAGCGATCCTGGTGCTGGCGGCGATCCTGGCATTCCTGCGCAACACCGGCCAGCAATCGGCGGTGCGCAGCGTCAACGTCGGCTGGGGCCTGGCGCTCTTGGCCGGCTTGGCCACCTGGGCGTTGGCGGCGTATGTGATTGACGTCAGCGGCGCCCAGCGCGAATTGCTCGAAGGCTGCACGGCGCTGTTCGCCAGTGTGATGGTGCTGTGGCTTGGCGTATGGATGCACGACCGCCGCCATGCCGCAGCGTGGCAGGACTACATCAAGAGCAGCCTGGTGGGCGGCGGTGGGCGTTTCGGTTTTGCGATATTGGCGTTCTTCTCGGTCTACCGCGAGCTGTTCGAAGTGATCCTGTTCTACGAAACCCTGTGGCTGCAAGCGGGCCCGGCCGGGCACAACGCGGTGCTGGCGGGTGGTGCCACGGCGTTGGTGCTGCTGGTGGGCCTGGCCTGGGTGATCCTGCGCGGTTCGGCGAAACTGCCGCTGGCGCTGTTTTTCGGCATCAATGCGGGGCTGCTGTGCGCGTTGTCGGTGGTGTTCGCCGGGCATGGCGTCAAGGCGTTGCAGGAAGCCGGCATCTTCGGCACGCGGCCGGTGGCGTTCTTTGACTTCGACTGGCTGGGCATCCACGCCGATGCGTACTCGTTGAGCGCACAGGCCGTGGCGATCCTGGCCATTGTGGTGCTCTACGGCCGCAGCCGGCTGGCAGAAAAGCAGCGAGTGGCGGCATAACATGCGCGTATGGATCGATGCAGACGCCTGCCCCCGGGCCGCCAAGGACCAGGTGGTGAAGTTCGCCCTCAAGCGCCAGTTCGAGGTCGTCCTGGTGGCCGGCCAAAGCCAGATCAAGCCGAGCTTCTCGTGCGTGAAGTTGATCGTGGTGCCCAGCGGTCCGGACGCAGCAGATGACTATCTGGTGGAGCACGCAGTGCCCGGCGAACTGGTGATCTGCAGCGATGTGCCCCTGGCCGACCGCCTGGTGAAGAAGGGCGTCACGGCCCTCGACCCTCGGGGCAAGGAGTTCAGCCCGGCGAACATGAGTGAGCGATTGGCGGTGCGCAACCTGTTTGCCGACCTGCGCGAGCAGGGCCAGATGGGCGGTGGACCGCCGCCCCATGGGGAGAAGGACAAGCAGGCGTTTGCCAACTCACTCGACAGGATACTGACGCGGTTAATGCGCCAGTCCTGATCCGTTGGAGAGGGAGCCCGGCATCCCCACTAATCGTTCTCGTGGGTCAGCTCCAGCACCCGGTCCACCAGCTTGTTGATGCCTGAGGCCACTTCACTGATGCTCTTGCCGAGCATATAGGCGGGCGTACTGACCAACTTGCGTGCGGTGTCCTCGACAATGTCTTCCACGCTGCATTCCTGGTGGGTGGCGCCCATCTTGTCCAGGGCTGCGGCAGTGTCGGTGTCATTGCCGATGGTGCAGGTCACGCCCGGGCCGTAGATCTTCGCGGCCAGGGCCGGCGAGATGCAGATCAGCCCCACCGGCTTGCCCGCTTCGGCAAAGGCTTCGGCCAGTTCCAGCACTTGCGGGTTGACGCTGCAACCCGCGCCCTCGACGGCAAAGTTCGACAGGTTCTTCGCCGCACCGAACCCACCGGGTACGATCAGCGCATCGAACTCGTCGGCGTTGGCGTCTCGAATATCCTTGATCTCGCCCCGGGCAATGCGGGCCGACTCCACCAGCACATTGCGCGACTCGGGCATCTCCTCGCCGGTCAGGTGGTTGATCACATGCAACTGGGCGATATCGGGTGCAAAACACTGGACCTGAGCACCGCGCTGATCCAGGCGCAGCAGGGTGATCACGCTTTCGTGGATCTCTGCGCCGTCGTACACGCCGCAGCCGGAAAGGATCACTGCAATCTTTTTGCTCATGGGCATTTCTCCTGGAGTCTTGGCGTTAAATGTCTACTAATTTGTCACCTGTTGCCAATGGGATCTCGCGCCGCTGCACCTAATCTTGATGTAACAAAAATAGACCGGACCAGACCATGGACTTCGTGCCTTACGCGGTACCGTTTTTCATTGCCTTGATTGTGGTGGAGCTGCTCGCCGACCGCTGGCGTGGCCAGCGTAACTACCGGGTGGCGGACGCCATCAACAGCCTCAGCACCGGCGTGCTGTCCACCACCACCGGGCTGTTGACCAAGGGGGTGGGGCTGCTGACCTACGCGTTCGCCCTCAAGCACCTGGCGTTGATCGAACTGCCTGCCCACAGCGCCTGGACCTGGGTGTTCGCCTTTGTGTTCTACGACTTCTGCTACTACTGGCTGCACCGGATGGGGCACGAGCGCAACATCCTGTGGGCCGCGCACTCGGTGCATCACCAGAGCGAGGACTACAACCTCAGCACCGCCCTGCGCCAGACCAGCACCGGCTTCCTGCTGAGCTGGATCTTCTACCTGCCCCTGGCCGTGCTTGGCGTGCCGCTGGTGGTGTTTATCAGCGTGGCGTCCCTCAACCTCCTGTATCAATTCTGGGTGCATACCCGGCACGTGCCCAAGCTTGGCTGGTTCGAGTGGTTTTTCGTCACGCCCTCCAATCATCGGGCCCATCATGCACAGAACGCTCTCTACATGGATCGCAACTATGGCGGTGTGTTCATTCTTTGGGACCGGCTGTTCGGCACCTTCCAGGAAGAAGACGACAACGAGCCGGTGATCTTCGGCGTGACCACACCCTTGGCCAGCTGGAATCCGTTATGGGCCAACCTGCAGTTTTATGCACAGCTTTGGCGTGATGCGCGGCGTACCGAAAGTAAGTGGGACAAGCTGCGCATCTGGTTCATGCGCACCGGTTGGCGCCCGGCGGACGTGAAGGCCAAATACCCCGTGGCCAAGACGGATTTGAGCCAGTTCCGCAAATTCGACGTGCCGCTGGACGCGCGCCAACAGGTCTACATTGCCCTGCAGTTCGCGGCGTATGTGGGGTTTGGCAGCTATTTGATGAATGTCGGCGAGGGCCTGCCCAGTGCAGCGCTGGTTGTCGGCTGGGGGGCGATGGCGCTTGGATTGTTTACCCTGGGGGTGGCCCTGGAGAATCGCCCGTGGGCGTTAAAGGCAGAGCTGACACGCCTGGCGCTGAATGTGCCGTTGGTGTGGCTGGCGCCGGTGGTCGGGCTGTGGCCGGCCAGCAACCTGGGCTGGCTGGGCCTGGTGAGCTACAGCCTGCTCAGCGTGATTGGCCTCTACTGTTGCAGGGGCCGGCTTACTCGACTGGTGTCTTAGGCGCTTCTACCGGGACGGGCTCGGCGGCGGCGAGCCGCGCCTTGGCATCGGCACAGGCCTGGCGGGCGATACGGGCATTCTTGAAGCGGCGGCGCAGCCACAGGCCAAAGCCCAGCAGCAGCAAGGCGCCCAGCACCCACAGCTCGTATTTCTTGACGCTGCCCAGCATGCCTTCCAGCACCGCGCCGAAGTGATAGGCCGCCGCGCCCAGGGCCGCCGCCCAGATTGCAGCACCAATACCGTTGAGGATCAGGTAGCGCAGTGGCGGGTAGCCTGACAGGCCGATCGCAACGGGCATTACCGTGCGTAAGCCGTAGACAAAGCGGAAGCTCAGCACCCAGATATCCGGGTGCCTGCGGATATGTTCCAGGGCCTTGTCGCCCATCAATTGCCAGCGCGGCTTGCGCGCCAACAGTTTGCGGCCGTGCTTGCGCCCCATGTAATACCAAAGCTGGTCGCCGGCGTAGCTGCCGAAGAAGGCAACGACCACCACCAGGTTGATATCCATGTACCCACGGAACGCCAGGAAGCCTGCGAGAACCAGGATGGTTTCGCCTTCGAAGAACGTGCCTAGGAAGAGGGCAAAGTAGCCGAAGTCATGCAGAAATTGTTGAAGCATGGTCTGGGTGCTGGCGAAATGAACGCGCAGCCTACGCCTTCGTGAACATTCATGAAAGTATCGAGATGTGTCACGAAGTGAACAATTCCTACATTAACCGACGAATGCGACTACAGGTCGCATCGTTAAGCACAACTGTCATACCTTCGTCATAATGCCCGCTTATAACTGCAACGCTCGCCCGTGAACCCGGGCTCAGGAGTCTGTCGTGAGCTTTACCCCTGCCAATCGCCTGTTCCCTGCTACCCGCCTGCGCCGTAATCGCCGTGATGATTTTTCTCGCCGCCTGGTTCGTGAAAACGTACTGACGACGGATGATCTGATCCTGCCGGTGTTTTTACTCGACGGTGAAAATCGCCGGGAAGCGGTATCGTCGATGCCGGGTGTAGAGCGTCTGACCATTGATCTGCTGCTTGAAGAGGCGGCGGGCTGGGTCGACCTGGGGATTCCGGCGTTGGCGTTGTTTCCGGTCACGCCGTCTGAACTCAAGTCCCTTGATGCTGCCGAAGCCTGGAACCCGGACGGTATCGCCCAGCGCGCCACCCGCGCCCTGCGCGAGCGTTTCCCGGAGCTGGGGGTGATCACCGACGTGGCGTTGGACCCGTTCACTACCCACGGGCAGGATGGCATTCTTGACGAAGACGGCTATGTTCAGAACGACATTACCGTCGATGCGCTGGTCAAGCAGGCGTTGTCCCATGCGGCAGCAGGCGCTCAGGTGGTTGCGCCGTCGGACATGATGGACGGCCGCATCCAGGCGATTCGCGAAGCCCTGGAACTGGCCGGCCACGTCAATGTACGGATCATGGCCTACTCGGCCAAGTACGCCAGCGCCTACTACGGCCCGTTTCGCGATGCGGTGGGCTCGGCGCTGAACCTGGGCAAGGCCAACAAGGCTTCGTACCAGATGGACCCGGCCAACAGCCATGAAGCCTTGCACGAAGTGGCGGCGGATTTGGCCGAAGGCGCCGACATGGTGATGGTCAAGCCGGGGATGCCGTACCTGGACATCCTTTACCGGGTCAAAGAGGAATTCAAAGTGCCGACCTTTGTGTATCAGGTCAGTGGCGAATACGCCATGCACTTGGCTGCAATCCAAAATGGCTGGTTGAGTGAAGGGGTAATCCTAGAATCCTTGACGGCCTTTAAACGTGCCGGGGCTGATGGCATCCTGACCTATTTCGCCGCCCGCGCCGCCCAATTGCTTAGAGAGCAACAATAGCCCTCACAGGAACATTCGATGAATACCGAAGGACTTTCCGAAGTTGCCGTAAAAGACGCTCACCCGGTGGTGGAACAAGTCACCGAGACCCCGCCGGAGCACGAGCCGGCCGCGCCTGTGGTGGTAGCCGAAGCGCCAGCCCCGGCCCCGGTGGCCGCCGTGGTGACCAACCTGGATGACAGCAGCCTGTACATCCACCGCGAGCTGTCACAACTGCAATTCAACATCCGCGTGCTTGAACAGGCACTGGATGAGTCCTACCCGTTGCTGGAACGCCTGAAATTCCTGCTGATTTTCTCCAGCAACCTGGATGAGTTCTTCGAGATCCGCGTCGCCGGCCTCAAGAAACAGATCACCTTCGCCCGTGAACAAGCTGGCGCGGACGGCCTGCAGCCGCACCAGGCGCTGGCGCGCATCAGCGAGCTGGTGCACGGTCATGTGGATCGCCAGTACGCGATCCTCAATGACATCCTGCTGCCGGAGCTGGAAAAACATCAGGTTCGCTTCATCCGTCGCCGCCACTGGACTACCAAGATCAAGACCTGGGTGCGCCGCTACTTCCGCGACGAAATCGCGCCGATCATCACGCCGATCGGCCTGGACCCGACGCACCCGTTCCCGCTGCTGGTGAACAAGAGCCTGAACTTCATCGTCGAGCTGGAAGGGATCGACGCCTTCGGTCGCGATTCGGGCCTGGCGATCATCCCGGCGCCACGCTTGCTGCCACGGATTATCAAGGTACCCGAAGAGGTGGGGGGCGCTGGCGACAACTATGTATTCCTGTCGTCGATGATCCATGCCCACGCCGATGACCTGTTCCAAGGCATGAAGGTCAAGGGCTGCTACCAGTTCCGCCTGACCCGTAACGCCGACCTGGCGCTGGATTCCGAAGACGTCGAAGACTTGGCCCGTGCCCTGCGCGGCGAGCTGTTCTCGCGGCGCTACGGGGATGCGGTGCGCCTGGAAGTGGCCGACACCTGCCCGAAACATCTGTCGGACTACCTGCTCAAGCAGTTCAACCTGGGCGAGACCGAGCTGTACCAGGTCAATGGCCCGGTGAACCTCACGCGCCTGTTCAGCATCACCGGCCTGGACAGCCATCCGGAGCTGCAATACACCCCGTTCACCCCGCAGATCCCGAAACTGCTGCAAAACAGCGAGAACATCTTCAGCGTGGTGAGCAAGCAGGACATCCTGCTGCTGCACCCGTTCGAGTCCTTCACCCCGGTGGTCGATCTGCTGCGCCAGGCCGCCAAGGACCCGCACGTATTGGCCGTGCGCCAGACCCTGTACCGTTCCGGTGCCAACTCGGAAATCGTCGACGCGCTGGTAGACGCTGCGCGCAACGGCAAGGAAGTCACTGCGGTGATCGAGTTGCGCGCACGCTTTGACGAAGAGTCCAACCTGCAACTGGCCAGCCGCCTGCAAGCGGCCGGCGCGGTAGTGATCTACGGCGTGGTTGGCTTCAAGACCCACGCCAAGATGATGCTGATCCTGCGCCGCGAAGCCGGTGAGATCGTGCGTTACGCCCACCTGGGTACCGGCAACTACCACGCCGGCAACGCCAAGCTCTATACCGACTACAGCTTGCTGACTTCCGACGACGCCTTGTGTGAAGACGTCGGCAAGTTGTTCAGCCAATTGATCGGCATGGGCAAGACCTTGCGCATGAAGAAGCTGCTGCACGCGCCGTTCACCCTCAAGAAGGGCATGCTCGACATGATTGCCCGCGAGACCCAGTTCGCCCTCGAGGGCAAACCGGCGCACATCATCGCCAAGTTCAACTCTCTGACCGATCCGAAGATCATTCGCGCGCTGTACAAGGCCAGCCAGTCCGGCGTGCGTATCGACCTGGTGGTGCGCGGCATGTGCTGCCTGCGTCCGGGCATTGTCGGCGTGTCGCATAACATCCATGTGCGCTCGATCATCGGCCGCTTCCTGGAACACACGCGGGTGTTCTACTTCCTTAACGGCGGCGAGGAGCAGATGTTCCTCTCCAGTGCCGACTGGATGGAGCGCAACCTCGACAAGCGTGTGGAGACCTGCTTCCCGGTCGAGGGCAAGAAGCTGATCATGCGGGTCAAGAAGGAGCTGGAAAGCTACCTCACCGATAACACCCACAGCTGGAGCCTGCAGTCGGATGGCCGTTACGTGCGTAACACGCCGACCGGCAACCAGAACCCGCGCAGTGCCCAGGCGACGTTGCTGGAGAAGTTGGGTAGCCCGATTCTGTCGGTGAACTAATAGACAACACGCTCTGAAAATGTGGGAGGGGGCTTGCTCCCGATTGCGGTGGTTCAGTCAAAGTATTCGCGACTGACACACCGTAATCGGGAGCAAGCCCCGTCCCACATTTGTTTTTGCAGTGTTCATGAGATCGGGTTAGCGCAGGTTCAGGCTGAACCCCACCCGCGTCAGCCACTCCGCTTCCTGGGCGAAGTCCGCCTGGGTCAGCTGGTTCTCATCCAGCCAGCCTTTGGGGAACACGACATCCAGGCTGTCGCCATTGGCGCGCAGGGTCACCTGGGGCATCTGCTGGGTGCCACGAATGTGGTGGAACAGGATCGCGAAGCGCAGCAGCACGCACAGGCGGATCAGCTTGATGCCTTCATCGCCGAACTCGGCAAACTTGTCCTTGGGAATATTGCGACGATGGCCGCGCACCAGCAGTGCGAGCATCTGCTGGTCTTCCCGGGAGAAACCCGCCAGGTCGGAGTGCTCGATCAGGTAGGCGCCGTGCTTGTGGTAGTGGTAGTGGGCGATATCCAGGCCCACTTCATGCACCTTGGCCGCCCAGCCGAGCAGTTCGCGCCATACGCCGTCTTCCAGGTCCCAGTCCTCGGCGACCTGATCGAACGCATGCAGTGCTTTACGCTCTACGCGGGCTGCCTGCTCCTGGTCGACGTGATAACGCTCCATCAGCGAGGTGAGCGTGCGTTCACGCACGTCCTCGTGGTGATGGCGGCCCAGCAGGTCATACAGCACACCTTCGCGCAGGGCGCCGTCACAGTGGTCCATGCGTTGCAGTTCGAGGGCGTCGAAGATCGCCTCGAGAATCGCCAGGCCGGCCGGGAAGATGGTGCGACGGTCCGGCTTGATGCCGTCGAAGTCGATCTTCTCGGCATCCCCCAGCTTGAACAGCTTGCGCTTGAGCCACGCCAGGCCTTCGGCGTTGACCTCGCCGGTGCCATGGCCGCCGGCCTTGAGCGCCAGGCCGATGGCACGGATGGTGCCGGACGAGCCGATGGCTTCATCCCAGGTCAGGCGGTGCAAGGCGTGCTCGATGCTCATGATCTCCAAACGCGCTGCCGTATAGGCCTGGGCGTAGCGCGCCGGTGTGATCTTGCCGTCCTTGAAATAGCGTTGGGTATAGCTGACACAGCCCATCTGCAGGCTTTCACGCAGCAGCGGTTCGAAGCGCTGGCCGATGATGAACTCGGTACTGCCACCGCCGATGTCCGCCACCAGGCGCTTGCCGGGGGTATCTGCGAGTGTATGGGACACGCCGAGGTAGATCAGGCGTGCTTCTTCGCGGCCGGAGATGACTTCTACGGGGTGGCCGAGGATTTCCTCGGCGCGACGGATGAATTCGCCCCGGTTACGGGCTTCGCGCAGGGCGTTGGTGCCGACGATTCGCACGGCGCCCAGGGGCATGCCGTTGATCAGCTGTGCAAAACGCTTGAGGCAGTCGAGCCCGCGTTGCATGGATTCTTCATTGAGCTGGCGCTCATCGTCGATCCCGGCAGCCAGTTGCACTTTCTCTCCGAGCCGCTCAAGGATGCGGATTTCGCCGTTCTGGGCCTTGGCCACGACCATGTGAAAGCTGTTGGAGCCCAGGTCGATGGCGGCGATCAGGGACAGATTCTTGGCTTGGGATTGCGGCATGGTTTGGGGGTCTCGGTCGATAACCTTGCCATCGTGCCACGATCGATCGCTGGAGCCAACGCGTAGTAACAGAGGATTTTTCCTCGTATACCTATAAGTGCTTTCTGCGTGGCGCGTAGGACCGGCCCACAAATGATGTATTACAAAGCCAGAAAGCACTGGGTTTTGTACTGGCTATTCTTGGTTTTATTGAGTTTGTCGATAAGTCTTACGCCGTTTTATGTTTGTCCTAACTTGCTGTTTCCCTGTTCGTATACATGGGGTTGTTTTTTAGAGTGGAGATAGGGATCACTCTTACATGAGGTGTCATTTTTTCCGGTTTTATTATTCTCTTGGAATATGAATACTCACGTTCGGCACCTGTCCCGGGTGGTGTTTATAGGTCGGAGCTTCAAGGACGAGATATTCATATGCGCACCAGGCGTGACGCAGGGGAGGTGTTCTGATCATTCAATAACTGGCCAGCCTATGGTCATTACTATGGATGAACGTTAGATGAAGAAGAATTACCCAGTAGTGGCGGGTCTATGCCTCGTCGTTGCGAGCCTGACTGTCCAGGCTGCCGATGTACGTGTAAAAGGCGCGATCGCTCCAGCCAGTTGCAGTTTTACACTCACCCGCTCGGTCATTGACTATGGAACTATTCACCCGAGCAGCCTGAGTCCGACAAGTTATACCAAGCTGGATAAGAAGAGTGTTCCCTATACGGTGAGGTGCAGTGGTCAGTCTAAAATAAAAGTGGGTATCAGGAGCGTTGATAATCGAGCTGGCTCGAGAATACCAGGCATGATGCTGGGGCAGTTTGGCGGGAACTACAAGGATCTCTACAATTTTGGTCTGGGGGCCACTTCCAGGGGGCAAAAAATCGGAGGTTATGTAGTGCACCTTCGAAATTCTGTAGCTGACGGCAAATCGGTAGGGATTGTTAGCTCGGAAAATAACGGCGTACGATGGGAACCAAACAGTACCCAGGCAGTAGGCCACACTGCCAATATAGCCAGTTGGCGTGCGGGGAATGTGTATGCGCCTATATTGGTTAATTCTGTTTCCGGCAATGTTGAAGTTCAAGCCGTCATCAACAAGACGTCCGAACTTGATATGAGCAACCAGATCAACCTGGACGGCCATTTCACCCTGGAGTTGCGCTACCTCTAGATTTCTCCACATAGGTATCCATGGCGTGCTGACTATGAAGTGTCAATCAGCACGTGTCTCTTTGGCTATTGTCGATGATTGCTATGAAGAAGATTATTTCGTTATCAGGCATGTTTCTCGCTATGTTGGGTTTGAGTGCGCAAGCCGCGGACTTACGAGTGAGAGGCTCCATTGCGCCTGCCAGTTGCAGTTTTACTATTGTTAATTCAACGATAGATTACGGTCGGATTGATCCTAGGTCACTGAGTGCTACTAACTACACCAAACTGGCTAAAAAGGGGACGCCTTACACCGTCAGGTGTGCATCGCCCACGTTTGTTGGTATTAAGACACAGGATAACCGCGCGTCCAGCAAGGTGCGCGGCATGATGGTGAGTCAGTATAATATTACTTATAACGATGATTTCAATTATGGTCTTGGGTTTACCTCGAAGAATGAAAAAATCGGCGGCTACGTGGTTTTCATGGAAAACAACATTGCCGATGGTAAAGCTGTACTGGTTGCGCGGTCTAATAATAATGGCGCGAGTTGGGGGATCACCGATCCTGTCTTGGGGCAGTCAGCCAAGGTTGGAAGTTGGCGTACGAGCGCCAGCTATTCGCCGATTAAAATAACCGTCGTCTCGGGGAATTTGAATGTCCAGCCAGTGATCAATAAAACATCTGCGCTGAGCATGAATAACGAAATAAAACTTGATGGCCATACAACCCTGGAATTGGTCTATCTCTAAAAGCTTCCAGGCGATTCAGGTCGGCTTGCAGTCTCTTTGGCGGCAGCCAACCTGATTCGGCGTGTTTCGTTATTGCTGTGAAGGAAGTGTTGATGCTTGTTTCTACAAGAAAAAAATCTATTCTGGCCGGTTGTTTGTGTCTGGGTTTTGTTTTCTGCCGTGCCGCGTATGCAGACGGCATGGAGCCGGAAACAACAGTTGTCATTCTCAATGAGGCGGATGGTGAAGTCAGCATCAATGTCACCAATACGGACCCAAGTCCTGCCTTGCTTCATTCAGTTATCGAAGATATACCGGAAGACCCGGAGCCTTTAGCCGTCATTACTCAGCCCGTTGCGCGTGTCGATAGCGGTGAGCGGCAAATGGTCAGGGTTATGGCAATCAATAAGGAGCCTCTCAAAACCCAACGTTTGAAGCGCATTACGTTTGAAGGTATTCCCCAGGCCCAACCCGGCTCGGGCGCGACAATTGGTATCAGCCTACGGCAAAACCTGCCGCTCATTCTCCACCCCAAAGGTTTACCTCAACATCATGCACCGTGGGAGCTGCTGACCTGGAGCCTTCACGGCAATACCTTGAGCGCACGCAACAACAGCCCCTATGTGGTGCGCCTGGCGGCTGAGGTGGTCTTGAACCCGCAGAAGGTGAATGCGCTTTTGCCGCGTACCTATATCTTGCCGGGCGAAACCCTCAGCGTTGCCGTGGAAAAACGTTCTGCCGCCACGTCGGTCACCCTTATGCCGGCCACGCTCTATGGGTTTTCCGTCGATAGCTACGAGGCTTTGCTCGTAGCGAATCAGCCGTGACCTGCCATGGGAAAAAAAGCCAGCAGGTTTTGTAGCGCCGTACGTGGGCAGCCATCCCGGGCGCCAATAAAACCTGAGGAGACTTTCAGGCGAAGCGGAATCAGCCTTTCGGTTTGGGCGGCGGTGGTGTCGGGAATGGCCGCTGACGTTTACGCCGCGCCGGCGGCGGTGCTCGGATTTGACCTTGCCACCTTGCAGGCGCGTGGTATCGACCCTTCAGTTGCGCGCTACTTTCAGCAAGCCCCTCGGTTCAGCGAGGGCACGCGCGTCGTCGATTTGACGGTCAACGGTAATCCCATCGGGTTGACTGACGCGCGGTTTAACCATGAAGGCGCGCTGTGTTTCAACCGTGGGCTATTGGATCGGGCGGGACTGCAGATTCCCGCCACGGTGATCGATAAGCAAGTCTCTGCCGCCCAGGCCTGTCATGACTTTATTGCCGAGTATCCGAAAACGGTAGTGACCTTGCGCCCAGGGCGTGAGGAGGTTGTGCTGGTCGTCCCGACCCAGGCGCTGCGCGACATGCAACAAAGCACTGGTCATTACGCCCGGGGAGGTGCAGCGGCGCTGGTCAACTACGATGTCCAAGGCGTCAATGCCCACTCGCGGGGGGATCGAGGGCGCTTTTTATCCGCTTCAACGGAAATGGGTTTCAACGTGGGCGATTGGATCGTCCGCAGTCGTCAGCTCTATCTCTCCAACGATGAGCGTTCGGCGACTGAGCATCTGTATGCATACGCGCAGCGCGATATCGCTCCCTTGGCTTCGACATTTCAGGCAGGCCAGATATCGGCTGATAGCCCCGTGTTCGGTGGTGTTCAACTGATCGGTGCACAGCTGTTTCCTGACGGAATGGAAAACCGCACCAGCAGCAATGGCGTTTTGGTTGAAGGGCGGGCGCGGAGTCAGTCGCGGGTGGAAGTCCGGCAGTCCGGCGCATTGATTTATACCACTCTCGTCCCGGAAGGACCGTTCACCTTGCGCAATTTGCCACTGCTCAATGGCACCAGCGACCTCGACGTCAGGGTTATCGAAATCAAGGGGGGGCAACACAGTTTTATCGTGCCGGCCGCCTCGTTCCGTGGATCGGTTCCGATTAAATCGGGATATACCGCTGCAATAGGGAAGGTGCGTGATGTGGATCGAAGGGGCGCCGCCGAGCCTCTGTTGGCGATGGCCAGCGGAACGTGGGCGTTAGGGGAGGACGCGGCCCTCAGTTCGGGAGTTCAGGGCACGGACAACTACCACTCGGTGGGCCTGGCGTTGGACAGCAGCTTTGACCAGCGGTTTTCACTGGGATTGCGCAATAACCTTTCCCATGACCGTAAGCAAAAGGTACGCGGTTCGCGTAGCGGCGTTTCGTTTGGCAGTACGCTGCCGGGCAACGTCCAGATGAACTTGAGCGCCACTCGCCAGACCTCGGGTTACCGGGATGTGCTCGAAGCTGTTGGCGGCGAGCCTGGCGAGGTACAGGGGGCGCGCGCCAGGCACCAGTACACGGCAGGCTTCAGTTGGTCAGACCCTCAATTGGGTGGCTTCGCTGTCGGTTATTCCCGTTCGGCTCATTTCGACAATCGTACTTCCCAGCATATCTACGGCGCGTGGAACAAAAACTTCAGGCACGCCAATGTTGCCGTGAGCATTGACTCCCAGGTAGGTGCGTCAGGCGACTCCAGAGACAAAAATGATGGCTTGGGCATGCGCTTGCAGATCACTGTTCCACTGGGCAGTGACCGCTCCGTGACCTCGACGGTTCGACGCCAAGGGCGTCATGCCGGTATCGGTACAGCCTACAGCGAGCGCGTGAATGACACCCTGAACTACGAGTTAAGGGGCGAGCGCGACCTGAGAGGTACCAGCGATCAGTCGGTGGGTGGAACGCTCAACGCGACGTCTCGTTATACCCAGCTCGGCCTGGGGCTCAATCGAGACTCGTCCAGCACGATCTATAGCGGGCAGCTACAAGGCGCCGTGGTTGCTCACGAGCGAGGCCTCACACTGTCTCCCTACCGTGTCGAGGACACTTTCGGTGTGGCGTCGGTGGGGAATATTCCGGGGGCTCGCATCAGTACCCCTCAGGGGCCCGTCTGGACCGACCGCTGGGGAATGGCCGTGATTCCCGGCTTACCCGCTTATCAGGGCAGCCTTGTCGAGGTGGACGGTAAAAGCTTGCCACGCCAGGTTGATCTCAATAATGGCACGAAAATGCTGGAGGTCGGGCGAGGCTCGTTCAGTACGGTCGAGTTTGAGGTCTCGAAGGTTCGCCGGATGCTGGTGCGTGTCAGCGACCCAAGCGGGCAGCCGTTGCCCAAGGGGACGTCGGTGCTTGCCGCCGATAACACGTTCCTGACCACGGTGGTGGGGGACGGAATGATCTTCCTCAACAATATTGAGCATTCCCAGGTACTGACCTTGTCGTCGCCGAATGCGACTCCCTGCAAACTGCAACTCGATCTGGCGGAGCACAGCTATGACGGCCAACTGTATGAAACCTCCTCAGCGGTCTGTCGTTAAGGCTGCCCTTGCCTCGGGACGCTTTCCAGGCGGGGTGGGATTACTGGTGGGTCTCTTGATGATTGCTGACGTTTCGGCGTCGGAATGCCACCTGTCATTGAGCCGGCCGCAGATCGACTACGGGCCGTTGCGCGTCGACACACAGCCCGGACCCCACGGTATTTCCATCGGTAGACGCACGGTGCACCTCAGCGTGGTTTGCCCTGAGGCGGCGGTGATTGCGCTGCGTTTCCGCGGTGCGCCAGCCGATGCGCAGGGTTTCAGTTTTGGCCATCACGGGCGCTTTGATCTGAGCCTTCGACAGGCATTGGTGGATGGCCAGGCCGTCGAACTGGTGTCGATGCACAACCGCACTGAACGAGACGGGCAGCTGCGCCCCGGCGGTGTGCTGGTGCCACTGAGGGTCGGGCAGCCAATCGCCGGTCGAGTCTTTTCGGCTCAGGTGCAGGTCGATACCTATCTAGCGGGCACCCACCCCGCCGTGCGCGATAAAACCCTGCTGGAGGGGGGAGGCCGTTTCGAAATGGTGCCCGATGGCTGGGCGGTCAGGCGTGCGCTTCGGTAGTGCCGATGAAGTTCGCCAACTCAGCAGTCTGCGGGTTGGCAAACAGCACCTTCGGATCGCCGACTTCATGCACTTTGCCTTGGTGCATGAACACCAGCTTGTCGCCCACTTCCCGGGCGAAGCGCATTTCGTGCGTCACCATGATCAAGGTCATGCCGTCCTTGGCCAGTTGGCGCACCACGCTGAGTACTTCATTGACCAGTTCCGGGTCCAGGGCCGAGGTGATTTCATCGCACAGCAGCACCTTGGGCGACATGGCCAGGGCGCGGGCGATGGCAACACGTTGCTGCTGGCCGCCGGACAGGCGATCGGGGAACGCGTCGAATTTCTCGCCCAGGCCCACGCGTTCCAGCATTTGCCTGGCCAATTGGGCGGCCTTGGCCTTGGGCACTTTCTGCACCACTTGCGGTGCGAGCATGACGTTTTCGCCCACGGTCAGGTGCGGGAACAGGTTGAACTGCTGGAACACCATGCCGACTTTCTGCCGCAGGCTGCGCAGGTCGGCACGGGCGGCGTCGAGGTATTCGCCATCCACCTCGATCACGCCGTCGTTGATCGATTCCAGGCCATTGAGGGTCCGCAGCAAGGTGGACTTGCCCGAGCCGCTGCGGCCGATGATTGCCACGACCTGGCCTTCTTCAACGGTCAGGTCGATGCCCTTGAGGACGTGGTGATCGCCGTAATACTTATGCAGGGCGGAAATTCTAAGCAGAGGCATGCAGTCTCCTTTCCAGGTAGCGCGCACTGAGGGACAAGGGGTAGCAGAGCAGGAAGTAACCGAGGGCCACCAGGCCGTAGACCATGAAGGGCTCGAAGGTGGCGTTGGCGAGCATGCCGCCGGTCTTGGTCAGTTCGGTAAAGCCGATAATTGAAGTGACGGCGGTGCCTTTGACCACTTGCACCGAGAACCCAACGGTGGGCGCCACGGCAATGCGCAGGGCTTGTGGCAGGATCACGTAGCGCAGTTGTTCAAGCGGGTTCAGCGCCAGGCTGGCCGATGCTTCCCACTGGCCATGGGCGATGGAGTCGACGCAGCCGCGCCAGATTTCGGCGAGGTAGGCGCTGGTAAACAACGTCAAGGCAATCGCCGCTGCCAGCCAGGGTGAAATATCCACCCCCAGCAGGGCGATGCCGAAGAACACCAGGAACAGCTGCATCAGCAGCGGCGTGCCCTGGAACAGCTCGATATAGGTACGTGCAAGATTGCGCGCGAATGCCTTGCGGCTGATGCGCAGGGTCATCACCAGCAAGCCGATCAGGCCGCCGCCGATAAACGCCACGAGCGACAGCAACAGCGTCCACTGCAGGCCCGTAAGCAGGTTGCGCACGATGTCCCAGAAGGAAAAATCACTCATCGGCTGTTCCTCATCACAAAGCGGCGGCCGATCCAGTTGAGCAACTGGCGAATCATCAACGCCATGCACAGGTACACCAGGGTGGTCAGGGCATAGGTTTCGAACGCGCGGAAATTGCGTGACTGGATAAAGTTGGCGGCAAAGCTCAGCTCCTCGGTGGCGATCTGCGAACACACCGCCGAACCGAGCATCACGATGATGATCTGGCTGCTCAAGGCAGGCCACACCTTGCCCAGCGCCGGCAGCAGCACCACATGGCGAAACGCTTCGAAACGCGTCATCGCCAGCGCGGCGGCGGCTTCCAGTTGCCCGCGCGGGATGGCCTGGATGCCGGCGCGGATGATCTCCGTGGAGTAGGCCCCCAGGTTGATCACCATCGCCAATACGGCTGCTTGCCACTCGGTGATTTTCAATCCCAGGGAGGGCAGGCCGAAGAAGATGAAGAACAACTGCACCAGGAACGGCGTGTTGCGGATCAACTCGACATACACCCCGAAGAACCAGGCAAAGGGCTGGATCTTCCACGCCCGCACCACGGCGCCGACAGTGCCCAGGGCGACGCCCAGGATTGCGCCGATGGCCGTCAGCTCAAGGGTGAACAGCGCGCCGCGCAACAGCAGATCGGTATTGGCCAGCACCGGCACAAAGTCGAATTGATAGGCCATCAATCAGCTCCGCTTCAGAGATCAGCAGGCAATGGCTCTTTGAGCCACTGCATCGCGTTCTTTTCCAGGCTGCCATCAGCCTTGGCCGCGACCAGGATCTGGTTGACCTTCTCCAGAAGCGCCGGCTCGTTCTTGTTCACGCCCACGTACACCGGCGAGTCCTTGAGCTTCACTTTCAGCGCCGGCACGCGTTTCGGGCTGCGCTCGCTGATCGCCACCATGACCACGTTGCCGCTGGCGATCAGGTCGACCTGGCCGGCCAGGTAGGCCGCGATGGTGGAGTTGTTGTCTTCGAAGCGCTTGATGATGGCTTCCTTCGGTGCTACGGCGGTCAGCTCGATGTCTTCGATGGCGCCACGGGTCACGCTGATGGTCTTGCCCTTGAGGTCGTCGGTGCTGCTGATGGCGGCATCAGGCGGGCCGAACACGGCCAGGTAGAACGGTGCGTAGGCCTTGGAGAAGTCGATGACCTTTTCGCGCTCGGGGTTCTTGCCCAGGCTGGAGATCACCAGGTCGACCTTGCCGGTGGTGAGGAACGGGATGCGGTTGGTGCTGTTGACCGGGGTCAGCTCCAGCTTGACCTTGAGTTGGTCGGCCAGCAGTTTGGCGGTGTCGATGTCCAGGCCGCGGGGTTTCATGTCGGGGCCGACCGAGCCGAACGGTGGGAAGTCCTGGGGCACGGCGACCTTGAGGGTGCCACGGGCGACGATATCGTCCAGACCGTTGGCCTGGGCGGGTGCCTGGCTCAGCATCAGGCTGGCAAACAGGGCAGTGAGCAGGGCGCTGTAGCGCTTGGTCATGGCAACTCTCCGAGAAGGGCGAAGGAATTTTCTGGATTTGCTCAGTGCACAGCCCATGCCAGTACTGCGCGGACCGTCTGCGAGGCGCGAGTTTGTTGAGCTTTGGTGGTCTTACTGGTCTGAACAGCTGTGCGGGTTTTCGCACCCTTTTCGAGCGTCGGTAAAACTGCGCGAGCCCCTTTGGGGCGTGGCTTGCCGTGGCTCCTGAATAGCTTTACAACTAGCCGCTCTGTTGACGCAAATCTTGAGTTTTTTATGAATTCCATCGCCCAAGCCGTACCGGAAGCGGCCCTGCAGGCCATCCGCAAACTGATCAAGGAGCAAGGCTTCGGGCCGGGCGATGCACTGCCGTCCCAGCGCGACCTGGCGGTGCAGTTGGGCGTCAGCCGGGCGTCGCTGCGCGAGGCGCTGTCGTCCTTGAGCGCCTTGGGTGTGGTCAGTGTGCAGCCGGGCAAAGGTGTGTTCGTACAGGCGGTTGAGGATGCGCCGGGCTTTGCCTGGCCTTTTGCAGCCCAGGCCACGCCGCTCGATATCTTCCAGTTGCGCTATGCGCTGGAAGGGTTTGCGGCGGGTTTGGCGGCGGTCACGCTGACGATCGATGAGCTGGACAGCCTGGAAGACAACGTCGAAGCGATGCGCAAGGTGCTCAAGGCCGGTGACTTCGAAGCAGCCGCGCGGCTGGACTTCGAGTTCCACCAGCGCATCCTGTTGGCCAGTGGCAACCAGGCAATGGTGAGCATCCTGAGTGCCCGTGCCGAGGTGTTTCTGGAAAGCCAGAAACTACCGTTCATCCGGCCGGAGCGGGCCATGGAAACCTGGCAGGAACATCGCAAGATCCTGCGCGCCCTGGCCCGGCGGGCCAGTGCGTCGGCGCAGAAAACCATGCAGGAACACGTACGCAACGCGGCGTTGCGCACGGGGATTGCCTTCGTGACTCCTGTTGCGCCCTGAGTTGGGCTATGCGCAAACTCATGCGCCATCATAGGAAGACTCAATCAGAGGCGACTTCCTGAACGGGGGAAGGGCGGCTATGATGGGCAACGTTTTTTTTGCTTACAATCCGGAGACATCCATGAGCAACGATCTTATCAAGCACGTCACCGACGCGACCTTTGAGGCCGAAGTACTCAAGGCTGCTGGCCCGGTGCTGGTTGACTACTGGGCTGAATGGTGTGGCCCTTGCAAAATGATCGCTCCGGTCCTGGACGACATTGCAACCACCTACGAAGGCAAGCTGACCATTGCCAAGCTGAACATCGACGACAACCAGGAAACCCCGGCCAAGCATGGCGTGCGCGGTATTCCTACGCTGATGCTGTTCAAGAACGGCAACGTCGAAGCCACCAAGGTGGGCGCGCTGTCGAAGTCCCAGCTGCAAGCTTTCCTCGACGCCAACATCTAAGCGTCGTCAAAAAGCCCCGCAAATAGCGGGGCTTTTTCGTGAAACAGGGCTAGACGCTCCGAAACTCAGGTGGTACATTCGGCCCCGCACTGGTTTCTCCACTGCCCCCTGCAAGCCGTCGCCGACGCATTCCTTTTCGATTAGTACGCGATCCTGTCGCCTTCTCCGCGGCGCGGCCTCATTAAGCCAAAAGCTTAATTTCCCCCCCTCCATAAATGATTACGTCATTCCTATATGAATCTGACTGAACTCAAGCAAAAGCCGATTACCGACCTGCTCCAACTGGCCGAAGAAATGGGCATAGAAAATATGGCCCGTTCGCGCAAGCAGGACGTGATTTTCTCCCTGCTGAAAAAGCACGCGAAAAGCGGCGAGGAAATCTCCGGTGATGGCGTGCTGGAGATTCTCCAGGACGGCTTCGGCTTCCTCCGCTCTGCAGACGCCTCCTATCTCGCCGGCCCAGACGACATCTATGTCTCGCCGAGCCAGATCCGTCGCTTCAACTTGCGCACCGGTGACACCATCGTTGGCAAGATCCGCCCACCGAAGGAAGGCGAGCGTTACTTCGCCCTGCTCAAGGTCGATACGATCAACTTCGATCGTCCCGAGAACGCGAAAAACAAGATTCTCTTCGAGAACCTGACGCCGCTGTTCCCGACCGTGCGCATGAAGATGGAAGCCGGTAACGGTTCCACCGAAGACCTGACCGGTCGCGTGATCGACCTGTGTGCCCCGATCGGCAAAGGCCAGCGTGGCCTGATCGTCGCCCCGCCGAAAGCCGGTAAGACCATCATGCTGCAGAACATTGCAGCGAACATCGCACGTAACAATCCTGAAGTTCACCTGATCGTATTGTTGATCGATGAGCGTCCGGAAGAGGTCACCGAAATGCAGCGCACCGTGCGCGGCGAAGTGGTTGCCTCGACGTTCGATGAGCCGCCGACCCGCCACGTGCAGGTTGCCGAAATGGTGATCGAGAAGGCCAAGCGCCTGGTCGAACACAAGAAGGACGTGGTGATCCTGCTCGACTCCATCACCCGTCTGGCCCGTGCCTACAACACCGTGATCCCGAGCTCCGGCAAGGTCCTCACCGGTGGTGTCGATGCCCACGCCCTGGAGAAACCGAAGCGTTTCTTCGGCGCCGCGCGGAACATCGAAGAAGGCGGCTCGCTGACCATTATCGCCACCGCACTGGTTGAAACCGGTTCGAAGATGGACGAAGTGATCTACGAAGAGTTCAAGGGTACCGGCAACATGGAACTGCCCCTGGACCGTCGCATCGCGGAAAAACGCGTGTTCCCGGCGATCAACATCAACCGCTCCGGCACCCGCCGCGAAGAGTTGCTGACCGCCGACGACGAACTGCAGCGCATGTGGATCCTGCGCAAGCTGCTGCACCCGATGGACGAAGTGGCAGCCATCGAGTTCCTGATCGACAAGTTGAAAACCACCAAGACCAACGACGAGTTCTTCCTGTCGATGAAACGTAAGTAATCACGACGTTTCAGGTCCGAAGAAATGGCGCCCCCAGGGGCGCCATTTTTTTTGTGTCGGTTTTTCGGTCCCTGCAACGGCCAAATGCACCTCGATAAGCTGCCAGCAGCCCTCAGAGCAGGTAGGATGTACGCCTATTTTACGGGTGGCATGGTTAATGAAATTCAAGGATCTTCGGGATTTCGTGCAGCAACTTGAGCAGCGCGGAGAGTTGAAACGTATCCAGATGCCGATTTCACCGGTGCTGGAAATGACTGAGATTTGCGACCGCACCTTGCGTAACAAGGGCCCGGCGCTGCTGTTCGAGAACCCGACCGGTTTTGACATACCGGTGCTCGGCAACCTGTTCGGTACCCCCGAGCGTGTGGCCTTTGGCATGGGCGCCGAGGCGGTCAGCGAATTGCGCGAGATCGGCAAGCTGCTGGCGTTCCTCAAGGAACCCGAGCCGCCCAAGGGCTTGAAGGATGCCTGGTCGAAGCTGCCGATCTTCCGCAAGATCATTGCCATGGCACCCAAGGTGGTCAAGGACGCGGTGTGCCAGGAAGTGGTCATCGAAGGCGATGATGTCGATCTGGCCATGCTGCCGGTGCAAACCTGCTGGCCCGGCGATGTCGGCCCGCTGATCACCTGGGGCCTGACCGTCACCAAGGGCCCGAACAAGGACCGCCAGAACCTGGGTATTTACCGTCAGCAAGTGATTGGCCGCAACAAGGTGATCATGCGTTGGCTGAGCCACCGTGGCGGTGCCTTGGACTTCCGTGAATGGTGCGAGAAGCACCCCGGCAAGCCGTTCCCGGTCTCCGTGGCCCTGGGCGCCGACCCTGCGACCATCCTCGGCGCCGTGACCCCGGTGCCCGACAGCCTGTCCGAATATGCCTTCGCCGGCCTGTTGCGTGGCAACCGCACCGAGCTGGTGAAGTGCCGTGGCAACGACCTGCAAGTGCCGGCCACCGCTGAAATCATCCTCGAAGGCGTGATTCATCCAGGCGAGATGGCCGATGAAGGCCCGTACGGCGACCACACCGGCTATTACAACGAAGTCGACAGCTTCCCGGTGTTCACCGTGGAACGCATCACCCATCGGATCAAACCGATCTACCACAGCACCTACACCGGCCGTCCGCCGGATGAGCCGGCGATTCTGGGTGTGGCGCTGAACGAAGTGTTCGTGCCGATCCTGCAGAAGCAATTCCCGGAAATCACCGACTTCTACCTGCCGCCGGAAGGCTGCTCGTATCGCATGGCCATCGTGACCATGAAGAAGTCGTATCCCGGCCATGCCAAGCGGGTCATGCTGGGTGTGTGGTCGTTTTTGCGACAGTTCATGTACACCAAGTTCGTTATCGTCACCGACGACGACATCAATGCCCGGGACTGGAACGATGTGATCTGGGCCATCACCACGCGCATGGACCCCAAGCGCGACACGGTGATGATCGACAACACGCCGATTGACTACCTCGACTTCGCGTCGCCGGTGTCGGGCCTGGGCTCGAAGATGGGCCTGGACGCTACCCACAAATGGCCGGGTGAAACGACCCGCGAGTGGGGCCGGGTGATCGTCAAGGATGAGGCCGTCACGGCACGTGTCGATGCGATTTGGAAAGAATTGGGAATAGATTGATGCGTGTAACCCTGCAACCTTCCGGCGCCGTGCTGGAGCTGGTCCCCGGCGAGCGAATCCTCGAAGGCGCGCGCCGCCTGGGCTACGAATGCCCCCAGGCGTGTCGCAATGGCGTGTGCCACGTGTGCGCCGCACTGCTGGTGGAGGGCCGGGTGCAGCAAGCCGGTGAGGTTCGCGACCATGGCGAGTTCTACACCTGCATCGCCGAGCCGCTGGAAGATTGCATTGTGTTGTGGGATGGCGTGCTGGCGCCGGGAGAGTTGCCGTTGCGCAAGTTGTCGTGCCAATTGAGTGAGTGCGTGGAAGTGGGCGGAGATGTGTGGCGCGTGCGCCTGCGGGCCCCGGCCGGCAAGGCGGTGCGTTACCACGCCGGGCAATACCTGATGATCGAGCGGGAGAATGGCGAGAAGTCGGCATTTTCCCTGGCGTCGGCGCCCCACGCCGGTCGCGAGCTGGAACTGCATGTACTGGCCCGCGAGGACAGCGCGCGCAACTTGCTGGAACAATTGCAGCGCAACCAGATGGCGCGCATCGAGCTGCCCTTTGGCGATACCCACCTGGCCGAGCTGCCGGACGGGCCATTGGTGCTGATCGCCGCCGGTACCGGCATGGCGCAGATGCACAGCCTGATCGAGCATTGCCGCGCGTCCGGCTTCAAGCACCCGGTGCACCTGTACTGGGGCGTGCGTCGCCCGGAAGATTTCTACGAGATCGAGCACTGGGACCAATGGTTGCAACTGCCCAACCTGTTCCTGCACAAGGTGGTCAGCGACCTGTGTGGTTGGGAAGGGCGCTGCGGCCTGCTGCATGAAGCGGTGTGCGAAGACATTGCCGACCTCAAGGTGGTGCATGTCTACGCCAGCGGTTCACCGGCGATGATCTACGGCACGCTGGATGCACTGGTCGATGCCGGCATGGATGCGCACCAGATGCGCGCCGACGTATTCGCCTACGCCCCGCGGCCCTGACGCAACGGAACGGTGGAACGGGGCATGCGCACGCTCAGAAACGTACTCCGGTCGTCACCATCGCCGCGTTGAACCCCAGCAGCACCAGTTCCGCCGCCACCGGCCCGTAATGGGTGCCTACCGACGGGATGATCACCGGCGCCACACCGAAACGGTTGAGGGGGATCTTGTCGCGGTATTTGCCGCGATAGCCCTGGATCGCCCCGCCTGTGACCTTCAGGTACACCGCAGAGTCGGCCATGTCATAGCGCTTGCCTGCATAGGCGTAGTAAGAGCGCTGGCTGAACGAGTTGCGAAACGTCGCCCCGCCATACACAAAGCCTGATGCCTCATTGCGCTCCAGGCCGATCAGGTCCTGGTTGTTGTTGTGGTCTTTGTCCGGCGCGAAGTGCCGGGTATAGACGCTGGTCTGCGCGTACCAGAAGCCTTTGTCGTCCTCGGCAGGCGGTGTTTCGCCAGCCAGTGCGGTGGTGGCCTGGGCCAGGAACAGCAGGCCAGGCAGTCGAAATTTCTTCATGGGTGCGACCTCGATAGACGGTTTGATGGGCGGCTAGGTGGGTCGTGGACGTGCGCGCCAGTTTGACGGCTTGGCGTGCTCCCAGGCTGAACCGGGGCTGAAAGTAGCTGGAATGCCCTGTGCAATCCTGACGAAAGGGGCATCGGGCTTATGCATTCGCTTATGCTTTAAAGGTATTTAATTTGTTACATAAATATCCTTAAGCTATATCGCAACGGACTACCGATTTTCTTCCAATAACCATTAACTGACCGCCACCGCCCGCCAGCCGGATCGATCTTGCGAACTCAGAACACTGACGTTCTGATTCTTGATTCAAAGGGGAGCGGTATGGGGAGCTACACGCAACACGCGCTGTACACAGCGATTTTGTCGGCCAATTTGCTGGCCGCTGTGGGTTTCAATCCTATCCTGGCGGCCGAAGCGCCCGCCACCGATGCACCCAAACTCGACACCGTGATCGTCACCGGCACCCGCGCCCAGGAGCGTACCGCCAGTGCTTCGCTGTCTCCGATCGATGTGATTTCCGGCGATAGCCTGCGCAGCACGGGCTCTGATGAGTTGGGGGCGGTGCTGGCGCGCCTGATTCCGTCGATCAACTTCCCGCGCCCAAGCCTGGTGGATGGTGCCGAACTGGTGCGCCCTGCGCAGTTGCGCGGCCTGTCACCCGATCAGGTGCTGGTGCTGGTCAACGGCAAGCGCCGCCACACCAGTGCCTTCGTCAACCTGGGCGGCGCGGTGGGCCGTGGGTCGGCACCGGCGGACCTGAATGCGATCCCGCTGTCGGCGGTGGACCATATCGAAGTGCTGCGTGACGGTGCTTCCGCCCGCTACGGCTCGGATGCGATTGCCGGGGTGATCAACGTGATCCTCAAGCACGCCGACCATGGCGGTTCGATCTCCACCAAGTTCGGCGAATACAAGAAGGGCGATGGTATCCAGCGCAATGTCAGCGGCAATACCGGCCTGGCACTGGGCGACAACGGTTTTATCAACCTGTCGGCCGAAGGGGCTGACAATGACTACACCAACCGCGCCGGGGATGACTACCGCACGGGCAGCGTGGGCTCTACCACCTATGGCCAGCGCGTGTTCCGCCAGGGTGAGCCGGCCACCAATGAAGGCAAATTCCAGTTCAACTCCGAATATTCCTTCAACGATGCGGCCGAGTTCTACACCTTCGGCGGCTACAGCAAGCGGCGCGGCGAGACGGCGGCGTTCTACCGGGCGAGCAATGCGTCCAACAACATCCCGGCGCTCAACCCCAACGGTTACCTGCCGCTGATCAAGGGCAACCTTGAAGACACCTCATTGGTGGTGGGCCTGCGCGGTTTGCTGGCCTACGACTGGCATTACGACCTGTCGGCCAACTATGGCAAGAACCAGTACGCACTCAGCACCGAAACCATCAACACCTCCCTGGGCCTGGCCACGCCGCGCAAGTTCGACAACGGCACCCTGAGCAACGACCAGAAGCAAGTCAGCCTGGACCTGTCCCGTGAATTCGACGTGGGCTGGCTGCCTTACCCGGTGTCCGTGGCGTTTGGCGGTGAATACCTGCACCAGGGTTATGAAATCGAGGCGGGCGAGCCGGCCTCCTACTTTCAGACCGGCAGTTCCGGACTGGGTGGTTTCCGTGATGCCGACGCGGGCACCAGCACGCGCCACAACTGGGCCCAGTACCTGGACCTGGAAACCAACTTCACCGAAAAACTCAGTGCCTCGGCGGCGGTGCGCCACGAGGACTACAGTGACTTCGGCTCGAATGTCAGTGGCTCGCTCTCAGCCCGTTATGACTTCACCCCGCAGGTGGCCGTGCGCGGCAGTGTTTCCAACGGTTTCCGCGCGCCGTCCCTGGCCCAGCAGAACTTTGCCTACACCTCATCGCAGCTGATCGGCAGCACCATCCAGGAAGCCGGCACGTTCCCGGCCAACAGCCAGGTGGCGCGTTTGCTCGGCGCCGAAGACCTCAAGGCCGAGAAGTCGCGCAACTACAGCCTTGGGCTGGTGCTGGAGCCGGCCGATGACCTGACGGTGACGGTGGATGTGTACCGCATCGACATCCGTGACCGTATAAGCCTGTCGTCCAACCTCGGCATAAATGCGGCGACGCGCGCCTATTTGCAGGCCAACGGTGTCGGCAATATCGACTACACCACCGCCCGCTACTTCACCAACGCCACCGACACCAGCACCGACGGCGTCGACCTGGTCGCCAACTATCGTTACCAGTTCGACAGCGGCATCCGCTGGAACAGCACCGTGGGCTACAACTACAACCACACCAAGGTGACGGACGTGAAGGCCAACCCGGCCATCCTCGACAGCCTGGGCGCGAACCTGGTGCGTGTGGACCGCCGCGAGCGCATCGGTTTGCTGGGGGATACCACGCCGCAGCACAAGCTGAGCCTGGGTAACGACTTCACTTACGGCCGTTGGGCCCTGCACAGCAACCTGGTGCGCTATGGTGAATTCACCAGCTACCAGGCGGACAAGGTCAACGACCAGACCTTCAAGGCTGCCTGGGTGCTGGACCTGTCGGCGGACTACAGGCTGAAGAATTGGACCTTCACCCTGGGCGGCGACAACGTCACCGATAAATACCCGGAGAAGGTCAACGCCTTCGCCAGCAGTGGGGGCAACCTGGCCTATAGCACTTTTTCGCCGTACGGTTACAGCGGCGCGTTTTATTACGGTAAAGTTGCTTACAACTGGTAACACACAGGAGGCGCACCGCTTTTCGCCATGACCGCCATTGAATCCGATCTTCTGCAATTGGCTTACCCTCCGCGGCTCGATCTGGGGCCGCAACTCACTCACGAACAGTTAATGAGCTCGATGCAGGCCACCATGGGCCGGCACAAGGGTGGCCCGGTCTGGCTATTTGCGTATGGTTCGCTGATCTGGCGCCCGGAATGTTCGTCGACTGAGCGAGTGCGGGCACGGGTCCACGGTTATCACCGGGGTCTGTACCTGTGGTCCCACGAGCATCGGGGCACGCCGGAGTTGCCGGGCCTGGTCTTTGGCCTGGATCGCGGAGGCTCGTGCAGCGGGTTTGCCTACCGCTTGCCGGACGATCAACTGGAGGCTTCGCTTTACGCCTTGTGGCAGCGCGAGATGCCTTACCCGTCCTACCGGCCGCACTGGCTCAGTTGCCGCCTTGAAGATGGCAGTCAGGTGCAGGCGTTGGGGTTTGTGTTGGAGCGGCACTTGCCCAGCTACGCCGGCAACCTGCCCGATATCGTGCTTAACCATGTGCTGCAAAGCGCTTGCGGGCGTTACGGCACTACTCGCGATTATGTCGAGCAGACCGTCAACGCCCTGCGTAGCCACGCCATGCCAGATAAAAACCTGGAGGCGCGGCTCAAGCGTTGTGCCAAGGATTGCTCAGGCGATTAACGCGCCGAGCTGACGCTGTTGGTGTGCCACAGCGTTGGGATCAGGAATGCGATGGCCAGCACGCACGCGCCGATCAGCAGCACGAAACCGCCGTCCCAGCCAAAATGGTCCACGGTGTAGCCCATGGCCGCACTGGCTGCCACCGAACCGCCCAGGTAGCCGAACAGACCGGTGAAGCCCGCAGCCGTACCGGCGGCTTTCTTCGGTGCCAGTTCCAGCGCCTGCAGGCCGATCAGCATCACCGGGCCGTAGATCAAAAAGCCGATCGAGATCAGCGCGATCATATCGACCATCGGGTTGCCCGGCGGGTTGAGCCAGTACACCAGGGTCGCCACGGTCACCAGCGCCATGAACACGATGCCGGTCAGGCCACGGTTGCCACGGAAGATCTTGTCCGACATCCAGCCGCACAGCAGCGTGCCCGGAATACCTGCCCACTCGTAGAAGAAGTACGCCCAGGACGATTTATCCACCGTGAAGTGCTTGGCCTCCTTGAGGTAGGTCGGCGCCCAGTCCAGTACGCCGTAGCGCAGCAGGTAGACGAACACGTTGGCGAATGCGATATACCAGAGCATTTTGTTGCGCAGCACGTACTTGACGAAGATTTCCTTGGCGCTGAATTCGTCTTCGTGGCTGGCGTCGTAGCCTTCCGGGTAATCATTCTTGTACTGCTCGATCGGCGGCAGGCCCACCGATTGCGGGGTGTCGCGCATGGTAATGAAGGCAAATGCCGCCACTGCCAAGGCCACCGTGGCCGGTACATAGAACGCCGCATGCCAGTCGTTGAACCAGGCCATGCCCAGCAGGAACAGCGGGCCGATCAGACCGCCGCCGACGTTGTGCGCCACGTTCCACACCGACACCACGCCGCCGCGTTCTTTCTGTGACCACCAGTGCACCATGGTCCGGCCACTGGGCGGCCAGCCCATGCCCTGGGCCCAGCCGTTGATGAACAGCAAAATGAACATCATGGTCACGCTGGACGTCGCCCAAGGCGCGAAACCGAAAATGAACATCACCCCCGCCGATACCAGCAGGCCGAAGGGCAGGAAGTAACGCGGGTTGGAGCGGTCGGATACCAGGCCCATGAGGAACTTGGACAGGCCATAGGCGATCGCGATGGCCGACATCGCCAGGCCCAGCTCCCCCCGGGTGTAACCCTCGTCGATCAGGTAGGGCATGGCCAGGGAGAAGTTCTTGCGCAGCAGGTAATACCCGGCATAACCGAAGAAAATACCGGCGAAGATCTGCCAGCGCAGCCGTCGGTAGGTACTGTCGATATTTTCTTCAGGCAGAGGCGCCTGGTGTGCGGCAGGACGAAAGAAAGCAAACATTCAAGAGCTCCAAATTTCTTGTTTTGACTGCGGATGCGAATGTTACAGTTTCGTTACCGAAAATAGCATTGCCTCTTATCTGCAAATACAGGAAATGAGAGTAGGAGCATGTTCTCTTACGAACAGCGAAGATCAAATGTGGGAGGGGGCTTGCCCCCGATAGCGGTAGGTCAGTCAGCTTATCTGTAGCTGACCCACTGCCATCGGGGGCAAGCCCCCTCCCACATTTGATTGCATTTCAGGTCGGTCAGCGGGTTCGAACGACCACCTTGCCCACCGCCTTGCGTTGGCCCAGGTCATTAATCGCCTGGGCAGTCTGCTCCAGCGGATACACCTGCGACACCAACGGCTTGAGCTTGCCCTCACCGTACCAAGTGAACAGTTGCTGGAAGTTCGCCGCATTGTCCTGGGGCTGGCGCTGGGCAAACGAACCCCAGAACACCCCGACCACCGCCGCACCCTTGAGCAGCGCCAGGTTCACCGGTAGCTCCGGGATGCGCCCGCTGGCAAAACCCACCACCAGCAGGCGGCCGTTCCAGGCAATCGCGCGAATGGCCTGGTCAAACAGGTCGCCGCCCACCGGGTCGTAGATCACATCGGCGCCGTTACCGTCGGTCAGGCGCTTGATTTCGTCCTTTAGGCTGGCTTCGCTGTAGTTGATCAGTTCATCGGCGCCGGCGGCCTTGGCCACGGCGAGTTTGTCGGCACTGCTCGCGGCGGCGATCACCCGCGCGCCCATGGCCTTGCCGATTTCCACGGCGGCCAGGCCCACGCCACCGGAAGCACCGAGCACCAGCAGGGTTTCGCCGGGTTGCAGGTTGGCGCGTTGTTTCAGCGCGTGCATGGAGGTGCCGTAGGTCATGCTGAAGGCGGCGGCGGTGTTGAAGTCCATGGTCGGCGGGATCGGCAGCACGTTGTAGCCTGGCACCGCGACCTGTTCGGCAAAGCTGCCCCAGCCGGTCAGTGCCATGACCCGGTCGCCGACTTTCAGGTGGCTGACCTTTTCCCCGACTTCGCTGACTACCCCCGATGCCTCGCCACCCGGCGAGAACGGGAAGGGCGGCTTGAACTGGTATTTACCCTCGATGATCAGGGTGTCGGGGAAGTTGACCCCGGCGGCATGCACGTCCAGCAGGATTTCGTTCTTCTTGATCGTGGGGCTTGCGACGTCTTCCAGCACCAGGGTTTCGGCGGGGCCGAAGGCTTTGCACAGCACAGCTTTCATCGGGCTATTCCTTTTGGTGTCGTGGCCGATAAGTGTAGGAGGGTAGGCCTGTGGGTCAACGAGCATGCTCGGCCCTGATAAGTCGCCATAAGCTTGTGCTCTGCCTTGCTAGCGTTATGCTACCCGGCAACCGAATGTGAGGAATGAACTGTGAAAGCGTGGATCCTATTGATGCTGGCCCTGACCTTGCCGATGGCAGCCCAGGCCGAAGAAGCCAAAGAAGGCGAGGCGCCGAAGGTCAGCTATATCAGCCTGAGCCCGCCGTTCGTGGGTAACTACGGCCTGGATGGCACAGCCAAGCTCAAAGTGTTCAAGGCCGACATCGCCCTGCGCGTGACCGGCGAAGAAGCCGCCAAAGCGGTCAAGGCCAACGACGCATTGATCCGTAACCAGTTGGTCGCGCTGTTCACCCAGCAGACCAATGAGGCCATGAGCACGGTCGACGGCAAGGAGAAGCTGCGCCAGGAAGCCCTCAAGCAAACCCAGCAAGTGATGAACGACGAGACGGGCAAGCCCATGGTGGAAGACCTGCTGTTCAATAACCTGATCATTCAGTAATCAGCCTGGCTTGCGGTTCAGGAAGCCAGGCTCTTCCTGAACCGCGCCAACGCCACCGCAAAAAACAACAGCCCGATCCCCGCCAGCGCCAGCAAGTCCGGCCACACCACACTCACCCCCGCATCGCGAAACAAAATCGCTGCGCTCAGGCTCACAAAGTGCGTCGACGGCGAGCCCTGCATCACCCACTGCAACCACTCGGGCATGCTGTCCAGCGGCGTGCTGCCGCCTGACAACAGCAGCATCGGGATAATCACCGGGATCGCCAGCAAGCCGAACTGCGGCGTGGAGCGGGCGAGGGTGGCGAGGAAGATCCCGAGTGCCGTACTGGCAAACAGATACAGGGCAGTCACAAACAGGAACAACCCCAGCGACCCGGCCAGCGGCACGCCGAGCAGCCCTTTGACCACCACCTCCAGCGATAGCCAGGTGCACAGCACCACCACCAGCATATTGCTCCAGATTTTCGCCAGCATGATTTCCAGTGCGGTCAGCGGCAGTACCAGCAGGTGGTCGAGGGTGCCGTGCTCGCGCTCACGCAGCAATGCGGTGCCGGTGAGCACGATGGCCAGGATGGTGATGTTGTTGACGATCTGGATCACGGCCAGGAACCAGCCGCCCTCCAGGTTGGTGTTGAACAGTGCTCGGGTCGTGAGCAGCGCGGGCGCCTGGCGGGTGGCGTCGGTTTGCCCGCTGTAGCTGAGCAATTCGCGCTGGAAGATCCGCCCGATATAGCCCGCGCCCATGAACGCCTGGCTCATCGCCGTGGCGTCGACGTTCACCTGCACGCCAGGCTGGCGACCGGCCAACAGGTCGGCCTGAAAGTTGGCCGGTACGTTGATCACGAAGGTGTACTGGCCGCTGTCCATCACCTTGTCCAGCTGGTCATAGGCCAACGGTGCCGGTGGTTGGAATTCGGGCGGTTGCAGCGCCTCGGCCATCTGCCGGGAGAGCGCGCTGTGGTCTTCATCGACAAACGCCACGCTGGCGTTGTGCACGCCGATCACCGAGCCGGCGGCGGGCATGTAGATGGCGACGGTGAAGGCGTAGAACAGAAACAGCAGCAAGACGCTGTCGTGACGCAGGCTGGTGAGTTCCTTGATGCCCAGCCGGAAGATGTGTGCGAGCTTGTGCATCAGGCCTCCTGCTTCTTGAGCATGACCAGGCTCAACCCGGTGAACCCGATAAAGAAGCCGAACAGCGCCAGGCATTGCGGCCACAACTGGCGCAGATCCAGGGCCTTGGTGAAGGTGCCCACGGCAATATCCAAAAAGTGCCCGGCCGGAAATAGTGCGCCCATCAAGGCGGCGGCGCCCTCCAGGGACGAGCGCGGCACGATCAGCCCGGAAAACTGGATGGTTGGCAGGCTGGTGATGATCATGGTGCCGAGGATCGCCGCGATCTGGGTGCGGGTGAACGCGGAAATCAGCAGGCCCATGCTGGTGGTGGCCAGCACATACAGCAGCCCGCCAAACGCCAGCGTCAGGCCGCTGCCCTTGAACGGCACGCCGAACAGCCAGCGATTCATCGCCACCAGCAGCGCCAGGTTGACCAGGCTCACGGCCAGGTAAGGCGCCTGTTTACCGAGCAGGAATTCCAGGCGCGTCAGGGGGGTGGCGTAGAAGTTGGTGATCGAACCCAGTTCTTTCTCGCGCACGATGCCCAGGGCGGTGAGCATCGCCGGGATAAACGCCAGGATCAGTGCCATCACGCCGGGGCCGATGGCATTCACGCTGACCACGTCCTGGTTATAGCGAAAACGGGTTTCCAGTTTGGCGGCTGCCTGGGTGCTGCGCGGCAGGCTGCTCAGTTCGGCCAGTTGCTGCAGGTTGCCTTGGTGCACCGCCTCCACATAGTTGCGGCTGGTTTCCGCACGAAACGGCATGCCGCCATCGAGCCACGCGGCCACGGTGGGTTGGCGCCCGGCATAGAGATCGCGACCAAAGCCGGGCGGGATCTCCAGGGCCAGTTTGATTTCCGAGCGTTGCAGGCGTCGGTGCAATTCGGGGGCGTCCTGGATCGGCGCCTGCTCGGCGAAGTAGCGCGAGCTGCGGAAGGCTTCCAGATAGGCGCGGCTTTGTGGCGTCTGGTCCTGGTCGTAGACGGCGAAGGCGAGGTTTTCCACATCCAGGGAAATGCCGTAGCCGAAGATCACCATCATGAACATCGCACCGAGCAGGGCAAAGGCCATGCGTACTTTGTCGCGCAGCAGTTCCTTGCCTTCGCGGCTGGCCACGGCCAGCAGGCGAGACAGGCTGAAACCACGCTTGCTGATGGGCGGCGCATGGGTTTCGCTGACGGTTTTGGCCGACGTGGCAGGTTCGGCATCGCCCTGGGCTTGCTCAAGGCAGGTGACGAACGCGGCTTCCAGGGTGTCGCCGTTGAATTGCCGTTGCAGTGCGTCCGGTGTATCGCAGGCGAGTACCTTACCGGCATGCATCAAGGAGATGCGGTCGCAGCGCTGGGCTTCATTCATGAAGTGGGTAGACAGGAAGATCGTCACCCCTTGTTCGCGGGACAACTCGATCAACAGTCGCCAGAAATCATCCCGGGCCGCCGGGTCGACGCCCGAGGTGGGCTCATCGAGGATCAATACTTCCGGGCGATGCAGCACCGCCACGGCCAATGACAAGCGTTGGCGCAGGCCGAGGGGCAGTTCCCCGGAGGGCTGCTCGGCCACTTCACCGAGGTCGAAACGCTGGATCAGCTCATCGATGCGCGGGCCGCTGTCGGCCTTGGGCAAATCGAACAGTTGCGCGTGCAACACCAGGTTCTGGCGCACGCTCAGCTCGCCATACAGCGAGAAGCTTTGCGACATGAACCCTACGCGCTTGCGGGTGGCCAGGTCCTTGGCGTTCACCGGGTTGCCCAGCAGCGTGGCGCTGCCTTCGGTGGCCGGCATCAGCCCGGTGAGGACTTTCATCGTGGTGGTCTTGCCACAGCCGTTGGAGCCGAGGAAGCCGAAGATCTCGCCACGGCCGATGGCAAAGCTGACCTTGTTCACCGCCGTGAAGTCGCCGAAGCGCAGGGTCAGGTCGTGGGCTTCGATGGCGATATCGGTGTTGGCGTTTTCCCTTGGCGGGATCACCAGGGGTTGGTTGCCGTGGGCGCTGTCGCCCTGGAAGTGGGTGAAGGCCTCATCCAGTTTGCCGCTGGGGGTCGCTGCCGCCAGTTCGCTGCTGAGCCCGTCGGCGATCAGTTGGCCACGGTCGAGCATCAGGCAATGTTCGAATTGCTCGGCTTCTTCCATGTAGGCGGTGGCTACCAGCAGCGTCAGTTGCGGGCGCTCGCTGCGGACGGTCTCCACCAGTTCCCAGAAGCGCCGCCGCGACAGCGGGTCGACACCGGTGGTGGGTTCGTCGAGGATCAACAGGTCCGGATCGTGGATCAGCGCGCAGCACAGGCCGAGCTTCTGCTTCATGCCACCGGAGAGCTTGCCGGCCGGGCGCTCGGCGAAGCGCGCGAGGTCGGTGGCCAACAGCAGGTTGTGCATGCGCTGGTCGCAGTCGGCGTTGGACAGGCCGAACAGCGTGGCGAAGAAGCGGATGTTTTCGCTGATGGACAGTTCGGGGTACAGGTTGCCGCCCAGGCCCTGGGGCATGAAGGCGATGCGCGGGTACAGGCTGTTGCGGTGGCGGCGGTCGGCGATGGAGCCGCCGAGCACCTCCAGTTGGCCGTCCTGGAGCTTTTTAACCCCGGCGATCAACCCCAACAGGCTCGACTTGCCTGCACCATCCGGGCCGATCAGTCCGCAGCGCGTGCCGGTGGGCAGGCTGAAGGCGATGTCGATCAAGGCCTGCTGCTTGCCGTAACGGTGGTTGATGGCGGTGGCGTGCAGCGCCAGGCCGGTCATTGCAGGTTGGCCGGCCAGTCGATGTCAGCCATGCGCACGTAGCCGGCGCCGGGCATGCCCGGTTTGGCCTGGGGCACGGCGCTGGGCTGGGTCAGGCGCAGCTTGACGCGAAACACCAGCTTCTGGCGTTCGTCGCGGGTTTCCACTTCCTTGGGGGTGAACTGCGACTTGGCGGCAACAAAACTGATTTTCGCCGGCAGCGGTTGCTGGGGCAGGGCATCGAGCAGGATGCGTGCGTCACTGCCCACCGTCAGGCGCCCGGTGACGGAGGCGGGCAGATAGAGGTTCATGTACTGATCCTCGGGGTCGATCAACAACAGCACGCGCCCGCCTGCACCGAGGACCTCGCCGGGCTCGGCCAGGCGCAGTTGGATAATGCCGTCGATGGGCGCGCGCAGGCTGCTGTCATCGATTTCGCTGGTCAACTGGGCGACCTGGGCCTGGGCGGCACCGATGGCGGCCTTGACCGAATTGACCTGGGCTTGCGCGGCGATCACGGCGGCGTTGCCGGTGTTCTGGCGGGCCTGCTGCTGGTCGATCAACTGGCTGCTGGCAAAGCCGCGCTTGTACAGTTCCTGGGTACGCTTGAGTTCCTGGTTGGCCAGCAGTTGCTCGCTTTGGCGCAGTTGCACATTGGCCTCGGCGGCGGCGAAGTTTTCCCTGGCGCGCAGCACTTCGGCTTCGGCCTGGGCGCGCTGGGCTTCCAGGGTGCGGGTGTCCATGCGCGCCAGCAACTGGCCCTTGAGCACCTTGTCACCTTCATCCACCCGCACCTCGGCCAGGCGGCCGGGGATCTTGGCGGCGATCTGCACTTCGGTGGATTCCAGGCGGCCGTTGCCCATGCCCAAGCCTTCGGGCAGGCGATCCTGGGTGGACTTCCAGTAACCGAAGCCGCCGGCGGCGAGCAACAAGGCAATCAACAAAGCGGCAAACAGGTGGGAGGAGCGGGGCGTGATCGACATGGGTGCATCCTGCGGCGTTAGCGTCCTAGTTTGACCGAGGCAGCCCGAGGGGCGTTGATGCCGGTCAAATGAAGCGCAAGCCTAACCCGGTTCAGGTGCAGATGCATGCGCCGGGAGCGTGACCGCAGGGTTCTGGTCAGCGCAGTGCCAGCACCGCCGCCCATTGCTCTGCCGTGACCGGCATCACGGACAAGCGACTGCCTTTTTGTACCAGGGGCAATTCGGCGAGGGCGGTTTGCTGTTTCAGGTAGCCCAGGCCCAGCACCTTGGGAAAGGTCTGGACGTGCGCGACATTGATCGCGCTCCACGGGTTTTTCTCCGGGGTGGCCTTGGCGTCGAAGTAATGGCTGTCCGGTTCCAGCGCGGTAGGGTCCGGATAGGCGGCCGCGATGATCTTGCCGATGCCGGCAATGCCGGGCTCGGGGCAACTGGAGTGGTAGAAGAAAAATTGGTCACCCACCGCCATGGCGCGCAGGAAGTTGCGTGCCTGGTAGTTGCGTACCCCGTCCCAGCGCGCTTCGCCCAGCGTTTCCAGGCCGTTGATGGAGAGTTCGTCGGGCTCGGATTTCATCAGCCAGTAGGCCATTTTTGCGCTCCTGAAAAAGCAGTGGGCAAGTTGTCAGGCAATTTGATGACAAACCGACAGTCGGTTGGCGTCAAGGTTTGCGTGTTGGTTCACGTTATCGCAGAATGCCGGGATTTTAAGCTTGACGCAGCTGCAACGGACTACTTTGGAACGTTGTTGTCATCGTGTACGAGATGCCTGAAGGGGGGCAATCGATGCAACGTAAACCGGATTTACTATGGATATTGGTGATTTTGTTTGGTCTGGGCGTCGTGACCACCGGGTATGCGCAAAGCTTATGGTCGAACAAGACCGATGCGCCAGTTGAACTGACTCAGCAGCAGCCGCAACCCTTCAAGCGCTGACCCTTCTTCAAGGCGCCGTAGCTTCCTGCGGCGTTTCTGCGACATACCACTGCCTGTCGGTAACGGTGCCAGCCAACGGCACATCCCAGCTGGCCTGTGCCAATCGATCGACCTTCTGACATTCATGGGCCAGGCCCAGCAGCGCCGGCTTGCGCCAGCTTTTGCGGCGTGCCAGATAGGCGAGGCTGCGGTCGTAGAAACCGCCGCCCATGCCCAGGCGGCCACCGGTATCATCGAACCCCACCAACGGCAGCAACACCAGATCCAGCGCCCATACCTTGCGCTGGCGCCTGGCATTGACCCGTGGCTCCAGAATGCGAAAGCGATTGGGCAGCAGCGTTTCCCCAGGCTTCACGCGCTGGAACACCATCTTGGTCCGTGGCCAGGCGCTGAGCACCGGCAGGTAAGTGGCCTTGCCCCGGCGCTGTGCCGCACGCAGCAGCAGGCGCGGATCGATTTCACCGTCCGTCGGTAGATACAGGGAAATATGTTTGGCCCGGCGAAACAGCGGGTGCTGTGCCAGTTGCCGATACAGGCCATGGGCGGCCTGGCGCTGCTCGCTGGGCGTGAGGGCGCGGCGGGCTTTGCGCAACATGCGTCGAAGGTGCGGACGGGAAAGCGGCGCAGGTTCGTTCATGGTTTTTCGGCTCATAAAACAATGCCAGTCCGGGGACTGGCATTGAGTTCTGGAGTTCAGGCTCCCCGACAGAGCCGCTGTCGACTCAGCCCTTGAACCCGAAAGTTCAAGGTGGAAGAAGCAGTAGGCTTTAAGGCTTTCCGTCTAGCGGACATGCACACCAGCCCAACGTGCAACTTCCAGGGTAGTGCGAATCGGCTCCGGGACATCGCCGACTGGCAAGCACGCCAGGGAGTGGGGCGAGTATACCTTAAACAGTCGCGGCAATCAGCCCTTGGGTTGCTCTGTGTCGCTGGAAAGCACCAGGTCGACGCGTTCGAGCAGGTCGCGCACCTGCTCGCGCGTCGAGCCGCTGGCCTGTACGTCAGGGCGCTCCTGCTTATGCAGCAGGTCGTGGGTAATGTTCAGGGCGGCCATTACGGCGATGCGGTCGGCACCGATGACTTTGCCGCTGCTGCGGATTTCACGCATCTTGCCGTCCAGGTAGCGGGCGGCGCTCACCAGGTTGTTGCGCTCTTCCTGGGGGCAGATGATCGAATATTCTTTGTCGAGGATCTGCACGGTGACGCTATTGCTTGAACTCATGAGTCTTGCTCCAGGGCCTTCAGGCGCGAAATCATCGATTCGACCTTACGCCGGGCGATTTCGTTTTTTTCAATGAGGTGAGCGCGTTCCTCGCGCCAGGTCTTTTCCTGAGCTAATAGGAGTCCGTTTTGACTCTTAAGTTGCTCGACCCGAGTAATTAGCAATTCGAGTCTGGCCATCAGCGCTTGCAGGTCGGTGTCTTCCATTGGGTTCCACTGGATTTGTCTGATGAATGGCAACTGCAGGATAAACGATCTGACGCCCTCGATAGTCTTGGTACGTCTGCCGGTGCTAGGATACAGCGCTCCATTCTAGACATTGCGCCGTCTGGCGCCTAGCTCACCATGCCCATTCAGAACTCCCCGTACGATGCTTTTTCCAAACTGCTGAGCACCAGCGGCCATCCTTGCTCGCCCGCCGAGCTGCATGGCGTGCTGCTCGGCCGCAGTTGCACCGGTGTTGGCTTTGATGCCGACAACTGGCTGGCCGATGTGGCCGAGCTGCTGGAAACCGAACCGACCGACAACGTGCGCAACGCGCTGATCGGCCTGCAAGAGATGGTCAAGGGCGAACTGACCGGTGATGACGTCACCGTGGTCCTGCTGCTGCCGACCGACGATGCACCGCTCCCCGAACGCGCCGCCGCACTGGGCCAATGGTGCCAGGGCTTCCTCCACGGTTTCGGCGTGAACGCCGGCGGCCTGGAACTGAGCACCGACGCCAAGGAAGTGCTGCAGGACCTGGCGGCCATCTCCCAGGTGCAAGATGCCCTGGAAGAGTCCGAAGACGGCGAAGGCGACTACATGGAAGTCATGGAATACCTGCGCGTCGCGCCATTGCTGCTGTTCACCGAGACCAGGAAGTCCGCTGAGCCTGCTGCACCCAAGCCTTCGCTGCACTAAGAAAAGGAAGCCCATCTGCCCATGATCCATATCCCCAAAGCGGAATACACCCGGCGTCGCAAGGCGCTCATGGCGCAGATGGAACCCAACAGCATCGCGATCCTGCCGGCTGCCGCCGTGGCGATCCGCAATCGCGATGTGGAGCACGTCTATCGCCAGGACAGCGACTTCCAGTACCTGAGCGGCTTCCCCGAGCCGGAAGCGGTGATCGTGCTGATGCCCGGTCGCCAGCATGGCGAGTACGTGCTGTTCTGCCGCGAACGCAATGCCGAGCGCGAATTGTGGGACGGCCTGCGTGCCGGTACCGAAGGCGCCATCCGTGACTTTGGCGCCGACGATGCCTTCCCCATCACCGATATCGACGACATCCTGCCCGGCCTGATCGAAGGCCGCGACCGGGTGTATTCGGCCATGGGCAGCAACGCCGAATTCGATCGGCACCTGATGGAGTGGATCAACGTCATCCGCTCCAAAGCGCACCTTGGCGCCCAGCCACCGAACGAGTTTGTTGCCCTGGATCATCTGCTCCACGACATGCGCCTGTATAAATCGGCGGCAGAAGTGAAGGTGATGCGCGAGGCCGCGCGAATTTCCTGCGCGGCCCATGTGAAGGCCATGCAGGCCAGCCGCGCCGGCTTGCATGAGTTCAGCCTGGAAGCCGAACTGGATTACGAATTCCGCAAGGGCGGCGCGAAGATGCCGGCCTATGGCTCCATCGTCGCCACCGGGCGCAACAGCTGCATCCTGCATTACCAGCAGAATGACGCCGTGCTCAAGGACGGTGACCTGGTGCTGATCGATGCCGGTTGCGAAATCGATTGCTACGCCAGCGACATCACGCGCACCTGGCCGGTCAATGGCAAATTTTCGCCGGAACAGAAGGCGATCTATGAAATCGTGCTGGCTTCCCAGGAAGCCGCCTTTGCCGAGATCGCGCCGAACAAACATTGGAACCAGGCCCACGAGGCGACGGTGCAGGTCATCACTGCCGGACTGGTGAAGCTGGGGTTGCTGAAGGGCGACGTCGACGAGCTGATCGCCAGTGAAGCCTACAAACCCTTCTATATGCACCGCGCCGGCCATTGGCTGGGGATGGATGTGCATGATGTGGGCGAGTACAAGGTGGGCGGCGAATGGCGTGTGCTGGAAGTTGGCATGGCGCTGACGGTGGAACCGGGCATTTATATCTCGCCGGATAACCAGACCGTCGCGAAAAAATGGCGTGGCATTGGTGTACGTATCGAGGACGACGTGGTGGTGACCAAGCAAGGCTGTGAAATCCTGACCGGCGGCGCCCCCAAGAGCGTCGTTGAAATCGAAGCCCTGATGGCGGCCGCCCGATGAGCCGGGTCAACCTGGCGATTATCGGTGGCGGCCTGGTAGGCGCGAGCCTGGCGCTGGCGTTGCAGGCCGGTGCCAAGGCGCGTGGCTGGAAGATCGTGCTGATCGAACCCTTCGCGCCCGGCGACAGCTACCAGCCGAGCTACGACGCGCGGTCTTCGGCGCTGTCCTACGGCGCCCGGCAGATTTATCAGCGCCTGGGCCTGTGGCAGCAGATCTCGCGCCGCGCCGAGCCGATCAAGCAGATCCATGTGTCGGACCGCGGACGCTTCTCCACCGCGCGACTGTCCGCCATGGAGGAGGGCGTGCCGGCCCTCGGTTACGTGGTGGAAAACGCCTGGCTCGGCCAATGCCTGTGGCAAGGCCTGGACAAGGACGTGGTGAGTTGGCGCTGCCCGGCGGAAGTCACACGCCTGGAGCCGCTGCCCGATGGCTACCGCCTGACCCTCAACGATGAAACCGTGCTGGAATGCGACCTCGCGGTGCTCGCCGACGGCGGCCGCTCCGGCCTGCGCGAGCAATTGGGCATTGGCGTGAGAACCCGCCCGTACAACCAGAGCGCACTGATCGCCAACATCACCCCGAGCGAAGCCCACAACGGCGAAGCGTTCGAGCGTTTCACCGATGAAGGCCCGATGGCCCTGCTGCCGCTGCCGGACAACCGTTGCGCACTGGTATGGACCCGTATCGGCATGGACGCACAGCGCCTGGCAAATCTCGATGAACGCAGCTTCCTGAGCGAGTTGCAGGGCGTGTTCGGCTACCGCCTGGGCACCCTCAAGCAAGTCGGCGCCCGTCATCTGTATCCGTTGACCCTGGTGGAAGCCGAAGAGCAAGTGCGCTCGCACCTGGCGATCCTCGGCAATGCCGCCCACAGCCTGCACCCGATTGCCGGGCAGGGGTTCAACCTGTCCCTGCGTGATGCGCACGCCTTGGCCGAGGCCCTGTTGGCCGGGCCGGCGGTGCCGGGCGACCTGGCGACGTTGCAGGCTTATCGCGAGCGTCAGCGCATGGATCAGAAGTTGACCGTGGGTTTCTCCGACCAGGTCACGCGGCTGTTTGGCAGCGCGCAACCGCTGGTCGCCCTGGGCCGCAATATGGGCCTGCTGGGCCTGGACCTGCTGCCACCGGCCAAGCGTTGGTTCGCCCGTCAGGCCATGGGCCTGGGGACGCGTCCCGATGCGTGAGACTCATCAATCCTTTTACGTGCGGTGCAAGCCGCCAGCGAGACAGGCTTAAAGCATGGACATGCGCGCAGATGTGCTGATTGTCGGGGCCGGAATGGTCGGAAGCGCCCTGGCGCTGGCATTGCAAGGCAGCGGCCTGCAAGTGCTGCTGCTCGACGGCAGCCCGCTGAGCGTCAAGCCGTTCGACCGCGCGGCGGCCTTCGAACCCCGTGTGAGTGCCTTGTCGGCGGCCAGCCAGCGCATCCTCGAGCGCCTCGGTGTGTGGGATGGCATCGTTGAACGACGCGTCAGCCCGTACGGCGAGATGCAGGTGTGGGACGGCAGCGGCACCGGGCAGATCCACTTTTCGGCGGCCAGTGTGCATGCCGAAGTGCTTGGGCATATCGTCGAGAACCGCGTGGTCCAGGATGCCTTGCTCGAACGTCTGCACGACTGCGACCTGGGCCTGCTGGCGAATGCGCGCCTGGAGCAGATGCGCCGTTCCGGCGATGGCTGGTTGCTGACCCTGGCCGATGGCCGGAAATTGCGCGCGCCGTTGGTGGTGGCCGCCGATGGCGCCAACTCCGCCGTGCGCCGCCTGACCGGCACCGCGACCCGTGAATGGGACTACCTGCATAACGCCATCGTTACCAGCGTGCGCAGCAGCCAGCCGCACCAACGCACGGCCTGGCAACGCTTTACCGACACCGGCCCGCTGGCGTTTTTGCCGCTGGAACGGGACGGGCAGGAAGATTGGTGCTCGATCGTCTGGTCGACTACGCCGGCCGAATCCGAACGCCTGATGGCGCTGGATGATGAAAGCTTCTGCCGTGAACTGGAGCGCGCCTTTGAAGGGTGCCTCGGTAGCGTGGTCAGCGCCGATCCGCGTGTGTGCGTACCCTTGCGTCAGCGCCACGCCAAACGCTATGTGGCCGAGGGCCTGGCATTGATCGGCGACGCCGCCCATGTCATCCATCCATTGGCCGGGCAGGGCGTCAACCTGGGTTTCCTCGATGCGGCGGTGCTGGCCGAAGTGTTGTTGTCGGCCACCGAACGCGGTGAACGTCTGGCCGATGTGAAGGTGCTCAGCCGTTACGAGCGCCGACGAATGCCCCATAACCTGGCCCTGATGGCGGCGATGGAAGGCTTTGAGCGCCTGTTCCAGGCCGATCAACTGCCGCTGCGCTGGTTGCGTAATGCCGGGTTGAAGATGGTCGACCAGATGCCCGAGGCCAAGGCCGTGTTTGTGCGCCAGGCCCTCGGGTTGAGCGGGGATCTGCCGGACCTGGCCAAGCCCTGACAGGTTTACGCAACATTTGGTAACGGCTCCGCCGAGCGTTACCAAATGTGAGTCCCTATCATTTGCGCTTATTTTGCAAATGAGAGACCGCACCCATGTTGGCACCCAAGCGCCTCCTGACTGCCCTGGCATTCACCCTGATCGGCAGCACCTCCGTGCAGGCAGCCGACGAAGTGGTGGTCTACTCCTCGCGTATCGACGAACTGATCAAACCGGTGTTCGACGCCTACACCCAAAAGACCGGTGTCCAGGTGAAGTTCATCACCGACAAGGAAGCGCCGCTGATGCAGCGCATCAAGGCCGAGGGCGAAAACGCCACCGCCGACCTGCTGCTCACCGTGGATGCCGGCAACCTCTGGCAGGCCGAGCAAATGGGCATTCTGCAACCGTTCACCTCCCCGGTAATCGACAAGAACATTCCCCTGCAATACCGCTCTTCGGCGCATGCCTGGACCGGTTTGAGCCTGCGCGCGCGGACCATCGCGTACTCCACCGACCGGGTCAAACCGGGTGACCTGACCACCTACGAAGCCCTGGCCGACAAACAGTGGGAAGGCCGCCTGTGCCTGCGCACGGCGAAAAAGGTCTACAACCAGTCGCTGACGGCCACCCTGATCGAAACCCACGGCGCGGCCAAGACCGAAGAAATCGTCAAGGGCTGGGTGAATAACCTGTCTACCGACGTATTCTCGGATGACATTGCGGTGCTGGAGGCGATCAACGCCGGGCAATGCGACGTGGGTATCGTCAATACCTACTACTACGGCCGTCTGCACAAGCAGAAGCCGGACCTGGCGGTGAAGCTGTTCTGGCCGAACCAGGGCGACCGTGGCGTGCATGTGAACCTGTCGGGCATCGGCTTGACCAAACACGCGCCACACCCGGAAGCCGCCAAGGCATTGGTGGAGTGGATGACCACGCCTGAGGCGCAGAAGATCTTTGCCGACGTGAACCAGGAATTCCCGGCCAACCCGGCGGTACCGCCGTCGGCTGAAGTGGCGACCTGGGGCAAGTTCGTGGCGGATACATTGCCGGTGGAAGTGGCGGGCAAGCGCCAGGCTGAAGCCATTCGCCTGATGGATCGGGCGGGCTGGAACTAAGTACAATTTGTAGGACGCCGCAGATCCAAATGTGGAGGGGGGCTTGCCCTCGATGTCGGAGTGTCAGTCTACTCATCGTTGACTGATCCACCGCCATCGGGGGCAAGCCCCTCCCACATTGGATTGTGGTGATTTGAAGATTTCATTATTGAGAACCCACCCTTGGCCCACCCCGCCCAACGCCGCTGGTACCTGCCGGTCTTCAGCGTCGCCGCCCTGGTGCTGCTGCCGCTGAGCGTGCTGTTGCTGTCCTGGCAAAGCATCGACGCGCAAATCTGGTCCCACCTGTGGGAAACCCAGATGCCCCGCCTGCTGGGTAACACCCTGACCCTGGTGCTGGGCGTCGGCGTCGGTGTAACCCTGTTGGGCGTCAGCCTCGCCTGGCTCACCAGCCTCTGCGAATTCCCCGGCCGGCGTTGGCTCGACTGGGCGTTGATGCTGCCCTTTGCCATTCCCGCCTATGTGCTGGCCTTCGTGTTTGTGGGCCTGCTGGATTTTTCAGGCCCCGTGCAGACCCTGCTGCGCGAGTGGTTCGGCACCGGCTTGCGCCTGCCGCGGGTGCGCTCCACCAGCGGTGTGATCATCGTGCTGGTGCTGGTGTTCTATCCCTACGTGTACCTGTTGGCGCGCAGCGCATTCCTCGCCCAGGGCAAGGGCCTGATGGAGGCGGCGCGGGTGCTGGGACAGTCGCCCTTGCGGGCATTCTGGCATGTGGCCCTGCCCATGGCGCGGCCGGCGATAGGAGCCGGGGTGGCGTTGGCACTGATGGAGACACTGGCGGATTTCGGTGCGGTGTCTGTGTTCAACTTCGATACGTTCACGACCGCGATCTACAAGACCTGGTACGGCTTTTTCAGCCTGTCCAGCGCGGCCCAACTGGCCAGCCTGTTGCTGTTGGTGGTGATGCTGGTGCTGTATGGCGAACGGCGTGCCCGGGGCGCCAGTCGATCCAGCAATGAACGGCCACGGGGCAAGGCGCTGTACCACTTGCGCGGGTTCAAGGCGGCGGCTGCCAGTGCCTGGTGTGGATTGGTGTTTGCCTGTGCCTTTGTCATCCCGATGCTGCAATTGGTCGCCTGGTTCTGGCAGCGCGGCCGGTTCGACCTGGATGAGCGCTATTCGGGCCTGATCGTCCATACCCTCTACCTGGGTGGCATCGCGGCGCTGATCACGGTCAGCGTGGCGCTGGTACTGGCCTTCGCCAACCGCCTGGCGCCGACCCGGGCGATTCGCTCCGGTATCAGCCTGGCCAATGTCGGCTATGCCTTGCCGGGCTCGGTGCTGGCGGTGTCGATCATGCTGGCGTTCAGTTACCTGGACCGTGAGCTGGTGGTGCCGCTGTCCGGCTGGCTCGGCGGGGCGGGCAAGCCATTGTTGCTGGGCAGTCTGTCGGCGCTGGTGCTGGCGTATCTGGTGCGCTTTCTGGCCGTGGCCTACGGGCCGCTGGAAAACAGCCTGGCGCGCATCCGGCCTTCGTTGCCGGAAGCAGCGCGCAGTTTGGGCGTGAGTGGGCCGCGACTGTTTTGCAAAGTGTATCTGCCGCTGTTGCTGCCCGGCACCCTGAGTGCAGCACTGCTGGTGTTCGTCGACGTGCTCAAGGAAATGCCCGCAACCCTGCTGATGCGCCCGTTCGGCTGGGACACCCTGGCGGTGCGGATCTTTGAAATGACCAGCGAAGGCGAGTGGGCGCGGGCTTCTCTGCCGGCCTTGACGCTGGTGCTGGTGGGGCTGCTGCCGGTCATCGGGCTGATCCGACGCTCCGCCCGACCAATCGGTTAGGTGCCAGTCCTACGGCTTGCGGCTACAATGCGCGGCATTCGGTGCGGTCCGTCCTTCGGATCGAGTCGCTGTACGTGGCTGCAGGCCTTGTCATTCAAGGTGTCCGGCACGGGCAACGGCGCTGCGCACCTTCGCCAAGCCCGGAAGGAGAAACCCATGGGACAGCGTACGCCTCTGTATGACCTGCATCTCGCCCTCGGCGCGAAAATGGTCGATTTTGGCGGTTGGGATATGCCTTTGCACTACGGCTCGCAAGTTGAGGAGCACCATCAGGTGCGGCGCGACTGCGGGGTGTTCGATGTATCTCATATGACCGTGATCGATATCACCGGCCCCCAGGCCAAGGAATGGCTCCAGCACCTGCTGGCCAATGATGTCGAGCGTTTGCATGGCTGTGGCCGTGCGTTGTACAGCGCCATGCTCAATGAGCAGGGTGGCGTGGTGGACGATATGATTGTCTATCGCACCGAGACCGGATATCGGCTGGTGGTCAACGCCGCCACCCGAGACCAGGACATGGCCTGGATCCAGGCGCAACTTGGCAGCTATCAGGTGCACCTGCATGAGCGGCCCGAGTTGGCCATGCTCGCCATTCAAGGTCCCCATGCCCGGCAGAAGATTGCCGAGCTGGTCACCCAGTCTCGCGGTACCCTGATCCACCAGCTCAAGCCCTTTGAAGGGCATGCCGACGGCGATTGGTTTATCGCCCGCACGGGTTACACCGGCGAAGACGGCCTGGAAATTGTCCTGCCTGCCGATCAGGCGCCGGGGTTTTTCAACGATCTGGTCGGTGCGGGGATTTCCCCCATAGGCCTCGGCGCGCGGGACACCCTGCGGCTGGAAGCCGGCATGAACCTGTACGGCCAGGACATCCATCAGAACGTTTCGCCCCTGGCGGCCAACATGGCCTGGAGCATTGCCTGGGAACCTGCCGAGCGCAATTTCATTGGGCGAGCGGCGCTGGAAGCAGAGTTGGCCGCCGGTGTGCAGTTCAAACTGGTCGGGCTGGTACTGGAAGAACGTGGGGTTTTACGCGCTCACCAGGTGGTTCGCATCGCCAATGTTGGCGAAGGGGAGATCACCAGTGGTAGTTTCTCTCCTACGCTGAGCAAATCCATTGCCCTGGCGCGTGTACCGACGGCGACTGCCGATCGGGCCGAAGTGGAAATCCGCGGCAAGTGGTACCCGGTTCGAGTGGTCAAACCGACCTTCGTGCGCCATGGCAAAACCTTGATCTAACTATTTCCGGCAGGCCAATGGCTGCTGACATTTCTTCTTGAGGACACAGACTATGAGCGATATCCCTGCCGACCTGCGTTTTGCCGAAAGTCACGAATGGGCCCGTCTGGAAGCTGACGGTACGGTGACCGTCGGGATCTCCGATCATGCTCAGGAAGCTTTGGGTGATGTGGTGTTTGTTGAGTTGGCCGAAGTCGGCGCTACGTTTGAAGCCGAAGGCCAGGCAGGTGTGGTTGAGTCGGTGAAGGCTGCTTCGGATATCTACGCCCCGGTTGCCGGTGAAGTGATTGCCGTCAACGAAGAGCTGGGTGGCAGCCCTGAGCTGCTGAACTCCGACCCTTACGGCGCGTGGATCTTCAAGCTCAAGCCAAGCAACCCGGCTGATCTGGAAAAGCTGCTGGATGCGGCTGGCTACAAGGCGGTCATCGGCGAGTAAACGCTAGACCCCTGTGGGAGGGGCCTTGCTCCCTCCCACATTCAACCGTGCAGGGCCACGAGTGTTCAGTCCGCCTTCAGGACCGCCTTTACCGCCGCCACCGACCGCTCCACATCTGCCTCTGTCATCGCCGTGAACATCGGCAACGACACGATCAAACGTCCAACCTTTTCCGCTACCGGGAACATACCTTCCTTGAACCCCTGTGCCCGATAAAGGCTCAGCAGGTGAATCGGCGGGTAGTGATAGCCAATGCCAACACCCTGTGCCTGCATTTTCTCCATGAAGGTGGCGCGGGCGGGCAGCCCGTCTTGGCGCTCCGGCAGCACCAACTGGAACAGGTGCCAGTTGCTGTTTTCGAAGTCAGCCGGCGGCAGTTGCGCGCCGTACTTTTCTTCGAAATCACTGCCGAAACATTTGAAGTAGTGCCGGGCCAGGTGCTGGCGATGGGCGGTGATTTTCTCGATGTGGGCAAACTGCCCCAGGCCGATGGCTGCAGCGATGTCGGTCATGTTGAACTTGCCGCCCAGTACATCCACGTCCAGGCCGTCGAAGCCGGTGCGGGTGACGCCCTGCAGGCGGTATTTTTCCGCCAGGCGGGCTTCTTCGGCATTGTTCAACACCAGGCAACCGCCCTCGGAAGAGGTGATGTTCTTGTTGGCCTGGAAGCTGAACGATACAAAGTCCCCGGTGGAACCGATGCGTTCGCCATCCCAACTGGAGCCCAGGGCCTGGGCGGCGTCTTCGACGATGCGCAGGTTGTACTTGTTGGCCAGTGCGTACAGCATCGGCATGTCCAGGGGCAGGCCGGCCAGGTACACCGGGATGATCGCCTTGGTGCGCGGGGTGATTGCGGCTTCCACCTGGGCCAGGTCGATATTGCGGGTGACCGGGTCGATGTCGGCGAACACCGGCGTGGCGCCTACTTCCAGGATCACGTTGGCTGTTGCGACCCAGGAGATCGGTGTGGTGATGACTTCATCGCCGGGCCCGATACCGGCGATACGCAAGGCGATCTCCATGGTGCAAGTGCCCGAGTTGAAGGTGCGCACCGGCCGGCCGCCAAAGTATTCCGATAGCTGCGCCTCGAAAGCCTGCACTTTCGGTCCGCTGGTGATCCAGCCCGAGCGCAGTACATCGCCGACCGCCGAGATGGTGGCTTCATCGATGGTAGGTTTGGAGAACGGCAGAAAGGGCTGTTGGCTCATGACGACGAAGGCATCCGTTTCAGATTGGCGATGAGTAAGCGAGGGTTCAGTCCCGGCATGGTGGCACGGTTAGACTGAATATAGCCTGTCGCCTGTGAATGAATCGTCATGCCACGGACACGGAAGTGCCGCTTGAACGGCGGCATGTCCTGTTGCCGGTCAGAAGTACACACGGGTTTCAAAGAACACACTCTGCTCCTTGAGCTTGCCCTTGAGCTGTTCATCACGAGCGTTTATCCGGTTGGTGAAGGTGTTGTAGCCGGTCTCGATACGGCCCATGTCCACGTAGCGCCAACCTGTGCCAAAGGCAATGCGGTCGTTGACCTTGGCATCCAGGCCCAAGCCTACGCTGTAGGCAAAATTATATTGGCGGTGGCTGGCAAAGCGACGGGTGTCATTGCTCTGAAAACCCTCGGCATCAATTTGCGCGACGCCCATCCCCGCTATGCCGTAGAACGAGAGCCAATGGGTGAGCGGTATGTTTTTATAGCCGTTGACCATCAAGCGCTGGCTGTCCGCTTCAAGACGGTTGACGTTGGCATTGAAGGGCGACCAGAAGGAGTCGAAGGTCGAGCTGCCGGAGAGGGTGTATTCCCCTTCCGCGCGCCAGCCATTGGCGAAGGCATAACCTACCGCGTAGGATCCGGTGAATGTTTTAGTGCTATCAGGCGCTTCCACTCGTTCGTTGACGCGCGGGCTGGTCAACAGTGCGCTGGATAGATTCTGGCGTGCACTGTTGAATTTTGCCGAGCCGTACCAGGCCTCTGCCTGTGCATAAGGCGCTGCAATAGCAGTGAGGAACAGAAAGGAAGATAGTTTTCGCATGGTTATCGATTCACTGAGGGGAAGGGTGGAATCGATAGCTTGTCGTCGGGCGAGTGCAGTGATCGAGAGGACTTCTCCTGTTCAATCGTCAACTCATCAGTCTTTGCTGTAGGAAGAAAAGCGGCACAAAAAAGCCGCTCCCAGGGAGCGGCTGTTTTAACCGGCGGTTTTACTCGGCGGCGATAGCGTTTTTCGCCAGGATGGCGTTGGCCAGTTCCATATCCGTGGCCTGCAGTCCAGGGTTATCGGCGCGGACTTTCTGCATGGCGGCTTCCAGGTACGGGCCGCGGATACCGCCGTCGCTGGCAACGAAGCTGCCTGCGTCGTCTTGTGCGGCAACCACCAGCTTGTGGTCCTTGAAGGTCAGGTAGGTCGAGCCGGTCGTGGCGCCCGACGAGATGACATTGCGCCAGAAACTGTCGGCCATGGCTGAACCGACAGGAAGGGAAAGCACAGCGAGGGTAGCGACAGCATATTTAAGACGCATGATGGGTGACTCCGGGTGGGTGATCTGTACCGTTTGATTGCAGTTAGCCCAGCCGAGTTCCATCACTGACTAAACAGTTTCTACCTTCAAGATCACGCCATCCAGGCCCACCACACGCACTTGAGCGCCTACAGGGCTGTCAGGGCCGGTCACCATCCAGACGCCGTCACCGACTTTTACCTTGCCCCGACCCTCCACAATCGCCTGATGCACCACGAACACGCGGCCGACCAGCTCCGAGCCACGCTCGTTGAGCCCCGGCTGGTCACTGGCTTTGGCACTGCTGCGCTGGCGTTTCCACCAGTACACCGCTGTCAATATCGACAGCACAGCGAACAGCAACAGTTGCCACTCCAGCCCGAGCGGCGGCACCAGAAACTTGATCACGCCCACGGCTGCCGCAGCTATGCCCATCCACAGCAGGTAGCCACCGGCGCCGAATACTTCAAGAATCAATAGCACTGTACCCAGTGCGAGCCAATCCCAGAACGAAAGATGCTGCAGGAAATCCCACATGGCGATCGCCTCAGGCTTTCTTGTTGTCGAAGGTTGCCTTGACGATTTCGCCGATGCCGCCGACAGCGCCGATCACCTGGCTGGCTTCCAGCGGCATCAGGATCACTTTGCTGTTATTGGCCGACGCCAATTTGCCAAGGGCATCGATGTATTTCTGCGCGACGAAGTAGTTGATGGCCTGTACGTTGCCGGTGGCAATCGCTTCGGAAACCACCTGGGTCGCGCGGGCCTCAGCCTCTGCCTGACGCTCACGGGCTTCAGACTCCAGGAATGCGGCCTGGCGCCCACCTTCGGCTTCAAGAATCTGTGCCTGTTTCTTGCCTTCGGCCGTCAGGATCGCCGATGCCCGCAGGCCTTCGGCTTCCAGGATCTGTGCACGCTTGATCCGTTCGGCTTTCATCTGGCCGGACATGGCGGCCATCAGGTCGGCGGGCGGGCTGATGTCCTTGATTTCGATCCGGGTGATCTTGATGCCCCACGGCGCCGTGGCTTCATCGACGGTGCGCAGCAGTTTTTCGTTGATGCCGTCGCGCTGGCTGAGCATGGCATCCAGCTCCATGGAGCCGAGCACCGTGCGGATATTGGTTTGCAGCAGGTTGCGGATAGCGTGTTCGAGGTTGTTGACCTCGTAGGCGGCCTGGGCGGTATTGACCACCTGGAAGAAGCACACGGCGTCGATCTGCACGGTGGCGTTGTCGGCGGTGATGACTTCCTGGGGCGGGATATCCAGCACGCTTTCCATCACGTTGATCTTGCGGCCGATGCGGTCCATGACCGGGATGATGATGTTCAGGCCCGGCTTGAGGGTGTTGGTGTACCGGCCGAAGCGCTCGACGGTCCACTGATAGCCCTGGGGTACCACCTTGAAGCCCATGAACAGGATGGCGATGGCCAGGCCCACGAAAAGAAGCAGTACGGTTCCGATCTGCATAGCGATTCCCTATCTGATGGTGTCAGTTAAACGACGTTCGGCGGATTGTAACGGTCTTGTCACCGATAAGAACGGTTTCAGCACGGCGTAATCAACGCATTTGTTACCGAATCCCCAGGCGTCACTCGCAATACCTCGGCCATTGTGGTCAGCCCCGCCTTGACTTTACCCACGCCGGCCATGCGCAGGCCGCACATGCCTTGCGCCACCGCCTCCCTGCGCAGGGACTGCGCGTCGGCGCCTGGCGTGATCAGCGCCTTGAGCGAGTCATTCAGCACCATGATCTCGTAGACCCCGGCGCGCCCGCGAAAGCCGCTGTTTCGACATTCTGCACACCCTACCGCTTCGTGAGCATCGCCCGCCACCCGCTTGCAATGAGGGCACAGCAAGCGCACCAAGCGCTGCGCCATTACGCCCAATAACGTGGCCTTGATCAAATAATGAGCAATGCCCAGTTCCTGCAAGCGGCTGATGGCGCTGGGCGCATCGTTGGTGTGCAGCGTCGAGAGCACCAAATGCCCGGTCAATGCGGCCTGGATCGCCATCTCGGCGGTTTCCCGATCGCGGATCTCGCCGATCATGATGATGTCCGGGTCCTGGCGAAGCAGGGCTCGGATGCCGCTGGCGAAGGTCAGGTCGATATTGGGCTGTACCTGCATTTGGTTAAACGCCGGCTCGACCATCTCGATCGGGTCTTCCACGGTGCAAAGATTGACCTCCCGGGTCGCCAAGTGTTTGAGCGTGGTGTAGAGGGTGCTGGTCTTGCCTGAACCGGTAGGCCCCGTGACCAGGATGATGCCGTTGGTGTGGCGCGTCATGTCGTGCCATCGCTGCTGGTCCTCGGCCGACAAGCCCAGCTCGTCAAAGTCCTTGAGCAGCACCTGCGGGTCGAAAATCCGCATCACCAGTTTTTCGCCAAAGGCGGTGGGCAGGGTCGACAGCCGCAACTCGACTTCTGTGCCTGCAGGGCTTTTGGTCTTGACCCGGCCGTCCTGGGGTTTGCGTTTTTCCGCGACGTTCATCCGCCCGAGGCTTTTCAGGCGGCTGACCACCGCCATCGTCACCTGGGGTGGAAATTGATAGACGTCGTGCAGCAGCCCATCAATGCGAAAGCGCACGCGGCCTTGTTCACGGCACGGCTCGATATGAATATCACTGGCCCGCTGGGCGAACGCGTATTGCAACAGCCAGTCGACGATATTGACGATATGCGCGTCGTTGGCGTCCGGCTCCTGGTCGCTGGCGCCGAGGTTGAGCAACTCGACGTTGCCAGGCCCCGCGACCTTTTGATCCGCACCGCTGACGGACTTCGCCAGCCGGTAGAATTCGCTGATACAACGCTGAATGTCCTGGGGGTTGGCAACCACGCGCCTGATCGAGCGCTGGAGCACTTGTGCCAGTCCCGATTCCCAACTGGTGACATGGGGCTGGGCGCTGGCAACGGTGACGGTCTGCGCGTCCACGGCCACCGCAAGGATGGCGTGGCGTTGGGCAAATGCGTGGGACATCAGCGGCACGACCGTTGCAACATCGATCTTCAGCGGGTCGATGCGCCAATAAGGTTGCCCCACATGTTGGGCAAGCCACTGGGTCAGGGTTTCCAGGGAAGGCCCATGGGCGGCGATGCACTCCAACGGGTGCTGGGCATTGCCGGCGGGCAGCGCTGATAAGCGCTGCGCGATGTCGGGAGCAATCAGCCCTCCCTCGACCAGCGCCGGGAGCAACTGATGCAGTTCCAATCGGTGATCAGCAGACATGAAGGTGTTCCTGGGTAGCCTCGGACGACATTTCAGGCTAGCCAGCCGCCGAATATCTTCCTCCCAGCGTATGTTGCAGGCCTTTACCGAGCTGCTGCCGCCACGGCCACCGGCCCCACGGAATCAGCGCGCCATACATGCAGCGTGCACACGCTGATCAGGTTTCGAATCTTTTCGGCGATCACTTGGGCGCGATGCCAGCTCAGGCTATCCATCACGATATCGATGTTCAGCAGGTCTTCCTGGCGGCTCACGTTGACCTGGCTCGGTGTCAGGAACTGCAACGCAAAATAGTTGAGTACCCGACACAACACATCGGGCTCCGCCTCGGCGACGATCCGGTAATGCGCCTGGCAATGGGTGCTGCTGGCAGCCCACGCATCGACGCGGGTCAGAGGGTGGGTGGTTTCGACGGCATGCATGCTGACTCTCCAGATTCGAATGGAGAAATTTTTACATTCGCTTCGGGAGATTTCTTATCTAAGATGGGCATGATTTGCGATTAATCGAATCGTTCAATTCAGAAAAGACAGCCTTCAAGGTATTTTTATGCACAGCGAATTGGACGCCTACGACCGCCGCATCCTGGCCCTGCTGCAAGAGGACGCCTCGCTGTCCAGCGCGCAGATCGCCGAACAGGTCGGCCTGTCCCAGTCGCCGTGCTGGCGACGCATCCAGCGGCTCAAGGAAGAAGGAGTGATTCGCGGCCAGGTCACTCTGCTGGATCGCAAGAAGATCGGCCTGAATACGCAGATCTTTGCCGAGGTCAAACTCAACGCCCACGGCCGATCCAACTTCACCGAGTTCACCGACGCGATTCGTGGGTTTCCGGAAGTGCTGGAGTGCTATGTGCTGATGGGGGCGGTGGACTTTCTACTACGCATCGTGACGTCGGACATTGAGGCGTACGAGCGGTTTTTCTTCGAGAAGTTATCGATGGTGCCGGGGATTCAGGAGGTCAACTCGATCGTGGCGCTGTCCGAGATCAAGTCGACCACCAGCCTGCCAGTATTGCGCTGACAGGATCGGCCTCATCGGGGGCTAGGCCCCCGATGGCGATATTAAAGGCGCAGCAGGGTCTTCCAGGCACGGTTCTGATACACCGCAATCGCCTGATGCATGCGCGCATCCAGCGACTCGTCGGTGATCGGCTGGTTGGCCAGTTGCGCCAGCTTGTTCAGCTCGCCGTACAAACGATCCAGTTCCGCAATGTCCACCACGTTACGCGCATGGTGCAGCCAGGCCTGGATGCGTTCGATGCGCGGCAGTTGCTCGGCCAGGTCTTCCGGTTGCTGCTGGTAGCGCGGCAGTTGCAGGGCGACGGCATCGTCGGCCAGCAGGCGCGGCAGCCAGTTGGTGATTTGCGCGGCGCCCTGGCGGTTGCCGCGCACGTTGCGGTCGGCAGTCCAGGTGCGGGCCATCAGCCAGCGTGACATGTTCAGCGAGAACAAGCCCCAGCGCACGTCGTCCAATTCTTCGGCAAACTGCTCGGGTGCGGCTTTGCGGATGTCTTCGTCGTCGTCACCGGCCTGTACCAGCGGGCGCCAGTCTTCCAGCAGTGCATCGAGTGCGCTGCGCAGTTCGCTGGTGGATTGACGCGGCGCGGCCTGGCCGAGGCTGCCGATCAGGGCGCGCAGTTCGCCGAGGTTGTCGACCCAGTCCTGCAGCAGACGCCAGTGGCCATTGAAGCGGTATTGCTCGGCGAGGCGCTGGCTGCTGCCGAGCAGGTGCCACATGATTGCGGCGAAGGCGTCGTCCAGCGGCATTTCGGCGTGGATCTGCGGCGCCGGCAGGCTCAGGGAGTAGCTGCTGGCGTCGTACAGGCGGTAGCCGCGCTCGGCCTTGCTGATGTCACACGGCATCAGTGCGAGGGTGGCGGCCAGCTCGGCGGCCAACTCCAGCAGCGCAGCCGGCTCGCCTTCGCGCAGTTCCAGTTCCAGCTCGCAGATTTCTTCTTTCTGCTTACCCACGACCACATGGCCCAGGTCCAGGGCGGCTTCGATCACCACCTTGGCCTTGCCACGGCCCCAGGCGATTTCGGCGCGCTCGCGCACGAAGTCGGTGGTGAAGATCGGCTTGAGGGTCTTTTTGTCCAGCTCGGCCAGTTGCTCGGGCCAGCAATCGCCGTCGAGTTTCTTTACGTCGAGCTTGGCCTTGGGCAGGTCCCAGTTGTACTCATTGCGTTCCGACAGGCCGGCGACGCTTTGGCCACGGGTCTTGAGGGTCTGGATAATCTCGTCACCGTCCTTGCGCAGGCGCAGGGCGACTTTGGCCTGGGCCAGGTCACGCTCGGGGGTGTCGAAGTACTGGTTCATCAACTCACGGCGTTCCCAGCCACTTTTGTTGCGTTTTTTCAGTAGCGGGTGCTCACGCAGCGCGGCGAGTGTTTCGCGGCTGACGCGGAGCTTGATTTCGGTTTCTTTCTGCATGGCCGGAAAATCCAGGATCGGGAGCGCAGCCGGGGAAAAGAGTGGCTGCCAAGGTCGTGCAGTGTACAGGACTGAGCCCGGCAACGCGCCGCAACGGTTTATTGTCTCGTGCAGATGCCTCTATAGTGGGGCTCATCCGGGAAGTAGGGAGACCGCGTATGCCGTTACCGTCCATGAAAGAGCAGTTCGCCGCGCTGATTGCCGCGCCTTCGGTGAGTTGCACCCAGGCGTCTCTCGACCAGACCAACCGACCGGTGATCGATTTGCTCGCCGGTTGGTTGGGCGACCTGGGGTTCTCCATTGACATCCAACCGGTCAGCCCCGGCAAATTCAACCTGCTGGCCAGCTTTGGCACAGGCCCCGGCGGCCTGGTATTGGCCGGCCATAGCGACACTGTTCCTTATGACGCTGCGTTGTGGAAGACCGATCCGCTCAAGCTGACGGAAGTCGACGGCCGCTGGGTAGGATTGGGCAGTTGCGACATGAAGGGTTTTTTCGCGCTGGCGATTGAAGCGGTGTTGCCGCTGCTGGACCAACCGTTCAAGCAACCGTTGCTGATCCTCGCCACCTGCGATGAAGAAAGCTCCATGTCCGGTGCCCGGGCATTGGCCGAAGCCGGGCGCCCGCTGGGCCGCGCGGCGGTGATCGGTGAACCGACCGGCCTCAAGCCGATCCGCCTGCACAAAGGCGTGATGATGGAGCGCATCGACATTCTCGGCCAAAGCGGCCATTCGTCGGACCCAAGCCTGGGCCACAGCGCCCTGGAAGCCATGCATGACGCCATCGGCGAGCTGCGCGGCCTGCGCCTGGCCTGGCAGCGCGAGTACCGCAATCCACAATTCAGCGTGCCGCAACCGACCATGAACTTCGGCTGTATCCATGGTGGCGACAACCCCAACCGCATCTGTGGCCAATGCTCCCTGGAATTCGACCTGCGGCCCTTGCCGGGCATGGACCCCGCAGTGCTGCGTGCGGCGATCCGGCAAAAGCTCGAACCCCTGGCCGAGCGCCATAAGGTCAAGATCGACTACGCGCCGTTATTCCCCGCAGTGCCGCCGTTCGAGCAGGTCGAAGACGCCGAGTTGGTGCGGGTCGCGGAACGATTGACCGGGCATCGTGCCGAAGCAGTAGCGTTCGGCACCGAAGCGCCTTATCTTCAGCGCCTTGGTTGTGAAACCCTGGTGCTCGGCCCTGGCGACATCGCCTGTGCCCACCAACCGGGCGAATACCTCGAAATGTCACGCTTGACGCCTACAGTGCGTCTATTGCGGGAACTGATCGAACATTACTGCCTGAAACCTGCGTAAATTAACCCCTGTCCATTCGTACATAAGGAGAGCGAGCGTGTCGCCAAGCCTGTTCCGACGATAACCATCAGCCCGCTGTGCGTTTTCACGACTCATCCTTTTTCGGCTGCTTTTTATTACAGGCCCAGGTTCCATGCCCGACTACGTTAATTGGCTTCGTCACGCTTCGCCCTACATCAACGCCCACCGCGACTGCACCTTTGTGGTCATGTTGCCCGGCGACGGTGTGGATCATCCGAACTTCGGCAATATCGTCCACGACCTGGTGCTGCTCCACAGCCTGGGCGTGCGTCTGGTGCTGGTGCACGGTTCGCGCCCACAGATCGAAGCGCGCCTTGAAGCGCGTGGCCTGGTCCCGACTTACCATGAAGGCATGCGCATCACCGATGCCGCGACGCTGGAGTGTGTGATCGACGCGGTCGGCCACCTGCGTATCGCCATCGAAGCGCGCTTGTCGATGGACATGGCCTCGTCGCCGATGCAGGGCTCGCGCCTGCGGGTGGCCAGCGGCAACCTGGTGACGGCGCGGCCTATCGGCGTGCTTGAAGGCGTGGATTACCACCACACCGGCGAAGTGCGCCGGGTCGACCGCAAGGGCATCAATCGCCTGCTGGATGAGCGCTCCATTGTGCTGCTGTCGCCCCTGGGCTATTCGCCTACGGGGGAGATCTTCAACCTGGCCTGCGAAGACGTCGCCACCCGCGTCGCCATCGACCTGGGGGCGGACAAGCTGCTGCTGTTCGGCGCTGATCTCGGCCTGATCGATGAAAATGGCCGCCTGGTCCGCGAATTGCGCCCGCAACAAGTACCGGCACACCTGCAACGCCTGGGCAGCAGCAACTACCAGTCCGAATTGCTTGATGCAGCGGCCGAGGCTTGCCGGGGCGGGGTAGGGCGCAGCCACATTGTCAGCTACGCCGAAGACGGTGCCTTGCTCACCGAACTGTTCACCCGCGATGGCGGCGGCACGCTGGTGGCCCAGGAGCAATTCGAACGGGTGCGCGAGGCGGCGATTGAAGACGTCGGCGGCTTGCTCGACCTGATCAGCCCCCTGGAAGAACAGGGCATCCTGGTGCGCCGTTCGCGGGAAGTGCTCGAGCGTGAGATCGAGCAGTTCAGCGTGGTTGAGCGCGAAGGCATGATCATCGCGTGTGCGGCGTTGTATCAGATCGCCGATTCGGACGCGGGTGAACTGGCTTGCCTGGCGGTGAACCCGGAGTATCGCCATGGCGGGCGGGGTGATGAGCTGCTGGAGCGTATCGAAACCCGTGCCCGGGCGCAGGGGTTGAAGACGCTGTTCGTACTTACCACGCGGACTGCCCACTGGTTCCGTGAGCGCGGCTTTGTGCCGAGCAGCGTGGATCGCCTGCCCTCGGCACGGGCCTCGCTGTACAACTACCAGCGTAACTCGAAGATTTTCGAGAAGGCCTTGTAGAACCCTACCCCCAATTCACCGGGCAGGCTCGTGTAGGAGCCTGCCGTCACGCACGACTAAAGTTTAAGCATTCTTGATCTGACGCCGATAACAGGTGGGCGGCTATGGATAGAGTGTGGGCGCTTGCAAAACCTGAATCGTCGAATGGGCGGCTTTGACAGCAAAAGAAACGATTAGTGACACAAAAACTGTAACAAATTGACGGGAGGATGTGCCTTTGGCCATGATGGCGTCGCCTTTTTGATCGTGGGTGACGTATGCAACAGCGCGGCCACACTAATCGATCTAAAAAAGCTCTAACAAATACCCTTTAGGAATTAGCTTGTGTGGCGAGTGGTCTATGCTGGCCTGTCCACGTCACGGAAAGTCTTATTCCTGAATCGTATGAAAAAGAATGAAATAATTCTTTTTGGGTGTATGAAAAACTCATTACCCTGCAGGGACCAAATCAACGGTGGTTAGACGAAGGTAGTAGACACACAAGGTTACGATTGACTTGTCAGTCACTATCCGGTGCTAATCGCGCATCTGTGGATCGAGGGCGTCAGACCCGAGACCAAAGAAATACAAAAATTAGAAACGAGAGGAGCGGTACATGAAGAAGTCCACCTTGGCACTGTCTGTAGCTTTGGGCGTAATCGCTCAGCAAGCAGGCGCTGCCGGTTTCATCGAAGACAGCCACGCCACACTGAGTGCGCGTAACTTTTACATCAACACCGATAACCGTGATGGCCACCCATCGTCGACCTCGAACACCCGCAGCAAGAACGCTGAATGGGGCCAAGGCTTCGACCTGCGTTTCATCTCGGGTTACACCCAAGGTACCGTTCAGTTCGGCGTTGATGCGATCGGCCTGTACGGCGTGCGCCTGGATTCGAGTCGTGCTGAACACGGTAACTACAACGGCACCGCATCTGGCGGTACTGTGTTCCCGAGCGATGGCAACACGGCTGTTAACGATTTCGCCAGCCTGGGCGTGACCGGCAAGGTCAAGATCTCCCAAACCGAACTGAAGTTGGGCACCCTGCAGCCTAAGTTGCCGGTTATCGTGACCAACGATGGTCGTCTGCTGCCGCAGACCTTCCAAGGTGGCCAGATCACTACCAACGACATCAAGGATTTGACCTTGGTTGCTGGTCAGGTGGAAAAGGCCAAGGGTCGTAACTCCAGCAACAACGAAAACCTGTCGATTGGTGGTGCCAACGGTAGCTCCAACTACAACACAGGCACTTTCGTTAACAAGTTCTACTATGCGGGTGGTGACTACAAACTCACCAAAGACCTGACCGCCCAGTACTACTACGGCAACCTGGAAGACTTCTACAAGCAGCACTTCCTGGGCCTGACTCACAACTGGGCAATCGGCCCGGGCGTTTTGAAGTCTGACCTGCGTTATTTCAACAGCTCCGACGATGGTAAAAACGGCAACACCCCTGCTTACTACAGCAGCGGTAACTACAACGGTTTCAGCGGCGGCAAAGGTAAGGTTGATAACAACCTGTACAGCGGCCTGTTCCTGTACACCGTTGCCGGCCACACTTTCGGTGGTGGTTACCAGGTCAGCAACGGCAGCAGCGACTTCCCTTGGTTGAACCAGGGCGACGGTTCGTCGGCTTACCTGACGACTGACATGCAGATCCAGAAGTTTGCCCGCGCCGGCGAGCGTACCTGGCAAGCTCGCTACGCTTACGACTTCGCTAAAGTTGGCGTACCTGGCCTGACTGCTGGTGTCGTTTACCTCAAGGGTAGCGACATCGACACCGTAGGCACCAACGCTGGTCGTACTGAAATCACCGGTCAATCCGAGTGGGAACGTGACATCACCGTTGCTTACGTGATTCCAGAAGGCCCGCTGAAAAACCTTGGCGTTGCCTGGAAAAACGCTATGTGGCGCACCGACCTGGCGAACACCCGTTCCCAGGACGAAAACCGCCTGATCGTCAGCTACTCGCTGCCACTGTTCTAGTCGCGTGAAGCTGTTGTAAGACCGTAAAACCTTGCCCGGCGCACGCCGGGCAAGGTGTCTTGCTTTTCAAGTCGGGCTAAACCCCCGCAAGCCCTTCCTGAACCCCTCTTTGTACAGCGTCTCAAGGCCTTCTCGAACCTTGGAAACGATGTTGCGCCTCGCCCTTTCCCGCGTCCAATGAACAGATTTTTAATATTCCTTTATCGTCTAGATAAATCGATATTTATTCTTTTTAAATAATCCGCAATCCATGCACAGTGGGCTCCATAAGCACTCACCAGGAGCCACACCATGAGCCTAAGACTGGGCGATATCGCCCCCGACTTCGAACAGGATTCCAGCGCCGGCAAGATTCGTTTCCACGAATGGCTGGGCGACAGCTGGGGTGTGTTGTTTTCCCACCCGGCGGACTTCACCCCGGTGTGCACCACGGAGCTGGGCTTCACCGCCAAGCTCAAGGACGAGTTCGCCAAGCGCGGCGTCAAGGCCATCGCCCTGTCGGTGGACCCGGTGGATTCGCACCACAAGTGGATCGAAGACATCAACGAAACCCAGGCCACCGTCGTCAACTTCCCGATCCTGGCTGACGCCGACCGCAAGGTTTCGGACCTCTACGACCTGATCCACCCGAATGCCAGTGACACCCTCACCGTGCGTTCCTTGTTCGTGATCGACCCGAACAAGAAGATCCGCCTGACCATCACCTACCCGGCCAGCACCGGCCGTAACTTCCACGAAATCCTGCGGGTCATCGACTCGCTGCAACTGACCGACAACTACAAAGTCGCCACCCCCGCCAACTGGCAGGACGGTGATGAGGTGGTGATCGTGCCGTCACTCAAGGATGAGGAAGAGATCAAGAAGCGCTTTCCGAAGGGCTATCGGGCGATGAAGCCGTATTTGCGGCTTACTCCACAGCCCAATCGTTGAAACTGACTCACAGCAGGGGTTTTCAGGCCGTTTCTACGGCCTTTTTTTTCGCCTGGCGACCTACAAACCTCATATGCATTTAAAGAATAAACAAATGAAAAAATAAGATTTATAGATATATGAATCTGCTGATAAGGTCTGTTCCATCTTGGCGCCATCGCCACACAGCGAACCGCCGGCACTTGCTCAAGGAATTCCTGCATGTTGGTCGTAACACTTGGAGGCAGTCCCAGCCAGCGTTCCCGCTCCGGGGTCTTGCTGGAAAAAACCCGTCAGTGGTTGCAAGACAAAGGCGTTGAAGTGGTGAGTTACCAGATACGGGACTTCCCGGCTGAAGACTTGCTGCATGCACGCTTCGACAGCCCCAAGGTCATCGACCTGCTGCAACAGGTGGCTAACGCGGATGGCCTGGTGATCGCCACGCCGGTGTACAAGGCTTCGTTCTCCGGTGCGTTGAAAACCGTGCTCGACCTGCTGCCGGAGCGCGCCCTGGCCCACAAGGTTGTGTTGCCGATGGCGACCGGCGGCAGCATCGCTCACATGCTGGCGGTGGATTACGCCTTGAAGCCGGTATTGTCGGCCCTCAAAGCCCAGGAGCTGCTCCACGGCATCTTTGCCGAAGACAGCCAGATCGCCTACGGCGAAGGCAGTGCCCAGGCACAACTGGTACCGGTCCTCGAACACCGTTTGCACGAGGCCCTGGAGACGCTTTACGGCGCCATGGCCCGTCGTCCGAAACCGTTGGACCCGCATGTGTTGAATGAACGTTTGTTGAGTGCTCGCTGGAGCATTTAAGTCAGCCTCACCGCTATATAGATGTACTCACCTTACTCAGCCGCCAACGGCCAAGCAGGTGCAGCCAACCCCCTCATCGCACTATTTGGAGAGAGCGCCATGCGCACTGTCATCTTGCGTCGTGGTCTGGTCGCACTGTTTGCTGCGGCTGTGTCCTTCGGCGCCATTGTTCAGGCCCAAGCCGCCGAGACCCTGCGGATCGGTTACCAGAAATACGGCACCCTGGTGCTGCTCAAGGCCAAGGGCACCCTGGAAAAACGCCTGGCCGCCCAAGGTGTGCAGGTGCAATGGACCGAGTTTCCCGGCGGTCCGCAACTGCTCGAAGGCCTGAACGTGGGTTCCATCGACTTCGGTGTCACCGGCGAAACCCCGCCGGTCTTCGCCCAGGCTGCCGGTGCCGACCTGCTCTACGTGGCCTACGAGCCGCCAGCGCCCACCAGTGAAGCGATCCTGGTGCCGAAAGACTCGACGATCAAATCGGTGGCCGAGCTCAAGGGCAAGAAAGTCGTGCTCAACAAAGGCTCCAACGTGCACTACCTGCTGGTGCGTGCCCTGGAAGACGCCGGCCTGAAATACACCGACGTGCAGACCGTGTTCCTGCCGCCCGCCGATGCCCGTGCCGCCTTCGAGCGTGGCAGCGTGGATGCGTGGGTGATCTGGGACCCGTACCAGGCCGCCGCCGAGAAACAACTGCAAGCGCGCACCCTGCGTGACGGCACCGGCATCGCCGACAACCACCAGTTCTACCTGGCCACCAAGCCGTACGCCGAAAAGCATCCGGAAGTGGTCAAGGCGCTGATCGAAGAAGTGCGCGCGGTGGGCGAGTGGTCCAAGGCCAACCCCCAGGAAGTGACCGAGCAAGTCGCGCCGCTGCTGGGCCTGCCGGCCGACATCACCCTGACCTCGGTGAAACGCCAGGGCTACGGCGCGCTGTTCCTGACCCCGGAAGTGGTGGCGGCCCAGCAGAAAATCGCCGACAGCTTCTACCAACTCAAATTGATCCCCAAGCCCTTGAGCATCAAGGACGTGATCTGGACGCCACCGGCTGCCGTGGCTAAAGCGCCGTAATCCGATTTCTTCAGGAGACAACTCCATGAGCCTCACTATTTTCTGGTTCCTGCCTACCCACGGCGACGGCCATTACCTTGGCACCGCCGAAGGCGCTCGCGCCGTCGACCACGGTTATCTGCAGCAAGTGGCCCAGGCCGCTGACCGCCTGGGATTCGGCGGGGTGCTGATCCCCACCGGTCGCTCCTGCGAAGACTCGTGGCTGGTGGCCGCCTCGCTGATCCCGGTGACCCAGCGTTTGAAATTCCTTGTCGCGCTGCGCCCCGGGATCATTTCCCCGACGGTGGCGGCGCGCCAGGCCGCGACCCTGGACCGCCTGTCCGGCGGCCGCGCGCTGTTCAACCTGGTGACTGGTGGTGACCCGGAAGAGCTGGCCGGCGATGGCTTGTTCCTCAGTCACGAAGAGCGCTACCAGGCTTCGGTGGAGTTCACCCGCATCTGGCGCCGCGTGCTGGAAGGCGAAACCGTGGATTACGACGGCGAGCACATCAGCGTCAAAGGCGCCAAGTTGCTCTACCCGCCGATCCAGCAACCGCGCCCGCCGCTGTACTTCGGCGGTTCCTCCGAAGCGGCCCAGGACCTCGCCGCCGAACAAGTGGAGATGGTGCTGACCTGGGGCGAGCCACCGGCCGCCGTCGCCGAGAAGATCGAGCAGGTGCGGGCCAAGGCGGCGAAACTCGGGCGCACCGTGCGCTTCGGCATTCGTCTGCATGTGATCGTGCGCGAAACCAACGAAGAAGCCTGGAAATCCGCCGACAAACTGATCTCCCATCTGGACGACGACACCATCGCCCGTGCCCAGGCTTCCCTGGCGCGCTTCGATTCTGTCGGCCAGCAGCGCATGGCGGCCTTGCATGGCGGTAACCGCGACAACCTGGAAGTCAGCCCCAACCTGTGGGCCGGCGTCGGCCTGGTGCGTGGCGGTGCGGGCACCGCGCTGGTGGGCGATGGCCCGACGGTTGCCGAGCGGGTCAAGGAGTACGCAGCGCTGGGCATCGACACCTTTATCTTCTCCGGTTATCCACACCTGGAAGAATCGTATCGGGTCGCCGAGCTGCTGTTCCCGCACCTGGATATCGAACGTCCCGAGCTGCCGAAAAGCGCCGGTTACGTAAGCCCGTTCGGCGAAATGGTCGCCAACGACATCCTTCCCAAAGCTGCGTCACAGAGCTGAGGCGGCGCCATGAACCTGGAAAAATTGAGCCATCGCGTGGCGCCCTGGGTGCTGCCGATTCTATTGCTGGCGGTGTGGCAGTTGTCGGTGTCGGCGGGTTGGTTGTCGACACGCATCCTGCCGGCGCCCAGCGCGGTGATTGAGGCTGGGGTCAACCTGGTGCGCAGCGGCGAAATCTGGACGCACCTGGCTATCAGTGGCTGGCGTGCCGGCCTGGGCTTTGTGATCGGTGGCAGCATCGGCCTGGCGCTGGGGTTTATCACCGGCCTGTCGACGTGGGGCGAACGCCTGCTGGACAGCTCGGTGCAGATGATCCGCAACGTGCCGCACCTGGCGCTGATTCCGCTGGTGATCCTGTGGTTCGGCATCGACGAGACCGCGAAGATTTTCCTGGTGGCCCTCGGCACGCTGTTTCCAATCTACCTGAACACCTACCACGGCATCCGCAACGTCGACCCGGCGCTGGTGGAAATGTCGCGCAGCTACGGCTTGTCCGGTTTCAGCCTGTTCTGGCAAGTGATCCTGCCGGGTGCGCTGCCGTCGATCCTGGTGGGCGTGCGCTTTGCCCTGGGCTTTATGTGGCTGACGCTGATCGTGGCGGAAACCATCTCTGCCAGCTCCGGCATTGGTTACCTGGCGATGAACGCCCGCGAATTCCTGCAAACCGACGTGGTGGTATTGGCCATCGTGATGTACGCCATCCTCGGCAAGCTGGCCGATTTGGCCGCGCGCGGTCTGGAGCGTGTATGGCTGCGCTGGCACCCGGCTTACCAAGTGAATAAAGGAGGTGCGGCATGACCGCTCAACAACCTCCGCGCCTGCTGAAGGGGATTCCCCTGGCGGTGCGCAAATTGCGCAAGGCCTTCGGCGCGCGGGAAGTACTCAAGGAAATCGATCTGCACATTCCGGCGGGCCAGTTCGTGGCCGTGGTCGGTCGCAGTGGCTGCGGTAAAAGTACCTTGCTGCGCCTGTTGGCCGGCCTGGACAAAGCCAGCGGCGGCGAGCTGCTGGCCGGTTCGGCTCCGCTGAGCGAGGCGATTGAAGACACGCGCTTGATGTTCCAGGAAGCGCGCCTGCTGCCGTGGAAAAAGATCATCGACAACGTCGGCCTGGGCCTCAAAGGCAACTGGCGCCCTAAAGCCTTGGAAGCCCTGGAAGCGGTAGGCCTGGCCGAGCGTGCCAATGAGTGGCCGGCGGCCTTGTCCGGTGGCCAGAAGCAGCGTGTGGCCCTGGCTCGTGCCTTGATCCACCAGCCGCGCCTGCTGCTGCTCGACGAACCGCTGGGCGCCCTGGACGCCCTGACCCGTATCGAGATGCAGCAACTGATCGAAAACCTCTGGCAAAAACACGGCTTCACCGTGTTGCTGGTAACCCATGACGTCAGCGAAGCCGTGGCCATTGCCGACCGGGTGATCCTGATCGAAGACGGCGAAATCGGCCTCGACCTGATCGTCGATCTGCCGCGCCCACGGGCCCGAGGCTCACATCGCCTGGCCGCACTGGAAGCGCAAGTACTTAACCGTGTGCTGTCGTTGCCCGGCACACCGCCGGAACCCGAACCTGTTTCACCGCTGCCTACGCAATTGCGTTGGGCTCAATAACTCACTTGTCCTACGAAGGAAGTCCACCATGACTATTAAAGCCATCAACGTGCGTAACCAGTTCAAAGGCACCATCAAGGAAATCGTCGTCGGCGACGTGCTGTCGGAAATCGACGTGCAGACCGCGTCCGGTATCGTCACTTCCGTGATCACCACCCGCTCGGTCAAAGAGCTGGAACTGGTGATTGGCAGCGAAGTGATTGCCTTTGTGAAATCCACCGAGGTGTCGATTGCCAAGTTGTGATTTGCGTCGCTCTTGAGGCTCTCATCGGGGTGTAGCCCCCTCCCACATATTGATCTGTGAGCACATTCAAAATGTGGGAGGGGGCTTGCCCCGGTACAAACCGGGGACATCGTTTACATTTCTAACCGGGGACATGGTTTACAGGCTAATACGCATGATCAGGAGGTAACTGATCATGCCCTGGAACCAAGAGTCCCCCATGAATCAAAGAATCAAGCTGGTAGCTGATTGGCTTTCTGGCAACTTCACTAAAAGCCAGTTGGCACGCCGCTTTGACGTTAGCCGACCTACCGTCGATAAGTGGATTGCCCGGCACGACGGCGATTTGAGGTCTTTATCCGAACTGTCCCGGCGACCTCACAACAGCCCAAATAAAACCGACGACGAGATTTTGGCCCGTGTAGTCGCGATGAAGGAGGCTCACGATAAATGGGGGCCGAAAAAGCTTCTCGAGCTATTACGGCTGGAAGATCCCTCCGTCACCTGGCCCTCTCCAAGTACGGCCGGTCAATGGCTTGACCGACTTGGGCTCGTCAAAAAGCGGCGCTTCAAACGCCGACACAGCATTTCCCACGCACAAATGCGAAAGGCCGACGAACCTAACAAGACGTGGTGTGCTGACTACAAAGGGCAGTTCAAGATGCTTAATGCTCAGATGTGCTTCCCTTTGACCGTCACAGACCATGCGACGCGGCTGATTTTAGCGTGTAGGGCCCATCCCAAGATCATGACCCAGCCGTAAAACAGGCCTTTGAGAGGCTTTTTCAGGAGTACGGCATGCCGGAAGTTATCCGTTCAGACAACGGGGTACCGTTCGCCTCTCCTGGCCTGGCAAGAATCTCCACACTGGCAGTTTGGTGGATTCGGCTGGGTATTTATCCCGAGCGAACCATGCCGGGAAGACCCGCCCAGAATGGTCGCCATGAACGAATGCACCGTAGCTTGAAACTTGAGTTGCCCTTAGGGAAAAACTTAGTCGAGCAGCAGCTTTTGCTGGAGCATTTCAGGCATGAGTTTAATTACGTACGCCCTCACGAAGCGCTCGGCATGAAAAGTCCGGGAGACTTGTATGTGCCGTCCACCCGAATTTATCCAGGATGCTTGCCCGATGTGGAATATCCGGCAGAAATGAAAGTTCGAAGCGTCAGGCAGGACGGATCGATCAAGTGGAACGGCAAGTTGGTATTTATCAGCGAGGCGCTGTCCGGGGAAAGGATAGGGCTCAAAGAAGCTGAAGATGATGCTTGGGATTTGTACCTGTGTGATTATCCCTTGGGGAGGCTTGGACGAGGTATGACCCGCGTCCAGGCCTCAAATGTGTAAACGATGTCCCCGGTTTCAGATGTAAACGATGTCTACGGTTCTACACCCCGATGAGGCCGGCCCAGCCAACCCAGGATTCAGCGCTTAGGCAGATACGCCGGCAAATACAGCCCCACATACGCATCAAACACCCGCATCCCTTCCTCAGCCATACGCGGCGTAATCAGCCCATGCTGATGCACCGAACGCGCATACACGCGATCACTCAATTCCAACGCCAGCGCAAACACATCCACATCGGTTGGCAAGCTCGGCACTTCAAAGTGGCGGTCGAACACTTCCAGCATCAAATCCCCCAGCTCCAGATCATGCTGGCGGTCCGCCTGGGTCACTTCGGTCAGCCCGTGCTGGGCCAGGATCAACTGGCGCGCGGCGGCGTCGTTGCTGTAGATGGTCAGCATGCGCTGTTCGACGATGTAGGACAGGTCGCGCCAATGCTTGAGTGAATCATGCTCGATGGGGGCCTGGATGGCGCAGCGGAAGGCTGCATGTATATCGGCGGTCAGTGCCTCCAGCAGCGCCGGCACACTGGCGAAAAAGTGATACACCGACGACGGCGGAATCTGCGCGCGCTCGGCCACGCTGTAGATCGACAAACTCGCCACGCCTTCGGCGGCCAGCAAGGTGCGGGCGGCATCGAGAATCGCGTCGATCCGTGCCTGGCTGCGGGCGCGGGGTTTGCGAGGGGCGGCGGGGCGGGTGGGCATGGAAGTCTCCTACAAGGCAGCGGGCATTGTACGCAGAGCCTGGGGATGATCCATACCGCTTGTTGGGGTGAGCGGGCTTGCCCCGCGCTGGGCTGCGAAGCGGCCCCCATAAAAAACGCCGAGTTCCTTCAGAAAGAACTCGGCGTCTGTGTTTGGGGCTGCTACGCAGCCCAGCGCGGGGCAAGCCCGCTCACCACAGTCAATGCAGCCGTCGTTTAGACGGTATGCAGGTACCAGTTGTACTCAAGGTCGGAGATGGAGTGTTCGAACTCTTCCAGCTCACTTTCCTTACAGGCGACGAAGATATCGATGTATTTAGGATCGATGTACTTGGCCATCACCTCGCTGTCGTCCAACTCGCGCAGGGCATCGCGCAGGTTGTTCGGCAGGCTCTGTTCGTTCTGCTCGTAGCTGTTGCCTTCCACGGGGGCGCCCGGCTCGATCTTGTTGGTCAGGCCGTGGTGCACGCCTGCAAGGACCGAAGCCATCAGCAGGTAAGGGTTGGCGTCGGCACCGGCCACACGGTGTTCGATACGTACGGCGTCGGACGAGCCGGTCGGTACGCGAATCGCCACGGTGCGGTTGTCCAGGCCCCAGCACGGCGAGTTCGGCACGTAGAACTGTGCGCCGAAACGACGGTAGGAGTTGACGTTAGGGCACAGGAATGCCATTTGGGCGGGTAGGGTCTCGAGCACACCGCCGATCGCGTGACGCAATGCGGCGTTCTGCTCGGGATCCTCGCTGGCAAAGATGTTCTTGCCGTCCTTGTCCAGGATCGAGATGTGTACGTGCAAACCGTTGCCTGCCTGGCCTGGGTAAGGCTTGGCCATGAAGGTGGTATCCATCTCATGGTCGTAGGCGATGTTCTTGATCAGGCGCTTGAGCAGTACCGCGTAGTCGCAGGCCTTGATCGGGTCGGCCACGTGGTGCAGGTTCACTTCGAACTGCGCCGGGGCACTTTCCTTGACGATGGCGTCGGCCGGGATGCCTTGCTCTTTGGCACCTTCCAGGATGTCCTGGAGGCAGTCGACGTATTCGTCGAGGTCGTCGATCAGGTAGACCTGTGTCGAGTGCGGGCGTTTGCCGGAGATCGGCGAGCGGGGCGGTTGTGGGCGGCCGTTCACGTTCTCCTGGTCGATCAGGTAGAACTCAAGCTCGAAGGCGGCGCAGATGGTCAGACCGAGGTCGTCAAACTTGCTTACAACTTGGCGGAGCACTTCGCGCGGATCGGCGAAGAAAGGTTCACCTTCAAGTTCGTGCATGGTCATCAGCAGTTGCGCGGTAGGGCGCTTTTGCCAGGGTTCATTGCACAGGGTGTCAGGGATCGGATAACAGATTCGGTCAGCATCACCGATGTCCAGGCCCAGGCCGGTGCTTTCCACCGTCGAGCCATTGATATCCAGGGCAAATAAAGAGGCAGGCAGGTTAATGCCCTTCTCGTAAACCTTGTGGAGGCTGGTGCGTTCGATGCGCTTACCGCGCACCACACCATTCATATCCGCAATTAGAAGGTCTACGTACAGAACCTCAGGATGATCCTTAAGGAACGCGTTCGCTTCGTTAAGCTGAACGGCACGCGGGGGTACCGACATGATGCAACACCTTTGTTGTTAAAAATATCAATCATTGATCTTTTCTGGTTTCAGTCAACCTGAACGGCATGCCGAAGTCAAGCGAGGCCTTTTTTGCCCTAAAAAAGCGCCGTGACCGCACTTTTGGGGCTTTTTGGGGCGGTTTTTTCGGTTTGACCGGCTTGGGACTCGCAGGCTTGAGCGGGCCGTGTTGTATTTTTTACGGGGGTGTTGTGTAAAAAAATGAACAAGGCTAAGCTCGATTCAAACCCATAACAGCAATAATACCGGGGTGCTTCATGTCTCGCCTGCCGCCAATCGGCGTCTCAGCCTGCTTCAGCCAGGCTTTGTCCGCAGTCCGTTCGTCCCGCGTGAATGCCCACGCACCGGCCAATATTCTTGACGGCCCATCCGCTCTCTTTTTTGCCTCCTCGACTGCCACTGACCGGCTGCCATCCGCGCGACCGCTCATGATTCTGCACGACTTTGGCTTGAGGAATGCAACGCTGCAGCAAATGGCAGGTAAGCTCCTACCCTGAACGAAAAAACGACGCGGATGCTGCGTCAACCAACGCCTGGCCTTTAATGGATGCCAGGAAACCCAGCCCAGAGGCATTTATGAGTAACAACCTCGACCAGCTCACCGATTGGTTGAAAGACCACAAGATCACAGAAGTCGAATGCATGATTGGCGACCTGACCGGTATCACCCGGGGCAAGATCTCGCCGACCAACAAGTTCATCGCCGAAAAAGGCATGCGCCTGCCCGAGAGCGTTCTGTTGCAGACCGTGACCGGCGACTATGTCGAAGACGACATCTATTACGAATTGCTCGACCCGGCAGACATCGACATGATCTGCCGCCCCGACCAGAACGCGGTGTTCCTGGTGCCCTGGGCCATCGAGCCGACCGCCCAGGTGATCCACGACACCTACGACAAGCAAGGCAACCCGATCGAGCTGTCGCCGCGCAACGTGCTCAAGAAAGTCCTCAAGCTCTACGCCGACAAAGGCTGGCAGCCCATCGTGGCGCCGGAGATGGAGTTCTACCTGACCAAACGCTGCGAAGACCCGGACTTCCCGCTGCAACCGCCGATCGGTCGGTCCGGGCGCCCGGAGACCGGCCGCCAGTCCTTCTCTATAGAAGCCGCCAACGAATTCGACCCGCTGTTCGAAGACGTCTACGACTGGTGCGAGCTGCAGGAGCTGGACCTCGACACCCTGATCCATGAAGACGGCACGGCGCAGATGGAAATCAACTTCCGTCACGGCGATGCCCTGTCCCTGGCGGACCAGATCCTGGTGTTCAAGCGCACCATGCGTGAAGCCGCGCTCAAGCACGACGTGGCGGCCACCTTCATGGCCAAGCCGATGACCGGCGAGCCGGGCAGCGCCATGCACCTGCACCAGAGCATCATCGACATCGCCACCGGCAAGAACGTCTTCTCCAATGAAGACGGGACCATGAGCCAGCTGTTCCTCAACCACATTGGCGGCCTGCAGAAGTTCATCCCTGAGTTGCTGCCGCTGTTTGCCCCCAACGTGAACTCGTTCCGCCGCTTCCTGCCCGACACCTCGGCGCCGGTGAACGTGGAGTGGGGCGAAGAAAACCGCACCGTCGGCCTGCGCGTACCGGATGCCGGCCCGCAGAACCGTCGCGTGGAAAACCGCCTGCCGGGCGCCGACGCCAACCCGTACCTGGCGATTGCCGCCAGCCTGCTGTGTGGCTACATCGGCATGGTCGAAGGCCATAACCCCAGCGCCCCGGTGGTGGGGCGTGGTTACGAGCGCCGCAACCTGCGCCTGCCGTTGACCATCGAAGACGCCCTGGAACGCATGGAAAACAGCAAGACCATCGAGAAATACCTGGGTCAGAAATTCATCACAGGCTACGTCGCGGTCAAGCGGGCCGAGCATGAAAACTTCAAGCGCGTGATCAGTTCGTGGGAGCGGGAATTCCTGCTCTTCGCCGTCTGATGCGCCGGGCGCACGGGGCAACCCGTGCGCCCTTCACTGAAAAGTCTAGGAGATTGGTATGTCCAGCAACAACCCGCAAACCCGTGAATGGCAAGCCTTGAGCAGTGATCACCACCTGGCGCCGTTCAGCGACTTCAAGCAATTGAAAGAGAAAGGCCCACGGATCATCACCAAAGCCCACGGCGTTTACCTGTGGGACAGCGAAGGCAACAAGATCCTCGACGGCATGGCCGGCCTTTGGTGCGTGGCGATCGGTTACGGTCGCGATGAACTGGCCGACGCCGCCGCCAGGCAGATGAAAGAACTGCCGTACTACAACCTGTTCTTCCAGACCGCTCACCCACCTGTACTGGAGCTGGCCAAGGCGATTGCCGACATCGCGCCTGCCGGCATGAACCATGTGTTCTTCACCGGTTCCGGCTCCGAAGGCAACGACACCATGTTGCGCATGGTCCGCCACTATTGGGCGATCAAGGGCCAGCCGAACAAGAAAACCATCATCAGCCGCAAGAATGGCTACCACGGCTCCACTGTGGCTGGCGCCAGCCTGGGCGGCATGACCTATATGCATGAACAGGGCGACTTGCCGATCCCGGGCATCGTCCATATCGCCCAGCCGTACTGGTTCGGCGAAGGCGGCGACATGAGTCCTGAAGAGTTCGGGATCTGGGCCGCCAACCAACTGGAAGAGAAGATCCTCGAGCTGGGCGTGGACAATGTCGGTGCTTTTATTGCCGAGCCGATCCAGGGCGCCGGTGGCGTGATCGTGCCGCCGGACAGCTACTGGCCGCGCATCAAGGAAATCCTTGCCAAGTACGACATCCTGTTTGTGGCCGACGAAGTGATTTGCGGTTTCGGCCGTACCGGTGAGTGGTTCGGTAGCGATTTCTACGACCTCAAGCCCCATATGATGACCATCGCCAAGGGCCTGACCTCGGGCTACATCCCCATGGGCGGCCTGATCGTGCGCGACGACGTGGTGGCCGTGCTCAACGAAGGCGGTGATTTCAACCACGGTTTCACCTACTCCGGTCACCCGGTGGCTGCGGCCGTGGCCCTGGAAAACATCCGCATCATGCGCGATGAAAAAATCGTTAACCGCGTCCACGACGAAACGGCACCGTATTTGCAGAAACGTCTGCGGGAGCTGGCGGATCACCCGTTGGTGGGTGAAGTGCGCGGTGTCGGCATGCTCGGTGCAATTGAGCTGGTTCAGGACAAGGCGACGCGCAAGCGTTACGAGGGCCGGGGCGTAGGCATGATCTGCCGAACCTTCTGCTTCGAGAATGGCCTGATCATGCGCGCCGTGGGCGACACCATGATCATTTCGCCGCCTCTGGTGATCAGCAAGGCTGAAATCGACGAACTGGTGACCAAGGCTCGTCAGTGCCTGGACCTGACTTTGGCGGCATTGCAGGGCTAAGTGCTAGGCTCAGTGCGCAGCGCACCGGGCAGTTATAAATGCAGGGGCTTTGGTTGAAAGCCGGCCCCTGAACTTGCCAGACTGTCGCCCTGTTTTGCTGCCCTCTGGAAGGGTCGCTGAACATAAAAGAACGTGGCCCAAAAAAGAAAAATTGGAGCATCACCAAATGAAGGCATTAGGTTTGAAGAACGCTGGCAAGACCCTCCTCGCCTTGTCCCTGATGGGCGCAATGGCGGGCGCGGTCCAGGCCGACGATAAAGTGCTGCACGTCTACAACTGGTCCGACTACATTGCACCGGACACCATCGCCAACTTTGAAAAAGAGTCGGGCATTAAAGTGGTGTACGACGTTTTTGACAGCAACGAGACACTCGAAGCCAAGTTGCTGGCAGGCAAGTCCGGCTACGACATCGTCGTACCGTCGAACAACTTCCTCGCCAAGCAGATCAAGGCCGGTGTCTACCAGGAGCTGGACAAGTCCAAGCTGTCCAACTATGGCAACCTGAACACCTCCCTGCTTAAAGCCGTGTCGGTCAGCGACCCGGACAACAAGCACGCTTTCCCGTACATGTGGGGTTCGATCGGCATCGGCTACAACCCGGACAAGGTCAAGGCCGCGCTGGGCGTGGACAAGATCGATTCGTGGGACGTGCTGCTCAAGCCGGAAAACATCGCCAAGCTCAAAAGCTGCGGCGTGAGCTTCCTCGATTCGCCGACCGAAATGCTGCCGATCGCGCTGCATTACCTGGGCCTGCCAACCGACAGCCAGAAGAAGACCGACCTCAAGCAAGCCGAAGACCTGTTCCTGAAAATCCGTCCTTCGATCGGCTACTTCCACTCGTCCAAGTACATCTCCGACCTGGCCAACGGCAACATCTGCGTAGCCGTGGGTTACTCGGGTGACATCCAGCAGGCCAAGTCCCGCGCGGCTGAAGCCGGTGGCAAGGTCAAGGTGGCCTACGACATTCCGAAAGAAGGTGCCGGTAGCTTCTTCGACATGGTCGCCATCCCTAAAGATGCCGAAAACGTCGATGCCGCTTATAAGTTCATGAACTACCTGCTCAAGCCGGAAGTCATGGCTTCGATCACCAACAGCGTGCGTTTCCCGAACGGTAACGAGAAGGCCACCGCACTGGTCGACAAAGACATCACCAATGACCCGGGCATCTACCCGCCAGCGGATGTGCAAGCCAAGCTCTACGCCATTGCGGACTTGCCGGCTGCGACCCAGCGTGAAATGACACGCAGCTGGACCAAGATCAAATCCGGTAAATAAACCGGCCTTCGTTAACCACCGCGCAGCCCGCGGTGGTTAATGAAACAAATAAATGACAGAAAGTTTTGCCGGATCGGTTTATCGAGGGTAAGTTGCGCGCCGGTTTTGTTGCCGGGCAACAACTTTGGGCCCAACTATTTAAGAGGACCTCCACTTGCCAATTTCTTTGTTTCGCCAAGCCTTGCTGGTAGGTGCAGGTCTCACGCTGGCTGTCAGCGTGCAGGCCGCACCGACCGTGCATATTTATAACTGGTCGGATTACATCGGTCCCGACACCCTGGCCAACTTCGAAAAAGCCACCGGCATCAAGCCCGTGTATGACGTGTTTGATTCCAACGAAACCCTGGAAGGCAAGTTACTGGCCGGGCGTACCGGCTATGACGTGGTCGTGCCGTCCAACCATTTCCTTGGCAAGCAGATCAAGGCCGGGGCGTTCCAGAAACTCGATAAGTCGCTGCTGACTCATTACGCCAACCTGGACCCTGTGCTGCTCAAGCGCCTGGAGAAGAACGACCCGGGCAACCAGTACGCCGTGCCGTACCTGTGGGGTACCAACGGAATCGGTTACAACGTCGACAAAGTGAAGGAAGTGCTGGGTGTCGACAAGATCGACTCCTGGGCCGTGCTGTTCGAACCGGAAAACATGAAGAAACTGGCCACCTGCGGTGTGTCGTTCATGGACTCGGCGGATGAAATGCTGCCGGCGGTGCTCAACTACATGGGCCTGGACCCTAACAGCACCAACCCTGAAGACTACAAGAAGGCCGAGGAAAAGCTGCTCAAAGTGCGGCCCTACGTGACCTACTTCCATTCTTCCAAATATATCTCCGACCTGGCCAACGGCAACATCTGCGTGGCCGCCGGGTTCTCCGGCGATGTATTCCAGGCCAAGGCTCGTGCAAGCGAAGCGGGCAAAGGCGTGAACATCGCCTACGCAATTCCGAAGGAAGGCGGCAACCTGTGGTTTGACGTGCTGGCGATCCCCAAGGACGCCACCAACATCAAGGAAGCCCACGCCTTCATCAACTATTTACTGCAATCTGAGGTGATCGCCCAGGTCAGTGACACCGTCGGTTACGCCAACCCTAACCCAGGGGCGGACAAACTGATGGAGCAATCGATACGCACCGACGAAGCGGTTTACCCACCGCAGGCGGTTCTCGACCGGACATTCGTCAACTTCGAGCTACCCCCGAAAGTGCAACGTCTAATGACCCGTAGCTGGACCAAGGTCAAGACGGGCAAGTAAGGCTCAAACTATCCAAGGTTCGCCCGCTTCGGGCGAACTGTACTCTTTTTTTTGGGAGTTTCGTAAATGGCAGTTGCCTCCGGCGCCTATAAGAAAGCCCTCGAGGGCGACCAGACACCGAAAAAGGTGCTGGTCAAAATCGACCGGGTCACGAAGAAGTTCGACGAGACGATTGCCGTGGACGATGTGTCCCTGGAAATCAAGAAAGGCGAGATCTTCGCCTTGCTCGGCGGTTCGGGTTCGGGCAAGTCCACCCTGCTGCGCATGCTCGCAGGCTTCGAGCGCCCGACAGAAGGTCGGATTTACCTCGACGGCGTGGACATCACCGACATGCCGCCCTACGAGCGGCCGATCAACATGATGTTCCAGTCCTACGCCTTGTTCCCCCACATGACCGTGGCGCAGAACATTGCGTTCGGCCTGCAACAGGACAAGATCCCCAAGGCCGAGGTCGATGCCCGCGTGGCCGAAATGCTCAAGCTGGTCCAGATGAGCCAGTACGCCAAGCGCAAGCCGCACCAGTTGTCTGGTGGCCAGCGTCAGCGGGTGGCGCTGGCCCGCTCCCTGGCCAAGCGCCCGAAACTGCTGCTGCTCGATGAGCCCATGGGCGCCCTCGACAAGAAGCTGCGCTCGCAGATGCAACTGGAACTGGTGGAGATCATCGAGCGCGTCGGCGTGACCTGCGTGATGGTGACGCACGATCAGGAAGAGGCCATGACCATGGCCGAGCGCATCGCGATCATGCACCTGGGCTGGATCGCCCAGATCGGCAGCCCGATCGACATCTACGAGACGCCGACCAGCCGCCTGGTGTGCGAATTCATCGGTAACGTCAACATCTTCGACACCCAAGTGGTGGATGACGCCGAAGGTCACGCGGTGCTCAAGTGCCCGGACCTGGACCGCGACATCTACGTGGGCTACGGCATCGCCACCTCGGTGGAAGACAAGTCGGTGACCTATGCCATCCGCCCGGAAAAACTGCTGGTCACCACCGAAATGCCGACCTGCGAGCACAACTGGTCCAGCGGCAAGGTGCACGACATCGCCTACCTGGGCGGCCACTCGGTGTTCTACGTCGAGCTGCCAAGCGGCAAGCTGGTGCAGTCCTTCGTCGCCAACGCCGAACGCCGTGGCCAGCGCCCAACCTGGGGTGACCAGGTCTACGTGTGGTGGGAAGACGATAGCGGCGTGGTACTGCGCACATGAACATGAAGAAGCTCAAGCGGCGCTTGCACCGCATCGTCCCCAGCGGCAAGCAGGTGGTCATCGGGATTCCGTTCCTGTGGCTGTTCCTGTTTTTCGCCTTGCCGTTTTTCATCGTCCTGAAAATCAGCTTCGCCGAAGCCGACGTGGCGATCCCGCCGTACACCGAGATCTACACCTACGTCGAGCAGAAGCTGCAGGTGGTGCTGAACCTGGCCAACTACAGTTTGCTGGCAGGTGATGAGCTGTACATCGCGGCGTACCTGGGCTCGCTGAAGATGGCGTTCTTCAGCACGCTGCTGTGCCTGCTGATCGGCTACCCGATGGCCTATGCCATTGCCACCGCGCGCAAAGAGATGCAGACCGTGCTGGTGCTGCTGATCATGATGCCGACCTGGACCGCGATCCTGATCCGCGTGTATGCGTGGATGGGCATCCTCAGCAACAACGGCCTGCTCAATGGCTTCCTGATGTCCATGGGGTTGATCAACGAACCGCTGCAGATCCTCAACACCAACATCGCGGTGTATATCGGCGTGGTGTATTCGTACCTGCCGTTCATGATCCTGCCGCTGTACGCCAACCTGGTGAAGCATGACCAGAGCCTGCTGGAAGCCGCATCGGACCTGGGTTCGAGCACCTTCAACAGCTTCTGGAAAATCACCGTGCCGCTGTCCAAGAACGGCATCATCGCCGGCTGCATGCTGGTGTTTATCCCGGTGGTGGGCGAGTTCGTGATCCCGGAACTGCTCGGCGGCCCGGAAACCCTGATGATCGGTAAAGTGTTGTGGCAAGAATTCTTCAACAACCGTGACTGGCCGGTGGCGTCTGCCCTGGCGGTAGTGATGCTGGCGATCCTGATCGTGCCCATCATTCTGTTTAACCGCAGCCAAGCCAAAGAGATGGAGGGCAAGATATGAAGCGCGTCAGTTTCTCAAGCTTCATGCTGGTGGCGGGGTTGTTGTTCATCTACCTGCCGATGCTGATCCTGGTGATCTACTCGTTCAACGAATCCAAGCTGGTGACGGTGTGGGGCGGTTGGTCGATCAAGTGGTACGTGGGCCTGTTGGACAATACCCAGTTGATGGGCTCGGTGGCACGTTCCCTGGAAATCGCCTGCTACACGGCGGTGGCCGCCGTGGCCCTGGGTACGTTGGCGGCGTTTGTGCTGACGCGCATCAGCCAGTTCAAGGGCCGCACGCTGTTCGGCGGCCTGGTGACCGCGCCGTTGGTGATGCCGGAAGTGATCACCGGTCTGTCGCTGCTGCTGCTGTTCGTGGCCATGGCGCAGATGATCGGCTGGCCTCAGGAGCGTGGCATCGTCACCATCTGGATCGCCCACACCACGTTCTGTGCCGCTTATGTGGCGGTGGTGGTATCGGCGCGCCTGCGTGAGCTGGACCTGTCGATCGAAGAGGCGGCGATGGACCTGGGTGCACGGCCGTGGAAGGTGTTCTTCCTGATCACCATCCCGATGATCGCGCCGTCGCTGGCGGCGGGCGGCATGATGTCGTTCGCACTGTCCCTGGATGACCTGGTACTGGCCAGCTTCGTGTCGGGGCCGGGTTCGACGACATTGCCGATGGAAGTGTTCTCGGCGGTACGCCTGGGGGTTAAACCCGAGATCAACGCCGTGGCCAGCCTGATTCTGCTGGCAGTGTCGCTGGTGACCTTCCTGGTGTGGTTCTTCAGCCGGCGTGCCGAAGAAATGCGCAAGAAAGCGATCCAGCAGGCGATTGAAGAAGCTGCTGCCGATGGCTGGCAGCAGCCGGACAAGCGTCGGGCTCCAGCGCCGGTCTAAAGGTCTGTGCGGTCCAAATGTGGGAGGGGGCTTGCTCCCGATGGCGGTGGGTCAGTCAATAGATGCAGTGACTGACACTCAGCAATCGGGGGCAAGCCCCCTCCCACAGTTTTGACCGCATTCCAGATTGGCTATGCAGCCCACGGCGACGTGCGAATCACCTCGACAAAATTCATCGGCTTGAACCCCGGTTCCTGATCCACCAGCACATCGGTCTTCACGTTGCCGAACGTGGTCTGCGGGCGATGGCGCAAGCCGTCGGCAAACGCGCAGATGATGCACTCCTTGAACCCTTCACCGCGTGGATGCGCATGCACCACGGCTTCGCGCTGCACGCTGCTGAACGCGGCGTAGTCCATGCCCAGCACGTCCATTTCCACACCGGCGGTCACCAATGCCACGGTCGGGCGCAGGTGCTGCGGCACGCCCGGCGTGGTGTGCAGGGCGATAGACAGCCACACCTGTTCGATATCGTCGTCGCTCAGCCCGTAAGGCTTGAGGAAGGCCGCGGCGGCGTTGGCGCCGTCCACTTCGAAACGCTGGTCATCACTGCGATGGCCTGCCACCAGGCCCAGGTCATGGAACATGGCGCCGACGTAGAGCAGTTCCGGGTTGTAGGCCAGTTGCTTGCGCTCACCGCTCAATGCGCCGAACAGAAACACCCGGCGGGAGTGGTGGTAGAGCAGGTCGGACTCAATGTCGCGGATGTATTCGGTGGTGGCCCTGGCCAGGGCGCTGTCCGGGATCTTGATACCGGCGATGGTGGTGGTCATGGTGGTTCTCCTCTGGAAAGCAGTCAGTTTGGTCGCTGGTCGGTGCAGCGACCATCGCGGTGAGAGCGCGATCCCGGCCAATGTGCCGACACATCGTGCCAAGCAGAAATCGACTAGGGTGTAGCGGGCGATATCACTCTGGAAGCCTGCGAAAATCCCAGTGTGGGAGGGGGCTTGCTCCCGATTGCTGAGTACCAGGCACTGCATCTGCTGACTGATACAGCGCCATCGGGAGCAAGCCCCCTCCCACAGGGTTTGCATTTTATTCCGCTAGAAAAAGGTGTCTGTGAGCATGCACAAGACCGTCGCGATCCTGATCTTCCCCGGCGTCCAGTCACTGGATGTGACCGGTCCCATGGACGTGTTCTACGAGGCCAACCGCTTTCTGGTGCCTGAAGATCATTACCAGTTGGAAGTGATAGGTTTAGGCCACGGCACGATGGCGGCTTCCAATGGCCTGTCACTCCAGGCCCATAATCATTACAGCGAAGCCCTGCAGGCCTATGACCTGCTGCTGGTCGCGGGCGGCCCGCAGTTACCCTTCGAGGACTTCGGCGCTCCGTTCGATGATTGGCTGCGTGGCGCCACCGCCCGGGCGCGACGGTTTGGCTCAATCTGCAACGGGGCCTTCATGCTGGCGCGCGCCGGATTGCTGGACGGAAAAACCGTCACCACTCATTGGAACGACGCCGCCGACCTGGCGCGTCTGTGCCCCTCGGCCCAGATCGAAGCCGACCGCCTCTACGTACAGGACGGCAACCTCTACACCTCGGCGGGCGTCACGGCAGGCATCGACCTGTCGCTGTACCTGCTGGCCCAGGACCACGGCCCGGAAGTGGCGTTGAGCGTGGCCAAGCGCCTGGTGGTGTTCACCCAGCGCTCGGGCGGGCAGTCGCAGTTCAGCCCGTTTCTCACGCCCCACGCCGAAACCACCTCGGCGGTGGCGCTGGTGCAGTTATACGTATTGGCGAACCTGACCGGCGACCTGACCATCGCCGACCTGGCCAAGGCCGCCAACATGAGCGCGCGCAACTTCTCCCGGGTGTTTGCCCGTGAGGCGCGGATTACGCCAGCGGAGTTTGTCGAACGGGCGCGGGTGGATGCTGCGCGGGTGATGCTCGAAAGTACGCATGCGCCGCTGAAAACCGTGGCCTATCAATGCGGGTTTCGCGATGCCCAGCACATGCGCAGCGTGTTCAACCGCCGGCTGGGTGTGACGCCGCAACAGTTCCGGCTCAATTTTGCGGCACCGGTCTAAGCCCCTTCCACAGGTTGACCGATTTCCAAGGGGCTATCGCGCCGGCAGCAGTTTCAGCGTGCCGCGGGTATTGGCCGTGACTTCCTCATCACTGAAATGCGCCTGCTCGTAACCCCCTTCGATATAGGTCTCGGCCTGGTCGCCATAGTGCTTGTCGAACGGCACGCCGCTTTGCCCCACCGGGTTGATGGTGAGGGCGTGGGCCACGTCGGCAAAGTCGATCAGGCGGCGGGTTGACGGGCCGTAGGTCACCGGCCAGGGCGCGGGGCCGATGACGGCCGACTGGTTGTTCGGCACTTCATGGGTGCCGGGGGCCGGGAACGGCCCGACGTTGACGATCAGGTCCAAGGGTTTCTGCGAGCCCAGCGGATGGCCGTGGGTCAGGGTATGGGCCTTGCCCCACTGCCATTGCGTCGGGTCATCGCCGAAGGTGGCCTTGAGGTGCGCGAGGCTGTTGTCCCAGGCCCGTTTGACGGTGGCGGTGCGCTTGCCGTCCCACCAGGGCGAGGCCGGGTCGGCAGCCAGGCGGGGCAGGGCGGCGTCGATCACGCGGGTGGTGAGCAGGGTCTTGAACATCCCGTCACCCAGCTTCGGGTGGAAGGCCGCGTCGGCGAGGTTGAACAGGAACTGGTTGAACAGCGTGGCGCTGGTGGAATCCAGCGGGTAGTCACCCTTCCAGCCGGCCAGCTGTTCCACCAGCTTCAACTGCGCCGGGTCCGTGACCGCCTCGCGCAGCACCGGCAACAGCGGCGCCAGCAGGCGCGGGCCGAAGGCGGTGGTGGTGCCCAGTTGCAGGGCCTGGCTGTTGGTCACATCCCACTTCACGCTCTTGTCGCTCAACTGCGCGTTCAACTGCTGGCCCCGGTCGGCGAGGTTGTAATAGCCGGGGATTTCCATGCCGGTGGGCGACACCGGCTGGGCATTGGCCGACACCACATAGCCCCGCGCCGGGTTTTCTTCCTGGGGGTTGGCGCTGAAGGGGTAGAAGCCCAGCTTGTCGGCCTCGGCGGTGCTGCCGTCGAGGATAAACCCTGGGTGGGTACCTGCCGGGCGAATCGGCAACTGTGCCGCCGCCCACCAGCCGATATCGCCCCTGGCATTGGCCCACACGATATTCAGCCCCGGTGCGGACACCTTTGCCGCCGCCGTACGGGCCTTGGCCAACGTGTCGGCGCGGTTGAGCTGGTAGAAACCTTCGAGGATCGGGTTCTGGGTGTCGATGAACGCCCACCACATGGCAATCGGCGTCTTGCCGCCGTTCTCGCCAAGCACGTCATTGACGATCGGGCCGTGGGGTGACTGGCGCAGGGTGAGGCTGACCGGTGCCTGGCCTTTGACGGCGATCTGTTGCTCGCTGCGGGTCATGTCGACCCACTGGCCGTGGTACCAGACCTGGTTGGGGTTGTCCGGGTTGACCTTTTCGGCGATCAGGTCGAGGTCGTCGTTCTGGAACATGGTCAGGCTCCAGCCGAAATCCAGGTTGTGCCCCAGGAACGCTACGGGTACCAGCGCGTTGTGATAGCCATACAGCTCGAAGCCCGGCGCCGACAGCTGCGCCTCGTACCACACCGACGGCACCGAGAAGCGAATATGCGGGTCACCCGCCAGCAGCGGTTTGCCGCTCTTGGTGCGACTGCCACTGATGGCCCAGGCGTTGCTGCCCTCGAATTGCGGCAAGCCGTTGTCGGCCAGGGCCTGCTCACTCAGCGCGGCGAGGGCGCCGAGGGTGTTCCAGTCACTGTCGGCCAGGTTGAGGGCGCCCTTGGGTTGCCAGTCGAGGTCGAAGACGTTCAGGTAGTCGCTGCCCAGTTGGTCGCGGACGTAAGTCAGCAAGGGCTCGGTACGAAATGCAGCGGCAAAGCTGTAGGCCATGTACCCGGCGACGCTGATGGTGTCCTCGGCGGTAAACGCGCGCCTGGGGATGCCCAGCACGTCGAACTCCATCGGGCGGGCGTGGCTGTCCTGATACTGGTTGATCCCGTCCAGATAGGCCTGCAGGGCCTTCCAGTGCGCCGACTCATGGTCCTGCTGGGCCACGTAGGTGGCGGCGCGGTCGCGAATGCGCAGGCTGCGGAACAGCTTGTCGGTCTCCAGCAGCTTCGGCCCGAGCACCTCGGCCAGTTCGCCACGGGCCAGGCGGCGCATGATCTCCATCTGGAACAGGCGGTCCTGGGCATGCACGTAGCCCAGGGCGCGGTACAGGTCGGTCTCGTTCTCGGCGCGAATATGCGGCACGCCACGGTCGTCGTAGCGCACGGTGACCGAGCCTTGCAGGTTGGCCAGTTCAACCGTGCCCTGGCGGGTGGGTTGCTTGCTGTAGACGTACCAGCCCGCACCGAGGCCGATCAGCACCAGCAGAACCGCAAGAACCTGCAGGACGCGCTTCATGAACATTCCTTACCAAGAGTGGGGTGGCGGGCTACTCATCTTTCGACCACGAACAATAGCAGCCCACCGCCAGGGTGTGCGTGGCGTTCACGTCTCGGCCGGCTTCAAGGGCTTTCAGGATCGGCTCGATAAAACTGTTACTGGCGTTACACGTCAGCCCTTCGCTGTAGGGCCCGAAATACGCGAGCTTGCCGGTGCGGTCCCAGATGCCCACGGCGGGGCTGGCCGGCACCTGGTCGGCGCCGGGCAGGGCGGTGAGGGTTTTCATCTTGCGCAGGTTATCGGGCAACTGGCCGTGGCTGCCGGCTTTTTGCAGGGCATAGAACTCGACGCCCTGGGGCGCGTATTGCTCGATCAACTCGCCCAGGTGCTGCTGGTTGCCGACGTTGCACGGGCACGCCGGATCCCAGAAATGCACCAGGCGGATCGGCCCGGGGCCGCTGAGTTCGGCGGGCAGGCGCAGAGGGTCGCCGGAGAATACCGCGGTGTGTTCGCTGAAGGCACGCAGGTAGCGGCCCTGGAACCAGTCATACGCCGCCCACAGCACACCGGCGCAGATGATCAGGATCAGGCTGGCGAACAGGGCGTTACGGTAAGGCTGTCGCATTCGGATCTATCCTCGCAGGTCGCGTAGCTTGCCATGCTTGTCCTGACAGATGAATATCGCAGCTCGATATTCATCTTCGCCGCAAGTCTGGAACCCTTTATGCCTGTGACCTTTGACCCTGATCACCTTCGCGAAAGCCTGCGGCCCCTGGTGGATGCGCAACCGCTTTCAGCCGAAGCGCGGGTCTACCAGCGTTTCTATGGGCTGGACCTGAGTGCACGCAAAGTGCCGGCGGTGAGTCGGCTGGGGCGTTTCGAGGTGGCTGGGTTCGAGGTGGTCGCCCAGGTGTGGTGGCCGCCCGTGCCGGTGGCGACGATGTTTATGTTCCACGGCTTCTACGACCATATGGGCCTGTATCGCCACGTGGTGGACTGGGCCCTGGACCAGGGCTTTGTGGTAATCGCCTGCGATTTGCCGGGCCATGGCTTGTCCAGCGGCGCGCGCGCCAGCATCGATGATTTTGCCGTGTACCAGGATGTGGTGCAGGCACTGTTCGCCCAGGCCCAAGCGCTGCAATTGCCGCAGCCCTGGCACTTGTTCGGGCAAAGCACCGGCGGCGCGGTGGTGGTGGATCACTTGCTCAACCGGGGGGCCGACAGCCCCGCCCAGGGCAAGACCTTCCTGCTATCACCGCTGGTGCGGCCGCGCGCGTGGGGATGGTCACAGGTCAGCTATTACCTGCTGCGCCCGTTCGTCAAAGGCATCGCCCGGCGTTTCAGCGATAACACTCACGACCCGGCGTTCAAGCCGTTCCTGGAAGCCGACCCGCTGCAACCCCGGCAACTGCCCACCGCCTGGGTAGGCGCCCTGGCGCGCTGGATCAAACGCATTGAAGCCGCGCCACGCAGCCCTCGGCGGCCGGTGATTGTGCAGGGTGAGGAAGACATGACGGTGGATTGGCAGCACAACTTGCAGGTGCTGCGGAGCAAGTTCGACCAGCCCGAGGTGTTGATGCTGCCGCGCGGCCGGCATCACTTGGCGAATGAGATTCCTGAGATTCGTGAAGAGTACTTCCGGTATTTGACAGACCATTTGAAATAACACAATCCAAATGTGGGAGGGGGCTTGCCCCCGATAGCGGTGCATCAGTCAGCTTATCTGTAGCTGACCCACTGCCATCGGGGGCAAGCCCCCTCCCACATTTTATTACTGTGTCAGGCTTGAAGTGCTCTGGCCGACTGCCAGACCTGCGCGAATCGCCGCCAGCGCTGCCTGGTAATACGCCTTACCTTCCGGTGACTCCGCAAACGTCGCGAACTCCTCCAGCTCCGGGTCGGACAGATCCCGATAGACGTACAGCAGAGTGTTGTTCAGGTCATTGCCAATCTGTTGCATCAGCCGCTCACGCTGGCCATTCAACATGCCTTGGGCCTGGCCGCCACCCAGCAGGCCGGGGATCATCTGGCTCAAGCTGTCGGCGGCCACGCCGGCGATCGCCAGGCTGACCTCCGCCCCGGCTTCGCGGGCGGGCAGGGCCTGGGCCAGGTGGCCGATGATCAGGCTGCGAGTGGCGTCAGCCTCGATGTGCGGCAGGCCTTGGGCGTTTTTTGCCAACTGGTCGCGGCGCGTGGCCAGTAACTCGGCCGCAACGACCTTGCGGCCCAGGGGCGATTGGAAAAACGCTAGGGCCGGCGCAGGGTCGGCCAGGTGCTTGCGTAGCTGGGCTTCGGCGCGCTGGTCCATGGCCTGGGCGGCAAAGCGCTTGTTGCTGTTGTCCACCAGCGCCTGGTACACCGCCGGCGGCAGGCTGTTACGGTAGCGTTGCTGGGCAGCATTGAGGGCGTCATTGAAATGCGCACGTTGTTCGGCCCAGCCGGCGACCTTGTACAACTGGTCATGGCCGTCTGCCCAGGCGGGCAAAACGCAGAACATCAGCAAGGAAAAAAACAAACGACGCATATGGACTCCTGTCAGTCGGCCACTATTGTCCGTGTCGGGCGTAGGATTTGTCGAGAAGTCCTATCAGTCAGCTGACTAAAGTGTATTCAGACGCTCGGCGGCTCTGTCGGATTCACAGGCGTATGGATACTATGCGCGCCATGCAAATACCCCTCGATCACCCCCTGCTGCAACGCATCGTCGATGACCTGGCCGAAAAAGGCTGGTCGCAGCAGAACGGCTTCCTGCCCCAGGCTCTGACCCTGGAACTGGCGGCTGAGTGCCGTAAACGTGCGGCCGAGGGTGAACTGGCCCCGGCGGCCGTGGGACGTGGGCCGGCCCAGGAGATTCGCGAGGGCATTCGTGGTGACCATATCCAGTGGCTGGAGGAGGGCGACGCGGCGGTCTGCGACAGCTATATGGCGTTGATGGACACGCTGCGCCTGGCGATGAACCGTGGTTTGTTCCTCGGCCTTGAGGATTTCGAAAGCCACTTCGCCATGTATCCCCCCGGCGCGTTTTACCTCAGGCACCTGGACCGGTTCCGCGACGATGATCGGCGCATGGTTTCGGCGGTGATCTACTTGAACGACGCCTGGTTGCCCGAGCACGGTGGCCAGCTGCGCATGTACCTCAAGGACGGCGTCGAATACGACGTGGTGCCCAGCGGTGGATGCCTGGTGGTGTTCCTGTCGGGCGAGGTGCCCCACGAAGTCTTGCCGGCTACGCGCGAGCGCCTGTCCCTCACCGGGTGGTTCCGTCGGCGCGGTAACGAGCCGTTCTAACCATGCAAAAGATTCTGATCAGCCGCTGCCTGCTTGGCCACAAGGTGCGCTACGACGGTGGGGCCAGCGGGCCGTTCGATCAACTGGCGGCGTGGCAGGCTGAAGGGCGCGTGGTTGCGATCTGCCCGGAAGTGTCGGGCGGTCTGCCGACGCCCAGGCCCTCCGCCGAGATTCCAGGTGGGCAGGGCATCGATGTCTGGGAAGGCCGCGCCCAGGTGCTGACGGCCGAGGGCGAAGACTTCAGCGCCGCCTTCCTCGACGGCGCCCGGCAAGCCTTGGCGTTGGTGCAGCGCCATCACATCCGCATCGCCATTCTCAAGGCCAATAGTCCGTCCTGCGGCAACCTGCTGACCTATGACGGCACTTTCACCGGTGTCAAGGTCAGTGGCGAAGGCGTAACGGCGGCGCTGCTCAAGCGCCATGGCGTGCAGGTGTTCAGTGAGCTGGAGTTGCCTGCGGCGGCACTGGCGTTGGCGCGCCTGTAGGGGCCTGGTCCTCGAACCACTTCTGGGAGAGCGCCTTTAAACGGCCATCGCCCTTCACCCGCTTCAGCGCACCGTCCAGGCTGGTCTTGAAGGCCGGGTTGCCCTTCTGGAACGGGATCGCCAGCTCAGGCTTGTCGTGATAAGCCTCGCTGAAATCGAACTGATCCTTAAGCTCGGCAGTCATAGCGACATGGTTGATGGCCACATCGTATTTGCCGGTTGAGACCCCCGGCAGCATGTCGGCGTCATCGGTGGTGATAAACGAGGGGCGCACGTCCATTTCCTTTGCCAGCAATTCACCCAGCTCGACTTCAAAGCCGGTGAGTTTGTCGCCTTCCTTGAAATTGTACGGTGGTGTGTTGGCTTCAAGGGCGATGCGGAGTTCGCCGCGATCGTTTACATCGTCGATCAGTTCGGCATGAGCCAGAGGGCTCAGAAGGGGCAGCAACAGTAACAGGCCAGGCGAAAAGCGCATGGTCACTCCTAAAGAATTCGAATGTGCGAGGCGCCGTTCAGCATCGCTTTGCTATGGTGGTGAGTGCCTTGGACAGCAATTTGTCGCGAAGTTGTCAGAACCCTACAGATTTCATGGAAAAACTGGAGAAGCGAATGAAAGCCCTATTGTCCCGTGCAACCATTGCCAGCCTGTTGCTGGGTGCCTCGATGTTGGCGAATGCCGCCGATGTTCCGCGTACCCCCGCGCCCAAGGGAGCTGAGGTGTTTATCGTCTCGCCCAAGGATGGCGCGACCGTCGACAAAACCTTCACCGTCAAATTCGGCGTCAAGGGCCTGGACCTTGAGCCGATCGACAAGCAAGTACCAAACGCCGGCCACCATCATCTGCTGGTAGACCAGGATGTACAGTCGCTGAAGGCTGATGAGGCCATCCCAGCCACCGCCACGTCGATTCACTTCGGTAAGGCGCAGACTGAAACCGAACTGACCCTGGCTCCAGGCAAGCACACCCTGCAACTGGTCGCAGGCGACAACGTGCATCGCCAATTCGAGCCCACTGTAGCCTCGAAAGTGATCACGGTTAACGTCAAGTAAGATTTGTTCAGACAAAAAAATGGGAGGCCCCTGCGGGTCTCCCATTTTTTATGCAGCGTTTGCAGCGTTAGAACAACACGCGGCTACGGATAGTGCCGTTGATGTGTTGCAGCTTCTCTTGCGCCAGGTCCGAGTACTCGGCGTCGACGTCGATCACCACGTAGCCGACCTTCTCGTTGGTCTGCAGGAACTGACCGGAGATGTTGATGCCGTTTTCCGCGAAGACCTTGTTGATTTCCATCATCACCCCAGGGATGTTCTGGTGGATGTGCAGCAGGCGGTGCTTGCCAGGGTGAGCCGGCAGGGCCACTTCCGGGAAGTTGACGGACGAGACCGAGGTACCGTTGTCGCTGTACTTGACCAGCTTCTCCGACACTTCCAGGCCAATGTTGGCTTGGGCTTCGGCAGTGGAACCACCGATGTGCGGGGTCAGGATCACGTTGTCCAGGCCACGCAGCGGGCTTTCGAAGATGTCGTCGTTGGAGCGTGGCTCCACCGGGAACACGTCGATTGCGGCGCCGATCAGGTGCTTGTCCTTGATCGCGTCGGCCAGGGCGTCCAGCTCGACCACGGTGCCCCGTGCAGCGTTGATCAGGATGCCGCCTTTCTTGATGGCGCGGATTTCCTTCTCGCCGATCATCCACTGGGTCTCGGCGGTTTCCGGAACGTGCAGGGTGACGATGTCGGACATGCCCAGCAGCTCGGTCAGGCTCGACACCTGGGTGGCGTTGCCCAATGGCAGCTTGGTCAGGGTGTCGTAGAAGAACACCTGCATGCCGAGGCCTTCGGCCAGTACCGACAGTTGCGTGCCGATCGAGCCGTAACCGACGATACCCAGCTTCTTGCCCCGGATTTCGAAGGAGTTGGCCGCGCTCTTGATCCAGCCGCCACGGTGGCAGGAAGCGTTCTTCTCAGGGATACCGCGCAGCAGCAGGATGGCCTCGGCCAGCACCAGCTCCGCCACGGAACGGGTGTTGGAGTACGGGGCGTTGAACACTGCAATGCCGCGCTCGCGCGCTGCGTCGAGGTCGACCTGGTTGGTGCCGATGCAGAAACAGCCGACCGCCACGAGTTTCTTGGCGTGATCGAAGATCTCTTCGGTCAGCTGAGTACGGGAGCGAATGCCGATAAAGTGCGCGTCGGCGATCTTTTCCTTGAGCTGGGCTTCCGGCAGAGAACTGGTGATGTACTCAATGCTGGAGTACCCGGCGGCCTTCAGTACGTCGACGGCCGATGGGTGGACGCCTTCCAGAAGAAGGAACTTGATCTTGCTCTTATCGAGAGAAGTCTTGCTCATCTGCGTAAACCTGTATCCCGGAGAAAAATGGCAGGGAATCGGATCGCTTAAGCTGACCCGGACGGCAGGAAAGCCGTCACCGCAGAAACGCCCTTGGGCTCTGTCCTGCGGGGGCGGTATGCTAGCATACGCGCCCCGCTAAACACCTATTCCTGCGACGTGAAGCGTTCTCAGGATGACCATGAATTGTTCGAGAGTTCTGTCGATGACCCATCCTGCCCTGATTGATGAGCTAAAGACCCTGGTTGAGCCCGGCAAAGTGCTGACCGACGCCGACTCCCTGGAGGCTTACGGCAAGGATTGGACCAAGCACTTCGCGCCCGCGCCGACCGCCATCGTGTTCCCCAAGACCACCGAGCAGGTGCAGGCCATTGTCCGTTGGGCCAATGCGCACAAGGTGGCGCTGGTGCCATCCGGTGGTCGTACCGGCCTGTCGGCTGCTGCCGTGGCGGCCAATGGCGAAGTGGTCGTCTCGTTCGACTATATGAACCAGATCCTCGACGTGAACCTCACCGACCGCACCGCCGTGTGCCAGCCGGGCGTGGTCACCAAGCAATTGCAGAACGTCGCCGAAGAAAATGGCCTGTACTACCCGGTGGACTTCGCGTCGTCCGGTTCCAGCCAGATTGGCGGCAATATCGGCACCAATGCCGGCGGGATCAAGGTCATTCGCTACGGTATGACTCGCAACTGGGTGGCCGGCATGAAAGTCGTCACCGGCAAGGGCGATGTGCTGGAGCTGAACCGCGACCTGATCAAGAACGCCACCGGCTATGACATGCGCCAACTGTTTATCGGCGCCGAAGGCACCCTGGGCTTTGTGGTCGAAGCCACCATGCGCCTGGACCGTGCGCCGAAAAACCTCACCGCGATGGTGCTCGGCACCACCGATTTCGACTCGATCATGCCGGTGCTGCACGCCTTCCAGGGCAAGCTGGACCTGACCGCCTTCGAATTCTTCTCCGACAAGGCCTTGGCCAAAGTCCTCGGCCGTGGCGATGTGCCGGCGCCGTTCGAGACCGAGTGCCCGTTCTACGCGCTGCTGGAATTCGAAGCCACCACCGAAGAAGTCGCCAACCACGCCCTGGAAACCTTCGAGCACTGCGTCGAGCAGGGCTGGGTGCTGGACGGCGTGATGAGCCAGAGCGAAACCCAGTTGCACAACCTGTGGAAACTGCGCGAGTACATCTCCGAGACCATTTCCCACTGGACGCCTTACAAGAACGATATTTCGGTCACCGTCTCCAAAGTACCAGGGTTCTTGAAGGAAATTGATGCGATCGTCGGCGAACACTACCCGGACTTCGAAATCGTCTGGTTCGGCCATATCGGCGACGGCAACCTGCACCTGAACATCCTCAAGCCGGAAAACCTGAGCAAGGATGAGTTCTTCGCCAAGTGCGCCACCGTGAACAAGTGGGTGTTCGAAACCGTTCAGAAGTACAACGGTTCGATTTCCGCCGAACACGGCGTGGGCATGACCAAGCGTGATTACCTGACCTACAGCCGCTCGCCGGTTGAGATCGAATACATGAAAGCAGTGAAGGCAGTGTTCGACCCGAACGGGATCATGAACCCTGGCAAGATCTTCGCTGTTTAACCGCCCCCGAAGGAGTCGTTTCATGAGCTACCAGCACAAGTATGTCGACGGCACCAATATCCACTTTCCTGTCGGTAAAGTGGTGTGTATTGGGCGTAACTACGCCGAACATGCCAAGGAACTGGATAACCCGGTGCCGACCGAGCCGTTGCTGTTCATCAAGCCGGGCAGTTGCGTCGTCCCGCTGGAAGGCGGTTTCAGCATTCCGACCGAGCGCGGTTCGGTGCACTACGAGGCGGAAATCGCGGTGCTGATCGGCAAGCCGCTGTCGAACAAGCCCAGCCGTGAAGAAGTGCTGGACGCCATCTCCGGCTTCGCCCCGGCCCTGGATCTGACCCTGCGCGACAAACAATCCGAGCTGAAAGCCAAGGGCCTGCCGTGGGAAATCGCCAAGTCCTTCGACGGCGCGGCGGTGATTGCACCGTTCGTGGTCGGCAGCACCTTCGCGGACGTGACCGATATTGGCATTCGCCTGACCATCAATGGCGAAGTGCGCCAGGACGGCAACAGCGCGAGCATGCTCAACCCGATCGTGCCGATGATCCAGTACATGGCCGGCTGCTTCTCGCTGCAGGCCGGCGACGTGATCCTCACCGGCACCCCGGCCGGCGTGGGCCCGTTGAATGTGGGTGATGACCTGGTGTTGGAATTGACCGGCGTAAACCGCTTCGAAAGCAGCGTTCGATAAGCACCTGATGTGGGAGGGGGCTTGCCCCTTCCACATTGGGTCCGAATCCATCTCGTGCATCGGCTTTTGCATTTTTTTCACACCCCATCCGGATAATCCTCAGCCTCCTGCGCGCGGGTCCATTGATCCTGTGCTATCACCTACCGCTGACTTTCCGGAAAAGCACCCCATGGCCGTGTCCCTGCCTTCCGCCACACCCAAGCCGCGCTCTCGCTTTGCCTTGCGCTGGTATTCCTGGCTATTTCTGGCGGGTGCCATCGTGTACGGCATTTCCTGGGCCATGCATTGGGACGATCGCGGCGTGCTGTGGCTGTTGGAGGGCTTTGAAACGCCCGCCGAGCGCAGCGAAAGTGTGTGGTTGCCTGACTATCACGTTGTCATCGACGCCAAGGTTTTGCCGGGCATGGAGAAAGACGAAGCCTCGGACGTCTCCTATAACCCGCAGACCAAAACCCTGTTTTCCGTCATGGGTAAAAACCCGTTCCTGGTCGAGCTGAGCCTGCAAGGCGACGTATTGCGCAAGATGCCGCTCAATGGCTGGGACAACCCGGAAGGCTTGACCGTGATGGAAAATGGCCTGATGGCCGTGGTCGACGAACGCCAGCACAACCTGACCATCGTCAAGATCGACGCTGCCACCCAGCAATTGAACAAGGCCGACTTCCCGAGCTATGACCTGGGCCCGTCCAAGGATCAGAACAAAGCGTTCGAGGGGCTTACCTGGGACAAGCGCAATCAGCAATTTGTGCTGGGTGAAGAGCGGCCGCCGGCGTTGTTCACCTGGAAAAGCGACGGCAGCCAGACCCTGGTCGGCGATAAACAGAAACTGGCCAGCAAAGAGCTGGACATGCGCAACCTTTCGGCCCTGGCCATCGACCCGCGCACCGGCCATCTGCTGGTGTTATCGGCCGACTCCCACTTGTTGCTGGAGTTGGACGAGAAGGGTGAACAAGTCAGCTTCATGACCCTGCTTGGTGGCTTCAACGGCCTCAAGAACACCATCCCCCGCGCAGAAGGGGTCACCATGGATGAGGACGGCACGCTCTATATGGTCAGTGAGCCAAACCTGTTCTATCGTTTCGAAAAGCAGAAATAACAGACGAATCACGTCGGATATTTCTCTATTAGCGGCATTCGCCAGACACCAGGGTGCGTTTAAGTTTAAATTCAGACAGGCGTGATATTCATTCGCCACTTTTGACTTTGAGCACCGCCCGATGCGTCGATTTGCCCGCCCCAAACCCATTCTTTTTATGCTGGTGTTGATCGCCCTGGTCAGCGCCGGGGCGGTTGCGCAGCATTTTCGCCTGTTCGAGCGCGCCTGGTTCAACTGGCAGGCCTGGCGTCAGCCGGCGGACGAGCGCTCCATCGGCCTGGCGGATTACCGAGTGACCCTTGAGGCCCAGGTTATCGAAGGGCTCGACGACGATGTCTCGGCCCTCACCTACGACCCGGTACGCAAGAGCCTGTTTACGGTCACCAATAAAAATGCCGAGCTGATCGAGCTGTCCCTTGAGGGCAAGATCCTGCGACGCATCCCGTTGGTGGGGTTTGGTGATGCCGAGGCGGTGGAATTTATCAGCGACAACATCTATGTCATCACCGACGAGCGCCAGCAGCGGCTGATCAAGGTGCATGTGGACGACGATACCCAGTTCCTCGACGCCGCCGATGCGGAACAGATGACCCTGGGCCTGCACGTCGGGGGCAACAAGGGGTTTGAGGGGTTGGCCTATGACTCGGTGGGCAAGCGCCTGTTCGTGGCCAAGGAACGCGACCCGATGCTGATCTACGAGGTCCACGGCTTTCCCCATTTCAAACCGGAAAAAACCTACTCGGTGCACGTGATCAACAACCCCAAGCGCGATGCCGGGCTGTTTGTGCGCGACCTGTCGAGCCTGCAATACGACGAGCGCAGCGGTCATTTGCTGGCGCTGTCGGATGAGTCGTTCCTGGTGCTGGAGCTGGATATCGACGGTCGCCCATTGAGCAGCCTGTCTCTGCTCAATGGGCGCCATGGCCTGAAAAAACGGGTGCCCCAGGCCGAAGGGATCGCCATGGATGACGAGGGCACGTTGTATCTGGTCAGCGAGCCGAACCTGTTCTACGTGTTCAAGAAACCCAATCCCTGAGACACATTGGGTTTTGCATCAGGCTTTAAGGGTTTTCACGCCTTCGGAAGTGCCCAGCAGCAGCACATCCGCCGGACGCGCCGCGAACAGGCCGTTGGTGACCACGCCGACGATGGCGTTGATCTGGGTCTCAAGCTCCACTGGGTTGGTGATCTGCATATTGAACACGTCGAGGATGATGTTGCCGTTGTCGGTCAACACGCCTTCGCGGTACACCGGATCGCCACCCAGCTTCACCATCTCGCGAGCCACGTGGCTGCGGGCCATCGGGATGACTTCCACCGGCAGCGGGAACGCGCCGAGCACCGGTACCAGCTTGCTGGCGTCGGCGATGCAGATAAAGGTCTTGGCCACCGCCGCGACGATTTTCTCGCGGGTCAGGGCTGCACCGCCGCCCTTGATCAGGTTCAGGTGTTCGTCGCTTTCATCGGCGCCGTCGACGTAGAACTCCAGGTCGCTCACGGTGTTGAGCTCGTACACCGGAATGCCATGGCCCTTGAGGCGCGCGGCGGTGGCTTCGGAACTGGCAACGGCGCCGTCGAACGCGCCTTTGTGCCGGGCCAGCGCATCGATAAAGCAGTTGGCGGTGGAGCCGGTGCCGACACCGACGATGCTCTTGTCGTCGAGTTTGGGAAGGATTAAATCGACGGCGGCCTGGGCCACTGCCTGTTTGAGTTGATCCTGGGTCATGCGGGCTCCGGAACGGGCGGGGAGTAAAGAGGGGCGCGAGTATAACCCAACAAAACCTCCGGATTCGTGTGGTCGCCCGGCCAAACGCTGGGTTAGACTCCTTGGCCCTGCCCAACCCGCCCAGTGATTTCCGCCGATGCTTGAACAGTACGTCAAAAAGATCCTCACCTCGCGCGTCTATGACGTTGCCGTAGAAACCCCGCTGCAGACCGCCCGCCAGCTCTCCGAGCGGCTGGGCAACAAGGTCTGGCTCAAGCGTGAAGACTTGCAGCCGGTGTTCTCGTTCAAGATTCGCGGCGCGTACAACAAGCTGACTCAATTGACGGCTGAAGAGCGCGCGCGCGGCGTGGTCACGGCCTCGGCGGGCAACCATGCCCAGGGCCTGGCCCTGGCGGCCAAGGTGCTGGGGGTCAAGGCCACGATCGTGATGCCCAAGACGACTCCGGAGATCAAGGTCGAAGGCGTGCGCTCCCGTGGCGGCAAAGTGGTGCTGCACGGCGATTCCTTCCCGGAAGCCCTGGCCTACTCGCTGAAGCTGGTCGACGAAAAAGGCTACGTCTACATTCACCCCTACGATGATCCGCACACCATTGCCGGGCAGGGCACCGTGGCGATGGAGATCCTGCGCCAGCACCCGGGGCCCCTGGACGCGATTTTCGTACCGGTGGGCGGCGGCGGGCTGATCGCGGGCATTGCGGCGTACGTGAAATACCTGCGCCCGGAGATCAGGATCATCGGCGTCGAACCGGACGACTCCAACTGCCTGCAAGCTGCCATGGCCGCCGGCGAGCGCGTGGTGCTGCCCACCGTGGGCATTTTTGCCGATGGCGTGGCGGTGGCGCAGATCGGCCAGCACACCTTCGACATCTGCAAACACTATGTGGATGAAGTGATCACCGTCAGCACCGATGAAATCTGTGCCGCGATCAAGGACATCTACGACGACACCCGTTCCATCACCGAGCCGGCCGGCGCGCTCGGCGTAGCAGGCATCAAGAAATACGTGGAGACCCGTGGCGTCACCGGCCAGACCCTGGTGGCCATCGACTCCGGCGCCAACGTCAACTTCGACCGCCTGCGCCATGTGGCCGAGCGCGCCGAGCTGGGTGAAGGTCGCGAAGCCATTATTGCCGTGACCATCCCTGAGAAACCGGGCAGCTTCAAGGCGTTCTGCGAGGCGGTGGGCAAGCGCCAGATCACCGAGTTCAACTACCGCTACCACTCCGGCAGCGAAGCGCACATCTTTGTCGGCGTGCAGACCCACCCGGAAAACGACCCGCGCAGTGCGCTGATCGCCAGCCTCACCAGCCAGGGTTTCCCGGTGCTGGACCTGACCGAGAACGAACTGGCCAAGTTGCACATCCGCCATATGGTGGGTGGGCATGCGGCCCAGGTCAGTGATGAAGTGGTGTTTCGCTTCGAATTCCCGGAGCGTCCGGGGGCCTTGTTCAACTTTCTTAATAAATTGGGCGGGCGCTGGAACATCTCGATGTTCCACTATCGCAACCACGGTGCCGCTGACGGCCGTGTGGTCGCCGGCCTGCAAGTGCCGGCGAACGAGCGTCACCTGGTCCCGGCGGCCCTGGAAGCCATTGGCTACCCGTATTGGGATGAAAGCGATAACCCGGCCTACAAACTGTTTCTCGGTTGAGCGACTACGCTGATTGGGGCGGCCTTTAAGGAAAACGACAGATGGAAACCCTTACCACCCTCAAAGTTATCCACGTAGCCGCCACGGTGTTGCTGCTGCTCAGCGGCCTAGGCCTGGCGCTGCTGGCCTGGCGCAAGCGCAGCGCCGGCCCGGCCGTGACCGTGCAGCGCCCGTGGGCGTTCGTGTGGTTACTGATGGGCGTTTGCATGGTCAGCATGCCGTTTACCGGCTGGTGGCTGGTGCACCTGGTCGGCTGGCCGCTGGGGCAGGCCTGGATCCTGGGTTCCAGCATCCTCTACACCGTGGCGGCGCTGGCCTGGTTCTGGCTGGTGGCACGGCTTAACCGGCTGCGCAAAGGCGAGGGTGGCAGCCTGAATTTCACCCTGGTGCTGGCCGTGGTAAGCCTGGTGGGGTTTGTGGCGATTGCCGGGCTCATGGGCGCCAAGCCGGTTTAATGCGGTGAGGGCTTCTGTGGTGAGCGGGCTTGCCCCGCGCTGGGCTGCGAAGCAGCCCCGACAAAGGCCCGCATTTTTCCTGATGAGACCGGTTGGCAGGTTTTGGGGCTGCTTCGCAGCCCAGCGCGGGGCAAGCCCGCTCACCACGGTTACTCGCTACGCAGGGTAATCACCGGCCAACCCCGTTTCTCGGCTTCAGCGCGCAGATTCGGATCCGGATCCACCGCCACCGGATGCGTCACCTGCTCCAACAGCGGCAGGTCATTCATCGAGTCGCTGTAGAAGTAACTGTCTTCCAGGCTGTGCCCGGTTTCTTCCAACCACCGATTCAAGCGCGTCACCTTGCCTTCACGAAAGCACGGCACATCAGTGCTGCGCCCGGTGTAGCGGCCATTTTCCATCTCGCACTCGGTGGCGATCAGCGTCTCGACGCCCAGGCGTGCGGCAATTGGCGCGGTGACGAAACGGTTGGTGGCGGTGATGATCACCAGCTTGTCGCCAGCGGCGCGGTGCTTGGCCAGCAGTTCAGCGGCCAGGGGCAGCATGATCGGCTCGATGCAGTCGCGCATATAGTCGTTATGCCATTCGTCCAGCTGGGCCATCTCGGTGCGGCCGAGGATTTCCAGGCAGAAGTTCAGGTAGGCGGCGTTGTCCAGCTTGCCGGCCAGGTAGTCCTGGTAGAACTCGTCGTTGCGGGCTTTGTAGGCGACCGCGTCGAGAATCCCCCGCTCGCAGAGGTAATCGCCCCAGGCGTGGTCGCTGTCACCGCCGAGAAGGGTGTTGTCCAAGTCGAATAAAGCCAGGCGCATTGCAGTTACTCGCTGAAAAGTCTGTAAAAAGGCGTCCAGAATACGGTCTTTTCACAAGAGTGCACATAAGGTAAGAAGCCTCGTTGCCGCTGGAACAACCTTTGTGGAACAATGCGGCGACATGCGTTTGCGAGGTTGTTGCCGTGATCGACCCCGATGGTTTCCGTCCTAATGTCGGGATTATTCTTACGAATGATGCCGGACAGGTGCTATGGGCTCGCCGAATCAACCAAGATGCCTGGCAGTTTCCTCAAGGCGGAATCAACCCCGACGAAACCCCTGAAGACGCCTTGTACCGTGAGTTGAATGAAGAAGTCGGCCTTGAGCGTGAAGATGTGCAGATTTTGGCCTGTACCCGGGGCTGGTTGCGCTATCGTTTGCCGCAACGCCTGGTGCGTACCCACAGCCAACCGCTGTGCATCGGCCAGAAGCAGAAATGGTTTCTCCTGCGCCTGATCTCCAACGAGCAGCGGGTGCGGATGGATTTGACCGGTAAACCGGAGTTCGATGGCTGGCGTTGGGTCAGTTATTGGTACCCGTTGGGCCAGGTGGTGACATTCAAGCGCGAGGTTTATCGTCGCGCTCTCAAAGAGCTTGCCCCGCGCCTTTTAGCGCGCGACTGACGACGGAGTTCGACCCCGAGCCATGCTCAATACGCTGCGCAAGATCGTCCAGGAAGTTAACTCCGCCAAGGATCTCAAGGCGGCGTTGGGGATTATTGTGTTGCGCGTCAAGGAAGCCATGGGCAGCCAGGTCTGCTCGGTTTACCTGCTGGACCCAGAGACCAACCGTTTTGTGCTGATGGCCACCGAGGGCTTGAACAAGCGCTCCATCGGCAAGGTCAGCATGGCGCCCAATGAAGGTCTGGTGGGCTTGGTGGGGACGCGTGAAGAACCCCTGAACCTTGAAAACGCGGCCGATCACCCGCGTTATCGCTACTTTGCCGAAACCGGCGAAGAGCGCTACGCCTCGTTCCTCGGCGCACCGATCATTCACCACCGCCGCGTCGTCGGCGTATTGGTCATCCAGCAAAAAGAACGTCGCCAGTTCGACGAGGGCGAAGAAGCCTTCCTCGTGACCATGAGCGCGCAGCTCGCCGGGGTTATCGCCCACGCCGAAGCCACCGGCTCGATTCGCGGCCTGGGCGGCCAGGGCAAGGGGATCCAGGAAGCCAAGTTCGTCGGTGTACCGGGTTCACCGGGGGCGGCGGTCGGTACTGCCGTGGTCATGTTGCCGCCGGCCGACCTCGATGTGGTGCCGGACAAGCACGTCGACGACATCGACGCTGAAATCAAACTGTTCAAGACGGCCCTGGAAGGCGTGCGCGCCGACATGCGCAACCTGTCGACCAAGCTGGCCACCCAGCTGCGCCCCGAAGAGCGCGCGTTGTTCGACGTGTACCAGATGATGCTCGACGACGCGTCCCTCGGGAACGAAGTCAAGACCGTGATCAAGACCGGCCAGTGGGCCCAGGGCGCGCTGCGCCAGGTGGTCACCGATCACGTCAACCGTTTCGAATTGATGGACGACGCCTACCTGCGCGAGCGGGCCTCGGATGTGCGTGACCTCGGCCGCCGCCTGCTGGCCTACCTGCAGGAAGACCGCAGCACCAACCTGGTCTACCCCGACAACACCATCCTGATCAGTGAAGAACTGACCGCCACCATGCTCGGCGAAGTGCCTGAAGGCAAGTTGGTGGGCCTGGTCTCGGTCCTGGGTTCGGGTAACTCCCACGTCGCGATCCTGGCCCGGGCCATGGGCATTCCGACGGTGATGGGCCTGGTGGACCTGCCGTACTCCAAGGTCGACGGTATCGACATGATCGTCGATGGCCATCGCGGCGAGGTGTTTACCAACCCCAGCGAAGTCCTGCGCAAGCAATACGCCGAGGTGGTGGAAGAAGAGAAGCAACTGGCGCTCGGGCTCGATTCCTTGCGCGAACTGCCGTGCGTGACCCTCGACGGTCACCGTGTACCGCTGCTGGTCAACACCGGCCTGCTGGCCGATGTGGCACGCGCGCAACAGCGCGGTGCCGAAGGGGTGGGGCTGTACCGCACTGAAGTGCCGTTCATGATCAACCAGCGGTTCCCGAGTGAGAAGGAGCAACTGGCGATTTATCGCGAGCAACTGTCCGCCTTCCACCCGTTGCCGGTGACCATGCGCAGCCTGGACATTGGCGGCGACAAGTCACTGTCGTATTTCCCGATCAAGGAAGACAACCCCTTCCTCGGCTGGCGCGGTATTCGCGTTACCCTCGACCACCCTGAAATCTTCCTGGTGCAGACCCGTGCCATGCTCAAGGCCAGCGAAGGCCTGAACAACCTGCGCATCCTGCTGCCGATGATCTCCGGCACCCATGAACTGGAAGAAGCCTTGCACCTGATCCACCGTGCCTGGGGCGAAGTGCGCGACGAAGGCGCCGACGTACCGATGCCGCCGATTGGCGTGATGATCGAAATCCCGGCGGCGGTGTATCAGGCCAAGGAACTGGCGCGGCAGGTGGACTTCCTGTCCGTGGGCTCCAACGACCTGACCCAGTACCTGCTGGCCGTGGACCGTAACAACCCACGGGTGGCCGATCTTTACGACTACCTGCATCCGGCGGTGCTGCAAGCCCTGCAACACGTGGTGCGCGACGCCCATGCCGAAGGCAAGCCGGTGAGCATCTGCGGTGAAATGGCCGGTGACCCGGCGGCAGCGGTGCTGTTGATGGCGATGGGCTTTGACAGCCTGTCGATGAACGCCACCAACCTGCCGAAGGTGAAGTGGATGCTGCGCCAGGTTGAACTGAGCATGGCCAAGGATCTGCTGGCGGAGTTGATGACCATCGACAACCCGCAGGTTATCCACAGCTCGCTGCAATTGGCGCTGAAAAACCTGGGGCTGACGCGGATGATCAACCCGGCGTCTGCCAAGACCCTTTAATGGCGATACGCAGCCCCGCCCGTAGCAGCTGTCGAGCGCGCGAGGCTGCGTAGGGCGCGCTGCTGGGTAAGACGGCATCAGCGTCAGAACTTGAGTTCTACCTCTCCGAGCCGTCCACCATGCGGTCCAAAGCTGCGCTCCACCATCCGCCGCGTGCCATCGGCATTCACAATCAACGCCGTGCTCGCCCGTGTCCCATAACTGGGGCTGGCGATAAACACACTCGACAGCAAACTCTCCGTCGCCAACCCCACGCCGGTATCCGGCAGCTCGGCAAACGGTGCAATCTGCGGATCGCTCAGAATCTCCAGTAGCGCTTCGGGCCGGGGATCGTTCAGCAACTCACTCAGCGCGGCTTTGGCCTTAAGCAGTTTTGGCCAAGGTGTATCCAGCCCTGCATTGGATAACCCATACACGCCCGCTTTCAACTGCGTCGGCTCGGTGTGATTGGCGTTGTAATGCCACAACTCTTCCCGCGTCCCCACCAGCAGGTTAAACCCGGCATATTCAATCGAACGGCCATTAACGTCGGCCAAATACTGGTCAATCGGCAGCGAACCACTGAGAAACCGTGCCACCAGCTCCCCGCGGGACTTGCGTGCCGGCGGCTGGTGCGGATCACGGATATTAGTCAGGGCCGCAAACCGCCCATCGGTATTCACGCCCAGCCAGGTGCCGCCCGCTTCCTGGTCGCGGCCGGCGTAGACCTCGGGTGCATCCGGCCACTGCGCCAGCGGCAGGCTGGGGCGGGCGTAGAACTCGTCACGGTTGGCCGCGACGATCAGCGGCTGGGCATGGCCCGGCCGCCAGGCAAAAACAATCAGGCACATCAGGCGATTCCCGTTTGTGTTTTTTGCCACTCTACCCACACCGGCAGCGGCGTTCCATCGTATCCAGTTGGGTCGCATGCCTTCCATCCGTTAACATGCCGGACCTGGTTTGGGGGCTCCCATGGAATTTCTGCTGTATTTGCTGCTGGGCGCGTGCGCGGGCGTGCTCGCCGGGCTGTTTGGCGTGGGCGGCGGGATCATCATCGTGCCGGTGCTGGTGTTCAGCTTCACCTTGCAGGGCTTCGACCCGCAGGTGCTGACCCACCTGGCCGTGGGCACCTCCCTGGCGACGATCATCTTTACCTCGGTCAATGCCGTGCGTGAGCACCACCGACGTGGCGCGGTGCGTTGGCCGATCTTTGTCTGGATGACCGTGGGCATCCTGCTCGGCGCCGGCTTTGGTGCGCTGACCGCCGAGGCGATTTCCGGCCCCCACTTGCAGAAGGTCATCGGCGTATTCGCCCTGATCATCGCCGTGCAACTGGCCCTGGAGGTCAAGCCCAAGGCCAGCCGCACGGTACCGGGCAAGCTCGGCCTGACGGTGGCCGGTACCATGATCGGCTGGGCTTCGGCGATTTTCGGCATCGGCGGCGGCTCGCTGACCGTGCCGTTTTTGACCTGGCGCAGCGTGCCGATGCAACAGGCGGTGGCCACCTCGTCCGCCTGTGGCCTGCCGATTGCCCTGGCCAGTGCGTTAAGTTTCATGATTCTGGGCTGGCATGACCCGCTGTTGCCCGCTCATAGTCTAGGGTTCGTGTATTTGCCGGCGCTGCTGGGCATTGCCCTGACCAGCATGGTGTTTGCCCGTTTCGGTGCACGCCTGGCGCACCGGTTGTCGCCGCGCTTGCTCAAGCGGTTGTTCGCCGGCTTGCTGTTTTGTGTCGGTTTGAATTTTTTGCTGTAACGCAGGCTTAATCGCGCCCGGGCATGGTCCGGTCGCCATAACGAATGATTTAACGAGGAGTCGCAATGCTGCCTTACCCGCAGATCGACCCGGTGGCCCTGGCCATCGGTCCGCTGAAAATCCACTGGTACGGGTTGATGTACCTGATCGGCATCGGCGGTGCATGGCTGCTGGCCTCCCGGCGCCTGAACCGTTTCGACCCGACCTGGACCAAGGAGAAGCTCTCCGACATGGTGTTCTGGTTGTCGATGGGGGTGATCGTCGGCGGGCGCCTGGGGTATGTGCTGTTTTACGATCTCTCGGCCTACATCGCCAACCCGACGCTGATCTTCGAAGTGTGGAAAGGCGGCATGGCATTCCACGGTGGCTTTATCGGCGTGATGATCGCGGCCTGGTGGTTTGGCCGGCGCAACGGCAAGTCGTTCTTCCAACTGATGGACTTCGTCGCGCCGCTGGTGCCGATCGGCCTGGGCGCCGGGCGCATCGGCAACTTCATCAACGCCGAGTTGTGGGGCAAGCCGACCGACGTGCCGTGGGCCATGGTGTTCCCGCCGTTCAGCGACCCGGCGCAACTGCCGCGCCATCCGTCGCAGCTGTACCAGTTCGCGTTGGAAGGCGTGGCACTGTTCCTTATCCTGTACCTCTTTTCGCGCAAACCGCGCCCGACCATGGCCGTTTCCGGCATGTTCGCGCTGTTCTACGGGATCTTCCGTTTCATCGTCGAGTTCGTGCGCGTGCCGGATGCCCAGCTGGGTTACCTGGCATGGGGCTGGCTGACCATGGGACAAGTGCTCAGCATTCCGATGATCCTGGTCGGCCTGGGCCTGCTGTGGTGGGCGTACAATCGCCCGCAACCGCTGAAGCACACCGCGCTTTAAATTCGAATGCCGAGGCCCGCGAGGTCTCGGCTTCAACGATACGGGTAATGACATGAAGCAATATCTCGAACTACTGAACGATGTCGTGACCAATGGCCTGACCAAAGGCGACCGTACCGGCACCGGCACCAAGGCCGTGTTCGCCCGTCAGTATCGGCATAATTTGGCCGACGGCTTCCCGCTGCTGACCACCAAGAAGCTTCACTTCAAAAGCATCGCCAATGAGCTGATCTGGATGTTGAGCGGCAACACCAACATCAAGTGGCTGAACGAAAACGGTGTGAAAATCTGGGACGAGTGGGCCACCGAAGACGGTGACCTGGGCCCGGTGTATGGCGAGCAGTGGACCGCCTGGCCGACCAAGGATGGCGGCACGATCAACCAGATCGACTACATGGTGCACACGCTCAAGACCAACCCTAACAGCCGTCGCATCCTGTTCCACGGCTGGAACGTCGAATACCTGCCGGACGAAACCAAAAGCCCCCAGGAAAACGCGCGCAACGGCAAGCAAGCCCTGCCACCGTGCCACCTGCTGTACCAGGCGTTCGTGCATGACGGCCATCTGTCGATGCAGTTGTACATCCGCAGCTCCGACGTATTCCTCGGCCTGCCGTACAACACCGCCGCCCTGGCGCTGCTGACCCATATGCTGGCCCAGCAATGCGACCTGATCCCCCACGAGATCATCGTCACCACCGGCGACACCCACGCCTACAGCAACCATATGGAGCAGATTCGCACCCAGCTGGCGCGCACGCCGAAGAAGCTGCCGGAACTGGTGATCAAGCGTAAGCCGGCGTCGATCTACGATTACAAGTTCGAAGACTTTGAAATCGTGGGTTATGACGCCGATCCAAGCATCAAGGCCGATGTCGCCATCTAGAGCCTGACGCTGTCCAATGTGGGAGGGGGCTTGCCCCCGATAGCGGTGGATCAGTTAAGTGAAAAATGACTGACACACCGCCATCGGGGGCAAGCCCCCTCCCACATTTAAACCGTGTTCGCTTGAGTTAATGCCCGTGGCTTCTGCCCACATGTGAGGGCTCGGCCTCGCTGGCGGCCACACCGCCGTTGACCTCCAGTCGCTGCAAAATCCCACAGTGGTCCCCACCGCCACAGCGTTGGCGCAGGTCCAGCAACTGCTCCTGCAACGCCAGCAGCCCGTCAATCCGCGCTTTTACATGGTGGATATGCTCGTCGATCAACGCATTCACGTTTTCACACTGGTCCTGGGGGCTGTCCCGTAGCCCGAGCAGGCTGCGGATCTCTTCCAGGGTCATGTCGAGGCTGCGGCAGTTGCGGATGAAGATCAGCCGCTCGGTGTGCGCCTGGGTGTACACGCGGTAGTTGGCTTCGGTGCGTGCCGGGGGTGGCAGCAGGCCTTCCTTCTCGTAATAACGGATGGTTTCCACCGGACAGTCGGTCAGTTTGGCCAGTTCGCCGATCTTCATTACAGCAATCTCCAAATGGGTGCTTGACCCTATAGTGGCTACAGGGTCTTTACTTGGCAACAGGCACCTTACGGACGCGACCTGATGAGCGACTCCCTTCACACCCCGCACAAACACGACCATGACCACCATCATGGGCCGAAGAAACTCACCCCCGTGCACGATCACGGCCATGGCGGTTCCTGCTGTTCCGGCACGCCCGCGCCTGCGTTGGTGCAGTTGAGCGAGGCGCCCACCGCCGGCTCGCGCCTGAGTACCTTCCGCATCGAAGCCATGGACTGCCCCACCGAGCAGACGCTGATCCAGAACAAACTGGGCAAGCTGGCCGGTGTGCAGCAGCTGGAATTCAACCTGATCAACCGCATCCTCGGCGTTACCCATGACCTGCCGAGTACCGCGCCGATCATCGAAGCGATCAAATCCCTGGGTATGCAGGCCGATCCGATCGTGGAGGGCACCCCGGCCGCCGAGCTGCCCGCCAAGAAGCATTGGTGGCCGCTGGCGTTGTCCGGTGTGGGCGCGTTGGGCGCCGAAGTACTGCACTTCAGCAATGCCGCGCCCACTTGGGTGATTGCGCTGGTAGCGCTGGTGTCGATCCTCAGCGGCGGCCTCACCACTTACAAGAAGGGCTGGATCGCCCTGAAAAACCTCAACCTGAACATCAACGCCCTGATGAGCATCGCGGTCACTGGCGCGGTCCTGATCGGCCAGTGGCCGGAAGCGGCCATGGTGATGTTCCTGTTTACCGTGGCCGAGCTGATCGAGGCCAAGTCCCTGGACCGTGCGCGCAATGCCATCAGTGGCTTGATGCAGATGACACCGGAACAGGCCACGGTTCGGCAGGCTGATGGAAGCTGGGTTGAAATGGAGGTCAAGAGCATTGAGCTGGACGCAATCGTGCGGGTAAAACCCGGCGAGCGTATCGGCCTTGACGGTGAGGTCACCGCCGGCCAGTCCACCATCGACCAGGCGCCGATCACCGGTGAAAGCCTGCCGATTGAAAAGACCGTCGGCGATAAGGTCTTCGCCGGCACCATCAACCAGGCCGGTTCCCTGGAGTACAAGGTCACGGCGGCTGCCAACAACTCCACCCTGGCCCGCATCATCCATGCGGTGGAGCAGGCCCAGGGCGCGCGGGCACCGACCCAGCGGTTCGTCGACAGCTTCTCGAAAATCTACACCCCGGCCGTGTTCCTGTTCGCCTTGGGCGTGGCCGTAATCCCGCCGCTGTTCATGGCCGGCGCCTGGTTCGACTGGATCTACCGCGCCCTGGTGCTGCTGGTAGTGGCGTGCCCGTGCGCGCTGGTGATCTCCACCCCGGTGACCATTGTCAGCGGCCTGGCGGCTGCGGCGCGCAAAGGCATCCTGATCAAGGGCGGTGTGTACCTGGAGGGCGGTTACAAGCTTGACTACCTGGCCCTCGACAAGACCGGCACCATCACCCACGGCAAGCCGGTGCAAACCGATTACCTGGCACTGTTCACCACTGTCGAAGACAGCGCCCCGGCCCTGGCCGCCAGTTTGGCCGCGCGCTCCGATCACCCGGTGTCCCTGGCGATTGCCAACGCGGCTGTGGATAAAAACCTGCCGGTGCACGTTGTGGATAACTTCGAAGCCCTGGCCGGGCGCGGTGTGCGCGGCGATATCAATGGCCAGACCTACCACTTGGGCAACCACCGCCTGGTGGAAGACCTTGGCCTGTGTTCGCCGGAGCTGGAAGAAAAGCTGTTCGCCCTGGAAAAACAGGGCAAGTCCGTGGTGCTGTTGCTCGACAAGTCCGGCCCGCTGGCGCTGTTCGCCGTGGCCGATACGGTCAAGGACAGCAGCCGCGAAGCCATCCAGCAACTGCATGAGCTGGGCATCAAGACCTTGATGCTCACCGGCGACAACACCCACACCGCCCAGGCGATTGCGGCCCAGGTCGGCATCGATCAGGCCCAGGGCGACCTGTTGCCCACCGACAAGCTGCACGCCATCGAAACCCTCTACGGCCAAGGCCACCGGGTGGGCATGGTCGGCGATGGCATCAACGACGCCCCGGCCCTGGCCCGCGCCGAGATTGGCTTTGCGATGGCTGCGGCAGGTACCGACACCGCTATCGAGACGGCCGACGTGGCCTTGATGGACGATGATTTGCGCAAGATTCCGGCATTCATTCGTTTGTCGCGGCAAACGTCGAGTATCCTCAAGCAGAACATCACCCTGGCCCTGGTGATCAAGGCGATCTTCCTGGTGGTCACGTTCCTGGGCATGGCGACCATGTGGATGGCGGTGTTCGCCGACATGGGCGTGGCCCTGCTGGTGGTGTTCAATGGCCTGCGCCTGTTGCGCAAATAGAGGATGAGAGGGTGGTGTGCTGAGTGCCGAGTTGAAGGCGTTTTTTATGGTCGCCCGCCTGGGCAGCATCACCCAGGCGGCGAAAAAACTCGGCCTGAGCCAGCCCACGGTCACCACCCAGATTCGCAACCTGGAAAGCCAGTACGGCGTCGAGCTGTTCTACCGTGGCGGGCGCCGCCTTACCGTCAGCGACGAAGGCGCGCGCCTGCTGCCGATGGTCAAGACGCTGTTGCAGCAGGAGGCGGATATCGAGTTTTTCCTGCGCAACAGCGGCCAGGTCCAGGGCGCACTGAGGATTGCCGCCACGGCGCCGTACTACATCCTCGACCTGGTCAAAGCCTTTCGCGAACGCCTGCCGCAGGTGGAGGTGTCGGTGGAAATCGGCAACTCCCAGCAGGTGCTTGAAGCCTTGGATGACTACCGCGTCGATGTCGCTGCGTCCTCACAGTTGCTCGAAGACCCGCGTCTGATCCGTCGTGTACTGGGCACCGACCCGTTGGTGCTGGCGGTACACCGCAACCATCCACTGGCCAAGCTCGACCATGTGCCCCTCAGTGCCTTGGCCGGGCATACGTTGTTGATGCGTGAAGCGGGCTCCACCACGCGACGGCTGACGGAAGAGATGCTGCAGGGTGCGGGCGTCAGTTACGGGCCGCTGCTGGAAATCGGCAGCCGTGAATCGATCCGTGAAGCGGTGCTGCGCAATATCGGCATCAGCATCATCGCCCGCCAGGAAGTGCCCCATGACCCGCAGCTGAAGGTGCTGACCCTCGAGCATGCGCCGCAGATTCCCGAGTACCTGTACTGCCTCAAGGAAAGAAAAGGCGCTCGTCTGCCGGCGGCGTTTCTGGGGTTGGCGCAGGAAATGTCGCCGATCTAAAGCCTTGTAGTGGCTTTGGGGACCAATCGGGAGCAAGCCCCCTCCCACAGGTGACTGCATTTCCATGTTGGAACTCGGTCAAGTGTGGGAGGGGGCTTGCTCCCGACTGCGGTAGACCAGGCAGCCCACCGCTAAGCGTCCTACACAAATCTGCGAATACCACTATCGCCGCCTTTTGCCTTCCTGCCATAAGAGCGACGCATTGCCTGCCTAGCATGGCCTTCATCAGTTTGATGAGGTGCCACCATGAACACAGCCCTGACCCAACCCGGCGCGCCGATGCAAGTGCGCGGTATCCAGAAACGCTTCGGCGCCTTTACGGCGTTGGACAACGTGTCACTGGACGTGGCTGCTGGCGAGCTGGTGTGCCTGCTCGGCCCTTCCGGCTGCGGCAAGACCACGTTGCTGCGCTGCATTGCCGGCCTGGAACGCCAGGACAGCGGCGAACTTTACCTGGGTGATCGCGATGTTTCCCTGCTGCCACCCCAGGCTCGCGACTACGGCATTCTGTTCCAGTCCTACGCGCTGTTTCCCAATCTCACCGTCGAAGCGAACATCGGCTACGGCCTCACCGGCAGCGGTCGCGATGAAGTGCGCCAGCGCGTCGGCCAGATGCTTGAGCTGGTGGGGCTGCTTGGCAGTGAAAAGAAATACCCCGGCCAACTCTCCGGCGGCCAACAGCAGCGGGTCGCCCTGGCCCGTGCCCTGGCACCGGCGCCGTCATTGCTGTTGCTGGATGAGCCGATGTCGGCCCTCGACGCCCGCGTGCGCGAGCATCTGTGCACCGAGCTGCGCCAGCTGCAGCGGCGCCTCGGTATCACCACCCTGATGGTCACCCACAACCAGGACGAAGCCATGTTGATGGCCGACCGCATTGCCGTGATGAACAACGGCAAGGTCGAGCAATACGCTACGCCCCAGGAAATCTACGACCGCCCGGCCACGCCGTTTGTGGCGGAGTTTGTCGGCCAGGGCAACTGGCTGCCGTTCAGTCGCAACAGTGCCAGCCATGCCCAGGTCGGCGGGATGAACATGCGCCTGGCCGAGGACGCCGGCGTGGCCAGGTCCGGCCGGCTGTTCTGCCGCCCGGAAGCGATCAGCGTCAACCCGTCGGTGCATGAGGAGAACCTGTTCCCGGCCAAGGTCCGCGAGATCACTTTCCTCGGCAACCGCTGCCGCATGAGCTTTGAGCTGGAGCAGCTGCCCGGCCATCCGCTGCTTGCCGAACTGGCCCCGGAATCCATGCCGCGCCTGGGCGCCCAGGACATCTGGGTGGCCTTGCCGCCGCGCAGCCTGCAGGTGTTTGCCTGAGATGGCCGCTGTCTTGACTCTGGCGCGTCAAGCGTCACGCGCCGAAACCGGCGACCGTATTTTCGTGGTCGGCGGCAAACTGCTCTGGCTGGTGCTGCTGGGCATCGCCGTATTACTGCCACTGCTGGCGATCTTCTGGCGCGGTTTCAGCAGCGAGGCCGGTCAGGGCGGTGGCCTGGTCGCCGCACGGGAGTTGGTCACCAGCGCCAACTTCCACTGGCTGCTGGGCAATAGCCTGAAAGTCTCCCTCAGCGTGGCGGCCATTGTCGTACCGCTGGCCTACCTGTTTGCCTACGCCCTGCAACGCACGTTGATTCCCGGCAAGGCCATCTGGCGCGGTATGTCGCTGCTGCCGCTGATGGCGCCGTCGATGCTGCCGGGGATTGCACTGGTCTACCTGTTCGGTAACCAGGGCCTGTTGCGCGGGCTGCTCTCGGACAACATCTACGGCTTCTGGGGCATTGTCCTCGGTGAAGTGATCTACACCTTCCCACATGCCCTGATGATTTTGCTGTCGGCGCTGTCGTTGGCCGATGCGCGCTTGTTCGATGCGGCCTCGAGCATGGGCGCCAGTCCTGCCCGGGCGTTTCGCAGCATCACCTGGCCGGCCACGCGCCAGGCGGTATTTGCCGCGTTTTGCCTGGTGTTCACCTTGACCATCACGGATTTCGGCGTGCCCGTGGTGGTGGGCGGGGATTACCAGGTGCTGGCGCTGGAAGCCTACAAGGCGGTGGTCGGCCAGCAACAGTTCGGTCGCGGTGCGTTGATCGGCATGGTGTTGCTGCTGCCGGCGCTGTTCAGCTTTGGCGTCGACGCCTGGTTGCGCCGTCGCCATGGCGAGGCCATGAGTGGCCGCGCCCAGGTCTTCCAGCCGGCGCCGTCGCGTTTACGGGATGGCTGCTACCTGCTCATCGTGCTGCTCATCAGTGCCGTGTTGCTGCTGGTGTTCGGCATGGCGGTGTACTCCTCGCTGGTGAAGTTCTGGCCGTACAACCTGTCGCTGTCGCTCAGCCACTACCAGTTCGAAGACACGGCCGGCGGCGGTTGGCTGGCCTATCGCAACAGCTTGACCCTGGCGTTGTGCACGGCATTGATCGGCAGCGTATTGATCTTTACCGGCGCCTACCTGATGGAAAAGACCAAGGGCCAGCAGGGCCTGAACCTGGCGCTGCGCATGCTCAGCTTTGTGCCGATGGCCGTGCCGGGGTTGGTGCTGGGCCTGGGCTACGTGTTCTTTTTCAACCTGAGCGGCAACCCGCTGCATGTGTTCTACGGCACCATGACCCTGCTGGTGGTGTGCACCATTGCTCACTACCTGACCACCGCGCAGATGACCGCCACCACCGCGCTGCGCCAGCTGGACGCCGAGTTCGAAGCGGCGGCGCTGTCGCTCAAGGCGCCGCTGTATCGCCATTACTTGAAAGTCACGGTGCCGATCTGCCTGCCGGCGCTGCTGGACATCGTGCGCTACCTGTTTGTGTCGGCGATGACCACCGTGTCCGCCGCGATCTTCCTCTACAGCCCCGACACCATCCTCGCCGCCGTCGCCGTGTTGAACATGGACGACGCCGGCAATGTGGGCGGCGCGGCGGCCATGTCCACCCTGATCCTGTTCACCTCAGGCAGCGTTTCGCTGCTGCTGGCGTGGGCTTCACGTGGCGCCTTGCGCCGCTCCCAAGCCTGGCGCCAGACCGCGCCCGGCCAATAACCATCCCTGAAGGAGGTGCTCCATGTTCAAGCCCCTGGCGCTGGTCGCTGCTGTACTCACTGCATTCAGCCTGAATGCCTTCGCCAAGACCGAGTTGACCGTGTACACGGCCCTTGAAGCCGAGCAGTTGAAGACCTACAAAAAAGCCTTCGAACAGGCCAACCCCGACGTCGAGATCAAATGGGTCCGCGACTCCACCGGCATCATCACCGCCAAGCTGCTGGCTGAAAAAGACCGCCCGCAGGCCGATGTGGTCTGGGGCCTGGCCGCGTCGAGCCTGGCGATCCTCGATCAGCAGGGCATGCTCGATAACTACGCGCCGAAGGACCTGGACAAGATCGGCAAAAACTACCGTGACGCCGCTAACCCACCGGCCTGGGTCGGCATGGATGTGTGGGCGGCAACCATTTGCTTCAACACGGTCGAAGCCGAAAAGCAGGGCCTGACCAAGCCGGTGAGCTGGCAAGACCTGACCAAGCCCGAGTACAAGGGCAAGATCGTGATGCCCAACCCGGCCTCGTCCGGCACCGGCTTCCTGGATGTGAGCGCCTGGCTGCAAACCTTCGGCGAGAAGCAGGGCTGGCAGTACATGGACGACTTGCACCAGAACATCGGCCAGTACGTTCACTCCGGTTCCAAGCCGTGCAAGCTGGCGGCTTCCGGTGAGTTCCCGATTGGTATTTCCTTTGAGTATCCGGCCGTGCAGCTGAAGCGCCAGGGCGCGCCGCTGGACATCATCCTGCCGAAGGAAGGCCTGGGCTGGGATATCGAAGCCACTGCCGTGATCAAGGGCACGGCCCATGCGGACGCCGCCAGAAAGCTCGCCGACTTCTCCGCCAGTACAGCGGCGATGGACCTGTACAAGGACAACTTCGCCGTGCTCGCCCAGCCGGGGATCGCCAAGCCGCAGACCGAATTGCCGGCCGACTACGAGCAGCGGTTGATCAAGAACGACTTCGGCTGGGCCTCGAAAAACCGCGACAGCATCCTGGCTGAGTGGCGCAAGCGCTATGACGGGAAGTCGGAGAAGGTGGCGGGGCAGTAAGGTTTTCGTCAGGGCTACTTGCCTCATCGGGAGCAAGCCCCTTCCCACACTTGACTGCATTCACAAATCGAAATGTGGGAGGGGGCTTGCCCCCGATAGCGGTCTTGAAAACAGGACATCACTAAATGACACACCACAGCGACCTGCTCATCATCGGCGCCGGCATCCTCGGCCTGTCCCACGCCTACGCCGCCGCCAGGCGCGGGCTCAAGGTCAAGGTGTTCGAGCGTAGCGCCACACCCCTGGGGGCCTCGGTACGCAACTTCGGCCAGGCCCTGGTCACCGGGCAGCCGCCGGGGCCGATGCTCGACCTGGCGCGGCAAAGCCGTGAAATCTGGGGGCATTGGGCACAGGAGGCGGACCTTCAATTGAAGCGCAACGGCTCGTATCTATTCGCCCGCACCGAAGCCGAAGAGCATCTGCTGGAAGCCTTCTGCGCCGGCCGCGCGCGTGAACACGGCTATAACGTCGACCTGTTGCAAGGCGCGGCGCTGAAGGATCTGTATGGCGGCCAGTTCCGCCATCACCGCGCCGCGCTGCATGGCCTGGACGACCAGCAACTGTATTCGCGCGAGGCGATACCGGCGCTGATCCACTACCTGAGCCAGCAACTGGGTGTGGAGTTTTACTTCTCCACCCTGGTGCGCGATGTCGAACCGGGCCAGGTGCACAGCACGGCGGGCAGCTTTCGTGGCGAGCAGGTCATCGTCTGTTCCGGCCACGATTATCAAACCCTGTTGGCCGAGGCCATCGCCGAACTCAACCCGCAGATCTGCCGCCTGCAAATGCTGCGCGCCCGGCCTGCACTCTACCTCAACCTGCAACACGCCTTGCTCACCGGCCTCAGTTGCGTGCACTACGGCGCTTTTGCCGACCTGCCTGAAGCCGCGCCGGTACAGGCACAAATCCTGCGCGATGCGCCGCACTTGCACGAGCACGGGATTCACCTGCTGATCAGCCCGACGCCCCATGGCGAACTGATCATCGGCGACTCCCACGACTACGGCAGCGATGCCTCGCCGTTCAATGCCGAGCAGGTGGATGACTGGATGATCGAGTTGGCCGAACAGACCTTGGGTTGCAAGATCCAGGTAATGGAACGCTGGCAGGGCGTCTACGGCGCCCGGGGCCCGGCGCCGTTTTCATTTGTGCAGGCCGCACCTGGCGTGAGCGCCGCCTTGATGCACACCGGTGTGGGCATGAGCGTGGGGCCGGCGATGGCCGAGCGCAATATCACAACCCTGTGGGGGCCGGCGTGATGAGCCCGGAACAGGCGATTGCCACAATCTTCGCTTTGTACGAGCAGCACGGCGCGGCGGATTACATCGGCGAGCCGGTGTCGCAGATCGAGCACATGTCCCAGGCCGCGCAGTTGGCCATGGCCGAAGGCTTCGATGATGAAGTGGTTCTGGCGGCGTTTTTCCACGATATCGGCCATCTGTGCGGCCAGGGTGGCGAGAACATGGGCGGTTATGGCGTGGTCAGCCATGAGCGGTTGGGCGCGGATTATTTGCGTCGTGCAGGCTTCAGTGAGCGCCTGGCCAGGCTGGTGGAGTACCACGTCCAGGCCAAGCGCTATCTGACGTTCAGCCAGCCGGACTACTACGCACGCTTGAGCGAAGCCAGCCGCCGCACCCTCGGTTACCAGGGCGGCGTGATGACGGCCGAGGAGGCCCGCGCCTTTGAACAAGACCCGCTGTACCAGGTCAGCCTGCGCCTGCGCCACTGGGACGAACAGGCCAAGCAAATGCACGTGCCGGTGCTCGACCTGCAAGTGCTCAAGGCCAAGGCCCGGCAGCTGCTGGCGGCTTAAGTCTCGTCGAGGCGCTGGGCCAGGGCTTCGACCTGTTCCTGGCGTTCGGCCTGGCTCAGTCTGGCCTGGGGGTTGAGGGACGACCATTGCGGGTGGGCGCGGGCCTTGTGCAACGCGTCCGGCAATTTGCCTTCGCGCCAGGTCTTGTCCTGGGGCGTATCGACCTTGATGCTGTGCATCGCCGCATGGCCGCGCAGGTTCAGGGCCTTGAGCAACTGGCGCTGGCGCAGGGCGAGCAGGCGCAGCACGCTGTCGTCCACGGTCAGCTCGCGTTGGCCCTTGATCTTGCCCAGCAGGCGGCTGCCGTAGCTGCGTGCAGTCTGCAACGCGCCACCGGCGATGGCGCCCGCCAGGGCGGCGGCGCCGAGGGTCAGCCCGCCGACCAGCAGGTCCACACCGGCTCCGGCCGCTGCGCCTGCAGCGATGCCACCACCGACGCGCACGCCGAGTTGCTTGAGGGTTTCCGGGTTGAACAGGTCATCCCCCCAACGGCCGTCGAGCAACGGCAAGTCGCTGGCGGCGGCGTCCTGCGGGCGGAAGCCGAACAGCTTGAGCAGGGCCTCCACGCATTTTTGTTCGCGCTGACGCACCGCCTTGCGCAAATCGCTGATGGCTTGTTGCTCATCTTCAGTCACCACGCTGCGTCGGCACGCGGCGCAGTCGATCAGCAATTCGGCAATCAACCGCGCGGCACTCTGTTGACGGGCCTGGCGTTGGGCTTCCTGGTCGAGGATCAGGCGCTGCAACTGCGGTCGGGCGTTTTCCAGCAGCAGGGCGAGACTTTCATACAGGCGACGTTCGCCGTCTTCCGGCGGCGCGACGCTGTCGAAACGCACCAGCGCATGCAGGCCCAGGCGTGCCAGGGCTTCACGCCAGTCCGGCTCGCGGTGGTCGCTGCTGCTGACGAAGTTGAGCACCGGCAGCAACGGTTTGCCACAACTGGCCAGCACTTGCAGCTCATCACGGTACTTGGCCAGCACCGGTTCGCGAGCGTCGATCACATACAGGCCGGCGTCCGAGGCCAGCAGTTGGCGCAGCACCTTGGCTTCCTGTTCAAAGCGCTGGCGGGCTTCGCTGCCTTCCAGGAACCGCGCCAGACGGGCCGGGCCGTCCAAGCGTTCACCGGGGCGATCCAGGCGTTCCAGGTAGTCGAGCAGGGCGATGGCATCTTCCAGGCCGGGGGTGTCATAGAGATCGAGCAAGGCTTCGCCGTCGACCGACAAGCGCGCGCCTTCGACATGCCGCGTGGTGCTGGGGCGATGGGAGACTTCACCGAACCCGACGTCACGGGTGAGGGTGCGCAGCAACGAGGTCTTGCCGACGTTGGTGTGGCCGACCACCGCGAGTTTCAGTGGCTTAGTCATGACCGGTCTCCAGCCAGTTCAACGGCGCGCAGTCGGCGAACGGCAGCTCCAGTTGTTGCAGCGCGCTGTGCCAGTCGCCCAGGCGCTCGGCATCCAGCGCCTGGCCGGGCGGGGCTTGCAGCAGCCAGACACGGGTGTCGGCGGCGCTGCGTGCAAGTTCGGCGATCAGTGCCAGGCTGCCACGGTCCGGCGAGCGGCGCGGGTCGCAGACGATGGCCAGGCGCGCGGGCGGGAAGCGGCTGAGTTGCTCCAGGAGCTTGTTGCGCGATTCGCGGCTGTCGAGGATGCCGGCGTTCTTAACCTTCGCCGGCAACTTGGGCGGCCAGGGATGTTGATCGTCCAGTTCGATGGCGACGAGCAAGGCGCCGTCGCTGTCCAGCTCACTGACGCCTCCGGTGACGTGGTGCAGTTGTTCCGGCGCGGCGTCGTTGACGCCAAGGCGCTCGCTGCTGGGCATCAGGCGTTCGCGCAGTGGGCTGTAGCCGGGCAGGTTGAGGTCGAGATGCAAGGCGGCGCGCCCGCGTTTCCAGCGCCAGAGGCACAGCAGGGCGAGGATCAAGCGGGGCAGCAGGCCGTAGACCAGCAAGACGCCGACCAGCCAGGCGGCCCAGGCCTGGCGGGCGCTTTCGATGTTCAGGGCGGAATCGCCGCTGGCGCGGATCATCTCGACGGTCGGTACGTTGAAGCCCAGCAGGGCGGGCAGGGTGCCGAGGGCCTGGGTCACGGCGACGAAGGTGTCGGCGCCGAGGATGGTGGTTTCCCACACAAAGCCGTAACGGCGGGTGGCGAGCAGCGTCAGCAGAATCACCAGCGCGCTGAGCAGCGCCAGCAACCACAGGCTGTTGACCAGCACACCGACCGCCCAGCGATTGAGTTTCTGCCGTTGCAGCAACAGCAGCAACGCCGGGGCCAGTTGGGCAGCCTTGGCATCGCGCGCCAGTTTTTCACTGAGCCACAACCACAAGCGCCCGAGGCTGGCGCCGTGCTCGCCGGCAAACAACAGCCCCAACGCCCAGCTCAACAGCAGGATCAGGTTCAGGCCGAGCAGGCTGCCCAGGGCCCAGAACACATTCACCGGGGTCAAGCCGTTGCCCAGCGCAGCAAAGGCCAGGCCCGCGCCGCTGATGACGGCCACCACCGCCAGCAGCACCAGCGCCAGGCGTGCGCCTTGCAGCCAGCGCGTGAGGGCGGCGGTCAGGCCATCGCGCTCGGCCAGGTGCAGGGCGCGCTGCTGGATGCGCGTCGGCAGGTCGCCGCCCGCGGTGCGGGCGAGGCGATTGGCTTCCTGGTCTTCCAGGGGGCCGGCGTGTTCTTCACGCAGGCGCACGGTTTCCGTCAGCCAGAGTTTGTGCAGGGGGGTCAGTGCGGTCACGCGTCTTCCTGTCGTGCAAGTGAGCTTGGAGCATAACCGCTGGTTCGTGGCTCTGGTATTCTCGTCGCCATGAAAAAAACTCTCCCTTTAAGCCTGATCGCAGCCCTCGGTGAAAACCGCGTGATCGGCGTCGACAACAGCATGCCCTGGCATTTGCCGGGGGATTTCAAATACTTCAAGGCCACCACGCTCGGCAAGCCGATCATCATGGGGCGCAAGACCTGGGACTCCCTGGGCCGACCGCTGCCGGGGCGCTTGAACATTGTGGTCAGCCGTCAGACCGACCTGGCGCTGGAAGGTGCGGAAGTTTTTCCGTCACTCGATGCCGCCGTGGCGCGGGCTGAAGCCTGGGCGCTGGAGCAGGGCGCGGATGAGCTGATGCTGATCGGCGGTGCGCAGTTGTATGCGCAGGGGCTGGAACAGGCGGATCGCCTGTACCTGACACGCGTGGCGCTGAGCCCGGAAGGGGATGCGTGGTTTCCGGCGTTTGATGCGAGCCAGTGGAAGTTGGTTTCCAATCTGCCGAACCCAGCCGAAGGTGATAAGCCGGCTTACAACTTCGAAGTCTGGGAAAAAGCCTAAAAGCATCGGGGGCAAGCCCCCTCCCACATTGAAGTGCATTCCAACTGTGGGAGGGGGCTTGCCCCGGTACAAACCGGGGACATCGTTTACATTTCTAACCGGGGACATGGTTTACAGGCTAATACGCATGATCAGGAGGTAACTGATCATGCCCTGGAACCAAGAGTCCCCCATGAATCAAAGAATCAAGCTGGTAGCTGATTGGCTTTCTGGCAACTTCACTAAAAGCCAGTTGGCACGCCGCTTTGACGTTAGCCGACCTACCGTCGATAAGTGGATTACCCGGCACGACGGCGATTTGAGGTCTTTATCCGAACTGTCCCGGCGACCTCACAACAGCCCAAATAAAACCGACGACGAGATTTTGGCCCGTGTAGTCGCGATGAAGGAGGCTCACGATAAATGGGGGCCGAAAAAGCTTCTCGAGCTATTACGGCTGGAAGATCCCTCCGTCACCTGGCCCTCTCCAAGTACGGCCGGTCAATGGCTTGACCGACTTGGGCTCGTCAAAAAGCGGCGCTTCAAACGCCGACACAGCATTTCCCACGCACAAATGCGAAAGGCCGACGAACCTAACAAGACGTGGTGTGCTGACTACAAAGGGCAGTTCAAGATGCTTAATGCTCAGATGTGCTTCCCTTTGACCGTCACAGACCATGCGTCGCGGCTGATTTTAGCGTGCAGGGCCCATCCCAAGATCATGACCCAGCCTGTAAAACAGGCCTTTGAGAGGCTTTTTCAGGAGTACGGCATGCCGGAAGTTATCCGTTCGGACAACGGGGTACCGTTCGCCTCTCCTGGCCTGGCAAGAATATCCACACTGGCAGTTTGGTGGATTCGGCTGGGTATTTATCCCGAGCGAACCATGCCGGGAAGGCCCGCCCAGAATGGTCGCCATGAACGAATGCACCGTAGCTTGAAACTTGAGTTGCCCTTAGGGAAAAACTTAGTCGAGCAGCAGCTTTTGCTGGAGCATTTCAGGCATGAGTTTAATTACGTACGCCCTCACGAAGCGCTCGGCATGAAAAGTCCGGGAGACTTGTATGTGCCGTCCACCCGAATTTATCCAGGGTGCTTGCCCGATGTGGAATATCCGGCAGAAATGAAAGTTCGAAGCGTCAGGCAGGACGGATCGATCAAGTGGAACGGCAAGTTGGTATTTATCAGCGAGGCGCTGTCCGGGGAAAGGATAGGGCTCAAAGAAGCTGAAGATGATGCTTGGGATTTGTACCTGTGTGATTATCCCTTGGGGAGGCTTGGACGAGGTATGACCCGCGTCCAGGCCTCAAATGTGTAAACGATGTCCCCGGTTTCAGATGTAAACGATGTCTACGGTTCTACACCCCGATGGCGGCCTATCAGGCCTGCGCTAACTCCGCATGCTCATCCGCATCCAACAACGCTTTATCCGTCTGCCCCATGATCTGGCTGGTAATTGCCCCCGCCGTCATCGAACCATTCACGTTCAGCGCCGTACGGCCCATGTCGATCAGCGGCTCCACGGAAATCAGCAGCGCCACCAGTGACACCGGCAAGCCCATGGCCGGGAGCACGATCAACGCGGCGAAGGTCGCGCCGCCGCCCACCCCCGCCACACCGGCCGAACTGAGGGTCACAATCGCTACCAGGGTCGCGATCCACAGCGGGTCCAGCGGGTTGATGCCCACGGTCGGCGCTACCATCACCGCCAACATGGCAGGGTAGAGACCGGCGCAACCGTTCTGGCCGATGGTCGCGCCAAATGAGGCGGCGAAGCCGGCGATGGAGTGCGGGATGCCCAGGCGGCGGGTCTGCGCTTCAATGCTCAGCGGGATGGCCGCCGCGCTGGAGCGGCTGGTGAAGGCAAAGGTCAGTACCGGCCAGACCTTGCGGAAGAAGCGCAGCGGGTTGATCCCGGCCAACGACAGCAGCAGGCCGTGCACCACGAACATCAGGCCCAGGGCCAGGTACGACACCACCACAAAACTGCCGAGCTTGATGATGTCCTGCAGGTTGGAACCGGCGACGACCTTGGTCATCAGCGCCAGCACACCGTACGGCGTCAGCTTCATCACCAGGCGCACCAGGCGCATCACCCAGGCTTGCAGGGTGTCGATGGCGTTGAGCACCTTCTGGCCTTTTTCCACGTCATCCTTGAGCAGTTGCAGCGCGGCAACCCCAAGGAAGGCGGCGAAAATCACCACGCTGATGATCGACGTCGGCTTGGCCCGGGCCAGGTCGGCGAACGGGTTGGCCGGCACGAACGAGAGCAGCAACTGCGGGATATTCAGGTCGGCGACCTTGCCGGCGTAATCGCTCTGGATCACTTGCAGGCGTGCCATTTCCTGGGTGCCGGCCACCAGGCCTTCGGCGGTGAGGCCGAACAGGTTGGTCAGGCCGATACCGATCAGCGCGGCAATTGCGGTGGTGAACAGCAGCGTACCAATGGTCAGGAAGCTGATCTTGCCCAGGGACGAGGCGTTATGCAGGCGCGCCACGGCACTGAGGATCGAGGCGAATACCAGCGGGATCACGATCATTTGCAACAGTTGCACGTAGCCGTTGCCGACCAGGTCGAACCAGCCAATGGAGGCTTTGAGCACGGGGTTGCCGTCGCCGTAAATGGCGTGCAAGGCCGTACCGAACGCTACACCGAGGACCAGGGCGAACAGAACCTTCTTGGCGAGGCTCCAGTGGGTGCGACGGGTTTGTGCCAGGCCCAGCAACAGGGCCACGAACACCAGCAAGTTGAGAATCAGGGGCAGATTCATTGAAGCTCCGTTGAGAAGGCAGCCAATCGCGTGAGCCTGCGATTGCGAACCGGAAATCCTAACAGCTTGAAATATATTGATTTAATACCAATATGGAATGGCGACTGTCGTTTTTGGAATAAGCTGCTGACGCTCCGGCGTATGCCCATGACGGAATCAGGACGCACACCGTCGTGCTCGCGTTGGGAACTGTCACAGGGATTTGTTAGCGTCCATGTCTTTCACTCAGGGAGACAACGCCTATGAAGCTCGCGCCGAAATTACTAGCCGCCGCATTCTGCCTCGGACTCGCCAGCCAGGCGTTCGCCGCCACCGAGTTGAAACACTGGCCGGCACCCGCCGCCAAACAACTGAACGAGATGATCGCCGCCAACGCCAACAAGGGTAACTTCGCGGTGTTCGACATGGACAACACCAGCTACCGCTACGACCTCGAAGAATCCCTGCTGCCCTACATGGAAAACAAGGGCCTGATCACCCGCGACAGCCTCGACCCGTCGCTCAAGCTGATGCCGTTCAAAGACACCGCCGACCATAAGGAAAGTCTGTTCAGTTACTACTACCGCCTTTGCGAAGTCGACGACATGGTCTGCTACCCGTGGGTTGCGCAGGTGTTTTCCGGCTTCACCCTCAAGGAACTCAAGGTCCAGGTGGATGAACTGATGGCCTCCGGCAAACCGGTGCCGGTCAGCTATTTCGAAGGCGACGTGGTCAAGCAGTCCGAGGTACAGCCGCCGAAGGTCTTCACCGGCCAGGCCGAGCTGTACAACAAGCTGATGGAAAACGGCATCGAGGTGTACGTGATGACCGCCGCGTCGGAAGAGCTGGTGCGCATGGTCGCCGCCGATCCGAAGTACGGCTACAACGTCAAACCCGAGAATGTCATTGGCGTAACGACCTTGCTCAAGGACCGCAACACGGGCGAACTGACCACCGCACGTAAACAGATCGCCGCCGGTAAATACGACGAAAAAGCCAACCTCGGCCTGGAGCTGACCCCCTACCTGTGGACCCCTGCCACCTGGATGGCCGGCAAGCACGCGGCGATCCTCACCTACATCGATGAATGGAAAAAACCGGTGATCGTCGGCGGCGATACGCCGACCAGCGACGGTTACATGCTGTTCCACGATGTGGACGTGGCCAAGGGCGGTATCCACCTGTGGATCAACCGCAAGGACAAATACATGACCCAACTCAACGGCATGATCGCCAAGCATGCCGAGGCGCAAGCCAAGGAAGGGTTGCCGGTGACGGCGGACAAGAACTGGGTGATCGTCAAGCCTGACGAGATTCAGTAACACCGGGTCGCCTGCATCCCAGGCAAGCCAGCTCCCACATTTTTAATGTGTTCACACATCAAAAGGTGGGAGGGGGCTTGCCCCCGATGGCGGACTCAAGGGCACCACAAAATCCAGCCTAAAATAGATATCAATTGCGAACCAATCTCATCCTCTGCTAGCGTGCGCACTTCCTGAACCCTCCGTTCTTCTCAAGGTAGTGCTGTGCCCTCCTGGAATTCGCAGATCGCGCGCCTGTTCGCGGAGCAGAAGAAAGCCCTCGAAGCCTTCGTCACTCGCCGCACCGGCAGCGCCCAGGTGGCCGCCGACCTGACTCAGGAGTCGTTCCTGCGCCTGGCTCGCATGGACTGCGGCGAAAAGATCGACAACCTTCCAGCCTTCCTCTTCACCATCGCCAGCAACCTGGTGCGCGATCACCAGCGCCAGGCCATCCGCCGTGAGCGCCTGGACGCCGGCGAGCCCAGCGAAGAGCTGCCGTGCAGCAATCCGGGTGCCGACGAGCAATTAGCCGCCTACCAACAGGAACAACTGATGCAGGATGCGATCCTGGCGTTGCCCCCAGCGACTCGGCAGATCTTCCTGCTTTATCATGTCGACGAACTTTCCTACCGCGAGATTGGCGAACGTCTGTCGATCACGGCACGCAGTGTGGAATACCAACTGCGTCGCGCCTTGATTGAATGCCGCGCGTACATCAAGACGCGGCTTGCCTGCGATGAACAAGGACGTCGCTCATGACCGCCACCTCCACTGCCGACGTGTTGTTCGACGAAGCGTCTGGCTGGTACTTCCGCCTGCAGGCCGAGGACGTAACGCCGGCTGACATGGACGCTTTTGCCGCCTGGCTGGGGCAAGGCCCGGCCCAGGATGACGCCTGGCGGGAAGTGCAGGCGATGCTCGGCGGCCTGCGCGAACCGGCGCGGGTGATTCGCCGCGCCGAACAGGCCGCCTGGCGCGAACCGGCGCGAGCCTGGCAGCGTTGCGCGTGTGCTGCGGCGGTGTTGCTGGCCGTGGGGCTTACCGTGCAGAACACGCCATGGCTCGATCGCCTGCGCGCGGACTACGCCACCGGCACCGGCGAGTCGCGCAGCATCGAACTGGCCGACGGCTCGCACCTGCAACTCAACACCGACAGCGCGGTGCAGATCCGCTTGAGCGGGGGCGAACGGCAAATCCGTTTGCTGCGTGGCGAAGGCTTTTTCGACGTCACCAAGGATCCGACACGGCCGTTCGTGGTGCAGTCCGGCGACGGCTGGGTGAAGGTGGTCGGGACGCAGTTCAGCGTTGCGCGGCGCGATGCGCAGACGCGGGTGCAGGTGGCGCAGGGCAAGGTGCAGGTCAGTGCCGGCAGCGGTGAACCGGTGTACCTGGAGCCAGGGCGGGCCGTGGAATATCAAGGCCAGCGCCTGGCCGAGGTGCATGCTTTCGACCCGGCCAGCGGCTTTGCCTGGCGCCAACGGCAACTGGTGTTCCGCCAGCAGCCGCTGTCGGAAGTGGTGAGCGAGTTGAATCGCTATTGGCCCGGCAAGACTCTGGTGCTCGGTGATGCGCTGCGCAACCGCGTGGTGTCGGGTGTGTTTGAAATCGACAAGCCCGAAGCCGTGATCAAAGCGCTGGAGTACACCCTCAACCTGCGTGCCGAGCACTACACCCCGTATTTACTGGTGTTGCGCGAAGGCAAGGCATCGTAATCGCAACTTTTTGAAAAAACTTTCAGGGTTTCTCCCCAGGCACTCGTCCTTGATCACTGAGGCGTAAATAGTAAGCACTCTCAAGTAGTGCGGCGCCGATCACAGACTTTTTGCACCGGGGAGCACCATCCATGGCACATCGATTCGCCGCACGGTCCTTGTTGGCACTGGCCATTTCCATGGCCTGTGGCACTGCGCCGCTGTATTTGCAGGCCGCCGAAACCACCCAGGCCCAGACCTACCGTTTCGATATTGCAGGGCAAAGCCTGGACGGTGCGCTGGCGGCGTTTTCGGCGGTGACGCGAGTTCAGGTGCTGGTGTCGGGTGAGTTGACCCAGGGCGTGCTGTCGCCGGGTGTCAAAGGCAGCCTCGGCCAGCGCGAAGCCTTGGGGCAACTGCTCGGCGGTACCGGGCTGAGTGCGGCGTTTATCAACGCGGACACCGTGACCCTGGAAAAGCGCATGGACACAGGCTCCGCCATCGAAGTCGGCGCCACCACCATCAGCGCCGAACACTTGGGCGCCACCACCGAAGGCAGCGGCTCCTACACCACCGGCGCAGTGACCCTGGGCAAGGGCGAACAGAAACTCAAGGACATCCCGCAATCGGTCAGCGTCATGACCCGCAAGCAGATGGACGACCAGAACACCACCAAGCTCTCCGAAGTGGTCAAGCGCACGCCCGGCCTGACCGCGACCAAATCCCCGGGCCCCGGCATGTTCATCTTCTCCCGTGGCTTCGAGATCGGCACCCTGCAATACGACGGCGTCGGCATCCCGCGTAACACCTACGCGCTGGGCAGCTACCTTACCGAAAACATGGCGATCTACGACCGCGTCGAAACCTTGCGCGGTCCGGCCGCTTTGCTGCAAGGCGCCAACAGCCCCGGCGGCACCATGAACCTGGTGCGCAAGCGCGGCCAGCAGGCGCCTACGGTGACCGTCACCGCCAAGGCCGGTTCGTGGGATCACTATGGCACCCAGGTGGATGCGGGGGGGCCGCTGAACGCCGAAGGCACGTTGCGCGGCCGCTTTGTGGCGGATTACGACACCACCGATTCCTTTGTCGACTATGCCGGCGGCTGGAATCAGACGGTCTACGGGGCGGTGGACTACGACTTCACGCCTGACACCACCGTGGGTGTTGGTATCAGCAACCAGAAAGGCCATTCACGCCCCAACTTCATGTCGCTGCCCCGTTACGCCAACGGCAACGATATTGGCCTGTCACGCTCCACCTTCGTCGGTGCCAGCTGGAACCGCGCCGTCAACAACCAGACCCAGGTGTTCGCCGACATCGAGCATCGCTTCAACGACGACTGGAAAGTGAAAGCCGCCCTCGTGGCGATGGACGAACATAACGACGCGACCTACCAAGCGACGTGGGACGCCATCCCCAACCCCGGCGACACCGGTAACGTGCGCTATGTGGACTGGGTTACCGACTTCAATACCAAAAGTCGCGGCGCGGATGTGTATGTCAACGGCGAGTTTGAAGGGCTGGGTTTCCAACAGGAGATGGTGTTGGGCGCCAACTATTCCAAGCTCACCACAGACGACCAATGGGCCCGTGCGGCGACGGCTGGCGCCGATATTTTCAACATCGACCACAACCGTCCGCAGCGCGATAAGTACCAGCTGTTTCAGGCAGGAAATGCGTCGAGGAGCTGGTACGACATTCGTCAGAAAGGTATCTACGGCACCTGGCGCGTGAAAGTGCTCGATCCGCTGACCTTGATCGTTGGTGCACGTACCAGTTGGTATGACTATTCCTACATCGACCAGAGTGGTTCCAGGGGGGTGTACGGCAGTCCGTCCGGAAGCGCCACTCAGACGAATGGCAAGGTCACGCCGTATGCGGGCCTGGTATATGCCCTCAATGACCAATGGTCTGCCTATGCCAGTTACGCCGATGCGTTCGAACCACAAACCAACCGGACAACTTCCGGCTCCTTGCTCAAGCCTATCGAGGGCAAGAACTACGAGCTGGGTCTCAAGGGTGAGTTGGCGGATGGTCGTCTCAATACCTCGTTCGCGATCTTCCGTTATGATCAGGAAAATCGCGGCGTCCAAGACCTTCAAGGGCCGATGAACTGCGATGGCTGGTACTGCTCGGTCGCCTCGGGCAAAGTCCGCAGCCAGGGTTTTGAAGCCACGTTAGGCGGCGAAGTGCTGCCGGGTTTGCAACTGGTCTCCAGTTACACCTACAACACGACCAAATTCCTCAAGGACGACACCTACGAAGGCAAGGTCTTCAGTACCTGGACGCCCAAGCACTTGCTCAAGGTCTGGGGCGATTACCAATTGCCGGGGGACTGGAATAAAGTCAGCGTCGGCGCCGGGGTGACCGCGCAAAGCAGTACCGTGGCCTACGACCGCACCTTCAGTGTGCCGGGCAATGCACTGTGGGATTCGCGGGTGGCCTACAAGATCAACCAGGAGTTCACCGTCGCGGCGAACCTGTACAACATGTTCGACAAGAAGTATTACATCCCTGCCTACAACGCGAACTGGGGCAGCAACTACTACGGTGATCCGCGTAATGTGATGTTTACGATGACCTACACGCCGCAGTTCTGATTACATCCGGATATAAAAATGCCCCGCATTTGGCGGGGCATTTTCATGTGTGGCGGTTAGCCCTTACAGCCCATCCAGCATTGCCTTGTTACGTACCGCACCCTTGTCGGCACTGGTCGCCAACAAGGCATAGGCCTTCAACGCGGTCGTGACTTTGCGCGGACGCTTCTCCACCGGCTTCCAACCTTTCTTGTCCTGCTCGACCCGGCGCGCTGCCAGCTCTTCATCGCTGATCAACAGGTTGATCGAGCGGTTCGGAATGTCGATCAGGACCTTGTCGCCGTCCTGCACCAGGCCAATCGCACCGCCGGCAGCGGCTTCAGGTGACGCGTGGCCGATGGACAGGCCCGAGGTGCCGCCGGAGAAACGGCCGTCGGTGAGCAGGGCGCAGGCTTTGCCCAGGCCCTTGGACTTCAGGTACGACGTCGGGTAGAGCATCTCTTGCATACCCGGGCCGCCTTTCGGGCCTTCGTAGCGGATGATCACGATGTCGCCTTCCTTGACTTCGTCGGCGAGGATGCCGCGTACCGAGCTGTCCTGGCTTTCGTAGATCTTGGCGCGGCCTTCGAAGACGTGGATGGATTCATCCACGCCGGCGGTTTTCACCACGCAGCCGTCGAGGGCAATGTTGCCGTACAGCACGGCCAGGCCGCCTTCCTTGGAGTAGGCGTGCTCGACACTGCGGATGCAGCCGTTTTCACGGTCGGCGTCCAGGGTGTCCCAACGGGTCGACTGGCTGAACGCGGTCTGGGTCGGGATACCGGCCGGGCCAGCCTTGAAGAAGGTGTGCACGGCTTCGTCGTCAGTCAGGGTGATGTCCCACTTGGCGATGCCTTCGGCCAGGGATTTGCTGTGCACGGTCGGCAGGTCGGTGTGCAGCAGGCCGCCACGGGCCAGGGAGCCTAAGATCGAGAAGATCCCGCCGGCGCGGTGCACGTCTTCCATATGGTACTTCTGGATGTTCGGCGCGACCTTGCACAGTTGCGGCACATGGCGGGACAGGCGGTCGATGTCGCGCAGGTCGAAATCGATCTCGGCTTCCTGGGCCGCAGCCAGCAAGTGCAGGATGGTGTTGGTGGAGCCGCCCATGGCGATGTCCAGGGTCATGGCGTTTTCGAACGCCTTGAAGTTGGCGATATTGCGCGGCAACACCGACTCATCGTTCTCGCCGTAGTAGCGCTTGCACAGCTCGACGATGGTGCGGCCGGCCTGCAGGAACAGTTGCTCGCGGTCGCTGTGGGTGGCCAGGGTCGAACCGTTGCCCGGTAATGCCAAGCCGAGGGCTTCGACCAGGCAGTTCATCGAGTTGGCGGTGAACATGCCGGAGCACGACCCGCAGGTCGGGCAGGCGCTGCGCTCGTATTCCGCGACCTTCTCGTCAGAAGCGCTGGAATCGGCGGCGATGACCATGGCGTCGACCAGGTCCAGGCCATGGGAGGCGAGTTTGGTCTTGCCGGCTTCCATCGGGCCGCCGGAGACGAAGATCACCGGGATGTTCAGGCGCAGGGCGGCCATCAGCATGCCGGGGGTGATCTTGTCGCAGTTCGAGATGCACACGATGGCGTCGGCGCAGTGGGCGTTGACCATGTACTCCACGGAGTCGGCGATGATCTCGCGGCTCGGCAGGGAATACAGCATGCCGTCATGGCCCATGGCGATGCCGTCGTCCACGGCGATGGTGTTGAATTCTTTTGCCACGCCGCCAGCGCGTTCGATCTCGCGGGCGACTAGTTGGCCCAGGTCCTTGAGGTGCACGTGGCCGGGTACGAACTGGGTAAAGGAGTTGGCAATGGCGATGATCGGCTTCTTGAAGTCGTCATCTTTCATCCCCGTGGCACGCCACAGTGCGCGGGCGCCGGCCATGTTGCGGCCGTGGGTGGATGTTTTCGAGCGGTAATCTGGCATGGAGCACTCCGGGCGGCTAATCAAGTACTAAACAGGGGAGTGAGCTTCTATTGACGTCTGGAGCACTCAGAAATAGCCGTGTGTCCGGAGGTTGCCTCAAACGCTGCGGGATCGCCGCGCGCAGTGGCCTTGAGCTCATAAACCCGCCGGGGGATGACTGGCGATGAATAGGGCCGATTCTACACCGCTGGCGGCTGGAGGGAACGGGATACTCAGGGCCGCTGGCTTTGTTTAGACTGGCGGCCCTTTGCCCCTACCCCTCTCCAAAGGAATTGGAATGCCCGGTATCCATCGTTTTCTTGGGTTCTACCTGCTGATCGGTCTGATCCAGGGAATCGTCTTCTATTACTCCGATCAGCTCTATCGCTTGAGCGAAACCGTGTTTTTTGTCACCTACACCGTGGTGTTGGTGGGCGGTACCACCTTGCAACTGCTGGGGGAAAAAGCCCGACAGTGGCGGTCGTTACTGCCTACGCTGGCATTCACCCTGTTGATGGGTGGCATGACGCTGTGGGTCTGCTACGGCCTCGACCATGTCGGCAATAACCGCTGGGCGATCAATTCCTGGTTTATCAGCGTGGTGGTGTTGAGCTATGTCTGTGCCACGTTTCTGTTCGCCTGGCCCGCCGAAAAAGGGCAACGCTGGCGTTATGAAGACCTGTTCCAGCAGGCCTGGAACAGCGTATTCATCGTGCTGTATGCCCTGATCCTGGTGGGGGTGTTCATGTTGCTGCTCAAGCTATGGGGCCGACTGTTCCTGATGCTGGGCATCGAATTTTTTGAGCGCCACTTCTGGAGCCAGCTATTCCTGTGCATCAGCTTGCCGTTGGTGTTCGCCTTGGGCATGTACCTGGCGGCGCGCAGCGAGAAAGTCATCGGCCAGATGCGCGGCATGCTGTTCAGCGCCTGTGGCTTGTTGTTGCCGTTGATCGCCCTGATCAGCCTGCTGTTTACCCTGACCTTGCCGTTCACCGGGCTCGGTCGGATTTGGGCGACGGGTTATTCCACGCCGATTCTGCTGGTGCTGGCGGGGGCGCAGCTGTTCTTGCTCAATGGTGTTTTTCAGGAGGGCGTTCAACCTCCACCGTACCCCAAATGGTTAACGCGGTTTATCGAATTGAGCCTGCTGTGCCTGCCGATTCTCGCCGCCCTGGCGTTTTATTCGAGCTGGTTGCGGGTCGAGCAATATGCCTTATCGCCACAGCGCTTCATTGCACTGGCGGCGGCGTTACTCTGTGGTTTGTATGGCCTGGCTGCCGTGTGGGCGGTGGTGTTGCGTTCGCCGGTCTGGCTGGCCAACCTGCGTGTTACCAACCCGGCCTTGGCGCTGCTGTTTTGTGGGCTGGTGGTGTTGGTCAACACGCCGATCCTCGATCCGGTGCGCCTGAGCGTCGACGATCAGGTCCGGCGTTTGCTCGACGGGCGTACCAAGGCTGAAGAGTTTGACGCGCACTACCTGCGTTTTGGCCTGGAGAAGGCTGGGGAGGCGGCGTATGCCAAGTTGCAGGTCGACCTGGACCAGGAGCGCATTCTGGACCCGGAATCGCGCCGTGCCTTGCGTGAGCGGATGGAAGACACCTCGCTGAGTTTCAGTGAACAGTATGAAAAAGAGCGTGCCCGCCGGCCCAAGCCCGAGCTGGAATGGATCGGCCCCGAGCCCAAGGGCAGCGAGCAGTTTGCCGAGCTCAGCCTGAACACTGACTCTGGGTGCGAGCCCGGCTGTGTGTTGTGGGCGGTGGACTTCGATCAGGACGGGCAGCCCGAAGTGCTTGCGATACCCCGCACCAGTTATCGCCATGACTTCAAGCCGCCGCGCATTTTTGTCCTGGACGATAAGGGCGAATGGGACGATCGCGGCCCTCTCGTATGGACGCAACTGCCCGACGGCTATGTGGACACCGAGACCCTGATCCACGATATCCGTGAGGGCAAGATCTCGTTGGTCAAGCCTCGTTACCGGCAGTTGCAGTCCAGTGACATGTTGCTCACGCCGGTGGTTCGTGAACCGTAGTCCGCCGATTGGTCACCAGCCCCCAGAGGCTGAATCCGATAAAACTGAGGGCGATGCTCATCAATAGATGATCGCCGGCCTGGGCCAGTGCCGCGCTGCCGACAGCGGCAGTGAGAAACATGATGCTATTGCCCGCCGACGCCGCCGTGCCCGCGCTGCTGGAGAACAACAGCATTGCTGCGGAAATCGCGGCGGGCCTGACCAGGGTGACGGCCAGGGCGCTGATCAGCATCGGGATCAACAAGGTCACAGTGGTCATGGCTTCAATGCTGACGATCAGCGTTAACAGCGCGCCTGCGACGAGCAGCAAGCCAAGACCGATATTGATTTGCCGGGACAGCGCCATGCGTTTTTGCAGGTACGAGGCAGCAACGCCGCCGAGCAGGTAGGCCAGGCCGTACACCATCAGCACCAGCGCATATTGGTATTCGGACAGCTTCAGCGCATCCATGAAAATCAGCGGCGTCACGCTGATCAGGGCGAAGTAGCAGGCAAACACCAGGGCGGCGATCCACCAATAGCGCAGAAAGTCCCGATTGCGCGCCACGGCCTTGAGTGTGCCGATGATGGATACCGGTTCGCGGTGCGGGCTGGAGGACTTCGACGGCAGGATACAGAGCGCCTGGATCAACATGCCCGATGCCATCAGCGCAAACCCATAGAAGCTCCCTTGCCAGTCGAAGGTGGTTTGCAGCCAGGAGCCGATCAGCGGCGACAGCGCGACAAACGAGCCGCTCAGGGTCATGTAATAGAGGCGCACCCGGGCTCGGTCCTGTTCGTCGAACAGGTCTTCCACCAGTGCATGGCCCAGTACGAAGAAGCCGCAGCCCATGGCCTGGACCGTGCGGAACAGCAGGAAGGTCAGGTAATCCGGTGCCATGGCGCAACCTATCGCCCCGAGGATCGACAGCGTGATACAGCCGAGCAGGACTTCCTTGCGCCCCCATTTATCCGAAAGCGGACCGGCGAGCAGTTGGGAGATGGAAAAGACCAGGGTGAACAGGCTGATGGACAGTGCGATGTCTGCGCTGGGCGTGTCGAACCGGGCGGACAGGGCGGGGAACGACGGGAGCAGGATATTGATCGGGAAAAAGCTGATCAGTGAGATGCAGGTGATGAGGATGAAGCGGGAGAGGGTGGGCCCAGACATTGTTTTTGTTTTCCGGAGTAAAGCCAGAAACCGATACTAGTCTGCGAAAAGTGGAATTCAATCAAAAGTGTTGAGAGAAACTTCCTGAATGGACGTGGCTTGCTTGGGTAGGAAAAGTTTTCACGGCAACCACAAAACAAATGTGGGAGGTGGCAAGCCCACTCCCACATTTTTATCTGTGCTTGGCTTTAGCTGTTTGGCAACAACCGGCACGTAATGCTCTTGATATACCGCGTCTCGACAATCGCCGGATGCACCGGATGATCCGGGCCCTGCCCGCCACGTTCCAGCATCTGGATATTGCGGTCCAGATGGCGGGCGCTGGTCAGCAGGATATTCTGCAGGTCGTCTTCCGGCAGGTGCATGGAGCACGAGGCGCTGACCAGGATGCCGTCCTTGCTGAGCAGGCGCATGGCTTGCTCGTTCAGGCGGCGATAGGCGCCTTCGCCGTTCTTCATGTCTTTCTTGCGTTTGATGAAGGCCGGTGGGTCGGCGACGATCACGTCGAAGCGTTCTTCGCTGGCTTTCAATTCCTTGAGGGCTTCGAAGACGTCACCTTCGATGCAGGTCATCTTCTCGGCAACGCCGTTCAGCGCGGCGTTGCGCTCCACGCCATCGAGGGCGAAGGCCGAGGCGTCGACGCAGAACACTTCACTGGCGCCGAAGGCCGCGGCTTGCACGCCCCAGCCGCCGATGTAGCTGTACAGGTCGAGTACGCGTTTGCCTTTGGCATACGGGGCCAGGCGCGCGCGGTTCATGCGGTGGTCGTAGAACCAACCGGTTTTCTGGCCCTGGATCACCGGGGCTTCGAATTTCACGCCGTTTTCTTCCAGCGCCACCCACTCCGGCACCAGGCCGAACACGGTTTCGACGTAGCGGTTGAGGCCTTCGGCGTCGCGCGCGGCGGAGTCGTTCTTGAACAGGATGCCGCTCGGCTTGAGCACTTGGGTCAGGGCGGCGATCACGTCGTCTTTATGGGCTTCCATGGTCGCCGAGGCGATCTGCACCACCAGGATGTCGCCGAAACGGTCGACCACCAGGCCCGGCAGCAGGTCGGAATCGCCGTAGACCAGGCGGTAGAACGGCTTGTCGAACAGGCGATCACGCAGGGACAGGGCGACGTTCAGGCGGTGCACCAGCAGCGACTTGTCCAGTGGCAACTTGATGTCGCGCGACAGCAGGCGTGCGCAGATCAGGTTGTTCGGGCTCATGGCCACGATGCCCAGGGTCTTGCCGCCGGCCGCTTCCAGGATGGCCTGGTCGCCCGCCTGGAAGCCGTGCAGAGGGGTGGCGGCCACGTCGATTTCGTTGCTGTAGACCCACAGGTGGCCGTTGCGCAAACGACGATCGGCGTTGGCTTTGAGACGCAGGCTTGGCAGGGACATGACGTCGCTCCGGAAAAAAGAGCGGGAGTATACCTTGTTATGTAGGAAATGGCCGGGCTGCCGGATGTGCGGGGAGGTGTCAGCCGAGGGTTGATAAGGGTTAGAATCCCCACCTAGCCCAGAGTGTGTACTTATGTCCCAAGAGCTTTCCGCCGAACAGATCCAGCAGGCCCTCCAAGGCATCAGCGTGCCGCCTCAGCCGCAAATCATGGTGGATTTGCAGATGGAGCAGTACATGCCCGACCCGGACCTGGAAGTGATCGCGCGGTTGATCTCCCAGGACCCGGGCCTGTCCGGCGCGCTGCTGAAGATCGTCAACTCGTCCTATTACGGCCTGAGCAACAAGATCGCCTCGATCCAGCGCGCGGTGAACCTGCTGGGCAGCCGCTCGATCATCAACCTGATCAACGCCCTGTCGATCAGGGGCGAGATGAGCGACGACACCATCGTCACCCTCAACCGCTTCTGGGACACCGCCCAGGACGTGGCCATGACCTGCCTCACCCTGGCCAAGCGCACCGGCGCCCAGGCGGTGGACGAGGCCTATGCCCTGGGGCTGTTCCACGACTGCGGCGTGCCGCTGATGCTCAAGCGTTTCCCCAACTACATGACGGTGCTCGAAGAGGCCTACGCCAACGCCGGCCCCGACTGCCGCGTGGTCGACACCGAAAACAATGCGTTCAACACCAACCATGCGGTGGTCGGCTACTACACCGCCAAGTCCTGGCGCCTGCCGGAGCATGTGACCGACGCCATCGCCAACCACCACAATGCCCTGGCGATCTTCAGCGATGAGACGTCGCGCAATCCGCAGCTGAAAAACCTGCTGGCGATCCTGAAGATGGCCGAGCACATCTGCTCGTCCTGCCGCGTGCTGGGCAACCAGTCGGTGGACCATGAGTGGAATGCCATCGGCCACCTGGTGCTGGACTATGTGGGCCTGTCGGACTACGACTTCGAAAGCCTGAAGTTGTCGATCCGCGAACTGGGCGCGCACTGATCCCCCCCTCACGAGGTACACATGCCCGAGTTACCAGAAGTCGAAACCACCCGGCGTGGGATTGCGCCGCACCTGGAAGGCCAGCGGGTCAGCCGCGTGGTGGTGCGTGAGCGGCGCCTGCGCTGGCCGATCCCGGAAGACCTGGATGTGCGCCTGTCCGGCCAGCGCATCGTGCTGGTGGAGCGGCGCGCCAAGTATCTGTTGATCAATGCCGAAGTGGGCACTTTGATCAGCCACCTGGGCATGTCGGGCAACTTGCGCCTGGTCGAGGTCGGCATGCCGGCGGCCAAGCATGAACATGTGGATATCGAGTTGGAATCCGGCCTGGCCCTGCGCTACACCGACCCTCGGCGTTTCGGCGCGATGCTCTGGAGCCAGGACCCGCACAACCATGAACTGCTGATTCGCCTGGGGCCGGAGCCGTTGACCGAGCTGTTTGACGGTGAGCGGTTGTTCCAGCTGTCCCGCGGCAAGTCGATGGCGGTGAAACCGTTCATCATGGACAACGCGGTGGTGGTGGGCGTAGGTAACATCTATGCGACTGAGGCGTTGTTTGCGGCGGGGATTGATCCACGTCGCGCGGCCGGCGGCATTTCACGCGGGCGTTATTTGAAGCTGGCAGTCGAGATCAAGCGCATTCTGGCGGCGGCAATCGAGCGTGGCGGCACCACGTTGCGGGACTTTATCGGTGGCGATGGGCAGCCGGGGTATTTCCAGCAGGAGTTGTTCGTCTACGGCCGCGGTGGCGAGGCGTGCAAGGTCTGCGGGACTGAGCTGCGCAATATGGTGCTGGGGCAGCGGGCGAGTGTGTTTTGCCCCAGGTGCCAGAGCTGATTGCTGTGTAGTGGTTGATATCGCTATCGGGGGCAAGCCCCCTCCCACTTTTTGACTTGCGAATGAATTCAAATGTGGGAGGGGGCTTGCCCCCGATGAGGCCCTGATAGGCGCTGAAGAAGCTCAAGCCTTACCGGTAATCTTCCGGTACTTCTCCATCAACTGCTCTTCCGTCTCCGGATGGGCTTCATCCAGCGGAATGCAATCCACCGGACACACCTGCTGGCACTGCGGCTCGTCGTAGTGACCGACGCACTGGGTGCACAGGTTGGGGTCGATCACGTAGATCTCTTCGCCCTGGGAGATGGCGGCGTTCGGGCACTCGGGTTCGCAGACGTCGCAATTGATGCAATCGTCGGTGATGATCAGGGACATGGAAACTCCTGCCAGGGCTGTCAGCCAAGGCATCTGAAAACTAATGCGCGCAATTGTGCCGCATTGGCGCCCGCAGTGCGAGCTGTGGTGAGCGGGGCAAGCCCGCTCACCACATTACTTCTTGAAGCGCAGCGTCAGCGCATCAGCCACGGCCGGATGCACGAACTTGGTGATATCCCCGCCCAAAGCGGCAATTTCACGGACCAACGTCGAGGAAATGAACGAGTAACGTTCCGACGGCGTGAGGAATAGGCTTTCCACGTCCGGCGCCAGTTGGCGGTTCATGTTGGCCAGCTGGAATTCGTATTCGAAGTCCGACACCGCGCGCAGGCCACGCAGGAACACATTGGCGTTCTGCTCCTTGGCGAAATGCGCGAGCAACGTGGAAAAGCCCACCACTTCCACGTTGGGCAGGTGCTTGGTGACCTCACGCGCCAGCTCCACGCGCTGTTCCAGGGGAAACAGCGGGTTTTTCTTGGGGCTGGCCGCGACTGCGATGATCACATGGTCGAACAAACGAGAGGCGCGTTCGACCAGATCGCCATGGCCTTTGGTAATCGGGTCGAAGGTACCTGGGTACAACACTCGGTTCATCGCGTCGTCCTGGCGGAGTCCGTTGGGGAACCGGATGGTATCGCAGCCATCCCGGTCGGCCAAGTCAACTTATGCATAAGAAAGCCGTATAGACACCGTGAATAGCGTGTTTTTTCACGCTGTTTTCAGACGTTCGGCCAAGGCTGTCGCCAGTTGAGCGGTTAATCCGTACACCGATAATTGCGGGTTGGCCCCAATACTGGTGGGGAATAGCGAACCGTCGTGGATCGACAGGTTGCGCAATTGGTGATGGCGACCGAGGCTGTCAGCCACCGCATTTTTGGGATCTTCGCCCATGGCACAGCCGCCCATCACATGGGCGCTGCCCAGGGTTGTCCGGTGCAATTCCAGATTCAAACCCTCAATGACGCTGCGTGCCTCGGCCAAGGTGTTCACGAACCGTGCGTCATGGTGCATGGGCTTGACCGACTTGGCGCCCGCCGCGAACTGGATTTCGGCCATGCTGTGGAAGGCCCGGCGCAGGCCATCCCAGGCGTAGGGCGAAACCTGATAGTCGAGCACCGGCGTACCGTCACCGCGTAAATCCACGCTGCCGCCCTGGCTGTCGGGGTGAAAGCCGTCACGCAACAGCGCGAGCATGGCGTGGGTATGGGGCAATTGGCCCATGTCCAGGGCGTTCTGCGTGCCATAGCCGCCGAACAAGGTGCTGGCCAATGCTGGATGCAAGGGCGGCGCTTCAAGCTTGTAGGACATTTTGCCGGTGGTGCCGTCCTGCCACTGGAAATGGTCGGAGTAGATCGACTGCGGCGCGCCGTAGAACGGGTTGATCACCTCGTCGAACAATGCGGCGGAGAAGTTCACCAAGTGCAAAAAGGTCCGCTTGCCCAGCCGCGAATGCGGGTCGGGGGCACCCGAGCGCATCAGCAGCGCCGGGCTATTGATGCCGCCGCCCGACAGCACGTAATGCTTGGCCTTCACTGTGATCTTGCGCCCGGTAGGCGCCACGCAGCGCGCGTCCATCGCTACGCATTCCAGGCTGCTGATGGTGTCGCCGCTGTATTTGAGCTGCTCGGCGCGGGCCAGGTACAGCAGCTCGCCGCCTTTTTCCAGGGTGGACGGGATGGTGGTCACCAGCATCGACTGCTTGGCGTTGACCGGGCAGCCCATGCCGCAATAACCCAGGTTGAAGCAGCCACGTACGTTGCGCGGGATCACATGCCAGCTGTAGCCGAGCTTTTCGCAGCCTTTGCGGATCACATCATTGTTGGCATTCGGGGGGATGGCCCATGGTGCGATGCCCAGGCGCTGCTCCATCTTTTCGAACCACGGTGCCATCTCTGCACTGCTGTGGCCTTTTACCGCGTACTCGCTGGCCCAATGGCCGAGGGTGGCGTCCGGGGTACGGAAGCTGGAGGTCCAGTTGATCAGCGTGGTACCGCCCACCGCGCGGCCTTGCAGGATGGTGATGGCGCCGTCCTTGCTCATGCGGCCGATGCCTTCCTGATACAGGCTGGCGTAGGCCTCGTCCTCCAGCAGCTTGAAGTCGCTGCTGGTCTTGAGCGGGCCTTCTTCGATCAACAGTACTTTGTAGCCGGCGGCGCTGAGGATCTCGGCAGTGGTGCCGCCACCGGCGCCGCTGCCGATGATGGCCACGTCGGCCTCCAGGGTCAGGTCGCGGTCGAGGGCGGCGCCATCGTGGGTTTTCCAGCCGCGGGCCAGGCCGTCGCGGAACAGATCGGGTACGGGCATCAGGGGCGTCTCTTGTTTTTATTGTGAGGGAGGCAAATCAGATCTTCGGCGGGCCGGGGTAGCCGCAATGCGCCCAGGCGGCGGGCCGGAAGTACCAGGCCATGATCACCAGCTTGAGCAGCGAGCCCTGGCCCATGCGCAGCAGGTTCAGGTAGCTGTTTTCCCAGCGGTGCAGGAAGTTGCGGATCTGCTCCGCGCTGGCGTTTTCCCAACTGCCCCAGATGCCGGTCAACGGGCCGCGCGTAATGCCCATGCCGAGCACATCGAACAGCTGCTGGGTGAGCTTGAACATCTCCGGCGACAGGTGTTGCAGGCTGTAGTCGAGTTTTTTCAACGTGTCTTCAATCCCGGCGACCACATCCTGAGCGCTGGCCACGCCTTCGAGCAGCACCGGGATCACCGCGCGCAGGAACGGCAGGTCACTGCTGCGCAACATGGCAAAGCCGCTGGCCGGGGTGCTGCTGGAGCAGCCGCTGAGGCTGGCGCCCAGCCCGGCCGTGGCCAGGAAAGCGCTGGCACACAGACCGATTTTCAAGACGCCGCGCCGCGACAGCGCGGGTGAATCAATGAGGCTAGGGTTCATTGTTATTGTTATCCCGTGGGTGGCGGTGTCAGCGGACAAACAGCTTCTGGATCAGTTTCTGGATCGATTTGCCGTAGGGCGGGTAGATCAATTTCGCCGCGTTCAGGCGCTGTTTCACCAGCACACCCTTGGCCTTGCTGAACGTCAGGAACCCTTCATGGCCGTGGTAGTGGCCCATGCCCGAGGGGCCGATGCCGCCAAAGGGCATGTCGTCCTGGGCCACGTGCAGGAGGGTGTCGTTCAGGCAGACACCGCCGGAATGGGTCTCGTGGAGGACCCGGTCCTGCTCGCGCTTGTTGTAGCCGAAGTAATACAGGGCCAGCGGGCGAGGGCGCTGGTTGATGTAGGCAAAGGCTTGGTCGATGCCGCGATAAGGCACGATCGGCAGCACCGGGCCGAAGATTTCGTCCTGCATCACGGTCATGTCATCGCTGACATTCAGCAGCAGGCTATGGGCCATGCGCCGTGCCTGGCCCTGGTCGTACAGCGGGATCAGGGTGGCGCCCTTGTCGGTGGCGTCCTTGACGTAGGCATTGAGCCGGGCCAATTGACGCTCATTGATGATGGCGGTGTAGTCCGGGTTGTCGGCCAGCGTCGGATAAAACCCGCGAACCGCCTTGCTGTAGGCCTCGACGAAACCCTCCACGCGGTCCTCCGGCACCAGCACGTAGTCCGGGGCCACGCAGGTTTGCCCGGCGTTCAAGGCTTTACCGAAGGCGATGCGTTCGGCGGCGTCCTTGAGCGGTACGTCGGCGGAGACAATGGCCGGCGACTTGCCGCCCAGTTCCAGGGTGACCGGCGTGAGGTGTTCGGCAGCGGCGCGCATCACGTGCTTGCCAATACTGGTCGCGCCGGTAAACAGCAGGTGATCGAAGCGCAGCTTGGAAAACGCCATGCCCACCTCGGCCTCTCCGAGCACCACGCACACCAGGTCCTCGGGGAAAATCCTCGCCAGTAACGCCTTGAGCAGTTCGCCGGTAGCAGGCGTGGATTCGCTGAGCTTGAGCATCACCCGGTTGCCTGCGGCCAACGCACCGACCAGTGGGCCGATGGCCAGGTACAGCGGGTAGTTCCACGGCACGATCACGCCGACCACGCCCAGGGGTTGGTAAATGACTTTGGCTGACGCAGGTTGGAAGGCCAGGCCTACAGCGCGGCGGGAAGGTTTCATCCAGCCTTTTAGGTGTTTGCTGGCGTAGTGAATGCCATGCAGGCTGGGCATCAGTTCGGCGAACAGGGTTTCGTCGGCGCTGCGCTGGCTGAAATCCTGGCTGATCGCATGGATCAGTGCCTGGCGCTCGTCACTGAGCACATCCCGCAAGGCCTTCAGCCACTGTTGGCGCTGTGCAGCTGGCGGCATCGGGTTGGCGGCGTAGGCGCGGCGTTGGGCGTCGAACAGGTCCTGGAGTTGATCCAGCGCCTGGGCATCTTGCAGGTAGGCAACGTTGGCAGACATGGCGCAGCACCGATTGTTATTGGTCTGCGTGGATTTTTAGAGTCATTGCTCTAAATTGTCAAATGACATTGCAGCAACATGCAGATTTATCCTGGCAAGGATAGGCCGTAAGATGCCCTATCACGTGTACAGAAGCTGATTCCCCTATGGCACCACGAGTAAAGACCAGCGAGCGTATTGTGCAAACCAGCCTGGAGCTTTTTAACCAGCAGGGCGAGCGCAGTATCAGCACCAACCATATCGCCGCCCATATGGAAATTTCGCCGGGCAACCTGTACTACCACTTCCCCAACAAGCAAGCGATCATCTCCGTGCTGTTTCGCGAATATGAAGCGTTGGTGGACAGTTTCCTGCGTCCGCCCCAGGGGCGTGCAATGGTCGTGGAGGACAAGCGCTTTTATCTCCAGGCCGTACTGGCCGGCATGTGGCGCTACCGTTTTCTGCACCGCGACCTTGAACACCTGCTGGAGAGCGACCCGGAGCTGGCCACCGGCTATCGGCGTTTTTCCCAGCGTTGCCTGATCCAGGGCGGCGCCATCTACCAGGGGTTTGTCGATGCAGGCATCCTGAACATGGACCCGGTGCAAACCGAAGCCCTGACCCTCAATGCCTGGATCATCCTCACCTCCTGGGTGCGTTTCCTGTGCACCACCAATGAAAACTCCGCCCACCTGAGTGCCGAAGCCATCAAGCGCGGTGTGTATCAGGTGCTGGTGCTGGAGGCGGGTTTCGTTACGCCCCAGGCGAAAGAAGCGGTGGATGCACTGTTCAAAGAGTTTTACGTGCCGTTGAACCAGGCACTGGAAGACGTGAAGTAGGACCTTTCCCGAATCTGTTCACAGGAGTCCATCATGCCGCTTGCCCAACTGATCAGCCCCCAGCAATTGGCCGAGCGCCAGACGTCGGCGGGGCTGGTGATCCTGGATTGCCGTTTTGCCCTGGAAGACCCGGATTACGGGCGTTGCAGCTACGCCGAAGGGCATATCGAGGGTGCGCAATATGCCGACCTGGAGCGCCATCTCAGCGGGTCGGTGATCAAAGGTGTGACCGGTCGTCACCCGTTACCGGCGGCGGGCACCTTCGCCGAGCAACTGCGGACATGGGGCATCCATGCTGACACCGATATCGTGCTGTATGACGACGGCCCTGGCGCCTATGCGGCTCGTGCCTGGTGGCTGCTGGCCTGGCTGGGCAAGCGTGACGGTGTGTTTATCCTGGACGGCGGCCTCAAGGCCTGGCATGCCGCGGGTTTCCCGTTGAGCCTGGACGCGCCGGTAACCGAGCGTGGGACTTTCGATGGCGCGCCGGACAATCACCTGCTGCTGGATGCCGAACACCTGCAAAAACGCCTGGGCCAACCCGGCCTGACCCTGATCGATGCCCGCGCCCAACCGCGCTTTCGCGGTGAAGTTGAGCCCATTGATCCGATTGCCGGGCATATCCCCGGTGCGCAATGTGCGGCGTTCAACGAAAACCTGGGCAGTGACGGGCGTTTCCTCCCGGCCGAGCAACTCAAGCAGCGCTTCGCCGCGCAGTTGCAGGGGCGCTCGCCGGAGGAACTGGTGGCGTATTGCGGTTCGGGCGTGACGGCCTGCCACAACCTGTTCGCCCTGAGCCTGGCGGGTTACCCGTTGGGCAAGTTGTATGCGGGGTCGTGGAGCGAGTGGATTACCGATCCGACGCGGAAAATCGCTACGGGTGACTGAGTTCCGGCCGTGTAAACCCAATCCTAATATGGGAGGGGCTTATCCCTCCCACATGTTTAACCGTGTCGTGCCAATAACCATTGTGGGATGCGCCGCTCCAGGTAGTAGCCTGGGCGTTTCAGCGAGCCATCGACGAAGCCCACGTGCCCACCCTTGGTCGTCAGCTCAAACTCGGTGCACGCCGACAGCTCGCTGGCCTCGGGCAAGCTGTGGGCGAATACGAACGGGTCGTCGGCCGCCTGGATAATCAGCGTCGGCGTGCGGATCGCGCCCAGGTAGTAGCGACTCGACGCGCGACGGTAATAGTCCTCGGCACTCAAGAACCCATGCAGCGGCGCGGTGACCCGGCCGTCGAAGTCCCAGAAGGTGCGCATCTTCTCCAGCGAGCCAAGCGCTTCCAGGGTTTTCAGCCCGTCCGCGCGGCCATCCTGTAAAAAACGGCGTTGTTTGACGCGGATATACGCGAGCATTTCACCCATGAAGTGCTTTTGATAAATCCGCGAGAAACCTATCCCGATCCGGTCTGCACACTGATCCAGGCGAAACGGCACCGACACCGCCGCTGCGCCTTGCAGCCCGGACGCCTCGCCGGTTTCCCCCAGGTGCTTGAGCAGCACATTGCCCCCCAGCGAATAACCCACCGCATACAGCGGCGCCAACGGCCGCTTGGCGCGCAGGTGCGCAATCGCGGCGGCGAGGTCTTCGCTGGCGCCTGAGTGATAGCTGCGCGCCAGCAGGTTGGGCTCGCCCGAGCAGCCGCGCCAGTTCAAGGCCGCACTGGCCCAGCCTTGGGCGCCGAGGACTTTTTGCAGGCCGGCCACATAGGGGGAATTGGATGAGCCGGTCAGCCCGTGCAGCACCAGCACCAACGGCGCCTGCGCGTCATGGGGGCCATGCCAGTCGAGGTCGAGAAAGTCGCCGTCTTCCAGCCACAGGCGTTCGCGTTGGCGTTCGATATGGGTAGTCGGCCGCCACAGCGGCCCCCACAGGGTTTGCAGGTGAGGGTTGCCGAGGCCGAAGGCGGGGATGAACTGGTCGGAGGACGGTGTCATGACACTCTCAGTTTTGAGCTGACTCACTGTCTGTGGTGAGCAGGCTTGCTCACCACAGATTTTAAGCGACGCTTTCGACCAATCGATGCCACAGCGCGTAATACACACGACCGGATTTCTGCTCCCGGTGCAGGCGCCAGGCGCCCGGCAAGCCCAGGGTAGACGGCGCGGTCTCGCTTTCAGTGTAGATCCACGCGTCCAGTGCCAGCCATTGGCGCTCTTCGAGCAAGGCGCACACGGTCGGCAACAGGTTCTGGTTGAACGGTGGGTCGAGGAACACCACGTCGTAGGCGCTGGGCGCCTGGGTTTCCAGGTAGCGCAGGGCGTCGGCGGTCTGCACCTGGCCATTGGTGCAGCGCAGGGTGCCCAGGTGTTCCTTGAGGCTGGACACCGCGACATTGCTGGCATCCAGCGCCTGGGCCTGGGCCGCGCCACGGGACAGCGCCTCCAGGAACAGCGCGCCACTGCCGGCGAACGGGTCCAGCACCTTGGCGCCGGCAATGTACGGCGCCAGCCAGTTGAACAGGGTTTCACGTACGCGGTCCGGCGTCGGGCGCAGGCCCACGACGTCGGGGAAGCTCAGCTTGCGGCTGCCCCATTCGCCGCCAATGATGCGCAGTTGGCCCACACCGTTATGCACGTTGTGGACAGGTTTTTTCGGGCGAGATGAACTGGCCATTAATGCTCCGGAACCCCGAGCGGCTGCTCGGCAGGTTTATCAGTGGGGGGCGGTAGTGGCTTTTGCGCAGTCGTTGGGCCGGCGGTCACGATGACCATCTTGTCGGCGCTCAAGTGTTTGTTCAAGGCAGCCTTGACCTGCTCTACGGTCAGGGCCTGGGATTGTTTCATGAAATCTTCCAGATAGCTCAGCGGCAGGTTGTAGAAACCCATGGCGCCCAGCTGTCCGACGATATCGGCGTTGCTTGCGGTGGACAGCGGGAAGCTGCCGGCCAGCTCGCGCTTGGCGTCATCCAGTTCCTTTTGCGTCGGGCCGGTCTTGAGGTAGTCGGCGAGCACGTCTTCGACCAGGCGCAGGGTGCCGCCGCTCATTTCGGCGCGGGTCTGCAGGTTGATCATGAACGGGCCACGCACTTGCATCGGCGAGAAACCGGAATACACCCCATAGGTCAGGCCACGTTTCTCGCGCACTTCGCTCATCAAGCGGGTTCCGAAGCCGCCGCCGCCGAGAATCTGGTTGCCCAGGGACAGGGCTGCGTAGTCCGGGTCGGCGCGGTCGATGCCCAATTGGGCGAACAGCAGGTGAGTCTGTTTGGACGGGAACTCGATATGGCTCAGGCCGGCCTTGGGCTCGGTCGGCTGGGCGATCTTCGCCATGGCCGGGCCCTTGGGCAGCGCGGCCGACACTTTGGCGGTCATCGCTTCGGCTTCGGCGCGGGTCAAGTCGCCGACCACGGCAATCACCGCATTACCCGCCGCATAAGCCTTGGCGTGGAACGCCTGCAACTGCGCGAGGGTAATCTTCGGAACGCTTTGCGGCGTGCCTTCACTCGGGTGAGCATAGGGGTGATCGCCGTACAGGCGCTTGAACAGCTCCAGGCTCGCCAGCTTACCGGGATTCTGCTTCTGGTATTCAAAGCCGGCGAGGATCTGGTTCTTGATCCGCGCCAGGGAGTCGGCGGGGAAGGTCGGCTTGCCGATCACCTCGTCAAACAGCGCCAGGGCGGCGTCGCGTTTAGCGCTGTCGCTGAGGCTGCGCAGGGACACCAGCGCCATATCGCGATAAGCGCCATTGCCAAAGTCGGCGCCCAGGCCTTCAAAACCACTGGCAATCTGGCTCACATCCTTGCCCGGTACGCCTTCGTTGAGCATGGCGTTGGTCATCAGCGCCAGGCCCGGCACGTTGCCGTCCTGGCTGCTGCCGGCGGCGAACAGGATGCGCATGTCGAACATCGGCAACTCATGGGCTTCGACGAACAGCACCTTGGCGCCTTCGGCGGTGGTCCAGGTTTGCACGTCGAGCTTGCGGTTGGTCGGCGCCTTGCCGTCCAGTTCCGCCAGGGATTGCAGTTTGTTGGTCGATTGAGCCTTGTCCAATGCCTGGCTGGCGACGGAGTCACTCGGGCGCAGGAAGTACACGGCGCTCGCCGCGATCAACGTGACGACGATCAGGCCCGGCAGGATCAGGCGGCTGCTTTTGCGATCACTCATGAGCGGTCTCCTCAGGCAAAACATGGGCGACGCTCAGACGTTCGCGGGTGAAATAGGTGCGCGCGGCCTTCTGGATATCTTCCGGGGTCACGCTTTGCAGGTCGGCCAGTTCGGTGTCCATGAGTTTCCAGGACAGGCCCACGGTTTCCAGGGAGCCGATGGCCGTGGCCTGGCTGGTGATGGAATCGCGTTGGTACACCAGGCCGGCAATGACCTGGGCACGGATGCGTTCCAGTTCTTCGGCGGTCGGTGGCTTGGCCTTCAACTCTTCCAGCAGGCGCCACAGGCCGGCTTCGGCTTGGGCAACGGTCTTTTTCTTCTGCTGGTTCGGGGTGGCCGAGAGGGTGAACAGGCTGTCGCCCCGGGTGTAGGCGTCGTAGTTGGTGGACGCGGCGGATACCAGCTCTTCGCCACGCTCCAGTTGCTCGGAGATCCGTGCACTGTAGCCGCCGTCCAGCAGGGCCGAGATCAGGCGCAGGGCCTGGACCGAACGCTTGTCTTCGGCGGTGGCCAGGCCAGGTACGTTGAAGCCCAGGATCACGCTCGGCAATTGGGTCTGCACATGCATGGTCAGCAGGCGCTCGCCGGGCTCGGCCAGCTCCATCGGAACCTTGGCGGGCGGTACGTCACGCTTGGGGATCGGGCCGAAGTAGCGCTGGGCCAGGTTTTTTACCTCGTCCGGGGTGACGTCGCCGACCACCACCAACGTGGCGTTGTTCGGTACATACCAGGACTGGTACCAGTGGCGCAGCTCCTCGACCTTCATGCGGTCGAGGTCGGCCATCCAGCCGATGGTCGGGGTGTGATAGCCGCTGGCCGGGAAGGCCATCGCCTTGAAGCGCTCGAAGGCCTTGGACATCGGGTTGTCGTCGGTGCGCAGGCGGCGTTCTTCCTTGATTACCTCGATTTCGCGGCTGAACTCGTCGGCCGGCAGGCGCAGGCTGGCCATGCGGTCGGCTTCCAGCTCAAAGGCAACGCCCAGGCGGTCACGGGCCAGCACCTGGTAGTAGGCGGTGTAGTCATCGCTGGTGAAGGCGTTTTCTTCGGCGCCCAGGTCACGCAGGATCAGCGAGGCTTCGCCGGGGCCGACCTTGGCGCTGCCCTTGAACATCATGTGCTCCAGGGCGTGGGACAAACCGGTCTGGCCCGGGGTTTCGTAGCTCGAACCGACCTTGTACCAGACCTGGGAAACCACCACCGGCGCGCGATGGTCTTCGCGCACGACCACCTTGAGGCCGTTATCCAGGGTGAATTCATGGGTGGGTTGTGGGTCGGCAGCCAAGGCTGAAAGGGGCAGACAAACTGTGCTGAACAGCAGGCCTGCGGCGTGGCGGGCTAGAGCATTCATTCGTTTTTAAACCTGTTGGGCTGCCCGCTTGGTCTTAGCGTCGGCGGGCGAGGAGGTGCTAGGATACTGATCCGACCTAGGGACGGCCACTATGGCTGTCTTGTTAAGGCCCTATTTAGGCCTTACAAAATGTTGCGCATGAACGAGCTGGCTAAAAAACAGTCTGTTACGCATCGAATTTTATTTACCGATGTGCCCCTTGGCGCGTCGCTACCTTGAGATAGCCGTCTCCATGTTTGGTTCCAACGACGACAAGAAGACCCCAGCTGCGGCTGGCGAGAAGAAAGGCCTGTTCGGATGGCTGCGCAAAAAGCCGCAGGAAACCGTCGCTGAACAGCCACAGGTTCAAGCTGAGCCGATCCCCGAGCCTATAGTAGAAGCCGAGCCCGTTGCCGAAGCGCCGGCGCCGGTGGTGTTGCCGATGGCTGAGCCGGTGTTGCAGCCGGTGGCCGAGGTGGAGCCTGAGCCCGAACACAAGCCGTGGCCTGAGCTGCCGGTGCCCGAAGAGCCTGTGGCGCTGGTTGAAGATGTGCAGGCCGAGCATGTGGTGCCGCCGATTCCGGTGACCGTTGAGCCACAGCCGGTCGTTGTCGAAGCTCCCGCCCCCGTGCCCGCGCTCGTCGAGCCAGTGGTTGCCGCTCCCGCCGTCGTCGAAGCGCCCGTCGCCTCCACCGAAACCAGCAAGACCGGCTTCTTCGCCCGCCTCAAGCAAGGCCTGAGCAAGACCAGCGCCAGCATCGGCGAAGGCATGGCCAGCCTGTTCCTCGGCAAGAAAGTCATCGACGATGAGCTGCTGGAAGACATCGAAACCCGCCTGCTGACCGCCGACGTGGGCGTCGAAGCCACCGCCGTGATCATCCAGAGCTTGACCCAGAAGGTCGCGCGCAAGCAGTTGACCGATGCCGACGCCCTCTACAAATCCTTGCAGGCCGAACTGGCTGCGATGCTCAAGCCCGTTGAGGCGCCGCTGGTGATCACCCCGAACAAGCCGTTCGTGATCCTGGTCGTGGGTGTCAACGGCGCCGGCAAGACCACCACCATCGGCAAACTGGCCAAGAAGCTGCAGTCGGAAGGCAAGAAAGTCATGCTCGCCGCCGGCGACACCTTCCGCGCCGCTGCCGTCGAGCAATTGCAGGTCTGGGGGGAGCGCAACAAGATCCCGGTCATCGCCCAGCACACCGGTGCCGATTCCGCCTCGGTGATCTTCGACGCCGTGCAAGCCGCCAAGGCTCGTAACATCGACGTGCTGATCGCGGATACCGCCGGTCGCCTGCACACCAAAGACAACCTGATGGAAGAGCTGAAGAAAGTCCGCCGCGTGATCGGCAAGCTCGATGCAGACGCCCCGCACGAAGTGCTGCTGGTGCTCGACGCCGGTACCGGGCAGAACGCCATCAGCCAGGCCAAGCAATTCAACCAGACGGTCCAGCTGACCGGCCTGGCCTTGACTAAGCTCGACGGCACGGCCAAAGGTGGCGTGATCTTCGCCCTGGCCAAGCAGTTCGGGTTGCCGATTCGTTATATCGGCGTCGGTGAAGGCATCGACGACCTGCGCACCTTTGAAGCCGAACCCTTTGTCCAGGCACTGTTTGCCGAGCGGGAGCGTTCATGATTCGATTCGAACAGGTCGGTAAACGCTATGCCAACGGGCATGTGGGCTTGCATGAGCTGAGCTTTCGAGTGCGCCGCGGCGAGTTCTTGTTTGTCACCGGTCACTCGGGGGCCGGCAAAAGTACGCTGTTGCGCCTGCTGCTGGCCATGGAACGCCCGACCACGGGCAAGTTGCTGCTGGCGGGCCAGGACCTGGCTACCATCAGCAATGCGCAGATCCCGTTCCTGCGCCGCCAGATCGGCGTGGTGTTCCAGAACCACCAGTTGCTGTTCGATCGCACGGTGTTCAACAACATTGCCCTGCCGTTGCAGATTCTTGGGCTGTCCAAGGCCGAAATCGTCAAGCGTGTGGATTCGGCCCTGGAGCGCGTGGCGCTGTCGGACAAGACCGACCTCTATCCCGGCGACCTGTCCACCGGCCAGCAACAGCGCGTCGGCATTGCCCGCGCCATCGTTCACCGCCCGGCCTTGCTGCTGGCGGACGAACCCACCGGTAACCTCGACCCGCGCCTGGCGGCCGAGATCATGGGGGTATTCGAAGACATCAATCGTCTGGGCACCAGCGTACTGATCGCCAGCCATGACCTGGCGCTGATCGCCCGTATGCGCCATCGCATGCTGACCCTGCAACGCGGTCGCCTGATCGGTGACGGGGAGGCTGGCGTATGAGTGCAACACGTAGCCCCAAGGTTTCCGAGCGCGTGGCGCCGAAACCGGCCGATCCGCAACCGAAAAAGAAAAAACACGACGATGACGATGGCCCCGACTTCAGCACCCTGCTGCGCGCCTGGATCGAAAGCCATCGCGCCAGCCTGCTGGACAGCCTGCGTCGCCTGGGCAAGCAGCCGATCGGCAGCTTTTTTACCTGCCTGGTGATGGCCGTGGCCCTGAGCCTGCCGATGGGCTTGTCGCTGCTGCTTAATAATGTCGAGCGCCTGGGCGGTTCCTGGCAGCGTGCGGCACAGATTTCCCTGTACCTGAACCTCGATGCCAGCACCAAGGAAGGCGAAGCACTACGGGACGATATCAAGAACATGCCGGGCGTCGCGGACGCCGAGTACGTCAGCCGCGATCAGGCCCTTGAGGAGTTCCAGCAACAGTCCGGCCTGGGCGAGGCGCTGAAAGAGCTGCCGCAGAACCCGCTGCCGGGCGTGGTGCTGGTGACGCCGAATGAAGTCGACAAGGCGGGCCTTGAAGCCCTGCGACAAAAACTCGCAGAGATGCCGAAGGTGCAACAGGCGCAACTTGATCTAGTCTGGGTGGAGCGCCTGGCGGCGATCCTCAAGCTGGGCGACCGCTTTGTGTTCGGCCTGACGGTGCTGTTGGTGTCTGCATTACTTTTGGTGATAGGTAATACCATTCGTCTTCATATTGAAAACCGTCGCACCGAGATAGAAGTGATTAAACTGGTCGGCGGCACGGACAGCTATGTGCGTCGGCCTTTTCTGTACATGGGCGCGCTTTATGGCCTGGGTGCGGGGATTTTGTCCTGGGGCGTGCTGGCGTTCGGCCTGAACTGGCTGAACGACGCGGTTGTCGGGCTTGCCGGCTTGTACGGCAGCGATTTTGCCCTGGCCGGGGTGCCGGTTGCCGATGGTCTGTCGCTCTTGCTTGGCGCGGTATTGTTGGGTTATATCGGTGCCTGGATTGCGGTCGCACGGCATTTACGCGAGCTGGCACCGAAGTAGTTAATGTCAGGGTAATGTGGTTTCGTTTGTATTGACCGTATCAGTGGTTTAGGGAACTTGTCCTACGGTTCCCGGTCAATTTTCGCAGTGCTGAACTGCACGAGTTATGTGAGTCGGAGGTTTTTTCGTATGACCACTTCTTTGCAACCTGCTTATGCCTTGGTCCCGGGTGCGAACCTGGAAGCCTATGTGCACACGGTCAACAGCATTCCATTGCTGACGCCCGAGCAGGAGCGTGAACTGGCCGAGAGTCTCTACTATGAGCAGGATTTGGGGGCGGCTCGGCAGATGGTGCTCGCCCACCTGCGTTTTGTCGTACATATCGCCCGTAGCTATAGCGGCTACGGCCTGGCCCAGGCTGACCTGATCCAGGAAGGCAACGTCGGCCTGATGAAGGCTGTAAAGCGCTTCAACCCTGAGATGGGCGTGCGCCTGGTGTCGTTTGCCGTGCACTGGATCAAGGCGGAAATCCACGAGTTCATCCTGCGCAACTGGCGCATCGTGAAAGTCGCGACCACCAAGGCCCAGCGCAAGCTGTTCTTCAACCTGCGCAGCCAGAAAAAACGCCTGGCGTGGCTGAACAACGAGGAAGTCCACCGCGTGGCCGAAAGCCTCGGCGTGGAGCCCCGTGAAGTGCGCGAGATGGAAAGCCGCCTGACCGGCCATGACATGGCCTTCGACCCGGCCGCCGAAGCGGACGACGACAGTGCTTTCCAATCGCCGGCCAACTACCTGGAAGACCACCGGTACGACCCGGCGCGTCAACTGGAAGACGCCGACTGGAGCGACAACTCCAACCACAACCTGCACGAAGCGCTGGAAGTGCTGGACGACCGTAGCCGTGACATCCTCTACCAGCGCTGGCTGGCGGAAGAAAAAGCCACGCTGCACGACCTGGCGCAGAAGTACAACGTGTCGGCCGAGCGCATTCGTCAGCTTGAGAAAAGCGCGATGAACAAGCTGAAGTTGTCGATCGCCGCCTGAACATGTGGGAGGGGGTAAGCCCCTCCCACATTTGTTTTGTGTTGTATCAGTCGGACCAAGGCGCTTTGCGGGAATTGTTCAGTTCCACCAGGTAACCCTCTCCGCCCAGCTGGCTCATCTGCTGGCGAATCCAGGCTGCCCGCCGCGCCACATACGCGGTCGGATGGCTGGCACTCCATACCCGTGGATTAGGCAACACCGCCGCCAGGTAGCTGGCCTGCTGCCGGGACAACCCCTTGGCACTCACCCCAAAGTGATGTCGCGCCGCCGCTTCCGCGCCAAACACGCCTTCATCCCATTCCACGCTGTTGAGGTACACCTCAAGAATCCGCTGCTTGGGCCAGAACACCTCGATCAGCCCGGTAAACCAGGCTTCCAGGCCTTTGCGCAAATAACTGCGACCCGCCCACAGGAACAGGTTTTTCGACACCTGCTGGCTCAGCGTGCTCGCGCCCCGGATCGAACCGCCGCGCTCGTTGTGCAGGAGCGCCGCCTGGATCGCGCCGAAATCAAAGCCCCAGTGCTGCGGGAAACGTTGGTCTTCACCGGCCATCACCGCCACTTTCAGGTCGTCGGAGATCTCGTCCCACGGCACCCAGGTGCGTTGCAGGTCAATGGGTTCGCCGTCGAACCAGGATTCGACCTTGCGCTCCACCATCAGCGCGGTGAAGGGCGGCGGGACGACACGGAACAGCAGCACCAGCAGAACACTGCCGATGGCAAACCATTTCACGACGGTGAGAAGGCGTTTGAAGAGGACACGCAGCATAGAGATGGCTTGGCCGAACCCGTTGAGCGGGCCATTATACAGACCCTGCCCAATGAGTCTGACTGGAGTTCCTCATGCTGCGTAGCTTTCTGATGCTGGCTGCCTTTTTCGGCTTCACCGGTGTCGCCCTCGGTGCGTTCGCCGCCCATGGCCTGAAAAGCCGCCTGAGCGCCGAGTACCTGGCGATCTTTCACACCGGCGTGACTTATCAGTTGGTGCACACTCTGGCGCTGTTCGGCGTGGCGCTGCTGCTGGCGCATATTCCGGGGCGCCTGGTGACGTGGGCGGGCGTGTCCTTTGTCGTCGGTATCCTGCTGTTCTCCGGCAGCCTGTACGTGCTGACCACCACGGGGATCAGCAAACTCGGCATCATTACGCCCTTCGGCGGGTTGGCGTTCCTGCTGGGTTGGTTCTTCCTGGGCCTGGCTGCCTGGCGCATGCAACTGACCGCTTGACGCTTGGAGCTGACCTTCAGGTGCCAATCGGGCTAGAATGCTGGCCCCTAAAATCGATGGCGGCCCGTGGCATGCGCATTCAGTTGAACGGCGAATCCCTTGAACTGCCCGACGGCGAAACCGTTGCGGCCCTGCTGACCCGCCTGGACCTGACCGGGCGTCGCGTCGCAGTGGAACTCAACCTGGATATCGTCCCGCGTAGCCAGCACGCCGAGACCACGCTCACCGAGGGTGACCAGGTCGAGGTGGTCCACGCCATCGGCGGCGGCTAGTCCCGCGCTTTTATGTAGCCCCGGATTCTGCAGAACCTCACCCCATTTCGAGGATTTCCCATGAGCATCGTTCGTAGCGACAAGCCCTTCGTCCTGGCCGGTCGTACCTACCAGTCCCGTCTGCTGGTCGGCACCGGCAAGTACCGCGACATGGAAGAAACCCGCCAGGCCATCGAAGCCTCGGGCGCCGAGATCGTGACCTTCGCCGTGCGCCGTACCAACCTCGGCCAGATCGAAGGCGAGCCGAACCTGCTCGACGTGCTGTCGCCGGATCGCTACACCTTCCTGCCGAACACCGCCGGGTGCTACGACGCCATCGAAGCCGTGCGCACCTGCCGCCTGGCCCGTGAACTGCTCGACGGCCACAACCTGGTCAAGCTGGAAGTGCTGGCCGACCAGAAAACCCTGTTCCCCAACGTGATCGAAACCCTCAAGGCCGCAGAAACGCTGGTCAAGGAAGGTTTTGACGTGATGGTCTACACCAGCGATGACCCGATCATCGCCCGCCAACTGGCCGAAATCGGCTGTATCGCCGTGATGCCGCTGGCCGGCCTGATCGGTTCCGGGCTGGGTATCTGCAATCCGTACAACCTGCAGATCATCCTCGAAGAAGCCAAGATCCCGGTCTTGGTGGACGCCGGTGTCGGTACCGCCTCCGACGCCACCATCGCCATGGAACTGGGCTGTGACGCGGTGCTGATGAACTCGGCCATCGCCCACGCCCAGCAACCGGTGCTGATGGCCGAAGCCATGAAACACGCCATCGTCGCCGGCCGCCTGGCCTACCTCGCCGGGCGCATGCCAAAAAAACTCTACGCCAGCGCCTCTTCGCCGCTGGATGGTCTGATCAAGTAAGAGCCATTGATGACTGAATCAAACGAAACGCCGAACACTGTGGAAGAAGGCGACGAGTCCAAGCACCGCCGCATCAAGAGTTTTGTGATGCGCGCCGGCCGCATGACCGAGGGCCAGCAAAAGGGCCTGGAGCAAGGTACGCCGCTGTTCGTCCTGCCCCTGGCCGACGCGCCGGTGGACTATGACCAGGTGTTCGGCCGTTCGGCCCCGCGTTCCCTGGAAATCGGTTTCGGCATGGGTCACTCCCTGCTGGAAATGGCCGCAGCCTCGCCGGAACAGGATTTCATCGGTGTGGAAGTCCACCGCCCAGGTGTCGGTGCGCTGCTTAATGGCGTGCTGACTCAAGGCCTGACCAACCTGCGGGTCTATGACTGCGACGCGATCGAAGTGCTCAACCGCTGCATCGCCGACAACAGCCTCGACCGCCTGATGCTGTTTTTCCCGGACCCTTGGCACAAGAGCCGTCACCACAAGCGCCGCATCGTCCAGGCTTCCTTCGCGGAACTGGTGCGCAGCAAGCTGAAAGTCGGCGGTGTCCTGCATATGGCTACCGACTGGGAACCCTATGCCGAATACATGCTGGAAGTGATGGACGTTGCCCCTGGCTACCGCAACCTGGCGCAAGACGGCAAATGCGTACCACGCCCGGCCGAACGCCCGATCACCAAGTTCGAGCGGCGTGGTGAGCGGCTGGGGCATGGGGTTTGGGATTTGAAGTTCGAGAAGCTGGCGTAACTCGCCACTGACTTGAAATGCAATTCAATGTGGGAGGGGGCTTGCCCCCGATAGCGGTGGATCAGTCACTTTGATGTCGACTGACCCTCAGCTATCGGGGATAAGCCCCCTCCCACAGTTGTTTTGTGTTGGATTTGAGGTCAGCGGCGATCGGCGACGACGCCAATCAACACCAGCACCACCACCAGCACCGGCGCCAGGCTGTAGTTATTGAACTGGCTCAAGCCACGCACAATCCACGGCGTCGCATAGATCAGCGCCGCACCACTGCCGATCATGCACAGCAGGGCCATCAACGGTACGCGCAACGCGCCGGCAACGCTGCCCAGGCGTGCTTCGACCCAGCCCTTGATGTCGGCGCCAAACAGCACCAGCAAACAGCCCACAAGGGCCAGGGAGATTTCCGATAGGTTGCTGCGGCTCCAGCGGGATACGGTGGCGAGCAGGTCGAGTACCAGATCCATTCGATTTCCTTAGAGCGATCAGCTCAAAAACTTCTGCAACAGGTCATTGAGAAAGAGTTGCCCGCGGTCGGTGGCCGCCAGGCGTGACGGTTCGACCTGCATTAAGCCACTTTGTTCTGCCTCGCGCCGCGCCTCGTCGAGGCTCGCCAGGTCGAGGCCGGTGCGTTCGGCGTAGAGCGTGGCGTCGACGCCCTCGGTGAGGCGCAGGGCGTTCATCAGGAACTCGAACGGCAACTCTTCGTTGGTCAGCGCCTTCGCCCCGGCCTGGAAGCTTTTGGCCGGGTTGAGGTAGTCCTTCGGCGCGCGGGTCTTCCAGGTGCGCACAATGCGCCCGTCCGGATGGCTGAGCTTGCCGTGGGCGCCGGCGCCGATGCCGATAAAGTCGCCGAAACTCCAGTAGTTGAGGTTATGCCGCGCCGGGCGCCCGGGCTGGGCGTAGGCCGACACTTCGTATTGTGCGTAACCGTGCTCGGCCAGCAGCGCCTGGCCCGCTTCCTGGATGTCCCACAGGGTATCGTCTTCCGGCAGCGCGGGCGGCTGGTTCCAGAACACGGTGTTGGGTTCCAGGGTCAACTGGTACCAGGACAGGTGTGTAGGTTTGAGCGCGATAGCCTGGCGCAGGTCACTCAACGCATCGTCCAGGGACTGATCGGGCAGGCCGTGCATCAGGTCCAGGTTGAAGTTGTCGAATCCGGCCTGGCGCGCCATCCCGGCGGCGCGTACGGCTTCGTCGCCGTTGTGGATGCGGCCCAGGGCCTCAAGCTTTGCCTGCTGGAAGCTCTGGATGCCGATGGACAGCCGGTTGATCCCCAGCGCGCGGTAGGCGATGAACTTCTCTTGCTCGAACGTGCCGGGGTTGGCTTCCAGGGTGATCTCGATGTCACCGGCAAACGGGATGCGTGCTTCCACGCCTTTGAGCAATCGGCCCAGCGCCGCAGCGCTGAACAGGCTTGGCGTGCCGCCGCCGAAGAAGATAGAACTCAGTTCGCGCCCATACACCGCGTGCAGGTCCTGATCGAGGTCGGCCAGCAAGGCGTCCACATACTCTTCTTCCGGCAGCACCTTGCTGGCGGTGTGGGAGTTGAAGTCGCAATAAGGGCATTTGCGCACGCACCACGGGATGTGGATGTACAGCGCCAAGGGCGGCAGCACCGGTAGCGCCGCCCGAGGTGTTTGCGCGCCACCGTGGATCAGCGGCTGCGCGGAGGTGTTCCGGGTCATTTCAAGCCCAGGCGCTGGCGCAGCAAATCCATTGCGCGGGCGCGGTGGCTGATCTGGTTCTTGTCGGCCGGGCTCAATTCGGCGCTGGAGACATTGCGCTCCGGCACCCAGAACAACGGGTCATAGCCAAAACCGTGCTCACCGCTGGCAGCGTGCAGGATGCGCCCGTGCCACAGGCCTTCGCAGAGGATCGGCAGCGGGTCATCGGCATGCCGTACCAAGGCCAGCACACAGACGAACTGCGCGCCGCGCATCGCGTCCGGCACGTCCTTGAGCGCGTCCAGCAACTTGGCGTTGTTGGCCGCGTCGCCCTTGCCGTCGGCATAACGCGCCGAATAGATACCCGGCGCGCCGCCGAGGAAGTCCACCGCCAGGCCAGAGTCATCCGCCAGCGCCGGAAGGCCCGAGATCCGTGCGGCATTGCGCGCCTTGAGGATGGCGTTCTCGACGAACGACAGGCCGGTCTCTTCCGGCTCCACCTGGCTGAACTCGCCAATCGAGCGCAGTTGCACGGACTCGCCGAGCATGGCCTGGAGTTCTTTGAGCTTGCCGGCGTTATGGCTGGCCAGTACGAGTTGAGTAAGGTTCATCATTCCGCCGGAAACAGTTCCTGGTTGAATTGGAAGCTATGGGCTTTGCCGCCGGTTTCCACATTGATGGTAAACGTCTTGTATTCCCGCTGCGTCACGGAGTACGGCGCGAGGTAATTGATCCCGCCTTTCTCGTCGATTTGCTTGAACGTCAGGATCTCGCTCTTGCCGCCCAGGTCCTTGATGGTGCCTGTCACCTGCGCTGCCACCGGGGTTACGCCCTTGATCACGGTCACATTGATCAAGCCCTTCTCCTTGCTGCGCACCACGCCGACTTTCTGGGCGGTTTCCGGCTGCAGGAAGCTGGAGGTGAAGGTGTTGTAATGAACGGTGATATCACCGAAGTCTTTCTTGCGATTAGCGTCGATAGTGTCCGCCGCCATGGCGCTGGCGCCCAGGCATGCAGTCAGTAGAAAAATAGCCAAGCGACTCATGATCGTCCCTCTTGAAAATGATTAGACGGCAATCTTGTGATCCGTCAGGCCAGGGCTGCTGACCCGGTAGATACCAATTTCGCCCAACAGATTGGGCCATAGCTTGCTTGCCCAGCCGTGACGATGCTGTTGATCGACGGCCAGGCGGTTGATCACCTTGGCTTCACGCTCGCCACACAGGGCTTCGAAGTCTTCGAAGGTGCAGAAGTGGATGTTCGGCGTGTTGTACCAGGTGTACGGCAGGAAATCCGAGACCGGCATGCGGCCCTTGGTCGCCAGGTACCAGCGGCAGCGCCAGTGCCCGAAGTTGGGGAAGGTGATGATGCACTGGCGGCCCACGCGCAGCATTTCGTCGAGGATGCGGTCCGGGTAGTGCACCGCTTGCAGGGCCTGGGTCATCACCACGATATCGAAGCTGTTGCTGGCGAAGTTGCCCAGGCCCTTGTCCAGGTCCTGCTCGATCACGTTGATGCCCTTGGCCACGCACTGGGCGATGTTGTCCGGGTCGTTTTCCAGGCCGTAGCCGGTGACTTGCTTGTTGTCGCGCAGCCAGCTCAGCAGTTCGCCATCGCCGCAGCCCAGGTCGAGCACGCGGCTGCCGGCGGGGATCCAGTCTTGGATGATGTCCAGGTCGGCTCTCATGGCGTTCTCACAAAGTAATGCGGTTCATGTAGTTGCTGAAAGCCTGGAGGTAGCGCGGGATCGGAATCAGGAAGGCGTCATGGCCTTGCGGTGCATCGATCTCCAGGTAGCAGACGTCTTTCTTGGCCGCCATCAGCGCATCCACCAGCTCTCGGGAGCGGGCCGGCGAGAAGCGCCAGTCGGTGGTGAACGACATGACGCAGAACTTCGCCGTGGCGCCCTCGAAGGTTTTCGCCAGGTCATCGTCGTGGTTGGCTGCCGGGTCGAAGTAGTCCAGGGCCTTGGTCATCAGCAGGTAGGTGTTGGCGTCGAAACGCCCGGAGAACTCCTCGCCCTGATAACGCAGGTAGCTTTCCACCTGGAACTCGACGCTGTGGAAGTCGTAGTTGAGCTTCTCGCTCTTGAGGCCACGGCCGAATTTCTCGCCCATGGAGTCATCGGACAGGTAGGTGATGTGTCCGACCATTCGCGCCAGCATCAAGCCGCGCTTGGGGATCACACCGGCTTCCTGGAACGAACCGCCGTGGAACTCGGGGTCGGTGAGGATGGCCTGGCGTGCTACTTCGTTGAAGGCGATGTTCTGCGCCGACAATTTTGGTGCCGAGGCGATGGCCAGGCAATGGCGCACGCGATCCGGATACGTGATGGTCCATTGCAGGGCCTGCATGCCGCCCAGGCTGCCGCCGATCACGGCGGCCCATTGTCGGATATCCAGCAGGTCGGCGAGGCGCGCCTGGCTGTGCACCCAGTCTTCCACGGTGAGTACCGGGAAGTCGGCGCCGAACGGCCTGCCGGTTTCCGGGTTGAGGCTGCTGGGGCCGGTGGAACCGTTGCAGCCGCCGAGGTTGTTCAGGCTGACGACAAAGAACTTGTTGGTGTCGATGGGCTTGCCGGGGCCGATGCAACTGTCCCACCAGCCAGGCTTGCGCTCGTCAACGCTGTGGAAGCCAGCGGCGTGATGATGGCCGGAGAGGGCGTGGCAGATCAGCACGGCGTTGCTCGCCGTGGCGTTCAGTTGGCCGTAGGTTTCATAGATCAGGTCGTAGGCGGGCAACGAACGGCCGCAGGCCAGGGCCAGTGGTTCGCTGAAGTGCGCCACTTGGGGCACGACCAGTCCAACAGAATCGGGGGGGAAGGCAGTTGGCATCGACCCTGCTCTCGTTTAAATGAGGCGTAAGTCTAAAGACCGATGCACCCAGCGGCAAGCAAAGGCCAAATGTGGGAGGGGCAAGTCGAATCGTCGCCCCGCCCCTCCTGCATTTGCTCTGCCTGTCAGATCAGTCCGAACAGTTCCTTCGGCATGTTCGCGAAGTCAGCCAGGTACGGGATGCCCCAGCCTTGTATCAGCTGGATCGCGATAAACGCGAAGATCGGCGAAATATCCAGGCCGCCCAGGTTGGGCACCCAGCGGCGGAACGGCGCGAGCACCGGCTCGGTGATCTGAGACACCAGCTCGGCACCTGGGCTGCGGCTACCCGGCGCGACCCAGGACAGGATCACGCTGATGATCATCGACCAGAAGATGATCTTCAAAAACAACGAGAAGATCCCGATCAGTGCCCACGGCAACAGCAGCACGGTGTAAGGCAGGTAGCCCTTGAGCATCAGGACCAGCGCGAACAGCAGGATCTGCAGCAGCAGCGCCAGCACCAGCGACGACATGTCCAGGCCGAACATGCTCGGGACCACCCGGCGCAGGGGCTTGAGCAGCGGTTGGGTGGCCTTCACCACGAATTGGCACAGCGGGTTGTAGAAGTTCGCCCGCACCAGTTGCAGGATAAAACGCATCAGCACGATCAGCAGGTACAGGCTGCCCAAGGTCTGGATGATGAAGATGACGGCGTCATTGAGTCCAAGCATCATTTATTCCTTCGTAGGGGGACGACTATTTGCCCAGCTGCTCGGCCATTTCAGCCGACCGATGTGCTGCGGCACCCAGTGCTTTTTCCACCAGGGCTTCAAAGCCCCCGGCCTGGAACGATTCGATGGCAGCCTGCGTCGTGCCGCCGGGGGAAGTGACGCGGCGGCGCAACTCGGCAGCGTCCACCTCACTGGAGACAGCCATTTTCGCGGCGCCCAGGGCGGTTTGCTCGGCCAGTTGCTCGGCGACTTGCTGCGGCAGGCCCAGTTTCACGCCGGCGGCGGTCATGGCCTCGATCAGCAGGAAGAAGTAAGCCGGGCCGCTGCCCGACACGGCGGTGACCGCGTCCAGTTGCTGCTCCTGTTCCAGCCACAGGGCGATGCCCACGGCGGACAGCAGTTCCTGGGCCTGGTCACGTTGCTCGGCGGTCACCTCGTGGGTGGCGTACAAACCGCTCACACCCTGGCGCAGCAGCGCCGGGGTGTTGGGCATGCAACGCACGATCGGTTGCGCGCCGAGCCAGTTGTTCATGCTGGCGCAGGTGATGCCGGCGGCGATCGACACCACCAGTTGGTGCGGCTGCAGGCTTGGGCGCAGGCTTTCGCACACGGCCTTCATGGCCTGTGGCTTGACCGCCAGCACGATCACATCGACACCTTGGATGGCTTCGGCGTTATCGGCGAAGGTTTCGATACCGTGCTCGGCGCTGACGCGGGCACGGGTCTCGGCGCCCGGATCGCTGGCGCGGATCTGCGCCGCTTCCAGGCCCTTGGCCCGCAGGCCGCCGATCAGGCTGGCCGCCATGTTGCCGGCGCCGATAAAGGCAATACGCGTGTTGCTCATGACAGGTCCTTACTTAGATGGATGTCAGCCATTTCATGGCTGGCCGTAGTCGCGGGCGCCAAACAGGGCGGTACCGATCCGCACCCAGGTGGCGCCCTGGGCGATGGCCGACTCAAGGTCGTGGCTCATGCCCATGGAAAGTGTGTCGAGCGGCAGGTTCAGGCTGTTTTGCAGGTCGCGCACGCTGGAAAACGCGGCGTCTTGTTCGGCCCGATCGTCCGTCGGCTCGGGAATCGCCATCAGGCCCCGCAGCTTCAAGCGCGGCAGGGCGCTGATGGCGTTGGCCAGCGCCGGCAGGTCGGCGGAGGTGCAGCCGGACTTGCTGGCCTCGCCACTGACATTGACCTGGATGCAGATATTCAGCGGTGGCAGGTCGGCCGGGCGTTGCTCGGACAGGCGTTGTGCAATTTTGAGACGGTCCACGGAATGCACCCAGGCGAAATTCTCGGCGATGGCGCGAGTCTTGTTCGATTGAATGGGGCCGATGAAGTGCCAACTCAAGGGCAGGTCGGTTAATTCGGCCTGCTTGCCCAGGGCTTCCTGCAGGTAGTTTTCGCCAAAATCACGCACCCCGGCGGCATAGGCTTCACGCACGGCTTGGGCAGGTTTGGTCTTGCTCACGGCCAGCAGGTGGATACTGTTTGCGTCACGTTGCACGGCGTCGGCTGCGGCGCGGATGCGCTGGCTAACCTGGCCGATGTTGTCTGCTATCGTCGACATTCAAGATGCGCCCGTGGATATGGAGTCCGCGGCATTCTACTGGAAATGGAAAGCCCTATGGATATCACTGAATTACTGGAGGCCGGCGTGCGTCGCGGCGCTTCCGACCTGCATCTGTCGGCCGGTATGGCGCCCATGCTGCGTATTGATGGTGAGGTCTGGCCGTTGGATTGGCCGGTGCTTTCACCCCCGCAAGTAGCGGATTTATTGAGCCCGTTGCTCAACCGCTACCAACAAAAGGATTTCGAAACATCTCTTGAAACGGATTTTGCCTTCGAGTTGCCGGGCGTGGCGCGGTTCCGGGCGAACGTATTCCAGCAGGATCGCGGCATGGGCGCGGTGTTTCGCACCATCCCGGCCGAGGTCCAGAGCCTGGAAAACCTCGGCCTGGGGGAAGTGTTCCAGCGTATCGCCCAGCTTGCGCGCGGCCTGGTGCTGGTGACGGGCCCCACCGGCTCCGGCAAGTCCACTACCCTGGCGGCGATGATCGATTACCTCAACCAGCATCGGCGCCAGCACATCCTCACGCTGGAAGACCCCATCGAGTTTATCCACACGCCGAAAACCGCCCTGATCAACCAGCGCCAGGTGCATCGCGACACCCACAGTTTCTCGCTGGCCTTGCGTTCGGCGCTGCGCGAAGACCCTGATGTGATCCTGGTGGGCGAACTGCGCGACCTGGAAACCATCCGCCTGGCCCTGACGGCGGCTGAGACCGGGCATCTGGTATTTGGCACCCTGCACACCACCTCGGCGGCAAAGACCGTGGACAGGCTGGTGGACGTGTTCCCGGCGGGGGAAAAGGCCATGGTCCGCTCGATGCTGTCGGAATCGTTGCAGGCGGTAGTGTCCCAGGTGCTGGTCAAGAAGGTTGGCGGCGGGCGGGTGGCGGCCCATGAAATCATGCTGGGCACGCCGGCTATTCGTAACTTGATCCGCGAGGACAAGGTGGCGCAGATCGTCTCGGCGATTCAGACCGGCGGTGCGCTGGGTATGAAAACGCTGGATATGAGCTTGAAGGCGTTGGTCACGGAAGGCGTGATCAGCCGGGAAGAGGCGCGGGAGAAGGCGAGGGTGCCTGGGGATATCTGAGGGGTTGTGAACGACACACATCAAATGTGGGAGGGGGCTTGCCCCGATAGCGGTGGATCAGTCAGCTTATCTGTACCTGGCCCACTGCTATCGGGAGCAAGCCCCCTCCCACATGTACTACTGCATTCCAGCTTCAGATCAGCGTTGTACTACCCGCAAGGTGTTCTGCTCTTTCGGCAGAACCCGCTTGGCAATCACGTAGTTCTTGTCCCAGAACGGCTTTTTCAGCGTGTCGATGCTGACCGACTTGCCACGACGCGGTGCGTGGATGAAGCGGTCGTTGCCCAGGTAGATGGCTACGTGGTTCACCTGGCGGCTCTTCAGTTTGAAGAACAACAGGTCACCCGGTTTCAGGTCCTTGCGCTCAACCTTCTGCCCATGACCGGCGGCCATGGCGTTGGAGGTGCGCGGCAGATCCACGGCCGCTACGTCGTTAAACGCATATTTCACCAGGCCGCTGCAGTCAAACCCTTTACTTGGGCTGCTGCCGCCCCAACGATAAGGCGTACCGAGCACGTTTACGGCGCGGCTGAGGACGGTGCTGCTTTGCCTGGTGTTGACTGCCATCAGGCCTGGAACTGCTTTACCGTGGGCCTTGCTCAGTTGAGTCGGGCGGCTGACGGTTGGCTTTGCCGATTTGGCAGTGCTGGGCGCGCTGTGGACTTTAGGGGTGAAACCGTTGACGTTCGGAAGTCGTTGCTCACGATTGGTGGCGTGGGCGGCCAGTGGCATTAATAGGCAAATGGTTAGCCATGTCTTTAAAAATGGTCGCATCAGGCGTGGCTCTTATGGGTTTGCGCGCAACTTTATAACAGCTTTTTGTGTCGTTCTCAGGCCGTTTGTCGACTGAACCTTGGGGTCAAACTCAGGAAAAACGCGACGATTCGCCGCGATTGTCCTACACAAGTCAGGTGGCATAAGGCTTTCAGGGGAGGGAAGATACCATTTGCCGTACGTCGGGCGCCTGTAAAAAAGTCACAAAGAAAGTGAAAAAATTTATCTATCGAAGCAAAAGAGGTACGCCATGAACACCTATCAACAGGTTGGTCCGCAGCAAGACACCCACAGCAAGGTGATCGGTTACCTGCTCTGGATTTTCGGGTTTACCGGGGCCCATCGTTTCTATTACGGCAAACCGGTCACTGGAACGATCTGGTTTTTCACCCTCGGCTTGCTGGGGATCGGCTGGCTGATCGACCTGTTCCTGATTCCGGCCATGGACCGTGAAGCGGACCTGCGTTTTACCGCTGGGCCAATCGAATACAACGTGGCGTGGATTCTGTTGGCGTTCCTGGGGGTGTTCGGCGTGCACCGCATGTACCAGGGCAAATGGATCACCGGCCTGATCTACCTGCTGACCGGCGGCTTGTTCCTGGTGGGGGTGCTGTATGACTTCTGGACCTTGAATACCCAGGTTTCGATCCGCAATGCCGAGCGCAACGGCGGCCGGTAGATCATAAATAACCTGTAGAAGCGAGCAAGCTCGCTCCTACAGTTTTTAATGGCTCAAGCCTGGTAGCTGATGCGCCCATCCACCAAGGTGTAGCGCACGCTCGCCGGCAGGCTATGGCCGATGAACGGGCAGTTCTCACCCTTGGACAGCCAGTGCTCGCCCGCAACCGTGGAGCCGGCCGGGTCAAACAGCACCAGATCCGCCGCCGACCCCACCGCCAGCTTGCCCGCCGGCAGGCGCAAGGCCTCGGCCGGGCCTGCGCTCAGGCGCGCCAGCAGTGTCGGCAGGTCCAGCAAACCGTCTTCCACCAACGTCATCGCCAGCGGCAGCAACAGCTCCACGCTGCTGATGCCCGGCTCCGTCGCGCCGAACGGCGCCAGCTTGGCATCGCGCTCATGGGGCTGGTGGTGGCTGGAAATCGCCGAGATCACACCGGATTTGACTGCCGCACGCAAACCGTCACGATCGGCCAGTGTGCGCAGCGGCGGTTGCACGTGGTAAAGGCTGGAGAAGTCAATCAGCGCCTCATCCGTCAGCAGCAACTGATACAACGCCACGTCTGCCGTCACCGGCAGGCCACGGGCCTGGGCCTGGGCGATCAGGGCCACGCCCCGGGCACTGGTCAACTGGCTGAAGTGCGCACGCACGCCGCTTTGTTCCACCAGCAGCAGGTCACGGGCCAGGGCTACGGTTTCAGCGGTTTCCGGAATGCCCGGCAAGCCGAGGAAGCTGGCGACCGCACCTTCATGGGCCAGGCCGCCTTCGGCCAGGTCGCGGTCCTGGGAGTGGAAGATCACCGTCAAGTCGAAGGTGGCCGCGTATTCCAGGGCGCGGCACAGGGTGCGGGTGCTGCGGAAACTCTCCAGGCCGTTGCCGAACGCCACGCAACCGGCATCGCGCAGGGCGATCAGTTCGGCGAGTTGTTCGCCTTCCAGGCCTTTGCTCAGGGCGCCGATGGGGAACACTTTGCAATTGCCGGCTTCACGGGCACGGTCGAGGATCAGCTCGGTCACGGCCGACGTGTCGAGCACCGGCTTGGTGTGCGGTGGGCAGCACAGGCTGGTGACGCCACCGGCTGCGGCCGCGCGGGTCTCGCTGGTGATATTGCCTTTGCGGCTGAAGCCCGGCTCGCGCAGGGCTACGTTCAGGTCCACCAGGCCGGGCGCGGCCACCAGGCCTTTGGCGTCGATGGTCTCGCTGGGGCTGAAAGCACCGGGCGCGGCACCGATGGCGATGATCCGGCCGGCCTCCAGGTGCAGATCGGTAACGTGATCCAGGCCACTGGCCGGATCGATGACTCGGGCGCCGAGAATGCTGAGCTTCACTGGGCCTTCTCCTGCTCGAATTGACGTTGCGCGGTTTGTCCGCTCATGGCCATGGACAACACCGCCATGCGCACGGCGATGCCATACGTGACCTGGTTGAGAATCACCGACTGGCTGCCGTCGGCCACCGCCGACTCAATCTCCACGCCTCGGTTGATCGGCCCCGGGTGCATCACGATGGCGTCCGGCTTGGCGCCGGCCAGGCGTGCGGTGGTCAGGCCGAACAGACGGTAGAACTCGCCTTCGCTCGGCAGCAGGCCACCCGACATGCGTTCGCGTTGCAGGCGCAGCATGATCACCACGTCCACATCCTTGAGGCCTTCGGTCATGTCGGTGTAGACCTTCACGCCGTATTGCTCGATGCCGATGGGCAGCAGGGTTTTCGGTGCGATCACGCGGATGTCCGGGCAACCCAGGGTTTTCAGGGCCAGCATGTTCGAGCGTGCCACCCGCGAGTGCAGGATGTCGCCGACGATGGCCACCGAGAGGTTTTCAAAGCTGCCCTTGTGCCGGCGTATGGTGAGCATGTCGAGCATGCCCTGGGTCGGGTGGGCGTGACGGCCGTCGCCGCCGTTGATGATCGCCACCTGCGGGCACACGTGCTCGGCAATGAAGTGGGCGGCACCGGAGTCGCCGTGGCGCACCACGAACATGTCGGCGGCCATCGCTTCCAGGTTGCGCAGGGTGTCGAGCAGGGTCTCGCCCTTGCTCGCCGACGAGGTGGACACGTTCAGCGTGATCACGTCGGCCGACAGCCGTTGGGCCGCCAGTTCAAAGGTGGTCCGTGTACGGGTGGAGTTCTCGAAGAACACGTTGCAGATGGTCTTGCCGCGCAGCAGCGGGACTTTCTTCACCGCCCGGCCGCCAACCTCGAGGAACGAGTCGGCGGTGTCGAGGATTTCGGTGAGCAGTTCGCGGGGCAAACCGTCGAGGGACAAGAAGTGTTGCAACTGGCCCTGAGCATTGAGCTGCAGCGGGCGCTTGGCATCTAGAGGCGTCATCGCGGGGACTCTTTACAAGGCGGTTTAAAGGGCAAGGTCTTGCAGTTCGAGTTCGAGCGGCGTGGGACCGGACAATTTTACTCGCTGGCTGGCCTCAAGGGACAGCGTGGCGCCAACCACGTCCGGGCTGATGGGCAGTTCGCCTGCCTCCAGGTCCAGCAGGCAGACCAGGGTGATGCTGGCCGGGCGCCCGTAATCGAACAATTCATTCATGGCGGCGCGGATGGTACGGCCGCTCATCAGTACATCGTCGATCAGCACCAGGTGCTGGCCTTCAATCTCGAACGGCAGGGCGGACGGGCGCACTTGCGGGTGCAGGCCGTTCTGGCTGAAGTCGTCGCGGTAGAAGGACACGTCCAGGGTACCCAAGGGTGAGTCGCTGCCCAGTTCGTCCAGCAACGCCTGGGCGACCCACACACCACCGGTGCGAATGCCGATAAAGCGCGGTTCGCTGATGCCACGGTGTTCCAGGTGCGTCTTGAGGCTAACCGCCATCTGGCGGATCAGTTCGGCGGGGTTTGGCAGGCTCATGGTGGCTCCTTCAAGGCCTTGCGCGGCGGGGGCGACGACAAGGTCCGGGCTCAAACGTAAGAAGACGCGGCAAGCCGCGTCAGTCAGGATTCAAATAAAGCAGTGTTTTCGTCCAGCCAGCCCTGTAACAGCAAGGCGGCGGCGATGGCGTCCACCGGGTTGTCGCGGTAGCTGCCTTTCTGGCCGCCACGGTCACGGCGCTCGCCCTTGGCTTCAAAGGTGGTCAGGCGTTCATCGTGGGTATAGAAGGGCAGGTTGTAGCGGCCATTAAGACGGCGGGCGAACTTTTCGGCGCGCAGGCACATGTCGCTGGGGGTGCCGTCCATGTTCAGGGGCAGGCCGACCACTACGGCATCGGGCTTCCACTCTTTGATCAGGGCTTCGACCTGGTTCCAGTCCGGTATGCCGTTCTGGGCCTTGAGGGTGCACAGCTCGCGGGCCTGGCCGGTGATGACCTGGCCGACCGCTACGCCGATCTGCTTGGTGCCGTAGTCAAAGCCGAGGATCAAACGCAAGGCCATCAGGCGTGCCCCGCCTGGCTGGTCAGCAGGCTGAGGTTGACCCGCAGCTTGGCCGCGGCGGCTTCCAGGCGCAATTCGCTTGCGGTGTTGAACAGGATGTCGGCATCGAACGGGCAGGTCAGCCAGGCATTGCTGGCCAGTTCGGCTTCCAGCTGTCCGGCTTCCCAGCCGGCGTAACCCAGGGTGATCACACTTTGCTCAGGGCCCACGCCGTCGGCGATGGCGAACAACACGTCCTGGGAGGTGGACAGCGAGACTCCGTCCAGGTCAACCGTGGCCTGGAACTTCGGCCCGGTGGGGTGCAGCACAAAGCCGCGATCGGTCTGCACCGGCCCGCCGATGTAGATCGGCACGCCCTGGCAACGGGCCGGCGGGTCGACCTCCGGACGCAGTTGTTCAAGGATATCGGCCAGGTTCAGCGCCTGCGGGCGGTTCACCACCAACCCCATGGCACCATTGGCCGTGTGCTCGACGATGTAGGTCAAGGTCTGCGCAAAGTTCGGGTCGGCCATATGGGGCATGGCGATCAGGAATTGGTGCTTGAGGTAGGTCGGGCTGACATTTTTCATGTCCGCTAGTGTGGCGTTGGAGGGGCGAACTGACAAGCTGGACGTGACCCGAATACCGTGCTGTCGGCTTTTCTGTAGGACGGCGCGTTCAGTTGCTGGAAAGGCGATCACCCTTGGCAAACTTCCAGGTGCGGATGATTTCCAGGCGGTCCACATCGTTCAAGTCCCCGGTAAACGGGGCAAAGGGCGCGGCCAGGCGCACGATGCGTTGGGCCGCCTGGTCCAGCAGCGGCTGACCGGACGATTCCAGCACCTGCACTTCATATAAGGTGCCGTCGCGGTTGATCGACACCAAAAGACGCAAATTGCCGTAGATCTGCTGGCGCCGTGCCTCTTCCGGGTAGTTGAGGTTACCGATGCGCTCGACCTTCTTACGCCACTCGTCCTTATACCAGGCGCCCTTGTCGCGCATGGTCGAGGCGGCGTTCAGGCGGTAAATGCGTGGGCGCTTGGCGTACAGCTGTTGTTCATGGGCCAGTTCGGCTTCCAGGCTGGAGATTTCGTCGGACAGTGTCGAACTGTCGAACGTCGGCGCCGGCTTCACGGGCTCGGGTTGCGGTTCGGTCTTGGTTTTCTCGCGCTGGACTGGGGCTTTTTGCGGCTTGGGTGCGACGGTGGTCACCGTGGGCTTGGGCGTGGCCTGTTTGACTTCAGGCTTGGGCGCCGGCGGCGGTGTGACCTTATTGACCTTGTTGTCCTGGAAGGGCGCCACTTCGGTGGTCTTGGGGATCGCCTTCTTGTCCAGGGTGCCACTGCCCTGCTGGTTGTCCTGGGCGAGAAAGTCGGCCTTCTCGGGCTTCTTTTCGCTCTTGAACGTGGCGAGGGTGATTTCCAGGGTCTTGGTGATCTGCTTGGGCTCGACCATGGTGAAACCCACGCCGAGGATCAAGGCCAGGTGAATCAATGCCGCGAGAAACAGGGTAAATCCGAGCCGATCAGCCGGGCGCACGCCGCTGTGGGAGAGTTCGGAGGGCAGATCGGACGGGAGTGTCATGACAAGAAAACCAACATCGCGCGTTTCACAGGTCGGGCATGATAGCGCAATGTTGGTATGTGTCCGGCTGTTCTATATCAGTTGGCCTGCAGCTTGCGTTCGATGGCGGCCATCAACATTTCGCCGATGTTCGTGCCAAATGCGTTATCGATCTCGCGAATGCAGGTCGGGCTGGTGACATTGATTTCGGTAAGATTTTCCCCAATTACGTCAAGGCCTACAAACAGCAAACCCTTTTCCCGCAGGGTCGGGCCAACCTGGCTGGCGATCCAGCGGTCCTTGTCGGACAACGGCCGCGCTTCGCCTCGACCGCCTGCTGCCAGGTTGCCACGGGTCTCGCCTGCCGCCGGAATACGCGCCAGGCAGTAATCCACCGGCTCGCCGTCGATCATCAGGATGCGTTTGTCGCCGTCCTTGATCGCCGGCAGGTAGGCCTGGCCCATGATCTGCTGGGTGCCCAGGGCGGTCAGGGTTTCGAGGATCACCGACAGGTTCGGGTCGCCGGCGCGGTGACGGAAGATCGAGGTGCCTCCCATGCCGTCCAGCGGCTTGAGGATCACATCACCGTGTTTGGCGGCAAATTCACGCAGCACGTCGGCACGACGGCTGACCACGGTGGGCGGCGTGCACTGCGGGAACAACGTGGCGAACAGCTTTTCATTGCAGTCGCGCAGGCTTTGCGGCTTGTTGACGATCAGCACGCCGGCACGCTCGGCCTGCTCCAGCAGGTAGGTGGAGTAGACGAACTCCATGTCGAACGGCGGGTCCTTGCGCATCAGGATCACGTCGAGGTCGCTCAGGGGGCTGTCGATTTCGTCCTGCAGTTCGAACCACTTCTCGGGGTTGGCAAACACCTGCAGCGGGCGCATGCGTGCACGGGCCTCGCCGTCGCCCTGGTAAAGGTCGCGCTGCTCCATATAGAACAGGCTCCAGCCGCGGGCCTGGGCGGCCAGGAGCATGGCCAGCGAGCTGTCCTTTTTATAGGAAATGCTGGCGATAGGGTCCATGACAATGCCGACGCGAACGCTCATGGGGGATTTCCTCTAGCAAAATTGGGGCGCATAAAAGTGGCGTCAGAGTGGCGCTGCGGCTGTTGTGGGTCAAGGAAAAACCACCGGGCGGGTGCCTCGATAGATTGCTCCCCGAGACTGTGCTAAAAAGACTGCCACGGCGCAGCAGCCCTTGAATTCCAAGGCCTGCGGCGCTCATCCTGTGCAACATCAGGCAGTACACACCGAAAACCGATTCGCTGTGGCGATGGTAGAGCAGATATGGAACAGCATTCCAACGCCTTGAGAGTGATGGTGATCGACGATTCGAAGACGATCCGCCGCACCGCCGAGACGCTGTTGAAGAACGTGGGCTGCGATGTCATCACGGCCATCGACGGTTTCGATGCCCTGGCCCGGATTGTGGATCATCACCCGCACATTATCTTTGTCGACATCATGATGCCGCGCCTGGATGGCTATCAGACCTGCGCCCTGGTGAAGAACAACCCGGTGTTCAAGTCGATCCCGGTGATCATGCTGTCCTCCAAGGACGGTCTGTTCGACAAGGCCAAGGGGCGCATCGTGGGTGTCGATCAGTTTTTGACCAAGCCTTTCAGCAAGGAAGAACTGCTGAGTGCGATCAAGGCCTATGTGCCCGGGTTCGCCGCAGTGGAACAAGCACACTGACGCCGCCTCACAAGGGCCGGCGCCGACCAATGTAGTGGGGAAAACCATGGCACGTGTTCTGATCGTCGACGATTCGCCGACCGAAATGTACAAACTGACCGGCATGCTGGAAAAGCACGGCCACCAGGTCCTCAAGGCCGAGAACGGCGCCGACGGCGTGGCCCTGGCCCGCCAGGAAAAGCCCGACGCCGTGCTGATGGACATCGTGATGCCGGGCCTCAATGGCTTCCAGGCCACCCGCCAGCTGTCCAAGGAGCCGGAAACCAACGGCATCCCGATCATCATCATCACCACCAAGGATCAGGAGACCGACAAGATCTGGGGCGCACGCCAGGGTGCCAAGGATTACCTGACCAAGCCTGTGGACGAGGAAACCCTGATTGCCACCCTGAACAAGGTGCTGGCCGGCTGACGGCACGCCATCATGACCGAGTCGCAAACCGCCTTCGAGTTGCTGCTGGACATCGACCGCCGCTGCCGCCTGCTGGCCGCCGACCTGCCATCCCAGGAAACCCGCCTGCAACGCTGGAGCGGGATTGGCTTTCGCCTGGGGCAGCATTGGTATGTCGCGCCCATGGGCGAAGTCGCCGAAGTCCTGCATGAGCCGCGCTGCACTTTAATGCCCGGGGTCAAGGCCTGGGTCAAGGGTGTTGCTAACCTGCGCGGGCGTTTGCTGCCGGTGATGGACCTCGGCGGCTTCCTTGGCCTTGAGCTGTCCAAGGCGCGCAAGCAACGGCGGGTGCTGGTGGTGGAATACAACGATCTGTTTGTCGGGCTGCTGGTAGACGAGGTGGTGGGGATGCAGCATTTTGCACAAGACGCCTTGCTGGTGAGCCCCAGCCCCGGCGCGCCATTTATCCAGGGCCAATTCGACGGCGAGCCGCTGTGGCAGGTCTTCAGCCCCTTCGCCCTGGCCCAGGCCCCTGGCTTCATGGATGTCGCCGCATGACCACCGCTACTACGCCCAAACCCCAGGCCGGCTCACGCAGCCGTTCACAGATCATCGTGCTGTTTATCGCGCTGATCGTATTCATCATGCTGCTGTTCGCCAACTTCGCTTACCTCAACACCCAGTCCACCTATGACAAGCAGTACATCGGCCACGCCGGTGAACTGCGCGTGCTGTCCCAACGCATTGCCAAGAACGCTACCGAGGCCGCCGCCGGCAAGGCCGCCGCATTCAAGCTGTTGGGCGATGCGCGCAACGACTTTGCCCGACGCTGGGGCTACCTGAAAAAAGGCGACCCGGAAACCGGCCTGCCCGCTGCGCCCAGTGCGGTCCGTGCCGAAATGCGCGCGGTGCAGACCGACTGGGAGGCGCTGCTGAAAAACACCGACGCGATCCTCGCCAGCGAACAGACCGTGCTGTCCCTGCACCAAGTGGCCGCGACCCTCGCCGAAACCGTACCGCAATTGCAGATGGAGTCGGAAAAGGTCGTCGACATCCTGCTGCAACGCGGCGCGCCGGCCAGCCAGGTGGCCTTGGCCCAGCGCCAGTCGCTGCTGGCCGAGCGTATCCTGGGCGCGGTCAACACGGTGCTGGCCGGTGACGAAACCGCCGTCCAGGCCGCCGACACCTTTGGCCGCGATGCCAATCGCTTCGGGCAGGTGCTCAATGGCATGCTCAACGGCAACCCCGGGCTGCGCATCACTCAGGTAGAAGACCGCGATGCCCGCGCGCGGCTGGCGGAAATCGCCGAGCTGTTCGAGTTTGTCTCCGGCTCCGTGGATGAAATTCTCGAAACCTCGCCCCAGCTGTTCCAGGTCCGCGCCTCGGCGAGCAATATTTTCAACCTGTCGCAAACCCTGCTCGATGAAGCCTCGCACCTGGCCACCGGTTTTGAAAACCTCGCCAGCGGACGCAGCTTCGACACCATCGGCGGCTATGTGCTGGGCCTGTTGGCGCTGGCCTCGATCATCCTGATCGGCCTGGTGATGGTGCGCGAAACCAACCGCCAACTGCACGAGACCGCCGAGAAGAACGAGCGCAACCAGAACGCGATCATGCGCCTGCTCGATGAAATCGAAGACCTGGCCGACGGCGACCTCACCGTGACCGCCTCGGTGACTGAAGACTTCACCGGCACCATCGCCGACTCCATCAACTATTCCGTGGACCAGCTGCGCGACCTGGTGGCCACCATCAATCTCACCGCCGGGCAAGTGGCGGGCGCCGTGCAAGAGACCCAGGCCACCGCCATGCACCTGGCCCAGGCCTCCGAGCATCAGGCCCAGCAGATCGCCGAAGCCTCCACCGCGATCAACCAGATGGCCCAGTCCATCGACCAGGTGTCGGCCAACGCGGCCGAGTCCTCGGCGGTGGCGGAACGTTCGGTGGAAATCGCCAACAAAGGCAACGAGGTGGTGCACAACACCATCCACGGCATGGACAACATCCGCGAACAGATCCAGGACACCGCCAAGCGCATCAAGCGCCTGGGCGAGTCGTCCCAGGAGATTGGCGACATCGTCAGCCTGATCGACGACATTGCCGACCAGACCAACATCCTCGCCCTCAACGCCGCGATCCAGGCGAGCATGGCCGGGGATGCCGGGCGCGGCTTTGCGGTGGTGGCCGATGAAGTGCAGCGGCTGGCCGAACGTTCGTCGGCGGCCACCCGGCAGATTGAAACCCTGGTGCGCGCGATCCAGGCCGACACCAACGAAGCCGTCATTTCCATGGAGCAGACCACCACCGAAGTGGTGCGCGGTGCACGGCTGGCCCAGGACGCCGGGGTGGCGCTGGAAGAGATCGAAGGCGTATCGAAAACCCTGGCCGCGCTGATCCAGAGCATCTCCAACGCGGCGCAGCAACAGACCTCATCGGCGGGGCAGATCTCCCTGACCATGAACGTGATCCAGCAGATCACCACGCAGACGTCATCGGGCTCCACCGCTACCGCCGAAAGCATCGGCAACTTGGCGAAGATGGCCAGCCAGTTGCGCAGGTCGGTGTCGGGTTTCACCTTGCCTGCGGCCAAACAGGTTGATGATTGAAATGCGATCCAAATGTGGGAGGGGCTTGCCCCCTCCCACACTAGATCTCTATTGGCTTTGAGATCCAGGCAACCCACGAATTCTAAGCGGAGCAGTTATGGTTGATCGGCACGACTACGTGGCCCTTGAATGGGTCAAGGGCGACATTGCCGAAACCCTGAAGCAGGCCCGTTCGGCGCTGGATGCATTTGTCGAGACCCACGACGATGGCGTGATCAGCCAGTGCCTGGACGCTATCCATCAGGTGCATGGTGCGCTGCAAATGGTCGAGTTCTACGGCGCGGCGCTGCTGGCCGAAGAGATCGAGGAACTGGCCCTGGCGCTCCAGGCCGGGCATGTCGGCCAGCGCGAGGAAAGTATCCGCCTGCTGCAACAGGCCTTGGGCCAACTGCCGTTGTACCTTGACCGGGTGCACAGCGCTCGCCGTGATTTACCGCTGGTGGTGCTGCCGCTGCTCAACGACCTGCGCAGTGCCCACGGCGAAAGCCTGCTGTCGGAAACCAGCTTGTTCAGCCCGCAACTGCTGTCGATTGCGCCGCTTGCCGAGGACGCCCTGGCCCAACGCGCGCCGGCCGACCTCCAGGCGCAACTGCGCCAGTGGCATCAACTGTTGCAGCAAGCCCTCGCCGGGCTGCTGCGTGAAGACCACGGGCCGAGCAACCTGGAAGACATGGCGCGGGTGTTCGCGCGCCTTGAGGCGCTGTGCCAGGGCGCGCCGCTGTTGCCGCTATGGCAAGTGGCGTCGGCGCTGGTCGAGGGCATGCTCACCGGCGTGGTCGCCAACAGCCCGGCGCTGCGCAGCCTGCTCAAGGCCAGCGACAAGCAGCTCAAGCGCCTGCTGGCGCAGGGCATCGGCGGGATCAACCAGCCCGCACCGGATGAACTGCTCAAGAGCCTGTTGTTTTACGTCGCCAAAGTCACCCGGCCGACCCCGCGCATGCAGAGTCTGAAAGAGCGCTACAGCCTGGATGAGGCCTTGCCCGACAGCACGGTGGTGGACGCCGAACGCGCGCGCCTTGCCGGGCCGGATCGCAACGCCATGGGCTCGGTGCTCGGTGCGTTGTGTGAAGAGTTGGTGCGGGTCAAAGAGCGCCTCGACCTGTTCGTGCGCAGCGACCGCCAGCACACGAGCGACCTCGACGCGCTGCTGGCTCCCCTGCGACAGATTGCCGATACCCTCGCGGTGCTGGGGTTTGGCCAGCCGCGCAAAGTCATCATCGACCAGCTGGCCGTGGTATTGAGCCTGGCCCAGGGGCATCGCGAGCCCAACGATGCGGTGTTGATGGACGTCGCCGGTGCGTTGCTCTATGTGGAAGCCACGCTGGCGGGAATGGTCGGCACCGTCGAGCCGGAAGGCCACGAAGAAAGCCGCCTGCCCACCACCGACCTGACCCAGATCCACCAGTTGGTCATCCGCGAATCCTGCCAGTGCCTGCAGCAAGCCAAGGAGCTGGTGATCGACTGTATCGAAGCCGATTGGGACCGCCAGCGCCTGGAATCCCTGCCGGAACTGCTGAGCCAGGTGCGCGGCGCGCTGGCGATGATCCCCTTGCCCCGCGCGGCCAGCCTGATGCGCGGTTGCACCGATTACGTCGACGAACAGTTGATGGTCAACGACAGCCCGCCGTCGGAGCTGCAACTGGGGCATTTCGCTGACGTGATCAGCAGCCTGGAGTATTACCTCGAACGCATGCTCCAGGACCCGGACGCCGCCGGTGAGCGGGTGTTGGAACTGGCCACCCAAAGCCTGGCTGCGCTGGGTTACCTGCCCGCCGAAAAACCCTGGCGCCAGGCGCTGGCAGCACCCGATGGCGCGCTGTCGAGCGAGGTTGCGCCCAGCCAGTCCCAGTTCGACGCATTGGCCAACCCCACTTCGGGCCTCAATCCGCCGGCCTTGCAACGCCCCGGTAGCCTGCTGCCGCCGCCGGCCGATGAAGCGCCCATCGACGATGAACTGCGCGACGTCTTCCTCGAAGAAACCGAGGAAGTCCTTGAGGTGCTGCACCGTCACCTGCCCAACAGCGCGGACAAAACCGCCCAGGGCGAAATGCGCCGCGCCTTCCACACCCTGAAAGGCAGCGGCCGCATGGTGCGCGCCCTGGTGCTGGCGGAGCTGGCCTGGGCCGTGGAAAACCTGTTGAACCGTGTGCTCGAGCGCAGCGTGGCCCTCGGCCCCGAGATCCAACAGGTGCTGGATGACGCCGTGGCCCTGCTGCCGGCATTGATCGCCGACTTCGCGACGGGCGAGCAACACCAGCGCGATGAGGTCGACGCCCTGGCCGCCCGCGCCCACGCCTGGGCCAACGGCGCCCCAGCGTCGGTCGGCGAACCCCACGATCCGATGCTGCTGGAGATCTTCCGCAACGAAGCCCAGAGCCATCTGGACAGCCTCAACCACTTCCTGCAGCAGGCCGCCGAGCATGTGCCGCTGCAAGTCAGCGATGAACTGCAACGCGCCCTGCACACCCTCAAGGGCAGCGCCTACATGGCCGGCGTGTTGCCGATCGCCGAGCTGGTGCGCCCACTGGATCACCTGACCCGCGAATACAAGGCCCATCGCCTGCCGCTGGACCTGGACGAAGTCGAGTTGCTGCTGGAAGCCGAAGGCCTGTTCCAGCGTGGGTTGCGTCAACTGGACCGCGATCCCCTGGTGTCGATCAAGGGCGCGGATGACTTGATCCGCCGGACCCAGGCCCTGCTCGACCATCAACTGGCCGCGCTGCTCGACGCCCCCAACACGGGGTTGCGGATCAAGCGCGACCCGCAACTGATCGCCAACTTCCTGGCCCAGGGCATGGACATTCTGCTCGACGCCGAAAACCTGCTGCGCCGCTGGCAGCAGCACCCCGGCGAACGCCAGGAACTCACCGCGCTGCTGGATGAATTGACCACGCTGGGGGAGGGCGCCCATGTCGCTGACCTGCACGCCATCGATGAACTCTGCGAAGCCTTGCTCGACCTCTACGGCGCCGTGGAAGAAAGCAGCCTGGCGGTCAGCGAGCGATTTTTCCATGAGGCCGAGCAGGCCCATGAAGCGCTGATCAACATGCTCGATCAATTGGCCGCCGGCCAGGAAATCATCCCGGCACCGGCACGTGTACACGCCCTGCGCGAACTGTTGGACGATGCACTGGACCCTTCTGCCACCGGCCTGATCAAAAGCGACGGCAGCCGCGCCCTGAGCATCTCCGAACTGGGCGCCGCCACCGCGCAACTGCAGGATGAAACGTGGATCGACGATGAACTCGTGGAAATCTTCCTCGAAGAAGCCGTGGATATTCTCGACAGTGCGGGGCAGTCCCTGAAACGCTGGCTGCTGGAGCCGGACAGTGCCGCGCCGTTGTCGTCCCTGCAGCGCGACCTGCATACCCTCAAGGGCGGCGCGCGCATGGCCGACATCGGACCGGTGGCCGACCTGGCCCATGAACTGGAATGCCTGTACGAAGGCCTGGTGGATCGGCGCTACAGCTACTCCAGCGAGTTGTCGCAGGTGCTGATGGCCAGCCATGAGCGACTGGCCTTGCAACTGGAGGAACTGCAGCACCATCAACCCTTGAGCGACAGCACCGAACTGGTCGCCCGGTTGCGCGCGCTACGCCAGGGCGGCATGCCGGCTGTACAGGCCGCCCCACCTGCGGAAACGCCGGGCACCGACCCCGAGTTGCTGGACATCTTCCTCGAAGAAGCCGCCGACATTCTCGACAGCTCCGGCAGCGCCTTGCTGCGCTGGCAGGCCGAGCCGAACAATCGCCAGGAAGTCGAAACCCTGCTGCGCGACCTGCACACCCTCAAGGGCGGCGCGCGCATGGTCGAGATCGGGCCGATCGGTGACCTGGCCCATGAGCTGGAATTTCTCTACGAAGGGCTGTCCGCCGGTTTGCTCGCGCCGTCCGCCGAACTGTTCGCGTTGCTGCAGGGCTGCCACGACCGCCTGGCGCAGATGATCGACGCCGTGGCGGATGGGCTGCCGGTGGGTTCGGTGGACAAGCTTATCGAACGTATCAAGAGCCTGGTGCACCCCAGCGATGAGCCCGTGACGCCCGTGGCGCTGCCCGCAGGCAAGGCCGAAGCGGTGGTTGATCCCGGCGCCGACATGGTGAAGATTTCCGCTGACCTGCTGGACGACCTGGTCAACCTGGCCGGCGAGACCTCGATCTTCCGTGGTCGTATCGAGCAGCAAGTCAACGACGCGCGCATTGCCCTGCATGAGGTGGAAACCACTATCGAACGCATGCGCGACCAACTGCGCCGCCTCGACACCGAAACCCAGGGGCGAATCCTCAGTCGTCAACAGGCCGAGGCCGAGCGCCTGGGCTATGAAGAATTCGATCCGCTGGAAATGGACCGTCATTCGCAGTTGCAGCAGCTGTCCCGGGCGCTGTCGGAATCGGCCTCCGACCTGCTCGACCTCAAGGACACCCTCGACCGCCGCAACGAGGACGCCCATGGCCTGTTGCAGCAACAGGCGCGCATCAACACCGAGTTGCAGGAAGGTCTGATGCGCACGCGCATGGTGCCCTTCGAGCGCATGCTGCCGCGCCTCAAGCGCATCGTGCGCCAGGTGGCGGGCGAGTTGGGCAAGGACGTGGAGTTCATCGTCGGCAATGCCGAGGGTGAAATGGACCGCAATGTGCTGGAGCGCATGGCGGCACCGCTGGAACACATGCTGCGCAACGCCGTCGACCATGGCCTGGAGCCCCGCGATGCGCGGCTGTTGGCCGGCAAGCCGGAGAAGGGCCGCATCACCCTGGACCTGACCCACGAAGGCGGCGATATCGTTTTCGACATGCGCGACGACGGTGCCGGTGTGCCTCTGGACGCGGTGCGGCGCAAGGCGATCAAGCGCGGTTTGCTCGCCCCTCATCAAGAGATGAGCGACCGTGATGTGTTGCAGTTCATTCTGCAGCCGGGGTTCTCTACGGCGGAAAAGATCACGCAGATTTCCGGGCGTGGCGTGGGCATGGACGTGGTGCACGAAGAAGTGCGCCAGCTCGGCGGCTCGATGTTCATTGACTCGACACCGGGGGAGGGCGTGCACTTTCGCATCCGCCTGCCGTTTACGGTGTCGGTCAATCGGGCGTTGATGGTGCACTGCGCGGACGATCAATATGCGATCCCGCTCAACACCATCGAAGGTCTGGTGCGGGTGCTGCCCCATGAGCTGGCGGGGCACTACCAGCAGGATCCGCCGTGTTATGAATATGCCGGCCAACGCTACGAGCTGTTTTACCTGGGTGACCTGCTGCACACCGTCGGTCGCCCGAAATTACTGGGCCAGTATCAACCCGTGCCGGTGTTGCTGGTGCAGTGCAACGAGCGCCGTGTGGCGGTGCATGTGGACGCCATGGCCGGCACCCGGGAGATTGTGGTCAAGGGCCTGGGCCCGCAGTTTTCCGGGGTGCAGGGGTTATCCGGCGCGACCATCCTGGGGGATGGGCGCGTGGTGTTGATCATCGACCTGCTCGCGCACATCCGCGCCCGGCAACCGGCCTTGCCGGCCCAGGCGGTGGATGCTCCGTTGATCCTCAACGACCCGCTGAAAAAGCGCCCGCTGCTGGTGCTGGTGGTGGACGACTCGGTCACCGTGCGCAAAGTCACCAGCCGCCTGTTGGAGCGCAACGGCATGAACGTACTCACCGCCAAGGACGGCATCGACGCCCTTGCCGTGCTCGAGGAACATACCCCCGACCTGATGCTGCTCGACATCGAAATGCCGCGCATGGACGGCTTCGAAGTGGCCATCCAGGTGCGCAATGACCCCCGGCTGATGCGCCTGCCGATCATCATGATCACCTCCCGCACCGGCCAGAAACACCGCGACCGCGCCATGGCCATCGGCGTCAACGACTACCTGGGCAAGCCGTACCAGGAATCGGTGCTGCTCGAAAGCATCGCCTACTGGAGCAAATCCCGTGCTTGACCACCGCACCAGCCAACTCACCGGCCTGCTCCTGCCCCTGGCCGACCGCCACCTGATACTGCCCAACGTCGCCATCGCCGAGTTGATCGACTTCCAGCGCGGCGAACCGGCCAGCGATGCGCCGCCGTGGTATTTGCGGCAAGTGACGTGGCGAGATCGACAAATCCCGTTGATCAGCTTTGAAGCGGCGTGCGGCGAGGCCGGCGTGACCGGCGAACGCTCGCGGATCGTGGTGTTGAATGCACTGGGCGGCCGACCGACGTTGAAGTTCATTGCGCTGGTGATCCAGGGGATTCCACGGTCGTACAAGCTCGATAGCGAATTGAGCTACGTGGACGTGCCGCTGTGCCCGCTGGAACTGGCGGCGGTGCAGGTGGGGGAACATGTGGCTAAGGTGCCGGATTTGATGGGGCTTGAAGCCTTATTGGTCGAGTCCGGACTGGCCTGAATCTAAGTCATGTGAGGATCCCCTGTGGGAGGGGGCTTGCCCCCGATGGCGGTGTGTCAGTCACTGCATCTGGTGGCTGACCCACTGCCATCGGGGGCAAGCCCCCTCCCACATTAAAGTGCCGGTGTTTGACGGATTGCGGGTGGTCTTAGGATTTTTCCTGCAAGATTTTGGGCTGTGCATGAACTTGTCGCGTGCAGCCCGCGCGCCTAGTCTTCGTCCCGTCATCGCAAAAAACGGTGACACGGACGTGCAAGTCCGACGAAACTGTTTAGGCGTACAAACGCCCTGCCAACCAACGGGCGTTTTTTGTGCTCGCTGCTTTATGGCGGCTGCGCGCAGGAGGTCTTCGGACCTGCTGGGTGTCCTAAACAGGCCCGGTCTTGCACACCTGCGCACGGTCGCCACCCTCATTCGCGTGCAAGCGAACGGTGGCGCTCCTTACTGACTGTTTAGGAGTTTCATCATGATCAAACCTACCCCTAATCTGCCTCTCTTCGCCGTAAACCCCCACCAAACCACCGAAACGCTGCTGGTCAACGCCAGCGAAACCCTGTCCTCCCTCAACGCACTCACCTGCAACCTGGCCTTCGACCTGGACACTTCCCAGCGCGCCATCATGCTCGGGATCCAGCAAATGGCCGAGTTGGGGCAGTTGTTGGTGGATCGGGCGCTGGAGCAGGTCAGCCCTTCGCTGGAAAAGGTCCCAAACAGGGACTGATCAGCCCCTGTTTGGGACCGCTATCTAACAGGCATCACTGAACAAATGTGGGAGGGGGCTTGCCCCCGATGGCTGAGTGTCAGTTGATACATCACTTAGCTGACCCTCCGCTATCGGGGGCAAGCCCCTCCCACATTTAGATCATCTTTTGGCTCGGATCAGTGTTTGCTGATTCTCCATTACTCCAACCGTAACGATCCACCGCTAAGCTTGATTGATGGCCCCCCGAATCACTCCTAAGGTACAGCCCACGACAGCAAACCCGTGGAGCGACCATGACAACAATAACTACCCCCGACTCGCGCTGGACGCGGCGGCGTGACGAGAAGCAGCGGCGGCTCGGGCGGGTTTTGCAGTATGCAGACGGGGCGGTTTTGCCCAGTGACAGGATTGTCGAAGCGCTTGAGGCCCTGATCCTCCCCGGCGACCGCGTGGTGCTGGAAGGCAACAACCAGAAGCAGGCCGACTTCCTCTCGCGCTCCCTGGCCAAGGCCGACCCGGCCAAGCTCCACGATTTGCACATGATCATGCCCAGCGTCGGGCGGTCCGAGCACCTGGACCTGTTTGAAAAGGGCATCGCGCGCAAGCTGGACTTTTCCTTCGCCGGCACCCAATCCCTGCGCATCAGCCAACTGCTCGAAGACGGCCTGCTGGAAATCGGTGCGATCCACACTTACATCGAACTCTATGCACGGCTGGTGGTGGACCTGATCCCCAACGTCGTACTGTCCGCCGGTTTCATGGCCGACCGTGCCGGCAATATCTACACCGGCGCCAGCACCGAAGATACTCCCGCGCTGATCGAACCCGCCGCGTTCAGCGATGGCATCGTGATCGTGCAGGTCAACCAGTTGGTGGATGACGTCAGCGACTTGCCCCGCGTCGACATCCCTGCCAGTTGGGTGGATTTCGTGGTGGTGGCCGACAAGCCGTTCTACATCGAGCCGCTGTTCACCCGCGACCCGCGCCATATCAAGCCGGTGCATGTGCTGATGGCGATGATGGCGATCCGCGGCATCTACGAAAAACACAATGTTCAGTCCCTCAACCATGGGATCGGCTTCAACACCGCCGCCATTGAATTGATCCTGCCCACCTACGGTGAATCCCTGGGCCTGAAGGGCAAGATCTGCCGTAACTGGACCCTCAACCCGCACCCCACGCTGATCCCTGCCATCGAAAGCGGCTGGGTGGAAAGCGTGCACTGCTTCGGCACCGAACTGGGCATGGAGAACTACATCGCCGCGCGCCCGGATGTGTTTTTCACCGGCCGCGACGGTTCGATGCGTTCCAACCGAATGTTCTGCCAGCTGGCCGGCCAATACGCGGTGGACCTGTTTATCGGTGCGACCCTGCAAGTCGACGGCGACGGTCATTCCAGCACCGTGACCCGTGGCCGCCTCGCCGGTTTCGGTGGGGCGCCGAACATGGGCCACGACCCGCGCGGTCGTCGTCACGGCACGCCGGCATGGCTGGACATGCGCCACGGCGACGCGCCGGAAGCGCTGCTGGAACGCGGCAAAAAGCTCGTGGTGCAGATGGTCGAGACCTTCCAGGAAGGGGGCAAGCCCACCTTCGTCGACACCCTCGACGCCGTGGAAGTGGCGCGCAAAAGCGGTATGCCCCTGGCGCCGATCATGATCTACGGTGACGACGTCACCCACCTGCTCACCGAAGAAGGCATCGCCTACCTGTACAAGGCGCGGTCCCTGGAAGAGCGCCAGGCGATGATCGCCGCCGTCGCCGGGGTGACCGCCATCGGCATGCGCCACAACCCCAAGGACACCGCGCGCATGCGCCGCGAGGGCCTGATCGCCTTGCCCGAAGATTTGGGCATCCGCCGTACCGACGCCACCCGCGAGTTGTTGGCCGCCAAGAGCGTGGCCGACCTGGTGGAGTGGTCCGGTGGCCTGTACAACCCGCCCGCCAAATTCAGGAGCTGGTAAATGCGCGCCCTTAAACTGCACGAACTCAGCCTCGCGGATCGCCTGGCGGATATGGCCGTCGATGCGCTGATCGATGAAGCCGACCTGTCACCCAAGCCCGCCTTGGTGGATCGCCGCGGCAACGGCGCCCACAGTGATCTGCACCTGGGGCTGATGCACGCTTCGGCGCTGTCGCTGTGGCCGATGTTCAAGGCGATGGCCGAGGCGGCGCTTGAATTCGGCGAGGTCGGCTTGCCGCTGCGCGAAGCGCTCGGCCGTATCGGGCGCGAAGGCGAACAGGCGATGCTCGTCACCACCCACGGCGTGAACACCCATCGCGGTGCGATCTGGGCCCTCGGCCTGCTGACCGCAGCGGCTGCCCTGGAACCGCGTGCCATAACGCTGAACGCCGCCAGACTGGCCCTGCTCAACGACCGTTACGCGCCGCAAACCCCGAGCCACGGCGCCCAGGTCGCCCAGCGTTATGGCGCACGCGGTGCCCGTGAAGAAGCGCAACTGGGCTTCCCCGCCGTGACCCAACGTGGTCTGCCGCAACTGCACAAAAGCCGCCAGCAAAATGCTGGTGAACAGAACGCGCGCCTGGACGCCTTGCTCGCGATCATGACCGAGCTGGCCGACACCTGCGTGCTCTATCGCGCCGGCGTGGAAGGCCTGCATGCCATGCAGCGCGGCGCCCAGGCCGTGCTGGACGCCGGCGGCAGCGCAAGCCTCGCCGGGCGCCGCCAATTGCATGAACTGGACCACCAACTGCTGGCCCTGAATGCCTCCCCCGGCGGCGCCGCCGACCTGTTGGCCGCCTGCCTGTTTATCGACCGCCTCGACGGAGCGTTGTGATGGAAACCTTATCCTTTGAATTCCCCGCCGGGCAGCCGCCAAAAGGCCGTGCGCTGGTGGGCTGCGTCGGCTCGGGCGACCTGGAAGTGCTGCTGGAGCCGGGCACGGCCGGCACGCTGACCATCCAGGTCCAGACCTCGGTAAATGGCGCCGAACAACGCTGGCAGCACCTGTTCGAACGCATCTTCCAGGAGCAGACGCCACCGGCCCTGAACATTGATATCCACGATTTCGGCGCCACCCCCGGCGTGGTGCGCCTGCGCCTGGAGCAGGGTTTCGAGGAGATCGACCATGACTGACTTGCTGGCTAAACACAGCTTCGTGGAACTGGGGGCGCGGCAGCGGGCCAAGGCCTTGTTGGATGCCGGCACCTTTCGCGAACTGATCGACCCGTTCCAGCGGGTCATGTCGCCTTGGCTCAGCCGCCAAGGTGTGGTGCCCCAGGCCGATGACGGCGTGGTGATCGCCAAGGGCAGCCTCGGCGACTTGCCTGTGGTGATTGCGGCCATTGAAGGCAACTTCCAGGGCGGCAGCCTCGGTGAAGTGGGCGGCGCGAAAATCGCCGGCGCCCTGGAACTGGCGGCCGAAGACAACCGCAAGGGCATCCCGACCCGCGCCGTGCTGCTGCTGGAAACCGGCGGCGTGCGCTTGCAGGAAGCCAACCTTGGCCTTGCAGCGATTGCCGACATACACGCGGCGATTGTCGACCTGCGCCAGTACCAGCCGGTGATCGGCGTAGTGGCGGGCAGCGTTGGCTGTTTCGGCGGCATGTCCATCGCGGCCGGGCTGTGCAGTTATCTCGTCGTCACCCGTGAAGCGCGCCTGGGGCTGAACGGTCCGCAGGTGATCGAGCAGGAGGCCGGGCTGGAAGAGTACGACTCCCGCGACCGTCCTTTTATCTGGAGCCTCACGGGCGGCGAACAGCGTTTTAACAGTGGCCTGGCCGACCGTTACGTGGCCGATGATGTGGCGCAGATCCAGCAGACGGTCAGCGCGTTGCTGCAGCAGGGTGTGCCCGCACAACAGCGCAGTCGCCAGGCTGATGATTACCTCGCACGCTTGGCCGAGTTGGACGCCGTAGCGCAAATCGACCCGGCGACGGTGCGCGAGCTGTATCAGGGAGAACGCTCATGAGAGGCTTGCAGTGGTTCAACGCATTGAGCGCCGGCGCTCCAGTTGTAGACGATTTGCCGGCGTCGCTGAGGGTGGCCGACGGTGTATTGGGTGAGCAACAGGTGCGCTTTGTCGCCGTAGTGACCGACGCGCAAAACCGCTTCCCTCGGGCACGCAATGGCGAAGTCGGTTTGTTGGAGGGCTGGGGGTTGGCCAAGGCCGTCGATGAAGCCATCGCCCGGGGTGACAAGCGCCCGATCATCGCCATCGTCGACGTGCCCAGCCAGGCCTACGGCCGTCGTGAAGAAGCCCTCGGCATCCATCAGGCCCTGGCCGCTGCCGCCGACAGTTATGCCCGCGCGCGCCTGGCCGGGCACCCGGTGATTGCGCTGCTGGTGGGCAAGGCCATGTCCGGTGCGTTCCTGGCCCATGGCTACCAGGCCAACCGCCTGATTGCCCTGCGCGATCCCGGCGTGATGGTGCACGCCATGGGCAAGGCCTCTGCCGCGCGAGTGACCCTGCGCAGCGTCGAAGAGCTGGAAGCCCTGGCCGCCAGTGTGCCGCCCATGGCCTATGACATCGACAGCTATGCCAGCCTCGGCTTGCTGTGGGAGACCTTGTCGGTCTGCCAGATTGAACAGCCCACGGCGGACGATGTAGCGCGGGTCAGCGATTGCCTGGTGAATGCGATCAAGGACGTCGGCAGCGCCGATCTGCGCGGACGCCTCGGCGCGACCAATCGCGCAGCGTCCAGCCAGGTTCGCCAACTGCTGCGGGAACAATGGTGAACGCCCACGACTTGCTCTGGGGCATGACCCCGGCGCATGCGCCCGCCGATGCACCGGCCTGGGTGCTGGAGGCGCTTGGCGCCGGCCACCCGGTGGTGGTGCGCCGCGCCATTGCCGCGCCGGGGCATGTGGCGGTCGGCGTGCGCGGGCGTTTGCGTGAGCAGCGGTTCGCCGCCGAGATGCCGCTGGCGGCGGTGCAGCGGCGCGTTGCACCGGAAGCCCTGCGCGACGTGGTTTCGCTACGGGACATACCCGCACTGCAAGCGCTTGCTCAATTGCGTTCGGTGCTGGTGCACAAGGCATGGGGCGTCAGCGGTAGCGCAGGCTTTGAATTGGCCACCGGCATCGAAGCACTGCATGCCCAGAGTGATCTGGATTTGATCCTGCGCACGCCCAAGCGCCTTGAACGCGCCGATGCCGAGGACCTGTTGGCGAGCCTGGACACGGCGGTGTGCCCTGTGGACCTGCAACTGCAAACCCCGTTTGGCGCCGTGGCCTTGCGCGAATGGGCTGGCGGATCACGTCGCGTGCTGTTGAAAACCATCAGCGGCGCGCGCCTGGTCGACGATCCCTGGCAGGCCGTGGCATGAGCAGCCTCCTGGTGTTTCCGGGGCAGGGTGCCCAGCGACTCGGCATGCTCCAGTCGCTGCCCGAACCTGTGCTGGAAGAAGCCAGCGATGCCCTGGGCGAAGACGTGCGCCGGCTCGATTCAGCGCAAGCCCTGGCCAGTACCCGCGCCGTGCAACTGTGCCTGTTGATCGCCGGCGTCGCCCACGCCCGCCTGTTGGAGCGCACCCCGGATTACGTGGCGGGCCTGTCCATCGGCGCCTACCCGGCTGCGGTCATCGCCGGGGCCCTGGATTTTGCCGATGCGGTAAAGCTGGTCAGCCTGCGCGGCCAACTGATGCAAAACGCTTATCCACACGGCTACGGCATGACCGCGATCATCGGCGTGGAGTTATCCACCGTCGAAACACTCCTCGCCGACATCCACAGCCCTGAAACCCCGGTGTACCTGGCCAATATCAACGCCGATAACCAGAGCGTGATCGCCGGCAGCGACGAGGCCATGAAGCGTGTCGCCGCGCGCATCAAGGGCAACGGCATCGCCAAACGCCTGGCCGTCAGTGTGCCGTCCCATTGCGCGCTGCTGGCGCAGCCGGCCGAGGCCCTGGCCCAGGTATTTGTCCCGCTCAAGGCGCCGCGCATCACCTACCTGAGCAGCACCCGCGCGCGGCCGATCCACAACCCCGAACACCTTCGCGACGACCTGGCCTTCAACATGTGCCGCGTCGTTGACTGGCGCGGCACCGTACAAAGCGCCTACGAGCGCGGTGTGCGCCTGCAAATCGAACTGCCCCCGGGCGCCGTGCTCACCGGCCTGTCACGCCGCGTGTTCGAACAAGGCACCGTGATCGCCTGCGAAGGCGCACGCCTGGATACCTTGCAGGCCCTGCTGGAAGAGGAGGAGCGCCGCCACCGATAAAGCACCACCCAAGGCTGTCGAAGCACAAAAACAACAATTTCGATCGAGCACTTCGAGGACAACAACAATGATTATTTACGGTGTGGCATTGCTGGCGATCTGCACGCTGGCAGGTGTGATCATGGGCGACATGCTCGGCGTGTTGCTGGGCGTCAAATCCAACGTGGGCGGGGTGGGGATCGCCATGATCCTGCTGATCTGCGCCCGCCTGTGGATGCAAAAACGCGGCGGCATGACCAAGGAATGCGAGATGGGCGTGGGCTTTTGGGGCGCCATGTATATCCCCGTGGTGGTGGCGATGGCCGCGCAACAAAACGTCGTGACCGCCTTGCACGGCGGACCGGTCGCGGTACTGGCGGCGATTGGTTCGGTAGTGGTCTGCGGTTGCACCATTGCGTTGATCAGCCGTACCCACAAGGGCGAGCCTCTGCCCGCCGAAGAGCCGTTGATCGTGCCTGCGGGAGGTCGCTGATATGTGGGATCTCATCGAAAAAGGCCTGGAACATAACGGCCTGATCACCGCGTTTGCGTTTGTTGGCGTGGTGATGTGGATTTCCGTGGTGCTGTCCAAGCGCCTGACGTTCGGGCGCATCCACGGCTCGGCGATTGCCATCGTCATCGGCCTGGTCCTGGCCTGGGTCGGCGGCACCCTTACCGGCGGGCAAAAAGGCCTGGCCGACCTGGCGCTGTTCTCCGGCATCGGCCTGATGGGCGGCGCGATGCTGCGCGACTTCGCCATTGTTGCCACGGCGTTCGAGGTACAGGCCACCGAAGCGCGCAAGGCCGGGATGATCGGTGTGATTGCGCTGCTGCTGGGCACGATCCTGCCGTTTATCGTCGGCGCCAGCATGGCCTGGGTGTTTGGCTATCGCGACGCTATCAGCATGACCACCATCGGCGCGGGTGCCGTGACCTACATCGTCGGCCCGGTGACCGGTGCGGCGATTGGCGCGACTTCGGATGTGATGGCGCTGTCCATTGCGACCGGGTTGATCAAGGCGATCCTGGTGATGGTCGGTACCCCGGTGGCGGCGCGTTGGATGGGCTTGGACAACCCGCGTTCGGCGATGGTGTTTGGTGGCCTGGCCGGCACCGTGAGCGGCGTGACGGCAGGGCTGGCGGCGACGGATCGGCGCTTGGTGCCGTATGGCGCGTTGACGGCGACGTTCCATACCGGGCTTGGGTGTTTGCTGGGGCCTTCGTTGCTGTACTTCATTGTGCGTGGGTTGGTGGGCTGACCTTGGGGATTGCGGAGTGTCAGGCTGTTCCCTGCCGATTGGCATACATCCGACACTCCGCCAACAACGCCAGTAAATTCGGATCACGCTCCTTGGCCTTCAGGAACACCACGCCGATATGCTGCTGCAACCGATACCTGGGTTGCAGCGGTATCAGCTTCACGCGGTTCTCGTACACCGCCGCGATCCTTCCCGGCAGCAACGCATAACCCACCCCTGAACTGACCATGCTCAGCAGTGTGAAGATGTCATTGACCTGCATCGCCACCTTCGGCTCGAACCCCGCCTGCTTGAACACCCGGTTGCCATCCTGATGAGTGGCGAAGCCTTGGGTGAGGGTGATGAAGGTGGCGTCGCGCACGTCGGCCAGGTCGATTTCCTGGGCGCGGTCGAAGGGCGAGTCGGCCGGGGTGGCGAGGAAGATGTCGTCGCAGAACAGCTCGATCTGTTCGCAGTCGGGGTCGTTGGCGTGTTCGTCGAGGGAGATGAGGATTGCGTCGACTTCCATGTTCTTGAGCTTGTACAGCAGGTCGAAATTGGAGCCGAGGATCAGGTCGATATTGAGTTCGCTGCGCCTGATCTTCAGGCCCATGATCAATTGCGGCACGGTCCTGACGGTCAGTGAATACAGCGAGCCGAGCTTGAAGCGTTCGGCGGAGAAACCGGCGGCTTCGCGGGTCAGGCGTACGCTGTCGACCACATCGGCGATCAGTTTCTGTGCGCGTTCTTCCAGCACGTAGGCGCTTTCCAGCGGCGTGAGGTTGCGGCCCTCGTGTTTGAACAGCGGGCAGCGCAAGGCATTTTCCAGCGAGTGGATGGCGCGGTGGACGCTGACATTGCTGGTTTGCAGCTCGGCGGCGGCGCGGGCCAGGTTGCCGGTGCGCATGAATGCCAGGAAGATTTCCAGCTTCTTGAGGGTGAATTCTTCGTCGATCAGCATGGCCGTGGGCTCTTGTTCGAATGCGTCCGATTGTGCCCGCAAAACCCGGCGGCGTCCTCGGAACGTCACAAGTCGCTTGCACTCTTATGCGCAAGGCTGGACGCTTGCCAGCCAGTTCCAGCGGCTACAGGAGGTCAGTGACAGATGTATCACGGGGAACGATTCAACGCCTGGAGCCATTTGCTCGGTGCAGTCGCGGCGTGTATTGGCGCCGTGTGGATGTTGGTGGTGGCGAGCCTGGATGGCAGCCCCTGGAAGATCGTCAGCGTGGCGATTTATGGCTTTACGCTGATGGTGCTGTACAGCGCGTCGACCGTGTACCACAGCGTACAGGGGCGGCGAAAAGAGATCATGCAGAAGGTCGATCACTTTTCGATCTACCTGCTGATCGCCGGCAGCTACACGCCGTTTTGCCTGGTGACGTTGAGAGGCCCTTGGGGCTGGACGCTGTTCGGCATCGTGTGGGGGCTGGCGGTGATCGGCATCCTGCAGGAGATCAAGCCGCGCTCCGAGGCGCGCATCCTGTCCATCGTGATCTACGCGGTGATGGGCTGGATCGTGCTGGTGGCGGTCAAGCCACTGATCGCCGCGCTGGGCACCGCCGGGTTTATCTGGCTGGCGGCGGGCGGCGTGCTGTACACCGTCGGCATCATCTTCTTTGCCCTGGAGGATCGCCTGCGGCATTCCCATGGGATCTGGCATTTGTTTGTGATCGGCGGCAGCCTGCTGCATTTCGTGGCGATCATGCACTACGTGTTATAGGCGCTCCAGCAGCTCCCGAGCCCGGTTGCCGAAGATCTGTAGCAGATTGGCCAGCATATGCGGCGGCGGTTCATCGGCACGGGTCAGGGCGTAGAGGGTGATCGGCAGCGGCGGTGTAAGCGTGCGGATGCAGGTGGTCGCCGTCGATGCGCCGAGGGCGGTAAAGGGGTCGATGACCGTCAATCCGGCGCCGGACTCCACCATCGCCCGTGCCAGGGAATAGGTTTGCACCGATATCGTCACCCGAGGCGGCGGGTCGACGCTCTCCAGGTAGTTGTCGAGCCTCGCCGCCAGTGGGTCGGCGCTGGACAGGCCAATCAACGGTGCCCCCGCCAGGTCTGCCAGGGGCAGGGCTTGATGCAGCTCAGCGTCCGGCCAGTAGTTTTTCGACGCCAGGGCCACCAACACACCGTTGGCCAACACTTGTGTGGTCAACCCGGGATGGCCGGAGAAGCTGAGGGTCAGTGCCAGGTCGATCTCGCGCATCAACAGTTTTTGCACCAGCTCGCGGCTATGGTCGCTGGACAGTTCGCAGGCGATGTCCGGGTAGTCGCGCTTCCATTCCAGGATCGCCGGGGGCAGCAACGACAGTGCCAATGCCGGGATTGCACCAATCCGTACACTTTGCCCCGGGGCGCGGCGCAGGCTCTTGGCCAGGCGCCGCACGCCTTGCAGGCTCGCGGTGACTTTTTCGACTTCACTTTCCAGCGCCAGGGCTTCGGGCGTGGGCTGCAATTTGCCGCGTACCCGCAAAAACAGCGGGAAACCCAATTGTAACTCGGCATGTTGCAACACCTTGGTCACCGCTGGTTGGGAGACATGCAGCAACTGCGCGGCGGCGCTGATGGAGCCGGTCTGGCGGATGGCCTGGAAGATTTCGATATGACGCAAGCGCATGGCAGGTCCATAACCTTTGTTTATAGGTGCCCCATCTTTATTCATTGTCGGCGGCCTGTCACCTGCACCTACCCTGGGGCTTTCTTGGATCAAGGGCTGGGGGTGTTGAATGGCCAGGCAGGTTTGCATCATTGGTGGAGGCGTTATCGGCCTGGCGAGTGCCTACGCGTTGGTACGTGCAGGTCATGAAGTGACGGTGATCGACGCGCGTGACACCGTGGGCAGCGAAACCAGCTTCGCCAATGGCGGGCAATTGTCCTACCGCTACGTCGCACCGCTGGCGGATGCGGGAGTGCCGCTACAGGCGATTGGCTGGTTGCTGCGCGGTGACTCGCCACTGAAGCTGCGCCCACGCCTGGATCCCCGACAATGGCGCTGGATGGCCGCGTTCATCTGCGCCTGCCGTGGCTCGGTGAACAAGCGCAACGCCGCGCACTTGCTGCGCCTGGCGAGCCTGAGCCAAAACACCTTGCAGCAATGGCGCGTCGACGATCGCCTGGACACGTTCAATTGGCGGCGTAACGGCAAGCTGGTGACCTTTCGCAATGCCGATACCTTTGAGCGTGCGCGCAGCAAGGTCACCGACATCCTGCAACAACAGGTGCTGTCGGCGCTGGATTGTGCGCGGCTGGAGCCGGCGCTGGCGCAGGTGGCGGGTGAGTTTGTCGGTGGTATCTATACGCCCAATGAAGAAGTGGCGAACTGTCATGCCTTCTGCCAACAACTGGCGGCACGCCTTGAAGCGTCGGGGCGCTGCACCTTTCTGCTGGGGCGCAAGGTCACCAGGATTCGCCATGCCGACGGCGCGGTGCAAGCCATCGAGCTGGGCGACGAAGTGATGCCGGTGGAACACCTGGTGCTGGCGGCCGGCCATCGCAGCGCCGAGTTGGCATTGCCCGGCGTGTCACTGCCACTGTATCCACTCAAGGGCTATAGCCTCAGCGTGCCGATTGGCGCACAGCATCAGGCGCCGAATGTGAGCATCACCGACTACGACCGCAAGATGGTCTACGCGCGTATCGGCGAACAGCTGCGGGTGGCGGCCATGGTGGATATCGTCGGCTTTGACGCCAGCCTTGAGCCCAAGCGCCTGGCGCTGATGAAACGCCAGGCGGTCGAGACATTTCCTACGGCTGGCGACTATGCCAATGCTGTGGAATGGGCCGGTATGCGTCCCGCCACCCCGACCGGTGTGCCGCTGATTGGCCCCAGCGTGTATCGCAACCTGTGGCTGAACCTGGGCCACGGCGCCCTCGGCTTTACCCTGGCATGCGGCAGCGGCCAATTGCTGGCCGAGCTGATCGGCCACCACCTACCTTCCATAGATATGCAGGGCCTGGCGCCCCGCGCCGCGTGAGGATTGACCCATGACCATCAACCGAATCAGCAGCAACGACCGACTGTCCGGCGCCGTTACGTTCAAGGATCTGGTATTCCTTTCGGGCCAGGTGCCCGGCGAAGGCCAGGATGTGGCGACGCAGACCCGCGAAGTGCTGGCCAGGATCGATGCGCTGCTGGCCCAGGCCGGCAGTGACAAGGATCATTTGCTCAATGCGACCATTTACTTGAAAGACATCGGCAGCGGTTTCGCGCCGATGAATGAGGTATGGGCCGCCTGGCTATCGCCCGGGATGGCGCCTACGCGCACCACCCTGCAGGCGGAGCTGGCGCGGCCGAGCGTGCTGGTGGAAATCAGCGTGATTGCGGTACGAAAATAACGTCAAAAACCAACGGAGAATAACAATGAAAAAAATCCTGTTGACCGGCTGCATCGGCCTTTTGCTGGGAGTACACGCCCATGCCAACCAGGCGCCGCTGGACGGTACGCTGGGCAAGATCGCCAGCACCCAGTCCATCACCCTGGGCTATCGCGATGCGTCGGTGCCGTTTTCCTACGTGGGGGATCACACCGGTAAGCCGATGGGCTATTCGGTGGACCTGGCCAGCAAGATCGTCGAGCGTATCCAGCAGAAAACCGGGGTGGCTGACCTGAAGGTGAAGTACAACCTGGTGACCTCTCAAACGCGGATTCCGCTGGTGCAGAACGGCACCGTCGACCTGGAGTGCGGCTCCACCGGAGTCACGGCCGAGCGGCAGAAACAGGTGGCATTTTCCTACGGGTTTATTTACGTGAAAGGCCAGTTGCTGACGGCTAAGGACAGCGGCATCAAGGGCTTCGCCGACCTGGCGGGCAAGAACGTGGTGACTACCGCCGGCACCACCAACGAGCGTTTTCTAAAGAGCTACAACGCCGAGCATAAGAGCAATATGTTCGTGATCAGCGCCAAGGACCACGGCGAGGCGTTCAAGATGCTCGAGACGGGCCGCGCGGCCGCGTTCTATATGGACGATGCATTGCTCTACGGCGAACGTGCCAAGGCCAAGGACCCACACAACTGGGTGGTGGTGGGCGAGGAGCAGTCGCGGGAGATCTACAGCTGCATGGTGCGCAAGGATGACCCGCAGTTTCTTGCGGTGGTCAACGAGACCCTCGGCGACCTTTACCGTTCGGGGGAGATCAACGGGATTTACCAGCGCTGGTTTGAACAGCCGATTCCGCCCAAGGGCTTGAACCTGGAATTCCCGATGACCAGTGAGTTGAAGGCGATCATTGCCAAGCCGATCAGCGATCCGGTGGACTGATCACCCCTCCCACATTTAGAAGTCGCCCCAGAGTTGTTGGGCAACCGCCAACGCGACGACGGGCGCAGTCTCGGTGCGCAACACGCGCGGGCCGAGGCGGGCGGCGTGGAAGCCAGCGCCTTGGGCGGTGTCGACTTCGTTGTCGGTCAGCCCGCCCTCCGGGCCGATCAGAAACGCCAGGCTCGCAGGTTTGGCATGGCTGACCAGCGGCTCGGCCACCGGGTGCAGCACCAGTTTCAGGTCCGCCTCGACCTGCTTCAACCAGTCCGCCAGCAGCAACGGCGGGTGAATCACCGGTACCGTCGAACGCCCGCACTGCTCGCACGCGCTGATCGCCACCTGGCGCCAGTGCAGCAGGCGTTTGTCGGCGCGTTCGTCCTTCAGACGCACTTCGCAGCGGTCGCTGAAGATCGGCGTGATGGCGTTGACACCCAGTTCGGTGGCTTTCTGGATCGCCCAATCCATGCGCTCGCCCCGGGACAGGCCCTGGCCGAGGTGGATGTGCAGCGGCGATTCGGCCTGGCCGGCGAAGCTTTCCGTCAGTTGCACGGTGACGCGTTTCTTCCCGACTTCCAGCAGGCTGCCCAGGAATTCCTGGCCGGAGCCGTCAAACAATTGCACGGCGTCACCTTCGCCCATGCGCAGCACGCGGCTGATGTAGTGCGCCTGGGCTTCGGGCAGTTCGTGATCGCCGAGGCTCAGCGGGGTGTCGGTGAAAAAGCGGGACAGTCTCATGTCGGTTCTCTGGAAAAAGGTGTAGGTGTGCCGGCAATCAACCCGGATCGCGGAAACCAGGGTGGAAATCCTTCGGCACCGCCACGCTGACTTTACTGTTGGTGGCGATATCGATGCCTTCGCTGGCGACTTCGGCGAGGAAGTCGATCTGCTCCGGTGTAATCACATAGGGCGGGAGGAAATACACCACGCTGCCCAACGGCCGCAACAACGCACCGCGTTCCAGGGCGTGTTCGAACACCTTGAGACCACGGCGCTCCTGCCACGGGTAAGCGGTCTTGGTGGCCTTGTCCTGGACCATCTCGATGGCTAGCACCATGCCGGTCTGGCGTACTTCCGAGACATGCGGATGGTCGACCAGATGAGCCGTTGCCGTGGCCATGCGCCGGGCCAGGGCCTTGTTGTTTTCGATGACGTTGTCTTCTTCGAAAATATCCAGGGTCGCCAGGGCCGCCGCACACGCCAGCGGGTTGCCGGTGTAGCTGTGGGAGTGCAGGAAGGCGCGCAGGGTCGGGTAGTCGTCGTAGAACGCGTCGTAGACGTCATCGGTGGTGACCACGGCGGCCAACGGCAGGTAGCCGCCGGTCAGGGCCTTGGACAAACACAGGAAGTCCGGGCGGATGCCGGCCTGTTCACAGGCGAACAGGGTCCCGGTGCGGCCGAAGCCCACGGCGATTTCATCGTGGATCAGGTGCACGCCATAGCGGTCGCAGGCCTCGCGCAGCAGCTTGAGGTACACCGGGTGGTACATGCGCATGCCGCCGGCGCCCTGGATCAGCGGCTCGACGATCACGGCGGCGACGGTGTCGTGGTGCTCGGCCAGGGTCTGTTCCATGGCCAGGAACATCGTGCGCGAGTGTTCTTCCCAGCTCATGCCCTCGGGGCGCAGGTAGCAATCCGGGCTCGGCACCTTGAGGGTGTCCAGCAGCAGCGCCTTGTAGGTCTCGGTAAACAGCGGCACGTCGCCCACCGACATCGCGGCGATGGTTTCGCCGTGGTAGCTGTTGGTCAGGGTGACGAAGCGTTTTTTGTTTGGCAGGCCACGGTTGAGCCAATAGTGAAAGCTCATCTTCAGCGCGACTTCAATGCACGACGAACCGTTATCGGCATAGAAGCAGCGGGTCAGGCCCTCGGGGGTCATCTTGATCAGGCGCTCGGACAGCTCGATCACCGGCTGGTGGCTGAAACCGGCGAGGATCACGTGTTCCAGCTGGTCGACCTGGTCCTTGATGCGCTGGTTGATGCGCGGGTTGGCGTGGCCGAAGACGTTGACCCACCAGGAGCTGACGGCGTCGAGGTAGCGCTTGCCTTCGAAGTCTTCCAGCCAGACGCCTTCACCGCGCTTGATCGGGATCAGCGGCAGTTGCTGGTGGTCTTTCATCTGGGTGCAGGGATGCCACAGCACCGCGAGGTCGCGTTGCATCCACTGGTTGTTCAAGCCCATCGGTGATCTCCTCGAAGCGGTCCTGCGAGCGGCGCAGGTAAAACAATCGCGCAAGCCTATGCAATGGGCGGCGGTGTCACAACCCATAACGCATGAATTGGCAGTAAACACAGGACGGACTGTCACGTTTCTTCTGGATAGTCCTTAATCCTTGGTTAATTTACTGTTCATACCCTCAAGATCATATTTCTCGATATTTCAAAGCGAAATTTTCCGCTTTAATTCGATAGGTAAATCGCTAGTCTTGGGCGCAGCTCTTACGGGATTAAGTACATGCAGCTACGTAACTCACCGGCCCGTTATGGCTGGGTCAGTATGGTTTTGCACTGGGGCGTGGCCCTGGTGGTGTTCGGCCTGTTCGCCCTGGGCTTGTGGATGGTGGGTCTGGACTACTACAGCGCCTGGCGCAAGGACGCACCGGACCTGCACAAGAGCATCGGCATCACGCTGTTCGCCATCATGCTGGTGCGTATTGTCTGGCGCCTGATCAGCCCGCCGCCTCCGCCGCTGGCCAGTTACAGCCGCTTGACCCGTATCGGTGCCGCGTTTGGCCACGCGTTCCTTTATCTCGGGCTGTTTGCCGTGATGATCGCCGGTTACCTGATTTCCACCGCAGACGGTGTCGGTATCCCGGTGTTTGGCCTGTTCGAAATTCCTGCCGTGGTTTCCGGTCTACCGGACCAGGCAGACACAGCCGGCGTGGTGCACCTGTACCTCGCCTGGGTGTTGGTAGTCTTCGCCGGCCTGCACGGCGTGGCTGCGTTGAAACACCACTTTATCGATCGTGATGCGACCCTCACGCGAATGCTGGGGCGCAAAGCCTGATGTTCAACCTCGACTCACAAGGAATAGAAAGCATGTTGAAAAAGACCCTCGCCGCTCTGGCAATCGGTACAGCGCTGCTGTCTGCAGGTCAGGTGATGGCTGCCGACTACAAGATCGACAAGGAAGGCCAGCACGCCTTCATCGACTGGAAAATCAGCCACCTGGGCTACAGCTACATCCACGGTACCTTCAAGGACTGGGATGGTACGTTCAGCTGGGATGCCGCCAAGCCTGAAGCCAGCAAAATCGCGGTCGACGTGAAAACCGCCAGCCTGTGGTCCAACCACGCCGAACGTGACAAGCACATCGCCAGCAAGGACTTCCTGGATGTCGGCAAGTTCGCCGATGCCAAGTTCGTCTCCACTGCGGTTAAATCCACCGGCGAGAAAACCGCTGATGTGACCGGCGACCTGACCTTCCACGGCGTGACCAAGCCTGTGACCTTCAAGGCCACGTTCAACGGTGAAGGCAAGGATCCATGGGGCGGCGAACGTGCCGGCTTCAACGCCAAGACCACGCTGAACCTGAACGACTTCGGCATCAAGGGCCCTGGCCCGACTTCCCAGACTGTCGACCTGGACATCTCGCTGGAAGGCGTCAAGCAGAAGTAATTTCTGTCCGCACACAAAAAACCGGATCTCAGGATCCGGTTTTTTTTGGCCTGTATTTCCTGTAGTGAGCGAGCTTGCTCGCGCTGGGGCGCGAAGCGGCCCTAATCAGATACACCATGATTCTTCTGGCAGAACACGGTGACAGGTGTTGGGGCTGCTGCGCAGCCCAGCGCGAGCAAGCTCGCTCACCACAGCAAGCTCGCTCACCACAACCAGTTCGCTCATCCCAGGGAACGTGTGGGGAGGAGATAAAAAATGCCCCGCATCTTTCGATGCGAGGCATTTTTCATGGCGCTTTGAAACTCAGCGGTTGCGGGTCAGCAATGCTGGTTTTTCACCACGCGGACGGCCTGGCAGTTGATCCAACTGCTCGGGTGTCGGGAAGCGGTCGGCTTTCGACTCCTTGTGGATGATCTTCGGCGCCGGGCCACCGCGCGGGTTCTGCACGGCTGGCTCGGACAAACGCGGCTGGTCGTCACGGGCCGGGCGGCGGTTGTTGCTGCGCGAATCTTCGCGACGCGCCTGGCCGTCACGCGGTGCACCGTTACGCGGGCCGCTGCGCTTGGCCGGTGGAGTGCCGGTCGTGCCGCCGCTGCTGTTGCGCGGGCCGTTCTGACGACCGCCCTGGGGCTGGCCGCCACGTGGAGCGCCGGCGCCTGCGCCCTGTGCCGGAGCACCTGGACGACGGCCGCGGCCCTGGGCCGGTTTGGCCTGGGGCACGTAGTCCACGCGGTTACCGAAGTTATCCACGTCGTCGTCGAGGAATTCGTCCGGGGCGCGGTCGGCTGCGGCGCGTGGGGGCTGGCTCGGCTGGCGCTGTTCGCGGGCCGGGGTGCCTTCACGGGGCTTCTGCTCACGGGCCGGGCGTTCACCACGGCCGTTGGTTGGCGCTTTTTCCTTGCCGCCCTTGTCCTTGCCCTTGTCGCGACGACCCCCGCCACCACCGCCGCCGTTCGGGCCATCGCCCTTCGGACCGCGTGGATTGCGTGGGTTGCGCACGTCCGGACGTTCGCGCACTTCAGGCTTTTCGGCCTCAACGGCGCTGGCATCGAAGCCCATCAGGTCGCCATCGGCGATTTTCTGCTTGGTCATGCGTTCGATGCTTTTCAGCAGTTTCTCTTCGTCCGGGGCAACCAGGGAAATGGCTTCACCCGAACGACCGGCACGGCCGGTACGGCCGATACGGTGCACGTAGTCTTCGTCGACGTTTGGCAGCTCGAAGTTGACCACGTGTGGCAACTGGTCGATGTCCAGGCCACGGGCGGCGATATCGGTGGCCACCAGGATGCGCACTTCACCGGCCTTGAAGTCGGCCAGCGCCTTGGTGCGTGCGTTCTGGCTCTTGTTGCCGTGGATGGCGACGGCGGTGAGGCCGTGCTTGTCCAGGTACTCGGCCAGGCGGTTGGCGCCGTGCTTGGTGCGGGTGAACACCAGTACCTGTTCCCACGCGCCGGCGGTGATCAGGTGGGCCAGCAGCGCACGCTTGTGGCTGGCGGCCAGGCGGAATACGCGTTGCTCGATACGCTCGACCGTGGTGTTCGGCGGCGTGACCTCGATGCGCTCCGGGTTGTGCAGCAGCTTGCCGGCCAGGGCGGTGATGTCGTTGGAGAACGTTGCCGAGAACAGCAGGTTCTGACGTTTGGCCGGCAGGCGGGCGAGGACCTTCTTCACGTCATGGACAAAGCCCATGTCGAGCATGCGGTCGGCTTCGTCCAGCACGAGGATTTCCACGTGGGACAAATCAACGCTGCCTTGGCCGCACAGGTCGAGCAAACGACCGGGGCACGCCACCAGCACGTCAACACCACGGGACATGGCCTGAACCTGTGGGTTCATGCCGACGCCGCCGAAGATGCAGGCGCTGACGAACTTCAGGTCGCGGGCATACAGCTTGAAGCTGTCGTGCACCTGGGCGGCGAGTTCGCGGGTAGGGGTCAGGACCAGTACGCGCGGTTGGCGCGGGCCGTGACGCTGGGATTTGTCCGGATGACCGTTGGGGAACAACCGCTCCAGAATCGGGAGGGCGAAGCCGCCGGTTTTACCCGTACCTGTCTGAGCCGCAACCATCAGGTCGCGACCTTGCAACACGGCGGGAATAGCCCGCTGTTGCACCGGAGTAGGCTCGGTATAGCCCGCTGCCTCGATGGCGCGGACTAAAGCCTCGGAGAGACCGAGGGAAGCAAAGGACATGAGTAATCCTGTTTTAGTTAGGGCTTGGCCCAGAGGGATAATCTTGCCGGGCGTGAATGGCGCTTAGGGGAGCGCAATCCCGTCCGGTCCTGCTGCGTCTGGCGGGCACTCCACCGGCTCGCGCGGGCTGAAAGCTGCGCAGTAGCGGGGTTGGGTGCCTTTTTCAGGACCTCAGCGGCCGGGCGTAAGCCTGGCGGAAAGGCCGGAGTATAACAGAGCAATCACTGTGCGCCGCTTTCCTGCTGCTCAACGGTGTGTCCGGACGCGGTTATGGCTTGGATTCCACCATATTTGGCGCTTAAAGCGGCGTAGGCCGGTTCCTGTTTGAAGCGCTTGAGCTCGGCGGCAAAGCGTTGTACCAGCAGGTCCATCCCCGCGCCACGGCGTACGGCGAGGTATTGCTGCTGGCGGCTGACCACAATGGGCGCCTGGCTGACCTTGCCTTCCAGGCCCAGGGCCTTGATCACATGCTGGCCGACCCGGCGGTCGGTGATCAGCAGGTCGATGCGTCCCAGCAGCAATTTACCGAAGTTGGCCTCGTGGCTGGGGGCCGGCTCGCGGCTGAACCGGGTGGAGTCGCTGAATGGCGCGCCGTACAGGTAGCCTGGCGACGTGCCGACAGTGAGGCCGTCCAGCTCGTCGAGGCCTTGGACCGGGTGAGGGCGTTCGTTGGCGTAGAACATCACGAATTCCACTTCCGACAACGGTTCGCTGGGGTACAGCAGCAGGGCGTCGCGTTCGTGGCTGTGGAAAATATCCAGTGCGCCATCGGCATGACCCTGATCGAGCATGGCCAGACAGCGCTTCCAGGGCAGGAACTGCCATTGCACCTCGACCCCCAGGCGCTGGAACACGATCACCGTGGTTTCGTAGTCCAGCCCGTGCATGGCGCCGTGCTCTTCGTACACATAAGGCGCCCAGGGCTCGGTGACAATGCGCAATTTCTCGCCATAAGCGGCGAGGCTCAAGCAAGTAAAAAGCGCAACGGTCAACAGCTTCAGAGTGACGGGCATGCCCCGAGGTTACGACGCCCGTGCGCTAAAGAGAAGCGCTGGCACATCCATCTGCGGGCGACGCTATTTTGTCGGTGAGGTCATCAGGTGTTCATAGATGGCTGCACGTCGCTCGCCCAGAATCAGGCGCACCACTGGGTTGGCGAACCAATGTTCGAGCTGGTGCGCATCGACCGGGCTTTTTTGCCGCTCTTCCTGATTCTGCAAAGCCTTGTCCCACCAAACCGGGCCACACGCCTGGTCGAATTCATTTTCGTGCTCGTAGCAGCCGTAGAGAATTTCGCGGATGAACTGCTGCTTGCGTTTGGGCAAGGCCAGGGTGATCAGCTTGTACATCAAGCGTTGCAATCGCGGCGGGCGGGGCAGGTGGGCAGACACATTGCGGGTGTCGGCCAGGGCCTGGGCGCAGATGGGGTCCGCGGCGTGCTTGGTGACCCACGCCTTGACCTTGGCCCGGAACAACTGCTTGCGGCTCCAGTAGTGGTGGATCAGGTCGGGGCACTGGCGCACATTGAGCGTACGGTAAGCGGCCACCGACAGGCAGAACTCTTCCAGGGTGTAGGCACCGTGGGCCATCGGGAACAGCTCGTCCATCAACTCGATCGAGCGATCAAGTATGTGCGCATCTTGCCGGGTCAGGCCCATGACGCCGGAGTTGAGCAGCCACATGTCGTCGTCGGCCAGGCCTTTGTCTTCAAGGTGCCTGGCCAGGGCTTCATACAGCACGCTTTCGCGGTTGTCGCCGTATTTGGCGTGGAAGGCATTGCACAGCACGGTACCGGGCGCGACGCGCTCGAACAGCGCCATGGGTGAGTCGTGGAAAAAGGTGTCGGTGTCGATCAACAGCGCCCGTTCCGCTGTTTCCAGCACCTGGCGCAACAGCACGTGCTTGGTGCGGAAATGGTAGCCGTGGGGCTCGCTCCAGCGTTTGCGCGTGGCGTCGTCCAGGGTGTGAACCTGTACCGGCAAGCCGCGATAGGGGGCCGGATTGTCGCTGAACACCTGGATGTCCAATGGCATGTCCTGGGGACCGCCCAGGTGGGCCAGGGCGCTGGCGATGCTGAATACGGCTTCCTGATGATAGGTCTCGGCGCCGAATACCAGGTACACCAGCTGCGGGCGGGGAGTCGGGGACGCTGTATTCATGTACTGCAGGCTTCCTTTCCGGGAATATATAGACGAAAAAAACCCCCGTAATAACGAGGGCCGGGTACAGCGATTAAACCGGCCTAACGTGGCAGTTTAAGGTTGTTCCAGATCGCGAGGCTGGGTTCAGCCTGGTTCAGGGTATAGAAGTGCAGGCCTGGTGCGCCACCTTGCAACAATTCTTCACACATATTGCTGATCACCTGTTCGCCGAACGCCTGGATGCTCTTGACGTCGTCGCCATAGGCTTCCAGTTGCTTGCGCACCCAACGTGGGATCTCAGCACCGCAGGCGTCGGAGAAGCGCGCCAGCTTGCTGTAGTTGGTGATTGGCATGATGCCCGGCACGATCGGGATGTTCACGCCCATGGCGCGTACACGCTCGACGAAGTAGAAGTAGCTGTCGGCGTTGAAGAAGTACTGGGTGATCGCGCTGTCGGCGCCGGCGTTGGCCTTGCGTACGAAATTCTGCAGATCGTCTTCGAAATTGCGCGCCTGGGGGTGCATCTCCGGGTAAGCGGCCACTTCGATATGGAAGTGATCGCCGCTTTCTTCACGAATGAAGCTCACCAGGTCATTGGCGTAGCGCAGCTCACCGCTGGCCATGCCCATGCCGGACGGCAAGTCGCCACGCAGGGCAACGATGCGCTTGATGCCGGCGGCCTTGTATTGAGTGAGCAGGCCGCGCAGGTCGGCCTTGCTGTCGCCCACGCAGGACAAATGCGGAGCGGCGGGAATGTTGACTTCGCTTTCAAGCTGCAACACGGTGTTGATCGTACGATCGCGGGTCGAGCCGCCGGCGCCGTAGGTGCAGGAGAAGAAATCGGGGTGGTAAGTGGCCAACTGCTTGGCAGTCGCCATTAGTTTTTCATGCCCAGCATCGGTCTTGGTGGGGAAGAACTCGAAGCTGTAGCGACGGTCTTGGGACATGGTCATACCCTTGGGAACTCGAAAGCCTGTAAGGCGAACCCGCCCCTGAAGGGGCGGGCAGCCAAGCCGATCAGTAGCGGTAAGCGTGCGGCTTGAACGGACCTTCGACGGTCACGCCGATGTAGTCGGCCTGGGTCTTGGTCAGCTGAGTCACCACGCCGCCGAAGCCGCGGACCATTTCCAGGGCCACTTCTTCGTCGAGTTTCTTCGGCAGTACTTCCACGGTCAGGCGCTCGGCTTTCTGGGCTGGCGACAGGTCGGCGTATTTCTGGCCGAACAGGAAGATCTGGGCCAGTACCTGGTTGGCGAACGAGCCGTCCATGATGCGGCTTGGGTGGCCGGTGGCGTTGCCCAGGTTAACCAGGCGGCCTTCAGCCAGCAGGATCAGGTAGTCGTCGTTCTGTGGGTCGAAATCGCCAGCGCCGGTACGGTGAACCTTGTGTACCTGCGGCTTCACTTCTTCCCACGCCCAGTTCTTGCGCATGAAAGCGGTGTCGATCTCGTTGTCGAAGTGACCGATGTTGCACACCACGGCGCGCTTCTTCAGGGCCTTGAGCATGTTGGCATCGCAGACGTTGACGTTACCGGTGGTGGTCACGATCAGGTCGATCTTGCCCAGCAGGGCCTTGTCGATGCTGGCTTCGGTGCCGTCATTGACGCCATCGATGAACGGCGAAACCACTTCGAAACCGTCCATGCAGGCTTGCATGGCGCAGATCGGGTCGACTTCGGAGACTTTAACGATCATGCCTTCCTGGCGCAGGGACTGGGACGAACCCTTGCCCACGTCACCGTAGCCGATCACCAGGGCTTGCTTGCCCGACAGCAGGTGGTCGGTGCCGCGCTTGATGGCATCGTTCAGGCTGTGACGGCAGCCGTACTTGTTGTCGTTCTTGCTCTTGGTCACCGAGTCGTTGACGTTGATGGCCGGGATTTTCAGCTCGCCCTTGGCCAGCATGTCCAGCAGGCGGTGTACGCCGGTGGTGGTTTCTTCGGTCACGCCGTGGACGCGGTCGAGGATCTGCGGGTACTTCTTGTGCAGCAGCTCGGTCAGGTCGCCGCCGTCGTCGAGGATCATGTTGGCATCCCAAGGCGCGCCATCTTTAAGGATGGTTTGCTCCAGGCACCACTCGTACTCTTCTTCGGTCTCGCCTTTCCAGGCGAATACCGGGATACCGGCAGCGGCGATGGCGGCAGCGGCCTGGTCTTGCGTCGAGAAGATGTTGCAGGACGACCAACGCACTTCGGCACCCAGGGCAACCAGGGTTTCGATCAGCACGGCAGTCTGGATGGTCATGTGGATGCAGCCGAGGATCTTCGCGCCCTTGAGCGGTTGCTCGGCGGCATACTTGCGACGCAGGCCCATCAGGGCTGGCATTTCGGATTCGGCGATAAAGGTTTCGCGACGGCCCCAGGCAGCGAGGGACATGTCGGCGACTTTGTAGTCGTTGAAATCTGCAGGCGTAATTACAGCGCTCATGAAGAGCCTCCATTCGTAGTGTGCGAATGGGCGCCGTTGTGCGTTTAGTATCAGGCCAGGGCAACCAGGCCGGACAACGCCCCATCCGAGCCTGACAGGTTGAACCTGCTGCAGCGCCCCTCGGACAGGTGGCGGGAGAAACGGTATCAACTGAAGATGACCGTTTTGAAGCGGGGGCGATTATAGCCGTGTACGCGGCACTTCCCAAGCCTTTCTGTCGGCCATATGAAGATCGCACATGGGGTTGATAGGCAATGGCGCATAGAGCTTGGGGGCAGGCTCTGCCATGATGTTGCCCATCATTCGGCAAGACGCTTTGGAGTGACCATGAACTTCCACACCCGCAAATGGGTAAAACCTGAAGACCTCAACCCCAACGGCACCCTGTTCGGCGGTAGCCTGCTGCGTTGGATCGACGAAGAAGCAGCCATCTACGCCATCGTCCAACTGGGCAACCAGCGTGTTGTGACCAAGTACATCTCCGAAATCAACTTTGTCAGCGCCTCGCGCCAGGGCGACATCATCGAACTCGGGATCACTGCTACCGAGTTTGGCCGCACCTCCATCACCCTCACCTGTGAAGTGCGTAACAAGATCACCCGCAAAAGCATCCTGACTGTAGAGAAGATGGTCTTCGTCAACCTCGGCGAAGACGGTTTGCCGGCACCGCATGGTCGTACCGAGATCAAGTACGTCAAGGATCAGTTCCAGGACGACGGCATCAGCGAGTAAACCTGCGCCGGGCCAGTGAACGCTCTTGATCAACCATAGGTCGTACCTGAACATCGCCCCCCGTTCAGGTATCACCATGGCCACGCAAGAAGACGGCAAGACCCCCAACCTGTCCCAGGAAGAGCAGCAGGACGTCGACAAGAACCAGCCGCCCCGCGCGGCGGTGCTGCATGAAATTATCCGCACCCAGGGCGATCAGGAGCTGGAGCGAAGCGTCGCCGCCTTGTGGTGGTCGGCACTTGCGGCCGGCCTGACCATGGGCCTGTCATTGATGGCCATGGGGCTGCTCAATTCACGCCTTCCGGACGGAGAGGCCTTCAAGGTGATCGCCAGCTTCGGCTACTGCGCAGGCTTTCTCGCGGTGATCCTGGCGCGCCAGCAACTGTTCACTGAAAACACCCTGACCGCCGTGCTGCCGGTGATGAGCAAGCCGACCCTGGCTAATGCCGGACGCCTGTTGCGGTTGTGGTCGGTGGTGCTGGTGGGCAACCTCTGCGGCACGCTGCTGGTGGCCTACGTGATGCTGCACCTGCCGATCTTCGACACCAAGACCGACCTGGCCTTCCTCGAAATCGGGCGCAAGATCATGGAAAACGACGCCGGCCAGATGTTTGCCAAGGGCATCGTCTCCGGTTGGATGATCGCGACCATGGTGTGGATGATCCCGTCGATGGAAAGCGCCAAGATGTGGATCATCATTCTGATCACCTACCTGATGGCCCTGGGGGATTTCACCCATATCGTGGTGGGTTCGGCGGAAGTGTCATACCTGGTGTTTGCCGGCGAGTTGCCGTGGAAGGATTTCTGGCTGGTATTTGCTGGCCCAACCCTGGCCGGCAATATCATCGGTGGCAGCTTTATCTTTGCGTTGATCAGTCATGCGCAGATTCGCAGCGAGAGTAGCTTGCCGGGCAAGCACGCTGCGGACCCGAGGCATCCGCAGCGGATCAACAAGGATCAGTGAACGTCAGGTGCGGCCTGGGGTTCGCCCTGGGTCACGCGCTTGACCAGCTTGCCGATGCTCAGCCCCTGCAACAGGATCGACGACAGCACCACGATGTAGGTGATGCTCAGCAGCAGATCGCGCTCCGGGCCCAGTGGCAGGGCCAGCGCCAGTGCCACCGAGACCCCGCCGCGCAGGCCGCCCCAGGTCAGGATACGGATGGTGCCGCGCGGCACTGTGCGCCAGCGGCGCAGCAACAGGATCGCCGGGGCCACGGTCAGCAGGCGCGACAGCAGGATCGCCACCGCCAGCAAACTGGCCGCGAACACGTGCAGCCAGTTGAACGGCAACAGCAGCAGCTCCATGCCGATCAGCGCGAACAGCAGCGCGTTAAGCATGTCGTCCAGCAGTTCCCAGAAGCCGTCCAGGTAGCGCCGGGTCATGTCGTTCATCGCCAGCTTGCGCCCCAGGTTGCCGATGATCAGCCCGGCCACCACCATCGCGATCGGTGCGGAGACGTGCAGTTCGGTGGCCATCGCCGAGCCGCCGATGACCAGGGCGAGGGTCAGCATCACTTCGATCTGGTGCTGTTCGATGCTCTTGATCATCAGGTACACCAGGTAGCCGATGAGCCCGCCGAAGACCACGCCGCCAATTGCCTCATGGGCGAACAGCAAGGCCGTGGCGCCCACGGTAGGCGTCTCGCCCAACTGCGCGATGCCCAGCAATACGGTAAACACCACCACTGCCGTGCCGTCGTTGAACAGGCTCTCGCCCACAATCGTGGTCTTCAGCGGTTTCGACGCATTGGCGGTTCGCAGCACGCCCAGTACCGCAATGGGGTCGGTGGGCGAGATCAGTGCGCCGAACAACAGGCAGTAAAGGAAGCTCACGTGCCAGCCAAACAGGGCGAAGATGTAATACGCCAGGCTGCCGATCACCACGGTGGCGATCAATACGCCGAAGGTGGCCAGCAGGCCGATGGGCCAGCGGTAGCTGCGCAGGTCGTTCAAGTTGACGTGCAAGGCGCCGGCGAACAGCAGGAACGACAGCATCCAGTTCATCAGCAGGTCGCCGAAGTCGATCTGGCCGATCAATTGCTGGATGCGCTCCTCAAGGCCTGGGTAGCCGAGCACGCTCAGGCCTTGCAGGATCAGGGAGAACAGCAGGGCCGTGACCATCACGCCGATGGTGGGCGGCAGGCCGATAAAGCGGAAGTTCACATAGGTGAGCAGAGTTGTGAGGCAAATAAAGGCGGCGACAAGTTCAAGCATCCGGGGTCCTTGGAAGGTGGGGGTGGGTTGTTAATGGGGGATGGACCGCAGTGGCGGCGTGAGGTTGCAACGTCTTGGGTGAAAGTGCGGTAGAACCTTTCGGTGTCGCGCGGCTCATAGCGGTTAGGTGCGACATTGGGTTTTTAGTGCTAGAACTCTAATCGCTGCATAAAACGACAAAAGGACTGAGTGATGACGGCTGCTTTCTGGTGTGTGTTGATCGCGATTTTCCTGCCTTACCTGTGCACGGGCGTGGCCAAGTTCAGTGGCGGCAAGTTCGGGCCGCGGCAGAACCACGACCCGCGTGCTTTCCTGGATACCCTTGAAGGGGTTGCCAAGCGCGCCCACAGTGCGCAGCTCAACAGCTTTGAAGTCACCCCCGCCTTTGCCGCCGCGGTGATTATCGCCCACCTGGCCGGCACGGCCGAACTGGTGACCATCAATGTGCTGGCGGTGCTGTTTATCACCAGCCGCCTGCTGTACATCATTTGCTACCTGGCCGACTGGGCGATACTGCGCTCGCTGGTGTGGGCGGTGGGCATGGCGTTGATTGCGAGCTTCTTCTTCGTGTCGATCTGACTTGTGACGCAGATCCAGTTGTGGGGGGCACCCCTCCCACATTTGAACTAGAGCGTCTCCGGCACCTGCGGCAACGCCGCGCCCTTGGGCCACAGCATCCAGATCTGCCCTTGCTGCTTCATATTTCCCGCCAGCTCTCCGGCAGCGTCACCCGTGCCCCAGAACAAATCCGCGCGCACTTCTCCGGTGATTGCACCGCCGGTGTCCTGCGCGGCGACCGGGCGTGCCAATGGCGAGCCGTCGGGCTTGGTAGTCGACAGCCACAACAGGCTGCCCAACGGAATCACCTTGCGATCCACCGCTACGCTGTAGCCGGCGGTCAACGGCACATTCAGCGAACCGCGCGGGCCTTCATTACTGTCGGGGCGAGCGCTGAAGAATACGTAGCTGGGATTGCTGGCCAGCAGTTCCGGGATGCGCTCCGGGTGCGCCTTGGCCCAAGCGCTGATGGCGCCCATGGTCACGTCTTCTTTCTTCAGTTCGCCTTGCTCCACCAGCCAACGGCCGATAGGGCGATAGGGGTAGCCGTTCTGGTCGCCGTAACCGACGCGTAGCTGGCGACCGCCCTTGAGTTGAATGCGCCCCGAGCCCTGGATCTGCAGGAATTGCAGGTCCATCGGGTTGGTCAGCCAGGCAATCGGCTTGGCGGTGGAGCCCTGGCCGTTGATGGCGCTGGCATCGTCATAGGGCTTGAGCACGCGCCCTTCGAGGCGGCCGCGCAGGCGTTTGCCCTTGAGTTCCGGGTAGATGCTTTCCAGATTGACGATGATCAGGTCATCCGGTACGCCATACACGGGAACATGGGCGGCGGCGGTCCTGGTCAGGCTGCCGGGGTAGACCGGCTCGTAGTAGCCGGTGATCAAGCCGTTGGGGGTGTTGTCGGCCGAACGCAGGCCGAACACGTCCAGGCGCTCCTTGAGAAAACCGCGCACCGCCACGGCATCGGCTGGCACGGGACCCGCTGCTGCGCAGGTGGCCCCCCATATAGGGTCGGCCTTGAGGCGTTGGCAGGCGCTGAGCCAGGATTCGAAGCCGGCCAGCAGGTCGCTGTCGGACACGGCGGGCAACGCCTCCCAGGGAGCGCTTACATAGGTGGCGACGGCGTGGGGCTTGGCAGCTTCTTCTTTAGCTGTGTCTTTACCGCTGTCCTTGCCCGCGTCACAGCCTGCCAGCAGTGCAATCATCGGCAGAGCCCATGCCAGACGGCGGCTCAAGTGTTTCAATGTGAGATTCATACAAACGGTTCCTGAAGCGATTGCCCGCGCCTTAGCGCCTGTGGACAACCCTTATTATTAATAGGGCTATTGGTCTTTACGGGCAGGGCGAGGATACTGGCCGCCGTTTCCCGTGACCCTGAGCCGCCATGACTTTTAAAAAAATGACGCTTGTGCTGTTGGCCTGCCTGGCACTGTCCGCCTGCGGCGGCGTCGATCCGAATTCGCCCCTGGGCCAGCGCAAGGCGATCTTCAAGCAAATGCTCAAGACCGCTGAAGACCTGGGCGGCATGTTGCGCGGGCGCATTGCCTTCGATGGCGCGAAATTCGCCGAGGGCGCGGTCAAGCTCGATGCGCTGTCCCATGAACCGTGGAAACACTTTCCGAGTGTGCGCGAGGAGGATCACACCAGCGCCAAGGACGACGTGTGGCAAAAACAGGCGCAGTTCCAGCAACTGGCCCGCGATCTGGAAGCGGCCACCGGTGAGTTGGTGATCGCCAGCCAGGTGCAGCCCTACAAGGCCAGCAACCTTACGCCTGCCGTACAGAAAGTCGAAGATGCCTGCAGTGCCTGCCATAAACAATTTCGCGACCACTGACCGGTTTTACTGGTCGAGTTCTTCCACGGCGTCCTGCAGTTCCTTGCGTGACTCGGCGAGTTTGTCCTTACGCTTGTTGATCTTGTCCGCGTCGCCTTTTTTCATCGCCTTGTCGAGGTCGGCCTGACGGCGGCTGACCTCGTGCTTGGCGTCGAGTACCTTGTTTTCGCGCTCCTTCCTCAAGGCGGCATCCGTGCAGTTGGCGGTGACTTCGCTCAGGGCTTTTTCCAGGCCGGCTTGCTGGTCGCTGTTGCCGTGGGCCTTGGCCTGTTCGAGCTGGGTGCTGATGGCCTGGCGCTTGGCGGCACAGCCGGTGAGTGGAGTGGCTTCTTCGGCGGCGAGCAGTGGCGTGGCCATGAAGCTTGCGACGGTCAACAGGGCAAAAGGGGCGAGGAATTTCATGTGGAGCTCCGGGGTCGCAAATAGCAGGGTGAATTCTGCTGTGATTTAAAGGTGGCTGGGTCTGGTTCAAAACCCGTCTATTCCGGCCACACGTAATGTTTCAGCCAATGTCTGTACGTGTGGGTCGCGAAAAAAAGCGCTCAGTTGCGCCGCGCGACCCGGGCCGATGCCATCGATGGCCAGCCAGGCCTGTGTGTCTCTGGCGACCAGCGTCTGCCAGTTGCCCTCCAGGTTACCGCGTGCCGCAGGCGGTACACCCAAGGCCTTGAGCCATTGTACGAAGGGGCGTTGCCGAGCGCTGTGAAGGCTGTCGAGCAGCCGCGTGCGGCTGCGCTCACCGAAGCCATCAATGTTAGCAAGCTCTGCCGCATCCAGGGTTAACCAATCGAGAAAGCCTGCGATTAGACCGGCCTGGATCAATATGTTCCACGTCTCGCGGCCTATGTGCGGCAATGCCAGGCCCTGGTTGCCGCTCAGCCAGGTAAGGCGTGCGAGCAGCTGTTCTTCGCAGCCGGGGTCCAGCTGCCAGCAACTCAAGGCGTGAAAGTCCCGAGGGTCGGGCACTGGCAGGTCGACCCTGGTGGTATTGCGCAGGATCACCTGGTCCAGCCGAGGGATCACTTGGCCAGCCAGGCTGATGGACACCTGGTCGCCCGGGCGAATATCCAGGGCCTGCCAGCGCTTCAAGGAGCCGGCGCTGACCCGGCTGATCCGGCGGTCGTCCAGGCGCACCGGCTCCAGTTCCAGAATGGGGGTGATGCGTCCGGTGCGGCCGATCTTGAATTGCACCTGGCGTACCAGGGCCAGGGCTTGGGAGGCGGGGTACTTCCAGGCGACCGCCCAATAAGGCGCACTGGCCTGCCAGCGCTCAGCGGGTGCGCGCTGCGCCTGGTGCAGCACCACGCCGTCACTGGCAAAGGGCAGGGGGTGGTTGTACCAATAGGTGCGCCAATGTGCTGCTTCGATGATGTCCTGGACGGGCTGGCTGTAGCGCTGGCTGTCGGTGAAACCCCAGCGTGCCAGGGTGGCCAGGCGTTCGGTAAAGGCTGCGGGGCCATTCGGCCAGGCCCAGACAAACAGGCCGATGCCGGCGGCGTCGGTGTCGCTCAACTGCCGACGGTTCATCATCCCGGCCACCTTGCTGCGCGCGTTGAGCCCGCCGCGTGCCGATTGCACATGCTCGTCGAGGCGCCAATAAAGTTCGCCTTGCAGCACCAGGTCGATGGGTTCCGGCAGTTGCTGGACAATGCCGGGGATCTTGCGCGCGGAGGCCGACCAGTCCTGGCCCAGCTTGCCATCGCCACGGCTGATCAGCTGTTTCAACCGCCCCTGGCGGTACACCAGGGTCACCGCAACGCCGTCCACCTTGGGTTGGATCCATACATCCCGGCGCGTGCCCAGCCAGGCGCCCACGGCTTGCTCATCCAGGCGCTTTTCCAGGCCGGTATGGGCGACCGGGTGCGGCAAGGTGCCCCGTGAACTGGCCAGCGGATCATCAGGCGCGGTGGGGTTGGGGACGCACTGGCGCCAGTGGGCCAGGCGCTGGCGAGCCTGGTCGTAGAGTTCATCACTGACGGGGGATTGGCCGAGGCGGTGGTAACTGTCGTCCCACAGGCGGATTTGTTCGGCCAGGGTGTCGACCTGGGCCCGGGCATCATCAGGGCAGTTTTCAGCCCAGGCCGAAAAGGGTAGAGCGCTGAGTAGCAGAACAATCAGTAAACGCATCATGAGCATCCTTGCTCGGAAGGGGCGCCCAGCCTAAATGATCCGTTCACCTACAAAAAAGCCCCGACGCTGCGGGGCTTTTTACCGGGTGTTTCGGCTTACTTGAACAGGCCGCCCAGCGCTTTCACGGCATCAGGCTTATCAGCCTTGGCTTCCTGGGTTTGCTGCTTGGCGTCGGCTTTGGCCTGGGCTTCGGAGAGTTTGTCACAACCTTTGTTGATCTGGTCCTGCGCTGCTTTGAAGGCCTTCACTTTCAAGCTGTCTTTGCTGGCTTCGGCCGCATCGATCTTGGTTTGCAGGTCTGCGGATTGCTTTTGGCAGTCGCCGGAATTGCCGACACCCAGCTGGGAGCCCAGGGCGCCACTCAGTGCGCTCAGGTCGGCGGCGTGGGCCGGCAGGGCGAACAGGCTGAGCAGAAGGGCGGCAGGGGCGAGCGTGGAGATGCGCATGAAAAACCTCAATGTTCGATTGCCTGCGCACTTATGAATCCCGGGCGGGTGCAGGGCAATATCCAAAATAAGGTGAAGGCCCGAGAGGGCGCGGATTCTAGAGGGCCATTATTGTGCCTGCAAGCTTTGGATCCAAAAAATGTGAAGGCGCTCCCGCAGGCAATAAAAAGCCCCGCCGGGCAAACCCGGCGAGGCTTTATGTACCGTGTGCGATTACAGGCCGGCGGCAGTGCGCAGGTCGTTGGCGCGGTCGGTTTTTTCCCAGGTAAAGGTGGTGAAGGTGTCGTCGCCGACGGTCTTCTGCGCAGGGGTACGACCGAAGTGGCCGTAGGCTGCGGTTTCCTGGTACATCGGGTGCAGCAGGTCGAGCATGGTGGTGATCGCGTAAGGGCGCAGGTCGAAGATCTCGCGCACCAGCTTGACGATCTTGTCATCGCTGATCTTGCCGGTGCCGAAGGTATTCAGCGAGATCGACGTAGGCTGGGCCACGCCGATGGCGTAGGACACCTGAATCTCGCAACGCTCGGCGAGGCCGGCAGCAACGATGTTCTTGGCCACGTAGCGACCGGCGTAGGCAGCGGAGCGGTCAACCTTGGATGGATCCTTGCCGGAGAACGCGCCACCGCCGTGACGGGCCATGCCGCCGTAGCTGTCGACGATGATCTTGCGACCGGTCAGGCCGCAGTCACCGACCGGGCCGCCAATGATGAACTGGCCGGTCGGGTTGATGTGGAACTGGGTGTCCTTGCTCAGCAGTTCGGCCGGCAGCACGTGCTTGACGATCAGCTCCATCACGCCTTCGCGCAGGTCGGCGTAGGAAACGTCCGGGTTGTGCTGGGTCGACAGTACGACGGCGTCAATGCCGACCACCTTGCCGCCTTCGTAGCGGCAGGTCACCTGGGACTTTGCGTCCGGGCGCAGCCAAGGCAGCACGCCGGATTTACGCGCTTCGGCCTGGCGTTGCACGAGCTGGTGCGAGAAGGTGATCGGTGCCGGCATCAGCACCTCGGTTTCGTTGCTGGCGTAGCCGAACATCAGGCCCTGGTCGCCGGCGCCCTGGTCTTCCGGCTTGGCACGGTCGACGCCCTGGTTGATGTCGGGCGACTGCTTGCCGATGATGTTCATCACGCCGCAGGTCGCACCGTCGAAACCGACGTCGGAGCTGTTGTAGCCGATGTCGGTGATCACGTCACGAACGATCTGCTCCAGGTCAACCCAGGCGGTAGTGGTCACTTCGCCGGCGATGATCGCTACACCGGTTTTCACCAGGGTCTCGCACGCCACACGGGCGAACTTGTCTTCAGCGATGATGGCGTCCAGCACCGCATCAGAAATCTGGTCGGCGATTTTGTCCGGATGCCCTTCAGACACGGACTCGGAGGTGAAAAGGGAGTATTCGCTCATCTCGATGTTTTCCTGATATTTACCGATGGTGAGTGTCGCCAGTCGGTCGCTGAAAGTGGCGGACCTGGATCTGGAAACCATTACGTAAACCTACATAGAGGCTTTCCCCGGGAACGAGTCCCGCAGCGGTGGCCCAACGGGCCAGATCGTCCTGTTCAAAACCCAACCAGAGATCACCGCAGGCCTCCCTGGCCCAATTCTGGTTGTGGCTGCATAAATCCGTAACCAACAGGCTACCGCCGGGGTGCAGCAACCCGGCCATTTGCTTTAAAGCGTCGGCGGGGGCGGCGAAATGGTGCAAGACCATGTTCAGCACCACGCAGTCGGCCTTGATCGTTGTGCTGCTCAGGGCGTCAGCCAACTGCAGGCTGACATTGCCCAATGCCTCGCGCTCACAGAGCTGGCGTGCCAGTTCGAGCATCGCCGGGCTGTTGTCCAGCGCCGTGACCTGCCGAAAGCGGCGGGCCAGTTCCGGCAGGAAGCCGCCATCTCCAGGCCCGACTTCCAGCGCCGTCGCTTCTTCACTGAAGCTCAGCTTGTCCAGCAGCGCCAGTACGCTGTCGCGGTATTGGGCCAGGCCTGCGATCAAGTCCTGCTGGGCGCGAAATTTTTCGGCAACCCGTGCAAAAAAGTCCTGGCTCGCGGCGGCACGTTGCCCATGGACCTGGCCGATGCGTGACTGCACGTCATGGGGCAGGCTCAGGCTGTCCACTTCCTCAAGCAGGGCCGCGTGCAACTTGCCGCCGAGCAGGTCGGCGTGGGGCAGGGCGCGGCGGTAGAAAATCGCATTGCCTTCGCGGCGGGTGGCGACCAGGTCGGCCTGGGCCAGCACCTTCAGATGGTGGCTCATGCCCGACTGGCCGATGGCGAAGATCTGTGCCAGTTCCAGCACGCCGAATGAATCGTTGGTCAGTGCGCGCAATACGTTCAGACGCAATGGGTCGCCAGCGGCCTTGCACAAGGCTGCCAGCTCTTCGCCGTCGTCAGGACGCAGGGTGGGCACGGGTAGGTTCATAAGGCCAGCAGTCTAGTGACGGGTGAGTATCCCCGCAAGGCCAATATCAAAAAGTTTTGATATTGGTCGATAAGTGGCGGTTATAAGCAGCCGCTATAACCTTTAGACGAAGCGGTTAAAGGTTTCTGCAAGCGATTGCCGCCCAAAGCACAGGAAAAACACCTGCAAGTGACTATCTGTCATTGCCCGCAGGCGGTGGCTGAGGGAAAATGCCGATCCTTTTTTCCGTTTCTTTTAATCATTCACTCTTCAAAATCCTCAGGAGAACAGCGATGCCCAGCCGTCGTGAGCGTGCCAACGCCATTCGTGCCCTCAGCATGGATGCCGTGCAAAAAGCCAACAGCGGCCATCCCGGTGCCCCGATGGGCATGGCGGATATCGCCGAGGTACTTTGGCGTGATTACCTGAAGCACAACCCGAGCAACCCGTCGTTCGCCGACCGTGACCGCTTCGTGCTGTCCAACGGCCACGGCTCGATGCTGATCTACTCGCTGCTGCACCTGACCGGCTACGACGTCACCATCGATGACCTCAAGAGCTTCCGCCAGTTGCACAGCCGCACCCCGGGTCACCCTGAATTCGGCTACACCCCAGGCGTCGAGACCACCACCGGTCCCCTAGGCCAAGGCCTGGCCAACGCCGTAGGCTTCGCGCTGGCTGAAAAAGTCCTGGGCGCGCAGTTCAACCGCCCTGGCCACGACATCGTCGATCACCACACCTATGTGTTCCTGGGTGATGGCTGCATGATGGAAGGCATTTCCCACGAAGTCGCGTCCCTGGCCGGTACCCTGGGCCTGGGCAAGCTGATCGCCTTCTACGATGACAACGGTATCTCCATCGACGGCGAAGTCGAAGGCTGGTTCACCGATGACACCCCCAAGCGTTTCGAAGCCTACAACTGGCAGGTAATCCGCAATGTCGACGGCCACGATCCGGAAGAGATCAAGACTGCCATCGACACCGCCCGCAAGAGCGCGCAGCCGACCCTGATCTGCTGCAAGACCACCATCGGCTTCGGCTCGCCGAACAAGCAAGGCAAGGAAGACTGCCACGGCGCCCCATTGGGTGACGCTGAGATCGCCCTGACCCGCGAAGCGCTGAAGTGGAACCACGGCCCGTTCGAAATCCCGGCCGACATCTACGCCGAATGGGATGCCAAGGAAAAAGGCCTGGCCACCGAAGCCGAGTGGGATCAGCGTTTCGCTGCCTACTCCGCCGAATTCCCTGAGCTGGCCAATGAACTGGTGCGTCGCCTGGCCGGTGACCTGCCTGCCGACTTCGCGGAAAAAGCCTCGGCCTACATTGCCGAAGTCGCGGCCAAGGGCGAGACCATCGCCAGCCGTAAAGCCAGCCAGAACACCCTGAACGCCTTTGGCCCGCTGCTGCCTGAGTTCCTCGGTGGTTCGGCCGACCTGGCCGGTTCCAACCTGACCCTGTGGAAAGGCTGCAAAGGTGTCTCGGCCGAAGACGCCAGCGGCAACTACATGTACTACGGCGTGCGCGAATTCGGCATGAGCGCCATCATGAACGGCGTGTCCCTGCACGGCGGCCTGGTGCCTTACGGCGCGACCTTCCTGATGTTCATGGAGTACGCGCGCAATGCCGTACGTATGGCTGCGCTGATGAAGAAGCGCGTGATCCATGTGTACACCCATGACTCCATCGGCCTCGGCGAAGACGGCCCGACGCACCAGCCGGTCGAACAACTGACCAGCCTGCGTACCACGCCGAACCTGGATTGCTGGCGCCCAGCCGACGCGGTGGAATCCGCGGTGGCCTGGAAGCACGCGATCGAGCGCAAGGACGGCCCTTCGGCGCTGATCTTCTCCCGTCAGAACCTGCAACACCAGGTGCGTACCGACGCGCAGATCGCCGACATCAGCCGTGGCGGCTACGTGCTCAAGGACTGCATCGGCGAGCCGGAGCTGATTTTGATCTCCACCGGTTCCGAAGTGGGCCTGACCGTTCAGGCGTACGACAAGCTGACTGCCCAAGGCCGTAACGTGCGCGTTGTGTCCATGCCGTGCACCAGCGTGTTCGAGGCCCAGGACGCCGGCTACAAGCAATCGGTGCTGCCGTTGCAGGTCAGCGCGCGTATCGCCATCGAAGCGGCGCACGCCGACTACTGGTACAAGTACGTGGGCCTGGAAGGCCGCGTGATCGGCATGACCACCTACGGTGAGTCGGCGCCGGCGCCAGCGTTGTTCGAAGAGTTCGGTTTCACCCTGGAAAACATCCTGGGTCAGGCTGAAGAGCTGCTGGAAGACTAAGTCAGTCTGCGTTGTCTGTACTGGCGCTATCGCGGGCAAGCCCGCTCCCACATTTGGATCGCGGTCTGATGTGGGAGCGGGCTTGCCCGCGATAGCGTCAGAACATTCAACACCGAACTAACCTTGATCGAGAACCCCATGCCCCAACCGCGTCCCTACAAAGTTGCACTCAACGGCTACGGCCGCATTGGTCGTTGCGTCTTGCGTGCTCTGTTCGAGCGAGGGGCGGCAGCCGGGTTTGAAATTGTCGCGATCAACGACCTGGCCGACATGGCCAGCATCGAATACCTGACACGCTTTGATTCCACCCACGGCCGCTTTCCCGGCGAAGTGCGGGTCGAAGGCGATTGTCTGCATATCAACGGCGACTGCGTGAAAGTGTTGCGCAGCGCCACACCCGAGGGCATCGACTGGGCGGCGCTGGGCGTCGACCTGGTGTTGGAATGCTCCGGTGCCTATCACACCCGTGCCGATGGCCAGCGTTTCCTCGACGCCGGCGCACCGCGTGTGCTGTTTTCCCAGCCGATGGCCAGCGAGGCGGATGTCGATGCCACCATCGTCTACGGCATCAACCAGGATTGCCTGACCGGCAGTGAGCTGCTGGTGTCCAACGCCTCCTGCACCACCAACTGCAGCGTGCCGCTGTTGCGCCTGCTGGATCAGGCGATCGGCCTGGACTACGTGTCGATCACCACCATCCACTCGGCGATGAACGACCAGCCGGTGATCGACGCCTATCACCATGAAGACCTGCGCCGCACGCGCTCGGCGTTCCAATCGGTAATTCCGGTATCCACCGGTCTGGCGCGCGGCATCGAACGCCTGCTGCCGGAACTTGCCGGGCGAATCCAGGCCAAAGCCGTACGGGTGCCGACGGTGAACGTGTCCTGCCTGGACATCACCATGCAAACCGTCAGCGACACGGATGCGACGGAGGTCAACCGGATCCTGCGCGACGCCGCCACCAGCGGCCCGCTCAAAGGCTTGCTGGCCTACACCGAGTTGCCCCACGCCAGTTGTGATTTCAACCATGACCCGCATTCGGCGATTGTCGATGCCAGCCAGACCCGCGTTTCCGGCCCGAGGCTGGTGAACATCCTGGCCTGGTTCGACAACGAATGGGGCTTTGCCAACCGAATGCTGGATGTTGCGGAACATTATCTGCATATCGCCTCTAAACAACCTCAACAGTAATTCAGGAACTGCCACCCATGACCGTGTTGAAGATGACCGACCTCGATCTGCAAGGTAAGCGCGTACTGATTCGCGAAGACCTCAACGTCCCCGTCAAGGACGGTGTTGTCACCAGCGATGCGCGAATCCTGGCCTCGCTGCCGACCATCAAGCTGGCCCTGGAAAAAGGCGCGGCCGTGATGGTCTGCTCCCACCTGGGTCGCCCGACCGAAGGTGAGTTCTCCGCCGAAAACAGCCTCAAGCCGGTAGCCGACTACCTGAGCAAGGCCCTGGGCCGTGATGTGCCGCTGGTGGCTGACTACCTGGGCGGTGTCGACGTTAAGCCTGGCGACATCGTGCTGTTCGAAAACGTGCGCTTCAACAAAGGCGAGAAAAAGAACAGCGACGAACTGGCCCAGCAATACGCCGCCCTGTGCGACGTGTTCGTGATGGACGCGTTCGGCACCGCCCACCGTGCCGAGGGTTCGACCCACGGCGTGGCCAAGTTCGCCAAGGTGGCGGCTGCCGGCCCATTGCTGGCGGCTGAACTGGAGGCATTGGGCAAGGCCCTGGGCGCTCCGGCCCAACCGATGGCTGCCATCGTTGCCGGCTCCAAGGTGTCCACCAAGTTGGACGTGCTCAACAGCCTGAGCCAGATCTGCAACCAGTTGATCGTTGGCGGTGGCATTGCCAATACCTTCCTGGCGGCAGCAGGCCACCCGGTGGGCAAATCCCTGTACGAGCCGGACCTGCTCGACACCGCCCGTGCCATCGCCGCCAAGGTCAGCGTGCCGTTGCCGGTGGACGTGGTGGTTGCCAAGGAGTTCGCTGAAACCGCCGAAGCCACCGTCAAGCTCATCGCCGACGTGGCCGCCGACGACATGATCCTGGACATCGGCCCGCAAACTGCAGCCAATTTTGCAGAACTGCTGAAAGCCTCCCAGACCATCCTGTGGAACGGTCCGGTCGGCGTGTTCGAGTTCGACCAGTTCGGCAACGGCACCAAAGTGCTGGCCAAGGCCATCGCAGACAGCTCGGCATTCTCCATCGCCGGCGGCGGCGACACCCTGGCGGCCATCGATAAATATGGCGTTGCCGACCAGATCTCCTACATTTCTACCGGTGGCGGCGCATTCCTCGAATTCGTCGAAGGCAAAGTCCTGCCCGCCGTTGAAGTGCTGGAAACCCGAGCCAAAGGCTAAGGCTCGTGATCCGGAAAAGGAGTGTTCCCATGATCAAGTCGTTGGCAATGGTGATCGCAGCGGGCCTGTTGGCCGGCTGCGGCAGCACGCCAAGCGCAGCGCCGGCGGCAGGCAAACCTGCCACGGAGCAGAAAAAAAGCTGCTATCAGGCTGACTGGCAAGCCGAGACCATGCCGGTAATCAACAAGCGCATCGGCAACGAACGGCTGGAGAAATACGACTCCGCGCCCAACGGTCAGGAACAGGGTTGCCCTTGACGGGTCTGATCAACTAACCGACGGCATCGGCGGCCTTTGGCCCCGCTGCGAGGATTGGCAATGAAAGGCGTTTTCGCCCTGGCAGCCCTGGCCCTATTGGCCGGTTGCAGCAGCATGAACATGTTCAACAAGGCAGAGCCGGAAGGTAAGTGGACCACCTGGACCTGCGACAGCAAGGCCGAGGTCAACTGGCGCTTCGCCAACCAGGCCCGCAGTGAGGTGGATGTACGCCTCGGCGGTTCCGACCAGGTTTATCGCCTCAAACAGGATGTGGCGGCTTCGGGCGTGCTGTACAGCAACGACCAGTTGGCGTTTCACACAAAAGGTGAGGAAGGCCTGGTTTACTGGGTTGCCACTGACGATTTGATCGGGCGGGGCTGCAAGGCCCAATAAGATTTCAACTTTGATGAGATCCAAATGTGGAAGGGGGCTTGCCCCCGATAGCGGTTTGTCAGCACCCCCATGTGCTGACTGAGGCACTGTCATCGGGGGCAAGCCCCCCTTCCACATCAGCAATAACGATTCAGCACGCCAGGCATGCAAAGCCTGACCTGCAATAACTTGAATAGCAGCCGCTGCTACGGCAGGCTTGCACGATTAACGACCCTCGACCGGGAGAGACAACACAATGGCACTTATCAGCATGCGTCAAATGCTGGACCACGCAGCCGAGTTCGGCTACGGCGTCCCAGCCTTTAACGTCAACAACCTTGAGCAGATGCGCGCCATCATGGAAGCCGCTGACAAGACCGACTCCCCAGTGATCGTCCAGGCTTCGGCCGGTGCGCGCAAATACGCCGGTGCCCCGTTCCTGCGTCACCTGATCCTCGCCGCGATCGAAGAATTCCCGCACATCCCGGTGTGCATGCACCAGGACCACGGCACCAGCCCTGACGTGTGCCAGCGTTCCATCCAACTGGGCTTCAGCTCGGTGATGATGGACGGCTCCCTCGGCGAAGACGGCAAGACCCCGACCGACTACGAGTACAACGTACGCGTAACCCAACAAACCGTGGCTATGGCCCACGCCTGCGGCGTTTCGGTTGAAGGCGAACTGGGTTGCCTGGGCTCCCTGGAAACCGGCATGGCCGGTGAAGAAGACGGCATCGGCGCCGAAGGCGTGCTGGATCACAGCCAGATGCTGACCGACCCGGAAGAAGCCGCCGACTTCGTCAAGAAGACCCAAGTGGACGCCCTGGCGATCGCTATCGGCACCAGCCACGGCGCCTACAAGTTCACCAAGCCACCGACCGGCGACGTACTGGCCATCGACCGCATCAAGGAAATCCACAAGCGCATCCCTAACACCCACCTGGTGATGCACGGTTCTTCCTCGGTCCCGCAGGAATGGCTGGCGATCATCAACCAGTACGGCGGCGACATCAAAGAAACCTACGGCGTACCGGTTGAAGAAATCGTCGAAGGTATCAAGTACGGCGTGCGCAAGGTCAACATCGACACCGACCTGCGCCTGGCGTCCACCGGCGCGATGCGCCGCCTGATGGCCACCAACCCGAGCGAGTTCGACCCGCGCAAGTTCTTCGGCGCGACTGTGACCGCGATGCGTGATGTGTGTATCGCTCGTTACGAAGCCTTCGGCACTGCGGGCAACGCTTCGAAGATCAAGCCGATCTCGTTGGAAGCGATGTACCAGCGTTATCTGAAAGGTGAGTTGAACGCTAAGGTGAATTGAGCCTCAGGCGTTAAAAAAGAAGCCCGCAGCGATGCGGGCTTTTTTTTGGCAGGAAATCAGTCTTGCGCCTATCGGGCATTGCCTGCTCGAATCGAGGCCGATCCGTTCACTCGTGATCAATATCCAACTTGGCAAACGTCACCTTCGCGCCTTCCTTGCTGTCCCCGCTGTTGTCCTGCACATATGCGCCCGCCTTGAAGTACAAGGGCTTGGCGGCCCACGCCGCACCAATGCGCTCGTTCCACTCACTGTCAGCGGCGTACACGCTGAGCAGGCCGGCCTTGTTGAGGTTGATCACGTAGGTGAAGCTTTTCTCCAGCGGCACATTGGACGCGACGATGATCACGCGGCTTTCATCTTCGTCCGGGCGCATGCGCACCTTGGCGACGATGTTGCCGGTCTGGGTCTTTTCCTTGAACTGGTATTCGAGCTTGATCAGCGGTTTCTGGCTGTCGTAGGCGTGGATCTGGCCGATGACGATCTTGCCGCTGGAGGGCACCTGGTTGACCGCCAGGGTGGCGCGCAGGAAGTTGTCGGCTTCGGGGTAGGTCCAGTTGCGCAGGCGGCCGTCGGCGTAGGTTTCGCGCAGTTCGCTGCGCGGGTACACGGCGTTTTCGGTGCGGGTGCCGGTGACGGGGGTCCAGAATTGCACGTTGCTGCCTTCGGCCTGGAAGTATTGGTCGTTGAAGCCGCTGAGTAGCTTTGGCGTGTCGATGGTCGCGGGGGGCGAGCCGACCGGAATGCTCAGGTTCCAAGTGGAGAGGTCGATCATGGCATTGGCCTTTTACAGGGGGTGAAGGCTTTGGCCCGGGGGCCTGACAGGTTCTTTATAGGCGGTGGTCAGCCAGTTGTTAAACACTTGCTGGCAATTTATTGGCGCCAAGGGAATGCCAAAAAGCCATGTTTCCCATGAACCGTGGGCTGTAGAGGTTGACCGTTAGTCGGCTGACTGAACTTTGGCGCAATGATGGCGTCCACGTCACTTCTGATTTTCAGGATCCGGGGCTAGAGTGAGGCCTCAATGTTTGTCCGGGTTTTCTCTCAGAAGTGACCGGAGTAGACCCAAGGAAGAGACCTAGCATGGAATGCGCTCCACCTCATGGCGATGGCAGTTCGGTTCTTCTGGTGGTCGATGACTACCCGGAAAATCTGATCAGCATGCGTGCGCTTCTGCAACGTGATGATTGGGTGGTGATCACCGCCGCGTCCGGGGTGGAAGCCCTCGAGTTGCTGCTGCAGCATGAGGTCGACCTGGTGCTGCTGGATGTGATGATGCCCGGCATGGACGGTTTCGAAGTCGCTCGCTTGATGCGCGGCAGCCAGCGCACGTGCATGACCCCGATCATTTTCCTGAGTGCCAACGCCCAATCCCCCGCCGCCGTGCTGGAAGGCTACGCCAGCGGCGCCATCGACTACCTGTTCAAGCCCTTCGACCCGCACATCCTCAAGCCCAAGGTCCAGGCGTTGCTGGAGCACCAGCGCAACCGCCGGGCCTTGCAGCGCCTGAGCCATGACCTGGAGTCCGCCCGGGCGTTCAATGCCTCGGTATTGGACAATGCCGCCGAGGGCATCCTGGTGGTGAGTGAAGAGGGCGTGATCGAATACGCCAACCCGGCGATTTCGCGCCTGCTCAATGCCACGATCCAGGAACTGCAAGGCCAGGACTTCCTGAGTTTCCTGCAAAAGCCCCATGTGCCCACATGGCCAGATTCGCAAATGTACGCCGACTACCGCCGCGGTGAAACCTGGCGCCTGCACGATGCGCTCCTGCGCACCAGCCGTGGCCAGCAAGTGCCGGTGGCGTTGTCCTGCGCGCCGCTGCCCGCAGAACAGAAGGCCATGGTGGTGACGGTGCTGGATATGTCCGAAGTGCGCCACCTGCACCAGCAGCTGGAATTCCAGGCCGTGACCGACCCGCTGACCGGGCTGTTGAACCGGCGCGGTTTCTACCAGGCGGTGGAAAACACCTTATCCCGCAGTGAGCGGACAGAGCAGTCCCTGGTGTTGCTGTACCTGGACCTTGACGGTTTCAAGCGGGTCAACGATTCCCTGGGCCATGATGCCGGCGACCGTGTATTGCGCTGGGTCTCGGAGCAATTGCAGGGTTGTCTGCGCTCCTACGACATTATCGGCCGCATGGGCGGCGATGAATTCACGGCGTTGCTGGAGCTGGAGTTTCCGGAGCAGGCGGCAAAGATCTCGGAAAAGCTGATCGAGCGAGTGTCGGTGTGCCAGCAGGTCGACGGTTTGGATGTGATGCTCGGCGTCAGCATCGGCATTGCCACCTTCCCGGATTGCGGCTCGGATTTGAGTGGGTTGCTGCGCGCGGCCGACATCGCCATGTACGAAGCCAAGCGCGCCGGCCGCCAGCAATATCGTTATTACGACCAGGAAATGAACGGTCGCGCCCGCTCGCGGTTGATGCTTGAAGACAGCGTGCGCACGGCGATTCAAAACAAGGATTTCACCCTGGTCTATCAGCCCCAGGTTTCGCTGGTGGATGGGCGTTTGCGCGGCGTTGAGGTGTTGTTGCGCTGGCGGCACCCCAGCGTCGGCGATGTGCCGCCGGGGCTGTTTTTACCCTTGCTGGAAGAGGCGCGGCTGATCAGTCAACTGAGCGCGTGGATCTATCAGCAGATCGCCGCCCAGCGCCAGGCGTGGCAAGCCGCGTTCGACGATGAATTGGTGCTGAGCGTGAGCCTGAGCAGCAGCCAGTTCAATATGCCTAACCTGGTGAACCAACTGCAGCAGATGCTGGAGCGCTATGGGCTGGAGGGGTACCAGTTGGAGGTGGAAATCAGCGAGGACTGCCTGATGAGTAACCTGGAAGAGGCCGCCAAGCAGCTCAAGTTGCTGCGCCGTATCGGGGTGCGTATCGCCCTGGATGACTTCGGTTCGGGGCAATGTTCCCTGGCGCATTTGCGCGACCTGGCCTTCGATACGCTCAAGCTTGATCCGCAATTGGTTGCGCGGCTGCCGGGCTCGGTGCGGGACGCGGCGATGGCGCGCAGTATTATCGAGCTGTGCAGGCATTTTGAGGTGGTCGTGGTGGCCGAGGGCGTGGAAACCCAGGAGCAGGCCCAGTGGCTCAAGGCCCAGGGTTGCCCGTTTATCCAGGGGCCGTGGGCGGCGCAGCCCCTGATGGCTGAAGAAGTGGTCGACTGGTCACGCGCCCGCGTGCGCTGAATTCGCTACACTGGCGCCCATCCGAATCCTGTTGCAGACCCCAATGACCGCGCTGAAATACCTCCAGGCCTACCCCGCTGCCCTCCAGGAGCAAGTGCGCCAACTGATCGCCAAGGACCAGTTGGGCGCCTACCTGGAACAGCGTTACCCCGACCGCCATGGGGTGCAGAGCGACAAAGCCCTGTACGCCTATGCCCAGGCCTTGAAGCAGGAACACCTGCGCAACGCGCCGGCCATCGACAAAGTGCTGTTCGATAACCGCCTGGACCTGACCCACCGCGCCCTGGGCCTGCACACCACGATTTCGCGGGTGCAGGGCGGCAACCTCAAATCCAAGAAAGAGATCCGCATTGCCTCGCTGTTCAAAGAGGCCGCGCCGCAATTCCTGCGCATGATCGTGGTTCACGAGCTGGCGCACTTCAAGGAATCGGACCACAACAAAGCGTTCTACAAACTCTGCGACTACATGATGCCCGGCTACCACCAGGTGGAATTCGACCTGCGGGTGTACCTCACGTATCGCGACCTGCAGGGCAAACCCTGACCGCACAAGGCGACTGACCATGGATGTGAGCAAGACCAAAAGCAGCTTCTACCGCCGGCTGTACGTGGCGTACCTGATCGACAGTGGGCTGGCCAGCAGCGTCCCGGCGCTGACCGAGGTCACCGGCATGCCCCGGCGCACCGCGCAGGACACGATTGCGGCGCTGGCGGACCTGGATATTGTGTGTGAGTTCGAGCAGGAGGATGGGGCCCGCAACCATGCCGGGCATTATCGGATTCGCGATTGGGGCGCGATTGATCGGGGGTGGATCGAGGTGAATCTCAGCCAGATCAAGCGGGTTTTGGATTACCCCTGAGTTCAGCGGTGGCGGGGCCGACGCTATCGGGAGCAAGCCTCAAGTACGCCGCATCCCGATATGCGGAATGTCATCCTCCAGGTATTCCTCACCCGCCACCACAAACCCATACCGCCCGTAATACCCCTGCAGATGGGCCTGGGCTGACAGGAAGATCGGCGTCTCAGGCCAGATATCGTCAATCTGCCTGAGGGTTTCTTCCATCATCTGGTGCCCCAGCCCGGTGCCCCGTGCAACCGGCGCCACGATCACGCGGCCGATCACCACGTCGCCGCCCTGGGACTCCGGATCCAGCAGCCGCAGGTAGGCCACCAGCTCGTCGTCTTTCCAGGCCATCAGGTGATGGGTATCGCCCGCCAGGTCTTGCCCGTCGATATCCTGGTAGACGCACTTCTGCTCGACAACAAAGACCTCGCCGCGCAAACGCAAAATGGCGTACAGCTGCTCCTTGCCAAGGTCGGTGTGATGTTTACAGACCCAATCGACTGTCATGGTGTGTTCTCGCTTGAATGTCTGTTCTGGATAGTAAGCGCAGCGGGCGACTCTGTCTAAATCGACTATTTTTGTGAATGAAATCAATTTGCCATCATTGAGTGCTCTCGACGTCCGTTTCTTTGTGTAATCTGAGCTAATGTTAGAACCTCAGGCCCTGCCTGAGCCAAGGCCACCGCCTGCCGCCAAGGATTTTGAGCATGCCGCGATTGTCTCGTGCCGTTGCTTTGATTGGAGTGTTGTTGCTGGCGACACCTGTGTTCGCACAGCGTCTGCGCCTGGTCGCGGATGCCTGGCCACCGTTTACCGATGCCACCTTGATCAACGGTGGCCTGGCCACCGATATAGTCACCACGGCCCTGGCCCGTGCGGGCTATGCCAGCGACTTCCAACAGGTGCCCTGGGCGCGGGCGCTGATGGGGGTGGGCGACGGGCGCTATGACGTGCTGGTCAACGCCTGGTACGACGAGGCCCGTACACAATTGGGGCAGTTTTCCGGCGAATACCTGCTCAATCGCGTACGTTTTATCAAGCGCCGTGACGATCCCATCGAGTTCCAGAACCTGGAGCAGTTGCACGACTATCCCATTGCCGTGGTGCGCGGTTATGCCTATTCAGCGGCGTTCGATGGGGATGGGCAGTTGCAGAAAGTGCCGGTGCATAACTTCGCCATGGCGGTGCGCATGCTGGCGGCGCAGCGGGTGCGGTTGACCGTGGAGGATGAGTATGTGGCGCGCTATTACTTGTCGCGCGAGTCGGTGCGGGTGCGCAATGCGGTGGAGTTTCTGCCCACGCCGCTGAGCGAAAACAGCCTGCATATCCTGGTCAGCCTGAAGAACCCTGAGCATGCGCAGATCGTTGCCGGTTTTGACCGCGAGATTGCCAGGATGAAGGCGGATGGCAGTTATGAGCGGTTGATGAAGGCCCATGGCATGTAGGGCCTGTGCGGGCCTCATCGGGGGCTTGCCCCGATAGCGGTCTAAGCCGCGCTGGTGTCCTTGATCAAATGCGCCGCCAGCGTGCGCAACGGTCCCAACTGTCTGCATATCAACGCCAACTGCGTCTGCACCAGCCGCTGCCCTTCATCAATCTCATCCGGCATCTGCTCCAGGTCCGCCGCCAGGGCCTCCTCGGCATCGCTCTGAATCGCAATCGGCTGCTTGTTCGCCAGCCCGGTGGCGATTTCGTCAATGCTCGCCGCCAGGCTATTGCCGGCGCCATCGATCAAGTGCGCGCGCACCTCGGCCGGCAGTTGGGTTTCGCGGTGTGCCCCGAGCCCCGACAGGTAGCTGAGCAAGGTGTGCGACAGCACCAGGAAGCGGAAGCCCACATCCGCTTCCTTACGGAAATGCCCAGGCTCCATCAGCATATTCGCCAGGGTGGTGGACAGCGCCGCATCGGCGTTGTGGGCATTGCGCCGGGCCAGGCGGTAGGCCAGGTCGTCGCTCTTGCCGGCGGCGTATTGCTGCATGATCTGGCGCAGGTAGATGCTGTTGCAGGTCAGGGTGTTGGCCAGCACTTTGTTCAGTCGTCGGCCTTGCCAGTCCGGGAGGAACAGGAACACCGCCAGGCCCGCGATCAGGCTGCCGAGCAGGGTATCGAACAGGCGTGGCAGGAACAGTCCGTAGCCATCGCCCACCTGGTTGAAGCAGAACAGCACCATCAGGGTGATCGCCGCCGTGGCCAGGGTGTAGCGGGTGGTGCGGTTGATAAAGAACACCAGGCCGGCGGCGATGGCGAACATTGATTGCACCAGCGGGCTTGGGAACAGGTCGAACAGCGCCCACGCCACGGTGAGGCCGATGGCGGTGCCGATGATTCGCTGGCCGAGCTTGCGCCGCGTGGCACCGTAGTTCGGTTGGCAAACGAACAGCGTGGTGAGGATGATCCAGTAGCCCTGGGAGGCGTGGATCGCATGCAGCATGCCGTAGCCGACGGTCAGCGCCAGGGACAGGCGCAGCGCATGGCGGAACAGCAGCGATGTCGGCGTGAGTTGGGTACGCAGGCGCGTCCACATTTCCTTCAGGTTGCGTGGGGCGCGGTCCAGCAGGTTGCTGTCGGTGGCATCGGCCAGGGCGTCGGGGTTGCTGGCGTCGCCGAGCAGGCGGTCGAGGGTGGACAGGTTGGCCGCCAGGGCGCGCAAGGAGCGCAGCAGGCCGCGCCAGGCCGGGTTGCTCTGGATGCGCAGGTGTTCCAGGGAGGCGTTCAGGTCGCTGAGGGCTTCGGCGAAGCTGTCGTCATAGATGAACGGCTGACGCAACTGGATCGACTCGGCCAGGGACTGGCAGGCCTTGCCTTGCTGGCGCAACAGGCGTTGGCAGCGGAACAGCACATCGCTGTGGAAGAACGCATCGGCCAGGGCGTTGTAAGGATAGTGGGACGAGCTGGCGCGTTCGTGGATGTCCTGGGCCAGGAAGTACAGCTTGAGGTAGCGACTGACCTTCGAGCCGGGTCGGCCATTGCCGACGCGGTGCAGGATGATTTCCTTCGCCGCATTCAGCGCCGCCACCACCCGGCCGTTTTGCTGGGCCAGTTCCAGGCGGCGGGCTTCCACGTCCAGTTGGCGAATCGGTTCGAACAACGACGACTTGAGCTTCAGGTAGCGCCCCAGCTCACGGAACAACCGCGCCAGGCTCTGCTGCACCGGCTGGTTGGAAAACAGCGCCTGCCACAGCACCGATAACGCGCCGTACCAGGCGGCGCCGGCCACCAGCAGCAACGGCTCATGCCAGAAATCACTGACGGCGCCGCCGCGCTGGTCCACGCCGATCATGGTGTAGACCGACAGGATCAAGGTGGCCGAAGCAATCGCACCATAGCGTTCGCCCAAGGCGCCGAGCATGGTTAGGCAGAACGTGGCCAGGGCCAGGGAGATGGCGAAAATCCAGGGGTAGGGGAACAACAGCTCCACCGACAGCGCGGCAATGCTGAAACACACCAGCGTCACCGCCAGGGCGTTGAGGCGGCCTTGCCAACTGTCGTCGGTCTCGGCCAGGGCGCTGGCGATAATCCCCAGGAACAGCGGGATCAGCAGGGTCATTTCATCCTGATACCAGCACAGCGTCATGCTGCCGGTGAGGGCGATAAACACCCGGATGCTGTAGCTGAATTTATCCAGTGCCCACAGGCGCCGCATGGACTGCTTGAACGAGGTCGATGACATGAAGTCTGGAGTCTTCCGGGACGATGCCGCTAAATTGAGCCATCAGTGACGCCACGGCAAGGGTGGTGATCACATCTGGCAGCAAATTATTCCCAGGCATACCGCAAATCAAATGTGGGAAGGAGCCAGCCCCCTCCCACATTCATCAGGCGTACTGCGCTGCGGCGTAACCCGAGGCCCACGCCCACTGGAAGTTAAACCCGCCCAGATGCCCGGTCACATCCAGCACTTCCCCAATAAAGTACAAACCCGGGCTTTTCAGCGATTCCATGGTCTTGGACGAGACTTCCCGCGTATCCACCCCGCCCAAGGTCACCTCGGCCGTGCGGTAGCCTTCGGTGCCCGCCGGCACCAGCTGCCAGCTCGAGAGTTTTTGCGCGATATCGGCCACTTCAGCGTGGGTGTACTGCTTCATCGGCTTGGACGCGAACCAGGTGTCCGCCAGCAGGTTGGCCATCTTCTTGGTGAAGATTTCACCCAGCAGGGTTTTCAGCTCGCTGTTGGGGCGCTCGACCTGCTGCTGTTGCAGCCAGGTGTGGGCGTCGTGGTCGGGCAGCAGGTTGATCTCCAGCGTGTCGCCGGACTCCCAGTAGGAGGAAATCTGCAGAATCGCCGGGCCGCTGAGGCCGCGATGGGTAAACAGGAGGTTCTCGCGAAAGCTCTGGCCGTTGCAGCTGACCAGGCAATCCACCGAGGTCCCGGACAGCTCGCCACACAAGTCCTTGAGCTGGTCGGTGATGGTGAACGGCACCAGCCCGGCGCGGGTCGGCAACAGCTCATGGCCGAACTGCCTGGCGACTTGATAGCCAAAGCCGCTGGCGCCCAGGGTCGGGATCGACAGGCCGCCGGTGGCGATCACCAGGGATTCGCAGCGCAGTTCACCCAGGGTGGTCTGCAATTGGTAGCCGTTGTCGAGCTTGGCGATTTCTTCAATCGAAGTGTCCAGGTGCAGGCTCACGCCGGTCTGGATGCATTCGTCCAACAGCATGCCGAGGATGTCGCTGGATTTGTTATCGCAGAACAGCTGGCCGAGTTTCTTCTCGTGGTACGGCACGCCGTGCTTGGCCACCAGGCCGATGAAATCCCACTGGGTGTAACGGGCCAGGGCCGACTTGCAGAAGTGCGCGTTGTGCGAGAGGAAATTGGCCGGCTCGGTGTACATATTGGTGAAATTGCAGCGGCCACCGCCGGACATCAGGATCTTCTTGCCGGCCTTGTTCGCATGGTCGAGCAGCATCACCTTGCGCCCACGCCCGGCGGCGGTCAGTGCGCACATCAAGCCTGCGGCGCCGGCGCCAATGATCACAACTTCGGTCGAGCGCACAGCAATGTCCTCACAAAAATACGGGTCTGAAATGCAATCAAAATTGTGGGAGGGGGGCTTGCGCCCCGATTCAATGGGGCTGCTTCGCAGCCCAGCGCGGGGCAAGCCCGCTCACCACAACAAGCCCGTTCACCACAGCAAGCTCACTCACCACAGCAAGCGCCCTCCCACATTGGATCTCCATATAGGTCGGAGATCGTGTTACAGGATCCGCACACGCAACGAGCGGCCTTTGATCTTGCCGTCGTTCAAGCGCTGCAACGCCTGCTTGGCGATGCCGCGTTCCACGGCCACGAAGGCCTGGAAGTCGAAGATCGCGATCTTGCCGACCTGGGCACCCGGGATGCCGGCTTCGCCGGTCAATGCGCCGAGGATGTCGCCCGGGCGCACCTTGTCTTTGCGCCCGGCGGCGATGCACAGGGTGCTCATCACCGGCAGCAGCGGACCACCGCTTTGCGGCTTGAGGTTGTCCAGTTGGTCCCAGTTCAGCGGCGACTTCTGCAGTTGCTCGATGGCCTGGGCGCGATGCGCTTCGGACGGCGCCACCAGGCTGATGGCGATGCCGGTCTCACCGGCGCGACCGGTACGGCCCACGCGGTGGATGTGGATTTCCGAGTCGCGGGCCAGTTCGACGTTGATGACCATGTCCAGCGCGTCGATGTCCAGGCCGCGGGCGGCGACGTCGGTGGCCACCAGCACCGAGGTACTGCGGTTGGCGAACATCGCCAATACCTGGTCACGGTCGCGCTGTTCCAGGTCGCCATGCAGGCCGACGGCGGAAATGCCCTTGGCCGTCAGGTGGTCGACGGTTTCCTGCACTTGCTGCTTGGTGAAGCAGAACGCCACGCAGGAGGCCGGGCGGAAATGCGCCAGCACCTTGGTCACGGCGTCCATGCGCTCTTCCGGGGAAATCTCGTAGAAGCGCTGCTCGATCTGGTCGTCGGAGTGGAACGCTTCGGCTTTCACTTGCTGCGGCGCGCGCATGAATTTCGACGCCAGTTGCTTGATGCTCACCGGGTAGGTGGCCGAGAACAGCAGGGTCTGGCGGCGCGGCGGGGTCTTGCTGATGATGTCTTCGATGGCGTCGTAGAAGCCCATGTCGAGCATGCGGTCGGCTTCGTCGAGGATCAGGGTGTTCAAGCCGTCCAGCACCAGCGAACCCTTGCGCAGGTGTTGCTGGATACGGCCCGGGGTGCCGACGATCACGTGGGCGCCGTGCTCCAGGGAAGCGATCTGCGGGCCGAGGGACACGCCGCCGCACAGGGTCAGGACCTTGATGTTGTCTTCGGCGCGGGCCAGGCGGCGGATTTCCTTGGCGACCTGGTCGGCCAGCTCACGGGTCGGGCACATCACCAGGGCCTGGCAGCCGAAGTAGCGCGGGTTGATCGGGTTCAGCAGGCCAATGCCGAACGCCGCGGTCTTGCCGCTGCCGGTCTTGGCCTGGGCAATCAGGTCCAGCCCCTTGAGGATCACCGGCAAGCTTTGCGCCTGGATCTGCGTCATCTCGACATAACCCAGCGAGTCGAGGTTAGCCAGCATGGCGGCGGACAGGGGCAAAGTATTAAAAGCGGTGGCGATGGTAGTCACGGGACTGGCTCTGCAAAACAAAATGTCGCGCAGTGTACCAGCCCTGTGGGAATTTCCCCGCAAGTTCTAGACGAGACGCCGGTTAATGCTCGATATGCTGTTCCGGGCTGGCCGCCCGTTTGCCGTCTTGGGGCGACAGTTGCAGGAAGATCGCCGCCGCCAGCATTGCCATGATGCCCACGGTGAGGAAGGTCAGCTGGAACGCGCCGAGCACCGTGCTCACGCCGTCGTTGCCCGACTCGGCGGTAAACCCGCCGAGCAATGCACCGGCGCAGGCCACCCCCAGGCTCAGGGACAGTTGCGCCACCACCGACAGCAGACTGTTGCCGCTGCTGGCCTGGGCGTCATCGAGGTCGATGAGGGTGACGGTGTTCATCGCGGTAAATTGCAGCGAGTTGATCGCCCCCAGCACCGCCAGCATGGCCAGCAGCAGCGGGTAGGGCGTCTGTTCGCTGACCAGGCCCATGCTCGCCAGCATGATGCCCAGGGCTAGGGTGTTGCCGGTCAGCACCACGCGATAACCCAGACGCTCGATCAACGGACGCGCCACCGACTTGGCGAACATCGCCGCCGCCGCCAGGGGCAGCATGCTCATGCCGGCCTGGGACGGCGAGTACCCCAGGGCCACCTGCAGCAGCAACGGCACCAGGAACGGCAAGGCACCGCTGCCCAGGCGCGCGAACAGGTTGCCGAGGATGCCCACCGCGAAGGTGCGGGTCTTGAACAGCGCCGGTGAAAACAGCGGGTTATCGATATGCCCGGCGCGCAGCCAGTACGCCGCCAGGCACGCCAACCCGCCGAACAGCAGCAGCATCACCCGCAGGTGCGGCAGGTGCAGCTCGCCCAGGCCTTCCATGGCAATGGTGATCAGCACCATCGCCGCGCCGAACAACAGAAAGCCGAGGCCATCGAAGCGTGTGCGCTCGCTGCCGCGCAGGTCAGGGATGAATTTCCACACGGCGTAGCAACCGATCATGCCCACCGGCAGGTTGATCAGGAAGATCCAGTGCCAGGTCAGGTATTGCACCATCCAGCCGCCCATGGTCGGGCCGAGCAAGGGCCCGAGCAGACCGGGGATGGTGATGAAGCCCATGATCCGCACCAGTTCGGAGCGGGGGTAGGCACGTAGCACCACGAGCCGCCCGACCGGCAGCATCAGCGCACCGCCGAGGCCCTGGATGACCCGCGCGCCCACCAGCATGGTCAGGCTGCTGGACAGGGCGCACAGCAAGGAGCCGATGCTGAACAGCATGATCGCACCGAAGAAAATCTTCTTGGTGCCGAAGCGGTCGGCGATCCAGCCCGAGGCCGGGATCAGCAGGGCGACGGTGAGCATGTAGGCGATCACCACCCCTTGCATGCGCAGCGGGTTTTCCGCCAGGTCCCGGGCCATGGCCGGCAGTGCCGTGTTGAGAATCGTCCCATCCAGCGATTGCATGAAGAAGGCAATCGCGACCACCCAGGGGAGCCAGCGGGCGGTCTTGGCATCGAGAGGGGCACGATCTGGCATGGGGTACCTTTTTGTTAGCCGGCTATGTGTCGGCGATTATGCGCCATTCGTCGCTCCTTTTCCCACTGGCGGTTCATCTAAGTCCGACAAGTTCGCGTGCTCTCCCACCAGGAAATCCAACAACGCCCGGTGCACCGCCAAAGCCGCCTCGCGGGACTCCAAGTCGAGTAAATGCCCAGTGTGTTCGGCCACCGCAAAGCTGCTGTGGCCCACGTACTGTTTGAACAGTCGGGCCTCGGCGGCGGGGGTGTATTCGTCCAGCGCACCATTGAGAAAGTGCACCGGGGTTTCGATCTGCCGCAGCGCCGGCAGGTAGTTGCCATCACCCAATGCCAGCACCTGGTGGATATGAAAGCGCGCCTGACGGTACTCGGTGGTGGCCATGTTCGACAGGTGCCGATGGTTGTTGCGCTTGAGGCGTGGCGACAGGTATTTGCCGACGGTCTCGTTCAGCAGGTGGCCGACGGCGGATTTGTCATCGGCCTCGATCAGCACCCGCACGCGCTCCACATAGTCGAGCATGGCCTGGTTGAGGTTGGGCGCCAGGGCCATCACCACCGAGCTTTCGATCGACGGCGGGTTGTGCGCCAGGGTCAGCAGCGTGGAGATGCCGCCCCAGGAGGCCGAGACCAGGTGGTTGACCTGGAAGCGCTCGACCAGGGCGCGCAGGATTTGCACCTCGTCATCCTTGGTCACCAGATCCAGGTCGGTGTTGTGTTCGCGGGAATAGCCCGAGAAGGGCAGGTCGAACAACAACACATTGAAATGCTCGGCCAGGCATTTGCTGGTACGGGCGAATGAGCGTGTGGTGGACAGTGCGCCATTGACCATCAGGATGGTCTTCTTTTCCGAATCGTTTCCCAACTGCTCAACATGAACGTTGTAGTGCTTGAACAGCTTTTCTATGACAAAACTTCCATGGTTCATGTCAACGCTCCAGCTTGCCCTTCCCGGGCAAGGTCGTGCTCTCGTGGGTGAGGTGGCGGGGTGCCACTAACCGTTATAACGAGGTTTTCCGCAGGCGACAACAGGCTGCCCGTGCAGACTGGGAGGAAGAGAATCTACGGTAGGAAGGGCTGAAACCGGGATGTCTGAAATCAGCACAGGACAAGGTGGGAGAGGGCAAGCCCGCTCCCACAGGGGGGTGTATCTACAGGGTCAGGGTCAGGCGTTTAACCAGGGCACCCGGTAACAGGTTGGACGCGGTATTGCGCTGGCTATAAGTGCTGGCCGACAGCAGCAGTTCCCGCTCGGCGGTCAGCGCTTCCAGTTGCGAACCGAGCAACTGGTAGACGCTGTCATCAAAACGCATGGTGCTGACCGGCGCCTTGATCTCGCCGTCTTCCACCCAGAACGTGGCGAAGCGCGTCATGCCGGTCAGGCGTGCGGCGGGCAGGTCGGAGTAGTTCAGGTACCACAGGTTGCTGATGTAGAGCCCGGTGCCCAGTTGCTTGAGGATCTCGGCCTGGGCCAGGTTGCCCGCCGCGATCTGCAAGGCGCTCGGTGACTCATCGCCGCTGGCGCCGTTGGCGCTGAGGCCATATTCGGCGGCGCTGCGGGAGTTCACCAGTTGGCCCTCGGCCTGGCCGGCATTGATCAGGGTGACGTCACTGCGCGGGTAGCCTTCGCTGGAGAACGCCTGGCTCAGGGAGTCGGTGATATGTTCTTTCACCGTCACCAGGGGGCTCAAGGACTGCTCGCGGGCATACAGCCGTTGCAACGAGCTGCCTTTGCTGGCGATGGCCTGGGCGGAAAAACCACCCCAGGTGATGATGCTGATGATTTCTTCCAACGCCGCCGGCGCGAGGTAGGCGCGGTACTGCCCGGGCGCCACGGTGTGCAGCGGGCGGCCGAGGAATTCCAGCTGTTCACGCGCCAGCTGGAAGCGCCGGGCGAACTCGGCGCTGTCCCAGGCGTCGCCGGCGTAGCTGGCTTTTACCGCCTCGCCATTGGCGTGGAACAGGCTGAAATCGAAGTTGAAGCTATTGGCCTGATGCCAGCCAAACGCACCGTCCGAACTGGCGAAGCCCCGGCTGATCGGGCCGGCGGCATAGAAGCCGACCAGGTCGAGGCCATCGGCGGCCTGGCTGATTTCTTCCAGTACCTGGGCCAGGTCGGGCAAGGGGCGGGCCTGTTCGTGGTGGCTTTGCCAGGCGTTGTGGTTGAGCAGCAGGTACGGGTCATGGGGCAGCAGCGGCAGGGTTTCGCGCAATTGCCGCAGGCCGTCGGCGAGGCGCTGGAGATCCAGCCCGGGCTCGCCGGCCAGGGTGATGCCGAGGTCGGCATGGCGGCCATCGTTGATCAGCTTGAGGTTGAGGCTAGTCTGCTGCACGTGCCCGGCCTGACGCACCTTGGCGTGGTTGAAGCGCACGAACTCGGACGATTCTGCCGCATAGCCCAGGTGGAATTGTTCCTTGTCGGTGATGGCCTGCTTGAGCCACTGCACCAATGCCTTGAAGGTGTTCATTCGGCATCTCCTCCAAATACGTCAACGTTGCTGAACACACAGGCCGGCGACGCATGGCCGACGCGGATCACCTGGTTGGGCTCGCCCTTGCCGCAGTTCGGCGTGCCCAGCACCTTGAAGGTGCTGGCGTCGCCCACGGCGCTGAGGTTGCGCCAGAACTGCGCGGAAATCGCCCGGTAGTTGGGGTTCTTTACCACGCCCTTGAGCTCGCCGTTTTCAATCAACTGGCCCCACTCGCAGCCGAACTGGAACTTGTTGCGCGCATCGTCGATGGACCACGAGCGGTTGGTCGACATCAGGATGCCGCTGTCGATGCCGCCGATCAGTTGCGCCAGGCTCTTATCGCCGGCTTCGATATTCAGGTTGGCCATGCGGTCGATCGGCGCGCGGTTCCAGCTGCTGGCGCGGCTGTTGGCTACGCCGCCCATGCCCGAACGGAACTGCGACAACGCCCCACCCAGCGGCTTGAGCAGCAGCCCTTCGCGGATCAGGAATTGCTTGCTGGCGGCGGTGCCGTCGTCGTCATGGCCGTAGCTGGCCAGTTGCTCGGGAATGTCCGGGTCGAACGTCACGTTCAACAGCTTGGAGCCGTATTGCAGCTGGCCGAAGTCGCTGGCCTTCACAAAACTGGTGCCGGCGTAATTGCGCTCGTCGCCGAGAATGCGGTCGAGTTCCAGGGGGTGGCCGATGGACTCGTGGATCTGCAGGATCATCTGGTCGGGCATCAGCAGCAGGTCGCGCGGGCCCTGGGGCGTGTTGGGCGCCAGCAGCAGTTGCAGAGCTTCGTCGGCAATGCGCGGCGCGGCGCCCACCAGGCCGAAGCGGCTGATCACGTCAAACCCGCCTTGCTGGCCGAAGTTACTGCCGCCGAGGGTGCGCGATTGGCTGTCGGTGCCGTCGTAGGCGGTGACGTTGACGCCGGGGAACACAAACCGCTGGGCCTGGCGCAGTTCGGCGCCGGCACTGTTGAGGTAGATCTGCTCGACATGGGTCAGGCCGAGGCTGACTTCCCAGTTCACCAGGCGCTCGTCCTGGGGCACCGCAGAGGACTCATCGCCGAGCAGTTGGTAGCAGTCGCTCAAGGACGGGAAGGCGTGCTCGAGGTGCGGCGACAGGTAGTCGGCGACGTCGCTGGACACCGGTTGGTCGCGCAGGTCGAGCAGGGCGTGAGGTTTTATCAGGCGTGCTTGCTGTTCGGCGCGCTCGAGGGCGGCTTGCAGGCCAGGCAGGGAAATATCGTGGGTCGCGGCGTAGGTTTCCACACCGTTCAAACGCACGGTGAGCATGGCGCCTTCGTCGTGGTTCAGGTGCGGCGGTTCGGCGACGTTCTTGCGCACCGACAGGTACTGGCCGGACTCGCGCACGTAACGCAGGGAGAAAAATTCGGCGGTGGTGCGCAGGGCACTGAAGTGCTGCTTGAGTGTGGCGTGGTGTTCGAACATGGGGCCTTCCTTGTGGGCGGCTCAGCGCGGGCAGGCACACAGAGTAGGCCGGGGCTGGGGAGCGATCAAGGAGAGGTGATTCTTTGTGGCAAGTGCCCCTGTGGCGAGCGGGCTTGCCCCGCGTTGGGCTGCGCGGCGGCCCCCAAAATCTTGGGAGCGCTGCGCACTCCAGCGCGGGGCAAGCCCGCTCACCACAGAGTTTGGCGTTATTGCGCCAATGGTCCCACTTCACGCAACGGCTTGCCACGTACCGGCGCATCGCCGGCCACGTAGTAGTCGGCAGTGCTGCGCGGCAGCGGCTGGCGGCCACGGATCTTGTCGGCGATTTTCTCGGCGATCATGATCGTCGGTGCGTTCAGGTTGCCGGTGGTGATGATCGGCATGATCGACGCATCGACTACGCGCAGGCCCTGCATGCCATGCACGCGGCCTTCGCCATCGACCACGGCCATCTCGTCGTCGCCCATCTTGCATGAGCAGGACGGGTGGAACGCGGTCTCGGCGTGCTCGCGGATGAACTTGTCCAACTGCTCATCGGTTTGCACCTCGATGCCCGGGCTGATTTCGCGGCCACGGTACGGGTCCAGTGCCGGCTGCTGCATGATTTCACGGGTCAGGCGGATGCCGTCGCGGAATTCCTGCCAGTCCTGCTCGGTGGCCATGTAGTTGAAGAGGATGCTCGGGTAGTCCCGTGGGTTCTTCGACTTCAGTTGCACGCGGCCACGGCTCGGCGAGCGCATGGAGCCCATGTGCGCCTGGAAACCGTGCTCTTTCACACCGTTGCTGCCGTTGTAGTTAATCGCGACCGGGAGGAAGTGGTACTGGATGTTCGGCCATTCGAATTCTTCACGGGTACGGATAAAACCACCCGCTTCGAACTGGTTGCTGGCGCCGATGCCGGTGCCGTTGAACAGCCACTCTGCACCGATGGCCGGCTGGTTGTACCAGAGCAGCGACGGGTACAGCGACACCGGCTGGGTGCATGCATATTGCAGGTACAGCTCAAGGTGGTCCTGCAGGTTTTCGCCGACGCCGGGCAGGTCGTGGACCACCGGGATGTCGAGGCTTTCCAGCAGCTTGGCCGGGCCGACGCCGGAGCGTTGCAGCAGCTGCGGCGAAGCGATTGCGCCGCTGCACACCAGCACTTCTTTACGCGCACGGGCTTCCACGCGCTCTTCGGCGGCACCGATCAGGTAACGCACGCCAACGGCACGCTTGCCTTCGAACAACACCTTGTCGGTGAGGGCGTGGGTGACGATGGTCAGTGTGGAGCGCTTCTTGGCTATGTCCAGGTAACCGCGCGCGGTGCTGGCGCGACGGCCGTTAGGCGTGACGGTGCGGTCCATCGGGCCGAAGCCTTCCTGCTGGTAGCCGTTCAAGTCTTCGGTGCGCGGGTAACCGGCCTGCACGCCCGCTTCCACCATGGCGTGGAACAGCGGGTTGTTGCCGGCTTTAGGCGTGGTCACGCTGACCGGGCCATCGCCGCCGTGCCAGTCGTTGGGGCCGATGTCGCGGGTTTCGGCCTTGCGGAAATACGGCAGGCAGTCGAGGTAGCTCCAGTCTTCCAGGCCTGGCAGTTTCGACCAGTTGTCGTAGTCCATGGCGTTGCCACGGATGTAGCACATGCCGTTGATCAGCGAAGAGCCACCCAGGCCCTTGCCGCGACCGCATTCCATCCGGCGGCCGTCCATGTGTGGCTCCGGATCGGTTTCGTAGGCCCAGTTGTAGCGCCGGCCTTGCAGCGGGAAGGCCAGGGCGGCGGGCATCTGGGTACGGAAGTCGAGGCGGTAGTCGGGGCCGCCGGCTTCCAGCAGCAGGACGGTGACGCCTTCGTCTTCGGTCAGGCGGGTTGCCAGGGTGTTACCGGCGGAGCCGGCACCCACAATGATGTAGTCGTATTCTTGGGACATAAATGCACCCTCTTTGAAGTGTGGTCAGCAGGTCGGGCCTCATCGGGGGCCTGCCCCGATGACGGCCTCAAAGGCACGACAAAACCCGGGTCTTAGAACACCGAGGCGTAGTCGCCCAGCTCAACCTGTACCGATTTGATGCGGGTGAAGTTGTTCAGCGAGCTGATGCCGTTTTCACGGCCCACACCGGATTGCTTGTAGCCACCCACCGGCATCTTCGCGTCGGATTCGCCCCAGGCGTTGATCCAGCAGATGCCCGCTTCCAGCTGGTGAATCACGCGGTGGGCGCGGTTCAGGTCCTTGGTCACAAGGCCCGCAGCCAGGCCGAAGTCGGTGTCGTTGGCGCGGCGGATCACTTCTTCTTCGGTTTCGTAGGTGAGGATGCTCATCACCGGGCCGAAGATTTCTTCACGGACGATGGTCATCTCGTCGGTGCAGTCGGTGAACACGGTCGGGGCCACAAAGGCGCCTTTGGCCAGGTCGCCGTCGGTCAGGCGGTCGCCGCCGCACAGCACGCGGGCGCCTTCTTCCTTGCCTTTGGCGATGTAGCCCAGCACGCTTTCCATGTGGGCGAAGCTGACCAGCGGACCGAAGTTGGTGTTGGCGTCCTGCGGGTCGCCAACGCGGATGCGCGCAACACGCTCAACGATCTTGGCTTCGAATGCCGCTTGCAGGTGCTTGGGCACGAACACGCGGGTGCCATTGGTGCAGACCTGGCCGGAGCTGTAGAAGTTGGCCATCATCGCGATGTCGGCTGCACGATCCAGGTCGGCGTCTTCGAACACGATCAGCGGCGACTTGCCGCCCAGTTCCATGGTCACTTCCTTGAGCGACGAGCTCGAAGCGCTGGCCATGACTTTCTTGCCGGTGTCGGTGCCGCCGGTGAACGAGACTTTCTCGATGCGCGGGTGCTCGGTCAGCCAGGTGCCGACTTCACGGCCGCTGCCGGTCAAGACGTTGAACACGCCTGCTGGAACGCCGGCTTCGGTGTAGATCTCGGCCAGTTTCAGGGTGGTCAGCGAGGTGACTTCGCTTGGCTTGAAGATCATCGCGTTGCCGGCGGCCAGGGCCGGTGCGGATTTCCACAGGGCGATCTGGATCGGGTAGTTCCAGGCGCCGATACCGGCGACCACGCCCAGGGGCTCGCGGCGGGTGTAGACGAACGAGGTGTCGCGCAGCGGGATCTGCTCGCCTTCGATGGCCGGTACCAGGCCTGCGTAGTATTCCAGCACGTCGGCGCCGGTGACGATGTCGACGTACTGGGTTTCGGAGAAGGCTTTACCGGTGTCCAGGGTTTCCAGGGCGGCCAGTTCGTCGTTGCGCTCGCGCAGGATGTCGACGGCACGACGCAGGATGCGCGAACGCTCCATGGCGGTCATGGCGGCCCAGATTTTCTGGCCTTTTTCCGCGCTGACCACGGCACGTTCAACGTCGTCGAACGTGGCGCGTTGCACTTGGGCGAGAACTTCACCGTTAGCCGGGTTGATGGCGTCGAAGGTGGCATCGCTGCCAGCGTCGCTGTAGCCGCCGTCAATGTAGAGTTTTTGCAGGTCGAAACGGGCCATAAAGTCCTCGCAAGTGCATAAGTGGTTGGCGTTACCCGCCGCACAGTGGGCCATGAGGGTGTGGCAACACTGGGCGGCGGACGTTCAGGGGTTGAGCGTTTATAAGGGCTCTAACTCACCTGCTTGGCCAATTGGAAATCCATGTATTCGTAAGCGATCCGTTGCGCCTGCGCCGTGTCGAAAGCGTCTCCCGACAGGGCACCGCGCAACCACAAACCGTCGATCAGGGCCGCCAGGCCTCTGGCTGCTTTGCGTGCGTGCGGCAGCGGCAGCACTCGGCGGAACTGGCAGCACAGGTTGGAATACAGACGTTGATCGTTGATCCGCTGCAACCTGTGCAATGACGGGTGATGCATGCTGGTGGCCCAGAAGGCCAGCCAGGTTTTCATTGCCGGGCCATTGACCTGGCTGGCGTCGAAGTTGCCCTCGATGATCACCCGAAGGTGCGCCCGTGGGCTGTCGTCCTTCAGCGCAAGCCTGCGTTCGTGGACGTTCTCGATCAGCATGTTCATCAGGTAGCGCATCGTCGCGGCGATCAGGCCGTTCTTGTCCTGAAAGTAGTGACTGATGATGCCGTTCGAGACCCCGGCCAAACGGGCGATCAGCGCAATGCTGGCATCTCCCATTCCGACCTGGTCGATGGCCGTCAACGTGGCTTCGATCAACTGTTGGCGGCGTATGGGTTGCATACCGACCTTGGGCATGTAGCACCTCTCCTTAGGCCTGCCGACGGGCGATGAACGTTCGTCGACTTGAAGGCCAGTCTATTTTGTTTTGATTGAACGTTCAATCAACAAAGAATAAGCTCTGCGACAAATGGTCGCTGTCTACAGGTATTTCCTACGTGAGGGCCGCGACATCCGGCACCTGCAAAAACCTTTGAAACAGGCGGTATCAAGGCCTGCCCACTGCCTGGTGGGGCTCAAGGATTTTCGGGGTGTCTTTATAACACCCGTCCGTCGACTGCCGAAAAATCGATAGGTCGGGATAACCGCTGCCTTGTGTTTCTCTCTCGCACTGCCCGGAGCATCTGCGCCATGAGTTCTGCCTCTCTTATAAAGACCCCGCCGGAAAAGGTACGGGTCAACGGTTGGGTGTTCTACACCTCCACCGCACTGATTCTGTTGTTGACCGCCATTCTGATCATCGCCCCGCAGGAGGCCGGGCGCATGCTCGGCGTAGCCCAGGCCTGGCTTTCCAAAAGCTTCGGCTGGTACTACATGGTGGTCATCGCCGCTTACCTGGTGTTTGTGGTCGGCCTGGCGTTTTCGTCCTATGGCAAGTTGAAACTGGGCAGCAAGGACGACACCCCGGACTTCAGCTACGGCGCCTGGGCCGGCATGCTGTTCTCGTCGGGCATCGGTATCTCGTTGCTGTACTTCGGTGCCTCCGAGCCGCTGGATCACTACTTCAACCCGCCCGAAGGCGCCGCCGCCAGCAATGGCGCGGCACGCCAGGCGTTGCAGTTGACCTTCCTGCACTGGGGCCTGCATGGCTGGGCGATCTATGCGCTGGTCGGCCTGGCGGTGGCGTACTTCGCCTACCGGCATAACCAGCCGCTGGCCTTGCGTTCGGCGTTGTACCCGCTGGTGGGTGAGCGTTGGGTGAAGGGCGCGGCCGGTCACGCGGTGGACGGTTTCGGCATGTTCGTGACCCTGCTGGGCCTGGTAACGAACCTGGGCATCGGTTCGATGCAGGTGTCGTCCGGCCTGGAAAACCTGTTCGGCATGGCGCACAGCAACACCAACCTGCTGATCGTAATCATTGTGATGAGCACCGTGGCGACCATCGCCGCCGTGTCGGGCGTGGAGAACGGCATCCGCCGCCTGTCCAACCTCAACATCGTGCTGTTCAGCGGCTTGCTGATCTTCGTGCTGCTGTTCGGCCCGACCCTGCACCTGCTCAATGGCCTGGTGCAGAACACCGGCGACTACCTCAACGGCATCGTGCTGAAAACCTTCGACCTCTATGTGTACGAAGGCGACGGTGACAAGACCGAACGCTGGATGGGTCTGTGGACCCTGTTCTACTGGGCCTGGTGGATTTCCTGGGCACCGTTCGTGGGCATGTTCATCGCGCGGATTTCCCGTGGCCGCACGGTGCGTGAACTGGTGGCCGGCGTGTTGCTGATTCCCCTGGGCTTTACCCTGGCGTGGCTGTCGATCTTCGGTAACTCGGCGCTGGACCTGGTGTTGAACCATGGTGCGGTGGAGTTGGGCAAGACGGCGCTGGAACAACCGTCCATGGCTATCTACCAGTTGCTGGAGCATTACCCGGCGTCGAAAATCGTTATCGGCGTGTCGATCTTCGTGGGCTTTGTGCTGTTCCTGACCCCGGCGGATTCCGGCGCGGTGATGATGGCCAACCTTTCCTGCAAAGGCGGTAATGTGGATGAAGATGCGCCGCACTGGTTGCGCATCTTCTGGTCGGCGGTGATCACCCTGGTGACCATCGGCCTGCTGTTTGCCGGCAACTTCGAAGCCATGCAAACCATGGTGGTGCTGGCGGGGCTGCCGTTCTCGGTGGTGCTGATTTTCTTTATGTTCGGTTTGCACAAGGCGATGCGCCAGGACGTGGCGATCGAACAGGAGCAAGCGCAACTGGCTGAACGCGGGCGTCGCGGCTTCAGCGAGCGCTTGACGGCACTCGACCTGCAACCGAGCCAGGGCACTGTGCAGCGCTTTATGGACAAGCACGTCACGCCGGCGCTGGAAGAAGCGGCGACGGCGTTGCGTGAACAAGGTTTGGAAGTGCAGACGCTGCTGGGTAAATCCAAGCGCTGCATCGGTGTGCGCATCGAGATGGAAGAGGGCAACCCCTTCGTTTATGAGGTGAGCCTGGATGCTTACTCGTCGGCGCCGAGCGACCTGCCCGAAGAAGAACGCACCCGCTATTACCGGGCCGAGGTGTACCTGCACAACGGGCCTCAGGAATACGACCTGATGGGCTTCGCCCAGGAACAGATCACCCGGGACGTGCTCGATCAGTTTGAAAGCCATCGGCAGCTCCTTGGCCGTGTCTATAGCTGATGCGTTGAAAGCCCGGTGGTGTCACTGACGCCACTGGGGCAAAAAATGTGGGAGGGGGCTTGCCCCCGATTGCAGTGTGTCAGTCAGTCCATCTGTTACTGATCCACCGCTATCGGGGGCAAGCCCCCTCCCACAGTTGTTTTGCAGTGTGTGTTAGCCCAGGTTTTTGCCCAACAGGGCGTGGTAGAGCTCACTGTCGCCGAGGATCCCCACCACCTGGTTGTTGTCATGCAACACCAGCTTGTTCCCCGTCTGGTAACGAATCTGCAGCGCATCACGCATGCCGATATTCGAATCCACCAGGGTCGGTACCCGGCCCAAACCTTCCACCGGTTGCCCCGGTGCCCAGTTTTGCAGGTTCATCACCACGCCATTCTGGCGGGCGCCCTGGATGGTGTTGCCTTCGGACAGGTCCAGCCACGAATCGCCGCCCGGGTCGAGGCACACCGAGCCGTTGACGCGTTTGCAGTTGTCCAGCGTGCGCATCAGGCTGCGGCCGCACAGCACGTTCAGCGGGTTGGTATGGGCGACGAAGGTGCGTACGTAGTCGTCCGCCGGGTTCAGCACGATCTCTTCCGGCACGCTGTACTGGATGATCTTGCCGTCTTTCATGATCGCGATGCGGCTGCCCAGCTTGAGCGCCTCGTCGAGGTCGTGGCTGACGAACACGATGGTCTTGCTCAGTTTGCTTTGCAGTTCCAGCAACTCGTCCTGCAGGCCCTGGCGGATCAGCGGGTCGAGGGCGGAGAAGGGCTCGTCCATCAGCAGGATGTCGGCATCCATCGCCAACGCGCGGGCCAGGCCGACGCGTTGTTGCATGCCGCCGGACAGCTCATCGGGCTTCTTGTTGCGCCACTGGGTCAGGCCCACCAGCTCGAGTTTCTCGTCCACCAGCTTGCGCCGTTCTTTTTCCGGGCGGCCCTGCATTTCCAGACCAAAGCTGATGTTCTCGCGCACCGTCAGCCAGGGCATCAGGGCAAACTTCTGGAACACCATGGCGATGCGCTTGGTGCGCATCATTTTCAGCTCGGCGGGGCTGCAGGAGGCGATGTCGATCTGGCGACCTTCATGCTCGACGAACAGCTGGCCACGGCTGACGGTGTTGAGGCCGTTGATGCAGCGCAGCAGGCTCGACTTGCCGGAGCCCGACAGGCCCATCAGCACGCAGATCTCGCCTTTTTCCACATCCAGGCTGGCCTTTTCAACGCCGACAATCTGCCCGGTCTTTTTCAGGATTTCGTTACGGCTCATGCCCTGGTCCAGCAGCTTGAGCGCTTCGCGTGGGTCTTTGGAGAAGATCACGTCGACATTGTCGAATCGGATAATGCTCATGCATCACCCCCTACTTTGGCGTCGGGTTGTTTGCAGATGCGGTCGAGCATGATGGCCAGCAGCACAATCGCCAGGCCGGCTTCGAAGCCCAGGGCGATATCGGCGGTGTTCAGCGCGTTGACCACCGGCTTGCCGAGGCCGTCGGCGCCCACCAGGGCGGCGATCACCACCATCGACAACGACAGCATGATGCATTGGGTAATACCGGCAGCGATGCTCGGCATGGCGTGGGGCAGTTCAATGCGCGAGAGCAACTGACGGCGCGAGCAGCCAAAGGCCTTGCCGGCGTCCATCAACTCTTGCGGTACATCACGGATACCCAGGTAGGTCAGGCGGATCGGCGCGGCAATCGCGAACACCACCGTGGAAATCAACCCAGGCACCACACCCAGCCCGAAGAGGGTCAGGGTAGGGATGAGGTAGACGAAGGTCGGTACGGTCTGCATCAGATCGAGCACCGGCCGCATCATGGTGTAGAACAGCGGTTTGTGCGCGGCAACAATGCCCAGCGGCACACCGATGACCACGCAGACCAGGGTGGCGAACAGCACCTGCGCGAGGGTCTCCATGGTTTCCTGCCAGTACCCCAGGTTGAGGATCAGCAGGAAGGAGGCGATGACAAAAACAGTCAGTCCCCATTTACGTTGAATAAAGTGAGCCAGCAGCGCAATCAGACCGATCAATGCCAGCGGATTGAACCAGGTCAGCGCGAACGTCACGCCGTGGATCATCGTTTCCAGTGTCGATGCGATTGCGTCGAAGTAGTTGGCGCCGTGTTGGGTCAACCATTCGACGAAGGCAGCGATGTACTGGCCTAGTGGGATTTTCTGTTCAGTCAGCATGGTAGTGAATGTCCACATGCGAAGAGGGAAAACATCCCGGGGCAGCGCACCGCCCCGGGGTCAGCGGGATTACTTGGCGAGATACGCTTTGACGGCCTCCAGGCCTGGTTTGCCATCGACGGTATTGACTCCGGCGAGCCAGGTGTCGAGGACTTGCGGGTTCTTTTTCAGCCAGGCCTTGGCGGCGGCATCGGGCTTCATCTTGTCGTCCAGGACGTTACCCATCAGGGTGCTTTCCATGTTCAAGGTGAACACCAGGTTTTTCAGCAACTGACCGACGTTGCTGCATTCCTCGGTGTAGCCCTTGCGGGTGTTGGTGTAGATGGTGGCCTGGCCGTAGTTGGGGCCGAACGAATCGTCACCTCCGGTCAGGTACTTCATCTTGAAGCGGGTGTTCATCGGGTGCGGTTCCCAGCCGAGGAACACGATGGCCTGGTCACGCTTGGTGGCGCGCTCAACCTGGGAAAGCATCCCGGCTTCGCTGGATTCGACCACTTTGAAACCGGCGGTCTTGAGGCCGAAGGCGTCTTTGTCGATCAGCGTCTGGATGGTGCGGTTGCCGTCGTTACCCGGCTCGATGCCGTAGATCTTGCCGCCCAGCTCATCCTTGAATTTGGCGATATCGGCGAAGTCTTTCAGGCCCTTGTTGTACAGCGCCTCGGGTACCGCCAGGGTGTACTTGGCGTTTTCCAGGTTGGCGCGCACGGTTTCCACGGTGCCGGCATCACGGTACTGCTTGATGTCGTTTTCCATGGTCGGCATCCAGTTGCCGAGGAACACGTCCATGTTCTTGCCGTCGGCCAGGGACTTGTAGGTCACAGGAACGGAAATCATCGTGGTCTTGGTCTTGTAGCCCAGGCCCTTGAGGATTTCGCTGGTGGTCGCGGTCGTGACGGTGATGTCGGTCCAGCCGACATCGGAGAAGTTGACGGTCTTGCACTGTTCCGGTTCTGCGGCGTGCGCCATGACTGGCAGACTCAGCATGGCGGCCAACAACAACGAGGGTGAACCTTTCATCTGGGTAGACTCCTGTGTTTTTTCTGGCGGCATTCGCCGCGCTTTATAAGTGTTGCGGTTGGAGCGTGCGGCAACAGCTCTGCCACGGTGCCTTGCAAACGAGTCGAGACTGATCATGTACCAGTGAAAATCTGACGCCTACAGGGGGCGTCGTATCCAGTACAGGGAGGGTCGTATCCAGTGTCGGTGACGTCGCTTACAGGTTTTTCCCAAGGTAAAACCGCTGTTTTTGCCCATCTGCACCGCTAAAAACGGCTGAAACAGGCGATCGCACGGGAGCGACGCTGGTGAGCATGGGTGCGTCGGTGTGAGACGCCGTGAGCGACAGCAAAAGCTTGATGATGCCGCCATCTGGGCGATCTGAGCGTAGCACCTCGTTCAAGCCTGGCCGTGCTTATCGAGGAGTTCTACCGCAATGGCTATCAGTGTTTTCGACCTGTTCAAGATCGGCATCGGGCCTTCCAGTTCTCACACCGTCGGCCCCATGCGCGCCGCGGCGTTGTTCGTCCAGGGGTTACGTGAACGTGAACTGTTGGAACAAGTCAGGCGTGTCGAAGTTCAGCTGTACGGTTCGCTGTCCGCCACCGGCATCGGCCATGGCAGCGACACCGCCACCATCATGGGCTTGATGGGCGAGTGGCCGGACGCGATCGATCCGTCGCAGATCGGCCTGCGCATCCACACCCTGCGCGAAACCGACACATTGCTGCTCGACGGGCGTTTGCCCGTGCCGTTCGTGTGGGCCCGGGACATGCGCCTGCTCGACGAAAACCTGCCGTTCCACCCCAACGCCATGACCCTGCTGGTGTACGGCGATGAAGGCGAGCTGCACCGCGACACCTACTACTCAGTGGGCGGTGGTTTCGTGGTGGATGAAGCCCAGGCGCAGAGCGGCGTGGCAGACATGGACCGCACCGAGTTGCCCTATGATTTCTCCAGCGCGGTGGAACTGCTGCACTTGTGCAAGACCCACAACCTGCGCGTTGCCGAGTTGATGCTGGCCAATGAAAAAGTCTGGCGCTCCGAAGACGAAATCCGCAGTGGTCTGATGAAACTCTGGCGCGCTATGCAGGCGTGCGTGGAGGAGGGCCTCAAGCACGAAGGCATCCTGCCCGGCGGCCTCAATGTGCGCCGTCGCGCCGCCAAGTTGCACCGCAGTCTGCAGGAGTTGAACAAGCCCAATGTGATCGGCTCGACCTTGAGTGCGATGGAGTGGGTCAACCTGTTCGCCCTGGCGGTGAATGAAGAAAACGCCGCCGGTGGACGCATGGTCACGGCGCCCACCAACGGTGCGGCGGGGATCATTCCGGCGGTGCTGCACTACTTCATGAAGTTCAGCGACGAAGTCACCGAAGCCAACGTGGTCGACTACCTGCTCAGTGCGGCGGCGGTGGGGATCCTGTGCAAGAAGAACGCCTCGATCTCCGGCGCCGAAGTCGGTTGCCAGGGTGAAGTGGGTTCGGCCTGCGCCATGGCCGCTGCCGGGCTGGCGGAGATCCTCGGCGCAACCCCGGAGCAACTGTGCAACGCCGCCGAGATCGGCCTTGAGCACAACCTCGGCCTGACCTGCGACCCGGTGGGCGGGCTGGTGCAAGTGCCGTGCATCGAGCGCAATGCGATTGCCGCGGTGAAGGCGATCAACGCGGCGCAGATGGCCCTGCGCGGTGATGGCCAGCACTTTATCTCCCTGGACCGCGTGATCCGCACCATGCGCGATACCGGGGCGGATATGCATGACAAGTACAAGGAGACGTCCCGGGGTGGGTTGGCGGTCAGTGCGGTGGAGTGCTGATTAGCTTGTTGTGATGAACAGGGCCTTTGTGGTGAGCGGGCTTGCCCCGCGCTGGGTAAAGGCACCACATAGTTTCAGATAAAACCCGGTCGCCTGATTTTGGGGCGGCTTCGCCACCCAGCGCGGGGCGAGCCCGCTCACTACAAGTGAACACACCAACCAAAATCGCCACCTTTTAGCGCGTCGCAAACAGATAAGTAGCTTCCAAACGATTTTCCCCTCGACCACCCGTCACCTGTGCGTGCGGTGACAGACTTTTCCTACGCGCTGAAAGCGCCTTCCCACAAGTGATACCGAACTGCTCACACACCTTGAGCAGGGCCGCTCCGACGTCTATTTCAGCCATATCCCGTACTCCTCGCGTGGGCTTATTTAGACGCGTCATCAGGTCGTTTTCAGGATTTGTTGAATGGCCATTCAAATTTAGGCATGGCATTTGCTCTACCAATTCAAAGCCTCTCGCCTTGCCGGATGAAGAGCGCAATAACAAGAGCCTCGCCTGAGGCCATCACCCGCTTTGTGTGAGGAGATACCGCGATGACGTCGTTCAACTCAGGGGCCCAACCCCAGAACCGTGCGCCTCAATCCATCGGCTTTTTGCTGCTGGACAATTTCACGCTGATTTCCCTGGCGTCGGCCGTGGAACCGCTGCGCATGGCCAACCAGCTGTCCGGCCGCGAGCTGTATCGCTGGACAACCCTGAGTGTCGACGGCAACCAGGTATGGGCCAGCGACGGTCTGCAGATCACCCCCGATGCCTCCATGCACAAAGCCCCGGTCCTGGACACTGTGATTGTGTGCGGCGGCGTGGGTATCCAGCGTACCGTGACCCGTGAGCATGTGTCGTGGCTGCAAAGCCAGGCGCGCCAGTCCCGTCGCCTTGGCGCGGTGTGCACCGGCAGCTGGGCCCTGGCCTGTGCCGGTCTGCTCGACGGCTTCGATTGCAGCGTGCACTGGGAATGCCTGGCGTCGATGCAGGAAGCCTTCCCGCGTGTGTCGATGAGCACCCGTTTGTTCACCCTCGACCGCAACCGCTTCACCAGTTCGGGCGGCACCGCGCCGCTGGACATGATGCTGCACCTGATCAGCCGCGACCACGGCCGCGAACTGTCGGCGGCTATCTCCGAGATGTTCGTGTACGAGCGCATCCGCAACGAACAGGATCACCAGCGTGTGCCGCTCAAGCACATGCTGGGCACCAACCAGCCGAAGCTGCAGGAAATCGTCGCGCTGATGGAAGCCAACCTCGAAGAGCCGATCGACCTCGACGAACTGGCGGTGTACGTCGCCGTGTCGCGTCGCCAGCTGGAGCGGCTGTTCCAGAAATACCTGCACTGCTCGCCGTCGCGCTATTACCTCAAGCTGCGCCTGATTCGCGCGCGGCAGTTGCTCAAGCAAACGCCGATGTCGATCATCGAAGTGGCCTCGGTGTGCGGGTTTGTCTCCACGCCACACTTCTCCAAGTGCTACCGCGAATACTTCGGCATTCCGCCACGGGATGAGCGCGTAGGCTCCAACACCACCCAGCAGGTGGCGATGATGCCGATTCCGCAGGCGCTGGTGTTGTCACCGCTGTCGGGACCGATGGCGGCGCTGAGCCAGGCGCGCAATGAGTCGACGTTTGCGAGCGTACGGCTCTAAACCGAGTTGACTGCATCGGGGGCAAGCCCCCTCCCACACTTGACCGAGTTGTCATGACGAACATGGCCAGATGTGGGAGGGGGCTTGCCCCCTGATAGCGGTCTGTCAGGCGCCGGAGTTCTGCTTGAACTGCATCAGCGCTGGTAACAACTGCTTGTCGATCGCCTGGCGCACCGCCGGCAAAATCGTCGCACTGCCGGTGTACATCTGCTCAACCATACCCTTGAGGGCCTTGGCCCGCGCTTCGCTCAAACCGCGTACCGCGCACTCGCAAGCCTGTTCGGCGCTGGCGCCGCTGGACACCTCGAAACCCAGGGAGCGCAGTTGGCTCAGCAGGTCATCCTGGTCAATCAAATCCGCATGCATCATGACGTTTATCCTGGTGAAGGGAGCGGGGATCGACTTGGATTCTGGTAGGCCCCCGGCCGGTCGGCAAGGGCAGAATGCACGAATGGCTCAGATGGCTATGAGCGTGTCGTTTTCGGGCCATTTACCCACTGAAGTAATAGGCACACTGTCCATCAGCAAGCAGCTTGAAGGTTTGGTCACCCTCGGGATGTACGGCTCACACAAGGCACTCTGCCCCGATCCAGTCACGGCTGGACCGGGGTTTTTTTAGCGCTGCAGCACCAGGATTCGTGAAAGCAGTTCGTCCCGGTCGATATAGCAACCCTGAAAGTGCCGCGCCCCGGAGGTGGGATCAAACGCATTGCGCGCATGCAACGTGCGGCGGTTATCGAAGCACCACAGCTCGCCCGGGTCCAGGCGCTTGACCAGCCGAAAGCGCGCCTCGCGCGTCATCGCGATAAAGCGTCGATAAGCCCGATACAGCAACGGCATCTGCGCCACCGACGTCTCGAACGGCCCACGCAAGAAGTTGGCCATGCGAATCTCTGCCACATCCCCCAAGGCGTCCAATGCGATGATCGGCGCGAGGCGACGATAGTCGCTGTGGCGGTCTTTGTTGCGAAACTCCACGGGTATTTCACACAAGGCACGAAACGCTTCGGGATCTTCCTCGCGCAGGGCATTGGCGATGGCAAACCCATCGACAAAAATACTTTCGCCCCCGTCGGCATCGTTGACCAGGCAATGCAGGAATTGCAGCCCCGGTTGCAGCTCCCGGGTCGGCAAATCACTGTGCAAGGGCAGGTTGAAAGCGGTGTAGGCATTGCTGTCGGCATCGGCCTTGGATTGCACGTTGAACAGCACGCCGAAATTGCTCTCGCGGATAAATGAAATACGCTGGGCGACACGCGCCAGGGAGCCGGGTTCGGTGGGTACGCCGCGCATTTGCGTCAGGCCCGCGTCACGCAAGGCCAGCAGCCATTGCAGCAGCGCCGCAGGGTCTTGCATGACCGCCGCGTAGTCGAATATAGGCAGTTCGAAGGTGTTGTCCCAGAGCCGCGATTTTGCTTTCGCCGCCCGGCGTTCGGCGCGGGATTCATCGTCGTAGGCATGGGCCCGCAGCCAGCCGGGATCGTACCGGCTGCGATGACCGCCGTGCCATTCCACGCTGAGGAGGCCCTGGTCGATACGCACGCTGATGGCGCCGAGGTTTTCATCCACATCGACAATTTCCAGCACTTGCTCGCGGGTCACGCTGTACACGCATTGCGTGCACGGGCAGTTGTCCCGCAGCCACTGATGGTGAAACGGGCTGACCCGACCATCGGCCCATATCACGCGAACCTGATCGTCCAGCACCTGTGCATCGGAGAGGTCGCAGAGTTTCGGGTAAGTACGGAAATCGGCAACAGCGGCGGCGGTTTGCATGATGGCTCCTTATTTTTTCGGGGGCAGTCCAATCACTCGGCCGAGGAGGGCGGGCCTTGGCAGGTCGGCTTGCTCAGCGCTGATCGCAATGAGTTTCTCCAATGTCGCCTCGGCAAACGGGGCCGAATGCGGACCGGCCAGGTCGACGTGCAGCAGCATCTGTTCGTTGCCGGCCAGTTCTTTCTCATCGCCCACTAAATGCAGGCTGTGATAAAGGTGCAGGCGCTTGGCATCGTGGGCGATCAGTTGCGTGTGCACCTCCACTTCGGCACCGAGTTTCACTTCGTGCAGGTAGTTCAGGTGCAGTTCCAGGGTGAACAGCGAATGGCCGCTGGCTTCGCGGTTTTCGCTGTCCAGGCCGAGGGTGTCCATCAGCGCGTCGGTGGCGTAGCTGAAGATCAGCAGGTAGAACGCGTCGCGCAGGTGGCCGTTGTAGTCCACCCAGTCGGCAAGGACTGGGGTGGTGTAGGTGGTCAGTGCAGGCATGGTGGGGGTTCCGTTATTCGGCGAAGGTCATGCCGTGCTTGGCTTTGGTGGTTTTCACCGCTTCCAGCACCGCCAGCAGGCAATCATCACGATAGCGTTCCAGCGCCGAAATGCTGTGTTTGCCCAGCTGGTCGCTGGTGCCATCGACCACATCGTCGATCAACTTGTCGGTCAGCTCCGGAGCCGGCAGGTAGGTCCACGGCAATTGCAACGCCGGGCCGAACTGCGCCATGAAGTGGCGCATGCCCGCATCGCCACCCGCCAGGGTGTAGGTGAGGAAGGTGCCCATGAACGACCAGCGCAGGCCGGCGCCAAAGCGGATGGCATCGTCGATCTCGCCGGTGGTGGCCACGCCGTCATTGACCAGGTGCAACGCCTCGCGCCACAGGGCTTCGAGCAAGCGGTCGGCGATAAACCCGGGGACTTCCTTGCGCACATGCAGCGGGCGCATGCCGAGGGATTCATACACCTTGATCGCGGCCTGGATCGCTTCCGGCGCGGTGTGCTTGCCGCCGACCACTTCCACCAGCGGCAGCAGATAGACCGGGTTGAACGGATGGCCGACCACACAGCGTTCCGGGTGGGTCGAGCCCTCGTAGAACTCACTCGGCAACAGCCCCGAGGTACTTGAACCGATCAATGCATCGGGCTTGGCCGCGGCGCTGATCTTGCTGTGCAATTCCAGCTTCAGCTCCAGGCGTTCGGGGGCGCTTTCCTGGATGAAGTCGGCGTCTTTCACGCATTCTTCGATGGTGGCCACAAAGCGCAGGCGGTCTTGGGATGCGCCGGGTGCCAGGCCCTGTTTTTCCAGGGCGCCCCAGGCATTGGCGACGCGCTTGCGCAGCGCCGCTTCGGCACCCGGCGCCGGGTCCCAGGCCACCACATCCAGGCCGTGGGCCAGGGCACGGGACACCCAGCCGCTGCCGATGACACCGCTGCCCAGGGCGGCGAAGGTTTTGATCTCAGTGATAAAGCGCATGGCAAATTCCTAAAGCGTTCGGTGATTCCCTGTGGGAGGGGGCAAGCCCCTCCCACATTTTTTGATTCGGTTAGCCGCGTTTGGTCAGGCCCATCTTGATGCGACCCTCCGCCGGGGTCATGACCCGCGCGCCCAGGCGGCTGAGGATTTCACTGGCGCGTTCCACCAGTTGGCCGTTGGTGGCAAGTACGCCTTTGTCCAGCCACAGGTTGTCTTCCAGGCCGACTCGTACGTTGCCGCCCAGCAGCACCGCTTGCGCGGCCATGGGCATTTGCATGCGGCCGATCCCGAACCCGGCCCACACCGCGTCGGCGGGCAGGTTGTCGACCATGGCCTTCATGGTGGTGGTGTCGGCCGGCGCGCCCCATGGGATGCCCAGGCACAGTTGGAACAGCGGGTTGTCGAGCAGGCCTTCCTTGATCATCTGCTTGGCGAACCACAGGTGGCCGGTGTCGAAGATCTCCAGCTCGGCCTTCACGCCCAGTTCCTGGATGCGCTTGGCGCCCGCCCGCAGCTGCGCCGGGGTGGAGACGTAAATCGTGTCGCCGTCACCGAAGTTCAGGGTGCCGCAGTCCAGGGTGCAGATTTCCGGCAGCAGCTCTTCCACATGGGCCAGGCGGGTCAGCGGGCCGACCAGGTCGGTATTGGGACCGAACTCCATCGGGTGCTCGCCGCCGCCGATCTCGAGGTCGCCGCCCATGCCGGCGGTGAGGTTGACGATGATGTCGATGTCGGCCTCGCGGATGCGCTCCATCACCTCGCGGTACAGGGCGACGTCGCGGCTGAACTTGCCGGTCTCGGGGTCGCGCACATGGCAGTGCACCACGGTGGCGCCCGCCTTGGCGGCTTCCACCGCAGCGGCGGCGATTTGCTTGGGGGTGACCGGCACGTGTGGGCTTCTGGCGGTCGTGTCGCCAGCACCGGTGAGTGCGCAGGTGATGATGACGTCGTGGTTCATGGGGCGGTTCCTTACGGGCGTAGTGGTGCCGTTCGCAGCCAGGAGCGGCTGCGACACGGTGGTTCAAATCAGGTTATTTGCTGGTGAGTTGCAGGTTGGCTGCAGCCGGTTTGCCGTCGAAGGTGGTCACGCCTTCGAGCCAGCGCGCCTGGTCCTGGGGGTGATCCTTGAGCCACTGCCTGGCGGACTCGAGGGCATCCTTGTGATCCAGCAACGGCTGCATCATCCGGCTCTCGTCGGCGGCGGTGAAGGTCAGGTTGGTCAGCAGCTTGTGTACGTTGGGGCACTGTTCGGCGTAGGTCGGCGCGGTCACGGTCCAAACGGTGGCCATGCCTTCGTTCGGGCCCAGGGCGTCGTCGCTGCCGGTGAGGTAGGTCATCGCGATATTGACGTTCATCGGGTGCGGCGCCCAGCCGAAGAACACCACGGCTTCCTTGCGGCGTACCGCACGGTCCACGGCGGCGAGCATGCCGGCCTCGCTGGATTCCACCAGTTGGAACTTGCCCAGGCCGAACTGGTTCTTGGCGATCATTGCCTTGATCTGGGTGTTGGCCCCCGAGCCCGGCTCGATGCCGTAGATCTTGCCGCCCAGCTCCTTCTCGAATTTGGCGATGTCGGCAAAGGTCTTCAGGCCTTTGTCCGCCAGGTAAGTCGGCACCGCGAGGGTCGCGCGGGCGTCTTCCAGGCTGGGTTTGTCGAGGACTTTGATTTGCTTGGCGTCGACGAACGGCGTGATGGTCTGGGTCATCAGCGGGTTCCAGTAGCCGAGGAACAGGTCCAGGCGCTGGTCACGGATACCGGCGAAGATGATTTGCTGGGAGGCGCTGGTTTGCTTGGTCTTGTAGCCGAGGCCGTCGAGCAGCACTTGGGTCATGGCGCTGGTGGCGATGACGTCGGTCCAGTTCACCACGCCCATGCGCACGTTCTGGCAGGATGCCGCGTCGGCAGCCCATACGTTCGTGCTCAAGATGGCGCTGGCGCTGAGTGCAAGCACGCAGCGGCGAATCAGTCGGTTCATGGTGGATCCCTCGGCAGGTCGTTATTGTGGGGGCCGGCGTCTTTGTGCGCCGTGAGGCCAAGTTACGTAGCTTTGGAGGCGACAAAACGCACGGCGGCGACCAGCTCTTGCACTGCAGCGACCTGCCCCCTTGAATCCACCCGAGAACGGGAGTATCACAGTGCCACGCTGCCCGTCCTACGAGAGCGCCACCATGTCCCAGGATTTCTACTTTCTGCTGATGCCGGGGTTCTCGGCCATCGGTTTTATTTCTGCACTGGAACCTTTACGCGTGGCCAACCGCTTTCGTGGCGAGTTGTACCGCTGGCATGTGCTGAGCGCCGATGGCGGCGCGGTGCTGGCGAGCAATGGCATGTCGGTCAACGCCGACGCCGCGCTGGAACCGCTGAAAAAGGGTGCGACGCTGTTGGTGGTGGCCGGCTTCGAACCGCTGCAGTTCGCCACGCCGGCGCTGGAGCACTGGCTGCGCCGTCTGGACCATGACGGCGTGACCCTCGGCGCCATCGACACCGGCGCCTGCGTGCTCGCCGAAGCCGGCCTGCTCGACGGTCATCGCCTGACCCTGCACTGGGAAGCCATCGATGCCTTCAAGGAGTCGTACCCGCACCTGAGCGTGACCCAGGAACTGTTCGAAATCGACCGCCGCCGCATCACCTGCGCCGGCGGTACCGCCTCCATCGACCTGATGCTCGACCTGATCGCCCAGGCCCACGGCGCCGACCTGGCGATCCAGGTCTCCGAACAGTTCGTACTCGGCCGCATCCGCCCGCGCAAGGACCACCAGCGCATGCAGATCGCCACGCGCTACGGCATCAACAACAAGAAGCTGGTGCAAGTGATCGGCGAGATGGAGCAGCACACCGAACCGCCCCTGAGCACCTTGGCGTTGGCCGACGCGATCAAAGTTACCCGGCGCCAGTTGGAGCGTCTGTTTCGCCTGCATTTGAACGATACCCCGAGCAACTTCTACCTTGGCCTGCGCCTGGAAAAAGCCCGGCAGCTGCTGCGCCAGAGCGATATGAGCGTGCTGGAGGTGAGCATTGCCTGCGGGTTCGAGTCGCCGTCGTATTTCACCCGGAGTTATCGGGCGAGGTTTGCCAAGTGTCCGAGGGAGGATCGGCGACGGGAGGTGGTTTGACGAACAATTATAGTGAATTATACTCATCACTATAATTTATAGTTGTTTTCATAATTGAGTATAAATCCATGTCCAAGCACAGCGGCTTCGTGTTCCGTCGCCCCGCCCTGGCAAGCAGTATTGCCGATGGCCTGGTGGGCGCCGGTATTCAGGATTTCACCTCTGGCCTGTTCCTCGCGGCGCCCCGTCGCACCGGCAAAAGCACTTTCCTGCGCGAAGACCTGATTCCGGAATGTCAGCTCCGGGGCTGGCTGGCGGTGTATGTGGATCTCTGGGCTGACAAGGAGAAAGATCCTGCGGAGTTGATTGCCAGTGCTATTGCGGCTGCCCTGGTTCCCTATGAAAAGGGCATCCGCAAACTGGCCAAGAATATTGGCATCGAGAAACTGAGCTTTCTGCGGACGCTCTCCTGGGACTTTACCCAGCCACAATTGCCTGTCGGTGCGACGCTGACCCAAGCCCTGGAATTGCTCCACAGTGCTGCAGAAAAACCCGTTGTGCTGGTGATTGACGAAGCGCAGCACGCCTTGACCACCGAGTCGGGTATCAATGCGATGTTCGCGTTGAAGGCTGCCCGGGATCAGCTCAACCAGGGCCGTGACGAAGAGGGCAGCGGCTTGCGCCTGGTGTTTACCGGTTCCAATCGCGACAAACTCGCCCATTTGGTATTGGGTAAAAGCCAGCCGTTCTTCGGTTCCAGCATCACGCCGTTTCCGCTGCTGGGTAAAGAGTTCACCCAAGCCTACACTGTGCACCTCAACGCGCACCTGGCCGAGACCAACCAGTTCAACGCGGCTGATATTGATGAGGCGTTTGAGCTGGTAGGCCGGCGTCCCGAGATGTTGCGCACGATCATCGGTGAAGTCGCGTTGGAACTGGGCGAGGCGAGCAATCTGGGCCAATTGCTGCACAGTCGCGCCGAACTGCTGCGCGCGGGTGTATGGACCGAGTTCGAAAGCGCCTGGAACGCCCTGACCATCCCGCAGCGCGCCGTGCTGGAGGTGATGGTGGAGCGCTCCCAGAACAACGAACCCTTCGCGCCCTTCACCGACAGCACCCTCACGGCTGTCAGCAAGGCGCTGGAAGCCATGGGCAGTGACGTGGTGCCGGGTACCCAGACCGTCCAGGCCTGCATCGATGCCTTGCGCGACAAGGAGTTGGTGTGGAAGTCGGGCCGCGGTGGTTATGCCCTGGAAGACAAGTCGTTCGGGGATTGGCTGCGGCACAAGCGCCATACACCCCACTGAAAACACCCCACATAGGATTGTGGTGTAGCTTACTTCTTCAGCAGTGCCGAACACGCCGCCTTGAAGGCCTCATGCTGATATTTGTTCAACGTCGCCGGCAGTTCAAAGTTGTGCTTCTTGTTCTGCGCATTGATGGTCTGCGGCGACAGCAACGTCACCTCAACCCCCTCCAGCAATTGAAACACCCCTTCAATCTTGAACGTGGTCGGGCCACCGGCGAATTCGCCTTTTTTGCTGCGCTTCTTGATCGCGATGCGAGTGACGGCGTTGGCCTGCACGAAGGCCTTCACCTGGGCGGCAAAGGCTTTGACGTTGGCCGCTTCATCATCGTCTTCAAGGGCGATTTTCTTGGTAGCCAGGGCGACGTGGCCCAGCGCCTGGTTGTCCAGGGAGGCGACAGCGATGATGGCTTCGCTGCCTTTGATTTCGATGCCACAGATAGTCATGAAGGGCCTTGGTTCAAAGAGAAAGTGGCGGGATTGTCGCTTATTCCTGCCCAATCGACTCCAAAAACTCCGACCGCTCATCACTCATCCGCGCCAGGCAGTCATTTTGCGCAATCGCATAGGCTTTGGTGCCGGTCACTGCCGGGAAGGTGTCCACCGCGCAATCGGCGTCACGCAGTTTTTCCCACTTCTGCTGGGCATCCTTCAGACGAGCGGTAATGTCGGCGAGCTTGGTCTTGTCGCTGCCATAGGTGGAATGCATGCGTTCCAGCAGGCCTTGATAGTTATCCTTGAGCAATTGCTCGGCAGTGGTTTTGTTGTAGGTGGCGCATTCCAGGGTTTGCTTGTCGTTTTCGATGCCATCGCACGGCGTGCTGTCGGTGTCTTCGGCCGCGTGGACGCCGGTTGCGATGAGTGCCAAAGCCAGGAAAATCGATTTCATTGCGCCGTCTCATATCAGGTGATGCGGGAATTCTGGCTCAAGCGTAAGACAAATAACAGCCGCCAGTCAGACCACTCATAACAGCCTTTGTCGTGGATTGACGCTTTCGGCAATTCCCCTGTCGTTTTTGCACCCGGCTCGGTCGGCCCCTGGGCATATGCTGGCCCCAAAGCGCCGGCAGACGATTCGGCGCATGAATCGCCAAAATAAGGGGACGCCTGATGAGCCCAGCCGAATTGCACGCCGACAGCATCGTTATCGACGGGCTGATCATTGCCAAGTGGAACCGCGACCTGTTCGAGGACATGCGCAAAGGTGGCCTCACCGCCGCGAACTGCACCGTGTCGGTGTGGGAAGGGTTCCAGGCCACGATCAACAACATCGTCGCCAGCCAGACCTTGATCCGCGAGAACAGCGACCTGGTGATCCCGGTGAAAACCACCGCGGACATCCGCAAGGCCAAGGAACAGGGCAAGACCGGCATCATCTTCGGCTTCCAGAACGCCCATGCATTTGAAGACCAGCTCGGGTATGTGGAGATCTTCAAGCAGCTCGGCGTCGGTGTGGTGCAGATGTGCTACAACACCCAGAACCTGGTCGGCACCGGTTGCTACGAGCGCGACGGCGGCCTGTCGGGCTTCGGGCGCGAGATCGTCGCCGAGATGAACCGCGTCGGCATCATGTGCGACCTGTCCCACGTCGGCTCCAAGACCAGCGAAGAAGTCATCCTCGAATCGAAAAAACCGGTGTGCTACTCCCACTGCCTGCCGTCCGGCCTTAAAGAACACCCGCGCAACAAGTCCGATGAAGAGCTGAAGTTCATCGCCGACCACGGCGGTTTTGTCGGCGTGACCATGTTCGCGCCGTTCCTGGCCAAGGGCATCGATTCGACCATCGACGACTACGCCGAAGCCATCGAATACACCATGAATATCGTCGGCGAGGACGCCATCGGCATCGGCACCGACTTCACCCAGGGCCATGGCCAGGATTTCTTTGAAATGCTGACCCATGACAAGGGCTACGCCCGCCGCCTGACCAGCTTCGGCAAGATCATCAACCCGCTGGGCATCCGCACCGTCGGCGAGTTCCCCAACCTGACAGAGACCCTGCTCAAGCGCGGCCACCCCGAGCGTGTGGTGCGCAAGATCATGGGCGAGAACTGGGTCAACGTCTTGAAGGACGTTTGGGGCGAATAAGCCAAGCACCCACGGGCAACATCACAACGAATTTTTCTGGAGTTAAGTTTCCATGGCCAAGATCGCCCCGCAATTGCCTATTGAAGTCGACAGCGAAACCGGTGTCTGGACGTCCGACGCCCTGCCCATGCTGTACGTGCCGCGTCATTTCTTCGTCAACAACCACATGGGCATCGAAGAAGTGCTGGGCGCCGAGGCCTACGCCGAGATCCTCTACAAGGCCGGCTACAAATCCGCCTGGCACTGGTGCGAGAAAGAAGCTGAATGCCATGGCCTGGAAGGCGTCGCGGTGTTCGAGCACTACATGAAGCGCCTGTCGCAACGCGGCTGGGGCCTGTTCAAGATCCAGGACATCGACCTGGATAAAGGCACCGCCAGCGTCAAGCTCGAACACTCGGCCTTCGTCTATGTGTACGGCAAGGTCGGGCGCAAGGTCGACTACATGTTCACCGGCTGGTTTGCCGGCGCCATGGACCAGATTCTGCAAGCCCGTGGCAGCCAGATCCGCACCGTGGCCGAACAAGTCTACGGAGGCTCCGAAGAGGGCCACGATGACGGCTTGTTCACCGTCAAGCCGTTGTAAGCCGAGGACCGTGCCATGGCTTTCGAAGCAATGTTCCAGCCGATCCAGATCGGCAAACTGACCATCCGCAACCGCGTGCTCAGTACCGCCCACGCCGAGGTGTATGCCACCGACGGCGGCATGACCACCGACCGCTATGTGAAGTACTACGAAGAGAAAGCCAAGGGCGGTATCGGCCTGGCGATCTGCGGCGGTTCCTCGGTGGTCGCCATCGACAGCCCCCAGGAATGGTGGAGCTCGGTGAACCTGTCCACCGACCGCATCATCCCGCACTTCCAGAACCTGGCGGATGCCATGCACAAGCATGGCGCCAAGATCATGATCCAGATTACCCACATGGGCCGTCGCTCCCGTTGGGATGGCTTTAACTGGCCGACCCTGATGTCGCCGTCCGGCGTGCGCGAGCCGGTGCACCGTGCCACCTGCAAGACCATCGAGCCGGAAGAAATCTGGCGCGTGATCGGCAACTACGCCCAGGCCGCGCGGCGTGCCAAGGCCGGTGGCCTGGACGGTGTGGAACTGTCCGCCGTGCACCAGCACATGATCGACCAGTTCTGGAGCCCACGGGTCAACAAGCGTACCGACGAGTGGGGCGGCACCTTCGAAGGCCGCATGAAGTTCGGCCTCGAAGTGTTGAAGGCCGTGCGTGCCGAAGTCGGTGACGACTTCTGCGTGGGCATGCGCCTGTGCGGTGACGAGTTCCATCCGGACGGCCTGTCCCACGAGGACATGAAGCAGATCGCCAAGTATTACGACGACACCGGCATGCTCGATTTCATCGGCGTGGTGGGCTCGGGTTGCGACACCCACAACACCCTGGCCAACGTGATCCCCAACATGAGCTATCCGCCGGAGCCGTTCCTGCACCTGGCGGCCGGTATCAAGGAAGTGGTCAAGGTTCCGGTGCTGCACGCACAGAACATCAAGGACCCGAACCAGGCCACGCGCATCCTCGAAGGCGGCTATGTGGACATGGTCGGCATGACCCGTGCGCACATCGCCGACCCGCACCTGATCGCCAAGATCAAGATGGGCCAGATCGACCAGATCAAACAGTGCGTCGGCGCCAACTATTGCATCGACCGCCAGTACCAGGGCCTGGATGTGCTGTGCATCCAGAACGCCGCGACGTCCCGTGAGTACATGGGCGTGCCGCATATCATCGAGAAGTCCACCGGGCCGAAACGCAAGGTGGTGGTGGTCGGTGCCGGCCCTGCCGGGATGGAAGCCGCGCGGGTGGCCGCCGAACGTGGCCACGACGTGACCCTGTTCGAGAAGAAAGAATTTATCGGCGGGCAAATCACCACCGCCTCCAAGGCGCCGCAACGCGACCAGATCGCCGGTATCACCCGCTGGTTCCAGCTGGAGCTGGCGCGTTTGAAAGTCGACCTGCGCCTGGGCGTGGCCGCCGATGCCGAGACCATCCTGGACCTGCGTCCGGACGTGGTGGTGCTGGCGGTCGGCGGGCATCCGTTTATAGAACAGAACGAACACTGGGGTGCCGCCGAAGGCCTGGTGGTGAGCAGCTGGGACGTGCTCGACGGCAAGGTCGCACCGGGCAAGAATGTATTGGTGTACGACACCATTTGCGAATTCACCGGCATGTCGGTGGCGGACTTCCTGGCCGACAAAGGCTGCCAGGTGGAAATCGTCACCGATGACATCAAGCCGGGCGTAGCCATCGGCGGTACGTCGTTCCCGACCTACTACCGCAGCATGTACCCCAAGGAAGTGATCATGACCGGCGACATGATGCTGGAAAAGGTCTACCGCGAGGGCGACAAGCTGGTGGCGGTGCTGGAGAACGAATACACCGGCGCCAAAGAGGAGCGGGTAGTGGACCAGGTGGTGGTGGAAAACGGCGTGCGTCCGGACGAAGCCATTTACTACGGGCTCAAGGAAGGTTCGCGCAACAAGGGCCAGATCGACGTCGAAGCCCTGTTCGCGATCAAGCCGCAGCCGTGCCTGAGCGAGACGGGCGAGGGGTACTTGCTGTTCCGCATCGGTGACTGTGTGGCGCAGCGCAATACCCACGCTGCCATCTACGACGCCCTGCGCCTGTGCAAAGACTTTTGATGAGGTGAACGCGGTCAAATGTGGGAGGGGGCTTGCCCCCGATAGCGGTGGTTCAGCGACAACTGTACCAACTGACAGTCCGCCATCGGGAGCAAGCCCCCTCCCACATTCGGGCCAGTTTCACAGTAGACCTGTGCGGTCTGTGGGAGCTTCACCATGTTGAACACCTTGCTGCCTATTCTCTTATTTACCGCCCTGGGCCTTGCCGTCCTCGGCGCCCTGCGCCGTGTGAACATGTGGCGCCGCGGCCGAGCCTCCAAGGTCGACCTGCTGGGCGGCCTGCTGGCCATGCCCAAGCGCTACATGGTCGACCTGCACCACGTGGTCGCCCGCGACAAATACATCGCCAACACCCACGTCGCCACGGCCCTGGGCTTTGTGCTGTCGGCGCTGCTGGCAATCCTGGTGCACGGCTTCGGCCTGCATAACCGTATCCTCGGCTACGCCTTGCTGCTGGCGTCAGTGTTGATGTTTGTCGGCGCCACCTTCGTTTACCTGCGGCGGCGCAATCCACCGTCGCGCCTGTCCAAGGGCCCGTGGATGCGCCTGCCGAAAAGCCTGATGGCGTTCTCGGTGAGTTTCTTCCTGGTGACGCTGCCGGTGGCGGGGATCCTGCCCGCCGACTTCGGTGGCTGGCTGCTGGCCGCGCTGCTGAGTGTGGGTGTGCTGTGGGGCGTGTCCGAGATGTTCTTCGGCATGACCTGGGGCGGCCCGATGAAACACGCCTTCGCCGGTGCCCTGCACCTGGCCTGGCACCGTCGCGCCGAACGCTTTGGCGGTGGTCGTTCCACTGGTTTGAAACCCCTGGACCTGAGCGACAAGAGCGCCCCCCTGGGCGTGGAAAAACCCAAGGATTTCACCTGGAACCAACTGCTCGGTTTCGACGCCTGCGTGCAGTGCGGCAAGTGCGAAGCGGCGTGCCCGGCCTTCGCCGCCGGCCAGCCGCTGAACCCGAAAAAGCTGATCCAGGACATGGTGGTCGGCCTGGCCGGCGGCACCGATGCCAAGTTCGCCGGCAGCCCTTATCCAGGTAAACCGATTGGCGAGCACAGCGGCAACCCGCACCAGCCGATCGTCAACGGCCTGGTGGACGCCGAGACCCTGTGGTCGTGCACCACCTGCCGCGCCTGCGTGGAAGAGTGCCCGATGATGATCGAGCACGTCGACGCCATCGTCGACATGCGCCGCTACCTCACCCTGGAAAAAGGCGCGACCCCGAACAAGGGCGCCGAAGTCCTGGAAAACCTGATCGCCACTGACAACCCCGGCGGCTTTGCACCGGGCGGTCGCCTGAACTGGGCGGCGGACTTGAACCTGCCGTTGCTCAGCGAAAAAGGCAGTGCCGACGTGGTGTTCTGGGTCGGCGACGGTGCCTTCGACATGCGCAACCAGCGCACCCTGCGCGCATTCGTCAAAGTACTGAAAGCGGCCAAGGTCGACTTCGCGGTGCTCGGCCTGGAAGAACGCGACAGCGGTGACGTGGCGCGACGCTTGGGCGATGAAGCGACGTTCCAGCTGCTGGCCTCGCGCAATATCCAGACGCTGGCCAAGTACAGCTTCAAGCGCATCGTCACCTGCGATCCCCACAGCTTCCATGTGCTGAAAAACGAATACGGCGCCTTCAACGGCAACTATCTTGTGCAGCACCACAGCACCTTCATGGCCGAGCTGATCGGCGAAGGCGCGCTGAACCTGGGCCAGCACAAAGGCAACAGCGTGACCTACCACGACCCGTGCTACCTGGGCCGCTACAACGGTGAGTACGAGGCGCCGCGCCAAGTGCTGCGTGCCTTGGGCATCGAGGTCAAGGAGATGCAACGTTCGGGTTTCCGCTCACGCTGCTGCGGCGGCGGTGGCGGCGCGCCGATTACCGACATCCCCGGCAAGCAACGTATCCCCGATATGCGCATGGAAGACATCCGCGAGACCGGCGCCGAACTGGTAGCGGTCGGTTGCCCGCAATGCACGGCGATGCTCGAAGGTGTGGTTGAACCGCGCCCGTTGATCAAGGACATCGCCGAGCTGGTGGCCGATGCATTGCTGGAAGACGTCGCACCGGCCAAAGCTCCCAACAAGCGTGAACCTGCGGAGGTGCACTGATGAGCGACATTATCCGCCGCGACCCACGGGCCGAATGGATCGCCCGCAACCGCCTGCACCCGCTGCATGCGGCGATGCAGCCGCTGCAACACAGTTGGATGGGGCCTAACGGCGTCATCCGCAAGAACGTGCATGGTGTCGGTTTTATCGGCCCCAACGGCATCAAGCGCATCGACCGCAGCGGTGCCCAGCAGGGCGGTGCGGCCAAGCGTACGGCGGCGATTGAAGTGCAGTTGCCGCTGCATCAGGTGCCTGCGCCTGCGTTCTACATCAACGTAGTGCCGGACATGGTCGGTGGCCGCTTGAGCAGCCACGACCGCGACCTGGTCGGCCTGGCGCGGCAACTCGCCGGCAACGACGGCGCGGTGCTGGTGGTGGTGTTTGGCGAACACAAGGAAAGCGCGTTTGCCACGGCCGGTGTCGATCGCCTGCTGGTGCTCGACGGCCACGAATTCGACGGTTATTCACCGGAGCAACGCGTGCAGGGTTTGCGGGCTGTGGATAACCAGTTCAACCCGCGCCACTGGTTGCTGCCCGACAGCCGCAGTGGTGGCGGCGAGTTGGGTCGGCGCTTTGCCGCCAGCCTCAAGGAACGCCCGGCCACTCGCGTCTGGCAGATCAAGGGCGATGAGTGTATCGGCCGCGCCGGTGCGGGCCGGGAAGACTTGGCGCGGCCGCTGCCACGCCTGATTCTGGCCGCCGCCGAATGCGCCGATCCGGTCAGCGACACACGCCATGAGGTGCTGCCCGTGGAGTTATCCACAAGCCTGGCGCGCAGCCTGCCGCGTATCGAGGATCTCGGTGCGGTGGCGGTGGACCCGGCGGCGATTCCCATGGCCGAGGCCGAGTTTATTTTCTCCGGCGGCAACGGCGTGAAGGACTGGGCGCTGTTCCACCAGACCGCTGCGGCATTGGGGGCCACCGAAGGCGCCTCGCGGGTGGCGGTGGACGATGGATTCATGGCCCGTGATCGCCAGGTCGGCGCCAGCGGTACCTGGGTGACGGCGCGGGTGTATGTGGCCGTGGGGATTTCCGGGGCGATCCAGCACCTGCAAGGCATTGGCGCCTGCGACAAGGTGGTGGCGATCAACCTCGACCCGGGCTGCGACATGATCAAGCGTGCCGACCTGTCGGTGATCGGCGAAAGCGCCGCGATTCTGCAAGCCTTGATCGCTGCGGTCGAGGCCTACCGCAACGGCGCCAAGCGCGATGCGGCTTGAGGACATGACCATGACCACGAATGTAATCAGCCTGGTGTCCATCGGCGCCCACCCCACCTCCGGCCGGCCACGCCGCGCCGAACAGGATGCGCGCGCCGTCGAACTGGGTCTGCAGATGGCTGGGGATAAGTTGCAGGTGCTGCACGCCGGCAATATCGCCGAACCGACCTTGCGCAGCTACCTGGGCATGGGCCTGCCACAGTTGCACGTGCTGGAACAACCGGAGGGCAGCGATGCGTTGCCGGTGCTCGGCGAGTACCTGCGCCACGCCGGTGCCCAGGTGGTGCTTGCCGGCAGCCAGGCCGAAACCGGTGAAGGCTCGGGCATGTTGCCGTTCCTGTTGGCGGAGCAATTGGGCTGGCCGCTGATTGTCGGGCTGGCCGAGGTGGAGTCCATCGACGGCGGCGTAGCCCATGTGCTGCAAGCCTTGCCCCGTGGGCAGCGCAGGCGCTTGAAGGTGCGCCTGCCATTCCTGGCGACGGTGGACAACGCCGCGCCCAAGCCTCGGCAGAGTGCCTACGGCCCGGCACAGCGCGGTGAGCTGGCGGCCCATGAGGTCGAGGTTGAAGACGATGAGTTATTCGCCAGCGCGCTGTTGCAACCGGCCAAGCCCCGGCCCAAGCGCCTCAAGGTGATCAAGGCCAAGAGCGGCGCCGACCGCATGAAAGCCGCCACCGCCAAGGCCAGTGGCGGCGGTGGGCAGGTGCTCAAGGGTGTGAGCGCCGAGGAAGGTGCCCAGGCAATCCTCAAGTTGCTCATAGAAGAAGGCGTCGTGCGCTAACCCACCAACACTGCAAAACAAATGTGGGAGGGGGCTTGCCCCCGATTGCAGTGTGTCAGTCTCAGTATCTTTAACTGAAGCACCGCTATCGGGGGCAAGCCCCCTCCCACATTGGATCTTCATTGGGGCGCAGGTTCGGGCGCAGGCTTGGGCACCAGATCCGGCAGCGGTGGCGGCAGGGGTTGCCAGGTGGCATCCGGCTGTTGCATCGGCGGTGGCAGCGCCGGCGTGGGGCCGCCGCCAATCGGCTTGAGGATCATTTTGTCGGTGGTGTCGCGCAGGATCATGCCCTGGGTCGAACTGCGCGCCTCGGTGCCGCTGTGGAAGGTACTGATCTGGGCAATCGGCAGGTCCAGGTTGCGTTCGATCCTCGGGGTCAGCAGCAGAATGATCTCAGTCTTCTGCTGGGTATTCTGGTTGGCGCCGAACAGCTTTTTGCCGATCCACGGGATCTGGCTCAACCACGGCAAACCCGAGCCCTCGTCGACGTCCGCCGTGCGGATCAGCCCCGAGACGATCTGGGTTTCATTGTTGCGCGCGGTCAGCAGGGTCTTGGTGGCCCGTGAGCCGAGTTCGAAGGTGGCCGGTACGTTTTCCGAGCCGGGAATACGCTTGGTGATATGGCTCATTTCCACGTTCAGCTCCAGGTTCACCTCATCGCTCAGGCTGATATTCGGCTTGACCGTGATCTGCAGCCCGACGTCCTGGTAGGACACCGACGAGGTGGTGATCTGGTTGGCGGTGGTGGTGGTCACCACGGGGATCTTGTCGCCGATGTTTACCTGGGCTTCTTCGCGGTTGCGCACCCGCACCCTGGGGTTGGCCAGGGTCACGGTGTTGCCGCTGCGTTGCAGCATATTGATGCGCGCCGAGGTACTGCCCGCGTCGAGCAGGATGTTGTCGCCATTGATCCCGCGCAATGCGCTGAGCGGGATGCCTGCCAGCCCGGCAGGCACGTTGGCCAGGTTGCCCACGGACAGGCCGATGCTCTCCGGGTACTGGATGCCCAGGTTCAACTCGTCGGTCAGGCTGACCTCCAGCACCTGGATGTCGATGGTCACTTCCGATTGTGCGATATCAATGGCTTCCACCAGTTTTTCCACCGCGCTCAGGGTGTCCAGTCCATCGCGCACGATCACCGCGTTCAGGCGTTCGTCCACCAGCACCTCCTTGGGCTTGAGCACCTGTTTGATCTCGGCGGCGATGACCTTGGGGTCGCCATGGCTGAGGTAGAAGGTGCGCACGGCCAACTCGCGGTATTCCCGTTCCTTGTCCGGGCGGCGGGGGTAAACCAGGATGGTGTTGGCGTTGAGGACCTTCTTGTCCAGCCCCTGGGTGGTCAGCAGCAGGTTCAGCGCGTCTTCGGCGGTGGTTCGGCTCGCGGTCATGCTCGCCGAGGCACTGGGATTGACGTCCTTGTCGATGACGAAGTTGACCCCCGACAGGCGCGCAATGGTCTCGAAAATCGTGGTCAGGCTTTGGGCGCTGAACTCCAGGCTCAGGGGTTTGCGCATGGCCTCGGAGAGGTCGGCGCTGAGGTAATCGGCGCTCACCAGTTCACGGGTCAGGGCATTGCGAAAGTCCAGGGCCTCTCGGTAGTTGGGCTTTTGCGCGATGATCCGGCGCACCAGGTTGAGGGCTTCCACCGGGTTGGAACGCTTCATTTCGTAGGCCTGGGCCAGTTGCGGGCGCAGTTGTTTCATCGCCTGGATGCTCTGGATTTCCTGGCGCGCGCCGAGGTTGCTGGGGTCGTATTTGAGGATGGTTTCCAGGGCGCGGATGGCAGCGGCATCGTCGCCACGCATCAGCGCGGTGCTGGCTTCGCGGCTGTATTGGGCCACCAGCAATTCCAGCTTGCTGAAGTTGGCGGTGCGCAGTTGCACATCGTCGGGGGCCTGTCTGGCTTCGGCTTGCAGCACTTCGACCGAACGGATGATGTCGCCCTTCTGGCGCAACTCGTCGCTCTCCTTGATCGCCCGTTGGGTCTGGCAGGCGCTGAGCAGGGCCACGGCCAGGCTCAAGGGTATCCACGTGCGTATGGCCATGATCGTGTCCTGCGCCGGTCAGTGAGTGTCCAGCCGCAAGGTGCTGACATGCTTGAGGGGCATGTAGGTCAGCACCACGGCGGTGTCGGTGAGTTTGTCCAGCCGGTAGTGCGCGTCGAGCATCTTGCCGGGCACGATGCGCCCGGGTACCGAGCAACGGTTGCACAGGGTGTACTGGCTGCCATTGCCGCTGAGCACGACGATTTTCGCCTGGTTCTCGTAGCGCCATTGCGCGCTCACGGTGAAGGGCAGGGGCGGTGGCTTGGGCGCTGAGGTGTCGACCGGTATGGGCGGCGGTGCAGGTGTCCAGGTCTGGGCGGGGAACAGGTCGATGGCTTCGGCCACCGCCGGCGCAGGTGCTGCGACCGGTGCCGAGGGCACCTGTACAGGGCGGGCGATCACTGGCACCGGCGAGGGCGTGGGAGTGTCCGCAGTGTCCTGCCAGAACAGCCAGCCGCAGCCGATCAAGGTCAGCAACAACAGCACGCGCAGATACAGCGGCAGCGTCATTCCACCACCCCCAGCACACTCACCTTGAGGCTGATGTTCAACATGCCGCTGGTGATTTCCTTGCGCTCCAGGGCCAGGCGTTCGATGCGTACGGCCGGCTCGTTGGCGACGTCGTCCAGGGCATCGCGCAGCAAGGCGTAGGGGCCGACGAGGGGAATGTCCACGTCCAGCCGTTGCAGCCCGGTGTTGCCGGGCGCGGAGTAGGCCAGGGTGGTTTGTTCGATGAGAAAACCGCGCCGGGTGAGGACGTCCAGCAGCTTTTCCAGGCGTGGGGCGAAGTCCTGTGCACTGGGCAGGCGTTCGACCACGGCCGGTTCGGTCACCTGCACATCCTGGGGCTGCTCGGCGATACCGGCCTCCAGTTCCTGGCGCCGCAGGCGGTCGGCAATGCCTACCGGATGTATCACTGTGACTTCGATCAGCAACGTTGCCGCCATCAGCCCCAGCGCCAGCAGCCCCCAAAAGCCCAGGCGCTGCTGCCATTGCATCAGGTGCCAGCGCACGCGCGGGAGGTGGCGGGTCAGGGCGTCCATGGGCGACTACCCTGCACCAACCGCAAGTTTGACCTGCACCGGATGTTGCGGGTCATTGGCCTTGCGTGCGCTTTGTTGCAGGTTCACGTGCACCCCTGGCTGGGCCTTGAGCCGTTCGACAAAGCGAAAGGCATCGCCCAGCACCTTGGCTTCCAACTCCAAGTGAATCAGCCGGGCCTGGGTGTCGACCTCCACGCGCGTCAGCGCGACTTCCGCGGACCAGGCCCGGGCCACGGCGTCCATCAGCGCGAAGGGCGTGTCCTGCTGTCGGGAAAAGGCGGCCAGTTGTTGTTTCTGCTGGGGTGACAAGCGAATGGCGGCCTGGATCAGTTGCTCCTGGCGGCGTGTCAATTCGATAAAGCGCTGCTCCAGGGCGTCGGTCTGTTGTTGCTGATGCTCCATGCGCTGCCAGTGTTGCCAGGTGACGAAGACAAGCCCGGCGGCGACCAGCCACAACCCACTCACCAGCGGCCGATAGACGGCGTTAGGGTGCAGGAAGTCGACGCCCGGCGCCTGCCGCTGTCGCCAGGCACCGGCGAGTTGTGATTTCAGCTGAGCGATCATGCCAACGGCTCCCCCAGCCAGGGATGCAGTGGCCCCAGCCAATGTTCAGTGGGGTGATTGGCGACGACCCATGTGGCCGCCGCGTGCCGTTGCGCCAGCAGGTCGGCGGTGAACAGGTTGTCGCTCAAGTGGCTGCCGGGTGGGGTTTGCAGCACGCAGACTTGTTGAGCCACACCCCGTTGCCGGTAAAGGCAACTGAGACCTCGCGCCTCAGGTACCGCCAGCACGCAATCGTCAGGCAATTGCTGCCAATACCGTTGGGCCACGGCCGTCAACAATGGCGTGCATGTCACCAGCGGCAGGTGCTGTTGCTTGAACAACTCCCGCAGGTCTTGCAGCAAATTCCGTGGCGTCGCGACCGCCAGGCGTTCATCTCCAAAGGTGCTGTTGGCGACTTGCACTTGCCACTGTCCGGGGTCGATGCCTGCCTGTTGGTTGAAGGTCACTTCGGCCAAGCCTTGCCAGTCGGCCTGGCTGTACAAACCGGTTTGCCACGCCAGCATCAGGTAGTGCACATGGGGGAAGCCCAGCAGCACCGTGGCCCGGTCCAGAAACCCGACGCGGCCGCGCGGCGCCTGTTCCAGCAGTTCGGCACAGGCGGCCAATGGTTCGCCAGCCTGTTGCGCACGCCATACTGCTGCACCGCGCCAGCGCGGTCGTGCGGCCCATTCGGCGCCGTCGCTGTGCAGCCACACCACATGCTCAATAAAGGGAAATGACACGGTGGATCTCCTTGAGCGTGGTGTCGCCCTGGGCGGCGTGGGCCAGGGCGATGTCGCGGATAAACACGTGGCCGGCTTCACGGGCCAGTTCGCGCAGGGTGGAGGCCGAACTGCGGTTGAGCAGGCCCTCCTTGATGCTGTCGGTCAGTGTCAGCACTTCGGCCAGGGCGAGTCGGCCGCGATAGCCGGTGTGACGGCAGGCCTCGCAGCCTTTGCCCACGCGGTAGTGACCCTGCTGGAGTTGAGCCTCGGCGAGTTGGGCGAGGTGGGTGATCTCGGGGTCGGGGGCGGCATCCGTGCCGCAGTCCGGGCAGATGCGCCGCACCAGGCGCTGGGCGACCACGCCGTTAAGGGCTTCGACAAAGCTGGCCGGGTCCACGTCCATGTAGGTAAAGCGCTCCAGCACACTGAACGCGCTGTTGGCGTGCACCGACGACAGCACCAGGTGCCCGGTCAACGCTGCCTGCACCGCAATGCCGGCCGTTTCACCGTCGCGTATTTCCCCCACCAGGATGGTGTCCGGGTCGTGGCGCAGGATCGAGCGCAGGCCACGGGCAAAGGTCAGGCCCTTCTTGTCGTTCACCGGGATTTGCAGGACCCCGGGCAGTTCGTATTCCACCGGGTCTTCGATGGTGATGATCTTTTTCTCGCCGGTATTGGTCTCCGACAGGGCGGCATACAGCGTGGTGGATTTGCCGCTGCCGGTGGGGCCGGTCACCAGCAACATGCCATAGGGTTCGCCGGCCAATACACGGATGCGCGCGATGGTCTCGGCGTTCAACCCCAGGGTTTCCAGGCTCAGGGACTCGCCGCGCTGGGACTTGTCGAGAATCCGCAGCACCGCATCTTCACCGTGGATGCTGGGCATGATCGACACGCGAAAGTCCACTTCGCGACCCTGGATTTTCATCTTGAAACGCCCGTCCTGGGGCACCCGCCGCTCGCCGATATCCAGCTCCGACAACACCTTGATCCGCGACAGTGCCTGCTCGGCCATGTCCATGCCGCTGGCCTGGCCCATCTGCTGCAACACGCCGTCGATGCGGTACTTGATCACCAGGCCCTGGGGGGTGGTTTCCACATGGACATCGCTGGCGCGGCTTTGCAGGGCATCGAACAGCATGGAGTTGACCAGGCGCACCACCGGGTTGTCGTCGCGGGCGATGCTGCTCAGGGAAATTTCCTGGGCGGCCTGGCCGACGCGGGCATGCTCGTCGTCCTCACCGAAAGGTTGCATCACCCGTTGGCTGGCTTCGGCCAGGCTCAACTGGGCCTTGACCGCGCCGGGCAGGCTCATGGCCAGGGGCAGTTGACGCAAGGTTTTCGAGGATTGCAGCCAGTGCCGGCTGGCCAGGGTGAAAGGGTCTCCCAGTACCAGGCACGGCTGGCCGTGGTTATCCACCGGCAGCACGTTATGGATCAGCGCCTGGGGCAGTGCCAGCAGGTCGAAGCGCCAGTGTTCACTGAGGTTTTCCGGGGGGATGGCAAGCAGGCCCAGGGGCTGGGCGATCGTGCTTAATTGGTCGGGCGCCTTCTCCAGCACCTCCAGCAGGTAATTGGACAAGCTCAGCCCGCGTTGCTCTGCAAGGGCCTGCCATTGCCGTGTCTGTTCGCTCATCGCACTACCCCTGGATGGAGCCCGCCAGTTCGAAAATCGGCATGTACAGCATGAACACGATCAGGCCGATCAGCCCGCCCACCACCAGCATCAACAAGGGCTCGAAGACCTTGCTGAACAGCTCGATGGCACGCTCCAGCGCTTCATCGTGGAACTGCGCGATGCGCTCGCACATCGCCGCCAGCTCGCCGCTTTGTTCACCCACGCGTAGCAGGCGTTCGGCGACGGCGGTGGTCAATCGATGGCGGGCGAGGGCAGTGGACAGTGGCTGGCCGGCCTGGATGTCGGTCATGGCCTGGCGCAGGTCCGCCTGGTGTTCCACGGGCAGCAGCGCACCGGACAGCTCCACCGCAGTAACCACCGGCATGCCGCCCATCAGCAACATGCCGGCGGTGCGATAAAAGCGCGCGAGGATAAACAGCGTGCGCTGGGCGCCCAGGCTGGGGATCTTCCAGAACAGCTGGGCGATGCGGCGCTTGAAGCCGGCGCTGCGCAACAACAGCACCAGCGCGGCAATCGCCAGCACCAGGCCAAGCAACAACTCCATGCCGTGCGCGTCTACCAGTGCGCCCCACCACACCATAAAGCGTGCCGTGGCCGGCAGGTCGGCCACGGCGTCGAACACCGAGGCAAAGCGCGGGATCACGAAGAACAGCAGGAACAGCAGGATCAACGCGCCAACGCTGAGTACCACCAAGGGGTACATCAGGGCGCCGCTGACGCGCTTCTTCACGGTTGCCAGGTGGGCTTCAAAATGATGGTAACGGCGCAGGGCCACGGCCAATTGGCCGCTGTGTTCCGAGGACGCCACCGTGGCAATCAACAGCGGCGGGAAGGTCTGCGGCTTGAGCAGCATCGCCCTGGACAGCGAGTTGCCCTCATACATCGAGGCGAGCAGCTCGCTCATGACCTGCCGGTTGATGCCGGCGGGCGCCTTGTCGCGCAGGGTCTCCACGGCTTCCACCAGCACCAGGCCGGCATCGAGCAGGACTACCAGCTCCTGGATAAACAGGCCGAGGGCGAACGTACTGCGGCGGCTGGGGAGTTTGAGTGGGCGGCGGGCTTTCAGCGAGATGACCTGGGCGCCGTCGGCCTGCAGTTGCTGGCGCGCCTGGGCGACGTCAACGGCTTGCAGGCGCAGGGTCTGCACATGGCCGTCACGGATGATGCGCACGTCAACGTCGGTCATGGCATTTGCCCCGCCCGTTGTTGGCGCTGTTGCAACAACACCGCGTAGTAACGCCACACCGCCAGGGCGTAGCGTGAGCGCCGTGCTTCCCGGTCCGGCTTGGCCCCGGCGTTATAGGCGCCCACGGCCTGCCAGCCATAACCCTGCTCGCGGATAAACCCGGCAAGAATCCACGCGCCCACCATGACGCTGGTGCAGGGCTGGGTGATCAGGTGCTGCTCGGTGATACCGAACCGGGCCAGTGCGGGCAAGTGGCGGCTGTTGATTTGCATCAGGCCGATATCCTGGCTGCCATCGCTGTTGAGGTTGCGTGCGCTGGGGTTGAGGCCGGATTCGACCTTGGCGATGGCGTACAGCAACAGCGGGTCGACGTGGTAGCGGCTGGCTGCCAGTTGCCAGCAGTTGGCCTGTGCGGTACCCGTGAGGCACAGCAGTATCAGGACCCGCCGCAGCGTGTGCATGTCACAGGCCGTACACAATGTCGGCGTAGGTATTCACCCCGCCGGCCTTGCCGTCACGGCCCAGGCAGATGATCTCCGCATCGTTGGGCGGTGTGCCGGGGTTCTTGTAGAGATACGGGTTGCCCCAAGGGTCTGGCGGCAGCGTCTTCACATAGGGGCCCTGCCAATGGCTGGCGGTGGCGGGCCGGGCGGTGAGGGCGTCGAGGCCCAGGGTTTCGTCGGGGTAGTTGCCGTTGTCCAGGCGGTACTGGTTCAAGGCATCGGCAAGGGCTTTCATCTGGCCCTGTGCGGTTTGTACCTTGGCCAGTTCCAGGCGGTCGAACATCTTCGGGCCGACGTAGCCGGCGAGCAGGGCGATGATCAGCAGGACGACCAGCAGCTCCAGCAAGGTGAAGGCACGCTGGGGGCTGTGGATAAATGAGTGAATACGCATGGAAATACCCTGTTGGGAGTGCCAAGGTACGGCGGTTGTGTATAACTCTCCCGGCCCGCTGTGAAGCGGGCACCGCCGGTAGGACTGCGTTAGAACCTTTTCAATTCAAGTACATCTTCAACTGTAGCGTTGCTCGATATAAGGCGCCGTGAGGCGCCCTATAACGTTTGGCTCTTATGCTTATCCAGTAACTGAATATGCGTTCGAGCGGGTCATCGAACTTCGTCCCAGGCCTGGTCCCACGCTGTGCCCGTGCCGGGGGCATACGCCCAGGCGGCGCCTGCGCACCACGCGGTGTAGGGGTGAGGTTTGCACTTATAGTTTTTGCCGTTATTGCTCACGATGTCGCCGGCCTTGTACGCAGTGCCTTCTTTGTAGGCCGGGTACTCCCCGCCGCCATCGTCTGGTTCAACGGTAAATTCAAACTCCTTCTGGTAACTTTTATTATTTACAGGGTCGATCACGTTCAGGCGTGCTATTGAGCGTGTTGGCTCCCCTATGGCGTCTAAGGCATTCCCTCTGACGGTCAGTTCGTTGTAAGGCTCTTTCATCCCAGGAACTGCCCAATGATAGATAAATTGTCTACTGCTTCCTGACGATACCGAACCAATGAATGTGAATGCTTGCTTCGACTTCAATAACGTTGGGCCTGTGATTTGGATGACGGGTGGGGGATCCCCAGGGTCGGTTCCGCCGCCTATCACCGACATCTGGACGGCATGGTCCTTATCGGCAACATAAAATTGGTTCACTGCCATGTTATTTGGATCAAAGACCACGCTGTTTCCCGTCAATACACCGACTTGAACAATCTGCCCGTGTTTGGCCAGAAGGTTCTTCAGTTCCAGCCCCCACTGTGCCGGTGCTTCATTGGCAGCGGTGATTTTTACTGACTCATCCACGATTTCGACGAAGCCTCTGGTGCTCCCGAATACGCGAACTCTGACGGTCTCATCCGGTTTGGGAGCTATATCGGAAGCAATGAATGGACCCTTTGGTGTCCAAGGGGCTGGAATAACGGTGCCGCCAAATGTGATGTCGGCACAATTGCCGAATCCCTCGTTACCGGTATCTTCTCGCTGCCAGTAGGTATAAAGGATCGCTTCGCCGGTCTGCCCGTTGGGCACGGGGACATCGAACTGGAAGAAACCGATGGGGGTCGGTACAAATGCGGGTTTTGGCGCGACACTTGCTGTCCAGTCAGTACGATAGCTGCTGAGTTCTTCTGTGTGTATTAATTGGAGATCGTCCCATCTCAATGGTGCTATAGCACGGTAACCGGGACGGGTCAGAAACACCCTGACGTAGCTGGGTACGTGGGGCTGTGAGCCCACGATACGTACCGTCATTTTTCCATTGACGACATGCACCGGGGTTTTCTGCCAATCCGGAAGAGCCAAGTCGAAGCCTCTTTTTTTTGGGTCGCCTGCTGAGCAAAGCGTTCCATCCGCGATATGTGCTTTGAGTTTTTCCAAGTCTCTATGACCGGCTACGTTATTGGCAAACTCATGCCAGTGTGAGAGAGGGTACAGACGATCAGCCGGGTTAGACCAAATCATCGCTGCTGTTTTACACGCACCAGGTGTTATACCTGAACCGTCGGGCGGCCATGAGTAATTACCCGCTGATATGCATATGCCTTGTCGAGTATTGGGGTAGTCCAGCATTCCATGTGTCCATCCTACTGCCGGAATCAGTAATAGTGCCGTCAGCATCCACCTGATGAGGTATGCCATATATCGCTGTAAGTTATCCATGTTTTAGTCCGCCTTCAGTTCAGCTAAATAAGTTCCGAACGGCTGGAACGATCAGTGTGCTTATTCAATCGGCATCATTTGCTCAGTTGATCTCCCTTGGGAGCGATGCGGGTTGCAGGGTTGTTCTGCCCAGGGCCAAACAGAAACACCCACCCTTGATAACTGCCTTGTCCTGTAAAACTCTGGTTGATGACTGAAAAGTTGCCTTGTTTGAACGGTGTGCCCTTTGCCGTGCTGAACACACCCATGATGCTTTCGCCGGGCCCGGCCACCACGCCCCACTCGGCGTCGCCGGTCAGCGGGTCGGTATAGGCGCGGCGCAGATAGCGCTGGGGGGTGGGCTGGCGACGGTCGAGCAGCAGGTCTTCGAGGGACCTGGGGTAGGTATTGCCGGCGGCGTAGTACAGGCCGATCGCCCGGCGGATTTCATTGCCCCGCGCCAGCAGTTCCAGCTCGCGTTCGCGCTGCAGCACGCTGGACCACAGGGTGCCGACTTCCATCAGCATCACGGCCACCACCGCCACTGTCACCAACATGCCCATGAACACCGAGCCCTGCTGGCTGTGCTTACCAGTCGGCATAAGCGTTCCCGTTCGTGTCGGTCCCCGTGGCACCGCTGCGTACATCGCCCAGGCCTTGTTCGTCCGAAGGTTGCAGTTGCCAGGTATCACGCCTGCCGGTCAGCGGGTCCATGGGGATCTCGCGCAGGTAGCGGCGGTCGACCAGGGCTTGCAGGGACTCGGGGTTGGCGCCGTGGTCCTCGCGGTATTGGTCCAGGGCCTGGCGAATGGAAGACAGGTTGTGGCGCAGCACGGTTTCCTGGGCCTTGGTGTGCTGGCGGAAGTACTGCGGGGTGACCAGGGTCATGAGGGTGGCGATGATCGCCATGACCACCAGCAACTCAATCAGGGTAAAGCCCCGATCACCATTGGCTGTATGACGTTCCATTCAAGCTCTCCCGGGTGCTTCGGGATGAAACGTCGAATACATCTTCTCCCTCTTGTGGGTTATCCGCAGTGCTCTTGTAGCTGCGCAGTTGCCAGGTTTCTGCGGGCGCACGTTCAGGGCACTCGCACACGGGATCGCGGGGAATGCGTCGCAGGAAATAGAGTTTGTTGCCCTGAAGGTTGGTCTTGTCCGTCACCCCCTCGACCAATACGTGCAGGGAGGGTGGATAACCGCTGTCAGTGATGCTCTTTTCAATGCGGCCATCGTCACTGGCGTCTTTGTAGGCATCGATCGCACGCCGGATTTCCCGCAGCGAGCGTTGCAGGTCCAGTTCTCGATCACGTTTACCCATCAATGCTGTCAGCGGATAAGCCACTGTCGCAAGCGTGGCCAGCAGGGCCAGCGTCAGTAGTAATTCAATCAGCGTAAAACCTTTGGCGCAGTGATGGCTGGGCTTGCCCTGCCACATCACCGTTCTTCCTCCCGATCAGGCTGCCAAGGACTTCCGCGTTAACCCAGGCCATGGAATTGACTGCAAGGATGAGTGTAGATGCTGGGTGTTTTTTGTACAGGTTGTGGGTTTACCCACAAACGCTGTGAGCGTAGCTGTGGATAAGATGTTCGTGAGTCTCCACAACCCCCGTAAATCAACGTCTGTAAGCCGTTGTACGAAAAATAACCAAGCTAAGTCACGGTTTTTAGGTGCTTTTTCGTGTGGATAAGGTTGAAGCGGTGTTCGGACTTGCCCCCAAAGTCTGTTGGCGCTTCTGTGGATAAGATGTTTGCTATCCGCTACAGGCCTTATGAATAGAGGCTTTCCGTCGTCTGGTTGTTTATTGATCAAATTGCCGTTAAACCCCAGGAATATAGCTGAAACCCTTGGTATATGAAGGTTTGACGCGGTTTTCCACAGCGCTGCCGAAGTTGCCCCCAAAGTCTGTTGGCGGTTCTGTGGATAAGGTGTTTGCGTACCGCTACAGGTCACGTTCTACGTGGCCTTTAGGGTTTTGATCAATAAATGATCAATATGCCGCTGGAACCGTCAACTTGAATAAGTCACGGATTTTCTTCAATTAATTTTGATGGGATAGCGCAGTTGCCCACAATTGCTGTGGGTGGCTCTGTGGATAAGTTGTTGGGTAAAGGCTGGAGGGCAGGCTGGCAGTGGTCTGCGAGACAGTCGATCAAATATTAAGCAGTGTGAGGTTCAAGTGTGGGAGGGGGCAAGCCCCCTCCCACAGTTTTGAGCTGTGGGTATCGGTTACTCGTGCGCAGCCACGCCTTTCAGGTAAGGCGCCGGGGCTGCGCCGAGGTTGTTCAACATGCGTTCGCTGTACCAGTCCACGAAGTTCACCACGCCGAACTCATAGGTCTTGGAGTACGGGCCAGGCTGGTAGGCGGTGGAGTTGATCCCGCGCTGGTTCTCTTCGGCCAGGCGACGGTCCTGGTCGTTGGTGGCGTCCCATACCTGGCGCATGCGCTCCACGTCGTAGTCCACGCCTTCCACGGCGTCCTTGTGCACCAGCCACTTGGTGGTCACCATGGTTTCCTGGGCGCTGATCGGCCACACCGTGAACACGATGATGTGATCGCCCATGCAGTGGTTCCAGGAATGCGGCAGGTGCAGGATGCGCATCGAGCCGAGGTCGGGGTTCTTGATGCGGCCCATCAGCTTGGCGCAGCCCTGCTTGCCGTCCAGGGTCATCGACACGGTGCCCTTGAGCAGCGGCATGCGCACGATACGGTTACGCAGGCCGAAGCTGGCGTGGGCGTAAGGGATCTTCTCGGCATCCCAGGCAGCGGCCGAAGCGGCGACATGGTCCTTGAAGGCCTGGTCGGCGCGTGGGTCGGTGACGTCGTCCCATTCCAGCAGGGTTTTCAACAGCTCGGGGTGCGACGCGTTGCAGTGGTAGCACTCGCGGTTGTTTTCCAGCACCAGCTTCCAGTTGGCCTTTTCCATCAAGGTGGTTTGCACCGCCACCTTGGTGTTCTCCATGTCGTAGGGTTCCATGTAGTGGTTCAGCGTCGACAGGAAATCATCGATGGCCGGCGGGTTCTCGGCCAGGCTGATGAAGATGTAGCCGCCGGCGGTCTTCACGTTCACCGGCTTGAGGCCGTATTGCTTCATGTCGAAATCGGCGCCCATCTCGGTGCCGGCGAACAGCAGGCGACCGTCCAGCTCGTAGGTCCACTGGTGGTAGTGGCACACCAGCTTGGCAACCTTGCCCTTGTCGCTGGTGCACAGGCGCGAGCCACGGTGGCGACACACGTTATGGAACGCATGCACCACGCCTTCGGCGCCACGGATCACGATGATCGGGTTCTTGCCCACTTGCAGGGTCAGGTAGTTGCCCTTGCTGGGGATCTCGCAGGTCATGCCGGCGATCAACCACTCTTTCTGGAAGATCTCCTGCATGTCGATATCAAACAGCCGCTCATCAGAGTAGAACGGCTGCGGCAGCGAAAACGTGCGCTCGCGCTCTTGCAGCATTTGCGCGGTGGCCTTGCGTGCGGGTTCCAGCGGATCGCCCAAGCTTAAGGTTGCGGTGACGTCCATCGTGTGTGTCCTCAAGGCCATTCTGTGTGGCCGACGAATAGTGGCTGATCAGGTTTGCAGCAAGGCGTAAAGAAAACGTCGTTGTTGGGAGCGAGTGTGGGGCTGCTGATGCGCCGAACCTTATCCATGAGCGACATGGCCCACTCTGTTCCCGACGCGCAACCCCCGTGGCATGGGGGCTGGTCGCGATAAGTATGTGAATGTCGCAGATAGGTAAATGGGCGGTTCCCGCGTTACGCAGAATCGCCACCATAAGGCCGACGTCGGCGGTGGAGAACAACATGTCCAATAATTTCCTGAATCCGGTAACCACCCAGACCTGGGCCAATGGTCGGCACATCGTCCGTTGCGTCAAAGTCATCCAGGAAACCTGGGATGTGCGCACCTTCTGCTTTATGGCCGACCAGCCGATCCTGTTCTTTTTCAAGCCGGGGCAGTTCGTCACCCTGGAGCTGGAAATCGACGGCCAGCCGATCATGCGCTCGTACACCATTTCCAGTTCGCCGTCGGTGCCCTACAGCTTCTCGGTGACCATCAAGCGTGTGCCGGGCGGCAAGGTGTCCAACTGGCTGCACGACACCCTGCATGAAGGCCAGGAATTGGCGGTGCACGGGCCGGTCGGGCTGTTCAATGCCATCGACTTCCCCAGCCCGAAAGTGCTGTACCTCAGTGGCGGCGTGGGGATCACGCCGGTGATGTCCATGGCCCGCTGGTTCTACGACACCAACGCCAACGTCGACATGACGTTTATCCACAGTGCCCGCTCGCCCAAGGACATCATCTACCACCGCGAGCTGGAGCATATGGCGTCGCGGATCGACAACTTCAGCCTGCACCTGATCTGTGAGAAGCACGGCCTGGGTGAGCCCTGGGCGGGTTATCGCGGTTACCTGAACCACAAGATGCTCGAACTGATGGTGCCCGACTTCCTTGAGCGCGAAGTGTTCTGCTGCGGCCCGACGCCCTACATGAATGCGGTGAAACGCCTGTTGGAAGTCGCCGGTTTCGACATGGCGCGCTACCACGAGGAATCCTTCGGCGCCACGCCGCCGGAAGCCCGCGCCGACGCGGTGGAGCAGGCCGAGCAAGCGGCGGATGCCCCGGAAATCGATCTGGCGGATCTGCACCAGGTGGAGTTCATCGCCTCAGGCAAGAGCATTCGCGTCGCACCTGGCGAGACCGTCCACGCAGCGGCGGCCAAGCTTGGGCTGTTGATTCCGAAAGCCTGCGGCATGGGGATTTGCGGAACGTGCAAGGTGATGAAGCTGGGCGGTGAGGTCGAGATGGACCACAACGGCGGGATTACCGAGGAAGACGAAGCCGAAGGCTACATCCTGTCGTGCTGCAGCGTACCGAAGGGCGATGTGCGCATCGAGTTCTGATTGCTCGAGCAGGCACAACACAATCCAAATGTGGGAGGGGCTTGCTCCCTCCCACATTTGTTTTATGTACATCAGTGAGTCATTGTCAGGCGCCCATGACTTCGCGGATGTCCGCGGCCAATTCCCGTACTCGCTCTTCGTCGGTATCCCACGCGCACATGAACCGCGCCCCGCCTTTGCCGATGAAGGTATAGAAGCGCCAGCCCTTGGCCGTCAGCGCGGCAATCGCCGGTTCCGACAGTTGCAGGAACACGCCGTTGGCCTGCACCGGGAACATCAGCTCCACACCGGGAATATCCGCCACCAGGCTACTGAGCAATTGCGCGCAGTGGTTGGCGTGGCGCGCATGTTTGAGCCAGGCATCGTTTTCCAGTAAGCCCACCCATGGGGCGGAGAGGAAACGCATTTTCGAGGCCAGTTGGCCGGCCTGTTTGCAGCGGTAGTCGAAGTCTTCGGCCAGCTTGTGGTTGAAGAACAGGATGGCTTCACCCACGGCCATGCCGTTCTTGGTGCCGCCAAAGCACAACACGTCCACTCCGGCTTTCCAGGTCAGGTCGGCGGGTGAGCAGCCGAGGAACGCACAGGCGTTGGAAAAACGTGCGCCGTCCATGTGCAGGTTCAGCCCCAGTTCCTTGCAGGTCGCACTGATGGCGCGGATTTCTTCCGGGGTGTAGACGCTGCCGACTTCGGTGGCTTGGGTCAGGGTCACTACGCGGGGTTTGGGGTAGTGGATGTCCTGGCGCTTGAGGGCGATCTCGCGGATCGATTCCGGGGTCAGCTTGCCGTTTTCGGTGCGGGCGGTGAGCAGCTTGGAGCCGTTGGAGAAAAACTCCGGCGCGCCGCATTCGTCGGTTTCGACGTGGGCGGTTTCCGAGCAAATCACGCTATGGTAGCTCTGGCACAAGGAGGACAGCGCCAGGGAGTTGGCGGCCGTTCCGTTGAAGGCGAAGAACACTTCGCAGTCGGTTTCGAACAGGTTGCGGAAACCGTCGGCGGCGCGGTGGGTCCATTCATCATCACCGTAGGCACGTTGATGACCCTGGTTGGCTTGTTCCATGGCGGCCCAGGCTTCGGGGCAAATGCCCGAATAGTTGTCACTGGCGAATTGTTGGCTCTTGTCGGTCATGGCCCATTCCTGTGGTCGATGTTGGTGCGCACTGTAACCAAGAAGGTTGGCGCTGCGCACGCACTGTAAATGCAAAGTCACTGGGGAATTATGCACGGTTCTGAAACGATGCCTGTCGGACGCGTCCGTGATGGCGCTTTGGATTTGCTCAAGTGGCTGGCGCTGCTGAGCATGGTGCTCGACCACCTGCGTTATGTCGGTTTGAGCCTCGATGGCCTGTATGTGCCGGGGCGCCTGGCGTTCCCGTGGTTTTGCCTGGCGATTGCGGCGAACCTGCACCGGGCCCGAAATGCGCCGGTGACCGGGCAATGGCGCTACCTGGGCTGGCTGTTGCTGTTCAGCGTGATCAGCGAAGTGCCGTATCGGCTGTTTATCGAGGATGCCGATACGTTGAACGTGCTGCCCACCTTGGCGCTGGGGCTGCTGGTTGCCCGAGGATGGCAGCAGAAGGCGTTTGTTGATCGAGGATTGGCGTTGATCGCCGTCACGATAGCGGCGGTATTTTCGTCGCACTTAATGTTCGGTTTCTTTGGTGTGTTGCTGCCACTGGCGATGTTGCTGGTGTTTCGCCGGCCTTGGTACTTCAGTGTGTTGCCAGGATCGGTCTGCGTGGCCGCCAACCAATGGCAGATCCTGCTCAATAGCGCCACGCCGGTGGCGCACCTGGGATTGGTCGCGTGTCTGATCGCGCCATTGGCGGGCCTGGTCTTATTGCGACATGCCCACAGCACCTCGCCGCCAGCAATGCGCCGCTGGGCCTACGCCCTTTATCCGCTGCACTTCCTCCTGCTCCTGCTCCTGCGCCACATCATCGCCTGACACACCGCTGTCCGGAGCAAGCCCCCTCCCACATTTGTTTCGTGTTGTTCCGGCAATGTCGTAAACGCACCTTTGCGTGGCGTGCGCAGGCATTTGACCTGTCTGCGCCAGCCCTACCATCGCATCAAAGGGCCCTGCACGGGCCTCAACAATACGAAAGGCTGGGAGAGACGCGATGTTCAGCAAACAAGACCAGATCCAGGGATATGACGACGCACTGCTGGCGGCCATGAACGCCGAGGAGCAGCGTCAGGAAGATCATATCGAGCTGATCGCGTCGGAGAACTACACCAGCAAGCGTGTGATGGAAGCCCAGGGCAGCGGCCTCACCAACAAATACGCCGAAGGCTACCCGGGCAAGCGCTACTACGGTGGCTGCGAGCACGTGGACAAGGTCGAAGCCCTGGCCATCGAACGCGCCAAGCAGCTGTTCGGCGCCGATTACGCCAACGTACAGCCACACTCCGGTTCGTCCGCCAACAGCGCCGTGTACCTGGCGCTGATCAATGCGGGCGACACCATCCTGGGCATGAGCCTGGCCCACGGCGGTCACTTGACCCACGGCGCCAAGGTGTCGTCCTCGGGCAAGCTGTACAACGCGGTGCAGTACGGCATCAACACCGATACCGGCCTGATCGACTACGACGAAGTCGAGCGCCTGGCGGTGGAGCACAAGCCGAAAATGGTCGTGGCCGGTTTCTCCGCCTACTCCAAGACCCTGGATTTCCCACGCTTTCGCGCTATCGCTGACAAAGTAGGCGCGCTGCTGTTCGTCGACATGGCCCACGTCGCCGGCCTGGTCGCTGCCGGCCTGTACCCGAACCCGCTGCCGTACGCCGATGTGGTCACCACCACCACCCACAAGACCCTGCGCGGTCCCCGTGGCGGTCTGATCCTGGCCAAGGCCAACGAAGAAATTGAAAAGAAACTCAACGCCGCCGTCTTCCCCGGCGCCCAGGGCGGTCCGCTGATGCATGTGATCGCCGGCAAGGCGGTGTGCTTCAAGGAAGCGCTGGAGCCTGGCTTCAAGGCGTACCAGCAGCAAGTGATCGACAACGCCCAGGCCATGGCCAGCGTGTTTATCAAACGCGGCTACGATGTAGTGTCCGGCGGCACCGATAACCACCTGTTCCTGGTCAGCCTGATCCGTCAGGGCCTCACCGGCAAAGAGGCGGATGCCGCCCTCGGTCGCGCCCACATCACCGTCAACAAGAACGCCGTGCCGAATGACCCGCAGTCGCCATTCGTGACCTCGGGCCTGCGCATCGGCACCCCGGCGGTGACCACGCGCGGTTTCAAGGTGCCGCAGTGCATCGAGCTGGCCGGTTGGATCTGCGACATCCTCGACAACCTCGGCGATGCCGACGTCGAGGCCAACGTGGCCAAGCACGTGTCTGCCCTGTGCGCTGATTTCCCGGTTTATCGCTGAGCGCGGTTTTGGAGTAATGACTATGCAACGCTACTCGGGCTTCGGCCTCTTCAAGCACTCCCTCAGCCACCACGAAAACTGGCAGAAGATGTGGCGCACGCCGACCCCCAAGAAGGTCTACGACGTGGTCATCGTCGGCGGCGGCGGGCATGGTCTGGCGACCGCCTACTACCTGGCGAAAGAGCACGGCATCACCAACGTGGCCGTGGTCGAGAAAGGCTGGCTGGGCGGCGGTAACACCGCGCGCAACACCACCATCGTGCGTTCCAACTACCTGTGGGACGAGTCGGCGCACCTGTACGAACACGCGATGAAATTGTGGGAAGGCCTGTCCCAGGACCTGAACTACAACGTGATGTTCTCCCAGCGTGGCGTCTACAACCTGTGCCACACCCTGCAGGACATCCGTGATTCCGAGCGTCGCGTCAGCGCCAACCGCCTGAATGGCGTGGATGGCGAGCTGCTGAATGCCAAGCAAGTAGCCGACGAGATTCCGTACCTGGATTGCTCGAAAAACACCCGTTACCCGGTACTCGGTGCCACCGTGCAACGGCGCGGCGGCGTGGCCCGTCACGATGCCGTGGCCTGGGGCTTTGCCCGCGCCGCCGACGCACTCGGCGTGGACCTGATCCAGCAGACCGAAGTGATCGGCTTCCGCAAGGAAAACGGCGTGTGCATCGGTGTGGAAACCAACAAGGGTTTTATCGGCGCCAAGCGCGTCGGTGTGGTGACCGCCGGTAACTCCGGGCACATGGCCTCGCTGGCGGGCTTCCGCCTGCCGATCGAATCCCACCCGCTGCAAGCGTTGGTGTCGGAGCCGATCAAGCCGATTATCGACAGCGTGATCATGTCCAACGCCGTGCACGGTTACATCAGCCAGTCCGACAAGGGCGACCTGGTGATCGGCGCCGGTATCGACGGCTACAACGGCTACGGCCAGCGCGGCTCGTACCCGGTGATCGAACACACCATCCAGGCCATCGTCGAGATGTTCCCGGTGCTGTCGCGGGTGCGCATGAACCGTCAGTGGGGCGGCATCGTCGACACCACGCCGGATGCGTGCCCGATCATCTCCAAGACCCCGGTACCGAACATGTTCTTCAACTGCGGCTGGGGCACCGGTGGCTTCAAGGCCACGCCGGGCTCAGGCAACGTATTTGCCGCCAGCCTCGCCAAGGGTGAAATGCACCCATTGGCCGCACCTTTCTCCATCGACCGTTTCCACAACGGTGCGTTGATCGATGAACACGGCGCTGCGGCCGTCGCCCACTAACAGGAGAAATTCCCTATGTTGCATATCTTCTGTCCTCACTGTGGCGAACTGCGCTCCGAAGAGGAATTCCACGCGTCCGGCCAAGCGCACATCCCGCGCCCGCTGGACCCGAATGCCTGCACCGACGAGCAGTGGGGCGACTATATGTTCTTCCGCGATAACCCGCGCGGCCTGCACCACGAACTGTGGATTCACGCCGCCGGTTGCCGCCAGTATTTCAACGCGACCCGCGACACCGTGACCTACGAAATTCTTGAAACTTACAAGATCGGTGAGAAGCCTCAGTTCACCGCCAAGGCCTCTGGAGAGAAGGTATGAGCCAGATCAATCGCCTGTCCAACGGTGGCCGGATCGACCGTAACAAAGTCCTGACCTTCAGCTTCAACGGCCAGAGCTACAAAGGCTTCGAGGGCGACACCCTGGCCGCTGCTTTGCTGGCCAACGGCGTCGACATTATCGGCCGCAGCTTCAAGTACTCGCGCCCACGGGGCATCTTTGCCGCCGGTGCCGAAGAGCCGAACGCCGTGCTGCAGATCGGCGCTACCGAAGCCACGCAAATTCCTAACGTGCGCGCCACGCAACAGGCGCTGTACCAGGGCCTGGTCGCCACCAGCACCAACGGCTGGCCGAGCGTCAACAACGACATGATGGGCATCCTCGGCAAGGTCGGCGGCAAGCTGATGCCGCCGGGGTTCTACTACAAAACCTTCATGTACCCGCAATCGTTCTGGATGACCTACGAGAAGTACATCCGCAAGGCCGCCGGCCTGGGTCGCTCGCCGACCGAGAACGATCCGGACACCTACGACAACTTCAACCGTCATTGCGACGTGCTGGTGGTCGGCGCCGGCCCTGCCGGCCTGGCTGCCGCATTGGCCGCCGCCCGCAGCGGCGCGCGCGTGATCATCGCCGATGAGCAGGAAGAGTTCGGTGGTTCGCTGCTCGACTCCCGCGAAAGCCTCGACGGCAAGCCGGCCACCGAGTGGGTTGCCAGTGTCATTGCCGAGTTGAAAGCCCTGCCGGACGTGGTGCTGCTGCCCCGCGCTACCGTCAACGGCTACCACGACCATAACTTCCTGACCATCCACGAGCGCCTCACCGATCACCTCGGTGACCGTGCGCCGATTGGCGTGGTGCGTCAGCGTATTCATCGTGTACGTGCCAAGCGTGTGGTGCTGGCCACCGGTGCGTGCGAGCGTCCGCTGGTGTACGGCAACAACGACGTGCCGGGCAACATGCTGGCCGGTGCGGTCTCCACTTACGTGCGCCGCTACGGCGTGGCACCGGGCAAGAAACTGGTGCTGTCGACCAACAACGACCACGCCTACCGCGTTGCATTGGACTGGCTGGACGCGGGCCTGCAAGTGGTGGCAGTGGCCGATGTGCGCCACAACCCACGCGGTGCACTGGTTGAAGAAGCCCGCGCCAAAGGTATTCGGATCCTCACCGGCAGCGCCGTGATCGAGGCCCGTGGCACCAAGCGCGTGACCGCTGCGCGTATCGCCGCGATCGACGTCAAGGCGCATAAAGTCACCAGCCCCGGCGAATGGCTGGACTGCGACCTGGTGGCCAGCTCCGGCGGCTACAGCCCGGTGGTTCACCTGGCCTCGCACCTGGGCGGCAAGCCGACCTGGCGCGAAGACATCCTCGGCTTTGTACCGGGTGAAGCCCCGCAGAAACGCGTGTGCGTCGGTGGTATCAACGGTGTCTACGGCCTTGGCGATTCCCTGGCCGATGGTTTTGAAGGCGGCGTGCGCGCCGCCAGCGACGCCGGTTTTGCCCCGGTGGAAGGTACGCTGCCAAAAGCCTTGAGCCGTCTGGAAGAGCCGACCCTGGCGCTGTTCCAGGTGCCTCACGAGAAAGCGACCGCACGGGCGCCGAAGCAATTTGTCGACCTGCAAAACGACGTTACCGCCGCCGCCATCGAACTGGCCACCCGCGAAGGTTTCGAGTCGGTGGAACACGTCAAGCGCTACACCGCGCTGGGCTTCGGCACCGACCAGGGCAAGCTCGGTAACGTCAACGGCCTGGCGATTGCCGCGCGCTCGCTGAACGTGACCATTCCGCAGATGGGCACCACCATGTTCCGCCCCAACTACACGCCGGTGACCTTCGGCGCGGTGGCGGGCCGGCACTGTGGGCACATCTTCGAGCCGGTGCGCTACACCGCCCTGCAAGCCTGGCACGTGAAAAACGGCGCCGAGTTCGAAGACGTCGGCCAATGGAAACGTCCATGGTACTTCCCGCGCAACGGTGAAGACCTGCACGCCGCGGTGAAACGCGAATGCCTGGCCGTGCGCGACAGCGTCGGCCTGCTGGATGCGTCCACCCTCGGCAAGATCGATATCCAGGGCCCGGATGCCCGTGAGTTCCTCAACCGCATCTACACCAACGCCTGGACCAAGCTCGACGTGGGCAAGGCGCGCTACGGCCTGATGTGCAAGGAAGACGGCATGGTCTTCGACGATGGCGTCACCGCCTGTCTCGCCGACAACCACTTCCTGATGACCACTACCACCGGCGGCGCCGCCCGTGTGCTGCAGTGGCTGGAAATCTACCAACAGACCGAATGGCCGGACCTCAAGGTGTACTTCACCTCGGTCACCGACCATTGGGCGACCATGACCCTGTCCGGCCCCAACAGCCGCAAGCTGCTGGCGGAAGTCACCGACATCGACCTGGACAAGGACGGCTTCCCGTTCATGACCTGGAAAGAAGGTTTGGTGGGTGGCGTACCGGCGCGGGTGTTCCGTATCTCGTTTACCGGTGAGCTGTCGTACGAAGTCAACGTGCAGGCCGACTACGCCATGGGCGTGCTGGAGCAGATCGTCGCGGCCGGCAAGAAGTACAACCTGACCCCGTACGGCACCGAAACCATGCACGTACTGCGGGCCGAGAAGGGCTTCATCATCGTCGGCCAGGACACTGACGGCTCGATGACCCCGGACGACTTGAACATGGGCTGGTGTGTCGGTCGCACCAAGCCGTTCTCGTGGATCGGCTGGCGCGGCATGAACCGGGAAGACTGTGTGCGTGAAGAGCGCAAGCAACTGGTGGGCTTGAAGCCGATCGACCCGAACGTGTGGCTGCCGGAAGGCGCGCAACTGGTGTTCGATCCGAAGCAGACCATTCCGATGAAGATGGTCGGTCACGTCACCTCCAGCTACGCGCATAACTCCCTGGGTTATTCGTTTGCCATGGGCGTGGTCAAGGGCGGCTTGAAGCGCATCGGTGAGCGGGTGTTCTCGCCCCAGGCGGATGGCAGCGTGATCGAGGCGGAGATTGTGTCCTCGGTGTTCTTCGACCCTAAGGGTGATCGGCAGAACATCTGATAGACCCAGTCGCCTGCATCGGGGGCAAGCCCCCTCCCACAGGGGAATGCATTCCAAATGTGGGAGGGGGCTTGCCCCCGATGAGGCCAGAACAGTCACCACAGAATTCAAGACAGGTGCTTTATGACAGCAGCCAATGTTTACCAGCAACGCCCCACCTCCGGTGCCAAGGCCGAATCGTCGCTGCACCATGCCGACCTCGCCAGCCTGGTCGGCAAGGGCCGCAAGAACGCCGGCGTGACCGTGCGCGAAAAGAAATTGCTTGGTCATCTCACGATCCGTGGCGACGGCCATGACGCCGCTTTCGCGGCTGGCGTGCACAAGGCCCTGGGCATCGAACTGCCCGGCGCCCTTCAGGTCATCGTCAAAGGCGAAACCAGCCTGCAATGGCTCGGCCCGGATGAGTGGTTGCTGATCGTGCCAGGCGGTGAGGAATTCGCCGCCGAACAAAACCTTCGCGCCGCCCTGGGTGACCTGCATATCCAGGTCGTCAACGTCAGCGGCGGCCAGCAGATCCTCGAACTCAGCGGCCCGAATGTGCGCGATGTGCTGATGAAGTCCACCAGCTACGACGTGCACCCCAACAACTTCCCGGTGGGCAAGGCGGTGGGCACAGTGTTCGCCAAGTCGCAGCTGGTGATTCGCCATACCGCTGAAGACACCTGGGAGCTGGTGATTCGCCGCAGCTTCTCGGATTACTGGTGGTTGTGGTTGCAGGACGCCTCGGCCGAATTTGGCCTGAGCGTTCAAGCCTGAGGAATGACCCATGAGCCGCGCACCCGATACATGGATTTTGACCGCCGACTGCCCCAGCGTGCTCGGCACGGTGGACGCGGTTACCCGCTATCTGTTCGAGCAGGGCTGCTACGTCACCGAGCACCATTCGTTCGATGACCGCCTCTCGGGCCGGTTTTTTATTCGCGTGGAATTCCGTCAGCCGGATGGCTTCAATGAGCAGGCGTTCCGCGATGGCCTGGCCTCGCGGGGTGAAGCCTTTGGCATGATCTTCGAGCTGACGGCGCCGAACTACCGGCCAAAAGTGGTGATCATGGTCTCCAAGGCCGATCACTGCCTCAACGACCTGCTGTACCGCCAGCGTATCGGGCAACTGTCGATGGACGTGGTCGCGGTGGTGTCCAACCATCCCGATCTCAAACCTTTGGCCGACTGGCATCAAATTCCCTACTACCATTTCCCCCTCGACCCTAACGACAAACCGTCCCAGGAGCGTCAGGTGTGGCAAGTGGTGGAAGAGACCGGCGCCGAACTGGTGATCCTTGCGCGCTACATGCAAGTGCTGTCGCCGGAGCTGTGCCGCAAGCTGGACGGCAAGGCCATCAATATCCACCACTCGTTGCTGCCGGGGTTCAAGGGCGCCAAGCCGTATCACCAGGCCTACAACAAGGGGGTGAAGCTGGTGGGGGCCACGGCGCATTACATCAACAACGACCTGGACGAAGGCCCGATCATCGCCCAGGGCGTGGAGGTGGTGGATCACAGTCACTATCCCGAGGATCTGATTGCCAAGGGGCGGGACATCGAAGGGCTGACATTGGCCCGGGCGGTGGGGTATCACATTGAGCGGCGTGTGTTCTTGAATGCCAATAGGACTGTGGTGCTCTGACTGCCGCCGATGAGGCCCTCACAAACAACACAAGAAACAGCATCTGTACCCGAGCACTTAAACGCGCTGCCCACCCAAAAGGGCAACGCAGTTCCATAAAAACAACAGCGAGGTGAAAGCATGTCTGGTAATCGTGGTGTCGTGTATCTCGGCAACGGCAAGGTCGAAGTACAGAAAATCGACTATCCCAAAATGCAGGACCCCCGTGGCAGGAAGATTGAGCACGGCGTCATCCTGCGCGTGGTCTCCACCAACATCTGCGGCTCCGATCAACACATGGTGCGCGGCCGTACCACCGCCCAGACCGGCCTGGTGCTCGGTCACGAGATCACCGGTGAAGTGATCGAGAAGGGCAGCGACGTCGAAAACCTGAAGATCGGCGACCTGGTTTCCGTGCCCTTCAACGTCGCCTGCGGCCGCTGCCGCTCGTGCAAGGAGCAACACACCGGCGTGTGCCTGACCGTCAACCCGGCCCGTGCCGGTGGCGCCTACGGCTATGTCGACATGGGCGACTGGACCGGCGGCCAGGCCGAGTACGTGCTGGTGCCGTACGCCGACTTCAACCTGCTCAAACTGCCGGACCGTGACAAGGCCATGGAGAAAATCCGTGACCTGACCTGCCTCTCCGACATTCTCCCCACCGGCTACCACGGCGCCGTCACTGCCGGCGTTGGCCCTGGCAGCACCGTGTACATCGCCGGTGCCGGTCCGGTCGGCCTGGCGGCTGCCGCGTCTGCACGCCTGCTGGGTGCCGCGGTGGTGATCATCGGCGACGTCAACTCCATCCGCCTGGCCCACGCCAAGGCCCAGGGTTTTGAAATCGTCGACCTGTCCACCGATACGCCATTGCATGAACAGATCGCCGCGCTGCTCGGCGAGCCGGAAGTGGACTGCGCCGTCGACTGCGTGGGCTTTGAAGCACGCGGTCATGGCCACGACGGCGTCAAGGCCGAAGCCCCGGCCACAGTGCTCAACTCACTGATGGGCGTAGTGCGCGTGGCGGGCAAGATCGGTATCCCTGGCCTGTACGTTACCGAAGATCCGGGTGCCGTGGATGCCGCCGCAAAAATGGGCAGCCTGAGCATTCGCTTCGGCCTGGGCTGGGCCAAATCCCACAGCTTCCACACCGGCCAGACGCCGGTGATGAAGTACAACCGCCAACTGATGCAGGCGATCATGTGGGACCGCATCAACATTGCCGAGATCGTCGGTGTGCAGGTGATCAGCCTGGATGACGCGCCACGTGGGTATGGCGAGTTCGATGCGGGCGTGCCGAAGAAGTTTGTGATTGATCCGCATAAGTTGTTCAGCGCGGCATAAATCCCGGGCACAAGAAACCCAAATGTGGGAAGGGGCTTGCTCCCTCCCACATTTGGGTTTTCGTGTTTGGGATATCTACGGTTGGCCAACGCACTTGGTATACGGTCGTGCCCGTTGGCCGCTTACTCACTGATCCTCCTTTGCTTTCCGAGCTCACTATCAGTCCCCCGGGGTTGCTGATCGATTGCTGCTGACGCGGATTCAGGCCGGCTTATTCCGATGGGGTTGCAGAGGTGCCTGGAACAACCGACGGGATACCCAGTCCAACGCCTGCGTTCACCCCTACATCCAGAGGTTGCTCCAATGAAGATTTCACGCGGTTTCGCCCTTTCCTGCCTGATGAGCCTGGCCGCCACTCCGGTGTTTGCCGCGGGGTTCAGCCTTGGCGATGCGGCCAATGCCATCGCAGGCATGCAAGGGGGCAATAACAAAGCCGCAGCTGCCGCACCGTCGTCTGAAACGGCTGGCCTGCTCAGCGCCCTGACCTCGCAACTGAACATCACCCCCGAGCAGGCCGTTGGCGGTACTGGTGCCATGCTGGGCCTGGCCAAGAACAAATTGAGTGGCAACGACTATTCGCAACTGGGCAACAGCGTGCCGGGCCTCGACCAACTCTCGGGTAACAATGCATTGGGCAGCCTCGGGGCCTTGAGCGGGATGCTCGGCCAGGCCGGCGGCAGCAAGACCAGCGGCCTGGATGGCTTGCTGGGTAACGTGAAGAACACCAATGACCTGAACACCGCGTTCAGTGCGCTGGGGATGGACAGTGGCATGGTCGGCCAGTTTGCCCCGGTGATCCTGCAATATCTGGGCGGGCATGGTGCCAGTAGCTCCGTGCTCGGCAAGCTGGCGCAAGCGTGGGGCACCGGTAGCTGATACATCCGTCGAAGTCGACGCAATGGCGCTCCTACAATCAGGACGCCTTTGTTTGTCTCGAAATGCCGAGTTTTCCCGCGAAACGTTTTCTGATGAGAGGGCAGGAACCGTAGGAAAGAAGAGCACCACCCAGGACTGTCCTTACTCGCTATCGCAACAAGCGACTGCTGGACGCCAATCCAACTGACTTCAATGGTGCTCTCATGAATTCAACCGCCACGCCGGGACTGTCCCTGCCCTCTCACTTTACCTATGACCGTTATGAGCCGAACCACACAGTTGACGTTGCCAAGAATCAGCGGCTTGGCCTGCCGTCCGGGTTGATCTCGGATTTACGCAATGCCCTGGATGCTGTGATGCATGGCAAGAACCCTGAGCAGGCCTCGAAGCATTTGCTCGCGGACTTGCGCCGTTTACATCAGCACCTCGTGCCGGAAAGGTCGCCTGAACATCCGCGCAACCAGCCACACCAACCGCTCATCATGACGGTCGATGATCTGAAGGCGCAGGCCAAATTGGCGGAGCAACTGCAAAACGATCCGAACCTCAAGCTTGAGAGTTTGCCTGGCAATAGCGGGAAAAAAGGCGTGACGGTCGATGATCTGAAGGCGCAGGTCAAGTTGGCGGAGCAACTGCAAAACGATCTGAACCTCAAGCTTGAGAGTTTGCCTGGCAATAGCGGGCAAAAAGGCGTGACGGTCGATGATCTGAAAGCGCAGGCCAGGTTGGCGGAGCAACTGCAAAACGATCCGAACCTCAAGCTTGGGATTTTGCCTGGCAATAGTGGGCAAAAAGGCGTGACCGACGATGATCTGAAGGCGCAGGCCAGGTTGGCGGAGCAACTGCAAAACGATCCGAATGTAATAAGAGACCTGGACGGACGAAAGGTGGATCTGGCCAGCTGGGACGCACTGACAGAGCATGCGACCTTCCTTCATGACCATCCAGTCGCGGATAAGGTAATTTGCGAGCTGCGGGCTTTCCTCGATGCTGACCGTTCGGGAAAGGATATTGATCGGTTCGTTGCGGCCCTGCGGACCGACCTGGAAGCGTTCCTTGCGAACACCCAGCGCAGTGATGCTGACTTACAGCTGGAACTCATGGCAGCCCTCAGGAATACGTAAGACGCAGGCACCTTCGGAACGTTTAGCCACGCAGTCGCCGAATACGCTGATCCTTTTCGCTCCAGAGCTGGTTGACCCAGTTCTGGACGGTCTGGCGAAACGCCGGATCATTCTCGTAATCCCCCTGCCACAACGCCGGGTCCAGCTCACGGGTCTGGATGTCGATGATCACCTTGGGCACCGCGCCGCTGATCAACTCCCAGAACCCCGGAATCTTTTGCTGCGGATACACCACGGTCACGTCGAGCACGGCGTCCAGTTGTTCGCCCATTGCCGCCAGCACAAACGCCACGCCGCCCGCCTTGGGCTTGAGCAAGTGAGTGAATGGCGAAGCCTGCTGCTTGCGCTTGGCCTCGCTGAACCGCGTGCCTTCGAGGTAATTGACCACGGTCACCGGCTGGCGCTTGAACAGCTCGCACGCCTCCTTGGTGATCTTCAAGTCCTGCCCTGCCAGCTCCGGGTGTTTGGCCAGGAACGCCTTGGTGTAGCGCTTCATGAACGGGTAATCCAGGGCCCACCAGGCCAGGCCCAGGAAGGGCACCCAGATCAGCTCTTTTTTCAGGAAGAATTTGAAGAACGGCGTGCGGCGGTTGAGGGCCTGGATCAGCGCCGGGATGTCCACCCAGGATTGATGGTTGCTGATCACCAGATAGCTGGTGTCTCCGCGCAGCTCATCACCGCCGCGAATGTCCCATTGGGTGGGGATGCACAAGGCGAAAATAAGCTTGTCGATCTCGGCCCAGGTCTCGGCGATCCACATCACCGCCCATGAGGCGTAGTCCCGATAGCGACCGGGCGCCACCAGTTTGAGCAGGGCAAACACCAGCAGTGGCCCGATCAGGACGAGGGTGTTGAGCAACAGCAGCAGTGAAACCAAACAGCCGGTGAGCAGGCGGCGCATAAGTAACTCTTGGAATCGTGTGGGCGGGCCATCATAAGCAAGCTGAGTCTAGAGGCCAAATCGCAAATGGCCGTACGAATGTTTCACAATGTGCCGGTTATGGTGGGCGTGACTAACTAAGTGCTGTCTTTGCGGTCTAGAATCCGCCTACTTTTTTCCGAGGAAATCACTTCGTGAAACTGCTTCTTGCCTCCCTCGCCCTGGTTGCCCTGCCTGTCATGGCCGCCGAGCCGACCCTTTACGGTCGCTATGAATACATCCAGTTGCCGGAGATCGGCGAAACCTTCAAGGCCAAGATGGACACCGGCGCGCTGACCGCTTCGCTGTCGGCCCGTGACATCGAGACCTTCACCCGTGACGGTGACGACTGGGTGCGCTTCCGCCTCGGCGGCAAGGACGCCACCAACAAGGTCTACGAACACAAGGTGTCGCGCATCAGCAAGATCAAGAGCCGCGCCGATGAAGACGACGACAAGGACGAAGCCACCGTGGCCAAGCGCCCGGTCATCGACCTGGAAATGTGCCTGGGCAACGTCAAGCGTACCGTCGAGGTCAACCTCACCGACCGCAGCAGCTTCAATTACCCGTTGCTGATCGGCGCCAAGGCCTTGCGTGAATTTGGCGCAGCAGTAAACCCGGCCCGTCGCTACACTGCCGACAAACCGGACTGCTGATTTGAACCCATGCCCCACATCCTGATTGTCGAAGACGAAGCGGCGATAGCCGACACGCTGATATTCGCCCTGCAAGGCGAGGGCTTTACCACCACCTGGCTGAGCCTCGGCCAGGAGGCGTTGGCCCATCAGCGCCAGACCCCCGCCGACCTGATCATCCTCGACATCGGCCTGCCGGACATCAGCGGTTTTGAAACCTGCAAGCAATTGCGCCGTTTCAGTGAAGTGCCGGTGATGTTCCTCAGCGCGCGGGATGGCGAGATCGACCGCGTGGTGGGGCTGGAGATCGGCGCCGACGATTACGTGGTCAAGCCGTTCAGCCCACGGGAAGTGGCGGCGCGGGTGCGGGCGATCCTCAAGCGCGTCGGCCCCGGTGTGGCGCCGGCGCTGTTCCAGGTCGATCTGGAGCGCATGCAGATCAGCTATCGCGGCCAACCCCTGAGCCTGACCCGGCATGAATTCCGCCTGCTGCAAAGCCTGCTGGAGCAACCCGAGCGGGTGTTCAGCCGCGAGCAGTTGCTGGACGCGGTGGGCGTGGCGGCCGACGCCGGTTACGAGCGCAATATCGACAGCCATATCAAGAGCCTGCGCAGCAAGTTACGCAGCGTGGCCGCCGATGCCGAGCCGATCCAGACCCATCGCGGCCTCGGCTACAGCTACAGCCCGAGCAACAGCTGATGCGCCTGGGGCTGCGGATTTTCCTGGTGTATGCGCTGTTTATCGGCCTCACCGGTTATTTCGTGCTCAGCACCGTGATGAAGGAAATCCGCCCCGGCGTGCGCCAGTCCACCGAAGAAACCCTGGTGGACACTGCCAACCTGTTGGCCGAAATCCTGCGCGAAGACGTGAAGAACGGCACCCTCGGCCAGAGCCACTGGCCCGAATTGCTCAAGGCCTATGGCAACCGCCAGCCCGGCGCGACCATCTGGGGCTTGCCGAAAAACCAGGTCAACCACCGTATCTACGTGACCGACGCCAAGGGCACCGTGCTGCTCGACTCCACGGGCGAAGCCGTGGGCCAGGACTACTCGAAGTGGAACGACGTCTACCTGACCCTGCGCGGCGAATACGGCGCGCGCTCCACCCGCAGCGCAGCGGATGACCCCACCTCATCGGTGATGCACGTCGGCGCGCCGATCCGCGATAACGGGCAGATCATCGGCGTGGTCACCGTGGCCAAGCCCAACAGCTCGTTGCAGCCGTATGTCGACCGCACTGAACGCCGCCTGCTGTGGTACGGCGCGGGCCTGGTTATCCTCGGCCTGTTGCTCGGTGCGTTGCTGTCGTGGTGGCTGAGCGTTGCGCTGCGTCGCCTGACCGCCTACGCCGAAGCCGTCAGTGAAGGTCGAAGGGCGGAGCTGCCGCATTATCGCGGCGGCGAGCTGAAGCAGCTGTCCACCGCCGTCGAGCACATGCGCACGCAACTGGAGGGCAAGGCCTACGTCGAACATTACGTGCACACCCTGACCCATGAATTGAAAAGCCCGCTGGCCGCGATTCGCGGCGCGGCCGAGCTGTTGCAGGGCGAGATGAGCCGCGAACAGCAGCAGCGCTTCGTCGGCAATATCGACAGCGAAAGCGCGCGCCTGCAGCAGTTGATCGAACGCCTGCTGAACCTGGCGCAGGTCGAGCAACGCCAGGGGTTGGAGGCGCAGGCGAGCATCCCGCTGGCGGCCTTGGTCGACGATGTACTCAACGCCCAGTGTGCGCGAATCGAAAGCGCCGGGCTGCACGTCGAGCAAGGGATTGCGGCGGATGTGAGGGTGTTTGGCGAGCCCTTCCTGTTGCGTCAGGCACTGGGCAACTTGCTGGACAACGCGCTGGACTTCACACCGCCCGGTGGCGTGTTGAGATTCAGCGCACAGACGCTGCACAACGACGTGCAGGTGAGCCTGTTCAACCAGGCCGCACCGATCCCCGACTACGCCCTGCCGCGCCTCAGCGAGCGCTTCTATTCCTTGCCGCGTCCCGGCAGCGGGCGCAAGAGCACCGGCCTGGGCCTCAACTTTGTCGAGGAAGTCATGAAGCTGCACGGCGGCGCCTTGCAGATCGGCAATGTGCCGGGCGGTGTGCACGTGGTGCTGCATCTCCACACAGTCTCCACATTGCCCACATAAATCCCCCACACAGGCTGCCCAGACTCTCCCCATCAAAACAGGGAGAGACCCATGAACCGCAGCCTGCTTTTCAAACTTGGCGCGATTGCGCTGCTGATCCTGCTGTTGCTGATTCCGTTACTGATGATCAACGGTATCATCAGTGACCGCCAGCAACTGCGCGACGGCGTCCTGATGGACATCGCGCGCAGTTCCAGCTACGCCCAGCGCCTCACCGGCCCGGTGATGGTGGTGCCGTATCGCAAGACCGTGCGCGAGTGGAAGCTCAATGAAAAGCTCAACAAGCGCTACGAGGTCACCCGTGAAGAGCGGGGTCGCCTGTATTTCCTGCCGGACCGTTTTGAGCTCGACGGCAAGGTGCAGACCGAACTGCGCGCACGGGGGATTTACCAGGCGCGGCTGTTCCATGCCGACAACCGTATCAGCGGGCGTTTCGAGCTGCCTGCGCAGTTGGGCATCACCGAAGACTTTGCCGATTACCGCTTTGAGCCGGCGTTTCTGGCGGTGGGGATCAGCGATATTCGCGGCATCGAAAATGCGCTGAAGCTGGAGCTGGGCAGCCAGCGCCTGGAGTTCGAACCGGGCTCCCAAGTGGACTGGCTGGGGGAGGGCGTGCATGTGGCATTGCCGGAGCAGGACAGCAGGAAACCGGCTGTAGTGGACTTCGCCTTCGACCTGCGCCTGCAAGGCACCGAGCAACTGCAAGTGGTGCCGGTAGGCAAGACCAGCCAGGTGTCCCTGGCCTCCAACTGGCCGCACCCCAGCTTTATCGGCAACTTCCTGCCGGCCCAGCGCGAAGTGACTGACAACGGCTTCACGGCCAACTGGCAGACCTCATTCTTTTCCACCAACCTCGAACAGGCCCTGCAAACCTGCCTGGACGGCCAGGGCTGCAACGACTTCAACAACCGCAGCTTCGGCGTGAACTTCATCGACCCGGTGGACCAGTACCTCAAGAGCGACCGCGCGATCAAATACGCGCTGCTGTTCATCGCCCTGACCTTTGCCGGTTTCTTCCTGTTCGAAGTGCTCAAGAGCCTGGCGGTGCACCCCGTCCAGTACGCATTGGTGGGCGTTGCCTTGGCGTTCTTCTACCTGCTGTTGTTGTCGTTGTCCGAGCACCTGGGCTTTGCCTTGGCCTACCTGATTTCGGCGAGTGCCTGCGTGCTGTTGATCGGCTTCTACGTGTGCCACGTGCTGCGCAGCGTTGCCCATGGCCTGGGGTTTTCGGCGGGGCTGGCGGCGCTGTATGGCTTGCTGTACGGGCTGTTGAGTGCCGAGGACTACGCACTGCTGATGGGCTCGCTGCTGCTGTTCGGGCTGCTGGGTACGGTGATGGTGCTGACGCGCAAACTGGATTGGTATGGCGTGGGCAAGCGCAAGGCGGCCGAGCCCCTGCAGTTCGACCTGGAGGCGGTGCAATGATCGGGTTGCGGGAGGATCAGCAAGTGGGGGCGCAGTTAGCCGCAAGGATCGTTACATTCCTCAATACCACCACCGTCCAATGTGGGAGTGGGCTTGCACGCGATAGCGGTGGTTCAGAAACAGCTGTGCTGAATGACATACCGCGATCGCGGGCAAGCCCGCTCCCACATTGGGTCGGTGTGAACGTCACACGGGCGGCTGGGTCTCCAGCATCGAAGGCCGCTGGCTGACCTCGGCGTACCAGGCGGCCAGCTTGGGGTTGTCCGAGCGCCAGTGCATGTCCGGATGGCGGAAGTCGAGGTAACCCAAGGCGCAGGCCACGCTGATCGAGGCGATATCGAAGTGGCTGGTCAGCTCGGCGATGGCGTCCTGTTCCAGCTCGGCGAGGGCGCGGTGGATCTTGTTGCGCTGCTCGTCGAGCCACGGCGCCCAGTGTTTTTCCACCGGGCGCAGGGCGGTCTCGTAGCGCACCAGCACGGCGGCATCCATGATGCCGTCGGCCATCGAAGCCAGGGTCAGCCGCCGCCAGCGGGCCGAGCCATCGCGGGGGATCAGCGGGTTGCCGACGTGCTGGTGGTCGAAGTAGTCGAGGATCACCCGGCTGTCGTGCAGCACGCTGCCGTCGGCCAGGCGCAGGGCCGGGATCTTGCCCACGGGGTTGTCTTGCACCAGCTGCGCATCGGGGTTGACCGGGGTCGGCATGCAGCCATGCAGGGCGACGCGGTCCTGCTGGCCGGTTTCAGCCAGCAGCACGCGGACTTTACGCACGAACGGTGACGCGGGGTTGTGGAATAAGGTCATGCTGGGAGCGGACATGGGCGAACCTCACAATGGACTGTGGCTAGCCTAGAGGGTTGCGCGGTGGCTGGCGAGGGGGAGTGCGGGTGTTTTTGAGGGCCTCATCGGGGGCAATCCCCACATGTGTCCCGCGTTCGTCATAACCACGCGGTCAACTGTGGGAGGGGGCTTGCCCCCGATAGCGCCCTCAGCCACGCCGCTTGAACAACGCCCAAATGCCAATGGTGGCCGGGATGCCCAACCCCACCCAACTCAACGAATCCCACAGCCCATCCCCCAGCAACGCCGCAAACAACCCGGCGGCGCTGAGCAGGCCAATCCCCAGGGGAATGCCAAATACCTTCCAGAAACTCGACTGCCTTGGCTTCATGCCTTGCCCGCCTTGCGCCGCACGATCCACAAGTAAATCCCACTCACCAGGACGACGATGGTCAGCACATCCAGCGCCGCCCAGAGGATCTTCATCGGCATGCCGCCGTAGTCACCGAAGTGCAGTGGCTGCGACATGCCCATGGCGTCCATGTACCACGGCCGTTCGGCGATGGCGGTGACGGCCAGGGTGCTGGCGTCGATCAGGACCGGCGTGAGCAGGTGCGAGGTCAGGTGTGTGCTGCCCTTCATGAACACCGCGTAATGGTGCTCGCTGGAAAAGCGTGTGCCGGGGAAGGCGATAAAGTCCGGCTGCATGCCGGGCGCGGCCTTGGCGGCGATGCTCAGCAGCTCGCTCGCGGGGGCGCGTTGGGTCAGAGGCGGGGCGTTTTTGTAGGGTTCGATCATCGCGCTGAGGCTGTCGGTGCGCCAGGCGGCGATGATCAAGTCGGCACAGGCGCTGATCACGCCGGTCACGCCCACCACCAGCGCCCAGGTCAACGTGACCACGCCAATCAGGTTGTGCAGGTCGAGCCAGCGCAGGCGCGTGGACTTGTCCTGGCGCACGGTGGCGAACTTCAAGCGGCGCATGAACGGCAGGTACAGCACCGTGCCCGAGACAATCGCCAGCACAAACAGAACGCCCATGAATGCCAGCAGCAACTTGCCCGGCAGGCCGGCGAACATATCCACATGCAGGCGCAGCAGGAACAGGGTGAACCCGCCATTGGCCGACGGCATCTCGACCGCATCACCGGTGCGCGCGTCGAGCATGAAGGTGTGGGACGAGTTGGGCTCGGTCCCCGCTGTGGCGGCCATGATCGCGATCACGCCGTTCTTGTCATCTTCATCCCACGCCAGGTATTGCATGGCCTCGCCCGGGCGATGGGCCTGGGCCTTGCTCACCAGTTGCTCAAGGTCGAGCTGTGGCGTATCGGCAGGCATCTGCGCCAGCTCGGGCTCGTTGCCCAGCAGGTGGTCGATCTCATGGTGAAACACCAGCGGCAGGCCGGTGAGGGCGAGCAGCAGCAGGAACACCGTGCAGATCAGGCTGGTCCAGGTGTGGATGAAGGACCAGCGGCGGATGGTTTTGCTTTTCATGTTCTAGCCTTCAGACACGCCAAAGCCGCCCACAAGGGCGGCCCGATGGTTAACTCAGCCGATTACCATTGGTAGGTGGCGCTGGCGACGACGCTGCGCTGGTCGCCGAAGTAGCAGTAGTTGCCATCACAGGTCGACAGGTAGTCCTTGTTGAACAGGTTGGTGGCGTTCAACTTGACTGATGCACCCTTAAGGCTGTTGTCCAGGCGGCCCAGGTCGTAATGCACCGCACCGTCAAACACGGTATAGGCGTTGGCCTTTCCCAGCCAGGTGTTGGCCTGGTCGCCATAGGTGTTGCCGGTGTAACGGGCGCCAAAGCCGATGCCGAAACCGTCAAGCACACCGGTGTGCCAGGTGTAGTCGGTCCACAACGAGGCTTGCTGGTTGGGCATCAGTGTCAGGCGGTTGCCTTTGTAGATGCCTTTCTGCACTTCGGATTTTGCCAAGGTATAGGCGGCGATGACCTTGAGGTTCTCGGTCACATCGGACACGGCTTCCAACTCCAGGCCCTTGACCTTCACTTCGCCGGTCTGGCTGTTGATTTGCTGGCCCCCAGCGCCGAGGGTGGTCACCTGCACATTCTTCTGGGTCAGGTCGTAGACCGCTGCACTGAGCAACGTATTGGAGCCGGGCGGCTGATACTTGACCCCCATTTCCCACTGCTTGCCTTCGGTGGGCTTGAACGTCTTGAGCGCGTTTGTATCGGCGTTGCTCGCCGGTTGAAACGACTCGGCGTAGGACAAGTAGGGTACGAAGCCCGAGTCGAATACATAGCTCAGCGCCGCGTTGCCGCTGAAGTGTTTGATGCGGTCAGTGTTGGTCGCATCGCTGTCGTTGAAGTAGGTGGTGCCCTGATGCACCCAATCTTCACGCCCGCCCAGGGTCAGGCGCCACTTATCCAGGGCCATCTGGTCCTGCACGTAGAGACCGGTCTGCACGGTTTTCTGGTTGTAGTCGTAAAAAGGTCGGACATCGGTCGGGCGCAGGGTTGGCTGGGTATTGATCGGGTTGAAAATATTGGTGCCCGAGGCCGTCCCGAATATCGCGCGATAGGAGGTATCGGTGCGCTGGTGGTCCAGGCCGAGCAGCAGGGTGTGGATGACATCGCCAGTGGCAAAGTCTGCCTGGAAGTTGTTATCCACCGCGAACTGGCCGATGTCCTCGTCGACGTTGGTGGTCGAGCGGCTGATATTGCCCGCTGCATCCGCGGGGGAGAACGCGTAGGAACCCACGGTCAGTTGCTGGAACGACAGATCCGACTTGGTATAGCGCAGGTTTTGCTTGAACTGCCAGGTATCGTTGAAACGATGCTCGAAGGCATAGCCCAGCGCGTAGTAGGTGCGATCGTAGAACTCGTAGTCCGGGTCGCCCAGGTTCTTGTGGTGGGAGACCTCGCCCAGCGGCGATTTGATCTTGGTGCCCTGGATCGGCATGAACTGGCTGGTGGTCCCGGTATCGTCACGGGTGAACTGCGAGAGCAGGGTCAGCTTGGTGTCGGTATCGATGTTCCAGGTCAGGCTCGGCGCAATGTTGTAGCGCTTGTTGTCGATGTGATCGACCTGGGTGCCGGCATCGCGTACCACGCCGCTGAGGCCATAGAGGAATTGGCCTTCATCATCGATCTTGCCGGTGCTGGCGAAGTTGATCTGGCGGTAGTTGTCGCTGCCGTATTGCACTTGGATGGCGTTGCTCGACTCTGCGCTGGGGCGTCGGCTGACCATGTCCAGCAGGCCGCCCGGTGGGGTCTGGCCGTACACCGACGAGGCCGGGCCACGCAGCAGCGCGAGGCGGTCGAGGTTCCAGGTTTCCGCTTTGGGGTTGGCGTACACGCCGCGCGGCAATGGCAGGCCGTCGAGGAACTGGGTGGGCTCGAAGCCGCGCACGCGCATCCAGTCGTAGCGGGTGTCGCTGCCATAGCTGGCGGACACGATGCCGGGCATGTATTTGACCGCGTCGTCCAGGTTCTGCACGTTGCGATCCTGCATCTGCTCGCGGGTGGCCACGGAGATCGAACGCGGGGCCTCCACCAGGGCGGTGTCGGTCTTGGTGCCGGCGGCGGTGCGTGTGGCCAGGTAGCCTTGTACCGGGCCCCAGGCACTTTCCTGGTTGCCATCTTGCCCTGTGATGTTAGTCACCGGCAGCGCCATCACCCCCTCCGGAACCGCCACCAGCGTATACGTCCCGGCGCTGCTCTGCTCCAGCTGCAAGCCGGTGCCACGCAAGGCTTCACGCAGTGCGCCCGGTGCATCGAACTGGCCCTGGACCGGGGCCGAGGTCTTGCCCGAGGCCAACGCTGGGTTGAGGGTCAGTGCCAGGCCGGCCTGGCTGGCGATCTGGTTCAGGGTGCTGGTCAAGGGCGCGGCCGGCAGGTTGTAGGCGCGCACGCTGGAGGCTTGTTCGGCGGCAATCAGCGCAGTGCTGGCCAGCGGGGCGCTGAGGGCAATGGCCACGGCTAACAGGCTGGGGCGCAACAAGGTGTCTAGCGTGCGGGACATAGGGCGGCTCCTGAATGGAAGTAATTCGCAATTGCCTATGTGCCGAGCGAGATTTAAAAAGTGATAGGGCCGGTGGAAAATATTTTTTATTTGGCCTCAGGTGTCTTGGCGACAACCGTCACCCACCACGGCGTGTGCTGTTCGATCTGCACCGGCAGGGTGGGCAGCAGCGCGTTGAGCGCCAGGGTGGTGTCGTGCAGCGGGAAGCTGCCGGTGATGCGCAGGTCCGCCACGGTTTTATCCACACCCAGATGGCCGGTGCGGTAGCGACTGAGTTCCTGCACCACATCGCCCAGACGGGCGTTGTCGACCACCAGCATACCGCGCGTCCAGGCATCGCTGGCGGGGGTGACGGCCAGTGCGGGGCCGAGGCCGTCGCTGCGCATCAACACTTGTTGGCCTGCCTTGAACACCTGTTCCCGTTGCAGCGCTTCGGGCTGGGCGCCCACCGCCGATTGCAGCACGCTCAGGCGCGTCGCGTCGTCTTCGCGCTTGACGATAAACCGCGTGCCCAGCGCGCGCAGGCTGCCGTCGCGGGTTTGCACATAAAACGGGCGCGCATCGTTGTGGCCGGTTTCGACGAGGATTTCGCCTTCCTGCAACACGATCAGCCGGCGCTTCTCATCGAAGCGCACGTCGATGGCGCTGTGGGTGTTGAGGTTGATCAACGTACCGTCCGCCAGTTTCAGCGTGCGCTGCTCCCCGGTGGCGGTGCGCTGGTCGGCCAGCCAATAGTGGATCGGCACGTAGCGCTCGCCGGCAAACAACGCCAGGCCGCACACCAGGGCAATGCTCGCCAGGCCGCTGCCGAGCTTGCGCACGCGCTGGCGAATGCCCTCGCGCGACTGTAACAACGCTGCGCGCGCCGGGCCCGAGGCCACGCTGAAACGCTGGTCGAGCATGCCCAGTTGGCGCCAGGCACGGGCGTGCTCTTCATCGCTGGCCAGCCATTTGCTGAATTCTTCGCGCTCTACCGCGCTGCCATCACCCGAATCGAGGGACAACTGCCAGGCAATGGCCGCATCCAGGACACGGGCCGACACGGGCTTGGAGCTGATCACGTTCACAGCGGCTCGCCATACAGGGCGATGTAGCACTGGCGAATGCCCTGGGCCAGGTACTGGCGTACACGCGGCACCGACACCCCCAGGCGCTGGGCAATTTCGGCATGGCCCAGGCCGTCGAGGCGGTTATAGAGGAAGGCGGCGCGGGCCTTGCTCGACAGCTTGCCGAGCAGGCGGTCGATGGCCTTGAGGTCTTCGAGGATCAGTTGCTGTTCTTCCGGCGAAGGGTGTTCGCTTTCCGGGATCAGCATCAGTTCGCTGAGGTAGGCCTGTTCGAGGGCCGCGCGGCGGAAGTAGTCGAACAGCAAGCCCTTGGCGATGGCCACCAGAAACGCCCGTGGTTCGCGGGGCTCGCGCAACTCGTCACGGCCGAGCAGGCGCATGAAGGTGTCCTGGCTCAGGTCTTCGGCACGGCTCGGGCAGGCCACATTGCGCCGCAGCCAGGCCAGCAGCCAGCCACGATGGTCGCGATACAACGCACCAACAAGCTCACTGTGTGGGTTCTGGACCGACGACAAGGCATCACCGAATAAACAAAAGGTTTAAAATAACGAGAATTATTCGCGATTGTGTCAGAGGCGTGGAGCGGGCGCAATTGGCGTCCGTCGGGAGATGACATTAAAACGATGGCGCGTGTTTACGCCGTTTCCATTGGCTCAAACGCTCCTGCAGCGCCTGAGGCGTGTCGATCTGCTGCTGACGCGCGCGGCTGAACAGGATCAGCATCAGCTCCGCCGTGGCCAGGGCATCGGCGCTGGCGTGATGGCGTTCGCCCACGTGCAGGTTGAAGTGGTTGATCCAGTCGTCCAGGCCGGCCTCGCGGATATGCGCCTCGGGGCACAGCAGCGGGGCGATGTCGGCTACATCGAGGAACGGATGGGCCAGGCGATACCCCAGGCTGTCCTTGAGCGCGCGGCCCAGCATGTGTTGATCGAATGGCGCGTGGAAGGCGAGCAGCGGGCTGTCGCCGACGAACTCCATGAAGTCCAGCAGGGCCTCGGCCGGGTCGCTGCCCGCCGCGATGGCGCTGGGGCCGAGGCCGTGGATCAGCACGCTGGGGCTGAGTTTGGTGTCGGCGCGGTGCAGGGTGCGCTCGAACAGTTGGGAAAAATCCACTGCGCCGTCCTCGATCACCACCGCGCCGATGGACAGCACCTGGTCACGGTTGAGATTCAGGCCGCTGGTTTCCAGGTCCACCACCACCCAACGCTGGCTGCGCAACGTGCTGTCGCCCAACACTACGGGCCTGGGTAATTGCTCCAGGCGCCGTTGTTGCGTTGTATCGAGTCTGGGCTTGGCCGCGCGCAGCCAGTCAAACAAGCTCACAGCTGATACCGCAAGGTCAGGCTGCTTTGCAGGCGCTGGGCCTGGCGCAGGGATTCGCGCAGGATGCGGCGGTCCAGGTGGTTGAGGCTGTCGGGGTCGACGCGGTTGGAGTACGGCTGGTTCTCGCGGGTCTGCAACTGATGCTGCTGCATACGGGTTTGCTGGATAAAGTGATAGGCCTCTTCATAGGCGGCGCCGTCCAGGGGCTCGATCACTTCCTTGACCACCAGCTGGCGCAGGCGCTCCAGGGTATTATTGGCGTGGATGCCGTTGGCCAGGGCCAACAGGCGTGCGCCGTCGACAAAGGGGGTCAGGCCCTGCACCTTGAGGTCGAGGGTGGCCTTTTCCGCGCCTTTGCGGGTCAGCACAAAATCGCGGAAACGCCCTACAGGCGGGCGCTGGCGCAAGGCATTCTCGGCCAGCATGCGCTGGAACAGCCGGTTATCCCCGACCTGGTCGAGAATGCCCTGGCGCAGTTGCTCACAGCCGCGTTCATCGCCCCACACCACGCGCAGGTCGAAATAGATACTCGAGCCCAGCAGGTTCTCCGGCGTCGCCTCGCGAATAAACGCCGCAAACCGCCGCGCCCATTCCGCCCGCGAGAGGCACAGCTCGGGATTACCGGCCATGATGTTGCCCTTGCACAGGCTGAACCCGCACAGCGCCAGGCTCTGGTTGATCTGCTGTGCCAGGGGCAGCAACCGCCCGCGAATCTCGGCGGCTTCCACCGCGTCCCTGGCTTCGAACAGGATGCCGTTGTCCTGGTCGGTGTACAGCGTCTGCTCGCGCCGGCCTTCGCTGCCGAAACACAGCCAACTGAACGGCACGCCGGGGTCGCCTTTTTCGGCCAGGGTCAGCTCGATCACCCGGCACACGGTGTGATCGTTGAGCAGGGTAATGATGTGGGTGATCTGGGTCGACGACGCGCCATGGGCGAGCATGCGCTCCACCAGTTGGCCGATCTCACCGCGCAGCGCTACCAGGTTCTCCACCCGTGGCGCATTGCGGATGGTGCGGGCCAGGTGCACCAGGTCGACCCGTTGCAGGGAAAACAGGTCGCGCTCGGACACCACGCCGCACAGGCGCTGGTCCTTGACCAGGCAGACGTGGGCGATATGCCGCTCGGTCATGGCGATGGCCGCATCGAAGGCGCTGTGGTCCGGCGTTAAAAAGAACGGCGCCTGGGTCATATGGCCTTCAATGCCCTGGCTGAAGTCGCCGGTGCCGTCGGCCACCACCTGGCGCAGGTCGCGCAGGGTGAAAATGCCCAGGGGCGCCTTGTGTTCATCGACAATCACAATGCTGCCCACCTGCTGCTCATGCATCAGCGTTACCGCTTCACGCAACGGTGTCTGCGGGCTGCAGGTGACCGGATGGCGCATCGCCAATTCGCCCAGGCGGGTATTCAAGGAATATTGGGTGCCGAGGGTTTCCACGGCTTTTTGCTGCACTTGCTGGTTGACCTGGTCGAGCAGGCTGCTGACACCGCGCAGGGCGAAGTCGCGGAACGGGCTGGACAGCGCGAACAGCTTGATAAAGGCCGGCTTGTTCAGTTGCAGGCAGAAGGTGTCTTCGGCGGCTTTATGCTCGGTGCGGGTGGCACGTTCACCTAACAATGCAGCGAGGGGGAAACACTCGCCGGTGGTGATTTCGAAGGTGGCTTGCGTGGCGTCCGGCCGTTCACCCACGACGCGGCCCTGCTTGACGATGTAGAAGTGTTCCACCGGCCCGCCCGACGGCTTGAGGATGCTCTCGCCGGGGCCGAAGAAGCGCAGTTGGCACTGTTCCACCAGAAACGCCAGGTGCGCGTTTTCCATCTGGTTGAACGGTGGGAAGCGTTGCAGGAACTGCAGGGTGCCGTGGATGTTCTGCAAGACAGCAGTTTTTCCCGCCTGGGCGAAGGCATCAGCTTTACTCATAACCATGACCGCAATTTTTTTGTCGTTATCGTCCTGCATGGTCGACTCCTGAGCGGCGGGTGCCCATTGGACGTAAGTCTAGGTCGATGAAAACGCCGCAGAACTAGGGAAAAACCTTACACGACTATCGTCCAAACCCCGTAGAACACCCACTAGGCAAACTTTCCGACGAAGTGCACATTGAACGCCCTTCCGCAGATGTCTGACGAGTGTGCTGGAAGATTGTCGAAAACCGCTGAGAAACGTATGTCCGACCACGATATTTTGAGTGATGCCGAGCGCGAGGCGCTCAGCGCCGTGATGCTGGAGCCTGATTTACCGCCACAACGCGTGTTGATTGTTGATGACGACAAGGACGCGCGTGAACTGCTGGCGGAGATCCTGGGCTTGGACGGTATTCGCTGCATGACGGCCGACAGTGGCGAGGCCGCGTGGGATTTATTGAAGTCCAGCAGTTCCATCGGTTTGCTGATCACCGATCTGCGCATGAAACCCAGCAATGGTCTGGAGTTGATCAAGCAGGTGCGCGAATCCACCCGCGCGGCGCTGCCGATCATCATCATGTCGGGGGATGCCGAAGCGCCGGATGTGATTGATGCGATGCATTTGAGCGTGGTGGATTTTTTGCTCAAGCCGATCGACAGCGTGAAGTTGGCGAAGTTGGTCAAGCGGGAGTTGGGGATGGCGCAGTAGACGGCTGACACCGTTGGTCGGGACTGTCAGATTTCACAGTATCGGCGTTTTAAGCGTGGCCTGTTTAATCGTTGCGAGGGGGCTGGTTGGGATCGATGCCCCTACTTGATGAGTTAAACAGGAGTTTATCATGAGTACTGAAAAACAAACGGTTAGCAAGATTGAGCAGTCCCATCGTGGCTCCGGGTCATCAACCATCACCGTCGTAACGGACGGGCACTCTGAAGGCTTTCACGCGAATTACTTTTCTGGAGATCGATTTTATATTCATATGGAAGTGAATAGCGTGGAGCTGCGTATTCAATACGGCAAGCGCTTGTCGGATGGACTGAATGAACTGCCAGCGGGGTCTTTTGGTCTCGAGTACAAGAGTCCGGCAGGCGCAGATTTTGACAATGTAACCGGTGGAACAATCAGCGTGACTGTTACCGGTGGAACCTTTAAGGGTGAGCTGAAAAATGTGACCGTTACCGGGTCGGGTGGAACTGCGACGTTCTATGGTAAATATGATATGACGGTCTAGTTATTAGCTTTTTTCAATGTAAATAAAGAGTCCTTATCTTCAGGGCTCTTTATATTCAGCAGTTATTTATGAGGTTTTGGATTAAGCAGGTCAGTTGCTGGGGTTGCAAAGTTTCTAATCGACCTGCGGTCTCTGATTCAAGCTGGTCTTGATAATAGGCAATTCTGATTGAGTGCCGCGATTAAATAATGGTGGATATCAAGACCGAAGCCCTGATCGAGTGATCAGGGCTTCGGCATTGCTAGCTTTTACTCAAAGGCCATTCCTGGCCTTGAACTCCCGACGCCGACGGTGCAACACCGGCTCGGTATAGCCATTCGGCTGTTTGGTCCCTTCAATCACCAACTCCACCGCTGCCTGGAACGCGATATTGCTGTCGAAATCCGGTGCCAGTGGGCGGTACAGCGCATCCCCGGCATTCTGACGGTCCACCACCGGCGCCATGCGCTTGAGGCTTTCCATCACCTGGGCTTCGTTGACGATGCCGTGGCGCAGCCAGTTGGCAATGTGCTGGCTGGAGATGCGCAGGGTGGCGCGGTCTTCCATCAGGCCGACGTCATTGATGTCCGGCACTTTCGAGCAGCCCACGCCTTGGTCGATCCAGCGCACGACATAGCCGAGGATGCCCTGGGCGTTGTTGTCCAGTTCGTTACGGATTTCTTCGTCGGACCAATCGGTGTTGCTGGCCAGGGGAATGGTGAGGATGTCGTCCACCGACGCGCGTTCGCGCTTGGCCAGTTCGGCCTGGCGTGCGAATACGTCGACCTTGTGGTAGTGCAGCGCGTGCAGTGCGGCGGCTGTCGGCGATGGCACCCAGGCGGTGTTGGCGCCGGCCAGTGGGTGGGCGATTTTCTGTTCGAGCATCGCCGCCATCAGGTCGGGCATCGCCCACATGCCTTTACCGATCTGTGCACGGCCTTGCAGGCCGGTGCTCAAGCCGATATCGACGTTCCAGTTCTCGTAGGCGCCGATCCATTTTTCCGCCTTCATCGCCGCCTTGCGCACCATCGCGCCGGCTTCCATGGAGGTGTGGATCTCGTCGCCCGTGCGGTCGAGGAAGCCGGTGTTGATAAACACCACGCGTTCGCTGGCCGCCTTGATGCAGGCCTTGAGGTTGACCGTGGTGCGGCGCTCCTCGTCCATGATCCCGACCTTGAGGGTGTTGCGCGGCAGGCTCAGCACGTCTTCGATGCGGCCGAACAGCTCGTTGGTGAACGCGGCTTCTTCCGGACCGTGCATCTTCGGCTTGACGATGTACACCGAGCCGGTGCGGCTGTTCTTGCGTGTGTTGTTGCCGTTGAGGCTGTGGATCGCCGCCAGGCTGGTGAGCAGGCCGTCGAGGATGCCTTCCGGTACTTCGTTGCCGTGTTTGTCGAGGATCGCGTCGATGGTCATCAAGTGGCCAACGTTACGCACGAACAGCAGCGAACGGCCGTGCAGCGTCACGTCCTGGCCGTCGACGCCGGTGTAGACGCGGTCGGCGTTCATGGTGCGGGTGAAGGTCTTGCCGCCCTTGGCCACTTCTTCGGCGAGGTCGCCCTTCATCAGGCCGAGCCAGTTGCGGTAGATCACCACCTTGTCATCGGCATCGACGGCGGCGACGGAGTCTTCGCAGTCCATGATGGTGGTGAGTGCGGCTTCCATCAGCACGTCTTTGACACCGGCGGCATCGGTCTGGCCAACCGGGGTGCTGGCGTCGATCTGGATTTCGAAGTGCAGGCCGTTGTGTTTCAGCAGGATCGCGATCGGCTCGGCCGCAGGGCCCTGGAAACCGATCAACTGGGCGTCGTCACGCAGGCCGCTGTTGCTGCCGCCCTTGAGGCTGACGATCAGCTTGCCGTCGGCGATCTTGTAGCCGGTGGAATCGACGTGGCTGCCGGCGCTCAGTGGCGCGGCTTCGTCGAGGAAGGCGCGGGCGAAGGCAATGACCTTGTCGCCACGCACTTTGTTGTAGCCCTTGCCCTTCTCGGCGCCGTCGGCTTCGCTGATGGCGTCGGTGCCATACAGGGCGTCGTACAGCGAGCCCCAACGTGCATTGGACGCGTTGAGGGCGAAGCGGGCGTTCATCACCGGCACCACCAGCTGCGGGCCGGCCATGCGGGCGATCTCGTCATCGACGTTTTGGGTCGAGGCCTGGAAGTCTGCGGCTTCTGGCAGCAGATATCCGATGTCTTGCAGGAAGGCTTTGTAGGCCACCGGGTCATGGGCCTGGCCGGCGTGGGCCTGGTGCCAGGTATCGATCCGCGCCTGGAAATCGTCGCGTTTGGCGAGCAGGGCTTTGTTCTTCGGCGCCAGGTCGTGGATGACCTTGTCGGCGCCGGCCCAGAACTGGTCGGCAGTGATGCCGGTACCGGGAATGGCTTCGTTGTTCACGAAGTCGAACAGGACTTTGGCGACCTGCAGGCCACCGACTTGAACGTGTTCAGTCATTGCTTGCCTCACTCTGCGGAGCTTATGCGCTGTTTCGGATTTTCATTATGTAGTGCACGGGAGGGCATACTACATGATGACTTGCGGTTGTGAAAATTAGACTAAATACGTCGTTTAGCGACCCACTTTGGTCGTACGGTCACAGCGGAGAACCGGATGTTCTCAAAAAACTATTGGATTGTTCCAGATAAATATAAAAATGGTACACGATTTGTTTTCGCGGGCCCCCGGGTCCACCTTGTAGATTGAATTCAGAGGGCTTCGCCATGGACCATCTTGTACTCACTATTATCGCCGCCGACAAACCCGGCCTGGTGGAACGCATCGCGCAGAACATCGCGGCCCACGGCGGCAACTGGTTGGAAAGCCGAATGGCGCATATGGCCGGGCAGTTCGCCGGGATCCTGCGGGTCAGCGTGCCTGCCGAGAGTCGTCAGGCCTTGGTGGGGGCTTTGGAGGATTTATCCACACACGGTATTCGCGTGCTGGTGGGCGAGGGCAGCAGTGGCCAGGCATCGGCGTCCAAGTCGATCGTGATGACGCTGCTGGGCAACGACCGCTCGGGCATCGTGCGCGAGATCACGGCGCTGTTGAGCAAGCAGGGCGTCAACCTGGAGCGCTTGAGCACCGATGTACGCCCGGCACCGATGAGCGGTGATCCGCTGTTCAGCGCCGAGGCGTTGTTGCAGGTGCCGTCGAGCTTGTCCTTGGAGGCGTTGCAGGAATCCCTGGAAACCCTGGCGGATGATCTGATGGTGGAACTGCACAGCGAGGAATAACCACCCACAAGGTTATGCATGGAAATCTTGCATGGGCCTGTGGATAACCTGTAGAGACCCGGCGCCAGGCCACGCCCACCGGGCTTCTCCGCCAACTGTGCAAAAAACGAGCAATTTCAAGGGCTTGTGCACAAATGGCGGGGACCAGGTTGTGGATAACCTTGGGGTGGATCTCTGCAAGCCAGGCCGGCTGGGGCTTGCAGAGGTTTGTACGTTATTTGATCAGCGTTTGCGCACGCTCAACCAGGCATCGACGCTGTAGACCACCAGCCCGGCCCAGATAAAGGCAAACGCGATCAGCGTGCTTGACGCCAGGTGCTCACCGAACAGCAGCACCGCTTCCAGCAACACCAGGGTCGGTGCCACATACTGCAAAAAGCCCAAGGCGGTGTAGGGCAAATGCCGTGCGGCGGCGTTGAAGCACACCAGCGGGATCAACGTCACCGGGCCGGCCGCCACCAGCCACCAGGCTTCGGATGTGCTCCAGAACGCCAGTTGCGCACTGTGGGCCGACGGGTTGAACAACAACCAGGCCACCGCAATCGGCACCAGCATCCAGGTCTCCACCACCAGCCCCGGCAGCGCCTTGACCGGCGCCTGCTTGCGGATCAGGCCGTAGAAACCGAAGGTCAGCGCCAGTACCAACGATACCCACGGCAAGCTGCCCACCTGCCACACCTGTTGCGCCACACCCACTGCGGCCAGCCCCACGGCCACCCATTGCAGGCGGCGCAGGCGCTCGCCGAGGAGCAGCATGCCCAGCAGCACATTCACCAGCGGGTTGATGTAGTAACCCAGGCTGGCTTCAAGCATACGCCCGCTGTTCACCGACCACACATAGGTCAGCCAGTTACCGGCGATCAACGAACCGCTGAGTGCCAGGATTGCCAGGCGCCTGGGGTTGTCGCGCAGTTCGCGGAACCAGCCCGGGTGCTTCCACACCATCAGCAGCAAACCACCGAACAGCGCTGACCACAGCACCCGGTGCACGATGATTTCGGCGGCGGGCACACTGGCGATGGCTTTGAAGTAGAGCGGGAACAGACCCCAGATGACATAGGCGCTCAGGCCCAGGATGTACCCCTTGCGGGGGTTGGCGGCTTGCATGCGTAATCCTTGCTTAGGCAGCTAACAAAGGGCGATTGTAAGGATATTTGTCAACCAATGGGACTGGCTTGGTAATGCGGTCTGCTTTGTGTGGGAGGGGCTCCCTCCCACATTAAAAGCAATCAGAAGAGTTTCAGCGGCTCTTCGTTGAGCGCTGAGAGTTGCTCGCGCAGCGCCAGCACCTGGTCGCCCCAATACCGCTCGCTGCCGAACCACGGGAAGCTGTGGGGGAAAGCCGGATCATCCCAGCGCCGTGCCAGCCACGCGCTGTAGTGCATCAGGCGCAACGCGCGCAGCGGCTCGATCAGCGCCAGTTCACGCGGGTCGAAGTCGTGGAATTCCTGGTAGCCGTCCATCAGTTCCGACAGCTGGCCCAGGCATTCCTGGCGATCACCGGCGAGCATCATCCATAAGTCCTGCACCGCCGGGCCCATGCGGCAGTCGTCGAGGTCGACGATGTGGAACATCTCATCGCGGCACATCATGTTGCCGGGGTGGCAATCGCCGTGCATGCGGATGTTTTTGTGCGGCGTGGCTTTGTAGACCTCTTCCACGCGCTTGAGCAGGTCGCGGGCCACGGACTCGTAGGCTGGCAGCAGGCTCTTGGGAATGAAATTGCCTTCGAGCAGGGTGGTGAGGGAGTCGTGGCCGAAGTTCTTCACACCCAAGGCTTCGCGGTGTTCGAACGGGCGGGTGGAACCCACGGCGTGCAAGCGGCCGAGCAGTTGCCCAAGGCGATAAAGCTGGTCAAGGTTGCCCGGCTCCGGTGCGCGGCCGCCACGGCGGGGGAACAGGGTGAAGCGGAAACCGGCGTGTTCGAACAGGCTTTCGCCGTTATGAATCATCGGCGCGACCACCGGCACGTCGCACTCGGCCAACTCGAAGGTGAAACGGTGCTCTTCGAGGATCGCTTCGTTGGTCCAGCGCTGGGGGCGGTAGAACTTGGCGATCAGCGGTTCGGAGTCTTCGATGCCCACCTGATACACGCGGTTTTCGTAGCTGTTGAGCGCCAGAACGCGAGCGTCGCTGAGGAAACCGATGCTTTCGACAGCGTCGAGTACCAGGTCGGGTGTGAGGGTTTCAAACGGATGGGCCATGCGAACTCCTGCGCGCAGCAGGGCGCCGCGTCCGGCCGGGTATGGTACCGCACCAGGCTGGAGATAGGGGGCGCCTGTGCCATTGTCATCGGGGGCAAGCCCCCTCCCACAGGTGACCGCGTTTATCTCCAGTGTGGGAGGGGGCTTGCCCCCGATAGCGGTCTATCAGGCGCCGACAATCCCGCCATCATCCCGCCGAATCGCCATCACCGAGGAGCGCGGCTTGCCATTCGGCAGATGCTCCGGCCAGGTCGAACCCCCGGTTTCACCCGGGTGCTGGATCCCCACAAACAGGGTTTTCTGATCCGGCGAGAAGCTGATGCCCGTCACCTCACAGGCCACCGGCCCGACCATGAAGCGACGGATTTCACCGGTGCTCGGGTCGGCGCAGAGCATCTGGTTATTGCCCATGCCCGCGAAGTCGCCGGCGTTGCTGTAGTCGCCATCGGTGAGGATCCACAGGCGCCCGGCCTTGTCGAACCCCAGGCCGTCGGGGCTGTTGAACATGTTCTGTGGGTTGATGTTGGACGAGCCGCCTTTTGGCGTGCCGGCATGCACGCCCGGGTTGCCGGCCACTACAAACAGGTCCCAGCTGAAGTCCGCGGCGCCATGGTCATCGGCGTTGGCCTTCCAGCGCAGGATCTGGCCGTAGACGTTTTTCTCACGCGGGTTGGGCCCGCCCACCGGTTGGCCGTCTTCGCCGCGCTTGGCGTTGTTGGTCAGGGTGCAATAGACCTGGCCGTCGGTAGGGCTGACCACGATCCATTCCGGGCGGTCCATGCGCGTGGCTTTCACCACACTGGCGGCCAGCCGTGCGTGGATCAGCACTTCGGCCTGGCTGGCGAAGCCGGTGCTGGCGTCGATGCCGTTTTTGCCATGGGTCAGCTCGACCCATTGCCCTTTGCCCTTCGGATGATCGGCGTTGCCATCGCCCGCATCGAAGATGGCCACGTACAAGGTGCCGTGGTCGAGCAGGTCTTTGTTGGCCTTGGGGTTCTTGTGGTTGATCTTGTCGCGGCTGACGAACTTGTAGATGAACTCGCCGCGCTCGTCGTCGCCCATGTACACCACGGCGCGGCCGTCACGGGTTTGCGCGAGGGCGGCGTTCTCGTGCTTGAAGCGGCCGAGGGCGGTGCGTTTTGCCGGGGTGGATTGCGGGTCGAACGGATCGATTTCCACGACCCAGCCGTGGCGGTTGAGTTCATTGGGGTTCTTGGCCAGGTCGAAGCGCGGGTCGTGCAGGTGCCAGTTGATCTCTTTGCTGGCGGCCACCACGCCATAGCGTTTCTGCCCGGCATCGAACGCTTGCTGCGGGTTGCTGCTGCCGAAGCAGTCGGTGAAGTTCTCTTCACAGGTCAGGTAAGTGCCCCATGGGGTCTGGCCGTTGGCGCAGTTCTGGAAGGTGCCGAGGGCTTTTTTGCCGGACTTGTCGGCGCTGGTTTTCAACCATTCATGGCCGGCGGCGGGGCCGCTCAGGCGGATCGGCGAGTTGCCGTGGATGCGGCGGTTGTAGCGCGAGTCCTGGACGAACTGCCAGGTGTCACCTTTGCGCCGCACTTCGATCACCGACACGCCTTCACTGGCCTGGGCCTTGTGCACGTCTTCGGCCGATTGCGGCGCGCCGCCGTGGGCGAAGAGGTAGCGGTAGTTGGTGTATTCGTTGTTGATCGCCATCAGTGCGCGGTTGTCGTCGCCGGGGAAGGCGAACAGGCTCATGCCGTCGTTGTTGTCGCCGAACTGTTGTTCCTGGGCCTTGGCGGTGCCGTTGCCGGACGGGTTGAAGGCCGGCGCGCTCTTGTGCAGCGGCTGGCCCCAACTGATCAGCACCGAAGCGCTGTAGCCCGGCGGCAGGGTGATGGTGTCGCTGGTGGCCGCGGCGATGCTGGTAAAGCCCAGCAGCGGGCTGGCGGAGGCGGCGTTGACGGCCAGGGCGCTGCGGCTCAGCAGGTTGCCGCCGAGGAACATCGCCGCACCGCACAGGGCGCCGGCACCGATGAAGCGGCGGCGGGTGAGGCCGACCATCTGTTCGAGGTCGGTGGCTTGGTTTTCTTCTAATAGGTTCATGTCAGGCTCCCTGCGGTTTTTGCAGACACCATAAGGAGCGGGCGTGACGAAATTGTTGCAGTTTGAAGAGCTATTTGGCTCAGACCGGCGTGCCGAGCAGCACATTGCTGGCGGCAAATTGCACTTGGAGCGTCCTGCCAGCGGCGGCGCCCAGGGCCTCGAGTGCGGCGGGCTGCGCCAAGGCGCATAAAACCTGGCCATTGGGCAGGGCGATGCGCACTTCGCTGGGGCCGTCCTCGGCGGCGAGAATCGCGTCGACGGTTCCGCTCATGCAATTGTGTCCAGGTGTTGCAGGTTTGTCGGGCGCCAGCAATTCCAGCCAGCCGGCCTTGATCAGCGCAACAACTTCCACGCCGACCTCCAGCTCCAGCCGTTGCGTACTGTCATGGGTGATTTGTGCCGCCAGGGTCAGCCCTCCGGCGAGCTGCAAGTGAATCAGGTCGTTGCGGCCAAGCTGTTCAATCGCAATGACCTGGCCATGCAACTGGTTACGGGCGCTGGTGCGCAGCATCAAGCGGCCGAGCAGGTTGAAGTCGCTGGCGGCTTCGTCCGAGCCAAGCACTTCGGCCTGCAACACTTGCAGGCGCTGGTAGAGGCGCAACACCCGTTCACCCTCGGCTGTGAGTTTGGCGCCGCCGCCGCCCTTGCCGCCGACACTGCGTTCGACCAAGGGTTTTTGCGCCAGGTTGTTCAGCTCGTCAATGGCGTCCCAGGCAGCCTTGTAGCTCAAGCCCGCACTTTTGGCGGCGCGGGTGATGGAGCCCTGCTCGGCGATATGCCCCAGCAGGGCGATACGCTGGGGGCGGCGGACAATATGTTGGCTGAGCAGAGTCGGTAGGGACATGGGCATTCGCTGTAGTGGGATGAGCGGACGTTGCGGCCGCGAGGCATGAGAGTCAAGTGCCAGGCTTTGGTGTGCGGGCCAGGCAGTACACGTCTACCTGTCGCGCGCCGGCGTTGATCAATAACCGCGCCAGGCTGTGGGCGGTGGCGCCGGTGGTGAGCACGTCGTCCACCAGCGCCAGGTGGCGGCCGCGCACCTCGGCACCGGGGGCCAGGGCGAAGGCGTTGAGCAGGTTGCGTTTGCGCGTCTTGGCGTCGAGGGCTTGCTGCGCGACGGTTTCATAAGGGCGTAGCAATAGATGTGCATCGTGGGGAAGGTCGAGGTCGGCGCTGAGCCAGCGCGCCAGCATCAGCGCCTGGTTATAGCCCCGTTCACGCAGGCGCCTGCGGGCCATGGGCACCGGCAGCAGCATGTCCGGGCGGGTGAGTGAGTGGTTGTCGAAGCGATGTTGCAAGTAGTGCCCCAGCAAGCGCCCCAGCATATGCCCGAGGGGCCAGCGTGCCTGGTGCTTGAAGCGACTGATCAGGGTGTCTACCGGAAAGCTGTAGGTCCAGGGTGCGATCACGTGTTTAAAGGCGGGCGGTTGTCTCAGGCACTGGCCGCAGACCAGGCCGTCCATCGCCAAAGGCAAAGCGCAGATTTCGCAATGCTCCATCAGCCAGGGCAGCTCGGTTTCGCAGACGTTGCACACACAGTCGGCGGTTTCAGTCGTCTCGTCGCAGATTAAACATTTCTGTATGTTTTTTGACCAGATGTAAACTTCGTGTTTGTAGCTTGGTTGACAGTGCATGAATCTTCCTTAAATATGCCGAGCATCCGTGTCGTGCCTGTGGGTATTGCCCTTCCCGCAGCGTTTGCCAAAGCATAATCAAGGAATCGCCCATGAGCGCCAGCACCACCGCCACCTTGCGTCACGATTGGTCTTTAGCCGAAGTCAAAGCGTTGTTCGTGCAGCCGTTCAATGACCTGTTGTTTCAGGCGCAGACCGTGCACCGCGCGCATTTCGATGCCAACCGTGTACAGGTGTCGACACTGCTGTCGATCAAGACCGGTGCCTGCCCGGAAGATTGCAAATATTGTCCGCAGTCGGGCCACTACAACACGGGCCTGGAAAAAGAAAAGCTGATGGAGGTGCAGAAGGTCCTCGAAGAGGCCGCTCGCGCCAAGGCCATCGGTTCGACCCGTTTCTGCATGGGCGCCGCCTGGAAACACCCGTCGGCCAAAGACATGCCCTATGTGCTGCAGATGGTCAAAGGCGTGAAGGCCATGGGCCTGGAAACCTGCATGACCCTCGGCCGTCTCGACCAGGACCAGACCGAAGCCCTGGCCCAGGCCGGCCTGGATTACTACAACCACAACCTGGATACGTCGCCGGAGTTCTACGGCAGTATCATCACCACCCGTACCTACAGTGAGCGCCTGCAAACCCTGGCCTATGTGCGTGAGTCGGGAATGAAGATCTGCTCCGGCGGCATCCTCGGCATGGGCGAGTCCCTCGACGACCGCGCCAACCTGCTGATCCAGTTGGCCAACCTGCCGGAGCATCCGGAGTCGGTGCCGATTAATATGCTGGTGAAAGTCGCCGGTACACCGTTGGAAAATGCCGAGGACATCGACCCGTTCGATTTCATCCGCATGCTGGCCGTGGCGCGCATCCTGATGCCGCAATCCCATGTGCGCCTGTCGGCGGGGCGCGAAGCCATGAACGAGCAGATGCAGGCCCTGGCGTTCTTTGCCGGTGCCAACTCGATCTTCTACGGCGACAAACTGCTGACCACCGCCAACCCGCAGGCCGACAAGGACATGCAACTGTTCTCGCGCCTGGGCATCCTGCCGGAAGCCCGTGAAGAGCATGCGGATGAAGTGCACCAGGCGGCCATCGAACAGGCGTTGGTGGAGCAGAAGAGCAGCGAGCAGTTCTATAACGCCGTTGTTTGATTCCCACCTGTTTTGACCGAGTTGCACCTGCCACCCCGAGGCCTGCATGTCTTTTGATCTCTCCGCGCGCCTCGCTGCCCGCCGTGCCGAACACCTTTACCGTCAACGCCCGCTGCTCCAGAGCCCCCAAGGCCCGGAGGTGGTGGTTGACGGTCAACCCCTCCTGGCATTCTGCAATAACGATTACCTGGGCCTGGCCAATCACCCGCAAGTGATCGAGGCCTGGCGCGCCGGGGCGTCCCGTTGGGGCGTGGGCGGCGGGGCTTCGCACTTGGTGGTGGGCCATGCCACGCCGCACCATGAGCTGGAGGAGGCGCTGGCCGACTTTACCGGGCGCCCGCGAGCGTTACTGTTTACCACCGGCTACATGGCCAACCTTGGTGCGGTCACGGCGTTGGTGGGGCAGGGCGATACGGTGCTGGAAGACCGGCTCAACCATGCTTCGCTGCTGGATGCCGGCTTGCTGTCCGGTGCGCGTTTCAATCGCTACCTGCACAACGACGCGATCAGCCTGGCCAAGCGCCTGGAGAAAGCCACTGGCAATACGCTGGTGGTCACCGATGGTGTGTTCAGCATGGACGGCGACCTGGCCGACCTGCCGGCACTGGCCCGTGCAGCCAGGGCCAAAGGCGCCTGGTTGATGGTGGATGATGCCCATGGCTTTGGTCCGCTGGGTGCCAATGGCGGCGGGATCGTCGAGCATTTCGGCTTGAGCCAGGACGACGTGCCGGTATTGGTCGGCACCCTGGGCAAAGCGTTCGGCACGGCGGGCGCGTTTGTCGCGGGCAGTGAGGACCTGGTCGAAAGCCTGATCCAGTTTGCCCGGCCATATATCTACACCACCAGCCAACCGCCGGCGCTGGCCTGCGCCACCCTGAAGAGCCTGGAGCTGCTACGCACCGAACATTGGCGGCGCGAGCACCTCGACCGGCTGATTCGTCAGTTTCGCCAGGGCGCCGAGCAGCTTGGCCTGGACTTGATGGACAGCTTTACACCGATCCAGCCGATCCTGATCGGCGACAGTGCCAAGGCCGTGCGCCTGTCGCAGATGCTGCGTGAGCGCGGCCTGATGGTCACGGCGATCCGCCCGCCCACCGTTCCCGCCGGCAGCGCGCGTTTGCGCGTGACCTTGACCGCAGCCCACAGCGAGGCGCAGGTACAGCTATTGTTAAACGCATTGGAAGAGTGTTTCCGCTTGTCTGGTGCCACGGAGCCCGACCATGCGTGATCGACTGATCCTGCTGCCCGGCTGGGGGCTCGGCGTATCGCCGCTGGAGCCTTTGGCCGCCGCCTTGCGTGGCCTGGACGCACACCTGCAGGTGCAGGTCGAGCCATTGCCGGCGCTTGCTTCCAGCGACCTCGATGAATGGCTCGACGAACTCGACGCTACCCTGCCCGACAACGCCTGGCTGGGCGGCTGGTCCTTGGGCGGCATGCTCGCTGCCGAACTGGCGGCGCGGCGCGGCGAGCGTTGCTGCGGGTTGCTGACCCTGGCGAGCAATCCGTGTTTCGTCGCCCACGAGGGCTGGCCCCATGGGATGCCCGCCGAGACCTTCGATGCGTTCCTGGCCGGCTGCCATGCCGATTCCCAAGTCACCCTCAAGCGCTTCGGCCTGTTGTGCGCCAAGGGCGCCGAAGACCCGCGCGGGCTGTCGCGCCTGCTGGTCAGTGGCGCGCCGCATTCAGCGTCCAACGTGTTGATGCCCGGCCTGGAACTGCTGGCCCAACTGGATACCCGCGAAGCCTTGCTGGCTTATCGCGGCCCACAGTTGCACCTGTTCGCCGGCATGGACGGGTTGGTGCCCGCCGAAGCCGCCAGCGACCTGCTGAGGCTGCTGCCGGATGTGGAAATCGGCCTGATTGAACAGGCTGGTCACGCTTTTCTTCTGGAAGACCCCCACGGTGTAGCGGGGGCCATCCAGGCTTTTTTGCATGAGTGCGTCGATGACTGATTTATCCCAGCCCTCCCTGCCGGGCGCCTTGCCGGACAAACGCCAGGTGGCGGCGTCGTTTTCCCGTGCGGCGGCCAGTTACGACAGCGTCGCCGAGTTGCAGCGCGCCGTAGGGCATGGGCTGCTGGCCCGGCTGCCATCAGCGTGTGCGCCACGTCACTGGCTGGATATGGGCTGCGGCACGGGTTATTTCAGCCGTGTGCTGGGCGAGTTGTTGCCCGCCAGCCAAGGTGTGGCGCTGGATATTGCCGAGGGCATGCTTAACCATGCGCGGCCTTTGGGTGGCGCACATCATTTTGTCGCGGGCGATGCAGAACGCTTGCCGCTGAAAGCCGAGAGCTTCGAGCTGCTCTTCTCCAGCCTGGCGGTGCAGTGGTGTGCGAACTTCGAGGCGGTGCTCAGCGAGGCCTATCGCGTGCTGCGGCCGGGTGGCGTGCTGGCGTTCGCCAGTTTGTGCGTCGGGACGCTGGATGAGCTGCGCGAAAGCTGGCGGGCGGCGGATGGCCTGGTGCACGTCAATCGCTTCCGCACCTTCGAGGCGTACCAGCACTTGTGCGCGGCCAGCGGTTTGCGCGTGGTCAGCCTGGAGCGACGTCCCCATGTGCTGCATTACCTGGATGTGCGCAGCCTGACCCATGAGCTCAAGGCGCTGGGGGCGCATAATCTCAACCCAGGCCGCCCGGGAGGGTTGACGGGCCGTGCGCGGATTGTTGCACTGGTAGACGCCTACGAGCAGTTCCGTCAGGCCGAGGGACTGCCGGCCACGTATCAAGTGGTGTACGCCGTCCTGGAGAAGCCCCTATGAGCGCCGCCTATTTCATCACCGGCACCGATACGGATGTCGGCAAGACCACTATCGCCGCCGGCCTGTTACACGCCGCCCGGCAAGCGGGCAGAAGCACTGCGGCTGGAAAGCCCGTGGCTTCCGGCTGCCAGGTCACGGCCAAGGGCTTGCGCAACGCCGATGCCCTGGCGCTGCTGGCCGAGTGTTCATTGCCGTTGAGTTATGCCGAGGTCAACCCGGTGGCGTTCGAACCCGCCATCGCGCCCCACCTGGCCGCGCGGGAGGCCGGCGTCGCGCTGACGGTGCAGTCGTTGTTGAAACCCATGCAGCAGATTCTGGCGCGTCAGGCGGATTTCACCCTCATCGAAGGCGCAGGCGGTTGGCGGGTGCCGTTGGCTGACCAGGACAACCTGTCGGACCTGGCCATGGCGCTGCAACTGCCGGTGATCCTGGTGGTGGGCGTGCGCCTGGGATGCATCAGCCATGCCTTGCTCACCGCCGAAGCCATCGCCCGGGACGGTTTGCCCTTGGCCGGTTGGGTGGCGAATATCATCGACCCCAAGACCTCTCGTCTGGAAGAAAACCTCGCGACCCTGGCCGAGCGTTTGCCCGCACCATGCCTGGGCCGAGTGCCAAAGCTCAAGCACGCCGGCGCCGAGGCGGTAGCTGAGTACCTGCAACTGGACCTGCTTGACTGATTCTGGCTATCGGCAAGGCATTATGCCATTAGTGTTTTTAACGGGCTTTTTGCCAGTATGTCTGCTTCAATTCAACTTCACGATTCTCTAAAGGCAGGTTGAAGCCATGGACATCTCTGGCAGCAGCGCGTTTTACTCGGGGCTGAGCACCATTCAGGCCGGGCAGAGCCGTGTCGACCAGGCCGCCGGCAGGATTGCCAGCGCCGCGACCACCCAGCCGTCTGACGCACAGAGCGACCGGTTGCAAGCCAATGACCGCGCCCAGCCGACGAATTCGGCGAGCAATATGGTTGAAATGGCCCAAGGCAAGTTTCAAGTGGAGTTGGGCGCCAAGGTCGCCAAGGCTTCAGACGAAATGCTCGGTACCCTGATCGACACCTTCGCTTAACCCCTCTTTCGTACGACCGGCTTCTTCCTGGGGCTGGTCGCCTTTGCGCAATCCTCCATTTTCTTCTGAACACCTTGTGGCATCCCGCCGCAGGCCTCGCCATGCCTGCCATTGACCCGCGTCATGACAAACGGTGTCTGGACGACGCTTGACATCCCCAGGTCGTAAACGTATGTTTCAAACACCTGTTTGACCGCCACAACACATCCACGCGGTTGTTCATTCCAGATACATCAGCAGAGGTTTATCGCTATGCCTGACTACAAGGCCCCCTTGCGTGATATTCGCTTCGTTCGTGACGAACTGCTCGGCTATGAAGCGCACTATCAGAGCCTGCCGGCTTGCCAGGACGCTACCCCGGACATGGTTGACGCCATTCTCGAAGAAGGCGCCAAGTTTTGTGAGCAAGTGCTGGCACCGTTGAACCGCGTGGGTGACATCGAAGGGTGCACCTGGAGTGAGTCTGGCGTTAAAACCCCTGCTGGTTTCAAAGAAGCCTACAAGCAATTCGTCGAAGGCGGCTGGCCAAGCCTGGCCCACGACGTGGAGCACGGTGGCCAAGGCCTGCCGGAATCCCTGGGCCTGGCCGTGAGCGAAATGGTCGGCGAAGCCAACTGGTCATGGGGCATGTACCCGGGCCTGTCCCATGGTGCGATGAACACCATTTCCGAGCATGGCACCCCCGAGCAGCAAGAGGCTTACCTGACCAAGCTGGTATCGGGCGAGTGGACCGGCACCATGTGCCTGACCGAGCCACACTGCGGTACCGACCTGGGCATGCTGCGCACCAAGGCCGAGCCTCAGGCTGACGGTTCCTACAAAGTCTCCGGTACCAAGATCTTCATCTCGGCCGGTGAACACGACATGGCCGACAACATCGTCCACATCGTGTTGGCCCGCCTGCCGGACGCACCGGCGGGTACCAAAGGCATCTCGCTGTTCATCGTGCCCAAGTTCCTGCCCAACGCCGACGGCTCGATCGGTGCGCGCAACGCCGTGAGCTGCGGTTCCCTGGAACACAAGATGGGTATCCACGGTAACGCCACCTGTGTGATGAACTTCGACGCGGCTACCGGTTTCCTGATCGGCCCGGCGAACAAAGGCCTGAACTGCATGTTCACCTTTATGAACACCGCTCGCCTGGGCACCGCGCTGCAAGGCCTGGCCCACGCCGAGATCGGCTTCCAGGGCGGCCTGAAATACGCCCGCGATCGCTTGCAGATGCGTTCCCTGACTGGCCCGAAAGCGCCGGAAAAGGCCGCCGACCCGATCATCGTGCACCCTGACGTGCGCCGCATGCTGCTGACCATGAAAGCCTTCGCCGAAGGTAACCGTGCGATGGTGTACTTCACCGCCAAGCAAGTGGACATCGTCAAATACGGCACCGACGACGAGGCCAAGAAACAGGCCGACGGCCTGTTGGCATTCATGACCCCGATTGCCAAGGCGTTCATGACCGAAGTCGGTTTTGAATCCGCCAACCACGGCGTGCAGATCTATGGCGGCCACGGCTTTATCGCCGAGTGGGGCATGGAGCAGAACGTTCGCGACAGCCGTATCTCCATGCTGTATGAAGGCACCACCGGCATCCAGGCACTGGACCTGCTCGGCCGTAAAGTGCTGATGACCCAGGGCGAAGCGCTCAAGGGCTTCACCAAGATCGTGCACAAGTTCTGCCAGGCCAACGAAGGCAACGACGCGGTCAAGGAGTTCGTGGCACCGCTGGCTGCGCTGAACAAAGAGTGGGGCGAGTTGACCATGAAGGTCGGCATGGCCGCGATGAAAGACCGCGAAGAAGTGGGGGCCGCTTCGGTGGATTACCTGATGTACTCCGGTTACGCCTGCCTGGCTTACTTCTGGGCCGACATGGCGCGCCTGGCTGCCGAAAAACTCGCCGCCGGTACCAGCGAAGAAGCGTTCTACACCGCCAAGCTGCAAACCGCGCGCTTCTACTTCCAGCGCATCCTGCCGCGGACCCGTACTCACGTGGCCACCATGCTGTCGGGCGCCAGTAACCTGATGGACATGAAAGAAGAAGACTTCGGCCTGGCTTACTAAGCCTTACCGGGTTCATCTGAAACCGTCGCTTCCCTTGGGAGCGGCGGTTTTTTCATTGGGGGATAAAAAACACAGTGCAGCGCTCAGGGATTTTCTCCGGCTGCCGTTACAGTGATGGCAATGTGATACATGGCGGGCAGGGTGTGCTTAACTGTTCGCATCAAGGCACAGTGCCACTACTTTTTGCGGGTCGGAGTTTTACCCTTGTCACGCGTGTCTGCTTTACGTTTCAGTCACTTTCTTCCTTCGTTGCTGCTGTTGCTGGCCGGGCTCTCGGCTGCGTACGTCAAGGACCTCAGCGTCTTCTTCACCTCGCTGTTCAATGTGTTGCCGACCCTGGTGCTGTTGCTGGGCGGTTCGTACTGCGCGGTTTATCGCCGTCAGCGTGAATTGTTCCTGATGATCACGGTGTACATCGCCTACTTCCTGCTCGATACCCAGACCGATTTCTATCGCGACAATGGCCGCGTGCGCGCAGACGCGGCTGTGGTGTTTCACCTGTGTTGCCTGTTATTGCCGTTGCTGTTCAGCATCTACGCGCTGTGGCAGGAGAAGACCCACCTGTTTCGCGACTTCGTTGCCCGTTGTGCGGTGCTGCTGGCAATCGGCAGTGTGGCGCTGGCCCTGGAGCAAAGTTATCCCCAGGCACTGCTGAACTGGCTGGCGGAGATCCGCTGGCCAGCCCTGCATGGGACCTGGATGAGCCTGATCCAGCTGTCATACCCGATGTTCCTGGTCGGCTTCCTCACTCTGGCGGCGCAATACTGGTACCAGCCGCGTCCGCTGCATGCGGCGCAACTGGTCGGGTTGCTGGGGATGTTCTGGATGTTGCCGCAGACCTTCATCCTGCCGTTCACGCTGAATATCATGTGCAGCCAGGTCATGCTGATGATCGCCGCCGGCGTGGCCCACGAGGCTTATCAAATGGCATTCCGCGATGAACTGACCGGCCTGCCGGGGCGCCGAGCCTTGAACGAACGCATGCAGCGGCTGGGGCGCAATTATGTGCTGGCGATGACCGACGTCGATCACTTCAAGCGCTTCAATGACACCCATGGTCACGATGTGGGCGACCAGGTGCTGCGCCTGGTGGCGAGCAAGCTGTCCAAGGTCAATGGGGGTGGGCGTGCCTACCGCTACGGCGGTGAAGAATTCGCCGTGGTGTTTGCCGGCAAGACCCTGGATGAGTGCATGCCGCACCTGGAGGAAATCCGCGAGATCGTCGCCAACTACGACATCAAGCTGCGCAATTCGGACCGGCCCCAGGATGATCAACAAGGCCGTCAACGCCGGGCGGGCAGCGGCGCGTCGAGTGTGTCGGTGACGGTCAGCATCGGCGTGGCCGAACGCCAGATCGACCAGCGCACGGCGGAAGAAGTGCTCAAGTCCGCCGACCAGGCGCTGTACGCCGCCAAGGGCGCGGGGCGTAACTGTGTGGTTGCGGCCGGGCAGACCCGCCGTGGCGCGGTGCGCATGCAGAGCGCTGCCGGTTGAGTGATGGCGCTGTATTCAGCGGTTCTACAATGATTGTCCGAGGCGCTGGCCGGCAGTAGGTTGAAAGGATCTGCCGCCGGAGACACCGCCATGCCTGAGTACAAAGCTCCCCTGCGCGACATGCGCTTTCTGATCGACCACGTGTTTGATTTCCACGGCCACTACGCTGCCCTGGGCGCCACGGATGCCAGCCCGGACATGGTCAGTGCAATCCTCGAAGAAGGCGCCAAATTCTGCGAGAACGTGCTTTCGCCACTCAACCGCAGTGGTGATGAAGAGGGTTGCCATTTCGACAACGGCGTGGTGACCACGCCCAAGGGTTTCAAGGAAGCCTTCGCCCAGTACGTCGAGGGCGGCTGGCACGGGGTGGCGGCAGACCCGGCCTACGGTGGCCAGGGCCTGCCGCAATCGTTGGGCCTGGTGCTCAGCGAGATGATCGGCTCCAGCAACACCTCGTGGGGCATGTATCCGGGCCTGACCCACGGCGCGATGTCGGCGATCCACGCCCACGGCACCGAAGAGCAGAAGGCCACGTTCCTGAGCAAACTCACCGCAGGCGAATGGACCGGCACCATGTGCCTGACCGAAGCCCATTGCGGCACCGACCTGGGCCTGATCAAGACCCGTGCCGTGCCCCAGGCGGATGGCAGCTACGCGATCACCGGCAGCAAGATCTTCATCTCGGCCGGTGAGCACGACATGAGCGCCAATATCATCCATCTGGTGCTGGCCAAGCTGCCGGACGCGCCGGCGGGCACCAAGGGTATCTCGTTGTTTATCGTGCCCAAGTTCCATGTGGATTCGGCTGAGCGCAATGCGGTGCACTGCGGCTCCATCGAGCACAAGATGGGCATCAAGGCCTCGGCCACGTGCGTGCTCAACTTCGACGGCGCCAAGGGCTTTTTGATTGGCGAGGCGAACAAGGGCCTCAACTGCATGTTCACCATGATGAACCACGCCCGCCTGGGCACCGGCATGCAGGGCCTGTGCAATGGCGAGGCGAGCTTCCAGGGCGCGATCAAGTACGCCAACGACCGCCTGCAGATGCGCGCGCTGACCGGCGCCAAGGCCCCGGAGAAAGCCGCCGACCCGATCATCGTGCATCCCGATGTGCGCCGTATGCTGCTGACCATGAAAGCCTTCAACGAAGGCAACCGCGCACTCACCTATTTCACCGCGCAGTTGCTCGACACCGCGCACCTTTGCAACGACGCCGGCCAGCGCCAGGAGGCCGAAGACCTGTTGGCGTTCCTCACCCCCATCTGCAAAGCCTTTATGACCGACACCGGGCTGGAGGTGACCAACCACGGCATGCAGATATTCGGCGGCCATGGCTACATTCGTGAGTGGGGCATGGAGCAACTGGCACGCGATGCGCGGATTGCACCGATCTACGAAGGCACCAACGGCATCCAGGCCCTCGATCTGTTGGGGCGCAAGGTGCTGGGCAGCCAGGGCAAGCTGCTGCGCGGTTTTACTAAAATAGTGCATAAGTTTTGCGCGGCGAATGCCGAACATGCGCAGCTCAAGGGCTATGTGGTGCAGCTTAATCAACTGAATCAGGAATGGGGCGAGCTGACTACCCAGGTCGGTATGGCCGCGATGAAAAACCCGGATGAGGTGGGCGCAGCGGCGGTGGATTACTTGATGTACAGCGGTTACATCATCCTCGCCTACCTGTGGCTGCGGATGGCCATTGCCGCGCTGGCGCAGGATGACACTGAGTTTGCCAAAGCCAAGCTGGCCACTTGCGACTTTTACTTCAAGCGTCTGCTGCCACGTACCGCAACCCATCGCGCCGCCGTGGAAGCGGGCAGCGAATGCCTGATGAGTCTGCCTGCGGAGTCGTTTGCGTTGTGATGACTTAAAAATACCAATCAGTCACAAGTGGACCCTATGTGTCTGAAAAGTTGTTCGGGTACACTCGGAGCCTGTAAAACCGATCCTATCGAATCACTTTTCACGTTCTCACGAGGTTTGCCATGGCTGATTACAAAGCGCCGCTGCGTGATATGCGCTTCGTCCTCAACGAAGTCTTTGAGGTCGCCACCACTTGGGCCCAATTGCCGGCATTGGCAGACAGCGTTGACGCCGAGACCGTAGAGGCCATCCTCGAAGAAGCCGGCAAGGTCACCGCCAAATCCATCGCCCCGCTCAGCCGCGGTGGCGATGAACAGGGCTGCCGTTGGGATAACACCGCGGTGTTTACTCCGGAGGGTTATCCACAGGCCTACAAGACCTACGCTGAAGGTGGCTGGGTCGGCGTAGGCGGCGACCCCGTGTTTGGCGGCATGGGCATGCCCAAGGCGGTATCGGCCCAGGTCGAGGAGATGATCAACTCGTCAAGCCTGGCGTTCGGCCTGTACCCGATGCTGACCTCCGGCGCCTGCGTGTCGATCAACACCCACGCCAGCGAGGAACTCAAGGCCATCTACCTGCCGAAGATGTATTCCGGCGAGTGGGCCGGCTCCATGTGCCTGACGGAAGCACACGCCGGTACCGACCTGGGGATTATCCGCACCAAGGCCGAGCCGCAGGCAGACGGTTCCTACAGGATCAGCGGAACCAAGATCTTTATCACTGGCGGTGAACACGACCTCACCGAGAACATCATTCACCTGGTACTGGCCAAGTTGCCGGACGCACCGGCCGGTCCGAAGGGGATTTCGCTGTTCCTGGTGCCGAAGTTCATGGTCAACGCCGACGGCAGCCTGGGCGCGCGCAACCCGGTGAGCTGCGGCTCCATCGAACACAAGATGGGTATCCAGGCATCCGCCACCTGCGTGATGAACTTCGACGAAGCCGTGGGTTACCTGGTGGGCGAACCCAACCGTGGGTTGGCGGCGATGTTCACCATGATGAACTATGAGCGCCTTGGCGTGGGTATCCAGGGCCTGGCGTCCGGCGAGCGCTCCTACCAGAACGCGATTGAATATGCCCGCGACCGCCTGCAAAGCCGTGCGCCGACCGGTGCCCAGGCCAAAGACAAAGTGGCCGACCCGATCATCGTCCACCCCGACGTGCGCCGTATGCTGTTGACCATGAAAGCCGCCAACGAAGGCGGTCGCGCGTTTTCCACCTATGTGGCGACGCAGCTGGACATCGCCAAGTTCAGTGACGATGCCGCTGCCCGCGAGCGGGCCGATAACCTGGTGGCCTTGTTGACGCCGGTCGCCAAGGCGTTCCTCAGCGACCTGGGCCTGGAAACCACCGTGCTCGGCCAGCAAGTGTTTGGCGGCCACGGTTACATTCGCGAATGGGGCCAGGAGCAACTGGTGCGTGATGTACGCATCACGCAGATCTACGAAGGCACCAACGGCATCCAGGCACTGGATTTGATGGGGCGCAAGATCGTCGGTAGCGGCGGTGCGTTCTACACCTTGTTCGCCGACGAGATTCGCCAGTTCATCGCCTCGGCGGGGCCCGAACTGGCTGAGTTCAGCCAACCGTTGAGCGCAGCGGTGGATAACCTGGACGAATTGACCGCCTGGGTGCTGGATCGCGCCAGGACCAACCCGAACGAGATCGGCGCAGCCTCGGTGGAGTATTTGCATGCATTTGGTTACATGGCCTACGCCTATATGTGGGCACGTATGGCCAAGGCCGCGTTGGGCAAGGAGACTGAGGAAGACTTCTACGCCAGCAAACTGGGCACCGCGCGCTTCTACTTTGCGCGTCTGTTGCCACGTATTCACTCGCTGAGTGCGTCTGTAAAAGCCGGTAGCGAATCCTTGTTTTTGCTGGATGAGGCACTGTTCTAAGGGCTTGGAGGGCGTGTAAGCATTCTCTTACATGACGTACTGCTAATCGTCCTCTATCGCCAAATTGGATCCACGGATAATCTACTTCACATGGACGTCGCGCAGGAAGCGCAAAGCAACAACACGGACACGTAGGATTCTGCCAGGATGGCGGAGTGAAATGGATGTCAGGGAAACAGTCTGCAAAGCCCCGCTTCGGCGGGGTTTTCTTTTGCCCGCGAAAAAGTCAGGCGCCGAATTTCACGGCAGTGCCTGCGGCGCATTCATCACGTCTTCCAGCAAGGTGCGCAGCAGCGCCATGGTTGCCTGCTGGCGCTGTACATCGCGACACACCAAACCTACCTTTAGTGGCACCCTGGGTTCACTCAAGGGCTTCCAGAGCAGCGACTGGCTGTTGTGTTCGTCCTGGGAGCGTCCCGGCAGCACCGTGGCCATTTTGGTGTTAGGCAAGCTGTCGAGAATCCCCACCATGGTATTCAACTCCGCCTGTACCTGCGGCCGGCGTCCGAGGTTGGATAACTGACCCTGCCAGATCTGTCGAACCTGGAACTCTTCCCCCAGCAACAACATCGGCAGTTCGGCGGCCTGTTTCAGCGAGACTTTCTTGAATTCGCGCAGGGGATGGTCCTCGGGGATGACCACCTTCAGCTCATCCTCATACAACAACACGCCGTGCAGCCCCGGCTGGCGTGGCGGCAGATAGCTGATGCCGATGTCCAGCGAGCCGTTAAGCAACCGCCGTTCAATCTCGATCCCGGTCAATTCGTAGATCTGCACCACCAGGTGCGGCTGGGCCTTGCGCACGCGCTCGAGCATTTGCGGGACCAGGCTGGTGTGCACGGTTTGCAGCACGCCGATGGCCAGGGTGCGCATGGCCTGGCCCTTGAAGTTACGCAAGGCTTCGACGGCTTGCTGCATGCCATCGATCAGCGGCAAGGCATGGTTGTACAGCGTATGGGCGGCCAGGGTGGGCAGCAGGCGTTTGCTGCTGCGTTCGAACAGGCTCACATCGAGGTTGCGCTCCAACTGGCGGATCTGTTGTGAGAGCGCCGGCTGGGAGATCGACAGGCGTTCAGCGGCACGGCCCACATGGCCTTCTTCATACACCGCGACGAAATAACGCAGTTGCTTAAAATCCATAAGGCTTACTTATCGAAAAAGCTGGAAAATCGAAATGGCCGGTAGCCCCCGAGGCGCCTAGTCTAGCGCCTATTCGCAGGGCTTACAGGGCCGGATCGGGCAATGAACAGCGTTTATGTTGATGGCGTTTACATAGGCAAGGCAACACACCCGCAGACAGTGATTGCAGGGAAAACCGACCAAGGCCCGGTTGCCACTGGGGGCAAGCTGTGAATCTCTTCAATATGCGTCGCCCCGTGCCCAGCCTGGACGACCTGGTGCTGGAGGCTTCACCCGATACGCTGTCCAGCGAGGCGCTGATGCCCACCGTGGCGAGGCCGCCTCAGGTTTTCGTACGTGGCCAGGGCTCCTGGCTGTGGGACAGCGACGAGCGTGCTTACCTGGATTTCAGCCAGGGCAACGCTGCCAACAGCCTCGGCCACAGCCCGCAGGTCTTGATCAAAGCCCTTGCCGACCAGACCCAGGCCCTGATCAATCCAGGCCTGGGTCTGCATAACCGCGCTCAACTCAATCTTGTCGACCGCCTGTGCCATCGTACCGGCAGCGACCAGGCCTACCTGCTCAACAGTGGCGCAGAGGCCTGCGAAGCGGCGATCAAGCTGGCGCGCAAGTGGGGCCAACTGCATCGCGGCGGGGCCTACCGCATTATCAGCGCGAGCAATGGTTGCCATGGTCGCAGTTTCGCGGCACTGGCGGCGTCGGGGGGAACGCTGGAAAACCGCTTTGAACCGCAATTGCCCGGCTTCAGCCATGTGCCGTTCAACGATCTGCCGGCCCTGCATGCTGCGGTCGACGCACAGACAGTCGCCATCCTGCTGGAGCCGGTCCAGAGCGAAGCCGGTGTGATCCCCGCGACGGAGCATTACCTCAAGGGGGTTGAACGGCTGTGCCGCGAACTGGGGATCCTGCTGATCCTCGACGAAGTACAAACCGGCCTTGGCCGTTGCGGCACCTTGCTTGCCGAACAGCAATACGGTGTGCGAGCCGACATCATCACCCTCGGCAAAGGCCTGGGCGGCGGCGTGCCATTGGCTGCGCTGCTGGCGCGCGGCAACGCCTGTTGCTTCGACGTGGGTGAGCTGGAAGGTACCCATCATGGCAACGCATTGATGGCATCGGCCGGGCTGGCGGTACTCGATACGGTGCTGGAGCATGGCTTCCTGGAACACGTACGTGAATCCGGCCTTTACCTGGGCGAAGGCCTTGCCCGGCTGGCCTACCGCTACGACCAGGGCCAATTGCGCGGCCACGGCCTGATGTGGGGCCTGACGTTGTCGGATGATTCTGCAGATGCAGTGGTAAAAGCCGCCCTGCACGAAGGCCTGATCCTCAACGCCCCGCAACCTGACTGCCTGCGCTTCACCCCGGCGCTTACGGTGAGCAAAAGCAACATCGACGAAATGCTCCTGCGCCTGGCCCGCGCTTTTTCCCGGGTACGCACCGCCCAGTTGCAATGCCGCAAGGGCATCGCCGTCTGACCCACATTCCTGAACCGTCTCGCGGTATACGCGGCGCCTCCAGCCTGATTTTTTCGGCTGGGGGCGTTTTTTTGCGTGTGAAATTTTTGGATTGAAAGCGTTGATTGATCGCCTGTGAAAACAATGGCTTTTTAGCGTGCGTCGATAAGGATTGTCGACGGAGCACGGGTTGCTCTACTTCTAATCTATACCACTGGGTGGTATGTTTGTGGGAAGGGATATCCATGAGGCTTAGGTTATTTAAAACACGGCAGTTTGCTGATGCGGCCAGCAAGTCCTGGATCTACGATTCGGAGTTGAGGGAGGCATTTGGCCAATTGCTGAGGGGGCAGGCAGATAATCTGGGAGGCGGTGTTTGGAAAAAGCGCCTCAACCAGAATAGGCATCGCTCCATAGTGTTGGCCAAGGGCAGGCAATACTGGGTTTATCAGTTGCTGTTCGCCAAGCAAGACCAAAGCAATATCAGTCAGAAAGATTTGGCTTGGTTTCGGGCGATGGCAAAAGTTTATGAAGGCTTAAACGAAACGCAGATCCAGCAGCTCTTGGATCTCAGGGAGTTTGTGGAGATACATCATGACCAAAAAATATGAAAGTGAAGCGCTGGAGTCCATTCACCAATCCGCCAAAGCGCTTTATGCCATCGGTGCTATTAGTAAAACTACCCTTCGTGAATACGACGAAGCGTGCTTCTCTGCCGTCCCGGAACAAATACCTGCCGAACAGATCAAGCAGCTACGTGAAAGTAGCCATGTCAGCCAACCGGTGTTTGCTCGTTACCTGAATACCAGCGCCTCCACGGTGAAGAAATGGGAATCTGGCGAGAAGCAACCCAGCGGCATGGCGCTCAAACTTCTTAGTATCGTGCAAAAGCATGGGTTAGAAATTCTGGCCTGAAGGATGGCCCGGTGCCAGATCCCACTGAACCCTCACGAACGCCCAAGGTCGATTAGCTACACGGTTCACACGAGCCGATTTTCTGGAGCTGACCCATGGACTTCATTCGTATCATCATCGCCATTCTGCTGCCGCCACTGGGTGTGTTCCTGCAAGTGGGTTTCGCTGGCGCGTTCTGGCTGAATATTCTGCTGACCTTGTGCGGTTACTTCCCAGGCATCATTCACGCCGTGTACATCATCGCCAAGCGCTGAGCCCGTCAGCCTTTTGCGATGAGCCGTGAATTGCGATCATTGCGAAAGGCCAGTTGCTCGATGGTCTGGGTAGCGTGCTCGGCTTCCTCCCGCGCCTTGAGGATGATGCCGTGCTGCTCGGACTTGCTGCACACCGGGTCGGCATTGCTCGCATCCCCCGTGAGCATGAAGGCCTGGCAACGGCAGCCACCGAAATCCTTTTCCTTTTCATCGCACGAACGACACGGCTCGGGCATCCAGTCGTAGCCGCGAAAGCGGTTGAACCCGAAAGAGTCGTACCAAATGTGCTGCATGCTATGGTCGCGCACATTGGGAAACTGCACCGGCATCTGTCGGGCGCCGTGGCAGGGCAGGGCGGTGCCGTCTGGCGTCACGGTCAGAAAGATACTGCCCCAGCCGTTCATACAGGCCTTCGGGCGCTCCTCGTAGTAGTCCGGTGTCACGAAGATCAGCTTGCATGGATGGCCTTCGGCTTCGAGCTTGGCACGGTATTCGTTGGTGATGCGTTCGGCACGCACCAGTTGTTCCTTCGTCGGCAATAAACCCGCGCGATTGAGCTGCGCCCAGCCATAGAACTGGCAGGTGGCAAGCTCGACAAAATCCGCTTCCAGCGCAATACACAGCTCGATGATACGGTCGATCTTGTCGATATTGTGCCGATGGGTGACGAAGTTCAGCACCATCGGGTAGCCATGCGCCTTCACTGCGCGGGCCATTTCCAGCTTTTGCGCGAAGGCTTTTTTCGAACCCGCCAGCAGGTTGTTCACCTGTTCGTCGCTGGCCTGGAAGCTAATCTGGATATGGTCCAGGCCGGCTTTCTTGAAATCGCTGATCTTCTGCTCGGTCAGGCCGATGCCCGAGGTGATCAGGTTGGTGTAGAACCCCAGCTTGCGCGCCTCGGCGATCAACTCGGCGAGGTCCTGGCGCACCAGCGGCTCACCGCCGGAAAACCCCAGTTGCGCCGCGCCCATCTCGCGGGCCTCGCGAAATACCTTGACCCACTGCTCGGTGCTCAGCTCCTTGCCCTGCTCGGCAAAGTCCAGCGGGTTGGAGCAATACGGGCATTGCAGCGGGCAGCGGTAGGTCAACTCGGCGAGCAACCACAGCGGCAGGCCGATGGCGGGTTTCTCAGGCAAGGGTGATCCAGTGCTCAGCACGGGCGACCTCCATGAATTGCTCGATGTCGTCACCCAGCTCAGGCACGCCGGGGAACTGTTCTTCGAGGGCAGCAATGATCGCCGCCACGTCGCGCTCACCGTCAATCAGGCCACCAATCAGCGCGGCGCTGTCGTTGAGCTTGATCATGCCTTCGGGGTAGAGCAACACATGGCCTTTTTGCGCGGGTTCGTACTGGTAACGGTAGCCCTGGCGCCAGGTCGGTTTTCTGCTGCGATCGAAGCTCATAGGGTGATCCCTTTATGCCACACCCGCTGCTCGGTCACGCTGTGATACGGCGGGCGTTTCAGTTCGTAGGCCATGCTCATGGCATCCAGCATGCTCCACAGGATGTCGAGTTTGAACTGGAGGATTTCCAGCATGCGCTCCTGGCCTTCACGGGTGGTGTAGTGCTGCAAGGTGATTGCCAGCCCATGCTCCACGTCGCGCCGCGCCTGGCCCAGGCGGGTGCGGAAATACTCGTAGCCGGTGGGGTCGATCCACGGGTAGTGCTGCGGCCAGCTGTCGAGGCGCGATTGGTGGATCTGGGGCGCGAACAGCTCGGTGAGGGAGCTGCTGGCGGCTTCCTGCCAGCTGGCGCGGCGCGCAAAGTTGACGTAGGCGTCTACCGCAAAGCGTACGCCGGGCAGCACCAGTTCCTGGGAACGCAACTGGTCGGGGTCGAGGCCGACCGCCTGGCCCAAGCGCAGCCAGGCTTCGATGCCGCCGTCCTCACCGGGTGCGCCATCGTGGTCGAGCAGGCGCTGGATCCATTCGCGACGGATCTCGCGGTCCGGGCAGTTGGCCAGGATCGCCGCATCTTTCAGCGGGATGTTCACCTGGTAATAGAAACGGTTGGCGACCCAGCCCTGGATCTGCTCGCGGGTGGCACGGCCTTCATACATCGCCACATGGTACGGGTGATGAATATGGTAGAAGGCGCCTTTGGCCCGCAAGGCGGCTTCGAACTCGGCGGTGCTCAATGGTGTGTCAGTCATGTCGTCTGCTCCTACAATTCAATGCTCATGCCGTCGTAAGCGACTTCGACATTGCGCCGCACCAGTTCCGCGCGCTCGGGAGAATCTTCATCGAGGATCGGGTTGGTGTTGTTGATGTGGATAAGCACCTTGCGCTGCTTGGGCAATTGCTCCAGCACTCCGAGCATGCCGCCGGGGCCATTCTGCGCCAGGTGGCCCATCTCGCGGCCGGTACGGGTGCCGACGCCACGGCGCTGCATTTCATCGTCGTCCCACATCGTACCGTCCACCAGCAGGCAATCGCTGCCGGCCATGATCTCCAGCAACGGCGCGTCGACTTTGCCCAGGCCCGGGGCGTAGAACAGTTTGCCGCCGGTGCGCAGGTCTTCGACGATCAGGCCGATATTGTCGCCTGGGTGCGGGTCGAAGCGGTGCGGTGAGTAGGGCGGGGCAGCGCTGCGCAGTGGCAGCGGGGTGAAGCGCAGGTTGGGGCAGGCCGGGATGGTGAAGCTGGCATCCAGCTCGATGCGGTTCCAGGCCAGGCCGCCGTTCCAGTGGGTGAGCATGGTGAACAGCGGGAAGCCGGTGCTCAGGTCTTCATGGACCATGTCGGTGCACCACACCTGGTGCGGGCAACCTTCGCGCAGGCTCAACAGGCCGGTGGTGTGGTCGATCTGGCTGTCCATCAGGATGATGGCACTGATGCCGGTGTCGCGCAGTGCGCGGCCGGGCTGCATCGGCGCAAAACCCTGGAGTTGCGCGCGGATATCCGGTGAGGCATTGCACAGTACCCAGTTCACGCCATCGTCGGAAATGGCGATGGACGACTGGGTCCGCGCCTGCGTCCGCAGGCTGCCGTCACGAAAACCTGCGCAGTTCACGCAGTTGCAGTTCCACTGCGGGAAGCCGCCGCCAGCGGCGGAACCTAGAATCTGGACAAACATGGCCGCTCCATCAAGCAAAGCTCAAAACAAAAACGCCCCGGGCGAACCGAGGCGTTGTATTACCCAGCGGCTTAGCGGCTGGCGAAGTACATGGTGACTTCGAAGCCGATGCGCAGATCAGTGTAAGCAGGTTTGGACCAGGTCATATTCTTACTCCTACGAAGGGATGGGACGTTTACTACCAAGTAATACATATAGTCCACCTCCAGTCGGAGATGTTCAGATGTGTGCGTGGGAATGTTACGCAATTCTTCTCAAGTTAGCGCTGTCTTGGTGGAAAAAGCCTGTTGCAGGGTTGGCAATGATCAGCTCGCTGGTTGCCAGCTCTCGTCGACAGGCGGGCCGTTGGCGATGCAGCGCCAGCCGCCGGTCGCATCCTGCAGCTGTTGGGCCGCGTGTTGCAGGTCCTCCCGTGTGCGGGCCTGGATCAGCTGTTGAAGCCGGTACAGGTAATCCGACGGATGGCCCGCCAGGCGCGCGTGCCAAAGCAGTTCGGCGCTTTGGGTGATCGGTAACGTCGCAGCGCAGAACTGCTGTGCCAAGGCGTGATTGCCCACGTCATCGGTGCCGTCGATCAACAACGGTAGGTGTTTCAGGAAGGCTTGCAGGTGATCGACGATACCTGCCAGTGAAACGCTGGGTGATTGCACACCCAACAGCAGGCCGGTTTGCCCGTTGATCTGTCGGACACCGCTGAATACGGCGTAGCCCAATTGCAACTCGACCCTCAGGCGTTGGTAGAACGGCCCTTGGAGCACGTGCCCAAGCAGCCGCCATGAGGCTTCATCGGCCAGGGATTGGCTGGGTGCCGGGCTAAACAGCAGCACGGCGGCTTCGGTTGAGTCAGTTTTAACCGTATGCCACACACGTTGACCGCCGAGGTGTTGAAGAGACGGTTCGAAGTGTGCAGGTTGCCCAGGCAGGCGGGCGGCGGCGGCCTTTATCAACGTTTCACATGCGGCGGGCAGACTCAGCCCCAGGCCGTGCCAGCGGGCAGTGGCCCAGGATCCAGGCTGTTCGCTGGCGTCGGCACGGCCGGTGGCGCAGCACGTGGGCAGGGCCTGGAGCAGTTCCCGGATAGCGATCATGGGCGCAGGTGCCCGGGCAGTTTCCTGCGGCAGGTTCAGGCGCTGCGCCAACGCCTCCAGCACGGCCGGCATCGGCTCGTGCAGCCCGGTCATCTTCACCAGCCAATCATGGCCGGTGGCTTCGAGAGATAATTCGACGCCCGCCTGGCGCGCATGCTCACGCAATGGCTGCAAGGTGTTTTCCAGCCCGGCAGGCGCTGGCGCGTCGAAGCGCCACTGCACGTACAGCGCGCCTTCATCGCCGTCATCCGCCAAGGCCTGGCTGAAGGTCAGCGCCGATACGTCCCTTCGCCCCCGTGAACGATCCTGGGCAAACGTGCGCAAGCCTCGGTGAGCGCTGGTTTGGCCACGGATCAGGCCGGCGCGTTCTTCTTTGACCGGTGGGCGCAGGAACGGGTTGTTCGGCGGCAGTTGCCAACGGTGTTCGGCGGGCGGCAAGTGCAGTGAATCAAGCAGGGCCTTGAGCGCGGCGACGCCCTGTTCACTGAGGTCTTCGCTGTCGTTTCGAGCCAATGCCAGGGCGCCCTGGACCTGTTGTTGGCGAGCGTTCAGCAGGGCGAACTCTTCGCGCAGTGGCGTCCAATCGCTGTGGGCGAAAAAGCTCAGCCAGTCGTGCAGCAGCGCCTCAATGGGTGTGGTCGGTTCGTCCTTGCTGTCGAGTGTAAAGTCGATGTCCAGTACGGCTTGTCCGGCGAAGTGGTACAGCACTGACCCCCGCAGTGCGCTGGCCAAGTGTCGGGTTTTCAACTCGGCGAGCAGCCCGCCCGGCGCAGAGGCATTGAGCCAGGTGCAGAGGAAATCCAGGGCTTCACGGGGCGCGTCACAGGTGATGACGTGGTGCAGGTGGTTGTTGTCGATGTGTTGATAGCGCCGAGCCTGGCCTTGCATCAAGGCCGGTGGTGAGGCCTGCGGATGCAAGGGGCCAGCGATCAGTTGCGCGCTGAAACGCTGCGCCAGGGCTTCCAGCTCATCCAGCGTCTGCGGGCCGGCGAGGCTCAAGGTCATCTGCCCGCTTTGATAGAAATATCCGTGGAATTCCCTGAGTGCCTTTTGAAATTCCTCGTGCTCCACCGGCAGGCTGTCGCGGTTGCCCGCGTGAAAGCCGCGCAGTGGATGATCCGCTGCCAAGCCTTCTAGCAGCGCCACCTGCTGCTGTGCCTTGGCATCCTGGGACCAGGCGACGTACTCGGCGTGCAGCACTTCGCGCTCGCGCAGTTGATCTTCCAGGGTCAGGCGCGGATGGGTCAGCATGTCCGCCAGTCGCTCCAGCCCGTGGGCAAAGACTGAAACCGGTAGTTCAAAGAAGAAGTCCGTGGTGCGTTCGCGGGTGCTTGCATTCACTTGGCCGCCGTGGCGCTGCACGTAGGCCATCAGCCCTTCTCCGGCGGGAAAACGCTCGGTTCCCAGAAACAACAAATGCTCAAGAAAATGCCCCAACCCCGGCCAGGCCAACGGCACGTCGTGGCTACCGGCAGCCACCCGCAGCGCCGCCGCGCAACGTTTTAAGCGCGGTGCATGGCGCAGGGAAACCCGCAGGCCATTGGCCAGGGTCAGGTGAACGGGATAAAGGTGGGCCGGGGCGGGCATGGGCACTTCCAGAACGGGGCAAGTGCCTATGCTAACAAACCCATTCAATCAGGGCTTGTGCAGCGGGCCGTAAAGCTCGGGACGCCGGTCTTGCAGGTAATGGTTGGCGGCGCGGGCGTCGAGGATCGATTGCCGGTCCACTGTCCCTACAATCAAGGCTTCATCCAGGCCCGCCTGGGCGATTCGCTGGCCATCCGGTGCGGCAATGCTGCTTTGCCCGCAGTACTGGATATCGCCTTCGTGCCCGCAGTAATTGGCGTAGGCCACATAGCACTGGTTTTCGAAGGCCCGCGCCCGCACGGTGACATCGGCGACAAAGTCGAACGGCGCCATATTGGCGGTGGGCACCAGGATCAGCTCGGCACCGGCCAGGGCCAGGCGTCGGGTGTTTTCCGGGAACTCCAGGTCATAGCAGATCAGGAACCCCAACTTCCATCCGTTGAGTTCCACCAGCGGGAAATCATCGTCGCCGGCACTGAACATCGAGTGATCCAGATCCCCGAACAGATGGGTCTTGCGGTAGTTGCACAGGCGCTGGCCGTGGGCGTCGATCAACTGCACGGCGTTGTAGATCTGCCCGTCTTCGGCCCGCTCCGGGTAGCCGTACAGAATCGCCAGCCCGGCGCTCTGCGCGATTTCGGCAACGGCTTGGGCAGACTCCCCGTCCTGGGCTTCGGCCAAGGCACCCACGGCTTCGGCACCGATGTTGTAACCGCTGAGGAACATCTCCGGCAGCACCAGCACGTCGGCGCCGGACGCTTCATGCGCCAGTTGGTGCAGACGCTTGAGGTTGCCTGCGACATCCAGCGGCAGCGGTGGGCATTGGTACAGGGCGACGCGCATGTTCAACTCCTTAGTCAGCCAGGGCAATCGGCCCGATCTCATCGAACACATCACCCGGCCCCGGGTTCTCGGGGTGAGTGCTGCCGCCAAAGTGGGTCATGATGCCCCACACCGCGTTCAATGAGGTTTGTACCGCGCCCTCCACCCATGCTGGAGTCCAGGACACGTCGTCACCGGCGATAAAAATCCCACGTTGTTCAGCGGGCATGTCCTTCTGCATGAAGTGCGCATACATGCGCTGGTTGTAGCGGTAGTGACCTGGCAGCGCGCCTTTGAAGGCCCCGAGGAAATGCGGGTCGGCTTCCCAGGACACGGTGATCGGGTCGCCGATGATGCGCGCCTTGATGTCGACTTTCGGGTAGATCTTGTTCAATGCGTCCAGCGCCAGTTTCACCCGCTTGTCGATGGGCTGCGGGAGCATTTTCAGCGCGTCGCTCATCCACGAGTACGACAGGCAGATCACCCCTGGTTTGTCGTCGCCGTTGTCGAATAGGTAAGTGCCGCGCGTGAGGCGATCGGTGAGGGTCATGCTCATCAGGTCGCGGCCGGTCTCCGGGTCTTTGTCTTTCCAGAATGGGCGGTCGACCATCACGAAGGTCTTTGACGATTGCATGTAGCGGGTACGGTCCAGGGCCATCCACATCTTTTGCGAGAACAGGGTTTCATCGCACTCGATCTGGGTGGTCAGCAGCCAGCTTTGGCAGGTGGTGAGCACGGCCGCGTATTCGCGGGTATCGCCGTAGTTGTCGGTCACCGCGAAACGGCCATCGGCAGCATGGGCGATGCGTTTTACCCCGGCCCGTGGTGCACCGCGGTGCAGCGAGCTCAGGCTGGTACCGGCGGGCCAGTGGGCGCATCGTTCCGGCACATGGCGCCAGATGCCCAGCGGCACCTGGGCTACGCCGCCGACCACCAGGTGCTGGTGATCGTCACAGTTGGTCATGACCACGCGGAATATTTCCAGCATGGAGTTGGGGAAATCCGAGTCCCAGCCGCCGGTGCCGAAACCTACCTGGCCAAACACCTCGCGGTGGTGGAACGACAACTTGGCGAAGGCCTTGGAGGTGGCTACGAAGTCGTAGAAGGTGCGGTCGTCCCACAAGGGCACCAGCTTGTTCCACAACGCTTTGAGGCGCGGCACATCACGATCGCGGATGGCTTGCTGGATATCGCCGAACTGCGAGCCGGCTTCCAGGGCGTCGGCCCAGGCGTCAGCCACTTCCTGGAACAGCGCGGGTAAATCGGACAGCTTTTGTGCGTAGTGGGTCTGGCCTTCCAGATCGATCACCGTACTGCCGGAAGCTGGCGTCAGCGGGTTGGGGAAGGGTTTGGTTTCCAGGCCCAGCTTGTCGACGTAGTGATAGAACGCGGTGGACGACACCGGAAAGCGCATGCCGCCCAGCTCGGCGATGATGCCTTCGGCGCCTTCGAAGGCCTGGGAACGCAAACGGCCGCCCATCTTCGAGGCCTCATACACCACGGGCTTGAGGCCCAGCTTCATCAGCTCGTAGGCGGCGACCAACCCGGCGATACCGGCGCCGACGATGGCCACTTCGGCGCCATGGTTGGCGGCGGGGATACTGCCGAGTCCGGCGGGGTGTTCGATCCAGTCATCGAAGGCGAACGGGAAATCCGGGCCAAAGATGGTGATGGGTTTTTTACCGTCGGCAGGGTGGCGATGGGTCTTGCTGATGGTGCTGGACGGAATGCTCATGGCGGGCCCTTGCTGACGACTCGGCGGGAAGTGACCCGCTGAGTATAGGAAAAGATGGCAGCCAGTTTAGGGAGCGTTACGTTCGTTAATAAGACGCAAAGTGTCGTCGGAATGAATTGTTTTTAGTCATAGTGACGAATTAGGTGGTCAGATGGGTTGGCCGCGATCCAATTTGTTACTGAGGATGATCGATGTGGTGGTTTTCTCCACGCCATCGACACTGCCAATCTGGTCCAGCAATTGATCGAGCTGTTCCGGCGAATCGGTGCGCAACCAGGCCACGTAATCGAACTCGCCGCTGACCGCGCACAATTGTTGAACCTGGGCCATGGCGCTCAGCCTGCGCAGCACTTCTTTGCCCGAGCGCGGTTGCACGGTGATCCCCACATAGGCCTGCAAGCCCCCATCTACCACGCGTTGACCCAGGCGCACACCATAACCGGTGATCACCTGGGTTTTCTCCAGGCGCGCAAGGCGCGACGTCACCGTGGTGCGCGCAATGCCCAACTGCCGGGCGAGCATGGCCACGCTTTCGCGGGCGTTGATCTGCAGGGCGGCGATCAACTGGCGATCGATTTCATCTAGAACAGGCACGTGAGGCTCCGTGACGGGCGGCAATGGGAACGCATGTTACAGGCTTGGATCGGCCAGCAGGCAGCGGGCAAACAGTTGTGGCACCGGCAGGTGACGTTGGCTGTAGCGGCCCAGCAGGATGATCTCGCGGAAAAAAGTCAGCTTGCCCAGCGGGATTATTCTTACTTGGGGCGAGCGCTCCAGCCACAAGCCTGCCTTTGGAATCAACGATACGCCCAGGCCACACTCCACCATCCTGACGATGGCTTCGAGTTCATCCAGCTCCAGCGCCACTTGCATCTCAAGCTTCTGCTCGCGCAGAAACCGGCTCACGAGTCGGCCGCCAAACGAAGCACGGTCATAGCGCACATGGGGCTGGGTGTTGAGTAGGTGCAAAGGGTCGTCGCCCACCAATGTGTTCGGCACGACCAACACGAACGGCTCCTTGCGCAGCACCTGCACATACAACTCCTTGGGCAGGTCGAAGGGCGGTCGAATGATGATTGCCGAATCCAACTCTCCAGCGTCGACCTGGTTCAACAGCTCTAGGGAGACACCAGGCACCAACTTGCACTCAACCGTTGGTGCGGCCTGGCGCAAGCGCACCAACGCCTGGGGCAGCAAACCGGTTTGAGCCGTAGTGATAGCACCGACTTTCAACTCACCCCGGTATTCGTTGGTATTCACCGGCACCGCCATGCGGTTGAAGGTCTCCAGAATCTCCTTGGCCAAGGGTAATGCGCGCAAACCGGCGGCATTCAGGGTGGCCTGGCGGCCGGTGCGGTCGAACAACTGCACGCCCAGCGCTTGCTCCAACTGACGAATCTGGGCACTCACCGCTGACTGCGTCAGCCCGATATGCATGCCCGCTGCCGCAAACGTCCCGTGGCGCGTTACCGCAATAAAGGTCTTCAATTCACGCAACATGGGGGTCTCGATTCATCAAAATTTTTTGAGCTCGACGCAAAAACTATCGTCTTTTCATCGTTGGGAGCAAGGCTAAACTCGGCTAACTAACGCCCATAGAGGTTTGAACTGATGACACTCGCGCCCTTTCACCTGGCAATTCCGGTATTCGATCTCGCCGCTGCACGGCACTTCTACGGCGACGTCTTTGGGTTGGAGGAGGGCCGCTCCAGCGAACACTGGGTCGACTTCAACTTCTTCGGCCATCAACTGGTGATCCACGAACACCCGAAAACCGCCTCCCAGGAAGCCGCCCACACCAACGCCGTCGACGGCCACGACGTGCCCGTGCCGCATTTTGGCGTGGTGCTGGGCTGGGAAGATTGGCACGCCCTGGCAGACCGTTTACAGGCGCGGCAGACGACGTTTGTGTTGGAACCGCATATTCGGTTCAAGGGGCAGGTGGGGGAGCAGGCGACCTTGTTCCTGTTCGACCCGTGCGGCAATGCGTTGGAGTTCAAGGCATTCAGGGATATTGGGCAGTTGTTTGCGAAGTAAGGTTGTAGGCCGCCCCCCACGCAAAACGTCTGTGCCAGACACACAAAAGCCGCGCAATGCGCGGCTTTCGAATTGGTGGGCCCACACGGACTTGAACCGTGGACCAAAGGATTATGAGTCCTCTGCTCTGACCAACTGAGCTATAGGCCCTCAGTAGGTCGCGGATTATAACGATGGTTTCTCTACTGTGCTATCCGAAAAATCCTCAATGCTCCTGCGAAGGAAGGTCGCCGCAAAAAGCTCGGGCGGTAGCGGCAGGCTGACGATGTAGCCCTGCATCTGTTCGCAGCCTTCAGCAGCCAGGAAGGCTTGCTGCGCGGGGTTCTCCACGCCTTCTGCGATGATGGTGAATTGCATGCTGTGGCCCAGCGCGATGATGGCGCGCACGATGGCTGCGTCGTGGGGGTCGTCAGGCAGGCCGCGGACGAAGGACTGGTCGATCTTCAGGAAATCCAGTGGCAGGCGCTTGAGATAGCTGAGGGACGAATAGCCGGTGCCGAAATCGTCGATCGCCAGCTGTACGCCCAGGCGCTTGAGTTGGTGCAGGACTGCCAGCGCTTCTTCGGCCTGGCTCATGATGAAGTTTTCAGTGATCTCCAATTGCAGGCAGCCCGGTTCGAGGCTGTAGTCGCGCAGTAGCTGTTCGATACGAGCCAGTAAACCAGGGTGGCGCAGTTGCGCGCCGGCGAGGTTGACCGATAGTGGGCCAAAGTCATCGAAAGTGCTTTGCCAGGTGTGCATTTGCCGACAGGCGTGCTCCAGCACCCAGTCGCCAATCTGCAGGATCATGCCGTTCTCTTCGGCCAGGGCAATGAAGTGTTCGGGCGAGACGTCGCCAAAGGTGGGGTGGTGCCAGCGGATCAAGGCTTCGGCGCCGATCAATTCTTGTGTCAGCAGGCTCAGTTTTGGCTGGTAATACAGGACCAACTCATCACGTTCGATGGCTCGCCGCAGTTCGTGCTCCAGTGCCACGCGTTCGTTGGCCTGGGCTGTCAGGTCGCGGGTGTAACTTTCGACCCGGTTACGGCCCTTGGCCTTGGAGCGGTACATCGCGGCGTCGGCGTTCTTGACCAGGGTGGCCACGTCGGTACCGTCCTGGGGGTACAGGCTGGTGCCGATGCTGGCGCTGATGAAGAACTCGTGTTCGCCGGCCTGGAACGGTGGGGTGAAGCAGGCCAGCAGCTTATTGGCCAGTTGCTCGGCGTCGCTGGCGTGTTGCAGGCCGGGTAGAAGGATGATGAATTCATCGCCGCCCAGGCGCGCCACGGTGTCGATGTCACGCAGTTGCTCCTTGAGGCGTACGGCGATGTCTTTGAGCAGCAGGTCGCCGATCGGGTGGCCGAGGCTGTCATTGATGTGTTTGAAACGATCCAGGTCGAGAAACAGCACCGCGCCTTGTTTGCCGGTTTCCTGATGGCCGTTGAGGGCCGCCTGCAGCCGACTTTCAAACAGCGTGCGGTTCGGCAGGCCGGTCAGTGGGTCGTGGTGCGCCTGATAGTCGAGGCGCGCCTGGGCCAGCTTGAGGCTGGAGATGTCGGCAAACACCGCGACAAAATGCGTGATCAACTGGTCGCGGTTGCGCACGGCGCTGATGGTCAGCCAGCTGGGGTACAACTCGCCGTTCTTGCGGCGGTTGGAGATTTCGCCCTGCCAATGACCTTGGGCCGTCAACTGGTGCCACATGGCGGCGTAGAAGGCGCTGTCATGCAGGCCGGAGGCGAGCAGGCGCGGTGTCTGGCCCAGGGCTTCGGCTTCACTGTAGCCGGTGATCTCGCTGAAGGCGCGGTTGACGGCGCTGATGTTCTGGCGCGTGTCGGTGATCAATACGCCCTCGGCGGTACTCTCGAATACCGTGGCGGCCTGTTGCAGTTTTTCCTGCATCAGCTGGCGCTCGGTGATGTCCCGGGCGATGGTGAGCATGCAGTCTTCACCGGCAATTGGCAGTGGGCGGCTGGAGACTTCGCACAGCCGGATCTGCCCGTCGCTGCGGCGTATATGGCAGATGAAGTCACGCACGTATCCATCTCGATGCATCAACTCCAGCATGTGCTTGCGTTCGTTAAGATCGACCCAGATGCCCAGGTCAAGGGTCGATTGGTCGAGGGATGTCGTACTGTTGAAGCCGGTGATGCGACTGAAACCATCGTTCACTTCAATCAGCAGGCCATCCCGCTGGCGGCTCAGCAGCAAGCCATCGGGAGAGGCGTGGAAGGCCTTGGCGAATTTCTCTTCGGAGATTTGCAGTTGTTGCTGGGTTTCCTTGAGTTGGGTGATGTCGCGGACCACCACCACAATGGCTTCGGTGGTGTCGAGTTGAAACGGTTCGGCGGAAATCAGCCCGATAAAGGCCTGGCCATTGCTGCGCAGAAAGGGCATTTCCAGGTTGCGAATGCTGGTGGTTTGCACGCGTTTCAACAGATCGGGGCCGATACCGGGGATGCCCCAGATATTCAGGGCGGTCGCGGTTTTTCCGATCACCTCTGCGGCTTTCAGGCCCACTTGGTCCTCAAATGCTTTGTTGACCTCAAGCAGGCAGCCATCGGACAGTCGCGCGATCACCAGGATGTCGGGGCATTGCTGAAACACGGAAGCAAACTTTTGCTCGGAAAGCTGCAGCGCCTCTTCAGTACGTTTGGCTTCGCTGATGTCGATCATCAAGCCCCGCAACACTGGTTCATGGCCGTGTTCGATCAGGCTCACAATGTCACGCACCCAAAGGCAGCGGCCGTCCGCCGTGATCACCCGATAGTCGATGCTGTGGTCGCGGTTGGCGCGGGTTTCCCGGTAGCAATAGGCTTCGGCGCGGATGAGGTCGGCGGGGTGAATGATGTTGCGCCAGAAGCCCGGAATCAGCCAATGGGCGCGCGGGTAACCGAGCAGGTCCTCGGCGTGGGGTGACACATAGCTGTAGGTGAAATCGGTAACGCTGGCTTCCCAGGCGATGGCGGACAGGCTCTCCACCAGGCCGCGATAATGGTATTCGCTGCTGCGCAGTTCCTGTTCGAGGGCGACGCGGCGGGAAATTTCCGAACTCAGCCGGCGATTGATCCGAATGACGATGGCCAAAACGGTGCTCAACAACAGCACCGCGGGCAGGCCGTACATCAGCAGGTCGGTCCAGAACGTACGATGGTCGGTGAGGCTGCCCACCCAGTGTTGCTGGATGGCTTCTGTTTCAGCGGGGCTGAGGTCGGCGAGAACCTTGTCCAGGATACCCACCAGTATTTTGTTGTCCCGTGGTACGCCCATCGCCAATTGATAGCGGTACGGCGTTTCGCCACTTACGTACAGGCCATCGAGCTTGAGCTGGCGCAGACTCCAGACGCTCGACGCGAGGTCGCCCACCACGGCGTCGACTTCGTCGGTGGCCAAGGCCTGCAGCGTCGAACTGACATTGGGCAGAGCCACCAGGTTGAGGTCTGGATGGTGGGTGCGTAGCAGTTCATGGGGGGCATAGTTTTCCACCACGGCAATCTTCAGCCCATAAAGGTCATTGAGGTTGCGTGGTCGGGCGCCGCCTTCATGGGCGAGGATGACAATGGGAAAGTCCAGGTAAGGGCGTGTGAATGCCATGAAGTCCTGGCGTTCGGGGGTAGACATGATGCCCGGCAGCAGGTCGAGTTGGCTGTGGCGTGCCTGCTCCAGCAAGGCACTCCAATTGACCGGCTCAATCAGTTTGATCCTGACCCCCAGGCGTTCCTGGATCAGGCGTACGTAGTCCGCCGCCAAGCCTTGGTAGCGGCCCTCTTCATCACGGTATTCGAAGGGTGGCCAGGAGGCGTCCACCCCCACGCGCAACTCCTGATGGTCCGCCAGCCAGCCACGCTCATCATCGCTAAGAGTCAACGCGCCAGCCGTTGCGGTCCAGGTCAGCAGCGACAGCAGTAACACAGTCGGCAATCTGGGCATAACGGTCTCGTTATGGCACGGGGAATGTTTCGAGTGTAGACGGGCATTGCGGGGGAGGGGATTTGCGCAGGATTTTATCTGTACAAAGCAAAACCCCCGGCCTGGGCCGGGGGTTCTGGTGTCACTCGTCGAGGAAGGAGCGCAGATGCTCGCTTCGCGTCGGGTGGCGCAACTTGCGCAACGCCTTGGCTTCGATCTGGCGGATCCGCTCGCGGGTCACGTCAAACTGCTTACCGACTTCCTCAAGGGTGTGGTCGGTATTCATGTCGATGCCGAAACGCATGCGCAGTACCTTGGCTTCACGGGCAGTGAGGCCGGACAGTACGTCGCGGGTCGCTTCCTTAAGGCTCTCAACAGTGGCGACATCGATTGGCGACTGCATGGTCGAGTCTTCGATGAAGTCACCCAGGTGGGAGTCTTCGTCATCACCGATCGGGGTTTCCATGGAGATCGGCTCTTTAGCGATCTTCAATACCTTGCGGATTTTATCCTCAGGCATTTCCATGCGTTCGCCCAGCTCTTCCGGGGTCGGTTCGCGACCCATTTCCTGCAACATCTGCCGGGAAATACGGTTGAGCTTGTTGATCGTCTCGATCATGTGCACCGGAATACGGATGGTGCGGGCCTGGTCGGCGATCGAGCGAGTGATCGCCTGACGGATCCACCAGGTGGCATAAGTCGAGAACTTGTAGCCGCGACGGTATTCGAACTTGTCCACAGCCTTCATCAAGCCGATGTTGCCTTCCTGGATCAGATCGAGGAATTGCAGGCCACGGTTGGTGTACTTCTTGGCGATGGAGATCACCAGACGCAAGTTCGCTTCAACCATCTCTTTCTTCGCGCGGCGGGCCTTGGCCTCACCGATCGACATGCGACGGTTGATGTCCTTGATCTCGGCAATCGTCAGACCGGTTTCGGTCTCGAGTGCGGTCAGCTTCTGCTGGCAACGGATGATGTCCGGCTGCAGGCGGCCAATGGCTTCAGCGTACTTCGCCTTGCCTTTGGCCAGGGCGTCGCTCCAGCTTTCGTCCACTTCGTGGCCCGGGAACTGGCGCAGGAAGTCGGTACGCGGCATGCGCGCATCACGGACACAGAGCTGCATGATCGCACGCTCTTGTGCACGCAGGCGTTCAAGGGCGCTACGAACACGTTCAACCAGGCCTTCGAATTGCTTCGGTACCAGCTTGATCGGCATGAACAGCTCAGCCAGCGCCAGCAGCTCGGCAATTGCCAGCTTGTTGGAGCGACCGTGCTTTTTCAGGGCCTTGCGGGTGATTTCCATTTGATCGGAAACCGCGCCGAAACGCTGGGCAGCAATGATCGGGTCTGGGCCGCTTTCGACTTCATCTTCGTCGTCGGTGCTGGCTTCGGCATCGTCGTCTTCGGTGTCATCGTCCGCTTTCGCGGCTTTGGCATCGACAGGCGGCGGTACTTCTGCAGCAGGCGGCGCGATGCCGTCGTCCGGGTCGATATAACCGCTCAGGACGTCGGACAGGCGGCCACCTTCGGTGGTGACGCGAGTGTACTCGGAGAGAATGTGGTCAACCGTGCCAGGGAAGTGCGCGATTGCGCCCATCACTTCACGGATACCCTCTTCGATACGCTTGGCGATTTCGATCTCGCCTTCGCGTGTCAGCAACTCGACGGTACCCATTTCACGCATATACATGCGCACAGGGTCAGTCGTGCGACCGATGTCGGTCTCCACCGCGGCCAACGCGGCAGCGGCTTCTTCAGCGGCTGCCTCGTCGGTATCGGCGTCGGCCAACATAAGGGCGTCCGCATCCGGAGCACTCTCGTGTACGGGGATCCCCATGTCATTAATCATGCGGATGATGTCTTCCACCTGCTCTGGATCTGAAATATCCTCAGGCAGGTGATCGTTGACCTCTGCGTAAGTCAGATACTTCTGCTCACGACCAAGGGTGATCAACTCTTTGATACGAGACTGCTGTTGCGCTTTTCCGGACATAACACCCTATCCACTGAAGGTCTTGGCGGGCAAAAAACAAGCCGAGGATTATACCCGAGCTATGACCTCACACGCCAGCTGAGGTCGGGTTTGATGCGGAAACATTCTGTTTTAAGAGGTCGCGCATCTGTTTTGCTATCTGAATTTGCTCTTCAGCCGATAATCCCGGCTGTCTTGCTCTCTTGATGAGTTCATCGAGGGTCTGCGTGTGCTGGCCCGCGGATAACCTAGTAATGGTGTCTAAAAACTGTTGTTCAAGGTTATCGCCGTCAATTAGCCACTCCTTTTCCGCGAGCGCCTTCAACAAACGACCCTGTTCTGTGCCATGCCAGCGAGCCATCAGCTGAATGGAGTTTAGCTTAGGATTTTTCTGCACGGCCTCGATCAGTGCGATCAGCACCTGAGCGTAGGTATTGCTCGCGTTGGCAAAATGGTCGGCGCTTTCAACCTTGCTCGCTAATTGCGGGTGGTGGATAAGCGTGCGCAGGGCAATCAATGTGGGCGCTTCTACGGCGACCGGTGTGCGCGGGGCATAGGCTTCATCGCGATCGCCGCGCTTGCCGTTTTTGCTCCAGGGTTTCTTGTCCCATTTCTTGCCGCCGGCACCGGGCTTCTTCGGCGTCCATTCCTGCTGGGGGGCATACGCCTCCTGGGGTTGATGGAAGTCGGCATAGTCCGGCATGGCGTCATAATCCATGCCTGGGTCGTAGGCAGGCGGCGCGTCCTGCGGCGCGCTGTGCACCAGCTGGCTGACGGCCTCGCCACTCAGCCCGGTAATTTCCAGCAGGCGTTGGCGCATCAGGGTGCGCAGGTTCGCGCCCGGAACCTTGTCGATCAAGGGTGCCGCGAGGGTGGCCATATGGGCCTTGCCTTCGAGGGAGCGTGGGTCGGCTTCTTCGGTCAGTTGCTGGAAGAAATAATCCGCCAACGGTTGCGCATGTTGATTGATGCGGGCGCGGAATGCGTCGGTGCCTTCGGAGCGCACCAGGGTGTCCGGGTCTTCCCCTTCGGGCAGGAACAGAAAGCGCGCGCGGCGCCCATCCTGCAGGCTCGACAGGGTGGCTTCGAGCGCGCGCCAGGCGGCGTTGCGGCCGGCCTGGTCGCCGTCGAAGCAGAACAGCACGCTTGGCACGACGCGAAACAGGCGCTTCAAGTGTTCTTCGCTGGTGGCGGTGCCGAGGGTGGCCACGGCGTTGCGCAAACCTTGCTGGGCCAGGGCGATCACGTCCATATAGCCTTCGACCACGATGATTTCATCGAGGTTTCGATTGTTCTTGCGCGCCTCGAACAGGCCATAGAGTTCCTGGCCCTTGTGGAATACCGGGGTTTCCGGGGAGTTCAGGTACTTGGGCTTGTCATCCCCCAGCACTCGGCCGCCGAAGGCGATGATGCGACCACGGCTGTCGCGGATCGGGAACATCACGCGGTCGCGGAAGCGGTCGTAGCGCTTGCCGGTCTCGGCGTTCTCAACCAGGAGGCCGGCGTCGATCATGGCTTTTTGCTGCAGGGTATCGCTGCTCAGGTGTTTGTACAGGTTGTCCCAGCCAGGTGGAGCAAAGCCGAGGCCGAAGTCCCGGGCGATTTCGCCGGTCAGGCCGCGCCCTTTCAGGTAGTCGACGGCGGCCTTGCGCTGCGGATGGCTTTTAAGGGCTTGACGGTAGAAGTCGGCAGCGGCAGTCAGCAGGGGGTACAGCGGCGAGTCGGTGGGTTGCCGTGGTTTATGCGGGCGGCCACTTTCTTCGCGGGGGACTTCCATGCCGGCGGCTTTCGCCAGGTCCTCGATCGCCTGGGGGAAGTCCAGGTTGTCGTGGTCCATCAGGAAGCCGAGGGCGTTGCCGCCTGCGCCGCAGCCGAAGCAGTAGTAGAACTGCTTGTCGGGGCTGACGCTGAACGACGGGGTTTTTTCCTTGTGGAACGGGCAGCAGGCCGTGTAGTTTTTGCCGGCTTTCTTCAATTGCAGGCGCGAGCTGACAACATCGACAATGTCGGTGCGGTTCAGAAGGTCGTCAATAAAGCTCTGGGGAATCAGCCCGGCCATGGCGTTCTCGTCATCACTGCGTGTAAATGAGTGCCCGTGAAGTGCTCAAGCGCACGTATCGAATGGCTTGACCATCAATCGTCTGCTTGGGCTGTCAGGAAGTGTATCTGCCGAACATTCACTGACGTTAGTTTCAATCAGTGTGTCGGCCTGGAAATGTTGCCCTCGAGTCCGGCGCCGGCCAATCGTGGCCTCGGATGCTCGTCGCTGGGCACAGCCGATACAGTTGATCGCCTGCTTATAAAATGAGTGTGCTCGTCAGTAGCCTTGTTAGGCTCGTCAGAAGAGACGTGCACCGCTGGCAAAAGAGCCAGTCCTGACGTTTGAAGCAGGTGTATCAGTCGCGTGTGCGGCGTCAACGATGAAGCATCAAGCGATATCCGCAAATGCCAACAGCCCGGCTGAGGGCCGGGCTTGGCAGAAGCTTGCTACGAACGTCTGTGTATTAGTACAGACGAACGGCGCGGCGCTGTTCGCGCTGAACTTTCTTGGCGTGACGCTTAACAGCGGCTGCTGCTTTACGCTTACGCTCAGAAGTTGGCTTCTCATAAAATTCGCGGCTACGAACTTCAGCCAGAACACCGGCTTTTTCGCAGGAGCGCTTGAAACGACGCAGAGCTACGTCGAAGGGTTCGTTCTCTTTTACTTTGACGGCTGGCATCCAGAGCTACCTTCTTTCATTACCGGGAATCAACGTTCTCGTCGCAAAAAATTCGCGGCTGAGGTCGTCGGTTTTTAAGGGTTGCGGATGTTAACCCCTCATTGGCAGGAATGCAAAGCCTCTGATCGAAAACCGCTAGTCGGGAGGGGGAGTGGCGACTATTATGCGCGCCTTCGAATTCAGCCTCTACAAGGCGCAAACCCATGCTAGTACTGGGACTTGAAACCTCCTGCGACGAAACCGGTGTCGCACTTTACGACAGTGAACGCGGGCTTTTGGCCGATGCACTGTTCAGTCAGATCGACTTGCATCGGGCCTATGGCGGCGTTGTGCCGGAGCTGGCCAGTCGTGATCACGTCAAACGTATGCTGCCGTTGATTCGCCAGGTGTTGGACGAGGCCGGTTGCGTGCCGACCGAGATCGATGCGATTGCCTATACGGCGGGCCCCGGATTGGTCGGAGCCCTTCTGGTTGGCGCCTCTTGTGCCCAGGCGCTGGCTTTTGCCTGGGGCATTCCGGCCCTCGGCGTGCACCATATGGAAGGCCATTTACTGGCGCCGATGCTGGAAGAAAACCCGCCGCAGTTCCCGTTCGTCGCTTTGTTGGTTTCGGGCGGGCATACGCAGCTGGTCCAGGTCGACGGAATCGGTCAATACACGCTGTTGGGCGAGTCCTTGGACGACGCCGCCGGCGAAGCTTTCGACAAGACCGCGAAGATGATGGGCCTCAATTACCCGGGTGGGCCGGAAATTGCCCGCCTTGCCGAAAAAGGCGTTGTCGGTCGCTACACCTTCCCGCGCCCGATGTGCGATCGCCCTGGCCTGATGTTCAGCTTCAGCGGCTTGAAAACCTCCGCATTGAATACCTGGCAGCACAGTGTCAGCGCCGGGGACGACAGTGAGCAAGCCCGTTGCGACATCGCGCTGGCGTTCCAGCAGGCCGTGGTGGAGACTTTGACCATCAAGTGCAAGCGCGCCCTGAAACAGGCCGGCATGAAGCGCCTGGTGATCGCCGGTGGCGTCAGCGCCAACAAGGCGTTGCGCAGTTCATTGGAAAAGATGCTCGGTGATATGAAGGGTGATGTGTTCTACGCCCGCCCTGAGTTCTGCACCGACAACGGCGCGATGATCGCCTATGCCGGTTGTCAGCGCCTGCAGGCGGGGCAGCACGAAAGCCTGGCGATCAGCGTGCAGGCGCGCTGGCCGATGGAGCAGCTGCCGCCCTTGTAAGTGTGCAACATGAGTCGGGCTCATTGGCGGTATTTAAAAATGCCGTTCGCGCCCGGCAAACAGGTCGCGTAGATTGCCCCGGTGTCGCCAGACGATCAGCAGTGTCAGCACGCTCATCGGCAGCAGCGCCGCCGGTTCCTGCCAGGCCAGCAACGGCAGGGTGAGCGGTGTGGCGATCAGAGCTGCCAGCGAGCTGGTGCGGGTCAGGTAGAACGTCAGCAACCAGGCGAGCACGGCCAGCAATGCCGCCGGCGGGTAGATCCCCAGCAGCATGCCGGCTGCCGTGGCGACACCTTTACCGCCGCGAAAACGGAAGTACAGGGGAAACAGATGACCGAGGACGGCGCACACGCCCACCCAGGCCTGCTGCTGCAGGGTCAGGCCGGCGAGGTTGGCGATCAGTACGGGCAACAGGCCCTTGCATACGTCGCCCAGCAGCGTCAGTACGGCGAGCTTCTTGCCGGCCAGGCGCAACATATTGGTGGCGCCGGCATTGCCTGAACCACTCATTCGCGGGTCGGGATTTCCCGTCAGGCGGCTGAGCAAAATGGCGAAGGACAGCGAGCCGAGCAGGTAGGCGAGAATCGCCAGTGACCAAAACATGCTAACTATTCCGGGCGAGGATGCCCTGATTCTAACGGGGCATCGCGCCCTTGTCGTGCTGCGGAGAAGAGCTTGGACAGAGTGTTTATCGAAGGCCTGGAAGTCGACACCGTGATCGGGGCCTACGACTGGGAGCGCGGGATCCGCCAATGCCTGCGCCTGGACCTGAGCTTCGCTTGGGATAACCGCCCGGCTGCGGCTGGCGACGACCTGGCCCTGGCCCTGGATTACGCCAGCGTGTCCGCGCGGATCCAGGCCTTTGCCGAGCAGTCCCAGTACCAGCTGGTCGAGACCTTTGCCGAACGCCTGGCCGAAGTGCTGATGAGCGAGTTCCAGATTCCCTGGCTGCACCTCAGGCTGACCAAGCCCGGCGCAGTGCCGGCTGCCAAGGGTGTAGGCGTGGAGATTGAGCGCGGATGTCGCTGACTCAGGTTTACCTTGGCCTCGGTAGTAATATCGAGCGCGAGCCCCACCTGCGCGCCGGGCTCGACGCGTTGGCGAGTTTCCTGACGGATATGCGTTGCTCGGCGGTGTTCGAGAGCCAGCCGGTGGGCATCAAAAGCGGGCCGTTCTTCAATCTGGTGGTGTCGGCCTATACCGACCTGTCGTTGGTGGAGCTGGATCGCCGGTTGAAATCCATCGAGGCTGACAATGGCCGCTATGCGCCGGATCGCAAAGGCCTGCCGCTGGATATCGACGTGCTGCTGTATGGCGAGTTGGTGGGTGACTTCGATGGTTTGATCCTGCCGCGGGCGGAGATCCTGAAAAATGCCTTTGTGCTGTGGCCGCTGTCGATGATGGCGCCGGATCGGGTGCACCCTGAAGCGGGCAAGACGATGGCTGCGTTGTGGCGTGATGCTCAGATTGATCAGGTGCTGGCGCCTGTCGGGTTTGAATGGCAGGGCCAGCAACTCACCCCGGACTCGCTCCTACAAGGGTTTGTGTAGTTCCTTGTAGGCTTTGAGTGCCCTGAGTCGTTCACGCTTGAGCGCCTCGCCCAACTCCGGCCCCTTGAATCCCCGCTCAAGCAGTGGCGCAACTGCAACCTCGCGCGCTGCTTTCGCCGCGCCGCGTAAGTAATCCGCCTGTGGGTAACTTCTTCGCTCCAGCCCCTTGCGGCCCCGGGCATCCATTTCGCAGGCGACCACAAACTCCTCAAAGCGCTGTGGCCTGCGGTATACGTCAAAACTTTGCAGCAACTCCAGCAGCGTCGAGGCTTTCAGCTCCAGCGCGCGATGACCGTGGGTGTGATACTGGCCCACCAATAGCGCCAATTCCTGGCAATCCCTTGGCACTTTGAAGCGCTCATTGACGGCCTTGATCAGCTTCAAGCCTCGATGCTCATGAGCGATGTGCTGCGGTAACTTATCCACAGGCGTCAGGCCCTTGCCCAGGTCATGCAGCAGGCAGGCCCAGCGTACGGTCAGGGGCTGTTTGTGCACGGCAGCTTGTTCCAGCACGCTCAAGGTGTGCACACCCGTGTCGATCTCGGGGTGATGGGCCTCGGGTTGTGGCACGCCAAAGAGTGCGTCCACTTCCGGCATCAAGATCTTCAGCGCATTACAGTCCCGAAGTACCTGGATAAACACCTCTGGCTGATCTTCCATCAACGCCCTGGAGATTTCTTTCCAGCTGCGCTCTGGGGTCAGGGCTTCCAATTCACCGGACTCGCTGAGTTGACGCATCAGCTCCAGCGTCTCCGGTGCTACCGTAAAACCCAGGTGTGCGTAGCGCGCGGCAAAACGGGCGACACGGAGAACTCTGAGTGGATCTTCGGCGAATGCGGGGGAAACGTGACGAAGTATGCGGGACTCAAGGTCGCGCTGGCCGTGATACGGATCAGTCAGGTTACCGTCGTCGTCTTCGGCCATGGCGTTGATGGTCAGGTCGCGACGGATCAGGTCTTCTTCCAGCGTCACCTCGGGGCTGGCGTGAAACACAAAACCACCGTAACCCCGACCACTCTTGCGCTCGGTGCGGGCCAGGGCGTACTCATCGCCGTTTTTCGGGTCCAGGAACACCGGGAAGTCCGAACCCACTGGCTTGAAACCCTTGGCGAGCATCTCTTGGGTGCTCGCGCCGACGACCACGCGGTCGACATCGGTGACCTTGATGCCCAGCAGGCGGTCACGCACGGCGCCGCCGACTTTGTAGATTTTCATGAAAAAGCCTCCATTAGCGGCACAGGATACCGCCTGTGCCTGGCCAATGGAGGCTTTGCTGTTTCAGAGATGAACGACGGCCAGGTCCAGGCGGCCGTAGTCGTTGTCGTTGTGATCGTTGCGCGGTGGCACATGGTGGGTCTTCATCACTTGGTCGCCTTGCAGGGTTTCCAGGTGGATGTCGAAGCCCCAGAGCCGATGCAGGTGCTTGAGCACTTCTTCGGTGGATTCGCCCAGGGGTTTGCGGTCGTGCTGCTGGTGGCGCAGGGTCAGAGAGCGGTCGCCGCGCACATCGATGCTGTAGATCTGCACGTTGGGCTCACGGTTGCCCAGGTTGTATTGCGCCGCCAGGGTTTCACGGATGGTGCGGTAGCCGGGTTCATCGTGGATGGCCGGCACCACCAGGTCATCCTTGAGGTCATCATCCAGGATGCTGAACAGTTTGAGGTCGCGGATCACCTGGGGTGAGAGGTACTGCAGGATAAAGCTCTCATCCTTGAAGCTGCTCATGGCGAACTTGATCGTCGACAGCCAGTCACTGCCGGCGATTTCCGGGAACCAGCGGCGGTCTTCATCGGTGGGGTGTTCGCACATGCGCCGAATATCGCGGTACATGGCAAAACCCAGCGCGTAAGGGTTGATCCCGCTGTAATACGGGCTGTCGAAGCCGGGTTGGAACACCACGCTGGTGTGGGACGTCAGGAACTCCATCATGAAGCCGTCGGTGACCAGGCCTTCGTCGTACAGGTCGTTCATCAGCGTGTAGTGCCAGAACGTTGCCCAACCTTCGTTCATCACCTGGGTCTGGCGCTGTGGGTAAAAGTACTGGGCGATCTTGCGTACGATACGCACGATTTCCCGTTGCCACGGCTCCAGCAGCGGTGCGTGCTTTTCCAGGAAATACAGGATGTTTTCCTGGGGTTCGGCGGGGAACCGCGCGTTGTCCTTGTCGCTGTTCTTGCCGGCGCGTTTGGGAATGGTGCGCCACAGGTCGTTGATCTGCTTCTGCAGGTGCTCCTCGCGCTCCTTCTGGCGCAGGCGCTCTTCCTCGGCAGAAATAGGGTATGGGCGCTTGTAGCGGTCGACGCCATAGTTCATCAGGGCATGGCAGGAGTCGAGCAAGTCCTCCACGGCGTCGATACCGTGGCGCTCCTCGCACTGCATGATGTACTGCTTGGCGAACACCAGGTAATCGATGATCGAGCTGGCGTCGGTCCAGGTGCGGAACAGGTAGTTGCCCTTGAAGAAACTGTTGTGCCCATAGCAGGCATGGGCCACCACCAGCGCCTGCATGCAGATGGTGTTTTCTTCCATCAGGTAGGCGATGCACGGGTCGGAGTTGATCACGATCTCGTAGGCCAGGCCCATCTGGCCCCGGGTGTACGACTTTTCGGTACTGAGGAAGTGTTTGCCGTATGACCAGTGGTGGTAACCCAGGGGCATACCGACGGAGGCGTAGGCATCCATCATCTGTTCGGCCGTGATCACTTCGATCTGGTTGGGGTAGGTGTCCAGGGCATAACCCGCCGCGATGCGGCTGATTTCCCGGTCATAGGCCTGGATCAGTTCAAAGGTCCACTCGGAGCCGGTGGAAATGGGTTGGCGCTTAGTCTCTTTTTTGGCGGTCATGTCACTAACCTGCGCTGGAAGAGTTCACGGAAGACCGGATAGATATCGCCGGCCGAGACCAGTTGCTGTTGTGCGAACGTGTCGGCAAAGGCTTCGCCGATGCGCTCGTATTCGAACCACAGTGCCTGGTGCTCACGGGGGGTGATTTCGACGTAAGTGTAGTACTGCACAAACGGCATGATGTGGTTGATCAGGATGTCGCGGCAGATCGGCGAATCGTCGTTCCAGTTGTCGCCGTCGGAGGCCTGGGCCGCGTAGATATTCCACTCGTTGGCCGGGTAGCGCTCGGCCATGATCTCCTGCATCAGCTTCAAGGCGCTGGACACGATGGTGCCGCCGGTTTCCCTCGAGTAGAAAAACTCCTCCTCATCCACTTCCCGTGCGCTGGTGTGATGGCGGATGAACACCACGTCGATCTTGTCGTAGTTCCGCTTCAGAAACAGGTACAGCAGGATAAAGAAACGCTTGGCGATGTCCTTGGTCGCCTGGGTCATCGAGCCTGACACGTCCATCAGGCAAAACATCACGGCTTTTGAGCTGGGGTTGGGCTGCTTGACCAGCAGGTTGTACTTGAGGTCAAAGGTATCGAGGAACGGTACGCGGTGGATGCGCGCGCTGAGTTTCTCTATTTCCACCTCGATTTCCTGGATATCGCCGAAGTTGTCCGGCTCTTCGCGCTTTAAACGCGCCAACTCTTCCTTCGCCGCCCTCAATTTGGCGCGGCTGCTGCCCGACAGGGCGATACGCCGCGCATGGGCCGAGCGCAGCGTGCGGATGATGTTGATTCGAGAGGGGTTGCCTTCGTTGCTGATCCCGGCGCGTACGGTCTTGAAGGTATCGGTGCCGGTCAGGTTACGTTTGACCAGGTTGGGCAGTTCCAGGTCTTCGAACATAAACTCGAGGAATTCTTCCTGGGTGATCTGGAACACGAACTCGTCCATGCCTTCGCCGGAGTTGCCGGCCTTGCCCGGGCCTTTACCGCCGCCACCGCCCTGCGGGCGCTGGATATGCTCGCCGGTGGTGAACTCTTTATTGCCGGGGTGCACGACAGTCTGCTTGCCGCCCCGGCCGTGGTGCAGCACCGGTTCGTCGATGTCGCGTCCGGGAATGCTGATTTGTTCGCCATGCTCCATGTCTGTAATGGAACGGCGGCTGACGGCCTCTTCAACGGCCTTTTTGATGTGGTCACGGTAACGCCGCAGGAAACGCTGGCGGTTTACCGTGCTCTTGTTCTTGCCATTAAGGCGTCGGTCGATCACATAGCTCATGAGGAGCCCTCCGGGCAGCTTCACGTTACAAGCTTCAAGCGGCGAGCTGGAAGCTTAGAGACAAGCGGTCAACTGCCAGGTCCATGACCTGGCAGTGGACGCCCATCGCTGCCTTACTGCGATTTGCGCACCCGCAGGTACCACTCGGAGAGCAGTCGTACCTGTTTGTCGGTGTAGCCGCGCTCGACCATTCGTGTGACGAAGTCGTTGTGTTTTTGCTGGTCCTCCTTGCTGGCCTTGGCATTGAAGCTGATGACCGGCAGCAGATCCTCGGTGTTGGAGAACATTTTCTTCTCGATGACCACCCGCAGCTTCTCGTAGCTGAGCCAGGTAGGGTTCTTGCCGTTGTTATTGGCGCGGGCACGCAGTACGAAGTTGACGATTTCGTTGCGGAAATCCTTCGGATTGCTGATGCCGGCGGGTTTTTCGATCTTCTCCAATTCTTCGTTGAGGGCTACGCGGTTGAGGATTTCGCCGGTTTCCGGGTCGCGGTATTCCTGGTCCTGGATCCAGAAGTCCGCATACAGCACGTAGCGGTCGAAGATGTTCTGGCCGTACTCGCTGTAGGACTCCAGGTACGCGGTCTGGATTTCCTTGCCGATAAACTCGATGTAGCGCGGCGCGAGGTATTCCTTGAGGAAGCGCAGGTAGCGTTCGCGGGTTTCGGCCTGGAATTGTTCCTGTTCGATCTGCTGCTCCAGCACATACAGCAGGTGAACCGGGTTGGCGGCGATCTCATGGGGGTCGAAGTTGAAGACCTTGGACAGGATCTTGAACGCAAAGCGCGTCGACAGGCCGTTCATGCCTTCATCCACGCCCGCTGTGTCGCGATATTCCTGGATCGACTTGGCCTTGGGATCGGTGTCCTTGAGGTTCTCGCCGTCGTACACGCGCATCTTCGAATAGATATTCGAGTTTTCCGGCTCCTTGAGGCGCGACAGCACGGTGAACTGGGCGAGCATCTTCAGGGTGTCGGGTGCGCAGTGGGCCTTGGCCAGCGAGCTGTTGAACAGCAGCTTGTCGTAGATCTTGATTTCATCGCTGACCCGCAGGCAGTACGGCACCTTGACGATGTAGATCCGGTCGATGAAGGCTTCATTGTTCTTGTTGTTGCGGAAGGTGTGCCATTCCGATTCGTTGGAGTGCGCCAGCAGGATCCCGGTGAACGGAATCGCGCCCAGGCCTTCGGTACTGTTGTAGTTGCCTTCCTGGGTGGCGGTAAGGAGTGGGTGCAGCACCTTGATCGGCGCCTTGAACATTTCCACGAATTCCATCAGGCCCTGGTTGGCCCGGCACAGTGCGCCCGAGTAGCTGTAGGCGTCGGCGTCGTTCTGCGGGAATTCTTCCAGCTTGCGGATATCGACCTTGCCCACCAGCGCCGAAATGTCCTGGTTGTTCTCGTCGCCCGGTTCGGTCTTGGCCACGCCGATCTGGTTGAGGATCGACGGGTAGAGTTTCACCACGCGGAACTGGCTGATATCGCCGCCAAACTCGGCCAGGCGCTTGGTGGCCCAGGGCGACATGATGGTGTTGAGGTAGCGTCGTGGGATGCCGAAGTCTTCTTCGAGGATCGCGCCATCTTCCGTGGCGTTGAACAGGCCCAGGGGCGACTCGAAGACCGGTGAGCCCTTGATGGCGTAGAAGGGCACCTTCTCGATCAGTTGCTTGAGTTTTTCGGCCAGGGACGATTTACCACCGCCAACGGGGCCGAGCAGGTAGAGGATCTGTTTCTTCTCTTCCAGGCCTTGGGCGGCATGGCGGAAGTAGGAGACGATCTGGTCGATGCATTCTTCCATCCCATGGAAGTCTTCAAAGGCCGGATAGCGGCGGATCACCTTGTTGGAAAATATTCGCGACAGGCGCGAATTGTTGGCGGTTTCCACCAGCTCCGGCTCGCCGATCGCCAATAACAGGCGTTCGGCGGCAGATGCGTAGGTGCTGCGGTCCTGCTTGCACAGCTCGAGATACTCTTGCAGCGTGAGTTCTTCCTGCTGTGTGGACGCGAAGCGTTGTTGGAAGTGGCTGAAAATACTCATGACGTCGTCACCTCGCTCGATACGTGGAGCCGACGCCGGATCTATCAGTCGATGCTGGCAGTCATTGACGAACGCCAATGGCTGTTTTCCCCCCAGAACACCCTGAAACGCTACCGATGACCCGTACGCCGGTGTACCGGCTCTCCCCTGATTCGGATGGCCTGCGCTTAAGGATAGTTCGGAATCTGAGAGGGCAAGGCGCGATGCGCAATTAGTTTGACTGCGCCGTTCGTCAGAAACGGCGCGAGCCCAAGCGTCACGCGGGGTAGCGGGGTGTGAAAAAAATTATTGCGAATCGCCGGAGGCAATTTCTGCAGGATACGTCGTACGCCACAGCTCAAAGCCACCATCCAGGCTGTAGACGTCGGAGAAGCCCTGGCTGACCAGGTAGGCGGCTGCGCTCTGGCTGGAATTGCCGTGGTAGCAGGCCACGATCAGCGGTGCATCAAGGTCGGCGGTACGGATGAAATCGGCGATGTTGACGTTGTCCAGGTGCTGGGCGCCAGCGATATGGGCGGCGGCGTAAGTAGGCTGGTCACGGATATCGACCACCACTGCACCTTGCTCGCGCAGGGCCTGGGCTTGTTCGGGAGGGATACGTTTGAATTCGCTCATGGTGGGCTCCTATGGCCTGGCTGCAGCCGGCAGGGTAACGGGAAGAGTGGGTGGGCACTGGCAGCCGTGACGCTCGCCGGTGTCGATGTTCATCAGGGTCATGGCGCCGCCCCATACGCAGCCGGTGTCGAGGGCGAATACGCCCGGTTCGTCGCACTTGCCTTCAAGGGCTGCCCAGTGACCAAAGATTATCCTGGTGTCGCGGGTCTTGCGTTCCTTGTGGGCAAACCATGGTTTGTAGCCGGGCAGTGCCGTGTCGACGCCTTCCTTGCTCTTGAGGTCCAGCTTGCCCTCGGCGGTGCAGAAGCGCATGCGTGTGAAATAGTTGGTAATCACCCGCAGGCGGGCGACGCCGGTAAGGTCGTTGTCCCACTTCACTGGCTCGTTGCCATACATGCCGTCGAGGTAGGCGGTGTACAGGCTGTCATCGGCCAGGGCGTTTTCGACTTCGGCGGCGCACTTGAGGGCTTTTTTCAGCGTCCACTGCGGCGGGATACCGGCATGGACCAAGGCCATATTGCGGCTTTCGTCGTAATGCATGATCTTTTGTCGACGCAGCCAGTCAAGCAGTTGTGCACGATCTGGCGCCTCGAGGATTTCCCGCAGGGTATCGCCCTTTTTCAGGCGCTCGATGTTATTGCCGGCCGCCAGCAGGTGCAGGTCATGGTTGCCCAGTACGCACACCAGGGAATCCCGCAGGCTATACAGGTAACGTAGCGTTTCCAGGGACTCGGGGCCGCGATTGACCAGGTCGCCTACCAGCCACAGGCGATCGTTCGCCGGGTCGAAGGCCACCCGTTCAAGCAGGCACTTGAGAGGCTCCAGACAGCCTTGCAGGTCGCCGACCGCGTACGTTGCCATCAGTGCAGGGCGCCTGGTACGGCGAGGCGGAAAGGCTTGATGATGGCGTCGAACAGTTTGCCATCAGTGGCTTTCATCTGATACGAGCCTTGCATGGTGCCGACCTTGGAGGTCATTACCGTGCCGCTGCTGTAAGTGTGGCTGGCGCCAATGTCGATCAACGGTTGTTGGCCGACAACGCCTGCGCCGCGAACTTCCTCGACCTGACCGTCACCGTCGGTGATCACCCAGTGGCGTGACAGCAGCTTGGCCGGCACCTGCCCGTTGTTTTTCACCGTGATGGTGTAGGCAAAGGCGAAGCGGTTCTGTTCAGGTTGCGATTGGTCCGCGAGGAAGCGGGTGACGACGCTGACGTCGATCTGGTAGCGAGGATCGGACATGCAAGAGGCCTTAAAAGCAAAAGCGGAGGACAGCAGATGCGGATCAGTCTAGGCCAAGAGGTGGGCACTAGGCCAGACATGTGTCTGGCCATGCCTGGGGGTTTCAGTCGGCGACTGGCGCAGGCTGGATGGCAAGTTGGTCGGCCAGGCGCACGAACGCGGCGAGGTCCAGTTGCTCGGGGCGCAGGCTGCCGTCGACGCCGGCTGCTTCGATCTCGGCGTTGCTCAGCAGGGCCTTGAGTGTGTTGCGCAGTGTCTTGCGGCGCTGGTTGAACGCTTCACGCACCACGCGTTCCAGCAATTTGTGATCCTTGGCCGGGTGTGGCAGCACGGCGTGAGGCACCAGGCGCACGATGGCCGAATCGACCTTCGGCGGCGGGTTGAATGCGCCCGGGCCGACATTGAACAGGTGTTCGACGCGGCAGTGGTACTGAACCATGATCGACAATCGGCCCCAATCACCACCACCAGGGCCGGCAGCCAGGCGTTCCACCACTTCTTTTTGCAGCATGAAGTGCATGTCGCGGATGATCCCGGCGTTGTTCAGCAGGTGGAAAATCAGCGGTGTGGAGATGTTGTACGGCAGGTTACCCACCACACGCAGGCTATTAGGCGCGGCGTTGAGGGTATTGAAATCGAACTTCAGTGCATCGCCCTGATGCAGGTTGAAGTTGGGCTTGTCGGCGAACTGCTGGTTGAGGATCGGGATCAGGTCCTTGTCCAGTTCCACCACGTCCAGTTGGCCGCCACTGGCGAGCAAGCCTTGGGTCAACGCGCCCTGGCCCGGGCCGATTTCCAGCAGGCGGTCTTCTGGCTTGGCATGGATGGAGCGCAGGATACGGTCGATCACGCCGGCGTCGTGCAGGAAGTTTTGCCCGAAGCGCTTGCGCGCCCGGTGTTGGTAATGCTCGGTCATATACGGGTCTCGGCCATCTGATAGGCGGTTTCCAGGGCCACGTGCAGGCTGCCGGTATCGATCTTGCCGCTGCCTGCCAGGTCCAGGGCGGTGCCATGGTCGACGGAGGTGCGGATGATCGGCAGGCCCAGTGTCACGTTGACTGCGGCGCCGAAGCCTTTGTATTTCAGCACGGGCAGCCCCTGGTCATGGTACATCGCCAGCACTGCGTCGCAGTGCTCCAGATATTTGGGGGTAAACAGAGTGTCTGCTGGCAGTGGGCCACGCAGGTCCATGCCTTCTTGGCGCAGACGCTCCAGGGTTGGTTCAATGATGTCGATTTCTTCATGGCCCAAGTGTCCGCCTTCGCCGGCGTGGGGGTTGAGCCCGCAGACCAGGATGCGCGGTTGGGCGATGCCGAATTTTTGTTGCAGGTCGGCATGCAGGATGCGCGTAACGCGCTCCACACGCTCGGCGGTGATGGCGTCGGCAATGTCGCGCAATGGCAGGTGCGTGGTCACCAGGGCGACCCGCAGGCCGCGTGTGGCCAGCATCATGACGACTTGAGCGGTGTTGGTCAGCTCGGCCAGGAACTCGGTGTGGCCGGAAAACGCAATGCCCGATTCGTTGATCACGCCCTTGTGGACCGGCGCGGTGATCATGCCGGCGAAGTCGCCGTCGATGCAGCCTTGCCCCGCGCGGGTCAGGGTTTCCAGGACGAACGCCGCGTTGGCCTTGTTGAGTTGCCCGGCAACGACCTTGGCTTGCAGCGGGGTGTTCCACACATACAAGCTGCCGGCGGGCGCCGGCAGGTCGGGCCAGTTGCCCGGTCCCACGTCCAGCAGATTGACGACCACACCCAGCTGCGCGGCCCGCTCAAGGAGCAGGTCGCGGCTGGTAATGGCAATCAGGGGGTGCGGCTGGGGGTGCGAGGCGAGCAGCAGGCACAGGTCTGGACCAATGCCGGCCGGCTCGCCGGGTGTCACGGCGAAACGCTGGGGTTTCACGGAGCTGCCTGGTCGGTGCCTGTTTGCTCGGCGCCTGGCAGCTTGTTTTCCACGTAGGCTTCGTCACGGATCTGACGCAGCCAGGTCTGCAGCTCTTCGTCGTATTTGCGGTTACGCAGTACGTTCAGCGCCTGCTGCTCGCGGGCCTGGCTAGTGTTGTCGGTGGCGCGACGACCAAGGACTTCCAGTACATGCCAGCCATATTGGGTCTTGAACGGCTTGGACAGTACGCCTTGCGGAGTATCGGCCATTACCTGCTGGAACTCAGGCACCAGGGCTTTCGGGTCGATCCAGTTCAGGTCGCCACCGTTGAGGGCGGAACCCGGGTCTTCCGAGAAGCTCTTGGCCAGGGTGGCGAAGTCTTCACCGCTTTCGATGCGGTCATAGATCTTCTGGGCCAGTTCCTTGGTTTGGGCCTCGGTGCGGATTTCGCTTGGTTTGACCAGGATATGACGAACATGCACTTCGTCTTTCAGCGAGGTCTCGCCACCGCGACGTTCCAGCAACTTCAGGATGATGAAGCCGCCTGGGGTGCGGGCTGGCTGGGTGATGCCACCCACTTCCATGGCACTCAGTTCACGGTCGAACGGAGGTGGCAGTTGAGCCGCTTTACGCCAGCCCATATCACCACCTTCAAGGGCGTTGTCGCTGCCGGACTGGGCAATGGCCATCTGGGCAAAGTCAGCGCCGGCTTTCAGGCGATCATAGATAGCCTGGGTTTTCGCCGCTGCCGCATTCAGCTGCTCGGAGTTGGCACTGTCCGGGGTCGGGATCAGGATATTGGCCAGGTGCAGTTCTTCGGAAAGCTGCATCTTGCCCAGGTCCGAGGCCAGGAAGTTCTTCACTTCCTGCTCGGATACCTGGACCCGCTCGGCAACGCGACGCTGGCGCACACGGCTGATGATCATTTCGCGGCGGATCTGGTCACGGGCGTCTTCATACGAAAGACCGTCGTGGGCCAGGGCCGCGCGGAATTGATCAATGCTCATGTTGTTGCGCTGAGCGATGGTGCCGACCGCCTGGTTCAGTTCTTCGTCCGAAATGCGGATGCCGGAACGCTCGCCGATCTGCAGTTGCAGGTTTTCGACGATCAGGCGTTCCAGTACCTGCTGGTCCAGCACGCTGGTCGGTGGCACGCCGCCGCCACGCTTGGCGATGGTTTGCTGCACTTCCTTGACGCGCTGGTCCAGTTGGCTTTGCATGATCACGTCGTTATCGACGATGGCCACTACTTTATCCAGTTGCTGAACCGCAGCGTGAGCCGATACGGTGCCCAGGAACAGCGCGCCCAGCACTAGCGGGCGCAGACAATCAGAAAGCTTGGTCTTCACGTTCACGATAACCTTCAATGCCTTTGTCGAGGAAGCTCTCTACCTTGGCGCCGGTCAGGCCGCCGAGTCCTTTGAGGACGATCTGCAGGAAGAGCCCGTGGTCACCCTTTTCGTTAAGCGGGGCGATCTGGCTGTATTCGTCGTTGGAAACCCAGTAACGGTTGATGACGCGCAGTTTCCAGCAGCAGTTGTCGTACTCGAAACCACCGAAGGCTTCCAGGGTACGGTTGCGAGCGTAGTCATACTGCCAGCGGGTGATCAGGTTCCACTGGGGAATGATCGGCCACATCATCGAGAAGTCGTGTTGTTGGATTTTGTAGTAATCCTTCACGTAGTTCGGATCGCCTGGTTGACCGTAGTCGCCACCGAACTGCCATTTGCCGGTCAACTGGTTGTAGACGACCTGGTCGTTACGATAGCGATAACCGACGTTGATGATCTTGTTCGGGTTGTCTTCCGGCTGGTAGTGAAGCATCGCGCTACCGGAACGAGGGCTGTGCTCCTCGGTATCCCAGTTGTAGTCGGCAGTGGCGCGCCAGTCGCGGTTGAAGCGGAACTCGTAGTCCAGGGCAACGGGCGATACGTCGGACTGTGCATCGGCACGGTCAGCCGCCAGGATGCCAGGCAGTTGTACTTCACGATCCTTGAAGTACACAGCCTGTCCCACGGATACGCGTTGACGCTCGAAACCGTTTTCTTCGATCCACCGGCTGGTCAAGCCCAGGGACAGCTTGTTCTCGTCGCCGATACGGTCGGAGCCGCTGAAGCGGTTGTCGCGGAACAGTGACGCGTAGCTGAACGAGTATTCGCTGGTGTCGAAGACCGGGATATCGGCCTGGTCCTTGTTCGGCACGTACAGGTAGAACGCACGCGGCTCGAGGGTCTGGCGATAATCCTTGCCGAACCAGTTGGTGTTGCGATCGAAGTACAGGCCGCTGTCGACGCTGGCCACCGGAACCGCACGGTCCTGGGAGCTCTTGAAGGTGCCGCCCGCGTACGGGTTGGCTGCGGTTGCCGCATTCTGATCAGCAATGATCTGGTTCTTGCCGATGTTATCCAGGTCCAGGTCGTACTTGGTGTACACGTACTTGAGCTTCGGCGTTACAAAGCCGTAGGTCCAGTTCATCGGGTACTCGACAGCCGGCGCTACGTTCAGGCGCGTGCCATTGGCACGGGTAAGACCGCGGACATAAGTGTCGAGGCGGCGCTCGATGTCCCCGTTCTCATTGCTGAAATTGCCGTTTTCCAGGTCACGATCAAAGCGTACGGCTTCGGTCTCATAGCTGAAGTTCAAGCCACCCGGATGATAAGGCAGGGTACCGTTGAAGGTGATCTGCGGCAGGCGGTTATACGGCGTGACCTGGGAGATCGTCGCCAGCTGGTAAGCCTGCAGGTTCAGGCGTGCCTGGAAGGTGTCACCGCGATAAGCCACGGAGCCCTGCTGGTTGACGTAGTCGCGGCTCTCGACACCTTCCTGGTAGGACTTGAGGTCCTGGAAGTAGTAAGGGTCACTGATCGTGGTGTAGTCGACCTGGGTCAGTACACGCGAATCCAGCCCGCCCTTGTGCTGCCAATTGAGCATGTAGCGGGTTTTTTCGTAGTCGGTCTGCTTCTTGCGTTCGTCGTTGTCGTCGTTCAGGTACGCGCCGCCGAACTGGCCTTCGCTGGACTTGGTGAGGTAGCGGAATTCGCCTTCCATCATCATGCCGCGCTTGGTCATGTATTGCGGGTACAACGTGGCATCGTAGTTTGGTGCCAGGTTGAAGTAGTACGGCGTGACCAGGGTAAAGCCGGTTTCGCTGCCGGTGCTGAAGCTCGGTGGCAGGAAGCCGGACTGACGACGGTCGTCGATCGGGAAGTAGATGTAAGGGGTGTACAGGATCGGAATGTTCTTGATCCGCAGCGTCGCGTTGGTGGCCGTACCGAAACCGGTGGCCGGGTTCAACGTGATGTTGTTGCCCCTGAGCTGCCAGGCGTTGCTGTCCGGCTCGCAGGTGGTGTAGGTACCGTCCTTGAGGCGGATGATCGCGTTTTCGGCGCGCTTGGCGTACAGCGCGTTACCGCGGATACGCGACTTGTGCAGCACGTATTCGGCGTTGTCGATCTGCGCAGCGCCGGTATCCAGTTGAACCTGGGCGTGGTCGCCGACGATCAATGCACCGTTGTCGCGCAGTCGCACGTTACCGTTCAGCTCGCCCCGGTTCTCGGCCTGGTACAGGCTGGCTTCTTCCGACTCCAGCTGCATGCTGCCCTGGCGCATGACGACGTCACCGGCCAGGGTTGCGACTTGTTGTTCCTGCTCGTAACGAGAGGCCTTGGCACCGATGAAGGTGGGCGCATCGCTCTTGTTCGTCTTGTCGTTCATGCCAGGACGAGTTGGCTCGATGTACGCACCGCCGCAGTAAGGACCGGTTTCCGCCAGCTGGGCTGCGGTCAACTTTTCGCGAGGCACCCAGTCCAAGTGGCTGTAGTCGGCGCTGCGCGAACGCAGGCCACGGCCCTTGGACTCGGTGACCAGTGCGGTCTTCGGCTCGGCTTCGGCACTGCCGCCAGCGTCGGCCTGCGCCGTGCTGTTGGCCGAGCTGACGGCTGCGCCGTCATGCACCGGGCGCGGTGGCAATGGGGCGGCGGCGGTCTTCGGCGCGCAGTCCCAGGCACCCGAAGCAGAGACTGAGCAGTCATACTGTTCCGCGGCGACCACGAATGAGGTGGCGAAGGGTTGCATGACCAGCAGACTGCCGGTTACCAGCAACGGAAATTTTCTACGAAACGCGGGGGATTTCAATGCCATCTTATTAGTCCGGGCTTCCTGCGTGCCATCTGCCCGCGGTTTGGGCCGCACGCCTCTCGATGGTCTGAAAAAGATGCGTGATAATAAAGCATGACCCGCTTGACGGCTAGCGCCGTCGGAGACCCTTGTAATGCCCGAGCAAGATCTACGTTTACAGCAGCTGGAAGTCTGGCTGGATGAGCAGTTGCCGATCCTTTTCAACGCTCAAGGCTGGGGTGCCGTACCCCCGGCCACATTGACTGCGGCCAGCAGCGACGCGAGTTTCAGGCGCTATTTCCGTTGGGAAGGCGGCGGTCGGACTTTCGTGGTAATGGACGCGCCGCCCCCTCAGGAAAACTGCAAGCCTTTCGTCGATATCGCTTATTTGTTGTCGACGTCGGGAATAAATGTTCCAAAAATTTATGCACAAGACTTGCCGCGAGGCTTTCTTTTGCTCAATGACCTGGGCAGAAAAACCTACCTGGACGTGATAAACGACGAAAACGCCGATCAATTGTTTGCCGATGCCATTGACGCCTTGCTGGCTTATCAGCAGTTGCCGATGGACGCACCACTGCCCAGCTATGACGTCGCCTTGCTGCGCCGTGAACTCGAATTGTTTCCTGAATGGTACGTGCGCCGACACTTGGGTCTCGAGCTGGATACCCGGCAGCAGGCACTTTGGCAGCGTGTCAGCGATCACTTGATCGACAGCGCCCTGGCGCAACCCAAAGTGCTGGTGCACCGCGACTATATGCCACGCAACCTGATGATCAGCGAGCCTAACCCTGGCGTGCTGGATTTTCAGGACGCGGTGTATGGTCCGGTCACCTACGACATTACCTGCCTGTTCAAGGACGCCTTTCTCAGCTGGCCCCAGGCCCGTGTGCGGGAATGGCAGCGCGACTACTGGGAACGTGCGGGCCAGGCCGGCATTCCGGTACAGCCGGATTTCGAAGACTTCCTGCGCGCCAGCGACCTGATGGGCGTGCAGCGCCACCTCAAGGTCATCGGTATCTTTGCGCGCATCTGCCATCGCGACGGCAAGCCACGCTACCTGGCCGACGTACCGCGCTTCTTTGCTTATATAGAGGCGGTGCTGGCCGATCGCCCGGAGTTGAGCGAACTGGCTGAGTTACTGACCAGCCTGCGGCAGCCCGCAGAGGCCAGCGTATGAAGGCCATGATCCTGGCCGCCGGCAAAGGCGAGCGGATGCGTCCGCTCACCTTGCACACGCCCAAGCCGCTGGTGCAGGCCGGCGGCAAGCGCCTGATCGAGTACCACCTGGAGGCGCTGGCCAAGGCCGGCTTTACCGATGTGGTGATCAACCATGCCTGGCTCGGCCAGCAGATCGAGCGCTACCTGGGGGATGGCGCGCAGTTCGGCTTGCGTATCCGCTATTCCCCGGAGGGCGAACCGCTGGAAACCGGCGGCGGGATTTTCCAGGCGCTGCCGCTGCTGGGGGATGAGCCGTTCCTGGTGGTCAACGGCGATATCTGGACCGACTACGACTTCACCCGACTCAAGCAGCCGCTCAAGGGCCTGGCTCATCTGGTGATGGTCGACAACCCGGCACATCACCCCTCGGGCGGTGATTTCTACCTTGATCAGGGCTTGCTTCATGATGCGGCGCCCGGTGCCGATAACCTGACCTTCAGTGGCATTTCAGTGCTCGACCCCCGGCTGTTCGCGGGTTGCAGCGCCGGTGCCTTCAAGCTGGCGCCGCTGCTGCGTGCGGCCATGGCGAAAGGTTTGGTAACGGGGGAACACATGGCGGGACGCTGGATTGATGTCGGCACGCTGGAGCGCCTGGCGCACGTCGAAACCCTGCTGACAGCGGGGCAGTAGCATGTTGTGGCCAGGGACGCTGATCGGCGCCGGGGCTGGCTTTGCCATTGCCAGTATTCCGGGGGCCTTGTTGGGTGCGCTGTTGGGGCAGGCGCTGGATCGCCGCCTGCAACTGCACAGTTGGGCACAGTTGCGCGAGCGCTTGGGCGGGCGTCCGGCGTTACGCAATGACGAGTTATTGTTTGTGTTGCTCGGGCGCCTGGCCAAAAGTAACGGGCGTGTGGTGGACGGGCATATCCAGCAGGCGCGGCAGGAAATGCGCTCACTGGACATGACCGAGTCGGCCCAGCGCCGCGCGATTGCGGCGTTCAACCGCGGCAAATCCGGTTCCGACCGGGTACGCCGCTACCTGCGTGTGCTCAAGGCCCAGCCCCATGCGGCGGAAGGGGTGTTGCGGGCGTGCTGGCGGATGGTCTGGGCGGACGGCAAGGCGGATGCCGCCGAGCGCGACTTGATCGACCTGTGGGGGAAGTGGTTGGGCTGGACACCGCAACAGCTCCAGGCGTTGGCGGCCGACTACACACCTGAGCGCAAGCCGCTGGTCAATCGTGGCACGACCTACCAGGAAGCGTTGCGCTTGCTCGGCGTGACAGCTACCACCGAGCCGTCGGTCATCAAGCGTGCCTATCGCCGCCTGCTGAGCCGTCACCACCCGGACAAGGTGGCCGGCAGTGGCGCCAGCCCCGCGCAAGTGCGTGAGGCGACCGAGCGCACCCGTGAATTGCACAATGCCTATTCATTGATTCGCGAACGCCGGGATTTTCGTTAGAGGCCGGTCTTTCACGGATAACCACATTGGTTCTGTGCTGATCCTCAGTCGGCGCTGGCCTGCGGGCTCAACCAGCCGCGAACCCGGCGATACAACTGTTCCTGCTCGGCGGCGCTGTTGCCGGGCAGGGTCTTCAATGACACCTGCTTATAGCCGTCATTCTTCAAGCGCTTCGCGGCCTGGGCGCGCGCCAGGGCGTTGTTGCGTGCTTGAGCGTTGTCTTGATAGAAGACGTCGGCCGTCGGCAGCTTCAGCGCCGGCGCCAGTTGCTGCACATCCGGATGACGCCCGGCAGGCGTCTGGGCGGCAACCATCACGAGCTTCTGCACCTGGGAGGGTTGTTTTTCAGTCAGGTAACGCGCCGCCCACCAGGCGCCAGTGCCATGGCCCACCAGCACCACCGTGCGTGCGCTCTGGGTCTGGGCAAAAGCCACGGCGGCATCGATGCGCGCGAAGATGCGCGAGGCGTCGGTCTTGTCCTGTTCGTCGGCACCCGGGACCACCGCCGGGTCGGTGCCTTCCGCCTCGGCGCTGGCGGCTTGCTCGATCGGCTTGTCGGCGGTGCTCGCGTCTTTACTGCTGGTGTCGACGGTGGCGTTGGGTGCTTCCATGACACGCGGTGGCAGGGTGTCCATGCTCACGTCCGGTAACGACAGGCTGAGGCTGCCCCAATTGGCATCCGGCAATTTACGTCGCAACGGGCCGATTGCTTGCGGCCAGTCAGCATTTTCGCCGGCGCCCGGTACGATAATCACCACGCCTTCGGGTTCGGCGCTGTTGGCCGGTTTCCACAGGGCAAGGAATGAATCACTGCCGGCCTGCAACTGTTGCTGCTCTTGCTGCGGGATTTTGCGTTCCAGGGCGCTGGCCTCTTCCTGGCTACGCTCGGGCAGGGGTTGGCGTTCGACGGGTTTTTCGGCAGCCGGTGCCGGTGCGTCTTCAGCCTGCACAGAAAAGGCACTGGTAAACAGCAGTGACAGGCACAATGCTGGCAGTGCCGAACGGTTTCGATAGGACATCGTTGATTTCCGGCCAGAAGTGATTCCAGCAGCCTAATGGGTTGGTCAGTATTTGTCAGTGATGTGAGACGTGGATCATGGGTTTTCGCTGTCTGCTGGTTATCGGCTGTTTGTGCCTTGCCTTGATGGCAAACGCTTCCCCCGCGCCCGCCACACCGCAGGCGCAGCTGAATGCGCCGCAGCGCGAATGGCTGGCCCGGCACCCGGAGCTGCGGGTGGGCGTGGTGTTGCAGGCGCCTTACGCGCAATACGACCGACGCCTGCAGCGCTTGTCCGGGGCGAATGTCGAGTTGATGCAGTGGCTGGCCAAGGCGCTGAATATCGAGCTGACCTGGCGCAACTTCCCTGATCAGGAGCAGTTGGAGGCGGCCGTACGCGATGACGAGGTAGACATTGCCCCTGGCCTGCAGCAAACCCCGGCCGGTTTGCGCCTGTGGCAGTTCACCGACCCGTATATGCGTGTGCCTCAACACATTGTCGGCATCCGCGAGGGCGGTGGTGCCGTGGAGCTGGAGAAGCTCGACGGTCAATCCCGGGTTGCCGTGCGCATGCCCAGCGCCGTGGCCGATTACCTGCGCAGTACCTATCCCGGCCTCAACCTGCAAGGCGTGCCCATGGAGCGCCAGGCCTTGCAACTGTTGGTCAGCCAGCAGGCGCGTTATGCCGTGGTGGATGAAGCGCAATTAAGCCGCTTGTCTGCAGAGGCCGAGTTCAGCGGGCTGGCGGTGGTCGGGGACATCGGCCTGCCGCAATTGCTGCGGGTCGCCACGCGCCGGGATTGGCCGGAACTGGCCGGCATCATGGAAAGTGCCCTGAGCGCGATCCCGGCCCGCGACCTGGATCAACTGCACAGTCGCTGGCTGCAACCCAAATACCCACGTTTATCCGAATCCAAAGGCCTTTGGCAGAACCTCAGCCTGCTGCTCGGCCTGTTGCTGCTCGCCAGCCTGGCCGTGGTGTTCTGGCAGCGCCGCCAGCAACGTGTGCTGGAGCACGACCTGCTGGCGGCCCGCGAAGAAAGCGCCGCCCGTGCCGCCGGTGCCGAAGCGTTGCGCTTGACGCAGTTCTCCATCGACCAGAGCACCGTCGGCATCCTGTGGGTCAACTGGGACAGCCACGTGCGCTACGCCAATCGTGCGGCCGAGAGCATGCTGGGTTACGAGCCCGGTGCACTGATCGAACGGCCGCTGGTCGACCTCGACCCGACCCTGGATATGGACCGCTGGCTCAATTTGTGGAAGCGCGCACGGGCCAGCGAGGAGGGGCCGCAGAATTTCGCCACCGATTGTTTGCGCGCCGATGGCAGCATCCTGCCGGCCAACGTGTCCTTGAGCTTTGTGCGATTTGCCGAGGCTGAATACCTGGTTGTCTACCTGAACGATGTCACCGAACTGCGCCGCACCCTGGCCGCCCTGATGCAAAGTGAAGCGCAACTGCGCGAGTTGTCCGCCCACCTGGAAACCGTGCGCGAAGAAGAAAAGGCGCGCATCGCCCGGGAAGTGCACGACGAACTCGGGCAAATGCTCACGGTGCTCAAGCTGGAAACCTCCATGTGCGAGCTGTCCTATGCGCAACTGGATCCTGGCCTGCATGAGCGCTTGAACAGCATGAAGCGCCTGATCGCCCAACTGTTCCAGTTGGTGCGGGACGTGGCGACGGCGCTGCGCCCGCCGATTCTCGACGCCGGTATTGCCTCGGCGATTGAATGGCAAGCCCGGCGTTTCGAAGCGCGCACGCAAATCCCTTGCCTGGTGCAGGTACCGGATAACCTGCCGACCTTGAGCGATGCCAAGGCCATCGGCCTGTTCCGTATCCTGCAAGAGGCACTGACCAATGTGATGCGCCATGCCCAGGCGCATACTGTCGAACTGACCCTGGCGGTGGAAGGCACCGACCTGCGGCTGACCATCAGCGACGATGGCGTCGGTTTCGTCCAGGCCCAGGGGCGCCCGGTGTCGTTTGGCCTGGTGGGGATGCGCGAGCGGGTGCTGATCATGGGCGGGCAACTGAGCCTGGACAGTCAATTGGGCGAGGGCACCACCCTGAGTGTCACGGTGCCTTTGGATGCATAACGATAAGAGGAAGCCCTTGTGATCCGTGTACTGGTAGCCGAAGACCACACCATCGTTCGTGAAGGCATCAAGCAATTGATCGGCCTGGCCAAGGACCTGCTGGTGGTGGGGGAGGCGAGTAATGGCGAGCAGTTGCTCGAGACCTTGCGCCATGTGCCTTGCGAGGTGGTGTTGCTGGACATCTCGATGCCAGGCGTGAATGGCCTGGAAGCGATTGCGCGCATTCGGGCGCTGAGCAATCCGCCGGCGATCCTGGTGCTGTCGATGCACGATGAGGCGCAAATGGCCGCTCGCGCCTTGAAGGTGGGCGCTGCGGGCTACGCCACCAAGGACAGCGACCCGGCGCTGCTGCTGATGGCGATTCGCAAGGTCGCCGCCGGCGGGCGTTACATCGACCCGGACCTGGCGGACCGCATGGTCTTCGAGGTCGGCCTGACGGATTCAAGGCCCTTGCATTCGCTGCTGTCCGAGCGTGAATTTTCGGTGTTCGAGCGCCTGGCCCAGGGCGCCAACGTCAATGACATCGCCCAGCAACTGGCGTTGAGCAGCAAGACCATCAGCACCCACAAGGCGCGGCTGATGCAAAAGCTCAATATCACCTCCCTGGCGGAGCTGGTGAAGTACGCCATGGAGCACAAGCTCCTCTAACCACATACCCAATAACGACAACCCCAAAACACCGCCGAACCCATTCTTGCCGCGTGCAGCTCGCCTCTTGCCGCTGCCCTGTCCCATCCCCGCCATCCGTGTAGGGCGATCCCTACCCCAAACCTTCCATCCGGCTGATGCCATTCTCTCCTGGCCCCCGATTTCCGGGGGCTCGCGCCTGGACTACGCTTGTGCCACAGCAGTCCAAAATACAAAGGTGCGGGTATGAGCGAGGTGGATTCAAATGATGTGCTGGTCAGCTTTCGTGGCGTGCAGAAGAGCTACGACGGCGAGAACCTGATCGTCAAAGACCTCAACCTGGAGATTCGCAAGGGCGAGTTCCTCACCCTGCTCGGGCCTTCCGGTTCGGGCAAGACCACCAGCCTGATGATGCTGGCCGGCTTCGAAACGCCGACCGCCGGTGAAATCCAGCTGGCCGGACGCTCGATCAACAACGTGCCGCCGCACAAGCGCGACATCGGCATGGTGTTCCAGAACTACGCGCTGTTCCCGCACATGACCGTTGCCGAGAACCTCGCGTTCCCGCTGTCGGTGCGGGGCTTGAGCAAGACCGATATCAGCGAGCGGGTCAAACGCGTGCTGAGCATGGTCCAGCTCGATGCCTTCGCCCAGCGCTACCCGGCGCAACTGTCCGGCGGCCAGCAACAGCGCGTGGCCTTGGCCCGGGCGCTGGTGTTCGAGCCGCAACTGGTGCTGATGGACGAACCCCTCGGCGCCCTCGACAAGCAACTGCGCGAACACATGCAGATGGAGATCAAGCACCTGCACCAGCGCCTCGGCGTGACCGTGGTGTACGTGACCCATGACCAGGGCGAAGCCTTGACCATGTCCGACCGCGTGGCGGTGTTCCACCAGGGCGAGATCCAGCAGATCGCCGCGCCACGTACCTTGTATGAAGAGCCGAAGAACACCTTCGTCGCCAACTTCATCGGTGAAAACAACCGCCTCAATGGCCGCCTGCACAGCCACACCGGCGAGCGCTGCGTGGTGGAGCTGGCGCGCGGCGAGAAGGTCGAGGCGCTGGCGGTGAACGTCGGCCAGGTCGGCGGCCCGGTGACCCTGTCGGTGCGCCCTGAGCGTGTCAGCCTCAATGGCTCCAGCGAAAGCTGCGTCAACCGTTTCTCCGGGCGGGTGGCGGAATTCATCTACCTGGGCGACCACGTGCGCGTGCGCCTGGAAGTCTGCGGCAAGACCGATTTTTTTGTGAAACAACCGATCGCCGAGCTGGACCCGGCGTTGGCGGTCGGCGACGTGGTACCGATTGGCTGGCAAGTCGAGCACGTTCGCGCACTCGACCCACTTCTAGAGGCGAATTGATCGCCCCATGGCTTCACCAACCCTGCACGTGGAGAGAACAACAATGTTGAGATCCCTGAAGTATTCCGTCCTGGCCCTGAGCTTGATGGGCGCGACACAGGCCATGGCTGGCCCGGACCTGACCGTCGTGTCCTTTGGCGGTGCGAACAAGGCTGCACAGGTCAAGGCTTTCTATGCACCTTGGGAAAGCGCGGGCAACGGCAAGATCGTCGCCGGCGAGTACAACGGTGAGATGGCCAAGGTCAAAGCCATGGTCGACACCAAGAGCGTGTCCTGGGACCTGGTGGAAGTGGAGTCGCCGGAACTGTCCCGTGGCTGTGATGAAGACATGTTCGAGCCGCTGGACCCGAAACTGTTTGGCAACACCGCCGACTACGTGAAGGGCGCGATCCAGCCGTGCGGCGTGGGCTTCTTCGTATGGTCGACCGTTCTGGCCTACAACGCGGACAAGCTGGCGTCTGCGCCAACCAGTTGGGCGGATTTCTGGGACACCAAGAAATTCCCGGGCAAGCGCGGCCTGCGCAAGGGCGCCAAGTACACCCTGGAATTCGCCTTGATGGCCGACGGTGTTGCACCGAAGGACGTGTACAAAGTGCTGGCCGGCAAAGATGGCCAGGACCGTGCGTTCAAGAAACTCGACGAACTCAAGCCCTCGATCCAATGGTGGGAAGCCGGCGCACAACCGCCGCAATACCTGGCCTCGGGTGACGTAGTGATGAGCTCGGCCTACAACGGCCGCATCGCCGCGGTGCAAAAAGAAAGCAACCTGAAAGTGGTGTGGAACGGCGGCATCTACGACTTCGACGCGTGGGCCATCCCTAAAGGCCTGTCCAAGGAACGTGCCGAAGCGGCGAAGAAATTCATCGCCTTCTCGGTGCAGCCGCAGCAGCAGAAGACCTACTCGGAAAACATCGCCTACGGCCCGGCCAACACCCAAGCCGTACCGTTGCTGGCCAAGGACATCCTCAAGGATATGCCGACTACGCCGGAAAACATCGCCAACCAGGTGCAGATCGACGTGAGCTTCTGGGCGGATAACGGCGAGCAGTTGGAGCAGCGCTTCAACTCCTGGGCTGCCAAGTAACACTGCATAACCTTGTGGGAGGGGGCTTGCCCCCTCCCACAAGGGATTTCTTGTGTGAAAGATTGCATTCATTTTCAAGATTCGGAGTCAGCCATGGCCATCGCCGTTCCCTCGAACGAGGTCAACAGCCCCACCCTCAAGCAGCGCCTGGCGCGTGCCGAGCGGCTCAATCGCTGGAAGGCCCAGGCCTTGATTGCGCCGCTGGTGCTGTTTTTGCTGCTGGTCTTCCTGGTGCCGATTGTTGCGCTGCTGTTTAAAAGCGTCGGCAACCCGGAAGTGGTGGGCGGTCTGCCGCGTACCGTGGTGGCGGTGACGGCCTGGGACGGTCGTGGTCTGCCGGGTGAGCCGGTGTACCAGGCCCTCAGTGAAGACCTGGGCGAGGCGCGCAAAAACCAGACCCTGGGTGATCTGTCCAAACGCTTGAACATGGAACTGGCCGGCTATCGCAGCCTGCTGACCAAAACCGCGCGGGCGCTGCCGTTTACCGAAGCGCCCGGCTCTTATAAAGAAGCGCTGGAAAACCTCGACGAACGCTGGGGCGACCCGGCGTACTGGCAGGCGATCCGGCGCAATACCAGCAGCCTGACACCGTTCTACCTGCTGGCGGCCGTCGATCACCGCATCGACGACCTCGGCGAAGTGGCCCCGGCCACCCCGGACCAGGCGATTTACCTGGACATCTTCGCCCGCACCTTCTGGATGGGCCTGGTGATCACCGCCATCTGCCTGCTGCTGGCTTATCCGCTGGCGTACTTGCTGGCCAACCTGCCGGCACGCAAAAGTAACCTGCTGATGATTCTGGTGTTGCTGCCGTTCTGGACCTCGATCCTGGTGCGGGTGGCGGCGTGGATCGTGCTGCTGCAATCCGGCGGGCTGATCAACAGTGCGCTGATGGGCATGGGCCTGATCGACAAACCCCTGGAGCTGGTGTTCAACCGCACCGGGGTCTACATCTCCATGGTGCATATCCTGCTGCCGTTCATGATTTTGCCGATCTACAGCGTGATGAAAGGCATTTCGCCCACCTACATGCGTGCGGCGATCTCCCTGGGCTGTCACCCGTTCGCCAGCTTCTGGCGCGTGTACTTCCCACAGACGTACGCCGGTGTCGGCGCCGGCTGCCTGTTGGTGTTCATCCTGGCGATCGGTTACTACATCACCCCGGCACTGCTGGGCAGCCCGAACGACCAGATGGTCAGCTACTTCGTGGCTTTCTACACCAACACCAGCATCAACTGGGGCATGGCGACGGCGTTGGGCGGCTTGCTGCTGCTGGCGACCGTGGTGCTGTACCTGATCTACAACCGGCTGGTGGGCGCCAGCCGCCTGCGCCTGAGCTGAGGAGACCTTGCGATGCTGAGTCCTTATATGTCACCGGTGGAGCGGGTGTGGTTCTACAGCTTGCGGATCCTCTGCGGCTTGATCCTGTTGTTCCTGATCTTGCCTGTGCTGGTGATCATCCCGCTGTCGTTCAACAGCGGCAGTTTCCTGGTGTACCCGTTGCAAGGCTTCTCGCTGCACTGGTACCAGGATTTCTTCGCCTCGGCGGAATGGATGCGTGCGTTGAAGAACAGCATCATCGTCGCCCCGGCCGCCACGGTATTGGCCATGGTGTTCGGCACCCTGGCGGCGATCGGCCTGACCCGTGGGAATTTCCCCGGCAAGGCGTTGGTGATGGCCCTGGTGATTTCGCCGATGGTGGTGCCGGTGGTGATTATCGGTGTGGCCAGCTACCTGTTTTTTGCGCCACTGGGCCTGGGCAACAGTTTCTTCTCGCTGATCGTGGTGCATGCGGTGCTTGGGGTGCCGTTTGTGATCATCACCGTGTCGGCGACCTTGCAGGGTTTCAACCATAACCTGGTACGGGCCGCGGCCAGCCTGGGTGCCTCGCCCTTGACGGCGTTTCGCCGGGTAACCTTGCCGTTGATTGCGCCGGGGGTGATCTCCGGCGCGCTGTTTGCCTTCGCGACGTCGTTCGATGAAGTGGTGGTGACCCTGTTTCTCGCCGGCCCCGAGCAAGCGACCTTGCCGCGCCAGATGTTCAGCGGCATCCGCGAAAACCTCAGCCCGACGATTGCGGCGGCGGCGACCTTGCTGATCGCCTTCTCGGTGTTGCTGTTGCTGACCCTGGAGTGGCTGCGTGGGCGTAGCGAGAAACTGCGCACGGCCCAGGTCTAAAGACCAGTACAGCCCCCCTCCCACAGGGGGGGCTTTGACCATTCAGCGCCTGAATGGAAGACAACCCGATCCAGTCAGCTACTCTTGTGCCAGCCCATCACCGATAAGAGGCCGCGCACATGAGTACTTCCTCATTCAAGATCGCCCACAAACTGCTGACCGGCGCTGGCGCCATCGAGCAACTTGCCGCCGAGCTGACGCGCCTGGATGTGGATAACCCGTTGATTGTCACCGATGCGGTGCTGGTCAAGTCCGGCACGGTGGCGCTGGCACTTGAGCATCTGGGCGAGCGCTCTTATGAGATCTTTGATCGCGTGCTCCCCGACCCGGAAATCTCCATCGTCGAAGACTGCATGCAGGCGTACCGCGACGGTGGCCACGACGGCCTGATCGGCCTGGGGGGCGGCAGTGCCATCGATATTGCCAAAAGCGTTGCCGCCTATGCCGGTTACCACGGCGCCCTGGCGGACTTATTCGGCGTCGACCAGGTGCCGCGCAAGGGCCCGCCGCTGATCGCCATCCCGACCACCGCCGGCACTGGCTCGGAAGTGACCAATGTGGCGATCCTCTCCGACAAGGTCGCGCAGTTGAAGAAGGGCATCGTCAGCGACTACCTGCTGCCGGACGTCGCGTTGATCAGCCCGCAAATGACCCTGACCTGCCCGCGCAGCGTCACCGCCGCCAGTGGCGTGGATGCGCTGGTACATGCCATTGAGTCCTACCTTTCCCTGAACGCCTCGCCGATCACGGATGCCCTGGCCATTGGGGCGATCAAGCTGATCGCCAAGGCGCTGCCCAAGGCCTACGCCAACCCGGCCAACCTGCAGGCCCGCGACGATATGGCCACCGCCAGCCTGATGGCCGGCATGGCCTTCGGTAATGCCGGGGTGGGCGCCGTGCATGCGTTGGCCTACCCGCTGGGCGGGCGATTCAATATTGCCCATGGCGTCAGCAATGCGCTGTTGCTGCCCTACGTGATGCACTGGAACAAACTGGCCTGTGTCGAGCGTATGCAGGACATTGCCCAGGCCATGGGCGTGAATGTCAGCGGCCTGAGTGTCAACGATGCCGCCGACCAGGCCGTCGAGGCGATGACGCGATTGTGTGCCGCCGTGGAGATTCCTTCCGGCCTGCGCAGTTTCGGGGTTCCCGAGGACGCCATCCCGGCCATGGCCACGGAAGCGGCGGGTATCGAGCGCCTGATGCGTAACAACCCGCGCAAGCTCAGCGCGGCCGATATCGAGAAAATCTATCGGGCGGCGTACTAGCCGTTGAGTTAGGTCACGGTGCGCAGGGCAAAGCATGAGGTATACAATGCGCGCCATCGTGATTTAGCTCAAAAAAGGTGCGTCATGCAGCCCTTCGTTATTGCTCCATCGATTCTCTCCGCCGATTTCGCCCGCCTGGGTGAGGAAGTGGACAAGGTGTTGGCCGCCGGTGCCGACTTCGTGCACTTCGATGTCATGGACAACCACTACGTGCCCAACCTGACCATCGGTCCGATGGTCTGCGCGGCGCTGCGCAAGTACGGCATCACCGCGCCGATCGATGCGCACCTGATGGTCAGCCCGGTGGATCGCATCATCGGTGATTTCGTTGACGCCGGCGCGACCTACATCACCTTCCACCCGGAAGCCTCGCTGCACGTCGACCGCACCTTGCAACTGATCCGCGAGGGCGGTTGCAAGGCCGGCCTGGTGTTCAACCCGGCCACCCCGCTGGACGTGCTCAAGTACGTGATGGACAAGGTCGACATGGTGCTGCTGATGAGCGTCAACCCAGGCTTCGGCGGGCAGAAGTTCATCCCCGGTACCCTCGACAAGCTGCGTGAAGCCCGTGCGCTGATCGATGCGTCGGGTCGCGACATCCGCCTGGAAATCGACGGTGGGGTCAACGTCAACAATATCCGTGAAATCGCGGCTGCCGGTGCCGACACCTTCGTGGCAGGCTCGGCGATCTTCAACGCCCCGGACTATGAGGAAGTCATCGCCAAGATGCGCGCCGAATTGGCGCTGGCGCGTCCATGAGCGGCTTTGAGCAGCTGTTCCCCGGCAAACTGCCACGGCTGGTGATGTTCGATCTGGACGGTACCTTGATCGACTCGGTGCCAGACCTGGCGGCGGCGGTGGACGAGATGCTGCTCAAGCTGGGACGCAAGCCGGCGGGGCTTGCGTCGGTACGCGAGTGGGTCGGCAATGGCGCACCGATGCTGGTGCGCCGGGCCCTGGCCAATCACATCGATGCTGAAGGTGTCGATGAGGTTGAGGCCGAGCACGCCCTGGAACTGTTCAATGTTGCCTATGAGCGCAGCCACGAACTGACCGTGGTCTACCCCGGCGTACGCGACACCCTCAAGTGGCTGAGCAAGCAGGGCGTGGAAATGGCCCTGATCACCAACAAGCCGGAGCGCTTTGTCGCGCCGCTGTTGGACCAGATGAAAATCGGCCGTTATTTCCGCTGGATCATTGGTGGCGATACCTTGCCGCAGAAGAAACCCGACCCGGCGGCGCTGTTTTTCGTGATGAAAATGGCCAATATTCCGGCGTCCCAGTCGCTGTTTGTCGGCGATTCACGCAGTGACGTGCTGGCGGCGAAAGCGGCCGGCGTGCAGTGCGTGGCCCTGAGTTACGGCTACAACCATGGTCGTCCGATCGCTGAAGAGTCGCCGTCGCTGGTGATTGATGATCTGAGACTGCTAATCCCCGGTTGCTTGGGAGCTGGCGCTGAGATAACGTTGCCCGACATCGATCCGTCCCCTTCTGGAAATTCCATCGTGGTGGTCACTCGCAAACTCTGGATGAAAGTCATCAAGGCCCTGGCCCGCTGGCGTTGGCGCGCCTGACTGATCCTGGCCGCGCCATGCGGCACGTTTGCATACCTGACTGTTAGACCCTCACGCCACGAGGCACCTCATGATCCGCGAAGAATTCCTGCGTTTGGCCGCTGCCGGCTATAACCGTATCCCCCTGGCCTGCGAAACCCTGGCCGACTTCGACACGCCGTTGTCGATCTACCTGAAACTGGCCGACCAGCCCAACTCCTACCTGCTGGAGTCGGTACAGGGCGGCGAGAAATGGGGCCGTTACTCGATCATCGGCCTGCCATGCCGCACTGTGCTGCGGGTGCACGACCATCATGTGAGCATCACCCATGATGGTGTCGAGATCGAAAGTCATGAGGTCGAAGACCCGCTGGCCTTCGTCGAAGCCTTCAAGGCGCGCTACAACGTGCCGACCATCCCTGGCCTGCCGCGCTTCAACGGCGGCCTGGTGGGGTACTTCGGCTACGACTGCGTGCGCTATGTGGAAAAACGCCTGGGCAAATGCCCGAACCCTGACCCCCTGGGCGTGCCGGACATTCTGCTGATGGTCTCCGATGCGGTGGTGGTGTTCGACAACCTCGCCGGCAAGATGCACGCGATCGTGCTCGCCGACCCGTCCCAGGCCGACGCCTTCGAGCAAGGCCAGGCCAGCCTCGAAGCGCTGTTGGAAAAACTGCGCCAGCCGATCACCCCGCGTCGCGGCCTGGACCTCAGCCGTCCGCCGGCGGCTGATCCGGTGTTCCGCTCCAGCTTTACCCAGGATGACTATGAGCGCGCGGTCGATACCATCAAGGAATACATCCTCGCCGGTGACTGCATGCAGGTGGTGCCGTCGCAACGCATGTCCATCGACTTCAAGGCGGCACCCATCGACCTGTACCGGGCGCTGCGCTGCTTCAACCCGACGCCGTACATGTACTTCTTCAACTTTGGTGACTTCCACGTAGTGGGCAGCTCGCCGGAGGTGCTGGTGCGTGTCGAGGACAACCTGATCACCGTGCGCCCGATTGCCGGCACACGCCCGCGTGGCGTGACCGAAGAAGCGGATCTGGCGCTCGAAGAAGACCTGCTCAGCGACGACAAGGAAATCGCCGAACACCTGATGCTGATCGACCTGGGCCGCAATGACACCGGGCGTGTCTCGGAAATCGGCTCGGTGAAGTTGACCGAGAAGATGGTCATTGAGCGTTATTCCAACGTGATGCACATCGTGTCCAACGTCACCGGCGAGCTGAAGGCCGGGCTGACTGCGATGGACGCGTTGCGGGCGATTCTGCCGGCAGGCACCTTGTCGGGGGCGCCGAAGATCCGTGCGATGGAAATCATCGACGAACTGGAGCCGGTCAAGCGCGGTGTCTATGGCGGCGCCGTGGGGTATTTCGCCTGGAACGGCAACATGGACACTGCCATTGCGATTCGCACTGCGGTGATCAAGGACGGGGAGCTGCACGTGCAGGCCGGTGGCGGGATTGTCGCCGACTCGGTGCCGGCCCTCGAATGGGAAGAAACCCTGAACAAGCGCCGCGCGATGTTCCGCGCCGTAGCGCTGGCTGAACAGACCCCCAATTCTTGAGGTTTCCCCCATGTTGCTGATGATTGATAACTACGATTCCTTTACCTACAACGTTGTGCAGTACCTGGGGGAGCTGGGCGCCGAGGTCAAGGTGGTTCGCAATGACGAACTGACCGTGGCTGAAATCGCCGCCCTGAACCCGGAACGTATCGTGGTTTCGCCGGGCCCCTGCACGCCGACCGAGGCGGGTATCTCCCTCGAAGCCATCAAGTACTTCGCCGGCAAGCTGCCGATCCTGGGCGTCTGCCTGGGCCACCAATCCATCGGCCAGGCCTTTGGTGGTGACGTGGTGCGTGCGCGCCAGGTGATGCACGGCAAGACCAGCCCGGTGTTCCATAAAGACCTGGGCGTATTCCAGGAACTCAACAACCCGGTGACCGTGACCCGCTACCACTCGCTGGTGGTCAAGCGCGAAACCCTGCCGGAATGCCTGGAGCTGACGGCCTGGACCCAGCTGGAAGACGGCTCCGTCGACGAGATCATGGGCCTGCGTCACAAGACACTGAATATCGAAGGGGTGCAGTTTCACCCTGAATCGATCCTGACCGAGCAGGGCTACGAGCTGTTCGCCAACTTTCTCAAGCAGAGCGGCGGCACGCGCTAAGGACTTTCCATGGATATCAAGACTGCCCTGAGCCGTATCGTCGGCCATCTGGACCTGAGCACCGCTGAAATGAGCGATGTGATGCGCGAAATCATGACCGGTCAATGCACCGACGCGCAGATCGGCGCTTTCATGATGGCGATGCGCATGAAGAGTGAAAGCATCGACGAGATCGTCGGTGCCGTATCGGTGATGCGTGAGCTGGCGGACAAGGTCGAGCTCAAGACCCTCGACGGCGTGGTCGACGTGGTCGGCACCGGCGGTGACGGTGCGAACATCTTCAACGTCTCGACGGCCTCGTCCTTTGTGGTGGCGGCGGCGGGCTGCACCGTGGCCAAGCACGGTAACCGCGCGGTGTCCGGCAAGAGCGGCAGTGCCGACCTGCTGGAAGCGGCCGGTATCTACCTGAACCTCACGCCGGTACAAGTGGCGCGCTGCATCGACAACGTCGGCATCGGCTTTATGTTTGCCCAGTCCCATCATGGTGCAATGAAGCACGCCGCCGGCCCACGCAAGGACCTTGGCCTGCGTACCCTGTTCAACATGCTCGGCCCGCTTACGAATCCGGCCGGTGTGAAGCACCAGGTGGTAGGCGTGTTCAGCCAGGCGCTGTGCCGGCCATTGGCTGAAGTACTCCAACGCATGGGCAGCAAGCATGTGCTGGTGGTGCATTCCAAAGACGGCCTGGACGAGTTCAGCCTGGCGGCGCCAACGTTTGTGGCGGAGCTGAAGGATGACCAGATCAGCGAATACTGGGTCGAACCGGAAGACTTGGGCATGAAGAGCCAGAGCCTGCACGGCCTGGCGGTGGAAAGCCCGGCGGCGTCCCTGGAGCTGATTCGCGATGCCCTGGGGCGTCGTAAGACCGAGAACGGTCAAAAAGCCGCGGAAATGATTGTTCTGAATGCTGGCGCGGCACTTTACGCAGCCGATCATGCCTATAGTCTTAAGGAAGGTGTCGAATTGGCCCACGATGCGCTGCACACCGGTCTGGCTCGTGAAAAGCTCGAAGAGCTGGGAGCATTCACCGCTGTATTCAAGATGGAGAATGAAGGATGAGTGTGCCGACCGTTCTGGAAAAAATCCTGGCCCGCAAGGCTGAAGAAGTCGCCGAACGCCGTTCCCGTGTGAGCCTGGCCGAGTTGGAAGCCCAAGCGAAAGCCGCTGACGCACCGCGTGGATTTGCCAAGGCACTGATCGCCCAGGCCAAGCTCAAGCAGCCGGCCGTGATCGCCGAGATCAAGAAAGCATCGCCGAGCAAGGGCGTGATCCGCGAAAACTTTGTACCGGCGGAAATCGCTCTCAGCTACGAGAAGGGTGGGGCGACGTGCCTGTCGGTACTCACTGACATCGATTTTTTCCAGGGTTCCGACCTGTTCCTGCAGCAGGCCCGCGCCGCGTGCAAGTTGCCGGTGATCCGCAAGGATTTCATGGTCGATCCGTACCAGATCGTCGAAGCCCGTGCCTTGGGTGCCGACTGTGTGTTGTTGATTGTCTCCGCATTGGATGACGTGAAGATGGCCGAGCTGGCGGCCGTGGCCAAAAGCGTTGGCCTGGATGTGCTGGTGGAGGTGCACGACGGCGATGAGCTGGAGCGCGCGCTGAAAACCCTCGACACACCGCTGGTGGGGGTCAACAACCGTAACCTGCACACCTTCGAAGTCAGCCTGGAAAACACCCTCGACCTGCTGCCGCGTATTCCGCGCGATCGCCTGGTGATTACCGAAAGTGGCATCGTCAACCGTGCCGATGTGGAGCTGATGGAAATCAGTGACGTTTATTCGTTCCTGGTGGGTGAGACCTTCATGCGTGCCGAGAACCCTGGGGCGGAACTGCAGCGTCTGTTCTTCCCGGAGCGTGGCGTGGCGGTCAGTGGTTCCACTCTCGATTGATTTGAAATGCGATCAACGTGTGGGAGGGGGCTTGCCCCGATGGCGGCGGTTCAGTTGGAGCATTCTCGACTGACACACCGCTATCGGGGGCAAGCCCCCTCCCACATTTGGGTTTGTGTTTATTCAGATAGGTAGGTGCCCATTGATCCAGCCAGTGTCGATGCGTGTTGAAGCAGGCCTTGCCGCCGAGCAAGCCTTGCTGGCCGCCGTTTGCGCGGGTGAGCAGGCGTTTGGGTTGTTGTTCTGGCAGCCCAGCGACCAGGCACTGGTGATGCCACGCCGCTTGAGCCGATTGCCTGCTTTCGATGTCGCCAGCCGCGTGTCTGCGGATGCCGGTTGGCCGGTGCTCTTGCGCGAAACCGGCGGCGAACCGGTGCCGCAGTCCAGCGCCACGGTCAATATCGCCCTGGTCTACGCTCCGCCGCGCAGTGAGGGTGATCAAGGTCGCATCGAAACCGGTTACCAGCGTCTATGCCAGCCGATCTGCGATTTACTTATCGAGTTGGGGGGCGATGTCTCCGTCGGGGAAATCGACGGTGCATTCTGCGACGGTCGTTACAACGTCAACCTCAACGGGCGCAAAATGGTCGGTACTGCCCAGCGTTGGCGGCAAGGCGGGGGCCGCCCGGTGGGGTTGGTGCACGGTGCGTTGTTGCTGGATAACGATCGTGAAGAACTGATCGCGGCGGTCAACCGCTTCAACCAAGCCTGCGGCCTGGAGCAACGGGTTCGCGCCGACAGCCATATTGCCCTGCACGAAGCCTTCCCCGCGCCGGACGCAATCAGCCGGCTGGACACCTTGTACCGACAAATGCTGGCCAGCTTCCTGCCGGCTTAACGGGTACCGAACACCACCATCGTCTTGCCTTTGACGTGCACCAGGTTGCGCTCTTCCAGATCCTTGAGCACGCGGCCGACCATCTCCCGTGAACAACCGACAATGCGCCCGATTTCCTGGCGGGTGATCTTGATCTGCATGCCGTCGGGGTGAGTCATTGCATCGGGCTGCTTGCACAGCTCCAGCAAGCAACGGGCCACACGTCCGGTGACGTCGAAGAACGCCAGGTCGCCAACCTTGCGCGTAGTGTCTCGCAGGCGCTGGGCGATCTGACCACTGAGGGCGTAGAGAATATCGGGGTCCTGCTGGGCGAGTTCGCGAAACTTTGCGTAACTGATCTCGGCCACTTCGCACTCGACCTTGGTCCGCACCCAGGCGCTGCGCTCCTGCTCCTTGCCTGCTTGTTCAAACAGCCCCAGCTCGCCGAAAAAATCCCCGGTGTTCAGGTAGGCGATGATCATTTCGCGGCCGTCTTCATCCTCGATCAGGATGGTGACTGAGCCCTTGATAATGAAAAACAGTGTTTCGGAGCGCTCACCGGCGCAGATGATGTTGTGCTTGGCGGGGTGGCGCCGGCGCTGGCAGTGCATCAGCAACTTGTCGAGATTCTTGATCTTGGGTATGGGCGTAAGAGCAACCATGGTTGTATCCCGAAAGGCAGCGCGAGGTGGTTGGAGTTGTTGTACTCAGCGGTATCGGCATTGATACACGTTGTATAAGGGTGGCAATACGCCACTCCTTTGGCGCCAGCTTAACAGACACATTCTGACTCGATTAGCGAATTTTCCGAGTCAGCTCCGTTATTGATCGCTTTGGTGGGAAGCGCGGTTGCGCCCGGGCCCTGTGCTAAGCTGGCGACCCTTTTTTAGCAGTGGAGTCTGGGCGATGAAGGCACGCATCCAATGGGCGGGCGAAGCCATGTTCCTCGGTGAGTCGGGCAGTGGCCATGTGGTGGTCATGGATGGCCCGCCGGAAGCCGGTGGCCGTAACCTGGGCGTACGCCCGATGGAAATGCTCCTGCTTGGTGTGGGCGGTTGCAGCAATTTCGACGTGGTCAGCATCCTGAAAAAATCCCGCCAGGCTGTGGAAAGCTGCGAAGCCTTCCTGGAAGCCGAGCGCGCCACTGAAGATCCCAAGGTGTTCACCAAGATCCACATGCATTTCGTGGTGAAGGGACGGGCGTTGAAAGAGGCCCAGGTCAAGCGTGCCATCGAGCTGTCTGCCGAGAAGTATTGCTCGGCGTCGATCATGCTCGGCGCGGCGGGTGTGGCCATCACCCATGATTACGAGATCATCGAGTTGGGTTGACCGCCAATCGGCAAAAGAAAAGGGCGCTTCGATAGCGCCCTTTTTTGCAGCCGCAGGTTTAGTCAGATGCGGTAGGTGCTTTTGGTCATGACCTTGGCCAGCAGGCTCATGCCGAATCGCACTGGCGCCGGGAAGCGGAAACCGCCGGCATCCAATGCACTTTCGGCGTGGTGCGCTTCATCGATACGCATCTGCTCAAGAATCGCCCGGGACTTTTCGTCATCGGCCGGCAGTTGCTCCAGATGTTCATCCAGGTGCTTGCACACTTGATGTTCCGTCGCGGCGACAAAGCCGAGGCTGACCTTGTCGCTGATCAAACCGGCAGCCGCGCCGATGCCGAATGACAAACCGTAGAACAGCGGGTTGAGCACGCTGGGATGGCTACCCAACTGGCGAATACGTTGCTCGCACCAGGCCAGGTGATCGATTTCTTCCTCGGCCGCATGCTCCATGGCCGCGCGCACCTGCGGCAGCTTGGCGGTCAGGGCCTGGCCCTGGTACAGCGCCTGGGCACAGACTTCACCGGTATGGTTGATACGCATCAGGCCTGCGACATGGCGGGTCTCGGTCTCGCTCATCTGCGCGTCAGGCTGCACGATGGCGGGCGACGGGCGGTACGGTTGGCCGCTGAAGGGCAGCAGTGTGCGCATGGCCATGTCGGCTTGCAGCAACAGACGGTCAATGGGCGAGTAGTGACGTTGGGTAGTCATGCTGACCTCCGGGAAGAATCTCGGCGGCCAGTTTACCGCAAGAGAGAGGAACGCGTTTGCCCTGAGTCAAGGGCATGGGGTCGCAGCCTTGGGCTGCGCCCCTTGTAGCGGGCTATTTCAGCCCGGCGGCCAGTTCATCTGGCGCTGGCCCAGCACATGCATATGGATGTGGTAAACGGTCTGCCCGCCTTTCGGGTTGCAGTTCATCACCACCCGGAAGCCTTCTTCACAGCCTTGTTCCACCGCCAGGCGCTGGGCCGTGAACAGAATATGGCCGGCCAGGGCTTTGTCTTCCTCGGTCAGGTCATTGAGGGTGGGGATGTGTTTTTTCGGGATGACCAGGAAATGCACGGGCGCTGCCGGGTGGATGTCCTTGAAGGCCAGGACTTGATCATCTTCATAGATGATATCCGCAGGTATTTCCCGGTTGATGATTTTGGTGAACAGAGTATCCACAGCTGTTTCTCCATTATGAAAGTGCAAGGTGAGTGTACCCAGGCGATCAGCGCGGGCAATAGGCCTTGTTGATCGCCCCGGCGATCTTGCGAGTCAACCAGCGTGGGCTGAAACGCGGGCTGAAGGCCAGCCAGCGATTACGTCGTCCAGGAATGATGATGGCTTTGTTCTTTTCCAGTGCGCGCACGGTATAGAGCGCCACTTCTTCCGGACTTATCAATTGTTCGCTGCGTTCGAGTCTGGCGGTGTCCATCTGCGCCGTACCGAAGAAGGCGGTGCGCGTAGGACCGGGGCAAAGCACCGAGACCTTGATGCCACAGGTCTTCAGTTCTTCGCGCAAGCCTTCGGAGAAATGCAGCACGTAGGCCTTGCTGGCGTAGTAGCTGCTCATCCACGGGCCGGGTTGGAACGCGGCGACCGAGGCGACGTTGAGAATCTGCCCGCCACCGTGCAGCGCCATGGTGTTGCCCAGGGCGTGACACATGCGGGTGAGGGCAAGGATGTTGACTTCGATGAGGTCTTGTTCGGTCATCCAGTCCTGGGCCAGGAATGGCCCGCTGGTGCCAATGCCGGCGCAGTTCACCAGCAAATCGATCTGCCGCTCGCCTTCTTCCAGCTCCAGCAGGAACCCGGACAAGCGCAATGGCTCGCCGAGATCGCATGCCCGAAACAGCACCTCGACGCCGAAGCGTTGGGTCAATTCGATTGCAATGTTTTCCAACTGATCACGCTGGCGGGCCACCAGAATCAAGCTGCGGCCGCGACGGGCCAGGGCTTCGGCCAAAGCCAGGCCGATGCCGCTGGAGGCACCGGTGATCAGAGCGTAACGGGTCATGCCTTTCTCCATCGCAACACGCCGCGCCTGGGATGGAGGCATCGCAGGCGCGGCGCGTTTCTTTACTGTTCTGGAGAGTCTACAGGTTCGGCCGCGTCGTCAGCACTTTGCGCGTCTTCTTCGTCGACGATCACGCTTTGATCGGCGTCTTCATCGGAAGTGATGGAGCTGCTTTCGTAGCTGCTGTCCACGTTGGTTTCGAGTTGATCCAGGTAGCCGTTCATGCCCAGCGACACCACGATGATGAGCATCAGCGGGATGAATGCCAGCCACAGCGAGGCCAGGACCTTCACCGCGGTGGAGTTGCGCGGTGGCGGTGCGCCGTACTGGTTGGCGCCGGTGTTACCTGGCATGACCAACAGCAGCAGCGGGAAAATACTGTTCACCAGCGGTACCAGGTTCAGCAGGTACAACCAGCCGGACCAGCCCAGATCGTGCAGGCGCTGCACGCCGATCTGCACGCTCACGACCACAACCGCGACGAACAGCGCGAAGCCCAGCAGCGAGCCGAGGATAATGGCTATCGTCGGCGACGCGGTTGCGATGGCAAAGCCCACAGTACTGAGGATGCCGGCTGCGACGAGCATGGCGACTGTCAGTACCAGCGTCCATGCCAGGTACCGCAGACGACCAATACGGCCATTGATGGTGAAGACCTTGAGGGTGGCGTATTCCGGCAGGCTTTCACCTACGGCGGCACGCGGTGGTGCGTACGGCGAAGCCGCAGGACGAGAGAAGTCCGCAGCGCTGGAATCTGTTTCGTGGGTTTCGGCAAGGCTGAAGGCTACGGGCTGTTCGGCCTCGATACGCGCGTCGACCCCGGCGTTTTTCAGCGCGGTGAGGTAGGTTTCGGCGTCGGGGCGGGACAGGTCGCGTTTCAGTGCAACAACGCGGCCGGTGAAGAGTTTCTCGATGTCCTCGACCGTGCTCTTGAACAGTTCAGCCAGGTTCAGCTTGGCTGTGGTGCTTTCGACACCCGGGAGCAGGGCCCCATCAAACACAATCTTGAAACGGTTGTCGCTCATGCGGGCATCCTTGTCACTGAATCAGTGGGGTAGTGCAGGCCTGCTCGATCGGCAGGCCTTGCGGTTGGGTCAGCGTGGCCAGCGCAACTGTGTCGCCTGCTCGCGCGCCTTGCGGTATTCGGCATCCAGGCGGGCAACGAGTTCATCGACGCCGGGTAAATCATTAATCTCACCGACACCTTGGCCTGCAGACCATACGGTCTTCCAGGCCTTGGCTTCGTCGCTCAGCGGCTTGAGCTTGGAGCCGAAGTTTACTTCGCCTTTGCCCTGCAGGGCAGCGAGGTCGAAACCGGCATTTTCCAGGCTCTGGCGCATAAAGCTTGCGGGCACGCCGGAGACTGCGGGAGTGTGCACGATGTCGGCGGCGCGCGATGTGAGCAGCATCTCTTTATACGCATCCGGGGCGTGGCTTTCGGTGGTACCGATAAACCGTGTGCCGAAATACGCCAGGTCTGCCCCCAGCAACTGGGCGGCGAGTATCTCATGGCCGTGGTTAAGGCAGCCGGCCAGCAGCAGGGTTTTGTCGAAGAATTGGCGAATCTCCGCGATCAGCGAAAACGGGCTCCAGGTACCGGCATGGCCACCGGCGCCTGCGGCCACGGCGATCAGGCCGTCGACACCGGCTTCAGCGGCTTTTTCGGCATGGCGACGGGTAGTGACATCGTGAAACACCAGGCCGCCATAGCTGTGCACCGCATCTACCACTTCTTTCACTGCGCCCAGGCTGGTAATCACGATCGGCACCTTGTGCTCAACACAGATCGCCAGGTCAGCCTCAAGGCGAGGGTTGCTGTTGTGCACGATCAGGTTGACGGCGTAGGGGGCAGGATTGTCCAGCTGCGCCAGGCCCGCTTCGATTTCCTCCAGCCAGGCCTTGAAGCCACTGCTCTCGCGCTGGTTGAGCGCCGGGAAGCTGCCGACCACGCCGTTGCGGCAGCAGGCCAGCACCAATTGCGGATTGGAAATCAGGAACATCGGCGCCACCACCACGGGCAGGTGCAGACGTTGTTCAAGCAGAGTGGGCAGCGACATTGGAGGTACCCCGAGTAATGACGTTAGAACGGTTTGACCACGACCAAAATTACGATAGCCAGCAATATCAGAACCGGGACTTCATTGAACCAGCGATAAAAGACATGGCTGCGGGTGTTTTCGCCACGGGCGAAACGTTTTACCTGCGCGCCGCACATATGGTGGTAGCCAATCAGGAACACTACCAGGGTCAACTTGGCGTGGATCCAGGCGCCCGATTGAAAGATGCCGGGGTTAAGGGCTATCAGCCAGATACCGAACACCAGGCTGGCCAGCATCGCCGGGCCCATGATGCCGCGGTAGAGCTTGCGCTCCATGACGCTGAAGCGTTCCTTGCTGACAGTGTCCTCGCTTTGAGCGTGGTAGACGAACAGGCGCGGCAGGTAGAACAGCCCGGCAAACCAGCAGACGATGCTGACGATATGGAAGGCTTTGACCCATAGATAAAGCATTTTTAGTTATTCCCAGGTTCACGGTAGCGCAGATAGTAGTGGCTCATGCGCCCATACGTCACGTTGACGGTTGTCGCAGGACGATACGGCCCCTATTATCGACGGCTTTCCAGTGGGTTCGTTGAGGGCAGGTTTATGGTCAAGGTCGGTATCGTCGGCGGCACGGGTTACACCGGTGTCGAATTGCTGCGTCTGTTGGCCCAGCATCCGCAAGCTGAGGTGGTGGTCATTACCTCTCGATCCGAGGCCGGCCTGGCCGTGGCCGATATGTACCCGAACCTGCGAGGCCACTACGACGGCCTGGCGTTCAGTGTTCCGGACATCAACACCCTTGGTGCCTGCGATGTGGTGTTCTTTGCCACCCCCCATGGCGTTGCCCATGCGTTGGCTGGCGAACTGCTGGCCGCTGGTACCAAGGTCATCGACCTGTCGGCGGACTTCCGCCTGCAAGACGCCGACGAATGGGCCAAGTGGTACGGCCAGCCTCACGGTGCACCGGAACTGTTGGAAGAGGCGGTGTACGGCCTGCCGGAAGTCAATCGTGAGCAGATCAAGCAGGCACGCTTGATCGCCGTGCCGGGTTGCTACCCGACGGCGACGCAACTGGGCTTCCTGCCGTTGCTCGAGGCCGGGCTGGCGGATGCTTCGCGCCTGATCGCAGACTGTAAGTCGGGTGTCAGCGGTGCCGGTCGTGGAGCAGCGGTAGGTTCCTTGTACTCCGAGACGTCGGAAAGCATGAAGGCTTACGCAGTAAAAGGGCATCGCCATCTGCCGGAGATTCGTCAGGGGCTGCGTCGCGCCGCCGGCAAAGACGTAGGCCTGACCTTCGTGCCACACCTGACGCCGATGATTCGTGGCATTCATTCCACGTTGTACGCCACCGTGGTCGATCGTTCGGTAGACCTACAGGCGTTGTTTGAAAAGCGTTATGCCAACGAGCCGTTCGTCGATGTAATGCCTGCTGGCAGCCATCCGGAAACCCGCAGTGTGCGAGGCGCCAACGTGTGTCGGATTGCGGTGCATCGTCCGCAGGATGGTGACCTGGTGGTGGTGTTGTCGGTGATCGACAACCTCGTCAAGGGCGCGTCGGGCCAGGCGGTGCAGAACATGAACATCCTGTTTGGCCTGGATGAAAAGCTGGGTCTGTCCCACGCCGGCATGCTGCCTTAAGACGATTGGCAAAGTGTGCAAAAGGCCCGTTGATCGGGCCTTTTGTGTTTCTAATGGCGGCGATGCAGATTGATATACCGTAACAATAGTTGACCGCTTTTCTAGGAGAAGCGGATAATGCCCGCCATTACGCATATGGCGGCGCTACGCCGGGAGATTATCAGCATGAGCGTTGAATCCTTCACCCCCACGGCTTTGCAATTTACCCACGGTGCTGCGCACAAGGTGAAGAGCCTGGTCGATGAAGAGGGTAATGATCGCTTGAAGCTGCGCGTATTCGTTACGGGCGGCGGTTGTTCAGGGTTTCAGTACGGTTTCACCTTCGATGAAGATGTGGCCGACGATGACACCATCGTTGAGCGTGAGGGCGTTAGCCTGGTCGTGGACCCGATGAGCTTCCAATACTTGGCAGGTGCCGAGGTGGATTACCAGGAGGGTCTGGAGGGTTCGCGTTTCGTGATCAAGAACCCTAACGCGACCACCACCTGTGGTTGCGGCTCTTCGTTCTCGATCTGATCGACAGCCTGATCTACAACGAATAAAAACGCCGCGTGGCTTTGATCGGCCAAGCGGCGTTTTGCTGTCTGCGATTCTGGCGAGGTGTTCGTCAGGCGGGGTAGATCGCGCCAAGTACCCTTAGCCCGCGTGCGCCGGTGACACTGGGCCGGTTGGCGGCAATGCCTTCCAGGCAGCAGTGAGCCAGCCAGGCGAAGGCCATGGCTTCGACCCAGTCCGGGTCTACGCCGTGGGTGGCGGTGCTGCTGACTTGAGTGGATGGCAACAACGCGGCCAGACGATTCATCATTGTGGTGTTATGGGCGCCGCCGCCACAGACGAGTAACGTTTCTGTCTCGGGCTGCGCGGTTTGCAGGGCCTCGACGATGGTCAGGGCAGTCAGCTCCAGCAGGCTGGCCTGTACGTCCTGGGGTTCAAAGGCGGGCAGGCGGCCAAGATGCTGGTGCAGCCACTCGAGGTTGAACACTTCACGGCCGGTGCTTTTCGGGCCTTTGGTCAGGAAGAATGGATCGCTGAGTAGGGCCGTGAGTAGTTGAGGCTCGACCTTGCCACTACCCGCCCACTGCCCATCACGGTCAAAGTGTTCGCCGCGCTGCTGTTGAATCCAGGCGTCCAGCAGCACATTGCCTGGGCCGCAGTCGAAGCCGGCTACGGGCTTGCCGGTTTCGATCAAGCTGAGATTGCTGAAGCCCCCAATATTCAACACTGCACGGTTGCCGGTGCTTTCGCCAAACAACGCCTCATGAAAGGCGGGCACCAGAGGCGCGCCCTGGCCGCCAGCGGCAACGTCGCGGCTGCGGAAGTCGCTGACTACGCTGATGCCCGTCAGCTCCGCAAGCAATGCCGGGTTGCCGATCTGCACGGTAAAGCCTCGGGCGGGTTCGTGACGGATGGTCTGGCCATGGCTGCCGATCGCGCGTATGTCTTGAGGCTTGAGGTCGTGCTGGTCGAGCACCGTGTGAATGCCGTGGGCGGCGAGTGTGACCCAATGCTGCTGGGCTATCGCTGAGCGGGCAATCTCATCCGGGCCGCTGGCGCACAGGCTTAACAGCTCTGCGCGCAGGGTGTCCGGCATCGGTGTGTAGTGGGTGGCGATCAGATTGATCGCCGAGCCTTGTTCGATCAGGGCGATGTCCAGGCCATCGAGGCTGGTCCCGGACATTACACCTATATAGAACGGCATACCTTAACGCTTCGCCGAAGCAAGCAGGGTAGAGCGCTCCTGGTCCATGCGCGCCATCAGCGGCTGGCTCTGTTGCATAAAGCGTGCGCGCTCGGCCTTGGCAATCGGGTCGGCCATCGGCAGCTTCTGTCCCAATGGGTCAACGTGCACACCATTGACCTGGAACTCGTAGTGCAAGTGCGGGCCGGTGGACAGGCCAGTGGTGCCGATGTAACCGATTACTTGGCCTTGCTTCACGTTGCCGCCGGTTTTCACACCCTTGGCGAAACCTTGCATATGGCCATACAGGGTGCGGTAGGTGTTGCCGTGCTGGATGATCACCGTGTTGCCGTAGCCACCGCGGCGTCCTGCGAGCAGGACCTTGCCATCGCCGGCCGCCTTGATAGGCGTACCGCGTGGGGCGGCATAGTCGACGCCTTTGTGGGCGCGGATTTTGTTCAGAATTGGATGCTTGCGACCCATGGAGAAACGCGAGCTAATACGAGCGAAATCCACCGGGGTGCGGATAAAGGCCTTGCGCATGCTGTTGCCGTCGGCGGTGTAGTAGCTGCTGTTGCCTTGCTTGTTGGTGTAACGCACTGCGGTGTAGGTCTTGCCACGGTTGGTGAAGCGTGCGGAGAGAATGTTGCCGGTGCCGACCACTTTGCCGTTGGCGACTTTCTGCTCGTAGATCACGTCGAATTCATCACCCTGGCGGATGTCCTGGGCGAAGTCGATGTCGTAGCCAAACACGCTGGCCATGTCCATGGTCATGCTATGGGACAAGCCGGCGCGCGCGGCAGATTGCGACAGTGAGCTGTTGATCACGCCGTGAACGTAGGCAGAGCGCATGACTGGCTTGGTGGTAATACGGTTGAAGGCAAAGCCTTTGGCGCCCTTGGTCAGGGAGATGCTCTCGAGGTCACTGACGCTGGTGTGCAGGTTGTTCAGCTGACCGTCTGGTGTCAGTTCGAACTCCAGTTTCTGGCCGTGTTTGAGCTGGGTGAATTGCTTGGCTTGTTTATCGCTGGCCAGTACATCGTTAACGGTGGCTGCGGGAAGGCCTACCTTCTCGAACAGGGTCGAAAGCGTATCGCCTTTCGCCACGATCACTTCGCGGTGTTGAGGGTTCTTGGCAGTGTCTACTACGGGTTTTCTCTGTTCTTGAACGGCTTGCTGGGTGTCTTCCTGCGTGTTTTCGATCTGGGCAAACGGCGATTCAGTGGGAGCATTTGTGGCTTGTTGGGCGTCGGAAGCGTCTTGATCTTGTGTCAGTTGTTCAACTGGACTCTCCAAGTCAAGGCTCAGGGATGTTCGTTTGGCTTCTACGTCACTGGAAGGGAATACCAGGAGTGCCAGGCTGAGAAGGGCGGCGATACCACTTGCTGCGAGCAGGTGGGTCTTCGGGTAAAGCGGCGGCGCTTTAGACGGTTCAGTGGTCATAGGTAATTTGACTTTGAAGATGAAATGGAAAAGATGAATGACATGATGAAGATGAAATAACTGTATAAAATATAACCAAATCATCTGTGGCGCAAGCTCGCGAACGCTGGGCTTGCTGAACGGTGTCCGTGCGCAGGGCAAAACTTGTAATTAGTCCCTGATCTTGTATGGTTGGTTCCCTTTTGAATCTGAGCCTTGCGGGTCTGTTATGAAGTCGGTTGAAGAGCAGCTAGCGCTGATAAAACGTGGTGCGGAAGAACTGTTGGTCGAGGCCGAGCTGATCGAAAAGCTCAAGCGTGGCCAGCCCCTGCGTATTAAGGCTGGCTTCGATCCAACGGCGCCGGACCTGCACCTGGGTCATACCGTGCTTATTAATAAGCTGCGTCAGTTCCAGGAGCTGGGGCATCAGGTGATCTTCCTTATAGGTGATTTCACCGGGATGATCGGTGATCCGAGCGGTAAGAGTGCGACACGCCCGCCGCTGACCCGTGAGCAGGTTCTCGATAATGCCGAGACCTATAAGACCCAGGTATTCAAGATTCTTGATCCGGCCAAGACCGAGGTGGCGTTTAACTCCACCTGGATGGATCAGATGGGGCCGGCGGACTTCATTCGCCTCACTTCCCAGTACACCGTGGCGCGCATGCTTGAGCGTGATGACTTCGATAAGCGCTATTCAACCAATCAGCCGATCGCGATTCATGAGTTCCTGTATCCGCTGGTTCAGGGTTATGACTCGGTAGCGCTGCGCGCGGATGTTGAGTTGGGTGGTACCGACCAGAAATTCAACCTGCTGATGGGGCGTGAGTTGCAGCGTGCTTATGGTCAGGAGGCTCAGTGCATCCTGACCATGCCGTTGTTGGAAGGATTGGATGGCGTCAAGAAAATGTCCAAGTCCCTGGGCAACTATGTCGGCATCCAGGAAGCTCCGGGTGTGATGTACGGCAAGCTGGTCTCTATCCCGGATGCCTTGATGTGGCGCTACTTCGAACTGTTGAGCTTCCGCTCGATGGATGAGATCGATGCGCTGCGTGCGGATGTAGAGGCGGGTGCCAATCCGCGTGACGTGAAGATCAAGCTGGCGGAAGAGATCGTTGCGCGCTTCCATGGTGAAGAGGCTGCGGCCAGTGCTCACCGTGCGGCGGGTAACCGCATGAGAGATGGCGAGCTGCCGGATGATCTGCCTGAGATTGAATTGACGGCTACTGAGGCCATGCCGATTGCGGCAGTCCTTAATAAGGCTGGTCTGGTGAAGAACTCGGCGGTCGCGCGTGACCTTCTGGGGTCTGGTGGTGTGCGTATAGATGGTGAGGTGGTGGATCGCACCTTTATATACGAACTGGGTGCTACCCACGTTTGTCAGGCGGGGAAGAAGGCATTTGCGCGTATTACGCTCAAATCCGAATAAACCTGAAATTAAGTGTTGACGGCGAATTGTATCTGTCTATAATTCGCCCCACTTCCGGCGCAGTCGAAACGTAAAACTCCTTGATAAACAATGAGTTATGCAGAATAAAGCAGCGGATTGCTTCAGTTCATCGAAGCCCAGAAGGCGTTGGTAGAGTCGTGTTGTTTGGCGCTATTAACGATTCGATCTTCTCGGTCGAAAGCGCAGAAAAAGAGGTGTTGACAGCAGCGTGTAACGCTGTAGAATTCGCCTCCCGCTGACGAGAGATCGGAAGCGCAAGTGGTTGAAGTTGTTGAAGAAATCTTCGAAAGCTTCTGAAAATAATCACTTGACAGCAAATGAGGCTGCTGTAGAATGCGCGCCTCGGTTGAGACGAAAGCTCTTAACCAACCGCTCTTTAACAACTGAATCAAGCAATTCGTGTGGGTGCTTGTGGGGTCAGACTGATAGTCAACAAGATTATCAGCATCACAAGTTACTCCGCGAGAAATCAAAGATGTAACCAACGATTGCTGAGCCAAGTTTAGGGTTTCTTAAAAACCCAAAGATGTTTGAACTGAAGAGTTTGATCATGGCTCAGATTGAACGCTGGCGGCAGGCCTAACACATGCAAGTCGAGCGGTAGAGAGAAGCTTGCTTCTCTTGAGAGCGGCGGACGGGTGAGTAATGCCTAGGAATCTGCCTGGTAGTGGGGGATAACGTTCGGAAACGGACGCTAATACCGCATACGTCCTACGGGAGAAAGCAGGGGACCTTCGGGCCTTGCGCTATCAGATGAGCCTAGGTCGGATTAGCTAGTTGGTGGGGTAATGGCTCACCAAGGCGACGATCCGTAACTGGTCTGAGAGGATGATCAGTCACACTGGAACTGAGACACGGTCCAGACTCCTACGGGAGGCAGCAGTGGGGAATATTGGACAATGGGCGAAAGCCTGATCCAGCCATGCCGCGTGTGTGAAGAAGGTCTTCGGATTGTAAAGCACTTTAAGTTGGGAGGAAGGGCAGTTATAATACTGCTGGTTTTGACGTTACCGACAGAATAAGCACCGGCTAACTCTGTGCCAGCAGCCGCGGTAATACAGAGGGTGCAAGCGTTAATCGGAATTACTGGGCGTAAAGCGCGCGTAGGTGGTTTGTTAAGTTGGATGTGAAATCCCCGGGCTCAACCTGGGAACTGCATTCAAAACTGACTGACTAGAGTATGGTAGAGGGTGGTGGAATTTCCTGTGTAGCGGTGAAATGCGTAGATATAGGAAGGAACACCAGTGGCGAAGGCGACCACCTGGACTGATACTGACACTGAGGTGCGAAAGCGTGGGGAGCAAACAGGATTAGATACCCTGGTAGTCCACGCCGTAAACGATGTCAACTAGCCGTTGGGAGCCTTGAGCTCTTAGTGGCGCAGCTAACGCATTAAGTTGACCGCCTGGGGAGTACGGCCGCAAGGTTAAAACTCAAATGAATTGACGGGGGCCCGCACAAGCGGTGGAGCATGTGGTTTAATTCGAAGCAACGCGAAGAACCTTACCAGGCCTTGACATCCAATGAACTTTCCAGAGATGGATGGGTGCCTTCGGGAACATTGAGACAGGTGCTGCATGGCTGTCGTCAGCTCGTGTCGTGAGATGTTGGGTTAAGTCCCGTAACGAGCGCAACCCTTGTCCTTAGTTACCAGCACGTAATGGTGGGCACTCTAAGGAGACTGCCGGTGACAAACCGGAGGAAGGTGGGGATGACGTCAAGTCATCATGGCCCTTACGGCCTGGGCTACACACGTGCTACAATGGTCGGTACAGAGGGTTGCCAAGCCGCGAGGTGGAGCTAATCCCAGAAAACCGATCGTAGTCCGGATCGCAGTCTGCAACTCGACTGCGTGAAGTCGGAATCGCTAGTAATCGCGAATCAGAATGTCGCGGTGAATACGTTCCCGGGCCTTGTACACACCGCCCGTCACACCATGGGAGTGGGTTGCACCAGAAGTAGCTAGTCTAACCTTCGGGAGGACGGTTACCACGGTGTGATTCATGACTGGGGTGAAGTCGTAACAAGGTAGCCGTAGGGGAACCTGCGGCTGGATCACCTCCTTAATCGACGACATCAGCTGCTCCATAAGTTCCCACACGAATTGCTTGATTCATTGAAGAAGACGATAAGAAGCAGCCTAAAGGGTTGTAGCTTAGTTGGTTAGAGCGCACCCCATGCTTTGTGGTAAAGAGCAGGGTGAGGTCGGCCTTAGCAGCTCGAAATTGGGTCTGTAGCTCAGTTGGTTAGAGCGCACCCCTGATAAGGGTGAGGTCGGCAGTTCGAATCTGCCCAGACCCACCAATTTTGTGTGGGAAACGCCTGTAGAAATACGGGGCCATAGCTCAGCTGGGAGAGCGCCTGCCTTGCACGCAGGAGGTCAACGGTTCGATCCCGTTTGGCTCCACCACTACTGCTTCTGCGTTATGAAAGCTTAGAAATGAGCATTCCATCAGTATGATGGTGAATGTTGATTTCTAGTCTTTGATTAGATCGTTCTTTAAAAATTTGGGTATGTGATAGAAAGATAGACTGAACGTTACTTTCACTGGTAACGGATCAGGCTAAGGTAAAATTTGTGAGTGGCTCTTAATTGAGTATGATCGAATTTTCGGCGAATGTCGTCTTCACAGTATAACCAGATTGCTTGGGGTTATATGGTCAAGTGAAGAAGCGCATACGGTGGATGCCTTGGCAGTCAGAGGCGATGAAAGACGTGGTAGCCTGCGAAAAGCTTCGGGGAGTCGGCAAACAGACTTTGATCCGGAGATGTCTGAATGGGGGAACCCAGCCATCATAAGATGGTTATCTTGTACTGAATACATAGGTGCAAGAGGCGAACCAGGGGAACTGAAACATCTAAGTACCCTGAGGAAAAGAAATCAACCGAGATTCCCTTAGTAGTGGCGAGCGAACGGGGACTAGCCCTTAAGTGGCTTTGAGATTAGCGGAACGCTCTGGAAAGTGCGGCCATAGTGGGTGATAGCCCTGTACGCGAAAATCTCTTAGTCATGAAATCGAGTAGGACGGAGCACGAGAAACTTTGTCTGAATATGGGGGGACCATCCTCCAAGGCTAAATACTACTGACTGACCGATAGTGAACTAGTACCGTGAGGGAAAGGCGAAAAGAACCCCGGAGAGGGGAGTGAAATAGATCCTGAAACCGTATGCGTACAAGCAGTGGGAGCCCACTTTGTTGGGTGACTGCGTACCTTTTGTATAATGGGTCAGCGACTTATTTTCAGTGGCGAGCTTAACCGAATAGGGGAGGCGTAGCGAAAGCGAGTCTTAATAGGGCGTCTAGTCGCTGGGAATAGACCCGAAACCGGGCGATCTATCCATGGGCAGGTTGAAGGTTGGGTAACACTAACTGGAGGACCGAACCGACTACCGTTGAAAAGTTAGCGGATGACCTGTGGATCGGAGTGAAAGGCTAATCAAGCTCGGAGATAGCTGGTTCTCCTCGAAAGCTATTTAGGTAGCGCCTCATGTATCACTGTAGGGGGTAGAGCACTGTTTCGGCTAGGGGGTCATCCCGACTTACCAAACCGATGCAAACTCCGAATACCTACAAGTGCCGAGCATGGGAGACACACGGCGGGTGCTAACGTCCGTCGTGAAAAGGGAAACAACCCAGACCGTCAGCTAAGGTCCCAAAGTTATGGTTAAGTGGGAAACGATGTGGGAAGGCTTAGACAGCTAGGAGGTTGGCTTAGAAGCAGCCACCCTTTAAAGAAAGCGTAATAGCTCACTAGTCGAGTCGGCCTGCGCGGAAGATGTAACGGGGCTCAAACCATACACCGAAGCTACGGGTATCACGTAAGTGATGCGGTAGAGGAGCGTTCTGTAAGCCTGTGAAGGTGAGTTGAGAAGCTTGCTGGAGGTATCAGAAGTGCGAATGCTGACATGAGTAACGATAATGGGTGTGAAAAACACCCACGCCGAAAGACCAAGGTTTCCTGCGCAACGTTAATCGACGCAGGGTTAGTCGGTCCCTAAGGCGAGGCTGAAAAGCGTAGTCGATGGAAAACAGGTTAATATTCCTGTACTTCTGGTTATTGCGATGGAGGGACGGAGAAGGCTAGGCCAGCTTGGCGTTGGTTGTCCAAGTTTAAGGTGGTAGGCTGGAATCTTAGGTAAATCCGGGATTCTAAGGCCGAGAGCTGATGACGAGTTAACTTTTAGTTAACGAAGTGGTTGATGCCATGCTTCCAAGAAAAGCTTCTAAGCTTCAGGTAACCAGGAACCGTACCCCAAACCGACACAGGTGGTTGGGTAGAGAATACCAAGGCGCTTGAGAGAACTCGGGTGAAGGAACTAGGCAAAATGGCACCGTAACTTCGGGAGAAGGTGCGCCGGTGAGGGTGAAGGACTTGCTCCGTAAGCCCATGCCGGTCGAAGATACCAGGCCGCTGCGACTGTTTATTAAAAACACAGCACTCTGCAAACACGAAAGTGGACGTATAGGGTGTGACGCCTGCCCGGTGCCGGAAGGTTAATTGATGGGGTTAGCTAACGCGAAGCTCTTGATCGAAGCCCCGGTAAACGGCGGCCGTAACTATAACGGTCCTAAGGTAGCGAAATTCCTTGTCGGGTAAGTTCCGACCTGCACGAATGGCGTAACGATGGCGGCGCTGTCTCCACCCGAGACTCAGTGAAATTGAAATCGCTGTGAAGATGCAGTGTATCCGCGGCTAGACGGAAAGACCCCGTGAACCTTTACTATAGCTTTGCACTGGACTTTGAATTTGCTTGTGTAGGATAGGTGGGAGGCTTTGAAGCGTGGACGCCAGTCTGCGTGGAGCCAACCTTGAAATACCACCCTGGCAACTTTGAGGTTCTAACTCAGGTCCGTTATCCGGATCGAGGACAGTGTATGGTGGGTAGTTTGACTGGGGCGGTCTCCTCCTAAAGAGTAACGGAGGAGTACGAAGGTGCGCTCAGACCGGTCGGAAATCGGTCGTAGAGTATAAAGGCAAAAGCGCGCTTGACTGCGAGACAGACACGTCGAGCAGGTACGAAAGTAGGTCTTAGTGATCCGGTGGTTCTGTATGGAAGGGCCATCGCTCAACGGATAAAAGGTACTCCGGGGATAACAGGCTGATACCGCCCAAGAGTTCATATCGACGGCGGTGTTTGGCACCTCGATGTCGGCTCATCACATCCTGGGGCTGAAGCCGGTCCCAAGGGTATGGCTGTTCGCCATTTAAAGTGGTACGCGAGCTGGGTTTAGAACGTCGTGAGACAGTTCGGTCCCTATCTGCCGTGGACGTTTGAGATTTGAGAGGGGCTGCTCCTAGTACGAGAGGACCGGAGTGGACGAACCTCTGGTGTTCCGGTTGTCACGCCAGTGGCATTGCCGGGTAGCTATGTTCGGAATAGATAACCGCTGAAAGCATCTAAGCGGGAAACTAGCCTCAAGATGAGATCTCACTGGGACCTTGAGTCCCCTGAAGGGCCGTCGAAGACTACGACGTTGATAGGTTGGGTGTGTAAGCGCTGTGAGGCGTTGAGCTAACCAATACTAATTGCCCGTGAGGCTTGACCATATAACACCCAAGCAATTTGACTACTCGAAAGAGCATCAGATTGCGGTGTGTGAAGACGCAATGAACCGAAAGTTCGAGATTTCACAAAGCACCGACAGCTGTCACATACCCAATTTGCTGAAGCGAGGCCAACTGGCCACGACTCAGTACCCGAATTTCTTGACGACCATAGAGCATTGGAACCACCTGATCCCATCCCGAACTCAGCAGTGAAACGATGCATCGCCGATGGTAGTGTGGGGTTTCCCCATGTGAGAGTAGGTCATCGTCAAGATTAAATTCCGAAACCCCATTTGCGAGAGCAGATGGGGTTTTGTTTTGGGCGGTCGAAAAGTGCGAAGAGGCGCCTCGGCAGGGCCTTCAGTGCTAAAGTCCGGCCTTTCTATGCAATGACTCTGCGCATGGCTATCATGCGTGCCTCATTGTGAGGCGATACTTGCATGCTGACGTTGTTAGAACTTCTAAAAGATGGCCGATTCCATTCCGGAGAAGCACTTGGCGCAGCCCTGGGCGTTAGTCGCAGTGCAGTCTGGAAGCAACTCCAGCATCTTGAGGCCGAATTGAATCTGTCGGTCCACAAGGTTCGTGGGAGGGGATATCAATTAGCTTCGCCGCTGGTTTTCTTGAGTTCTGAGCAGATTGCACTGCATGCGTCTTCCCTGGTGTGGCCTATCCATATCTACGACTCCATCGACTCGACAAATGCCGAGGCTCTGCGCCTTGTTGAGGTTGAGCGTGCGACGCCGTACCTGGTGCTTGCGGAGCAGCAAACGGCGGGAAGAGGGCGACGTGGTCGAAAGTGGGTCAGCCCGTTCGCTCAGAATGTGTATTACAGCCTCTTATTGCGTATCGAGAATGGTCCGCGACAGCTGGAAGGCCTGAGCCTTGTGGTTGGCTTGGCGGTAATGCAGGCGTTGCGTGAGTCTGGAGTGCGGGGTGCGGCTCTGAAGTGGCCAAACGACGTCCTGGTGGGGCAGAAGAAGATTGCCGGGATTTTGCTGGAGCTCGTAGGGGATCCCGCGGATATTTGCCACGTTGTCCTCGGCATCGGTATTAACGTGAATATGCAGAAGGCTGAAGAGGTTGATCAGCAATGGACGTCAGTGCAGTTGGAGACGGGGTCTCCAGTGGATCGTAACTCTCTGGTGGCGCGCCTGTGCTTGCAGTTGCAAAGCTACTTGGATCGACACAGGGCGCAAGGTTTTTCATCGCTTCGGGATGAGTGGGAAAAAGGTCATGCCTGGCAGGGAAAGGCAGTGTCACTCATAGCGGGTGCCAGCCGTGTCGATGGGGTGGTGCTGGGTATCGACGGTCAGGGGGCATTACGTTTAAGTGTCGGTGGTGTTGAAAAAACATACAGTGGTGGTGAGTTAAGCCTGAGGTTGCGTGATGATTCTTGAGCTCGACTGTGGGAATAGCTTCATCAAGTGGCGCGTACTTGATTCGGATCGGGCGACGGCATCTGCAGAAGGTGTCGCTAGTTCGGATGTTGCATTGATTGAAAGTCTGTCAGTGCTGCCTGGTGTGTTATTGACACATTGCCGGTTGGTGAGTGTTCGTGCTCTGGACGAAACAAAAAATCTGGTTGAGGCGCTGGTGGAGGCCTTTGGCGTTGCGGTTTCCTGCGCTGTTTCTGCGCGAGAAATGGCTGGGGTGCGCAACGGTTACGAAGATTTCGAGCGTCTTGGTCTTGATCGCTGGTTAGCAATGCTGGGCGGCTTCAAATTGGCGTCGGGCGCATGCTTGGTGCTTGATTTCGGTACGGCTGCTACTGCAGATTTTGTTGCTGGCGATGGTGAGCATTTAGGTGGCTTCATCTGTCCAGGTATGCCCCTCATGCGTAATCAGCTGCGCACGCATACGCGCAAGATACGTTACGACGATGCAGCTGCCGAGAGAGCCTTGGAGCATCTATCGCCAGGGCATACGACCGTAGAGGCTGTAGAGCGTGGCTGTACGTTGATGCTCAGAGGGTTTGTGCTGACCCAGCTTGAGCTGGCCCGAAGTTATTGGGGTGATAACTTCACTGTGTTCCTGACGGGGGGCGATGCTGATTTGGTGAGGGATGCCGTGCCTCAGGCTCGACTCGTTCCTGATTTGATTTTCGTAGGTCTGGCAATGGCGTGCCCTTTATCTTGAGGTGTTTATGCGTTGGCTGTTTTTGCTTTTATTGATCCTGAACGCCTTTTACTACATATGGCATCAGCAAGAGGCGCCGTTGCGTGCTAAAGACGTGACCCCTCTGAGCCTCTATCGGAATACGCAGCAGGATATTCGCCTGCTGAGCGAGTCTTCCGACGCTGTGGTGCGCAAGGATCGGGCTAAGGCATCTGATGCGCAAAATACTTGCTTATACATAGGAGGCTTTGCCGACCAGCGACAGGCGCAATTCCTTGAGCAGCGCCTCACTAGCCTGGATATAAAGGTTAAGGTGCAGCTGCTGAGTGCTCCTGATGCGCAAGGTTACTGGCTTCGAGTTGCCCCGGAAAGCCGACGCCTGGCTGACGACCTGCCCTTTGAAAACCTTGCTAAGGAATTCAATGAGTTAAAACATAAAATAATGCTGTGCGAAGGCATTGCAACTCTCGAATAGTTTGCATAGAATGGCGCCCGCTTCGCAGTGAAGACCTTTAAGGTCTAAGGTGCGAAGCGAAGGTCAATGCAGCTAACCTCATATTTTTAATGAGAAAATGCTTGACAGAAGGCCGGCGTGATGTAGAATGCCGGCTCGCTTAGGAGGGGTTCCCGAGCGGCCAAAGGGATCAGACTGTAAATCTGACGTCTACGACTTCGAAGGTTCGAATCCTTCCCCCTCCACCATTTTAGCGTGAGCTGCAAGCTCCGCGGGTATAGTTTAGTGGTAGAACCTCAGCCTTCCAAGCTGATGATGCGGGTTCGATTCCCGCTACCCGCTCCAAGTTTGCAGGTTGTGCACGGTGTTTCGCTCTTGTAGCTCAGTTGGTAGAGCACACCCTTGGTAAGGGTGAGGTCAGCGGTTCAAATCCGCTCAAGAGCTCCATATAACAAGGCAGATATGAAAATATCTGCCTTTGTTTTAACGGCTGGCTCGGCTTGATGGTGTTCAGATCGCTTGTTGTTGAGTGATTTCAAGTCTTTGGGGGTTGGTTGTTGTAAAGTCTTTTTCGGGTCTGCATAATGGTCGGCCTGATTTTGTTTTAGGTCAGTAGCTCAATTGGCAGAGCGACGGTCTCCAAAACCGTAGGTTGGGGGTTCGATTCCCTCCTGACCTGCCAGATTCACGTGGTGTGTCTGGCTTTCTTTTCACAGGATCTTCATAGATGACTCCTAAGGCTGAAGCTCAAAGCTCTCGTTTCGATCTCGTCAAGTGGCTCGCTGTAGTCGCTTTGGTGGTCGTGGGCGTTGTTGGCAACCAGTACTATTCTGCTTCGCCGATCCTGTACCGCGTTCTCGTTTTGCTCGCCCTTGCTGCTGTAGCTGCCTTTGTAGGCCTGCAGACTGCCAAAGGCAAGTCTTTCGCGGTCCTGGTGAAGGAAGCTCGCACCGAAATTCGTAAAGTCGTTTGGCCAACTCGCCAAGAAACCACGCAGACCACGTTGATTGTTGTGGCTGTTGTTCTGGTTATGGCGTTGCTGTTGTGGGGGCTTGATTCCCTGCTCGGCTGGCTTGTTTCCTTGATTGTTGGCTAAGGGTGTCCCGTGGCTAAGCGTTGGTACGTTGTGCATGCTTACTCGGGTTACGAGAAGCATGTTATGCGCTCTTTGCTGGAGCGCGTAAAGCTGGCAGGCATGGAAGATGGCTTCGGCGAAATTCTGGTTCCCACTGAAGAAGTGGTTGAAATGCGGAATGGTCAGAAGCGCAAGAGTGAGCGCAAGTTCTTTCCTGGCTACGTGCTGGTACAGATGGACATGAACGAAGGTACTTGGCACTTGGTCAAGGACACTCCTCGTGTTATGGGTTTTATCGGCGGTACGGCTGATAAGCCTGCTCCGATCACTGACAAAGAGGCAGAAGCAATTCTGCGTCGTGTCGCCGACGGTAGCGACAAGCCCAAGCCGAAGACGTTGTTCGAGCCGGGTGAGGTTGTTCGTGTCACAGATGGTCCGTTTGCTGATTTCAACGGGACCGTCGAAGAGGTTAACTACGAAAAGAGCCGGATCCAGGTCGCGGTGCTCATTTTCGGTCGCTCTACTCCGGTAGAGTTGGAATTCAGCCAGGTCGAGAAGGTCTAGCTGAGTAAGCATCCCAACCCCGCAGCCTTAGGCTGTGGGGTTTTGTCGTCACTGGGATAAACGCGCAAGTAACCGGGGAGCCTTTCGAGGCGCTTGAACCCGTAATTGGAGTGCCTCATGGCCAAGAAGATTACCGCTTACATCAAGCTGCAAGTGAAGGCCGCTCAGGCCAACCCAAGCCCACCTGTTGGTCCAGCCCTGGGTCAGCACGGCGTGAACATCATGGAATTCTGCAAGGCTTTCAACGCCCGTACTCAGGGTCTTGAGCCAGGTCTGCCGACTCCAGTGATCATCACTGTATACAGCGACCGTAGCTTCACTTTCGAAACCAAGTCGACCCCGGCTTCGGTTCTGCTGAAGAAGGCTGCTGGTCTGACTAGCGGTTCCGCTCGTCCTAACACCGTTAAGGTTGGCACCGTAACTCGTGCTCAGCTGGAAGAAATCGCGAAAACCAAAAACGCGGATCTGACTGCAGCTGATATGGATGCAGCCGTGCGTACCATCGCCGGTTCTGCTCGTAGCATGGGCCTTAACGTGGAGGGTGTGTAATGGCTAAGCTGACCAAGCGCCAAAAGGCTATCGCCGGCAAAATCGAAGCGGGCAAGTCCTACAATTTTGTAGACGCTGCTGCTCTGCTGACCGAGCTGTCGACTGTCAAGTTCAGCGAGTCCGTTGACGTTGCTGTAAACCTGGGTGTTGACCCACGTAAATCTGACCAGGTCGTTCGTAGCGCTACTGTGCTGCCACACGGTACTGGTAAGACTGTTCGTGTAGCTGTCTTCACTCAAGGCCCGGCAGCTGAAGCTGCTCTGGCCGCCGGCGCTGACCGCGTTGGTATGGACGACCTGGCTGCCGAAATGAAAGGCGGCGACCTGAACTACGACGTAGTTATTGCTTCCCCGGACGCAATGCGTGTTGTAGGCCAGTTGGGTCAGATCCTGGGCCCGCGTGGCCTGATGCCTAACCCTAAGGTTGGCACCGTAACGCCAGACGTAGCTACCGCGGTTAAAAACGCCAAGGCTGGTCAGGTTCGTTATCGTACCGACAAAAACGGCATCATTCACACCTCCGTTGGCAAGGTCGGCTTCGACGCCGTCAAGCTGAAGGAGAACGTTGAAGCCCTGATCGCCGATCTGAAGCGTATCAAGCCAGCTTCCTCGAAAGGTATCTACGTCAAGCGCGTTACCCTGAGCACCACCATGGGCCCAGGCCTGGTCATCGACCAAGGCTCGCTGGACGTATAAGACACAAGTTGGCGCAAGCGATTGCGCCAATTGAAAGATTGGGGTCCCTGCCTGGCGGGGGCTATCCAAGACCGTAGGCGACGCAAGTCTTAAACCAACAAGCCTACGCAGATGGTGCTCCCGGTTCCTTACCGAATCAGACACCAAAACGACATCCGGCTCCGGCCAGATGAAACGGTAACAAGCAGGAGTTAAACCCGTGGCAATTAATCTCGAAGACAAGAAGGCCATCGTCGCTGAAGTCAACGAGGCTGCCAAAGCTGCTCTGTCCGCTGTCGTGGCTGATGCCCGTGGTGTGACAGTAGGCGCTATGACCGGACTCCGTAAAGAGGCTCGTGAAGCTGGCGTATACGTACGTGTTGTACGTAACACCCTGCTCAAGCGCGCCGTTGCTGACACTGAATACAGTGTCCTCAACGACGTGTTCACTGGCCCGACTCTGATTGCCTTCTCCAAGGATCATCCAGGCGCTGCTGCCCGTTTGTTCAAAGAGTTCGCTAAGAGTCAGGATAAGTTCGAGATCAAGGCAGCTGCGTTCGAGGGCAAGTTCCTCGCAGCTAACCAAATCGACGTACTGGCAACACTGCCGACCCGCAACGAAGCCATTTCGCAGCTGATGAGCGTGATTCAAGGCGCTACCAGCAAGCTGGCTCGTACTCTGGCTGCAGTTCGCGAGCAAAAAGAAGCTGCCGCAGCCTAAGGCTGAGCAACTTCTCTCGCGTATTTTTGTTTATTTCGATGGCCGCGTAGGCCGTCCCCCAATTCAGGAAATACAGCAATGTCTATCTCCCAAGACGATATCCTCAACGCCGTAGCTGAAATGTCGGTTCTGCAGGTTGTTGAGCTGATCAAAGCTTTCGAAGAAAAATTCGGCGTTTCCGCTGCCGCTGCTTCCGCTGGCCCAGCTGCTGCTGCTGCCGTTGTTGAAGAGCAAACCGAATTCAACGTCATGCTGACCGAAGCTGGCGAGAAGAAAGTAAACGTGATCAAGGCAGTACGTGAACTGACCGGTCTGGGCCTGAAAGAAGCCAAGGCTGTAGTTGACGGCGCTCCTGCCATGGTTCTGGAAGCTGTTGCCAAAGAAGCAGCTGACAAAGCCAAAGCTACTCTGGAAGAAGCAGGCGCTAAAGTCGAGCTGAAGTAAGCATCGACCTTGCGTCTCCAGCCCAAGCGTTAAGCTGAAGGCTGATGGCTGGTGGCTCTTGCCACCGGCCTTTTTCCGTTCTTGGCTGTCGACTCGGTCGCCGCCATTAACGCGCTGTAGCCACCCGATGCGGTGGTGCAAACCATGGGGTTTGCAAGATTTTCTGGCTGCTCCCGTCGGGAGGGCCAAACAAGCAGGTGACCAAGCTGGGGAACGCTGATGGCTTACTCATATACTGAGAAAAAACGTATCCGCAAGGACTTTAGCAAGTTGCCGGACGTCATGGATGTCCCGTACCTTCTGGCTATCCAGCTGGATTCGTATCGTGAATTCTTGCAGGCGGGAGCGACCAAAGATCAGTTCCGCGACGTGGGCCTGCATGCGGCCTTCAAATCCGTTTTCCCGATCATCAGCTACTCCGGCAATGCTGCGCTGGAGTACGTCGGTTATCGCCTGGGCGAACCGGCATTTGATGTCAAAGAATGCGTGTTGCGCGGTGTTACGTACGCCGTACCTTTGCGGGTAAAAGTCCGTCTGATCATTTTCGACAAAGAGTCGTCGAACAAAGCGATCAAGGACATCAAAGAGCAAGAAGTCTACATGGGCGAAATCCCATTGATGACTGAGAACGGTACCTTCGTTATCAACGGTACCGAGCGCGTTATCGTTTCCCAGCTGCACCGTTCCCCGGGCGTGTTCTTCGACCACGACCGCGGCAAGACGCACAGCTCCGGCAAGCTCCTGTACTCCGCGCGGATCATTCCGTACCGCGGTTCGTGGTTGGACTTCGAGTTCGATCCGAAAGACTGCGTGTTCGTGCGTATCGACCGTCGTCGCAAGCTGCCGGCCTCGGTACTGCTGCGCGCGCTCGGCTACACCACTGAGCAAGTCCTGGATGCGTTCTACACCACCAACGTATTCAGCCTGAAGGATGAAACCCTCAAGCTGGAGCTGATCGCTTCGCGTCTGCGTGGTGAAATTGCTGTCCTGGACATTCAGGATGAAAAGGGCAAGGTCATCGTTGAGGCTGGCCGTCGTATCACTGCGCGCCACATCAACCAGATCGAAAAAGCGGGTATCAAAGAGCTGGAAGTTCCCCTGGACTATGTCCTGGGCCGTACTACCGCGAAGGTCATCGTTCACCCGGCTACAGGCGAAATCCTGGCTGAGTGCAACACCGAGCTGAACACCGAGATCCTGGCCAAAATCGCCAAGGCGCAGGTTGTTCGCATCGAGACCCTGTACACCAACGATATCGACTGCGGTCCGTTCGTCTCCGACACCCTGAAGATCGACTCCACCAGCAACCAATTGGAAGCGCTGGTAGAAATCTATCGCATGATGCGTCCTGGCGAGCCACCAACCAAAGACGCTGCAGAAACCCTGTTCAACAACCTGTTCTTCAGCCCTGAGCGCTACGACCTGTCTGCGGTCGGCCGGATGAAGTTCAACCGTCGTATCGGTCGCACCGAGATCGAAGGTTCGGGTGTGCTGTGCAAGGAAGACATCGTTGCGGTCCTGAAGACTCTGGTCGACATCCGTAACGGCAAAGGCATCGTCGATGACATCGACCACCTGGGTAACCGTCGTGTTCGCTGCGTAGGCGAAATGGCCGAGAACCAGTTCCGCGTTGGCCTTGTGCGTGTTGAGCGTGCGGTCAAAGAGCGTCTGTCGATGGCTGAAAGCGAAGGCCTGATGCCGCAAGACCTGATCAACGCCAAGCCAGTGGCTGCGGCGGTGAAAGAGTTCTTCGGTTCCAGCCAGCTCTCGCAGTTCATGGACCAGAACAACCCGCTTTCCGAGATCACCCACAAGCGCCGTGTTTCCGCACTGGGCCCGGGCGGTCTGACCCGTGAGCGTGCTGGCTTTGAAGTGCGTGACGTACACCCGACTCACTACGGTCGTGTATGCCCAATCGAAACGCCGGAAGGCCCGAACATCGGTCTGATCAACTCCCTGGCCGCCTATGCGCGCACCAACCAGTACGGCTTCCTTGAGAGCCCGTACCGTGTGGTGAAAGACGCCCTGGTTACCGACGAGATCGTGTTCCTGTCCGCCATCGAAGAAGCTGATCACGTGATCGCTCAGGCTTCGGCCACGATGAACGACAAGAAGGTCCTGATCGACGAGCTGGTAGCTGTTCGTCACCTGAACGAGTTCACCGTCAAGGCGCCGGAAGACGTCACCTTGATGGACGTATCGCCGAAGCAGGTAGTTTCGGTCGCAGCGTCGCTGATCCCGTTCCTGGAACACGATGACGCCAACCGTGCGTTGATGGGTTCCAACATGCAGCGTCAAGCTGTACCGACCCTGCGTGCCGACAAGCCGCTGGTAGGTACCGGCATGGAGCGTAACGTAGCCCGTGACTCCGGCGTTTGCGTCGTGGCTCGTCGTGGCGGCGTGATCGATTCCGTTGATGCCAGCCGTATCGTGGTTCGTGTTGCTGATGACGAAGTTGAAACCGGTGAAGCCGGTGTCGACATCTACAACCTGACCAAATACACCCGCTCGAACCAGAACACTTGCATCAACCAGCGTCCGCTGGTGCGCAAGGGTGATCGCGTTCAGCGTAGCGACATCATGGCTGACGGTCCGTCCACCGATATGGGTGAATTGGCTCTGGGTCAGAACATGCGCATCGCGTTCATGGCATGGAACGGCTTCAACTTCGAAGACTCCATCTGCCTGTCCGAGCGTGTGGTTCAAGAAGATCGCTTCACCACGATCCACATTCAGGAACTGACCTGTGTGGCGCGTGACACCAAGCTTGGGCCAGAGGAAATCACTGCAGACATCCCGAACGTGGGTGAAGCTGCACTGAACAAGCTGGACGAAGCCGGTATCGTTTACGTAGGTGCTGAGGTGGGTGCGGGCGACATCCTGGTTGGTAAGGTCACTCCGAAAGGCGAGACCCAACTGACTCCGGAAGAGAAGCTGCTGCGTGCCATCTTCGGTGAAAAAGCCAGCGACGTTAAAGACACTTCCCTGCGTGTACCTACCGGTACCAAGGGTACTGTCATCGACGTACAGGTCTTCACCCGTGACGGCGTCGAGCGTGATGCTCGTGCACTGTCCATCGAGAAGACCCAGCTCGACGAGATCCGCAAGGACCTCAACGAAGAGTTCCGTATCGTTGAGGGCGCGACCTTCGAACGTCTGCGTTCCGCCCTGGTAGGCCACAAGGCTGAAGGCGGCGCAGGTCTGAAGAAAGGTCAGGACATCACCGACGAAATCCTCGACGGTCTTGAGCACGGCCAGTGGTTCAAACTGCGCATGGCTGAAGATGCTCTTAATGAGCAGCTCGAGAAGGCCCAGGCCTATATCGTTGATCGTCGCCGTCTGCTGGACGACAAGTTCGAAGACAAGAAGCGCAAACTGCAGCAGGGCGATGACCTGGCTCCAGGCGTGCTGAAAATCGTCAAGGTTTACCTGGCAATCCGTCGCCGCATCCAGCCGGGCGACAAGATGGCCGGTCGTCACGGTAACAAAGGTGTGGTCTCCGTGATCATGCCGGTTGAAGACATGCCGCACGATGCCAATGGCACCCCGGTCGACGTCGTCCTCAACCCGTTGGGCGTACCTTCGCGTATGAACGTTGGTCAGATCCTTGAAACCCACCTTGGCCTCGCGGCCAAAGGTCTGGGCGAGAAGATCAATCGTATGATCGAAGAGCAGCGCAAGGTTGCTGACCTGCGTAAGTTCCTGCACGAGATCTACAACGAGATCGGCGGTCGTAAGGAAGAGCTGGATACCTTCTCCGACCAGGAAATCCTGGATCTGGCGAAGAACCTGCGCGGTGGCGTTCCAATGGCTACCCCGGTGTTCGACGGTGCCAAGGAAAGCGAAATCAAGGCCATGCTGAAACTGGCAGACCTGCCAGAAAGCGGCCAGATGCAGCTGTTCGACGGCCGTACCGGCAATAAGTTCGAGCGCCCGGTTACTGTTGGCTACATGTACATGCTGAAGCTGAACCACTTGGTAGACGACAAGATGCACGCTCGTTCTACCGGTTCGTACAGCCTGGTTACCCAGCAGCCGCTGGGTGGTAAGGCTCAGTTCGGTGGTCAGCGTTTCGGGGAGATGGAGGTCTGGGCACTGGAAGCATACGGTGCTGCTTACACTCTGCAAGAAATGCTCACAGTGAAGTCGGACGATGTGAACGGTCGTACCAAGATGTACAAAAACATCGTGGATGGCGATCACCGTATGGAGCCGGGCATGCCCGAGTCCTTCAACGTGTTGATCAAAGAAATTCGTTCCCTCGGCATCGATATCGATCTGGAAACCGAATAACACGTGACGCGAATCGAGAGCGGGGCTGTTTAGCCCGCTCTCTGCTCCGCCAGGAGGAAAGGCCTTGAAAGACCTACTGAATTTGCTGAAAAACCAGGGTCAAGTCGAAGAGTTCGACGCCATCCGTATTGGATTGGCATCGCCTGAGATGATCCGTTCGTGGTCGTTCGGTGAAGTTAAAAAGCCGGAAACCATCAACTACCGTACGTTCAAACCTGAGCGTGACGGCCTGTTCTGCGCCAAGATCTTTGGCCCGGTAAAGGATTACGAGTGCCTGTGCGGTAAGTACAAGCGCTTGAAGCACCGTGGTGTGATCTGCGAGAAGTGTGGCGTTGAAGTTGCGCTGGCCAAGGTTCGTCGTGAGCGCATGGCGCACATCGAGCTGGCTTCGCCGGTTGCCCATATCTGGTTCCTGAAATCGCTGCCGTCCCGTATCGGCTTGCTGATGGACATGACCCTGCGTGATATCGAACGCGTTCTCTACTTCGAGAGCTATGTCGTTATCGATCCAGGCATGACTACCCTTGAAAAAGGTCAGCTGCTGAACGACGAGCAGTACTTCGAGGCGTTGGAAGAGTTCGGTGATGATTTCGATGCCCGCATGGGTGCCGAAGCTGTCCGCGAACTGCTGCACGCTATCGACCTGGAGCACGAGATTGGTCGTCTGCGCGAAGAAATTCCGCAAACCAACTCCGAAACCAAGATCAAGAAGCTGTCCAAGCGTCTGAAGTTGATGGAAGCCTTCCAGGGTTCCGGCAACCTGCCAGAGTGGATGGTGCTGACCGTTTTGCCGGTTCTGCCGCCAGATCTGCGTCCGCTGGTGCCGTTGGATGGTGGTCGTTTCGCGACTTCCGACCTCAACGACCTGTACCGCCGTGTGATCAACCGTAACAACCGCTTGAAGCGCCTGCTCGATCTGTCCGCTCCGGACATCATCGTGCGCAACGAAAAGCGTATGTTGCAGGAAGCTGTCGATGCCCTGCTCGACAACGGTCGTCGTGGCCGCGCTATCACCGGTTCCAACAAGCGTCCTCTGAAATCCTTGGCTGACATGATCAAGGGTAAGCAAGGTCGTTTCCGTCAGAACTTGCTCGGTAAGCGTGTTGACTACTCTGGTCGTTCGGTAATTACCGTAGGCCCGACCCTGCGTCTGCACCAGTGCGGTCTGCCTAAGAAGATGGCACTTGAACTGTTCAAGCCATTCATCTTCGGCAAGCTGGAAATGCGCGGTCTCGCGACCACCATCAAAGCGGCCAAGAAAATGGTCGAGCGCGAGCTGCCAGAGGTTTGGGACGTTCTCGCTGAAGTGATTCGCGAACACCCGGTTCTCCTCAACCGTGCACCGACCCTTCACCGTCTGGGTATCCAGGCGTTTGAACCGGTACTGATCGAAGGTAAGGCTATCCAGCTGCACCCTCTGGTCTGTGCTGCGTACAACGCCGACTTCGACGGCGACCAAATGGCCGTGCACGTACCGCTGACACTGGAAGCCCAGTTGGAAGCGCGTGCGTTGATGATGTCGACCAACAACATTCTGTCGCCAGCCAACGGTGAGCCAATCATCGTTCCGTCGCAGGACGTTGTATTGGGTCTGTACTACATGACCCGTGAGGCGATCAACGCCAAAGGCGAAGGTCGTGTGTTCGCTGACCTGCAGGAAGTTGACCGTGTGTTCCGTGCCGGCGAAGCCGCACTGCACGCCAAGGTCAAGGTGCGCATCAACGAAACGGTCAACGACCGTGATGGCGGCAGCGTGAGCGGCACCCGTATTGTCGACACCACCGTAGGCCGTGCGCTGTTGTACCAGGTTGTGCCAAAAGGCCTGTCGTACGACGTCGTCAACCTGCCGATGAAGAAAAAGGCGATCTCCAAGCTGATCAACCAATGCTATCGCGTAGTTGGTCTGAAAGAGACCGTGATCTTCGCTGACCAGTTGATGTACACCGGTTTTGCCTATTCGACCATTTCCGGCGTTTCCATCGGTGTTAACGACTTCGTTATCCCTGATGAAAAAGCCCGCATCATCAGTGCAGCTACTGATGAAGTGAAAGAGATCGAAAGCCAGTACGCCTCGGGCCTGGTAACACAGGGCGAGAAGTACAACAAAGTGATCGACCTTTGGTCCAAGGCCAACGATGAAGTGTCCAAGGCGATGATGGCCAACCTCTCGAAAGAGAAGGTCATCGACCGTCACGGCGAAGAAGTTGACCAAGAGTCCTTCAACTCGATGTACATGATGGCCGACTCGGGCGCACGGGGTTCTGCTGCGCAGATCCGTCAGCTCGCCGGTATGCGTGGCCTGATGGCCAAGCCGGACGGCTCCATCATCGAAACGCCGATTACTGCGAACTTCCGTGAAGGTTTGAGCGTACTCCAGTACTTCATCTCTACTCACGGTGCTCGGAAAGGTCTGGCGGATACCGCGTTGAAAACCGCTAACTCCGGTTACCTGACGCGTCGTCTGGTAGACGTTGCGCAAGATCTGGTTGTCACCGAGATCGACTGCGGCACCGAGCACGGCCTGCTGATGACTCCGCACATTGAAGGCGGTGACGTTGTAGAGCCGCTGGGTGAGCGCGTACTGGGTCGTGTTATTGCCCGTGACGTATTCAAGCCAGGTACCGAGGAAGTTATCGTTCCTGCCGGCACTCTGGTTGACGAGAAGTGGGTCGAGTTCATCGAACTCAACAGCATCGACGAAGTGATCGTTCGCTCGCCGATCAGCTGCGAAACCCGCTACGGCATTTGCGCCAAGTGCTACGGTCGTGACTTGGCTCGTGGCCACCAGGTGAACATCGGTGAAGCGGTCGGCGTTATTGCCGCCCAGTCCATCGGTGAGCCGGGTACCCAGCTGACCATGCGTACGTTCCACATCGGTGGTGCGGCAAGCCGGACCTCCGCAGCCGACAGCGTTCAGGTGAAGAATGGCGGTACTGTCCGCCTGCACAACCTGAAGCACGTTGAGCGAGTGGATGGTCACCTGGTTGCTGTGTCCCGTTCCGGTGAGCTGGCAATCGCTGATGACTATGGTCGTGAGCGTGAGCGCTACAAGCTGCCGTACGGTGCTGTGATTTCGGTTAAAGAGGGTGACAAGGTCGACGCTGGCGCAATCGTGGCCAAGTGGGATCCGCACACTCACCCAATCGTTACCGAAATGAAAGGTACCGTGACCTACGTGGGCATGGAAGAAGGCATCACGATCAAGCGTCAGACTGACGAATTGACCGGTATGACCAACATTGAAGTACTCGACGCGAAAGATCGTCCAGCTGCCGGTAAGGACATCCGTCCTGCTGTGAAGATGGTCGACGACAACGGCAAGGATCTTTTGCTGCCAGGCACTGACGTAATCGCTCAGTACTTCCTGCCAGCCAACGCCCTGGTCGGTGTAGCGGATGGTGCGAAGATCGCGATCGGTGATGTTATCGCACGTATCCCGCAAGAGACTTCGAAGACCCGTGACATCACCGGTGGTCTGCCGCGTGTTGCCGACTTGTTCGAAGCTCGTCGTCCGAAAGAAGCGTCGATCCTTGCAGAAGTCAGCGGCACCATCGCGTTCGGTAAAGAAACCAAGGGCAAGCGCCGCCTGGTCATTACCCCGAACGACGGTACCGATCCGTACGAAGAGCTGATTCCAAAGTGGCGTCACCTGAACGTGTTCGAAGGCGAACAGGTAAACCGCGGCGAAGTGATCTCCGACGGCCCGAGCGATCCACACGACATCCTGCGTCTGCTGGGTGTGAGTGCGCTGGCCAAGTACATCGTCAACGAGATCCAGGACGTTTACCGCCTGCAAGGCGTGAAGATCAACGATAAGCACATCGAGACCATCCTGCGTCAGATGCTGCGTAAAGTTGAGATCGCTGAATCCGGCGATTCCAGTTTCATCAAGGGCGACCAGATGGAACTGACTCACGTGCTGGTGGAAAACGAGCGTCTGGCTGGCGACGAGAAATTCGTTTCCAAGTTCACTCGCGTACTGCTGGGTATCACCAAGGCGTCGTTGTCCACTGAGTCGTTCATCTCGGCGGCCTCCTTCCAGGAGACCACTCGCGTACTGACCGAAGCAGCGGTAACCGGCAAGCGCGATTACCTGCGCGGCCTGAAAGAGAACGTGGTCGTGGGTCGTCTGATCCCGGCTGGTACCGGTTTGGCTTACCACAGCGAGCGTAAGCGTCGCCGTGATGCTGACAAGCCGTTGCGCGTAAGCGCCAGTGAAGTGGAAGCTGCACTGACCGAAGCACTGAACTCAAGCGGTAACTGAGTTCTGCGGTAAATAAGTCTGGGCCCTGGCAGCCCCATTCGTCGGATCAAGGCAGTTTTGCCCGGGTTCGACGGGAGGGGAGGTCGGGGCCTTGCCTTGACTGGGGGCAAGATCCTCTTTAGACTCTTGTACCCCTAAATTTGGCGGGAATTCGTTCCTGCCATTTTGCTTTTCTTGCAAGACAATAGCGTCGCAAGACAACAGTGGAGCTAGTAGATGGCAACTATCAACCAGCTGGTACGTCAGCCGCGTAAGCGTATCGTCGAGAAATCCGACGTGCCTGCGCTGCAGAACTGCCCGCAACGTCGTGGCGTATGCACCCGTGTGTATACCACCACGCCGAAAAAACCTAACTCGGCACTGCGTAAAGTATGCCGTGTGCGCCTGACCAACGGTTTCGAGGTTTCCTCGTACATCGGCGGTGAAGGCCACAACCTGCAAGAGCACAGCGTGGTACTGATCCGCGGCGGTCGTGTAAAAGACTTGCCAGGTGTTCGTTATCACACCGTACGCGGCTCCTTGGATACTTCCGGCGTTAAAGGTCGTAACCAGGGTCGTTCGAAGTACGGTACCAAGAAGCCTAAGTAGTAGCGGCTTTTTGTAAAACTGAATCATCTTATTTTCTGAGTCGATAAGAGTAAGGTCGGAGGCGTCCCGAAAGGGCACCGATTCCGAGCGAACCTGAAGACCGTTTGAGGGCTTATCCATGCCAAGAAGACGCGTAGCAGCCAAGCGCGAAGTGCTTGACGATCCAAAATACGGAAGCCAAATTCTGGCCAAGTTCATGAACCACGTGATGGAAAGCGGCAAGAAAGCCGTTGCCGAGCGTATCGTTTATGGCGCGCTGGAAAAGGTTAAAGAACGCAAGAACAGCGACCCCCTGGAAATCTTCGAGAAAGCTCTCGACGCCATCGCTCCGCTGGTCGAAGTGAAGTCGCGCCGTGTAGGCGGTGCTACTTACCAGGTTCCGGTCGAAGTTCGTCCGTCCCGTCGTAACGCTCTGGCAATGCGCTGGTTGGTAGACTTCGCCCGTAAGCGCGGCGAGAAGTCTATGGCTCTGCGTTTGGCCGGCGAACTGTTGGACGCTGCTGAAGGTAAAGGTGCTGCTGTTAAGAAGCGTGAAGACGTGCACCGTATGGCTGAAGCTAACAAAGCTTTCTCGCACTACCGCTTCTAATCTTAGCTTCACTAATTTTGCGAGGGCTTTATGGCTCGTACTACTCCGATTAGCCGCTACCGTAACATCGGTATCGTTGCTCACGTGGATGCTGGTAAAACCACCACCACCGAGCGCGTACTGTTTTACACCGGCAAAAGTCACAAAATGGGCGAGGTGCATGATGGCGCCGCGACCACAGACTGGATGGTTCAGGAGCAGGAGCGTGGTATTACCATTACTTCTGCTGCTATTACCGCCTTCTGGAAAGGTTCCGAGAAGCAGTACAAAGATGAGCACCGCTTCAACGTTATCGATACCCCAGGCCACGTAGACTTCACTATTGAAGTTGAACGTTCCCTGCGCGTACTCGACGGCGCTGTCGTTGTGTTCTGCGGTACCTCGGGTGTCGAGCCTCAGTCGGAAACCGTATGGCGTCAAGCCAACAAATACGGCGTTCCACGTCTTGTTTATGTAAACAAGATGGACCGTGCTGGTGCCAACTTCCTGCGCGTGATCGGTCAGATCAAGCAGCGTCTGGGTCACACTCCGGTGCCAATCCAATTGGCTATCGGTTCCGAAGACAACTTCCAGGGTCAGATCGATCTGATCAACATGGAAGCGGTCTACTGGAATGACGCTGACAAGGGTATGGTTCCTGTTCGCAAGCCTATCCCTGCAGAATTGCAGGAACTGGCTGACGAGTGGCGCAACAACATGGTTGAGGCTGCCGCCGAAGCCAGCGAAGAGCTGATGAACAAGTACCTCGAAGGTGAAGAGCTCACCAACGTGGAAATCAAGGCCGCTCTGCGTCAGCGTACTATCGCTGGTGAGATCGTCTTGGCTGTTTGCGGTTCTTCCTTCAAGAACAAGGGTGTTCCCCTGGTTCTCGACGCCGTGATCGACTACCTGCCTGCTCCTACCGACATTCCTGCTATCAAGGGTACCAACCCTGATAATGAGGAAGAAGAGATGGAGCGTCATGCTGACGACAGCGAGCCGTTCTCGGCTCTGGCGTTCAAGATCGCTACCGACCCATTTGTGGGTACTCTGACCTTCGTCCGCGTTTACTCGGGCGTGTTGGCCTCCGGCGACGGCGTGATCAACTCGGTCAAAGGCAAGAAAGAGCGTGTGGGTCGTATGGTGCAAATGCACGCAAACGCCCGTGAAGAGATCAAGGAAGTGCGCGCTGGTGACATCGCGGCCTTGATCGGCATGAAGGACGTCACCACTGGTGAGACTTTGTGCGACGCTGCCAAGCCAATCATCCTGGTTCGCATGGACTTCCCGGAGCCGGTTATTTCGGTTGCCGTAGAGCCTAAGACCAAGGATGACCAGGAAAAAATGGGTATCGCTCTGGGCAAGCTTGCTCAGGAAGATCCATCTTTCCGCGTCAAAACTGATGAAGAGACTGGTCAAACGATCATCTCTGGCATGGGCGAGTTGCACCTGGACATCCTGGTTGACCGGATGCGCCGTGAGTTCAACGTCGAAGCCAACATCGGTAAGCCTCAGGTTTCCTATCGTGAGCGCATCACGAAAAACTGTGAAATCGAAGGCAAGTTCGTTCGTCAGTCCGGCGGTCGTGGTCAGTTCGGTCACTGCTGGATCCGTTTTGCTCCTGCTGACGAAGGTCAGGAAGGTCTGCAATTCGTGAACGAAGTAGTGGGTGGTGTTGTTCCTAAGGAATACATCCCTGCTATCCAGAAGGGTATCGAAGAGCAGATGAAGAACGGTGTTGTTGCCGGCTATCCGCTGATCGGCCTGAAAGCAACCGTTTTTGACGGTTCTTACCACGACGTCGACTCCAACGAGATGGCGTTTAAGGTGGCTGCTTCCATGGCAACCAAGCAACTGGCCCAGAAGGGCGGTGGTGAGTTGCTTGAGCCAATCATGGCGGTAGAAGTTGTTACACCTGAAGACTATATGGGTGATGTCATGGGCGACCTTAACCGTCGTCGCGGCATGATCTTGGGTATGGAAGACACGGTTTCCGGCAAAGTGATTCGCGCCGAGGTTCCGTTGGGTGAGATGTTCGGTTATGCGACCGACGTTCGCTCCATGTCCCAGGGTCGCGCAAGCTACTCTATGGAATTCAAAAAATACAACACAGCTCCGGCGCACATCGCTGAAACTGTATCCAAAAAACAAGGCTGATTCAGTCCTTTAGGCAAGGAGTTAATTGTCGTGGCTAAAGAAAAATTTGATCGTTCCCTACCGCACGTCAACGTTGGCACTATCGGTCACGTTGACCACGGTAAAACCACTCTGACCGCAGCTCTGACTCGCGTCTGCTCCGAGGTTTTCGGTTCTGCAGTCGTTGATTTCGATAAAATCGACAGCGCTCCAGAAGAAAAAGCTCGTGGTATCACCATCAACACCGCGCACGTCGAGTACAACTCGAAGATCCGTCACTACGCTCACGTTGACTGCCCAGGTCACGCTGACTATGTGAAGAACATGATCACTGGTGCTGCCCAGATGGACGGCGCGATCCTGGTTTGCTCGGCCGCTGATGGTCCGATGCCACAAACCCGTGAGCACATCCTGCTGTCCCGTCAGGTAGGCGTTCCGTACATCGTGGTTTTCCTGAACAAGGCTGACCTGGTAGACGACGCTGAGCTGCTGGAACTGGTTGAGATGGAAGTGCGCGATCTGCTGAGCACTTACGACTTCCCAGGCGACGACACTCCGATCATCATCGGTTCTGCTCGTATGGCGCTGGAAGGCAAAGACGATAACGAAATGGGCACCACTGCCGTTCGTAAACTGGTTGAAACCCTGGACAGCTACATCCCAGAACCAGTTCGTCTGACTGACAAGCCGTTCCTGATGCCAATCGAAGACGTATTCTCGATCTCCGGTCGTGGTACTGTTGTGACTGGTCGTATCGAGCGCGGTATCGTTCGCGTTCAAGATGCGCTGGAAATCGTTGGTCTGCGTGACACTACCAACACTGTCTGCACTGGTGTTGAAATGTTCCGCAAGCTGCTCGACGAAGGTCGTGCTGGCGAGAACTGCGGCGTTCTGCTGCGTGGTACCAAGCGTGACGACGTTGAGCGTGGCCAGGTTCTGGTTAAGCCAGGTTCGGTTAAGCCGCACACCAAGTTCACCGCAGAAGTTTACGTTCTGAGCAAGGAAGAAGGCGGTCGTCACACTCCGTTCTTCAAAGGCTACCGTCCACAGTTCTACTTCCGTACTACTGACGTGACTGGTAACTGCCAGCTGCCAGAAGGCGTTGAAATGGTAATGCCAGGCGATAACATCCAAATGGAAGTTACCCTGATCAAGACCATCGCAATGGAAGACGGTCTGCGCTTCGCTATCCGTGAAGGCGGCCGTACCGTTGGTGCTGGTGTTGTAGCTAAAATCATCGAGTAAGCGTCTCTTCTGAGATAGTTTCGATGCTTTGAAAAGCCCCCGCTCAGCGGGGGCTTTTTTATTGGGTTGACACCTATCTAGGGCGTCTATAGAATTGCGCCTCCTTTTAACGGGCGTATTGCGCTCGCTGGGAATAGCAGCCGGAGTCTGAAATCCAATGCAAAATCAGCAAATCCGTATCAGGTTGAAGGCTTTTGACCATCGCCTGATCGACCAATCCACCCAGGAAATCGTGGAAACCGCGAAACGTACTGGTGCTCAAGTGCGTGGTCCAATTCCACTGCCTACCCGTAAAGAGCGGTTCACCGTTCTGGTCTCCCCGCACGTCAACAAAGACGCGCGTGACCAGTACGAGATCCGTACTCATAAGCGCGTACTGGACATCGTCCAGCCAACGGATAAAACCGTTGATGCTCTTATGAAGCTCGATCTGGCGGCCGGTGTGGAAGTACAGATCAGCCTCGGCTAAGACTTGGGTCTTAGTCGTGTAACGCTCTGAAATGGGCGGCCATAGCGGGTGAAAGCCCCGTACACTCATGAGGTTTACAACATGACTATTGGTGTAGTCGGTCGTAAATGCGGTATGACCCGTATTTTCACCGAAGAAGGTGTCTCCATTCCGGTTACGGTCATTGAGATCGAGCCGAATCGCGTCACCCAGTTCAAAACTGAAGAAACCGATGGCTATCGTGCAGTGCAAGTCACTGTCGGCGAGCGTCGCGCTTCGCGTGTGACTGCTGCTCAAGCAGGTCACTTCGCTAAAGCAAACGTTGCAGCTGGTCGTACTGTCATGGAGTTCCGTCTTGAAGAAGGCGACTACCAGGCTGGCGATCTGATCAACGCTGAAATCTTCGCCGCTGGTCAACTGGTTGATGTAACCGGTCAGTCCAAGGGTAAAGGCTTCCAGGGTACGATCAAGCGTTGGAATTTCCGTGGTCAAGACAACACTCACGGTAACTCCGTTTCCCACCGCGTCCCGGGCTCTATTGGCCAGTGCCAGACTCCTGGTCGTGTATTCAAGGGCAAAAAAATGTCCGGTCATATGGGCGCTGAGCGCGTGACCGTGCAGTCCCTCGAAGTAGTGCGCGTCGACGCTGAACGCAATCTGTTGTTGGTCAAGGGTGCTGTTCCTGGCGCTACTGGCGGCAACCTGGTTGTACGTCCAGCGGCCAAGGCTCGCGGTTAAGGGGAAGCTGACATGCAATTAAATGTAAATGACGCTCAAGCGATCGAAGTTTCCGAACTGACATTTGGCGGCGAATTCAACGAGACGCTGGTTCACCAAGCAGTCGTGGCCTACATGGCCGGCGGCCGTCAAGGTAGCAAGCAGCAAAAGACCCGTTCCGACGTTCGTGGTGGCGGTAAGCGCCCTTGGCGTCAGAAAGGTACTGGCCGTGCTCGTGCCGGTACTATCCGTAGCCCAATCTGGCGTGGCGGCGGTACCACTTTCGCAGCTCGTCCGCAGGATCACTCTCAGAAGCTCAACAAGAAGATGTATCGCGCAGCACTGCGCTCCATCCTTGCTGAACTCGTGCGTACTGATCGCCTGGTCGTGGTTCAGGACTTCGCTGTTGAAAGTCCAAAAACCAAAGATCTGCTGGGCAAACTGAACAACATGAGCCTGACCGACGTTTTGATCGTGTCTGAAGCTGTTGATCAGAACCTGTACCTGGCTGCTCGTAACCTGCCACACGTTGATGTGCGTGACGTGCAAGGTTCCGATCCAGTTAGTCTGATCGCATACGACAAGGTGTTGATCACCGTGTCGGCCGTGAAGAAATTCGAGGAGCTGCTGGGATGAACCAGGAACGCGTATTTAAAGTTCTGCTTGGCCCGCACGTTTCCGAAAAGGCTACGGTTCTGGCTGACAAGAAAGGCCAGTTCGTTTTCAAGGTTGCAACTGACGCAACCAAGCTGGAAATCAAGAAGGCCGTCGAAAGCCTGTTCAGCGTGAAAGTTGAGCGTGTTACTACCCTGAATGTTCTGGGTAAGAGCAAGCGCACTGCTCGCGGTCTGGGCAAGCGTAATGACTGGAAGAAGGCAGTTATCTCCCTTCAGCCAGGCCAAGATCTCGATTTCAGCAGCAGTGCTGAGTAAGGAAGGGGTGCATCATGGCAATCGTTAAATGCAAACCGACTTCCCCTGGCCGCCGTTTTGTGGTCAAGGTGGTCAACCAGGAGCTGCATAAAGGCGCTCCTCACGCACCGCTGCTCGAGAAGAAATCGAAGACTGGTGGTCGTAACAACAATGGTCGTATTACCACTCGTCACATTGGTGGTGGCCATAAGCAGCATTATCGTCTGGTCGATTTCCGTCGCAACGACAAAGATGGCATCGCTGCCACTGTCGAGCGTATCGAATACGATCCAAACCGTACTGCTCACATCGCTCTGCTGCTGTACGCAGATGGCGAGCGTCGCTACATCATCGCGCCTAAAGGTGTGAGTGCTGGCGACCAGCTGATCGCAGGTGCCTTGGCACCGATCAAGCCGGGCAACGCTCTGCAACTGCGTAATATTCCAGTTGGTAGCACCGTACACGGCATCGAATTGAAGCCAGGTAAAGGCGCGCAAATCGCTCGTTCCGCTGGTGCTTCGGCTCAGCTGATCGCTCGTGAAGGTGTCTACGTGACCCTGCGTCTGCGTTCTGGTGAGATGCGTAAAGTGCTGGCTGAATGCCGCGCGACCCTGGGTGAAGTCTCGAACTCCGAGCACAGCCTGCGTTCGCTGGGTAAAGCTGGTGCCAAACGCTGGCGTGGCGTTCGCCCAACCGTTCGTGGTGTTGCCATGAACCCGGTTGACCACCCACACGGTGGTGGTGAAGGTCGTACCTCTGGTGGTCGTCATCCGGTATCGCCATGGGGCTTCCCGACTAAGGGCGCGAAGACTCGTGGTAATAAGCGTACCGACAAAATGATCGTCCGTCGTCGCAAGTAAATAGAGGGATACGACAGTGCCACGTTCTCTGAAAAAAGGTCCTTTTATTGATCTTCACCTACTGAAGAAGATCGAAGTGGCGGCGGAAAAGAACGATCGCAAACCAGTTAAGACCTGGTCGCGTCGTTCGATGATCCTGCCACAAATGGTCGGTCTGACCATCGCTGTACACAACGGTCGTCTGCACGTCCCAGTTCTCGTTAACGAAGACATGGTCGGCCACAAACTAGGCGAGTTTGCCGGTACCCGCACTTATCGTGGGCACGTGGCAGACAAGAAAGCCAAGCGTTAAGGGGTAAGGAAATGGAAGTAGCCGCTAAGTTGTCGGGCGCTCGAATCTCCGCCCAGAAAGCCCGCTTGGTCGCCGACCAGATCCGCGGGAAGAAGGTGGGCGAAGCGCTCAACCTGTTGGCTTTCAGCAGTAAGAAAGCCGCCGAGATCATGAAGAAAGTGCTGGAGTCGGCCGTAGCCAACGCCGAGCATAACGAAGGCGCAGACGTTGATGACCTGAAGGTCAGCACCGTTTTCGTCAACGAAGGGCGTTCGCTGAAGCGCATCATGCCGCGTGCCAAAGGCCGTGCTGATCGCATCGTCAAGCGGTCTTGCCATATCACTGTCAAGGTTGCTGACAAGTAACGGAGTCGAAGAGATGGGTCAGAAAGTACATCCCATTGGCATTCGCCTGGGAATCGTCAAGGAGCACACCTCCGTCTGGTACGCAGACGGTCGGACTTATGCGGACTATTTGTTCGCTGATCTGAAGGTGCGTGAGTATCTCCAAGACAAACTAAAAAGCGCGTCCGTAAGCCGTATCGATATCCATCGTCCGGCGCAAACTGCACGTATCACCATCCACACCGCTCGTCCAGGTATCGTTATCGGGAAGAAAGGTGAAGATGTTGAGAAACTGCGTCAGGACCTGACCAAGCAAATGGGTGTGCCTGTGCACATCAATATCGAAGAGATCCGCAAGCCGGAGCTCGACGGTATGCTGGTTGCGCAGAGCGTAGCTCAGCAGCTGGAGCGTCGCGTAATGTTCCGTCGCGCTATGAAGCGCGCCGTACAGAACGCCATGCGCATTGGTGCCAAAGGCATCAAAATCCAAGTGAGCGGTCGTCTCGGCGGTGCTGAAATCGCACGTACTGAATGGTATCGCGAAGGTCGTGTGCCACTGCACACCCTGCGTGCCGACATCGACTATGCCAACTACGAAGCTCACACCACTTACGGTGTGATCGGTGTAAAGGTTTGGATCTTCAAAGGCGAAGTAATTGGTGGTCGCCAAGAAGAACTGAAACCACAAGCACCAGCGCCTCGTAAAAAAGCTGCTAAGTAAGGGGTACGCCAAATGTTGCAACCAAAGCGTACGAAGTTCCGCAAGCAGATGACAGGCCACAACCGTGGTCTGGCTCAGCGCGGTAGCAAAGTCAGCTTCGGCGAGTTCGCGCTGAAGTCTGTAGCTCGTGGTCGTCTCACCGCTCGTCAGATCGAGTCAGCGCGTCGTGCACTGACCCGTCACGTTAAACGTGGCGGCAAGATCTGGATCCGTGTATTCCCGGACAAGCCGATCTCCAAAAAGCCTCTCGAGGTTCGGATGGGTAAAGGTAAGGGTAACGTGGAATACTGGGTAGCCCAGATTCAGCCAGGCAAAGTCCTGTATGAAATCGAGGGTGTAACTGAAGAGCTGGCGCGTGAGGCTTTTGCCCTGGCTGCTGCAAAGCTGCCGCTCGCCACCGCCTTTGTTAAACGGACGGTGATGTGATGAAAGCGAATGAACTTCGTGAAAAATCCGCACAGCAGCTGAACGAGCAACTGCTCGGCCTGCTGCGCGACCAGTTCAATCTGCGTATGCAGAAAGCAACTGGCCAGTTGGGGCAGTCTCATCTGCTCTCGCAAGTTAAGCGTGACATCGCTCGCGTGAAGACTGTGCTCAACCAGCAGGCAGGTAAGTGATCATGGCTGAAGCCGAAAAGACTGTCCGTACGCTGACTGGCCGTGTTGTCAGCGACAAGATGGACAAAACCATCACCGTTTTGATCGAGCGTCGCGTTAAGCACCCGATCTACGGTAAATATGTTAAGCGTTCGACTAAGCTGCACGCGCACGACGAAACCAATCAGTGCCACATCGGCGACAAAGTCACTATTCGTGAAACTCGTCCGCTGGCCAAGACCAAGTCTTGGGCATTGGTTGATGTTCTCGAACGCGCTGTGGAAGTCTAAGGACTAGGGGTCGGAGAAATTATATGATTCAGACTCAATCCATGCTCGATGTGGCCGATAACAGCGGCGCTCGCCGTGTTATGTGCATCAAGGTGCTGGGTGGCTCCCATCGTCGTTACGCTGGTATCGGTGACATCATCAAGGTTACCGTCAAGGAAGCAATTCCTCGCGGTAAAGTGAAAAAAGGCCAAGTGATGACTGCTGTTGTAGTCCGCACTCGTCACGGCGTACGTCGTGCAGATGGCTCCATTATCCGCTTTGATGGCAACGCTGCTGTTCTTCTGAACAACAAGCAAGAGCCGATCGGCACCCGTATCTTTGGGCCAGTGACCCGTGAACTTCGTACTGAGAAGTTCATGAAGATCGTCTCGCTCGCCCCAGAAGTGCTGTAAGGAGATCCGACATGCAAAAGATTCGTCGTGACGACGAGATCATCGTGATCGCCGGCAAAGACAAAGGTAAGCGCGGTAAGGTGCTTAAGGTTCTCGCTAATAACCGTCTGGTTATCGGTGGTCTGAACCTGGTCAAGCGTCATACCAAGCCTAACCCGATGTCGGGCGTGCAGGGCGGTATCGTCGAGAAAGAAGCTCCGCTGGACGCTTCTAACGTCGCCATCTTCAACGGCGAAACCAACAAGGCTGACCGCGTTGGTTTCAAAGTAGAAGACGGTAAGAAAATTCGTGTCTTCAAGTCGACCCAAAAAGCGGTTGATGCTTGAACACTGCTAGGTAGATTAGACCATGGCACGACTACAAGAGATTTACCGGAAGGAAATCGCCCCTAAGCTTAAGGAAGAACTTAAGCTTGGGAACGTGATGGAAGTTCCGCGCGTTACCAAAATCACCCTGAACATGGGTCTGGGCGAAGCGATCGGTGACAAAAAAGTCATCGAGCACGCTGTTGCTGACCTGGAAAAGATCACCGGCCAGAAAGTCGTTGTGACCTACGCTCGCAAATCCATCGCTGGCTTTAAAGTCCGTGAAGGTTGGCCGATCGGCGTCAAAGTGACTCTGCGCCGTGAGCGTATGTACGAATTCCTGGATCGTCTGCTGTCGATCTCCCTGCCTCGGGTTCGCGACTTCCGCGGCCTGAATGCCAAGTCCTTCGATGGTCGTGGTAACTACAGCATGGGCGTGAAAGAGCAGATCATCTTCCCGGAAATCGACTACGACAAGATCGATGCTCTCCGCGGTCTGGACATCACCCTGACCACCACTGCCAAGAACGATGATGAAGGTCGCGCCCTGTTGCGTGCTTTCAAATTCCCGTTCCGCAACTGATTGGAGTAGGACCATGGCCAAGATGAGCATGAAAAACCGCGAGCTGAAGCGTCAGCTCACGGTTGCCAAGTACGCCAAGAAGCGTGCAGCACTGAAAGCAATCATCGTTGATCTGAACGCAAGTCCAGAAGCGCGTTGGGAAGCTACAGTTGCCCTGCAGAAGCAGCCACGTGACGCAAGCGCTTCGCGCATGCGTAACCGCTGCCGCCTGACCGGTCGTCCACACGGCGTTTACCGCAAGTTCGGCCTCGGCCGTAACAAACTGCGTGAAGCGGCAATGCGTGGTGACGTACCAGGTCTGGTTAAAGCCAGCTGGTAAGTACTTTCAGCGTCCAGGTGGTCTGAATCGAAAGATACTGACCGCCGGTGACCTTGAATCTGGAACAAGCCCCTTTTGGGGCTTGTTTCATTTCCGGAGTGTGTCTAAAATACGCGGCTCGCCTGAGCCCGTGTTTTTTACCCGGAAGTTCTCAGCGACATATGTAGCCGCAAGGCTAATTTTTTTGTATTAGGAGCGTCTAGCCCATGAGTATGCAGGACCCGTTAGCGGACATGCTAACTCGTATCCGTAATGCCCAGATGGCTGAAAAGTCCGTCGTAAGCATGCCGTCTTCCAAGTTGAAGGTTGCTGTTGCCAAAGTCCTGAAAGACGAAGGCTACATTGCGGGTTATCAGATCAGCAGCGAGATCAAACCACTGCTGTCCATCGAGCTGAAGTACTTCGAAGGCCGTTCGGTCATCGAGGAAGTGAAGCGCGTTAGCCGTCCAGGCCTGCGTCAGTACAAGTCCGCTGAAGATCTGCCGAAAGTTCGTGGCGGTCTGGGCGTGTCTATCGTCTCCACCAACAAAGGTGTGATGACGGATCGTGCTGCGCGCGCTGCCGGTGTCGGCGGCGAAGTTCTTTGCACTGTGTTCTAAGGGGGGATAAGCATGTCTCGCGTCGCTAAGAACCCCGTTAAGCTGCCAGCCGGTGTCGAAGTCAAATTCGCAGGCCAACAGCTTTCGGTGAAGGGTGCCAAGGGCACTCTTGAACTGAATATCCATTCGTCCGTTGAGATCGTTGAAGAAGCTGGTGAGCTGCGTTTCGCTGCTCGCAATGGCGATCAACAAACTCGCGCAATGGCTGGTACCACGCGTGCGTTGGTAAACAACATGGTCCAAGGCGTAAGCCAAGGCTTCGAGCGTAAGCTCCAGCTGGTCGGTGTTGGTTACAAAGCGCAAGCAAAAGGCACGGTTTTGAACCTGGCCCTTGGCTTCTCGCACCCAGTGGATTACGAACTGCCGGAAGGCATCACCGCTGAGACTCCTAGCCAGACCGATATCCTGATCAAGGGCATCGATAAGCAACTGGTAGGTCAAGTGGCTGCTGAGATCCGCGACTTCCGTCCACCAGAGCCGTACAAAGGCAAAGGTGTGCGCTACGCGGACGAAGTCGTCCGTCGTAAAGAAGCCAAGAAGAAGTAGGGCATAGCAAATGACCGACAAAAAAGTTACTCGACTGCGTCGCGCTCGCAAAGCACGCCTGAAAATGCACGAACTCGAAGTCGTGCGTCTCTGCGTGTTCCGCTCGTCGCAGCACATCTACGCCCAGGTCATCTCGGCCGACGGCAACAAAGTCCTGGCCAGCGCCTCGACTTTGGATAAAGAACTGCGTGATGGTGCCACTGGCAACATCGACGCGGCCACAAAGGTTGGCCAGCTGGTCGCTACGCGTGCTAAGGCCGCTGGCGTCTCGCAAGTGGCTTTCGACCGCTCTGGCTTCAAGTACCACGGCCGCGTTAAAGCGCTGGCTGATGCTGCTCGTGAAGCTGGGCTGGAGTTCTAAGTTATGTCAAATAACGACCAAAAGCGCGACGAAGGCTACATTGAGAAGCTGGTTCAAGTTAACCGCGTAGCCAAAACCGTTAAAGGCGGCCGTATCTTCACTTTCACCGCGTTGACCGTGGTGGGTGATGGTAAAGGGCGCGTTGGCTTCGGCCGTGGCAAGTCACGTGAAGTGCCTGCTGCGATCCAGAAGGCAATGGAAGCTGCTCGTCGCAACATGATCCAAGTTGATCTGAACGGCACCACGCTGCAGTACGCAATGAAGTCCGCTCACGGCGCTTCGAAGGTGTACATGCAGCCTGCTTCTGAAGGTACCGGTATCATCGCTGGCGGCGCTATGCGTGCTGTCCTCGAGGTTGCTGGCGTTCAGAACGTTCTGGCCAAGTGCTATGGCTCGACTAACCCGGTAAACGTGGTTCACGCCACTTTCAAGGGTTTGAAAGCTATGCAATCTCCTGAATCCATTGCCGCCAAGCGTGGCAAAAGCGTCAAGGAGATCTTCTGATCATGGCTACCGTTAAAGTAACGCTGATCAAAAGCATGACCGGCCGCATCCCTAACCACAAATTGTGCGTTAAGGGTTTGGGTCTGCGTCGCATCGGTCACACTGTAGAAGTCCAGGATACTCCCGAGAATCGCGGGATGATCAACAAGGCTTACTACATGCTGCGTGTCGAGGGTTAATCGATGAAACTCAATGATCTGAGTCCAGCGCCGGGTTCCCGTCGCGAAAAGCATCGTCCGGGCCGTGGTATCGGTAGCGGTTTGGGTAAGACTGGTGGCCGTGGCCACAAAGGTCAAACCTCCCGCTCCGGTGGCACCATTGCTCCAGGCTTTGAAGGCGGTCAACAGCCGCTGCATCGTCGCCTGCCTAAGTTCGGCTTCGTTTCCCTGAAGGCCATGGACCGCGCAGAAGTGCGTCTGTCCGAGCTGGCTAAAGTGGAAGGCGACATCGTTACTGTGCAGACCCTGAAAGATGCCAACGTGATCAACGTCAACGTACAGCGTGTGAAAATCATGCTGTCCGGTGAAGTGACTCGCGCTGTCACTATCGGCAAGGGAATCGGCGCCACCAAAGGTGCGCGTTCGGCTATCGAAGCAGCTGGCGGCAAGTTCGAGGAATAAATGGCTAAGCAAGGTGCTCTCTCAGCGCTCGGCAAAGGCGGTATGTCTGAACTTTGGGCTCGTCTGCGTTTTCTGTTCCTGGCGATTATCGTCTACCGAATAGGCGCACACATCCCGGTTCCAGGTATCAACCCGGACCGACTCGCAGACCTGTTTCGACAGAATGAGGGGACCATTCTTAGCTTGTTCAACATGTTTTCTGGCGGTGCGCTGGAACGGATGAGCATTTTTGCACTGGGGATCATGCCGTACATCTCGGCATCGATCATCATGCAACTGATGACCGCCGTCAGCCCGCAGCTGGAGCAGTTGAAGAAGGAAGGTGAAGCTGGCCGTCGCAAGATTAGCCAGTACACCCGCTACGGCACTGTCATCCTCGCCCTGGTCCAAGCTATCGGCATGTCCGTTGGCCTGGCTGGGCAGGGTGTTGCGTTCACTGGTGACTTTGGCTTCCATTTCGTCGCGGTATCCACGTTTGTGGCTGGTGCGATGTTCATGATGTGGCTGGGTGAGCAGATTACTGAGCGTGGTGTTGGTAACGGTATCTCGATGTTGATTTTCGCAGGTATCGTCGCCGGTCTTCCGAGAGCAATCGGGCAGTCTTTCGAGTCTGCACGTCAGGGTGATATCAATATCTTCGCCCTGGTTGCCATCGGTTTGCTGGCAGTAGCGATTATCGGTTTTGTGGTGTTCATTGAGCGTGGCCAGCGTCGTATTGCTGTTCACTACGCCAAGCGTCAGCAGGGCCGTAAGGTTTTTGCTGCGCAGACCAGCCACTTGCCGCTGAAAGTGAATATGGCCGGTGTTATTCCGGCAATTTTCGCGAGCAGCATTTTGCTGTTTCCGGCTTCGTTGGGTACCTGGTTTGGTCAGTCTGAAAATATGGGCTGGCTGCAGGACCTCTCTCAGTCGATCGCTCCTGGTCAGCCGTTGAATATTCTGCTGTTTAGTGCAGGGATTATTTTCTTCTGCTTCTTCTATACGGCGTTGATGTTCAATCCGAAAGACGTAGCGGAAAACCTGAAGAAGTCCGGTGCCTTTATTCCGGGTATTCGTCCAGGTGAGCAGTCGGCACGCTACATTGATGGCGTTCTGACTCGTTTGACCCTGTTCGGTGCTCTATATATGACGGCCGTGTGCTTGTTGCCCCAGTTCCTGGTGGTTGCAGCAAACGTTCCGTTCTACCTTGGCGGGACCTCGTTGCTGATCGTGGTCGTGGTTGTGATGGACTTCATGTCCCAAGTACAATCGCACCTCGTTTCGCACCAGTACGAATCCCTGATGAAGAAAGCCAACCTGAAGGGTTACGGCAGCGGCATGTTGCGCTGAGTACCCATAAGGTTCGAGGAGTTGGTGATGAAAGTTCGTGCATCGGTGAAAAAGCTGTGCCGTAACTGCAAGATTATTCGCCGCGAAGGTGTTGTTCGAGTAATTTGCAGCGCGGAACCGCGTCACAAACAGCGCCAAGGCTGAGTGTGATCCGCTTGAAGCCCGGCAGCTAGTGCGCTGCCGGGTTGATTATTTGTTATTACAGCGATATTATCTCGCGCCCTATTTCTTGGCTTCCGGGGCGTAGGTAGCTGTCAATTGGAGTCCCACTGAATGGCCCGTATTGCAGGCGTTAACATTCCAGATAACAAGCACACTGTTATCTCGCTGACCTACATCTATGGTGTTGGTCGCACTACTGCGCAGAAAATTTGCGCGGTTGCTGGGGTAAACCCAGCCGCTAAGATCAAGGATCTGAGCGACGAGCAGATTGAATTGCTGCGTGGCGAAGTGGCGAAGTTCACCACTGAAGGTGACCTGCGTCGCGAAATCAACATGAAAATCAAGCGTTTGATGGACCTCGGTTGCTATCGCGGTCTGCGTCATCGTCGTGGTCTTCCAGTGCGCGGTCAGCGTACCAAGACTAACGCGCGTACCCGTAAAGGTCCGCGTAAGCCGATCCGCAAGTAATCGCCCCAGCGAATCGACAGGAAAATTATCATGGCAAAACCTGCTGCTCGTCCTCGTAAAAAAGTTAAAAAGACAGTGGTTGATGGCATCGCCCACATCCATGCATCTTTTAACAACACCATCGTGACCATCACCGACCGTCAAGGTAACGCGCTTTCTTGGGCTACCTCCGGTGGTTCGGGTTTCCGCGGTTCCCGCAAGTCCACGCCGTTTGCTGCTCAAGTAGCTGCTGAACGTGCTGGTCAAGCTGCGCTGGAATATGGCCTGAAAAACCTCGACGTTAACGTCAAAGGTCCAGGTCCAGGTCGTGAGTCTGCTGTCCGTGCTTTGAACGGCTGTGGCTATAAGATCGCCAGCATCACCGACGTGACGCCAATCCCGCACAACGGGTGCCGTCCGCCGAAGAAGCGCCGCGTGTAATCCAGGAGATTGTAAAGAATGGCTCGTTACATTGGTCCAAAATGCAAACTCGCTCGTCGCGAAGGCACCGATCTCTTCCTGAAGAGCGGCGTGCGCGCGATCGAATCGAAGTGCAACATTGAAGCAGCACCTGGTATCCACGGCCAACGCCGCGGTCGCCAGTCCGATTACGGCACCCAACTGCGTGAAAAGCAGAAGGTCCGTCGTATCTACGGCGTTCTCGAGCGTCAGTTCAGCGGCTACTACAAAGAAGCTGCTGGCAAGAAAGGTGCAACCGGTGAAAACCTGCTGCAACTGCTCGAATGCCGTCTGGACAACGTTGTATACCGTATGGGCTTTGGTTCGACTCGTGCCGAATCCCGTCAGCTGGTATCGCACAAGTCGATCAGCGTTAACGGTCAGACCGTAAACGTTCCGTCCTACCAGGTTCGTGCTGGTGACGTGGTCGCAGTTCGCGAGAAAGCAAAAAACCAACTTCGCATTGTCCAAGCTCTCGATCTGTGTGCCCAACGTGGCCGCGTAGAATGGGTAGAAGTAGACACTGAGAAGAAGTCGGGCGTTTTCAAGAACGTTCCTGCTCGCAGTGATCTGTCCGCCGACATCAACGAAAGCCTGATTGTCGAGCTCTACTCCAAGTAAGGGCTAGAAAATAGGTGCATCCATGCAGATTTCGGTAAATGAGTTCCTGACACCCCGCCACATTGATGTGCAGGTTGTCAGTCCAACCCGCGCCAAGATCACTCTCGAGCCTCTCGAGCGTGGTTTTGGCCACACCCTGGGCAACGCGCTGCGACGCATCCTGTTGTCCTCAATGCCCGGCTGTGCAGTAGTCGAGGCCGAGATTGACGGTGTGCTCCACGAGTACAGCGCCATCGAAGGTGTACAGGAAGACGTAATTGAAATCCTGTTGAACCTTAAAGGTCTGGCTATCAAGCTGCACGGCCGTGACGAAGTTACGCTGACCTTGTCGAAGAAGGGTTCGGGGGTGGTTACCGCTGCCGATATTCAGCTGGATCATGATGTCGAGATCGTTAACCCCGATCACGTAATCGCTAACCTGGCGTCTAACGGCGCCCTGAACATGAAGCTCACCGTAGCTCGTGGTCGTGGTTATGAACCGGCCGACTCGCGTCAGAGCGATGAAGACGAAAGCCGCAGCATTGGTCGCTTGCAGCTTGACTCTTCGTTCAGCCCGGTTCGCCGTATCGCATACGTGGTGGAAAACGCCCGTGTCGAGCAGCGTACTAACCTGGACAAGCTGGTTATTGATCTGGAAACCAACGGTACTCTGGATCCTGAAGAGGCTATCCGCCGCGCTGCAACCATTCTGCAACAGCAGTTGGCTGCGTTCGTCGACCTCAAAGGTGACAGCGAACCAGTGGTAATCGAGCAGGAAGACGAGATCGATCCGATCCTGCTTCGCCCGGTTGACGATCTGGAACTGACTGTACGTTCGGCTAACTGCCTTAAGGCGGAAAACATTTACTACATCGGCGACCTGATTCAGCGTACCGAAGTAGAACTGTTGAAGACTCCGAACCTGGGCAAGAAATCCTTGACTGAAATCAAGGACGTTCTGGCCTCCCGCGGTCTGTCCCTCGGCATGCGCCTCGACAACTGGCCGCCTGCAAGTCTTAAGAAGGACGACAAGGCGACTGCCTGATCGTCGTAATCACCGAACGTGAGTTTGGTAAGGAATGAACCATGCGTCATCGTAAAAGTGGTCGTCACCTGAGCCGTACCAGCTCGCACCGCAAGGCCATGTTTCAAAACATGGCGGTGTCGCTGTTCGAGCACGAGCTGATCAAAACTACACTGCCGAAAGCTAAAGAACTGCGTCGCGTTGCTGAGCCGCTGATCACTTTGGCCAAGACAGACAGCCTGGCTAACCGCCGTCTGGCTTTCGACCGTACTCGTTCGAAAGCTATCGTTGGTAAGCTCTTCAACGACCTGGGCAAGCGTTACGCTACCCGTGAGGGTGGCTACCTGCGCATCCTCAAGTGCGGTTTCCGCGCTGGCGACAACGCGCCTATGGCGTACGTCGAGTTGGTTGATCGTGCTACTGCCGGCGAAGCTGTAAGCGCCGAGTAAGACGACAAGCTGTAACGAAGAACCGGGCCTAGTGCCCGGTTTTTTGTGCGCGTAACAAAAGCGCGATGTGTACAAGCTTCCTCAGACAGCGCTCAGCACTATGTGGGCGGGGGTATTGTTAGTTATTTTCTATTGAAGCTTACGATTTAATGAATTTGTAGGTGTCATGTTGATGGTCAATACTCCCTCCAAGCCGATTAGCCGGCAGTTCCAAGTCCGACCTGAGGAAAATTGAGCATGAGCCAGAATAAAATCCTTACCACCGCCAGCGGCGCTCCCGTTGCGGATAACCAGAATTCCCGTTCAGCCGGCCCGCGCGGCCCGCTGCTTCTTGACGATTTTCACCTGATCGAGAAACTTGCCCATTTCAACCGTGAAAACATCCCTGAGCGTCGCGTACACGCCAAGGGGTCGGGTGCCTACGGGACGTTCACGGTCACCCGGGACATCACCCACTACACCAGCGCCAAATTGTTCGAGTCCGTTGGTAAGCAAACTCCAACGTTCCTGCGTTTCTCTACTGTGGGCGGTGAGCGTGGTTCCGCAGACACCGAGCGCGATCCCCGTGGTTTTGCCTTGAAGTTCTACACCGAAGAAGGTAATTGGGACATCGTGGGTAACAACACACCGGTGTTCTTCATACGCGATCCGCTGAAATTCCCCGATTTCATCCACACTCAGAAGCGGTTACCGCAAAGCAACCTGAAAAGCGCGCAAATGATGTGGGACTTCTGGTCGCACTCTCCAGAAGCGCTGCACCAGGTCACCATTCTGTTTTCGGATCGTGGTATTCCCGATGGCTACCGTCATATGCATGGCTTTGGCAGCCACACCTACAGCTTGATTAACGCCCGCGGTGAGCGGCACTGGGTGAAGTGGCACTACAAAACCAAGCAAGGCATCAAGAACCTGGCGCCGGCTGAGGCGGCCCGCCTGGCCGGTACTGATCCTGATTACGCCCAGCGTGATCTGTTTGGTGCGATCGAGCGCGGTGACTTCCCGAAATGGCGGGTCTGCATCCAGATCATGACCGAGGCCCAGGCGAACGCCCATTACGAGAATCCGTTTGATGTGACCAAAACCTGGTCGCAGAAAGAATTCCCGTTGATTGAAGTGGGTGAGCTGGAACTTAACCGCAATCCGCAGAACTACTTCGCTGAAGTAGAGCAGGCTGCATTTGGCCCAAGCAACATGGTTCCAGGCGTTGGCCTGTCGCCAGACCGTATGCTCCAAGGTCGGGTTTTCGCTTACGCAGATGCTCACCGCTACCGTGTGGGTACCAACCACCAGCAATTGCCGGTGAATGCTCCGCGCAGCCCGGTCAACAGCTACCAGCGTGATGGCTCGATGGCATTTGGCAGCAATGGTGGTGCGACTCCGAACTACGAACCGAACAGCTACGCCGAAGCTCCGAAGCAAGCGCCACAGTACGCCGAGCCTGCATTGCCCTTGAGCGGTGCGGCTGATCGTTACGATCACCGTGAAGATACCGACTACTACAGCCACGCAGGTGCGCTGTTCCGCCTGATGAATGATGAGCAGAAAGCACTGCTCATCAATAACATCGCCGGCGCAATGAGCGGTGTCTCCAGTGATGTGGTCCAGCGTCAACTGCAGCACTTCTATAAGGCAGATCCTGCTTATGGAGACGCAATCGCAAAGGCACTGGGTGTATCGCTTAACTGACTCTAAACGATAAGCAGAACCGCCCTCATTTGGGCGGTTTTTGCGTTATTTCAGCTACTTTTCTGCGGAAATCTTCACTTTTCTGCCGTTAGTCCCGTGACCTCCGAGTCAGCATGGTTCAAACTACAGACTTTCAAGCAGGGAGATGTAGGGCGATGCAAGGTCACCCCGACGTAATCGATTACCTCAACACGTTGCTGACGGGCGAACTGGCAGCTCGTGATCAATATTTCATCCACTCGCGCATGTACGAAGACTGGGGTTTTACCGAACTCTACGAGCGTATCAACCACGAAATGGAAGAAGAGGCACAGCACGCCGATGCACTGATGCGTCGTATCCTGATGCTCGAAGGTACGCCACGTATGCGTCCCGACGATCTGGATGTGGGTACCAGCGTACCTGACATGCTTGCAGCCGATCTTCGTCTTGAATACAAGGTGCGTGCCGCTCTCTGCAAGGGCATCGAGCTCTGCGAACAGCACAGCGACTTCGTCACGCGGGAAATCCTGCGCGTGCAGTTGAACGATACCGAAGAAGATCACACCTACTGGCTGGAAAAGCAGTTGGGCTTGATCAAGCTGATTGGCCTGGAAAACTACCTGCAATCGCAGTTCTGATTTCCTACAAAAAAGCCCCTGTCACCTCAGCAGTGACAGGGGCTTTTTATTGAGCCTGATAAATCAGGCCCGGTCGCGCGCCAGCAATGGTTTCAAGTAGTAACCCGTATGCGATTGTGGCATCTCGGAGACCTGCTCCGGCGTACCCACCGCAATGATCTGGCCGCCCTTGGATCCGCCTTCCGGCCCTAGATCCACCAGCCAGTCGGCCGTCTTGATCACATCCAGGTTGTGCTCGATCACCACCACGGTGTTGCCGTGATCACGCAAGCGGTGCAACACATCCAGCAATTGCTGAATATCAGCAAAGTGCAGGCCGGTTGTCGGTTCGTCCAGGATATACAAGGTCTTGCCCGTATCGCGTTTGGACAGCTCGCGAGACAGCTTCACCCGCTGCGCCTCACCACCGGACAGCGTGGTCGCCGACTGCCCCAGCTTGATATATGACAGGCCCACATCCATCAGCGTCTGCAGCTTGCGCGCAAGCGCCGGAACCGCATCAAAGAACACCCGCGCTTCTTCGATGGTCATCTCCAGGGTTTCGTGGATGCTCTTGCCCTTGTACTTGATCTCCAGGGTTTCGCGGTTGTAGCGCTTGCTCTTGCACACATCGCACGGCACGTAGATGTCCGGGAGGAAGTGCATTTCCACCTTGATCAGGCCATCGCCCTGGCACGCTTCGCAGCGACCGCCCTTGACGTTGAACGAGAAGCGGCCTGGCCCGTAGCCCCGTGAACGGGATTCCGGCACGCCAGCAAACAGCTCACGAATAGGCGTGAACAGCCCGGTGTAGGTCGCCGGGTTGGAGCGCGGTGTGCGGCCAATCGGGCTTTGGTCGATATCGACCACCTTGTCCAGGTGTTCCAGGCCCTTGATGCTGTCGTGCGCGGCGGCTTCCAGGGTGGTGGCGCCGTTCAAGGCGGTGGCACTCAAGGGGAACAGCGTGTTGTTGATCAGCGTCGACTTGCCTGAGCCGGAAACACCGGTCACGCAGGTCAGCAGGCCCAGTGGTATTTCCAGGTCAACATTGCGCAAGTTGTTGCCACGCGCGCCCTTGAGGTGCAATGCCATCTTCTTGTTGCGCGGTGTACGCTTGGCTGGCACTGCGATCTTCACGCGGCCGGACAGGTACTTGCCGGTCAACGAGTCGGGATGCGCCATTACCTCGGCAGGCGTGCCCTCGGCGACAATATGTCCTCCATGTACGCCGGCGCCTGGGCCAATATCCACCACATAGTCCGCCAGGCGAATCGCGTCTTCATCGTGCTCGACCACGATCACCGTATTGCCGATATCCCGCAGGTGCTTCAGCGTGCCCAGCAGGCGATCGTTATCCCGCTGGTGCAGGCCAATCGAAGGCTCATCGAGGATGTACAACACCCCCACCAGGCCGGCACCAATCTGGCTGGCCAGGCGAATTCGCTGCGCTTCACCACCGGACAACGTATCCGCGCTGCGATCCAGCGACAGATAGTCCAGGCCAACGTTAACCAGGAACTGCAAGCGCTCGCGGATCTCCTTGAGGATCTTGTCGGCAATTTCCCCACGGCGTCCGGTGAGCTGCAGTACACCAAAGTATTCACAGGCATCGCCGATCGGCAGGTTGGTCACCGCCGGCAACGTCTTCTCACCCACCCATACATGCCGCGCCTCACGGCGCAGGCGAGTGCCCCGGCAATCCGGGCACGGTTGGGTGCTGAGGAATTTTGCCAGCTCCTCGCGCACACTCGCCGATTCAGTCTCGCGGTAGCGCCGCTCCAGGTTCGGCACGATGCCTTCGAACGGGTGGGAGCGCTTGACGATGTCGCCACGGTCGTTCAAGTACTTGAAGTCGACGTTCTGCGAGCCGCTGCCATTAAGGATGACTTTCTGCTGGTCTGCTGGCAGTTGGTTGAAAGGTACTTCAAGGCTGAACTTGTAATGGGCCGCCAACGACCCGAGCATCTGGAAGTAGTAGACGTTACGCCTGTCCCAGCCGCGTATCGCGCCCTCCGCCAATGTCAGGTCGCCGTTGACCAGGCGCTTGATGTCGAAGAATTGCTTCACGCCCAGGCCATCGCAGGTCGGGCAGGCACCGGCCGGGTTGTTGAAGGAGAACAGCTTGGGCTCCAGCTCGCTGATGGCGTGGCCACAGATCGGGCAGGCAAAGCGCGCGGAGAAGATGATCTCTTCACCCGGCTCGTCATCCATCGGCGCCACCAGGGCAATGCCATCCGCCAGCTTCAACGCGGTCTCGAACGATTCCGCCAGACGCTGCTGCAGGTCGGACCGCACCTTGAAGCGATCGACCACGACATCAATCGAGTGCTTCTTCTGCTTGTCGAGTTTCGGCGCTTCGTCCAGCTCATACAGCTTGCCGTTGATACGCGCACGTACGAAACCTTGAGCACGCAGCTCTTCGAATACAGAGAGGTGTTCGCCCTTGCGCTCGCGAATCACCGGCGCCAGCAGCATCAGCTTGGCACCTTCCGGTTGGGCCAGCACCAGGTCGACCATCTGGCTGACGGTCTGGGCCTCCAGCGGAATGTCGTGGTCCGGGCAGCGCGGGATGCCTACCCGCGCGTACAGCAGGCGCAGGTAGTCGTAGATTTCGGTGATGGTGCCCACGGTGGAACGCGGGTTGTGGGAGGTCGACTTCTGCTCAATGGAAATCGCCGGCGACAGGCCTTCAATGGTGTCGACGTCCGGCTTTTCCATCATCGACAGGAACTGCCGGGCATAGGCCGACAGCGATTCCACATAGCGACGCTGACCTTCGGCATACAGCGTGTCGAACGCCAGGGACGATTTGCCGGAGCCGGACAAGCCGGTGATGACGATCAGTTTGTCCCGGGGCAGGGTCAGGTCGATGTTCTTCAGGTTGTGGGTTCTAGCCCCACGAATCAGGATCTTGTCCAAGATGGCCTCGCACGGCGGGCGTAAATAATGCAGGAGTATACGGCTAAAGACTGGATGAATATACACTGTCAAAGTGCCGGGTGCAGCCTTACATGAAAGCTGCGCGGCAAAGCGCCGCATATACCCTCTCAATCGATGGGACTGGTAGAATCGCCGCCGGTTCACACGAGGTTTTTCCATGCACGATCCCCACAGCGAACGCATGAGTAGCGGCGAGACCCGAGCAGCAAGCGGTCTGGCCCTGGTGTTCGCGTTCCGTATGCTTGGCATGTTCATGGTGTTGCCGGTGCTGGCGACCTATGGAATGGATCTGGCAGGCGCGACCCCCGCGCTGATCGGCCTGGCGATTGGCGCCTATGGCCTGACCCAGGCGATTTTTCAGATTCCGTTCGGAATCATTTCCGACCGGATTGGCCGGCGTCCGGTGATTTACCTCGGGCTGATTGTCTTCGCCCTCGGCAGCGTGCTCGCGGCACAATCCGATTCGATCTGGGGCGTGATCGCCGGACGCATCCTGCAAGGTGCCGGGGCGATTTCCGCTGCGGTCATGGCGCTGCTGTCCGACCTGACCCGTGAGCAACACCGCACCAAGGCCATGGCCATGATCGGCATGACCATCGGTCTGTCGTTCGCCGTGGCCATGGTCGTGGGCCCGTTGCTGACGCGCGCCTTTGGCTTGCACGGCCTGTTCCTTGCCACCGGCGGCATGGCGTTGTTCGGGATCGTGATCGTGGCCGTCATGGTGCCGCGCTCCACCGGCACGTTGCAGCACCGTGAGTCGGGCGTCGCACGCAAGGCCCTGTTGCCGACGCTCAAGCACCCGGACCTGTTGCGCCTGGATTTAGGTATCTTCGTATTACACGCAATGCTGATGTGCAGCTTCGTCGCCTTGCCCCTGGCGCTGGTGGAAAAAGCCGGGCTGCCCAAGGAACAGCACTGGTGGGTCTACCTCACGGCACTGCTGATTTCGTTCTTCGCCATGATCCCGTTCATTATCTATGGCGAGAAGAAACGCAAAATGAAACGAGTTTTGCTCGGCGCCGTCGCGACATTGATGCTCACTGAACTATTCTTCTGGCAGTTCGGCGACAGCCTACGGGCGCTGGTCATCGGTACGGTGGTGTTCTTCACCGCGTTCAACTTGCTGGAAGCTTCGTTGCCTTCGCTGATCAGTAAAGTTTCACCGGCCGGTGGCAAGGGCACGGCAATGGGGGTGTATTCCACCAGCCAGTTCCTGGGTTCGGCGTTGGGCGGCATCATGGGCGGCTGGATGTTCCAGCATGGCGGTTTGTCGGTTGTGTTCCTTGGATGCGCCGGGCTGGCTGCACTTTGGTTGGCCTTTGCTGTTACCATGCGCGAACCTCCCTACGTCACAAGCCTGCGTTTGCCGCTATCGCCTGAGGCGATCCGTGAAAGCGGCCTGGTAGAGCGCCTGAAGGCCGTCGTAGGGGTAACGGATGCTGTCGTGGTCGCGGAAGAGGCGGCCATTTACATCAAATTGGACACCGAATTATTGGATCGCGCGACGCTCGAGCAACTGGTCAACCCAGTGCCGACAGCGCGCCCAGCATAGGAGAACGTTATGGCCCGTGGGGTTAACAAAGTCATATTGGTCGGTACATGCGGCCAGGATCCCGAAGTTCGCTACTTGCCTAACGGTAACGCCGTGACCAACCTGAGTCTGGCGACCAGCGAACAGTGGACCGACAAGCAGACCGGCCAGAAGGTCGAGAAAACCGAATGGCACCGTGTGTCGATGTTCGGCAAGGTGGCAGAGATCGCCGGTGAATACCTGCGCAAAGGTTCGCAGGTCTACATCGAAGGCAAGCTGCAAACCCGCGAGTGGGAAAAAGACGGCATCAAGCGTTACACCACTGAAATCGTGGTCGACATGCAAGGCACCATGCAACTGCTGGGCGGTCGTCCACAGGGTGACCAACAAGGCCAGGGCGGTATGTCCAACTCGGCACCGCGTCCACAGCAGTCGCGTCCGCAGCCAAGCCAGCAGCCACAGCGTGAGTCGCGTCCAGCGCCGCAACAGGCCGCTCCGCAGCCAGCTCCGGATTTCGACAGCTTTGATGACGATATTCCGTTCTAGGATATCGCTCGGCGCAATCCGTATAGCTTTCCCAAAAAGCCCCGTGAGCCCTGCTCTCGGGGCTTTTTTGTAATTTCGTGATGCATGAAGCTGCACCCGCAACGGATTAAATGATGGGATGGACGATCGCCGGCCCCGACATTTGTCCTCAGGGGCCACTCGATTTAGGCTGTAACCCACTTCCACAGAACAAGGAGAGCCGCGATGACCTGGTCTGCCAAGCAATACACGATGTTTGAACAACAACGCACTCGTCCGGTACGTGACCTGGTCGCGGCCATTCCGAATACCGCGGTGCACACAGCGGTGGACCTGGGTTGCGGCCCCGGCAACTCCACCCAGGTATTGGCCGAGCGTTTCCCGCAGGCGCAGGTGACGGGCCTGGACAGTTCCGAGGATATGCTGGTCGACGCCCGCAAGCGCCTGCCCGCGCTGAACTTTGAGCTGGCGGACATCGGTGCCTGGAGTCCGTCGCAGACATTCGACGTGATCCTCGCCAACGCTTCGCTGCAATGGCTGCCAAACCACGCCACGCTCTATCCGCATCTGGTCGACCAGTTGACGCCTGGCGGCACGCTCGCCGTACAAACCCCGGACAACCTCAATGAACCCGCCCACCGGCTGGCGCGCGAAGTGGCGGCAGATGGCCCATGGGCGGCAAAGATCGGCGCGTTCCAACACAATGAGCGCCACTCGGTGAGCTACTACTACGAGTTGCTGAGCCAACACTGCAGTACCGTGGATGTGTGGCACACCACGTACCAGCACCCGCTGGCGGATCATGCCGCTGTGGTGGAGTGGTTCAAGGGCTCGGGCTTGCGACCCTTTCTCGCGCCACTGACCGATAGCGAAAAAGCCGCTTTCCTACAGGAATACCAGGCGCGGATTACACAGGCTTATCCAGCACTAGGCGATGGCACTGTATTACTGCCCTTCCCGCGCCTGTTTATCATCGCGACCCGCTGACGGCACAGAAGCAAGCAGCGCTTACGCCGCTGCTGCTTGCGCCTTCAAATACTCATCCGCCGACACTACGCCCGCGTAGCCAAATGCCAACGACGCCATATACGCGCCATGCACCTGCGCCGCCGGAATCACCTGCCCGTTGAATTCCAGATCGCGGGTGGCACACGCGTCATGAATCACCGTGACCTTGTAGCCCAGGTCCGCTGCGGCCCGCACCACCGCATCGATGCACATATGGCTCATGCTGCCGACCACCACCAGTTCGGTGATGCTGCGCTGTTCCAGCAGGGCGCGTAGAGGGGTTTCGCGGAACGCATTGACGAAATGTTTAAGCACCACCGGCTCGCTGCCCTCGTTCAGCACCTTGGGGTGCAAATAGGCGCCCTCAGAGTTCGGCGTGAAAAACGGTGCATCCTCGGACGTGAACTCATGGCGCACATGAATCACTGCCTCCCCGTTCTGGCGAAACGCCTGGAGCACCTGCGCAGCCTTGTCCGCGGCGGCTTCCACGCCATCGAGCGGCCACTTGCCTTGAGGGAAGTAGTCGTTCTGGATATCGATTAGGATGAGCGCTTGCTTGGCCATGGGTATTGCCTCGTGATGGGTTGATGGGGCCAGTATGTTAGCTGGCGCCGGGGCGGGGGATTGGCTGCACCGACAATAACAGGGGGAAAACTGACAATGGCGGTTGTTGAGCTGGGCGTGTTGATCTACCACGGTGCGCAGTTGGCAGCGGTGCATGGGCTGACCGATCTGTTTGGTGTCGCCAACCGGATCGCCGCCGAGCATCAATCCGCACAGCTGCCGTTGCTGCGGGTGAGCCACTGGCAGGTGGATGGCGATGGTATACCCACGCGGGTATTCGACAGCCACCCAGGGCCTGAGCAACCGATGATGGCGGTGCTGGTGCCGCCTTCAATCGGCGAGTTCACCGAAGACCAGGCGCCGCCTGCACTGCTCGAGTGGATTCGTCAGCAACACGCTGCGGGCACCGTGCTCGGTGGCGTGTGCATCGGTTCGATCCTGCTGGTGCGCAGTGGGTTGTTGGATGGGCGTAGCGCCACTACCCATTGGTCTTCCGCCAAGTCCTTTGCCGCACGTTACCCTGCTGTGCGCCTGGAAGCGGATAAGCCCATCGTCGATGACGGCGACCTGATCACCACCGCCGGGCTGATGGCCTGGTCCGAGCTGGGCCTGCGCCTGGTCGACCGCCTGATGGGCCCCAGCGTCGCCGCCGCTACCGCGCGTTTCCTGGTGATCGAGCACAGCGACAGTGCCAGCCAGTGCGGCAGCAACTTTGCGCCGATCCTCAGCCATGGCGATGTGGCCATCCTCAAGGTCCAGCATTGGTTGCAAGCCAGTGGCGCGGTGGATGTGTCCGTGGCCGCCATGGCGCAAGAGGCGGGGCTGGAAGAGCGCACGTTCCTACGGCGTTTTCGCAGTGCCTCGGGATTGAAACCCACCGAATACTGCCAGCATTTGCGCGTCGGCAAAGCGCGGCAAATGCTGGAGTTCACCACCGCCACCATCGACCACATCGCCTGGACCGTGGGGTATCAGGACCCTGGTGCGTTTCGCGCCACCTTCAAGAAGATCACCGGTTTGGCACCCAGTGATTACCGCAGCCGTTTTGGCGTGTGAATCGTGCAGAACGCCCCACGGTCAGGGTGGTGTCGTGCAGAATAATACAGGCCAACTGCTATCGCTTTTTGCGCAAGCGATTGATTTCAAAGCCATCACTTTTGAACCTGCGTTGGCCTGATCCCTGCAACCTTCCACCCACACACATGGCGGGATGGCCAAGGGGGATGCATGACCCCGACTCAACGCAAGAAATGGGTAGTTGCTCACTCCACGCGAGAGGGCGCTCCCCGGCATGAAGTTGAAACCAACCGAGCCCTTGCGCGCTGGCTGGCGCAAATCCTTGGGCTCAAGTACGGCGGTGATTACGATCCACGCAAACACGCCGGCCGTGAACGCTACCTGCTTCCCACGCAAACACTGATTGGCCCTGCACAGGCGCTGGCCCTTGATATCAAGGGTCCCGAAGACCTGTGGGGCGGTTATGTGGAGCATGATTTCATCGGCACCAAAGCCATCAGTCACGGCCTGCTGGGCCCGGACGCCGCAGCTCCCGAAGGCTGGTCGCCCTTGTTCTGCGAGCGCGTGCGCGACGTTGTGCTGGACGGCCTGAGCGTATTTGCGCTCAACGATGCACGGGAAGCCGCCAAACGCCTGCTCTACAGTGGGCCGATCCGCCTGAAGCCGGTGCATGCCTGCGCCGGGCGCGGCCAGGAAGTTATCCACAGTCTGGATGAGTTCGAGGCCGTGCTGACGCGCCCCGAAGCGGCCCGGATGTTCAGCGAAGGCGTGGTGCTGGAACAAGACCTGCACGATGTGGTCACCCATAGTGTGGGCCAGAGTTTTATCGGCGATCACGTCATCAGCTACTGCGGCGAGCAATACCTGACCCAGGACGGACAGGGCGAGGAGGTCTACGGTGGCTCCAACCTGCTGGTGGTGCCTGGCGGTTATGACGATTTGCTCAAGCTCGAGCTGCCCGGCGACGTGCGCCAAGCCATCGAGCAAGCCCAGGTCTTCGACGCGGCCGCTGACGAAGCTTACCCAGGTTTCTACGCGTCCCGGCGCAACTACGACATCGCCCAGGGTCTGGACAGCGACGGCCAGCGGCGCAGTGGTGTGCTTGAACAATCCTGGCGCATGGGTGGCGCCAGCAGCGCGGAAGTCGCGGCGCTGCAGAGCTTTATCAACCACCCGGGCCTCAAGGCCATTCAGGTGTCTTCGGTAGAAACCTACGTGGACCAGGCGCTGCCCGCGGATGCTATCGAGGTGTACCGAGGCCCGGCGGAAAACAGCGACTTTCTTCTCAAGTACGTGACGGTTAAATCTTATGACGGCTAGAAGCGAAAGCATTGCGATCGACATCGACGACGAACAGATGAGCGGCACGTTCCTCAGCCCCAAATCGAAGGTGCCGGGGGTGTTATTCGTGCACGGCTGGGGCGGTAGCCAGGAGCGCGACCTGGAGCGCGCCAAAGGTATCGCCGGCCTGGGATGCGTGTGCCTGACGTTCGATCTGCGTGGCCACGCGGGCACAGGTATCCCGTTGTCCCGCGTCACCCGGGAAGACAACCTGCGCGATCTGCTGGCGGCCTACGACCGACTGCTCTCGCACCCGGCCATCGACACCTCGGCGGTGGCGGTGGTGGGCACCAGCTATGGCGGCTACCTGGCGGCGATTCTCACCTCATTGCGCCCGGTGCGCTGGCTGGCGCTGCGCGTGCCGGCGCTGTACCGCGACCAGGAATGGCTCAAGCCCAAGCGTGACCTCGATAAGGCCGACCTGATGGATTACCGCAGCACGCTGGTGCATGCCGAAACCAACCGCGCGCTGCAGGCCTGCGCGCAATTTACCGGTGATGTGCTGATTGTCGAATCGGAAACCGACGACCATGTGCCCCACGCCACCATCATGAGCTACCGCGCGGCGTGCCAGCACACGCACTCCCTGACGCACCGCATCATCGATGGTGCCGACCACTCCCTGAGCGATCCAGTGTCACAACAGGCCTACACCTCGATCCTGGTGGACTGGATCACCGAGATGGTGGTGGGGGAACGGTTGAGCATCATCCAGTCCCAGTAACGCGGTCATGCCGGTGTTTTCTTCACCCGTAGCGCCTTGGCTTTGGCCTCGACACCTAGGTACATCACCAGGGCGATCAGCAGCGGCAGGATAAAGTAGATGGCCCGATAGGCGATCAGCCCGGCCAGCAAACTGCCGCGCGACGCTTCATGTTGCAGCAGTGCGATAAACACCGCTTCCAGTACCCCGAGCCCGGCGGGGATATGGGTGATGACACCGGCGATCGCGCTGATCAACAGCACGCCCAGCACCAGCGGGTAGTCCAGCTTGGCGGGCAACAAGGTGAAAATCACCGCGGCCATCAGCGACCAGTTCAACGCGCCCAATGCCAACTGCAGGCACGCCATGCGCAGCGACGGCAGGTTGATCTCGATGCCGCGAATCGACCATGCACGCTTTGTCGAGAATTGGCACGCCGCCAGATAGCCCAGGCTGGCCAGCACCAACAGCACACCCACGCCCTGCAGGGCGCCGCTGCTGAGCTTCCAGCCCGGCGGCATGGTCACCAGGCCGCTGCTGAACACCACCCCGGCCAATGCCATATAGCCGAACCAATTGGTGGCCAGGCTCAGCCCGAGAATCTTGGCGATATTGCCAGTGCTCACCCCCAGCCGCGAATACAGCCGATAGCGCATGGCGATTCCGCCGACCCAGGCACTCAGGTTCAGATTGAACGCATAGCTGATGATCCCGACCGGCAGGATCTGCTTCCAGCGCAGCGGTTGGCGAATGTAGGTGCGGCCGATCAAGTCGAAGCAGGCGTAGACGATAAAGCTGCACAACGTCAGCGTGCCCGCGATCAGCAGGGTGCGCGGCTTGAAATCGCCCAGGGTCTGGAACACTTCGCTCCAGTCGATACGCCTTGCGAGCAGGGTGAACAGCACGATCAGCAACAGGAAGAACGCCACGGTCAGCGGTTTCTTCCAGCGCTTGAAGCGTGAATCGCTGGCTTCAGATGTCATGGGTGCGAGCCTCGAAGGGTTTCAACCGTGGCTTGTGCGCCGGCAACCAGCCGGTCAGCGCGGGGAAGTGGCGCATCACATGGAACACCAGGAAACCGACGGTCAGTCGCCATAGCCACAGGCGCGGCTTGCGGTTTTCCGGCATGGTCTGGCAATGCTCCTTGGCGAGTGCGTCCAGGCGTTCGTACAGTTGCTGATTGAACGCCCGGTCACGAATCAGCACGTTGGCCTCCAGGTTCAGCGACAGGCTCAACGGGTCGAGGTTGCTCGAACCCACGGTGCTCCACTCGTCATCCACCAGCGCCACCTTGCCGTGCAGCGGGCGCTGGCAATATTCATGAATCACCACGCCATCCTTGAGCAAGTAGTCGTAGAGCATGCGCGCGGCCAGCTTGGCCAGCAGCACATCGGGCTGGCCCTGCATGATCAATTGCACCTTCACGCCACGGCGCGCCGCATTGCGGATCTCGCGCAGCAGGCGGTAACCGGGGAAGAAGTAGGCATTGGCAATCACCGCGCGTTCCCGGGCTTTGCTCAAGGCATGGATGTAGGCCTCTTCAATGTCGTCGCGGTGTTGCAGATTGTCGCGGTAAATCAGGCGCACCAGGCCGTCGCCTGTATCGGTCGGCCAAGGCGATGGCCGTTGCTGGCGCCGTCGCCAACCGCGCCGCGTGCGCACCTGGCGACCGCTTTGGGCGAGGGCGAAATGATGCAGGTCGGCCACCGCCGGGCCTATCACCTGCACCGCGTAATCCTGCTTGGCCTCGGGGCCGAAATCCCCCAGGTGATCGGCAGAAAAATTGATCCCGCCGATAAACGCCACGGCGGCATCCACCACCACGATCTTGCGGTGCAGGCGGCGAAACCAGTTGGTGCGAATACCCAGGGTCTTGGACGCCGGGTCAAACATCTGCACGGCCACCCCGGCCTGGGCCAATTCGCCGAGAAAAGCGCGGCTCAGTTCGCCGCAGCCAAAGCCATCCAGGCTGACCACCACCTTGACCCCACGCTGCGCCGCGTCGATCAAGATGCGTTGCAGCTCATGGCCGACCTTGTCTTCAAAGAGGATAAAGGTCTCCAGCAGGATCTCCCGCTGCGCCCCGCGCAAGGCCTCGAACACTCTGGGAAAGTACGCCTCGCCGTTCTCCAGCAACGCGAGCCGGTTGTCAGGCTGCCAGCCGTAATCGACGTCGCGGGCCTTGGCTTCATCCGGCGGCTGGTCGGTAGCAATGTGCTCAACGGCAATGTTCATAGTTCAATCTCTACCGACAGGGGCACGTGGTCTGACAGATGGGACCAGGGGCGGGTGGTCAGCACCTTGGGGTTATGAATCTTTAGATTGCGCACATAGATGCGGTCCAGCGCCAGCAGCGGCAGGCGCGCCGGAAAGGTGCGTGCGGGTTTGCCGTGGGCCTGCATGAAGACTTCCTGCAGGCCGCTTCGGCTGAGGTCGGCGCGTTGGCGCCAGTCATTGAAATCGCCGGCTACCACCAACGGCGCATCCGCCGGGATCTCGCTGATACGCTGCTCCAGCAAGCGCAATTGCTGCTGGCGATGCACCTCGCGCAAGCCCAGGTGGATGCAGATCGCATGCACTTCCTGTCCGGTGCCAGGCAAGCGCAGCACGCAATGCAACAGACCACGGTTTTCATGGCCGCTTTGGGAAATATCGAGGTTGTCGTAGCGCACGATCTGGAATTTCGACAGCAACGCATTGCCATGGTCGCCATGGGGGTAGACCGCGTTGCGCCCGTAGGCGAACTGCGGCCAGATGCTGTCGGCGAGGAACTCGTACTGCGGCATGTTCGGCCAGTCGCTGTAGCGCTGGGGATGGCGCTCGTGGGTGCCGTGGATTTCCTGCAGGAACACCATATCAGCGCCCACACTGCGCACCGCTTCGCGCAGCTCGGGCAGGATGAAACGTCGATTCAAGGCGGTGAAGCCCTTGTGGATATTGACCGTCAGCACCGTGAAGCGAGTGATGGCGACGCTAGGGGTGATGGGCACCCAGTCGGGGATCGCAGCCATGATTGCTCCTGTGAAAGAGTGAGGGGCCTGACCCCCGTTTATGGCTGACTGCGATTTTTGGCCGAAAGTTTCCGCCGTCCTACAGGCGGCATAAACCCATTTGGATCGGTGTCCGGCAATAGGCAGGGGAACGATCAGTGCTCAAATCCGTCAGTTCCTTACAGACCCTTCTGAAGGAGCCCGGTGTTTTGCTGAATCTAAAGACTGCATTACTGCTCGGCGCGCTGCTGTTCTGCGGCAGCGGCGCACTGTACGCCGCGGCCACCGCGCCGGAGCCCGAGGCGCCGGCAAAGCCGGAGTTGCTGGTGGAGGGTGGATTGCTCGGTGCCATCAGTTCCAGCATCGATGATGTGCAGAACAAGCTCGACCTCAATCAGAACCTTGTTGATGCCTGGCGCTTGCGCGCGGATCGCGCGGCGGATGAAGTCGGCCGGTTGGTTGACCAGACGTCGGAGCGTTCGCCGTGGAGCGTGGCCGGCGACTTCCTGCTGCTGTCCAGTGTGTGGATTGGCGCCTTCGCGCTGTTGACGTTGCTGGGGCGCTTTATCGTGCGGCGCTTGAACCGGCGCCCGTTCGTCGAACGCCGCGGGCGCCTGCAAGGCGTACTGGGTTATGTGGTGCCCTACACGATCCCGGCGTTGATCTGCCTGCCGCTGACGCTCTATGTCAGTCACTTCCTGCCCACGTCCATAGGTCGCGCCCTGGCGCTGTGCTTTGCCTATGCGACCAGCAGCGGCATCTTCTCCACGTCGATGCTGCTGTGCGTGATTGTGATGTTCAACGTCGGCCATAAGCGGCCGGCGGTGCAGATCATTCGCGACTACTGCCCCAAGCCGCTGTTCCTGATCGGCTTCCTCGCGGCCCTCAGCGACGCCCTGACCAGTCCACAGATCGCCCGCCAGCTCGGCGGCAATATCACCAGCAGTATCGCGGTGTTTACCGGCCTGTTCGCGGCGGTGATCTTTGGCGTGCTGGTGGTGCGCCTGCGCCGCCCGGTGGCCCACCTGATCCGTAATCGACCGCTGGCCCAGCGCCTGAAACACCCGGCGTTGCAGCAGTCGCTGCGGGTATTTTCCGGCCTTTGGTACTGGCCCATCCTGTTGATGGTGCTGGTCTCGGCGATCAACCTGATCGGCGCCGGCGACGACAACCAGAAAGCCCTGCGCTGCGCGCTGTTCACCACGATTCTGTTGATCGGCACGGTATTCCTGAGCACGGTGCTGCAACACCTGTTCAAGTCCCGCAGCCAAGTGGCGATCCAGCGCAGCAGTGCCTACAAGGAGCGTTTTCTCAGCCTGTTGCACGCGATCCTGCGTATCGTCATGGCCATCGCCTTTATCGAAATCCTCGGGCGCATCTGGGGCGTATCGCTGTTCGAATTTGCCCAGCGCAACTCGGTGGGCCGTGCGATCAGCGACTCCCTCAGCAGCATCGGCCTGATCCTGTTGATGACCTGGTTGTTCTGGGTCGTACTCGACACGGCGATCCAGGAAGCGCTGAAACCGCCGGTGAACAAACGCTCCAATCGCCAGCCCAGCACAAGGGTGAAGACCATCCTGCCGCTGCTGCGCAATGCGATCAAAATCATCCTGGTGGTGATCTGCGCAATCACCACCATGGCCAACCTCGGCATCAACGTCGCGCCGTTGCTGGCGGGGGCCGGTGTGGTCGGCCTGGCGATTGGTTTCGGCTCCCAGCAATTGGTGCAGGACGTGATCACCGGCCTGTTCATCATCATCGAAGACACCTTGTCCATCGGCGACTGGGTGGTGCTTGATTCCGGCCACGCCGGCACCGTCGAAGGTCTGACCATCCGCACCCTGCGCCTGCGCGATGGCAAGGGGTTCGTGCATTCGGTGCCGTTCGGGCAGATCAAGGCGGTCACCAACCAGTCGCGGCAATTTGCCTATGCGTTCTTCTCGGTGCAGTTCACCTACGACACCGATGTGGACAAGGCCGTGGAGCTGATCCGCGAGGCCGGGCAGTCGATCCGCGACGATGTGTTCCTCAAGTACAACCTGCAAGGGCCGCTGGAGGTGTTTGGCGTCGACAAGATGGACCTCAATGGCGTGGTGCTCACGGCGCAGTTTCGTACTGTGTCGGGTGGGCAATACGCGGTGAGCCGTGCGTTCAACCAGCGTTTGAAAAAGCTTGTGGATAACTGTGATGCGGTGCACTTCGCGCAGACTTATCCACAGCAGGTTTTGTTGCCCAAGCGTACATCCCAGGTGGATGAGCCGGATGAAGAGGTGCCGGCGTCGGTGGTGTTGACGGAGCAGCCCAGGCCTCAATGAGGCCCTCAAATTCAATGCCTGATCAACTTCTCCTGCACCGCCTGCTGATCCACCTCCAGCAACACCTGCTGCTTGCCGGCGACCATCACCGCCGCCGGCAACCCATCCCGATACACAACCCGATTCCCACTCACCGCCGGCACCTTGCTGCCCGGTAACAATGTGCCCACCAGGTTCAGCGGGTCAGCCCCGCACACGGCGATCAAACTCCCGTCATGGGGGCGGCGCCGCACCTCGCGCAGCAACGGGATCGCCTCCGGCAACGCAAACTGCTCACCCGCCAGCCCGCTGACAAACCGCCCACCGCGAATCTCACCCCGGGCTTCCAGCCGATGGAATGTGCGTAGCAGTTCGCGCCAACTCGGCAACCAATCCGCCTCGCGCTCCAGCAAGCGCCAGAACACCACGCCATAACGGCGCAGCAAGGTCATCGCCACATGTTCCAGGGTTTCGGCCGAGTGCGGGCCGGCGGCGGTCGAGGGGCGGCGAATCAGCGCCCAGCGCCCGGCATCGTCCATGCCGCCGATAAACGCCCCACGCCCGCGCCGACTGCTGCGCGCCTGGCGCTTGCTGGCCGGGGTGGTCAGTGCGCGCAACCCGGCAAAACTGTCGGCATTCACCAGGCCGGCGCCGACCAGTTCCTGCAAGGCGGTTTCCAGTTCGCTGCGCAGCAGATGGGCTTCGTGCACCAGCTCATCGAAAAACAGCGCGCCGTGTTCGCGCAAGGCCAGGTGGACTTTCTGCGCCTTGGGCGACAGCGTCGTGCTGTCGGTGGGTTCGGTGAGCCCGCTCCACAATGCCACCTGGCTGCGCGGCAACAGCACCACCGGTGTGCTGCGCAGGGCGATGGCGCCGGACTTGTTGCTCAAGCGCGTCCACACCAGCTTGCCGCTGCGGCACAGCTCGTCGAGCCAGGTCGATGAGTAATCCTTGAGCCGCGCACTGAGCAGGTCACTGTCCCAGGCCGACGTGGCGGCGGCGTAGCCTTCGAACTGGCCGACAATCTGCGGCAGCATCGCGTTGCCCTGGCCCCGCGTGCTGTCGGACAGATGCTGCCAATCGAACAGGAAGCGCATGAAATCCTGCAGCGCCACCGGCTCGATTTCCCGGCGCAGGCGCTTGACCGTGTAGCGATGAATGCGGGCGAGCAGATGCCGTTCGCACCATTGTTCCTCGAGTGCGCCGGGGCTGAAGCGACCGCGCAGCACGTAGCCTTCCTGCTCCAGGCGGGCCAGCGCCCGGGTAACGTCGGCCAGCGGCAGGGCCAGTGGCGCGGCGATCTCGATAATGCTCTGCGGGCCGAAGCCACCCAGGCGTGCACGCAGCACCTCGACGAGTGCGTCGTCAAAGGTCCAGGGCTCATCGAAGCCGGGGAGCAACGGCAAATTGTTGGGGTAGATCGCCTGCAAACACCCCAGGCGCTCCACCGCGACCCACAGGCCATTGGACAATTGAAAGGCGCGGCCAGCCTTGGCCAAGGCGTTCAGCCACTCGGCCCATGGCGCCGTGACTTCGTGACTGGTGATGCACGCCAGGCTCATCAGTGCCTCATGCATTTCATCCACGCCATGGGGCGCCGGCCAGGCCTCTTCGCGCACGCCAGCGATGGCGTCCGCATCCAGTGCGCCGAGGTCGTCGGTGCTCTGCGGGTCGCTCCAACGGCGGTTGAGCACGGCCTGGGTGCGGCGTTCTTCCAGCGGTGCATCGTCGAGAAAGGTGTAGGGGCGCGCGCTGAGGATTTCGGCGGCCATGGGCGAGGGCGCCGGCAGGTCGCGGCTGATCAAGCGCACTTCGCCGCGCTCCATGCGCCGCAGCAAGGCAAGCCAGGCGTCGCTGTCCATGGCTTCGTGCAGGCAGTCATCGAGGGTTTGTTCCACCAGCGGGTGCTCGGGCACTTCGCGTTCGCCGGCGAGGTTTTCCAGGCAGGCGATCTGGTCGGGGAACACACTGGCGATCAGGTCTTCGCTCTTCATACGCTGCAGCTGCGGCGCCACTTTGCGTCCGCCGGTAAAGCGCGGCAGCGCCAGGGCCACGCCGGCGTTCCAGCGCCAGCGCACGCCGAACAGCGGCGCATCCAGCACCGCCTGGATCAGCAGGTGTTCAGCACTGTGGCTGTTGAGGTAACGCCACACCTCATCCAGCTCGAAACTGTGGCTGGTGGACAGCGACAGCACGATCGCATTTTCGCTGGCTGCCGCCTGCAATTCGAAATTGAAGGTGCGGCAAAAACGCTTGCGCAAGGCCAGGCCCCAGGCCCGGTTGATGCGGCTGCCGAACGGCGTGTGGATGATCAACTGGGTGCCGCCGGATTCGTCGAAAAACCGCTCCATGATCAACGTGTCCCGGGACGGCAACGCGCCGAGGGCCAGGCGCGCGCGGGCCAGGTAGTCGAGGATCTGTTCGGCGCTGGCGCGGTTCAGGCCAAGGGTGCCGGTGAGCCACTCTTGCGCCGGTTGCAGGTCGCCGGGGCTGGCGCTGAGCAGGGTGTCGAGTTGCCCCTGCAAACGCGCGACCGCGGCGGATAACTCATTGCTGCGCCCTGGCGCTTCGCCGAGCCAGAACGGAATGGTCGGCGGCTGGCCATGGGCGTCTTCGACCCGCACTTTGCCGGCTTCGACCCGCAGGATCCTGTAGGACGTATTACCGAGCTGGAAGATATCCCCGGCGATGCTTTCCACCGCGAAGTCTTCGTTGACGCTGCCGATGTTCAGGCTCTGGGGTTCGAGCAACACACTGTAGTCGGCGTTGTCGGGGATGGTGCCGCCGCTGGTCACGGCGGTCAGCCTGGCGCCACGGCGACCGCGCAGGGTGCGGGTCAGGGCATCGCGGTGCAGGTACGCGCTGCGGATACCCTGGCGCCCGTTGTAGCCGTCGGCGAGCATCTGCAACAGCGCCTGGTAGTGGCGTTCATCCAGGGTGGCGTAGGGCGCGGCGCGGTGGATCAGGTCGAGCAGGACCTGCTCCGGCCACTCCTGGGCACTGACCTCGGCGATGATCTGCTGGGCCAGCACGTCCAGGGGCGCCACCGGGATCTGCACGGTGTCCAGTTCTCCCCGCCGCACACAATCGAGCAGGGCGGCGCATTCGATCAGATCGTCGCGGGTGGTGGCGAACAGGCGCCCCTTGGGCGTGCCGCCGACCTGGTGCCCGGAGCGGCCCACCCGTTGCAGAAAGCCGTTGATGGAGCCCGGCGAACCGATCTGGCACACCAAATCGACATCGCCGATATCAATCCCCAGCTCCAGTGACGCGGTGGCGATCAGCACTTGCAACTCGCCGGCCTTGAGCCGTTGCTCGGCATCCAGGCGCATTTCCTTGGCCAGGCTGCCGTGGTGGGCGGCCACGGCGCTCTTGCCCAGGCGCTCGCTCAGGTGCCGAGCCAGGCGTTCGGCCAGGCGCCGGGTGTTGACGAAGATCAGCGTGGTGCGGTGCTCACGGGCAAGGGCGGCGAGGCGGTCGTAGACCAGCTCCCAGACATCGTTGGCCATCACCGCCGACAGCGGCACCGGCGGCACTTCGATATCCAGGTCGCGGGGGCGGGCATGGCCGATGTCGACGATGTCGCACGTTCGCTCAGTGCCCACCAGAAAGCGCGACACGGCTTCAATGGGTTTTTGCGTGGCCGACAGACCGATGCGGGTCAGCGGCTCGGCGCACAAGCCTTGCAGGCGCTCCAGGCTCAGGGCCAGGTGGCTGCCGCGTTTGCTGGCGGCGATGGCGTGGATTTCATCGACGATCACCGTGCGCGCGCTGGCCAGCATCTGCCGGCCGGAGTCCGAGCCCAGCAGCACGTAGAGCGATTCCGGTGTGGTCACCAGGATATGCGGCGGGCGCTTGCGCATCTGTGCGCGGTCTTTCTGCGGGGTATCGCCGGTGCGCACGGCGGTGCGGACCACCAGTGGCGGCAGGCCCAGGCGCTGCAAATGCTCGGTGATCCCGGCCTGCGGGGTTTGCAGGTTGATCTGGATATCGTTGGACAGCGCCTTGAGCGGCGACACATACACCACCAGCGTCTCGTCCGGCAGTTGCCCGCCGTTGGCCAGGCCCTGGTGAACCAGGTCATCGAGCACCGCGAGGAACGCCGTCAGCGTCTTGCCGGAGCCGGTGGGCGCTGCGATCAGCGTCGAGCGGCGCTGGCGGATCAGCGGCCACGCCTGGGCCTGGGCGCTGGTCACCGAAGGGAAGGTGTGGCGGAACCAGGTGCTGACGGCGGGGTGGAAGCCGTTCAATACCGTGTCGGTTGATTCAGGAAGGTTCATGCCTAAGTTATGCGGCCCGCTCCAACAAGTTGCAACCCCGCACTTTATCCGTGACGGTTGCGCTACAAACCCGCAAAATGCAACGATTCTGGAATAAACCTACGGCACGCCTCACGGGCTTGCCGACCATAACCATCGTTCCAAACAGACCGGGCCTGCTCAATCTATGCGAATGCGCCTTATGTTACTGGGCGGCGGGAATGCCCTCGGGCAGGCGCTGATTCGCCTCGGTGCAGAGGAAGACATTGGTTTCCTCGCACCCAAACCGCCCCAAGACGGCTGGGATGCCGCAAGCCTCACCCAATTGCTCGACGACACCCGTCCCGATGCGTTGATCAACCTCGCCTACTATTTCGACTGGTTCCAGGCCGAAGCCGTCAGCGAAACCCGCCTGGCCGCCCAGGAGTTCGCCATCGAGCGCCTGGCCGAACTGTGCCAGCACCACAACATTACCCTGCTGCAACCGTCCAGCTACCGCGTGTTCGATGGCTCCCGCGCCACCGCCTACAGCGAAAAGGACGAGCCGGTGCCCCTGGGCCTGCGGGGCCAGGCGTTATGGCGGATCGAACAGAGCGTGCGCGCGACGTGTCCGCAACATGTGCTGTTGCGTTTTGGCTGGCTGCTGGATGACAGCGTCGACGGCACCCTCGGGCGCTTCCTGGCCCGGGCCGAGAAACCGGATGAATTGCTGATGGCCGACGACCGTCGCGGCAACCCGACGCCGGTGGACGATGCCGCGCGGGTGATCATCTCGGTGCTCAAGCAACTCGATTGCGCGGCGCCGCTGTGGGGCACTTACCACTACGCCGGGCATGAGGCGACCACGCCGCTGGCGCTGGGCCAGGCGATCCTCACCGAAGCGCGCAGCTACCATGCGCTGGCCATTGAAGCGCCCACCGCCCAGGCCCACGCGGCACGGCCGGATGCGGCAGACGAACCGCAGCATGCGGTGCTGGCCTGCAAGAAAATCCTCCACACCTTCGGCATCAAGCCGCGGGCGTGGCGAGCGGGGTTACCGGCGTTGCTGGACCGGTTCTACCGCCATAGCTGACACGACACAAAGCAAAATGTGGGAGGGGGGTTGCTGTGGTGATGGGGACTTGTCCCTCACCACAGCAACCCCCCTCCCACATTGGTTATGCAGTGTTGCTTAGAACTTGTAGCCGATACCCACCATGTAAACCATCGGGTCCACGTCCACATTGACCTTGGCCCGGGTGCCAGGCGCCACGGCGTTGTTTTCCACGGTGGCCTTGGTGCTGATGTCGATGTAGCGGGCCTGGGCGTTGATCATCCACTTGTCGTTGATCATGTAGTCCGCGCCGATCTGCGCAGCCCAACCCCAGGAGTTCTCGGCCTTGAAGTTGCTGAAGCCGGCTTCGGAGGCGCGGCTGCCGACGTGTTCGTCGTAGATCCAGGTGTAGTTGATACCGGCGCCTACATACGGCTGGAACGGGGATTTATTGTCCAGCGGGTAGTACACGACGCTCAGGGTCGGCGGCAGGTGTTTCAGCGTACCGAGCTTGCCGTTGGCGGCGCCGAGGGCGGTGCCCTTGATCTTCACGTCATGCTCGAACGGCGTGGCCGCCAGCAGTTCGATACCGACATGGCTGGTGAGCATGTAGGCGAAGTTCAAGCCCAGCTGGGTGTCGCTGCTCATGGTCGCCTTGCCGCCCAGGTTGGCGCCGGCCAGTGGGCCCTGGTCAACTTTGACGGTGCTGCTGTCTGCCTTCGGGTTCACGGTGATTGCACCGGCACGAATCAGAATGTCGCCCGCTTCGTGAGCGTGGACGGCAGGGGCGGCGAGTGCGAGGGCGAAGAGGGACGCGCCGAGCAGAGACTTGTTCATGGGAGCTCCAGAGGACGTTTAGAAGTTGTACGTCCAATGGTAAAGATCGTTCCGTCCGGTCTTTTGACTCAGCTCAATGAAAGGGCGATCAGCGTTATTCCGGCAGTTCGTAGATATAAATTTTCTCGGCATCCATCTGGTAGCCGGCGTCGGCCAGTTCACTGGTGGACGGTTTGACCTGCATCGCCCCCTCGATCCAGTACGGCTGGTAGAGCTCATCGAGCTTCACGCCGAGTTCGCTTTTCACGTGCACGATCTGATTCGATGGCGGCGGCGGCACATGGATGCACGCGCCGAAGTACGGCACCAGCAGGAACTCGGTGGTGCGCCCTTCTTCACTGACTTCCAGCGGCACGATATACCCGGGCAGGCGGATGTGCTGGCCATCGAGACTCTGCACCACCGGCGCATTGGGCAGATCCTGCTTGGCTGCTGGCGCCGCTTCGACGGACAAGGCATCGGCCATGTTCGACAGGTCGTGCAGCGGTTTCATGTTGGGGATTTCCGGCGGCGCGTCCGGCGGGATCATCTCCTGCCAGGACAAATCCCTGGGCTGGTCCTCCGCCCAGGCCGGCACGGCCACCAGCAGCAATAACGCAAACAGAGCGCGACGCATCGAAGCCTTCCTCATAAACGTATGGACAGCCCATCGGCCAGGGATTGTCGGTAGGCGCGCCAGGCGGGCACGCTGCCCATCAATAGCGCTGCCGCCAGGATACCGGCGAGCAGGGTCCATTCATATTCGCTGGGCCACGACATCGGCAGGTCGAGGCCGTAATTGGCCTGCAAATACCCGCGCGATGCGGCGATGCACACATACAGCAAGCCCACGCCTGCGATCACCCCGGACAGGGCCAGGGCGAAGGCTTCGAAAATCAGCAAGGTTGCGATATGCCACGGCCGCGCGCCCACCGAGCGCAGGATCGCCATTTCGCGGCGGCGTTCGTTGAGGCTGGTGAGGATTGCGGTGAGCATGCCGATCAAACCGGTCAGCACCACGAACAGCGAGATCACGAACAAGGCTTTTTCGGCGGTGCCCATCATGCTCCACAGCTCTTGCAGCGCCACGCCGGGCAGGATCGCCAGCATCGGTTCGCCACGGAATTCGTTGATCTCCCGCTGCAGGGCGAAGGTGGAAATCTTGTTGTTCAGGCCGAGCATAAAGGCCGTGATGGCTTGCGGGGTGAGGTCCATGTTGCGCGCCTGGTCGGCACTGATGCGGCCTTTGCCCTGGGCCGGTACGCCGTTGTGCCAGTCGATATGGATCGCCTCCATGCCGCCGAGGCTGATATGCAGCGTGCGGTCCACCGGCGTGCCGGTGCGCTTGAGAATACCGACCACGGTGAACGGTTTGTCATCGTGTTTTACCAGGCTGACCACCGCCACGCCGTGGGCCAGCACCAGCTTGTCGCCGAGCTTGTAGTGCAGGGCATCGGCGACTTCGGCGCCGAGCACCACTTCGAACGGGTCGGTGGCGAAGGCGCGGCCGCTGGCCAGTTCCAGGTTCTGTTTGCGCCCGTACTGGTAGTGCTCGAAGTACGACTCGTTGGTGCCCATCACCCGGTAACCGCGATGGGAGTCGCCGAGGGAAATCGGGATGGCCCATTTCACCTGGGGGCTGGCGGCGAAGTGCTCGTAGCTGTCCCACCGAATGTTGTTGGTGGCGTTGCCGATGCGGAACACCGAGTACAGCAGCAGGTTGACCGAACCGGAGCGCGCGCCGACGATCAGGTCGGTGCCGCTGATGGTGCTGGCGAAACTGTTGCGGGCCTCAACGCGCACGCGTTCCACCGCCAGCAGCAGGCACACCGACAAGGCGATGGCGAAGGCGGTGAGGATCGCGGTAAAGCGGCGGTTAGCCAGGCTGGCCATGGCTAGACGAAACAGATACATCTCAAACCTCTGCGGGCGTGGCGGCGCGATTGAGTTCGGCCAGCGACAGGTTGCGGTCGAACAGCGGCGCCAGGCTCTGGTCATGGCTGACAAACAACAGGCTGGCGCCGGCTTCGCGGCATTCGGCGAACAGCAGTCGAATGAAGGCTTCGCGGGCGTCGTAGTCCAGGGCGGAAGTGGGCTCGTCGGCGATCACCAACTCCGGTTGGCCGATCAGTGCACGGGCGGCGGCCACCCGTTGCTGTTGGCCGATGGACAACGAGTCGGCACGGCGCTCCAGCAGGTCTTTGTCCTTCAAACCCAGGTGCGCCAGCAAGGTCGCGGCGGCCTGGTCGACGCTGCCGTGGCGTTGGATCGCCCGTTGCGCGCGCAGCTTGGAAAAGTGGCAGGGCAACTCGACGTTCTCGCGCACCGACAGGAACGGCAGCAGGTTGAACTGCTGGAAGATATAGCCGGTGTGGTCAACACGAAAGCGGTCCCGGGCGCCGGCCGAGAGTTCGGTCAGCTCCTGGCCGAGCAGGCGGATGCTGCCCTGGCTGGGCTTCTGCACACCGCCGAGCAGGCCGAGCAAGGTGGTTTTGCCACTGCCGCTCGGCCCCTTCAGAAACAGGGTTTCCCCCGCTTCCAGGCGGAACGCGGGGATGTCCAGCAACTGTGGGTGACCGGGCCAGTTGAAGCCCAGGTCAGACAGTTCGATCAATGGGTGGGTCATGGGCACTCAGAACTTCAGGGTGGCTGCGGTGGCGGTCGCTTCAACACCTTGCTGGCCGCTCGGGCCGATCAGTTGTACCTGAATTTTCTGGGTGGCGGGGAAGGTCTTGAACACCTGGGTCAGGTCCAGGTTGCCCAGGGCGGTCGGCGTGGCACAGGTGAATTGGTAGTGGGCGTGGATTTCACTGTGATCGTGATGATGCTCGTGGGCGCCGTCTTTGGCGTCGTCATCATGATCATCGTCATCGTGGTCGGCTTCCGGTTTGTCGCCGAACAGCGGGCTGTTGAGTTCCTGGGAGCTGATCACGCAACCCGCGGCCTTGGGCAGGTTGAACAGCGCCAGTGGGTTCTCCAGTTGTTTGCGTGCAGCGGCGACCTTGGCTTTGTCGGCTGCGCTGGTGGCGAGGTGTTCGAAACCCACCAGGTTCATCGCCGGGCTGTCCAGTTCAAGCTCCAGGGCCTGGCCGTCGAGTACCGCGTTAAGGCGGCCGACGCCATGTTCGTGGGCGCCGAGGCTGCCGTGTTCGTGATCGTGGTCATGCTCGTCGGCAGCGTGAGCGATGGCGAGTGGCAACAGGGCAAACGGCAAAGCAAGCAACAGACGGCGCATGGGAAAGCTCCAGGAGATGAAAGTTTTGTTATGTGATCTTATAACAATAGTGCCGAGAGTTTGCCCGCCCGCTTGGCGTTGCGCAAGCCGCATGGGAGCATGCTCGTCAGAAAAAATGCAGGAGTAAGGACGATGTTGCGAATTCGTGGAACCATCGGCGACCTGCCGGTGGACTTGACCCTGGAGCTGGACGACGGCGATTGGGCACGACTCGGCGCGCAGTTGCAGGCAACGCCCATGGCAAGTGCGCCCGCCGCGCCGGCAGCGCCGGTCAAGCCGAACGATGATCTGTGGCAGAACGCCCAGGACCTGTTGCGCAACGCCGGGCAACTCAGTGGCCTGGAACTGCTTGATCGACTGGAAGGTTTGGCGGGGGATGCCGCGGCGGGCAAGCGCCTGTTGGTGCGCCTGCGCCATAGCGCCAAGGTCAAGGTGGCCAGCGGCGGGGATACGCCGCTGTACAGTTGGATCGGCGATTAGTACAGCGCGGCGAACAACTTGCGGCGGTACACGGTCACCAGCGGGTGATCATTGCCCAACAGTTCGAATACCTGCAGCAAGGTCTTGTGCGGCAGGCCTTCGCTGTAGCTGCGGTTGCGGATAAACAGCTTGAGCAAGCCTTCCAGCGCCGCGTCGTACTGCTGGCGCGCCAGTTGCTGAATCGCCAGTTGATAGGCGGCTTCGTCATCCTGCGGGTTTTGCGCCAGGCGGCTTTTCAGCTCGGCGGCGTCCGGCAGGTCGGCGGCCTGGCGCAGGAAGGTGATTTGCGCCTTGGCGCCGGCGAGCGCTGCTTTGTGGTCATCGCTCTTCACCGCATCGAGCACGGTTTGGGCTTCACCCAACTCACCGCGTTCGGCCAGGCAACGGGCGTACAGAATCAACGCGGCGGCGTTGGTGTTGTCTTCACCCAGCAGCGCCACCAGCACGGCCTCGGCGTCGCTGATGCGGCCATCGGCAAACAGCGCCTGGGCCTGCTCCAGTGGGTCAGCCGCCGCCGGTGGTGGCATCTTCACGTGAGGCTCCAGCAGCGCCCGCACCGCCGACTCCGGCTGCGCCCCGGCAAACCCATCCACCGGCTGGCCATCCTTGAACAGCACCACCGTCGGCAGGCTTTGAATGCCAAAGCGCGCGACGATGTCCTGCTCCGCCTCGCAATCGACCTTGGCCAGCAGCAGCTCACCCTGATAACTCTGGGCAATCTGCGCCAGCATCGGCATCAACGCCTTGCACGGCGCGCACCACTCGGCCCAGAAATCCACGAGCACGGGTTTTTCGAAGGAGTTCTGGATCACGGCCTGGTCGAAATTGGCGCTGGTGACGTCGAAGATGTACGGCGTGGGTTCACTCATGGGGCGTCTCGAATAAAGCGGGAATGGGGCAACTATAAGGGCTGGCGCCGCGAATGGTACAGGCTCACCTTGCGAAACTCCCAAGGCTCGGCCAAGTCCGGCAACGTCAGTGCATCGAGTATCTCCAGCCGTTGATAAGCCGGGTGCTGGAAGTCCCGCACGCGCGAGTCCGCCACCAGCGCTTCGCGGCCTCGGCTGAGGAAGTGGTCGAGCAACGGCAGGTTGGCGCGGTCGTAGAGCACGTCGGCGACCAGGATCAGGTCGAAGCGATCGGCTTCGGCGAAAAAGTCCGCCGAGTAACTCAGTTCCACACCGTTGAGTTCGGCATTCGCCCGGCAGGACGCTAACGCCAGCGGGTCCAGGTCGCAGGCCACCACTTCCAGCGCGCCGGCTTTGACCGCGGCAATCCCGGCCACACCGGAGCCCGCGCCGAAATCCAGCACGCGCTTGCCTTTCACCCATTGCGGGTTCGCCGCCAGATACCGCGCCAGCGCCAAGCCGCTGGCCCAGCAAAAACTCCAGTAGGGCGGTTCATGCAGGATGCGTCGGGTTTCCTCGGGGCTGAAGGCGCGGTTCATGTTGTCCGCATCCAGCAGCCACAATGAAAGCGCGGTGCCCGGCAGCGGGCAGGGCACCAGTTGGGCGTCGCCGATCAGCGCGCTCAGGGCGCGCTGCAAGTCCAGCGGCGGCGTCATGGCGCCTTGACGAGTTCCAGAGGGCCGGTGGTCTGGGTGATCGCCTGGGTGATGCGCACGGCAGGCAGGTGCAGGATCAACTGGCCGGATTGGCTGGCACGGCCACGCAATTCAACCCGCGCACCGGCTGGGAACGCCTCGGGGTTGTAGCGCAGGCGGAAGGCCAGGGGCTTGCCGTTGCCGGTCAAGACGCTGCTCGCCAACAGTTGTTGCGGGCGCGAACGGTCATCGATCACCAGCAGCGCCATCTCGACTTCGGCGCCGGCCGGTACGTTGGTGAGGCTGCCGCTGATTTCGCGTTGATAGGCGGGCAGGGGACCGAGGTCTTCAATGCCGGGGACTTTTTTCTCTTGTGCGGGCGTCGGTTGAGGGGCGGCCGGCTTGGGGGCTTCGCTGCTGCAGGCGACCAGGACACTGAACACGGTGAGCAAAACAAGTGGTCGTAACTGCATGTACGGCTCCAGAAAAGGACAAAATCCGTGGCTTGAAATATAAGAAACATATAGGCCTGCCTATATACCGTAAAGGCTATGGCTTGTCTTGCCACAGGGATGCGCTACCATGGCCCTCCCTTTTTTTGTTGCCTGCCACCATGCACTGTCCCTTCTGCGGTGCCAACGACACCAAGGTCATTGACTCGCGTCTGGTCGCCGAGGGCGATCAAGTGCGTCGCCGGCGCGAATGCCTGGCCTCTGGCTGCGGTGAACGTTTCACCACCTTCGAAACCGCCGAACTGGTATTGCCGCGCCTGATCAAGTCCGACGGCAGCCGCCAGCCCTTCGACGAAGAAAAACTGCGCGCCGGTATGCAGCGCGCCCTGGAAAAACGCCCGGTGAGTGTCGAGCGGCTGGAGGCGGCGCTGGCGCATATCAAGCACAAGCTGCGCGCCACCGGCGAACGCGAGGTCAAGAGCCTGGTGGTGGGAGAGCTGGTGATGGGCGAGCTGCAAAAGCTCGACGAAGTCGCCTATATCCGTTTCGCCTCGGTGTATCGACGCTTCCAGGACCTCAACGAGTTCCGCGAAGAGATCGACCGCCTGGCCCGTGAGCCGGTCAAAGAATGAACCCACTTTCTGCTGAACAGGCTGTGCTGGACGCTCATTACATGGCCCGCGCCCTCGAACTGGCGCGCAACGGCCTGTACACCACCCACCCCAACCCGCGTGTGGGCTGCGTGATTGTCCGCGCTGGGCAGATTGTCGGCGAAGGCTGGCATGTGCGCACCGGCGAGCCCCATGCGGAAGTGCATGCCTTGCGGGCTGCCGGTGACAAGGCGCGCGGCGCCACGGCGTACGTAACCCTCGAGCCCTGCAGCCACTACGGCCACACCCCGCCGTGCGCCGATGCGCTGGTGAGTGCCGGGCTGGCGCGGGTGGTCGCAGCGATGCAGGACCCCAACCCGGAAGTCGCCGGGCGCGGCATGCAGCGCCTGGCCCAGGCCGGAATCGAGGTGCGCAGCGGCGTGCTGGAAGGTGAAGCCAGGGCCCTGAATAAGGGCTTCCTCAAGCGTATGGAGCATGGCCTGCCGTTTGTGCGGGTCAAGCTGGCGATGAGTTTGGACGGCCGCACTGCCATGGCCAGCGGCGAAAGCCAATGGATCACCGGCCCCGCCGCCCGCGCCGCCGTGCAGCGCCTGCGCGCCGAAGCCAGCGTGGTGCTGACCGGTGCCGACACCGTATTGGCCGACGGCGCACGCCTGACCGTACGCGCCGCCGAACTCGGCCTGGACGACGCCACCACGGCCCTGGCCATGTCGCGCCCGCCGCTGCGTGTGCTGATCGACGGCCGTTTGCGCGTGCCGCTCAACGCACCGTTCTTCAAGGCCGGCCCGGCGTTGGTCATCACCTGCGTCACCGCGGAGAACCAGTTCCCCCGTGGCCCCGAATGCCTGGTGGTGCCGGGCGTGGACGGCCAGGTCGACCTGCGCTCGGCGCTGGTGGCGCTGGCCGCCCGTGGTGTCAACGACGTCTTGGTGGAAGCCGGCCCAAGCCTGGCGGGCGCGTTTGCCCAGCAGGGCCTGGTGGACGAATACGTGATTTTCGTCGCCGGCAAGTTCCTCGGCTCCGCTGCCCGGCCTTTGCTGGACTGGCCACTTGAGAAGCTGGCCGACGCGCCCCAACTCAAGATCACTGAAATGCGCGCTGTAGGCGACGACTGGCGAGTCACTGCCATCCCTGTGCCAGCAGCGAGCGTATAATTCTGACCGGGCGCTCAAGTGCCCGCACCGTTTTCCAGGAGAAGGCCATGTTCACCGGCATTATCGAATCCATCGGCAGCATCCGCGCCATGACCCCCAAGGGCGGCGACGTGCGCCTGCTGGTTGAAACCGGCAAGCTCGACCTCGGCGACGTCAAGCTGGGGGACAGCATCGCCGTCAGCGGCGTGTGCCTGACCGTCGTCGAACTGCCGGGCAACGGCTTTGCCGCCGACGTCAGCCGGGAAACCCTGGACTGCACCGCGATGAACGACCTCAAGGCCGGCAGCCCGGTCAACCTGGAAAAAGCCCTGACCCCGACCACTCGCCTGGGCGGCCACCTGGTCAGTGGCCACGTCGACGGCGTCGGCGAAGTGGTGGCCCGCAGCGAAAATGCGCGCGCCGTGGAATTCCGCATCCGCGCGCCCAAGGAGCTGGCCAAGTACATTGCCCACAAAGGCTCGATCACCGTCGACGGCACCAGCCTGACCGTGAACGCCGTGAATGGCGCCGAATTCGAACTGACCATCATTCCCCACACCCTGAGCGAGACCATCATGGCGTCGTACCAGCCTGGTCGCCGGGTGAACCTGGAGGTCGACTTGCTTGCCCGTTACCTGGAGCGCCTGCTTATGGGCGATAAGGCCGCAGAGCCTGCCGCCGGTAACATCACCGAAAGTTTTCTGGCCGCTAACGGCTACCTGAAATCCTGACCAAGGGGGTGCCCTGTGGCGCTCAATAGCATCGAAGAACTGGTTGAAGACATCCGCCAAGGCAAGATGGTCATCCTGATGGATGACGAAGACCGCGAAAACGAAGGCGATATCATCATGGCCGCCGAGGCCTGCAAGCCTGAGCACATCAACTTCATGGCCAAGCACGCCCGTGGCTTGATCTGCATGCCCATGAGCCGCGAGCGCTGCGAGCTGCTCAAGCTGCCGTTGATGGCGCCGCGCAATGGTTCAGGGTTTGGTACCAAGTTCACCGTATCGATTGAAGCGACCACCGGCGTCACCACCGGCATTTCCGCCGCCGACCGTGCCCGCACCGTGCAAGCCGCTGCCGCCAAGGACGCCAAGGCCGAAGACATCGTCAGCCCCGGCCACATCTTCCCGTTGATGGCTCAACCGGGCGGCACCCTCGCTCGCGCCGGCCACACCGAAGCCGCCTGCGACCTGGCGCGCATGGCCGGTTTCGAGCCCTGTGGCGTGATCTGCGAAGTGATGAACGACGACGGCACCATGGCCCGCCGCGCCGAACTCGAAGCCTTTGCCGCCGAACACAACATCAAGGTCGGCACCATTGCCGACCTGATTCACTACCGGATGATCCACGAACGTACCGTTCAGCGGATTGCCGAGCAGCCACTGGACAGCGAACTGGGCCAATTCAATTTGGTGACCTACCGTGATTCGGTGGAAGGCGACGTGCACATGGCCCTGACCCTGGGCACCATCTGCGCCGACGAGCCGACCCTGGTGCGCGTGCACAACATGGACCCGCTGCGCGACCTGCTGATGGTCAAGCAACCGGGCCGCTGGAGCCTGCGCGCCGCGATGGCTGCGGTGTCCGAGGCCGGCAGCGGTGTGGTGCTGCTGCTGGGTAACCCGGTGGATGGCGACGTGCTGCTCGCGCATATTCGCGAAACCGCCGAGCAGACCCAGGTGAAAACGCCGACCACCTACAGCATCGTCGGTGCCGGTTCGCAGATCCTGCGTGACCTCGGTGTGCGCAAAATGCGCCTGATGAGCGCACCGATGAAATTTAATGCGATATCCGGATTCGATCTGGAAGTTGTAGAATACGTGCCCTCCGAATAAAGGCCGGCGCTTTTTGCCCCTTGTTCGCGGTTAAATCATCACTGAGGGACGCACTTTTCGCGTCCCGGCTCTTTAAGAGATTTGTCGAATGACCCTGAAGACCATCGAAGGTACCTTCATCGCCCCCAAAGGCCGCTATGCCCTGGTGGTTGGCCGCTTCAACAGCTTCGTGGTTGAAAGCCTGGTAAGCGGTGCCGTGGATGCCCTGGTTCGCCACGGTGTGAGCGAGAGCGACATCACTATCATCCGCGCCCCTGGCGCCTTCGAAATTCCACTGGTTGCGCAAAAAGTTGCTCAGCAGGGTGAATACGCGGCGATCATCGCCCTGGGCGCGGTCATTCGTGGCGGTACTCCGCACTTCGAATACGTGGCCGGCGAATGCACCAAGGGCCTGGCCCAGGTGTCCATGGAGTTCGGCGTGCCAGTCGCTTTCGGCGTACTGACCGTGGATTCCATCGAGCAAGCCATCGAGCGCTCCGGCACCAAGGCCGGCAACAAAGGCGCTGAAGCTGCCCTGTCCGCCCTGGAAATGGTCAGCCTGCTGTCGCAGTTGGAGGCCAAGTGATTTCCGACGAGAGCGATTGCTTCAACCCACGCGACGAGCGTCCAGCGGACGCCGGCAAGCCTTCGAAAAGCGAAAAGCGCCGTGCTGCCCGCCAGCTTGCCACCCAGGCGCTGTACCAGCGTCACATGGCTGGCACCTCGCTGAACGAGATCGAAGCGCAGTTTCGCGTCGATAACGACTTCACGTTTGCCGACCAGAGCTACTTCCACGACATCCTGCACGGCGTTCCGGCCAACCTGGCCGAGATCGATGCGGCATTGACGCCGTGCCTGGACCTGACCCTCGAAGAGCTGGATCCGGTTGAACTGGCCGTACTGCGCCTGTCCACCTGGGAGCTGCTCAAGCGCGTCGACGTGCCGTACCGCGTGGTGATCAACGAAGGCATCGAACTGGCGAAAGTCTACGGTTCGACCGACGGTCACAAGTTCGTCAACGGCGTGCTCGACAAGCTGGCCCCGCGCCTGCGTGAAGCCGAAGTGAAGGCGTACAAGCGCTAACCTGCGCTTGAGTCCTGAATGGGCGAGTTCGAGCTGATCCACCAGTACTTCGCCGCCGCGCCGTGCGCACAGGGCGGCGAGGGCATTGCCCTGGGGATCGGCGACGACTGTGCCCTGCTGGCGCTCCCCGCCGGGGAGCAGCTGGCAATTTCCACCGATACCTTGGTGGCCGGCGTGCACTTTGCCGACCCCTGTGACCCGTTCCTGCTCGGCCAGCGCTCGCTGGCCGTGGCGGTCAGCGACCTGGCCGCCATGGGCGCCCACCCCCTCGCGTTTACCCTCGCACTCACTACGCCGACCGTCGATGCCGATTGGCTGCAACGCTATGCCCAGGGGTTGAACGCCATGGCGCAAAACTGCGGTGTGGGCCTGGTGGGCGGCGACACCACGCGCGGTCCGCTGAGCCTGACCCTGACCGTGTTTGGACGTGTCCCGGCCGGTCAAGCGTTGACCCGCAGCGGCGCACAGCCGGGCGATCTCTTGTGTGTCGGCGGCGAGTTGGGTAATGCCGCCGGTGCCTTGCCGCTGGTATTGGGGCAGCGCAGCGCCGATGCTGCGATTGCCGACCCGCTGCTGGCCCATTACTGGTCGCCACAACCGCAGTTGGCCCTGGGCCTGGCTCTACGGGGCAAGGCCACATCGGCGATGGATATTTCTGACGGTCTTCTGGCCGATTGCGGGCATATCGCCAAGGCCTCGGCTGTCAGCCTGTTGATCGAGCGCCAGAAGCTGCCGCTGTCCAACGCGTTGCTGGCGTTTGTCGGTGATGACGAGGCGCGGGTCGCCGCATTGAGCGGCGGCGATGACTACGTGCTGGTGTTCACCCTGCCGCCCGTCGAGTTGGCGCCGTTGCTGGCTGACGGTTGGCCGGTGCATGTTATCGGCCAGGTCCAGGCGGGGCAGGGCGTAACGCTGCTTGACGCTCTCGGGCAAGACATCACCCCGGCCATCCGTGGCTATCAACATTTTTGCCCGGCACCCTGAATCGCGTGCTGCACTACGCTCTATTACGTCGTTCCGGATGCTGGATTTGCAGGAGATCATCGCCATGGATGTACGCCGCTGGCTGCTGATGCTGCTGTGTGCCCTTCCGGCATGGTCCCAGGCGCAGGAGGTGCCGGTGGTGCCCGGCAAGGTCATGCTGGCCAGCGAGGCCTGGGACGACTACACCAATGCCGACGGCAGCGGCCTGGCCTGGGATGTGTTGCGGCACGTCTTCGAACCGGTCGGGATCACCCTGCAAACCCGCATTGAGCCCTATACCCGCTCGGTCGGCCTGGCCCAGCGCGGTGAAGTGGATGGCTGGGTCGGTTCCTACCGCGATGAAGTCAAGGGTGTGCTCTACCCGCACTGGAACTTCGATTCCGACCCCATCTACGCCCTTGGGCTGGCGACCTCGCCGATACCGAGCGCCGCGACGCTGGGGGATTATCGCCTGGCCTGGGTACGGGGCTACAAGTACGAGGCGTATTTGCCCCATGTACGCCGTTTCAATCAGATCCAGCGGCGCGATGGCATCTTGCCGATGCTGCAACATGGTCGTGCCGACTTCTACATTGATGCGCTCACCGAAGCCCGATACGTTCTCAGTCAGGCGGACGCCCCGTCTCAGTTCCGGCTCACCCACATCATCGACCTGCCGCTCTACGTGGGGTTTGCCGATACCGAGCGTGGGCGGGCATTACGCACCGTGTTTGACCAGCGCATGGCGGTCCTGGTGAAAAGCGGCGAACTGAAGCCGATTTTCCTGCGCTGGAAACTGCCGTATCCGTTCTGACCTGCATAGAACCGGGACGAAGGCCAATCAAACTGATTGATCTTTATCAGCGATAATTCAGCTTAAGCGTCTGTAGGAACCTGCTGTTACAATGCCCGCCTCTGTGAAATCTGAAATCAGGAGCACACGGTGCCCGTCGTTTTCGTCGCTGCTTCCAAGCTGCCTACCCCTTTTGCCACGTTCACCATGAGCGGCTTTCTCGAAGAAGCCACCGGGCGCGAGCACGTTGTGCTCAGCCTCGGCGATATCGCCGATGGCGCACCGGTTCTCGGTCGCGTGCACTCCGAGTGCCTGACCGGCGATGCGCTGTTCAGCCAGCGCTGTGACTGCGGCTCGCAATTGGAAGCCGCGATGCGCGCCATCGCCCGTGAAGGCCGTGGTGTGCTGTTGTACTTGCGTCAGGAAGGCCGTGGCATTGGCCTGCTGAACAAGATTCGCGCCTACGAGCTGCAAGACGGCGGCGCCGATACCGTCGAGGCCAATGAGCGCCTGGGCTTCGCCGCCGACCAGCGTGACTACGCGATCTGCCTGCCGATGCTGGAACACCTGGGCGTGAAGTCCCTGCGCCTGATGACCAACAACCCGCGCAAGGTCAAGGCCTTGACCGAGATGGGCATCGCCGTGGCTGAGCGCGTACCGCTGCACACCGGGCATAACCCGCATAACAAACTCTACCTGGCGACCAAGGCCAGCAAGCTCGACCACATGATGGGCAATGAGCATCAAGGCGAGGTCGACCGCGCGTGACCCGTGGCCAGGTGAAACGGCGACTGTCCTTCAGCTGGTGGCAGTATCTGGCCCTGGCGCTGCTCCCGCTGTTCGTGATCAACCTGGTGTTTGGCCAGGCCGAGCCCTTGCTGCCAGTGCTGGCCATGCCGTTCTTTATCGCCGGCGTGGCGTCGATGTTCCTCAGCCTGCGCTACTTCAACGGCTATAAACACGCCCTGATCGCCACCTCCAAAGCCCTCGATACCGCTGAAGAACCGGCTGCCTGGATCACCCTGGCGGCGCGTCGGCGCACGGCCTTGATGGTGGCGGCCGTGCCGGCCTGGGTGGGCGCACTGGCGGTGTTCGTCGGGCTGGAAGCGGTGCCGCTTTTCCTGTTGGCGCTGTCGACGACGGTGTTGTTTTACCTCTACCGCATCCCGCGTCAGTTGGGATGATGCGCCGCTGGCTGGCGATGCTGCTGCTGGCATTCAGTGCCCAGGGCCTGGCGGTCGAACGTGTCGTCAGTCTGGCGCCTTCACTTTCTGAAATCGTGGCTGAGCTGGGTGCTGCCGACCTGCTGGTGGGCGTGCTCGATGGCGGCGACCGGCCGGTGGCACTGGCGGACGTGCCGTCGGTTGGGCGTTATGGGCAGTTGGACATGGAGCGCCTGCTGAGCCTCAAGCCCGACCTGATCCTGCTCTGGCCCGGCAGCGTCGGCCCCGCCCAGCGCGAGCAGCTGCAGCGCCTGAATATCCCGGTGTACGTCGCCGAACCCCATAGCCTCGAACAACTCACCACCCAGGTCCAGGCCATCGCGGAGCAATTGGGTCGTGCCGACGCCGGCCGGCAATTGGCCGCGCACCTGCTCCAGCGCCTGGCGCAGTTGCGTCAGCGTTATCAGCGGGCCGAACCGTTGCGGGTGTTCTACCAGGTGTGGAACCAGCCGCTGTACACCGTGGGCGGCGGCCAGATCATCAGCGACGCGCTGAGCGTGTGCGGTGCGCGCAATGTGTTTGACGACCTGAAGCTGCCCGCGCCGCAGGTCAGCATCGAGTCGGTATTGCAGCGCAATCCCGAGATGATCCTGGTGGGCGATCAGGCTCAGAAGGAAGCCTGGACGGTCTGGCCAACCATGGCGGTGCGGGTACGGCTGGTTCCGGATAAAGGCCTGGAACGGCCCAGCGGGCAGATGCTGGAAGCGCTGGCGCGGCTGTGTCAGGTGATTGCTCCGAGCCGCTGAGGCCGGTCCAGGCCACAATCAGATTTCAGGTGTCCAGGTCACGCCAAACATCCACATCCGGCCTTCTTCACGGTAATCGTGATTGTTGACGAATGCCGGATCGTTGTAGCTGTAGCGCGCCCGCGCATAAGACTTGTCCAGCAGGTTGTCGACCTTCAGCGACAGCCCCACTTCCCGTGTCACCGCCCAACTGCCGCGCAGCCCGAGTAACCCATAGCCGCCCAGGCGCTGGGTGTTGGCTTCATCGTCATAGCTGTGGCTGATCGCCTGCCAACTGGCGCCCACGCCCACCTGGTCGAATTGCCGGTCGAGGTCCAGGCTCAACGTCCGCCGCGCCCGGCGGGCCAGGGTGTGGCCACTGTCGCGGTCGCGGGGGTCGATGATCGACAGCCCGAGGTTGCCTTGCCAGCCGAACAGGTCCTGCTTGAGCGCCGCCTCAACACCGTTGATGCGTGCCGACGCCACATTCTGCGGCTTGCCGGTTTGGTCGAGAATGATCGCATCGCTCAAATCGGTGCGGTACAGCGAAGCTTCCAGGCGCGTGCTGTCACTCAACTGGCTGCGCCACTGCAGTTCGTAGCTCTTTGATGTTTCGGGCTGCAGGTGGGGGTTGCTGTACTTCGTGTCCGGATAATAGAGGTCGTTGAAGGTCGGCGCGCGGAAGCTTTCGCTGTAGCTCAGCAGCAGGTCATTGTCGGGGTTGACCGGCAAGGTCAGGGTGCCGCTCCAGCTGTTCTGCCCGCCGAACTGCTGGTTCTGGTCGTGACGCAGGCCCAGTTCGGTGGAAAACCACGCGCTGTGAAAGCGATGCTGCACAAAGGCGGCGCGGTTCCAGCGGCTGTTTTCGGTAAAGGTGGTGGAGCCGTGGAAGCGGTCTTCGTACCAGTCGCCGCCGAGGATCAGGTTGTTTTGATCGTCCAGGGTCAGGTCGTTCTGCCAGTTGACCGAGTCGCGGTAGGTGTTGAATACGCTGAAATCATCGCTGAGGGTGTCGCGCTTGGTGTCGCGATTCTCGCTGTGGCCCAGCTCCAGGCGCGATTGCCAGTGCTCATTGAGCGTGGCGTCGACATAGCCGCTGGCGCTGCTCACGGCGTAGTCGGTGTAGGGTTTCTGGCCGACGGTTTGCCCGGTGGTGGCGGCGTAGCGGCCGAAGCTGTTGTCGTACTCCGACTTGCCACGGTTATCCAACAGATTGAAGCCCACCTCCAGTTCATCGCTGAAGGAGTGGCTGAGGTTCAGGCTCACGGACTGGTTGCGATAAGCATCATGGTCGCCGTCGCTGGGGAACGACTGGCGGGTTGAGTTGATGCCGGCCGTGTCATCCAGGCTCGCGCCCAGATTGAAGCGCGTCTGTGTGTCACCGCCCGAAAGGCCAAGGCTGCGCTCCCAGGTGTTGTGGCTGCCGAACCCGAGTTTCACCCGCGGTTGCACGCCTTGCGCGGCATTGCGCCGGGTGAATACCTGGATCACGCCGCCGATCGCGTCGCTGCCGTAGATCACCGAGCGCGAGCCGCGCAGCACTTCCACCCGCTCAATCTGGTCGACGTTGAGGTATTGCAGGCCGCTGTCGCCGGAGGTGGTGTTGGCGATGCGCTGGCCGTCGACCAACACCAGGCTTTGGGCGGACTTGGTGCCCCGCAGGTAGATGCCCGGCAAACTGCCACGGCCACCGGAGGGGGGCGACTTGTACGCCGGGCACACGGCTGAGCAGGTCGGTGAGGCTGGTGGGTTGCAGGCGGTCGATGTCGTCGCGGGTGAACACGATGTTGGCGGCGCTGCTGTCGTTGCGTGCCTGGACCTGGCGGTTGGCGCTGATGACGACGTCGGGGAGTTTCAGGGCGTTGTCGCGGGTGTCGGCGAGCAATTCAGGGGAGGGCAAAAGAAGCGGCAGGGCAAGGTACAGGTGTTTCATGGGCTGTCCATAGCGTTTGAAGATGGCACAATCAAATGTGGGAGGGGGCTTGCCCCCGATTGCAGTGTGTCAGTCTCAGTAGCTGTAACTGATCCACCGCTATCGGGGGCAAGCCCCCTCCCACATTTTGGTTCCGGTTTCTACAGGGCCAGCAGCGCCAGGCGCTCGCGCACCGAAGCCTCGATCCCTGCTTCATCCAGCCCGCATTCAGCCAGCATCTGCGCCGGCTTGGCGTGTTCGACGTAGGTATCCGGCAAGCCCAAGTGCAGCACCGACCTGAGGATGTTTTCCCGCGCCAGGAACTCACTGACCGCCGCACCGGCACCGCCCATGATGGCGTTTTCCTCGACGGTCACCAGCAGCTCATGACTGTCGGCGATGTCGCGCACCAGGGCTTCATCCAGCGGCTTGACGAAGCGCATGTCGACCACGGTGGCGTCGATCTTCTCAGCCACCTTGAGGGCTTCGGCCAGTTGCACGCCAAACACCAGGAACGCGGTCCTGCTGCCCTGGCGACGCACAATGCCCTTGCCGATTTCGATAGGCTCCAGATCCTTCTCGATCAGCGCGTTGGGGCCGTTGCCCCGTGGGTAACGTACGGCGGCCGGGCCGTTATACAGGTGGCCGGTGCTGAGCATCTTGCGCAGTTCGTTTTCGTCGCTCGGCGTCATCACCAGCATGCCGGGGATGCAACGCAAGTAGGACAGGTCGAAGCTGCCCGCGTGAGTCGGGCCGTCTTCACCGACTAGACCGGCGCGGTCGATGGCAAACAGCACGTCGAGGTTCTGCACCGCGACGTCATGCACCAACTGGTCATAACCGCGCTGCAGGAAGGTGGAGTAGATCGCCACGACAGGCTTGGCGCCTTCACAGGCCATGCCGGCGGCGAAGGTCACCGCGTGCTGCTCGGCAATGGCCACGTCGAAATAGCGCAGCGGGAAACGCTCGCTGAACGCCACCAGGTCGGAGCCTTCCTTCATCGCCGGGGTAATGCCCACCAGGCGCGGGTCGACGGCGGCCATGTCACACAGCCATTCGCCGAATACACCGGAGTACTTCGGCCCGCTGGCTTTTTTCGGCGCAGCGGCGGGGGCGTCCACCGGCTCGAGCTTGGTGATCGCGTGGTAGCCGATCGGATCGACTTCCGCCGGGGCGAAGCCTTTGCCTTTCTTGGTGACGATGTGCAGGAACTGCGGGCCCTTGAGGTCGCGCATATTGCGCAGCGTGGCGATCAGCGTGGGCAGGTCATGGCCGTCGATGGGGCCGATGTAGTTCCAGCCCAGCTCTTCGAACAGCGTGCCGGGGACCAGCATGCCCTTGGCATATTCTTCGGTGCGCCGGGCAATTTCCCACGCGCCGGGCAGACGCGAGAGCACCTTCTTGCTGCCTTCACGCATGCTGGCGTAGGTGCGGCTGGAGAGAATCTTGGCCAGGTAATTGGACAGGCCACCGACATTGCGCGAGATCGACATGTCGTTGTCGTTGAGGATCACCAACATGTTGGCGTTCACTTCCGGCGCATGGTTCAGCGCTTCGAAGGCCATGCCGGCAGTCAGCGCGCCATCACCGATCACGGCGATTGCCTTGCGGTCGCTGCCTTGCAGGCGGGCGGCAATCGCCATGCCCAGCGCTGCGCTGATCGAGGTGCTGGAGTGGCCGACGCCAAAGGTGTCGTACTCGCTTTCGGCGCGGCGTGGGAAGGCGGCAACGCCGTCCTTCTGGCGCAGCGTGCCCATGCGCTCGCGGCGGCCCGTGAGGATCTTGTGCGGATACGCCTGATGGCCCACGTCCCACACCAGCCGGTCATCCGGGGTGTCGAACACGTAGTGCAACGCGATGGTCAGCTCGATGACACCCAGGCCGGCACCGAAATGCCCACCGGTCTGGCCGACCGTGTAGAGCAATTCCAGGCGCAACTCATCGGCCAGGGTTTCCAGCTCGGCTTCACCCAGACGACGCAGGCCGTCCGGCGTGGCAGCACGGTCGAGCAGGGGCGTGGACGGGCGCTTGCGGGGAATCTCTTGAAACGTCGTGGGCATCAGGCGAATCGTTATAGGTATAGAAGAGGCGGCAGTTTACCTCAAGCATCGCAAACTGCCCACGCAGAGCGCCGAACTTGGCCGATATGCGGCCGCAATGGCCGCCATAATCAGTGGCGGCGTTCGACGATATACCGCGCCAGGTCACGCAGCGGCTCGGCCGCCGCGTCGAAAGGTCGCAGGGCGTCCAGCGCCTGGTCGCGTAGTTCCACGGCGTAGGCCTTGGCGGCTTGCAGCCCGAGCAGCGCAGGATAAGTCGGCTTGTCCCGTGCGATATCGGCGCCCTGGCGTTTGCCCAGGGTGGCGGTATCGCTTTCCACGTCGAGAATGTCGTCCTGCACCTGGAACGCCAGGCCAATGGCCCGGGAATAGGTCTGCAGGGCCGCCAATTGCGCGGTTTCGGCACGCCCGCTGGCCAGGGCGCCCAAGTGCACGGCGGCTTCGATCAGTGCGCCGGTCTTGTGGCGGTGCATGTGCTCAAGGGCTTTTTGATCCAGCTTGACGCTGACCGAACCCATGTCGATCGCTTGCCCGCCCACCATGCCCGCAGGGCCGGCAGCCAGGGCCAGTGCGGTGACCATGCGCAGGCGGATCTCGGCGTTGACGCTGCTCAAGCGTGGGTCCAGCAACGCGCTGAACGCCAGGCTCTGCAAGCCATCGCCGGCGAGGATCGCATAGGCTTCATCAAAGGCTTTATGGGTGGTGGGCTGGCCACGACGCAGATCGTCATCGTCCATCGCCGGCAAATCGTCGTGTACCAGGGAATACGCGTGAATCAACTCGACCGCACAGGCGGCACCGTTGGCCTGCTCGGCCGGCGCGCCCAGCGCTTCACAGGCCGCATACGCCAGCAACGGGCGCACGCGCTTGCCGCCATTCATCACGCTGTAGCGCATGGCTTCATACAGACGCTTCATTTCCGGGCTTGGCGCAACAAACAAGGGCTCCAGCGCCGCATTCACCCGGGCTTGGCTACTGGCCTGATACGCGTCGATCATTCCGGCTGTTCCGCGTCGAAAGGTTCTTCGGCCAACTCTCCGTCACGCTCCAGCAATACCTGGACCTTCTGCTCCGCCTGCGCCAACGCGCTCTGGCAGTCACGGGTCAGGCCGATGCCTTGCTCAAACGCCGTCAGCGAGTCCTCCAGCGACAACTCGCCGTTCTCCAGACGCTCGACCAATGTTTGCAGGTCGGCGAGGGATTGTTCGAAATCGAGTGCAACTTTTTTGCGGGCCATGGCGGCTATTCCGGTAGACGGTAAACCGGCGCGACACTAGCAGACATGGGGATTCTGGGCAAATGAGCGGGCAAAAGAGTGGAGTGTCACTCGCCCCCTGTATTGACCTGATAACGCGTGCTGCGGCCGCCTCCGGGGAGACGGACCAGGCAGTTTTTTTCCATCAGGTCCGCCAGGTGTCGCGTCGCTGTCGCCTTGGATACCTGCTCCACGCTGCGTAACAGGGTTTTAAGGAACCACTCGAGTTGGACGCTCGGTTGAATAACGAAAGCCTGCTTTTCAGGGCAGGCTTATCGCGAATCTCGGCTGGCTTACTTCTGGTGAGCCGTCAGCGCCGCATACCCATTCATCAAGTTGCGATAGTTAGGAATGCGCTGGGACAACAAATTCCCCAGGCCTTCGATATCGTTGCGCCAGTCGCGGTGCAGCTCACAGGCTACCGAAAACCAATTCATCAACTGTGCACCGGCCTGTGTCATCCGGCTCCACGCCGCCTGCTGCACCGTGGTGTTGAACGTGCCGGAGGCATCGGTCACCACAAACACCTCAAACCCTTCCGCCAGCGCCGACAAGGTCGGGAACGCTACGCATACATCCGTGACCACGCCGGCGATGATGATCTGCTTGCGGCCGGTGGCCTTGATTGCCTTGACGAAGTCTTCGTTGTCCCAGGCATTGATCTGGCCGGGGCGGGCGATGTACGGCGCGTCCGGGAACATCTCTTTCAACTCCGGTACCAGCGGGCCGTTGGGGCCTTGTTCGAAGCTGGTGGTGAGGATGGTCGGCAGGTTGAAGAACTTGGCCAGGTCGGCCAGGGCCAGCACGTTGTTCTTGAACTCGTTGGGCGAGAAGTCCTGCACCAGGGAAATCAGGCCGGTCTGGTGGTCGACCAGCAGGACTACGGCGTCGTCTTTGTTCAAGCGGTTGTAGGTTGGAGTGCTCATGGTTGAATCCTTTTTTGTTCAGGTTGGTTGGGCGTTGCGTTCAACATGGGCACAGATTAATGGGTGGATGCTGGGGGATAAATCGGTTGGAATGGGTAATACCGTCAACTAAAAGGAGACAATTCATGGGTTGTCAGCAGGATTTGTCCTTTTGATGATCGAAAAAATAAGTCAAAAAATCTCACGCGTGAGCTATTGAGTGTGGCAAAAAATGCCTGTAGATTTTCTCACGCGTGAGTTTTTCACAGCGAGGTCAGTACCATGGAAAGCAGCTCTCCATCGAGTCCGCCTAGAGGGCCCGATACCGATTCAGCAAGCCTCAAGGGAGAGCGCTTGAAGCCGTCCGCCAAAAAGCCATCGAGCTTTTACATGAAGCAGATGCGTGCAGGCCTGGCGGCCGCCGGCTATGTGAAACACGAGACTTGGGTGCTTCCCGAAAACCGAAGCCTGCTCAAGCAGATGGAGAAACAGCTTCGCCAGCCGATTCTGGCTGGCTCATTCATGTCGGAGAATTTCATGAGCGCAGGTACCAACTGGAATATCGATCGCCTCTTCACCGCTCTTCAGGCCCTGGACGACGTGGTGTCCAAGGACATTACGCTTTCTCTGGTTCAAGGCTCCGAGTCCAGCATCAAGCTGGAAATGAACGACTTCGGTGGCCTGCCGATTTACATCGCGGTGGTGGGCGAGCAGATCATCGTCGACACCGTGCTGGTCGATGTCGAGTCCATCAACGATGTCGCAAAATTCAATGACGCGGTGTTGCGCAGCCGGGAAATGTTCCCGCTGTCCTCAATCGGCATCGAGTCCATGCCTAACGGGCAAGTGGTCTACAACATGTTCGGTGCATTGAGCTCCGATTCCAGCCTGACCAATATCGTCACCGAGGTGAAAACCCTGGTCGACAACGTGCAGCGCGCCAGCGAAGCCTTCGAACGTTTCTTCAATTAAGTATTCGGGAGTATCCAATGACTCAGTCCATCTGGAGCAAATTGTTCACCGCGCTGCGTGGCGGTGCCAACGAAGTCGGCGAATCGATCGTCGACCAACAGGCCCTGCGCATCCTCGATCAGGAAATCCGCGATGCCGACACCGCGCTGGCCAACGCCAAGCGTGAGCTGGTGAGCATCATGGCCAAGCACAAACTGGCGACTGATCGCGTCAACGAGTACGACGCCAAGATCAAGGACCTGGAGTCCAAGGCCGTGGCTGCCCTGCAGGCCAATCGTGAAGACCTCGCCCTGGAAGTCGCCGAAGCCATCTCGACCCTGACCAACGAGCGGGATGTCGAGCATAAGCAAGCCACCGAGTTCGGTGGCTATGCGGAAGGCATGCGCAAGGACATCACCAAGGCCGAAAGCCGGATCAAAAGCCTGCGCCAGCAAGTGGACATGGCCAAGGCGCGCGACAGCGTACAGAAGGCCCAGGTCAGCGCTTCCATCGCCAGCGGCGGTGCCAACGGCAAGCTGGAAACCGCCGTCGGTACGCTGAATCGCTTGCAGGCCAAGCAGCAGCAACGCGCCGCTGAACTGCAAGCCCAGGATGAACTGGCAGATGCATCGACCGGGACCGACCTGGAGCGCAAGCTGCGCGACGCCGGCATCACGCCGAACGAAGGCAGCGCCAATGCGATTCTGGAGCGTCTGAAGCAAAAATCGGCCGAGTAAGCAACGTCGCCGCAGGAAGGGCAGTGTCTGCCCTTCTTTTTTACCTCGAGGTCAGGATGGATGCCCTGAAGGGTTTCAAGACAATCGCAGGCCTGGCGCTGTTCATGGTCGCGCTGCAACTGCTCAATGCCGCGACTGGTTACAGCCTGATGACGTTCGGCCTGATCCCGAGAACGCTGCAGGGCCTGCCCGGCATCCTCACCTCACCGTTTTTGCACGGGTCGTTTGCCCACCTGAGCGCCAACCTGATTGCCTTTGTGATCCTGGGCAGCCTGGTGATGATCGAAGGGCTCAATCGGTTTGTGACCGTCAGCGCGATCATCATCCTGCTGGGCGGTTCGCTGGTCTGGCTGTTCGGTTTTGCGGGTGTGCACGTCGGGGCCAGCGGCTGGGTGTTCGGGTTGTGGGCCTACCTGTTGTCTCGCGCCTGGTTCCACAGGAGCTGGAGCAACCTGATCACGGCCGGTGTGGTGGCGGTACTGTATGGCGGACTGGTCCTTGGCTTCCTGCCTCGCCAAGGCGTTTCCTTCGAAGGGCATCTGTTTGGTGCCTTCGCCGGATTTATTGCCGCCAAGGTACTTCTCTCTCAACCACGCAGCAGGTTTAATGCCGGCTGAACGCACTTGAGCACCCAGGGAGTCAGGGACGCAATGCCGATTTTTCTTTTGTTGCGCAGGTACGCCGCGTCCCTCTTTCACCGCTTCGGCTGGGCAGGCCTGGTCATCGCCTTGGCGGTACACTTGAGCACGGCTTATCTGGGCCTGGTGGTTCTGGGCGAACAACACCTCACCGCGCCCGCCACGTTCGTTTACTTCTATCTCACCACCACGCTGACCGTCGGCTATGGCGATCTATCGCCGCAGACCTCTTTGGGACGCTTGTTCGTGGCGACCTGGGTCATGCTCGGGGGCATTGCGCTGCTGACGGCGGCGATCGGCAAAACCACCAGCACTGTCATCGATGCATGGAGAAAAGGCATGAAGGGCAAAGGCGATTTCACCGGCAAAATCGGCCATACCGTGCTCATTGGCTGGGAGGGCGCGTCCAGTGAACGGGTCATCGAGTTGTTGCTGCAAGACGAAACCTCGAACGACAACCTGATCGTCATCTGCGATTGCACCCTCGAAGAAAACCCGATGCCAGGCAAGGCGGCCTTTATCCGTGGTGAGAGCTTGTCCTCCACAGCGCTGTTGCTGCGTGCCGGTGTGCCCGGTGCCGAGCGTGTGCTGGTGCGAACCCCGTCTGACGATCTGACGCTGGCCACCGTGCTGGCGGTGAATCAATTGAATCCGGTCGGGCACGTGGTCGCCCACTTCAATGCAAGTGAGATCGCCGCACTGGCCAGTTCCTACGCCCCCAGCCTGGAATGCACCTCAAGCATGGCTATCGAAATGCTGGTGCGCGCCTCTCAGGACCCGGGCTCGTCGGTGGTCATTAATGAGCTGCTGTGCGTGGGGCAGGGCGCCACCCAATACCTGATGAGATTGCCCGAGGCGTTTGAAGCCACGTTTGGCGATCTGTACACCCAGATGAAAGAGCGCCACAACGCCACCCTCATCGGCTATCGCGCCAAAGGTGCCCCGCAACCGTCGATCAACCCGCCCAGCGCCACGCGCGTTGAAGGCGGCGAGCTCTTCTACATTGCCTCCACCCGCCTCAAGGAAATCTCCAATGGGATGGTTTAAACAGTTGATGGGGCTTGAGGCCCCGCAAGCGAATACACACTCGAAAGGCGCTGCCGAACCGCTGCCGACCACCGGGCCGCTTGGCCTGGCGCCGGGCAAAGGCGTGATATTCGACACGACCCTGAAGTTGTTGCTCGACGGGAAGACCACGGTGGTTATCCCCGGCTCCCAGGAAATCTGGAGTAACGGCACCGTTGACCTCGGGCAGTCGACCTGGCTGTCGCGCTACTACATGAACGACGAGGATTACTGGCTGCAGGTGCACACCACGGGCGACATCGCCGGGCAGGTCGAGTCTGTGATCCTGTTCAACTACCTGAGCTACGTCACTATCAGCAGCGAAGCTGAATTGCGCCGGCTGGCGGGGCCGCAGAGCCCGATCGGGTTGCCGACCTACACCCACAACGGCGTCGAATACACGCGCGTGTGGGGCAGCGAGGCTGGCCAGACAGAATTGGTGGCCATGAGCGAGCAGGTGATAAACCCCGAGGACTCCTACAGCGTCGAACACCGCTCGATGCTATATGCCCGTGACACCGGCCTGACCGATCGCCGCGAGTTTCTGCTGTTCTCTGTCGAAGAAGACGCCGAAGGCACTGTCAGCCTGAGCACCTCCCTGGGCATTTCGCTGTACACAACCGACTTGAATGCGCTCTAAAAAAGGAAGAAGTCCATGCTAGAAGCTCTCTCCATCTCCCTGAACAAAGCCGCCGTGCTCGGGTTTGTCACCTACATCCTGGGGGCTGCCGTACTGTTTGCGCTGTTCCAGTTCATCTACACCCGCGTCACCCCGCACAAGGAGTTCGAGCTGATCCGGGCGGGCAACGTTTCCGCAGCGGTCGCCCTGGGCGGCGCCATCGTCGGTTTCGCCATTCCGGCCAGCAACGTGATTGCCTACTCGATCAGCATCCTCGACTTCGTCGTCTGGGCGGTGATCGCAGCCGTCGTCCAACTCCTGGCGTTTCTGCTCACCAGTCTCGTGCTCAAGGGCACTTCCGAGCGCATCAAGAGAGGCGAGCTTGCAGCGGGCATCTACGTGGCGGCGGTGGCCATCAGCGTCGGCATGTTGAATGCCGCCTGCATGACACCTACCCAGAACTGATTGCGCACGGAGCTCCCGATGAAACGAAGCAAGTACGTCCAGCTTTCGCTGGCAGCGTCGGTCGCCATGGCGATATCCGGTTGCGGGCCGACGGAAAAAACCTACGATTTGCAGAAGAAGTACAACTTCCAGTCGGTGCAGCAATGTGCCGATGAAAAGCTTCCGGTGGACGTCTGTTCGGATGCCTACATGACGGCCATGGCCGAGCATCGCCGCATCGCCCCGGTATACGCCAGCCAGGCCGATTGCGATGCCGACTTTGTCGCCGGCTGGTGCCAACTGGACTCCAATGGCCAGTTCATTCCCAAGCTGGGCGGTTTCGAACTGACCGCCGAAGGCCAGGTGACACAATCCCAGGTCGACGCGGCCAACGCCCAGGCGGGCAACGCTCAGGCAAGCGGCGGCTCCGGCTTCTCCACCAGCAGCCTGCTGACCGGTCTGCTGATCGGCAACATGCTGAGCAGTAATCGCAACAGCTACCGCTCCGAGCCGGTGTATCGCTATCGCGATGATCGCGGTAACTACGGCAACTCCACGCTCAACCAGCGCGTCTCCAGTGGCGCGACGTTTGGCCGCTCGAATCAAGCCCGGTACGGCAGCAGCAATTACACCAACACGCTGCGCACCTCCAGCCAGTCGAGCTCCGTAGCGTCGGCCACCTCCCGTGGCGGCTTCGGCAGCAAGGCCAGCGCACGCAGCGGCTGGGGCGGCGGCGGGTCGAGCAGTTAAGGAAACCGGGCCATGAAGAAAATCCATTGCGCAGAGCGTCATGACTGGAAACAGACGGCTGAAAACCTCGGCTTTCTGTTCCATACCATCGACAACGAACCCTACTGGGACGAGCGCGCTTATTACCAGTTCACGCTCAAGCAAATCGAGCACGACCTCGAAGACCCGACCACCGAGATCCATGACATGTGCATGGACCTCGTCGCCCGCGTGGTCCAGAGCGAAGAACTGTTCGAACGCCTGAGCATCCCCGCGCCCTTCTTCGACATGATCAAAACCTCATGGCTCGAAGGCCACCCGCACCTGTACGGGCGCATGGACTTCTCCTACAACGGCACCGGCCCCGCCAAGCTGCTGGAACTCAACTACGACACACCGACCAGCCTCTACGAGGCCGCGGCGTTCCAGTGGGGCTGGCTCGAGCAATGCATCGAACGCGGCCTGCTGCCCAAGCATGCCGACCAGTTCAACAGCATCGACACCAAGCTGCACCAGGCCTTCGCCCAACTGCAGATCAACCAGCCGTTCTACTTCGCCTCGATGAAAGACTCGGTCGAAGACAAAGGCACCACCGACTACCTGCGCCTCGTCGCGGAAAAAGTCGGCATCGAATCACGCCACATCGACATCGAAGACATCGGCCTGACCCGCGAAGGCCGCTTCGTCGATCTCCAGGACCGCTGGATTCCCCACCTGTTCAAACTGCACGCCTGGGAATTCATCTTCCACGAACCCTTCGGCGCCGCGATTGCCGAGAGCGACACCCAGTTTTTCGAGCCAGCGTGGAAATCCATCATTTCCAATAAAGGCATCCTGCCGCTGCTGTGGGAATTCAACAAAGGCCACCCGAATCTGCTCGCGGCCCACCTGGATACCGAACCGGGTAAAGCTGTGCCGAAGGGATGGGTGCGCAAGCCATTCTTCTCGCGGGAAGGGGCGAATATCGAGCTGCAGACGGCTGATGGGCTGATCGTGAAAGAGGACGGTCCTTATACGGATGCGCCGTTTATTCTTCAGGAGTTCGCACCGCTGCCGCGGTTTGGGGACAGCTACACGTTGATTGGGTCTTGGGTGATTGGGGACCAGGCGGCGGGAATTGGGGTGCGGGAGGATAATAGTTTGATTACCAAGGATTCGAGCCGGTTTTTGCCGCATTTGATATTGGATTGAGGCTGGAGCTTAAAGGGCCAGAAGGGCTGATCTCTCAGTGCACATTGAATCGATGGTGCGCCTTGGGTGGCCGTATTGCCTTTATTGTAGACATGACGCAGTTGGTGGCGGATCGTGCTCCAGAGGCATGCAGCATAGATAGTGCCGCTGAGAGACAGGCGAGGCGATAGTCTTGCCCGCTTTGGCTATTCAATGATCCAACAGCTGTTGGATAAATTTGGTTTGTGGTTTTTGTGAGCATTAAAAAGCCGGCTTGTGGCCGGCTTCTCTGTGACCGCCTCAGCTTGTTTTTGACAAACCTCAGCAGCCTTCAAATCGCTCAGCCCACATTGCGTCGGGCTGAATAGTAGGGGCATCTGCGGGAAATCCTCCGCATCGCCGAGCAGGGTGGATAGCGCAAAGCCACCCCCTGCCAAATGTGCGGCGCATGATACCCACATTCACCTCAGTTGCCCACCTCCGGATCCGATTTAGAGCCTTCCCAGCCCAAAAGATGCTCATCCAGCGGCACGGGTGGGCGGCGGTTATTGAGGGTAGACCACCAGAACACCCACCCCACGATCTGGAAGTTCTGCTCAAACCGTTGTTCGTGGGTCAGGTATTCGTCCGGATGTTCACCGGCATTGTGGCTGCGCATGCGCAAGCCACCTCCAGGGCGGTTGTAGAGGTATTTGATGCGGAGCATTCCGTCGTGTTCGACCGCGTAGATTTCGCCGTCGATGATTTGGGTGCGGCCTTTGTCGATGGCGAGGGTGGCGCCTTGTTGGATGATGTCGATCATGCTGTTGTCGACCATGTAGGCGCCCAGCGCGCGGTCGGGGTTGACGTTGAGGGTTTCGAGGGTGTGCAGGGAAACGCGGATGCGTTCGGTTGAGGTGAAGGTGGGGTGGAGGGGGATCTCCACGTCGATTTTTTCCGGGCGGCAGGCGGGGCCTGTGAGGTATTTGCCAGTTTCTTCGCGGGCGGGGAGTCCTTTCCTGGTGCCGGGGCCTTCCAGCAGGAAGTTGGCCGGTGGGTGTTTGGGGCCTTCGCCGGTGCGTAGCCAACGGCTGGAGATGCACAGCAGTTCTGCGATCTCGTTGAGTCGGCCCATGGGTACACCGCGTTTGAACCAGTTGTTCACGTGTTGAGGCGTGACACCACGGTTCTTGGCGAAGTCGGAGGCGGAAAGATGAACTTCCCGTAATAGCGCTTTTAAGCGATCACCTGATGTATTCATAAACGCAGAGTTTACTGGCCGAGAAAACACATCAAATAAACCATGCGTTGAGTTAGGCCTGTAGGTTTTTGCTTAGTTGTAGCTTGTTAGTTCGGATTTGAACTGTGGTTAAACTAAGTTTATAAAAAATTGAACTGGTCGTTTAATTTTTCCCACAAAAAAAGCCCCGAATAATCGGGGCTTTTTCAATTGCCGAGGCAATGAGTAGCAGGTATCAGCCTTTGTAGGCAGCGACCGACTTCATGATTTCGGCGCGGGCGGCGTCTGCGTTGCCCCAACCGTCGATCTTCACCCATTTGCCTTTTTCGAGGTCTTTGTAGTTCTCGAAGAAGTGCTTGATCTGTTCCAGCAGCAGTGGCGGCAGGTCGGTGTATTCCTTCACGTCCACGTACAGCTGGGACAGCTTGTCGTGTGGCACGGCGATCACTTTGGCATCGCCACCACCGTCGTCGGTCATGTTCAGGATGCCGACCGGGCGAGCGCGGATGACCGAGCCTGGGGTAACCGGGTAAGGGGTTACGACCAGCACGTCGAGGGGGTCGCCGTCGTCGGCCAGGGTGTTCGGGATAAAACCGTAGTTGGCCGGGTAGAACATCGGGGTGGCCATGAAACGGTCAACGAACAGGCAGTCGCTGTCTTTGTCGATTTCGTATTTGATCGGCGCGTGGTTGGCCGGAATCTCGATGGCGACGTAGATGTCGTTCGGCAGGTCTTTGCCAGCCGGAATCTTGCTGTAGCTCATTGGGCGTTGCCCCCGTAGTTGGCCATATGACATGGCCGGATTGGCCTAAAAGTGGCGGCGATTATAGGCATATTCTGACGGCGATGCCATGCGCCAGACGTCGTACGGTCATTCGCCTTGTGGCTGATAACGCGGGTCGTGCGCTTGCAGTCGGGTCAGGCGGGCCAAGGGATCCTGGCGGTAAAAGCGGCTGAGTTGGGCGTACACCTGTGGATAACTGTTGACGAGTAAATCCGGGGCGCTGAAAAAATATTCGCTGGTGACCGCAAAGAACTCCGCCGGGTTTTCCGCCGCGTAGGGGTCTATCTCCGTCTCTGCATCGGGGTTGGCGTCCAGCTGGCGATTGAGGTCGTCATAAGCACCCTGCATCACGCTGGCCCACTCCCGCACGCGCATGTCGTGGTGCAGCGGCGGCAGGCCGTTGGCGTCGCCGTTGAGCATGTCGAGCTTGTGGGCCAGTTCGTGGATCACCAGGTTGTAGCCTTCCCACTGACCGCTGGCCAGTACGCCGGGCCAGGCAAGGATCACCGGGCCTTGCTGCCAGGCTTCGCCGCTGTGTTCGCCGTCCCACTCGTGTTCGATGCCGCTGCTGTCGCGATGGCGCTGGGGGCTGAGGAAGTCGTCGGGGTACAGCACGATTTCATGGAAACCCTGGTACCAGTCGAGGTCGCCCAGGTTCATCAACGGCAATTGCGCCTGGGCGGCGAGCAGCAGGCGTTGTTCCTGGTGCAGCTCGACGCCGGGCAGTGCGGTGAGGTGTTTTTCGGCGAGGAACACCACGCAGGCTTCGCGCAGCCACTGGTCCTGCTCGGCACTGATGCCGTCGAGGAAGGTCAGGTGGTCGCGCACCCGCTGCCAGGTGTCATCGGCAATCGGGTGCTTGGCCAGCAGGCGCCGGCGCCGCCAGGCACTGAGGGACCACATGGCGGGTTACTGCGACTTGGCTTCTGAAGACGTGCGACCAAAGCGGCTGCGGAACACGCCAATGATCATCGGCACCAGCGACAGCAGGATGATGAACACCACCAGCAGCGAGAGGTTTTTCTTGATAAATGGCACGTTGCCGAAGAAGTAGCCCAGGGTCACCAGGCCGCCGACCCAGAGGATGGTGCCCAGCACGCTGAAACCGAAGAAGCGTGCATAGGGCATTTTCGCGATGCCGGCAACGAACGGCGCAAAGGTGCGCAGGATCGGCAGGAAGCGCGCCAGGGTCACGGTCTTGCCGCCGTGCCTGTCGTAGAAGTCGTGGGTTTTTTGCAGGTAGTCGCGGCGGAAGATTTTCGAGTTCGGGTTGCTGAACAGGCGTTCTCCCGCCGTTCGCCCGATCACGTAATTGGTACTGTCGCCGAGGATTGCCGCCAGCATCAGCAGCCCGCCCAGCAATACCGGGTCCATGCCGCCGCCTGCAGCGACCGCACCGGCGATAAACAGCAGCGAATCACCCGGCAGGAACGGCATGACCACCAGGCCGGTTTCGCAAAAGATGACCAGGAACAGAATGGCGTATATCCACGGACCGTAGTTGGTTACCAGCATGTCGAGGTACACGTCGAGATGCAGGATAAGGTCGAGCGGGTTGAAATCCATGGATGGCACCTGTGTGAACGGCCCGACTCGGCAGGCCTGTGCGGAAGCTCGGGTAATAAGGCTACACGTTTATGTAGTGTTTCTTACAACCCTGAAAGGTCCGCATTATACGGATTGAGAGGTGAAAAGCCTGTTGGTTTTGTAGCGGGGGATGTCGTGGCGTGAGGTCTGAAGATCGCCAGAAATTCAATGTGGGAGCGGGCTTGCTCGCGAAAGCGGTGTGTCAGTTATAAATAGTCTGACTGACAAACCGCTATCGGGGGCAAGCCCCCTCCCACAAGGTGTCCATGGTGTCAGGGCGTCAGTCTTCGCTGATCGGCAAGGTATAGTTCTTGAACTCGGTGTCTTCACGAAACCCGATGGACTCGTACGTCTTCTGCGCCACCTGGTTATCACTGCTGGTCGATACCCGCAGCCGCACCGCGTGGGTTTCCTTGGCCATCTTCTTCGCCGTGCGCATCAGGTTATCCGCCACCAGTTGCCGGCGCGCGTCTTCGGCCACATAGATGTCGTTGAGGATCCACACGCGTTTAAGCGACAGCGAGGAAAAGCTCGGGTAAAGCTGGCAAAACCCGAGCACGCGTTTGTCGTCGTCATCGGCGAGGGCCAGGTAGATCACCGACTCCTTGCGGCGCAGGCGCTTTTCCAGGAAGGCCCGTGACGAATCCGGAAAGGGCAGGGCCCCGTAGAACTCGCGGTACTTGACGAACAACGGGGTCAACAGGTCCAGGTGTTCCAGGGTCGCTTGAGTAATCCGCATGCCAGGCCTCAACTTCCAAATGGGGTATGACCACACGAGCGGCCGTGACTTGATGCTGCCTAAAGGCGCGAAAAAGCGCAATCGTGCCGGGATCAGTCGGTGGGTGGGCTGAGCAGGAAATTGCCCTTCATCAGGTCCGGGTTGTCGGATTCAAGGGTCTGAACCTGCGCCTCGTCCTTCAGGTTGACCCCCGACAGCTGCCGGCGACACGCCTCTCGCATCAAGTACAGCAGGCGATGGGCCGCCATGCCATAGCTCAGGCCTTCCAAACGTACATTGGAGATGCAGTTGCGATAGGCATCGGTGAGGCCGACCTTGGGGTTGTAGGTGAAGTACAGCCCCAAACTGTCCGGCGAACTGAGCCCCGGCCGTTCACCGATGAGGATCACCACCATCTTGGCGCCGAGCAGTTGCCCGATTTCATCCGCGACCGCCACGCGGCCCTGTTCCACCAGGATCACCGGCGACAAGGACCACCCTTCGGCGTGGGTCTGTTCTTCCATGCGCGTCAGAAACGGCAACGTATGTTTATGCACTGCCAGCGCCGACAGACCGTCCGCCACCACGACCGCCAGGTCCATGCCGCCCGGATGCGCAGCCGCGTAATCCCGCAGGCTTTGGGCCGATTCGTCACTCAAACGCCGCCCCAGATCCGGACGTTGCAGATAGCTGTGCCGGTCGGTTGCCGCGCTGTGCAGCAACAGGCTATCGCGCCCACGCTCGGCCAACTGACTGCTCAGGCCGCCGTGGTCGAAGGGCAGGTGCACCGCGTCCCGTGCCTGGGCGTGGGCAAATTGGAAATCAAGTTGGGCGTTGGTGGGAATGCTGGTGCCGGTGCGGCCCAGGGCAATTCGCGCCGGGGTCAGGCGGCGCAGTTCCAGCCACGGGTTTTCAGGCAGGTCGAGTTGCACAGGCGGCTCCTTCATCCCAGTTGCGCCAGGGCGTGGCGAAACGCCGGTGGCAGGCTGTTGCCGAAGCGCACCTTGCCGTCGGCTTGCGTAAAGATGCCCATTTTGGCCAGCCACTGTTCAAACTCCGGCGCCGGCTTTAAACCCAATGTCTGGCGAGCGTACAAGGCGTCGTGGAACGAGGTGGTCTGGTAGTTGAGCATGATGTCGTCGGAGCCGGGGATGCCCATGATGAAGTTGATCCCTGCGACACCCAGCAGGGTCAGCAGGGTGTCCATGTCGTCCTGGTCGGCTTCGGCGTGGTTGGTGTAGCAGATGTCGCAGCCCATGGGCACGCCCAGCAGCTTGCCGCAGAAGTGGTCTTCAAGGCCGGCGCGGATGATCTGCTTGCCGTTGTACAGGTACTCGGGGCCGATAAAACCGACCACGGTGTTGACCAGAAACGGCTTGAAATGCCGGGCCACCGCATAGGCGCGGGTTTCGCAGGTTTGCTGGTCGACGCCAAAATGCGCGTTGGCCGACAAGGCACTGCCCTGGCCGGTTTCGAAATACATCAGGTTCTGGCCCAAGGTGCCCCGGTTCAGGCTCAAACCCGCCTCGTAACCTTCCTGCAGTACGCTCAGGCTGATGCCGAAACTGGCGTTGGCCGCCTCGGTGCCGGCAATCGACTGGAACACCAGGTCCAGCGGCACGCCGCGGTTGATGGCTTCGATGGACGTGGTGACGTGGGTCAGTACACAGGCCTGGGTGGGGATTTCGTAGCGCTGGATGATTGCGTCGAGCATCTCCAGCATGGCGCAGATCGAGGCGATGCTGTCGGTGGCCGGGTTGATGCCGATCATGGCGTCGCCGTTACCGTAGAGCAGGCCGTCGAGAATGCTCGCAGCGATACCCGCCGGCTCGTCGGTCGGGTGGTTGGGTTGCAGGCGGGTCGACAGGCGTCCGCGCAGGCCCAGGGTGCCGCGAAACCGGGTGACCACCCGGATCTTCTGCGCCACCAGGACCAGGTCCTGCACGCGCATGATCTTCGACACCGCCGCTGCCATTTCCGGTGTCAGCCCCGGCGCCAATGCGCGTAGGGATTGTTCATCTGCAGCGTCGCTGAGCAGCCAGTCGCGCAGGCCGCCGACGGTCAGGTGGCTGACCACGGCGAAAGCCTGCTTGTCGTGGGTGTCGATGATCAGCCGCGTGACTTCATCGCTTTCATAGGGGATCAGCGCTTCTTCGAGGAAGTGCTTGAGCGGAATATTGGCCAAGGCCATTTGTGCCGCCACCCGCTCACCGTCGTTCTGCGCGGCAACGCCGGCGAGGAAGTCCCCGGAGCGGGCGGGACTGGCCTTGGCCATCACGTCCTTGAGGCTGTCGAAGCGGTAGGTTTGTGCACCGACCGCGTGGGAAAAGCTTGCCATACAGTGTCTCCTTGACGACGCGGGCAGGAGAGGAACCCGCGTCGAGGTTTACGGCAGTTAGTGCAAGGCGGCCTCTGCGGCCTGGATCGCGGCGAATTCTTCTTCGGGCGTACCTGCTACCAAGTGATGCCGACTGTAGAAAGCAAAGTAAGCAATTAATACTCCATAGATGATCGCGGCGCCAATCACCACCCGTGGATCCACCAGAAAGCCCGCAACGACGGCCACGCAGGCCAGTACCAGGGCGACACCGGAGGTGAAGATGCCACCTGGCGTGCGATAAGGCCGGTCCATTTTGGGGCGACGGATGCGCAGGGTGATGTGCGCGGCCATCATCAGCACGTAGGAAATGGTCGCGCCAAACACGGCCACAAGAATCAACAAATCCCCTTGGCCGGTCAGCGACAGGCCGAAACCGATAATGCCGGGGATCACCAGGGCCAGTACCGGTGCCTTGCTCTTGTTGGTCTGGGACAGTTTGCGCGGCAGGTAGCCGGCACGGGACAAGGCGAAGATCTGCCGCGAATAGGCGTAGATAATCGAGAAAAAGCTCGCGATCAAGCCGGCCAGGCCGACCAGGTTGACGAAACTGCCCATCCAGGTCGAACCGCCATAGGACAGCGCCAGCGCTTCCACCAGCGGGTTACCGGATTTGACCAGCGCGTAGGTGCCCGCGCCGCCCGGTGCGATCACCAGGATCAACAGGGCAAAGCTGGTCAGCACCACAATGGCGCCGATCAGGCCCCGGGGCAGGTCGCGCTTGGGGTTCTTGGTTTCTTCGGCGGCCAGGGGCACGCCCTCTACGGCGAGGAAAAACCAGATCGCATAAGGGATCGCCGCCCACACGCCGACATAGCCAAATGGCAGGAAGGTGCTGGCGCCCTTGGCCTCGGTCACCGGAATATCCAGCAGGTTGGCGACATTGAAGTGCGGCACCATCGACACCAGGAACACGCCCAGCGCAATCGCGGCAATGGCGGTGATCACGAACATCAGCTTCAAGGCTTCGCCGACGCCAAAGATATGGATGCCGATAAAGATGATGTAGAACGCCAGGTAGATCATCCAGCCGCCGATGCCGAACAGCGACTCGCAATAGGCGCCGATAAATACCGCGATGGCGGCGGGGGCGATGGCGTATTCGATCAGGATGGCGGTGCCCGTCAGGAACCCGCCCCAGGGCCCGAAGGCACTGCGGGCAAAACCGTAGCCACCGCCGGCGGTGGGGATCATGGAAGACAGTTCGGCCAGGGAAAAGCACATGCACAGGTACATGGTGGCCATCAGCAATGTGGCGAGGAACATCCCGCCCCAGCCACCCTGGGCCAGGCCGAAGTTCCAGCCGGCGTAGTCGCCGGAGATCACGTAGGCAACGCCAAGGCCAACCAGCAGGACCCAGCCGGCGGCGCCTTTTTTCAGTTCGCGTTGTTGGAAGTATTGGGAGTCGACTTTTTCGAAGTCGACAGAAGATCCAGTCGGTTCGCTAGGCATGGGAAAGTACCTTTCATTGTTATTGTTTTTTAACTCGGCCTCTGTGTGCCGAATGCAATTGGCAAGTACTTGTGGAGAGCTAAGTGTGGGAGAGGGCAAGCCCCTCCCACATTTGAGTGCATTTCAACTGTGGGAGGAGGGGGTAGTTAGAAGAAGCCCAGCGGATTAATGTCGTAACTCACCAGCAGGTTCTTGGTCTGCTGGTAATGATCCAACATCATCTTGTGCGTCTCACGGCCCACGCCGGACTTCTTGTAACCGCCAAACGCGGCATGCGCCGGGTACAGGTGGTAGCAGTTGGTCCACACGCGGCCCGCCTTGATCGCGCGGCCCATGCGGTAGGCGCGGTTGATGTCGCGGGTCCACACACCGGCGCCCAGGCCGAACTCGGTGTCGTTGGCAATCGCCAGGGCTTCGGCTTCGTCCTTGAAGGTGGTGATGCTCACCACCGGGCCGAAGATTTCTTCCTGGAACACGCGCATTTCATTGGTGCCCTTGAGCAGGGTCGGCTGGATGTAATAGCCGCCGGCCATATCGCCGGTGAGTTGCTCGACCTTGCCGCCGGTGAGCAATTGCGCGCCTTCGCCCTTGGCGATTTCCAGGTAGGACAGGATCTTGTCGAACTGCTGCTCGGACGCCTGGGCGCCGACCATGGTGTCGGTGTCCAGCGGGTCGCCGCGCTTGATCTGCTCGACTTTCTTCATCACTACTTTCATGAAATCGTCGTAGATCGACTCTTCCACCAGCGCGCGGGATGGGCAGGTGCACACTTCGCCCTGGTTGAAGAACGCCAGCACCAGGCCTTCGGCGGCTTTCTCGATGAACGACGGTTCGGCTTTCATGATGTCGGCGAAGAAGATGTTCGGCGACTTGCCGCCCAGCTCGACGGTGGACGGAATGATGTTCTCGGCCGCCGCATGCATGATGTGCGAGCCCACCGGGGTGGAGCCGGTGAAGGCGATCTTGGCGATACGCTTGCTGGTGGCCAGGGCTTCGCCGGCTTCCTTGCCGAAGCCGTGCACCACGTTCAGCACGCCCGGTGGCAGCAGGTCGCCGATGACTTCCAGCAGCACGTTGATGCCCAGCGGTGTTTGCTCGGCAGGCTTGAGCACCACACAGTTGCCGGCGGCCAGGGCCGGGGCGAGTTTCCACGCGGCCATCAGCAGCGGGAAGTTCCACGGGATGATCTGGCCGACCACGCCCAGCGGCTCGTGGAAGTGATAGGACGCGGTGTGTTCGTTGATCTCGGCGCTGGTGCCTTCCTGGGCGCGGATGCAACCGGCGAAGTAGCGGAAGTGGTCGGCGGCCAGCGGGATGTCGGCGTTGAGGGTTTCACGCACGGCCTTGCCGTTGTCCCAGGTTTCGGTGATGGCCAGCAGTTCGAGGTTCTGTTCGATGCGGTCGGCGATTTTCAGCAGTACCAGCGAGCGGTCCTGGGCCGAGGTCTTGCCCCAGGCGTCAGCGGCAGCGTGGGCGGCGTCCAGCGCCTTGTCGATGTCTTTGGCAGTGGAGCGCGGGAATTCGGCGATAGGCTTGCCGTTGACCGGCGAGGTGTTGGTGAAATAGTTGCCATCGACCGGGGCAACGAATTCGCCACCAATGTAGTTGCCGTACTTGGCCTTGAACGAAACGATCGCGCCTTCAGTACCGGGGTGTGCGTAACGCATGGTGGGTATCTCCTGGCTTTTATGTTTATTGGAGTGCAGCGCGCAAGCGCTTGATAAAGCGTAGAGCAAAGGTTGGGCCACTGCTTTGCAGGCCAGGAAAATCAAGGGCTTGGGGTTTGTTGCAAGGCGTTGCTGTGACACGGCTGGCACAGGCGCTGTGACAGTTTGTGCCATAAACGGTACAGGCCGTGACCGACGGGTCGGTCCGGGATTGCATTGGCTGGGTGCCTGGGGGATGCTGGTGGTTCTCACGCAGGGAGAATAATAAGAACATGCACAACGATCATTTCAGTCGCCATGCCCAGCAAGTCCTCACTGTGGCCCGTGGGCGCGACCCGTCGAGCGACCCGTCCATCGCCCGCTCCTGGCTGCGCTGCCTGGAGGACTACCACCTCGATCCTGCCCAGACCATCGCCCCTACGGTGCTTGAGCACGGCCGCCTGCTGGAAAGCCGCGAACGCCTGCAACACGTGCTGCATATCGCCGGCAGCGAGATGAACAGCCTGCACCAGCAGCTGTCGGGCGCTGGCCATGCGGTGCTGCTGACCGATGCCCGTGGGGTGATCCTCAACTGTGTCACAGCGCCGTCCGAGCGCAAGATTTTCGAACGCGCCGGGCTGTGGCTCGGTGCCGATTGGAGCGAAGCGTGCGAGGGCACCAACGGCATCGGCACCTGCCTGGTGGAACGCCAGTCGTTGACCATTCATCGCGATGAACATTTTCGTGGGCGCCACACCGGGCTGACCTGTTCGGCGAGCCCGGTGTTCGACCCCCACGGCAACCTCTTGGCGGTGCTGGACGTGTCGTCGGCCCGGGAGGAGGTGTCGCGCCAGAGCCAGTTCCACACCATGGCGCTGGTCAACCTGTCGGCGAAGATGATCGAGAGTTGCTACTTCCTGCGTCACTTCGAAAACCATTGGCTGCTGCGCTTTCACCTGCAGGCCGAGTCGGTGGGCCTGTTCAGCGAAGGGTTGTTGGCGTTTGACGGCGAAGGGCGGATTTGTGCCGTCAACCAGAGCGCACTCAACCTGCTGGGGCAGGTGCGTGGCGGGTTGCTGGGGCAACCGGTGGAGGCGTTGTTCGAGTGTTCCCTGGACCAACTGCTCGGTCGCGCCAGTGCCAATGCCACCGCCAGTTGGCCATTGCGCACGCGGGATGGCCGGCACTTGTTCGCGGCCTTGCGTGGTCAATCGCGCAGTGTGCCTGCGCCCATCGCCAAGCCTGAGCCCGTGCGCCTGGCCGGTATCTGCCTCGGCGACCCGGCGCTGCAGAGTGACTTCCGCAAAGCGCTGCGGGTATTCGAGCGCGATGTGCCCTTGCTGATCAACGGCGAAACCGGCTCCGGCAAAGAGGCCTTCGCCAAGGCGGTGCATCACGCCAGCCAGCGTGCCGACAAGGCGTTCGTTGCCCTCAACTGCGCCGCCATCCCGGAAAGCCTGATCGAAAGCGAACTGTTCGGCTATCGCGGCGGCAGCTTTACCGGCGCGCGCAAGGACGGCATGCAGGGCAAGTTGCAACAGGCCGACGGCGGCACGCTGTTCCTCGATGAAATCGGCGATATGCCGTTGGCGCTGCAGACGCGCCTGTTAAGGGTGCTGGAGGACCGCATGGTGGTGCCCATCGGCGGTGAGCCCCAGGCGGTTGATGTCAGAATTATCAGCGCGACTCACCGAAATTTGCTGGAGCGCGTGCAGGACGGAAGTTTTCGGGAAGACCTGTATTACCGCCTCAATGGCCTGGAAGTCGGTTTGCCAGCGTTGCGTGAACGCAGCGATAAGCCTCAGTTGCTGGATTTCCTGCTGGCGCAGGAGGCGGGCGGGCAGAGTCTACAACTCGACCCGGCGGCGCGCTCGGCGCTGCTGACCTACCCCTGGCCCGGCAACGTCCGGCAACTGCGCACGGTGTTGCGTACGCTGGCGGCGCTGTGCGACGACGGGCGGGTCGGCCTTGAGGATTTGCCCGCGTTGATTCGCCAGGCACGGCCGCAAGCAGTGGCCGAGGCCAGGCTTGCCGACTCGCCCCTGGGCGACGCCGAGCGACTCGCCCTGCTCACGGCCCTGGAGCAACAGCGCTGGCACATGACCCACACGGCGGAGCAGCTGGGTGTCAGCCGTAACACGCTGTATAGAAAGCTGCGCCGGCACGGTATTGCACGGGCTGTGCCATAGATCGGTCCTACAGCTAAAGAGTGCGATTTTCGCCCCCCTGCGCTAACCTGCCTCGATGTTTACGAGGTCGACTATGCACATTCATATTCTTGGTATCTGCGGCACCTTCATGGGTTCGATGGCGGTTCTGGCCAAAGAACTGGGCCATCACGTAACGGGCTCCGATGCCAATGTTTACCCACCCATGAGCACGCAACTCGAGGCCCAGGGCATTGAGCTGACCCAGGGTTACGACCCGGCGCAATTCGACCCGGTGCCGGACCTGGTGGTGATCGGCAATGCCATGTCCCGGGGCAATCCGGCGGTCGAATACGTCCTCAACAAAGGCTTGCCTTACGTGTCCGGCCCACAGTGGCTGGCCGACCATGTGCTGCAAGGTCGCTGGGTATTGGCCGTTGCCGGCACCCACGGCAAGACCACCACCAGCAGCATGCTCGCCTGGGTGCTGGAACACGCGGGCATGAGCCCGGGCTTCCTGATCGGCGGCGTGCCGCAGAACTTCTCGGTGTCGGCGCGCCTGGGTGATACGCCGTTCTTCGTGATCGAAGCCGACGAGTACGACAGTGCGTTCTTCGACAAGCGCTCCAAGTTCGTCCACTACCGTCCACGCACCGCGATCCTCAACAACCTTGAGTTCGATCACGCCGACATCTTCCCCGACCTGGCGGCCATCGAGCGGCAGTTCCACCATTTGGTACGCACCATTCCGAGCGAAGGCCTGGTCATCCACCCGACCACCGAGCCGGCCTTGCAACGCGTGATCGAGATGGGCTGCTGGACCCCGGTGCAAACCACCGGTGCGGGCGGGCAATGGCAGGTCAAGTTGCTCAGTGAAGACGGTTCCCGGTTTGAAGTGCTGTTTGAAGGCGAGGCCCAAGGCATCGTCGAGTGGGACATGACTGGCCAGCACAACGTCGCCAATGCCCTTGTGACCCTGGCGGCCGCGCGGCATGTGGGCGTGGTGCCGTCCATGGGCATTGCTGCGTTGAGCGCATTCAAGAGCGTGAAGCGCCGTATGGAAAAGGTCGCCGACGTGAATGGGATTACTATCTACGACGACTTTGCCCACCACCCAACGGCCATTGCTACCACCCTCGACGGCCTGCGCAAACGTGTTGGCGATGCCCCGATCATTGCGATTGTCGAGCCGCGTTCAAACTCCATGAAGCTCGGCGCACACCGCGACGGCCTGCCGGAAAGCGTTAACGATGCCGACCAGGTGGTGTGGTATGCCCCGGCCAATCTCGGCTGGGACCTGCCGGCGATTGCGGCGCAATGCACGGTGCCGTCGAAAGTCTGTGATTCCATCGAGGGCATCATTGCGTTCGTCAAGCACCAGGCCAAGCCTGGCACCCATGTGGTGGTGATGAGCAACGGCGGCTTCGGCGGCTTGCACGGCAAACTGGCCGAGGCCCTGAAATGAGTGGCCCGGAGCGCGTCACCCTGGCGATGACCGGCGCATCCGGCGCGCCCTATGGCTTGCGCCTGCTCGATTGCCTGGTGCGTGAAGACCGCGAGGTGCACTTTCTGATCTCCAAGGCCGCGCAGTTGGTGATGGCCACCGAGACTGATGTCGCGCTGCCAGCCAAGGTGCAGATGATGCAAGCCTTCCTTACCGAGTACACCGGTGCGGCGGCGGGGCAGATCAAGGTCTACGGCAAGGAAGACTGGATGTCGCCGGTGGCTTCGGGCTCCGGTGCGCCGGCGGCAATGGTCGTGGTGCCGTGCTCCACCGGTACGCTATCGGCGATTGCCACCGGCGCTTGCAACAACCTGATCGAACGCGCCGCCGACGTGACGTTGAAGGAGCGCCGCCAGTTGATCCTGATGCCGCGTGAGGCGCCGTACTCGAGCATTCATCTGGAGCACATGCTCAAGCTGTCGAACCTGGGGGTGACCATCCTGCCGGCGTCGCCCGGCTTCTATCACCAGCCGCAGACCATCGATGACCTGGTGGATTTCGTGGTGGCGCGCATTCTCAACCTGTTGAATATCCCCCAGGACATGCTGCCGCGTTGGGGCGAACACCATTTGAGCAGCGATGAATAAGGCGCTGTTGGTGATACTGGCGCTGCAACTGGCCGGCTGCGCCACCGCGCGTACCCTGGACGCCGCGCAGCCCGGCGCGCCGGTGGTGTATGCCGGCACGCGATTGGATTTGTATGCAATGAACGGAGGTTGCTGTGCCAAGGACCGTTTCGGTGCCGAGGCGCCCAGCTATCCCGGCGTCGACCTGCCGGCCAGCGCGTTGCTCGACACGCTTTTATTGCCGCTGTCGGTGTTGACGGTGCTCGGTGTGGGATTTAACGCCACGGGCGGGCTCTAGCGCTGACCTGGGCACCACAAAACTAATGTGGGAGGCGTTACTTACCGAGCTTGCGCAGTTCATCCGACTCCACCACCCGCACCCCGTCCTGCTCTTCCAGCGCCAGGCGCCACATGGCCCGGGCCAGTTCGCAGACTTCAATGCCGTGGTATTTCCCCGGAATCAACCGTGACAGCGGCCCGGCCAGTTGCTCGGCCAAGCGGGGCTCCAGCCGTTCCCCCAGCAGCAACGAAGGCCGCACGATGGTCAGTTGCGGCCAGTCCTGGGCCTTGAGTGCCTGTTCCATTTCCCCTTTGACCCGGTTGTAGAACACCGAGGATTTCGGATCGGCGCCAATCGCACTGATCACGATCAGGTGCCGCGCGCCCATCTCCCGCGCGCGCTTGGCAAAGGCTACGACCATATCCAGGTCGACGGCACGAAAAGCTTCTTCCGAACCGGCTTTCTTGATGGTGGTACCCAGGCAGCAGAAGGCAATATCCACCTGGCCGCTCAGTTGCGGCAGGAACACCGCCGGGTCGCCCACCGGGTTTTCCAGGTGCGGATGCTCGGCCAGTGGCTTGCGGCTGGGCGCCAGCACGCGGGTCACGGTGGGTTCGTTGAGCAGGCGGTCGAGCAGGTGTTCGCCGGTCAGGCCAGAGGCGCCAGCGAGCAGGATATGCTGAGGTGTCAGGTACATGGTGTTTCCCCCCTTGTTACACGTTACAGCTTAGTTGCCTTTGGCTTCCTTGCTATTCATTGAGACGCTTTCCAGCGCCTTTCGTGCCTGCTGCTTGCGTAATAATTGCCAATGGGCGATCACGCCTTTGGGGGCCCAGATCTGCGGTTCGGACGCTTCGAAGTTGTCAGCCTGTTCGCGTTCGCTCACATGCAGCTGCGCCAGCTTGAAGGCTTGCTGCAGATCGTCGGTCTGGTTGAAGGCTTGGGCGAAGAGGGCGTCGCCGAAGTAGGTGAAGTCGGCCTCTTCAGAACAGCCGAAGGACACGCGGTCGGCGCGCGAGGCGGTCATGATCAGGGTGCGTTCGTCTTTGAGCGCCGGGATGAAGCCGCCGGAGTAGCAGGCTGAAATCACCACGATCTTGTCGCGGTTTTTCAGCGGCGCGAGCACGGCGGCCAGTTCATCGGCGGGCAGGTCGGCCAGTTCCATGCGCGGTTGGTCCAGCACCAGTTCGTGTTCGTGGGTGCCGTGGCTGGTCATGTAGATAAACACCAGGTCTTCCGGCCCGGTGCGCTCGGCCAGGGTCTGCACGGCCCGGCGCAGGCTTTCGCGGGTGGCCAGCGGCCGGTCGGCGATATGGTCGCGGTGGTTGACCAGGCGGATCTGCCCACGTGCGCCGAAGCGGGTGGCGAGCATATTGCTGACGTAATCGGCTTCGCGCAGGAACACGCTTTGTTTACCGTCGCCGGCCACGGCCAGGGTGTACAGCTCCACGGCCGAGGTGGAGGCGGGCACGGCGGCGAGGGCGGTGTCCAGCAGGCGGCCCTGGGCCAGTACGCCGATTTCCAGCGGGTCGGGCAACAGCTTGCCGTCGGCATCACGCACGCGCATGCCATTGACCCAGGTACCGGCCTGCACCGTGCCGTCGGTGAGTACCAGGGTGCCGCGGCCTTGATAGTTGTCGCTGTCGAAGCCGCCGATATAGAAGCTGCCGTCGGTCAGGTTCAGGCGGCCTTCGCCGGTAAAGCGCCAGTCGCTGAACTGGCCGACGTAGTGGCTGCCGTCGACGCCGATCAACTCGCCCTTGCCGCTGAGTGCGCCTTCCTTGAACTGGCCGATCCACACGTCGCCATCGGCGTTTTCATAACGGCCCTTGCCGTTGAGCTGGTTCTGCTTGAACTGGCCGACATAGATGTCGCCGTCGGCGCTGTTGAATGTACCGTTGCCCTCCAGCTGGCCGTCGACGAAGTGGCCGCTGAATTGGTTGCCGCTGTCGTCATTGCGCTGGCCTTCACCGTTCGGCTTGCCGTGGGCGAACTGGCCCTGATACTGGCTGCCATCCGCCAGTTCCAGGCGGCCGAGGCCGGAATACTGGTCGTCCTTGAATTCGCCGCGATAGGTCATCTGCCCTTCTTTGAGGGTGCCTTCGCCGTTGCGCCGACCGTTCTTGAACCCGCCCACATAGTGGCTGCCGGCCGTGGTCAGGCTGCCCTGGCCATCGAACAGGCCTTGCTGGAACTGGCCTTTATAGACTTCGCCGTTGCTGCCATGCCATTCGCCCTGGCCGTGCCACTGGCCTTTGTCGAACTGCCCGGCGTACCAGCTGCCGTTGGGATAATCCACGCGGCCCTGGCCTTGCAGCAGACCATTGACCACATCGCCCCGGTAACGACCGCCATCGGGCAGGCGCGCATCGGGCGGCAACAGCGATTCGCCGTCTCCGCAAGCGGTGAGCAACAGGGCAAGGGCAAGGGGAGCGAGTGGGCGCATAGCGGGATCCGGATAATTGAGCGCCGAGTATGCCGCAGCTGCGAGATTCATACATAAATTTACATACCCTGTGGCGAGTTTCAGTGGCTCGCCACAGGGATGGGCTTACACGAAGTAGAGCGACAACGACTCGGCGACGTAAGCGGGTTTTTCCTGGCCATCGATTTCCAGGGTGGCGGTGGCCTTGAGCAGCCATTGGCCGGGCTTTTTCTCGGTGACGTCGGTGAGGGTCACGTTCAGGCGCACCTTGGAATTGACTTTCACCGGCTGGATAAAGCGCACGCTGTCCAGGCCATAGTTGACGGCCATCTTCAGGCCTTCGGGCACGATCAGGATGTCTTCCATCAACTTGGGCATCAGCGACAGCGACAGGAAACCGTGGGCAATGGTGCTGCCGAACGGGGTTTGCGCGGCCTTGACCGGATCGACGTGGATGAACTGATGATCGCCAGTGGCCTCGGCGAACAGGTTGATACGTGCCTGGTCGATGGTGAGCCATTCGGAACGTCCCAGTTCCTTGCCGACATAATCTTTGAGCTGCGCTACGGGTACATAGGGCATTGCGTCTCTCCTTGGTTCATCGGTGCTTTTGTTATGGGGTACAGAGAACCAATGTAGATCATCATGGCCAACCAGCCCGGTCAACCCACCATGCTTTTGGCGAATGCCGGAGCATAGGACGGGCATGCTTATAATGCGGGCGGGTCTTGAGGGGGGAGAGGACGGATGCTGTTACGCGGTCTGACATGGCTGGTGCTGTTTCAATTGATCGGCACGGCGATCAATCATTTGCTGCTGCCGGTACTGCCGGGGCCGATCATCGGCCTGCTGTTGATGCTCGGGTTCCTGATCTGGCGTGGCGAAGTCGGCGAGCCCCTGAGCCTGGCGGCCAGCAGCCTGCTGCGCTACTTGCCGTTGCTGCTGGTGCCGCCGGCGGTGGGGGTGATGGTGTATGCCAGGGATATTGCCGCCGACTTCTGGGCCATCGTCGGTGCACTGGTGTTGTCGCTGGTGATCGCCATGGGCTTTGTCGGGCTGTTGATGGAACGCATGGTCAAGCGCAAGGAGCAGGATCAATGATCTTCGACTGGCACGGCGCATGGACGGCGGTGATTCATCACCCGCTGTTCGGTATCGGGATCACCCTGGGCGCCTATCAGCTGGTGCTGGCGGGTTTCGAGAAAACCCGCTGGATTTTCCTGCAACCGGTGCTGGTCTCCATGCTGCTGGTGATCGGCGTGTTGCTCACGTGCGGCCTGAGCTACGCCGAGTACCGCAAGAGCACGGAGATCATGGGGATCCTGCTGGGCCCGGCGACGGTGGCCCTGGCGGTGCCGCTCTATCTGAACCTGCGGCGGATTCGGCAATTGTTCTGGCCGATTTTTACTACGCTGGTGATAGGCGGCGTGTTGGCCACCGGCCTGTGCGTACTGCTGGGCTGGTGGTTCGGCGCCGAACACAGGATGTTGATGACCATGGCGCCGAAGTCGGTGACCTCGCCGATTGCCATGCTGGTGGCCGAACAGATCGGCGGTGTGGCAGCCTTGGCGGCGGTGTTTGTGCTGATTACCGGGGTGGTGGGCGCGATGGTTGGCCCGGCGTTACTCTCGCGTCTTGGGGTGCACAGCCCCGAGGCGCGCGGCATGGCGCTGGGCATGACCGCACACGCTGTCGGCACCTCGGTGGCCCTGCAGGAAAGCGAAGAGTGTGGCGCCTTTGCGGCGCTGGCCATGAGTCTGATGGGCGTAGCCACAGCGGTGTTCCTGCCGCTGGCCGTGTCAGTGATTGTTTAAACCGGGTTTAAGGAAGCCTTTATGAGTCTGGCGCTGTTCCCCCTCAATACCGTGCTGTTCCCTGGCTGCATCCTCGACCTGCAACTGTTCGAGGCGCGCTACCTGGACATGATCAGCCGCTGTATGAAAAAGGGCGAAAGCTTCGGCGTGGTGTGCATCCTCGATGGCAAGGAGGTGGGCATGGCTCCGGATGGCTATGCCTTGATCGGCTGCGAAGCGTTGATTCGCGACTTCAAGCAGCAGGACAACGGCCTGCTGGGGATTCGCGTCGAAGGTGGGCGGCGCTTCCGCGTGCGAGACGCCGGTGTGCAGAAGGACCAGTTGCTGGTGGCCGAGGTGCAATGGCTGGAAGAACTGCCGGACCAGGCGCTGGAAGAAGAGGATGCCGACCTGCTGGCCTTGCTCCAGGCCCTGGCCGAACACCCGATGGTCGCGTCGCTGGACATGGACACTCACGCCGATGGCCAGCAAGCCTTGGGCAATCAACTGGCTTATCTCTTGCCGTTCACTGAGGCCGACAAGATCGACCTGCTGCAACTCGACGACCCGCAGCAGCGGCTGGATGCGATCCAGATGCTGCTCGATGAGCTTCAGGGCGAATTGTTTGCCTGAGCCTCGGATCTGTCCTGCGCGGTTTTCAGAGGTTTCCTCGTTGTTCCCTGCGCGTCGCCTGAAATAGTCACCGATCACACAACAATGATTGGGGGTGAACATGATTCGGCTAGCGCCATCGGAACAGGCGGCCTGGGACGTTTTTTTTGTCAGTATTGCCGTGCAACTGCTGCCGCTGGATGCCAAGCGGGGCCCGGAATACATCGCTGAACGCGCCGCAGAAATCGCCGATGAGATGATGCTGGAGCGACGTGAGCGTTGTGTTGAACGCCGCGCCGCGCCAATCCATTGGCTCGGCCCGACCCAGGGTCAGTAGGCATACCTGAGCAGCGCGTGTGGGGTGCCGGTAAAGGCAATGAAGCCGAGCACCGCCACCACAGCGGGTAATACCAGCCACCAGGCCTTCTGCGGCATCGGCGGCAAAGGGCTTCGGTACTGGCAGACGGTGAGGCTGAATGCACACACGGTCATTGCCAGCAGTGTGCCAGCCAGGATGTCGGTGGGCCAATGGGCGCCAAGGTAGACCCGTGACAGCGCGATGAAGGCCGCAGGAATACAGCCCAGCAACATCCAGGTCAGGCGCAGGCGCGTGGGTTGTCCGCGACCGGCCAGCACTGCCAACGCCAGGAAAAACGCAAACGCACCGGAGGCGTGGCCGCTGGGCATGCTGAAGCTGGTCAATGGGTCGGTGAGGATTTCCGGGCGGCCGCGGGCGAAAAACAGTTTGGTCCCGGTATTGATCACCGCCGCCCCGGCCAGTGTTGCACCGACAAACACGGCATGACGCCATTGCCGCGCCAGTAGCAGCAGCGCGGTGAATACGGCGCTGGCGAAGAACATTTTCTTGAACTCACCCAATTGGGTCACCATCACCATGGTCTGGTCCAGCCAGGGGCTGCGATGTTCCTGTACCAGCGCGCTCAGGCCCTGGTCAAAGTCATCCAGGTGGGTATAGCCGATAAACAGAGCGATCAATAATGTCAGGCTGGCGCACCCTATCCACAAGGTCGCGCGACGATGGCCGCGAACGCTGGTGTGCAGGCTCAGTCCCAGCATGGCTGCCAGGCAGGCTGTAACAACCCCCGCCTCAGGCCAGAACCCTTCCGGCAATGGCAGGCGGAACGCAGCGCCGGTTGCCCAGCCCGGCAGCAGGTAGGCGACCGACCAACCGGCTGCCGCCAGCAGGCTGACCAGGGCGAAACGCGGGAACGGCATGTCGCACATCCCGGCCACCATCGGCAGCATCGGCCGCAATGGCCCGATGAAACGTCCCACCAGCAGACTGGCGATGCCGTATTTGTGAAAGTAGGTTTCCGCGCCGTTCATCCATTCCGGGTGGTGGCGCAGGCCGGGCAGGCGGCGGATGTTCTGATGGAAGTGTCGGCCGAGGAAGTAGGAAACCCCGTCGCCCAACAAGCCTCCCAGGAACCCCAGCAGCAGGGTTTCACTCAGGGACAAGGCGCCGCTGCCAGCCATTGCCGCAATGGCAAACAGCAGTACCGTGCCCGGCACGATCAGCCCGGCAATGGCCAGGCATTCCACGCACGCGACGATAAATACCGCCGCCGCCAGCCATTGCGGGTTGAGGGTCAGCCAGCCGGTAATGCCATCGAGCCATTGGCCCATAAATCGTTACTCCATCGCCACAGATTCAAATCAGGAAATAGTCGCGGCCTTCGACCTGGCCCCGGCGCAGCGGGTTCCGCGTGCAGTAGGGCGCATAGCCGGCATCGACGAAGCGGTACATCAAGTGCTCGTCACGGCCGCTGGGGATGCCCAGGCGGGTGGTCTGGATGATCTGTGTCGGTGTCTGGCCGACGTCTTCCACATAGAGCAATTCTTGATCAAAGCGCTTGGCATCCCACATCGGCACCTTCAGGCCCAGCGCCTTGCACAGCAACGTCTGGCCGGCACACAGCTTTTGCGACGAGCGCGGGCTGCCGTCGGCATTCGGGTTGTTCAGCAGCATCTGCGCCAGGCTGGCGGGTCCGGAGGTTTCATCGACCCAGGGATAGGCCGATTTGATCAGCACGGCATTGCCCGGCCCCTGCGCGCTGAAGTTCAGCGAATCGCCGCCACGGGCGTAGTACATATAGATATGCCCGCCATCCAGAAACAAAGCCTTACGCTTTTCTGTGTAGCCGAGTGAGGCGTGGCTGCCTTTTTCGGCCACGTAATAGGCTTCGGTTTCAATAATTCGCGCCGAAAGCCAGCTATCGCCGACGCGATGGCGGATGACTTTTCCAAGCAAATCTCGCGCGAGTATTTGCGCGTCACGGTCGAAGAAGCTGTCGGGCAGGGCGCTGGCGGGGAGTTGGGGCGAAGAACTGGGCATGGTGGCCTGGGGTTAATACGGCTAAATGTGACGGAATAATAACAACTCCCACCTTAATTACGGCTGAACCCCAGGTTTTTACAGTTCATTTCGACCATCCGCCCCTCACCGCTGTCAGTCGGGCGGCGTCACAGCTATAATCTGCCGCTTTCCTCTTTGCCAAGACTCCCTGACCATGACTGAGTCCGTTCTTGACTACATGACCCGCCTGGGTCGCGCTGCCCGTCAGGCCTCGCGGTTGATCGCCCGTGCGAGCACCGCGCAGAAGAACCGTGCCCTGCTGGCCGCCGCCGATGCTCTGGACGCTTCGCGCTCCGAGCTGACTGCCGCCAACGAACTGGACCTGGCCAACGGCCGCGCCAATGGCCTCGAGCCCGCCCTGCTGGACCGCCTGGCGCTGACGCCGGCACGTATCGACGACATGATCGAAGGGTTGCGTCAGGTGGCCAAGCTGCCTGACCCCATCGGTGAAATTCGCGATATGCGTTACCTGCCGTCCGGCATCCAGGTGGGCAAGATGCGCGTGCCCCTGGGCGTGATCGGCATCATCTATGAGTCGCGCCCGAACGTGACCATCGACGCCGCGAGCCTGTGTCTCAAGTCGGGCAACGCCACCATCCTGCGTGGCGGTTCCGAGGCGATCAATTCCAACCGCGCCATCGCCGCCTGCATCCAGCAGGGCCTGGCCGTGGCCGAGTTGCCGGCCGAAGTGGTGCAAGTGGTGGAAACCACCGACCGTGCCGCTGTCGGCGCGCTGATCACCATGCCGGAATTCGTCGACGTGATCGTGCCGCGCGGTGGCAAGAGCCTGATCGAGCGCGTCAGCCGCGATGCCAAGGTGCCAGTGATCAAGCACCTGGACGGCGTCTGCCACGTGTATATCGACATCGCCGCCGACATCGACAAGGCGATCCGCATCGCCGACAACGCCAAGACCCACCGCTACGCGCCGTGCAACACCATGGAAACCCTGCTGGTGCACGTCGGCATTGCCGAGCGCGTGCTGCCGCCGCTGGCTGCCATCTACCGTGACAAGGGCGTGGAGCTGCGCGGTTGCGAACGCACCCGTGCGCTGTTGGGCGCGGACGTGATCGAAGCCACCGAGCAGGACTGGTACACCGAGTACACGGCGCCGATCCTGTCGATCCGCATCGTCGACGACCTGGACCAGGCCATCGAACACATCAACACGTACGGCTCCAAGCACACCGACGCCATTGTCTCCGAGCATTTCAGCGATGCCCGGCGTTTCCTCACCGAAGTGGATTCCGCTTCGGTGATGATCAACGCCTCGACGCGCTTTGCCGACGGCTTCGAGTACGGCCTGGGGGCGGAGATCGGCATCTCCACCGACAAGCTCCACGCACGCGGCCCGGTTGGCCTGGAAGGCCTGACCAGCGAGAAGTACGTGGTGTTCGGCGACGGTCACGTGCGCACTTGATGGCTAAACGCATCGGGCTGCTCGGCGGTACCTTCGACCCCGTGCACATCGGCCATTTGCGCAGTGCCCTGGAAGTCGCGGATGCCTTGGCGCTGGATGAGCTGCGCCTGATCCCTAATTTCCGGCCGCCCCATCGCGATACCCCGCAGGTGTCGCCGCAGCAGCGCCTGGAAATGGTGCGCCTGGCCGTAGAAGGCATACCGCCGCTGGTGGTGGATGATCGTGAGCTCAAGCGCGATAAACCGTCCTACACTGTCGACACCCTGGAGCTGATGCGCGCTGAGTTGGCCGCGGATGACCAGTTGTTTCTGCTTTTGGGCTGGGACGCATTTTGCGGCCTGCCCTCTTGGCATCGCTGGGAGGAACTCCTCCAGCACTGCCACATCCTGGTTTTGCAACGCCCGGATGCCGACAGCGAACCGCCGGATGCCTTGCGCAACCTGCTGGCCGCGCGGTCGGTAAGTGACCCCTTGGCCCTGACCGGGCCGAACGGGAATATTGCATTCGTCTGGCAGACCCCGCTTGCGGTGTCTGCCACCCAGATCCGTCAACTGCTGGCCAGCGGGAAGTCGGTACGTTTCCTGGTGCCTGACGCGGTCCTGGCCTACATCGATGCGCACGGGCTTTACCGTGCGTCGAACTGAAAAGGCGCGCTTGAACGCACGAACACTCGTGCAGCGAGCGCCCGAACATATGAGCAAAACGAGTTTTTTATGACGAACAAAGACGTAAGCAAAGTAAAACGCAAAGGCACGTTCAAAAGCGCCCCGCTGCCGGTTGAAGCCCACGTTGGCCCGGAACTGGCTGGCGAAGAGCTGGTGAAAGTCGCCGTTGCCGCCCTGGAAGACGTGAAGGCCCAGGATATCCAGGTCCTGGACGTACGCGACAAGCAGAGCATCACCGACTTCATGATCATCGCCACCGGTACCTCCAACCGCCAGATCGGCGCGATGCTGGACAAGGTTCGCGAAGCCGTCAAAGCCCAAGGCGTGAAGCCACTGGGTGAAGAAGGCAAGGGCGACAGCGACTGGGTGCTGCTGGACATGGACGACGTGATCGTTCACATGATGACCAGCAATGCCCGTCAGTTCTACGACCTGGAGCGTCTGTGGAAAGGCGCCGAGCAGAGCCGTGCCGCCGATGGCAAGCACCACAGCCCGGAAGTGGGCCACGCGCACTTCGACAAGCTCAACAAAGACCAGGAATAAGGAACGGCTGTGCGCCTGCGTCTGATTGCTGTCGGTTCACGCATGCCCAAGTGGGTGGAAGAAGGCTGGCACGAGTATGCCAAGCGTCTGCCCGCCGAGCTGTCGCTGGAACTGGTGGAGATACCGCTCAACACCCGGGGCAAGAATGCCGACGTGGCGCGCTTCATCCGTCAGGAAGGCGAAGCCATGCTGGCCAAGGTCGGCCCCAACGAGCGCATCGTCACCCTCGAAGTGCACGGCAAACCCTGGAGCACCGAGCAACTGGCGGTGGAACTGGATCGCTGGCGCCTGGACTCGCGCACCGTCAACTTCATGGTCGGCGGCCCCGAAGGGCTGGCGCCGGAAGTCTGCGCGCGGGCGGACCAGCGCTGGTCGCTGTCGGCGCTGACGCTGCCGCACCCGTTGGTAAGGATCCTGATCGGTGAACAGCTGTATCGCGCCTGGACAGTTCTGTCCGGGCACCCTTATCACAAATAATCTGCGCCTCTCCCGATGACCCAGCCGATCCGCATCAAGGACCACGAGAAAGACGCACGTCTGGTACGCGCGCGGGTGGTGTTTGGCGCGATCATGGTGGTGGCGCTGATCGGGGTGCTGATTGCGCGCCTGTATTTCCTGCAGGTGATCCAGTACGACTACCACTCCACGCTGTCGGAAAACAACCGCGTGCATGTGCAGCCGATTCCGCCGACCCGTGGGCTGATCTTCGACCGTAATGGCGTGGTGGTGGCGGATAACCGGCCCAGCTTCAGCCTGAGCATGACCCGTGAGCGTTCCGGCGATTGGCAGCAGGTCCTCGATGTCATCGTCGAGGTGCTGCAGTTGACCCCGGAAGACCGGGTGATCTTCGAGAAACGCATGAAGCAGGGGCGTCGGCCTTTCGAACCGGTGCCGATCCTGTTCGAGCTGACCGAAGAGCAGATTGCGCGGATCGCGGTGAACCAGTTCCGCCTGCCGGGTGTGGAAGTGGTGGCGCAGCTGGTACGCCACTATCCCCAAGGGCCGCACTTTGCCCACTCCGTCGGCTATATGGGGCGGATCAACGAGAAAGAGCTGAAAAGCCTCGATCCCGTCAATTACAGCGGCACCCACCATATCGGCAAGACCGGCATCGAGCGTTTCTACGAGCCCGAACTGCACGGCCAGGTGGGTTACGAAGAAGTCGAGACCAACGCTCGCGGCCGTGTGCTGCGGGTGCTCAAGCGTACCGACCCGGTGCCGGGCAAGGACATTGTGCTGAGCCTGGACATCAAGCTGCAGGAAGCGGCCGAGATGGCCCTGGGCGGCCGGCGTGGTGCAGTGGTGGCGTTGGACCCGAAGACCGGCGAAGTGCTGGCCATGGTCAGCCAGCCGAGCTTCGACCCCAACCTGTTCGTGACCGGGATCAGCTTCAAGGCCTACGCCGAGTTGCGCGACTCCATCGACCGGCCGCTGTTCAACCGTGTGTTGCGCGGCCTGTACCCGCCGGGTTCGACGATCAAGCCGGCGGTGGCGATTGCCGGCCTGGATGCGGGTGTGGTCACGGCTTCCAGCCGGGTATTCGACCCGGGCTACTACATGCTGCCCAACTACGACCACAAATACCGCAACTGGAACCGTACCGGTGACGGCTATGTCGACCTGGATACCGCGATCATGCGTTCCAACGACACCTATTTTTACGACCTGGCCCACAAGCTGGGGATCGACCGCTTGTCCGCCTACATGGGCAAGTTCGGCCTCGGTCAGAAAGTCTCCCTGGATATGTTCGAAGAATCCCCTGGCCTGATGCCATCGCGGGAGTGGAAGCGTGCGACCCGCCGCCAGGCATGGTTCCCGGGCGAAACCCTGATCCTCGGCATCGGCCAGGGCTATATGCAGGCCACGCCTTTGCAACTGGCCCAGGCCACGGCGCTGGTGGCCAACAAAGGCATCTGGAACCGCCCGCACCTGGCCCGTACCATCGAAGGCGAAAAGCCTGTGGATGAAAACCCGATCCCCGACATCGTACTGCGCGATCCGTCCGACTGGACCAAGGTCAACCACGGCATGCAGCAGGTGATGCACGGCGCACGCGGGACCGCGCGCAAGGCGGCGATCGGTGCGCAATACCGTATCGCCGGCAAGAGTGGTACCGCCCAGGTGGTGGCGATCAAGCAGGGCGAGAAATACGACCGCTCCAAGGTCCAGGAACGCCACCGCGACCACGCCTTGTTTGTGGGCTTTGCCCCGGCCGACGACCCGAAAATCGTGGTGGCGGTGATGGTCGAGAACGGCGAGTCCGGCTCCGGTGTGGCGGCGCCTGTGGTGCGCCAGGTGATGGACGCCTGGTTGCTGGCCGACGACGGCAGGCTCAAGCCCGAATATGGCGGCCCCCCTTCAACCCCAGAGGTTACGGCCAGTGAAGAGTAATTTTGACCGCATCCTCTCCAGCGAGGATGTGATGCGTCGCCGCGCGACTTTGTTGCAGCGCATGCACATTGATGGCCCGTTGCTGATCCTGCTGCTGACCCTGGCGGCCGGCAGCCTGTTCGTGCTGTATTCGGCCAGCGGCAAGAACTGGGACTTGCTGATCAAGCAGGCTTCGTCGTTTGGCCTGGGCCTGCTGTCCATGGTGGTGATCGCCCAGCTGGAGCCGCGTTTCATGGCGCGCTGGGTGCCGCTTGGCTATGTGGCCGGGGTGTTGCTGCTGGTGGTGGTGGACGTCATGGGCCACAACGCCATGGGCGCGACCCGCTGGATCAATATTCCGGGGGTGATTCGCTTCCAACCGTCGGAATTCATGAAGATCCTGATGCCGGCGACGATCGCCTGGTACCTGTCCAAGCGCACCTTGCCGCCGCAGCTCAAGCATGTGGGGATCAGCCTGATCCTGATCGGCATCCCCTTTGTGCTGATCGTGCGCCAGCCGGACCTCGGCACCTCGCTGCTGATCCTGGCCGGCGGTGCGTTCGTGCTGTTCATGGGCGGGCTGCGCTGGCGCTGGATCCTCAGCGTGCTGGCGGCGGCAGTGCCGGTGGCCGTGGCCATGTGGTTCTTCTTTATGCACGACTACCAGAAGCAGCGGATCCTGACGTTCCTCGATCCCGAAAGCGACCCGCTCGGCACCGGTTGGAACATTATCCAGTCGAAGGCGGCCATCGGTTCCGGCGGTGTATTTGGCAAGGGCTGGCTGCTCGGCACCCAGTCGCATTTGGACTTTCTGCCCGAGAGCCATACCGACTTCATCATTGCGGTGATGGGCGAAGAGTTCGGCCTGGTGGGCATCTGCGCACTGTTGCTGATCTATCTTCTGTTGATTGGGCGTGGCCTGGTGATTACCGCACAGGCGCAGACGCTGTTCGGCAAATTGCTCGCCGGCAGCCTGACCATGACTTTTTTTGTTTACGTTTTCGTCAACATCGGTATGGTCAGTGGCCTGCTGCCGGTGGTTGGGGTGCCGTTGCCGTTCATTAGCTACGGCGGAACTTCGCTGGTGACATTGCTGTCAGCGTTTGGGGTTTTGATGTCGATTCATACGCATCGCAAGTGGATCGCACAGGTTTGAATAAGGTGAAGATGTCAATGCAAGTAATGCGCGGCTGGGCGACTCGGCATGCGTCCTGGATGGGCCTGATCGGGCTGCTGGGGGCAACGCACGAGGCGCAGGCCGGTGACTACGATGGCTCACCCCAGGTCGCCGAATTCGTCGGTGAAATGACCCGCGACTACGGCTTCGCCGGTGAACAGCTGATGGGCGTGTTCCGCGAAGCCCAGCGCAAGCAGGCGATCCTCGACGCGATTTCTCGCCCCGCCGAGCGCGTGAAGCAGTGGAAGGAATACCGTCCGATGTTCCTCACCGACGCCCGGGTGGCCCGGGGGGTGGACTTCTGGCGCCAGCACGAGGCCGTGTTGGCCCGGGCCGAGCAGGAATACGGCGTGCCGGCCCAGGTCATCGTTGCGATCATTGGCATTGAAACCTTCTACGGGCGCAATACCGGCAGTTACCGGGTAATCGACGCTTTGTCGACCCTGGGCTTCGATTACCCGCCGCGCGCCGACTTCTTCCGCAAGGAACTGCGTGAGTTCCTGCTGTTGGCCCGTGAAGAGCAGGTCGACCCGCTGACCCTCAAGGGCTCCTACGCCGGGGCGATGGGCTTGCCGCAGTTCATGCCGAGCAGTTTTCGCGCCTACGCGGTGGATTTCGACGGCGACGGGCACATCAATATCTGGAGCAACCCGGACGATGCCATCGGCAGTGTGGCCAGCTACTTCAAGCGCCACGGCTGGGTCGGTGGCGAGCCGGTGGTGATCCGCGCCGATGTCAGCGGGGAGCGTGCCGATGAAGGCCTGACCCAGGGTATCGAGCCGGCCAAGACCGTCGGGGAGTTGCGGGCGCTGGGCTGGTCGAGTCAGAATGCGCCACGCGACGATATGCCGGTGACGGCATTCCGTCTCGAAGGTGAAAACGGCCCTGAATACTGGATGGGCCTGAAGAATTTTTACGCAATCACGCGTTATAACCGCAGTGTGATGTACGCCATGGCCGTGCATCAGCTGTCAGACATGCTGGTCCAAGCACGGGGCAACAAGTAATGCGGGCATCGCCGTTCAATCAACCGCTCAAGCTGGTGGCGTTCGCCGCGTTGTCCCTGCTCGTCGTCAGTTGTTCCACCAGCCGTGGCCCGGTACCGAAGTCCGGCGGCACTGCGGTGCGTTCCCAGCCAGGGCTGGACATCAACCGCGCGCACAAAGATGGCGCGCCGTGGTGGGATGTCGACGTGTCGAAGATCCCGGACGCCACGCCGACCCTGCACACCGGCCCGTACAAGGCCAACCCCTATACGGTGCTGGGCAAGTCCTACTTCCCGCTGCAGGACTCCAAGACCTACGTGCAATCGGGCACGGCGTCCTGGTATGGCACCAAGTTCCACGGCCAGAACACCGCCAACGGCGAAGTCTATGACCTGTACGGCATGAGCGCGGCCCACAAGACCCTGCCGCTGCCCAGCTATGTCCGCGTGACCAACCTGGACAACAACCGCACGGTGATCCTGCGGGTCAACGACCGTGGGCCGTTCTATTCGGATCGCATTATCGACTTGTCCTACGCCGCCGCAAAAAAACTCGGCTATGCCGAAACCGGTACCGCGCGGGTCAAGGTCGAAGGCATCGATCCGGCGCAGTACTGGGCCCAGCGTGGCAAGCCCGCGCCGTTGATGCTCAACGAGCCGCAGAGTGCGCAGCCGCAAGTGACGGCATCTACCGGCAAGATCGAACAATGGACACCGCCACCGCAGCAGCACGCACCGGATACCGTGGTCGTGCCCCATGCGGCACCGGGCGCCGCGGTCGCGGGCGGGCAATACCTGCAAGTAGGTGCTTTCGCCAACCCGGATGCGGCAGAACTGTTAAGGTCCAAGCTCAGCAGCATGGTCAGCGCGCCGGTATTCATCAGCTCCATCGTGCGTAACCAGCAAACGTTGCACCGTGTGCGCATGGGCCCGATCGGTTCGCCGAGCGAGGTTGCGCAAGTGCAGAACAGCGTGCGCCTGGCCAACCTGGGGCAACCCAGCGTGGTCACTGCCGAATAATAAATTGATGGTTGAGGCTCGCATGCGGGCCTGGACCCTGGTTGTTGGCTCGTTGAACAATAAAACCCAGGGGCAAGGGGTGAGCGGGCAACCGAACACGTGACAGTCTGGTAGCGGGCTGTCTGAATAAGTTTTGCCCGCGAGGGCAAGTTTCCATAAGCAATTTCGAGAGACGGATGAACATCACCACCTTAGCCAAACGCACGTGCCTGCTTCTTTCGCTGATCATCACCCCGGCCGCCTGGGCGGTTGAAATGGTACCGGCTTCACCGCAACTGGCCGCCAAGTCCTGGGTCCTCATGGATGCCGCCAGTGGCAACGTGCTGGTCGAGAGCAACGGTGACCAGCGCCTGCCACCGGCCAGCCTGACCAAGCTGATGACCGCCTACATCGCGACCCTGGAAATCCGTCGCGGCCAGATCGGCGAAAACGACCCGGTGACCGTCAGCGAAAACGCCTGGCGTACCGGCGGTTCGCGGATGTTCATCAAGGTCGGCTCGCAAGTCACTGTGAGCGACCTGCTGCACGGCATCATCATCCAGTCCGGTAACGACGCCAGCGTCGCCCTGGCCGAGCACATCGCCGGCAGCGAAGACGCATTCGCCGACATGATGAACAAAACCGTGGCCGACCTGGGCATGACCAACAGCCACTTCATGAACCCGACCGGCCTGCCAAACCCTGAGCACTACTCGTCGGCTCACGACATGGCGATCCTGGCGCGCGCGATCATTCGTGTCGACCCGGTGCACTACGCGATCTACTCCCAGAAGGAATTCTTCTGGAACAACATCAAGCAGCCTAACCGCAACCTGTTGCTGTGGCGCGACAAGACTGTCGATGGCCTGAAAACCGGTCACACCGACGAAGCCGGCTACTGCATGGTGTCGTCCGCGGTACGTGATGGCCAGCGCCTGATCGCGGTGGTCTTCGGCACCAACAGCGAGCAGGCCCGTGCGGCCGAGACGCAAAAATTGCTGACCTACGGTTTCCGCTTCTTCGAAACCCAGACCTTCTACCAGAAGGGTGCTGAACTGGCGACCGCGCCGGTATGGAAAGGCGCGACCTCACAGGTTAAGGCCGGCCTGGCTGAAGACCTGACCCTGACCATGCCTAAAGGCCAGCTGAAAAAGCTCGCTGCCAGCATGACCATGAACCCGCAATTGGTTGCGCCAATCGCCAAGGGCGACGTGATCGGTAAAGTCGAAGTCAAGCTGGACGACAAGGTGGTGCACAGCGCCGACCTGATCGCGCTGGACGCCGTCGACGAAGGTGGTATCTTCCGCCGCGTGTGGGATAGCATCCGTCTATTCTTCTACGGCTTGTTCAACTGATTGTGTGCACCTGCAAAGCCCCGCGTTGATCCGACGCGGGGCTTTGCCGTCGCCACGGCTTACCGCTTACGAGGCCGTTCTGCCATGACCGATAAAGAAGTAAAGGCGCCAAAGATCGAATTCCCGGTGACGGATTATCCCGTCAAGGTGATCAGCGATACCGGTGTAGGCAACAAAGACAGAATCCTGGATATCGTGCGTAAACACGCGAAGATCAATGACAACCGGGTGGACGAGCGTTCGAGCACCAACGGTAAGTACACCACGATCCAGTTGCACATCGTTGCGACCGGTCAAGACCAGCTCTACGACATCAATAGCGAACTGCGGGCCACCGGCTTCGTGCACATGGTGCTGTGATGTCACAGGTCCTGGGCTTTCGCGAGCTCGGCCGGATGGACTACGAGCCCGTCTGGCACGCCATGCAGCGGTTCACGAATGAACGCGGTACTTCGGCGCCCGACGAAATCTGGTTGGTGGAACATCCACCGGTGTTCACCCAGGGCCAGGCCGGCAAGGCCGAACATCTGCTGCTGCCGGGGGATATTCCGGTGGTGCAGGTCGACCGAGGTGGCCAAGTGACTTACCATGGGCCCGGTCAACTGGTGGCGTACCTGCTACTGGACGTGCGCAAGCTGGGTTTTGGCGTGCGCGACCTGGTGAGCCGCATGGAGGCTTGCCTGATCGAGCTGTTGGCCAGTTACGGCGTGAGCGCCGCGGCCAAGCCCGATGCACCCGGTGTGTATGTGGACGGCGCGAAAATCGCCTCCCTCGGTTTGCGCATTCGCCACGGTTGTTCCTTTCATGGCCTGGCCCTGAACGTGGACATGGACCTGGCACCGTTCCGGCGCATCAACCCGTGCGGTTATGCCGGGCTGGCGATGACCCAACTGAGCGACCACGCCACACCGATTAAATTTGCCGAGGTAAGTGCCCGGCTGCGTGCGCAGCTCGTCAAACACCTCGACTATGCTGAGCAGACGACCCTCACGGGCGGAATCGACTGATTATGACTACTGATGCAGTGCAAACCATGATCCCGACGCTGGACATCACCGAGCGTCCGGCCCCGGCCCCGCGTGCCAAGGTGGAAGCCGGCGTCAAGCTGCGCGGCGCCGAGAAGGTTGCACGCATCCCGGTCAAGATCATCCCGACCACCGAGTTGCCGAAGAAGCCCGACTGGATCCGCGTGCGCATCCCGGTTTCGCCGGAAGTCGACCGTATCAAGGCCCTGCTGCGCAAGCACAAGCTGCACAGCGTGTGCGAAGAAGCGTCCTGCCCGAACCTGGGCGAATGCTTCTCCGGCGGCACCGCCACCTTCATGATCATGGGTGACATCTGCACCCGTCGTTGCCCGTTCTGCGACGTCGGCCATGGCCGGCCGAAGCCACTGGACGTCAACGAACCGGAAAGCCTGGCCATCGCCATTGCCGACCTGAAACTCAAATACGTTGTGATCACCTCGGTTGACCGTGATGACCTGCGCGACGGGGGTGCCCAGCACTTTGCCGACTGCATCCGCGAAATCCGCAAGCTGTCGCCGAACGTGATGCTCGAGACCCTGGTGCCTGACTACCGTGGCCGCATGGACGTCGCGCTGGAAATCACCGCTGCCGAGCCGCCGGATGTGTTCAACCACAACCTGGAAACCGTGCCTCGCCTGTACAAGGCTGCGCGTCCAGGTTCGGACTACCAGTGGTCGCTGACCCTGCTGCAGAAATTCAAGCAGATGATGCCGCACATCCCGACCAAATCCGGCTTGATGCTCGGCCTGGGCGAGACCGATGAAGAAGTGATCGAAGTCATGAAGCGCATGCGCGAACACGACATCGACATGCTGACCCTGGGCCAATACCTGCAACCGTCGCGCAGCCACTTGCCGGTGCAGCGTTTCGTGCACCCGGACACCTTCGCCTGGTTCGCCGAGGAAGGCTACAAGATGGGCTTCAAGAACGTCGCCTCGGGCCCGCTGGTACGCTCTTCGTACCACGCCGACGAACAGGCCAAGCTGGTCAAGGCTAGCCTGGTTTCCTGATCGGGGTTCAGAGCCGGTGTGGGAGTGGGCTTATGTGGGAGGGGGCTTGCCCCCGATTGCGGTATGTCAGTCGCTACATGTGCTGGCTGATCCACCGCTATCGGGGGCAAGCCCCCTCCCACATTGGTTTCAGCGTTAGAGAGGGAGATTCTCAGATGACCGCCGCCGTTCCAGCCCTTCGCTCTGAAGGCACCATCGCCCTGATCGCCCCCGCCGGCCCCGCCGTGCTGGACGTTGAAAAGGCCGGCCAATGGATGCGCACGCGCGGCTACGATCTGCGAATTTTCCCCGGTGTCTATGAACGCGACGGCTACCTCGCCGGCAGCGATGCCGTGCGCCTGCGTGACCTGCACGCGGCTTTTGCCGATCCGCACATCGACGCTATCTTCTGTCTGCGCGGTGGTTACGGCACGCCACGGCTGCTCGACGCGCTGGATTTCGACCTGCTGCGCGCCAATCCCAAGCCGTTCGTCGGCTATAGCGACATCACCGCCCTGCATCTGGCAATCAACCGTTACGCCGGTTTCGTGACCTTCCACGGCCCGATGCTCAATGCCGACCTGCTCGGCGGCAAGCAACAACCTACCGAGTCTTCATTGTTCAGCCTTCTGCGCGGCCAGTTGGGCGCCGGCAGCGTGCTTGCGCACCCGGTGGCGTACCCGCTGACCACGATCGAGCCTGGCATTGCCCGTGGGCGCTTGCTGGGGGGTAACCTGTCGATGATTGCGGCGGTCATGGGCACGCCTTACGAAATCGACGCTGAAGGCATCATCCTGTTTATCGAAGACGTTAACGAACCGATCTACCGCATCGACCGCCTGTTGATCCATCTGCGTCTGGCAGGCAAGTTGGCCCAGGTCGCGGGTGTACTGGTCGGGGATGTGGCGGGTGTGGATAACGTGGCGCTGGAGCGCTTGCTGACGCAGACGTTCGAGCCATTGCGCATACCGGTGCTGGCCGGCTGGCGCAGCGGGCATTGCGATCCGAACCTGACGCTGCCCATGGGCGCCTTGGTACGGCTGGATGCGGGGGAGCAGCGGGTAGTGTTGGAGCAGGAAGTGGTCTTCAGGTCCTGAATCTGCTGGCGTTTGCTACACCGCAATCGGGGGCTTGCCCCCGATTGCGGCAGTCGCCATAGGCGGATCTATCGGTTTTGCAGCGACTCCAGCAACTTCACCGTCGGATACCCATCCGCCGGCCAGCCCAGCGCCTGCTGTGCGGCCCGAATCGCCTTGCGCGTATTGGCGCCGATAATCCCATCCGGGTTGCCCGCGTCATAACCGTTGGCGCTCAACGCCGTCTGCAGATCAATGCGCTGGGAGCGACTCAGCGGCAGCTCATCCTTGGGCCAGTCACCACGGATCACACCGCCGCCGCCAAAGCGCTCCGACAACAGGCCCACCGCCAGTGCGTAGGACGACGAGTTGTTGTACTTGAGGATCGCGCGGAAGTTATCCAGCACCAGGAACGCCGGGCCACGGTAGCCTGCCGGCAGCAGCAGGGCGGCGGACAGTTGGTCGACGTTCGGCGGCATGCTCGCGCCCGGTGGCAGTTGAATGCCCAGTTTCATCCACTCGGCAATGCTCTTGCGCACGCCGCCGTCAGCCAGGGCGTAGTCGAAGTTCGCCGGCAATTGCTTGACTTCAAAGCCCCACGGCTGGCCTTTCTGCCAGCCGGAGCTTTGCAGGTAGTGCGCGGTCGATGCGAGGGCGTCGGCCGGGCTGTTCCAGATGTCGCGGCGACCGTCGCCATCGAAGTCCACCGCGTGGGTGTTGTAAGTGGTCGGAATGAACTGGGTCTGGCCCATGGCCCCGGCCCAGGAGCCCTTCATCTGGTCGGCGGCGATGTCGCCGTGCTGGATGATCTGCAATGCCGCCAGTAATTGCGCCTGGGCAAAGGCCGGGCGGCGGCCTTCATAGGCCAGGGTCGCCAGGGAGCGGATCACCGAATTATTGCCCTGGAACTGGCCGAAGTTACTCTCCATGCCCCATACCGAGACCAGCGCCTGGCGGTCGACGCCATAACGCTGCTCGATGCTTTGCAGGATGTCAGCGTACTTGATCAGCAGCGCCTGGCCATTGCGTACGCGCACAGGCGACAGGGCGCCGTCGAGGTATTCCCACACAGGGCGGGAAAACTCCGGCTGGCTGCGGTCGGCGCGGATCACCGCCATATCGGGGGTGACATTGGCGAATGCGGTGTCGAAAACGTCGGCCGTGATGCCGGCTTGCAGGGCTTGCACGCGAAAACCGGCCTGCCATTCAGCAAAGGTCTGGGTCGGTTGGATGTCGAGATTGTCCACGGCCAGCGGGGCCACGACGGCAGGGGCCACTACGGGGGCGGTCTGGAGCTTCGGCAAGGGTTGGGCATCGGCGGCGGTGGGTTTTTCCGCGCAGGCGACAAGCAGAATGAGGCTGGAGGCAGCGATCAATTGGCGAAGGTGCCAACGACGGGAAAGACAAGAGGGCATGCACAGGTCCAGGAATTACAAATCAGGCACAGACCTTATCATGCCAGAGGGGCGCTTGCCTTCAGGCAGCCAGAAAGTAAGAAGCCTCCCAGCTATTAGACTGGAAGGCTTCGCGGCGGTAGCTGCCTTTGCCCTTGCCGGCGCGTTCCTGACGGCTGCGGAACAGTGGCTGGGCGATGATGGATTTGGCCTTGTTGGGGCCATGCTTGGATGGCTTTTTGCTCATGGTCGATGCTCTTGATGGGGGGGGAGATGCGGCGCAAATAATCTGCCGAAGTCAGGCCGCTGTAAAGCCCATGAATTGTAAACGCAGTCAAAAATGTGGGAGGGGGCTTGCTCCCGATAGCTGTGGCTCAGTCAACAATGCAGTGGCTGACACGCCGCTATCGGGGGCCCCCTCCCACATTGGTTTTGCAGTGTTTTTAAGAGAGGGGTTATTCGGCGGGAAGTGCCAGGCGTTGTCCGGCCATCAACAGCGATAAACGGCTCAAGCTCATCCACGGCGAACCCGCCGCCTGGCCCTTGATCTGTGCATCAATGCGCTGCGCTTCCAGCAACAGCTGCGCCCAGCGTTGCGCCGAGTGCCGTTGCAGGGCTTTGCTCATCAGGGGTTTGCGCTTGTCCCACACCGGTGGTCGCGCCTGGCTGAAGCACTTGTCCAGCGGCGTGCCCTGGCTGTATTGCAGGGCAATATTGGCCAATACCCGTAGCTCCCGGGCCAGGGCCCAGAGAATCACCGGTGGCTCCACACCTTCGCCACGCAGGCCTTCGAGCATGCGCAGGGCATGGGCGGGCTCGCCGTTGAGGATCGCATCCACCAGCCCGAACACGTCAAAACGTGCACTGTCTGCCACGGCGCCCTGGACGGTCTCGACGGTAATCTGCCCGTCTTCGGCCATCAGCTTGAGCTTTTCGATCTCCTGGGCGGCGGCAAGCAAGTTGCCTTCGACCCGCGCGGCGATCAGCTCCACTGCATCCTGGGTCGCGGACAGCCCCGCCTGGGACAGGCGCTGGCGAATCCATTGCGGCAACTGATTGCTGTCCACTGGCCAGATCTGGATGAACTGGGTCTGCGCCCCTTCCACCAGGGCCTTGCCCCACTTGGTCTTCTGCGCGCTGCCGTCGAGCTTGGGCAAGCTGATCAGCAACACCGTGTCTTCGGCGGGCCGCGAGCAGTATTCCATCAGTGCAGCCGCGCCTTTATCACCGGGCTTGCCCGAAGGCAGGCGCAGCTCCAGCAGGCGTTTTTCGGCGAACAGCGACATGCTTGCGCCGGCTTGCAGCAGCGTGCCCCAGTCGAAACTGGCGTCGGCGCTGAATACCTGGCGTTCATCGAAGCCCTGCTGGCGTGCGGCGCTACGGATGGCGTCGGCGGCTTCCTGGCACAACAGCGGGTCATCACCGCTGACGATGTAGACAGGCGCGAGGCCACCTTGCAGGTGTTTGGCGAGTTGGGCGGGGGCGAGTTTCATAGGCAGGGTGAACGGGGCGCCTGGGGCGCCCCGTCTGGCTTACTCGACAGGGACTTCAACAGGCGATTGTTTCGGCGTGTTGTCTTCGTACTCTTTCGCGGCTTTCAGCGCGTCGGCATCGGCCTTGGCCTTGTCATCAGCACGTTGCTGCAAGGTTTCGAGTTGTTGCGGAGTCAGCAGCGACAGGCGCAGGACCATGCGTTGCACCAGCTCGCGACGCATCTCCTTGCGCACCTGGATGATTTCGGAGTCCGAACCCACCAGGTTGTTACCATCGTGGCTGACAATCTTCTGCACCTGGATGTTGTCATTCATCAACGGCAGGTGATCGCGGCCCTGGATTTCAAAGCTGAGCACGGTGCTCAGTTCGATATCGGACGCACGTCCGGCGCTGGCGTAGCTCAGGTTGCGCTGGGTTTCTTTCTCGTTAGCCAGGAACAGTTTGTAGGTCGCGCCGGTGTAGACGTGCACGCCGCTGTTTTCCAGGACCTGGCGCAGCTGGGTCACTGTCTCGCTGTAGGCGTCGCGAGCGCTGACGTCCAGTTCCTTGATCGTCAGGTCATTGGTGCCGGTGCCGCGCAGCTGGAAGCCGCAAGCGCTCAGCAGTACGGCAAGGCCCATAACCAGCAGATTGCGTTTGATCATTTTGTTGCTCCCCTTGAAACCATGTGGGCCTTATCGAGGCCCTGAAGGCTTTGTTCGGCGCAGGGCTTGAGCCCCACGCCCGATCCGATTAGCTAGCGACGATATTGACCAGTTTGCCAGGCACCACGATCACTTTGCGGATCGTCAGGCCTTCGGTAAAGCGCAGCACGTTCTCGTTGACCCGTGCGGCCGCTTCGACTTCTTCACGGCTGGCACTGGCCGGCATGTCGATCTGGCCGCGCAGTTTACCGTTGACCTGGATCACCAGTTGCAGCGTGTCCTGTACCAGGGCGCTGTCATCCTGTACCGGCCAGCGCGCATCGATGACCGCGTCGCTATGGCCCAGGCGGCTCCACAGTTCGTGGCTGATGTGCGGTGTGATCGGCGCCAGCAGCAGGGTGACCGTTTCCAGGCCTTCCTGTACCAGTGCGCGATCCTGCGCGGTGGCTTGCGGGGCTTTTTCCAGCACGTTCATCAGCGTCATCACTTGGGCGATGGCGGTGTTGAACTTGTGGTTCTGGCCCACGTCCTGACTGGCCTGCTTGATGGCCAGGTGGGTGCTGCGGCGAATGAGTTTCTGCTCGTCGCTCAAGGACGCTACGTCCAGCTTGGCCGGCAGGCCCTGGCTGACATGGGCGTGCGCCAGGCGCCAGACGCGCTTGAGGAAACGGTGCGAACCTTCGACGCCGGAATCGGACCATTCGGCGCTCATGTCAGGCGGCGAGGCGAACATCATGAACAGGCGGCAGGTGTCGGCGCCGAACTGGTCGATCATCGACTGAGGGTCGACGCCGTTGTTCTTCGACTTGGCCATCTTCTCGGTGCCGCCGATTTCCACCGGCAGGCCGTCGGCGATCAGTCTGGCGCTGATGACCTTGGCCTTGCTGTCGCGCTCGAGCTCGACGTCCGCCGGGTTGAACCAGGTGTAGGCGCCATTGGCTTCGCGACGATAGTAGGTCTCGGCGATCACCATGCCCTGGGTCAGCAGGTTCTTGAACGGTTCGTTGGAACTCACCAGGCCTTCGTCGCGCATCAGCTTGTGGAAGAAGCGCGCGTACAGCAGGTGAAGGATGGCGTGTTCGATACCGCCGATGTATTGATCCACCGGCAACCAGTGGTCGGCTGCGGATTTTTCCACCAGGCCGCCTTCATAGTGCGGCGAGGCGTAGCGGGCGTAGTACCACGAGGACTCGACGAAGGTGTCCATGGTGTCGGTTTCACGCCTGGCCGGCGCGCCGCATTTCGGGCAGCTGCATTCGTAGAACTCGGGCATGCGCGCCAATGGCGAACCGGCGCCGTCCGGCACCACGTCTTCCGGCAGGACGACCGGCAACTGGTCTTCCGGCACCGGTACGTCACCGCAGGTCTGGCAGTGGATGATCGGGATCGGGCAGCCCCAGTAGCGCTGGCGGCTGATGCCCCAGTCGCGCAGGCGGAACTGGGTGCGCGAGGCGCCGAGGTTCTTCTTGATCAGTGCCACTTCGATGGCGTCGAAGGCGCCGGCGAAGTCCAGGCCGTCGAACTCACCGGAGTTGATCAGCGTACCGTGCTCGCCATAGGCGTCTTGCCACGGGGCCGGGTTGGTGTCGCCGGAACTGGTGCGCACCACTGACTTGATCGGCAGGTTGTATTTGGTGGCGAATTCAAAATCGCGCTCGTCGTGGGCCGGCACAGCCATTACTGCGCCATCGCCGTAGTGCATCAGCACGTAGTTGGCGACCCATACCGGCAACTTCTCGCCGGTCAGCGGGTGCTCGACGAACAGGCCGGTCGGCAGGCCTTTTTTCTCCTGGGTGGCGACGTCGGCTTCGGCCACGCTGCCGCCTTTGCATTCGGCGATGAACGCCTGCAGCTCAGGATTGTTCTGTGCGGCCTGGGTAGCCAGCGGATGCTCGGCGGCCACGGCGACGTAGGTCGCGCCCATCAAGGTGTCCGGACGGGTGGTGAAGACTTTGAGTGCGCCAGCTTCGCCGATGGAGTCGACGTTGTAGGGGAACTGCACTTCCATGCCCTTGGACTTGCCGATCCAGTTGCGCTGCATGGTCTTGACCTGTTCAGGCCAGCCCGGCAAATCGTCGAGGCTCGACAACAGTTCATCCGCGTAGGCGGTGATCTTGAAGTAGTACATCGGGATTTCGCGCTTTTCGATCAGCGCGCCGGACCGCCAGCCGCGACCGTCGATCACCTGTTCGTTGGCCAGGACGGTCTGGTCGACAGGGTCCCAGTTCACGGTGCCGCTTTTTTTGTAGATCACCCCTTTTTCGAACAGGCGGGTGAACAGCCACTGTTCCCAACGGTAGTAATCCGGCTTGCAGGTGGTGACTTCGCGGGACCAGTCCACCGCCAGGCCCAGGCTGCGCAGCTGGGTCTTCATGTAGGCGATGTTTTCGTAGGTCCACTTGGCGGGGGCCACGTTGTTTTTCATCGCGGCGTTTTCCGCCGGCATGCCGAAGGCGTCCCAACCCATGGGTTGCAGGACGTTCTTGCCCTGCATGCGCTGGTAGCGGGAGATGACGTCGCCGATGGTGTAGTTGCGCACATGCCCCATGTGTAGCTTGCCGCTGGGGTAAGGGAACATCGACAGGCAGTAGAACGTCTCCTTGCCTGGCTGTTCACTGACTTCAAAGGACTTTTGCTCGTCCCAGAAGGTTTGGGCGGCATTTTCTATTTCACGGGGCTGATATTGTTCGTGCATGGCTACTTTTGAACTGAATAGGGGTGGCCTAATCCTCTTCGGTGCAACGTTCAGGTTGTTCGACACCAAAAAGCGGCGCGTCCGTGCCCAAACCCTGCGGGAAGTGGAGTTACAGGAAGCGCCGTAGCATACATGACCCCACTCTATCGAGGGAAACCCTGATTGCGCGGCAAGGGCCGTCTGTCGCGGCGCCGGGCAGGCGCACCCACGGGGACTACGCTGTTTATTGGGGAGCAGTTCTTTCTTCAATGAGGTGAGGGGATGGTTGAATCGCAGCGAATCGCAACGAAACCGGAAATCTACGAAGGACTGATCGACCGATTGGGTCGTGCATTGGATGCAGCGAGGACCGCGGGCCGATTGCGTGATGAACGGCCCGTCGAGTTGGAACTGCGCGGCTTGAGCCGTGCGGAGCTGGAACTGATCAAAGCTTACCTGGAACGTAATAGGCGCAGTGCGCCTCCTTGGGTGGCAACCCCGCCAGCCAGAGAACCTACGCACTCAGCCAAGGTGGTGTGGCTCAAGGACTTGTCGGCCGGTCGTGGCCCGGAAAGGCTCCGGTCCGCCCGCTTCAAGTAGTTCACTCCCCAGGAACACATCATCGTGCCATGTCACTGTAAAGATTGTCGCTAAACCCCGTTACACCTTAGGCTTCGGGCATCTATGGAGATGCCCGATGCCTATTCGTTATTTCATCAAACAACTGCTCCTGCCACCCGGCATTCTCTTGCTGCTGCTGGCCCTTGCCTGGTGGTTTCGTCGCAGCCGCCCCCGTTTGGCCGGCTGCTGCTTTGCCCTCGGGTTTGGCGGCATGTGGTTGATCAGCCTGCCGGTGGCGGTGGAGTGGGGCGCACGTGCCCTGGAGACCGAACCACCGTTGGCCCGTGAAGACTGGTCGACCCTGGCCCAGCGCGCCGATGCCATTGTGGTGCTGGGCTCGGGACGCGAGCGCGGCGACCCCGCCTGGGGTTCTGATCAGCCGACCGGTATCGGCCTGGAGCGCCAGCGGTATGCCGCGCGACTGGCCAAGGCCTCCGGGCTGCCGGTGCTGACCACCGGTGGCCTGCATTACGGCACGCCGCCCAGCGAGGCGCAGTTGATGGCGGTGTCGATGCAGGATGACTTCGGCGTTGCTGTGCGCTGGAAGGAAGAACGCAGCCGCACCACCTGGGAAAACGCGCAGATGAGTGCCGGGATTCTATTGCCCGAGGGCATCAAGCGTGTGGTGGTGGTGACCCAGGCCTGGCACATGCCGCGGTCGGTGTGGAGTTTTGAAAAGGCCGGCTTCACCGTGGTGCCGGCGCCGGTGGGGTTCCTTGGCGTGGACAACGCTCGGCCGCTGGGCGGTTGGATGCCGGAGTTCAAGTCGGTGTGGCAGAGCGGGCAGTTGATCAATGAAGCGGTGGGGCAGCTAGGCTACCGGTTGTTCTATCGATAACCCTGCTGATTAAAATGCAGATCAAAGTGTGGGAGGGGGCCAGCCCCCTCCCACATTTTGTTTCGCGTTGGCTGTTAAACGGTTTTGGCCATCCGGCCTGCCAGCAACGCCCAACCAAACAGCGCCAGGCACACGATGATCAGCGGCCACGAGCGCCATTGCAGGTACGGCGTCAGGTTGTGCATCGGCACCACTTCGCCGTAGAGAATGCCGCGTTCGAACTGCGGGATCTGCACGGTGATCTGCCCAAACGGGTTGATCAACCCGGTCACGCCATTATTGGTGGCGCGGATCATCCAGCGGCCAGCCTCCAGCGCACGCATCTGCGCCATTTGCAGGTGCTGCAAGGGGCCGATGGAGCGGCCGAACCAGGTGTCATTGCTGATGGTCAGCAGCAGGTCGCTCTGGGCTGAAAGGCCGGCGGCGAACTCCGGGTATACCACTTCGTAGCAAATGAACGGCGCAATCTGATAGCCCTTGGCTTGCAGCATCGGCTGGTCGGCAGGGCCCCGGGCGAAGTCCGACATGGGCAGGTCGAAGAAGGCAATCAGGCCGCGCAGCATGTCCTGCAGCGGCACGTACTCGCCAAACGGCACCAGTTTCTGCTTGAGGTAGGTGCCGTCACCTTCACCCACCACGGTGATGCCGTTGAAGTAGCGCTTCTGGTGATGCACTTCCTGGCGTATCGGCACGCCAGTGATCAACGCGGTGTGCCGGTCGGCCGCAAACTTGCCCATCATTCCCAGGTAGCCCTCGACGGACTCCTTGAGCACCGGCACCGCCGTTTCCGGCCACACTAGCAGGTCGACCGGCTTGGAGCTGAAGCTCATGTCGCGGTACAGCGCGAGCTGCGCATTGAGCTGCTCGGGGTCCCACTTCATGCTTTGTTCGACGTTACCCTGAATCGCGGCAACGCTCAGCGGCGCGCCGGACGGCGTGGTCCAGGCATGATGCTTGAGCGCCAGGCCGATGGCCCAGGGCGCTACCAGCAACACCAGGCCGGCGCCGATAAACCCATTGCGTTTGCCGGCCAGCAGGCGCGGCAGGTTGCACAGCAGGGCCGCCGTCAGCGCCAGGGCAAAGGAAATCAGCCACATCCCGCCCACTGGCGCCAGGCCGGTTAGCGGGCCGTCGAGCTGGCTGTAACCGGAATACAACCATGGGAATCCGGTGAGGAACCAGCCGCGAAAGGCTTCCTGGCCGACCCACAACGCGGCAAACGTGAGCGCATCCGCCAACGGCGCTTCATTGCGACGCAACCAGCGCGCCCACAGCCAGGCGGGCAGGGCGAAGAACCAGGCAATGGCGGCGGTGAACAGCAGCATCAGGAACCCCGCCAGCAGCACCGAAGCGCCGCCGAAGTGGTGGATGCTGTAGTAGATCCAGCTGGTGCCGGCGCCAAACAGGCCGAACCCGAAGCACCAGCCACGGCCCAGGGCCTGGCGCGGCGTCAGCTCCCGCAGCCCGACATAGAACAATCCGACCGCAACCAGTGCAAATGGCCACAGGTCGAACGGCGCCAGCGCCAGGGTGGTGATGGCGCCGGCCACCACGGCCAGCAGGTTACCGGGCCAGCCGGGGCGGGTCAGACGGCGCATATCAATCCTTAGCGGGCAATAGGTGTCAGGCGGATCAAGTGGATGCGGCGGCTGTCGGCATTCAGGATGCGGAAGCGATAGGCGCCGATCTCGGTGGTTTCGTTACGCTTGGGCAGGTGCCCGAACGCACTCATCACCAGGCCACCGACGGTGTCGAACTCGTCGTCGGAGAATTCGCTGTCGAAGAACTCGTTGAAGTTCTCGATCGGCGTCAGCGCCTTGACCAGGAAGTCACCGCTGGGCAGCGGCTTGATATAGCTGTCTTCTTCGACGTCGTGTTCGTCTTCGATGTCGCCGACGATCTGTTCCAGCACGTCTTCGATGGTCACCAGGCCCGCCACGCCGCCGTATTCGTCGATCACAATGGCCATGTGATTGTGGTTGGCGCGAAATTCGCGCAGCAGCACATTCAGGCGCTTGGATTCAGGCACGAAGGTGGCCGGACGCAGCAGGTCCTTGATGTTGAAGCTGTCACCGTTCTCCTTGAGGATCAGCGGCAGCAGGTCCTTGGCCAGCAGGACACCCATGACGTCGTCATGGCTTTCGCCGATCACCGGGTAGCGCGAGTGCGCCGAGTCGATCACGGCCGGGAGGAATTCCCGTGGGGTCTGGGTCGCCTTGATGCTGATCATCTGCGAGCGCGGGACCATGATGTCCCGAACCTGCAGGTCAGCCACCTGGATGGCGCCTTCGACGATGGCCAGCGCTTCGCTGTCCAGCAACTTGTTCTGGTGGGCCTCGCGCAGCAGCTCCAGCAGCTCCTGGCGGTTTTTCGGCTCGTGGGCAAAAGCCTGGGTCAGTTTACCCAGCCATGACTTTTGCCCGTTGCTCGATCGGTCTTCGCTCATAGCGATTACTCTAAATCCTTTGATGTGACAGTTGAGTGTTGATCAGTTTTCGTCGTCTGCATATGGATCCGGGTGACCCAATTCTGCAAGCAACGTTCGTTCCAGTGCTTCCATTTCCTCGGCTTCTTCATCGTCTATATGGTCGTAACCCAAGAGATGCAAGCAGCCGTGGATGACTAGATGGGCCCAGTGAGCCTCAAGTTCCTTGCCTTGTTCCTTCGCTTCACGCTCGACCACCTCGACGCAGATCACCAGGTCGCCCAGCAGGGGGATATCCAGCAACTCATCGGGTACGTCGGCGGGAAACGACAGCACGTTGGTCGCGTAGTCCTTCTGGCGCCAGGTGTGGTTCAGCTCGCGGCCCTCGGGCTCGTCCACCAGGCGGATGGTCAGTTCCGAGTCGGCGCTGCGCTGGCGCAGGGCCAGGGCGCACCATTGACGGAACTGTTCTTCGCTGGGGGCGGGCGCTTCGGTGGCCAGCTGCAGGTCAAGCTCAAGCATCGCGGCGAACGTCCTTGGCCGGTGCGTCATCGCGGTGGTCGAAGCGCTCGTAGGCTTCGACAATGCGCTGCACCAGCGGATGGCGGACCACGTCCTTGGGCATGAAGTGCGTGAAGCTGATACCCGGCACGTCCTTGAGCACCTCGATCACCTGGGCCAGGCCGGACTTGGTGCCCTTGGGCAGGTCGACCTGGGTGACGTCACCGGTGATCACGGCGGTGGAGCCGAAACCGATCCGGGTGAGGAACATCTTCATCTGCTCGACGGTGGTGTTCTGGCTTTCGTCGAGGATGATGAAGCTGTTGTTCAAGGTGCGGCCGCGCATGTAGGCCAGCGGGGCGATCTCGATCACCTGGCGCTCGATCAGCTTGGCCACGTATTCAAAGCCGAGCATCTCGTACAGCGCGTCGTAGAGCGGGCGCAGGTACGGGTCGATCTTCTGGGCCAGGTCGCCGGGCAGGAAGCCGAGTTTTTCACCGGCCTCGACCGCTGGGCGCACCAGCAGGATACGGCGTACTTGCTCACGCTCCAGGGCGTCGACCGCACAGGCCACGGCCAGGTAGGTCTTGCCGGTACCGGCGGGGCCGATGCCGAAGTTGATGTCGTTGCCGAGGATTTCCTTGACGTAGCGCTGCTGATTCAAGCCGCGCGGGCGAATCATGCCTTTTTTGGTGCGCAGGGCCACGCTGGCTTCGGCCACCGGGTTGTTGGCCAGGTCTTCCACGGCGGATTCCTGCAGGTACAGGTGCACCGTTTCCGGCGACAGCTCGCTACCCTTGGTTTCACGGTAGAGGCGGCGCAGCAGGTTTTCTGCAGACGTGGTGTGTTGGGGTTCACCAATAAGCTCGAACTGATTGCCGCGATTGCGGATCTCGATGCTCAGGCGTTGCTCGATCAGGCGCAGGTGCTCGTCGAACTGTCCGCACAGGTTGGCGAAACGGCGAGCCTCAAAGGGCTCGAGGAGAAAACGATGGGGTTCTGCTATGGGTGCGTTCAAGGTTGCTTTTAGCCGCCCTTTGGCTGTTTAGGTGAAAGAGAGGATAACGCCAGTGACGCGGGTACGAAAGCACTTACGTCATTGGAATGTTGCACGGTTCCAATGTGGGAGGGGGCTTGTCCCCCTCTCACCTTTATTGCACCAGCGAGCCGCGCAGCGAGTGCGGTTGCGCCGCATCGATATGCACGTCGGCAAACTGACCGATCAATGTCGGATTATCGCAACGGAAGTTGACGATCCGGTTGTTCTCGGTACGGCCCTGCAATTCACCAGGGGCTTTTTTCGAGTAGTCGGTGACCAGGATGCGCTGGATCGAACCGACCATTTGTCGGCTGATCTCAAAACCCTGCTGGTTAAGGCGATGTTGCAGCGCGTTCAAGCGCTCTTTTTTCAGCGCTTCCGGGGTTTCGTCCAGCAGGTCCGCCGCCGGGGTGCCGGGGCGCTGGCTGTAGACGAACGAGTAGGAGAAGTCGAAACCGACGTCTTCGATCAGCTTCATGGTCTGCTGGAAGTCTTTCTCGGTTTCGCCGGGGAAGCCGACGATAAAGTCCGAACTGATGCAGATGCCCGGCACGGCTGCACGCAATTTGCGCAGTTTGGATTTGTACTCCAGGGCGGTGTGGTTGCGTTTCATCGCCGAGAGGATGCGGTCCGAGCCCGATTGCACCGGCAAGTGCAGGTGCTTGACCAGTTCCGGCACATCGGCATGGGCCTGGATCAGGCTGTCGGAGAACTCCAGCGGGTGCGAGGTGGTGTAGCGAATGCGCTCGATGCCATCCACCGCAGCGACCACGCGGATCAACTCCGCCAGGTCAGCCAGGCGCCCGTCGTGGGTCAGGCCGCGATAGCCGTTGACGTTCTGGCCCAGCAGGGTCACTTCGCGCACGCCGTTTTCGGCCAGGTGGATGATTTCTGCGAGCACGTCGTCAAACGGCCGGCTGACCTCTTCACCACGGGTGTAGGGCACCACACAGAAGGTGCAGTACTTGCTGCAGCCTTCCATCACCGACACGTAGGCGCTCGGCCCATCGATGCGCGGTTCGGGCAGGTGGTCGAATTTTTCGATTTCCGGGAACGAGACGTCGACCTGGGGCAGCTTGGTGATGCGCGCGGCGTCGATCATTTCCGGCAGGCGGTGCAGGGTCTGTGGGCCGAAGACCACGTCGACATACGGCGCACGGTCGCGGATCGCGGCGCCTTCCTGGCTGGCCACGCAACCGCCGACGGCGATCACCATGTCCGGGTTGGCCAGTTTCAATTCGCGCCAGCGACCCAGCTGCGAGTACACACGGTCCTGGGCCCGCTCGCGGATCGAGCAGGTATTGAGCAGGATCACGTCGGCATCTTCGGCGCGGGCGGTGACTTCCAGGGCCTGGTGTTCACCCAGCAGGTCGACCATGCGCGAGCTGTCGTACTCGTTCATCTGGCAACCGTGGGTTTCGATATAAAGCTTCTTGGCCATGGGAATCGTCAACTGGTGGTAAAGAACCGCGCATTATAGGGGTCATGCCCATCGGTTCCTAGCACTGTGCATCGGGTGCCATGCTATAGTTCGCGCCCTCTTTTATATCCCCCATGTGTTCCTCACCCACCATGACCAAACGTGAAGCTCCAATCTATAAGGTGATTTTCCTCAACCAGGGCCAGGTGTTCGAAATGTACGCCAAGCAGATCTATCAAAGTGATCTGTGGGGCTTCCTGGAAGTGGAAGAGTTCGTCTTTGGCGAGCGCACACAGCTGGTCGTCGACCCGGGCGAGGAAAAACTCAAGGCCCAGTTCGAAGGCGTGGTGCGCAGTTTTGTGCCGATGCATTCGATCGTGCGCATCGACGAAGTCGAGCGCCTGGGCACGCCGAAAATCAGCGAAGCCCGGGGCATGAGCAATGTCATGCCGTTTCCGATGCCGATGCCTGAGAAGTAAAGTCTCTTGATGAATTTGTAGGACGCTTCTGAAATGCACCTGTAGTGCATGGACATTCTGCTGGAAAAGTAGCAGTTTTCGTCCATGCCGAGGGGGTGCCATGACTACATCAAGAATAAAATGCCTCGAAGTTTTCCCGTACTTCAACACTGTTAAACCACACCATTAGTTAACGCCGAGTTTCTTCTCACGCAGTCATTAACGAACTTATCTGTTCGGGAGTAGCCCCGTGCGCGATCCTCGCTATGACATTCTGTTTGAACCGGTGCAAATCGGCCCGGTTCGCACCCGCAACCGTTTTTATCAAGTTCCCCACTGTAATGGCATGGGCCATGTGCACCCCTCGGCCATGGCCCGCATGCGTGGCATAAAAGCCGAGGGCGGTTGGGGCGTGGTTTGCACTGAAGAGTGTGAAATCAGCCCGCTGAGCGAGTTCTCCCCTTACATAGAGGCGCGCTTGTGGGATGAACGCGACATTCCGGCACTCGCACTGATGTGCGAGGCGGTCCACCAGCACGGTTCACTGGCCGGCATCGAATTGGCGTTCAATGGTTACTCCGCGCCCAACCGCTACAGCCGTGAAATCCCCTGGGCGCCCTCCAATACGCCGGTGCGTGGTTATGACCCCGTCCAGGCGCGGGCCATGAGTCGTGCCGATATCCAGCAGTTACGCGCCATGCACCGCGCAGCCGCGCTGCGGGCGCGGGACGCGGGGTTTGACATCATCTATGTCTATGCCGGGCATGACCTGAGTGTGCCTTTCCATTTCCTCACACCACGTAATAACCGCCGCACCGATGAGTACGGCGGCGTGCTGGAAAACCGCGTGCGCCTGCTGCGCGAACTGATTGAGGACACCCGCGATGCGGTGGGTGATCGATGCGCCGTGGCGGTGCGCCTGGCGGTGGATGAGCAGATGGCCGGCGGTCTGTGTCGCGAGGGCGAAGGGGCTGAAGTTTTCTCGATGCTGGCGGACTTGCCGGACTTGTGGGATGTGAATGTCGCCGATTGGTCCAATGACAGCGTCACCGCGCGCTTTGCCTCGGAAGGTTATCAAGAGGCCTTCCTGCTGGGGCTCAAATCGCTGACCTGCAAGCCGGTGGTAGGCGTCGGGCGGTTCACCTCGCCGGACACCATGGCCTCCATGGTCCGCCGTGGCGTTCTCGACCTCATTGGTGCGGCCCGCCCTTCGATTGCCGATCCTTTCCTGCCAAAAAAGATTGAAGAGGGGCGCGCTGAAGAGATCCGTGAATGCATTGGCTGCAATGTGTGTGTCAGTGGCGATCACACCAGCACGCCTTTGCGCTGTACTCAGAATCCGACCATGGGCGAGGAGTGGCGGCGCGGCTGGCACCCGGAGGCGGTGAAGCGGGCGGATGAGCCAGGGCGCGCGCTGGTGGTCGGCGCCGGCCCTGCTGGGCTTGAGTGCGCGCGGATACTGGGCGCGCGAGGGATGGACGTTGCGCTTGTGGACAGCCAGCGCACGCTGGGCGGACGCGTAGCCTTGGAGGCGCGGCTTCCGGGGCTGGCGAGTTGGGCGCGGGTCATCGATTATCGACTGGATGCCTTAAGCCGCCTGGCATCGGTCGAGGTTTATCGGGAAAGTCCTTTGCAGGCCCAGGACGTCCTCGACTTTGCTGCCGAGCATGTATTTATCGCCACCGGCTCTCGCTGGCGGCGGGACGGGTTGGGGCGCGCCCTGCGGTGGGTGTTACCGGGCCTGGAGTGCCTGCCCGTGCTGACGCCGGACGATCTGATGGCGGGTGTACTACCGCCTTCACCGGTGCTGCTGTTCGACGACGATCACTATTACATGGGCAGTGTGTTGGCCGAGCACCTGGTGGCGCGGGGACTCGACGTGATATTCGTCACCCCTGCGGCGGATGTGGCGGCCTGGACCCACAACACCCTGGAGCAGCATCGCATCCAGCGCCGGCTGCTGGAGTTGAATGTCACGATCATCCCGTCCCATACACTGGTCAGTGGTATGCCGGAAGGTGTGCTGGCAGGGTGCGTCTACACCGCGCGGACCTCCTTCATTCCAGCCGCATCACTGGTGTTGGTCACCTCCCGCGAGCCCGAGCAGGCGCTGTTTCAGGCGTTGAATAACGCACCCGAACAATCACTGGCGGCCGGTATCAGTACGCTGACCTTGATCGGCGACTGTATGGCGCCGGGCACGATTGCTGCGGCGGTGTATTCCGGGCATCGAATGGCACGAGAGTTTGATGCGCCTGCTGATTCTTTGTTTCTACGACGAGAGATTCCGTTTATCGAAGTGTAGCCAGTCCTGCTGTTTGATTAATAACGAGGAATACAATAATGAAAAAAATAATCCTGATGTTATTCGCCATGTTATTTGTAAGTGCGCCACTCGTTGCCAGGGACTATGCGGTAATTCGTTTCGGTGCCGACCCCAACTATGCGCCGTTTGCCTATAAGGACAGTGCGGGAACTTTGACCGGTTTCGAAGTTGATATAGGCAATGCTCTATGCGCGCGTTTGAAGATTCGCTGCCAATGGGTCGAAAGCGACTTCGACGGACTGGTCCCGAGCCTGAACGCCGGCAAGATCGACGCAATCCTGGCTTCAATGACGGTTACTGAAGCACGGCAAAAGGTGATCGATTTTTCCTCGGAGGTGTTTTCCAGTCCCACTGCCATGGTATTCCGCCCCGGCACTGAACTGGCCAAGGGGACGGCCGTTGGCTACTTACAGGGCAGTACCCAGGAAACCTATGCCCGCCAAGTGCTTGTTAAACAGGGCATGAAGGTCGTGGCGTACGCCGATCAGGAGCAGGTGTACGCCGACCTGGTGGCGGGCCGCTTGCAGGCTTCGCTGCAAGATGCTCAGCAGGCGCAAAGCGGATTTTTGCGCTTGCCCCAAGGCGCGGGGTTTGTGCTGGGACCGTTGATTGAAAGCGAACTGATGCCCTCCCAAAGTGCCATTGGTATCGCCAAGGGCAATCACGCGTTAAAAGCCTTGCTGGACAAAGGGCTGGCCGCCCTGCACGCGGATGGCACCTATGCCCGGTTACAGGAACAGTACTTCCCGGGTGTGGACATGTTCAGCGGTCAATGATCGGCGAGGGCGCAACCATGCTACCTACCTTCACGCAGTTCGCTGCGACCCTGGAGGGCTTCGCGCCGTTGTTATTGCGCGGTGTCTGGGTCACGTTGCAACTGGCGCTGCTGTCGCTGCTGCTGGGGCTGACATTCGGCCTGCTCGGTGCGGGCGCCAAGTTGTCCGGGTGCAGGGCCTGGCGCTTCTGCGCACAGCTCTACACCACCCTGATCCGTGGGGTGCCGGACCTGCTGTTGATGTTGTTGATTTTCTACGGAGTGCAAACCGGTTTGAGTCGTCTGACGCAGGAACTGGGCTGGGCCTACATCGAAATCGACCCTTTCAGCGCAGGAGTGCTCACCCTGGGGTTTATCTACGGCGCCTATTTCACCGAAACCTTTCGCGGCGCCTTGCTGGCCGTGCCTCGCGGTCAGTTCCAGGCCGCCAAGGCCTTGGGCATGACCTTCAGCCAAGGTTTTGTGCACGTGATATTCCCGCAAATGATGCGGTTCGCCCTGCCAGGGCTGGGCAATAACTGGATGGTTTTGCTCAAGGCCACTGCGCTGGTATCGATCATCGGCCTGGCGGATTTGATCAAAGTGGCCCAGGTAGCGGGCAAGAGCAGCCAGCAGGTGTTGGCCTTTTTGCTGATGGCGGCGTTGATCTACCTGGTGCTCAGCAGCGTTTCAAACCTCGTATTGCGTTGGTTGGAGCGTCGCTACTGCGGGGGTGTGCAGGAGTCGCCGCGATGATCGAGCTGATTCAGGAATACTGGCGGCCCTTGCTCTACTCCGACGGTCAACAACTGACGGGCCTGGCCATGACCCTATGGCTGACCAGTGCCTCGCTGTGTTTCGGCCTGCTGCTTGCACTGCCACTGTCCATTGCCAGGGCGTCCTCCCGGCGCCGGTGGCGTTGGCCGGTGCAAAGCTTCACCTATCTGTTTCGCGGTACGCCGCTGTATATCCAGTTGCTCATCTTCTACACCGGGATCTACAGCATTGCCGCAGTGCGTGAGCAACCACTGCTGGATGGGTTTTTCCGCGACGCACTGAACTGCACGCTGCTGGCGTTCGCCTTGAATACCGGGGCCTACACCACGGAAATACTGGCGGGTGCCATTCGAGCGACGCCGCGTGGTGAAATCGAGGCTGCAAGGTCCCTGGGGTTCGATGGCTGGAAGCTGTATGTCCACTTGATCATGCCTTCGGCCCTGCGCCGCGCATTGCCCTACTACAGCAATGAAGTGATCTTCATGCTGCACTCCACCACGTTGGCGTTTACCGCCACCGTGCCGGACATCCTCAAAGTGACCCGGGATGCCAACGCTGCCACCTTCCTGACCTTCCAATCCTTCGGCCTCGCCGCAGCCCTTTACCTGTGCATCACCTTTGCCTTGGTCGGTCTGTTTCGCCTGGCAGAACGGCGATGGCTGCGCTTTCTTGATCCGGGCCGATAGGGGGTCGATATGCAGACTCATGTGCATGAGTTACTGGCGGCCGTGCCAGGTACGACGCGACAGATCCATAGTTTTCATTACGGTCCGGGCAATGCATCGGGGAAGGTCTATCTCCAGGCGTCGCTGCATGCCGATGAGCTGCCGGGGATGCTGGTTTTATGGCATCTCAAGCAACGGTTGGCGCAGCTGGAAGCGGCCGGGTTGTTGCGTTGGTCGGTCGTCCTCGTGCCGGTGGCCAATCCGCTGGGGTTGGAGCAAGTGCTGATGGATGTGCCCCAGGGGCGCTTCGATAACGACAGCCGGGAGAACTTCAATCGTTTCTTCCCTGATGTCAGCCAGCAGGTCGGTGATTGCGTGCAAGGTCTGTTGACTGATGATCCTGCCAGCAATCTGCAGCTGATTCGTTCGAGCCTTCGGCAAGCGCTCGCCAGCCAAGTGCCGGCGACGCAATTGCAGTCAATGCGCCTGACCCTGCAGGCGCTGGCCTGTGACGCCGATATCGTGTTGGACCTGCACTGTGATTTCGAAGCCGTGCAGCACTTGTACCTGTCGCCGGATTTCTGGCCACAGGTGGAACCCCTGGCCCGCTACTTGGGCGCCAGGGCCTGCTTTTTGACAAAAGAGGCAGGCGGGCAATCGTTCGATGAGTGCTTTACGTTGTTTTGGGAGCAGATGCAGGCGCGTTTCCCTGGGCGCTTTTCGCCACCCGGGTTCGCTGTGACGGTTGAGTTACGAGGGGTTGCCGATGTGGACCATGGGCTGGCACGTCAGGATTGCCAGGCTTTGATTCAGTACCTGATTCAGTGCGGAGCCATTGATGGCCAGACGTCATGCCCGCCGGCATTACTCAACCGGCCGACGCCGTTGGCCGGGGTAGAGCCCGTGATGAGTCCGGTGGGAGGTTTGATTGTGTTTTGCGCGCAGGTGGGCGATTACCTGGAGGCGGGGCAAACCCTGGCCGAAATCATTGATCCGATCACCGACCGCGTCACACCGGTGGTTTGTACGCGTGGGGGGCTTTTGTATGTTCGTTCAGTGCGGCGAATGGCAACTGCGGGAATGACCATTGCCCATGTCGCAGGTGCGAAGGCCTATCGACAGGGGTATCTGTTATCGCCTTGAGCATCAGGGCAGGGGTGAGAAGGGCGAGCGCCCATCGGCGCTCTGCAGCTCCAGCAGGTAGTTGCGGAAAATCTGCCCCAGGACCTGGGTGGCCACTTCCAATTCATCGCGTTGCATGTGCTCGGCGACTTCGTCGGCGGTGTCCAGCGCGTCTTCGGCGCCGTTGACCGCGGCCATTTTCAGCACGATATAGGCCTGGACGTTATTGGCCGGCACGCCTTCGCCTTTGAAGAACATGGTGCCCAACTGGAATTGCGCCTGGGCGTGGCCCTGCAGCGAGGCTTTCTCGAAGTAGCTCAAGGCTTTGTTGAGGTCACGGGCCGGGTTCTTGCTGTCGTGGTAGTACTCGCCCAACTCGTATTGCGCCTGCGCATCCCCATCGTCGGCCTGTTTCTGACACGCGCTCAGGGCTTCGGCCTGGCTGTCCGGCTGGGTATTGAGGGTGCAACGACCCATCGCTGGGATTAACAACGAGTTGCCGCCTGCCTGGGCTTGTGCCAGCAGCGGCTGAAGGAGCAACAGGCAGCCCAGTACCAGGGTGCGGCCGGTGCGTTTCATGGGAATCGACTTACCTCTGACGGGGCGCGCGGATCCTCTCGGGATCCAATAAGCGCGCATTATGAAATAAGCAGGCCTCTGCTTACAAAGTCTTTACTCGTTTTTCTGCTGCTTGGGCAAGTTATCTGCCGGATTGCAGGTAAATTCTCGGAAAAATAAGGAAATCCCTGTAGGCAAAGTAGCAAATCTGACGCCGCCCACAGCGACGTCAGGTTTTTGCTCCGGCTTATTTCAGGGCGGCGAAGGCGCGCTCGGCGGCATCCAGGGTCAGTTTCAGCTCGGCATCGCCATGGGCGATCGAGGTGAAGCCGGCTTCGAAGGCACTCGGCGCCAGGTACACGCCGCCCTCCAGCATCAGGTGGAAGAAGCGCTTGAACAGGTCGGCATCGCTGCCCATCACATCATCAAAGGTGACGATGTCATCGGCACCGCTGAAGTACAGGCCAAACATGCCGCCTGCTTGCGTGGTCACGAACGGGATACCGGCGGCGTCGGCGCGCTGTTGCAGGCCGTCCAGCAGGCGGGTGGTGTAGTCGGTCAGCTCGGCGTGGAAGCCCGGGCGGCTGATCAGGCGCAGGGTGGTCAGGCCGGCCGCCATGGCCAGCGGGTTACCCGAGAGTGTGCCGGCCTGGTACACCGGGCCCAGCGGCGCGATGTGCTGCATGATTTCGCGCTTGCCGCCGAAGCAGCCCACGGGCATGCCGCCACCGATGATCTTGCCGAACGTGCTCAGGTCCGGCGTGACGCCGTAGTGCGCCTGGGCACCGCCGAGGGCAACGCGGAAGCCGGTCATCACTTCGTCGAAAATCAGCACCACGCCGTGCTTGTCGCACTGTTCGCGCAGGCCTTCCAGAAATCCTGGGGCGGGCGGCACGCAGTTCATGTTGCCGGCCACCGGCTCGACGATGATGCACGCCACGTCCTGGCCGACTTCGCTGAGCATCTGCTCGACGGCACCGATGTCGTTGAACGGCAGGGTCAGGGTGTGTTTGGCGAACGCTGCCGGTACGCCGGCCGAGCTGGGTACGCCTTGGGTCAGCGCGCCGGAACCGGCTTTGACCAGCAGGCTGTCGGAATGGCCGTGGTAGCAGCCTTCGAACTTGATGATGCTGTCGCGGCCGGTGAAACCACGGGCCAGGCGAATCGCACTCATGGTGGCTTCGGTGCCGGAGCTGACCATGCGCACCATCTCCATCGACGGCACGATGCTGCAGACCAGATCGGCCATCTCGGTTTCCATGGCGGTCGGCGCGCCGTAGGACAGGCCGTGCTCCAGTTGCCTGCGCACGGCGTCCAGCACGTCGGGGTGGCTGTGGCCGAGGATCATCGGGCCCCAGGAGCCGACGTAATCCACGTAGCGCTTGTCATCTTCGTCGGTGACGTAGGCGCCTTCGGCATGCTTGAAGAACAACGGCGTGCCGCCCACGCTTTTGAACGCACGCACGGGGGAGTTCACACCGCCGGGGATGTGTTTCTGGGCATTGGCAAACAGGGTTTCGGAACGAGACATGGTGAGGGCTCTCTGAATTCAGGATTTGATGAGTTCGTTGAAGGCGCGGGCGCGGCGCGTGACTTCCTGGGTACTGTCGGCACCGAACAGGCCGTGGACCACGGCCAGCAGGTCGGCACCCTGGGCCACCAGCGGTGCGGCGTTTTCCAGGGTGATGCCGCCGATCACGCAGATCGGCACATGCAGGCGCTTGCGGGCCTCGGCGAGCATTTCAACGGTGGCGGCCGGAGCACCCGGCTTGGTGTTGGAATTGAAGAAGCGGCCGAAGGCGACATAACTGGCGCCTTCCTTCGCCGCCTGTTCGGCCAGTTCGATCTGGCCGTGGCAGGTGGCGCCGATGATCGCCTTGGAGCCTAGCAGCGCACGGGCCGGCGTCAGTGGGCCGTCGGTCTGGCCCAGGTGCACGCCGACGCCCAGGCGGGCGGCCAGGTCGAAGTCATCATTGATAATAAGCTGGGTCTTGTAGCGCGAGCACAGCTCCCGCAGTTTTTCCGCTTCGCGCAGGCGCCGGGCTTCGTCGCTGCTTTTGTCGCGGTACTGCAGCAGGGTCACGCCACCGTCCAATGCCGCTTCGACGTAGGCGAGGAACTTGCCGGCCAACAGTTGGCTGTCGGTAATGGCGTAAAGGCCACGTAGTTTCATCGGGCAGGCCTCTTGCTGTTAAGAGCAGATAGTTACGAGCAGAAATCCAGCGGCAGCCGGCGCGGTACGAACTGGCCCTGGCCGAGTTGTTCGGCATCACGCAGGGTGCGCCAAGTGTAGTTAAGTGCCGACTGCACCGCACTCACCAGCCCTTCGCCCTGGGCGATCCGTCCGGCCAGGGCGCTGGCCAGGGTGCAGCCCGAACCGTGATAGCTGCCGGGCAGGCGCTGGCAGGTAAAGGTCTGGCGCGTGCCATCGCGGCTGTAGAGACGGTTGTGCACTTCATGCTCATCGCCATGGCCGCCGGTGATCAACAGGTGCTTGATGAACGGCAACAGCTTCGCGGCGCATTCGTCGGCGGTGCCCTCGGGCAGTTCGGCGAGGATGCGGGCTTCAGGCAGGTTCGGCGTGGCGATCAGCGACAACGGCAGCAGCCGCTCGCGCATGGCGTAGCCGACTTCGTCCTTGCCCAGGCTGCCACCGCCGCCGGCGCGCAGCACCGGGTCGCACACCACCGGCAGGTGCGGGTGCGCCTGCAGCAGTTCGACCACGGTGTCGACCATCGCGGTGGAGCCGAGCATGCCCAGCTTGACCGCCGCCACGTCGGAGTCACCGAGGACGGCATTGGCCTGGGCCAGTACCCACTCACGGTCCAGTACGCGGAAATCGCTGACATTGACGGTGTTCTGCACGGTCAGGGCAGTGACGGCCGGGGCCGCATGGCAGCCTTGGGCGAGGAGGGCTTCGATATCTGCCTGCAAGCCGGCGCCACCACTGGGATCATGGCCGGAGAGACAGAGGACAACGGGGCGAGAGCTGTAGATATTCATGGTGCGCGAGCTTACCACCAAACGCTTTTGGCGGGGCCTTCGGGCGATGGTTGAATGTTGTCGCGCAAACGCCGCTTTTTTGGCGTGTGCTCGGCTGCGAAAACGCTCTGAAAGCCTTGTTCTAGAGCCTTTCAAAAAATTATTTCAATGGTGTCCAATGGCCTTTAGCGGCTATGCTAAAGTGGATTCAAACAACTTAACTGTACCGCCGGTGTACGTCTTCTCAAAAGGAATGGGGGGCTTTTGACATAACCGGACAGGCCACGCTGGGGCTCTATGCGCTATTTGCTGATCTTATTGTTGTGCGGGCTGCCGATGCTCGCCAGCGCCATCGAGTTCAACCAGGACACCCGAAGCCTGCCGCTGGGCCGAGCCATGCAAGTGCTCGAAGACCCCACCGATGCCCTCACCATCGCCGAAGTAAGTTCTCCCGCCTACGCTGCTCAATTCAAGCACCATGACAAAGCCACCCTCAACGCCGGCTATTCGCGCTCGGTGTTCTGGCTCAAGGTCGACCTGCATTACATGGCCAGGGACCCCCGTGCCCCCCGCACCTGGTTCCTGGAGTTGGCTTACCCGCCGCTGAATCATCTGGACCTGTACCAGAACGATGGCACCGGCAACTATCGGCTGGCCGGCCGTACCGGCAGTGCGCTGCCTTTTTCCAGCCGTGAGGTCAGCCAGAGCAACTACCTGTTCAAGCTCAATTTCGTGCCCGACCAGCAGCAAACGCTCTACCTGCGCCTGCAAAGCGAGGGCTCGATCCAGGCGCCGTTGACGCTCTGGGCCGGCACCGCTTACCTGGAGCAACAACCGCTGCGCCTGTCGGTGCTGGGGGTGATCTATGGCGTATTGCTGGGGATGCTGGTCTACAACCTGTTCATCTACCTGAGCGTGCGCGACACCAGCTACCTGTACTACATCCTCTACATCGCCTCGTTTGGCCTGTACCAACTGTCGGTCAATGGCGTGGCGGTGCAGTACTTCTGGCCGAACAACCCGTGGTGGGCGAATGCGGCGGTGCCGTTGCTGATCGGTTCGGCGGCGATGTTCGGCAGCCTGTTCGCCCGCAGCTTCCTGCATACCGCGCAGCACAGCCGCTGGCTCAACCGGCTCTTGCTGGCACTGGCGGTGTGCGGCGGCGCAGTGATGGCGCTGGCGCTGCTGACCAGCTACGCCCTGGCCTTGCGCCTGGCGACCGGCCTGGCGCTGGTATTCACCGTGACCATCTTCGTCGCCGCCATCAAGGCCTGGTACTGCGGCCAGCGGGTGGCGCGGTATTTCATCATCGCCTGGTCGGCGTTCCTGCTGGGTGGCGTGGTGAACACGCTGATGGTGCTGGGCTACTTGCCCAATGTGTTCCTCACCATGTACGCCAGCCAGATCGGCTCGGCAATTGAAGTGGCGCTGTTATCCCTGGCCCTCGCCGACCGTATCAATGCCATGCGTGAGCAGCAGGCACAGATCCTGTTCGATGCCAGCCAGAAGCTCGAAGTGCTCAACCAGCAACTGGCCCGCAGCAACCGTCTCAAGGATGAATTCCTCGCGACGCTGACCCACGAACTGCGCACGCCCATGAACGGTGTGATCGGCTCCCTTGAGCTGATGCAAACGGTGCCGCTGGACGACGACCTGGCGCAGTACCAGCAAACGGCCGCCGGTTCGGCACGGGACATGATGCGCATGGTCAACGGCATCCTCACCCTCACCGAATTGCAGGCCGGGCGCCTGAGTGCCCAGCCTCGGGTGTTCAGCCTGCGCGGCGTGCTCGACACCTTGCGCCAGCAATTCAACACCAGCGCCCAAGGCAAAGGCCTGGCATTTTCCATCGATGTGGCCGATGAGCTGCCGGACCGTGTGGTGGGTGACGCCGACAAACTGCTCCAGTGCCTGGATTGCCTGTTGGACAATGCGTTCAAGTTCACCCGCGAAGGCTCCGTGCGCCTGCGGGTGGTGGGTGTGCCTCACAGTGATGGCGACGTGCGCCTGAGCTTCATTGTGACCGACACCGGTATTGGCTTCGCCTTCCTTGACGAGGCGACCTTGTACCAGCGCTTTTTCCAACTCGATGGCTCCATGACCCGCGAATACGGCGGCCTGGGCATCGGCCTGGCCATCTGCCGGCAATTGATCGAGCTGTTGGGCGGGCGCCTTACCCATCATTCCGAGCCGCACAAGGGCAGCCGCTTCCAGCTGGACGTGAACGTCAGCCCGGTGCCGATCGAGGCAAAACCGGCGCCCGGCCGGCAACGCGCGCCCCAGGATTGCGCGGTATTGCTGGTGGATGACAACAGCGTCGGCCAGTTGGCGGTGCGCGGCATGTTGCTCAAGCTGGGTTACCGGGTGAAAACCGTGGACAGTGGCCCGGCGGCGTTGGCGGCCTTGCAGGGGCAAAGCTTCGACGCGGTCTTGCTGGATGTGCCCGAAGGCGGCTTCTCGTTGTGTTGTCAGATTCGTGCACTGCCGGGCTGCGGTGAATTGCCGGTGATCGCCTTGAGTACGTCGCTGCACACGTCCGAGCGCGAGCGCAGCCATGGCATCGGCATCACCGATCGCCTGGCCAAGCCGGTGCGCTTCGAGGCGCTGCAGGCGGTACTGGAGCGCCACCTGTTGAGCGCGCTCGAGGGCGAAAGCGCCGGGCATTCGGCGGGTATGCCACTTTTTTAACCTGGATGACGGTGCTTAACTGAAAAAACCGGCCTCAATCGATCTGCGCCTTTATGGGTAGGTGCGCATTCGACAGGGCCTTTTTCCAGGAGGCCTGTCATGAACCTGCATCAGTTCGCCGAAACCCACGACGTCACCAACCAGCCGCCCTGCCTGGACGGCACCAATCTGTACCGCATCGACGTGCCCCTGCAAGACTGGTCACGGCGCTTTGGCGCCGGCTGGGCGCAGGCGCGCATCGATGCGTACGGGGCGTTGGCCGGCGGGCCGCTGATGGCGGCCGGGTTCCTGGCCAACCAGAACAAACCGGTGTTCAGCAGCCATGACCGGTATGGGCATCGCATCGACCTGGTGGAGTTTCACCCGGCCTACCACGAGCTGATGGGCACCGCGGTCGAGCATGGCCTGCCGTCGCTGCCGTGGGCCCATCCACAGTCCGGTGCCCATGTGGCGCGTGCGGCCATGACCTACCTGCACAGCCAGGCTGAGGCCGGCACCGGCTGCCCACTGACCATGACCTTCGCTTGCGTCCCGGCCCTGCGCTTGCAACCGGACCTGGCGCAGACCTGGCTGCCGAAAATCCTCAGCACCCACTATGACCCGCGCAATGTCGGCATTGCCCACAAGGCCGGTGCAACCATCGGCATGGCCATGACCGAGAAACAGGGTGGCACCGACGTGCGGGCCAACACCACCCGCGCCTATCCGGTGGGCGCCGGCGGGCCCGGGCAAGCCTATGAACTGGTCGGTCACAAGTGGTTCTGCTCCGCGCCGATGTGCGATGCCTTCCTGACCCTGGCCCAGACCGACAAAGGCCTGACCTGTTTCCTGCTGCCCCGGCACCGCCCGGATGACACCCGCAACGAGTTCTATATCCAGCGCCTGAAAAACAAATTGGGCAACTGCTCCAATGCGTCCAGTGAAGTGGAGTTTCGTGGGGCCCTGGCCTGGATGATCGGTGAAGAGGGGCGTGGCGTGCCGACCATCATCGAGATGGTCGCAATGACCCGCTTCGATTGCATGGTGGGTTCCAGTGCCTTGATGCGCCAGGCGCTGACCCAGGCTAGCCATCACTGTGCTCATCGCCGGGTCGGTGGCCGTGTGCTCAGCGAGCAGCCGCTGATGCAAAACGTGCTGGCCGACCTCGCCCTGGAAAGCGAAGCCTCGCTGGCCTTGAGCATGCGCATGGGCTGCGCCCTGGACAATCTGGGCGATGAGCGGGAAGCCAAGTTCGCTCGGCTGGTGACGGCGGTGGGCAAGTATTGGATCTGCAAGCGCGCCCCGGCGATGATCAACGAAGCCGCCGAATGCATGGGCGGCGCGGGCTACGTGGAAGACAGCATCCTGCCGCGCCTGTACCGTGAGGCGCCGGTGAATTCGACGTGGGAAGGTTCCGGCAATGTGCAATGCCTGGACGTGCTGCGCGCACTCTCCAAGGAGCCCGGCGTGCTGGAAGCGCTGTTTGTCGAACTTGGTGACGGGCATGGCGATAAGCAATTGGCGCGGCATATCGAACACCTGAAGTCGGCGTTCATGGACACCCAGGACATTCAGTACCGCGCGCGGCAGTTGACCGAGGATATTGCGGTGGCATTGCAGGCCAAGCTGTTGCTTGAGGCGGGTAACGCCGCAGTCAGCGATGGTTTTATCGCCAGCCGTTTGGGCCAGTCGTCTGGCCGCGTCTACGGCACCTTGCCGCGTGGCGTCGATGTCGGGGCCATCGTCGCGCGCTCAAGTCCCAATGTCTCTGAATAAACACGGTCCACATGTGGGAGGGGGCTTGCAGCCATCTTGAGAGGCACTCCAATTCAAGGTTTGCGTCTGACAGGGATACAGGCAAGATAAAGGCCTGCAAGTCAGAACACAGGATGCTTACCGTGACCGAAGCTTTTGTTGTCGTTCAAACCGCCGAAGAGGCCGTGGATCGGCTGGCGGCCCTGCATGAGCGGGCTACCGGCGCGCTCAATCAAGCCCTCAAGCAATACCTCAAGGACCGCGTCGAACCCGACGCCGAACAACGCGCGCTGTTTCGCTACCCGGAACTGCGCCTGACTTACCACTGCCACGGCGAAGTCCCACAGACTACCCGGGCGTATGCCAAGGTCCAGTTACCCGGGACCTACAGCGTAACCGTCACGCATCCGGCGGCGTTCCGTAAGTATTTGCTGGAACAACTGGTGCCGCTGATGCACGACTTCACCGTGACCGTGGAAGTGGGCGTCAGCCAGCAGAACATTCCTTATCCGTACGTGGTGGAGCAGGGCGACGAACTGGCCGGCTCCGGTGTGACCGCCGCGACCTTGGCGCGCGTGTTCCCCAGCACCGACCTGTCGGCCGCCACCGACGGCATCGCCGATGGCCTCTACGACTGGGAAAACACCGACCCGCTGCCCCTGGCGCTGTTCGATGCGGCCCGCGTGGACTTTTCCCTGCGTCGGCTGGTGCATTACACCGGCAGCGACTGGCGCCATGTGCAGCCGTGGATCCTGCTGACCAACTACCACCGCTATGTCGACCAGTTCATCCTGCATGGCCTGGAACAACTGCGCAGCGACCCGCGTTTTATCCGCATGGTGCTGCCGGGCAACGTCATCATCGATAAGAGCATGGACCACGGCGAAGCCTCGGCGATTGCCGCCGGCGTAGTGTGGCACCGCTACCAGATGCCGGCCTATCACCTGCAGGCCAGCGATGGCCACGGCGTGACTCTGGTGAACATCGGTGTCGGCCCGTCCAACGCCAAGAACATCACCGACCACCTGGCGGTGCTGCGTCCGCATTGCTGGCTGATGATTGGCCACTGTGGCGGCCTGCGCCAATCCCAGACCATCGGCGACTACGTACTGGCCCACGCCTATATGCGCCGCGATGGGATTCTCGACCGGGTGGTACCGCCGAACATCCCGATCCCCGCCCTGGCCGAAGTGCAGATGGCCTTGCAGCAGGCGGCGGCGAATGTCACCGGTGAGAAAGGCGAAGAACTGAAAAAACGCCTGCGTACCGGCACCGTGCTGACCTACGACGACCGCAACTGGGAACTGCGCTGGGCCCAGGAGCGGCCGTTGATCAACCTGTCCCGCGCCGTGGCGGTGGACATGGAAAGCGGCACCATCGCCGCCCAGGGCTACCGCTTGCGCGTACCCTACGGCACCTTGCTGTGTGTGTCGGACAAGCCGCTGCACAGCGAGATCAAGCTGCCGGGTTCGGCCAACGCGTTCTACGAACGTGCGGTCAGCCAGCACTTGAAGATCGGCATCGAGGCGGTGGACCTGTTGCGCACCGAACTCAACTCGTTGCACTCGCGCAAACTGCGCAGCTTCGACGAGCCGCCGTTCCGCTAAGCGGTTGGGATGGTCATTTAGCGGTCAGGCCACTAGCATTGTCGGTCCTGACCGTTAGATGTTCCTTTGCCATGTCCCGTCCCACCCGTCCCGATTCGCGCCGCCCTGGCGTGAAACCTCCGTATTCTGCCGCGCGCCGTGTCGCCAAGGCGCCGCCGGCCGAGCCGAAGTTGGTGCTGTTCAATAAACCCTTCGATGTGCTGACCCAGTTCAGCGACGAAGGCGGGCGCGCGACGCTCAAGGACTTTATCGACATCCCCGGCATCTACCCGGCAGGCCGCCTGGACCGTGACAGCGAAGGCCTGTTGCTGCTGACCAACGACGGCCAGTTGCAGGCGCGTATTGCCGATCCCAAGCACAAGCTGGCGAAAACCTACTGGGTGCAGGTGGAAGGCGAACCCACCGAAGCATTGCTGCAACGCCTGCGTGACGGGGTGGAACTCAACGACGGCAAAACCTTGCCCGCCGAGGCCCGGCGTCTGGATGAACCGGCGTTATGGCCGCGCAACCCGCCGGTGCGCTTTCGCAAAAACCTACCGACGTACTGGCTTGAACTGGTGATTCGAGAGGGGCGTAACCGTCAGGTTCGGCGCATGACCGCCGCCGTGGGCCTGCCGACCTTGCGCCTGGTGCGGGTGCGTATTGGCGATTGGACAATCGACGGCCTGGACCAAGGCCAATGGAAGGAAGTGCCGGCGCGTTTATAAAGCGCCGGATTCGATCAGGCCGATCACCACGCTCTTGATGATGAACGCGGCCACGCCCAGGCCCAGCACGAAAAACAGGATGAACGAACCAAAGCGCCCGGCCTTGGATTTCTTTGCCAGGTCCCAGACGATAAAGCCCATGAAAATGATCAGGATAGTGACCAGGCCGGTCATCATCCATTCTTCGAACAGGGCGGGGTCGATGTTGTTCATGGGCTCTTCCAACGGGGCAGGCGGCAAGTATACGGCAGCGTCACAGGCGCAACATTGACCTGCGTCGGTGCGTCGCACGCAGGCTTCACTGTTGAAACACAGGCCAAATGTGGGAGGGGGCTTGCCCCCGATAGCGGTGTGTCAGGCTGTGTATCTGGTGACTGATACTCCATCGGGGGCAAGCCCCCTCCCACATTTGATCTTCATTGTTCATGAGATCAGGTGCGCAGGTGGGTCAGCGGCAGCTCGGTGCTGTTGAGCACCTGGTTGAGCACAAAGCTCGAGCGCACGCTGGTCACGCCTTCGATCCGGGTGAGGTGGCCCAGCAGCAGTTTCTGATAGTGGTCCATGTCCGGCACCACCACTTTCAACTGATAGTCCGCATCCATCCCGGTGACCAGGCTGCATTCCAGCACCTGGGGCAGGGTGCGGATGGCCGCCTCGAAGTTCTCGAAACGCTCGGGGGTGTGGCGGTCCATTCCGATCAGCACATAGGCCGTGAGGCTCAGGCCGAGCATCTTGCGGTCGAGCAGGGCGACCTGGCGTGCGATGTAGCCGTCGTCCTCCAACTGCTTGACCCGGCGCGAGCAGGGCGAAGGCGACAGGCCGATACGCTCGGCCAACTCCTGGTTGGAGATCCTCGCGTCGCGCTGCAATTCCGCCAAAATACTCAGGTCGTATCGGTCAAGCTTGCTCATTGGGTTGGCCTTTGTCGTAACTATTGCGGTGAATTATCCATGAAGGGTTAAAAATTGCGCAAGCACTGTTTATTGACGCAATCTTCGCAATCATCTGCCCGGCGCTGGCCTGTATCGTTATCAACAGAATCACCGCCTGGACAACAGTCCACAGCAGCTCGCCCAATCAGGCTGGCTGCGGCCGCCACCCCAGCAGGGTCGAGCCGGCCTCCAGGCTGCACACTGTCCACAAGACGGCGTGAGGTGAGCCAACGTCAAAAGCGTTGAGCATGGACGAAGTTCTCAAGGGGTGGCCGACGGGTCACCCCTTTTCTTTTGCCTTAAGAAAATTGTTCCTGTGACTGATAACCTGTCTCAGAACCGGGCGGGGCTTTTCCAGTCTCATCTATGAGGCCGGACCTTCCAGGCCCTTATCCGCAGTGAGGAATAGCATGAAGCGCATCTGGCATATGGCAGGTGTAGGTTTGCTGATGGTCACCGTCGGCACGCAAGTGATGGCCGACGAGCCGCGCCCTGAGGGTGGCGGCCAGCATGAAAGAGGGCCGGAGGGTAACGAACAGCCGCGCCCGCAGAATAACCAGCCGCGTCCACAGAACAATCAACCCCGGCCGGAAAATAATCAGCCACGTCCACAGAACCCGCATTTTGATCGCGCCGAGCAACCGCCCCACGGTGGCGGGCAGTGGCAAGGTCGCCCGCAAGGTGCCGAACAGCCTCGGCCAGCCCCGCAGCCTGCGAACAACCTGCCGATCCAGAGTCGCCCCGATACCGTGCGCCAGACCCAGGAACCGCGTCAGGGTTACTACCGTGACATTCCTCGACGCAACGACGACAACCGCAATTGGGAGGCCGGCGGCCCAGGTTCGCGGCCTGGCTACAACGGGCATCCCAACGATAACCGCTGGCCAGGTCGCCCCGACGGCCATGGCAACGGCTGGGGCCCCGGCCCCCAGTATCGGCCTGGCTATGTCGTCGACCGCTTCCCCGACCGCAACTACCGGGTGCCGTACCGTGGCCAGGATTACTTCTTCTCCGGCGGCTACTGGTACCGCCCCCAAGGCCCGCGCTATGTGGTCGTGGCGCCGCCGTATGGCATCCGCGTGCATTACCTGCCGGACTATGCGCGCGAAGTGTGGGTAGGTGGCTCGCTGCTGTTCCTGGCCGCTGGCGCCTACTACGCCTACGAACAAAGCACCCAGCAATACGTAGTGGTACAACCGCCGACGCAAGTGCCGGCACCGCAGCCAGCACCCCAAGGCAATGGCTATGACGTGGTGGCCTATCCCGCCAACGGGCAGTCACCGGCGCAAGTGCAGCAGGACGGCTACGACTGTTATCGCTGGGCGGTGCAACAAAGCGGCTTCGACCCGCAGGCCGTCACCTACGCCCCTGACCCGGCGGTGGTGCAAACCTACCGCCAGGCCCAGGGCAACTGCCTGAGCAGTCGCGGGTATCAGGTGCAGTACTAGGCCTTGGCGCCCGTGACCACTTCCCGTGGGTCGGCGTGCACCAGCACTTCGGCGCGCGGGTAGGCTGCGTGAATGGCATCGGCGGCCTGGTCGCTGATGCCGTGGGCCACTGACAGCGTCAGCTCCCCCGGCAGTTCCAGGTGCAACTGCACGAACCAGTGGTTGCCGGAAATGCGCGTGCGCAGGTCATGGGCACCCAACACCCCCGGTACGCTTCGCGCCAGTTCCAGCATGTGCTGGCTGACGTCCGGCGGCAGTTCCTCGTCCATCAACACCGCAAAGCTTTCCCTGGCGATCTGGATCGCGCTCCACCAAATGTAGGCGGCGATGCCCAGGCCGAACCAGGCGTCGACTTGATGAAAGCCCATGCCCGCCAGCACCAGCGCCACCAGGATGCTGCCGTTGAGCAGCAGGTCCGAGCGGTAGTGCAGCGAGTCCGCCCGCACGGCATTGGAGCCGGTTTCGCGCACAACCCGGTGTTGCAGCATCAGCAGCGCCACGGTCAGTGCCAGGGAAAACACGATCACCCCAATGCTCAGCCACGGCGCGCCGACCGGTTCCGGATGCTGCAGGCGCTCGTAGGCCTGCAAGGCGATCAACACCGCACTGCCACCAATGAACAACGCCTGGGCCATGCCCGCCAGCGACTCCGCCTTGCCATGGCCGTAACGGTGATCGTCATCGGCAGGGCGCAGGGCGTAATGCACGGCCAGCAGGTTCAGCAGCGAGGTCACGCCATCGAGCAGTGAGTCGGTCAACCCGGCGAGCATGCTCACCGAGCCGCTGAGCCACCAGGCAATCGCCTTGGTGACGATCAGCGCGCAGGCCACACCCACCGAGGCGCGGGTGGCCAGGCGCAACAGCCGGGCGTGTTCGGGACTGCTGGTCATAAACGATCCTTAGGCGGCGGGTTGCAGGCCCAGGAGCGCAAGTTGTTGCACGCTGCCCTTGAACTGGATCATGCGTGGGTCGTCCAGCGGCAGGGTGCGGCCGGTTTCCTTCTGGATGATGCTTTGCAGCTTGGCGTTGTCGACCTTGCCGTCGGCGCCGATGGCTTCGTGGAGTTTTTCCGGGTCAACCTGGGCAGTCTTGCCGGGTTCGAAATAGATCGCGCCCGTGGCGAAGTCGACGCCGAACGCGATCAGGCCAGGGATCACGTAGAACAACAGGCCCACGGCATCGAGCACGGCAATGGTCGGGTCGATCTTGCCATCGATCTGGCCACGGCGGTCGGGGTAGAAAATCGACCCGCAGGCGGTGAGTTGGCTCAGCAGGGTGACGGCGAGGACACCGCCGATGACACGGGAAGCGATACGCATGGAGACTCTCCTGAACACGGTTGATACGGGACTATATAGCACTGCCATTGAGACCAGCGTCGGCATCCGGCAGTTCGCCGTTATACTCGCCGCTCTGCTTTGGAGCCAGTATGAATTCGTTGCCGATCGATGATGTTTTACCCGCCCTGCGTGACGCCTTGGCGAATCGCCATGAAGCCGTGCTGGAAGCGCCGCCCGGCGCCGGTAAAACCACCCGCGTGCCCTTGGCCTTGTTGAATGAGCCCTGGCTGGCCGGGCAGACCATCCTGATGCTCGAGCCCCGGCGCCTGGCCGTCCGTGCCGCCGCGGAACGGCTGGCCAGCGAACTGGGGGAGAAAGTCGGTGAAACCGTCGGCTATCGCATCCGTCTCGACAGCAAGGTCGGGCCCAACACGCGCATCGAAGTGGTCACCGAAGGCATCCTCACCCGTCGTTTGCAGGACGATCCGGCACTGGACGGTGTCGGCCTGCTGATCTTCGACGAGTTCCACGTTTTGCCGATTGCACGAAAATCATCAATATCTTGTCAAAAACTCCTACCCCTCTCTTCGCAGCCTTTGGGCTGAATCACCTCTCTACAGTGCCCGTCGTATAATGCTTCTCTGATTTGGGAGCCTTGATGATTTCTCTACCTATTGATCTCGTATTGCCTGACCTTCGAGACGCCCTGTCCAATCGCCACGAAGTAATCCTTGAAGCGCCACCTGGTGCGGGTAAGACCACCCGAGTGCCTCTGGCGTTGCTGAACGAACCTTGGCTTGGTGACCAGAAAATCATCATGCTCGAGCCTCGGCGGTTGGCTGCTCGGGCGGCAGCTGAGCGCTTGGCAAGTGAACTGGGTGAGAAGGTTGGTGAGACCGTCGGCTATCGAATTCGCCTTGAAAGCAAGGTGGGCCCGCGCACCCAGATCGAAGTGGTCACCGAAGGCATCCTGGCTCGCCGTCTCCAGGATGACCCCGCGTTGGACGGTGTGGGTGTGGTCATCTTCGATGAGTACCACCTTCGAAACCTTGACTCTGACCTTGCGCTGGCCTTGTGCGTGAGTGCTCGTGAGCTGCTGCGGGATGAGCCCCCACTGAAGTTACTTCTGATGTCCGCAACGCTGGAAGGCGCTCGGCTTTCAAAGCTTCTGAATGACGCGCCAGTTATCACGAGTGAGGGGCGGATGTATCCGGTCTCTACGGTTTGGAGTAGCCCATATCAGCCGGGGGAGCGAATCGATTCGAGGGTCACTGATACCTGCTTGGCCGCCATCAACGAACAGCCGGGAAGCGTTCTGGTTTTCCTCCCAGGGCAGGCAGAGATTCGGCGGGTGGCTGAGGTGCTCAAGGAGCAGTTGAGCAGTCGTCCAGAGGTGATCGTATGCCCGCTGTACGGTGACCTTGACCTGAACGCACAGCGTGCTGCGATAGACCCGGCACCAAAAGGCTCCCGGAAGATCGTACTGGCCACGAACATCGCGGAGACCAGCTTGACCATCGAAGGTGTCAGAGTGGTGGTGGACAGTGGTCTCGAGCGAGTGCCGAAATTCGATCCTCGCAGTGGAATGACCCGGCTCGACACACAGCGTATTTCGAAGGCCAGTGCTACTCAGCGTGCAGGACGGGCAGGGCGATTGGAACCAGGTATCTGCTATCGCCTTTGGTCTGAGTCGCAGCACGAACAAATGGCTGGCTACAGTACACCTGAAATTTTGCAGGCTGATCTTGCAGCCCTGGCTCTCCAATTGGCCCGGTGGGGAATGAAGCCGGAGGAGATGACCTGGCTCGACCAACCTCCATCAGCTCCCTTCGGCCAAGGTAGAGACCTGCTGAAGCGCCTGGGCGCACTCGACGATGCTGGACAGCTCACACCACACGGATCAGCCATGAGCGAGCTCCCAGCGCATCCACGGATCGCTCACATGCTCATCAAAGGCAACGCGATGGGGCTGGATGACCTTGCTTGCAACATCGCTGCGCTGCTGGGTGAGAAGGATGTTTTGCGTGGTGCAGGTGCCGATCTTCACACCAGACTGAGTGCATTAACCGGCGATCAACATTCACGTCGAGGCGGTGGATCCTTCCAGCGCGTGAAGCAGTCTGCTCGGCAGTATCGATCCCTGCTACGTGGGAGAGCCGTTCACCCTGTCTGCGGGCCGGATCACCCGAGATGGGTAGGCTGCCTACTGGCATTCGCTTACCCTGACCGAGTAGGTCTCCAGAGGCGTGCGAGTGCGTCTGAGTACCGTCTCTCCAACGGGCGGGCTGCTGTGTTCTCAGAGCCTGATGCTCTCACTAAACATGAGTGGCTTGTAGTGGCCGATCTGGGTAGTCGGCAAGGGCAGCGCGAGGAGCGGATCTACCTAGCGAGCGATCTCGATCCAGCTTTGTTGGATGACGAGCTGGCTGACCTTGTAAGGTCAGTCGATGAGGTTGACTGGGACGAGAGGGAGGGGGTACTCAAGGCTGAGCGGCAGCTAAAGGTGGGGCAGTTGGTACTGTCCACAACACCTTTGCCAGGCCTTGATGAGCAAGCTCGTTCGCTAGCCTTGGTCAATCTGGTGAGGCGAAAGGGCATCGAGCTTCTGCCTTGGAACCCTGAGTTGCGCCAATGGCAGGCGCGGGTCAATCTGCTACGTCAGTTGGATATCCAAAATGGCCAAGCAGAAAGCAAGTGGCCTGATCTCAGCGATACCAACCTTCTGGACACGCTGGAAGAATGGCTCGCACCGTACCTGGGCAAAGTCTCGAGGCTCAGCCACTTCAGCCAACTGGATCTGTCATCGATTGTCAGGAATCTTCTGCCTTGGCCGCTTCCACAGGAACTAGAGACACAGGCACCTCAGACCATCCTGGTGCCGTCCGGATCGAATATCCGTATCGACTACTCGCAGCATCCACCGATCCTCGCGGTACGGCTGCAGGAGTTGTTTGGGCTGGCAGAAACACCACGCATCGCTCAGGGCAAGCAGCCGCTGATTCTCCATCTACTCTCGCCGGCTCGTAGGCCTGTGCAGGTCACCCAGGATCTCGCCAATTTCTGGCGCAGCACCTACTTGGAAGTGAAGAAGGATCTGAAGGGCCGATACCCAAAGCACCATTGGCCAGAAGACCCATTGGTTGCTGAAGCGACTGCGAGAGCGAAGCCTAGAAAGCATTGAGGATAAGGCGTGCCTGACGGGCGGCTGTCGTGAACCAAGCCGCCTTCGCGTCTTGGCCCTTGCGGGCTTCCATCCTCACGCCTTCAGCCATCCTGGCTTGCGCGCTCCGCTTGCTCTTCAGCGTGGTGCTTAGCCTATGCAGCCATCCATCTGAACACACCTCCTTTCAGTGAATGTCCTGATCATACTGGAGCTCATGGGCATTGAATTCAGGCGCGCCGGTGGTTGGTGAGGCACTTTGGCGACAGGGGCCAGGAAGAAGAGGTCTCTCTACCAACAAAGCGTGACCGGTCACAACGTTGATTTTTTTGACGTGAGAATCACGCTTAGGTACTATGAGTTTGTCGCCACAGACCGGAACCTCGAAGGAGGGGTGGTGATGCCGGGAACGAGCTTAGGCGAGTTCCTCCCAGCCAGTGAGCGGGATTTGAAAGGCTAGGCCGATATCTGATTCAGCAAAAAGCCCTGTGGTGTGAGCCGCAGGGCTTTTTTGCTTTCTGTTTGTCCGATGAGCGACCGGCCTTAGAGTTTCACGCCTTCGTTGCGTTTCTCCAGCACGTAGCGCACGTTCCAGATCGGCCCTTTGGTAGGCAGGCCCGACCGCCCCCAATCGTTGACCTCGTACGCAGAAACCAAGTTCAGTCGAAGTAGATTCTCGACATCCTGAGGTTTACGGATTTCGAAGAAAATCGCGTATTCGTGGGCATCCAGACAAAAATAGCGCCTGTTGTCCCCCGCAAAATGAGCCCTTACCTTCGACTCAATGAAGCGCCTGTCGATGTAGTCGAGGAGCTGCTTTGATAAGTCGTAACGTGTAGGGCAGAAATATCGCTCCTCCTTGGTTTTCGGATTAACTATCAGCGGCCCGTTTTCCTTGTTGTCCGTAAAGCAATGGAATCCGAAGGTGAATTCAACGCTAACGCCGCGATCTCCTATCTGGAATGTCCGCACGGTCGGCTGGAGGTGCGCCATGCAGACTGTTCTTCCATTTATCGTCAAATCGTTCCAGCGCATACTCATGGCCACATCTTTTCGGCCCACGAGAATATTCGATTAAGGCATGATGTCAACGTACTGGCTCCTCGGTGGCCAACGCTCGATGCAAGCGCTTCGTGATGTGTTCACAGGTATGCACCGGAACCATGGAAGAGACCTGAATCTTATCGCTCGCCGGTGAGCACCCAAACTTTTAGGGGAGCAGTGCCCGGCGCTAAAATCCGGCTTTCAGATGGACGTTTAATGGACTATTCAAAAATCATCGGAAAGGACGACGGGCGAAGATTGTCTTTCGAGGAGCTCGTCTGCCAACTTGCCAGGCGCGACCGCCCGGAGAGCGCCAAAGAGTTCAGGCGGATCGAAGGCTCGGGAGGCGACGGAGGGATCGAGAGCTATTGGCTGCTCCAGGACGGTTCTGAGATCGGCTATCAGGCCAAGTATTACCTCAGGTCACGGGAGGTCGATTGGGGCAAAATCGACGAGTCAGTCGAGCAGGCTTTGAAGTCTCACCCTGAACTCAAACAGTATGTGATTGCCATTCCCTGCGACCTTACAGATCGCAGCGGAGCGCTAGGCGCAGGGAAAAAAGGATGGGAACACTGGAATACGCACAAGCTTGCTTGGGAAGCGCTCTGTGCCCAGAGCGGCATTCCCACGGTTGAGTTCGTGCCCTGGACGGCGTCTGATCTTACCGACAAATTGTTGCACCCAACTGCTGAGGGCCTACGAAGGTTCTGGTTCGGCGAGCTGGAAATATCTGGGCAATGGTTCCACAAGAATGTGGAACTCGCCGTAAAGTCACTCGATGAGCGATATCACCCAGAAGATCACGTAGAGGTTGGAATCGAAAGCCTCTTCAAAGTGCTCCTTCGGGACGAAGAGGTCACAACCGAGCTGAAGTCTGCTTTTTTCGCTATCGCAAAGACCGCTAGGTTTAACCACTTCATAAAAAATGATTCCGACGCCAGCCTCATCGCTGGTATCCAGCGTGTCGAGCAGGAGGCATCCAAGGTTGCGGCATTCGGCAGCAGGTTTGGCTCTGACTCTTGGGAGGCTTGGCCCATTGTTGATTGCGTCGCTGCTTTGTCAGACGCCTCTAATAGCGTCCATGAATTGAAAGCCTGGGCTTGGCAAAATATGCCAAAGTCTGAATCCAGAAGGGAATACTCCTCTTCGGACATGAACTACCTTAGCCATAAGCTGGACGAGCTTTCAAATGCCCTCTACGGATTGAGTTCAAAGCTGGAAGGGAAATTCTATTCCGCTGAGCAAAACCGTTTTGCCCTTCTGACAGGGAAGGCTGGCACAGGCAAGTCGCACACACTCGGTTCCGTTGCTCAAAAAGCGATTTCAGATGGGCATCCGGTGGTTTTACTTTTGGGGCAGCAATTAGGCTCTCAGGGGTTTTGGAGGCAAGCGACAGAAATACTCGGGCTGGGGACTGTTGAGCCAGAGATATTCTTGCAGGCTATGAGTTCTGCCGCTGAGGCCGCTCAAAAGCGCGGACTCATTCTCATCGATGCCATCAACGAAGGTGCGGGTGCGCAGCTATGGAGGAATGAACTTCCCGCTCTGATTGCCCGAGTCAACGCTTACGAGAACCTCGTTCTTGTCGTCACCTGTCGTACTGAGTACACACCGTATGTAGTTCCGCCTAAGGTGATGGAGACGACAGTTGCCTTCACCATTCGTGGCTTCGTGACGAATGAAGAGCAATCGAGGGCCGCGAAGATCTACCTGCACAAGAGAGGCATTTCCCAGCCGGATACGCCTTGGCTCTCAGCTGAGTTTGTGAATCCGCTGTTTCTTCGCAGTGCGTGCGTTGCCCTTGCCCGAGACGGTTGTAAGCAATTCCCCAAGGGGCTGCATGGCACGAAGCAGGTTTTTGCATTCTACATCCGCAGCGTTGCACGAAATTTAGGTGTCGGAAGAGACGGCAGCGAAGATCTGGTCGCTCCTACTACAGCGGCAATCTCGGCCATCGCCAGGTTGATGGCCACAGAGAGGCGCGATTACGTGGTCTTGGCCGATGCTGTGCGAATTTCAGCGGAGGTGTTTTCGAATTTTTCTTCACCATCTTCCAAAACCTGGTTTGACGTCCTGCAGAAGAACGGAATTTTCCGACTCGACCCACCACCGCGCCGGCTTGAAATTGATCCATTTGCTCCGGTCGAGGATATCGTGAGGTTCAGTTTCCAGCGACTCCAAGACCACCTCATGGCGGACGCTCTGCTCAAGGGGGTGACGGATCCAGAGCTCGAACTGGAGAACGGGGTTTTGAGCTTCATTCTTGACGGCGACAGATTCAAATGGGAGTGGGCTGGTCTGGCTGAAGCCTTGTCTATCCAAATTCCTGAGCGTTTCGGCTCAGAGCTTTTGGATGCACTTCCGAGAGATATCGATATCTGGATCAACGAAGACTCGGTCAGAGGCGCCTTCCTGGAGAGCTTGCGTTGGCGGGGGGCGAATGCTTTCACGGAGCGCACTTGGCAAATTTACCAGGCTATCTTGGATGTCGATGATAGCCAGCTCTACGTGCTGATCGAACTCTGTGCCAACGTTGATCATCCTTGGAACGCTGAACTACTCCACGACATTCTGATTAATAAAATGATGCCAGAGCGTGATGCTTCCTGGACGGTGAAAATCAACGACTTCGATATGGCGGATGGCAGCACGATCCGCCGCCTCCTGGACTGGTGTTTGACCAGTCAGACCGAGAAAACGGATCGGCACGTACAGCTTCTTTGCGGTCTCGCGGTCACGTGGCTGACGGCGTCATCGCATAGGGAAATCAGAGACAAAGCGACCAAGGCGCTATCCGCATTGCTGTTTTCGAAGGTCAAGCTCTACGGTGAACTGTGTAAGAGGTTCGCTGGCCTTGATGATCTCTACGTAATGGAACGGTTGCACGGGGCTGCGTATGGCGCATGTTGTATCGATCCATCTCCAATGCGGTTGGAGCATTACGCCCCGGTAGCTTACCGGATGGTTTTCTCTGAGCAGTGCGCTCCGCTATCGATCATGCTGAGGGACTATGCATCCGGGATTATTGAGCTGGCTGCCCACTATCGTTGCCTGCCTACCGAAGTCGATCTCGGCGCCTGTAGGCCACCTTATAAATCTCAGCCTGTTCAATTAACTGTTTCACAGGCTCTTCTCGATGATGTCGCCACAAAAGCCGGAGGTGACGAAATCAAGCGTTCTTGCACTGGCGGAATAAGTGAGTTCGCTGATGAGATCAAGCATCGTGTCAGCTCATTTTCGAGCGTTGCTTTGACTTCTCAAATGCCTCACACGCAATCCGAGATGAACGAGCGATTCGATACAGAGGTAATTGCCCCTTACCCAGACAGGCAAGAAATCGTCGATGCGATCAGTGCTCTCCAATTTAATCCTTTCCGATTCTTGCTCCGCCCATTCGAAATACTCGAGGAGCTTGATGAGCTTGAGGAAGCCGAGGGGGTAGAGGCGGTTGAGGAGTTTGAGGAAGTCGAGGGGGTGGAGGCGGTTGAAGAGTTCGAGGAACTGGAGACGCATGACCACTCCGAGGAGCTTCGGCAGCTAGAGAGGAAGCTTGTTGATCTATTGGATGTTGACGAAAAACGAAGATTCGCCGACGAATTTAGATGGTGCATCGCCCGCTCGGAAAAGTATCCGCGCACGTTAGAAGGCGTCGACATGGAGGCGGCCAAACGGTGGGTTGCAAAGCGCGCCTATGACTTCGGATGGACAAAAGAACGCTTTCCATCTGATAGCTCTCACCGTCACAGCTATTCCCGCGAGAGGCCCATCTTTGAACGGATTGGTGCCAAATATGAGTGGCTTGCGCTCGATGAACTCCTTTGTCGGCTCGCCGATAGTAATTGGCTCTCCGAAGCGCGAGTCGATGGAACACGTGATTACCGTTCATCCATCGACCTAGGTTTCCATCGAGATATCGACCCTACTGTTCTTCAAGCGCTGTCCGACTCCGGTTTTGGTTCTGTAGACATCTCACCAATTGTTTCCGAGGAAACAGCCGAAGACTGCCTTCAGAAATGGCCTTTCAAGCTTGACCCTAGTCTAGTGATGCCAAGCCTCGTAGGCCGAACCGACAAGGTTGGGGAAAAGTGGCTAGTCCTTTACGAGCATCGCTCCGTGGCGAATCGTTACGACGATGGAGAGAGCCGAGAGCACGGGCTACGTCAGCAGGAATGGCGTTTCCTCATGCCTGTCGTTGTCAGGAAAAAAGATCAAAAACAGTTGATTCGCTTTCTGAGCAATCAGCGTTCTCTGGATGTTTCGAGGTGGTCGGGACGCAGTTGCACGGACGACGGCTATCTGCTTGAGGCCCCGTGGCGCTTTACCTGGGATCAGTTGATGTGGACACCTGCCAGCTTTCATAACCAAGGTGAGCTCGAGGTAGCATTTCCCTGCGTTAAATATCATTGGGAGTCCCATTTGGATGCCTCCCTTCCGGAGGGAGCCTCTGCACATTTACCAGCCCCTTGGTTGGCAAATCAGCTGTCCATTACCCCGATGCTCTCAGATCCACGTGTCTATGTGGATGCGCTAGGGAAGCCCCAATTGATCTGCAGCATGGGCCCTGACGATGGTTCACACGCCTTCATACGACAGGACATATTTGAGCGGATGTTGAAAGAGAAAGGATTGGCGTGTGTTTGGACGTTTGTTGCGGAGCGAGGCGTGTGGCCAGGCGGAGGGAACTCTCATGCAGCATGGAGAAGGTCTGAGGGTGTAGTTTGGTTCGAGCGAGGGAGGCCAAAAATGGAATCATGGAAGGAGGATCGCTGTAACGGTACTAAGGATGAGTGAGCGCGGAAGGTGTCACTACTCTGGGCGCAAGCGCAATCTTTTAGCCTATGCCCCCCAGTTGTGGAGTGCGCTTAACCCCGCCGCATCACCCTCCAGACCGACAACCCATGGGCTGTTCCATGCCAGCGTTTCGTGCAGGGAGGCTTTGGGTGATAGCCTGCCGGTGTGCCTTAGCTACCACCTAGTCACCGGAGCCCTACATGATCAACCTCTATCGCTTAACTAGCAGGCTGTTTCCTGACCGCCGCCCCGAGCGGGAGAAAGCGCGTGAGCGTGAGTTCATCCGGGCAGCGAACAGCTTCAAGACCCTCCGGGTGACTCAAGAGGGAGGGATTTTCATCGATCCAGAAGAGCTCCGTGAACAAATTGTCGCCTCCCGTGAGCAGTTGAAGCATCTTGTCCACAAACCCGGAGCGTCTAGTGGGCTATGCCAAGCAGTGGCAGCCGTTGAGGTGGGGCAGGAGGCTGATACCTCTGCTGAGGCCACTGTAGAGCTGCAGGACGGTATTGAGGTAGTGGCTTGGCGTCGGCTCTCTAGTGGCGCCGCTGTGCGCTACGTGTGCCTTCAGTCTACAAGTACGGGGCGATTCGCTGTTGCTACAGCCAGTCTGTTCACAGAAGCCATAGAGAGTCTCCCGACTTGGGTCGAAGCCAACACAGCCAGGCACGTCGCCATTGCCATACAGAACGATCATCTCCGCTGGTTGGCTACTGTGAGCGAGGCAATGGATGCTTGGGATGCAGACCTATGATTTCCTTTCTAGGCGAGGCTTAGGCCTACAACTGCCATGCCTCAATAGTGTTGAAAAGCCTTTCAATCTGAGTTGGCAAGTCGGTTTGTGGATCATGGCTATGGTTGAAAGTGCTGCCCCCAGTTACGAATTTGTCGGCGACAGTAACTTTTGAATAGCTGGTAACCTGCTTTAGTCTAGCGCCGAAAATCCGATAATGCTTGTCTCGAAAAGCTGCTGGCAAATAACTTTCAATCGTATAGCCCTCAGTCACCCAGCAATATCCTGTCTTCGACCCATGTTCAGCAATGTCTGTCCAAACCTGATATTTCACGCAGTTTTGGTTAATGCATTCATCAGTGTCGTCAGCTGCGCGCTGAAAGTCTAGATCTCGATCCATAACTACTATGGAGTTCCTGTTTATACTGAATATGTCAATTAATCCTGGCGTAGCATTTGATGTGAAATGGCCGAGCATAGAGCCGCCGTAAAAAACGAAGGAGAAATCAAGATTTTCCATGGGCATGGATTTACCATGCGTCGAGCACCAGAGCGAAAGCCAGTGCAAAATGTAGATTCGATCAGACGCCCCTTCGACCCATATCACGCCGTTGGCTTGGAAAACATCGCTTGGCTTTATGCCGAGCCCTGACAGAGCCCTTGCAGGTGATGTTAATTCTGATAATGCGTAACCATTGACTTCAAATAGCTTTGTGTCTGGTACAGACCAGCTTGATATGTCGAGAAGCACAGACGAGTGCGTAGAGATGAAAAGCTGAAGGTTCTTGCGGGTGACGATTTCAGAAACCCTAGCCATCATGAGTCTCTGAAGCGTTGGATGCAGGTGGACTTCAGGCTCCTCGATGACACATATCTGGTTATCATTGACAGACTCCAGCCATCCTATTAGTCCAGCAAACGCCCGCCATCCAGACGGCAGCATCTTTATTGGGATATGGTTGTACTGACCTAAGTCATCGTTGAGGTAGACACCTAAAGTGTTCTTATCAAGAAAGCTAATTGGATTGGCATGCTTGTAGGTATGATCTTCATTCGGAGGCCTCTTATAATCTACCTGGTCGTGCCGCAATGGGTGTGGCGCGAGTCCCACGAGGTGCTTTCCATCATTATTGAGCGCATTGATGACTTTTTGAATACAAACTCCGCGCTCGTCGTGTGATGAGCGAAAACTGATTATGGCTTCTAGTTTATCTAAGACCTTTACAAGCTCTTTTGGTGGTTTTGATGATTTGCTGTAGATGCTTCCCTCAAATAGGTGTCTTTCATCTCGTGTAGTAACGGCAATGTATGTGCCAAATTCATCAATATCTAGCTTGTTAAATATTGAAGCTACCCAAGTTCCCTTGTCAAAGTAGATGATGGATGTCGCCACTGTAGTGGATCGCATATTTTCACGAGCAATGGTTTTTATAATCTCAACATCCTTGAGTGCGCGCACCATATCTAGCACAGTTGACTTGCCGCCGCCGTTGGGGCCAACGAAAATATTAACCTTTGAAGCTTTGACTTGTGGAACATCACGCGGATTGAGGGAGTTGGTCTGCATGATGTTGTTGAGGCAGAGTGTTCGAAGCCCCAACAGACCAAAGCTTTTAATATGCAAGATCGTATTCCTTTACTAATTGATGTTGGTAGAAGCACTCATTAAACATTTTCTAAAAATGAGCCTCCGAGCGGTGCAGGCTTCACGCTCGTATTGTACCTAGAGAGACGGAAGGAGAGGTGCTGGCAGGAGTTGTACTCGCCGGCACCGGCAGCTTTCACACTGGTGGGTTATCCACGAGATACAGGAAGAAACAGTATGAGTTGTGGTGAGGTTTACGGAAACCAAGGCCCCCAGGTCGGCGGGTTATCCACGATATCGATGGACGTACTGAGCTCGTCTTGCATGTGTTCGAAGACACTGTCGAGTTTGGGATGGGCTTTCGATTCTCTCAATGTCGTCACCAGTTGCAACAGCTCACGGCCCTGAGATAAGGGCATTTGAACGTCGCAGTACACTGTGTCGTCATCGTTCTACATTCCCATCGGGAAATCCTCGCAGTAGGATCTTGGTCTTCTGTTCCTACGACCTGGCGTTGGGCCGTGCCCCTTCGGGGAGGGGCTGTCGTAAACCGAGCCTTGGCGCAAGCGCCGGCCTCTCGGCCCTTCGGGCTTCCATCCCACACGCCTGCGCGCTTCGCTTGTCGGAGGCTCCGGCACATTATTCGGTCGCAGCGCACGAAGAGGCTGAATGCGGCGGGAGGCCAATCGGTGCAAAGCATCTTGCGACTTAGCCATGCTCCACTGAGAGCCACCCTCATCATGTCGCCTCATTATCTGGCATCCATTTTTTTCAGGACGGTGTTAAGCGCGTTTTTAATTCCATAGCTCCTTTTTTACCCGAGCCAGTCAGATACCATCTTTTCTGATTTTTTGCATTTACTCCACGTCTTACAAAATTCATTTCCTGTAGGGCAATCAAAGCTTCGTTGACAAGTTCAAGTTTCAATTCAAGCTCTTGAGCTAGACCTGTAGCCGACCTCATTGTATAAGGGCCATCAAGGAGGTGGATAAGAACTTGCTTTGTTGTATGGTCTAATCCGGCAACAAACTCTTGATCTTTTGAACTTAGTGGCCCCGCTTCTGGTTCCATAGAACTCTCAGTTGCTTCCAATGCGGACTCCGCCTTGGTCTCTGCGGCTTCAACTTTCTCCTTCACCTCTCTAAGCTCTTTTATTATATTAGCACTCATTAGGCGAATGAATTTTTGGGCGGATATCGATGCTATTAGGCAGAACCCAATGAGGATGAGATATTTAGTAGAGTCAAGCTCGCTATTGCTCAGAATCTCTTGAAGCAAAGTGCTGGATATAGTGTTGAAAAATAGAGGAACCATAAGCGCAGCGCAGATACCCAGCAAAACGTTTTTCCCTACGTCCCATCCCCAGCTTCCACCGTAAAGCAGATGGCCAGCGAAACCTCCAACCGCACCAGTGCCAACGAGCGTCCATAAAACCAATGCGAGCATTTTGCCCTCCTTGCGAATTTTTCGTTTTGTAGTGGCTTATTGGCATAGTGCTTGAAGTGCTGATCTTGATACAACCCATCGCGTGGATGGAGTAATGGAATCAGTCAAGGAAAATGGGCGATTATGGCGAGTCGCCTGCCGGGAAGGGGGGCTGTGAACTGAGGCACAGACGAGTCAAACTCAGCCCTCCGGGCGCTCATCCCGCTCGCCTGCGCGCTCCGCTTGCCATTCCTGCCAGGCACGTGATCACCTGCCTTCGGTTCGAGCGGTTGCACAAGCTGTGCTACACCCATACTTCAATGGACTCATCGCTTTCGCAGCTGAGGGTCGGTATTCCCCCTCTGATAGTTCAAGCTTCGAAAAAAGCACGGCAGGCGTTCATCAAAGCAGTTGCGTCATTCAAAGCTCGGTGCTGCCCGGTTGTTGGCAGTAGGCGGTAAATGTCACTAGCCGCCTCCCTACCCACAAACACCTCCAAAGGCTTCAACTCGAAGGTAGGTATCAGATCTGCTGCCTCGTAGAGCACATCGAGCCAAAAAACGTTCTGAGGTGAATCACTGCAAAGCACCTGGCCTGAAAACAGCTGATTCATATTTCTCGCCACAGCCACTGGGGTATCACCTTCCTGATGTAACTGATCTTGAGTGAGACCGTGCATGTCTTGTGCATCAAACGACCAGTGCGTCCAATAACGGGCCGGCTTGATCAGCGAGTTGAAGGAGGTCTCAGCCGACACGACGGCTACCTCGATAGGATAACTGTCAGGAGCTATTCCAGAGGCTTCAAAATCAATAAAAAAAGAAGGTCGTTCCACCTTACGGCTCCTGCTTGAGGTTGCGATTTTCAGCGGCAACACCGACTGCTTGTATGCTTCCGCCGCCATCGCTCGAACCAGCCGTTCTAGCTGTTAGCAGCCTGTGCAAGTCGATGGGTTTGCAGATGCTGCATCTCACGCTCCCATTCAGTCAGGAATTTATCCCAGTCTGCGGCGTAGGGCCCATCAGTAACACTGGTTGATCCGATGCTCGCTTGCAGAAAGCGTTCTCGCCAGGGCTGCGGAATAGTCTGCTCCAAGATGATGTCGATTCCCGAGTTATGGCGCATCACCGAGACAGAGTTACGAACCTCAATGAGTTCGAGTGGCTTATCGCTACAGGGGTAGTCGTTTCGCTCTTGGTCATCGAGATCATTGAGGATGGTAAGGAGCTCGGATGCTGTGGGATCACCAGGACGGAGGCTTGCAAGCGCCCACAGAACTCTTCGCCTAGTTCTCTCACGCTCGCGGAGTAAATCGCAGGTCATTTCACCCTCCTTTTACAACGCTGGCGATAGTTATAGCGTGCCGCCTTAGGCGGATGGCTGGCGTGAACCGAGCCACGGCAAACCGCGTCTCGGCCCTTCGGGCGCTCATCCTGCACGCCTGCGCGCTCCGCTTGCTAACGCGCAACGCACCGGCATTCTGACTGTGTTCAATTTTCAGCGAAATTGTGGGGCAAACATTTCGCTTTTACCGTCAGCCGCGAACATTACTCCTTATGAAACTTGCTGAAGCGACTCGACAGCGTGGAAGGGGCGATAACTTCCCACGATTCCGGCCTTGAGGTGGCACTGAAAATTACCCAGGCACGCCAAAGGAAAAACAGCGCAACCAACCCTGCTTCAACTATCGTAACCACTGTAGCGTTATACATATAGCTTTGATCTTGTCCGAATAAGAAGATCAGTGCGAATAGAGATGGAAACCAACCGATGAGAAATACGATACAGAAGGCGAGAGCGGCGGCGCCCGCCAAAATCATTGGCACCATAAGCCTAAAGGAAGTAGCGAACATTTTCTCGCCACTTTCTTTTTGAACACCATAAATCACACCAATGTTTTTTTCTTTTTTACTACTGTTCTTGAACATCCCATAAAATGTCACATTTTGGCCAACCTCTAATTCTTCGTAAATTTTATTGGTCAGTGTCAAATTAGGAATTACCGCCCCATCAATACTGACCTTGGCTTTATAGCCACCATTCATGGGCATAACAGATCGGACATAGTCGAGCTTTCCGGAAACTTTTACGCAATCAAACTTCATTACAACGTTTACCTTGTATTCACGTAATAGAGTTCTGGGGCAGTTGCAATCTACAGTTTCCCCAAAATGTAAACATGTCCCGGTAGCAGGGAGGCGCGTCCGAATACCCTGCTGTGGGGAGCCTCTGGCGTTACCCTGCGGGTCGCCGGTGCATAGGTGATATCAACCAGCAATACCCGAGGCTGAATATATTAGATGGAATGGGTTTTAGCAATGTGGCCTTATCCTCGCATTTGGAGATTCCAATGCTTGCTAGGGACTCACTTGCCGCTGTCCTACGCGTTCTCAGACGTGCACGTGATCTGAAAGCAGAGGATTTTTCGACTGGCATCGACCCCACACACGTGAACAACCTTGAAAACGGTAAAGTCAGCGTATCGCTTGAAACGCTCGAATCCGTAGCAAAGATCCTTGACCTCAGAACTATCTCGTTGCTGGTACTCGCAACAAGTCTTCGCGAAAAAATATCGCCTCATGAGTTACTGGCCGAAGTAAAAACGGAAGTACGCGAGTTTTCTTCGCCACGATTCTTGGCCGATTTCGCAAGCCAAATAGAAAATGGCGAGCTGGTACGCAGACCGTCGGGAGCTCAGGTTTCCCAGAAAAAATTGGCTGCAGTACGAGAGTGCAAGGTTGCGGGTATGACTCAGCGTGAGACAGTGATCAAGCTCGGTTTACCTGCCTCCACTGTGCAGCGTTACTGGCACAAGGAATAGTTTTCTCATTACAGTGCTGTCGGTATGCTCAAAGGCTCTGCACTGCCCATCCAGACCACTGACCAAAGCGTTCTGATATCGTTGGGGCAACAATCCATTGGTTCTACGTCATAAGCCGCCAATATCAACAATGGATGGAAAGCGCTGCGTACCAGCCTGCGAGAGTATTCGATTATGCATGTCAGGCTAATCAGACACGGAGAAAGCGCGGCCAACGCAGGCGAACCTAGCCTCGATCATGCGAGCATCCCTCTTACCCCAAAGGGGATCGAGCAAGCGCGCCAAGTAGCCGGGTCATTCGTCCAGGCCCCAGATCTGATTGTTGCCTCTCCGTTTTCCCGAGCTCAAACAACGGCGATGCAGACAGTCGCTGCTTTCCCCTCAGCGCCGTTCGAAATATGGCCCATCCACGAGTTCACCTACCTTGAACCTGCACGGTGTATCAACACGACCGTTGCCCAGAGACGAGATTGGGTGGAGGGATACTGGGCCAAGTCAGATCCCGCGTTCACGGACGGGGAAGGCGCAGAGTCATTCCTGGGCTTTGTATCTAGAGCTAGGTCATTCCTAGATCGACTTGCAGAGCATCCCGCTTATGACATTGCCGTGTTCTCACATGGGCAATTCATCAATGCGGTGGCTTGGCTGATTGAATGCAAGCCACAGAAGATTGATGGTCAAGCTATGGCCGAATGGCGGGAGTACGAGATCACCAACCACGTGCCTAACGGCTGTGGCTACACGCTAACCAAGTACCCAGAAGACGCTGGCTGGAACATAAATCCTGGAGAGGCGCGAATTGACGTAACTCAATGCGTGTCTGGCAGAGCCTACCAAGCACTTCGCGATCCCGGGCGGTTGCTCATTGAACAGCGTGCCGAAGCACTCTCAGCTGCGGGCTATCCGCCGCCAGATGATGATCCGGCTATGTACGCTGAGCAAAGGCTGAAGGAGGCCAGAACGGCAGCTCGTTCATCCCAGGTAGGTAGCGTTAGCGGAAACACTTCGGCGCAGCTCTCAGCGAGAGAGATATGCCAGGTGCTAAGGGAGGCGATTTTCGGTCGAAGCGTCATGAGTAAGGTTGGTCAGCAGTCATGGGCCCACATCTATTCCGGCCATTTCCAAGTCGATGTCGATGGATGGCGAATATCGATTTACAGCGACTGCGATCAGCTCGACTACTGCGAGCAATGCGTCAGTCCTGATGGGCGGCGGTGGTCGTTTGACTCGGGGGATCGCTTTGGCACTGATCCAATAGCACTGTTAAGCACATGGGAACACCGAACACTTGAGCGGATGTTGAAAGAGTTGTAAGTCCGAATTGCCGTTTCGTCGCGTGTCCCAAGAGGAACGGCTGTCGTGAACCAAGCATTGTCGTAAACGCCAGCGTCTTGGCCCTCCGGGCTTCCATCCTCACGCCTTCGGCTCTCGCCTGCGCGCTCCGCTTGCCTTGATCATTCTTGAGTGGATAACGCGATGCTTTCGCTCCTGCTATTCTGCCGACTCTGACCATGGAGGTGATCTAGTGCAGAATGAATATTCGCTATCAGATGTGCTGGAAAGGATGTACGAAAACCAGCTCGCCCTAGAGGCAGCCCTGATGGAGTTGACACTCCACGTCGAAGCTCACGGTCATGCAGATGTGGGGAATAATGTCCGTGGTGCCCTTGAAACCATTGGCGAAAACGTTGGCCACATCAAGCAAGGTCTAGCCCGGCTTAAAAAGCTCCCATGACCCAGCCGCTTTTTGATTTTGATCTCCAACGGGTTTCCCGCACGCACTACATCACTGGCAAGGCTGCGATCAACTTTCCGCACGCTGGAAGCGCTACAGGTGGATGGCATTTCCTGTCCTACTTCGACCGGGATTCGGACGTAGCGAAAGTGTCCTTGGCAGGTATTCATTATCCAGATACGACCGATTTCTTTGGAGACGCTGGAGTCATCGACGTAACCGACGAGCTCGCGATGCGAGGCTGGTCTGTAGAAGGTCGACAGCTTTACATGGCGGATCACTACAGAGCTGCTGCAGATATGGTTGTCAGGTGGGCTCTTGGTGACTCAGATCACTGCAATGTAGATATTTATGAGTGGTTTCCATCCCTTACCGATAAGCAAAGATTGCTCGATCTCCTGGATACTGGGAAGTCACGGCTTCAAGAGGTGGATAGGCTGGAAAAGGTGGCGCTTTGGCTCCGTACGCAGTAGGTCGATGGCGTCAGATTGGTTGGGAAGGCAGCTACGTATTACTTGCTGAATGAGAGCATGGATATGCGCAAAAAATCTCAGTCATGATTCCCTCCTCTTGATTCTTTTCGCTGTCCTATGGGCGACCGGGATAAAGACACACCTCAATCACATGTTCAACCGTGCATCCAGGACACTCCGAATAACCTAGTTTGAAATGGACATACCCAAGCTGCGTCGGACTATTCAGATACGCGGATGCCCCTTGGTAACCTCGGAGAAAACCCGTGGTTACCAAGCGAGGAATCACCAATCAGGCTCCGGCTCTGTCCCCAAATGAATCGTCATAACCAGTGCACGCCGGTAATGCAAAGGAGTCGCGTGTAACTCTAGGGACTGAAACCTATTTGCTGCACCGACCAAAGCGCTCATGCGCTCCCGAGGTACGGATATGAAGACGCCAAACCGTTTTCCGCTTGCCGTTATGGATCCAATGCCTCTAGGCACTTCAATGTCCTGAGATAGGCGCGCATCGGCATAAAGCTGGCACTCGACCTCCTGATATTTGAAGTTCTCTGGATGGACGACCTTGCCTCGCAGAGTTAGGAGCATGTGTTCATTGTAATGGCCTTCGTTTGCCCTCGAAAAATCGGGCCGCGCTAGACTGAACGACCAAGACAGATCCCAGCCTGAAAGCTTGATTTGGTAAAGAACTCGCTGCGTTTCAAGCTTCGGACGGCCTGATCGAGACTTTGGCTTCGGCTTGGCTATTCTGGCCATAGTGCCCTCGACTAAACGTATGGTCAGTTTTTGAATAGTATTCCGGCTGATTTCAAATCGTACAATTGCAGTCGTGAGTCGAGATCCGCTGGCTCGCTTCTCAAAACGGCGAATGCACTCAGCTTGGTGGTTGCGTCGATTCTCTCACTTCACGACAATGCCCCCCATCATCTATTGCACGGAATGCAGCATGGAGCGGCAGCATCAACAAGGCGTCAGCTATCAAGCTCTCCGGGCTGACCTACTCCTGAAGCAATCAAAATTCGTGAGAAGCGCCTCGGGCATTGTTGCCACATCACGCAAATCCGAATCGCTTTCAGTCTGCAGAATTTTAACTGCAATTCTGCGCATGCTACCGCCGCCTTGAAGTCAACATCGGCGAGCATCCAGTAGCCGCACACGACCATTCCCCATTCTCCACATTTCGCGAAGGCGGTAACTCTCCCCGATGGCTATCAAAAAATCTGAGCTTTATTCGTCCTTGTGGAAATCCTGCGACGAGTTGCGTGGGGGTATGGATGCGTCGCAGTACAAGGATTATGTGCTGGTACTGCTGTTTGTGAAGTATGTGTCCGACAAATACGCAGGCAAACATAACGCGATGCTTGAAGTACCGGTCGGCGGTGGCTTTGCCGACATGGTCGCTCTCAAAGGCGACAAGGAAATTGGCGACAAGCTCAACATCATCATTCGCACTCTTGCCGAGGCCAACGGCCTGACTGGCGTAATTGATGTGGCTGACTTCAACGATGCCGAGAAGCTTGGCAAAGGCAAGGAGATGGTGGATCGGCTGTCCAACCTGGTAGGCATCTTCGATTCGCCCGGTCTCAATTTCAAAGGTAACCGCGCTCAGGGTGATGACATCCTCGGCGATGCTTACGAATACCTAATGCGCCACTTCGCCACCGAGTCTGGCAAGAGCAAGGGGCAGTTCTACACCCCGGCAGAAGTCTCGCGGATTATGGCTAAGGTCATTGGCATTAGCGCAGCCACCGACAGCACCCAGACTATTTATGACCCGGCATGCGGTTCTGGTTCGCTATTGCTGAAAGCCCACGACGAAGCCAAGCACGCCACCAATCTCGATCTGAGTATCTACGGCCAGGAAATGGACAACGCCACCAGCGCCTTGGCCAAGATGAACATGATCTTGCATAGCTGCGAGACGGCCACCATCTGGAAGGACAACAGCCTCTCAGCGCCTTACTTTACCGAGGCCCATGGCCCGTTCAAAGGACAGCTCAAGCGTTTTGACTTTGTCGTCGCCAACCCACCGTTCTCAACCAAAGCCTGGAGTAACGGCTTCAATCCGGCTGAAGATCAGTTTGAGCGCTTCAGCTTTGGTATCCCGCCCGAGAAAAATGGTGACTACGCCTTCTTGTTGCACATCCTTACCTCGCTCAAGCACTCCGGCAAAGGTGCAGTGATTCTGCCCCATGGCGTATTGTTCCGTGGCGGTGCAGAAGGCGCTATTCGCCAGCGCATCCTCCAGCAGGGCTTTATCAAGGGCATCATCGGCCTGCCGGCCAACCTGTTTTACGGCACCGGCATCCCGGCCTGCATAATCGTGTTGGATAAAGAGCACGCTCACAGCCGCAAAGGCATCTTTATGCTCGATGCCAGCAAAGGCTTTATTAAAGATGGCAACAAAAACCGACTGCGCGAGCAAGACATACACAAGATTGTCGACACCTTCACCCAGCAGCACGAAGTAGCCAAGTACGCCCGCCTGGTGCCGTTGGCCGAAATTGCTGGCAACGACTACAACCTCAACATCCCGCGCTATATCGATGCCAGCGCCGCCGAAGACTTACAAGACATCGCCGCCCACCTTCAAGGCGGCATTCCCAACCGCGACATCGATGCGTTGGCCGCCTATTGGCAGGTTATCCCAGCGGTACGTACCAGTCTGTTTACCCCCGCACGGGCTGGCTACAGCCAGCTGCAAGTGGCCATTGGCGAGATCAAACCGACCATCTTTGGCCACCCAGAGTTTACCACTTTCAACCAGACCATCACCGAGCTGTTCGAAGGCTGGAAAGCCCGCAATCGTCCGCATCTGCACGCCATCGCAATTGGTGACAAACCCAAGGCTTTGATTGACCGCCTGGCCGAAGACCTACTCACCAGCTTCGCCCAAGCCCCGTTGCTGGATGCCTACGACGTATACCAACACCTGCTCGACTACTGGGCCACGGCAATGCAGGACGATCTGTATCAGTTGGTCAGCGACGGCTGGCAGGCACTCATAGTTGATGGCCCGAATCAAGGACAACCGAACACGGACTTGTTGCCGCCAGAGCTGCTGATTAAGCGCTACTTCTCAATTGACGCAGCAGCAATCGAAAAACTGGAAGCCGTCCGCGACGCTTTTAGCCGCCAGCAGGAAGAGCTAAACGAAGAGCAAGGTGGCGAAGATGGTCTGTTAGCAGAGGGTAAAACCGACAAAGGCAAGCTCACCGCCAAAAGCGTAAAAGACCGCATCAAGGCGATCAGAAACAACTTATCTGCTGCCGATGAGCTAGCTGCCCTTGAGCGTTACCTAGCCGTACTGGAGCAAGAAGCTGCTGCTGGCAAAAAGGTCAAAGAGGCGCAAAGAGCCTTGGATATCAAAGTGGCCATGCAATATGCACAACTCAGCGAAGCAGATATCAAAACCCTAGTGATTGAAGACAAATGGCTCGCGATCTTGGCCTTGGATGTACAGACCGAACTGGATCGTGTGTCCCAAGCCTTAACTTCACGCATCCGCCAACTCGCCGAGCGCTACGCCACGCCGTTGCCGCAGCTGACTGTTGAGGTCGAGGCTCTGGCAGCGAGGGTGAGCGAGCATCTGGCCAAGATGGGCTTTGCGTTATGAGTGCGCAGGTTAGGCCGGGGTACAAATTGACTGAGATTGGAGTTATTCCGAACGAATGGAGCATAAAACGTCTCGGTGATCTGGCAATAGTCGGCGCGGGAGGAACTCCTAGCCGGGAAAAAGCTGCTTATTGGAATGGTTTGATTCCTTGGGTCACGACATCTCAAATCGACTTCAATACCATTACCTATGCCGACCAGTTTATTACAGTCGCAGGTCTTCAAAACTCCGCAGCGAAACTACTTCCAGCAGGTACTCTCCTAATGGCGCTCTACGGCCAAGGGAAGACTCGCGGGAAAGTTGGTGTTCTGGGTATTGAAGCAGCGACGAACCAAGCGTGCGCCTCAATTTTACTAACTGACGGTATCTCTCGTGAATTTGCGCTTCATTTTTTGGCAAGTCGATATGAGTCGATTCGCAACTCTAGTAATACTGGAGGTCAGGAAAACCTCAATGGTCAAATAGTTAAAGACACGCCAGTAGTTTTACCGCCGATTTCAGAACAGCGTGCCATCGCCGCCGCTCTGTCGGACATGGACGCCCTAATCACCGGCCTAGATCAACTGATCGCCAAAAAACGCGACCTCAAGCAAGCTGCCATGCAACAGCTCCTAACTGGCCAACAACGCCTGCCGGGGTTTAGTGGAGAGTGGATAGTAAAGACCATCGGTGAGTCGATAGATTTATTGTCGGGCTTTCCATTCCCGAGCGACTTATACTCTGATAGTGGGGTAAGATTACTTCGCGGCTCTAATGTTAAACGTGGGCAAACCGATTGGTCAGACGAAATAACGCAGTTTTGGCCATCCATACATCACGAGATAGCCAAATATGAGGTTAAGGTTGGGGATCTAGTAATTTCAATGGACGGATCGTTGGTAGGCAGGAGCTATGCACGAATAGTTGAAGCTGACTTGCCAGCATTGCTTCTCCAGCGAGTTGCTCGAATCCGATCAAGGAGTATTGATATTGGTTATTTGGCTCAGTTTATAGGGAGTCCTTTTTTTACAGCCCACTGTGACTCGGTGAAAACTGTGACTGCCATACCGCATATTAGTGCTGACGATATTCGCTCTTTCTCTATTCCGACTCCACCGACATTTGAAGAACAAACTGCCATCGCGACCATACTCTCCGATTTGGACAGCGAGCTTTCCACCTACGAAATACGCCGCGACAAAGCCCGACAACTCAAGCTGGGCATGATGCAGGAGCTGTTGACAGGAAGGATTCGTCTTCTATGAGCACCATTACCCCGCACTACCGCACCGTACAGCAATTATTGCAAAGCCAATCGTTCTCCATTGACGAATACCAGCGTGAGTACAAATGGGAGCGAGAAAACATTGAAGAGCTACTGGGTGACCTACGCGACAAATTTTTGAGCTGCTACCAAGAAGGCGACAAGACCAAGGAGGTCAGCAATTACGAAGACTACTTCCTCGGTTCAATTATCGTCAGCAAGCGCAATGGCAAAAGCTATCTGGTTGATGGACAGCAGCGAGTAACATCTCTGACGCTTCTGCTGATCTATCTGCACAATGCGGCCAAGATGCAAGACCTAGGGGTGATGGGAAACCTGGCGCCACTGATCTATTCCGCGCCCTTTGGGGAGCCTCTGTTCAATCTGGATATCACCGAACGACTGCCAGTAATCGAGGCTCTGTTCAACGATGTGCCTTTCAGTCCAGATGGCAGGGAAGAATCCATCCAGACCATGTACAACCGTTACCAAGACATTGAGCAAATTGACTTGGTGGGTGAGCTGAAAAATGCGCTACCGCACTTCATCTACTGGCTGATCAACAAGGTTGGTTTGATCGAGATTGCCACCGATAACGACAGCTATGCCTATGCGATTTTCGAGACTATGAATGATCGCGGCAAGCCATTGAGCCCGGTGGATATGCTCAAGGCTTATCTGCTTGCCCCGATTGAAGATGACGCACGACGCCGAAATGCCAATCAGGTTTGGAAGCGCCAGGTGCTTGATCTTATTTCGTGGGGCAATGAGTCAGAGCCGGAGCGAGATTCGGCCTGCATTAAAGCTTGGTTTCGCGCGCAATATGCCGACTCCAAACGTGAGGGCAAGGCCGGAGCAGTCGACAAGGACTGGGAGCTGATCGGCTCGGTTTTTCACCGCTGGGCACGTGATAATAAAGCCCGTTTAGGCGTTGGTTCTGAGACAGCCAGCCTTGAGTTAATCACTACTCACTTCCCATTTTTCAGTTCGGTGTACCGACAGATTCTAGATGCGAGCCATACTTACACGCCTGGGCTTGAGGCGATCTACTACAACGCCCACAATGAGTTTACTTGGCAAAATACCGTGCTATTGGCGCCCCTGCGGGTAACCGATGACAGTGACACGGTACGACGAAAATTGGCGGTAACGGCCAGCTATCTAGATATTTGGCTGATGCGCCGTACGGTCAATTACATCCGTGTGGGCTACTCAAGTACCAGTTACACGATGTGGTCTTTGTGCAAAGAGATTCGTGGGCTAAGCCTTGAGAAGCTGGTTCAGGTACTAATGGGCAAGATTGATGCTGACGATGTGACTTTTTCGGGAAGTCCAAGTCGTGGACGTCATGGCATCAATGATCTTAGATTGAATCAGTTCAGTCGACGCTATATTTACCATTTATTAGCTCGCATCACAGCATTCACCGAAATGGGTGCAGGTAAACCAGATTTATTCCCACACTATGTAGATCGCAATTCGAAAAATCCTTGTGACATCGAGCACATTTGGGCTGACAAATACAGTCGCCACTCCGAAGAGTTCGCATCTGAGCAGGAGTTTGAGGCAGCTCGCAATCATGTAGCCGGGCTCGTCCTACTTCCGGCGGATGTGAACCGCAGTTATCAGGACAATACCTTCGAGGAAAAGGCGCCACAGTATGCGCAGCAGAATTTTTATGCAGCTACGCTTACTGAGTCGGCCTACAAAAACCAACCTAAATTTGAGGCATTCCGGAAAGCCCAGCAGCTACCTTTCAAGTCTTATGCAACCTTCAACAAAATGCAGCAAATGGAAAGATGCGAACTGGTTGAAGCTCTTGCAAATCGTGTATGGGCACCTGAGAGGCTGAAGCATTATTTGCTTTAAGGCATGTTGACGATCTCGAACCTAAGGGTTGATAACCCAAGGACATTGTCGGCGGACATTTGGCGTTAGATGGATCTAATTGAGAATTATATGAATACAGTCGGCCAGATCGAGCGTAAGACCCAAGAACGCGTGGTTGCATTGTTCCAGCACACCCTTGGCTATGAGTATTTAGGTGACTGGGCGGATCGCGCCAGCAACGCCAACATCGAGCAAGAGCTGCTCCGCATCTGGCTAACCAAGCAGGGTGTAGACACCACGCTGATTACCCGGGCCTTGTTCGAGCTGACTAAGGTAGCTGCCGATGCCGGCAAGAGTCTGTATGACCGTAATAAAGCGGTGTATGAACTGCTCCGTTACGGCGTGCGAGTCAAACCTGAGGTGGGCGAAAACACCCAAACGGTTTGGTTAATCGACTGGAAAAACGCCGAGAACAACCATTTCGCACTGGCCGAGGAAGTAACGGTTAAGGGTGCAGATGCCAAGGCCAGCTCCAAGCGCCCGGATATCGTGCTGTACATCAACGGTATCGCCTTAGCCGTGCTGGAGTTGAAACGTTCACGCACGGCAGTCAATCAGGGTATTCGCCAGAACCTTGATAACCAGAAGCCTGAATTCATCCAACCGTTCTTTTCCACCATGCAGTTGGTGATGGCGGGTAATGACACTCAAGGAATGCGCTACGGAACCATCCAGACAGGAGAGAAGTATTTCCTGACTTGGAAGGAAGACAGTCCGGTTGAGAACCTCCTAGATCGGCAGCTGCAGCAGATGTGCAGCAAAAGCCGTTTATTGGAATTGATACACGACTATGTGGTGTACGACAGTGGCGTGAAAAAACTTTGCCGCCAGAATCAATATTTCGGTGTGCGTGCTGCCCAGGATTACTTGCGCCGCCGCGAGGGTGGGATCATTTGGCACACGCAAGGCAGTGGTAAGTCACTGACCATGGTCTGGCTGGCCAAGTGGATAAGGGAAAACATCCAGGACTCTCGGGTACTGATTATCACCGACCGTACCGAACTGGACGAGCAAATCGAGAAAGTCTTTACCGGGGTCAATGAGCAAATATACCGCAGCCAGAGCGGCGCTGACCTGATCGCTAAGCTGAACCAGCCGGCACCCTGGCTGTTGTGTTCGTTGGTGCATAAGTTCGGCAGCCGCGAAGAGGACGATTCGGATAACCCGGATATCAAAGGTTTCCTTGAGGAGCTGCGTAAGAGCTTGCCGGCTGATTTTCGCGCCAGGGGCGATATTTATGTGTTCGTCGATGAGTGCCACCGCACCCAGTCTGGTGAACTGCACAAGGCGATGAAGGCTATTCTGCCTAATGCGCTGTTTGTCGGTTTCACCGGCACGCCGCTGCTCAAGGCGGACAAGCAAAAGAGCATCGAGGTCTTCGGCGGCTACATCCACACCTACAAGTTTGATGAGGCCGTTAAGGATGGCGTGGTGCTCGACTTGCGCTACGAAGCCCGCGACATCGACCAAAACATCACCTCGCAGAAAAAGATCGATCAGTGGTTTGAGGCCAAAACTAAGGGTCTGAATGACCTTGCTAAAGCGCAACTGAAGCAACGTTGGGGAACCTTGCAGAAAGTGCTATCGAGCCAGTCACGGCTGGAGAAAATCGTCGCCGACATCATGCTCGACCTAGCCACCCGCGACCGCTTAGCGAATGGGCGAGGCAATGCGATGCTGGTCACTAGCAGCATCTTCGAGGCCTGCAAGTGCTACGAGCTATTTGCTAAGGCGGGCATGGCCGATACCTGCGCCATAGTCACCAGCTACAAGCCATCGCCAGCCGACATTAAGGGCGAGGCTACTGGCGAAGGGCTGACCGAGAAACTGCGTAAATACAACATCTACAACCAGATGCTGGATGGTAAAGATCCGGAAGTGTTCGAAAAAGAGGTTAAGCAGAAGTTCATCAAGGAGCCCGGGCAGATGCGTCTGCTGATCGTGGTCGATAAGCTCCTGACCGGCTTTGATGCCCCTTCAGCCACCTACCTATACATCGACAAGCAAATGCGCGACCACGGCCTGTTTCAGGCCATTTGCCGGGTCAATCGCCTCGATGGTGAAGACAAGCAATACGGCTACATCGTCGACTATAAAGATCTTTTCAAACAGCTGGAAAACTCCATCGGCGACTACACAAGCGGAGCACTGGATGGGTTCGACAAGGCAGATGTTGCAGGCCTGCTGGAAGACCGTCTCAGTAATGCCCGTGACGATCTAGAGAATGCGCGCGAGACAATCAAGGCGCTGTGCGAACTGGTTGATCGGCCAAGAGATACACCGGCTTATCTGCGCTACTTTTGCGGGACTGAATCGGGCAACCCCGAACAACTCAAGGCAAACGAGCCGCGCCGGCTAAACCTGTACAAGATGACCGCTGCCTTGATTCGCTGCTTCGCCGCTGTCGCCAACGAGCTGGAAGAGGCGGGTTATAGCGCCAAGCAAATCGCCGAGATCAAAAACGAAGTTGATCATTACAACAAGGTGCGTGACGAGGTTAAGGTTGCTAGCGGTGACTACATCGACCTCAAGGCTTATGAGCCTGACATGCGCTTTTTGATCGACACCTATATCCGTGCTGAAGAAAGCGAGATCATCTCCGCATTCAACGATTTATCGTTGATCCAGCTCATCGTCGAGCGCGGAGTTGATGCGGTAGATGCGCTGCCTCAGGGAATTCGCGGTAGCGAGGAGGCTGTCGCAGAGACCATCGAGAACAACGTGCGTAAACTGATTATCGATGAGTCGCCAATCAACCCGAAGTATTACGAGACGATGTCGTCGTTGCTGGATGCCTTGATCGCCAAGCGCAAAGAAGACGCCATCAGCTACCAGCAGTATCTACAGGAGGTTGTTGAGCTGACAAAACAGGCGAAGAACCCAAGCAGTACCAATAGCTATCCATCAACCATGAACACCGGAGCGCGTCAGGCGCTGTACGACAATTTGGATAAAAACGCCGGTCTAGCGTTGGCAGTCGATAACGCGGTGCTGGCCAACCGTCAGGATGATTGGCGCAACAATGCCTTCAAGATACGCAAGGTGCGCCTGGCTATTAAAGAGGTGCTCGATGCTGCCAGCCACGAAGCTGGAGAGCTTGCCGGCGAGTGCCAGGTAAGCGCAACTAATCAGGCCTTGGATAAACTTCTAGACTTGGTAACGAGCCAACGTGACTACTGACAGCCACAGCATCACCGTCAGCGGACTGAGCGTCGAGGTGGTGCGTAAGAACATCAAAAACCTGCATCTGGGCGTTTATCCTCCCTTGGGCCGAGTGCGCGTGGCGGCCCCATTGGCCGTCAGCGACGACGCTGTGCGCTTGGCTGTAGTGGGCAAACTCGGCTGGATCAAACGCCAGCGCGCGAAGTTTGAAGCCCAGCCACGACAATCTCAGAGACGTATGGTTAGCGGCGAAAGCCATTACTTTATGGGCCAGCGTTATCGTCTGCGTGTAGTCGAAGGCAGCATGCCTATGCGTGTCGTTTTGCGGGGCAAGGCCGCGCTGGATCTGTTCGTACGCCCGGAGACCAACACGGAGCGGCGCGAAGAACTCCTGCAAGCCTTCTACCGTGCCGAGTTGAAAAAGCTAATCCCCACGTTGCTTGATAAATGGCAGCCGATTTTGGGGGTTGAGGCGAACGCTTGGGGCATCAAGAAGATGAAAACCAAGTGGGGAACCTGCAACATCGGTGCCCGCCGTGTCTGGCTCAACCTGGAGCTGGCCAAAAAGCCGATCCAGTGCTTGGAATACATTCTCGTCCACGAACTGCTGCACCTAATTGAACGTCACCATAATGACCGTTTTCGCAGCTTGATGGATCAGTATTTGCCGCAATGGCAGGCGCATCGAGATGAGTTGAATAGGTCGTTGTTGGCTGAAGAACGCTGGGATTATTAAAATCAGCTACATTTCCGCCCCCTGAACCTAACACTGCGGCTTAGTAAGGCCTCGGTGAGATAGAACACGTGCCCGAATGTCCAAGAGAAATAGGCAGCCTGTTCAGTAACAGCTATCTGCAGTACACCATCCAAAGCTGGTCGACTCGTATCGTACAGCTCTGGCTCATCATCTCCCTTCTCATTCCCCAATCGGGATTGGTCGGCACGCTCGCTAGGTGCATTGTGCCTTCACCCCAAGTACAAGCGCCTAGCCTTTTTTACTGGTACCCGCGCAGCGCTTGCGCATCGGCGGTTTCACTCATCTCAACCGACATCACCTTGACCAGTGGCATTCGGCCAGTGGCTTAGGTTGTTCGGCTGTGAGAGGATTTCGTCATAAGCTTGTGCCGCCTAGCAAGGCTCAAACCGGACGGTAGCTACCAGGGAGATGTGATGGAATCGGTTGTAATGCGCACTAGGACGTTAGCGGACGTGGTCGCACGGGCGGCATCGTCAGAACTGGACATTCTTGCAGACATCATCACGGACAGGGGGGACGGTCGTCTCGCGCTGAGCACCATATCCAAAGACACGATTCTAAAAAACAAAAAACTCGGAAAGCTCCAATCTATAGGCGCTTTGCTAGCGCAAGAAATCTGCTGCTATGGTGGTAACGCGCTCGCTAACGCGTTTCGGCGTACTGGCGCTGAATACCGAGAAGTGGCGAAGGATGTGGGGATACATCTCGGCGCAAAGATTCTCAAACATGAAGATATCTACGACATTGAAGAGAAAATAATCGAGCACGCTTTTAAAAAATTTGCCAAAAGCTCAAGCAAAAACTTCGCGAACGAAGATAGAGCGAACTTGCTAGATCTCATCGTGCGGGGGATCGTTTACTCGGATCGAAGCCCATTGGAGCGTTTTCTGGGCGAGCACTCCTTCGATAATGTTTTCGTACCAATCCTTAAGATTGTGCTTCTGCCCGGCTATTTGAATAATGAAATTGCAGGACTTACCAGCCAGCTTCGCATAACTGTCCCCGCCGTGCTTCTGATCGCAAACATGCGCCAGCGTCAAGTCGACGCTGAATATAATTACTATCGAAGGAGCCTAGAAGCATGCCTATGAACACGGATGTATGGCGTGTTTTGACCGACTCACCGGAAATACTAGAAGGCATTCGCAGCGGCATATATCAAATATGGGGCGGAGTTATTCGTCATGTTGCTGGGAGTCCTGACGGTGGCCGAATTGTCGGTCATCTGAAATTTCCAGGTGATCAGCAAGCGGCTCAACAAAGCATCGAATACCTTCAAGGATTGCTCAATCAAGGCTTCGGGTCTGCACAGACGGCGATGGGCGGCCTACAGCAAAGCATGAATGTGCTGCAAGGATTGCAGGTAGCTAACCTTGCGCTGTCTGGTCTAAACCTGGCGGTTTCTGTCGCAGGCTTTGCGATAGTGTGCAGCAAACTCAACAAGCTGAGCGCACAGGTTCAAGCTCAGTCCATCAACATCAATCAGATTCTGGAAATCGTTAGCGAGGCGCGAGATCGTGCCCTATTTTTGGATGAAGCCCAGTTTCGGTCGCTCGTTTTGTCTGCCAAGCAATTCAGCGAGGAAGGAGACACCCATCAACTGAAATCGCTTCTGCCAGCTATCACGAAGGAGTACGAACTCAGCAGGCTGATCCTTCAGAAGCATGCGAGCATAGCGGGCAGCAGCATTGAGCATCTTCCTACTATCGTCCTTTTTCAGGAGCGCCTTGTCCATATTGGACTGCTTCGCTCTCATGTGCAGATGCGGGTCGGTGCACCAAAATACGCCGAGGAATCCTTACAAGACCTGTTAACTGAATTGCCCGCCCTCAACGCGGCTCGTGTTGAATCCCTGTTAAAAGACAAGCAAATGGCGATACAAATGCCGGCTGACCATTTTCCGAAGATCTTGGATTTCTTGGAGCAGGGCAAAGCTATCCTCCCGGCGCTGTCCTATGAGTCCAACTTAATAGCTTTGGAGCGCAGTCAACCTGGGACACTCGCCCAGTTTGCAGCCAACGACTCAGGCCAAATTTTGATTTTTCCCATAAGAGCTAATGCGTGATCAGCGAGCATAGGTAGGCATACGGATAATGCCTGCTTCATAGGCGCCGGCTGCATCAAACTCATGCTCGCTGCCGCCTGCAGTAGTACACCGCGTAGCGCCCCGGAAACTGTGGGTGTACAGCCCTCAAGCCTCGATTCCGGCTGCCGATAACATCTCTGGCTTCTCGATCTGACGCCTGCGCTATCTGCCCGCAGTGGTCAGATGTCCACCTTTTACAGCTCACTAGGAATATCAGAATGATGACGTGTCCGAAGTGTCACGAGACGAATGTCGACAAACTTAATTACGGGAAACGCGTAGGTGGCGCTACCGGTGCTGTCGCTGGTGGGGTTGCAGGCTACGCAGGCGGTGCAGCTGGAGCAGCGGCTGGCGGGGAAGCGGGCGCTGTCGTAGGCGCGTTTGCCGGCCCAGTGGGAATTTCGGCTGGAGCTGCCATTGGGGCTATTGCTGGAGGCATATTAGGTGCCCTGTTTGGCGGAGCTGCAGGAGCCGCAGTAGGTGCCAAGGCTGGTGAGGCAATCGATGAAAATGTCCTCGACAATTACAAATGCCTTAACAAAGATTGCGGTCATAAGTTCAGCCTCTGAACACTTCAATTGCGTCTTCTCAGCTCGGCTGCGGTAAGAACTGGAAAGCTGAGATTTTCGCATTCGACAGAAGTTGCACTAGGTCTTTGCCGCCCCGAATGGGGCGAAACTCCGTAAGCGTCCGCCCAACACCACTTGCTTAACGATCAGCGTCTTTCTGGAGGCAGGATACCTGAAGGAGGTTTTCACGAGCCTGCCTAGACAGCGCACCAGTGACATTAACGAGCTGCTGCCGAAAAATTGGTTGCCTGTTTAACCCTGTCCTGATGATTCTGAGAAAATTCAAACGTTGGTACAACTCTTGAACGCCTAGGTAATGGCGATCAACATCAGATATCGTCTTGCTCTTCTCTAATTTCGAACTCATTCCAAGCCCCCCAGGTAAATCTTCCTACAAGGCATTTTGGTAATGAAGCCTTGCTCCAGAAGCTGTCTTGGGATGTCCCTCATCAAATCAGATACCTCCCATCGTTGCGCCGTCGGCGGCATGATCCTTTCAACGAATAAATCCAAGTCGAAGTCGTGCGTCGCGACAAACGGCCCTGCGCGGTCGTACTGCTCAAAAACACCTGATTCTATTCAGGCGACTTCCCCCGCTTTCACGATCATAACGATACCTCGAGGTTTTCAGGAGACTTCGCTCACTGCAAAAACGAACAGACGGTTACTGTAGAATCCGTGGCGTGAAATGGTGCTGTCCCTGTGAAAGGCGCAGAAATTCACGCAGGCTCGCACGTCCATTGTCGCGCTGGAAGGTCGCGATTACGTACCGCGAGTTCACTGTGGTCAGTACCCAAAAACGGCCCTCGCGCTCCGCCTCAATGATGTCAGAAGTCCGCATCAGATGTCCGTCGCCGAACCGTCCATATTGGTCTTTACGGTTGTGACCAAATACGACGCCTAATCCAGCACGAGCCTTTATGGATACTCCGCAGAGATAGGCTGTTATAGGTTTGTCGAAGCCTTGCGCTTGTGCTTTTAGGATTCGTGCGAGATCGAAATCTGTATGTTCGTTTTCCATGAAAATCTACATCCAAAGTATTCAGCAAAATTGCACTCCTTTCGCAGCCCGTATGGCGTTACCAGGAAATCTTCACCGAACCATCTGTGCTGGTATCGTGCAGGATTCTTGGAAAATCTCAGGCTGTACGAATCATGTTCGCGTGATAGATCGGACGAAGGTTGCTCAGCACATCAGTGTTGAAGCCAGGTTGGTGAGAGCTGTGGTATTTGGAGCCGGTCTCCACCTCCAGCAGACACACAACACACTCGTTTTGGTCTTCACCAAGCGTCACTTTGGTCAGTTTCTCCATGCGCCAAACTCCCGTGCCATTCATGTGGGCAGGTGTGACTACTTGCACCTCTGTGATGATCGTTTCCGCGTCCTGGGCAATCAGCAGTTGCTGAAGCCGTGGTTCGCTGTCGATCATCAGAATCGCCTCTGAAATTCTGTCCTCGTACATGGCCTGGACAGTTACGTGATACCAGTGATTACGAAGCACTTTGGATACCTGATGCCATTGGTACTGACCCTCACCGAACATGCCCGGTAGGCCCAGCATGTCGGCGTCGTGTGTTCTAAACATCTTATGTCCTTGGCCTGAAGGGGCTCCGATATAGAGCGCAGGTTAGAAGAGGGAGAATACGTCTTTCAGGCTCGCGAGCTGTTCATGACCAGGGCCAATCAATACGTAAACAGAGTTTCTGGTCTCGAACGCAACACCGTCGTGGAGACCGGTGCACATGCTTGAACGAACCCAATCGCCGCGTTCGAAACGACCTTGGCTGTCCTCTGCCACATTGTGAGCAAACAGGATCATCGGGAGCTGGCCCGCTGCATGGCATTTGAAGAGTTCGTCGCGGGTGACTTCAATGCGAAATATTGTCCAGTCTCGAACCAAGCAGTAAGGCTTTTTGGGAAAACGTTGGTTCGCCAGCGCTCGTGCATCAGAGCTGCTCGACAGGCCTTCCAGTGGTGTACGTGGCCCTTTCATGAAATCGGGTTCTTCGATGCTAGCCATACGGCTTCCTTTTTCATTAATAACCAGGAAATTGACAATTCAATCTCTGGACTTGTCGCTCGTCTTGGCCTGAATTTCCCGATCCAGTGCACCCTTTGCGCAGCTCTGCCTGAGGACGCGCCGGCATCGAAATCATGCCGAGAATTCAAACCAGTCATAATGAGGATGATAAGGCGTGTTATGACGGAGCGCAATGTGGCCTTATCCTCGATTTGCTGGAGGGAAATCGATGGAGGCAGCAGAAGCGCTAGCTGTGGTGGTACGAGCAGTGCGCAGAGGACAAGGTCTGTCTCAGGAGGACTTGAACAGCATTGACCGATCCCATCTCAGTCGGATTGAGCGGGGAGAAGTAAGCATCACCATTGATATGCTGGTAAGACTGGCATCCATCTTGGAGCTTGATGCCGCTGCGTTGATTCTCATGGCGACCTCCTTGCAGGCGAGCGAGCCGTTTGGAGAGGGTCTAAGACGTGTTTCGAGGCAATTGAACAGGATCAGAAAGGACGGCATTGATATCGAGATTGAGTCGTTAGCACGGACTGGGAAGTTGTTTCCTGGTAGACCCTCCAGATCTGGGGCGGCACATAAGACTATAGAGGCTCAACGACTGAGGAAAGAAGGAGTGCCTGTTGTCGAGATTGCGGACGCGTTAGAACTCTCTGAAGCCACTGTACGTAGATATCTGAAAACAACGGCTCCTTCACAGGAGTGACTTCTTCAAAGCTTGTGCCGCGTCACTCGATCTATAGTCCCGCTAGCGGCACTTAGGTGCAGATTTTATGGTGCTTTTTCTTCATCAGCAGGGCAAGAGAAAGTCAAAATCAAGATTTGCTTTTTGGTTTCGGCCTTTCTACGTATTCGGCGGGTTTGCTGCGAACCAGAGGAGGGTTATGATCTTTGCAGATTCGGATATTTTTATCTAGTTCCTTTCTCTGCTTCCTCTTCAAGTACCAAAATTTTCCAAGCGAATCTTTTGTAAATAAGTCTTTTATTTTGTAATTGTACTCCATGATAGGAGTTGGACAGATAATGAATTCAGATGGCTCCAGTTTCTTTGGAAATGTATCGCCATCCATAAACTTAACAACCTTTTTTTCACCGTCTTCAAAAAGCAGTCCGCCCGAAACTATCCATATTGGCTTTTCGCCTTTGTTAGTTATGCAGAGATAGATTAAATGTATATTTCCATTTTCTGTTCTTAGTTTGGTGTCGAGGACAACCTTGCGCCTGTTTAAAAATGGTTGATAGAACAGGGCGACTAGAACTGCCAGAAATGTAGATATAGCGCTTATGGCATTCCAGTCAATCTTCGATAACTCAAAAGACATAGATTTCTCCATGGGTAAAATAAGAAACTTAATTATTAGCGGGCGGTAGAATCATGCTGGTCAAACATCCATTGATATTGGTCGCATCGCTCACACGATGTTCCGTGCTCGGCCTCATGAGACTCAAGAATAGTATGGCAGTGCTCACACCGCTTATATTCAGTTTTGGTTTCACACCAATGGCAAATATCATGATGGGTGTGGAACATGTGAACGAAACATACAGGACACTCCTCTACAACCTGCTCTGTATCAAAGGCAGATTCATATTTGAGCAGGAATTCCGCTTCCAACACGGCGAGCATACCGGCCCGGTGATGACAGACTAAGCACTCATACCTGAATTCAGGCGTATCAACAGGAAGACTCGCTGCAGCATCTTCTTCAAAAGGCTGCAGAAGAGGAGACCCACAACTCCCGCACTGGCAGCCTTTAAGAAGTTTCAGGGCGTTGGCAGGCAAACCTATTTTTTTCCATTCAGCTCGTGCCCTCAGTCTGTTTTTTTCGAAGAAGTCGTGTGTTTGGAGCATAGTTTCCCAGGCTTTTCCTAAAAGTGCGCCTGGGCTGTCGAATAATTCGCTACTTATGAAGTTCTGAAGAAGTGGGAAAAGAGCTGCTAGGAATTTTTGTATTTCACTTGTTTGGTGCGTAGGATGGAGATGCTCGAGGTTATTGCGGCAGTCCCTCAGCGTTTTAACCACCTCCCAATCATGCTCTACATTTAAACTATCTAGTCGAGCGTGGATCGCGTCGGTATCGATTGAGCGAGGATTTTTCTGTTCGAAAATGGGACGCCATTCGATCCCGCCTTCCTCAGTCAAGTAAGGGAGTATGACTTTAGGCTCATAAAGGAGCTGCTCGGCCTCCTCCGGAGTTTTCGCGAGGGACGCAAGCTTGTATTTGAACAGCAAAATCACACCGGCGAATAGGTTGCGCGATGATGAAATGGCTCTGGTCGTGTCTCCGCCTGGTGCTGTACTGATCGCGTAGTCTTCAATCCCTAGTTGTATTGAGAAAATGGCGTTCTGAAGGATTTTGCCAAGCTCAAACTGCTGCCGCTTATTTGCAGACATCACGATTCTCCATGCCGAACACATTCAAGCGGCTTCTATGCTGCCTAAAATGATTGTATGTGCGATTGCCTACAATCTGATAGGCGCTTTTTCTGCGGCAGCTGAGGCTGCCGGACTTTGAGCTCGGTAGACGAGGTTTTTTGCAGAACTTCCGCGACACAGAATCGACGCATGGGGCGTCGTGGACAGTTTCACTATCGGCATCCCTAAAAAAGCGACCAGATTCGGGCTTGGGGTAGTGGAAAGAGCCTTCAGGGTTGTCACCACAGCTCAACTCCGCGAGTGGCTCCTACGTGCGGGCGTTCCAGTTCATACTTAGCTCCACCTGATTGGCCAATATAGAATACTGATCCATACGCCTTCTCAGGGTAGCCCTTTCTTCGGATTGCTTTAGGTGAACATGCTGGCGATGATACGGGCATCAAGGAGAGCGTGATGCGGAAGCGGAACCCCGTCACTTGAGGCATCTAGTGTGGTTGCGTCGGTGGGGTAATTCCGAACGTTCCTTGGCCACTTACCATTGTCATATGCAAGTTCGGTGAAAAGCTCCCAATCGTACTGTGGAGCGTCTGTGACAATCACCAGAACTTCGTCAAACGACGCTAGGAACTCGAGCAGCGCTGACCTTGCCTCAATGGTTGGTCGTACACAGCTACCGCCCCACAGCTGCGGAAGCACGATTTCCTTTACGAAATCACTGCAGTCTTCTTCTTTCCAAGCATCGAGTAATTCCACGTAGAATTCGCGCCCATCCTCAGCCACCAATGCGAGTGATATCAGCTTCGCAGCCGCTGAGAGCTTGGTAAACTCGCAATCAAGAAAGACCCTCACCTTGTTAGAACTCCGTAATGACTAGGGCTCGCTTGAATATGGCGCAGGAGGGGCAGCTATGGGAAATGGCCCTCGAGCATTTTGGCTCAGACGGACTCCTCCAAGCGGTCATAGAAATGTGGAGCCGCGCCGCCCCTCCACCCAGACCATTGGTTGAACACCTGTCCACCAATGAGGTGAGTCAGGACGTCTTGAGCATACTGAAAATTGCCCAGCAGCGGGTAGGTGCCATCGTGCCAAGTCGAACGCCTGATGCAGGCACAGTCACGCTGTACGCTCGTCACGCTAGCAACTTAGTTGATGGGCTCATTACACTGCTGCCAAAGGTGAAGCTTTCGCAAGCCTTACGAGGCTCTTGTCTTGAAATCGAACTGGGGATTTGACGTCCGCACAGGCTCCACGAATACCAGTCAGCAACAATCCTATTAAAACTTGCCCAGCGAAATGCGTCCCTTTGAGATGTTCTATGAACTCTGATTTAACTGAAGAAGAAATGCGTCGTGCCCTTTTTGGTACGCCTCAGCCAGAGGAGCAAGTTTCTACTCCGCTAGTGGAGGAGCCTGTGCCAGAGGTCGTTTTAACAAAGCCAGCAGAGGCTCCAATAGCCAAGAAGAAAGCGACGAAAGCCTTTACGCCAAGGCTCAAGGTTACGCTACGCGTCGGAAACGAATTCGAAGGGAAGATGCATGAGTTTATCCACGAGGCCGACACGTTGAGCTCGTTGCTCGCTGAGCAAGAGGCTGTGAAGGCTGCTAGGAAAAAGTACAAGTATGTGGATGTGGTATCGGTTAAATCCATGTAAACGCGCCAAATGACCTCGTCGTGCAAAGGGTCGGCCCGTACATGGATCATTGATCAAACATCTTGCCTAGCCTAAAGGGCCTTCAGATCGCTTGCATGCAGCTGCTCTTGATGCCATTGGCGCTGTTGCTATAGGATCAGAACAGGAGATGGCATTCCTCCTTAAACCGCATCTGTGCTGATGATGCCTACGTGAACCCTGGACAGGGTGCGTAGGTGTATCCGCTTCCTGTCCCCAATCTAGGACAGGATTATGATCCTACTACCCCAGTCGCCACTCCCTTGTTGCGCTTACCTGCTACCTGTTTGGCCTAGGTCTGACGAGGTGAGCCCGCCATGCTGAAATCACTTGTAGTTATCGCCATTGGCTCATCACTTGGTGCCTGGTTGCGCTGGCTCTTGGGCATGAAGCTAAACGCTCTGTTCCCTACGATTCCCCCAGGCACAGTGGTTGCAAACATGGTTGGGGGCTACATCATTGGCCTAGCCATCGCGTTTTTGGCCGCATCTCCCACCCTGAGTCCTGAGTGGCGTCTGCTGATCATCACGGGTTTCTGTGGCGGGCTTACAACCTTTTCCACGTTTTCGGCAGAAACAGTTGCCCTGATCCAGGAAGGCAGGCTGCTGTGGGCACTCGGTTCGGTTTCATTGCACGTCGTGGGCTCGCTGGCGATGACGGCTGCCGGGCTTCTGTCCTATCAGATGATCGGCACGCGTTGAGGAGATGAAAATGAAAGGTTTTCTGGTGATTTTCTTTACCCAACCGTTCGCACCCTGTTCGTGTGTGCCTTTGTACTCGTATTCGCGGCCTGGGCTGTTCCGACACAGGAAGTGGCCAACATCACAAGCCGAAATCTGTATTGGCTGGGACTGTCTGGCGTTACCACTGCCTTGTCGTGGATCTTCTACTACAAGGCACTGAAAGTAGGGGATGTCGCCACGGTTGCACTGATCGATAAAGGTAGCGTGGTCGTTGCCATGCTGCTCGCAGCCCTAGTGCTTCGAGAGGTCATCACATTGCGCATGATTGCCGGCGCGGGCCTGATCGTGGCGGGGCTGCTGGTCATAGCCAAGAAGCCCTGACACGGATACAAGCCAATGCTCACCCCGCAGCGAGCATCTGAGAGGAGTTCTGCTTGCTGTGAGAATATGAAACCCGCTGAACAATATCGCTGATGGCTTTTGGCCTCGATGCCAGCTAGATTCGGATCTTTCTACGATCAAGGATAGATATGAAGAAGCTCATCGCAGTCATGGGGATCTGTGTCGCACTTGGCGGTTGCGCTACGTCCCACTACACCGCAGGACGAGACTTTCCGTCGGCCAGTGTAGCTAGCATCACCAAAGGCAAAACGACGACTACTGAGTTGAAGTCCCTGTTTGGTGAGCCCTACGCCAAGAGTGCTGTCAGCGAGACTGACGAAAAGTGGATCTACACCTACACCAATGGCTCAGCCCATGCCCAAAGCTACGTGGTCACCATGAAGGTGACGACTACGGGCACCCAGAAAACTCTCGACGTCTTGATCCGAAATGACGTGGTCATCAACTACACGTTCAGCGAAGGCCCCGCTCCAGGTAGTACCACTGCGACGAACTAATTTCGCCACCTTGCCATTGGGCGACCCACCGCGCTCAGTAAGTTGTTGATGGAGCAAGATCATGGACAGAACATATGCCTTCGTGGATGAGTCCGGGAATTCCGACCTTGATACGTCAAAGGGAGGAAGCTCTGGCTTTTTCATCGTGTGCTCCATTCTGGTGGCAGAGAAAGACCTGGAAGCTGCTTATGCCCAAGCTGAAGCACTCCGCACGCGTCATTTTCAAACAGGCGAGATCAAATCCAGCAATCTTAAGCCCAAGGATTCAGATCGCCGTGCCCGGATCCTAAACGAGCTAGCCGATCTGCCATTCAGGCTCTATTTCACCGTCGTTGATAAGTCCCAAATTCGCAAAGACGGTGGCCTTCGTTTCAAGACCTCATTCATAAAATATGTGAATGGGTTGCTCTATGAACGTTTGTTCCGCGCATACCCCGACCTCCAGATGATCGTAGACGAGCATGGTGGCCAGGAATTTCAGGAGAGCCTCAAAAGCTACGTTTCAGAACGGTTCGTCGATGACCTATTTGGCGATAAAGATGCCTTCCAGACGATGGCCAGTAAGGACAACGTCTTGGTTCAGGTTGCAGATTTTTTTGCTGGCTCAGTCGCTCAGATCTACGAAGACAAAGCATCGGAAGAAGCAGTTCTTGCCTACAAAAAGATTCTACGAAGCCTGACCCTTGGAATGCTTGAGTGGCCATCCAAGTACCAGTCTCTTCTGCCGCCGCCGACGGATGAATTTGGGTACGCTGACTACCAGGTACATCAAGAAGCTCTCCGCCAGGCTGACCTTTTTAGCGAACGGGCTGGTGAGCATCCAAATGAGGATGAGCGCCTGCAGCTGAGCATATTGCGGTTCTTGAGATTTCAGAGCGAATTCGTCACCAAAGACTACGTGCCAACCGCAGAAATAGTCGGCCACCTAAAAGATAGCGGCTTCGGAGATATCAACGACCAGAGGATCCGCTCCAGCGGCATCGCCAAGCTTCGCGATTCGGACGTGATCATCACAAGCGCGGCCAAAGGCTACAAGATCCCTCAAACACGGGCAGACATTAACGAATTTCTTGAAAGAGCGTCAGGCATTGTTGTTCCTCTACTGGAACGGGTCAAAAAGGCTCGAGAGGTATATCGGCTGAGTAGTCGAGGAGAATATGACATCGTGACGGCAGCCAACCTGGCTGAGCTTGCCAAGCTGCTCACTGCGCTCGAGGCGTTTGCAGATGACTGAACTCGGTCATGGCAACGAACCTCAGCAGGCTGCATTGATCCAGGATGAAATCCTAGAGATCTTGAAAGAAGCCAAGGTACTTGCGCGTAGATACTATCGCTTGACCGGCAAGCCGCTGGGCGTGACAGGCGAGGTCGCAGAGTACGAAGCTGCTACTCGACTCGGCCTGTTACTACATCCTGCAAGGCAGGCAGGTTACGACGCTACAGAGACGCTGGAAGATGGCGTCGCGAGAATCCAGATCAAGGGCCGCTGTATCCTGAACCCGCTAAAGATTACGGGCCGTATGGGCGCAATTGATCTACGACAGCCCTTCGATATTGTGCTCTTAGTGCTGCTTGATTCTGAGTTCAACGCATTTGCAATGTACGAAGCGAGTCGTGCCAAAGTAGAGGCAGCGCTGACCCTGCCAGGGTCGAAAGCCAGAAATGAACGGGGAGCTCTGGCGATTAGGCAATTCATGTCGATAGCTACCTTGCGCTGGGCTCGCCATGAGGCCAGCGAATCAGAGAATCTACTTCCCTCCTAGAATCGAGCGCTAGTGGTATGTTGCTCTGAGATACATATTTAATGTCCCCAATAAGGCACATTAACCATCATTTTTAGGCTTAATGGCCCTATTTGGGTACATTGGGATGAGGGATGGATTGCGGCAACCAGTGACAATTGCTGCCACTGTACGGGACAACATGCTGAACATCCTTCAATTGCCGACTAGGGTGCCGGTGGTCTTGAACATTACTGATGCCCACTCAATGAAGCTGACCGCAGGTGGAACACCGACTACCCAACCCTTCAGTCTTAATTGGAGTAGTGGAAGGCATGGCTGTTATGGCCATTCACGCTCCATTTAAAGGGCGAGGATTTGATTCCGGCTAGCTTGGTTCTGCATGAACAGCAGGATGTCGAAAACCCGGCCTGGGGTGTCTTCTAGTCCCTTGTGGTTGCTCGTCAGAATCCCCTCCTCGAATACTTCCCGGTTTAGGTTCCAGCAGTGCCCCAGATAAAACGGTAGCTCGCAGATTCGACGGCCTGCTGCTTGCTGTACGTTCCTCGGCAGGAGTTGCTGTCCCGTGAAGCCCGCTTTCCCCGCTCGAGCTAGCCCACCCCTTACCTGGCTATCCAGTGCAGGAATCAGCCCGGTGATGAGAAGCAGGGCTTTCATGGGATAAGTGATGCTGGTGTTGTTGAAAAACAGCACATCCGCCAGCGTATTCAGGATCCCCAGAATTTCCTGGTCGAAGGCTCCAACATCATTGAGTGGTGCATCGCTGTTCAGGAGACGATGCTCCTGCAGATTGAGGCTGAATGCCGCAAGGCTTTGCTGGCTCAGTTTGAGTAGGCGCTCATGAAGCCGCTTGTCCTTCAGAGCACTTACGATTTGCGGGACGGGGCGAAGAATTGGGCTTCTCCGTCTGCAAGCGCCCCAGTTGCGTAACGCTATCGATAACGCCTGGGCGAGTAGTGCTGCATTTGCGCGGCCCGACGGCGCATTGAGATATCGATATGCAAACGATTGCACGTTTGAGAAGTCCTGGTGGTAGGACAGCCTGAAGTCGTTGATGGCTGATGTGATATCGAGGGAGCTGCCAACCAGTCGAAGCATGTTTTCCATCACAGCAGAAGGGGGAGCCACGAGTGTGTAATTTGCCCTGCAGCAGGTCAAGCTGGAACCCGAGATGCCAGTCCTACTGACGGGCACATGACAATGGCTTGACCGCCTTGGATTCCCATTACGGCATCATCAAAATCGGGTTGAGGGTCAGCCTTGATGCTAACTGGATGGAAGGGCAGCTTCCGACGCTCCCGAAAGATGTGGGTGGCATTACGTTCACCTGCACCCCCTACAGCTAGGAATTGAACATCTTCGGGCACTGGGCTGTAGTCGTGTTGCATGCTCCAGGCGCCTGCGTGTGAGGTCTCGCAGTGTCACCAGCGCTGGTATTCAGCTCGATAGTCGTCAGCTTCCTGGTGGGTGGTTTTATTCTTAACTAATTGATCTATATGGATTTATTTTAGTCCCCCTATAGGCCTTTGTGGTTAGTCTTCAGAATCGCATCCAGACGGACGCCATCTCGCATGGCCTGTCCGGTGAAAGCTGTGGGGGCACATTTCACCGTCCAATTGCGCAGGGATGTGCAGCTGCGGTTCACCGCTTGGACGGTAGGGTTCTGAGCGACCCACACCGTTCGCCTTCCCCGTGGGTTTGGGGAAGCCCCGGAAGGAGTTCCGGCGTCGGCCTGGAGGCCACTGCGTTCGAAGTGTCGTCCTTGGATGACAGCGATCCTGTACATGGCAGCGACGGTTGTGCAGGGTGAACGCCGAGTAAACGGTGAGCAGAATGAAGAGCTTCATTCGATCTGTTTGGCGTCTGGTGGTTGATGTATCTCGAGTGCTCCGAGCGGGCCTTGCGGTACTAGACTATTACGACCGTCACAATCCTTAACCAGCCACCCGCCTGAGGCAACTCAGGCGGGTTCTTTTCCTGCGTTTCCTGCTCGACACTGCCGAAGGTCGCTTCGAAAAGCGCAAGCTTTTTCTCAATGAGCTCCAGATCTTGGGTATCAAGAATTTTTATGAATGACTGATTGATCGTGTTGCTCAAATGTACGCGGCCCTTGAACACATCTCCTTGGCCAAGCATGGCGTAGGAGAAGTAATCAGCTCGTCCTGTCCAATAGCGATGGGATCCCTCGGGAGTATCAAGGTTCCAATGCTCAAACCGAACAGCTTTCAGATATTCTTGCAGCCCCCCAGAAATATTGCCCCTCCCATACCAGTAGGGCTTGTAAGGGATGCTCTTCTGAAGTTCGGACAACACCAAAGCCATAGCTCCGAGGGCCAAGGCCATGCTGATGTCTTTCTTGAATTCAGCGAAGTTGAGAACTTTGCAAAGCTTACCAAATAGCGGTAGGGCTTTTTCGAATATGTCGTTATCGATCTCTCGGTCTAGAAGGTTGGAATAGAACCACTTGAACTTATCTGCGTTGTCTCTGAACTGAGATTCACAGGTTTCTGCATCGATCAACATATGCTGAGGTGTGGAGAGTGGAAGCTTTATGTAGTGTGCCAACTCAGCAATCAAGCACCGTGCTTCGCCAAAAGGAGGCTCGTGCTCTGTAATTTTATTGAGGAGCTGTAGATTGCCTTCTGTGTGATGGTCAAGCTCCATCCTGATCAAGTAGGTATATAGCTGTTCATCTATTGGCAGCCGAACGGGCTCTTGATCCTCGACATGCAGTACACCCTGTATACGGGTTGCCAAGTGGTTGATGACGTGCATGAACCGCTGCAAATTTCCTCCACACTCCAAACTGGCTTCCTGAGAAAGCTTCCAGTCTACGTTGTCCAGCAGGCCTCGCATCCTCCCATACGTGTCGTTAATGGAGGCAATTCGCTCACGCGGTATCTCGAAACTAGCATGGCTTTTGAGGTCGGATATTAGCAAAACTTCTTCCGTGGCACCTTCGATTCCATAGCAGTCACGTATTTCATAAGACGGCTTCTTACTGATTCTTGGAGGTGCTAGAAGAGTGAAGATCTTGTTATGCTCGGTCTGGAATCGGTACAGCGTCTTAAGCACTTTGAGTGTTTTTGTCTTGTCCTCCGAGAAGAACTCGGAAAAACTTCTGCCGAGGATAGGCAAGGCCATTGACTTTATTTTTTTTAGCCTGTCGTGGGCCTCGATCTTGCTTTCGCTACGGATTTCATCTTCAAGTTCCTTGTAAGTTTGGATACTCTCGGGAAGCTGCTTGAAATTCCCAAGGTCAAAAGCTCCGGGAAATATTATTTCTCTTTCTTTATCAGTTATCAGGTCGTTAACAATAACGTATAGCTGGCTTACGCTCTCAGGGCGGCTTCCCAGCATTCTCCCGCCCACCCGAAGCTCTCGAAATTTGCGGTGGTGAACGTATTCATACGAAGCAAATGAGGCGTCATCACCGAATTTGGCTTTAACTTCATCTTCAAACATGTGACGGAAAAGTTCCTTATCCACATCTCACTCCATTAAGTATCGACAGATTCACGAGGTGGCATAATGCCATATTTTTGAGTTTGAGCTGCAGCCCACCTGTCCGGCCCGATGGGCACATTGGGCACTATGACTAGGGGTAATTCGATAGTGAAGACGCTCTGCCTTTGGTATTGGTTGGCTTGCAGTAATCTGCAAGGAGGGTGCTAGACCTGAGGAGCAGTGTGATAAGGGAGAGCCGTCGTCGTCCGATCCTTTGCTCATGGAGGGCGGCTACAATGACATGCGTTGGTTTGGAGCGGCCTTGGCCAGGCTAAGGCGCTCTGTTAGGATGGCACTATGAAATCACTGACAAGGACGAGAGTATGGCTTCTTTCATCGTTTATAATATTCAGTTGCTGCCTGCTAACACCAAAAGCACTAAAGAGGTTGGTGTTGAAGGGTATAAGAAGCTTTTTGAAGCTTTGCATGAAAGAACCGTACAGGCATTTAAAAAGAAAAAGCTTACAGATATGTCCTATGTCTTAGCGTCGGATACGTACTTCGCGCCACGGAGCACTATATGTGATGATGTGATTGCGTATGGTGAATGGATCAAGTATCACAAAAGCGATTCGGTAGAGGATTTGTATTCCAATACGACCCTTTTCCAAGCCGCCAAAGGAACGTTCCCTGTCGCCAATCGGGTTTCATTCGACTATGTATTTGACTACGAAAGTCACAGGATGGCAATTTCAGAGTCGGGTGGACGCCTACCTAAGCCTTCAGTCTGCAACGAAGCGCTAGAGGAAATCTTTTCAAAATTTGCTCTCGAAGTTTTCCCTAGGCACGTCCTGAAAATAAACTTGGTGTCCGATCCGACAGAGCTTGAGAGCGTTCTGAGGAACGCGGAGGGCTTCAAGGCTGTTAGTACGACCCTAACCTTCCCTAATGGTCACCGTCTAGGTAAGCAACTTCAAGAGCTGAAAAATAAAAACGTACATCACCTAAGGGTCGAAGCATCAACTGAATCTAAAGACTCTGCAATGCCTTCGTTGCCAGACTTCTTGAAGGAAATGGTAGAGGCTTCGGTGCATTACGGTAAAACATCCTTGTCCTATATTTTGGAGGCTGGGGGGCGGCTGCATCGATATACATCATCCAAGTATCCTTTAAAGATTCAGGTGAGAGCGAAGAAGAATGAGCAGCCTGCCCAAATTAGATTGCGGATAATGCAGGCTTTGCGTCAGCTAGGCCGGGCTGCTGAAGGAGAAGGGGATGATATATAGATTCCTAGTCAAGATACCTGTAGTCGGCGTGGTCATTAAGATAATGAACGCGTACGCCTTTCATGGCGATTTTGACGCAGATAACCGGTTCGCAAGTGTTTGGGCTTGGCTCAAGGCATATTTTGCGGGTGTACTTGTCTCGGTTGTGTTGACCGCATTCCTAACGCCGAGTATTCCTAACATGTTCCTGTCACACTGTATACGACTTGACTATACGGTTACCGTGATGCCAGGTGATCTTGCGACGGGTATCCTTCCGAATCTTCTGGGTTTTGGTATCGGTGTGTATGCATTAGTTTTTGCACTAGACAGGTCGTTGGTTAAGGATCTGCAAGCAACATTTCAGGGCTCCGGGAAGCCTAGTATTCCAGGGTCGGTATTGCTGTTAAATGCTGAAATGGCGCTGCCACTGATTATGCTGATTGCTGCAATTGTCGTCGGCGTTATGCAAAAGGTATTCCCAAATGGTGTTTTGCTCATTGCCGGTTCTTGGTTTACTTTCTGGTTATCAATATATTTCATATTAGGATTGGTACACTCCCTATTTATGATGGTGGATGTCCATCTATCTCAACGCCTTAAAGATAATTAACAATCACGCCTAGGAGTGAGACCTGGATGGTAGAGCGGGAGTAACTGGTTGGCGCGAAATCTGCGGTTTTCAACCGCTCACCACAGGGACGAGCAGCTATCGGGCACGACCGCAAGCGTAGCGCGCCGGCCCACGGAGGGCGAGCGGCTTGAGGATGGAAGCCCGCAGGGACAAAGACAGGCGCAGCTGGGGTTTGGTTCACGAGAGCCGTCCCCCACCCCCCCGGAGGGAGCAAGCCAAGAATCGCATGGCCTAACGGCTCATCAATCCAAGCGGGGAGTACCAGGTAAATCGCTGGGTCAGGAGGACGGAGTGAGCTTGCGCGCAATCTCAAAGTCCTCATCTCTCAAGCGCTTCAGCTCCAGCAGCTCTGCCTCATATTCCTCAACGGTCAAATCAGTTTTTAATCGCTGTACAAGTTGCTCCTGTTTACGATCAAACAGCTCCATGGCACTTGTGAGATGCACCGAAGTAACCGTTGCGGAATAACCTGCAATCTCCTTGAAGGCAAGATGAATGTAGCGCTCTACTGACTCCGGCGATTTATGTCCTGTCCACATCATGACTTCCGCGATAAAGCCTTTGACATCGAGAAGCGCTCGCCGGAATTCATCGGAGTTTGATATCTCATGTTCTTTGATCATTCTCACGAATTTCTTAGTGATGAATGCGTGCCTGAACATGTGTGGAGATATCTTCTCTTTAATGCCTGCTGCCATTTTGAGCGCTGTGACCTCAGAGGTGATCGTATCCGGTAAAAGAACTTCACCTGTTGTTTCACCTATAAACAAAAAACCTTCGTTTTTACCCTTCTTGAATTTCTTGGCAACCTTCCTGCGATGCAGATCGATGAAGGGGATGATATCGCTGAGGATCATCTTATGAATCGGAATCAACCGTTCGCTTGAAGCTCCTTGTTTCCAGGTCTCCAGACGAAGCATTGGCTCATCCGAGTGGAATGCATTCAGGATGTCCTCGACTCGAATTCTTGAAATTTCCCCTCGTCGTGCACCCGTGTGCTCCATCAGCAGAAGCATAATCTTCCGCCTTATGTTAACGAACCGAGAACTAGGCAGTGTATCAACAGCATCGGTTAGTTTCTTGATGTTGACATCAGTAATGGGGAATACGCTTCGCGTCCGCCCCCCAAGGCTAAGAGAATGATGGTGAATATAGCTTTTCTTAATGCTTCGACCATTTCGGGACGTAATGGTGAAAGTCTCATGGGTTATTCGAATCGTACCACCCTTGGACACGAACTCCGGGTTTCCATTGAGTCGCCCCACAAACTCCAAGAAGTCTAGACAAAGGCGACCAATCGCTAGAATGGTAGGTTCTGACTTTTTCCTGGAGGTTGGGTAGATAGGGGACTTCTCGTCTCTCAATGAGTCAATAAAAGTCGTGAAGGTTGAGTCCGTTAGGTGAATGAGGTCTATGTTTTTGTAATAGCAGTAGCGGATTAATTGCCCGATTTTAGAAGCATATTCTCCAAGTGAACCGCCCTTAGAACCTCGGGTAGACAGACCCCGGTTACCACCACGTCCTGCACGCTCAAGCAGAGAGAGTATGTAGAGATTCGCAGGAATACATGGCGACCCGTCAGGCCAAGTCACAAACGGGATGCCGTTAAAGGTATTGGTTTCGATTCTTCCCAGCGCCATGTGTGAGAAAAGTGTCAGTTCATCAATGAGCGAGTAAAGCTGATGAGAGGTTGCCTTGTTCATCATCGATACTCGTCAAGGTTGATGACTTTCTCATCTGAATTTGTAAGCCTGTTAAACGGCGGGGCATTGAGCGACGTGATTGCTGATAGCGCCTTGATTGCCTCCGTAGCACGTAGCGCCCTTACGCCCGTGCTGGATGCGTCTCGAACACTTTTGATGTCATCAAGAGCGCGATTAAGAGCCTGCAGCAACACCATGTTCGTCTTTTGCAGCGCAGAGAGCTTGTACTCCAGCTCCTCCGCGCGCAGGGTGAGTCCTACCTTAGTCCGTTTATTGGAACGCTCCGCCCTACGCTTGGCAGCTTCCACTGCCTCCAAAGCCGAGACGCGAAGCCTGTTAAACCCATCGAACCCTGTCGGGATGTTCCGCTCGGCATACCTCTTGAGCGTATTTAAGCTCATGGGCGACGTCATCTTGGCCGCCTCTCCTACCTGGAAGCTGATTTCCAGGCCCGCCGTCGCCACCTGGCTCTTGAGGGCCTGGGTAAGTTCTATGTGATCCTTGAAACTATCCGGTGAATTATGGACTTGATGAAGAAACTCCATAAGTGTGTTGAGTGCCAAGGTGTTTCGCTCCACGCGAGCATCAACCTTTTTCATGCGTCAACCCCTGTGACTTTTGCGATTACTTTGAAGCGTTGACCGTCGTCATCTTCGAAAAATTCAGGCTCAATGGTGATTGCACCTTCTTCCATCAAGTCTGCGAGATAGTCTTCCAGCTCATTTGTATCGGCGAGCGTAAAGTTCTCAGTGCCATAGCGAGCGGTGACTAATGCAGCAAGGCTCTCGTAGCTTTCAATATCGCCACTGTGTAAAGCCTCAGCCACATACTGAACTTTGGCGCCTGCAAGAGTGGCTCCGTCCATTGCTTCGGTAATGTAATTCCAAACATGTTGGACGTCAGTGTGCCCAAGCATCCACTGCAAGGTTTCGAGGCCGCCGAAACTGCTGGAATAAAAGAATAGCATCGCGAAAAAACGCCTTAGTTGATGCTGGCGAATATAGAAGCGCTTGCCGTCATCGTTGATCTCGGTTTCGAAATAATCACAAAAAAAATCGAGATTCTGATTGTAGTTGTACCCGTCTTTACCGCTGAGTGATAGATCACCATGCATCGCGGGAGAGCTGAAGAGTTCCATGAGCTCATCGATGTAGCCCAACCGTTTAAGGATTTTCTGCATCCGAACAAGGGTTTTAATCATTTGAACCGCAATGGGTTCAATCGGCCTGACCTCAACTCGACGAATTCCGAAGAGATTCTGAGTGCTTTTCCGATTTTGGAATACAAGCCATTGCTCAGAAACATCTAGGCAATTGGATGCATGAAGATCCAGAAGTTCTCCGACTCGACGAGCCATTAGGGCTCCGACAACGATTTGGGCGCTTCCAATATAGACTTTTACAAGTTCAAGGAGGCCTCTGTTCGCCCGAAGATCCTGGAAATACTCTGAGGCTGACCCCTTGGTACGCATAGCGTACTCACTACCGACTGCTCGCCGAGAAAGGCCAAGTCGGCGAACCCCAAGCTTAGAAAGGCTCTCGCCAATAATGCTAGGTACTGAGTGATCGTTGAGTTCGCTAGTGGATATTCCATTAAGCTTACAGTGAAGTGCAATTTTGCATAATCCATCAATAATCGCTTTGCCATTCTTTACGTGAAACTCTATCGCATTTTTCACAGCGCCAAATACTACATGCGAAGGCAAAGTCCTGAATCTACCTAGCTTACCTGTCTCCAGTTTGAACCGCTTCACTGCGGCCAGGTCATCCACCGATGGTGCAGGAAGTCCTACCTCATGAAGGTTGCCAAGGCTATAAAGGCTCGCCCTGTATTTGTAGAAGCTGGAATCACCTATGATCTCTCGTGTGCCTGTTGTTACCGCTATTGGGAGAAACTCCCGAGTGAAATAGTCACCCTCTTTTACAGCGAGTATCTCGGCAGTGGGTTTGGATTCGTATCGGCCTTTCAATGTGTCGCGGTAGATAATTTCAGAGATTCTTATAGAGTTCGCATTGTAGCCCGTTTCCGAACGCTTATACATGCCATTTAAATATAGGGCTGCTCGAACTCGCGGGATAATTTCCAGCGGGATGTCGAGCATGTTATTATCGGCTTGGTCTGGGGTGATAGTGTTTAGCGCGGGCAGTTCTTCAAGTGCGCTTTCAATTTGCGCGGTGCTCACCTGTAGGGTAAGATTTAGGCAGTAGAGTGATAGCCTCTTCCTCCAGCTATATACTGCCTCAGCAGCGGATTTGTTCGAACAAATCTCTGATAAAATAAGTTTAAGAGCATCCCGGCCTAAACCGGCTAGACCATATTTTGCTAATTGGAATTCTCTGGCGTTAAGCAGGAGAAAGTCCGCAATGTGCAAAGCTCGATTGAATTCTTCAGGCCTACTTGCGGCAGGAGTCGTGCGGGGCGCAGGCTCGCCGAAAGAATGAGTAGAGCCAGTAATGAAATATTTGAATCCGTCCAGGAGTTCTTTGTTCTTCGGATCAGTGAGGCGGCTGCCATCATCCAGCTGAACATTCCAATCTATGACTTTAGGCTTTTTGTAGCCAAAGCTGTACTCCCATAGGTAGTCATCAAAGTCACTTAGTAACCAGTCTGCCTGCCTCAGAGCAATACTTTGCTCAATGTAAAAAGGAGTCAGGAAGTCCAGTTCAGGCGGCAGTTGCATAGATGACCTTTTCCATTCGATTTGGATTGCAATGAGTTCTGGCGATGCTGAGGTGTTCTTTCAGTAAGCGATCATGGCCGCGTTCGATCTCTTCGCTTACTGATTTTGAGACCTCAGCCCAATACTTGGCTTTGCCGCAAACCTGTTGTTCCTGGTCGGCAGATTTTACAGCAGCTTCCAGCGATAGAAGGGCTGTCATGATCCCTACATCAATTGATATGTAGATGCGGCTATTTTGTAATGCTGACTTTTCGTTGCCTGGTTTGTTCTCAGGGTTTCTCAGGTGATGAGGTATGTCTCGGAGTGCATGGTTTTTCAGGAAGGAATGCAGCTCGTCCATGCTTTCGAAAGTTGTAGCCTCTAGCAAATATGGGCTATCTTTCATGGCTTCGCATATTATGCTGCGTTGGAATATTCTGATCCATCGGGTTTGGAAGAATGACAGAATGGCCTCGGGAAGGTATCGCCTTAGCAGTTTCGTGTTATAGCTGGCGTGGCCCAGGGCTTTCGCCATTTCTGTCACGCTCTTTGTACGAAGGTAAACTTCAACACCACATGATGACCTTAGTGAGCCAAGAGTAACCCTCTCTAAGAATTTTGTAATGTTGCAAGGCATCATTTTTTTATATGGGGAAAATTGCTCAATCAAGGCTTCGCGCAGGTTGTCATTTGCCTTAAGATTGGAGCGATACCATTTAGGGAAATGAGCACTCGATGGTGGGGCAAATCCCTGCCCGCAGGTAATAAAGAGCTCCTTCCAGGTGGGGTTCCCCTCTTTACGAAGAGCGTCTCTCAGCGGTGCTGTAATTTCAATGATTTCCTCAACCCAGAGCAGGGAGTCTTCATTGAGCTCAATAACTTGCTCGCTGAGCTTTTTGCCTTTCCGATCTTTATAGCCTACAAGCTTTGCTCCGTTGTTCGACTTGATGAAGCCTATGCAGTCTCCATTGTCACCGTGAAGTTGGAGCTTGTGCAGGAAGCTTGATGTAATTTCCGGATGCTCGCTAACCAGAAGGAACATATAGGGATGGAGGCTATAAGCGGTTGGTAGCCCTAAAAAATTAGCAATGTTCTTGGCGCCGTCTTTTCCAAAGTGGGTTGCCAAATAGTTCGTTTCTCGTCGAAATCCATCTCTTTCAAATGTGGCGCAAACATTCTCTGGCCCGATTTCAAATATTGTCTTCTCTGACATGCCTGATTCAACTGGTGTCCCTGTTTTCGCGAGTTCTTTTCGTAGGCGAGAAGTGCTGATGAGCTTTGAACTTTGATCTCGAGCCCAGTTTTTTACAATTGATATATCTATCTGAATTCGACTGAATAGAATCTCAATTGCTTCTTCATCTGTCAGGTGTAGAGGTACTGGCGTGATTAGTTTCTCGTGGACGATGACGCCATCCTCTCTCATTTTTTTTCTGCTGTTATGACCGAGGTCAGATTTCGCCCTTGGCTTAGGTAGGCTGCCTTGATAGGGCGTCGTCCACTTACCTGTCTCAATGAAAAGTTCTTCACAGGATGACATAAAACTATTCCAAAACATGATTTGGGCATTGATTTCGAGCCCACGATCATGTGCATCTAAGAAGAAGTTCTTCATAAAGGCAAGGAAAAATGCCCTTATCATTCGAGGATGCTGAAATGTCACTGCTGGCCAATCATCACAATTAGTAGTAAGAAAATCGACCAGTTTGTTAACCATGAAGCATTTAGGTTTTACAAGTTTCTTAAAGTGCTGTTTCCACTGAAGAAAAAAATCCTCAGTGAACGCCTGCCCATGGGTCATCCAGAGATTTGCCAATGCAAGATAAGAAGTGTCGTCTTTAGAGCTCTCGATGATCCAACCGTTCCAGTATTGCACTCGTACCGGGCACAATTTCAATCGATGCTCCTGCCAGATCCCATTGCATAATTCCATGCCAGCACGGTCGTGTTCCACCCGTTCCATTGCAGGAATTTCGGCGCACAAAGCTTGGTGAACTACAGCGATGAGGCGAGCGCATGGGCGCAGCGAGGTGGCATTCATTTCAGCAAATTCACCGCTCACCATGGCTCCCATGAACCCCCTGACCAGAGCCAGGTATTTGGGACTGGACAGGTCAAGGTAGCCAACCTGGGTATTCTGAAGGTCGCAATAGCACTCGAAAAGCTTGAAAACCGTGGGATGATTTGAGAGGCCCATCCTCTTAGCAGTCCGCTCTAGTAGTCGCACCACATCAGGCGATAGGGCTCGGAAGGGATAGTTAGCTAGGGATCCGGTCTTTCTGATGACTGTCAAGATCTTGAGGCTCTGGTCGTGTGTCTTGAGGGCATAATTTATAATGCCTAAACGATTTTGACAGGATAATGCAATCGGTCAAGTTTCGGAGCGCAGCCTCGACGCCGACCTGGCACTGGCCCTGAGCCTGAACGGCCGCGACCTGTTTCGCGACGAGCAACCGCTGAAAATCCTTCTGATGTCCGCCACCCTCGAAGGCGAGCGCCTCGCCAGCCTGCTGGATGACGCGCCGATCCTGCGCAGCGAGGGGCGCATGTTCCCGGTGCAGATGCGCTGGGGGCGGCCGTACCAGGCCGGTGAATTCATCGAGCCGCGCGTGGTGCAAACCATTCTCGAAGCCCTGCACGATGAAACCGGCAGCGTGCTGGTGTTCCTGCCGGGCCAGGCGGAAATTCGCCGGGTCAACCAGCAACTGGCCGACGCCCTGGGGCACAGCCCTGACGTGTTGCTCTGCCCGCTGCATGGCGAGCTGGACCTCAACGCCCAGCGTGCGGCCATCGATCCGGCACCGGCCGGTAAACGCAAAGTGGTGCTCGCCACCAACATCGCCGAGACCAGCCTGACCATCAACGGCGTGCGTGTGGTGATCGATGCCGGGTTGGCGCGGGTGCCGCGTTTCGACCCCGGCAGCGGCATGACCCGCCTCGATACTCAGCGCATCTCCCGCGCCAGCGCTACCCAGCGTGCGGGCCGGGCCGGGCGCTTGGAGCCGGGGGTATGTTATCGGTTGTGGTCCGAAGACCAGCATGAAGGGCTGGCCGCGTATGGCAGTGCGGAAATCCTCGCCGCCGACCTCGCCGGCCTGGCCTTGCAACTGGCACGCTGGGGCGTCACGCCCCCACAGCTCGTGTGGCTCGATGTGCCACCCACCGCCGCCTATGCCCAGGCCCAGGATTTGCTGGTGCGCCTCGGGGCCTTGAATGACGAAAAACTCACGGCACATGGCCAGAAGATGGCCGAGCTGCCGGCCCATCCACGTATCGCCCATTTGTTGCTGCGCGGGCAGGACCTGAGGCTGGCGGCCACGGCCTGTGATGTCGCGGCACTGTTGGGCGAGCGCGATATTTTGCGCGGCGGCGGCGCGGATTTGCACAGCCGCCTGGCGCTGATGTCCGGTGAAGAGCGTGCGCGCGGTACTCAAGGCGGCGTGCAACGCGCCAAGCAACTGGCGCGGCAATACCGTGGCTATTTGAGAGGCCAGGCGACCCGGCCGGTGGCCGACCCCGACCACCCGCGCTGGCTCGGCGCCTTGCTGGCGCTGGCCTACCCGGACCGTGTCGCCCAGCAACGTCGCCCCGGCGGTGCCGAATATCGCCTGGCCAATGGCCGCGCGGCATTATTCGCCGAGGCCGACAGCCTGATGAAACAGCCATGGCTGGTGATCGCCGACCTCGGCAGCCGCCAGGGCCAGCGTGAAGAACGTATTTATCTGGCGGCGGACTTCGATCCGGCGCTGTTCGACACGGTCCTCGCCGAACAAGTGCGCAACGTCGATCAACTGGACTGGGATGAGCGCGAAGGCGTGCTGCGCGCCGAACGCCAGCGCAAAGTCGGTGAACTGGTGCTCAGCCGCGAACCGCTCACCGGCCTCGACGAAGCCGCGCGCGGCCAGGCGCTGGTCAACCTGGTGCGGCGCAAAGGCCTGGAGCTGCTGCCCTGGACCCCGGAGCTGCGCCAATGGCAATCCCGCGTCCTGCTGTTGCGCCAGTTGGACGCCGGCAACACCAGCGAATGGCCCGACGTCAGCGACAACGCCTTGCTCGCCAGCCTGGAGCACTGGCTGATGCCCTACCTGGGCAAAGTCTCGCGGCTGAGTCACTTCGCCAACCTGGATATCTCCAGCTACTTGCACAACCTGTTGCCCTGGCCGCTGCCCCAGCGCCTGGACGAGCTGGCGCCGCAGCATGTGAAGGTGCCATCGGGTTCATCGGTGCGGTTGGACTACAGCGAACAGCCGCCGATCCTGGCGGTGCGCTTGCAGGAACTGTTCGGCCTGGCCGACACCCCGCGCATTGCCGGCGGGCGCCAGGTGGTGAAGTTGCACCTGTTGTCCCCGGCACGGCGGCCGGTGCAGGTGACCCAGGATCTGGCGAACTTCTGGCGCAGTACCTACGCCGAAGTGAAGAAGGATCTGAAGGGCAGGTATCCCAAGCATTACTGGCCGGATGATCCGCTGATAGCCGAGCCGACCGCGCGGATCAAACCCCGGAAGTCGTAACGCCAAAGATCCAAATGTGGGAGGGAGCAAGTCGAATCGTCGCACCGCCCCTCCCACATTAATCTTGTTGTGTGGGTTATTGCGCGGCGGGCAGCAGGAACCGTGCAATCACCGGCAGATGGTTGGAAATACGCAACGTATCCTCCTGCCGTACATTCGCCTCCACCCGCTTGATCCGTGGGCTGTAGAACAGGTAATCGACGGTGCGATCCGGGCCATCGATGCTCGGGTCATTGGGAAAGTACGTCAGCCATTTCTCACGATCAATCCCGCTGGATTGGCTGTTGCTCGGGATCATCGGGTACTTGTCCCACAGTAAATGCAGCTCACTGTCCGGCGAATACTGCCCGCGCTTACCCGCCTCCAAACGCAGGAACTGCCCCAGGGGCAGCAGGTTGAAATCCCCGCCGATCAGCCAGGGCGTGCCACGGCCTTCGAACTTGTCCAGCAGCTTCACCGTCGTTTGCACCTGTTCCTGCACCGCACTGCGCCCCGGCGCGTCGCCGTCCAGGCGGGTGTTGAGCACCGCCAGTTGGCCGCCATCGCTCAGGGGCAGGTAGGTCAACAGCAAGGCCGGCTTGGGTTGGAACTGGCGGCTGATGATATTGGCCTCGGGCGCCGGCAATTGCAGGCGTTCGGCGTGTTCGATCTGGTAGCGGCTCAGGGTCGCCAGCTTGCGGCCGACGCTGCCGAAGATATGCCGGTCGGGCACGAAGTCGGCTTTCCAGTCGAAGGCCTGGGCGCTGCACGGGTAGAGGTCGACCAGGCGCTCCTGCAAAAGCGTCAGCTGGTCCTGGTAGTGGGAAGGCTTGGCGTTTTCGTCGAGTTCCTGCAACAGCAGGATGTCGGGTTGTTCATCGCGAACCACCCGCGCCACTTCGTCGAGGCTGGCGGCCATGTCCTCTACGGTGGGGCGGTCGTCCGGGCCGCTGCCGTCGGCGGTGTCGTACCAGAACACGTAGTTCTTGCCGGCCAGGTATTGCACGTTCCAGGTCATGACCTTGAGCGCCTGCCCGGGCAACAGGGTTGGCGCACGGGGCGCGACGCAGCTGACGGGCAGGGTTTCCTTGGCGGCGGGGCGCCAGGTCAGGCTGTAGATCAGGGCCGTCAGCAGGCCTGCGACGATCAGCAGGCCCAGCAGGGTGATGCGCAATAAACGGGTCATCGGCTCGGCTTATGGCGTTTCAGGAGTGGCGTGGAGCATATCACCGCGCGTCGGCATCGCCACCGATCAGCATGAATAAACGGAACAGCACCACGCTGGTGAACAGTTGCAGGAAGCTGTGGGCGCTGTCCATCAACAGCCCCAGCAGCGGCGCGGGGTTGGGATAGGCCGCGACGCTGGCGCCCTTGAGCAGCCACAGAGGCGTCATGACACACAACAGGCACACCAGGATTCGCCAGAAATGCCCACGGGTCAGGCGCAAACTCTCCTTCATCGCCTCCAGTGCCGGCATGCCGCGCAATACCAGCAGGTACTCGGCGAACGCCAACACCACCATCAGCCACAGGCCCGGCAGGAAATACAGCGACAGGCCCAGCAGAATCAGGAGGGTACTCATGGCGGTCAGCAGGGCGAAGCGCGGCCACAGGGTCAGGGCCATGGCCCAGATGTCCTTGGTGCGCGGCGACTCGCCACGGGTGCGGGCGTCGAGAAACAGGATCAAGGCACCGGTGTACAGCGGGTACACCAGCAAACCCACCACCACGCTGTAGCCGGGGAACGCATCCGCGCCGAGCGTATGGTCGAGCAGCTGTTGCAACAGGGCTTCGAGGATCACCAATGGCAGGCACAGTTGGACGATTGCGCCCAGGTTGCCTCGGGTAAAACGGAAGGAGTCGCGCAATACGTCTAACGGATTCATCGGGTTCATCGCAGGCCTGAAAGCAAGGGCAACACTTTAACCGATGATGGCCAGCGGTAAGCAAATGTAAACCTTGAGTAAAGACCATTGAAACAACTCGTAACACCCCCATAACGGTTAAGCACCTGGCCTGATCACAGGCAAGGCCACGATTTCTACCGGCAATCTAACGAGGTCGCCATGAACAGCGAAGAGCAAACCCTGATCGATGGACTGTTTTCACGGTTGCAGCAAGCCGAAACGGACTCAGCCCCCCGCGACGCCCAGGCCGAAGCGCGGATCAAGGAGCATATGACTCGCCAACCGGCCGCCGGGTACTACATGACCCAGTCGATCCTGGTGCAGGAACACGCGCTCAAGAGTCTCGACGCGCAGAACAAGCAACAGGCGCAGCAGATCCAGCAATTGCAGGATGAGTTGCAGCGGGCCAAGTCCGCACAAGCGGCCCCGGCGAGCGGCGGTGGTTTCCTGTCGAGTATCTTTGGCGGCGGTTCCCGTGACCCGCAACCGGCCCAGAGCGCTCCGGCCTCTTCCGGCGGCGGCTGGCGTGAACCGGCGCGGCCGTCCTTTGGCCAGCCAGCGCCGCAACAGAACTATCAACAGCCGCAGCAACCGGCCGCCGCCCCCATTGGCAGCGGGTTCCTCGGTGGCGCGATGAAAACCGCCGCGGGCGTGGCCGGCGGTGTGTTGCTGGCCGAAGGCATCAGCAGCCTGTTCAACCACAACTCGCAACAGCCGCAGGTGGTGGAAGAAATCATCCGTGAAGAGCCGGCGCCCGCCAGTGACAACGGCAACTGGGGCAACGATGACCAGAAGTTCGCCGGCAATGACAGCTGGGGCAGCGACAACGCCTCGGACAGCTTTGCCGACAGCGACTATTCCGACGATTCTTCCTCCTTCGGCGACGACGATTCCTTCGTCTGACCCTCCCGGCCCGGGGCGCTGAGCCGCCCCGGTCTGATTTTTCCCGGCAACCTTCTCGCGGCTGGCATACTGGCACCCTTTCCGGGCCCTGGCGCCTGGCTGTCATGGGGAAGTGCGGTGAAGAAAATTGCAGTGTTCGCCGATGTACAAAACCTCTACTACACCGTCCGCCAGGCCTATGGTTGCCATTTCAACTACGCCGCCCTCTGGGCTGATATCAGCTCGCGTGGGCAAATCGTCGAGGCCTATGCGTATGCCATCGACCGCGGTGACAGCAAGCAGCAGCAGTTCCAGCAGATCCTGCGTAACCTGGGGTTCACGGTAAAACTCAAGCCGTATATCCAGCGCAGCGACGGCTCGGCCAAGGGTGACTGGGACGTGGGCATCACCATCGACATCATGGACGCCGCCGACCACGTTGACGAAATTGTGCTGGCCTCCGGTGACGGCGATTTCGACATGCTGCTCGACCGCATCATCCACAAGCACGGCGTCGAAGCCGTGGCCTACGGCGTACCGGGGCTGACGGCCAACTCACTGATACGTGCCGCCAGCCGCTACGTGCCGATCGAAGGCGCGTTGCTGCTCAAATAAGTACGGCGGCTTAATAAATAAAGGGTTAGACGGAGTTGGAACAGGTTTGGAACGTATAGCGGTCATCGACTTTGAAACCACCGGCATCACCCCGAGCAGCCACTGCCGGGCCACGGAAATCGCGGTGGTTATCCTCGAACGCGGCCAGATCGTGGACCGCTACCAGAGCCTGATGAACGCCGGTGTGCGCGTGCCCGGTTTTATCGAGCAACTCACCGGCATCAGCAACGCCATGCTGCGCAGCGCCCCGCCGGCCGAGCGGGTGATGAACGAAGTCAACGAGTTCGTCGGCACCACGCCGCTGATGGCGCACAACGCCGCGTTCGACCAGAAGTTCTGGGATTTCGAACTGGGCCTGATCCGCCGCACCCGCCTGCAAAAATTCGCCTGCTCCCTGCTGCTGGCCCGCCGCCTGATGCCGGCTGCGCCCAACCACAAGCTCGGCACCCTCAACACCTACGCGAAACTGCCCCATACCGGCCAGGCCCACCGCGCGCTGGCGGATGCGGAAATGGCCGCCAACCTCACGACGCACCTGGCCCAGGAACTGCGGCGTACCCATGGCTTGCGCGAACTGTCCCACGACCTGCTGTGCACCCTGCAGAAAGTGCCGGCGGCGAAGATCAATGAGCATTTGAAGAAACATCGCGGGTTCTGACAGAACAACGCCGTTCAAAATGTGGGAGGGGCGGTTATCTGTCGTTCATCGAGGCTGCACACACTCCAACGCCCGATCCACCACCCCCTTCGCCATCTCCACCAAATGCATCACCGCCCGCTGCTGCACATCAATCCCCTCACCCGACAAGTGCGCAGTGCCCACCGCGCAATGCAGCAAATCCGCCGCATGGGCGAGGGCGTCTTCGAGGCTCAGGTTGTCATTCAGGATGAAGGGCGGGGCATCTTGAGGGCGTTTATCTGCTTTCTGAATAGTCGGTAGGCTTAGCCTTGCTGTCCTGTCGGACCTTTCTGGATTTTCCCTTCTCCCGTCTATAGCCCTTCGCTGCGACCTAAGATCCCGGCTGTCATTTACGTACAGGGACTACGTCATGCAGGAAAGCGATCTTCACACAGCAATCGTGCGAAGCCAGTTTGAGCTCCAAGGCAACGGCATTGATTTCGGCTCAACTTCAAGCATGGCGTTTCATTTGGGAAACACGATGACAAGTTGCCCGGCAGTCATGGTTTTACCTAATTCGCCAGGCTGGACCCACGGCGCCAGTTACCAGTTACTCAAGCCCGTTCATGCTGACTCCTCGGTGCCGAGCACCACGTTTGACGAACTCTGGAAATGTACACAGCAACACTATGGCTTGACGGCCGCAACGGTTCTCACTGGCGCCGCGGGCATACCTATAAGCAAAATTGCCGTGGGCACTTGGGTTCATGTTGGCTCCAGCAAAACGACGAACTTGGCGAGTCTCATTGGAATGCGCTTTTTCCCTCGTACATTGATCAGGCAACCCACGGTGGCCAGAATGGCGAAAGCAACGTTTGGCACCGTCCGGGTATTTGGCATTATTGGACGGGGCATTCCTTTCGTTGCTGCGGGGTTGGCTGTCTTTGATCTAATCAGTATTGGTAAGTGCGCCTATGAGGCAAGAAATGGAAGGTAGCCCGACTAGAGCCGAGATCAGCGAAAAGGTGATTCAGCTATTCGTCGATATCATCGGTTTCATCGACCGAAGCCAGGTCACGGAGCAAACGGACTTCATCCATGACTTCAAGATTATTGATGATGATTTGACCTGCTTTGTCATGCAGATCAAGTGGCAATTCAACTTGCAAGCGACCCAGGAAGATTGGGATCACATCACTACCATCCAGCAGATAGTTGACTTGATCGTTGAACGCTCGAATTTGCAGTGCGGCCACTGACGCCATCGGGAGCAAGCCCCCTCCCACATTTTGAATGTATTCACAAATCAAACTGTGGGAGGGGGCTTGCTCCCGATGGCGGTAGATCAGCCACCACTTTTGCCATTGGTTTCCAACTGCCCCAACGGCACCCGCCGCTCGATCGCGCTCGACAAAATAATCGAGGTCTTGCTGAACCCGAACTTCGCCAGCCGATTGATCAAACTCTCCAACTCCGGCATCGAGCCCACCGCCGCTTGCATGATCACGCACGGATCGCCCGTTACCCGGTGGCATTCGGTCAACTCCGGGATTTCGGCCAGTGCGTCATAGACCTTCTGGTTGCCGTGGTTGGTCAGCCGCAGTTCGATCACGCACTGAATCGGCAAGCCCACTTTCGAAAAATCCACCTTGGCCTGGTACCCGGTGATCACCCCGCTGGCTTCCAGCTTGGCCACGCGTTCGGCCACGGCGGGGGCGGAGAGGTTTACCGTGCGGGCCAGTTGCGCGTAGGAGGCGCGGCCGTCTTCGAGCAGGGCGCTGAGGAGCATGCGGTCGTATTTGTCCATGATAAGGCTCTACTCGGGGATGGCTTTCGAAAACACGATTTATAGCCCTCATAACCATGCTTTGGAAAGTGTACTGGCGGTTTAAACAGGTTTTGTAACTTATGTTTAACGGCCTGCCTTTTTAGAATAAGCCTCTCTTATCTCTGCCTTCGAGCCGCCCAATGCCTGGCACACGTCGCTTTCCCCTACCGTTGATCGCCGCCTTTTTTGCACTGTATGTGATCTGGGGTTCCACCTACCTGGTGATTCGCATCGGCGTTGAATACTGGCCACCGCTGATGCTGGGCGGTATTCGCTTTTTGTTGGCGGGTGCGGCGATGTATGGATTTTTGCGTTGGCGTGGGGCGCCGGCGCCGACCTGGGAGCAGTGGAAGGCTGCTGCCAAGATCGGTATTTTGCTGCTGACCTTCGGCAATGGCGCGGTGAGTGTGGCCGAGCACACTGGGGTGTCGTCCGGCGTGGCGGCGCTGGCGGTGGCGACCGTGCCGTTGTTCACCTTGCTGTGCGGGTATTTCTGGGGCGCACGCAATACCCGGCTGGAATGGGCCGGGGTGATCCTGGGCATGATCGGTATCGCCATGCTCAACATGGGCAGCACGTTGCAGTCTAGCCCCATGGGCGCCGCTTTATTGTTGTTTGCAGCGGCGTCGTGGGCGTTTGGTTCGGTGTGGAGTCGGCGCCTGCCGTTGCCGCCGGGCGCTATGGCCAGTGCCGCAGAAATGCTGGTGGCCGGGGTGACACTGTTGATCGCCAGCGCGCTGACCGGTGAGCGCCTGCAAGCCATGCCGCCGCTGGAAGGCTGGCTGGCCCTGGCTTACCTGGCCGTGTTCGGCTCGATCATCGCCTTCAACGCCTATATGTACCTGCTCAAGCACGTACGCCCGGCGGCCGCGACCAGCTATGCCTACGTCAACCCCGCCGTCGCAGTCTTGCTGGGGATTGTATTCATCGGCGAGACCATCGGTCTGGAAGAGGCCCTGGCCATGCTGGTGATTATCAGCGCCGTGCTGTTGATCAGCCTGCCCCAGTGGCGAAAGCCCAAGCCGGAAATAAGGTAAACTGCCGCGCATTACGCCCTTGCGCTGAATTTTTCCTACGGTAACTACATGACTTTCGCCACACTTGGCCTGATCGAACCCTTGCTGCGCGCCCTTGAGACGCTCGGCTACCAGACCCCGACGCCGGTGCAGGCGCAAGCCATTCCGGCGGTGCTCGCCGGTCGCGACCTGATGGCCGCGGCCCAGACCGGCACCGGCAAGACCGCCGGTTTCGCCGTGCCGCTGCTGCAACTGCTGACCCTGGAAGGGCCGAAAGTCGCCGCCAACTCGGCGCGCGCGCTGATCCTGTGCCCGACCCGCGAGCTGGCCGAGCAGGTTCACGCCAGCGTTGCGGAATACGCCCAGCACCTGCCGCTCACCACCTACGCGGTGTACGGCGGCGTGAGCATCAACCCGCAGATGATGAAGCTGCGCAAGGGCGTCGATATCCTGGTCGCCACGCCGGGCCGCCTGATCGACCTGTTCCGCCAGAACGCGCTGAAACTCAACCAGCTGCAAACCCTGGTGCTGGACGAAGCCGACCGCATGCTCGACCTGGGCTTCTCCGAAGAACTGGCGAACATCTATCGCATGCTGCCGAAAAAGCGCCAGACGTTACTGTTCTCCGCGACCTTCTCCGATGACATTCGCCTGCTGGCCGGGCAGATGCTCAACGACCCGCTGACCATCGAAGTCAGCCCGCGTAACGTCGCCGCCAACACCGTCAAGCAATGGGTCGTGCCGGTGGACAAGAAGCGCAAGGCGGAGCTGTTTGTGCACCTGATGCGCAAAGGCCGCTGGAAGCAGGTGCTGGTGTTCGCCAAGACCCGTAACGGCGTGGATGCGCTGGTGGATAAATTGCAGGGCCTGGGCATCAACGCCGATGGCATCCACGGCGACAAGCCGCAAGCCACACGCCAACGCGCGCTGGACCGTTTCAAATCGAGCGAAGTGCAGATCCTGGTCGCCACCGACGTAGCGGCCCGAGGCCTGGATATCGAAGACCTGCCGCTGGTGGTCAACTTCGACCTGCCGATCGTGGCCGAGGACTACATCCACCGCATCGGCCGGACCGGTCGCGCAGGCAACACCGGTGAGGCGATTTCCCTGGTGTGTGCCGATGAAGTCAACATGCTCTCGGCCATCGAGATGCTGACCCGCCAGACCTTGACCCGCAAGATGGAACAGGACTTCGAGCCGGAACACCGCGTGCCGGATACCGATGCCAGCGGTCAGGTGGTGAAGAAGCCGAAAAAACCGAAGAAGCCCAAGGCGTCCGGTGGTGGCGGTGGCAAGCGCAACCTCGGCAAGTGGGTGGACAGTGGTGAAGTGGCGCCGTCGGAGCCTTCGATCAAGCCGGTGCGCAAGGTGCCGGTGTTTAATACCGGGCCGCGTAAGAAGAAGTGATTTTGCGGTGTGGCTGATGGCCTCATCGGGGGCAAGCCCCCTCCCACAGTTTGAATGTATTCACAAATCAAGATGTGGGAGGGGGCTTGCCCCCGATGGCGGCTTTGAATCCACCGCAGACCTCAGCGGTTGAGCCACTCCAACATCCCCCGCCCAGCCGCTCTGCCACTGGCAAAACACCCCGTCAGCAAATACCCGCCGGTCGGCGCTTCCCAGTCCAGCATCTCCCCCGCACAAAACACCCCCGGCAATTGCTTGAGCATCAGCCGCTCATCCAACGCTTCAAAGGGCACGCCGCCTGCGGTGCTGATGGCTTCATCCATCGGCCGTGTCTTCACCACTGTCAGCGGCAACGCCTTGATAGCCACCGCCAATTGCGCCGGGTCATTGAAGTGTTCGGCGGGTGCCAACTCTCGCAACAGCGCCGCCTTGACCCCATCCAAACTCAATTGGCTGTGCAAATGCTTGCTCATCGAGCGCGAACCTCGCGGCTTGGTCAAGGCGGCCTGGACCTTGTCCAATGGCTTGCTCGGCAGCAAATCGATATGCACCGTCGCCGAGCCATTACGGTTGATCGCCTCACGAATCGGCGCCGACAGCGCGTAGATCAAACTGCCCTCGATACCGGTGGCGGTGATCACGCATTCGCCGAGTCGCGGCTTGTCATCCCCCAGCCCAATGGCGACGTTTTTCAGCGGTGCGCCGGCGAATTTGCTGACCATAAAGTCGCTCCAGGCCGACACCTCGAAGCCGCAATTGCTGGGTTGCAGGGCCACGCAAGGCACGCCTTTATCCTCCAGCAGCTTGAGCCAGGCGCCGTCGGAGCCCAGGCGCGACCAACTGCCGCCGCCCAAGGCCAAGAGCACGGCATCGCTGTGGACAACTTTTTCGCCGTCCGGGCTGTGGATAAGTAAATCACCCTCGGCATTCCAGCCCACCCAACGGTGCCGGGTGTGGATAACCACGCCCTGGTCGCGCAGGCGCTTGAGCCAGGCACGTAGCAGTGGGGCGGCTTTCATATCCGTGGGAAACACGCGGCCGGAAGTGCCGATAAAGGTCTGGATACCCAGGCCATGAATCCATTCGCACAACGCTTCGGCATCAAACCCACGCAGCAACGCTGCCATTTGCGGGGCACGCTCGGCATAGCGCGCCACAAAGGCCGGGTACGCCTCGGAATGGGTGATGTTCATGCCGCCCACGCCCGCCAGCAGGAACTTGCGCCCCACCGACGGCATGCCGTCGTACAGGTCTACCCGCACCCCGGCCAGGCTCAAGACTTCGGCGGCCATCAGCCCGGCAGGGCCGCCGCCGATGATGGAGACGTGTCGAGAGGAAATATCGGACATGGGCAGGGCTACGATCGCGGAAATAAGCCGAGCATTCTACCCGAGGCGCGCGGCGTTGCCTGATCAAAAAATGTACAGCTTCCTACAGGCTAGACAGCTACGGGCTCTTAGACGCTTACGCTCAAGTTATCCACAGGCCGTTCCACAGGCATTGTGGGTAACGCCCACACTTCAATGACACCCTGATGACGTCCACACCCGCTGCGCGCTGTGGTGCAGGATGCCGTGGCGGCGGGCCAGGGCGGGGCGATCCTTGCTGTAGCCGCCACCGATCACGCCCATCACCGGGATGTCGCGGCCCAGGCAATGGCGCATCACGCTTTCATCGCGGGCGGCCACGCCTGCGTCTGTCAGCTTGAGGTAACCGAGGGCGTCATCCTTGTGCACATCGACGCCGGCGTCGTACAGCACCAGGTCCGGTTGGTAGAGCGGCAGCAGGTAGTTGAGGGCGTCGTCCACCACCGTGAGGTAGTCGGCATCGCCCATGCCCATGGGCAGCGGGATGTCCCAATCGCTCTGGGCTTTGCGCGCAGGGAAGTTCTTTTCGCAGTGCAGGGACACAGTGATCGCCTCCGGCGTGTCGTGGAGGATGCGCGCGGTGCCGTCGCCCTGGTGCACGTCGCAGTCGAAGATCAGCACGCGGTTGACCCGGCCGCTGGCCAGCAGGTAATGGCTGATCACCGCCAGGTCATTGAAGATGCAAAAGCCCGCCGGGTAGTCGTAGTGGGCGTGGTGGGTACCGCCCGCCAGGTGGCAGGCCAGGCCATGTTCCAGCGCCTGCTCCGCCGCCAGGATCGAGCCGCCGACCGCGCGCACGGTGCGCCGGGCCAGGGCTTCGCTCCAGGGCAGGCCAAGACGCCGTTGGTCTTCGCGGGACAACTCGCCGCTCATGTAGCGTTCGATATACCCAGGTTCATGGGCGAGGGCCAGAATCTCCGCCGGGCACAGCGACGGGCGCAGCAATTGGCTGTCTTCGGTCAGGCCGCTGGCCACCAGGTGGTCACGCAGCAGGCGGAACTTGTCCATGGGGAACCGGTGGTCTGCCGGGAACTCAGGGCTGTAGTCATCGTGGTAGATCAATGGCAAAGGCATGGGATTTTCTGACGGGGATCTGCGAAGGATCTTAACAGCGCTGTACACTCACGCACATGGCAAGGGGAGGGGACCCATGGAGGAGATATTGCAATTGGAAAGCGCGCGCCTGGTCATGCGCCAATGGCGCGATGCCGACCTGACGGAATTTGCGCGCATGTGCGCCGACCCGCAGGTGATGCGCTATTTCCCGGCCAGATTGAGTCACCTGGAAAGTGCCGCCCTGATCGGCCGGATTCGCGGCCACTTCGCCGAATACGGTTTTGGCCAGTGGGCCCTGCAACGCAAGGACACCGGTGAGTTCATCGGCCTGACCGGGTTGCAGAACGTCAGCTTCGAAGCGGACTTTACCCCGGCGGTGGAAATCTGCTGGCGCCTGGCCCGTGAGCATTGGGGCCTGGGTTATGCCAGCGAGGCGGCCTGGACCGCGCTGCGCTGTGGTTTCGACCGTTTGCAGTTGGACGAAATCGTCGCTTTCACCACTCAAGCCAATCTGCCATCACAAAAAGTCATGCAGGCCATCGGTATGCATTACGATCCCCAGGCAGATTTTGCACACCCCAAGGTCGCAGCCGATGACCCGCTGCGCCCCCACGTTTTGTACCGCATCACCCGCGCCCAATGGTTGGACACGCTGCACGGATAAGCAGCCCGGAATGCCCTCTCGATTGTTGTAGGAGTTGCTCTATGAGCCAAGTATTGGAAGATCTGGTGGACTTGCTGACCCTGGAGCCGATCGAGGAAAACCTCTTTCGCGGCCGCAGCCAGGACCTGGGTTTTCGCCAACTGTTCGGTGGCCAGGTGCTCGGCCAGTCGCTGTCGGCCGCCAGCCAGACCGTCGAAGAAGCGCGACATGTGCATTCCCTGCATGGCTATTTCCTGCGCCCCGGCGATGCGAAGTTGCCGGTGGTGTATTCGGTGGACCGTGTACGCGATGGCGGCAGTTTCAGCACGCGCCGCGTGACGGCGATCCAGAAGGGCCACCCGATCTTCACCTGCAGCGCTTCGTTCCAGTACGACGAGGCCGGCTTCGAGCACCAGACCACCATGCCCGTGGTGGTCGGCCCGGAAAACCTGCCGTCGGAGCTGGAACTGACCCAGCAGCGCGCGCACCTGATCCCCGAGCATATGCGCGACAAGCTGCTGTGCCCCAAGCCCATCGAAGTGCGCCCGGTCACCGAAAAAGACCCGTTCAACCCGCAGCCGTCCGACCCGGTCAAATATGTGTGGTTTCGCGCCGATGGTGCCCTGGCTGATACGCCGGCGCTGCACAAATACCTGCTGGCCTACGCCTCGGACTTCGGCCTGCTGACCACCTCGTTGCTGCCCCACGGCAAGACCGTGTGGCAGAAAGACATGCAGGTCGCCAGCCTCGACCACGCGTTGTGGTTCCACGCCGACCTGCGTGCCGATGATTGGTTGCTGTACGCCATGGACAGCCCATGGGCCGGAAACTCCCGTGGGTTCTCCCGCGGCAGCGTGTACAACCGCGCCGGGCAACTGGTGGCGTCGGTGACCCAGGAAGGCTTGATTCGCCATCGCAAGGATTGGGCATGAGCCTGACGGACGTTAAGCACTGGGTGTTCGACATGGACGGCACCCTGACGGTGGCGGTGCATGACTTTGCGGCGATTCGCGTGGCCCTGGATATTCCCCCCGAGGACGACATCCTCACTCACCTTGCCGCATTACCAGCGGACATCGCAGCGGCCAAGCACGCCTGGCTGCTGGAACATGAGCGCGAGCTGGCGCTGGGCTCCGTCGCGGCGGACGGTGCGGTGGAACTGGTGCGCGAGCTGGTCGGGCGCGGTTATCGCCTGGGCATTTTGACCCGCAATGCGCGGGAGTTGGCGCATATCACCTTGGAGGCGATCGGCCTGGCGGACTGCTTTGCCGTGGACGATGTGCTGGGGCGCGACGATGCGCCGCCCAAGCCCGATCCGGGTGGGTTGTTGAAGTTGGCGGCGGCGTGGGATGTATCGCCGAGCGAGATGGTGATGGTCGGCGATTACCGTTTTGACCTGGACTGCGGCCGGGCGGCAGGGGCGCGGACGGTGTTGGTCAACCTGCCGGAGAACCCGTGGCCGGAGCTGGCGGATTGGCATGCTGCAGACTGCGCTGCATTGCGCCGGATGATCCAGCTCCCATATTTTGAGACTGTTTCGTCAGGTATTACTGAGTGAACAATACCTTCTGGCCCTCGGGCGACGTAAACATCCCATCCCCGTCATGCCCCACCCCCGGCACTTCCACCAGCGTCTGGCGCAATTGCGGATGGCGCTGTTTGAGGTAGTCAAAGTAGTTGTGCCCACGAATCAGCCGATACGCGCCCTGGGTCTCGGCTTCGCAGCTTTTATCCAGCGCCGGGTGGTTCGGGTCGGTGTCCTGCTGGCCCAGCAGGTAAGTGATGGTGCGTGATACGTAGGCTTGTTCCAGCTGCTCGGCGCTTTGGCCGTTGGCGTAGGCCGGCAGGTGCTGCATGCCGTACTTCCAGGTGTTGAAGCCCGGGCAACTGGCGGTCTCGAACTTCACCGGCCGCTGTGGGCTGAAGTAGGCATAGGACGAGGGGTTGGCCACCACATAGCGCAGGCGGATGCCCTCGGTTTGCAGGGCCGGGTGCGCGTGGCCGGTGAGGGCGAAGCGCTGCACCACCTGGCCACCGCCGGAGTGACCGGCGACCACGATTTCCTTCAGCGCCGGGAACAGCGTGCGGTTGCCCAGGTGCTTGATGATCTGGTCGAGGGCGCCGAAAGAGCTGATCTGGCCTGGGCCGGTGGAGGCATCGCCGGCCATCCAGTCATTGCCCTTCCAGCGTAGCAACTGATTGTCCAGATGGTTGCGCTTCACGTCGGCCCCATTGAGAAACTGCGGTGCGATTACCAATGTGGTGGGGCCAACGCCTGCGTGTTCGGCGGCATCCATTCCGCTTTGCAGGTAGGTCTGCGCATTACGCAGGCGCCCGTGCACGATGATCAACGCGCGGGTGACGTCGGGCAGTGGCTGGCGCCAGTCCTGGCTCAGCCCGAGGCTGAGATCGCCGGCCTCCAGATGAAAACGCTCGGGGCTGACCACCTTGACGCCCTGCTCGGCGGCCCAGGCGGATGACGAGATGAGCAACAGGCCCAACAGCAGTCCCAATCGTTGATTCATTTATAGGCTCTTGGCAGCGAACGTGTCGCATTGAGTGATCTGGCCCTGGGCGAAGCCGGTCTTGAACCAGCGCACCCGCTGTGCCGAGGTGCCGTGGGTAAACGAGTCCGGCACCACGCGCCCCTGGCCCTGTTGCTGCAAACGGTCATCGCCGATGGCGTTGGCGGCGTTCAGTGCTTCTTCAATATCGCCAGGCTCCAGCCAGTTCAGGCGCTTTTGCGCACGGTTGGCCCACACACCGGCGAAGCAGTCGGCTTGCAGCTCCTGGCGCACCAGCAGGCCACCGTCACCTTGCATTTGTCGGCCTTGCTGGCGTGCGGCCTGGATCTTCGACGAAATGCCCAGCAATGTTTGTACGTGGTGCCCGACTTCGTGGGCGATCACATAGGCCTGGGCGAAATCGCCGGCCGCCTGGAAGCGTTGGGACATTTCCCGGAAGAAATCCAGGTCCAGATAGACCTGCTGATCAGCCGGGCAATAGAACGGGCCGCTGGCCGAGGTGGCGCCACCGCAGGCGGAATTGACCCGGCCACGGAACAGAATCAGCTTCGGGTTCTTGTAGGCCAGGCCGTTTTCCTGGAACACCTGGCCCCAGGTGTCTTCGGTATCGCCCAGCACCGCGCGTACGAAGTCGGCCTGCTCATCGTTGGCCGGCGGTGCCTGGCGCGACTGCGTGCTCACCGAGGGCGCCTGTTCCATCTGGCCGGTCAACTGGCCGAGGATCTGCATCGGGTCCTGGCCGGTCAGCCAGCCGATGCCGACGATCAGCACAATCGCGGTCAGGCTCAGGCCCTTGCCGCCGCCAAAGCGCATCCCGCCACCGCCGCCGCCACTGTCATCGCGGGCATCCACCACGTTGTCGCTGCGTCGGCCTTTTTTCCATAGCATGGGGCAATCCTCTGTGTGCTAACCGTGATTGAGTATGGTCGGTATTAACGGCAATAGCCTTCGCCGGTGGCGACGATCAGGCAGTCTTTTTTGTCCGCCAGCCATTTCAGCCCGGTCGCTTCTCCGTCGCCGGCGCGTAGGAGTTGCGGGCCGTCCGGACGGGTGAAGGCGATGCCGTCTTCGGCCGCTTCACCCTTGAAGGTGCCCGAGTCGTCGGCGTCGAGGCCGTATTGCATGGTCAGGAGGTAATGGCCACGGCCGACGCTGTCGTCCTTGGCGATGGTCAGGTGCAGGCCTTCGACGCCGATCCATTTGCCGACCCATTTATCCGTGGGCGGGGTTTCGGGTACCAGGGCGGCCTGCACGGAAGGCGGCGCAGGTTTGGGCGCTTGCTTGGACGCCTGGTCGCAGGCGGTCAGCAGGGCAAGGGCAGAAAGAACAAAGAGGAATTTTTTCATAGCAACGAGGCCTTGGTTAAAAAGTATGCAATGCGCAGGCTAAGGTGCTGCGTTGGACTCGAATCCGGTGATTTAGTGCGCTGTTCGCCCGGTGTTTGGTTATGCTCTTGGGGCAGGCTCCAGCCCGGCTGCTAGATTACCGGGTTGAGCGCTGCTTCGTTCAGTGCTCAGCGTTCCGCTCGCCACGCAAGAGAATTCCATGACTGTCAGCACCCCCCTATCCGGCGTCAACCATCCCTTCAAAGGCATTTTGCTGATCGTGTTGGCGACATTCCTGTTCTCCAGCCACGATGCCTTGTCCAAGTACCTGGCCGGGTTTTACCCGATCGTGATGGTGGTGTGGGCGCGCTACGTGGTGCACACCTTGCTGATGGCCGGGATTTTCCTGCCGCAATCGGGTTTGCGGGTGCTGCGCAGTAAACGACCGGGGATGCAGGTGGTGCGGGCCTTGTGCCTGTTGGGCACCAGCCTGTTTTTCACCACGGCGTTGCATTACATCCCGTTGGCGGAAGCCACGGCGGTGAACTTCCTTGCGCCAATCCTGGTGACGGCACTGTCGGTGCCGCTGCTCGGCGAACACGTGACACGCGGCCAATGGCTGGCGGTGATCTGCGGGTTTGTCGGCGTGCTGGTGATCATTCACCCAGGCGGTGAGTTGTTTACGCCGGCGGTGTTGCTGCCGCTGTGTTCGGCGCTGTTCTTCTGCTTCTACCAACTGCTCACGCGCATCCTCAGCCAATACGACACGCCCACCACCAGCAACTTCTTCGCCGGGCTGTGCAATACCTTGGTGATGAGTGCGATGGTGCCGTTCTTCTGGCAGGTGCCCACGCTGTGGCACGGGGTGCTGATGCTGGCGCTGGGCACCTGTGGGATGACTGCGCACTTGATGCTGACCCAGGCGTTCCGCTTTGCCGCACCGGCCTTGCTGGCGCCGTTCGGCTATTGCCAGATCGTCTTCGCGGGGTTGTTGGGCTGGCTGGTGTTCAACCATACCCCCGATGTGACCACGGTGGTCGGCATCGGGGTGATCTGCATGAGCGGTCTGGCCGCTGCCTGGCAGCAGCGGCGCAGGTGATCAGGCGTCTACGGTCGGAATCTTGCGCGGTGCCATGAAGTACATCCAGGTCAGCGCAATGAAGTACATCGCCGGGATCAGGGTGAACAACACGGTGTAGTTGTTGTTGGTGACGGTGAGGATGTGGCCGACGATCTGGGTCATGAACATGCCGCCGATGGCCGCGCACATGCCGCCGAAACCGAACACCGTGCTCATCATGTGCTTGGGCGTGTAGTCCATCACCAGGCTCCAGATGTTGGCGGTCCACGCCTGGTGCGCACCGATGGCCAGGGAGATGGCGAACACCGCAACCCACAGCTGGCTTGAGCCGGCCGCCATGATCACGCCGACGATGCAGCAGGCAAACAGCAACATCGACAGCAACCGCGCCTTGATTGAGTTCATCCCACGGCCGATCAGGAACGACGACAGAATCCCCCCGCCCACGCTGCCGAAGTCGGCGGTCAGATAGATGATGATCAGCGGGATACCCATCTGGGTCACGTTGATGCCCAGGTTGTATTGCTGGTTCAGGAACGGCGGCAGCCAATACAGGTAGAACCAGAACACCGGTGCAGTGAGTGCATAGGCGATGGCGAAGGCCCAGGTGCCGCGCATGCGCAGGATGCGGCTGAAGGGTACGCCGGGTTGTTCCGGTTCGACTTGCTGTTGCACGTAGTCCAGTTCGGATTGTTTGACGGTTGGGTGGTCTTCCGGGTTGTAGTACTTCAAACCCCAGAACACCAGCCAGATCGCGCCCAGCGACGCCATGCACAGGAACGCCGCCTGCCAGCCCCACACATGCAGGATCAGCGGCAGCAGCATCGGCGTCATCATCGCGCCAACGTTGGTACCGGCATTGAAGATACCGGTGGCCACCGCGCGCTCACCGGCGGGGAACCACAGGCGCGTGGTCTTCACGCAGGCCGGGTAGTTGGCGGCTTCGGTCAGCCCGAGGATAAAGCGGCAGACCATAAAGCCGACCGCCGAAGTGGCCAGGCCATGGGCACCGGTGGCCAGGCTCCACAACAGTACGGCGCAGAAGAACACGCGCTTGACGCCCACGCGGTCGATCAGCCGGCCTTGCAGCACAAAGCCGACGGCGTAGCCGACCTGGAACCAGAAATTGATGTTGGCGTAGTCCATCGCCGTCCAGCTCATTTCCTTGGCCAGGATCGGTTGCATCACGCCCAGGGCTGCGCGGTCGATGTAGTTGAGGGTGGTGGCAAAGAACACCAGGGCCAGCATGCCCCAGCGGGTTTTACCCACGGCGAGGGCGCCGCGGATCTTGTCGCCGATGCCGGCGTGCGGGGTGCCCGGGCGCGCGGCCAGGGCGGAGTTTTGCGAAGGCATGTGGTTGTACCCGTTTTTTGAAATTTTTATGAGGTGTTGTGGGTCTTCTTTTGGGTGTCGCTGCGTGATTGATGGTGCGCAGTGGCTAAAAAATCGTCAATTCGCTAAAGAGGCTTAGTGTTCGATAATCGCACCAAAAACTAACCGGTTCGTACATTTTAATTGCTGCGGGTAGTCTGGGGGCGAATAATTTGCCACAAACAACAATTGCCGGGAGTCGCCCATGCAACGTTCCATCGCCACCGTGTCCTTGAGCGGTACCCTGCCGGAAAAGCTCGAAGCCATTGCTGCCGCCGGGTTCGATGGGGTCGAGATCTTCGAAAACGACTTGTTGTATTACGACGGCAGCCCCCGTGAGGTCAGGCAGATGTGCGCCGACCTCGGCATCGCCATCACCTTGTTCCAGCCGTTTCGCGACTTTGAAGGCTGCCGCCGCGATCGCCTGGCGCGCAACCTGGATCGCGCCGAGCGCAAGTTCGACCTGATGCAGGAACTGGGCACCGACCTGGTGCTGGTGTGCAGCAATGCCTCGGCCGATTGCGTCGGGGATGAACGCATCCTGCTCGACGACCTCGGCCTGTTGGCCGAACACGCCGGCCGTCGCGGCCTGCGCATTGGTTATGAAGCGTTGGCCTGGGGCAAGCATGTAAACACCTGGCAGCAGGTGTGGAACCTGGTGCGCCAGGTCGATCACCCGAGCCTTGGGGTGTTGCTCGACAGCTTCCACACGCTGTCGCTCAAGGGCGACCCGAGCGCCATCGCGCAGATCCCCGGCGACAAGATCTTCTTCGTGCAGATGGCCGACGCGCCGATCCTGGCCATGGATGTGCTGGAGTGGAGCCGGCATTTTCGCTGCTTCCCCGGCCAGGGTGAATTCGACCTGGCGGGGTTCCTCGCGCCGATCATCAAGAGCGGCTACACCGGGCCGTTGTCCCTGGAAATTTTCAACGATGGCTTCCGCGCCGCGCCAACCCGCGCGAATGCGGCGGATGGCCTGCGCTCCCTGCTGTACCTGGAAGAGAAAACCCGCGAGCGCCTGCAACAGGAGGCGCCCGCGCAACCTGTCGAGATTCTGTTTGATACCCCGGCGGCCAGCGAATACGACGGTATCGAGTTCCTCGAATTCGCCGTGGATGAAAACCTCGGCGCCAAGCTCACCCATTGGCTGGAGCGCCTGGGTTTCGTCAAGGCCGGCCAGCACCGCTCCAAGAGCGTTAGCCTGCTGCGCCAGGGCGACATCAACCTGATCCTCAACTGCGAACCCTATTCCTTTGCGCATAACTTTTTCGAGGCCCATGGGCCATCGTTGTGCGCCACGGCGATTCGGGTCAAGGACAGCGCCAAGGCCCTGGAACGGGCGGTGGCCTACAAAGGCCAGCCCTACCGCGGCCTGGTCGGGCCCAACGAGCTGGAGCTGGCGGCGGTGCGTGCGCCGGACGGCAGCCTGATCTACCTGGTGGATCAGAGTGAGGGCGGGATCTACGACACCGACTTCAATCTGCAAGCGTCCAGCGCGGCCGGCGGTGGTTTGCTGCGCATCGACCACATGGCCATGGCCTTGCCGGCCGACAGCCTCGACAGCTGGGTGCTGTTCTACAAGAGCCTGCTGGATTTCGAAGCCGATGACGAAGTGGTACTGCCCGACCCCTACGGCCTGGTGAAAAGCCGTGCGCTGCGCAGCCGTTGCAGCTCGATTCGCTTGCCGCTGAATATTTCCGAGAACCGCAACACCGCGATATCCCACGCGCTGTCGAGCTATCGCGGCTCGGGTGTGCATCACATCGCCTTTGACTGCGCGGATATTTTTGCCGAAGTGCGCCGTGCCAAGGAGGCCGGGGTGCCGCTGCTGGATATTCCGCTCAACTACTACGATGACCTGGCCGCGCGCTTTGATTTCGATGATGAGTTCCTCAGCGAACTGGCGTACTACAACGTGTTGTACGACCGTGACGCCCAGGGCGGTGAGTTGTTTCATGTGTACACCGAGCCCTTCGAGGGACGGTTTTTCTTCGAGATCATCCAACGCAAGAACGGTTACGCCGGCTACGGCGCAGCCAACGTGGCGGTGCGCTTGGCGGCGATGGCCAAATCCCGCAGCGGCGCGGTGCGCCAGGCGCGCTTATAACGGTGGGCCTGGTGCTTCCTTCGTAGGACGCCTCGGCCCATAATCGCGGCCTGCACAACAAAAATGGCCGTGAGCGCACCATGACCTCAAGTCCCGAACTCCCCGCGGTGTCAGACGCACCGCGCAAGAGTCGTAAGAACAACCCGGAAAAGACCCGCGAGAACATTCTCCAGGAAGCCATCGTCGAGTTTGTTCAGCAGGGCCTGTCCGGCGCTCGCGTGGATGCCATCGCCGAGCGCATCCATACCTCCAAACGCATGATCTATTACTACTTCGGCAGCAAGGAGCAGTTGTACGTCGAGGTGCTGGAGAAGCTCTACGGCGATATTCGCAACACCGAAACGCGGATGAACCTCACCGCCCTGGAACCGCGTGAGGCGATCCGGCGGCTGGTGGAGTTCACCTTCGATCACCACGATCAGAACGTCGATTTCGTGCGTATTGTCAGCATCGAAAATATCCACAATGCCGAGTACGTGAAGCGCACCGAAACCATCAAGGCGATGAACAGCAAAATCCTCGAGGGGCTGGGCGTGACCTTGCGTCGGGGCGCCGAGATGGGGCTGTTCCGTGAAGGGCTGGAACCGTTGGACGTGCACCTGCTGATCAACTCATTCAGCTTTTACCGGGTGTCCAACCGCCATACGTTCAGTGAGATCTTTCAGATCGACCTGTCGGATGAGGCGGTTAAACAGCGGCATCGCGAGATGATTTGCGAATCGGTGCTGCGCTACCTGCAGGCCTGAGTACACCGCCTGACCCCATGTGGGAGGGCGCTTGGCTCCCTCCCAACTTTCAGATGTTCATGCTCTTGAAGTGCGCGAGCATCCGCTGCGCATCCGGCACCTCGCCACTGAACAACTCAAACGCCTTCACCGCCTGGAACACTGCCATGTTGCCGCCATCCAGGGTGCGGCAGCCCAAGGCGCGGGCATCGCGCAGCAGTTCGGTTTCCAGCGGGAAATACACAATTTCAGCCACCCACAGTTCGGCTCTCAGCAGGGCCGCGGGCACCGGTGTGCCGGGCAGCTTGGCCATGCCCATGGGCGTGGTGTTGACCAGGCCATCCGCCTCGGCCATGGCGTTCTCCAGGTGGGTGCCGACCTGGGCGCGACCGGCGCCGAAACGCTGGGCGAGGTTATCCACAAGGTCGCGGGCGCGGCTGGGTTCCACATCGAAAATACTCAAGTGTTCGACACCTTCCGCCAATAGCGCATGCGCCACTGCGGCACCGGCGCCACCCGCGCCCATCTGCACCACGCGTTGGCGCGGCACATCGTTGAGGTTGCGGCGAAAGCCTTCGGCAAATCCCAGGCAGTCGGTGTTATGGCCGATACGCTTGCCGTCCTTGAAGACCACGGTGTTGACCGCGCCGATGCCTCGGGCCTCGTCGGACAAATCATCGAGCAACGGCAGGATTGCCTGCTTGCACGGGTAGGTAATGTTCAACCCGGTGAAGTGCATCAACTCGGCAGCCTCCAGCAGGTCGGGCAGGGCGTTGATGTCCAGGTGCAGGGGCTCGAGGTCGATCAGGCGATACAGGTAGCGCAAGCCTTGGGCGTCGCCTTCCTGCTCATGCAACGCGGGGGTGCGGGAAGCCTGGATGCCGGCGCCGATCAGGCCGGCGAGGATGCGCGGTTTCATCGGGCCGACCCCTTCAACAACTGGCTGAAATGTTCCAGGGCCAAGTGGTAGCCATGGCTGCCAAAGCCCGCGAGCACCGCCTTGGCGATGGGCGACACAAACGAGTGATGCCGAAACGCCTCGCGCGCATGCACGTTGGATAAGTGCACCTCGATCACCGGCACTTCACTGGCCACCAAGGCGTCGCGAATGGCCACCGAGGTGTGGGTCCAGGCTGCCGGGTTGATCACGATACCGGCGCAGCGGGCGCGGGCGCCGTGGATCCAGTCGAGCAGTTCGCCTTCGTGGTTGGTCTGGCGGAATTCGATTTTAAGCCCCAGTTGTTCGGCGCTGCGGCCGCACAGGGCAGCGACGTCGGCCAGGGTTTCATGGCCGTAGGTCGCGGGTTCGCGGGTGCCGAGCAGGTTGAGGTTGGGGCCGTTGAGCACCAGCACGATGGGCGGCATACGGGGGATCTCCACAGTTCTTGTTGGTTGTGGGGATAAAATGTACTGGTTAGTTAATTTGGTCAATTGATGACGGCAGATGTGTTCGATTACCGAACCGTTAATCAGACGTGTCCGGCGCTCGAATCAGATTAGATATCAATTGAAAATCATTCTCGACAACGCTTAAGATGCCCGCCTGTTTCCTTTACATTCCAGGGAGTCGGTTTGTCGGACGTGGATCTCAAAGGCCTGTTTCTCAAGCACGCCGATACCCTGCGCGGGTATCTGGCGCGCAAGGTACGGGACCCGCAGTTGGCGGCCGACCTGGTGCAGGAGAGCTTCCTGCGCCTGGCGGAAAAACCTGCCGGCGAGCGTATCGACAACTCCCAGGGCTATCTCTATCGAACGGCGAGCAATCTGCTGATCGACCATATTCGCCAGGAAGCGCGGCGCAAGACAGACTCCGTGCCCCATGAGGCGCTGGCCGAGATTGAAGATGAAGTGGCCGGGTTGGAGGCTCAGGCAATGGCGCAGCAACAGCGACAGGCATTGAAGCAGGCGTTGGCGGAATTGCCGGAACGCACCCAGCAGATCTTCCGTCTGAACCGTATAGAGGGCATGACCCACGCCCAGGTCGCCCGGCATTTGGATATCTCCGACAGCTCCGTGCAAAAGCACCTGGCCAAGGCGCTGGCGTATGTGATGCAGCGCTTGCAGGACGGCGAGGTGGAGCCAGCCGACGAATGAATTACGGAAAAACCTCAGCTCAGACGTCACAGCGTCATATAACGAAAAATTCGAGATTCACACGTGAATAGCCAGGGTCCGCAACAGCACAGCATTACCGAGGAGGCCGCCGAGTGGGCGGTGCGCCTGCACGCCGGTGCCCTGACCGACCAGGAGCAGGCCGAGCTGCGCCAGTGGATCGCCTGCGACAGCCGCCACGAAGCGGCGCTGCGCTTTGCCGAACAGACCTGGGCGGCGTTGGGCGAGGTGCATAAGGACGAGAGCGTTCACCGCCAGCGCCCCGTGACCGCAGCGCTGCCCGTGCGTCGCTCCCTGCGGCGCAGGCCTTGGCAACGTGCGGCGGCGGTCGCGCTGGTCGTGGTGGTGGCCGGCGTCGGCTGGCTGCGCGGGCCGGACGCCTGGCTGCGCATGCAGGCCGACTATGTCACCCAAAAGGGCGAGGTACGCACCGTGCACTTGGCCGATGGCAGCACGGTGGAGCTGGATTCCGCCAGTGCCATCCGCCTGGATTACGACGGCGTGCAGCGGCGTATCAGCCTGATCCAGGGCTCGGCGATTTTTGATGTGGCGCCGATGGCGGGTCAGGAGACCCGTCCGTTCGTGGTGCAGAGCGCCGGCGGGCAGACGCGGGCGTTGGGCACGCGGTTTGTGGTGGAGCGCGAGGCCGACCGCCGTGCTTGGGTGGGCGTGTTGCAGCACAGCGTCGAAGTGTCTTTGCACGCCTCGCCGAAAAAAGGCCCGAGCGATCGGGTGCTCCAGGAGGGCCAGGCTGCGCGCTACAACGCCCAGGAGGGGGTGGTGCCCCTGGATCAGTTCGATGTAGACCGTGCCACCAGTTGGCGACGTGGCGTGCTGATCTTTGACCGCCAGCCCCTGGCCAAGGTCATTGAGCAGCTCAATCGCTACCGTCCGGGGCGGGTGGTGTTGACCCATTCCGATTTGGGCGAGCGCGAAGTCAGCGGCGTCTTCCGTCTCGACATGCTCGACAGCGCGCTCGGAACGCTCACCCAGGAACTTCAAGTGCAACGCTTGGACCTGGCAGGCCTCAGCCTGATCTATTGATGACCCGGTGGGAGGCCTGCTCTCACCCGCTTAAAACCCCCTGCGCAAAAACTTTTGAAAAAACCTTACTGACTTCCTGCGCCTCGTACGTCTTGCTAGGTGAGAAGCATTCGCATAAACAAACATACGATCAGCGCAGGGAAACCAGAAATGTCAGCACTCACCAAGGGGCGTATCACCGGTAGCCGGTTAGCCCTGGCCATCCACTTGGGTCTGTTCGCCGCGGCCGCTCCCGTGTATGCGGTGCAACCTCAGGCGGACGCTGCCCAGTCGGCGGTGCGGGTGTTCGATGTCCCGGCGCAATCCTTGGGCAGTGCCGTATTGGCCTTTGCCGACCAGGCCGGTCTGCAGGTGCTGTTCGACAGCCCGCGCCTGCAAGGCTTGCGCAGCACCGCGCTCAAAGGCAGCTTCAGCGTGCAGGAAGGGCTTGGCCGTTTGCTCGGTGCCACGCCGGTGGAGTACCGCTTTACCGGTGAGCGCCAGGTCACCCTCAACCGTGTCAGTGACGACCCCGACGGCGCCATGACCGTGGGCACCACCACCATCACCGGCAACACCAACGGCCAGGCCAGCGACTGGGTGTACCAGACCCCAAAGTCCGTGGCGGTGATCAGCCGCGACATGATCGATAAACGTCCGCCCCGTCACGCCGCCGACATGCTCGAAGAAACCGCCGGCGTCTACACCGCCGTCAACCAGCGCGACCCCGGCCTGTCGGTGAATATTCGCGGTGTGCAGGACTATGGCCGGGTGAACATGAACATCGACGGCATGCGCCAGAACTTCAATGTCAACGGCCACCAGCAGCGCAACGGCACCATGCTGATCGACCCGGAGTTCATCTCCAGCATCGAGATCGACAAAGGCAGCCAGTCGGGGCAGGGCGGTGCGGCCGTGCTGGGCGGCATTGCTTCGTTCAAGACCCTGGATGCCAGTGAGTTCCTCACGGACGGCAAGGACTACGGCGGCCGCCTTCGCGCCGGCAGCGGCATCGGTGAGCTGGGTAACGGCACCGACTTCAACGGCAGTGGCGTGTTTGCCTTTGGTGATGAGCGCGGCGATGTCGTGCTGGGCTACAGCGAGCGGCATTTCGGTAACTACCGCGCCGGCCGGCACAACGACGACAACCTGGGCACCAACCTGCGCGCCAGGTCATCTGCCCCTGCGGCCTTCGACGACTGGTTGAACAGCGAAGTCGGCGACACCGGCAGCGTGACCCGCTCGCAGATCGTCAAGTTCGGCCTGAACCTGCCAAACGACCAGCGCGTGCAGTTGAGCTACCTGGAAACCGACACCGACAGTAACGATGCCTGGGGCTATATCGCCAACGACCTTCAGAGCACCTACTACGTACGCACCAGCAAAAACAATCTCAACGCCAAAAACGTCGCGCTGGACTACAGCTACAGCCCGGACAACCCGTTGATCGATCTCAAGGCCAAGCTCTATTACGTCACCACCCAGATGGATCGCAGCAACGCCCCCAACCTGTCGTCGCCAGGTACCGGTAACTACGTCGGCGCCTACACCGATCACTTCCAGACCGACACCTGGGGCCTGCAGGGGGACAACAGCTCGCGGTTCGATTTTGGCTACCAGGGGCATGTCACCTGGAACTACGGGGTGGAGCTGTATCAGGACGAGTTCAAGCCCCGCACCAACAAAGTTGAAGCCACCAACAACCTGGGCTTGTTGCCTTACGCAGAGGGCAGCACCCCAGGGGGCAAGCGCACCATCGCCAGCCTGTTCAACAACGCGCAGTACGAATATGGCGGCTGGCTGACCCTGGATGCGGGCTTGCGTTATGACCGCTATCGGCTCGAAGGCGAAACCGGCATGACCCTGTACCGGCGTGATCGCTTCTACAACAGCCTTGTCGGTGCCAGGCGTGTCTCGGAAGTGATCGAGGTCGACCGTGAAGAAGGCCAGTTTTCCCCCACCTTCGGTCTCGCGGTGAAACCGGGCGTGGACTGGCTGCAACTCTATACCCGGTGGGGCAAGGGCTGGCGGCCACCGGCGGTGACCGAAACCTTCATGACCGGCCGGCCCCACGGTGGCGGTTCGGGAGAGCGCGTATTTCCCAACCCCTACCTCAAGCCTGAAGAGTCACGGGATTGGGAAGTGGGCATGAATGTCTTCAAGGAAGGCTTGTTTTTCAGTGACGATCGCCTCGGCATGAAGGTGGCTTACTTCGATACCCGGATCGAAAACTTCTCTTTCCTCAACACCAGCGTCAGCTTGCCGGAAACCCAGGTGGGTGGATTCCTCGGGACCATGGCTTACGTCAATAACACCAACCCGACGCGTTTTCGCGGGGTCGAATACCAGCTCAATTACGACATGGGGCGCGCGTACGCCAACCTCAGCTACACCCACATGATCGGCAGCAATGAGTTCTGCTCGAAGAACTATTACATGGGCGGTGCCAAGACCACCGGGCCAAGGACTACTCGCCTGGAGCGTTTCACCCTGCCGGATGGGCGCATCGGCATACGGCCGGTCACCACCTATGAGGTGTTGGATGACGACGTCGCCAACAACAAGGAAAGCTGCGGACGAATCATGGGGAACGCCACGTACATGCCGGCCGATCGCGGCTCGCTGACCCTGGGTACGCGCTTCCTGGAAAAACGCCTGGATACGGGTGTGCGTGTGCGCTACAGCTCGGGTAACGGCGAAAACCTCAATCAGCAGGGCTACGAGCTTATGGATCAGGCGATGTGGCCCAAGTACACGCTCTACGACCTGTACGCCAGTTACTGGATGACGGATCAACTGAACATTGCACTGGCGTTGGAAAACGCCACTGATGAAGCCTATTTCGTCGCCATGGGCGACGCCAACAACCTCAGCCTGGCGCGCGGGCGAACCCTGAGCGGCATGTTGGAATACAAATTCTGATCAGCGTGCGCAGGCACTTGATCAACGGTTTTGCCCATGGGTGGGCAAAAAGGCGCGCCGCACCGGCGTGCTCATCAACAACGTTGTTTAACGAGGTTTAGCGATGACTATTTCTGTTAGCTACGATTCGGGCCTGGGTTCTCTGTCGGTATCGGACTACCTGAGCTCGTGGGCAGTGGGGTTCAACACCGCAGGGCACGGCACCAGCAACACCGGCGGCTTCAGCAACGGCACCCTCAGCGGCGACCAGTATTCGACCCACGGCGCCAACAACTCCGAGTACGCGTTCATCGCCGACAGCGATACCAGCAATGGCCTGCACTATGTGTTCAACCCGTCGTTGCCCGCCAGCAGCAACCTGAACCACTACCTGTGGGGCGACCTGGATAACGTGCAACTGGGTACAGGCCTGGGCGGCGGCAGTGGCAGCGACTTCTCCCTGAGCGACTTCAAGGTCGCGTTCAACGGCCTCGACCTGAGCGCCGCCGAGGGCGCCGGCCGGGCTGGCAACGACGTACAGAGCGTGATCTACGGTTTGATGCAGGGCAACACCGCCGCGCTGGAAACCGTGCTCAACAACCTGCTCGACGACTTTGGCCTGTCCACTGCCAGTACCTTCGACGAAGTGTCGGCGGGCCTGGCGGCACACGCCAGCGCAGTGTCCACCGATGTTGCCCTGGTGGGCGTGCAGGACGTGGCACAGGACTGGGCACTCGCTGCCTGAACCTGCTGCCGCCTGAAAAAAGCGAATGGAAGATCGCTCTCCCATTCGCCGTACTACACCGCCGTCGCCCAAGCCTTCTAACTCTTCCGGCGACGGCGGTGCCGAATTCTGCGCAGCGCCGTATCGGCTGTCAACGCGGCGACGCTGCACGTTCAACCCCACGAGAATCCCCAGATGCGCCACGTCGGCAACGAAACCCTGGCCGCCCTCACGGCCTATAAAAGTGGCTTCTTCAACATCGGCCTGTTCTCGGCGGTGATCAACCTGCTGATGCTGGCTCCGGCGCTGTACATGCTGCAGGTATATGACCGGGTGCTGGCCTCGGGCAATCAGATGACCCTGTTGATGCTGACGCTGATGATCCTCGGCCTGTTCGGCCTGATGGGGGCGTTGGAGTGGGTGCGCAGCCAGGTGGTGATCCGCCTCGGCACGCAGATGGACATGGGCCTGAACCAGCGGGTCTACGACGCCGCGTTCGAAGCGCAACTCAAGGGCGGCACCCAGGCGGCGGGCCAGGCGTTGCATGACCTGACCACCTTGCGCCAGTTCGCCACCGGCCAGGCGCTGTTCGCGTTTTTCGACGCGCCGTGGTTTCCGGTGTACCTGCTGGTGATCTTCCTGTTCCACCCCTGGCTTGGCCTGCTGGCGCTGGGCGGCGCGGCGATATTGATCGCGTTGGCGTGGATCAACCACCATGTCAGCCAGGCGCCGATGGCCCAGGCCAGCCAACTGTCCATCCACGCCAGCCAGCAGGCCACGGCCAACCTGCGCAATGCCGACAGCATCGAGGCCATGGGCATGCTCGCCACCTTGCGCGGGCGTTGGTTCAATCAGCACCAGGCGTTCCTCGCCCAGCAAAACCTGGCCAGTGAAAAGACCGCCGCCGTCACCGCCTGGTCCAAGGGCGTACGCCTGGCCTTGCAATCGCTGGTACTCGGCCTGGGCGCGTTGCTGGCGGTGCAGGGCGATATCACGCCGGGGATGATGATTGCCGGCTCGATCCTGATGGGGCGGGTGCTGAGCCCCATCGACCAACTGATCGGCGTCTGGAAACAATGGGGCTCGGCGCGCCTGGCCTACGAGCGCTTGTCGCAACTGCTGGCGGCCAACCCGGCGCGACCGCCGCGCATGAGCCTGCCGGTGCCCAAGGGCCAGTTGAGCGTCGAGCACATCAGCGCCTGCGCCCCCGGCAGCCGTCGACCGGCGCTGGCCAATCTGGGGTTCAACCTGCCAGCGGGGGACGTGCTCGGCGTGATCGGACCTTCCGGCTGCGGCAAATCCACCCTGGCGCGGGTGCTGGTGGGCGCCTGGGCACCGCTGGCCGGCAAGGTGCGGCTGGACGGCGCCGACCTGGCCCAGTGGGACAAACAGCAACTCGGCCCGCACATCGGCTACCTGCCCCAGGACATTCAATTGTTCGCCGGCAGCATCGCCGACAACATCGCACGGTTTGCCGAACTGGATAGCGACAACGTCCTGGCCGCCGCGAAAATGGCCGGCGTACATGAACTGATCCTGCAACTGCCCCAAGGCTATGACACGCAATTGGGGGAGGGCGGTGCGGGGTTGTCCGGTGGCCAGAAACAACGCGTGGCCCTGGCCCGTGCGCTGTACGGCCTGCCGGCGTTGATCGTGCTGGATGAGCCCAACGCCAACCTCGACGAAGTGGGCGAGCAGGCGCTGCTCCAGGCCATCACCCAGCTTAAGCAGCAGCGCCGCACGGTGATCCTGATTACCCACAAAGCCAATGTACTGAGCCTGACCGACCAGTTGCTGATCCTCAAGGACGGCCAGTTGCAGGCCTTTGGTCCGACGGCGCGGGTGCTGGAGGCACGGCAGAAACCGGCAGCCTCCAAACCGGTGTCGACCCTGAGCATGAGCTACCGCCTCGGCGAAGGAAAACAGGCATGAGCATGAGTAAGCCGGTGCTGGTCAGCGACCGCCCTCACACGGTGTTGGCGCTGGATGACAAAAAATATTCGCGCCTGGGCTGGTTGTTGGTGCTTGGCGGCTTTGCCGGATTTATCGGCTGGGCCGCGTTGGCGCCGCTGGACAAGGGCGTGGCGGTGTCGGGCAAGGTCATGGTCTCTGGCCATCGCAAGACCGTGCAGCATCCTGCCGGGGGCATCGTCGAGCGTATCGAGGTGCGTGACGGTGATGTGGTCAACGCCGGCCAGGTGCTGTTGCGCTTGAAGGAGACGCCCTTGCGCGGGCAGATGCAGTCGCTGCGCAGCCAGTACCTGGCGTCCCTGGCCAGTGAGGCGCGCTTGAGTGCGGAAAGCGAAGGGCTGCCCGCCATCACCTTCGGTCCTGAATTGCTCAACGAGCCGGAGGCGGCCAACACCCTGAACCTGCAACGGCAACTGTTCACCAGCCGCGCCCAGGCGCTGGCCACCGAGCAGCAAGGCCTGCGCGAAACCATCGCCGGCGCCGAGGCGCAGTTGCGCGGCACGCGGGATTCCCAGGCGAGCAAGCTGCAGCAACGCGCGGCATTGAACGAGCAACTGCAAGGGCTGCGCGAGTTGGCGCGCGATGGCTATATCCCGCGCAATCGCCTGCTCGACAGCGAGCGCCTGTACGCCCAGGTCGACGGCACGATTGCCGAAGACTACGGGCGCATCGGCCAGTTGCAGCGCCAGGTTGTGGAACTGCGTCTGCGCATCCGCCAGCTCGGCGAAGAGTTCCAGAAAGACCTGCGCGGCCAGTTGGCCGAGACCCGCACCCGCAGCGATGACCTGCGTAACCGCCTGGCGTCGGCCGAGTTCGAACTGGCCAACAGCCTGGTGCGGGCGCCGGCCTCGGGGGTGGTGGTCGGGTTGGAGGTGTACACCGAAGGCGGCGTGATCAAGCCCGGCCAGGCCCTGATGGACATCGTGCCCCAGGGCGAACCGCTGTGGGTGGAAGCGCGGGTGCCGGTGCAAATGATCGACAAGGTGCATCCGGGCCTACCGGTGGAGTTGCTGTTCTCGGCGTTCAACCAGGCCACCACCCCACGGGTGGCCGGTGAGGTGACGCTGGTCTCCGCCGACCGCCAGGTCGATGAGCGCACCGATGAGCCTTATTACACCGTGCGCGCCCAGGTCAGTGCGGGGGGCATGCAACAACTGGACGGCGTGCGGATTCGTCCGGGCATGCCGGTGGAAACCTTCATCAAGACCGGTGAGCGTTCGATGCTCAACTACCTGTTCAAACCCTTGCTGGACCGTACCCACATGGCCCTGGTGGAAGAATGAAGGCGCTGTTTTTGACCCTGTGCCTGAGCGTTACACCGGCGGCACATGCCTTGGGTTTGCTCGACGCCTACGACCTCGCCCTGCGCAATGACCCGACCTTCCAGGCCGCCATCCAGGAGCGCGAGGCCGGTGAAGAGAACCGCGTGATCGGCCGAGCGGCGTTATTGCCGAACCTGTCCTGGAGCTATAACAACTCGCGCAACGAATCCGAAGTTACCCAAAGCACCGCCGTCGGCGATGTCACCAGTGACCGTGATTACCGCAGCTATGCCTCGACCCTGACTTTGCAGCAACCGTTGCTGGACTACGAAGCCTACGCGCGCTTTCGCCAAGGCACCGCCCAGGCGCTTATGGCCGATGAGCGTTTTCGCAGTAAGAGTCAGGAGTTGGCCGTGCGCGTGCTCAGTGCCTACAGCCAGGCGCTGCTGGCGCAGGAACGCATCGAGTTGAGCCGTGCGCAGAAACGTGCGTATGCCGAACGCCTGCAACTCAATGATCGCCTGCTCAAAGGTGGCGAAGGCACGCGCACCGATGTACTCGAAACCCAGGCACGCTTGAGCTTGGCCCAGGCGGAGGAAATCGAGGCGCTGGACGCCCAGGACAGCGCCTTGCGCGAGCTGGAAGCGATTGTCGGCCAACCGTTGCAGATCGAAGCGCTGGCACCCCTGGCCCGCCCATTCGACATCCCGCCCCTGGAGCCCAACCGCTTCGAAACCTGGCGCGAACTGGCCATGGCCAACAACCCCGAACTCAAGTCCCAGCACCACGCGCTGGACGTGGCGTCCTACGAAGTGGAGCGCAAACGCGCCGGGCACATGCCCAAGGTCAGCCTGTACGCCAGCAGCCGCCAGACCAGCTCCGATTCGGAAAGCAGCTACAACCAGAAGTACGACACCAACAGCGTCGGCATCCAGGTCAGCCTGCCGTTGTTTGCCGGCGGCTCGGTGTCGGCCTCTACGCGCCAGGCGGCCAATCAACTGTCCCAGGCCCAATACGAGCTGGACGCACACACCTCGGCGACGCTGGTGGAGCTGCGCAAGCAGTTCAACCTCAACACCAGTGGTGCGGCGAAAGTGCGTGCCTACGAGATGGCCGTCAGCTCAGCCACCGCACTGGTTACTGCGACCAGAAAGAGCGTCAGCGGCGGTGAGCGGGTCAACCTCGACGTGCTCGACGCCGAGCAACAACTGTTCACCGCCCGCCGCGACCTGGCGAATGCGCGGCATGCGTATCTGCTGGCCAGGATTCAGTTGAAGTATTACGCGGGGTTGCTGAGCGAGCAGGACTTGCGGGCGTTGGCGGGGTACTTCCAGCCTTCGGCATGAGTGGTTACAACCCGGCATTCGCCGGGTTTTTTGTGGTTACTAATCTGTGAAACAGCTTCGGGAATAGGGAGCCGGTTGTCGGGTGGCAGAGGGAAATTGTTACCTGGCGGAAAATAACCTAACGGATGGGTTACGATGAAAGTAGGTGTTTATAAGGGATATGTCATCTCGGTGTTTATCAGGGACGAGCATTGTCCGCCTCATGTACATGTCAGGGGCAGGGAATGGGATGCGCGGTTTCGTTTCAGTTTTTTGGATGGGGACGTTGAATTGTGGGACGTAGAGCCTGAACGGAGGCGGCCACCCACGGCGGTTCTGAAGGACATACGCGAGGTAATCATGCAGCGACATTATCTGGCACGGGCACGCAGGATTTGGTGGGAAAAACTGCAAACGGTTTGCCTGGAGAATCATTCCTGGAACTGGGACACCAGTGAATTGGTTCCAGGGTTAGTCATTCGACGTGGTGTCTACGTCATCGCAAGCGCCTGGCACGACGCTGTAGCGCAACGGACTATTTTGAATCTGGTAAGAGCGCCAGATTGCGTGGGGATTAATTTATGAAAATCGTAAAAGCCAAAGTCATACCTTATGTACCTCTCACTGACGCCGACATCGACAAGGCAATCGCCCGTGGCCGTAGGCTAAAGCGCCTGTACGCCAACGCCAGCAATGTGCGTTATGTAGACGACTGCATTTCCATCGGTTTCAGCGACGGCAGTCGCGTCATGCTGCCGGTGGCAGGGCTGCCGGAGTTCGAAGGGTTTTCAGAGGAAGATTTCCAGCAGTTGGAAGTCAGTTTCGGTGGCAAGGCTATTAGCTGTGAGGCCCGGGATCTGGATGTTTCGATCACGGGCCTGATCGCCACAAGCCAGCCGCTGATGGACCTGGCCACCAGCCTGGTAGCGTCACGCAACGGTCGCAAGAGCAGCGCCGCCAAATCCGCCGCCGCCCGAGCCAATGGCAAGAAGGGCGGCCGGCCACGCAAGAAGGAGCCTGAGGACGCTGAATTACCGCCGGGTCAATAACACCCCGGATTCCATATGGTGCGTCCAGGGGAACTGGTCAAACATCGCACACCGGGTAATGCGGTGGCTGTCATGCAGTTGCGCAATGTTCGCCGCCAGCGTCTCCGGGTTGCAGGAGATGTACAGGATATTGTCGAAGCGTCGGGTCAGTTCGCAGGTGTCCGGGTCCATGCCGGCGCGGGGCGGGTCGACGAATACGCTACCGAATTCATAGCTCTTCAGGTCGATGCCGTGCAGGCGGCGGAATGGGCGCACTTCGTTCAACGCTTCGGTGAGCTCTTCGGCGGAGAGGCGCACCAGGGTGACGTTACCCACCGCGTTTTCATCGAGGTTGCTCAGGGCCGCATTCACCGAGGTCTTGCTGATCTCGGTAGCCAGCACTTTACGCACACGGGTGGCCAGGGGCAGGGTGAAGTTGCCGTTGCCGCAATACAGCTCCAGCAAGTCATCCGGGCGATCGCCCAAGGCTTCGTATGCCCAGTTGAGCATCTTCTGGTTCACCGTGCCGTTGGGCTGGGTGAAGGCGCCTTCGGGTTGGCGGTAACTGAAAGTGCGGCCGCCGACGTCGAGTTTTTCCACCACGTAGTCGTGGCCGATCACATCGCGCTTGCCCTTGGAGCGGCCGATGATGCTCACATTCAATTCAGTCGCCAGCTTATTCGCCGCCGTGTGCCAGTGCTCGTCCAGCGGGCGGTGATAACACAGGGTGATCATCGCGTCGCCGGCCAGGGTGGTGAGGAACTCCACCTGGAACAGCTTGTGGCTCAGGGCAGCGCTGGCTTGCCAGGCGGCCTTGAGCTGGGGCATCAACTGGTTGATGCGCTGGCTGGCGATGGGGAACGCTTCGATCAGGATCGGCGTGCGCTTGTCGTCCTGGGAAAACATCGCGTAGTGGCGTTCACCGCCTTCGCGCCACAGGCGGAACTCCGCCCGCAGGCGGAAGTTCTGCAGCGGCGACTCGAAGACCTGCGGCTCGGGTGCGTCGAACGGTGCCAACAGGTCACGCAAGCGCGTGACCTTGTCTTGCAGTTGAGCGGTGTAGCGTGTGGCGTCAAAAGTCATGCGTTGAACCAGCCCAGCTTGATCACAAACAGAATCGACAGAATCACCAGTGCCGGGTTGAGCTCACGGTAGCGGCCCGAAAGCAGCTTGATGGCGGTCCAGGCGATGAAACCGAAGGCAATGCCGTTGGCGATGGAGTAAGTGAAGGGCATCGCCAGGGCGGTGATCACCACCGGCGCTGCAACGGTAATGTCATCCCAGTCGATTTCGGCCAGGCCTGAGGTCATCAATACGGCGACGAACAGCAGCGCCGGCGCGGTAGCAAAGGCCGGTACGCTGGCGGCCAGCGGCGAGAAGAACAGCGCCAGCAGGAACAGGATCGCCACCACGATGGCGGTCAAGCCGGTACGGCCACCGGCGCTTACGCCCGCAGCGGATTCGATGTAGCTGGTGGTGGTCGACGTACCCAGCAGCGAACCGGCCATGGCGGCGGTACTGTCGGCGATCAGCGCACGGCCCATTTTCGGCATGTGGCCGTCCTTGCCCATCAGCCCGGCGCGCTTGGCCACGCCGATCAGGGTGCCGGAGTTGTCGAACAGGTCGACGAACAGGAAGGCGAAGATCACGCTGACCAGGCCGATGTCCAGCGCGCCCTTGATATCCAGCTGCAGGAAGGTCGGGGCCAGGGACGGCGGCATCGACATCACGCCGCCAAACGCGGTGACGCCCAGCAGAATGGAGACGATGGTCACCGCCAGGATGCCGATCAGCACCGCACCGCGTACGGCCAGGGCTTCCAGCGCAACGATCAGCATGAAGCCGAGGATGGCCAGGATAGGCGCCGGCTTGGTCAGGTCGCCCATGCCCACCAGGGTGTTGGGGTTGCCGACCACGATCCCGGCGTTGTGCAGGGCGATCAGTGCCAGGAACAGGCCGATACCGGCGGCAATCGCCGAACGCAGGGGCAGGGGAATGCTGTTGATGATCCATTCACGGATACGGAAGATCGACAGCAGGAAGAACAGCACCGCCGAAATGAATACCGCACCCAGCGCAACCTGCCAGGTGTGGCCCATGTGCAACACCACGGTGTAGGTAAAGAAGGCGTTGAGGCCCATGCCCGGTGCCAGCGCGATCGGGTAGTTGGCGATCAGGCCCATCACGGTCGAACCGATGGCCGCCGCCAGGCACGTCGCGACAAATACCGCGCCCTTGTCCATGCCGGTCTCGCCGAGGATGCTCGGGTTCACGAACAGGATGTAGGCCATGGCCAGGAATGTCGTGATGCCCGCGAGGATCTCGGTGCGCACGTTGGTGTTGTGTGCCTTGAGTTGAAACAGCTTTTCCAGCATGCCTGCTCCCTGTGACGCTATGTTGCGTCGTTATTTGTTGACCTCTAAGTCAAAGCACAAACTGCGCCAAGCGCCTGTGGTTCCAGAGAGGATCGGAAAAAGCGGCGCATCATACCAGCAGCCGAGGCTGTGTGGCGCATGGCCTTGAGGCATACTGCGGCGACGTTCAACAGCGGGTCATCGACAGCATGAAAAAAGCCAACGCGTGGAGTCTAGCCCTGATCCCCTGTCTCGGCCTGTGGTTGGGCGCGGCACCGGTGTGGGGCGCGACTGCACCGCCCTTGAGCGAGGTGCGCGTATTCAAGGTCGAATCGGCGCACTGCACGGAAACCATCCCGGAACGCGCGCAAAGCACCCAGATGTGCACGCACCGTGGGCCCACCCAAGTGTCGGTGATGGAAGTCGGCCTGGGTAACAACCCGATGGGGCGCTTCAATGGTGCCGAACTGAGCGGGCAACGCACGCCCGTGTGCCAGGTCGGCAGCGTCAGCGAGGCCTGCAGCGGGGCAGGCACGCTGATGGGCTACATCTATGTATTTGACCTGAATGTCCAGGCCCAAGGCTGGTTCGAATACAGCAACTCGTCGATCAACGGCCCGCGGAACACCTTGAAGACCCTCCTCAATATCCGCTGATCAATCACCTTGAACGCTCAATACCCCGGGAAGTCGTACCCCTGAGACGGCGACTTTCCTGAACGCCGCGGATGTACACCAACCCGTGAGGTGTTTATGAGCGCGATCCCCAATGGCGCGGCGGCCCAACCGTTCGTCGCCCACTCCATACGCTTGACCCTCAATGGTCAGGACCGTCAACTCGACGTATTGCCCTGGACCACGTTGCTGGATTTGCTGCGCGAGCAACTGGACCTGGTCGGCAGCAAAAAAGGCTGCGACCACGGCCAATGCGGTGCGTGCACAGTATTGCGCGACGGTAAACGCATCAACGCCTGCCTGACCCTGGCGGTGATGTGCGACGGCGCCGAACTGACCACCATCGAAGGCCTGGCCGACGGCGACCGACTGCACCCGATGCAGCAAGCCTTTATCAAGCACGATGCCTTCCAGTGCGGTTACTGCACGCCGGGTCAGATTTGCTCCGCCGTTGGCCTGGTCAATGAAGGCCGTGCCCACGACAGTGCACAGATCCAGGAGCTGATGAGCGGCAACCTGTGCCGCTGCGGCGCCTACAGCAATATCCGCGATGCCATCGAAGAGGCTTTGCCGGCGTGCCGGGCCCAGGGAGGTGAGCGATGAATCCCTTCCAGTACAGCAAACCGGCGGATGTCCACGCAGCCGTGCACCTGAGCAGCGCCGCGTCGCGCTTTATTGCCGGGGGCACCAACCTGCTGGACTTGATGAAAGAAAACATCAGCCGCCCCGAGCACCTGATCGATATCACCGGCCTGCCGCTCAATGAGATTGAACAAACCGCCGAGGGCGGCCTGCGCATCGGCGCGCTGGTGAGCAATGCCGACCTGGCCTGGCACCCGCTGATCGAACAGCGTTACCCGTTGCTGTCCCAGGCGATCCTTGCCGGTGCTTCGCCGCAACTGCGCAATATGGCCAGCACCGGCGGCAACCTGTTGCAACGCACCCGGTGCTACTACTTCTATGACGCCAGCGTGCCCTGCAATAAGCGTGAACCCGGCAGCGGCTGCCCGGCGCGCACAGGCTTGAACCGTATCCATGCGATCCTTGGTGCCAGCGAACAGTGCGTGGCCACTCACCCGTCGGACATGTGCGTGGCCCTGGCGGCGCTGGAGGCGCGGGTGCATGTCGAAGGCCGAGGCGGCGCGCGGATTATCGAGTTTGCAGACTTCCACCGCCTGCCCGGTGATGCGCCGCAACGCGACAACCAACTGGCCGACGATGAGCTGATCACCGCCATCGAATTGCCCGCAGACCACCTGGCCCGTCACAGCCATTACCTGAAAATCCGCGACCGCGCGTCTTATGCGTTTGCCTTGGTGTCGGTGGCCGCCGCTCTCGAGTTGGACGGCGATCGAATCGTCGACGCGCGCCTGGTCCTCGGCGGCGTGGCCCATAAACCCTGGCGCGACCGTGCGGTGGAAGCCTCGCTGATCGGCCAGGCGGTCAGCCGCGAAACCTTCAGCAATGCCGCCGACGCGGTGCTGCAAGACGCCGAGCCGCTGGAACACAACGGCTTCAAGATCAAGCTGGCGCGCCGCGCAATCATCCGTGCCCTGAGCGACGCCGCCGTCGCAGGAGATCGCCCATGACCGCTATTGGCAAACCCCTGGACCGTGTCGACGGTCTGCTCAAGGTCACCGGCCAGGCGCGTTATGCCGGTGAGTTTCCCGAGGACGGCCTGCTCCACGGCAGTGTGGTGTCCAGCACCATCGCCAAGGGCCGTGTGCTGGCGATCGATGCGTCCAGGGCACTGGCCCTGCCGGGCGTGGTGGCGGTTATCCATCACCTCAACCGGCCGAAAATCGCCCGTTACGACGATGCCTTCCAGGATGACGATGCGGCGGACGGTTCACCGTTTCGCCCGCTGTATAACGACCGGGTGCTGTACAGCGGCCAACCCCTGGCCCTGGTGATCGCCGACAACCTGGAACTGGCGCGGCATGCCGGCTCGCTGGTAGCGATCGACTACGCACGGGAAGACTTCGAGACCGACCTGCTCGCCCAGCAGGAACAGGCCCATGCTTCACCGCAGGCGCCGCCCAAGCCGCGTGGCAACTTCCAGGCCGAGTGGGCCGCTGCCGCCGTCAGCCTCGACCTGCACTACAGCACCCCCATCGAACACCACAACCCCATGGAACCCCACGCCAGCACCGTGCTGTATCAGCCGGACGGCACCCTGCATATCCATGACAAGACCCAGGGCCCGCAGAACTGCCAGGCCTATGTGCAAGACGTGTTCGGCCTGGATAAAAGCCAGGTGCGGATCTTCGCCGCGTTCGTCGGTGGCGCGTTCGGCTCGGGCTTGCGCCCGCAGTATCAATTGCCGCTGGCGGTGATGGCGTCCCTGGCGCTCAAGCGCTCGGTGCGCGTCACCCTGACTCGCCAGCAGATGTTCACCTTCGGCTACCGCCCGCGCACCTTGCAGCGTTTGCAGATGGGCGCCGCCGCCAATGGTCGCCTGCTGGCATTGGGGCATACGGCGATTGGCCAGACCTCGCGCTTCGAAGACTTCAGCGAGCACGTGGTGGAGTGGAGCGGCATGCTCTATCACTGCGACAACGTGCAACTGACCTACAAACTGGTGCCGCTGGATGTATTCACGCCCCTGGACATGCGCGCGCCCGGCGCTGCCTTGGGCGTGATCGGCCTGGAGTGCGCCATGGACGAGTTGGCCAGCGCCTTGGGCATGGACCCGGTGCAACTGCGGCTGGTCAACTACGCCGAGCGCAACCAGAACGAAGACAAGCCCTGGTCGAGCAAGGCCCTGCGCGAGTGTTACAGCGAAGGTGCCGAGCGCTTCGGCTGGAGCCAGCGCAACCCGGAACCGCGCAGCATGCGCGACGGCTGCCAGTTGATCGGCTGGGGCATGGCCGGTGGCGTGTGGGAGGCCATGCAGATGAAGGCCAGCGCCAAGGCGCGCATCGACGCCGAGGGCAAGCTGACCGTCAGCAGTGCGACCACGGACATCGGCACCGGCACCTACACGGTGATGACCCAGATCGCGGCGCAGGCCAGTGGCGTGGCGGTTGAGGACGTGGTGTTCCTGCTCGGCGACTCTTCATTGCCCACCGCGCCGCTGCAAGGCGGCTCGTTCACCGTGTCGTCCGTCGGCACCGCCGTGCAGCAAGCCTGCGAAGCGTTGAGCGCGAGGCTGCTGACCATCGCCCGGCAGACTTACCCGGTGTTCAAGGATGCCGAGTCCGTGCGTTTTGAAGACGGCCAACTGCACACCGGCGATGTGAGTGTGTCGTTGGCACAACTGGTCAAGGACAGCGGTGAAGAGAGCGTGGAAGTCCAGGTCGACAGCGAGCCGGACAAGAAACGCGAGGGTTACGCCACCGCCACCCATTCGGCGGTGTTCGTCGAAGTGCGGGTGGATGAAGACTTGGGCACGATCAAGGTCAGCCGCGTGGTCAGCGCCATTGCGGCCGGGCGGGTGGTCAACCCGAAGATGGCCCGCAGCCAGATCCTCGGCGGGGTGGTGTGGGGCATCGGCATGGCCCTGCATGAAGAGACCCAGATCGACCATCAGTTGGGCCGCTACATGAACCACAGCCTGGCCGAGTACCACATCCCGGTAAATGCCGATATCGGCGAGATTGACGTGGTGTTTGTCGAGGAACATGACGAGATCGTCAACGCCCTTGGGTCCAAGGGCGTGGGAGAGATCGGCATTGTCGGGGTGGCGGCGGCGGTGGCGAATGCGGTCTACCATGCCACCGGCAAGCGGGTGCGAGAGTTTCCGATCACCCTGGATAAGGTGCTCTGACGCGGTCCAGCAAACACTGAAGGTCCAAATGTGGGAGGGAACAAGCCTCCTCCCACATTGGATCATGCCGCGGGCTTGATGCTTTCATCTATCGGCACATGCATACGATCCCGATTCGCCAGGGTCGGGAACAGTTTGATCCACACCCCGGTCACCACCAGCGTACCGATGCCGCCCATCACCACGGCCGGCACGGTGCCGAACCAATGGGCGGTAATCCCCGATTCGAACTCGCCCAATTGGTTGGAGGCGCCGATAAACAGACCATTGACCGCACTGACCCGCCCGCGCATTTCATCCGGCGTCTCCAACTGCACGAAGGACGCACGGATCACCATGCTGATCATGTCCGCCGCGCCCAGCACCACCAGCACCGCCAGGGAAAACCAGAACGAGGTGGACAGGCCGAAGGCGATGGTCGCCACGCCGAATACGCCGACGGCGGTGAACATCACCCGGCCCACCTGCCGATCTACCGAAAAGCGCGCCAGCCACAACGACATCAACAGCGCGCCCACCGCCGGCGCCGAGCGCAACAGGCCCAGGCCCCAGGCGCCAGTCAGCAGGATGTCCTTGGCGAATACCGGCAGCAACGCGGTGGCGCCGCCCAGCAGCACGGCGAACAGGTCGAGGGAAATCGCCCCGAGGATGTCCGGGCGGCTGCGGATAAAGCGGATGCCGGCCAGCAGTGAATCGAGGGTGGCCTTGCCTTTGTTGAGCGGGGTCTGGCGGGCGGGCAGGTTGAGGGTCAGTACACAGGCAATCAGGTACAGCGCCACCGTGGGCCCATACACCCAGACGCTGCCGAAGGCGTATAGCAAACCACCGAGCGCCGGGGCGACGATGGTTGCCAGTTGCTGGGCCGACTGCGACGAGGCCACCGCACGCGGGAACAGCGCACTGGGCACGATGCTTGGCAGCAGGGCCTGGGTGGTGGGCATTTCAAACGAGCGCGCGGCGCCGAGCAGGAAGGCGAGGATAAAGATCATCTCGCGGGTCACGTTGCCGGTGAGGCCGCCAATGGCCAGGGAAAGGGCAATCAGCGCCTGCACGGTCTGGCAGATGGCCGCGACTTTGCGTCGGTCATAGCGGTCGGCCACATGCCCGGTGTGCAGCATGAACAGCACGCGCGGCACGAACTCCACCAGGCCGACCAGCCCCAGGTCGAGCACGTTGCCGGTGAGTTGGTAGAGGTTCCAGCCAATGGCCACGGTAAGCATCTGGAAGCCGCTGGCGGTGAAGATCCGTGCCAGCCAGAACGCGATGAAAGGGCGGTGGTGACGTAACAGCAACGTGGGTTCACTGGGCATCGGAAATTCAGGTCAAGGCCGGAGGGAAGGGGCAGATTAGCATCAAGCTGTAACAATTAGTTGCGAGAAGAAGGCTGAGGCAAGCTGTCACGCGGCAAAAGACCACACAGGCCAGCCGCGAAAATGGGACTACTCTTTTCACTGTGATTGACCCAGATCAAAGTCATTTCAGAATTTGTTCTGGTGGCCGCAAGGCCCGATTCCCTGCGTGGCTGGTTAAAAAAAGAAACGAATTGAAATTCGCCAGACTCCATATCCGTGGGGGCAGTGGGTGCAGGCTCCCGCCAGCAGCCGGTATTACCTGACAGAGGAAGACTTATGTTCGGTTTGGAGGCGCTAGATCTCGCCCGAATTCAGTTCGCGTTCACCATCTCATTCCACATCCTGTTCCCGGCGATCACCATCGGCCTGGCCAGTTACCTCGCGGTACTGGAAGGCTTGTGGCTCAAGACCCATAACGATACCTACCGTGACCTCTACCATTTCTGGTCGAAGATCTTTGCCGTCAACTTCGGCATGGGCGTGGTCTCCGGTCTGGTCATGGCCTACCAGTTCGGCACCAACTGGAGCCGCTTCTCGGACTTCGCCGGCGCCGTCACCGGGCCGCTCCTGACGTACGAAGTGCTTACGGCCTTCTTCCTCGAAGCCGGTTTCCTCGGCGTGATGCTGTTCGGCTGGAACAAGGTGGGGCGCAAGCTGCACTTCTTCTCCACCGTGATGGTGGCCGTCGGTACGCTGATCTCGACCTTCTGGATCCTGGCGTCCAACAGCTGGATGCAGACGCCGCAAGGCTTTGAAATCATCGACGGCCGCGTGATTCCTACCGATTGGCTGGCGGTGATCTTCAACCCGTCGTTCCCTTACCGCCTGATGCACATGGCGACGGCGGCGTTCGTGGCCACCGCGTTCTTCGTCGGTTCCTCGGCGGCCTGGCACTTGCTGCGCGGCAAGGACAACCCGGCGATCCGCAAGATGTTGTCGATGGCGATGTGGATGGCCCTGATCGTGGCGCCTATCCAGGCGGTGATCGGCGACTTCCATGGCCTCAACACCCTCGAGCACCAGCCGGCGAAAATCGCCGCGATTGAAGGCCACTGGGAAAACAAAGGCAATGAGCCAACGCCGCTGATCCTGTTTGGCTGGCCGGACATGAAAGCGGAAAAAACCAAATACGCCGTGGAGATTCCGTACCTGGGCAGCCTGATCCTGACCCACTCCCTGGACAAACAGGTGCCGGCGCTCAAGGAATTCCCGCCGGAAGACCGGCCGAATTCGACCATCGTATTCTGGTCGTTCCGGGTCATGGTCGGCCTGGGGTTCTTGATGATCTTCACCGGCCTGTTCAGCCTCTGGCTGCGCCGGGGCGACAAGATGTACACGTCCAGGCCGTTCCTGTACCTGGCGCTGTGGATGGGGCCGTCCGGCCTGATCGCGATTCTCGCCGGTTGGTTCACCACCGAGATCGGCCGCCAGCCGTGGGTGGTCTACGGGTTGATGCGCACTGCGGATGCTTCTTCCGGGCATAGCCTGGCGCAGATGACGATCACCCTGGTGTTGTTCGTGGTGGTGTACTTCGCGCTGTTCGGCGCCGGCCTGGGCTACATGATGCGCCTGGTGCGCAAAGGCCCGGTGACCCACGAAGGCACGGAACCGACCCACGGTGGCCCTGGCCAGAAACGCACACCGGCCCGTCCGTTGTCCGCCGCCGATGATGGCAGCGATGACGACCACGCCCACATCCAGCACAAGGGGAATTGAGATGGGTATTGATCTTCCGCTGATCTGGGCCGTGATCATCATCTTCGGCATCATGATGTACGTGGTCATGGACGGCTTCGACCTGGGTATCGGCATTCTCTTCCCGTTTATTCCGGGCAAGACCGACCGTGACGTGATGATGAACACCGTGGCCCCGGTCTGGGACGGTAACGAAACCTGGCTGGTGCTGGGCGGCGCGGCGTTGTTCGGCGCGTTCCCGCTGGCCTATTCGGTGGTGTTGTCGGCGCTGTACCTGCCGCTGATCCTGATGCTGGTGGGGCTGATCTTTCGTGGCGTGGCCTTCGAGTTCCGCTTCAAGGCCAAGGACCACAAGCGTCACCTGTGGGACAAGGCGTTTATCGGCGGTTCGCTGGCGGCCACGTTCTTCCAGGGCGTCGCGCTGGGGGCGTTTATCGACGGGATCCCGGTGGTCAATCGCCAGTTTGCCGGCGGCTCGCTGGACTGGCTCACGCCGTTCACGATGTTCTGCGGCGTGGCGCTGATCGTGGCCTATGCATTGCTCGGCTGCACCTGGCTGATCATGAAAACCGAAGGCCCGTTGCAGGAGAAAATGCACAACCTGGCGCGGCCATTGGCCTTCGTGGTGCTGGCCGTGATCGGCATCGTGAGTCTCTGGACGCCACTGTCGCACCCGGAAATCGCCTCGCGCTGGTTCACCCTGCCGAACCTGTTCTGGTTCCTGCCGGTACCGATCCTGGTGCTGGTGACCATGTACGGGTTGATCCGCGCCGTGGCGCGGAATGCCCACTACACACCGTTCCTGCTGACGCTGGTGCTGATCTTCCTCGGCTACAGCGGCCTGGGGATCAGCCTGTGGCCGAACATCATCCCGCCATCCGTGTCGATCTGGGATGCCGCTGCGCCGCCCCAGAGCCAGGGCTTCATGCTGGTGGGCACCTTGTTCATCATCCCGTTCATCCTGGGCTACACCTTCTGGAGCTACTACGTGTTCCGCGGCAAGGTCACCCACGAAGACGGCTATCACTAGGAGGGTCGTTGCATGTCCGGCAAACCTACGTTGCACGAGATCGAACAGGCCGAGAAACAGCCGCTGTGGCGGCGCCTCGGCTGGCTGGCGATGATCTGGACCGGCAGTGTGCTGGCCCTGTTCGTGGTGGCCAGCCTGATGCGCATGTTCATGAATGCGGCCGGCCTGACCACCCACTGACATCCCGATCCGGGCTTCGCGCCCGGTTTTCAGCCCTGCTCTTCTTCTGGAAGGGCAGGGCTTTTTTTATTTGCGTGCTTTGAGAATCACGAACTTGGGCGTGGCAGCGACCTGCTCTACGCCACGGAACAAGCGCGCCAACTTGCTGTGATAACCCAGGTGACGGTTGCCGACGATATACAGCGCGCCGCCGACCACCAACGCCTCCCGCGCCTGCTGGAACATACGCCAGGCCAGGAAGTCGCCGACAACCTGCTGCTGGTGGAACGGCGGGTTGCACAGCACCACGTCGAGGGAGTCCGGCTCCTGGCCTGCGAGGCCGTCCCCGGCGCGTACTGTCACCTCCCGATCACCGAGGGCGGCTTGCCAGTTCTCAAGGGCCGATTGCACGGCCATATAGGACTCGTCCACCAAGGTGTACCGGGCGTCGGGGTTTTGCAGTGCGCTGGCAATCGCCAATACCCCGTTGCCGCAACCCAGGTCCGCCACGCGGGCACTGCCCAGGTTATCGGGCAGGTGCGGCAGGAAGGCGCGGGTGCCGATGTCCAGGCCTTCACGGCAGAACACGTTGGCATGGTTGAGCAGTTCGATAGCCGGCGCGTCCAGGGTGTAGCGCGTCGGGTAGGGCGAGACCGCCGTGGGGCGGTCGGCCAGTGTCGCGATCAGCAACCGCGCCTTCTTCACCGCCAGGGAGGCGTGCATCGGCCCGATATAGCGCTCCAGCAACTCACCGGCCGCCCGGGGCAGGTGCTTGACCATCGCTGCGGCAATCACTTCGGCGCCCGGCGCCAGTTGGCCTTGCAGGCGGATCAGTTGTTCTTCCAGCAATGCCAGGGTCTTGGGGACGCGGATCAGCACCCGGTCGAACGGCCCGCTGGGCACCTCGCTGGCGGGGATGAACGGCACGGCGTCAAAGGCCTTGCCATTGCGCACCAGGTTTTTATCCAGGCCCAGGGCGGCCAGGAACGAGTCGCCGCTGGAGGTCACCTGCACCCGGCCATCCAGGCTCGCAGCCAGGGCGCCGAAGCTGTCATTGAGCACCAGCACGCGGGTCGCAGCGCTCGGTTGCTGTTCAGCCAGGTAGCTGAGCAGGTACTCGTCGGCGGCGTCGAAGGCTTGCAGCGGATCGTTATGTTGCTCTGGCTGGCGGATCAGATCGAGCTGGGCGAAGGGGCTGTCGAGCAGGGGCATGGCGAGGGAGGCTCTGGGTCATCGATGGGTGTTCGGCAGTCGGCTGCGGAACCGTCTGAGTGAACAGCGGGCGGCACCCCGTGGGAACAGCCCAGCACTCAGAATGGGTCGTAAATGTTACTTTTTTTCCTAAGGGATTACATGCGGTGTTTCAACGCTGATTAAAACAACCCCGCTTTCGAGGCGCAGAGCACGGCAGCGATCTTGTTGTTGACTCCCAGCTTTTTGAAGCAACTGCAGATATGAAAGCCCACCGTACGCTCGGACAGGCACAGGATGGCGGCAATGTCCGCAGCGGTCTTGCCCATGGCTGACCACTTGAGGATTTCGGTTTCGCGCGGGGTCAATTTGTTTGCAGGGTTAATGCTGGGCTTGTGTGCGTAAGTCTTCGCGACTACCGCATGCATCGCATGGCACAGCCACAGGACCTGGCCGGCTTTTTCATAAAGCTCCTGCGGGGTCACTTCACCCGCACTGCGACCCAGGGTCAGCATGCTGAACACACCCTGGAAATCATGCACGGCTTGGGTCCATCCCAAATGCACACCAAAGGATCGGGCTAAAGACCACAGGTTGGGTGAGTCTTTAAAGATTTTTTCTTCCCAGACAAGGGGCAGTACACAACGTTTGCAATGTTCCACCACGGGGTCAGCGTCAAAGAAGTGGGCCTGATTATACAGTTTGTTCCATTCATCTGGATAGTTGTTGAGGCGAACAGGTTTCGTTTGGTTGTTAGGTAGTTGAGAGCTCATCGTGAAAGAACAGTATTGGAAGCCGAGTGCGTAGGTGTGGTTGACAGCCATCTCGAAAAGAGTCGTAACCTCGCTCTCGCCTTCCAGTTTGGGAAGTCGGGTATTGCGCCAGTTGACCATTGGTAACTCTCCATGGGTTTCCGCATGACATGGGATACGTCCTGAACTCCCACTGCACGGAAATTAGTGTAGGACATGAGCTACATCGCGAGATGAAATTTTCGCTCTTGCAGGGCAGCGTTTAAGAAACTTTCTCTAAGGTCGCGGCGGGCTTAGCTAAGGGGCTTAGTTGTTTTTTCGATTTTTTAGTCAGTTGAAGCACCTGTAGCAGCTCAACTTAGAGCGCGCTTGTAGCGCTGATAAAGGGGCTAATAGCAAATTGATCAGAGTTGATATTAGGTTGCCATTATTTTGTGCCTATATAATGCCACTACCAACCATAGGTGTTTCCGGGCTCGAGTTTGAGGGACACTAGGGCACCTGTAGAACGGAGTCCCCCATGACGGCCAGTGCTGAGAAATTTACCCGCCAAACCTTGCTCGATGTGCAATCCCTGACCCCCAGCCTGTTTACCCTGCGAACCACCCGTGACCCCGGGTTCCGGTTTACCGCCGGCCAGTTCGTGCGCCTGGGGGTCAGCAAGGCGGATGGCAGCACGGTATGGCGCGCGTATTCCGTGGTGTCCTCGCCGTTTGATGAATACTTGGACTTCTTCTCGATTGTTGTCCCAGGCGGCGAATTCACCAGTGAGCTCAGCCGATTGCGGGTGGGCGATACCTTGATGGTGGAGCGCCAGGCTACCGGGTTCCTGACCCTGAACCGTTTCGTCGATGGCCGGGACTTGTGGATGTTAGGCACCGGCACCGGGGTGGCACCGTTTTTGTCGATCCTGCAGGACTTCGAAGTCTGGGAGAAATTCGAGCGCATCATCCTGGTGTACAGCGCGCGGGAAGCCCGGGAGCTGGCGTACCAGTCGCTGATCAAGGGGTTGGGCGAGCGGGAGTACCTGGCAGAATATGCGCACAAACTGACCTACATCCCCATCGTGACCCGAGAGGATTATCCGGGGGCGTTGAGTGGGCGTATTACCACCTCGATCGAAAACGGAGAATTGGAGCGTGCTGCCGGCGTCGATCTGACCCCGGAACATTCCCGTGTGCTGATTTGCGGCAACCCGCAGATGGTGGATGACACTCGCCAGTTGCTCAAGCAGCGCGACATGCAACTGAGCCTTAGCCGCCGGCCAGGGCAGGTGGCAGTGGAAAACTACTGGTAATGAAAAGGCGCCTTAAGGAGGCGCCTTTTTTCCAAGCCGGTACGGGTTAAAGCGGCTTGTCGTTCTGTGCCTTGAGCAGGTCGCGAATCTCGCCCAGCAGCACTTCTTCCTTGCTCGGTGTCGGTGGCAGGCTAGGCGCCACGGCTTCTTCGCGCTTGAGGCGGTTGATGGCCTTGACGCCCATGAAGATCGCAAACGCGACGATCACAAAGTCGATCACGCTCTGGATGAACTTGCCGTACGCCAGCACCACGGCAGGCACATCGCCCTGTGCCGCCTTGAGCGTAATCGCCAGGTCACCAAAGTCCACGCCACCGATCAATAGACCAATGGGCGGCATCACTACGTCGCCTACAAACGAGGAAACAATTTTGCCGAAGGCGGCGCCGATGATGATACCGACGGCCATGTCGACCACATTACCTTTGACCGCGAAGGCCTTGAACTCACTGATCACGCCCATAGGTTATTCCTTGTTACAGATGAGAAGGGTGCCGCTCAGTGTAAATCAGTCGCAGCGGGCATGCCCGACACAACCGTTAACACTGTCAGTTTTTATCGACACATTAAATCGCAAATAGTTTGCAAAGTGCCACCAATCGCGCGCGAAATACCCGCTATTTCAGCGGCTTACCACATTATTTTCTTAATCGACCTGGTGGTGTTTTTCTATTTATCTTCTGACTCGTGGGTCACTAGCCTCTGGCAAGCACAACTGAATGTGCATTAAAAAAACCAGAGGAAACCTTGATGAAGAATCCAATGAATCGCGGCCCGGTATTGGCGCGTCATGTGCTGGTACTGGCGACCGCCAGCCTGCTTTCCCTCTCCGTACAAGCCGCCAACCTGACCCGTGACAACGGTGCCGCCGTCGGCGACAACCAGAACTCGCAAACCGCCGGCGCCAACGGCCCGGTGCTGCTGCAGGACGTGCAACTGATCCAGAAACTGCAGCGCTTCGACCGTGAACGCATCCCTGAGCGCGTGGTGCATGCCCGCGGTACCGGCGCCCATGGCACCTTCACCGTCACCGATAACCTCAGTGACCTGACCAAGGCCAAGGTCTTCGCTGCTGGCGAAACGACCCCGGTGTTCGTGCGCTTCTCGGCCGTGGTGCACGGCAATCATTCCCCGGAAACCCTGCGTGACCCGCGCGGCTTCGCCACCAAGTTCTATACCGCCGATGGCAACTGGGACCTGGTGGGTAACAACTTCCCGACGTTCTTTATCCGCGATGCCATCAAGTTCCCCGACATGGTCCACGCCTTCAAGCCGGACCCGCGCACCAACCTGGATGATGACTCCCGTCGCTTCGACTTCTTCTCCCATGTTCCCGAGGCCACTCGCACACTTACCGAGTTGTATTCCGACTCCGGTACTCCGGCCAGTTATCGGGAAATGGACGGCAATGGCGTACATGCCTACAAGTTGATCAACGCCAAGGGTGAAGTGCATTACGTCAAGTTCCACTGGAAGAGTCTGCAAGGCATCAAGAATCTCGATCCCAAGCAAGTTACCGAAGTGCAGGGGCGTGACTACAGCCATATGACCAATGACTTGGTCACCCATATCAACAAGGGCGACTTCCCCAAGTGGGACCTGTATGTGCAGGTACTCAAGCCGGAAGACTTGGCCAAGTTTGATTTCGACCCGCTGGACGCCACCAAGATCTGGCCGAATGTGCCCGAACGCAAAGTCGGGCAGATGGTACTGAACCGCAACCCGGCGAATGTCTTCCAGGAAACCGAACAAGTGGCCATGGCTCCGGCCAACCTGGTACCGGGCATCGAGCCGTCAGAGGACCGCCTGCTGCAAGGCCGGGTGTTCTCGTATGCCGACACGCAGATGTATCGCCTGGGCGCCAATGCCCTGCAACTGCCGATCAACGCCCCTCGGGTCACCGTCAACAACGGTAACCAGGACGGCGCGCTGAACTTCGGCAAGACCACCAGCGGCGTGAACTACCAGCCAAGCCGCCTGGAAAACCGTGAAGAGCCGCAAACCGCGCGCTATAGCCAGACGGCGCTGTCGGGCAGTACCCAGCAGGCGAAGATCCAGCGTGAGCAGAACTTCAAGCAGGCCGGTGATCTGTATCGCTCCTACAGCCCGAAAGAACGCCAGGACTTGATCGACAATTTCGGCGGCTCCCTGGCCACTACCGATGACGAGAGCAAGCACATCATCCTGTCGTTCCTCTACAAGGCCGATCCGGAATACGGCACCGGCGTGGCCAAGGTCGCCAAGGGTGATCTGGCACGCGTGAAGGCGCTGGCCGAAAAACTCACTGACTGACGTTGGTTTCGGTCGACGCCCCTCCCGGGCGTCGACCTCTGGCAGGAGAGCACCCATGCGTATTTCTATCGGTTTACTGATGACCATGCTGGCCTTTGTCGCCCATGCCGAGTCGCCCGACCCGGTCGCGCTCAAGGCGCAGCTCCAGGACTATTACTTCGACGCCGCCCGCCGTGGCGACCTCGACATGCTCAACACCTTCATCGACGCCGGCTTCCCCCTCAACACCCAGGACGACAAGGGCTACACCGCGCTGATCCTCGCCGCCTACCACGGCGAAAGCGCTTATGTGGAGCGTTTGCTCGCCGCCGGTGCCGACGCCTGTGTGCAGGACAAACGCGGCAACACCGCGTTGATGGGCGCGATCTTCAAGGGTGAGTTGAACATTGCCCAGCGCCTGCTGGCCACCGACTGCAACCCCGACCAACGTAATGGCGCCGGTCAGACGGCCGCCATGTACGCCGGCCTGTTCAAGCGCCTCGAGTTGCTCGACGAACTCAAGGCCAAGGGCGCCGATCTCAACGCCCAAGACCCGGTCGGCAACAGTGCTTCACGATTGGCCAGCGGTGAAATCCGGACCCCGGCGTCGCGCTGAGCTATCATCGCGGTTTTTCGGTTGGAGGTTCTCAAATGGCAAAGGCCAAGCGCATGTACGGCTGCACGGAGTGCGGCGCGACCTTTCCCAAGTGGGCCGGCCAATGCACCGAGTGTGGTGCGTGGAATACCCTGACCGAGACCATGATCGAAAGCGGCGGCGCCTCGGCCCCCACCGGTCGCGCCGGCTGGACCGGGCAGCAGGCGCAGATCAAGACCCTGGCGGAAGTCAGCGTTGAAGAGATCCCGCGTTTCTCGACGGCCTCCGGTGAGCTGGATCGGGTCCTGGGAGGCGGCCTGGTGGATGGTTCGGTGGTGTTGATCGGCGGCGACCCCGGCATCGGCAAGTCGACGATCCTGCTGCAAACCCTGTGCAGCATCGCCAGCCGCATGCCGGCGCTGTACGTCACCGGCGAAGAATCCCAGCAACAGGTGGCCATGCGCGCCCGCCGCCTGGGCCTGCCCCAGGACCAACTGCGGGTCATGACCGAAACCTGCATCGAAAGCATCATCGCCACGGCCCGGATCGAAAAGCCCAAGGTCATGGTGATCGACTCGATCCAGACGATTTTCACCGAGCAGCTGCAATCGGCGCCGGGCGGCGTGTCCCAGGTGCGCGAAAGTGCCGCGTTGCTGGTGCGCTACGCCAAGCAGAGCGGCACGGCGATCTTCCTGGTCGGCCATGTGACCAAAGAAGGCGCGCTGGCCGGGCCACGGGTGCTGGAGCATATGGTCGATACCGTGCTGTATTTCGAAGGCGAGTCCGATGGCCGCTTGCGTTTGCTGCGGGCGGTGAAGAACCGCTTCGGCGCGGTGAACGAACTGGGTGTGTTCGCCATGACCGACCGGGGGCTGAAGGAAGTCTCCAATCCCTCGGCGATTTTCCTGACCCGTGCCCAGGAAGAAGTCCCTGGCAGCGTGGTCATGGCGACGTGGGAAGGCACCCGGCCGATGCTGGTGGAAGTCCAGGCGCTGGTGGATGACAGCCATCTGGCCAACCCACGCCGCGTCACGCTGGGCCTGGATCAAAACCGCCTGGCGATGCTGTTGGCGGTGCTGCACCGTCATGGGGGGATCCCGACCCACGACCAGGACGTGTTCCTCAACGTGGTCGGCGGGGTCAAGGTGCTGGAAACCGCGTCCGACCTGGCGTTGATGGCGGCGGTGATGTCCAGCCTGCGTAACCGGCCATTGCCCCACGACCTGCTGGTATTCGGTGAAGTGGGGCTGTCCGGCGAAGTGCGCCCGGTGCCGAGCGGTCAGGAACGCTTGAAGGAGGCGGCCAAGCACGGCTTCAAACGCGCGATCGTGCCCAAGGGCAATGCGCCGAAGGAAATGCCGCCAGGATTGCAGGTAATTGGGGTCACGCGCCTGGAACAGGCGTTGGATGCACTTTTCGAATAACTCAGGGATGGACGCCATGCAACGATCGAATCGCTGGGGTGTAGTCGCCCTGTTTGTCGCCTTGGCCGGCTTGCCCGCCATGGCCTGGGCTGAGCTGCCAACGGGCTATCGCCTGGCGCAAACGCTGGTGACGCCAGACGGCAGTGTGCTGCAGGTGCTCGAAGACCAGCGCATCAGCCCCCAACTGCACAAGGACAGTTGGGGCAGTGGGCTGGATGAAGACTCGTTCGACGAGCCCGGCGATTTGGTCGACAACCCGCTGCTCGAAGCCCAGGTGCGGTGGGTATCGGCCTCGGGCGAGGTGATAGCCCACGAAGACCTCGGCTACCCGTTGGCCGAGGTCGAGAAAGCCCCGCTCAAAGGGCTGCCCGAACCTGTGTATTTTTTGACCATCGACCAGACCGCCCCCATGGGCAGCTACAGCGGGCCTGCCACGCAGCTGTTGCTGCCTGGCAAGCAGCAACTCAAACCGCTGGGTTACCAGGGCGCCGACGGCAAAGTCCAGGTGCTGACCCTGGCTCATACCGGCAAGGCTGCGTGGACGATCGCAACGCCAGCCAGTGGCGGCGCGGATGAACTGCTGCAGGTGTCGTCATTTATGGACGGCGACGGTGAGGATGACTTTGCCACCCGTTATCAGACTTATCGGTTTGTCGACGGGCAGTGGCGCGGCGCCTCAAGTCAGAAGAAGGGCTACTGGGACACGGAAAGCGAATTTCCCGCACGTACCGCGTTCCCCTGAACCATCACACTTCCAGCAACGCCGCCAGCTCCCGATCCAGTTCTTCCTGATCGCCTAGGTTCAGCTCGATCAGCCGCCGCAAGTGGCTGATCGAGTCCAGGTCGATGTATTGGCATACGAAACCCAACTGGCCAGGATCCTCGTGGGTCAGCTTCACCTGCATCTTTATATGGGCCTTTGGATCCAGACGAATATCGACGTCAAAGGGCAGCGCCTTATTTCCCTTCCACTCTTCAGGCCGTTGCACCAACAGGCCCTTGAGCGACAAATCCACCAATTGCACCGGCCATTCGTTGCCGTTTTGCCGAAGTTCGGTCTTGGCATCAAAGGCGATCCGGCGAAAACGACGGCGATCAGACGCTTGCTCGGTCATGGTGAAACCCTCTGTGGATAAAAGGATTGTAGCCCTGCGCCATCATCGGGTGGTTTTTTCTGCTTTTTTTGCCTCTGCAAGGCTCTAGACCAACGTAGGGGGGTGGCCTTTAAGGCCAGTAGCGCTAAACTCCGGATGGCTGTCCTTTCTGTCCACCCTGGCTGGAATATAAAAATGAAAAATAATAATAGCCTGCTACGCCACCTACCCTGGCTGGTGCTGGCAATCGTAGGAGCGTGCGCCCTGGGCGTAGTAGCCCTGCGCCGAGGCGAGGCGATCAACGCCTTGTGGATCGTGGTCGCTGCCGTGGCCATCTATCTGGTTGCTTATCGCTACTACAGCCTGTTCATCGCTAATAATGTGATGCAACTCGATCCACGGCGGGCCACCCCCGCAGTGCTCAACAATGACGGTCTGGACTATGTGCCGACCAACAAACACATCCTTTTCGGTCACCACTTTGCGGCGATTGCCGGTGCAGGTCCCCTGGTCGGCCCGGTACTGGCGGCGCAAATGGGCTACCTGCCCGGCACGCTCTGGCTGATTGCCGGCGTGGTGCTGGCCGGTGCGGTGCAGGACTTCATGGTCCTGTTCCTGTCCACCCGTCGTAATGGCCGTTCCCTGGGCGACATGGTTCGCGAAGAGATGGGGCGTATCCCGGGGACCATCGCGCTGTTCGGCTGCTTCCTGATCATGATCATCATCCTCGCGGTGCTGGCGCTGATCGTGGTCAAGGCCCTGGCCGAGAGCCCATGGGGCATCTTCACGGTGATGGCGACCATCCCGATTGCGATGTTCATGGGCATCTACATGCGCTACATCCGCCCGGGCCGTATCGGTGAAATCTCCATCATCGGCGTGCTGTTGCTGCTCGGTTCGATCTGGCTGGGCGGGCAGATCGCCGCTGATCCGGTCTGGGCCAAGGCCTTCACCTTCACCGGGATCCAGATCACCTGGATGCTGATCGGCTACGGTTTCGTGGCGGCGGTACTGCCGGTGTGGCTGATCCTCGCGCCACGTGACTACCTTTCTACCTTCTTGAAGATCGGCACCATCATCGCCCTGGCGATCGGCATCCTGGTGACCATGCCCGACCTGAAAATGCCGGCGCTGACCCAGTTCATCGACGGTACCGGCCCGGTATGGAAGGGCGGCCTGTTCCCGTTCCTGTTCATCACCATTGCCTGTGGTGCGGTCTCGGGCTTCCACGCGCTGATTTCCTCGGGCACCACGCCCAAGCTGCTGGCCAATGAAAGCCACGCCCGTTACATCGGTTACGGCGGCATGCTGATGGAGTCCTTCGTGGCGATCATGGCGATGGTTGCCGCTTCGGTGATCGAGCCAGGCGTTTACTTCGCCATGAACAGCCCGGCGGCAATCGTCGGCACCGACGTGGTGACCGTGGCACAAACCGTCAGCAGCTGGGGTTTTGCAATTACCCCCGAGGCGCTGTCGGCGGTGGCCCATGACATCGGTGAAACCACCATCCTCGCGCGTGCCGGTGGTGCGCCGACGTTGGCGGTGGGTATCGCGCAGATCCTGCACAGTGTGCTGCCGGGTGAAAACACCATGGCGTTCTGGTACCACTTTGCGATCCTGTTCGAAGCGCTGTTTATCCTGACTGCCGTCGATGCGGGCACCCGTGCCGGTCGCTTCATGCTTCAGGACCTGCTTGGCTCCTTCGTACCGGCGCTCAAGCGCACCGAGTCCTGGACCGCCAACCTGATCGCGACCGCCGGTTGCGTCGCCATGTGGGGTTACCTGCTGTACCAGGGCGTGATCGACCCGCTGGGCGGCATCAACACCTTGTGGCCGCTGTTCGGTATCTCCAACCAGATGCTGGCCGGTATCGCGCTGATGCTCGCCACCGTTGTGCTGATCAAAATGAAGCGCCAGCGCTACATCTGGGTGACCATGCTGCCGGCGGTCTGGCTGCTGATCTGCACCACCACCGCGGGCTTCATCAAGCTGTTCGACGCCAACCCGGCGATCGGCTTCCTGTCGCTGGCGAAGAAGTACAGTGATGCCCTGGCAAACGGCCAGATCCTGGCTCCGGCCAAGAGCGTGGACCAGATGCAGCACGTGATCTGGAATGCCTACACCAACGCAACGCTGACTGTGCTGTTCCTGTTCGTGGTGTTCAGCATCCTGTTCTATGCGCTCAAGGTCGGCGTCGCCGCCTGGGGCAACAAAGAGCGTACGGATAAAGAAGCCCCGTTCCAGGCAGTACCGGACGCCTAACCGAGGATTGCAAGCATGTTCAATGACATCAGTCGCCTCGGTAAATACCTCGGTCAGGCCGCGCGCCTGATGGTCGGCATGCCCGACTACGACACGTACGTCGAGCATATGCAAACCAAGCACCCGGACAAGCCGATGATGGACTACAAGGCGTTCTTCCGGGAACGCCAGGAGGCCCGTTACGGCGGCAAGGGTGGGCCCAAGTGCTGTTGATTTAACGCAATGCCCTGTGGGAGGGGGCTTGCCCCCGATAGCGGTGTGTCAGTGACAGATCAGTGCCTGACACACTGCTATCGGGGGCAAGCCCCCTCCCACATTTGTTTCTGTGTTCCTTTAAGGAGAATTTCTTTTGTCCTCTCCCATTCCAGTCACCGTTCTTAGCGGCTTTCTCGGCGCGGGCAAGACCACCTTGCTGCGCCATCTGCTCAAGGCCGAGCACGGGCTGAAAATTGCCGTGATCGAAAACGAATTCAGCGATGCCGGTATCGACACCCAATTGCTGGGCGAAGAACCGGTGCAAGTCATGACCCTGTCCAACGGCTGCGTGTGCTGCACCATCCACACCGACCTGACCAAGGCCCTGTATTTGTTGCTGGAGCGCCTGGACAGCGGTGAGATCGCCTTCGACCGCCTGGTGATCGAGTGCACCGGCCTGGCCGACCCGGCGCCGGTGGCCCAGGCCTTTTTCATTGATGAGGAGCTGCGCGAACGCTACATCCTCGACGGCATCATCACCCTGGTGGACGCCGCCCACGCCGAGCATCACCTGACCCAGACCATCGCCCAGGCGCAGATCGGTTTCGCCGACCGGCTGCTGGTGAGCAAGCGTGACCTGGTGGACGATGCTGCCTTCGAGGCACTCAGTGAACGCCTCACACGCATCAACCGCCGCGCGCCGATTCGCGTGGTCGAGCACGGCAAGATTGATCTGGCCGAACTGCTCGATGTGCGCGGCTTCAACCTTAATGCGGGCATGAGTCTGCGCCCGGTGAGCAAGGCGCCGTCCATCGACCGTATTTCCAGCCTGGTGCTGCGCACCGACCAGCCGCTGGATATCGACCGTCTCAGTGAGTTCATGAACGAACTGCTGGAAGACCATGGCAAGCAGCTGCTGCGCTACAAGGGCGTACTCAATATTGCCGGCGAAGACCGTCGCATGGTGTTCCAGGGCGTGCTCAAGCTCTATGGTTTCGACTGGGATACCGAATGGGCCGAGGGTGAGGCGCGGGAGAGTGTGATCGTGTTTATTGCCGATGAATTGCCCGAAGACAAAATCCGCGAAGGCTTTGCCAAGGTCTACCAACCTTGACGTGTAATGCAGTCAAATGTGGGAGGGGGCTTGCCCCGGTACAAACCGGGGACATCGTTTACATTTCTAACCGGGGACATGGTTTACAGGCTAATACGCATGATCAGGAGGTAACTGATCATGCCCTGGAACCAAGAGTCCCCCATGAATCAAAGAATCAAGCTGGTAGCTGATTGGCTTTCTGGCAACTTCACTAAAAGCCAGTTGGCACGCCGCTTTGACGTTAGCCGACCTACCGTCGATAAGTGGATTACCCGGCACGACGGCGATTTGAGGTCTTTATCCGAACTGTCCCGGCGACCTCACAACAGCCCAAATAAAACCGACGACGAGATTTTGGCCCGTGTAGTCGCGATGAAGGAGGCTCACGATAAATGGGGGCCGAAAAAGCTTCTCGAGCTATTACGGCTGGAAGATCCCTCCGTCACCTGGCCCTCTCCAAGTACGGCCGGTCAATGGCTTGACCGACTTGGGCTCGTCAAAAAGCGGCGCTTCAAACGCCGACACAGCATTTCCCACGCACAAATGCGAAAGGCCGACGAACCTAACAAGACGTGGTGTGCTGACTACAAAGGGCAGTTCAAGATGCTTAATGCTCAGATGTGCTTCCCTTTGACCGTCACAGACCATGCGTCGCGGCTGATTTTAGCGTGCAGGGCCCATCCCAAGATCATGACCCAGCCTGTAAAACAGGCCTTTGAGAGGCTTTTTCAGGAGTACGGCATGCCGGAAGTTATCCGTTCGGACAACGGGGTACCGTTCGCCTCTCCTGGCCTGGCAAGAATATCCACACTGGCAGTTTGGTGGATTCGGCTGGGTATTTATCCCGAGCGAACCATGCCGGGAAGGCCCGCCCAGAATGGTCGCCATGAACGAATGCACCGTAGCTTGAAACTTGAGTTGCCCTTAGGGAAAAACTTAGTCGAGCAGCAGCTTTTGCTGGAGCATTTCAGGCATGAGTTTAATTACGTACGCCCTCACGAAGCGCTCGGCATGAAAAGTCCGGGAGACTTGTATGTGCCGTCCACCCGAATTTATCCAGGGTGCTTGCCCGATGTGGAATATCCGGCAGAAATGAAAGTTCGAAGCGTCAGGCAGGACGGATCGATCAAGTGGAACGGCAAGTTGGTATTTATCAGCGAGGCGCTGTCCGGGGAAAGGATAGGGCTCAAAGAAGCTGAAGATGATGCTTGGGATTTGTACCTGTGTGATTATCCCTTGGGGAGGCTTGGACGAGGTATGACCCGCGTCCAGGCCTCAAATGTGTAAACGATGTCCCCGGTTTCAGATGTAAACGATGTCTACGGTTCTACACCCCGATGGCGGTGGGTCAGTAAACCTATATGTGACTGACACACTGCTATCGGGGGCAAGCCCCCTCCCACAGTTGATCTCATTTCAAGTTGGAGACCAGGCATAAAAAAGCCCGGCTCAAGAGCCGGGCTTCTTAGTCAAGCAACTGCAATCAAGCGCCGTATACCGGCAGCTTCTTGCAGATGGCCTTGACCTTCTCACGTACCGCGTCGATCACGGCTTCGTTGTTCAGGTCCGCCAGGATGTCGCAGATCCAGCCGGCCAGTTCCTTGCACTCTGCTTCCTTGAAGCCACGAGTGGTCACAGCCGGGGTGCCGAAGCGCAGGCCGGAAGTCACGAACGGCGAACGCGGGTCGTTCGGCACGGAGTTTTTGTTCACGGTGATGAAGGCTTTGCCCAGGGCAGCGTCAGCATCTTTACCGGAAATGTCCTGCTTGATCAGGGACAGCAGGAACAGGTGGTTTTCAGTACCGCCGGACACCACGTCAAAACCGCGCTCGATGAACACGCCGGCCATGGCCTGGGCGTTTTTCACCACTTGTTGCTGGTAGGTCTTGAACTCAGGTTGCAGGGCTTCCTTGAAGCAGATCGCCTTGGCGGCGATCACGTGCTCCAGTGGGCCGCCCTGGGCGCCCGGGAATACGGCGGAGTTCAGCTTTTTCTCGATCTCGGCGTTGGCGCGCGCCAGGATCAGGCCGCCACGTGGACCGCGCAGGGTCTTGTGGGTGGTGGTGGTCACCACGTCAGCGAAAGGCACAGGGTTCGGGTAGACGCCAGCGGCGACCAGACCGGCTACGTGAGCCATGTCGACGAACAGGTAGGCGCCCACCTTGTCGGCGATGGCGCGGAAGCGTGGGAAGTCGAGGATCTGCGAGTAGGCAGAGAAACCGGCCACGATCATTTTTGGCTTGTGCTCGACCGCCAGGCGCTCGACTTCGTCGTAGTCGATCAGGCCGTTGGCATCGATACCGTACTGAACGGCGTTGTACAGCTTGCCGGAGGAGGAAACGCTGGCGCCGTGGGTCAGGTGACCACCGTGGGCCAGGCTCATGCCCAGGATGGTGTCGCCGCCCTGCAGCAGGGCCAGGTACACGGCGCTGTTGGCTTGGGAGCCGGCGTGCGGCTGGACGTTGGCGTAATCGGCGCCGAACAGTTCTTTTGCACGGTCGATGGCCAGTTGCTCAACCACGTCGACGTACTCGCAGCCACCGTAGTAGCGCTTGCCTGGGTAGCCTTCGGCGTACTTGTTGGTCAGAACCGAACCTTGAGCCTCCATCACCGCAGGGCTGGTGTAGTTTTCCGAAGCGATCAGCTCAATGTGCTCTTCCTGGCGCACGGCTTCTTGCTCCATGGCGGCGAAGAGATCGGCGTCGTACTTGGCAATAGTCAAATCACGGCTGAACATGGCGGTCCTCAAGGATCGGGGGCAGAAAAGGAGGGCATTCTAACCCAATGGGTTTTAGATGGCATATGAAAGGACATCATGTCGCGGACAAGCGGGGCTCATCTCGGGATGGGCGGTGACTGTGCCGGCCTCATCACACCGCTCAATCGAACATGAACAGCGCATCATTGCTGAACTGCGCCTCGAACCGATTCGCCGGCATCGGCCGCCCGAACAGATACCCCTGCACCTCGTCGCAACCATGCTCGCGCAGGAAGTCCAGCTGCTCATGGGTTTCCACACCTTCGGCAATCACCGCCAGGTTGAGGCTGTGGGCCATGGCGATAATGGCGCGGGCGATTTGCGCATCCTGTTCGCCGGAGGGTAGGCCATCGACGAAGGTGCGGTCGATTTTCAGCACGTCGATGGGGAATTGCTTGAGGTAGTTGAGGGACGAATAACCGGTGCCGAAGTCATCCACCGCGATGCTCAGGCCCAGGTTTTTCAGGCTGTCGAGGATGTGCATGGCTTCGTTGACTTCGCGCATCAGGATACTTTCGGTCAGCTCCAGCTCCAGGCACGCCGGCGGCAGGCCGGTGTCCTTGAGGATGGTGGCGATGCGCGTGCCCAGTTGGCCGTCGGAGAACTGCCGCGCAGAGATGTTCACCGAGACTTTCGGCACCCGCACCTTGTTCTGGTGCCAGGTCTTGAGCTGGCGACAGGCTTCGCTGATCACCCAGTCGCCCACGTCCACCACCAGGCCCAGCTCTTCGAGCACCGGAATGAAGTCCCCCGGCGGCACCAGTCCACGGCGTGGGTGGCGCCAGCGCAGCAGCGCCTCGGCACCGGTCAGGCGTTTGCCGTCGCCGCTGAACTGCGGCTGGTAATAGAGCACGAATTCGTCCTGCTCCAGGGCGTGGCGCAGGTCGCTCTCCAGTTCCAGGCGTTCCAGGGCGCTGGCGTTCATATCGGCCTGGTAGAACTGGAAGTTGTTCTTGCCGCGTTCCTTGGCGTGATACATCGCGGTGTCGGCGTTTTTCATCAACTGGCTCAGCTCGTTGCCGTCCTGGGGGCTGAGTGCGATGCCGATACTGGCGGTCACAAAGAACTCGCGACCCTCCAGCACGAAGGGCTTCACCAGGCTGGCGAGGATCTGCTCGGCCACATGGATCGCGCGGTTCAGCGCCATCTCGCGGTTGACCCGCGGTTGCAGCAGCAACGTGAACTCGTCGCCGCCCATGCGTGCCACGGTGTCGTCTTCGGCCACGCAGCCGAGCAGGCGGGTCGCCATTTCCTTGAGCATACGGTCGCCGGCGGCGTGGCCCAGGGAGTCGTTGATCGGCTTGAAACGGTCGAGGTCAAGGAACATCAGCACCACCCACGACTTCTGCCGTTCGGCTGATTGCAGCGCGGTGTGCAGGCGGTCCTGGAACAGCGTGCGGTTGGGCAGGTGGGTCAGGGCGTCGTAGTAGGCCAGGCGGTGGATGCGCTGTTCGCTGGCCTTGCGTTCGCTGATATCACTGAAGAAACACACATAACTGGCCAGGTCGCCTTCGTCGTCGAACACCGCCGTAATGCCGACCCAGGCCGGGTAGTGCTCGCCGTTACGGCGCTTGAGCCACACTTCGCCTTCCCAGGTGCTGTGCTGGTGCAATTGCTTGAGCACATAGCGCAGGTGGGCTTCCTGTTGTTCGTCGACGGTGAGCATGTTCGGCAACTGGTCGAGTACGTCACTCACTGCATAACCGCTGACCCGGCTGAACGCCTCGTTGGCCTGCACGATATAACCGGCCGGGTCGGTGATCAGGATCGCCGACGTGGAGTGTTCGAATACGGTGGCGGCCATGCGCAGGTCTTTTTCCGCGCGGCGTTGCTGGCTGATATCGCGGCCCACGCCGAGGACGCCTTCGAAGGCGCCGTGCTCATCCCACACCAGCACCAGGCGCAGCTCGATCGGCACCTTGCGGCCGTCGGCGCGCAGGCAGTCGAACAGGAACAATTGGGTCTGCACTTGATCACGGAGTCTGTTCAGCGCGTCGGGATCGCCCAGCGCCCGGCTGACCTGTTCCAGCAAGCTATAGATGCCGGTCAGTTGCTGGGGGTTGGCGATGATCGACTGCCAGCCGTTCTTGAATACCCAGTCCACGTCGTAACCCAGCACGGCGTTGACCGACGGGCTGATGTAGTTGAGGGCCAGTTGGCTGTCGGTGGAGCAGATCACGTCGCTGATGCTTTCGGCCAGCATGCGGTAGCGCTTTTCGCTGTCGCGCAGGGACTCGCTGGCTTCGATCTGGTCGGTGATGTCCTTGGCCACACCGATGATACGCGTGACTTGCGCCGATTTGTCCCGCGCCAGGGCCTGCTCGCGGATATCAAAGCGCCGCCATTGATTGTTGCGATGGCGAAAGCGCAACTGGCAGTGCAACTGCGTCGCGTAGCCGGCCTGGCGTTGCTGTTGGCGCAAATCGTGGTAATGCTCGGCGTCTTCGGGGTGCAGCAGGATTTCCCAGAAATACTCGCCCATTTGCTGCAGTTCGGCCTTGGTATAGCCGAGGGTGTGGCCCAGATGGTGGTTGCTGAAGATCATGCGCTGGCTGATCACGTCCTGCACATACAAGTGGTCGGGCACGGTACGCACCACGTCCGACCAGAAGCTTTCGCGTTCCACCAGCGACAGTTCGATCAGCTTGCGGCTGGTGATGTCGCTGATGCTGAGGATCACCGCCTTGAAGTCGTCCTGCTGCTCCGGCAGGCGCATCACCATCCAAAGGTACTGTTCGTTGCCGGCCACATCCTTGAGCTGGATTTCCAACTCAAGCTGATTCTGTTGGGTCAGGACCGCTTCGAGTATCTGATGCCCGATGGACGTGGTATTGCGCGGGCAATCATCGATCAGCCGCTCCCACGCTTCCTCGCAGGAGCCCACTCTGAGCAGGCTCACCGCCACCTGGTTGATCTCGGTGATGCGCAGTTCGGTGAGCAACTGCCGGCATTCCTCGGGGGAGGTTTGCAGCCAGGCGTGCAGTTGCTCGCGGGTCTGCAAGTGCACCTTGCCAAAAAATGCATTCAGGCCCGACAGGTCAAGTACGCACAGGGCGACGCCGGTGCCTTCGAAAATATCCTGATACCGACGCCGGCCTTCATGCACCTGGCGCTGGCGGCGACGCATATTCAGCAGCACGATCACGGGGATCAGCGAGAAGGCCAGGCCCAGCAGGCATTTACCGATAAACGCCGGCAGCAGTTGTTCCAGCACGGCTGCGCGGTCGAACATCCCACGCAATTGCCAGTCGCTTTTGCTCAGGGGCGTGACCAGCACGCTTTTATTCAGGTCATCCGGGGTCAGGGCGTCGCCCCATTGCGCCGGCATGCCGCTGTCACGGCTGACCACGCGGTGGTTCAGGCGGTTCTCGATGGCCCACATCGGCCGTTGGCCCTGGCTGTCCTGGCGGGTCAGGTTGACCAGGTACTCGGGTGCCAGGCGCAGCGCCCAGTACATCCTTGAGCCGCCGCTGGGCTGGTGCAGCAGCAGATAGATGAGGGTGCCGTCGTTGTTATTGCTCAGGTAGTAGGGTTGGCCGTGGCTGCGCTGCACCAATTCTTCCAGCCAGGCGCTGTCCTGGCTGTCATTGGCGCTGTCGCTGATCATCGCGCCGCTGGGCGCCAGCAGGGCGATACTGCGCAGTTCCGGCAGCGAGCGCTGCAACGTGCGCGTCAAGGCCTGCTGCTGTTCGATGTCGCGCGGCGGCTCGACCATCGGTAGCAGGTTCAGGGCAATTTTTGCGCTCAGGGCCATGTTCAGGCTGATCTGTTCAGCCAGGTCGGCACTGTAGTCGATGGTGTATTGCTGTTGGTTTTTCTGGTTTTGCTGCAACTGGTCCAGCAGTTGCCAGAACAATAATGCGAGCAGCAGGAGGACAAGCGTCGCCAATGCGCCTTTGAGGGTGCCGTGCAGGGGCGTTCCCGGCGCTACATGAGCGGCGCGCAAGGGCGTTGGCGGCGTGACTTTGGACAAGCTGTGATCCTGCGGTTTGGCTGGACTGGCGCGCGACGTGCACTATAAGCCGGACGCCCGAAGGGCGGCTAGCATGCCTTGACTTGTGGCAAAGTGCCAGCCCCGCTTGGCTGGACTGACCAAGCGCATTCAGGTAGCTTTGCCGGTTACGCGGGGGCGTTCCAGCCCCAGACATTCAGGCTTTTTCCGCTCGCTGGCATTGATGATAGTCAACGGCCCGCGCGGCGCATGGCCTGGCACGGGCTTCGCCCGCTTAATTCATCAGTCACTGACGCTAGGTTCACCATGGCTCAATACGTCTTCACCATGCATCGGCTGGGAAAAGTTGTCCCTCCGAAGCGGGAAATCCTGAAAAATATTTCGCTGTCCTTCTTCCCCGGCGCCAAGATCGGCGTGCTCGGCCTCAACGGTTCGGGTAAGTCCACGCTGCTGAAAATCATGGCCGGCGTCGACACCGAGTTCGAAGGCGAAGCCCGCCCGATGCCGGAACTGAACATCGGTTACCTGCCCCAGGAGCCGATCCTGGACCCGACCAAGACCGTGCGTGAAGTGGTCGAAGAAGCCGTCAGCGTGATCAAGGACGCCCAGGCCCGCCTGGACGAGGTCTACGCCGCCTACGCCGAACCGGACGCCGACTTCGACAAGCTGGCCGCTGAACAAGCCAAGCTCGAAGCCATCCTGCAGGCCGGCGACGGTCACAACCTGGAGCGCCAGCTGGAAGTCGCCGCCGATGCACTGCGCCTGCCGGCGTGGGACGCCAAGGTCGAACATCTGTCCGGTGGTGAAAAACGTCGCGTGGCCTTGTGCCGCCTGCTGCTGTCGGCGCCCGACATGCTGCTGCTCGACGAACCGACCAACCACCTGGACGCCGACTCCGTCGCCTGGCTGGAGCACTTCCTGCACGATTTCCCGGGCACTGTGGTTGCGATCACGCACGACCGCTACTTCCTCGACAACGTTGCCGGCTGGATCCTCGAGCTTGACCGTGGCGCCGGTATCCCTTACGAGGGCAACTACTCCGGTTGGCTGGAAGCCAAGTCCGACCGTCTGGCCGCCGAATCCAAGCAGCAATCGGCCCACGAAAAAGCCATGAAGGAAGAACTGGAGTGGGTGCGCAAAGGCGCCAAGGCCCGCCAGTCCAAATCCAAGGCACGTCTGCAACGCTTCGAAGAAATGCAGTCGCAGGAATTCCAGAAGCGCAGCGAAACCAACGAGATCTACATCCCGGCCGGCCCGCGCCTGGGTGACAAGGTCATCGAGTTCAAGAACGTGTGCAAAGGCTATGGCGACCGCGTGCTGATCGACAACCTGTCGTTCTCCATGCCAAAAGGCGCGATCGTCGGCGTCATTGGTGGTAACGGTGCGGGTAAATCCACCCTGTTCCGCATGCTGATGGGCAAGGAAACGCCGGATTCGGGCAGCATCGAAATCGGCGAAACCGTGCAACTGGCCTGCGTGGACCAGAGCCGCGAAGACCTGGATGGCAGCAAGACTGTGTTCCAGCAAATTTCCGACGGTTCCGACCAGATCCGCATCGGCAACTATGAAATCCCGTCGCGCACCTACGTCGGCCGTTTCAACTTCAAGGGCGGCGACCAGCAGAAGTTCGTCAAGGACCTGTCCGGTGGTGAGCGCGGTCGCTTGCACCTGGCCCTGACCCTGAAAGAGGGCGGCAACGTCCTGCTGCTCGACGAACCGTCCAACGATCTCGACGTTGAAACCCTGCGTTCCCTGGAAGAAGCCCTGCTGGACTTCCCGGGCGCCGCCATTGTGATCTCTCACGATCGGTGGTTCCTTGACCGCGTCGCGACCCACATCCTGGCGTACGAAGACGACTCGCAAGCGGTGTTCTTCGAAGGCAACTACACCGAGTACGAAGCGGACCGTAAAAAGCGCCTGGGCGAAGCGGCTGCCCAGCCGCACCGTGTGCGCCACAAAAAACTGGCCTGATCCGGCTGGTGTGAAAAAAGCGGAGTCCTCGGACTCCGTTTTTTTTTACATTTTTCCTGACCCACACCGATCAAATGTGGGAGGGGGCTTGCCCCCGATAGCTTTTTCCCTGCTGGTGCATAACCTGCCTTGGCAATCCCCTTTTAAGTGCGATAAATCCCTGTTTCTTGGGTTTATTTATATCTAATGCACCATTTAAATTCACAAAAGCGACATTTTGCCCTGTCGCGGTGCGACATGAATTGATAAAGTCCGGCTCAATCTCATTTAAAAACAATCAATTTGCCGAGACTTTTCATGATCGAATCCGTCGAATCCTTCCTCGCCCGCCTGAAAAAACGCGACCCCGACCAGCCGGAATTCCACCAGGCCGTAGAAGAAGTCCTACGCAGCCTGTGGCCGTTTCTTGAAGCCAATCCCCATTACCTGGCCTCGGGCATCCTGGAGCGCATCTGCGAGCCGGAGCGTGCGATTACCTTTCGGGTGTCGTGGGTGGATGATCACGGCAAGGTCCAGGTCAACCGCGGCTTTCGTATCCAGATGAACAGCGCCATCGGCCCCTACAAGGGCGGCTTGCGTTTCCATCCGTCGGTAAACCTGGGGGTGCTGAAGTTCCTCGCCTTCGAGCAGACCTTCAAGAATTCCCTGACCTCGCTGCCCATGGGCGGCGGCAAGGGCGGCTCGGATTTTGATCCCAAAGGCAAGAGCGATGCCGAAGTCATGCGTTTCTGCCAGGCGTTCATGAGCGAGCTGTACCGCCATATTGGCGCAGACGTGGATGTGCCGGCCGGCGACATCGGCGTGGGCGCCCGTGAGATTGGCTTCCTGTTCGGCCAGTACAAGCGCCTGAGCAACCAATTCACCTCCGTGCTCACCGGCAAGGGCATGACCTACGGCGGCAGCCTGATCCGCCCGGAAGCCACTGGGTTCGGGTGTGTGTACTTCGCCGAAGAAATGCTCAAGCGCGACGGCCAGCGGGTGGAAGGCAAGCGCGTGGCGGTCTCCGGCTCCGGCAACGTCGCCCAATACGCGGCGCGCAAGGTCATGGACCTGGGCGGCAAGGTGATTTCCCTGTCCGACTCCGAAGGCACGCTCTACGCCGAAAGCGGCTTGACCGAGGAACAATGGGCGGCGCTGCTGGAGCTGAAAAACGTGCAGCGCGGGCGCATCAGCGAACTGGCCGGCCGTTACGGCCTGGAATTCCGCGCCGGTAAGACCCCTTGGGAACTGGCCTGCGACATTGCCCTGCCATGCGCTACCCAGAACGAACTCGACGCCGAAGCGGCCCGCACGCTGCTGCGCAACGGCTGCATCTGCGTGGCCGAAGGCGCCAACATGCCGACCACCCTTGAGGCTGTGGATATCTTTATCGAGGCGGGCATCCTGTTTGCGCCGGGCAAGGCATCGAATGCCGGCGGCGTCGCCGTGAGTGGCCTGGAGATGTCGCAGAACGCCATGCGCCTGTTGTGGACCGCCGGTGAAGTGGACAGCAAGCTGCACAACATCATGCAGTCGATCCACCATGCCTGTGTGCACTACGGTGAAGAGAACGGTCGGATCAACTACGTGAAGGGCGCGAACATTGCGGGCTTTGTCAAGGTTGCCGACGCGATGCTGGCCCAGGGCATCGTCTAAGCCTCGGCCTCGATGCGCAGCACCTCGATCAACTGGTCACCGACGGGGCGCTTCCACAGCACCTCGTCACCCACCTGGGCGCCCAGCAAGGCACGGCCCAGGGGCGAGCCCCAGTTGATCAGGCCGGCGCCGGCATCGGCCTGGTCTTCCCCGACCAATTGAATGCGCTGCTGTTCGTCATGCTCATTGGCGAACGTCACCCAGCTGCCGATCTGCACCTTGTCGGTAGACGTAGCGGGTGCCACCACCTGGGCGCTCTGCACGCGCTGGTTGAAGTAGCGCAAATCCCGCTCAAGGTCGGCCTGGCGCTGCTTATCGGCCTGTTCGCCCTTGGCGGACTCGGCGCTGTGGGCGGCCTGTAGCTGCGCAACCTTGGCCTGCAATTGCGCCAACCCCTGGGCGGTCAGGCGATTGGGCTGCTCACTGACCTGGCGCTCCACCGGCTGATCGGCCTGGGCGGCGGCGTTGTCCTCATTTACAAAAGCTCGGCTCATGACGTTCTCCCTCTATGGAGCTTGGGCCATGTTCGCCGCACTTTAGTTTCGATGAATGTCTGAAAGCGACCTATTGCGAGCGATAGGCCCGCGCAGCATCCCGGTTCTTCTCCTGTTGCCAGGCGCGTTCACGGTCATCCCAGTGATTGTCCTTGTAGTCGCGCAGCTCCTCGTTCTCGCGCATGGCCTTGCACTGGCGAAAGCCATCCTCCCAGCCTTCGGCGTAGACCCGGTCTTTCAGGTAACGCGGCACGTTTTTGCGAAACACCCCAGTGATCACCCCCGCCGCCTGGCGGCCGCTGCTGCACCCATCGTCAAAACCATCGGCAAAGGCGGGCGGATAGCCCCGAGCCAGCAATTCCTGATGGGTTGACTGGCAACCCGATAGCCACACCACCGCACACAGCATTACTGCATACCGCCACATTGCTTGCTCCCTGGCCGTTTCACGGCTGATAGGAGAAGTCTAGATAGGGATTTGTCGGGGAGGTGTGAAAGGGGTGTGAGAAAGGTGTGGAGCACGATGAGGTCGGGCGGTGGGCACCGAAGCCGTTGGCGCCCTCCCCACAAGGGCCTAGGTTGCCTGGTTGGTCGCCAGAGCCGCATGATCCGCCAATTCCTGCTGGATAAACGCCGCGATCATTGCGCGATAGACCTGCTCGGTCACCTCGGGGTTGGCGCCCACGGTCTGCGCCAGATCCCGCACCTTGGCGATCACCTGCTCGACCCGCTGCGGGGCCTTGACGCCATCGGTGTCTTTTTTGAAGCGTGCCGCCTGGGAGACGTAGTGGCCGCGTTCGGCCAGCAGGGTGACGATTTGCTGGTCGAGGCGGTCGATGTTGTTTCGAACTTCTTCAAGGGTGGTGCAGGTAACGGCCATGTCGAGTGAACTCCTGATGGTGCGGGCAATGCTGACAAAAGGTGTTAGTCAGTAGTGATACCACTTCACCTCAAGCATCACTTCATTCACCGGCGTCGACAAGTGGCTGTACTCGCGCTGTGCACTCAGGCGCAGGCCGAGGTTGCGGGACAGTTCCCACTGCTGGTTCAGGCTGATGCTGCGCCGCACTTCACCATTGGTGAAGAAATCCCCTTTCGCTTCCAGGCTCAAATTGCCCAGCGGGTTTTTCCACAGCACGCCGGTATTGAACCCGGCCGCGGGAGAGATGGCTTCGTTGAAGTCGTTGTTGTGTTCCACGCGCACGGTGCCGAGGGCGAAGCCGAGCATATCGTCGCGCAGTTGCCAGGTGCCGCCGGCGCCGCCGTTGACGTGGGCGACCAGGGTTTCGTCGTCGTGTTTACCGGGCACCCGCTCCAGGCCGCCGGTAACTTGCCAGGACCACGGCTGCAGCAAGGCGTTGCGCGGGGTCAGGGAGCGGATGGTGGCCAGGTCCAGTTGCTGCAGTTGCCAGTGGTTGCCTTCGTACTGGCGCAGTTTCATCTGCAGGATTTCGATCTGGGCGCCGAGGGGGAAGCCTTCGGCGTTGTCGTTGAGGTCGTGATAGGCCATGCGCAGGCCGTATTCGCCGAAGGCCTTGTCGCCACGGGTGCCGAGGCCGGCTTGCCAGGTGCGCGATTCATGGCCGTTTTCGGGCAGGCCGGGGGGCGTGATCGTCAGGTCGGGCGCGGGGTTCTGGTTGATCGCGCGCAGCAGTTCGAAGCTGCGTTGGGAGCGCGCGGTGTCGCGCTCGAGGCCATTGGCACGGTAGCGGCCCAGGCGGTAGGCGGCGTCGATGATCAGCGCCTGGCGGTCGCGAGGCAATGCTTTGAAGGCTGGCGCCTGCAATTGCTGCTGGTCGTCGCTGACTTTCAGTACCCATTGTTGCTCGTCGCTGTCGAGCGGCTTGGCACGCTCCAGCAACTCGCGCTCGCGGGAGGGACGGTAGTCGATCTTTTCCACCAGGCCCGCGTCCTTCACGGCCTTGACCGTGTCGGTGGGGATCGCGGTGAGCGGGAATTGCTCGGTCAGGCGCAGGCCGGGGCGCGCCACTTGCAGCAGTTCCAGCAGGCGATAGGAGCAGTTTTCATCGAAGAAGAAGTAGTCGAACTGGATCTGCTTGAGCTCCCACACGTGCTCGACCATGCGCTCGGTCTCGACCTGGGTGAGGTTGAGGCGGTATTCCCACAGGTCGCGGTTTTCGAGGCTGCGGTATTCGGAGAGTTTTTCCTGGTAGGGCACCAGGGCGAACAGGCCGGGGTAGCCGCCCATCAGGCCTTTCCAGGCGTACAGGATGCTGTTGTCCGAGCCTTCGATATAGGCGCCGAAGTTGATCGCGTAGCTGAGCAGTGCGGTCTTGTTGCTCTGCACGTCGGCCTGGTCGATACGCAGCAGGGTGTGACCGAACATCGACGACGGACTGTTGAGGTAGGCCGCCGGGAAGATCATCACCGCGCTATGGGGGGCGACGTCCTTGAACCATTGCTTGAATTCCTTGCAGTCCACGGCGGGCAGGTCAGTGAGGTGCAACTGATCCTTGAGCCAGCGGGTACGTGCGGGGTAAACGCATTGGGCGTGTTTTTCACCCAGGCTGGCCGGAGCGTAAAGCGCTTCAACGGTGGCCTTGAGTTCTGCATCCGGGTGGTGGGCGCCATCGGCGGCGAGGAAGAATTTCTTTTCACTGACATAGCTGCGCCAGCCACTGACTTTGCCGGCTTCGTAATGGCCCAGAGAAAGCCAGAACGGATCATTGGCCAGTTGCTGCAAACGTTGATCATCAAGATGCGGTGCCGCGTACAGCGGGGCGCAGGCAAAGAGTGCCATCCAGGCAAAGCGTTTGAGCATAGGGGCAACTTAAGTCGGAAATTAGAGAGACCCAAGGAGAGGCGGGTCCAAAAATAAAACCCGCGCCTGGGTAGGCGCGGGCAGGACGAGCTTAAGCCTGGGTAGCGTATTTCGCCAGACGGGCATCGCCTTTCAGTACAGCCAGGGTGTTGTTGTGCACGTCTTCAGCGGTCACATCGGCCTTGCTGAAGATTTGCTGGAAGTGTTCGTGAGCCACGGCAGCGAAGTGCTCGCGATCTTCCGGAGCAACACCCAGTACCACGGCGTAGGTGGTCAGTGCTTCGCCATTACCCTTGGCCATGTCTTCGGACAGCTCGTTCATCATGCCATTCATGGCAATCCAGGACTTGCCGCCGTAGGTCAGCGCGCTGTTGGTGCTGCAACCGTTGGTGCCCGAGGTCATGCCGAAGGTGGCGTTACCCGAAGTACCGTTGGTGGTGGAAGCCAGGAAGTGAGCTGGAGTACCGCGCTGGCCTTCGAACAACATGTTGCCCCAACCGCAGTTCGGGCCACCTGGTGCTTCAGCCATTGCATTGAGGGAGACGACGGTGAAGAGAGTACCGAGAAGGATCCGTTTCATAGCTTTGTTCTCTTTGTGTGCAAACCAATGGACAAGGGTTCAGGCACTTCATAGCGCCCTAGGGATCGGTTATTAGTCCAACCCGCGCAGTTTGGAGTTTAGGCACGTTCCAAGGGTTCCGTGTGTTTTTATAAAACAATCAGCAATGTCGCGATTTTTTTTGCAGGGCGCCTCCCGTGTCCAGGGTTTCCCAACGGCGCGCCTTGCCAGAGCGCGCAACAGGGAGCCAGAATGCCGTCATCTGCCCCGCCTGATGTAAGGAAGCCCGATGCCTGATCCTGTTGCTGCCAGCTTGCGTCTAGCGCCCGAAGCGCTGACTCGCCCTTTCTCCGCTGAACAGTTCAGCTTCTCGACCACCAATGATTTGGAGCCCTTTCGCGGTGTGCTTGGCCAGGAACGTGCGGTTGAAGCGTTGCAGTTCGGTGTGGCCATGCCGCGCCCCGGTTACAACGTATTTGTCATGGGCGAGCCGGGCACCGGCCGCTTTTCGTTCGTCAAACGCTACCTGAAAGCCGAGGGCAAGCGCCTGCAGACCCCGGCGGACTGGGTCTATGTGAACAATTTTGACGAGCCTCGCGAACCCCGCGCCCTGGAATTGCCAGGCGGCGGTGCGGCGGCGTTCATTGCCGATATCAATGGCCTGGTCGACAACCTCGTCGCGACCTTCCCGGCGGTGTTCGAACACCCGACTTATCAACAGCGCAAGAGTGCCATCGACCGTGCCTTCAACCAGCGCTATGACAAGGCCCTGGACGTGATCGAGCGCCTGGCCCTGGAAAAGGACGTGGCGCTGTACCGCGACAGCTCAAATATCGCCTTCACCCCGATGCTCGACGGCAAGGCCCTGGATGAGGCCGAGTTCTCGCAGCTGCCGGAAGTGGATCGCGAGCGTTTCCACACGGATATTTCCGAGCTGGAAGAACGCCTCAACGAGGAGTTGGCCAGCCTGCCCCAGTGGAAGCGCGAGTCCAACAACCAACTGCGTCAGTTCAACGAAGAAACCATCACCCTGGCCTTGCAGCCTTTGCTCGCACCGCTGTCGGAAAAGTACGCGGAGAACGCCGGTGTCTGCGGTTATCTGCAGGCCATGCAGGTGTACCTGCTGAAAACCGTGGTCGAGCAACTGGTGGACGACGCCAAGACCGACGCCCAGGCCCGCAAGCTGCTCGAAGAGCAATACTGCCCGAGCCTGGTGGTGGGCCATGCGGTCAACGGTGGCGCGCCGGTGGTGTTTGAACCGCACCCGACCTACGACAACCTGTTCGGCCGTATCGAATACAGCACCGACCAGGGCGCGCTGTACACCACCTATCGGCAGTTACGCCCAGGTGCGTTGCACCGTGCCAACGGCGGGTTTCTGATTCTTGAAGCCGAGAAGATGCTCAGCGAGCCGTTTGTGTGGGACGCCCTCAAGCGTTCCCTGCAGTCGCGCAAGCTGAAGATGGAATCGCCCCTGGGCGAACTGGGCCGCCTGGCCACCGTGACCCTTAACCCGCAGATGATCCCGTTGCAGGTCAAGGTCATCATCATCGGTTCGCGCCAGTTGTATTACGCGCTGCAGGACGCCGATCCGGACTTCCAGGAGATGTTCCGGGTGCTGGTGGATTTCGACGAAGACATCCCGATGGTGGACGAGAGCCTGGAGCAGTTCGCCCAGTTGCTCAAGACCCGCACTTCGGAAGAAGGCATGGCGCCGCTGACTTCGGACGCGGTGGCGCGGCTGGCCACCTACAGCGCACGGCTGGCGGAGCACCAGGGCCGTTTGTCGGCACGTATTGGGGATTTGTTCCAGCTGGTCAGCGAAGCGGACTTTATCCGGCACCTGGCGGGCGATGAGATGACCGATGCGGGCCATATCGAGCGTGCGCTGAAGGCCAAGGCCACGCGTACCGGGCGGGTGTCGGCGCGGATTCTCGACGATATGCTCGCCGGGGTGATCCTGATCGACACCGCCGGCGCGGCGGTCGGCAAGTGCAATGGGCTGACGGTGCTGGAGGTCGGTGACTCGGCGTTCGGGGTGCCGGCGCGGATTTCCGCCACGGTGTACCCGGGCGGCAGCGGCATCGTCGACATCGAGCGTGAAGTTAACCTCGGGCAGCCGATCCACTCCAAGGGCGTGATGATCCTCACCGGTTACCTGGGCAGCCGCTATGCCCAGGAATTTCCGCTGGCGATCTCGGCGAGTATCGCGCTGGAGCAGTCCTACGGTTACGTGGACGGTGACAGCGCGTCCCTGGGCGAGGCCTGCACGTTGATCTCGGCCTTGTCGAAGACGCCGCTCAAGCAGTGCTTTGCGATCACCGGTTCGATCAACCAGTTTGGTGAAGTGCAGGCCGTGGGCGGGGTCAACGAGAAGATCGAAGGCTTCTTCCGCCTGTGCGAAGCCCGCGGTTTGACCGGCGAGCAAGGGGCGATCATTCCCCAGGCGAACGTGGCCACGTTGATGCTGGATGAAAAGGTGTTGCAGGCCGTGCGCGCCGGGCAATTCCACATCTATGCGGTGCGTCAGGCCGACGAGGCATTGAGCCTGCTGGTGGGCGAGGATGCCGGTGAGCCGGACGCCGAGGGGCAGTTCCCGGAAGGCACGGTCAATGCCCGCGTGGTCGAGCGCTTGCGCGCGATTGCCGAGATGATCAGCGAGGAAGACCTGAAGGACGCGGAGAAGGAACTGGCGCAGCAGGCGCTGGCCGAAGCCAAGCCCACCTGAGTTCTGAGGCCAGGCCGGATCAAACATGTGGGAGGGGGCTTGCTCCCGATTGCGATGGGTCAGTCATGTAGATGTCGACTGACACACTGCATCGGGAGCAAGCCCCCTCCCACATTTGGATCTGGTTACGTCACTAAATTGACGTCCTTCTGAGGGGCCAACGCCCGTTGGTCCCTACAGCCTTGGTTTGTCATGTTTTTATTCTATTCTGAGCCTTAGGGATATCCACAGGAGTCGCTGGATAGAAACAGCCTCGCCATAGGTTGAGGCTGAACACCGATCTACCGAGGGTCGCCGCCATGCCGCGCAACCTTTGCCTTACCCGCCAGTGCTTCGGCCTGGTTACCCGAATCGAATGTTCCGTTCGCCCGCTCGCGGGGGATAACGGGATGTGGACCTTGTTGTTTGCCGCCGGAATGACGGGTGAACAGCCTTCCACAATCAAGTCCCAGGGCCCGTTTCATGGGCCCTTCGTGGCAGAAAGCATGCTGCAATCGATCGTCGACAGCCTGACCCTGCACGGCTATGAGCTGGCGGGTGACCCGCAGATCTGGTGCCTGCACATGCAGGCCCATCTGCGGCAGCTCAATGGCAGCCATGAGCAACTGGCGCTGTAGGCGCGGTTATTTGCTCTCGGGTTTGTCCAGCTTGACCTCAAAGCCGTATTGCACGGTACTGAGGTCGGTGCGCTGGTAGCTTTCCAGTGCGGTCGGCTGGCCGTAGAAGTAATGCACGTCAAACAAGGCCGTGCCGTATTCCTCGGCGCGGTGGCTGACGCCGAGGATTTCCTTGAGGTAGTTGCCGCTGGCGTCCTTGGCATAGAAGCGCCAGCTGTCGGCCGGGAACTCCTTTTGGTCGACGATCAGTGCGTTGTCCTTGAGTGATAAACCCTTGGGCAGCTTGGCCGCATCGATGTCACCTTTCTCGATAGTCGCCAGGAACAGCGGGATCGAACCCACCACAAACGCCGGGTTTTCCGGGAACAGGTTGAGGTCGTAGGTGAGGGTGCCGCGGGCCGGGTTCAATTCATACGCCTCGGTCGGTAACTCGATGGGCTCGCCGCGTTCACCTTTCTCATCGGCAGTGAAAAACGTCACCGGTGATTCGCTGCTGTTGCGCTCGCTGCCCACCAGGTCGTCATTGAAGGTGAATGGGTGGTCGAACACGATATGGGCGGCGCTGGCGTCTTCGACGGACTGGCTGATGGTGACGCTGTTCTTCAGTTGTTCCTCGGTCAACGAGGCGTCCTTGAGCCAGCTGGCGGCGCCGTCGTCGTACACGGTGACCGGCATGGGCAAGGCTTGTACGGTTTTTTCCAGGCTGTTCTTGTCGAAGCGCAGGACCGGCAGGTCGAGGTCCTTGCGCGTGACCGTGGCCGTGGAGAAATCCAGCACATTGATCTGCAGGGTGTCGATCAGGCCATTGAAATAGACCTTGGCGTAATGGCTGCTCTGCTTGTGTTCGAAGGCTTTCTGCTCATCGACCAGTTGCTTTTCAAACCCATCGGACCAGGCCTTCTGTTTTTGCATCTCGGCCAACTGTTTCTGGTAGAACTCGACTTGCGCGCTGCTTTCGTTGATCGAACCCGAGCGTGTGAGGAATTGTCCGGTGCCGTCCCGTGCCTGTACCAGCAAGGGGTTGGGCGATTCGTCACCCACTTCGGGGGCCAGTGGTTGGCTGTTGGTCAGTTCGATTTCGGCGTAGTTCTTTTCCAGGAGCAGCAGGTTGACGGTGATATTGCCTTCGGTGCGTTTGTGGCCGACGTCCTTTTTCGACAAGTCGAAGGTCAGCACTTTGCCCGGTGCGATCACTTCCACTGCGCCTTTGAGGCGAACGGGTTGCGGCTGGCTTTTGTTTTCCGTCTCGATGCCATCGATAAACGGGTAGGTGACCGTCAGGTCATCCGGGTTGGTCAGGTTGGAGCTGCTGGGGCTCAACTGGATGCCGGGATCGGTTTCCGACCATTCCGGCTGGAACGGCACGACCTTGTTGTTGCTTAAGGTGACGGACTGCCATTCCAGGCCGTGGGGGAAGGGGAACTGGTCCGGCACATTGAAGTTGAACGGGAAGACCGGCTGCAGATCGGTCAGGTAGTCGGAATGTGAGGCTTTGCGCAGTACGAACAAGCCATTGATGTAGGTGTCCACCAGCCCTTGCGGCGTGGGGTAGTGCTTGAGCAGCGCGAGGGTGTCCTCGCCGTATTCGGCCTCGATGGGCTTGGTGGCGAGCTTGACCCGCGCCCGTTCCAGCAGCAGCAGCGAGCCGCCGAGGTCGGCAATGGCGTCGCGCAGTTTCGGATCCTGGATGCTGTCGAGGGACTGCTCGAACTTCGCGGTTTTCTCTTCGAGGGTGGCCTGTTTCTGCTCATCGCTTGGGGAACAGCCGCCGGCCAGCAACAAGGCGGCGCACAGGCCAACGCTGGCCAAAGGGGATCGCACATCCATCATCTGAGTTTTTTCCTGTCCGACGTCATCGAGCCGAGTTATTGGGCTCGACACTAGCAGAAAAATTCTCTTACAGATGCCGCCCAGGTCAGTTTTCTCGTGGTTACAGGTGTCTTATAGCGGCTGGTATACTCGCCGCCATTTCTAGCCATGCTGTGTGAGATCCAATGGAACGCTTTATCGAAAATGCTATGTACGCCTCGCGCTGGCTGCTGGCGCCTATCTATTTCGGCCTGTCCCTCGGGTTGCTGGCGCTGGCGCTGAAATTCTTCCAGGAAGTGATTCACCTGCTGCCGAGCGTGTTCTCGATGGCCGAGTCCGAGCTGATCCTGGTGCTGCTGTCGTTGATCGACATGGCCCTGGTCGGCGGCTTGCTGGTGATGGTGATGATTTCCGGCTACGAGAACTTCGTCTCGCAGCTGGACATCGATGAAAACAAGGAAAAGCTCAATTGGCTGGGCACCATGGACTCTTCGTCGCTGAAGATGAAAGTGGCGGCCTCCATCGTGGCGATTTCCTCCATCCATTTGCTGCGCATCTTCATGGACGCCAAGAACGTCGATCCGCAACACCTGATGTGGTACGTGATCATTCACATGACCTTCGTGATCTCGGCGTTCGCCATGGGTTACCTGGACAAGGTCACCAAGCACTGATGCCCCGCGCTGGCCTTACTGCTCGATGAAGTAGTAGGGCTGGCGGTTGATGGCCATCTCCTTGATCACCGTGACCTTGGTGGTCAAGTCGTTGGTATGGTCCAGCAGCGCGACGTTGCCGGGTTTGGCGGTCAAAAAGCGCTGAAGCTCGGCTTCGGTCTGCAGGATCGGGAGGTAGGCCTGGGTGTAGAACACGCTGGCGCCGGCAATCCGCTCATTGGGCTGAAACAACACCACCTCCTTGCCTTCGGCTTGCAGTGCCTGGATCTGACTGATCAACGGCACGAACGACTGGCGCACGTCGGCTTTGGGCGCGAACCAGAAGGCGGCTATCAGGTAGCAGGCGACGGCCAGGGTGAACACGCCGCCAATCACGCGGCGGTGATAGGCGTACAACGCCGGCTTGTGATCCTTCAGCCATTTCAGCAGCACCCGCACATATTCCGCAGCCAGTACAGCGGCGGCCGGTGTCAGGGCCATCAGGTAAACCGTGCGCTTGCTTGAGGCCAGCGTCAGCAGGGTGAATTGCGCCACCAGCCATACGCTGAAAAACAGGCGGTAGCGGTTGTGCACCAGGCTTTTACGAAAATGCCACAGGCCCAGGTACACCAGGATGTTCCACGGCAGGAAGGCCTCGGGCAGCTTGGCGATGTAGTAATAGAACGGTTCGTAATGCCCGGCCTCCACGAACGAGCCGCTGAAGCGCCCGACGCTGTTGGTCCACAGCACTTCGCCCACGGCCTGCATCCCGCCGCGCTGGAACAGGAAGCACAACCAGATCATCAGCGGCACCAATGCCAGCAGGGTGAACAGCGCCGGCTTGAGCCAGTCGGCGAGGCGCAGGCGCCTGTCCATCAGGCTGGTGCTGGCCAGGTACACGAAAATCACGATGCCCGGCATCGCCAGGCCCAGTACGCCTTTGCTCAAGGTGGCGATCACCATGCCGGCGGTAAACAGCGCCCAGGCCCAGGTCGTCGAGCTTTGGCGCTCGGACTCAGGCCGCATCGCCTGGTAGAACGCCAGCAGCGCGGTGGTCACGCCGAGGCTGAGCAGTGAGTCTTCCCCCACGCCGCGCACATTGCTCCAGTAGCTGGCCATGGTCGCCAGGATCAGCGCCGCACTGAAGGCCAATGTTTTCGGGCGCCCGAACCGGCGCAGCATTCCATAGAACAGCATCACGCTGAACAGACCGGCAAATGCCGACGCCAGGCGGACCGCCCCAGGCGTGCCGCCGAACAGGCGAATCGCTCCGGCGTCCAGCCACAGGCTCAGGGGTGGTTTTTCCAGGAAGGGTTCACGAAACAGTTGCGGCACGACCCAGTCATTGTCCAGGTGCATGGCCATGGCGATCCCCGCGACGCGGGCCTCGGTGGAGCCTTGCAGTTCGTGGTTTCCCAGGGCAAAGAAGAACAACAGAGCAGCAAGCAGGAGCAGCAGGGGAGCGGGGCGCGTCATGGAGTCTGGCTACCGAGGCAGAAGGCCGTTCGGGAGAACGGCTCGCAATCGGTGAGTATAGGGAGGCGATTCTTAATATTTCATGAATGGGAGTGGGTTTATAGCGCTGGGCCAGGAGGTTGATGTTCCCCCCTGGCTTCGCGTGAGGCATTACGAGGCTTTGACTTTGAAGCGGCTCAGGCCCTGTTGCATGGAACTGGCCCGTTCCGACAGGTTCTTGGCCGCCACCGCGCATTGTTGGGAGTTGACCTGATTCTGCTGGGTGACTTCATCGATCTGCTCCAGGCCGATGCTCGCCTGCTGCAGGCCGGAAGCCTGTTCACTGGAGGCTTGGTAGATCAACGACACCAGGCTGGACACCGTGCTGGTGCCGCTGACGATATTTCTCAACGAGTCGGCTGTGCGGCCGGCGATGATCATGCCGCGCTGGGTCTTGGTCGAGGAGTCGGCAATCAGCGCGGCGGTTTGCTGGGCGGCTTCGGCGCTGCGGGCGGCGAGGCTCCTGACCTCATCGGCGACCACCGCAAAGCCACGGCCCAGTTCGCCGGCACGGGCGGCCTCGATGGCCGCGTTCAGCGCCAGCAGATTGGTTTGAGCGGCGATGTTGTCGATGGTGGTGATAATGGCCGTGATGTCTTTGCCCGAGTTGTCGATTTCCGCCATGGCGGCGATCAATTCACTCATCAACTTGTCACTTTCCCCGGCGTCGGCGCGGGAGGCCTGGGATTGCTCGTCGGCCTTTTTCGCATTGGCGGCGTTGTCGGTGGTTTGCGCTGCCATCTGGGTCATCACCGCACTGATTTCCGTGATGGACGAGGCAGAATTGGACGCGCCGTCGGACAGCGACTGGCTCAACTCGGTGACCTGCGCGGAACTGCCGGTGATTTGCGTGGCGCTGGCCTGCACCTGGGAAATCAAGGTGTTCAGGTTGCCGACCATTTTTTCCAACGACTTGCCCAGGGTGTCATTGGGCGAGGACAGGCGCACTTCCAGATCCAGGTCCCCTTCGGAAATTCGCTCGGCCACGCGCACCTGGCGCTGCAGGCTTTCCGACATATCGTTCAAGGCAAAGGACAATTGGCCCACTTCATCTTCAGATTTTTGCACCAGCCGACGCGAGAAATCACCCAGGCTGATGTTGGCGGCCAGGGCGGCGGCTTCACGAATCGGACCGACGATTTTCGCCGTGGCGAACCACAGCGCCAGCAATGCCAGCAAGGAGATACCCACGCCGACCGAGACCTGCCAGATGCTGCTCTTGACGCCGCGTGACTGCAGTTCCTGCTCCAGGGCAATGGCCTGGCTCATGACCACCGCCTTGGGCAGATGGATCACGATCGCCCAGGGCTTGCCGGTGCGGCCCAGGTTGATCGGCATCTGCACTTCGATTTCCTGTGAGTCCGGGTTGAGCCGACTGTCTCCCTGGCCCTTCTGTACATTGGCCAACACTTTTTCCCATGTGCCGGGCAGCAAGGCTTTCAGCGACTGGCCGATGAGCTCCGGGCGTTTACTGTCGGCCACCACCAACCCTTGATTGCTCAGGATCGACACCGAGCCTTTGCCGCCATACAGGTCGGCGGACATTTGTTCGCTGAGTTTCTGGATAAACGAAATGTCGAAGTCTGCACCGACCACGCCGTAGAACTTGCCATTGGCGATGATCGGTACCGACAGCGTGGTCAGCCATACATTTTTGCCCTGCACTACGTAGGGAAGCGGGTCGAGCACGCTTTCTTTCTGGGTGTCCCGCGGGCCGGAATACCAGCCGCCCTTCAACACACCGTTGGGGTGGCGGGCATCGGAATCGTACTCAACCAGCGGTTGCACGGCGATATGGCCGTCTGAACTGCGTGTCCAGTAAGGCGTGAAGCGGCCCGTCAGCGGGTTGTTACCGCCCTCATTGATACGAAAGGCTTGATCCTGGCCGTCCAGCGCATCGGGCTCCCAACATGAATACGTGCCGTTGAAGTCAGGGTTGTCCTTGAGCACGCTGAGCAGCATCGCATTGATCTGCTCGCGGCCCAGGCTCAGCGGGCTCTGGGCACTTTTACTCGCTTCCAGGGTATTGGCCATTGTGCGGGCCGAATCCAAGGCGTTTTGCAGTTTTGCCTGGATGGCATTGGCACGCGCCTCAGCCAGGTTTTGCACTTCGCGGATAGTGGCGCTTTCAATCAGGGTTGAAACTTCAGCACCTACATAGGCCTGGTTGGCGCTCGAGGAATACAGGCCATACAGCACCAGGCTCGCACAGGAGATAAACAGGCAGAGTCCGGCGGTGAAGCAAATTCGAGTCTGCAGTGAGTTGAATTTCATGATATTTCCTGCCCATGCTAATAGTCGCAAACATCATCGAATGTCGACATTCCGGTACTTTCTTTGCACAAGGCATAGTGTTTTATCATTGGCTGCTTAGGCATATACATGCGGTACAGCGCTGGGTGTTGCTTAGTGCTCTTTGGGCGTCTCTTCATCGAGCCATAAACGGTCGGTGTTTTTAAAACCGTAACGCTGGTGCGGCACCCTCGCGACAATCCGGTCGGGTTGTGCGGGATCACTCAGGTCTATTATTTTCGGCGTTACATAGATATTCAGAACGGGCAGGAAAAACACTTTTATTTTTGGCGTCAATAAAGAATCAGGATGTTGTTCTATGACTACGCCGATACTGCCACTTTTCAATTGAACGATAGAACCGATCGGGTAAATACCCACGGACTTTAAAAACGCACGAAATACCTCGTCATCAAAGTGTCCGTCCCATGTGGACATCTGCTGGATGGCGACGGCGGGGTCCCAGCCCTGGTTGTAGGAACGGTCCGAGGTGATTGCATCGTAGACATCGCATACCGCCGCCATCCGGGCCACCAGGCTGATCTGGTCACCCGCCAACTGATGGGGGTAGCCGGTACCGTCGACTTTTTCGTGGTGATGCAGGCACACATCCACGACCATTTCGCACATCTGCGAGGCCGCCAGCAGGGTTTTCTCCCCCTCCAGTGGATGGGTGCGCACCAACTGCAATTCGTCACTGCTCAACCGGCCAGGCTTGTTGAGGATGGCACCTGGTATGGCCATTTTGCCGATGTCGTGCAGCAACCCGGCCATCCCGACCCGACGAATCAGTGCGGAGGACAGGCCCAATTGGTTACCCAGGGCAATCATCAACGCACACACGGCGACCGAATGCATGTAGGTGTAGTCGTCGATGCTTTTAAGGCGTGCCAGGCTGATAAAGGCGTTGGGATGGCGGGCGATCGAGCTCGAAATGTCGTCCACCAGTGCACTGACGTCTTCAAGCTCCAGGGCCCGGCCCATGCGGGCATGGCCGAACATTTCGACAACGGCGGTCTTGGCGCGGCTACAGATTTCCTGTGCGGCGACCAACTCGTCCTGCATGGAGGTGGGGACGACGGCGATGACCGGAGCAGCTGTTGGGGGCTGGGTGGCTGGCGGAGCGCCGCAACCCAGGGCGCACGGCCCCTCTGAAGGTGCACCGCCCCGCCAGAAGGGCTTTGCCTCGCCGTCAGGCGACTGCAGATTAAGTTCATTGCACTTCAACATGGTATGCCCTCTGTTGATGTTCTTCTTATATGTATCTCATCAGCCTCCCTGGCTTGAGCAATGTTGTCTTACCTTTCAGATCGGGCTCGCGGCTTTGATACGCGCGACTACGCGGCCTGCCAGGTCATCCGGGCGAAACTTCGCCAGGAAGTCATCGGCTCCGACTTTCTTGACCATGGCCTGGTTGAAACCGCCCGACAGGGAGGTGTGCAGCACGATATGCAACTTGGCCATGCGCGGGTCACCGCGGATTTCGGCGGTCAGGGTATAACCGTCCATTTCCGGCATTTCGATGTCCGAAATCATCATCAGGAATTCCTCATGCGGGTTGCGCCCCTCGTCGAGCATGGCCCGAAGGTAATCCAGCGCCTGGCGCCCATCGTTCAAGGCGACCACCTCGACGCCTACCGTCTCCAGGCAGCGGGTCACCTGTTTACGCGCCACCATCGAGTCGTCCACGGTCAACACACGCAGATGCCTGGCCTGTTGAGTGACCGCGTCATCCACCACGCCGACGGATATTTCCTCGGACGAGGGCGAGATTTCCGTCAGCACCTTTTCCACGTCGATGATTTCGACCAGACGATCATCGGTACGGGTAACGGCCGTCAGGTAATTGTTGTCGCCGCTGCCCTTGGGGGGCGGATGAATATCTTCCCAGTTCAAATTGACGATGTGTTCAACCGCATACACCAGGAAGCCCTGAACGCGGTTGTTGTACTCCGTAAGTATAATAAAGGCGCTTTCTTTATCCGTGATCCCGGGCAGCCCCGTTGCCATCGCGAGGTCTAGAATAGGAATGCAAGCGCCGCGTATATTGGCAACGCCACAAATGTTGTTATTAGACTTTGGTAGTAGAGATAACTTGGGGCAGCGGATAACTTCCCGAACTTTAAAGACGTTGATTCCGTACAGCTGTTGGTCGTTGAAGCGGAATAGCAATAATTCCAGCCTGTTCTGACCGACCAGTTGTGTACGGCTGTTAACGGATGCCATTACACCTGCCATACACACCCCTTGATTCTGGTTGGAACAGCGTTGATGTCGTAATGACATTAGCATATGTGGGGGAATGTAAAATATATGTGAAATAAAAATAATCGAGGGGTTTATCGTTAAAGCAACAGCGACGCGGATGATTAGCTATTCAGGCGGATGTTTGAAAATAGTTAGTTGGCTAACTTGCTGGTTTGGGAGTTGATAATGATTAAGATTGGAAAATAGCAGGGTGGATGTATGACAACAAAAGGCCGAGACGCTGAATGCGACTCGGCCTTTCTTGTTACTGGAATGCGCGCGTCTTGGGTGAGTACCAGCACTCGTTCGACCATCAGTTCACCTGGCACGATCAATTGTTAGGTGGCCAGTAGCTTGTGACGGTTGGCACCTTCGAACCCGAAGGCCTGGTCGGTGGTCATGGCGTTGAGTGAGGCGAGGGTTTCGCTTGCCTGAATCAGCAGGGGCTCGGGGGACCGGTGCGTAATACATGCTTCACCGCGGGATAGTCGAGCCGGAACAGATGGATCATCGTCGGGTGCTGGAAATTGCTCTACCCTTCCTCGAAAGTCTCTAAGGCATCCAGGCCGACTGGACGCCTCTGGACACCATCAGTGCGCTGTTCCACAAGCCCGAAGGTGAGCTCTGCCCGTGGTTGTTCGAACACTTTAGCGCTGTCTAGCCAAGGTCGGTCACGAATGGAAAATACCGGTATTGAGTACACCGACAAACAACGCTGGTTTGCGCTCACCAAGATAAACACGCTCTCGGCCCTGTCACAGATCGTGCAGATAGGTACTGTCACTCCGCTGCTGTCGCTTTCGCTGGATCAGCATGGGGTCGAGCCGGCAAAGATCGGGGTGATTGTCAGTGCCTCGTGGTTGGCGATCCTGCTGCTCTACAAATGGGTTCCGCGCTTGCTGGCCCATTTGGGGCTCGTCAGGACGAATATCCTCAGCGCAGCGCTGACGATTGCCGCGCTGATCGGTATGACCTTGACTACCCATTTGGTACTAATTTTTTCGCTGAACTTCGTACTCGGTATTGGCTTGATCCTGCGCTGGATTGCCTGCGATACGTGGATCCTCGCGGTCGCCTCGAAAGACGAGCGCGGCCGGACGATCGGCGTACATGAGACCTTGATGGGCCTGGGTATTGCCGTTGGCCCGCTGCTGTTGGTGGTATTCGGCGTCGGGAGTACCGCGCCTTACTACGCCTGTGCCGTGATCGTGTTGTTATCCGGCGCGCTGGCCTTAACCCTCAAGGGCTACGATACGCGACCGCAAACCCCGGCGGAAAAACGCCATGGCAAGTTATTCAGCGTCATCCCCACGGCGCTGTGTGGTGCGTTTATCGCAGGCTTTTCGGAAACCTCATCCGTATCGTTCCTTGCCGGCTACAGCCTCTCGGCCGGTTATCTATTGACCGCCGCCACCCTGCTGATATCGGTGTTCGGCATTGGAGGCACCGTCCTGCAACTGCCGATCGGCTGGATGGCCGACCGCAGTTCCTACAAGGTCGGTCAATTAATCTGCGGCTTGATACTGTTGCTGGGCACCCTCGCTATTCCGTTCAGCCAGCCGCTCCCTTGGTTGGCGACGATTACCGTGTTCCTCTGGGGGGGCGCCATTGGCGGCATGAACACCCTGGCAGTGATCGAGGCGGGAGACCGGGTGGGCGAACATCAAGTGTCCACCGCCATGACGGCGATTGCGATGTTCTACACCTTGGGTAGCGTATTGGGTCCCATTGCCACGGGCGCCACAGTGTCATATGTCAGCGAGCATGGGCTGATGATCTCGGTGGGGACAGTCGGTGCGGTTTTCATTGCAATGTTGATGTTGCGTAGAGTTCCTGCATCAGAGTGAATTGCGTCTGTACCTTTTTAGCGCTGTATCCCGGTTGGGCCTCTGCTGGAGATAAATTCGGAGAACGTCGTCTTCACAAGGGCAGGGGGGCTTTCCCAAGACTGGTGCTGGGCAGCCGTGAATACCAATGGAATACCAAAGCGTCTGGAACTCAAAAAGCGCTAGAAAGCGCAAAGCGGTCATAAAAACATTGTGTTTGCTGGGTTTCAGGCACAAAAAAAGACGTCCGTGGACGTCTTTAGTTGATCAAGTGGTGGAGCCGGGGGGATTTGAACCCCCGTCCGCCAGTACTCCGCTGTCGGTACTACATGCGTAGCCGTTTCTATTAAGTTAACCCTCAGCGACCCGAAGGGCAGGGTGCTTTGGGCGAGTTGTGTAAGTTTTAGCCGCTTCGTCCACAACGTACTGCACGGCGATTCTGTTCTATATGACAATCACTTTGGGTTTACAGACATCCCCTGGTGATTGCTGGACCCGAAGGTACCAGAAGCTCAGGTCTAAGGCTGCTTACGCAGCGATAGCGAATTCCTGGCCGTAGTTTTCGTCATTGGCAACTATAAGTAGTTGCAACAGTGGATTTACGAGTTCTGTTACCAACTCGGCATGCACCTAAAGTTTCGCGACCGGCGTCGAATCCTAAACGGCCCCGTGCTTGTAACTCGTTGTTTCATAGTGAGTGACAAGCCTGTGCAGTGTACGCCAAACGGTCACGGAAGGCCAACCCGAAGGTTGACCCTCTCGTTTACTGGCCGCCTTTGTCGAGGTTCTGCAGGTCTTGCAGGGCCTTGGAGGTGATTTCGATGCACTTCTTGTCATCACCAGCGGCGTGGGCGGCCTTGGCTTGGGAGACGGCTGTGTCGATTTCGCCGCTTTTGCCACTGGTGTCAGTGGCGAGCAGCGCTTTACCGTTGTTGATTTTGTCCAGGTTGATCTTGCACAGGTCGGGCTCGCCAGCAGCGAAAGCAGGGGAGGCCAACATCGCAGCGGTAATGAACAAGCCAGCAAGAGCGGAACGCTTCATAGGGTATCTCCTTGCACAAAAAAGGCTCGACGCTGCTGGCGTTCATGGGCAGCCAGCGACATCACTGATGGGCCTCGTGCGTCGAGGCCTATGCAGATGACTACGCCAGCGCGCAGGGGTTCTGTTTTTTTTGCGGGATCAATGGGCGCGGGCCTGGGTCACGCGATCCACGAGGTACACCAATCCGTGATAGTCGATGCCGCCATGCTGGCTCAGGCCGATCTCGCAGGTGCGGCTGGTGGAGATGCCTTCACTGCAGTACTGCACTGCATCCTTGAGGGAGCGCAGCGAGTGGGCGTTGAGTTCCGGCGTGGTGAAACCTTTGTCGCCGGCAAACCCGCAGCAGTGAATGCCTTCCGGGATCACCACGGTCTTGGCACAACGGCGGGCCAGGTCGATCAGCGCCTGGCTTTCTCCCAGGTGTTGGGTGCTGCAGGTGACGTGTACGGCGATCGGCGCCTCCTGCGGTGTGAAGTCGAGACGGTCCATCAGGTGCGTGCGGATGAAACGTACGGGGTCGTAAAGGTCCAGGCGCGTTTCGCCAAGGTCTTGCACCAGGCGCAGGGTGCAGGGGCTGGTGTCGCAATAGATCGGGTCCAGGCCGCCGCGGCTGGCATGGAGCAGGGCGCCGATCAGTTCCTGGCGTTTGTGTTCTGCCTGTTCGGCGTAGCCTTTGGAAGCGAAAGGCTGGCCGCAGCACAGGTTGTCCTGGTTGTCGGGAAACACGACCTGGTAACCGGCTTTTTCCAGCAGGCCCTGGGTTTTTTCGTACAACGACATCTGCTCTTTATCACCGGCCGCCGGGCCCATGGCGCGTGAGACGCAGGCCGCCAGGTAGACCACCCGTGGCCGCTCATCCGTCACCGCCGGGCTGAAGCGAATGGCTTTTTCCGGTTGTGGCATGGCGTTGGTCCACTGCGGAATCTGCCCCTTGGACAACTTGGTCATGGTGGCCGACAGCTTCGCCAGGCGAGGCGCTCCCAGCAGCATGCGTGCACCATTGGCTACATGCAGGGTAAAGCGTGCACCTTGCAGTGCCGTGGCGAAATGGGTGGCCAGCCATTCGGCGGTTTTCGTACGGTCGGCGTCACGGCTTCGCAGTTTTTTCACCAGGTCGCCGGTATTGATTCCTACCGGACAGCGTTGGGCGCATAGGCCGGTGGCGGCGCACGTGTCGATGCCCTGGTAGTGGTAGGCCGCCTCCAATTCGGTGGTGTCGACGCCGGCGCGTTTTTTCGCCTGTATATCTCGCCAGATCACGATGCGCTGGCGCGGGCTCAACGTCAGGCCTTTCGATGGGCACACCGGTTCACAGAAACCGCACTCAATGCATTTATCCACAAGCTCGTCGGCCGCAGGCAGCGGCTTGAGGTGCTTGAGGTGAATCTGCGGGTCTTGGCTGAGCACCACGTCCGGGTTGAGGATGCCGTTGGGGTCGAGCAGGCGTTTGAGTTGCCACATCAATTGATAGGCGTCGCTGCCCCATTCCAGCTCCACGAAGGGTGCCATATTGCGGCCGGTACCGTGTTCGGCTTTCAGCGAACCGCCGAACTCCACGGCCACCAATTGCGCGACGTCATCCATGAACGCTTGATAGCGTGTGACTTCATCCGCGCTGTTGAAGCCTTGGGTGAACACAAAGTGCAGATTGCCTTCCAGGGCATGTCCGAAAAGGATGGCTTCGTCGTAGTGATGCTTGTCGAACAGTTCGATCAAGCGGTTCACGCCAATGGCCAGTTGCTCGACCGGGAAGGTGACGTCTTCGATGATCACCGTGGTGCCGGTTTTGCGTACGGCTCCTACGGCGGGGAAGGTGTCCTTGCGGATGGCCCACAGGCGGGCGTTTTCCACAGGGTCTTCGGTGAAGTCGACCTGTTTCTCCACCGGGAAACCGGCCAGCGACGCCATGATCAGCGCCAATTGTTCATGCAGCAATGACGGCGATGCGGCGCGGGATTCAATCAGCAGGGCGCAGGCACTTTCTGACAAGTGCTGTACGAATGCGGGCATGCCCGGTTTGTTCTGCACCGAGCGCATGCTGCGTCGGTCCAGCAGCTCGACGGCCGACACCGGTTGGGTCTTCAGGACGGTGACTGCGTTGCAGCAGGTCTCCACATCCGGAAACACGATCAACGCCGACGCCTTGTTCGGGTGGTCGATCACGGTGTCGTAGGTGACTGCGCTGATAAACCCTAGGGTTCCCTCGGAGCCCACCAATAAATGGCTGAGGATATCCAGTGGTTCATCAAAATCCACCAGGGCGTTGAGTGACAGGCCGGTGGTATTTTTCAGACGGTATTTGTGGCGGATTTTTGCTGCCAATTCAGCGTTTGCCCGCGTTTCACGGCCGAGTGTGGCCAGGCGCTCGAGCAGTGCGCCGTGCTGTTCACGAAACGCCGTAACGCTGCTTGCGTCTTCTGTATCGAGGCGGCTGCCATCGGCCAGGACCAGACGAATTCCGGCCAGGGTGTGATAGGTGTTCTGCGCCGTACCGCAGCACATGCCACTGGCGTTGTTGGCGACGATTCCGCCGATCTTGCAGGCATTGATCGACGCCGGGTCTGGGCCGATCTTGCGCCCGAATGGCGCCAGCCAGGCGTTGGCCTGTGCGCCGATGACGCCGGGTTGCAGGCGGATCTGAGTGCCTTGCCCACGAATCTCACGGCCGTTCCAATTGTCCCCCAGTACGATCAGTACCGAGTCGCTTATCGCTTGTCCGGATAGGCTGGTGCCGGCTGCGCGGAAGGTTACCGGCACACGTTCACACTGGGCCAGTTGCAGCAGCGCCACCACTTCGTCTTCCGATTCGACGCGGATCACCAGTTGTGGGATCAATCGGTAAAAACTGGCGTCGGTGCCGAATGCGAGGGTGGAAAGTGGATCGTCGAAACGTCGATCTTGTGGGATCAGCTGTGCGACGTCAGCAAGGAAAGCGGCAGGCAGACTCATTGGTCCTCCAGGATCAGCACCCCCTGGGCGCCGTATTGACACGATTGCGCAAAGCCGACGCCGAAGTTATAGCCCGGCGTCGGTTATGACCCTATTGCTACGGCTTTAGTGCACCAGCATGCCGGTAAACCAGTAAGCCTGGGCCAGGGTGATCAGCCCGACGATCGTGGCGAAGAACAGGCTGTGCTTGAGGGTGAAGCGGAACAGGTCGGATTCTTTACCCACCAGTCCGGTAGCGGCGCAGGCCACGGCGATCGATTGCGGCGAAATCATTTTGCCGGTCACGCCGCCGCTGGTGTTGGCAGCGACCAGAAGCGTGTCGTTGACGCCGATCTGGTGCGCCGTGGTGGCTTGCAACGAGCTGAACAGGGCGTTGGACGATGTGTCGGAGCCTGTCAGGAAAACCCCCAGCCAGCCTAGGAAAGGCGAGAAGAACGGGAAGGCTGCGCCGGTGCCGGCCAATACCAGCGCCATGGTCGAAGACATGCCGGAGTAATTGGTGACAAAGGCGAAGGCCAGCACCATGCCGATAGACAGGATCGGCCAACGCAACTCGTAGAACGTCTCTTTTAAAGTGGTAAGACCAATCTTGATGTTGATCTTCAGAACCAGCATCGAGATCAGTGCGGAGAAGAAAATCGCGGTACCGGTCGCTGAAATCGGGTCCAGCTTGAATATCGCTGGGATCGCAGTCGGGTTGGTCACGATGGGTGCGACCTTGACCACCATTTGATCCAGGTGCGGGATCGCGAAGTTGAATACCCAGCTGTACATCGAACCGCCTGCGGCGAACATCGCCTTGAACGGTTTGAGGGTCCAGATGGTGACCAGCACGGTGAGGATCAGGAAAGGTGACCAGGCCTTGAAGATCTGCCCCAGGCTGTAAGGTGAGGCGACGGTGCTGCGCGGCAGGCCGAAGCCGCCGGCGCTGGCGGTAATCGCTGCGTCGGAAGTGGCGCCGGCAATCTGCGCGCCCGCAGTGCGTTTGGGTTGCCAGACTTTCAGGAACAGGGTCAGAGAGATCAGGCTGGCCAGGGCCGAGGTGATGTCCGGCAGTTCCGGGCCGATGAAGTTGGACGTGAAGTACTGCGTAATGGCAAAGCTCAGGCCCGCGACCAGCGCAGCTGGCCAGGTTTCGCGAACGCCGCGCAGGCCATCCATCATGAAGACCAGCCAGAACGGCACGAACAGCGACAGCAGCGGCAGTTGGCGGCCAGTCATGGCGCCGATTTTGAATGCATCGATTCCGGTCACTTGCCCGGCAACGATGATCGGAATTCCCAGGGCGCCAAAGGCGACGGGTGCGGTGTTGGCAATCAGGCACAGGCCGGCCGCGTACAGAGGGTTGAAGCCCAGGCCTACCAGCAGTGCGGCGGTAATCGCCACGGGGGCGCCGAAACCGGCAGCACCTTCCAGGAATGCGCCGAAGCAGAAGCCGATCAACAGCACCTGCAGACGCTGGTCATCGGTGATCGACAGGACAGAGCTGCGGATGATCTCGAATTGGCCGCTCTTGACGGTGAGTTTGTAGAGAAACACCGCCGCGACAATGATCCAGGCAATAGGCCACAGGCCATAGGCAAAACCGTAACCGGCGGCGGCCAGCGCCATGTCCACTGGCATGTGGAAGGCAAAGATCGCTACCAGTATCGACAACGCCAGCGTGATGCTGCCGGCCACGTGGCCTTTGAGGCGAAACACGGCCAGAGCCAGGAAGAAGAACACGATCGGAATAACGGCGGCCAGTGCGGACAGGCCGAGGCTGCCGAGCGGGCTGTAGAGCTGTTGCCAGGTTTGCATATGGGGTGGCCCCTAATTGTTGTTGGTCAGGCACTTCATAGTCGATTTGGATAATTGGTAATACCAATTTACAATCGCCGGAGGCTAGGTTAAAAGTCTTCGGGGTATGTGTCAATTTGCCGCTTGCGAAACTTTGGTCGTAGCCCGGCAGGCGAGGTGGTTTGATCGGGTGAATCGAAGCGGTTCTGATAGGTGCTGGAAGGGCGGCGATAGGCCAGAATAGAGGGCCCGGCGAGTGGTCGGGATGGTGGAGAGTGAGTTATGGGGTTTGATCAGGTGCGTCAGCGCCGTTTGTCTGACGATATTGTCGAGCAGCTTGAGGGGATGATCCTTGAGGGCACGTTGAAGTCGGGTGAACGCTTGCCGGCCGAGCGCGCTTTGGCTGAACAGTTTGGTGTGTCGCGTCCGTCGTTGCGGGAGGCGATTCAGAAGCTGGCGGCCAAGGGCTTGTTGGTGAGCCGTCAGGGAGGGGGCAATTATGTTGCCGAGTCACTGGGCTCGACGTTCAGCGATCCGCTGCTGCATCTGCTGGAAAACAATCCTGAGGCCCAGCGTGACCTGCTGGAGTTTCGCCAGACCCTTGAAGCGTCCTGTGCTTATTACGCAGCATTGCGAGCGACTGAGGTCGACCGTGAGCGGCTGACCGCTGCATTCGAGACGTTGCAGGATTGCTATGCCCGCGTTGATGACGTGAGCCGGGTCGAGGAGGGGGCTGCGGATGCACAGTTTCACCTGGCCATTGCGGAGGCCAGCCATAACGCGGTGTTGCTGCACACCATTCGCGGCTTGTTCGACCTGCTCAAGCGTAACGTGGTGACCAATATTGGCGGCATGTATCAGCAACGTACGGAGACGCGCGACATGCTGATCAGTCAGCACCGGGAGCTGTACATGGCGATTATCGAGGGCCGGGCAGAACACGCGCGAGAAGTCTCGACACGTCACCTGGAGTACGTGCAGGAAGTGTTGGAGGAAGTACGTCAGGAGGTTCAGCGCGTGGCGCGGGCGGAGCGGCGCAAGGGGATGTAGCCGGGGGAAGTCCCGAGGCTACATCGTTACAAGGATTATTCTTCCTTGCCTTTGTTGCGCACCGCGCGATGCAGTTCGCGGTTGGAATCGCGTTCGCGCTCAGTATCACGCTTATCGTATTCCTTCTTGCCCTTGCCCAGTGCGATCTCGCACTTGACCAGGTGCTTGCTCCAATACCAGGACAGGCAGACACAGGCATAGCCTTTCTGCTGTACGGCTGCGGCGAGCTTTTCCAGTTCGCGGGCATTGAGCAATAGTTTGCGCGTGCGCACCGGGTCGGCAATCACGTGGGTGCTCGCGGTTGTCAGCGGGGTGATATGACTGCCAAGCAGCCATGCCTCGCCATCCTTGAGCAATACGTAGCTGTCGACCAGTTGCAACTTGCTGGCACGCAGACTCTTTACTTCCCAGCCGGCCAGGACCAGACCAGCCTCGAACCGATGTTCGATGAAGTAATCGTGTCGCGCTTTTTTATTTTGCGCGATGGTCCCTGTGGGGTGTTTCTTTTGTTTAGCCATAGGGGCGGCATTATAGGGAGTTGCGAGCGTGTCGGCTACGGTCAACCTGCGTGCTTGAGCGTGTTGGTCGAATCCCGGACAATACCGGCAGTTCTTTGGTTTTTTTCTTTCGCGGATCGGACTGTTGTTTCGCGATGTTTGCCGCTCAGCTGTGGAAATCACGCACACATGACGACGCATATTCAACGTTCGGCCCTGTTGCCCTATCCGGCGCAGGCGCTCTATGACCTGGTCAACGACGTGGCGCGTTACCCGGAATTCCTGCCTTGGTGCTCAACTGCCGAGGTGCTGGAAAGCAGTGATGAACATATGGTTGCCAGTGTTGGGGTGGCGAAAGGCGGGCTCAGTCAGCACTTTGTTACGCGGAATGCGCTGGTGCCGGGCAAGTCCATTGAAATGAATTTGCAGGAAGGGCCGTTTACCCAGCTGCATGGTGTATGGGTTTTCAAGGCGCTTACCGACAAGGCCTGCAAGATCAGCCTGGATTTGTCGTTTGATTACGCTGGGCCGATTGTGCGGGCCACATTGGGGCCGTTGTTCAATCAGGCGGCCAATACCCTGGTGGATGCATTCTGTCAGCGAGCCAAGCAATTGCATGGTTGAGGTCGAGGTGGTTTATGCCGCCGAGGATCGCCAGGTTCTGCTGGCGCTGACGGTGGCTTCGGGAACCAGTCTGCGTGCAGCCGTGCAATTGTCAGGGATGGCTATGCAGTTTCCTGAGCTGGATCTGGCTGCTTGCCCCTTGGGGGTATTCGGTAAGGTCGTCACGGATGCGGAGGTGCGCCCCGCACAATCGGGCGATCGCATTGAAATCTATCGGCCCTTGCTTGTGGACCCTAAAGAAGTGCGCAGGCTGCGTGCTGCCAAGGCGGCGTTGGCGAAGCGGCAGCATCCATAGGCTGGCTGAATGACAGGCAGCAAAAAGCCCGGCATGCCGGGCTTTTTATATGCGCCGCAATGTTACTGCGGGCTGGTGTCCAGAGGCTGAGGCGTCGGGACGGGGACCGTTTCGACCCCGTCGACGTCTTTCTGGATCTTGTCGAGCAAGGAGCCTGGCTTGGCCGGTACTTCGGACTTCGGCTTCTCGCTTTCCTGCACAGGTGCAGTCACGTTTGTGCCGTTATCGTTGCCGAGCAGCGCTTGATCACGGCTTACGCCTGGCATGAAGTCACCCGACAGGCTCACAAGCTGGTCATTGCCATTGAAAATGACGCTGACACGCTCCTGTTGGCGTTCACCGCCACCAGGCTGCAGGCTGTAGAGATAATCCCAGCGATCGGCGTGGAAAGTGTCGGTCAGCAGGGGGTTGCCCATGATAAACCGTACTTGCCGTCGGGTCATTCCCGGGCGTAACTGGTCTATCATGTCCTGCGTGACGACATTGCCCTGCTGGATGTCGATTTTGTAAACCCCGGGGAATGAACAACCGGCGAGTGCGAGCAGTCCCACAAAGGTGAAACTGGTTAGCAAGAGCTTGGTGTTTTGCATCGGTGGGCGACTTCCACTATCTTGGCTGGGACAACGTAAACGCCGATCATACCCGTATTAAGAGAAGCTGCGAAGCAGCATCCGCGAGAAAGCTAACCATGGTTGAAAATAGCGAACTACGCAAAGCCGGTCTTAAAGTGACTCTGCCACGAGTCAAGATTCTACAAATGCTCGATTCTGCTGAGCAGCGCCACATGAGTGCCGAGGATGTTTACAAGGCGCTGATGGAGTCTAACGAGGACGTCGGCCTGGCCACGGTTTACCGTGTACTGACCCAGTTTGAAGCCGCAGGGCTGGTGGTTCGTCATAATTTCGACGGCGGTCATGCTGTGTTCGAATTGGCTGACGGTGGTCATCACGACCACATGGTTGACCTGGATACCAATGAGGTTATCGAGTTCACCAGCCCGGCAATCGAAAAGCTCCAGCACGAAATTGCTGAGGAGCATGGTTTCGATTTGGTCGACCACAATCTTGTGTTGTACATCCGTAAGAAAAAGTAAAAAGCGACGCAGAATTGCTCTGCGAAACGATCGAAGGCGACCCTAGGGTCGCCTTCGTGCTTTCTATAATAAGGAAAAGCTCGGCTCAGGCCTTGGTGGCTACGACCATTTTCTTCGCGTGTGCCAAAGACTCTTTGGTCAGGTCGATCCCGCCGAGCATCCGTGCCACTTCTTCCACGCGCTCCGACTTGTTCAGTTTGGATACTGCCGTGTGTGTCGCTTCGCTGCCTCTGACCTTGTGCACAAACAAGTGTTGATGCCCTTGGGCCGCGACTTGCGGCAAGTGAGTGACGGTCAGCACCTGGCCGCGATCCCCCAGGCGGCGCAGTAACTGACCCACAATTTCCGCCGTGGGGCCACCGATACCTACGTCTACTTCATCGAACACCAGTGTCGGTACCCGTGAGGTTTGCGCGGTAATCACTTGGATCGCCAGGCTGATTCGCGAGAGCTCGCCACCAGACGCCACTTTTGCCAGTGCCTTGAGCGGTTGCCCCGGGTTGGCGCTGACCAGTAGTTCTACCTGCTCCAGGCCGTAGGGCTGCAGCTCATTGCTGGCGTTGGTGCGCAACTCGATGGTAAAGCGCCCGCCCGGCATGCCCAGGCGCTGAATTTCCTGCTCGACGGCGCCAGCGAGGCTGGTCGCAGCCTGTTTGCGCAGATCGCTCAGTTCGCGGGCTTTCTCCTGATAGTGGCGGGCAAAAGAGCCGAGCTCTTCGCCCAGTCGCTCAATGGATTCGTCATTCGCGTTCAGGGTCTCGATTTCATCCAGCAGTTTCTGCTGCATGGTTGCCACTTCGGTGGGCTGGATTCGATGTTTGCGCGCCAGCGTATAGATGGTGTCCAGGCGCTCTTCTATTTCCTGCAGTCGCGCCGGGTCGGCGTCGAAATGATCGAGAAAGCGATTGAGTTCGCCGACGGCTTCTTCTACCTGGATTTGCGCACTGGTCAGCAGGGTGGTGGCTTCACTCAGTGAGCCCGAAGCGCTGTTAACGCTGGACAGTCGGTTGAGGCTGGCGGTGAGTGCGTTGAGCACATTGCCGGAATCGCTCTCGCTGCATTGCTCCACCACCTGGCGGCAGATAGACAGCAGGGTTTCGGCGTTGGTGAGGTTCTTGTGTTCCTGTTCCAGTTGTTCCAGCTCGGTTTCGCCCAGACCCAGGCTTTCCAGCTCTTCAAGCTGATAGCTGAGCAATTGATGGCGAGCGCGTTGCTCGTCACCGGAATTGGACAGTCGCTCCAGCTCCTGTCGGGTCTGGCGCCAGCGCTGGGCAGCCAGTTGTACCTGCCGGGCAAGGTCGGTGGCGCCAGCGTACTCGTCAAGCAGGCGGCGATGGGTGTCGGTTTTGAGCAGGGATTGGTGTTCATGCTGGCTATGGATGTCAATCAGCAGTTCACCCAGGGCCTTCAGGTCGCCAAGGGGGCAGGGGGTTCCATTGATGTAGCCGCGCGAGCGCCCCTCGGCGGTGATGACTCGGCGCAGGATGCACGGGCCGTCGTTATTAAGGTCGCGCTCGACCAGCCAGGCTTCGGCTTCGGGGATGTCCGCGAGGTCGAAGGTGGCCAGAATGTCGGCCTTGTCCGCGCCCGGGCGCACCACGCCACTGTCGGCGCGGTCGCCCAGGGTCAGGCCCAGGGCGTCGAGCATGATCGACTTGCCGGCGCCGGTTTCGCCTGTGATTACGCTCATCCCGCGATCCAGTTCGAGATCCAGATGTTCAACGATGGCGTAGTTGTGTACAGACAGGTGCACGAGCATGACGGCCGCTCCCAGGCTTTAGGTCTGGTTATTTATACAGTGTTTTGTTCTGGGCTGACAATCCTGATGCTTAGCTCAATTTGCTCGGTCGTTCAGCTTTTTTAGTGCAAAGGAGAATGATCGGGCCGAAGTTGATCTGGGGCAGGCGAAAGACTTTTGGTAGAGCCTGCACCCTTGAACCTGGAAATTGTGGCCCCATATACCGGAACAGAAGCGCGAGTTGAGTTCGCGCATGATTTTGAAAGGAGAAATCTATGGCTGACGAACAGACGCAGGATACGCAAACTCCGGACGCCAATTCGGCTGTCGGTGATGAACTGGCAACTCGTGTGCAAGTGCTCGAAGAGCAGTTGGCCGCTGCGCAGGATCAGTCTTTGCGTGTTGCCGCCGATCTGCAGAACGTCCGCCGCCGTGCCGAGCAGGACGTAGAAAAAGCTCACAAGTTCGGGCTGGAGAAGTTCGCGGGCGACCTGCTGCCAATTATTGACAGCCTGGAGCGTGGCCTCGAGTTGTCCAACCCGGATGACGAAAACATCCGCCCGATGCGCGAAGGGATCGAACTGACCCTGAAAATGTTTCAGGACACCCTGAAGCGTTATCAGCTGGAAGCCATTGATCCGCAAGGCGGCGAACCGTTCAGCGCTGAGCTTCACCAGGCCATGGCCATGCAAGAAAGCCACGACCTCGAGCCCAATAGTGTGTTGAAAGTGTTCCAGAAGGGCTATCAGCTCAACGGTCGCCTGTTGCGCCCTGCAATGGTGGTGGTGAGCAAGGCTCCTGCACCCGTTGCACCTTCTATTGATGAGCAGGCTTGAAATCCGCCGCAAGGCCCCCATTTATAAGTCAAGCGTTTAAGTGCTACCGCAGTTAGCCACCACTGCTGCGGCAACCAAATTCAAGTTTCGGGAGAGTAAATCATGGGCAAAATTATCGGTATTGACCTGGGGACCACCAACTCCTGCGTCTCCGTGTTGGAAAACGGCGTTGCAAAAGTAATCGAAAACGCCGAAGGCGCGCGTACCACGCCGTCGATCATCGCTTACGCCAACGATGGTGAAATCCTCGTTGGCCAGTCGGCCAAGCGCCAGGCTGTGACCAACCCGCATAACACCCTGTACGCGGTGAAGCGCCTGATCGGTCGTAAGTTCGACGAAGAAGTCGTACAAAAAGACATCAAAATGGTCCCTTACAAGATCGCCAAGGCTGACAACGGTGACGCCTGGGTTGAAGTAAATGGCCAGAAAATGTCGCCACCGCAAATCTCGGCTGAAATCTTGAAGAAGATGAAGAAGACTGCCGAAGATTACCTGGGTGAGACAGTGACTGAGGCGGTGATCACCGTTCCAGCCTATTTCAACGACAGCCAGCGCCAGGCGACCAAAGACGCCGGCCGCATCGCGGGCCTGGATGTAAAACGTATCATCAACGAACCGACCGCAGCTGCTCTGGCTTACGGTATGGACAAGGCCAAGGGCGATCACACCGTGATCGTTTATGACCTGGGTGGCGGTACGTTCGACGTTTCCGTGATCGAGATCGCTGAAGTAGACGGCGAGCACCAGTTCGAAGTGTTGGCCACCAACGGCGACACCTTCCTGGGTGGTGAGGACTTTGACATTCGTCTGATCGACTACCTCGTTGACGAATTCAAGAAAGAAAGCGGCATGAACCTCAAGGGTGACCCGCTGGCGATGCAGCGCCTGAAAGAGGCTGCTGAAAAAGCCAAGATCGAGCTGTCTTCTGCTCAGTCGACCGACGTTAACCTGCCGTACATCACCGCAGACGCCACCGGTCCTAAGCACTTGAACGTGAAGATTTCTCGCGCCAAGTTGGAAGCGCTGGTCGAAGACCTGGTTCAACGCACTATCGAGCCATGCCGCATTGCGCTGAAAGACTCCGGTATTGATGTTGGTGCGATCAACGACGTGATCCTGGTAGGCGGTCAGACCCGTATGCCACTGGTTCAGAAGTTGGTTACCGAGTTCTTCGGCAAAGAAGCACGTAAAGATGTGAACCCGGACGAAGCGGTTGCCATGGGTGCTGCCATCCAGGGCGCGGTATTGGCCGGTGACGTGAAAGACGTGTTGCTGCTGGACGTAAGCCCGCTGACCCTGGGTATCGAAACCATGGGTGGCGTGATGACTGCGCTGATCGAGAAAAACACCACGATTCCTACCAAGAAATCCCAGGTGTTCTCGACGGCTGATGACAACCAGGGTGCTGTGACCATTCACGTGCTGCAAGGTGAGCGTAAGCAGGCTGCTCAGAACAAGTCCCTGGGCAAGTTCGACCTGGCTGAGATTCCACCAGCACCACGTGGCGTGCCACAGATCGAAGTGACCTTCGACATCGACGCCAACGGCATTCTGCACGTAGGTGCGAAAGACAAGGCTACCGGCAAAGAGCAGAAGATCACCATCAAGGCCAACTCCGGTCTTTCTGATGAAGAAATTCAACAGATGATCCGTGATGCTGAAACCAATGCTGAAGCTGACAAGAAGTTCGAAGAGTTGGCAGGTGCCCGTAACCAGGGCGACGCACTGGTTCACTCGACACGCAAAATGATCGCTGATGCTGGCGAGAAAGTGACCGCTGAAGAGAAGGCCGCGATCGAAGCTGCTGTAGTTGCCCTGGAAGCCGCTGTCAAAGGCGACGACAAGGCTGCCATTGAAGCCAAGGTTGAAGAGTTGTCGAAAGTTTCCGCGCCAGTGGCTCAGAAAATGTACGCCGAACAGGCTCAGCCGGCTGACGGTGCTGCTCAACAGGCAGAGCCAGAAGCTAAAGACGATGTTGTCGATGCCGAGTTCGAAGAAGTTACCGACAAGAAGTAAGTTGGTCGTCCGGTTGACCGCTATCAAGCGGTGACTGGTAGGATGTCGCCGCGCGGGAGCTTGCTCCCGCGTTGGCGTGTCTGGGGTATGCGAATTTTTACAGCATGCGACTGTGTTCGGATGTTGGCGGTGTGATCGGGGATGCTCCTGCTTTCCGAGCAATGAATACCGCGTTTTTGGCCGGGTCCCTGGCTAAAAAGTAGTAACGACCAGGATCGTTGAATTGACGTGAGTTGGGTCCGGGCCTGTATTGGGGCTCAACGAGTTTAGCCAGGCTCAGGAGGGTCTGGCTGGACGTCCTTAAGAGTGCAAAGACTTATGGCAAAGCGTGACTATTACGAAGTGTTGGGTGTGGAGCGCGGCTCCAGCGAGGCGGACCTGAAAAAGGCTTACCGTCGCCTGGCAATGAAGCACCACCCGGACCGTAATCCGGATAGCAAAGAATCCGAAGACATGTTCAAAGAGGCCAACGAGGCTTACGAATGTTTGTCTGATCCCAACAAGCGTGCGGCCTACGACCAGTATGGACATGCCGGTGTCGACCCGAGCATGGGCGGCGGCGGTGCCGGTTTTGGCGGTCAGAACTTCTCCGATATTTTCGGTGATGTATTCAGTGACTTCTTTGGTGGTGGCCGGGGTGGTCAGCGTGGCGGTGCCCAGCGTGGCAGCGACTTGCGTTACACCCTGGAGCTGAACCTGGAAGAAGCTGTACGCGGCACCAGCGTCAATATTCGCGTACCGACGCTGGTTAACTGCAAGCCGTGTGATGGTTCGGGTGCCAAGAAAGGTTCCGCGCCGATTACTTGCCCGACATGCGGCGGTATCGGCCAGGTGCGTATGCAGCAGGGTTTCTTCTCGGTGCAGCAGACCTGTCCGCGTTGCCATGGGCAGGGCAAGATCATTTCCGATCCGTGCGATTCCTGCCACGGCGAAGGCCGCGTCGAAGAGTACAAGACCCTGGCGGTGAAAGTGCCGGCGGGAGTCGATACCGGAGACCGTATTCGTCTGTCGGGTGAGGGTGAGGCCGGTACCCAGGGCGGTCCTACGGGCGACCTGTACGTGGTGATCAATGTGCGCGAGCACTCGATCTTCCAGCGCGACGGCAAGCACTTGTTCTGTGAAGTGCCGATCAGCTTTGTCGATGCAGCCCTGGGTGGCGAATTGGAGATCCCGACCCTGGACGGTCGGGTCAAGCTCAAGATCCCTGAAGGTACGCAGACCGGCAAGCAGTTCCGTATTCGTGGCAAGGGCGTAGCGCCGGTGCGCGGTGGCGGTGCTGGCGACTTGATGTGTCGTGTGGCCGTGGAGACTCCGGTCAATCTGGGGCGCCGTCAGCGTGAATTGCTTGAGGAATTCCGCAGTTCGCTGGAGGGCGATGACACGCATTCGCCGAAAACCACTGGCTTTTTCGAAGGCGTGAAGCGCTTCTTCGGCGACCTGTAAGGAAGTGAGTATGCGACGTATAGCCGTAATGGGCGCTGCCGGGCGCATGGGCAAGACGCTGGTCGAGGCGGTGCAGCAGCGCTCCCCGGCCTCTGGGCTGACCGCGGCGATTGTTCGTCCCGGTAGCACGTTGATCGGTGCGGATGCGGGTGAGTTGGCTTCGCTGGGGCGTATCGGTGTCTCATTGTCAGGCAGCCTGGAGCAGGTGGCTGACGAATTCGATGTGCTGATCGACTTCACCCTGCCGGAAGTGATGCTGAAAAACCTCGCGTTCTGCCGCAAGGCGGGCAAGGCGATGGTGATTGGTACCACGGGTTTGACTGCGCAGCAGAAGCAGTTGTTGGAGGAGGCGGGTAAGGATATTCCCGTCGTCTTCGCAGCCAACTTCAGTGTCGGCGTGAATCTGTCGCTCAAGTTGCTGGACATGGCGGCGCGGGTGCTGGGGGATGAGGCGGATATCGAGATTATCGAGACGCATCACCGTCACAAGATCGATGCGCCGTCGGGTACCGCGCTGCGCATGGGGGAGGCTATTGCCGATGCGCTGGGGCGTGATCTGTCCAAAGTGGCGGTTTACGGTCGCGAAGGGCATACCGGTGCGCGTGCGCGTGACACCATTGGTTTTGCGACCGTCCGTGGCGGTGATGTCGTAGGCGACCACACGGTCTTGTTTGCTACCGAGGGTGAGCGCCTGGAAATTACCCACAAGGCTTCGAGCCGCATGACATTCGCCAAGGGCGCGGTGCGTGCCGCGCTCTGGTTGGAAGGTCGCGAGGCTGGTCTGTACGACATGCGCGATGTGTTGGATCTGCACTAAGCAGTAGCTAAAACCGGGCCTCGGGATTATCCTAGGCCCCGTTTTTACCCGCTAAGCGACGTCCTGTCGCATTCTCCTGCCTTTAAGGCTCATTAGCGGTGGACCAAAAAAGCCTTTTTCTGTAAGCTACAGCTTTAGTGTGTCCACTAAAAGCGCGCAGAATAATTCAGTGAAGAAGCGGGGTGACGTGTCCATACGTCACTCCGCTTTTTTACAACCTGCGATCGCCCTTTCAGGCTTTATTTACGGGAGGTCTTCTTGACTAAGCCAGCCATACTCGCCCTTGCTGATGGCAGCATTTTTCGCGGCGAAGCCATTGGAGCCGACGGTCAAACCGTTGGAGAGGTGGTGTTTAACACCGCCATGACCGGCTATCAGGAAATCCTTACCGATCCTTCCTACGCCCAACAGATCGTTACCCTGACCTATCCGCACATCGGCAACACCGGTACTACGCCGGAAGACGTTGAGTCTGATCGTGTCTGGTCGGCAGGTCTGGTCATTCGTGATCTGCCACTGGTTGCGAGCAACTGGCGTAACACGATGTCGCTGTCCGATTACCTGAAAGCCAACAACGTTGTGGCGATCGCCGGTATCGATACGCGCCGCCTGACGCGCATCCTGCGTGAAAAGGGCTCGCAGAATGGCTGCATCATGGTCGGTGACAATATTTCCGAAGCAGCGGCGATTGCTGCAGCGCAAGGCTTCCCAGGCCTGAAAGGCATGGACCTGGCGAAAGTCGTCAGCACCAAGGAGCAGTACGAGTGGCGCTCCACTGTCTGGGACTTGAAGACCGACAGCCACGAGACTATCGAAGCGGCTGACCTGCCGTATCACGTGGTCGCATACGACTACGGCGTCAAGTACAACATCCTGCGTATGCTGGTCGAGCGTGGGTGCCGCGTGACCGTGGTGCCGGCGCAAACGCCTGCCAGCGACGTGCTGGCCCTGCAACCTGACGGCGTGTTCCTGTCCAACGGCCCGGGTGATCCTGAGCCTTGTGACTACGCCATCCAGGCCATCAAGGAAGTGCTGGAAACCGAGATTCCGGTATTTGGTATCTGCCTCGGTCACCAACTGCTGGCGCTGGCCTCCGGCGCCAAGACCCTGAAAATGGGTCATGGCCATCACGGCGCCAACCACCCTGTGCAGGACCTGGACACCGGCGTTGTGATGATCACCAGCCAGAACCACGGTTTTGCGGTGGATGAAGCGACCTTGCCGAGCAATGTCCGCGCGATTCACAAGTCGTTGTTCGACGGTTCCCTGCAGGGTATCGAGCGTACTGACAAGAGCGCGTTCAGCTTCCAGGGCCACCCTGAAGCAAGCCCGGGCCCGAATGACGTAGCACCGCTGTTCGACCGTTTCATCAATGAGATGGCCAAGCGACGCTGACTGAGCGGCCTGCGGGCGGCCCCTACCTTGGCGGCCCCTGCAGGCTCTTCGAAGATTGTTCAAGACGGCTTGCCGACTGACCTGCGGATTTGAGTGACAAACCCATGCCAAAACGTACAGACATAAAAAGCATCCTGATTCTCGGCGCTGGCCCGATCGTTATCGGCCAGGCCTGCGAATTCGACTACTCCGGCGCCCAGGCCTGCAAAGCCCTGCGCGAAGAGGGTTACCGCGTCATCCTGGTGAACTCCAACCCGGCCACCATCATGACCGATCCGGACATGGCCGACGCTACCTACATCGAGCCGATCAAGTGGCAGACGGTTGCCAAGATCATCGAGAAAGAGCGTCCGGACGCACTGCTGCCGACCATGGGCGGCCAGACTGCATTGAACTGCGCCCTGGATCTGGAGCGCGAAGGCGTCCTGGAAAAATTCGGCGTAGAGATGATCGGCGCCAATGCCGACACCATCGACAAGGCTGAAGACCGTTCGCGCTTCGACAAGGCCATGAAGTCCATCGGCCTTGACTGCCCGCGCTCCGGTATCGCCCACAGCATGGAGGAGGCTAACGCAGTTCTCGAAAAGCTCGGCTTCCCGTGCATTATCCGTCCGTCCTTCACCATGGGCGGCACCGGTGGTGGCATTGCCTACAACCGTGAAGAGTTCGAAGAAATCTGCGCCCGTGGCCTGGACCTGTCTCCGACCAAAGAGCTGCTGATCGACGAATCCCTGATTGGCTGGAAAGAGTATGAGATGGAGGTTGTCCGTGACAAAAAGGACAATTGCATCATCGTCTGCTCCATCGAAAACTTCGACCCGATGGGTGTGCACACCGGTGACTCGATCACCGTTGCTCCGGCGCAGACCCTGACGGACAAGGAATACCAGATCATGCGTAACGCCTCGTTGGCGGTATTGCGTGAGATCGGCGTTGAAACCGGTGGCTCCAACGTTCAGTTCGGTATCTGCCCGGACACCGGCCGCATGGTCGTGATCGAGATGAACCCGCGTGTATCGCGTTCTTCGGCGCTGGCATCGAAAGCGACCGGCTTCCCGATTGCGCGTATCGCCGCCAAGCTGGCTATCGGTTACACCCTGGACGAACTGCAAAACGAAATCACGGGCGGCGCTACGCCGGCGTCCTTCGAACCGTCCATCGACTATGTCGTGACCAAGCTGCCACGCTTTGCCTTCGAGAAGTTCGCCAAAGCCGACGCGCGCCTGACCACCCAGATGAAGTCGGTGGGTGAAGTCATGGCCATCGGCCGAACCTTCCAGGAGTCCCTGCAGAAAGCCCTGCGTGGCCTGGAAGTGGGCGTTTGCGGCCTGGACGAGAAGCTCGACCTGAGCAATCCGGAAAGCATGAGCATCCTCAAGCGCGAGCTGACCGTGCCGGGCGCCGAGCGTATCTGGTATGTGGCTGACGCCTTCCGCGCCGGCATGACTGTCGAAGACATCTTCGGCATGAACATGATCGATCCGTGGTTCCTGGTGCAGATCGAAGATCTGATCAAGGAAGAGGAGAAGGTCAAGACCCTGGGTCTGGCCAGCATCGATCGCGACATGATGTTCCGCCTCAAGCGCAAAGGCTTCTCCGACCAGCGCCTGGCCAAGCTGCTGGGTGTGACCGAGAAAAACCTGCGCACGCATCGCCACAAGCTGGAGATCTTCCCGGTCTACAAGCGCGTTGACACCTGTGCTGCCGAGTTCGCCACCGACACTGCGTACCTGTACTCCACCTACGAGGAAGAGTGCGAGGCCGCGCCGTCGGGCCGCGACAAGATTATCATCCTGGGTGGTGGTCCGAACCGTATCGGCCAAGGCATCGAATTCGACTATTGCTGCGTACATGCCGCCCTCGCGCTGCGCGAAGACGGGTACGAGACCATCATGGTCAACTGCAACCCGGAAACTGTTTCCACTGACTACGACACTTCCGACCGCCTGTACTTCGAGCCGGTAACGTTGGAAGACGTGTTGGAAATCTGTCGCGTCGAGAAGCCCAAAGGCGTGATCGTCCAGTACGGCGGCCAAACCCCGCTGAAACTGGCGCGTGCCCTTGAGGCCGCCGGCGTGCCAATCATCGGCACGAGCCCTGACGCCATCGACCGTGCCGAAGATCGTGAGCGCTTCCAGCAAATGGTTGAGCGCCTGAACCTGCGCCAGCCGCCAAACGCTACCGTGCGCAGCGAAGACGAGGCCATCCGTGCAGCCAGCAAGATCGGCTACCCGCTGGTGGTGCGTCCATCCTACGTGCTGGGCGGCCGGGCGATGGAAATCGTCTACGAAGAAGAAGAGCTCAAGCGTTACCTGCGTGATGCGGTAAAAGTGTCCAACGACAGCCCGGTGCTGCTGGACCACTTCCTCAACTGCGCCATCGAGATGGACGTGGATGCAGTTTGCGACGGTACCGACGTGGTCATCGGCGCGATCATGCAGCACATCGAGCAGGCGGGGGTCCACTCCGGTGACTCCGCGTGCTCGCTGCCGCCGTACTCGTTGCCTGCACATATCCAGGACGAGATGCGCGAGCAGGTCAAGAAAATGGCCTTGGAGTTGGGTGTTGTCGGCCTGATGAACGTACAGTTGGCGCTGCAGGGCGAAGACATCTACGTCATTGAAGTCAACCCGCGTGCTTCGCGTACCGTGCCGTTCGTTTCCAAGTGCATCGGCGTGTCCCTTGCCATGATCGCTGCGCGTGTGATGGCGGGTAAGACCCTGAAGGAAATTGGCTTCACCAAGGAAATCATTCCGAACTTCTACAGTGTGAAAGAGGCAGTGTTCCCATTTGCCAAATTCCCTGGTGTGGACCCGATCCTCGGTCCGGAGATGAAGTCCACCGGTGAAGTGATGGGCGTGGGCGACACCTTCGGTGAAGCATTCGCCAAGGCCCAGATGGGCGCCAGCGAAGTGCTGCCGACCGGCGGTACTGCGTTTATCAGCGTGCGTGATGATGACAAGCCGCTGGTTGCAGGCGTGGCCCGTGATCTGATCAACTTGGGCTTTGAAATCGTGGCAACTGCCGGGACCGCCAAGCTGATCGAAGCGGCCGGCTTGAAAGTGCGCCGCGTGAACAAGGTGACGGAAGGCCGTCCGCATGTGGTCGACATGATCAAGAATGATGAAGTCACGCTGATCATCAACACCACCGAAGGTCGCCAGTCGATCGCGGATTCCTACTCCATTCGCCGTAATGCCTTGCAGCACAAGATCTACTGCACCACCACTATTGCTGCTGGCGAAGCTATCTGCGAAGCGCTCAAGTTCGGTCCGGAAAAGACCGTGCGTCGCTTGCAGGATCTACACGCAGGATTGAAGGCATGATCAAATACCCAATGACCGTCCAGGGTGCCAAGGCCCTGGAAGAGGAGCACGCCCATCTGACCAAGGTCGTACGTCCAAAGCTGAGCCAGGACATTGGTACGGCCCGCGAGCTGGGTGACCTGAAGGAAAACGCCGAATACCACGCTGCTCGTGAGCAGCAGGGTATGGTCGAAGCGCGGATCCGTGATATCGAAGGCCGTTTGCAGAATGCGGTGATCATCGACGTCACGACTATTCCGCACACTGGCAAGGTGATTTTCGGTACCACCGTGGAGATCGCCAACGTCGAGACTGACGAGAGCGTGGTCTACCACATCGTGGGAGAGGACGAGGCTGACTTCAAGCTCGGCAAGATCTCCGTCGGCTCACCACTGGCCCGTGCCTTGATCGCTAAGGAAGAGGGTGATGTGGTGTCTGTCAAAACGCCAGGCGGTGTGATCGAGTACGAGATTGTTGAAGTTCGTCACGTCTGAAAGGCGGCGCCCGCTTCGTGCGGGCGCCATGCTTTGGCAGCTTGCCCAGATGCTTTGGGTGGGCGGCCTATGGTTGTTACATCTTGGTGTATTGCCGGTGCTGGGCGTGATTGGCCTGGCTCCGTTGCTGATCGATGAAATCGATGGATTACTGAGTGCGCTGCTGGTGGGTTTCGCGGCGGCGTGCGTAGCACTTCAGGCGTTGGTGCTGGTCAAGGCTGAAGGCTTGGAGAGTCTGTGGCGGGATATTCGCGGCCAACTGCTGTTGATGGCGCTGTATGCGTGTGCAATGTATTGCATTGTGCATGTCTGGCTGCCGGAAGCGTTGCGCTGGCAGCTATTCAGCTATCTTGTGCTAGGGTTCTCCGGCCTGGTGCTGGTTATACAGCCTGCTCCGGGATGGAGTGGCGGGGCGCGCGAAGCACGCCCGTGACCCTTTGTATTACTTGAAGCGGTGTACGTTCGACAGTTGCTTGTTGACGCTGAAGTTCTTGCGATACAGCAGCGCCATCTTGCCGATGACCTGAACCAGGTCCGCCTTGCCAGCCTTGCACAGTTCTGCAATGGCGGCCAGGCGCGCCTCGCGGTCAAGGATGTTGACCTTGATCTTGATCAGTTCGTGATCGCCCAATGCGCGTTCAAGTTCGGCTAACACACCTTCAGTCAAACCGTTGTCTGCCACAATCAGAACTGGTTTCAGATGGTGGCCAATGGATTTGTACTGTTTCTTCTGCTCTTGAGTGAGCGGCATAATCTGACCCCTGCGTCTGATCTTGTAAAAAGCGGCGGCCAGTTTACCCGAGCGAGTCCGGGACCGCCCAGTTAATCACGACCCGTTTTATTTTCGAGGTGGCCCGTGGCCCGTTCCAAAACTAGCCTTAAGTGGCTGCAAGAGCATTTCAACGATCCTTACGTCAAAAAGGCGCAAAAGGATGGCTATCGTTCCCGGGCCAGCTACAAGCTGTTGGAGATCCAGGACAAGGACAAGTTGATTCGTCCAGGCATGAGCGTCATCGATCTTGGCGCGGCTCCCGGTGGCTGGTCCCAGGTGACCAGTCGTCTGATTGGTGGTCAAGGTCGCCTGATTGCTTCCGACATCCTGGAAATGGACAGCATCCCGGATGTGACCTTTGTTCATGGAGACTTTACCCAGGACACAGTGCTCGCCCAGATCCTTGAGGCTGTGGGAAATTCGCAGGTAGACCTTGTGATTTCCGACATGGCCCCCAATATGAGTGGATTACCGGCCGTTGATATGCCGCGGGCCATGTTCCTTTGCGAATTGGCGCTGGATTTGGCGGGTCGGGTGTTGCGTCCCGGTGGCGATTTCCTGGTGAAGGTGTTCCAGGGAGAGGGTTTCGACGAGTACCACAAGAACATCCGCAAATTGTTCGACAAGGTGCAGACGCGTAAACCAGACTCTTCCCGGGACCGGTCCAGGGAGCAATACCTGCTGTGCCGCGGCTTCCGTGGCGTCGAAGGCGCGGCGAGTGAAGAGCGTTTTTGAGGAATTCGAGGAGGGCGATAGGTTTTTTTATATCGCTTTCGTCACGAAGCTTTACGAATATTGTGTAGTCAAAGTTTCACAAAGGGTTACAGACGGCGCCTGCCAGAGTTGTAGGTAATGTAGTAAGTTAGGCCGGTGAATATCATGCGAAGCGCGCGCCAGTAGCGGAGCTTGCTTCAGAGGGTAGTTAATTGAACGATATGGCAAAGAATCTGATCCTGTGGTTGATCATCGCGGCTGTCCTCGTGACGGTGATGAACAACTTCTCCAGCCCTAACGAGCCGCAGACCCTCAACTATTCCGACTTCATCCAGCAAGTTAAGGATGGCAAGGTCGAGCGCGTAGCGGTTGATGGCTACGTGATCACCGGCAAACGCAACGATGGCGACAGCTTCAAGACCATTCGTCCGGCAATTCAGGACAACGGTCTGATCGGCGACCTGGTGGATAACCACGTGGTTGTCGAAGGCAAGCAGCCTGAGCAGCAGAGCATCTGGACTCAACTCCTGGTGGCAAGCTTCCCGATCCTGGTGATCATTGCCGTGTTCATGTTCTTCATGCGCCAGATGCAAGGCGGTGCGGGAGGCAAGGGCGGGCCGATGAGCTTCGGCAAGAGCAAGGCGCGCCTGCTCTCTGAAGATCAGGTAAAGACTACCCTGGCGGACGTAGCGGGTTGCGACGAAGCCAAGGAAGAAGTCGGCGAGTTGGTTGAGTTCTTGCGCGATCCAGGCAAATTCCAGCGCCTGGGTGGCCGTATTCCTCGCGGCGTGCTGATGGTCGGCCCTCCAGGTACCGGTAAAACCTTGCTGGCCAAGGCCATTGCCGGCGAAGCCAAGGTACCGTTCTTCACCATTTCCGGTTCTGACTTCGTTGAAATGTTCGTCGGTGTCGGTGCGAGCCGCGTTCGCGACATGTTCGAACAGGCCAAGAAGCATGCGCCATGCATCATCTTCATCGATGAAATCGACGCCGTTGGTCGCCATCGTGGTGCTGGCATGGGCGGTGGTCATGATGAGCGTGAGCAAACCCTCAACCAGTTGCTGGTCGAGATGGATGGTTTCGAGATGAATGACGGCATCATCGTCATCGCGGCAACCAACCGTCCGGACGTGTTGGATCCTGCGCTGCTGCGTCCAGGCCGCTTTGACCGCCAGGTGGTGGTTGGCCTGCCGGACATCCGTGGGCGCGAACAAATCCTGAAAGTGCACATGCGCAAAGTGCCAATGGGCGACGACGTTGCACCGGCTGTGATTGCCCGTGGTACCCCGGGGTTCTCGGGTGCTGACCTGGCCAACCTGGTGAACGAGGCTTCGCTGTTTGCAGCCCGTACCGGCAAGCGCATCGTTGAAATGAAAGAGTTCGAGTTGGCGAAAGACAAGATCATGATGGGCGCTGAGCGCAAATCCATGGTCATGTCCGAAAAAGAGAAGCAGAACACTGCTTATCACGAAGCCGGCCACGCCATTGTGGGGCGCGTCGTGCCTGAGCATGACCCGGTCTACAAAGTGTCGATTATTCCTCGTGGTCGTGCGTTGGGTGTCACCATGTTCCTGCCGGAGGAGGATCGCTATAGCCTCTCCAAGCGTGCGCTGATCAGTCAGATCTGCTCGCTGTACGGCGGTCGAATTGCTGAAGAAATGACCTTGGGCTTCGACGGCGTGACCACTGGGGCTTCCAACGACATCATGCGCGCCAGCCAGATTGCGCGGAACATGGTGACCAAGTGGGGCTTGTCGGAAAAACTCGGTCCTTTGATGTATGCCGAAGAAGAAGGTGAAGTATTCCTGGGGCGTGGCGGCGGTGGTCAAAACGCCAGTTTCTCCGGTGAGACAGCCAAGCTGATCGATTCTGAGGTGCGCAGTATCATTGACCAGTGCTACGGCACTGCCAAGCAGATCCTGACGGATAATCGCGACAAACTTGATGCAATGGCTGATGCACTGATGAAGTACGAGACCATCGACGCAGACCAGATCGACGACATTATGGCCGGTCGGGCACCTCGTGAGCCTCGTGATTGGGAAGGTGGTTCGGGTACTTCGGGCACCCCGCCTGTGGTTCAGAACGAACGCCCTGAAACCCCAATCGGTGGCCCGGCAGCTGATCATTAAGGTTTGAAATGACTTTTGCTCCGTCCTCCCCCCGGTTGCCTTGCGGCAACCGGGTTCTTGATTTGGCCCATACGCATGTCATGGGCATTCTTAATGTAACCCCTGACTCCTTTTCCGATGGTGGCCGCTTCAGCCAGCTTGATGCTGCATTGCGTCACGCAGAAGCCATGGTGGCGGCCGGCGCGACCTTGATTGATGTGGGCGGTGAATCGACTCGGCCTGGTGCTCGCGCAGTTTCTCCTCTGGAGGAGTTGGAGCGCGTGGCGCCGATTGTCGAGCGCATCGCTCGAGAGTTGGATGTGATCATTTCGGTTGATACCTCCACCCCGGCCGTGATGCGTGAGACTGCGCGATTAGGTGCCGGCTTGATCAACGATGTGCGGTCCCTGCGGCGCGACGGTGCCCTGGATGCAGCCGCAGCTACCGGTTTGCCGGTGTGTTTGATGCATATGCTGGGTGAGCCCGGCAATATGCAGGACAGCCCGCACTATGATGACCTAGTTGGTGAAGTGAGTGGTTTTCTCTCCGAGCGCGTTGCCCAGTGCGTCGCGGTAGGTATTGCGCCGGAAAGGATCATCCTTGATCCGGGGTTTGGTTTCGCCAAGACCCTGCAACACAATTTGAGTTTGTTCAAACACATGGAGTCCTTGCATGCCCTTGGTCGGCCCCTGTTGGTCGGTGTTTCGCGCAAGAGCATGATAGGGCTGGCATTGAGCCGTCCGGTGGGTGAGCGGTTGTACGGCGGTCTTGCACTGGCGGCGCTCGCGGTGACCAAGGGTGCGCGCATCTTGCGTGTGCATGACGTTGCTGAGACCTTGGATGTGGTACGCATGATTGCAGCTGTGGAATCAGCCGAATAAGAATGATGGAGCACTTATGACTAAAAAATACTTTGGCACCGACGGTATCCGTGGTCGGGTCGGCGAGTTTCCGATTACTCCTGATTTCATGCTCAAGCTTGGATGGGCGGCTGGTATGGCTTTCCGCAGCATGGGGGCGTGCCGCATCCTGGTGGGCAAGGACACCCGGATTTCGGGATACATGTTTGAATCAGCGCTTGAGGCCGGCTTATCCGCCGCAGGCGCCGATGTGATGTTGCTGGGGCCAATGCCGACGCCCGCGATTGCATACCTGACGCGTACCTTTCACGCTGAGGCCGGTATTGTGATCAGTGCTTCGCACAATCCACATGACGACAACGGCATCAAGTTCTTCTCCGGTCAGGGCACCAAGTTGCCGGATGAGATCGAGTTGATGATCGAAGAACTGTTGGATGCGCCGATGACCGTGGTCGAGTCCAGCAAGCTGGGCAAGGTGTCGCGCATCAATGACGCGTCCGGTCGTTATATCGAGTTCTGCAAGAGCAGTGTGCCTACCAGTACCAATTTTGCCGGCCTGAAGGTTGTTGTCGACTGCGCCCATGGTGCGACCTACAAAGTCGCGCCAAGCGTATTCAGGGAGCTTGGCGCAGACGTGACAGTGCTGTCGGCTCAGCCCAACGGATTGAATATCAACGAAAACTGCGGCTCCACTCATATGGAGCAGTTGCAGGCCGCAGTCCTGGCCGAGCACGCCGACCTTGGGATTGCCTTCGACGGTGACGGCGACCGCGTGCTGATGGTTGACCATACCGGTGCAGTGGTGGACGGCGATGATCTGTTGTTCATCATTGCCCGCGACCTGCATGAGCGTAACAAGCTGCAAGGCGGTGTCGTCGGTACGCTGATGAGCAACCTGGGGCTTGAGCTGGCATTGGCAGACCTGGGTATTCCTTTTGTTCGCGCCAACGTCGGTGACCGGTATGTGATCGCCGAGCTGCTGGAGCGTAACTGGCAGGTAGGTGGTGAGAACTCCGGGCACGTGGTGTGCTTCCAGCACACCACCACCGGTGACGCGATTATTGCGGCGTTGCAGGTGCTATTGGCTTTGCGTCGCCGCGAAGAGAGCCTGGCCCAGGCGCGTCAGGCTTTGCGCAAATGCCCGCAAGTATTGCTGAACGTGCGTTTCGCAGGTGGGGAAAACCCGATCGAGCACCCTGCTGTCAAAGAGGCTTGCGAACGCGCGACCCTGGCAATGGCTGGTCGTGGACGGGTATTGCTACGCAAGTCCGGCACAGAGCCTTTGGTGCGCGTCATGGTCGAAGGTGACGACGAAATACAGGTTCGCGGCCATGCCGAAGACCTGGCAAAACTGGTAACTGAAGTTTGCGCCTGAATTCGGCTTGCCAGTGATGATGTGGTTGGGTAACATCTGCGCCCACTTTGACCGACGAGGTACAGCATGCGTCGCACTATGGTAGCTGGTAACTGGAAGATGCACGGTACCCGCGCCAGTGTCGCTGAGCTGATCAATGGCCTTCGTCACTTGGCCTTGCCTAGCGGTGTTGATATCGCGGTGTTCCCGCCTTGCTTGCATATCACCCAAGTGGTGGATGGCTTGAAAGGTAAGTCGATTCAGGTCGGCGCGCAGAACTCTGCGGTGGAAGCCATGCAAGGTGCGTTGACCGGTGAGATTGCACCGAGTCAGCTGGTTGATGCGGGTTGTTCCTATGTGCTTGTCGGGCACTCCGAGCGCCGTCAGATGATGGGCGAGCGTGATGGGACACTCAATCGCAAGTTCGCAGCAGCGCAGGCTTGTGGCTTGATTCCGGTGTTGTGTATTGGGGAGACCCTTGAGCAGCGGGAATCGGGCAAGACTCTTGAAGTTGTCTCGCGTCAGCTTGGCAGCATCATCGAGGAGCTGGGTGTTGGTGCGTTCGCAAAGGCGGTAATTGCTTACGAGCCGGTCTGGGCCATTGGTACCGGGCTGACTGCTACACCGCAACAGGCGCAGGATGTGCACGCAGCCATCCGCGCGCAGTTGGCGGCAGAGAATTCTGAAGTCGCACAAGGTGTGCGGCTTCTATACGGCGGCAGCGTGAAGGCGGCCAATGCGGTCGAACTGTTCGGCATGCCGGATATCGATGGGGGGCTCATTGGTGGAGCTTCCCTGAATGCAGATGAGTTCGGTGCGATTTGTCGCGCCGCGGGAAACTGAAAAAATGCTGGAAACAGTCGTAGTCGTTTTTCATCTGTTGGCTGCCCTGGGCGTAGTTGCCCTGGTTTTGTTGCAACAGGGTAAAGGTGCGGATGCTGGTGCGTCTTTCGGTGCAGGTGCTTCAAATACTGTGTTCGGAAGCCAAGGTTCCTCTACCTTTCTTAGTAAGTTTACTGCTATACTTGCCGCCGGTTTCTTCATAACCAGCTTGGGGTTAGGTTACTTTGCTAAAGAGAAGGCTCATGTGCTGACTCAGGTAGGTTTGCCAAACCCAGCAGTGTTGGAGGTTCCAAAAGCAAAACCGGCTTCTGATGATGTCCCGGTGCTTCAAGAGCAAAAGTCGGCTACTCCAGCGACTGACGTACCTCCAGCTCAAGAGCAGAAGTAAGAAGGGTTGTAAACGCTGTATTGCCGAGGTGGTGGAATTGGTAGACACGCAACCTTGAGGTGGTTGTGCCCATAGGGTGTAGGGGTTCGAGTCCCCTTCTCGGTACCAATTATCAGGAGAGCCCGCTGTTGCGGGCTTTCTTGTAGGTGGAAGGTTACATTGACCCTGTAAGGGATCGGTCGTATACTTCCGCCCCAGCTTTGTCGCGGGGTGGAGCAGTCTGGTAGCTCGTCGGGCTCATAACCCGAAGGTCGTCGGTTCAAATCCGGCCCCCGCAACCAGTTTTAGCGGAGCCCCTTTTAAGGGGCTTTTTGTTAGCTGGACACTTTCAACGCCGCTGTTCGACGGCGTTTCAAGGATGGGCGTTTCGCCCATTTTTTTATTTTGCACAGCATGCACATACATGCACGAGGGGGTTCAGGTGTCGAGCAAGCTAGAAGAGTTGCAGGCCTTGTTGGCCCCGGTGGTCGTGGCCCTAGGCTATGAATGCTGGGGTATTGAGTTTTCGGCTCAAGGTCGCCACTCAATGTTGCGCGTTTATATCGATAAAGAGGGCGGCGTGCTGGTGGACGATTGTGCCATTGTCAGCCGTCAGATCAGCGGTGTTCTGGATGTTGAAGATCCTATCTCCGTTGAGTACACCCTCGAAGTTTCCTCGCCAGGCATGGAACGCCCACTGTTCACTATTGATCAGTTTGCAAAATTTGCCGGTGAACAAGTGAAGATCAAGCTGCGATCCCCGTTTGAAGGGCGTCGCAACTTTCAGGGCCTTCTGCGCGGTGTAGAAGAACAGGATGTCGTGGTGCAGGTAGAAGACCATGAGTTCCTGTTGCCGATCGATATGATCGACAAGGCCAACATTATTCCCAGTTTTGACTGAGACGCGGATCCCGCGGATCCAATGGCTTGCGAAAGGCGAGGCGTACGATGAGCAAAGAAGTACTGCTGGTTGTTGAGTCGGTATCCAATGAAAAGGGCGTACCGGCAAACGTGATTTTTGAAGCGCTGGAGCTGGCCCTGGCCACTGCTACCAAAAAGCGTTTTGAAGACGAAGTTGATCTGCGTGTGGAAATCAACCGCCACACCGGTGCCTATGAGACTTTCCGTCGCTGGACGGTCGTCGAAGAGGCCGATCTTGATGATCCGGCCATCGAAACCTGGCCAAGCAAGGTTGCTGAAACGCACCCAGGCGCCCAGGTCGGTGATGTCGTTGAAGAAAAGATCGAGTCCATCGAGTTCGGCCGTATTGCTGCACAGACCGCCAAGCAGGTCATCGTGCAGAAGGTTCGCGAAGCCGAGCGCGCTCAAGTCGTTGATGCCTATCGCGAGCGCCTGGGGGAAATCATCTCCGGCACCGTGAAAAAAGTGACCCGCGACAATGTGATCGTCGACCTGGGCAACAACGCTGAAGCGTTGCTGGCCCGCGAAGACATCATCTCTCGCGAAACCTTCCGTGTTGGCGTGCGTTTGCGTGCGCTGCTCAAGGAAATCCGCACCGAGAACCGTGGCCCTCAGTTGATTCTGTCGCGTACTGCGCCGGAAATGCTGATTGAGTTGTTCCGTATCGAGGTGCCGGAAATTGCCGAAGGCCTGATCGAAGTCATGGCTGCGTCCCGCGACCCGGGTTCGCGTGCCAAGATCGCGGTCCGCTCCAAGGACAAACGCATCGACCCGCAAGGCGCTTGCATCGGTATGCGCGGTTCGCGCGTCCAGGCAGTGTCGGGCGAATTGGGTGGTGAGCGTGTGGACATCGTCCTCTGGGACGATAACCCGGCGCAGTTCGTGATCAATGCCATGTCGCCGGCTGAAGTGGCGGCAATTATCGTTGACGAAGATGCCCATGCAATGGACATCGCCGTTGGCGCAGACAATCTGGCCCAGGCCATTGGTCGTGGTGGTCAGAACGTGCGTCTGGCCAGCCAGTTGACCGGCTGGACCCTGAACGTAATGACCGAATCGGACATCCAGGCTAAGCAGCAAGCTGAAACCGGTGACATCCTGCGCAACTTCATCGACGAGTTGGAAGTCGACGAAGACCTGGCGCAGGTGCTGGTAGATGAAGGCTTCACCAGCCTGGAAGAGATTGCCTACGTACCGTTGGAAGAAATGCTCAACATCGACGGCTTTGACGAAGACACCGTCAACGAGCTTCGCGCTCGGGCCAAGGATCGTTTGTTGACTAAAGCCATCGCTACTGAGGAAAAGCTGGCAGACGCCCATCCGGCCGAAGACCTGCTCTCGCTTGAGGGTATGGACAAGGATTTGGCGATGGAACTGGCGGTGCGCGGCGTAATTACCCGCGAAGACCTGGCCGAGCAGTCTATTGACGATCTGCTCGACATCGACGGCATTGACGATGATCGTGCCGGCAAGTTGATCATGGCCGCCCGAGCCCATTGGTTCGAGTAATTAGGCGCGGCCTGAGGAGAGAAGTGCATGACGCAAGTCACGGTGAAACAACTGGCCGATGAGGTCAAAACACCGGTAGAGCGCCTGTTGCAGCAGATGCGTGAGGCAGGTCTGCCGCACACCGCCGCCGATGAAGGTGTGAGCGATAGTGAGAAGCAGTCTTTGCTGACTCACTTGAAGAGCAGCCACAAGGCGAAAGTGGAAGAACCGCGCAAGATTACATTGCAGCGCAAAACCACCAGCACCCTGCGGGTTGCGGGTAGCAAGAGCATCAGCGTTGAAGTACGCAAGAAGAAAGTCTTCGTACAGCGCAGCCCGGAAGAAATCGAAGCCGAGCGCAAACGCGAACTGGAAGAACGTCGCGCAGTAGAAAATGCTGCACGTCAGAAGGCTGAAGAAGAAGCCAAGCGTCGCGCCGAAGAAGAAGCGCGTCGTCAGCCTGCTGCTGCGCAAACTGCTTCCACTGAAGCGGTAGCCGCGCCTGGCGCTCCTGCAGACGCTGTGCGTGAGGCCGCTCCGGTTGCCGCTGCACCAGCACCTGCTGCCGATGCCCGCAAGCGCGAAGAACCTCGTCGTCCGGATAAACCACGTGCCGACGATAACAATCGTCGCGGTGGTGGTGGCGATGGCGAGCGCAAAAACGCTCCGCATCGTGCTTCGGTCAAAGAGAAAGCGCCTGCTCCACGCGTTGCTCCACGGACTACCGACGAAGAAAGCGATGGCTTCCGTCGTGGTGGTCGCGGCAAGGCCAAGCTGAAGAAACGCAACGCCCACGGTTTCCAGAGCCCAACCGGCCCTGTCGTGCGTGATGTGCAGATCGGCGAGACCATCACGGTTGGCGATCTTGCCAACCAGATGTCGGTCAAGGCTGCTGAAATCATCAAGTTCATGTTCAAACTGGGTACTCCAGCGACCATCAACCAGGTGCTTGATCAGGAAACTGCTCAACTGGTAGCCGAAGAACTGGGCCACAAAGTGACCCTGGTCAGCGACACCGCCCTGGAAGATTCCCTGGCTGAGTCCCTGAAGTTTGAAGGCGAGACATTCTCCCGTGCGCCAGTCGTGACCGTAATGGGCCACGTTGACCATGGTAAGACTTCGCTGCTCGACTACATCCGTCGTGCCAAGGTAGCTGCTGGCGAAGCCGGCGGTATCACCCAGCACATCGGTGCGTACCACGTTGAAACCGAGCGCGGCATGGTCACCTTCCTCGACACCCCAGGTCACGCCGCGTTTACCGCAATGCGTGCCCGTGGTGCCAAGGCGACTGACATCGTGATCCTGGTCGTTGCAGCGGACGACGGCGTGATGCCGCAGACCATTGAAGCTGTCCAGCACGCTAAAGCCGCTGGTGTTCCTCTGGTTGTTGCCGTGAACAAGATCGACAAGCCGGGCGCCGATCTCGATCGCATCCGTAGCGAACTGTCGGTTCATGGCGTGACGTCTGAAGAGTGGGGCGGTGATACGCCATTCGTTTCGGTTTCGGCGAAAGTCGGTACTGGCGTGGACGAACTGCTCGAAGCTGTCCTGCTGCAAGCTGAAGTACTTGAACTGAAAGCAACCCCATCGGCCCCAGGTCGTGGTGTTGTGGTTGAGTCGCGTCTCGACAAGGGTCGTGGCCCGGTTGCAACCGTACTGGTTCAAGACGGTACCCTGCGTCAAGGCGACATGGTACTGGTCGGTTCGAACTATGGCCGTGTACGTGCCATGCTCGACGAGAACGGCAAGCCAATCAAGGAAGCCGGTCCTTCCATCCCTGTCGAGATCCTCGGCCTGGACGGTACCCCGGACGCTGGCGACGAGATGAGCGTGCTGTCTGACGAGAAGAAAGCCCGTGAAGTGGCTCTGTTCCGTCAAGGCAAGTTCCGTGAAGTCAAACTGGCTCGCGCGCATGCCGGCAAGCTGGAAAACATCTTCGAGAACATGGGCCAGGCCGAGAAGAAGACGCTTAACATCGTCCTCAAGTCTGACGTTCGTGGTTCCCTCGAAGCGTTGAACGGCGCCTTGAATGGCCTGGGTAACGACGAAGTGCAAGTGCGTGTTGTGGGTGGCGGTGTCGGTGGTATCACCGAGTCCGACGCCAACCTGGCACTGGCTTCCAACGCTGTACTGTTCGGCTTCAACGTGCGTGCCGATGCTGGCGCTCGCAAGATCGTCGAGCAGGAAGGCCTGGACATGCGTTACTACAACGTCATCTACGACATCATCGAAGACGTCAAGAAAGCCCTCACCGGTATGCTTGGCAGTGACGTCCGGGAGAACATCCTGGGTGTCGCCGAAGTACGTGACGTGTTCCGCTCGCCGAAATTCGGTGCGATCGCCGGCTGCATGGTTATCGAAGGTACCGTGTACCGTAATCGTCCAATCCGTGTACTGCGTGAAGACATCGTTATCTTCGAAGGCGAGCTGGAATCCCTGCGCCGCTTCAAGGATGACGCTTCCGAAGTGCGTGCCGGCATGGAATGCGGTATCGGCGTCAAGAGCTACAACGACGTCAAGGCTGGCGACAAGATCGAAGTCTACGAGAAGGTTCAGGTTGCTCGCAGCCTCTAACTCGCGCACTTCAGGAGCCACGCCGCGTGTGGGCATGCAAATGCCCCGCGCAGCGTGAGGACTCTAAACGCAACGCCCGGTCTGGCTTTTGTCAGGCCGGGCGTTTGCCGCTTTCAGACCCCATGGGTTTCACCGTGTGGCAGTAACAGGTAACAAGACATGGCAAAAGAATACAGCCGTACCCAGCGTATCGGCGATCAGATGCAGCGTGAGCTGGCCCAACTGATCCGTCGCGAAGTCAAAGACCCCCGCGTTGGCCTGGTCACCATCACCGCTGTTGAAGTGAGCCGTGACGTGGGTCACGCGAAGATCTTCATCACCGTGATGGGGCAGGACAACAGCGAAGAAATCGCGCAAAGCATCAAGGTACTCAACTCGGCCGCAGGTTTCCTGCGCATGCAGTTGGCCCGTGAAATGAAGCTGCGCAGCGTGCCCCAGTTGCACTTCCACTACGACGAAAGCGTTGTGCGTGGCGCGCACCTGTCGGCACTGATCGAGCGCGCCGTGGCTGAAGACAGCCAGCACCCATCCACACCTGAAGACGCCAAGGAGTAAGCGGTGGCTCAGGTCAAACGTATCCGTCGCAACGTCAGCGGCATCATTCTGCTCGACAAGCCGATTGGCTTTACCTCCAATGCCGCGTTGCAGAAGGTCCGCTGGTTGCTCAATGCCGAGAAGGCCGGACACACCGGCAGCCTCGATCCCCTGGCCACCGGTGTACTGCCGTTGTGCTTTGGCGAGGCCACCAAGTTCTCGCAATACCTGCTCGATTCCGACAAGGGTTACGAAACCCTGATGCAACTGGGCAAGACCACCACCACGGCAGACGCCGAAGGTGATGTTTTGCAGGTTCGCGACGTGACCGTTGGTCGTGCTGATATCGAAGCTGCTTTACCTGCTTTTCGTGGGCAAATCAGTCAGATACCGCCGATGTACTCGGCGCTCAAGCGTGATGGGCAGCCCCTTTACAAGCTGGCACGTGCGGGCGAAGTAGTGGAGCGCGAACCGCGTTCTGTTACTATTGCGCGCTTGGAATTGCTCGCCTGTGAAGGTGACACCGCACGCTTGGCCGTGGACTGCAGCAAAGGCACTTATATCCGTACTCTGGTGGAAGATATTGGTGAGCAGCTCGGTTGCGGCGCGTATGTAGCTGAACTGCGACGCACCCAGGCCGGACCTTTCAGCCTGGCCCAGACGGTCACACTGGAAGAGTTGGAGGCGGTACACGCCGAAGGTGGCAACGAAGCGGTTGATCGCTTCCTGATGCCGTCGGACAGTGGCTTGCTGGATTGGCCATTACTGCACTTTTCGGAACACAGCGCGTTCTACTGGCTTAACGGCCAGCCGGTACGCGCCCCGGATGCCCCGAAGTTCGGCATGGTGCGGGTACAGGATCATAACGGTCGCTTTATCGGTATCGGTGAAGTGAGCGAAGACGGGCGCATCGCGCCACGTCGACTGATTCGGTCAGAATGACCGAACGAGTGTGGCTGTTAACAGGCACGGTCAACACTCATTTTTAGATACAGGGATTTGTCCCTGGCCTGTTGAAACTGCCCTTTGGGTGGTTTCCTGAAAAAAGGATTGCCTCATGGCTCTCGACGTTCAAGAAAAAGCACAAATCGTAGCTGACTACCAGCAAGCTGTTGGTGACACTGGTTCGCCAGAAGTGCAAGTTGCACTGCTGACCCACAACATCAACAAGCTGCAGGGTCACTTCAAGGCCAACGGTAAAGATCACCACTCCCGTCGTGGTCTGATCCGCATGGTAAACCAGCGCCGTAAGCTGCTGGACTACCTGAAAGGCAAGGATCTGGGTCGTTATCAGGCTCTGATCGGTCGCCTGGGTCTGCGTCGCTAATCAGCGATTGCGCTAGAGGTTGGTTGTCTGCCGTGTGTCAGTGGGATTCCCGCTGGCCCATGGTAGGCTCCCAGCCTCAAGTTTTATCTGGATACACGTTTTACCCCTGGACAAGGGTTGGGCCGATTCCCGACATTGCCCAAGAATTTCGCAAGAAGACAAGTTCCCCAAGAGCCACAAAGAAGGTAGGACACCGTGAACCCGGTTATCAAAAAATTCCAGTTCGGTCAGTCGACCGTTACCCTCGAGACAGGCCGTATCGCCCGTCAAGCCTCCGGCGCAGTGCTGGTTACCGTTGACGACGACGTTACCGTATTGGTGACCGTTGTTGGCGCCAAGCACGCCGACCCAAGCAAAGGCTTCTTCCCTCTTTCCGTTCACTACCAGGAAAAGACTTACGCTGCCGGTAAGATCCCTGGCGGTTTCTTCAAGCGCGAAGGCCGTCCTTCCGAGAAAGAAACCCTGACTTCCCGACTGATCGACCGTCCGATCCGTCCGCTGTTCCCAGAAGGCTTCATGAACGAAGTGCAGGTTGTCTGCACCGTCGTTTCCACCAGCAAGAAAACCGATCCTGACGTCGCTGCGATGATCGGTACTTCGGCTGCCCTGGCCATCTCCGGTATTCCTTTCGATGGCCCGATCGGCGCAGCCCGCGTTGCTTTCCATGAAAGCACCGGTTACCTGCTGAACCCGACTTACGAGCAACTGAAAGCATCGAGCCTGGACATGGTCGTTGCCGGTACGTCGGAAGCCGTATTGATGGTTGAATCGGAAGCCAAAGAGCTGACCGAAGACCAGATGCTGGGCGCAGTACTATTTGCCCACGACGAGTTCCAGGTTGTGATCAACGCTGTTAAAGAACTGGCTGCCGAAGCTGCCAAGCCGACCTGGGCCTGGGCTCCGCAAGCCGAAGCAACCGAACTGCTGGGCGCTATCCGCTCCGAGTTCGGCACTGCGATCTCCGACGCCTACACCATCACCGTCAAGGCCGACCGTTACGCTCGCCTGGGTGAGCTGAAGGACCAGGTTGTTGCCAAGCTGTCCGGCGAAGAAGGCCAGCCTTCTTCCAGCGAAGTCAAAGCAGCCTTCGGTGAAATCGAATACCGCACCGTTCGCGAAAACATCGTTAACGGCAAGCCACGTATCGACGGCCGCGACACCCGCACCGTTCGTCCGCTGAACATCGAAGTCGGTGTTCTGCCGAAGACTCACGGTTCGGCACTGTTCACCCGTGGTGAAACCCAGGCACTGGTCGTTGCGACCCTGGGTACTGCCCGTGACGCACAGCTGCTGGACACCCTGGAAGGCGAGAAAAAAGACCCGTTCATGCTGCACTACAACTTCCCGCCGTTCTCGGTAGGCGAGTGTGGTCGCATGGGTGGCGCTGGTCGTCGCGAAATCGGTCACGGCCGTCTGGCCCGTCGTTCGGTCCAGGCCATGCTGCCTGCTGCTGACGTGTTCCCGTACACCATCCGTGTGGTGTCGGAAATCACCGAGTCCAACGGCTCCAGCTCCATGGCTTCGGTCTGCGGTGCTTCCCTGGCGCTGATGGACGCGGGTGTGCCGATGAAGGCGCCGGTTGCCGGTATCGCCATGGGCCTGGTTAAAGAAGGCGAGAAGTTCGCCATCCTGACCGACATCCTGGGTGACGAAGACCACCTGGGCGATATGGACTTCAAAGTAGCCGGTACCGCCAAAGGTGTTACCGCGCTGCAGATGGACATCAAGATCAAGGGCATCACCGAAGAGATCATGGAAATCGCCCTGGGCCAAGCCCTGGAAGCGCGCCTGAACATCCTCGGTCAGATGAACCAGATCATTGGTCAGTCCCGTACCGAACTGTCGGAAAATGCTCCGACCATGATCGCGATGAAAATCGACACCGACAAAATCCGTGATGTTATCGGTAAAGGCGGCGCGACCATTCGTGCGATCTGTGAAGAGACCAAGGCTTCGATCGACATCGAAGACGACGGCTCGATCAAGATCTTCGGCGAAACCAAGGAAGCTGCAGAAGCTGCGCGTCAACGCGTCCTCGGCATCACCGCTGAAGCCGAGATCGGCAAGATCTACGTCGGTAAGGTTGAGCGCATCGTCGACTTCGGCGCATTCGTCAACATCCTGCCAGGCAAAGATGGTCTGGTTCACATCTCCATGCTGAGCGACGCTCGCGTTGAGAAAGTGACCGACATTCTGAAAGAAGGCCAGGAAGTGGAAGTGCTGGTACTGGACGTGGACAACCGCGGCCGTATCAAGCTGTCCATCAAGGACGTAGCAGCAGCCAAGGCTTCGGGCGTTTAATTACCCCAGGCTAACGCTGAAAAAAAGGACTCTTCGGAGTCCTTTTTTTACGCCTGAAGGAAAATGCCGAAAAATCAGACGCTTAGTAAATCGCAAAAGCCGCAACTTGCACGCAGGCATGATGGCGTTCATGCAAGTTGCACGATTCCGAAATTCGAGTGTTTTTATAAGTATATGATTTTTAACGATTTAATCTTCTGTGGCGACTTGGCACACTGCCTGCAATAACCCTGTTAACGCTGCAGCATCAAGGTTCACACACTGCAGACTTTTAATAAAACAGGAGTTACTCGTATGAAGAAGTTCGCTCTCGCTACTGCTACCGCTCTGACCCTGGCCATGGGTGCTAACGTGGCCTTTGCCCAGACTTCCCAAGCTCCAATGACCCTGGCGGCCGGTGAAGCCACCAAGGCAAAAGAAAGCGTTTCGGATACTTGGATCACCACCAAAGTTAAATCCGATCTGCTGACCGAAAAAGGCATCCCTGGTTCGGACATCAAGGTTGAGACCAACAAAGGTGTGGTTTCCCTGTCTTCGACCGTAGCCATTTCGGACGCGCAGAAAGAAACTGCCGTAGCGATCACCAAGAAAATCAAAGGTGTAACCGCAGTTTCGGCTGACGGCCTGTTGGCTGGCGGCGCTACCAAGGCAGACAACATCGACAAAACCAAAGGTGCAGCGGCTGACGCCAAAGGCGCAACCTCCGACACCTGGATCACCACCAAAGTCAAAGCTGACCTGGTCACCGAGAAAGGCATTCCTGGCACCGACATCAAAGTCGAAACCAACAAGGGTGTAGTTTCCCTGTCCTCTTCGGTCGCTGTGACCGAGGCACAGAAAACGACCGCGGTGAACATCACCAAGAAAATCAAAGGCGTTAAAGCTGTATCGGCCGATGGCCTGAAAGCAGAGTAACGCTCAAGAATTCGTCTGAACTAGCGGCGGCGGCGCGTGAGTTAGATATCCACTCAATGCACCTCTAAGTTTCATGCGACCGACCACACGGATGTGGTCATTACAGGCCCCGGCACTTCTGTGTCGGGGCCTGTTCTATTGGGGCGGGAAAGTAATGCGCCAGCGGCGCCTACTCGGCGTCCAAGTGCATCGGCGTTATCACTCGACCGTCTTTTTCTGCCTGGCCCAGTTGCGCGTCAATGAAGTAGACCCGGTCGTCCTCCAGCTGGGCTTTATCCACCAGGTAGTCCTTGATCGTGCTCGCACGGTCCTGGCCCAACTGGCGCAGCAGCACGTCACTGCCACTCCAGAACTTGATCACGCTCTCTTTCAACCTGGCGGTGCGGTCACTGCTGCTCAGGTCCTTCCATTCAGCCGGAGGCTGCTGTTTCAAGCGGGTGCGGTAAATACCTTCGAGCAAGGGGGCTTTTTCGCTCTCAGGGACTTCCAGCAAGGACGCCTGGGCCGGGACTTTCTCGCCACGGCGCTGCAGCATTTTGTAGTAGTTGTATTGGTATTCCCGCTCCAGCCGCTGGGCCGCCAGGAATGGGCCGTCGCTGCTGGCTGCGGCCGTGCCTTCGATTTCCAGGCGTAGGGCAGGGCGTTCTTTCAAGGCTTTGGCCAAGGTGTTGAGAGCGCCTTCGGCATCTTTGTTCAACTCGCTGGAGCCTGCCGCGAACGACACGCTACCCAAGTCCTCCGCTCCGCCTCCGGTGACCAATCCGCCAATAAACTTGAACGGCGCAGTGGCCGCTCGCACCACCAGATTGCGCAGGGTTTGCCACACAATGGGCATCACGCTGAATTGCGGGTTATTCAGGTCACCGGATACGGGCAGTTCGATGGAGATCTTGCCGTCGCTGTCCTTGAGCAAGGCGATTGCCAGACGAATCGGCAAGTCCACGGCATCGGCGCTGTCGACTTTTTCGCCCAGTTGCAATTGCTCGACCACCACTTTGTTCTCAGCCTTCAACTGGCCCTTGGTGATCACGTAATGCAGGTCAAGGTTGAGGCGGCCCTTGCGGATGCGGAAACCGGCGAACTTGCCCGAGTAAGGCGTCAGGGTGGTCAGCTCGACACGTTTGAAGCTGGTGGCGATGTCCAGCGCCGCCATCGGGTCAAACGGGTTCACGCTGCCTTTGATGGTCACCGGTGCATAACGGTCGACCTTGCCCTTGATGTCAACGCTCGCCGGTTTGGCCTGGCGACTGTCGATGGTGCCGATCTGCCCGTTGAGCTGTTGGATCGCAGTGGCGAAGTTGGGGGTGAGGCTGAAGTCGGCGAAGTTGGCCGAACCGTCGTTGATCGCAATCTGCCCGATATGGATGCCCAGGGATTTTTCTTTGCTCGCGGCAGGTTTGGCTGACGATTTGGCGCCACTGTCGGCCGGCTGCGGGATCAGCAGGTCGTCGACGTTGGTGGTGCGGTCATCGTTGATCATGAACCGCGCATAGGGCTGCAGCAGGTTGACCTTGTCGATCGATAGGCTGTCGCCGTGTTGGTAGTTCACGCCTTCGAGCACCAGGCGCTGCCATTTGAGGAAGTCGCGGGTCTTGAGGGTGTCGAGGGTATGCAATTGGTCAACCTGCGCGCGGCCGGTGATCTGCAGCGCCAGGGGATCGGTGCTTTTCAGGTTCACGTCGAGGTCGCTGCCAAGCATGCCACTGCGCAGTTCCAGGCGGATAAACGGGCTGATATAGGACTGGGCGACCCGCAGGTCGATGTCCTTGGTATTGACCTTCAACTTGGCGCTGACCGGGTTGAGGTTGACCGTGCCGGTTGCCTGGATCTTGCCCTGCTTGCCCAGGCCGGTGTCGACCTTCAGGGTGAAGGGGCTCTGGTTGAGGCTGTCGAAGTTCTGCACGTCGACGTTCAACGGGCCGAGCTCCAGCGCCACCGCAGGTTTGGCCTGGCGGTCGGCCAAGTGCACCTGGTAGTAGCGCAGCTGTACATCCTTGAGCAGCACTTGCCAGGGCTTGCTTGGGGCGACGGGCGCAGGCTTTGGCGAGTCGGCCGTGGCGGGTGCAGTCGCAGGCTCCGGCGCCTTGGCCGGTTTGCCTGGCTGTCCGGCGAACAGTTTTTGCCAGTCCAGTTGCCCATCCGCTTCACGAGCCGCCCAGGTCTCGAGTTTATTGCTGCGGATCTTGCCCACCACCACCTGCTGTTTGGCCAGGTCCACCGTGGTCTCACTGACGTCCAAACGCTCCAGGCGCACCAACGGCCGGCCATCCGGGGCCTTGATGGCGAACGGTGCGATGCTGGCGGCGGTATTGGTCAGGTTCAGCTCGGTTTCTTTGGCCAGGCTGAACCTGTATTCGGTACTGAAGTTGAGCACGCCGTCTTCAAGTACCAGGGGTAAGGCGTCACGCACATACGGCCACCAGGCTTTCATCTTGCCGCCGGTGACTTTGAGCGTACCTTCGGACGTGATCGGCACCAGGCTGAAGTTGCCTTTCCAGTCGATCTGTCCGCCTTCAGGGCCGGCGGCGACCAAGGTCATGTCCGCATTGTCTTCCGGCAGGGTGCTGAGGTTCTTCAGCTCGAAGTCGAGGGTATCGTAGAGGAATTCGATGGGTTCGCTGGGGCGCAGGTCTTGGAAATGCAAATAACCGCCAGCCAGCTTGATGCTGTCGACACGCAGCGGGAACGGATTGGCGTCAGGGTCTGCCGGGGTCGGCTCGCTCGGTGGCAGCTTGAACAACTGCGCCAGATTCAGCTGGCCTGATTTGTCGAACAACAACTCGGTCCTGGGCTTGTCCAGTTGCACATCCGCCAGGTGCAGGGCGCGGGTCCACAGGCTATCGGCCTGCAGGTTGGCGTAAAGCCGTTCGAAACCTACCTGTTCCTTACCGGGTTCGCCAATCTTCAAGCCCCATACCGTGACTTCCAGGCTGAACGGGTTAAGTTCGATCCGCTCGATGCGTGCCGGCACCGTGGCGTAATTGGCTAACTGTTGGTTGGCAATACGAAGGGCGATGCCAGGCAAAATCAGAAAGCCCAGCAAGCTGTACAACGCGAGGGCAGTCAACAAGGCGCCAGTGGCGCGAATCAATCCTTTGGGCATGGGGCGGCGCCATCTATGTCAAACAGGAGTGCCTTGGAGTATGGCACGGGTTTTCGGTTCCGAAGAACCGGGCCTTTAGGATGCTGCTTACAGTTGAAGTATCAGAGTCTTCAGCGGTGGCTGTTGATCTTGTGAGGGAAAGTCCGCGCCGGGCGTCATGATTTTCCAGTCCCGCACCGGACGCCCAGCCTTTTGCGCACAACGCAGCACCTGTTCACGCCAATCCTCCATGCTGACTTTTGCCAGGTTGTTACAGCAGATCAGCACGCCATTGTCGGCTGTAGCGAGCAGTGCCGGCTTGAGCAGGCTCTGGTAGTCACGCAACAGGTCGACGGTACCGAAGGCACTCTTGGCCCAGGCCGGCGGGTCGAGCAACACCAGGTCATATTGACGCTGCTCGAGGCGCAGATAGCTCGGCAGTTTCTGCCCGCGACGCTGGGTGATCGGCAGCCCGGCCAGTTGGCGAATCGCCGGGAAGTAGTCCGATTGCACGAACTCCATGGTGGGAAGCTGTGGATTGAGCTGGCCGTTTTCACGTCCCACCGCCAGGTTGCCCTCGGCGAAGTCCAGGTTGCATACCTCGCGCGCGCCACCGGCAGCGGCGCTCAGGCCCACCCCGCATGTGTAGGCAAACAGGTTCAGTACGCTTTTGCCGGCGCTGTGGTCCTTGACCCAACCGCGGGTATTGCGCAGGTCGAGGAACAGTAGTGGGTCCTGGCCGGCATGGCGCCCACGGACACGGTAATTAAGGCCCCATTCGTGGCCGACCAGGTCTTCCAGCGCGGCAGGTTCGGCGCGGTATACCGAATCTTCGCGATCGACCCGCGAGTTGCCGCGGGAGCGGTCGTTGTAGACCAGCAGCAACTCCAGGCCCATGTACTGGTTGATCAGTTGGTGCAGCTCCAGCAGGTCGGCGGTTTCCAGCGACTGATGGAAGCTTTGCACCAGTAACTGCGGGCCATAGCGGTCGATGGTCAGGCCGCCGGCGCCTTCCTGGCTGCCATGGAACAGCCGATAGCAGTTGGTGCCCTGGGCGTGCAGTTCGCTGATCAGATCCTGGCGATGATCGAGGGCGGCGCGCAGCGCCTGATTCAAGGGAGACATGGAGCGCGCCTTGCTTAGGTAAATGGGGGCAATGAGGGCGCGGAGTTTAGCAGCTATGGCGCGTCGCCTACATCAACCCCATCCGCCGGTGTGCACGCTGCACCGAACCATTGCGCATCGCCCAGCGCAACAACGGTGCGCTGCGCTTGACCCCGGCGCGGATCATCTGGCGTTGCAGGGGGCTCTGGTGCTGATCGAGCAGGGTGCTGGCCCAGTCCGGCAGCAGGTCGATCCCGGCTTGCATCATCAAGGCACCAAAAGGCTTGGCCAACAGGCTGGGGGAGGGCGCGTTCAGCAACAGGCGCAGCACTTCGCGGCTGCGCTCGTCGCACAGCAATTGCGGGCGGATATTCTCAAGGTAATCGGAAATTTCCTGGCGTGAATGCGGCACATCCTGCGCGCCGAGCCGTTCTGCGACGACGGCGATCTCGTTGTAGTAACGGTCCTGATCACGGCCGCAGAGGTGCGGGTTGCGATAGCGCAAGTGGGCAGCAAGAAAGTTGCTCACCTCCGCCACATGCACCCAGGTCAGCAGCGCTGGATCGCTGGCCGCGTAAGGCCTCCCGTCCGGGGCATGGCCCACCACCTGCAGGTGAATGGTGCGCACTTTTTCGATCAGCCAGTCGGCGTCTTTGCGCGCGCCGAACGTGGTACCGGAAATAAACTGCGAGGTACGGCGCAGGCGCCCAAGCATGTCCTGGCGAAAATTCGAATGGTCCCACACGCCGGCCAGGGCCAATGGGTGCAAGGCTTGCAGCATCAAGGCGCTGATACCGCCGATAAGCATGCTGCTGAAGTCGCCATGGACTTGCCAACTGATCGAGTCCGGCCCGAACAGGCCCGGATCGCCCTTGGGGTTTTCCAGGTCCAGTTGGCCCAGTGACAAGCCGGTGAGGCTCATCAACTGGGTTTCGATACGGCTGCGGATAAATTCCATGGCGACTCGGGTTTCCTAGCGGTTCAGGCGTTTGTCGATCAGGCCGTCGACGACGCTGGGGTCGGCCAGGGTCGAGGTATCACCCAGGCTGTCCAGTTCGTTGCAGGCGATCTTGCGCAAAATCCGGCGCATGATCTTGCCGGATCGGGTTTTCGGCAAGGCCGGTGCCCATTGGATCAGTTCCGGCTTGGCAAAGCTGCCGATTTCCTTGCTGACCAGTTCCAGCAGGTGTTTTTTCAGCGCCTCGCTGGGTTCGACGCCATTCATGGGGGTGACGAAGGCGTAGATGCCCTGGCCTTTGACATCGTGGGGGTAGCCCACCACGGCGGCCTCGGCCACCAGGTCATGCAGCACCAGCGCACTTTCTACCTCGGCGGTGCCGATACGGTGGCCGGATACGTTGATCACATCGTCGATGCGCCCGGTGATCCAGTAGTCGCCGTCCTCATCGCGGCGCGCGCCGTCACCGGTGAAATAGTAACCGGGGTAGGGTTTGAAATAGGTGTCGACCATGCGCTGCGGGTCGCCGTAGACGCTGCGAATCTGCCCCGGCCAACTGGCCTTGATCGCCAGTACGCCGCTGCCGGCTCCGCTGATGACCTTGCCTTGTTCATCCAGCAGCACGGGCTGCACGCCAAACATCGGCTGGGTGGCGCAACCTGGTTTGATGCGCTGGGCGCTGACCAGCGGGCTGAGCATGATGCCGCCGGTCTCGGTCTGCCACCAGGTATCGACAATGGGGCAACGCTGTTCGCCCACTGCGTTGAAGTACCAGTCCCAGGCTTCCGGGTTGATCGGTTCGCCGACGCTGCCGAGCAGGCGCAGGCTGGCGCGGGAGGTCGTCTCCAGCGGGGCGTGACCCTCGCGCATCAACGCGCGCAAGGCGGTGGGGGCGGTGTAGAAGATATTCACCTGGTGTTTATCGATGACCTGCCAGAAGCGCGAACTGTCCGGGTAGCTCGGCACACCTTCGAACATCAGCGAGGTCGCGCCATTGGCCAGCGGCCCGTACACGATGTAACTATGGCCGGTGACCCAACCCACATCGGCAGTGCACCAGAACACCTCACCGTCGCGGTAATCGAGTACGTACTTGAAGGTCATTGCCGCCTGGAGCAGGTAGCCGCCCGTGGTGTGCAGCACGCCCTTGGGCTTGCCGGTGCTGCCGGAGGTGTAGAGGATAAACAGCGGGGCTTCGGCGTCCATCGGTTCGGGAGGGCAATCGTCGCTCGCTGCATCCAAGGCCTGTTGATACTTGAGGTCGCGGCCTTCGCTCCAGCTCACCGGGGCGCCGGTGCGTTGTACCACCAGCACCGTGCTGACGTCGGGGCAACTGGCCAGGGCCTTGTCGACATTCTGTTTCAACGCCACCGGCTTACCACCGCGCACGCCTTCATCGGCTGTGATCACGGTGCGGCAGTCGGCGTCCAGGATGCGGTCGCGCAGGGCGTCCGGTGAGAACCCGCCAAATACCACCGAGTGCACCGCGCCAATCCGTGTGCAAGCCAGCATGGCGTAGGCCGCTTCCGGGATCATCGGCATGTAGATACACACCCGGTCGCCTTTTTTCACGCCACGGCTTTTCAGCACATTGGCCAGGCGGCAGACGTTTTGGTGCAGTTGGCGGTAGGTGATTTTGGAAGATTTTGCAGGATCGTCACCTTCCCAGATGAAGGCCGGCTTATCGGCGCGTTGCGCCAGGTGACGGTCGATGCAGTTGTAGCTGACGTTCAACTGGCCACCGGCAAACCACTGGGCGGCACCGGTCTGGATGTCTGACTGCTGGACGGTGTGCCACGGTGTTATCCAGTCGAGAAAGCCCTTGGCCTGTTCGGCCCAGAACGTGTCCGGCTGTTCGATGGATTGGCGATAGAGGCGCTGGTAGTCCTCTTGACTGAGTTGCGCAGCCCGGCGGACGGCATCGGCGATGGGAAACGTGCTGATATCGAACATGAGCGATCCTTATTCTTGTTTTTGCGACAAGTCATAAAGATGCACCCTGTATGGAGAGGGTTCAAGGCCAACGTCCAAACGGACGTTGGCCTTGCGTTGCCTGCATCAGCCGCGGTGACGGCCGCGGAAGTAGTTGATCAGGCCCTGGGTCGACGCGTCTTCGGCCAAGGTTTCTTCGGCGCCGGTGAGGCGATTGTATACGCCCTTGCCCAGCTCCTTGCCCAGCTCCACGCCCCATTGGTCGAAGGCGTTGATGCCCCAGATCACGCTTTGCACGAACACTTTATGTTCATACATCGCAACCAGGGCGCCCAGGCGACGCGGGCTGATGCGTTCAACCACGAGCGTGTTGCTCGGACGGTTGCCCGGGATCACCTTGTGCGGTGCCAGCTTCTGCACGTCGTCTTCCGGGATGCCCTTGTCGCGCAGCTCGGCTTCGGCTTCGCTGCGGGTCTTGCCGAGCATCAGTGCCTGGCTTTGGGACAGGCAGTTGGCGTACAGCCACTGATGGTGGTCGGACACCGGGTTGAAGCTGACGATCGGCACGATGAAGTCGGCCGGGATCAGTTGGGTGCCTTGGTGCAGCAACTGGTGATAAGCATGTTGGCCGTTGCAGCCGACGCCGCCCCAGATCACCGGGCCTGTGTCGGTGGACACTGGTTTGCCGTCCTGGCGCACGCTCTTGCCGTTGGATTCCATGTCCAGCTGCTGCAAGTGCTTGGTGATGTTACGCAGGTAGTGGTCGTATGGCAGGATCGCATGGCTCTGCGCACCCCAGAAGTTGCCGTACCACACGCCCAGCAGGCCCAGCAGCACCGGCATGTTCTGTTCGAACGGTGCGTTCTGGAAATGCTGGTCCATGGTGTAGGCACCGGACAGCAGTTCCTTGAAGTTGGACATGCCGATGGCCAGGGCGATTGGCAGGCCGATGGCCGACCACAACGAATAACGGCCGCCCACCCAGTCCCACATCGGGAAGATGTTTTCTTCGCGGATACCGAAGGCCACGGCGGCCGCGTTGTTGCTCGACACGGCGATAAAGTGGCGGTACAGCTCGGCTTCCGAGCCACCCTGGGCCAGGTACCAGGCGCGGGCGGCCTGGGCGTTTTTCAGGGTTTCCAGGGTGTTGAAGGATTTCGACGAGACGATAAACAGCGTGGTCTCGGCGCGCAGCTTCATGGTCAGCTCATGGAATTCGCTGCCATCGATGTTCGCCAGGTAGTGGCAGCGCACGCCTTTGTGGGCGTAGGACAACAGCGCTTCAGAGACCAGCTCCGGGCCGAGGAACGAGCCGCCGATGCCGATGTTCACCACGTCGGTGATTGGCTTCTCGGTGTAGCCACGCCACAGGCCGTCGTGGATGCGGCCGACCAGGTCGGTGATCTGGTTCAGCACCTTATGCACGTCCGGCATGATGTTCACGCCGTTGACCGACAGCTTGTCGCCCACCGGGCGGCGCAGGGCGGTGTGCAGGGCAGGGCGGCCTTCGGAGGAGTTGACCGGCTCGCCCGCATACAGCGAGTTGATTGCGTCTTTAAGGCCCACTTCGTTGGCAAGGCCCACCAGCAGGTCGCGGGTTTCGCCGGTGATCAGGTTTTTCGAGTAATCGAGGAAAAGTCCGCAGCTGCTCAAGGTGAACTGGGAAAAGCGCTGGGGATCGGCATTGAACGCTTCGCGCATGCTGAAATCCTGCATGGCTTGGCGATGTTGATTGAGCGCTTGCCAGGCGGGCAGAGCGGTAACGTCATGAGGGGTGCGGTAGTACGCCATCGCTGCGGGTTTCCTTTTATTACGGGGACTGCCTTTAGGACACTTCAAAGCCCGGAACATCCAGTCTTATCTCAAGGATTGGGTTCCAGACAGCGCTAACCATAGCGCAGGGCGATTACATTAAACCTAGCGTGTCGATATGTCTTGGCTTTGTCTGCGCTGTGGCCGGTACTTTTTTATACCGGCACAGCGATCAGGGCAATCGGCGGGGTGTTCAGAGAGGTCAGTCGAGGGTCAGATGCAGGTTGTCGATCAGGCGGGTCGTGCCTAGAAAGGCCGCCACCAGAATCACAATATCCCGATCCTCCGCCGTAGCGGCCCGCAGGTGCACGCCCTGGCGCACTTCGAGGTAATCCAGGCGCAACCCGGCAGCCTCGATCTGCTGCACCTGTTCGGCACGCAGCCTGGCGAAGTCGTGATCACCGCTTTTGATGGCTGCGGCAATCTGGCTGAGGCTGCGGTACAGCACCGGCGCGATCGCACGTTGTTCTTCGCTGAGAAAACCGTTGCGCGAGGACAGTGCCAAGCCATCATCGGCGCGCACGGTGGGCTCGCCGATAATCTGGATCGGCATGTTCAGGTCATGGACCATGGCACGAATCACGGCCAGTTGCTGGTAGTCCTTCTGGCCAAATACAGCCATGTCCGGCTGGACCATGTTGAACAGTTTGCTGACCACGGTCGCCACGCCTTCGAAATGCCCGGGACGGCTGGCGCCGCACAAGCCTTCGGACAATTGCGGGACGCTGACGCGGGTCTGGCCGGTCATGCCGCCGGGGTACATCTCCTCGACGGTCGGCGCGAACAGCAGGTTGCAGCCTGCCTGTAGGAGCTTTTCCTGATCGGCGGCCAGGGTGCGAGGGTACTTGTCCAGGTCTTCGCCGGCGCCAAATTGCAGCGGGTTGACGAAAATACTCGCCACGACAAAGTCCGCCTGCTGCACAGCCTTGCTGACCAGGCTGGCATGGCCGCTGTGCAGGTTACCCATGGTGGGCACGAAGCCGATGCGTTTGCCGGCCTTGCGGGCGTGGGCGACGGCGGCTCTGAGTTCACGTACGGTTTTTACGGTGTTCATGCAGAGAATCCGTGTTCGGCGCCTGGGAAGGTCACGCCTTTGACTTCGGCGACGTAAGCACTCAATGCCGCGTGGATGCTGTCCTGGCCGGTCATGAAGTTCTTCACGAACTTCGGCACGCGGCCGGTAATCGACAGGCCGAGCATGTCGTGCAGCACCAGCACCTGGCCGTCGGTGGCCGAGCCCGCGCCAATACCGATCACCGGCACTTTAACGGCCTGGGTGATTTCTGCTGCGAGTTCGCTGGGCACGCATTCGAGCAGGATCATCGCAACGCCCGCCTGCTCCAGGGCGATGGCATCGGCACGCATCTGGCGCGCCTGGGCTTCGTTGCGGCCTTGGACCTTGTAGCCGCCGAGGATGTTCACGGACTGTGGCGTCAGGCCCATATGTGCACAGACCGGCACGCCGCGCTCAGCCAGCAGGCGAATCGACTCGGCGAGCCACACGGCGCCCTCCACCTTGATCATGTGTGCACCGGCACGCATCAGTTTGCCGGCGTTCAGGAAGGTCTGTTCGACGGTGGCGTAGTCCATGAACGGCAGGTCGGCGATGATGAATGCGCCGTCGTTGCCGCGCTTGACGCTGGAGGTGTGGTAGGCCAGTTCATCGGTGGTGACGGGCAGGGTGCTGTCATTCCCTTGAAGGACCATGCCCAGGGAGTCGCCTACCAGTAACACTTCAACCCCGGCCTGGCAGCAGGCGTGGGCGAAGGTGGCGTCATAGCAGGTCAGCATGGTGATTTTTTCACCTTTGAGCTTGAGGCTCTGCAAGGTGGTCAGGGTAATGTCTGGCATGAAAAGGGTCCTCGTTCAGGCGCTTGGAAACAGCGAGTTACGCGCGTGAGTCTTCGTTATTCAGGCGCACCGTCTTGAGAGCAGTGCTTATAAGGCCTGGATTGCGCCCTTCAGCGCCGGGTTGGCGGCAGCGGGACGCCTATAGTCGTGAGGAGGACACGGGAAGTCAATTGGATGTGTTACCGCATTGTTACGATGGCGGTGTTACCGCTGTTACTGACGCGATTCAGCAACGGGGAGCCGTTCCAGGCCGACAAACGGGCAGGCTTCAAGCAGGGCACTGAGGCGCTTTCCATCCGGCAATTGCAATGCGGCAGGCGCCAGTTCGGCCAATGGGTACAACACAAACGCACGCAGGTGCATCTGGTAATGGGGCACCTTCAGGCGCGGTTCGTCGATCAGGCGATCGCCAAACAGCAGAATGTCCAGGTCAAGGGTGCGAGGGCCCCAACGCTCCAGGCGCTCGCGGCCCTGATCGTTTTCGATGGCTTGCAGCGCATCCAGCAGGTCAAGTGGCGCAAGGCGGCTGTCTAGGGCGGCAACCGCGTTGGTGTAGCGCGGTTGGCCCGGTAGCAGCGAATCACTTTGGTAAAAGGCGGAAACGCCGGCGACGCAAGTGTCTGGCAATTGTGCCAACGCCTCGACAGCGCTGCGCAATTGTTGATCTGGGGCAGCCAGGTTGCTGCCCATGCCGATGTAGATGCGTTCCACGTTTATTCGCCCGCGGCGCCCGAGGCATCGGCCGCACTGCGTTTACGCTTGGTGCCGCTGCGACGACGCTTCTTCGGCCCTGCGCCTTCGCCATCACCCTTGCTGCCGAGGTCGCGAATCATATCGCGGCGTTGGCTGTCATTGGCATCCTGATAGTCGGTCCACCATTCGCCCAGGCCGTCGGTCTGCTCACCGGCGCTTTCGCGCAGCAGCAGGAAGTCGTAGCCGGCACGGAAGCGCGGGTTGTCCAGCAGCAGGTCGGCTCGCTTGCCGCTGCGGCGCGGCAGGCGTTCCTGCATGTCCCAGATCTCGCGGATCGGCATCGTGAAACGTTTCGGGATAGCAATGCGCTGGCACTGTTCGGCGATCAGCTCGTGAGCGGCTTCCTGCATGGCCGGGATCGGCGGCATGCCACGCTCCTGCAGACGCAGTACGCGCTTGGGCAGGGCCGGCCACAACAGGGCGGCAAACAGGAACGCCGGCGTGACCGGTTTGTTCTGCTTGATGCGCAGGTCGGTATTGATCAAGGCTTCGCTGATCAGCGTGTGGGTATAAGTCGGGTTGTACTCCAGTGCTTCGGCGCTGGCCGGAAACAGTGGGTCGAACAACTGCAGGTCGACCAGCATTTCGAAGGTGTCGGCGGCGTAGCCGGAGAGGAACAGCTTGAGCACTTCTTCGAACAGACGCGCGGACGGGATTTCCCGCAGCATCGGTGCCAGCTCGCGTATCGGTGCGGCGGTGTGCTTTTCGATGCCGAAGTTGAGCTTGGCGGCGAAGCGCACGGCCCGCAGCATGCGCACCGGGTCTTCCTGATAGCGCTGCGTCGGGTCGCCGATCAGGCGGATCAGGTTATTGCGGATGTCGTGTACGCCATTGGCGTAATCGAGGATGCGTTCGCTGACCGGATCGTAATAGAGGGCATTGATGGTGAAGTCGCGGCGCTGCGCGTCTTCTTCCAGGGTGCCGTAGACGTTGTCGCGCAGGATACGCCCGCTCTCGTTGCGGGAAGACTGATTGGTATCTTCCTCTTCATCGTTTTGCGGGTGGCCGGCACGGAAGGTCGCGACCTCGATGATTTCGCGACCAAAATGGATATGCACCAGCTTGAAGCGGCGACCGATGATTCGCGCATTGCGAAACTCGGCACGCACTTGCTCAGGCGTGGCACTGGTGGCGACGTCGAAATCCTTAGGCGTGATATTGAGCAGCATGTCGCGTACGCAACCGCCCACCAAGTAGGCCTGGTAACCGGCGTTCTGCAACCGTTCGACGATATTCACCGCATAACGGCTGAATTGAGCGCGCTGCAACGAATGCTGGCTGCTGTTGAGCACTTCAGGCGTGCTGCGTTTGTGTTGCGTACGACGCAAGGGAGAACGGAATGACTGGAACAACTTCTTCAGCATGGGATGCACTGTTTGAAGGAATGTTCGGCCATAACGAAGAATGACCGCATGATGGGCGGGGATTCTAGCATTTAGTCAGGGGATGGTGTAGGAACAAGCTTCGGCGTTGCGCCATAAGCCTTAAATCGTCAAATCCCGGAAACTACAAGGGGAGCCGAAGCTCCCCCAGAAGTAGTTGCGTGCTCTATTTTTATTATTGATTTCGGGCTTCTTGTTTTTGTTGATCGCCCTCGCCATGAAGCTTCACCTTCATGACACTCCCAATCGGGAGTCAAGAGCAAACGGATTGCTTTGGTCGCTGTGTTGCTGATCTACGATCCAACCAGTTCAGGCTCTGCCTTAGGGCAGTTTTTGTTGTTCTCGGCCTGGTTGCGGGGCAAGCCCCAAATGCAACGCCTCTCCAAAAGAATCAGTTAGCTGCGCCTCCGCCGTGTTGTTTTTGTTATGCGTGAGTCGATTCGTCTTATTTTTATTGTCTTGTACAAAGCTTGTTATTGTTTTTGTACTAAGCATATAGCAGGGTGCGTGCCAACTTTTGCGTCGCCCAGCAAAACCGGGGGGTTGAGGTGGTTTTTGGTTTTTGAAGGGCGAAAAAAAGCCGGGGCTTCGTTACCGTAAGCCCCGGCTTTTGTTACGCGAAATATCCGCGGTAACAGTTTTTTCACATCGGAGGGTGTTACCTGTGGGGGCGCACCCTCAGCTTTCGCTGGCCACCCCGGTCTTGCGCCGTGGAATGCCCAGGCGCTGGCGGCGTTCCCACAGGCACTTACGGCTCACGCCCAGCTTGCGTGCCAACTCGGTCTCGGTCATGTGGTCCTGGTGCTCCAGGACGAAATGCTGGAAATAGTCTTCCAGTGACAAATCTTCCGTCGGCTCATGGCTGGTATTGCTGGCGCCGCCCTGTGTCGGGACCAGGCCGATGAAGTCGTCATCCTCCAAGTCACTGAGTTCAATATCGATACCCAGCAGCTCGGCGGAAATTTCCGGGCTTTCCGACAGGATCACCGCACGCTCGACCGCATTCTCCAGTTCCCGCACGTTACCCGGCCACGAGTAATGCCGAATCGCCTGCTCGGCGTCGGGCGCGAACGTCAGGTCGGTACGGTTGATACGTGCACTCTGGCGCAGCAGGAATGCGTTGGCGATCTCATTCACGTCGGCACCGCGCTCACGCAGGGCCGGCAATTTGAGCGCGATCACGTGCAGGCGGTAATACAAGTCTTCACGGAACTGACCGATCTTGGCCAGGCTCTTCAGGTCGCGGTGGGTGGCCGCGATCAGGCGTACGTCAACCTTCTGCGATTGCACCGAGCCTACACGGCGAATCTCACCTTCCTGCAGCACACGCAGCAGTCGCGCCTGGGCCTCCAGCGGCAACTCACCGATTTCATCAAGGAACAGCGTACCGCCGTCAGCCGCTTCCACCAGGCCCGCACGCCCAGCGCTGGCGCCGGTAAACGCGCCTTTCTCGTGGCCGAACAGTTCGGACTCGATCAGGGATTCGGGGATCGCCGCACAGTTCACCGAAATCATCGGCGCCTTGGCGCGTTTGGACAGGTTGTGCAGGGCGCGGGCCACCAGTTCTTTACCGGTGCCCGACTCGCCCTGGATCAATACATTGGAGTCGGTGGGCGCGACCTTACGGATCTTGCTGTACAGGTCCTGCATCGGCGGGCAGGAGCCAATGATGCCGATCTCGCCGTTACTGTTGTCGACCCCCGGCTTGTCGGCGCCGTTGGTCGCCTTGCCGGCGGGGCGCTGTTCGGCAGGCGCGCTGCTGGCTGACTGGCGGTCACGCAGGATGCGGGCCACGGCCTGGAGCATTTCATCGTGGTCAAACGGCTTGGCGATGTAGTCCACCGCACCCATCTTCATGGAATCAACCGCCGAGCGCAGGCTGGCGTAGCTGGTCATGATCAGCACCGGAGTGCCCTGGCCAAGCTTGATCAGCTCGGTGCCCGGCGCTCCGGGCAGACGCAGGTCGCTGACAATCAGGTCGAACGTGGGGATGCTGAAACGCTCTTGTGCTTCCTGCACCGAGCCGGCTTCGCTGACCTGGTACTGATTACGTTCAAGCAGGCGACGCAAGGCAGAGCGGATAATGGTTTCGTCTTCGACGATCAAAATGTGCGGCATTGATTCAATTCTCTCGACGGTCTCAGTTCACAGCGGACGTCGCTTCGACATGACGCGGCAAGGTCACCCGAATACGGGTGCCGCGTTGGCTTTCGGTGTCAGCCGGGCTGTCGATGGTGATTTGTCCATAATGCTCTTCAACGATGGAATAGACCAGTGCAAGGCCCAGACCGGTACCTTCACCCGGGTCCTTGGTGGTGAAGAAGGGTTCGAACAATCGGTCCATGATGTTCTGTGGAATACCGCTGCCTTCATCTTCGACGATCAGATCGACGGTATGTTCGAAAGCCTCGGTCTTGACGCGTACCGCACCACCGGCCGGGGTTGCGTCACGGGCGTTGGACAGCAGGTTGATCAGCACTTGGGCCAGGCGTTGTGAGTCGCCGTCGACCCAATGGTCGGGGTCGCACAGGTTGAAGAACTGTACTTCGAAATTGCGCCGGTTCAAGGCGAGCAGCCCAATGGCATCCTGGGCCACTTCGGCCAGGCACACGGCCTCATCCAGATTCTGATGGCCGCCGGCATGGGCAAAACTCATCAGCGACTGCACGATGCGCGAGACGCGCTTGGTCTGTTCGAGGATCTGCCCGCTGATTTCGATGATTTCGCCGTCCTCCTCACGCTCTTCCCGCAGGTTTTGCGCGAGGCAGGCGATACCGGTGATCGGGTTGCCGATTTCGTGGGCCACGCCCGCTGCCAGGCGACCAATGCTGGCCAGGCGCTCGGAGTGCACCAGCTTGTCTTCGAGCATCTGGGTTTCAGTCAGGTCTTCGACCAGCAGCACCAGGCCGCTGTTACCGGGAGCCAACGGTTCATCGATCGCGGCTTTGTGCAGGTTGAGCCAGCGGGTCTGGCCGTCGAGCGCCAGGTGCTGTTTGTGCAAGTGCTCGTCGGGCAGGTTGATAAAGCCCTGGAGCAGTTCTTTCCACGGATCGCCCAGGGTATTCAGGCGCGAGCCCACCACCCGTTGCGCGGCGATGCCGGTGAGTTCTTCCATGGCCTTGTTCCACATCAGGATCTCCTGATCCTTGGCCAGGGAACACACGCCCATCGGCAGTTCCTGCAGGGTCTGGCGGTGGTAGCGGCGCAGGGCGTCGAGTTCGGCCGCCAGGCCGGTGAGGCGTGAGTGGTAATCCTCCAGCCGGCTTTCGATGAAATGGATGTCCTCGGTGACGTAGTTTTCGCCGCCGGCCTTGTAGGGCAGGAAGGTTTCCACCATGTCCTGGGACACGCTGGGGCCCATCAGGCCGGACAGGTTGGCTTCGATGCGGTCGCGCAGGCGACGCAGCGCATACGGGCGGCGCTCGTCAAAGGGCAGGTACAGATCGCGCAGCGCCTGTTCGACTTCCTTCTGAGCCGCCTTGGCGCCGAGGGGCTTGGCCAGTTGCGTGGCGAACTCCTGGGGCGAGGCCGCGTGCAGTTCGCGGCGTTGCGGTCGACGCACGTTATCCACCGCGCACGCCTCGGCGGCGCTGGTCTCTTCCGGGCTGGCGTTGGTGAACAGCGATATCAGGGTGAACATCAGTACGTTGGCGGCCAGCGAGGCAATCGCCGCCATGTGCCAGCTGGTGTCGTCCAGCACGTAGATCATGTTCAGCAGCGGAATGTAGAAACCCTGCAGGTTGCCGACCAACGGCAGTAGCATGGTGACGATCCATACCAGGATCCCGGCCAGCAGCCCGGCGATAAACCCACGGCGGTTGGCGGTCGGCCAGTACAGCACCGACAGCACTCCCGGCAGGAACTGCAAGGTGGCGACAAACGCGACAATGCCCAGGTTGGCCAGGTCCTGCCCGGCGCCGAGCAACAGGTAGAACCCGTAGCCGGCCATGATGATCGCGACGATGAGTGCGCGGCGCGTCCATTTCAGCCAGCGGTAGATATTGCCTTCGGCGGGCGGCTGGTACAGCGGCAGCACCAGGTGATTGAGGGCCATGCCCGATAGAGCCAGCGTCGTGACGATAATCAGCCCGCTGGCAGCAGACAAGCCGCCCACATACGCCAGCAGCGCCAACGCCGGGCTATTGGCGGCGATACCGATACCCAGGGTGAAATACTCGGGGTTGGTGGTGGCCCCCAGTTTCAGGCCGGCCCAGAGGATCAGCGGCACCGCAAGGCTCATCAACAGCAGGAACAGCGGCAAGCCCCAGCTTGCGCTGACCAGCGAGCGCGGGTTGAGGTTCTCGGTGAAGGTCATGTGGTACATGTGGGGCATTACGATTGCCGAGGCGAAGAACACCAGCAACAGCGTGCGCCATGGGCCTTCCTGCAACGGCGTGTGCAGGGCGGCGAGAGCGGTCTGGTTTTGCAACAGCCACAGCTCCAGCTGTTGCGGGCCGTCGAACACGCCATAGAGCGCGTAGAGACCGACGCCGCCGATGGCGATCAGCTTGATCACCGATTCGAACGCAATCGCAAATACCAGCCCTTCGTGTTTCTCGCGGGTGGCGATGTGACGTGAGCCGAAGAAAATCGTGAACAGGCTGATCAGCGCACAGAACGCCAGGGCGACCCGGTGTTGCACCGGCTCGCGGGTCAGGATGCTGATGGAGTCGGCCACCGCCTGGATCTGCAGGGCCAGCAAGGGCAGCACGCCGATCAGCATGAACACCGTAGTCAATGCCCCGGCCCACGTGCTGCGGAAGCGGAAGGCGAACAGGTCGGCCAGTGACGACAACTGATAGGTGCGAGTAATTTTCAGGATCGGGTACAGCAGCACCGGTGCCAGCAGGAACGCGCCGGACACACCCAGGTAGCTGGAGAGAAAGCCGTAGCCGTATTGATAGGCCAGGCCGACGGTGCCATAGAACGCCCAGGCGCTGGCGTACACGCCGAGGGACAAGGTGTAGGTCAACGGATGGCGAATGATCGCCCGCGGAATCATTCCGCGCTCACTGATCCAGGCGACGCCGAACAGTGCCGCCAGGTAAGCGGCGCTGATCAGCAGCATCTGGGTGAGGCTAAAGCTCATCGGCATCTTTTTGGCTCTGCAGGATGAAGGTCACGACGATCAGGATCAGCCACAGCAGATAGGGGCGATACCAGGCGCCCGTGGCGTCGATCCACCAATCCATGATGGCGGGGGAAAACAAGTAGATCCCGACGACCAGCAGCAGGACCAATCGATAGATGTACATGTTGGCCTCTGATTAAAAAACTGCGGCGATGGTAACGGATGGCTGGCAGGCTGCAAGCGCCTTCAGCGTAATTGCGCTTCGGCCAGGGTCAGTGTGCGCGGGATCCTGCTGGCATCCCAGTGCACAATGCCCCAATCCAGCAACTCCCGTGGGCTGGCATGAAGCAGTTCGTCGCCAGGCTGCTGGCCAAGGGCGCGCAGGGCTCTCAATAGCAGCGGCGTGGCCTGGTCGGGATGCAGCGGCGGAGAACGATAGGACTTGCCCAACTTGTTACCGTCTGGCTGGACGATCAACGGTACGTGCAGATAGCGCGGCTGGCGCAGGCCCAGCAACTCCTGCAGGTACAGCTGGCGTGGCGTGGAGTCGAGCAGGTCGGCGCCGCGCACGATATCGGTAACCCCTTGCCAGGCATCGTCGAGCACCACGGCCAGTTGGTAGGCGTAGAGGCCATCGCGGCGACGGATGACGAAGTCGCCGACGTCACGGCCCAGGTGTTGTCGGAATTCTCCTTGTACGCGGTCAGTAAAGTGGTACTCCAGCTCGGGAACACGCAGGCGGATGGCGGCGTCCTGCTGGTCGTGACCGGCATTTCGGCACAGGCCTGGGTAAATCCCGTCGTAGGGCTCCAATTGTTTACGTGAACAGGTACAGGCGTAGGCCAGGCCGTGGTTGAACATATCGTTCAGTACCTTGGCGTAGGCGTCCTGCCGCTCGCTTTGTCGGACCAGTTCGCCATCCCACTCAAAGCCGTAGCTCTCCAGGGCATGCAGGATTGCCACCTGGGCGCCGGGCTCTTCGCGGGGCGGGTCGAGGTCTTCCATGCGCATCAGCCAGCGGCCGCGATTGGCGCGGGCGTCGAGGTAGGAGGCGAGGGCGGCGACCAGGGAACCGAAGTGCAGATGGCCGCTGGGCGTGGGGGCGAAACGCCCGATATAGGTAGAGGCAGTCATGGGCCGGATACTACTGGAAAATCGGTAAATCCCAGAAACAAAAATGGGGCGTTTCCACGCCCCATTCGTTCAGCTCGGCTGGATCACTTGCCGACCTGTTTTTCCTTGATTTCAGCCAAGGTCTTGCAGTCTACGCAGAGGTCCGCAGTAGGGCGGGCTTCCAGGCGACGGATACCGATCTCGACACCGCAGGATTCGCACCAGCCGTATTCTTCGTCTTCGATCAGTTGCAACGTCTTGTCGATTTTCTTGATCAGCTTGCGCTCGCGATCGCGGGCGCGCAGTTCGAGGGCGAACTCTTCTTCCTGGCTGGCACGATCTGCCGGGTCCGGGAAGTTGGCCGCTTCATCCTTCATATGGTCAACCGTGCGGTCGACTTCCTGCATCAAGTCCTGCTTCCACTGCTTCAGGATTTTGGAGAAGTGCTCGCGCATGGGCTTGCCCATGTATTCCTCACCCTTCGATTCAACGTAGGGTTGGAAGCCGCTGATGCTCTGTTGCTTTGCTTGGGTGGACATGAATAGACCGCCTCTCACTCTTCTAATCCATTGCGCAGGATTGCAACGTTACCGACACCTGCCGGCCCTGCGGCTGCAAGCGGGCGAACTTACCAGATAGATTCAGGGTGCGCCACTCCCGGTTGTCGACGCCCGTCACGCAGGGGTTGCCAACTGCAGCAGCCCGCTGTGGCTGGGTATGCATCGTCTCGAATGTTGATTTTAGTCGTTTTGCAAGCGCTTGCCGGGTTCATCTTGGACGGCCAGGCAGGCAATAGAGCATGTTTTACCGCGAGGGTTCGGTAGAATCCTGATTTTGTCCTCACCGTTAAGGAAGGCTAATGGCTCAGCCCTACAGTGCGCGCAGTCGCGCTATCGAACCTTTTCATGTCATGGCGTTGCTGGCGCGAGCCAATGAGCTGCAAGCGGCAGGCCATGATGTGATCCACCTGGAGATCGGCGAGCCGGATTTCACCACGGCCGAGCCGATCATCCAGGCCGGCCAGGCGGCGTTGGCCAATGGCAAGACCCGCTATACCGCGGCCCGTGGCCTGCCGGAATTGCGTGAAGCCATCAGCGGTTTCTACCAGCAGCGCTACGGATTGAACGTCGATCCCGAGCGTATCCTGATCACTCCCGGGGGCTCCGGCGCACTGTTGTTGGCCAGCAGCCTGTTGGTGGACCCCGGCAAGCATTGGCTGCTGGCAGACCCGGGTTACCCGTGTAACCGGCACTTCCTGCGCCTGGTGGAAGGTGCCGCGCAACTGGTGCCGGTAGGCCCTGAAGTGCGTTATCAACTGACCGCTGACCTGGTGGCCAGACACTGGGATCAGGACAGCGTGGGCGCGTTGGTTGCCTCCCCGGCGAATCCCACCGGCACGATCCTCACGCGCGATGAATTAGCCGGGCTTTCCGACGCAATCAAGGCGCGTAACGGCCATTTGGTGGTGGATGAGATCTATCACGGCCTGACCTACGGCACTGACGCCGCCAGCGTGCTGGAGGTCGACGATGAGGCCTTCGTCCTGAATAGTTTTTCGAAGTATTTCGGCATGACCGGCTGGCGCCTGGGCTGGCTGGTGGCGCCGCCGGCTGCGGTCGGCGACCTGGAAAAACTGGCGCAAAATCTGTATATCAGCGCGCCCAGCATGGCCCAGTATGCCGCGCTCGCCTGCTTTACCCCGCAAACCCTGAGCATTCTGGAGGAGCGCCGTGCCGAATTTGGCCGGCGTCGCGACTTCCTGCTGCCCGCTTTGCGCGAGTTGGGCTTCGGGATTGCCGTAGAGCCGGAAGGTGCGTTCTATTTGTACGCCGATATCAGTGCGTTCGGCGCAGATGCCTTCGCATTTTGTCGTCATTTCCTCGAAACCGAGCATGTCGCATTCACACCCGGTCTGGATTTTGGTCGCTATCAAGCGGGTCATCATGTGCGCTTTGCCTACACGCAAAACCTTGATCGGCTACAGGAGGCGGTGGAACGAATCCAGCGTGGCCTGCGGAGCTGGCAAGGCTGATGCGCTTTTATCCTCCCCTCGAAGAAGGCCGGCTGATTCGCCGCTATAAGCGCTTTCTCACCGATATCGAAACCGTTACCGGCGAGTTGTTGACTATTCACTGCCCAAATACCGGTTCGATGCTCAACTGCATGGTGGAAGGCGGGCAGGTCTGGTTCAGTCGCTCCAATGACCCCAAGCGCAAGTTGCCCGGCACCTGGGAAATTGCCGAAACGCCCCAGGGCCGCTTGGCGTGCGTTAACACGGCACGCGCCAATCCGTTGGTCGAGGAGGCGTTGCGCGCTGGCGTGATCACTGAACTCAACGGTTTCACCGCGTTGAAGCGGGAAGTGCCTTACGGCCAGGAGAAAAGCCGCATCGACTTTCGTCTCGAATATCCCGACGGCGCGGCGTATGTGGAAGTCAAAAGTGTCACGCTGGGGTTTGATGGCACCCGGGTTGCTGCCTTCCCCGATGCGGTGACCCAGCGTGGCGCCAAGCACCTGCGGGAACTGGCGCATCTGGCGCGTGAAGGTGTGCGGGCGGTGCAGTTGTATTGCGTCAACCTCTCGGGGATTGACGCGGTGCGCCCGGCGCTGGAAATCGATGCCGCCTATGGTGCGGCCTTGCGCGAAGCTAAAGCTGCCGGGGTGGAAGTGTTGGCGTATGGGGTGCGCGTGACATCCGAGGAGATTTGCGTGGACCGTCGGTTAGACGTGCTGCTCGACTAGAGATCCACCCACAGGCCCTGTGCGTCTTCGCGACCGCGCAGGGCCTTGAGGCTTTTACCTGCGCATGGGCCGGCAATGCACTCGCCGCTTTCGATCAGGAACAGCGCGCCGTGGGTGGCGCATTGGATCAGGCTGGCGCTGTCGTCAAGGAACCGGTCGGGTTGCCACTCCAGTGGAATGCCGCGATGTGGGCAGCGGTTGATATAGAAGTAGGCGATGCCGTCCCGGCGTACCGCCAGCAGCGGCGTGCCATCCATCGTAAAACCGAGGCTGCTGTTGGGCGCGAGCGTGTCCGAGGGGCAGAGAAACTTCATTTCAATCCTTAAGTGCCTTGACGTTCAAATGCAAACAATTATCAAATGCCGGCTTCGCCCGTTAGCTGACTGGGTGCTCAGTTCGATGTCCGCCAGGGGTTATCTGTCACATCGATGAGTGCTCGAAAGGCCCTGCCCTTTGGAAGGAAACCCTGTTATGCGCCTGAGTGCCAGCGCTGTTGCGCTTGTTGTCGGACTGCTGGTCAACCATGGGGCGCAAGCCTCTGAACTGCCACAACGCTGGGTGAGTGCCGGTGGGGCGCTGTCGGAATGGGTTACGGCGTTGGGCGGTGAGCCGAAGTTGGTCGGCGTGGACACCACCAGCCAGCATCCTGAATCGCTCAAGGCGTTGCCAAGTATCGGCTATCAGCGGCAATTGTCGGCCGAAGGCATTCTCAGCCTGCGCCCACAGGTGCTGGTGGGGACTGAAGAGATGGGGCCGCCACCGGTGCTGGCGCAGATTCGCAGTGCAGGTGTCCAGGTCGAGATGTTCTCGGCGCAGCCGGATTTGCCGACCTTGAAGGGTAATCTTCAGCACCTGGGCAAGTTGCTGGGAGATGAGGCTAAGGCCAGTGCATTGTTTACCGGATATGAACGGGCCCTTGATCAGCAGAAAAGCTGGGTCGCCAAGGCGCAGGCCGCGCAGAAGGCACCGGGCGTGTTGCTGCTGATCGGCCATGCTGGCGGCAAGCCACTGATTGCCGGTAAGGACACCGCGGGCGATTGGGTGGTGCAGCAGGCGGGCGGGCATAACCTGGCTACCCACAGCGGGTACAAGCCGTTTTCGGCGGAGTCGTTGGCAGGGTTGAGCCCGGATGTGCTGGTGTTTGCCGATCGTGCCCTTACCGGAGACGCGGCGCGCGCGGCGTTGTTCAAGGAGAATCCGATCCTGGCTTCGACGCCGGCGGCCAAGCGTGGCCGCGTGTTCGAGCTTGACCCGACCCTGCTGGTTGGCGGGCTCGGGCCTCGTCTGCCGCAAAGTCTGGTGAAGCTCTCGGCCGGTTTTTACCCGTCACAGGCTAAACCTGCCCCATGACTACGCTGGTTAAGCCGAAAACGCTGTTCATCGGCCTGGCGCTGTTATGCCTGTTGGCGACCTGGCTCTCGTTGGCACTGGGCCCGGTAAGCTTGCCGTTGCTGGATACACTCAAGGCGGCATTGCGCTTGATGGGCGTGCCGATAGAGGCGCAAGGCCTGGAGCAGGCTGAGTTGATCCTGGGGCAGATTCGTTTGCCGCGTACGTTGCTCGGTTTGGCGGTTGGCGGCGTATTGGCATTGTCCGGTGTGGCCATGCAAGGTTTGTTTCGTAACCCCCTGGCCGATCCGGGGTTGGTCGGGGTTTCCAGCGGGGCGGCACTGGGGGCGGCAATCGCCATTGTCGGCGGTGCGTTTTTTGGTGGGTTACCGGAGGCATTCGGGCCTTATGTGCTGTCGCTGTGCGCGTTTCTAGGCGGGCTGGGCGTGACCGCGCTGGTTTATCGGCTGGGGCGCCGTAACGGTCAGACCAATGTGGCGACGATGCTGCTTGCCGGCATTGCCCTCACCGCACTGGCAAGCTCGGCAGTGGGCCTGTTCACCTACCTGGCGGACGACGCCACCCTGCGCACCCTGACGTTCTGGAACCTTGGCAGCCTCAACGGCGCGAGCTATTCGCGGTTATGGCCCTTATTGCTGGTCAGTGCCGGTGTGGCGCTCTGGTTGCCGCGCCGGGCCAAGGAGTTGAATGCGCTGTTGCTCGGCGAATCCGAGGCCAGTCACCTGGGAATTGATGTTGAAGGGCTCAAGCGCGAGTTGGTGTTCTGTACCGCATTAGGTGTAGGTGCTGCGGTGGCTGCGGCGGGCATGATTGGTTTTGTCGGGCTGGTGGTGCCGCATCTGGTCAGGTTGCTGGCCGGGCCTGATCACCGCGTGCTGTTGCCGGCGTCGATATTGGCGGGCGCGAGTTTGTTGCTGTTTGCCGACTTGGTTGCGCGACTGGCCTTGGCGCCGGCTGAATTGCCGATTGGTATCGTGACTGCGTTTATTGGTGCGCCGTTTTTTCTTTACCTGTTGTTACGGGGGCGTGCCTGATGCTGCGTGTTGAAGGCCTGCAGATCCGGCGTGGCCACAAGGTCGTGCTGGCGGACGTCACTCTGGAGTTGCTGCCGGGTGAAGTGATCGGTGTGCTGGGTCCCAATGGTGCGGGCAAGAGTACGTTGCTGGGGGCGTTGTGCGGCGAGTTGCACCCGGATCAGGGCAAGGTGTGGTTGGGGCAGCAGGCGTTGAAAGACTGGAGCGGACCGCAGCGCGCGCAACGGCTGGCGGTGTTGCCACAAACCTCGACCCTGGACTTCGCGTTCCGTGTCGAAGAGGTGGTCGGCATGGGCCGTTTGCCCCACCAGGCGGGGCGTGTGCGCGATGATGAAATTATCCACGCAGCCTTGCTGGCGGCGGATGTCGCACACTTGAAAGGTCGCAGTTACTTGGCGCTGTCTGGTGGCGAGCGTCAACGTGTGCACTTGGCGCGGGTGCTGGCGCAACTATGGCCGGGTGAGGCGGGGCAGGCATTGCTGCTGGATGAGCCGACATCGATGCTGGACCCCCTGCATCAGCACACGACCCTGCAAGCGATCCGCCGCTTTGCCGATCGTGGTGCGGCGGTGCTGGTGATCCTCCATGACCTGAACCTGGCCGCGCGCTACTGTGATCGCATTTTGCTGCTGGAGCAGGGCCGTCCCCACGCGTTGGATACACCGGCGCAGGTGCTGCGGCCCGAGCCGCTTAAGGCCGTGTTTGGTTTGGAAGTATTGGTTCAGCCGCACCCGGAGCGGGGCCACCCGTTAATCATTGCTCGCTGAGGCGTGCTTTTTCACAGGCAAAAAAAGACCCGGCAAAAGCCGGGTCAAATAACCGTGATTAGCCTGATGAGGAGATAATCTGAGAGTCCGAACCAATGGTCTTTCAGTTATCGGCTGATCTCGCGACCAGTTGTGATAATCATAACGATTCTCATTTGAGAGTCAACAGTTGTTTTTGAAGGATCTGCGTTTTTCCTCAAACGTCCGTTCGAAGTGCGCATAAACATTGGGCCTTGCTGACGATCTAGCTCTTCTGGCGCGCTGAAATGGCATCCAGCTGGCGGTTCAACGCCTCCTTACGCTCGACCGGAATGTCATTCCAGTGCACGTCCATCAGGGCCCCTTCGATCGCATAGAGCAACACTTTTGATGCGCGAAACCCGCGAGTCCTGACGGCTCGATACGCATCGACCGCTCCCAGGCGGCGCAAGTCGGATGCACTGTGGATGCCCACCGCATGCAGCCACTGCGCTGACGTCTTGCCGAGGTTTTTCAGGTGTTGCAGCTCATCGTTCATCAAGCCTCCTTGCGACGGCCGAATGGTGCGGTGGGTATCGTGACCAGGCAGGCCTGAACAGCAGTGTAGCGCTCAGTAGGAAAAGCGTAGTTCTTTGGTCCGAAACGGCCAAAAAGCTTATAAGAATGGCGCGGGGATTTTGACGCGGGGCAGGCGTGAAGCACCCGCTACGCGTTGCGCGTAGTCGGGCTTGGATCGAATCTTACTTGGTGCGGTAGCGCAGTCGCGTGCCGAAATTGACCGACATGAGGATCTCATCGGCAGTCAATTCAGGCGGGAAGTAGGTGCCCGAAATCTGCGCATGGGCCAGGCTGGCGCCTTCCAGTGAGCAGTCGCGCAAATCCAGGCCGCGCAAGTCGGCGGAGCGGAAATACGCGTCGGTGAAGTCCACGCCGGTGGCGTTCAGGTCGCGCAGGTCCAGTCCACGGAAGTCGCCACCACGCATGTCGATAATGCCGCCTGCAGGGCGTTCCTGGTTGAAACCACGGATATCGTCTTTATGCAGGAGTGCGTAGAGCGGTGTATCTAGAAGCTTGGGCTGACTCATGAAAACGACTCCTGTTGGAATTATGACGCCATTATAGTGCCACTATTTCTTGGGCGTGCGTCCAAGTAGACGACACGCCCAAGAAATTTTTCTTACAGACCTGGCAGGCGCTGGCGAATTTGTGCGACCAACGCATCGAGGGTCCCGCTTTGATTGGTCTCGACGCGTTTACTCAGTAACAGTTCTTCAGCGGTCAGTGGGTCACGGTTGGCCTGTTGTTCTTCGATAACGCTCAGGGTCGCGTCGGATGGATCGTTTTTGTCGGCCTGACGTTGCGCCAACCAACTGGTGATAACCGCCTGTGGCGCGTTGCAGTCCAGGATCAGGAAAGGCGCCCCCGTGGCTTCGGCCACTTTGGCTGCGGCGTCGCGTTGTTCGCGTTTGAGGAAGGTGGCATCCAGTACTACCGGGAAGCCGGCGCGCAGCACGGTATCCGCGATGTCATTCAAGCGAGCGTAGGTCCTGGCGCTGGCGTCGGACGCATAGATGCCAGCCTGGGGCGTGTTTTCCACCTGCTGCTCGCCGAACATGCGCTTGCGCTCCACGTCCGAGCGCAGGCGTACAGCGCCCAATGCTTCCACCAGGCGCATGGCCACGTGGCTTTTGCCCACTGCCGAGACGCCATGGGTAATTGCCAGGAAGCGCGATGGAATGGTGCTGTAGCTTTCCGCCAGGTTGGCGTAGTTGCGGTATTGGCGCAGGGTGGTGGCGCGCTGTACCGGGCTTGCCTCGCTCGGCATGCTGAACAGCGACACCTTGGCACGCACCAGGGCGCGGTAGGCTTTGTAGAAGTTCAGCACTTCAAGGCCCTGATAGTCACCGGTCAGTTCCAGGTACTGGCTGATAAAGCGCCGCGCCAGGGACTTGAGGCCGCGGTCTTCCAGGTCCATGGCCAGGAAAGCGGTGTCGGCGTACACATCGGTGAAGCGAAACGGCTCGTTGAACTCGATGCAGTCGAAGATCACCACGTTGCCGTCAATCAAGGTGGCGTTGCCGAGGTGGATATCACCGTGGCACTCGCGGGTGAAACCGTCGAGCTTGCGCTGTGCCAGCAGCGGTTTCAGGCGCTCGAAGCTGCTTTCGGCCCAGGCTTGCAGGGCTTCCAGTTGAATCAGGTCGGCCTTGTCGCTGAGGAATGGACGGATCTGGTCGAAGTTCTGCCGTACCGGCGCCATCACTTCATCGGGGGTGCCGGCCGCGTGGTCCTGCGGCACTTTTGGTGCGGTGAGGTGAAAGCGTGCGATCTGCCTGGCCATTTCATCGATGTGCGTGGCGGTCAATTCGCCATTGGCCTGCAAAGTACTGAGCAATTGGCTTTGCGGGAACTGACGCATCTTCAGGGCATATTCGATCACCGGGCCGTCGCCACCCAATTGTGGGGCTTCGGCTGTACCGGTAATCGGCAACACTTCCAGATACAGATCTGTGGTCAGGCGTTGGTTGAGGCGCAGTTCTTCGTTGCAGAAGTGCCCGCGTTTCTCCAGGTCGGTGAAGTCCAGGAACCCGAAGTTCATCGGTTTCTTCAATTTATAGGCATAGGGGCCGGTCAGGACCACCCATGAAATATGCGTTTCGATGACCTGGAACGCTTCAACCGGATGAGGGTACAAAGCCGGGTTTTGCAGGGCTGCGATCAGTGACTGGCTCACGGGCGATCCTTCAGAGTCGGGGGGAGATCATGGCGCGCATTATGGCTGCTACGGGCGGTCGTGCAAACCGCTGTCCGGCTCATGTTGATCATCAATAAAGTGCGTATAATCCGCCGCCATGACTCGAACCCGATCTCCCCGTTCCCGTAAAAAACCTCCTTCCCGCGGCCTGCGCCCGTGGCTTGGCTGGGCGCTCAAGCTCGGCCTTGTAGGCCTTGTGGTGCTCGCTGGCTTTGCGGTGTACCTCGACGCTGTGGTCCAGGAGAAGTTCTCCGGCAAGCGCTGGACTATCCCGGCCAAGGTGTACGCACGCCCGCTGGAACTGTTCACCGGCCAGAAGCTGAGCAAGGATGACTTCCTCACCGAACTCGACGCCCTGGGCTATCGACGCGAACCCGTGAGCAATGGTCCGGGGGCGGCTGCGGTCAGCGGCAACACCGTCGACCTCAATACTCGCGGTTTTCAGTTCTATGAAGGGCTGGAGAAAGCCCAGCCTGTGCGCGTGCGCTTCTCCGGCGACTACGTGGCCGAACTGTCGTCCCTCAACGGCTCGAAGTTGCCGGTGGTACGCCTTGAACCGCTGATGATCGGCGGGATTTACCCGAAGAACCTTGAAGATCGCATCCTGATCAAGCTTGATCAGGTGCCGCCGTATCTACTGGAAACGTTGGTGGCTGTAGAGGACCGCGACTTTTATAGTCACTGGGGCGTTTCGCCGAAGTCGATTGCCCGTGCCGTCTGGGTGAATACTTCCGGCGGCAGGATGACCCAGGGCGGCAGTACGCTGACCCAGCAGTTGGTGAAGAACTTCTACCTGACCAACGAGCGCAGCCTGACCCGTAAGCTCACCGAAGCCATGATGGCGATGCTGCTCGAGTTGCACTACAGCAAGCAGGAGATCCTTGAGGCGTACCTCAACGAGGTATTCGTCGGCCAGGATGGTCAGCGCGCGGTGCACGGCTTCGGTTTGGCCAGCCAGTTCTTCTTCGGTCAACCGCTGTCGGAGTTGAAGCTGCATCAAGTGGCCTTGTTGGTGGGCATGGTCAAGGGGCCTTCCTACTACAACCCGCGTCGTAATCCGGAGCGTGCGCTTGAGCGCCGTAACCTGGTGCTCGATGTGCTTGAACAGCAAGGCGTTGCCACGGCGGAACAAGTGGCCGCGGCGAAGAAAATGCCACTGGGTGTGACAACCCGCGGGAAGTTGGCGGACAGTTCATTCCCAGGCTTTATCGATCTGGTAAAGCGCCAGTTGCGTGAAGACTATCGCGACGAAGACTTGACCGAAGAAGGCCTGCGGATCTTCACCAGCTTCGACCCGATCCTGCAGATGAAGGCAGAAGCATCGGTCAACGACACCTTCAAGCGCCTGACGGGCCGTAAGGGCGCCGACGAAGTAGAAGCCGCCATGGTGGTGACCAACCCGGAAACCGGTGAAGTCCAGGCCATGATCGGCAGTCGCCAGGCCAGCTTTGCCGGTTTCAACCGCGCACTGGATGCCGTGCGGCCGATCGGCTCGCTGGTCAAGCCGGCGGTCTACCTGACGGCGCTGGAAAAACCGAGCAAATACACCCTCACCAGTTGGCTGTCGGATGATCCGCTGTCGGTCAAGGGGGGCGACGGCCAGGTCTGGACGCCGCAGAACTTTGATCGCCGCTCCCACGGTACGGTGTTCCTGTACCAGGGCTTGGCCCATTCCTACAACATTTCCACGTCCCGGCTCGGCTTGGAGGTTGGCGTGCCGAATGTCCTCAAGACACTGGCGCGCCTGGGCATCACCCGCGAATTCCCGGCTTTCCCGTCGATTCTGCTGGGGGCCGGTGCCATGACGCCGATTGAAGTGGCGACCATGTACCAGACCCTCGCCAACGGTGGCTTCAATACCCCGATGCGCGGGATCCGCAGTGTACTGACGGCCGAGGGTGAGCCACTCAAGCGCTATCCGTTCCAGATTCAGCAACGCTTCGACGCGGGCTCCATCTATCTGATCCAGAACGCCATGCAACGTGTGATGCGTGAAGGTACCGGCAGCTCGGTCTATAAGGTGTTGCCTGCCAACCTGACACTGGCGGGCAAGACCGGTACCAGTAACGACTCGCGCGACAGCTGGTTCGCAGGTTTCGGCCAGGATGTGCTCGCCGTGGTATGGCTGGGCCGTGACGACAATGGCAAGACGCCGTTCACCGGTGCCACCGGCGCGCTGCAGGTCTGGACCAGTTTCATGCGCAAGGCCGATCCGCTGCCGTTGAACATGCCGCAGCCGGATAACATCGTGCAGGCCTGGATTGATCCGCATACCGGCCAGGGCTCCGATGCCAACTGTCCGGGCGCGGTGCAGATGCCGTATATTCGCGGCAGCGAACCACCAGCCGGTGCTGCGTGCGGTGGCGGAGCCCCTGCAGATGCGGAATCGGTGATGGATTGGGTCAAGGGCTGGATGAATTAAGCAAAGAGGGTTTCAAGTGAACAAGTGGTGGATTCCAGCTATTACAGCTCTGGCTTTGCTCGGCGGTTGCTCCAGCGTGCAGCGCGGCTCTATTCCTGTGGTGGATTCGAGTACAGCTGTCTCCAATAATGACCGTATCTCGGCCAATGGCGGTTTCCGCCAAACCGTGACCAACCGTCCGGCCCAGGCCAGGCCTCAGGCCGTGCCGCAGGATTCGGGTGTGGTCGTGATGGTGCCGGGCGGCGGTGCAGCTACCTCGGCGCCAATCAGTGCCGAGCCTTGGACGCCTGGGCCAAGCACCTCCGGGCCGATCGATGCCGCGCCGATGCAGACCGCGCCGATCAACCAGGGTACCTACACCATGCCGTCGACGCCGAGTGGCATTCCATCGTCCTCCAGCGCTGGCGGCTTGTCAGCCGACGAGCAATTGGACGGCCCGGTGCTGGCCTTGCTGACCACCGCGCAGCAACAGCAGGCGGGTGGTGACTTGAATGGTGCGTCATCCAGCCTTGAGCGTGCGCAACGTGTTGCTCCGCGCGAGCCGCAAGTGCTGTATCGCCTGGCCCAGGTACGCATGGCCCAGGGCGATGCGCCCCAGGCCGAACAATTTGCTCGTCGTGGTCTCACGCTGGCCAACGGTCGTCCCGACCTGCAAGCCAGCCTGTGGGCGTTGATCGGCGATGCGCGTGCAGCACAAGGTGACGCTGCCGGCGCTGCCCAGGCTCGGCAAAAAGCCAAGGTCAGCCTCTGATGGATGCACGGTTTCCCGCGATTGCCGAACAGTTATTGCTGATCGAGCGCGAATTGCGCGTGCAGGGCTGGTGGGATGAGGTGTCCCCAAGCGTCGAGGCGCTCAGCAGCGTCGAGCCGTTTGCGGTCGACACACTGGACTTCCACCAGTGGTTGCAATGGATCTTCCTGGTGCGCATGAAACAGATCCTCGAACAGGACCTGCCGTTGCCGAATGCTTCAGGCATTCTCGAAATGGCCGAGATGGTCTATGCCGATCGGCCGCGAGAGAGCCTTGGCTTGCGTAATGCGCTGAAAAAGTTCGATCAACTGATCGTCGACGCTCGTTAATTGCCTGGCTGCCGGTTTTTCCGGCAGTCTTGCGCACATTTCTACCGCTTGACGACATTCAGGCGAGTTTTATCCCTCCTCAAAGCCCTTTCTTCTACGTTCTCATGCGCTTAGTTGGAAAAAAGCGCAATTATTGCTTGACTTGAGAGGCCTGAAACAGAAGAATCCAAAGTCCGCTGTATCGGGACTGTCAGAAGCAGGCCCGCTCAGCAGATCATGAGGCGCACATCCGCGCCGACCTGTTACACCCGCAACGCGTTACCTCGCGCTGGGTGGGAAAAGCCCGCAACACTTGGGACGATCCCAATACTTGCTCAGTCAGTGCTGACGTAGTCGGCGACCACCGTCGCTCATGCTCTGTTGAGAAGTAAACCTATTAAGACCCGTCGGTTTTCAACGGACGGTATTCTGGCGTTTTAGAGGTGAACAACGTGGAGCTTTTATCTGGCGGTGAGATGCTCGTCCGCTTTTTGCGTGACGAAGGCGTCGACTATATCTACGGGTACCCAGGTGGTGCTCTGCTGCATGTTTACGACGCACTGTTCAAGGAACCGGCTGTTACCCACATCCTGGTTCGCCACGAACAGGCCGCGACCCATATGGCTGACGGTTATGCCCGTGCCACCGGTAAAGCCGGTGTGGTACTGGTAACCTCCGGCCCAGGCGCAACCAATGCCATTACTGGCATCGCGACTGCTTATATGGACTCCATCCCGATGGTGATCATTTCCGGCCAGGTGCCAAGCACCATGGTGGGGACCGATGCGTTCCAGGAAACCGACATGATCGGTATCTCCAGGCCGATCGTGAAACACAGCTTCATGATCAAGCATGCGTCGGAAATCCCGGACGTCATGAAAAAGGCCTTCTACCTCGCGCAGTCCGGTCGCCCGGGTCCAGTCGTGGTCGATATCCCGAAAGACATGACCAACCCGGCTGAAAAATTCGAATACGTTTTCCCGAAGAAAGCCAAGCTGCGTTCCTACAGCCCGGCCGTTCGTGGGCACTCGGGGCAAATCCGCAAGGCGGCAGAAATGCTCCTGGCGGCCAAGCGTCCCGTGTTGTACTCAGGTGGTGGCGTGATCCTGGGCGGCGGTTCTGCACCGCTGACCGAACTGGCCAAGCTGCTCAAGCTGCCGGTCACCAACACCCTGATGGGCCTCGGCGCATTCCCGGGTACGGACCGTCAGTTCGTGGGCATGCTGGGCATGCACGGCAGCTACACCGCCAACCTGACCATGCACCACGCCGACGTGATCCTGGCAGTGGGCGCGCGTTTTGATGACCGCGTGATCAATGGCGCGAGCAAGTTCTGCCCGAATGCCAAGATCATCCATATCGACATCGACCCGGCGTCCATCTCCAAGACCATCAAGGCCGATGTGCCGATCGTAGGTCCGGTAGAAAGTGTATTGACCGAAATGGTCGCTGCACTCAAGGACATCGGCGAGACGCCGAACAAGGAATCCGTTGCCAGCTGGTGGAAGCAGATCGACGAATGGCGTGGTGACCGTGGCCTGTTCCCTTATGACAAGGGCGACGGCAGCATCATCAAGCCACAAACCGTGATCGAGACGCTCTGCGAAGTGACCAAGGGCGACGCCTTTGTGACCTCCGATGTGGGCCAGCACCAGATGTTCGCCGCGCAGTACTACAAGTTCGACAAGCCTAACCGCTGGATCAACTCCGGTGGCCTGGGCACGATGGGCTTTGGTTTCCCGGCAGCCATGGGGGTGAAGCTGAGTTTCCCGGACTCTGACGTTGCCTGCGTCACTGGTGAAGGCAGCATTCAGATGAACATCCAGGAGCTGTCGACGTGCCTGCAGTACGGTCTTCCTGTGAAGATTGTCTGCTTGAACAACGGCGTGCTGGGCATGGTTCGTCAGTGGCAGGACATGAGCTACGGTAGCCGTCACTCCCATTCCTATATGGAATCGTTGCCGGATTTCATCAAATTGGTTGAGGCTTATGGCCACGTTGGCATTCGCATCACCGATCTGAAAGATCTGAAGCCGAAGATGGAAGAAGCGTTCGCCATGAAGGACCGCCTGGTGTTCATCGATATTCAGGTGGATACCAGTGAGCACGTCTACCCGATGCAGATCAAAGACGGCTCTATGCGCGACATGTGGCTGAACAAGACGGAGCGTACTTAATCATGCGGCACATTATCTCCCTGCTTCTGGAGAACGAACCCGGCGCTCTGTCTCGTGTTGTCGGCCTGTTTTCGCAACGCAACTACAACATCGAAAGCCTGACCGTGGCGCCGACCGAAGACCCGACTTTGTCGCGCCTGACGTTGACCACCGTGGGCCACGATGAGGTGATCGAGCAGATCACCAAGAACCTCAACAAGCTGATCGAAGTGGTCAAGCTGGTCGACCTGTCGGAAAGTGCCCACATCGAGCGCGAGCTGATGCTGGTCAAGGTCAAGGCTACGGGTGCCCAACGTGCCGAGATCAAGCGCACTACCGATATTTATCGCGGGCAGATCGTCGATGTGAGCGCCAGTGTTTATACCGTTCAACTGACCGGTACGAGCGACAAGCTGGACAGCTTCATCCAGTCGATCGGGACGGCCTCGATTCTGGAAACGGTACGCAGTGGTGTCACCGGGATTGCCCGTGGCGACAAAGTACTCAGCATCTAACCCAAATTAGCGAATGGCCTTACGGCCTGGATATATAGAGGAACCTCATGAAAGTTTATTACGATAAAGATTGTGACCTGTCGATCATCCAGGGCAAGAAAGTCGCCATCATCGGCTACGGCTCCCAGGGTCACGCGCAAGCCTGCAACCTGAAAGACTCCGGCGTTGACGTGACTGTTGGCCTGCGTAAAGGCTCGGCCACCGTTGCCAAGGCTGAAGCCCACGGCCTGAAAGTGACTGACGTTGCTTCTGCAGTTGCTGCCGCCGACCTGGTCATGATCCTGACCCCGGACGAGTTCCAGTCCGCGCTGTACAAGAACGAAATCGAGCCGAACATCAAGAAGGGCGCCACCCTGGCCTTCTCCCACGGCTTCGCGATCCACTACAACCAGGTTGTACCGCGCGCAGACCTCGACGTGATCATGATCGCGCCGAAGGCACCGGGCCACACCGTACGCTCCGAGTTCGTCAAAGGCGGTGGTATCCCTGACCTGATCGCGATCTACCAGGATGCTTCGGGCAACGCCAAGAACGTTGCGCTGTCTTACGCTGCTGGTGTGGGTGGCGGTCGTACCGGCATCATCGAAACCACCTTCAAGGACGAGACCGAAACCGACCTGTTCGGTGAGCAGGCCGTTCTGTGCGGCGGTACCGTTGAGCTGGTTAAAGCCGGTTTCGAAACCCTGGTTGAAGCTGGCTACGCGCCGGAAATGGCCTACTTCGAATGCCTGCACGAACTGAAGCTGATCGTTGACCTCATGTACGAAGGCGGTATCGCCAACATGAACTACTCGATCTCCAACAACGCCGAATACGGCGAGTACGTGACTGGCCCGGAAGTCATCAACGCCGAGTCCCGCCAAGCTATGCGCAACGCCCTGAAACGTATTCAGGACGGCGAGTACGCCAAAATGTTCATCAGCGAAGGTGCTACCGGCTACCCTTCGATGACCGCCAAGCGTCGTAACAACGCTGCTCACGGTATCGAAGTCATCGGCGAGCAACTGCGCTCCATGATGCCGTGGATCGGTGCCAACAAGATCGTCGACAAAGCCAAAAACTAAGTCGTACGTATCAACAGAAAACGCGGCTTAGGCCGCGTTTTTTCGTTTGAGGGGCGGGTTCTGGTATAAAGCTGCATCGTTTGCGGGCGAACACTCGCCGCAAGTATTGGTCGAATTTTTTTCACACCGTTGCAAGGTAAAGTCCATGAGCGAACGTCCCGAAGAGCCAAGCCAGGCTTCTGACGCCGAAAGCCTGCTACCGATCGATGAACATGTCGAAGAAGGGCATGACGCTGAAGGCCGTAAGGTCCGGCATCGTGGCATCTATTTGCTGCCCAATCTGTTCACTACGGCAAACCTGTTTGCCGGGTTCTATTCCATCATCAACTCAATGAGTGCCCAAAGCGCCCTGGCGGCGGGTGATGCGGCGAGCGCCAGCAAGTATTTCGGCTTTGCTGCCATCGCGATTTTCGTGGCCATGGTGCTGGATGGCCTTGATGGTCGTGTGGCGCGCATGACCAACACCCAAAGCGCCTTTGGTGCCGAGTATGACTCGCTATCGGACATGGTTGCCTTTGGTGTTGCACCTGCACTGCTGGCCTTCGCCTGGGCGCTGGGTGATATGGGTAAGGTTGGCTGGATGGTCGCCTTCATCTATGTTGCGGGTGCGGCGTTGCGTCTGGCTCGCTTCAATACCCAGGTGGGGACTGCTGACAAGCGTTACTTCATCGGTCTGGCCAGTCCGGCAGCGGCGGGCGTAGTGGCGGGTATCGTCTGGGCGTTCAGCGACTACGGCATCCAGGGTTCGAAAATGTCGTTCCTGGTGGCGTTGATGGTTGCTGCTGCCGGTATGCTGATGGTCAGCAATATCAAGTACAACAGCTTCAAGGAGCTTGACCTCAAGGGGCGCGTACCTTTCGTGGCGATCCTGGCAGTGGTACTGGTGTTTGCGGTGGTCTTCAGTGATCCTCCTCGGATTCTGCTGTTGGCCTTCCTGGTCTACGCCGCTTCGGGGCCGATTCAGTACTTGCTGCATATGCGCCGGGACAAAACGTTGCCTTAATGTAATTTCCCCCATACTCCGCAGTCTATTGGTGCATCAGTTCTCCAATGCTGCGGAGTTGCCATGTTAATCAAATTGCCCAAAGCGTCCGATTGCCAAGAATCGGATGTCACGCCTGAATCGTTCTACCTTTCTCGCCGTAGCTTGCTCGGTGGTGCGCTTGCCGGCATTGCTGCCAGCAGCCTGCCGCGTTGGGTCAGTGCTGACGAGGCCGCGCGTTATCCCGATGTTGAGCCTGGCAAGGCGCCCAATTGGTTTGCCGAAAAATTGCCGGCAACGAAATGGCAGGCGGTGACGGTCAAGGATGAGTCCATCACCCCCTTCAAGGACGCAACCCACTACAACAATTTCTATGAGTTTGGTACAGACAAGGGTGATCCTGCGAAAAATGCAGGCTCACTCAAGACCGAGCCCTGGAGTGTGGTGATCGATGGCGAGGTTGCAAAGCCGGGGCGTTACGCCCTTGAAGACTTCATGAAGCCCTATCAATTAGAAGAGCGGATCTACCGTTTACGCTGTGTCGAGGCGTGGTCGATGGTCATCCCGTGGATGGGTTTTCCGATCTCTGCCTTACTCAAGCAGGTTGAGCCGACCTCCAAGGCCAAATACATCCGCTTTGAAACCCTCCAGGATGCCAAGAGCATGCCTGGGCAGCGTTCGAGTTTTGGCTTGATTGACTGGCCTTATGTAGAAGGGCTGCGTCTGGATGAAGCGATGAACCCTTTGGCGATTCTTGCCGTTGGCATGTATGGGCGCGAGTTGCCCAATCAGAACGGTGCACCGTTGCGTCTGGTCGTACCTTGGAAGTACGGTTTCAAGAGCGTGAAATCCATCGTGCGTATCAGTCTTGTAAGCGAGCAGCCCAAAACCACTTGGCAGAGTATTGCGGCGGATGAGTATGGCTTCTATGCGAATGTGAACCCTACGGTGGATCATCCCCGCTGGACCCAGGCGCGGGAGCGTCGTCTGCCAAGTGGGCTGTTCAGTCCCAATGTGCGTGAGACGCAGATGTTCAATGGCTACTCGGATGAGGTCGCCTCTTTATATACAGGCCTCGATCTGCGGAAGAACTACTGATGCGTTACCCCATCTGGCGCATTGGCGTTTTTATAGCTGCGGCAGTGTGGCCGTTATTATGGCTGTATGATGCATGGAGTTTTGCCTTGGGGCCGGATCCGGGCAAGGTGCTGGTTGATCGGCTTGGCCTGGGTACCCTGATCCTCTTGCTGATTACCCTTGGAATGACGCCGCTGCAGAAACTGAGCGGTTGGGCGGGGTGGATCGCGGTGCGCCGGCAGCTTGGATTGTGGTGCTTTGCCTATGTAGTGCTGCATTTGGCGGCTTACTGTGTGTTTGTCCTGGGGCTGGATTGGTCGCAATTGGGTGTGGAGCTGCGTAAGCGGCCCTACATTATTGTGGGGGCGCTGGGGTTCTTGTCTTTGTTGGTGTTGGCGCTCACGTCGAATCGCTATAGCCAACGCCGACTGGGTAGTCGCTGGAAGAAGCTGCATCGGCTGGTGTATGTGATTCTTGGGCTTGGTCTGTTGCACATGCTGTGGATCGTGCGGGCTGATCTGAAGGAATGGGCTATCTATGCTTCTATAGGTGCGTTGCTTCTGGTACTGCGTGTACCGCCAGTGGCGCGCCGAATCCCCCGACTTATTACTAAAAAAGCACCCACTGCAACAAAAGCGTAATTAACGCTTGACCGCAGATTGTAGACGTCTATAATTCGCCCCACTTCCGGCGCAGTCGAAACGTAAAACTCCTTGGTAAACAAAGAGTTATGCAGAATAAGGCAGCGGATTGCTTCAGTTCATCGAAGCCCAGAAGGCGTTGGTAGAGTCGTGTTGTTTGGCGCTATTAACGATTCGATCTTCTCGGTCGAAAGCGGAGAAAAAGAGGTGTTGACAGCAGCGTGTAACGCTGTAGAATTCGCCTCCCGCTGACGAGAGATCGGAAGCGCAAGTGGTTGAAGTTGTTGAAGAAATCTTCGAAAGCTTCTGAAAATAATCACTTGACAGCAAATGAGGCTGCTGTAGAATGCGCGCCTCGGTTGAGACGAAAGCTCTTAACCAACCGCTCTTTAACAACTGAATCAAGCAATTCGTGTGGGTGCTTGTGGAGTCAGACTGATAGTCAACAAGATTATCAGCATCACAAGTTACTCCGCGAGAAATCAAAGATGTAACCAACGATTGCTGAGCCAAGTTTAGGGTTTCTTAAAAACCCAAAGATGTTTGAACTGAAGAGTTTGATCATGGCTCAGATTGAACGCTGGCGGCAGGCCTAACACATGCAAGTCGAGCGGTAGAGAGAAGCTTGCTTCTCTTGAGAGCGGCGGACGGGTGAGTAATGCCTAGGAATCTGCCTGGTAGTGGGGGATAACGTTCGGAAACGGACGCTAATACCGCATACGTCCTACGGGAGAAAGCAGGGGACCTTCGGGCCTTGCGCTATCAGATGAGCCTAGGTCGGATTAGCTAGTTGGTGGGGTAATGGCTCACCAAGGCGACGATCCGTAACTGGTCTGAGAGGATGATCAGTCACACTGGAACTGAGACACGGTCCAGACTCCTACGGGAGGCAGCAGTGGGGAATATTGGACAATGGGCGAAAGCCTGATCCAGCCATGCCGCGTGTGTGAAGAAGGTCTTCGGATTGTAAAGCACTTTAAGTTGGGAGGAAGGGCATTATTAATACTGCTGGTTTTGACGTTACCGACAGAATAAGCACCGGCTAACTCTGTGCCAGCAGCCGCGGTAATACAGAGGGTGCAAGCGTTAATCGGAATTACTGGGCGTAAAGCGCGCGTAGGTGGTTTGTTAAGTTGGATGTGAAATCCCCGGGCTCAACCTGGGAACTGCATTCAAAACTGACTGACTAGAGTATGGTAGAGGGTGGTGGAATTTCCTGTGTAGCGGTGAAATGCGTAGATATAGGAAGGAACACCAGTGGCGAAGGCGACCACCTGGACTGATACTGACACTGAGGTGCGAAAGCGTGGGGAGCAAACAGGATTAGATACCCTGGTAGTCCACGCCGTAAACGATGTCAACTAGCCGTTGGGAGCCTTGAGCTCTTAGTGGCGCAGCTAACGCATTAAGTTGACCGCCTGGGGAGTACGGCCGCAAGGTTAAAACTCAAATGAATTGACGGGGGCCCGCACAAGCGGTGGAGCATGTGGTTTAATTCGAAGCAACGCGAAGAACCTTACCAGGCCTTGACATCCAATGAACTTTCCAGAGATGGATGGGTGCCTTCGGGAACATTGAGACAGGTGCTGCATGGCTGTCGTCAGCTCGTGTCGTGAGATGTTGGGTTAAGTCCCGTAACGAGCGCAACCCTTGTCCTTAGTTACCAGCACGTAATGGTGGGCACTCTAAGGAGACTGCCGGTGACAAACCGGAGGAAGGTGGGGATGACGTCAAGTCATCATGGCCCTTACGGCCTGGGCTACACACGTGCTACAATGGTCGGTACAGAGGGTTGCCAAGCCGCGAGGTGGAGCTAATCCCAGAAAACCGATCGTAGTCCGGATCGCAGTCTGCAACTCGACTGCGTGAAGTCGGAATCGCTAGTAATCGCGAATCAGAATGTCGCGGTGAATACGTTCCCGGGCCTTGTACACACCGCCCGTCACACCATGGGAGTGGGTTGCACCAGAAGTAGCTAGTCTAACCTTCGGGAGGACGGTTACCACGGTGTGATTCATGACTGGGGTGAAGTCGTAACAAGGTAGCCGTAGGGGAACCTGCGGCTGGATCACCTCCTTAATCGACGACATCAGCTGCTCCATAAGTTCCCACACGAATTGCTTGATTCATTGAAGAAGACGATAAGAAGCAGCCTAAAGGGTTGTAGCTTAGTTGGTTAGAGCGCACCCCATGCTTTGTGGTAAAGAGCAGGGTGAGGTCGGCCTTAGCAGCTCGAAATTGGGTCTGTAGCTCAGTTGGTTAGAGCGCACCCCTGATAAGGGTGAGGTCGGCAGTTCGAATCTGCCCAGACCCACCAATTTTGTGTGGGAAACGCCTGTAGAAATACGGGGCCATAGCTCAGCTGGGAGAGCGCCTGCCTTGCACGCAGGAGGTCAACGGTTCGATCCCGTTTGGCTCCACCACTACTGCTTCTGCGTTATGAAAGCTTAGAAATGAGCATTCCATCAGTATGATGGTGAATGTTGATTTCTAGTCTTTGATTAGATCGTTCTTTAAAAATTTGGGTATGTGATAGAAAGATAGACTGAACGTTACTTTCACTGGTAACGGATCAGGCTAAGGTAAAATTTGTGAGTGGCTCTTAATTGAGTATGATCGAATTTTCGGCGAATGTCGTCTTCACAGTATAACCAGATTGCTTGGGGTTATATGGTCAAGTGAAGAAGCGCATACGGTGGATGCCTTGGCAGTCAGAGGCGATGAAAGACGTGGTAGCCTGCGAAAAGCTTCGGGGAGTCGGCAAACAGACTTTGATCCGGAGATGTCTGAATGGGGGAACCCAGCCATCATAAGATGGTTATCTTGTACTGAATACATAGGTGCAAGAGGCGAACCAGGGGAACTGAAACATCTAAGTACCCTGAGGAAAAGAAATCAACCGAGATTCCCTTAGTAGTGGCGAGCGAACGGGGACTAGCCCTTAAGTGGCTTTGAGATTAGCGGAACGCTCTGGAAAGTGCGGCCATAGTGGGTGATAGCCCTGTACGCGAAAATCTCTTAGTCATGAAATCGAGTAGGACGGAGCACGAGAAACTTTGTCTGAATATGGGGGGACCATCCTCCAAGGCTAAATACTACTGACTGACCGATAGTGAACTAGTACCGTGAGGGAAAGGCGAAAAGAACCCCGGAGAGGGGAGTGAAATAGATCCTGAAACCGTATGCGTACAAGCAGTGGGAGCCCACTTTGTTGGGTGACTGCGTACCTTTTGTATAATGGGTCAGCGACTTATTTTCAGTGGCGAGCTTAACCGAATAGGGGAGGCGTAGCGAAAGCGAGTCTTAATAGGGCGTCTAGTCGCTGGGAATAGACCCGAAACCGGGCGATCTATCCATGGGCAGGTTGAAGGTTGGGTAACACTAACTGGAGGACCGAACCGACTACCGTTGAAAAGTTAGCGGATGACCTGTGGATCGGAGTGAAAGGCTAATCAAGCTCGGAGATAGCTGGTTCTCCTCGAAAGCTATTTAGGTAGCGCCTCATGTATCACTGTAGGGGGTAGAGCACTGTTTCGGCTAGGGGGTCATCCCGACTTACCAAACCGATGCAAACTCCGAATACCTACAAGTGCCGAGCATGGGAGACACACGGCGGGTGCTAACGTCCGTCGTGAAAAGGGAAACAACCCAGACCGTCAGCTAAGGTCCCAAAGTTATGGTTAAGTGGGAAACGATGTGGGAAGGCTTAGACAGCTAGGAGGTTGGCTTAGAAGCAGCCACCCTTTAAAGAAAGCGTAATAGCTCACTAGTCGAGTCGGCCTGCGCGGAAGATGTAACGGGGCTCAAACCATACACCGAAGCTACGGGTATCACGTAAGTGATGCGGTAGAGGAGCGTTCTGTAAGCCTGTGAAGGTGAGTTGAGAAGCTTGCTGGAGGTATCAGAAGTGCGAATGCTGACATGAGTAACGATAATGGGTGTGAAAAACACCCACGCCGAAAGACCAAGGTTTCCTGCGCAACGTTAATCGACGCAGGGTTAGTCGGTCCCTAAGGCGAGGCTGAAAAGCGTAGTCGATGGAAAACAGGTTAATATTCCTGTACTTCTGGTTATTGCGATGGAGGGACGGAGAAGGCTAGGCCAGCTTGGCGTTGGTTGTCCAAGTTTAAGGTGGTAGGCTGGAATCTTAGGTAAATCCGGGATTCTAAGGCCGAGAGCTGATGACGAGTTACCTTTTAGGTAACGAAGTGGTTGATGCCATGCTTCCAAGAAAAGCTTCTAAGCTTCAGGTAACCAGGAACCGTACCCCAAACCGACACAGGTGGTTGGGTAGAGAATACCAAGGCGCTTGAGAGAACTCGGGTGAAGGAACTAGGCAAAATGGCACCGTAACTTCGGGAGAAGGTGCGCCGGTGAGGGTGAAGGACTTGCTCCGTAAGCCCATGCCGGTCGAAGATACCAGGCCGCTGCGACTGTTTATTAAAAACACAGCACTCTGCAAACACGAAAGTGGACGTATAGGGTGTGACGCCTGCCCGGTGCCGGAAGGTTAATTGATGGGGTTAGCTAACGCGAAGCTCTTGATCGAAGCCCCGGTAAACGGCGGCCGTAACTATAACGGTCCTAAGGTAGCGAAATTCCTTGTCGGGTAAGTTCCGACCTGCACGAATGGCGTAACGATGGCGGCGCTGTCTCCACCCGAGACTCAGTGAAATTGAAATCGCTGTGAAGATGCAGTGTATCCGCGGCTAGACGGAAAGACCCCGTGAACCTTTACTATAGCTTTGCACTGGACTTTGAATTTGCTTGTGTAGGATAGGTGGGAGGCTTTGAAGCGTGGACGCCAGTCTGCGTGGAGCCAACCTTGAAATACCACCCTGGCAACTTTGAGGTTCTAACTCAGGTCCGTTATCCGGATCGAGGACAGTGTATGGTGGGTAGTTTGACTGGGGCGGTCTCCTCCTAAAGAGTAACGGAGGAGTACGAAGGTGCGCTCAGACCGGTCGGAAATCGGTCGTAGAGTATAAAGGCAAAAGCGCGCTTGACTGCGAGACAGACACGTCGAGCAGGTACGAAAGTAGGTCTTAGTGATCCGGTGGTTCTGTATGGAAGGGCCATCGCTCAACGGATAAAAGGTACTCCGGGGATAACAGGCTGATACCGCCCAAGAGTTCATATCGACGGCGGTGTTTGGCACCTCGATGTCGGCTCATCACATCCTGGGGCTGAAGCCGGTCCCAAGGGTATGGCTGTTCGCCATTTAAAGTGGTACGCGAGCTGGGTTTAGAACGTCGTGAGACAGTTCGGTCCCTATCTGCCGTGGACGTTTGAGATTTGAGAGGGGCTGCTCCTAGTACGAGAGGACCGGAGTGGACGAACCTCTGGTGTTCCGGTTGTCACGCCAGTGGCATTGCCGGGTAGCTATGTTCGGAATAGATAACCGCTGAAAGCATCTAAGCGGGAAACTAGCCTCAAGATGAGATCTCACTGGGACCTTGAGTCCCCTGAAGGGCCGTCGAAGACTACGACGTTGATAGGTTGGGTGTGTAAGCGCTGTGAGGCGTTGAGCTAACCAATACTAATTGCCCGTGAGGCTTGACCATATAACACCCAAGCAATTTGACTACTCGAAAGAGCATCAGATTGCGGTGTGTGAAGACGCAATGAACCGAAAGTTCGAGATTTCACAAAGCACCGACAGCTGTCACATACCCAATTTGCTGAAGCGAGGCCAGCCGGCCACGACTCAGTACCCGAATTTCTTGACGACCATAGAGCATTGGAACCACCTGATCCCATCCCGAACTCAGCAGTGAAACGATGCATCGCCGATGGTAGTGTGGGGTTTCCCCATGTGAGAGTAGGTCATCGTCAAGATTAAATTCCGAAACCCCATTTGCGAGAGCAGATGGGGTTTTGTTTTGGGCGCTCGAAAAGTGCGAAGAGGCGCCTCGGCAGGGTCTTCAGTGCTAAAGTCCATGCCCTCGATTTTGCTTTTCCCAAGGAAGCCGTTATGCCGGATGCGACGTCCCTCAGCGCTGGATTCATGGTGGTTCACGGCAACCGCTTGGACGAACTGCGCAGCCTGGTGGTGAGTTGGATGCGCCGTTATCCCCTGGCGCCTCTGGAAAACGAAATCGCCTTGGTACAAAGCAACGGCATTGCCCAGTGGCTCAAACTGGCCTTGGCTGAAGACCCGCAAGACGACGATATGGGAGGCTGCGGAATTGCCGCCGCCATTGATGTACAGCTCCCCGGCAGCTTCATGTGGCAGCTCTATCGCATGGTCCTGGGACGTGACGAAATCCCTCCAAAATCCCTGCTCGATAAAGCCCCGCTCACTTGGCGCCTGATGCGCCTGCTCCCGGAACTCATCGATCAACAGCACTTCGAGCCGTTGCAACGCTTCTTGACCCACGACTCCGACCTGCGCAAACGCTACCAACTGGCGGAACGACTGGCTGACCTGTTCGACCAATACCAGGTCTACCGCGCTGACTGGCTGGAAGACTGGGCTGCCGGCCGCCATCAATTGCGTAATGGTCGAGGCGAATCAAAGCCACTCAACCCTGCCAATTGTTGGCAAGCCGAGTTATGGCGCGCGCTGCTGTTGGACGTCGGTGAAGAGGGCATGGCCGAAAGCCGCGCCGGCGTGCACCAGCGCTTTATCGAACGTATCAATGCGCTTGAGCAAGCACCGAAGGGATTGCCTTCCCGGGTGATTGTCTTCGGGATTTCCTCCCTACCCGCCCAAGCGCTTGAGGCGCTGGCCGGCCTGGCCCGTTTCAGCCAAGTCCTGCTGTGCGTGCACAACCCGTGTCGCCACCATTGGTCCGACATCGTGGCCGACAAAGACCTGCTGCGTAACGAATACAAACGCCAGGCGCGTAAAGCCGGCATGCCCGTTACTATCGACCCACAAACCCTGCACCAACACGCCCATCCGCTGTTGGCCGCCTGGGGCAAACAAGGTCGCGACTACATCAGCCTGCTGGACAGTTACGACGATCCCAACAGCTACCGCGCCGCTTTTCGCGATGGTCGAATCGACCTGTTCAGCGACAGCGAACCCACCACACTGCTCAACCAGCTTCAGGACGATATCCTCGAACTGCGCCCGCTCAATGAGACTCGGGAACAATGGCCGGCTGTCGATCTGGAGCGTGATACATCCATCCGCTTCCACATTGCCCACAGTGCCCAACGCGAAGTAGAGATTCTCCACGACCAATTGCTCCAACGCTTCAGCGCCGACCCCACGCTTCGCCCAAGGGACATCATCGTCATGGTCCCCGACGTCGACAGCTATGCGCCGCATATTCGCGCGGTATTCGGGCAACTGGACAGAATCGATCCCCGCTTCATTCCCTTTACCCTCACCGATCAAGGCCAGCGCGGCCGCGATCCCCTGCTGATCGCCGTTGAACACTTGCTCAAACTCCCTGACAGCCGCTTCCCCGTCAGCGAGATTCTCGATCTGTTGGACGTCCCGGCCTTGCGCGAACGCTTCGCCATCAAGGAGCGCGATTTGCCCACGCTGCACCGCTGGATCGAAGGCGCTGGCATCCGTTGGGGCCTCAACGCCGAGCAACGTGCGGGGCTCGGTCTGCCGAGTGAACTGGAACAAAACAGCTGGCGATTCGGTCTTCGCCGTATGCTTCTAGGCTACGCCGTCGGCACCGGTGCAGCCTGCGAAGGCATTGAGCCTTACGACGAAATCGGCGGGCTTGATGCGGCCTTGATCGGCCCGCTGGTCGCTTTGCTCGATGCGCTCAGCGATGCCCATCAAGCGCTGTCACAACCCGCAGCACCCCACGAATGGGGCGAGCGTCTGCAACGCCTTATGCAACTCTTCTTCCTACCCAGCAGCGAGCACGACGACTATCTGTTGGGTCAGCTTGAGCAACTCAGGGAAACCTGGTTGGAAACCTGCGAGTCCGTTGGCCTGCAGGATGAGTTACCGCTTACCGTAGTCCGCGAAGCCTGGCTGGCCGGCCTGGATCAAGGCCGTCTGTCCCAGCGCTTCCTCGCCGGAGCTGTCAATTTTTGCACCCTGATGCCCATGCGCGCCATCCCCTTCAAACTCGTCTGCCTGCTCGGCATGAACGACGGCGACTACCCACGCGCCCAGCCACCGCTGGATTTCGACCTGATGGGCAGCGACTACCGTCCCGGCGACCGTTCGCGCCGTGAAGATGACCGTTACCTGCTGCTCGAAGCCCTGTTGTCCGCCCGCGACCAGCTCTATATCAGCTGGGTCGGCCGTAGCATCCGCGATAACAGCGAGCGCCCGGCCTCTGTACTCATCGGCCAACTGCGCGACCATATCGCCAGTGGCTGGCACAACGCACAAGAAACACCGCTACTGGACGCGATGACCCAGGAACACCCGCTCCAACCCTTCAGCGCCCGCTATTTCCACGAAGGTGATCCACTGTTCAGCTACGCCCGCGAATGGCAGTTACTCCACGAAGCTGTGGATAACGTCCCAAAAGAGGGTCAACTGGCGCATCATCAACAGGAAGAACCCCTGAGTCTCGGCCAGTTGCAGGATTTCCTACGCAACCCGGTCAAACACTTCTTCAGCCAGCGTCTGAAAGTGTTCTTCGAAGCCGCCGAAGTACCCCTGGCCGATGAAGAGCCCTTCGTGCTTGACGCGCTGCAACGCTACAACCTGAGCGACAGCCTGTTGAACGCTGCGCTGTCCCAGCCCGAACACCTCGACCAGGCCCTCAACGCCCAGGCCCTGCGGCTGCAAGGCAGTGGCCTGTTGCCGATGGTTGGTTTCGGCGAGTGCCTGCGCAACGAACTCATTGAGCCCCTGCCCGACTTGTTGCAACGCTACCAGCAGTTGCTGGCGCTCTGGCCAACGCCACACACCGCTGCAGAACCGATCAGTTTCGAGCATCAAGGTATAGCGCTGGAAGGCTGGATCAGCGGCCTGCATCGACGCAGTGATGGCGGATTGCTGAGTGTCACCACCATCCCCAATAGCATCGGCTCGATCAAAACACGCAAATGGCATCGCCTGATTCGTCCTTGGGTCAATCATGTGGTGGCCTGCGCCTGCGGCCTGTCGTTGAGCACGGGGTTGGTGGCCAGCGACGATACGTTGCTACTGGCCCCGCTGGATAAGCCCATCGCCCGGGAAATCCTCGGCAACCTGCTGTTGGCCTGGCACAGCGGCATGAGAGAGCCGCTCCCGGTAGCCGTCAAGACCGCCTTCGCCTGGCTCAGCCAGACCGATCCGGTCAAAGCCCACGCCGCCGCGAGCAAAGCCTATGAAGGTGACGGCCTGACCACCGACGGCGAGCGTCGCGAAACCCCGGCGCTCACCCGACAGTTCCCCGATTACGCCGCCCTGGTCGCCAGCGAAGAGTTCGAAGGCTGGTGCGAAACCTTGTATCGACCGCTCATCAACGCCCCATGGCGATCACTCACAGGCGAGGAGGCCGGCCCATGAGCAGCAAACCCTTGGCCCTGGCCTTCCCGTTGAATGGCAGCCAGCTGATTGAAGCCAGCGCCGGCACCGGCAAAACCTTCACCATCTCCGCCTTGTACCTGCGTCTGGTCCTTGGCCACGGTGACAGTGAGTCCGGTTTTGGCCGTGAACTGCTGCCGCCGCAAATCCTCGTGGTGACCTTTACCGATGCCGCCACCAAAGAGCTGCGCGAACGCATCCGCATGCGTTTGGCCGAGGCCGCACGTTTCTTCCGCGAAGAGATTGAACAGCCCGACGCGCTGATCGCCGACCTGCGTGCGCAATACCTCCCCGAGCAATGGCCCGCCTGCGCCAACCGCCTGGACATCGCAGCCCAGTGGATGGATGAGGCGGCGGTTTCCACGATTCACAGTTGGTGCCAGCGCATGCTGCGCGAACACGCGTTCGACAGCGGCAGCCTGTTCACCCAGACCCTGGAAACCGACCACAGTGACCTGCTCGGCGAAGTGCTTCGCGATTATTGGCGACTGTTCTGCTACCCGATGCACGACGACGCCCTCAACTGGGTACGCAGCAACTGGGGCGGTCCGGCCGCGTTGATGCCACGGGTACGCGCACTGTTCGGCAGCGAACGGCCGACGGATGAAACCCGCGAACCCGCCGAGTTGATCAACGCTTGCCTGCAAGAACGCCGTGAAGCGTTGATAAACATCAAGGCTCCCTGGCAACAATGGGCCGTCGAGTTGCGCGAAATCTGCCTGCAAGCCGTAGCCGCCAAAGCCGTCGACGGCCGCAAGATGCAAGCGCGTTACTTCGAGCCCTGGTTCGAAAAGATCAGCGCCTGGGCCGCTGACGAAACCCTGGAACAGCTGGATATTGGCACCGGCTTCACCCGCCTCACCCCCGACGGCATGGCCGAAGCCTGGAAGGGCGACCCGCCGCAACACCCCGGCATCGACGCCATGGCCGGCCTCAAGGCCGCCCTCGACGCGCTGCCAACCCCCGACGCCGCGGTGTTGCAACACGCTGCCGGTTGGGTGGGCAAGCGCTTTGAAGAAGAAAAACGCCGGCGTGCCGAAATGGGCTTCGACGACATGCTGATCCGCCTCAACGCCGCCCTGCAAACCGATGGCGGCGAGCGCCTGGCCAGTGTGATCCGCGAGCAGTTCCCGGTGGCCCTGATCGACGAATTCCAGGACACCGACCCGGTGCAATACAGCATCTTCGACAGCATTTACCGCATCGAAGAGAACCACCTCGACAGCGGCCTGTTCCTGATTGGCGACCCCAAGCAAGCCATCTACGCCTTCCGCGGCGCCGATATCTACACCTACCTGCGTGCGCGCAAATCCACGCTCGGCCGTCATCACACCCTGGGCACCAACTTCCGTTCCAGCCATGCGATGGTCGACGCGGTGAACCACGTGTTCCTGCGCGCGGAAACCGGCCGCGGCGCGTTCCTGTTCCGGGAGTCGAACGGCGACAACCCGGTGCCGTTCCATCCGGTGCTATCCCAAGGCCGTAAGGAAAAACTGCAGGTCGACGGCCAAACGTTGCCGGCAATGAACCTGTGGCACCTGCCCACCGACCAGCCGGTTTCCAACGCGGTGTACCGCCAACAACTGGCCGGTGCCTGTGCCACCCGGATTGTCGAGCTGCTCAACGGCGGGCAGCAAGGTACGGCCGGTTTCCTGCAAGCGGACGACAGCTTCAAAGGCGTACTGCCGTCGGACATCGCCATCCTCGTGCGCGACGGCAAGGAAGCCCAGGCCGTGCGCGCCGAGTTGGCCGCCCGTGGCGTGCGTAGCGTGTACCTGTCCGACAAGGACTCTGTCTTCGCCGCCCAGGAAGCCCACGACCTGCTCGCCTGGCTCAAGGCCTGTGCCGAGCCGGACGTCGAGCGGCCGCTGCGGGCTGCCCTGGCTTGCGTCACCTTGAACCTGTCACTGCCGGAACTGGAGCGTCTGAACCAGGACGAACTGGCGTGGGAAAGCCGCGTGATGCAGTTCCGAGGCTACCGCACGATCTGGCGCACCCAAGGCGTGTTGCCGATGCTGCGTCGCCTGCTGCACGACTTCAAACTGCCGCAAACCCTGATCGCCCGCAGCGACGGCGAACGTGTGCTGACCAACCTGTTGCACCTCAGCGAGTTGTTGCAGCAAGCCGCGTCGGAACTGGACGGCGAACAGGCGTTGATCCGCCACCTGGCCGAACACCTGGCGTTGTCCGGCCAGGCCGGCGAAGAGCAAATCCTGCGCCTGGAAAGTGACGAGCAACTGGTCAAGGTGGTGACCATTCACAAATCCAAGGGCCTGGAGTACGACCTGGTCTTCCTGCCTTTCATCTGCTCGGCCAAGCCGGTCGACGGCAGTCGCCTGCCGCTGCATTACCACGATGAACACGGCAAATCCCACGTCAGCCTGCGCCCGACCGCCGAGTTGATCGCCCAGGCCGACGATGAGCGCCTGGCCGAAGACCTGCGTTTGTTCTACGTAGCCCTGACCCGCGCCAAACATGCCTGCTGGCTCGGCGTTGCCGACCTCAAGCGTGGCAACAGCAGCAGCTCGGTACTGCACCTGTCGGCGCTGGGTTACCTGCTCGGCGCCGGTGCGTCGTTGAGTGAATCCGCCGGCCTCGCGCGTTGGCTGTTGGATCTGCAGGACGGCTGCCCGGCCATCCACTACGCCCCAGTGCCCGACGCCCAGGACATCCTGTTCCACCCGCCGCGCAACACTGCCCACTTGCTCGCGCCCTTGTTACCTAAGCGCAAGGCCGCCGAGAACTGGTGGATCGCGTCCTACAGTGCCTTGCGCATTGGCGACAGCATGAGCGTCGCCCACCTTGAAGCGCCCGAAAGCCCACAGGCGCAAAAGCTGTTCGATGACGAACGCCTCGATCCCGACGCACCGCGTGAAGTGGCAGCGTCCGGCGCAGACATTCACCGTTTCCCACGCGGTCCGAACCCCGGCACCTTCCTTCACGGCCTGCTGGAGTGGGCCGGGGAAGAAGGCTTCAACGTGACCTCGCAAGCGATCGAACAAGCCGTAGGCGCGCGCTGCAATCGCCGCAACTGGGAAGGCTGGATCGTCACCCTCAGCGACTGGCTGGGCCATCTGCTGCACACGCCGCTGCCGGTGGATAACGACCAGGTCGCCCTGAGCAACCTGCAGCACTACCAGATTGAAATGGAGTTCTGGTTCGCCAGCCATAAAGTCGACGTGCTCGCCCTCGACAAGCTGGTGTGCCAGTACACCCACAACGGTGTGTCCCGCGTCGCCGCCGAAGCAGTGCTGCTCAACGGCATGTTCAAGGGTTTTATCGACCTTACCTTCGAACATGACGGCCGCTACTACGTGGCCGACTACAAATCCAACTGGCTCGGTCCCGACGATTCGGCCTACACCCAGGACGCCATGGAACAGTCGATCCTCGAACATCGGTACGACCTGCAATACGTGCTTTACCTGCTCGCCCTGCATCGCCAACTCAAGGCGCGCCTGCCGGACTATGACTACGACCGTCATGTCGGCGGCGCGCTGTACCTGTTCCTGCGCGGCACCCAGGCTGTCAGCCGAGGGGCGTTTTTCACCCGGCCGCCACGGGACCTGATCGAGGGCCTGGACCTGCTGTTCCAGGGCAAGCCCATCCCGCCCAAGGCTGAGCCTGCCTGGGAACAAGGAGTGTTGTTATGAGCCTGTCGCCGTTACCGCTTGAGGCGTTAGCGCCCTTGAGCCGCGCCGCCGACCTGGTGAGCCTGCTGGAGCGTTGGGTTGACCGGGGGTGGCTGCGGGCGTTGGACAAGGCGTTCGTAGGCTTCCTGCACGAGCTCGATCCACACGCCGACCCCTTGGTGCTACTGGCGGCGGCGCTGACCAGCCATCAACTCGGCCACGGCCATGTGTGCCTGGACCTGTTCGAAACCCTCAACGCGCCGGATTTTGCCCTGTCCCTGCCGCCCGAAGGCGACCTGCAAAGCGGCGCCATGCTGCTGCCGTCGCAGTTGCTCGACGGCCTTGATGGCGCCCGCTGGTGCCACGCCCTGGCCGCCAGCCCGTTGGTCGCCCTGGCGCTGGACGGCAGCGAATCGGCACACAGTCGTCCCTTGGTACTGTCGGGCAAACGCCTGTACCTGCGCCGTTACTGGACTTACGAACGACGTATCGACAGCGCCTTGCGCCTGCGTCTTGCCACCCAGGAAAGCGTCGCCGCCGATTTGCCCCAGCGCTTGAATGGCTTGTTTGACCAACCGGCGCCCGATGGCGTGATCGACTGGCAGAAACTCGCCTGCGCCCTGGCCACCCGCGGTGCATTCAGCATCGTCACCGGCGGCCCCGGCACCGGCAAGACCACCACCGTGGTACGCCTGCTCGCGCTGTTGCAGGCGCCGGCCGTTGAGTCCGGCAGCCCACTGCGCATCCGCTTGGCCGCGCCGACCGGTAAGGCCGCCGCGCGCTTGACCGAATCCATCAGCCAGCAAGTGCTGTCGCTGACAGTGCCGCAAAGCGTGAAGGAAAAGATCCCGACCCAGGTCACCACGGTCCACCGCTTGCTGGGCAGTCGCCCGGGCACTCGGCACTTCCGCCATCACCTTGGCAACCCGTTGCCTCTGGATGTACTGGTGGTGGACGAAGCCTCGATGATCGACCTGGAAATGATGGCTAACCTGCTGGATGCGTTACCGCCCCATGCCCGCCTGGTGCTGCTGGGCGACAAGGACCAACTCGCCTCGGTGGAGGCCGGCGCCGTACTCGGTGATTTGTGCCGCGATGCCGAAGCCGGCTGGTACAGCCCCGACACCCGCCAATGGCTGCAAACCGTCAGCGGCGAAGACCTCAGCGCCAGTGGCCTGCACGAAGACCTCGATGGCAGCCATCCCTTGGCTCAGCAAGTGGTGATGCTGCGCTACTCGCGGCGTTTCGGCGAAGGCAGCGGCATCGGCCAACTGGCGCGCTGGGTCAACCAGCAAAACGCCGACGAGGCGCGCAAGCTGCTGGCCGCGCGCAGCCACAGCGACCTGTTCTGCGTCAGCCTCAAAGGTGAGCACGACCACGCCCTGGAGCGCCTGGTGCTGGACGGGCAGGGCGACGGCGCCCAGGGTTATCGCTATTACCTCAACCTGCTGCACAGCGCGCGCCCCACCGTCGACACCCCGCGCGATGACCTCGCCTGGACCCACTGGGCCCAGCAACTGCTGCAAGCCTTCGATGCGTTCCAACTGCTCTGCGCCGTGCGCAAGGGGCCTTGGGGGGTGGAAGGGCTGAACCTGCGCATCACGGCCGCCTTGCGCAAAGTGCGGCTGATCGAGGGGGATGAGCAATGGTACGAAGGCCGTCCGGTGTTGATGACGCGCAACGACTACGGCCTGGGCTTGATGAACGGCGATATCGGCATTGCCCTCAAACTGCCTGAAAGCGACGGCGGCCCCCAGGTGCTGCGGGTGGCTTTCCCACGTAACGATGGCCAGGGTGGCGTGCGCTTTGTCCTGCCCAGCCGTCTCAATGATGTGGAAACCGTGTACGCCATGACCGTGCACAAATCCCAGGGCTCGGAGTTCACCCACACCGCATTGATCCTGCCGGACGCGCTGAACCCGGTGCTCACCAAAGAGTTGATCTACACCGGCATCACCCGCGCCAAGCGCTGGTTCAGCCTGATCGAACCCCGGGGCGGGGTGTTTGAAGAGGCCGTGCGCCGCAAGGTCAAACGCTTGAGTGGGTTGATGCTGGAGTTGGGTCAGGAGTCAGAAATATCTGACGCTGTGCTATCGTTGCGGCATCACCCCGAAAACACCTGAGAGAATCGTTGCATGAACCTGGCTGTCTCGCCCACAGAGCTTAGTTCGAGCTGGAGACGCTTGCTGCTGGTGGCGATTCTATGCCTGCTGGCGCCCCGGGTATTTGCCGAGGCCCCAGGCCCGGCTGACCAGCGCGCCCAGGCGGTCACCCAGGTGGTACTCGGTATCCTCAGCTATGCCCGTTGGCCAGTAGAGCCTGCGCAACTGCGCCTGTGCATCGTCGGCCCGACCCAATACACCGACGACCTGATCAAAGGCACCATCCAGGCCACCGGCCGTCCGGTCGTGGTGCGGCGCCTGCTGGCCGACCATCCCGATATCGTCAACGCCTGCGACGCCGTGTACATCGGCAAACTCAGCAATGACGAACGCAGCCGCCTGTTTGCCTCGTTGATCGGCCACCCGGTGCTCAGCATCAGTGAAGGCGGCGACCAATGCACCGTGGGCAGCCTGTTCTGCCTGCGGGTGGGCGATGAGCAAGTGTCGTTTGAGGTCAACCTCGACTCGGTGGCGCGCAGCGGCGTGCGCATTCATCCCAGCGTGTTGCAACTGTCCCGGCGCCGGGCGCCCACCACATGAAAGCGGCGAACGTACGACCTACCCTGCGTTCCGTCATCGGCCGGGGGCACATGATCCTGGCGCTGGTGGCGGTGACGCTGGCCAGTGTCTCCCTGACCCTGCTCGGCGTGTTGGCGCTGCGGGTCTACGCCGAACACAACCTGCACCTGATCGCCCGTTCCATCAACTACACCGTGGAAGCGGCCGTGGTGTTCAACGACCGCAGCGCCGCCACCGAAGCCCTCAGCCTGATTGCCTCCACCGAAGAAGTCGCCCAGGCTGACGTGTTCGATAGCAGTGGCCGGCTGTTGGCGCACTGGGAACGCCCGGAAACCGGCATGCTCTCCCGGGTTGAACTGGCGCTGGCGCATACCCTGCTCGAACAGCCCATCAGCCAACCGATCCTCCACCAGGGGCGCACCATCGGCAGCATTCACCTGACCGGCCACGGCGGTAGCCTGCTGCGCTTCCTGCTCAGCGGCCTGGCGGGGATCCTGATCTGCACCGTCCTCAGTGCCTGGGTCGCCCTACACTTGGCGCGGCGTCTGTTGCGCGGCATTACGGAGCCGCTGCAAAGCCTCGCCGCCGTGGCCCACGCCGCCCGCAGCGAGCGTGACTTCGACCGCCGCGTGCCGCCGGCCCGCATCGCCGAACTCGATAGCCTGGGCAGCGACTTCAATGCCCTGCTCGGCGAGATGGAAGCCTGGCAAAACCATCTGCAAAGCGAAAACGAAACCCTCGCCCACAAGGCCAACCACGACAGCCTTACCGGTCTGCCCAACCGCGCGTACTTCGAAGGCCGCCTGATTCGCGCGCTGCGCAGCGCCGCCAAGGCCAAGGAACAGGTGGCCGTGCTGTACCTCGACAGTGACCGGTTCAAAGAGATCAATGACAGCTTCGGCCATGCCGCCGGTGATGCCGTGCTGGTGGCCGTCGCCGAACGGGTGCGTGCGCAATTGCGTGAAGATGACCTGGTAGCGCGCCTGGGCGGTGACGAGTTCGCCATCCTGCTGGCGCCGCTGCACAAGGTCGAAGACGCCCAGCGCATCGCCGAAAAAATCATCGCCAGCATGGACATGCCGATTGCCGTGCCCGGCAGCACCCAGGTATTGACCTCCCTCAGTATCGGGATCGCCATCTACCCCGAACATGGCGTCACACCCGGCACCTTGCTCAATGCCGCTGATGCGGCGATGTACCAGGCCAAGCGTTTGTCCTCGGGGGGCCAGCAAACGGCGGAGCCGGAGAGCCCCGTCGTCAACGTTCAACACAGGAGTTGATTCCTTGTTCTCGACCGCGCGTTTTATGTTTATCACCCTGCTGGTGGCGCTGCTCGCCCTGGGCGGTTGCCAGACGGCGCCTTCCAAAGGCCTGACCCCGGCGCAAGTCGCCGTCCTCAAGCAACAGGGCTTCGAGCTTACCGATGACGGCTGGGCGTTCGGCCTGTCCGGCAAAGTGCTGTTTGGCAGTGACGTCGAAACCCTTAACCAACCCAGCACCGACATCGTCCAGCGCATCGGCAAGGCCCTGCTGGGTGTAGGCATCGAGCGCGTACGCGTCGATGGCCACACCGACGGCTCGGGCAAGGAAACCTACAACCAGCAACTGTCCCTGCGCCGCGCGAAAAGTGTGGCCACGGTGCTGCAGGGCGTGGGCATGAAAGAGGAAAACATTCAGTTGCGTGGTCTGGGCAGCAGTAAACCGGTGGCCGCCAACGACACGGCGGCAGGGCGTACCGAGAATCGGCGGGTGTCGATTGTGGTGATCGCGGACTGAGCCGGCAGTCCGATTTCAATCTGAAATCCAATCAAAATGTGGGAGAGGGCTTGCCACCTCCCACATTCGAACGGTGTTCGCTTAGTTGGCCGGAGATTCTCTGGGAGCCTCCTGCAATTTAAGGGGAATTGTCGTTGCTGGCCCTTAATCCGCAAACCGCATCTCCCTTGTCTCCCCCATCAACAACCCCTGGTTCTGCTCCGTCACCTCGCGGATGTAATCCCACAACAACGTAATCCGCTTCAACTTCCTCAGATCCTCCCGGCAATACATCCAAAACTGGCGAGTGATCGCAATCTGCTCCCCCAGTACCGGCAGCAACCGTGGATCCTGCGCCGCCAGAAAGCACGGCAAGATCGCCATCGACCGCCCTTGCTGCGCCGCCACGTACTGCGCAATCACGCTGGTACTGCGCAGGCTGGCGCTGGCGCCGGGCACGACGTTGGCCAGGTACAGCAGCTCCGAGCTGAAGGCCAGATCATCCACATAGCTGATAAACGGATGCTCGGCCAAATCTGCCGGTTTGTGGATAGGCGGGTGTTGGTCGAGGTATTCCTGGGTCGCGTACAGCTGCAGTTTGTAGTCGCACAGTTTGCAGCACACGTAGGGCCCGTGTTCCGGGCGTTCCAGGGCGATGACGATGTCGGCTTCGCGCTTGGACAGGCTGATGAAGTGGGGCAGGGGCAGGATGTCGACCGAGATGGCGGGGTAGGTGTCGACGAAGTGGCTCAACTGCGGGGTGACGAAGAAGCTGCCGAAGCCTTCGGTGCAGCCCATGCGCACATGGCCGGACAGCGCCACGCCGGAGCCGGACACCTGTTCGCAGGCCATGTGCAGGGTGCTTTCGATGGACTCGGCGTAGCCCAGCAAACGCTGGCCTTCGGGGGTCAGGACGAAGCCGTTGGTCCGGGATTTTTCGAACAGCAGCGTACCGAGGGACACTTCCAATGAGCTGATGCGCCGCGACACGGTGGTGTAGTCCACCGCCAGGCGTTTGGCGGCGACGCTGGCCTTGCGGGTGCGGGCCACTTCGAGGAAAAACTTCAGGTCGTCCCAATTCAGGGAGCCCAGTGATGTGATGTTTTTTTGCATATTGGACCGGCTTTTATGTGCGTTCTTATTAGAGATTTGCACATCTATACTCCAAAAACAGTCCGAACGCCTCATTCTTCAAGGCGATTCAAGCGCCTTGTCTCTGTATAAATATAAGAGTTGGAGACCACATGAACGCATCTGCCGATATTTCCGTGCAACAGGTCAAGTTGCTCATCAACGGTGAGTGGGTCGAGTCCAGGACCACCCATTGGCAAGACATCGTCAACCCGGCCACCCAGCAAGTGCTGGCCAAAGTCCCGTTCGCCACGGCCGATGAAGTCAATGCCGCCATCGACGCCGCCCATCAAGCCTTCCAGACCTGGAAGCTGACGCCGATCGGCGCGCGCATGCGCATCATGCTCAAGCTGCAAGCCCTGATCCGCGAACACTCCAAGCGTATCGCGGTGGTCCTCAGCGCCGAGCAGGGCAAGACCATTGCCGATGCCGAGGGCGATATTTTCCGTGGCCTGGAAGTGGTGGAGCACGCCTGTTCCATCGGCACCCTGCAAATGGGTGAGTTCGCCGAGAACGTCGCCGGTGGCGTCGATACCTACACCCTGCGCCAACCCATCGGCGTGTGTGCCGGCATTACCCCGTTCAACTTCCCGGCGATGATTCCGCTGTGGATGTTCCCCATGGCCATCGCCTGCGGTAACACCTTCGTTCTCAAGCCGTCCGAACAGGACCCACTGTCGACCCTGCTGCTGGTGGAGCTGGCGCTGGAAGCCGGCGTACCGGCGGGTGTGCTCAACGTGGTGCACGGCGGCAAGGATGTGGTGGATGCGCTGTGCACCCATAAAGACATCAAGGCGGTGTCCTTCGTCGGTTCGACTGCCGTCGGCACTCATGTCTACGACCTGGCCGGCAAGCACGGCAAGCGCGTGCAATCGATGATGGGCGCCAAGAACCACGCCGTGGTACTGCCGGATGCCAACCGTGAACACACCCTCAATGCCCTGGTCGGTGCCGGTTTCGGCGCGGCGGGCCAGCGTTGCATGGCCACCTCGGTGGTGGTGCTGGTGGGGGCGGCCAAGCAATGGCTGCCGGATCTGAAAGCGCTGGCGCAAAAGCTCAAGGTCAACGCCGGCAGCGAAGCGGGCACGGATGTCGGCCCGGTGATCTCCAAGCGCGCCAAGGCCCGCATCCTGGAGCTGATTGAAAGCGGCGTGAAAGAAGGCGCCAAGCTCGAGCTGGACGGCCGCGACATCAAGGTGCCGGGTTTCGAGCACGGTAACTTCGTCGGCCCGACCCTGTTCTCGGGCGTGACCACCGATATGCAGATCTACACCCAGGAAATCTTCGGCCCGGTGCTGGTGGTGCTGGAAGTCGACACCCTCGACCAGGCCATTGCGCTGGTCAACGCCAACCCGTTCGGTAACGGCACCGGCCTGTTCACCCAGAGCGGGGCGGCGGCGCGTAAATTCCAGAGCGAAATCGATGTGGGCCAGGTCGGTATCAACATCCCGATCCCGGTGCCGGTGCCGTTCTTCAGCTTCACCGGTTCCCGTGGCTCCAAGCTCGGCGACCTCGGCCCGTACGGCAAGCAAGTGGTGCAGTTCTACACCCAGACCAAGACCGTCACCAGCCGCTGGTTCGACGACGACACGGTCAACGATGGCGTCAACACCACCATCAACCTGCGCTGATTCGGGAGACGACCATGAAGATTGCATTTATCGGCTTGGGTAACATGGGCGCACCGATGGCCCGCAACCTGATCAAGGCCGGCCATGGGCTGAACCTGTTCGACCTGAACCAGACGGTGCTCAAGGAACTCGCCGAATTGGGCGGCAGCATCAGCGACTCGCCGCGTGACGCTGCCCAAGGCGCCGAGCTGGTGATCACCATGCTGCCCGCCGCCGCCCATGTGCGCAGTGTCTGGCTGAATGAAGACGGTGTACTGGCGGGGATCGGCAACGGCGTGCCCGCGGTGGATTGCAGCACCATCGACCCACAGACCGCGCGCGACGTCGCCGCTGCTGCCGCCAAGCAAGGCGTGGTGATGGCCGACGCACCGGTCTCCGGCGGCACCGGCGGGGCGCAGGCCGGGACCCTGACCTTCATGGTCGGCGCCACCCCGGAACTGTTCGCCACCCTGCAACCGGTGCTGGCACAGATGGGCCGCAACATCGTGCACTGCGGCGATGTGGGCACCGGGCAAATCGCCAAGATCTGTAACAACCTGCTGCTCGGCATCAGCATGGTCGGCGTCAGCGAAGCCATGGCCTTGGGCGACGCGCTGGGCATCGACACCCAGGTGCTGGCCGGGATCATCAACAGCTCCACCGGGCGCTGCTGGAGTTCCGACACCTATAACCCATGGCCGGGCGTGATCGAAACCGCGCCGTCGTCCCGTGGCTATACCGGCGGGTTCGGCGCCGATTTGATGCTCAAGGACCTGGGGCTGGCCACGGAAGCGGCACGCCAAGCCAAGCAACCGGTGATCCTCGGTGCGGTGGCCCAGCAGTTGTATCAATCGATGAGTCAGCGCGGCGAAGGGGGCAAGGACTTTTCGGCGATCATCAACAGCTATCGCAAACCCAAATAAACTGACGGTGGTGAGCGGGCTTGCCCCGCTCACCACAAAAAAGCAGTTCACTGGAAGAGGTGGCTCAAGCAAACACAAAATACTTACGTACCGTCTCGACCACTTCCCACGTCCCCTTCATCCCTGGCTCCACCACAAAGATATCCCCAGCCCGCAAGTGAATCGGTTCCATCCCCTCTGGCGTGATCACGCAGTAGCCTTCCTGGAAATGGCAGTATTCCCATTTCACGTATTCGACATACCACTTGCCCGGCGTGCAGATCCAGGTGCCCATGATCTTGCTGCCGTCTTCGCTGGTGTAGGCGTTGAGGTTGACGGTGTGCGGGTCGCCTTCGAGCTTTTCCCATTTGCAGGCATCCAGGACCGGCAGGGGGTGGGTGTCGCGCAGTACGGTGATGGGCTTGGACATGATGACTCCGAGGCAGGGAATGGAAAGATGCACCCTAAGGCCTGGGACGTTGCGCCAGTGGTCTGAACTCGACATCGGGATGCCCAGAAGCGCAGGCGAACACGATTGTCGGGGCATCGCGAATCAGTGTGGGAGGGGGCTTGCCCCCGATGGCGCCAGGTCAGCCGACACTTTTGAGCGTGAATCCGTCGTTTCCTCGCAGTAAGTGCGAAAGAAGTCAGTCGCGGCGCACGAATTCGCAAGAAAATTCACGTCTGGCCCTCGTATCATTCACCCCAGTAACCGCCGAGAGCCTTCAAATGACCTCAATAAAGACGTGGTGGGACATCAGCCCGCCCTTGAGCACGGCAACCCCGACCTGGCCGGGCGATACGCCGTTCCAGGAAGAGCGTGTGTGGCAGTTCGGCCCGGAGTGCCCGGTGAATGTCGGACGCATTACCCTGTCGCCGCACACCGGCGCCCATGTGGATGCGCCGCTGCATTACAGCGCCGACGGAGCGCCGATTGGCGAGGTGCCGCTGGAGGTGTACATGGGCCCGTGCCGGGTGCTGCATTGCCTGGACAGCGGTGCGCTGGTCCAGCCCCATCAGTTGCAAGGGCGTGTGGATAACCTGCCGGAGCGCGTGCTGTTGCGTACTTATCCACAAGCACCGCTGACCGAATGGGATGCGAACTTCACCGCCATCGCCCCGCAGACCATTGAACTGCTGGCCAGCCTGGGTGTGCGCCTGATCGGGATCGACACGCCCTCCCTGGACCCGCAACAGTCCAAGACCATGGATGCCCACAACGCCGTGGCGCGGCATGGCATGGCGATTCTCGAAGGCATCGTGCTCGACGACGTACCGGAGGGCGACTACGAACTGATCGCCCTGCCGCTGCGTTTCGCCAACCTGGACGCCAGCCCGGTCCGTGCCATTCTCCGCCCGCTCAAGGAGCCCACGCGATGAGCCAATGTCCTTTCTCTGCCGACTACCAGCCACCGGAAGAATGGCATAACGCCGAACTGAATTTTTCCGAGTCCATGAGCTACGGCGACTACCTGGACCTGGGCAAAGTGCTCAGCGCCCAGCACCCGCTGTCGCCGGACCATAACGAAATGCTCTTCATCATCCAGCACCAGACCTCCGAGCTGTGGATGAAGTTGATGCTCCACGAACTCAAGGCCGCCCGCGAACACGTGCGCCTGGGCGAGTTGCCGCCGGCATTCAAGATGCTGGCGCGGGTGTCGCGGATCTTCGATCAACTGGTGCACGCCTGGGCTGTGCTGGCGACCATGACGCCGTCGGAATACAAGGCGATTCGCCCGTTCCTGGGGCAGTCCTCCGGGTTCCAGTCGTTCCAGTACCGCGAGATCGAATTTATCCTCGGCAACAAGAGCCCGGCGCTGTTGCGCCCCCATGCCCATCGGCCCGAGTTGTTGCAGGCGTTGCAGGTGGCGATTGCCACGCCGTCGCTGTATGACGAGGCGATCAACCTGATGGTCAAGGCGGGGCTGGCGATTGACCCCAAGCGTGCCGAGCGCGACCCGACGGCGGCGACCGTGCACGATGAGTCGGTGGAGGCGGCGTGGCGCGAGGTGTATCGCGATCCGAGCCGGTATTGGGACTTGTACCAGTTGGCCGAGAAGTTTATCGACCTGGAGGATTCGTTCCGCCAATGGCGCTTCCGGCATGTGACCACAGTGGAGCGGATTATCGGCTTCCAGCCCGGCACCGGCGGCACCGAGGGCGTGGGTTACCTGCGCAAGATGCTCGACACCGTGCTGTTCCCCGAGCTGTGGCGAGTGCGCTCCACGCTGTAAACGCAATCAAATGTGGGAGGGGGCTTGCCCCCGATGGCGGAGGGTCAGTGGACACATAAGTGACTGACACACTGCTATCGGGGGCAAGCCCCCTCCCACATGGATATTACTGCGCAGCGGCAACCGCTTTCGTCTTACTCACTCGCAACCGGTAGGCCACATAGATAACCCCCACCCAAACCGGCATCGCATACACCGACTCGCGAATCCCCGGGATCGCCAGCATCACGCTGATGATCATCAGCATGAACGCCAGGCACAGGTAGTTGCTGAACGGGAACCAGAAGGTCTTGAACGACGGCGTCACGCCTTGCTCGCCCATGGCCTTGCGGAACTTGATATGGGTGATGCTGATCAGCGCCCAGTTGATCATCAGCGAGGCAACCACCAGCGCGAACAGCAGCTCCAGGGCACTTTGCGGTGCCACGTAGTTGACCACCACGCACAGCATCGTCACCAGCGCCGAGATCGCCAGGGCCCGCAGCGGTACGCCTTGCTTGTTGAGCTTCATCAGCGCTTTCGGCGCATCGCCTTGCTCGGCCAGGCCGAACAGCATGCGGCTGTTGCAGTACACGCCGCTGTTGTACACCGACAGCGCCGCGGTCAGCACCACGAAGTTGAGGATGTGGGCGGCGGTGTCGTTGCCGATCAGCGAGAAGATCTGCACAAATGGGCTGCCGCTGTAGGCATCGCCCGACGCGCCGAGGGTTTGCAGCAGTTGATCCCATGGGTACAGCGACAGCAGCACGGTCAATGCGCCGACGTAGAAAATCAGGATCCGGTACACCACCTGGTTGATCGCCTTGGGGATCACCTTGCGTGGCTCGCTGGCCTCGGCAGCGGTGATACCCACCAGCTCCAGGCCGCCGAACGAGAACATGATGAAGGCCATGGACATCAACAGCCCCATGCCGCCATTCGGGAAGAATCCGCCGTGGCTCCACAGGTTGCTGACCGACGCTTGCGGGCCGCCGGTGCCGCTGAACAGCAGGTAGCAGCCGAGCACGATCATGCCGACAATCGCCACCACCTTGATGATCGCAAACCAGAACTCGGCTTCACCGAAGAACTTTACGTTAAGAGTGTTGATCAGGTTCACCGCGACAAAGAACACCAGTGCGCTGACCCAGGTCGGGATCTGCGGCCACCAGAACTGGATGTACTTGCCCACCGCAGTCAGCTCGGCCATGCCCACCAGCACGTAGAGCACCCAGTAGTTCCAGCCGGCCAGGAAGCCCGCGTAACCGCCCCAGTATTTGTGCGCGAAGTGGCTGAACGAGCCGGCCACCGGTTCTTCGACGATCATCTCGCCGAGCTGGCGCATGATCAGGAACGCGATGAAACCGGCGATCGCGTAGCCCAGGATCATCGACGGCCCCGCCGACTTGAGTACCCCGGCCGAACCGAGGAACAGCCCCGTGCCTATCGCCCCGCCCAAGGCGATCAACTGAATATGCCGGTTCTTAAGGCCACGCTTGAGGCCTACCGGGTTAACCATGTCATCCGCCATTAACATTCCCTTCTACTTGTTTTTCTCGGGGTAGAACCCCTCAGAAGTGCTGAGGAGTCAGATATTACTCTGCGTAAACTTTTCGTAATACAGCTGAACGCCATCAAGTGCCTGATCCGCCAGCCATTGTTGGATGGATTCGACCATTGGCGGAGGGCCGCACACGTACATATCCGCCAATCCGTCGCACAATTCGGCCAGGTCGAAATGCTCGGTGAGGTAGCCGCGCTTGCCGGGCCATTCAGGTGACGGTGCGCTCAGCACTTCGGTGTAGCGAAAGCCGCGGATTGTCGAGGCGTATTGATGGATACGCTGCGCTTCACATAAATCCTCGGCCCCGCGCACGCCGTAGTACAGGTGCACCGGCTGCTCGCAGCCCGTGGCGGCCAGTTCATCGAGCATGCCCAGTAACGCCGACAATCCGGTGCCGCCGGCCACCAGCACCAGCGGTTTGCTGACATGGCGCAGGTAGAACGCACCCAGCGGCGCCTCCATCAGCAACCCATCGCCGACGTGGCAATGTTCCCGCAGGTAATTGCTCATCACCCCATCCGGCAGCAGGCGGATCAGGAATTGCAGCCGGTTGCCCGGCAGGTTGGCGAACGAGTAGGCACGCCAACAGTCGGTGCCGGGTACCGAGATGCGCGCATATTGGCCCGGCAGGAAATCCAGCGCCGTGTCCAACCGCACCGTCAAGATCGCCGTACTGGCCGACACCTGCTGCACCTCGCTTACCGTGCCACGCACCTGCACCGGCCCCGGCGCATTGCACAGGCTCGAATCGAAGTCGAAGTAGAACGCCGCGTCGGACTTCACCCGGGTCTGGCAACTAAGCATCTTGCGCTGTTGCAGGTCGAGGCTGGAGAGGGCTTCCTCGTCCACATAGTCCTGGGTGTAGTCACCTGACTCACACCGGCCCTGGCAGGTGCCGCATACGCCTTCGCGGCAGTCCAGGGGGATCTTGATGCCATTGCGCAGTGCCGCATCCAACAGGATTTCATTTGCGCCCACCGGGAAAAACAGGGTCTTGCCGTCGGCAAAACTGAAGGCCACTTTGTGATTCATTCACGGAAACTCCACGCGTGTAGGGCTGGCACATCACCTGTGGTGAGGGAGCAAGCTCCCTCGCCACAAGATGTGATGTGCTTCAAAGGTGATAGAAATCCAGCACCGAATTGATGGTGTCGTTAAGCAGCAGCGCATGCTTGCGAGTGATCAGCCAACTGTCGCCATGGGGCTTGAGGCGATAGGTGGCATGCCCGTAGAACTGCTCCGATGTGGCCAGCCGATAGAACAGCGTGTGCCAGTTCAACCGGACCTCCAGCGTGCCGTCCGCCTGCTCGGCAATGCGTACGTTGTTGATCAGGTGCAAGGTGCGCGGCATCGGTGTAGCGGATGCTGCCTTGCCGGTGCGCAGGCGAAACACGCGGTCTTCCAGGCCCGAACGATTGGCGTAGTAGATCAGCGACATCTCGCGCTTGGGGTCGCGGGTGTAGACGTGCTCCGAGTCCCATTGCGGCAGGTGGAATTCGCTGTGCGGGTCGAACAATTGCACATAGGCGTCCCAGTCCTGGGCGTCGCACAGCTCGGACTTGCGGTAGAAAAACTGCTCGATCCGGTACTGCAATGGCGCATTCATCACTTCACCTCCCGCAGTGTCAGCGCTTGTTGGTCCAGACCCTTGAGCAGGAACTGCTGCCAGTTGCGGTGCTGGTTGACGTACAGGCCTTCATGGGTGAACTCGGTGCCGGTCATGGCCGGTTGAATGCCGATGGCTTCGCTGTTCGGCGTCGGCCCGGTTTCCCAGCGATGGCTGCCGCGTGAAATATCGCTCCAGCGTTCCAGGCGGCCCTGGAAACCACGTTGGGCTTCGCGGAACTCCACCAGGTCGTCCGGTGTGCCCATGCCCGAGACGTTGAAGAAGTCCTCGAACTGGCGAATACGGTTTTCGCGGTCGGCATCGGATTCGCCTTTCACCCCCAGGCACTGGCTGATGATCTCGGTCTTGTTCCACGCCACCGGGCGGATGATGCGCAGCTGCGAGCTGATCTGGTCGAGGAAGAACAGGCTCGGGTAGATATTCAGGTTGCGCAGGCGGTGCATCATCCACTCGGCCTTCTGCTGGCCGTGCTCTTGCACCAGGCGCGGCATGATGGTGGCGTAGCCGGAGCGCACGCTGGGGTTGGGCATGTCGCTGAACAGCACGCTGTGGCCATTGTTGAAGGCGAACCAGCCGTCATCGGTGTTGGCGTCGCCGGCGCCGAGCTTGCTGTAGTCCAGGGTGCTGGCGGACCCGCTGCCGTTCTCGGTATTCACCTGCTGGCGATGCTGCACCGTGGCCACGTAGTTGTAGTGCACGGTGCTGACGTGATACCCGTCCAGGCCGTTTTCGTTTTGCAGTTTCCAGTTGCCGTCGTAGGTGTAGGCCGACTTGCCCGGCAGCACCTCCAACTCACCGGTGGCCGACTGCGCGACCATCATGTCGAAGAACACTTTGGCATCGCCGAGGAAGTCGTCCAGGCTGTCACGGCCATTCACGTCCAGGCTGATGAAGACAAAACCCTTGTAGCTCTCGATGCGGGCCTTTTTCAGGCCGCGTGTTGCCTTGTCGAAACTTTCCGGATATTCCCCCGGCGCCTTGACCTTCACCAGCCGGCCATCGCTCTTGTAGCACCAGGCGTGGAACGGACAGGTGAAGGTGGACTGGTTGCCTTTGCCGACCCGGGTGAGGGTGGTGCCGCGATGCTGGCAGGCGTTGACCAGCGCATTGAGCCGGCCCTCGCCATCACGGGTAATGATCATCGGCTGGCGCCCGGCGCGCATCGTCACGAAGTCGTGGTTATTGGCCAGTTCGCTTTCATGGCAGGCGTAGATCCAGTTCTTCTCGAAGATCAACTCCATCTCAAGATCGAACAGTTCCGGCTCGGTGAACATGTCGCGGGCGATGCGGAACACGGCGTCTGCCGGGCGAAAATCCAGGCAGCTCTCGATAAAGCTTTTCCATTGCTCGACGCTTCTTGCACCACTCATGGGAGGCACCTTTTGATAATGGCTGAACAGGTGAGCCATTAGGAGGCTGCGACAAGGTGGCGGGCTATCCGCTTAATGGGGGAAGGTGGGCCGCAAAGTTGGGCAGCAAATACCCACGGCGGTGCGGGGCGGTGACGCAACGCGCCACTGTCCGGTGCGGCCAGGGGCGGCAAAACCTGTGGTTTATCCACATAGTCGGCCGTTGCTATCCACTCGGTTGCAATCGGGTCGGCGTGGCGTAGAACTTGCTGTGGAACCACAACGACGCGCCGCCAGAGCGCGCAACCGCCTGACCGCCGTGGGTGCACACTGATGAATAGTCCTACACGCGATATCCATGTCCAACGCTTCGACCTCGAAGGCGCCCGCAGCTGGATGTCCGGCATTTGCGGACCGCACCGCCTGGTGACGAGCACGCCCGAGCGCCTGCGCTTTCATCACAGTGCCAACGTGTTCAAGTCCCGGGCCACCACCCTGGGGGTGATCGAGTACGGCACCGACGTGACCATCGATATCGAAGACGCCGAGCACTTCAGCAGCTACAGCCTCACGCTGCCGTTGGTGGGGGAGCAGGAGCTGAGCAAGAACGGCCAACGCCTGAGTTCCAACCGCGACCAGGGCGTGATCATCGCGCCCAACGAGCATCAGGTGCTGGCGATTTCCGGTGACTGCCGCAAGTTGCAGGTGGTGATCACGCGGGCGGCGATGAGCGAGTCGCTGGAGGGCTTGCTGCAACGGCCGATCGAGGCGCCACTGCAATTTGAACCGGTGATGGATGCGGTGGAGGGGGCGTCGGCGTCGTGGTGGCGCATGGCGCGCTACTTCATCGCGGAGCTGGAGCGCCGTAGCGAATTGTATGAACAGGCGGCGTTCACCCGTGACCTGGAAAGCTCATTGATCAAGGGCCTGATCCTCGCCCAGCCGAACAACTACTCGGAAGAACTGCGCGACGTATTGGGGGTGAAACTGCCCCATTACCTGATCCGTGCGCGCCAGTACATTCACGACAACGCCCGCGAGGCGCTGCACCTGGAAGACCTGGAAACTGCTGCCGGGGTGTCGCGGTTCAAGCTGTTCGATGCGTTTCGCAAGTACTTTGCCCTGTCACCCATGGCCTACCTGAAGAAGCACCGGCTGAGTGCGGTGCGCCAGGAAATCCTCGAGCATGGATCGATCCGCACCATCTCCGAGATCGCCTTCGGCTGGGGCTTTACCCACCTGGGGCGGTTCTCGGCGGAGTATCGGAAACTGTTCGATGAATCCCCCAGCCAGACGCTGCAACGTATGCGTATGCGCAGTACTTGAACCTGATGAAGATCAACCAGTGGGAGGGGCGGTGCCTGGGCGATTTCAGATCAGTTCTTCAACCAACTGCAGGCAATGACTGAACCCCGGCGACTGATCATTCACCCGTCGGCTGAGAATGATCGGCGAGGTCGCCGTCGCTTCCACAACCGGCGTGTAGCCGATATCCGCGCGATGCAGCACCTGCACCGACGCCGGCACCAGTGTCACGCCCATGCCTGCACCGACGAGGCCTATGGCGGTCTGCAGTTCGTTGGTCCACTGCGCCACCTTGAGGCTCAGGCCGTGGGCGTCGAACAGTGCGATCACATGGTCGGCATAGCTGGGGCGCGGGTTGCCGGGGTAGAGCACAAACGGCTCGGCGGCCAGTTGGGCGAGGGTCGCGGGTGCATCGAGCAATGGGTGGCCGGCGGGCAGCACGGCGACCAACCGATCCTCCACCAGTACGCGCTGGACGATGGCCGGGTCGTCGATACGAATGCGCCCGAAGCCCACGTCGATACGTCCGGCCTTGAGCGCCTCGACCTGCTGCAAGGTGGTCATCTCCGACAACCCCAACTCCAGTTCCAACGCCTCATGGGTGCGCAACCGCCGGATCAATTCCGGCAGCACGCCATACAAGGTCGACGGCGCAAAGCCGATGCCCAGCCAGGTCTTCTCGCCCTGGCCGATGCGGCGCGTGTTGTCGCAGACCGTGGCCAATTGTTCGAGCAACACATTGGCGTGCTCATAGAAAAACCGCCCGGCTTCGGTCAGCCGCAGCGGTCGGCCACGCTCCAGCAGGACCACGCCCAATTCCTCTTCCAATTGCTGGATCTGCCGGCTCAACGGCGGCTGGGCGATGTGCAGGCGTTCGGCCGCACGGGTGAAGTTGAGGGTCTGCCCCAGCACCTGGAAGTAGCGCAGATGACGCAGTTCCATAACGGTTCCTTTCATACCTTGAGGGTATTGATCGAGACCAATTCTATATTGGAAGCCAGTAAGAATGCGGCACAGAATCGACGTAAATCTATAAAGAACCCAGCGGGTATTGCCATGCCGATTTGCGCCATCGAGTCGATCGAGACCATTATCGTCGACCTTCCCACCCTTCGCCCGCACAAGCTGGCGATGCACACCCTGCAAAACCAGACCCTGGTGATCATCCGCGTGCGCTGCGCCGACGGCATCGAAGGCATCGGTGAATCCACCACCATCGGCGGCCTGAGCTACGGCAACGAGAGCCCCGAGAGCATCAAGGTCAACATCGACCGTCACTTCGCGCCACTGCTGATTGGCCAGGACGCCAGCAATATCAACGCGGCCATGTTGCGCCTGGAGCGCAGCATTCGCGGCAACACCTTTGCCAAATCCGGTATCGAAAGCGCCTTGCTCGACGCCCTCGGCAAGCGCCTGAACCTGCCGGTCAGCGAACTGCTCGGTGGGCGTGTGCGCGATGCACTGCCGGTGGCCTGGACCCTCGCCAGCGGCAATACCGCCCAGGACATTGCCGAGGCCGAAAAGATGCTCGACCTGCGCCGCCACCGCATCTTCAAATTGAAGATCGGTGCCGGTGAAGTGGGCGAGGACCTGGCCCATGTCATCGCGATCAAACAGGCCCTGGGCGAACGTGCCAGCGTGCGCGTCGACGTCAACCAGGCCTGGGACGAAGCCGTGGCCCTGCGGGCGTGCAAGGTGCTCGGCGACCACGGCATCGACCTGATCGAACAGCCGATCTCGCGTAACAACCGTGGCGGCATGGCCCGGCTCAACCTGTCGAGCCCGGCGCCGATCATGGCCGACGAATCCATCGAGTGTGTCGAAGAGGCCTTCAACCTGGCCCGTGAAGGCGCGGCCTCGGTGTTCGCCCTGAAGATCGCCAAGAACGGCGGCCCCCGCGCGGTATTGCGCACCGCCGCGATTGCCGAGGCCGCCGGTATCGGCCTGTACGGCGGCACCATGCTGGAAGGGGGGATCGGCACCCTGGCGTCGGCGCATGCCTTCCTCACGCTGAACAGGCTGGCATGGGGTACCGAGTTGTTCGGCCCGCTGTTGCTGACCGAAGACATTCTTGCCGAGCCGCCGCTGTACCGCGATTTCCAGCTGCATGTCTCCCACTTGCCGGGCCTGGGCCTGGCCATCGATGAGGAGCGCCTGGCGTTCTTCCGTCGTGACAAACACTAAGAGGCGCCGCCCATGTTGTTCCACGTAAAAATGACCGTAAACCTGCCCGTCGACATGCACCCCGAGCGCGCCGCCAGCCTCAAGGCCGACGAAAAGGCCTTTGCCCAGCGTCTGCAGCACCAGGGCAAATGGCGCCACTTATGGCGCATCGCCGGGCTCTACGCCAACTACAGCGTGTTCGACGTCGACAGCGTGCAAGAACTGCATGACCTGCTGATGCAACTGCCGCTTTACCCCTACATGGCCATCGAAGTGAATGCCTTGTGCCGGCACCCTTCGTCGATCCATGAAGACGACCGCTAGGCCGGTTTTCACTCTGATAACTACAAGATGAGGAACGCACCATGTCCATCCGACTGTCCCAGACTGCCCACGCCCAACGGTTTCTCGAAGAAGCCAGCGGCAACCTCACTGACGGCGGCAACCCGCGCGCCAAGGCGCTGATCTACCGGATCCTGCGCGATACGGTAAACATCATCGAAGACCTGGACGTGACCCCGGAAGAGTTCTGGAAGGCGGTCAACTACCTCAACGAACTGGGCAAGCACCAGGAGGCCGGACTGCTCGCCGCCGGGCTCGGCCTGGAGCATTACCTGGATATGCTGATGGACGCCGCCGACGAGGAAGCCGGCAAGTCCGGTGGTACCCCGCGCACCATCGAAGGCCCGCTGTATGTGGCCGGCGCGCCGCTGTCGAAGTACGAGGCGCGGCTGGACGATGGCAAGGACGACGCGGTGCCGCTGTTTATGCGCGGGCAGGTGCGCGACACCGACGGCAAGCCGTTGGCCGGGGCGATTGTCGATGTGTGGCAGGCCAATACCGGCGGTACGTATTCGTGGTTCGACCCGACGCAATCCGAATTCAACCTGCGTCGGCGTATCGAGACCGACGCCCAGGGCAACTACCGCTTTCGCAGCATCGTGCCGTCGGGCTACGGCTGCCCGCCGACCGGGCCGACCCAGCAGTTGCTCGATCAACTGGGGCGCCACGGGCAGCGCCCGGCGCATATCCACTTCTTTATCTCGGCGCCGGGGCATCGGCACCTGACCACCCAGATCAACCTGTCGGATGACCCGTACCTGCACGATGATTTTGCCTACGCGACGCGGGATGAGTTGATTGCCGAGATTCGCTTCAGTGACGATCAGCAACTGGCGCGGGAGTTTGGCGTGGAAGGGCGGTTTGCGCAGATTGATTTTGACTTTGAGTTGCAAACCGCCGCAGCGCCGGTAGAGCAAAAACGCATGCAGCGGGTTCGCGCCCTCGAAGACTAAATGCGGTCAAAAATGTGGGAGGGGGCTTGCCCCCCACATTTTACCGATGGCGCTGCTCCTATTTGCGTACCACCAGATCAAGCACCTCATCCCGATCCTTGATCTTCTGCAGCACAATCTCCGAGCGGATATCCATCACCCCCGCCGTGCGGTTCAGGTGGTTCACGATAAAGTCCGAAAAGTGCTTGAGGTTGCGTGCCTGCACCCGCAGCACATAGTTGCTGGCGCCGGTGATCACGTAGGCGCTGGCCACTTCCGGCCAGCCTTGCACCTTCTTGATAAACGTCTCATGCCAATCCTCCACATCCTGGCGCAATGACAGGTGGACGATGGCCTCCAGTTCAATCCCCAACTGCTCGGCATTCAACACCGCACGGTAGCCGCTGATAATCCCTTCGCTCTCCAGCAGGCGTAGACGACGCAGGCAGGCAGAGGGCGACAACGCGACTTTTTCCGCCAGTTCCTGGTTGCTGATACGGCCATCCTGTTGCAGGAAATGCAGGAGGCGCAGGTCGGTGGCGTCAAGGATCATGGTTAGAATAAATCCGCGTATTTAGGGGTTAAATTCGAATTTCCTACAGCTTAATTAGCCTGTTACCCACCACTTTGCACGAAAATTCTTTAAATCTTCGTTCATTATTTGCTGCATCCTCACTGACAAAAACCAGGACAGCCCATGACCCCTCGCAGCCATTGCCAAGCCCTCGACACCCAGGACCCGCTGGCGCCGCTACGTCAGCAGTTCGCCTTGCCGCAGGACGTTATCTACCTGGACGGCAACTCCCTCGGTGCGCGTCCGGTGGCGGCGTTGGCGCGGGCGCAGGCGGTCATCGCGCAAGAGTGGGGCAATGGCTTGATCCGCAGTTGGAACAGCGCCGGCTGGGCCGACTTGTCCCAGCGCCTGGGCAACCGCCTGGCCCCGCTGATCGGGGCGCGGGAGGGTGAGGTGGTGATCACCGATACCACCTCGATCAACCTGTTCAAGGTGCTCAGCGCCGCCTTGAGCGTGCAGCGCCAACGTGAGCCGGCGCGCAAGGTGATCGTCAGCGAAGCGAACAACTTCCCCACCGATTTGTATATCGCCCAGGGCCTCGCCGAGTTGCTGCAACAGGGCTATTCCCTGCGCCTGGTCAACAGCCCGGGTGAATTGCCCGAGGCCATCGATTCGGACGTGGCGGTGGTGATGCTCACCCACGTCAACTACAAGACCGGCTATATGTACGACATGCAGGCGCTCACGGCCTTGAGCCATGAATGCGGCGCGCTGAGCATCTGGGACCTGGCGCATTCGGCCGGCGCGGTGCCCATCGACCTGCACGGGGCCGGTGCTGACTATGCGATTGGCTGCACTTACAAATACCTCAACGGCGGCCCCGGTTCCCAGGCGTTCGTGTGGGTCAACCCGGCGTTGGTGGACCTGGTGCACCAGCCGCTGTCGGGCTGGTTCGGGCATACCCGGCAGTTCGCCATGGAATCCAGCTATGCGCCGAGCGCCGGCATCGCTCGCTACCTGTGCGGCACCCAGCCGATCACGTCGCTGGCGATGGTGGAATGCGGCCTGGAAGTTTTTGAACAGACCGACATGGCCCGCCTGCGCAGCAAATCCCTGGCGCTGACCGACCTGTTTATCGAGTTGGTCGAAAGCCGCTGCGCCGCCCACAACCTTGTGCTCATCACGCCGCGTGAACACGCTCGGCGTGGCAGCCATGTGAGCTTCGAACACCCGGAAGGCTATGCGGTGATCCAGGCCCTGATCGCACGTGGCGTGATCGGTGATTACCGCGAGCCGCGCATCATGCGTTTTGGGTTTACGCCGCTGTACACCAGCTTCAGCGAGGTGTGGGACGCGGTGGAAATCCTCGGTGAGATTCTCGACAACTGCACCTGGGACCAACCGCAATTCAAGGTCCGACATAGCGTTACCTGAATAAACGCCGGAGAAAATGTGGGAGGGGGCTTGCCCCCGATGGCGGTGTGTCAGTTACTTAAATTTTTGCTGATCCACCGCTATCGGGGGCAAGCCCCCTCCCACAGGGGATCTGTGACAACGGTTAGACAGTACAACCACAATAATAAAGGGGCACACCACGTGAGCACACCCGACCACGGCTTTGCCGAGATCACCCACCGCGAACTGGGCCTGAGGCGCCAGCTCACTTCCGGCCAGATGAGCATGATCGCCATCGGTGGCGCCATCGGCACCGGGCTGTTCATGGGCAGCGCCTATGCCATCGGCTACGCCGGGCCCAGCGTGCTGGTGAGCTACGCGATCGGCGCGTTGATCACCTTGCTGCTGATGGGCTGCCTGGCCGAGATGACGGTGGCCCATTCCACCTCGGGCTCTTTCGGCGCCTATGCCGAGTTCTACATCAGCCCGCTGGCCGGGTTTCTGGTGCGTTATGCCTACTGGGCGGCGATTGTGCTGGCGGTGGGGGCCGAGGTCACGGCGGTGGCGATGTACATGAAGTACTGGTTCGCCCACGTGCCGGAATGGGTGTGGATCGTGTCGTTTTCCAGCGTGCTGATCCTGCTCAACGCCATCAGCGTCAAGACTTTCGGCAACTTCGAATACTGGTTTTCGACGATCAAGATCAGCGCCATCGTCGGCTTCATCATCCTCGCGGTGTACGTGGTGTTCGGCTCCGGCAACCCGCAATACGGGGTGCAGAACTACACGGCCCACGACGGGTTTTTCCCCCATGGCGTGAGCGGCATGTGGATTGCCGTGATCGTGTCGATCTTCAGCTACTTGAGCGTCGAGATGATCGCCGTGGCCGCCGGTGAAGCGGCGGACCCGGAGCAGGCCGTGAAGAAAGCCTTTCGCGCGACCATCGTGCGGCTGGTGGTGTTTTACCTGCTGACCCTGGCGCTGATGCTCGCCATCGTGCCGTGGAACCAGGCCGGCCAGGCCCAGAGCCCGTTCGTCACGGTGATGCAGACCATCGGCATTCCCGGCGCCACCGGGGTGATGAATTTCGTGATCCTGATCGCGGCCTTGTCGGCGATGAACAGCCAGCTCTACATCACCACGCGCATGATGTTCAGCCTGTCCCGCGCCGGCTTTGCGCCCAGGTCCATGGGGGCCTTGAGCAAGAGCGGCATTCCGCTCAATGCCTTGCTGTTGTCCAGCTCGGGCATCGCCCTGGCGATGCTGTTGAACCTGGTGTACCCGGAAAGTTCGTTCACCCTGATGATGGCGATCTCGATGTTTGGCGCGATCTTCACCTGGTTCATGATCTTCCTCACGCACCTGTTCTTCCGGCGCTATCGCAAGCGTCATGGCGGCGCGAAGCTGTCGTTCCAGTTGCGCCTGTTTCCCTACAGCACGTTATTGGGGTTGGTGCTGATGGGCGCGGTGATGATCACCACGTACTTCACCGAAGCGTTCAAGATGACCCTGGTGTTTGGCGTGCCGTTCCTGCTGATCCTGTCGGCGGTGTATTACGGGTTTTTCCGCAAGGGCAGGACCAAGGCATCGAACAAGGCCCTGGCGTAACCCGGCAATTGTTCGAACGAACGCGCGCATAACAGCAGCGTTCGGCAAGCCCACTCTTCCTGCAACGGTTGGGCGATGAAGCGGCGCGGCGCTGGCCAGCGCGCCAGCGCCGCCAGGGGCACGATGCCCAGGCCGGCGCCGCGGGCCACCATGCGAATCAGCCCGTCAAAACCCTCGGCGCGGATACGCGTCTGCACACGAAAGCCCGCGTGCAGTGCCTGTTCTTCCAGGTACACCGCGAGGGCGCTGGCGGCGGCCAGACCCACGTAGTCGTATTGCAGGCTGTCGACAAAGCTCACCGTGCCGCCCGCCAGGGGATGGTCGTGCGGCATGATCAGCGCCAGCGGGTCGTCGCGAAAGGGCAAGGTCTGCAAGCCGTGGGTGTCCACGGCGTCGGAGATGATCCCCAACTCCGCCGTGCCCTGGCGCAAGGCCTGGGTGATGCGCAGGCTGGGCAATTCCTGCAGGTCGATATCGAGGTTGGGGTGTTCGCGCAGAAAGTCCGCAAGCAGTTCCGGCAGGTATTCGCTGAGCGCAGTGGTGTTGCACAGCAGGCGCACCTGGCCTTTGACGCCGTTGGCGTATTCCGCCAGGTCCTGTTGCAGGTGCTCGGCCTGTTGCAACAACAGGCGGGCGTGACGGGCCAGGGCCTTGCCCGCCGGTGTGGGGGTGACGCCGCGACGCCCACGCTCGAGAAACTCGATGCCCAACGATGCCTCCATCGCCCGGATGCGGGCACTGGCGGCGGCCAGGGATAAATGGCTGCGGGCCGCGCCGGCGGTGATGTTGCCGGTGTCGAGGGTGTGCAGGTAGAGGCGCAGGTCGATCAGGTCAAAGTGCATGGCTGATGGCTCGGGTGACTGGACTGGCCTCAGGGTCACGCAAAACAAGAGGCTGCCTCAGTATGTGGCGAATTTTAGAGCGCATCGAAAAGTCGCACACTCTGCCCATGAATACCTTTCTCGCATTTTACCAGAACCTCGGCCCCGCCCTTACCTTGCTGGTGATCGGCACCTTCCTGCTGGCCGGTACGGTCAAGGGGGTTATCGGCCTGGGCCTGCCCACCGTCGCCATGGGCATGCTCGGCCTGGCTATGCTACCGGCGCAGGCAGCGGCATTACTGATCATCCCTTCGACCGTCACCAACCTGTGGCAATTGGCATTCGGCGGGCACCTGAGTGCGTTGCTCCGGCGGCTATGGCCGATGTTGCTGCTGATTTTCCTCGGCACCGGGCTGGGCACGGTGTGGCTGGGGATGGACGGCGGGCAATGGGTGGTGCGCGCACTGGGCGCCGCGTTGCTGGTGTATGCACTGAGCGGACTGTTCCTGCCCACGTTCAAGGTCAAGGCCCGGACCGAGCGTTGGCTGGGACCGGTGTGCGGGCTGATCACCGGCCTTATCACCTCGGCCACCGGTGTGTTTGTGATTCCTGCCGTGCCATACCTGCAGGCGCTGGGATTGAACCGCGATCAACTGGTGCAGGCGTTGGGGTTGTCGTTCACGGTATCGACCCTGGCCCTGGCCGCCGGTCTGGCCTGGCGCGGCACCTTGGGCGCTGGTGCAATCAACGCCTCGTTGCTGGCCTTGGTGCCGGCGCTGCTGGGCATGTGGCTGGGCCAGGTGGTGCGCCAGCGCATCAGTGCGGTGCTGTTCAAGCGGGTATTTTTTATCGGCATGGCACTGCTGGGCGGGCATTTGCTGATCGGCGGTTAATAATTCATGATCAATTCGTGCCTTTTGGTCAAAGGTATTTTGCCCGGTGGCGGCTTATTCCTAAGGGCCGAGGTGGATAGTCTGCGTCCAGATATTTTCAACCTTCTGGATGCCTCCCATGAAAAAAGTACTCCTGCTCAACGGCGGTAAAAAGTTCGCCCACTCCGATGGTCGCTACAACGCCACCCTGCATGACACCGCCTTGGCGGTGTTGGACCGAGGCGGTATCGACGTCAAGGTCACCCATATCGACGAAGGCTACGACGTGGCCGAAGAGGTCGCCAAATTCCTCTGGGCCGATGTGATCATCTACCAGATGCCCGGGTGGTGGATGGGCGCGCCCTGGATCGTCAAGAAGTACATCGACGAAGTCTTCACCGAAGGCCACGGCAGCCTGTATGCCAGCGATGGTCGCACCCGTTCCGACGCCTCGCAGAAATACGGCAGCGGTGGCCTGGTCCAGGGCAAGCACTACATGCTGTCACTGACCTGGAATGCACCGCAGCAAGCCTTCGACGATCCGACCGACTTCTTCGAAGCCAAGGGCGTGGATGCGGTGTACTTCCCGTTCCACAAAGCCAACGAGTTCCTCGGCATGACCGGCCTGCCGACCTTCCTGTGCGTGGACGTGATGAAACGCCCGGCCATCGAGGTGGATGTGGCGCGCTACGAACAGCATCTGGCGCGGGTGTTCAACCTCTCGGTGTAAGCTGCGGTACACCGATAACGAGGACCGCCCGTGAAAGCCCGATCCGATGAGCTACAGATCTTCGTCAGCGTGATTGAGTGCGGCTCGATTTCCGCCGCCGCGGAGCAGGTCGGGCAGACGCCGTCGGCGGTCAGCCGCACCCTGTCGCGCCTGGAAGCCAAGCTTGAGACCACGCTGATCAACCGCACCACGCGTCGCATGGACCTGACCGAGGAGGGCAAGTACTTCTTCGAGCAGGCCAAGCTGATCCTGGCGCAGATGGACGAGCTGGAAGAGCGCCTGTCGTCACGCCAGAAAAACCCCGCCGGGCGCCTGCGCATCAATGCCGCCGTGCCGTTCATGCTGCATGGGATCGTGCCCTACATCGCCGAATTCCGCCGTTTGTACCCGCAGATCCAGCTGGAGTTGAACAGCGATGACCTGATCATCGACCTGCTGGAACAGAGCACCGATATTGCGATTCGCATCGGTGCCCTGGCCGACTCCACCCTGCATGCGCGATCCTTGGGCTGTACGCCGCTGCATATCCTCGCCAGCCCCGACTACCTCAAGCAGTACGGCACGCCGACGACGGTCGCCGAGTTGGCTGACCATACCCTGCTGGGCTTTACCCAGACCGAAACCCTCAACCACTGGCCGCTGCGCCATGTGGAAGGTGACCGCTGGCTGATCGAGCCCAGCGTGGCCGCGTCCAGTGGTGAAACCCTGCGCCAGTTGGCGTTGGAAGGGCAGGGCATTTGTTGCCTGTCGAACTTCATGACCGTCGAAGACATCAATACCGGGCGCCTGGTGCCGGTGCTGGAGGCGTTCAACAGCGGGTATCGCCAACCGATCCACGCGGTGTTCTACCGCAACTCGCAATTGGCGCTGCGCATCCAGTGCTTCCTGGACTTTATCCAGGCCAAGCTGGCGCGGTATGCCTGCTGATTCGTGACCCTCACGCAAGAGTGAATTGGGCGGTGCGGGCTTATTCGTCAGGGATGAGTTCGTAACAATGGACCCATCACTTACCCCGTCAGGAGCACTCTCCATGAACGTATTCATTACCGGCGCAGCCGGTTTTATCGGCGGTTCCATCGCCACCGGCCTGGTCAAGGCCGGTCACACGGTTACCGGCCTGGTACGCAGCGCCGGGCAAGCGGCTGAAATGACTGCCCTGGGCATCAACCCGGTGATCGGCACCCTCGACGATGCTGCTGTGTTGACCGAGCAAGCGCACAAAGCCGATGCAGTGATCAATGCCGCGAGCAGCGACCATCGTGCTGCGGTGGAAACCCTGCTGGCCGCACTGAAAGGCTCGAATAAGCCATTCCTGCACACCAGCGGTTCGAGCATCGTGGGGGATGCGTCGGGCGGTAAGTCCAGCGATGTCATCTATTTCGAAGACAGCCTGCCGGAACCGACCGTCGACAAGGCTGCCCGCGTGGCCATCGACAACCTGATCCTGGCGGCCGCAAAAGACGGCGTGAGCTCAGCGGTGATCTGCAACACCCTGATCTACGGCCACAGCCTTGGTGTGAAGCGCGACAGCGTGCAACTGCCGCGCTTGCTCAAGCAGGCACGCAAGAGCGGCGTGGTGCGCCATGTGGGCGCCGGGCAGAACATCTGGTCCAACGTGCACATTGAAGACGTGGTGGCGCTGTACCTGCTGGCACTGACCCGCAACGTGCCGGGCACCTTCTACTTTGTGGAAAGCGGCGAGGCCTCGTTTATCGACATGACCACGGCGATTGCCCAAGCCCTGAACCTGGGCCGGCCGCAGGATTGGCCATTGGCCGAGGCTGAGGCCGAGTGGGGCTATGAAATGGCCAACTATGGCCTGGGCTCCAACAGCCGCGTGCGTGGCAGGCATGCCCGCGAGTTGCTGGGCTGGGCGCCGAAGCGTACGTCGGTGGTGGAGTGGATTCGTCAGGAGATGGTCTAAGTTTTCCGCCGTTTAGTTGTGGCGAGCGGGCCTGCCCGCGTCGGGCTGCGAAGCGGCCCCCTGTCAGTAATCGCATACATTCAGACAGAAATACGGTGAATGGTTTTGGGGCTGCTTCGCAGCCCAACGCGGGGCAAGCCCGCTCACTACAGGGTGTGTGCTTGCCTTAAAAATCTGGCCCCACCGCGCTCAATTCCGTACCATTCCCCGCCTTATCCCCCGCAATGCCCTGGTACCTCATGAACCTCACCCGTCTGCGCGCCGATGCCCTGGCCGGCCTCACCACGTCTTTCGCGCTGCTGCCCGAGTGCATCGCCTTTGCCCTGGTGGCCCACCTCAACCCGCTGATGGGGCTCTACGGCGCCTTTATCATTTGCACCCTCACCGCCTTGTTCGGCGGCCGGCCGGGCATGGTGTCCGGGGCGGCAGGCTCGATGGCGGTGGTGATCGTCGCGCTGGTGGTGCAGCACGGCGTGGAATACCTGCTGGCCACGGTGCTGCTGGGCGGGCTGATCATGGTTGCGTTCGGCCTGTTGCGCCTGGGCAAGCTGGTGCGCATGGTGCCGCACCCGGTGATGCTGGGGTTCGTCAACGGCCTGGCGATCATCATTGCCCTGGCCCAGTTGGAACATTTCAAGAACGGTGAACGCTGGCTCAGCGGTACGCCGTTGTACGTGATGACGGGCCTGGTGCTGGTGACCATGGCCATCGTCTACCTGCTGCCGCGCATCACCCGTGCGGTGCCGCCGGCCCTGGTGGCGATCCTTGGCGTGGGCCTGGCCGTGTACCTGCTCGGCCTGCCGACCCGTACCCTCGGCGACATGGCCCACATCGCCGGCGGCCTGCCGACCTTCGCGCTGCCGCAGATCCCCTGGACCCTGGAAACCCTCGGCATCATCGCCCCTTATGCGTTCCTGATGGCCATGGTCGGCCTGCTGGAAACCCTGCTGACCCTGAACCTCACCGACGAAATCACCGAGACCCGTGGCTATCCTGACCGCGAGAGCGTGGCCCTGGGCGCGGCGAATATGCTCTCGGGCCTGTTCGGCGGCATGGGCGGTTGCGCGATGATCGGGCAAACCGTGATCAACCTCAGCTCCGGCGGGCGCGGACGTTTCTCCGGGGTGTTCGCCGGGGTGATGATCCTGCTGTTTATTTTGTTTCTGTCACCGCTGATCGAGCGGATCCCGCTGGCGGCGCTGGTGGGGGTGATGTTCGTGGTGTCCCAGCAGACCTTCGCCTGGGCGTCCCTGCGGGTGATCAACAAGGTGCCGCTCAATGATGTGCTGGTGATCATCGCAGTGACCGTGATCACGGTGTTCACCGACCTGGCCACCGCCGTGCTGTGCGGCATCGTGATCGCAGCACTGAACTTTGCCTGGCAACAGGCCCGTGAGCTGTACGCCGATGAGCATCTGGAAGCAGATGGCAGCAAGCTCTATCGCCTGCACGGCACGCTGTTCTTTGCCTCGACGACGCCGTTCCTGAACCAGTTCGACCCGGCCAACGACCCCGCCCAGGTGACGCTGGATTGTCGTCACCTGAGCTTTGTCGACTACTCGGCGATTGCCGCGCTGATGACCCTGCGCGAGCGCTACAGCAAGGCCGGCAAGCATTTGCGCGTGCTGCATTTGTCCGAACGCTGCAAGAAGCTGCTCAAGCGTGCGAGGGTGCATCACGACTGATTTTATGGCCCGACCAGGTCTTCCAGTTCCTGGGCGCGGGTCTGGGTCATGTCCAGCACGCAGCCGGTGCCGTTGACCTGGTCGATGGTGCCGCCGGTAGCCGAGCCGGCGAAGGCACAATTGGCGTCACGGTACTTGATCCACAGGCGCTGCAGGTCCTGCAGTTGCTGCCTGCGGTTGCCTTCCTGGGCGGCGAGGGCGGTTTTGTAGGCTTTGTTCAGGCGCGTGTCCTGCACCTTGGTTTCCTTGACGTTGCAGCTGACCATGTCGGCAGTGGTGTTGGCGCCGTCCATGCATTTTTTCAGCGCCGGGTTGTCGGCGGCGGCGGCAGTGCCGCACACGGCGAGAAGCAGGGCGCCGGCGGCGAGTGTCGTACGAATCATGCTCGATTTTCCTGGCAACGGTGGATGTGCATTCTATGACTCAAGGGTATTCGTTGAGTTTCCAGCCTTCTCTGATCTTCATGTAAGAACACCCCCCGGATTTTCATGCACGGCCCTTGGGCATACCCCAACGCGACAGCGCTTATCCGTGGGCGAAAGTTATTTTCATAAAATTTGAAAATTCTCCTCGGTAATGATTTATGAGTTTCACAACCAATTCGACGTGACCCTTTCCGAGGAGTACCGCATGGCCGCATCACCGGGCTTCGGGCTGTTGGCATACGCTGCCATCGCCATCATTGCTTTGATCGTGCTGATTGCACGTTACCGGCTCAACCCGTTTATCGTCATCACCCTGGTGTCCATCGGCCTGGCGCTGATGGCCGGGATGCCGGCGGACACCATCATGGGCTCCTACGAGGCGGGCGTCGGCAAAACCCTGGGGCATATCGCCCTGGTCGTGGCACTGGGCACCATGCTCGGCAAGATGATGGCCGAGTCCGGTGGTGCCGAGCAGGTGGCGCGCACCCTGATCAACCGTTTCGGTGAACGTAATGCCCATTGGGCCATGGTGTGCATCGCCTTCCTGGTGGGGCTGCCGCTGTTTTTCGAAGTGGGCTTTGTGCTGCTGGTGCCAATCGCCTTTACCGTGGCGCGGCGCGTGGGGGTGTCGATCCTGATGGTCGGCCTGCCGATGGTTGCCGGCCTTTCGGTGGTGCATGCGCTGGTGCCGCCGCACCCGGCAGCGATGATGGCCGTGCTGGCGTATAACGCGTCGGTGGGGCAGACCGTGCTCTATGCGATCCTCATCGGTATACCCACGGCGATCATCGCCGGCCCGGTGTACGCCAAATTCATCGTGCCGCGTATTCACTTGCCGGCGGAAAACCCGCTGGAACGCCAGTTTATCGAGCGTGAACCTCGTGAGCGTTTGCCGAGCTTTACGCTGACCATGGGCACCATCCTGTTGCCGGTGGTGCTGATGATGATCGGCGGTTGGGCCAACGTGATCTCCACCCCGGGCAGCGGCTTCAATCAGTTTCTGCTGTTTATCGGCAACTCGGTGATTGCGCTGCTGGTGGCAACCTTGGTGAGTTTCTGGACCCTGGGCCTGGCGCAGGGCTTCAACCGTGAGTCGATCCTCAGGTTCACCAATGAATGCCTGGCGCCGACCGCGAGCATCACCTTGCTGGTGGGCGCGGGCGGTGGCCTGAACCGGATCCTCGTGGATGCAGGCGTCACTCATGAGATCCTCGGCCTGGCCCACGCGTTTCAGTTGTCGCCGCTGGTGATGGGGTGGCTGTTTGCGGCCTTGATGCGCATCGCCACAGGTTCGGCCACGGTGGCCATGACTACCGCATCCGGCGTGGTTGCGCCGGTCGCCCTGGGCCTGGGTTATCCACACCCGGAATTGCTGGTGTTGGCGACTGGCGCGGGTTCGGTGATCTTTTCCCACGTTAACGACGGCGGCTTCTGGCTGATCAAGGAATACTTCAATATGACGGTGATCCAGACCTTCAAGACCTGGACCGTATTGGAGACGCTGATCTCTGTGGTTGCCTTCGGTCTGACTTACGGTCTGTCCTGTATTTTGTAACCCGGAGCCTTCATGGACATCCTCTACCAGATCCGCGCCCGTCAGGATTCCTTCAGCGCCGGCGAAGGGCGTATCGCCAGGCTGATGCTGGAGGATGTGGGCTTTGCCGCCTCGGCCAGCCTGGAAGAGCTGTCCCAACGGGCCGAGGTCAGTACCGCGACGTTGTCGCGGTTTGCCCGCAGTGTCGGTTGCCGGGATTTGCGCGACCTGCGCCTGCAACTGGCCCAGGCCAGCGGCGTCGGCAGCCGCTTCCTGGACCCGGCGGGGCTGCCTGAACAGTCGGCATTTCATCGGCAGATTCTCGGCGATATCGAAGCGACGTTGCGCCAGCACTTGTCGGGTTTCAACCAGGCCAGCTTTGTCGATGCGGTCAACCTGCTGGGCAAGGCGCGGATGATCCACGCGTTCGGCATGGGCGGGCCGTCGAGTTTGTGCAGCGATGAATTGCAGGTGCGCCTGGTTCGCCTGGGCTACCCGATTGCCGCCAGCCACGACCCGGTGATGATGCGTGTCACGGCGGCAACCCTGGGGCCGGAACACGCGCTGATTGTCTGCTCGCTCACGGGCCTCACCCCTGAGTTGCTCGATGTGGTGGCGCTGGCACGCAACTACGACGCGCGCATCGTCGCCATCACCCTGGCCGACTCACCCCTGGCGCAGTTGGCGGATGTGCTGCTGCCGCTGCAACCGGCCGAAACCAGTTTTATCTACAAACCCACGGCGGCGCGCTACGGCATGCTGCTGGCCATCGACCTGCTCGCCACCGAACTGGCGCTGGCCCTGCCCGACGACAACCAGGAACGCTTGCGCCGGATCAAGCTGGCCCTCGACGATTATCGCGGCGGCCCTGACCGCCTGCCGCTTGGAGATTGACATGACGTACGACACGCTGATTCGCCAGGCGCTGATCATCGATGGCAGCAACACCGAAGGGTTTGTCGCCGATGTGGGGCTGCGTGACGGGCGCATCGAGACGATCGGTGACTTGTCGACGGCGGTGGCCTTGCATGAAATCGATGGGACTGGCCGTGTACTGGCGCCAGGCTTTATCGATGTCCACACCCACGACGACACGGTGGTCATCCGCCAGCCGCAGATGCTGCCCAAGCTCAGCCAGGGTGTGACCACTGTGATTGTCGGCAACTGTGGCATCAGCGCCTCACCGGTGAGTTTGCGCAGCGATCCGCCGGACCCGATGAACTTGTTGGGCAGCGCTGCGGCGTTTGTTTATCCCCGGTTCAGCGACTATCGCAGCGCCGTTGAAAGCGCTCATCCAGCGGTCAACGTCGCGGCATTGATCGGTCACACGGCGCTGCGCAGTAACCACATGGACGACCTGCATCGCACCGCCACACCGGATGAAATCGCCGCCATGCGTGTGCAGTTGCACGAGAGTCTCGAGGCCGGCGCCCTCGGTTTATCCACCGGCCTGGCCTACGCCAGCGCGTTCAATGCCGAGACCGATGAGGTGCTGCAACTGAGTGAAGAACTCACGGCCTTCGGTGCGGTTTACACCACCCATTTGCGCAGCGAATTCGAACCGGTGCTGGAGGCCATGGACGAGGCTTTTCTGATCGGCCGGCACGCACAGGTACCGGTGATTATTTCCCACCTCAAATGTGCGGGCGCGGGGAACTGGGGGCGTAGTCCGCAGCTGTTGGCAGCGTTGGAATCAGCGGCGAACACCCACCCGGTGGGGTGTGATTGTTATCCCTACGCGGCCAGTTCTTCGACCCTGGACCTCAAGCAGGTGACCGACGCGTTTCGCATCACGATTACCTGGTCGACGCCGCACCCGGAAGTGGGAGGGCGCGACTTGCAGGACATTGCCGGCGAATGGGACGTCTCGTTGATGGACGCCGCTCGTCGTCTACAGCCTGCGGGGGCGGTGTACTACGGGATGGATGAAGCGGATGTGCGACGCATCCTTGCGCATCCATTGTCGATGGTGGGGTCTGATGGGTTGCCCGAAGATCCGTTTCCACACCCACGCTTGTGGGGGGCGTTTCCACGGGTGCTGGGACATTTCAGCCGGGATGTCGGGTTGTTCCCGTTGCACACCGCCGTGCACAAGATGACCGGCTTGTCGGCAGCGCGTTTTGGGTTATCCGAGCGTGGTGAAATTCGTGAAGGGCACTGGGCCGACCTGGTGTTGTTCGACCCGTTGCGGGTGCGGGATGTGGCGGATTTCAATGAGCCACAGCGGGCGGCGCAAGGCATTGACGGCGTGTGGGTCAACGGCGTATTGAGCTACAGCGATGGCCAAGCGAACGGTCAGCGACCGGGGCGCTTCCTGGCGCGCAGTGGGGATTTGCGTGGTGGGTTTTCGACTCTATAGTGGGCGCTTTCATACACGGAGCGGTTGCCATGCACTTAGGAAAAGTCACCCCCATCCTGCGGATTTTCGATGAGGCCAAGGCCTTGGAGTTCTACGTCGACTTTCTGGGGTTCAAGGTCGATTGGCAGCATCGTTTCGAGGCGAACTATCCACTCTATCTGCAGGTTTCGCTGGGCGATTGTGTGCTGCACCTGTCCGAACATCATGGCGATGCTTCGCCGGGCGCGGCGGTGCGGATCCAGGCGCAAGGGGTGGACACGTACCAGCAGCAGTTGGCGGGCAAGGATTACCGTTACGCCAAGCCTGGGGTTGAGCAAACGCCTTGGGGATCGCGGGAGATGAGCATCAAGGATCCGTTTGGGAATCGGGTGGTGTTTGTTGAGGAAGGTGAGGGCTGAGAGGTAAATCGCAGGCAATAAAAAACCGCCTTGGTAGGCGGTTTTTTATTGCAATCCCGGTTAGTAGCTGGGGTTGCATATTCAGCGGAAGCTATGACCAGCGAGAAGAATACTACTGCCGATTGTCGCGCCCCGCAAGGACTGGCCAAGGCCGACGGTTTTCACGCATTTCACTGAATGTTATAAAAAACGGTGGCAAGAATTGGCAATAAATTAGCGGACCTCCGCGGAGGGTTTTCTCATCTCCCGTCACACCTTCGATGAGGATGTTGGTTAGTATCACCCCGTTCCAAGTATGTCGTTTTGTAGGTGGCTGGGTATGCGCGCGGAATTATGGACCGAACGCCACGGGCTAGTAATCCGTGCCGGATTTATGCGGGAGGAACCAAAGCCCGGCCGCCTCATCGGAAGCTATGACCAGCATCCTAAGGCCCACATGTTCCGGTAAGTGTGCTGGAGGTAAGGCCCAACTCAGGGAGGGCCGAGTATGTCTAGGTTTGCACGACGTACATGGAACCTCGTAGTGAACTGCCTACGTGCTTATCACGTATGGAAGTTCCTGCGGGACAGCTTCGATGACTGCTAACGTCTGAGAGGTGGAGCCGCCTCGGTATATGCCGAGGCGGCTTTTTGATTTCTTACACCCGGAAGTGACTGACCATCTGCTGCAACTGGCTACCCAAACGCGCCAGTTCCACGCTCGATTTCGCCGTTTCATTGCTCGCGGTGGCGGTCTGCTCGGACACATCACGCACATTCACGATGCTGCGGCTGATCTCTTCGGCCACGGCGCTTTGTTGTTCGGCAGCGGCGGCGATCTGCTGGTTCATCGACTGGATGTTCGACACCGTGCGGGTGATGTTTTCCAGGGACACACCGGCCTTGCGCGTCAGTTCGACACTGCTGTCGGTGAGGCTGCGGCTGTTGTTCATCACGTTGGCAACTTGCTGGGTGCCGTTCTGCAAACCGGCGACCAGGCCTTCGATTTCCTCGGTGGATTTCTGCGTGCGCTGGGCCAGGCCACGCACTTCGTCGGCGACCACGGCAAAGCCACGACCGGCTTCACCGGCACGCGCCGCTTCGATCGCTGCGTTGAGCGCGAGCAGGTTGGTCTGTTCGGCCACCGCCTTGATCACGTCCATCACGCTGCCGATCTTGTTGCTCTCTTGTTGCAGGTGCGCCATGGCATCGGTGGAACGTTCCACTTCGGCGGCCAGGCGTTCGATCTGGGCGATGGCCTCGGCCACCACTTTATCGCCTGCGCGGGCCTGGCCGTCAGCGTCTGCGGCAGCCAGAGAGGCTTGCTCGGCGTTGCGTGCGACTTCCTGCACGGTGGCGGTCATTTCGTGCATTGCCGTGGCGACCTGATCGGTCTCGATCTTCTGGCTGTTCACACCGGCGCTGGTCTGCTCGGTGACGGCCGACAACTCTTCGGCGGCACTGGCGATCTGGGTCACGCCGTCGCGAATCCCGCTGATCAGTTCACGCAAGGTGGTGCCCATGCGCTGGATGCCTTGTTGCAGTACGCCCAGTTCATCGCGACGGGTGACCTGGATATTGTGGCTCAGGTCGCCGGAGGCGATGCGCTCAACCACAGCCAGGGTTTCCTGCAGTGGACGGGTGATCTGGCGGGTGATCACCAGTGCCGCGATGATACCGACCAGCAGTGCCAGCAGCGTGCTGATCAACTGCAGGCTACGGGCCTGGGCACTTTCGGCGTCGCGACGATCCAGCTGGATGTCGTAGAGCTTGTCGCTGATGGTGACGATATCGGCGCCTTGGGTGGTCATTTCGGCACGGGCAGCCACAATATTGGCGTTGGCCGTCTTGTAGTTTTGAACGGCTGTGCGATAGGCGCCCAGGGCGGTTTCCAGGGCGCTCAGCGCGCTTTGCTGGCTGGCGCCGAATGCGACACTGAGGCCTTTCAAGCCGCCGATGGCTTTCTCGATTTGTGCCGCAGCGCGGGCTTCGGTGTCCGGGTTGACGTTGTTGGTGTAGCCACGCACTTCGTAGCGGGCCAACTGGAACGCCTGCTTGGCGTTGGTCACCGCCTGGAACTGAGTGAAGCGCTCCGGGCTGTCGGGTATCTGCTGCACGCTGGTGTCCAGCGCATCGATCTGGGCGTTGGCGATATCGGCCTTGTCCCCCATGACCTGGCGAGCAGCGTTGCCGTTACGGTAAGCCTCACGCATTTTGTTCAGGGATTGCTGATAAGCCGTGATGATGGCTTTCTGCTCGTTGAGCAGCTTGACGTTTTCCGGGCTCTTGAAGCTGTCCAGGAGTTTCTGTTGCTGGGCAGCAAAGGCATCCAGGCTGGTCTGCACGTTCTGCGCCACGGCTTCATCACCGTTGGCCAACATGTATTGCAGGCGCACGATGCGCAGTTTGGTCAGCGACGCGTTGAGCTGGGTGATATCGCTCATCCAGTTACTACGGTCGATCAGGCTGCCCAGGCTGGTCCAGCCGGTGAAGGCCAGGATTGAGGTGAGAACCAGTACCAGGCCGAAGCCCAGGCCCAGTTTGAGGTTGACGCTGATGTTACCGAACCAGCTGTTCATCGAATGCTCCGCGAAGGTGATTTTTTGTCTGCTGGACGGTGTTGTTGTTTGAGCCAGCCAAGGTGTGTAGGCCTGTATCGGCGAAAGGGTTTGAATCTGAAGCGCTTTTATCGTGCCTGCGACGAAGGGTCGCGATCCCGGTGTCGCGCTACCGTGCAGGGCTCATCACGGGCAGGTCTTGTGTGCTAGTCTGCTGGCCCTTTTAGTTCAGGGCGGCGCGCACATCACTGTTTCCAGTGCTGCCCTACAGCGGAGCCTCTTCATGTCCGAAGTTAATCTGTCCACCGACGAAACCCGCGTCAGCTACGGTATCGGCCGTCAGTTGGGCGACCAACTGCGCGACAACCCACCACCGGGTGTGAGCCTGGACGCGATCCTGGCTGGCCTGACCGATGCATTCGCCGGCAAACCAAGCCGTGTTGACCAGGAGCAAATGGCCGCCAGCTTCAAGGTCATCCGCGAAATCATGCAAGCCGAGGCCGCTGCCAAGGCTGAAGCCGCTGCCGGCGCTGGCCTGGCGTTCCTGGCTGAAAACGCCAAGCGTGATGGCATCACCACCCTGGCTTCCGGCCTGCAATTTGAAGTGCTGACCGCTGGTGACGGCGCCAAGCCGACCCGTGAAGACCAGGTTCGTACTCACTACCACGGCACCTTGATCGACGGCACTGTGTTCGACAGCTCCTACGAGCGTGGCCAGCCTGCAGAATTCCCGGTAGGCGGCGTGATCGCCGGCTGGACCGAAGCCCTGCAACTGATGAATGCCGGCAGCAAATGGCGCCTGTACGTGCCGAGCGAGTTGGCTTACGGCGCTCAAGGCGTTGGCAGCATTCCGCCGCACAGCGTGCTGGTATTCGACGTCGAACTGCTCGACGTTCTGTAAGACCTGCTGGTTACCTGTGGGAACGGGGTCGTTCGTTCCCACAGTGTTTTGCCGGTGTGTTCATGGATGGAACTTGCCATTGAGCTCCGTCGCCGGGCGCAACGCTCGGGCATAGCAGAACAGAAACAGATTACGCACCACTTCCTTGAGCACTCCTGGTTCACTCGAACTCAGGCCGTTGACGTCCAGGTCACCCTGATCCTGCAATTCATTCAGCGCTTCTTCTTCCAGCACCGCACAGACTTCGCCGGTTTCCCGATGAAGGATGCGCAGGTAAGGGTGTGGGCGGTCGAGCCAGGCATCTATCAAATAAGTCATGGGTACATCTCCTTGATGGGTTTCAATGAGAATAATTCTTATTCGTAGAATAGCAAGTGCCTATTGGCAGTTTCCTGGTTTTTCTGTGTGGATATTGCGAGGGGTCAACGGGGAGGGCAAAACGCCATCCCGCGCGGGCGCGGGATGGATGCAGCAGGTTCAGACTTTGCGCACGAACTCGGACTTGAGTTTCATCGGGCCGATACCGTCGATCTTGCAATCGATATCGTGGTCGCCGTCGCACAGGCGGATGTTCTTGACCTTGGTGCCGACCTTCACGACCAGGGACGTACCCTTGACCTTGAGGTCTTTGATCACGGTGATGGTGTCGCCGTCCTGCAGGACGTTGCCCACAGAGTCTTTCTTCACGGTTTCATCGCCGGCCACTTCGGCCTCGCCATTGGCGGACCACTCATGGGCGCATTCCGGGCAGATCAGCTGGGCGCCGTCTTCATAGGTGTATTCGGAATTGCATTTCGGGCAGGGTGGCAACGTGCTCACTAAAGCTCCTTGAGATTCAGGGATGACTAAAAGTCGCACATTATATAGGGTTTTGTGATGTCGCAGGCTGTATGAAATCCAAATGTGGGAGGGGGCGTGCCCCCGGTGACGGTGTTCCAGTCGATACATCGACCGGCTGATCCACCGCTATCGGGAGCAAGCCCCCTCACACATTGGTCTTGCAGGTATGTTTTAGTGAGTACGCGCGACCGCAAACTCACTCAGCTCAACCAGGGCATCCCGGTACTCGCTGGCCGGCAGGGCTTGCAGGCACTGGATCGCACGGGCCACGTAGTCACGCGCCAGTTGCGCGGTGTACTCCAGGGAACCGGACGCTTCCACGGCAGCGCGGATGGCCTCCAGGTCTTCGATCCCGCCTTTCTGGATCGCCTTGCGCACCAGGGCCGCCTGTTCCGGCGTGCCTTCGCGCATGGTGTAGATCAGCGGCAAGGTCGGTTTGCCTTCGGCCAGGTCGTCGCCGACGTTCTTGCCCAGGGTTTCTGCATCGCCACGGTAGTCGAGCAGGTCGTCCACCAGCTGGAATGCCACGCCCAGGTGATCACCGAAGGTCCGCAGGGCTTCGGCCTGCTCGGCGGTCGCGCCACAGAGCGCGGCGGCACTGTGTGTGGAGGCTTCGAAGAGCATCGCGGTCTTGCCGCGAATCACTTCCATATAGGTTTCTTCGGTGGTGCTGGCGTCGCGAACCTTGGACAGCTGCAGCACTTCGCCTTCAGCGATGATGCGCGTGGCCTGGGAAAGAATCTTCATCACCGGCATCGAGCCCAGCTCGACCATCATTTCGAACGAGCGCGAGTACAGGAAGTCGCCCACCAGCACGCTCGGGGCATTGCCCCACATCGCATTGGCGGTCTCGCGGCCACGGCGCATGCCGGACATGTCGACCACGTCGTCATGCAGCAGGGTCGCGGTGTGCAGGAATTCGATGGTGGCGGCCAGCAGGCGCAGGTCATCGCCTTCGCGGCCCAGGGCCTTGCCACACAGCAGCACTAATAAAGGACGCAGGCGTTTACCGCCCGCCGACGTAATGTAGTCGCCAATTTTGGAGACCAGCGGCACTTTAGACGTCAGCTGCTGCTTGATGATGCCGTCGACGGCGCTAAAATCGTCCGCGACCGCGCGGTAGAAAGCTTGGGGTTGCATCAGCGACAGTCGCTCCAGAAGGGTTGCGCGGCATGCTAGGACCCTGACCCCCGGGTGTCAAGGCGCGATAGACGGCCACTTGCAACACCCATTTACCTTGCGTACAATCGCGCACCCTGAACTTCCTGGGCAGCACCTGCCTTACGCAATTGCATTCGGGACGTCCATCCCATGCAGCCATGCCAGCCAATACCTCTTCTTATAAAGCGCTGGGTGAGCAGGATTATCGGAGAAATACCATGTCGTACGCAGTAATTGTTACTGGTGGCAAGCAATACAAGGTCGCCCCAGGTGAATACCTGAAGATCGAAAAACTGGAAATCGCTACCGGCGAATCCGTTACCTTTGATCGCGTTCTGTTGGTCGCCAATGGCGATGACGTGAACATCGGCGCTCCAGTTGTTGCTGGCGCTACCGTTGTGGCTGAAGTGATCTCCCAAGGTCGTCACGATAAAGTCCGCATCATCAAGTTCCGTCGTCGTAAGCACCACATGAAGCGTATGGGCCACCGCCAGTGGTACACCGAGATCAAAATCACCGGTATTCAGGCTTAATTTCAGCCTAATTCCTCACTAGGAGAATTGACTCATGGCACACAAAAAAGCTGGTGGTAGTACCCGTAACGGTCGCGACTCAGAAGCCAAACGCCTTGGCGTTAAGATGTATGGCGGCCAGAAAATCATTCCGGGCAACATCATCGTGCGTCAGCGCGGCACCCAATTCCACGCCGGTTACGGTGTTGGCATGGGTAAAGATCACACCCTCTTCGCGAAAATCGAAGGCGTGATCAAGTTTGAAGTAAAAGGCGCGTTCAACCGCCGTTACGTGAGCGTTGTCGCCGCTTAATTGCGCGATCGCTGGAAAAGCCCTGTCTTGCGACGGGGCTTTTTCGTTTGTGGAGTGAGTCTCTTGCAAAGCTGTTTGTAATGGGCTCAAGCAGCTGGATTTGCGGCTGTTGATTGAGGTCGCTGCGCTCATTTTTGCAAGAGTCTTATGTCTTGGTTTCTTAAGCTCGTCCGTGCGGCGAGAGGCGTTTTGTTATGAAGTTCGTTGATGAAGTTTCCATCCGAGTAAAAGCAGGCGACGGCGGTAACGGTTGCATGAGTTTCCGTCGCGAAAAATTCATCGAAAACGGTGGCCCCAACGGCGGTGACGGCGGTGACGGCGGTTCCATCTACATGATGGCCGACGAAAACCTCAACACCCTGGTGGACTACCGTTACACCCGGCATTTCGATGCCGAGCGTGGCTCCAACGGCGGCAGCACAGACTGCACCGGTAAAAAAGGCGAAGACCTGGTACTGCGCGTACCGGTCGGCACCACGATCATCGACTCCGCGACCCAGGAAGTGATTGGCGACCTGACCAAGGCCGGCCAGAAACTGATGGTTGTACAGGGCGGCTGGCACGGTCTGGGTAACACCCGATTCAAGTCCAGTACCAACCGTGCACCGCGCCAGACCACGCCGGGCAAGCCTGGCGAGCAGCGTGACCTGAAGCTGGAAATGAAAGTACTGGCTGACGTGGGCCTGCTGGGCCTGCCGAACGCCGGCAAAAGTACCTTCATCCGCTCGGTGTCGGCCGCCAAGCCGAAAGTCGCCGACTACCCGTTCACCACCCTGGTGCCAAACCTGGGCGTGGTCAGCGTCGACCGCTGGAAAAGCTTTGTGATCGCCGACATTCCCGGCCTGATCGAAGGGGCTTCCGACGGCGCAGGCCTGGGGATTCGCTTCCTCAAGCATTTGTCCCGCACCCGTTTGCTGCTGCACCTCGTCGACATGGCGCCCTTGGATGACACCAGTGCACCGGACGCCGCCGAAGTGATCGTCAGCGAGCTGACCAAGTTCAGCCCGGCCCTGGCCGAGCGTGATCGCTGGTTGGTGCTGAACAAGTGCGACCAGATCCTCGAGGAAGAGCACGAGGAGCGCGTCAAGGAAATCGTCGATCGCCTGGAATGGACCGGTCCGGTCTACGTGATCTCGGCGATCGCCAAAGAAGGCACCGAGCGCCTGACCCGCGACATCATGCGCTACCTGGAAGACCGTGCCGACCGTCTGGCGGCCGACCCGGTATTCAAGGCCGAACTCGCCGAACTCGATCAGCAGATCGAAGACGAGGCCCGTGCCCAGTTGCAAGCCCTGGACGACCAGCGTGCCCTGCGCCGCAGCGGCGTGAAGTCGGTCCATGACATTGGCGACGATGATTGGGACGAAGAAGACGTGGATGACGAAGACGGTCCGGAAATCATTTACGTGCGCGACTGATCCGTTGCGATAAACTTGAACGCCGCTCCCAGGAGCGGCGTTTTGGTATCCGGGTATAACGTTATGGGCGGCGCTGGGTCGCGCGGCCCTCAATCTAAGGTTGAAGATGATGCGGAGCAAAGTGACAGGTGCGCAGCGCTGGGTCGTAAAGATCGGAAGTGCGCTGCTGACGGCAGATGGCAAAGGCCTGGATCGTGCAGCCATGAGCGTCTGGGTCGAGCAGATGGTGGCCTTGCATGAAGCAGGTGTCGAGTTGGTGCTGGTGTCGTCCGGGGCAGTTGCCGCCGGGATGAGCCGCCTCGGCTGGACCGCGCGACCCAGCGCGATGCATGAGCTGCAAGCCGCCGCCGCCATCGGCCAGATGGGCCTGGTGCAAGCCTGGGAATCCAGCTTTGCCGAGCACGGCCGCCACACGGCGCAGATCCTGCTGACCCACGACGACCTGTCCGACCGCAAGCGCTACCTCAACGCCCGCAGCACCTTGCGTGCGCTGGTGGAGCTCAAGGTCATCCCGGTGATCAACGAGAATGACACCGTGGTCACCGACGAAATCCGTTTCGGCGACAACGACACCCTGGCCGCGCTGGTGGCCAACCTGGTGGAGGCCGACCTGCTGGTGATCCTCACTGACCGCGACGGCATGTTCGACGCTGACCCACGCCATAACCCCGATGCCCAACTGATCTACGAAGCGCGCGCCGATGATCCGGCGCTCGACGCCGTGGCCGGCAGCGTCGGCGGCGCCCTGGGGCGTGGCGGCATGCAGACCAAGTTGCGCGCAGCACGCCTGGCAGCACGTTCCGGGGCCCACACCATCATCGTCGGTGGGCGCCTGGAGCGTGTGCTGGATCGCCTCAAGGCGGGTGAGCGCATCGGTACGCTGCTGTCGCCCGAACGCGGCATGCTCGCGGCGCGCAAGCAATGGCTGGCCGGGCACCTGCAAACCCGTGGCACCCTGGTGCTCGACGATGGCGCGGTGTCGGCGTTGTCCCAGGGCAACAAGAGCCTGCTGCCGGTGGGCGTCAAGTTGGTGCAGGGCAGCTTCCGCCGTGGCGAGATGGTGGTGTGCGTGGCGCCCGACGGTCGTGAGATCGCCCGGGGCCTGGCCAACTACAGCGCCCTGGAAGCGCAGAAAATCATCGGACAATCGTCTGACGCGATTGTCGGACTCTTGGGTTACATGGCGGAGCCGGAACTGGTTCACCGCGATAACCTGATCCTGGTCTAAACAAAGGGAATACACGATGCGCGTGATGAAGGGATTGCTCGGCCTGCTGCTGGCCCTGCCGCTGCTGGCTTCGGCCGAAGAAGTTGGCCAGGTGTCGACGGTGTTCAAGTTCGTCGGCCCCAACGACCGGATTGTGGTCGAAGCGTTCGATGACCCCAAGGTCGACGGCGTGACCTGCTATTTGTCGCGCGCCAAGACCGGTGGCGTGAAAGGCGGCCTGGGCCTGGCCGAAGACCGTGCCGAAGCCTCGATCGCCTGCCGTCAGGTCGGCCCGATTCGCTTCAAGGGCGAGCTCAAGGACGGCGACGAAGTGTTCAAGGAGCGCACCTCGCTGGTGTTCAAGACCATGCAGGTGGTGCGTTTCCTCGACAAGAAGCGCAATACCCTGGTGTACCTGGTCTACAGTGACCGCTTGATCGAAGGCAGCCCGCAGAACGCGGTGACGGCGATTCCTATTCTGCCGTGGCCGACCGCTCAGTAATCCGCAGGCGAGTTTTGCAATCGGCGTCTATGATTGCAGGCTTGCGGGTTGTAATCTCGAAGCGCTGCTTTGCTAAGAACATGGGAAATCTGGAGTTCGTCATGAGTGCTTTCCACGACCTGAAACTCAAAGCTTTGGACGGACAAGAGCTGCCGCTGGCGCCCTTCAAGGGGCACGTTGTGCTGGTGGTCAACGTAGCCTCCAAATGTGGCTTGACCCCGCAGTACGCTGCGTTGGAAAACCTCTATCAGCAGTACAAGGACCAGGGTTTTACCGTGCTTGGCCTGCCGTGCAACCAGTTTGCTGGCCAGGAACCGGGCACCGAGGAAGAAATCCGCGAGTTCTGCAGCCTGAACTACGGCGTGACCTTCCCCCTGGGCAGCAAACTCGATGTGAACGGCCCTGAGCGTCACCAACTGTACCGTTTGCTGGCGGGCGAGGGTGCAGAGTTTCCAGGGGATATCACCTGGAATTTCGAGAAATTCCTGCTGGGCAAGGATGGCCGGGTCCTCGCGCGATTCTCGCCGCGCACTGCACCGGATGATCCGACGGTCGTGCAGGCCATCGAAAAAGCCCTGAGTTGAACACGTGCCGGTGCAGCTTCAAGTTGTAAGCTTGAAGCTGCAAGTAGAAGCACATGCGCGGCTCTTGCAGCTTTAAACCTGCAGCTAGCCGCTGCTTTCATACCCCTTAATCACCCAAATCAATAGTGCTATTCGGCACGCTGCACTCCCCATATTATCCGCATCATAAACCTCGTTTTCCGCGGAGTGCTCCCATGCCTGTCCAAGCCCTGTTCAAACCGTTCCAGCTCGGTGCACTGCAGCTGTCGACCCGTGTGGTCATGGCGCCGATGACCCGTTCGTTTTCCCCCGGTGGCGTGCCTGATTCCAAGGTCATCGAGTACTACCGCCGCCGTGCCGCTGCCGGCGTGGGCCTGATCATTACCGAAGGCACCGTGGTCGGTCACCCGGCCTCCAATGGCTACCCGAATGTCCCGCATTTCTACGGCGAGGCGGCGCTGGCCGGCTGGAAGAAGGTCGTCGATGCCGTGCACGCCGAAGGTGGCAAGATTGTCCCGCAGCTCTGGCACGTGGGCAGTGTGCGCCGCATCGGTACCGAGCCTGACGCCAGTGTGCCGGCCTACGGCCCGATGGAAAAACTCAAGGATGGCAACGTGGTCGTCCACGGCATGACCACCCAGGACATCAAGGATGTCATTGCCGCGTTCGCCCAAGCCGCCAAGGATGCCCAGGGCATCGGCATGGACGGCGTGGAAATCCATGGCGCCCATGGCTACCTGGTCGACCAGTTCTTCTGGGAAGGCAGCAACCAGCGCACCGACGAATACGGCGGCAGCCTGGCCAACCGTTCGCGCTTTGCCATCGAGTTGATCCAGGCCACCCGCGCCGCCGTCGGCCCGGACTTCCCGATCATCTTGCGTTTCTCCCAATGGAAGCAGCAGGACTACACCGCACGCCTGGTGCAAACCCCCGAGGCGTTGGGTGAATTCCTCAAGCCGTTGTCTGATGCCGGTGTGGATATTTTCCACTGCTCCACCCGCCGTTTCTGGGAGCCGGAGTTCGAAGGTTCCGACCTCAACCTCGCCGGCTGGACCCGCCAACTCACGGGTAAACCGACGATCACCGTGGGCAGTGTCGGCCTGGATGGCGAATTCCTGCAGTTCATGGTCAATACCGACAAGGTCGCCCAACCGGCCAGTCTGGAAAAACTGCTGGAGCGCTTGAACAACGACGAGTTCGACCTGGTCGCTGTTGGCCGTGCGCTGCTGGTAGATCCGGATTGGGCCGTGAAGGTGCGTGAAGGTCGTGAAGGCGACATTCTGCCGTTCAGTCGCGAGGCGTTGACGACCCTGGTGTAGGGGGGAGCCCAGGCCTGCGGTCACTATCGACGGCTGAGCGTGAAGGTTTAGCTGTTTCAGGCGAAAGGCCGGGTATTGAGTACCCGGCCTTCCGCTTGTGTTCAGACCATCATTCGCCTCAATGCTTATTGCCTTGTCCTTGGTCCATATTGGTTAAAGCTAGAAGTGCTGTCCGTCTGGTCGGAACGTGCCCATTGAGGTGGCCTGACGGAACATTGCTCCTGGTTTGGGCGCGTACCGCCAGGTCGTGGGAGGCCGTCAGTGGGCTGCGGGCGTTGCCAGGCGTTCTGCGCCGGTTGCCAGGCGTTTTGCGGGTGTGTGGACTGTGGGCGGTTGTCAGGGTTGTGCAGTGGGCGTTGCCAGTCGTTCTGCGCCGGCCGCCAGGCGTTTTGCGGGCGTGTGGACTGCGGGCGGTTGTCAGGGTTATGCGGTGGGCGTTGCCAGTCGTTCTGCGCCGGCCGCCAGGCGTTTTGCGGGCGTGTGGACTGCGGGCGGTTGTCAGGGGTGTGCGGTGGGCGTTGCCAGTCATTCTGCGCCGTTTGCCAGTTGTTTTGCGGGCGCGAAGGTTGCGGGCGGTTCCAGCCAGTGTTTGCGTGGTTCTGGTGGTTGTGACCGCTTCCGGATGGGGATGCCCATGCGGAGGGGTTGAATGGTTGGAATCTCAGCGCCATTGATCCATTTATCAGTGTCGACATAGTGCTCTCTATTAGTTTTTCAGCATGAATGACCTGCCTCGTTCGAGTGTGTTTCACAGGGACACACCCCCTCTTACGGCAGGTGTCATATCAGTGGTGATAATTCGCTCGACGTTCCGGAAATATCCTGTTGTGGCGTACCGATTCAGGCAGTCTCAGGGAGGGATTCCTACCGTTGAAACCAGTATTCAATGGGTAGGCAGGCAGGGCGGGGAATTGGCCTACGTCATTCGTAGAGCGTTCAACGAATGTCAGGCAGTGTTGGAGCTGCCGAATGTTCTGCGCACACATCGCGTAACTGGTTCTCGAACTGCTCGATAATCGCCGGCCAGCCCTGGCGGCTCGCATGTTGGCGTGCATTGAGGCGGGCCCTGCGCAAATGTTCGCTGTCTTCCAGCAACCATCTGGCCGCATCGCAAAACGCGTCCTCATCACCCGGCATGGCCAGCACACCGTTGTAACCATGGCGGATATGCTGGGTCGCCGCCGCCTGGTCGTACGCCACCACACCCAGCCCGGAGGCCATGGCCTCGAGCACCACATTGCCGAAGGTTTCGGTCAGGCTGGGGAACAGGAACACATCCCCTGATGCGTAATGCCGCGCCAGTTCTTCGCCGCGCTGGGTGCCACAGAACACCGCGTCGGGTAGGTCGCGCTCGAGCATCGGGCGTTGCGGGCCATCGCCGACGATGATCAGCTTCAGCCGACGCTGTGGATAAGTTGCCAGCAGCGCGTCAAAGCAGCGCTTGAGCAGCCCGAGGTTTTTCTCCTGGGCCAGGCGCCCCACGTGCAGCACGGCAATATCGTCGTTTTCCAGGCCCCAGCTTTCCCGCAGTGCGTTGTCACGCTTGGCCGGGTGGAATAACTGGCTGTCCACCCCGCGCGCCAGCATCCCCAGGCGCTCGAAATGCCGACGCTCCAGTTCCAGGCGTTGGCTGGCGCTGGGCACCAGGGTCAAGGTCGAACGGTTATGAAACCAGCGCAGGTAGTGCGTGACCATGCGGCTTAACAGGCTCAGGCCGTACTGGTTGGAGTACTGCTGGAAATTGGTGTGAAAACCGCTGACCACACTGATTCCCAGGCGCCGTGCCGCCCGCAGCGCCGACAGCCCCAGCGGGCCCTCGGTGGCGATGTAGAGCACGTCGGGGCGCTGGCGGGTCCAGCGGCGCAGCAACTTGTGCATCGACGACTGGCCCCATTGCAGGCCGGGGTAACCCGGCAGCGGCCAGCCACGGCAGAGCAGCAAGCCATCATCGCTGGGCCGGCTTGCATCGGCGCCCTGGCGCGGGCGAACCAGTTCGACTTGATGGCCGCGCGCGCGCAAACCTTCGCACAGGCGGCCAAGGGTATTGGCCACCCCGTTGATCTCTGGCGGGAAGGTTTCGGTGATGAGAGTGATGTGGAGCGAAGCTGTCGTCATGACCCACAGTGTCGCCGTGGGCCATGTCGCCATTGTGTCATGCAGATGATGGATTTATGACTTGGCCACTTTCGGCGTCGCCATGGCCTCGGCGCCCTGTTCGCGCACCCAGAACAACGTCGCCCCGGCCACTGCCGCCGGCATCATCAACAGGTTGACCACTGGCACCAGCAGCACCAGGTAGACGATGCCGCCGAAGCTCATGCTCTGCCAGCGCTTCTGGCGCAGCCAGGCGAGCATTTCGTTCCAGCCCAGCTTGTGGTTATCGGCCGGGTAGTCGATGTATTGGATCGCCATCATCCACACGCCGAACAGCAGCCACAGTGGCGCGGCGATCAGGTTGACCACCGGAATGAAAGACAGGATAAACAGGCCGATGGCCCGTGGCAGGAAGTAGCCCAGCTTGCGCATTTCCCGGGCCAGGGTACGCGGAACCATTTCAATCAGTTCGCCCCAGCTGAAGGCCGGGAAGTCATCGGTACCCCGTACCACCACTTCGACTTTCTCGGAAAGAAAGCCATTGAACGGTGCCGCGATGATATTGGCGAGCATGGTGAAGGTGAAAAACACCATCAGCACCACCAGCACTACAAACAGCGGCCATAGCAGGTAATTCAGAAAGCTCAGCCAGCCGGGCAGGGTCGGCATCAAGTGGTCGACCCACAGGCTGAACTGATGGCCGGCAAAGTAGATCAAGCCGACGAACAGCACCAGGTTGATCGCCAGCGGCAGCAGCACAAACAGCCGCAGGCCGGGGCTCAGCACCAGTTTGAGGCCTTCACGCAGGTATTGCGGGCCGGAAAGAACAGGGGCGGGCATGGAGAACTCCGAGCAGGATGACGAACGCGCCGACCTTACCGGCTTTGCCTTCAAGGCGAAAGCGTGGTCGGTGTGACGACATCAACGGTAACAAAGGCGTCGATTAATCGGCCTGACTGCATAGAGACCGCCTATGAGCTGGATTGTTATTGCGTATTTCCTTAATCTTGCCCCCCTCGATACGCTGCACCCATTATTTTTCAGGGCCTGCGAGTTAAAGCCTTCCCCAAGTGCTTCGTGGTCCCTTTTTTATTCCAGCCGTCTTGTAGTCCGGGCGGTCGATAGGAGTGAGTCATGTCTGATACCCGTCATTCGCGAGTGATTATTCTCGGTTCCGGCCCTGCCGGTTACAGCGCTGCCGTCTACGCTGCCCGGGCCAACCTCAAGCCGCTGCTGATCACCGGCATGCAGGCGGGCGGTCAGTTGACCACCACCACTGAAGTCGACAACTGGCCGGGCGATGTCCACGGCCTGACCGGCCCGGTGTTGATGGAGCGTATGAAAGAGCACGCCGAGCGCTTTGAAACCGAGATCGTGTTTGATCACATCAACAAGGTCGACTTCTCCAAGAAGCCTTACAGCCTGACCGGCGACAGCGGCGTCTACACCTGCGACGCACTGATCATCGCCACCGGCGCCAGCGCTCGTTACCTGGGCCTGCCATCGGAAGAAGCGTTCATGGGCAAGGGTGTTTCCGCTTGCGCCACCTGTGACGGGTTCTTCTACCGCAACAAGCCGGTCGCCGTGGTCGGTGGCGGCAACACGGCCGTGGAAGAGGCACTGTACCTGGCCAACATCGCCAGCACCGTGACCCTGGTTCACCGCCGCGAGACGTTCCGCGCCGAGAAGATCCTGATCGACAAGCTGCACGCCCGTGTCGCCGAAGGCAAGATCATCCTCAAGCTCAACGCCACCCTGGATGAAGTCCTGGGCGACAACATGGGTGTGACCGGTGCTCGCCTGAAAAACAACGACGGCAGCTTCGACGAGCTGAAAGTCGACGGCGTGTTCATCGCCATCGGCCACACCCCGAACACGTCGTTGTTCGAAGGCGTGCTGGAAGCCAAAGACGGTTACCTGGTGGTGCAAGGCGGTCGTGAAGGCAACGCCACCGCGACCAACATCGAAGGCATCTTCGCTGCCGGCGACGTGGCCGATCACGTTTACCGCCAGGCCATCACCTCGGCCGGCGCCGGTTGCATGGCGGCCCTGGACGCCGAGCGTTACCTCGACGGTTTGAAGGACGCTGCGTTCTAAATTGTTGAAATAAAAAAACCGGCTACGAGGCCGGTTTTTTTATGGGTGCAATTTAAATCTGGGAGGGACAAGCCCTCTCCCACATTTTGATCTGCATCTGACTCAGGATTTGCGGGTCAGTGGCTGGGCGGCGAATTTCACACCTGCCAACCCATGGGCAATCAACGCGCGGATATTGCCATGGTCACTGCCCTCAGGCGTGGCCACCACCGAGCGGTAATGCTCGCCAAACGCCAGCAGCGCTTCCTGGTCGCTCAAGCCTTCCAGCAGCGCCAGGCCCAAGGTCTTGCACGAACCTTCGTTCTGCCCGGCAGCGTTTTCCACATCGCCGTTGGTGAAGGCCTGCGGCTGGTAATCGTAACCGGCAGCGATAAACGCCAGGGTGTCGGCAAAAACGTGTGCGCCGCTGTCGAGGCTGGCGCGCAGGGTGTTCAAATCAGTCATGGGTTTTTCCTTTGGCGAACGCCGCCTGTTGTTCGGCGCTGGCTTCTTGCTGGTATTGGGCTTTCCACTCGGCGTACGGCATGCCGTACACCACTTCACGGGCGTCATCGAGGCTCAGCTCGATCTGGCGCTCGTCGGCCTCGGCCTTGTACCACTTGGACAGGCAGTTACGGCAGAAACCGGCGAGGTTCATCAGGTCGATGTTCTGCACATCCTTGCGGCTGTCCAGGTGCGCCACCAGGCGGCGGAAGGCGGCGGCTTCGAGTTCGAGGCGTTGTTGATCGTTCATAGGGCTCACTGACAATTCAGGGGTTAGCGGCTGGCCGCCAGGGTAATCGACACCGACTCGGCAAAGCGCAGCGCATGGGGCTTGTCCACTTCGACTTCGGCGTACAGCACCGATTCGTTGCTCATCACCAGGTCCAGCAGTTCCTGGGTCAGGCGCTCCAGCAAGGCAAAGCGGTTGCCTTCCACGTGGGCGATGATGGCCTTGGTGATGGTGCGGTAGTTCAGCGCGTGGTCGATGTCGTTGTCGCGCACGGCTTCCTGGGCGGCATACAGGATGGTCAGGTTGATCAGCACATCCTGCTTGTTGAGGATTTCGTCCTCATTGATACCGATGAAGGTGCGCAGGCACAGGTCCTTGACCCGGATGCGCGCCATGCCTGGTTGAAGTTGTGGCATTGCTACTTGCTCCGTCCAATCAGTTGCAGGAACTCCATGCGCGTGGTGTTCGACTCGCGGAACGCGCCGAGCATCACCGAGGTGTTCATGGTTGAATTCTGTTTTTCCACGCCGCGCATCATCATGCACATGTGCTTGGCTTCGATCACCACGGCCACGCCAGCGGCCTGGGTCACGTCCTGGATGGCATCGGCGATTTGCCGGGTGAGGTTTTCCTGGATCTGCAGGCGCCGGGCGAACATGTCGACGATGCGCGCCAGCTTCGACAGGCCCAGTACCCTGCCGGTCGGAATATAGGCCACGTGGGCCTTGCCGATAAAGGGCAGCAGGTGATGCTCGCACAGCGAATACAGCTCGATGTCCTTGAGGATCACCATCTCGTCGTTGTCGGAGGCGAACAGTGCGCCGTTGACGATTTCCTCGAGGTTCTGTTCATAGCCATGACACAGGTACTGCATGGCCTTGGCGGCGCGCTTGGGGGTGTCGAGCAAGCCTTCGCGTTCCGGGTCTTCGCCCAGGCCCTTGAGGATCTCGCGGTAATGGTGGGGCAGGGATAAGGTCATACAACATCCTCACAAACGGCTTACTTGATATGCCGCCCGCCGTTGACGGTCAGGGTGGTACCGGTGACATAGGGGTTGTCCAGCAGGTAACGCACACTCTGGTAGATCACCTCGGGGCCAGGCTCGATGCCCAGAGCCGACTTGGCCAGCACCTTGGTGCGATAGGCCGCGTCGTCGCCTTCGTTGAACATCACCATCGCCGGGGCGATGCCGTTGACCTTGATCAGCGGCGCAAACTGCGCGGCGAACGACAGCGTCAGGCTGTCGAGCCCGGCCTTGGTGGCGCAGTAGGCGATGTGCTGGCGGCTGCCCTTGCGTACCACGTCATCGCTGATATGCACGATGTCGGCAGGTGTCGAGCGTTGCAGCAAGGGTGAACAATGCAGGTTGATCAGGTATGGCGCAAGCATGTGCACGCTGAACATGTCGGTAAAGGCACGGCTTTCGTCGCCCGGCGCCTCCGCGACCCAAGCCGAAGCGTTGTGGATGATCGCACGCAGGCTTTGGGTGTGGCTGTTCAGTTCAGCGATAAACGCGAGAATCCCGGCTTCGGTGGAAAAGTCGGCAAACACGCCGACTGCGCCACGCTCACGCAGGGCCTGCACGCCGGGGCGTTCGCTGCGGTAGCTGAAAATCACCGGCTGGCCTTCGTCCAGCAGGCGCTCGGCGCAATGCAGGCCGACGCGCTGGCCGGCGCCGGTGATCAGGATCGGGGCGTTCGTTGCAGTCATGGGAGGCTCGCGTCGCTGGCAGGCGCAAATCATACCAGCGACGGGCCGCCCCTGTACTCACGCCGCCGCTTCGGAGGCCTTGCGCGGGGCTGGCGCTGGGTGCAGCCAGTTCGCCAGCAGGTGGGTCGACAGCGGAATGAACCAGTACACCATCAAGGGCGTGAGTGCGATTGTGCTGACCAGCACCCGTGGCCCCAGCTCGAGTTCACTGAGCAGCGGCCCCAGGACGAAGTTGAACAGCAGCGACACCGGGAAAAACGCCAGCCAGATCGCCACCGCCTGCTTCCAGCGTGGCGGACGGGCACCCGCTGCGCCAAACCAGCCATCGATGCCCCGTACACGGTGCTCGGACGGGTCGGCGAACAAATCGCTGCCACGGCTCAACCACGCACTGCGTGAAGCGGAAAACTCCCAGGCGTGCAGGGTCTTCTCATCGGCGAAGCGGAAAATGATCTGGAATTCATCGTCATTGGGCGGTGGGGCCAGCACGCCGGAGCCCAGGTAACCGGGGAAGTCGGTGGCCAATTGCTCGCCTTCGCGCAGCCAGGCCATCAGTTCTTCATAGCGCCCTTTGGCCACGCGGCGCGCAACCATCAAGGTGACGGGAGAGGTAGACATTGTGTATCTCCAAATGTACGGGTGCACTGGACCGTGTAGGTGGCGCACAGACGAAGCTGCGGGGTGTTGCAGCGACGCGTAAAAAGCAGGCAAGGATTATTCCTGTTTTACCCGAATACACCAGCGACATTGGTCCGAAAAGCGGGAAACTTGAAAAAGACAGGTGTAAAGGCGTTAAATGAGCGCCCAGTTAACGTTGGTTTTTTGGTCAAAAATGCCCGTGATTACTGCTCCGCTTGAAAGTGTTTCGCATCTGGATTCCACTGATTCCGATGAGCTGTTTCCGATCCGTGAAGTCTCGAGATTGACAGGCGTCAACCCGGTCACCCTGCGTGCCTGGGAGCGCCGTTATGGGCTGATACAGCCCACGCGCACTGAAAGCGGGCATCGCCTCTATTCCAAGGCCGATATACAGACAGTCCATCGTATTCTCGATTGGATCGAACGCGGCGTCGCCGTAAGCAAAGTGGGCAAGATCCTCGCTCGCGACGATCAGCAGGCCGAAGCCGTTCGTGCGCAGCGCAATGCGGTCGAGGAAAGCGAATGGCCGCAGTGGCAGGCGCGGCTGATGCAGGCCGTAAGCGACTTCGATGACCGTCAACTGGAGCGTGTGTATGGGCAGGTCCTGGCTACCTACCCACTTGACGTGGTGTTCCAGGACATTCTGATGCCCCTGTGGAATGAGCTGTTGCGTCATCAGGGGCGTTTCGGCCAGGCCAGCGAGTGGCTGTTCTTCGACAACTTCCTGCGAGTGCGTGCCCTGGAGCGCCTGCAACTGGCGTGTGCTTCAACCGTGCCGCGGGTATTGCTGGCGGCCATGGCGGGTGAGTGCCGCAAGTTGGAGTTGCTGGTGGCGGCGCTCTTGATGAGCCGGGATGACCTGGCCGTGAAAGTGCTGGGCATGGGACAGCCGTTTGACGAGTTGACGCTGGTCTGCGAGAAGACTCACCCACAGGCGCTGATCCTCTTCTCTAATTACTCGCATAACCATGATCTTGCCGGGCGTTTGAACCGCTTGGCGTTGACCCTGGATTGCCCGCTGCTGCTTGCAGGTGCGGCGTCGGATCTTGCCGAGGACGGCCTGGCCGGCACGTCCATCGGCTGCCTGGGCAATGAAGGTCGCTTGATGCGGCGGCGCTTGCAACAGTTTCTCAGCGGCGCGCTGGATACCTGATTTCAGGCATGCATGTGCGGGTGGACCAGGCGGTGCTGGTGCAGGATGAACTGACGCAGGCGCTCGGTTTCATCCACGTCGCTTTGGCTCAAGCGGTAGGCAAACAAACCTCGCGCCGTTTCCCGCTCGAACGAGCCGCGCAGCGCGATGCGTTCGTAGCCCGACGGGCTGAACCACAGGGAAAAGGTTTTTGGCGGCTTGATCCGGCTGCGAATCTCCACCAGCACACCCTTGAATGACACTTCATGCACCCGCAGGGCGCCAGCAGCACCGCGGATGTTCTCCAGCGCCACCGGCGTTTCAAGCGCCAGGCGCCACGGGCGTATCATCGGCCCGTCTTCGAAAATACTCGGCACGCCCAAACGCAGATGCACCGCATTGAACTCATCCTCTACCAGATGCAGGGGGAAGGTCAGTTGCTGGTTGTCGAACTGCGCCTGGATGGTGAGGTGGTCATGGGCGGCCAGGCGGGTGAGCAAGTCGCGAATCTGTGCACCGCCGTTGACGGTCAGGCTCGACGAAGCATCCCGCAGGTTGAGTTGCGGGTTGTGCTGCATGCTCTGAATGAAATCCAGCTCATCCTGGGTCAGAAGCGCATTGCGTTGCATCGTGCTTGCTCAATGGAGAGGTATTAAAGTGCCATTATCCGCTGTTATGGCCGCAGTTTCTAAATTTTGTTTAATCCGCTTGTCGCTTTGAGCGCTGCCAGCTCGGCCTTGACCTCGGCCAGTTCACTTTCCAGCTGCGCGACACGCTGCTGGGCCTTGACCTGGAGCGTGACGTCCTTTTGTACACCGACGAAATACGTCTGCTTGTCCGCGGCGTTGTAAACCGTTGAAAGGGACAGTTCGTTCCAGAAATGGCTGCCGTCCTTGCGGTAATTGCGCAGGGTTTCCCGGCAGGCACCGCCGTTCTCCAGCGCTTCACGGATGGCCATCAGGGCCGGCTGGTCACGGTCGCCGGATTGCAGGAAGCGGCAATCCTGATAGAGGATTTCGTCGAGGGTGTAGCCGGTCAGCCGTTCGAATGCAGGGTTCACGTAGATCAGCGGCTTGTCCTTGCCTTCTCTTTCAGCGACGACGATGCCGTCGTTGGAAGCGTTGATCACCATTTGCATCAGCTTGGCGTTAATCATTGAGCGGTCCATGGCTTGTGGTTGGAGTGGGCAGTTTAAGACATGCCTTGAATCTTGCACGGCGGGCGCCGAAATATTTGCGCCAGCTGCTAATATCCCAGGCTTTCGCTCAACTACAGGATCAGATTGATGAAAGTCGCCATCCTTTCCGGCTCGGTGTACGGCACGGCTGAAGAAGTCGCGCGCCACGCCGCCGACCTCCTCAACAAGGCCGGCTTTGAGGCCTGGCACAATCCCCGTGCGACCTTGGCGGATGTAATAGCCTTCAGTCCGCAAGCCTTTCTGGCGGTGACCTCCACCACCGGCATGGGCGAATTGCCCGACAACCTGCAACCCCTGTATTCAACCATTCGCGACCAACTGCCCGCCGCTTGGCGCGGCCTGCCCGGCGCAGTGATCGGCCTGGGCGATGCCAGCTACGGCGATACCTTCTGTGGCGGCGGCGAGCAAATGCGCGAGCTGTTCGGCGAGTTGGGTGTGCGTGAAGTGCTGCCGATGCTGCGCCTGGACGCCAGCGAAAGCGTCACCCCGGAAGCCGACGCCGAGCCATGGCTGGCCGAGCTGGTCACTGCACTGCGCGCTTGACCGGAAACTCGCGTAACAACGCCAGCCAGGCCTGGGCGGCTCTCGACAGGTAGGCGCCCTCACGCCAGATAAAGGCAATGTCCCAGCGCAGGTAGTCGGGCGCCTTCAACGTCAGGCGCACCACCCCAGGTCGCACCAGCCCACGGGCGACCACGCTGGGCAGCAGCACCACGCCTTGGCCGGCGGCCACCAAGGCGGCGAGGAAATCCGCTTGGCCGCTGCGGCCGATTTCCTTCGGGGTAAAACCCAACTGCTGACACGCCTGCATCAGGCGGTCGTTAAGCACAAAGCTGCGCTGGTACATCAGGAACGGTGTGTCCGCCAATTCCTCGAGGCGCACCTGAGCGTTGTCCGCCAGGGGATGGTCAATCGGCAGCAGTGCGTCCAGGGGTTCATCGCAAAAGGCTTGCCAGGCAAACGCCGGATCATTGGGTTTCAAGCTGCCGCCCACTTCCAGCTCACCGCTCAGGATGGCCTGTTCGATATTGCGGCTACCGCCTTCCAGCAGTTGGATGGTGACGTTCGGGTAGCGCCGGCGGTACTCGGCAAACAACCCGGCGAACAGCGTGTCACCCGCCAGCAGCGGCAGGCCCAGGCGCAACTCGCCGCGGGTGAGCTGCTGCATATCGTCCAGCTCGCTCAGCAGTTCGGCTTGCAGGCGCAACATGGCTTCGGCGCGTTGCAGTACGACCTGGCCGGCGGCGGTCAGGCGGGTCTGCGAGCCGATGCGGTCGAGCAGCGGTGTGCCAAGGCTTTGCTCCAGTTGCGCCACCTGTTTGCTGACGGCGGACTGGCTGATATGCAGGGTTTTCCCCGCCTGGGTAAAGCCCCCTCGGTGGATCACTTCGACAAAGCTGCGCAGCTGTTTGAATTCCATCGGCCTGATTCCAGTTTGGAATGGCTGGCAGTCTAACAATTCGCTGTGGGGATGGAAGGCCGCACTCTAAAATGGGGGCCTGCGAGGACCCAAAGCCCATGAAACGTTTTCCCTTCAAACACCTTGGCCGTTTGCTGACTGAACTGGTCGTGCTGCTCGCGATTTATCTGCTGGGCACCCAGTTGGCGAGCTGGCTAGCTTGGCCCATTCCCGGTGGCGTGGTGGGCCTGGGCCTGTTGCTGGCAACGTTCGCCAGCGGCCTGGTCAAACCGGCGGCACTGCAATTGGGCGCCGGGGTGTTGATGGCCGAGATGCTGCTGTTCTTCATCCCGGCCCTGATGAGCCTGCTCGATTACGGTGGCCTGCTGCGCAACGATGGCTGGCGCATCCTGTTGGTGATCAGCTTGAGCACGCTGGCGGTGATGCTGGTCACGGCGTTTACGGTAGAAGCGGTGTGCCGCTGGAGGTTGCGCCATGAAGCTTGAGCTGATGCCGGTGTTCTGGCTCGCCTTGACCCTGGGCGCCTACGTATTCAGCCGCTGGCTCTACCGACGTACCGGGCGCTACCTGCTGTCGCCGCTGATCCTGGTGCCGGCACTGTTGCTGGCGGTGGCCTTGCCGATGCACACCGCCTATGCCGAATACGCCACCGACACCCACTGGCTGATGCTGGTGCTGGGCCCGGTGACTGTGGCGTTTGCCGTGCCGATCTGGCAGCAGCGCCGCTTGCTGGCGCGGCACTGGCCAGCGTTGTTGCTGGGCATGATGGCGGGCAGCGTGGCGTCGATCGCGACCTCGTTCGGCCTGGCAAAAGCCCTGGCGTTGGACAGCGCCGTGACGATGTCGCTGGTGCCGCGCTCGATCACCACACCGTTCGCCATGCCGGTGTCTTCCGACCTGGGTGGCGTGCCGGAGCTGACGGCGGTGTTCGTGATGTTCACCGGTGTGTTCGGCGCCATGCTCGGTGGTGTCTTGCTCAAATGGCTGCCGCTGCGGACACCCCTGGCACGTGGCGCATTGTTTGGCGTGGGCGCCCACGGTGCGGGTGTCAGCCGCGCCCATGAAGTGGGTGGCGAAGAGGGCTCGGTCGCCGGCCTGGTGATGGTGTTGACGGGGTTGCTCAACCTGTTTGCCGTGCCTTTTTTGGCGGCGCTTCTCTGACGCGCTTTAAACAAACTTCAACTATTCTCTGAACTGACCCGCTCGGTCATCAAGCTGGCTGCCAAGGCAACTCCGGCGGCCATGAGGTCTGACTAGACTGGCCCATCACACAAAAAAACAACAATAAGACAGTGCGCCAAGGAGGTCATCGCCGTGAGCCTAGCCCCCGTTCTATCGCCGCAGAATGTCAAAGACCAGGTCAGCGCTGCCGAATGGCAGACCCGCGTCGACCTGGCGGCCTGCTATCGCCTGGTGGCGCTGCATGGCTGGGATGACCTGATCTTTACCCATATCTCGGCCAAGGTGCCGGGCACCGATGATTTCCTGATCAACCCCTACGGGCTGATGTTCCACGAGATCACCGCGTCGAGCCTGGTCAAGGTCGACCTGGCCGGCAACAAACTGATGGACAGCCCCTACGACATCAATCCGGCGGGCTACACCATACACAGTGCCATCCATGAAGTTCGCCATGATGTGACGTGCGTGCTGCACACCCACACGGCCGCGGGTGTGGCCGTCGCTGCGCAGAAGCAGGGCGTGTTGCCCATCAGCCAGCAATCGCTCTTCGTGCTGTCGAGCCTGGCCTACCACGCCTACGAAGGCGTGGCCTTGAACCACGAAGAAAAAGCCCGCCTGCAGGCCGACCTCGGGGATAGCAATTTCCTGATGCTGCACAACCATGGCCTGCTGACCTGCGGCAGTACCATTGCCGACACCTTTCTGATGATGTTCACCTTCCAGCGCGCCTGCGATATTCAGGTGCTGGCGCAGAGCGGCGGCGCCGAATTGATCGCCATCGGGCCGCAGATTCTTGCCGGTGCCAAGGCGATGGTGGCGGCTGTCACAAAGAGCGCCCAAGGCATGGGCGGCGCGTTGGCCTGGCCGGCCTTGCTGCGCAAATTGGACCAGCAAGACCCAGGGTATAACCGCTGATGCCACTCGCCGAAATCCCGCTCAGAGTCTGGCGCAAGCGTGGCCAGGATTTCGTCTTTCGCGGCCGTACCCTTCGCTATTGGGTGGCCGGGCAGGGCGAACCGCTGCTGCTGATCCATGGCTTCCCCACGGCCAGTTGGGACTGGCATTACCTATGGCAACCCCTGGCCCAGCGGCACCTGGTGATCGCCTGCGACATGCTCGGCTTCGGTGACTCGGCCAAGCCGCTGGACCACGATTATTGCCTGCTGGAGCAGGCGGACTTGCAACAGGCCCTGCTCGAACACTTGCGAGTGGAACAGCCGGTGCATGTGTTGGCCCACGACTACGGTGATAGCGTCGCCCAGGAACTCCTGGCCCGGCACTACGAAGGCCGGTTTGAGATGGCCAGCTGTGTGTTCCTCAATGGCGGGTTGTTCCCCGAAACCCATCGCCTGGCGCTGGTGCAAAAACTCTTGCTCAGCCCCCTGGGCTGGATGATCGGCCGCGCCTTCGGGCGAAGTGCCCTGTCTGACAGCTTCGGCCAGATATTCGGCCCCGACACCCGCCCCAGTGAAAGTGCCCTGGATGATTTCTGGAGCCTGATCAATGCCAACGGCGGCACGCGCATCCTGCACAAACTGATCGCCTACGTCCCCCAGCGCCGTCGCCTGCGTGATCGCTGGGTCGGCGCGATGCAGCGCGGCGAAGTGCCGTTGCGGGTGATCGACGGCGAAGTGGACCCGATCTCCGGCGCGCATATGGTCGAGCGTTACCAGCAACTGGTGCCCGACGCCGACACGGTGTTGCTGGCCAATATCGGCCACTACCCGCAGATCGAGGCGCCGGTGCAGGTGCTCAGGCACTACCAGGCCTTTCGTGATCGGCTCGGGCAGCCCGTGGTGTGGGAGGGGGCTTGCCCCCGATGGCAGAGTGTCAGTCACTGAATGGGCTGACTGACACTTTGCCATCGGGTCATCTTCATCATCCCCCAGCCTTATCGAGCACCATTCAGCCTCCGCCGTATTTATTGTGACCGCAGGCGCGTTGCCGGACACTCGAACCATTCCCATTGTCGCCAGCGGAGTTTGGTATGAGTGAGTCAGTGCAGTTCCAGGATAAGGTCGTGATCGTCACCGGTGCCGGCGGCGGATTGGGCCGGGCCCATGCGCTGCTGTTCGCCAGGCACGGGGCCAAGGTCCTGGTCAACGACCTCGGCGGTTCTACCCAGGGCGAGGGCGCCAATGCCTCCGCCGCCGATCGGGTGGTCGCCGAGATTCGTGCTGCGGGCGGTGTCGCCGAGGCCAACCATGACTCTGTCACCGACGGTGACAAAATCGTCCAGAACGCCCTCGACGTTTTCGGTCGCGTCGACGTAGTGGTCAACAACGCCGGCATCCTGCGTGATAAAACCTTCCACAAAATGGACGACGCCGACTGGGACCTGGTTTACCGCGTGCATGTCGAAGGCGCCTACAAAGTCACCCGCGCCGCCTGGCCCCACCTGCGTGAGCAAGGCTACGGCCGGGTGATCTTCACCGCGTCCACCTCGGGCATCTACGGCAATTTCGGCCAGTCCAACTACGGCATGGCCAAGCTCGGGCTGTACGGCCTGACCCGCACCCTGGCCCTGGAAGGGCGCAAGAACAACATCCTGGTCAATGCGATTGCCCCTACCGGCGGTACGCGCATGACCGAAGGCCTGATCCCGCCGCAAGTGTTCGAGCGCCTCAAGCCGGAACTGGTCAGCCCGCTGGTGGTGTACCTGGGCAGCGAAGCGTGCCAGGAAACGTCCGGGCTGTTCGAGGTGGGTGGCGGCTGGATCGGCAAGACCCGCTGGGAACGCAGCCTGGGCGTAGGCTTCGACCCTGAAGCCGGGTTCTCCCCCGATGACGTGGCGGCGCATTGGGCGCAGATCTGCGACTTTGAAGGCGCAGCCCACCCCACCGACAACATCGAAGCGCTGAAGGAGATGATGGCGAACTTGCAGAAGTACAGCCTGTGATCGTTGCTTGAAAAAGCTTGAATCCCACGGGGCGCTGATGGCGCCCCGTTTTATTTCAGGCAAAAAAAAAGCCGCTGCAAACGCAGCGGCTGAAGTCAGACGTTGGATCAAGGAGCGACAAATCAACGTCAGTGAACACAGGTAACAGATTGAAAACAGGCATCAATCCATTCAAGTCTGGCTGTTCTTCCCGAGGGGGAAGCGGGCTGTTTGCCCTGAAAGCCAGGCAAGAATAGTCGGTTGTTACAAAATGAGTAATCCCGATTCATGACAAGGACTGTTACTGAAAGCGCAACAGTTTCAGGGCAAGCCATCCATTCCCCTGATAGCCCGCCATCCACCCAATCCATGGGGCTGCCCGCACCCCGGCCAGAGCGGCTTGTCATCCTTTCGAGCGATAGAGCGAATCCCTCCTTGGTGCGCTTATCGCTCCTGATGCGCGGCAGTAGGGTGAGGCCTTCTGTCACTCACCGGGGAAGACGCATGACAAAAACAACAATGCGCGCCATCTTCACGCCACAGGCGCTGGCCGCTGCGGTTGCGTTGGGTTGCTGTGCCCAGGCACAGGCTGTTTCCTTCAACATCGGCGAGATCGAAGGGCAATTCGACTCCTCGCTGTCGGTCGGCTCGAGCTGGGGCATGCGCGATGCCGATAAAAAGCTCGTGGGCACCGTCAATGGTGGCACGGGCCAGGCTTCCACGGGGGATGACGGGCGTCTCAACTTCAAGAAGGGTGAGACCTTCTCCAAGATCTTCAAAGGCCTGCATGACCTGGAGCTGAAGTACGGCGACACCGGTGTGTTCGTGCGCGGCAAGTACTGGTACGACTTCGAACTCAAGGACGAAGACCGCGAGTTCAAGCAGATCAGCGACCACAACCGCAAGGAAGGCGCCAAGTCCAGCGGTGCGCAGATCCTCGATGCGTTCGTCTACCACAACTACTCCCTGGGCGACCTGCCGGGCACCGTGCGTGCCGGCAAGCAGGTGGTCAGTTGGGGCGAAAGTACCTTCATCGGCAACTCCATCAACAGCATCAACCCGATTGACGTGTCGGCGTTCCGTCGGCCCGGTGCCGAGATCAAGGAAGGGCTGATCCCGGTCAACATGTTGTTTGCGTCCCAGAGCCTGACCAACCAACTGACCGTGGAAGGCTTCTACCAGCTGGAGTGGGACCAGACGGTGCTGGATAACTGCGGCACCTTCTTTGGCAATGACGTGGCGGCGGATGGCTGCACCGGCAACTACACGGTGGGTAGTCCGGCGATTGCACCGCTCCAACCGATCGCAGCGGCTCGCGGCCAAGGCTTTGTGGTGACCCGCGAAGGCGTGGTGGTGCAGCGTGCCGGTGACCGCGATGCACGGGACTCCGGCCAATTCGGTGCAGCCTTGCGCTGGCTGGGCGATGACACGGAGTACGGCCTGTACTTCATGAACTACCACAGCCGCACCCCGACTGTGGGCACGATTACCGCCAACACCAATCTGGCGACCATCGGTGGTATCGCGGCGGCCGCTCCGGCGGGCTTCGGTTCGGCCCTGGCCCAGAGCACCATGCTCGGCCGTGGCCAGTACTACCTCGACTATCCGGAAGACATCCGCCTGTTCGGCGCCAGTTTCTCCACCACCTTGCCCACCGGCACGGCGTGGACCGGCGAGATCAGCTACCGCCCGAATGCACCGGTGCAGCTCAACACCACTGACTTGACCCTGGCCCTGATCAACCCGATTGCCGGCAATGCGGCATCGCCGATCCGTTCCTCCTTCGGTGCCGACAACAAGGGCTACCGCCGCAAGGAAATCACCCAGATCCAAAGCACCATGACTCAGTTCTTCGACCAGGTGCTGGGCGCTGAACGCTTGACCCTGGTGGGCGAAGCGGCCGTGGTGCATGTGGCCGGCCTGGAGGATAAATCCAAGCTGCGTTACGGCCGCGACTCGGTGTACGGCGCCTATGGTTTCCAGGGTGACACCGACGGTTTCGTCACCTCCACCTCCTGGGGCTACCGCGCGCGGGCGATCCTCGACTACAACAATGCGATTGCCGGGGTGAACCTCAAGCCCAACCTGTCCTGGTCCCATGACGTGGCCGGCTACGGGCCCAACGGGATCTTCAATAAAGGCGCCAAGGCCATCAGCGTCGGCGTGGATGCGGACTATCGCAGCACCTACACCGCCAGCCTCAGTTACACCGACTTCTTTGGCGGCGACTACAACACCCTGACCGACCGCGACTTTCTCGCCCTCAGCTTCGGCGTGAACTTCTGATTTGGCTTAAAGAAGGACAAGAATCCATGCGTAAGACAATTGCAGTATTGGCCCTCAGCCTGTTGGCCTCCCACGTGATGGCGGCGGTGTCGCCGGAAGAGGCGGCCAAGCTGGGCACCACCCTGACACCGGTCGGCGCCGAAAAAGCCGGCAACGCCGATGGCTCGATCCCGGCGTGGACCGGCGGTATCCCGAAAAACGCTGGCGCGATAGACAGCAAAGGCTTCCTCGCCGACCCGTTCGCCAATGAAAAACCGCTGTTCGTGATCACCGCCGCCACGGTGGACAAGTACAAGGACAAACTCTCCGACGGCCAGGTGGCGATGTTCAAGCGCTACCCCGAGACCTACAAGATCCCGGTGTACCCGAGCCACCGTACGGTCAACCTGCCACCGGATATCTACGAGTCGATCAAGCGCAGCGCGCTGAACGTCAAGACGATCAACGACGGCAACGGCCTGGAAAACTTCACCGGCAACCGTTACTACGCGTTCCCGATTCCCAAGAATGGCGTGGAAGTGCTGTGGAACCACATCACCCGTTACCACGGCGGCAACCTGCGCCGCATCATCACCCAGGCCACCCCGCAGACCAATGGCAGCTACACGCCGATCCGCTTCGAGGAGGAAGTGGCGGTGCCCCAGGCGATTCCCGATATCGACCAGGCCAAGGCGGCCAACGTGCTGAGCTATTTCAAGCAATCGGTGACCGCCCCGGCGCGCCTGGCGGGCAACGTGCTGCTGGTGCACGAGACCCTCGACCAGGTGAAGGAGCCGCGCCTGGCCTGGATCTACAACGCCGGCCAGCGCCGCGTGCGCCGCGCGCCGCAAGTGTCCTATGACGGCCCGGGCACCGCATCCGACGGCCTGCGCACCACCGACAACTTCGACATGTTCTCCGGCGCCCCCGACCGCTATGACTGGAAGCTGGTGGGCAAGAAAGAGATGTACATCCCCTACAACAGCTACAAGCTCGATTCGCCGTCGCTCAAGTACGACGACATCATCAAGGCCGGTCATATCAACCAGGACCTGACCCGTTACGAACTGCACCGCGTGTGGGAAGTGGTCGGCACGGTCAAGCCGAGCGAGCGGCACATCTACGCCAAGCGCCACATGTACATCGACGAAGACAGCTGGCAAGTCGCGCTGGTGGATCACTACGACGGTCGTGGCCAACTGTGGCGCGTCGCCGAAGGCCATGCGCAGTTCTACTACGACCACCAGGTGCCGGCCTACACCGTCGAGACCCTGTACGACATCATTGCCGGGCGCTACATCGCACTGGGCATGAAGAACGAGGAGAAGAGCAGCTTCGTGTTCGGCTTTGCGGCCAAGGCAGCGGACTACACCCCGGCGGCGTTGAGGGCTGAAGGCGTGCGCTGATCCCAATATGAAATGCAATCAAATGTGGGAGGGGGCTTGCCCCCGATGGCGGTGTATCAGTCAACCAATCCAGTGACTGACAGTCCCTCATCGGGGGCAAGCCCCCTCCCACAGTGGGTTTTGTACACATGGGGTTCTGTGCATGGCCCTCAATCACCCTGCTGAATACTTCTTCAACAACCACCCGCCACAGGACTAGGGTAAGCATCAGGTTGCATAACAATAAAAAAGCAGGATGCAGCAATGACTGCCATGACACGCTGCCTGGACCGTCCTGGATTCATGCCCCGGCTGTCCGCTCACCATTTGCTGCGCCCACGCCTGGCCGAGCCGTTGCTGACGGACCAGGCCAGGGTCAAATTACTCTGCGCCCCCGGCGGCAGTGGCAAGAGCGCGCTGCTCGCCGAATGTGCGTTGCAGGCGCCTGCGGGTTGCCAGGTGTACTGGTTGCCCCTCAATGGCGCGGTGCTCAGCCCCCTCGACCTGTGCCTGCGGCTGGCGCAAAACCTGGGCCTGACGTTTACCGATGAAACCACCTTGCTGCTCGACCTCAGCCGCTGGCAGGCCTCGGCGTGGCTGTTCCTCGATGATTTTTGCCGCTTGCCCACGCCCGACACCGACGCCTTGCTCGACCGCCTGCTCACCGCCAGCAGCCCGGCCCTGAGCTGGTGGTTGGGCGCACGACGGCGACCGGCGTGCAACTGGCCGCGCCTGCTGCTCGACGATGAGTTGCTCGAATGTGGCGCCGAACTGGCCTTCAGCCCTGGGGAAATCCAGCAGCTGCTCAGCCATGCCCCCGGGCATTCGGTCGACAGCGTGCAGCAGTTCAGCGCCGGTTGGTGCGCGGGCGTGCGCATCGCCCTGCTGGGGGATGGGCACCCCGACAAGACCTTGCTCGACTACCTGCAACACGAACTGTTCAGCACATTGCCGCCGGAGCTGGCGGAGGCCTGGCGCGTGCTGGCCCATCTGCCGCGCTTCAACGCCGGCTTGTGCGAGCACTTGTTCGGCGCGGGGGACGGTGACCAGTACCTGAGGGATCTGCAGGTGCTCGGCGCCTTTATCCAGCCGTGGGAAGACACCGACTGGCTGCAGGTTTTTCCGCCCCTGGCGCAGCTGATGCAAAACGAACCCTGGCCGGCCAAACGCTCCTGGCATCGCCGCGCCTGCCAATGGTTCTGCGCCGAGCAGGACTGGCAGGCCGCCTTCGAACAGGCGCTGCTGGCCGAAGAATATGAAATGGCGGTGAGCCTGTTGCAGCATTTCAGTTTCGAGGACCTGTTCCGCCAGCAGAACGCCGTCTTGCTGTTGCACCTGCATGAGCAGCATGGCGATGAATTGATGCTCGGCTCGGCACAACTGGTGGGGCTGGTGACGGCGGCGTTGCTGTTTGCCGGGCGCTTCGAACAGGCGGCGGTGTGCATCGATCAACTGGCCCGGTTTGCCCCGCAACCGACGGCGGCGCAGCAGCGGTATTTGTTGGCGCGCTGGCAGGCGCAATGGGGCTGGCTGCTGCATCTGAGCGGCGATGCCGAGGGCTCGCGCCTGCATTTTCTGGAGGCGCTGCAAGCCTTGCCCGACAGCGCGTGGACCTCGCGGCTGATGTGCCTGTCGGGCCTGACCCAGCAGGCCTTGTTGCGCGGCGAACTGGACGTGGCCCAACGCCTGAACCGCGAAGCGCTGTGCCTGGCGCGCGCCCAGGGTTCGTTGCTGCTGGAGGCGCTGCTTGAACTGGATCACGCTCAACTGCTGGAACAGCGCGGGGCACCGTACCGGGCCCAGAGCCTGCTGGAAAATGTACAGGCCATGTTGCTTGAACAGCGGCTCAAGGCCGGCCCCTTGGTGGGGCGTATCGCCTTGCGACGCGGGCACCTGGCCTTGCGCCAGGGCCAGGACAGCCTGGCCGCCGAGTGTTTCGACACGGGCTTGAAGATGTGCCTGCACAGCCAGGACAAGCGCGTGCTCTACGGCTTTCTCGGCCTGGCGCTGTTGGCTGCCAACCGTGGCGATTACGCCCAGGCTTTTGTCCAGTTGCGTGAGGCTGAGCGGCTGATGCAGCAACGCCAGGTGCCGGACACGGTGTACCGCGCGGTGCTGCTGTTGGTCAGCGGGCACTTCTGGTTGCAGCAGGGGCGCGCCGAATTGACCGTGGAAGCGGTGCGCCGCGTGCTGCGTCACTTCCGTGGGCCCCAGGCCAAACAAGCACCGCCGGCCACCCTGGAACTGATCCCGCGTCTTGAATACCTGTTGGTGCTGGCGGAGGTGAAGCTGGGCTGCGCCGAGCAACCGCTGGAACGGCTCCACGCGTTGCTGCAAGCCACCCATCAGCGCGGCATGCTGTGCCTGGAAATCGAACTGCACCTGGTGCTGGGCGAAGTCGCCTGGCAGTTGGGTGATCCGGCCTTGGCGCGCCGCTCGCTGCAAGCCGGCCTGGAGCTGGCGGCGCGTTGCCAGGTGCAGCAAGCGATTCGCGAATTGCGTCTGCGCGCGCCGGGACTGCTGAGTGAGCTGGGCCTGGAGCCTCAGGCATCAACCCCGGGCACGGTGGAAAACCCCTTGAGCCAGCGCGAACTGGAAGTGCTGCAACTGATCGCCCTCGGCAGTTCCAACCTGGAGATTGCCGACCGCCTGTTTATCTCCCTGCACACCGTCAAGACCCACGCACGGCGCATTCACAGCAAGCTCGGCGTGGAGCGGCGCACCCAGGCGGTGGCCAAGGCCAAGACCTTGGGCCTGATGGTTTAGATGAACGCCTGACGGTAGTCGCCGGGCGTGGCGCCCATGGCCTGGCGGAAGCGATGGGTAAAGTGGCTGGCGCTGGAGAAACCGCACAGCAGGGCAATCTCGCCCAACGGCAGGGCGCCGCCACGCAGCAGGTTTTGCGCGCGGGTCAGCCGGCGCGCCAGCAGGTACTGATGGGGCGGCAGGCCGAAACTCTGGCGAAACATCCGGGCGAAATGGTACTCCGACAACGCGCACAACCCAGCCAGTTGCCCAAGGCTGATGGGGTCTTCCAGGTGCTGGTCGATGTAGTCCACCAGCAACCGTCGTTGGTAGGCGGCCAGCCCGCCTTTCAACCGCAGGCCTTCGCGGGCGCCCACCTGGCTGAGCAGGGTGTGGCTGAGCATTTCATGGGCGAGGCTGCTGGTGAGCAGGCGTTCGGCGGGTTCGTCCCAGTTGAGGGCGATCAACTGGTGGAAGCGTCGGGCCAGGCGCTGGTCTTCCAGGAAGGTACTTTCCCGCAGTTCCAGCGCGCGCGGTTCGCGATCAAGCAGGGTAACGCAGCCCAGGGCAAATTGTTCCGGGCTGAAATACACGTGGGCCAGGCGGATTTCACCGTTGATCACCCAGGCCGATTGGTGCTCGGCAGGCAGTATGCACAGCTTGTCGGGGCCGCCCTTGGTGCCCGGCCGGTCGCGCCGAAACGTGCCGGTGCCGCCACCGACATAGCAGGACAAGGTGTGATGGCTGGGCGCCTGGTAGTCCTGGGAATCGTGATGGTTGCTCCACAAGGCCGCGGACAAGCCGTCACCGAGCTCGGCGCAGGCTTCCAGGCGTGCGTTGGGCGAGCGGTTAAGGGCTTGGAAGACTTGCAGGGATTCCAGGTCTGGCATGGTGTGTGTTCTCCGACGCCTTGCATCCTACTCCGCGAGGCTGGCGCTGTGATCCCATCGCCCGACAAAAGCGCAAGATTGTGCAAGAGCCTTGCCCGGGTTGAAGGCGACACTGTGGCTCAATCGATGGAGCCCGCTATGAACCTTTCCCTGTATCTACTTACCGTGCTGATCTGGGGCACCACCTGGATCGCCCTCAAATGGCAGCTTGGCGTGGTGGCGATTCCCGTGTCCATCGTCTACCGCTTCGGCCTGGCGGCCCTGGTGTTGTTTGCGTTGCTGCTGGTCAGTCGCAAGTTGCAGGTGATGAACCGGCGCGGGCACCTCATCTGCCTGGCCCAGGGGTTGTGCCTGTTTTGTGTCAACTTCATGTGCTTTCTCACGGCCAGCCAATGGATCCCCAGCGGCCTGGTGGCGGTGGTGTTTTCCACGGCCACGCTGTGGAATGCGCTGAACGCCCGGGTGTTTTTCGGCCAGCGGGTGGCACGCAATGTGTTGATGGGCGGTAGCCTGGGCTTGGCCGGCTTGGGCCTGCTGTTCTGGCCGGAACTGGTGGGGCATACCGCCAGCCCGCAGACCTTGCTGGGGTTGGGGTTGGCGTTGCTGGGGACGATGTGTTTCTCGGCGGGCAATATGCTCTCGAGCCTGCAGCAGAAGGCCGGTCTGAGGCCGCTGACCACGAATGCCTGGGGCATGTTGTATGGTTCGTTGATGCTGGCGACCTACTGCGTGGTGCGCGGTATTCCGTTTGAGATGGACTGGAGCGCACGGTACATCGGTGCGTTGTGGTACCTGGTGATTCCGGGGTCGGTGATCGGTTTTACCGCTTACCTGACGTTGGTCGGGCGCATGGGGCCGGAGCGTGCGGCGTATTGCACGGTGCTGTTCCCGGTGGTGGCGCTGAATGTGTCGGCGTTTGCCGAAGGCTACCAGTGGACCGCGCCGGCGTTGGCGGGGTTGGTACTGGTGATGCTGGGGAATGTGTTGGTGTTTCGTAAGCCCAAGGTGGCTCAGCCGGTGAATCCGATCCTTCAGGCAAAGCAGGTCTAGTGTGGGAGGGGGCAAGCTCCCTCCCACATTTCCTGCATTTCTCACATTTGACCGAGTTGTCTGGTTTATTTGAGCCCTAAACGCTTGGCCATCCGGCCGAGGTTGGCGCGGTCCAGGCCCAGTTCGCGGGCGGCGCTGGCCCAGTTGTGCTGGTGGCGTTCCAAGCAGGCGTTGATGACTTGGCGCTGGTAGTCCTCGGTGGCCTGGCGCAGGTCACCGGTGACGGCCAGGGCTGCTTCTGCCGGTGCTTCGATCATTGGCGTGCTGACGTCGGGCAAATCCAGGTCCTGGGCACTCAGGCTCAGAATCTTCGGGCGTTCGCGACAGTTACCCAGGGCTTTCAGCGCGCTGCGGCCGATCAAATGTTCCAGCTCCCGCACATTGCCCGGCCAGTTATAGGCCAGCAGCGCCGCCTGGGCATCGCTGGTCAGGCGCAGGCTGCCCAGGCCCATGCGTGAGCGGTTCTGCTCGAGGAAGAAGCCGGCCAGCAGCAACACATCACGCCCGCGCTCGCGCAGGGCCGGCACTTGCAGCGGGTACACGCTCAGGCGATGGTAGAAGTCGGCGCGGTAGCGGCCGTTGCGCACTTCATCGGCGAGGTCGCGGTTGGTGGCGGCGATCAGGCGCACGTCCACCTGGTGTTCCTTGTCCGAGCCCAGGCGCTGCAACTGGCCGCTTTGCAGCACCCGAAGCAGCTTGGCCTGCACGCTCAGGGACAGTTCGCCCACTTCGTCCAGAAACAGCGTGCCGCCATTGGCCAGCTCGAACTTGCCGCGCCGTTCATTCAGCGCGCCCGTAAAGGCGCCACGCACATGGCCGAACAACTCGCTTTCCACCAGGGTTTCCGGCAGGGCCGCGCAGTTGAGGCTGATCAGCGGTTTGTCCGCCCGGGACGACGCCGCGTGAATGGCCTGGGCCACCAGTTCCTTGCCCACCCCGGTTTCGCCGGTGATCAGCACCGTGAGGTCGCTGCCACCCACCAGCTTGATTTCCTCCACCAGGCGCTTGTGGGTTTTGCTCTGGCCGATCATTTCCTTGTGCTGCTGGCCGCTGGCCTGGCGGTAGATTTCGGCGCGCTGGTGTTCGTCTTCGGCGCGCAACGCCAGGCGTTCGATACGTTCGGCCACGTTGACCGTGGCGGCGGCGAGGCTGGCGAAGGCTTGCAGGGCGTCCAGTTCCACCCGTTCGAAGCGTTCGGTGTCCAGCGCGTCCAGGGTCAACAGGCCCCAGGGCAGATCGTCGACAAACAGCGGGCAGCCCATGCAGTCGTGGACTTCCAGGTGGCCGTGCACGCCATCGACCAGGCCGTCGTAGGGATCGGGCAATTCGCTGTCACTGTCAAAGCGTGTGGGCCCAGGGCTGCTGAGCAACACGGCGAAGCGCGGATGTTCGCTGACCTTGAAGCGGCGGCCCAGGGTGTCCGCGCTCAAGCCATCCACCGCCAGCGGCACCAGCGACTCGCCGTCCAGGCGCAGCAGGGCGGCCGCATCACACGGCAACAGGGCGCGCATGGCTTGCAGCAGGCGTCGATAGCGTTCGCCTTCGGGCAGTTCCCGCGACAGGTCGGCGACCAGCGGCAGCAGGGTGGTGAGCAGCGAGTGTGCAGTCATAATGACTCCTTGTAGTCCATAAGACTATAAGGTGTAGGAGGTCATACTGACTACATAATGTTCAACTTATTGAAATTAAAGGATTTATAAGTTGGCATGAATACTGAGTAGCTAAGGGCAATCAGTAAAGAAGCCCAGGAGGCTCCCATGCTTAGTGCCCAAGACCGTGCCATCGTCAAATCCACCGTGCCCCTGCTGGAAAGCGGCGGCGAAGCGCTGATCACCCATTTCTACCGCATGATGCTCTCCGAGTACCCTGAGGTTCGCCCGCTGTTCAACCAGGCTCACCAGGCCAGCGGTGACCAGCCCCGGGCCCTGGCCAATGGCGTATTGATGTACGCGCGGCATATCGACCAGCTCGACCAACTGGGCGACCTGGTGGCGAAGATCATCAACAAGCACGTCGCCTTGCAGATCCTGCCGGAGCATTACCCGATCGTGGGCGCTTGCTTGCTGCGGGCGATTTCCGAGGTGCTGGGCAGTGAGATCGCCACCCCTGAGGTGATGAATGCCTGGGGCGCCGCGTACGGCCAACTGGCGGACATCCTGATCGGTGCCGAAGCCGCTATTTACGCAGAGAAAGCCCAGGCCCCCGGCGGCTGGCGCGGTGCGCGGGCGTTCACTGTGGTCAAGCGCGTAGAGGAGAGCGCCGAGATCACTTCCTTCTATTTCGCGCCGGCGGACAACGGGGCGATCCTCGCGGCCGCGCCGGGCCAATACATCGGCATGAGGCTGGTGCTCGACGGTGAGGAAGTGCGCCGCAACTACTCACTGTCGGCGTTGAGTGATGGGGGTGAATACCGCATCAGCGTCAAGCGCGAGGCCGGCGGGCGGGTTTCCAATCACCTGCATGACCAGTTGCAGGTCGGTGCGACGATTGACCTGTTTCCGCCGTCGGGCGAGTTCACCCTGGCGGCCAGCGATAAGCCGCTGGTGCTGATCAGCGGCGGGGTAGGGATCACCCCAACCTTGCCAATGCTGGAGGCCGCACTGGCCACCCAGCGTCCGGTGCACTTTATCCACTGCGCGCGCAATGGCGGGGTGCATGCGTTCCGTGACTGGGTCGACGGCCTGGCAGCCAAGCACCCGCAGCTCAAGCGCTTTTATTGCTATGCCGAGGACGATGGCGTGAGCCCGGCGGCGGATAAAGTCGGTCTGTTGAGCCAGGAGCAACTGGCCGCATGGTTGCCGGAGCAGCGTGACCTGGACGCGTACTTCCTGGGACCTAAAGGCTTCATGGCGGCGATCAAGCGCCACCTCAAGGCCCTGGGCGTACCCGAGAAACAAAGCCGCTACGAATTCTTCGGCCCGGCGGCTGCCTTGGAATAGGACCTGAAGGTTCACACTGTTCAAAATAATGTGGGCGGGGGCTCGCCTCTCCCACATTTGGATCTCTGTTCCTCTCGATTAATCCCCTGTTAACCCCTCTCTGTTTAAACCACTCTCTGTGTGTAAACTTGCGGCCATTGGCACAACCAAACAAAGGGATACGGGGATGAGTGACGAATTGCGTTTAGGCAGGGAGCGGCGCTTTCTGGTGTTGCTGGGCATCATCTGCCTGGCGCTGATCGGTGGGGCGTTGTACATGCAGGTGGTGTTGGGCGAGGCGCCGTGCCCGTTGTGCATCCTGCAACGCTATGCCTTGCTGTTGATTGCGATCTTCGCGTTCATCGGTGCCGCCATGCGCACCAAGGGCGCCCTCACGCTGTTCGAAGGCCTGGTGGTACTCAGCGCTCTCGGTGGGGTGGCTGCGGCCGGTCACCATGTGTACACCCAGTTCTTCCCGCAGGTGAGCTGCGGCGTCGATGTACTGCAACCTATCGTCGACGACCTGCCCCTGGCCAAGGTCTTCCCACTGGGCTTCCAGGTCGACGGTTTCTGCAGCACCCCATACCCGCCGGTGCTGGGCCTGTCCCTGGCGCAATGGGCGCTGGTGGCGTTCGTGCTGACGGTCATCCTGGTGCCCCTGGGCATCTATCGCAATCGCCGCCACAAAGGCTGAACCCATCAGTGAAACGCCCCGGTCTTTCCTCAAGGTAGGCCGGGGCGTTTTTGCATGTAGGCTTTTGTGAACAGAGCGTGACGCCGGACAATTTTGGCTGCGCGCAGTGTGCGACATGTTGTCACACGGAAGCCGCCGCAGGACGTTTCTGACCCGCCAAACCAACGCTTAAATTTGCAAAAAGCCTCCAGGATGTGCTGTCAGTTCGTGGTTTGGACGCCGCCACGTACCTCACGTCGTACAAGGCTTTGAGTGATGTCCGAATGCCTTGTTTTATGGGGGGTTGCATAGGTTTCGTAGGCCCTTACGGGGGGTAAGGGCTGTGACCGTTTGCCCTATAACACGGCAATTTTTGTGGTTTTTGTTGAGAATTGAACGCGATAAGATCGCGAACCATTGCAATATTGGTGAAGGATTATTGCTGTAATCGATAAAAATTATTTCTTTATAAGACATGGTTTATACATCGCTAGCTAACTACAATCGCCCGCACTGAATGTCCGGTGCTGCTCAATCTTTGAGCACTGGAGCGGTCGAGGGGCAGATGGACGGCTCTGTGCGACCCCAAGGTTCCGGCAGCCTTTCAACTATCCGCACCAAAGGGAATTGGTCTGTAACAAGGCCTTTAACCACGAAATCGAATAAGAACTCACCGCAGGTCCGTGAAACGCTCCGTTATATGGCGTGCCGGGCAGGCTCTTATTCAATCGAAGAGAAATGCCAACCCTTGGCAGGGTGAAGTGTTGGCGATCAAAACCCAACTGCATTGCGCAAGCTGCTTTAGAGGTCGTGAGATGAGTAAAAACAGGTACCCCCGATTACTAGGCTTTTTGCCGCTGCTTGGCATGATGTTAATGCTGGGAGGCTGCAAGTGGACCTTGATGGACCCAAAAGGACAGATCGGTCTGGATCAACGAAACCTGATCATCACTGCCACCCTGCTGATGCTGTTGGTCGTGGTGCCTGTGATCATCATGACCTTTGCCTTCGCCTGGAAATACCGCGCGTCGAACACCAGCGCGACCTACGCGCCTAAGTGGTCGCACTCCACCAAGATCGAAATCGCGGTGTGGCTGGTCCCGATCCTCATCATCATCGCCCTGGGTTACATCACCTATAAGTCGACCCACGAGCTGGACCCGTACCGTCCGCTGGAGTCCGACGTCAAGCCGATCAACATCGAAGTGGTCGCGCTGGACTGGAAGTGGCTGTTCATCTACCCGGACCTGGGTATCGCCACGGTTAACCAGATTCGCTTCCCTGAGAACACCCCGCTTAACTTCCGGATCACCTCCGACGCCGTGATGAACTCGTTCTTCATCCCTGCCCTGGGCGGTCAGATCTACGCGATGGCAGGCATGCAGACCCGACTGCACCTGATCGCCAACGAAAAAGCTGAAATGGAAGGCATCTCCGCGAACTACAGCGGCGCTGGCTTCACCGGCATGAAATTCAAAGCGATCTCGACGAGCCAGGAAGATTTCAACGCCTGGGTAGCCGAAGTCAAGGCCGCACCTAAACAGCTTGATCAAGCTGAATACGACGCCCTGACCAAACCAAGCCAGAACAACCCAGTCGCCCTGTACTCCGCGTATGAGCCGAACCTGTTTCAGAAAATCGTCGACAAGTACGAAGGTATGAAGCCAGGCAAGCCGGTCAAGCACGAGAAGAAAGAAGTGGCCGCGGTTGAAGGTTCTGACACGGGCTCGCATTCAACTGCTGGGGCAGAGGAGTAAACGATGTTTGGTAAATTAAGTTGGGATGCGGTCCCGTTCCACGAGCCGATTGTGATGATTACCATCGCCATGATCGCGCTGGGTGGTCTGGCACTGTTTGCAGCAATCACTTATTTCAAGAAGTGGACCTACCTGTGGACCGAGTGGCTGACGTCGGTCGACCACAAGAAAATCGGCGTGATGTACATCATCGTTGCCATGGTCATGCTGCTGCGTGGTTTTGCCGACGCCATCATGATGCGTACCCAGTTGGCCATGGCCACCGAAGGTTCGCCTGGCTACCTGCCGCCTGAACACTATGACCAGATCTTCACCGCCCACGGTGTGATCATGATCATCTTCATGGCGATGCCTTTCTTCACCGGCCTGATGAACCTTGCAGTGCCGCTGCAGATCGGTGCGCGTGACGTTGCCTACCCGTTCCTGAACTCCCTGAGCTTCTGGCTGCTGGTTTCCGGCGTGGTGCTGATCAACGTTTCCCTGGGTGTCGGCGAATTCGCCAAGACCGGTTGGGTTGCGTATCCGCCATTGTCGGGTATCCAGTACAGCCCTGGCGTGGGTGTGGACTACTACATCTGGGCGCTACAGTTATCAGGACTCGGGACGACGCTGACGGGGGTCAACTTCCTGGCCACCGTCCTGAAAATGCGCGCCCCTGGCATGAAACTGATGGACATGCCGATCTTCACCTGGACCTGCACCTGGGCCAACGTCCTGATCGTGGCGTCGTTCCCGATCCTGGCCGCTACCATGGCGCTGCTGTCGCTTGACCGTTACCTGGATTTCCACATTTTCACCAATGAACTTGGTGGTAATCCAATGATGTACGTGAACCTGTTCTGGGCATGGGGTCACCCTGAGGTGTACATCCTGATCCTGCCAGCGTTCGGTATCTTCTCCGAAGTGATCTCGACCTTTACCGGCAAGCGCCTGTTCGGTCACCACTCGATGGTCTACGCATCGGGCGCAATCTCCGTACTGGGCTTCATGGTGTGGCTGCACCACTTCTTCACCATGGGTTCGGGGGCCAGCGTCAACGCCTTCTTCGGCCTGGCGACGATGCTGATTTCCATCCCGACGGGGGTGAAGCTATTCAACTGGCTGTTCACCATCTACCACGGCCGTCTGCGCATCACCAGCCAGGTCCTGTGGACCCTGGGCTTCATGGTGACCTTCGCCATCGGCGGCATGACCGGCGTACTGCTGGCCATCCCGGGTGCTGACTTCGTACTGCACAACAGCCTGTTCGTGATCGCGCACTTCCACAACGTGATCATCGGTGGTGCGGTATTCGGCTACATCGCTGGTTTCAGCTTCTACTTCCCGAAAGCGTTCGGCTTCAAGCTGCACGAAGGCTGGGGCAAGGCTGCGTTCTGGTTCTGGATCTCGGGCTTCTTCGTTGCGTTCATGCCGCTCTATGCACTGGGCTTCATGGGCATGACCCGTCGTCTGAACGCCACTACCAACCCTGAGTGGGTGCCGTACCTGTACGTCGCCATGTTCGGTGCACTCATGATCGCTGTGGGTATTGCCTGCCAGTTGATCCAACTGTACGTGAGCATCCGTGACCGTAAGCAGAACGCTTGCGAATCCGGCGACCCATGGAATGGCCACACCCTGGAATGGTCGACCTCGTCGCCACCTCCGTTCTACAACTTCGCCGTGATCCCGACTGCGAACACCATCGATGCGTTCACCGAAGCCAAGGAAGACGGTACTGCGTACCAGCAACCTAAGCACTACGAACCGATCCACATGCCAAGCAACACCGCTACTGGCGTGGTGATGGGTGCGCTGTTGACCGTGTTCGGTTTCGCGATGATCTGGCACATCTGGTGGCTGGCAATCGTGAGCCTGGTGGGCACCATCGGCTACTTCATTGTCCACGCAGCACGTGATGATCAAGGCTACATGGTGCCGGTCGAAACGATCGAGCGCATCGAAGCCGAGCAGCACGCTCGCCTGGTCGCCGAGAAGAAAATCCCGGCCAACCGTGTAGAAACCTCGTTGGAACAGGCTTAAACCATGTCGAACTTAGTGACCAATGCTGGACACGCCCATGTCGATGACCATGGGCACGATGACCATCACCACGACTCGGGGCCGATGACCGTTTTCGGTTTCTGGCTCTACCTGATGACCGACTGCATCTTGTTTGCGTCGATCTTCGCGGTGTACGCGGTACTGGTAAACAACGTTGCGGGTGGCCCGTCGGGCCACGACATCTTCGAACTGCCTTACGTGCTCGGCGAAACCGCCTTGCTGTTGTTCAGTTCGATCACCTACGGCTTCGCCATGTTGGCCTTCTACAAGGGCAACAAGAAAGGCGTCCTGAGCTGGTTGGCACTGACCTTCCTGTTCGGCCTGGGCTTCATCGGCATGGAGATCAACGAGTTCCACCTGCTGATCTCCGAAGGCTACGGCCCGCACCGTTCCGGCTTCCTGTCGGCGTTCTTCACGCTGGTTGGTACCCACGGTCTGCACGTGACGGCCGGCCTGCTGTGGATGGCGGTGATGATGTATCAGGTCAATAAACACGGCCTGACCAACACCAACAAGACTCGCCTGAGCTGCCTGAGCCTGTTCTGGCACTTCCTGGACGTGGTCTGGATCTGCGTCTTCACCGTTGTTTACCTGATGGGGACTCTGTAATGGCTAATGCACACTCCCATGACCATGACAGCCATGATGCGAGCCACGGCAGCGTTAAGTCGTACGCCATCGGCTTCATCCTGTCGGTAATCCTGACGCTCATCCCGTTCGGTCTGGTGATGTACCCGACCCTGCCGAAGTCGATCACTTTGATGATCGTACTGGCGTTCGCGGTGATTCAGGTTCTGGTTCACCTGGTGTACTTCCTGCACCTGGATCGCTCTAAAGAGCAGCGCGATAACGTGATTGCGTTCGTGTTCGCAGGCTTAGTAATCCTGCTGCTGGTTGGCCTGTCGATATGGATCATGTTCAGCATCCATACGTTCATGATGGCGAAGTGAGGTAAGACCCGATGTCGCTTAAGCACTTTATCCAAATCACCAAACCGGGGATCATTTTCGGTAACGTGCTTTCTGTGGCGGGCGGTTTCTTCCTGGCCTCCAAGGGACATGTCGATCTGGCCATCTTCCTGGCTGCGATGATCGGTACGTCCCTGGTGGTGGCTTCCGGCTGTGTGTTCAACAACTGCATCGACCGTGACATCGACATCAAGATGGAGCGCACCAAGAATCGCGTGCTGGTCCAGGGCCTGATTTCCCTGAAACTGGCGCTGATCTTCGCGACCGTCCTGGGTGTTGCCGGTGTGGCCCTGTTGTACCAGGTGGCCAACCCGCTGGCGGCGTTGTTTGCCGTGATCGGTTTTGTCATCTACGTCGGTCTCTACAGCCTGTACCTCAAGCGCAAGTCGGTGCACGGCACGCTGGTGGGCAGTCTGTCGGGGGCGATGCCGCCGGTGATTGGTTATGTGGCTGTGACCAATAGCTTCGACATGGCTGCGCTGGTGCTGCTGGTGATGTTCAGCCTGTGGCAGATGCCGCATTCCTACGCCATCGCGATCTTCCGCTTCAACGACTACCTGGCTGCTTCGATTCCGGTCCTGCCGGTCAAGCGTGGCATCCAGGTCGCCAAGAAGCACATCCTGCTCTACATCCTGGCCTTCCTCGTGGCGACCTTGATGTTGACCTTCAGTGGCTACGCCGGCATGAGCTACCTTGCCGTCGCCGCCGCCATGGGCATGTACTGGTTGTACATGGCCTGGACCGGCTACAAGGCGGTGGACGACACCGTCTGGGCGCGCAAGCTGTTCGTGTTCTCGATTTTCACCATCACCGCGCTCAGCGTGATGATGTCCCTGGATTTCCAAGTGCCGAAAGAGCTGTTGCTGACCTACGCCCACTGAGTGTCTGAGTAATAAAAAGGCCCCGCCTTCGAAAGAAGCGCGGGGTTTTTTATTGAGTGACCTTTAAACTACGACCAAACCCTACCCCTGCAGGAAGCAAAGTGATGAGTAAAAAAGCCGTTATGGTGTTCAGTGGCGGTCAGGATTCGACCACCTGCCTGATCCAGGCGCTGCCGCTGTATGACGAAGTGCACTGCATCACCTTCGATTACGGTCAGCGCCATGTGGCGGAAATCGAAGTCGCCCGGCAGTTGGCCAAGCAACTGGGGGCCACCGTTCACAAAGTGATGGACGTGTCGCTGCTCAACGAACTGGCGATCAGCAGCCTGACCCGCGACAACATCCCGGTGCCTACCGTGAACAGCTCCGGCGAAAGCCTGCCGAGCACCTTTGTGCCGGGCCGCAATATTCTGTTTTTAACCCTGGCGGCCATCTACGCGTATCAGGTCAAGGCCGAGACGGTCATCACCGGCGTGTGTGAAACCGACTTCTCCGGCTACCCCGATTGCCGCGATGAGTTCGTCAAAGCCTTGAACCAGGCGCTCAAGCTGGGCATGGAGTACGACGTACGCCTGGAAACCCCGTTGATGTGGCTGAACAAGGCCGAGACCTGGGCATTGGCGGATTACCACCAGCAACTGGACCTGGTCCGCGAGCAGACCCTGACCTGCTACAACGGCATTATCGGCACCGGCTGCGGCGAGTGCGATGCGTGCAACCTGCGTGCACGTGGCTTGAATGACTACCTGCAGAACAAGGCAGCGGTCATGCAGAGCCTTAAGCAGAAATTGCAGCTGAACTGACCTCCAACACGCAGCTGTCGAGCCTCGACAAGGCTCGACAGCTGCTACGCATCAGGCAGTGGCGGCGGTCAGGTAGCGCTTGAACAACGAGCGCGCACCGTAGGCCGGCAGGATATTGAAGAACGCAAAACCGACTTTGATCGCGATCTGTACATAGATCATGCTCAGGATGTCGCTGGTCTGCATGGCACCGTAGAACGCGATGAAGCAGAACAGGAAGCTGTCGATAATCACTGCAAAGAACGTACTGAGGAAAATGCGCAGGTACAGGTATTTGGAGTTGGTCAGCTCTTTGATCTTGCACAGTAAATACGAGTTGATATTTTCCGACACCAGGAACGACACCGAAGAGGCGATCAATACCGACGATACCTGGACGATCACATCGTTGTAAGGACCGTCGAGCTTCCAACCTGGCAGGCCGGGCAGGAAGGTCGAGCCGTAGAGCAGGATGATGATCATCGCGTTGCTGGCAAAGGCAAACAGAATGGCCTTTCTGGCGAGTCTCAGGCCGAAGTTTTCGTTGAGCAGGTCCACGATCAAAAAGGTCAACGGATACAGGAAAGTGCCGGGTGTGACGATGATGTCGAGTGACTCGATGTAGATCGGTTTGGTCGCGGCGATGCTGGTGAAAATATAAAAAGTGAAGAGCAGCAGGTTCAGGATGATGTAGATCATCCATGAGTTTTCATTACGGTCATTGAGGTCGTACGCGGTCACCGAGCCGCCTTGGGAATAGAACTTCTTGTACAGGTTTTTAACTTCCATTTTATTTAAGTTGTCCATGATTTCGCTGTTGATGACTTCGCTCAACTTGACCCGGATGATCTTGCCCGTGGCGATGATCATGATCACGGCCAGGCTCTTGTCATTTTCGAAGCCAAGCAGTTTGTACTTGCTGTTTTCTATCTCGCTTTCATGCGTGGTCATTGAAGCGCTCCTCAATGATATCGCCCAGTACACACAGGCGTTCTGAGTTGGCGCAGGCCTCACGGCTGATCAACAGCGCCTGAGTGACCTTGTCGAACACCAGCTTTTCCTTGGCATCGCTCGATGAGCCCTTCTGGATGATCAGCAGGTCACCTGGCTCGTTCACACCCGCGATGGGATGCTCCAACTGCACGCCGATCAGGTTATGGGACGCGCCGAAGTAGTACGTGAGCGGGAAGAGGGTGGCCAGTTCGCCGATGCGCTTGTCCAGGTGCTGCATGACCTGGCTTTGCTTGAGCACAGGCACGGCTGCCGGGTTCATATTGCCCTGGGGCGACACACTGCTCTCGATGATTTCCTTGGCTTCAAAATCGATGGTCTCGATTTCTTCGTAAGACACGCCGAAAAAATCGGAAATCTTGCGCAGGGTCGACTGTTGAACGTTGACGACCTTGCCTTCGAGGATGTTGTAGATCGTGGTGCGGGTCAGGCCGGCCGCGCTGCACAACGACAGTTGGGTCTCGCCGCGGCTCTTGATCAAGTACTTGATGTTGCTCTTCAAGTGCTCGGCTTTTTCTCGTCTGTGCATCACGTGCTCACCACTTCCCTTTAGTAAAAACCGTTGATCCTTGAAGACGCCACGCAGGCTGTTTCAGCACTGAAGTACCCATCCAGGGCGTTCAGGCTTTGCGGCGGGCGCAAGTGTTGCACGCGCGTGGCTTAACAATAAAGCCCAAGATGCTCGACCCTGTCAGGCGGAAAGGCAAATGGCCAGTTACTCGGCAAAGGGGGACAAAAGCGAACATTTAATTTGGAAAATGTTTAATTTCCTGTTTAATTGGGCGCCACGGTTCAGGACGAACCGCTACGCAGCAACCAAGGAAGGGACACTCCCCATGGCAGTCAATACCGTACACCTGCAGGATCAGGCTGACCTGTTGCGCCGAGGCATGGCGGATCTGCACGCCGAGGACATGGAGTTGGCGATGCTGCTGGACGCGGAAGTGGCGCGCCAGCACCGCACACTGTCACTGGTCGCGTCCTCCTGTGCGGTCGAACCCCGCACCCTGGTGGCCTCCGCGTCTGCATTGGTGAACATCACCGCCGAGGGCGCGCCTGGCCGACGCCATCGGGCGGGCTGCGAGAATGTCGATCTGGTCGAGTCCCTGGCTATCCGCAGGGCGCGTGAATTGTTCGATGCCCACTACGCCGGCGTGCAGTCGCACTCGGCTTCCAACGCCAACGCCCAAGTGCTGTCCGCCCTGCTTGAACCGGGGGATACCCTGCTGGGCATGGCCCACGATCACGGTGGGCACCTTACCCATGGCAGCCCCGCCGTATTTACCGGTGCCTACTACAAGGCCATTCGCTACGGCACCACCGCCGACGGACTGATCGATTACGCGCAGGTGCGTAGTCTGGCGCTTGCCCATCGCCCACGCATCATCATCTGCGGTGCATCGGCTTATTCGCGGGTTGTGGATTTCGAGCGGTTTCGCGCCATAGCCGATGAAGCGGGTGCGATCCTGCTCGCCGACATTTCTCATATTGCCGGGCTGGTCGTGACGGGGCGGCACCCGAGTCCGATCAACGCCGCGCATGTCACCACCACCTGTACCCACAAGCAGCTGGGTGGGCCGCGCGGAGGCTTGATCCTGTCCGGCCGCGATGCCCATACCAAGGTGCCCGGCTTGAGGGCGACCTTCAGCCGTGTACTTGATCAAGCCGTGTTCCCACGCATGCAGGGCGCGCCGGCGGTCAATATGATCGCCGCCAAAGCCGCTGCTCTGGGCTACGCGATGACACCGGAGTTCGACGCGTGCATGGGGCGGATTCGCGCCCTGGCCGATGAAGTGGCCAGCGCGTTTCAGGCCCATGACTATGAAGTGGTCGGCGGGCGCAGTGAAAACCATACCGTGCTGATTCGCTTGCGCGGCGGCGTTACCGGCGCTATCGCCGAGTCGGCGCTGGAAAGCTGCGGTGTCGTGGTGGATAAAAACCGCATACCGGGTGAGACGCGTTCGTCTGCCGTTGCCAGTGGCTTGTGTATCGGCACGGGCTCCATGGCGCAACGCGGTGTCGATGCCGAGGGCTGTCGACACATCATCGATCTGGTGTGCCGGGTATTGGACAATGTCACCCCGCTGGGGGAGCACGCGTACCGCCTCGAACCGATTCTGCAGCAACAACTGCGTACAGAACTCGAAGCCTTGTGTGCGAAATATCCCATCGCCGGCTACTGGGAACGCTGAAGCGCCCTGCTCGAAAAAAGCCCCGTCTTCGCACGTTGTACGGGGCTTTTTCATGGTGGCTCGGTTAAATCCTTCGTTCCTTGTCTCGTCATACCCTTCTATACGAGCTGTGCGAATTCCTCACCCGTCTACAAGGAGTAGTCACCATGGTCAGCGTTAGTCGTCGATCCCTTCTCGCTCTTGGCGCCGCCCTGCCTTTGCTCGGGCGCCTGGATTGGGCGCTCGCCGCACCTGCGCCGACCAAGACTGACAAGGTACTGCTCAACTACAACGAAAGCCCCTACGGGCCTTCGACGGCGGCCCGCGAAGCGATGCAGCGCGGCATCGCGACAGCCGGCCGTTATCCGTACAAACATATGTACGCCTTGGCCGGCCTGTTTGCCCAGCAGCACGGGATTGCCGAAGAGCAGGTGGCGGTGTTCGCCGGCTCCATGGCCGCGCTGCGCTACGCGGTGCTGGCGTTCACCAGCGAAACCCGCGGCCTGGTGATGGCCACGCCTTCCTACGAAGTACCGCGCCAGGCCGCCGAGTCCCGTAAGGCGCCGGTGCGCGAAGTGGACCTTGACGCCGACCACGCCCACGACGTTCCCGCCATGCTCGCCGCCGATCCCCAGGCGGGGATGCTCTATGTCTGCAATCCCAATAATCCGACGGGCACCCTCACCTCTACCGAGGCTATTCGCCAGGCGTTGGCGAACAAGCCCAAAGGCAGCGTATTGGTGGTGGACGAGGCCTACATCGACTTCGCCGACACCCCAAGCGTGGTGAGCTGGGTCAAGGACCATGACGACCTGTTGGTGTTGCGCACCTTCTCGAAAATCTACGGCATGGCCGGCGCCCGCCTGGGCCTGGCGATCGGCCACCCGGCGCTGCTGGAACGGCTGGCGGTATTCGGCGGTGACAATGTCCCGGCGGGTTCTTCCCTGCTCGGCGGCCTCGCCAGCCTGGAAGACGTAAAGCTGCTGCCACAACGCAAGGCACTCAATGCCCAGCTGCGCGATGAAACAATCACCTGGCTCAAGGGCCGTGGCTTCACCTGCACGGCCTCCCAGGCCAACTGCTTCATGATCGACGTGAAGCAACCGGCCGAGCAGGTCATCGACAAGCTTGCCGCACAGGGCGTGTTGATCGGGCGGGTGTGGAAAAACTGGCCACAGTGGGTGCGCGTGACGGTGGGGAACAAGCGGGAGATGGAGCGGTTTCGCGAGGTGTTTGCGGCGACGGTCTAGCGCCGATGTGGGAGGAGGATTTCTTCCTCCCACATTCAGTTCAGGGATGTCACTGCTGCGCGATGCTGTAGCCCTCAAACGCCGTCTGCTGTTGCAGCGCAGTAATCACGCTCTTGCGGCTCAGCGGCTGCTCGACGCCGGCGTTATCCACAAAGCTTTCAACCTCCAGCTCGGCTTCGTCGCCTTCGCCTACAAAGCTGAAGCCCAGGAACTCAAACGCCTCACGGTCGACGTTCAACCGCGAGCGTGGCGTGCGCAGCGGCAGGGTGACGCTGGTGCCGTCCTTGCTGATCACAAACACTTCGGCTTCTTTCTTGGGGCGAGCGGCCTTGCCTTTGCCGGCGCTTGGGTTGCTGATGGCCTGGTGAGACTGGTTCAGCACTTTGAGGGCCAGCCCGTAGACCAGCTCCTGAAACTCAGGATCATCCTTGAAGCTCGACAGGATGCGGCTGATGGAGAACTTGCCGCTCAGGTCTTCAAGGGCGAGGTTGTCAGCGGCTTCGGCGTCCTTGAGCTGCTTGAGCTGGCCCATCAGGTCGTAGGCCTTGTCGTCGTCGAAGGCGTCGTGGGCCTGGCGGATGGCCACGCGCAGTTCGCGGATCTGGTCGCTTTCCTTGGAGGTGTGAAAGGCGTCCAGCACCATCTCGCTGATGATCTTGGCGGCTGGCACATGCTGTGAAAGATTGATGGCGTTTTCGTATTCAGCCTTGGCGTGCAAGGCGACTACGGATTCTTCGGCGGAGTGTTCGGTGTAAGAATCGGACATTGAAATTTCACTACTTCAGTAAACGGAAGACAAAAAAGCGTCGCGCATTTTCAGCGGGGAGGGGGATCAGGTCAAGGCTGCCGACCGGCGAATGCAGGGCGTCAAACCAACTGCTTCAGGCACGCCTGGAGAATATCCAGTCCTTCTTCCAGCACCGCAGGCTCGATGGTCAGCGGTGCCAGCAAGCGCACGATGTGCCGCGACTTGCCGCTGGGCATCAACAACAGCCCGGCGTCTCGCGCCAGGCTCAGCAATTGGGTCAGTTGCCGGGGCGCGGGCGTGCCGTCGGCGTTGGCCAGTTCGATGCCGCGCATGGCACCGACGCCGGTCAGGCGGCCCAGGTACGGCGACAGGTGCTGCGAACGCCAGGCGGCATAGCGGCCGACGATCGCTGCTTCCTGTTGCGAGCCCCAGGCCTGCAAGTGTTCGTCCGTCATCGCATCGAGGGTAGCCAATGCTGCCGCGCAAGCGATGGGGTTACCCGAGTAAGTACCACCGAGGCCGCCTTTGGGCAGGTTATCCATCAAGGCCTTGCGCCCGACCACCGCACCCAGCGGCACGCCGCCGGCGATGCTTTTGCCCAGCAGGATCAGATCCGGTTCGATGCCCAGGCGTGAGAAGGCGAAACGCCGGCCGGTGCGCCCGAAGCCCGATTGGATCTCATCGGCAATCAACAGGATATTGTGTTCATCGCAAAAGCGCCGCAGGGCGTGGGCAAACTCGATATCCAGCGCCAGGAAACCGCCTTCGCCCTGCACCGGCTCGATGATGAAACAGGCGACGTCAGCGACGTCGATTTCCACGCTGAACAAGCGGTCCATGGCTTTCAGCGCTTCAGCGCAGCTCACGCCGTTATCGGCGCTGGGGTAGGGCAGGTGATACACCGGGCCGGGCAGGACGCCGACCTTTTGTTTGTAGGGCGCCACCTTGCCATTGAGGTTGAGGGTGGCCAGGGTGCGGCCGTGGAAAGCACCGTCAAAGGCGATCACCGCCGTGCGGCCGGTGGCGCCGCGCACGATCTTCAAGGCGTTTTCTGCCGCTTCCGCACCGCTGTTGGTGAGCATGCCGCTGACGGGGTAGTCCACCGGGATAAACCCGGTCAGGCGATCCATCAGTTCGATGTAGGGCGTGTGCGGTGCCGCGTTGAACGCATAGTGGGTCAACTTCGTCGCCTGTTCCCGAATCGCCGCCACCACGCCCGGGTGGCAATGGCCAAGGTTGAGCACGCCGATCCCGCCGACAAAATCGATATAGCGTTTGCCCGTGGTGTCCCAGACCTCGGCGTTGCTGCCATGGCTGAGGCTGATGGGATGAACGATGGAAATCGACTGGCTGATGGTTTCGCGGCTCATGAATCTCGAACTCGGCAGTGGCGGGCGTGCTTTTATCTAAGCCGTGGGCCAGGCCCTGCCGCAAACGAAATAAAGTCGCCGGGTCATTCCAAATCGGAAGAGCTGTTGCCAAAAGCTCGTTTTTGGCAACGCCGTAGCCCCGTCGATGCTACGCCGACACCCCATCCTTGCCCGCCGCCTTGGCGCGATACAGCGCCTGATCGGCACGCGCCATAAGCGCGCTGGGGGATTCATCCATACGGCGCTCGGCCACGCCCACGCTCAGGGTAACGTGGAGGCCGCCGCGCATCGGGATCTTGCGCATCTTTTGGCAGATTTTCTCGGCCAGCTCCCTGGCGGTTTCCAGTGCGCTTTTGGGCAGGACCGCGATGAACTCATCGCCACCCCAGCGCGCGAGCAGGTCGCCTGGGCGCAGGCAGCTTTCCAGGCATTCCACTACCTGCAAAAGGGTTTGGTCGCCCACGCCGTGACCATGCTGGTCATTGATCGGCTTGAAATCATCGATATCCATCGCGATCAATGCCAGCGGCAGGCGAAAACGCTGGGCGCGGTCGCACTCTTCCAGCAGGACTTTTTCCAGGCGATAGCGGTTGGCGACGAGGGTCAGGGCATCCCGTTCGGCCAGGGAGCGGTTTTCGTCCAGCTGCAATTGCAACTGCTGGTTGACCCGTGACAATTCGCGCGTGCGCTCGGCCACCAGCGCCTCAAGGGATTGGTTGCGCCGCTCCAGCTGTTCGACGGAGCACTTGCGTATATGAATATCGCGATGGGCGCCGACCATCCGCGCCACCGAGCCATCGGGGTTACGGGCAATCACGTAGCCCCGGTCTTCAATCCACAGGTAGCTGCCATCTTTTTTGCGGCAACGGTATTCGATTTGATAATGGGGAGCGCGACGGTGGATGTAGTCATCGAACAGCGTCATCACGTGGGGGTAGTCTTCCGGGTGGATGACGGTCTCCCAGGTGAACACGCTGTTTTCCAGGGAGTGGCGGGGGTAGCCCAGCATTTCGTACCAGCCTGGGTTGCGGTAGACGAACCCGGTATTGGCGTTCCAGTCCCAGATCCCGTCGCTGACCAGCTCCAGCACGGTATGCAGCATGTCGGCATTGAGGTGGGAGAAATTACCGTTGTCGGAGGTATCGTCCATCTGTGCGCTCCTTGCATGGGCTGGCGTCCAAGGCCAGTCATATTGATGCCGATACTCCGTGGCTGGAGCTACTGTACAACGGAGCTTGTGCGCTTTGAATAGGGCGGATGGACGGCTACAGGAGGGTGGCCATGGGCTATTGCTTCGGCGCGATCATCCTCGTACGCGCCTTCCCATCGGCGTTGTGCTGGTAGATCGTGTCAGGTTGCCCCCGCTCGTTGAAAAACACTTGGCCGATGCCTGCCGAATTCCATAACCGTTCACCGGCCTCGGCATGCTCCGGGATGTGCGGCACCACCTGCATGGTGCGGCGGCGAGTGAACCAGTTGAGAGGCGAGCGCGGCGAGTACAGCCAGCGGTTGAGGCGGTCGAACCATTCCAGCAAGCGCGGCGGGAATTCGTTCTTGATGCCGCTGCTGGTGATCTGCCAGATTCTGGGGCCGGCGTTGCGATGGCGGATCAGCACTTCATAGACGAACGAGTAGTGCACATCCCCCGAGAGGATCACGTAGTTACCCGGTGTGCGCGAGTGGCGAAAGATGTTGAGGATCACCTGGGCCGCACCGCGATGGGCCATCCAGTTTTCTGCGTCCACCAGCAACGGGTGGCCGCACCAGCTGAAGATTTTCTGCACGGTCTCGATCAGCTTGACGCCGAAGATCGGCGCGGGGGAGACGATGATGGCCGAGGGATGGTCGAGCAGTTCCTGTTGCAGTTCGCTCAAGGCTTCCCAGTCCAGCAGGCCGGACGGTTGCTTGAGGGTGAATTCGCTGCGCCAGCGCCGGGTGCGGGTGTCGAGCACCACCAGGGCCGGGGTGGTGGGCAGTACGTAGTGCCACTGCTGGAACTTCAGCAGCGCCGCGAGCAAATCATCCTGTGCCTGGGCGTCCAAGTGATTGTCCTGCGCCTGGGTGGCCAGTGCCTGGGTGTGGCCCACCAGCTCATCAAAGGCGTCCGGGTTATTGCCCCAGCCCTGGCACAGCAGGTACGCCAGCAGGGCGTTACCGATGATGCGTCTGGAGAACGGATGGCCGTAGGCGGTTTCTTCCCATTGCGCGCTGAGGTTCCAGTCGTCGGTGATGTCGTGATCGTCAAAGATCATCAAGGTGGGCAGATGGGCGAATACCCGCGCCACGCCCGGCAAGCCGTCGCGAAATTTATCCACCTGCACCTGTTCGCGGGCATAGCGTGCAGCTTCATCGGCGTTCAGTTGCGGTGGCTGTACGGTGATCAGGGACCAGGGGGTGGGCGACCACACCAGCAGGTACATCGCCATGACTTCGGCGAACGTCACCAGGTGATTGTCGGCGGTGCTGCTGGTGAAAATCGGCTTTTTCACGCCGCCAAAGAAACGTTCGCGCAGGGTCTCATTGCTGTCCAGCGCGGGTAGCAGGTCAGCGCGGTGGTAGTAGCTGGCGTGATGCCCGTAGAGGCTGGCGCTGTCGTCTACCACCGCGCCTTCCAGGTACTCATCGAACAGGCCCAGGCGCGCAATCAGCCCATGGATCGCCCGCAACATCGGCCCGGCCACATCGTCGGCGTACACCTGGTCGCCACTCATCATCAGCAAGGCTGGGCGGTCGGCCGGGGTAGGCGCATCCGCCAGCAGCCGATCGACGCAGAGCAGGCCTTCGTCGGCGCTGTGGTGAGGTTTGCGGCAGGAGCCGTGTACCAGTTGATGGATGTGGCTGTGCAGTACGAAACTTGGGCAGTGTGTGTCGGCGTACAGCAGGTGCGATGCCCATTCGGCAATGCCGGCGTCGTCGACCAGCAGGTCATAGTGGATGACTATGTCCTGGGGCAGCGCCTCGTCCAACCGTACATCAATCAGATGGATGTACGCCTGGCGCCCCACCGGCACGACCTGGCACCGGTCCTGGCCCAGCGGCATGTCCAGGCACTGGTCGGCACAGTGCAGTTTCAGGCTCAGGGGCAATGCCCGGCTCCCCACCAGCCACAGCACCAGGCGCCGGGGTTCCAGGCGCCGCAGCAGAGGGCCGGCGAGTACGGCGGGCAAGGTGTCGGGATGTGGCATGCGGTAACAGGCTCCGGCCAGGGTTGAACCGGCAAGGTTAGCGCAACGGATGTCAGTGTTTTGTTAAAGCGGAGCGGTCTGTAAAAAAGAAGAAGGGCAATACGCTGCCCTTCTTCCTGCGGTTCAGAGCAAGTTCCCCTTGCCCAGGCTATCCAGGCCGCCACTTCTGGGGCGGTTGCGCGATGAACCGTCAGCCTCCTGAGGCTCCAGTTGCGGCTGAGGGTCTTCAATGCTGCGTTTCTTGCGTTGCAGGGCTGTGTCGTCCTGCGGCGTAGTGGGGGGAGGAGGGGGGAGCGGTGTGGCGTTGATAGAGCTGAGCATGGCAGTGTCCTTTTATCTATTAGTCGAGTGTTACTTCACCCCTTGGAGCGAAGTGCCGCCAAACTTATAGAGCAGGGCGCTGGCGAGCTATAAACGTCCTGCTGCAAGATATGACGACCTTTGGCTACTCGGCTCAGAAGTCATCAGCGGCGCCGTCCGCGCAACCCCCGGTCGCGGGAGTGGTCGCGCCGTCCTTGCCATCCAGCACAAAGGCCGCACGGTTTTGTGCCACGACATTACGTATTGCGCTGTAATAGTCCGGCAATTTTTGCAGGCTGTCGGTGAGCGGCAACAGTGATGCCCGGGTATCCACGGTGCCACCTACCAGGCTGAGGGTGCCCAGGGTCTGCACGGTGTCACTGTCTCCCAACGGCGAGACCAGGAAACTCAAGACCTTGCCTGCCGCATCGCGGCTGTTGCCGGTGCCCAGCAGTGGCAGTTCGACAATCGGCCCGTTGCCGATGCCCCACACGCCGAATGTCTGGCCGAAGTCGGCGCTATGGCGCGGGATGCCCACGCGGTCTGATACATCGATCAGCCCCACCACGCCCACTGTGGTATTCAGCGCAAAACGGCCAAGGGTATTGACCGAGCGCCTTGGGTTGCCTTGCAACAGGTCATTGATAAACACCTTCGGCTCGCTGAAGTTGCTCGCAAAGTTATGCACACCCTGCTGGAAAAAATCCGGCAGGTAGCGGTAGCCACGTGCTACCGGCGCCAGGGCGTAGTTATCCACCGTCCGGTTGAAGGCAAACACCCCGCGATTGAGCGGTTCGGCCGGGTCGTACACCGGGTAATTCACCTGTGCGCAGCGGGTGGTGGTGCCCGAGGGGGCCGGGCTGGCGCAGCCCGTGAGGTAAGACACGGTCAACAACAGCACGACCTGGCGAGCCAGGTGCCGGGGATAGGTCAGCGAGCGCATAAGCACGGTCTCCGCAAAAGGGAGGCCGATGCTGGCAGCCGTCCCTTGCGCAAAGATGTCTGGTTTATTGCGGCGCTGACGCTTTATTGCACGATTGAAATATATGACGGGCTGCGTCGAATGGTTTTAGATGGCGCATCGACAACACCCAGTGATGCCCGCCTGTGAGCAACCTTTTGATCGTGGACGATGACCTTGAAGTCCTCGCGCTGCTGAAGAAATTTTTTATGCAACATGGCTATGCGGTCGAGACCGTCGCCGGTGGCACCGAGCTGTGGGCCGCCATGGAGCGTCATCCTGCCGACCTGATCATTCTTGACCTGATGCTGCCGGGGGAGAACGGCCTGTTGCTGTGCCAGCGCCTGCGCCAGCAGTACGCAACACCGGTGATCATGCTCACCGCCATGGGCGAACTCAGCGACCGCGTGGTAGGCCTGGAAATGGGCGCCGACGATTACCTGAGCAAACCCTTCGACGCCCGTGAACTGCTGGCGCGGGTGCGTGCGGTATTGCGTCGGGCAGGCGAGGGGCGGCCAGTGTTGGGCGGGTCTGCCCGTCCCTTGATTCGCTTTGCGGGCTGGCAACTGGACGTTACGCGCCGTGAACTGCGCTCCCCCGACGAGGTGATGATCCCGCTGTCATCCGGCGAATTCGACCTGCTGCTGGTCTTCGTCGAACACCCCCAGCGCGTGCTGACCCGCGAACAACTGCTGAACCTGGCGCGGGGCCATAGCCATGACGCGTTCGACCGCAGCATCGACGTGCAGGTCAGCCGCCTGCGCCGCAAGCTGGAGTTCGATACCAAGCGTCCGGCCATGATCCGCACCGTGCGCAACGGCGGTTACCAGTTCACCGCCAGTGTGAGCCGTTCATGAGCCGCCGCCCGCGTGACACCGTAGCGCGCTGGATTGCCCTGACCATCCTGGTTGCGATGTTTACCGCGCTGGCGCTTAACGCCCTGTTCGTACAATTGGCGGGCGTGTGGGCACGACCACCGTTGACCGAAATCGGCTTGCTGGAAAAGATCGCCGTGGTGGTGCGCGCGGTCGAGGCGTCGCAGCCTGCCCAGCGAGCACACCTGGCTCAGGTGATGGGCGATGAGTCCTTCAGCGTGACGTGGGTAGCGCAGCGCGCGGCCTTTGATTTGCCCGTGCTGAACGACCCGGACTTTGATTCGGGGGAGCAAGCGTTCAAGCACCTGCTTCAGGGACCGACCCGGCCCATGGAAGCCTACGAACCGTCCGACTGGCCAGGTGGCAACGGGCAGTATGTGCTCCTGATGCAACTGGCCGATCAGTCCTGGCTGATGTTCAGCGCCCGTGCCCGCAGTTGGGGGCTGGACGAGGGCGTGCGCAGCGTGATCGTAGTGCTGCTGGTGCTGATCTCGACTGCGCTGGTCACCCTGGTCGCGACCCGTCGCCTGGCTCGCCCCCTGCAACACTTCGCCCAGGGCGCGCGGCGCTTTGGCGCCGACTTCCGCGCGCCGCCCATCGAGCCGGTCGGGCCCCACGAAATCCGCCAGGCGATCCTCGCGTTCAACGGCATGCAGGCGCAGTTGCGGCACTTTATCCAGGATCGCACGCAAATGCTCGCGGCCATCTCCCACGACCTGCGTGCGCCCCTGACCCGCCTGCGCCTGCGCGGTGAATTCATCGAAGATGCCGACCAGCAACGCCGGCTGTTCAATGATGTCGATGAAATGCAGGCCATGATCAACACGGCCCTGGCGTTCTTCCGCGACGACGCACGCCTGGAGCAGGCCACCCAGCTGGACCTGGCGGAACTGCTGCAAACCCTGATCGACGACTACCGCGACCAGGCGATTGAACTGGCTTTCAGCGGACCGCCGCGCCTGGTGTACTTTGGCCGGCCCTTGGGCCTCAAGCGGGTGATGACCAACCTGATGGACAATGCCATCCACTACGGCCGGGCGCCTGAAATCGAACTGCAACAAGGGCCGGCCGAAGTGGTGATCCGCGTGCTGGATCGCGGCCCGGGGATTGCGGCGCAGTATCGCGAACAGGTGTTCCTGCCGTTCTACCGCCTCGAAAATTCACGCAACAAAAGCACCGGCGGCGTCGGACTTGGGCTGTCTACCGCCAGGGCGATTGTGCTGGAACACGGCGGCACACTCACCCTGTCGGAGCGCCAGGGTGGTGGGTTGGAGGCGGTGGTGGTGTTGCCGGTGTAACCGGTGCTCGCCACAGGGGCGGTCAGGTATGGGAGTCCTCAATCACCTTCGGCACCGTAAACCGGAACTCACTGCCACGGCCCACTTCACTTTCAGCCATGATCTTGCCGCCATGGGCCTGGACAATCCCCTGGGTGATATACAGCCCCAGGCCGGTGCCGGTGGGATTGTTTTCCGACTGGGTCCAGTAGCGATCAAACACGTGGGGCAGTTGATCGGGCGCAATCCCTTCGCCTGAGTCACGCACCGAAAACACGATCTCTTCACCATTGGTCATCGCACTGATGCCGATATTGCCCTGGCGCGGAGTGAACTTGATGGCATTGCCGATCAGGTTCGACAGCACCTGGAACAGCCGCTCCGGGTCGCCGTTGATCTGCAGGCCAGGCTCTGCGTTGAACGACAGGTCGATGCCTTTTTCCATCGCCAACGGCGCGAGCAGGGAGTAGGCCTCTTCGAACATTTGGCTGACGTCCAGGGCCACGGGTTTGACCACGTAGCGCCCGGCCTCGATTTTCGAGGTGTCGAGCAAGTCTTCCAGCAAGACGTTCATGCGTCCGGCAGCCTGTTGCATGGTGTCGATGGCCGAGGAAATGCGTCGCGAGGTATGCGGGCCGTCGGAGCTGAAGGCCTTTTGCATCATGCCGCAGAGCATGGAGATCACCGTCATCGGGTTGCGCAGGTCGTGGGACACCACCGCCACCAGATCATCGCGGGCGCGCACGGCCTGTTGTTCGCGCAGCACCTGGCGGGCCAGGTCGTTTTCCAAGGCAGAGCGGCGCAGGTCGTTGGCGGCGAACAGGTCGCCATGGCTCCACTTGGTGGAAATACCGGCCATCTCCACCTTCCAGATTTCAAACGAGGTACGCGGGCGAAGGCGCAGGCCGGCGTCGGAGTTTTCCAGGTCGAGCGGCTTTTTCGGGTCACCACTCCAGTTAATGTTTTCTTTCACTTCCGGGCGGAACCACAGCACGCCGTTATCCACAGGCTTTGGCAGGCTCATGGCCAGGACACCGCTGGCCACCTGTTGGAACTCGGCGCCTGGCGGGTAGATCGACACCAGATTATGGCTGGAGAACACCGGCTCGCCGCTGTCCTGCAGCCACTTGTGCAAGGCCCGGATCTGCGCCGGTTCCGGGCAGTTGCCGTAGCGGTGCAATTGCTTGTCTTCGATGATCGCCACGCCGCCGGACAAGGTCAGGTCCATCAGCACCTGGCCGCGCTGGGCCAGGCCGTCGAACACGTTTTCTTCGCAGGCCTTCATGGCTTTATCCAGCAACGCCAGGGCCTCGACTTTTTCTTCCCGCTGACGGCTCAGGTCCAGGGCTTCCATGGCGCTGATCTGCAATGACAGCACCTGGCCGATGGTCTGGCAGGTGATGCGCAAATCATTGGGTACCAGCAGCGGCTCGCGGTTGCCGCAACTGATCAGGCCCCAGAGCTTGTCGCCCTTCATCAGCGAAATGCTCATGGACGACAGCACGCCCATGTTTTGCATGTACTGGCAGTGAATCGGCGACACGCTGCGCAGGGTGGCAAAGCTCAAATCCAGCGGCTCACCGGTATCCGGGCGCAGCTTGGGCAGCAATGGCACCGGCTCGTAGGCCGCATTCGGGATGATGCGCAGCCAGTTGGTGCGATACAGCTCGCGGGCCTGCTCCGGGATATCGGACGCGGGGAAGAACAGCCCGTTGAACAGCTCCATGGACGGTGCCGACGCTTCCGCGATCACCTGGCCATGGCCTTCTTCTTCGAAGCGGTAGATCAACACCCGGTCGTAACCGGTCATGGCCTGGATTTCAGTCACGCTGATTTCGTACAGCGCTTGCAGGGTTTTCGCTGATTGCAAACGTTGCAGCATCTTGCCCAAGTCACTGCTGCGGCCTTTCAGGGCCCGCGGCCGGAAGTCCTTGAGCCGCGGTTCGAATTCCAGCACCAGCACGTCCTGATGGCGGTGCAACAGGCCTTCGAACTCGGCGCCGTTGAGGGTGACGTGCAAAGGCGGCGCATCAAGGAAGCTGTTGTGTTCGGCCATGGCCTGCACGGCCTGGGCATGCTCGGCACCGATCAGCGTGTGCAGTGGCTGGCCCAGCAACGACTCGGGGGCGCGGTTGAACAGGCTGGCGACGTTAGTGCTGACTTGAATGATGTTCAGGTCGGGCTCCGACAACGTCAGCAGCACACCGTGGGGTTGGATCGCCCCTGGAAAGCGGATGGGCTCGTCGGCACAGTTGGCAAGCAGCTCTTCAAAGTCTTCGGGTTTCATAGCAGTACCTCCTGGCTGTCGAGCCATTGCTCAAAGCAGCTGAATGTCGAGCGGGCCGCGTGCACCGCGCGCTGTTTGGCTGGCGTGTCCAGCGGCAGGCGGCCCAGGTAGTCGAGAAAATCTTTCCAGAGCCGACCGGTTTCGGCACCGTACACATCGAGGAACGCCCCTCCGTTGTCGGCGTCCAGCGCCAGGCGTCGAGCCATTTCCCGACGCAGTACCTGGCCGCCCAGGGTTGCGCCTTCAAGCACATACAAGGCGCCGAGGCAGGCGGCGGGGGTGTCGAAAGCGGGCAATTGCCCACAGTGCGGCAAGGCGTTGATCGCGCAGGCGTCCAGGCCAAGGGCGTGAAGATCGTCGATCAGCGTCGGCGTTTTCATACGCAACGCAGGGTCGAAGCCTTCAGGGATAAACTCACAGCTGTACAGCGCTGCTTCAATCGGCCGGTAAAACCCGTAATACGCCTGGATCAGGCGCCGATACCAGTCGGCATCCAGCTCCTCGGAAAAAAACGGCAGGCGTTCTTCCAAGGCTACGTGCAATAGGCCGGTGCCTGCGCGCAACGCGTCCAGCAATGAGGGCGCACCACCATCATGGGCCTGTGAATGCATGCAATGAGCTCGAACTGTGGGCCTTCCGGCCATGAATGACGCGTTGTAAAAGGCGACAATTCTACACAACAGGTGAGCATCAGCTGAACGCACAAGACGAAAAGGCTGACCAGCGGATCAGAAAAGTCGCTCCCTGCTGATGCAAGTGACCACAAGGCAGGCTGTGAAGTTCGGCAAAAGTGATATCGCGAAGCTATCAATGCATGGATGAGCCCTGCTGAGTCAGCGCCGTTTGCACACACTCAAGCAAATGTTCGGTGCTCCACGGCTTGGGCAGAAACCGCACGGAGCCGCCCAATTGCTGTGCAAGTTTGGCATTGCCGGAGGTGAGCAGTACCGGCACCGACGGCCAGCGATGAGCCACTACCCGGCTCAAGTCATAGCCGTTGAGCAACCCCGGCATCTGCACATCGCTGACAATCAAGTCCACCGGATCATCGCCGCGTTCCAGGTAAATCATTCCTTCATCGGCTGAAGGAAAAGACGTCACAACCGCGCCGAAATCCTCCAGTACATCCACCATCAACGACCGAATGATCTCGTCGTCTTCCAATACCAAAATCGATGGCTGAGCCATGATCCTTACTCCACCATCAGGGTTCAGTAAGGTGGAGTGGAACGGGGCCGGTTAGGTTCGATTGGATGCGTATGGGGCGATGGGTGGTCAGTTTCGAGGGTCTAGGTTGCGCATTTGCGCGGAGGTACGGCAGGATACTGGCGCTCTGCAATCAGGATCGGCCCGAATCCCGTGGGCCCTCGCACAAGGTCGTCAACCGTGAACGCTTCCGCAGCCCCCTTGATCGACCCGGACCTGGGCAATCGCATGATCAAAGTCGATCACGCCGGCGAGCATGGCGCGATCTGTATCTACAGCGGCCAGCTGTTTATGGCGCGATTGTTTGTACCCGGCATGGTGGGTGAGCTCGAGGAATTCCTGTCCCACGAACGTCGCCATCGCGCGGTGTTCCAGGCCGAGTTGCAACGACGGGGTTACCGACGCTGCCGCAGCTACTGGCTGTGCGGCCTTGGCGGGCTGGTGCTGGGCCTGCTCACCGGGGTGTGCGGGCGCAAGGCTATTGTTGCCACCACCGTCGCGGTGGAAAGCGTGGTGCTCAAGCACCTGGCTCATCAGCTTCATGCGTTACGCGAAATCGACCCACTGGCCGTGGCGGCCATTGCTTCCATCGTTGAAGAAGAGCAACACCACCACGACCACTCGGCTGCGCAGATCGATGTGCAGGATCCCTGGTTTCGTGCGCTGACGCCGGTGGTTACGGCGTGGACCGAAGCGGTGATCTGGATGGGCATGCGCTCCTGACAAACGGGCATAATCGCCGCCAACACCGATGTGGAGTCACCCATGAAGTACGTCCTGCTGACCCTCGCGCTGATCCTCAACACCGGCGCCGCCAATGCCGCCGGCGATGCCGAGGCCGGCGGCAAACTCTTCACCAAGACCTGCGGCGGCTGCCACAGCGTCGGCGAAGGCGCTCGCGGTGGCTTTGGCCCGGAGCTCAACGGCATCATCGGCCGACCTGCCGGTACCACCACCGACTATCAATATTCGGACGCGATGAAAAACTCCGGTGTGGTCTGGACCCGCGACAAGCTCGCGGCCTACATCGAAGCGCCCAAAAAGGTGGTGAGTGGTACGCGCATGATTTTCTGGGGCATCAGCGACCCGGAAAAAATCGACAATATCCTGGCGTACCTTGAGACGTTCCAGCCCAAGTAATCACTCACGCACATTCCTGAACAGCATCAACCGCGCACTTTCGTGCAGCCCACGGGTCAGTGCCTGCAGGCGCTGGAATTCCTCGGGGTGCTGCGCGGCCACATCGTCACGCGGGGTGAGTGATGCCAGGTCATGCAAGGTGGGTGAGCTGCCGTCTTGCTGCATCTGCAGCAAAAAGTGCCGGGTCACGCCGCCGATGATCGGGAAGGTGCCTTCGCGCAATACCAGCGGCACCACGCGCTCGCCCTCGGGCGCCGGTTGCTGGATGTCACGGCCCATCGCACCGTTGCGGAACGGTACGCCTGCCATGCCGGCCACGGTGGGCAGCAGGTCGGCCAGCCCCACCGCTTCTTCGATCACACGCGGTGCAAGGCCGGGAGCGTGGATCAGCAGCGGCACGTTGTTACTTTCCAGGCCCAGCTGCTCGAAGGCCGGCGCCATGTGCGGGATCTGGCTGATGCGGGTGTTGTGGTCGCCGAAGAACACAAAGATGCTGTTGTCGTAGTAGCCACCGGCCTTGGCGATGTCCATCAGCCGGCCGATGTTGTAGTCCAGCAGACGCACGGCGTTGTACTGCTCGACACTGCGGGACCCCGCGGCCTGGGCCTGTTCCAGCGTCACGTGGCTGAGCTGGAAGCCATCGTTGTGTTTGGGGATGGTGAAGGGGCGATGGTTGCCGGAGGTTTGCAGGTAGGCAAAGAACGGTTGGTCCTTGGGAAGCGTGCTCAGCAGATCGTCAGCTTCCTTGAACAGGTCCAGGTCGGAAATCCCCCACACGTCTACCCGTGGCGACTGCCAGTCGCTCTCCTCGAACAGTTGCACATCGTCGATGCTCTGGCGGATCAGTGCATTGATATTCGCCCAGCCGGCGTTGCCGCCGATCATGTAGAACTTCTGGTAGCCCTCGAATGCATTGATCAATGTGTGTTGCCGCGTGATCAGCGGGTTGCGCGTGGCGGTCTCCTGGCGGGTGACGTCGGGCACGCCGGTGATGCTGGCCCACACGGTTTTCGCGGTGCCGGTCACAGGCACGTAGAAGTGTTTGAAGAACCAGCTTTGCGTCGCCAGTTTGTCCAGGTTCGGCGTGGGGTTGAGCGGGTTGCCATAGGCGCCCACGGCGCTGGTGCCGAGGGATTCGAGCATCACGAAAATCACGTTGGGCGGGCGCTCGCCGGCCAGTCGATAGGGCTGCACGCCTTGTTCGCGGATGAAGTCCAGGGACTGGGCATCGGGCTGGGTCACGCCCAGGTATTGGGCAACTTGCGGGTAATACTGGCGGACCTGGGCCTCATCGAACTGCGATTGGCCGACCTTGAGGGTGTCATACAAAAACAGCACCGGGTTCAGGCCCACGGCGGCCAGTTGGCTGTTGCCGGCGAAGAAGGCATCGCTCCAGCGCAGGGGCACCGGGTTTTCCAGGTTGAGATGGGCGACACGGCCGAGCAGGGCCAGCAGCACCGCGACGACGCCCATCACACTCACCACTGCCAGTGCCGGTTTGCCGATAAGGGCGGGCGCTCGATCCAGGGTCAACCGCTCCAGGCAGACCAACGCCCAGACCCAAAGCGCCACCGCCGCGAGCCAGCAGGCGGTTATCCACAGTACCGGGTAGGTTTCCCACACCATCTGCTGGGAAATCTGCGCATCCTGCAGGTAGCGCAGCACCGTCGCATTGATACGCACGCCGAGGTAGGCGTAGTGGCCGAAGTCGATGATGTACACCAGCCCCACCACGGCCAGTGCGATGACCAGGTAAGCGCGCGCCAGCCAGCGCAGGGCCGGCAGGGTGGTGAGGTTCCAGCGCGGCAGCCACGCCAGCACGGCCAGCGGCAGCAGGATCAACACCGCCAGGCGCAGGTCGAAACGCAGGCCGATTCCCAGGGTTTCCAGCAGCGCCGGGGTGTTCAAGTCCAGGCCGGAAAAACCCAGCACAAACACCAGCCGCAACGCAGCCAGCAACACAAATACCAACCCGATCGCGCCCAGGCCGTAGCGCAGGCGGCGTGATTGCAACGCACTCATCATTGACCCCGGTGCCATTTCAAAAGAGGGCGCCAGGCGGCGCTGATCAGCAGCCCCGCGCCGGCGATCAGGCAGTAACCGGTCAGCAACGGATCGACCAGATAATCCCAATAGTTTTCCGACGCCTTGAGCCGTAACGCAAAGGCCAACGTGCCCACCGCCAGCATCCACGCCGCCAGCGTATTACGCAGCCACAGCATCAACAGTGCGGCTGCCGCCACCAGGACGATCATCGGCCGCGGGTTGAAGCCCCAGCGGTACGGGTCGAAGTAGGTCAGGCCCAACGTGGCCGGGTACAGCACCAGGCTCAGCAGGCCAAACAGCAGCAACGTCTGCACTTGATGCCGACGAGCGAGCGGTTGCACTAAGCCCAGGCGGCTGAGCACGACCCACGCCAACAGCACCAATGTGCTGATCGCCAGGTCATCGGTAAAACTGCGCACATACGCCGCCAGCGGCAGCGCGTTGACCGGGATAAAACTGACCGCCACCAGCACCGGCAGCAGCCATGGCCGCCAGGGAGCGGTAAACCTGAGCGCGCTCAACAGCACAAACCCCAGCAGCACAAAACTCAAATGGGCCTGCCACACAGAAACCATCACAGACGCTCCGCCAGCCAGGCTTCGTTGAAGCTGACATGTTTGATAAAGGTGTTATTCCACGAGTACACCACGTGGTACATGCCGTCCGGGCTGCGGCTGAAGTACGGGTACTCGTATTCGAAATCGCAGCCTTGGGGTTTGCATACGCGGTAATCGAGGTTGCTGAGAAAGCGCTGTTCCAGCGGCAGGCGTTTGGCGCCGCTGGAGGCGCGGAAGCCTTCGCCGATGATTGCTTTATAGGCCTCGGGGGAGAACGGTTGGCCGAGCGGGTCGGGTGACTCATCCAGTTGCACCACGGTGCGCCATTGGCTGAGCTGGGCGTCGGTGCCGTAGAGGCTGAGCTTGAAGCGGCCGTCCTGCAGGTCGTTGAGGGCCACGAGCAGCCCGTCATCCTCGGTACCCACCGCCGCCAACGATGAATTGGGATTTGCCGGTTCCAGCGGGTATGGCTCGCTCCAGGTTTGCCCCGCATCTTCGGTGCGGCTGGCCAGGACGCGGTGGTGGGTGTCGCCGGCGTAGCGCAACATCGCCACGGCACGCTTGCCATCCAGCGGCACGATGGTCGGTTGCAGGGAATTCTTGCCGCGGCTGATGCGGAATTTGTCGATTACCGCGCCGTCGGCACTCAAGTACAGGTACTCGGCAAACTTGCCCATGAACTCGTGGTACACCGGCAGGCCGATGGAGCCGTCGGCGTGGAACACCGGCGCGGCGCGTACCAGGGTACTGATGTTGAAAAACGGTGAGGTCACCAACTGTCGGGGCGCGGACCAACTGGCGCCGAGGTCATCCGAGACCATCAGGTTGATCGCACTGGTGGCCCAGCCGCCGACCGACACCGAGACATAAAACATCCACAGGCGTTTATCCGGCCCCAGGGCGATGACCGGGTTGCCGAGCTTGCGGATATAACGCTGGGTGCCGGCGCGGGTGCTTTCCCGCGTGGCCAGCACCTGCTCGGCACCCCATTCGCCGCTGCGCGCATCGAAGCGTGCGGTGCGCACCTGTACATCGGCGGCGCCTTCACGGGAACCGGCAAACCACACGGCTATCAAGTCGCCACCGGGCAGGGCGGTGACCGAGGACGCGTGGACAAAGTCAGTGAGCTGCGAGGACACAAAACGGCTGGTGTATTGCGGCGGCGCCGCCACCTTCGAGGTGTTTGGCGTCACTTGGGCAAAGGGGGCCAGCACATGGGGCGGATGGCTTAGCCACGCGGCCACGAAGACGGCGAGCAGGCTGCAGATCAGTAAGGCGGAGCGCATAGAGGACCTGTCGAGAAAAGGATTACTGCGCACGCTCATCCGGCAGGCGCTTCCTGCGACCGGTGAGCATGGATAACGGCAGGTTGTCCCGCACCTGGATACTTTCAAACACCGCGGCCAGCACATGGATGCACACCAGGCCCAACAGCACATTGGCGGCGGTCTCATGGATTTGCAGGGGCCAATCGGCGCCCCACAGGGCATCCACTTCCTGCATCAAAAAGCCGCTGATGCCGACGACCAGCAACGCGAGCAACATCAACAGCATCACCAGCGCACCGATGGGCGAGTGGCCCAGGCGATGCTGCGGGCGGCGGTTGAGCAGCGAGCGCAGATGGGTGTTCAAGCGTTTCGGGGTCGGCCAGAAGTCCGCCCAGCGCGCACTGCGCGGCCCGATGAACCCCCACACCGTTCGTACCAGCAGCCAGGCCATGGCGTAGTAGCCCAGCCAGACATGCCAGTCGTCGCCCGCTTCGTTAAAGAAGTAATTGGCGACGAAGACCCCGGCGATCGACAGATGAAACAGCCTCACCAGTGGGTCCCACAGACGCAGGGATTCGCCTGGCATCAGCCTTTGATCTCAGTCTTCACGGCCTTGCCGGTGACCGGGTCGTGGTAGATCTCCACCTTGCGCTTGTCCTTGTCGAAGCCGTAGATCTCGTAGCAGTTGCCATCGGTGACCTTGAACTTGCTGATCTCGTAGCCTTCGGCCTTGAGCTTGTCCTGGAAGGCTTTTTCGTCTTGCCATTGCGAGCGTTCGGCGGTGGTGCATTGCGGACCGGCAACGGCCAGGGGGCTGGCGATAATCAGGGACAGCAGGAGAATTTTGCGCATGGAAAAGCTCTCAGCAGATGTGGGAGATTTAACAGTGCAAAACCAACCTTAGGGCAACCTTAGTTGGCAACGCGCCGTAACATCTTGGCTGGAATAGCCCCGCCCAGAACCCGGCATGATGCCGCCGATTCCTACAGAGACTTTGCTATGCGCCTACTCCTTGTCGAAGATGATCGTGCCCTTGGCCAAGGGATTCGCGTGGCATTGGGCGTTGAGGGCTACACCCTGGATTGGTTGCAGGATGGCGTTGCGGCCCTGCATGCCCTGCGCACGGAAAGCTTCGATCTTTTGCTGCTCGACTTAGGTCTACCGCGCCTTGATGGCCTGGACCTGCTGCAGCAACTGCGTGCCGAGCAGCACGACCTGCCGGTGCTGATCCTCACCGCCCGCGACGGCACCGCCGAGCGCATCGCCGGTCTGGATGCCGGTGCCGATGATTACCTGGTCAAGCCGTTCGATGTGGAAGAACTCAAGGCCCGCGTGCGTGCCCTGCTGCGCCGCAGCCAGGGGCGCGCGCAACCGATGCTGGAACATGCCGGCGTCAGCCTCGACCCGGCCACCCAGCAGGTGCGGTACCTGGACGCGGACATCATCGTGACGCCGATGGAGTACCAACTGCTGCACCAACTGATGGTGCGCCCCGGCAAAGTGGTGACCCGCGAGCGCCTGTCCCGCGCGTTGTATGGCTGGCAGGACCGGGTCGAGAGCAACACCTTGGAAGTGTTGATCCACAACCTGCGTAAAAAGTTATCCACCGAGCTGATCCGCACCGTGCGCGGCGTTGGCTATGTACTGGCGCTCAAACCATGACCTCCGTGCGTGCTCGTATCCTCATCCCTGTCCTGGTGCTGATCCTGTTGGGCGACGCCCTGATCAGCTGGCTGGTGCTGCGCGACAGCCACCACGAAATCGAAGAAGTCTACGACGCCCAACTCGCCCAAAGCGCGCGCCTGTTGCAAGGCGTGCTACGCCAACGCGACCCCGGCGAGGCTGATTGGGACCGCCTGTACCAGGCCTTCGACCAGGCCATGAGCCGTGTCGGCGAAGACGGCGTCGCTCACCCTTATGAAACCCGGTTGACCTTCCAGGTGTGGCGCAGCGACGGCCAATTACTCGTACGCTCCGCCGAAGCGCCGGTGTTGGTCGCACCGCCGGCTACCCTCGGGTCCCACGACATCATGGACAACGGCAACGACTGGTGCGCCTTTCTCCTCGCCGATCCGCAACAGGGCCTGCTGATCTGGGTGGGCGAGCGCGACGACATTCGTCAGGACGTGATCCAGCGCATCATGCGCCACACCCTCTGGCCCACCTTGATCGGCGTGCCGCTGCTCACGGTGTTGATCTGGCTGGTGATCGGCTGGGGCCTCAAGCCCTTGCGCGCCATGGCCCGCAAGATTCGCGGGCGAACCGCCGAGACCCTGCAACCGCTGCACCTCAAGCCGCTGCCCAGCGACCTGGAACCGATGCAAACCGCGCTCAACCGGCTGTTGGTCCAGGTGGATGACCTATTGGAACGCGAGCGCCGCTTCATCGCCGACGCCGCCCACGAACTGCGCACACCCCTGGCGATCCTGCGCATCCATGCGCAAAACGCCCAAAGTGCCGGCACCGAGGCCCAGCGGCGCGAAGCGTTGGACTTCCTGGTCAACGGCGTCGATCGCGCCACCCGTATTGGCAGCCAACTGCTGACCATGGCGCGTATCGAACCGCAGTTGAACAATCCCAAGCGCAGCCGCGTACAACTCACCGAGCTGGTGCGCGAAGAACTCGCCGAACTGACACCGCTGGCCATGGAGAAAGGCGTGGAGTTGGTGCTGGAAGGGGATGAAGACTGCTGGATCGAAACCGAACCGGTGGCACTGGCCATCGCCCTGCAAAACCTGGTGACCAACGCCCTCAACTTCTCCCCGCCGGGCAGCGAAGTGAAAGTGGTGATTGGCGCCCATTGCCTGAGCGTGGAGGACCAGGGGCCGGGCATTGATGAGGCGGAAATGGGGCGTTTGTTCGAGCGGTTCTACAGCCGTGGCAATGCCAATGGCGCTGGGCTGGGGCTGGCGATTGTGGAGATGATCGTGGGCAAGATCGGCAGCCGGTTGGCGTTGCATAACCGGGAGCAGGGCGGGTTGTGTGCGCGGTTGGTGTTTAACGAGACCTGAGGCGATCATGGCGGAACATTCTGTTTAATCGCAGGTCCAGTCATCATCGTTCACCTTGATAAGATAAGGACATCCTCCCGTGAAGCGAATCGCACTGCTCTCCCTGGCCCTGGCGCTATGTGCCTGCCAATCCAACCAACGCGACTCATCGCCCAGCCTGTTCAAGGACGGCATCCAGCTGCGCCAGAAAGCCGTGGCCGTCGATGCTGAGCATGCCAAAGTCATCATGAAAGCCTACGGCGGCACCGCTCCCGTCGAGTTCTCGATACGCCGCGAAGGCGACCCCGATGAACGCATGGAAACCCTGGGCACGGTGATGGATACAGGTGAAGGCCGCGTCTTCAACTGGATTGCAAAGCTCAACCAGACGGTGGCCAGCGCTGGGTTCAAGCGCTTCCCGCAGTTGGAGATCCAGGCAGAACCTGGCAAGAAGCTGATCGTTGCCAGTTCGTCCACCGACTCACGCCCTGGCATCTACGCCATTTGCGGGCCTCTGTTAAGTAGCTTCCAGCCTGAAAAGGGCAAGGTGTATCTGGTGGAGTTCCAGTTCAAACCTTCGGCGTGTGCGCAGCAGGTGTTTGATATTACGGATCCGGGGAAACGGGTTCTGATTGGGGGGGAGGGGAGTGAGGCGAAAGAGGGTTAGGTGGACGGCCGAACAAATGCGGATGATGCGCTTGGAAGGACCTGAAGGTTTGATACTTCCAGCGCTCTCCGCCAGGGTCTTCATCGGTTGTGCTGACTTCGCCGAAGTACCAATGCTCTGATTCGAAAACGTTTCCTTTTTCGTCCTCGTGGATGAAGTGAAAGCCAACTTCTTGGAGGCCTGCCTGAACGACAGTCTGCGCATGAAGATGAATTCTCTAAGTCTGTGTTATTCGTTTGCACCTTCGTAATCAAACGCGATGAAGTAGTCGCTTTCTGAGAGAGCAATTTCATGAGAGAAGTGTGTCTGTATCAGTGATAGCCATTCACGCCGCAGTTCAAACATACCGTTATTGACGTCCTCGTCTATCGACCCATCACTTGCAAGATAAACTTCCAACTCTCCATGTTGGGAATCCCATTCATAAACTTTCCTGCCTTTTTCCTCAATCCAACGCTCTCTCAGCCCGGCACCGCCCTGTCTGGGAGCCATGGGTTTTGCTTTTATCAGGTTTCCAAAGCCAGTTATTTGTTCAGTATTTGGAGCCTTGTGGTACTTGTGATCCCCAGCCTTGACACTAACCACCACATACAGCGGTCGAATCCCCGACTCCACCGGGAACACCAGAATAAAATCCCGATACGACGGCGGATAAATCGGGTTCACCAGAATCTGCGCCGCTTTATCCGTCGGCGGGTAAATCCAGATCACCGGTGCTTGTGGCGCAGCCTCCAGGGTCGGAATACCCAGCGTGCCACTTGGATCAACGGCGGGTGTCCAGATCAGCTCGACACCCTCACCCAAATCCGCCACAAACTGATCGCCACGGCTTTGGAACTGCACCACATCAATCATTTGCCAATCAGGATTATTGCCGGTGTAAACCCATACCCCTTGAGCGTGCCGTCCTCGCGTTGCTCGATATGCAAGCGCATCTGCGAACGCGGGGATGGCTCGTAAAAATCAACAGATGGCGAATACGGCGCCCGCGACGGCTGTGGGGTCAGGATTCGCTGTTTGAGTAACTCTTCTTCGGTGGGGGGATAAAAGCGTTCTGACATGGATGGCTCACTTCCTTGTGCTAGGGAGTGAGGCTACGAGGGGGACGGGGGGGCAGGTAAGGCACGCGGCGATTTGCTCGCCGCGTGTTTCAACGTTACATCGGCGCGAAATCGAACGACCACAGGCCGCTGGCACGGCTTACCGTCACGTTCACCTCAGTGGCGGTGATGGGCGCGATGAACTGGGTCATATCCGAGAAGTTCTGCACGATATAGGTTTGCCCGACCATCGGAGGCGTTGCCACCATGAAGTAAAAATTGGGCTCGTATTCAAAGCTTACGGTCATGCTCGAGTCCACTTTCGGCATGGTCACTACAGGCCGACCGTTGACGTACCAGTTGCTGTCGAACTGCAGGTACGGGTTGGTTTTGTTGATGATGCCGCACTGCTGCGGTGTGAGTTTCTCCTTGGCCAGTGAAAGCGCCGCCGGCTCAAGGTACGGTGACAATCCGTTAGGGCTGACCGCCTGAAGCAAGGTGCCAGGGTTAAGCGTGCGACGGCCCGAGATGATGGTATTGCTGTCTTTTTCACCAAGGGTGGTGACATCGGTTTCGATGATGGCCTCGTAGTCGAACGACTCAGTGGCACCGGCAGAGCCGGTCAGGATCTGCCAGGCGTGAATCCGATAATCGCGCTGAGGCTGTTGGGGTTTGAGAAATACCAGAACGGTCTTGCCTTCCATATCATCGACAGCGAAGTTCACATTGAATGTGGTCATTGTCCTTCTCCTTGTTCCCTGTTCAAGCCGGAGCAACATGCCTTGGCTTATCCCTCCTGACGTACCGCGTCACCGCTTGTGAAGATCTGTTTCAGCTTCTTCCTCGCTGTGCAAGAAAGCCGTGCAGACGCGGTCATGTACGCTTCACAACTGGTAGTCGCGTTGCGTCCTGACGAAGGGGCATTCCGTCCCGATTGTCAGAAAGGAGTCTTGTCATGCACGCACTTACCGTCGTTGCCATGGGTGTGGCCAGCGCACTACTGAGCCTGTCGGCTGCTGCGCAGATGGACTGCGCTGCGGCTTCAGCCGCGGTGATCCCGCTACCGGTGCAGGTCAGCAACGTGGCTATCCCTAACAGCCGGAGCAACCCGCAGATAAACCAACGGCATATCTTCTGTGGCGAGATCAACGCCGCTGGCAATGCGGTGGGGTTTCACTCTCGGCCCGGTAACCATGATCCGCTGGTGGGGCCGCTGGCGCTTGACCCGGTTGCCGCGCGTACCATCGGTCCTCGTACATACATGGTGCCTTACGGGCTTAATCAACCTAACGATTACCGCTATGCAAACGCCAACGTAGAAGTGTTTAACGTGGCGACGGGGACGTGGGTGGCCAAGGCAGGGCCTTCCACGTTCTTCCCCGACAGTTGCACGCAACAGCAGGTTGTCGCGTCGATTCGCTATGCCTTCATGCACTTGAGCTCTGGCCTGGTGATGGGTGGGGGAAACAGCCAGATTTTCTTCGGGCCTTCCGCGCCGACGGTGATCGCCGTCGTTCCCAATCCTTATTGTGTTGATGAGCAAGGGCTGGCATTTACGGTTGGCGGCTATCTCAACGGTATTCCCCCTGCGCCTGGTGCTGCCTTGGTTTGGTGGGTGAGTTCAGCCTTCCCGATCGCGGCTTTCTGAGTATGGAAAAGCCTGCCCCAATGATTTGGGGCAGGCTTGTTCTTGCGGGCTTGCCAATGAATCAAGTGCCGCAAATCGGACCGAGTAAACCCCGTAATTGCTGCCGTGCCAGTTGCACACGCTTTCGGGCGTTGGACTCACTGATCAGCAACGTGCCTGCCATACCTTCGTATTCCAGGCCATCGATGCAACGCAGCGCCAACGCCTGCGAAAGTGTCGCCGGCAACCGGCCGATGGCCAGGTTAAGGGCCTGCAAGGCTTCTTGTCCGCACGCATTGCGTTCCGGGTCATCATGCGGAGGTTGCCAGGTGACGCTTTCATACAGATCGTGATCAAGCCATTCAAGGCTGCAGGTGACCGGCGTTTTGCGCAGGCGGTCGATACAAAAGTTGTGCGCCACCCGCTTGAGCCAGGCGGGCACATTCTCCACGCTATTCAAGCGTTCGGGGGCCTTGCTCAACAGGTTGAACAAATGCAGGCGCACCTCGCTCAAGGCGTCCTCTGCATCCTGGGGGCGGCGCAGCAACCGTCGACAGCGCTGACGAATGATTGCGTCGTGATGGATCAAGAACAGCCAAATTTCATTCGGCGCACAGCCGTGCTCGACACCGTGCGGCTTCGCATCCCTGTCACTCGCCATAATCATTCCCTGATCAACTGCGGCGCCAGGCCCGACAGGCTTTTTTTGCAAAGCGTGTGGGGCACTGGCCGGAGCAAGCAGGACGGAATAACGACAGGGTTTGTGAACGTGGGCTAGTGAAATAAGGGGCGACGGTGTAGGAAATGCAGATTGGGGGGCGGTAGCCTCATGCTTCTGAGTTCTGGCTTGGTGAATGTGGGTAGCGTCAGCTGTTGACTGGGGGCTCCACTTATTTGATGAGGTTGCGTGTCGTCAGCCTCGGTTTACTTTTAGGTGATCGGGCTCGGTTCAACAGCGTGGGTGACGATCAATAGGCGTCATCGGTGATGTTCTGAAGCATGCCTGCTGATCAGCTCAGCAAGTGCTTGGAGATCAAGCGCGAGATTTCAACAATCGAGGTCTTGCCGGTGAATTCAAATTTCACTTTCCCCAACGACGAAAAGTAAATCTCCAGTTCCGAATCCAGGTCAAACGTCCCGGACGTTTCCACCGAGTACGCGACGATGTTTTTGTACGGCAGCGAGGTGAAGTCCTTCTTGCTGCCTGTTATGCCTTGTACGTTCACTGCGATGATGCGTTTGGTGGTGAAGACCACGCCGTCGCGCATGGCTTTGTAGGCGTCGATGACTTCTTCGCCGTCCAGCAGCAGGGCCGCGACGCGTTCGGCGTATTCGTTGTTTTGCTTGAGTTTGAAGAAGCCTTTGTTATTGAAGTCGATCATGTGAAGGTCCTTGTGGTGAGTCCGTTATTGAATGGCTTTAAGGTAGTCCTTCAGTGTCGCGAGCAGTGGCTTGAGTTCCTCCAGCGTGGAGGCTTGCTGTACGTCGGTAGACAACCGCTGCAGCTCACGTCCCAATACCGTATCGGCCCCACCCAAAGCGACCAGCGCCTGCGCCATACACTCGTCTATCTTCAGCAGAACTCCAGGCAGATCCCCCTGTCGCACCAGCAATCCGAACACCTCCCGCTCATACCGATCCATCACCAGGTCGTCCC
>NZ_VTFG01000001.1:0-2975000 GCF_008692035.1 Pseudomonas marginalis | reverse complement strand
ATGAAAGCTTAGAAATGAGCATTCCATCAGTATGATGGTGAATGTTGATTTCTAGTCTTTGATTAGATCGTTCTTTAAAAATTTGGGTATGTGATAGAAAGATAGACTGAACGTTACTTTCACTGGTAACGGATCAGGCTAAGGTAAAATTTGTGAGTGGCTCTTAATTGAGTATGATCGAATTTTCGGCGAATGTCGTCTTCACAGTATAACCAGATTGCTTGGGGTTATATGGTCAAGTGAAGAAGCGCATACGGTGGATGCCTTGGCAGTCAGAGGCGATGAAAGACGTGGTAGCCTGCGAAAAGCTTCGGGGAGTCGGCAAACAGACTTTGATCCGGAGATGTCTGAATGGGGGAACCCAGCCATCATAAGATGGTTATCTTGTACTGAATACATAGGTGCAAGAAGCGAACCAGGGGAACTGAAACATCTAAGTACCCTGAGGAAAAGAAATCAACCGAGATTCCCTTAGTAGTGGCGAGCGAACGGGGACTAGCCCTTAAGTGGCTTTGAGATTAGCGGAACGCTCTGGAAAGTGCGGCCATAGTGGGTGATAGCCCTGTACGCGAAAATCTCTTAGTCATGAAATCGAGTAGGACGGAGCACGAGAAACTTTGTCTGAATATGGGGGGACCATCCTCCAAGGCTAAATACTACTGACTGACCGATAGTGAACTAGTACCGTGAGGGAAAGGCGAAAAGAACCCCGGAGAGGGGAGTGAAATAGATCCTGAAACCGTATGCGTACAAGCAGTGGGAGCCCACTTTGTTGGGTGACTGCGTACCTTTTGTATAATGGGTCAGCGACTTATTTTCAGTGGCGAGCTTAACCGAATAGGGGAGGCGTAGCGAAAGCGAGTCTTAATAGGGCGTCTAGTCGCTGGGAATAGACCCGAAACCGGGCGATCTATCCATGGGCAGGTTGAAGGTTGGGTAACACTAACTGGAGGACCGAACCGACTACCGTTGAAAAGTTAGCGGATGACCTGTGGATCGGAGTGAAAGGCTAATCAAGCTCGGAGATAGCTGGTTCTCCTCGAAAGCTATTTAGGTAGCGCCTCATGTATCACTGTAGGGGGTAGAGCACTGTTTCGGCTAGGGGGTCATCCCGACTTACCAAACCGATGCAAACTCCGAATACCTACAAGTGCCGAGCATGGGAGACACACGGCGGGTGCTAACGTCCGTCGTGAAAAGGGAAACAACCCAGACCGTCAGCTAAGGTCCCAAAGTTATGGTTAAGTGGGAAACGATGTGGGAAGGCTTAGACAGCTAGGAGGTTGGCTTAGAAGCAGCCACCCTTTAAAGAAAGCGTAATAGCTCACTAGTCGAGTCGGCCTGCGCGGAAGATGTAACGGGGCTCAAACCATACACCGAAGCTACGGGTATCACGTAAGTGATGCGGTAGAGGAGCGTTCTGTAAGCCTGTGAAGGTGAGTTGAGAAGCTTGCTGGAGGTATCAGAAGTGCGAATGCTGACATGAGTAACGATAATGGGTGTGAAAAACACCCACGCCGAAAGACCAAGGTTTCCTGCGCAACGTTAATCGACGCAGGGTTAGTCGGTCCCTAAGGCGAGGCTGAAAAGCGTAGTCGATGGAAAACAGGTTAATATTCCTGTACTTCTGGTTATTGCGATGGAGGGACGGAGAAGGCTAGGCCAGCTTGGCGTTGGTTGTCCAAGTTTAAGGTGGTAGGCTGGAATCTTAGGTAAATCCGGGATTCTAAGGCCGAGAGCTGATGACGAGTTAACTTTTAGTTAACGAAGTGGTTGATGCCATGCTTCCAAGAAAAGCTTCTAAGCTTCAGGTAACCAGGAACCGTACCCCAAACCGACACAGGTGGTTGGGTAGAGAATACCAAGGCGCTTGAGAGAACTCGGGTGAAGGAACTAGGCAAAATGGCACCGTAACTTCGGGAGAAGGTGCGCCGGTGAGGGTGAAGGACTTGCTCCGTAAGCCCATGCCGGTCGAAGATACCAGGCCGCTGCGACTGTTTATTAAAAACACAGCACTCTGCAAACACGAAAGTGGACGTATAGGGTGTGACGCCTGCCCGGTGCCGGAAGGTTAATTGATGGGGTTAGCTAACGCGAAGCTCTTGATCGAAGCCCCGGTAAACGGCGGCCGTAACTATAACGGTCCTAAGGTAGCGAAATTCCTTGTCGGGTAAGTTCCGACCTGCACGAATGGCGTAACGATGGCGGCGCTGTCTCCACCCGAGACTCAGTGAAATTGAAATCGCTGTGAAGATGCAGTGTATCCGCGGCTAGACGGAAAGACCCCGTGAACCTTTACTATAGCTTTGCACTGGACTTTGAATTTGCTTGTGTAGGATAGGTGGGAGGCTTTGAAGCGTGGACGCCAGTCTGCGTGGAGCCAACCTTGAAATACCACCCTGGCAACTTTGAGGTTCTAACTCAGGTCCGTTATCCGGATCGAGGACAGTGTATGGTGGGTAGTTTGACTGGGGCGGTCTCCTCCTAAAGAGTAACGGAGGAGTACGAAGGTGCGCTCAGACCGGTCGGAAATCGGTCGTAGAGTATAAAGGCAAAAGCGCGCTTGACTGCGAGACAGACACGTCGAGCAGGTACGAAAGTAGGTCTTAGTGATCCGGTGGTTCTGTATGGAAGGGCCATCGCTCAACGGATAAAAGGTACTCCGGGGATAACAGGCTGATACCGCCCAAGAGTTCATATCGACGGCGGTGTTTGGCACCTCGATGTCGGCTCATCACATCCTGGGGCTGAAGCCGGTCCCAAGGGTATGGCTGTTCGCCATTTAAAGTGGTACGCGAGCTGGGTTTAGAACGTCGTGAGACAGTTCGGTCCCTATCTGCCGTGGACGTTTGAGATTTGAGAGGGGCTGCTCCTAGTACGAGAGGACCGGAGTGGACGAACCTCTGGTGTTCCGGTTGTCACGCCAGTGGCATTGCCGGGTAGCTATGTTCGGAATAGATAACCGCTGAAAGCATCTAAGCGGGAAACTAGCCTCAAGATGAGATCTCACTGGGACCTTGAGTCCCCTGAAGGGCCGTCGAAGACTACGACGTTGATAGGTTGGGTGTGTAAGCGCTGTGAGGCGTTGAGCTAACCAATACTAATTGCCCGTGAGGCTTGACCATATAACACCCAAGCAATTTGACTACTCGAAAGAGCATCAGATTGCGGTGTGTGAAGACGCAATGAACCGAAAGTTCGAGATTTCACAAAACACCGACAGCTGTCACATACCCAATTTGCTGAAACGAGGCCAGCCGGCCACGACTCAGTACCCGAATTTCTTGACGACCATAGAGCATTGGAACCACCTGATCCCATCCCGAACTCAGCAGTGAAACGATGCATCGCCGATGGTAGTGTGGGGTTTCCCCATGTGAGAGTAGGTCATCGTCAAGATTAAATTCCGAAACCCCATTTGCGAAAGCAGATGGGGTTTTGTTTTGGGCGCTCGAAAAGTGCGAAGAGGCGCCTCGGGACGGGCCTTCAGTGCTAAAGTCCATGCCCATTAAAGGAAACAGGATCTCCGCTCGAAGTGCTAGCAGTACTTTGGGTAGGTCCAGGAGTAACCAAGGGTCGCTTTAGTGTCCTCGCAAGGCCTGTGAGTGGGCCTGCTGGACTTTATGATGGGGGTTGAGGGGGAGTCGCACTATCTCGCTCTCTGGGGCTGTCGCGGCCTCAGGGCGCTTTTCTGCAGACGAAAAAAAAGACCTTGAAATTCAAGGTCTTTCTTTAAGATGGTGCCCCGAGGGAGACTCGAACTCCCACTCCTTTCGAAAACGGATTTTGAATCCGCCGCGTCTACCAATTCCGCCATCAGGGCTCAATGGCGGCGAAGTATAGAGATGAGATTACCGTTGGTCAATCACGTTTCATGGTCTATTTTCACTATTTCCGCTAGACTTCCCGGCCCTGCTAGACGAACCCCATCATGCGCGTTGCTGACTTTACTTTTGAACTCCCGGATTCGCTGATTGCTCGCCACCCTTTGGCCGAGCGTCGCGCCAGTCGACTGCTGACCCTGGACGGGGCCAGCGGCACCCTCGCACACCGTCAATTCACTGATTTGCTTGAGCATTTGCGTCCGGGCGATCTGATGGTGTTCAACAATACCCGGGTCATCCCGGCACGGCTGTTTGGCCAGAAAGCATCCGGCGGCAAGCTGGAAATTCTGGTGGAACGGGTGTTGGACAGCCATCGTGTGCTGGCCCATGTACGCTCCAGCAAGTCGCCGAAACCGGGTTCGAGCATCCTCATCGAGGGTGGCGGTGAAGCCGAGATGGTGGCGCGTCATGATGCGCTGTTCGAACTCCGGTTCGCAGAAGAGGTTTTGCCGTTGCTGGAGCGTGTCGGCCATATGCCGTTGCCTCCTTATATCGACCGCCCGGACGAAGACTCGGACCGTGAGCGCTATCAAACGGTCTATTCCCAGCGCCTCGGTGCGGTTGCCGCGCCGACTGCCGGGCTGCATTTTGACCAGCTGCTGCTGGATGCGATTGCCGCCAAGGGCGTCGAGACCGCCTATGTGACCCTGCACGTGGGGGCCGGCACGTTTCAGCCGGTGCGTGTGGATAACATCGAAGACCACCATATGCACAGCGAATGGCTGGAAGTCAGCCAGGACGTCGTGGACGCAGTTAGCGCCTGCAAGGCGCGCGGCGGGCGGGTGGTTGCGGTGGGCACCACCAGCGTGCGCTCCCTTGAGAGCGCGGCGCGTGATGGCGTGCTCAAACCGTTCAGTGGCGACACCGATATCTTTATTTACCCAGGCCGGCCGTTCCATGTGGTCGACTGCCTGGTGACCAACTTCCATTTGCCGGAATCCACGCTGTTGATGCTGGTGTCGGCCTTCGCGGGTTATCCCGAAACAATGGCGGCGTATAAAGCAGCCATCGACAATGGATACCGTTTTTTCAGCTACGGTGATGCGATGTTTATCACCCGTAATCCGGCGCCGCGCGGCCCAGAGGAACAACTATGAGTCGTATGTCGTTTGAATTGCTCGCCACCGACGGCAAGGCCCGTCGCGGCCGTCTGACGTTTCCGCGCGGTACGGTAGAGACCCCGGCATTCATGCCCGTGGGCACCTACGGCACCGTCAAAGGCATGCTGCCGCGTGACATCGTCGCCACCGGCGCCGAGATCATCCTCGGCAACACCTTCCACCTGTGGCTGCGTCCAGGCACTGAAGTGATCAAGAAGCATGGCGACCTGCATGACTTCATGAAGTGGCAGGGCCCGATCCTCACGGACTCGGGTGGCTTCCAGGTGTTCAGCCTGGGTGCCATGCGCAAGATCAAGGAGGAGGGCGTGACCTTCGCCTCTCCGGTGGACGGTTCCAAGGTATTCATGGGGCCGGAAGAGTCCATGCAGGTGCAACGCGACCTGGGCTCGGACATCGTGATGATTTTCGACGAGTGCACGCCGTACCCGGCCGATGAAGACGTCGCGCGGATTTCCATGGAGCTGTCCCTGCGTTGGGCCCAGCGTTCGAAGAATGCCCATGGCGACAACACCGCGGCGCTGTTCGGTATCGTCCAGGGCGGCATGCATGAAAGCTTGCGCAAGCGCTCGCTGGAAGGCCTCGACAAGATCGGTTTTGACGGCCTGGCCATCGGCGGTCTGTCGGTGGGCGAACCCAAGCACGAGATGATCAAGGTACTGGACTACCTGCCAGGCCTGATGCCCGCTGACAAACCTCGTTACCTTATGGGCGTTGGCAAACCCGAAGATCTCGTAGAGGGTGTGCGCCGCGGTGTGGACATGTTCGATTGCGTGATGCCAACCCGTAATGCCCGCAATGGGCATCTGTTCATCGATACAGGCGTGCTCAAGATCCGTAACGCGTTCCATCGCCATGATGATTCGCCGCTGGATCCCACCTGTGATTGCTACACCTGCCAGAACTTCTCCCGTGCTTATCTGCACCATCTGGACAAATGCGGGGAAATGCTGGGTAGCATGTTGAATACCATCCACAATTTGCGTCACTACCAAGTCCTGATGGCTGGTTTGCGCGAGGCTATTCAACAGGGTACATTGGCCGCCTTCGTCGATGCCTTCTATGCCAAGCGCGGGCTCCCTGTGCCGCCCTTGGACTGAGTTTTCCGACCCTAAGATTCACTATTTGCAACTGGAGTGCTAAATGAGCTTTTTTATCTCTAACGCCATGGCTGACGCCGCTGCGCCTGCTGCTGCCGGCCCTATGGGCGGTGGTTTCGAGTGGATTTTCCTGGTCGGCTTCCTGGTCATCTTCTACCTGATGATCTGGCGTCCACAGGCCAAGCGTGCCAAAGAGCAGAAGAACCTGCTGGGCAGCCTGCAGAAAGGCGACGAAGTCGTGACCACCGGCGGTATCGCGGGCAAGATCACCAAGGTTTCCGATGCTTTCGTGGTTCTGGAAGTCTCCGACACCGTGGAAATGAAGTTCCAGAAGGGCGCCATCGCCGCCACGCTGCCAAAAGGCACGCTCAAAGCGATCTAAGTTCCAACCTTTACCAATCGACGGGGCGCGCAAGGCGCCCCGCGTTATAAGCGGGCGGCGTGATGCTGAACAAATACCCTCTGTGGAAATACGTACTGATCCTGGCGGTGCTGGCGATCGGTTTTATTTATTCCGCTCCCAATCTTTACCCTGATGACCCGGCGATCCAGATCACTGGCGCCAGCACTTCGCTGCAGGTCAACCAGGCTGACCTGGAACGCGCGAGCAAGGCACTGGCCGACGCGGGTATCCAGGTTAAAGCGGCAACATTGGCAGCTGGTGCGAAGGGCGGGTTGTTGCGCCTGACCAAGCAAGAAGACCAATTGCCGGCAAAAGATGTCGTACGCAAGGCCATGGGTGACGACTACGTCGTTGCGCTGAACCTGGCACAGACCACCCCGCAGTGGTTGCGCAGCATTGGCGCGCACCCGATGAAGCTGGGTCTGGACTTGTCCGGTGGTGTGCACTTCCTGCTGGAAGTCGACATGGACAAAGCCCTCGACGCACGCCTGAAGGTCTATGAAGGCGACGTGAAGAGCCTGCTGCGCAAAGAGAAGCTGCGTTATCGCAGCCTGCCGCAGCTCAACGGTGCCATCCAGCTGGGCTTCTCTGACGAAGCTTCCCGTGAACAGGCCCGTGCGCTGATCCGCAAGAACTTCAACGATTTCGACATCGTACCGGCCGACCTGAATGGTCAGGCGGTGCTGCGTCTGGCGATGAGCCCGGCCAAGATCGCGGAAATCCGCGAATACTCCATCAAGCAGAACTTGACCACGGTACGTAACCGCGTCAACGAGCTGGGTGTGGCCGAGCCGATTGTTCAGCGTCAGGGCGCCAACCGCATCGTGGTTGAGCTGCCGGGCGTGCAGGACACCGCTGAAGCCAAGCGTATCCTGGGTAAAACCGCCAACCTGGAGTTCCGTCTTGCGGCTGAGCCGGGTGCTTCCCGCGCAACTTCCGAAGAGTTCGAGTTCCGTGAAGGCAATCGTCCTCCGGCGCTGATCGAGCGTGGCTTGATCATCACCGGTGACCAGGTGACCGACGCCAAGGCCGGTTTCGGCGAGCACGGTACCCCTGAAGTGAACATCCGCCTGGATGGCCACGGCGGCGAACTGATGAGCCGCGCCACGCGCAGCAACGTGGGTCGCAGCATGGCGGTGATCTTCATCGAGCAGCGCCCGGTGACCACCTACACCAAGCAAATGGTCAACGGCGTCGAGAAAGACGTACCGGTGCAGACCTTCAAGGAAGAGAAGAAGATCATCAGCCTGGCGACCATCCAGTCGCCGCTGGGTGCTCAATTCCGCATCACCGGCCTGAACGGCCAGGGCGAATCCTCGGAGCTGGCCCTGTTGCTGCGTGCCGGCGGCCTGGCTGCGCCGATGTATTTCGCTGAAGAACGTACCATCGGCCCGAGCCTGGGTGCCGACAACATCACCAAGGGTATCGACGCGGCCTTGTGGGGCATGCTGTTCGTGTCGCTGTTCATCATCGCCATCTACCGCTTCTTCGGCATCATTGCCACTGTGGCCCTGGCGGGCAACATGGTGATGCTGCTGGCCCTGATGTCGCTGCTGGGCGCCACGCTGACCCTGCCAGGTATCGCCGGTATCGTACTCACCATGGGTATGGCGGTAGACGCCAACGTGCTGATCTTCTCGCGGATTCGTGAAGAGATCGCCGCCGGCATGACCGTACAGCGTGCAATCAACGAAGGCTTCGGCCGGGCATTTACCGCGATTCTCGACTCCAACCTGACCACATTGCTGGTCGGCGGGATCCTCTTTGCCATGGGCACCGGCCCGGTCAAGGGTTTTGCGGTAACCATGTCCCTCGGTATCTTTACCTCGATGTTCACGGCCATCATGGTGACCCGCGCAATGGTCAACCTGATCTTTGGCGGGCGTGACTTCAAGAAGTTGTGGATTTAAGGGGCTGCCATGTTACGTACAATCAACTTCATGGGCGTTCGCAACATTGCGTTCGGCGTCACCGTGCTCCTTACCGTTCTGGCGTTGTTCAGCTGGTTCCATAAGGGCCTGAACTACGGTCTGGACTTCACCGGCGGTACGCTCATCGAGCTGACCTACGAGAAGCCTGCCGACGTCACCCTGGTGCGCAGTGAGCTGGTCAAGGCCGGCTATCACGAAGCCATCGTGCAGAGCTTCGGTGCGACCACCGACCTGCTGGTGCGCATGCCTGGCGAAGACCCGCAACTGGGTCACCAGGTAGCCGAGGCCTTGCAGAAGGTGGGTGGCGACAACCCGGCGTCGGTCAAGCGCGTCGAGTTCGTGGGCCCGCAAGTGGGTGAAGAACTGCGCGACCAGGGCGGCCTCGGCATGCTGATGGCGCTGGTCGGCATCATGATCTACCTGGCTTTCCGCTTTCAGTGGAAGTTCGGTGTCGGCGCCATTGTGTCGCTGATCCACGACGTGATCGTGACCGTGGGTATCCTGGCGTACTTCCAGATCACCTTCGACCTGACCGTGCTGGCGGCCGTACTGGCGATCATTGGTTACTCCCTCAATGACACCATTGTGGTATTCGACCGGGTTCGTGAGAACTTCCGCGTACTGCGCAAGGCATCGCTGATCGAGAACATCAACATCTCCACCACCCAGACCCTGCTGCGGACCATGGCGACGTCGATCTCCACCTTGCTGGCGATCGCGGCACTGATGATCTTCGGCGGCGACAACCTGTGGGGCTTCTCCCTGGCTCTGTTCATCGGCGTCCTGGCGGGCACCTACTCGTCGATCTACATCGCCAACGTGGTGCTGATCTGGCTGAACCTCAACAGCGAAGACCTGATCCCTCCTGCCGCCACTGGCAAAGAGGTCGACGATCGTCCTTGATGGGCGCTTGTTGATCTGCTGTTACAAAAAGGGCACGAGTATTGAACTCGTGCCTTTTTTTTTGCTCCAAGGCTGGGTATAGCGCGGATCTTTCGGTCCGTTTGTGATGGTCAGGAGGTTCAACGTGAACAAGTCGTTACTGGTTGGTGCGGTATTGGGTGCTGTCGGTGTAACTGCCGGGGGTGCTGTTGCCACCTACAGCCTGGTAAAAAGCGGCCCTGAGTATGCGCAAGTGCTGGCGGTGCAGCCGGTGAAAACCCAGATTAAAACACCTCGTGAAGTCTGCAAGGACGTCGCAGTGACCCGGCAGAAGCCGGTGCAGGATCAACATCAGATCGTCGGTACCGTGGTAGGTGCACTGGCCGGTGGCCTGTTGGGTAACCAGGTCGGTGGCGGTAACGGCAAAAAGCTGGCCACTGTGGCCGGTGCGGTCGGTGGTGGTTACGCCGGTAACAAGGTTCAGGAAGGCATGCAGAACCGCGATACCTATACCACCACCCAGACTCGCTGTAACACCGTCAACGACATCAGTGACAAGGTCGTCGGCTATGACGTGCGTTACACCTTGGATGGCAAGGAAGGTTCGGTGCGCATGGATCGTGATCCGGGCGGCCAGATTCCAGTCGACAAGGAAGGGCGTCTCGTCCTGGGCCAGAACCAGCAGTAAGTCTTCTCTTGTATTTGATTTGTGGTGTTGTTGGTATTTAAGCTCACATCAAGCAAATCCCTGGCATAAAAAAAGCACCCCGCAGGGTGCTTTTTTTTTGCTCGCTCGCTTAGCGCTTCAGCGAAGCCGGCAGGTGCGGCTGGATCGCCGTCAGTACGGCCTTGAAGCATTTGGTGTTGCCGGCAACGACGTGGCCTTTTTCCAGGAAGTCATGGCCGCCAGTGAAGTCGCTCACCAGGCCGCCGGCCTCTTGGATCAGCAGGGCGCCTGCAGCCATGTCCCACTCGGACAGGCCCGACTCCCAGAACGCATCAAAACGACCGGCAGCCACATAGGCCAGGTCCAGGCTGGCCGCGCCAGCGCGACGGATGCCGGCAGTCTGGCCAACCAGGGCGCGGAACATGCCCAGGTAGTTTTCCAGGTTGTCCATCTGGTCGTCACGGAACGGGAAGCCGGTACCCAGCAGGGCGCCGTCCAGGCTGGTGCGACCGCTGACGCGCAGGCGACGACCGTTCAGTTGGGCGCCACGGCCACGGCTGGCGGTGAATTCTTCCTGGCGAACAGGATCGAGTACTACAGCGTGTTCCAGGCGGCCACGGTATTTGCAGGCAATGCTGACGGCAAAGTGCGGGATGCCGCGCAGGAAGTTGGTGGTGCCATCCAGTGGGTCGATGATCCACAGGTAGTCTTCGCCTTCGCCGCTGCCTTTGTGCAGGCCGGTTTCCTCGCCGAGGATGCCGTGGGTAGGGTAGGCCTTGCGCAGCGCGTCGATGATCTTCTGTTCGGCGGCGCGATCCACCTCGGACACATAATCCTTGGCGTCTTTTTCGTCGACCTTGATGGTATCCAGGCGCTCGATGGAGCGGAAGATCAATTCACTGGCGCTGCGGGCGGCGCGCAGCGCGATATTCAGCATGGGCTGCATGGATGTGTCACCTAAGGTTGTTAAAGAAAGCCGAGCATTCTAGCAGAAACTTTCTTCAGGTGAAGGACGACGTTAGCTTTCATGGCATAACCTTAGGCTGTTCTGTAAGATTTGCTCCCCTTTCCCGTGTCCGAGAGCGCCTACCTTGCTGCAAAACATTCGTGTCGTCTTGGTCAATACCAGTCATCCCGGCAATATCGGCGGGGTGGCGCGAGCCATGAAAAACATGGGGCTGACGCGCCTGGTGCTGGTCGAGCCGCGCGTGTTCCCGCACCACGAGGCCGATGCCCGCGCATCCGGCGCCAATGACATCCTGGAAAAAGCCCAGGTGGTCGCCACTCTGGAAGACGCCTTGGTCGGCTGCAACCTGGTGCTTGGCACCAGTGCCCGTGACCGGCGCATCCCCTGGCCGCTGCTGGATCCGCGTGAGTGCGGTACCAAGGTGGTGGAAGAGGCGGCCGGCGGTGCTGAAATCGCCCTGGTATTCGGCCGTGAAGACTCCGGCCTCACCAATGAAGAGCTGCAACGATGTCATTATCACGTGCACATTCCATCAGACCCTGGGTTCAGTTCGCTGAACCTCGGGGCAGCGGTGCAGGTGTTGAGTTACGAAGTGCGCATGGCCTGGCTGGCCGCTGAAGGCCAGCCGAGCAAGGTAGAGAAGGATGAAGTGGCGTCGACCAAGAGTGGCGAGCTGGCCACCATGGACGAGCTGGAGCGGTTCTATGAGCACCTGGAGCAAACCCTGGTGGCCATCGAATTCCTCGATCCGGAAAAGCCTCGGCACTTGATGGCGCGCCTGCGCCGCCTGTACGGGCGTAGCTCGGTCAGCCGAGCAGAAATGAATATATTGCGTGGCATCCTCACGGAAACCCAGAAAGCGGCCCGTGGCGAGCTTCTTAAGCGGAAGGATTAAAAATGTTCGAGCGTTTGCGAGAAGATATCCAGAGTGTTTTCCATCGTGATCCGGCGGCGCGCAACGCCTTTGAAGTGCTGACCTGCTACCCGGGCATGCACGCGATCTGGATCCATCGCCTGTCCGGCGCCTTGTGGAATATGGGCTGGAAATGGCTGGCGCGGCTGGTGTCGAACTTCGGCCGCTGGTTGACCGGGATCGAGATTCACCCAGGTGCCAAGGTGGGACGTCGCTTCTTTATCGATCACGGTATGGGCATCGTCATTGGCGAGACGGCCGAGATCGGTGACGACGTGACCCTCTACCAGGGCGTGACATTGGGCGGCACCAGCTGGAACAAGGGTAAGCGCCACCCGACGCTGGAGGATGGTGTGGTGGTGGGTGCGGGCGCCAAGGTGCTTGGCCCGTTCACCGTAGGCGCTGGCGCCAAGGTCGGCTCCAACGCCGTGGTGACCAAGGCCGTGCCGGCCGGCGCCACTGTAGTGGGGATTCCGGGGCGGATCATCGTCAAGCCGGACGTGGGCGATGAGCAGGAAGCCAAGCGCAAGGCCATGGCCGAGAAAATCGGTTTCGATGCCTACGGTGTCAGCGAAGACATGCCCGACCCGGTGGCGCGCGCCATCGGCCAGTTGCTTGACCACCTGCAAGCGGTGGACGGCAAGCTGGACGGTATGTGCGGCGCGCTGAAGGAGTTGGGCAGCAGCTACTGTGCGAAAGACCTGCCTGAGCTGCGCGAAGAGGACTTCGCCGAGATCAAGAGTGAACCCGCCACCAAGGCTGGCTGAGATTTCACATTTGCTGCTAGGCCCGTGTGGGAGGGGGGGGGGGCTTGCCCCGATGGCCATCTGTCAGTCACCCAATATATTGACTGATCCACCGCTATCGGGGGCAAGCCCCCTCCCACATTTGATCTCCATTCGTCTCGATATCGAACCATCGCCCCGCTGCCGCTGTTCGTCCCTGCCCCATCCTGCTATGATTCGCGCGCCCTTTTTACGGGTAATCCTGACTAAAGTACTAGGTCTTATAGTTGACTTAAATACTCGGGAATCGCATACTTGCTCCCATTCTGAAACACCTTGGTACTTGTCCATGAGACTGACTACAAAAGGCCGATACGCGGTGACCGCCATGCTTGACTTGGCCTTGCACGCGCAAACTGGGCCGGTGTCCCTGGCCGATATCTCCGAGCGCCAAGGCATTTCCCTGTCCTACCTTGAGCAGCTGTTCGCCAAGCTGCGCCGCAGCAATCTGGTCTCCAGTGTGCGTGGGCCGGGCGGCGGCTATCAGCTGTCCCGCGACATGCAGGGCATCCAGGTGGCCCAGGTGATCGACGCGGTCAACGAGTCCGTCGACGCGACCAAGTGCCAGGGCCTGGGTGACTGCCACGCCGGCGACACCTGCCTGACGCACCACTTGTGGTGTGACTTGAGCCTGCAGATCCATGAGTTTTTGAGTGGTATCAGCTTGGCTGATCTTGTGACTCGCCGTGAGGTGCAAGAAGTAGCCCAGCGTCAGGACCAGCGCCGTTGCAACACCAAGGCGCCGCGTCTGGACAAGATCGAAGCGTCCGCCGTCGAGTGACAGCCGAAGAGCTAACGGCACGCCAGCCAGCCTGATTTAGGAGAAAGTCCATGAAATTGCCGATTTACCTTGATTATTCAGCGACCACCCCGGTTGATCCGCGTGTCGCGCAAAAGATGAGCGAATGCCTGCTGGTCGACGGAAACTTCGGCAACCCGGCCTCCCGTTCCCACGTTTTCGGCTGGAAAGCCGAGGAAGCGGTCGAGAACGCTCGTCGCCAGGTTGCTGACCTGGTTGGCGCAGACCCGCGTGAAATCGTCTGGACCTCCGGTGCCACCGAGTCCGACAACCTGGCTATCAAGGGCGCGGCGCATTTCTACGCGACCAAAGGCAAGCACCTGATCACCACCAAGATCGAGCACAAGGCTGTCCTCGACACCATGCGCCAACTGGAGCGTGAAGGTTTCGAGGTTACTTACCTCGAGCCAACCACCGACGGTATCGTCACCCCGGCGATGATCGAAGCCGCGCTGCGTGAAGACACCATCCTGGTTTCCGTGATCCACGTGAATAACGAAATCGGTACCATCAACGACATCGCGGCCATCGGCGAGCTGACTCGCTCCAAGGGCATCCTGCTGCACGTCGACGCTGCCCAGTCCACCGGCAAGGTCGACATCGACCTGTCCAAGCTGAAAGTCGACCTGATGTCGTTCTCGGCCCACAAGACCTATGGCCCCAAAGGCATCGGCGCCCTGTACGTGAGCCGCAAGCCACGCGTGCGCATCGAAGCCACCATGCACGGCGGCGGTCACGAGCGCGGCATGCGTTCGGGCACCCTGGCGACCCACCAGATCGTCGGCATGGGCGAAGCCTTCCGCGTAGCCAAGGAAGACATGGCTGCCGAAAACGTACGTATCAAGGCCCTGAGCGATCGCTTCTACAAGCAGGTCGAGAACCTTGAAGAGCTGTACATCAACGGCAGCATGACTGCCCGTGTACCGCACAACCTGAATTTGAGCTTCAACTATGTCGAAGGCGAGTCGCTGATCATGGCGCTCAAGGACCTGGCGGTTTCGTCCGGTTCGGCCTGCACCTCGGCTTCGCTTGAGCCTTCGTACGTATTGCGCGCCCTGGGCCGCAACGACGAACTGGCACACAGCTCGATCCGCTTTACGTTCGGCCGCTTCACCACCGAAGAGCAAGTCGACTACGCCGCGCAGAAGGTCTGCGAAGCCGTCAACAAGCTGCGCGTCCTGTCGCCGCTGTGGGACATGTACAAAGACGGTGTCGATATTTCCAAGATCGAGTGGGCGGCACACTAACTATAGAAGCCGCCACCCAAGCTCTGTAGGAACGTGGCGGAAAACGCAGGCGTTTCTACAGGGTTCCAGAGCGGCCCTGATGAGTGAGGATTCAGTACCATGGCTTACAGCGAAAAGGTCATCGACCACTACGAAAACCCGCGCAACGTCGGCAAGATGAACGCGGAAGATCCTGATGTCGGCACCGGCATGGTCGGCGCTCCGGCGTGCGGCGATGTGATGCGCCTGCAGATCAAGGTCAACGACGCTGGCGTTATCGAAGACGCCAAGTTCAAGACTTACGGTTGCGGTTCGGCGATCGCCTCCAGCTCCCTGGCGACCGAATGGATGAAAGGCAAGACCCTGGATGAGGCTGTGACTATCAGCAACACCCAGCTGGCCGAAGAACTGGCCCTGCCGCCAGTGAAAATCCACTGCTCCGTGCTCGCTGAAGACGCCATCAAGGCGGCCGTTCGCGACTACAAGCAGAAGAAAGGCTTGATCTAAGCATTTGGCGACGAGTAAGGAGTCAACGATGGCTATCAGCATGACAGAAGCGGCTGCGCGGCACGTGCGACGCTCCCTGGATGGGCGCGGTAAAGGTGAGGGGATTCGTCTGGGTGTTCGCACCACGGGCTGCTCCGGCCTTGCCTATGTGCTGGAGTTCGTCGACGAGGTGGTCGATGAGGACCAGGTGTTCGAAAGTCACGGCGAGAAAGTGATCATCGACCCTAAAAGCCTGACCTACCTGGACGGCACCGAACTCGATTTCGTCAAGGAAGGGTTGAACGAAGGCTTCAAGTTCAACAACCCCAACGTGCGCGGTGAATGTGGCTGCGGCGAAAGCTTCAACATCTGAGGCTATTCGTGGGTACTCCTTGTCATTTCGCTTTATTCGAGCTGCAGCCGAGTTTTAGGCTGGACCTCGAGCAGCTTGCCACGCGCTACCGAGAATTGGCGCGTGGGGTGCATCCGGACCGCTTCGCTGACGCTTCCGAGCGTGAGCAGCGCCTGGCGCTGGAGCAATCGGCCAGCCTCAACGAAGCCTATCAGACGCTCAAGAGCCCTCCTAAACGCGCGCGTTACCTGCTCGCGATGAACGGTGGCGAGTTGCCGCTGGAAGTGACCGTGCACGACCCGGACTTCCTGATGCAGCAGATGCAATGGCGTGAAGAACTCGAAGACCTGCAGGACGAAGCCGATGTGGCGGGTGTCGCGGTCTTCAAGCGTCGTCTGAAAATTGCCCAGGATGAACTCAACGAAAGCTTCGCAGCCTGTTGGGATGATGCAGCGCAACGTGAACAGGCCGAGCGCCTGATGCGGCGCATGCAGTTCCTCGACAAGCTCACCTACGAAGTGCGCCAGCTGGAAGAGCGCCTCGACGATTAACCCAGTGTGCTGCCCGTGATGCGCGCCTGATAGACAGATAAGACCTGATTACCATGGCTCTACTGCAAATCGCCGAACCCGGCCAAAGCCCTCAACCGCACCAGCGTCGCCTGGCGGTGGGGATTGACCTGGGTACCACCAATTCCCTGGTTGCTGCCTTGCGCAGCGGCCTGTCCGAGCCGCTGCCCGACGCTGACGGCCAGGTGATCCTGCCGTCCGCCGTGCGTTATCACGCTGATCGCACCGAAGTCGGTGAGTCAGCCAGGTTGGCGGCGTCTACCGATCCTTTGAACACCGTGCTGTCGGTCAAGCGCTTGATGGGTCGTGGCCTGTCCGACGTCAAGCAATTGGGCGACCAACTGCCGTACCGCTTTATCGGTGGTGAATCCCATATGCCGTTCATCGACACCGTCCAGGGCCCGAAAAGCCCGGTGGAAGTGTCGGCGGATATCCTCAAGGTGCTGCGCCAGCGCGCGGAAACCACGTTGGGTGGCGAACTGGTCGGCGCGGTGATCACCGTCCCGGCGTATTTCGATGATGCCCAGCGCCAGGCCACCAAGGACGCGGCGAAACTCGCCGGCCTGAACGTGTTGCGCCTGCTCAACGAGCCGACCGCTGCGGCCGTGGCCTATGGCCTGGACCAGCATGCCGAAGGCCTGGTCGCTATTTACGACCTGGGTGGTGGCACCTTTGATATTTCGATCCTGCGCCTGACCGGCGGCGTGTTCGAAGTACTGGCTACCGGTGGCGATACAGCGCTGGGTGGCGATGACTTCGACCACGCCATCGCGGGTTGGATCATCAGCAGCGCCGGCTTGTCCGCTGACCTGGATCCGGGCGAGCAGCGTAACTTGCTGCAAACGGCCTGTGCTGCCAAGGAGGCGCTGACTGACGCTGCTTCTGTTGATGTTTCCTACGGCAGTTGGTGCGCCAAGCTGACTCGCGAAGCCTTCGATTCGCTGATCGAACCGATGATCGCCCGCAGCCTGAAAGCCTGCCGTCGAGCCGTGCGTGACTCCGGTATCGAGCTGGAAGACGTCGGTGCCGTGGTCATGGTCGGCGGTTCAACCCGTGTGCCGCGGGTTCGCGAAGCCGTTGCCCAAGCCTTTGGTCGCCAGCCGCTGACGGAAATCGACCCGGACCAGGTGGTCGCCATTGGCGCCGCCATCCAGGCCGATACCCTGGCCGGTAACAAGCGTGATGGCGGCGAATTGCTGTTGCTCGACGTCATCCCGCTGTCCCTGGGGCTGGAAACCATGGGTGGCCTGATGGAGAAGGTGATTCCGCGCAACACCACCATCCCCGTCGCGCGCGCCCAGGACTTCACCACCTACAAAGATGGCCAGACGGCCATGATGATTCATGTGCTGCAAGGTGAGCGCGAGCTGATCAGCGACTGCCGCTCCCTGGCCCGCTTTGAATTGCGCGGCATCCCGGCCATGGTCGCGGGTGCGGCGAAGATTCGCGTGACCTTCCAGGTCGACGCCGACGGCCTGCTCAGCGTCGCCGCGCGCGAGCTGGCGTCCGGCGTGGAGGCCAGCATCCAGGTCAAGCCGTCCTACGGCCTGACTGACGGTGAAATCGCCAAGATGCTCAAGGATTCGTTCCAATACGCCGGTGACGACAAGGTCGCGCGCGTACTGCGCGAGCAACAAGTGGATGCCCAGCGCCTGCTTGAAGCGGTGCAGGGCGCCCTGGATGCCGACGGCGAGCGTTTGCTGGATGCCGAAGAGCGCATGGTCATCGACCTGCAGATGCAGGAGCTGGCCGAACTGATGAAAGGCAACGATGGTTACGCCATCGAGCAACAGACCAAGCGCTTGTCGCAGGTCACTGACGCCTTTGCTGCCCGCCGCATGGATCAGACGGTAAAAGCCGCACTGGCCGGGCGCAACCTGAATGAAATCGAGGAATAATTAATGCCGCAGGTCATTTTTCTGCCACACGCCGAGCATTGCCCGGACGGTATGGTTGTTGAGGCTGAGACCGGCAAGTCCATCCTCGAAGTTGCCCATGACAACCACATCGAGATCGAAAGTGCCTGTGGGGGTGTGTGTGCCTGCACCACTTGCCATTGCATCATTCGCGAAGGCTTCAATAGCCTGGAAGAGGCCGATGAGTTGGAAGAAGATTTTCTTGACCGCGCCTGGGGCCTGGAAGCCACTTCTCGCCTAAGCTGTCAGGCCAGGGTCGGGACTGAAGACATTACCGTCGAAATTCCGAAATATTCGCTCAACCATGCGGCCGAAGCGCCGCACTGATTCAAGGAAGTGTCATGAGTCTTAAATGGGTTGATGTGCAAGAGATCGCTATCCTGTTGGCCGACGGCAACCCGGATATGGATCCCTATTCCCTGAATTTTGTTGCTTTGCGTGACATGGTCATGGCCTTGCCAGGCTTTGATGATGAGCGCGATCGCGGTGGCGAAAAGGTCCTGGAAGCTATCCAGACTGCCTGGAAAGAAGAACAGGACTGACGCCTCCCTTACGCAGTTAGGCAATACCCAAGAACCCGCGTATAATTCGCGGGTTTAATTTTTCGTAAATTACCGTTTCTGGAGTTACACCATGGCTGTTCAACGTACTTTCTCCATCATCAAGCCTGACGCAGTTGCAAAAAACGTCATCGGCGAGATCACCACTCGTTTCGAAAAAGCCGGCCTGAAGGTTGTAGCTTCGAAACTCAAGCAACTGTCCAAGGCTGAAGCTGAAGGCTTCTACGCTGAGCACAGCGCTCGTGGCTTCTTCGGCGACCTGGTTGCCTTCATGATCTCCGGTCCTGTTGTTGTTCAGGTTCTGGAAGGCGAAAACGCCATCGCTCTGAACCGTGAGCTGATGGGCGCTACCAACCCTAAAGAAGCCGCTGCCGGCACCATCCGTGCTGACTTCGCTGACTCCATCGACGCCAACGCTGTACACGGTTCGGACTCCGAAGCCGCTGCTGCTCGCGAAATCTCGTACTTCTTCGCAGCTACCGAAGTAACCACTCGCTAAGCATCGGCTTAAAGAGTGAGGGTGAATCCATGACGACATCGACTGTAAAAACCAACCTGCTGGGTCTGACTCAACAGGAAATGGAAAAATTCTTCGACTCAATCGGGGAGAAGCGTTTCCGTGCCGGTCAGGTAATGAAATGGATTCACCACTTTGGCGTCGACGATTTCGACGCCATGACGAACGTCAGCAAGGCCCTGCGCGACAAGCTCAAGGCTATTGCTGAAGTGCGTGGCCCCGAAGTGGTCAGCGAGGACATCTCCAGCGACGGCACCCGTAAGTGGGTGGTGCGCGTAGCGTCCGGCAGCTGCGTCGAGACCGTGTACATTCCCCAGGGCAAGCGCGGTACCTTGTGCGTTTCGTCCCAGGCAGGCTGTGCCCTGGACTGCAGTTTCTGCTCCACCGGCAAGCAAGGCTTCAATAGCAACCTCACCGCCGCCGAAGTGATCGGCCAGGTGTGGATTGCCAACAAATCCTTTGGCAGCGTCCCGGCGACCGTCGACCGTGCCATCACCAACGTGGTGATGATGGGCATGGGTGAGCCGCTGCTGAACTTCGACAACGTCATCGCAGCCATGCACCTGATGATGGACGACCTGGGCTACGGCATCTCCAAGCGCCGTGTGACCCTGTCGACCTCCGGCGTGGTCCCGATGATCGATGAGCTGGCCAAGCACATCGACGTCTCCCTGGCGTTGTCGCTGCACGCACCCAATGACGCATTGCGTAACCAATTGGTGCCGATCAACAAGAAGTATCCGCTTAAGATGCTGCTCGAATCCTGCCAGCGTTATATGGCGACCTTGGGCGAGAAACGTGTGCTGACCATTGAGTACACCATGCTCAAGGATGTTAACGACAAGGTCGAACACGCGGTCGAGATGATTGAACTGCTCAAGAACACCCCGTGCAAGATCAACCTGATTCCGTTTAACCCGTTTCCACATTCTGGTTACGAGCGGCCAAGCAACAACGCCATTCGCCGTTTCCAGGATCAACTGCACCAGGCCGGCTACAACGTCACCGTGCGCACCACCCGTGGTGAAGACATCGACGCCGCCTGTGGTCAATTGGTCGGGCAGGTGATGGACCGCACCCGCCGCAGCGAGCGCTATATCGCCGTGCGTGAATTGAACGCCGCCGACGATCTGCCGCAAATTGCTGTGAATCGAATCTGAGAGAGGATCTCTATGCCCTTGCGCCTTGCGCTGCTTTTGCTGGTTACCGGCCTCGCCGCCGGTTGTGTTTCATCGGGCCATGACAGCCCTTTGCAAACCGGCAAGGGCCGTGACGAGGCGCGGGTTGCCTATGTGCAACTGGGGTTGGGTTACCTGCGCCAAGGCATGAGCGAGCAGGCCAAGGTGCCGTTGAAAAAAGCCCTTGAACTGGACAGCGACGATGCCGACGCCAACGCTGCGCTGGCCCTGGTGTTCCAGGCCCAGGCCGAGCCTGAACTGGCTGACCGGTACTTCAACAAAGCCCTGGCCGCACGGCCTGCCGATCCGAAACTGCTGAACAATTACGGCAGTTTCCTGTTCAAGCAAAAGCGTTTTGACCAGGCCGCCCTTTATTTCCAGCAAGCCAGTACCGATACCCTCTATCCTGAGCGCGCGCGGGTGTTCGAGAACCTTGGGGTGACCTCGATGCGCCTCGGCCAGCGCGACAGCGCACGCCAGCAGCTGGAAAAAGCCCTGCACTTGAACGGCCATCAGCCACGAGCGTTGCTCGAAATGGCTGAGTTGTCCTACGAAGACAGGCATTATGTGCCGGCACGTGACTATTACGAGCGTTTTAGCCTGCTCAGCGGGCAAAATGCACGTAGTCTATTGCTCGGCGTGCGCCTGGCGACGGTTCATGAAGAACACGACACGGCCGCACGTTTTGGCCAGCAACTCGAACGACTCTATCCCGGTACGCCGGAATATCAGCAATACCTGTCGGAGCAATGATGAAAGCGGCGCACCCGGAAGTTGTAGCAGCTAATCGCGTAAACCCAGGCGACACCTTGCGTCAGGCCCGCGAAAGCAATGGTTGGTCGCTGGCGGAAGTGGCCCTCAAGCTCAATTTGACCACCACCTCCCTGGGCAACCTTGAGGCCGGCGCATTCGACAAGCTGCCTGGGCATACCTTCGCCCGTGGCTATATCCGCGCCTACGCCAAGTTGCTGGGCATCGACCAGGCCGTGTTGGTCCAGGAGTTCGACCAGTTCACCGGCACCGACTCCCAGGGCAGCAACGTGCATGGCCTGGGTCGCATCGAAGAACCGGTGCGGGTTTCCCACACAATCCTGCGTATTGTCAGCCTGTTGTTGCTGATCGCCGTGATCGGCGGCGGTTTCGTCTGGTGGCAAGACCAGACGTCCCAGCGCAGTAAGGACCTGACCAGCAACGCCATGGAGCACGTCGAAGTCGAAAGCGCCGACGGCACCACCCAGATTCATCCGCTGGATGAGCCGGAAGACCAGGCCGTAGCCCAAGGCCAGGCTGCCCCCGAAACCCCGGCCGCCGCTGAACCGTCCGAGCCGGAAAGTGCCCCGACCGCCGCCGTACCGGCCCCAGTGACACCGACCGCGCCAACTCACACGCCCGCGGCTCCGGTTGCCCAGGCTCATACACCGGCTGCTCCGGTCCCGGCGCCAGCGACTACGGCGCCAACCGCTCCGGCAGCCCCTGCGATTTCACCACCCACCACCCCTGCGTTGATCGCCGGTGACGGGCGTGTACAAATTACCTTCGTCGCTGACTGCTGGACGCAAGTCACCGATGGCAACGGCAAAGTGCTGGTCAGTGGTCTCAAGCGTAAGGGCGATACGCTCGACCTGGGCGGCAAGCCTCCTTTGACGCTGCGTCTGGGCTTCGCCCGTGGCGCGCAAGTGGCCTACAACGGCCAGCCTGTAGACGTAGCGCCGTTCACCACTGGCGAGACCGCTCGCCTGAAGTTGGGACAATAGTCATGCACGGCGAATCTCCAATCAAACGTCGCGTATCGCGCAAGATCTGGGTCGGCTCGGTGCCGGTGGGTGGCGACGCCCCCATCGCGGTACAGAGCATGACCAACAGCGACACCAATGACGTTGCCGCTACCGTTGCCCAGATCAATCGCCTGGAAGCGGCCGGGGTAGACATCGTTCGGGTATCCGTCCCGGACATGGACGCTGCCGAGGCTTTCGGTCGCATCAAGCAGCTGGTCAAGGTGCCGCTGGTTGCCGACATTCACTTCGACTACAAGATCGCCCTGCGCGTGGCCGAGTTGGGTGTCGATTGCCTGCGCATCAACCCGGGCAACATCGGTCGTGAAGACCGTGTGCGCGCTGTGGTGGACGCTGCTCGTGATCGCGGGATCCCGATCCGCATCGGCGTCAACGCCGGTTCCCTGGAAAAAGACCTGCAAAAGAAGTACGGCGAGCCGACCCCGGCAGCGCTGGTCGAGTCTGCACTGCGTCATGTTGAACACCTCGAACGCCTGAACTTCCAGGACTTCAAGGTCAGCGTAAAGGCCTCCGACGTGTTCATGGCGGTGGAAGCCTACCGCCTGCTGGCCAAGGAAATCGTGCAGCCGCTGCACCTGGGGATCACCGAAGCCGGCGGTTTGCGCTCAGGCACAGTGAAATCTGCGGTGGGTCTCGGTATGCTGCTCGCCGAAGGGATTGGCGATACTATCCGCATCTCGTTGGCGGCAGACCCGGTAGAGGAAGTGAAAGTCGGCTACGACATTCTCAAATCCCTGCGTTTGCGTTCCCGCGGTATCAACTTCATTGCCTGCCCGAGTTGCTCGCGGCAGAACTTCGACGTGGTAAAAACCATGAACGACCTTGAGTTGCGCCTCGAAGACCTGCTGGTGCCGTTGGATGTTGCAGTGATCGGTTGTGTGGTCAACGGCCCGGGTGAAGCCAAGGAAGCCCATGTGGGCTTGACCGGCGGTACACCGAACCTGATTTACATCGACGGTAAGCCGTCGCAGAAGTTAACGAATGACAATCTGGTGGATGAGCTGGAAAAGCTGATCCGCGAGAAAGCGGCCGAAAAGGTCGCGGCTGACGCAGCGCTGATCGCTCGCGGCTGATTGAACGAATTTAAGGATTTGATGTGAGCAAGTCTCTGCAAGCCATTCGTGGCATGAACGACATCCTGCCGGAGCAAACGCCGCTGTGGCGCTACTTCGAGGGGACTGTCGCGCGCCTGCTGGATAACTACGGTTACAAGCAGATCCGCATGCCGATCGTCGAGTTCACCGAGCTGTTCAAGCGCTCCATCGGTGAAGTGACCGACATCGTCGAAAAAGAGATGTACACCTTTGAAGACCGTAACGGCGACTCCCTGACCTTGCGTCCGGAAGGTACCGCCGCGTGCGTGCGCGCCGTGCTTGAGCATGGCCTCACCGGTGCTGGCCAGCCGCAGAAACTGTGGTACATCGGCCCGATGTTCCGTCACGAACGTCCACAGAAAGGCCGTTATCGCCAGTTTCATCAGATCGGCCTGGAAGTGTTCAACATCGACGGCCCGGACATCGACGCGGAGCTGATCGTGCTGACGTGGCGCCTATGGGGCCTTCTGGGCATCCGCGACGCGGTCAAGCTTGAGCTCAACAGCCTGGGCACCAGTGAATCCCGCGGCCGCTATAAAGTGGCCCTGGTCGAGTACCTGTCCGCCCATCTGGACAAGTTGGATGAAGACAGCCAGCGTCGTCTGAAGACCAACCCGTTGCGCGTCCTCGATACCAAGAACGCCGACACCCAGGCCGTGCTGGTCAATGCGCCGAAAATGGCCGATTACCTGGACGACGAATCCCGCATTCACTTCGAAGGCCTCAAGGCTCGTCTGGACGCGGCCGGCATTCCGTTCGTGATCAACACCAAGCTGGTGCGTGGCCTCGATTACTACAGCAAGACCGTGTTCGAGTGGGTCACCGACAAGCTCGGCGCCCAGGGCACCGTGTGTGCGGGCGGCCGTTACGACGGCCTGGTCGAGCAGATGGGCGGCAAGCCGACCACCGGCGTGGGCTTCGCCATGGGGATCGAGCGGCTGATCCTGCTGCTGGAAACCCTGGAGCAGGTTCCGGAAGAAATCTCCCGTCAGGTGGACGTGTACCTGTGCGCCTTTGGCGAGGCCGCCGAACTGGCCGCCCTGGCCCTGAGCGAAAAAGTACGTGACCAGTTGCCCAACCTGCGCCTTCAGGTCAATGCCGGCGCAGGCAGTTTCAAGAGCCAGTTCAAGAAGGCCGACAAGAGCGGTGCACTGTACGCACTGATCCTTGGCGATGACGAGTTGGCCCAGCAAGTGATAGGTTTCAAACCCCTGCGTGGCCAGGGCGAGCAACAGAACATTGCCTTTGATGCGCTCGCTGCGCACTTGGCCACCTGCGTCGTGCAGGGTTGAAGCTGTCGAACAGCCGAATTTAGCGATTAAGGAGTATTGGGGTGTCGAGTACTGATGATGAGCAGTTGGCCGAGTTCAAGGACTGGTGGCAGCGTAACGGCAAGCCCCTGGTTACTGGCGGTCTGCTGGCTTTAGTGGTGGTGTTCGGCTGGCAAGCCTGGACAAAGTATCAGGCCAACCAGTCCCAGGGCGCCTCGATCGTTTATCAGCAATTGCTGGAAACCACCCTGACGCCGGACGGCAAGCCCGACCCCGCGCAGGTTGCAGACCTGGCAGGCAAGCTGAAGAACGAATTCGGCGGCAGCACCTACGCCCAATACGGCAGCCTGTTCGTCGCGAAAGTCGCGGTCGATACCGGCAAGCTGGATGACGCCGCCGCAGAACTCAAGGCCATCGCCGACAAGCCGACCAACCCGACCCTGGGTGAAATCGCGCGTCAGCGCCTGGCCCAGGTATTGGCGGCACAGAACAAGGCTGACGAAGCACTCAAACTGCTCGACGGCGATGCGGACAAGGCATTTGTAGCCACTCGCGAAGAGCTCAAGGGCGACCTGTTGGTCCAATTGGGTCGTACCGACGAAGCCAATGCTGCGTACAAGAAAGCCAAGGCGGCGCTGTCTGATGAAGCGGCGGTCGGTGGCTTACAAATCAAGCTGGACGACTTGGCCAAAGGGGATGCATGACGTGATCCGTTGGAAACATGCAGCATTGCTGGCTCTGGCCGTTCTGGCCGCGGGTTGCAGCAGCAACAGTAAAAAAGAACTGCCTCCGGCCGAGCTGACCAGCTTCAAGGAAGAAGTCGTCCTGCAAAAGCAATGGAGCCGCTCCATCGGTGATGGCCAGGGCGAGACCTACAACATGCTGGTGCCGGCAATCGACGGTGACAACATTGTGGCCGCTGACGTAACCGGCGTGGTGATCTCCATGGATCGCATGAACGGCGACGTGAAGTGGAAGAAAGACCTCGAATTGCCTGTATCCGGCGCCGTAGGCGTGGGTTACGGCATGGTCATGCTCGGCACGCTCAAGGGCGAAGTCGTGGCGCTGGACTCCAGCACCGGTGAAGAGAAATGGCGCGCTCGCGTGACCAGTGAAGTCCTCGCACCGCCTGCCACCAACGGCGATATCGTCGTGGTGCAAACCCAGGATGACCGTGTGATCGGCCTGGACGCCAGCACCGGCGAACAGCGTTGGTTGTACGACAGCACCCCGGCGGTGCTGACCTTGCGCGGTACCAGTGGTCCGGTTGTGACCAACAATCTGGCCGTTGCAGGCCTGTCGACCGGTAAAGTAGTTGCCCTGGACACCAGGAACGGCGTGCCGGCCTGGGAAACCCGTGTGGCCATCCCCCAAGGTCGTTCCGAGCTGGATCGCGTAGTGGACATCGACGGTGGCTTGCTGCTGTCGGGCGAAACCCTCTACGTCGCCACTTACCAGGGCCGCGTTGCCGCGCTGGACCTGCAGAGCGGCCGGGTCAACTGGCAGCGTGATGCTTCCAGTTATGCGGGTGTCGCCCAAGGGTTTGGCAGCGTCTACGTAAGCCTGGCGTCCGGCACCGTTGAAAGTGTCGACGAGCGTTCCACCACTGCACTGTGGAGCAATGACTCCCTGGCCCGTCGTCAACTGTCGGCTCCGGAAGTGTTCTCCAGCTATGTAGCGGTCGGCGACTTCGAAGGCTACCTGCACCTGCTGAGCCAGGTGGATGGTCGTTTTGTAGGTCGTGAGCGTATCGACAGCGACGGTCTGCGTGCCCGTCCGCTGGTGGTGGGCAACATGCTTTATGTTTACGGCAACAGCGGCAAGCTGGAAGCCCTGACCATCAAGTAAAGGTTTGACTATGCTTGGGGTAAAACCCAGGCGGCCCCGCTTCGGCGGGGCATGCGGCATTTGAATATGCTGCCCCGAGCACCAGCCGCTGCCTTGCAGCGGCTTTTGTATTTTCTGAAATAACGAAGTGGAGAGCCGCATGGTTCCCGTAATCGCCCTGGTGGGCCGACCTAACGTCGGCAAGTCCACCTTGTTCAACCGCCTGACCAGGACTCGTGACGCCATCGTCGGCGACTTGTCCGGTCTGACCCGTGATCGCCAATACGGTGAGGCAAAGTGGCAAGGGCGCTCCTACATTATTGTCGACACCGGTGGTATCTCCGGTGATGAGCATGGCATGGACGAAAAGATGGCCGAGCAGTCCCTGCTGGCCATTGAAGAAGCCGATGTCGTGTTGTTCCTGGTGGACGCCCGCGCGGGCTACACCGCTGCCGACCAGATGATTGGCGAGCACCTGCGCAAGCGCAACAAGCGTTCCTATCTGGTCGCCAACAAGATCGACAACATCGACCCTGAGGCGGCCCGTGCCGAATTCAGTCCGATGGGTCTTGGCGACGCGATCCCGGTCGCCGGTGCCCACGGTCGCGGCATCACCCAGATGCTGGAAATCGCCCTGCGCGACTTCCCCAAGGATGACGCCGAGGAAGAAGAAGGCGAAGAAGAGGTCGTTGCCGAAGGCGAGGAAGCCAAGCGCATTCCGGGTCCAAGCGAAAAAGACGGTATCAAGATCGCGATCATCGGCCGCCCGAACGTGGGCAAGTCGACCCTGGTCAACCGTATGCTCGGTGAAGACCGGGTAATCGTCTACGACCAGCCCGGCACCACCCGCGACAGCATCTACATCCCGTTCGAGCGTAACGACGAGAAGTACACGCTGATCGACACCGCCGGTGTGCGCAAGCGCGGCAAGATCCACGAGGAAGTTGAAAAGTTCTCCGTGGTGAAAACCCTGCAGGCGATCAAAGACGCCAACGTGGTGATCTTCGTGATGGACGCCCGCGAAGGCGTGGTGGACCACGACCTCAACCTGCTGGGCTTTGCCCTCGAAGCCGGTCGGGCGCTGGTTATTGCGATCAACAAGTGGGACGGCATGACGCCGAGCGAGCGCGATTTCGTCAAGATCGAGCTGCAGCGCCGCCTGTTCTTCGTCGAGTTCGCCGATATCCACTTTATCTCGGCCCTGCACGGCACGGGTGTGGGTAATCTCTACGCTTCCGTACAGAACTCGTTCAAGTCCGCCGTTACCCGTTGGCCGACCAACCGTCTGACCCAGATCCTCGAAGACGCCGTTGGCGAGCACGCGCCGCCGATGGTCAACAACCGCCGGATCAAGCTGCGTTACGCCCACTTGGGTGGTGCCAACCCGCCGATTATCGTGATCCACGGTAACCAGATCGAGAAGGTACCCAAGTCCTACGTGCGTTACCTGGAAAACACCTACCGCCGCGTCTTGAAACTGGTCGGTACGCCGATCCGTATCGAGTTCAAGGGGGGCGAGAACCCATACGAAGGCAACAAGAACACATTGACTGACCGTCAGGTGAACAAGAAGCGTCGTTTGATGACTCACCACAAGAAGGCCGACAAGAAGCGTCGCGACAAGAAATAGCAGCCGCTTCACGTTGTAAGTTACAGGCTGCAAGAGAGGGCTCCTTTGGAGCCCTTTTTTGTGCCTGGCGGTTTGTCGCTTGACCTGCTTGCAGCTTGCAGCTTAAAACTTGCAGCTCACCCGAAGGGGGCTCCCATGATCACCAGCAAGCTGCCAAATGTCGGCACGACCATTTTCACCACCATGTCGCAACTCGCTGCCGAAACCGGCGCGCTCAACCTGTCCCAGGGGTTTCCCGACTTCAATGGGCCTCAGGCTTTGCTCGATGCCGTGGGCAAACATGTTGCCAGCGGGCACAACCAATATTCACCGATGACCGGCTTGCCGGCCTTGCGCCAGCAAGTGGCGGCCAAGATCGCCCGCGGCTATGGCGCCACGGTGAATGCCGACAGTGAAGTGACCATCACCCCCGGCGCCACCGCCGCGATCTTCTGCGCGATCCAGGCGGTGATTCGCACTGGCGATGAGGTCATTGTGTTCGACCCCTGCTACGACAGCTATGAGCCCTCGGTCGAACTGGCCGGTGGCCGCTGCGTGCATGTGCAACTGAGCCTGCAAGGCTTTGCATTGGACTTCGAGAAGATCAAGGCCGCGCTGTCGCCACGTACGCGCATGATCATCCTCAATACCCCGCACAACCCAACCGGCGCGCTGATCAGCCGCGCTGAGCTGGACCAGTTGGCCGAACTGATCCGCGACCGCGATATCTACCTGGTCAGTGACGAGGTCTACGAACACCTGGTATTCGACGGCGTGCCCCACGTCAGCGTCCTGGCCCATGAAGAGCTGTACCCGCGGGCGTTCGTGGTCAGCTCCTTCGGCAAAACCTACCACGTCACCGGCTGGAAAACCGGCTACGTGGTCGCGCCACCGGCCCTGACGGCCGAACTGCGCAAAGTGCATCAATACGTCAATTTCTGTGGTGTGACCCCGTTGCAGTTCGCGTTGGCTGATTTCATGGCTGAACACCCGGAGCACGTCGATGAACTGCCGGGGTTCTACCAGGCCAAGCGCGACCTGTTCTGCGACCTGCTGGCACCGTCGCGCTTCAGCTTTACCCGGGTGGCCGGCACCTACTTCCAGTTGGTCGATTACTCACAAATACGTCCGGACCTGGATGACGTCGCCATGTCCCTGTGGATGACCCGCGAGCATGGCGTGGCGACCATCCCGGTCTCGGTGTTCTACCAGAGCCCACCGCAAGGCCAGCGCCTGGTGCGCCTGTGTTTTGCCAAACGCGAGGAGACGCTGCGACAAGCGGCTGAAAAACTATGCGTGATTTGACGGCATTGCCTGACTTGAATATCGCCCTGGTCCAGACCACCCTGGCCTGGCACGACCGCCAGGCCAACCTCGAGCATTTCGAGGGGCTGCTGGAGCAGGCCCGCGGCGCCGACCTGATCGTGCTGCCGGAAATGTTCACCACCGGTTTCTCCATGGCGTCGCAAACCCTCGCCGAGCCGGAAAACGGCCCGACCCATCAGTGGCTCCAGGCCCAGGCTGCGAAGTACAACGCTGTGATCACCGGCAGCGTGATCATCCAGGCCGCTGATGGCAGCCACCGCAACCGCCTGTTGTGGGCGCGGCCGGATGGCGAGGTGTTGCACTACGACAAGCGTCATCTGTTTCGTATGGCCGGTGAACACAATCACTACACCCCCGGCGAGCGCCAGGTGCAGTTCGAATTGAAAGGCTGGCGTGTTCGGCCGCTGATTTGCTACGACCTGCGTTTCCCGGTGTGGAGTCGGGATGCCCACGACACTGACTTGCTGCTCTACACCGCCAATTGGCCGGGGGCGCGGCGCCAGCATTGGAACCGCTTGTTGCCGGCGCGGGCTATCGAGAACCTGTGCTACGTAGCGGCGGTGAATCGAGTGGGCACCGACGGCAAGGGCTTTGCCTACACCGGTGATAGCCAGGTGCTGGATTTCCAGGGTGAGAGCCTGCTGAGTGCGGGGGAGGCGGACGGGGTGTTCCAGGTGTGCCTGGGCGCAGCTGAACTGGCGGCGTACCGCACCAGGTTTCCGGCGAACCTGGATGCCGATAGCTTTCAGTTTGTCTGACAGGCCGTTATCGGGGGGCAACCCAAATCTGAAATTCAATAAAAAAGGCCCCTGGGTGCTCACCCAGGGGCCTTCTGTATGACGGCGAAGGTTACGCCGCTTTCGCTTCCTGCTGGCTCAACGAGCGGTTCAGCGCACTGAACAGTGCCTTGAAGCTCGCCGTGGTGATGTTTTCATCAATGCCCACACCATGCACCGGACGTTCACCGTTCACACGCAGTTCGATATAGGCCGCGGCCTTGGCGTTGGTGCCTGCGCCGATGGCATGTTCGTTGTAGTCCATGATCTCCACCCCAATTGGCAGGCCGGCCACCAGCGCTTCCAGTGCGCCGTTGCCTTTGCCTTTCCAGTGCAGGTTGGTTTCGCCCTGGCCCTTGCCCGAGACTTCCACTTCGACAAAGCTGTTGCCGTTCTCTTCCTGCAGGCGATGGCTGACCAGCGCATACGGGGTGTTGGCTTGCAGGTATTCACGCTGCAGCAAGGCGTAGATCTGCGGTGCGGTCATCTCCAGGCCCACACGGTCGGTTTCGGCCTGGACCACCTGGCTGAACTCGATCTGCATGCGGCGCGGCAGGCTGATGTCGTATTCCTGCTCCAGCAGGTAGGCGATGCCGCCTTTGCCCGACTGGCTGTTCACGCGGATCACCGCCTCGTAGCTGCGACCGATGTCGGCCGGGTCGATCGGCAAATACGGCACTTCCCACAGCGCATCCTCTTTCTGCTGGGAGAAGCCCTTGCGGATCGCGTCCTGGTGAGAACCGGAGAAGGCGGTATGCACCAGATCGCCGACGTACGGATGACGTGGGTGTACCTGGATCTGGTTGCACTCCTCGACGACTTTACGCACGCCGTCGATGTCGGAGAAGTCCAGCTGCGGGTCGAGGCCCTGGGTGTACATGTTCAACGCCACGGTGACGAGGTCGACGTTACCGGTACGCTCGCCGTTACCGAACAGGCAACCCTCGACACGGTCCGCGCCGGCCATCAGGCCCAGCTCGGTGGCGGCTACGCCGGTGCCGCGGTCGTTGTGGGTGTGCAGGCTGATGATCACGCTGTCACGACGATTGATATGGCGACCGAACCACTCGATCTGGTCGGCATAGATGTTCGGCGTGGCGCACTCGACGGTGGCCGGCAGGTTGAGGATCATCTTGTGCTCAGGCGTCGGGTTCCAGACCTCGATCACCGCGTCACAGACTTCCTTGGCGAACTCCAGTTCGGTAGCGCTGAAAGTCTCCGGCGAGTACTCGAAGGTCCACTGGGTTTCCGGCTGCTGGGCGGCGTACTTGACGAACAGCTTGGCCGCGTTGACCGCGATGGCCTTGATGCCGTCCTTGTCCTGGTTGAACACGATGCGGCGGAACGACGGCGACGTGGCGTTGTACAGGTGCACAATGGCCTTTTTGGCGCCGCGCAGGGATTCGAAGGTGCGTGCGATCAAGTCTTCACGGCCCTGGGTCAGCACCTGGATGGTGGTGTCCTCGGGGATGTGGTTGTCTTCGATCAGGGTACGCACGAAGTCGAAGTCGGTTTGCGATGCGGCAGGGAACGACGCCTCGATTTCCTTCACGCCGACCGCGACCAGGGTCTTCCAGAAGCGCAGCTTTTTCACCGCGTCCATCGGCTCGATCAGCGACTGGTTGCCATCACGCAGGTCGGAACTGCACCAGATCGGCGCGGTGGTGATGGTTTTGGAAGGCCAGGTGCGGTCCGGGATATCGATGGTCGGAAACGCGCGGTACTTCGAAGACGGGTCTTTGAGCATGCTCATCGGGAAATCCTTTGTTGTAGGGGCCGAGAAAAGGCGGCCTGCCGTAGAACTGTTTTTAGGGATAAAACGTAAAGACGAGGCAGATCGATTCAGCCTGGCAGTCGTGCGCTGACGAGGCACAGGCTGCGGTGCTGGCGAAGCTGGATGAGGGTGTGAGAGGTTTTCATAGGCCCAACCCTAACCGCAGGGTTGAAAGATGACAAGTAGGTGCGGACGAATTGAGATAAGTTCCACTTTTTTAGCTGGATTCGAGATTTTATAGCTGTTTTTATCTCTTTGTATTTATTTTTTTGCGTAAGGTTTTGGGTTGGGGCAATCTTGCTTTTTGCAAAGACGGTTTCCCCAAGCAAGTCCGGCGGCTGAAAAAACAACCGCCGGATTGTTGATGCCAGGTGTGTTCCACACCCGTTATTGGTCAGGAAGAGGCTTGCGGTACTGGTCCACATTTAGATGGATTTGATAGTCACCGACTAGTTCGTCCGGGCTAAGACGTTTGTTTGGGTCCGGTCGTGAGCCGTTCGAGGGGTGAACCACGCTGGGGGCTCCTCTGGCGCTGTCATAGACGCCTATCCCGGGTGTGCCGGTCAGTTCCGCAATGCCCGGAACGCCCCTGCTGGTATTCATGTGTGACCTTCCTACAACAGCAATCCATTTTTCTTCCGGTGGAATTCTATTGATGAGCTTGGCGGCATAGTAATTAAGCTCTTTCTGGCGATCATTGGTGTGACGCAGATTGAGGCTGTCGGCTTCAGAACTGCGGGTGACATGCTGTGTCAGGTGTTCATGTTCCAGTCCTACTATCTTGATGCCATTTTTTTCTGCCGCTGCCAGCAATGCCGCTCGAGAAGGGGTATTGCCCAAGTATTCCGAGTTACGTGGGCGCGCAGGTATCATGTTTACATCGGCCATGGAGTAGGGGGTCAGCTGTATGCCGGGTGCGCCTTCGAGCAACAGAGTTGTCACTCCAAGCTCCCTGTACATGGGCATGTTGTTTATCAGTAGAAGATCGGTGGCAACCTGATTGTGTTGTTCGCCTAAAACCACGCCGTTGAATCTCTCGAGCTGTGACCGCATCAAGTCACTTGGTGAGGTGCCCGCTGCGTTAGCCTGGACATTCGGGCGAGGGGGTAATGCACCAGCAGCCTGGCGTTCGTAAAACGCATTCATGTCATTTCTGAACCAGCGACGAGCGGTGCCCCGGGTGCCCTGCTGGGCCGTGAAGTCGGCACCACCGGCAAACAGGTAGTCCAGGTATTCGACTGGGGGAGTAGGGCTTTGCCTTCTTTGCGCACCACGCCTGCCGCCCGACAACTCACTCTGCCTCCATTCTCCATTCCCTGTGGATTGCATATGTGCCACGTTCCTGATGGTCCTCGGCGCATCCGGCGCTGCGTTTGGGTCAACAATGCTCACCTGTCCGTACCTTGCTTTGAACGCAGAGTCGATCTGATACGGCTTGTTGATCCCTGTACTGTCGGTATAGCGGATGTACCAGTTTTCTCCCACTTGATAAATGCCATTGGCGTTTGGTCGGACGCCTCTAAGCGTGTCTTCAGGGACGGAGTAGGCGCTCAGGTCTCGCGGTGGCGTAACGGAATGCACGACGGGACTGGGGATTGCCTGGGACGCCCTGATGCCCGCGCTGGTCGAAGGGACGGCAGGCGGGACAGGCGCGCCGGGCGGGGGCGTTCCCTGGGTGAGCAGCGACCTTGCGACGGGAGCGACGGGGACGGGCGTTCCCGCCGCGCGAAACACCGGACGCAAAGGCGTGCTCGGCACATTGGGCAGGCCTGATGCAAGCGCGGTGAAGTCGGCGAAAAGGTTGACCCGGCCGCCGCGTGTGAGCAGCCCACCGGGCAAGTGCCGGGCATTGCTCTGGATGGCTTTCAGTGCCGCTCGGCCGAGCCGACTGCCCACCTTCACCCCGGTAGAAATGCCCCGGCCGATGACCGGTATGAGGTCCAGAAACAGGCTGCCCACCTCCACGCCAAACATGATCTTGTTACGCGTCGATTCGGCGTTCACTTCTGCACTGCTGGTTGACTGGAAGTCGGCTTTATCGATTAGCAGGCGCGTCTGTTGAGTGAACAATTCATCGTGGATGTCTGTTTCTATCGGCTTTAGGGTTATGGAACCGGGGAGACGTTTTCTTGCATTGTCCAGAATCTCGGCGGCTGCAAGAAGATCGGTGCCCCCACTGGTGGCGACTCGGCGCGCAGCGTCCACGGATTGCTGAAAATCGTTCTTTTCCGTTGGCGATTTTCTGCTCTGGGTATAGGCCTGCCATTCTTTCTTCTCCAGCAACGTCGTCAATGCGTCCAGGTTGGGCAGTTCCCTGAACGCCAGTCCGTCGGGGGCTCCGGGGCTGTAGAGCACTACAGAAGCGTCCGTTTGATTGCCGATGACCATCACGCCGCGAACCGGTTGGCCCAACTGGAGCAGGGTGTTGGCAACAATCGTTTGTCCATCCACCTCCGCACGCTGGGCCGGGTCCGGATGATCCAGGACCGCGTTGATCCACTGTACGCCCCGCTTCAAGGTCTTGTCGGTGCTGGCATCGGCTTGGAACCCACTGGGGTTGAGTTGTGCCAGGAACGCTTCTTTCTCCATCAAGTCGGCATTGCTGGCCTTCCACGTCTTGTGTAAATCAGCCGCCGGCCCCGATTCGGCATCCGGTGCCATGCGCGTCTCCAGCAGCTTGGTGTATTCGCCACCCACATCCGCAGTGTTGACCAGGCGCTTGAGTTGTTGTGTATCGAGGGTGATCGGCCGCTTCTGATCATCTAGAACCGGTGAGCCCTTGGTGTCTTGCAGCGCCAGGGTCATGGTGGTCTCGGTGTGCTTGTGGCTTTCGCCCATTTCCCATTGGCTTGGGTTTTTCAGGGCCAGGTCGGACAGTGGCAGGTAGGTGGTGGTCGTGGAGGGGGGGTGTGGAATACCGGAGCGACCGAGGTGGAAACGCGTCTTGGTGACTACTTTAACCATCAGTTGATCGGCGTCCACATTAGCCTGGGGGTAAGCCTGTTTCAGCGCCTCATTCATTTGCGACGTGGCAAAGCTGGATAAGGAAGGAATGTTTTCCAGCAGGGGCGCGAGTTGTTCAGCGCTCTTTGTCGCTTTCCCTTCCAAGCGGCTGTAGAGAAATTCCTGAGCGGGACTGAGGTTTTTCAACCAGTCCGGCTGGCCTTTCTCGGCCAATTTCTCGTTACGCGCAAGCATGGCGTTGCTGCCGTCGACTTGTGCCGACCAGTCAGCGGCATCATCCAGGGCCGTCATGAGCGTGGGCCCCAGCGTTGGTGCGGGGCTTGATGGCCGCTGCGGGGTGAATGTCCTGGCCATCAACGCATCGACTTCCGCGCCCTGGCGCTGGAGCAGCAAATTTATCCCCTCTGCCTGCACATCCCCGGCCAGGGGCGCCACGCCTAGCATCAAGTCATCTCCCGTAGGCGGCGACGCGCGGTTTTGCAGCGAAAGCGGCAGGCTTTGCCTCAACAGCTCGGCGGCCGGCCCGCCGCTGTCGAGCCGTTGCGCCAGTGCTTCGCGTAACAGTGCCGGGGTTGCGAACTCCTCGAAACCTTCGCTGGGGGTATAGAGCACCACGGGGCCATTCTGGTCGTTGAGCCTAATCTCCCGACCGGTGGCAGGCCAGGTCGGGGTGGACGCTGAAGAGCCATCCTTGCTGGTGATCATGAACGCACCGGCGAAGGCTGCACCCTGTAGTGTGCCGTCATCAATGGTGATGGGGTACACACCGGGTCTTGATCCGTCAGGCAGTTTACTTTCCCGTTCCTTTAGAGACGGGTAGCGCAGCGCGTTGTCGATCAACTCTTTACTGGCCGGGCTCAGGGTGCCGTCCATCTTGCGGATGGCTGCCAAGGTCGACAGTTGCTGTTTGTGGACCCATAACAGTTGGTCCTGTGGCGAGGGCGAGTTCGCTGAAAGCTGGGGCGTGGTCCAGTATTCCCGAAGCGTCTGAGCGTACTCGGTGGCAATGCTCCTGGCGATGGTGTGCAGCGAGGCGGTGGGCTGGAGGACATTGGCGGCCTGATCGGGCGCTGGCTGGGTCACGAATTCGGTCCTGACCCCCGGTGTCTCGAATAGCTGTTTGCTCGGGTTGGCATAGATTTCCCGAATCGCGCGGCTCAAGGCAGTCATTATCGGCTCGGAGGATTTCAACTGTTCTACGCCGTTGTTTGACGTATAGCTATTGAACGAAACCTTGTCCGGGTCGAGGGGATTCAGTTGAGGAAACGCCTGTGCCAGCCGTGTCTGCAAAAAGCTTTTGAAATCAGGACGCTGGCGTTGCTGTGAGGCCATCTCGTCCATGAGGCCGGAGTACTGTTCATTCAGTAACTGCAGATCGCCGATCTTGAAGTGATTCGAGAGAGGGCTGCGGATGGCAGTGGCGGGATTTATGCCCGACGCGTAAGGGGCGGAGAGGCTGGCGAGTCCCCGTACGGACGAACGAGACCTGGCGGGGGCGGGTTGTGGGCCTGGGCTGTCGTTCTGGGCTGCTGGCGTAGATGATGCGGGACGAGCAGGTGGAATATCGATTTGGGGTGGCGCGGGCCTGAGGTCATAGATATGCATTAAGGAAACTCCACAAGACTTGCTTTATGTGTCCTTGTGAGCGAATTGTCCTCCCTGGGATTCGGTGTGTGGGTGGCAAGTCAAGCGATGAAGGTTCCTTCAAGAATAGGTGGGAATGGCGACGCACTGTGTCGAGTTCGGCGCCATGGTCGTTGAAAGAGGGCGGTCGTCAGTGACCGGTCTACCCGTGGGTTTTGAACGTCCAGACCGGGCTGAATGCGCTGTCGTGTATCAGGGCTGGAAGGCGCCGATAAATATCGCAGGATCGACCCGTGCGTCATTGAGGCTGATATTCCAATGCATATGCGGCCCGGTCGCACGGCCCGTCGAGCCGACCTTGCCCACCACCGTACCGCGCACCAGTTGATCGCCGACTTTTACATCGATCTTCGACATATGGCAGAACATGCTGATAAAGCCCTGGCCGTGGTCGACAAACACGGTATTGCCATTGAAGAAGTAGTTGCCGGTCAGAATCACCTTACCGTTCGCCGGCGTCTTGATCGGTGTACCGGCCGGCACGGCAAAGTCCAGGCCCGAATGAGGATTGCGCTCTTCACCGTTGAAGAAGCGGCGCACGCCAAACTTGCTCGACAGCGGCCCGTTCACCGGTTTGTCCAGCACCAGGTTGCTCGGCAGGTTCGGGCTGAAACTGCGGTAGGCCTTGAGCTGCACGGCCAACTCGCCCTCGATGCGCTTGAGCTGCGCCGGGTCGGGGTTGACCTGGCTTTTGTTCTTCAGGGTGATGCGCTGTTCCGGGTATTTCTTGTAGCCGACGATAAACGGCAGGCTGCGCCCGCCGCTGCTGATGCGCTCGTTGCCCGGCTTGACCGTCAGCGGGATGCCGACAATCGCCAGCCAGTTGTCCTGCTCCTTCACCACCAGCACGGGTTTGCCCTGGTACGTGGCTTTCGGCGCGGCAGCCGAAGGGCCGAGTTCAACCACCGCAACACCGCCGGGCACCGGCTTGTTCAAGGTACGGCTGATATAGCTGTCGGCATGAGCGTTAACGGCGAGGCATAGCAGCAACAACACACTAAAGAAACGTGGCATCAATCAATCCAATAACGAAAGGGTGACGGGGGTCAGGTGGTTATCTTCCACCCGCACCTGCAATTGGCCTTCACCGAGGCGCGCGGTGAGGCGCTGGCCGGTGTGGGTCTGTGCGGCGTTGCGGATGGCCTGGCCACGCTCGTCGAGCAAAATGCTGTAGCCACGGCCCAAGGTTGCCAGCGGGCTGACCACCTGCAACGTCTGCACCTGGCTTTGCAGTTGCAGGCGACGCGCCTTGAGGCCTTCGCGCATGGCGCGGGGCAGGCGCTCGGCAAGGCTGTCCAGGCGCTGGCGCAGCAGGGCCAACTGGCGCCCCGGATGCTGGCCGGCGAGGCGGGTTTCCAGGCGGATCAGGCGTTCGCGACGGGTATTGAGGTTGCGCTCGAAGGCGCGGCGCAGGCGCATATCCAGGTCGTCCAGGCGCTGGGCCTGCTGGCGCAGACGTTCGCCGGGGTGCCGCAGGCGCCGGGCCATGCCTTCCAGGCGCAGGCGGTCGTGGGTCAGGCGATTGCGCATCAGCATCACCAGGCGGCGGTGCAGGCTTTCGACCTGGCGCACCAGGTTACTGGCGTCGGGGGCCAGCAACTCAGCGGCCGCCGAAGGTGTGGGCGCGCGTACGTCGGCAACGAAATCGCTGATGGACACATCGGTCTCATGGCCGACCGCACTGACGATCGGCGTCACGCACGCGTCCACCGCGCGGGCCACGGCCTCTTCGTTGAAGCACCAGAGGTCTTCCAGCGAGCCGCCGCCACGGGCCAGGATCAGCGCGTCAAAGCCACGGGCATCCGCCAGCTTCAGCGCGCGCACAATCTGCGGGATCGCTTCGCGGCCTTGTACGGCGGTTGGGATCAACGTCAATTGCACCTGGGGCGCGCGACGGCGGAACACGCTGATGATGTCGCGGATCACCGCACCGGTGGGCGAACTGATAATGCCGATGCGGCGCGGGTGCGCGGGCAGCGGCACCTTGCGTTCGGCACTGAACAGGCCCTCGGCGCTGAGTTTTTCCTTCAGGGCATCGAAGGCCAGGCGCAGCGCGCCATCCCCGGCGGGTTCGACGGTATCGAGGATCAACTGGTAGTCGCCACGGCCCTCGAACAGCGAGACCTTGCCGCGCACCTTCACCGCCAGGCCATCCTTCAACGCCTGGCGGACCCGCGCGGCGTTATTGCGAAACAGCGCACAACGCACCTGGGCGCCACTGTCCTTGAGGGTGAAGTACACATGGCCGGAGGCCGGGCGGGCGAGGTTGGAGATCTCGCCTTCGACCCAGATATTGGTGAATACGTCTTCCAGCAACACCCGCGCGCGGCCGTTGAGCTGGCTGACAGTCAGGACTTCGCGGTCCAGGCCCAAGCGGGCAAAGGGATCTTTAATCATGGGCGGCAGTTTATAGGCATTCGTGCAGGGTTTGACAGAACTGCTCCACCAACGCGCTCGGTGACTGCTGGCAGGCCAGGGCGACGGTGCTCAGGCAGTCCGGGTCGGCCAGGGGCAAAAAGTACACGTTGGCGGGGGCGATGTCCTGCATGGACTTTGGCAGCAAGGCTATACCGAAACCGGCCTGGATCAACTGCAACTGGGTGGTCTTGCGTGACATCACTCGGGCGGCCTTGGGGAAAAATCCCGCACGCATGCACAGTTCGGCCGACAGATAACTCAGGCCGCCACGCTGGGGATGGGGGATCGAGATAAACGCCTGGTCCTTCAGTTGCTCCAGTTCGATGGGCGCCTGGCTGCGTGCCAGCGCATGACTCACAGGCACGGCCAGCAGCAGGGGTTCGCTGTATAAAGGCATGACCCGCACACCTTCGCGCTGGCGCAGCACGGGTAAGCGCAGCACCCCGACTTCCAGGCGACCGTCGGCGATTTCTTCCAACTGCGCTTCGGAGGACAGTTTGCCGATATCCATCGACACCCCAGGGCAGCGCTCCAGCCAGGTGCCGATGCCTTGCAGTAAAGGCCCGCTCATCGGCACGGTGCTCGAATGACTGAGGCGCAGCGTGCCCAATTCGCCGTTGCCCACTTGGGTCGCCATCTGGCTGGCCTTGAGCAATTCGCTCAGCAGGTTGCGCGCCCGTGGATAGAAGGCTTCACCGGCGGCAGTCAGCCGCGGCTGGCGCGCGGTGCGTTCGAACAGCGGGGTTTGCAGTTGGTTTTCCAGCTCCTTGATCTGCCGGCTCAGGGCCGATTGCGCCACGAACAAACGTTCGGCGGCGGCACTGAAGCTGCCGCTGTCGGCGATTTCGACGAAGTAACGCAGTTGGCGGGTGGAAATCACACGTCATGCCTTTTCGAGATGGGTAGGGGGCTTTGAAGATATTAGTCGCATCCCTCACCGATGGCTAAAGTGATGGTCATCTTCAATAAGGAATTACCCATGAGCCCGGTTGAGCTGATGAGTCAGTGGTCGTTTGGTGGTATGGATTGGCTGGTGATCGGCCTGGGTGTGGTGGTGGCCTATATCGTGTTCGGCATCGCCGGTTTTGGCACGGCGCTGGTGGCGGGGCCGATCCTGCTCGTGTTTATGCCGCTGTCGAAGATCATCCCGCTGTTGGTGCTGCTGGATTTCGTCGCGGCCTTCGGCGGCCTGCTGCAAACGCGGCGTGACGTGAACAAGGCTGAGTTGCTGCGCCTGCTGCCGTGCATGGCCATCGGTTGCACCCTGGGCGTGGTGTTTCTGCTCAACCTGCATTCGGACCTGTTGCTGCTGCTGATGGGGGTGTTTATCAGCGCCTATGCGATCTACAGCCTGGCGGTGAAAACCCGGCCAACGCAGCTGGGCGCTGGCTGGTCGATCCCCATGGGCACCGTAGGCGGGTTGTTCGGTGCGTTGTTCGGCAGTGGTGGCTTTTTATATGCAATCTACCTCAACAGCCGCTTGCCCAAGGACGCGGCGCGCGCCACCCAAAGCGCGTTGATCAGCTGCAGCACGGTGGTGCGCCTGAGCCTGTTCCTGATCGCCGGGGTGTATGCTGATGGGCCGCTGCTGATGCTGGCGCTGTGCCTGCTGCCGGCGATGGCCCTGGGGCTGTGGTGTGGGCGCAGGCTGACCATGCGCATGTCCCGTGAGGCTTTCGTCCGGCTGGTGACGTGGTTGGTGCTGGCCAGTGGCATTGCGTTGATTGGGCGGTACTTGAGCACTTGACCTGATTTCTTCAGGGATTAAGCTGCCGTCCTCCCGGGCCTCATCGCGGGCTTGTCCGCGATGAGGCCAGAAGCCACGCCGCAGGTCTCCCATGAACTCCCAAAGCATCCTTGTCCCGAAAATCTCCACCTTGCCTGTCCACGAACCCCGCGCCCGGGCGATCGTGCGTTGGCTGGTGCGCAAGAACATCATCAAGGAAGAACTGACCACCTGTGGCCGCACCGGCAACCGCATGGCCTATGCCCTGGCCGACGGCGCCCGCGCCGTGGTGCTGCACCCCGAGGCGCTGCCGTTCAACGAGCCGGTCAATGGCCTGGAGATCATCTACAAGCGCTGCATCTATACCCCGGCCAAGGGCTTTCTCGAAGAAGCCGGCTGCCCGGAATGCCTCAAGGAAGTCGGCGAGGCGCTGTTCGAAAGCCTGGAAGACTGGATGCCCGGCCACACCGACAACTTCACCTGCCCGCTGTGTGGGCATGAAGATGACATCAACGGTTTCCTGTTCTTGCAGGAGTGTGGGTTTTCCAACCTGGGATTCATCTTCAACAACTGGGCGGAGGCGGGGTTCAAGCAGAGCTTTATCGACGAATTCGCCGATTGGCTGGACCAGAAGATCAGCTGGGTCAAAGTCGAGCTGTAGTCCTTCTATCACTATTCCCAAATATGTCAGAGTTTTACATTGAGACCTGAGGGGTGTCTGAGTATAATGGCGCGCTTCCATTTTCCCGCTCGGGAGCCCCCGCGATGCTGCGTATCAGCCAAGAAGCTCTGACATTCGACGACATTCTCCTAGTGCCCGGTTATTCCGAGGTGCTTCCTAACGAAGTCAGTCTCAAGACCCGCCTAACCCGTGGCATCGAGCTGAATATTCCCCTGGTTTCCGCTGCCATGGACACCGTCACCGAAGCCCGTTTGGCAATCGCCATGGCTCAGGAAGGCGGCATCGGCATCATCCACAAGAACATGACCATCGAGCAGCAAGCTGCCGAAGTGCGCAAGGTCAAGCGTTACGAAGCCGGTGTGGTGAAGGATCCGATCACCATCGAAGCCGACGCTACCGTGCGTGACCTGTTCGACCTGACTCGCCTGCACAACATCTCCGGCGTTCCGGTACTGCACGATGGCGACCTGGTCGGTATCGTCACCTCCCGTGACGTGCGTTTCGAGAACCGTCTTGAAGTCACCGTCCGCGAAGTGATGACGCCTAAAGAGCGCCTCGTGACTGTCAAGGAAGGCGCCGACAAGAACGACGTGCGCGAACTGCTGCACAAGCACCGTATCGAGCGCGTGCTGATCGTCGACGACAAATTCGCCCTCAAGGGCATGATGACCGTCAACGACATCGAAAAAGCCAAGGCTTACCCGCTGGCCAGCAAGGATGACCAAGGTCGTCTGCGCGTCGGCGCTGCGGTCGGTACCGGCAAAGACACCGGCGACCGCGTGGCGGCCCTGGTGGCTGCCGGTGTTGACGTGGTAGTGGTCGACACCGCCCACGGTCACTCCAAAGGCGTGATCGACCGCGTTCGCTGGGTCAAGCAGAACTTCCCTGACGTGCAGGTGATCGGCGGCAACATTGCCACCGGCGCTGCCGCCAAGGCCCTGGCCGAAGCCGGTGCCGATGCGGTCAAGGTCGGTATCGGTCCTGGCTCGATCTGCACCACGCGTATCGTCGCCGGTGTGGGCGTGCCGCAGATCAGCGCCATCGCCAACGTCGCCGCGGCCCTTGAAGGCACTGGCGTACCGTTGATCGCCGACGGTGGCATCCGTTTTTCCGGTGACCTGTCCAAGGCCATCGTTGCCGGTGCTTCCTGCGTGATGATGGGCTCGATGTTCGCCGGTACCGAAGAAGCGCCGGGCGAGATCGAACTGTTCCAGGGCCGATCCTACAAGGCTTACCGCGGCATGGGGTCGCTGGGCGCCATGTCCCAGGCGCAAGGCTCTTCCGACCGTTACTTCCAGGACTCCTCGGCAGGCGCCGAGAAGCTCGTACCGGAAGGCATCGAAGGCCGTGTGCCGTACAAGGGCACCCTGAGCGCCATCATCCATCAACTGATGGGCGGCCTGCGTTCCTCGATGGGCTACACCGGCAGCGCCGACATCGAAGAAATGCGCACCAAGCCAGAGTTCGTACGGATCACCGGCGCCGGCATGGCTGAATCCCATGTCCACGACGTGCAGATCACCAAGGAAGCGCCAAACTACCGCGTAGGTTGAGGCTTCCAGCAAAACGTTAAGTAACCGGGGCTGTTCTTTCAGCCCCGAGTTGTTTCTGATTCATTAGACGAGACTGACTTCATGGCCCTCGACATTCACGCCCACCGCATCCTGATCCTCGACTTCGGTTCCCAGTACACCCAGCTGATCGCCCGCCGCGTGCGTGAAATCGGCGTGTACTGCGAACTGCACCCGTTCGACATGGATGACGAAGCGATTCGCGAATTCGCACCGAAAGGCGTCATCCTCGCCGGTGGCCCCGAGTCCGTGCACGAAGCCAACAGCCCGCGTTGCCCGCAAGCCGTGTTCGACCTGGGTGTGCCTGTCTTTGGTATCTGCTACGGCATGCAGACCATGGCCGAGCAACTGGGCGGCAAGGTTGAAGGTTCCGAGCTGCGTGAATTCGGTTATGCCCGTGTCGACGTGGTCGGCAAGAGCCGCCTGCTGGACGGCATCGAAGACCACATCGACGCCGACGGCCTGTTCGGCCTCGACGTGTGGATGAGCCACGGTGACAAGGTCACCAGGATGCCGGAAGACTTCCACATCCTGGCCAGCACCCCGAGCTGCCCGATTGCCGGCATGTTCAGCGACGAGCGTCGCTACTACGGCGTGCAGTTCCACCCGGAAGTGACCCACACCAAGCAAGGCGGGCGCATCCTGTCGCGCTTCATCCTCGACATCTGCGAGTGTGAAGCCCTGTGGACCCCGTCGAAAATCGCTGAAGACGCGATCGCCAACGTACGCGCCCAGGTCGGTACCGACAACGTGCTGCTCGGCCTGTCCGGCGGCGTTGACTCCTCCGTGGTCGCTGCGCTGCTGCACAAGGCCATCGGCGACCAACTGACCTGCGTGTTCGTCGACAACGGCCTGCTGCGCCTGCACGAAGGCGAGCAAGTGATGGCCATGTTCGCCGAGAACATGGGCGTCAAGGTGATCCGCGCCAACGCCGAAGAACAGTTCCTGAACAACCTGGCCGGCGAGTCCGACCCGGAGAAGAAGCGCAAGATCATCGGTCGTACCTTCATCGACGTATTCGATGCCCAGTCCAACAAACTGGACAACATCAAGTACCTCGCCCAAGGCACCATCTACCCCGACGTGATCGAGTCGGCCGGCGCCAAGAGCGGCAAGGCCCACGTGATCAAGTCCCACCACAACGTGGGTGGCCTGCCTGAGGAAATGAACCTCAAGCTGGTAGAACCGCTGCGCGAACTGTTCAAGGACGAAGTCCGCCGTCTGGGCCTGGAACTGGGCCTGCCGTACGACATGGTCTACCGCCACCCATTCCCAGGCCCGGGCCTGGGCGTGCGCATCCTCGGTGAAGTGAAGAAGGAATACGCCGACCTGCTGCGTCGTGCCGACCACATCTTCATCGAAGAACTGCGCAAGGCCGACTGGTACCACAAGGTCAGCCAGGCGTTCGTGGTGTTCCAGCCGGTTAAGTCCGTAGGCGTTGTAGGCGATGGCCGTCGTTACGCCTGGGTCGTGGCCCTGCGTGCTGTAGAGACCATCGACTTCATGACTGCCCGTTGGGCGCACCTGCCGTACGAACTGCTGGAAACCGTCAGCGGCCGTATCATCAATGAGATCGAAGGTATTTCGCGCGTTACTTATGACGTGTCGAGCAAGCCGCCGGCGACGATTGAGTGGGAATGACTCCACAGCGCTGCGTGAAAGAACCGGCTTTTGCCGGTTTTTTCATGCCCGAGCAAATGGCTTATTCTCGCTATCGATATAGCCGCATGTGTCGGTGGTAGCTCGCTGTTGTTAGCTAGATCGTCAAACACGGAAGACCAGAATGAAACGCCTCACAGATGATGAGATTAATGTTGCATACGCTCGCGTCGAAGCCGTAGACGAAGGGCGCGTGGGACCAGATAGAGCAAATTATCTCGCGTTAACGGACGCTGATTTTGAACTCCTCCTGTACAGCATTTATAGAGGGCGTGCGTCTGATTGGCCGTGGTACAGCAATGCTCGCTTGATGGTCACAGGAGCTGATCAAGGGCGGGATGTTTGGCTCACGAAGGATGAGCGGCCAGTTGGGCTTATTCAGTGCAAAAAGGTTAAGGCTGGTTTCACCCGGCCGGACACGCTCCGTGAGGTAATCAAGTTCCTTCTAAATGTCGTGCTTGAGCCGGCGCTTATGCCGGACCCGGCCGGTTTCCGATTTATTCTTGCTCTTGCTTCGGATCCTGCCAGCACTACAACCGATTTTTTCGATGCGCCACAGACTTGGCTAACTGCCAATGAAACAGAGCTTTTAGGTCTGGCTACCGACGTCATTAAAAAGTATGAAGCATTCTCGATGCTGAAGATCGAGGCTGTCATGCCAGGCATCAGGACGGCCCTGAAGAACCTGAAATATGAGCTTCTTAGACCAGTCGACCTCGACGCGTTACTGGAGTGCATCCCTGCTGTCCGTCAGCGGTTTTTCAAAGTTCAACTTGTCGTGGCTGTGGAGGATGCCGAGGCCATGATTGAGGCTCAGTTCGCTGCAGTTGGCTTGGTCTCAAAGAGCACACAAACATTCACGAGAGCTGATGTTGAGGAAGACATCACGCGCGGGTCGCGCGGTCTGGCCGACTGGCCTCAACTGATTTGGGGGCAGCATATAGAGCGACCAGAGTTCGACGATCTGATCCAGAGGATCAATCGGCATCCTGCAGGCTCCACGCTGGTCGTAGGAGGAGCAGGGACTGGGAAGTCAGCACTTCTCGCTGAGCTGTATCGTGCCCTCAAAGCCCGCGGCCAGATTGTGCTAGCGATAAAGGCCGACATGCTTAGCCCTAATATTGTGAATTTCGTCGACCTCGCTCGCGATCTTGGTATGTCAGGTGATATCGAACAGGAGCTTCTCTCGCTGGCGGTTGAAGCCCCGGTTGTGCTGATCATTGATCAGCTTGACGCTGTCAGTGAAGTGATGGACCAGAGTTCACAGCGCATGCAGGTCTTACTTCGCCTCGCGTCTCGGCTACAGGAGGCAGAGAGTCAAGAGGGTAATAAACTTCCCATTCATGTCATCGTTTCTTCGCGACCATTTGAGGCGAAGTTCGACGCTCGATTTAGGTTGCTTGATGCGGATGAGTTACTACTTACTCTTCCTCCGTTCGAGCGGATATCCACACTGCTTGGTGAGCTCGGTATCGACTCCACTGTCGTGCCGGATAGTCTCAAAGAGGCGCTGCGTACACCTTTTGCTCTCGGTATATACGTCGATCTTGCCAAATCTGGCTTGAGTCCTGCGGATTTTACGGCAGCAAACTTACTTGATCGATGGCTCGACAAAAAACTACCTGTAGGACCCACGCGTGCTTCGTGTCTGGCGTTCTTGCGCCAGCTCGCGGCTGACATGACGCAGTATGAGAGCCTCTGGCGGCCAGCCGCTTACTATGACCCGGACTACAGTGAGATGCTGCGTTGGGCCGAGTCGATTGGCATCGTCATCCGTGAAGACGCCAGCATTGGATTCAGTCATCAGTCATGGCTCGATGATTTCCAGGCTAAGACACTCCGAACCGCACAAGAGTTGGCTGATTACGCATGGAGTCGCCAGGAAGGGCTATTTGCGCGGGGAACAGTTTTGCGCGGCCTTGAGCATATGCGAAGGGTTGATATGGCTTCCTATGAGGTGTCTATTCGCTTGTTGCTACCAAACCCCAAGACACGCAGACATCTGCGCCATCTTGTGGCCGATTATTTGGCGAGTGCTGATGATCCGAGCGTAAGTGATATTGCTTGGGTCGATTGGATGGCGCGTAACGATCATGCACTTGCGAATCGGGCATTCAGGCAGGTAGCGATAAGATGGCCGTGCTGGAGGTCAGGCGTGCTGCCGCTCCTTCCTTTTCTTCTACAGGACGAAAAGCATCGCTGGAATGCGACCATGCTGCTCGTTCGAGAAGTTGCTGAGGACTCGAGCCAAGTTATGGATCTGGTCGACCGCTATTGGTCGGATACTTCACATGACGGAGACGTGTTTAGTATCTTTGAGCGTTCTGGTATTGCGACCGAGCGTGCAATCGCCCATGTCCGCACGATCTTTAATCGAACGACCTTGGCAGATTGGGCGATATCCCATTACGCCAAGACTTTGCATGAGAACGGTAATACCCGCGTTGCTTTGGATCTCATCTCATTTTGGGCTGAGTTGCAGCCTGCGGATCGGCACAATGGCATCAAAGTGTATGGTGTTGAAAAGATTGCGGCAGCCGCACCGCTCTATTGTGCCGAACGACTCCTGCCTTGGTTTGTCGGGGTGGCATCGCGAGAGGTTGGTGATGGGCGGCCCGGGCATCGGTATCCGCAATCGATATCTGTTCCATACGATTGGAAATATGATTCTGGCGAGGGGCATTTGACGCAGCTTCTGCGGAGTGTGCTCGAAGAGTCAGCAGTTTCTGACCCGCCAGGTGTGCGTACCTTGCTTGCTACTGTTGCTGCTGTAGAAATTGACGAGGTCCAGTCGCTAGTGGCCGATACCCTGGCGGCGAACTCGGCTGTATTTGCTGAGTATGCGCTCGCGTTTCTCCTGGCCGATCAGCGGCGTCTTCATCTAGGTAGCGACACGTTCGACGATGAAAGAAGTGTCGGCCACGTGATCTGCGGTTGGTCGTCAAGCACACTGATTGCCCAGATCACTCCCTACCTCTCTCTCGCTGATATTGAGCGGATTCGCGATTACATCGAGGCTTGGGAGCCTTGGGGGGAAGAATTACAGGAAGAGCAAGATCCTACCCATAGAAGGCAATTGCTCCGTTGGTCTGATGAGCGGAGGTTGCGTTTACTTGCCGAACTACCTGTGCACGTGCTGACGCCCCGTCGTCGTAGGCAAGTTGAGGAGTGGCAGGTCGGACAGCCCACGCTAAAAGCAAAGCGTGGCGGTCGGAGGATGGCGCAGTTCGTTGGATCACCCATGAGCCACGATCAGATGGCGAAAGCCAGTAACGATGCGATTATCAAAATGTTCGTTGCAGTAAACGACCATACTGGCCGTCATGAGCACCCGAAACACTGGCTGAAGGGCGGTGTTACTGAGTTGTCTCGGGCTTTTGCTGCGTTTGCGAAGTCGTTCCCAGATCGTGTTCTTCGTATCATTCCGCGTTTACAACCGGGTCTGCACGAGCAGGTTACGGGCGCCGCGATTAGGGAGTTGTCGGCGGTTGAGGCAGTTGACGCTCAGACACAAAAAACTTTGATTTGGGATGCCCAATCCCGTGGCTTTTCGTCGACTAGCTTTCGCCACGATGTCGCCAGCGCCATGGAGGTACTCGCTAAACGACTGAAAGGTCTTGAGGGTCGTGACATCGAGTTGCTCAAGGGCTGGCTGCAGCGCGACCCCAATGTGCTGGCTGCAGAAACAGTACGTCATGCCGAGTTAAACAAATCCAATCGTGAGCGGAATGAGAAACCAGATCAACGCCCTGAGGCCATGCTATTCGGCCGGGGCGGCGGGATGCATTTTCTGCCTCAGCGCAATTTCACGCTGCTGTCAGCGATCGCAGCGGGATATCTCCATCGTGACGGCGTGGATTGTGATGGTTGGCTCGCGGAGTTGGAACTACACGTTACTCATCCTGAAGACCCCGAGGTTTGGAGTGCGATCCTAATGTTCAGGTCGCATGAACTTTGGTGGGCGGACGCGGCAAGAGTGGGCGAACTGATTGGGGCGATTTGGCGGAGGTTTCCAGCGGCGTTTGAAGATGCAGCTGTAGTCCAGTCGTTGTGGCGCCTGCGCGTTCGCATGCATACGAGCGTACAGCAGGAGATTGTCAACTTCTGGCTCAGTCATAGCGACCATAAGCTTAGGCAGATTGGTGGTGAGTTCTCTGCTGCTAGCGTGATTGTCGATAGCACTGCTTCTTGTGGGATGGGCGAGATAGTCGAAGCGGTGATGGCCGGGAATGATATTTCTGCCAGGTCTGGCGTGTTATTTGCGGCTGCAGCAGGGTGGGGGGAACTTGATCTCGATATTCGAAGCCGCTCGCATGCCTACCTCATTGATTTCGCCAGCATTGTCAGTGGGTTCGAGGCTCATGCTCTATCTACAGCTGTAGATCGTGGCGAGCGATTACCTCCCGATGAGATGACGCGAGCCCTGCTGGCTTCTGTTGCAGTAAATATTGATCTGCTCAGAGAATCGATGGGGCTGCTGTTTGTACGCTCGCTTCAGCACCTGTTGCTTTATCCAGGTTTTGAAATTCTGGTGCTTGAAATCGCAGAGGCTGCAACTGAGCTTGCACGTACATCGCCAGATAGGACCGTTGGAGGGTTGTACGACGGCGAATTTATAGGGCTTGTGATTGCACTTCAGCGTTCACCAATAGAGATCAAAACTCGTGCGATGACGATCTACGAGCACCTGCTTGACGCTGAGGTTCACGGCGCAGAGGACGCTGCAGCATTTGCGTTGCGCCGTTAAGGCCCAAGCCGTATCCGCTCAAACCGTCCGCTTCCTGGCCTCCCACAGCTTGGATGAGACGATATCCCAATCGGTCGCCCGATTCGATTTTGGGCTGATGTTCTCCGGATTCCGGTGTTGATGCGGCCGCTTTATACCGGCGTTGCCCTAGGTAGGTGTTTCCTAGCGATATCACACTCAAGAGAGTTTCCCGTATGGTATTTCTCATGGTCTCGAAATAGCAGTTTCTTTAAAAAGTGCGGTTCCAAGGGGGGATATGTGCCTATTGATAATAGAGTGGGAATAAGCAACGCGAGCCTGAATGGCCTGCGTTGAGTGAGTAAAAAACCTGGCCTCGGCCAGGTTTTTATTGCCTATCAGGCAGGAAGCCGGCTTTGCAGGCTCATACCCATATTGGTAAGGGCGTTGGACAGCTTTTCCAGTGCGGGGAAGTGCTCCTCATGCACGTCAGGCCAGGCCGGTCGGTCGATGTAAAAGCTGCCGTCGGCCAGCCGATGGATGGGGGTCGCAACGATGCCCCTGTCTCTGCTGTGATGCCGCAAGGTGTAGTTGCCCTGGTTCTCGTCGATCAAGTACATGCCCTTGCGAAACAGCAGTCGCTGCTGTTGCTCCAGCGTCCTGAGTACCGGCGGCGCTTCCACTTGTACTCGCAGGTCGGCATGCAAGGTGTCGAAGCTATCCCCGACGCTTTCATGGGCGGGGGCATCGTCGCGATCAATGTCGATGCCGGGATCAAGGCGCACGTCGTTACCTTGGCCGGGAAGCACCTCTTCGATACGCAGTCCGATGCCACCTTCCAGTTCACTGACACCCGCGAAGCCATTGAAGGTGTTGATGTTTCTCGCGTTGGTCAGGACCAGCCATTTGCCGCCGCCGTTCAAGGTTCTGTCGGCCTGGATAAGGGTGTGCGCGAGGTAATTGCTCGTCACTTGCTCGGTAAGATCGGCGATGGGGTTGGAGTATTTGTAATGGGCTGCGCAGTCGATAGCCTGCACACGTATGCCGTTGGCCCTGGCGGTCTTGACCAGTTCCAGTTCGTTGAATTGCCCGGATGGATCGGTGCCCAGCTTGCCAAGGTAGCTTTCCAGGTCCTCGGACATCTCACCGGTCTGGAAGTAGCGGTTCAGATCATCCTGGGCGAAATCGTTGAGCAGGCGACGCATATACAGGGTTTTCACGCCCTTGCGCGCAAAAAGCGGCATGTTGTTGATCACCAGGCGGGTGCTGGTGATGCGGTCCAGGGTTTCGCCGATGACGTAGCCCGGTAGGTCTTCGGGCAGGCGCTCGAGGACTTCTTCGAAGGCCGTTGTCGGTTCAAAGGCGGGGATGTCCGGACGAGGTGGCAGGCGGGTCCAGGACAGTTCCTTGTAGAAGTCTTGCGCCGATTGCAGCAGTTTGCGGTGCGTTTCGCCGAAGTAGTAGGTGAAGCGGTCAATGCGGCCGAAGCGGCTGTGAACATGGGTTTCAGTGAGGCCCATTGCCCAGCGTTTCACTTCCGGGCGGGTTGATGGTGGGGTATCGAAGGGGGTGGTCACCCTGCGCAGCGAGTGGGGTGGCGTGGTCATCGCTTGTGGCGGTGGCGGGACCTGCGAGGGGGCCGGCCCCCGGGCGCTTTTGCTGGAGTTTCCCCCGCCGCCTTTCAAGCCGTTGCTGTGGGGCACAGGTTCCCATTCGTTGAGTTCGTTCAGGCGCACCGGCAGCGCGCCGGAAAAGCCATGGGGGGTGTTCGGGTCGACAATCGCCCAATGCCCACGGCCGTTGGGGTCGGCTTCGTAGCGCACGTAATAGGCTTGATCGTTCATCAGGATGGCTTGCTGAGGCATGCCGTCGGAGGTCCGCAGGCTATAGACCTGCTGGAATTTTCCGGGGGCGGTATCCAGGTGTTCTCCTTCCAGTATCAGGTTGGCCTGGTAGGTGGCAGGTACCGCAGGCTCAGGCACCGGCGGTGCGCTGGCGGGCGCTGTGGGCGGCGTCAACTCAATGGGCTCCACTGCGAGGGTGTCGGCCGCTTCGGCGATATCGGGCATGACCCCGTCGGCTTTCAACAGTGCCAGGTTAAACAGCGTATCGATGGCACTGAATATCGCGCCCAGCTCCCCGGCGTGGCGTTCGGCCGGGGTCTTGCCGTTGATGGCCTGGTCGATGTTCAGGCCAAGATTTGCCGCACTGGCCCCCACCACCACCAACGCTACCGGCCAGCCGACCACGGCCATCGGGCCGAAGGTTTTGCCAAAGGCGTTCAGGTAGCCGATCCAGAGTTTCTTGCGCAGGTCGCCATTGCTGCGCAGGGCGAAGTCGGCATCGTTGTGCATGCGCGCCTGGCTCGATTGTGCCAGCCAGGTGAAGGCATCGTGTTCGAGGGTGTGGTCGGTCTGATTGATCAGGTGGTGGTCCCAGGTGCCCCAGTCGATAAACAGCTGGTCGAGTTGGTGGCACAAGCCCTTGTCCACCCAGTCCGGCGGCAGGGTGCCCGCCAGGGCCTGGGCGCTGCGGTAGATCAGCATGGGGGTGAGCAGCATCTGCTTCCAGGTGACAGCGTCGGTGTCGTCCTGTTGGACCTGAGCCGACAGCGGGAAGTGGGCCATGAAGCGGGCGCGGTTATCCGCATGGTTGGTCTGGTTCAGCAGCCAGAAATGCAGGTCGGCGGGGGTCTCGAAACCATAGAAGGCCTGGGACTCGCCTGGCACATAGAGGATTTGCCGGCCATCGCCGTCGATGATGCGCAGGATATCCGTGGCGATATGCCCACCGATATCCAGCGCCGCCACACGCAGTCCGTCGGCGGAAGTGGCCTTGGCTTGCAGGTTGGACAGGCTGGGGGGCCAGGACAGATTGCTGGCGAGGGCTTGAAGCACCGTGTGCAACTGGGGCTCGGTGAGGTGCCCGGCCTGTCGCGCCTGCAGGGCCTGGGCCAGGCAGTTGACTTTGGCCAGGGTACGGAAGTCGTCGAAGTGGGCGCTCCAGAACTTCTCCATGCGGGTGGTATAGCGGTCGCTGAAATCGATGCTCCAGAAGTCGTTGAGCACCGCGCTGGCGGACAGCTGCACTTCGTTGTGTCGATCGAATAACCGTGCTTCGGCACCCTCGCGATAAAAACCACCGTCGCCATCGAGCAAGTCGGCATTGTCCTGGTCGTGCACCTCGAAGCGGTGAATGACCAACTGCGTCAGTGTCATCGACTGCTGGGGTTTTTGGTTGTGGCTCCAGCCGGTAAAGGTCGCAGGGTCACCGATGCCGCTGTCGAAGCGGTGCCAGTAGACATGATCGGGATCCAGGTCTGGCAGGCCATGCTTGGTCAGAATCTCACGCGCAGCCTTGATCGCCATCGTCTGCATATTCGGACAGGCATCCAGCACCACAGGGGCCAGGGCGCGGAGTTTTTGCTGGGCGGCGGGGGAGGTGTCGGTCAGCGGCATGTTGCTCTCCTTGAAGGGGGAGAGCCGAGCATGCCAAGCGCTTCAGAGGGACAGCGGGTAGATAATTAACGCCTGGCGATATCGGAGAAGTAAAACTTATCCAACGTATGCCGCGACTCGGTGTACTCGAACTGCCGCCCGTCCTGCAAAAACGTCTGGTTGCTCACCACGATCACATGGCTCTGCCCTTCGAGGTCCAGGTGTGTCTGGTCGTCCTTGCTGCGGGGCAGGGCTTCGATGGTGCGCTGGGCGTAGCTGATCTGCAGTTGCAGGGTCTGCTCGATGAAGGCGTAGATCGACTGTTCGGCGATCGCCTGGTCCAGGCCGGGGATCAGGTCGGCGACGAAGTGGTTGATGTCGAGGATCACCCGTTTGCCGCCGATGCGCCGTACCCGTTTGATGCGCGTGATGAGGCTGCCGGGTTCGGCCTCGATGTGTTGCAACAGCGGGCCTTCAAGGGGGAGCTGGGTGAATTCGACCACTTCGGTGCGTACGTCATCGCCCAGGTCGGCGTGGGTTTCGTGGAAGCTGACGATGCCGCCGAGTTGGAACTCAATCGGGTTGGGCGAGAGCACGAAGGTGCCCTTGCCGTGGATCTTTTGCGCAAACCCTCGCTCCTGCAACTGCTCGATGGCGCGACGCACGGTGCCTCGGCTGGCCTGGTAGCTGTCCATCAATTCGGTTTCGGAAGGCAGGCGCGTGCCGCGTTGCAGGCGTTCGGTGGTGATGCTGGCAAGCAGATCGGTATAGATCTGGTTGTATTTGCTCATGGGTAGGGCTCTGTGCCGCGTTGGCGTTCAAGGCAGGAACCTTAGAGGCAGAGCGGCGGTTTGTCCATTAGACCCAAGGATTTCTGCGGCTTGCAGCGCAGTGGTGTCCTACAGGGAATAAACAAAATCAAACTCGTACAGACGAGTTGTTGCTTTAACTCGTCTGTACGAGTACTTTTGCCTTCGGCGTGCTGCCAATGACTGCCCCCCAAATAAAAAAATCAAAGTGGAAACCAAGCATGAGCCACGACTATTCCAACATTGCCCGCGAGATCCTCGAGCACCTCGGGGGCAGCGACAACCTTGAGCAAGCTGCCCACTGCGTGACCCGCCTGCGCCTGGCGCTCAAGGACCCGAGCCTGGTCAACAACAGCGCGTTGAACCAGGTCGATCTGGTCAAGGGCTCGTTCTTCACCGGCGGTTTGTTCCAGGTGGTGATCGGCCCCGGCGAAGTGGAAAAGGTCTACGCCGCCCTGCGCGAACAGACCGGCCTCGCCGCCGCCACCATCGCCGATGTGAAGAAGAAGGGCGCCGACAAGACCAACGCCATGCAGCGCCTGGTGCGGGTGTTCTCCGATGTGTTCATGCCGATCCTGCCCGCGTTGATCATCGCCGGCCTGCTGATGGGCGTGAACAACCTGATGGGCGCCAAGGGCATGTTCATCGAGGGCCAGACGCTGCTGGAGGCCTACCCGAACCTGGATGGCCTGTGGAGCCTGATCAACCTGATGGCCAACACCTCGTTCGTGTTCCTGCCGGCGTTGGTGGGCTGGTCGGCGGCCAAGCGCTTTGGCGGCAGTGAAATCCTCGGCATCGTGCTCGGCCTGATGCTGGTGCATCCCGATCTGCTCAATGCCTGGAACTACGGCAAGGCGGTTGCCGGGCTCGACGGCCAGAGCCTGCCGTACTTCGATATTTTCGGTTGGTTCAAGATCGAGAAAGTCGGCTACCAGGGGCAGATCCTGCCGATCCTGATGGCGGCGTATGTCATGAGCGTCATCGAGAAATGGCTGCGCGCTCGCGTACCCAACGCCATTCAATTGCTGGTCGTGCCGATCACCACCATCGTCGTCACCGGCGTGCTCGCGTTGGCGATCATCGGCCCGGTGACCCGTCACCTCGGCATCCTGATCACCGAAGGCGTGGTCACCCTGTTTGACCTGGCGCCGATGGTCGGCGGAGCGATTTTCGGCCTGCTGTACGCGCCGCTGGTGATCACCGGCATGCACCACATGTTCCTCGCCGTGGACCTGCAATTGATCTCCACCCAGGGCGGCACCTTTATCTGGCCGATGATCGTGATGTCCAACCTGGCCCAGGGCAGCGCCGCGCTCGCGGTGTTCTACACCACCCGCAATGCGCGGGATAAAAGCATGGCTTCGACCTCGGCGATTTCCGCCTACTTCGGCATCACGGAACCGGCAATGTTCGGGGTGAACCTGCGCTTCAAGTTTCCGTTTTATGCGGCCCTGGTGGGCTCGGCGCTGGGCAGCATTTTCCTGTCGCTGAACAAGGTGCAGGCGTCGGCCATCGGGGTGGGTGGCTTGCCTGGGTTTATTTCGATCGTGCCGAGTGCCATTCCGATGTTTGTGATTGGGATGGTGGTCGCGATGGTGGTGCCGTTTGTTCTGACCTGTGCGTTGAGCATGAAGATTGTTCGGCCGGGTTATCGCGTCGTCTGATCGACCGCTATCGGGGGCAAGCCCCCTCCCACATTTGACCGCGCTCACAATTCTACTGAAGGAACCCACCATGCAAGACTGGCAACACTCGGTGATCTACCAGATCTACCCCAAGAGCTTCCACAGCCACGCGGGTAACGCCACCGGTGACCTGCTGGGCATCGTGGACAAACTCGACTACCTCCAATGGCTGGGCGTGGATTGCCTGTGGATCACCCCGTTCCTGCGCTCGCCGCAACGGGACAACGGCTACGACATCAGCGACTACTACGCCATCGACCCCAGCTACGGGACCATGGCCGACTGCGACCTGCTGATCAGCGAAGCGGCCAAGCGTGGCATCAAGCTGATGCTCGACATTGTGGTCAACCACACCTCCATCGAGCATGAGTGGTTCCAGCAGGCGCGCAGCAGCCTCGACAATCCCTACCGCGACTTCTACATCTGGCGCGACCAGCCGAACAACTGGGAATCCAAGTTCGGCGGTTCGGCCTGGGAATACGAGGCGCAAACCGGCCAGTACTTCCTACACCTGTTCGACCACACCCAGGCCGACCTCAATTGGGACAACCCCCAGGTGCGTGCCGAGGTGTTCAAGTTGATGCGCTTCTGGCGTGACAAAGGCGTGGGCGGTTTCCGCCTGGACGTGATCAACCTGATCTCCAAGCCCGCCGATTTCCCCGAAGACAACAGCGACGGCCGCCGCTTCTACACCGACGGCCCGAACGTGCATGAATACCTGCAGGAGATGCACCGCGAAGTATTTGAAGGCCATGACCTGATCAACGTCGGCGAGATGTCGTCCACCAGCCTTGAACATTGCATTCGCTACTCGCGGCCAGAGTCGAAAGAGCTGTCGATGACCTTCAACTTTCATCACCTGAAAGTCGATTACCCGAACCTGCAGAAGTGGGTGAAGGCTGACTTCGACTTCCTGCAACTCAAGCAGATCCTCTCCGACTGGCAACTGGGCATGCAGGCCGGTGGCGGCTGGAACGCGCTGTTCTGGTGTAACCACGATCAACCCCGGGTGGTCTCGCGGTTTGGTGACGGCGGCGAGCATCGCGTGGTCTCGGCCAAGATGCTCGCCACCGCGCTGCACTTCCTCCAGGGCACGCCGTTCGTGTACCAGGGCGAAGAACTGGGCATGACCAATCCGGGCTTCGACAGCATCGATCAGTACCGCGATGTGGAGACCCTGAACATCTTCCGCCTCAAGCGCGATGCCGGTGAATCCGAAGCGGCGAGCATGGCGGCGATCATGCAGAAGTCCCGCGACAACGGCCGTACGCCCATGCAGTGGAACGCGCAGCCGAATGCGGGTTTCAGCACCGGCGAGCCCTGGATCGGCCTCCCGGCGAATGCCGCGCAGATCAACGTTGAACACCAGCTCGACGATCCCGACTCCGTGCTGCATCACTACCGCGCGCTGATCGCCCTGCGTCGTCACGAACCGCTGATTCAAGAAGGGGTTTACCGCCAACTGCTGCAAGACCATTTGCAGGTCTGGGCGTACCTGCGCGAAGGCCACGGCGAGCGCCTGCTGGTGCTGAACAACTTCTATGGCCAGCCCTGTGAAATCCAACTGCCTGGCGACGTGATCGGCGCAGCGACCGAGCAACGCCTGCTGATCAGCAACTACCCCGACTGCCCACCACGCACGGCCACGGTGATTTTGCGCCCGTACGAATCCTTTGTGCTGCACCTGAAGGACTGAACCCGGAACTCCCGCAGCTGCTACGGAGAGCGCAGGGTGCTTCAAAAAACATAATAAAAATATCGGAGTGCTTCATGAAAACAGCAATAAAGCTGGGCCTCGTTGCATCCTGCCTGAGCCTGCCATTCGGCGCGCAGGCCCTGGAATTTGCCGGTTACTTGCGCAGCGGCGCGGGGACCTCGACAGGCAGTGGCAAGCAGCAGTGTTTCCAGTTGCCGGGGGCGCAAACCAAATACCGGCTGGGCAACGAATGCGAGCAGTACGCCGAGCTGGAACTGCGTCAGGACCTGCTGACCCTCGACGATGGCTCAGTGCTCAGCGTCGACGCCATGGCATCGCTGTACAACCAATACGACCGCGCCCTTAAATTCCAGGGCGAAGACAACGGCTCGGCGCGCATGCCGCAGATGTATGCGCAGTGGTCGAACCTGCCAGCCCTCAATGGCGGTTCGCTGTGGGCCGGTCGGCGTTACTACAAACGCAATGACATCCATATTTCCGACTTCTACTACTGGAACCAGAGCGCCACCGGCGGCGGAATCGAGGACGTGCTGATCGGCGACCTCAAGTACAGCTACGCCATTTCGCGCAAGGACAACCTGTACCAGAAGGAATACGCCACCCGTCACGACTTCAACGTCGCGGGCTTCAAGACCAACCCCGGCGGCGAGCTGGAGCTGGGCTTGAGCCATATCGAAAAGGCCGGTGGGCGTGACACCCACAGCGGCTGGGCACTCACCGCGCAGCATGTGCAAAAACCCTTCCTGGGCGGCAAGAACAAATTCGCTTTGCAGTACGGCGAAGGCCCCGGCACCGGCCTGGGCTACACCGGCAATACCTTCCTGGATAACAGCAGCAAAAGTTATCGCGCCGTGGAGTTCTTCGACTGGCAGGTGACCCCGCGTTTTGGTGGGCAGATCGAGGCGGTGTACCAGAAGGATATTCGCCCCGGCAGCCAGGACCAGACCTGGATGTCCATCGGCGTACGCCCCGCGTATGCGATCAGCGAACAATTCAAACTGGTCACCGAGCTTGGGCATGATCAGGTCGATGCCACCGGCGGCACGCGCAAGCTGAGCAAATTTACCTTCGCCCCGACCTGGTCGCCCAACGGCCCGGATTTCTGGGCGCGGCCGGAAGTGCGTTTGTACTACACCTATGCGACCTGGAACGAAGCGGCCAAGCGTGCAGCGAATGAACTGGCGGCGGGCTCGGCGTTGTCCGACACCGGCGCCTATGGCACCGCGCGGCATGGGTCGAACGTGGGCGTGCAGGTTGAATACTGGTGGAAATAAGTTATCCATGGGGAAGGCATCTACCCAAGGATTTTTACAGAACAAAACAGCAGGTGACGTCATGACCGCAACTCAACCCCTGGAATTGCTGGCGCCCTTGTCCGGCGTGCTGCTGGCACTGGACAAGGTGCCTGACCCGGTGTTCGCCAGCCGCATGATCGGCGACGGCCTGTGCATCGATCCTACCTCGCAGACCCTCTGCGCGCCCCTGGCCGGGGTGATCAGCAATATCCAGGACAGTGGGCATGCGGTCAGCGTCACCGACGACAACGGCGTGCAGGTGCTGATGCATATCGGCCTGGACACCGTGAGCCTGGCGGGCAAGGGCTTCACCCGCCTGGTCGAGGAAGGCCAGCGGGTGGAGGCCGGGCAAGCCTTGATCGAATTCGATGCCGACTATGTGGCACTCCACGCACGCAGTTTGCTGACCTTGATGCTGGTGGTCAGCGGCGAGCCGTTCACGCCATTGGCAAGCGGCCTGGTGGAATTGGGCCAACCGGTGTTGCAGGTTGCGCCCGGCAACCGGGTAGAGGAGGCCGATGAGGAGGAGGGCGATGCACGCTTCTCAAAACCGTTGACCTTGCCCAACACCAACGGTTTGCACGCGCGCCCGGCCGCCGTATTGGCCCAGGCGGCGAAAGGTTTTAACGCGAGCATTTACCTGCACAAGCAAACCCAGAGTGCCAACGCCAAGTCGCTGGTGGCGATCATGGCGCTGCAAACCGTGCAGGGCGATACCTTGCAAGTGAGTGCGGCCGGTGACGACGCCGAGGCGGCGATCCAGGCGCTGGTCGCGCTGTTGCTTGAAGGCTGCGGCGAGGCCATTGCGGCGCCGGCTGCACAGCTTGAAGCGCCCGTGCCGGTATCGTCTGCGACGCTGCTGCGAGGCGTTTGCGCATCGCCGGGATCGGCGTTTGGCCAAGTGGTCCAGATTGCTGAGCCCGAGCTGAAGGTGACTGAACAGGGGGCGGGAGAAACCTTCGAACGTGCTGCTTTGGCGCGTGGCCTGTTGGCTGCAACCGAAGCGCTGCAAGCCCTGCAAACCCAGGCGGCAGGCAGTGCCCAGGCGGAGATTTTCCGTGCCCATCAGGAATTGCTCGAAGACCCGACGCTGCTGGAACAAGCCGATGGCCTGCTGGCCGAAGGCAAGAGCGCCGCGTTTGCCTGGAACAGCGCCACGGTTGCCACTGCCCAGCTGTTCCAGGGCCTGGGCAATGCCCTGTTGGCCGAACGTGCGGCGGACCTGGCGGATGTCGGCCAGCGTGTGCTGAAGCTGATCCTCGGTATTCAAGACCGCGCCTTGGAACTGCCCGACCGCGCGATCCTGGTCGCCGAGCAACTGACGCCTTCGCAAACCGCCAGCCTCGATCCCCAAAAGGTGCTGGGGTTTGTCACCGTCGGCGGCGGGGCGACCAGCCATGTCGCGATCCTGGCGCGGGCCTTGGGCCTGCCTGCCATATGCGGGGTCGGGCTTGAAGTGCTGGCGCTGGCCAATGGCAAACAGGTCCTGCTCGATGCCGACAAGGGCGAGCTGCACCTGGACCCCAACCTGGCCGAGATCGAACAGCTGGAAGCTGCGCGTAAGCAGCACGTGCTGCGACGTCAGCGTGATGTGGCGCAGGCGTCAGTGCCGGCGATTACCCGCGACGGCCATCACGTCGAGGTGAGCGCCAACGTCGCTTCGTTGCAGGAAGTGGAGCAATCCCTGGCCCTCGGGGGCGAAGGCGTCGGCCTGCTGCGCTCGGAGTTTTTGTACCTGGATCGCAATCGCGCCCCAAGCGTGGATGAGCAGGCCGCCACCTACAGCGCCATCGCCCGTGCCCTGGGCACCGAGCGCAATCTGGTGGTGCGCACCCTGGACGTCGGCGGCGATAAACCCCTGGCGTACGTGCCGATGGACAGTGAAACCAACCCGTTCCTGGGCCTGCGCGGTATACGCCTGTGCCTGGAGCGCCCGGAGCTGTTGCGTGAACAGTTGCGCGCGATCCTCGCCAGTGCCGGGCTGGCACGCCTGCATATCATGTTGCCGATGGTCAGCCTGCTGTCGGAGCTGCACCTGGCCCGCCAGATTATGGAGGAAGAAGCCCAGGCCCTTGGGCTCAGCGCGTTGCCCAAACTGGGCATCATGATCGAGGTGCCGTCTGCGGCCCTGATGGCCGATGTGTTTGCGCCCCATGTGGATTTCTTCTCCATCGGCACCAACGACCTGACCCAATACACCCTGGCCATGGACCGTGATCACCCGCGCCTGGCCAGCCAGGCCGACAGCTTTCACCCGGCGGTATTGCGCCTGATCGCCACCACCGTCACGGCCGCCCATGCCCATGGCAAGTGGGTGGGCGTATGCGGCGCACTGGCGTCCGAAGCCCTGGCGGTGCCGGTGTTGCTCGGGCTGGGGGTGGATGAGTTGTCGGTCAGTGTGCCGCTGATCCCTACCATCAAGGCCACCGTGCGCGGACTGGACCTGGCCGGCTGCCAGACCATCGCCCGTCAGGTACTGGGCCTGGAAGAGGCCGTCCAGGTACGCGAGGCCTTGCGCCTCTACCACGCGGCCACCGTTGAAACCTCACCTGTCGTGGAGCACTGAGCATGTTCGAGAAATTGCAGCGGGCGTTCTGGAAAGCCCTGACCCCGGATTTGATTGCCGAGACGGTGGCGGTGCCGACACAGGGGCTGTTGTCGGCCGAGGTGCTGAGCGCGTTGGGCGGTGCGGATAACCTCAGGTCGCAGCAGCGTGTGGCGCTGACGCGGGTGCGGGTGCAATTGCAGGATGCGGGGCGGTTGGATGAGGCGGCGTTGAAAGCGGCGGGTGTGGCGGGCGTGATGGTGTTGGCGGGAGGAGTGGTCCACCTGATCACCGGCCTCTGATCCATGTAGCGATCAAAAGGTGGTGTCTGAAATGTTGCGGTCAGAGTTGCGGAGTGTCTTCCGGCGGCTTGGTTTTATCCACACCCGGCACATGCAGATTACCTTCCACCACCTGGTTACCCTCCAGCTGCGGCTGGGTCACCCAGGTCAGGATGTCGTAGTAGCGCCGGATGTTCGCCACGAAGTGCACCGGCTCGCCGCCCCGGGCGTAGCCGTAGCGGGTCTTGCTGTACCACTGCTTCTGCGACAGGCGCGGCAGCATCTTCTTCACGTCCAGCCACTTGTTCGGGTTCAGGCCTTCCTTCTTCGCCAGGATGCGCGCGTCGTCCAGATGGCCGGTGCCGACGTTATAAGCGGCGAGGGCGAACCAGGTGCGGTCGGGCTCGGCGATCTTGTCGTCCAGCTCGTCCTTGATCTTGGCCAGGTACTTGGCGCCGCCCATGATGCTTTGCCTGGCATCCAGGCGATTGGACACGCCCATGGCCTGGGCGGTGTTCTGGGTCAGCATCATCAGGCCGCGCACGCCGGTCTTTGAGGTGACCGCCGGTTGCCACAGCGATTCCTGATAGCCGATAGCCGCAAGCAGGCGCCAGTCGACTTTTTCTTCCTTGGCGTAGGCGCGAAAGTGCTTCTCGTATTTGGGCAGCCGCTGCTGCAAATGCTGGGCGAAGGTGTAGGCGCCGACATAGCCGAGCACATCGACGTGCCCGTAATAGCGGTCTTTAAGGCGTTGCAGGGTGCCGTTCTTTTCCACCTTGTCCAGGTAGCTGTTGATCTCGTTGAGCAGGCTGTTGTCGTCGCCGGCGGCCACGGCCCAGCTCTGGTTGCTGGCATTGCCGAGGTCGAACGCCACCCGTACGTTGGGGAAGTACACCTGGTTCATCGCCACTTCGTTGGAGTCCACCAGGGTCAGGTCGATTTGCCCCTCGTCCACCATGCGCAGCAGGTCGACCACCTCGACGGCATCGGATTCTTCGTATTCGATGGCCGGGTTCTGCTTCTTAAGCGCGGCCAGTTGTTCGGCGTGGGTGCTGCCCTTGAGCACCATGATCTTCTTGCCCACCAGGTCCGCCGCGTTCGTCGGGCGTGACTGGCCGTTGCGGTAGATGATCTGCGGGGTGACTTCCAGGTAAGGGTGGGAGAACCGCACCTGTTGCTGGCGTTGCTCACTGCTGACCAGGCCGGCCGCGGCGAGCACCGGGCCGTTGGGTTTGCCCAACTGGCCGAACAGGTCGTCGAGGTTGTCGGCGGTCTCGATTTCCAGCTTCACGCCCAGGTCATCGGCAAAACGCTTGACCAGTTCGTATTCGAAACCGGTTTCACCGTTGCGGTCCTGGAAGTAAGTCGCCGGGCTGTTTCGGGTAATCACCCGCAATACGCCATCCTCCTTGATTCGCTCGAGCGTGCTGGGTTTATCAACACAGGCGCTGAGCATCAGGAAGAGTCCGGTGACGATGAGCCATCTGGCGCATCGCGGGCGCAAAGCAGTTGGGGAGAACATCTGCGCAGTATACGCAAACGGCCCACGGCGCCATATCTCGACAGCGGCGGACTTGTCTGCTAGCGCCGCCAAAACTGTGCTGCAGCCCGCAGAAACGTGGCTTGGCGCCCGATTGTGACGGTTAAAATAACTGCGCGGAATGCCTTGGATAACGCCCCGATAGCGTGCAAACCGTGTTAACTGACGTTCGGCAGCCGCCAGCGGTGCCGTTTCGGGTGCCGTTGGCGATGGTTTACGCTAGAATGCACGGCCTCAAAGCACACCCCTTCCCGAGGCTGTCCCGAAGATGTTGATCCTGCGCGGCGCTCCTGCCCTTTCTGCCTTTCGCCACAGCAAACTCCTTGAACAACTGAGCCAGAAGGTTCCAGCGGTTACAGGCCTGTATGCTGAATTTGCTCACTTCGCCGACGTTACCGGCGTCTTGACCGCCGACGAACAGCAAGTGCTCGCACGCCTTCTGAAGTACGGCCCAAGCGTTCCCGTTCAAGAGCCGACCGGCCGCTTGTTCCTGGTTCTGCCACGGTTCGGCACCATCTCGCCCTGGTCGAGCAAGGCCAGCGATATCGCCCGCAACTGCGGCCTGGAGAAGATCCAGCGCCTGGAGCGTGGTATCGCGTTCTACGTCGAAGGTGGGTTCAGCGACGCCGAGGCCGAGCTGATCGCCAGCAGCCTGCACGACCGCATGACCCAGATCATCGTCAGCCAGCTGGAACAGGCTGCCGGCCTGTTCAGCCACGCCGAACCCAAGCCGCTGACCGCGATTGACGTGCTGGGCGGTGGCCGCGCTGCGCTGGAGAAGGCCAACACCGAGCTGGGCCTGGCCCTGGCCGAAGACGAGATCGACTACCTGGTCAACGCCTTCACCGGCTTGAAGCGCAACCCCCACGACATCGAACTGATGATGTTCGCCCAGGCCAACTCCGAGCACTGCCGTCACAAGATCTTCAACGCCAGTTGGGACATCGACGGCGAGAGCCAGGAAAAAAGCCTGTTCGGCATGATCAAGAACACCTACGTGATGCACAGCGAAGGCGTTCTGTCGGCGTATAAGGACAACGCCTCGGTGATCGTCGGCTCGGTTGCCGGCCGTTTCTTCCCGGACCCTGAAACCCGCCAGTACGGCGCGGTGCAGGAGCCGGTGCACATCCTGATGAAGGTCGAGACCCACAACCACCCGACCGCGATTGCCCCGTTCCCGGGCGCAGCCACCGGTTCCGGCGGCGAGATCCGCGACGAAGGTGCCACCGGCCGTGGCGCCAAGCCAAAGGCCGGCCTGACCGGTTTCACCGTGTCCAACCTGCAGATCCCGGGCTTCGAACAGCCATGGGAAGTGCCGTACGGCAAGCCTGAGCGCATCGTGACGGCGCTGGACATCATGATCGAAGGCCCGCTGGGCGGCGCCGCGTTCAACAACGAATTCGGGCGTCCGGCGCTGACCGGTTATTTCCGTACTTTCGAACAGTCCATCACCACCCCCCGTGGCGATGAAGTGCGCGGCTACCACAAGCCAATCATGCTGGCTGGCGGCATGGGCAACATCCGTGAAGAACACGTCAAGAAAGGCGAGATCCTGGTCGGCTCCAAGCTGATCGTGCTCGGCGGCCCGGCAATGCTGATCGGCCTGGGCGGCGGCGCGGCTTCCTCCATGGCCACCGGCACCAGCTCGGCAGACCTCGACTTCGCTTCCGTACAGCGCGAAAACCCTGAGATGGAACGCCGCTGCCAGGAAGTCATCGACCGTTGCTGGCAGTTGGGTGACAAGAACCCCATCAGCTTTATCCACGACGTCGGCGCCGGCGGTTTGTCCAACGCCTTCCCGGAGCTGGTCAACGATGGCGACCGCGGTGGCCGCTTCGAACTGCGCAACATTCCAAACGACGAGCCGGGCATGGCCCCGCACGAAATCTGGAGCAACGAATCCCAGGAACGTTACGTACTGGCGGTCGGCCCTGAAGACTTCGCGCGCTTCCAGGCCATCTGCGAACGCGAGCGTTGCCCGTTTGCCGTGGTCGGCGAAGCCACTGCCGAGCCGCAACTGACGGTCACCGACAGCCACTTCGGCAACAGCCCGGTGGACATGCCCCTCGAAGTGCTGCTGGGCAAGGCCCCGCGCATGCACCGTTCGGCGGTACGTGAAACCGAGCTGGGCGATGATTTCGACCCAAGCGCCCTGGACCTGGCCGACAGCATCGAACGTGTGCTGCACCACCCGGCCGTGGCGAGCAAAAGCTTCCTGATCACCATCGGCGACCGCACCATCACCGGCCTGGTGGCCCGTGACCAGATGGTCGGCCCATGGCAGGTGCCGGTGGCCGACGTTGCCGTCACCGCCACCAGCTTCGACGTCTACACCGGTGAAGCCATGGCCATGGGCGAGCGTACGCCGCTGGCCCTGCTGGACGCCCCGGCGTCGGGCCGCATGGCCATTGGTGAAACCCTCACCAACATCGCCGCGTCGCGCATCGGCAAGCTGTCCGACATCAAATTGTCGGCCAACTGGATGTCCGCTGCCGGTCACCCCGGTGAAGATGCGCGTCTGTACGACACCGTAAAAGCGGTCGGCATGGAGCTGTGCCCGGGACTGGGCATCACCATTCCGGTGGGCAAGGACTCCATGTCCATGGCCACCCGTTGGAACGATGAAGGCGTGGACAAGAGCGTCACCTCGCCGCTGTCGCTGATCGTCACCGGCTTTGCGCCGGTCACCGACATCCGCCAGACCCTGACCCCGCAACTGCGCATGGACAAGGGCACCACCGACCTGATCCTGATCGACCTCGGCCGTGGCCAGAACCGCATGGGCGCCTCGATCCTCGCGCAAACCCACGGCAAGCTTGGCAAACAGGCGCCGGACGTGGATGACGCCGAAGACCTGAAAGCCTTCTTCGCCGTGATCCAGGGCCTCAACGCCGACGGCCACCTGCTGGCTTACCACGACCGTTCCGACGGTGGCCTGCTGACCAGCGTGGTCGAGATGGCCTTCGCCGGTCACTGCGGCCTGAACATCGTGCTCGACAGCGTTGCCGAGGACGCCTCTGAAATCAACGGCATCCTCTTCAACGAAGAGTTGGGTGCAGTGATCCAGGTTCGCCAGGACGCAACCCCGGACGTACTCGCACAGTTCAGCGCCGCTGGCCTGGACGACTGCGTGGCGGTGATCGGCCAGCCGATCAACAACGGCGAGATCAACATCTCGTTCAACGGCGACACCGTGTTTGCCGGCCAGCGCCGCTTGCTGCAACGCCAGTGGGCCGAGACCAGCTACCAGATCCAACGCCTGCGTGACAACGCCGACTGCGCCGAGCAGGAATTCGACGTGATCCTGGAAGAAGACAACCCGGGCCTGAGCACCAAGCTCAGCTTCGACGTCAACCAGGACATCGCCGCGCCGTACATCAAGAAAGGCATCCGCCCACAGGTTGCCGTGCTGCGTGAGCAGGGCGTCAACGGCCAGGTGGAAATGGCGGCCGCGTTCGACCGCGCCGGCTTCAATGCGATCGACGTGCACATGAGCGACATCCTCGCCGGTCGCGTTGACCTCAATGAGTTCAAGGGCCTGGTGGCCTGCGGTGGTTTCTCCTACGGCGACGTATTGGGTGCAGGCGAAGGCTGGGCCAAGTCGGCCCTGTTCAACAGCCGTGCCCGCGACGCGTTCCAGGGCTTCTTCGAGCGCAACGACAGCTTCACCCTGGGTGTGTGCAACGGTTGCCAGATGATGTCCAACCTCCACGAGCTGATCCCGGGGAGCGAGTTCTGGCCGCACTTCGTGCGTAACCGCTCGGAGCAGTTCGAAGCCCGCGTCGCCATGGTGCAGGTGCAGGAATCCAACTCGATCTTCCTGCAAGGCATGGCCGGTTCGCGCATGCCGATCGCCATCGCCCACGGTGAAGGCCATGCCGAGTTCGAAAGCGAAGAAGCCTTGCTCGAAGCCGATCTGTCCGGCTGCGTGGCCATGCGTTTCGTCGACAACCACGGCAAGGTCACCGAAAGCTACCCGGCCAATCCGAACGGCTCGCCGCGCGGGATCACCGGCCTCACCAGCCGCGACGGTCGCGTGACCATCATGATGCCGCACCCGGAGCGCGTGTTCCGCGCCGTGCAGAACTCGTGGCGCCCGGAAGAGTGGAACGAAGACGGCGCGTGGATGCGCATGTTCCGCAACGCCCGCGTGTGGGTGAACTAAGGCGGTGTACAAGCTTGCCTTCTTTGTGCCCGACAGCCATGTGGAGACGGTGAAAGCCGCCGTCTTCGCCGCTGGTGGCGGGCGCATCGGCGACTACGACAGCTGCGCCTGGCAAGTGCTGGGCCAGGGCCAGTTTCGCGCGTTGGACGGCAGCCAGCCGTTTATCGGGCAGGTTGGCCAGGTTGAGGTGGTTGAAGAATGGAAGGTCGAGCTGGTGGTGACCGATGAGTTGATCAACGCAGTGGTCGCCGCGTTGAAGCTCAGCCACCCCTATGAGACACCGGCTTATGAAGTGTGGTCGTTGGCGGATTTCTGATCCGCCCGCTGTAGAAACAAGAAACCCGCTGGGCCAGTTTGGCCAGCGGGTTTTTTTGTGGGTGCTCATGAATCCGGTGTCAAAGCCTCAATGGCTCAGGGCGCGGGGGTCAACCCGACTTCTGCCTTCAATGCACTGATCAACATGTTTTCGTAGCTGAACCGCTTGCCCTGCATCGGCTCCCAGCGGTCGACATAAAACAGGCCATTGTGGTCGACCTTGATCGGCGTCGACACGATTTCCCCGGTGCGCGAACGATGCAGCAGGATGTTCTGCGAGGGCGACGGGCGTTCGATCAGGAACAGGCCGGGCCGGCTCAGGCGTGTCCTGTCCACCGCTACGAAGGGCGCCGGGGCTTTGGTGCCGGCAACCCCGGCGTCGAGGATCAAGTCGCTGCGCAAGGCCCTGGTGTAAGGGCTGATGCCTTCGGAAACGGTCTCCCAGGCCCCCGCTCGAATGTTCCGGGCCAGGGCCGGGGCGGTGTCCCGCACATGCAGGCTGACCGCGCCCTGGAGTTCCGCGAGGCCAGGCACGCTCAGGTGGGTGTTGGTGTGCGCGCTGCCCACGAAGGCCACCCACTTGTGGGGCCCGTGTGCGGCCTGGTCGGCGTCGATGACCTTGGAGGCGAAGTAACTGAACAGCTGGTTGCGTGAGACATCCGCGTCCCCCAACCCCTTGATGTGGTAACTGGCGGTGCAGTCCAGGGCGCGAATGCGCATGCCGTGCCTTGCCGCGATCTGGATCACTTCGGTGTAGGTATCGCTGCCTTTGTAGCCCGGCATATGGCCCCGATCCAGCTGGGTGAGGTAGCGCTTGAGGTTGTCCGGCAGCCGTTGTGTCTGCACAAATAAATCCAGCTCGTGCTGGTGCATATCGGTCAGCAGATGCTCCACGTACAGCGTCTTGAACTCCAGATCCTTGAGGGTTCCCAGGTAGTCGCGCAGCAAGCGTTTGCTCGATTGCGCGTTATGCCCTTCACCGATCACCAGCCCCGAAAACTCGCTGTGACGGATTTTCTCCAGCAATGCCTCGGGGGTGTTCGGCAGGCCCAGGACGGATGGCTCGGGCCGGGCTGGCGGCACGTGGCTGGCCAGGTACGTGTCGGCATCCGCACTCAGGCGCGCGCGGGTATCCACAAACGCCCTGAAGGCTTCCTGATGCTCCGGATTCTGCGGGAAGTAGCGCGTGTCCAGGCCATGCCGTGTGCTGGTCTGTCGGACGATGCTATCCCGGAGCGGGACGGCAATGTCGTACTCGCTGTAATGCGCGGCGGCCGCAGGCGCAGTACTGGGCGATGCTGCCGGTTCGGGGGCTTTGTACGGGGTGCGCATGGCCAATTGGTAATCGCCTCTGGCCAGCGCTTCACCCGCCAAGGGGGTGTCGATCCACACGCCCACGGGTTGGTCCGTACCCACATCCACCACGCGCAGTGCGACCGCGTCCTGCAGGTCCGCCAGGCCAGGCGTTTGCTCGAAAGTACGCAGCCGGGAATGATCCACCAGGGCCACCCAGCGTTCATCCTGCTCGTCGAGGGCATCGGCCTGAATGGCTTTGTGGGAGTAATAGTTTCTGATGCTGTTGCCGCGTGGCGTCGTCGGTGGGGTGTCGCCCATTTGCAGGGCGTCGTCCAGCAAGTACGAGGTTGAGGCATCCAGGGCCTTGATCTTCACGCCCTTTTCCTGAGCCTTGCGTACCAGGGCGACGTAGGAGTACTCGGCGTTGTCGGCCAAGCCAAAGGCTTTGTCGACGGTCTTCAGGTGCCGCTCGATGTGCTGCCAGGATTTTCCGCTGTTGAGCTTCTCCAGTTTTGGACGAAACACATCACCGGGCAGGTACTCGATATAAAGGTGTTTGAAACCCTTGCTGATCAACGCGTCCATGTGTGTGACCAGCAGCTGTTTACTGGCAATGGAGCCGGGCACCGCGCCAATGACCAGGTTCTTGTTACCGCTGAAGGCATCGCTGGCGATCAGTTGTGCAAACGACGTGCTGGCGTCCAGGGCCGGAAGCTCGGCGCGGGCCGGCAACGGGTCAAGGGTCTTGAAAAAGTCCTGGGCGTCGGTGGCCAGGCGTTCGGCCTGTTGCAGGTAAGCGGTGCGAAGGGATTTGAGTTCAATGGCGGCGCTTCCCAGGATCACGTCTTGCGAGCCGAAATCCCACTCCGACCGCAGCAGTATCCCGGTGCGCACATCCGGGTCGAGCACCAGTTCCAGTTTGTTGGCGTACTTTGCCGGCATCTCATAAGGCTTGAGCGGCTCCGGTGTGTCGGGCAATTTTTCATACTTGGGCGCGCCACCGGTGACGCCGGTGCGGCGCCAGACGCCTTGTGCATCGGGCGCGGCCACGCGAGTCGTGGAGATCAGTTTGCCGGTAGGCGGATCGAGTCGGTACAACAAATAACGTCCGATCGGGTCCGGGGTGTTCTTCGCCCAAAGCAACTCGCCATCGAACAACACCGCCTGCATGTCTGCCGGCGCCAGTGCCGGGGGTTGCAGGGGATGCACCAGTTTCAGGGCCTCGCTGGCCGCGGTGGCGCTCTGGGCGGCCTCGCGCAGGGCCGGTGTTGCCAGCTGTTTAAGGGAAACCAATGCCGGACGCAGGTCGGTGAATGCCGCGCCGGCGCTGTTCAGTACATAACCGATCAGGTGTGCCACGGCGGCGCTCGTGTCGCCTTGTTGATAGGCGTTCAGGGCCAGCATGCCGTCCTTGAACGCCAGCAGCATGCCCAGGCTCAGGCTGACGATGGGAAACGGTGCGGTAGCAATGGCGGTGACCCATTCCACGCAGGTCCAGAGGATGCCCGTGATCATCTGGGTGCGATTGGCCGTGGTGCCTTCAACGTCGTCGATCCTGCGCTGCAGCTTCATGTCGTACAGCGCCCGACGCAGATCCAGCAGGGGCGGCTGGGCGCGGGTTGCGTCATAGCGTGCCGGGCTGGTGTCGGTTTTGTTCAGGTCCTCGGGCAACTGCGCCTTGGCGGTCTCCAGAAAGGTGCGCACGTTGGCCTGGGATTGGGCGCCGACCCGCAGGGTGAAATAGGCGACCATGCCGGGCACCTTTTTCAACAGGTAGTTGAACTGCCTGGCCTCGCGAAAGCTGATGCCATCCGGTGCGTTGGGGGTGTAGAGCAGCGTCGGAAAATCAGCATGGCTGAAGAGGAAAGTGCCCATCACCCATTCGCCATTGATCAGCAGGCGATGAATGGCGTAGGTGCCGCGTGTGTCGGTGGCCGTTTCATCCATGCTGGCGATACTGCGTTCCAGCCAGGTCCAATCGACCCCGGCGATGTGGCCCTCGAGCCGGCACTCCAGGGCGGCGTTCTGCATCTGGCGCTGGGTGATGCTCAGCGTTGCATTGCGCCGCAGGTCATAGTCCGCGCTGCCGACATTCAGCAATCGGGTCCGCACCTCGCTGATGTAGCGCGCGCCGACCCAGGTGCCGGTGACTGAGCGGGCGACTTTTTCCGCGGTCAACGCGCTCAGGTCAATCCCCTTGGGGCCTTTGAATTGGGCGGCGCGGGAGAACTTCTCGTCGAGGAACCCCACACCGTCGGCATAACCGTCGCGGTACAGCTGGGTGTAGGTCAGGGGCGGCGGGGTCAATGAACCGAGCAGCGCCGGCGGTGAAAATGCCCAGACGGTGTCGGGGTCGACATCGTTCTGAGGCCGTCCCAGCAGCAGGTTCAGGCGTTTTTTTGCCTGTTCATGCAGGTAGTCGGCGAAGCTGGGAAACTGCGCGTCAGACAGCGGAAAGTCCTGGTAGGTGAGCAACGCGCCTTCGCTGTCCTCGGCCAGTTTCAACAGCTTGCGGCGGTTGTCGGCGTGGGTGGAGCGGTACCAGTTCGGGGTGCTGAACTCGTAGTCGTCGACGCGGCTCGCCAGCACATGGGCGGACATGGCCTTGAGGCAGTCGGCATGGCTGCCGACGTTGCCAAAGCTGATCTCTTGGTACTCGCGGTCTTGAACCTTGAAGCTCAAGCCGCTCAACACCCGCTTCATCGCTGCGCGAAAACGCAGGGCGACCCGCTTGATCAGGTAGTCGGTCAGGGTGCCAGGCGGATGTTTTTCACCGTTGTCCAGGCTCCAGCCGAGGATGTGCTGCTGGCACGCAAGCTCAGTGTCGAAGGCCTGGAATTGCTGCTCCCGTGGTGCCTCGGGCGTGCACAGCAGCAGGCGGGTGACCGTGCCGCTGGCGTCGGTTTGGCGCAATACCCATATGTCCTGCAACTGGGCCGCATGCAGTGACAGGGTGGCGGCGCTCAGGCGCGCGTCGGTGCCCTGGCGCAGATTCTGCACCAACTGAAAGTCCTCTTCACTGAGATGACCCTGGAGCATGGCGGTATAGGCCAGCGCGTTGATCCGCTGGTCGAGCATCTGTTCGATCGCGCGGCTGAGCGCAGGCTTGGCATGCATCTGCTGTTGCAACTCACCGAACTCGATACGCGGCTGCAGGGTGGTCAATACCTGTGCCAGCCAGGCGGGGGTCAGGTCCTGATAGGCCGGCGGCAGCGGTGCCTCGTGGTAGGTCAGCGTGGTTTTGTTCAGGAAGTCCGAACCCGGCTCGGCATCACCGGCCTGCAGCCCGCGCAGGGCCAGGTCAACCAGATTGCGGTCGTGTTCGTATTCACCGATGGGGTCGACGTAGCGCCGGGTGTTGACCAGCAGGTGTTCCGGCGCCAGGTCGTGGATGTCCAGCTCATCGCTCAAGCGTTCAAGCAGTCGATAGCGGGCCAGGGCCTCAGGGGTAGCGACCGGGCCCAGCACGTCGAGCAGATCCTGGCGCGCCGCGTTATAGCTCGCCAGGTGAGCGGCGAGCGCGGCCCGCCGCGGTTCGCTGGCGCTGCGATACCAGTCCGGTGCGCTGTGGCGCAGGTGACGCTCCAGCAGGCGTCGGCTGCGCCATTGCAGACGTGCTTCTAAGTCCGGCAAGGCCGCCGCGATGGCCTGGTCCAGGGCGTCGATCAGCACAGCGGCCTCGTGGGCCGGATTGTCTACCAGGCTCAAGGCGCGCTCGATGTCCTCGGTGCGCTTGTCGAGCAGGGCGTTGTAGGTGTGTTCGAACAGCGGTTTGTCGGTGATCGGCGTCAGTTGCAGCGGCCAGATGGCACCGGGCGTCACATCGCGATAACGCACGGGCAACAGTGCCATGAAGTCGCGTCGCTGCCCGGCATCCTCCAGGCCCTGGAGCACGTGCGTATTGAGTTGTGTCAGCGAGCCGAATGCCTCGATCCCGCGCGAAGGCGTGAACAGCATCACTTCCCCTACCGGCACAGCGCTCAGGTCGGTGACCACGGGGCGGGACGTTTCAGTCAGCACAAAGGCGCCGGCCAGCTCCACCGTCCGCTCCTGGTAACGAAAGCTCAGCGCATACAGGCCTGGGCGCAACGTGGCGCCCAGCGGTACACGCGCAAGCATGGCCTGTTGCTGCGGATGCAGCAGGCGGTCCTGGGTACTGACCGCCGTTTCATTGGCCAGGGCGGTGTAGCCGGCTTCAAAGGTCATGAAGGATTTGCGCGGCTTGCCGTCGATTTGCTCGTTGCGATCGAGTGCCAGCAGATAGGTATTCAAGCTGGACTTGAGTGCTTCGACTCGAGTGAGCAGATCGCCCTGGGTGATGTCCTGATAGAGCGCGCGGCTCTTGGCCAGGAACTGCTGGCGGTAACGCTTCAGGATGCCGTTGGTTTTTTCCAGGTAGGCCAGTTCGGTAGACGGTGTGTGTTCGGGCACCAGCGGCTTTTCGATCTGGAGCAGGTGGTGCCCGATCTGATTGAGGTGGCCTTTGATACCTTCAAAGGTCTGGGATGTTGTGCTCACAGGTACGCTCTCCATGCGGGGGTAAGAACCTTGAGCATGCGCAGGCGGGCCATTGGCAGGGAGGTAGATAAGTAGTTTTTTGATTGGTGGGAATGAATCTACCCGACTGCGACCTGCATGTTTCCTACAACCCTTTCAGGTTGTCCCTAGGAACTCACCTCACTAACCTTCGCCAGTCGCTGCTTATTCAGCGACCGGGACTGCAAGCCCGCCGAAACCTCACCAGTTAGTCACAAGCGCCTTTATAATTGCGGCGCTTTTTCATGGTCATCCTATGGTGGCTGTGTGCGGGAGACCTTCGGGTCTACCGAGATTTACTGGTGATTCTCGGTCTTGCAGGCCTGCACACAGCTGCCACCCATCAACTGCAAGTGATGCTGGTAGCGCTTACTTCACACCAGAGGTTTACCATGATCAAAGACAGTCAAAATCCCCCATCCGCCTCTCAACCCACCGACCAACTCTTCACCGTACTTCCCCATCTGAACAGCGAAACCTTGCTTGCCAATGCATCCCAGGACCTGGCGTCCGTGCAGGCGCTGGCGGCCCATCTGGCGTTTGATATCGACGGCTCGCAGCGTGATGCGGTGCTGGGGATTCATCGGATGGTGGAGGGGATCCAGTTGATGGTGGATCGAGTGCTGGATTTATCCGAGGTGCCTGCGCAGCAGTAATGCGGCGCCGATGAGGCCCATTCGCGAGCAAGCCCGCTCCCACATTTTGATCGGTGCCCGACTTGGCAATACGATCAAAATGTGGGAGCGGGCTTGCTCGCGATTGGCCAGTACTGTCACCGCAGTTCTATACCCCGGCGCCTACCTCACGACCACCAACCAAGCGCTCCAATGCTTCTCCCAACCCCGACGCCTGGTCACCCATCACTAGGTGCCAGACCCCGCTATCCAGCTGGCTCACACCCTGGCAACCCAACGCCGTCAGTTGCGCTTCGGACACCACCGAATCATCGCCCAACTCCACTCGCAGCCGGGTCATCGCCACCGCTTCCAGCTGGCGCACATTGCCTCGACCGCCCAGTGCGGCCAGCCATTGTTCGGCTTCCTGCACATTCACCGCAGCCGGCTTATCCACAGGCGCAGGCATTACGGGAGCGAGGGCCGCAAACCCTGGCATCGCCAACCGAATCTCATCGGCAATGCTGTCCGCCAGCGGCCCGACCACCACCTGCAAACTGCCGCCATTGCCGGGGCGAACCACGGCCATGGCGCCCAGGGCTTTCAACTCGGCATCCATGGCCTTGTTGCGGTCGACCATGTCCAACCGCAGGCGCGTGGTGCAGGCGCCCACACTGAGCAAATTGGCCGCACCGCCCAAGGCCCGGATATAAGCCGTGGCGCGCTGGTTATCAGTCATCGCTTCAGCCTGTGCCACCTGGATATCCTCACGGCCCGGGGTCTTCAGGTTGAAGCGGCGGATGCAGTAGCTGAACACGCTGTAGTAGATCGCCGCGTATGCCAGGCCCACCGGGACTACCAGCCAGCCATTGGTGGATTTGCCCCAGCCCAGCACCATGTCGATAAACCCACCGGAGAAGGTAAAGCCCAGGTGGATATTCAGCAGATTGGTCACCGCCATCGACAGGCCGGTGAGCAGTGCATGGATCAGGTACAGGAACGGCGCGAGGAACATGAAGGCGAATTCGATCGGCTCGGTCACCCCGGTGAGGAACGACGTCAGGGCCATCGACAGGAAAATCCCGCCCATCACCTTGCGCCGCTCCGGCAGGGCGTTGCGGTACATCGCCAGGCAGGCGGCGGGCAGGCCGAACAGCATCACCGGGAACATGCCGGTCATGAACTGGCCGCCTTTGGGGTCGCCGGCAAAATAGCGGGTCAGGTCGCCGGTGACGACGGCACCGGTGACGGGGTCGGTGAAGGTACCGAACACAAACCACGCCATATTGTTGAGGATATGGTGCAAACCGGTGACGATCAGCAGGCGGTTGAACACGCCAAATACGAACGCGCCGAAGCTGCCGCTCTCCATCAGCAATACGCCGAAGCTGTTGATACCGTGCTGGATCGGCGGCCAGATCAGGCCAAAGATCACTCCCAATGCAACGGCCGAGAACCCGGTGACAATCGGCACAAACCGCCGCCCGCCGAAGAACGCCAGGTATTCCGGCAGCTTGATGTCCTTGAAGCGGTTATACAGCGCACCGGCCATCAGGCCGCTGGCGATACCGGCGAGCATGCCCATGTTGATGCTGCTGTCCATCACCTTGAGGGTGGAGATCATCACCAGGTAACCAATCGCCCCGGCCAGTCCCGCCGTGCCGTTATTGTCACGGGCAAAGCCCACGGCGATGCCGATGGCGAAGATCAGTGCCAGGTTGGCGAAAATCGCCTGCCCGGCGTCGTGCATCACCGCGATGTTCAACAGGTCGGTGTCACCCAATCGCAGCAGCAGGCCGGCAATCGGCAGGATGGCGATGGGCAGCATCAGCGCGCGGCCCAGGCGTTGCAGGCCTTCGATGAGTAATTGGTGCATGGCGGGTCTCCTTTTTCTTGTTGTTGTCAGCTCAGCGGCCAGTGGTGTTGACAGGCTTGGCGAACCGCCCTGGCGCTGCTCAGGTCAAGCAGGCCAAGGCTCAGTTGCCGGCATTGCGCCGCGTCCAGGTGACGGACGCGGTCCTTGATTTCTGCGATCTGCGGCGGGCTCACCGACAGTTCGCTGACTCCCAGGCCGATCAACACCGGCGTGGCCAACGGGTCGGACGCCAGGGCGCCGCACACGCCGACCCAACGTCCGTGTTTCGCCGCGCCGGCGCAGGTCTGGGCGATCAGCCGCAACAGCGCCGGGTGCAGGGCATCGACACGCGCGGCGAGGCCCGCATGGTCGCGGTCCATGGCCAGGGTGTACTGGGACAGGTCGTTGGTGCCGATGGACAGGAAGTCCGCGTGCTCGGCCAATTGTTCGGCCATCAGCGCCGCAGCGGGCACTTCGATCATCACCCCCAGCTCGGGGCGTTGGCTCAGTTCCAGCTCTGCACTCAACTCATCCAGGCGCTGGCGAATCTGCAGCAGTTCGTCGACTTCGCTGACCATCGGCAGCAGGATGCGGCAGCGCGCCAACGGGGAGACTTGCAGCAGCGCCCGCAGTTGCTGGTCGAGCAGTTCTGGACGTACCTGGGCCATGCGGATGCCGCGCAGGCCCAACACCGGGTTGGCTTCGGCGGGCAGCGGCAGGTAGTCGAGCTGCTTGTCGCCACCGACATCGATGGTGCGGATGATCACCGACTTGTCGCCCATGGCGTCCAGCACGGCTTGATAAGCGTGGCATTGTTCCTGTTCATCTGGCGCGGTGCGGCGGTCGACGAAGAGGAACTCGGTGCGCAGCAGGCCGACGCCGTCGGCGCCGTTTTCAAAGGCCACCTGGGCCTCGGCGCTGGAGGCGACATTGGCGGCCACTTCGATGTTCACGCCATCGCGGGTTTGCGCCGGTTGTTGGGCCTGGGCCTGTTGCTGCCGACGACGCAGTGTCTGCGCGTCGCGGATCCGGTGGACTTCGGCATGACGCGCCTCGCTGGGGGCCAGTTCCAGGCGGCCGTTGCCGGCGTCGAGCACCACGCGCTGGCCGTGCGGCACATCGAGTACCTCAGCGCCCAACGCGACGACACATGGCAAGCCTTTGCCCCGTGCCAGGATGGCGACATGGGACGTGGCGCCGCCTTCGGCCATGCAGATCCCGGCAGCCTGTTGCGCACTCAGGTGCAGCAAATCCGAAGGAGTCAGTTCATGGGCGCTGACAATCGCTCCCGCAGGCAATTCGAAATGCCAGGCTTCACCCAACAGTGCGCGCAGGACCCGTTGCTGCAGGTCGCGCAGGTCGTTGGCGCGTTCGGCGAACAGCGGCTTGCCCAGGGCCAGCAATACCGCGCACTGCGCCTGGATCGCATCGCGCCAGGCGTGGGTCGCGGCGCTGCCGTGTTCGATGGCGTCGGCGGCGGCTTCCAGCAGGGCGGGGTCTTCGAGCAGGGCCAGGTGGGCGGCGAAGATCTCTTCTTCTTCGACGGCCTTGCGTTGGCGCGCCTGGTCCAGGGTGCTGCGGATTTCACCGCGCACCTGCTCCAGGGCTGCGTCCAGGCGTTGCAGTTGTTCGTCAGTGACGTGATGGCCGGGGTCCGACGGCAACTCGATACCGGCCAGCCGAAACAACGGCCCGCAGACCAGGCCCGGTGCCGCGCACACGCCCTGCAACACATCAACTTCCGTCGTTGCCCGGCGCGGCATGGCGACGACCGGTGCGTGGTGTTCTGCCTTGACGGCGGCGGACAAGGCCGCGACCAGCGCCTGCAGCGCGGCCTCGGCGTCCTTGCCGCGACAGCTCACGCGCACCTCGTCGCCTTCGCCAATGCCCAGCCCCATCAGGCCAATCAGGCTGTCGCAGGCGGCCGACCTGGCGCCGAAGTGCACCTGCGCCTGGCTGCTGAAACCCTGGGCGGTCTTGCGGATCAACGCCGCCGGCCGCGCGTGCAGGCCGCCACGGTGAGTCACGCGCACGCTGGCGCTGGCTTCGGCGACGGCGTTATCCACCGCCGCTTGCTGCGCTGCGTTCGCACGCGGCACAACCTGCACCAGGGGGTCGCCCAGCCTGACGGTTTTCGCGGCCAGCGGGCGCAGTTCAAAGTGTTCGCCATTGGTGAGGATGATCAGGCTGACCAGGCTTTTGCACTGGCGGGCGATACGGTCCAGGTCAAAGCGCACCAGCGCCTGGCCATTGCTGACCCGGGCGCCGTTCTTGACCAGCAGGGCAAACCCTTCGCCGTTCAATTCGACCGTGTCGATGCCGATGTGCAGCAACACTTCGGCGCCGTTGTCGGCGCGTATCGTCAAGGCGTGGCCGGTGCGGGCGACATGGATGACCACACCATCGCACGGCGCATGCAGGCAATCGTTGAGCGGGTCGATAGCCATGCCGTCGCCCAGGGCGCCGCTGGCGAACACGTCGTCAGGCACGTTGCCCAGGGCCAGTAACGGCCCGCTGAGGGGGGCGTTGAGGGTCAGTTCATTATTGTTGTTGGGCATGGGCACGGTACTCATCAGGAAAGCGCGACTCAGTGAGTGCGGGTAACTTTGCTCAGGTGGCGCGGCTGGTCCGGGTCCAGGCCTCGGGCGACGGACAGGCCGGCCGCCATGACATAGAAACTCTGGATCGCCAGGATCGGGTCCAGGCTCGGGTGTTCGGCGCGGCTCAGGGTCAGGTCGCGTTCGGCGATATCGTCCGGTGCTGCGAGCAGCACGCGGGCACCGCGTTGGCGCATATCGGCGGCCAGGCTCAACAGGCCGGCTTGCTCGGCACCCCGTGGTGCGAAGACCAGCAGCGGGTAGTCCGCGCCGATCAAGGCCATCGGCCCGTGGCGCACCTCGGCGCTGCTGAAGGCTTCGGCCTGGATCGCCGAGGTTTCCTTGAGCTTGAGCGCCGCTTCCTGGGCGATGGCAAAACCGGCGCCCCGGCCGATCACCATGAGTTGCTGGCAGCCGCGCAGCGCCTCGATTGCGTGGGTCCAGTCCTGCCTGGCGGCTTCACGCAGGCCTTCGGGCAGGGCCTGGCAGGCTTGCAGCAAGTCGGGCTCCTGGTTCCAGTGGCCGATCAACAGCGCGCTGGCGCTGAGGGTGGCGATAAAGCTCTTGGTCGCGGCCACGCTGAGTTCCGGCCCGGCGCACAGGGGCACATGGAATTCGCAGGCGGCTTCCAGCGGCGAGTCTTCGGCGTTGACCAGCGAGATGCTCAAGGCGCCACGCTTGCGCAACAGGCGCAGGCTGTTGACCAGGTCCGGGCTCTGCCCCGACTGGGAGAAACCGAACGCTACCTGGCCGCTGACTTTCATGGGTGCTTGCAACAAGGTCACCACCGACATCGGCAACGACGCCACCGGGATGCCGACATGCTGCATGGCCAGGTAGGCGAAGTAGCTGGCGGCGTGGTCCGAGCTGCCCCGCGCAATGGTCATCGCCACTTGCGGCGGCTGGCGGCGCAGGCGGCCGGCGACTTCTTCCAGCCGTGGGCCCAGGCGTTGCAGTTGCGCCGCGACGGCGTCACCGGAGGCCAAGGCCTCTTCAAGCATTTTTGAAGACAATGGTTTCTCCTTCGACCATGACGTCGGTGAGGTGCAGGGAGCGGTCCAGGCGCACGCAGTCGGCAAAGCTGCCGGGTTGCAGGCGACCGCGTTGTTCCAGGCCCAGGTAGTCCGCCGGAAATTGCGACAGACGTTGTGAGGCTTCGCTGATGGGCAGGCCGATCTTCACCAGGTTGCGCAGCGCCTGATCCATGGTCAGGGTGCTGCCGGCCAGGGTGCCGTCGGCCAGGCGCACGCCGCCCAGGCATTTGGTCACGGTGTGGCTGCCCAGCTTGTACTCGCCGTCGGGCATGCCGGCGGCGGCGGTGGAGTCGGTGACGCAGTACAGGCACGGGATCGCGCGCAGGGCCACGCGCATGGCGCCGGGGTGCACGTGGAGCAGGTCCGGGATCAGCTCGGCGTACTTGGCGTGGGCCAGTGCCGCGCCGACGATGCCGGGTTCGCGGTGATGCAACGGGCTCATGGCGTTGTACAAATGGGTGAAGCTGGTGGCGCCGGCGGCGAGGGCGGCGACGCCTTCTTCATAGCTGCCCAGGGTGTGGCCGATCTGCATGCGCACGCCGCGTTCGCTGAGGGCGCGGATCAGGGCGTCGTGGCCGGCGATTTCCGGGGCGATGGTGATCACCCGGATCGGCGCCAGGCGCAGGTAGGCTTCGACTTCGGCCATCAAGGCGGTGTGGGCGAAGTTGGGCTGCGCGCCGAGTTTTCCCGGGTTGATGTAGGGGCCTTCCAGGTGCACGCCGAGTACCCGGGCGCTGCCCGTAGGACGCTGCTCGCAGAAGCGCCCGAGTTGGCCGAGCACGCTGGAGATTTCGTCCACCGGCGCGGTCATGGTGGTGGCCAACAGCGACGTCGTACCAAAACGCACATGGGTGCGGGTGATGGTCTCGAACGCGTCGGCGCCTTCCATGATGTCTTTACCGCCGCCGCCGTGGACGTGCAGGTCGATAAAACCCGGCAGCAGGTAGGGCAAGTCGTTTTCAGCCGGGTCGCAAGGTTCGCCCTCGATGGCGATGACCTTGCCGTGCTGGTGCACCAGGCGGCCGCGCATCCAGCCGTGGGGCGTGAGGATATTGTCTTCGGACATGGGCAGTTCTCTAAGGCCGCAACTCGGCGGCAAAGTCATAACGGCGAAGCTCTGCGACAAAGTCGTAGTAGTCGTTGCGGCAGTAGGTGTCGGTGATTTCGATCGGCGTGTTGTCGGCGGTGTAGCCGACCCGGGTCATCAGCAGCATGGCGGTGCCGGGGGCGATACCCACCAGCCGGGCGAATTCGTTCGAGGCGTTGATCGCCTGGATGTGTTGCAGGGCGCGAACGATAGGTTTGCCGATGCCTTCCAGGTATTCGTACAGCGAATGGCCGATGGCTTGCGGCTGCGGCAGTACCGAGGCGGGCATGGCGGTCATCTCGATGGCCATCACGGTGTCATCGGCCTTACGCAGGCGTTTGAGACGCGCCACCTTGTCGGTCGGCGACAGGCACAGGCGGATCAGTTCTTCGTGGGTCGGCGGGGTGATCTCGCGCTCGAGCCATTGGGAGCTGGGCACAAAGCCCTTGAGGCGCAACATCTCGCTGAACCCCGACAAGCGCGACAGCGGCTGTTCCAGGCGTGGCGTGATAAAGGTGCCGGAGCCCTGGCTGCGGCGGATCAGGCCTTGGGCGAATAACACTTCCAACGCTTTACGGGCGGTGACCCGCGAAATGCTCAGCTGTTCGCTGAGGGCGCGCTCCGAGGGCAGGGCCTGTTCGGATTTCCACTGGCCGGCATGGATCGCCGCTTCGAGGTTGCGGGCCAATTGCAGGTACAGCGGCGTGGATTGCTTGTCGTCGGGACGCAGCGTCAGGATGGGGTTCATCTATGAAGTTTCCGATGCGGTTATTGGAGTGTTGTCGCCCGGTATTGGCCGGAAGCTAATACCACTTAAATACCATGTCAATGCCGCTAAAACGGTGCAAGTACCGGTTTCAGGGCGCCTTAATGGTGCCTGGTATCAAGTGGTATTAGAGAGGTCTTTATCGCGCGCAGAAATGCGCAGCCTGCGCGGTGAACTGGTATTCACCGGCAGGCGTGGGAGGGGGAGGGAAATATTTTTAATTAAATTACGAACGGTCGAAGATTTACGGGCGGATCTCGATCAGCGTGCCGTCCTTGACCAGGTTCCAGACTTCGCGCATGTCGACGTTGCGCATGCCGATGCAGCCGTCGGTCCAGTCCAGGGTGTGGAACCACTGCTCCGGGTACTCTTCGGTGTCGGGCGTGCCGTGGATCATGATCATGCTGCCGGGCTTCACCCCTTCGCGGCGGGCGCGGGCGGCATCGCTGATATTCGGGTAGGAGATGTGCATGGACAGGTAGTAGCGGTCGCTGGTCTTGCGCCAGTCGATCCAGTACAGGCCTTCCGGCGTGCGGCGGTCGCCCTCGATCAGCTTGTGGCCCTTGGGGTTCTTGCCCAGGGAAATCCGATAGGTCTTGAGGGGCTTGCCGTCGTTGATCAACTGCAATTGGTGGGCGGACTTGAGCACCAGGACTTTTTCGACCGTCTTGCCGCCCAGGGTTTCCACGGTAGAGGCCGGCGAAAGCGTGGCGAACGACAGGCAGATCAGAGCAAGCAACCAACGCATTAAAACGGTATCCCTGTGGCGACGAGCTGCCGAATGGTTATTGGGCGGGCTTGGAAAGAGGTGGCACGGCTTCGCTGCGCACCGGGAACGACTGCTGGCGGCGGTCAGCGAAAAAGTATTCTAGGGTACGCCCGACCGTGCGGAAAGCCAGCTCGGACCAAGGGATGTCCGCCTCGTCGAACAGCTGCACTTCGAGGCTTTCGGGGCCTGCGGCGAAGTCCAGGTCGACCAGTTCGGCGCGGTAGAAGATATGCACCTGGCTGATGTGCGGCACATCGATCAGGGTGTAGAGGCTCAGGTTGCGCACCCGGGCGCAGGCCTCTTCCAGGGTTTCGCGCATGGCGGCCTGTTCCACGGTCTCGCCGTTCTCCATGAAGCCTGCGGGCAGGGTCCAGTAACCCAGGCGCGGCTCGATGGCGCGGCGGCACAGCAGCACTTTATCGCCCCATACCGGCAGGGTGCCGGCGACGATATTGGGGTTCTGATAGTGAATGGTCGAGCAGTGATCACACACGAAACGCAGGCGGGCGTCGCCTTCGGGAATGCGCTGGGTAACCGGTTTACCGCACTGGCTGCAGAAATTCATGCTGGGGTTCCTGGAAAGTGCGTCTATCTTGGCTTGGCTGGCAGGGCCCTGCAAGTTGTCGTTTAGCGACATGCTCCGGGTTTTGGGGTTGGGCGCCCGGCGGCTTTGGTGCATGATGCAAGGTAGCCAACAGACCGAGATGACTCATGCTGGACGAGCTACTTCGCCGGGTAAGCAATCACACCCCCCACACGCTGGAAACCGACGGGCGTTTCCCCGAGGCCGCGGTGCTGGTGCCGATTACCCGCAGTGACGAACCTGAGCTGATCCTGACCCTGCGCGCCAGCGGCCTGTCGACCCATGGTGGCGAAGTGGCCTTTCCCGGCGGGCGCCGCGACCCCGAAGACCCGGACCTGATCTTCACCGCCCTGCGTGAAGCCGAAGAAGAAATCGGCCTGCCCCCCGGCCTGGTGGAGGTCATCGGCCCGCTGAGTCCGTTGATCTCCCTGCACGGCATCCGGGTCACGCCCTATGTGGGGGTGATCCCCGACTACGTCGAATACCTGGCCAACGATGCCGAGATTGCCGCCGTCTTCAGCGTGCCTTTGGATTTTTTCCGACAGGACCCGCGCGAACATACCCACCGCATCGATTACCAGGGCCGCAGTTGGTACGTGCCCAGTTATCGCTTCGGCGAATACAAGATCTGGGGCCTGACGGCAATCATGATCGTCGAGTTGATCAACCTGCTTTATGACGACGCCCAGATCAGCCTGCACCAGCCGCCCAAGAGCTTCATCAATACCTAAGCCGTCGTTTGAACGGCCAGCCGTGAGGGAACAGCATGAAATACCGTCTGGGCGATGCCCGCGTCGAGACCCATCCGCACAGCTGGGTGGCGCCGAATGCCACGCTGGTGGGCAAGGTCAAGCTGGAGGAGGGCGCCAATGTCTGGTTCAACGCGGTGCTGCGTGGCGACAACGAGCTGATCCTGATCGGCAAGAACAGCAACGTGCAGGACGGCAGCGTGATGCACACCGACATGGGCTACCCGCTGACCCTGGGCACTGGCGTGACCATCGGCCATAACGCCATGCTGCATGGCTGCACGGTCGACGATTACAGCCTGATCGGTATCAATGCGGTGATCCTCAACGGCGCCAAGATCGGCAAGCACTGCATCATCGGCGCCAACTCGTTGATCGGTGAAGGCAAGGAAATCCCCGATGGTTCCCTGGTGATGGGCTCGCCGGGCAAAGTGGTGCGTGAATTGACCGACGCACAGAAGCGGATGCTGGAAGCCAGCGCTGCGCACTATGTGCATAATGCCCAGCGTTACGCGCGGGATCTGGCAGAGCAGGAAGAATGAGTGCAGTTGAACGACCTGTTGCCTCGCCCTGCGTGAGTATTTGTGCGCTGGATGATGACGATATCTGCACCGGCTGCCAGCGCACCGTGGATGAGATTACGCGTTGGAGCCGCATGGACAACGCCGAGCGCCGGGTGGTGTTGGGTTTGTGTCATGAGCGGGCGGTGGCGGGTGGGTTGGTGTTTATGGCTTCTGGTAAATCCGGAGCCTGATGGATCGCCATCGGGGGCAAGCCCCCTCCCACATTTTGACCGCATTCCTACAGATTAAACGCGGTTAAGTGTGGGAGGGGGCTTGCCCCCGATGAGGTCCGCCCAGACGACATATTTCCAAATGTGAAGTACCCTGTGCCCCTTGTTCACAGGTCCCTCGCCCCATGCTCTTCCTGATCGCCTACATCAGCAGCGTCGTGCTGATCAACTTCGCCTTCTCCACCGCCCCGCACCTGGACGTCATCTGGTCGGCTTGGGGCGGCCTGGTGTTTATCCTGCGCGACATGGTGCAGACCCGCTTCGGCCATGGGGCGATCATCGCCATGCTGGCGGCGCTGGCATTGTCGTATATCACCTCCGATCCCTCCATCGCCCTGGCCAGCGCCACGGCATTCGCGGTGTCCGAGTGCATCGACTGGCTGGTGTTCAGCATCACCAAGCGCCCGCTCCACGACCGCCTGTGGATAAGTTCGGCGCTGAGCATTCCCCTTGATACCTTTATCTTCTTCGGCCTGATCGGTGCGCTCACCCCTGCCGTGGTGGGCATTGCCTTGGCGTCGAAGTTCGCCGGGGTCACGGTGGTGTGGCTGATCATGGCCTGGCGCATCCGCAAGCGGGCCGTCGCCAACTGAGGCCAATTTTTACAGTTCATGTAAAATGCCGGCCTTTCTCCCCATGATCCGCTCCCCTGAGGACCTGAGATGACCCGAATCGGAACTCCATTGTCGCCAACCGCGACCCGCGTTTTGCTGTGTGGCTGCGGTGAGCTGGGCAAGGAAGTGGTGATTGAACTGCAACGCCTGGGCGTTGAAGTGATTGCCGTGGATCGCTACGCCAACGCGCCGGCCATGCAGGTTGCCCATCGCAGCCATGTGATCAACATGCTCGACGGTGCCGCCCTGCGTGCGGTGATCGAAGCGGAAAAACCGCACTTCATCGTGCCGGAAATCGAAGCCATCGCCACCGCCACCCTGGTGGAGCTGGAGGCCGAAGGCTTCACGGTGATCCCGACCGCCCGCGCCACGTCGCTGACCATGAACCGTGAGGGCATCCGTCGCCTGGCCGCCGAAGAGCTGGACCTGCCGACCTCGCCGTACCACTTCGCCGACACCTTCGAAGACTACAGCAAGGCCGTCCAGGACCTGGGCTTCCCCTGCGTGGTCAAGCCGGTGATGAGCTCGTCGGGCAAGGGCCAGAGCCTGCTGCGCAGCGTCGACGACGTGCAGAAAGCCTGGGACTACGCCCAGGAAGGCGGGCGTGCCGGTAAAGGCCGGGTGATCATCGAAGGCTTTATCGACTTCGACTACGAAATCACCCTGCTGACCGTGCGTCACATCGGCGGCACCACCTTCTGCGCGCCGGTCGGCCACCGTCAGGAGAAGGGCGACTACCAGGAATCCTGGCAGCCGCAAGCCATGAGCCCGGTTGCCCTGGCCGAGTCCGAGCGCGTGGCCAAGGCAGTGACCGAGGCGTTGGGCGGTCGTGGCCTGTTTGGCGTGGAGCTGTTCATCAAAGGCGATCAGGTGTGGTTCAGCGAAGTGTCGCCGCGCCCCCATGACACCGGCCTGGTGACCCTGATTTCCCAGGACCTGTCACAGTTTGCCCTGCATGCGCGCGCCATCCTCGGCCTGCCGATCCCGTTGATCCGTCAGTTCGGGCCTTCGGCTTCGGCGGTGATTCTGGTGGAAGGGCAGTCGACCCAGACCGCATTCGCCAACCTCGGCGCGGCCTTGAGTGAGCCGGACACGGCGTTGCGTCTGTTTGGCAAGCCGGAAGTGAATGGCCAGCGCCGCATGGGCGTGGCGTTGGCGCGGGATGAGTCGATTGAAGCGGCTCGTGCCAAGGCGACCCGTGCTTCCCAAGCGGTTGTGGTAGAGCTCTAAAAGCATCGGGAGCAAGCCCCCTCCCACACTCGAATGTGGGAGGGGGCCTGCCCCGATAGCTGTTTATCCGGCAACCCTGTTCAAATCATTATCCCGCGTCTCTTTCAGGCACAGCACCGCAATCAAGCTGAGCAACGCCGCCGCCGACACATACCCACCGACATAACTCAGCCCACCCATCGCCACCAGCTTGGTTGCGAAGAACGGTGCGGCCGAAGCACCCACGATCCCACCCAGGTTATACGCCGCCGAAGCCCCGGTATAACGCACGCGGGTCGGGAACAATTCCGGCAACAGCGCACCCATCGGCGCGAAGGTCACCCCCATCAGGAACAGCTCCAGGGCCAAAAACAGCGCTACGGCCCAGGTCGAACCGTGGGTCAGCAATGGCTCCATGGTGAAGCCCGACAGAATCGCCAGGACCGCGCCGACGATCAGCACCGGTTTGCGCCCGTAGCGATCACTGGCCAAGGCCGCCAACGGTGTGGCCAGGCCCATGAACAGCACTGCAAAGCACAGCAACCCCAGGAACGTCTCGCGGCTGTAGCCCAGGGTCGAAACGCCGTAGCTCAGGGAAAAGGCCGTGGTGATGTAGAACAGCGCGTAGCACACCACCATCGACGCGGCGCCCAGCAGGACCGGCAACCAATGCTGGCTGAACAGCTCCACCAGCGGCACTTTCACCGGGGCTTCCTTCGCCACGGCATTGGCGAACACCGGGGTTTCATGCAGCTTCAGGCGCGCATACAGGCCGACCATCACCAAGGCTGCGCTGAGGATGAACGGGATGCGCCAACCCCAACTGCGGAACTGCTCGTCATTCAGGCTCATCGCCAGGATCAGGAACAAGCCGTTGGCCGCCAGGAACCCGATCGATGGGCCCAGTTGCGGGAACATGCCGAACCAGGCGCGCTTGCCTTTCGGTGCGTTCTCGGTGGCCAGCAACGCTGCACCGCCCCATTCCCCGCCTAGCCCCAGGCCTTGGCCGAAGCGCAGCACACACAACAGGATAGGTGCCCAGGCACCGATGCTGTCATAACCGGGCAGCAGGCCGATCAGCGTGGTGCACACGCCCATCAGCAGCAGCGAGGCCACCAGGGTCGACTTGCGGCCGATGCGGTCGCCGAAGTGGCCGAACAGCGCCGAGCCCAGAGGGCGGGCGATAAAGGCGATACCGAAGGTCAGGAACGACGCCAGCATCTGCGCGGTACCGGAAGTCTGCGGAAAGAACACCGGCCCGATCACCAGCGCGGCAGCCGTGGCATAGATATAGAAGTCGTAGAACTCGATGGCGGTGCCGACGATGCTCGCGGTGGCGACACGTGCGGTCGAGTTGGTCGGGGCGGCGGTCGCGGCCTCGTTATAGGTGGTGCTCATGGCGGTATCCCTGACGGTCATTGCGCGTTTGGACGCGGATTATTATTGGGTCGAACACCCTTGGATCAGGGTTGTGCGCGGGGCGGCTCGGGATGGGAGCGAACACCGGTCGGACATGGTAAAGCGGTGCCTGGACACGCTGAGTGCGGGTAGCACGCGGTCGGGCGGGGGCTTGGGTAAGCCGCAGGGATTATAGGAAGGGGTTTGGAATTACAACAAGTGACTGGATTGCGGTTTATCAGGAAGTCATGCGGCCACAGGCATGTGGCTGGTATGCCAGATCAGCACCTTGCTGACGCGGTTATCCTCGGTCTCGAGGATTTCCAGGCGGTAGCGGCCGATCTTCAGGCACACCGCGCAATCCGGAATGGTTTCCAGGGCCTCGGTGACCAGGCCGTTGAGGGTCTTGGGGCCGTCGCTGGGCAGGTGCCAGCCCAGGCTCTTGTTCAATTCGCGGATCGACGCGGCGCCGTCGATGATATAGCGGCCATCGGGCTGCGCTTCGATATGCGGGTTGTCCGCACTTTGCTCGTTTTCGAATTCGCCGACGATTTCTTCGAGAATATCTTCCAGGGTGACGATACCCAGGACTTCGCCGTATTCATCCACCACCATGCCCAGGCGCCGCTGCTGCTTGTGGAAGTTCAGCAATTGCAGTTGCAGGGGCGTGCTTTCCGGGACGAAGTAGGGTTCGTAGGAGGCCTCGAGCAAGGCTTCCTTGGTCAGGCTGGCGTCCGGCAGCAGATGCTGGATCAGCCGGGTGTTCAGTACGGCCTCGACCTGGTTGATGTCACTGTGGAACACCGGCAGGCGAGTGCGCGGGGAGGTGCGCAGTTGCTCGATGATTTCTTCGATCGAGTCATCCAGGTTGATACCGTCCACTTCGCTGCGGGGCACCAGGATGTCATTGACGGTGATGTTGTCCAGGGCGTGGATGCCCGGCATGCCAGGGGTACGACTGTCGTCGGCCTCGGGTTGCGGTTCATCGTCGTGGTCGGGCTGTGGCTCGTCGCTGTTTTTCACCACGCCGGGCTTGCGGGCAAACGGGCGCAGCAGCAACAGGCTGATGCCATTGAGCAGCCAGGCGGCGGGATAGAGGATTTTCAATGGCACGCCCAGCAGCGTGTTGCCGAAGCCCAGCACCGCTTGCGGATGCCGGGTTGCCAGGGCGCGGGGCAGGTAGTCGGCCAGGATCAGCAGGACGGCGCAGGAGATCAGCCAGCCGAGCCACGGGCCGTTCTGTGCCCAGGCATAAATCGCCAGCAGGGTGCAGAGGATGACCACGGCCGCACGGCACAGGCTGTTGCACAGGATCAGGCTGTGGCGCGGGAAACTCAGGCGGGCGGCAGCCTTGTCGCCCTGGCGCGTACCGGGGCGCAAGGCCAGCAGGTGTTGTTGTGCGGCTTCGATGGCGGTAAACAGCGCCGCCCATAACACCAGCAAGGCGATTACCGCGAGCATCGGCCCCAGGGGCAAGTTGTCCATTTTGGCTGCCCGTCAGATATGCAGGATGTATTCGCGAACCAGCTTGCTGCCGAAATAGGCCAGCATCAGCAGGCAGAAACCGGCCAGGGTCCAGCGAATCGCCTTGTGCCCGCGCCAGCCAAGGCGGTTGCGGCCCCACAGCAATACGCTGAACACCACCCAGGCCAGGCACGCCAGCAGGGTCTTGTGCACCAGGTGCTGGGCAAACAGGTTTTCGACGAACAGCCAACCGGAAATCAGCGACAGCGACAGCAGCGTCCAGCCGGCCCACAGGAAACCGAACAGCAGGCTTTCCATGGTTTGCAGCGGCGGGAAGTTCTTGATCAGTCCGGAAGGGTGCTTGTGCTTGAGCTGGTGGTCCTGCAACAGCAGGAGCAAGGCCTGGAACACCGCGATGGTGAACATGCCGTAGGCCAGGATCGACAGCAGGATATGAGCGAGGATGCCTGGCTCTTCATCGATCACCTGCACCGTGCCGGTGGGGGCGAACTGCGCGAGCAGCACCGTCAGTACGCCCAATGGGAAGAGCAGGACCAGCAGGTTCTCGACAGGAATCCGATAACAGGCCATCAGCGTCAGCGCAATCACCGCCGCGGCGATCAGGCTGGCGGCGCTGAAGAAGTCCAGGCCCAGGCCAACCGGCGTCATCAGGTGGGTGAACAGGCTCGCGGCATGGGCCAGCAGGGCGAGGACGCCAAGGCCGACCAGCAGGCGTTTGTCCGCCTTGGCGCCTTGGGCCAGACGAGAGCCCTGATAGAGGGTCGCAGCGGCATACAAGATGGCGGCGGCGAGGCTGGGTAGCAAACTGGGTGACAAGGGGAGCATAAATCCTGATAGACAAGCCCGAAAGGCGCTGAGTTTGGCACACACCTGCGCTCCACGAAAGACTCCAGGGCCAGACAGCGGGTGTGCATGGGCGCAGTCTTCGCTATAATCCGCGACCAGCCCACGCCGCAGGCTCGCCGAACGCTGTGTTTAATAGCGATTTACCACAGCCTGGGCCGCCATTACCTCGGTCTACCAATGCATTTCGATGAATAGGGCCTGAAAGGATCGCGCATGTTTGAAAACCTGACTGACCGTCTCTCGCAGACGCTGCGCCATGTAACCGGCAAGGCCAAGCTGACCGAGGACAATATTAAAGACACCCTGCGCGAAGTGCGCATGGCGTTGCTGGAAGCCGACGTCGCCTTGCCTGTGGTCAAGGACTTCGTCAACTCGGTCAAGGAGCGCGCGGTCGGCACTGAAGTGTCCCGCAGCCTGACCCCGGGCCAGGCCTTTGTGAAGATCGTCCAGGCCGAACTCGAAAGCCTGATGGGCGCGGCCAACGAAGATTTGAACCTCAGTGCCGTGCCACCGGCCGTCGTGCTGATGGCCGGTCTGCAAGGTGCGGGCAAGACCACCACCGCCGGCAAGCTGGCGCGCTTCCTTAAAGAGCGCAAGAAGAAGTCCGTGATGGTGGTGTCGGCCGACGTGTACCGTCCGGCGGCCATCAAGCAGCTGGAAATGCTCGCGGGCGAAGTGGGCGTGACCTTCTTCCCGTCCGACCTGAGCCAGAAGCCGGTCGACATCGCCAACGCTGCTATTAAAGAAGCAAGGCTCAAGTTCATCGACGTGGTCATCGTCGATACCGCCGGTCGCCTGCACATCGATGAAGAGATGATGGGCGAGATCAAGGCGCTGCATGCCGCGATCAACCCGGTCGAGACGCTGTTCGTGGTCGATGCCATGACCGGCCAGGATGCGGCCAACACCGCCAAGGCCTTCGGCGACGCGCTGCCGCTGACCGGCGTGATCCTCACCAAGGTCGACGGCGACGCCCGTGGCGGTGCCGCGCTGTCGGTGCGTGCCATCACCGGCAAGCCGATCAAGTTCATCGGTATGGGCGAGAAGAGCGAAGCGCTCGAGCCGTTCCACCCTGAGCGTATCGCCTCGCGTATCCTCGGCATGGGTGACGTGCTCAGCCTGATCGAGCAGGCCGAAGCGACGCTCGACAAGGACAAAGCCGATAAGCTTGCGAAAAAGTTGAAGAAGGGCAAAGGCTTCGACCTCGAAGACTTCCGCGACCAGCTGCAACAAATGAAGAACATGGGCGGCCTCGGCGGCCTGATGGACAAGCTGCCGAACATCGGCGGCGTGAACCTGGCGCAAATGGGCAATGCCCAGGGCGCGGCAGAGAAGCAGTTCAAGCAGATGGAAGCCATCATCAACTCCATGACCCCGGCCGAGCGCCGCGACCCTGAGCTGATCAGCGGTTCGCGCAAGCGTCGGATCGCCATGGGTTCCGGCACCCAGGTGCAGGACATCGGGCGCTTGATCAAGCAGCACAAGCAGATGCAGAAGATGATGAAGAAATTCTCCGCCAAGGGCGGAATGGCCAAGATGATGCGCGGCATGGGCGGTATGTTGCCCGGCGGCGGCATGCCGAAAATGTAAAGTATTCGAGCGGGAGTTCACTCCTGCTCCGACCCACAGGGATGTGGGATCTCCAGCAAACCCGCCGTTGGCGGGGGCTGACCTGCCGTTTTAACCGACGGCTCTCTAGCAGATCTGAATGGCACGCTGATAGGCGCCAGAAAAAGACATTTGCAAAAGTCCGGATATTCCTTAGAATATGCGGCCTTTCGGGCACCTATGCCCGCTGTGCATTTAGATTTGCAGCACCGACTACAGGAACGATGTTCACATGCTAACAATCCGTCTTGCCCTTGGCGGCTCCAAAAAGCGCCCGTTTTACCACTTGACCGTAACTGACAGCCGCAACCCACGTGACGGCTCTCACAAGGAACAAGTAGGTTTCTTCAACCCGATCGCTCGTGGTCAAGAAGTCCGCCTGTCCGTGAACCAAGAGCGCGTAGCCTACTGGCTGAGCGTTGGTGCACAACCGTCTGAGCGTGTTGCCAAGTTGTTGAAGGACTCGGCTAAGGCCGCAGCCTGAGCAATATGAACGCGACGCCAACTGTTGCTGATGATTTGATCGTTATCGGCAAGATTTATTCTGTTCATGGCGTTCGCGGCGAAGTGAAGGTGTATTCCTTTACTGATCCGACTGAAAACCTGTTGCAGTACAAGACCTGGACGCTCAAGCGCGAAGGTAGTGTGAAACAGGTCGAGCTGGTCAGTGGACGCGGGAGCGATAAGTTCCTGGTCGCGAAGCTCAAGGGTCTTGATGATCGTGAAGAAGCTCGTCTTCTGGCCGGTTATGAGATCTGCGTGCCGCGCAACCTGTTCCCTGAATTGACCGACGGCGAGTACTACTGGTACCAGCTGGAAGGTCTGAAGGTTATTGATCAACTCGGGCAATTGTTCGGGAAAATCGATCATCTTCTGGAAACCGGCGCCAATGATGTAATGGTGGTCAAGCCTTGCGCTGGCAGCCTGGATGATCGCGAACGCCTGTTGCCCTATACCGAGCAATGCGTGTTGGCTGTTGACCTGGCGGCGGGCGAGATGAAGGTGGAATGGGACGCGGACTTCTAAGCGTGGCTAATTTGCGCATTGAAGTGATCAGTTTGTTTCCCGAGATGTTCTCCGCCATCAGCGAGTACGGCATCACCAGTCGGGCGGTGAAGCAGGGGCTGTTGCAGCTCACCTGTTGGAACCCGCGAGACTACACGACGGATCGACATCACACTGTGGACGATCGCCCATTTGGCGGTGGCCCGGGCATGGTGATGAAGATCAAGCCCCTGGAAGATGCGTTGGTTCAGGCCAAGGCAGCCGCCGGGGAGAAGGCGAAGGTAATTTACCTGTCCCCTCAAGGCCGTCAGCTGAAGCAGGCTGGGGTCCGCGAACTGGCGAATGAGGAAGCACTGATCCTGATTGCCGGTCGCTATGAAGGCATTGACGAGCGGTTTATTGAAGCTCATGTCGATGAAGAGTGGTCGATTGGGGACTATGTCCTGTCTGGCGGCGAGCTGCCGGCGATGGTCCTGATAGATGCGGTTACACGACTGCTGCCTGGAGCTTTAGGGCATGCGGACTCCGCGGAGGAAGATTCCTTCACGGACGGTTTGCTGGATTGCCCGCACTACACCCGACCGGAGGTGTATGCGGATCAGCGTGTTCCCGACGTATTGCTAAGTGGCAATCACGCACACATCCGGCGTTGGCGTTTACAGCAGTCCCTTGGTCGGACCTATGAACGACGCGCCGATCTTCTGGAAAGCCGCTCGCTTTCTGGAGAAGAGAAGAAGCTGCTCGAGGAATACATCCTCGCGCGGGACGATAGTTAACAACGTATCGATGGTAGGTCCATTGACTTACCTTAGGAGCACAGCATGACTAACAAAATCATCCTTGCACTCGAAGCAGAGCAGATGACCAAAGAGATCCCTACCTTTGCCCCGGGCGACACCATTGTCGTTCAGGTGAAAGTGAAGGAAGGCGACCGTTCGCGTCTGCAAGCGTTCGAAGGCGTGGTAATCGCCAAGCGTAACCGTGGTGTGAACAGTGCTTTCACTGTTCGTAAAATCTCCAACGGTGTTGGCGTAGAGCGTACTTTCCAGACCTACAGCCCGCAAATCGACAGCATGGCCGTCAAGCGTCGCGGTGACGTACGTAAAGCCAAGCTGTACTACCTGCGTGACCTGTCCGGTAAAGCAGCTCGCATCAAGGAAAAACTGGCTTAAGTCCAGCTTCCCGATGCAGAAAAAAGCAGCCTACGGGCTGCTTTTTTGTGCCCGCGATTTGAGGTCCGGGATAGGATCTACCTGATTCCGCCACTTTTCTGTTCGAGTCCCTATGCCTGCCATCGACCACCCCCTGATCGACCGTTTCCTCGATGCCCTATGGCTGGAGAAAGGCCTGTCAGATAACACCCGCCAGGCCTACCGCAGCGACCTGGCGCTGTTCAACGGCTGGCTGCAGGAAAAAAACCTGGAACTGATCAATGCCGGTCGCGAGCTGATCCTCGATCATCTGGCCTGGCGCCTGGAACAGAATTACAAGCCCCGTTCCACTGCACGATTTCTCTCCGGTGTGCGTGGGTTTTATCGTTATTTGCTGAGGGAAAAACTGATCGCCCTCGATCCGACCCTGCAAATCGATATGCCGCAACTGGGCAGGCCCTTGCCCAAATCCCTGTCGGAAGCCGACGTCGATGCCTTGCTCGCTGCGCCCGACCTCAGCGAAGCCATCGGCCAGCGTGACCGCGCCATGCTGGAAGTGTTGTATGCCTGTGGCCTGCGGGTCACGGAGCTGATCAGCCTGACCCTGGAGCAAGTCAATCTGCGCCAGGGGGTGCTGCGGGTAATGGGCAAGGGCAGCAAGGAACGGCTGGTGCCGATGGGGGAGGAGGCGATTGTGTGGGTCGAGCGCTATATGCGCGATGCTCGCAGCGAGCTGCTGGGCGGGCGGCCCAGCGATGTGCTGTTTCCCAGCCAGCGTGGCGAACAGATGACCCGCCAGACGTTCTGGCATCGCATCAAACACCAGGCCAAGGTCGCGGGGATCGGCAAGAGCCTGTCGCCCCACACCTTGCGCCATGCATTCGCCACCCATTTGCTTAACCACGGTGCGGATTTGCGCGTGGTGCAAATGCTGCTCGGGCACAGCGACTTATCCACCACCCAGATCTACACCCATGTGGCGCGTGCGCGCTTGCAGGATATGCATGCCAAGCACCACCCGCGAGGCTGAAAAGCGCCAATTTATGCCGCCACGGGCTGCCCTGCGGCCCAACTGTGGTAGGCTTTGCCGGTTAGCAAAGGGGACCGCCCGCACTCGTGTTTCCGTATTGGCGCGCCTGCACCCGTCCCTGCATCTGCCTTCAGGAGTTTCCATGCGCTTGACCCAGATTATTGCCGCCGCAGCCATTGCGTTGGTTTCCACCTTTGCCGTCGCCGATGACGCTGCCGAGCAGACCATCCGCAAGAGCCTGGCCAACCTGCAGCTCGATACCCCAATCGAAAGCATCAGTGCCAGCCCGATGGCCGGCCTGTATGAAGTCAAGCTCAAGGGCAGCCGCGTGCTGTACGCCAGTGCAGACGGTCAGTACATCGTCCAGGGCTACCTGTTCCAGCTCAAGGACGGCAAGCCGGTCAACCTGACCGAGAAAGCCGAGCGCCTGGGCGTGTCCAAGCTGATCAACGGCATCCCGGTGGCTGAAACCGTGGTTTACCCGGCCATCGGCGAGACCAAGACCCATATCACCGTGTTTACCGACACCACGTGCCCGTACTGCCATAAGTTGCATGCCGAAGTGCCTGCGCTGAACAAGCTGGGTGTGGAAGTCCGCTACGTAGCGTTCCCGCGCCAGGGCCTGGGTTCGCCGGGCGACGAGCAGTTGCAGGCCGTATGGTGCTCGGCCGATAAGAAAGCGGCCATGGACAAGATGGTCGATGGCAAGGAAATCAAGGCCGCCAAGTGCGCCAACCCGGTGTCGAAGCAATTTGCCCTGGGCCAGTCCATCGGCGTCAACGGTACACCGGCCATCGTTTTGGCTGACGGCCAGGTGATTCCGGGCTACCAGCCGGCACCACAAGTTGCCAAACTGGCGCTGGGTGCCAAATAAACCAGCATCGTCGAACCTTTGACGATCATGGCCTGTGGATAAGTCGACGGGCCATTAATTGAAAGCCGCAGTTGTGCGGCTGTTTTCCACGGCCGACCTAGCGTCGGCCGTTTCATGGGGAGTTCTTCAGTGAAACCGGTCAAAGTAGGCATCTGTGGGTTAGGGACCGTCGGTGGCGGCACCTTCAACGTACTTCAGCGTAATGCTGAAGAAATTTCCCGCCGTGCAGGGCGCGGGATTGAAGTGGCGCAAATTGCCACGCGTTCGCCAAAGCCTCAGTTCCAAACGACCGGTATTGCGATTACCAACGATGTCTTCGCCGTGGCCACCAACCCTGAAATCGATATCGTCATCGAGCTGGTGGGCGGTTACACCGTGGCTCGTGAGCTGGTGCTCAAGGCGATCGAAAACGGCAAGCACGTGGTCACCGCCAACAAGGCGCTGATCGCTGTACACGGCAACGAGATCTTCGCCAAGGCCCGCGAGAAGGGCGTGATCGTGGCGTTCGAGGCCGCGGTTGCCGGCGGTATCCCGGTGATCAAGGCGATCCGTGAAGGCCTGTCCGCCAACCGCATCAACTGGGTGGCTGGCATCATCAACGGCACCGGTAACTTCATCCTCACCGAAATGCGCGAGAAGGGCCGTACCTTCGAAGACGTACTGGCCGAAGCCCAGGCCCTGGGGTACGCCGAAGCCGACCCGACATTCGACGTGGAAGGCATCGACGCGGCGCACAAGCTGACCATCCTGGCGTCCATCGCCTTTGGTATCCCGCTGCAGTTCGACAAGGCCTACACCGAAGGCATCACCAAGCTGACCACTGCCGACGTGAACTACGCCGAAGCCCTGGGCTACCGCATCAAGCACCTCGGTGTCGCGCGCAGCACCCCGGCGGGTATCGAGTTGCGTGTGCACCCGACGCTGATCCCGGCCGACCGCCTGATCGCCAACGTCAATGGCGTGATGAACGCCGTGATGGTCAACGGTGACGCTGCCGGGTCCACCCTGTTCTACGGCGCCGGTGCCGGCATGGAGCCGACCGCTTCGTCGGTGATCGCCGACCTGGTGGACGTGGTTCGCGCCATGACCAGCGACCCGGAAAACCGCGTGCCGCACCTGGCCTTCCAGCCGGATTCGCTGTCGGCCCACCCGATCCTGCCGATCGAGGCCTGCGAAAGCGCCTACTACCTGCGCATCCAGGCCAAGGATCACCCGGGCGTGTTGGCCCAGGTGGCCAGTATCCTGTCGGAGCGCGGTATCAACATCGAGTCGATCATGCAGAAGGAAGTCGAGGAGCAGAACGGCCAGGTGCCGATGATCCTGCTGACCCACCGGGTGCTCGAGCAGCACATCAACGATGCCATCACCGCGCTGGAAGCCTTGCAAGGCGTCGTGGGCCCGGTGGTGCGGATTCGCGTCGAACACCTGAACTAACCGATCTGTTCCAGAGGCCCCGTGTGTGCGGCGGCCTCTGTTCGAGAATGTTTTAGAGGAGCCAGTCATGCGTTACATCAGCACCCGCGGCCAGGCACCGGCCCTGAATTTCGAAGACGTCTTGCTGGCAGGCCTTGCCACCGACGGCGGCCTGTACGTGCCGGAAAACCTGCCACGCTTTACCCAGGAAGAAATCGCTTCGTGGGCCGGCCTGCCGTACCACGAGCTGGCGTTCCGGGTGATGCGCCCATTCGTCACCGGCAGCATCCCCGATGCTGATTTCAAAAAGATTCTGGAAGAGACCTACGGCGTGTTTTCCCACAGCGCCATCGCGCCTCTGCGCCAGCTCAACGGCAACGAATGGGTGCTCGAGCTGTTCCATGGCCCGACCCTGGCGTTCAAGGACTTCGCCCTGCAACTGCTGGGTCGTCTGCTGGACTACGTGCTGGAGAAGCGCGGCGAGCGCGTGGTGATCATCGGCGCCACCTCCGGTGATACCGGTTCGGCCGCCATCGAAGGCTGCAAGCACTGCGAAAACGTCGACATCTTCATCCTGCACCCGCACAAGCGTGTGTCGGAAGTACAGCGCCGCCAGATGACCACCATCTTCGGTGAGAACATCCATAACATCGCCATCGAAGGCAACTTCGATGACTGCCAGGAAATGGTCAAGAACAGCTTCGCCGACCAGGGCTTCCTCAAAGGCACACGCCTGGTGGCGGTGAACTCGATCAACTGGGCGCGGATCATGGCCCAGATCGTCTACTACTTCCACGCCTCGCTGCAGTTGGGCGGCCCGGCGCGCTCGGTATCGTTCTCGGTGCCGACCGGCAATTTCGGCGACATCTTCGCCGGCTACCTGGCCCGTAACATGGGGCTGCCGATCAACCAGTTGATCGTCGCCACCAACCGCAACGACATCCTGCACCGCTTCATGAGCGGCAACCAGTACGTCAAGGAAACCCTGCACGCCACCCTGTCGCCGTCCATGGACATCATGGTGTCGTCGAACTTCGAACGCCTGCTGTTCGACATGCACGGTCGCAACGGCGCAGCCATCGCCGGTTTGATGGACACCTTCAAGAGCGGCGGCGGTTTCAGCGTTGATGAAGAGCGCTGGACCGAAACCCGCAAGCTGTTCGACTCCCTGGCCGTGGATGACGCGCAGACCTGTGAAACCATCGCCGAGGTCTACGCCCAGACCGGCGAGTTGCTCGACCCGCACACCGCCATTGGGGTCAAGGCCGCCCGCGAATGCCGTCGCAGCCTGGATATCCCGATGGTGATCCTCGGCACCGCCCATCCAGTGAAATTCCCGGAAGCGGTGGAGAAGGCGGGTGTCGGCAAGGCGCTGGAACTGCCGGTGCATCTGACCGACCTGTTCGAGCGTGAAGAGCGCTGCACGGTGCTGCCGAATGACTTGAAGGCGATGCAGGCGTTTGTCAGCCAGCATGGCAATCGTGGCAAGCCTTTGTAAGGCAGGTCACCCAGACAAAAACGCCGCTTTCCCTTCCTTGGGTCAGCGGCGTTTTTTGTTTCTGGCAGGCCCGACGGCGTGCCGGTTACAAGAGCAACTTAATCGCTACTCCAGTAATCGAAGCAATCGTTGCGACCACGGCCATTGCTACGCCCATGGGGTACCAGAAAGTTTCACAGTTTATTTTCAGGGATTCCGATCTGAGCTTGTCTTGCTCAGCCTGCATGCGTGATATTTCTGCGTAGATGCGCCTTACATCGGCATGCATTTTCTCCATCGTCGCCAGTCGCTCATCGTTTTCCACCATCGCATTCCTCCTTCGCAATAAGGGCCTTTGGCATACGCTTTACCCACGTGGCACCGTGATCAGCGCTCATCGAGTATAGGATTCACCCATGGCCTGCGCGGCAGGGGGAGCCCAAAACAGCAGCCCATTGCGTAAGCATTTATGTGCCGCCGTTTTTTGCCTGTCATGTTGCAAGCGCATGCTGGAAACGTCATCCCCCGACAACCCCGCATAAACGAAAAAGCGAACTTTCCTACGTCACAACCAGTCACTTAGGATAGATGCAGCTCCCGTTTACAAGAATGTTTGCGAACTATTGAGTGGTGATCGAGATGGAAAGTATCAGCCTATTGCTCGAAGAAGCACTGAGCCCTTATCAGGTGACATTGACCACCGCAGGTGTGCAGGACGAGTGCCTGGTAACCGTAAAGAACCCCGCCGGTGCGATCATGGTCGAGCGTGAAGTCGACCGGGCGCAATTGCTCGATAAGCGCCTATTGGTGGATGTGGTGGATTGCCTGCTGCGTGACCTCAAGATCGCTGAAGGACGCCTGGAACCCTCGGTCATCGCGGCCTTGCGCAATGCCGCCCAGACCCGCAGCGCTGCCGTTGCATGAAGAATTGTTTATAGATGGAAACTTCCCACGTCATGGCCGGTCAGATTTCGTAACAGCAAGAGCAAACATTGTGCTCCGGTGTTTGTGCCTTGTTGTACTGGTCTTTGTAGGCCACGTTTAACCCCGAAGTGTCTCCCCACTCTTCGGGGTTTCTTTTTGCCTGGGATTTGTCACGGCGCTGGCGAGTCCTGGAAAAAGCTCGGGTTGTCTCGCAGGTAGTGTTCACGCATGGCAGGGTCCAGCCAGGCAGCGTAGGACTGCTGTACGTGTTCCAGCGGGAGGCTGAGCAGGACCTGGTTGATCCGTTCCATGGCCTCGCGCCCCTCAGGTGTATCCGAGCAGCCGATATGCGTGCGCTGGTAAGGCGCTGTGCCCTTGATGGGGTAGAAGCTGAGGTCGTCGGCTGCGATCCCCTGTTGCATCGCGTGGTAGCGGATTTCCGGCCAATAGCCCAGCACCGCCTCCAGCCGGCCCAGGCGCTGCATCTGCAGCAAGCTGCCAAGGGCATCGTTGCCGTAGTGCAGTGCGAGTTTGTGTGTGTCGGCCTGTTTCAGTCGCTCATCGATAACGGCGCCGTAGCTGCGTTCCGCGATCGCGCCGACCCTTGCCTCATGGGCGTCGAAGAAGGCCTGCAGGTCGAACTGGCCGTCTACGATAAACGCCGCCAGGGCGCCCTGTTGGCTGCGCCGGATCGTGATGCCATTACTGGCGACCACAAACGCCTGCCTGGAAAATACGATGTACCTGGCCCGCTCGGCCGTCCACAGCAAGGATGGATCGCAGGTGAGCGTGGGCTCGCGCAGCATCTGCATGCCGCGCGCGCGATTGACGTGCATTACCTGATGGCGATACTCCGGCAAGTGTCCGATCAGTATCGGCAGCAACTGGTCCAGGGCACCCTGGCCTTTGCCTGGCCCTTCGAAGATGGTCAGCGGCGGCAAGTCGCGCAATAACCAGATCAACGTGCCCTCTGCACTCGCCGGTACGGACCAGCCGCTGGCCAGCATGGCGGCCAGGTACAGCGCAATGAGCCAGTGTTTGCAGCCGTGGGGCATCAGATTGCACCTTGCTCACGCAGGCGGACAATGGCGGCGGCGTCGTATCCCAGCTCGCCCAGCACCACGCCGTTGTGTTCACCCAGTTGCGGCCCCACCCATTCGCAACTGCCCGGTGTGTCCGACAGCTTGGGCACGATGCCCGGCATCTTGAAGTCCTTGCCGCCGGGAAGCCGGGCCTTGAGGAACATCTCGCGCGCGAGGAATTGCGGGTCGCCCAGCATGTCCTCGGCACTGTAGATACGGCTGGCGGGCACTTCAGCCTTGTTGAGTTGCTCCACCACCTGCTCCAGCGGCAGCGAGTTCACCCAGCGATCAATCACGCCATAGAGTTCATCGCGACGGCTGTCGCGCCCGTCATTGCTGGCCAATTGTGGATCGTTCGCCAGGTCTTCCCGGCCGATGGCGCTCATGAAACGTTTGAAGATGGCATCACCGTTGGCACCGATCTGTACGTGCTTGCCGTCCGCGCTGGTGTGGATCGACGACGGCGTAATGCCGGGCATGATGTTGCCGGTACGTTCGCGAATAAACCCGAATACGTCGAACTCGGGGATCATGCTTTCCATCATGGCGAAGATGGCTTCATACAGCGCCACATCGACCACCTGGCCCACACCGCCGTTAACCTCGCGATGACGCAGCGCCATCAAGGCGCCGATGACCGCCCACAGCGCGGCGATGGAGTCGCCAATGGAGATTCCGGTGCGCACCGGCGGGCGATCTTCGAAACCGGTGATATAGCGCAGCCCACCCATGGACTCACCCACGGCACCAAACCCGGGCTGGTCTTTCATCGGTCCGGTCTGGCCAAAACCCGAGAGGCGCACCATCACCAGTTTCGGGTTCAGCCCATGCAGGGTTTCCCAGCTCAGGCCAAGCTTCTCCAGTACGCCGGGGCGGAAGTTTTCGATCAGGATGTCGGCGTCTGCCAGCAGTTGCTTGAGAATCGCCAGCCCGTCCGGGTGCTTGAGGTTCAACGTCAGGGACTTTTTGTTGCGCGCCTGCACAAACCACCACAACGAGGTGCCTTCGTACAGCTTGCGCCACTTACGCAACGGGTCGCCGCCGTCCGGGGACTCGACCTTGACCACCTCGGCACCGAATTCAGCACAAATGCGTGAGGCGAAGGGGCCGGCGATCAGGGTGCCGAGTTCGATGACTTTCAGGCCGGCAAGCGGTTTGGCATTAAACGACATGGGGATCCTTGTCTGCGCGGAACGGTGGTGTGAAGCCTTTTAACATAGGCGAGCAGCCCAGGGATAAGGATGATGCAGCGCAGGATTCGTTGAATGACCTCGCCATCGGTTAGACTGGCCGCCTTTCCCTGTCTCTAGAAGCCCGTTCATGGCCCAGCCGTCCACGACCTACAAATTCGAACTCAACCTCACCGACCTCGACCGTTCGGTGTACGAGAGCGTCAAGCAGACCATCGCTCGCCACCCCTCGGAAACTGAAGAACGCATGACCGTGCGCCTGCTGGCCTACGCCCTTTTTTACAACGAACAGTTGGCGTTCGGTCGTGGCCTGTCAGATGTAGACGAGCCAGCCCTGTGGGAAAAAAGCCTGGATGATCGGGTTTTGCATTGGATTGAAGTCGGCCAGCCGGATGCCGACCGCCTGACCTGGTGCTCGCGTCGCACTGAGCGTACCAGCCTGCTGGCATACGGCAGCTTGCGCGTTTGGGAAGGCAAAGTGGTGCCGGTGGCGAACACCCTGAAGAATGTCCACATCGCAGCAGTGCCCCAGGAGATTCTGGAGGTCCTGGCCAAGGACATGCCCCGCGTGATCAAGTGGGACGTGATGATCAGTGAAGGCACGATCTTCGTCACCGACGACCGTGGCCAGCACGAAGTGCAACTGCAATGGCTGGTCGGCGAACGCGGTTGAAAATGTGGGAGGGGGCTTGCCCCCTCCCACATTTGATCTGTGTTCCCTTCAGAGTTGTCGTTTAACCGTTGTATTAAAGAGAAGCTCCCGTCACCCATGCGTATCGATCCCCGCCCGTTGCCCGCCGTCCTGCCCTTCCTGGGGGAATTGCCACCGCTGTTGACCCGTCTCTACGCCGCACGTGGCGTGCGGTCCGAGGCCGAGCTGGACAAGAGCCTGGCGCGGTTGATTCCCTATCAGCAGCTCAAGGGTATCGACGCGGCGGTGGACTTGCTGGTGACGGCATTGGAGCAGCGCCAGCGCATCCTCATCGTCGGTGACTTCGACGCCGATGGTGCCACCGCCAGCACCGTAGGCACCCTGGGCCTGCGTTTGCTCGGTGCGGCCCATGTCGATTACCTGGTGCCCAACCGCTTCGAATACGGCTATGGCCTGACCCCGGAAATCGTCGCGGTGGCCCTGCAGCGCGAGCCGCAGTTGCTGATCACCGTGGACAATGGCATCTCCAGTGTCGAAGGCGTGGCGGCGGCAAAAGCGGCGGGGCTGAAGGTGCTGGTGACCGACCACCACTTGCCCGGGGATGAGCTGCCGGCGGCGGATGCCATCGTCAACCCGAACCAGCCGGGCTGTGAGTTCCCGAGCAAGGCCCTGGCCGGCGTGGGCGTGATCTTCTACGTACTGATGGCCCTGCGCGCGCGTTTGCGCAGTTTGGGCTGGTATGAAAACAAGCCTCAACCCAACATTGGCGAGCTGCTCGACCTGGTCGCCCTGGGCAGCGTCGCCGACGTGGTGCCCCTGGACGCCAATAACCGCATCCTCGTGCATCAGGGCCTGGAGCGTATTCGTGCCGGTCGCGCACGGCCGGGGATCAAGGCGATCCTCGAAGTGGCCAAGCGGGATGCGGCGCGCATCACCTCCACCGACCTCGGCTTTATCCTCGGGCCACGCTTGAACGCCGCCGGGCGCCTGGACGATATGAGCCTGGGCATCGAATGCCTGCTCACTACGGATTTCGCCGCGGCACGGGAAATGGCCGCACAACTGGACGGCATGAACCAGGACCGCAAATCCATCGAGCAGGGCATGCAGCGCGAAGCCCTGGCTCAGCTCAAGGACTTGCCGGTGGACTCAATGCCCTACGGCTTGTGCCTGTTTGATCCGGACTGGCACCAAGGTGTGATCGGCATTCTTGCGTCGCGCATGAAGGAGCGCTATTTCCGCCCCACCATTGCCTTCGCCGATGCAGGCGATGGGCTGCTCAAGGGCTCAGGGCGCTCTGTGCAAGGCTTCCACATCCGCGATGCCCTGGCGGTGGTTGCGAGCCAGCATCCCAACCTGATCGCCAAATACGGCGGCCACGCCATGGCGGCGGGGTTGACCTTGCCCGAGGAAAATTTCCCACTGTTTGCCGAGGCCTTTGACGCCGAAGTGCGTCGGCAGCTGCGCGAAGAAGACCTCACCGGGCGCCTGCTGTCCGACGGTACCCTGGCGGTGGAAGAGTTTCACCTGGAGCTGGCGCGCGCACTGCGCCACGCCGGACCGTGGGGGCAGCACTTTCCCGAACCGTTGTTCCATGGCGTGTTCCAGCTGGTCGAGCAGCGGGTAGTAGGGGAACGGCACCTGAAAGTGGTGCTCAAGAGCGAATGCGGGTCGGTGAAGCTCGATGGCATTGCCTTCGGCGTCGACCGGGAAGTCTGGCCGAACCCGACCGTACGTTGGGTGGAGTTGGCCTACAAACTGGATGTGAACGAGTTTCGTGGCAATGAAACCGTGCAACTGATGATTGCCCACATCGAGCCGCGCTAGATCTTACCGACGCCGCAAAAAACTGTGGGAGGGGGTTGCCCCGATAGCTGAGTGTCAGTCAACAATGCTGTGACTGACCTACCGCTATCGGGGGCAAGCCCCTCCCACAGTTTGTTTGGCGTACCGCCCGGAATTACTCGGACTTGGCCTGATGCTTCACGATGATGTCTACCAGACGCTTGGCCAGTGCCGGGTAGTTCTCATCGAAGTGATGCCCGCCCGGCAGTTTCACCGCCTCGCCCACGGCGGTCTTGTCGGTGCAGCCACTCTCGTCGACTTCTTCGGCACCGTAGATGCACACCACCTTGTCAGCCGGCAGCTTGGCCATTTCCGGGCCGGTCGCGGCTTCTTTGCCGGCGTTGCCCAGCCAGCCTTCCACTTCGATTTCAAAGCTGCCGGTGCGGGCGAAGGCCAGCAGGATGATGACGTCCACACGCTGTTGTTCGTTTTCCGGCAGGCGGTTGTAGATCGCCGGCAGGACGTCCGCGCCGAAGGAGTAACCGGTCAGCACGAAGCGCTTGGTGCCCCATTTCTGCCGGTAGTGCTGCATCAGCTCGGTGAGGTCCTTGGCGCTTTGTTCCGGGGTCTTGTGCTGCCAGTAGTAGCGCAGGGTGTCGATGCCGACCACCGGGTAGCCGATCTTGGCCATTTCGCCGGCCACGTCGCGGTCGAGGTCACGCCAGCCGCCATCCCCGGAAAGGAACAGCGTCACGGTGTCCTTGGCCTGGCCAGCCGGCACTTCCACCACGGGAATCGCCAGGCCGCCGTTGTCCGAACCCACCAGTTGCTTGCGCAGTTCGTTGTTCAGCACTTGCGGATAGTGAATGTCGTAGTCGCTGATACTGGTGGTGGCGCGCGGGGTGTCACGTACGAAACTGGCGCTTTCATCGTCAGGGTTGTCGTTCCAGGCCACCAACCAATTACCGTGTGCGGCGGTTTTCGGCAGTGGGTCCTTGCACCCTTCCTGCACCAACGCGAAGCCGACGGAGATGGCGTTGGCCTTGTCGTCGCTCTGAGTGGCCAGCCAGCGCCAGGCGAGGGCGGCGCCAGGGCCGATGCCGCTGACCAGGGTCGCGGGGCCCTTGAGCTGGCCCAGGGCGCTTTGCAGCGCTTGTTCCTGCAGCTTGCAGTCATCCTTTGGCAGGATCACCTGGACGATCTGCGCCTTGCCGCCCTGGCTCAGGGTAATCAACTGGCTATCGGTCAGTGTTTCGTCAGCCATCACCGCCACCGCGACGCGGGCTTTCGGGGTGCCGGCCGGGGTCACGCGGGTCATCACCGAGCCGTCGGCCTGGGGCAGTTGCTCCAGGGTCGGCTGCGGGGCAGGGCGGTTCCAGAACCAAAAGCCGCCACCCAGGACCAGGGCGAGCAGCACTACAAAGGCCAATACATACCGCCAGGAGCGTCGAATCATCAGCGTTTCACCAATCCAGTCAAGCCGCCCGCGATCAGGGCGGCGGTATCGGCCAGTGCCACCAGCGGGTCAAGTCCTGCGGGCACGGCCATGTAACGGGGTTCCCAGTCAGGCTGGAACTTGTCTTTGAAGCGGCGCAAGCCTTGGAAGTTATACAGTTGCTCGCCGCGACGGAACACCATCGAGCCCAGGCGCTGGGTCAGTGGCGCGCCGCGTCGCGGTTGCAGGCCCGACAACGGCACCATGCCGAGGCTGAAGCGGGCGTAGCCGTGACTCTTATAGTGTTGAATCAGGCCGACCATCATGAATTCCATGGTCAACTTGGGCGCATCCGGGTGGGCGCGCATCAGGTCGAGGCTGGCCAGGTCGTGGTTGTAGGTCTCGAGCAGGTTGGCGAAGGCCACCGGGCGGCCTTCGAAGCGAATGATCGCGATACGAAAGTGCTTGAGGTAGTCGTCGCTGAAGCGTCCGAGGGAAAAGCCTTTTTCCCGCACATTCTTACCGGTAAGCCAGGCGTCCGAGATGACTTTTAATTCATCCATCGGTGCCGTGCCGGGTTCAAAGATCTCCAGGGACAGGCCGTCCCGGGTGCCACGGTTCCAGGTGTAGCGCAGGTCCTTCATCTCTTTGCCCTTGGCTTCCAGGTCAAAGCGTTTCAGGTCGACGCGCGCCTCTTCGCCCAGCTTGATCGCGGTGAGGCCGATGTCCATGTAATAGGGCAGGTTCTCGGCGCGTACCTGATAGAACACCGGGCGTGCATGATGGATGTCGCACAGGTCGCGGAACTGCCAGATCATTTCGGCACGGGGCTGGGTCGGACCGATCGGGTCATACAAGGCCACCAGGCTGCGGCCGCGACGGGCATACATCAGGAACGCTTCGTCATTCGGATGGAACAGCAGCGCCTTGTCGCCGGTCAGCGCCAGGCCGCCGTCGGGTTGCGACGATGCCATCAGGATCTTGCTGGCGCGTTCCAGCTCCTCGGGAGTCGGCAGGTGGATCACCGGGCGTGCGGTGCGCAGCAGCCAGGTCAGCGAGACGATGACCAGCAGCACGGCGGCGCCCAGCAACGAGCGCAGGCCGCGCGGGGCGTTGGCGTCGAGAGTGAACTGCCACCACAGTTGATGGCTGTACGGTACATCTTGATACGCGAACAGCAGCAGCCAGATAGAAGCCCCCAGCACACAGACGCTGGCTACCAGGTACAGCGGTGAGAAAGGCAGCTCGGTCAGGCGGCTGGCGCGATAGAACGAGCGGCGGAAGATCGCCAGCAGTATCGCCGTCATGGTCATCAGGCTGGCTTCTTCCCAATCGAATCCCTTGAGCAGCGAGAGCAGGGCGCCCACCAGCAGCAGCACCATGGTCAGCATCCACGCAGCCGACAGGCGTCGACGCAGGCCCTGGGCCAGCAACAGGCACAGCACGCCGATCAGGCTGGCACCGAAGTGCGAGGCGTCAATCAGGCGGTGGGGAATCAGGAAGCCGATGTTTTCCAGGCGTGAGTCGATTTCTGGCGTGGCGCCGGAAAACAGCAGGACCACGCCGGACAAAAAAACCAGTACGGCCAGCACCGGCGCCGCCAAACCCGAGGCTACCCGCAGGCTTTGCTGAGTCTGGAACAGGCGCTGGGCCTCGTTGACCAGCAGGAACACACAGGCGATCAGCAGCGGCAGGACCACGTAGATCATTCGGTACAGCAGCAGGGCGGCGGCCAAGGGCGCGGCGCCGAGCTTGTCGGCGAATGCGGCGAGCAGGATGGCTTCGAATACGCCCACGCCCCCTGGCACATGGCTGAGTACACCGGCGGCCAACGCCAGCAGATACACCAGCAGGAACGGGCCGAAAGGCGGTGCTTCCGGCAGCAGCATATAAAGGACGGTAGCGGCGGCGGCAACGTCCAGTGCGGTGATGATCAGTTGCAGGAATGTCAGGCGGCGACCGGGCAGACGCAGGGTTCGACGCCCGGCCTTTACCAGCAGGTTGTCCGGGTAGGGTTGTTCCGGCAGGCGGCGGCGATAGATGCCGATGCACAACATGGCCGACAGTAACAGCACTGCACCGGCAACGCCGCCGAGCACCGTTTGTGGCAAATGCAGGTAGGTCGACGCTGCCGGCAAGTTGCTCAACGTGGCCAATGCAGCCAGCGGGGGCAGGGCGCAGCCCAGTGCCAGGCTGGCGAACACGGTCATGTGGGCGACTTCCGAAGCCCCGATGCCGTGGCGTGCATATAAACGGTAGCGTACCGAGCCGCCCGAGAGCATTGACAGACCAATGGCATTGCCGATCGCAAAGGCAGTAAAGCCGCCAAGGGCCAAGGTCTTGGCAGGCAGGTTCACCCCGGCATAACGTGCGCCTGAAAACTCATAGCCCAGCAGAATGACGAACCCGGCGACGGCGGCGGCGAACGCACCGAGCAACGCGGGTTTGGGCACTTCCAGGATCGAGTCGTGGAGGGCGTAGAGATCCAGCTCCAATAGCAGGTGCCGACAGGCGATCAGGGCGATTGCGAACAGCAACAAGGTCACGGCCAGCCCGATGGGTTGCCGGTATTTGCTCAACAGATCCAGCCAGCGCAAGCGGGTGGGGGCGATAGGTTGTTCTGCTGTGACGGTGTCTTGTGGTTCAGACGAGTTGGCGCGCATCAATCACCTCGTGGATTGTGCGCGACAGGATGGAGGTATCCAGCCAAGTTACCAATCCCTATGGACAAAATAATTACAAATATTAACGCGGATCACCGGGTGCGGCGACTGCGGCCATTGGTCGTAGAGGCGTAAGCATAGCGTGCAATGAGATGGACTCAACAAACCGCGTACGGTTTCATGAAAGATGCCATACCATTGTTTCAGAAGAACTTTTTCATCGGATACAAAAAAGGCCACTCTTTCGAGTAGCCTTTTTTGATGTTTGGTTGCGGGAGCCGGATTTGAACCGACGACCTTCGGGTTATGAGCCCGACGAGCTACCAGACTGCTCCATCCCGCGTCTGTGGGCGGCATTCTACAGCCAGATGGCGAGGTGTCAACCGTTAATGAGCCGATGGGTCAAATAAGTGTGAAATAGCTGACATGTAACCTAAGTTCGCGATTGAAAACGCTTTTTGTAGTGAGCGGGCTTGCCCCGCGCCGGGCTGCGGAGCAGTCCGTGGTGAAGTGCACACTATCTTGTGTGGGGCTGCTTGCCAGTCCAGCGCGGGGCAAGCCCGCTCGCTAAAACAAAAAAGGCCACTCTTTCGAGTAGCCTTTTTTGATGTTTGGTTGCGGGAGCCGGATTTGAACCGACGACCTTCGGGTTATGAGCCCGACGAGCTACCAGACTGCTCCATCCCGCGTCTGTGTGTCGGCATTCTACAGAGGATCACCAGTGTGTCAACCGGTGAATCGAAAAAAAGCGCTTGCGGTTCAATCGGTTAGCTCTCCATGCAGAGTCGTTTGAGGGGTTCGGGCCAGAAGGGCCAGGGGTTTCAGCTCTATTGAGGTGCTAATTTCGATTGAGAAAATAAATTCATCTGGGAAAATTCCTACCGCTCAGACGGAAGATTCAAACTACTGGTGCTATATACAGGGGTGGATGCGATACTGGCCACCCGTTGGATTACACCCGCCTTTCTACTTATGACGCAGCGCAAAATCATCCACGTTGACTGTGATTGCTTCTACGCCGCCATTGAGATGCGCGATGACCCGAGCCTGGCGCAAAAGCCCCTGGCGGTAGGTGGATCGGCAGATCGAAGGGGCGTGATCGCTACATGCAACTACGAAGCGCGGGCGTATGGGGTGCGTTCCGCCATGTCGTCGCGGCATGCCCTGAAGCTCTGCCCGGACCTGACCATCGTCAAGCCGCGCATGGATGCCTATAAGGAGGCGTCGAAGGAAATCCAGACGATCTTTCGCGACTACACCGACCTGATCGAGCCCCTGTCGCTGGACGAGGCCTACCTGGATGTCTCCGACAGCCCGCACTTTGGCGGCAGCGCCACACGCATCGCCCAGGACATTCGGCGCCGGGTCTCCAACCAATTGCACATCACTGTGTCCGCCGGCGTGGCGCCGAATAAGTTTTTGGCCAAGATCGCCAGTGATTGGAAAAAGCCCAACGGCCTGTTTGTCATCACCCCGGATCAGGTCGAGGACTTTGTCTCCCAACTGCGGGTAAGCAAGTTGCACGGCGTGGGCAAGGTGACGGCAGACAAGCTGGCGCGCCTGGGCATCGAAGACTGCCTGCAATTGCGCGAATGGAACAAGTTGGCGTTGGTGCGTGAGTTCGGCAGCTTTGGCGAGCGCTTGTGGAGCCTGGCCCGTGGGATAGATGAACGTGTGGTGCAGAACGACAGCCGGCGGCAGTCCATCAGTGTGGAAAATACCTACGATGTGGATTTGCCGGATCTCTCAAGCTGCCTGGCGAAACTTCCAGAGTTGATGGAGACCCTGGCAGGGCGCATGGCGCGTATCGACAGCAGCTACAAGGCGGGCAAGCCGTTCGTTAAGGTGAAGTTCCATGACTTTACCCAGACGACGCTGGAGCAGGCGGGCGCGGCGCGGGATCTGGAGAGTTATCAACAGTTGATGACCCAGGCGTTCAATCGCGGTGGGAAACCGGTGCGGTTGTTGGGGATTGGGGTGCGGCTGCTGGACCTGAGTGGCGGGAACGAACAGTTAGAGTTCTCCTGGTAGAAGCCGGGAAAAAATGTGGGAGGAAGCAAGCCCCCTCCCACATTTGGATCTGCAGCGTTTTCGAAGCCTCAGCGTGCTCCGGGATCCGCCACCAACCGCCCTGCATCCTTGGTCAACGCCTGCAGGAATTCCTGCTGCAGCTCGGGATCATTGCGGGTCAGTTCGATCAGGCTTTGTTCCAGTTCGCTGGCTTCTTCCTCCAGGCCCAGCTCCGACAGGCGCTTGACCCGGTGCACCCACTGGCTGACTTCATCGTCTTCCAGGTCGTCGTAGATCAGGCCGTGGGCTTCCAGCAACTTGCCGCGCAGGGTGCTGCTGATCGCCAGGGTCGAGTCCGAGTGCACGTCGTCCTGGCCATCTTCCACGCTGATCTTCAAGGTCGTGACGCGGTTCAGGTCCTGCTCGGCAAACGGGCTGTCCAACAGGTTCAGGCGCAGCACGCCGTTGCGGTCGGTGGTCAGCTCATGGGTCTGTTTGCCGGCGGTGACCTGGACCGGGCGCTCGCTCCAGGGCAGGCTCGAATACTCCACGCGTTTGTCGCGCTGGACTTCATCGATACCCGCCAGGTTCTGTTGCGCGCGCCCATGGGATTGCACGTTCATGAACGGGTTGAGACCGTCCACGCCGTAGGTCAGCCAGTCGTGGGTCATGCTGGTAGGCAGGTTGCCGAGGGCGAAGATGTTCGCCACGTTGGCGCCCGCACCCGCGACCAAAGCCACTGCACCCAGGGGCATCTCATAGAGTTTGCGCCAGGGCTGGTAAGGCGTGTAGCGATCGTAACGACGGGTAACTTCGAATTCGGTGACCTCAAAGGTCTTTTGCTCGTGAATGCGAACCCGGCGTTGCGGCAGTTCCAGCACTTTGGGTTCGCCTACATCGATCTGCAGGCTGTGGTCGAGCAACTTACGCTCGACCCGCTCCTCGTGCTCACTGCGTTGCGACATCTGATTGGCGCAGCCGCTGACCAGCAGGGCGCCGCACAAGGCGGCGCCCCCCAGGGCTCTGGTGTTTCGCTTGAACATGACTTCTCTTGATCTGGTTTTCAGCGACGAATACGCGCCTGGAGGAAAGACAGCACGTCAGCCACCGGCAACGGTTGGGCTTCGGCTTCGGTCCGGCTCTTGTATTCCAGATTGCCATCGGCCAGGCCGCGGTCACTGACCACGATCCGGTGCGGAATGCCAATCAGCTCCATGTCGGCGAACTTGATGCCCGGGCTGGTTTTCTTGTCGCGGTCATCCAGCAGCACTTCAAAACCAGCAGCCGTGAGTTCGGCATACAGTTTGTCGGTGGCTTCGCGTACTTGCTCGGTTTCGTAACGCAGCGGTACCAGGGCCACCTGGAAAGGCGCCAGGGCGTCACTCCAGATAATGCCTTTCTCGTCGTTGTTCTGCTCGATGGCAGCGGCAACCACGCGGGAAACGCCAATGCCGTAGCAGCCCATGTCGAGGGTGATCGGCTTGCCGTTCTCGCCCAGCACTTCGCACTTCATCGCCTTGCTGTACTTGTTGCCCAGCTGGAAGATGTGCCCGACTTCGATGCCGCGCTTGATTTCCAGGGTGCCCTTGCCGTCCGGGCTTGGGTCACCGGCCACCACGTTGCGCAGGTCGGCAACGGTCGGCACCGGCAGGTCACGCTCCCAGTTCACGCCGAAGTAGTGCTTGTCGTCGATGTTCGCGCCGATACCGAAGTCGCTCATCAGCTCGACCGAGCGGTCGATGATGATCGGCAACGGCAGGTTCAGCGGGCCGAGGGAACCGGCACCGGCGCCGATGGCGTCGCGCAGTTCGGCATCGCTGGCCATGACCAGCGGGCTGGCCACGCCAGGTTGCTGGGCGGCCTTGATTTCGTTGAGTTCGTGGTCGCCACGGATCACCAGGGCGATCAGCTTGCCTTCTTCTTCGGCATGCACGATCAGGGTCTTGATGGTCTTTTCAATCGGCAGATTGAATTTCTCCACCAGGGCCGCGATGGTCTTGGTCTCTGGCGTATCCACCAGGCGCAGTTCTTCAGCCGGGGCTGGACGGGAGGTTTCCCGTGGCACGGCTTCGGCTTTCTCGATGTTCGCCGCGTAGTCGGAACCGTTGCTGAACGCGATATCGTCTTCGCCGGACTCGGCCAGTACGTGGAATTCGTGGGAGCCGGCACCGCCGATGGAGCCATTGTCCGCTTCAACCGCCCGGAACTTCAGGCCCAGGCGCGTGAACACATTGCAGTAGGCCTGGTGCATGCGGTCATAGGTGACCTGCAGCGATGCCTGGTCGGCGTGGAACGAATAGGCGTCCTTCATGATGAATTCGCGGCCGCGCATCAAACCGAAGCGTGGGCGGATTTCATCGCGGAATTTGGTCTGGATCTGATACAGGTTCAGAGGCAACTGTTTATAGCTGCTCAACTCGTTGCGCATCAGGTCGGTGATCACTTCTTCATGGGTCGGGCCGGCGCAGAAGTCGCGGCCATGACGGTCCTTGAAGCGCAGCAACTCAGGGCCGTACTCTTCCCAGCGCCCGGATTCCTGCCACAGCTCGGCCGGTTGGGTGCTCGGCATCAACACTTCGAGAGAGCCGGCGGCGTTCATTTCTTCGCGAACGATGGCTTCGACCTTGCGCATCACCTTCAAGCCCATGGGCAGCCAGGTGTACAGGCCCGAGGCCAGTTTGCGAATCATGCCGGCGCGCAGCATCAGCTGGTGGCTGATCACGACCGCATCGGAAGGCGTTTCTTTCTGTGTGGCGAGCAAATATTGACTGGTACGCATGGTAGGCCGTTGTCGGTTGCTTGAACTTGAAATGACTTGGGATTGTACGGGCGCAAACTGCCGCCGTACAGGCATCAGAATGCAGGGCTGTCTGTAGGCGCAGAGCTTGCTCGCGATGGGGCGCCGCGGTCTGGCTTTTAAAGGGCCCCCAGAATCAGTCCTCTACCGGCGGATTCAACCGCATCCGCCGATTTTCCTGATACCAGTGCAACGCAATCAGCAGCAGTGTCGGTACGCCCAGCATGCAGGTGATCAGGAAGAAGTTGTGGTACCCGAACTTCTCCACCATCACCCCCGAGTACCCGCCGATCAGGCGCGGCAGCAACAGCATGATCGAACTGAGCAGCGCATATTGGGTGGCGGAAAACTTGAGGTTGGTCAGGCTCGACAGGTACGCCACAAATGCCGACGTGGCCAGGCCCGAGCTGAAGTTATCCAGGGAGATGGTGAAGATCAGCATCTGCAGGTCGGGGCCCATGTCGGCGAGCATCACGAACAGCAGGTTGGTCCCCGCCGACGCCACGCCGCCTATAAACAGGATCGGCAGGATGCCGAAGCGCACGATCAGCAGGCCGCCCATGCCGGCGCCGAGCAGGGTCATGATCAGGCCGAAGATCTTGCTGACCCCGGCGATCTGGTCCTTGGTAAAACCCTGGTCGATGTAGAACACGTTGGCCATCACGCCCATCACCGTGTCGGACATACGATAGGTGGCGATCAGCCCCAGCAGCAGCAATGCCTGCCAGCGGTAGCGCAGGATAAAGTCGTTGACCGGCGTGAGCACCGGCGCCAGGCCCCGCCGGCCCATTGCCGACAGGCACAGCGTGGTGAGAATGATATAGAGAATGGCGCGCAGGAACGCGCGGTCGTCCATCAGCAAGTCCCACAGGCTGACGCCGTGAAACAGCACGCTGGCGAAGTCGGTGTTGAACAACTGGGTGAACATCGCCGGTACGGATACCAGCAACACGATCAGCACAAACACCGACACCAGTTGATGCACGAAGCTATAGCGCCCGGCCTGCAACTGGGTGCGCAGCGGTACATTCGGTTCGCGCATGAACAGCGTGGTCAGCAGCGCCGGGATCATCAGCACGCCGAACAGCACATAGGTACCGGTCCAGGCCGAGTGCTTATAGTTGAAGCCGGTGGAGCCGAAGCCTTCGGCAAAGAACAGCGCACCGGCCGTGGCCAGCAGGGCGGCGATGCGGTAGCCGGACATATAGCTGGCGGCCAGGGCGGCCTGGCGGCTGTCGTCGGCGATTTCCAGGCGATAGGCGTCGACCGCGATGTCCTGGGTGGCGGAAGCAAAGGCCACCACGACGGCAATGGCGATCAGCCAGGACAGGTGTTTCTGCGGGTCGCAGAACCCCATGCCGATCAATCCGAGGATCACCAGCGACTGTGCAAGCACCAGCCAGGAGCGACGACGTCCGAGTTTACCGAGCAGTGGCAGGCGCCATTGGTCGAGCAGCGGCGACCAGACCCATTTGAAGGCATACGCCAAACCGATCAGGCTCGCATAGCCGATGGTCTCGCGGGCCACACCGGCCTCACGCAGCCACACCGAAAGCGTCGAGAACACCAACATGTAAGGCAAGCCGGCGGCAAAGCCGAGCAACAACAGCACTAACGTCGAGGGGCTGGCATAGGCGGCGAGCGCGGCGCGCCAGGTTTTACGGGGCATGGGCTGGAGTCTGCCTCAGATTCACGGAAACAAAGCGCGCACTCTAACCGCTGTGCTCTACCGGGCGCCAGCCATGGCGCTGAATATCCACGCGATTGTTGCGCACCGTGACGCCCTCATCGCGCAAGCGTGCCCGTTGCTCGTCGCCCGAGGCGCTGCCCACCGGCAGACTTATCCGACCACCGGCACCCAGCACACGATGCCAGGGCAATGTGGTGCCCTCGGGAAGTTGGCTCAAGGTACGACCCACCCAGCGCGCGGCGCGCCCCAGCCCGGCCAGTTGCGCCAGCTCGCCGTAACTCACCACGCAACCGGCGGGGACTTGCGCCAGGGTCAGGTACAGCGCGGTGCGGCGCATCTCGGCGGGGGTTTGTGGGGCATCGGCAGGCTGATTCACTGTGGGCATATCCGTTGGGATCGTCGGTCTTTTGTAAGAAACGTCTGTAAGTATGCTGTTGAGAATTGAACTCAACACAAATCCTTGAGTCAGTCCTAGCTATCTAACACGATAATCGCCCCTTTTCGCCAACCTTGAGCTCCCCATCCGCTTATGTTGTCCAGAACCCTGCTGTGCCTCGCTGTCTTCAGTGCCTCCACGCCCCTGCTGGCCGATACCGTCTGGTTAAAAAACGGTGACCGCCTGACCGGCAAGATCAAGGTCTTCGACGGTGGCAAGCTGCTGATCCAGACCGACTACGCCGGCGCCATTCCGGTGGACTGGAAGCAGGTGAAAACCCTGGAGAGCGACCAGGAGTTGCTGGTCAAGCAGGACGCCTACACCGGCGAGAAGGCCAAGTCCCTGCAGGCGGCGGACGATGGCAAGGTGGTGCTGGCCAATGGCGAGGCGCCCAAGACTGTCGAGCTGGCAAGTATCCAGCAGATCATCAAGCCCAAGCCGGTGATCGAAGACCTGGTGTGGAAGGGCAATGTCGACATGGCGCTGGACTACAAGCGCGCCGAAAAAGACACCAACGACTACGACATCGACTTCAAGACCACCGCGCGCCATGGCCAATGGCGCCATACCGGGCAGGGCGAATACAACCGCGAGTTCCAGGACGACGTCACCACCACCGACAACTGGGCGCTGGAGTATGACCTGGACCGCTTCATCACCGAGCACTGGTTCTGGCAGGGGCGCCTGACCTACAAGCGCGACAAGGTTGAAGACCTGGCGCGCCAACGTACCGTCGGTACCGGCCCGGGCTACCAGTTCTGGGACGACGAGCTGGGGGCATTCTCCCTCGGCTCGCTGGTCAACCGCACCGATTACGAGTACGCCGATGGCGGCAAGGACAACTTCTATTCCCTGGCCATGAAGTGGAACTACAACCGCTACCTGGTGGGCAAGACCGTTGAGTTCTTCACCAATGGCGAGGTGGGCAAGCCTATCGACGGCCCGGCCGAGTACTCCCTGGATGCGGAAATGGGCCTGCGCTATAAAGTCACAGAGTGGGCATCGCTCAACCTCAAGGCCGAGCGCGACGTGATCAGCGGCGATTCGGAAAGCAGCCTGAGCAAAACCCGCTATACCGCAGGCTTCGGCGTCGCCTGGTAATCGAGCCCTGGCAACCGGCGCGTAGATTGATTACCTTGTGTTGAGATCCATTCCCATACGCTATGGGCGGCTGAATACCCGAGGAGTCATACGTTGAGCGCGCAGGTTGCCAAGAACGCCCGAGAGCTGTTGCTCAAGGAATACCGTGGGGCTCTCTCCACACTCTCCAAGGCCATGCCCGGCTTTCCGTTCGGCTCGGTCGTGCCGTATTGCCTCGACGAGCAGGGCCGCCCGCTGATCCTGATCAGCCGTATTGCCCAGCACACCCATAACCTGCAAAAAGATCCCAAGTGCTCGCTGCTGGTCGGCGAGCGCGAAGCGGATGACGTGCAGGCCGTGGGGCGCCTGACCTACCTGGCCGAAGCCGAGAAACTCGAGGACCCGGCCGCCATCGAAGCAGCGGCCGAGCGCTATTACCGCTACTTCCCCGATTCGGCCAACTACCACCAGGCCCACGATTTCGATTTCTGGGTGCTCAAGCCGGTGCGCCACCGTTATATCGGCGGGTTTGGCGCGATTCACTGGATCGACCAATTGACCCTGGCCAACCCCTTCGCGGGCAAGGCCGAGCGCAGCATGATCGAGCACATGAACAGCGACCACACCAAGGCCATTGCCCACTACGTCGAGTTGGCCGGCTTGCCTGCTTTCGAACCTGCGCAATTGGCCGGCATCGACAGCGAAGGCCTGCACCTGCGCATCGGCCAGGCTTTGCACTGGCTGCCGTTTGCGGCATCTTGCAACACGCCGACACAAGTACGCGAAGCCCTGGTTTCATTGGCCCACGCTGAGGTCTGGCCGAAAAAAGCCGCCGCTGAAGCTTGAATTCACGAAACGGCGACGTCATCTAAGGTGGACTGGCAAGGCATTCTTGCGTTGAGGAACCTTTTGATGCGCCCTTTTTTATTGCTCTTTCTGCTGTTCCCGGTGTTGGAGCTGTTCGTATTCGTTCAAGTCAGCGGTGCGATCGGGTTTTTCCCGGCCCTGTTGCTGATCATTCTCGGCTCGATGCTCGGCGTCCTGGTGCTGCGTGTCGCCGGCCTGGCCACGGCGCTGCGCGCCCGTGAGAGCCTGAACCGCGGCGAACTGCCGGCCCAGACCATGCTCGAAGGCCTGATGATGGCGTTGGCGGGCGGCCTGTTGATCCTGCCCGGCTTTATCAGCGACGTAGTGGGCCTGGTGATGCTGCTGCCGTTCACCCGCAAATTGCTGGCGGGCAAGATGCGCCAGCGCGCCGAAGAGGCCGCTCTTCGCCAACGTGCGTTCGCCGACGACCTGCAACCCCGTGGCGGCCCGGCTCCGCGCCAACCGTTGGGGCGAGAAGGCGATGTGATCGAAGGCGAGTTCGAACACCGCGACAGCAAATAACCGCTTCACTGGCACGGCACCTTCGGGTGCCGTGTTGCTTTTATAGGCTGGCAGACGCAAAAAAAATCATCGCCGGCCCCTTGTAATAAGCTTATGCGCCCTTATGTAACGGTCACCGCAAGGTTTCTGGTGGCGACACCGGACAGACTTCCGTGTTTCGCCCAGCGAACCGCGACCGGCACTGCCGGAATACAACCCGCCGGTATCGATACCGGCCGATGAAAAACACAATTAGGAGAGATCGACAATGAGCAAGCTTCGTCCTCTGCACGACCGCGTCGTAATCCGTCGCAGCGAAGAAGAAAAGAAAACCGCTGGCGGTATCGTTCTGCCAGGTTCGGCTGCTGAAAAAGCCAACCACGGTGTGATCGTCGCTGCAGGCCCAGGCAAGACTCTGGAAAACGGTGACGTACGTGCGCTGGCCGTTAAAGTCGGTGACAAGGTTGTATTTGGCCCTTACTCCGGCAGCAACACTGTGAAAGTCGACGGCGAAGACCTGCTGGTTATGGCTGAGAACGAGATTCTCGCCGTTCTGGAAGACTGATTTCCCCGCTCATTTTCCCGTTACTACAAAGTATTTAAGGAATATCGATCATGGCTGCTAAAGAAGTTAAATTCGGCGATTCCGCCCGTAAGAAAATGCTCACCGGTGTCAACATCCTGGCTGACGCAGTAAAAGCGACCCTGGGCCCGAAAGGCCGTAACGTGATCATCGAGAAGAGCTTCGGCGCTCCGACCATCACCAAGGACGGCGTTTCCGTCGCCAAAGAAATCGAACTGGAAGACCGTTTCGAAAACATGGGCGCGCAGCTGGTCAAAGACGTTGCCTCCCGTGCCAACGATGACGCAGGCGACGGCACCACCACCGCCACCGTTCTGGCTCAGGCGATCGTCAACGAAGGCTACAAGGCCGTTGCTGCCGGCATGAACCCGATGGACCTCAAGCGCGGCATCGACAAGGCCACCATCGCCATCGTCGCTGAGCTGAAGAACCTGTCCAAGCCTTGCGCCGACACCAAGGCTATCGCCCAGGTAGGCACCATCTCCGCCAACTCCGACAGCTCCATCGGCGACATCATTGCCGAAGCCATGGAAAAAGTCGGTAAAGAAGGCGTGATCACCGTTGAAGAAGGCACTGGCCTGGAAAACGAACTGTCGGTTGTCGAAGGCATGCAGTTCGACCGTGGCTACCTGTCCCCGTACTTCGTCAACAAGCCGGAAACCATGGTTGCCGAGCTGGACAGCCCGCTGATCCTGCTGGTCGACAAGAAGATCTCCAACATCCGCGAAATGCTGCCAGTGCTGGAAGCCGTTGCCAAAGCCGGCCGCCCACTGCTGATCGTTTCCGAAGACGTTGAAGGCGAAGCCCTGGCGACCCTGGTTGTGAACAACATGCGTGGCATCGTTAAAGTCGCAGCCGTCAAGGCTCCAGGCTTCGGCGACCGTCGCAAGGCCATGCTGCAGGACATCGCCGTCCTGACCGGCGGTACCGTTATCTCCGAAGAGATCGGCCTGAGCCTGGAAAGCGCCACCCTGGAAAACCTGGGTAGCGCCAAGCGCGTGACCATCTCCAAGGAAAACACCATCATCGTTGACGGTGCTGGCGTTGACGGCGACATCCAATCGCGCATCACTCAGATCCGTGCCCAGGTTGCCGAGACGTCCTCGGACTACGACCGTGAAAAACTGCAAGAGCGCCTGGCCAAACTGTCCGGCGGCGTTGCAGTGATCAAGGTTGGCGCGGGTTCCGAAGTTGAAATGAAAGAGAAGAAAGCCCGCGTTGAAGACGCCCTGCACGCAACCCGCGCAGCCGTCGAAGAAGGCGTGGTACCTGGCGGTGGCGTTGCGCTGATCCGTGCCCTGGAAGCCCTGACCAACCTGACCGGCGACAACGCTGACCAGAACGTCGGTATCGCTGTGCTGCGTCGTGCGGTTGAAGCACCGCTGCGCCAGATCGCTGCCAACTCCGGCGACGAGCCAAGTGTTGTGGTCAACGAAGTCAAGAACGGCAAAGGTAACTACGGTTACAACGCTGCGACTGGCGTCTACGGCGACATGATCGAAATGGGCATCCTGGACCCTACCAAGGTGACTCGTTCCGCGCTGCAGGCCGCAGCCTCCATCGGTGGTCTGATCCTGACCACCGAAGCTGCAATCGCTGACAAGCCGAAGGCTGAAGGCTCGGCTGGCGGCGGTATGCCAGACATGGGCGGCATGGGTGGCATGGGCGGCATGATGTAAGCCAGCCTTACCCCTGTACTGAAAAAGCCCCGCCTGCAGTGATGCAGGCGGGGCTTTTTTGTGGGCGCTGTCTTTGGCTTCAGGTGGGCGTTGCGCGCGTGGAGGGCCGGTACAGCAACAGGCAATACAGCCCCAGGCAGATCAGCCAGCAGAAAATTGCCGTCCACACGTTATGGGAAAAGAAGTGTGCGCCTTGCATCATGCGGCTGACGGAAAACACGCTGCCCAAGCCGACGGCGAAGATGAATGCGCTGCGCGCCATCCGTGGCTGCCGGTCACGCAGTGCAAAAAACAGGGCAAACAAGGCGAACCCGGTGGCGGCATGACCGCCTGGCCAGCAGCGCCCGGGTTTATCGGTGGGCGGGCGAGGGCTCAGCAATTTGCTGTAGGTTTCCTGACCGCCGAATTCCTGGACGCTCCACGGGCACTGGACGCCGGTGATGGTTTTCAGCGGAGCGACAAACGCGGTCGCCAGCCCGAGTGACAGCACCAGGCAGCCCAGTTCACGACGATAGGGTTTGAGCCGTCGGAGAATAAACGTGCCGGCAAATCCCAGGATCGCCAGGACCGAGAACAGGATGACCAACTGTTTGGCACGATCATGCAGGATGTCTTCGAGGAAGAAACTGTAACGCCCGATGAAACCGCCCTCCGCACCGTTGTAGAACAGCTTGGCGAGGTCCATGTCCAGTGAGGTCAGCTCCAGCAGCAGCAATAGGAGCGCAGCGCCGCCGGGGATGCCCAGGCAGAGCCATAGGTTGAGAGGTTTGGAGACGGGGACGGCGGGGGTTGTGCCCATGGTGGACCCTGGTGAAAAACGTCCCGTACTGACCTGTACGGGACGTTTTGGTTAGCGCGTGCTCAGTGCCGGGGCCTCTTCCTTGGGCGCTCTCCAGCTCAGCAACTGTTGTTTGAAGCCATAGCTGGCGGCCTGGTAGTAGGTGATCGCCCGCTGGATCAACGGGTCATCGCTGCCGACCCGCAACTCCTGGCTCTCACCCAGGGCCTGGTCGTGGCGGCGCAGGCCCAGGCGTGGGCTGAGAATGGCCAGGTCCTTGCCGTCGAACAGGCCCAGGTGCTGGTAGTTGCCGACCACCACCCGAGGTGGCAGTGGGTTGTCCTGCAACAGGTTGCGACCAAAGAAGGTGGATTCGTAGCTCAGGTTGAGCAGGCCCAGCAGCGTGGGCGCCAGGTCGATCTGGCTGGCCAGTTGTGCGCTTTCCCGTGCGTCGATCAGCTTGGGCGCATAGATGAACAGCGGAATCTGGTAGTTGGTGATGGGCAGGTCTTCCTTGCCTGCGCTGCCGGCGGTGTGGTCGGCGACGAAGATGAAGATCGTGTTATCGAACCAGGGTTTTTGGCGGGCGGCTTCCAGGAATTGGCCGATGGCGTGGTCGGTGTATTTCACCGCGCCGTCGCGGCCATTCCCGGATTTGATGTCGATACGCCCATCCGGGTAGGTGTAGGGGCGGTGGTTGGAGGTGGTCATCAGTTGCAGCAAAAAGGGCTGCTGCTTGGCGTAGTCGGTGTCGGCCAGTTTCAGGGTTTGGTTGTACAGGTCCTCGTCGGCCATGCCCCAGGCGTTCTTGAACGAGATTTCTGACTCGGGCACGCTGCTCTGGTCCACGACGCGATAACCGTTGCCGCTGAAAAACGCGTTCATGTTATCGAAGTACCCGCGCCCGCCGTACACAAACACGCTGTCGTAACCGACGGCCGTGAGCTGTTGCCCCAGGCTGGCGAAGCCGCTTTCACGACCGATGCGCTTGACGATCGAGCGCCCGGGCGTGGGTGGAATCGCCAGGGTGATCGCCTCCAGGCCACGGTCGGTGCGGGTGCCGGTGGCATAGAAATTATTGAAATACAGGCTCTGTTTACGCAGCGCATCCAGGTTAGGCGTGAGGTTGCGCTCGTCGCCGTTGCTGCCCATGTACTTGGCGCTGAAACTTTCGATGGTCACCAGCACGACATTGGGTTTGCGCGGCGTGCCCGGGTTGCTGATGGCACGGCGAATATCCAGCGGGTCCCGGCCGATAAAGCGTGCGTTGGGTTCGCTGAGTTCTGCACGCAGTTGCTTGGCGATAACCTCGGTCGGCAGGCTTTTGTAGAACTGTGAGTAATCCAGCTCGTTGTTACGGAATGCGGCGAAAAACTGATACGGACCATTGCTGGCCAGTTCGTTCTTGTAGGCGTTGCCGCCCTGGGCTCGCGGGCTGTCCTGGCTGATCAGTTGCAGGCTGAGGCCAGCAATCACCAACAGGGCCAGGGCATTCACCAGACGACCACGCATCGGCGGCAGTGGGGCGTTCATCGCCGCATTGAACGGCTTGCGCAAGGCCAGGCTCAAGACAATCGCCAGCATGGCGAGCAGGCTCAGCAGTTTGCCGATCGGGTAGGACTCGAGCAGGTTGTTCAACACCTCGTCGGAGTACACCAGGTAATCGACGGCAATGAAGTTGAAGCGCACGCCGAATTCATCCCAGAACAGCCACTCGGCCACCGAGGTAAACAGCATGGCGAACAGGCTGACGGTGAGCACGGCCTGCAGGAACCAGCGGTGACCGCGACGGCGCCACAGCGCGGGTGGGCACAGCAGCAAATACAGGCCCAGCGGCAGTGCCGCATAGGCCAGGAAACCCAGGTCGTACAGCAGGCCCACGCCAAACACCGGCAACAGGTTGCCGCCGACTTCATCCAAATGAGTGATGAGCAGCACGCTGCGAGTGAGCAGGAAAATAACCAGCCAGGCACCGGTTACCAACAGCAGATAGCGCATTGGCGCCGTCTTGAGAAACCCCATGTCCATGTTCCTTATATCAATGGGGGGCGATCTTCTGCCTGACACTGTAGTCAGTTTGTGAAGCTATAGTGAAAAACTCGTTGGTAGGCTGAATCGGTTGAAAACCTTTATTGGCACGCCTTTCCGCTCTATCCCTGAGCCACACTTGGCCTTAAGCTGCGCGAGCCAACACGGCCGTTACCGCGTACGGAGACACTGCCCATGCGAATTCTATTGGTTGAAGACAACCGCGATATTCTGGCCAACCTGGCCGACTACCTGGGGCTAAAAGGCTACACCGTGGACTGTGCGCAGGACGGTTTGTCGGGTCTGCACCTGGCCGCCACCGAGCATTATGACTTGATCGTGCTCGACATCATGCTGCCTGGCATCGATGGCTACACCCTGTGCAAACGCCTGCGTGAAGACGCGCGCCGCGACACGCCAGTGATCATGCTGACCGCCCGCGACCAGTTGGATGACCGGCTGCAGGGCTTCAAGTCCGGTGCCGACGATTACTTGCTCAAACCGTTTGCCCTGTCGGAACTGGCCGCGCGCATCGAAGCGGTGCTGCGCCGGGCCCAAGGCGGCGGTCGCCGTGCCCTGCAAGTGGCCGATCTGAATTACGACCTCGATACCCTGGAAGTGACCCGCGAAGGGCGCCTGCTCAAGCTCAACCCGGTCGGCCTCAAGCTGCTCGCGGTCTTGATGCAGAAAAGTCCCCACGTACTGCGTCGGGAAGTGCTGGAAGAGGCGCTGTGGGGCGATGACTGCCCGGACAGCGACAGCCTGCGCAGCCACGTGCACCAGTTGCGCCAGGTGATCGATAAGCCGTTCGCCAAGCCGTTGCTGCAAACCGTGCATGGTGTGGGTTACCGCCTGGCCGAGGGCCGTGATGGAGTTTAAGCAAAGCCTTGCCCAGCGGATCATCATCGCCTTTGCCTTGATGAGTGCGTTGGTGGCGGGGGCCTTCGCCATGGGCATCGTCGCCACCGTGCACCTGGTGGAAGAGAAGTTGATCTCGGCAGGCTTGGGCGGTGACCTGCAGCGCCTGCTGCTGATGGACACCGTCGAGGACTGGCGGCACCGGCCCGAGCCCGACCAGCTGTTTTACTTCAGCGGTGGCCCGGGGGATTTTGAATTGCCCAAGGACCTGCGGCATCTGGAACCAGGGTTTCATGAGGTGTTTCGCGAGGCGCTGTCGTACCACGCCATGGTCGAAGTGGTCGACGGTCGGCGCTATGTGCTGCTGCAGGATCAAAGCGATTTCGAAGAGCGCGAGCGCGTGCTGTTTGCCGTGGTGCTGGTGGGCTTCGTGCTCAGCCTGGCGCTGGCGGTATTCCTCGGCTGGGTGCTGGCCCGTAAAGTGATGGCGCCGGTGGTGCGCCTGGCCCGCCAGGTGCGGCACCGCGACCAGTTGCTGGGCCTGGCGCCGCCCCTGGCCCCGGACTACGCAGCCGACGAAGTGGGTGAGCTGGCGGTGGCCTTCGACGCCACGCTGGGGCGCCTGCGCCAGGCATTGTCCCGTGAGCAGTTGTTCACCAGCGATGTCAGCCACGAACTGCGCACGCCTTTGATGGTCCTGGCCAGCTCCTGCGAATTGTTGCTGGAAAACCCGGCTATCGATCAGCGTGGGCGTAACCAGGTCGAGCGAATCGCCCGGGCCTGCGAAGAAATGCGCGAACTGGTACAAACCTTCCTGATGCTGGCCCGGGCTCAACATGATGACGGCAGCATGTCACCCAAGGCCAATCTGTCCCAGGTCGCTGATGATCTGCTCGGCATCTGGCGCGAGCCCATCGAGCACAAGGGCCTGGAGTTGATCTACCAGCCGGGCGACCCGCTGGATACGCGCTACAACGCGACCTTCCTGCATGCCGTGATGGGCAACCTGTTGCGCAATGCCCTGCATTACACCGAAAGCGGCTTCATCCGGCTGACCCTGGAGCCGACCGGGTTTGTGGTGGAAGACAGCGGCGTCGGCATTCCCGAAGACAAGCGCGAAGCGATGTTCGAGCCGTTCGTCCGCGGCAGTGAGAAGCGCGGTGAGGGCCTGGGGTTGGGGTTGTCACTGGTCCAGCGCATCTGCGAGAACCAGGGCTGGAGCGTTACCCTCAGCACCATGGAGCCCAATGGCTGTCGCTTTCACGTCCAGTTGAGTCAGGTCAACGCCTGAGCGTTCCCCCTGCCGTTATCCTGCCAGAGATCCCCGTAAATCGGCGAAGATGGCCCCATGATATTGCTTGTGTCTGTAAAGTCTTGAAATGTATGGGATTGGACAGGACAAGTTTTTCACAAGGGGTTGACCTGTTGATCACAGGACGCTGCTTAAGGTTGTAGGCATCAGCAACTGGAGATCCGTTGATGCCTACCCCGATCAAGCTCGAATTTTCCGAAAAGTACGACGACCAGCACGCCCACGAATATTTGCTCAAGCATCAGGACAATCTGGCTCGCCGGTTGTCCCACAAACGCGACGAGCAACTGGCCCGTGGCGCGTTGGCGATGGCCGGCGAGCCAGGCCTGGTGCTGGACCTGCCGTGTGGCGCCGGGCGCTTCTGGCCGCTGCTGGCGGAAAAACCCAACCGTGTGATCATCGGCGCCGACAATTCGGCCTCCATGTTGAAGGTCGCGATGGCCGCCCAGCCCGCAGAAGTGGTGAAACGGGTACGGCCCTTGCAGACATCTGCCTTCGATATCGATTTGCCGGATAACTCGGTCGACAGCATTTTCTGTATGCGCCTGCTCCACCACATCGGTGATCCGGCGCACCGTCAGGCAATTCTGCGGGAGTTTCAGCGGGTTACCCGTGACAGCGTGATCATTTCGCTGTGGGTCGATGGCAATTTCAAAGCCTGGAAACGCAAGCGTCTGGAAGGAAAGCGTCGCAAGACAGGTGAGCAGGAAGGTTACCAGAACAGATTTGTGTTACCGGCTGCTACTGTTGAATCAGAGTTCGAGCAAGCCGGATTCCGTGTTCAGGAATCCCTGGACTTCATACCGCTCTACGCCATGTGGCGGGTGTATGTATTGCGCAAGAGGTAACAGGATGGCAGTTGAGTGCGTAGCAGGCAGTCACGTAGCTCCCGAAGAACGCTTCGATTATTTCTGGCGTCAGCAAGGCGAATGGGTCGAAGAGCCCAATCGCCGGCGTGGCGGTGAAAGTGGTGTACAGCGGGTCATGACCGCCAATGGCCGTTTGCTCTACAGCAAGCGCCAGACGGGCCATATCTACCGCAGTTGGCTGCACCCGTTCGGACGCCCCACGGTGCTGCGCGAGCGGGATGCCCTCAGGGGCCTGCGACTGCTGGATGTTCGCGTGCCCGAAATGGTCTTTTGTGAGGCGCGTCGTGACCCCGAGCACCGCTGGAAGGCGCTGCTGGTGACCGCCGCCCTCGACGGCTTCGACGAAATTGAAAACTGGTACGCCGCCGGTGGTCGCGAACAGTATGGCGAGCAGGTGCACGAGCGCTTGCTCAAGGCGTTGGCCGCTACCCTGGCCCGCATGCACAAGGGACGCTGGCAGCACGGTTGCCTGTACATCAAGCATATTTTCGTGCGGGTGACGGGCGAGGGCGACTCGGCCCAGGTGGAAGTGGCGCTGCTGGACTTCGAGAAATGCCGCCAGCGCTTGACCGCTTATCGGGCAGCCTCCCATGACATGTTGCAGCTGCGTCGCCATTCGTCGTGGAACAGCACCGACTGGGAAAAACTCAGCTACTTTTATGAAACGGCGTTTGGCAGCGCTATCAAGGGTTTAACCAGATGAAGCTAGAAATAGCACGAGGTCTGTTCCTGGTCGGGGCGATGGGCATTGCCGCCCTGGCCCTGGCCGCATGGGAGCAACCTCGCACACAGGTACTCAGTGCGGTGCAAGGCGGCGGGCAATGCCTGCTGCCCCGGGTCGCCAAGGCGAGTGCGGCGGTCAAGCCTGATCATGAGTTGCTGTTGTTCATGTTTGGGATGTCCCAAGGGATGAGGCCGCAGAGTTGAAACGATTCAAACCCCCGAAGAAGGGCCTTGCGATGCGAGGCCCTTTTTTTTGCCTTTCAAACCTTATCCGCAACGCGGCTGCTACGGGGGCGCGGCGTTGGCTAGGCGGTATCTACGCAGCTCAGATCAGATGCAGGTGGTTATCCCAGAGCCCTGCCGGCAATTCCAACGGTTTGGCGACCAACTGTTTCTGGCGGCAATCGTAGTAGCGGCAACGCCCTTGGCCCGAGGTGACGACAAACCCGTCTGCCACTGCACCGACGCCTGCGCAGTCGGGCAGCGGTCCATCCAGGCGCAGCTCGGCAGTGTCCATGTCCCAGATAAAGAAGCGGTTGCCACGGGGTGCGGTCAACGCCACCAGGCGCAATTCGCTGTGCACGGCGACGCTGGCGGTGTAATGCCCCATGGCCTGCAACTGCTCATCGGCCACCGGGAACGCCATGAACGGCTCGCCCGGGCGCTTGATCGCCAGCAACTCGGAGCGCTCCTGGGACGGTCCCATGAACTGCTGGCCGGTGAGAAGGGTGCCATCGCTGGCGATGCCCATATGGCGCACGCTGTTCATCTGCTGGCCGAGGGTTTCCTTGCTGATCAGCGTGCCGTCACGGTGCATCAGCACCAGGCTCGGTTCCATCGCGTTGAGGTTCATCTCCACGCGGCTTTCGGCTTCGGTGCGAATGCCGCCGTTGGCCACCGCCAGGGTTTCGCCGTCGGGCATCCACGACACCTGGTGCGGGCCGATGCCATGGGTGGAGATCTCGCCGCTGTGCACCAGGCGCTCGCCTTCGAACTTGTACACACCGAGCAGGCCACGGCCGGGATCGGACGTGTCGTTCTCGGTGGCGTACAGCCAATCGCCGCTCTTGTGGATGACCGCATGGCCATAGAAGTGGCGGTTGGCGTTCGAGGTGAGGGTTTGCAACAGCGCGCCATCGCGCAGGTCGATCAGGTAACTCTCGGTGCCCGGGCGGCGGGCAACAAACAGCGCAATCGGCAGCGTCGGGTGGTTGATGATGTCGTGGCAGCGCTGGCCGACCTGGGTGGCGAACACCTGCTTGCCGTCCAGCTGAAAGCCCACGGCATAGTGCTTGCCGTCTGCATCATCGCGGGCCGACAGCAGCAGCGGGCGCTTGCCTTTCCCTTTGAACAGCGTCCAGCCACCCAGCGTGAGTGCGCTGAGCAGCACGCTGCCGATCGCCAAAGCCTGTCGCCTGAGCATCATCAGTCACCGTCGTTGGCATTGAAGCCCAGTTGAATCCCCAGCGCCTTGGCCAGCTCGCCTTCGTGCAGGCGGTGGACGACGTTGAGGCTGTCGTAGATGTCGTTGAGCTGCTGGCGCCCGGCGTCATCGTTCAACAGTTCGTTGAGGGTACGCTGGTTGCTGGCGAACAGTTTCAGCGCGGCCGCATAGGCTGCGTCGATCTTGTCGGCCAACGGCTTCTGATCCGCCGGCAGCAAACCACGCAGGCCCTTGTTGTCCACGCCCACCCACACGGTCTGGGCGGCGGCGAGGCTGGCTTCCAGGCTTTGCAGGGACGACTGGCTACGCCATGCATCGGCCTGGAACGGCTGCGGGATGCCCTTGGTCTGGCGGCCCATGGGCGTGCCGAGTTTTTTCTTCAGGGTGTCCAGTGCGGTCACTTGTACGCGCAGCAGATCGGCGATGGCTTCGTGGGAATCAGCGTAGCGCTGGTTCGGGAACTTGCTCATCTGCGCGAGCATGCCGTCGGTGCTGTTCCAACTGGCCAGGATCTCTTCGGCCAGGGCTTTCTGGCGCTCACCGATGGCCACCAGCAGCGGGCAGTAACGGGCTTTCTGCGCCTCGTCGGCGATGTCGGTCCTGGCGTCGTAGAGGATGTATTCGTAGGCCGACAGGCCCTGCACCACCACGCTGGACTTGGCCAGTGCGGCACCGTCGATCTGCGGCTGGGCGGCGACCAGTTGCTCGACCTGGCGGCCCACCAGGTTCTTCTTGTCCGGCCAGAACTGCACCTGCCACGAGCGGTTGCCCTCGGCCAGCGGGCCGATCAGCAGCGGTTGCAACTCGGCCCAGGCTTTTTGCGCGTGGAGGAAGTCGGCGCGGGCAGTGTCCAGGCTTTCCTTGCCCTGGCAGTAGGCGAGGGCGCTGACGGCCAACTGACGGTCGGCTTCGACCCAGCGGCTGTAGGTCGGCAGGATCACCTGCTTGGCGATCGCCGCCGAGGTCACGGCTTGCGGGTCTTGTGGCGAGCAGGCGCCCAGGGCGAGGGCGGCCAGGCTGGTGAACAACAACTTGGGACGGAACATGTCGAGCTCCCTTCTGTAATTGGGGCGAAGCTTATAAAGAATTCAGGAACGCCAGCAACGCAGCGCGCTGCTCGGCATTGAAGGACAACACATGCTGCTGCGCCGCTTGTGCTTCGCCGCCGTGCCACAGCACGGCTTCGAGCAGGTTGCGGGCGCGGCCGTCATGCAGGAACTGGGTATGGCCACTGACGGTCTGCGTCAGGCCGATGCCCCACAACGGCGGCGTGCGCCAGTCGCGGCCACCGGCCTTGAATTCCGTGCGGTTGTCGGCCAGGCCTGGCCCCATGTCGTGCAACAGCAGGTCGCTGTAGGGGCGAATCACCTGGTTGGCCAACTCGGGTTCGGCGGCATTCGCAGCGGTGGTGAACGTCGGTTTATGGCAACCCTGGCAACCGGCCTGGTAGAACAGGTTTTTCCCGGCCAGCACCTGCGGCGTGTCGACGTCGCGGCGCACGGGCACTGCCAGGTTGCGCGTATAGAACAGCACCAGGCGCAGGATGTTGTCGCTGACTTCCGGCTCGCCATCGGGGCCATTGCCGTTGGGTGCCTGTTTGCAGGCGACTTGGGCGTCGGTGCAGTCATCGAAGGGTCTCAGGGAGGTGGTGAGGCCCATATCACCAGAGAACGCGTGAACATTTTGTTGATTGAGGTTGGGTTGCCCGGCTTTCCAGCCAAAACGCCCGAGTACGGTTTTTTGCTCGGCGTCATCCCAGACCCGATTCGCGCGGCCGACGAGGGCGTCCTTGTCGGCGGTCTTCGGGTCGGTATTGCGCAGGATGTCCGCGTCGCTGATGGCTTCGAGCAGGCCCAGGCCGATCATCGGCGGGGCGATGCGTGCGGAGAAGCGTGTATCTGGATGCATCGGGCCATAGCCGAGCTGGGTGATTTGCAGGTCGGGCTTGCGCAGCTCGACGACGGTGCCGTCCTTGAAGGTGACGTTGACCGGCGTGTAGTCGACGCGCACCTTGCCTTCCGGCGGCACGCCGGGCACCGCCATGTCTTGCAATTGCCCGCCGTAGACGGGCTCGGGTACCACCCCGGCTTGCTCGATGAGCTTGGCGTAGGGCGGCTGGTCCTGGGTAGACAGGGGAATCGACAGGCGCACCAGCATCGACACCGCATTGGCCGCGTCGGGCAGCGGCGGGTGGCCACGGCCGTCCTTGATATGGCAGTTCTGGCAGGCGTTGGTATTGAACAGCGGGCCCAGGCCATCGCGGGCGGTGGTGGTGGACGGCGCGATCACCCAGGGGCTGCGAAAGAAGCTGTTGCCCACGCTGAAATCCAGGCGGCGCGTGGGCGACAGGTTGGCCGAGGGCAGGGAAAACGCATTCTGGTCGCGCTTGTTCACCGTCGTCGCGCCGCCCGCTCGCGCTTCACCCGGCTCGGCCTTGGTGAAGCGTGGGGCGTCGTCGCAGGCGGCCAGGCTCAAGGCCATCAACGCTGCGCACAGGCGAAAAAGCGAACGAAACATCGAGTTTCCCGGACCAAGGCTGAAAATAAGGTCGCAAAGTCTAACAGGGCGGGGCGGATTGAATAAGAGCAATTATCGTTTGGTGGCATCCCGATTCATTCCCGCTAGAATGACCGCACATTTTTTTCTGGAGGTGGCCAATGCAGGCTCTCGACGCTTTGCTCAACCGTGTTTCCGTGCCGCGTTTGCTGGAACCGGCACCGACCCAGGAGCAGTGCGATGTGCTGTTCGCCGCAGCCATGCGTGCGCCCGACCACGGCCAACTGCGCCCTTGGCGTTTCCTCACCGTGGAAGGTGCCGCCCGTGAGCAGATGGGCACGCTGTTGGCCGAAGCCGCTCGCCTGCAGGACGCCGATGCTCCCCAGGCTGTCATCGACAAGGCCCAGAACGGCCCGCTGCGGGCGCCGCTGGTGGTGGTGGTGATTGCCCGCCTGCAGGAACACTTCAAGGTGCCCAAGTCTGAACAACTGTTGGCAGCCGCCTGCGCGGCCCACGGTATTCTGCTGGCGGCCTATGCCCAGGGGATTGGTGCGGTGTGGCGCACGGGTGAACTGTCCTACTCGGCTCATGTCGCCAAAGGCCTGGGGCTGACGGCGGATGAGGAGGTGATTGGCTTCCTTTATTTGGGTACACCGCAGAACCCGCCGCGTACGGTGCCGAAGGAAGATGTGGCGGCGTTTGTGCAGGCCTGGACGGGTCTCTAAGCAGTAGGCGGTCAAAATGTGGGAGGGGGCAAGCCCCCTCCCACATTTGACCGTTGGTGTGTCTTACACCTTGAACTGATCCATGAGTTTCATCTGCTGGCTGGCCAACGCATTGAGCTGGCTGCTGATGGCCGCCGACTCGGTGGCCTGGCCGGTGAGGGTTTCGGTCACGGTGCGGATCGCCGAGACGTTGCGGTTGACCTCTTCGGCCACGGCGCTTTGCTGCTCGGCGGCGCTGGCGATTTGCAGGTTCATGTCGCTGATCACCGTCACGGCATCACTGATCTTGCCCAGGGCCTGCGCGGCTTGATGGATCTGCCCTGCGTTACTCTGGGCCTGGCTCTGGCTCGAGTGCATGGTTGCCACCACGCCACGGGTGCCGCTCTGGATACGTTCGATCACCTGGCGGATTTCCTCCACCGAATCCTGGGTGCGCTTGGCCAGGTTGCGCACTTCGTCGGCCACCACCGCAAACCCCCGGCCGCTTTCCCCGGCGCGTGCGGCTTCGATCGCCGCGTTGAGCGCCAGCAGGTTGGTTTGCTCGGCAATGCTGCGGATCACTTCCAGGACTGAACCGATCTGTTCGCTGTTGACCGCCAGGGCTTCGACTTCGCCCACCGCCTTGCTGACTTCTTCGGCGAGGGTGGTGATGTCGCGGGTGCTCTGCTCGATGATCGACATGCCTTCACGGGCCGACTGGTCGGCGCCGCGTGCCGCGCTGGCGGCATTGGAGGCGCTGTTGGCGACGTCATGGGCGGTGGCGCTCATTTCGTTGGACGCCGTGGCCACCTGGTCGATTTCGCGGAACTGCACCTGCATGCCTTCGCTGGTCTGGCGTGCGATGGCCGAGGACTGGTCAGCCGTGCCACGGGCTTCGGTGATGCTCTGCTTGATCTGCGCGATGGTCGGTTGCAGTTTATCGAGGAAGCGGTTGAACCAGTTCACCAACTCGCCCAGTTCATCTTTCTTGGCATAGGCCAGGCGCTGGGTGAGATCGCCGTCGCCGCTGGCGATGTCCTTGAGCATGGCGGCGACGCTGTTGATCGGGCGGGTCACGCCGGTGGCGGTGAGCCAGATCAGCAGCAAGCCGAGCAGGCCGGCGGCGGCGCCGACCAGCAAGGCCTTGAGCGTGCCGCTGGCCTGGGCGTCGTCGAGTACCGCCTGCAGCTTGACGTTATCGGCCAGCATCACGCTTTTGGGCAGTTTGATCACCACGCCCCATGGCTTGGCATCGGCGAGTGGCTTGACCGGGTACACGGCGCGAATAGTGTCGCCCTGTTCACGGATCATGCGGTTGTCACTGGCCAGCAATTGCACGATTTCCTTGCCTTCGGCGCCAAGGGTGTCGATCAGGTTCTTGCCGACCTTGTCCGGTTCGCCGCTGTAGGCGGCAATCAGGCCGGTACTGGAAAGAATCTCCAGGTGCGCCGCGCCGTTGAACAGGTCTTTCTGTGCGGCGTCGGTGGTGGCTTGCAGGGCGGTGAGGGCAATGTCCACACCGATGACGCCGATGAGTTTGCCGTCGACGATCAGCGGCGAAGCGATGGTGGTCATCAGCACCTTTTTGCCGCCCACCGTATCTTCATATGGGTCCAGCAGGCAGGTAGTGCGGGTGTCCCGGGGGCAGGTGTACCAGATGTTGTAGGGCGTACCGTTGAGGGTGAGGGTGGTCTTGTTCAGGTCCTCTTCGACCATGACGGTGTTCAAGCCTTCGCCGCCGGCACGGCTCCAATAGCTGGAGAAGCGCCCTTTTTCGTTGGAGGCGCGCGCTTTGTCATCGACGAATTCGCTGTCCTTGCCATCCAGGCTGTTGGGTTCGAACGACAGCCAGAAACCCAGCACCTTGCTGTTGCGATCGAACGTGGTTTTCAGGCTCTGGTTGATTTCTTCGCGCAGCGCGCCGGCGTCCAGGCCACGCTTGCTGGCCATGGTGCGCAGGTCCTTGACCTGGTCGGCCAGTGCGGTCAGCGCCAGCAGGCTGTCGCCGAAGGTTTTCTGCAGTTGCACTGCCTGTTCGGCCGCCCTGGCTTGCAGCAGTTGTTCCACGCCGTCGGTAAGCATGCGCGAGCTTGAGTCGCTGACCAACTGATCGTTCTGGTTGGTGTTGTAGATGTTGATGCCGACCACCAGCGCAATCACCCCCAACAGGCAGAGCCCGGACAGCAGCACGATTTTCAAGCGGATAGAGAGGGTGTCGAACATAGGTTCACTCACGAATGGGCATGTTGGAGGGCTCGCAGTGCAGGCCAAGTCCATTCAGCGCTATGTCTGAAACATCGGCGTAACAAATTAATTCATGAGAGGCAGGCGATGAGCGGTAGGAGAACGGCTACAGCCGGCGTCACACGGGCTGTGCGAGCCGTTCCGGGCGTGACCAGATCCATAGGTTGCCCAGGCTCATCCCGGCAATCGCCAGGTAGATCGGCCAGCCGTGGTCGAGCATCACCAGCATCAGGATCGCGCACAGCAGCATGCTCACGGTGGCACTGACTTTGGCCCGGCGCGCGATGATCCTGCCGTTGCGCCAGTTGAACAGGATCGGTCCGAACAGGCGGTGGTTTTCCAGCCAGGCACTGAGGCGCGGTGAGCTTTTGGTCGCGGCCCAGGCGGCCAGGAGGATGAACTCGGTGGTGGGCAAACCCGGCACCACAATCGCCACCAGCCCGATGCCCAGGCTGACGTAGGCCAGCAGGCCGAAGAGGATCTGTGCGATTTTCGAGGTGGATTGGGGTTTGCGGGTCATGGTGTGTGCAAAGTAGGGGATAACAAAAGAGTCGGCATTGAAATGCAATCAACTGTGGGAGGGGGCTTGCCCCCGATGGCGGAGGGTCAGGTACCTATTTGTTGACTGATGCACCGCTATCGGGAGCAAGCCCCCTCCCACATTTAAACCGCATTTCAATGTGGGCGATCAGGCCAGTTCAGGGGCGCTAGCGTACGCCTGTTCCAGCAGCACGGTGAAGCGCACAAATGCATCCACCGCGCCTTTTTCCGCTGCGGCTTCTTCCTCGGCGCTCAATTGCAACGCATCCAGGGTGCGAGTGAAGCTTTTCCAGCCTTCGGCGCGACCACCGGCCGGCTCACCCAGGTGGCGGGCACCGAAGGTTTCGCTCAGGCCCAGGCCTACGGCGCGCTTGATCAGGAACGCCGCGCCCAGCTTGGAACCTTCGGACACGAACAACCAGCCCAGAGCTTCGGCCTTGCTCGGGTTCTTCAGTGCACCCGCGACCGGGGCAGGCACTTCGGTATCCAGGTCAGCCAGGTCCAGCCTGGCGGCTTCGGCGCGGCAGCGTTCGGCCAGGTCAGGCACGATCTTGATCAGTTCGGCATCGTTGTACAGGGCCACCAGTTCCGACTGGAACAGGTACTGCGCCACTACGAAACGCGCGAAGTTGGCCTGGGTTTCAAACGGCGCGTGGGCCTTCACCAACGCGTCCAGCTTGGTGTGTGGCTCGTGGGTAATCTGGTTCAGGCGCTGGGAGCGCAGGCTTGGGCGTTCTGCGGTAGAAGAAGCGGTCATGAAAAAGTCCTTGAGAAGGGGGAGCGCCTTATGGCCCTTAAAGAGAGCTGTTATCAACTAGACGAACAAGAAGACGCGGCACAGTAAAAAATCCTCACCTCGCCGCTGAAATTTCGACGAGGTGAGTCGGGTGTCGTCAGATGTCCCAGATCAGGTTGATCGCAACGTTGCGGCCCGGCTGGGTCAGGCGGTCGAGGTTGGCCGGTCCGGTCACCGCGGCTTCGCCGACACTGTCGTAGCTGCGTACGTCATCCCAGTTCCAGTATTTCTTGTCGGTGAGGTTGTAGAGGCCGCCGTTGATGGTCACGTCCTGGGTGACTTTGTAGAAGGCGGTCAGGTCGACAACCCCGAAGCCCGGGGTCTTGAAGGGGCCGCTGGTGTCGCCGTCCGGCGCGTGGAAGGTACTGCTGTCGACGCGATCCTGTTTTTTCACCAGGGTCCAGCTCAACAGACCACCGTAGTTGTCCTGATCGTAGCCCAGGCCAAATACGCCCTTGAGCGGGTTGACGCTGTTCAGCGGCTCGCCGTTATCGTCGTTACGACCGTAGGCATAGGACACCGAACCCTGGGTGTAGAGGCCCTGCGGGGCGCCGAATGCATCCAGGTTCAGGCGCCCTTTGGCTTCGGCCCCCTTGATGGTGGCGCGCTTGATATTGATGGCCTGGAACTGTTCGACCGTGCCGCCGACGACGGCGTTGTCCTCATCGATAAAGTCGCGGTACTTGTTGTAAAACACGGCGATTTCAAAGGATCCCTCGTCAAATTTGCCGCGAATCCCGGTTTCGATGCCCTTGCTGGTTTCTGGCTTGAGGTCGGGGTTCGGCTCGACGGTGTAGCCCAGGTTGAGGTTTTCAAAGCGGCCGTACAACGCCTTGGCGGATGGCGTACGGAAACCTTCGGCATATTGGCCGAACCAGGTGTATTGATCCGTCAGGGCGTAAGTCAGGCCGAACTTGGGCGTCACACGGTGCCAGGTTTTTTCCTTATCGCTCACCGGGTCCGCGCCAGTCGGGTTGACGGTGTTGAGGAACTCCTGGGTCAGCTTGGGTTTGAGCTGGGTGTAGTCGTAGCGCACGGCGGGCAGGAAGGTCCATTTGTCCCAACTGATCTGGTCCTGTGCGAACAGCGAGTAGGTGTTGATGGTCGGGTCGGGGAAGTCGCTGGACTTTTTCACACTGTCGGAGGCCATCGGGCTGGGGGCGCCGATGGCGGTGCAGCCACTGCCGACGGCCACACAGGTCGCGCCGCCCTCGCGCGAGCCGGTGACTTTCTGCTGCTTGAGGGTAGTGCCGTAGGTCACTTGGTGATCGGTTTCACCGAGGCTGAACGCTTTGTCCAACTGGGCATCGAAAATCCACTGTTTTTCCTGGTACAGCGTGTCGCGGGTACGCAGGACACGCCGGCCTGACTGATAGATCTCGGCAGTGGTCTGGTCGGTCTTGGCGATCTGGTAGTTGAGGCTGGTCTTGATCCGGTCGGCAATCGGCGACTCAAGGGCGAAGCTGTTTTCCAGGCCGAAACGTTCGCGGGTAATGGTGTCGTTACCACGGCGATCACGGTAGAGGTTGAAGCCTCGGCCGCCGATGAACGGGCCGCCCACCGCGTTCTTCAGGTTGACGTCGCGATCATCCTTGTACTTCTCATAGGTCAGGCCCAGGCGGTTGTCATCGCCATAGTTCCAGCCGAGCTTGGCCAGGATATTGGTGGTGCGCGCGTCCTCGGGGTTGGCGCCGGTACGGGCCAGGCCGGTGGCGTTGTTGCCGTCGTAGGATTCGGTCTCATGGCCATTGCGCTGGCTCAGGTGCAGCAAGCCATCGAAGTCCTGCACGCTGCCGGCGACGGTGCCGGAGGTCAGCCAGCTTTCGTCGGCGGAACTGTAGCCGGTCTTCAGGCGTGCGCCGACGTCCTGGCCGGGCTTGATGATGTCGTCCGGGTCGAGGGTGAAGTAACTCACGGCGCCGCCGATGGCGCTGCTGCCGTAGAGGGCCGAGGCCGGGCCGCGCAGGATCTCGACGCGCTTGACGATTTCCGGGTCGACGTAGTTGCGGCGGGTCTTGGCGTAGGGGCCGTTGAAGAAGTTGTCGGGCACTTCCACACCGTCCACCTGGGTGAGGATGCGGTCGCCGTCGATCCCGCGGATGTTGAACCCGGCATTGCCGGCGCGGGTGCCTGCGCCGCCGACCGAGACGCCGGGCTCGTAGCGCACCAGCTCACGGATGGTGTTGACGTTCTGGCGGTCCAGTTCTTCGCGATCATGCACGCTGACGGTGCTCGGTACGCTGTTCACATCCTGCGCGTTACGGGTGGCGCTGATGGTCACCTGTTGCAGGTTGAGGGTGCTGCCCGCCGTGCGCTTTTCCAGGACGATGTTGTTGTTGCCCAGCTTGCGGTAGCTCAGGTTGGTCCCCACCAACAGCCGGTCCAGGGCTTTCTCCGGCGACAGGGCGCCGCGCACCCCAGGGGACGACACACCCTGGCCCAGCTCGGCGGGCAGGCCGACTTGCCAGCCGGTCACGCTGGTAAAGGCGTTCAGCGCCGAAACCAGTGGCTGTTGCTCGATGCTGAAGCTGTAGTTGCCGTGGCTGTGGGCGGCAGGTTCGGCGGCAGTGGCGGCCATCACTGGCGAACCGGCCAGCAGGATGGCGGCGGTCAGCAAGGACAGCACGGGGGAGGAGGACCGGCGGTTGAAACGAGAGGACATCGAGAGCGCTCCGGAAGGTACGAATCTTATAGTTGCGAACCGAACCAAATAGGAATCAGTTGCATTGGCTAAGACGAGACGTACCGCCGAAGGCTATCGAGTAAAAATAATTCTCATTTAGTTCAAAATCACCAGCGCGGGGTATTCCGACAACTTCGCTGAGGTGATGTGGGCCAGGGAGCGCACCACATCCAGGGGTTGGTCGAGGCGGTAGTTGCCGGTGACGGCGACGCTGGCGAGCTTGTCGTTGGTGTTGACGATCCAGCCGGGGTAGTAACGACGCAGTTCGGCGAGCACTTCGCTCATCGGGCAGTTTTCGAAAATCAGCCGGCCTTGCACCCAGGCCAGGTCCTTGCTGGCATCCAGCCGGGCCGGTTGGCCAAAGCCCTTGGGCCCGATGCGGATGCTTTCGCCGGCACTCAGGCGCACGCGGGCATCGTCGAAGGTGTTGCTCAGGTCGACATCGCCGCGCTGCACCTGCACCTGGGCTTCGCCGTTGAGGTAGCGCACGGCGAAGGCGGTATCACGCACGCTGGCTCGCACGGGGCCGGCGTCGATTTCCAGGGGCAGGCCATGGCCGGGCATGATTTCGAAAAAGGCTTCGCCCTGGTACAGGCGAACGATCCGCTGGTGGTCCTTGATGCTGCTGGAAAACGCCGAATTGGTGTTCAGCAACACCTTCGAGCCATCGTCCAATTGCAGGCGCTGGCGTTCGCCCACCACCGTGAGATGGTCGGCTTGCAGGCGTACCGGCAGGTTGCTGAAGCTGAACAGGCCGATCAACAGCACGGCGGCGGTGGCCAGCGGTTTCCAGTGCGGCTTGATCCGGCGCCAGCCCCTGGGCTTGCGCGGCGCGGCCAGGGCGACGGCGGCGCTGTGCACCGGCGCGCCACCCCAGGCGGCCTGGGCCTTGCCGAAGGCGTGGACGTGGGCGGGGTCTTGGGCCAGCCAGGCTTCAAACTCGGCCTGCTGCCCGGGCGCTGGGCACTGCAAGGCGATCAGCCAATCGAGGGCCTGGTCCATAGCCGTATCTTGCAACACCTCATGAGCCAGCTCATGGGGGCGCAGTTTATTCGGGTCCGTCACGGTGTTCCTCGGGTCTTCGCCACGTTCTATTCATCTTTCCTACAGCTTGGGTCGACAATTCTGTCGGCTGAAGCTTAAGGCCGATCCAGTCTTTCGGCCACACCTACACAAATGGCCATGATCAATTTCAGTTCCTTTTGCACGGTGCTCAAGGACACGTCCAACTGATCGGCGATCTCCTGGTAGCTGCAACCGTGCAGGCGGCTGAGGATGAAAATCTGCTGCTGGCGCGCGCTCAACTGGCCGAGGCTGATGCTCAGGTGTTCAAGCAATTGCTCGGCCTGGGTTGCGTCTTCGGGGGTGCTGATGGGGGCGGCGACGCTTTGCAGGATCTCCAGCGGTACATCTTCCTGCAGGGTGCGCGCCTGAACCCTGCGCGAACGCAAATGATCCAGCGCCAGGTTACGCGCGGTCTGGTAGACGAAGGGTTCGAGGTGATCGATCGGCCGCTCGCTGAGGGCCCGGGTGACGCGCAGGTAGGTTTCCTGCAACAGGTCCTCGGCGGTGCTGTGGTTATTCACCATCCGCTGCAAGGTGCGTAGCAGAATCACCCGTTGGGTGAGAAAGACTTGGTTGAAGCGAGATTGGCTCACAGTGATACCAGACCGATTTGCAGTTAATGATAATGCTTATCATCAACTCAAATGGCAAGTGGCTATTCCTCTGTGTCTACATAGAACAATGTGGGAAGGGCGGTGCGACGATTCGACTTGCCCCTCCCACAGGACCGCATTACTCGGCGTTGCACAACGCCAGGCAGTTATCCAGCATGCGGTTCGAGAAGCCCCACTCGTTGTCATACCAGGCCAGCACTTTCAGCAGCTTGCCGCTGACCTTGGTGTGGTTGGCATCGAAGATCGACGACAGCGGGTTATGGTTGAAGTCACTGGAGACCAGCGGCAGGGTGTTATAGCCGAGGATCTTCGAGTGTTGGCTGGCTTCCTTGAGCAGTGCGTTGACTTCGTCGGCAGTGGCGTCTTTCTTCAACTGCACGGTGAGGTCCACCAGCGACACGTTGATCACCGGTACACGCACGGCCATGCCGGTCAGCTTGCCTGCCAGCTCCGGCAGCACCAGGCCCACCGCTTCGGCGGCGCCGGTCTTGCTTGGGATCATGTTCTGGGTGGCCGAACGCGCGCGGTACGGGTCGGTGTGGTAGACGTCCGTCAGGTTCTGGTCGTTGGTATAGGCATGAATCGTGGTCATCAAGCCGCTTTCGATACCCAATTCGCGATGCAGCACCTGGGCGACCGGCGCCAGGCAGTTGGTGGTGCACGAGGCGTTGGAGATGATCTGGTGGGATTGACGCAGGATGTCGTGGTTCACGCCGTAGACCACGGTCGCGTCCGCGCCTTTGGCCGGGGCGGAGATGATCACCTTGCGTGCGCCGGCGGTAATATGGGCGGCAGCCTTGTCACGGTCGGTGAACAGACCGGTGCATTCGAACACCACGTCGACCTTGTGCGCCGCCCACGGCAGGTCGGCCGGGTTGCGAATGGCACTGACGGCAATCCGGTCACCATTGACGGTCAGGCTTTCCTGATCGTGGGCGACCTCTGCATCGAAAGTGCCGTGCACGGTGTCGTATTTGAGCAGGTGGGCGTTGATCGAGCTGTCGCCCAAATCATTGATGGCGACGATCTGCAAATCCTGGCGATAGCCTTGGGTATACAGTGCGCGCAGGACATTACGGCCGATACGGCCAAAACCATTGATTGCGATACGAAGAGTCATTGGAAAGTGCCTGTCGTCGATTTGTTGTAAGAATTACAAGATTATTCGCATAAAAATAGAAAACAAGCCTTTTTAGTGGCAATATTTTGTTCAATCTACAACGAGTGACCTGAATCAACTGGTCCGATGATCCAAACGACTCTCTGCCATCCCATGAGCTGCGGGCGTTTGATCAGCATAGACACTCAGGTCGCCACATCCGTTAGCCTGGAGTTCTACACATGCATCCCCGCGTCCTTGAGGTCACCGAACGGCTTATCGCCCGCAGCCGCGCCACTCGTGAGGCTTACCTTGCGCTCATTCGCGGCGCAGCCAGCGACGGTCCGATGCGCGGCAAGCTGCAATGCGCCAACTTCGCCCATGGCGTGGCCGGTTGCGGCACCGAAGATAAAAACAGCCTGCGCATGATGAACGCCGCCAACGTGGCAATTGTTTCGTCATATAACGACATGCTCTCGGCGCACCAGCCGTACGAACATTTCCCGGAACAAATCAAGAAAGCCCTGCGCGAAGTCGGCTCGGTCGGCCAGTTCGCTGGCGGCACCCCGGCCATGTGCGACGGCGTGACCCAGGGCGAGCCCGGCATGGAGCTGAGCCTGCTCAGCCGTGAAGTCATCGCCATGTCCACGGCGGTAGCGCTGTCCCACAACATGTTCGACGCCGCGCTGATGCTGGGCATCTGCGACAAGATCGTGCCCGGCCTGATGATGGGCGCGCTGCGCTACGGCCACCTGCCGATGATCTTCGTACCGGGCGGTCCGATGCCTTCGGGCATCTCCAACAAGCAGAAGGCCGATGTGCGCCAGCGCTACGCCGAAGGCAAGGCCACTCGCGAAGAGCTGCTGGAATCGGAGATGAAGTCCTACCACAGCCCCGGCACCTGCACCTTCTACGGCACCGCCAACACCAATCAACTGCTGATGGAAGTGATGGGCCTGCATTTGCCGGGTGCCTCGTTCGTCAACCCGTACACGCCGCTGCGTGACGCCCTGACCCGCGAAGCCGCGCACCAGGTCACGCGCTTGACCAAGGCCAACGGCAACTTCACGCCGATCGGCGAGATCGTCGATGAGAAATCCATCGTCAACGCCATCGTTGCGCTCAACGCGACGGGCGGCTCCACCAACCACACCCTGCACATGCCGGCCATCGCCATGTCGGCGGGCATCATCCTCACCTGGGATGACATGGCCGACCTCTCCGAGGTGGTGCCGACCCTGTCCCACGTGTATCCAAACGGCAAGGCCGACATCAACCACTTCCAGGCGGCGGGCGGCATGTCGTTCCTGATCCGCGAGCTGCTTGAAGCCGGCCTGCTTCACGACGACGTCAACACCGTGGCGGGCAAGGGCCTGAGCCGTTATGTCCAGGAACCATTCCTGGTCGACGGCGAGCTGGTGTGGCGCGACGGCCCGATCGAAAGCCTCGACGAAACCATCCTGCGCCCGGTGGCGCGTGCGTTCTCGCCGGAAGGCGGCCTGCGTGTGATGGAAGGCAACCTCGGCCGCGGTGTCATGAAAGTCTCTGCCGTAGCGCCTGAGCATCAGATCGTCGAAGCGCCGGCGGTGGTGTTCCAGGACCAGCAGGACCTGGCCGATGCGTTCAAGGCCGGCCAGCTGGAAAAGGATTTTGTCGCCGTGATGCGCTTCCAGGGCCCGCGCTCCAACGGAATGCCGGAACTGCACAAGATGACGCCGTTCCTCGGCGTGCTGCAGGACCGTGGTTTCAAGGTGGCGCTGGTGACAGACGGGCGTATGTCCGGCGCGTCGGGTAAGATCCCCGCCGCGATTCACGTCAACCCCGAAGCCCAGAGCGGCGGGCCACTGGCACGGGTCAAAGATGGCGATATCATTCGCGTGGATGGCGTGAAGGGCACCTTGGAGCTTAAGGTGGACGCCGAAGAATTTGCAGCGCGCACGCCTGCCACGGGCCTGTTGGGCAATAACGTGGGGGCCGGTCGCGAGCTGTTTGCATTTATGCGCTTGGCCGCAAGCTCCGCAGAGCAGGGCGCCAGCGCCTTTACCTGTGCCTTGGAGACGCTTAAGTGAAGCTAGCGCTGGTCGGTGACATCGGGGGTACCAACGCCCGTTTTGCGTTGTGGCGAGATCAGGCACTGCATTCGATCCGGGTGCATGCCACGGCTGATCACCAAAGCCCTGAGGACGCGATCAAGGTCTACCTCAAGGAAGAAGGCCTGCAAATCGGCGACATCGGTGCGGTGTGCCTGTCGGTCGCCGGGCCGGTGAGCGGGGATGAATTCAAATTCACCAACAATCACTGGCGCTTGAGCAAGACTGCGTTTTGCCAGGCCTTACAGGTGGATGAACTGCTGCTGGTCAATGACTTCTCGGCCATGGCCCTGGGCATGACGCGTCTTAAACCCGACGAATTCCGCGTGGTCTGCCCTGGCACGCCGGAACCGTTGCGCCCGGCGGTGGTGATCGGTCCGGGTACCGGCCTGGGCGTCGGTACCCTGCTGGACCTCGGCGCAGGCCGTTACGCGGCGTTGCCGGGGGAGGGCGGCCACGTCGACCTGCCCCTGAGCAGCCCACGGGAAACCCAGCTGTGGCAGCATATCTACACCGAGATCGGCCACGTCAGCGCCGAAACCGCCTTGAGCGGTGGCGGTCTGCCGCGTCTGTACCGGGCGATTTGCGCGGTCGATGGCCACACACCCGTGCTCGACACCCCCGAAGCCATCACGGCGGCGGGCCTGGCGGGCGACCCGGTGGCCATGGAAGTGTTGGATCAATTCAGCATCTGGCTGGGCCGGGTGGCCGGCAACAATGTGCTGACCACCGGTGGACGCGGTGGTGTGTATATCGTGGGTGGGGTGATTCCGCGGTTTGCCGACTTCTTCATCCACAGCGGTTTTGCCAGGAGCTTCAGTGACAAAGGCTGCATGAGCGACTACTTCAAGGGCATCCCGGTGTGGCTGGTGACCGCGCCGTATTCCGGGTTGACCGGGGCGGGCGTCGCATTGGAGCAGGCGTTTGCCTGACCCGCACCACCTAATAACAACAAGGAGGACCCCGTGAGCGTAATCAGTAAATCGATTCTCCTCGTCGACGACGACCAGGAAATCCGCGAATTGCTGCAGACCTACCTCAGTCGCGCCGGTTTCCAGGTGCGTGGCGTGCCGGATGGCGCGGGGTTCCGCCAGGCGATGAACGAGGCGCCGTGCGATCTGGTCATCCTCGATGTGATGCTGCCGGACGAAGACGGTTTCAGCCTTTGCCGCTGGATTCGCCAGCACCCGCGCCAGGCGCAGGTGCCGATCATCATGCTCACCGCCAGTTCCGACGAAGCCGACCGTGTGATCGGCCTGGAACTGGGGGCCGACGACTATATCGGCAAGCCCTTCAGCCCCCGTGAGTTGCAGGCGCGGATCAAGGCCTTGTTGCGCCGCTGCCAGTTCGGCCAGGAGCGCAGCGGCAATGGCGATGTGCTGGTGTTCGATGAGTGGCGCCTGGATATGATCAGTCATCGGCTGTTCCACGTGGATGGCGAAGAGGTGATCCTCTCCGGTGCCGACTTTGCCCTGCTCAAGCTGTTTCTCGATCACCCGCAGCAGATTCTCGACCGCGACACCATCGGCAATGCCACCCGTGGCCGCGACCTGATGCCGCTGGACCGGATCGTCGACATGGCTGTCAGCCGCCTGCGTCAACGCCTGCGCGACACCGAAAAACCCCCGAGGCTGATCCGCACCGTGCGCGGCAGCGGCTATCAACTGGCAGCCAGCGTGGTTGCCGGCAATGCCCACTGAGCCGCTGAGCGAACGCCGCCGGCGCTTCCCGGTACCGCGCTCGCTGCTGGGGCGCATGTTGTTGCTGACCTTGCTTGCAGTGCTGTTCGCCCAGGCGCTGTCCAGCGTGATCTGGGTCTCGCAGTTGCGCGCCACCCAGCTAGAAGGCCTGGTCACCAGCGCCCGTAGCCTGGCGCACTCGATGACCGCCAGCGTGAGTTATTTCCGTTCGTTGCCGGTGGCCTATCGGCCGTTGGTCCTTGACCAGCTGCGCAGTATGGGCGGCACCCGTTTTGTCGTGACCCTCAATGATCGGCCCCTCGACATGCAAGTGTTGCCGCAAACCCCGCGTAAACAGGCGGTGCTGGTGGCCGTGGATGAAGTCCTGCGCCAGACCCTGGGCGCCGACGTGCCTATCTCGGTGGAGTTCGTCAGCGCCGAAGACCTGCGCATCTTCAACGCCGGCTTGAAACTGGATGAGTTGCCGCGCTCCTGGGCCCATTACGCGCTGACCCTGGAACCGGTCAATCCGCCGGTATTGGTGACCCAGATCGAACTCGCCCCCGGCGAATGGCTGTACATCGCTTCGCTGTTGCCCGAGCCCTACACCAGCCTGGAAGAACAGGGCCTGCCGTCCCAGCAGGTGTGGTTTATCGTGCTGACCAGCGGCTTCTTGCTGCTGTTCATCGGCCTGCTGGTGCACTGGCAAAGCCGGCCGCTCAAGCGCCTGGCGCGGGCGGCGCGAGACATGTCCCTGGGGGCCGATGTGGAGCCGGTGGCCGAAGGCGGCGGCAGTGAAGTGGTGGAAGTGGGCCGCGCGTTCAATGCCATGCGCGAACGCATCAGCCGTTACCTCACGGAGCGCAGCCAGTTGTTCAGCGCGATTTCCCACGACCTGCGCACACCGATTACCCGCCTGCGCCTGCGCGTGGAATTGCTCGAAGACGAGAACCTGCAAACCAAGTTCGGCCGTGACCTGGATGAGTTGGAGTTGCTGGTCAAAGGCGCGCTGCAATGTGTGAAAGACACCGATATCCACGAGAACATCCAGCCGGTCGACCTCAACCATGTGCTCGAATGCCTGGTGGAGCCTTATGTGGCCCCCAACGGCAACGGCCGGGTCACCCTGGACGGCGCAGCGGTGGCGGCGTACCCGGGCAAGCCGCTGGCGCTCAAGCGCTGCATCGGCAACCTGATCGACAATGCCTTGAAGTACGGGCAGAACGCCCATTTGCGTATTGAGGACGATGGCGCGGAGTTCATCCTGCACGTCGACGACGAAGGCCCTGGCGTGCCGGAACAGCGTTTGGAACAGGTCTTCGAACCGCATTTTCGCCTGGCCGGCCAGCAGCAGGGCTACGGTTTGGGCTTGGGTATTGCGCGCAATATTGCCCATAGCCATGGCGGTGAAGTGAGTTTGCAGAATTTGCGTGAGGGCGGCTTGCGGGTCACCCTGCAACTGCCCAGGACCCTGGACTGAAAACACCATTGGACAAATAGGGGAGGGGGCACACCCCTTCCCACATTTTGATCGTCTGTGTGTCAGACGCTTTGGCGCAGTCGTGCCAAATCCCTCAGCGGCGGTGCCCCAAACAACCGGCTGTACTCCCGGCTGAACTGCGACGGGCTTTCATACCCCACCCGATACCCCGCCGCCGACGCTTCCAGCCCTTCGGCAATCATCAGCCGACGTGCCTCCTGCAAGCGCAGCTGCTTTTGGTACTGCAACGGACTCATGGCGGTAATTGCCTTGAAACGGTGATGCAGGGTCGAGACGCTGAGGTTCACTTCCTTGGCCAGGTCATCGATGCGCAGCGGTTGTTCGTAGTTGCCATTGAGCCACTTGATCGCCTGGCTGACGCGATGGCTCTGGCTGTTGGCCACGGCAATTTCATACAGGCGATAACCCTGGGGACCGCGCAGCAGGCGGTAGAGGATTTCACGGTTGATCAGCGGCGCCAGCATGGCAATGTCTTTGGGCGTATCCAGCAGGCGCGCCAGGCGCAGCACGGCGTCGAGCAACTGGGGATCGATGCGGTCCACATACATCCCGCGCGATGTCGGGCGCGTGGGCACGCCCATGGGGCCGGCCTCGGCGATCAAGGCAGTGAGCTGCGCCGGGTCGATATTGATGCGTACTGACAGGTTTGGATCTTCCGGCGTGGCATCGATGATCCGCCCGGCCACGGGCATCGCCACCGAGAACACCAGGTAATTGAGCGGGTCGTAGGCAAAGATTTCGTCGGCCAGGCGCACTTCCTTGCTGCCGTTGGCAAGGATGCACAACGCCGGCTCCACCAGCACCGGCATGAAGTCACGCGGTGTGTTGTGGCGGTTCAGGAACAGTGACGTAATCGCCGTGCCATAGGAGCCGTCTTCCCAGGTATGACGATGCACGATGCTCGCCAGCTCGGCGCGCTGTTTTTCCGTCTCGGCGTCGAGGGGCATGGACTGATGTTCGGGCGACGGCATAAGGCGTCCTCTGCATGCTTTTTTGATGGGCTCAGCTTAGCGGCGGCTTTTCAAGCAGTGTTAGGTCGATTCTGCACAATCCTTGCCTGATCCTGCGACGCGTCGCGAATCAGGCAAGTTCTCGGGCTGTCATGTCCCTGAAACAAGGCGTTTGCCTGTGGAATCGAGTCGGCGGTCCCTCCGTCCTTCCTACGCTTCTCGCAGGATTGTGCAATAAGCCTGCAGGAATTGACTAACCGCGCCCGCACCCGCGCCGTTATCTTTGATCCTGTGGCAACACGCCCCCACAGTGCTTGCCGAGCATCACTTCTCAACGGGAGAGTCGAACATGTCCACCCCCATTCCCGCGAGCCATATGGCCTTTATCCGCGCCCGCACCGGGTGCAGCACCGAACTGGGTGCACGCTTGAGCAGTTTGATCGAACCGGGCCGCCAGGCTCAGGGTTGCCTGCAATTTTCGTTGCAGCATTCCCAGGTCGATCCCGATGTCTGGTTGATCTCGGGTTTCTGGAGCAGCGAGCAGGCGATGAGCGCCTACTTCAACTCGCCGGCCCTGATGATCTTCACCGAGCTGTTGAACGACATGGTCGTGCGCAGCATGGACTTCCAGACCTTCACCGATGCCTCTGCCGCCAATGCCTACGGCGAGTACCTGCAACTGGCCGGTTAATGGTTAGAATGGCCCACTTTTCCATTGGCCAGGACCTGCAACATGGCACGTAAACAATTTGCCCACCACGAAGCCGTTTCCGCCGTAGTACCGGGTGAAGGGGGCTACAGCGCCGCCGTCGCCGTCAAGGCACTTGATGGCATGGGCGCCCCGCAGTTTCACAAGATCCTGGATGGACAGACGTTCAAGACCGCCTCCGATGCCGATGATGCAGCCACCGTGCAGCTTGAACGGTTGATCGGTGTGGATGAAGAGGGTCAACTGACCTGGGCGAGCGCCGCCAGCTGAACAACGCCGACCCTCTAATGTGGGAGGGGGCTTGCTCCCGATAGCAGTGTGTCAGTCAACAACGATGTTGGATGTGCCATTGCCATCGGGGGCAAGCCCCCTCCCACTTTTTTGGTGTATTTCAGTCAGGGTTTGCTGGCGCCTGGGCGATACATCTTGAACAACGCCTCCGGCCCCAGCTGGAAGTAGTCTGCCGGGCCACCGCCACGCAAAATCGGCTCCGCGGCTGCGGTGTCGTACACCCCATCCTTGAGCAGCCACTTGGCAATGTGCACCGCGACCACCTCGCCCAGCACCAGCCAGCTGGGCACCAACTGCTGGTCGGCGCGCTGCAGCTGGATGATCTGCGTCACCTTGCACTCGAACGACACCGGGCTCTCGCCCACTCGCGGCACGCCGACGATTTTCGACGCCACCGGTGTCAGGCCGGACAACTCGAACTCATTCACCTCCGGCGAGACGGCCGCGCAGCTCTGGTTCATCTGCTCGGCCAGCGGGCGGGTGGCCAGGTTCCACACAAACTCGCCGGTCTGTTCGATGTTGTTCAGGCTGTCTTTGCGCCCGACGCTGGAAAACCCAATGATCGGTGGAATGTAGTTGAACGCATTGAAAAAACTGTAGGGCGCCAGGTTCAGGCGCCCGTTATTGTCGTGGGATGAAATCCAGCCAATCGGCCGTGGCCCGACAATGGCATTGAACGGGTCGTGTGGCAGGCCGTGGCCGTTGGCCGGTTCGTAGAAGTGGATATCGTCAGGCATGGCCGGGTTCCTGCTGCGGGGTTCTGGGAGGCCGTCATAGTGCAATCCACGGCGACGAATTTCCATCGGCCCTATGGAATTTTCATTCAGCGGCCACCTATTTTTCACAGCGGCCCGTTCAGTCTGCGCCCAAGGTCGATACCCCCTATAAGACTGAGCCTCGGAGCCTTCTACCGCATGAATAAACTTCCTCAGATCACCCTGGCGTTCTGGGTCATGAAAATCTGCGCAACCACCCTGGGCGAAACCGCCGGGGACTTGTTGTCGATGACCCTGAACGTCGGTTACGCCATCAGCTCGATGATCCTTATCAGCGTGTTCCTGGTCACTCTGGTGACACAACTCTGGTCGAAAACCTACAACCCGGTGCTGTACTGGATCGTGATCCTTTCCACCAGCACCGCCGGCACCACCATGTCGGACTTCATGGACCGCACCCTGGGCCTGGGCTACGCCACCGGGTCGATGATCCTGATCGTGATCCTGATGATCATCTTTGCCTTGTGGCACCTCAGTGGTGACTCGCTGAACGTGAACAAGGTGCAGACTTTCCGAGGCGAGCTGTTCTACTGGATGGCGATCCTGTTCTCCAACACCCTGGGCACTGCGTTGGGCGACTTCCTGGCGGACGATTCGGGGCTCGGCTTTGCCGGTGGCGCCTTGTTGATTGGCTCGACCATTGCCGCGGTAGTGGCGCTCAAGTACTTCACCCAAATCTCGTCGGTGCTGTTGTTCTGGGTGGCGTTTGTACTGACCCGGCCGTTTGGTGCAACCCTGGGCGACTTCCTGACCAAGCCCCATGAAAAGGGCGGATTGGATTTCGGCACCATTGGATCGTCGGCGGTATTGGCGGCGGTGCTGGTGGTGATGATTGTCGGGGCGTCGTATGCACAGCGACGGTATGGCCGGAGCCCGGTAGCAGAGGTGTCCTGATTCAACAGGTGGGAGGGGGCAAGCCCGCTCCCACATTTGTTACTGCATCCAACCGTTAGTCCGTGGTGATGCGCGAATGCTTGCGTGTGTCCTTCATGGTCACATAGACCGCCAGCGACACTGCAATACACGCAGTCACATACCAGTAGTAACCGGTTTCCATGCCGATGCTCTTGAACCACAGCGCGATGTATTCAGCGGTACCGCCGAAGATCGACACGGTCAGTGCATAGGGCAGGCCCACGCCCAGGGCGCGGATTTCGGTTGGGAACAGTTCAGCCTTGACCACGGCGTTGATCGAGGTGTAGCCGCTGACGATGATCAGCGCGGCCATGATCAGGAAGAACGCGCCCCACCAGGTCTGGATAGTGTGCAGGGTGGTGAGGATCGGTACGGTGAACAGCGTGCCGAGGATGCCGAAGGCGATCAGGATCGGCCGACGCCCGACTTTATCCGACAGCCCACCGACGATCGGTTGCAGGCACATGAACAGGAACAGCGTTGCCGCCGAGATCGTGGTGGAGTCGGAAATGCTCATGCCGACGGTGTTCACCAGGTACTTCTGCATGTAGGTGGTGTAGGTGTAGAAAGCCAGGGTGCCGCCCATGGTCAGGCCGACCACGGTCATCAGTTCCTTGGGGTGGCGCATCAAGGTGCGCATGGCGCTTTCCTTGGCTTTTTCCTTCTTGGTGAACGACTCGGTTTCTTCCATGCCGCGACGCAGGTACAGCGCGACCACTGCGCACAGGGCGCCGATGGCGAACGGGATACGCCAGCCCCAGTCGTACAGTTGCTCGGTGGTAAGGATCTGCTGCAGCACGATCAGCACGGCCAGGGCGATAAGCTGGCCGGAGATCAGGGTCACGTACTGGAAGCTGGAGAAGAAACCGCGACGTTCCTTGGTGGCCATTTCACTCAGGTAGGTGGCCGAGGTGCCGTATTCGCCACCGACCGACAAGCCTTGCAGCAGGCGGGCGAACACCAGCAGGATCGGTGCGCCGACGCCGATGGTTTCGTAACCGGGGCTCAGGGCGATGATCAACGAGCCGAAGCACATCAGCAGGACCGACGCCATCAGTGCTGCTTTGCGACCCGCACGGTCGGCGTACAGGCCCATCAGCCAGCCACCGATGGGGCGCATCAGGAAGCCCACGGCGAAGATCGCGGCGGTGTTGAGCAATTGGGCGGTGGTGTCGCCTTTCGGGAAAAAGGCTTTGGCGAAGTACAGCGAGAACGCGGCGTAGACATACCAGTCGTACCACTCGACCATGTTGCCGACCGATCCGCTGAAGATCGATTTGATGCGGCTGGTGGTGGTGCGTTCCTTGGCCGGCGCTGCCGCCGACCCCAGGGGCAAGGTGTTGGAGTTATCCATTGAAGGATCCTTCATCTAGTTGTTTTTATGGAGCGGCGCGAGCGCAGCCTGGCTGGGGCTATAGCAGGAGCTGTGCCAGGTAGATGAAGGCCCGGTCTAGAAGGGGCTGGGTTTTATTTTGGGCGGAAAGTCGCTGATGTTTTTGAGGGTGATGAGCGGAAATCCGCTCATTCGTCTTTCAGGAACATGTCCCTGGCCAACCCATGGCGCTGCATCTTTTCGTTGAAGGTGCGCCGTGGCAACTGCAACTCCGCCAGCACCGCCTTGATATCGCCTTTATACCGGGTCAATGCAGCCTTCAGGCAATGGGCCTCGAACGCCTCCTGCTGCGCGGCCAGCGATTGCCCGGCTTCGATCCCTTCCGGCTCCGGCTCGCCAAGGCCCAGCACCTGGCGTTCGGCGACGTTGGCCAGCTCACGCACGTTGCCCGGCCAGTCATGGCTGAGCAGGCGGCCCAACTGCGCGCCGCTCAGCGGTTCCGCGCTGCGGCCCAGGCGCTCGGCGGCGCTTTGGGCAAAGTGATCGAACAGCAGCGGGATGTCTTCGCGGCGCTCGCGCAGGGGCGGCAGGCGCAGTTGTGCAACGTTCAGCCGATAGGCCAGGTCTTCGCGAAAGCGCCCGGCGCGGGCTTCTTCCAGCAGGTCCGGCTTGGTGGCGGCAATGATGCGTAAATCCACATGAATGCTTTGATTGGAGCCCAGGCGTTCCAGCTTCTGATCCTGCAACACCCGCAACAGCTTCACTTGCTGGGCCAGGGGCATGCTTTCGATTTCATCGAGGAACAGCGTGCCGCCATGGGCGTACTCCAGTTTGCCGATGCGCTTGCCCTGGGCACCGGTGAAGGCGCCGCTTTCGTGGCCGAACAGTTCGGCCTCGAACAGTTGCTCGGGAATCGCCGCGCAATTGAGCGCCACAAACGGTTTTTTCGCACGGGGGCCGAAGTCATGCAGGCAACGGGCGACCAGCTCCTTGCCGCTGCCGGTCTCGCCACGGATCAGCACGTTGACCGGCAAGGTCGCCAGGTCGAGTACCTGTCGGCGCAGGTTCTGCAAGCCACGGGACACGCCGAGCAGGCTCGACTCCAACTGTGCCCGATGATCGGCCTGTTGGTGCAGGCGGCGGTTTTCGAGGATCAGCCCGCGCTTGTCCAATGCGCGGCGCAGGCTGTTGAGCAAGGCATCGGGGCTGAAGGGTTTTTCCAGGAAGTCGTAGGCGCCGTCGCGCATGGCTTCGACGGCCATCGGTACATCGCCATGTCCGGTCAGCAGGATGACGGGCAGGTCGGCGTCACGGCGCTGCACTTCGGCCAGCAGCTCCAGGCCGCTGAGCCCGGGCATGCGCACGTCGCTCAGGATCACCCCGGGAAAGTCCTTGGGCAGTTGCGCCAGGCAGGCTTCGGCGCGGCTGAACAACTGCACCTCGAACCCCGACAAGCTCAGCCATTGCTCGACGGCCGTCCGAATGCTGGCTTCGTCATCGACCACAATCACCGCGTTCAACATAAGTCGGGTGTCTCCAGCGCGATAGGCAAGGTCAGGGTAAATACCGCGCCGTCGCCACGGTTACTGGCGCTCAGGCGTCCGCCCAATTCGTGCACGATAGCGTAGGAAACCGCCAGGCCCAAGCCGAGCCCGTCGCCCACCGGCTTGGTGGTAAAGAACGGGTCGAACACGCTGTTGAGGTGCTCTTCGGCAATCCCGCCGCCGCTGTCGCTGACCGTGAGTTGCCACAGTTGCTGGTCGGCATGCAGGCGGATTTCCAGGCGCTTGCGGGGTTTGTCGGCCATGGCGTCGAGGGCGTTGCGCAGCAGGTTGATCAGCACCTGTTCGAGGCGGATCGCGTCGCCGCGTACCCAGGCGGGGCGGGTCAGGTCCAGCACGGTGCCGATGGCTTCATCACGCAGGCGCGCGTCGAGCAGGTGCAGGGACTGGTCGACCACGGTGGCCAGGTCAAGGCGTTCGCGCAGGCCGCTGGGGCTTTTGCGCGCAAAGGTCTTGAGGTGGCCGGTCAGCGCGGCCATGCGTGTGAGCATATCGTCCAGTGGGGTCAGGGCCTTGTAGGCGTCGTCCACCCGACCGTGGTCCAACAGCAACCGCAGGGTCGCCAACTGCATGCGCTGGGCGGTCAGCGGCTGGTTGATCTCATGGGCGAGGGCGGCGGACATCTGCCCCAACGCCGCTAATTTCGCCGATTGCACCAGGCCATCCTGGGCCGTGCGCAGGGCCTGGGTGCGCTCTTCCACAAGCTGTTCGAGTTCTTCGCGGCTGCGCTGGCGCAAACGGGCCAGGCGCCAGCGTTGGCTGAGGAACAGCACCAGGAACACCAGCGCCAGCCAGGAGCCGGCGGCGGCAAGGCCGGCGTTGCGCTGGTCTTCAAAAGCGAACTGGGGTTTGCGCAACAGGTGCAGGGTCCAGCCCTCGGCCTTCAGCGGCAGGGACTCCCAGATGTAATTGGCGTTGCCATCGGGGCCGTTGACGCGCATCAGGTGGCTGTTTTCGTCGAAGCGTTGCAACGTCTGGGTGTCCAGCGGCTGCAGTTGTTTCTTGTCGTATTGGCGGGTGGCCTTGAGTTCGACCAGATCGCTGGCCGACAACGGGTGCAGGTTGCGATAACGCCAGCCCGGTTGGTTGGCGATAAACACGATGCCGCGTGCGTCGCTGACCAGCAACAGGTCATCGCCCTGGGCCCATTCGCGCTCCAGCTCAGGGAATTCCAGTTTCACCACCATGGCGCCAAGGAACTGCTCGTGTTCATCCAGCACGGCGCTGGAGAGGAAATACCCCGGGATCCCGGTGGTTACGCCGACCGCGTAAAAGCGCCCGGTGCCCTGGCTCTTGGTCTGGCTGAAATACGGCCGAAACGCGTAGTTGTGCCCGACATAACTGCTCGGCAAGTTCCAGTTGCTGGCGGCCACGGCCAGGCCGGTGCGGTCCATTAACTCCAGGGTGGAGGACTGCGCCGCTCCATTGATGCGTTCGAGCTTGCGGTTGAGCAGGTCCTGGGTGCCGGCGTCCAACGGGCCTTTGAGCGCGTTGATCATCTCCGAGTCCAGCGCCAGCACGGCGGGCAGGGCGCGGTAGCGTTCGATCAGGGTGTGCAGGGAATTGGCGTACAGCGCCAGCTGCTGGTTGGCGCGGGCCGCATCGTCCACCAAAGCCTGGCGTTCGGCATGGCGCGTGGCCAAGGCCGCGGCCAGCAGCGCACCGGCGATGATCAGCAGGGAGTAGAAGGTCAGGCGCAGCGGGCGAGGGATCACGATCATACGGTGATGGGCAGGCACGGTAAGGGGAGTGCACCATAGCATGAGCGGCTTGGGTCTTGTGGTGAGGGGCTGTCGTGGCTGAAGGGAGAGTGGGCTTCTTGTGGTGAGCGGGGCAAGCCCGCTCACCACAATAAACCCGCTTGCCATAGGTGAATCAGCAGGCAATAAAAAAGCGACCGGGCCATGGGCCGCGGTCGCCTCAGTCTTGGGGGAGGGTGCTTACTGCACTTCTACCGCCAGGCTTTCACTGATCTTTTTCTGCCAGATGGCAGGACCGGTGATGTGGACGGATTCGCCCTTGCTGTCCACCGCAACGGTGACCGGCATGTCTTTCACGTCGAACTCGTAGATCGCTTCCATGCCCAGTTCGGCGAAGGCCACTACACGCGACTTCTTGATGGCTTGGGCCACCAGGTAAGCGGCGCCGCCCACGGCCATCAGGTACACGGCCTTGTGGTCCTTGATCGCTTCGATCGCGGTAGGGCCGCGCTCGGATTTACCGATCATGCCCAGCAGGCCGGTTTGCTCGAGGATCTGACGGGTGAACTTGTCCATCCGTGTCGCGGTGGTCGGACCGGCAGGGCCAACCACTTCTTCGCGCACCGGATCAACCGGGCCGACGTAGTAGATAAAGCGACCCTTGAGGTCCACCGGCAGGCTTTCGCCCTTGTTCAGCATCTCGACCATGCGCTTGTGCGCGGCGTCGCGACCGGTGAGCATCTTGCCGTTGAGCAGCACGGTTTCGCCCGGCTTCCAGCTCTGTACTTCTTCCGGGGTCAGGGTGTCGAGGTTGACACGGCGGGCCGATGGGCCGGCTTCCCAGACGATTTCCGGGTAGGCGTCCAGCGGTGGCGCTTCCAGCGACGCCGGGCCCGAACCGTCGAGCACGAAGTGCGCGTGACGGGTGGCGGCGCAGTTGGGGATCATGCACACCGGCAGCGAAGCGGCGTGGGTCGGGTAGTCCATGATCTTCACGTCGAGCACGGTGGTCAGGCCACCCAGGCCCTGGGCGCCGATGCCCAGTTGGTTGACCTTCTCGAACAACTCCAGGCGCATCTCTTCGATACGGTTCTGCGGGCCGCGCTTTTTCAGCTCGTGGATGTCGATGGATTCCATCAACACTTCCTTGGCCATCACCGCGGCTTTCTCGGCGGTGCCGCCGATGCCGATGCCGAGCATGCCCGGTGGGCACCAGCCGGCGCCCATGGTCGGAACGGTCTTGAGCACCCAGTCGACGATCGAGTCGGACGGGTTGAGCATGGCCATCTTCGACTTGTTCTCGGAACCGCCGCCCTTGGCCGCCACATCCACTTCCACGGTGTTACCCGGAACGATGGAGTAGTGGATCACGGCCGGGGTGTTGTCCTTGGTGTTTTTACGCGCACCGGCCGGGTCGGCCAGGATGGAGGCGCGCAGGACGTTTTCCGGCAGGTTGTAGGCGCGACGCACGCCTTCGTTGATCATGTCGTCCAGGCCCATGGTGGCGCCATCCCAACGTACGTCCATGCCCACGCGCACGAACACGGTGACGATACCGGTGTCCTGGCAGATCGGGCGATGGCCGGTGGCGCACATGCGCGAGTTGATCAGGATCTGCGCGATGGAGTCACGGGCTGCCGGCGATTCTTCGCGCAGGTAGGCCTCGTGCATCGCCTGGATGAAATCAACGGGGTGGTAGTAGGAAATGAATTGCAGGGCGTCGGCAACGCTCTGAATCAGGTCGTCTTGCTTGATCACGGTCATGAGTCGCGCTCCTCTATAAGGGAACATTCAATAAAGGTGGGCTCAGTGGGGTGCATCGGTCGGCTGAGTCCACCTTTCCAAGGCACGCCAAGTGGTGCAGGCGCGACGCTAAAAAGGCGCGGCAGTATAACCCGGCACGGTGGCCGATACACCCGACTATGGTCAAACTGTCGCAGGCATGATTCCCTGTGCGCGCCCCTTGTGATCGAGTCCTGCTATGCCTGAACTGTACGTCGGCGAACACCATTGGTCGGTAGCCACCGGCAGCAACCTGCTGGATGCCTTGAACCAGGCGGGTGTGGCCGTGCCTTACAGTTGCCGTGCCGGCAGCTGCCATGCTTGCCTGGTGCGGTGCCAGGGCGAGGTCGAGGACCGGCAGCCCGCTGCTTTGAGCCCGGCACAACGCCAGGAGGGCTGGCGCCTGGCGTGCCAGTGCCAGGTGATCGGCGATCTGCAGGTCGAGGCGTTCGACCCGCTGCGGGACGGCCTGCCGGCCCAGGTGGTGGGGGCCGATTGGTTGAATACCTCGGTGCTGCGCCTGCGGCTGCAACCGGAGCGTGGACTGCGGTATCGCGCCGGGCAGCACATGGTGTTGTGGGCCGGGCAGGTGGCACGGCCTTATTCCCTGGCCAGCCTGCCTCAGGAGGATGCCTTCCTGGAGTTTCATATCGATTGCCGCCAGCCCGGCGCATTCAGCGATGCCGCGCGCGCGTTGTCGGTGGGTGATCGCCTGCGCCTGGGAGAACTGCGTGGCGGAGCACTGCAATACGATCCCGACTGGCAATCCCGGCCGCTGTGGCTGCTGGCTTCCGGTACCGGCCTGGGGCCGCTGTGGGGTGTGCTGCGCGAGGCGTTGCGCCAGGATCACCAGGGCGCCATCCGTATGATTCACCTGGCCCATGATGCCGACGGTCATTACCTGGCCGAGCCCCTGGCCGAACTGGCTGCGCGTCATCCGAACCTGACGGTGGAGCTGTGGACTGCGGCGCAGTTGGCCCAGGCATTGGCGCAACTGCGGCTTGTTTCCCGGCAAACCCTGGCCTTACTCTGCGGGCATCCTGTCAGCGTCGAGGCCTTCTCCAAGCGCCTGTTCCTGGCGGGGCTGCCGCGCAATCAACTGCTGGCCGATGTGTTCCTGCCCCGTGGTTGAGTGCTGAATTCCACTGCCGTGAGATTCGCCATGACCGACGCCATCCTGCTGCAACGCGAGCGCGGGCTGCTGACCCTGCAGCTCAATCGCCCGGATAAGAAAAACGCCCTGACCCGAGCCATGTACAGCCAATTGGCCGAGGCGTTGGAGCAGGCCGATGCGGACCCGCAGATCAATGCCGTGCTGATCCAGGGCAGCAGCGAGTGTTTTACCGCTGGCAACGACATCGGCGATTTTCTTGAACAGCCGCCCGGCGACCTCGACAGCCCACCGTTTCACTTTATGAAAAGCCTGCTCAACTGCCGCAAGCCGGTGATCGCAGCCGTAGCGGGTGCGGCGGTGGGGATCGGCACGACCCTGCTGCTGCATTGCGACCTGGTGTACATCAGCCGCGATGCACGGTTACGCATGCCGTTCGTCAATTTGGGGCTGTGCCCGGAGTTTGGGTCGAGCCTGATCCTCCCGCGTTTATTGGGGCACGCGAAGGCGGCTGAACTGCTGTTGCTGGGTGAGGGCTTCAGCGGCGAACAAGCGGCCGCGTGGGGGATTGCTACCGAAGCGTTGGGCAGTGGCGAGGCGGCGTTGGCCAAGGCGCGGGAGATGGCCGAGCGCTTTGAAACCCTGGCGCCGGGAGCGGTGCAGGTCTGCAAGCAGTTGATGAAGAGCGTGGACCGTGAGCAGTTGCGGCAAGTGATCGAGGAAGAGGGGGCGTTGTTTGTGCAGCGCTTGAAGTCGCCGGAAGCGATTGCGGCGCTGTCGGGGTTTATGGACAGGCGTTAACCCGATGTGGGTGCGACGATTCGACATGCTCCCTGCCACACGGAAAGCAAAAAGCCCCGCCATTCACATGGCGGGGCTTTTGGTTTTCAGCCTGTCACTCAGACCATTGGGTCGCCAACGTGCAGGATCTTCATGCCGTTGGTGCCGCCGATGGTGTGGTAGCTGTCGCCTTTGGTCAGGATGACCCAGTCGCCTTTCTCCACTACGCCGCGCTTGATCAGCTCGTCGATGGCCGCCTGGCTGACTTCATGGGGCGGCAACGACGCCGGGTCGAACGGCACGGTGTATACGCCACGGAACATGGCCGCACGGGCCTGGGTTTCGCGGTGCGGGGAGAACGCGTAGATCGGTACCGAAGAACGGATACGCGACATGATCAACGGCGTATAGCCACTTTCGGTCAGGGCAATGATCGCTTTCACGCCCGGGAAGTGGTTGGCGGTGTACATGGCGGCCAGGGCGATGCTCTGGTCGCAGCTTTCGAACACTTTGCCGATGCGGTGGCTGGAGGTCTTGCTGGTCGGGTGCTTTTCGGCACCGACGCAGATACGCGCCATGGCCTGCACGGCTTCCAGTGGGTACGGGCCGGCGGCACTTTCGGCCGAGAGCATCACGGCGTCGGTGTAGTCGAGCACGGCGTTGGCCACGTCGGACACTTCGGCGCGGGTCGGCATCGGGTTCTGGATCATCGACTCCATCATCTGGGTCGCGACGATCACCGCTTTGTTGTGGCGGCGCGCGTGCAGGATGATCTTTTTCTGGATGCCGATCAGCTCGGCGTCGCCGATTTCCACACCCAGATCGCCACGGGCAACCATCACCGCGTCGGACGCCTTGATCAGGCCGTCGAGGGTTTCGTCATCGGCCACGGCTTCGGCGCGTTCGATCTTCGCCACCAGCCAGGCGGTACCGCCGGCTTCGTCGCGCAGTTTACGGGCGTATTCCATGTCGGCAGCGTCGCGCGGGAAGGACACGGCGAGGTAGTCCACTTCCATTTCAGCGGCGAGCTTGATGTCGGCCTTGTCTTTTTCAGTCAGGGCTGGGGCGGTCAAGCCACCGCCGCGACGGTTGATGCCTTTGTGATCGGACAGCGGGCCGCCGATGATCACAGTGCAATTCAATTCAGTCGGGGTCGCGGTGTCGACGCGCATCACCACGCGACCGTCGTCCAGCAGCAGCTCGTCACCGACGCCGCAATCCTTGACCAGGTCCGGGTAGTCGATACCCACGACGTCCTGGGTGCCTTCGGTCAGCGGGTGGCTGGTGGAGAAGGTGAATTTGTCACCGATCTTCAGCTCGATACGCTTGTTGGCGAATTTGGCGATACGGATTTTCGGGCCTTGCAGGTCACCCAGCAGTGCGACGAAGCGGCCATGCTTGGCGGCCAGGTCACGCACCAGCTTGGCGCGAGCCTTGTGCTCGTCCGGGGTGCCGTGGGAGAAGTTCAGACGGGCAACGTCCAAACCAGCCAGAATCAGCTGTTCGAGGACTTCCGGCGAGTTGCTGGCCGGGCCAAGGGTGGCGACGATTTTGGTACGACGGACGGACATGCACAGACTCCTGAGTTCAAGCGCTGAGGAAGGCTACTATGCTCTTTGGTTGTAGTCATTGTTCGTTTGCACTACTTATCGACGATTCGCTTGTTTTCGCGCCGGTTGAATAGATGAACATCCTTGAAGATTTTTGACGAGGGGTCGATACACTGCACAAGACAGGAGAACCTTCATGCGAATTTTGCTCATTGCTGCCCTGGCCGTCAGTGTTGTCGGCTGCACCCGTTGGTCGATGGACCACCATTTGAACAATGCCTACCGTGCGTACAAGGTCGGTGATTGCGAGCGTGTCACTTTGGAACTATCCCAGGTCGACCGCGAGAGCCGTACCCGGCGTTATGTTCAGCCGGAAGTTTCGATGTTGCGCGGGCAATGCCTGGAACGCCAGAAACTGTTCGTCGACGCCGTGCAAACCTATCAATTCATCATTAACCAGTACCCGTCGAGCGAGTACGCCTACCGTGCCCGCGCGAGGGTGGATACCTTGCAGCAACTGGGCCATTACCCCGGTGCGAGCGTGGCACAGCCGCGGCCCGCCTCTTTGTAATGGCATTCGTCATTTAATAACTGGCCCGTTGCCAGTCTTGGGCTATTCTTTCAACGTTCGTTTGTACAAGTTTCTATTCGAACGGATGCAGGGCCCGGATTCGGCAGCTGTCGAGTGACAAAATGTTGTCCGTTGTCACACCGAGATCCAGGGAGAGCGAGCAATTGCGCTCGTTCCGAATCACTGGCACGGCCAGAGTCATGGCCACTGGATGGCGATCTCACCATGTTTACCGACCGACGGATCGAGCGGCATCAACTACCGTATTTCCTGCAAGTGTTTAACCGTGTCACCGACAAACCCATAGGTTTTTTGGGTAACGTCTCTGACGACGGGCTGATGTTGGTCAGCCAGTTACCCATGATGGTCGATGTGGACTTCGAGTTGCGTTTGAAGATACCCGGGGCTGACGACACGTTCCATGTCATTGACATCACGGCGACCTGCCTGTGGAGCCATGAAGATATCAACCCGCAGCACTATGATTCCGGGTTCAGCGTGCTTGAAGCCCCCGAGGAATATGGGCAACTGATCAACGTGCTGTTGCAGTACTTCAGTTTTGATTCCTTGCAGGCTTCGGCCTAGAAGCAGCGCGCTGTCGACGCGGCCGGGGTGCTGCCATCCCTGCCGCAGTCGTGCGCTTTTTTAGAATACTCCGGCTTTCTTCCAACCCAGGTAGCGTGTCACCAGGGCCGCCCCCATTTCTGATGGCAACGTATCCAACGCCGACAGACCGTGGGCGTTCATGCGGTCATGCAATTCATCCCGAGTATTGAGGTAGTCGACAGTACCGCTGTAGGCCAGGGCTTCGGGCAAGGTTTGTACGGGGGATTGGCGCAGTCGATCGAGTACTTCCTCACGCATACTTGCCACCAGCACCCGATGTTGACGACTGATGCGCTTGACGGCGGAGAGCAGGGCTTCATCATCCTCATCCCGCAGGTTGCTGACAATAATGACCAATGCCCGCCGTTTTTGCCGGGCCAGCAGTTGGCTGGCCGCTGCCTGGTAGTCGGCGGTTCGGCGGCTGGTGTCCAGGTCATAGACCGTATTGAGCAACAGGTTCAATTGGCTGCTGCCCTTGACCGGTGCCAGGTAGCGTGGCTGGTCAGTGGCAAAGGTGCACAACCCCACCGCATCGCCCTGGCGCAGGGCCACGTAGCTAAGCAGCAGGCAGGCATTGAGGGCGTGGTCGAAATGGGACAGCTCGTCATCCTGGCTGCGCATGCGTCGGCCGCAATCGAGCATGAACACGATCTGCTGGTCGCGCTCGTCCTGATACTCCCTGGCGATGGGGGTACGTTGCCGCGCGGTCGCTTTCCAATCGATTTGCCGCAGGCTGTCGCCCTCACGAAACTCGCGCAGCTGATGAAACTCCAGTCCCAATCCTCGTCGTTGCCGTTGACGGACCCCCAGTTGGCTCAACCAGTTATCCACACCCAGCAGTTGTGCCCCGTACAGGCGGGCGAAGTCCGGGTAGACGCGGGTGGCATCCTCGGCTTCGATAAAGCGCCGTGCAGACCAGAGCCCCAAGGGACTGGGCAGGTGGACTTCGCAGCGACTGAACGCGAAATGCCCACGCCGCAAGGGGCGCAGGCGATAACCCAGCTCACTGCGTTCACCAGGGTGCAGTTCGATGGACTGGGGCAGGTTTTCCACGCTCAGCCCGTCGGGGACGTGATCGAACACCTGCACTGTCAGCGCCTGTGGGTAGTCATGTTCCAGGGACAGGCGGACTTCGCCCCAGCGCCCCAGCGCCAGGCTGCCGGGCATCTGCCGGTGCACGCGTGGTGAGGGTCGGCGGCGCAGTCGCAGCGCGTCGAGCATGGCCAGCAGCAACAGCGCCAGGAGCAAGCCCCATGTTATTGAGTGCAAGGTCTCGGGTACCTTGAGCTGCAAGGCGGCCGCAGCGCCCAGCAGGATGCTCAAGCCCAGCAGTACGCTGAGCCAGGCTAATAACAGACGGGTCGGTTTCATGGACGGGTCATTGCCGGGGGGCCGGAATCTGGTCCAGCAGCTGCTTGAGCACCTGGTCGACCTCCAGCCCGTCTATATCCAGTTCTGGCGCAAGACGTACCCGATGACGCAGTACCGCCAGGGCACAGTCCTTGATGTCATCCGGTGTGACGAACTCGCCTGCACGTAACAAGGCCCGTGCGCGGGCGCCGCGTACCAGGGCGATGGAGGCTCGCGGGCCGGCGCCTATGGCCAGTCCCGGCCAGCTGCGGGTTGCTCGCGCCAGGCGCACGGCATAGTCGAGCACGTGTTCATCCAGGGCCAGTTCACTGGCGACCAGCTGCAGTTGCAGCACGTCCTCGGCCTTCAGCACGGTGCGCAACGGGTGCACGTCCAGCATGTCGGCCCGTGATGAGCGTGTCACTTCGCGCACCATATCCAGTTCCTGCTGCGCATCGGGGTAGTCCATGCGTACCTTGAGCATGAAACGGTCCAGTTCGGCTTCCGGCAGGGGGTAGGTGCCTTCCTGTTCGATGGGATTTTGCGTGGCAAGTACCATGAACGGCTGGCCAATGGGCAGCGCCTCGCCTTCGAGGGTGACTTGCCGTTCCTGCATGGCTTCGAGCAGGGCTGCCTGGGTCTTGGCCGGAGCGCGGTTGATTTCGTCGGCCAGCAACAAGTGGGTGAATACTGGCCCCTTGCGCAGCTTGAACTGTTCGGTGTGCAGGTCGTACACCGCGTGGCCGGTGACATCGCTGGGCATCAGGTCCGGGGTGAACTGGATCCGCGCGAATTCGCCGTCAAAGCAACGGGCCAGGGCACGTACCAGCAAGGTCTTGCCCAGCCCGGGGACACCCTCGAGCAATACGTGGCCGCCGGCGATCAGCGCGGTGAGTACATCATCGATTACCTGATCCTGCCCGATCACTGCCTTGCGCAGTTCAATGCGCAGGGCCTGGGCCTGCTGGCTGGCGCGTTGCAGAGAGTCGCCGGGCAGGGTGGTAGCGCTGGGAAATTCGCTCATAGGGCATTCCTGAGAGTTTGCAGGCACGCCACCTGCCGGCTGAAATCGGCACTGGAAAGCCGTTTCGTCGGGAGTGGGCCGAGGGCCTGGCTGATGACGTGGGAGGGTTGGCGCGTCAGGTGGGCAAGTACTCGCCCCTGTTCCGTGTTGTCGAGATGTTCAAAGCCGGGGTGACGCCGCCGTGCGGCGCGCAGGATGTCGCGCTGCAAGGCCTGCAACAGGGTGCCTTGGCCGCTGCGACGCAGCAGGAAGTCGGCGCTGGCTTTCAGGTGCTCCTGCAATTGCCGGCGTGCCTTGGGGGCGGGCGCCTGGATTGGGCCCTGGCGCATACCTGCCTGCCAGAGTGCCAGGGCAATCAGGGCAATAAGCGCCACCAACGCCTGGGGGAAATAACGCAGCAGCAGGGTGAACAGGTCATCTACATCGCCGTTGAACAACAAGGTTACGGCAGTGCCCTGGGTCAGATGCCACAGCAGCCAGGCATTGTCGTGTTTGCCAATGTCCGGCGTTTTCCACAGCTCGCTGTCGGTGATCACCGTTACGCGGCCTTGCCCGAGGTCGAGTTGCATCAAGTGGCTCGACCGGGCGCTATTGGCTGAAAATTGTGCCAGGTGCTTGGGGTCGATAAGGTTGAAGTCGGTGTCGAAACTGAAATAGACCGGGGCTGTGTCGTTGTCGACATACAGTTTGGTCAGGTCCGGTGCTTTATTTTTGCGGGCTGGGGCCGGGGCATCGGGTTCATCGCTGAGGACTTGGTGGATAGGCAGGCGATCGAGCAGCAGGTCGCCGCTCTTGCCGGTTTCTTCGTCCCACAGGGCCTCGGCGACCACCAGTAGATGGCCGCCGGACCTGGCCCAGTCCAGGAGTTGCCCTGCCTGGCGTGGCGACATGTTGCCGCGTTCGCCCAGCAACAGCAGGCTGTTGCCCTTGGCGGGCAGGCTCGCCAGGCGTTCCAGGCCATTGGCGCGCTCAACGGCCAGGCCTTGCAGGCGCAGAAAGTGTTCGGCTGCCAGGTAAGGATTGGCCAGGGCTTCCGGGGAGGGGCCGCGGTCCACCACTTCTTCATAGGGGATCGCTTTGCTCCATGCGTAAAAACCGCCCGCTCCAAGCAGGCACGCCAACAGCAGCCCCACCCACAGTAATGGCCGGTTCATCGGGCGCCTCCCGCACTGAACAGGGCACGCCAATCGTTGCACAATGTCTGCTGGACTGAGACCGGGGGCAGGTGATGGCCATAGGCGAGGTTTTGCCAGTGCCGCGTCAATTCATCACTGAAGGCCAGCAACTGCGGCTGCTGCAACTGGTGAACCCGTTGCAGGACCTCGCCTTCGGTGTCAGCGCTTCTAAGGGGCAGGTTGAAGTCATGCAGCAACCTGCTCAGCAGGCCACGATACAAAAGGCCGAGGGCCTCCCGTGGCTGGGTAGACCAGAGTTGCTCGGCGGCGCTGGCGATATCCTCGGGCAGGGTCTCGGCGCCCAGTTCCAGGCCGAACAATTGCGCGGGTGGTGGTTTCGCTGCTTTGGGTGTACGTGCCCCGCGCAGGCTGACAAAGGTGCGCAACCAGTCCCGATAACGCCAGGCCATCAGGGCCACGCCACCGATCAGCAGGCTCCATAACAGCACTTCCAGGCCTTGGGCGACAGGCTTGAACGTGTTGCTGTTGAGGTTGTCCAGCAGTGCCTGCAGCCACGCCGGAAGTTTGCCGTCACTGTGTGCCTTGTTTTTAACGACGGACTTTTCTTCGCCAAAGCGATAGCGGGTGACGGTTTCCGGATTTTTGAAGGGCGGCTTGTCCAGCAGCGACTTGATGGACTGGCTTGCGCTCTGGGGGGGCAGTGGCTTGGCGTCATCCGCCATGGCGGGCGGCTTGAATGGCAGCAAGGTCAGCCCGATCACCAGCACTAACAGTGGCGCCACACTGCTCAGACGCTGGCGCAGGCGGCGGAATACCAGCTCCAGGTCCCACGCCTCCAGCAGGGTGCGGCGATTGAGATAAAGGCTGAAACCACAGGCGACATAGATGGGCTCCCAAAACACCAGGATCAAGGCGTAGAAGGCATTGCTCAAGTGTTCCAGCCAGACCCCCTCGGAGCCCGTCGCCAGCGCCAACCGTTGCCAATCCCAATCCAGTTCAAGCTGTTGCGGAATGAATAGATAGAACAGCGCCATGCAGCCGAACCACAAGCCGATTTCCAGGTGCACCCCAACGGTGGTCAACCAGCGCGCTGCACCGGCATTGCGCTGCTGCAGCACGCCCAGGCGTTTCTGGCGCGCCTGGCCGTCCAGGCCTTCGAGCTGGCTGACCGGCATTATAAAACTGCGGCTGAGGCTAAGTCGGCGCCAGGTCAGGCTGGCCAGCAGTTGGTGGTTAAGCAGTCTTGGCCATTGGCGCACGGCCTGCTTAAGGCTGGGTGTTTCGCCGAACAGGGCTTTGGAGAGGATATATAAAGGCAAGCGGTCGAACGCCGGTTTGAGCCACCAGAACAGGAACACGGCTGTGGACGGGTATTTCCATAGCAACGCGGTAAGCAGGGCAAAAACCGGCAGGGTCACCAGCGCCCAACTGCTCATCAACAGCAGGCGATGCTCCCGGGCCATTAATACCCCAAGGTCCATGGCCTCCCATGCGGTACGCGGGCGAATCGCCACGCTGGCATTACTCAGGCGCATGGCGAGTCCGTCCGGCAAGGGTCAGGTAAGCCGCCACCAGTAGCCAAAGTGCAGCACCCACCAGGTATTTGATCCAAGGGGCGATCTGGGTGGTGGAAGACCAGTAGGCCTCGATAAATGCTGCGATCAGCAGGAACACCATGACACCGCACAGCAGTTGCACACTCTTGCGAGCGGCGAGCCGCAGGGATTCGCCACGGGTCAGTTGCCCCGGGGCGATCAACGCCCAGCCCAGTTGCAGGCCCGCGGCACCGGCGAGTGCAATGGCCGTCAACTCAAAGGCCCCATGGCCGATGACAAATGACCAGAAGGTCTGCCCATAGCCGATTTCGGTCAGGTGCCCGGAAATCGCGCCGATGATCAGCCCATTGAATATCAGGAAAAACACACTGCCCAGGCCGAACAGCAAGCCGGCGGCAAATGTCTGAAAGGCGATACCGATGTTGTGCATCACGTAGTAGCCAAACATCATCCAGTCTTCGCTCGAAGCACGTTCGGCAGCGCGCCCCAGCCGGCTGGCCTCGGGGTCATACATGCCCTGCATCTCTGCCACCTGCTGGGGGCTGACAATGCTGTAGATCAGGTCGGGAAACAGGTAGACCAGCAGGGCAATGCCCAGCAGGCTGCCAAAGAACAGCAGGCTGGCAATCAACACGAAACGCCACTGTTCTCGCACCAGACGCGGAAAATCGGCCAGGACGAAACTCAGCACGTTCGCGGCCAATTGGCTGCGGTGGCGATACAGTTGTTGATGGCCGCGCAATGCCAGTTGTTGCAGGGGATCCACCAGGTAACTGCTGTAGCCGCGCTCCTGGGCGAGGGCCAGGAGCTGGCATAGACGCCGGTATTGATGAGGGAAATCGGCCATATCACTGGCCTTGGCCTTGCCGTGTTCCAACTGCTTCAGTTGTTCGGCAAACGCTTGCCATTGGTGTTGGTAACGGCTTTCGAAAAGACTCTGCTTCATGTCGGCCCCAGCAGGCCGCGGGCCACACCGTTGAGTTGCTCCACGGCGCGGGCCGGGGACACCTGCAGCGGCGTCGCAAGGATCGAGGCGAGTTCGTGTACCCGTTCAGGGGACAGTTCGCCCTGGCGTTCGGCGAAGCCAAGAATCGCTCGCTGTTCACTCAGGTCCAGGGCAAACGGCAAGCGCAGGGCTGCAGCGTGGGGCACCTGGGGACGTGCCAGCGGCTGTTCGCGGTAAACCACCAGGGCGCCAGCGGCCAGGTCGCCAAGGCGTTTGAAGTGAGGATGCTGCAGGCAACTGATGGCGCCGAGAAAGTAGCCGAAAGGCAGCATGTCGACAAACCGCAGGAGGTTGCGGATCAGCGACGCCGACCAGCCTATGGGGGTGCCGTCGTCCTGCACGACCCGCAAGCCCATGACCTGTTTGCCCGGTGAGCAGCCCTGGTTGAGCACCTCGAACAGCACCATGTACCACCAACTGACCAGGAACAGCAGAAGCGATCCCAGGCCGATACCGATATTGCCGAGCAACGCCAATGGCACCAGCAGCACGCCCATGATCACTGCGCGTGCGCCGAGGTCGAAGGCAAATGCCAGCGCCCGTGGCACCAGGCCGGCTGGGCGCAGCGGCAGGTCGATGCCCTCCGGGGTCTCGATCTGGTAGAGGGTGTCCAATGGGGCTGATGGCATCGCGATCCTTGGCAGTGCAGAGCGGCTGGAGACACGGATGCTAACAGTGTCCGTGATGGAAGCAACTACTCAAGGTTTTGCTGGATGTTTGTACAGTGGAATTGGTGCTGGCCCCGAACACGGCTGAACGCCTAGACTTTGTCGATCTTCAGCACAGGAATAGCCCGTGACCACCATTTTCTGGTACGACTATGAAACCACCGGCATCAACCCGCGCAGCGATCGCCCACTGCAGGTTGCCGGCATTCGTACGGACCTCGATCTCAACGAGGTCGGCCCGCCGGTCAATCTTTACTGCCTGCCCAGCGACGACATCCTGCCCCATCCCGCCGCCTGTGCCATTACCGGTATAACCCCTGGAATACTGGCGGAAAAAGGCCTGGCCGAGGCCGATTTCATGACCCGTGTACATGCCGAACTGGCGGCCCCGGGGACGTGCGGCGCAGGTTACAACACCTTGCGGTTTGACGACGAAATGACGCGCTACAGCCTGTATCGCAACTTTTTCGACCCCTACGCGCGGGAGTGGCAGGGCGGTAACAGCCGCTGGGACCTGATCGACGTGGTTCGCACTGCCTACGCCCTGCGCCCGGAAGGCATCGAGTGGCCGCAGCAGGATGGGCGCGTGACCCTCAAGCTCGAGCGCCTGACCGCCGCCAACGGGATTGACCATGGCCAGGCCCACGATGCGTTATCCGACGTGCGTGCCACCATCGCCCTGGCGCGCCTGGTGCGCGAGAAGCAGCCCAAGCTGTACGACTGGCTGTTTCAACTGCGCAGCAAGCAACGGGTGATGGACCAGGTGCGCCTGCTGCAACCCATGGTGCATATCTCCGGACGTTTTTCCGCCGAGCGTCATTACCTGGGGGTCGTGCTGCCCCTGGCCTGGCACCCGCGCAACCGCAATGCACTGATTGTCTGCGACCTTGGGCTCGATCCCCAGGGGCTGCTGGACCTGGATGCCGCTGCCTTGCGCCAACGCCTGTATACCCGTCGCGAGGACCTTGCCGAAGGTGAACTGCCGGTGCCGCTCAAGTTGGTGCATATCAACCGTTGCCCCGTGGTCGCGCCCTTGAACGTACTGCGGGCCGAGGATCGTGAACGCCTGCAATTGGATATGGATATTTGCCAGGCGCGAGCCCTGCGGCTAACTGACGCACAGGCACTTTGGCGCGATAAGTTGGCGGTTATTTACGCCGAGGAAGATTTTGCCCCGAGCGCAGACCCGGAACAGCAGCTTTACGAAGGTTTTATCGGGGATCGTGATCGACGGTTATGCGAGCAAGTCCGGGCGGCGGAACCTGCGCAGTTAGCCAGCCAGCAGTGGCCTTTTGATGATCACCGTTTGCCTGAATTATTGTTTCGTTACCGGGCGCGTAACTTCCCCGATACGCTGAACGGCGAGGAGCTACAACGTTGGAAACTTTTCTGTCAGCAACGTTTGGCAAATCCTGAATTCGGCGCGCCGAATACCCTGGAGGCATTTAATCACGCTCGGCAGGAGTTGGCCGTTAGTGCGACGCCGTTTCAGCAGCAGGTGCTGGAGCAATGGCAGAGATATGCCGACTCTTTAGCCGCTCGTGTGAATCGGTAATAGCGGTTTGTAGAAAAGACGGTCAATAAAAAACGCCAGCAAGCTGGCGTTTTTAATGGGTTGCGTATCAAGCGCAGACCGGGTGAGGCTTAGCCCAGCAGGGTAGCCCAGCCTTCAACCACGTCACCGCCCCACTTGGCTTTCCACTCTTTCAGGGTCTTGTGGTTGCCGCCTTTGGTTTCAATCACTTCACCGTTGTGCGGGTTTTTGTATTGCTTGACCTTGCGCGCACGCTTGGTACCGGTAGTTTTCACGGCGCCACGGGGTGCTTTAACTTTCGACTCTGGATCCAGCAGCGCGATGATGTCACGCAGGGATTTGGAGTATTCACCCATGAGGGTGCGCAGTTTGCCTTCGAATTCCAGCTCGGTTTTCAGTTTGTCATCTTGGGACAGGTTCTTCAAACGAGCTTGCAGCTCTTTGATAGCTTCTTCGGTGGCACGGTATTCGTTGATCAGAGACATGTGGACTACCTTATGTAGAACGCTGATTGACAGGGATAGTGGCCCAATAATAGTCAGGCGGTTTCCCCAAGTAAACATTTAAGCGCGTATTCAGGTGAATTACTTTGAATGTTTGTGAAGACGCTATGCAATCGAGTTAATTAGTAGGGGCTACCCCGAAAATAATCTCCTTGAAATTCGCATAATTGCTGCGGCGTGCGCTGTTCATTCATATAGTAATGGTAAAACCATGCGCTATTAAGGGATGTGGCCAGGGCAACGGATCAGAATAAGGCTCATCGAATACTGCAGTTTTTCTGCACAATCGCTAGAATGGCGGCCTTTGTGAAGTTCTGGAGTTCCCCCCTAATGCGCACTTTTCGGCTGGTGATTGCTTGCCCGGACCGGGTCGGCATCGTTGCCAAAGTCAGTAACTTTCTGGCCTCCCACAACGGCTGGATCACCGAGGCGAGCCATCACTCGGACAACCTCAGCGGTTGGTTCTTCATGCGTCACGAAATCCGTGCCGACACGCTGCCCTTTGGTCTTGAAGCGTTCCGCGAGGCATTTTCGCCCATCGCGGAAGAGTTTTCGATGACCTGGCACATCACCGACACCGAGCAGAAAAAGCGCGTGGTGTTGATGGCCAGCCGCGAATCCCACTGCCTGGCCGATTTGTTGCACCGCTGGCACAGCGACGAGCTGGACTGCGAGATTGCGTGCGTGATCTCCAACCATGACGACCTGCGCAGCATGGTCGAGTGGCATGGCATCCCTTACTACCACGTGCCGGTCAACCCGCAGGACAAGGAGCCGGCGTTCGCCGAGGTCTCTCGCCTGGTCAAGCAGCATGAGGCCGATGTGGTCGTGCTGGCGCGCTACATGCAGATCCTGCCGCCTGAGCTGTGCCGCGAATACGCAGGCAAGGTGATCAACATTCACCACAGCTTCCTGCCGTCGTTCGTGGGGGCCAAGCCTTACCACCAGGCTTCCCTGCGTGGCGTGAAGTTGATTGGCGCAACCTGCCATTACGTCACCGAAGAGCTGGATGCCGGTCCGATCATCGAGCAGGACGTGGTGCGTGTCAGCCACAGTGACAGCATTGAGGACATGGTGCGGTTTGGCCGTGATGTCGAGAAGATGGTGCTGGCCCGTGGCCTGCGCTATCACCTGGAAGACCGCGTGCTGGTGCACGGCAACAAGACGGTCGTATTCTGATTCAAGCGTCTTGGTTGAACAAAGAAGGGCCTGGGCGTTAAATCGCTGCAGGCCCTTTTTCATTCCCCGTACTTTTCAGGACCAGGCCATGACCGACCCACTTGATAAAGCCACGTCCAAGGCGCCTGCGACGTTGGGTGAGGGCTGCCTGAGTCGTTACGACCCGGATGCGCTGGAGCCGGAAGACGGTACGGACTTTCCGGGAGCCGCCGAGCTGTGGGAGCAATTGCAGGAGGCCGATGAATTGCCCGGAGCCCCTGGCCGAGGTGCTTGAGCGACCACCTGTTCAGCCAGCCAGGCAGCCTTGGTCTGCGGTGTTCGCCCTGCGTCGAGTAGGCGTTGTACGGTTTCAAGCCAATAGCCGCGAGAGAATGCGTGGCGCATGTCTACCGGGTGCACGCCCAGGCGAATCACCGGGGCGGCGTGCCAGCGCTGTTCGCGACGATCGCTGATGACTCTGGACACCCCTCGGCGCCATGCACTGCGCGCACTCCAGGTCAGGCCCGGGGCTTCGATCGGCGTGAAATCGGGCAGTCGATACAGATGCTGCGGGCTGCTGGTGTAGCTCAGCGGTAGTTGGCGCAGGGCCTCGCGAGTGCCTTGGCTCATTAACCAGGCGGGTGCGACGAAGCCGTGCAACGGCCAGTCATGACGCCGGAATACTTCAATGCCATCCTGAAGACGATCAAGGGCCTGGGCTTGAGACAGTTGATAGAACTCAGCCTCATGGGTGTAGAGGCGGCGCATGAACCAGTCTTTGGGTGTGCGCGGTGCCGGTTGGTCATCGCAATGGTAGTAACCGTGCAAGGCAAGTTCATCGCCCTTGGTCACGCGGCGATCCAGCAGGCGTTGAAAATCGCCGTGGGCAGTCAAGGCGTCGCGATGATGGAAGTCCGGCACCACCAACCATGTGATTGGCACGGCGCCCAGGGCATCGACGGCTTCGACAAAGGGCCGATAATCGGCCCAGTTGTGCGGCGCCACATCGTGCAGCACCAGTAATACCGAGCGCTCATGCATGGGAAGGCATCGGCTTGTGACTGCCCAGTACCGCGTGGTAGTGGCCGAGCAGGCTGTCGACCACCGTATACCAGGCGTAATGTTGTTCTACATGACGCCGAGCCTGCGCGCCCAGGCGCCTGCTGCCGAGGTTGAACAGCTCGCGCACCGTATCGGCCATCGCCCTTGGGTTGTTCGGTGCGCACAGCAGGCCGCAGCGTTCGTCGACTATCTCCGTGAACGCGCCAGCCGCCACCGCGATTACCGGTATGCCGCAAGCCATGGCTTCGAGGATGACCAGGCCAAAGGTTTCCTGGTCGCCGCCATGCAGCAAGGCATCGGCACTGGCCATCAGCCGGGCGACATGCTGTGCCGGGCGAAACCCCTCGATGACGGTGACATTGGCCGGCACGCTGGTCGGCATGCCGGAGCCCACCAGCACCAAGTGATAGCCGTCCCCCAGGCGTTTCATGCAGCGAAGCAGGATCGGCAGGTTTTTTTCCTTGGAGCCGCGCCCGGCAAAGATCAGCAGGCGGGTGTCTTCGCCGATCCCCAACTCGGCGCGCAGGCCTGGGTCGCGGGCGTCAGGGGTAAAGGTTTGCAGGTCCACGCCCAGTGGTTGGACGAACACATTCTTCACGCCGAGCCCCATGAGCTTGTCGGCCATTACCTGGCTGGGCGCCAGTACTCGGTCGAAACTTCCATAGAGTTTGCTGACATAGGCTTCAACGTTCGGGGCAAGCCAAGACCCCATGCGGTTGCTCACCAGTAGCGGTAAGTCGGAGTGGTAAAAGCCGATCACCGGCACATCCAGCTGGCGCCGGGCATCCAGCGCGGCCCAGGCGGTGAGATAGGGATCACCTACCTCGATCAGATCGGGCTGTAAATCGTGCAGGACATTTCGCCAAGGGGCGAGGCGAAGGGGGAAGCGGTAGCCTTTGCCGAAGGGCAGCGCGGGAGCCGGTACCTTGAAGATGCCATCCTGGTTGCTCCATTGCGCGCCAGGAATCAACAGGCTATGGCGAATGCCGGGCTTAAGCCTCAGGCGTCGGTGCTTGGCGTCCAGGTAAGTGCGCACGCCGCCGCTTGTCGGGGCGTAGAACATGGTTATGTCAGCGATATGCACGATGAACATCCCTCCGATCCATTGCTCTCCTAACGTGGACCTGAGCTAAGGATAGATGTTCGGTTGGCGTTCATCGTGAAAACAGTGCAGGAGCCTGACCGGCTCCTGCGGTAGTTCAGATCCGGAAGCTGCCCACCAGCTGTTTCAACCGTGCCGCCTGCTGTTCCAGGTCGGCGCAGGCGCGCAGCGTCGATTGCAGGTTTTCCACGCCTTCCTGATTGAGGGTGTTGATCTCGGTGATGTCCATGTTGATCGACTCCACGACCGAGGTCTGCTCTTCAGTGGCGGTGGCCACCGACTGGTTCATACCGTCGATCTCGCCAATGCGCTGGGTCACGCTGTTCAAGCGTTCGCCGGCCAGGTTGGCGATTTCCACGCTGTCATGACTGTGGCGCTGGCTGTCGCTCATGGTGCTGACCGAGTCACGGGCACCGATTTGCAGTTCCTCGATCATCTTTTGTACCTGCTGTGCCGACTCCTGGGTGCGATGGGCCAGGTTGCGCACTTCATCGGCGACCACCGCAAACCCGCGCCCGGCTTCCCCGGCGCGTGCGGCTTCGATAGCGGCATTCAGTGCCAGCAGGTTGGTTTGCTGGGAAATACTGGTGATTACCTCAAGAATCTGGCCGATATTCACCGTCTTGCTGTTAAGTGCTTCGATATTGCTGCTTGAGGCACTGATCATTGCAGACAGCTGAGTCATCGCCTTGATATTGCGTTCGACCACCTGTTGACCGTCTTCGGCCAATTGCCGTGCATCACTGGCCTGGTTGGAGGCCTGTGCGGCGTTACGCGCGATTTCCTGTGCGGCGGCGCCCAGTTCGTTGATCGCGGCGGCAACGCTGTTGGTGCGGTTGGCCTGTTCGTCGGAATTGACCATCGACGAGTTGGACGCACTGACAACCCGCAGTGCGACTTCATTCACCTGTTGGGTGGCTGAGGACACTTCGCGGATCGATGTATGAATGCGCTCTACGAAGCTGTTGAATGCGTTACCCAGGGTGCCGAACTCATCGTGATTCTGGATGGCCAGGCGGCGAGTCAGGTCACCTTCGCCGTCGGCGATGTCCTGCATCGCGCGAGTCATCACGTGCAGCGGCTGCAGCAGCACGCGTATCAGCATGCCGAGCAGGGCGATGATGATCACCACGGCAATCACGGTGGCGATTACGGCGGAGGTGCGGAATTTGCTGAGCATTGCGTAGGCTTCGTCCTTGTCCACCGATACCCCGAGGTACCAGTTCACCGAGGGCAGCCCCTTGATCCGTGTGAAAGTAACGATGTTGTCCTTGCCGTTGGCTTCGACTTCGCTGAAGTCGCCGCTGATGGTGGGCGTGTGTTTTGGGTAGACATCGGAGAGGGACTTCATCACCAGGCTTTTGTCCGGGTGTACCAGCACCTTGCCGTCGGCACTGACCAGGAACGCATAGCCCATGCCACCGAAGTTCAGTGCACCGATGTTGTCCACCAGGGTCTGCAGGCTCAGGTCGCCGCCGACCACGCTGATGCTCTGGCTGCCCTTGGCGCTGGGGGTGGCGATGGAGATGATCAATTGCCCGGTGGCTGCGTCGATGTAGGGCTCGGTCAGGGTCGAACCGTTGCTGCTCTGGGCACCTTTGTACCAGGGGCGAACGCGTGGATCGAAGCCGTCCGGCATCTTGGTGTCGGGACGGATGGTGAAGGCGCCCTGACTGTCACCCACGTAGGTGGCCATGAACGATGACGTCAGGGTTTTCTGCTCCAGCAGGCTTGCAACCGCAGCGGGTTCAGGGTTGATGGCGATGTTCTGTGCGGCGTTTTCCACCAATGCGATACGTCCGGTCAGCCAGGTCTGGATACTGTTGGCGGTGACGTCGCCCATCTCGTGCAGGTAGCTATTGAGGTCTTCGCGTATCGCGTTACGTTGCAAATAGTCGTTATAAAGGGTGAACAGCGTAAATGCCGCGATGACGATAAGGGAGGCTGCAAGCAGGATTTTATGGCTGAAACGCAGATTTTTATTCATAGCTTGAAGGGTCCGCTAAGGTCTTAATATCCGAAGCGCGTCCTTGTGGAACACGCGGGAGGGTAGCGTCAAAAAAAGTTTGATATTTCCGTTGGTCCCTGTAGGAACTATCTGAGCGTTTTTTAGACTTTGTGGGTCTCACATCTGTCTTATCGACCTGGCGACATTAAAGATTAACCATGGGTGACGAAATGCCTGACTCCACGCAACTCCTTATCGGTGCCGGTCTTGACGGCCAGCCCATTGCCCAGGCCATGCGCCTGGCCAACCGTCACGGCTTGATCGCCGGCGCCACGGGCACAGGCAAGACGGTCACGTTGCAACGTCTGGCAGAAGCGTTCAGTGATGCGGGCGTCGCGGTATTTGCCGCGGATATCAAAGGTGACCTCTGTGGCCTGGGTGCCGCCGCCAACCCTCAGGGCAAAGTCGCAGAGCGCATCGCCGGCATGCCGTTCCTTAATTACACGGCCAAGGCGTATCCGGTCACGCTATGGGACATCCACGGGCAGTCCGGTCATCCATTGCGCACCACCATCAGCGAAATGGGGCCTTTGTTGCTCGGCAGTTTGCTGGAACTCACGGACAGCCAGCAGTCGGCCCTTTACGCGGCGTTCAAGGTGGCGGATCGCGAAGGCCTGTTGCTGCTGGACCTCAAGGACCTCAAGGCCCTGCTCAACCACCTGCGTTATCACCCGGAGTTGCTCGGCGAGGATGCGGCGCTGATGACCACCGGCTCCAGCCAGGCGCTGTTGCGGCGTCTGGCAGTATTGGAGCAGCAGGGCGCCGAGGCGTTGTTTGGCGAGCCGGCCCTGCAGCTTGAAGACATCTTGCAGCCCACCCGCGAGGGACGCGGGCGTATCCATCTGCTGGATGCCAGCCGCCTGGTGCATGAAGCGCCGAAGGTGTACGCGACCTTCCTGTTGTGGCTGTTGGCGGAATTGTTCGAGCAGCTGCCCGAGCGCGGCGATGCCGACAAACCGTTGCTGGCGCTGTTTTTCGACGAGGCGCATTTGTTGTTTGCCGACACGCCCAAGGCTTTGCAGGAGCGCTTGGAGCAAGTGGTGCGGCTGATCCGTTCCAAGGGCGTGGGGGTGTATTTCGTCACCCAATCGCCGGGCGACCTGCCGGACTCCGTGCTGGCGCAACTGGGTTTGCGCATCCAGCATGGCCTGCGGGCGTTCACCACGAAAGAACAGAAATCCTTGCGGGCGGTCGCAGACGGGTTCCGGCCGAACCCGGCGTTTGATGCGTTATCGGTGTTGACCGAGTTGGGCACGGGTGAGGCATTGGTGGGCACCTTGCAGGAAAAAGGTACGCCTGAAGTGGTCCAGCGCGTACTGGTCGCGCCGCCGCAATCGCGAATCGGGCCGCTCAGCGTCGCTGAACGCGCTGCATTGGTGGCCGGTTCGCCCTTGCAGGGGCGCTATGACAAGCCGATTGATCGCGAGTCGGCCTATGAAGTATTGATGGCGCGCAAGGCGCTTGGACCGACCGAAGAGGCCAGGCAGGCCGACGAGGAGCCCAGCTTCACCGACAAGGCCGGGGCGTTTCTGGGAACCACCGCAGGCAAGGCGCTGAAGTCCGCGATGCAGCAGGCCGCCAATCAGATGGGGCGCCAACTCGTGCGTGGTTTGCTGGGGTCTTTGCTGGGCGGCAGTAAGCGCAAGTAGCGGTTCAGGGCTTGGGCTTGCCATGGGCGGCCAGCCGCTCAAGTGCCGCGCGCAGGCCCGGATCGCTGATCCCGTCGGCCGTGGCCTGAATCGTCTCGGCCGCCGTCTCCGACAAGTCCATCGTGTGGCCCGCCGCGCCTTGCTGCACGGTCGGCGGCTGCACCTTGAACTGGATGCGCGTCAAGCTGGCGAACTCATCGAACGCCATCAATTGACGCTGCAGGCGTTTTTGCTGATAGCGCAGGCGGGTCGCCCAGTGGCCATCTGTGACAATCAGCAGCAGGTTGCCTTCACGCCAGGACGCCACGTGGCAGTGCTCACGGGCCGCCGGTTGCAGTTGGCTTTCGAGCAGGCGTTGCAAATGGCCCAAGCGTTGCGCATGGCCAAAGATGGCTTTCAACGGCTTGGCTTCGCGAAGCAACACGCTGGGCGCGCGGGCTGTAAGAGGGCGAAATGCCATGATTGGACACCTTAAGTAACAGAGCGGCCATCTTAGCAGAAAGCGTCTACGCGGCCCCGGGCAATGCATTGCCGGGGCTTTATCCACAAAATCAATGAGCTCCACGGGTTGAAGTTCGCGCAAAAGCCCTTATTTTAAACAAGCCCTCTCACAGCCCCTTGCCCGCCTCGGGGAACAACGCCACTTTCCTCACCCACGATTCCGGGTAGAATGCGCGTTCGCATGCGGCCGTGAGGGCTGCTCGGGCCACTCACGGTGCGCCCTCCATCCCTATGTGTGGAAGAACCTGCCGATATGTTTGCGCCTTTGTTAAAGAAACTTTTTGGAAGCAAGAATGAGCGCGAAGTCAAACGCATGCTCAAGACGGTGCAGCTGGTCAATGCCTTCGAAGAGCAGATGGTTGCCCTTTCGGACGAGCAATTGCGCGCCAAGACCGAAGAGTTCAAGGCCCGCATAGCCAAAGGTGAAACCCTCGACAAGCTGCTTCCCGAAGCCTTTGCGGTTGCCCGTGAAGCCGGTAAGCGTGTCATGGGCATGCGCCACTTCGACGTGCAGTTGATCGGCGGCATGACCTTGCATGAAGGCATGATTGCCGAAATGCGTACCGGTGAAGGCAAGACCCTGGTAGCAACCCTGGGTGTTTACCTCAACGCACTGTCCGGCAAGGGCGTGCACGTTGTGACGGTGAACGACTACCTGGCTCGTCGGGACGCCAACTGGATGCGCCCGCTGTATGAATTCCTCGGCCTGACCGTCGGCGTGGTAACGCCGTTCCAGCCGCCGGAAGAGAAGCGCGCCGCCTACGCCGCCGACATCACCTACGGTACCAACAACGAATTCGGTTTCGACTACCTGCGCGACAACATGGCGTTCAGCATGGAAGAAAAATTCCAGCGCGAACTCAACTTTGCCGTGATCGACGAAGTCGACTCCATCCTCATCGACGAAGCCCGTACCCCGCTGATCATCTCCGGCCAGGCCGAAGACAGCTCGCGCCTGTACACCGAGATCAACAAGTTGATCCCGCGCCTTGAGCAGCACATCGAGGAAGTGGAAGGCGTGGTGACCAAAGAAGGTCACTTCACCATCGACGAGAAGACCCGCCAGGTCGAACTCAACGAAGCCGGTCACCAGTTCGTCGAAGACATGCTGACCCAGATCGGCCTGCTGGCCGAAGGCGAGAGCCTGTACTCGGCCCACAACCTGGGCCTGCTGACCCACGTGTATGCCGGCCTGCGTGCCCACAAGCTGTTCCATCGCAATGTCGAATACATTGTGCAGGATGGCCAGGTCGTACTGGTCGACGAACACACCGGGCGTACCATGCCGGGCCGTCGTCTGTCCGAAGGCCTGCACCAGGCCATCGAAGCCAAGGAAATGCTCAACATCCAGGCCGAAAGCCAGACGTTGGCGTCCACCACCTTCCAGAACTACTTCCGCCTGTACAACAAGCTGTCCGGCATGACCGGTACCGCCGACACCGAAGCGTTCGAATTCCACCAGATCTATGGCCTGTCGGTGGTGGTCATCCCGCCGAACAAGCCGCTGGCCCGTAAAGACTTCAACGACCTGGTGTTCCTGACCGCCGAAGAGAAATACGCGGCGATCATCAACGACATCAAGGACGGCATGGCCCAGGGCCGTCCGATCCTGGTAGGTACCGCCACCATCGAGACTTCCGAGCACGTGTCCAACCTGCTCAACAAGGAAGGCATCGAGCACAAGGTCCTCAACGCCAAGTTCCACGAAAAAGAAGCCGAGATCATCGCCCAGGCCGGTCGCCCGGGTGCGCTGACCATCGCCACCAACATGGCCGGTCGTGGTACCGACATCCTGCTGGGCGGCAACTGGGAAGTGGAAGTGGCTTCGCTGGACGATCCGACCCCTGAGCAGATCGCCCAGATCAAGGCAGACTGGCAGAAACGCCACCAGGCCGTGCTGGAATCCGGTGGCTTGCAGGTGATCGCATCCGAGCGCCACGAATCCCGTCGTATCGACAACCAGCTGCGCGGTCGTGCCGGCCGCCAGGGTGACGCCGGTTCCAGCCGTTTCTACCTGTCCCTGGAAGACAGCCTGATGCGTATCTTCGCCTCGGATCGGGTGAAGAACTTCATGAAGGCCCTGGGCATGCAGTCCGGTGAAGCGATCGAGCACCGCATGGTGACCAACGCCATCGAGAAGGCCCAGCGCAAGGTAGAAGGCCGTAACTTCGACATTCGTAAGCAACTGCTCGAGTTCGATGACGTCAACAACGAACAGCGTAAAGTGATTTATCACATGCGTAACACGTTGCTGGCCGCCGACAACATTGGCGAAACCATCGCCGATTTCCGTCAGGACGTGCTCAACGCCACTGTCAGCGCACATATCCCGCCACAATCGCTGCCTGAGCAGTGGGATGTCGCTGGCCTGGAAGCGGCGTTGAAGAGCGACTTCGGTGTCGACTTGCCGGTCCAGCAATGGCTCGACGAAGACGACCACCTGTACGAAGAAACCCTGCGCGAGAAGCTCATGACCGAGCTGCTGGCCGCGTACAACGAGAAAGAAGAGCAGGCGAGTGCCGAAGCACTGCGCACCTTCGAGAAGCAAATCGTACTGCGTGTGCTGGACGACCTGTGGAAAGACCACCTGTCGACCATGGACCACCTGCGTCACGGCATCCACCTGCGTGGCTATGCCCAGAAGAACCCGAAGCAGGAGTACAAGCGCGAGTCGTTCACGCTGTTCTCCGAGTTGCTGGATTCGATCAAGCGCGATTCGATTCGCGTGCTGTCCCACGTTCAGGTGCGTCGCGAAGACCCGATCGAGGAAGAAGCGCGCCTGCGCCAGGAGGCCGAGGCACTGGCTGCGCGCATGCAGTTCCAGCACGACGAGGCACCCGGTCTGGAAGCGCCTGAAGTATTGGGTGAAGAGGTCGATGTGGCCCTGGCCCAGACCCCGGTTCGCAACGAGCAGAAGCTGGGCCGCAACGAACTGTGCTGGTGCGGTTCGGGCAAGAAGTACAAACACTGCCACGGCGAAATCAACTAAGATTTTTGCCTGACGCTGCTACACCCCGCGCCGCGACCGGCCCCTGCCGTCGCGGCGTTTTGCCATTAACTTCACCGTCGATCACGACGGCACAGACATCACCTATTTTTAAGGAGCGCATTCATGGCTGTTGGTCTTGGTCCTTTGCCCACATTGCACCCGGTTGCCGGTTTTGAGCTCGGTATCGCTTCGGCCGGCATCAAGCGTCCAGGGCGCAAGGATGTGGTGGTGATGCGCTGTGCCGAAGGCTCGACCGTTGCGGGCGTGTTCACCCTCAACGCCTTCTGCGCCGCGCCGGTGATCCTGGCCAAGCAGCGTGTTGCCGGCTCGATTCGTTACCTGCTGACCAACACCGGCAATGCCAACGCCGGTACCGGTGAGCCTGGGCTGGTCGCCGCCGCACGTACCTGTGCCAAGCTGGCCCAACTGGCCGGCGTGGACGCCAGCCAAGTGCTGCCATACTCCACCGGCGTCATCGGTGAGCCGCTGCCGGTCGAAAAAATCGAAGGCGCCCTGCAAGCCGCGCTGGACGACCTGTCTGTGGATAACTGGGCGGCAGCCGCCACCGGCATCATGACCACCGACACCCTGCCAAAAGGCGCGAGCCGCCAGTTCGTGCACGACGGTGTGACGGTTACCGTGACTGGCATCAGCAAGGGCGCGGGCATGATTCGCCCGAACATGGCCACCATGCTTGGCTATATCGCCACCGACGCCAAGGTTTCCCGCGATGTGTTGCACAGCCTGATCCTGGACGGCGCCAACAAGTCGTTCAACCGCATCACCATTGATGGCGATACGTCCACCAATGACTGCTGCATGCTGATCGCCACCGGCCAGGCCAACCTGCCGGAAATCACCGAAGCCAGCGGCCCGCTGTTCGCGGCGTTGAAGCAGGCGGTGTTCGAGGTGTGCATGGACGTGGCCCAGGCCATCGTGCGTGACGGTGAAGGCGCGACCAAGTTCGTGACCGTTGAAGTCAACGGCGGCGGCAACCACCAGGAATGCCTGGATGTCGGCTACACCGTGGCCCACTCGCCGCTGATCAAGACCGCGCTGTTCGCCTCCGACCCGAACTGGGGCCGCATTCTGGCTGCCGTCGGCCGTGCCGGCGTGCCGGACCTGGACGTGAGCAAGATCGACGTGTTCCTGGGTGACGTATGCATCGCCAGCCGTGGCGCCCGTGCCGAGACCTACACCGAAGCCCAGGGTTCGGCGGTGATGCAGCAGGAAGAAATCACTATCCGCATCGAGCTCGGTCGCGGTGAGTGCAGCGAAACCATCTGGACCACCGACCTGTCCCACGAGTACGTGAAGATCAATGCGGAATACCGCACCTGATAGAAGAGGATAAGCGCGGTGAAACGAGTGCATGTAGCAGCAGCGGTGATCCGCGGTGTCGACGGCAGGATCCTGCTGGCGCGCCGTGCCGATACCCAGCATCAGGGCGGCCTGTGGGAGTTTCCCGGTGGCAAGGTGGAGGCCGATGAGTCGGTCGCCACGGCCCTGTCCCGTGAGTTGCAGGAAGAGCTGGGTATTCAGGTCTCCACGGCGCGACCGCTGATCAAGGTGCAACATGACTACCCGGACAAGCAGGTGTTGCTGGATGTCTGGGAAGTCTCGGCCTTTACCGGCGAGCCCCACGGCGCCGAGGGACAACCGCTGGAATGGGTGACCCCGCGCGATCTGCCCCACTATGAGTTCCCGGCCGCCAATGCGCCAATCGTGGCGGCTGCGCGCTTGCCGGCCGACTACTTGATCACGCCGGGCGAGCTGGAAACGCCCACGCTCCTGCGCGGGATCCAGAAGGCTATCGCCGGTGGCATCAAGCTGATTCAGTTGCGGGCGCCCAACGGTTACGACCCCAAATACCGCGATCTTGCGGTAGATGCGGTGGGCCTGTGCGCCGGTAAGGCGCAGTTGATGCTCAAGGGTCCGTTTGAATGGCTCGGGGACTTCCCGGCGGCCGGCTGGCATATGACTTCGGCCCAACTGCGCAAGTATGCGAGCAAGGGCCGGCCGTTGCCGAAGGACCGCTGGTTGGCGGCGTCATGCCATAACGCGGAAGAACTGGCGTTGGCGGAGTTGATGGACGTGGATTTTGTCACGCTGTCGCCGGTGCAGCCGACCCAGACCCATCCCGATGCGCAGCCGTTGGGCTGGGAGCAGGCGGCAGAGTTGATCCGTGGGTTCAGCAAACCGGTGTTTCTATTGGGTGGGGTAGGGCCTGCTGAGCGGGAACAGGCTTGGGAAGCCGGCGCTCAAGGTATCGCAGGGATTCGGGCGTTCTGGCCTGAGGTTTGATGCTGTTCTGAAGGGCCCTATCGGGAGCAAGCCCCCTCCCACATTCGACCGGGTTCCAACTTTGGAATGTGATCAAAGTGTGGGAGGGGGCTTGCCCCCGATGAGGCCCTATCAGTCACCGAATCATCATCAGTGCGGCTTCGCCGCCGCCTGCCACAACACTTCTGCAACACCCTGGCGCCTGGCAATCACCCTTGCCGCCACAAACAGCAAATCCGACAGCCGATTGATATACGCCAACCCCACCCCTTCCAACGGCTCGACAGCATTCAAATGCTGACAGCGCCGTTCGGCACTGCGCGCCAGGCTGCGGCACACATGGGCCTGGGCAATCAGCGCTGAACCACCGGGCAAGATGAAATTCTCCAGGGGCCCGAGCTCTTCGTTCCAGCGATCGATCGCCGCTTCCAGCCGATCCACTTCCGCCGCGTTCAATGCCTTGTACTCCGGCATTGCCAACTCCCCACCCAGATCGAACAATCGATGCTGGCAAGGCGTAAGCACCTCGATCACGTCCTGTAAGCCTGGATGCTGTCCGCCGAGGGCTTCGAGATACGCCAGCAGTAACCCCAACTGGCTATTGAGCGTATCGACCTCGCCGATGGCCTCCACCCGGGGATGGTCCTTGGGCACGCGGCGGCCGTCGCCGAGGCCTGTTTCGCCTTTATCGCCAGTGCGGGTGTAAATCTTCGACAGGCGAAAGCCCATGGTCAGTGCTCCAGTTGGGTGAGTTCGTAAGGTGGCAGTTGGCCCGCGAGGGGCAGGCGCAAGGTGAAGCAGGTGCCTTGGCCGAGGGTGGAATGCACCTCCATCTGGCCCTTGTGGTTGTTGGTGATGATGAAGTACGACACCGACAGCCCAAGCCCGGTGCCCTGGCCGATTTCCTTGGTGGTAAAGAACGGCTCGAAGGTGCGTTTGCGCACGTTTTCGCTCATGCCGATGCCATTGTCTTCCACCTGGATTTCCGCCCACGGCGGGTTAAGGCGCGTGCGCAGGATGATGCGCCCCGGTTCGCTGTCGTCTTCGCGCAGATGAATGGCCTGGGCGGCGTTTTTCAGCAGGTTGAGCAGCACCTGTTCCAGTTCGTTGGCCGTGCCGGGCACGGGGCCCAGTTGCGGGTCGAACTGGCGGATGATCGCCTGGCCCTTGAAGTCGAAGCCAATGGCCAGGTCAAAGTCGTTACCGGCGATTTCTACCGCCTGGTCGATCAGCGCCGGCAGGTCGCAAGGCGCCATCTGCCGGTTGCTGCGGCGGCTGAAGCTGAGCATATGGGTGACGATTTTCGCCGCCCGTGCCCCCGCCTGCTGGATACCGTCGAGCAGTTGCGGCACTTCGCGGCTTTGCAGGTAGCGGTTGACGGTGTCCAGCTCAACCCCCACCTGCTCGGCGTGTTCCAGGTTCTTGGGCAGGTCAGGGGACAGGCGCCGGCGAATGTTCTGCACGTTATGCAGGATCGCCCCCAGCGGGTTGTTGATCTCGTGGGCCATGCCGGCGGCAAGTCCGCCGACGGAAAGCATTTTTTCCGACTGCACCATCATCTCTTCCAGTGACAGGCGCTGGGTGATGTCGTCGATACGGATCACTACGCCGCGCCCGGCACCGCCCATCAGCGGGTAGAAGGTCAGGGCGTAATGCTTGGGTTCGTCGTCCTTGACCCAGGTGACGCGCTCGATGCGTTCCACCGTGTGTTGCTCCACCGTGGCCTTGATCTGCGGCAGGTACGGCTTGAGCGGCTGGAAGGCGAGGTAGATCGGTTGATTCAGCGCTTCATCCAGGCGCGTGCCGGACAGAGCCGTGGCTTCCTGATTCCATTGGGTGACGTAGAGCTGTTCGTCCAGGGCGATCAGTGCCGAAGGCATCGAGTCGATGATGCTGTTCAGGTAGTTCTGGAAACCGGTGAGCTTTTTCTCGATCTTGCTGCGTACCTGGACTTCCAGCTCCAGCTTGCGGTTGGTGTGGCGCGTCTCTTCGGCCAGGCCTTGTGCCTGGTCGTAGGCCGCCTGGGAGTCGTCCCGCGCGCGCTTGAGCTGCTGCTCCCGGGCTTCGATGCGCGACAGCATGGTGTTGAAGGCTTCGGCCAGGCTGCCGATTTCGTCGTGGTTGCCTGGGCCGGCGCGCAGGGCGTAGTTCTCTTCGCGGGTGACCTGGCGTGACAGCTCTTCGAGCTCATGGATCGGCCGGGTGATCAGGCGTTTGATTTGCCGGGCGATGATCAACCACAGCAGCACACTGAAAATCAGGATGCCCAGGCTCGCCGTCAATGTGCCGGTATAGAAGGCCACCGGCAGCTCACTGCTGGCCACCAGCAGCAGGTGGCCGGACGGTTGGCCGGGGCGGGGCAGGGTGATGACCTGGTTACTGCGAAATTCGGTCACTCGCCAGGCTTCGATATGCCGGTAGTTGTCCGGGAGGTGCAGGCGATCGCCGTGTTGCATCTGCGCCAGGCGATTGCCTTCGCCGTCGTACAGGGCGGCGGCGCGCAGGGGAGAATAGCTGGTCAGTTCATTGAGCAGCGCATCGGCCTTGGCTGGGGATTCAAGGGCTTCGGCGGCCAGGGCCGGGTTGGACACCAGCCGGCCGATGGCCTGCAAGGCCTGGGGCGCCATGCTTTCCTGGGAGATCCAGTAGGCGGCGCTGATAAAGGTCAGGTTAGCCACCAGCAGGACGGTGGTCAGCAGCACCAGCAGGGCGGCCAGCAGTTTCTGCCCGACCGGTAGGTTTTCTAGACGCTGGCGCAGCGGCATCAGGGTTTTCCCAGGTGATAGACAGGCGGGCAGGGTAGCGCGTGGTTCAGTCGCGGGGCAATCCGCGTGCAAGTAACTGCTCGACCAGGCGCACTTGCAGCTGTTGCACATGGGGCAGGCTCAATTGGTGACGGGCGGCCGCCTGGCAAGCATAGCCCAACAAGTAGCTGATCTCGGTGCGGCGGGCGTTGGCCACGTCCTGGTACATGGAGGAATAATTGGCGGCCGTGGCCTGGATGACCCGTTCCACTTCCTGGTGCAGATCCAGCGCGGCGGTGGGTTGGCCGCAGCATTCCAGCAGTTCGCCAAGCTCGGCACACAGGGTCGCGACTTCACATTGATGGTTCTGCAGTTCGCCGTTGCGGCACTGGTAAAGCACCGTCAGCGGGTTGATCGCGCAATTGAGCGCCAGTTTGCGCCACAGGCGCGTCAGGATGTCGGTACTCCATTCGTGGGGGATGCCCGCAGCGTGCAAGTCATCCAGCCACAGCGGCGGAGTAGGGTGGCTCGCGTCCCCCAGCCAGGTGTAGCCATGGCCGGCGAACACCACGCGCCAGTCACCGTCGCGAAACGCGCCTTCGGTGCTGGAGGCAAAAATGCAGCGCGCCTGGGGCAGTTGCGCGGCCACCGCGTCTTGGCTGCCGAGGCCGTTCTGCAGCAGGATCAGCTCGGCGTCCGATGCCAGGCGGTGTTGCAGCTGTGCGACAGCGCCCTGGGCGTCGTAGGCCTTGCACGCTACCAGCAGGCGATGAATCGGCTCGGGGCTGTCGGGCGTTTCAGCGAACACCGGGTGGGTATGGGCGACGCCGTGTTCCACGAGGGTCAAGCCGGGTGAAGCCCGGTAGCTGGCCAGGCGCCTGGCATCGCGCAGGATCAACCTGACGGGCAAGCCGGCACGAGCCAGGCGGGTGGCCCACAGTGTGCCCAGGCTGCCCGCGCCGAGAATATGCCAGGTGGTCGACATCAGTTTTTGCTCCGTAGGGTCGCTCACAGTGAACGGGACGAAAGAACCGCTATAATGCCCCGGCATTTTAGCTCGGGCGCGCTCCATCTCTACTGAACCCGCCCCTTATATTGGAGAAATCACATGCCTTCGTTCGACGTGGTATCTGAACTGGACAAACACGAAGTCACCAACGCCGTCGAGAACGCCGTCAAGGAGCTGGACCGCCGCTATGACTTGAAAGGCAAGGGCAGCTTCGAATTCAAGGAAAAGGAACTGACCGTCAACCTGACCGCTGAAGCCGATTTCCAGCTGGAAGCGATGATCGAGATACTCAAGTTGTCGCTGGTCAAGCGCAAGATCGACGCGCAGTGCCTTGAAATCAAGGACGCCTACGCCTCCGGCAAGCTGATGAAGCAGGAAGCCGTACTCAAGGAAGGTATCGACAAGGAGCTGGCGAAGAAGATCGTCGCCCATATCAAGGATGCCAAGCTGAAAGTCCAGGCTGCCATCCAGGGTGAGCAGGTTCGTGTCACCGGCAAGAAGCGTGATGACCTGCAGGAGGCCATTGCCGCCCTGCGCGCCAAGACTTTCGACATGCCGCTGCAGTTCAATAACTTCCGCGACTGATGGCACAGTGGGGAACCTGTGGACGTTTTCGGCGTCCCACGCCCCAGAGCCAGCGCCTGCACTTGAGCCCTACGGGGCTCATTTGCGTTTTCAGGCAGTCAGTAAGCCGCACATCTGCCACACAGGAGAAGCTACATGGATTTAAACGCTGAAATGGATCACTTGATCAAGACCTCGCAGTCATGGATCCCGATGATCATGGAATACGGCAGCCGGGTGTTGCTGGCGGTAATCACCCTGGCCATTGGCTGGTGGCTGATCAACGTATTGACCCATCGTGTGGGCCGTCTGCTGGCCATGCGTAACGCGGACCTGGCGCTGCAGCACTTCATCACCAGCCTGGCGAACATTGCGCTGAAAGTCATGCTGATTGTCAGCGTGGCCTCGATGATCGGCGTGGCGACCACCTCGTTCGTCGCCGCCATCGGTGCCGCTACCCTGGCCATCGGCCTGGCGTTGCAAGGCAGCCTGGCCAACTTTGCCGGTGGGGTGCTGATCCTGTTGTTCCGCCCGTTCCGCATTGGTGACTGGATCGAAGCCCAGGGCACTTCCGGGACCGTCGACAGTATCCAGATCTTCCACACCGTGCTGCGCACCGGCGACAACAAGACTGTCATCGTACCCAACGGCATCCTGTCCAACGGCATCATCACCAACACCAACCGTCAGCCGACCCGCAAGGTGGTGTTTGACGTGGGTGTGGACTACGAGGCGGATCTGCAAAAGGCCCGTGAAGTACTGCTGGACCTGGCAAAAGATCCGCGCGTACTGACGGATCCTGCTGCGGTGGCCGTGGTGTCGACCTTGGGCGATAGCTCGATCACGGTTTCCCTGCGCTGCTGGACCAATACCCCGGATTATTGGGATGTAGTGTTCATGCTGAATGAACTGGCGCGTGATCGTTTAAAGGCAGCGGGGATTGATATTCCATTTCCGCAGCGCGTTATTCGAGTGATGCAGGAAGCAGCTCCGAAGTAAGTGAAAGAAGCGCGTTTAACTTGGCCGAAAGGTCAGGTTAAACGTGTCATCTGAATCTCGTTAGTTAGCTTGCTAGTTATTTATTCGCTGAAATAAAACTGCAATAAAAAAGCCGCTCCCTTGTAAACAGGGGAGCGGCTTTTTTGTTTAAGGCCGGGGCCTTAAGTCATCGTTGTAATTGAACCGGCAATTACAAGATGTTCAGCGGGTATTGCGCGATCAGACGCAGTTCGTCGAGGGAACCCGAGTAAACCTGATCAGACGAGCGATAGGTCGCTTGACGTACGCGCAGGCTCAGGTCTTTGGCTGGACCGCTCTGGATCACGTATTTGGCTTCGATATCGCGTTCCCACTCTTTACCATTGTTAGTGGTCGAGGTGTTGGCGCCAGTACCTTTCACATAACGAGTCATGAAGCTCAGGCCTGGGATACCAAAGGTCGCCATGTTCAGGTCATAGCGAGCCTGGTAGGACTTCTCGTCTTCAGCGTTGAAGTCGGAACGGGCGATGGAGTTGGCCAGGAAAATCGTGCCGCCACCGTCTACGCCGTAGCCGTACTGGCCGTCGCCGCTGACCTTCTGTGCTGCCAGGGTGAAGGTGTGAGCGCCAATGGTGTACGCGCCTTGCAGGCTGAACGCACGGTTGTCGAGCTTGGTGGTGCTGTCTTTGTCAGCACGTACCAGGCCGGCGCCGTCGCTCTTGGTGTCGTAGATGTTGAAGTCGACAGCCACGGACTGGTCATCGCTGAGCGCGTGGGTCCAGTTGACGTTGGCGTAGATCTTCTTCCAGTAGTCTTCCACTTTCGAGTAGTAGAGGCTGGTGGTGAACTCTGGGGTCCAGGAGTACACACCGCCGACGAAGTTGGCGTCTCGCAGGCCACGGCTCGAGCCTGGTTCGGAGCTGGCGATACTGTCGCGGTAGGTTTGATCCTGGGCAACGATCGAGGTGAAGTGACCGGCTTCCAGTTTCAGATCTTTGATTTCGTTGCTGGTGATGGAGATGCCTTGCGGCAGTTCCGGCAGCAAACGGCTGTCATCGGAAGCGAACACTGGAGCGGTGGTGTACTGATCACCGATCTTCAGGACCGTATTGGACATACGGAACTTGATGGCTGCGCCGCCTTTGGAGTAGTCATCCTGCGAACGGCCGTCGGAACCCTCTGGGAACAGACCGGTGCCGGCACGGCCTTTGCCGCTGTCCAGCTTGACGCCCAGCAGACCGATCACGTCGACACCGACACCGATGGTGCCTTGGGTGTAACCCGAGCTGAAGAGGCCGTGGAAGCCGAGGCCGGTTTCTTCGATACGGCTTTGTTCTGCACCGTGGTTACGGCGGTCACGGCTGAAATACAGGGCCCGTGTCAGAATGCTGGCTGTACTGTCCTCGATAAAGCCCTTGGAATCGTCCTGGGCGGACGCCATTGCGAACTGCGAGGTGCCTGCTGAAACAGCCAGGGCGATCATGCTCCACTTCATCACGCGCATCGTGATTTGCTCCTTTGGTTTTAGGAAGAGTACTGCCGTCCCACCTGTATTTTTATCTGGGCGGCTCTTTCTTTTTTGTGTCGGCGCAAAGTTATATCACGCAGACTCTATTGACGATACTTACCCATCTTTCCTTTCAGCTTCTTTACGAGGCTGTCGTAAATTGCTAGTTCCATGTCGCAAATTCACAGTCCGAATGTAACGGGACTGACAACTTCAATGCTGTTTTCAAACGCCTTTCAGCGTTTGTCGTCTTCCTTGGTATACATTGAAACGCCACTGTTATTTATCGCGAAACACTCACTTCCCTGCAGGTGCCGTTGTCGACGATAGGGGGGTGAATGCAACAAGCGCGCCCAAATCGGTAACTGAATGTCATTTTTTCGTGAAAAACGTTACGACGTGGTAAAAACCGCATAAGCACGGGCTTTTTACGCCGTTTGGTTTGGGCTTGACGCCCGTGTGTTACCGCTGTTGGGGGGTGCAAAAAAACCTTGCCCGAGAAAAACGTTACCGGTCCACCCCCATGGGTGGGTAGTTGGCGGATCTCTTTGAGGCACAAGTGGGTCATTTTGGTGCATCCCGGTGAGGCCCGAGTTAGCGTAGCTCAATTATTCGCCTGCATCGAAAGGGTGCGGTTTTTTTCTCCGGATGCGCCGGGGCTCTCCCGCATTCGCCGTGAAGCCGCCCGCATTCAAAGGTATGCTGGGCGCCAGAACCTGACCTGCCAAACGGAGTGCCCGTGGTGTTCGCCTTAGACCAACGCCTGCAACAAGACACACTGGTGATCGGGGACTTCCCGTTGTGCCGCCTGCTGCTGTCCGATGACTCGAATTACCCGTGGTTCATCCTGGTACCGCGCATCAACGGTATCAGCGAAGTGTTTCAGCTGGATGTCGCAGATCAACAGATCCTCTGGAAGGAAACTACGTTGCTGGCGCAGTTACTCAACGAAGGCCTGGGCGCCGACAAGATGAATATCGGTGCGCTGGGCAATGTCGTCAGCCAATTGCACGTGCATGTGATCGTACGCAAGCGTGATGATGCTGCGTGGCCTGCGCCGGTGTGGGGCAAGCATCCGGCCCGGCCGTACACTGACGAACAAGTGGCGGTCATTCGTGTGCGCCTGCGCGCGTTGCTGCCTGCCGACTTTATCTTTACCCAGGGTTGAACCATGGACTTGCAAGACCGCGTTACCGATCTGGAAAGCCGCCTGGCTTTTCAGGACGACACCATCGAGACCCTCAATGACATCCTGGTCGCCCAGCAGCGCGCGGTTGAACGCCTGCAGCTGCAGATGACCGCGCTGCTCAAGCGTCAGGAAGAAATGGGCGGCCAGTTCGAGACGTCCGAAGAAGAGGCGCCGCCACCGCACTATTAATCCGAGTGCAATAAAAAACCGCGACCCAGCCAAGGCTGGATCGCGGTTTTTTTTGCTGCGACGGCTGGAATCAGCGACGCGGCAGGGCAGCGATCACGTCTTCGGCTTGCAGGCCTTTGTCGCGATTCATCACGGAGAACTCCACGCGCTGGCCTTCCACCAGGACGCGATGGCCTTCGCCACGGATAGCCCGGAAGTGGACGAAGATGTCGTCGCCCGAATCGCGGGAAATAAAGCCGAAGCCTTTGGAGGTGTTGAACCACTTGACGGTACCGGTATCCCGATTGGTCATGTCGTAGTTTTGCGACGCGGCCGCCGGGGACGAACGGTAGAAGCTGATGGCCAGGTGAAGAACGATAGCGACCACAGCAATCACCAGGCTGAGCAGGATGGCCGGATGGCCGCCCACTTCAGGCATAGGTGCCAGGAGGGTGAGGGTTTGTACGACAACGGTCAGTACCAGCAGTGCGCTGACCAGGTTTTGCAGTTGATGACGTGTGCCTTTGTTCCAGTAAGGGATTACGGGAGCGAGCGTCAGGTTAAGAAGGCCGAACAAGGCCAGGTACAGAGCGTCGTGTTGTTGCAGGTAGGGCAGGCTTTCAGGCTGCAGGCTCGGGATAAAGGACAGCAGCAACGCTGCAACGCCCGTTAGCAGGTGGACGATTTTCAACATTTTGATTAACTCACGTTAAGACGGATCACAAGGAAGAGCTGACTGGCACGGTTCGCTTCTGAACAATGGGAGGCGTTGGGCACGTGCGCGGGTATCAGCCTATGCCGCTTGCCGTGGAAATTAACGACGGCGACACGCTGCCTATTTAACAGCAAAGGCCGTGCCTACTCAAATCGAGCATTTTCCGCGGTTGAAAGGGGCGTGGCATTTCTGCGTGAAACGCTTGTCCTAGACATGTGCAGGTGTTTCTGGCGGCCCTAAAGGAAATTTCCGACGTGTTCAAAGGCTTGTACTGCACGGGCTGAAAGGTCGTGCAGGGGCGATTTGTCGCATGTCGCCCGAGGGTGTCGGGCTGCGTCTACGCGGCGCTCTTGCTAGAGTGGTCGTGCACCTGATCAATGAATGCTTGTCAATTGAAGGGGATAAACATGGCAATCGATATCGGTATCAGTGAAGAAGATCGTAAATCCATCGTCGATGGGCTTTCACGACTGCTCTCCGATACCTATGTACTGTACCTGAAGACCCACAACTTCCATTGGAACGTCACGGGCCCCATGTTCCGTACGCTGCACCTGATGTTCGAAGAGCAGTACAACGAGCTGGCGCTGGCGGTGGACGCCATAGCCGAGCGTATCCGTGCCCTGGGTTTCCCGGCACCGGGCGCCTATTCGATCTACGCCCGTCTTTCCTCCATCAAGGAAGAAGAGGGCGTTCCCAGCGCAGAAGAGATGATCAAGCAACTGGTGGCGGGCCAGGAGGCGGTCACGCGTACCGCACGCGGTATTTTCCCGTTGCTCGACAAGGTCAGCGATGAGCCGACCGCGGACCTGCTGACCCAGCGCATGCAGGTTCACGAGAAAACCGCGTGGATGCTGCGCTCCCTGCTCGAAAACCAGTAACCGTCACCCACAGTGGCGCCGTTGTGGCGCCACTTGCTTGTTTCCACGCATTTCCTGGCGTTGTCCTACGCCTATCAACGCCCCGTCTTCTGGCTGCCTGCTTCGTCCTGCTGTCTTATAGGGCCACTGTCCAATGGGAGAACCCATGGGCTGTTGTTTGGCAATGGAGTGTCAGGTGTATGTCACGTGGAGTGGATGTGGGAGTGATGGAAACCGGTGGTTTCCACAAGATAAGCGTCGACCCCTTCGCCAAGGGGTTCGATATGGGGCTGGCCAAGCCATTGTCCCGATCGGTAAGGCTCAATGGGTTTTCCACTTGTCTTCGGCTTGAGCAGATCTATTGGAATATCCTCACGGAAATAGCCAGGATCAATGCCTGCTCTGTCAGCGCATTGCTGTCCTATGTCGATCGGGAAGTGCACTTGCGGTATGGAGGAGTGAAGAACTTCAGTGGGTTGGTCAGGGTAGTGTGTGTGGTTCATCTGTTAAAGGGCCGTGCTGTCTCGCCAAGCCCTGAGTAATCGGCAGGCCTCGGGGCTGGTCCGCTGTCGAGGTGGGCCTGCCCCGGGCAGAAAGCCGGCTGCGCTGCCTTGATTTACCAGATATAATCCCGCGCTTTGCTGCTGCCGGGGCTTTCTCCCTCTGCTCTCTATCAAGAGCGGGCGCGGCACAGTAACGATCGACCGCCGAGACATCGCCATGCCCATGTACGACTATCAATGTGCTTCCTGTGGACATCAGTTGGAAGCCATCCAGAAGATCAGCGCAGCGCCGCTGGTCGATTGCCCGGCCTGCCAGGCACCCGAGCTCAAGAAGATGTTGTCCATGCCGGGCTTCCGCCTGAGCGGCAGCGGCTGGTACGAGACCGATTTCAAGACCGGTTCGAAGAAGAACCTTGCGGGCGGCGACAAAGCAGACTGAGTTGAACTCCATGCGCAGGCTCCTGCATTATCCGTCCCCTGCTTTAATGTACGGTGACGAGGCAGGCCTCCACCGAATTTCGAATTACGAGAAGTGAAACCACTACCATGATGCGCAGCCACTATTGCGGCCAACTGAACGAGACCCTGGATGGTCAGGAAATCACCCTTTGCGGATGGGTTCACCGTCGCCGCGACCACGGCGGGGTGATCTTCCTCGATATCCGTGATCGTGATGGCCTGGCCCAGGTGGTGTTCGATCCGGACCGCGCCGAAAGCTTCGCCGCTGCTGACCGTGTGCGCAGCGAGTACGTCGTGAAGATCACCGGCAAGGTTCGCCTGCGTCCTGCCGGTGCCGTGAACGCGAACATGGCGTCCGGTGCGATCGAAGTGCTGGGCTACGAGCTGGAAGTACTCAACGAATCGGAAACCCCGCCGTTCCCGCTGAACGAATACTCCGACGTCGGCGAAGAAACCCGCCTGCGCTACCGTTTCCTGGACCTGCGTCGTCCGGAAATGGCCGAGAAGCTGCGCCTGCGTTCGCGCATGACCACCAGCATCCGCCGCTTCCTCGACGAGAACGGCTTCCTTGACGTCGAAACGCCTATCCTGACCCGGGCCACCCCGGAAGGCGCGCGGGACTACCTGGTGCCTAGCCGTACCCACGCCGGCAGTTTCTTCGCCTTGCCGCAATCGCCGCAGCTGTTCAAGCAGCTGCTGATGGTGGCCGGTTTCGACCGTTACTACCAGATCGCCAAGTGCTTCCGCGACGAAGACCTGCGCGCCGACCGTCAGCCGGAATTCACCCAGATCGACATCGAGACCAGCTTCCTCGATGAGAAAGAGATCATGGGCATCACCGAGCAGATGATCCGCAACCTGTTCAAGGAAGTGCTGGACCTGGAGTTCGGTGAATTCCCGCACATGACCTTCGAAGAGGCCATGCGCCGCTACGGTTCGGACAAGCCCGACCTGCGTAACCCGCTGGAACTGGTGGACGTGGCCGACCAGCTCACCGAAGTTGATTTCAAGGTGTTCAGCGGCCCGGCCAACGACCCGAAATGCCGCATCGCCGCCCTGCGCGTGCCTGGCGGCGCGAGCATGCCGCGCAAGCAGATCGACGACTACACCAAGTTCGTCGGCATCTACGGTGCCAAGGGCCTGGCGTACATCAAGGTCAACGAGCGCGCCAAGGGTGTTGAAGGCCTGCAGTCGCCAATCGTGAAGAACATCCCGGAAGCCAACCTCAATGTGATCCTGGATCGCGTGGGCGCGGTCGACGGCGACATCGTGTTCTTCGGCGCCGACAAAGCCAAGATCGTCAGCGAAGCCCTGGGCGCGCTGCGGATCAAGCTGGGCCACGACCTGGACCTGCTGACCTGCAAGTGGGCACCGATGTGGGTCGTCGACTTCCCGATGTTCGAAGAGAATGATGACGGTAGCTTCAGCGCCTTGCACCACCCGTTCACCGCGCCGAAGTGCTCGCCCGAAGAGCTGGAAGCCAACCCGGCAGGCGCGCTGTCCCGCGCGTATGACATGGTGTTGAACGGTACTGAGCTGGGTGGCGGTTCGATCCGTATCCACCGCAAAGAGATGCAACAAGCGGTCTTCCGCCTGCTGGGCATCAACGAAGCGGAACAGGAAGAGAAGTTCGGTTTCCTGCTCGACGCCCTGAAATACGGCGCGCCACCCCACGGTGGCCTGGCTTTCGGCCTCGACCGCCTGGTGATGCTGATGACCGGCGCCCAGTCGATCCGTGAAGTGATCGCCTTCCCGAAAACCCAGAGTGCTGCGGACGTCATGACCCAGGCTCCGGGTGTGGTGGATGCCAAGGCATTGCGCGAGCTGCATATTCGCCTGCGCGAGACGCCGAAGGCTGAGTAAGGCTGCTGCGTGAAAGCGCACTGAGGTTTACGCAGTCTAAAAAGGCGCATCTTCGGATGCGCCTTTGCGTTACAAGGGTTGTATCCCACCCCGGGTGGGGTTGATAAGGTTTCTAGAGAATTTCGGAGTTGTGTTATGGCTGGCCATTCCAAGTGGGCGAACATCAAGCACCGCAAAGAGCGTCAGGATGCCAAGAAAGGCAAGATCTTCACCAAGTGGATCCGTGAGCTGACGGTCGCTGCCCGCCAGGGTGGTGGTGACCCGGGCTCCAACCCGCGTCTGCGCCTGGCCCTGGACAAGGCCCTCGGCGCCAACATGAGTCGTGACATTATCGACCGTGCCGTGGCCCGTGGGGCCGGCGCTGCCGACACCGACGACATGGTCGAGTTGACCTACGAAGGCTACGGCCCGGGTGGCGTGGCGGTGATGGTCGAATGCATGACCGATAACCGCAACCGTACTGCCGCCGCCGTGCGTCATGCGTTCAGCAAGTGTGGCGGCAACCTCGGGACTGACGGTTCGGTGGCCTACCTGTTCGAACGCAAGGGGCAGATCTCCTTCGCGCCGGGTGTGGATGAAGATGCACTGATGGAAGCGGCGATGGAGGCGGATGCCGACGACGTGGTGACCAATGAAGATGGCTCCATCGACGTGTTTACCTCGTTCGCCGGTTTCTACGCCGTGCGTAACGCCCTGGAAGCGGCCGGTTTCAAAGGCTCCGACGCCGAGATTGTGATGCTGCCGACCACCAGTGCCGAGCTGGACCTGGACGGTGCGCAGAAAGTGCTGAAGATGCTCGATATGCTCGAAGACCTGGATGATGTACAAAACGTGTATTCCAACGCCGACATCCCGGAATCCGTGGCCGAACAGCTAGGCTGAAGAATGAAGTAGATCCAAATGTGGGAGGGGGCTTGCTCCCGATGGCGGTGTATCAGTCAGCCTATGTCTAACTGGACGATCGCCATCGGGAGCAAGCCCCCTCCCACATTAGAACTACGGTGTATCAAAAAATGTGTTTATCCGACCTGCAGGCGTTATGACTTTAATCCTAGGTATCGACCCCGGTTCGCGCATCACCGGTTTTGGTGTGGTGCAACACACCCCGCGCGGCTGCGTCTACGTCGCTTCGGGCTGTATCCGTACCGGCGCAGGCGAGTTGGCTGAGCGCCTGCAGATCGTCTATCGCGGCGTGCGTGAAGTGATCCAGACCTACGGACCGGTGACCATGGGCATCGAAAAGGTGTTCATGGCAAAAAACGCAGATTCGGCGTTGAAGCTCGGCCAGGCTCGTGGCGCCGCCATCGTCGCCGGCGCCGAGGAGGGCATGGAGATCGCCGAGTACACCGCGACCCAGGTCAAGCAGTCCGTGGTCGGCACCGGCGCGGCCAATAAAGAGCAGGTGCAGATGATGGTCATGCACATGCTCAAGCTCACCTCAAAGCCGCAGATCGATGCCTCCGACGCCCTGGCCATTGCCATTTGCCATGCACACACGCGCTCCAGCCTGCTGCCTCACGGCCTGGGCACGGCACGCAGTCGTGGCGGGCGCCTGCGTCTCTGATAGCATCAGCGCAATCGTTATTTCCGGTCAGGCCTCGCTCTGACCCCAAGCTTTAAGGATCTGAACCGTGATTGGACGCTTGCGCGGCACCCTGGCTGAGAAACAGCCGCCGCACCTGATTCTGGATGTAAACGGGCTGGGGTATGAGCTGGAAGTGCCCATGACCACCCTGTACCGCCTGCCGTCGGTCGGTGAACCCATAACGCTGCATACCCATCTGGTGGTGCGCGAAGATGCGCAACTACTCTATGGTTTCATTGGCAAGCGTGACCGCGACTTCTTCCGCGAGTTGATTCGCCTCAATGGCGTGGGGCCTAAATTGGCCCTGGCGTTGATGTCGAGCCTGGAAGTGGATGAGCTGGTACGTGCCGTGTCGGCCCAGGACACCTCCGCGCTGACCAAGGTACCGGGCGTGGGCAAGAAAACCGCCGAGCGCCTGCTGGTAGAACTCAAGGACCGCTTCAAGGCCTGGGAGGTGGTGCCGAGCATGTTCGCCCTGGTGCCGAACCAGCCGGACATGCCGGCGGGCCAGGTCGCGAGTGCTGAAAGCGACGCCGTCAGTGCGCTGATCTCCCTGGGCTACAAACCCCAGGAGGCCAGCAAGGCCGTCTCGGCCATCAAGGACAAGAACCTGAGCAGCGAAGACATGATCCGCCGAGCCCTGAAGGGAATGATTTAAGTGATTGAAGCTGATCGTCTGATCGCGGCCACCGGGCCTCGTGATCGTGAAGAAGTCCAGGACCGCGCCATCCGCCCCCTTAGCCTTGCCGACTACATCGGCCAGCCCACCGTGCGCGAGCAGATGGAGTTGTTTATTCAGGCCGCGCGCGGGCGCAGTGAGTCCTTGGACCATACCTTGATCTTCGGCCCGCCGGGGCTGGGTAAAACCACCCTGGCCAACATCATTGCCCAGGAAATGGGTGTGTCGATCAAGTCCACCTCCGGCCCGGTGCTGGAGCGGCCAGGTGATTTGGCGGCGTTGCTCACCAACCTCGAGCCCCATGATGTGCTGTTCATCGACGAGATCCACCGGCTCTCGCCAATCGTCGAGGAAGTCCTGTACCCGGCGATGGAAGATTTCCAGCTCGACATCATGATCGGCGAAGGCCCGGCGGCGCGCTCGATCAAGCTCGACCTGCCACCGTTTACGCTGGTGGGCGCGACCACGCGCGCGGGCATGTTGACCAACCCGCTGCGAGACCGTTTCGGCATTGTTCAACGTCTTGAGTTCTACAGCACCGCCGATCTGGCGACCATCGTCAGCCGTTCGGCCAGTATTCTCGGCTTGCCCCTGGACCCGGAAGGCGCGTTCGAAATTGCCCGTCGGGCCCGGGGCACGCCACGGATTGCCAACCGCCTGCTGCGTCGCGTGCGTGACTTTGCCGAAGTCCGGGCCAAGGGGCATATCACCAAGGCCGTGGCGGACCTGGCCCTGAACCTGCTGGATGTGGACGAGCACGGCTTCGATCATCAGGATCGACGCCTGCTCTTGACCATGATCGAGAAGTTCGACGGCGGTCCGGTAGGTGTCGACAGCCTGGCGGCGGCCATCAGTGAAGAGCGCCATACCATCGAGGATGTGCTGGAGCCGTACCTGATCCAGCAGGGCTATATCATGCGCACGCCAAGGGGGCGGGTGGTGACGCGCCATGCCTATCTGCACTTCGGGTTAAACATTCCGTCACGATTGGGTGAGATGCCCGTGGTAGACGAATTCCTTGATGCAGTGGACGATTAAAAGCTTCACGCCAGTCGATTTATTCGATGTTTGTGCTGTCCTAGTGGCTGGCGTCGTCATTCAGTCACTGGATATGTTTTTCGAGAATGAAAAAACAGTTGCCCCAGCGGATTGGCAACCTGAGGAGTAAGCACTAGAGTATGCGCGCGCAAAACGGGGATCAGTCGTTCGCACATCGCTGTCGCGTTTATTACGAGGACACCGATGCCGGCGGCATCGTGTATTACGTCAATTATCTCAAGTTCATGGAGCGGGCTCGTACCGAGCGGCTACGGGAGCTGGGCTTTGCCCAATCCCAGCTGGCAGGGGAGGACCTGTTATTCGTCGTGCATTCCAGCGAGGCGCGCTACCACGCACCGGCGCGACTGGACGACGAGTTGCTGGTCAGCGCTGAAGTAATCGAATTGAACCGTGCCAGCCTGCGTTTCAAGCAGCAGGTCAGGCGGGCAACGGATGCAACGCTGCTCTGTGAGGGGCAGTTCCTGGTGGCGTGTGTGCGCACCAACAGTTTGAAACCTCGGGCCATTCCCGAAACTCTACGTGCGGCCTTTGCCGCCGTGAGCGGCGCGGGTAAACAATCAAAGCAGGAGATTTAGCGTGGAACCTACCGTCGTCGACCATTCCTCCATGTGGAGCCTGGTCAGCAATGCCAGTGTCGTGGTTCAACTGGTGATGCTGACCCTGGTAGCCGCATCGGTTACCTCTTGGGTCATGATTTTTCAGCGCAGCAACCTGCTGCGTGCCGGTCGACGTGCCCTGGAGAGCTTTGAAGAGCGCTTCTGGTCGGGTATCGACCTGTCCAAGCTGTACCGCCAGGCCGGCAGCAACCCGGACCCGGACTCGGGCGTCGAGCAGATCTTCCGCGCCGGCTTCAAGGAATTCTCGCGCCTGCGCCAGCAGCCCGGTGTTGATCCGGAAGCGGTCATGGAAGGCGTGGCCCGTGCCATGCGCGTCGCCATTTCCCGTGAAGAAGAGAAGCTGGAGCAGAGCCTGCCGTTCCTCGCTACCGTCGGTTCCGTCAGCCCGTACATCGGCCTGTTCGGTACCGTGTGGGGGATCATGAACTCGTTCCGCGGCCTGGCCCAGGCCCAGCAAGCGACCCTGGCCACCGTGGCCCCGGGTATTGCCGAAGCCCTGATCGCCACCGCGATCGGCCTGTTCGCCGCTATCCCCGCAGTAATTGCCTACAACCGCTTTGCTGCCACCAGCGAAACGTTGATCGGCCGTTACTACACCTTCGCCGATGAGTTCCAGGCGATCCTGCACCGTAAAGTGCACACCAGCGAAGAATAAGCAGGTAATTCCCAATGGCTTTAATCGCTCGAGCTCGCAAAAAGCGCAAGCCGGTCGCCGAGATGAACGTAGTGCCCTACATCGACGTGATGCTGGTGCTGCTGGTGATCTTCATGGTGACCGCGCCGATGCTCAACCAGGGCGTGAAGGTTGATCTGCCCAAGGTTTCCAGTGAAGCCTTGCCGCAGGACAACAACACTCAGGTCCTGACCATTTCGATCAAGGCTGACAAGACCTATTACTGGAACCTTGGCAGCGAAGTCGACACGCAGAAACAGCAGGACAAGGCCTTGACCCTGCCGGCGATGACCGATGCGGTGACCAAGATCATTCGCTCCGGCAACGAAGGCGGCAAGCACACCCAGGTGTTCATCCGCGGCGACAAGTCGGTCGACTACGGTTCCGTCATGGGCGCCATGGGCGGGCTGCAGAAGGCCGGCGTCGGTAACGTTGGCTTGATTACCGAGGCGCCCTGATGCACCAACAGCGAGAGCCGTCCGCCTCGGAAAGCTTCTTCTGGCCTAGCGTCTGGGCAATTGCCCTGCACGTCCTGGTCTTTGGCATGCTGTTCGTCAGCTTTGCCATGACCCCGGACCTGCCGCCAGCCAAGCCGATCGTGCAGGCGACCCTGTATCAGCTGAAATCGAAAAGCCAGGCCACCACCCAGACCAATCAGAAGATTGCGGGTGAGGCCCAGAAGTCGGCTGCGCGCCAGACTGAAGTCGAACAGATGGAACAGAAGAAGGTCGAGCAGGAAGCGGTGAAGGCTGCTGCGGAACAAAAGAAAGAAGAGGCGGCTCAAAAGGCCGAGGAATCGAAAAAGGCTGACGAAGCCAAGAAGGCCGACGAGGCGAAAAAGGCTGATGAAGCCAAGAAAGCCGAGAAAGCTGCCGAAGCTAAAAAAGCTGAAGAGAAACAATTGGCTGATATAGCCAAGAAGAAATCTGAAGAAGAAGCCAAGAAGGCTGCCGAAGAAGAGGCCAAGAAAAAGGCCGCTGAAGACGCCAAGAAGAAAATAGTCGAAGACGCGAAGAAGAAAGCCGCCGAAGACGCCAAGAAAAAAGCTGAAGCAGACGAGGCGAAGAAGAAAATCGCCGACGACGCGAAGAAGAAAGCTGCCGCCGATGCCACCAAGAAAAAGGCCCAGGAAGCAGCGCGTAAATCCGCCGAAGAGAAAAAGGCCCAGGCCTTGGCAGATTTGCTCTCCGACACGCCGCAGCGTCAGCAAGCCTTGGCCGATGAACGTGGTGATGAAGTCGCGGGCAGTTTCGACGACCTGATTCGGGCGCGGGCAGCAGAAGGCTGGACACGTCCACCTTCGGCACGCAAAGGCATGACAGTAGTGCTGCAGATCGGCATGTTGCCGGACGGTACGGTGACTTCGGTCAGCGTGGCCAAGTCCAGTGGTGACGGTTCGTTCGACAGTTCGGCGGTTGCCGCGGTCAAGAATATTGGCCGGTTGACCGAGATGCAGGGAATGAAACCAAGCGACTTCGCTCCCTATCGTTCATTCAAGATGACATTCACACCTGAGGATCTAGCCTTGTGAGAAACCTTCTTCGAGGAATGCTTGTCGTTATTTGCTGTATGGCAGGGATAGCGGCGGCGGATGAAAAGAACATCCTGGTCACCAGCGGCAGCGATCGGGCTACCCCGATCGCGGTAGTGCCGTTTGGCTGGCAGGGCGGCAGCGTGCTGCCGGACGACATGGCCCAGATCGTCAGCGACGACCTGCGCAACTCCGGTTACTACGCACCGATTCCGAAAGGCAACATGATCAGCCAGCCGACCCAGGCCAGCGAAGTCATCTTCCGTGATTGGAAAGCGGTGGGCGCGCAGTACCTGATGGTCGGCAGCATCACGCCGGCCGGCGGTCGCCTGCAGATCCAGTACACCTTGTTCAACGTGGCCACCGAGCAGCAGGTCCTGACCGGCAGCGTATCGGGTACCGCCGAACAACTGCGCGACATGGCCCACTACATCTCGGACCAGTCGTTTGAAAAGCTCACCGGTATCAAGGGCGCGTTCTCGACACGCCTGCTTTATGTAACGGCTGAGCGTTTCTCCGTAGACAACACTCGCTACACCCTGCAGCGTTCGGACTACGACGGTGCGCGGGCAGTGACCTTGCTGCAGTCCCGTGAGCCAATCCTGTCGCCGCGCTTCGCGCCGGACGGCAAGCGTATTGCCTACGTGTCTTTCGAACAGAAGCGTCCGCGTATCTTCGTCCAGCACATCGATACTGGCCGTCGTGAGCAGATCACCAACTTCGAAGGCCTCAACGGTGCACCGGCCTGGTCGCCGGATGGTTCGCGCCTGGCATTCGTACTGTCCAAGGACGGCAACCCGGACATCTACGTGATGAACATGGCTTCGCGTCAGATCAGCCGTGTGACCAGCGGTCCTGGTATCAACACCGAACCGTTCTGGGGCAAGGATGGTTCGACCATCTACTTCACCTCGGACCGCGGCGGCAAGCCACAGATCTACAAGACCAGCGTTGGCGGTGGGGGCGCGGAACGCGTGACCTTTATCGGTAACTACAACGCCAATCCTAAGCTTTCGGCTGATGAAAAGACGTTGGTGATGATTCACCGTCAGGATGGTTTCACTAATTTCCGGGTTGCGGCCCAGGATTTGCAGCGTGGAACGGTAAAAATCCTCACAGATACCAACCTTGATGAGTCAGCTACTGTTGCGCCCAACGGCACCATGGTAATCTACGCCACCCGCCAGCAGGGCCGGGGAGTCTTGATGCTCGTGTCCATTAATGGACGCGTAAGGCTCCCGCTTCCTACCGCACAAGGCGAAGTCAGAGAACCGTCCTGGTCCCCTTACCTGAACTGACGCGGCGCTACAAAAAGAAGTACTTAACACACTGGGGTTCATTAGGAGTTTCACGATGGAAATGCTGAAGTTTGGTAAGTTTGCTGCTCTGGCTCTGGCTCTGTCCGTAGCCGTTGGTTGCTCGTCTAAAGGCGGCGACAATGCCGGTGAAGGCGCAGCTGTTGATCCAAACGCTGGTTACGGCGCTAACACTGGTGCAGTTGACGGCTCCCTGAGCGAAGAAGCTGCTCTGCGCGCTATCACCACTTTCTACTTCGAATACGACAGTTCGGACCTGAAGCCAGAAGCCATGCGCGCTCTGGACGTTCACGCGAAGGACCTGAAAGCTAACGGCGCTCGCGTTGTTCTGGAAGGTAACACTGACGAACGTGGTACTCGTGAGTACAACATGGCACTGGGCGAGCGTCGTGCGAAAGCCGTTCAGCGCTACCTGGTACTGCAAGGTGTTGCTCCAGGCCAACTGGAACTGGTTTCCTACGGTAAAGAGCGTCCAGTTGCTACTGGCCACGACGAGCAGTCCTGGGCTCAAAACCGTCGCGTCGAACTGCGTAAGTAATTCGTCATGCGAACGTGCCGTCGTGCTCTAACTGTATTGGCTCTCAGCCTCGCCCCGCTTGCGGTGTGGGCTGCGGTTCCTGTGGAAGACAGCAACTCTGGCTATAACAATAGCGGGAGCAGCTATCCGCCAGCGGGTTATGGCACGAACGGCGCCTATGCTGGGGGGGCGGCTACGTCCGCTCCCTCGGCACAGGGCGAACTGTTCAACCAGCTGCAACGCATGCAGGATCAATTGGCGCAGCAACAAGGCACCATTGAAGTTCTGCAAAATGAGGTGCGTCAGCTGAAGCAGGAAGGCCTGGAGCGTTACCAGGATCTTGATCGACGTATAGGAGCCGGTGTTACACCTGCCGCTACTCCTGATAATTCTTCTGCCGGTGGCGCGCCCAGCGCGGCTATCGGTGGTGCAGCAGCAGGGGCCGCCGCTGCGAGCCAAGCCCCTGCCGCCAGCAGTGAACCGGGTGATCCGGCGAAGGAAAAGCTGTATTACGATGCAGCCTTCGACCTGATCAAGGCCAAGGATTTCGATAAGGCCAGCAAAGCCTTTACCGCCTTCCTGGGCCGCTACCCAAACAGCCAGTACGCGGGCAATGCCCAATACTGGTTGGGCGAGGTGAATCTGGCAAAGGGTGATCTGCAGGGGGCGGGCCAGGCATTTGCCAAGGTCAGTCAACTGTACCCCAAGCACGCCAAGGTGCCCGACTCGCTGTATAAACTCGCTGACGTAGAACGCCGCCTGGGTCATACCGACAAGGTCAAAGGCATTCTGCAGCAGGTCGTAGCCCAGTATCCGGGTACCTCCGCTGCACAGTTGGCCCAACGGGATCTGCAACGCTTGTAAGCGATGCAGCCGTTTAGAAGAAACCCGCGCCTGGCGCGGGTTTTTTCGTTAGAATCCACGCCCTTTTATGACACACGCTTCCTGGGGCCTACGCGTTGGCGGGGTTCCTTGAAGTGCCTGACGGAGGCGGACAGCCTGTTTAGCTGTTACGCCCGTGGCGACTATGCAAGACACATTACGCATCACCGAAGTTTTTTACTCGTTACAGGGTGAAACGCGAACCGCTGGCCTGCCCACGGTTTTTGTGCGCCTGACCGGTTGCCCCTTGCGTTGCCAATACTGTGACAGCGCCTACGCCTTCAGTGGCGGCACCGTGCGCACCCTCGAAGACATCCTGGAACAGGTTGCCGGCTACCGGCCCCGCTACGTCTGTGTAACGGGTGGCGAGCCCCTGGCCCAGCCCAACGCCATCCCCTTGCTCAAACAGCTGTGTGATGCCGGTTACGAGGTCTCCCTGGAAACCAGCGGGGCCCTGGATATTTCCGCTGTAGACCCGCGTGTCAGCCGAGTGGTTGACCTCAAGACGCCGGGCTCCAAGGAAGTGCATCGCAACCGCTACGAGAACATCGAACTGCTGACGCCCAACGATCAGGTCAAGTTCGTGATTTGTTCCCGTGAAGACTACGACTGGGCCAATTCCAAGCTGATCCAGTACGGCCTTGACCGCCGTGCCGGTGAGGTGTTGTTCTCTCCCAGCCACCACGACCTGAACGCGCGCGATCTGGCCGACTGGGTGGTTGCCGATAACCTGCCCGTACGCCTGCAATTGCAGCTGCATAAATATCTGTGGAACGACGAACCGGGGCGCTGAGATGACTGATCAAAAGCGCGCGGTCATCCTGCTGTCCGGTGGCCTCGACTCCGCGACGTTAGTGGCCATGGTTCGCGCCGAAGGTTACAGCTGTTACACCATGAGCTTCGACTACGGCCAGCGTCACCGCGCCGAGCTGGAGGCCGCCGCCCGTGTTGCCCAAGACCTGGGCGTGGTCGAACACAAGGTGATTGGCCTGAACCTCGACGGCATGGGGGGCTCGGCCTTGACCGACAGCACTATCGACGTCCCGGAGGCCCCCACCCAAGGCATCCCGGTCACCTACGTACCGGCACGCAACACCGTGTTCCTGTCCCTGGCCCTGGGCTGGGCGGAGGTTCTGAATGCGCGGGACATCTTCATCGGGGTTAATGCCCTTGATTACAACGGCTACCCGGACTGCCGCCCGGAATACGTCGAGTCGTTCGAACGCATGGCCAATTTGGCGACAAAAGCCGGGGTAGAAGGGCAGGGTTTCCGGATCCAGGCACCGCTGCAAAACCTGAGCAAGGCCGCTATCGTGAAGGCTGGCGTAGGACTTGGTGTCGATTACGCGCTGACAGTTTCCTGCTATCAGGCAGACGATGACGGCCGTGCCTGTGGGAAATGCGACAGCTGCCGACTGCGTGCAGAGGGCTTCCAAATGGCCGGAATTACGGACCCGACGCGTTATTTCTGATTTATTTCAAATAAGGTGTTGAATAATCCTTAGAAATCAGTATTATACGCGCCACCACACAGCGGGTCGTTAGCTCAGTTGGTAGAGCAGTTGGCTTTTAACCAATTGGTCGTAGGTTCGAATCCCACACGACCCACCATTTTTGGCGGTTTAGAAAATCCGGAAGGCCCACGCAAGTGAGGATTTCCGGGTTTTTTTTTGCCCGCGATTTGGTGCTTACCTGCCGGTGCGCAATGCACCCAAGCTATACCAGCATTTGGCAAACCTCCCTGTTGACTCTCCTGTTACGGGCACACCCTATCCTGCCCGCTCGACTTTTCAGGATGAAGTGATGATGAGCAAGCGAGTACTGGTGATTCTGGGGCACCCCTCAACCGACAGTTTCTGTGGGGCATTGACCGACACCTATGTGAAGGCGGCCACGGAGGCCGGGCACGATGTGCGTCTGTTACGCCTGGATGCACTGCGGTTTGATCCAGTGCTGCACGATGGCTATAAACAGGTTCAGTTGCTGGAGCCCGATCTGCTCAAGGCCCAGGCCGATATCACCTGGGCTGAGCACCTGGCGTTTATCTATCCCATCTGGTGGGGCGGAATTCCGGCCCTGATGAAAGGCTTCTTCGATCGGATATTCCTTCCCGGATTTGCCTTCAAGTACCGCGAAGGCAAAGCCTTTCCCGACAAGCTTTTGAAGGGGCGCACGGCTCACCTGCTGGTCACGATGGATACCCCGCCGTGGTACTACAAGTGGGTCTACTGCATGCCGGGCCTGCACCAGATGCGCAAGACTACCCTGGAGTTCTGCGGCATCAAACCATTGAAGACCCTCACGTTCGGGCCGATCCTCGGTTCCGGCGACTCCCAGCGCGAAGCCTGGCTCAAGCAAGCCCAGGCTATCGCTTGCCGCTGACATAGCCGTTGCACAGCATCGCCTTGCAGCAGGCGATGCCGGCTTTATCCCTGCCAAGTACACTGCCTTTTGCCACCTTCGGGTTTCCGACCCCGTAGACATGTGTGAAGATGCGGCGCGCCAAAGTGCTCTCCCCACTCTTGTGCCAAAAAAGGACTTTTCATGTATATCGGCAAAGCCGCCCAGCTATCGGGCACTACCGTCAAGACGATCCGCCACTATGAAGACATTGGCTTGCTGCCGCCGCCTGTACGCGAAGGTAAGTATCGGGTCTATAACCAGCAAGGCGTTGAGCTGTTGACGTTCATCAAGTGTGCTCAGCAGCTGGGTTTCAAGCTTAAGGAAATGCAGGCGATTCTTCAGGACCACCGGGGCCTGGAGCTGCCGTGGGATTTGGCCAACCAGGCCATTGCCGATAAAAAGCTCGAGCTGAAAGCCCAGATCGAAGGGCTGCAAAACATCTACGACGGTCTTGAACAGTTCGAAAGCAACCTCAAGGACGCCCGGTACCAATGCCAGTTTGAGCCTCTTTCCAAAACGGTCTGAACGAACTTGCTGCATGAACTCTGCCCGCTGACGGCTATGTGCTTGAGGTGATTTCTGAAGGCGGGGGAGACCCAAGGTACTATTGCGGTTTTTTAATCGACAGGCGCACGCGTCAAAGCCAGATTAGGCTTTTGAAACCATTGGATATTCTGTAGCCTTGCGCAGCTTCACCTTTACCCGTGCTTGATGAACACAATCACTTCGTCCGGCGGCGCCCGAAGGGCTCCAGAGCCGGTGGTACACTCGACTTTCGCGCTACTGCGCCTGCAGGTCTTGCGAACATGACGCACATTTCCGAACGCCTACTGGTTCAAGCCCACCTCGACGCCAAGCAGCCCAAGGCCCTCAGCGCCGAGGAAGAGGCGAGCCTGCGTGCCGCCATTGCTGCCGAGCTCAAGGCTCAGGACGCGGTGCTGGTTGCCCACTTCTATTGCGATCCGGTGATCCAGGCCCTGGCCGAAGAAACCGGCGGCTGTGTCTCCGACTCCCTGGAAATGGCCCGCTTCGGCGCAGCCCACCCGGCCAAGACCGTACTGGTCGCCGGTGTACGTTTCATGGGCGAGACCGCCAAAATCCTCACCCCCGAAAAACGCATCCTCATGCCGACCCTGGAAGCCACGTGCTCCCTGGACCTGGGGTGTCCGGTGGATGAGTTTTCGGCGTTCTGCGACCAGCATCCCGAGCGCACCGTGGTGGTGTATGCCAACACTTCGGCGGCGGTCAAGGCCCGGGCCGATTGGGTGGTGACCTCCAGCTGTGCGCTGGAAATCGTCGAAAGCCTGATGGACAACGGCGAGACCATCATCTGGGGCCCGGACAAGCACCTGGGTACCTACATCCAGCGCCAGACCGGTGCCGACATGCTGCTGTGGGACGGTGCGTGCATCGTCCACGAGGAGTTCAAGTCCAAGCAGTTGGAAGACATGAAGGCGCTGTACCCGGACGCAGCGATCCTGGTGCACCCGGAATCGCCGACCTCGGTAATCGAACTGGCCGACGCGGTGGGCTCCACCAGCCAGTTGATTGCGGCGGCACAGCGGCTGCCGAACAAGACCTTCATCGTGGCGACCGACCGCGGCATCTTCTACAAGATGCAGCAGCTGTGCCCGGACAAGGTCTTCGTCGAGGCGCCCACGGCCGGTAACGGCGCTGCGTGCCGCAGTTGCGCGCACTGCCCGTGGATGGCAATGAATACGCTGGAGCGTACGCTGCAGTGCCTGCGTGAGGGCAGTAATGAGATATTCGTCGAGCCGTCGGTGATTCCGCACGCCGTGCGACCGCTCAAGCGCATGCTGGATTTCACCCAGGCGGCGCGCCTGAAGCTGGCGGGTAACGCCTGAATCGAGGCGAGCTCGGTTGAAAATGTGGGAGGGGGCAAGCTCCCTCCCACATTTTGATTTCGTTCAGGCAGCGGTTTATTTCTTTTGCTTCGGGATGCGCACCAACTGCGTATCCGAGTAGATGTCATGCCAGCTGCGTTTGTGCTTGTCGAACAACGACCAGACAAACCCCAGCCCCACGCATAACCACGACGCAATCGACACTACAAAGCGCAACAGCGCCTGCCACAGGCTGATCCGCGAGCCGTCGGCGTTTTGCACGCGCACGCCCCAGACCTGCATGCCCAGGGTTTGCCCGGAATGGGTCCAGAACTTGGCAAAGAAACCAAACAGCACAAACAACAGAATCGTCGACAGCAGCGGGTCACCGTCCAGTGCGCCGGATTCGGTGAGGGTGCGCATCCTGGCTTCGCCCACGAACGCGATCCACACCAGCTTGTAGATAAACGCGGTGACGATCAGCAGCGCGGTGCACAACAGGAAGTCATAGAACATCGCTGCCAGGCGACGGCCCAGGCCAACGGCGGGGAACTCGCCTTGGGGACTCAGCAAGGGTTTGGACATGGCAGGGCTCTCAGAGGAAAAAAATCATTTTACGGAATAGCGCCCATAAAAAAGCCCCTGATGTCATGTCAGGGGCTTTTTGTCGCAGGAAGGATCAGCCTTCTGCTTGTACTTCGTCAGCCTGCATGCCTTTCTGGCCTTGAACTGCAACGAAGGTGACCTTCTGGCCTTCCTTCAGGCTTTTGAAGCCGTTGCCTTGAATAGCGCGGAAATGCACGAACAGATCCGGACCGCTTTCTGGAGTGATAAAACCAAACCCTTTCTCGTCGTTAAACCACTTGACGGTACCGCTCTGACGATCAGCCATTTTCTTATTTCCTTGACGCTAAAAATTAATGACAGCCCCTTTCACATGAAAGAGTACTGGGCTGGGTTGCAGGAAAGTAAGAGACGTCGAACGGGTTGTAGCACAACTACTTCAGCTACTGCCCAGGTCCAGGTTCCAAGCGACCCATGCAAACACAGTGGGCAAACTCTACGCCAACTAATGGAGAAAAAACAAGCCCTGGCAAAAGCCCAGGTTTTGCTCGGCCGCATGACACTTCGTTGAATAATGTGAAACCGACTTATTCGATAGAATGGGTCACTTGTTATAGGTTAATTCCTATAATAATGCCTATCGTTGCTGCACTGTTTTATGGCGGTTGCGTTACAGATTAGTGCACGTTAACGCAACCGCGTTACTTATAGGAACAGTCAATCAGCCACGATAGTAACGTTGCGGCACAAATGGCATTTTGCTTACACGAAGTGGCACTTTTTTCCCACGCACCAACGCAGAGACTTCGGTGTCCAGTGCGGTGAATGCGCTGTCCAGGTAACCCATGGCCAGTGGGCCACCCAGGCTCGGGCCAAAGCCACCGCTGCACACGCTGCCGATCACGCTGCCGTGTTCGTCGACGATCTCTGCGCCTTCACGTACAGGTGTGCGTTCCTGGGGCAGCAGGCCTACTCGCTTGCGGCTTACACCGGTTTGCTGCTGGGTGAAGATGCGGTCGGCACCCGGGAAGCCACCGGCACGCGCACCGTCGGTGCGCCGGGCCTTGGAGATTGCCCACAGGAGGCTGGCTTCGATCGGGGTGGTCTCGGTGTTCATGTCGTGGCCGTACAGGCACAGGCCGGCTTCCAGGCGCAGCGAGTCACGGGCGCCCAGGCCGATGGCCTGCACTTCGTCCTCGGCCAGCAGGCTGCGCGCCAGGCTTTCGGCGCTGGCGGCAGGCACGGAGATTTCAAAACCGTCTTCACCGGTGTAGCCCGAGCGGCTGACGTAGCAGTCCACGCCCAGCAGGCGCACCGGGGCGAATTGCATGAAGGTCATCCGGGTGACTTCCGGGGCCAGGCGCGCCAGTACCTTCACCGCAGCCGGGCCTTGCAGGGCCAGCAGCGCGCGTTCTTCGAACAGCGGCTCGATGCTGCACTGCTCGCCGATATGCTGGCGCAGGTGCGCCAGGTCCTGGTCCTTGCAGGCCGCGTTGACTACCAGGAACAGTTCGTCGTTACCCAGGTTCGCCACCATCAGGTCGTCGAGGATGCCGCCCTGGTCATTGGTGAACATGGCGTAGCGCTGCATGCCGACCGGCAGGTCGATGATGTCGACCGGTACCAGGGTTTCCAGGGCCTTTGCGGCATTGGCGCCGGTCAGGCGGATCTGGCCCATGTGGGACACGTCGAACAGCCCGGCCTGTTCACGGGTGTGCAGGTGCTCCTTCATCACGCCCAGTGGGTATTGCACCGGCATGTCGTAGCCGGCGAAGGGCACCATGCGTGCACCCAGCTCGAGGTGCAGGGCGTGCAATGGGGTTTTCAACAGGGTTTCGGTGGACATGTTCAGCTCCTGAAAAACGTGCCGGCGCGCCTTTAGGCGTCAGCACTCGATAATGTTGACCGCTAAACCGCCACGGGCGGTTTCCTTGTATTTGCTTTTCATGTCGGCGCCGGTCTGGCGCATGGTGCGGATGACCTTGTCCAGCGAGACGAAGTGTTGCCCGTCGCCACGCAAGGCCATGCGCACCGCATTGATGGCCTTCACCGAGCCCATCGCATTGCGCTCGATGCAGGGCACCTGCACCAGGCCGCCAATCGGGTCGCAGGTCAGGCCGAGGTTGTGTTCCATGCCGATCTCGGCGGCGTTTTCCACCTGGGAAACCGTACCGCCCAATACTTCGCACAACGCGCCAGCGGCCATGGAACAGGCCACGCCGACTTCACCCTGGCAACCGACTTCGGCACCGGAGATGGAGGCGTTTTCCTTGTAGAGAATGCCGATGGCGGCGGCGGTGAGCAGGAAGCGCACCACGCCGTCTTCATTCGCGCCAGGGATAAAGCGCATGTAGTAATGCAGCACCGCCGGCACAATCCCGGCCGCGCCGTTGGTGGGCGCCGTGACCACGCGCCCGCCGTTGGCGTTTTCTTCGTTGACGGCCAGGGCGTACAGGTTGACCCAGTCCAGCACCGACAGCGGGTCGCGCAGGGCCGACTCCGGGTTCTTGCACAACTGGCGATGCAAGGCGGCGGCACGACGCTTGACCTTCAGGCCGCCGGGCAAGATGCCTTCGTTGCGACAGCCGGCTGCCACGCAGTCCTGCATCACCTGCCAGATCTTCAACAGGCCGGCACGGGTTTCCGCTTCCGGGCGCCAGGCGCTTTCATTGGTCAGCATCACCTGGCTGATGGACAGACCGTAGGTGGTGCAATGGCCGAGCAAGTCCTTGGCATGCTTGAACGGGAACGTCAGTGGGGTGGCGTCTTCGACGATCCGGTCGGCGCCGGCGGCGTCTTCATCCACCACAAAACCGCCGCCCACCGAGTAGTACTCGCGGCTGCGGATCTGGATGCCCGCCGCATCAAAGGCACGAAAAATCATGCCGTTGGGGTGGTAGGCCAGGGGTTTGCGAATCATCGCCAGGTGTTCTTTCTCGTTGAACGCAATGCTGTGTTCGCCGAGCAGGTTCAAGCGGCCATCGCCGCGCGTCTGCGCCAGGCGCGTGGCCACGGTTTCGGTGTTCACGGTGTCCGGGTGTTCGCCTTCCAGGCCGAGCAGCACGGCCTTGTCGCTGCTGTGGCCTTTGCCGGTGGCGCCGAGGGAGCCATAGAGTTCCACCTTGATGCCGGTGGTGGCGCTCAGCAGATTGTCACGCTTGAGGCCTTCGACGAATCGAGCGGCCGCGCGCATGGGGCCGACGGTGTGGGAACTGGAGGGGCCGATGCCAATCTTGAACAGGTCGAACACGCTTAAGGACATGAGTTGTTCTCCGGTTTCTTGTTATGTATTGGGTGTACTCGGTCAATGTGGGAGGGGCGGTGCGACGATTCGACTTGCCCCCGATAGCGGTGGGTCAGTAGAAAGTTCTGGTGACTGACACACCGCTATCGGGGGCAAGCCCCCTCCCACATTTTTGACCGCGCTCAGCCAGTCGGGTTATGCGTAGCTCTCGATCGACGGGCACGCACACACCAGGTTGCGATCACCAAACACATTGTCGACCCGGCCAACCGGTGGCCAGTACTTGCCTTCGATCAACGAAGCGACCGGGTACACCGCTTGTTCACGGCTGTATGGGTGGCTCCATTCGCCAACCAGTTCCGCCGCGGTATGCGGTGCGTTTTTCAGCGGGTTGTCGTCCTTGTCCAGGGTGCCGTTTTCCACCGCGCGGATTTCTTCGCGGATGGCGATCATCGCGTCGCAGAAGCGGTCCAGTTCTTCCTTGGACTCGCTTTCGGTCGGCTCGATCATCAGCGTGCCGGCCACCGGGAACGACATGGTCGGGGCGTGGAAGCCAAAGTCGATCAGGCGCTTGGCCACGTCATCCACGCTGATGCCGCTGCTGTCCTTCAGCGGGCGCAGGTCGAGGATGCATTCGTGCGCCACCAGGCCATTGCTGCCGGTGTACAGCACGGGGTAGTGCTCTTCGAGGCGACGGGAAATGTAGTTGGCATTCAGTATCGCCAACTGCGACGCGCGCTTGAGGCCTGCGCCGCCCATCATGCTGATGTACATCCAGGTGATCGGCAGGATGCTTGCACTGCCGAACGGTGCCGCACACACCGCGCCTTCCTTGCGCGCCATGGCCGCGTGGCCGGGCAGGAAGGGCGTGAGGTGGGACTTGACGCCAATCGGGCCAACACCCGGGCCGCCACCGCCATGGGGGATGCAGAAAGTCTTGTGCAAATTCAGGTGGGACACATCGCCGCCGAACTTGCCCGGTGCGCACAGGCCAACCATCGCGTTCATGTTGGCGCCGTCGATGTACACCTGGCCGCCGTTGTCGTGGATGATCCCGCAGATTTCGCGGATACCTTCCTCGAACACGCCGTGGGTGGACGGGTAGGTAATCATCAGCGCGGCGAGGTGCTCACGGTGCTCGATGGCCTTGGCGCGCAGGTCTTCGATGTCGACGTTGCCACGGGCGTCGCAGGCGGTAACCACCACACGCATGCCGGCCATGTTGGCGGTGGCGGGGTTGGTGCCGTGGGCCGACGATGGGATCAGGCAGATGTCACGACGTGCTTCGCCACGGCTCTGGTGATAGGCACGGATGGCCAACAGGCCGGCGTACTCGCCCTGGGAACCGGCGTTCGGCTGCAGGGAGATCGCGTCATACCCGGTGGCCGCGCAGAGCATGGCTTCCAGGTCGGAGGTCAGTTGCAGGTAGCCGGCGCTTTGCTCGGCCGGGGCGAACGGGTGCAGGGCACCGAACTCGGCCCAGGTCACCGGGATCATTTCACTGGCGGCGTTGAGCTTCATGGTGCACGAGCCCAGCGGGATCATGGTCCGGTCCAGGGCCAGGTCCTTGTCCGCCAGCTTGCGCAGGTAGCGCATCAGCTCGGTTTCCGAGTGATAACGGTTGAACACCGGATGGCTGAGGATCGGTGACTGGCGCAGCAAGGCGTCGGGCAGGCGGCTGTCCACCGTGGCGTTGACGTCCGGCAGGGCTTTGCCATTGGCAAAGATCGCCCACAGGGTTTCGATATCGGCCTGGGTGGTGGTTTCGTCGACCGACAGCCCAACCCGCTCGGCGTCCACCACGCGCAGGTTGATGCGCTGGGCGCGGGCCTTGTCGTGCAGCGCAGCGGTGTCGGCGCCGGTGTGCAGGGTCAGGGTGTCGAAGAAGTGTGCCTGCTCGACCTTGAGGCCCAGGGCGGTCAGGCCCTTGGCGAGCATCGCGGTCAGCTGGTGAATGCGCTTGGCGATCTGGGTCAGGCCCTGGGGCCCGTGGTACACGGCATACATGCTGGCGATGTTGGCGAGCAGCACTTGCGCGGTGCAGATGTTGCTGGTGGCTTTCTCGCGGCGGATATGTTGCTCGCGGGTCTGCATGGCCAGGCGCAGGGCCGGCTTGCCGAAGCGGTCTACCGACACGCCGACCAGGCGCCCCGGCATGTCGCGCTTGAACGCATCCTTGGTGGAGAAGTACGCCGCGTGCGGGCCACCGAAGCCCAGCGGCACGCCGAAGCGTTGCGCGCTGCCGATGGCCACGTCGGCGCCGAACTCACCCGGCGGGGCCAGCAGGGTCAGGGCCAGCAGGTCGGCAGCCACGGCCACCAGGGCGTTGGCGGCATGGAAACGCTCGGTCAGCGCGCGGTAGTCGAACACGTCACCGTTGCTGGCCGGGTATTGCAGCAGGGCGCCGAAGAACCGGCTGACATCGGTCAGTTCGCGCTCATCGCCGACCACCACGTCGATGCCCAGCGGCTCGGCACGGGTGCGCAGTACGTCGAGGGTTTGCGGGTGGCTGTGGACCGAGGCGAAGAAGGCGTTGCTGCCCTTGTTCTTGCTCAGGCGCTTGCAGAAGGTCATGGCTTCGGCGGCGGCGGTGGCTTCATCGAGCAGCGAGGCGTTGGCGATCGGCAGGCCGGTGAGGTCGCTGATCAGGGTCTGGAAGTTCAGCAGCGCTTCCAGGCGGCCTTGGGAAATCTCTGGCTGATAAGGTGTGTAGGCGGTGTACCAGGCCGGGTTTTCCAGAAGGTTGCGCAGGATCGGCGACGGCGTATGGCAGTTGTAGTAGCCCTGGCCGATGTAGGTCTTGAACAGTTGGTTCTGGCTGGCGATGGCCTTGATCCTGGCCAGGGCCTCGGCTTCGCCCAGGCCGTCTTCCAGGCCGAGCACGCTGGTGCCCTTGATGCTCTCCGGGATCACGCTGGCGCTCAGGGCTTCCAGGGAATCGAAGCCCAGGCTGGCGAGCATCTGCTGCTCATCTTCCTGGCGCGGGCCGATGTGGCGGGCGATGAACTCATTGGCGGTGCTGAGATTGATGGTCATGGCGCGCTCCTCAGGCTTCGGCGTTGGCTTTGATCAGACGGTCGTACGCGTCCTGATCCAACAGTTTAGCGACTGCCCCGGCATCGGCCGGTTTAAAGCGGAAGAACCAGCCTTCGCCCAGCGGGTCTTCGTTGACCAGTTCCGGGCTGCCATCGAGCTTGGCGTTCACTTCCAGCACTTCACCGTCCAACGGCATGTACACGCCGCTGGCGGCCTTGACCGATTCAACCGTGGACGCTTCTGCGCCCTTGTCATAGGCCTGCAACTCCGGCAGTTGCACGAACACCACATCACCGAGCGCGTTCTGCGCGAAAGCGGTGATACCCACGGTGACGCTGCCGTCAGCTTCGGCGCGCAGCCATTCGTGATCTTCAGTGAAACGCAACTCGCTCATGGAAACTCCTCAGGGCCAGAATCGTCTGGTGGGCGGGATTGGAATAATGGGGAGTTGCTTAGCAATATCGCGGCCAATGTGATTAATCCTTTATTAATCAATGGCTTGATAAAAACGGTTATAACGATAGCGCCTTTGTGTGTAGCGATTTCGCTACACTCCGGCCGTCGAAAAAAAGCCTATGTGGATCAAAGCCTTGCATGGCGCGCAAAAAACAAGGTTGTAGCGATATCGTTCCACTGTAGCGCTTTCAGTACGCATGGACGTCGTTTTTCGCGATTTATCTACCGTCCGGGAGGCCGGCCGGCGTTTTACCGTTCGCGCACTTCGTCATCAGGATGCGCCCCATGAGTGCTTCAAAGGTTATTCCCCCAGAGATTTCCCAGGCGCGGACGTCTCGCGACTATTTATCCAAGGTCTTCGCCCGGCGCCTGGGCCTGACCCAAGTGGCCCGCGCAATGATCCAGGAATGGATCGGGCAGTGGTTTGCCGGTTCCGGCCTGCAGGCCGGTAACAGCTGGATCGGTGTGATCCAGCCAACCTCGACCGGCCGCCGCCACATGCCGCTTATGACCTTGAGCGACGCACTGATCCAGCGCTGCATGAAGGGTGACGCGCTGAACTACACGCCAGGCCATCATGTGCTGTTGGTGCAGTCTGCACCGCAGGTGTTCGAACCGGCGAGCGGCGCCATCACCGTGGACGATATCGAGTGGATGCTCAACACCCTGGCGCCCGATGTGCTGGCGGGTTTTGCCGAGCGCTTGGTGCAATACTGGAACGCGCGCGTGTCGGACGGTTCGGCCGACAGCCGTTGGCACGCGGTCAGCAGCCAGTTACGTGCATGCCTGCTCACGGCGCGGCAGAACCCGCCATTGACGCCGGAGCAGGCGCGATTGCTTCTGGGGCTGGGCGATGAGCAGGCACAGCAGCTTTGGGGGCATCGGGCGGATCGAGAGGCCTTGGGTGGCGCCGATGCGCTGCATATCTATCAAGTCTATGCGGCCCAGGCCGGGACAACGGGCGAATGGCTGCCGCTGTTGGTCTTGCAGCGTCGGGTCGTGGGGCAACAGGTCACCCTCGTCTATATCCCGGCGATGAACCTGGTGCAGCTCGAGTCCCTGGACGCCTTGGGTGACCTGCTGCCGCGCTATATGGGCCGTTACCGGCCAGGGGCGCCGCTGCAATGGGTACTGCGCGAGCCCGAGGGCGATGTGTTCGATGCGTTGGCCCAGGCCTTGCTCGAACGCCAACTTCGCGATGTGCGGCGGGTTGACTGGTCGGCATTGCCCGACATCGGCAGCTATGAACAGCTGTTCACCACGCTCACCTCGCCACTGGCCTGGTTCGACCCGGACGCTCTCGAACAGCCCCATGAAGAACAGCTGCCGCTCTGGTTGCAGCGGGCCAGCAGCGCGGATCGCCTGGCTTACGGGCAGTGGCTGGAGCGCCTGGCGCAGCTGCAGCGCAGTACCGGCGGTGCAACGTTCCTCGATGGCCTTGAGCCGATCGATGTGTATGCGCGCAAGGCGCTGCAACGGCAAATGCGCCTGGATCATCCAGCGCAGGCTCCCATCAACCCGGACGACTGCCTCCTGACCTTCGAGCGCACCCAGGGCGGCACGGTTGGCTGGACGCAACGGACCACCCGGACCTTGACCCAGTGGTCGCTGGAAAACCCCTTCGCCACCGCCTATGCCAGTGTGCACATCAGCCACCAGGTCACGCCAGGTAACGTACCGCGCTGGGTCACGCCGGCCTATCTCAAGGGGCTGATCGAACGGGTGGACGTGGGCAAGCACTATCCGCCATTGCTGGAGCACGCACTGATCACCGACCCGACGCAGTCTGCACGGCGGCGTCGCTTGTTTGTCGATCAGATGGCGCTGCAACTGCCGATGCGCGCCCTTGAAAACAGCCTGCGCCAACGCAACGGCTTTACCCGCTCCGGCGCTCGGGTGGTGCACGCGTTGCTGCGGGAAGATCCGCTCCAGCGTGGGGTCGACGGTGAGGTGATCGTCGCCAGGCCCCTGGCATTCCTGGCCCATGCAGGCGGGCTGGCTCATCAAGCGCACAACCTGTTTGTCATCGGTCCCCGCGACAACAGCACGTTGCCGCATATTCTCTATCGGCCGGATCAAACCGACGCGATGCTGCAACAATTCCCCAGTCGCCAGGCGTTGCTCGACGCGATCGCAACGGTGGGCAGCGATCTTCAACCCGTGGTGCTGCAGCGTTTACCGCAGGACAGCCGTGCCCTGTTTGCCAACGGCGGTTTTCTGCGTCCCCATGTCCAGCGTGTGCTGCAGGGCGATGAGTTCGACGTGCTGCCCGCATCGAGCCCGGCGTTGCTGAGTGACGAACCGGTGCGTGGCGAGTTCCTTGAGAGCGTCTTCGATGAAAACGCCCGAGACCTGTGGCAGCGCGCGGTCAAGCAGTCGGTTTCCAACGAGGCGCTGCGTTGGACCCTGTTCAAGAATGATCTGTGGCAAGTGTTCAATGCGCTTTTGCCGATGGTCAGGGGCCCGGTGGCGGTGGCGGGCTGGTTGTCCCAGACCTTCAGGACATTCCAGGCGGTGCTGGCGCTGCCGGCCGAGACGAGCCGCGAAGATTCCGCCAATGCCTTCGCCGAGCTGATCGGCAGCGTGGCCGGCCTGCTGATGAGCCCGGTGGTCACGCTGGATCAACGACTGCGCTTGAGTTCGGGCGCTGCCCAGGCACATGACTTGATCCCGGCCAGCCACACGCGCCACTCGGCGTCGACGTTTGCCTGGCAGCGTTCATTCGCCGACGTCACGGCAATGGATTTTTCCTGGGCCAACTCAAGGTCCAGGCTTACGACCCGGCAGCGTGTCCAGCTCGAGACTTTCCAATGGTCACCCAGGCAGGGCGAGCGCTGGCCCGACTCGCCGACACTGGCCTCGGCGGCCAGCCCGGTGCGTGGTCGGGTGCTGGTCCAGCGCGACGGCAGCGCGGCCCGTCACGAGCAGTACACCTTGATAGACAGCAAAGTCTATGGCGTGAGGGCGGTCAGGGATGGCTGGCGGGTCGTCGATCTGCGGCAACCCCAGCGTCTCGGCCCGTGGCTGGACAAGGATGCCCATGGGGTGTGGAAAGTCGACCTGGGCCTGCGCCTGGTTGGCGGGCAGCCAAAGAGCACGGTGGCCCAGCGGCGTGCCCACATCGAGCGGCAAAAGCTTGAGCTTGAGCACGAATACAGCGCGGCAAGCCGCGAATTACAGAGCCTCGAGCGTGTCGTGACCGCGGCCGAAGACCTGTGTGAGAAGGCGCACCTGACCTCCGAGGCGGCCTTTACCGAGCAGCACCGGCGCGATGCCAGGGCGCGTTACCTGCGCGAGTTGGAAAAAAAGGCCGATGCGCAACAGAAAAAACTCAATGTGCTGATGCGCAGAAACGCCAACAAGCCCCTGGACGGCTTTGAACGGGAACAGTGCCTGCAGTTGGAAGATATCGTGCTGAACATGCGCCGGCAGATGTTCGTGCTGACCTTCAGTCGCCGCGAGGAGCAGTTTTCCGCAGCGCATCTCGCGCAACTGTCGGAGCGAGTGGCGGGGGAGGACGCGACCGCAGTCCAGGCGGTGATTGGGACCTTGACCGAAGAGAGCCGCAGGATCGGCGAGTTTCACGACAAGATGGTCAACCTGAGCTTCTGGGAGCGGGTCAATTACGAGCGGTTGCTCAGCATTCCTGCCTACAAGTCCTACATCGGTGAGTTGCAACCGTCCTCATACGGGCTGCCATTGGACTGGCGGACCGTGCAGTTGCAGGTGCTCAAGGAGCAGCTGTGGCGCCGGCTGCCCCTGCCTGAAGAACAGGATGATTACAGTCGGATCGACGCGGCCATGGATGAGGCGATCCAGTCGGCCCAGTCCCAGAAAACCATCGATGAGCCAGGCGTGCTGAGTGTGCAACAGCGCATCGACGGCACCCGGGCGGTGCTGCACGAATACGCGAAAACCCTGGCGCTCCTGGATGAATACCGTGCCGCCGCGCCGGAATTGATCCATGGGGATGCCGAGGTGCCGGTGCAAGCCACGATCCTCAGCCTGGAACAGGAGTCGAGAATCGCCCTGGCAAAGCTGCTGCGCGAGCACGAGCGCAACCCTCAGCCTGGCCGGGTACGGCCCCTTGAAGCTGATCAACGGCTGATCCGCGATTCGAAAAAGCGCTATCAATTGGGGCGGGTTCGCGCCCGCACGCCGGAAGCGACCGAAGACATCGTTGATGTCATCAACCCGATTGACCAGGCCGTGGTGGTCAGCCTGCATCAGCAGCCGGGTTCGGATACGTTCGAAGCGATCACCGAGGCTGGCGCGGTGATGCCGCGGCCGACGCGTTCCCTGGAAAAACTCAAGGCCGACGCGCGCCGCTTGTTGGCCAGGGCACCGCTGGTGCTGCAGCAGGCCCGCGATGAAGCGCGCAGTGCCACGCTGCCGGCCAGCGTCGAAGCCCGGTTGACGCGGCAGTCCGAGGGCATCAAGGCGGTTGCCGAAAAGATCCGCAAGGCGCTGCCGTCAACGCCGGATACCGCGGCCCAGGCGCTGCTCGATGAACTGGAACAGGCCGCCAGCGACTCTCTGGAGCAGGGGCGAGGGTTGCGCATCGAGATGATCAAGCGCTTGCCGCCCGATGAGGATGGGATTGCCTGGCTCCAGGCCCAGGACCAGGTGCAGATACTGCGCATCGAGGGGCGTATTGCGCTCAAGCGGGTGGATGATTTCCTGCAGGAGTATGTGGTCAAGGACAGGCAGGGCAAGGTCCTGGCTTATGCGCACTTTCATTACTCGTCGCCCACGGACCCCGATTTACCCTACAACGCCGGCCATCTGAAAAGGCCGGAGCAGCGCTTCATGAGTTTTCGCAGCCTGCTCGACAAAACCGACAACGAGGCCATCGCGATCTACTATTCGCGCATCAGCCCGCCCATGGCCACGCAACTGTTTTTCAGCGCCACCGGCGTTATCAAGCATCGTGGCCGGCGTGCGTTCTGGTGAGGCAGGCGCTAGGGTTTTGCGGGAATGCCGTACTTGCGCAAGCGGTGGGCGATGGCGGTGTGTGAGGTTTGCAGGCGGCTGGCCAACTGCCGGGTCGAGGGGTAACTGACGTAGAGTTTCTCCAGCAGGCTGCGCTCGAAGTCCTCGACGGCCTGTTCCAGGCTATTGACTTCGCCGTCGTTCTGGCGGGCCACGGAGGTGCCGGCGATGTCGAGGTCACCGATGTCCACCAGGCTGCTTTCGCAGATGGCGGCGGCGCGGAAGATCACATTCTGCAACTGGCGCACATTGCCCGGCCAGCGGTTGCCCAACAGCGCCGGATAGGTGCCGGGCGCCAGGCGGCACACCGGGCGCTGGATCTGCGCACAGGCCTGCTGCATGAAGTAGCGGGCCAGCAACAGGATGTCCTGGCCGCGTTCGCGCAGGGGCGGCACTTCGACGTTGAGCACGTTGAGGCGGTAGAACAGGTCTTCGCGGAAGGTGCCTTCGCTGACCATTTTTTCCAGGTCGCGGTGGGTGGCGCTGAGGATGCGCACATTGACCTTCACCTCGCGGTCGCCGCCGACCCGGCGGAAGCTGCCGTCGTTGAGAAAACGCAGCAGCTTGGCTTGCAAATAGGGCGACATTTCGCCGATTTCATCGAGAAACACCGTGCCCTGGTTGGCCAGCTCCATCAGCCCCGGCTTGCCGCCGCGTTGGGCACCGGTAAAGGCGCCGGGGGCGTAACCGAACAATTCACTCTCGGCGAGATTCTCCGGCAACGCCGCGCAGTTCAGCGCCAAAAACGGCGCACTGTGACGTGCGCTGATGGCGTGGCAGGCCCGCGCCACCAACTCCTTGCCGGTGCCGGTTTCGCCCTGGATCAACAGCGGCGCATCGAGTGCGGCAACCCGTTGTGCGCGTGCCTTGAGGGTGCGGATCACCGGGGATTCGCCCAGCAGCGCATCAAAGCCTTCGGCATGATCGTGGTGCAGCGCCGACAGTTGTTCGCCGATGCGGTTGGGTTGGTACAGGGTGAGCAGGGCGCCGGCATCGGTGATCGGCGTGGCGTCGAGCAAAAACGTCTGGCCGTTGACGCTGATTTCACGCAAGGGCAGGCGAAAGCCGTTTTCCAGCAAGGTGTCCAGCAAGGCCGGATCATTGAACAGCTCGGCGATACTTTCCCCGGCCGGTTCGCGACCGTACAGCGCGATCAGCGCCGGGTTGGCCAGCAGGATCTTGCCCGCACTGTCCAGGGCCAGCACCGGGTCGGTCATGGCTGCCAGCAGGGCATCGAGTTGCAGGTGGCGGCGTTGGCCGGGGAGAATGTCCACCACCGTCACCGCTTGTACGCCGCGCACGCTGAACAGCGCGTCACGCAGCTCTTCGAGCACGTCGGCGCTGAGGGTCGGCGCATCGATATAGACGTTGGGCGGCACCATTTCCACCGCATCCAGGTTGAGATTGCGCCCACCGAGCAAGGCCAGGACTTCCTGGGTGATACCGACGCGGTCGATAAAGCTGACGTGGATACGCATGGGGCGAATGTTGGTTCTGGCGTACTGAGGGTGGCCAGTATGCCTGACAGGTGATGGAGATCAAAAATGTGGGAGCGGGCTTGCTCCCACATATGAGGGTTGGAGTCGGGGGCGTCGGGTTATTCCAGGTGTTCAGGCTTGATCGGGTCCCCGGATTTAACATCCAGTTGATGCCGCACATCCTCGAACATCAGGTCGTACTGTTTGTGCATCGAGCCATTCAACACCGCAATCTTCGGCATCCCATACTTCTGCGCGATGTTCATCGCATGCCGGGCAAAGTCGAATGCCTGGTCCTTGGGCAAGAAGAACTCTTCCTTGAGGTCCTTGCCCTGCACCGAGCCGTGCAGCTTGAACAGCATGCCCTTGCCTTCCTTTGGATCCTGGCTGACTTCGTAGTCGATACACAGGTTGTAGCTGTAGTCGTCCTTGTTCAGCGCGTGACGTTCGATGTGCAGGTGACCGGGTTCAAAGGTGGCCATAGGCGTATCTCCTCTACTTCACAGATAGGTGATGCCAGGTGTCGCCGTGCTGATGCGTGTGCCGGCGCTGCCCTGGACGATGGCTTCGATGTCCGAGAGTGAACCGATCACCGCGGTTTTGCCAGTCTGGCGGGCGAACTCGCAGGCGGCTTGCACCTTGGGCCCCATGGAACCGGCGGCGAAGCCGAGTTTTTCCATGTCGTCGGGGTGGGCCTGGCCGATGGCTTTCTGGGTCGGCTTGCCGAAGTCGATAAAAGCGGCGTTGACGTCGGTGGCGATCACCAGCAAATCGGCGTCCAGTTGCGTGGCCAGCAACGAGGAGCACAGGTCTTTGTCGATCACGGCTTCGATGCCCTTGAGCTTACCGTCTTCACCGTACAGGGTCGGGATACCGCCACCACCGGCGCAGATCACGATGGCGCTTTTTTCCAGCAGCCACTTGATCGGGCGAATCTCGAAGATGCGTTTGGGCCGTGGGCTGGCCACGACGCGGCGATATTTATCGCCATCCGGGGCGATGGCCCAGCCTTTCTCGGCGGCGAGTTTTTCCGCTTCGGCCTTGGAGTACACCGGGCCGATGGGCTTGGTCGGGTTTTGGAAGGCCGGGTCCTTGGCATCCACTTCCACCTGGGTGAGCAGGGTGGCGAACGGCACTTCGAAGTCCAGCAGGTTGCCCAGTTCCTGTTCGATGATGTAGCCGATCATGCCTTCGGTTTCGGCACCGAGCACGTCCAGCGGGTACGGCGAAACGCTGGTGTAGGCCGCCGCCTGCAACGACAGCAGGCCGACCTGCGGGCCATTGCCGTGGGCGATGACCAGTTCGTTGCCGGCATGGATCTTGGCGATCTGTTCGGTGGCAATGCGGATATTGGCGCGTTGGTTGTCTGCGGTCATGGGTTCACCACGGCGCAGGAGGGCGTTGCCGCCCAGGGCTACGACGATGCGCATAATGCAATCCTTCTATAGGTGTGAACACAGAGGCCAATGTGGGAGGGGGGCAAGCCCCCTCCCACATTTGACCGTGTAGCCTTTAGATATCCGCGAGTGCCGACACCAGGATCGCCTTGATGGTGTGCATGCGGTTTTCCGCCTGCTCAAAGGCGATGTTGGCCGGCGACTCGAAGACTTCCTCGGTCACTTCCACACCATTGGCCAGGTTCGGATAACGTGCGGCGATGTCCTTGCCGACCTTGGTTTCGCTGTTGTGGAACGCCGGCAGGCAGTGCATGAATTTCACCCGAGGGTTGCCCGAGGCTTTCATCATCTTGGCGTTGACCTGATACGGCAGCAGTTGCTCGATGCGTTCGTCCCACGCTTCCACCGGCTCACCCATGGACACCCAGATATCGGTGTGGATGAAGTCCACGCCTTTGACGGCTTCTTTCGGGTCTTCAGTGATGGTAATGCGTGCGCCGCTTTCCTCGGCGAAGGCCTGGCACTGTTTGATGAAGTCTTCATGGGGCCACAGGGCTTTCGGCGCGCCGATGCGCACGTCCATGCCGAGCTTGGCGCCGATCATCAGCAGCGAGTTACCCATGTTGTAGCGCGCGTCGCCCAGGTAGGCGTAGCTGATGTCATGCAGCGGCTTGTCGCTGTGCTCGCGCATGGTCAGGGTGTCGGCGATCATTTGGGTCGGGTGGAACTCGGCGGTGAGGCCGTTGAACACCGGCACGCCGGCGAACTTGGCCAGTTCTTCGACGATTTCCTGCTCGAAGCCACGGTATTCAATGGCGTCGAACATGCGGCCGAGCACGCGGGCGGTGTCTTTCATGCTTTCTTTGTGGCCGATCTGCGACGACACCGGGTCGATATAGGTGACGTGGGCACCCTGGTCGTGGGCCGCCACTTCGAAGGCGCAACGGGTGCGGGTCGAGGTTTTTTCGAAGATCAGCGCGATGTTCTTGCCTTGCAGGTGCGGACGCTCGGTACCGGTGTATTTGGCGCGCTTGAGGTCGCGGGACAGGTCCAGCAGGTAGTGCAGCTCGCGGGTGGTGTGGTGCATCAGCGACAGTAGGCTGCGGTTGCGCATATTGAAAGCCATGATGGGATCTCCTTAATAGTCGATAGGGTCGCGGATGATCGGGCAGGTCATACAGTGGCCGCCGCCACGGCCACGGCCGAGTTCACCGGCGCTGATGGTGATGACTTCCACGCCGGCCTTGCGCAGCAGGGTGTTGGTGTAGGTGTTGCGGTCGTAGCCGATCACTACGCCAGGCTCCACGGCCACCACGTTGTTGCCGTCGTCCCACTGCTCGCGTTCGGCGGCGAAGCTGTTGCCGCCGGTCTCGACCACGCGCAGGGCCTTGAGGTTGAGCGCGGCGGCCACGGTCTCGAGGAAGTTGGTTTTCTCCCGCTGAATGTCGATGCCGTGGGGTTTGCTTTCGTCAGGGCGCAGGGTGAAGGGCACGATCTGGTTGACCACTTCGGGGAAGATGGTCACCAGGTCGCGGTCGCAGAAGCTGAACACGGTGTCCAGGTGCATCGCCGCGCGGGATTTCGGCAGGCCGGCAACGATCACCCGTTCCACCGCTTTGTTCTTGAACAGGTTGCGCGCCAGTTGGCCGATGGCCTGGTGGGACGAGCGCTCGCCCATGCCGATCAACACCACGCCATTGCCAATCGGCATGACGTCACCGCCTTCCAGCGTGGCGGCACCGTGTTCCTGGTCGGGGTCGCCGTACCAGATCTGGAAGTCCGCGTTGGTGAACTCGGGGTGGAATTTGTAGATGGCGCTGGCCAGCAGGGTTTCCTGGCGTCGCGCCGGCCAGTACATCGGGTTGAGCGTCACGCCGCCGTAGATCCAGCAGGTGGTGTCGCGGGTGAACTGGGTGTTGGGCAGCGGCGGCAGGATAAAACTGGCGTGGCCGAGGAAGTCGCGGAACATCTCGATGGTCTTGCCACCGAAGCTGCTCGGCAGGTCATCGGCCGACACGCCACCGATCAGGAACTCGGCGATCTTGCGTGGCTCCAGGCTGCGCAGCCAGGAGCTGACCTCCTCGACCAGGCCCAGGCCCACGGTGTTGGAGGTGATCTTGCGTTCCAGGATCCAGTCCAGGGCTTCGGGGTTGGCAACGATATCGGTCAGCAGGTTGTGCATTTCCAGCACATCGATGTCCCGTTCGCGCATCTTGGTCACGAAGTCGAAATGGTCGCGCTTGGCCTGGGCTACCCAGAGCACGTCATCGAACAGCAGTTCATCGCAGTTGTTAGGGGTCAGCCGCTGGTGGGCCAAGCCTGGGGAGCACACCATGACTTTGCGCAGTTTGCCGGCTTCGGAATGTACACCGTACTTCACTTTTTCCGTGGTCATTACAGATCCTCCAGTGAACATCAGTTACAGAGTCAGGAAGCCGTCGTAGAGGCCATAGGCAGCCACCAGGGCGCCAATGACGACTGCGGCGAAAATCAGCTTCTCGACGTTGGTGAAAATCGGTTTGCCCAGTTCATGCTTGGCCTTGGCGAACAGGATCGCGCCGGGGGCATAGAGCAGGGCGGACAACAGCAGGTACTTGGTGCCGCCGGCATAGAGCAGCCAGACCGCGTAGATCAGTGCGATCGCGCCGATAAACAGGTCTTTCCTGCGCTCCTTGAGGGCGTTTTCGTAGGTTTCGCCGCGTACCGCCAGTAGCAGCGCGTAGGCCGCCGACCACAGGTAAGGCACCAGGATCATCGAGGTGGCGAGGTAGATCAGCGACAGGTAGGTACTGGCGGAAAACAGCGTGATCACCAGGAATATCTGGACCATGGCGTTGGTCAGCCACAGGGCGTTGGCCGGCACATGGTTGGCGTTTTCCTTGCGCAGGAACTCCGGCATGGTGTGGTCCTTGGCGGCGGCGAACATGATCTCCGCACACAGCAGCACCCACGACAGCAGCGCACCCAGCAACGAGATGATCAAGCCGACGCTGATCAGCACCGCACCCCAGTGGCCCACCACATGCTCCAGCACGGCGGCCATCGACGGGTTCTGCAGCTTGGCCAGCTCCGGTTGAGTCATGATGCCCAGGGACAGCACGTTCACCAGCATCAGGAACAGCAGCACGGTGATAAAACCGATCACGGTGGCCTTGCCGACGTCGCTGCGTTTTTCGGCGCGTGCCGAGAAGATGCTCGCGCCTTCGATGCCGATGAACACCCACACGGTGACCAGCATCATGTTGCGCACCTGGTTCATCACGCTGCCCAGGTCCGGGTTCTTCACGCCCCAGATGTCAGCGGTGAAGATGTCCAGCTTGAAGGCGAACACGGCGATCAACACGAACAGCACCAGGGGCACCACCTTGGCGACGGTGGTCACCAGGTTGATGAACGCCGCTTCCTTGATCCCGCGCAGTACCAGAAAGTGCACGGCCCAGAGCAAGACCGACGCGCCAATCACCGCCGCAGGCGTATTGCCTTCGCCGAAGATCGGGAAGAAGTAACCGAGGGTGCTGAACAGGAGGACGAAGTAACCGACGTTGCCCAACCAGGCGCTGATCCAGTAACCCCAGGCCGACGAAAAGCCCATGTAGTCACCGAAGCCGGCCTTGGCATAGGCGTAGACGCCGCCGTCCAGATCAGGTTTGCGATTGGCCAGGGTCTGGAAGACAAACGCCAGGGTCAGCATGCCCACGGCGGTGATCACCCAGCCGATCAATACCGCGCCAACATCGGCACTGGCGGCCATGTTTTGCGGCAGAGAGAAGATCCCGCCGCCAATCATTGAGCCGACGACAAGTGCAACCAATGCACCCAATCGAAGTTTTCCGGGAGATTCAGACATCGCATAACTCCAATGCAGGAGAAGAGAGACCACAGAATAATTCCGTGCGCTAATCAAACAGCTGACTCAGATCACTTCATTGGCACATTCCATTGTGAATTAATGACTTAGACTGGAAAGTCGTGGGCAATAGTTTTCCGCGCAAAGGCGCTTTCCAGAGCGATCTCTGCGGTTTGGTCAATCATTTAGTGCTGCGTATGGACGTTTGAAACTAGCCCGTTTTCCCGAATGTGCAAACTTTTCGCAACGGCGACAATAAATAGCTTGGAAGCGACAAAGTATTCGGCGTATTTAAAATCTAAATAAGCCTAAACTATGCAAACTGTCATGCCGCTGAGTTATGAGCGTGGCGGTTTTATCGCTGTCTTTAATAAACGCTACACTCGCTGAGTTAATTAGTTGAGTGCACGGTTGTCCGCTCAAATCTTATTCAGGAGTCTGCATGTCTCAACCGGCCCAGAAACTTCGGCTTGGCGCCCTGATTGCCCTGGTGGTGGGCTCGATGATCGGCGGGGGGATTTTCTCGTTGCCGCAGAACATGGCCGCGCGCGCGGAGGTGGGCGCGGTGTTGATCGGTTGGGCGATCACCGCCGTGGGCATGCTGACCCTGGCGTTTGTCTTCCAGACCCTGGCCAATCGCAAGCCGGAACTGGATTCCGGGGTGTACGCCTACGCCAAGGCGGGTTTCGGCGACTACATGGGTTTTTCATCGGCCTGGGGTTACTGGATCAGCGCGTGGATGGGCAACGTCGGTTATTTCGTGTTGCTGTTCAGCACCCTCGGCTATTTTTTCCCGGTATTCGGCCAAGGCAATACGCCGGTGGCCATCGGCTGCGCATCGTTGCTGCTGTGGGCCGTGCATTTCCTGGTGATGCGCGGGATCAAGGAAGCCGCGTTCATCAACCAGATCACCACCGTGGCCAAGCTGGTACCGCTGTTGATGTTCGTGGTGATCGCCGCCGTGGCGTTCAAGGCCGATATCTTCACGGCTGACATCTGGGGCCTGGAAAAGCCGCAATTCGGCAGTGTGGTGGACCAGGTGCGCAATATGATGCTGGTCACGGTATTTGTGTTTATCGGCATCGAAGGCGCCAGTGTGTATTCGGCGCGGGCCGAGAAGCGCGCGGACGTAGGGCGGGCCACGGTGATCGGCTTTCTCGGCGTGCTGGCGCTGTTGGTGCTGGTGAATGTGTTGTCCCTGGGCATCATGAGCCAGGCGGAGCTGGCCGGCCTGCAAAACCCGTCCCTGGCCGGTGTGCTCGAGCATATCGTCGGGCCCTGGGGCGCGTTGCTGATCAGTATCGGCCTGGCGGTTTCATTGCTGGGCGCCTTGCTGTCCTGGGCGCTGCTGTGTGCCGAGATCCTCTATGCCACCGCCCATGACAAGACCATGCCGGCCTTCCTGAAAAAGGAAAATGCCAACCAGGTGCCGGTCAACGCCTTGTGGCTGACCAATGTGATGATCCAGGTCTTCCTGGTGATCACGCTGTTTTCCCACAGCACCTACACCACCCTGATCTACCTGGCGTCGTCGATGATCCTCGTGCCTTACCTGTGGTCGGCGGCCTACGCGGTGTTGCTGAGCGGGCGTGGTGAAACCTATGAAGGTGCCCACCGCCATCGCATCAAGGACCTGCTGGTGGGGTTGATCGCCCTGGGTTACGCCGTATGGTTGCTCTACGCCGGGGGCCTTAAATACCTGCTGCTGTCGGCGCTGCTGTATGCGCCGGGCGTGATCCTGTTCGCCCTGGCCAAGCGCGAACAGGGCCAGCCGTTGTTCACCCACGTTGAGAAAGGCATTTTCAGCTGCGTGATCGCCGGCGCGGGGCTGGCGGCGTATGGGTTGTACAGCGGGGTGTTGTCGTTGTGATGGGATGACGGTACTGGCCTCATCGGGAGCAAGCCCCCTCCCACATTTTGAATATGTTCACCCATCAAAGTGTGGGAGGGGGCTTGCTCCCGATAGCGGCCGTCAAGTCACCATTGAGGCCGGTGGGAGCCCAATTCTCCCGCCGGCAAATCCCATTGCAATGGCGTACCGCTGATGGTCAGCGGGGGCAGCAGCCGATAGGCCTGGCCCCAGGCGGTCTGTTCGACGACCAGGCCTTGATCCCCTGGTTCTTCCTCGCGCAACGCCGGTTGGTCGGGCACTTGGCCTGCTTGCACCAGTAACGTTGCGGTGCGTGCCAACGACAACCGCGCCGAACCACCGCGCCCCGACTGCAACCGTTCGCCCAGCGCCTGAATCGCACTGGCCGCCATCAGATACCCGGTCGCGTGATCCAGCGCCTGCAACGGCAGTGGCAGCGGTTTATCCGCGTGTTTCCAGAGCATGCCGGCCTCGGCGATCCCGCTGCTCATCTGCACCAGGCTGTCGAAGCCCCGGCGATTACGCCACGGGCCGCTCCAGCCGTAGGCGTTGAGGCTGACGTCGATCAGGCCTGGGGCGAGGTGTTGCAGTTCGGGGGCGGTGTAGCCCAGATGCTCCAGGGCGTCAGCGCGGTAACCGTGGAACAGGATGTCGGCGTCCCTGAGCAAATGCTCGAAAACCCGCCGACCTTCGGGCGTTTTCAGGTCCAGGCGCGCGCAGCGTTTGCCCAGGGTCATTTCCGGGACTACGCCGGGCTCGTTCCAGGTGGGTGAGTCGATGCGCAGTACATCCGCGCCGAGGCCGGCAAGGAAACGACTGGCCACCGGGCCGGCCAATACGCGGGTCAGGTCCAGCACCTTGAGGCCGGCCAGCGGGCGTGCCAGCGAACCGTGCCAGGGTTTGTCGGTCGTGGTTTCGAAGGTCTGGCGTTGGACCAACGCCTCGGCGTTCACCGCCAACCCCTGCGGGTGCTGCTGCCAGGCTTGCCAGGCACGCATCTGCGCGGCGCAGCCACCTTGGTCGACAATCGCCTGTTCCAGTTCTGCCGCGTTCCACGCCGCGACCTTGCCGGCCATTCCGGCGCGGTCGGCGACCGTGCCCAGCACCCGTTCGGCGGCGGCACGGTGATGAGGCGCGTTGGTGTGCAGGCGAATCCAGCCATCGGCGCTGGCGTAATCGCCGGCCACCGGATCCCACAACGGTGGCACTTGCCAGCCCAGCGGGCGGATCGAGGACGAGAACCAGAAAGAGGCGAGACGCCGGTCCACACTCACGTCGGGCAGGCGCCCGGTCCGTTGCCGGATCAACTGGGCGACGGCCTGCCCGGCGGCGCCGATGCTGGCACTGGCCAGTTCGGTGACGGCGAAGGTCGAGGGCAGGGCGCCAGCCTCGGTGAAGGTCAGCGGGGTGTGGGGTAGATCGAGTGCGGCTTGGATGGGAGTCAGCAGGTCAGTCATCAAAGGCCCTCCGTAAGAGAAGGGCCACTATAGAAGATCATCACACCGGCGTGACAACTCCCGGTTCCAACGGCAGGTCGATGCTGGCGATAAAACCACCGGCTGGGTGATTGGCCAGGATCAGGCTGCCACCGTGGCGTTCGGCCGCGCGTCGCGCGATCGCCAGGCCCAGGCCGTGGCCTTGGGCGGTCTGGCCGGGAGCGCGGTAGAACGGTTCACCGAGTTGACTCAGGTGTTCGGCGTCCACACCGGGGCCATGGTCGCGCACACTGATCAGGATACGTTCGCCCTGGAGCTGGGCGTGCAAATCGATCGGTTGCCCCGGCGGGTTGAAGCGCTGGGCATTGCGCAGCAGGTTATCCACAGCCCGTTCGATCATGGTCGGCCAGCCCTTCAGTTGCAGGTCGGCGTCGGTGCTCAGTTGCACCACCTGGTCCGGCGCGCTGAGTTGGGCATCCTTTTGCAGGGTTTTGAGCAGGGCGATGAGGTCGACGTCTTCGGCGCTGGCATTGTCGGCATCGACGCGGGCCAGTACCAGGATCTCGCTGATCAGCGCTTCCAGGCGGTCGCATTCGCGGGTCAGGCGTGGCCAGAGTTTTTCCCGTTCTTCGGGGCTGGCGCGTTCGGCCAGGGCCAGGGCGATGCGCAGGCGCGCGAGGGGCGAGCGCAGCTCATGGGACACGTCGCGCAGCAGCTGGCGTTGACTGCCGATCAGGCTTTGCAGGCGTGCGCCCATGCGGTTGAAGTCGGTGGCGAGTACGCCGAACTCATCGCGGCGGTTGGCCAGTTGCGCCAGGCTGTTCTGCTGGTAGGTGGCCTGGCCGAGGTCATGCACCGCGCCGCGCAGGCGGCTCAGTGGACGGGTGATGGACAAGGTGACGAACAGGCTGAACAAGGTCAGCACCACCAGGGCAATCACCAGTGCGCTCAAGGGCCATGCCAGGCTGCTGCGGTGCCACTCGTCCAGCTCCGGGTGCGGGATGCGGTAGATCAACAGGTAGGTGTCGCCGGTCTTCTCGCTGGTGTACTCGGCGGTCAGGCGTCGCCAGGGCAGATGGCCTTCCTTGCTGTCGTTCTGCCGGGCTTCAAAGGCAGCGGCGCGGCGCGGGAAAGTGCCGCGCACCACCGGCTCGCCGCTTTCGTTGAGCACTTGCACGTCGATGTGGTACTGGCGCTTGCGCTGTTGCAGCAGGTCCTGGGCAGCATCCTCGCCCTGGGCTTCGTAGAGCTGGGTCCACTCTTGCGCGAGGTTATTGAGGCCGGGGTGGCGGCTGAGAATCCAGGCATCCTGGTTAAGCATGTGCCCAAGCAGGATCGACAACCCGGCAACCAGGGCGATGGCCAGCCAGAAACTGGCCAGGATGCGCCAGAACAATGAACGCACAGGAAACCCTCAAACAGGAAAAGCCCAGTGGCGGTGGCCACTGGGCTGGGAGTGTTAACGCGGGGGCATTATTGCGCTTTTTGCGGCTGTTGCGCTTTCCAGGCCTGGAATTCCTTCCATTCGGCACGGCGCTGTTCTTGCTTCTTGACGATCTCGTCGAACTTCTTCTGCTGGTCAGGCTTGAGCACGGCACGGATATCGGCCTGGGTCTTCTGCTTGCCGGCGGCGATTTCATCCTGCATGGCTTTCTGGTCGGCGGCCGGGAGCTTGTCCAGGTACTTTTTGACCAGGTCTTTGCGAGCGTGCCATTGGTCACCCATCAGCTTGCCGATCTGCTCGCGCTGTTCGCGGCTCAGGTCCAGTTGGCTGAAAGGGCCGCCTTTGCCACGCGGACCGTGTTCACCACCGTGGCCCGGGCCACCCATCATGTGCCCTTCAGGGCCGCCCATCGGGCCCGGGCCTTCAGGCAGTGCGGCCATGGCAACGGTCGGCAGGGCGGCGGCGAACATCAAAGCGATAAGGGTCTTGCGCATGGTGATTCTCCTGTCTCTATTCCGGTGAGTCCGGATGTGAGTAGATTACGGAGATCAAGGTCAGCGGCGGTCAGGTGTGGGTAAAGCTTGGGTAAAGAGGGTTTTGTTGTGAACTGACAAAACCCTGCAGGAGCGAAGGGGACTTAGAGGCTGTAGTAGTAGCCCCGGCTGCGCAACGCCACGATCCGTGGCCGGCCATCGGGGTGCGGGCCGATCTTCTTGCGCAGGTTGCTGACGTGCATGTCCAGGCTGCGATCGTAAAGGGTCAGCTTGCGGCCCAGGGCGATCTGCGCCAGTTCCTGCTTGTCCAGCGGTTCGCCGGGCTGGCGCAATAATGCTTCCAGCAGGCGGCTTTCGGAGACGGTGAGGGTGAACTCCTGCTCATCGATGCTGACCACGCCGCGCACCGGGCTGAAGCACAGGTCGCCCAGTTCCAGTTGGCTGGACACGGCGGCCGGGTGGCTGCGGCGCAATACCGCGCGCAGCCGCGCGGTGAGTTCGCGCGGGTCGCAGGGCTTGGCCAGGTAGTCGTCGGCGCCCAATTCCAGGCCGAGGATGCGGTCCAGGGGTTCGCCCCGCGCCGAAAGCATCAGCACCGGCAGCTCCGGGTGGTCGTTGCGCAATTGCTTGAGCAGCTCCAGGCCGCTGCCGTCGGGCAGCATCACATCCAGCACTACCGCTGCCGGGGCGCTGTCGGCCAAGGCCTTGCGTGCGCTCAAGCCGTCGTGGCAGGCGCGCACCTGGAAACCTTCCTGGCTCAGCCAACTGCTCAGCAGCTCGCAGAGCTCCTGGTCATCATCTATCAGTAACAGCTCGCTCATGACTCACTCAATTTAGCCATTGTCGACGGCGACGGTGCCCACCGCTGGCGAAGATCCCGCACAACAGGGCGATCAGTGCGACGGCCCCACCGGTGACGAACCATTGTTGCTGCTCGGTCAGCCAGCGGGTCAAGGCGCCGCCCTGTGCATCTTTGAGTTGCTGGGCCAGGCGTTGGTTCTCCTGGCGAAGGCGACTCAATTGAGCGCTTTCGCGGGTGGCATCCGCGCTTTGCAGTTGCTTGCTCAGTTCTTCACGTTGCCGTTCGCTTTCTTTCAAACGTTGCTGCAACTCGGTGATCTGGGCGCCGGCGCTCAAGGACAGGGGCGTGGAACTGCCGGTGCTCGAGGTTTCTTCAGCGTGGGCCGTAGCCCCGATCATTAACACTGCCAACAGACACAACTGACGTAAGCGCATCGGAACTCCTGATTCCACACGAATATTCAGAACGTTGTCGGCAGGTTGCCGAAAATAATGAGCAATTAGGAGTGCGCCGTACTCAATAGGTTCGGCGCAATCGGGATCAGGGCAGGACTTGCTTGAAGGGTTTGATCACTACGTCGGCGTAGACCCCTGCGGCGACATAGGGATCGGCCTTGGCCCAGGCCTGGGCATCGGCCAGCGAGGCAAACTCGGCGACGATCAGGCTACCGGTAAAACCGGCGTCGCCCGGGTCGTTGCTGTCCACGGCCGGGTGCGGGCCGGCCAGCACGATGCGGCCTTCGGCTTGAAGGACTTTCAGGCGCTCGACGTGGGCCGGGCGCACGGACAGGCGTTTTTCCAGCGAGTTGGCGACGTCGGTGGCAATGATGGCGTAGAGCATGTCAGTCCTCGGTTTTCGGCGTAGTAGGCTCGGTGTCATGCAGGTGGCGCGACAGGTAGATGCCCTGGGCGACCAGGAACAGCACGGTCATGCCCAGGCTGCCGAACACTTTGAAGTCGACCCAGTAGTCCTGGAAGGTAAACGCCACGAAAAGGTTGGCGGCGCCGCAGAAGATGAAAAACGCGATCCAGGCCAGGTTCAAGCGTGTCCACACCGGTTCCGGCAGGGTCAGCGCGTGGCCCATGATCCGCTTGATCAGCAGGCGATCACCGATGAAGTGGCTGCCGATGAACGCCAGGGCGAACAGCCAGTTCACCACCGGCGCTTTCCATTTCAGGAAGGTTTCGCTGTGGAAGGCCAGGGTCAGGCTGCCGAAGACCAGGCAGGCGACCAGGGTCAGCCACTGGCTTTTTTCCAGTTTGCGCTGGGAAATGAAGATGGCGCCGTAGACCACCACAGAGCTGATGATGAGCACGGCGGTGGCACTGTAGATGCCGCCGACAGTCAGCTCATGGCCGGCCAGGTCGATGACCCTGGGGTCGAGTTTGTAAACGATGAAAAACAGCAACAGCGGGATGAAGTCGATGAATTGTTTCACAGTAAGAGCCAGAAGCTGGATGTGGCGGCATAATAACAAACATCCTTGGTTGCGATAGCGCCAGCTGACTTGAGGTTACACCCCCCCGTGAATGTTGATTTGCACTGCCACAGCACGGCCTCCGACGGCGCCCTGGCGCCCGCGGTACTGGTTGCGCGTGCGTTTGAAAAAGGCGTGCGAGTCCTCTCGTTGACCGACCACGACACCCTCGAAGGCCTCGACGAAGCCCGTACAACGGCCCATGCCCTGGGCATGCAGCTGGTCAACGGGGTGGAATTGTCCTGCACCTGGGGCGGCGCCACCATTCATGTGCTCGGCTACGGCTTCGATCAAAAAGCGCCGCCGCTGGTGGAGGCTATCGCGCAATTGCACGATGGCCGCTGGCTGCGGTCCGAAGAAATAAGCCGAAAACTCAGCCTCAAAGGCATGCCCAACGCCCTCGACGGCGCCCGCGCCATCCAGCAGGAACTGGGTGACAGCGGCAACGCGCCGGCCCGTCCGCACTTTGCCGACTGGATGGTGCGTGAGGGTTTTGTCAAAGACCGCGCCGAAGCCTTTCGCAAGTGGCTGGGCGCCGGCAAGTTGGGCGATGTGAAGCAACATTGGCCGACCCTCGAAGACACCGTCGAGACCCTGCGGGCCTCCGGAGCCTGGGTCAGCCTGGCCCATCCCTGGCATTACGATTTCACCCGCAGCAAGCGTCGCAAGCTGATTGGCGACTATATTGGAGCTGGCGGTCACGCGATTGAAGTGGTCAACGGCTTTCAACCCGCCGAACAGGTGGGCAGCCTGTCGATCCTTGCTCGCGAATTTGGTCTGCTGGTCAGCGCCGGCAGTGACTTTCATGGCCCTGGCGGCTGGTCCGAGATCGGCGAGTACCGCGCGGTCCCGGAAGATTTGCCGCTGTTGTGGGGGAGATTCAAGCATGACCCCATTATTGCCACCGTCTGAACAGGTAGAACCCGTGAGTCAATTCTTCCAGATTCATCCGGAAAACCCCCAGGCGCGCCTGATCAAGCAGGCCGTAGAGATCATTCGCGCCGGCGGTGTGGTGATCTACCCGACCGATTCGTCCTACGCCATCGGTTGCCAGATCGGTGACAAGGGCGCTGTCGAGCGTGTCAGACGTCTGCGCCAGCTGGATGACAAGCACAACTTCGCGCTGATCTGCAGCGACTTGTCCCAGCTGGGCCTGTTCGCCAAGGTCGACACCGGCACCTTCCGCCTGCTCAAGGCCCACACGCCAGGGCCCTACACCTTTATCCTCAACGCGACCCGCGAAGTGCCGCGCCTGCTGCTGCACCCGAAAAAACGCACCATTGGCCTGCGGGTGCCGGAGCATCCCATCGCCCTGGCGTTGCTGGCCGAGCTGGGTGAGCCGTTGATGAGTGTGTCGCTGATCATGCCCGGCGACACCGAGCCCCTGGAAGACCCATACGAAATGCGCCAATTGCTGGAAAAACAGGTCGACCTGATCATCGACGGCGGTTTCGGCGGCAACAAGGCCTCCACCGTGATCAACCTGGCCGACGGCGAACCTGAAGTGATCCGTGTCGGTTGCGGCGATCCTGCGCCCTTTATGGCCGAGGCCTGAATGTCAGCCGTGGAAACCGTCGACAGCCAGGCGGGCGCCCAGCAGGAGCTGCCGTTTGCCATGGTCTACGGCCAGGCGGTGCTGGAAATGCCGCTGGACCTGTACATTCCGCCGGACGCCCTGGAGGTCTTCCTTGAGGCTTTCGAGGGCCCGCTGGACTTGCTGCTGTACCTGATCCGCAAGCAGAACATCAACATCCTCGACATCCCGGTGGCGGAAATCACCCGCCAGTACATGGGCTATGTCGAATTGATGCAGTCGGTACGCCTGGAACTGGCTGCCGAGTACCTGGTGATGGCCGCCATGCTCGCCGAGATCAAGTCGCGCATGCTGTTGCCGCGCGCGGAGACGGTCGAGGCCGAAGAGGACGACCCGCGCGCCGAACTGATCCGCCGGCTGCAGGAATACGAGCGCTTCAAGGCCGCCGCCGAAGGTATCGACGGCCTGAGCCGCGTCGGTCGCGACGTGGTGGTACCCAAGCTCGACGCCCCCGAGGCCCGTGCACGCAAGCTGCTGCCGGACGTGAGCCTGGAAGAGTTGCTGATGTCCATGGCCGAGGTGCTGCGCCGTGGCGATATGTTCGAGCACCACCAGGTCAGCCGCGAGGCCCTGTCCACCCGCGAGCGCATGAGCGATGTACTCGAACGCCTCAAGGGCGGCGGGTTTGTGCCGTTTGTGGAGCTGTTCACGGCGGAAGAAGGGCGCCTGGGAGTGGTGGTGACCTTTATGGCGGTCCTCGAACTGGTCAAGGAGTCCTTGGTCGAGCTGGTCCAGAATGAGCCTTTTGCGGCTATCCACGTGCGGGCGCGAGCCGAATAAAGAGCTGAAACGATGAATCTGACTGAACCCCGCGAACTGGCCCCGTTACTGGAGGCCTTTCTCCTGGCCTCGGGTAAGCCGCAATCCCTGGAGCGTCTGTTCGAACTGTTTGAGGAAGCCGAGCGCCCTGAACCGCCGGTGTTCAAGAAGGCACTGGAAATCCTGCGCAAATCCTGCGACGGCCGCGCCTTTGAACTGCGCGAGGTGGCGTCGGGTTATCGCCTGCAGATCCGTGAGAAGTTTTCCCCGTGGGTCGGCCGCCTCTGGGAAGAGCGCCCGCAGCGCTATTCACGGGCGATGCTGGAGACCATGGCGCTGATCGCCTATCGCCAGCCCATCACCCGTGGCGAAATCGAGGACGTGCGGGGCGTGGCGGTCAACAGCCATATCGTCAAGACGCTGCTGGAGCGTGAGTGGATCCGCATCGTCGGCTACCGCGACGTGCCCGGCAAACCGGCGATGTTCGCCACCACCAAGGTGTTCCTCGACCATTTCAACCTGAAAAACCTCGACGACCTGCCGCCCCTGGCCGAATTGCGCGAGATGGAAGCCGAGCCGGTACTTGACTTCGACGACGCCCCGGTCCCGGCGAGCCTGCAGGAACTGGCCGACGCCACCGCCGAGCCGGAAGAGCCCAAGGACGAAACCAGTTTCCATACGTTGTTGCTGGAACTGGACGACATGGAGCAGGGCATCAAGACCGACTTTGATGACTTGCTGCGCGATGGTGCGGCCGAGCCGGACGCCCAGGTGAGCGTGGAGGTCGAGCCTGAACCTGAGGACGATATCCTCGGCGTGGCCGAAGCCCGCGAAAAACTCCTGGCCGCCGTCGCCGCCCTCGAACAACCGCCCCTGAGCGACGAAGAAAACGAAGCCCGGGCACTGGCCGAGGCCATCGAGGCAGAACGCCGCCAGTTCGAAGACTGACGCAGTCCAATGTAGGAGGGGGCTTGCCCCCGATAGCGGTGGTTCAGTTAAAGAGATTGAGACTGACACACCGCAATCGGGGGCAAGCCCCCTCCCACAAGGGTTCAGTGGTGCCCTGGGCATCGCCGGTCGGCGGAAAAAGCAATGACCTGGCGCTTATCGACTAGTCTCTGATGCGCAATGCGCGCCATGGGCGTATGATTCGCGACCCTTTGCCGACCTATTCGGCCAAAGCCCCGCTTTCAACACTCTTCAGGCCACGCCTGAATCGACCCACCGGGAGGTGCTTAAGATGAACGATAAAGACCAGAACGACAGCCAGGAAATCGGCCCTGCAGGCGAAAAGCTGCAAAAGGTGCTGGCGCGTATCGGCGTGGGCTCGCGCCGCGACGTCGAAGCCTGGATCACCCAGAAGCGCATCAAGGTCAACGGCGTCGAGGCCACCCTTGGCCAGCGCGTCGACCTGCACGATGCAATCACCATTGATGGCAAGGTCATCAAGCGTGAAGAGGCCGCCGAATCGGTGCGCCGCGTGATCATGTACAACAAGCCCGATGGCGAGATCTGCACCCGTGACGACCCGGAAGGCCGTCCGACCGTGTTCGACAAGATGCCCAAGCCCAAGGAAGGCCGTTGGATCAACATCGGTCGTCTCGACATCAACACCACCGGCTTGCTGATGTTCACCACCGACGGTGAACTGGCCAACCGCCTGATGCACCCGTCCTACGAGATGGACCGCGAATACGCCGTGCGTGTGCGTGGTGAAGTCGATGACGAGATGATCGAACGCCTCAAGGCCGGCGTGGTGCTGGAAGACGGCCCGGCCAAGTTCACCGACATCAAGCAGGCGCCGGGCGGTGAAGGTTTCAACCACTGGTACCACTGCGTGGTGATGGAAGGCCGTAACCGTGAAGTGCGTCGCCTGTGGGAATCCCAGGGCCTGGTGGTCAGCCGCCTGAAGCGCGTTCGTTTTGGCCCGGTGTTTCTCAACTCCGACCTGCCGATGGGCCGCTGGCGCGAAATGAGCCAGTACGAAGTCGACATCCTCAGCGCCGAAGTCGGCCTGACGCCGGTCGCCATGCCGCAGATGAACGCCAAGAGCAAAGACAAGCTCGATCGTATGCAGCGTAAATCGTCGCGCCCCGTGGCCCGCACCGAACGTGTTGCCCGCACCCTGCGCCCGGCGCTGGATGCACCGGCGACCGGCGGGCGTATCTCGCGTCAACCGCATATCGAAGGCGAGCGTCGCCCCACCGCGCCATCGCGCCAGGAAGGCGAACGTGCGCCACGCACCCCACGCCCAGCCGGTCGTGGTGACGCGCCAAGCGGTGGTCGCAGCAACCGTGGTGACGCCGGTCGCGGTGCTCCGGCATCCGATCACCCAGCCGACAGCGCCAACACCAAGCGCCCGGCCAAGCCAGCGCCGAAAAAGCGCCCAGGCCTGAAGCTGGTGGCGGACGAGCCATCGGGCAAGCGCCGTGGCGCACCGGCCGGTTCGGGTCAGCGTCCAGGCTTTGGTCGCAAGAAGCCGCAGTGATGTAACCGCTGCACACAAACGCCAACCCTAGGGTTGGCGTTTTTTTTTGCCTTGGAATAGAGGTAAAACATGTGGGAAAGGGTTTGCTCCCACCGCTGGATCTCCATCATTTTCAAGCTCGGTGTTCAGAACGCAAAAGTGCCGTCAAACACCGGTTTGTCATCCAGCGCCAATACCCCACTGGCAAAGATCAGGTCCAGGTGATGGCTGCCTTTCTGCCCGCCACCCAAGCCCAGGTGCAAGCCGCAATGGCGCTCCTCGAACCCGGCATTGCGCGCGTACAGGTCCTTCACCCCTTCATTGGTGCCAATCCCCAGTTCCTCCACCCTGCGATTGGACGGGTTGGCATTCAGGTATTTATTGAAGTCGTCGGCCAGCCCCGGCACGTCACTGGCCACGCTGCAGATGGTCGAGTTTTCGATCCACAGTTCCAGCGGTGATTGCAGCACGCCGTACTTGCGCGCGAAGGGGATGGTGCTGAGAAAGGTGCCGACAAACCGCACCTGGCCATTGATGGCTTCGCTGTGGGTGGCGATTTCGCCGGGGGCCAGGTCGTGGTTGCCGATGCCGTTGATATTGGTCCACTTCTTGATGCTGCTCATGGGCGCCTGCAGGCGTGAGCCGTGTTTGTCGGTAAAACTCAGCACAGCGGCTTGGGACATGCGCCGGATCAGTGTGGCGTTGAGGTCGGCGATGCGCTGCGGCTCGACGCTGAAGGTGTCGTAGAAATAGTCGCCGTAATCCTTGAACAGCAGGGATTTCTTCCAGTGTTCGGCCATCACGCCTTGCAGGGCACGGATAAAGTCCGGGCCTTCGGCGCGCGGGTTGGGCAGGGTGGAGGAATCGTAGAGGAACAGGTACAGGTCGCAGGCTTCGATGGCCTGCGCCAGGCTGTCGCTGTCGGCCAGGTCCAGGCGCTGCACCTGGAAGTTGAAACGGGCAGCGCTGCTCTGGGCGATCGCCTGGGCGATGGCGTCGTAGCGCTCGGTGTGGCCCAGCAGCACGGTGGGGCAGTTCAGGCCGCCGAGGGCCGGATGGTGTGCAAGGTAGTAGAGAAAGTGTTCAACGGCGCGGGCCTTGTCCATGACGTATGTCCTTGTGTGCCTTGGGTAAGGAGGCAGGTGCCGTGCACAGCACCTGCCGAATACGTGCCGGGTGTCAGAAAGGCCACATCGCCGTGCCAAATGGCACAACGGCATCGGCTTGCATCATTTCAACGGCGGCCTCGTGGGTCGGCGCTTCAAACCAATCGTCGAGTTGCAGTTCGGTTTCCAGGTCGTTTTCCAGTGCTTGCATGGTGTATCTCCTAGAGGACGTTGTTTGAGAACGGCTTGCCAGCGGGCTTCGCTGGGCAAGTGAAAGAACCTAGGTGAGAGTGTTTGGTAATGCAAAAAATTTATTGACACGGTCTCATTTGGATTTTTTCTTCTGTTTTTTCGCCGGCTTTTTTTCTTCAGCAAATACAGTGAGCTGGCGTCGCTAATGGTGATGAATTTTCCTACCGCCATTTTTTCAAAAACTTACAGCTGTAACGCCGATTTTCCAGGCTGTAACGATTAATTTACGTGTAGCTCGCGGCATGATTGCCCTATTTACCGCCGTAAGGAATACCTGACAGATCGTCGCACGTGCTCTGCGGGTACGGCTTGAAGCTGTCGAGCGGTGTACAATGCGCCGCGTTTTACTGTGACCCCCTTGCGTAACCACGCAAAAGGCCAAGACCTCAGGGTTTACCCACCCTGATCACTCCGCCTGGCCACGAGCCCGGCGGGTTCGATTTCGTCACAGATAAAAACAAACAGGTGACGCATGACGGTTAGAAAGACGCTGTACTCCTGGTGCCTGCGCTGGGGTTTGAGCGGCGCTGCTTGAGTCGGTAATTCAAGGCAGCAACCTGCATTCAACATTATCAAACCTTGCGTGAGACCCTTTTCATGAGTGAACCCCATTCCTCTTCAGGCGAGCTGAAACGCGGCCTGAAAAATCGGCATATCCAGTTGATCGCCCTCGGTGGCGCCATCGGCACCGGCCTGTTCCTGGGCTCGGCCGGCGTGCTCAAATCCGCCGGCCCGTCGATGATCCTGGGTTATGCCATCTGCGGCTTCATTGCCTTCATGATCATGCGCCAGCTCGGCGAAATGATCGTCGAAGAGCCGGTCGCCGGTTCCTTCAGCCACTTTGCCCACAAGTACTGGGGCGGTTTCGCCGGCTTCCTGTCGGGCTGGAACTGCTGGATCCTGTACATCCTGGTGGGCATGTCCGAGCTGACAGCCGTCGGCAAATACGTGCACTACTGGTGGCCGGAGATCCCGACCTGGGTGTCGGCGGCGGCGTTTTTCGTGCTGATCAACCTGATCAACCTGGCCAACGTCAAAGTCTTTGGTGAAGCGGAGTTCTGGTTCGCCATCATCAAGGTGGTGGCCATCGTCGGCATGATCGCCCTGGGCAGCTACCTGCTGGTCAGCGGCAGCGGCGGCCCGCAAGCCTCGGTGAGCAACCTGTGGGAACACGGCGGCTTCTTCCCCCATGGCGTGGGCGGCTTGGTGATGGCCATGGCGATCATCATGTTCTCCTTCGGCGGCCTGGAAATGCTCGGCTTTACCGCCGCCGAAGCCGACCAGCCACGCACCGTGATCCCCAAGGCGATCAACCAGGTGATCTACCGCATCCTGATCTTCTACATCGGCGCCCTGGTGGTGTTGCTGTCGCTGACGCCATGGGACAGCCTGCTGGCCACCCTCAACGCCTCCGGCGATGCCTACAGTGGCAGCCCGTTCGTGCAGGTGTTCTCCATGCTGGGCAGCAACACCGCCGCGCATATCCTCAACTTCGTGGTGTTGACGGCGGCGTTGTCGGTGTACAACAGCGGCACCTACTGCAACAGCCGCATGCTGCTGGGCATGGCTGAGCAGGGTGATGCGCCCAAGGCGCTGGCCAAGATCGACAAGCGCGGCGTGCCGGTGCGTTCGATCCTCGCTTCGGCGGCGGTCACGCTGGTGGCGGTGTTGATGAACTACTTCATCCCGCAACATGCGCTGGAATTGCTGATGTCCCTGGTGGTGGCCACGCTGGTGATCAACTGGGCGATGATCAGCTTCTCCCACTTCAAGTTCCGCCAGCACATGAACCGCACCGGCCAGGTGCCGCTGTTCAAGGCGCTGTGGTACCCGTATGGCAACTATGTGTGCCTGGCGTTCGTGGTGTTTATCCTGGTGATCATGCTGATGATTCCGGGAATCCAGGTGTCGGTGTACGCGATCCCGCTGTGGGTGGCGTTTATGGCTGTGTGTTATTGGATCAAGAACAAGCGCAGTGCTGAAGCGGCGTTGAGCACCGCGAGTGCAGCGTTGAAGTAAACAGGCGCCTACCTGGAAAACCCCGCATCCTGCATAGGGCGCGGGGTTTTTTGCGGTTTGAAGCCGTCAACTTTTTGAAATCACACCGCTCATGTATTCATTCAAGTCGCGAAAGTCCTTAACGTTCCAGGCATGCGGCGCGACCTTCACCCCATTCTCGCGCAGCGTTTTTGGGATCAGGTCTCCATTCGGGCGAAGTATGACCGACGACACAATAACGCCCGGGTAAGCCGCCAGCCGTTTTTTGAAGGCTGGGGTTGTCAGGTCAGGTGTAGGCGGGTTGCTTTTATTGGCCAACGGCCCCGTTGCCTTGAGGTCCGGCCCGTGGCACATGGCGCAGCGCTGTGAATAGAGGTTTTTGCCATTGGCGTTATCTGCAAAGGACAGTGACGTTTGAATGAGTGATAAGGTGCCGAGCAAAGTGATCAATAGTCTTTTCATTGTCATGCGTCCTTGTTGTTGAGGTTGTTGTCCTGATTGGGTGTGTCTGTTGCCTAGGGTTTATTGAGTGATGCTGGTTATTTCCAACAACGTGCACCTGCCCGATGCCGAAATCGAGCTGACCGCCATTCGCGCCCAGGGCGCCGGCGGGCAGAACGTCAACAAGGTGTCGAGCGCGGTGCACCTGCGGTTTGATATTCCGGCGTCGTCGCTGCCGGCGTTCTACAAGGAGCGACTGCTGGCACTGCGTGACAGCCGTATCACCAGCGAAGGCGTGCTGGTGCTCAAGGCCCAGCAGTACCGGACCCAGGAACAGAACCGCGCCGACGCGCTGGAGCGCCTGGTGGAGCTGATCCTCAGTGCCACCAAGGTCGAGAAGAAGCGCCGCCCGACCAAGCCCACCCTGGGCTCGAAAAAGCGGCGCCTGGAATCCAAGACCAAGCGCGGCAGCATCAAGGCCGGGCGCGGCAAGGTCGACTTCTAGGCATCGCGCGCTTCGCGGGCCTTGGGTGCTTGCCGGTACAGGTAGACACTCAGCAGCAGCCCACCGAGGGCGGCGAGGGCGGCGAACAGGAAGATCGACGCAAAACCGAAACCTGCCGCCACGGCCCCGGCCAGCGGCCCGGTAATGCCCAGCGACAGGTCGATAAACAGCGAATAGGCGCCCACCGCCGAACCACGGCTGGATGCGGGCACCAGGTTGACCGCCTCCACCCCCAGCGCCGGAAACACCAGGGAAAAGCCGAAACCGCTCAACGCCGCGCCGGCCAGGGCCAGGTTGGCATCCGGCGCCAGCCACAACAGCAGCAGGCCGAGGATCTCCACCGACAGGCAGGCGATCGCCACGCGAAAGCCGCCGATACGGTTGATCAAGTTGCCGAACAGCAGGCGCGCACCGATAAAGCTGGCGCCGAACAGGCTCAATGCCCACACCGCGTTATCCCAGTGCTGGGTGGTGTAATACAGGGTGATAAAGGTGGCGATGGTGCCAAAGCCGATGGAGCCCAGGGCCAGCGCGCAGCCGTGGGGCAGGACTCGGCCCAGTACGTTCATGAACGGCAGGCGCACGCCGGCGACGATGGGGGCGGCCACTTTGTTCCAGGCCAGCAGCACGCCGACGAGCGCCAGCAGGATAATGCTGACACCCATGCTCCACAGTCCGAAATTCCGCACCAGCAGCACACCCAACGGCGCACCGACCGCCAGCGCGCCGTAACTGGCGATGCCGTTCCACGAAATGACCTTGGCGGTATTGGCCGCGCCCACCCGGCCGATGCCCCAGCCGATGGCACCTGAGCCCACCAGGCTTTCTGCGCTGCCCAGTACCAATCGACCAATGAGCAGGCTGGCCAGGCTGACGGCCGGCACGCTTGAAAACCACGCCGCAAGCAACATGAACACGCCACTCGCGCCGCAGCCCACCAGGCCGATCAGCACCGCCCGCTTGCTGCCCAGGTTATCGATGATTTTGCCTGCATACGGGCGGCTCAGCAGCGTGGCCAGGTACTGCACGCTGATCACCAGGCCGGCGATCACCGCGCCGTAGCCCAGTTCACTGTGGACATAGCCCGGCAACACGGCCAGGGGAATGCCGATATTCAGGTAGCCGATAAAGGTGAACAACACGATGGAAACAACTTGCAGCGTTACCGCCAGGGGGCGCTGGGTATCTGGCATGGGAGAGGTCCACTGTCGCAGCAGGTAAAGATAGGCTGCTAATGATACCGGGGCTTGGGCGTGCGCAGGGCGGTAAAACGCAAAAACGTCAGATCAAAAAGACGTCAGGCTTGAAGGGGGGCGAGTAACTGGGTGGTGACCAGGGCGGCCAGGGCGTTTTCCTGGGTGCCGAAGCGCTTGAGCAGCAAGGCTTGTTTGTCCGCGCTGAGGCGGTTCCACACGTCGACCATCTGCAGGGCGGTGTCGAGTACGGCGGTGTCCGGGAGGGTGTCTGTCATGGCGGGTACCTCGGGGGTGATTCAGGCAGTGTGGAAAGCGTTCAAAGGTACGCTTTCCACACGGTCTGGTACGGCGTCAGTCCTGGCTCTTGCTGTCGACTGGTTTTGCTTCTTTGGCCTCAGGCTGCTTCGCGCTGGCCTGCTGCGGTGTTGGCTGCTCAGTTTCGTGCAGGCTTGGGAAGGGGAGATTAGGTATCTCGTGCATCGTCGTCGCTCCTCGCAAAGTCTGTTTTTTCAATCGCAGGTGATTCCGCGCTCTCAAAAAGCCTTGGCAGGATACAGCACTGTAAATGACAAAAAGACTTTTATATCGCCGGCTGTACGAACCTTTTATCGTTTTTACGCAAGTGACAAGAGGTCACATCGCTCAGAACGGCACCTTGCCGAGGATCATGTCGCGGTACATCACAAAATCCCCGAGCAAGCTGTAGAACGGGTGCTGGAAGGTCGCCGGACGGTTCTTTTCGAAGAAGAAGTGCCCGATCCAGGCAAAACTGTAGCCGGCAATCGGCACGGCCAACAACAGGACCAGCGAACCCCTGCCGATGGCATAGGCCAGGATGCCGATCACCAGGGTAGTGCCGATAAAGTGCAGGCGCCGGCAGGTGCTGTTGCCGTGCTCGGTCAGGTAATAGGGGTAAAACTCGGCAAAGCTGTTGAATCGCTTGAGGTTTTCCACTGCAGCCGGCCCTTTGATTGTTGTGCCGCCGAACAGATGTTCGGCGGGGAGCTTATTTGAGTCTAGAGTGATCAGTGGTAACAGCCAGTGACAATAGATGCCACTTTAGTATCCTTGGCTTTCCTGGCTGCCATTTTGAGCCTGCTTTATTAAGAAGACGCCATGAGCGAACGAACAACTTCTGCAAGCTGGGCGATGGGGATAGTCAAGGCACTGGAAATGGACGGCCTGGATTGCCGCGCCTTGTTCAAGCAACTGGGCCTGGACTACGCCGCCCTGAGTGACCCCGATGCACGGTTCCCGCAAGACTCCATGACTCGCCTGTGGCAGCGCGCGGTCGAGCTGTCGGGCAACCCGGCGATTGGCCTGAACATGGGCAAGGTGGTGCGCCCGGCGTCGTTTCATGTGGCCGGTTACGCCTTGATGTCCAGCAACACCCTGGCCGAGGGCTTTATGCGCCTGGTGCGTTACCAGCGGATCATCGCCGAAAGCGCCGACTTGAGTTTTCGACTATTACCTGAAGGCTATGCGCTGATTCTGACGGTGCATGGCGATCATCTTCCGCCGACGCGGCAAAGCGCCGAAGCCTCCCTGGCCTGTGCGTTGGCGCTGTGCGGCTGGCTCACCGGGCGGACCCTGCAACCCCGCAAAGTGCTGTTGCAGGGCGATCAACCGGGGGACCTGGCCCCCTATAAACAAGCGTTCCATGCCCCGCTGGAGTTCGATGCGCCGTATGACGCGCTGATCTTTGAGCGCGCCGACATGGACGCGCCGCTGCCCACGGCCAACGAGGCCATGGCGCTGTTGCACGATCGATTTGCCGGTGAGTACCTGGCGCGGTTCTCCGAAAGCCGTGTGACCCACAAGGCGCGGCAGGTGCTGTGCCGACTGCTGCCCCAGGGCGAGCCCAAGCGCGAAGTGGTGGCCCAGACCCTGCACCTGTCCCAGCGCACCTTGCAGCGGCGTTTGCAGGAAGAGGGCACGAGTTTCCAGACCCTGCTCGACGACACCCGCCGCGAACTGGCCGAGCAATACCTGGCGCAGCCGAGCATGACCCTGTTGGAGATCGCCTACCTGCTGGGCTTTGCCGACCCGAGCAACTTCTTTCGCGCGTTTCGCCGCTGGTTCGATGCCACGCCCGGCGAATACCGGGCGCGACTGCAGGACGCGTCGACGGTCAGTGACGCCAGAATGCAGGGATGCACAGAACAAAGACTGTGATGATTTCCAGCCGGCCCAGCAGCATGCCCAGGGACAGGATCCACTTGGCCGCATCCGGCAGGCTGGCAAAGTTGCCGGCCGGGCCAATGGTTTCCCCCAGGCCCGGGCCGACGCCGGACACGGTGCTGGCGGCGCCGGTGAGTGCGGTCATCCAGTCCAGGCCCAGCAGCGACAAGGCCAGGGCGATGGCGCAGATGGTGATGGCGAAGAAAAACGAAAAGGTCAGGATCGAACGCACGATCTCTTCGTCGAGGCGGTGGCCGTTGTACTTCTGCTTGATCACCGCACGCGGGTGAATCAGTTGGTTCAAGTTGGCCTTGAGCAGGATATAGGCGACCTGGAAGCGGAAAATCTTGATCCCGCCCGCCGTGGAGCCGGAACAGCCACCGATGAAGCCCAGGTAGAAAAACAGCATCAGTGAGAAATTGCCCCACAGGCTGTAGTCCCCCAGTGCAAAACCGGTGGTGGTCACTACCGACGTGACGTTCAACGCCACATGGCGCAGGGCATCCAGCCAATGCAGGTTGGTGGTCCACCAGTACCAGGTGCCGAGCACCAGCCAGGTCACCAGCAACAAACCGAGCAAGCCCTGTACTTGCTGATCCTTGATCAATGCCTTGCGATTACCCCGCAAGGTGGCCACGTACAGGGTGAACGGCAAGCTGCCGAGGATCATCACCACCACCGCCACCCAGTGCACCGCCGGTTGTTTCCAGTGCGCCAGGGACTCGTCCGAGGTGGAGAACCCACCGGTGGAAATCGCCGACATCGCATGGTTGATCGCATCGAACAGGCCCATGCCGGCCCACCAGAACGCCAGGCTGCCGAGGATGGTGATGCCGACGTAGGCCGCCACGATCAGCCGCGCCACCATGTGCGAGCGGGGCATGACCTTCTCCGAGCGGTCCGAGGATTCGGTCTGGAACAGGCGCATGCCACCGATACGCAGCAGCGGCAGGATCGCCACCGCCATGCCGATAAAGCCGATGCCGCCGAGCCAGTGCAGCAGCGAGCGCCACATCAGAATGCCGGGGGACAGGGTGTCCAGGCCGCTCAGCACCGTGGAACCGGTGGCGGTGATACCTGACATGCTTTCGAAAAACGAGTCGGTGTAGCTGATGTGCTGGGTCAGCAGGAACGGCAGCGCGGCGAACACGCATACCACCACCCAACTGCTGACCGTGAGCAGGTACATGTCTCGCGGACGCAGGTGCACGTGTTCGGGACGACCGGGAATCACCAGGGCAAGCCCGGCGACAAAGGTGATCAGGCTGGCCCAGAGGAACGAGGGCAGGTCGCTGGTCCGTTCGAAAATCACCAGGGTGGCCATGGGCACGACCATGGCGATCGCAAGGGTGATCAGGAAGATGCCGATGATGAAACCGATGATGCGTAGGGTCGGCAACGCCATGAAGTGAGCTCGAAATAGGGCAGAGGCGCCATTCTACCTGGGGTGCCGGGCATGTAAACCGGGCCTTGAAAGCGACGCAAATCAAATGTGGGAGGGGGTGGCGGTCCTACTGTGAAAGGCAGGTAAAAAAAAGGCGACCCGAAGGCCGCCTCATTCAACACCGTACTGATCAGAACTCGTGATCAGCGTTATCCGGGTTCAGGTCGCTGATGCCCAGCTTGCCTGCCGCGGCCTCGATCGAACCGGTCTGCTTGACCAGGGCGGCGATGGCGTCACGCACGATCTGGTTGCCTGCGTCGTTACCGGCCGCGATCAACTGGTCGTAGTGTTCACCTTTCTGAGCGTGATCAACCATGACCTGGATTTTCGCTTCGGTCGCCGCCAGGTCCGCTTTCAGCGCGGTATCGGCCGCCGGGTCGGCCTTGGCCACCAGGGACGACAGGCTGGCGCCGGTCAGTTTGGTGCCGTCGACGCGGGTGTACTCGCCCAGGTAGACGTTGCGGATGCCCTTGGCGTCGTAGAAGTGCGAGTAATGGGTGTTGTCGCTGAAGCAGTCCTGTTCGTCTTCCGGCGAGTTGGCTTCCAGGGAAACCTTCATGCGTTCACCGGCCAGTTCGCCCAGGGACAGGCTGCCCATGCCGAACAACATTTTGCGCAGGCCGTCGGTGGCAGGTTCTGCCTCCAGGGTGGCGCGGTAGTTGTCTTCGACATTGGGTTTCCAGTTGCCGACCATTTCCTGCAGGTCGCTGACCAGCAGTTGGGTCACGGCGGTCAGGTAGGCGCGGCGGCGCTCGTTGTGGCCGCCGGTTGCGCCGTCGCCGGTCAGGTAATCCGACGCAGGGCGGTTGCCGGCGCCTGGGCCGGTGCCGTTCAGGTCCTGGCCCCAGAGCAGGAATTCGATGGCGTGGTAGCCGGTGGCGACGTTGGCTTCGGAACCGCCCAGCTCATTGAGGCTGGCGAGTTTTTCCGGGGTGATGTCCTTCACGTCGACCTTGTCTTCGCCGACCTGGACTTCGGTGTTGGCGATGATGTTGGCGGTAGCGCCCGGGTTGCCCAGAGCGTGTTCGTAGGATTTGTCGACGTAGTCGATCAGACCTTCGTCCAGGGGCCAGGCGTTCACCTGACCTTCCCAGTCATCGATGATGGTGTTGCCGAAGCGGAACACTTCGCTCTGCAGGTACGGAACGCGCGCGGCAACCCAGGCGGCGCGGGCGGCCTTCAGGGTTTCGTCGTTCGGTTTGGCGAGGAAGGCGTCGATTGCGGTTTGCAGGGTTTTTGCCGTGGACTCGGCATCGCTGTACACCGCGAAGACCATGTCGGCGTAATGCGCAACCACGGCCTTGGCGGCCGCTTCGTCGACCTGGCCGGCAGGGGTGGCAGCCGCTGGAGCGGTGGTGCTGGCAGCCGGGGTCGGCGCCTGGTTGGCTGCGGGCTTGTCTTTACCTTCGCCGCAACCGGCGAGAGAAATGGCAATGGCCAGCAGACTGGCGGTGGCCAGGGGCATACGAATCATGGCGAACATCCTGCTTCGGTTGTTGATGGGCGCGCGGGGGTCGCGCAAAACTGCGACATAATGCGAAAGATTTGCATTTTGTGTAAAGGGTTATACGCGGGAAATCTTCAGTATCGTTTTGTCCGCTCAGAGAATAGCCGCGCCATTGCGCTCCGCCTGCTTCAAAAAAGCCGCCAACTCCCGGGCCGGCAGGGGTTTACTGTAGTAGTAACCCTGACCTTCATGGCAGCCCTCGGAGATGATGTAGGCCTCCTGCTCCGCGGTTTCCACGCCTTCCGCGATGACCTGCATGCCCAGGCTTTTGCCCAGTTGGATAATGGCGCGAACGATGGTGGCGTCGTCATCGTCGTCCAGCAGGTCCTGGACGAAGCTTTTGTCGATCTTGATCTTGTCCAGGGGCAGGCTCTTCAAATAGCTCAAGGAGGAATAGCCGGTGCCGAAATCATCAATCGCGATCAATGCCCCGGAGCGGCGCAGGCTCAACAGGTGTTGGGCGGCGGTGCTGATGTCTTCCATCAGGCCGGTCTCGGTGACTTCCAGTTCCAGGCTGCGCGGCGGCAGGCGGTAGATCTGCATCAGGTTGTTGACCACCCGTGGCAACTCGGTGTGGTGCAACTGCACGGTGGACAGGTTGACCGCCATGCGCAGTTCGGTGAAGCCCAGGTCATGCCATTCGCGCAATTGTCGACAGGCCTGGTCCAGTACCCATTCGCCAATCGGAATAATGGTGCCGTTCTGTTCTGCCAGCGGGATGAACAGGTCCGGCGGCACCAGGCCGTGTTCCGGGTGCTGCCAGCGGATCAGGGCTTCCACGCCTACCACACGCTGGTCGCGGTAGCTGATCTGCGGCTGGTAGACCAGGTGGAACTGGTCGCGGCTGAGGGCATCGCGCAGGTCTTTTTCCAGCTCGCGGCGGCGGCGCATTTCGCTGTCGACGCTGGCGATATAGAACTGATAGCGGTTGCGAGAGCGACTCTTGGCCAGGGTCATGGTCTGTTCGGCTTTTTGCAGCAGCTTCTCGGTGCTGTCGCCATCTTCGGGAAACAAGGTGATGCCGATGGTGGCGCGCAGGCGAATTTCCTCGTGGTCGAGGGCGAACTCCGCCTCCAGGTCGTCGAGGATGCTTTGCGCCAGTTCGGCCGCTTCGTAGGGCTGGTCGATATCGGCCTGTACCAGCGCGAACTGGTCGCCCCCCAGGCGGGCGAGGGCGCCGAGGCGACCGCTGTGGGCGCGCAGACGGTCGGCCAGGGCCAGCAGCAATTTGTCGCCGGCCTGGTAGGTGAACTGCTCGTTGACGCTTTTGAAGTCATCCAGTCCCACGCACAGCACCGCTACGCGGCGCTGGCGGCGGCCGGCGTCGATGAGGATCTTGTCCAGTTGCTCCTGCAGTTTCTGGCGGTTGGGCAGGCCGGTGAGAAAATCGTACTGGGCCATGCGCAGCAGGCTGGATTCCGCCTCATGGCGCAGGTGGGTGTTGCGCTCGATGGATTCGAGCAACTGGTTGGCGGTGTTGATCCACAACCCCAACTCGTTGCGCTCGTGGCCCTTGAGTTGCGGGATCTTGTGCTCGCTGGGACGGTCCGGGTTGATCGATGTCAGGTGTTCGATAATCCGCGACAGCGGCTTGGTCAGCAGCCAGTGGTAAACCAGGTACAACACCAGGCCCATGGCCAAGGCGCGTAACACGCCGGAAATGAAGATGATCACCGAACTGACAATAAAACCCTGGCCGTACGTGGCGGTGTCGAGGGTAATGCTCAGGTCGCCGTAATATTCGCTGTAGGGGCCTTTGCCGACCAAGGCCGTGGTGAAGGTGCGTTCCCGGCCAAGAATCAGGTCGGTGAGCCAGCGGCTGGGGGAGTGCTGCAAGGCGCGGCTTTTTTCTGCCAGCATGGTTTCGTTGGGATGGCCGATGGAGGCCATGCGCACCGCCTCGTCCTGGAACAGCCCCTCTATCACCTGCATGCCCATCTCGCGGTCCAGGCTATAGACGGCCTGGGTCGAGGGGTCGCGAAACATGTCGAGGATGCGCTGGGCATCACCGGCCACGGCCTGGCGCGTCTTGTAGGCATCGAACACGATCTGCGCCACGCTCAGCGTCACGCCCACGATCAACGCCGACAGCAGCACGACCCGTAGCAACTTCACCGACAAGCTGTTTTTGAGTTCCAGCTTCAAAGGGGCATTCCTTGTCTCATGCGGGTGGCCTTCAATATGCCATGAGTATTGGCAATCTGAGGTTGGCAGTCAAAGGAACATTGCGGCTGGGGATGGTTTGGGAAAAATGTCGAGGAGCGTTGTGGCTCAGCGTCGCGTGGGGTGAGAAATAAAACTGGGGCGCGAGGGGGCTGTAGGCGGATTGAGATCCGCCATTCCCTCTTTATCCTCCTATCTTCGGCAGTACCTCTGCGGCGGAAGATGCAAAGTTGATTGTTCCTTTGAGCGCTTGCCCTGCGCCTGGTGCGGCGCTGTCCAGTACAGGAGCGGCTACATCAGCGACTACGGGGAGCGCGGTTTGAGCCGCTTGGGTGGCGACCCCGACGGCTAATCCGACTGCTGCGGTTTCTGCTATTGGCATGAGAACTCTCCGATATTGGATAAGAGGGGGATTCCTCTCGCCGTATAGGTGGCAAGTTCCCATTGCTGAGTTCCATCATTCCCGCCTCGCATAAAAAAGCCCGGCATTCGCCGGGCTCTTTCTACTGCAAGGGTTGCTTAGGCAGTGAAGGTCTTGCCTTCGAACTGCTCAGCGACGAACTTCCAGTTGACCAGGTTCCAGAACGCTTCCACATACTTTGGACGCACGTTGCGGTAGTCGATGTAGTAGGCGTGTTCCCACACGTCGCAGGTCAGCAGCGGGGTGTCGCCGCTGGTCAGCGGGTTGCCGGCGCCGATGGTGCTGGCCAGGGCCAGGGAACCGTCAGCCTTTTTCACCAGCCAGCCCCAACCGGAACCGAAGGTGCCGACGGACGTCTTGGTGAATTCTTCCTTGAACTTGTCGAACGAACCGAACGCGGCGTTGATGGCTTCAGCCAGCGCGCCGGTAGGTTGGCCGCCGGCGTTTGGTGCCAGGCAGTTCCAGTAGAAGGTGTGGTTCCAGACCTGAGCGGCGTTGTTGAAGATGCCGCCCGAAGAAGACTTGACGATTTCTTCCAGGGTCTTGCCTTCGAACTCGGTGCCTGGCACCAGGTTGTTCAGGTTCACGACATAGGTGTTGTGGTGCTTGTCGTGGTGGTACTCCAAGGTTTCCTTGGAGATGTGCGGCTGCAGGGCATCGTGTGCGTAGGGCAGCGGCGGCAATTCGAAAGCCATGATGATTCTCCTAATCAGGTCAGTTGCGGTGAGCGCAAGGCCGATCACGGGCGGCCAAACAAGCGCCGGGGAGTTTGTACTCTTTGCGGCGCAGGGTCCGGATCATAGCACCGGGGGTGCGGCAAAACCACGCAACAACTGTGTGGGATAGAGGTTCCAGAGCGTTTTGGAATATTCATCAGGCGCTGATCAATTGATAGGCCACGCTGAACATCATCACTGCTACCAACAGGTCCAACAGGCGCCATGTCGCCGGGCGTGCCAGCCACGGCGCCAACCAGGCCGCGCCGAGCGCCAGGGTGGCGAACCACAGCAACGATGCACTCGCGGCCCCGGCCACGTAGGCGCCGGGTTCGGTTTGTTGCGCGCCCAGCGAGCCGATCAGCAGCACCGTGTCCAGATACACATGCGGATTGAGCAACGTGACCGCCAGGGCACTGAGCAATACGGCGCGCAATGAGCGGACCTTGAGGTCGCCCCCTTGCTCCAGGCCCTGTGTCGAAAACGCCCGGCGCAGCGCCAGGGTGCCGTACCACAGCAGGAACGCGGCGCCGCCCCAGCGGGCAATTGCCAGCAGCAGCGGGTTTTGTGCCAGTACCGTCGCCAGGCCGAATACCCCGGCTGCCACGAGCAAGGCGTCGCACACCACGCACAACGCTGCCACTGGCAGGTGATGTTCACGGCGCAGGCTTTGCGCCAATACAAATGCGTTTTGCGTGCCGATGGCCATGATCAGCCCCAGGGCCACCAATAATCCGTTCAGATAGCTTTGCCACATAACCATTACTCCGAAGTCGCTGCCAGTTGCCGCAATACGTCCATGGCTCGCTCGGCATCCGCGCGGCCGACGAACAGGTGGTCGTGGTAGTAGCCGGCGATCACGTTGCAACTGATCCCGGCCTTGCCGAGTGCGCTGGCGAAGGCGGCCGTCAGGCCCACGGCTTGCAGCGCTGAATGCACATTCAGGGTGATCCACGCCGCGATGTAGTCGAACGCCAGGCCGGCCTGTTCCGCCTGCCGGCGCTCCAGGATCAGGGTCAGGCCTTCCTGTTCGCGAAAGCTGCCGATGGCCTCGCAACCGGCCGGAATCCGATGGTCAGGCAGGGTGCAGAACACGTAGTCACCGTCATTGAGCTGCGGGCTCATGCTGCGCAGCAGGGTTGCCAGGGCGGTTTCGCCAGCCATGCTGAAGGTCCTTATGAAGAGAGAAGCGATGCTGGCTATTCTCATGGCCCAGGCTGTATAAGAAAAACCAATATTGCTGATCGCTCATTAGAGAAACTGATGTTCGACTATAAATTGCTTTCCGCCCTGGCGGCGGTGGTGGAACAGGCCGGCTTCGAGCGCGGTGCCCAGGTATTGGGGCTGTCGCAATCGGCGATTTCCCAGCGCATCAAGTTATTGGAAGCACGCATCGGCCAGCCGGTGCTGGTGCGGGTTACGCCGCCGGCGCCCACCGATATCGGTCGGCGTTTGCTTAACCATGTGCAGCAAGTGCGGCTGCTGGAGCGCGACCTGCAAAGCCAGGTGCCGGCGCTGGACGAAGAAGGCATGCCTGAGCGCCTGCGCATCGCCCTGAATGCCGACAGCCTGGCCACTTGGTGGGCCGAGGCGGTCAGCGACTTCTGTGCCGAGCAGCATTTGCTGCTGGATCTGGTGGTAGAAGACCAGACGGTGGGGCTCAAGCGCATGCGCGCCGGCGAGGTGGCCGCCTGTATCTGCGCCAGCGAGCGCCCGGTGGCCGGAGCCCGCAGCCTGTTGCTCGGCGCCATGCGTTATCGGGCGTTGGCCAGCCCGGCATTTGTTGCACGGCATTTCCCCGAAGGTGTGCGTGCCGACCAACTGGCGCGCACACCGGCGCTGGTGTTTGGCCCGGATGATTTCCTGCAGCATCGCTATTTGGCGTCTCTGGGCGTGGACGGTGGTTTCGAACACCATTTATGCCCATCGTCCGAAGGCTTTATCCGCCTGGCGGAAGCCGGGCTCGGCTGGGGGCTGGTGCCTGAACTGCAGGTGCGCGACCAGCTGGAAAAAGGCGTGCTGGTCGAGTTGATGCCAGATAAGCCCATCGATGTGCCGTTGTACTGGCATCATTGGCGCAGCGGCGGGCAGCTGTTGGGCCTGTTGACCGACCACCTGGCCCAAGCCTGTGGACAATGGTTGGTGCCGTTGGACTGATGGCGGTCGTCAAGGCAACAGCGATGAAAAATGAAAGAACACGGGGTAATACATGAAGATTCTGGTCACCGGCGCAAGCGGCTTCATCGGCGGGCGCTTTGCGCGTTTCGCCCTGGAGCAGGGCCTGGACGTGCGGGTCAACGGGCGGCGCGCCGAGGGGGTGGAGCACCTGGTTCGACGCGGTGCCGAGTTTATCCAGGGTGACTTGAGTGATGCCGACCTGGTGCGCGACCTGTGCCGCGATGTCGAAGCCGTGGTGCATTGTGCAGGCGCCGTGGGCTTGTGGGGGAAGTACCAGGACTTCCATCAAGGCAACGTGCTGGTGACTGAAAACGTCGTGGAAGCCTGCCTCAAGCAGCGCGTGGGCCGTCTGGTGCACCTGTCGTCGCCGTCGATCTACTTCGACGGGCGCGATCACCTCGGGTTGACCGAAGAGCAAGTCCCCAAGCGCTTCAAGCATCCCTATGCGGCCACGAAGTACCTGGCCGAACAGAAAGTGTTCGGCGCCCAGGAGTTCGGCCTCGAGGTGCTGGCCCTGCGCCCGCGGTTCGTCACCGGTGCCGGTGACATGAGTATTTTTCCGCGCCTGCTGAAAATGCAGCGCAAGAACCGCCTGGCTATCGTCGGCGACGGTCTCAACAAGGTCGACTTCACCAGTGTGCACAACCTCAACGAAGCGCTGCTCAGCAGTTTGCTGGCCACCGGTTCGGCCCTGGGCAAGGCCTACAACATCAGCAACGGCACGCCGGTGCCGGTGTGGGATGTGGTCAATTACGTGATGCGCCAAATGGAGTTGCCCCAGGTGACCCGTTATCGCTCCTACGGCTTGTCCTACAGCGTGGCGGCGCTTAACGAAGCCTTTTGCGCAATGTGGCCCGGTCGTCCGGAGCCGGCGTTATCGCGCCTGGGCATGCAGGTAATGAACAAAGATTTCACCCTCGACATCAGCCGGGCCAGGCATTATCTGGATTACGAGCCCAAGGTCAGCCTGTGGACCGCCCTCGACGAGTTCTGCAGTTGGTGGAAGGCCCAGGATCCCGGGTTCAAATAAGGTCACAACAGGCAACACATCGGGAACCGAATTCCAGGTTCCGGGTCGATCAACGCGATGGGGTTGGGGTTTATACTCCCGTCGCTCGGCTTTCCAGCCGGCTAACTCACTGATTCAGGGTTGATTCATGCGTAACGATGCCAAAGACGATTTCGACAACATTCCCAGCCTGCGGGCCGATCTTGGGGATGACGATGATTTCGAGCCTTCCCCGGCCACCTCGGTGCGTTCGCGCAACACGCCCGTGGTCAAGGTCAAGGGCGCCAGCACCGGCCCGCTGTGGGCATTGATCGGCGCGCTGCTGATCGCCTTCGCCGGCCTGGCCTGGTGGAGCTTCCAGCAGATTTCCCTGATGGGCCAGCAGTTGGTTGCCACCCAGGAAAGCTTTGCGCGCATCAGCGAAGAAGCGGCAGGGCGCCTGCAGGACATTTCCGGCAAGGTCGTAGCCAGTGAAGCCAACGTGAACAACGGCAGCGAAGCACTGAAACTGCAGATCAAACAGCTGGAAACCCAGCTGCTGGAGCAGGGCAAGCAGCAACTCGGCGTTGTCGGCCAGGCCACCGAGCTGGACAAGCGCCTGGCGCAAATGACTGCCAGCACCACTGAGCTGTCGGGCGCCAATGCCAAGCTGCAGGGCCAGGTGCAAGCCTTGACCGATGCAGTGGCCACCCTGAAGGCAGCGCAGGGCGATGCCGGCAAGCGCGATACCGAGATAAAGGAATTGGCTGCTGATGTGGCCGCCTTGAAAAAGCAAGGTAACCCGAGCGCAGCCATCGCCCGTCTTGAGCAGGACCTCGTGGTACTCAAAAGCGCCCAGGACAGCCAGCCGGCCAACAGCGATGCGCCGACCAACAAGGAGTTCGACGTGTTTCGCATCCAGACCACCCGCAATATCACCACCTTGCAGAGCCAGGTGCAGAACCTGAATCAGCGCCTCAACGCGCCAGCGGCTGTCACGCCGCTCGGCCAGTAATATCGGGCCTGTGGCAAGCCCGCTCGCCACAGGCCGACTAAGCGGCTTGAATGTCACCATCTGGTGACATTTCCCATCCCCTTCGTTACTTGCCGCCACCTCGCCCTTGTTTAGACTCCGGTCATCCCACAAACAATAATAAGGGCCACCCATGACCTCGCAACCACTGCCTGCCAGCAGTTGGCTGAATGCACCTGCCCATCACGCCTGGCTCGCCGCCGAAGGCCAGCGCCTGCTGGCATTCGCCAAGGCCTCCCGTCTGCCTGAGGGGTTTGGCAACCTCGACGACAAAGGCCAGTTGCCGGCCGATGCCCACGCCGAAACCATGAATACCGCGCGCATGACCCACAGCTTCGCCATGGCCCATGCCATGGGCTTGCCGGGTTATGCCGAATTGGTGGCGCACGGTGTTGCGGCCTTGGGCGGACCTTTGCGTGACAGCGAACACGGTGGCTGGTTCGCCGCACCCCAGGCCCTGGACGGCAACACCGGCAAGGCGGCCTACCTGCATGCCTTTGTCGCCCTGGCCGCCAGCTCTGCCGTGGTGGCGGGCGCGCCTGGCGCGCAAAATCTGCTGAGCGACGCCATTCATATCATCGACCAGTTCTTCTGGAGCGAAGAGGAGGGCGTGATGCTCGAATCCTTCGCCCGGGACTGGAACGGCGTCGAAGCCTATCGCGGCGCCAACAGCAACATGCACGCCACCGAAGCCTTCCTGGCCCTGGCCGATGTCACCGCCGACACTCGTTGGCTGGACCGCGCCCTGCGCATCGTCGAACGAGTGATTCATACCCACGCCGCCGCCAACCAGTTCATGGTGATCGAGCATTTCGACGCGCAATGGCAACCCCTGCTCGATTACAACGAAGACAACCCCGCCGATGGCTTCCGCCCGTATGGCATCACCCCTGGCCATGGCTTTGAGTGGGCGCGGCTGGTGCTGCACCTGGAAGCCGCGCGCCTGCAGGCCGGGCTGGCCACGCCGGACTGGCTGCTGAGCGCCGCCAAGGGCCTGTTCGCCAGCGCCTGCGGCTATGCCTGGGCCGTGGATGGCGCCCCCGGTATCGTCTACACCCTCGACTGGAACCACCGCCCGGTCGTGCGCGAGCGTCTGCACTGGACCCACGCCGAAGCCAGCGCCGCTGCCCAGGCCTTGCTCAAACGCACGGGTGAGCTGCATTACGAAACCTGGTACCGGCGTTTCTGGGAGTTTTGCGACACCCATTTCATCGACCGCCTCCACGGCAGCTGGCACCACGAACTCAGCCCGCACAACCAGCCCAGCAGCACCATCTGGGGCGGTAAACCGGACCTGTACCATGCCTGGCAAGCGGTTGTGCTGCCTGCACTGCCCCTGGCCCCAAGCATGGCCAGCGCTTTAGGCGCTGGGTGTTATGTCACCAAGTGGTGACATTTGTGCATCCCTTTGTTACCTGTGCTCGAAAAAACCATGTTTAAACTCCGTGCAGCGCAAGCTCCAGACTTGCATGCATAACAACAAGAAAAGGTATTCAGATGAACGCGATTAATCGCCTCGCCGTAGCTATTTCCGTTGCCTCGTTGTTTCCCCTCAGTGCATTTGCCGCCGACTCCAAAGGGACGGTTGAAGTTGTGCATTGGTGGACCTCGGGTGGCGAAAAAGCGGCTGTAGATGTCCTGAAGGCCCAAGTCGAGAAAGACGGCTTCACCTGGAAAGACGGTGCCGTTGCAGGTGGTGGCGGTGCCACGGCCATGACCGTGCTGAAAAGCCGCGCGGTCGCCGGCAACCCGCCAGGCGTTGCCCAGATCAAGGGCCCCGACATCCAGGAATGGGCGTCTACCGGCCTGCTCGACACCGACGTCCTGAAGTCCGTCGCCAAAGACGAAAAATGGGATTCCCTGCTCGACAAGAAAGTCTCCGACACCGTGAAGTACGACGGCGACTACGTTGCCGTACCGGTCAACATCCACCGCGTGAACTGGCTGTGGATCAACCCGGAAGTCTTCAAGAAAGCCGGTATCACCAAGAGCCCCACCACCCTCGAAGAATTCTACGCCGCCGGCGACAAGCTCAAGGCCGCGGGCTTCATCCCGCTTGCCCACGGTGGCCAGCCTTGGCAGGACAGCACCGTGTTCGAAGCGGTGGTCCTGTCGGTAATGGGCGCCGATGGCTACAAGAAAGCCCTGGTCGACCTCGATAACGCTGCGCTGACCGGCCCGGAAATGGTCAAGTCCCTGACCGAGCTGAAGAAAGTCGCGACCTATATGGACGTCGACGGCAAAGGCCAGGACTGGAACCTCGAAGCAGGCAAGGTCATCAACGGCAAGGCCGGTATGCAGATCATGGGTGACTGGGCCAAGTCCGAATGGACCGCCGCGAAGAAAGTCGCCGGCAAAGACTACGAGTGCGTAGCCTTCCCGGGCACCGACAAAGCCTTCACCTACAACATCGACTCCCTGGCGGTGTTCAAGCAGAAAGACAAAGGCACTGCCGCTGGCCAGCAGGACATCGCCAAAGTCGTGCTGGGTGAAAACTTCCAGAAGGTGTTCAGCATCAACAAGGGCTCGATCCCTGTTCGCAACGACATGCTGAACAAAATGGACTCCTACGGTTTCGACTCCTGCGCCCAGACCGCCGCCAAGGACTTCCTGGCTGACGCCAAGACCGGCGGCCTGCAGCCAAGCATGGCGCACAACATGGCCACCACCCTGGCGGTGCAAGGTGCGTTCTTCGATGTCGTGACCAACTACATCAACGACCCGAAAGCCGACCCGGCCGACACCGCCAAGAAACTCGGCGCTGCGATCAAGTCTGCCAAGTAACGGTTGACCTTGTGAGGGGGATCCCTGACCCCTCACAAGGCGTGCTTCTGTAGTCCTTTTTCCCTGTATTGGATTTCCCCATGAGTTCTGTTGCTGTGTTCAGCAAAGCCTCGCCGTTCGATGCACTGCAGCGCTGGCTACCCAAACTGGTGCTGGCGCCCAGCATGTTCATCGTGTTGGTGGGTTTCTACGGCTACATCCTGTGGACGTTTGTGCTCTCGTTCACCACCTCTACGTTCCTGCCAAGCTACAAATGGGCGGGTCTTGCGCAATACGAGCGGTTGTTCGACAACGACCGTTGGTGGGTGGCGAGCAAGAACCTGGCGCTGTTCGGCGGGATGTTCATCGGCATCACCCTGGTGATCGGCGTGACGCTGGCGATTTTCCTCGACCAGAAAATCCGCCGCGAAGGTTTTATCCGCACCATTTACCTGTACCCGATGGCGCTCTCGATGATCGTCACCGGTACCGCCTGGAAATGGCTGCTCAATCCGGGCATGGGCCTGGACAAACTCCTGCGTGACTGGGGCTGGGAAGGCTTCCGTCTCGACTGGCTGATCGACCCGGACCGGGTGGTCTACTGCCTGGTGATTGCCGCCGTGTGGCAAGCCTCCGGTTTCATCATGGCGATGTTCCTCGCCGGCCTGCGTGGGGTTGATCAGTCGATCATCCGTGCCGCCCAGATCGACGGCGCGAGCCTGCCGCGCATCTACTGGAGCGTGGTGCTGCCCAGCCTGCGTCCGGTGTTCTTCAGTGCGGTGATGATCCTGGCGCACATTGCGATCAAGAGCTTCGACCTGGTGGCGGCCATGACGGCCGGTGGCCCGGGCTATTCGTCCGACCTGCCCGCCATGTTCATGTACTCGTTCACCTTCAGCCGTGGCCAGATGGGCATGGGCTCGGCCAGTGCAATCCTGATGCTCGGTGCGATCCTCGCGATCATCGTGCCTTACCTCTACTCCGAGCTGAGGACCAAGCGTAATGACTAGTCTCGCTGCCAAACCTGCCATCAGCCTGAGCCGCATCGCGATCTACGCGGTGTTGATCCTCGCTGTATTGCTGTACCTGGTACCGCTGGTGGTGATGTTGCTCACCAGCTTCAAGACCCCGGAAGACATCAGCACCGGCAACCTGTTGAGCTGGCCGACCGTGGTCAGCGGCATCGGCTGGGTCAAGGCCTGGGCCACCGTGGATGGCTACTTCTGGAACTCGCTCAAGATCACCGTGCCGGCCGTGCTGATTTCCACCGCCATCGGTGCATTGAACGGTTATGTGCTGTCGTTCTGGCGCTTCCGTGGTTCGCAGCTGTTCTTCGGCTTGCTGTTGTTCGGCTGCTTCCTGCCGTTCCAGACCGTGCTGCTGCCTGCGTCGTTCACCCTCGGCAAGATGGGCCTGGCCAGCACTACCACCGGCCTGGTGTTTGTGCACGTGGTGTACGGCCTGGCGTTCACCACGCTGTTCTTCCGTAACTACTACGTGAGCATCCCGGATGCGCTGATCAAGGCGGCACGCCTGGACGGGGCCGGTTTCTTCACCATCTTCCGTCAGATCATTCTGCCGATGTCCACGCCGATCATCATGGTCTGCCTGATCTGGCAGTTCACTCAGATCTGGAACGACTTCCTGTTCGGTGTGGTGTTCTCCAGTGGCGACTCCCAGCCCATCACGGTGGCGCTGAACAACCTGGTCAACACCAGCACCGGGGCCAAGGAATATAACGTGGATATGGCGGCGGCGATGATCGCCGGGCTGCCGACCCTGCTGGTCTATGTGATCGCAGGCAAGTATTTCGTGCGCGGCCTGACGGCCGGCGCGGTCAAGGGGTAATCATGGCTACGCTTGAACTTCGCAATGTAAACAAGACCTATGGCGCCGGCCTGCCCGACACCTTGAAGAACATCGAACTGTCGATCAAGGAAGGGGAGTTCCTGATCCTGGTCGGTCCTTCGGGTTGCGGTAAGTCCACGCTGATGAACTGCATCGCCGGCCTGGAGACCATCACCGGCGGCGCGATCATGATCGGCGACCAGGACGTCAGCGGCATGAGCCCCAAGGACCGTGACATCGCCATGGTGTTCCAGTCCTACGCGCTGTACCCGACCATGAGCGTGCGCGAGAACATCGAGTTCGGCCTCAAGATCCGCAAGATGCCCCAGGCCGACATCGACGCCGAAGTGGCGCGGGTGGCCAAGCTGCTGCAGATCGAACACCTGCTCAACCGCAAGCCGGGCCAGCTCTCCGGCGGCCAGCAACAGCGCGTGGCCATGGGCCGGGCCCTGGCACGTCGGCCGAAGATCTACCTGTTCGACGAACCGCTGTCGAACCTCGACGCCAAGCTGCGCGTCGAGATGCGTACCGAAATGAAGCTGATGCACCAGCGCCTCAAGACCACCACGGTCTACGTGACCCACGACCAGATCGAAGCGATGACCCTGGGCGATAAAGTGGCGGTGATGAAGGACGGCATCATCCAACAATTCGGCACGCCGAAAGAAATTTACAACGACCCTGCTAACCTATTTGTGGCAAGCTTTATCGGTTCACCACCGATGAACTTCGTTCCTATGCGCCTAAAACGCAAGGACGGGAAGTTGGTGGCGCTGCTCGACAGCGGCCAGGCGCGATGCGAATTGCCGCTGGGTATGAACGACGCCGGCCTGGAAGACCGTGATGTGATTCTGGGCCTGCGCCCGGAGCAGATCGTGCTGGCGTCGGGTGAGGGTAATGGTTCGTCGAGCATTCGTGCCGAGGTCCAGGTCACCGAGCCGACCGGCCCGGACACACTGGTGTTTGTGCAGCTCAATGACACCAAGGTCTGCTGCCGTTTGGCGCCTGATGTGGCGCCGCAGGTGGGCGAGACCCTGACACTGCAATTCGATCCATCCAAGGTATTGCTGTTCGACGCCAACACGGGCGAGCGCCTCGGCACTGCTTCTTCATTGCCCGCACAGGGGCATGCGGACAACGTGGCCCAATTCAAAGGTCGCTGAAGTAGATAAGTTGTTGTTTTAGATGAAAAAAGTAACCCGCGTTAGATAAAAACAGTTTAATAACAATAAAGACGAGGATGTAGGGATGAAAAAGCAACACAACAACACTCGGCTGATCTGCCAACTGTCAGCAGCAGCAGCCCTTGTACTGTCCGCCAATGCGATGGCGGCCGATGCATTCAGTGCCGACTCCAAGTGGATGACCGGTGATTGGGGCGGCGAGCGTACCAAGCTGATCGAGCAAGGTATCGACATCAAGGCTGACTACGTAGGGGAAATGGGCGCCAACCTGCGCGGCGGCTACAACGACGACAAGACCGGCCGTTACTCCGACCAGTTTGGGTTGGGCGTGGCGCTGGACCTGCAAAAGCTGTGGGGCTGGGATAACACCCAGGCCAAGATCCAGCTGACTAACCGTAATGGCCAGAACATCTCCAACGACCGCATTGGCGACCCGCGTGCCGGCACGCTGAGCTCGTCCATGGAAGTCTACGGTCGTGGCCACATGGTGCGCCTGACCCAGTTCTGGATTCAGCACCAGATGTTCGACAACAAGCTGGACGTGAAGCTCGGCTACTTCGGTGAAGGCGAAGACTTCAACACCTTCCCGTGCGACTTCCAGAACCTGTCGTTCTGTGGCTCCCAGGTCGGTAACTATGTAAACACCTGGTACAACTGGCCGGTCAGCCAGGCCGCGATCCGCGTGAAGTACAACATCACGCCTGAGCTGTATGCGCAAATCGGTGCGTACAACCAGAACCCGTCGCAGCTGGAGCACGGCAACGGCTTCAAGCTCAGCGGCAGCGGCACCAAGGGCACCGTGATTCCGGTGGAATTGGTCTGGTCGCCGAAGGTGAATAACCTGCCGGGCGAATACCGTGTGGGTTACTACAAGAGCGCCGCCGATGCTGCTGACGTTCGTGAAGACGTCAATGGCAACGATGCTGCTACCACCGGTGCGGCCTACCGTACCCGCAGCAGCAAAAAAGGCTACTGGTTCGTTGCCCAGCAGCAACTCACCACCCATAACGGCGACGCTTCCCGTGGCTTGAACATCGCCGCCAACGCGACCTTCCACGACAAGGAAACCAACCTGGTCGACAACTACCAGTCGTTGATGCTGGTGTACAAAGGCCCATTCGACGCGCGTCCGAAAGATGACGTCGGTATTGGTGCCGCGCGTCTGCACGTCAACGATGACGTGAAGAAAAACGCCGAACTGCTGAATGCCGCCAACGGCGTGGCCGACTACGACAACCCGCTGTTCTCGCCGATCCGCGAAACCGAGTACAACTTCGAAATCAACTACGGTTTCCACGTCACCAACTGGCTGACCGTGCGTCCCAACCTGCAATACGTTGTCCAACCGGGCGGCGTGGATAAAGTCGACAACGCGCTGGTGGCGGGCCTGAAAATTCAGTCTACGTTCTAACGCTGTTGCGATAAGCTCCTTCTCTCTGTGCGCATTTTGCGGGTAGCCATGGCTATCCGCTTTTTTTTGGGTGGCACTGTGATATTTGGGACCGTGGCACATGCATGAGCAACCGCTGCAACGCTTTTTCAAATCCCTGCGCGAGCGTCCGGTGTTCGCCTGGGAGCGCTTTCAGATGCGCGACGTGTTGGTAATCGACCATCCGCTGTGCCAGGCGGTGTTCAGTCGCCAGGGCGCGCAACTGTTGCACTTTCAGCCCCGTGGCCAGAAACCCTGGCTGTGGTGCGCAGCCAAGTGGCCGCAAGTCGGCGCCATCCGTGGCGGCATACCGGTGTGCTGGCCATGGTATGGCCGCCATCCGAGCGAAAACGCTTGGCCGTCCCATGGTTGGGCGCGGTTGATCGACTGGAAACTGCTCGACAGCAGCAGCGACGACGACGGCGTGCGCCTGCACTGGCAATTGCAGCTGTGCGACTGGCAGGTCGACCTGCACGCGCACCTGGGCGACACCCTGGAACTGCGCCTGAGCACCGAGCATCAGGACGAGTTGCCGTGCCAGTTGAGCCATGCTTTGCACGCTTACTGGCGTATTGGACACGTTGATGAGATAGCGCTGTCTGGGCTCGACGGCGCGCACGGTTACGACCAGCTCAATCGCCAGGCGTGCCAGCAGGAAGGCGAGTTACGAGTGGATGGCGGGTGCCAGCGGGTGTTCCAGCATGATGGCGAACTGCACCTCAAGGATCACGCCTGGCAGCGTGAACTGTGCATCGATACCGGCGACAGCGCCGACACCGTCGTATGGCATCCGGGCAGCCGGCCACTATTGGGTGTTAGTTTTAACGAGGCGTCGGGGTTTGTGTGCGTGGAGTCGGCGATGGCCGGGGCGAGCCTGGCGCCGGGGGAGCGGGCGCATCTCAGTCTGCAGGCACGGGCGGGAGTCTAGCGTCGTGGCTTATGGCCTCATCGGGGGCAAGTTGAATCGTCCCCGATGAGTTCAACTAAGCCAGCACACAGGCTGGCTTAGTTGAACTCATCCCCCACCGGATACCGGCTGTCATTCAAGCTCTCTTTGATCTTGCGCAAATGCGGCTGGAAATCCACCCCGCGGCGCAAGGTCATGCCGGTGGCCAGCACATCCAGCACCGTCAACTGAATGATCCGCGAGGTCATCGGCATATAGATGTCGGTGTCTTCGGGCAGTGGAATGTTCAGGCTTACGGTGCTGGCCTTGGCCAGCGGCGAGTTCTCGGCGGTTACGCCCAGCACCGACGCACCGTTTTCCCGGGCGATACGCGCCACTTCCACCAGCTCACGGGTGCGCCCGGTGTAGGAAATGATCACGAACAGCTCGCCCGTGTGGGCCACCGAGGCGATCATGCGTTGCATCAGCACGTCGGCGTGGGCGGTGACCGCCAGGTTGAAGCGGAAAAACTTGTGCAGCGCGTCCATGGCCACCGGCGCCGAAGCGCCCAGGCCGAAGAAGTGGATCTGCCGCGCCTGGATCAACAGGTCCACGGCCTTGCTGATCAGGGCCGGGTCCAGGGCCTGGCAGGCGGCGTCCAGCGAGGCGATGGCGCTGCCAAAGATCTTCTGGGTGTAGGCCTCGGGGTTATCATCGGCCTCCACGGCGCGGCTGACATACGCTGCGCCACTGGCCAGGCTTTGCGCCAACTGCAATTTAAGTTCAGGGTAACCGCTGACGCCGAACGAACGGCAGAAACGGTTGACCGTCGGTTCACTGACCGAGGCGGCCTGGGCGAGGGCTGCGATGGAGAAGCGGGTCGCCTGCTGCGGGTTGAGCAGGATGACCTCGGCCACTTTTTTCTCAGCCTTGTTCAATTCTTCGAGGCGGTTCCGGATCTGTTCCAGAAGATTTCGCACGCGGTCCATTCAGTCTTTCCTTCGGGCGACGATGCAAATAAAAGGGTGGCAACCAATCGACGAGTGGCCTTTTGCGGTGGCCTATCCTACTGAGGGTAGCTGAACACCACCACTCGGAATGCGTATTTCCGGAAAATGTTGTGGTTATTACTACATTTTTCCTTGAGTGATGCCTTGAAAAAAGGTATTTGTAGCTTAACTTGATAAAAGAACAAACATCATGCCTTCGATAACCGTAGAACCCTGCACCTTTGCCCTGTTTGGCGCCTTGGGTGATCTGGCGCTGCGCAAGTTATTTCCTGCCCTCTATCAACTCGATGGCGCCGGGCTCCTGCACGACGATACCCGTATCCTGGCCCTGGCCCGGGAAGCCGGTTCCGAGCAGCAACACCTGGCCCATATCGAAAAAGAATTGCGTAAATACGTCGGCAAGGAACTGGACGAGAGCATCGCCCAGCGCTTCCTGGCGCGCCTGACCTATGTCCACGTCGACTTCATGAAAGCCGATGACTACGTGGCCCTGGCGGAAAAGGCCGGCACCGAGCAACGCCTGATTGCCTACTTCGCCACGCCTGCGGCGGTGTACGGTGCGATCTGCGAGAACCTGTCCAAGGTCGGCCTGGCGGAAAACACCCGCGTCGTGCTGGAGAAACCCATCGGTTCGGACCTGGAATCCTCGCGCAAGGTCAACGATGCCGTGGCGCAGTTCTTCCCGGAAAACCGCACCTACCGTATCGACCACTACCTGGGCAAAGAGACCGTCCAGAACCTGATCGCCCTGCGTTTCGCCAATAGCCTGTTCGAAACCCAGTGGAACCAGAACTACATCTCCCACGTGGAAATCACCGTGGCCGAACAGGTCGGTATCGAAGGCCGTTGGGGCTATTTCGACAAGGCTGGCCAGCTGCGCGACATGATCCAGAACCACTTGCTGCAGCTGCTTTGCCTGATCGCCATGGACCCGCCGGCCGACCTGTCCGCCGACAGCATCCGTGACGAGAAGGTCAAGGTGCTCAAGGCCCTGGCGCCGATCAGCCCGGATGGCCTTACCACTCAAGTGGTGCGTGGCCAGTACATCGCCGGCTACAGCGCCGGCAAGCCGGTGCCGGGTTACCTGGAAGAAGAGAATTCCAACACCCAGAGCGACACCGAAACCTTCGTCGCGCTGCGGGCCGATATCCGTAACTGGCGTTGGGCCGGGGTGCCGTTCTACCTGCGTACCGGCAAGCGTATGCCGCAGAAGCTGTCGCAGATCGTCATTCACTTCAAGGAACCGTCTCATTACATCTTCGCCCCCGAGCAGCGCTTGCAGATCAGCAACAAGTTGATCATCCGCCTGCAGCCGGACGAAGGCATTTCCTTGCGCGTGATGACCAAGGAGCAGGGCCTGGACAAGGGCATGCAACTGCGCAGCGGGCCATTGCAACTGAATTTTTCCGATACCTATCGCAGCGCGCGCATCCCCGATGCCTACGAGCGTTTGCTGTTGGAAGTGATGCGCGGCAATCAGAACCTGTTTGTTCGCAAAGATGAAATCGAAGCCGCGTGGAAGTGGTGTGACCAGTTGATCGCCGGGTGGAAAAAATCCGGTGATGCGCCCAAGCCGTATGCGGCGGGGTCCTGGGGGCCGATGAGCTCGATTGCACTGATCACGCGGGATGGGAGGTCTTGGTATGGCGATATCTGAATTGAAACTGCCTCGGGGCGTGACTGCCCACGAGTACCGCACGCCTGTGCTGCTGGCGGACGGCCTGGCCAACGACGTGGCCGAACAACTGCGCGCGGCCATCAGTGCCCGTGGCGAGGCGACCCTGGTGGTGTCCGGTGGCCGCAGCCCCGTGGCGTTTTTCCAGAACCTGGCCAAGCAAGGCCTGGACTGGTCCAAGGTCACCATCACCCTGGCCGATGAGCGCTGGGTGCCGGTGGAACACGCCGACAGCAATGCCGGCCTGTTGAAGCAGCACCTGTTGCAAGGCCCGGCGGCCAAGGCCAGGTTCCTCAGCCTGTACAGCGCCGCCGCCAACCTTGAAGACGCTGCCGAGCAGGCCGATCGCCTGCTGGCCGAGCTGCCGGCCATTGATGTGCTGGTGCTGGGCATGGGCGATGACGGCCACACCGCATCGCTGTTTCCCAACAGCCCGAACCTCGCCGCTGCACTGCAGGCCGACGGTACCCGCCGTTGCTGGCCGATGCTGGCGCCGACCGTGCCGCACCAGCGCCTGACCATGAGTCGCGCATTGCTGGCCACGGCCCACCACACCGCGCTGTCGATTTCCGGCAGTTCGAAATTGACCACCTTGAGCGCCGCGCTGGCCAGTGACGACGTTGCTGCCATGCCGATTCGCGCGTTTTTGCAACCTACTTTAGAGATTTACTGGTGCCCATGAGCCAAGGATCAGCCGCTATGAAAAGCCCTCAACCGACCGTGTCCATGGCGGATAAAGTTGCCTTGATCGACAGCCTCTGCGCCAAGGCGCGGATCCTGCCGGTGATCACCATCGCTCGCGAGCAGGACATCCTGCCGCTGGCCGATGCCCTGGCAGCCGGTGGTTTGACCGCATTGGAAGTGACCTTGCGTTCCGAGTTCGGCCTCAAGGCCATTCAGGTGCTGCGTGAGCAGCGGCCTGAACTGTGCACCGGCGCCGGCACCGTACTCGACCGCCACATGCTTGAAGCGGCTGAAGTCGCCGGTTCGCAATTTATCGTCACCCCCGGCATTACCCGTGACCTGCTGGAAGCCTCGGTGCACAGCCCGATCCCGCTGCTGCCAGGCATCAGCAACGCCTCCGGCATCATGGAAGGCTACGGCCTGGGCTACCGTCGCTTCAAACTGTTCCCGGCTGAAGTCAGCGGCGGTGTTGCCGCGATCAAGGCCCTGGGCGGCCCGTTCGGCGAAGTGAAATTCTGCCCGACCGGCGGCGTCGGCCCGGCCAATATCAAAAGCTACATGGCGTTGAAAAACGTGATGTGCGTGGGCGGTAGCTGGATGCTTGACCCGGAGTGGGTCAAGAACGGCGATTGGGCCCGCATCCAGGAAGTCACCGCGCAGGCGCTGGCGCTGCTGGATTGATCTGATTCATCGAATCGTTGTTGCTGTGCTTAACGGCATTTTTGCGGTGCACTTGGTCGGTGTACCGCTTTTTTTTGCCGGTAAAAACCTGAGGCCCACCTTTAATCTCTGCTTAGCTCGGTAATGGCATTGACCAGGACATTGATGTCCTCCGCCGACGTCACCAACCCCGGTGTCACGCGGATACAGGTACCAAACGCCGTACCGGTGCGCGTAGTAGTGAACAGCCCATAGTCGTTGAGCATGCGATCCACCATCACCTGCTGATCCCGCCCGCTGAACTTGAATGCCGTGATCCCGCAATACAGCCGGGGATCATCCGGCGTCAGCACCTCGATCCCCGGCAACGGTCGCACCTGGCTCACCCATACATCCCGCAGGTAACTGACACGCGCACCCTTGGCCGCCGCGCCGCCCATGGCGCGATGTTCTTCAAGCACCAACGGCAACGTCATTAACGCGGGGAAATTCGGCGTGCTGTACGACGTACGCGCACGCACGTCGGTGGCGGGGTAGTGGAACTCGCCCATGTCCGGATCAATATCAGCCAGGCATTCGGGGGCGATATAGAGGAACCCCAGGGTCAGCGGCGCGCCGATCCATTTGTGCAGGTTGAAGCCGGCGAACGCAATGCCCAGTTCGGCGAGGTTGAACTCGATCTGGCCCAGTGCATGGGCGCCGTCGAGGATCACGTCGATGGCATGCTCACGCGCGGCCTTGGCGATGGCCTCTACGGGCATCACCAGGCCGGTGCGGTGGGTCACATGGGTGAGTGCCATCAGCTTCAGGCGCGGGTACCGGGCGAACGCATCGCGATAGGTCTGCACCAGGCTGTCGAAACTGGCCGGATGAGTGTGGGACAACTCGATCACTTCTACACCGCGAACACCCGCCAACCAGCGCATCGCACCTTTGACGGTGTCGTATTCCAGGTCGCTGATCAGCACCTGATCGCCGGGTTGCAGGCGGTTGTAGTTGCGGATCAGCGACTGCAAGGCTTCGGTGGCGTTGCGGGTAAAGGCGACTGCCTCGGGGTCGACGTCGATCAGGCCCGCCAGTTGGCGACGGATCTCGACATTTTCACCTTGCTCGAAGCGCTGGCGCACATACAGCGAGTTGCTGCGGTTGATAAACGCCACATGCTCCAGGTACTGCGCCTGCACCTCGCGGCTCATACGCCCGAAGTAGCCGTTCTCCAGGTTGATCGGGCCGGGCTCCAGCGCATAGCGCTGGGCGATGGCCTGCCAGTGAGGTTCGTTGTCGGCATTCCTTGGCATGGCGAGTCTCTTAATGGCGGGGGGCGGGTTTGCCGTGTTTAACGCGCAGCGGTTCCAACAATTCGGACAAGCCGTTGTGGTCGATTTCCTGCATCAATGCCAGCAACCCGCCCAGTTCGCCGTGGGGAAAGCCCTCGCGGGCGAACCAGTTCAGGTAGGGACCCGGCAGGTCGGCGATGATCCGACCCTTGTACTTGCCGAAGGGCATTTCGCGGGTGATCAGCAGTTCGAGTTTTTCGGGATTCATGGGCTTCATGTGAAGTGAGGCGAGGTCTTCGAAAATACAGGCATTCTGCATGAAGGCCAAATGACAGATCATGCAAATAACGTACATACAGATGGTTCAAATATTTTTAAGTTATTGAAAATAAACATAAAAGTAATTTTTCAAAACCTGGCACGAGCGCTGCAATCATTAAGACAACCCTTCTTCACCTGCCTAAGGAATTGAAAAATGACTGACATCAACAAAGAATCGATCTCCGTACTGAACGACCTGATCGAGACCAGCATCGACGGCCAGAAAGGCTTCAAGGAATGCGCAGAAGACATCAAGCATCCGGAACTCAAGGCGCTGTTTGCCAAGCGTTCCGCTGACTGCGCTACCGCTGCCGCCGAATTGAAGACCGCCGTGCGTGCCCTGGGCGGTGATCCGGAAGACTCCGGTAGCGTAGCCGGCGCCCTGCACCGTGGCTGGGTCGACGTGAAGTCGATGCTGACCGGTAAGGACGAAGAGGCTGTGCTGAACGAAGCCGAGCGCGGCGAAGACCACGCACTGAAGGCTTACAAAGAAGCCATCGAGAAGATCAACAAGCACAACCTGCTGGGCATTCGTGACCTGGTTGAGCGTCAGTACCACGGCGTGCAACGCAATCACGACCAAGTAAAAGCCCTGCGTAACCAGGCTCGCGCTCAGTCCTAAGCGCTGCTGTGTAACACATGTGGGAGGGGGCTTGCGCCCGATAGCGGTGGATCAGTCGATATTTCAATGACTGACACACCGCCATCGGGGGCAAGCCCCCTCCCACATTTGCAGGGTGTTGGCCTTGAAAACCGTACTCAGCCAATGCTGATCGGCGGCAGCTCGGTCAAGGTCACGACCTGCTGCTTGCGTGGTGCAAGAATTTCCGCCTCGCCATCCACGACCAGCTCATCGCGCTGGTTGAACACACGGGTGGCAATACGTACGCGAAACTTCGGCAGCTTCTCGAGGATTTCCAGGCGCACGGTCAGGGTATCGCCGATTTTCACCGGCTTCTGGAAGGTCATCTGCTGGCCGATATAGATAGTGCCCGGCCCGGGCAGCTCACACGCAACGGCTGCGCTGATCAGGGCGCCGCTGAACATTCCGTGGGCGATACGCTCCTTGAACATGGTCGCCTTGGCGTATTCGGCATCCAGGTGCACCGGGTTGTGGTCGCCGGACATGGCGGCAAACAGCTGGATATCACGCTCTTCGACGGTCTTGCTGTAGCTGGCGGTCTGGCCGACTTCAAGGGCTTCGTACGGGGTGTTGGTTACCTGGGTCATCTAAAGGTGCATCCTGTGGCTAATCGGTAATTTAACTATCTGATTTTAAACGTAAATTTATTCGCAGTGGGCCGGCCTGCGCAAGGTCAGGGCCTGGTCGAGCCACCTCAGCACATCGGCGGTGACTTCGTCGCGATTGGTTTCGTTGAACACTTCGTGACGTGCCTGCTGGTAGATATTCAGTTGCAGGTGCTGGCTGCCGGCCTCACGCAGGGCATGGGCCAGGCTTTTGAGACGCTTGCCCTCACTGACCGGATCACATTCGCCGCCCATCACCAGGATCGGCAGGCCCGGATCGATCTGGGCGAGATTGGACGCTTTGCTGATTTGCTGCAAGCCGCCGAGCAGATCGATCCATAGTTGGTTGGTACAGCGGAAACCGCAGAGTGGATCGTTGATGTATTTGTCGACTTCGTTCGGGTCACGGCTGAGCCAGTCGAACGCGGTGCGGTTGGGCCTGAATGCCTTGTTGAACGAGCCGAAGGACAGGAACTCGATCAACGCACTGCGCCCACGGACACCCTGGCGCAGGCGTTCGGCGCGAGCGATCAGCCGTGCGGCGCGGTACAGCGCCACCGGCTGGAAATTCGAACCGCTGAGAATCGCTCCATGCAGGCTGGCGCTGTGGTGCAGCAGGTAGGCCTGGGCGATATAGCTGCCCATGCTGTGGCCGAGCAAAATGATCGGCAGCCCCGGATGCTGCTGGCCGATGTGCTGGTTGAGGCTGGCCAGGTCGCCCACCACTTTGTTCCAGCCGTCCTTTTCGGCATACAGGCCCAGCGTACCTTCGTCGGCGGTGCGGCCGTGGCCACGCTGGTCCGGCGCATACACGCCATAGCCTGCACTGCACAAGGCTTCGGCCAGCCGCGCATAGCGCCCGCTGTGCTCCGCCATGCCGTGGGACAGCATGACCACCGCCTTGGCCGGGCCGTCGGGCATCCAATGATTGACGTACAGGCGGCTGCGGTCATTCGCGGTCAGCCAGAAGGTGCTGTGGTTCATGGGGTTCCCTTTCTCAAGGTCTGCTCAAGGTCTGCTCGACGTTGTTGCAGTGTATAGCTCATCTGTCAGGCGACGGGGTATCTGCCTGCGCATCAGGGACAAGATTCATACAATCAATGACGCAATTTGCTGTATTTGCCTGTTTGGCCATAGCTGCTAACGTCCCCCAAGCTCCGCTTTCTATAAAAGCGGCCGGACACCTTCAGGTAAGGGGACAAGAATAATGCAACCTGATTTCTGGAATGACAAACGCGCGGCGGGCGTTCCCAATGACATCGACCTGTCGGCCTACAAGTCGGTAATCGAAGTCTTCGAGCGCTCGTGCAAGGCCTTTGCCGACCGTCCGGCATTCAGCAACATGGGCGTCACCCTGACCTACGCCGAGCTTGAGCGCCAGAGTGCGGCGTTCGCCGGCTACCTGCAGCAGCACACCGACCTCAAGCCCGGCGAGCGCATCGCCGTACAGATGCCCAACGTGCTGCACTACCCGATTGCCGTGTTCGGCGCACTGCGCGCCGGGCTGATCGTGGTCAACACCAACCCGCTCTACACCCCGCGCGAGATGCGCCACCAGTTCAAGGACGCCGGCGTGCGTGCCCTGGTCTACCTCAACCTGTTCGGTTCGCGGGTGCAGGACGTGTGCACCGACACCGAGATCGACTACCTGATCGAAGCCAGGATGGGCGACTTCATGCCCGCCGCCAGAGGCTGGCTGGTCAACACCGTGGTCGACAAGGTCAAGAAGATGGTCCCGGCCTACCACCTGCCGCGTGCGGTGTCGTTCAAGCGCGCCCTGCGCATGGGCGCGGGCCTCGGCGTGACGCGCCATCCGGTGAACCTGGACGATATTGCCGTGCTGCAATACACCGGCGGCACCACCGGCCTGGCCAAGGGGGCGATGCTCACCCATGGCAACCTGGTGGCGAACATGCAACAGGTGCGCGCCTGCATGTCCCAGACCGGCGATGACGGCCACCCGCTGATCAAGGAAGGGCAGGAGGTGATGATCGCGCCGCTGCCGCTGTACCATATCTATGCCTTCACCGCGAACTGCATGTGCATGATGGTCTCGGGTAACCACAACGTACTGATCACCAACCCCAGGGACATCGGCGGGTTTATCAAGGAGCTGAAAAAGTGGCGCTTTACCGGGCTTCTGGGGCTCAACACGCTGTTTGTGGCGTTGATGGACCACCCGGAGTTCAAGAACCTGGATTTCTCCCACCTCAAGCTCACCAACTCCGGTGGTACGGCCCTGATCAAGGCCACGGCCGAACGCTGGGAGCAGATCACCGGTTGCTCGATCGGCGAGGGCTATGGCCTGACGGAAACCTCACCGGTGGCCAGCACCAACCCCTACGGCAACAAATCACGCCTGGGTACCGTGGGCATCCCGGTGCCCGCCACGGCGATGAAGGTCATTGATGACGAAGGCACCGAGCTGCCCCTGGGCGAGCGCGGTGAGTTGTGTATCAAGGGCCCGCAGGTGATGAAGGGCTACTGGCAGCAACCGGCCGCCACCGCAGAGGCCCTGGACGCCGAAGGCTGGCTGAAGACCGGTGACATCGCGGTGATCGACGAAGATGGGTTTGTGCGCATTGTCGACCGCAAGAAGGATTTGATCATCGTCTCGGGTTTCAATGTGTACCCCAACGAAATCGAGGACGTGGTGATGGCCCATCCGGCCGTGGCCAACTGCGCGGTGATCGGCGTGCCGGACGAGCGCACGGGGGAGGCGGTGAAACTGTTCGTGGTGGCGCGCGCAGAAGGGGTGAGCCTTGAGGAGTTGAAGGCGTACTGCAAGACCAACTTCACGGGTTACAAGGTGCCCAAGCACATTGTCTTGCGCGACTCGTTACCGATGACGCCGGTAGGGAAGATCCTGCGCAGGGAACTACGCGACATCGCCTGATGTGGATTCGGTAAAAATGTGGGAGTCGCGGTGCGACGATTCGGCTTGCCCCCTCCCACATTTATCGTGTGTCGTCCTGAAGGCCTTATTCCAGAGCCTTTCATCAACGTATTTCACTTCTGTTTAAAGTGTGACCAAATATTGTAGGACAGTCGTGATTATGACTGCGGGGCCCTCTTTAGGCTCTAGTCGGCCCTTGGCAAAGCTGCTACTCTCGGCGCGCTTTGTGACGTCTAGGCCTGCTTGAAAGCGCCAGATTCACCAAAAAAAAACATACACCAATAATAATCGCATCAAATGCGATGATGAATTCGCGTCGCTGAGGAGTGGGCTTCCATGCACGAAGACTTTTGGAAGGATAAGTACCCCGCCGGGATTGCTGCAGAAATCAATCCAGACGAGTATCCGAATATTCAGGCGGTATTGAAGCAGTCCTGCCAGCGCTTCGCCAACAAACCGGCCTTCAGCAACCTGGGCAAGACGATCACCTACGGTGAATTGTACGAACTGTCCGGCGCCTTCGCTGCGTACCTGCAACAGCATACCGACTTGAAGCCCGGCGATCGCATTGCCGTGCAGTTGCCCAACGTCCTGCAATACCCGGTCGCCGTGTTCGGCGCCATCCGTGCCGGCCTGATCGTGGTCAACACCAACCCGCTGTACACCGCGCGGGAAATGGAACACCAATTCAATGATTCCGGCGCCAAGGCGCTGGTCTGCCTGGCCAACATGGCCCACCTGGCGGAAAAGGTCGTGCCCAAGACCGCCGTCAAGCATGTGATCGTCACCGAAGTCGCCGACCTGCTGCCGCCGCTCAAGCGCCTGCTGATCAACAGCGTCATCAAGTACGTGAAGAAAATGGTCCCGGCCTATCACTTGCCCAAGGCGATCAAGTTCAACGACGTACTCGCCAAGGGCCAGGGGCAAGCGGTCAACGAAGTCTGCCCGGCCAGCGGCGATGTGGCCGTATTGCAATACACCGGTGGCACCACCGGCGTGGCCAAGGGCGCGATGCTCACCCACCGCAACCTGGTCGCCAACATGTTGCAATGCAAGGCGCTGATGGGCTCCAACCTCAATGAAGGTTGCGAGATCCTGATCACGCCGCTGCCGCTGTACCACATCTATGCGTTCACCTTTCATTGCATGGCGATGATGCTGATCGGCAACCACAACATCCTGATCAGCAACCCGCGCGACCTGCCGGCGATGGTCAAGGAACTGTCGAAGTGGAAGTTCAGCGGCTTTGTCGGCCTGAACACTCTGTTCGTGGCGCTGTGCAACAACGAAGCCTTCCGCAAGCTGGACTTCTCCGCGCTGAAGGTCACCCTGTCGGGCGGCATGGCCCTGCAACTGGCGGCGGCCGAGCGTTGGAAAGCGGTGACCGGTTGCGGCATCTGCGAAGGCTACGGCATGACCGAAACCAGCCCGGTGGCCACGGTGAACCCGATCCAGCATATCCAGATCGGTACCATCGGCATTCCGGTGCCGTCGACCCTGTGCAAGGTCATCACCGACGACGGTGTCGAGCTGGCCCTGGGTGAAGTCGGCGAACTGTGCGTCAAGGGCCCGCAGGTGATGAAGGGCTACTGGCAGCGTGAAGACGCCACCGCCGAGATGCTCGACAGCGAAGGCTGGCTGAAGACCGGCGACATCGCGATCATCCAGCCGGATGGCTACATGCGCATCGTCGATCGCAAGAAGGACATGATCCTGGTCTCCGGTTTCAACGTGTACCCCAACGAGCTGGAGGACGTGCTGGCGGGCCTGCCGGGCGTACTGCAGTGCGCGGCCATCGGTGTGCCGGATGAAAAATCCGGGGAACACATCAAGCTCTTCATCGTGGTCAAGCCGGGCGCCACCCTGACCAAGGAGCAGGTCATGGAGCACATGCGCGCCAACGTCACCGGCTACAAGGTGCCCAAGGCCGTGGAGTTCCGCGATGCGTTGCCGACCACCAACGTGGGCAAGATCCTGCGCCGCGAGTTGCGCGATGAAGAACTGAAGAAACTCGGTCTTAAAAAGTAATCCAATCCAAATATGGGAGGGGCTTGCCCCCTCCCACATTTTTTTGACCGCGTTCTTACACGGCGAACTGCGCGAAGCTCACACCCGCACCCGCCGGCCGCACATCCTTCAAGAACGAATCCTTATCCGCGCTCAGCTCCAGGGTAATCTCCGGCTTGCGCTTGCCCGCGTTGCGCACCACCAGCCCCTCGAGCTTTTCACGCAGGAACACGGTCGGCACCTTCAGGTGCAGCAGCTGGTCGGTCTCGGCGTTGTGCATCAACAGGTGAATCCACTCGTACTGGCCGACGGCAATACGCCCCACCGGCAGATCGAACCACCAGATGTTGCGTTTGCGGTCCAGGTCGGTGAAGTGGCAGTTGTTGACGCCGAGTACGGCACCGCCCAGTTCCTGGTTTCTGCGGGCGATGGCCTGTGCTTTATTGAGTTTCATAACCTTCCTACGGGATCTGTTATTCAGCGTTGGAGCCTGAATGTGCCGGGCATTCTCGTGGGTTGGCTGCAAAACATAAAGCCAAACCTGTCGTTGGCGATGAAATGTTCACCGAAAAATAATTGAAACTCTGCCGAACGGCCTCGGGTCAATCTCTACGTAATGACCAAAACCCTTTGATTGTTCTTTCGGAGAAATACCATGGGCAGCACAGCGGATAAGGCAAAAGGTTTGAAAGACGAAGCCGTCGGTAACATCAAGCAAGGCGTCGGCAAAGTCACCGGCAACGACAAACTGCGCGCTGAAGGCGTCGTGCAGGAAAAGAAAGGCCAGGTTGAAAAAGCCGTGGGCGACACCAAGGACGCGGTGAAAAAAGCGACCAAGTAAGACTGCCATCGTGCAGCCGGACGGCCATCCACGGATGGCCGTTTTTATGTCACATGCAGTGATTAAAGTTTCGAAATTGTTTCAAGGTCGCCAAATAGGCTACCTTGATGTAGAAAACGGCCCCTGAGTCGCCCATGACCCCCCTTTTTGCGGCGAAAGGAGACGCTATGATTTTTCCGGTTCTCGATGGTCTCAAGCTCCACACAGTGCTGGTGCGCACCGTCAAGGAATTCGTCGATGACGAGATGTCCACCTACGCCTCGGCACTGGCCTACCAGATGCTGTTCTCGTTGTTTCCCTTCCTGCTGTTCCTTATCGCCCTGATCGGTTTCCTGCACCTGCCGGACTTTTTCACCTGGCTGCGCCTGCAATCGGAACTGGTGCTGCCGCCCCAGGCCCTGGAGCAGGTCAACCCGGTGATCGACCAGTTGCAGCAATCCAAGGGCGGCCTGCTCTCGGTGGGTATCGTGATTGCCCTGTGGACCGCCTCCGCTGGCGTGCGCCTGATGATGAGCGCCATGAACGCCGCGTACGACGTCGTGGAAGGCCGGCCGATCTGGAAGCGTTTTCCGCTGTCGGTTTTCTACACCATCGGCATCGCCGGCATGCTGCTGGCCGCTGCCGCGTTGATGGTGCTCGGTCCGCAGGTGATGGAATGGCTGGCCGGCCAGATCGGCATGCAGGAATTCGTGGTGACCTTGTGGACCATCGTGCGATGGCCGCTGATCGTGATCCTGCTGATGTTTGCCGTGGCCCTCATGTATTACGTGATGCCGGACGTCGAGCAGAAGTTTCGCTTTATTACCCCGGGTTCGGTACTCGCGGTGGTGGTGTGGATCGTCGCCTCCCTCGGTTTTGGCTACTACGTCAAAACCTTCGCCGACTACAACGCCATGTATGGCAGCATCGGTGCGATCATCGTGTTGCTCCTGTACTTCTACATTTCCGCCGCCGTGCTGTTGCTGGGGGCGGAGATGAATGCCGTGATCGAGCACATGTCGGCCGAAGGCAAGGAGCCAGGCGCAAAGGATTTCGATGAGCCCGCGCCCGCGCACGAAAAACAACATGTCTCCGGCCTCGGCCGCGACCACTCCAAACCCACTACCGATGAAGTCTGATCGATGATCCGTGAAATCCTGAAAATGGGCGATGAACGCCTGCTGCGTATCGCCCCGCCGGTACCGCCGGAAATGTTCGACAGCCCCGAGCTGTGGCAATTGATCGACGACATGTTCCAGACCATGGAGCACGTGGGCGGCGTCGGCCTGGCCGCGCCGCAGATTGGCGTCGACCTGCAACTGGTGATCTTTGGGTTCGAAGCCAGCGAGCGCTACCCGGATGCGCCGCCGGTGCCGCAGACCATCCTGATCAACCCGTTGATCACGCCGCTCAGCCCGGTGCTGGAAGAAGGCTATGAAGGCTGCCTGTCGGTGCCCGGACTGCGTGGTGCGGTGGACCGTTACCAGCAGATTCGCTACGAGGGGTTTGATCCGAAGGGCGAGCCGATCGTCCGTTTTGCCGATGGCTTCCACGCGCGGGTGGTGCAGCATGAATGCGATCACCTGATCGGCCGGCTGTACCCCTCGCGCATTACCGACTTCAGCAAGTTCGGCTTTATTGAAGTGATGTTTCCCGACATGGACCCAACCGCTGACGAGTAATCGCCGGCCCGTTGAGAACAAAATCTGGGAGGGACCAGGTTATTTGGCCGGTTTGACGAACCGCAACGTCATCCGGTCCGACTCGCCAATCGCCACATACTTCGCCTTATCCTGCTCCCCCAGCTTCAAGGTCGGCGGCAACGTCCACACGCCGGCGGGATAATCCTTGGTGTCCTTCGGGTTGGCGTTGACCTCGCTCTGGCCTGCCAGCTTGAACCCCGCATCGGTGGCCAGTTTCACCACCTGGGCGGTGGTCAGGTAACCGCTGTCCTTGATCGCCTCCAGCGCGGCCCCGTCCTTGGCCCGGTGATCTTCCACGCCCAGCACGCCGCCCGGTTTCAACACCGTGTAGAACGCGCGGAACGTGGCCTCGGCGGTATCGGCCAGCACCCAGTTATGCACATTGCGGAACGTCAGCACGGCATCCGCCGAAGCAGGTTTGCCGAACACCGGTGCCTTGGGGTCGAACTCGACCACGTCTGCCTTGGCATAGCGCGTCGGGTCGGCGGCGAATTTGTTTTTCAGGTTCTCTTCGGACGTGCGCGCATAGGCGCTGCTGCTTGGCGCTTGCACGGCGGCGATGTAATGCCCGTGATCCTTGAGCAACGGCGCCAGCAGTTCGCTGTACCAACCGCCCCCTGGGGTAATTTCGATCACCGTCTGCCTGGCGCCCAGGCCAAAGAATTCCAAGGTCTGCTGCGGGTGGCGATAGCCGTCGCGGGCGCTGTTGGCCGGGTCGCGCCAATTGCCGGCCAACACGCTGGCGTATTGCTGGGCGCTGATCGGTGCGTCGGCGGCCTGGCTGAACGTGGGAACGAGGAGGGCGGTAAGGGACAGAGCTGCAAAGGTCGCTTTCATGATCATCCGAAAAGTGGGCCACTGTGTCACCGAGGCTAGCATGGGGCCCATACGGGGCGATCACACATTATCCGAGGACGACCTCACTAAACGATCTAAGCCCATGGCGATCATCGGTTTGTTGCGCTTGTAGCGCACCAGCCGCTCGCTGAGGGATTGCGGCAATAGCGTGTCCTGGGTGAAACCCATGCGCTGATACAAACCTTCCAGGTCCGGATGGCACAACAACCACAGCGTGCCTTGCACCTCGGCCGCCGCCGCGGCTATCAATCGCCCCGCCAACCCCTGGCCGCGATACGCCGGGTCGACAAACACGCCGGTCAACCACTGTCCGCCGACCACGGGTGTCAGGCACAGGCCGGCGACAATCTCGCTGTCGCGCGCTACCCACAAACGCCCGCCCTTGAGCGCCTTCATCGGGGAGTCATGACGGCGATAAAACTTGTTCAGCAGCGGCCACAGCGGCTCAGCCAGGGGGGCGATGTGCAGTTCGGGCATGGTGTTTGGGCAACATAATCAAGGGCCGGGGATTATAAGCGCCTTCTGTGCGGCAATAGGTGGTATACCCAGTGTTACATCCCCTGTAAGTGGAGCATGCATCATGGCCAAAGGTATGGATTCAAAGAAAGCCGCGAAGAAGAAACCGGCAAAGACCGCCGACGAAAAACGCGCCGACAAGAAAGCCAAGAAAACCGAGACAGGCCTGTTCGGTCACTGAGTTAATGATCATTCCCACGCACCCGCGTGGGAATGCCGCCAGGGACGCTCGGCGTCCCACCTGTGGCTTAGATCGCCGCCAGGGTTTCTTTCACTGTCTGCGCTTGCGGTTCAGTGGTCTTCGCCCCTACCTGCTGCTCTTGCTGCTGCTTCAAACGCTCGGCCACTTGCTTGGAAATGGCGTCCTGCTTTTCCTGCGACATGTTCTGCACATCCGCCTCGGTCAACCCTTGTTCCTTGAGCAATTGCTCACGGATACGCTCGGCCGGGGTTTTGCTCATGTAATCGGTGAAGTCTGCGCGGGCGGAGCTGGTGGTGGAGCCGGTGGCGGGGACATCCGTCGTCGCCGTGGTGGCCGCTGTGCTGGCCTGCAACTGCACGCGGGTCTTGGCGAAAGCTTCGTCGATGCGATCGCCGGCCTTGTCCAGATCCTTCTGCGCGGCCGGCAGGGTCACGTTTTGCTGCGCCACTTGCAGGGCACCGCTGTACAGCGTGCTGGCGGCGGCGTTGGCCGGGTCCATGTCGGGACGCGTGATCTTTTGAAGGGTCGACACGGCTTGGGGGTTGTTGTTAACCAGCATGATCGGTCACCTGGGAAAATGTTCGGTGCCATAGCGGGAGCAAATAACATGCCGGGTCCGATAACCCCGGTTTGACTGGATTTGGCCTGGCCGCCGCGGCAAACATTGTCCCGCAGGCGGCCAACCGTTGCCGTCAATGGGCGATATGTTCCAAGGCCAGGTTGCGCGTACGCGGGCCGAACCAACTGATGGTGATCATCACGATCAGCATGCTGCTGGCAATAAACGCCAACACACCGGGTGTGCCCAGGTGTTCGAGGATAAAACCGATCAACAGGCTGCTGAACACCGTCGACAAGCGGCTGAACGAATAGCAGAACCCCACCGCCCGCGCGCGGATATTGGTCGGGAACAGCTCGCTCTGGTAGGAGTGGTAACTGAAGCTCAGCCAGGCGTTGCAGAAGGTGATCATCACCCCGCAGATCACCAGCCCCACCGCCGTGGTCTGCAACGCGAACAGGCTGCCGAAGATCACCGCACCCATGGCGGAGCCGACGATCTGCCATTTGTTTTCAAAGCGATTGGCCACCTTCACAAACAGCAACGGCCCCAGCGGGTAGGCGAGGGTGATGATAAAGGCGTACAGCAAGCTGTGGGTCACGCTGACACCCTGGCCCGAAAGCAGCGCCGGCAACCAGTTGCCGAAACCAAAGAAGCCGATGGCCTGGAACACATGGAACACAATCAGCATCAACGCGCGGCGGCGGTACGGCGGTTGCCAGATGTCGGCAAAACGGCCACTGCCTTGCACGCTGACGGCTTCGGGTTCGGGTTCATCCAGCGGTTTGCCATGGTCTTTCCGGCAGCGCGCCTCCAGGGTGTCCATGATCCTGCCGGCTTCTTCGAAGCGACCTTTCTGCGCCAGCCAGCGCGGTGATTCCGGCAGGCGCTTGCGCAGTTGCCAGATAAACAGCGCGAACACCGCACTGCTCAGCACCACCCAGCGCCAGCCAGACACCCCGAACGGCGCCTGGGGCACCAGCCACCATGACATCAATGCCACGGCCGGCACCGACAGGAACTGGATGAAAAACGCAAAGGCGAACGCCGAACTGCGCATGCGCTTGGGCACCAGTTCAGACAGATACGCGTCGATGGTCACCAGCTCGATGCCCAGGCCGATACCCACCAGGAAACGCATGCCGATAATGCCCAGCGCGGATGTCTGAATGCCCATCAATACCGTGGCGACGGTGTACCAGATCAGCGCGAAGGTGAAGATCGCCCGGCGCCCGAAGCGGTCGGCGATGGGGCTGAGCAGGCTGGCGCCGAGGAACAGGCCGAGGAAGGTCGCCGAGGCGAACGCCGCCTGGTCGGAGAAACCAAACACGCCCTCGCTGCCGGTGTGGAAAATCCCGTCACTGATCAGGCCGGGGCTGATGTAGGCGGTCTGGAACAAGTCATACAGCTCGAAAAAGCCGCCGATCGACAGCAGCGCTACAAGGCGCCAGACCGTGGCGACGGCGGGCAGGCGGTCGATACGCGCGCTGATATGGGCGGCGCGGATCGGGTCGATGCCGTCTGTAGCAGGGAGTGCAGGCATGGCGGGGAAAACTCAGTCAGTGATGGGGATATCGAAGGTCTGAAATGCATCGTCCAGCGGATGGTAACCCAACACCCGCGTGGTTTCGCTCAGGTCCAGGCGCTTGAAACGGTTATTGGAAATGCCATGGGCGATCAGGTGTTTCACGCCCTCGGCCTCCACTGCACGCTGCAGCAGCTGCACGGCATCCCGCGGGCTGAGCCAGGCGCTGAGGTCGCGGGCGTTGTTCAGGTCGTGGGTTTCAACGAATTCGAACGCGCCGATGCGCAGGGCAATCGTCGACAGCGGGGTTTTCGCCGCGTAGTAGCCACACAGCGCTTCGCCGTAGCATTTGCTCACGCCATACAGGTTGGCCGGCATCACCTGCATGCCTGGGGTGATCTGCCGGTCTACCGGGTAGCCTTCGATGGTTTGTGCGCTGCTGGCGAACACCAGGCGCTGTACACCCGCCGCCACGGCGGCTTCGAACAGGTAGGTGGTGGCGAGGATATTGTTCGGCAGCAATTCGTCGAACGTGGCGCTGGCGTGGGGGATGCCCGACAGGTGCACGATCACATCGATGCCTTCGAGCAGGCTGGCGAGGTTGGCTTTGTCGCTGAGGTCGGCGTGCACGAAGCGGTGTTCGCCCAGGTCGAAATCAGGCGCGATGCGGTCGGTGAGGGTGAAACGGTAGCGGTCTTTCGAGGCTTCGAAAAACGTCTTGCCGATTCTGCCGCAGGCGCCGGTGAGCAGTACGTTGAGTCCTTTCACGGGCATGTCCTTAGTTATGCCCGTCGAGGGCGAAGAGCTGGAAGCCCTGGTGCTGGCCGAGGCGCTGGTAGTAGGCCGCAATGGCGGGGTAGGCCGGGCGCGCCATGGGCGTCATCTGCCAGCGGTGCACCGAGAGGCCGATGAGGATGTCGGCGAGGGTGAATTCATCGCCGGCAACAAAGGCCCCGGTTTTGCTCAGTTGTTGCTCGAGGATGCCCATCTTGTCGTTCCATCGTTGCACGGCGGCTTCAATCTGCGCCGCGTCCAGGCCGTCCGGGTTATTGCGTACCAGGGCGGTGAAAGCATCGCCCCAGGCACGGTTGAGCTCGACGGCCTGCCAGTCGATCCACTGCTCGACCCGGGCCCGTGGTGCGGGCTCGATGGGCAGCAGGTCGTGACGCTGGTAAAGCCCTACCAGGTAGCGACAGATGGTATTGGACTCCCACAGCACGCCGTGGTCGTCGATCAGCACCGGTATCTGGGCATTGGGGTTCAGGGCGAGGAATTCGGCGGACTGGGTGGGCTGGAAGCCGATGCCCCAGTCTTCGCGCACGTAGTCGATGCCCAGTTCCTGGCAGGTCCAGAGCACTTTGCGCACGTTGATGGAGGACGTGCGACCCAGGATTTTCAGTGAATGTGCCATGGTGCTTTCCTTGCGATGGAGAACAGCCAATCTAGCAGGCGGGAGAAGCTACGGCGATGCCTCCGAGCGGGCGGGGTCAAAATGTGGGAGGGACTACGTGCTCTCGCGAACCTGCAACTCAAATCCCATGTCCACCACCGGCTTGGCGATCCTGTTGCCCGCCATGATCGTCAACAAATGCTCCGCCGCCCGCCGCCCGATCGCTTCCCTGGGGGTACTGATGCTGCTCAGGCGCGGCACCATGAAGGACGACGCCGGCAAGTCGTTGAAGCCCAGCACCGCGACACGTTCTGGCACTTTGATGCCGTGTCGCATGGCTTCCAGCAGCGCGCCCTGGGCCAGGTCGTCGTTGCCGAAGAAGATCGCATCCACATCCGGATGGGTGGCCAGCAGTTGCAGGAACAGCTCGCCGCCCAGGCCCACCGAGGAAGGGCGTGGTGTCAGCAGTTCCAGCGCCGGGTCGTACAGGCCCGCCTGTTGCAGCGCGCGGCGGAAGCCTTCACCACGCAGCAGGGTGCGTTGGTCCAGTTGCGCGCCGATATACGCCAGGCGCTTGCGCCCACGGGAGATCAAATGTGCGGCCGCGGTTTCACCCGCCGCCAACTGCGAGAAGCCCACGCAGTTCACGCCGGCATTGGGGTCCAGGTCCATCATGTACACACACGGCACATTACTGGCCTCGACCATCCGTCGGGCGCTTTCGGTGCGATCGAAGCCGGTCAACAACAGTCCGCGAGGCTGATAGGCCATGTAGTTGCGCAGCAGGTTTTCCTCTTCGTCGCGCGAATAGTGGGAGTTGCCGATCAGTACTTCAAAGCCCTTGGGCCGCAGCACTTGGTGGATGGCTTCGAGGGTTTCGATAAACAGCAGGTTGGACAGCGACGGCACCAGGACTACCACCGAATGGCTCTGGGCCGAAGCCAGGGCGCGGGCGGCGGGGTTGACCACGTAGTTGAGTTCGGCAGCGGCGTGCTGGACTTTTTCCACCAACTCGGTGGCCACGGTGCTGATGCCGCGCAGCGCGCGGGAGGCGGTAATCGGGCTGACGCCGGCCAGGCGGGCAACTTCGTTAAGGGTAGGGCGACCGGTGGTGCGGGTATTTTTATCGTTCTTGGAGGTCATCAGGCGGCTTGCCAAACAAAAATCGAGGCACTAAGGTAGCGCTGTCTCCAAAAGGCTGCAAATTATTGAACTATGGGTTGCCTGATCCGGTTCAAATGATTGGAGCGGATGCACGCGTCACTCCATAAAAATGACAAGACGGCGCGGGAAAAGCCTGTTTTTGCACTTGCCTCACCGCGTGCAAAGGTAGCGCTATCTGCGTCTTGAGGTGTTTCATGAGTCAACCTGTTACCGCCCTGGTCATCATGGGTGTTGCCGGCTGTGGCAAAACCAGCGTCAGCGAGGCCCTGTGCCACCTGAACGGTGCCACCGCCATTGAAGGCGACAGCTTTCACCCCGCCGCGAACATCGAAAAGATGAGCGCCGGCCACCCCCTCAACGACGACGACCGCGCCGGTTGGCTCGACATCCTGTGCGATGAACTGCGCCGTTCGCTCAAGGCCGGTGAACATCCGGTACTCACCTGCTCCGCGCTGAAAAAGAAATACCGCGACCACCTGCGCGAAGCCGCGCCGGGCCTGGGCTTTGTATTCCTGGAGCTGACCCGCGAAGTCGCCGCCGACCGCGTGTCCCATCGCCCCGGCCATTTCATGCCGGCCAGCCTCATCGACAGCCAGTTCGCCACCCTTGAATCGCCCAAGGGCGAGCCGCTGACCCTGGCCCTCAACGCCAGCGAAGACAGCGTCGAGGAGTTGGCCAGGCAGACCAACGCCTGGTGGCTGACACACGGTTTTGAACCATCCAACTGATTTTTTGCCGGAAAAGATAGCGCTATCCCCGGCAGGAAATTCAACACCCGCTTTAATAACAACAACAAACAGGAGAGACCCCCCATGTTTGGCATGTCCCACGAGTCGTACCTGCTGTTAGATGCAGTCGTTACCATCATCGGGCTGATCGTCTTGATCACCCGCTTCAAGGTTCACCCGTTTATCGCGCTGATCATCGCGGCCGGCTTCCTTGGCCTGACCTCGGGCATGCCGGTGGACAAGATCATCAAGGCGTTCCAGGACGGTTTCGGCGGGGTGCTTGGCTTTGTCGGCATCATCCTCGCGCTGGGCACCATGCTCGGCAAGATGATGGCCGAATCCGGCGGTGCCGATCAGATCGCCCAGACCCTGATCCGCGCCTTTGGCAAGGACAAGGTCCAGTGGGCCATGATGTTCGCCGCGTTCCTGGTGGGCATTCCGCTGTTCTTCGAGATCGGCTTTGTACTGCTGATCCCGCTGGTGTTTATCGTTGCGCGCCGCACCGGCGTGTCGCTGATCAAGATCGGCATCCCGCTGCTCGCCGGCCTCTCGGCAGTCCACGGCCTGGTACCGCCGCACCCGGGCCCGCTGCTGGCCATCGGGGTGTTTGGCGCCGACATCGGCAAGACCATCCTGTACGGCCTGATCGTCGCGCTGCCGACCGCCATCATCGCGGGCCCGATCTTCGGTACGTTTATCGCCAAGTACATCCCGGGCAACCCGTCCCAGGAACTGGTCGACCAACTGGCCCGCGAGCCTGAGAACAAAAACCTGCCGAGCTTCAGTATCACCCTGGTCACCGTGCTGCTGCCGGTGTTCCTGATGCTGCTCAAAACCTTCGCCGACATCGCCTTTGCCGAAGGCAACGTGGTGCGCAACTGGATGGACATGATCGGTCACCCGATCACCGCCTTGCTGCTGGCGTTGCTGCTGTCGCTGTACACCTTTGGCAGTCGCCAGGGCATCCATTCCAAGCAGATCCTCAAGCTGCTCGACGCCAGCCTTGCGCCAACCGCCGCGATCATCCTGATCATCGGTGCCGGTGGTGGCTTCAAGCAGATGCTGGTGACCAGCGGCGTGGGTGACGTGATCGGCCACATGGCGGTGAACGCACAGATCAACCCGATCCTGCTGGCGTGGCTGGTGGCGGCGGTGATTCGTGTGGCGACCGGTTCGGCCACCGTGGCGACCATTACCGGCGCGGGCATCGTAGTGCCGGTGGTGGGGATGATTCCCGGGGTTAACCGTGAGCTGCTGGTGTTGGCGACGGGGGCGGGTTCGTTGATCCTGTCTCACGTCAACGATGCGGGGTTCTGGCTGGTGAAGCAGTACTTCAACATGACCGTGGCCGAGACCTTCAAGACCTGGACGGCAATGGAGACCATCCTGTCCGTTGTGGCACTGATCTTTATCATGTTGCTGTCGTTGGTGGTCTAACCGACACACTACAAGGCAAGGGTGAAAACCCAATCAACTGTGGGAGGGGGCAAGCCCCTCCCACAGTTTGACAACATTTGTTCAGGTGGAACGGGTCAGGCTTTAGCGACCAGCCCATCCGCCCGGAACATCCCGCGAATCCCGCGCACCGCCTGGCGAATCCGGTCCTGGTTCTCGATCAGCGCGAAGCGCACATGATCATCCCCATACTCGCCAAACCCAATCCCCGGCGACACACAGACCTTCGCTTCCAGCAGCAGCTTCTTGGCAAACTCCAGCGAACCCATGGCGGCATACGCCTCGGGAATCTTCGCCCAGACGTACATTGACGCCTTGGGATTCTCCACCATCCAGCCCAGCTCATGCAGGCCCTTGACCAGCACGTTGCGGCGCTGGCGGTACTGCTCGGCGATGTCCTTCACGCACTGTTGGTCGCCTTCCAGTGCGGCAATCGCGGCGACTTGCAGCGGGGTGAAGGTGCCATAGTCGTGGTAGCTCTTGATCCGCGCCAGGGCATTGACCAGTTCCGGGTTGCCCACCATGAAACCGATGCGCCAGCCGGCCATGTTGTAGCTCTTGGACAGGGTGAAAAACTCCACCGCAATGTCCTTGGCCCCCGGCACCTGCATGATCGACGGGGCTTTCCAGCCGTCGTAGACGATGTCGGCGTAGGCCAGGTCATGCACCACCAGCACATCGTACTGCTTGGCCAGGGCGATCACCCGTTCGAAGAAATCCAGCTCCACGCACTGCGCGGTGGGGTTGGACGGGAAGCCGAGGATCATCATCTTCGGCTTGGGGATCGAGCCGCGGATCGCCCGTTCCAGCTCAGCGAAGAAGTCCACGCCAGGCACCAGCGGCACCGAACGCACCTGGGCGCCGGCAATCACGGCACCGTAGATATGAATCGGGTAGCTCGGGTTGGGCACCAGCACCGTGTCGCCCTGGTCCAGGGTGGCCAGCATCAAATGTGCCAGGCCTTCCTTGGAACCGATGGTCACGATGGCTTCGGTTTCGGGGTCGATGTCCACTTCGTAGCGATCCTTGTACCAGCGCGAAATCGCCCGGCGCAGACGCGGAATGCCTTTGGAGGTGGAGTAGCCGTGGGTGTCTTCCCGTTGGGCGACGGTGACCATCTTCTCCACGATATGGGGAGGCGTGGCGCCGTCGGGGTTACCCATGCTCAAGTCGATGATGTCTTCGCCGCGCCGACGCGCAGCCATCTTCAGCTCGGCAGTGATATTGAAAACGTAAGGGGGGAGTCGATCTATGCGCGCAAAGCGGCGCGGCGAACCAAGGTCTGCCATTGTTGCCTCGAGAGTACGTAAGCGCCCGGAACCGTCCGAGCGACGTCGGCCACTGCGGTGGCCTGCGGGGCAGACAATACGGTCGATGATGGCCAGTTGTCCAGATGTGTCGGGAAATTTTCTGCATGGAGTACTGCAAGGATATGCCCCTATACTCGATACGGGTTTGTTCCCTCATAAGAAGGAGACTGTTCAGATGGATCAGCAGACAAAACAACCGTTAGAGCCGCGCATGGAAGACGGCAAGGCCCTGGTGATCGCCGGGGTGCAAGGGCGTTATTCGAAGGCCACCGTGGGCGATATCCCCAAGTTGTGGAGTGTGTTCGACGAAAGCGTAAAACACATCAAGAAACGCGTCGGCGGGGTGACCTACGGCGTTTGCCATAACCCCAGCCACGGTGAATTCGATTACATGGCCGGGGTGGAAGTACCGTCCAAGGGCGATGTGCCGAGCAACTTCGAGTCCGTCGAACTGCCTGCGCACCACTACGCGGTGTTCCCGCACTATGGCCCGGTGCAGGCACTGGAGCAGACCTATGAGCGCATCATGTTCGAGTGGTTGCCGCATTCGGGCTACAAGGTGGCGGGGGCGGATTTCGAGCGCTATAGCGCGGATTTTGATGGGCGCAAGGGCACGGGCACGGTGGAGATCTGGTTGCCGGTGGAGCCCAAGGCTTGATGCAACACGGCTGAGCTGCCTTGGCAGTTCAGCCGCTAGCGTCACTGGCTGAGCAGGCGCCCGATGAAGGATGCGCGCGAGGTGTGCAGGATACCGCTGCTTTGCAATGTGCTATTGACCGTCACCCACTCCACCCGGTTGATTTCGGTGTGCTCAGGTCTTCCTTGTGGGTCTCGCCACGCCTCCGCGATGCCTCCTATACCGAAGGTAGCGTCCGGCTGACTGTTCGGATTGAACCGCAGCAGTCGGACGATGCTGCCATTACCGTAGCGAGCCAATACCACAATTTTCCCATCGGGCTGGACCAGTCCACTGGTGTAGTTACCGTAGCTGGCTTCGCTTTCCAGAGGTTTCCCTTCATTAAATTGTGGATCAAGTTGGCCGCTGGCAAGCAGAACGGCTACGAAGTTCATCCCTCGCGGGATCCCGAAACTGCCACCTATGACAACGATTTGGCCATTCTGGTCCTTGGCAAGCGCATCGACTTTTCTGTCTTCATTGGTCGTAAATGGCAATACGACAACGCCTTGGCTGCCAAAACTGTGGTCCAGTTCGCCGTCGTGCAGAAGCCCTAGAATATGGGCCTTCCTTGCACTGGAACCGGCAAGGACAAAACCGCGGTCGGTAATCAACACCCTATCGAGTCGGGTGTTGGGTGCTTCAATCGGACCCTGATTTCCGAAGTTGCTTTCCTGACCGTTGCTGTTGAGTTGGTAGATGAAGCTGGTTTCAGCATCATTGAATACAACGACGATATGCCCGGTGGCCTGCACTGCAATAGCGCCGGCTATCAACAAATGCGGGTTGAATGAATCGCCCAGTTCAGTTGTACCTTTATCGCCAAACGAAAAGTCCACAGTGCCCTGATCGGCATTGAATCGAGTAACACATGCAGTGTACAGGTCTCCCTGTGCGCTCAATAAGAGGGGCTTGTTATCACGCTGAATGAGCAGGTCCACGAGGACAAAGGTGTTTGGAACGGGGGTCATCCAAACCCCGTAATTCTTATCCAGTTCCCCGGCAAGCGTGTGTTTGCTGACAACGATAACTTTGGTTTTTTCAACAGCCGTCAGGCCCACCGTAATCGTCGAACCGTCGCTAAGTACACGGGACAGTCCGCCCGAAGGCTCTGCGATAACCGTGCCGTCTTTAGGCATTGAGTTGCCAAAGGATAGGTCTGGGTGCCCTGCGGTGTTTCGCCTTTTTTTCGTTGATGGGGTACTCATGGTCGTTCTCCATACCGGAAGTCGCGAGTTTCCACTCCTGCTCGTTGCTAACCATGAGCGACAACGTTGGCATTCCAGTACAGGGCAATGAACAATGTTTGTATAGCTGTGAAATCTGACAGTAGACACCGAGGGCCGGGTATCAGTCAGGCTTCAAGTTTCACTCGGCAAACACCCACCTCAACCTCCGCTCATACCCAATCCGGCCCTTATACGCCTCCCCGCTGTCTACCCATCCTGCGCCCAGATACAACCCCATCGCCGCCACATTGTCCGTGTCCACCGACAACTCCAGCGCCTTGATCTGCGGCCACACCTGCAATGCCGCCGCCGGCAAGGCTTGCAAACAGGCCTTGCCGAATCCACGCCCTTGCTGCAGCCGATCCACCTGCAATGCATGCAGCGTTGCGCTGTGTTCATCGGCCCAGTGGGGCAGGCAGGGTGGGCGTTTAAGCAGGAGGAAGGCCACCGGAGTGTCGTCGGCCAGCAGGGCAAAGCCTTTGACGCCGGGGCTGGGCTTGGCCAGGAGCGAATTGAGGGCGCAATACATGTCGCCGCAAAACGGCAGCTGTTCAGGGTGAACTTCGATGGCGCTGACGTGCTGTTGTTGCACGGCATTCAGCGTCTCGTAGGCGACAAGGCGGGTTTGCATCGGCGTGTCCGAACAGCGGCAAGGAAGGGCGCAGTCTATCGGGTTTGTGCTGGACGACATTATTTTTCAACGGGCTGTCGATTTGCCCGAGGGCCGTTCGACTAAGGGTGTCTTCCGTGATTTTCCAACCCGAAGGAGTATCGCCATGAGTACCGCCATCAACACCCTGATCGAGCAATGGAAGCAAGCCGTGCTTTCCCGGAATATCCATAAGATTGTCAGCTATTACGCCGACGATATCGTCTCGTTCGACGCCGTGACCGCCCTGCAGTTCAAAGGTAAGGCGGCCTATCGTGCGCACTGGGAGGCCTGCATGGAGCACTGCCCCGGCCCGGGCATTTTCGAGTTCCACGAACTGCGTATCGTCGAGTCCCAGGACAGCGCATTCGCCCACTGGCTCGCCCACTGCGGCGGCGCCGGGCCGGACGGTGAAGTGAAGGCCTGCTGGATGCGGGTGACCGCCGGTTATCAACGTTTCGACGGCGAATGGAAGGTGGTGCATGAGCATTGGTCGGCGCCGTTCGACATGGCAAGTGGCACGGCATTGTTCAACCTGAAACCTTGAGCGCCGCGAACTATAGTCAATAGTCCGAAGACGGAGACGCACATGAAATACCTCTGCCTGATCTACAGCAACGAGCAGGTGCTGCACACCTCGCCGGACAGCCCCGCAGACCCGGAGTGTCTTGCCTATGCGCAGTCCCTCCAAAAAAGTGGCCGTATGCTCGCCGCCGAGCCGTTGGAGTCGGTGACCACCGCTACCACGGTGCGCATGCGCAACGGCAAGTTGTCGATTACCGACGGGCCGTTTGCCGAAACCAAGGAGCAGCTCGCCGGGTTCTACCTGATCGAGGCGCGGGACTTGAATGAAGCGATCCAGGTGGCCGGCGGTATCCCGGCCGCCCGGGTCGGCAGTGTGGAAGTGCGCCCGGTGCGCCAATTGAATCTCTGAACACAACAACCATAACGCTTGAGGAGGTTTAGCCATGCCTACGCAACCTGCCGAATTTGAACTGTCCATCAGCCGCGTGATCGATGCGCCGCGCAGCCGGGTGTTCCGCGCCTGGACCGAACCCGCGTTGTTGCAACAATGGTGGGGCCCCCACGGCATGACCACCCCCGAGTGCGAAATGAACCTGTGGGTCGGCGGGCTGTTTCGCACCCTGATGCGCGCGCCGGATGGCAGCGAGTACCCGACCCAGGGCGTGTTCCTGGAGATTGTCGCCCCTCGGCGCCTGGTGTTTACCGACGCCTATACGCCGGGCTGGATCCCTTCGGGCAAACCGTTCATGACCGCCGAAGTGACGCTGCAGGAAGTCGAGGGTAGCAAGACCCTCTACACCGCCCGCGCGATGCACTGGAGCGCCGAAGACAAGCAGGCCCACGAAGCCATGGGCTTTCACGACGGCTGGGGCCAGAGCCTGGACCGCCTGGTGACGCTGGTGACCCAGGGTATGCGCGATTGACGCCTCCCATCGAGGCGATCTACCGCAGTGAGTCCCGGCGCGTCCTCGCCACCCTGATCCGCCTGCTGGGGGATTTCGACCTCGCCGAAGAAGCCTTGCACGAGGCGTTCTTCGTCGCGGTCGAGCGCTGGCCGCAAGAGGGGGGGCCGGACAACCCACGGGCCTGGCTGGTGTCGACCGGACGCTTCAAGGCCATCGACCGTTTACGCCGCCAGGCCCGCTTTACCCCGTTATTGCAGGCGCAGGCCGATGCACTGGAAGCCGCTGACTGGAGCGTTGAGGACGTGGAAGACGACCGCCTGCGCCTGATCTTCACCTGCTGTCACCCGGCGCTGGCGGCCGACGCCCAGGCGGCGCTGACCTTGCGTGAGATCTGCGATCTCACCACCGAAGAAATCGCCCGCGCCTTTCTGGCCACCCCGACCACCATCGCCCAACGCATCGTGCGCGCCAAGGGCAAGATTCGCGAGGCCAAAATCCCTTATCAAGTGCCGTCGCTGGCCGAGCTGCCCGAGCGCCTGGACAGCGTGCTGCGGGTGATTTACCTGGTGTTCAACGAAGGCTATTCGGCGTCCATGGGCGAGGACCTTACGCGCGAGGACCTGACCCGCGAAGCCATTCGCCTCGGCCGCTTGCTCCTGGAATTGCTGCCGGAGCCGGAAGTGATGGGCCTGCTGGCGCTGATGCTGTTGCACGAATCCCGCCGGGCGGCGCGCACCTCGGCCAGCGGCGAGCTGGTGTTGTTGGATGAACAGGATCGTTCGCGGTGGGACGCGTCGCTGATGGCCGAAGGTTGTGGGCTGGTGGAGCAGGCATTGAGCCGTCGCGGCTTTGGCCCGTACTGCCTGCAAGCGGCGATTGCAGCGGTGCATGTCGAAGCGCCCAGGGCCGGGGAAACGGATTGGCCGCAGATTATCGGGCTCTACGATGTGTTGCTCAGGGCCGTGCCGTCGCCGGTGATCGAGTTGAACCGCGCCGTGGCGGTGGCCATGGGCGAAGGGCCGTTGGCGGGGCTGCAGTTGGTGGAAGGCATTCTGGCGCGCGGGGCGTTGCTGGATTACCACTTGGCACATTCGGCGCGGGGCGAGTTTTGCCGGCAGTTGGGGCGGGTGGAAGAGGCCCGGGCAGCCTACGAAAAAGCCCTGTCGCTGACCCGGCAAATCCCGGAAAAACGCTTCCTCAAACACCGCCTGGCCGAACTCAATCTCCCCAAGCAATGAAGATCAAAAATGTGGGAGGGGGCAAGTCCCCTCCCACATTAATCTCAATTGTCTGAAAAAAATCACTCCAGCATCTTCCCCAACAACCAACTCCCCGCCGGCCCCGGCGGATGGTGCCGAGACCACAGTGCATCCACGGCCACCGAACGCGGCCAACCCCGTGCCTTGAGTTCGATCAACTGCCCGCCACCAAAGCGCTCCACCAGCCAGCGCGGAATCGGTGCCCAGCCAAACCCCAACTGGGCCATCTCCAACAGCATCAGGTAACTGGGGGCCGACCACACACGGCCATTGGCGCGGGTTTCGTTCGGGTTGATGATGCTGGCCAGACGCAATTCGCGGTGCTGTTGCAGGGTGTGCGCGGTGAGGGTACCGACGCCCGCCAGCGGATGTCTGGGTGACACGAACAGGGCAATTTCCGTGCGCTCGTCCACGGGCGCGCGGGTCAGGTCCGGCGGATACTCTTCCTGGTGTTCAATAAACGCAATCTGCGCGCGACCGCTTTGGACCAGGGCGATCAGGTCTTCGCATTCGGCGATCAGGCATTCCAGCTCCAGGTCCGGGTAGCGCTGTTCAAAGGCGCTGAGGGCGACCTCGAAACGGTCGGACTGGTAGGTATCGGACATGGCGATACTCAGCTTCGGCTCCAACCCCTGGGCCAACTGACTCGCCGCCAATTCCAGCCGGCTGCTGGCCTCCAGCACCTGCTCGGCGCGTTGCAGCAACACATGGCCCGCCGGCGTCAGCGTCGGCTTGCGGCTGCTGCGATCGAACAGCACCACATCCAGGTCAATCTCCAGGCTCGCCACGGCCGCGCTGACGGTGGACTGGCTCTTGCCGAGCTTGCGCGCCGCCGCCGAGAACGAGCCTTGGGTGGCCGCCTGCACAAACGCCTGCAGCACTTCGTTAGAGGCCATGACTATCGCCTTGATCGATGGTTATTGGTTATGAAGTATCGAGTCAAAGGCTAATGATGACAACCATCGTCACTCACGGAGCCGGGTCATGAACCCTACCAAGTCGATTACTGAACGTGTTTGCCAGGCCATTGGTTTCGAAGCCCTGGCATTGTTGATCTGCACCCCGTTGCTGGCGTGGATCATGGACAAGCCTGCCCTGGAGATGGGCATGGTCACCCTGGCGATCAGCCTGTTGGCGCTGGCCTGGAACGTGATTTTCAACGGCCTGTTCGACCGCCTCAAGGCGCGCCTGCAACTGGCCAGCAACGGTTGGACCCGCGTGCTGCACGCCTTGATGTTTGAAGGTGGGTTGATCCTGGTGTGTGTACCGCTGATTGCCGCCTGGCTGAACATCAGCCTGGTGCAGGCGTTTATCCTCGACATAGGCGTACTGCTGTTTTTCCTGCCGTACACCTATGTGTATCACTGGGGGTATGACGTACTGCGCGACAAGCTCCTACAGAAACATGCCGCCCGACGCCTCGATACGCTGGCCGGTGATCCAGGCACTACCGTCGGCGAGCAGGCTGGCAATCGCGCCGCCGATATCGTCCGGTAACCCGGCGCGGCCCAAGGCGGTATTGCTGGCGACCATGGCGTTGAGGTTGGCGTTGTCGCGCACGGCACCACCGCCGAAGTCGGTTTCAATGGCGCCGGGGGCCAGGATGTTAACGCTGATGCCACGGCCGCCCAGCTCTTTGGCCTGGTAGCGGGTCAGCACTTCCATCGCGCCTTTCATGGCGGCGTAAGCGGCGTAGCCGGGCAGGCTGAAACGCGCCAGACCGCTGGAAATATTGACGATGCGCCCGCCGTCGTGGATCAACGGCAACAGCTGTTGGGTCAGGAAAAACGGACCCTTGAATTGGATCGCCACCAATTGATCGAACTGCGCTTCGGTGGTCTCGGCGAAGCTGGCGTGAATGCCGATACCGGCGTTGTTGATCAGAAAATCGAAGCGGTCCTGTGCGAAAACGTCCTTGAGTACGCCAGCAATCTCACCGACGAAATCAGCAAATGTCGCGCTCTGGCTCACGTCCAGTTTCAGCATCGCGGCACGGCCGCCCAGCTGTTCGATCTGTGCGACCAATGCCTGCGCTTCATCGGCCTTGCTGTGGTAAGTGCCAATGATGTCGACGCCTTGTGCCGCCAGGTGCAGGGCGGTGTTTTTGCCCAGGCCACGGCTGGCTCCGGTGATCAATGCGATTTTACGGGTCATGGTGCAGTCCTCTGATGTGATCGTGGGAATAAGTGTATTTGTCCGTGGATAACGTGATAAACAGCGCTATACCGGAATCACTGGCCGAATAAGACGAACAATCCCATGAACAAACTGGAGCTGCTGCGCACCTTTGTGCGCGTCACTGAGCTGTCGAGTTTCACCGGTGCCGGCGAGAGCCTGGGCCTGCCGCGCTCCACGGTGTCGGAACATGTGCAGGCGCTGGAAGAGCTGCTCGGCGCCCGCCTGTTGCAGCGCACCACGCGCAAGGTGCAGGCCACCCAGGATGGCCGCGTGCTGTATGAGCGCAGCAAGGATTTGCTCGCGCACATGGAGGAGTTGGAAGGGCTGTTTCGCCAGGACGAAGCGCAACTGGCCGGGCGGATTCGGGTGGACATGCCCAACATGATGGCGCGGGACTTGATCCTGCCGCGTCTGCCGCAATTCATGGACGCGCATCCGCTGATCGAACTGGAGATCAGCACCACCGACCGCCAGGTCGACCTGCTCGCCGAAGGCTTCGATTGCGTGCTGCGCGTGGGCGCGCAGCCGGACCAGAGCGTGGTGGCGCGGCTGCTGTGCAGCATGCCGATGATCAACTGCGCGAGCGCCACCTACCTGCAACGCTACGGCGTGCCCCGGACACTGGCCGACCTCGCCGACCATCACCTGGTGCATTACGTGCGGCCGTTGGGTTCACGCTCGGCGGGGTTTGAGTACGTGCAGGGCAACAAGGTGCTGCGCATTCCCATGGGCGGGCGGGTCACGGTCAACAGCACCGATGGCTACAAGTCTGCCTGCCTGGGCGGTTTCGGGATTATTCAGGTGCCGGCCCTGGGCATGGGTGACGAATTGGCCAGCGGGGAGCTGGTGGCGGTCCTGCCGGACTATCCGGCCCCGCCGCTGGATGTGTCCCTGCTCTACGCCGGTCAGCGGCATTTGCCGCTGCGGGTGCGGGTGTTCATGGACTGGTTGGCGGCCATTCTGCATTCGCAGCTTTAACGCCGCGCCGACAGCTGTTGCGGCGCGAGGAAGGCGTCGTGGAAGTAATCGCGAAACGCCTGCATTGCCGGGGTAAAGGCGCGTTCGCGGTGCCAGGCCAGGCCGACGCTCATGGGCGTGACGGGGTCGGTGACGGTCAGGGTTTCGATGCGCTTGCCTTCCAGCGACCAGGGCCGGTGCACCAGGTCCGACAGGATCGCCACGCCGCTGCCATTGGCAACCATGCTGCGCACCGCCTCCACCGAACTGGTGCGCAGCCGCACCTTGGGCGTTTGCCCGGCCTGTTCCCAGTACCGCATGGCGCTGTGTTCGGCCTCATCGACGGTGAGCAGGATGTACGGCTCCTGCGCCACATCCGCCAGGCTCACCGCACCGCGTTCGCACAATGGGTGATGGCTGGGCAGCCATAAACGACGTTCCGAGTTGAACAGGATTTCCGAGACGATCGCCGGGTGGGTGAGGTTCGCGGTGAGGACCACGGCCATGTCGAACTGGCCATCGAGCAGACCCTGTTCGATGGCCTGGCGCTCCTGCTCGAACACCTCCAGGGTCACATCCGGGTGCCAGTGCTCCATGCGCTGCAGGTGGTGCGGCAGGAAGTAACCCAGCACCGTGTAGCTGGCCGCCAGCCGCAGCACGCCGCTGGCGCGGTAGTCGGGCAACGGGCTGTTCAGCGCATCGTCGACACTGCGCACAATCACGTAGGCGCGGTTGAGAAAGTGCCGCCCGGCATCGGTCAGGTTCATGCCCTGGGCCGAGCGCACAAACAGTTGCACGCCGAGCAGGGTTTCCAGCTCCTTGATCGCCGTGGTCACGGCAGACTGGGAGATGTTCAGATAAATCGCCGCCTGGGAAATCTGGCCGATTTCGGCGGTGGCCACGAAGTAGCGGATTTGGCGCAAGGTCAGGGACATGGCTTTATCTGATTTTCAGAAGATGAGCCATCTGATAATAGATCTTCCCAAGGGGTCAAGCCGCAGCCTACTTTCGAGCATCACCTTTTGGCGGAGCGTCCCCGATGCAGGCAGTGGATTTCAATTCAGACATGGGCGAAGGCTTCGGTCCCTGGACCATCGGCGACGGCGTCGACGCGGAGCTGATGGCCTATATCAGCTCGGCCAATATCGCCACCGGCTTCCATGCCGGCGACCCCGGCACCATGCGCCGCACCGTCGCGCGGGCCAAGCAATTGGGGGTGGCCATCGGCGCGCATCCTGGCTTTCGCGACCTGGTGGGTTTCGGTCGTCGACATATCCATGCGCCGGCCCAGGAACTGGTGGACGACATGCTCTACCAACTGGGCGCCCTGCGCGAAATCGCCCGCGCCCAGGGCATGACCCTGCAACACATCAAGCCTCATGGCGCGCTCTACATGCACCTGGCCCGCGACGAAGAAGCCGCGCGCCTGCTGGTACAGAACCTGCAAATCATCGAGCCGACGCTGTTGCTGTACTGCATGCCCAACTCGGTGATCTGGCGCGTGGCCAAGGAACTCGGGCAGCCGGTGGTGCGCGAATTCTATGCCGACCGTGAGTACGATCTAACCGGCTCCATTGTGTTTACCCGCAACGTACGTGCGCTGGATCCGGCCACGGTCGCGGCCCGTGTCCTACGGGCGTGTCAGACGGGGCTGGTGCGTACCGTAGAAGGCGAAGACCTGTTTATTGAATTCGACTCCATCTGCCTGCACAGCGATACCCCCGGCGCGCTGGAGTTGGTGGAGGCCACCCGTGAAGCGTTGGACCAGGCCGGCATCACAGTCAAAACCCCCTAATAAGATCGTACGTTTACTTTTTTGCCTGCCTTTCTATAACGATTCCAAGAGGAACAGACATGGCTGAAACGTCCCCCATCCGCTACAGCTTCGGCGGTGATGAACACCTGTTCGCCGAAGTCAGCGAGAGCATGTCCCTTGAGGCTTTTTTCAAGGGCATGGCCGTGACCCGTGCCGTGGAACGCCTGGCGCTGGAGGGCGTGCTGGATGTGTGCCTGGCCAATGCCTCGTTCCAGATTCGCTTCGACCCCGACCGCATCGCCCCCCATGTGCTGCTCGACGCCGTGCAGAGCGCCGAAGCCCAGGCCGTGGCCGAGCGCACCCTGCACACGCGCATCATCGAAATCCCGGTGCTCTATAACGACCCCTGGACCCATGAAACCCTGATGCGCTTTCGCGACCGCCATCAAGACCCCGGCGCCACCGACCTGGAATACGCCGCGCGCATCAATGGCCTGGCCGATGTCGAAGCGTTTATCGCCGCCCACAGTGGTGCGCCGTGGTTTGTCTCGATGGTGGGTTTTGTCGCGGGCTTGCCGTTCATGTTCCAGATGGTCGAGCGCGAGCGGCAGTTGCAGGTGCCCAAGTACCTGCGCCCGCGCACCGACACGCCGAAGCTGACCCTCGGCCATGGCGGTTGCTTCGGCTGCATCTACTCGGTGCGCGGCGCCGGCGGCTACCAGATGTTTGGCGTGACCCCGGCACCGATCTACGACCCGGCGCAGCAGCTGGCCTACCTCAAGGCGCATATGGTGTTTTTCCGGCCGGGTGACATCGTGCAATTCAAACCCATCGACCGGGACGCCTACGACCTGGCGGTTGCCGAGGTGGAGGCAGGACGTTTCGACCTGCGCATTCGCCCGGTGGAATTTTCCCTCGATGCGTTTCTCGCCGACCCCATCGGCTATCCGAAAACCCTGCAGGAGGCGCTGGCATGATCAAGGTCCTCAAACCCGGCCTCGCCACCTCTGTGCAGGACCTGGGCCGCGAAGGTTATTACCATCTGGGCATTCCGCCATCGGGTGCTTTGGACCAATACGCCCTGAGTGCGGCCAATCATCTGGTGGGTAACCCGGTAGGCGCTGCCGGCCTGGAATGCACCTTGATCGGGCCGGAACTGGAGTTTCAGCGCGATACCCTGGTCGCGCTCAGCGGTGCGTTGATGTCGCCGCGCCTGGACGGTGAAGTGGTGCATCAGGACACCGCGTTCCAGGTACGTGCCGGGCAGGTGCTGCGTTTCGAATTTCCCAAGGCCGGTGCCCGCACTTACCTCGCCGTCGCCGGTGGCATTGACGTGCCGTTGGTGCTTGGCAGCCGTTCCACCTACACCCTCGGCGCCCTTGGTGGTTTCCACGGGCGACGCTTGCAGGCAGGCGATGAGCTGCCCATCGGTGACGCCAGCGGTCTCGGGCGGGCAGGCAACAGTTTGCCGATGGCATTGCGCCGCTCGGTGGGCGGCGATGTCACGTTGCGCGTGGTGCCGGGGCTGTATTACGAGCGCTTGACCGCGGGTGCCAAGCGCAGTTTTTTTGCCGAACCGTGGACGGTCGGCTCCGAGGCGGACCGCATCGGCTACCGCTTCAAGGGCGGCAGTGCGCTGAGCTTTCAACCGCGTGAGCAGCCGTTCGGCGCGGGGTCGGATCCATCGAATATCGTCGACAGTTGCTACCCGATTGGCTCGATACAGGTACCGGCGGGGCTGGAGCCGATTGTGCTGCACCGCGATGCGGTATCCGGCGGTGGCTACGCGATGATTGGCACGGTGATCAGTGCCGACCTGGACTTGATCGGGCAGATGCAGCCGAACCAGCGGGCGGGGTTTGTGGCGGTGACGTTGGAGCAGGCACTGGAGGCGCGGCGGGTGTACAAGAAGCGGCTCAAGGCCATGGCGGGACTCTTCAACAACTGACACGACACACATCCAAATATGGGAGGGAGCAAGCCCCTCCCACATTTTCAATCTTGGGTTGGTCAGAAGAGTTGGGTGAACAGCCAGTAGAGGCTGCCGGACAGCAGAATCGCCGCCGGCAAGGTGAGCACCCACGCCATCAGCAAATTGCGGATGGTCCGCATCTGCAACCCACCCCCATTGGCCACCATGGTCCCCGCCACACCCGACGACAACACATGGGTGGTCGACACCGGCAGCCCGAACATATCCGCTGCGCCAATGGTCAGCATCGCCACGGTCTCGGCCGAGGCGCCCTGGGCGTAAGTCAGGTGGGTCTTGCCGATCTTCTCGCCCACGGTGACCACGATGCGCTTCCAACCGACCATGGTGCCAAGCCCCAGGGCGATGGCCACGACAATCTTCACCCACAGCGGAATAAAGCGCGTGGCATCGTCGATCTGTTGCTTGAACAGTTGCAGCTTGCCTTGGGTGTCAGCGTCGAAATTGCCGACCTTGCCTTTGTCCATCAGGCGAATGGTTTCGCTGCTCAGGTACATATCGTTACGCACGTTGCCCACGGCTTCGGCGGGGACTTTGGCCAGGGAACCGTAGCCTTTGACCTGGTCACCGATCTGGCCGGCGAGGGCGGCGAGGGCGGGAATCAACTCGGGCGTGGCTTCCTTGGTGCGCATGTAGGTCGAAAGCACCGGCCGAGGGTCACCCGCCAACGCCCGCGGCGCTGTTTTCATCAGCGCCACCTGGGTCACTTCGGCGACTGCGGCGAACTGCAACGACTGTTCGGCCGGCATGGCGCGGTTCAGCGCATAGGCCATCGGCAGGGTACCCACCAGGATCAGCATGATCAGGCCCATGCCTTTTTGCCCATCGTTGGAACCGTGGGCAAAGGACACGCCGGTGCAGGTGGCGATCAGCATGCCGCGAATCCACCAGGGCGGCGGGGTGTCGCCCTTGGGGGCCTTGTACAACGCACGGTTTTTCACAAAGGCGCGCAGGGCCAGCAACAGCAAGGCGGCGAAGGCGAAGCCGATCAGTGGCGAGAGCAGCAGCGCATAACCGATCTTGATCGCCTGGCTCCAATCCACACCGCTGGTGCCGTCACGCCCGTGCATCAAGGCATTGGCCACGCCGACGCCGATGATCGAACCGATCAGGGTGTGGGACGACGAGGCCGGCAAACCCAGCCACCAGGTGCCGAGGTTCCACAGGATCGCGGCGATCAGCAAAGCGAAGATCATCGCGAAGCCGGCCGATGAACCCACCTGCAGAATCAGCTCCACCGGCAGCAAGGCAATGATGCCGAACGCCACCGCACCGCTGGACAGCAGCACACCGAGGAAATTGAAGAAACCCGACCACACCACCGCAAACTGCGGCGGCAGCGAGTTGGTGTAGATCACCGTCGCCACCGCGTTGGCAGTATCGTGGAAACCGTTGACGAACTCGAAACCCAGGGCAATCAACAGCGCCACACCCAGCAGCAGGAACGGCGTCCACGTGGTGAGCTGGGCGCCCATTTCGTGCATGTCGTGCATGAGGCTGTAGGCGGTAAACAACAGGCCCATGGCAAGCACGGCGAAGAAAACGATCACCGTCACCAGGCCGGGTTTCTTGTCCAGGCGCGGTTTTGAGTCGACGGAGGATGAGTGCGTGGAGGCAGTCAGGGAAGGGGTGGCCATGCCGGGGCATCCGTGTGGGGAGGATGCCGCTCATATTCATTGCAGAATGTTACAGCGATGCTGCCGCAAATCATTGTTTAGGTAATTGGATCTGCCACTGGTCTATAAACCGCTGGAGAGCCACGTGTCTAAACAACTTTTCAGACCTTGAAAAATCTCCCTGTGGCGAGCGGGCTTGTCCCGCGTTGGGCTGCGCAGCAGCCCCAGTAAAGAAGAACGCGGTGTATCAGACACTCTGTAGAGGCTGGTTTTGGGGCTGCTTCGCAGCCCAACGCGGGACAAGCCCGCTCACCACAACAGCCCTATTTGCCGGACGTTCAGCGTTCAGCTAGCGTTGTGTGGATACCCACGGTCATCGGGACCAAGCCCCTCCGACAATTGATCGCATTTCAATTTGAAAACTTGCGAAACGCCCAGCGCCCGGCGATCAGCGTGAAGGTCGCGACCAACGCCACCAGGATCCAGAACCCCTCGGGGTCCTGTGAAAGTGGCACACCGCCCACGTTCATGCCGAAAAAACCGGCGATGATATTGATCGGCAACGCCAGCACCGTCACCACGGTAAGGGTGAACAGCGTGCGGCTGCTTTGCTCGTTGAGGTTGGCGGCGATCTCTTCCTGCAGCAGCTTGATCCGTTCGCCCAGCGCCGTCAGGTCGTTGATGATCAGCGCAAACTCCTCGGTGGATTTGCGCAACTCCTTCACGTCTTCCTTTTGCAGCCATTGCGGCGGGCGGTTGAGCAGGCGCAGCAGTGAACCCGGTTCCAACGCGAGCAGGCGTTGCAGGCGCACCAGCACCCGGCGCGCCGCCCCCAGTTCCGCGCGGTTGGTGGACAGGCGCGAGGACAGCAACTGGTCCTCGATATGGTCGACGCTGATGCTGGTCTTGCGCACGATCTGGGTCAGCACTTCCCCCTGGTCGCGCAGCAGGTGCACCAGCAACTCCAGCGGCGAACGAAAGCGTTCGCCGGCCTTCACCGACGAGCGCAACTTGTCCACCGAGTGCAAGGGTTGCAGGCGTGCGCTGATCAACAGCCGGCTGCGGGCGCAGACCCACAGCGTGGAAATATCCGACGAAACCATGCTGCTGAAGTTGAACACCACGTCGTTGACCACCGCCAGCAAGGCTGAGTCGACGTGTTCGATACGGGTGGAGCGCGAGCCTTCGTGCAGGGCCTCGAAGAATTCTTCGGGTAAATCCAGGTTGGCCTGCATCCAGCGTTCGCAGGCGGCGTGGGCCAGGTTCAAGTGCAGCCACAGGAACTCTTCCGGGTCGGCGGGTTGCTGCAAGGCCGCGAGGGCCGCGGCCGAATCAATCTGTTCGCCCTTTTCACCGGGACGAAAACGAAAACCGTAAAGCAAGCCAAACAGGTCAGAGTCCTGGTGGCTGTGGTCGAGGCTGTGGTTCATGGAGACTCGCAGAGAAAGCGCCTGTAGGACGTTTCACAGGTTCGCGTGGGCGAATCATTGCAAGGAGGTATGACAGTTATATGACGTTTTAGCGCTGCGCATAAAAAAACGCGCCACCCGGAGGTGGCGCGTTTTTTCGAGGTTCAACTCAAGTGTCTTGCTTGTTTTCCAGCACCGCGCCGGTCTTGGCGTCGAGCTTCACTTCAAAGCGCTTGCCGGCGGTGTCGGTCAGGTCGACTTCGTAGACCAGTACCCCGTTTTTGTGGTCCAGCTCGGTGTCGGTGATGCTGCTACCGGCGTGGGTGGCCACGGCGGCGGTGTTGAGTTTCTCGAACGGCATCACGGCGCCGGACTTGAGCAGGCCTTCAATCTGGTCCGGGCGAACATCGGCCTGGGCCAGGCCGGCGGTCAGGGTCAGGGCGGTGGCGGCGAACAGGGCGGTCAGGGTTTTCATGGTGTGTGTCCTTCTCTGGTGAGCTGTTTAAGTGGCGCCAGATTAACCGGCGCAACTTAACTCATCCTTAATGGCGCACTGACACCAATGCCCGACTCACTCAGTACTTATAGTCGTTCAGCAGGTCCTGAACGCTGGACGACGGCCAGCGCTTGTAGAACTTCAGCAGTTCGGCGGCGCGGTTGGTGAAGATACCGTCGACGCCGGCTTTCATCACTTTGTCGAAATCGACCGGCTCATCCACGGTGTAGACGTGTACCAGCAGGCCCTTGTCGTGGGTCAGCTTGTTCATTTCAGGTTTCACCAGGTCGGTGTAGCTCTGGTCGCCATGGGCGGTCAGCTCAGCCGATGGGCCGGTGCCGATGGCGCCGAGGCTCTTGGCTTCGTCGACCCACTTTTCGAACTCGGCGGCGTCTTTCGGCTCTTGCTTGGCGTAATAGGCGGCCTTGGTCGGTTCGCCGGATTCGGCAAAGGTCTGCGTGGATTTCGGCTCGATGCTGCCCGGGCCAACCCACAACAGCAGGATTTTCGGGGTGTTCGGCATTTCTTTCTGCAGCTCTTTCAAGCTGTCTTTTTCAAACGTCTGCAGCACCACACGGCCCTTGCCCTGGCCGACACCGGTGTTGCTCTTGCCCAGCTTGGAGCCGGCGGAGCTCAACCAGCCTTTATCCAGCAGCTTGTTTTTCAGGTCGGCTTCGATACCCGGGAATTGCTTGGGCTCCTTGGTTTCGATGTACAGGCCGGGTTTGTGCTGCGGGTTGCCTTCGGCGATCTTGATGATGTCGTCCAGGCTCTGGATCTTCAGGCCAACGAAGCCTGGACGCGCACGGTCCGGGTAGGCGGCGTTGAACCAACTGCCGGCGTCGAGGGTTTGCAGTTCTTTCCAGGTGAACTCGTTGGCCGGGGCGTCCTTGCGCTCAGGGAACTTGGTGGCCACGTCGGTGGTGCGCTGCAGGTTGTTGTCGTGCAGGGCGAACAGCACGCCGTCCTTGCTGCGCTGCAGGTCCAGTTCCAGGTAGTCGGCACCCAGGTCGCGCGCGACTTTGTAGGCGGCGGCGGTGGATTCCGGCGCGTCGTAGGACGCGCCACGGTGAGCGATCACGGCGGGGTAGGGAATGCCTTCGTTTGTCGCCAGTTCAGCCGGGCTGATCGGTTCGGCAGCCTGTGCCTGGCCGAGGCCAAGCGCCAGTGCGAGCAGCAGGGCGCTCTTGGAAAACGTGACAGGCATATGCGAAGTCCTTTCGTGGAGGTAGCTTTGAGAAGGCCTCCTTTTTAACAATTGATTGCGAAAGGCGCTATCACCAAACCGACATTAACGTGCGCACGTGCCAATTTTCTCGGTTTTTTTGCGCGGCATTGCAGTACTCTTGCTCGCAGCCGCCCCGCCAGAGGACGGTATTTTCTGCCACGCGTGTAAACCATCTTTCCAGTCCCTGTGGGACTTTTCAGTGAGGTTTACCATGCGCATCACCTCCGAGCTTATCTGCCAGGCCGCCGACCAACTCCACGGTTTTGTTGGCCTCAACCGCAAGACCGGCCAGTACATCGTGCGTTTCAGCGAAGATTCCTTCGGCATGGACGTGGCCGACGACGGCATTATCCCCACCGCTGAATTTGTCTGGCTGCCGGCCCCCGAGCAGACCATGACCCTGTCCCGCGAGCGTATCCAGTTGCTGCTCGACCAGAATATCGACGACCGCATCAACATCAGCGAGCCGCTGCGCGTGTACATGAAACGGGTGGAAATTCCACAGATCAGTGCGCTGCGCAGCCTGGTGAGCTAGGAGGCATAGGCGGTGAGTGAGGGTTCTGTGGCAGGCCGGCTTGTTGTGATGAGCGGGTCTGTTGTGGTGAGCGGGCTTGCCCCGCGCTGGGCTGCGAAGCAGCCCCAATTCAGTTGACGCGGTTCTCCTGACTAACCGCAGCGTCTGGTTCAGGGGCCGCTTCGCGCCCCAGCGCGGGGCAAGCCCGCTCACCACAACAGACCCGCTCACCACAACAGGCCTGCTAGCCACAGAGGGCCAGGCGATACGACGGTTACTGGCCTTGGAATGTGTAGGCCCGCTCCACCTTGCACACCCGTGTTTGAAACGCCGAGTACCAGGTGGCGCGTCCTTGTTCGCGCACCGCCCGGTGCTCGGCCTGCTGCTTCCAGGCCAGGATCGCCGCCTCGCTGCTCCAGTAGGACACGGTAATCCCCAGGCCATCCTCCCTCGCCGATTCCACCCCGAGAAACCCCGGTTGATCGCGAGCCAACTCCAGCATGCGGGCGGCGGCCTGGCCGTAGCCTTGATCGCCGTCGGTGCGCAATGAGCTGAAAATCACTGCGTAGTAGGGTGGGGCGGGGGTCTTGGCGATCATGCGTATTGCTCCTGGCACGCCTTGAGCAAGGCAATCGCCAAAGGCGGCGTGACGCCCTTGAGGGCGGTACGTTCAGGCTGGAACAGGGTGGCAACGAAAAATGGATGGTCGAGCAACTCCACCGCGCGCAGATCGCCGGCTGCGTCATGCCCGCTGGGAATCATCTCGCGCTCGAGCAGCGCATCGGCGAATTCGGGGTTGATGCCGTAGCGGCAGCGGTAACCTTCCTCGATGTCAAGACGGCCGTAGGCCTCGGCGATGCGTGTGTAGGGTGTCAGGCGCAGGCTGTCGGTGGCGTCAACCAGTGCGCAGCTCAGGGGGGTGATCACTGCGCGTTCGGCGCCCGGCGCCAGCTCGCCATGTTCGGCATCGGCCCAGCCCAGCACGTTGCGGGCGTATTCCAGCACCGCATGTTGAAAACCACCGCAAGTGCCGAGGAAAGGTCGCCGCTGTTCGCGGGCAAAACGGATCGCCCGCAACGCGCCGTCGGTGTCGCGGTAGGGGCTGGCGGGCACGCACCAGAAACCGTCGAAGCCGTGCAGTGCTGTGGTGGGCGTGAGGGTGTCGGTGTCGAGCCATTGCAGATGAACCTGCAAACCGAGGGTTTCGCCGGCCCGTTGCAGCGCGACGGGAATGGCCTGGTGCGCGATGACATCGGGGTTGTAATCGCCGATCAGGGCGAGGTGCAGGGTGGTGGCGTTCATCGTGTGCGTCCCATGGCTTGTGGTGTCCTTATGCGCACTATAGATTGGCGTGCACGCAATCAATATTGGCGTTTGCCCACATGCTCAATGCAGCCACGCACTATCAGCTCGATTACCCCGACCTGTCGCTGATCCTCGCCCTGGTGCGTGGCGGCACCCTGGCGCGGGCGGCGGCATTGTTGCGGGTGGATGTGTCCACGGTGTTCCGCGCGGTGCGACGGCTGGAGGCCGCATTGGGCCAGACGCTGTTTGAAAAAAGCCGCGCCGGCTACCTGCCCACCAGCCTCGCCAATAGCCTGGCGCAGCAGGCCGAACGTGCCGAACAAGCGCTTGAGGCGGCGCGCATCGGCGTGGAGCAGGGTGGCGAGGTGATCAGCGGCACGGTGCGCCTGACCTGTACCGACTCGGTGTTGCAAGGGCTGCTGCTGCCGGCGCTGGCGCAGTTCATGCCGGACTACCCGGCGCTGACCCTGGAGCTGAGCACGTCGAATGATTTCGCCAACCTCAGCCGCCGCGATGCCGACATCGCCCTGCGCCTGACCAGGACTCCGCCAGCGCATCTGGTCGGCCGTTGCCTGGGGGCCGTGGCGTATCAGGTGTGTGCCAGCCCCACGTATGCGCATCAACACGCCGCACGCTCACTGGCGGACCTGGCCTGGATCGCGCCGGACGATTTCCTGCCCGACCACCCCACGGTGACCTGGCGCCGCGAACACCTGCCCGGTGTACGCCCCAGCTATCGCTGCAACAGCATGTTGTCGGTGACCGAACTGGTGCGGGCCGGGTTGGGGGTGGCGGCGCTGCCGGACTTTCTGCTGGATGATGGCCTGCAACCCCTGGGCCCCGCGTTGGCCGGGCACGACACCGCGTTATGGCTGCTGACGCGCCCCGATTGCCGCGCGTTGCGCTCGGTGGTGACGCTGTTTGATGAGTTGGGCCGGCATGTGCAGATGAAACCCTGACACACCTCCCTCCCACGTGGAGTTCGCGTTGTTATTGAGGTTTTCGCACATAGTGCTCGTGCATTTCGCACGTCAGGGTTTCGATGTGTTCGGTCAGTTGCTTGGTCATTTCCGTCAGCCGGGTGTTTTGCTCCAGCAATTCGAGCAACTGTCTGGTGGTTTGCGCGGCCTGGGCCTGGCGTTCGGTATTGGCGATGGCCAGGGCTTCACGGTGTTGCGCATCGGCGTCGGACTGGGCTTTGTCGCGGGCCGCCTGGCGCGTCTGGGCCAGCAGGATCAGCGGCGCGGCATAGGCGGATTGCAGGCTGAAGGCCAGGTTGAGGAGGATGAACGGGTACACGTCGAAGTGGGTGATGCCGGTTACGTTCAGCACCACCCACAAGATCACGATCGCGGTTTGCGCACCGAGGAAGGTCGGTGTACCAAAGAAGCGCGCAAAAGCCTCGGCCTTGAGGGCAAAGGTATCGTTGCCGAAGGTCGGGGCCAGGTGGGCGTGGCGGCGGTGAAAACGCAGGTGATCGACGGGGGCGGTTTCGGGCTTGTCGGGGGTCATGGTCGGCTCGGGTCATCAACGTTAAGACAGTGAATCACTATAGTCCTGGCGACCTGTCTTACACATGAATAACCCGTGGCCTACTTAGTGGGCACTCCGCTCATTGGCAAACGCACTCACCGCGTGCACCGCCTCGCTGGTGCCTTCGCGAATCTGCAGGATCACCGTACCGGCCTGGTCGGCCAGTTCCACGCCCTGGGCAGCGCGGTCGCGGGTCGCGTCCATGCTGTCGATGGCTTGGCGGGTTTCAGCCTGGATCACCGCGATCATGCTGGAAATCTCCGTGGTGGAACCGCTGGTGCGCGCCGCCAACTGCCGCACTTCATCGGCCACTACGGCAAAACCACGGCCTTGTTCACCCGCGCGCGCCGCTTCGATAGCGGCATTGAGTGCCAGCAGGTTGGTTTGTTCGGCAATGCCGCGAATGGTGTTGACGATGGTGGTGATCTGCTGCGAGCGCTCGCCCAGCTTGGCGATCAGTTGCGAGGAGTTGTCGATGTCCGAGGAAATTTCACGCATGCCGCTGGCTGTTTTCTGGATCACGTCGGCGCCTTTTTCCGCCATGTCCTGGGTGTGCAGGGACAGGTGATAGGCCTGGGCGGCGCTCTGCGCGTCAGCGGCATGTTGTTGCACGCGCGCGGTGATGTCCGAGGCGAACTTCACCACTTTGCGCAGGCGTCCGCTGGCGTCGTACACCGGGTTGTAGCTGGCTTCGAGCCAAACAGGCCGGCCGTTTTTATCCACGCGCTCGAACTGGCCGCTGAACAATTCACCTTGGTTCAGGCGTCGCCAGAACTCGCTGTAGGCTGAGCTCGCGGCGGTCTCTGGGGTACAGAACAGACGATGATGCTGGCCCTGGATCTGCGCCAGGCTGTAGCCCATGCGCTGCAGGAAGTTGGCGTTGGCGGTGATGATCGTGCCGTCGAGGTTGAACTCGATGACGGCCATGGCCCGGCCGATGGCTTCCAACTTGGCGTTGGCCTCGCTTTCGGCCTGCAGGCGCGGGGTAACGTCCAGGGCGTACTTCACCACTTTGATCACACGGCCCGCGTTATCAGGTACCGGGGTGTAGCTGGCTTCCAGCCACACCGACTGACCATTGCCGCCCACCCGTTCAAAGGTACCTGATTGGAACTGACCCTTTTGCAGGTTGGCCCAGAGTTGTTGGTACTCGGCGCTGCGGGCGAAGGCGGGCGTGCAGAACATCCGGTGGGATTGGCCTTCGATCTGCTCGGCGCGGTAGCCCAGGGTATTGAGGAAGTTGTCATTGGCCCGCAGCACGAGGCCTTGCGGATCGAATTCGATCACCGCCATGGAGCGTTCGATGGCGTCCAGCAGGCTGGCCTGATGAGCCACGGTGTGTTGCAGGGTATCGATGGTTTTCTTGTGGGCGTTGAATAGCATGTTCGGGGGCTCGGGCAAGCACGCGTCTGGGAGGATCCATGTATAGGCGCCTGCCTCCGTAAGGCATTTGCCCTACGGTTGACCTGCTCATTGTCAGCTCCCTTGTGCTGACAGCGGTGGGTGGAACAACGGGTTAAGAGTCATCAGCCTGACAAGAAGTTCGCCCCATGGGCAGGACCATTTTTGGGTAGGCGACCAATGGAGGCATTGTGCTATCTCGTGCGGGGCTGCACGGAGGATCCAGACCTGTGTCGTAGGACAACGTCAGGCGGAACAGGCTATCCGGTCGTCGTTGACACTGACTCGATTACGCCCGGTGTCCTTGGCGGCATAAAGTGCCCGGTCCGCCGCGTTCAGCCACATGGCTGCGTCGGTGAAGCGCGGCTGGAAGTCCGCCAGGCCGATGCTCAGGCTGACGCGCAATTCCGGTATGTGCGGGGTGCGGTAGTTGCCGAATGTTTCGCGCATCTGCTCCATGATCTGCGCCGCTTGCTCCAGAGGCATTTGCGGAAGAATCACACAGAACTCATCGCCACCGTAACGTCCGGCCAGGTCGTTTTCCCGCAGGTTGCGCCGCAGTTCCAGGCTCAGTTGCCGCAGCACCGTGTCGCCGACGATATGGCCGTGGGTATCGTTGATCTGCTTGAAGTGGTCAATATCGATCAATGCGATGGTGGCGTGGCTTTGCTGCTGCTGGCACTTGTGGAACTTGAGGTGCAGCAGGTCTTTCCACGAGCCGTGGTTGAGCAGGCCGGTGAGGCTGTCGGTGCGGCTCAGGGCACTAAGGGCGCGTTTATGTTCCGAGAGCTTGATCGCCAGTTGATAACAGACCATGCCGATGGCCATGGGGTAGAGGGTCAGCATCGGCAGGCAGGAGTAGACCTGCAGCAGGCTGACGTCGGGGTTGAACTGGATGCCGAACAGCGCCCACGCCACGCCGATCCCCAGCCCCTGGGCGAGCAGTCCACGCAGGAACAGGCGCCGGCCGCCGGCGGCGACGTTGTTCATGGTCATCATCGACAGGATGGTCACGGCTGTCAGCGGCGTGAACTGCGTGGCCGCCGCCCAGAACCCGCCGAGTACCGAGTCATACAGGAAGTTGCGCTGTTCAGCCTGGTAAGGGAACGGCGAGCGGGTCGACAACTGGTACGCCAGGTGCGCCCAGGCAAACCCATTGAACAGCAGTAATGCCCAGACCCAGCCCGGCATGGCGAGCGGGTACAGGGCGCCGGTGACGCTGATGCTGCCGACACCCAGGCCGATGATCCTTGGCTGGTAGATACGCCGGGCAAATGAGAGCCCTTTGCCTCGTCTGTTTTCCATAAATTCCTGGTTCAGCTGTTTTCCACATTTACCGCGGCGCGCGGTCACCGGATCGACCGTTGATCGCATAAGGCCTGTGAATATTGTCAGTTATTCCCATGGGAATAATCAGTGGCCTTCCAGGCCATTTGCGCAAAACAGAGGGCGAATGCGTCAAAAGCGACCAGGAATGTCGCTCCTGCAATGGTTTTTTACTCGGGGCGGGGGGCGCTGACTTCATAGCCGGCCAGGAACAGGTCAATGGCCGACTCAATGACGCGCGCCTGGTGAGCGGCATCCAGGGTCGGCTGGCCCAACGTGATCTGCGGCCAGAACGCGAAAGCCTTGAGCAGGCTTTGGATCTGGTGGGCGGCAAACGCCGGGTCGGTGCAGGAGAGGCGGCCGTCTTCCTGGGCGGCGCGTACCCACTGGGTAAAGCCTTCTTCGCGCTGGCTCAGGCGGGTGACCATGTCTTGCGCGCGTTCCGGTGAGTGGATGGTGGCGGCGATGGCTACCCGGGCCAGATCGAGGAAATTGGTGTCCGACATCATCTTCATCTTGGCTTCCAGCAAACCACGCAATTGTTCGCGCAGGGGGCGCTCGCTGGTGTAGCTGACGTCGAGTTGGGCGACGCTGCTGGCCCAGAGTTGGTGAAGGATTTCGGCGAACAGTTCTTCCTTGCTGGGAAAATGGTTATACACCGTGCGCTTGGACACCCCAGCGGTGGCGGCGACCTTGTCCATGCTGGTGACCTCGAAGCCGTTATCGCGAAACTCAGCGATGGCCGCTGCCACGATGGCTTGGCGTTTGCGGTCGGTGAGGCGTTGAGGGGCAGTCATGGGTGGCGTTCGGCTCTTGAGGGTAAATTACACTGGGTAGTTTACTTGCTGCGGATTTTGTTGCAATCTTGAAACTACACTGTTCAGTGTAACTTATGCGCGGACCGTAGGAGTCACTCTGTAATGGCCACCATCTCAACCCGCCTCAAGTCTTCACCTGCGGCGCCCAAGCCTGCCGATCTGGACCTGGGGCGCTTCAGCAACGAGGCCCCCGTGCAGCACGGTGGCTTTGGCAAGACCTTGCGTATCTTCTGGAACATGCTGTTTAACAAGCCACGCAGTACGCGGCCGGTGGGGCAGATCCCGGTGCAACCGCTGACCCGCGAGCAATTGTTGGCGGCGCCTGATCACAGCGTGTTCCGCCTGGGGCATTCCACCGTGTTGCTGAAAATGCGCGGCAAGTTCTGGCTGACCGACCCGGTGTTCGCCGAGCGTGCCTCGCCATTCAGTTGGGCTGGCCCCAAGCGTTTCCACCAGCCGCCTATCCGTCTTGAAGAGCTGCCGCCCCTGGAGGCGGTGATTCTTTCCCACAACCACTACGATCATCTTGACCATAAGGCTGTGGTCCAACTGGCCGACAAGACCCGTTACTTTCTCGCGCCGCTGGGCGTGGGCGACATCCTGGTCAAGTGGGGTGTCGACGCCAGCAAAGTGCGGCAGCTGGATTGGTGGCAAGGCACCGAGGTGGATGGCATTCGCTTTGTCGCCACGCCGGCGCAGCACTTTTCCGGGCGCGGCCTGTTTGATGCCAACCAGACCCTCTGGTGTTCCTGGGTGATGATCGACGGCACGCGTCGTATCTTTTTCAGCGGCGACACCGGCTACTTCGACGGCTTTAAACGCATCGGCGAACAGTACGGCCCGTTCGATCTGACGTTGATGGAAACCGGTGCTTACAACGTCGACTGGCCCCATGTACACATGCAGCCGGAGCAAACCCTGCAAGCGCATATCGACCTCAGGGGCCGCTGGCTGCTGCCGATCCACAACGGTACTTTCGACCTGGCGTTCCATGCCTGGCACGAACCTTTCGACCGCATCATGGCGCTGGCGTGGGAGCGCAATGTGTCGATTACCACACCGCCGATGGGCCAGGCGTTCAGCTTGAACCAGCCGGAGCGTGGATATGCATGGTGGCTGGAAGTGGAAACCCAAGGTGCACAAGAGCACCTTGTGGGCTGAGGGCGCAGAGGCGCCGAAAAAGGAGTTTTCAAGCTGTTTCGGGTCTGCGACAGGCGCCGGCGAAGGATGCGATGATCCCTGGAAAGTGTTTTCAGGGGAGGCGTACCGATGGACAGCATATGCAGATGGTTTTTGCGAGCAGATGCGGTTTGCCAGGTTGGCCAGCCGTTGTCTGCGCTCTTGGGCATGACCGATTCGGCATCTCCATGCCGCCGTCCTTCCCCCGATCAAGTGCCCCCCCGCAGTATCGAGTTTGATGTCGATACCCCCCCTCAAACCCACCCCAAGGGTGGCGTCCTGATCCCCGGGTATAACGTACCGGCAATTCCCATCAGACCCATGCCTGATCCCTCGTTGACGCTGATTGCCCTGAGCGGTATCGACCCAGAGGGCCCGGTGATGGTGGAGGTGCCCCTGGTGCAGAACAACAGCCGCTTTGCGGCCACGCAAGCGTTGGCCGGCAGGCGCGTGGGGTATGCCGACCGATATGGACGTGGCGATGGGCATGAACCGATTCAACACCGTGCGCCCTTCATGCGTGCGCTGGACGTACTGCGCCGGGCCGGGGCGCAACTGATACCCGTGCCGGCGCAACGTGTCGACGGCACCCTCACGTTCAACCTGCACACCCATAATGAAATCGATGAAATCGTGAATGAATACCGGCTGGATGCCCTAGTGTCGGACAGTGAAAGTGCTGCGTTCCATGCTGCCTGCTGGAGTGGTTACCCGAAGTTCGCCGAGGCTCTCGATGACGGCGGGACGTTGTGGTTCTACGGTGCGCGATGGTCGAAGGAATCGTTGGCCGCGCTGGCGCAGGGTTATCGCAATGCCAGGGAGGGAAGCCATGGCCTATAGAATTCATATCCTCGGTGCTGCAGGGGCGGGCACTACCACCCTGGGCAGGGCCTTGGCGGAGAGTCTGAACGTCGCTTACTTCGACACCGACTATTTCTACTGGCAGCAAACCGACGCCCCCTTCACCATTGCCCGGCCCAAGGATGAACGCATCCGCCTGCTGCAGGAGCAGACTGTCGGCCTGGAAGGCTGGGTGCTGTCCGGTTCACTGTGTGGCTGGGGCGACCCGATGATCGCGCAGTTCACCCATGTGGTGTTCCTGCGCCTCGACCCGCACGTGCGCCTGCACCGTCTGCGCATGAGGGAGGTGCAACGCTACGGTGATGAAATCCTGGAAGGTGGCAGTCGCCACGAGAACAGCGTCGCCTTCCTGGCCTGGGCCGCTCGTTACGACAACGGCAACCTCAGCCTACGCAGCCTGCGTCGGCATGAAACCTGGTTGGCGACACTGACCTGTCCGGTGATCCGCTTGGACTCTACGCACCATTCGGCTGGGGCGTTGGTGAATCAATTGATGCCGCTGTTGAGCCCATCAGCCGCGACATAATGTTTTGTGCTGCGGGTTCGGCAGGGGCGGTGTCAAACCGCCGTACACTCATGCCCCACCCCGGCGCAAACCCCGGGAAAAACACCAGCCCTTGCGCCTCCAACCGAAACGCCAATGCCAGGCGGGTTTCATCACCCACATCGCCCTGGCTTTCGAACTGTTGGATGGCATCCACCGTCACACCCGCCTGGCGGGCCAGCTCGTCGCGGCTCCAGCCCAGCATCGCGCGGGCCTGTACGCTGTGTTTGGCGGTGAATTGGTGCAGGACGATCTGCTGTTCTACGAAAGAGCTCATTGCCAGGGAGGACATGGGGTTTCTCCAGGGTTCGACGGGGGAGGGCAAACTATACTGTGTTTTTGTACAGTTGTTTTGACCGCTCATCAACTGGATGCTTATCGACCCACTATTCCAACCCTGGCGCCTCACGAATGATCAGGTGATCGAGGTTCTCGATATTCGCGCTGAATACCCCGAAGGTCTGCTCGGGGTTCTTCTTGCTGGGCACTTGTTTCAGCTCCGGTGTCACCCCGTAGAAGAAACAATACAACGCCCGCTCACTGTCCGCCGCCGCCCTGATCTGCTCCAGGAACGCCTTGCGCTTGCGGTAGTTCTCGATGAGCTTTTTGCTCAGGTAGACGTTGACCGAGTAGGGCTTTTTGTCGAGCCACACCTTCTTTTCGAAGTCGATGCGAAAGCTGCTCGTGTAGTCCTTGATCGCTTTGACCTTGCCCCAGTAGATCAGGCCCTTGTTGTCTTGCAGGTATTCGATCTTCTTGAAAAACGCCACGTAAGTCGCGGTGTGCTCGCCGATTTTCAGCGGCATGCGTTTGAGTTTTTCCTTGTCGTCGATGTTCGACACAAAACATTCCACCGGGTGGGCGAACACGCTGGTCTTGTCCGGGGTGGTGTCGCTCGAACTGACAGATTCGCCGCTGCGGGGTGAAGGTGTTTTCGCTGAATCTTGTGGGACCAGCCCCTCGGTGCCGGCCACTGCGGTTTTACGCTCGTACGTACGGCGGGTGAGGACAAATTCCGATGGGAAATTGTCCTCACGCTCATCGTCGTTTTCGCCTGCTGCACCCTTGTGGAGGCTGGCATAGCGGCAGCCGTCGATATGCCGGGTGCTCGGCGTGTTTTTGAAATGCGGGGTGCGTTGGTAGTTGACGTTCTTGGCGTTAAACGTGCTCAGCACATTGCCTGCTTCAAAGGCAGCGCGACAGGCATCGTTGGGACAGAGGAAACTGTCCTTGTCGGAGTCGAAGGTGGTGGTTTCGTCGAAATTCAGGTCTCGTACGTCGTAGATCGACAGCTTTTCATCGAGACTCAGGCTGTAGGCCGTGTCGAATTTCATGGGGCTCGGGTCCGTGAGAGGTTTCGCTATTAATAGCGGGAACCCGCGCAAATATCAGCTAGAACCTGCAACCCGGCGTCCGCTCAGGAAGCACAAGGTCCCAGCTATCGCTGTGAGTGTACCCAAGGCATAGAACATGCTGGCCGGCGCCGCGTTGATCAGCAGATACCCGCATATCACCGGGCTCATCGCCCCACCGAACGCCGCCAGGTTCTGCGCCCCCCGCATCACCGCTGCAACCGAGCCCGCTTTTTCTTCTTCGCATGAAAATGCCGAAAATGCGCATCCTGCGCCGCCGCCAACAACTCCCGATCCCCACGCGTATCGCCCCAGGCCCGCAGCCGATACTCCCCCAGGTCCCCATACACCGCCTCAAGCCGCAGCACCTTATTCTCACACCGGCAGTTATTCCCGGTGAGCTTGCCGGTCAATACCCCGTCGACCACCTCAAGCTCCGTGCCAATCAACTTGATCCCAAGCCGATCGGCAAACGGCTGCAGCACCAACGCCGGCGACGCCGAACACAGCGTCACCACCGCCCCCGAGCCCAACTCCTGCTCCACCGACAGTACCCCCGCCGGGCGCATCAACCGCGCCCAATTACGCTGACAATACTCCTCGGCCTTCTGCTGCACCCACGTCTTCTCCACCCCAGTCATAAAGGTGCGGATCAACTGCGCCTTCAACTCATCCCGGCTGATCTGCCGCACCAAAAAGCGCAGCCCGGGCACGGCCAGCTTGACCATCCGGCCATAAAACTCGCCGGTGCCAAAGGCAAACTTGAGGAAGGGCACGAAACTGTCGTGGTGGGTCAGGGTGCCGTCGAAGTCAAAAACGGAGAGTACTTTGGCGTCAACGGGGCCGGCTTCGAGCATGTCTGGGTTCACGGGTTGGCCTCGGTCCTATCTAGTATTTTTTTGAGCGTGCATCAGGTGTGACAGCAGGAGTCTACTCCCGTGCCAATCTTCCGACCTTGGCGTAAAGCCCCTCGGTGAAAGCCTCCCGGTCACTCGACCGGTGACAACGCTGATGGCAATTGGGGCACAAGGCTACAGCATTGGTGATGCGATCCGAACCCTTCTGGGCCAGGTGCTTGACGTGATGTACTTCAAGAAATGGCAAACCGTCGACCTCAAACGGCGCGTTAGCGCCGCAGCCTTCGCAGATGCCGTTGGCTTCTTTCAGTACCCAGGCGCGGACCTTTGGGTCACGAACAAAGGTGGTGCTGACGGTCGAGACCTTCTGCGGCTGGGCAATGCCGTCCGGTAGCTGAGTGAAAGGTTGCTGCTGCAGTTTGGACGCGCGGCGGATAAGCGTTTGCTCGTCTGCTGTTTGGGCAGCGTCTTCGGATTCGAATACACCCTGTGCGGCAAGCGCTTGGCGGATGCGTTGTTCGACGCCTGTGCCTACGTTCTTCGCAGGCTTATAGCCTTCGATGCGGTCCCAGCCCATACGCACAAGCACAGTGGAGATATTTTGCATGCGGAATTCGATGGAACCCTTTGCACGGCCTGCCACTGGGCCTTCGCGTAGAAGGCGGTTTTCGAGGGCTTTATTGAAAGGTTGGCCGCTTTTTTCCCAGGCCAACATCTTCAGGTACGCCCCGACCGCAGCTGCCAGCTCCGCGTCGCTCCAGTCCGTTTTGTCTTTCGTAATGTCCATACAGCCGCCGAGGGTAGAAAACCCTCGGACGATACTGAGTAGCTATTATTGCGTCTACGAAATTTCCTACGATCTAGAAGGATTTAGCGGTCAGCTACTTTGGTAAATTCTCTGCCTTGTACGGAGAGTCTTTAGTGAGCTCGCATAAAAAAGCCCCGAACAAGTCAGGGCTTCTTGGTGTTGCTGTGCTAAGGAATCAATCCCAGCTCAACGCCCCACCCGTCTGATACTCAATAACCCGAGTTTCAAAGAAATTCTTCTCTTTCTTCAAATCCATGATTTCACTCATCCACGGGAACGGGTTAGTCGTCCCCGGATACTCTTCCTTCAACCCAATCTGCGACAGGCGGCGGTTAGCGATGAACTTCAGATAGTCTTCCATCATCGCAGCGTTCATACCGAGCACACCGCGCGGCATGGTATCCCGCGCATATTCAATCTCCAGCTGAGTCCCCTGCAGGATCATCTGGGTCGCTTCTTCCTTCATCTCGGCATCCCACAAGTGCGGGTTTTCGATCTTGATCTGGTTGATCACATCGATACCGAAGTTCAAGTGCATCGACTCATCGCGCAGGATGTACTGGAACTGTTCCGCCACGCCGGTCATTTTATTGCGGCGGCCCATGGACAAAATCTGGGTGAAGCCGCAGTAGAAGAAGATGCCTTCCAGCACGCAGTAGTAGGCGACCAGATTGCGCAGCAGTTCCTTGTCGGTGTCGACGGTACCGGTTTCGAACTTCGGATCGGAGATCGAACGGGTGTATTTCAGGCCCCAGGCTGCCTTCTTAGCCACCGATGGAATCTCGTGGTACATGTTGAAGATCTCGCCTTCATCCATGGCCAACGATTCGATGCAGTACTGGTAGGCGTGGGTGTGGATCGCTTCTTCGAAGGCCTGGCGCAGGATGTACTGGCGGCACTCCGGGTTGGTGATCAGGCGGTACACGGCCAGGACCAGGTTATTCGCGACCAACGAATCCGCAGTGGAGAAGAAGCCGAGGTTGCGCATGACGATGCGGCGTTCGTCGTCGGTCAGGCCTTCGGGGTTTTTCCACAGGGCGATGTCGGCGGTCATGTTGACCTCCTGCGGCATCCAGTGGTTGGCGCAGCCGTCGAGGTATTTCTGCCAGGCCCAGTCGTACTTGAAAGGCACGAGTTGGTTGAGGTCGGCGCGGCAGTTGATCATGCGCTTTTCGTCAACGGCGACGCGGGCGGAGGCGCCTTCGAGTTCGGCGAGGCCTTCGGCGACGTCGAGTTTGTCCAGGGCAGCCTTGGCGCGCACGATGGCGGCGGAGTCACTGGCGGTGACGGCGCGGGCTTCGATGGCGGCGGCGGCGCCGGCACCGTCGAGGCGGTCCATGTTGGCTTCGGTGGCGTGGCCGGCGTTGGCGCCTTTGGTGGCTACTTCGCCGTCTTCTTCTTTGTCGAATTCGTCCCAGCTCAGCATGACGTGTCGTCTCCTGCGTGAGGGCTCAAAGGTGCCCGTGTGAAACCGGATGGTTGGGTGTTCACACGGCCCTCGGGCCGCGGTGGATCTTAAGGAATCGTTTGTTGCAACAGCTCGCGCAGGCAAATAAACGGAATTGGGTAACGGGTACTGCATGAGGCTTGAGGGGCGGAGCGGTGGATGCATACTCCAGCGCAGGCTCAAGGTCTGGCTCTTCGTCCCTGTGTAAAGGGATATTGCAGGCCCGATTTACCCGCGCATTATAGGGAAAAATTCGGCTTTGTGTTGCGGCGGATGGTCTCGGATCAGAGACAAAAAGGCGGCGATTTGAGCCAGAGTGAGGGTTTGCGGGGGGTTGATGGGGTAGGAAATTTTTGACGGGCGGTGGGCTATTTATTGTGGGGGGTAGGGTAGGACTTTTTGAGGAGAGGAAGGGAGGGGCGGGGCTGAGTGACGACCGCTATCGGGAGCAACCCCATTCCCACATGTACCGCGTGCCGTGCCAGGCGCCGGTTCTTTGCCGCAAGAACGATTTCTTGCGGCGAATAAGATCCGGGTCTGTTCCAACTAACGAAGTTGTTATCCGTTAGAGCAACCATTACCCATGACATGGTAATTAAGGATATGGCGCTGACCCTGGGAATCCTCATATTCCATCTTTACCGGTACAACTTCGCAGACTTCCGGGATCGTGCTCATGGACAATACTTTGGCCACGTCCAGCTTGGTGCTGTAGGTGTAATCTTCAACAATCGGGGCGTTCTGGCCGGCCAGCTCGGTCGGGGCCTCGTCGGCCAGGGCGGCGGTGGCGCACAAGCTGCTGAGGGCCATAACTACGAGAGCTTTCATTTCTTTACTTACCTTCTTCAGGGCGAAAGGGGTCACGGGGCCCTTGTGAGGCCACGTGTGTAACTTAGGATTGGTTAGTTCGGATTAACGTGCCTTCGTGGGGGCTGTTACGTTGTTAATCACTGTTGTGTTAATCACAATGCCTTGGTTGGCGGAAGTGATTCTAGGCCTGCGGGTTATATTCATATACCCGTGCTTTTGATAAAGACTATTGGCGGTTTTTGTAACAATCCCGTGGTAAAGGTTTTTTCACCCGCCCGCAAAGCCCCACAGGCTGCGGGCCAGAGCGACAAACGGGGATAGCAGGGCATTTTGTAGGGTCTTGTTACTACCATCGTCGAATGGTTCTATAGGCCCACCCCGGATACAACTGGGTCATACAACAACAACTATGTCACCGAGGTAAGAAAGATGAGTGCGGCTTCCCTGTACCCCGTTCGCCCCGAAGTAGCAGCCAACACGCTGACCGACGAGGCAACCTACAAGGCCATGTACCAGCAGTCGGTGGTCAACCCCGATGGCTTCTGGCGCGAGCAAGCCAAGCGCCTTGACTGGGTCAAGCCTTTCACCGCGGTGAAGCAGACCTCTTTCGACGATCACCATGTCGACATCAAGTGGTTCGCCGATGGCACCCTGAACGTGTCCTACAACTGCCTGGACCGTCACCTCGCCGAGCGCGGCGACCAGGCGGCGATCATCTGGGAGGGCGATGACCCGGCCGAGAGCCGCACCATCACCTACCGCGAGTTGCACGAAGAAGTCTGCAAGTTCGCTAACGCCCTGCGTGGCCAGGATGTGCACCGCGGCGACGTGGTGACCATCTATATGCCGATGATCCCCGAAGCCGTGGTCGCCATGCTGGCGTGTACCCGCATCGGTGCGATCCATTCGGTGGTGTTCGGCGGTTTCTCGCCGGAGGCCCTGGCCGGTCGCATCATCGACTGTAAGTCGAAGGTGGTGATCACGGCCGATGAAGGCATTCGCGCCGGTAAGAAGATTCCGCTGAAGGCCAACGTCGACGACGCGCTGACCAACCCGGAAACCAGCAGCATCCAGAAGGTCATCGTGTGCAAGCGCACCAATGGCCAGATCAAGTGGAACCAGCATCGCGACATCTGGTACGAAGACCTGATGAAAGTGGCGGGCACCGTGTGTGCGCCAAAAGAGATGGGCGCCGAAGAAGCGCTGTTCATCCTCTACACCTCCGGTTCCACCGGCAAGCCTAAAGGCGTGCAGCACACCACCGGCGGCTACCTGTTGTATGCGGCCCTGACCCACGAGCGCGTATTCGACTACCGCCCGGGCGAAATCTACTGGTGCACCGCCGACGTCGGTTGGGTCACTGGCCACACCTATATTGTCTACGGCCCGCTGGCCAATGGCGCGACCACCTTGCTGTTCGAAGGCGTGCCGAACTACCCGGACATTACCCGGGTGGGCAAGATCGTCGACAAGCACAAGGTCAATATCCTCTACACCGCCCCGACCGCGATCCGCGCAATGATGGCGTCCGGCACCGCTGCCTGCGAAGGCGTCGATGGCAGCAGTCTGCGCCTGTTGGGTTCGGTGGGTGAGCCGATCAACCCGGAAGCGTGGGACTGGTACTACAAGAACGTCGGCCAATCCCGTTGCCCGATCGTCGACACCTGGTGGCAGACCGAAACCGGCGCCACCCTGATGAGCCCGCTGCCGGGCGCCCATGCACTCAAGCCGGGTTCTGCCGCACGGCCGTTCTTCGGTGTGGTGCCGGCGCTGGTGGACAACCTGGGCAACATCATCGAAGGCGCCGCCGAAGGCAACCTGGTGATTCTCGACTCGTGGCCAGGCCAGGCCCGTACCCTGTACGGCGACCATGACCGTTTTGTCGACACGTACTTCAAGACCTTCCGTGGCATGTACTTCACCGGTGACGGCGCCCGTCGCGATGAAGATGGCTACTGGTGGATCACCGGCCGTGTGGATGACGTGTTGAACGTATCCGGCCACCGCATGGGCACCGCCGAGATCGAAAGCGCCATGGTTGCCCACCCTAAAGTCGCCGAAGCGGCGGTGGTGGGTGTGCCGCACGACATCAAGGGCCAGGGCATCTATGTGTATGTGACCCTGAAGAATGGCGAAGAACCCAGCGAAGCCCTGCGCCTGGAGCTGAAGAACTGGGTGCGCAAGGAAATCGGGCCGATTGCCTCGCCGGACGTGATCCAGTGGGCACCGGGCTTGCCGAAGACGCGCTCGGGGAAAATCATGCGCCGCATCCTGCGCAAGATTGCCACGGCCGAGTACGACGGGCTGGGCGATATTTCCACCCTGGCGGACCCGGGTGTAGTGGCGCATTTGATTGAGACCCACAAGACCATGAACGTCGCGTAAGGCGGGCTGGTCAGACAAAGCCCCATTCGGTGTGAGCCGGGTGGGGCTTTTTTGTGAGTGCTTGAAATCGGAGGAGATCCAATGTGGGAGGGGGCAAGCCCCCTCCCACATTTGGATTGCATTCCAAGGTGGGTATGGAGGAGGAACTGACAGACCCCCATGACCACCAGTCAAATAAATATCGGTTTTTCGCGTAGGAGGTTTCTGAATGTTACCGAGTCGCGCAAATGTGTAACCGCCCGCCCAAACCTGAGGCAAAGGGCTACGCTTATGCCCCGAAAAACCGCGCTTTAGACACCCCGAGCCATAAGATTAAACGCCACACTTGCCGTGCTAGAAGGGTTTGCGAATAATAGGCCCGCAATTTGCAGCATCAACAGGTTTAATATCTTTTGTCTCTGCATAAAATTCAGAGGCTGTCAATGTGCTGGAACCGCTTTCTCAGTGCTTCTGTAAATTGTTGTCGCATTGAGGAAATATCGGCTTCCGGCCTGTCGTTAGAATGCCGATCACTCGCTCGTCGTCTCCACTGTTGAATTGGTGTAGGACGCAGCACCGCTATTCGGTTTCACTCAGTCGCATCGTGGGCCATGGCTCATACTGCTGTTTTGCCCTATACCGATGGAGTCCCAAGATGAAGAAACTCGTGCTGTTGGGCGCCCTGGCGCTGTCCGTGCTGTCCATGCAGGCTTTCGCTGAAGGCAAGCCTCTGAAAATTGGTATCGAAGCGGCTTACCCTCCGTTTGCCTCGAAGGCGCCGGATGGCAGCATCGTCGGTTTTGACTACGACATCGGCAACGCCCTGTGCGAAGAGATGAAGGTCAAGTGCACCTGGGTCGAGCAAGAGTTCGACGGCCTGATCCCGGCGCTCAAGGTGCGCAAGATCGACGCGATCCTGTCGTCCATGTCCATCACCGAAGACCGCAAGAAGTCCGTGGACTTCACCAATCGCTACTACCTGACCCCTGCGCGCCTGGTATTGAAGGAAGGCACCGCCGTCAGCGACAGCCTGGATGAACTCAAAGGCAAGAAGATCGGCGTACAGCGCGGTTCGATCCACGACCGTTTCGCCAAGGAAGTCCTGGCACCTAAAGGCGCCACCGTTGTGCCTTACAGCTCGCAGAACGAAATCTACCTCGACGTGGAAGCCGGTCGCCTCGACGGCACCGTGGCCGACGCCACCCTGTTGCAGGAAGGTTTCCTCGATACGCCAGCCGGTAAAGGCTATGCGTTCACCGGCCCGGCCTTCACCGACGTCAAGTACTTCGGCGACGGCGTAGGCATCGCCGTACGCAAGGGCGACAAGGAAAACCTGGACCGCATCAACGCTGCCATCGCCGCGATCCGTGCCAACGGTAAATACAAAGAAATCGAGAAAAAGTACTTCAACTTCGATATTTACGGCCCTGAAGCCAAGTAAGTATTCGCAGCTGTCTGTCCGAAATGGCGCAAGCAACAGAATTCCTGCGGTTTGCGCCATTTTTTCATCCCCCTTTTCGAGGACCTGAATCATGTTGAAAGGCTACGGGGCCGTCATCCTCGATGGCGCATGGTTGACGCTTCAGCTCGCCTTGTCGTCCATGGCCTTGGCCATTGTTCTGGGTCTGATCGGGGTCGCGTTACGCCTGTCGCCGGTGCGCTGGTTGGCCTGGCTGGGTGACTTGTACTCCACGGTGATCCGCGGGATCCCCGACCTGGTGCTGATCCTGCTGATTTTCTACGGTGGTCAGGACCTGCTTAACCGCGTCGCGCCGATGCTCGGCTATGACGACTATATCGACTTGAACCCCTTGGCCGCCGGTATCGGCACCCTGGGTTTCATCTTTGGCGCCTACCTGTCGGAAACCTTCCGTGGCGCCTTCATGGCCATCCCCAAGGGCCAGGCTGAAGCCGGCCTGGCGTATGGCATGAGCAGCTTCCAGGTGTTTTTCCGGGTGATGGTGCCGCAGATGATCCGGCTGGCGATCCCTGGGTTTACCAACAACTGGCTGGTACTCACCAAGGCCACCGCGCTGATCTCGGTGGTGGGCCTGCAAGACATGATGTTCAAGGCCAAGCAGGCGGCTGATGCCACCCGCGAGCCTTTTACCTTCTTCCTCGCAGTGGCGGCGATGTACCTGGTGATCACCAGTGTGTCGTTGCTGGCCCTGCGTCATCTTGAGAAGCGCTACTCGGTAGGCGTAAGGGCGGCTGATCTATGATCTTCGACTACAACGTCATCTGGGAGGCCATGCCGCTGTACCTTGGCGGCCTGCTGACCACCCTGAAACTGCTCGCCATCTCGCTGTTCTTCGGCCTGCTCGCCGCCTTGCCCCTGGGCTTGATGCGTGTGTCCAAGCAACCGGTCGTCAACGGCGTGGCCTGGCTCTACACCTACGTGATCCGCGGCACGCCGATGCTGGTGCAGCTGTTTTTGATCTACTACGGCCTGGCGCAGTTCGAAGCGGTGCGCGAGAGCTTCCTGTGGCCACTGCTGTCCAGTGCGACCTTCTGCGCGTGCCTGGCCTTTGCGATCAACACCAGCGCCTACACCGCGGAGATCATTGCCGGTAGCCTCAAGGCCACCCCCAATGGCGAGATCGAAGCGGCCAAGGCCATGGGCATGTCGCGCTACAAGCTGTACCGTCGCATCCTGCTGCCGTCGGCCCTGCGTCGCGCGCTGCCGCAGTACAGCAACGAAGTGATCATGATGCTGCAGACCACCAGTCTCGCGTCCATCGTCACCCTGATCGACATCACCGGTGCCGCGCGCACGGTGAACGCGCAGTTCTACCTGCCGTTCGAAGCCTACATCACCGCCGGCGTGTTCTACCTGTGCCTGACCTTTATCCTGGTGCGCCTGTTCAAGTTGGCCGAGCGCCGCTGGCTGAGCTACCTGGCTCCACGGAAGCACTGATATGGAACGTATCGATCACCTGTTGCCCTGGGGCCACCTGGGCTGCGAGCGCCAACTGAGCGTGTTCCGTTTCGGCAGCGGCGAGCGCAAGGCCTATATCCAGGCCAGCCTGCACGCCGATGAACTGCCCGGCATGCGCGCCGCGTGGGAGCTGAAAAAACGCCTCGCCGAACTTGAAGCGCAAGGTGCCCTCAACGGCGTGATCGAGCTGGTGCCGGTGGCCAACCCGATGGGCCTGGGCCAGTTGCTGCAAGGCAGCCACCAGGGCCGTTTCGAAGTGGGCAGCGGCAAGAATTTCAACCGCGATTTCGTTGAGTTGAGCGAGCCGGTGGCCGAGTTGCTCACAGGCAAGCTGGGGGATGATGCTCACGCCAACGTGCGCATGATTCGCCAGGCGATGGCCGATGCGCTCAACGCATTGCCCGAGCCGAGCAGCCAGTTGCAAGGCATGCAGCGCATCCTGCTGAGCCATGCGTGCAGCGCCGATATCGTCCTCGACCTGCACTGTGACGCCGAAGCCGCATTGCACATGTACGCGCTGCCCCAGCACTGGCCGCAGTGGCGTTCGCTGTCGGCGCACTTGAATGTGAAAGTCGGTCTGCTCGCGGAAGATTCCGGTGGCAGCTCGTTCGATGAGGCCTGTTCGTTGCCGTGGCTGCGGTTGTCCCGCGCCTTCCCCGACGCACAGATCCCGCTGGCCTGCCTGGCGACAACCCTGGAATTGGGCGGTCAGGCGGACACCGGCCGTGACGAAGCGATCTTCCACGCCGAAGGCATCCTCGCGTTTCTCGCCGAACAAGGCCTGATCAAGGGCGAATGGCCGGCACCGCAACACGAACCGTGCGAAGGCGTGCCCTTCGAAGGCACCGAATTGCTGTTCGCGCCCCACGCCGGGGTGATCAGTTACCTGCGTAAAGCCGGGGACTGGATCGAGAAGGGCGAGCCGATTTTTGAAGTGATTGATCCCCTGGAAGACCGCGTGAGCGTTATCTGCGCGGGCACCTCGGGGGTGTTGTTTGCCGTTGAACGGCTACGTTATGCCCAAGCGGGTTTCTGGCTGGCCAAGGTGGCGGGGCGCGAAGCGCTGCGTCACGGGCGCTTGCTCAACGACTGACCACCTGTTTTTGTGAGAACCGACCGCATGTACAAACTTGAAGTCCAAGACCTGCATAAACGCTATGGCAGTCATGAAGTGCTCAAAGGCGTGTCCCTGGCCGCCGCGGCCGGTGATGTGATCAGCATCATCGGTTCCAGTGGCTCGGGCAAAAGTACCTTTTTGCGTTGCATCAACCTGCTGGAGCAACCCCACGCGGGCAAGATCCTGCTCAATAACGAAGAGCTGAAACTGGTGGCCAACAAGGACGGCGCCATGAAGGCCGCCGACCCTAAGCAACTGCAACGCATGCGCTCGCGCCTGTCGATGGTGTTCCAGCATTTCAACCTGTGGTCGCACATGACCGCGCTGGAAAACGTGATGGAAGCGCCGGTGCACGTGCTGGGCATGTCGAAAAAAGACGCCCGTGAAAAGGCCGAGCACTACCTGGCCAAGGTCGGTGTGGGCCATCGCAAGGATGCGTTCCCCGGCCATATGTCCGGTGGCGAGCAGCAGCGCGTGGCGATTGCCCGAGCCCTGGCGATGGAGCCGGAGGTGATGCTGTTCGACGAACCCACCTCGGCCCTCGACCCCGAGTTGGTGGGCGAAGTGCTCAAGGTCATGCAGGACCTGGCCCAGGAAGGCCGCACCATGGTGGTGGTGACCCACGAAATGGGCTTTGCCCGTGAAGTGTCGAACCAGCTGGTGTTCTTGCACAAAGGCATCGTCGAAGAGCGTGGCAACCCTCGGGAAGTGCTGGTCAACCCGCAGTCCGAGCGGTTGCAGCAGTTCCTGTCCGGCAGCTTGAAATAATCAAGGCCGCTGCTCCCCCCTGTAGGAGCGAGCTCGCTCGCGAAGATCGTCAACGATAACGCGGGAAGCCTGATGCCCCGTGGTGTTCTCAGGTTTTTCGCGAGCAAGCTCGCTCCTACAGGAAAGCAGGTCTTTATCGTTTTTAAGCTTTGTGTTGGTTTACGGGCTAGCATTGGCCTCTGTCTTCATTACTGTTACTCGCTTCGGATAGCACTCCATGACCGCCCACAAAATTGGTTTCCTGATTTGGCCCAGCACAAAAGCACTCACGCTTGCGCTGGCTGAGGAGGCCTTGCGCGTTGCTCAGCGGGTGCATCCGGAGGTGGTCTACGAGCTGTCGTTTTTGCTCGCAGAGCCGGCCACCGAAGGCGCCTGGCAACTGCCGGGCGAGCCGTGGGCGGGCAAGCTGGAAGGCTTCCAGAAACTGTTCCTGCTGGCGGACGAGCCGCCTGCCGTGATCGCCTCGCAACTGAGCACCGCCCTCAAGCAGCTGGTGCGCGCCGGTTGTGTGATCGGCGGCTTGTCGGCCGGTGTGTACCCGCTGGCCCAGCTCGGCCTGCTCGACGGCTACCGCGCCGCCGTGCACTGGCGTTGGCAGGATGATTTTGCCGAGCGTTTCCCCAAGGTCATCGCCACCAGCCATCTGTTCGACTGGGACCGTGATCGCTTGACCGCCTGCGGCGGCATGTCGGTACTCGACCTGTTGCTGGCGGTGCTGGCCCGTGACCACGGTGCCGAACTGGCCGGTGCGGTGTCGGAAGAGCTGGTGGTGGAGCGCATCCGCGAAGGCGGCGAGCGCCAGCGCATCCCGCTGCAGAACCGCCTGGGCTCCAGCCATCCGAAGCTGACCCAGGCAGTGTTGCTGATGGAAGCCAATATCGAAGAGCCGCTGACCACCGACGAAATCGCCCAGCATGTGTGCGTGTCGCGACGACAACTGGAGCGGATCTTCAAGCAATACCTCAATCGCGTCCCCAGCCAGTACTACCTGGAACTGCGCCTGAACAAGGCCCGCCAGATGCTCATGCAAACCAGCAAGTCGATCATCCAGATCGGCCTGTCCTGCGGCTTCTCCTCGGGGCCGCACTTCTCTAGCGCCTACCGCAACTTCTTTGGCGCCACCCCTCGCGAAGACCGCAACCAGCGCCGCAGCAGCAGCCCGTTCGAACTCTCGTCGGTGCCGTCCGAGCGTGGTTGACGTGGGGTGAATACGATTGGCGCGGTGTGTCGCGTCCATCGCGCAACTTCCCTGCATACTGCCGAAAACCCCTGCATCCGTTTAAACTGCGCCATTGCGACGCTATTTGTCGCATTGGCGTAAACCCGCGTAAAACGGGGGTTGGCGCTATAAGAAGTTGTCGCTTGGCGGCAAGGCCGCGCTGAAAACTGTCCTTACAATCCCTGCATCGCCCGCCAGTTCCAGGCAGGCGTTCCTCTTCAGGAGACTCCGATGTCCGTTGAGCAAGCCCCGGTGCAACGTGCCGATTTCGACCAGGTCATGGTTCCCAACTACGCACCTGCCGCATTCATCCCCGTGCGTGGCGCAGGTTCCCGTGTGTGGGACCAGGCGGGTCGCGAGCTGATCGACTTTGCCGGCGGCATCGCGGTCAACGTGTTGGGCCACGCCCACCCGGCGCTGGTCGGTGCACTGACCGAACAGGCCAACAAGCTGTGGCACGTCTCCAACGTCTTCACCAACGAGCCGGCCCTGCGCCTGGCCCATAAGCTGATCGACGCCACGTTTGCCGAGCGCGTGTTCTTCTGCAACTCCGGTGCCGAAGCCAACGAGGCCGCATTCAAGCTGGCCCGTCGCGTGGCGTTCGACCGTTTCGGCAGCGAGAAGTACGAGATCATTGCCGCGCTGAACAGCTTCCACGGCCGTACCCTGTTCACCGTCAATGTCGGTGGCCAGTCGAAGTACTCCGACGGTTTCGGGCCTAAAATTACCGGCATCACCCACGTCCCTTATAACGACCTGGAAGCGCTGAAAGCCGCCGTGTCGGACAAGACCTGCGCCGTGGTGCTGGAGCCGATCCAGGGCGAAGGCGGCGTACTGCCGGCCGAGCTGGCTTACCTGCAAGGTGCCCGCGAACTGTGCGACGCCAACAATGCGCTGCTGGTGTTCGACGAAGTGCAGACCGGCATGGGCCGCAGCGGCCATCTGTTTGCCTACCAGCACTACGGCGTGGTGCCCGACATCCTCACCAGCGCCAAGAGCCTGGGCGGCGGTTTCCCGATTGCGGCGATGCTCACCCGTGAAGACCTGGCCAAGCACCTGGTGGTCGGTACCCACGGCACCACCTACGGCGGCAACCCGCTGGCGTGCGCAGTGGCCGAAGCGGTCATCGACGTGATCAACACCCCTGAGGTGCTGGCCGGCGTCAACGCCAAGCACGACCTGTTCAAGGCGCGCCTGGAGCAGATCGGCAAGCAGTACGGCATCTTCACCGAAGTACGTGGCATGGGCCTGCTGATCGGTTGCGTACTGAGCGATGCGTTCAAAGGCAAGGCCAAGGACGTGTTCAACGCGGCCGAGAAAGAAAACCTGATGATCCTGCAAGCCGGCCCTGACGTGGTGCGTTTTGCGCCGAGCCTGGTGGTGGAAGACGCGGACATCAACGAAGGCCTGGATCGCTTCGAGCGTGCGGTAAAAAAGCTGACCCAAGCCTGATACATATCTGTCTGTCGGACCGGATCAAATGTGGGAGGGGGCTTGCCCCCGATAGCAATCTGTCAGTTGATGCATCTGGTGACTGATACACCGCTATCGGGGGCAAGCCCCCTCCCACACTGGAATATGCCCCACATGAAGATATGGGGTGTTCCCGACCTGTTCGGTATTTTTTTCCTGTGAGTTCTAGAGTTAAGGAGTGACACCATGCTGGTGATGCGCCCCGCGCAAATGGCTGATCTGGGCGAGGTACAGCGTCTGGCTGCGGATAGCCCGATTGGTGTCACCTCCTTGCCGGATGATGTGGAACGCCTGAGCGACAAGATCGCCGCCAGCGAAGCGTCCTTCGCGGCCGAGGTGAGTTTCAACGGTGAAGAAAGCTATTTCTTCGTGCTCGAAGACACCGAGACCGGCAAGCTCGCCGGCTGCTCGGCCATCGTCGCCTCGGCCGGTTACTCGGAGCCGTTCTACAGTTTTCGTAACGAGACCTTCGTGCACGCCTCCCGCGAGCTGAAGATCCACAACAAGATCCACGTGCTTTCCCAGTGCCACGACCTCACCGGCAACAGCCTGCTCACCAGTTTCTACGTGGTGCCGGAGCTGGTCGGTTCGCCGTGGTCGGAACTCAATTCCCGCGGCCGCCTGTTGTTCGTCGCCAGCCACCCCGAGCGCTTTGCCGACTCGGTGGTGACCGAGATTGTCGGCTACAGCGACGAGAACGGTGATTCGCCGTTCTGGGATGCCATCGGCCGCAACTTCTTCGACCTCAACTACGCCGCCGCCGAGCGCCTGTGCGGGCTGAAAAGCCGTACGTTCCTCGCCGAGCTGATGCCGCATTACCCGATCTACGTGCCGCTGCTGCCGGACGAAGCCCAGGAAGCCATGGGCCAGGTGCACCCGCGTGCCCAGATCACCTTCGACATCCTGATGCGCGAAGGCTTCGAGACTGACCACTACATCGACATCTTCGACGGCGGCCCGACGCTGCACGCACGGGTCTCGGGCATTCGCTCGATTGCCCAGAGCCGCGTGGTGCCGGTGAAGATCGGCGAGATGGCCAAGGGTGTCGGCCGCCAGTACCTGGTGAGCAACGCGCAGTTGCAGGATTACCGCGCGGTGATGCTGGAGCTGGACTACGCGCCGGGCAAACCGGTGACCCTGGACCTGGCAGCCGCCGAAGCCCTGGGCGTTGGTGAAGGCGCGAGTGTGCGCCTGGTAGCGGTATAAACAGAGTGTCGCGGGTGGCTGGCAGCAGCGGCCCGTCTGAGGAGATAGCATGATCGTTCGTCCCGTACGCAGCAGCGATTTACCGGCCCTGATTGATCTGGCGCGCAGCACCGGCACCGGCCTCACCACCTTGCCGGCCAACGAAGAGCGCCTGACCCACCGGGTAGGCTGGGCGGAAAAAACCTTTCGCGGCGACGCCGGGCGCGGTGATGCCGACTACCTGTTCGTGCTGGAAAACGACGAAGGCCGCGTGGTGGGGATTTCCGCCATCGCCGGTGCCGTCGGCCTGCGCGAGCCGTGGTACAACTTCCGGGTCGGCCTGACGGTCAGCGCCTCCCAGGAACTGAATATCTACCGTGAGATTCCGACGCTGTTCCTGGCCAACGACCTCACCGGCAATTCCGAGCTGTGCTCGTTGTTCCTGCATGCCGATTACCGCAACGGCCTCAACGGCCGCATGCTGGCCAAGGCGCGCCTGCTGTTTATCGCCGAGTTCCCACAGCTGTTCGGCAACAAGATCATCGCCGAGATGCGCGGCGTGTCCAACGACGCCGGGCGTTCGCCGTTCTGGGAAAGCCTGGGCCGGCACTTCTTCAAGATGGAATTCAGCCAGGCCGATTACCTCACCGGCGTGGGCAACAAGGCGTTTATTGCTGAGCTGATGCCCAAGTTTCCGTTGTACAGCTGCTTCCTTTCCGAAGACGCGCGCAACGTGATCGGCAAGGTCCATCCGGACACCGAGCCGGCGCTGAGCATGCTCAAGAGCGAAGGCTTCAGCTACCAGGGCTACGTCGATATTTTCGACGCCGGCCCGGCGGTGGAGTGCGAGACCGCCAAGATCCGTGCGGTGCGCGACAGCCAATCATTGGTGTTGGCCATCGGCACACCGGGGGACGACGCCACGCCGTTCCTGATCCATAACCGCAAACGCGAAGATTGCCGCATCACCGCCGCACCGGCACGCCTGGCGGCCGGCACGCTGGTGGTCGATCCGCAAACCGCCAAGCGCCTGCAACTGGTGGTGGGTGATCAAGTGCGTGCCGTACCGTTGTCTGCTGCCCGGGAGTCGAAATAATGAATTCGCTGTATATCGCAGGTAGCTGGCTGGCTGGCCAGGGTGAACTGTTTGAATCCCGCAATCCGGTGACCCAGCAGGTGCTGTGGGCCGGTAATGGCGCCACTGTCGAGCAGGTCGAGTCGGCCGTGCAGGCCGCGCGCCAGGCGTTCCCGGCCTGGGCCCGGCGCCCGCTGGAAGAGCGCATCAGCGTGCTGGAAGCCTTCGCCGCGAGCCTGAAAAGTCGCGCCGATGAAATAGCGCGCTGCATCGGCGAGGAGACCGGCAAGCCGCTGTGGGAGTCGGCCACCGAAGTCACCAGCATGGCCAACAAGATCGCAATCTCGGTGCAAAGCTACCGCGAGCGTACCGGCGAGAAGAGCGGCCCCCTGGGCGACGCCACCGCCGTATTGCGCCACAAGCCCCACGGCGTGGTGGCGGTGTTCGGTCCTTACAACTTCCCCGGTCACCTGCCCAACGGGCATATCGTCCCGGCGTTGCTGGCGGGTAATACCGTGCTGTTCAAGCCCAGCGAGCTGACCCCGAAAGTTGCCGAGCTGACCGTGCAGTGCTGGATCGACGCCGGTTTGCCGGCGGGCGTGTTGAACCTGCTGCAAGGCGCGCGCGAGACCGGCATTGCGTTGGCCGCCAACCCCGGTATCGATGGGTTGTTCTTCACCGGTTCCAGCCGTACCGGCAATCATCTGCACCAGCAGTTCTCCGGGCGCCCGGACAAGATCCTGGCCCTGGAAATGGGCGGCAACAACCCGCTGGTGGTAGATGAAGTAGCCGACGTGGATGCGGCGGTCTACACCATCATCCAGTCGGCGTTTATCTCCGCCGGCCAGCGTTGCACCTGTGCCCGTCGCCTGCTGGTGCCGGAAGGCGCCTGGGGCGATGCGCTGCTGGCGCGGCTGGTGGCGGTGAGCGCGACGATTGAAGTCGGCGCGTTCGACCAGCAACCACCGCCGTTCATGGGCTCGGTGATTTCCCTGGCGGCGGCAAAAGCCCTGATGGACGCCCAGGAGCTGATGTTGGCCAATGGCGCCGTGGCGCTGTTGGAGATGACCCAGCCCCAGGATCAAGCTGCCTTGCTGACCCCAGGCATCATCGACGTGACCGGCGTGACCGAGCGCGAAGACGAAGAACTGTTCGGGCCGCTGTTGCAGGTGATCCGCTACGCCGATTTCGCGGCGGCGATTGCCGAAGCCAACAACACCCGGTACGGCCTGGCCGCTGGCCTGTTGTCCGATTCCGAAGCGCGTTACCAGCAATTCTGGCTGGAAAGCCGTGCCGGCATCGTCAACTGGAACAAACAGCTGACCGGCGCCGCCAGCACCGCGCCATTTGGTGGGGTAGGGGCCTCGGGCAACCATCGCGCCAGTGCGTATTACGCGGCGGATTATTGTGCGTACCCGGTGGCGTCGCTTGAAACGCCAAGCCTGGTGGTACCGGCCACGCTAACCCCCGGCATTACGCTGATCTAAATGTGGGAGGGGGCTTGCCCCCTCCCACAGGGGGTCAGTGGTGTATTCAAGTAATTTGAAGCCTATAAAAACAGATGTTCGTGGAGCCTCGCCGATGAAATCCTATGAAGTCAATTTTGACGGTCTAGTGGGGCCGACCCATAACTACGGCGGTTTGTCCTTCGGCAACGTCGCCTCCCAGAGCAACAGCCAGCAGCATTCCAACCCCAGGGAAGCGGCGTTGCAGGGCCTGCAGAAAATGAAAGCGCTGATGGACATGGGCTTTGTGCAAGGTGTGCTTGCGCCCCAGGAGCGTCCGGATGTAGCGGCGTTGCGCAACCTCGGTTTCAGCGGCACCGACGCCCAGGTCATCCAGCAGGCGGCCAAGCAGGCCATGCCGTTGTTGGTCGCCAGCTGCTCGGCATCGAGCATGTGGGTGGCCAACGCCGCCACCGTCAGCCCGAGCGCCGACACGGCAGATGGCCGCGTGCATTTCACCGCCGCCAACCTCAACTGCAAATACCACCGCAGCATCGAACACCCCACCACCAGCCGCGTGCTGGGGGCGATGTTTGCCGACCAGAAACACTTTGCCCACCACGCCGCGTTACCGGCGGTGGCGCAGTTCGGCGACGAAGGTGCGGCCAACCACACGCGTTTCTGCCGTGAGTATGGCGACGCGGGGGTGGAATTTTTCGTGTTCGGGCGCAGCGCGTTCGACCCCCGTTACCCGGCCCCGCAGAAGTACCCGGCGCGCCAGACCCTCGAAGCCTCCCAGGCCGTCGCCCGCCTGCATGGCCTGAAGGATGAAGGCGTGGTCTACGCCCAGCAGAACCCGGCGGTGATCGATGCCGGCGTGTTCCACAACGACGTGATCGCGGTGGGCAACGGCGAGGTGCTGTTCTATCACGAGGACGCGTTCCTCCATACCGAACAGATGCTGGCCGAGTTGCAGGGCAAGTTGGGCAAGCTGGGCGGCAACTTCCAGGCGGTGTGTGTGCCGCGTGCCCAGGTCAGCGTCGAGGACGCGGTGCGCTCCTACCTGTTCAACAGCCAGTTGCTGACCTGCGCCGACGGTTCGATGCTGCTGATCGTGCCGGAAGAATGCCGCGCCAACGAGCGCGTCTGGCAGTACCTGCAAGGCCTGACGGCGTCCGCGGGGCTGATCCGCGAAGTCAAAGTCTTCGACCTCAAGCAAAGCATGCAGAACGGCGGCGGCCCGGCGTGCCTGCGCCTGCGCGTGGCCCTCAATGAAACCGAGCTGGCAGCGGTGAACCCAGGGGTTATCATGACCGCGCCGTTGTACGACACACTGACCCAATGGGTCGACAAGCACTACCGCGACAGCCTGCGCGAAACCGACCTGGCTGACCCGCAATTACTGCTTGAGTGCCGGACGGCACTGGATGAACTGACGCAAATCCTTAAACTGGGCTCGGTTTATCCTTTCCAGATCAATTAACGCCACCTCTTTTTACACCCTATGGCTGAGAATTATTTATGAGCACCGACACCCTGCAACTGATCCTTGAAGACACCGACGGCACCCAGCTGGAAACCTCCTGCACCCGCGTCGCCGTGGTCTGGCAGGGCAAGGAAATCTGGATCCAGCACGACGGCCGTGGCCAACTGCTGATCGGCGTGGACGTGGAAGAAGGCGACGCCGAATACGCCAACCTGTTGATGCGCCCACTGGCCACCAACCTGATGAGCCTGCAACTGGAAATGGAACCGGCCGACGTTGAAGGTGATGATGACGATCACGTCCACGGCCCAGGCTGCAACCACTAAGGAAGCTGCGTATGCTCGCCCTTGGCAAACTGCTTGAACTGACCCTCGCCGGTCGCGAACCGGCGCAAAAAATTCAACTGACTGTCGACGGCGTGCAGATGCGCTGGCTCAGCGAGGGCGCACTCGAAGTGCGCCCGCCGCAGGCAACGGACAATGGCCGCGACCTGTTGCTGTCATCCGGCATCCATGGCAACGAAACCGCGCCGATCGAATTGCTCGACCGCCTGTTGCATGGCATCGCCCGTGGGGAGATCAAGCCCCGCACCCGTATTCTGTTCCTGTTCGGCAACCCCGAGGCCATGCGCCGCGGCGAGCGTTACCTTGAACTGGACGTCAACCGGCTGTTCAACGGCCGGCATGAAAAAAACATCGGCCCCGAAGCCATGCGCGCCGCCGAACTTGAACAGCTGGCCCGCAGCTTCTTCAGCCAGCCTGGCCGTTCGCGCCTGCATTACGACCTGCACACCGCCATCCGCGGCTCGAAGATCGAGCAGTTTGCGCTGTACCCCTGGAAGGAGGGGCGCCAGCATTCACGCCACGAACTGGCGCGCCTGAACGCCGCTGGCATGGAAGCGGTGCTGCTGCAGAACAAGAGCTCGATCACCTTCACCGCGTTTACCTACGAGCAGCTGGAGGCCGAGGCCTTCACCCTCGAACTGGGCAAGGCGCGACCGTTCGGGCACAACCAGGGCGTGAATGTCTCCCGCCTGGAGCTGCGCCTCAAGCAGATCATCGAAGGCACCGAGCCTGAGACTGACAGTCTGGACGGGTTGAAACTGTTCGCCGTGTCGCGGGAAGTCATCAAGCACAGCGATGCATTCCTGCTGCACTTGCCGGCGGACGTGGAAAACTTTTCGGAATTGGAAAAGGGTTATCTGCTGGCCGAAGACGTGGCCAAGACCCGTTGGGTGATCGAGGAGGAGGGTGCGCGCATCATCTTCCCCAACCCGAAGGTAAAGAATGGCTTGCGGGCGGGGATATTGATTGTGCCGACCACGGACGTGGGCCTGGCATAGGTCTCAAGGCGTATCCGGATCCAAATGTGGGAGGGGGCTTGCCCCCGATGGCGGTGTCTCAGCTCCAGATCAGCTGACTGACACACTGCTATCGGGGGCAAGCCCCCTCCCACATTTTGTTTTGCAGTGTTGCTTAGACCGCTAGCGCCCGTGGCTCGCTGCGACGGATCGCCCGCACCTTGTGCAGGGTGTCGGCGCATGTACGTGCAGCTTCCTGGCCCTTGTGCACGAAGTGCTCATGGAAGAACGCGGTATGTTCGCTGCCGGCGTGGAAGTGATGCGGCGTCAGGGACACCGAGAACACCGGCACTTCGGTTTCCAGCTGAACCTGCATCAGGCCGCTGACCACCGATTGGGCGACGAATTCGTGACGGTAGATCCCGCCGTCCACCACCAGCGCGGCGGCCACGATACCGGCGTAACGGCCGGTCTTGGCCAGCAGCTTGGCGTGCAGGGGCATTTCAAAGGCGCCGCCGACTTCGAAGAAATCGATGTCCGATTCCTGGTAGCCCTGGGCGATCATTTCGGCGAGGAAGCCTTTGCGCGATTGGTCGACAATATCCTTGTGCCAGCAAGCCTGGATAAACGCGACGCGCTCGCCGTGATGGTTTTTGCTTTTGCTGTCGATTGCGGTGGGTTGCATGTTCTGACTCCTGTTTAAGAAAAAAACAGGGCGTTATGAATCGAATGGGATTTAAGGGTACGAACCGCCGAGTCATGCAGGCATGCGCTCAGCGTGCGGCCCTTAGGTGCCAATCCCGTTCTCTCTTCATCCGGACTATGACCGTCGGCCCCGGGATCACACCGGGTCTGCTGACCTTGTCGCCGTCCTGCGTGAGCAGTTCGAGGCGCCAAGCGCTCGCGGGCTATGCACATTGCGTGCAATTACCGCCGGTGGGGAATTGCACCCCGCCCTGAGAACGTTGCCACCAGAACCCTGTTGGCGGAGAGTTTTTAACATGGTTTTTCATAAACTGCACGAGCGTCGTATCGATAAGCTATATCGGTTTGTTTGGTTGGTATTCGATTGAGAACGCGTGGGGCTTGATATTCCGCGGCTTTGCCCGCAGTAATCATCCTCATAAGAAGCTTAATGAACCCCTTCGAGGCTTGTTTCATGTCTGTGATCGACCTGCGCAGCGACACCGTGACCCAACCCACCGCCGGCATGCTCGACGCCATGGCCAATGCCGCCAGCGGCGATGACGTCTACGGCGAAGACCCCAGCGTCAACCATCTGGAAGCCGAGCTGGCCAAACGCCTGGGCTTTGCAGCCGCGCTGTTCGTGCCCACCGGCACCATGAGCAACCTGCTGGCGCTGATGGCCCACTGTGAGCGTGGCGAGGAGTACATCGTCGGCCAGCAGGCCCACACCTACAAATACGAGGGCGGCGGTGCGGCCGTGCTGGGTTCGATCCAGCCGCAGCCGCTGGACGTGCAGGCGGATGGCTCCCTCGACCTGAATCAGGTGCTCGAGGCTATCAAACCCGACGACTTCCACTTCGCCCGCACCCGCCTGCTGGCCCTGGAAAACACCATGCAGGGCAAGGTGCTGCCGCTGGACTACCTGGCGAAGGCGCGGGCGTTGACCCGCGAACATGGCCTGGCCCTGCACCTGGATGGCGCGCGACTCTACAACGCGGCGGTCAAGCTGGGGGTCGATGCACGGGAGATCGCCCAGCATTTCGACTCGGTGTCGGTGTGCCTGTCCAAGGGCCTCGGTGCGCCGATCGGCTCGGTGCTGTGCGGCTCCACGGCGTTGATCGCCAAGGCACGCCGTTTGCGCAAGATGGTCGGCGGTGGCATGCGCCAGGCCGGTTCCCTGGCGGCGGCGGGGCTGTACGCCCTGGATCACCAGGTGCAGCGCCTGGCCGACGACCACGCCAATGCGCAATGGCTGGGCGATGAGCTGCGCAACGCCGGTTACGCGGTGGAGCCGGTGCAGACCAACATGGTCTACGTGCAGATCGGCGACCAGGCCCAGGCCTTGAAGACGTTTGCCGCCGAGCGTGGGATCAAGTTGAGTGCTGCGCCGCGCCTGCGCATGGTGACGCACCTGGATGTGAGCCGGGCGCAGATCGAGCAAGTGCTCGAGGCATTCGTCGAATTTTCGCGCAAATGAGTGTGCAGACCGTCTAATTGAACCTCTCTATCGCATAAACACGCTGTACCACCGGCAAAGGGCCGATATAATGCGGCCTTTTGCCGTCGCTCCGTCTGATGATGTTGCGCACTGGCCTTTGGCCGCAGCCTCCGTGGAAGAACCTATGAAAAGCGCAGAAATCCGTGAAGCCTTCCTTCGCTTCTTCGAAGAGCAAGGTCACACCCGTGTCTCCTCCAGCTCCTTGATCCCAGGCAATGACCCCACCCTGCTGTTCACTAACGCGGGGATGAACCAGTTCAAGGACTGCTTCCTGGGCCAGGAAAAACGCGCCTACACCCGCGCCACCAGCAGCCAGAAGTGCGTGCGTGCCGGCGGCAAGAACAGTGACCTGGAAAACGTCGGCTACACCGCCCGCCACCACACGTTCTTCGAAATGCTGGGTAACTTCAGCTTTGGTGACTATTTCAAGAAAGACGCGATTACCTTCGCCTGGACCTTCCTGACCGGCGTGTTGAAGCTGCCCAAGGAAAAACTCTGGGTGACTGTCTACGCGACGGACGACGAAGCGTATGACATCTGGACCAAGGAAATCGGGGTGCCCGTCGAGCGCATGATTCGCATCGGCGACAACAAGGGCGCGCCTTACGCTTCCGACAACTTCTGGACCATGGGCGATACCGGCCCATGCGGCCCCTGCACCGAGATTTTCTACGATCACGGCGCCGACATCTGGGGTGGCCCACCGGGCTCGCCGGAAGAAGACGGCGACCGTTACATCGAGATCTGGAACAACGTGTTCATGCAGTTCAACCGCACCGCCGATGGCGTGCTGCATCCGCTGCCAGCGCCGTCGGTGGACACCGGCATGGGCCTGGAGCGGATCAGTGCGGTGATGCAGCACGTTCACTCCAACTATGAGATCGACCTGTTCACCAACCTGCTGAGCGCGTCGGCCGCGGCCATTGGTTGTGCCAATGAAAGCCAGTCGTCCCTCAAGGTGGTGTCGGACCACATCCGTTCCTGCGGTTTCCTGATCGCCGACGGTGTACTGCCGTCCAACGAAGGCCGTGGCTACGTGCTGCGTCGCATCATCCGTCGCGCCTGCCGCCACGGTAACAAGCTGGGCGCCACTGGCAGCTTCTTCTACAAGATCGTGGCCGCGCTGGTTGCCGAGATGGGCGATGCCTTCCCGGAACTCAAGCAACAGCAAAGCAACATCGAGCGCGTGCTCAAGGCGGAGGAGGAGCAGTTCTCCAAGACCCTGGAGCACGGCCTGAAGATTCTGGAACAGGACTTGGCCGAGCTCAAAGGCACCGTGGTGCCGGGCGATGTCGTGTTCAAGCTGTACGACACCTATGGCTTCCCGATGGACCTGACCGCCGACATTGCCCGTGAGCGCGAGCTGACCATCGACGAAGCCGGCTTTGAGCGTGAGATGGAAGCCCAGCGCGTGCGCGCCCGTTCCGCCAGTTCCTTTGGCCTGGACTACAACACCCTGGTCAAGGTTGACGTGCCTACCGAGTTCACCGGTTACAAGGCGACCGTCGGCGCGGCCAGGATCGTTGCCATTTATAAAGACGGCAAGTCGGTCGACGTGTTGAGCGAAGGCGAAGAAGCGGTTGTGGTCCTGGACCAGACGCCGTTCTACGCCGAGTCCGGTGGCCAGGTCGGTGACTGTGGTTTCCTGAGTTCGACCTCCGGTCGTTTCGAGGTGCGCGACACCACCAAGACCGGCGGTGCGTTCCTGCATCACGGCGTGCTGGTGCTGGGCAACCTGACGGTCGGTGCGCCAGTGGACACCCAGGTCGATGCCGACGTACGCCATGCCACCGCGCTGAACCACTCGGCCACGCACTTGCTGCACGCCGCGCTGCGCCAGGTGCTGGGCGAGCACGTCCAGCAGAAGGGGTCGTTGGTCGACAGCCAGCGCCTGCGTTTCGACTTCAGTCACTTCGAAGCGATCAAGCCTGAGCAGATCAAGGCCCTGGAAGACATCGTCAACGCTGAGATTCGCAAGAACTCCCCGGTAGAAACTGAAGAAACCGACATCGAGACGGCCAAGGCCAAGGGTGCCATGGCGCTGTTCGGCGAGAAATACGGCGACAGCGTGCGCGTGCTGAGCATGGGCGGCGACTTCTCGGTGGAACTGTGTGGCGGTATCCACGCCAACCGTACCGGCGACATCGCCCTGCTGAAGATCATCAGCGAAGGCGGCGTGGCGTCGGGTGTGCGTCGTATTGAGGCGGTGACCGGCGCTGCGGCCCTGGCCTACCTGAATGCGGCTGAAGAACAACTCAAGGAAGCGGCCAGCCTGGTCAAGGGCAGCCGCGACAACCTGATCGACAAGTTGTCCGCCGTTCTGGAGCGCAACCGTGCGCTGGAGAAACAGCTGGAGCAGTTGCAAGCCAAGGCGGCCAGCGCTGCGGGCGACGATCTGTCGGCTTCGGCCGTTGACGTCAAGGACGTGAAAGTCCTGGCTGCACGCCTGGACGGCCAGGACGGCAAGGCGCTGTTGGCCCTGGTCGATCAGTTGAAGAACAAGCTCGGCCGCGCAGTGATCCTGCTCGGCAGTGTCCATGAGGAGAAGGTCGTGCTGGTTGCCGGTGTAACCAAGGACCTGACTGGCCAACTCAAGGCCGGTGATTTGATGAAGCAAGCCGCTGCGGCAGTGGGCGGGAAGGGCGGCGGTCGTCCGGACATGGCGCAAGGCGGTGGTGTAGACGTCAGTGCCCTGGACGCGGCCCTGGCCCTGACCGTGCCTTTTGTCGAAGCAGGTATTTAAGGCACTGTTAACCCGCCCGTGGTCTAGTCACGGGCTGTTCTGTGCTGGTTGATTGGATATTAGGCGCCCCTTTACGGGCTGAGGCGGCTTGGAAATGGCTTTGATCGTACAGAAATTTGGAGGCACCTCGGTCGGCTCTGTCGAAAGAATCGAGCAGGTGGCCGACAAGGTTAAGAAATTCCGCGATGCCGGGGATGACCTGGTCGTGGTGCTGTCGGCCATGAGCGGCGAGACCAATCGCCTGATCGAACTGGCCAAGGCCATCAGTGGCGAGCAACAGCCGCTGCCGCGTGAGCTGGATGTGATCGTGTCCACCGGCGAGCAGGTGACCATCGCCTTGCTGGCCATGGCCCTGAACAAGCGTGGCGTGCCTGCCGTGTCCTACACTGGCAGCCAGGTGCGCATCCTCACCGACAGCGCGCACACCAAGGCGCGGATCCTGCAGATTGACGACCAGAAAATTCGCACTGATCTGAAAGCAGGCCGCGTGGTAGTTGTAGCGGGCTTCCAGGGTGTGGACGAGCACGGCAACATCACCACCCTCGGGCGTGGCGGTTCTGACACCACCGGTGTGGCCCTGGCGGCGGCCCTCAAGGCTGACGAGTGCCAGATCTACACCGATGTGGATGGCGTCTACACCACTGACCCGCGTGTGGTGTCCGTGGCCCAGCGCCTGGACAAGATCACCTTTGAAGAGATGCTGGAAATGGCCAGCCTCGGTTCCAAGGTGTTGCAGATCCGCGCGGTGGAGTTCGCCGGCAAGTACAACGTTCCGCTGCGCGTATTGCACAGCTTCAAGGAGGGTCCGGGCACCCTCATTACTATTGATGAAGAGGAATCCATGGAACAGCCGATCATTTCCGGCATCGCTTTCAACCGCGATGAAGCCAAGCTGACGATCCGTGGCGTGCCAGACACCCCGGGCGTGGCCTTCAAGATTCTGGGCCCTATCAGCGATGCGAATGTTGAAGTCGACATGATCGTGCAGAACGTCTCGCACGATAACACCACCGATTTCACCTTCACCGTGCACCGCAACGAGTACGATGCGGCGTTGAAAATCCTGGAGAACACCGCGAGCGAAATTGGCGCCCGTGAAGTGGTCGGCGATACCAAGATTGCCAAGGTGTCGATCGTAGGTGTGGGCATGCGTTCCCATGCCGGCGTTGCCAGCCGCATGTTCGGGGCTTTGGCCAAGGAAAGCATCAATATCCAGATGATCTCTACCTCGGAAATCAAAGTCTCGGTGGTGATTGAAGAGAAGTACCTGGAACTGGCTGTACGCGCGCTGCATACCGCTTTTGAGCTGGATGCTCCGGCCCGACAGGGCGAGTGATGCAATGCCAGGAAGGCGCGGTTTACCGCGCCTTTCATTTTTTTGTAGGGCGCATGGTCTTTTGCGTGCGCTCGACAATACTTAGGCCGTTAGGGCTATGGCTCTCGAGTCGTAGGTCGAACGCCTTTTTTTTGCAGACTGTTGTTCCTGAAATGAAATGCGTGAGGAGAAAGGTATGCTGATTCTGACTCGTCGGTGCGCAGAAAGCCTGATTATCGGTGATGGCGAAATCACCGTGACCGTGCTCGGCGTCAAAGGCAATCAAGTGCGTATCGGGGTTAACGCTCCGAAAGAGGTGGCGGTCCATCGCGAGGAAATCTTCTTGCGGATCAGTAAAGAGAAGGACAGAGAGAAGGGTAAAGATCAGGACGCGCAAAACGACGAACAGAAGGACGAGGAAAAGGACTGAGAACCAAGCCTTTAATTTTTATCGTTTTTTATGTTTGCAAACGGGGATGAACGTGGTTAATATACGCCCCGTGTTGCGGAGAGCTGGCCGAGTGGCCGAAGGCGCTCCCCTGCTAAGGGAGTACACCTCAAAAGGGTGTCGGGGGTTCGAATCCCCCGTTCTCCGCCATTATTTGCTTAGTACGTTGCAATCTGGTTTTTTCGTTAAGTTGTTGAAATTAAACGAAAAAATAGCTTTACATAGAGATTGAACGGCCTATAATGCGCGGCAACAAATGCACTCGTAGCTCAGCTGGATAGAGTACTCGGCTACGAACCGAGCGGTCACAGGTTCGAATCCTGTCGAGTGCACCATTTAAGAGTTAGTTGCAGCAATGCAGGTAGCTCGGCTTCAACCAGTTGTGATCTGGTCTAAAAACACAATATGCACTCGTAGCTCAGCTGGATAGAGTACTCGGCTACGAACCGAGCGGTCACAGGTTCGAATCCTGTCGAGTGCACCATACAAACAAAAAGCCCGCCTAGTGCGGGCTTTTTGCCGTCTGGGGTTTGTGTGGATCCTTATCTTTTTCTCCTTCCTTATGTGTTTTCCATTCCGGTGATGGCGTCGCAGTTGAATAGGTGTGGCCAATACTCAACTTTGGCTCGCAAGCGCTTGTTCTTTCCAGTTTTTTGACGTTAAAACCGGACGCACGGTGTATCATTGCGCCCGTCAGCCCCGCCGGGGCTTATGGAATACCTCCATGGACTTACCCAGTAGTTACTCAGTACCCCGTTTTACCAATCATGAATTGACTGATTGATCCTTCCGGCGTGCCCCGCTGCTGGGAGTGGAGTTCGCCTATGACCGAAGTAGAAGTAAAGAAAACACAGGAAAGCCTGCAGGATCGCCTGGCTCAAGTCATCGAGCTGCTGCAGCGCCAGCGCGTGGTCGAAGATTTCACGCACCGCCAGGATGGTCCGAATAACGACCTCGTCGAAAACCTGGTCCACCGCCAGAACCTCGTCGAGTTGCAACGCAAGCTCGATGACCTGCACTCCGCCGACGTTGCCTACATTCTCGAAGCCTTGCCCCTGGATGATCGACTGACCCTCTGGCAGTTGGTCAAGGCCGACCGCGACGGCGATATCCTGCTCGAAGTATCCGACTCGGTCCGTGAAACCCTGATCGCCGACATGGACGATCACGAGCTCCTGGCGGCCGCCAGGGAGATGGACGCTGACGAACTGGCCGACCTGGCTCCAGAGTTGCCGCGTGATGTTGTCCATGAGTTGATGGAGGCCCTTGACGGCCAGCAGCGTGAGCGCGTGCGCTCCGCGTTATCCTATGACGAGGATCAGGTCGGCGCACTGATGGACTTCGAGATGGTCACCATCCGCGAAGACGTCAGCCTGGAAGTGGTCTTGCGTTACCTGCGCCGGCTGAAAGAACTGCCGAGTCATACCGACAAACTGTTCGTGGTCGACTATGAAGGCATTCTCAAGGGCGTGCTGCCGATCAAGCGCCTGTTGGTCAACGATCCGGAGAAAAAGGTTGCTGACCTGATGGCCAGCGATACCGTGAGCTTTCACCCCGATGAGGATGCCTACGACGCAGCGCAGGCCTTTGAGCGTTACGACTTGATCTCTGCCCCGGTGGTCGACAAGAACGGCAAGCTGATCGGCCGTCTGACCATCGACGAAATCGTCGACTTGATTCGTGAAGAGAGTGAAACCGAAGTCCTCAACATGGCGGGTTTGCGTGAAGAGGAAGATATTTTTGCGTCAGTCTGGCGTTCCCTGCATAACCGCTGGGCCTGGCTGGCCGTTAACCTGATTACCGCGTTTATCGCCTCCCGTGTGATCGGGCTGTTCGAAGGTTCCATCGAGAAGCTGGTGGCCTTGGCAGCGTTGATGCCGATTGTGGCAGGCATTGGTGGTAACTCGGGCAACCAGACCATCACCATGATCGTACGCGCCATGGCGCTGGACCAGGTCAGTACCGCCAACTCTTCGCGCCTGCTGCGCAAGGAGTTGGCCGTGGGCCTGATCAATGGCCTGGTGTGGGGTGGGGTGATTGGCGTGGTGGCCTACTTGCTGTACGGCAGTTGGTCCCTGGGGGTGGTGATGACCGCTGCCATGACCCTCAACCTGCTGCTGGCGGCCCTGATGGGGGTGCTGATCCCCATGACCTTGGCACGCCTTGGGCGCGACCCGGCCATGGGCGCCAGCGTGATGATCACGGCCATGACCGACAGTGGTGGCTTCTTCATCTTCCTCGGTTTGGCGACGATCTTCCTGCTCTGATCTGTCTCGGGCGGGCGCCCTCTGCTACGTGATAAGAATGCCGAGCCCTGTGAATCCCAGGCAAAAAAAAGCCAGCACAGGGCTGGCTTCGGCTTTCAGTGGCGGATCAATTGGCTTCTGCGGCCGCCTCTACGTCGTGCGCGATAAGCGAGACGAGGGCATTTTGCTGGCGGTGGGAGAGCTGACGAAAACGCTGCAGCAGTTCGCGTTCGTGCAGCGACAGCTCGGGGCTGTCCAGGCGCATGCTCAGTTCGTCACCCAGCGCACCTTCCTGAATAAGGCTCTGCTCCAGGCGCGCGATGATTTCGGAGTTCATGCTGCGGTGATGATTGCGAGCCACCTCGGCAATGCGTTCCCGCATTCCGTCTGGCAGACGTACGACGAACTTGTCAGCCGTACGGCTGGAATAAATTGCCTGTTTCAATGGGCGCATATATTTAACCGGTTAGTTCAGGGGAGCGGTTATTGGAATTGGCCGCAAGATGAGTGTTAAGACAAGACTCACGACCAAAGTTCAACCCGAATTGCAAAGAGGCCGCATCATGCCTCAGATTTGCCAGTTCCTTGGCGTCAATTCTGTGACAAATATTGAACTGCCTAGAGGCTTTATGCCAGCACTCATTTGCATTTTTGCGGACTGGTTGGAAAACTTTTCCATGAGTGATTCCACGAGGGAACTTCCCGTAAGTCCAGGCCACCACAGGGTTTGAGGTCGCACATCCTATAGCAAAGTGGCCTTTTGCCCTTAGTTTTAAGACTAGTGGCAATTTGCCGATTTACTAGGACGAGGCGACATAAGGTAGGGGGAGGGCAGCGCAGGGAAGGGAGGGGTCAGCGTAAAACCGGGTCAAATTTGATTCGGCGACCCACGACGAGGGTCAACAGAAGCAGACCTGCGAAAACGCCGGCGGCGACGAATGCGCTGGTTTGCCCATCCTGGGAGCTTGCACTCAGGCCCATAAGGCCAGTGGCGATGGTCAGGCTCAGGAACAGCCAGGCAAATTTGCTCATGATCAGCGTCCTTAAAAAACCCAGTGTTCAGATGCCGGCGCGGCGTGGGTGCCTTGAGTCAGGCGTACTGGCGCTTGTGCATTCGGTGTCATCACGGCCAGTTGCGGACGTTGTTGCAAGTGGTGGGGGACTGCCTGCTGGCTGATCTGGGCGGGGTCGTTGCTGCCAGTCGATTGAAAGTGGAACATCACCAGTGCAGCCAGGGCGACGGTGTTGAGAGCTAACAGAATGGCACTGTTCATGGTCATGTTCTCCGTTTAATGCCTTGGCTGGATGGGGTTTGCAGGAGAACTGTTGCAGGTGTCGTGCCAATGTATTAATTCAATAAAATCAATGGCTTGAGTTTACTTTGAGGAGGTGAAGGATTGCAATTTGCAATGCTGGCATTTTGGGTAATTGCATTTTGCACGATCAGGCCAGGTGCCCGTATTCGCGGGGCGAAACCGCAATTGCTCGGGCAAGGCTCGGCCTACACTTAAAAAGCCCACGGACGACATGACAAAACCCACCTCGGCCGTTAACATGCACGCCGTCCGTCGCAGTGCCCTTGGCCTGATGGCTGTCATTTGTCCCAGTAGCTCAATTGGATAGAGCATCCCCCTCCTAAGGGGAAGGTTGGCCGTTCGAACCGGCCCTGGGACACCAGATTCGTAGCCCATAGAGAAAGCCCCGTACAGAACTTCCTGGCGGGGCTTTTTTGTGCGTGCTCGATCTTTTTGCACGCAGGTCGAACCTTGCCGCCGATCAAGGTTCACAGCAGGTGCCGTGATGTATTTGTCGCAACCATGTACCTTGCGCGCCATCCGACAGCGTCTGAGCTGTTAAGCAAAATAATCCCCGGAAACAGCGCATGTTGCCTGTCCGGACCCGGTCACCCCGGACTATCATGCCGATAGCCCTGTCTCTCACCGCAAGGAGCCGCTCGGAACGCCGATGCGCCAGATCTGGAAATCTTTTCGAGCCCTTTATTTCGCCTCCTTGATGATGCTGATTGGCTCCGGCCTGCTCAGTACCTACCTGGCCTTGCGCCTGGCGGCCGACCACGTCGACAGCCTATGGGTGGGCGCGCTGATGGCGGCCAACTACTTTGGCCTGGTGCTGGGCGGCAAGATCGGGCATCGCCTGATTGCCCGGGTCGGGCATATCCGTGCCTATGCCACCTGTGCCGGGATTGTCGGTGCGGCGGTGCTGGGCCATGGCCTGGTCGATTGGCTGCCGGCCTGGATTGTGCTGCGGATAATCGTGGGCCTGGGGATGATGTGCCAGTACATGGTCATCGAGAGCTGGCTCAATGAGCAGGCCGATGCCAAGCAGCGTGGCGTAGTGTTCAGCGGTTATATGATCGCCTCCTACCTGGGTCTGGTATTGGGCCAGTTGATACTGGTGATGCATCCCCAGCTTGGCCTTGAGCTGCTGATGCTGGTGGCGCTGTGTTTCGCCCTGTGCCTGGTGCCGGTGGCCATGACCCGGCGCATTCACCCGGCGGCCTTGCATCCTGCGCCGATGGAGCCGCGCTTCTTTATCAAGCGTGTGCCGCAGTCGCTGAGTACGGTGTTGGGGGCGGGGTTGATCGTCGGTTCGTTCTACGGCCTGGCGCCGCTGTATGCCTCCCAGCAAGGGTTGAGCACCGAACAGGTGGGCCTGTTCATGGGTAGCTGCATTTTTGCCGGGTTGCTGGTGCAATGGCCCCTGGGCTGGTTGTCGGATCGTTATGATCGCGCGCTGCTGATCCGCTGCTTCGCCTTGTGCCTGGCGGTGGCGGCACTGCCGTTGGCAATCATGACCCAGGTGCCGCTGGAGGTGCTGTTCGTGGCGGGCTTCCTGTGTTCTCTCGTGCAGTTTTGCCTGTATCCATTGGCGGTGGCGTTTTCCAACGACCATGTGGAGGGGGATCGCCGGGTATCGCTGACGGCCATGCTGCTGGTGACCTACGGTATCGGCGCCAGCGTCGGGCCGTTGCTGGCGGGTGTGGTGATGAAGCTGTTCGGCAGCCAGATGCTGTATGCGTTTTTCAGTCTGTGCGCGCTGATCCTGGTGTGGCGGATCCGGCCTAAGGCGGTGACCAATCTGCACCAGGTGGAAGATGCCCCCCTGCATCACGTGGCAATGCCCGACAGTATGTCGAGTTCACCGCTGGTGGCGGCGCTGGACCCGCGGGTCGACGAGCAGGTGGTGCAGGAGCAGATGCAGACTGTACCCGACCCCGAGCCGCAGGCCGATCCGGAGCCGCCGGTGGATGAGCCCGCCTTCGAAGGCCCACCTGAGCCCCTGGGGCCGGACGAGCATCCTCACGAATTGAGCAGGGCACGCCCCTGAAAGCAAAAACGGGCAGATCCCAAAGGGTCTGCCCGTTTTTTTGCTGCGATGGTTAAGGATCAAAAATCGTCGTCTTTGTCGAACCGTCGTGCTTCACGCTGCAGTTGGTACACAAAGCGCTCGACCTGGCGTTGCACCAAACCACTCATGTTGTGGAAGCGCACGCCGGCAAAGGTCGTGTTGATCCTTTCTTCGAAGTGCAGGTATCGCAGTTCGACGGCGGTGGTCATGCTGCCAAACGGCAGGGCTGCGATAAAACGGTCGTAGACCTGGCCCAGTTGCAGGCGCTCGGAAATATCGCCTTCAAAACGCAATTTGCAGCCGGTGGCGGAAATATCCAGCAGTTTGCCGTTGACCGGCAGCTGAAGCTTCTCGCCGCCCAGCTCGATATTCACCAGTTGCGCCAGCTTCAACGCGGCGCGGAAGGCATTGCGGCGCTGATGATAGACCACCTCGTCCGGCAGGCTGCCGGTATAGATACGGTGGCCGCCTTTTTCGCTGATGGTCAGGGTGCCTTTGCTTTCCCAGGCGACGCGTACGCCATCATGGAAACCTTCGATGCGAAAGGGTTCGCCGTTTTCGAGGTGGCGCTCGCCGTCACGGGGGATCATTTCGTCCAGCGCCAGCGTGTTGCTGTCGCGGTTGACGTCCACCAGGTAGCTCTGGAAGCGCTGGCTGCGTTCATGGAAAGTGATGATCAGCGGATCATGGCTGTCTTGCAGCATCCGCAAGGTGCCGGCGATTTCCAGAGGCGTGGTGAGGACCTTGGGTGGCTGCGGGGCATCTTCCGCATTAAGGGCGTTGAACACGGTTCTTCCATCTCCAGACAAAATACGACTACACGCAAGAACCGGCATTTTGCCAGCATGTGGCGCGCCTTGGATAGGGCGCGCTGTAAACCGGTGTCAGGCTTGGCTGCGGGTGCTTGGCTTGACCAGGCGCGAGGTGGAGCCCTGGGCGTTATAGAGTGCCGGAGGCTCTCCGCCGTGGAGTATACGCAACTGGTTGGCGGTCGTGGCTTGCTGAAGCTGGATCGACTGACCGTTAAGCAGGTTGGCTTCCTGGCACTGGGCGAGCAATTGGTTGAGTTCTTTGCTCTGGGCCAGCAATTGATCGCCGACCGAGGAGTGGCTGGCCAACTGCGCCAGGCCGTCGTGGTCTGCCGGCAGGCCGAGGCTGATGAGGATCTGGCTGCGTTTTTTGCCGTGCTGTTCCAGCAGGACGATCAACGACTGCTTGCGTGCCAGAATTTCTTCCAGCAGCGGCATGTCCCGGCCATAGAGGGCCAGTGATTCTTCTTTGAGCAGCTCGAGCAATTGTTGCGTCGGCGCTAGATCATCAATGATCAGTTGAAGCAAATGTTCGTCGTGATGCATGGCTGGCCTTGGGTTTTAAGCGTCCAAAAGCCCTGCGCAGGCCTTTGCCTAGCGCTCGGCTTCGAAGTTAAGCAGCTTGCTGGCTACACGGTTGCTGTCGACTTTATAGCTGCCATCGGCGATCGCCTGTTTCAATTCGGCCACGCGGGCTTTATTGACTACCGGTTGGTCGCGCAGCGAGTCAGTGACCTTCTGCAACTGTTGAGCCTCATTGCTCAGGTGTACGGATTCCCCGCTCTGGCTGGCGCTGGCCTGTTCTGCCTTGGCGGGCAGCGCCGGGGCCTTGGCTTCTACGTTGTCCTTGGGACTGGTGGTGCGCGTAGTGCCTGACGTCGTCGGGGTGTTATTCAAACGGCTGAAATCGATGACCATGATAAAAAAACCTCTGGGTATTTGGACGCTTGCCATGTTTTCGGCCATACCCGGACAAACTTTAGGCGCGAATGACAATAAATCTCCGCACGGGGCTTCTCGTGCACAGTGTAGGAAAACCCAGCGTCCTGTACCAGTAATCTATAAAGCGACCTCGACTTGCCCTGGGGCTGTTACCCGCGCCTTGATCACGCGGTTGGAGTTGAGGTTCTTGACGCGAATCTGTTCGCTCATGCCGCCGTTGGACAGCGCTTCGCCCGGCATTTTCACATTCAAGCCGCCGCTGCTCGCGGAAATCACCACCTGGTCGCCCTTGCGGATGACCTCGGCCTGTTCCAGGTGCACCAGGGTAATCACCTGATCGGTGACCACTGGTCGGGTCAATCTCTGCCCGATGGCCTGGTCCAGGGATGTCAGGTAGCCCTGGCTAATCTGGCTGATGTCGCGCTCACGCAGTACGACGTCCTCGAAATCGATGATGCCCGTGCGCTTCAGTGGGCGGGCAACCACCACGACATCACGGAACAATTTGACCTGGGCCGGTACGAACACGGTCCAGGGCGAGGCGCCTTCGCAGCGTACCTTGACCGTTACGCGCCCGATGGGTTGGGCGGGACTTTCCAGGGTCGCTGTCAATTCCTTGTCGCACATCGGCATGCGCAGACGCGGGTCCAACTGGTTGACCTGGATTTCATAACGCCCCGGCGTCTGTGTGGTTGCCAGATAATCTTCTACAGTGAACTCAAGAAAGCCTTGGGTGACGCCGATAAGTAGATCAGGCAAGGTGACGTTCTCTGCACGGGCCGTGGTGCCCAGGCTGAAGGCAAGCAGCGCGAGCGGTGCGCAGAGCAATCTGCAAAACCGTGTCAGGTGAAGGCGTCGGGAAACTGTCGTTGTAATGTCCATAATTGAACAAATAGCAAAGCTCGTGCCGTTTTAGTGTTGGGGCGCGCCGCCCTTGTAGGTATAGCCAAAGGTTTTAGCGTAGGAGTCATGGCATGGCAGGAGTAATGGATTCAGTAAACCAGCGCACACAGCTGGTAGGGCAGAATCGCCTGGAGTTGCTGCTGTTTCGCCTGGATGGCAAGCAGTTGTATGGCATCAACGTATTCAAGGTGCGGGAAGTGCTGCAATGTCCCAAGCTGACGATCATGCCCAAGTCCAGTCCGGTGGTGTGCGGTGTGGCGAATATTCGTGGTGCGACTATCCCGATTCTTGACCTGGCCCTGGCCACCGGTTCGGCCGGCCTGCAGGATCGCGAGAACCCGTTCGTGATCATTACCGAGTACAACACCAAGACCCAGGGTTTCCTGGTGCGCTCGGTGGAGCGCATCGTCAACATGAACTGGGAAGAGATCCATCCGCCGCCCAAGGGCACCGGTCGCGATCACTACCTCACGGCGGTGACGCGGGTCGATAACCAGTTGGTGGAGATCATCGACGTGGAGAAGATCCTCGCCGAAGTGGCGCCCACCTCGGAATCGATTTCCGTGGGAGTGGTCGACGCCGAAACGGCCCACAAGGCGGTCTCGCTGCGTGTGCTGACGGTGGATGACTCCTCGGTGGCGCGTAAACAGGTGACTCGTTGCCTGCAAACCGTCGGCGTGGACGTTGTCGCCCTCAATGACGGGCGCCAGGCGTTGGATTACCTGCGCAAGCTGGTGGATGAAGGCAAGAAGCCGGAAGAAGAATTCTTGATGATGATCTCTGACATCGAGATGCCGGAAATGGACGGCTATACCCTCACTGCTGAGATACGCAGCGATCCACGCATGCAAAAACTGCATATCATCCTGCATACTTCGTTGTCGGGCGTATTCAATCAGGCGATGGTCAAGAAAGTCGGTGCCGATGACTTCCTTGCCAAATTCCGCCCTGATGACCTGGCATCCCGGGTAGTCGACCGGATCAAGGCAGCAGATCACGGCTAGGGTTTTCCCCTGGCGGTCATACGATTTTAGAGGCGGTATCAGTGTCTACGGGTAATTTGGATTTTGAACAGTTCCGGGTCTTCCTGGAAAAAGCCTGTGGCATATTGCTCGGTGAAAACAAGCAATACCTGGTATCCAGCCGTCTTAACAAACTGATGGAGCAGCAGGGCATCAAGTCCCTGGGCGAGTTGGTTCAGCGGATCCAGGGCCAGCCGCGCAGTGGCCTCAAGGAGATGGTGGTCGATGCCATGACCACCAACGAAACCCTGTGGTTTCGCGATACCTACCCCTTTGAAGTGCTCAAGAGCAAAGTGCTGCCGGAGGCCATCAAGGCCAGCCCGGGCCAGCGCCTGCGTATCTGGTCGGCCGCCTGCTCTTCGGGTCAGGAGCCGTACTCGATTTCGATGTCCATCGATGAGTTCGAGCGGACCAACATGGGCCAGCTTAAAGCCGGGGCGCAGATCGTCGCCACCGACCTGTCCGGCACCATGCTCACCAATTGCAAGACCGGCGAGTATGACAGCCTGGCCCTGGGCCGTGGCTTGTCCCAGGAACGCCTGCAACGTTACTTCGACCCGAAAGGGGCAGGGCGTTGGGCGGTCAAGGCGCCGATCAAGAACCGTGTGGAGTTTCGCTCGTTCAACCTGCTCGACAGCTACGCCAGCCTGGGCAAGTTCGACATGGTGTTCTGCCGCAACGTGCTGATCTACTTCTCGGCCGAGGTGAAGAAAGACATCCTGTTGCGCATCCACGGCACCCTCAAGCGTGGCGGCTACCTGTTTCTCGGTGCATCCGAGGCGCTCAATGGTTTGCCGGATCACTTCCAGATGGTGCAATGCAGCCCTGGGATCATCTACCAGGCCAAATAATCAGGCCAGATAATAATGTGGGAGCGGGCTGGCTCCCGATAGCGGTGTATCAGTGATAGAGACATCAACTGATCAGCCGCTATCGGGGGCAAGCCTCCTCCCACATTTGTTTCTGCGGCAAAAAAGTTGAAGAAAGCGGCAACTCCCCATTGCCGCTTTACTGGCGCCACGCGGAAACCCGTTGCCGCTTTTCTGGCATTGCCGCCGGCAAGCTCCTCGCAACCCCTTGATTTACGGGGGTATCAGATATTGGCATGCGCCTTGCTATAACCCTGTTAACAGCAGGTCAGCCTAAAGGTTTCCGCCATGAGCATCAGCTTCGATAAAGCGCTCGGTATCCACGAACAAGCCCTGGGCTTTCGCGCCCAGCGTGCCGAAGTCCTGGCCAACAACATTGCCAACGCCGACACCCCGAACTACAAGGCTCGGGACCTGGATTTCTCCGCCGTGCTCGCCGCACAGCAGGACAAGACCAAGAACGGCACCTTCGCCTTGAACATGACCAACAACCGTCATATCGAAGCACAAGGCCTGAGCAGTGGTGACGAGTCGCTGCTGTATCGCACGCCGATGCAGCCGTCGATCGACCAGAACACCGTCGACGCCCAGCTGGAGCAATCGGCCTATGCCGAGAACTCGGTGAACTTTCAGGCCAGCTTTACCCTGCTCAACAGTAAATTCAAAGGGCTGATGTCAGCCCTGCGTGGAGAGTAAGCCATGTCCCTGTCCAGTGTTTTCAATATTGCCGGCAGTGGCATGAGCGCGCAGACCACGCGCTTGAACACCGTCGCCAGTAACATCGCCAACGCCGAGACCGTGTCTTCGAGCATCGACCAGACCTACCGCGCCCGTCACCCGGTGTTCGCCACCATGTTCCAGGGTGGCCAGAGCGGTGGCAGCGATTCGCTGTTCCAGAACCAGGATGCTGCCGGCCAGGGCGTGCAGGTCCTCGGTGTGGTCGAAGACCAGAGCAACCTCGAGGCCCGTTACGAGCCGAACCATCCTGCCGCGAACGAAAAGGGTTATGTCTATTACCCCAACGTCAACGTGGTCGAGGAAATGGCAGACATGATCTCCGCCAGCCGCTCGTTCCAGACCAACGCGGAAATGATGAACACCGCCAAAACCATGATGCAGAAGGTCCTGACCCTGGGTCAGTGATAAGGGGCGCCAAATAATGGCCATCGTTGATACCACGACCAACACGGCAGTCCAGGACCTTTTCAACTCCAAGGTCAAGACCGCCACCGACAACACCACCGTCGCCGATGCTACCAAGACGGCGACCGGCAGCCAGTCCCTGGGCAAGGATGCGTTCCTGCAACTGCTGGTGACCCAACTGAAAAACCAGAACCCGCTGTCGCCTCAGGACAACGGTGCGTTTGTGGCCCAGCTGGCGCAATTCAGCAGCCTGGAAGGCATCAACACCCTGAACGACTCGGTCAATGCGATCTCCAGCAACTTCAGCTCGTCGCAGGCGCTGCAGGCTTCATCGCTGGTGGGGCGCTCGATTATCACCCAGACCAACAAGGCCTTGGTGGACACGAGCAAGAGCATGACCGGTTCGGTGGCGGTGACTGCGGCGACAGGCAACGTCTCGATCAAGATCTCCGATAAAGACGGCAACGTGGTGCGCACTATCGATATGGGTGCCCAAAGCGCGGGTTCGTCCGACTTCATCTGGGATGGCAAGAACGACAAGGGCGAGGTCGCCCCAGCCGGCACCTACACCTTTGCGGCGACGACCAAGAACGACAAGGGTGAATCGGTGGCCATGGCGACTTCGTTGCCGGCAACGGTGACCAGTGTGACGTTGAGCAAGACCGGCGGCGAAATGCTGCTGAACCTTGCAGGTGGCATGGGCAGCGTCAAGCTGTCGCAAATTCAGACTATCGGTACATAGAGCCGGCTAAATACGGCAGAGGGAGAGAAACATGTCTTTTAATATCGGCCTTAGCGGCCTCTATGCGGCCAACAAACAACTGGACGTAACCGGCAACAACATCGCCAACGTTGCGACCACTGGCTTCAAGTCGTCCCGTGCGGAGTTCGCGGATATCTACGCCGCGTCCAAACTGGGCACCGGCCAGAACAGCATCGGCAACGGTGTGAACCTGGCAGCGGTGTCCCAGCAGTTCACCCAGGGTGACGTCAACAACAGCGGCGGCGTGCTGGACATGGCGATCCAGGGCGGTGGCTTCTTCGTGCAGAAGGGCAGCGATGGCTCGCTGGAATACACCCGTAGCGGTGCCTTCCGTGCCGACAAAGACGGCTACATCACCAACAACACCGGTACCTCGCGCCTGCAGGGCTACGCGGCAGATGACGACGGCAAGATCATCAAAGGCGGCTTGACCGACCTGCAATTGAACCTGTCGTACCTGCCACCGAAGGCGTCCACCAAAGTGGACTCCACCAGTAACCTGAACTCGTCGGAGCCGGTGATCAACCAGACCACCAAGCCGTTCGACCCGACTGACACCACCACTTTCACCACCCAGTACAGCACCACCCTGTACGACTCCCAGGGCAACTCCCACGAGATGGTGCAGTACATGGTGAAAACCGACGCCAACAAGTGGAGCGCCTACACGCTGATCGATGGCCGTAACCTGGATGGTTCCAAGCCTACAACGACGGGTACCACTGCTCCCGTGCCGTCGGTATTGAGCTTTGACGGTGCCGGTAAACTGACGGATATCACCACCGCAGGCGTGTCCGGCACGACCCTGACGCTCACCGGTTGGATCCCGGGCTCGGTGACCAATGGCGTATGGACGCCTAACAAGGCTACAGCGCCAAATATTGCCGTCAACATGGCCAATATCACCCAGTACAACTCCGCCAGCTACCGCAACCCGCCGACCACCGACGGTTACGCCACTGGCCAGATCACCGGCCTGAAAATCGACGGCAATGGCGTAATGTTCGCCACGTTCAGCAACCAGCAGAGCAAGGCCATCGGCCAGATCTCCCTGGCCAGCTTCAACAACGAGCAAGGCTTGCAGCCATCGGGTGGCACCACCTGGAGAGAAACCTTCGCTTCGGGCCAGCCGGGTTATGACTCCCCGCAATCCGGCACCCTGGGTTCGATCGTGGCCAACTCCCTGGAGAACTCCAACGTCAACCTGACCAACGAACTGGTGGACCTGATCAAGGCCCAGAGCAACTACCAGGCGAACGCCAAGACCATTTCCACCCAGAGCACCATCATGCAGACCATCATTCAGATGACCTGATGCGGTAGTGCTCCACAAGAAGCCCCTCGTAAGAGGGGCTTTTTTGTGGATGTGGGAAAATACCTCTAGACGCGGCAGGTTACGCGTTGAAATGTATGGAGAGGAACACTCCATTCCTACCTTGCCACTGATTGGTCTAGGGCCTGCAGGCTCATCAATCTATGGAGAGGTGAAGATGTGCAGTTCAATAGTGTCCGTGTCAGGCGCTGGGCACGTAACATTCGTGCCCGGTATCGCTTCAGGAGCATCGACTCGCACTCAGCCCGTGGCTGGCGGGTCGGCGGTCAAGCAGTTGCTCAACCAGCTGTTTTACGCAGAGCAAGGCTCAAAAAAACAATTGGCTCAGGACTTGCGCGATAAGCTGAACGATCTTCGCGAGGAACTGGGTGCTGAACAATTCAAAAACATACTTGGCGAGCTGGCTGCGGGCTCGGAGTCCCCGCAGTTTCGCCAGCTTCTTCAGCCGTTGCTCGGTCCAAGGCTTGCTGGGGGTCTAGGAGTAGGAGGAGGTGCGGCTGGCGGTGGACCTTCAAGCGGCAGGGTATATGGGTTTGGCGAGAAAATGAGCAACAAGCCCATTTTGAGTGGGGCGAATTATTTTAACTATCGACCGGATCGATCCAACCCTGGCAAGAAACCCAATGATATTTGGAGTGGATTCAGCCAGGGGCCTGATGGCAATTGCGTCACCGTTTCAGCGATAAAGGCTGCAATGATGCAGTTTGGCCAGAAACCCACCGATGTCTTCAAGGAGGTGAAAGAAACGGACGATGGCTATTACGTGAAGATGCGGGATGGATTTGAGCTTCATTTAACCAAGGACGAGTTAAGGCAGGCTGCCCTTGCGTCTAAGTTTAAAGGGACCGATCCGGAGATGCTGGCCGACGCCATTTTCATGTTTGCCGTGAGCGGCAAGCGCATTGAAATGGAGGGTAATGGTATCGACGACGATATCAATAAATCAAAAAGGAGCTATGCCGATGCGTTGGAAAGCATGAACAACGGCGAGGCGGCCCATGAGGCCTTGGATCGTCTGGGGTTGAGGGGGCTCTACAGGCCTTCTACGAGCAGTGAACTCGCGAATGGCAGGTTGGGGATCGTGGCCTATGACGGCCATTCAATGGCTGTGATTGGCGGGCTGGTGGAGATGTGGGGGACCCGTGGCGGTCATCCCAAAGCGGGTATTGCATACACATTTCTCTAGAGGTTGGAGTGGCAAACGCCTTGCCGGAAAACGAAAAAAGCCCGATAAACCCTATACAGTCGGGGTCTATCGGGCTTTTTCAGTTCCGGGCGTTCAAGCCCGGGAACCGCTCAGCTTATTGACAAGCTTCGCAATCCGGCTCGTCGATCGCGCAGGCCTTTGGCACTGGCGCCGGGCCGGCCGGGGCGGCGAGCACCGAATCATCACCGTGGTTACCGCTGGACACAGCGTTCAGCTTACCGGTGTTGATGGTCGACTTCTCGGTGCTGGTCGCGGCCAGGGCACGGAGGTAGTAAGTGGTTTTCAGGCCACGGTACCAGGCCATGCGGTAGGTCACGTCGAGCTTCTTGCCCGATGCGCCGGCGATGTACAGGTTCAGGGACTGAGCCTGGTCGATCCACTTCTGGCGACGGCTCGCGGCGTCGACGATCCACTTGGTGTCCACTTCGAAGGCGGTCGCGTAGAGCTCTTTGAGTTCCTGCGGGATGCGTTCGATCTGCTGCACGGAACCGTCGTAGTACTTCAGGTCGTTGATCATGACCGAGTCCCACAGGCCGCGGGCTTTCAGGTCGCGGACCAGATACGGGTTGATCACGGTGAATTCGCCCGACAGGTTCGATTTCACATACAGGTTCTGGTAGGTCGGTTCGATCGACTGCGATACGCCAGTGATGTTGGCGATGGTCGCGGTCGGTGCGATGGCCATGATGTTGGAGTTACGGATGCCTTTCTGCACACGGGCACGTACCGGCGCCCAGTCCAGGGATTCGTTCAGGTCAACGTCGATGTACTTCTGGCCACGCTGTTCGATCAGGATCTGTTGCGAATCCAGCGGCAGGATGCCCTTGGACCACAGCGAACCCTGGAATGTCTCGTAGGCGCCGCGCTCGTCGGCCAGGTCGCAGGAAGCCTGGATCGCGTAGTAGCTGACCGCTTCCATGGACTTGTCGGCGAACTCGACCGCAGCGTCCGAACCGTAGGGAATGTGCTGCAGGTACAGTGCGTCCTGGAAGCCCATGATGCCGAGGCCGACCGGACGGTGCTTGAAGTTGGAGTTCTGCGCCTGTGGCACCGAGTAGTAGTTGATGTCGATCACGTTATCGAGCATGCGTACGGCGGTGTTGACGGTGCGTTCCAGCTTGGCGGTGTCCAGCTTGCCGTTGACGATGTGGTTCGGCAGGTTGATCGAGCCCAGGTTGCAAACGGCGATCTCGTCCTTGTTGGTGTTCAAGGTGATCTCGGTGCACAGGTTCGAGCTGTGGACCACGCCCACGTGCTGCTGCGGGCTGCGCAGGTTGCACGGGTCCTTGAAGGTCAGCCATGGGTGGCCGGTTTCGAACAGCATCGACAGCATTTTGCGCCACAGGTCCTTGGCCTGGATGGTCTTGAACAGCTTGACCTTGCCTGGGTATTCGGTGAGGGCTTCGTAGTACTCGTAGCGCTCTTCGAAGGCCTTGCCGGTCAGGTCGTGCAGGTCCGGTACTTCGGATGGCGAGAACAGGGTCCACTTGCCGTCATCGAAGACGCGCTTCATGAACAGGTCAGGGATCCAGTTGGCGGTGTTCATGTCGTGGGTACGACGACGGTCATCACCGGTGTTCTTGCGCAGCTCGATGAACTCTTCAATGTCCATGTGCCAGGTTTCCAGGTAGGCACACACAGCGCCTTTGCGCTTGCCACCCTGGTTAACCGCTACGGCGGTGTCGTTCACGACTTTCAGGAAGGGTACGACGCCCTGGGACTTGCCGTTGGTGCCCTTGATGTACGAACCCAGTGCGCGCACTGGTGTCCAGTCGTTGCCCAGGCCACCGGCGAATTTGGACAACATGGCGTTGTCGTGGATCGCGTGGTAGATGCCCGACAGGTCATCCGGCACGGTGGTCAGGTAGCAGCTCGACAGCTGTGGACGCAGGGTACCGGCGTTGAACAGGGTCGGAGTGGACGACATGTAGTCGAAGGACGACAGCAGGTTGTAGAACTCGATCGCACGGTCTTCCTTGTGCTTCTCTTCGATCGCCAGGCCCATGGCCACGCGCATGAAGAACACTTGCGGCAGTTCGAAGCGGATCCCGTCCTTGTGGATGAAGTAACGGTCGTACAGGGTTTGCAGGCCCAGGTAAGTGAACTGCTGGTCGCGCTCGTGGTTGATCGCCTTGCCGAGTTTTTCCAGGTCGAAGGTGGCCAGGACCGGGTTCAGCAATTCGAATTCGATACCCTTGGCGATATAGGCAGGCAGCGCCTTGGCGTACAGGTCGGCCATTTCGTGGTGGGTGGCGCTGTCGGCCACGCCCAGGAAACCCAGGCCTTCGGCACGCAGGGTGTCCATCAGCAGGCGCGCGGTCACGAACGAGTAGTTCGGCTCGCGTTCAACCAGGGTACGGGCGGTCATCACCAGGGCGGTGTTGACGTCGGTCAGGGCCACACCGTCGTACAGGTTCTTCAGGGTTTCGCGCTGGATCAGGTCACCGTCGACTTCTTCCAGGCCTTCGCAGGCCTCGGTGATGATGGTATTCAGGCGGCCCAGGTCCAGCGGCGCGAAGCTGCCGTCGGCCAGGGTGATGCGGATCGACGGGTGCGCTTGCACGGCGGCTTCTTCGGCCGGGGTGCGGACGGCACGTTCCTTGGCGCGTGAATCGCGGTAGATCACGTAGTCGCGGGCCACTTTCTGCTCGCCGGCACGCATCAGGGCCAGTTCGACCTGGTCCTGGATTTCTTCGATGTGGATGGTGCCGCCCGACGGCATGCGACGCTTGAAGGTCGCGGTGACCTGTTCGGTCAGGCGGGCAACGGTGTCGTGGATGCGCGACGAGGCAGCAGCGGTGCCGCCTTCAACTGCAAGAAACGCTTTGGTGATGGCGACGGTGATTTTGTCATCGGTGTAAGGAACGACAGTGCCGTTACGCTTGATCACGCGCAATTGGCCAGGTGCAGTGGCGGACAGATCCATAGTCGAATCGGCGGCCTGCGGCACGGAGCCTTGCGGGTTCTCGCGAGTTGTGTCGGTTTGCATGGGGGGTTGTCTCCACATTTCTATATTTATTTGGGCACCATCACGGTGCCCACCGTTCCGTCCTGAAGCACTTACAGCAGGCCTGGGCCTGGCATAACAACTTCGGGACAGGAGGAAGGGAGCTGAACGCGCCGCTTCCATGCCGAAGTCTTCGGTTCGGGGCTCAAACGCCCTTGGCCGTATTCCTGGTGGGTGACAGTTGCCAGGTTCAAGCACTGCAACACCCGTACCGTTTTCCGCTGTTGGAGCTGGAAAACGGCTGCCATCCGCTTGAGCGGTTTGGGCTTTCAAAAAATGCTTGGATTAGACCCAACAGGAGCAAGAAAGGGCTTGAGTTTCTTGTCTGATTTGTGTTGGGTCTTTTCGCTGAAAACCCTACATGTAGGGTTTTTTTTGCGCCGAGCTACAAGATAATGCGTTTTGGGGGGCTTAGCAACGCACTACCTGTGGATAACGTTGTGGGTAAAATGTGTATGAAACGTGGAACACCCGTGTAGGCCGCAGCACTGCTGGATTCGGCCGTTTGTCACTGAATATTCCAAGTTGAAAACAGCCGGTTGGATTTTTGAGGGCGCGAACCCTATCACAGAAAAGCGCGATCACCGAATGGATTTCCCGGCTTGTGCGAGAGGGCTTGGGCATGGCTACAATCGGCCTCTGTTATGCCCTCAAAACATTACAAATAAGGTGTGGCCTGTTCGGCCAACGCATCCCTTTATAACAACGAGGATCACCCGTGGAGCAAGAAGCCTGGCACATCCTGATCGTCGAGGACGACGAGCGACTCGCCGAGTTGACCCGCGATTACCTGGAGAGCAACGGCCTGCGGGTTTCTGTGGAAGGTGATGGCGCCCTGGCTGCGGCGCGGATCATCGCCGAGCAGCCGGACCTGGTGATTCTCGACCTGATGCTGCCCGGCGAAGACGGCCTGAGCATTTGCCGCAAAGTGCGCGAACGCTACGACGGCGTGATCCTGATGCTCACCGCCCGCACCGACGACATGGACCAGGTGCTCGGCCTGGACATGGGCGCCGACGACTACGTGTGCAAACCCGTGCGCCCGCGCCTGTTGCTCGCGCGTATCCAGGCCCTGTTGCGCCGCAGTGAGCCGGCGGAACCCACCAGCGTGGAAAGCCAGCGCCGCCTGCAATTCGGCCCGCTGCTGGTGGACAACGCCCTGCGCGAAGCCTGGCTGCAGGGTGAAGGTATCGAGTTGACCAGTGCCGAGTTCGACCTGCTGTGGCTGCTGGTGGCGAATGCCGGGCGCATCCTGTCCCGCGAAGAAATCTTTATCGCCCTGCGCGGCATCGGCTATGACGGCCAGGACCGCTCCATTGATGTGCGCATCTCACGGATTCGCCCGAAAATCGGCGATGACCCGATCCACCCACGGCTGATCAAGACCATCCGCAGCAAAGGCTATCTGTTCGTCCCTGAAGCCGCTGCCGATATGCCGTTGTGAACTCGATCTTCCTGCGTATCTACGGCGGCATGTGCGCGGCGCTGATTCTGGTGGCGCTGCTCGGCGTGCTGGCCCTGCACCTGCTCAACGAGGTGCGCAGCGGCCAATACCGCGAGCGTCTGGCCCACGGCACCTTTGCCTTGATGGGCGATAACCTGCAGCCCATGAGCGCCATCGAACGCCAGCGCGCCCTGGCCGTGTGGGAACGTTTGCTCGGCATCCCCCTGGAATTGCGCAGCCTTACCGATGCCCAACTGGACCTCAGCCAGCGAACCCGCCTGCAACGCGGCCAGGTGTTGGTGGAACAGACCGGCCCCCACGCCGCCCGGGTGCTGCGCCTGGTCAGCGATAAGGAACAGTGGGTTTTGACGGGGGAGGTGCAGCAGATCAGCGAGCAACTGGCCCGCGCGACCATTTACCTGCTGGCCGATGAACTGGTGCGCTTCCCCGTGGCCGAGCAGCCGCAACGGCTGGCGGATATCAAGGAAGCCAAGGGCTTTGGTTTCGAAATGCACCTGATGACCCTCGACCAGGCCGACATGGACGACGACCAACGCCGCCGCGTATCGGAGGGCGATACGGTCATGGCCCTGGGCAAGGGCGGCGATTCGATCCGCGTGTTTGCCGGCATGGTCGGCACGCCCTGGGTGCTGGAGCTTGGCCCGCTGTATCAGATGAACCCGTATCCGGCGCAATGGCTGGTCCTGATCGCGTTGATCGGCCTGACCCTGATCGGCCTGATTGTCTATTTATTGGTGCGTCAGCTTGAGCGCCGGCTCCGAGGCCTGGAAGCCGCCGCCACGCGCATCGCCAAAGGCAATCTCGAGGTGCGTGTGCCGGCCCGGGGTGCCGACTCGGTGGGGCGCCTGGCGGCGGCCTTTAATGGCATGGCCGAGCACCTGCAGCAACTGCTGGCGATCCAGCGTGAACTGGTGCGCGCGGTGTCCCATGAATTGCGCACACCGGTGGCACGCCTGCGCTTCGGCCTGGAGATGATCGGCGACGCCGCCACGCCTGAAGCCCGGCGCAAGTACCTGGAAGGCATGGACAGTGATATCCAGGACCTCGACGGCCTGGTGGATGAAATGCTCACCTACGCAAGGCTTGAGCAGGGTGCGCCGGCGTTGATTTTCCAACGGGTCGACCTCGATGCGCTGCTTGACCAGGTGATCGGCGAATTATCGCCACTGCGCCCGCAGGTGAGCGTGGCCAGGGGGATTTGCCTGTCGTCGGCACATTGGGACGACGCTTGGGTCGATGCCGAGCCGCGCTACTTGCACCGCGCCCTGCAAAACCTGGTGAGCAACGCCATGCGCCACGCCCAGGGCCAGGTGCTGATCAGTTATCAGGTGGGCCAGGTGCGCTGTCGCATTGATGTAGAGGACGACGGGCCCGGTGTGCCGGAAAGCGCCTGGGAGCGTATCTTCACGCCGTTCCTGCGCCTGGACGACAGCCGCACCCGCGCCTCGGGCGGGCATGGCCTGGGGTTGTCGATTGTGCGACGCATCATTTATTGGCACGGCGGGCGAGCATTGATCAGCAAGAGCAACAACCTGGGCGGTGCGTGTTTCAGCCTGAGTTGGCCAAGGGATCAAGACAAACCCTGATGTCGGTCTATCAAGCGCCGATGGCAGCCAGGCTCAACAACTGCCCCTCATTCACCGCAAACTGCGCGGTAAGTTCCTTGCCGTGGCACCACTCGCTGGACAGGTCTGTGAGTAAGCGCAAGCGCACATGCCCGGCCTCTGACCACTCCACCACCTCGGCATGTTCAAAATAAAAGCGCTTCTGCACGATCGGGTAGAGCGCCTTGAACAAACTCTCCTTGACCGAAAACGTCAGCGTCACCAGCAAGGCGATCTGCTCTCGCGGCAGGTCGGCCATACGCTGCAGCTCTTGCGCCGTCAGAATCTCCCCGGCCAGGCGCTCCGCCCGTTCCAGGCTCAGCAGGTTTTCCAGGTCCATCCCCAACCCGCGCCATTGCGCCTTGTGCCCGACAATCGCGGCGGCATGCCCGGTGCTGTGGGTGATGGAGCCGCTGATATGGGCGGGCCACACTGGTGCGCGGTCTTCGCCGATCGCCGGGATGCAGTTGATCTGATCGAGCCGTTGCAGGGCCGCGCGCGCGCACAGGCGACCGGCGAGAAACTCGGCCTGACGCTTGGCCACCGAACGCTGGATACTCGCCGGTGGCGGCACGGCGCAATGCTGGAAGTCGCCGGGCGCCAGCAATGCAGGATCGAACCGGGTGCTGAGAAACACCGTGCCCGGCAAGGGGGCGGGCAGCGGCCAATGGGCGTCGAGTGGGGTGCAGCAAGCGGGTAGGGGGGTCATGGGCGGTATTTTGCCGAGTTGGAGGGCAAGAGGATAGCCCGCCGTGATTCAGGCGAGGTTCAAAGCCTGTTCAGGGGGAGTTCAGGGGCGCTTGCGTAGTCTGGCCTCACAGCCAAACGCGTAATGAGGTAACACCATGACTGCGATCAAGAAGCTGATGTTGGCCTTAACCATGCTCAGTGCCACCGTCGGGGTTCAGGCCTCCGATGGTGCCTTTGCCGCATTCGGTCGTGAGAAAACCAAGAAGTCCAGCATCCTGATGCAGCGCGTCAGCATCGAAGATGCTGGCAGTCAGCCCGCGCCCTGGGGCCAGTCCCTGGGCCAGGCCACCCCGCAGCCGAGCTATCGCGCCGGCTATGAACACCTGAGCGGCCGGTTCAACGGCATTAAACTGCGCCCGCAAGACCTGCAGGGCCGCTATGATATCCCTCTGTCGGACAGTTGATTTGCTTTGGAGAGCCTTATGAAATTGCTGGTGGTGGAAGATGAGGCGCTGCTGCGCCATCACCTGTTTACCCGCCTGACCGACAGCGGCCACGTGGTCGAGGCCGTGGCCAATGCCGAAGAGGCCCTGTACCAGACCGGTCAATTCAACCATGACCTGGCGATCATCGACCTGGGCCTGCCCGGCATGGGCGGCCTGGACCTGATCCGCCAACTGCGCAGCCAGGCCAAGACCTTTCCGATCCTGATCCTCACCGCGCGCGGCAACTGGCAGGACAAGGTCGAAGGCCTGGCCGCCGGGGCCGACGACTATGTGGTCAAGCCGTTCCAGTTCGAAGAGCTGGAGGCGCGGATGAACGCCTTGCTGCGCCGCTCCAGCGGGTTTACCCAGTCGACCATCGTCGCCGGGCCCTTGCTGCTGGACCTCAACCGCAAGCAAGCGTCCCTCGATGAACAGCCCCTGGCATTGACCGCCTATGAATATCGCATCCTCGAATACCTGATGCGCCATCACCAGCAGGTCGTCGCCAAGGACCGCCTGATGGAGCAGCTCTACCCCGACGACGATGAGCGCGATCCGAATGTGATTGAAGTGCTGGTCGGCCGCCTGCGCCGCAAGCTGGAAGGCCCGGCGGGGTTCAAGCCGATCGACACCGTGCGCGGCCTGGGCTACCTGTTCAATGAGCGCTGCCGTTGATTCGCTCGCTCCGTGTGCGCTTGATGCTGGCGGCCGCCACCCTGGCCGTGCTGTTTATGCTGGGCCTGTTGCCCGCCATGCAGGGTGCGTTCAGCCTGGCATTGCAGGATTCCATCGAGCAGCGCCTGGCGTCGGACGTCACCACCCTGATCTCCGCCGCGCGGGTGGAAAACAATCGCCTGCTGATGCCGGCGCAGTTGCCGGATGAACGCTTCAACCTCACCGATAGCCGCTTGCTCGGCTATATCTATGACCGCGAAGGCCACCTGGTGTGGCGTTCGCGGGCCACCCGGGACGAAAACATCAACTACAAGCCGCGCTATGACGGGCGCGGCAATGAGTTCGCGCGGATTCGCGAGGCCGACGGCCAGGAGTTCTTCGTCTACGACGTCGAGGTCAGGCTGCTCGGTGGCAAGAGCGCGGCGTTCAGTATCGTGGCCCTGCAACCGGTGCGCGAATACCAATTGACCCTCGAAGGCCTGCGCGAAAACCTCTACCTGGGCTTCGGCGCGGCACTGCTGGTGCTGCTGACCTTGCTGTGGCTGGGCCTGACCTGGGGCCTGCAGGCCCTGCGGCGATTGAGCCAGGAGCTTGACCAGATCGAAGGCGGTACCCGCGAAAGCCTCTCCGAGCAACACCCGCGCGAATTGCTGCGTCTCACCGGCTCCCTTAACCGCCTGCTGCACAGCGAGCGCGAACAACGGGCACGTTACCGCGACTCCCTCGATGACCTGGCCCACAGCCTGAAAACGCCGCTCGCCGTGTTGCAAAGCGTGAGCGAAGACATGGCGCAACGTCCGGAAGATCGCGACCAGGCCTGGGTGCTGCAATCCCAGATCGAACGCATGAGCCAGCAGATCGGCTACCAGCTGCAGCGTGCCAGCCTGCGTAAAAGCGGCCTGGTGCGCCATCAGGTGCGCCTGGAGCCGGTAGTGCAAAGCCTCTGCGATACCCTGGGCAAGGTCTACCGCGACAAGGGCGTCACGGTGTCCTTTGAATTGCCGGACGAATGCGATGTACCGATCGAGAAGGGCGCCCTGCTTGAATTGCTCGGCAACCTGCTGGAAAACGCCTACCGGTTGTGCCTGAGTGAAGTGCGCATCAGCCTGGTGGAAAATTCCGAAGGGCTCGAGTTGTGCATCGAGGACGACGGCCCCGGAGTGCCGCCGGACCAGCGTGCACGGATCCTGCAACGGGGCGAGCGCCTGGACCGTCAGCATCCGGGGCAGGGGATCGGGTTGGCGGTGGTCAAGGACATCATAGAAAGCTACGGCGCGCGATTGACCCTGGGGGATTCGCCGCTGGGTGGCGCGGCGTTCAAGATTCACTTTCCGGCCTTGTGAACGGTAGTGGCTGGGCTGGCCCTATCGGGGGCAAGCCCCCTCCCACATTTTGAACGTATTCACAGATCAAACTTTGTAACCACAGTCAAAGGTGGGAGGGGGCTTGCCGCCGATGAGGCCCCACACACGACGCAGCGCTAACTCTCCTGCGCCCGATAGGCCCCCGGTGTCAGCCCCGTCCACTTCTTGAACGCCCGATGAAACGCCGACGGTTCTGAGAACCCCAGCTGCTCGGCGATCGCCTGCAAGGACAAGTCCGCCCGCCCCAGGTGGTAGATGGCGATGTCCCGCCGCAATTCATCCTTGAGCGCCTGAAAGCTGGTGCCTTCTTCGCGCAAATGTCGGCGCAGGGTTTGCGGGCTGACGTGCAAGTGCCGGGCGACGGCTTCCAGGTCTGGCCAGGGCGTGCGGTCGCGGCTCAATAAGCGTCGCAGCTGGCTGCTCAAACTGTCGCCTTCATCCGGGCGTGACAGCAGGTCGGCGGGGGAGCGCTCGAGGAAATGCTTGAGGGTGCGCTCGTCCTGCAACAGCGGCAGGCTCAGGTAGCGGGCGGGAAACACCAGGCTGCTGTGCGGGGCACCGAACACCTGGGCGCAGGGAAACAGCAGGTCATATTCAGCGGCGTGGGCCGGCATCGGGTAGCTGAAGGTGGCCTGGTGCAAACGAATGCGCCGGCCGATCAGCCAACTGCCCAGGCGGTGCCAGATCACCAGCAGGCATTCGCTGAGGAAGTGATCCGGGTCCCACAGGTGAGAATCATCCAGGCTCAGGCGGGCCATTTCGCCTTCTCGTGTCAGCTGCCAGCGCGGGCCTTGTGGGAATAGGCTATAAAATAATAAGCCGCGTTCCAGGGCCTTCTCCAGGGTGCGGCAGTGGATCAGCGCATGGCACATCATGGCGAAGGTGCCGCGTTTGCTCGGGCCGTCGGCGAACCCCAAGTATTCATCGTCCAGTGCCAGCCAGAGCATTTGCAACAGCCGGGTGAATTGCTCGGGTGCAATGCGGGCACGGGGTTCGGCCAACAGTTCCGGGGTGATGCCCAGCTGTTGCAACAGGCCCGAATAGTCGTAACCGGTTCGACGCGCACCGCCCAGGGCTGCCCGGGCGTAATGGCTGGCGATGGTACGTTCACGCATGCGGGGCCCTCGTCCATGGAATGGCGGATGGTAGTCATCACCTGGCAGGGCGACAAGGCGGATATCCGCCAAATTGTAGGACGGGATTGGGCGGCGTGGCGGAAATCCGCCAGCCTATTCGGCACATTGGTGGCGGCTTTGAAATCCGCAACCCTGATGTATTAAGGCTCCCAGGGGTTTTCAGCAAAGTGGCACGGCGTTTGCGATAAGGATTACAGCGCAGGCCTGGTCCTACAGGCTTCGCAAACAACAAATCCCTCCAGTGCAGGAGGGTTCGCAATTCAAGTGTCGTGGGCAATGGCGGATATTTGCCACACGGGACGATTGAGGAATTTTGCAATGACGACTCGTCAGCCAATCTACAAATCCCTGTATTTCCAGGTGATCGTTGCAATCGTTATCGGTATTTTGCTCGGTCACTTCTACCCGCAGACCGGCGTGGCGCTCAAGCCACTGGGTGACGGCTTTATCAAGCTGATCAAAATGGTCATTGCCCCGATCATCTTCTGCACCGTTGTCAGCGGCATCGCCGGCATGCAAAGCATGAAATCGGTCGGCAAAACCGGCGGCTACGCGCTGCTGTACTTCGAAATCGTTTCCACCATCGCACTGCTGATCGGCTTGATCGTGGTGAACGTCGTGCAACCGGGCGCCGGCATGCACATCGACGTGGCAACCCTGGACGCCTCCAAAGTGGCGGCCTACGTCACTGCCGGTAAAGACCAGAGCATCGTTGGCTTTATCCTCAATGTGATCCCGAACACCATCGTCGGTGCCTTCGCCAACGGCGACATCCTGCAAGTGCTGATGTTCTCGGTGATCTTCGGTTTCGCCCTGCATCGCCTGGGTGCCTACGGCAAGCCGGTGCTGGACTTCATCGATCGCTTCGCCCACGTGATGTTCAACATCATCAACATGATCATGAAGCTCGCGCCAATCGGTGCCCTGGGCGCCATGGCGTTCACCATCGGTGCCTACGGTGTAGGTTCCCTGGTGCAGTTGGGCCAGTTGATGATCTGCTTCTACATCACTTGCCTGCTGTTCGTGCTGGTGGTGCTGGGCGGTATCTGCCGCGCCCACGGTTTCAGCGTGATCAAACTGATCCGCTACATCCGTGAAGAACTGCTGATCGTTCTGGGTACGTCCTCCTCCGAATCCGCACTGCCACGCATGCTGATCAAGATGGAGCGTCTGGGCGCGAAGAAATCCGTAGTCGGCCTGGTAATCCCGACCGGTTACTCGTTCAACCTCGACGGTACCTCGATCTACCTGACCATGGCTGCCGTGTTCATCGCCCAGGCGACTGACACCCACATGGATATCACCCACCAGATCACCCTGCTGCTGGTGCTGCTGCTGTCCTCCAAAGGCGCTGCTGGCGTGACCGGCAGTGGCTTCATCGTTCTGGCTGCAACCCTGTCGGCTGTCGGCCACCTGCCGGTTGCCGGCCTGGCGCTGATCCTGGGTATCGACCGCTTCATGTCCGAAGCCCGTGCACTGACCAACCTGGTGGGTAACGCCGTTGCTACCCTCGTTGTGGCCAAGTGGGTCAAGGAACTGGACACCGACAAGCTGCAAAGCGAGCTGGCATCCGGCGGTACCGGTATCTCTGAAACCCGCGAAGTCGATGACCTGGGCGTGGCCGAGGGCCCAGCCCCTGTGATCAAGTAAACCGCTGATGGCGTGAAATCCGCGCCGACAGCTATCCGCAAACGCCCCGACTGGTTCGGGGCGTTTGCGTTTGTGCGGGATTACTTTTTTGCAATATTTTCACTTAGAGTCAGCGACTGATGAAATTCGCGCTACGCGGCATGTTCCAAACGCAGACTGGCAGGAGGATATATGGACAGTGTTGATTTGAATGTCCTGCGCAGCGTGCTCGAATGGCGCCGCGCCGGGCAGCAGGTGGTGTTGTATAGCGTTGTCCAGACCTGGGGCAGCGCGCCGCGTCCACCGGGCGCCATGCTGGCGTTGCGGGGGGATGGCGTGGTGATCGGCTCGGTGTCCGGCGGTTGCATCGAGGACGACTTGATCGCCCGCTTGCAGGATGGTCGCCTGACGCACGACGGGCCGCCGGTGCAGTTGGTGACCTACGGCGTGACGCGCGACGAGGCGGCGCGTTTCGGCCTGCCATGCGGCGGCACCTTGCGCTTGACCGAAGAGCGGGTGCAAGACTGGGCCTGGGTCGCGCAGTTGCTGGAGCGTTGCGAAGCGCATGAAATTGTCGCGCGGGAACTGGACCTGGTCTCCGGTGAAGTCACGTTGAGCAGTGCGAACAAGACCGATGTGGTCACCTTCGATGGCGAACGCCTGCGGGCTATCTATGGCCCGCGCTGGCGCCTGCTGTTGATCGGTGCCGGGCAACTGTCGCGCTACGTGGCGGAAATGGCGCGCCTGCTGGATTTCGAAGTATTGATATGCGATCCGCGTAGTGAGTTTGTCTACGGCTGGGAAGAGCAGCACGGCCGCTTCGTGCCGGGTATGCCTGATGAGGCGGTGCTGAATATCCAGACCGACGAGCGCACGGCCATTGTCTGCCTGACCCATGATCCGCGCCTTGATGATATGGCGTTGCTGACGGCGTTGAACTCCAGTGCCTTCTACATCGGCGCGCTGGGTTCGCGGGTCAATAGCCAGACGCGTCGCGAGAACCTGGCGGCGTTGGGATTGTCGACGGACGCGATTGCGCGTTTACATGGGCCGATTGGCCTGCATATCGGTAGCCATACGCCGGCGGAGATCGCCTTGTCGTTGATGGCGGAAATTGTCGCGATCAAGAACGGCGTGGCGCCAATGCAGAAAAAGCCCCTGCCGGCGGTTGCTGAATAATGCTGGCGGCGATTGTCTTGGCGGCGGGGCGGGGCAGCCGGTTCCGAGCCGAGGCGGGGGCTGACCAGGATAAGTTGCTGGCCGATTGCGTGGGCCGTGATGGGGTGATGCGTCCGGTGATCGAGCAGGTATTGGTGAATTTGCCGGATCGCCTGATGGCGCGCTGGCTGGTGACCACGCCGGATCGCACGGAGATCATTCGGTTGGCCCAGGCGTATGGCTGCCAGGTCTTGCTGTTGCAGTCAGCCGGCATGGGCGAGAGCATCGCCGCAGCCGTCGCGGCCAGTGCCTCGGCGGATGGCTGGCTGGTGGTGTTGGGGGATATGCCGTTTATCCAGTCATCGAGCATTGAACGGGTGATTGACGCGCTGGAGGAGGATGGCATCAGCGTGCCGGTGCAGGCGGGTGACTATGGGCATCCAGTGGCCTTTGGTCGCGCTTTTGGTCCGGACTTGATGGCGCTGACCGGGGATCGTGGAGGCAAGCCATTGTTCGCACGTGTCCGGGTGCGGGAAGTGCAGGTGGAAGATGCGGGTGTTCTGTGGGATGTGGATCTGCCGAAACGGTTAAATTTTAGTGCGGACTAAGTAAAGGACATAAAAAAAGCCCCGCCTGATCACTCAGGCGGGGCTTTTTAGTGGCTGATGGAATCAGGCGAGGGGTTTAGGCTCGTGTTCTTCTTCCAGGGCCTTGTGCTCTACCCCTGCTTCAGCAGCGGTGTGCTCAACCACGGTTTCAGCAACCGGGGCTGGCGCCTCGACAGCTTCGACTACGGCTGGAGCGGCAGCAGCGGCGGCGGCAGCTGCCTCAGCTTCCTTGCGACGACGACGCACTTCACGTGGGTCGTTCGGCGCACGGCCGTTTTCGGTCAGGGCGCTGGCTGGTGCGGCTTCTACCACGGGTGCTTCGGCAACCACCGGGGCCTCAACAACCACTGGCGCAGCCTCGACAGCTGGCGCAGGCTCGGCAACCACTACTTCGGCAACCGGCGCAGGCGCTTCTTCTACCACCGGTGCAGGCGCTGGTGCTTCAACCGGGGCGGCAGGTTCGGCAGTCCACTGGAAGGCGGTCTGTTCTTCGCGAACTTCACGCACTGCCGGGGCAGCTTCTTCGACAGCCGGGGCTTCAGCGGCGGCTTCAACTACTGGCTGAGGCTCAACGACCGGAGCGGCTTCAACTGCGACCACTTCGGTTTCTGGCTGGGCGTCGCGGGTCGGTGCCACTTCCACTTCCGGAACCACTGGGGCTTCGACAGGGGTAGTTGCTTCAACGACCGGTGCTTCAACCGCTGGGGTCTCGGCAACTGGCGCTTCAACGGCAACGGTTTCTTCGACAGCGGCAGTCGCGCGTTCAGCCTGTTCGTGAGCCTGGGCTTCAGCAGGTGCGCTGATCACCGAGCTGGCAACCGCTGCGGTAACGGCCAGGCCGGCAGCCAGTTCGGCACCGGTCGGTTCGTGGGCGGCGCCTTCTGCGTTCTCGCCGGCCTCTTCCGAGCCCTCGATCACATTGCCATTGGCATCACGCTGACGCTCACGGCGGTTGCTGCGACGACGCTGGCCACGGGAGCGGCGGCGTGGACGATCGCCTTCGGCGTTGTCCTGGCCGTCTTCCTGCAATTGCTCTTCGCCGGCCAGCACTTCTTCTTCGCTGGCGGCAGCGGCTTGCTCGGCACGTGGTTGACGCTCTTCACGCGGTGGGCGCGGCTGGCGCTCTTCACGTGGTGCACGCTCTTCACGCGGCTGGCGAGCTGGGCGCTCTTCAGCGGCAGTGGCTGCAACACCTGCAACGGCAGGGGCGGCATCCAATGGCTCGCGCAGTTCACGCACACGTTCTTCACGCTCGCCACGCGGCTTGCGATCTTCACGCGGCGCACGTGGGGTACGTGGTGCGCGCTCTTCGCGTGGTGCACGTTCTTCACGGGCCACGGCCGGGGTTTCTTCACGTGCTTCGCGAGGTGCACGCTCTTCACGTGGTGCGCGTTCTTCGCGAGGCGCACGTTCTTCACGCGGCTTGCGCTCTTCGTCACGGCGACCGTTGCGGTTACGGCTCTGCTGGCGACCGTTGCGACGCTCTTCGTTGCGTGCAGGGCGTTCGGTCGCAGGTTTTTCAACCACGACCGGTGCCGCAGGCTCTTCCTTGGTGGCGAACAGGCTGACCAGCGACTTCACCAGGCCCTTGAACAGGCTCGGCTCAGGCAGGGCGGCCGGTGCGGCAACCGGGGCAGCGGCTTCAACCGGCACCGGTGCGTTGGCACGGGCTGGGGCGGTTTTCACGGCGGCTTCCTGGCGCACCAGGGTGCGGGTCGCGGCGGCTGGCTGGACTTCTTCCACTTCGGCGGCGGCGGCAGCGATTTCGTAGCTGGACTGGCCGCTGTGGGCTTCCGGGCTGTCGTCACGCAGGCGCTGTACTTCGAAGTGCGGCGTCTCGAGGTGATCGTTCGGCAGGATCACGATACGAGCACGGGTGCGCAGTTCGATCTTGGTGATCGAGTTGCGTTTTTCGTTGAGCAGGAAGGCTGCGACCGGGATCGGCACTTGCGCGCGGACTTCGGCGGTGCGGTCTTTGAGGGCTTCTTCTTCGATCAGGCGCAGGATCGCCAGGGACAGCGATTCAACGTCACGGATGATGCCGGTGCCGTTGCAACGCGGGCAGACGATGCCGCTGCTCTCGCCCAGGGATGGACGCAGGCGCTGACGGGACATTTCCAGCAGACCGAAGCGCGAGATACGGCCGACCTGTACGCGGGCTCGGTCGGCTTCCAGGCATTCGCGGACTTTCTCTTCCACGGCGCGCTGGTTCTTGGCGGGGGTCATGTCGATGAAGTCGATCACGATCAGGCCGCCGATGTCGCGCAGGCGCAACTGGCGGGCGATTTCTTCAGCCGCTTCCAGGTTGGTCTGCAGGGCGGTTTCTTCGATGTCGCTACCCTTCGTGGCGCGCGCCGAGTTGATGTCGATGGACACCAGGGCTTCGGTCGGATCGATCACGATGGAGCCGCCGGAAGGCAGTTCGACCACACGCTGGAAAGCGGTCTCGATCTGGCTTTCGATCTGGAAACGGTTGAACAGCGGCACGCTGTCTTCGTACAGCTTGATCTTGCTGGCGTACTGCGGCATCACCTGGCGGATGAAGGTCAGGGCTTCGTCCTGGGCTTCGACGCTGTCGATCAGCACTTCGCCGATGTCCTGGCGCAGGTAATCGCGGATGGCACGGATGATCACGTTGCTTTCCTGGTAGATCAGGAACGGCGCGGAACGATCCAGGGAGGCTTCTTTGATGGCGGTCCACAGTTGCAGCAGGTAGTCGAGGTCCCACTGCATTTCTTCGCTGCTGCGGCCCAGGCCGGCAGTGCGCACGATCAGGCCCATGTCGGCCGGTGCGATCAGGCCGTTCAGCGCTTCACGCAGTTCGTTGCGCTCTTCGCCTTCGATGCGACGGGAGATGCCGCCGGCACGCGGGTTGTTCGGCATCAGCACGAGGTAACGGCCGGCCAGGCTGATGAAGGTGGTCAGGGCGGCGCCCTTGTTGCCACGTTCTTCTTTTTCGACCTGAACGATGACTTCCTGGCCTTCGCTCAGGACGTCCTTGATGTTTACGCGGCCTTCGGGGGATTTCTTGAAGTATTCGCGGGAGATTTCTTTGAGTGGCAGGAAGCCGTGGCGCTCGGAGCCGAAATCGACAAAGGCAGCCTCAAGGCTTGGTTCGATGCGAGTAATACGGCCTTTATAGATGTTGGCCTTCTTTTGCTCGCGTGCACCGGATTCGATGTCCAGGTCGTAGAGGCGTTGGCCATCTACCAGTGCAACACGCAACTCTTCGGGTTGAGTTGCGTTAATCAGCATTCTTTTCATGTTGTACCGTCGGTTTCCGGGCTGCCGGAAACGGCGTTCGGCACACACGACTTCTCACGGTCGGTGTCAGGTGCGTCAAGAGTGGTTGGCCACTCCAGTGTCCAGCAAAATCGGCCAATTGGGCCGGTATCGCGACGGACGCGTCCTGCTTGTTAGCGGTGGTGACAAAGGCACCACTTCAACAAAAGCTAAGGTCAGGAGGAGGAATCAACCGGCGACTGTGGACGAGATGAAGCGTCTAAATATAAGCCTAGTGCTACACGGTCCGACGGTTGTGCATCTCCACCCTACACGTATCCCTGATAATTCGGGTGCTGCCGCGCGCAGAATCCGCAGCGGGTTGGCATTTACCGTGTTCTCCAATGGGGAGTCCACGCTCATGGCTAAACAAGACTGAATGTGGGCGACTGCGCTCACACTCAGCTCTTAACAGGCGTTGTTTCCGAAGCATTCGCCGTGGTCCGGCTCAAGACTGACTGCACTTTGTGAACTGGCCGTAAATATCGGCGCAGAACGCGAGTATTCACTCTGCTTTCTGCACTCGCTTCAGGCCTCATGTCACCTGCGCTTGTTACAATCTCGAGCCTTCCAGGGTGGCGAAAGCCCCGTAGGACGGCCTCGCGTCCTGATGAATTGCGATGGTCAGGGCCGGCAGTTTGCCGCTAGTCCTCTGCCCAGGCCGCTTTTGGCGGCGTTCGCGACTATAGCAGCAATGATTAAGTGCTTCAATTCCATAAAAAATTGTTATCATCGCCGCCATGACGACTACCGCCCCCCAGACCCCCAGCGTCCAGCTGCTCGAGGTCTCGCCGGAATATGCCGGCCAACGCATCGATAATTTTCTCCTGGCCAGGCTCAAGGGTGTGCCCAAGACCTTGATCTACCGCATCTTGCGCAAAGGCGAAGTGCGCGTGAACAAGGGCCGCATCAAGCCTGAGTACAAGTTGCAGGCGGGCGATATTGTCCGTGTGCCGCCCGTGCGCGTGCCTGAACGCGATGAGCCCGTGCCATTGGCCCAGGGCCTGTTGCAGCGCCTTGAGGCATCGATTGTCTTCGAAGACAACAAGCTGATCGTGATCAACAAGCCCTGCGGTATTGCGGTTCACGGTGGCAGCGGCCTGAATTTCGGCGTGATCGAAGCCTTCCGTCAGCTGCGCCCGGATTGCAAGGAGCTGGAACTGGTTCACCGCCTGGACCGCGACACCTCTGGGCTGTTGATGATCGCCAAGAAGCGCAGCATGTTGCGCCACCTGCACACCGCCCTGCGCGGCGATGGTGTGGACAAGCGCTACATGGCGCTGGTGCGCGGTAACTGGGCCAGCTCGATCAAGAGCGTCCGCGCGCCGTTGCAGAAGAGCAACCTGCGCTCCGGCGAGCGCATGGTCGAAGTGGACGAGGAGGGCAAAGAAGCCCTGACCCTGTTCAAGGTGCTGCGTCGTTTCGGTGACTTCGCCACCATGGTCGAGGCCAAGCCGGTGACGGGGCGCACCCACCAGATTCGTGTGCACACCCTGCATGCAGGCCATTGCATCGCCGGCGATACCAAGTATGGCGACGAGGATTTTTCCAGGGAAATCCGTGACCTGGGCGGCAAGCGCCTGTTCCTGCACGCCTACATGCTCACCGTGCCGCTGCCTGACGGCGGCGAGCTGAAGCTGCAGGCGCCGGTGGATGAGATGTGGGCCAAGACCGTGGAGCGTTTGAGTGTCGCACCTTGACTACAAGCTGCTGATTTTCGATTGGGACGGCACCCTGTGTAACTCCATCGGTCGGATTGTCGAGTCGATGCACGCAGCTTCGACCCGCTCGGGCTTCGACGTGTGCACTGACCTGGCGGTCAAAGGCATTATCGGCCTGGGCTTGCCTGAGGCGATCCGCACCTTGTACCCCGAGATCAGCGACGCTGAACTGGTGACGTTCCGCGAGCATTACGCGGATCACTACATTGCGCTGGAGGCCACACCTTCGCCGTTGTTCGAGGGTGTGGCGCAGTCGCTGGAGGCTTTTCGCGCCGGGGGCTATCACCTGGCCGTCGCCACCGGCAAGGCCCGCCGCGGGCTGGACCGGGTGCTCAGCGCCCATGGCTGGGAGGATTATTTCGACATCACCCGTGCCGCAGATGAAACCGCCAGCAAACCTCACCCTCTGATGCTGGAGCAGATCCTTGCCCATTGCGGTGTGTCGCCGCGTGAGGCGTTGATGGTGGGTGATGCTTCCTTCGATCTGGTGATGGCGCGCAACGCCGGCATGGACAGCGTGGCAGTCAGCTATGGCGCCCAGTCCGCCGAGGCGTTGCAGCAATACGAGCCGAGGGTCACGATTGATCATTTTTCTGAATTGCAGGCCTGGCTCGGTCGGGCCCAATAAGTCTTTGCTGGGGTTGATGGCATGAGTGACGAGTGGAAAGCGCCTGAAAAGGCTGAAAGCGGTGATGACAAGAGCTGGAAACTGCTGGAGAAGACGCTCCTGGCCAGCGTCCAGGAGCAGCGCCGTGCACGGCGCTGGGGGATTTTCTTCAAGCTGCTGACCTTCACTTACCTGTTGCTGATGCTGGCGCTGTTCAGCCCGCTGATGGACATGGAAAAAAGCGCGACCCGTGGCGCCAACTACACCGCGTTGATCGAAGTGCGGGGAGTGATCGCCGACAAGGAGCCTGCCAGCGCTGACAATATCGTCAGCAGCCTGCGTGCCGCGTTTGAAGACCCCAAGGTCAAGGGCGTGATCCTGCGCATCAACAGCCCAGGCGGCAGCCCGGTGCAATCGGGTTATGTGTATGACGAGATTCGCCGCCTGCGCGGCCTGCACCCGGATATCAAGCTGTACGCGGTGATTTCCGACCTGGGGGCCTCGGGCGCGTATTACATTGCCAGTGCCGCCGACCAGATCTACGCCGACAAGGCCAGTCTTGTCGGCTCCATTGGTGTGACGGCAGCCGGCTACGGCTTTGTCGGTGCCATGGAAAAGCTGGGGGTTGAGCGTCGTACCTACAACTCGGGCGAGCACAAGTCGTTCCTTGATCCGTTCCAGCCGCAAAAGGCCGATGAAACCCAGTTCTGGCAGGGAGTGCTCGATACCACCCATCGCCAGTTCATCGCCAGCGTGAAACAGGGGCGTGGGGATCGCCTGAAGGACAAAGACCATCCGGAGCTGTTCTCCGGGTTGGTGTGGTCGGGGGAGCAAGCATTGCCGCTGGGGCTGATCGATGGTTTGGGCAGTGCCAGTTCGGTAGCGCGGGATGTGGTCGGCGAGAAAGAGCTGGTGGACTTCACCGTTGAAGAATCGCCGTTTGATCGTTTCTCCAAGAAGCTCGGCGCCAGCGTGGCTGAGAAGCTGGCGCTGTACATGGGCTTCCAGGGTCCGGCACTGCGTTAATATCTCAAGTCTGTCGTAGATCAAAATGTGGGAGGGGGCTTGCCCCCGATAGCGGTGGATCAATCAATCCAAGGTTGGCTGACACACTGCTATCGGGGGTAAGCCCTCCCTTCCCATATTTGGTTTAGCAGTGTTCTTAAGGGATTTGCACGCCTTCGCTGAGCAGCATGTCCACCAAACGAATCAGCGGTAAGCCGACCAGGCTTGTCGCGTCCGGCCCTTCGGTGCTTTGGAACAAGCTCACGCCCAGCCCTTCCGCCTTGAAGCTGCCTGCGCAGTCATACGGCTGCTCGATCCGCAGGTAGCGCTCGATGCGCGCTGCATCCAGCTCGCGCATGTGCACAGTGAAAGGCACGCAGTCCACCTGGCAGTGCCCGGTCTCGCTGTTAAGGAGGGCCAGGCCGGTGAGGAAGCTGACACGTTTGCCGCTGGCGGCCAATAACTGCTCGCGCGCATTTTCGAAGGTGTGAGGCTTGCCGATGATGCGGCCTTCCAGCGCGGCGACCTGGTCTGAGCCGATGATCAGGTGGCCGGGGTGGCTGGCGGCGAGGGCGCGGGCTTTCTGTTCGGCCAGGCGCTTGACCAGGTCTGTGGCGGACTCGTTTGCAGCATGGCTTTCGTCGATATCCGGCGAGCTGCAGATGAATGGCAGGTGCAGGCGGCTGAGCAATTCCCGGCGATAAACCGAGCTGGAAGCGAGTAATAAAGGCAGCATATACGTCTCCTCAAGGCAGCCGCCGATTCTAGCGGGGCGACCGGCCGACGCACAGGGCTGAATTTCCTTTGACATGGCTGGGGGCATCCCTATAATGCTGCGCCTATGTTGAATGACCCGATTCCACCTCACGTTGACCCGCGCAAATTGGCTGATCGTGGCACTTCCCTTCAAGGTGAGTTGCTGCTGGCCGATTTGGAGAGACTCTGCGACCCGCTTTCCGACACTGTCGGTACGGTGCAGGCCAAATTCGTTTTTGAACGAGATGAACGTAAATCTGTGGTAATTCACAGTTTTATCGACACCGAGGTCAAAATGGTTTGCCAGCGTTGTCTTGAGCTGGTCACCCTGCCGATTCACAGCGAGTGCAGTTATGCTGTGGTAAAGGAGGGTGCGAATACCCAGTCGTTGCCGAAAGGTTATGACGTGCTGGAACTGGGCGAAGATCCTTTGGATCTGCATGCACTGATCGAGGAGGAGCTTCTGCTCGCCTTGCCCATTGTGCCTGCTCATCATCCGGAAGAATGCCAGCAGCCGGCGGGTCTCGATGACGAGTCCGAACCGAGCGAGGACGAGGTAACGCGGTCCAACCCGTTCAGTGTATTGGCGCAGTTAAAGCGTGACCCAAACGTTTAGGAGTTAATCAATTATGGCTGTTCAGCAGAACAAAAAATCCCGCTCTGCCCGTGACATGCGTCGTTCCCACGATGCCCTGACGGCAAGCACTCTGTCTGTAGAAAAAACCACCGGTGAAATTCACCTGCGTCACCACGTATCGCCAGAAGGCGTATACCGTGGCCGTAAAGTGATCGACAAGGGCGCTGACGAGTAATCACTTGTCTGCTCAAGTCATCGCGATTGACGCAATGGGCGGGGACTTCGGTCCCCGCAGCATTGTTCAGGCCTGCATTGCCAGCCTGTCCGCCACGCCCTCGCTGCACCTGACCCTCGTCGGTCAACCCTCCCTCCTTGAAGAATTGATTGCCAGCCATCCGGCGGTGGATCGCGCGCGCCTGACGATTACGCCGGCCAGCGAAACCATCACCATGGATGAGAAACCGGCGACGGCCCTGCGTGGCAAGCCTGATTCGTCGATGCGAGTGGCCTTGGAGCTGCTGCGTGATGGCAAGGTGCAAGCCTGTGTCAGTGCCGGTAACACCGGCGCACTGATGGCGTTGTCGCGGCATGTGCTCAAGACGCTGCCGGGCATTGATCGGCCGGCAATGGTGGCGGCGATTCCGACGCAGAAGGGCTATTGCCAGTTGCTGGACCTGGGGGCGAACGTCGATTGCAGTGCCGAGCACCTGTTCCAGTTTGCCGTGATGGGCTCGGTGGCCGCCGAAGCGCTGGGCGTGGCCCGGCCGCGGGTGGCCTTGCTGAATATCGGCACCGAAGACATCAAGGGCAACCAGCAGGTCAAGCTTGCCGCCACCTTGCTGCACGGTGCGCGAGGCCTGAACTACATCGGCTTTGTCGAGGGTGATGGGTTGTACCGGGGCGAGGCGGATGTGGTGGTGTGCGACGGGTTTGTCGGCAATATCCTGCTCAAGTCCAGCGAAGGCCTGGCGACCATGATCGCCTCGCGTATCGAGGCCTTGTTCAGGCGTAACCTGGTATCGCGCCTGGTGGGCGCCCTGGCGCTGCCGTTGATGCGTCGCCTGCAGGCCGACCTGGCCCCGGCGCGGCATAATGGTGCGAGCTTCCTGGGGTTGCAGGGCATCGTGGTGAAAAGCCACGGTTCGGCCGGGGTCGAAGGCTTCCAGAGTGCGATTGCGCGCGCGGTGATCGAGATCCAGGAAAACCTGCCGCAACGCTTGCACGGCCGCCTCGAGGACCTGTTGCCTTAGGCGAATCGGCCGGGGAATGCTTAAATGTGACCGGCCAGTTCAATTCACCATCCAATCTGTCAGTTTCGTGCGCTCCCACCGAGGAGCGACCATTTCCGACGACCAGATCATTAGGGGCTTGTTACATGTCTACATCCCTCGCATTCGTCTTTCCAGGGCAGGGTTCGCAGTCCCTCGGCATGTTGGCCGAGCTGGGCGCGCAATACCCGCTGATCCTGGACACGTTCAAGGAAGCTTCCGAGGCCCTGGGTTACGACCTGTGGGCGCTGACCCAAGAGGGGCCGGAAGAGCAGCTCAATCAAACCGATAAAACCCAGCCAGCCATCCTGACCGCTTCGATCGCCCTGTGGCGCTTGTGGTTGGCCGAAGGCGGTGCGCGTCCGGCGTTCGTGGCCGGTCATAGCCTGGGCGAATACAGCGCCCTGGTGGCGGCGGGCAGCCTGACCCTTGCTGAAGCGGTCAAGCTGGTCGAGCGTCGTGGCCAGCTGATGCAGGAAGCCGTTCCGGCCGGGCAGGGCGGCATGGCCGCTATTCTGGGGCTGGACGATGCTGTGGTGATCGAAGCCTGTGCCGAAGCGGCCCAGGGTGAAGTGGTCAGCGCGGTAAACTTCAACTCCCCGGGCCAGGTGGTGATCGCCGGCGCCAGGGCAGCCGTCGAGCGTGCCATCGAAGGCTGCAAGGCGCGCGGTGCCAAGCGTGCATTGCCGTTGCCGGTGAGCGTGCCGTCGCACTGCGAGCTGATGCGCCCGGCTGCCGAGCGCTTCGCCGAGTCCATCGCTGCCATCAACTGGCAGGCGCCACAGATTCCGCTGGTGCAGAACGTCAGCGCGGCCGTGGCCGCCGACCTCGACACCCTCAAGCGCGACCTGCTGGAGCAACTCTACAAGCCTGTGCGCTGGGTCGAGTCGGTCCAGACCCTGGCCGCCAATGGCGCCACCGAGCTGGTCGAGTGCGGCCCGGGCAAAGTCCTGGCTGGCCTGAACAAGCGCTGCGCCGACGGCGTGTCGACTGCCAACCTCAATACCCCGGATGCCTTCGCTGCCGCTCGTGCGGCGCTGGCCTGATCCCCGAACTTAGGAGAAGCCTGCATGAGTCTGCAAGGTAAAGTTGCACTGGTTACCGGCGCGAGCCGTGGCATTGGCCAGGCCATCGCCCTGGAACTGGGCCGTCAGGGCGCCGTCGTGATCGGCACCGCCACTTCCGCCTCGGGCGCCGAGCGTATCGCCGCGACCCTGAAGGAACACGGCGTTCAAGGCACCGGCCTTGAGCTGAACGTAACCAGCGATGAGTCCGTGGCTGCCGTACTGGCCGAGATCACCGCACAGTTCGGCGCGCCGGCGATTCTGGTGAACAACGCCGGTATCACCCGCGACAACCTGATGATGCGCATGAAAGACGACGAATGGTACGACGTGGTCGATACCAACCTGAACAGTCTGTTTCGCCTGTCCAAGGGTGTTTTGCGCGGCATGACCAAGGCCCGTTGGGGGCGAATTATCAATATTGGCTCCGTAGTGGGTGCCATGGGCAACGCAGGCCAAGTAAACTATGCAGCCGCCAAGGCCGGCCTGGAAGGTTTCAGCCGTGCACTGGCGCGTGAAGTCGGCTCGCGGTCGATTACGGTCAACTCGGTGGCCCCAGGGTTCATCGACACCGATATGACCCGCGAACTGCCGGAAGCACAGCGTGAAGGCTTGCTGACGCAGATTCCGCTGGGCCGTCTGGGCCAGGCTCAAGAGATCGCGAATGTGGTCGCTTTCCTGGCATCCGACGGTGCGGCATACGTGACTGGGGCTACAATCCCGGTGAACGGCGGGATGTACATGAGCTAAATTGTGACGGATCGCTTCAAAAAAATGTCATACGAGCTGTCTAAAATCCGTTATAAAGCTGCAACTTAATTTATAGGCAGGTGGCAAACCGGGTACAGGGTGAAGCTTTCAGTTGAAAAGCTGAAAAGGCTTTCTATACACTTACCCACTGGCCAGCTGCCTGAATTTGTCCATTAGGAGTTAAACAAGGTATGAGCACCATCGAAGAGCGCGTCAAGAAAATCGTTGCCGAGCAACTGGGCGTCAAAGAAGAAGAAGTGGTCAACACTGCTTCCTTCGTAGAAGACCTGGGTGCCGATTCCCTTGACACCGTTGAGCTGGTGATGGCTCTGGAAGAGGAATTCGAGACCGAAATCCCGGACGAAGAAGCTGAAAAAATCACTACTGTTCAAGCTGCTATCGACTACGTTACGAACCACCAGGCGTAATAGTTTGTAGTCGTCGCCTGCTGTTAGGGAAAAACCGCACTGCTGTAACGGCGTGCGGTTTTTTCTTTAGCGCTGATGAAAAGTAAGCTCTGAAGCAAAGTGTCGTCATTAGAAAAAGGAGAGTGCTGTGTCGCGTAGACGCGTCGTAGTCACCGGTATGGGTATGTTGTCGCCACTGGGTACGGATGTGCCGAGCAGTTGGCAGGGCATTCTGGCTGGCCGCAGTGGTATTGGTCTGATCGAACACACGGACCTTTCTGCCTATTCCACCCGTTTTGGCGGCTCGGTAAAGGGGTTCAATGTCGAGGAATATCTCTCGATCAAAGAGTCCCGCAAGCTCGACCTGTTCATTCAATACGGCCTGGCAGCCGGTTTTCAGGCAGTGCGTAACGCTGGCCTGGAAGTGACCGACGCCAACCGTGAGCGCATCGGCGTGGCCATGGGTTCGGGTATTGGCGGTTTGACCAATATCGAAGAAACCAGCCGCACGCTGCATGATTCCGGCCCTCGTCGAATTTCACCGTTCTTCGTGCCTGGCTCGATCATCAATATGATTTCCGGTTTCCTGTCCATCCACTTGGGGGCGCAGGGGCCTAACTACGCGATTGCCACCGCGTGCACCACGGGTACCCACTGCATCGGCATGGCGGCGCGTAACATCGCCTATGACGAAGCCGACGTGATGATCGCCGGTGGTGCTGAAATGGCCGCCTGTGGCCTGGGAATGGGCGGCTTTGGCGCCTCCCGTGCCCTGTCGACCCGCAATGACGAGCCGACCCGTGCCAGCCGTCCGTGGGACAAGGGCCGTGACGGCTTTGTACTGGCCGACGGCGCCGGTGCCCTGGTGCTCGAAGAGTTGGAGCACGCCAAGGCGCGTGGTGCCACCATCTATGCCGAGTTGATCGGTTTTGGCATGAGTGGCGACGCCTATCACATGACCTCGCCACCGTCCGACGGTGCCGGCGCTGCGCGGTGCATCACCAATGCCTTGCGCGATGCCAAGGTCAACACGGACCAAGTGCAGTACATCAATGCCCATGGCACCTCGACCCCGACGGGCGACCTGGCGGAAGCCGAAGCCATCAAGTCGGTGTTCGGCGAGCACGCCTACAAGCTGGCGGTCAGCTCCACCAAGTCCATGACCGGCCACCTCTTGGGTGCGGCGGGCGCGGTAGAAGCGATCTTCAGCGTGATGGCCATCAAGGATCAGGTCGCTCCGCCGACCATCAACCTCGATGAGCCGGACGAAGGCTGCGACCTGAACTTCGTGCCGCATGAGCCGCAACAGATGCCGATCGACGTTGCGATCTCCAACTCGTTCGGCTTCGGTGGCACCAACGGTTCCCTGGTGTTCCGCCGGTTCGCCGAGTGATGCACAGCTGGGTCGACGGTCAGCCAGCGGACAGCGTGCCCCTGAAAGATCGCGGCCTGGCGTACGGTGATGGCCTGTTCGAGACCATCGCCGTCAAGGCCGGGCAGCCCGTGCTGCTTGACCGTCACCTGCATCGCCTGGATGAGGGCTGCAGGCGCCTCGCTTTCGTTGTGGATCAGACTTTGGTCCGCAGCGAAGTGCAGGCCTATGCCGCCGCTCTCGGCGACGGTGTCCTCAAGCTGATCCTCACCCGCGGCGACAGCCTGCGCGGTTATGGCGTCAACCCCCAGGCCCCGGTGCGTCGTATCTTGCAGGGCAGTCCGCCTGCGACCTATCCCCAGGCCCATGGAACCGACGGTGTTCGTCTGTTTGCATGTGCCACCCGCCTGGCCGAGCAGCCGTTGCTGGCCGGTCTCAAGCACCTCAATCGCCTCGAGCAGGTGATCGCCCGTGCCGAATGGCAGGATGCCGAACATGCCGAAGGGTTGATGCTGGATGTGTCCGGGCGTGTCATCGAAGGCGTATTCAGCAACCTGTTCCTGGTAAGTAATGGCTTGTTACTAACCGCCGATCTGAATCGTTGCGGCGTTGCAGGGGTCATGCGCGCCGAGATTCTGGCTCAGGCGAGCGCCCTGGGCATCCCGGTGGCCGTGGCTGACATCAGCCTCGAGCACTTGCGGGAGGCTGACGAAGTCTTTGTGTGCAACAGCGTTTATGGCATTTGGCCGGTGCGTGGGTGCGCTGCGATGAGCTGGTCGGTTGGGCCGCTCACCCGTAAACTGCAGGGCATTGTTCGCGCGCTATTGGATATTTGAGTTGATACGAAAACTGGTTGTACTGCTGCTGATCGGTCTGTTCTCGGCGGCTTTGCTGTTGGGGTTTTCCGCGTGGAAATATGACGCTGCCTTGAAGCAGCCGTTGAATCTGACCCAGGAGCAATTGCTCGATGTGCCGGCAGGGGCCACCCCCACTGGCACCTTCAATCGTCTGGAGGCGGATGGCGTGCTCGACGGCGCGTTCTGGTTGCGCCTGTATTGGCGTTTCAACCTGGAAGGCCAACCGCTGCACAGCGGTGAATACCGCATGACCCCGGGCATGACCGCCGAAGGCCTGATCGGCCTGTGGCAGCACGGCGAGGTGGTGCAATACAGCCTGACGCTGGTGGAGGGCTGGAATTTCCGCCAGGTGCGTTCGGCCCTGGCCAAGCATGAAAAGATCGTGCAGACCCTGGCGGGCCTGAGTGACAGCGAAGTGATGGACAAGCTCGGCCATCCTGGCGTGTTCCCCGAAGGTCGGTTCTTCCCGGATACCTACCGCTTCGTGCGCGGCATGACCGATGTCGAGTTCCTGAAGAAAGCCTATAACCGCCTGGATGATGTCCTCGCCCAGGAGTGGAGCAAGCGTGCTGCCGACGTGCCCTATACCGACCCCTATCAAGCCTTGATCATGGCCTCCCTGGTGGAGAAAGAGACCGGTGTGCCGGAAGAGCGCGGGCAGATTGCCGGTGTGTTCGTACGCCGCCTGAAGATCGGCATGCTGCTGCAGACCGACCCCACCGTGATCTACGGCCTGGGCGAGCGCTACAACGGCAAGTTGACCCGTGCGCACCTCAAGGAAGCCAACCCTTATAACACCTACATGGTGGCCGGCCTGCCGCCGACACCCATCGCCATGGTCGGCCGCGAGGCGATCCATGCCGCGTTGAACCCGGTGCCGGGCAGCAGCCTGTATTTCGTCGCCCGTGGCGACGGCAGCCATATTTTCTCCGATGACCTGGGTGCGCATAATGCTGCTGTGCGTGAGTTCCAGCTCAAGCGCCGTGCCGATTACCGCTCAAGCCCGGCACCGCTGGTAAAACCGCCGGAAGACCTGGCGCCGCCTGCTGATGCTCCCGCCGAGCCCGCGCCGGATGCCGCCGCGCCGCAAAGCCCGCAATGACTCTGACTAAGGACTGCCTGTGACTGGCTTGTTTATTACCCTGGAAGGCCCGGAAGGCGCCGGCAAAAGCACCAACCGCGATTACCTGGCCGGCCGCTTGCGGGCTGAAGGTGTCGAGGTGGTGTTGACCCGTGAGCCCGGCGGTACACCCCTGGCCGAGCGCATCCGTGACGTGTTGCTGGCCCCAGGCGAAGAACAGATGAACCCGGACACCGAGCTGCTGCTGGTGTTCGCTGCCCGTGCCCAGCACCTGGCCGAGGTGATTCGTCCGGCCCTGGCCCGCGGTGCCGTGGTGATCTGCGACCGTTTTACCGATTCCACGTATGCCTACCAGGGCGGTGGCCGGGGTTTGTCCCTGGCGCGTATCGCCACCTTGGAAACCTTTGTGCAGGGTGATCTACGTCCCGACCTGACTCTGTTGTTCGACCTGCCGGTGGCAGTGGGCATGGCCCGCGCCAGCGCCCGTGGGCGTCTCGACCGTTTCGAACTGGAAGGCCAGGGGTTTTTCGATGCTGTGCGCAGCGCGTTTCTCAAGCGCGCCCAGGCTGAACCGGCGCGCTACCACCTGCTGGACGCGGCCCAGCCGTTGACGCAGGTGCAGCAGGCCATCGACGCCCTGTTACCCAAGCTGTTGGAGCGCGCCCGTGGCTGAAGCCTACCCGTGGCAGGACAGTCTCTGGCAGCAGTTGGCCGGCCGTGCCCAGCACGCCCACGCCTATTTGCTGCACGGGCCGGCCGGGATTGGTAAGCGCGATCTGGCTGAGCGACTCATGGCCAGCCTGCTGTGCCAGCGCCCGGTCAACCTTGAAGCCTGCGGCGCGTGCAAATCCTGCCTGTTGCTCAAGGCCGGCAGCCACCCGGACAACTACCTGCTCGAACCCGAGGAAGCCGACAAGGCGATCAAGGTCGACCAGGTGCGTGACCTCGTCAGTTTCGTGGTGCAGACCGCGCAGATGGGTGGGCGCAAGGTGGTGTTGATCGAGCCGGTGGAGGCGATGAACATCAACGCCGCCAACGCCTTGCTCAAGAGCCTGGAAGAACCCTCCGGCGACACAGTGCTGTTGCTGGTGAGCCACCAGTCCAGCCGCTTGTTGCCGACCATTCGCAGCCGGTGCGTACAGCAGGCCTGCCCGTTACCCAGTGAAACCATGAGCCTGCAATGGCTGGCGAAGGCGCTGCCGGATTGCTCCGCAGAGGAGCGGATCGAGTTGCTGACCCTGGCGGCCGGTTCCCCCCTGGCGGCCGTCAAGCTGCAAGCCCAAGGTGTGCGTGAGCAACGCGCCCTGGTTGTGGATGGGGTGAAAAAACTGCTCAAGCAAGAGCTGTCCGCCACCCAGTTGGCTGAAAGCGCCTGGAAGGACATTCCCTTGCTGCTGCTGTTCGACTGGTTCTGTGATTGGTCGAGCCTGATCCTGCGCTACCAGTTGACCCAGGACGAAAACGGCCTGGGCCTGCCCGACATGCGCAAGGTGGTGCAATACCTCGCGCAGAAGAGTGCCCAGGACAAGGTGCTGGCTATCCAGGACTGGATCCTCGCCCAGCGCCAGAAGGTGCTCGGCAAGGCCAACCTCAACCGCGTGCTGTTGCTTGAAGCGCTGCTGGTGCAGTGGGTCGGCTTGCTCGGCCGGCGTTAATTTCCGTGGCCGACGGATGTATCGTTGGCCAGACACTTTCCGTGACCTAAGTCGTAATTTCCTATGCTTGTAGATTCCCATTGCCACCTTGATCGCCTTGACCTCGCCCAGCACGGCGGCTCCCTGGATGCTGCCCTCGACGCTGCACGCCAGCGTGGGGTAGGGCATTTCCTGTGCATTGGCGTCAGCGCCGACAATGCTGCCGACGTCAAAGCCCTGGCCGAGCGTTATGCCGATGTGGATTGCTCGGTGGGTATCCACCCGCTGGATCTCAAGCCTGGCGAAGCCCCGGCCCTCGACTGGCTGCTGGGCGAACTCAATCACCCGCGGGTGGTGGCCATTGGCGAAACCGGCCTGGACTACCATTACGAGCCGGAAGCCGCCGAGTTGCAGCAGGCCTCGTTTCGCCTGCATTTACAGGCCGCCGGGCAAACCGGCAAGCCGGTGATCGTCCACACCCGTGGCGCCCGTGCCGACACCCTGACCCTGTTGCGCGAAGCCGCGTTGCCCCAGGCCGGCGTGTTGCATTGCTTTACCGAGGATTGGGACATGGCCAGGGCCGCACTTGACCTGGGGTTCTATATTTCCCTGTCGGGCATTGTCACTTTCCGCAATGCCGATGCCCTGCGCGACGTGGCGCGCCAGGTGCCAGCCGACCGCCTGCTGGTGGAAACCGACTCGCCGTACCTGGCGCCGATTCCCCATCGTGGCAAACCGAACCTGCCTGAATATGTACGGGATGTGGCGGATTACCTGGCGATGCTGCGCGGTGAGTCCTATGAGCGCTTTGCCGAGCAGACCACCGAGAACTTCAAGCGCCTGTTCCCGCTGGCCCACGTTGCTGCATGACACGACTGAATCGCAGGCAAAAAAAACCCGGGTTCTGGGGGGTGAATCCGGGTTAAGACCATTAGGAGTAAAACAAGGGCACACAGTCCGTCGGTACCCAGGTCGGCGCTTCACTTGGGGGAGATGTCACGCCGACAGTTCAAGTATTGATCAGTATCTGATTCAGTCCAGTCGCGACTGATCGTTTTTTAAACAGATTTGGAATACATGCGCTTCGCTTGAGTTCTCATTGGGCAGTGCACGGGTGCAGTTGTTGCGTATTATTTCTGACTGGTAGACATGAAAACGTTGGCACCTTGAAAGTAAAGTGCAGGACGGGTTCACATAGACGTTGCCCAACGACCGTTCAGTCGGGATAATCCCTCGCACTGGGTAAATCGTATCGCCATGTATTCGTGGCCCTGCGCAGCCCTCCCTATTCCGACCTTTGCAGACCTCTTCCTCATGCACAAAGAACCCCGTAAGGTCCGTGAGTTTCGCCGCCGTGAGCAGGAAATTCTCGACACCGCACTCAAGTTGTTCCTCGAACAAGGCGAAGACAGCGTCACCGTCGAGATGATCGCGGATGCCGTGGGTATCGGCAAAGGCACGATCTACAAGCACTTCAAGTCCAAGGCCGAGATCTACCTGCGCCTGATGCTCGACTACGAGCGCGACTTGAACGAGCTGCTGCATTCGGCCGATGTCGACAAGGACAAGGAAGCGCTGTCCCGCGCCTACTTCGAGTTCCGCATGCGTGACCCGCAGCGCTACCGCCTGTTCGACCGCCTGGAAGAGAAGGTGGTCAAGGGCCATCAAGTGCCGGAGATGGTCGAGGAGTTGCACAAGATTCGCGCCTCGAACTTCGAGCGCCTGACCCTGCTGATCAAGGGCCGCATCAGCGAAGGCAAGCTTGAAGACGTACCGCCGTACTTCCACTACTGCGCCGCCTGGGCCTTGGTGCACGGCGCCGTGGCGCTGTACCACTCACCGTTCTGGAGCAATGTGCTGGAAGACCAGGAAGGTTTCTTCCAGTTCCTGATGGACATCGGTGTGCGCATGGGCAACAAGCGTAAGCACAGCTCCGAGCCGGCACTGGTTGAAGCGGCCCCCGTCGAAACCCCGGCCACGTAATGATTTGCTGCCAGGCGCAGTAACCCAGGAATATACTCAGGCAAGGATCTTGCTAAAAGCTGATTTATCAGTCAGCTTTTAGCGCGCCCGAATCATCCTCTGCCGGAGTGATCCATGATCGTTGATCGTCAAGGCAGGCGTTTTCGCAATTTGCGGATCAGCCTGACCTCAGCCTGCAACTACGCGTGTACCTACTGCGTGCCGAACGGCAAGCGGCTGGTGGCTGCCCAGGACGAACTCTCGGCCGAGGCCATGGCCCGTGGCGTGGCCTACCTGATCGAGGCGGCGGGCATCGACCGCTTGCGTATCACCGGCGGCGAACCGCTGGTCAGCCCCAAGCTGGAAGCCTTCATGGGCGCGGTGGGCGGCATGGGCCTCAGCGACATCAGCCTGACCACCAACGGCCAGTTGCTGGCGCGCAAACTGCCGCTGCTGGTGGATGCGGGGATTCGGCGCATCAATGTTTCCCTCGACACCCTGGATGCCGATGCCTTTCGCAGCATCGCCCGTGGCGGCGACCTGGCGACCGTGCTCGATGGCATGGACCAGGCGCGTGCCGCCGGGATCAAGATCAAGGTCAACATGGTGCCGTTGCGCGGCCAGAACCTCGACCAGGTGATGCCGCTGCTCGATTACTGCCTGGAGCGTGGCTACGAGCTGCGTTTTATCGAGTTGATGCGCATGGGCCACCTGGCCAAGGACTCCAATGCCTTCCTGCAGCAGTTCGTCAGCCTGCAACAACTGCTCGGCCTGATCGGCGAACACCACGAATACCTGCAAGCCAACGCTCCCGTGGATGCCACGGCGGTACGCTACGAGGTGCCGGGCAAAGGCTTCTTCGGCGTGATCGCCAACGAAAGCGTGCCGTTCTGCCGTACCTGTTCACGGCTGCGGTTGTCGTCGACCGGCTGGCTGCATGGCTGCCTGTCGTCGAGCAACCGTCACTATGTCGGCGACCTGTTGGACAAGCCTCGCCACCAGGCGCTGCCGGCCCTGCAAGGCCTGCTGATGAAGGCCTTGGGCGACAAGCAGGAAGTGGCCTTCTCCGGCGGTGCGACGGTCATGAAGATAATTGGCGGATAATGCTTTCCCAAGATTAAACATCATCCAATGTGGGAGGGCGCAAGCCCCGTCCCACATTTAGTTCTGCGTTGTTTCCAAATGGCGCGGATTCTGCATCTCGTGCCCATTCGCCGGTTTTCCGTCACCGGCTTCTGGAGGATTAGGATGCGTAGTCTGGTTTTGTTGCTGGCGTCGTTGACGCTGAGTGGTTGCATGACCGTCAGCGATATGGCCGAAGGCACCCGTTATCAGATGAGCGACGCCGGGTTGCTGGACCACAGCGACACTCGTCGGACTGCCTCGGTGCGCATACAGCCGGATTCCTTTGTCTTTATCGCCCAGGGTGCGTTCGTACCCCCCGGCAGCGCCTACCCGCGGCCGAATGTGGTGGCGGAGGAAGCCTTCAACGGTTTCGTCGAATACTTCCCCATGGTGCGTCGTGCTCGTCAGCCGGAAGGCCTGGAGCAGGCGATGGCCGAAGCCCGTGCGGCGGGTGCCCATTATCTGCTGTACTGCCGCTTCGCCAAGGCCGATGACCGTATCGGCAACGCCGACGAATGGGCTGATCAAGAGGCGCTGGACCGGCTTGGCCTGGACAACGGGGTAATCCAGATCATGTTGATCGAGACCAGCACCCAGTATTTGATTGATACTGCACGTATTCGCAGTCGTGGCGGTTTACTGACGTTCCACGACAACAAGCCAGAAGACCTGATTGCCCGCCCCTTGGCGCAGTACGCCCGAGGCCTGCTGGGCATGGGCGATCAGTAACACCGAGGAGAACACCATGACCGATTCCGCCAAGACCAACGATCTGTTGGCTCAGTTGCCCAAGGGCAAGGGACCGGCGCCGGTGCATCTGTGGAACCCGGATTTCTGCGGCAACATCGACATGCGCATCGCCCGTGACGGCACCTGGTTCTACCAGGGCACGCCGATCGGGCGTAAGCCGATGGTCAAATTGTTCTCTACTATCATCCGCCGCGATGGCGATGATTACTTCCTGATCACCCCGGTGGAAAAAGTCGGTATCACCGTCGATGATGCGCCCTTTGTCGCGGTTACCCTCGACGTCGAAGGGCAGGGCGAAAGCCAGGTGCTGCGCTTCACCACCAACGTCGACGAACAGGTTGCAGCCGATATCGAGCATCCACTGCGGGTGGTGATCGACCCCGTCACCCAGGAACCGTCCCCCTATCTGCGGGTGCGTACCAACCTCGAAGCCCTGGTGCATCGCAATGTGTTCTACCAATTGGTGGAGTTGGCAGTGAGCCGCCCGATCAATGGTCAGAACTGGCTTGGCGTATGGAGCGGCGGCGAGTTTTTCCGTATTGGCCTGGAGCCGTGAGGCCGGTTTTTTCATCTCCCTGAAATAATTCCCTTGCTGCAAATGGCCGCTTTCGGTTATCAATTTGTACATGATTAGACATGTCCGATTTGATAAGAAAAAACGCGTCGTCGACGAGCTCATCCGCCGTATCGAGGGAGGGGTGATGGCCGACGGTTTCCTGTTGCCGGGCGAGCATCAACTGGCTGAAGAGTTTGCGGTCAGCCGGGGCACGCTGCGTGAAGCCCTCGCCGAACTCAAAAGGCGCAATTACATCGCGACCCAGAGCGGCGTGGGCTCCATCGTCACATTTGATGGCATGGCGCTGGATCAAACCAGCGGTTGGGCCCAGGCCCTGGCGGACACCGGGGCCCTGGTGACCACCGATATCCTGCGCCTGGAAGCGGTGACGCGCGCCGATCTGTTCAGTCGCTTCGGCACCGACCAATTTATCGCCCTCGACCGCCGTCGCCGCACGACTGATGGCACGGCCGTTTCCCTTGAGCGCTCGCTGATGCCCGCGTCCGGTGGCCTGGAAAGCCTGCCGCGCGTTGGGCTGATCGACAATTCCCTGACCATCACCCTGGCAGCCTACGGTTACGTCGGTGCCGAAGGTGACCAGTGGATCGGCGCCGAGCCCCTCAGCGATGAAGACGCCGAGCTGCTTGGCCGCCCGGTGGGCACGGTGTTCCTCAAGGCCTCGCGCACCACCTACGATCGCCGCGAGCGCTTCATGGAGTACGTCGAAAGCCTGCTCGACCCTCTGCACTTTCGCCTGCACCTGCAGTTTGGATCTTCGAAATGACCCCCAATACCCGCGCCCTCGGCGCTTTCTACGGCCTGGCGTTGGGCGATGCCCTGGGCATGCCCACCCAATCCCTGAGCCGTGAGCAAGTGCAACAGCGCTTCGGTGCCATTACCGGCCTGGAAGATGCCGACGCCGACCAACCCATCGCGCCCAATATGCCGGCGGGCTCCATCACCGATGACACCGAGCAAGCGATCCTGGTGGGTGAACTGCTGGTCGAGGGCCAAGGCAAGATCGACCCCGCCGTGCTCGCCCGGCGCCTGATCGATTGGGAAGCGGTGATGCGCGCCAAAGGTTCCCAGGATCTGCTCGGCCCGTCGACCAAGCGTGCAATCGACATGATCCTCAACGGCCATACCCCGGAAGAATCCGGGCGCTACGGCACCACCAATGGCGCCGCCATGCGCATCACGCCCGTGGGGATCGCCGCCGATGTCAGCGACCCGGCGCGATTTATCCAGGCGGTGATCCAGGCCTGCCAGGTCACCCACAACACCACCCTGGGCATCTCCAGCGCCGCGGCAGTGGCGGCGGTGGTGTCCGCAGGCATCAACGGTGTGGACTTGGGTGAGGCCTTGAATATCGGCACCCAGGTGGCTCAACAGGCGGAAGGCCATGGCCATTGGATTGCCGGCGGGCGCATCTCCACCCGTATCAGTTGGGCGCGCACCCTGAGCGTCGGCAGCGGCGACACAGCCCTGTTCGCCGACCTGCTGTATGAATTGATCGGCACCTCCGTCGCCTCCCAGGAGTCGGTGGTGGTGTCGTTTGCCCTCGCCCAGCAAGTGGCGGTGGGGGCCATGAACGCGTTCGAAGCCCTGTGCCTGGCTGCCAGCCTGGGCGGCGATACCGACACGATTGCCGCGATGCTCGGCGCGATGCTCGGTGCCTGCCTCGGCCTGCAGTGCTGGCCCGAATCGATGATCGAACAGGTCAAGCAGGTCAACGGCCTCGATCTGCAGCCGCTGGTTCAAGGCTTGCTCGCATTGCGCTGAGTCAGGAAGACCGCGTATCCGCCACAACCACAACAATACAGGCACCAGGAGCACCACTCATGAGCAGCACTTCTTCCGGCCAAAGCGCCGGGCAATTGGAAACCCGCGGTATCGAACCGGTCCCTGAGGGCGAGTGCAACGGCCATCCACTGCAACTGTTCTGGGTGTGGTTCGCCGCCAATATCAGCATCCTCGGCCTGCCCCTCGGCGCCACCCTCGTGGCGTTTCGCGGCCTGGCCATCTGGCAGGCGATCATCGTCGCGATCCTCGGCGCCGCGGGCTCGTTCGCCGTGGTGGGCATCATCTCCATCGCCGGCCGTCGCGGCCGTGCCCCCAGCCTGACCTTGTCCCGCGCCATCTTCGGCGTGCGCGGCAATATCGGCCCGACGCTGGTGTCGTTGATGTCGCGCCTGGGCTGGGAAACCGTCAACACCACCACGGCGGCCTTCGTGCTGCTGTCGTTGTGTTCGATTCTGTTCGGCTCTGCGGTGGAAGCGAAAAGCGCACCGGTCCTCACCCTGATCTTCATCGGCATTTTCGTGTTGCTGACCTTGGCCGTTTCGGGCCTCGGCCACGCCACCTTGCTGGTGATCCAGAAGTGGGCCACCTACGTGTTCGGCGCGTTGAATATCCTGGTGGGCGGTTTCCTCTGCGCCACCATCGACTGGAGCGCGGTGTTCCACACCACCCCGGCTCCCCTGAGCGCGATGATCATCGGCGTCGGTACCATGGCCGCCGGTACCGGTATCGGCTGGGCCAACGCCGGTGCCGATATGTCGCGCTACCAGCACCGCAGCGTCACCGCCGTGCGCCTGGTGGCGTCGGCGGCGTTTGGTGCGGGCATTCCGCTGGTGTTGCTGATTACCCTCGGCGGCCTGCTGTCGGTCGGCAACAACGACCTGGCCGCGGCCACTGACCCGATCATCGCGATCCGCGACATGCTGCCCACCTGGATGGCGGTGCCGTACCTGATCACTGCGTTTGGCGGGCTGCTGCTGTCGAACAACCTGTCGGTGTATTCGGCCGGCCTGACCACCTTGACCCTTGGCCTGAAGGTCAAGCGCGTGCATGCGGTGATCGTCGACATCGTGGCGATCTTCGCCGGCTCCATCTACTTCATGCTGATCGCCGACAGTTTCTACGGCCCGTTCATCACCTTCATCTCGTTGCTGGCGGTGCCGATCACCGCGTGGGTGGGGATCTTCGTGGTCGACCTGATCCATCGTCACTACTACAGCCCCAAGGACCTGCTGGACGTGAGCCCGAGCAGCGCCTACTGGTATCGCGGCGGTGTGGAATGGCGCGCCTTCGGCGCCTGGGCCGTGGCCATCGTGCTGGGTTTCAGCTTCACCACCATCGGCACCACTGCCGAGAACATCTGGTTCGCCGGGCCGTTGTCCGACTCCTGGCTGGGCCACAATGGCCTGGGCTGGATCGTCACTTTCCTGGTTGCCGGTGGGATTTATGCGGTACTGGGCGGCGCGACTGACCGTCGTCCGGCGTTGGTAGAGAGTGCTAATGTCTAGATTGCTGCACACCGGCCAGGTCATCGTCGACCTGGTCATGGCCCTCGACACCTTGCCCGCGACCGGCGGCGACGTGCTGGCCAAGTCCGCCCGCTTCGAAGCCGGCGGGGGCTTCAATGTGATGGCGGCGGCGCGGCGCAATGGCTTGCCGGTGGTCTATCTGGGCCGTCACGGCACTGGTCGCTTCGGCGACCTGGCCCGCGCGGCGATGCAGGCCGAGGGCATTGAAATGGCCCTGGCAGCCAGCAGCGCAAAGGACACTGGCTTGTGTGTGTCCTTGACCGAAGCCACCACCGAGCGCACGTTCATTTCCCATATCGGCGTCGAGGGTGAACTCAGCCAGGAGGATTTGACCACCGTCGCAGCGCGTGTCGACGACTACGTCTATGTCAGTGGCTACAGCCTGCTCCTGGAAGGCAAGGCCCAGGCGCTGATCGACTGGCTGCTGGCACTGCCCCGGGAAGTCGTGGTGGTGTTCGATCCGGGGCCGCTGGTCAAAGCGCCGGATTCGGCCTTGATGGGTGCGCTGTTGCCACGTATCGATATCTGGACCAGCAATGGTCCTGAAGCCTTGGCGTTTACCGGCGCGGCGGACATCGCTGCCGCGTTGCCGGCGCTCAGCCAGCACCTGCGCGCCGAGACGCTATTGGTGGTGCGTGACGGACCGAATGGCTGCTGGGTGGGGCGTGCGGGTCAGATCGAGCATGTGCCCGGCTTCAAGGTACAGGCGGTCGACAGCAATGGCGCGGGGGATGCGCATGCGGGGGTGTTTATTGCGGGTTTGGCGGATGGTTTGAAACCTGCTGAGGCGGCGCGGCGGGCGAATGCAGCGGCGGCCCTGGCGGTGACGCGTTGGGGGCCGGCAACTTCCCCGGGCACCGCCGAAGTCGACGCATTACTTACGGACTGAAGATAGGCCCAAGCATGTGAGAGGAAGGTTTACTCCCTCCCACATTGGGTTTTGCATGAGGGCTACTGGCGCGTTTCACCTTCGAGCTTGCGCGCTTCATCCACACCTGACGCCGTCAACTTGATCGGCAGATTCAGCGAGTATTCACCGGCGTCGTCGGTGGTCACATGCCCATCCTTGATCAACCCGCGGTCCTGCAGAAATGCCAACGCACTGGCGACCACTTTCTCTCCGCGGTAGTTATCCAGCACCTCCTTGCCCAGCCCCTGGGGATGAGCGTGCAGCAGGCGGGTGAGGACTTCTTTTTCAAGGTCTTTATCGACGTTCATGCGTACCTCTTCATTGGGGAATGATCGGGTGTTGCGATTGTGTGTGAAGCGTTAAGGCGCAGGCTGTTTCGGCGCGCCCGGCAGGTTCGAGTCATCGCCTTTATTGATCTTCGGCTCATTCACCGAAGGACCCATTTTGCCGTTGCCGACGGCAGCGGGAGCCTGGCGTTGGGTATCGTGGCCCTGGGTATGCGGGTCGGCACCATTGGTGTTATCGATGACCGCGCCGCCGTTGGTGTCCAGGCCGGTGCCCATGGATTTCTGCGATTCCGTGGTGGCGTCCGGGTTGGTAGGACCGGTGGACGACGTGGCAGCGAAACCACTCAGCGAAACCGAAGACAACAGGCCGGCAAATGCGAGGGCGGCAAACTTGGAATGCTTCATGAGGGTGTCTCCATATGATTGATGTCCTTACCCTCTATTGGTCAGTTGTGCCTTGATGATCGTGCCTGGGTGGCGACGAACGGTGCCGTGGCACCTGTAAGATTTTGTGTGTCGGCTGCCGGGTTCCCCATAAATTGCACTGCAATCAGTCATCAAAGCGCCTTAGTATGTGTGCTTTGAAATTGCCAAGGCTCGCCCATGACCATCGAGATTCGCCCCGCCGTGCCCAGCGATGCTGCGCAGATCCTGACTTTCATCACCGAACTCGCCGAGTACGAGAAAGCCCGGCATGAAGTGATCGCCAGCGTGGTGGACATCCAGCGCAGCCTGTTCAGCGAGGGCGCCACGGCCCATGGCCTGATCTGCTCGCGGGATGGTTTGCCGATTGGGTTTGCGGTGTTCTTTTTCAGCTATTCCACGTGGCTGGGCAGCAACTGCCTGTACCTGGAAGACCTGTACATCAACCCGGAACAGCGTGGCGGCGGGGCGGGCAAGAAGCTGTTGCGTCATTTGGCGAAGATTGCCTTTGATAACGGTTGCGCGCGCTTCGAGTGGAGCGTGCTGGACTGGAACGAGCCGGCGATTGCCTTTTACAAATCCATCGGTGCCCAGCCGCAGGAGGAGTGGGTGCGTTATCGCATGGAAGGTGATGCGCTGCGGGACTTCGCCCTCGGCTGAAGCCACCGTTTTGAAAGCACTGTAGATCAAATGTGGGAGGCGGCTTGCTCCCACATTATTTTTTGATTTTGCTCACTATATGGGATGCAAATTTATATATTGAGATATTTCAAATGATGGGTTTATAGTCGTCTGCATCAGCACTCACTGCCAAAAATAAAACAGGTGACGCGATGCAGGCCCAACCGTTGTCATTACCCGCCGTGCCCGAGCCAACCTACGGCGAGCGCCTGAAGAACAAGGTGGTGATCATCACCGGCGCCGCCCAGGGCATTGGTGAGGCGATCGTCGCGTGTTTCCAGGCCCAGCAGGCGCGCCTGGTGATCGCGGATATACAGGGCGACAAGGTCGAGAAAGTCGCCGCCCACTGGCGCGAACGCGGCGCCGAGATCTACGCCCAACCCGTCGATATCACCTGCAAAGCGCAATGGCTGGCGTTGGTCAATGTGGCCATTGAGCGCTTCGGCCGGGTGGATGTGCTGGTCAACTGCGCCGGGGTCAACGTGTTCCGCGACCCGTTGGAGATGAGCGACGAAGACTGGCGCCGTTGCTTCGCCATCGACCTCGACGGCGCCTGGTACGGCTGCCGCACGGTGTTGCCGCACATGCTCGAGCAGGGCATCGGCAACATCATCAATATCGCCTCCACCCATTCCAGCCACATCATTCCCGGCTGTTTCCCTTATCCCGTGGCCAAGCATGGCCTGCTCGGGCTCACCCGCGCCCTGGGTATCGAATACGCGCCCAAGGGCATCCGCGTGAATGCCATCGCCCCGGGTTATATCGAGACCCAGCTCAACGTCGATTACTGGAACGGTTTCCCCGACCCCCACGCCGAGCGCCAGCGCGCGTTCGACCTGCACCCGCCCAAGCGCATCGGCCAGCCCGTCGAGGTGGCGATGACGGCGCTGTTCCTGGCCACCGACGAGGCGCCCTTTATCAATGCCACCTGCCTGATGATCGATGGCGGGCGGTCGGTGATGTACCACGACTAGAACTTGCCACTCCCAATAACAACAAGAGGTGCCGTTCATGAAAAAAGCAATACGCGTACTGGCAGCTGCCGCCGTGCTCAGCGGCCTCAGTACTTTCGCATTTGCCGAGGAAGTGAAGATCGGTTTCCTGGTCAAGCAGGCCGAGGAACCGTGGTTCCAGACCGAATGGGCCTTTGCCGAAAAAGCCGGCAAGGAGCATGGCTTTACCGTGATCAAGATCGCCGTGCCCGATGGCGAGAAAACCCTCTCGGCCATCGACAGCCTGGCCGCCAACGGCGCCAAGGGCTTTGTGATCTGCCCGCCGGATGTGTCCCTGGGCCCGGCGATCGTCGCCAAGGCCAAGGCCAACGGCTTGAAAGTGATTGCCGTGGATGACCGCTTTGTCGATGCCAAGGGCAACTTCATGGAGGACGTGCCGTACCTGGGCATGGCCGCCTTTGAAGTCGGCCAGAAACAGGGCGCGGCCATGGCCGCCGAGGCGAAAAAACGCGGTTGGGACTGGAAGGACACCTACGCGGTGATCAACACCTTCAATGAACTCGACACCGGCAAGAAACGCACCGACGGCTCGATCAAATCCCTCGAAGAAGCCGGCATCCCTAAAGACCACATCCTCACCGCCGCACTGAAAACCCTCGACGTCCCCGGCAGCATGGACGCCACCAACTCGGCCCTGGTCAAGCTGCCCAGCGGTGCGAAAAACCTGATCATCGGCGGCATGAACGACAACACCGTGCTCGGCGGCGTGCGCGCCACCGAAAGCGCCGGTTTCGCTGCGGCCAATGTGATCGGTATCGGCATCAATGGCACCGACGCCATCGGCGAATTGAAGAAGGCCAACAGCGGCTTCTTCGGCTCCATGCTGCCAAGCCCGCACATCGAGGGCTACAACACTGCGCTGATGATGTACGAGTGGGTCACCAAGGGCACCGAACCGCCGAAGTACACGGCCATGGATGAAGTGACCCTGATCACCCGCGCCAACTTCCAGGAAGAACTGACCAAGATCGGGCTGTGGAAATGACGGCGGCAGCCCTGCGTTTCGACGCTATCGGCAAGACCTTTCCCGGGGTCAAGGCGCTGGACGGCATCAGCTTCACCGCCCACCCGGGGCAGGTACACGCCCTGATGGGCGAGAACGGTGCCGGTAAGTCGACGCTGCTGAAGATCCTCGGCGGCGCCTATATTCCCAGCAGCGGCAGCGTGCAGATCGGCGCGCAGACCATGGCGTTCAAATGCGCCGCCGACAGCATCGCCAGCGGCGTCGCGGTGATCCACCAGGAGCTGCACCTGGTGCCGGAAATGACCGTCGCCGAAAACCTGTTCCTCGGGCATTTGCCCTCGCGCTTCGGCGTGGTCAACCGGGGCCTGCTGCGCAAGCAGGCCCTGGCTTGCCTCAAGGGCCTGGCGGATGAAATCGACCCCGAGGAAAAACTCGGGCGTCTGTCCCTGGGCCAGCGCCAACTGGTGGAAATCGCCAAGGCGCTGTCCCGTGGCGCCCATGTGATTGCCTTCGACGAACCCACCAGCAGCCTGTCGGCGCGGGAGATCGACCGCTTGATGGCGATCATCGCGCGCCTGCGGGACGAGGGCAAAGTGGTGCTCTACGTGTCGCACCGCATGGAAGAAGTGTTCCGCATCTGCAACGCGGTGACGGTGTTCAAGGACGGCCGCTACGTGCGCACCTTCGATGACATGAGCGCGCTGACCCACGACCAGTTGGTGACCTGCATGGTCGGTCGCGACATCCAGGACATCTACGACTACCGCCCGCGCGAGCACGGCGAGGTGGCGCTCAAGGTCGACGGTTTGTTGGGCCCGGGTTTGCGTGAGCCGGTCAGTTTTGAGGTGCGCAAGGGCGAGATTCTCGGCCTGTTCGGCTTGGTCGGGGCAGGGCGCACGGAGCTGTTCCGTTTGCTCAGCGGCTTGGAGCGCGCCAGCGCCGGCAGCCTTGAGTTATGTGGGGAGGCCCTGCAACTGCGCTCGCCCCGCGACGCCATCGCCGCCGGTGTACTGCTGTGCCCGGAAGACCGCAAGAAGGAAGGCATCATTCCGCTGTCCAGCGTCGCCGAGAACATCAATATCAGCGCCCGTGGCGCCCACTCTTCGTTCGGCTGGTTACTGCGCGATGGCTGGGAGAAGGGCAATGCCGACCAGCAGATCAAGGCAATGAAGGTCAAAACCCCGACTGCCGCGCAAAAGATCATGTACCTGTCCGGCGGCAACCAGCAGAAAGCCATTCTTGGCCGCTGGCTGTCGATGCCGATGAAGGTGCTGCTGCTGGACGAGCCGACTCGCGGCATCGACATCGGCGCCAAGTCGGAGATCTACCAGATCATTCATAACCTGGCCGCCAGCGGTATTGCGGTGATTGTGGTGTCCAGCGACCTGATGGAAGTGATGGGCATCTCCGATCGCATCCTGGTGATGAGCGAAGGCGCGCTGACCGGCGAGCTGAGCCGCGATCAAGCGGATGAAGCACGCCTGCTGCAATTGGCACTCCCGCGTTCGCGGGCTTGAAGAATAAGAGGGTGTAGGCATGTCTCAGGTAAAAACTGCAAAGGGCTTCTGGCCGGGTTTCAACCAGCGCAAGTTTCTCGATGACTGGGTGATGCTGCTGGCGGCATTGGGCATCTTTGTGCTCAGCGCGCTGTTTATCGACAACTTCCTCTCGCCGCTGAACATGCGTGGCCTGGGCCTGGCGATTTCCACCGTGGGCATCGCCGCCTGCACCATGCTGTTCTGCCTGGCCTCGGGGCACTTCGACCTGTCGGTGGGCTCGGTGATCGCCTGCGCCGGTGTGGTGGCGGGGATCGTGATTCGCGACACCGACAGCGTGGCGCTCGGTGTGTCCGCTGCATTGGCCATGGGTCTGGTGGTGGGGCTGATCAACGGCATTGTCATCGCCAAGCTGCGTATCAATGCGTTGATCGCGACGTTGGCGACCATGCAGATCGTGCGCGGCCTGGCCTATATCTTCTCCAACGGCAAAGCGGTAGGGGTGATGAACGAGGATTTCTTTGTGTTCGGCAACGGCCAACTGTTGGGCGTGCCGGTGCCGATCATCATCACCGTGCTGTGCTTTGTGTTTTTTGGCTGGCTGTTGAACTACACCACCTATGGGCGCAACACCATGGCGATCGGGGGGAACCAGGAAGCGGCGTTGCTCGCCGGGGTGAACGTTGATCGCACCAAGATCATCATCTTCGCCGTGCACGGCCTGATCGGCGCCTTGGCCGGGGTGATCCTCGCCTCGCGCATGACCTCGGGCCAGCCGATGATCGGCCAGGGGTTCGAGCTGACGGTGATTTCCGCCTGCGTGCTGGGCGGGGTGTCGTTGAGCGGCGGCATCGGCATGATCCGCCATGTGATTGCCGGGGTGCTGATCCTGGCGATCATCGAGAACGCGATGAACCTGAAGAATATCGACACCTTCTACCAGTACGTGATTCGTGGTTCGATCCTGTTGCTGGCGGTCATCATCGACCGCATGAAGCAGCGCTAGACCGAACACCTCCCACCTTTGGATCGCCACTGTATTGAGGGACGGTATTTGCCATAATGCCCCCGCTTTCATACCTATAGGCCCGATATGCAGGAAAACGCCCACACCCCCGTCAAAGACGCTGCCCCCACCGGCACCCAGACCCTGCTGCGTGGCCTGGGCGTCGTGCAGGCGGTGGCGGCCGGTGCGCGGGATCTGAAAGAGATCGCCAGGCGCATCGGCACCACCCGCAGCACCACCCACCGCCTGGCCAGTTGCCTGGTGGAAGAGCGTTACCTGCGCGTGGTGCCGCAAGTCGGCTACCTGTTGGGGCCGAAGTTGATCGAGCTGGGGTTTCAGGCCCGCGAAGAGCTGCCGCTGGTGACCCTGGCGGTGCCGTACCTGGATGAGCTGTCGGCATTGACCGGCGACACCATCCACCTGGCCATTCGCGAATACGACGATGTGCTCTACCTGCACAAGAACCCTGGCCGCAACGGTCCGGAAATGCGCTCGCGGGTCGGCCATCGCATGCCGTTGGCGCGCACGGGCGTGGGCAAGGCGATGCTGCTGGATGACTCGGTGCAAGAGTGGCAGCGCTTGTACGAGACCAGCCTGCCGGCGGGTGGGAAAAACCTGCAATGGCCGCAGCATCCAGAACAGTCCTGGGCGCAGTTCGAGCAGCGCATGCGTGAGTATGTGGTGGGCGGGTATGCGTTCGACCTGGAAGACAACGAACCGTCGATCCGTTGCGTAGCGGCACCGGTGCGCGATGCCAGCCGGCGAATCGTCGCCGGCATCAGCATCGCCAGTACCGTGCCCTACATGCCGCTGGAGAAAATGGCCGAGCTGATCCCTGTGATCAAACAGGTCGCAGCACGGCTGTCGGCGGAGTTGGGTGCGAAGGCCTGATCAGACCTTCAAGGTCGCCATGTCGATGACAAAGCGGTACTTCACATCACCGGCGATCATGCGGGTGTAGGCCTCGTTGATCTGGCGGATGTCGAGCATTTCGATGTCGCAGGTGATGCCATGCTCGGCGCAGAAATCCAGGACTTCCTGGGTTTCGGCAATGCCACCGATCAGCGAACCGGCCAGCACTTTACGCCCCAATACCAGTTTGGCGGCGTTGACCGGTGGGTCCACGGGCTCGATCAGGCCAACCAGGATGTGCACGCCATCAAAGCGTAATACGTCGAGGTAGGGGTTCAGGTCGTGCTGCACCGGGATGGTGTCGAGCAGGAAGTCAAAGCTGCCGGCGGCGGCTTGCATCTGTTCGGCATCGGTGGACACGATCACATGGTCGGCACCCTGGCGACGACCTTCTTCAGCCTTGCTCGCCGAGCGGGTGAACAGTGTCACTTCCGCGCCCATGGCCTTGGCGAACTTGATGCCCATGTGGCCCAGGCCACCCATGCCGAGAACCCCGACCTTGTCGCCAGCCTTGACGCCGTAGTGCTTGAGCGGCGAATAGGTGGTGATGCCTGCGCACAGGATCGGCGCGGCGCTGGCCAGGTCGAGCTTGGCCGGGATCTTCACCACGAAGTGCTCGCTGACCACGATGCTGTCGGAGTAACCGCCCATGGTGTTGCTGCCATCGACGCGGTCCGGTGTGGCGTAGGTCATGGTCGGGCCTTCGAGGCAATATTGCTCCAGGTCCGATTTGCACGCTTCGCAGTGGCGGCACGAATCGACCATGCAGCCGACGCCGACCAGGTCACCGACTTTATGCGCGGTCACGCGGGCGCCGACGGCGGTGACCTTGCCGACGATCTCGTGGCCCGGCATCAGCGGGTACACGGCGATGCCCCATTCGTTGCGCGCCTGGTGGATGTCGGAATGGCACACGCCGCAGTAGAGAATCTCGATGGCCACGTCATCGGCGCGCGGGCTGCGGCGTTCAAACGACATGGGGGCGAGGGGAGTGGTGGCCGACTGGGCGGCGTAACCGATGGCGGTATACATGGCGAAAACCTCGCAAAAGCAGGGACAGATGAGGCGGGCCATTTTCCGCGTCACCCCCTGATGCGGCCATGGCGATTGCTCCGAGTCTCATGCCTATTCGTCCGGGAGTGCCCCCTGTTTGGATTCATCTGCGGCCAGACCTGCGATGATGCTCTCATCCCTTATTCGCGAAGTTTTTTGCCATGCTGTTGACCCGCCATGTTGATGCTAACGCCACGCTGGTTGCCCTGATCGAGGGGCTGACGTCCCGCGACGGTTTCTCCCCGACCCACCTGCCGGGTGTGCAAGTACTGCGCGCCAGTTGCGACGTGGCACGCGGTCCGCAGATCTACGAGCCGAGCCTGATGTTCGTCGCCCAAGGCAGCAAGGTCGCCTACCTGGGCCCGCGTACGCTGGAGTATGGCGCCGGGCACTACCTGATCCAGGCGATGCCGGTGCCGTTCGAGTGCGAGACATTCGCCATGGCGCCCGGTGCGCCGCTGCTGGGGGTGACCGTGGGCATCGACCGCGTGGTGCTGGGTGAGTTGGTGATGGCCATGGGCATGCAGGCCGGTCCGCCGCCGACCGCGCAAACCCTGGAGTCGATGAGTTCGGTGGTCCTGGATGACGCCATGCGCGGCTGCGTGGAGCGGCTGCTGCAGTGCCTGCACGATCCACTGGAAAGCCGGATCATGGGCCCGGCGCGGGTGCGGGAATTATTGTTCACCGCCTTGCGCGGCCCCCAGGCCGATGTGCTGCGCGCCTTGGTGGAACAGCAGGGGCAGTTTTCGCGGATCGCCACGTCGTTGAATCACCTGCATGCCCATTACGCCGAGCCGCTGAATATCGAGACGTTGGCGGGGTACGCGCATATGAGTGCGTCGACGTTTCACGAGCATTTCAAGCGTTGCACGCTGCTGTCGCCGGTGCAGTACTTGAAGCGTTTGCGCTTGCTCAAGGCTCAGCAGTTGCTGCTGGTGGAGGGCATGGGCGTGGCGCAGGCGGCGCATAGCGTGGGGTACCAGAGTACGTCGCAGTTCAGTCGCGAGTACAAGCGCTACTTCGAGCGCAACCCTGGCGAAGAGCGGGCTGCCTAGTCATTTCAGGCAAGCCCCCTCCCACAGTTGTCCGAGTTTGACTGCATAAAAAAGGCTCCCATTCGGGAGCCTCGCTTGGCTTACATATTCGGGTAAGTCGGCCCGCCCGCACCTTCCGGTGTGACCCACGTGATGTTCTGCGAAGGGTCCTTGATGTCACAGGTCTTGCAGTGCACGCAGTTCTGGGCGTTGATCTGGAAGCGCTTCTCGCCGTCTTCCTGGGTGATCACTTCATACACGCCCGCCGGGCAGTAACGCTGCGCCGGTTCATCGTAGAGCGGCAGGTTGGTGCCGATCGGGATGCTTGGGTCTTTCAACTTCAAGTGGCACGGCTGCTCTTCTTCGTGGTTGGTACCGGAGATGAACACCGAGCTCAACTTGTCGAAGCTCAACTTGCCGTCGGGTTTCGGGTAGTCGATCTTCTTGCTGTCCTTGGCCAGCTTCAGGCAGGCGTAGTCCGGCTTGGTGTCGTGCAGGGTGAACGGCATCTTGCCGCCGAGGATGTTCTGGTCGAACCAGTTGAAGCCGGCGCCGATGATCGGGCCGAACTTGTGCATCGCCGGGCCGAAGTTGCGGCTGGCGAACAGTTCTTCGTAGAGCCAGCTTGCCTTGAAGCTGTCGACATAGTTGGTCAGCTCATCGCCGCCTTCGGATTCGGCCAGCAGGCGTTCGGCCACGGCATCGGCAGCGAGCATGCCGGACTTCATCGCAGTGTGGCTGCCCTTGATCTTGGCCACGTTCATGGTGCCCAGGTCGCAGCCGATGAGCGCGCCGCCCTTGAAGACCATCTTCGGCAACGAGTTGATACCTCCCTTGGCCAGGGCGCGTGCGCCGTAGCTGATGCGCTTGCCGCCTTCCAGGTACTGGGCCAGCACCGGGTGGTGCTTGAGGCGTTGGAACTCATCGAAGGGCGACAGGAAGGTGTTGCTGTAGGACAGGTCGACGATCAGACCAACCACCACCTGGTTGTTTTCCAGGTGATAGAGGAACGAGCCACCGGTGTTCTCGTTGCTCATGATGTCCAGCGGCCAACCGGCGGTGTGCACCACCAGGCCTGGCTGGTGCTTGGCCGGGTCGATTTCCCAGATTTCCTTGAGGCCGATGCCGTAGTGCTGGGCGTCGGCGTCGCTGTCCAGGTTGAAACGCTGGATCAACTGCTTGCCGATATGCCCACGGCAGCCTTCGGCGAACAGCGTGTACTTGCCGCGCAGTTCCATGCCGGGGGTATAGACGCCTTCCTTTGGCTGGCCTTCACGGTCGACGCCCAGGTCGCCGGTGATGATCCCGCGCACCACGCCGTTTTCATCGAACAGTGCTTCCTGGGCGGCGAAGCCTGGGTAGACTTCCACGCCCAGGTTCTCGGCCTGCTGGGCCAGCCAGCGGCACAGGTTGCCCAGGGAGATGATGTAGTTGCCTTCGTTGTGCATGGTCTTGGGCACGAAGAAGTCAGGCACCTTGGTGGAGGTGTCGGCGCTGCGCAGCACATAGATGTCATCGCGCACCACGGGGGTGTTGAGCGGGGCGCCGAGTTCCTTCCAGTCCGGGAACAGTTCGTTCAGGGCGCGGGGCTCGAACACGGCACCGGAGAGGATGTGTGCGCCCACTTCGGAGCCTTTCTCGACCACGCAGACGCTGATTTCCTTACCGGCTTCGGCGGCCTTCTGCTTCAGTCGGCAGGCGGCAGACAGGCCCGCCGGGCCAGCGCCGACGATGACCACGTCGAATTCCATGTATTCGCGTTCCACAGGCTATCTCCTACTCAAGGCTCAACAGGCTTTTTTTCTAATGGGTGGAGGTTCGGTGTCGTGTCCGTCATCGCCGTGCGCAACGGCAGGGGATGACCCACCTGTCTCTCTAGGTGGCGCATTATATATAGACCACTGTCAGCGTCCAATACAAACGTTTGTTTGAATTGCCCGCAGGCTAGGTAAATCAAAGCAACGCGGCTTATGACTGGCCATTTTGCCGTATTGACCAGAATAGGCGTTCCGGTCAATATACGGTCGGTTTTGCACAGACCGTAGGCAGACTGTAGGTTTCAAGAGCACGTCCAAAAGCACGGCAAAGGCAAAACAGGTGACGCGCGTTTAATTGATGGCGCGCAGTTTACACGCCGCGATAAAGAATGACCTCCCAGTCACCACTGACGAACGGTCATCACTTCCCGTGAGCAAGGTCATTCGCCGCCGTTTTTGGAGGTGCCCTTGTGTGCCGATGAGCATCAACCGCCAGGTTCGCCTAGGCGACTTTCTTTTCACCGGAGAGTAACGAGGAATCCATGAAGGTTCTTGTAGCTGTCAAACGCGTTGTCGATTACAACGTGAAAGTTCGCGTCAAGGCGGACAATTCCGGCGTCGACCTTGCTAACGTCAAGATGTCGATGAACCCTTTCTGTGAAATCGCCGTGGAAGAAGCCGTACGCCTGAAAGAGAAAGGCGTGGCGACTGAAATCGTTGTGGTTTCCATCGGCCCGACCACTGCTCAAGAGCAGTTGCGTACCGCCCTGGCACTGGGTGCCGACCGCGCTATCCTGGTCGAGTCCGCTGAAGAGCTGACCTCCCTGGCCGTGGCCAAGTTGCTCAAGGCCGTTGTCGACAAGGAACAGCCTCAGCTGGTGATCCTCGGCAAACAGGCGATCGACAGCGACAACAACCAGACTGGCCAGATGCTGGCTGCACTGACCGGTTACGGCCAGGGCACCTTCGCTTCCAAAGTCGAAGTGAGCGGCGACAACGTTGCCGTGACCCGTGAAATCGACGGCGGCGCGCAGACGGTTTCCCTGAAACTGCCGGCCATCGTCACCACCGACCTGCGTTTGAACGAGCCGCGCTACGCGTCCCTGCCAAACATCATGAAAGCCAAGAAGAAGCCTCTCGAAGTGCTGACTCCGGATGCTTTGGGCGTTTCCACCGCCTCCACCAACAAGACCGTCAAAGTCGAAGCGCCGGCTGCACGCAGCGCGGGCATCAAGGTCAAGTCGGTGGCTGAACTGGTCGAGAAACTGAAAAACGAAGCGAAGGTAATCTAAAAATGACTATCTTGGTAATCGCTGAACACGACAACAAGGTGCTGGCCCCGGCCACCCTGAACACTGTTGCTGCTGCCGCTAAAATCGGTGGCGACATCCACGTACTGGTCGCCGGTCAAGGCGCTGGCGCCGTGGCTGAGGCTGCAGCCAAAGTGGCTGGCGTGAGCAAAGTACTGCTGGCCGACAATGCCGCTTACGCTCACCAACTGCCGGAAAACGTCGCCCCTCTGGTAGCAGAGCTGGGCGCTGGCTACAGCCACATCCTGGCTGCCGCCACTTCCAACGGCAAAAACATCCTGCCACGCGTTGCCGCGCAGCTGGACGTTGACCAGATCTCCGAGATCATCTCGGTAGAAAGCGCCGACACCTTCAAGCGCCCGATCTACGCCGGTAACGCGATTGCCACCGTGCAATCGACCGCTGCCGTCAAAGTCATCACCGTGCGTGCCACCGGTTTCGACCCGGTTGCCGCTGAAGGTGGCTCGGCTGCCGTTGAAGCTGTTTCCGCGGCCCACGACGCTGGCACCTCCAGCTTTGTCGGCGAAGAGCTGGCCAAGTCGGACCGTCCTGAGCTGACCGCTGCCAAGATCGTCGTTTCCGGCGGCCGCGGCATGCAGAACGGTGACAACTTCAAGCACCTGTACGCCCTGGCCGACAAGCTCGGCGCTGCGGTCGGCGCCTCCCGCGCGGCCGTCGACGCAGGCTTCGTACCCAACGACATGCAGGTCGGCCAGACCGGCAAGATCGTTGCGCCACAGCTGTACATCGCCGTCGGTATCTCCGGCGCGATCCAGCACTTGGCCGGCATGAAAGACTCCAAGGTGATCGTCGCGATCAACAAGGACGAAGAAGCACCGATCTTCCAGGTGGCCGATTACGGCCTGGTGGCGGACTTGTTCGAAGCCGTACCTGAGTTGGAGAAGCTGGTCTAATCCAGCCGCTTCACTTATAAAGAGCCCGGTCTAGTGACCGGGCTTTTTTTGGCCCGGGCTTTTTTGAACGCCGGAGAAACCGCCATGGAACTGCGCCCCTGGGCCGTACTGCTGGGACTTACGCTGCTGCCGAGCCTGACCCAGGCAGCCGGCAAATGTGACCGCCTGGTGATCACCGGCAGCCCGGACGCACCGCCGCTGCTGTGGCGCGATCCCCAAGACCCGACGCACCTGATCGGCGCCACCGCCGATGTCTTGCAACAGGTAGCCAAGGAGCTTGGGTTGAAAATCGACCTGCTCTACGGCGGCAAGCGTTCCCTGGCCCTGGACGAAGTGCGCAGCGGGCGCATGGACATCCTCGCCGATGCACCGCTGAACCTTGGCGAGCTGGAAACCCTCGACTACATCCACCCGGCGCTGGTACAGCTCGATTATCTGGTCTGGACCCGCAAGGATTCGGCGCTGGCCTATACCACGGCGGCCGACCTGCATGGCCACAAGGGTGCAGTGTCGGAGCGAGCACGCTTGAGCCGCGACTTTGAAACCTTCGCCGGCCAGCAACTGACCCTGCAACGCCTGCCCACGTTGACCCCGGCCTTCCAGAAACTGCTGCTGGGGGAAGTGGACTACGTGCTGGCCGGGCGTTACTCCGGCATGGCCATGGCCCAGACGTTAGGGATGAGCAATGACCTGGTCGCCCGCGACGTGCCCGTCGATCAGCCCGGCCTGTACCTGGCGATTTCCCACAACTCGGCCTGCAATGATCCGTGGCTGCGCGGACAGCTGGCCAAAAAGATGACAGAATTGCCCGGGTCTGGTGTGACGGAAGCCGCGCTGCAGCGCAATCTGGAGCGTTGGAAAGCGCAATTGCAACAACCCGTCGGCACCCCAACAAAGTAGGGATTTTCAGTGACTCTTCGACCTTTTTTCGCGGCCCTCGCCGTTGTCGCTCTGGCGGGATGTGCGGCCGATCCTGCGCCGAATGAACAAATTCGCCTCACCCAGCAAGCCCTGGAACAAGCCAACGCCGTGGGCGCCAGCGCCGATGAATCACCCGAACTGAAACTGGCCGAGGACAAATTCGCCCAGGCCAAGGCCGACATGGCCGAGCAATCCTACAAGGACGCGCGCATGCAGGCCGAACAGGCCGAGCTGGACGCGCGCCTTGCCGAAGCCCAGGTACTGACCCGCAAGAGCCAGGAACAACTGAACGTGCTCAACACCCGCATCACGCGCCTGCGCAAGCAATTGCAGCTGGGAGAAGCCCAATGAACCCGATGATCCGTGGTCTGGGCTGTGCGGTGCTGCTGGGCAGTGCGGCACTGGGCGGTTGTGCCAGCCACCCCAATGGCGAACAGGCCTTGCAACAGGCGGGCAGCGACTTCCAGAAGGTCAAGGAAGACGCCAACGTGCTGCGTATCGCACCCAAGGACGTGATCCGCGCCGGCGAATCCCTGGCGCGGGCCGACCGTTTGTCCAGCTACTGGGGCAGCGGTGCCGACGTGGTGCATTACGCCTACCTGAGCCAGCGCTACAGTGCCATCGCCCGCGAACACACCGAGCAGACACTTAACGAAGAGCGTGCCGCCAAGCTCGAACTGGAACGCCAGCGCCTGCAATTGGCCCTGCGCGAAAGCAAGCTGATCAGCGTGCAGCAGCAGGGTAAATGGCTCGAAGAACAGATCGCCAGCCTGACCACCACCCAGACCGATCGCGGCCTGGTGATGACCCTGGGCGACGTGCTGTTCGATACCGGCGAAGCGGAGTTGAAAAATTCGGCCAACCGCACGGTGTTGAAAATCGTGCAGTTCCTGCAACTGAACCCCAAGCGTGTGGTGCGCATCGAGGGGTACGCCGACAATACCGGTGGTCAGCAGGAAAACCTCAAGCTGTCCCGTGATCGTGCGCAGTCGGTGGCCGATGTGCTGGTGGACCTGGGGATCGATGAGAAGCGCATCCAGGTTGAAGGCTACGGCGACCAGTACCCGGTGGAAGCCAACGCCTCCGAGCGTGGCCGCGCGCAGAACCGTCGCGTGGAAATAGTGTTCTCCGACGAGAAGGGCCAGTTGGGCGCCGCTCGCTGAAGCCTTGCGCAAATCAAAAGGGTGGGAGGGGGCTTGCCCCCGATAGCGGTGGACCAGTCACTATTTTCGGCGACTGACACTCCGTCATCGGGAGCAAGCCCCCTCCCACATTGTTCTGTATACATCTGAATATTCTCTCCACTCACCTTACAGTTTTTACTGTCACTCCCGCGCGCGCTCGACTATTGTGGCAACTGTCCCCGTACACTTCTAAACTGTGCTGGTATGTTTCACACAAAAATAAAATACCCGTGAAATCGAGTGCTGCGTCATGACCAATCTGTTGCTTTACCAACGTATCGCCCAGCAACTGGCTGAGGACATCCGTCGCGGTGTCTATCAACCTGGCGAGCGCGTGCCCTCGGTGCGCAAGATGAGCTCCCAGCTCAATGTCAGCCACGCTACGGTATTGCAGGCCTACGCCAACCTGGAAGACCAGGGGCTGATCCGGGCACGGCCGCAGTCCGGTTACTACGTGCACCAGACACCAGCACTCACGGCGCCCACGCCGGACATCGCGCGGGTCGAGCGCCCGGGGTTGGTCACCCGCAGCAGCATTATCCAGCAGGTATTGGGCGAGTCGCGCCGCGAAGGTGTATTTCCCCTGGGCGCCGCCGTGCCGAGCGTCGACTATCTGCCGGTACGGGCGCTGCACCAGCAATTGGCCAAGGTCACGCGCTTCCAGAGCCCACGCGCCTTCAGCTACATGTTCAGCCCCGGTTTCGAGCCGCTGCGTCGCCAGGTGGCGATTCGCATGCGTGACGCCGGCGTGGTGGTGGACCCCTCCGAAGTGGTGATCACCCACGGCTGTGTTGACGCCTTGCAGATGTCGCTACGGGTGCTGACACGCCCCGGCGACTTGATCGCGGCTGAATCGCCGACCTATTACGGCTTGCTGCAACTGGCCGACCTGTTGGGCCTCAAGGTCATCGAGATCCCCAGCGACCCGTCCACCGGCATGAGCCTGGAAGCCCTGCAACTGGCCGCCAACCAATGGTCGATCAAGGCCCTGGTGTTGACCACGCGCCTGAGCAACCCCCTGGGCGGCACCATGCCCGAGGAACGGCAGAAACAGTTGCTGCGCCTGGCCTCGGATTTCGACATCCAGATTGTCGAAGACGATATTTACGGCGAACTGATGTTCGAACTCGGCCGCACCAAGGCCCTCAAGGCCTATGATCGCCTGGACCGGGTCATTTATTGCTCGAGCTTTTCCAAGACCTTGTCGCCGGGTGTGCGCATCGGCTGGATGATCGCCGGCAAGTACCAGCAGGAAATCCAGCGCCTGCAAATGTTCAGCACCCACTCGGCCTGCAGCGTCACCCAGATGGGCGTGGCAGCGTATCTGGAGAACGGCGGCTACGACCGGCACCTGCGTTACATCCGCCAGGAATACCGCAAGAATCTCAGCGCCTTCCAACTGGCGGTGCAGCAGTATTTCCCGGAAGGCACCCAGATGACTCGTCCGACGGGCGGCTTTATCTTGTGGGTCAGTTTGCCAGGGCGGGTCAATACCCAGGAACTGCACGTGCGCGCCCTGCAACAGGGCATCAGCATTGCGCCGGGCTTGATCTTCAGCAATACCGAGCAGTTCAACCACTGTATTCGCCTTAACTGCGGCACACCGTGGAACCGCGAAGCAGAGCGTGCGCTGATGACCCTGGGGATGCTGGCCAGCCAGCTATGCCAGGAAACCGCAGCCGGCTTTTGAGGCGCCGAAAAGGCGCAGCGCCGATAGCTGGCTGATCACCGCGCTTGTCATGCCGCGCACAACAAGCGAGCATATGGCCCTCTGCCGTTAATGCTGTAGGCAATATGACCTCGATTGTTCGCGCTGCTTTGGTGATTGGCCTGTTAAGCCTGTGTAACGTCGGCACAGCGCTGGCGGCGGCACCCGTGGCTGAAAACAAGCCCGCTGCCAATACCCGGCAGGATGCCCCGGCAAAAAAACCTTCCCCCGCCAAGCAAGCCCCCGTCGCGAAAAAACCAACCGCCACGGCGAAAAAACGTGCGTCGACGGCGAAAAAATCCAAGTCAGCCCAGGAAGTGGCACAGACCAAACTGCCACCGGCACAGTTGGATTTGTCCCTGCCTTCGGACATGGTCAGGCATCTGCAGCCCCTGGGGACCGTGCCCAAGCCCAAGAGCGTGCCGTTGTTGCCGCCGATGTTCGGTGAAAAGCCCACCGACAACAGTGCGTTCCAGATCAACGGCCGTTTGCTCAGCAATGAGATGAAGCTGCAACTGCGCAACGAAGAGCGCCGTGAAGTGGAAGGTGCCGCGTTGGAATTCGAGTTCAAACAGTAAACTTTTTCCTACAAAGTGACGCAGGCCGTCGACCATCTGTCGCAGACTGGTCGGTCACTTTTGTTTTGTGCGAAAAACCCCTGTTAACCCATTTTAAAACGACTGTTTAAGGGCGTACCCTAGCCCGGCCGTCCCTATTGAGTCGTCGAGGACCTGCTGGTCATGAATTGCCGTGAAGGCTGTGGCGCCTGCTGCATCGCCCCCTCCATCAGTTCGCCGTTACCCGGGATGCCCAATGGCAAACCGGCGGGCGAACGCTGCCTGCACCTGTCGGTCGAACAGCTGTGCCAACTGTTCGGCCAGCCGGAGCGCCCGGCGGTGTGCAGTGATTTCAAGGCGGATATCGATGTCTGCGGCACCGACCAGGCCGATGCGATCCGGTTGATCGGCTGGTGGGAGCAGATGACGGCGGCTTGAGGGGCTTTACTATCGGAACTTCAACAATAAGGAATACAACAATGGGTTCGCTGAAACGAATGGCTGTGCTGTGCGGTTTTACCCTGGTATTTGCTGCCACTGCCCAGGCAGAGGATTGGCAGGTTGCCAAGGATGAAGACGGTATCAAAGTGTCCCTGAGCGAAGTCGCCGGCTCCAAATACAAGGCGTATCGCGGTGTGACCGTGATCAAGGCGCCTGTCGCCAGGATCCAGGCCCTGCAGGAAGATGTGGCTGGTGCCTGCTCGTGGATTCATGAATGCAAATCCCAGAAGCTGGTGGACAAGAAAGGCGATGAGGCCTGGACCTACACCCAGTTCAAGGCGCCGTTCCCGGTGACCGATCGTGATTCGTACATCCATGTCACCACCACCAAGGACGCCGACGGCAGCGTAACCCGCAAGCTGCAGGGCGTGCCGACCTACAAGCCCGAAGAAAAAGGCTACGTGCGAGTCGCTCAGGTCGAGGGCTTCTGGAAACTGGTCCCTAAAGGCGCCAATGAGACCGAAGTCACCTACCAGGTACACACCGAGCCAGGCGGCAGCGTGCCGTCGTGGCTGGCCAACAAGTTCGTGGTGGAAGCGCCGTTCAACACCCTGAAAGCCTTGAAGGAACACGCTGAAAAATAACTGTGCTTGATCCGGTGCTTCCTGACTTGAGTGGAACGTTTGCCGAGCCCTCAAGGTCCAGATAGATGTAAGCCCACACATGGGTTTTATCGAGGAGGCACCGATGCAAAAGTGGCAGATTACCTTCGTTGATGATCACGGCGTACAGTCCGTGGAGCAGTTCACCTGCGAGCACAAGCCCAGCCTCGAAGATGCGGCACACATGATCCGCAACAAGCTGGTGCCCGTGGCCGCCGAACTGGACCTCAACGACCTTGAGGGCCGCAAGCCCGAGCCAACGGTCAAGATCCTCAAAGACCAGAACAGTATTCAAATCCTCGACATCTCTCCCGCCGCCTGAACATTTCCTGTATGCCATTCAAGCACCTCTGGTGGAGGTGATAGCTTCGCGCTACTCTGCAAGTGAGATCAGCGAATGAATCGCTAAGGTCTGGTCTTGTCAGCTACATGCTTGTTTTCCCGTGGTGATGTTGTTGCCGTGGTACCCGCGCCGTCAGCGCGCGGGCTTTGGGAAGCACGGAAAGTCTATCCATCGGTTTGAGGAGGACGTTTCATGAGCACAGCCTATCAAGAAGACATCAGCACCAACGTTCTGCGCCGCATGAAAGAAGGCGGTTTCGACTTTTCACGGTTCCACCCCATTGAGTTCTACGCCATTTTCCCGGATGAGGAACGGGCGCGCAGGGCTGCGGGTGAATTTCGTGGTGAGTCCCTGAATGCCCAGGTCAGTGCGCGCGACGATGGCGCCTGGTACCTGGAACTGAGCAAGATCATGTTTGCAACCTACGATGGCATAGGAGACTTCGAGCAGGACTTTGAAGCGGTGGTCGAGCCGCTGGGCGGAATCATCGAAGGTTGGGGCGTCAAGCAGGAGGTGCGTGGGTTACCCATGTAGCGCCATTGTATGAGCAACACAGCGTATCGGCTGACCCTGGGGTCGGCCGATTTTGTATGTGCTGTGTGAAAATTTCCGGAACTACCGTTGCCCTTTCCCGCACAAAAAAAAGCCACCCGAAAAGGGTGGCTGAAAGGGAAGACCGAAGGAGCCGGTCAGTACACGAGCTTCAAGGTACCGAGTGCGGGATGGGTAAGGCTGTAGGACGTGTCCTGTTCAGCGGATGGGGAGAATTATCCGCAGGCTGGCACGGGCAGTGAAATCAACTCTGACTATGCTGTTGATAGCCAAAGCCTGCATTGCCATGAAGCGTGCGGCAGTGCAGTGGGGATTCCGCGCACCAGGACGGTGCGATCAGGTCTTTGCTTATATTCAACTCACTGATTTTTAAGTGTTTATGCCGCTGGCACGGGCCTTGCGATGGTTCTTGCGTCCGGGTGACAAGGAGTACGGCATGATCCGCACTTATTACGACGAAATGTACGATGGGGCAGGGCAGGTTCGCCCTCACTACCGCGAGTTCGCCCGCTGGTTGGCCGACACCCCCGCTGAACTGCTGGCCCAGCGCCGGCGCGAAGCCGATTTGCTGTTTCACCGCGCCGGGATCACCTTCACGCTTTACGGCGACGAGCAGGGCACCGAGCGCCTGATTCCGTTCGACACCATCCCCCGCAGCATTCCCGCCAGCGAATGGCGGATGGTCGAGCGTGGCTGCATCCAGCGGGTCAAGGCGCTGAACATGTTTCTCGCCGACCTCTATCACGAACAACGCATCATCAAGGCCGGGATCATTCCCGCCGAACAGGTACTGGCCAACGAGCAATACCAGTTGGCAATGCAGGGGCTGAACCTGCACCGCGACCTGTATTCCCACATCTCCGGAGTCGACCTCGTACGCGACGGCGACGGCACCTACTACGTGCTGGAAGACAACCTGCGTACACCCAGCGGCGTGAGCTACATGCTCGAAGACCGCAAGATGATGATGCGCCTGTTCCCCGAGCTGTTCGCGGCCCAGCGCATCGCGCCGATCGATCATTACCCCAACCTGCTGCTCGATACCCTGAAAAGCGCCAGCCCCCTGGATAATCCCAGCGTCGTGGTGCTGACCCCGGGGCGCTTCAACAGCGCGTTTTTCGAGCATGCATTTTTAGCCCGGGAAATGGGTGTGGAGTTGGTGGAAGGCGCCGACCTGTTCGTGCGCGATGACCGTGTGTTCATGCGCACCACCGACGGCCCCAAAGCCGTGGACGTGATCTACCGTCGCCTCGACGACGCATTCCTCGACCCGCTGGCCTTCAACCCCGACTCCATGCTCGGCGTGCCCGGCCTGCTGGCGGCGTATCGCTCGGGCAATGTGGTGCTGGCCAATGCCATCGGCACCGGGGTGGCGGATGACAAGTCGGTGTACCCCTTCGTCACCGAGATGATCCGTTTTTACCTGGACGAAGAACCGATCCTGCAGAACGTTCCCACCTTCCAGTGCCGTAAGCCCGACGAATTGTCCCACGTGCTGGCCAACCTGCCGGACCTGGTGGTGAAGGAAACCCAGGGCTCCGGCGGCTACGGCATGCTGGTGGGCCCAGCGTCCACGGCCGCGGAAATCGAAGCCTTCCGCGCGCGTATCAAGGCCAAGCCCCACGCCTATATCGCACAGCCAACCCTGTGTTTATCCACCTGCCCGACCTTTGTCGAAAACGGCATTGCGCCGCGCCATATCGACCTGCGCCCGTTCGTGTTGTCCGGCAAGGAAACCCGTGTGGTACCCGGCGGTTTGACCCGTGTCGCGCTGCGTGAAGGGTCGCTGGTGGTCAATTCGTCCCAGGGCGGCGGCACCAAAGACACCTGGGTGGTCGAGGACTGATGCCATGTTGAGTAGAACTGCCTCGGATTTGTACTGGATGTCGCGCTACCTGGAACGCGCGGAAAACCTCGCGCGCATGCTCGATGTCAGTTATTCGCTGTCGCTGATGCCCCAGGATGGGCGCGGTGATGGCCTGCATGAACTGGCCATGCCGCTGTTGATCACCGGCACGCTGGATGATTACCGCGAGCGCCACGGCGAATTGCACGCCGAACGCCTGCTGCATTTCTTCGCACTGGATGCGGCCAACCCGGCCAGCATCTACAGTTGTCTCGGTGCCGCGCGGGCCAGCGCCCATGCTGTGCGTGGGCGAATTACTGCCGACATGTGGGAAAACATCAACGCAACCTGGCTGGAGATTCGCGAAATCTCACAGCAGGGCCTCAGCCGCTACGGCATGAGCCGCTTCTGCGAGTGGGTCAAGGAGCGTTCCCATCTGTTCCGAGGGGCGACCTACGGCACCATCATGCGCAATGACGCCTTCCGTTTTATTCGGCTGGGTACGTTTATCGAGCGCGCCGACAACACCCTGCGCCTGCTGGATGCGCGCTATGAAATGGCCGGTGACCAGGCCGAAGCCGTTACCGATGGCACCGCCCACGCCTACTATCAATGGAGTGCCTTGCTGCGCGCGTTATCGTCGTTCGAGGCCTACACCGAGATCTACCGCGACGCCCCAGGGGCCCGGCAAGTCGCGGAACTGTTGCTGTTGCGCGCCGATGTACCGCGCTCCCTGCGGGCCTGCAGCGAAGAGATCGACCAGATCCTCGCCAGCCTGCCCGGCATCAACGGCCGTCCGGCCCAGCGTCTGGCGGCCGAGATGGACGCGCGGCTGCGGTTTACCGCGATCGATGAAATCCTCGAGGAAGGCCTGCACGCCTGGCTGACCGACTTTATCCCCTTGGTCCGCCAGTTGGGCGACGCCATCTACAGTTCCTACCTGGAGGCCGCATGAGACTCTCCATCAGCCACGAAACCACCTACCACTACGAAGACCAGGTACGCGCCAGCATCCAGTACCTGCGCCTCACGCCCCACGACAGCGAGCGCCAGCACGTGCTCAGTTGGCAACTGGACCTGCCTCGCCCGGTGCGCGCGCAGATCGACCCGTTCGGCAACATCCTGCACGTGCTGACCCTGGACGAACCCCACGACGCCATCATTATTGGCGCCCGTGGCCAGGTGGATATCGATGAGCTGCGTGAGGCTGAACACGAGAGCCAGTCAGCCTTTCCGTTCCTGCGCTGCACCCGCCTGACCGAGCCCGACGACGCCCTGCGCGCTTTTGCGCAGCAGCATTGCCACCAGCGTCGTGATCGCACCGCGTTGATCGACCTGATGCACGCCCTCAACCAGTCGATGGTCTACACGCCCGGCGCCACCGAAGTCGACACCTGCGCCGCCCAGGCCTTCGCAGGGCGGGCGGGGGTGTGCCAGGACCATACCCATGCGTTCCTGGCCTGCGCGCGCAGCCTGGGCATTCCTGCGCGGTATGTGTCGGGGTATTTGTACACGGAAGACAGTACTCACCTGGCCAGCCACGCCTGGGCCGAAGCCTGGCTGGATGACGCCTGGTACAGCTTTGACGTGACCAACCAACTGGCCCGGCCGGAGCGGCATTTGAAACTGGCCGTGGGCCTGGACTACCTCGACGCTTGCCCGGTGCGCGGCATGCGCCGTGGCGGTGGGCATGAGCAGATGCATGCCAAGGTATTCGTGGCGCCGACGCCGGTGGTCCTGGTCCAGCAGCAATAACCCGCTCGCCACCGAGATCAGGCTGGGATCAGGGGTGTTGTTTACGCCCCGCCATATGCTTCAAGTACCCCACCAGCAATTCCAGCTCGCTGTCAGGCAACACCCTGGCGGCGAACGCTGGCATCTTCGCCTGCGGCCAGTGCCTCAGGCTCTGCGGGTCGCGGATATAGCGCTTGAGGAAGTCGCCGCTGAAATATTCCGTAGGGTTGTAGGGAACATTCAGGTCCGGCCCCACCTGTGCATCGCCGGCGCCATTGAGGCGGTGACAGGCCAGGCAGTTCTTCTGGAACAGCGCAAAGCCCTGGTTGACCGGATCATTCGCAGCCAGCGTCGGGTCGGGCAGCAGCGCCGGAAAACGTTCGGCCACCGTCTTCAACTGCTTGATCGCGGAGATCTGGAACGGCCACTGCTCCGGGCTGATATGCCCGGCCTGCGGATCGGTCCACACCAGGTAGAACGGCCCGGCACTCGGCTTGCCGTCTGCCAACGGGGGCCATGGGTGGACCGGGTCTTCCACGGCCAGCCAGGCGCGGGCGCCGTTTTTTTGCAGCAACGGTGCAGCCGTCAGTTCGGCGGCGAAGCCATCCAGGGCAACGGCTTGCAGATGATTATCGGGCTGTAGGCCCGGCAGGAGCACTGCCAGCGGTACTGCGCGATAGGTCATGTTGCGCTTGTAGGAAACGTCATCGACGACCTGCACTGTCTGCGCGTCCGGATGCTTGAGCAGGTCGGCGGTCTGCAAGGTCTTGCGGCTGTGATCCAGCTCGACGGTCAATTGCGCCGCCGAAGCGGGCAGGGCGAGCAACAAGGCAAGGAATGCGAAGATCGGTTTCAAGACGGCGGCCCCGTGTTAAGTGGCGATAGGGCCCACGATAGCGGAAAAGTGCAGGTAAAAAGGCAGCACCTGCAACAGGATCGCTATGCACGAAGTCCCGGCAGGTGCTGCCAAAAGCGGTAATCCTGAGGAAAGAACAGGCTCAAGAAGAGGTCACCCAATGACCTTGGTCAAGTTGGGCAAGATCAGAATCAATGTGGTGGCGAACAGAATAAGTCCCGCCTGACGTACTTTCGAATGTTTGAACATGGCTGACTGCCTTTTGTTGTTATTCCTGAGCGTCAAATGCGTGCCGTTGAATATGAGTATCGCAATGTGACGTGTCGCTTTTCTTACAGCTGCTCCAGCAAAACCCGGCAGCAACTTCTTACTGATTGAACCTTAGAGCCCTCGTTCTGCGCGGCTTAGACCCATTTCATATCACCTGATCAACATTTCAGCTTAAAAAGGCATGAGGCATAACGCCATCTTGGCGCCAATGCCTTGGCTAGACAGCTAAAACGATTAATCCAGCAATTACCTTAGGTGCCTACCGTTCGTCCGAGCGTGGCGGTCAAAAGCAATGAGCGCATCCGTCATTGAAACCGTGTCAATCGGGCCTAAGGTAAGGGCATTACTGCGCAATGGTTCGAGGACGTCATGACCCAAGCTTTGATCTTTGATGCGATACGCACGCCCCGCGGCAAAGGCAAGGCCGACGGCGCCCTGCACAGCGTCAAGCCGGTAAACCTGGTGGCCGGCCTGCTCACCGCGCTGGCACAACGCAACGACCTCGACACCCAGCAGGTGGATGACATCGTGCTCGGCTGCGTTACCCCGGTGGGCGACCAGGGCGCCGACATCGCCAAGACCGCCGCCCTGGTGGCGGACTGGGCCGTCAGCGTCGCCGGTGTACAGATCAACCGCTTCTGCGCCTCGGGCCTGGAGGCGGTTAACCTCGGCGCGATGAAAGTGCGTTCCGGCTTTGAGGACCTGGTGGTGGTCGGCGGCGTGGAGTCCATGTCCCGCGTGCCCATGGGCAGCGATGGCGGGGCCTGGGTGCTCGACCCGCAGACCAACATGCACAGCCACTTCACGCCCCAGGGCATTGGCGCCGACCTGATCGCCACCCTGGAAGGTTTCACCCGCGAGGATGTCGATACCTTTGCCCTGCAGTCCCAGCAGAAAGCCGCCAGGGCGCGTGCAGACGGTTCCTTCAACAAGTCGTTGATCGCGGTGCAGGACCAGAACGGCATTGTGCTGCTGGACCATGATGAATTCATTCGCGCCGATTCCACCCTCGAAGGCCTGGGCAAGCTCAAGCCCAGCTTCGAAATGATGGGGCAGATGGGCTTCGACGCCACCGCGTTGCGGGTCTACAGCCATGTAGAACGCATCCACCATGTACACACACCGGGCAATAGCTCGGGCATCGTCGACGGCGCCGCATTGATGTTGATCGGCTCCGAAGCGAAGAGCCGCGAGCTGGGCCTGCAACCGCGGGCACGCATCGTCGCCACGGCCGTCACTAGCACCGACCCGACCATCATGCTCACAGGCCCGGCGCCGGCCACCCGTAAAGCGCTGGCCAAGGCCGGTTTGCGCGTAGAAGACATCGACCTGTTCGAGGTCAACGAGGCCTTTGCCTCGGTGGTGCTCAAGTTCATCAAGGACATGGGCATCGACGCCGCGCGCGTCAACGTCAACGGCGGCTCCATCGCCATGGGCCACCCGCTGGGCGCCACGGGTTGCGCGATCCTCGGCACCCTGCTCGACGAACTGGAGGTGCGCCAGCAGCGCTACGGCCTGGCCACCCTGTGTGTCGGCGGCGGCATGGGCATCGCCACCATTATCGAACGCCTCTGAGCCCAAGGAATTTGTCATGACCGCTGCCATTCGTTACGAAAAAGGCCAGGACCAGATCGTGGTGCTGACCCTCGACATGCCCGGCCAGAGCGCCAACACCATGAACGCCGCGTACCGTGAGGCAATGGCGGCCACCGTCGCACGCCTGCAAGCGGAAAAGGACGACATTGCCGGTGTGGTTATCACCTCGGCGAAGAAGACCTTTTTCGCCGGCGGCGACCTCAATGAACTGATCAAGGTCGACAAGGCCCACGCCCAGGATTTCTACGCCAGCGTCCTGGTGTTGAAGGCGCAATTGCGCAGCCTGGAAACCCTCGGCAGGCCGGTGGTGGCCGCCATCAATGGCGCAGCCCTCGGCGGCGGTTGGGAGATCTGCCTGGCGTGTCATTACCGCATCGTGCTGGACGACAAGTCGGTACAACTCGGTTTGCCGGAGGTCACCCTTGGCCTGCTGCCAGGCGGTGGTGGCGTGGTGAGGATGGTGCGCATGCTGGGGCTGGAGAAGGCCTTGCCGTATTTGCTCGAAGGCAAGAAAGTCCGGCCCCAGCAAGCGCTGCAAGCCGGGTGGGTCGATGAGCTGGCGGCGGATCGCACTGAGCTGCTGGCCAAATCCCGCGCATGGATTCTCGCCAATCCGCAGGCCAGTCAGCCGTGGGACAACAAGGCCTATCAGATTCCCGGTGGTATGCCGTCTCACCCGAAAGTGGCGCAAATGCTCGCCATCGCACCATCGATTTTGCGCAGCAAAACCAACGGCTGCTTCCCGGCCCCGGAGAAAATCCTCTGCGCCGCCGTGGAAGGCGCGCAGGTGGATTTCGATACCGCACATGTGATTGAAACCCGCTACTTCACCGAATTGGTCACCGGGCAGGTGGCGAAAAACATGATGGGCACCTTCTGGTTCCAACTCAATGAAATCAACGCCGGCAGCTCGCGGCCTCAGGGCTTTGCGCCTTACGTGACGCGTAAGGTCGGGGTACTCGGTGCGGGGATGATGGGCGCAGGCATCGCCTATGTCAGCGCCTGCGCCGGTATCGATGTGGTGCTCAAGGACATCAACCAGGCGGCCGCCGAGAAGGGCAAGGCGCATTCGACGGCGCTGCTGGAGAAGAAGGTCAGCCGTGGGCAATTGACCGCTGAGCAGCGCGAAACCACCCTCGCGCGGATTCATCCTACGGCTTCGGATGCTGATCTGGCCGGCTGTGACCTGATCATCGAGGCCGTGTTCGAAGACCGTGAACTCAAGGCCAAGGTCTCGGCTGCCGCACACAATGTGGTCGGCGCCGACGTGGTGATCGCCTCCAACACGTCTACCTTGCCCATCAGCGGCCTGGCCACGGCGGTGCCGGATCAAGGCAAGTTCATCGGCCTGCATTTCTTCAGCCCGGTGGACAAGATGCCCCTGGTGGAAATCATCAAGGGCGCCCGCACTTCGGACGAAACCCTGGCCCGAGGGTTCGATTTCGTCCTGCAAATCAAGAAAACTCCGATCGTGGTCAACGACAGTCGCGGGTTCTTCACCTCGCGGGTGTTCGGCACCTTCACCCATGAAGGCATCGCCATGCTCGGCGAAGGCGTGGCTGCGCCGATGATCGAGACCGAGGCGCGCAAGGCGGGTATGCCGGTGGGGCCGCTGGCGGTGTCCGATGAAGTGTCCCTCAGCCTGATGAGTCATATCCGACAGCAGGCTGCCAAGGATCTGCAGGCGGAAGGTAAAACAGTCCCACGCCATCCGGCGACGGTGGTAATTGATCTGTTGGTGAACGAGTACAAACGCGCGGGCAAGGCGGCGGGAGGCGGTTTCTACGAGTACCCGGCGGGCGGGCAGAAGCATTTGTGGCCTGAATTGAAAGCGCGCTTTGAGCGAGCCGACCAGCGCATTTCAGCACAGGATGTGCGCGACCGTTTGCTGTTTATCCAGGCCATCGAGACCGTGCGCTGCGTAGAGGAGGGCGTGTTGATGTCCACCGCGGATGCCAACGTGGGGTCGATCTTCGGGATCGGTTTTGCCGCCTGGAGTGGTGGCGCGTTGCAGTTTATCAACCAGTACGGCCTCAATGACTTTATCGCCCGTGCCCGCTACCTGGCGGAACAGTATGGGGAGCGGTTCTCGCCGCCGGCATTGTTGCTCGACAAAGCTGCGCAGAACACGACCTTCTGACGGTTTTGGGCATGCACAGGGCTTGCCTTGTCAGGGTATTTCAAGGCAGGCTCTCGGGTGTGCATTATTCCCATCACCGTGTCAGGTATTTTTTATGTCGCTACGCGTCTGTATCCTGGAAACCGATATCCTGCGTCCAGGCTTGATCGATCAATACCAAGGCTACGGGCAGATGTTCAAGCGCCTGTTCTCCAAGCAGCCGATTGCCGCCGAATTCGTTGTGTACAACGTGGTGCAGGGCGAATACCCGTCGGACGACGAAGTGTTCGACGCCTACCTGGTGACCGGCAGCAAGGCCGATTCCTTCGGCACCGACCCCTGGATCCAGACCCTCAAGACCTACCTGCTCGAACGCTATGAGCGCGGCGACAAGTTGCTGGGCATCTGCTTCGGCCATCAATTGCTCGCGCTGCTGCTGGGCGGCAAGGCCGAGCGCGCGGGGCAGGGCTGGGGCATGGGCATTCACGATTACAAACTGGATACCAAGGCGCCGTGGATGAGCCCTGAAGTGCCAGAGTTGACGCTATTGATCAGCCACCAGGACCAGGTCACCACCTTGCCGGACAATGCCACGGTCATCGCCTCCAGCGAGTTTTGCCCGTTCGCCGCCTATCACATCGGCGACCAGGTGCTGTGCTTCCAGGGGCACCCGGAATTTATCCATGATTATTCCCGCGAGTTGCTGGAGATTCTTCAGACAACCCTGGGTGAAAAAGTCTACACAAACGGCGTGGCCAGCCTGGCGCGCGACCACCACGGCGTGACCGTGGCGGAATGGATGATGCGCTTCGTGGCGCACAAGCCTGAGGCCCGGGTTTAAAGCCAGCCCGAGCGCTTGAAACTGGCCCACAAGCCGGTGCAACCGAACGCAATAAACCCGAGCACCGCAAAATAGCCGTAGTGCCATTGCAGCTCGGGCATGTTCTGGAAGTTCATCCCATAAATCCCCGCCACCGCGGTGGGGAACGCCAGGATCGCCGCCCACGCGGCAAACTTGCGCTGCACCACGCTCTGGCGCGAGGCCTCAAGCAATACACCGATCTCGATGGTCTGGCTGGCGATATCGCGCAGGGTGGTGAGGTCTTCCATCTGCCGCGTGACGTGGATCTGCACGTCACGGAAATACGGGCGCATGTTCTTGTCGATAAACGGAAAGCTCAGCTTCTGCAGTTCCTGGCTGATCTCCACCATCGGCGCCACATAGCGCTTGAGTCGCAGCACGTCGCGGCGCAGGCCATGGATCTTCTGGATATCGCGCTCGCTCAGCGAGCTGCACAGCACGTTGTGCTCCAGTTCATCGATCTCGGCGTGGATCGCCTCGCTGACCGGCTGGTAGTTCTCGGTGACAAAATCCAGCAGGGCGTAGAGTACGAAATCTTCCCCATGCTCCAGCAATAACGGCCGCGCCTCACAGCGTTGCCGAACAAAGCCGTAGGACGCCGAATGGCCGTTACGCGCGGTGATGATGTAGCCGTTGCCGGCGAAGATATGGGTCTCGATAAACTCCAGCTTGCCGTTCTCGCGCACCGGTGAATAGGTGACGATAAACAGTGCGTCGCCGAAGGTTTCCAGCTTGGGGCGGCTGTGTTTTTCCAGGGCATCTTCGATGGCCAGTTCATGCAGGTTGAACTGGCGTTGCAGGTTGGCCAACTCCTGGGCGTTGGGCTCTTCCAGGCCGATCCACACAAAATGCCCGGGTTTGGCGGCCCAGGCCGCGCCTTCGTCTAGGGTGATATCCGTGACTTTCTTTCCGGCGCTGTACACGGCGGCCGCAACAACTCTACCCATGGTGCTGATCACTTCTTATTAGGAGGACAGGTGTTGGGCAGCTTAGCTTGAATGACGTTCCGTTGCGGCGTCTGCAGGTGCTCGCTTTTTGTGACGAGCAAGCTTGTTTGCGTGGGGAGGCCAGGCCCCCCGGAAGGTGTTCAGGCAGGTTGCACTTCGCGATCCATCGCTGTAATGCACTCATCCATCTGCGCCTGACAGGTCTGCATCAACTGCGGGATGTCATCCGAAGTCAGGCCCACAGTAGGAATCGGCGGCAACGAGCGTATGAGCACATCACCGCTGTTCCAGCGATTGAGCTTCATATGGGTGACGTAATTGCTGACACACACCGGCACGATGGGCACGCCAGCGGCGATGGCCATATGAAACGCGCCTTTCTTGAACGGCAACAAGCCTTTGCCCAGATTGCGCGTGCCCTCCGGAAACACCCAGATCGAGGTGTCCTGATGCTGCAACGTATGAGTGGTGGTGAGCATCGCGCGACGTGCCTTGTGCGCATTGCCGCGGTCGATCAGCACATTGCCCGCCAGCCAGAACAACTGGCCGAACAGCGGTACCCATTTCAGGCTCTTTTTGGCGATACACACGGTGCGATGGGGCACCACGGTGCCCAGCACAAACAGGTCATAGTTGGACTGGTGGTTGGCGATGATCACACACGTACCAGGCTTGTTGCGCAGGGAGTCGACATCGGTCTTCACCTTCAGGCGCAGGATCCACATGGCCGGCAGCGCATACAGGCGCGCACACAAGCGACTGTTGTCCGGGTGGAATGGCCGGCAGGCCCCGAGCAGCACGCCCAGTACACCGGCCACCATAAAGTGCAGGCCCATCAATAACATGCGTAACAGAAAAAGCATCGACACGGCCCATCGGGATAAAAGGTGGCGCAGTGTACGGATGTGCACTGAATTCGGCAATTACCCGTAAAGAGGTAGGAGATGGGCGATGTTTAAGCACATGTTTCATCATGTGCCGATATAGGCAGGCTAGAGCGGCTAAAGATGTTTCGGATTCATTTGTACGAAAAAGCCCGACGCAAGGTCGGGCTTCGATGTTCCGGTTGTAGGTATTAACTCAGGATATGCCCCTGATCCTGGATGATTGCCTCATCCAACGCCTCCAGCAACGCCTTACGCACCTTCAGCTTGGTGTGCTTATGGGCATTCATATTCAGCTTCTTCAACTGACGTGCCGCTTCCAGCGCCGCCGCCTGCAGCTCTTCAGGTGCCACCACCTTGTCGAGGAAACCGGCCTGCAACGCGCCTTGCGGGTCAAACATCTCGGCATTGATCACCGAGCGATGAAACGCCGATTTACGCAGACGGTCCCGCGCCAGCTCGATACCGGCGTGGTGCATGGTCATGCCGATCGCCACCTCATTCAGGCCAATTCTGAACGGGCCTTCCACCCCGATCCGATAATCTGCCGACAACAACAGGAAAGCACCCTTGGCCACCGCATGCCCAGGGCACGCCACAATCACCGGAAACGGGTGGGACAAAAGGCGACGTGCCAATGTCGAGCCCGACGTCACCAGGCCGATGGCTTCTTTGGGGCCGGCTGTCATCACCTTCAAGTCATACCCACCCGACAGGATCCCCGGCGTGCCGGTGATGATCACCACCGCCCGATCTTTCTCGGCCTGGTCCAGCGCTGTATTGAACGCACTGACCACATCCGGAGAAATGGCATTCACCTTGCCGTTGCTCAGGGTCAGGGTCGCGATACCGTCTTCGAGGTGGTAAGCAATCAACTCACTCATGACGCGGTTCCTTGTAGGATTTGTTATAGAGAGGCTGTTTATAAAGGCGCATGCGCAGACGTTACCCACCACGCCCGCCCCGGTAAAGCGCCGTGACTGACTGCCCAGTCAGACTTTCCCCGCAGGGAGAACGCCGGAAGGCCTGGAGCAGGGCGCAACACTGGCCCCAGACACAGGACGCCCATGCCCAAGAATGGCAGAATCACCACCCCTCGCCGGGCACATCCCGGCATACCCATCTAACCGCATGAAAATTCTGAAAAAAACCTTTGCCATCAGAAAGGCTTTCGACTACATTAGCGCGCCTCGACAGACTGAACTGGTTTGACGAGATACGGTGAAGTGTCCGAGTGGCTTAAGGAGCACGCCTGGAAAGTGTGTATACAAGAAATTGTATCGAGAGTTCGAATCTCTCCTTCACCGCCACATTTTGAAAACGCGAACCCCTGATTTTCCTAGAGAAAGTCGGGGGTTTGTGGTTTTTTGCGTCCGAAAAATGCCCTCATGGGACCGCCATGAGACTGGCGCCCTGTTCTGGTGTGAAAATTAGCGGAAGAAGTATGATGGGCTCAAAAGCCAACACTTGGACCAGAAAACTGTTCTAGCCCGCGTGAATTAGGATTTCCGCAACTCTCATCAAGGACGACTGCCAGATAACTCAGGTTGCAATATCGCTGCAGCAGACGCTTTGACGTTGCTCCTGCACATTCAGCATGCCTTGGGTGCGGCGATTGAAGAGACCACTAAGTGGCTTCCAGAGAATGGCGTAGTGAGTGCTGCAGATAACGCAATCATGGCCACGGCAACTCTGGACACAAATGCAAAAGCGATTACCGACGCGATAATGTGCCTGCGGTAGGCCTAGGGAATATCACCTCGCAGGCAGCAATCGGCCAATAACTGACACTCCGTTTGTCTACAAATCCAGAGCGCTTCACTGCGTAGCCGATGAAACGAATACTTTTTAAAAACTGCTAATCTTTCACGTCTGTTGATTAAAAGATCGCTTAAAACTCTGATTGATTGACATACTAAATATGGCTCGGTCAACTGTGAAATCTAATGTGTCGGATACGGCGATTAGTGACCTTAATTCTTCAGGGAAGTCTTCGATGCTAGCGCATGCCGTTGGAATCAAATATCGAAAGTAGTCTCCAATTCCCGCGTCGCCCTCATAACCAATCGGATTGTCTTCGCTGGACACGTAATCTTCTAGCGCGTGATAAACATAGAAGCCTTTTATTGATGGAATTGAATACTCCGTGAGCTCTTGATAAAAGTTCGAACTCTCTAAGACTATGCGTTCCATTTCGCCGCGCGACGAGGGTTTGAGCTCCCTGCGAAACCTATATATATCTAAAAGAGTTTGACCTTCCTTGTTTTTTGGATAACTTTGAAACTCACGCGACTCTTCCCACATAAACTCATTTATACTGTCGAGTTTTTTCTCTAGCTCTGGAATAGCCAACAAGCTCGAAGGGATAGGGCCGAAACAGTTATTCACCATTACAGCTATACGCCCATGTCGATCCATGGCGAACCACGTGAAGATAGTCCCAAAACTTGGCTGCCAATCTTTATCTAACGGCATTACTTCACCTCTGGTAAAACGTGTATATCGCCTGAGATTATTATCGCCAGTGCTGGATTGGCCCTGTTACAGAAACTTTACTGATCCAGGATCCTACCCTGTGAACTATTACCAGCACTAGATATTTACTGACGGGATGGGGCAGTGTGGCATAGGCCTCTGGGTCAATTCGACGTCAGTTTCAACAGGCTCGTGCCTAACGTCCACTTTTTCCTGCTTTTGCACGGTATGATCAACGTCAGCTTGCGGCCAAAAGCAGGCTGTGGACAGGTAGCTGTTGATGTCTCTACGCTGGACGATCTAGTGACAGCACAGCGGTAAAAAAGGAGTAGTCACGTTGGAAGTTGCCATTGATCGAGATAGCGTTCATGCAGGAGATGATCTGGGAAGCCATGCGACGTCGATCACACTCGATCCATCAGCAACGCTGCGCGCCTTAATCGAAGTGATACAAGATGCCGGCTACTTACCGGGTATCAATGGAGGCAAGGCTACTTGGATTATTTGGTCGTCTGACAAACCAATAGGTGTTTTAGCGCAGCAATGGCTAGCACCTAAATTGACCGTGCCGCCCGACAGCACCGTTGATCAGTATTTCGGAAATACCGAACCTCGCCTTCTGTTTAGATATTGGTGTCAGGCAGATCCAGATGAGGTCTTTTCGAATATCAAGACCGGAAATGAGCTACCTTCACGATTTTAGGATTGGCGGTGGACATTTCTGTCGATCAATGCGGTTCAGATGACTGCTATGGGTCGATAGCTGGCTTTCAAAAATTCATCTGGACGCATTACGAATAACGCCGCTTATGTAAAAAGGGTCCCCACACTTTGACCTGGTGCGGGGGCCTTTTTTCGGGCTCCGGAAACCAATCCCCCCTAGAGTGGCCTACCGGCTCCCGGCACTCTGGTTTTACAAGGAAAAGCGGAAAGATTTATTTGATTTTTAAACAAAACCCCTGATTTCGAAAGAAACCAGGGTTTTGTAATTTTCGGATTCTGAAAAAGTCTGTGAGGATTAAATCACGCGCCCGCCACATCCATCCGTCGCCCTATGACATCCAGCAAATCGCATCCGTCTCGTAGAGGGATTGAGCAGAGCAATGCAAAATCGCTCAGAACAACGGCATCGCAGCTGATTTCACTGTGTAGTACGAGGTTCTCCAGGACTTGGGTGACGGCGTGAAGTCGATATGTCGCGGCATCGAGCAGTATCTGCAGAGGCGCGGTGGTGTCGACAAAAAGAGCAGGAGTGGCGCTTCTGAGGGCTTTGTAGGAAGTTGCTCAAATCTATTGCTGCTGTGCAATACATCGCTTACCAAACTTAAAATAGCTTACTGATTTTTAAGATTTAATATTTCATCCTAAAGTCTTGAGCCTTGCATAAGCAATTTCAGGCGACCGCATTCCTGTGGCGAGCGGGCTTGCCCCGCGTTGGGCTGCGCAGCAGCCCCAAAACCAGGCGCAGAGGAGTGCCTGATAGACCTCATTCGTCTTCATCAGGGGCGCTTCGCACCCCAACGCGGGCGGTGCGACGCTTCGACAAGCCCGCTCGCCACAAAGGTCCCCGTTTGCTGCGCGACAGCGCTACGTCGGGTAGTGGGGGCTCCCTCAATGCCGATGCCGATGATGCACATCCGGAAAATGCGCATGGCTGTGCCTCAGCGGACTGTGCACATGCACATGGCTATGGGGTTCCGCCGGATCCCACGCAAACCCGTGCTCATGCTGATGGTGTTCATCATGCACATGCCGATGCCCGTGTTCCGTCGCGTCATGCTGATGTTCATGGGCATGCCGCTCCGTCAGGTGCAGCCAAACCCCCACGGCCATCAGCGCTGAGGCAATCCAGAACGCCAGCGTCACTGACTCACCCAACAACAGCAGCGCAATCGCGGCCCCCAGGAACGGCGCAGTCGAAAAATACGCCCCCGTGCGTGCACTGCCCAGTCCGCGCAACGCCAGCACGAACATCACCAGGCTGATGCCATAGCCCAGAAAACCCACCAGCAAGATAGGCGCCAGCTGCGCCATGCCCGGGATCCGCGCCCCGAGATAAAGCGCCAACCCGCCATTCACCAGCCCCGCGATCAACCCCTTGGCCCCGGCGATAAACAGCGCGTCCGACGCAGACACTTTGCGCGTCAGGTTGTTATCGATCCCCCAGCACAGGCACGCCACGGCAACCGCCAGCGGCCCCGTCCAGTCATGGCTGGTGCCACCGCCGTCGGCCCCTGACAACACCACGCCGCCCAGCACGATGGCGATCATCCCCAGGACGATGCGACGGTCGGCGTTTTCCCTGAACACGACCCAGGCGACAACGGCGGTCAGCACCGATTCCAGGTTGAGCATCAGGGAGGCGGTGGCGCCGGCGGTGCGGGTCAGGCCGAACATCAACGCGACGGGCCCGAGGATGCCGCCGAATGCGACGGCGCCGAGCAGCCAGGGCCATTCCGAAGGGGTTAGCCCGGAGGGTTTCCAGCCGCGATCACGAATCACGCGCACACCAGCGAGGCCGACGCCACTGCCAAGATAGAGCAGGCCGGCGAGCAGCACGGGCGAGAGGCCCAGGCCGAGGTGTTTGGCGAGCGGGGTGCTGGCGCCGAACAGGGCGGCGGCGGCGAGTGCGTAGAAGATACTGAGGTTCATGGGCCATTCTCGAAAGGTTGGCCCATGATACGTCGCGGGCTCAGGTTAAAGCTTGGGCGATTTGGGCAACGTCATCTTCAGGCTTGCACATACACCCACGCCGTCAGCCCGGACGCCAACGTCACAGCCATGCGCTTGTAGTCCGCCACTTCATACGCATCCGCCGCCGCCAGTTCCTGCTCGGAAATCTGAAACACCATCCCCTCAATACGCGCCCCCGCCTCGGTGGTAGGTTGCACAATCGGGTGATGGGTCTTGCCACTGCTGGCCAGTACCTGCGGGTCGGTGATTTCTACCCAGCTTTGTGCGTAGCCCAGCATTGCATCGTGTCGGCCTGCCAGTTCCCGCCCGAAGTTGGCCAGTTGCACGGTTTTGTCCTGCAATGTGCCGTAGGAAAACAACAGCACAGAGTGTTCAGTGGAGCGTTCCATTTCTGTTCCTTTAACGGTCAGGCGAGTAAGTCTTCATAGAAGGCGCCGTAGGGCTTGGTCGGGTGGGCGAGCTGGATTTCCAGGATCCATAGCCCTGCATTCGGGTAGTGCTCGAAGTCACCCAGGTCGCCGCCACGATGGATGGCGTGGGGGAAGTCGCTGACGCGATGGCCCTTGATGTCCAGGTTCAGTTGCCAGCCCATGGCCTGGGCTTGTTCTTCGGCATAGCGGTAAAGCTCCAGGCCGACGACCTGGTCGTTTTTCCAGCGCGCTTGCACGCGGTCGAACAGCGCCTTGGCGGCGTGGGCGCAGGCAATCATGTCCGCGTCGTTGCCGGTGGCGAAGGTCGCGCCGGCGTCACCTTCGTGGCCTTGCCACACGGCGCCCATGTCGATGAAGAAAATGTCGTTGTCGCCCAGCACCGGGTCGCCATCGGAGCGTTGTTTGAAGGTCTTCAGGGTGTTGGCGCCGAAGCGCACCAGCAGCGGGTGCCAGATGCGTTGCATGTCGAGTTCGGCAAGCACGTGCTTGCCCAATTCGCGTGCTTCGGATTCCAGCATGCCGGGGCGGATGCGCTGGGCGAGGTGGTCGATGGCTTGCCAGGTCATGGCCTGGGCATAGCGCATGGATTCAATGCTGTAGGCGGCGCCCACGGCTTCTTTGGGTTGTGCGGACACCGGTCTCTCCTTGGGTAGCGTTATGCCATTTACTATATAGCGATGAGTGCAACGCGCCCAAGTAAAATTGCTAGATATGCAGCCAGGCCAGGCTACCTAGCACCACCGCCACACCCGCCGCCGCATAGGACATGCGCTTCAACCATTCCCTTCTCGTCAACAACGTAATCGCCGCCAGCGAAATCGCGATCTGAATCGCGGTCATCGCCTGGGCCCAGCGATGATGCTGGTGCAGGGCCTGCTCGGATTTTTCATCCCATTCCTTTGAGGTCGCTTCCAGTTTTTCCGCTTGCTTGCGTACCTCTTCCTTCTGGCTTTTGTAGCGCTCGATCTCATCCTTGTAATGGGCGGCATCCACACCGGGAATATGGGTCGCGAGTTCCGCCAGGTTCTGTCGGCTGGACTTGGCCTGGTAGTAGTTCCATTGGTTGGCGGCGTCGGTCTTGATGATGGCCGCGTTGTTCTTGTCCATCGCCGCCTCACTCTCGGTGGAGCCGGCCTGGTAGCTGAGCATGGCGCCGAGGGTGGCCATCAGCGCGGTCATGACGGCGATGCGGCTGGCGAAACTGTCACCACGGGCGTGGGCATGTTCGGTGGTGTGTTCGAGGTGTTTTTCGTGGGGGCTGGGGACTTCGAAGGCTTCGGACATGGGGGCGCGCCGGTGAAGGGACTGAGGGAGTCTGATTCTTCACCAGAGAAGCTGTCTCAAGCCTGTACGTAACGCCTGATCAAGCGCACATACACCGCGATATTGATCGCCAGCACCAACCCGCCCAGGCCCAGTTGGATCTGTGGCGTCAGCCCGGCCGGGTAGATCAGCGTGAGGATGTAATGCTCGATAAACCCACCGCCATAACCGTCCTGCCCGGCGAGGTGGCGAAACAGGTTTTCCCAGCGGGTCAGCGGGCAGGGCAGGTGGAACACTTCGACCGCCACGCCCCACGCAGCGGCGGGCAGGTGCAGCCAGATAACCGGGCGCCATTTCAGGGCCAGCAGCCCACCAAACAGTACGAACAGGATGAAACACAGGTGGAACAGCACGAGGCTGTCTGCGGCTAGACGATAGAGCATAGGGTTTCGCTTTTAAGTGGCTGGAAGGCGCGGACTGTCCCGGTTGACCTTATAGCTCGAGCTGAGCGGCGTTAATGCCAAATGCCTTGGCAATCTTTTCCCGCGTCGTCCGGCGAGGTTTGTTCACCGCCTCTTGCTGGGCAAATGCGGATTGGGAAATCCCCAGGCGTAGGGCGACTTCTTCCTGGGTCAGGTTCAGGTGTTCGCGCCAGGCTCGGATCGGAGTGGCTCCATCTACCAGGCGGCTGACGACCGCGTGGGGGATGAGGTTTGGATCGTTCTGCCGGGCCAGATAGTGTTCATAAGGGATCACCACGAACGCTGGCTTGCCCTCCGTATTGTGGATGATCTGTATGGCAGTAGGTTCGCTCGTCACGTTTCTTGACCTCTTGAATGCTGACTACCTGGATATTGCCGTCCCAGTCGAAAAGGACTCGGTAACTCCCGACCCTTAATCGGTAACCGCAGGGGTGGTTGACCAACGCCTTGACGTTGACTGCGTCGGGCATGCGTTCAAGTACGAAGACGGCATCACGCACTTGTTGCTGATGATACGAATGCAATCGAAGCAATTGCTTGACGGCTTTTCGGGTCCAGTGGATTGAGTTCATCAGAAGTTAATAAGTCTTTTATAAGGTTTGCAAGGGGTATTTTTCAGAGGAGAGCTATCGGCCGAACGCTCTGTTCCTACAAACCCTAGACGGCCGCATGGCACGCGAGCGGGTAAAACTGTTGCGCGGTATGAATCACTGATCGCACACAGATTGCAGGCGTGTGCCGACTCAATACCTGGCCGCGAAGGTTGCTTGCAGGCAACCCAGGCCGTTATTGTGCTGAATCCATTTAGTCCTTCCTCCAGGGTTTGTAGTGATGAATGCACCGCGTACCGCAGTCGGTCCGATCAAGGCCGTGATTTTCGATATGGACGGGTTATTGCTGGATACGGAAGGCATCTACACCGAAGTCACGCAGATCATCGCTGAACGCTACGGACGAACCTACGACTGGGGCATCAAGCAGCACATCATCGGGCGCGGCGCCCAGGATTTGGCCGACTATGTGGTCAAGGCGCTGGACCTGCCGATTACCCCGGCTGAATTCCTCGAAATTCGCGAGCCGCTGATGAGCGAGCGCTTTCCCAAGGCCTTGGGCATGCCCGGCGCGGAGGCGCTGGTGCGGCACTTGAAGGCGCACAACATACCGATTGGCGTGGGCACCAGTTCGTCGCGCAATTCGTTTGGCCACAAGACTACCCTGCACCGCGAGTGGTTTGGTTTGTTCGACACCATCGTCACCGCTGACGACCCGGAAGTCGGCGCCGCCAAGCCTGCGCCGGACATCTTCCTTACTGCTGCTCGCCGCCTGGGCGTTGCGCCCGAGGATTGCCTGGTGTTCGAAGACTCGCCGTTTGGTGTGACGGCGGCGAAGGCCGCCCATATGACCGCCATCGCCGTGCCCGATGAGGCCATGGCCGACAGCAAGTACCAGCATGCCGACCAGATCATCCGCAAGCTTGCGGATTTCGACCTGGCGGCCTATGGCCTGCCGCCCATCTCCTGAACCAACAAGGTCAACCTGTGGGAGGGGGCAAGCCGCTCCCACATTGGGTTATGCGCTGAACCCACCATCGATAGTCAGGCTGGCACCGGTGATATACCCCGCTTCCGGCCCGGCCAGATACGCCACGAAACTGGCAATCTCTTCCACATGCCCGTAACGTCCCACCGCCATCAACCCGATCAGGCTCTCGGCAAAATCACTGTTTGCCGGGTTCATATCGGTGTCCACCGGCCCAGGCTGCACGTTATTGATCGTGATGCCACGCGGCCCAAGATCCCGCGCCAGGCCCTTGGTCAAACCGACCAGCGCCGCCTTGCTCATTGCGTACGGGCCACCACCGCCAAACGGCATGCGTTCGGCATTGGTGCTGCCGATGTTGATCACCCGGCCACCTTCACCCATATGCCTGGCGGCTTCCTGGGTGGCGATAAACACGCTGCGTACGTTGATCGCCAGGGTCTGGTCGAAGTCTTCCAGCTTGAAGTCTTCCAGCGGTGCGATGGCCAGCACGCCGGCGTTATTCACCAGGATGTCCAGGCGGCCAAAGGCTTCCACGGTGGCGTTGACCGCGTTGCGGATCGCAGTGGCATCGGCGCTGTCGGCGTGAATCGCCAGGGCTTTGCCGCCTTCGCTGATCACGCTGTGCTGCAGGGCTTCAGCCTTGGCGGCCGAGCTGACGTAGGTAAAGGCAACGGCTGCACCCTGGGCGGCCAGGCGCTTGACGATGGCGGCGCCGATGCCGCGGGAACCGCCTTGGATCAAGGCGACTTTGCCGCTGAGGTTGTGTGTGGTCATGTCGATCTCCTGGTCATTCAAGGCGCAATGCCCTGTTGTTGGAGCCGAGTATCGACCTCGCTCGCCGCTGCCGGTAGACCGTGATTGCTATAGTCTGTGTAAACCAAAAGTTTAGAGTGGGGCGACATGGAAAGCTTTGGCAGTATCGAATGCTTCGTGCGCAGCGCTGAAGGTGGCAGCTTTGCCGAGGCCGCCCGGCACCTGAGCCTGACCCCGGCGGCGGTCGGCAAAAGCGTCGCCAAGCTGGAGGTGCGCCTCGGCGTGCGGCTGTTCCAGCGCAGCACCCGGCGTCTGGCCCTGACCGAAGCCGGCAAGTTGTTCCTGGCCGAAGTCAGTGGCAGCCTCACCACCATCCAGAATGCCGTGGCTAACCTGGCCAGCGCCGAAGGCCGGCCGGTGGGCACGCTCAAGGTCAGCATGGGCACGGTGTTTGGCAATCGCTATGTGGTGCCGTTGCTGGGGGCGTTCATGGCGCGCTTTCCGGATATCAGCCCGGACTGGCATTTCGATAACCGCCAGGTGGACCTGATCGGCCAGGGCTTCGATGCCGCTATAGGTGGCGGTTTTGAGCTGCCCCAAGGGGTGGTGGCGCGCAAGCTGGCGCCGGCGCATCGGGTGCTGGTGGCCTCGCCGGGTTACCTGGCGCAGCGCCCGCCGGTGCGCGAGCCCGAAGACTTGTCGCGCTGCAAGGGCATTCTGATCCGCTCGCCGCAAACCGGGCGTATCCGCTCCTGGCAGTTGACCAGTGTCGAACGTGAACACCGCCCGCTGGTGCTCAAGCCCGGCATGACCATGAGCGACTCCGAAGCCGCCTGCTGTGCCAGCGCCCAGGGCCTGGGGATTGCGCTGGTGAGCATGCCCATGGCCGTGCCGTTCCTCGACAGTGGCGCGGTGGCGCGCGTGTTGCCCGGCTGGTGTGTCGACGACGGCAATATTTCCATCTACTACGCCGAGCACAAACTGCTGCCCGGCAAGACCCGGGCGTTTGTGGATTTCATCATCGAGCAGTTTGCCGAGAAGAAGCTGGGCCAGAGGTTCAGCGCAATCTGAAAGCAGGTGCCGGTCAGCGGCCGAACCGAGTCGGCCAGCCAATCACCTGCTTCGGGCGTGGCGTCGCGTAAGTGCGGATCTTCGACGTCGACAACCCCAGCCGCACCAGGGATTCGGCAATGGTCACCGCCGCCGTCACCCCATCCACCACCGGCACCCCGGTGCGCTGGCGAATCTGCTCATCCAGCCCGGCCATGCCGCCGCAACCCAGGCAGATCACTTCGGCCTTGTCCTCGCGGATGGCCAGTTCCGCCTGGCGCACGATGGCTTCCATGGCGGCCAGCGGGTCTTCTTCCAGTTCCAGCACTGCCATGCCGCTGGCGCGCACCGAGGCGCAGCGCTGGTACAGGCCGGCGAGTTTCAGGCGGTCTTCGATCAGCGGCACGGTGCGGTCCAGGGTGGTCACCACGGAGTAGGCGTGGCCCAGGAACATTGCGGTGCTGGCTGCTGCTTCGGTGATGTCCACCACCGGCACATTCAGCAATTCCTGCAAGCCTTCCCGGCCGTGCTCGCCGTAGCCGGCCTGGATCACCGCATCGAACGGTTGGTCGTAGGCCATCACCCGGTCCATCACGGCGATGGCGGCCAGGTAGCTTTCAAAGTTGCCCTCCACCGACTCCGCGCCGAAGTAGGGCGTGAGCCCGACAATCTCGGTGCCCGGCGAGGCCACGGACCGCGCCTGCTGAGCGATGGTTTCAGTGATGGATTCGGTGGTGTTGACGTTGACCACAAGGATACGCATGGAATGTCCTTACTCAGTGACTGACGTTATCGACGGCAATGCTTTCGCCGCTGACATCGGCGTAGAACGGCTGGCGCTTGGCGATCAGCAGGTACAGCAACCCTGCAATACCGGCGCCAAACAACCAGGAAAACGGTGAGACGCTGGCAAATCCGGGCAACAGCGCCAGCAGGATGGCGATCACGGCTGCAGGAATAAACGCCGCCACGGCACGCATATTCACCCCACGGCTGTAGTAATAAACGCCATTCGGGTTTTCGCTATACAGCTGCGGCACGTCCACCTGGCTTTTACGAATCAGCCAGTAATCGACCATGATCACCCCGTACAGCGGCCCCAGCAGCGCGCCCAGGCCGGAGAGGAAATACACGATCACCAACGGGCTGTTGTAGAGGTTCCATGGCAGGATCAGTACGGCCACGGTGGCGCTGATCAAGCCGGCGCGGCGGAAGTTCAGGTACTTGGGCGCCAGGTTGCTCAGCACAAAGGCCGGCGCGACGAAGTTGGCCATGATGTTCACCGCCACGGTGACGATCAGGAACGCCAGGCAGCCCAGCACGAGAAAGAAGGTATTGGGGATGGCTGCAATGATTTCAGTCGGGCTTTCGATCACTCGGCCATTGAGTTGGAATTGCCCGCCGCACAGCAGCACAGTGATGGCGGCAAACACCAGGATATTCACCGGCAGGCCCCAGAAGTTGCCGACGAGGATGGTCTTGCGGCACGGCGAAGAGCGCGCGAAGTCGCAGAAGTTGAGGATCAGCGTGCCATAGATCGCCAGCCACAACGCGCCACCGGCAAAGATATTGCGCCACATCTCGCCGCCGCTCAGCGGTTCGCGGATCGACCAGGCAATGTTGCCGCCGGCCTGGAAGTACATCCAACCGGCCAGCGCCGCCACCGTCAGCAGAATCACCGGTCCGGCGAAGCCTTCATAGCGGCGCACCATCTCCATGCCATAAGCCAGGATCACCAGTTGCACGAACCAGATCGCCACGAAACAGGCCCAACCCAGAGTCGATAATCCCAGGATCGAGTTGTGGTCATAGTCGGCAAAGCCCGGATGAATCGCCGTCAGCAGTACGCGGAACACCACCGACGCCAGGTACGTCTGTATACCAAACCAGGCAATCGCGATCACGGCGCGGATCAACGCCGGGATCTGCGCACCGTGAATGCCGAAGCTGATGCGGCTGATCACCGGAAACGGCACGCCGGTCTTCTGGCCCATATACCCCGACAGGTTCATGAAGAAGTACACCAGCGCCGCGCCGATGCCCAGGGACAACAGGATCTGCCAGCCGCCCAGGCCCAGCGCGTAGAGACCGATGGCGAACGAATAGTTGGCGATGTTGTGCACGTCATTGGTCCACAGCGCGAAGATGCTGTAGCGCCCCCAGCGTCGGCCTTCGATCTTGGTGGGCGCCAGGTCCTTGTTGTGCAGGCGCGGGCTGAGCACCAGGGGGCCGGGGCTCGCGGCGTCCGGGTTCAGGGCGGAGGAGGGCAGATCCAGTGCGATGTTGTTCGAGAGGCTTGTACGCATTCCGGCAGGCTCCAGCACATCTGCCGGGGCGCTGCAGATGGCAAAGTGTATGTAGGTTTTGTATTTATTGTATACAAAGCGTATTTCACCTTAAGCCACATGCGTGCCAGCTTTGGATCTATGAACGTTCTGGGTAATTTCGTTTTTATAGGTTAGTTAAATAACTGGCTGAATTTGAAGAAATATAAATTGACCGATTGAACAGCTATTTATTTTTGCGCTGTCAGCCTGTGATTCGCCAGGTCAATCGACGGGAGGGGAGAGGTGTTACGTTATGGTGCGGCTGAAGAGAAATTGCACACATAAATGGCACCGATGGTTACATCTATGTGTACATCTCTAACATTCAGCACAAGACAAAATGTGGGAGGGGGCTTGCCCCCGATTGCAGTGTGTCAGCAACTATTGAACTGGCTGACCCACCGCTATCGGGGGCAAGCCCCCTCCCACATTTTTTACAGCATCAACTTCAAGCCTTGCTGATGATATTCCCGGCATGCAGCCCGCATTCCTTCTGTGTGGCTTCCTCCCACCACCAGCGCCCTTCGCGCTCGTGCTGGTTCGGCAGCACAGGCCGGGTGCACGGCTCACAGCCGATGCTGATAAAGCCGCGCTCATGCAGGCTGTTGTATGGCAGCTCCAGCATGCGGATGTAACCCCAGATCTCCTCGCTGGTCATCTGCGCCAGCGGGTTGAACTTGTACAGGGTACGTTCCGGGGTGGAGAAGGCCGTGTCGATTTCCAGCGCCGCCACCTGGCTGCGGGTACCTGGGCTCTGGTCGCGGCGTTGGCCGGTGGCCCAGGCGCTGACGCCGGAAAGCTTGCGGCGCAGCGGCTCGATCTTGCGCACGCCGCAGCATTCACCATGGCCGTCCTTGTAGAAGCTGAACAGGCCTTTCTCCTTGACGAAGGGTTCCAGCTTGCTCTGGTCCGGCGAGATCAGTTCAATGTCGATCTTGTAGAAGTCGCGCACCTGTTCGATAAACCGGTAGGTCTCCGGGTGCAGGCGACCGGTGTCGAGGCTGAACACCTTGACGTTCTTGTTCAGCTTCCAGGCCATGTCCACCAGCACCACATCCTCGGCGCCGCTGAAGGAAATCCACAGGTCATCACCGAACTGGCTGAACGCCAGCTTGAGAATGTCCTGGGCAGACTTGTTGGCATAAGTCGTGGCGAGTTCAACGACGTCGAAGGCTTGGTTCATCAGGACGGTTCCTACAGGTCAATGGCGCTGAGCGCTCTATAGGGGAGCGATGGTATCAAAATCCGCCCTGCGTTGCGGCGGCGGGCTTGAATCGCTAGAGTTCGGCAGTCCTTTTGCTCGCTCAACTAACAACATCTAATGGGAGTGTCTTGTGGAAATTGCCTGTCTCGACCTGGAAGGGGTGCTGGTGCCGGAAATCTGGATCGCCTTCGCCGAAAAAACCGGCATTGAATCCCTGCGGGCCACCACCCGGGACATTCCCGACTACGACGTGCTGATGAAGCAGCGCCTGCGCATCCTCGACGAACACGGGCTCAAGCTCGCCGACATCCAGGAAGTGATCGCCACCCTCAAGCCGCTGGACGGTGCCATCGAGTTCGTCAACTGGCTGCGCGAGCGCTTCCAAGTGGTGATCCTGTCCGACACCTTCTACGAATTCTCCCAGCCGCTGATGCGCCAGCTGGGCTTCCCGACCTTGTTGTGCCACCGTCTCATCACCGACGAAAACGACCGCGTGGTCAGCTACCAACTGCGCCAGAAAGACCCCAAGCGCCAGTCGGTATTGGCGTTCAAGACCCTCTACTACCGCGTGATCGCCGCGGGCGACTCCTACAACGACACCACCATGTTGGGCGAGGCCGACCGTGGGATTCTGTTCCATGCGCCGGAGAACGTGATCCGCGAGTTCCCGCAATTCCCGGCGGTGCATACGTTTGAAGATTTGAAGAAGGAATTCATCAAGGCTTCGAATCGGCCGTTGAGCCTTTAATTTTTTCGGCCGGGCTGATGGGGCGGGTAAAGCCACTGCCTATGTTCCTGTCAGCCCTCTGCAAGCAACCGCTCATAAGGAATACTCAAGCCTTCATGCAGCCGCTTGATCATCGACAGGCTCAGCTTGCGCTTGTGGTTCAACACCTCTGACACCCGTCCGCTGGTGCCGATAAATGGCTCCAGGTCGCGGGCAGTCATGCCCAGTTGCTCCATGCGAAATTTAATGGCTTCCACCGGATCAGAGGGTGGCATTGGGTAATGTTCGGCTTCGTACTTCTCAATGAGTACTGCAAGAATTTCCAGCTCATCGCCTTCAGTCGAGCCGATGTCCGCTCCCCAGAGCTGCTGCACCCGCGCGAGTGCCGCAGTGAGGTCTTCCTGGGAGTGTATGGGTTTGATGTTCATTACACGGTCTCCGCATTTATCTGGTCGTACTGCGCATGAGTCCCTACGAACCGTATGAACCCAAGCTGTCGCTGGTAATCGATCGCCATGATCACTCGATATTTGTTGCCGCCCACGTTGAATACAACCCTGCCACCTTTGAGAATGCTCGCGGTCCTGAGCGCTGCCTTGAGTGCTTGTGGCGTTGGGTAAATGGCCTTTTCCATATGGCGATACAATTCAATAAGCGGTGCCTTTGCATCGATATAGGCGGGTTGGCTTTCCCAGAATATTCGTAAGGTCGAGAGGGCGATTATTCGCATCGCTGCAACCTCCCAATTTGGGAGATGATAGGCGCGGTTGAGAGGGGGGGCAATCTCGGAAATATTTCCTGACGGGTAGGCAGTCGCTTCATGTGATCCTTCACAGACGGCGGGTGGACGGTTGAAGCCGGACGCTATCTTCCGAAGTTCAACTACGTCTACTGCGGTTCTGATTCAGGTTTTTTCTACTGCCCGGCGCTGCGTCTGAGAGCCAGGAAGGCACTGTGCGCTACAGGCTTTCCAGCGTTTGTAACAACACCCGCACCTTCGTCAGCGACTCCTGGTACTCCGCCTCCCACTGCGAATCCGCCACGATCCCACCGCCGCCCCAACAGCACACCTGGCCATCCTTGACCAGCAAACTGCGGATGGCGATGGAGCTGTCCATCTCGCCGCGCACATCCAGGTACACCAGCGAACCGCAGTACAGCCCACGGCGTGTGGGCTCCAGTTCGTCGATGATCTGCATCGCGCGAATCTTCGGCGCGCCGGTGATCGAGCCGCCGGGGAAGCTGCCGGCGATCAGGTCGAGGGCATCTTTGTCGTCGGCCAACGTGCCGGTCACGCTGCTGACCAGGTGGTGCACATTGGGGTAGCTTTCCAGACTGAACAATTCCGGCACATTGACCGAGCCGGTGCGGCACGTGCGGCCGAGGTCGTTGCGCAGCAGGTCGACGATCATCAGGTTCTCGGCGCGGTCCTTGGGGCTGGCCAGCAGTTCGTCGGCATTCGCCGCGTCTTCTTCCGGCGTAAGGCCGCGGGGGCGGGTGCCTTTGATCGGGCGGGTCTCGACGTGGCGCTCGCTGATGCGCACGAAACGCTCCGGCGACAGGCTCAGCACTGCGCCGTCGTCCGGCAGGCGCTGGAACCCGGAAAACGGCGTCGGGCAGGCTTCGCGCAACGCGCAGTAGGCGGCCCAGGGATCACCCAGGCACGGCGCGCGGAAACGCTGGGCGAAGTTGACCTGGTAGCAGTCGCCCGCCTGGATGTAATCCTGGATCCGCACGATGGCCAGGCGGTAGGCCTCGGCACTGAGGTCGGGGGCCATCGGGCCCTGGAGTTTGAACGTCGCAGAGGTGTCGACCGCCCCATGGCTGAACAACGCGATCAGCCGTTGCCGTTCGCTGTCTGCCAGCGAGGGGTGAAACACCAGTTGGCTGCTCCGGGCCTGGTGGTCACTGATCAGTGCCCAGGCGTACAGCCCGAAGCGCGCGTCCGGCAGGTGCAGGTCATCCACCGCCAGGTGCGGCATGGGCTCCAGGTGCCGACCGAAGTCGTAGCTCAGGTAGCCGATCAAGCCACCGGCGAACGGCAACTGCAAACCGGCAGGAATTGTGGCTTCACCCAGTCGCGTCAGGTTTTCCCGCAAGCGTTGCAGGAAAGCAGCGCCGCTTTCGTCAGGCGCTACCGTCAAGGTTGCGTCGGGCCAGGCGCTGAGCAGATCGTAACGCCCACGCTCGGCCGCCGGGCGGCCGCTGTCGAGCAGGACCGCGCCGGGAGCGTGGCGAATCGCCGCAAAATACTCGGCGGGGTTGGCCCGGTAGGGCAATGGGTGTACGGAGCAGGTCGACATGCGGGGTTGGATCAGCCAATGGCGCGGGGGGAGAGGGATTGTAGTCCCCCGTAGGATTTGCTCCTAGGGGGGATGTCGGGGATAGACAGTTCGAAGACCGGATCAGCCTTCCACGGGGGGAATATGCCCGAACATCTCCTGCACGAACTTCACCCGCTCTTCCGGAGTTTCCGTCACGCCGGCGGCTTTCAGTTCTTCCAGTCGCGCCTCCACCGCATGGGTGCGCAAGGTCAGGCCGCAGTCGTTGGCGATCTGGATATTCAGCCCCGGCCGCGCATTCAGCTCCAGGATCAGCGGGCCCTTTTCCTGGTCGAGCACCATGTCCACGCCGATATACCCCAGCCCGCACAGCTCGTAGCAGCCGGCCGCGAGCTTCATGAACCCGTCCCAGTTGGGCAGTTGCACGCCATCCACCGCGTTGGTGGTGTCGGGGTGCTTGGTGATGATGTTGTTCAGCCAGGTACCGCGCAGGGTCAGGCCGGTGGCGAGGTCGACGCCCACGCCGATCGCGCCCTGGTGCAGGTTGGCCTTGCCGCCCGACTGGCGGGTCGGCAAGCGCAGCATCGCCATCACCGGGTAGCCCATCAGCACGATGATGCGGATATCCGGTACGCCTTCGTAGCTGATGCTCTTGAAGATCTGGTCAGGCACCACGCGGTACTCGATCAGCGCACGGTCGCGGTGGCCCCCCAGGGAGTACAGGCCGGTGAGGATGCTGGAAATCTGGTGCTCGATCTCTTCATGGCTGATGATCTTGCCCGACACCGTGCGATAGCGCCCCTCGAAACGGTCCGCCACCACCAGGATGCCGTCGCCGCCGGCGCCCTGGGCCGGCTTGATCACGAAGTCGCTGCGCCCACCGATGATCTCGTCGAGCTTGTCGATTTCCTTCTCGGTGGAGATCACCCCGTACATTTCCGGCACATGGATGCCGGCGGCGATGGCCCGCTCCTTGGTGATGATCTTGTCATCCACGATCGGATACAGGCTGCGCTTGTTGTACTTGAGCACGTAGTCGGCATTGCGCCGGTTGATGCCCATGATCCCCCGCGCTTCCAGGGCCTTCCAGGTCTTCCAGAAGCCGAACATTACGAGTCAGCCTTGAGGAAGGCCTTGAATCGCACCAGCTCGGTCAGGCGGTAGCCACGATAGCGGCCCATTGCCAGCATGAAGCCCACCAGGATCAGCAGGATCGCCGGGAAGGTGAATACGAAGTAGATCAGCTCCGGCACGCTCATGATGATGTGCGCCAGGGACGCGGCGAACAGCGTACCAATCGCGACTTTCATGGCATGGCTGGCGCCGCGCTCTTCCCAGGTGATCGACAGGCGTTCGATGGTCATGGTCAGGATCACCATCGGGAACAGCGCCACCGACAGCCCGCGCTCCAGCCCCAGCTTGTGGCTGAACAGGCTGATGGCGGCGATCAGCACCACCACGAAGGTCAGCACCACCGACAACCTGGGCAGCATCTGCAGCTTCAGGTGTTCCAGGTACGACCTGAGGGACAGGCCGAGCGCGGTGATAATCGTGAACAGCACAATCCCGAAGCCCAGCTGCGTCTCGCGGAACGCCAGGGCAATCAGTACCGGGGTAAAGGTGCCGAGGGTCTGCAGGCCGATCAGGTTGCGCAGGATCAGGATCACCAGCACCCCAATCGGGATCATCACCATGATCATGAAGGTCTGCTGGGTTTGCAGCGGCAGGCCGTACAGCGAGTATTCGAGGAAGTTGGCGTCGGTGTTCTCGTCGGTCAGCTTGGCCAGGCGAATGGCGTTCATTTCGCTGTTATTGAGGCTGAAGGTGACCATGGCTTTCTTGCCGCCATCGACGGTGATCAGGTTTTCATCGCCGGTCCACCACAGCAGGCGGTCGGCGGGCAGGCCCTGTTCGCCGGTTTCCGGGTTGAAGTACAGCCAGTCGTTGCCATTGAAGCTGCGCAGCCACAGTTCCGGGGTTTGCGGCTGGTCGGCCACCAGGCGGATGGTGTGGACCTTTTCCACCGGCACGTGGGCGATGGACAGCAGCAGCTCGACGATCTTGGCCTTGTGCGGCGTCGACGGGTCGCCGGCCAGCAACAGCTTCACGTTGTCGTCGTTGAGGTTGTTGGTGCGCTTGATGGCCTCGGTGATAAAGGTCTCGACGTCGGCCGAATGCTGGCGGATCGGCGCCAGCAGGGCTTCGGCGGCGATTTTTTCCGGGCCTTCCACGGCAATGCTGTCGCGGAAGGTCGGGCCCTTGATCTTGGTTTTTTCGCCGCTGTAGCGCTTGGTCAGCACCAGGCGGTAATACAGGGTCTGGTTGCCCTTGGCGCGGCGTGCCGACCAGGTGACCTTGCGGTTGCCGTCGATGCGGTTGACGCTCACCCCGTAGTTATTCGAGATAAAGCTCTCATTAAGACTGACGAAGTCGCGGCTCAAGGGCGGCACGAACATCTGGATCTTCACCGGGTCCTTGGGGTTGGCGACGAACTCGACCTTGGCGTCGATGTTCCACAGGTCGTCGGTGGCGTCCTCGGTGACGGGAATGCCCAGCACGAAGATCTGGTAGGCGGTGACCGAAATACCCAACACCACCAGGATGGCGATCAGGATTCTCAGGTGCAGGGTTAGAGCGCGCATTCGGTTTACTCGGCGGTATGAGCGTCGGCGGCGCAGGCAGGTTTGCCTGCTGCGTATTTAAGACTGGGGTCGACCAGCGCATCAAAGCGTTTGAGCGCTTCGGAGCCGATCAGCAGCGGGTATTGGAAAGCGCTGCGGTCAGTCAAGTTCACTTCGATGCTGCGTAAAGCGGTGCCCATGCAGATATCCAGGGCAATCACAGGACGGGCGGTGTAGTTCTTGTCCTCATCGGGGTCGTAGTCGCCGGCGCGACGCTTGATCTTGCTGACGCGGGCCAGGGGGCGTTCGATGGGATGGGAATGGGCGGTGTCGATGGCCAGGTAGAAGCGCACCCAGGATTCGCCGTTGCGCTTGAAACGCTTGATGTCACGGGCGCTGAGGGAGGCGGTCTTGGCGCCGGTGTCGAGCTTGGCGGCTACTTCCAGGTCGATGCCGGCCAATTGCGCGTATTCATTGAGGCCATACACCGTCTTCTCGGCGGCAGCGCCAAGGCTCGGTATGGACAATAGGCAAAACAACAGGGGGAAGGGCTTGAGTCTCATAGATCCTGAGGCGGTGCAGTGCGATGTTCAATTCAAGGCGACTGGCATTGCTGCGCAAGCTCCCTTCGTGCGCCGTTTCATCAAGTGATGTCAGGCAAATGCGGCGGGCATTCTAACATGATGCTTTTCTGGCGCCAGCGCTGGCAGCCGGCCATGCCCTGAGGGGATACAGCCGGGATTATTAGACGATTGTCGACAATATCGATTTATTCTTTGACTGGTCGCGGTTTATTGGCTAGTTTTTGCCGCATTGCTTTCAAAGGTGTCGACAATATGCTGGGTCAATCAGAAGCTCCGATAATGGCGTCGGACGAATCCCAAACGATGTCCGAGAACGTCTTCCGACGCATCCAGGCCGCCATCGTCAAGGGTGAGATCGCGCCCGGCAGCAAGATTTCCGAGCCGGAACTGGCCCGCACCTACGGCATCAGCCGTGGCCCGCTGCGCGAGGCGATCCACCGCCTGGAAGGCCAGCGCCTGCTGGTGCGCGTGCCCCATGTGGGCGCCCGGGTCGTGTCCTTGAGCCACGCCGAGCTGGTTGAACTGTATGAAATCCGCGAGTCCCTGGAAGGCATGGCCTGTCGCCTGGCCGCCGAGCGCATGACCGACGCGGAGATCGAAGAGCTGCGTCAGGTGCTGCACACCCACGAGCGCGACGCCGCGTTCCAGGCGGGTGTCGGCTATTACCAGCAGGAAGGCGACTTCGATTTTCATTACCGGATCATTCAAGGTGCGGGCAACCGCACCCTCACCCAGATGCTCTGCGGCGAGCTGTACCAGTTGGTGCGCATGTACCGCATCCAGTTCTCCGCCACCCCCAATCGTCCACGCCAGGCCTTTGCCGAGCATCACCGCATTCTTGATGCGATTGCCGATCGCGACGGTGAACTGGCCGAGTTGTTGATGCGCCGGCATATCGGTGCTTCCAAACGCAATATTGCCCGTCATTTCCCAGGCGGCGCCCCTGATAGAGGTGAGTCATGAGTTCGAACAATAAAAGCACACCCGGCCAGCGTTTCCGTGACGCGGTCGCCAGCGAGCATCCCTTGCAGGTGGTCGGTGCGATCAACGCCAACCATGCGCTGCTGGCCAAGCGCGCCGGCTTCAAGGCGATCTACCTGTCGGGCGGCGGCGTGGCGGCCGGTTCCCTCGGCGTGCCGGACCTGGGCATCACCGGCCTGGATGACGTACTCACCGACGTGCGCCGTATCACCGACGTCTGCGACCTGCCGCTGCTGGTGGACGTGGACACCGGCTTCGGCTCCTCGGCGTTCAACGTCGCGCGCACGGTCAAATCGATGATCAAGTTCGGCGCGGCCGCGATTCATATCGAGGACCAGGTCGGCGCCAAGCGCTGCGGCCATCGTCCGAACAAAGAGATCGTGTCCCAGCAGGAAATGGTCGACCGCATCAAGGCCGCCGTGGACGCGCGCACCGATGACAGCTTCGTGATCATGGCGCGCACCGATGCCCTGGCCGTGGAAGGCCTGGAGTCCGCCCTGGAGCGTGCCGCCGCCTGCATCGAAGCCGGCGCCGACATGGTGTTCCCGGAAGCCATTACCGAGCTTGAGATGTACAAACTGTTCGCCGCCCGTGTGAAGGCGCCGATCCTGGCCAACATCACCGAGTTCGGCGCCACGCCTCTGTACACCACTGAACAGTTGAAATCTGCCGATGTTTCCATCGTGCTGTACCCGCTGTCCGCCTTCCGTGCCATGAACAAGGCTGCCGAGAACGTCTACACCGCGATCCGTCGCGACGGCACTCAACAGAACGTGATCGACACCATGCAAACCCGCATGGAGCTTTATGATCGCATCGACTACCACACCTTCGAGCAGAAGCTTGACGCGCTGTTCGCCGCGAAAAAGTGACGAACACGCCTCCCTGAATAACGACAAGATTGGAGAAAAACCATGGCTGAAGCAAAAGTACTGAGTGGCGCCGGCCTGCGTGGCCAGGTCGCCGGGCAGACCGCACTGTCCACCGTGGGCCAGGCCGGAGCCGGCTTGACTTATCGTGGCTACGACGTGCGCGAACTGGCTGCCGATGCACAGTTTGAAGAGGTCGCTTATCTGCTGCTGTACGGCGAACTGCCGACCCAGGCCGAACTGGCCGCCTACAGCGCCAGGCTGAGCACGCTGCGTGACCTGCCGCAAGCGCTGAAAGAAGTGCTCGAACGCATCCCCGCCGACGCCCACCCGATGGACGTGATGCGCACCGGTTGCTCCTTCCTTGGCAATATCGAGCCGGAAAAAGACTTCAGCGTGCAACGCGACGTGACCGACCGCCTGCTCGCCGCGTTCCCGGCGATCATGTGCTACTGGTACCGCTTCAGCCACGACGGCAAGCGCATCGACTGCGTGACCGACGAGCCGAGCATCGGCGGCCACTTCCTGCACCTGCTGCATGGCAAGAAGCCGAGCGAACTGCATGAAAAAGTCATGAACGTGTCGTTGATCCTCTACGCCGAGCACGAGTTCAACGCCTCGACGTTTACCGCGCGGGTGTGTGCCTCGACATTGTCCGACCTGTATTCCTGCGTCACCGCCGCCATCGGCTCCCTGCGCGGCCCGCTGCACGGCGGTGCCAACGAAGCGGCGATGGAAATGATCGAGCGTTTCGGTTCGGCAGACGAAGCGGTCGAAGGCACCCTCGGCATGCTGGCGCGCAAGGACAAGATCATGGGCTTCGGCCACGCGATCTACAAAGACAACGACCCGCGCAATGAAGTGATCAAGGGCTGGTCGAAAAAACTCGCTGACGAAGTGGGCGACACCGTGCTGTTCCCGGTCTCCGAAGCCATCGACAAGACCATGTGGGAGCAGAAGAAACTGTTCCCCAACGCCGATTTCTACCATGCCTCGGCGTACCACTTCATGGGCATCCCGACCAAGCTGTTCACGCCGATCTTCGTCTGCTCGCGGCTTACAGGATGGGCGGCCCACGTATTTGAGCAGCGCGCCAACAACCGCATCATCCGTCCAAGCGCCGAGTACACCGGCGTCGAACAGCGCAAGTTCGTGCCAATCGAACGTCGCTGAATGGGAACACCGACGATCCCGAAGTGGAAACCGGACCCAGTGTGGGAGGGGGCTTGCCCCCGATGGCGGTTTATCAGTTGCCATAGGTGTTGAATGACACACCGCTATCGGGGGCAAGTCGAATCGTCGCACCGCCCCTCCCACATTTGAATCGCATTTCAATTCCGGATCGGCCCAGGTCTTCCTTTTGCAATCACCGTGACCGAGTCCTGACGATGAACACTGAATTTCGCAAACCACTCCCCGGCAGCCGCCTGGATTACTTCGACGCCCGCGCGGCGGTCGATGCAATCAGCCCCGGCGCCTATGCCACGTTGCCCTACACCTCTCGTGTGCTCGCCGAGAACCTGGTGCGCCGCTGCGACCCGGCCACCCTCAACGCATCCCTGAGCCAGTTGATCGAACGCAAACGCGACCTCGACTTCCCCTGGTTCCCGGCCCGCGTCGTGTGCCACGACATTCTCGGCCAGACCGCCCTGGTCGACCTCGCCGGCCTGCGTGATGCCATCGCCCTGCAAGGCGGCGACCCGGCCCAGGTCAACCCGGTGGTCCCCACCCAGTTGATCGTCGATCACTCCCTGGCTGTCGAAGCCGGTGGTTTCGACCCGGACGCGTTCGAGAAAAACCGCGCCATCGAAGACCGTCGCAACGAAGACCGCTTCCACTTTATCGAGTGGACCAAAAAGGCCTTCAAGAACGTCGACGTGATCCCGCCGGGCAACGGCATCATGCACCAGATCAACCTGGAGAAAATGTCCCCGGTGGTCCAGGTGCGTGACGGTGTGGCCTTCCCGGATACCTGCGTCGGCACCGACAGCCATACCCCCCACGTCGATGCGTTGGGCGTGATCGCCATTGGCGTCGGCGGCCTTGAAGCCGAAAGCGTCATGCTCGGCCGCGCGTCGTGGATGCGCCTGCCGGAAAGCGTCGGCGTCGAATTGACCGGCCAGTTGCTGCCGGGCATCACCGCCACCGATATGGTGCTGGCCCTGACCGAGTTCCTGCGCCAACAGAAAGTGGTCGGCGCCTGGCTGGAATTCTTCGGTGAAGGCGCGTCCAAACTGACCCTCGGCGACCGCGCGACCATCTCCAACATGGCCCCGGAATACGGCGCCACGGCGGCCATGTTTTATATCGACCAGCAGACCATCGCCTACCTGAAACTCACCGGCCGCGAAGACGAGCAAGTCGCCCTGGTCGAGCAATACGCCCGCCACACCGGCCTGTGGGCAGACGATCTCAAAGGCGCGCAATACGAGCGTGGCCTCACCTTCGACCTGTCCAGTGTGGTGCGCAACATGGCAGGCCCGAGCAACCCGCACGCCCGAGTCGCCACCCGCGACCTGGCCGCCAAGGGCATCTCCGGCCAGTGGGATGAAGTGCCGGGGCAAATGCCCGACGGCGCGGTGATCATTGCCGCCATCACCAGTTGCACCAACACCAGTAACCCGCGCAACGTGATCGCCGCCGGGCTGCTGGCGCGCAACGCCAACAGGCTTGGGCTGACGCGCAAACCTTGGGTCAAGTCGTCCCTGGCACCGGGTTCGAAAACCGTGGCCATGTACCTGGAAGAAGCCGGCCTGGGCCATGAGCTGGAAAAGCTCGGCTTTGGCGTGGTGGCGTTTGCCTGCACCACCTGCAACGGCATGTCCGGCGCGCTCGACCCGGTGATCCAGCAAGAGATCATCGACCGCGACCTGTACGCCACCGCCGTGCTCTCGGGTAACCGTAACTTCGACGGGCGTATCCACCCGTACGCCAAGCAGGCGTTCCTGGCTTCGCCGCCGCTGGTGGTGGCCTATGCGATTGCCGGCACCATCCGTTTCGACATCGAGAAGGACGTGCTCGGCCTCGACGCCGACGGCAAGGAAATCCGCCTGCAGGACATCTGGCCGAGCGATGAAGAGATCGACGCGGTGGTCAAGGCCTCGGTCAAGCCGGAGCAGTTCCGCGCGGTGTATATCCCGATGTTCGCGATCCACGAAGACACCGGCCCGAAAGTCGCGCCGTTGTACGACTGGCGCCCGCAGAGCACCTATATCCGCCGCCCACCGTACTGGGAAGGCGCGCTGGCCGGTGCGCGGCCGCTCAAGGGCATGCGCCCGCTGGCGGTGCTGCCGGACAACATCACTACCGATCACCTGTCGCCGTCCAACGCGATCATGCTCGACAGCGCCGCCGGCGAATACCTGGCGAAAATGGGCCTGCCGGAAGTCGACTTCAACTCCTACGCCACTCACCGTGGCGACCACCTGACCGCACAACGCGCGACGTTCGCCAACCCGAAACTGTTCAACGAAATGGTGCGGGAGAACGGCAAGGTCAAGCAGGGCTCCCTGGCGCGGATCGAACCGGAAGGCCAGGTCACGCGCATGTGGGAAGCCATCGAGACCTACATGGAGCGCAAGCAGCCGCTGATCATCATTGCCGGCGCCGACTACGGCCAGGGCTCGTCCCGCGACTGGGCGGCCAAGGGCGTGCGCCTGGCGGGTGTGGAAGCGATTGCCGCCGAAGGTTTCGAGCGCATCCACCGCACCAACCTGGTGGGCATGGGCGTGTTGCCCCTGGAGTTCCTGCCGGGCACCGACCGTCACACCTTGCAGATTGATGGCAGCGAAACCTACGACGTGATCGGCCAACGCACCCCGCGTGCGCAGCTGACGCTGGTGATCAATCGCAAGGATGGCGAACGTGTCGAGGTGCCGGTGACGTGCCGCCTGGACACCGCCGAAGAAGTGTCGATCTACGAGGCGGGCGGCGTGTTGCAACGTTTTGCCCAGGATTTCCTGGAATCGGCGACCACCGCCTGAAGAGGATGACCATGGCACACGCAGCGCAAATCAAGATCCCCGCCACCTATATGCGTGGCGGCACCAGCAAGGGCGTATTTTTCCGCCTCCAGGACCTGCCCGAGTCGGCGCAGGTGCCGGGAGCGGCGCGGGATGCCTTGCTGCTACGGGTGATCGGCAGCCCCGATCCCTACGACAAGCAAATCGACGGCATGGGCGGCGCCACATCGAGCACCAGCAAAACCGTGATCCTCGCCAAAAGCACCCGCGCCGATCATGACGTGGACTATCTGTTTGGCCAGGTCTCCATCGACAAGCCCTTTGTCGACTGGAGTGGCAACTGCGGCAACCTGTCGGCGGCGGTGGGTTCGTTCGCCATCAGCGCCGGGCTGGTCGATGCGGCCCGCGTGCCCCATAACGGCGTGGCCGTGGTGCGGGTCTGGCAGGCCAATATCGGCAAGACCATCATCGCCCGCGTGCCGATCACCGACGGGGCGGTGCAGGAAACCGGCGACTTCGAGCTGGACGGCGTGACCTTCCCGGCGGCCGAAGTGCAGCTGGAATTCATGGACCCGGCGGCGGAAGAAGAGGGCGGCGGCGGTTCGATGTTCCCCACCGGCAACCTGGTTGACGACCTGGAAGTGCCGGGTGTCGGAACCTTCAAGGCCACGCTGATCAACGCCGGCATCCCGACGATTTTCATCAACGCCGAAGACCTCGGTTACACCGGCACCGAGCTGCAAGGCGCGATCAACGGCGACCCCAAGGCCTTGGCGATGTTCGAGACCGTACGGGCCTATGGCGCGTTGCGCATGGGGCTGATCAAGCACCTCGACGAAGCGGCCCAGCGCCAGCACACGCCGAAGGTGGCGTTCGTGGCCAAGCCTGCCGACTACGTGGCGTCCAGTGGCAAGGCGATCAAGGCCGGCGATGTGGATTTGCTGGTGCGCGCCCTGTCCATGGGCAAGCTGCACCACGCGATGATGGGCACGGCGGCGGTGGCGATCGGCACGGCGGCGGCGATTTCCGGCACTTTGGTCAACCTCGCTGCAGGCGGCGTGGAGCGCAATGCCGTGCGCTTCGGGCATCCCTCCGGCACCTTGCGCGTGGGGGCTGAAGCCACCCAGGTGGACGGTGAGTGGGTGGTGAAGAAAGCCATCATGAGCCGCAGTGCGCGGGTGTTGATGGAAGGTTTCGTCCGCGTACCCGGCGACTCTTTCTAAAGTCCAACACCAATCCCCTGTGGGAGGGGCAAGCCCCCTCCCACAGTCATAAGCAGGCATTCAGACCTGCGAAACGATCAACCCTGACCCTGAGGATGCAACAACCCTAACTCACTTTGGAGATCTGCCATGAGCACTAACGTCGACCAGAACAACCGCCCCGACTACGACCAGGTTTTGCAGGACATCGCCGACTATGTCCTCAACTACCGGATCGAGTCCCAGGCCGCCTTGGACACCGCCCGCAACTGCCTGATGGACACCCTCGGTTGCGGCCTGCTGGCCCTGCGTTTTCCCGAGTGCACCAAGCACCTGGGGCCGATGGTTGAAGGCACGGTGGTGCCGTTTGGCGCGCGGGTGCCGGGCACCTCGTTTCGCCTGGACCCGGTCAAGGCGGCCTGGGACATTGGCTGCATCGTGCGCTGGCTCGACTACAACGACACCTGGCTCGCCGCCGAGTGGGGGCATCCCTCGGATAACCTCGGCGGCATCCTTGCCGTGGCGGATCACCTGTCGCAACAGCGCGTGGCCAATGGCGACGCGCCGCTGACCGTGCGCGCGGTGCTGGATGCGATGATCATGGCCCACGAAATCCAGGGTGTGATTGCCCTGGAAAACTCGTTCAACCGCGTTGGCCTCGACCATGTGCTGTTGGTGAAAGTCGCCTCCACGGCGGTTACCGCCAAGCTGATGGGCGCCAACCGCGAACAGTTGCTGTCGGCGCTGTCTCACGCCTTCGTCGATGGCCAGGCCCTGCGCACTTATCGCCATGCGCCGAATGCCGGCTCGCGCAAATCCTGGGCGGCGGGGGATGCGTCGAGTCGCGGCGTGCGCCTGGCGGATATAGCCCTGCGCGGCGAAATGGGCATCCCTGGTGTGCTGAGCGCGCCGCAATGGGGCTTCTACGACGTGCTGTTCAGCCACACCAACAACGACCTGGCGCTCAAGCCCGAGGACAAGCGTGCGTTCAGCCTGTCCCAGCCGTATGGCACCTACGTGATGGAAAACGTGTTGTTCAAGATCAGCTTCCCCGCCGAGTTCCACGCGCAGACCGCCTGTGAAGCCGCGGTGACCTTGCATCCGTTGGTCAAGGATCGCCTGCACGACATCGAGCGCATCGTGATCACCACCCATGAGTCGGCGATTCGCATCATCTCCAAGGCCGGGCCACTGGCCAATGCGGCCGACCGTGACCATTGCCTGCAATACATGACCGCCGTGCCCCTGGCATTCGGCAACCTGGTGGCCGAGCACTACGAGGATGCATTCCACGCCGCTCACCCGATCATTGATCAGTTGCGCGACAAGATGGTCATCGTCGAAGACCCACGCTACAGCCGTGAATACCTGGAAGCCGACAAGCGTTCCATCGCCAATGCCGTGCAGGTGTTCTTCAAGGATGGCTCCAGCACCGAGCCAGTGGCGGTGGAATACCCGATCGGCCATCGCCGTCGTCGAGTGGAGGGCATTGCGTTGCTGGAAGACAAGTTCAAGGCCAACCTGGCCACGCGCTTTACCGCCCAGCGCAGTGCCGAGATCTTTGCGTTGTGCACGGACCAGGCGAAGCTCGAGGCCACGCCGGTCAATCGTTTCGTGGACCTGTTCGTCATCTAGCAGGCGCCGCAAAACTAAAAATGTGGGAGAGGCAAGCCCCTCCCACAGTTGTTGCGTTCACTCAAACCGCAGGATCACCCGGCGGTTGTGCTTGCTCTTCTTCTCGATCTTCTCGCAGAACACCCGGCCGATTTCCTCGGTGTTGAGCACATGGGTACCGCCGCATGGCTGGATATCGATCCCGCCGATTTCAATCACCCGTACCGAACCCTGGATCACCGGCGGCGCAACCGCCTGGGTGCGGGTGATCTGCAGCAGGGTGGCGTACTCCGAAGCCGGCATCGACAGGGTCTTCACCTCGTGGGCCTGTTCGATCAGCGCATTGAGGTCACGGGTGATGCTGTCCTTGTCGAGGGTCATTTCCGGCAGGTCGAAATCCAGGCGGCCTTTGTCGGCACTGATGCTGCAACCGGTCACTGGTGCGTCGATGAGCGAGCACAGCAGGTGCAGGCAGGTGTGCATTTTCATGTGCTGGTAGCGTCGCTCCCAATCCAGGCCAGCGTCCACCAGCACGCCGGCGACCAGTTGCTCGGGGCAGTGTTCCACCTGGTGCCAGATGATCGAACGCAGCACCGGGTCGCGCACCGTGCCGGTCACGTCGACCCGGGTACCGTCCGCCAGGGTCAGGTGGCCGGTATCGCCGGGTTGGCCGCCGCCGGTGGGGTAGAACAGGGTGTGCTCCAGGGCGATGCCGTGTTCGCTGACGGCAATCACCCGGGCGCTGAATGCGTTCTGGTAGGGCGCGCTGTCAAACAGCGCCAGGGTTTCCATGGTGTGCACGGACATGTTCAACCTCCGACGATCAGTGGGCTGGCCTGCAGCAGGTGGCGCACCATCGCGCTCAAGCCAGGGGGGGAGAGCAGGGTGATTTCGAATTCCGGCCCGCAGACTTTCAGGTTCAGCGGCAGGCCCGGCAGGTAGTTGCCGGATTCGAGGCGGTGCAGCCTGAATTGCAGGTGGTGACGTTCCTTCACCGTTGGCTCCAGCATCAGGCCTTGCAACGGATGAAAGTCGGCGTCCAGCACCGTGACCTTGTGGCTGGCATTTACCTCGCCGACCACGTGCAGGCGCTCATCCAGGGCGAAGGCCCCGAGGTAGTTGCTGTGGTCCGATTCATCGTTTTTTTGCAGTTGGATCTGGTTCACCACCTTCACCTTGGTGCCGGCGGGTACGTCCTGGGTGATCACACAGGAAGGGCTGATAAACACGTTGTCGCCGATCAGCACATAGCCCAGCACCCGGGCGCCGGAACCGACCTCGACGTTGTTGCCCAGGCGCGGATGGCGCTTGCCATCGGGATTGTTGGCGATGCCGCGGGCACCCAGGGTCACGCCGCAGAGGATGTAGCAATCGTTGCCGATCTCGCAGGTCTCGCCGATTACCGTGCCGTAGCCGTGGTCGAGCACAAAGCGCCGGCCGATACGCGCCGCCGGGTGGATTTCGGCCCCGGACAGGACCTTGCCCTGGTTGCTCAGCTTGAGGGCGATGCGTGAAAACACGCCGTTGGTCTGGTCGGGGAAATTCCACACCTGATGCGCAAGCCGGTAATAGAGCACCGCCTTGAACGAGGCGTAGGACTCCAGGATCAGTTCGCCGCGGCCACGGGATGCCGGGTCGCGATAGGCATAGGCGATCAAGTCCTCGGCCACCGCCTGGGCGGCATTCTGGATCAGCGGCGCGAGGTGCGGCTCCAGCTGTTTCATCTGCATGGGGGTGAGGGTCTTGATGAGCTGGGTGAGCAACTCATCGTGCAACTGTTGCATGTCGATAAAGCCGCCCATGGAGGCACCCCCGCATTCTGGCTGGTTGGAAAACCCGTTATTCGAAACTGGGCAGGTAGCTGTCGGCATTGTCGTAGACCATGGTCAACACCACCGTTTCGGGCGGCAATTCGGGGGCGAGCCTGGCGATGGCCACCATGTTGGCGGCGGAGGACAGGCCCAGGCTGATGGCGTCGGTGCGCATGATGCGTTTCATCATGTCGATGCAGTCCTGGCGCGAGACCTTGAGCATGCCGTCGATCACCTCCAGGTTGAGGATGCTCGGGATCAGGCCGATGGACAGGCCCTGGATATGGTGCGGCGCGTGCTGGTTCTTCAGCAGGTCGCATTCTTCGGGCTCCACGCCCATCACGCGCAGGGCTGGCCAGGCGGCCTTGAGGGTTTCGCCGATACCGGTGATATGGCCGCCGGTGCCGATGCCGCTGACGAAATAGTCAACACGGCGATCACCGAAGGCGCGGAGGATTTCCGGCGCGGTGGTGTCACGGTGAGTTTGCGGGTTGGCGCCGTTGCGTTGCTGGTTGAGCATCACGTAGCTGGGGTTTTCCAGCTGCAACTCCATGCATTTTTCACCGTGGGAATTGTTGCCGAGGCGGCTGTCGGAGAGCACCACCTTGGCGCCGTACAGGCGCAGCAGCTTCTGCTTTTCGGGGCTGTAGTTGTCCGGGATCACCAGCACCACCTTGTAGCCCAGCACGTTGCCGGCCATCACCAGGCCGATACCGGTATTGCCGCCGCTGGGTTCGATGATGGTTTGCCCGGCGTCACGGATCAGCACGCCGCGCCGCTCGGCGTCGAGGATCATGCCGAGGGCGATGCGCGCCTTGTGGCTGCCCCCCGGGTTGAGGGATTCGAGCTTGGCGTAGACCTCGATGCCAAGGTCTTCGGAAAACTGCGCCAGGCGGACGATCGGCGTATGGCCGATGGCGTCGAGGATAGAGTTATGCAGCATCGGTCAGCCCCCGGGTCAGTACAACGGCATGTCGGGTTCGACGTCGCGAACCCAGTGTTTCATGCCGCCTTGCAGGACTTTGGTGTTGGCGAAACCCGCCGCCAGCAGGGTGCTGGCCGCTTGCTCGGCGCGGGTGCCGGCGTAGCAGATCAGGTAATGGGTGTTGTCGCGGCTGAGGCGCCCGAGTTGGCCATCCAGCTCGGCCAGGGGGATATGCACCACCCCCGGTAATTTGCACACCTCCAGTTCGCTGGCGTCGCGCACATCCAGCAGCACGTCGGCGCTGCTGGGGTGTTCGAGTACCTGCTTGAGTCCGCGCGGCTTGATATAGCGCTCTTCGGCCAGGGACGGTTGGCTGGGCACTGCGTCCGCACAGACGGCTGGCGCCAGGGTTTCGCTGTGGCGCAGGTCGGAGCAGCACGGGCAGTCGGCACGGCGCTTGAAACGGATTTCGCTGAACTTCATCGCCAGTGCATCGAAGCGCATCAGGCGGCCGGACAGGGGCTCGCCAATGCCGATCAACAGTTTGATCGCCTCGGTGGCCTGGATCATCCCGACCACCCCGGGAAGCACGCCGATCACCCCTCCGGCGCTGCAATTGGGCGCCAGTTCCGCGGGCGGTGCGCTGGGGAACAGGCAGCGGTAGCACGGCCCGCCTTGGTAGTTGAGCACGCTGATCTGCCCATCGAAGCGGTAGATGGCGCCGTACACCAGGGGTTTGCCCAGTTGCACGCAAGCGTCGTTGACCTGGTAGCGGGTGTCGAAATTGTCGGTGCCGTCGATGACCAGGTCATAGGCGCCCACCAGTTCCAGGGCGTTGTCGGCGCTCAGGGCGGTGTCGTGGGCGTTGATCTGGATATGGCGGTTGAGGTCCTGCAAGCGCTGCTTGGCCGAGTCGACCTTGGGCATGCCCAGGGTGCTGTTGCCGTGGACGATCTGGCGTTGCAGGTTGCTGCTTTCCACCACGTCGAAATCCACCAGCCCCAGGGTACCGACACCGGCCGCTGCCAGGTACAGGCTGATGGGCGAGCCCAGGCCGCCGGTGCCGATGATCAGGACCTTGGCTTTCTTGAGGTTCAACTGGCCTTCGCGGCCGACGCCGGGCAGGGTGATATGGCGCACGTAACGTTGCACTTCCTCGTTGCTGAGGCTGTCGACGTCCATACCGCCGGAGGTGGCGAGCAGCACTTCGATGCGGGCTTTTTCCGGCAGCCGGTCATCGGCGCCGATCAGCTCTTCCTCGGCGGTGAACAGGAAGTGTTCCTTGAGCTGGTTGTTCTTTTCGTGAAACAGATGGGCGCGCAACTGCGGGTGGCTGCTGCAGAGGTTTTCAATGACTTCGCGCAATGTCGATCCGGCGCCCTCGAGGGTCGATTCCGGCAGCTTGGCCACGCGAACCAGAATGTCGGGGAAAGAGACAGCGTTCATGGACAACTCCGTGTGCAGGTCGTTGAAGGGATTAAGGGTGAAATGCTCGCCATCCCAGGCAAACAGTTTTGAACCCAGGGCCTGGCCCTGGCGAACGTCGACCACCAGGTAACTGACGGGGTAGATCGGCTCGCCCATGAACAGGGCCTTGTCCTGGTCTTCATCGCTGAAATAGGCGCCGACATCCGGGTGGGAGTGGTAGATCACCACCACCGGGTTGTCGCTGCGAAAAGCCTTGTTCATCAGCAGGGTGTCGGCCACCGAGAAGGTGTAGCCATTGGCCGCGCTGCGCGGGTACATCTCGGGGTTTTTGCGGTGCAGTTCGTTCTGGATGTTGCTGCCCAGGTACACGCTGCCGTCGGCGAAGACAAAGCCGCAGCATTCCTCGGGGTAGCTGCGGCTGGCGTGGGCGTAGATCTGTTCCAGGGCTTTTGGGCGGAGGACGTCCATGTTTCTCTCGCGTTGATGGCGGGTCAATTTTTCTTGGCCAGGAGTTTTTCAATGGGCAATTTGGTGATCGCAAAGCCGGCCAGCAGGATGGCCGAATACAGCATCAGGTCGCGGGAAATCGCCACGCCTTCGTACCAGGCGCCGATGATCACCGCGAACACCGGGAAGATGATGAACACGAACGACAGGATGATCGGGCTCAAGCGCTTGAGCAGCATGAAATACACGATGAACCCACCCACCGAGGCCACCAGCCCCAGGTAGAACAGCGCGCTCCAGGAGCGCAGGGTGATGGCTTCGAAGGTCGGTGTTTCAAACCACAACCCGGCCACGAACAGCATCAGCCCGGCAATGCCGATGGGCAGGGTGTTGTAGGTGATCACGCTGATGGCGCTGCCTTTTTGCTTGGTGATGACGTAGCACAAGGCGTGCATGATCGCGGCCGCCAGGATCGCCAGTACCCCCAGGAACTCGGCGTGGTCCAGGTGCAGGCCCTGGCTCCTGATGATCATGTAGAGGCTGCCGAAGCCGATACCGATGCCGACCACCTGGGAAAAGTAGATGCGCTCGCGCAGGAACAACGCGGAGAAAATCAGGATGAATACCGGCATGCAACTGAACAGCAGGGCGGTGAGACCGGATGACACATGCATCTCGCCGTAGTTGAGCAGGTAGTAGGGCACGCTGAAGTAGGACAGGGTCACGAACACGAAGAACCAGCGGCTCTCGCGGGGAAACAGGATGGGCTCGCGGCGCACCTTGGCAAAGCACAGGAACAGCGGGAAGGCGATCAGGAAGCGCAGGCCGGCGGACGTCAGCGGCGGCACGCTCTCCACGGCGATCTTGATCCCCAGCCACGTGGTGCCCCAGCTCAGGCACACGATCAGGAACATCACGCTGGTCACCAGCCCGGCCAGCCACTGTTTTTGCGTTTTGGTTTTGGCGGTGTTTTCGAGAACGGCGGACATTGGCATCGTTTATTGCTTCCCTGAGCCTGAATTGAACTCTATATTGAACTTGTAATGAGTTATGAAATTCGGCGATTGAACCCGTAAAAGCACACTATTAGGGCGAAAGATGGCTGTCAAAACAAATATTGACATGGTGTCAATTATGCGTGAGGGGTTGTCCAACGGGCAGGGCGTGAAGTACAAGCGCCTGTCCGATGTCATGGAACGGGGCATCCTCGAAGGCTTGATTGAGCCGGGACGAAAACTGCCGCCTCATCGGGTGCTTTCCGACAATCTGGGGGTGACCATCGGCACCATCAGCCGGGCCTACGGTGAGCTGGAGCGTCTGGGTTTGGTAGTAGCGCGAGTGGGTGACGGCACTTTCGTCCGCAAGCGTGGGATGGAGCGCCAGCGTGATGAAGGCTTTCGTAACTTCAGCGAGGAGCCGCGCCAGTACTTCGACATGAGTCGCAACATGCATATCCCGGGTCAGGAAACCACCTTCCTGGCACAGAGCTTCCAAACCCTCTCGACCAACGCCAAGTTCCTCCAGGACATCAGCGCCTACACCCCCGATGCCGGCCTGCCGCGTTATCGCGACGCGGGCGCGCAGTGGCTGGTGCAGCGTGATTTTCATCCGATCCCCGAGCAGGTGATCTGCGTCAACGGCGGCCAGCATGGCCTGCTGTGCGCGATGATGGCCCTGTTGCGCGCCGGCGATACGGTGGTCACCGAACAATTGACTTACCCGGGGTTGATCACCGCGGCTCGCATGCTGGGTATCCGCCTGATCGGCCTGGAGATGGACGAAGAAGGCGTGCTGCCGAGCGCGCTGGATGAAGTCTGTCGTAATCACCGGGTTTCAGCGTTGTATTGCACGCCGACCATCCAGAACCCGACCACGGCGGTGTTATCCGTGGCGCGCCGCGAAGCCCTGGTGAAGGTGTGCCGGGAACATAATCTGCTGATTCTTGAGGACGAAGCCCACGGCGTGTTGGTTGAAGACCGTCCACCGCCCCTCAGCCATTTTGCCCCCGAACGTACGATTTTGATCAGCAGCCTGAGCAAGGCCGTGTCTGCCGGGCTGCGTGTGGGCTATGTGCATGCGCCCCCGGCGCTGGTCAGCCGTATCTCGGCGGCGTTGCGCTCCACCTGCTGGATGGCCACGCCGGTGACCCTGGAACTGGCGACGCAGTGGATCGAAAACGGCACGGCGGAATACCTGCTGCGCCAACAGATCAACGAGATCAGCCGCCGCAAGACCCTGGTGCAGGACCTGTTGGCCGGCCTGGCGTACCGCACCCACCTGAACAGCCCGCACTTCTGGATCGAGGTGCCGGAGCCCTGGCGCGCGTCGGAAATCGAGGCGGAGCTCAAGCAGAATAATTACCTGATCGCCACCGCCGAGGCGTTTGCCGTGGGGCAGACGGCGGTGCCGCAGTTCATTCGGGCGAGTATCTGCAATACCTCGGGGGATGATCAGTTGTTGCGGGCGGGGTTTGATGCGTTGGCGACGGCGTTGGGGCAAGGGGGAGGGCGGTTTCACCTATAGCGAGTGGACGTCCATGCTGTGAGCAGGCTCGTTGTGGTGAGCGGGCTTGCCCCGCGTTGGGCTGCGAAGCAGCCCCAATCAAGATAAATGCGGTGTGTCAGCCAGTTCTCGGTGACTGGTTTAGGGCTGCTGCGCAGCCCAGCGCGGGGCAAGCCCGCTCGCCACAGTAAAACAGTGTCTCAAGGCATTATTTGAAGCGCCGCTCCACACCTTTCTCCACCAGAATCTTCGCCGAAATCTCTTCCACCGAAAAATGCGTGGAATTGATATGCGCAATGTTCTCGCGACGGAACAGATTTTCTACTTCGCGCACTTCGAACTCGCACTGGGCATAGCTGGAGTAGCGGCTGTTGGGCTTGCGCTCGTTGCGGATGGCGGTGAGACGGTCCGGGTCGATGGTCAGGCCGAACAGCTTGTGCGAATGTGCGCGCAGCGCGGCGGGCAGCGTCAGGTGCTCCATGTCGTCTTCGGTCAGCGGGTAGTTGGCCGCACGGATGCCGAATTGCATGGCCATGTACAGACAGGTGGGCGTTTTGCCGCAGCGCGACACGCCGACCAGGATCAGATCGGCCTTGTCGTAGTAGTGAGTGCGGGCGCCGTCGTCGTTGTCGAGGGCGAAGTTCACCGCCTCGATACGCTCCATATAATTGGAGTTGTGCCCAATGGAATGGGACTTTCCGACCGAATAGGAGGAGTGTTCGCTCAACTCCTGCTCCAGCGGCGCCAGGAACGTCGAGAAAATGTCGATCATGAAACCATTCGACGTTGCGAGAATCTCACGGATGTCTTGATTGACGATGGTGTCGAAAATGATCGGCCGAAAGCCGTCTTTTTCAGCCGCCAGATTGATTTGTTGTACCATGGCCCGCGCTTTATCCACGCTGTCGATATAGGGCCGCGTGAATTTGGCGAAGGTATTGTTTTCGAACTGCGCGAGCAGGCTCTGACCCAGGGTTTCGGCGGTAATGCCGGTGCCGTCGGAGATAAAGAAAGCAGATCGTTTCATTTGAGCCCTGGGCCTTAAGCTGATGACGAATCTTGGATATGATAGGCGCGATTTTGCCGTCCCATAGTGGGCCGCATTCTCACTTATTTTCCAGGTCCAGGCCACAAACGCGGGTAATCGCTCCTACGAGCAGCCGGCGTCCTGAGCTTTTCCAACACAGTTAGTGGAGAGATCACCTTGGTAGAGTACGTAGTTTCCCTCGATAAGCTCGGCGTCCATGATGTAGAGCACGTAGGGGGCAAGAACGCATCCCTCGGCGAGATGATCAGTAATCTTGCAGGCGCAGGTGTGTCGGTGCCGGGTGGTTTCGCCACCACGGCCCAGGCCTACCGCGATTTCCTCGAACTGAGCGGCCTCAACGCTCAGATCCACGCCGCGCTGGATGCCCTGGACGTCGATGACGTCAACGCCCTGGCCAAAACCGGTGCCCAGATCCGCCAATGGATCATGGAAGCCGAGTTCCCCGAGAAGCTCAACGAAGAAATCCGCACCGCCTTCGCCACCCTGTCGGCCGGCAACCCGGACATGGCCGTCGCCGTGCGCTCCTCGGCCACCGCCGAAGACCTGCCCGACGCCTCCTTCGCCGGCCAGCAAGAGACCTTCCTTAACATCCGCGGCGTGGAAAACGTGATCCGTGCCGCCAAGGAAGTGTTTGCCTCGCTGTTCAACGACCGTGCCATTTCCTACCGTGTACACCAGGGTTTCGACCACAAGCTGGTGGCCCTGTCCGCTGGCGTGCAGCGCATGGTGCGTTCGGAAACCGGCACCGCCGGCGTGATGTTCACCCTCGACACCGAGTCGGGCTTCCGTGACGTGGTGTTTATCACCGGCGCCTACGGCCTGGGCGAAACCGTTGTACAAGGCGCGGTCAACCCCGACGAATTCTACGTGCACAAGCACACCCTTGAAGCCGGCCGCCCGGCCATCCTGCGCCGCAACCTGGGCAGCAAGGCCATCAAGATGATCTACGGCGACGAGGCCAAGGCCGGTCGTTCGGTGAAAACCGTGGACGTCGACAAGGCCGAGCGCGCGCGCTTCTGCCTGAGCGACGCGGAAGTCAGCGAGTTGGCCAAGCAAGCGATGATCATCGAAAAGCACTACCAGTGCCCGATGGACATCGAATGGGCCAAGGACGGTGACGACGGCAAGCTGTACATCGTGCAGGCCCGCCCGGAAACCGTGAAGAGCCGTACCTCGGCCAACGTCATGGAACGCTACCTGCTGAAAGAAACCGGCACCGTGCTGGTGGAAGGCCGTGCCATCGGCCAGCGCATCGGCGCCGGCAAGGTGCGGATCATCAAGGACGTGTCCGAGATGGACAAAGTCCAGCCTGGCGACGTATTGGTTTCCGACATGACCGACCCGGACTGGGAACCGGTGATGAAGCGTGCCAGCGCTATCGTGACCAACCGTGGCGGGCGTACCTGCCATGCGGCGATCATCGCGCGCGAACTGGGGATCCCGGCAGTGGTCGGTTGCGGCAACGCCACCCAACTGCTCAAGGACGGCCAGGGCGTGACCGTGTCCTGTGCCGAAGGCGACACCGGCTTCATCTTTGAAGGCGAGCTGGGCTTCGACATCAAGCAAAACTCCATCGACGCCATGCCCGACCTGCCGTTCAAGATCATGATGAACGTCGGCAACCCGGACCGTGCCTTCGACTTCGCGCAGTTGCCGAACGCCGGTGTGGGCCTGGCCCGCCTGGAGTTCATCATCAACCGCATGATCGGTGTGCACCCCAAGGCCCTGTTGAACTACGACGGCCTGCCGCTGGACATCAAGGAAAGCGTGGACAAGCGCATCGCCGGCTACGACGACCCGGTGGGCTTCTACGTCGAGAAGCTGGTGGAAGGCATCAGCACCCTGGCGGCGGCGTTCTACCCGAAAAAGGTCATCGTGCGCCTGTCGGACTTCAAGTCCAACGAATACGCCAACCTGATCGGCGGCAAGCTCTATGAGCCGGAAGAAGAGAACCCGATGCTGGGCTTCCGTGGCGCCTCGCGTTACATCAGCGAAGCGTTCCGTGACTGCTTCGAGCTTGAGTGCCGCGCCCTCAAGCGTGTGCGCAACGAGATGGGCCTGACCAACGTCGAGATCATGGTGCCGTTCGTCCGTACCCTGGGCGAAGCGAGCCAGGTCGTCGACCTGCTGGCCGAAAACGGCCTGTCCCGCGGCGAAAATGGCCTGCGCGTGATCATGATGTGCGAACTGCCGTCCAACGCCATCCTCGCCGAAGAGTTCCTGGAGTTCTTCGACGGCTTCTCCATCGGTTCCAACGACCTGACCCAGCTCACCCTGGGCCTGGACCGCGATTCCGGGATCATCGCCCACCTGTTCGACGAGCGTAACCCTGCGGTCAAGAAGCTGCTGGCCAACGCCATCCAGGCGTGCAACAAGGCCGGCAAGTACATCGGTATCTGCGGCCAGGGCCCTTCCGATCACCCAGACCTGGCCAAATGGCTGATGGAGCAGGGTATCGAAAGCGTCTCGCTGAACCCTGACTCCGTGCTGGAAACCTGGTTCTTCCTGGCGGAAGGCCAAGCGTCCGCCTGAGGTCGCCATGTCAAAAGTGCCGGTCCCCCGTCAGGGTGACCGGCATTCTTATCTGTACAGGGCGGAATCCTTGCGGACGTCGCCCTTTTTTGTGCAAGAGCATTATGCAAAGCAGCAGCAACCTGTTTCCTGTCGCCCTGATCAGCGCTGAGCGTCGTGGCGACCTGAGTGAAGACGTGTATCGCCTCAAGCCCGGTAACAGCCCCGACGGTACCGTCGAGCTGGCGGTGACCCGTTTGGGCCTGGCCGATGTCCCGGAAAACCGGGGCATCCCGGTTATTTTGTTGCACGGCAGTTTTTCCAACCGGCGTTTCTGGTATTCGCCCAAGGGGATCGGCCTGGGCGCCTACCTGGCCCGCCAGGGGTTCGATGTGTGGATCCCGGAAATGCGCGGTCATGGGCTGTCCCGGCGCAACCAGGGCTACGCCCGCAACCGCGTCGCCGACTACGCGCGTTACGATCTGCCGGCCATTGGCGCCTTTGTGCGTGAGCAAAGTGCGCAGATTCCCCATTGGATGGGTCATTCTCTCGGCGCTACAACCCTGGCGGCGGCCCTGGGTGGGCAGCACCTGGGGGCGCCGGCAGTGGCCTCGGTGGCGCTGTTTGGCTGTCAGGTCAGTCGCAGCCACTGGCCCTTGAAACTTCCCCCGGTGGAGTGGACCGGCCGTCTGCTGTTGAAGCGTTTCGGCGCAGTGTCCGGCTCGCGGCTCAAGCGGGGCCCGGAGGACGAACCGGCGGGCGTGCTGATCGAAGCCATGCGCTGGAATGGCCTGTTCGGTCGCTTTGGCGAAGGTAAGCGCGATTGGTGGAAAGGCCTGGCGGACGTCGATGTGCCGCTGTTGGCCGTCAGCGCGGCGGGCGATCGGCAGGATCCGGACTGGGCGTGCCGTAAGCTGTTCGAGCAGATCGGCTCCGAGCACCGTCAGTACCTGTGCCTGGGGCGCCAGCAAGGGTTCAGCGGTGATTTCGGGCATGTGGAAATGCTCGTCAGCAAGGCCGCCCAGGCCGAGGTCTGGCCGCTGGTTGAGCAATGGTTGAACGACCCGCTGGCACCTTTATTGGCTGCCAAGCCCGAGGCATTGGTCGTAGTTTGACCCAGGGCTCTGCCAAGGGCGTTTCGCTCGTGTGTGGTTGCGGCTAATATATGACGCGTTAAACGCTTCTGGTCATATTCAGTCGCGCAGTGGTTATTGCGTTACGACGAAGCGGATGGGATGTTGCGCACCGGCTCCGGCTGGTGCTTCTTTCGAAAGACACTTCTTTGGCGGAAAGGAATTTTTCAATGAACCATTACGTGACCCCCGACCTGTGCGACGCCTACCCGGACCTGGTGCAGGTAGTCGAGCCGATGTTCAGCAACTTCGGTGGCCGAGATTCCTTCGGCGGCGAGATTGTCACCATCAAATGTTTCGAAGATAACTCCCTCGTCAAGGAGCAGGCCGACCAGCCGGGCGCCGGCAAGGTGCTGGTGGTCGACGGTGGTGGTTCCCTGCGGCGCGCGTTGCTGGGCGACATGATCGCCGAGAAAGCCGCGAAAAACGGTTGGGAAGGGTTGGTGATCTATGGCTGCATCCGTGACGTCGATGTGATCGCCCAGACCGACCTTGGGGTACAGGCGCTGGCCAGTCATCCGATGAAAACCGATAAGCGCGGGATCGGCGACCTGAACGTCGTGGTGACATTCGCGGGTGTGACGTTCCGCCCGGGTGAGTACATCTACGCCGACAATAATGGCGTGATCGTCTCGCCAAGCCCGCTGCAGATGCCTGAATAAACCGCAATAACCGACAGGGGTGAGGATGTTCGAGGAAGAAAACGCGCAGTGGGGGCTGGTGCATGCCCTGGTGCTGGACGGTAAAGGCGGTGCGCGTTCGATTGCCCGGACTGAGCTCGACGACTTGCAACTGCAGCCCCAGGAAAGCCTGTGGCTGCACTGGGATCGCAGCCATCCCCAGACCCAGACCTGGCTGCGCAAATCCAGTGGCTTGAGCGAATTCGCCTGTGACCTGCTGCTGGAGGAGAACACCCGCCCACGCCTGTTGCCGCTGCCGGATGCCGAGTTGCTGCTGTTCCTGCGCGGGGTCAACCTCAACCCGGGGGCCGAGCCGGAAGACATGGTCTCGGTACGTATCTTCGCTGCCGCCAGCCGTGTGATCTCCCTGCGTCTGCGCCCGTTGCGCGCCACCGATGAACTGCTGGTGCAGTTGGCGGATGGCAAGGGGCCGAAAACCGCTTCGGAGCTCATCCTTTATATGGCGCAGTACCTGACCAACAAGGTCCAGGATCTGGTCACGGATTTGTCGGAAATCGTCGATGCGGAGGAAGAAAAACTCGATACCGACGAACGGTATACACCTGAACATGGCAGTGTTTTGCAGATCCGTCGCCGAGCGGCCGGGCTAAAGCGTTTCCTGTCGCCGCAGCGGGATATTTTTGCCCAGCTCACGCGGATAAAATTGCCGTGGTTCTGTGACGACGATGCCGACTATTGGAACGAATTGAACAACAGCCTGACCCGCTACCTGGAAGAACTCGAATTGACCCGGGAGCGCGTGGGGCTTGTGCTTGAGGCCGAAGACCGACGCTTGAGCGTACGCATGAACCGCACCATGTACCGCTTCGGGATCATCACGGGAATCTTCCTGCCGATGAGTTTCCTGACCGGTTTGCTGGGTATAAATGTGGGGGGCATACCGTTCTCTGCCAGCCCCTACGGATTCGTGATTGCATGCCTGTTGATGGTCTCGGTGGCACTCGGACAATGGTGGCTGTTTCGACGATTGCGCTGGGTTTGAGCTGAATATGACCTGAACGTAGGAAGGGGCCTATGTGACCCCAGGAATTTTACCCTCGTCTTTTAAAACACTTGCGAGAGGTCTTTATGCACGATCCGTTCGAACAGTCTTTGCGTGACATGCTCAATGCCTCGCCGTCCAACCGTGACGACGATGCCTGCCTGGGCCGCGTATTGAAAACCGCTAACCGTCAGGTGGGCGCGGGTGACCTGTTCGGTCTGCTCGGCCGCTGGATGCCGGCGTTGATGATGGCCCTGAACAACGGTTCGGCCCACGTGTCTCCGGTTTCCCGTCGTAAACCTCTTGCTCGCACTGCTGATAAGGCTGATTGAATATGGAACTTGATCTCTGGACCCAGAGCCTGGTCACCGCGATGACCGCATTGTGGACCAAGGTGGCGAATTTCATCCCCAACCTGTTTGGTGCCCTGGTCCTGGTGTTGCTGGGCTTTGTCGTGGCCAAGCTGCTCGACACCCTGCTGTCCAAATTGCTCGCGAAACTGGGCCTTGACCGCCTGATGGCCGGCACCGGCCTGACCAAGCTGCTGGGCCGCGCCGGGTTGCAGGTGCCGATCTCCACGTTGATCGGCAAGATCGTCTATTGGTTTGTTTTGCTGATTTTTCTGGTTTCTGCGGCGCAATCCCTTGGACTTGAGCGAGTTTCAGCTACGCTCGACATGCTGGCGCTGTATTTACCGAAGGTTTTCGGCGGCGCGCTGGTGCTTCTCGTAGGCGTTTTGCTTGCTCAACTGGCCAATGGGCTGGTGCGCGGCGCCGCTGAAGGGGTGGGGTTGGATTATGCCGCTGGCCTGGGGCGCATCGCCCAGGGGTTGGTGATCATCATCAGTATTTCGGTCGCGATCAGCCAGTTGGAGGTCAAGACTGACCTGCTCAACCACGTGATCGTCATCGTTTTGATTACCGTTGGTCTGGCCGTTGCGCTGGCCATGGGCTTGGGAAGCCGGGAAATTGCCGGCCAGATTCTCGCGGGAATCTATGTGCGTGAGTTGTATCAGGTTGGGCAACAGGTGCGTGTGGGCGAGGTCGAAGGGCAAATCGAGGAGATCGGCACAGTCAAGACGACGGTGCTGACCGATGACGGCGACCTGGTGTCGCTGTCCAATCGGATTCTCCTCGAGCAGCAGGTCAGTAGCCGCTAACCCGGTAAACCCTGCTAATGTACGCCGCCGCAAGCCCGGCTGACCGGGCTGTAGCGGACATTGACCTGACTGTCGGCACGACTTGTTTTGAATAAAGCCCAAACGCTGTCCACGCGCTATGACCCCCGTGAGCTCTCTGATGAGGAGTTGGTCGCGCGCTCGCACACGGAGCTGTTTCACGTAACTCGCGCGTATGAAGAATTGATGCGCAGATATCAACGCACTCTGTTCAACGTTTGTTCAAGGTATTTAGGGAACGATAGAGATGCGGATGATGTCTGTCAGGAAGTGATGCTCAAGGTGCTGTACGGCCTGAAGAACTTCGAGGGCAAATCGAAGTTCAAGACGTGGCTGTACAGCATCACCTACAACGAGTGCATCACGCAGTATCGGAAGGAACGGCGAAAGCGTCGCTTGATGGACGCCTTGAGTCTGGACCCCCTTGAGGAGGCGTCTGAAGAAAAGGCGCCGGCACCCGAGGAAAAGGGCGGACTCGATCGCTGGCTGGTGTATGTGAACCCGATTGACCGGGAAATTCTGGTGCTACGATTTGTCGCAGAGCTGGAGTTCCAGGAAATCGCTGACATCATGCACATGGGTTTGAGTGCTACAAAAATGCGTTACAAGCGTGCTCTAGATAAATTACGTGAGAAATTTGCGGGCGAGACTGAAACTTAGTGCGTGGCAAATATCTCTTACGTGTAGGCAAGTTCTGTTAGACTTGTCGCCGAGTTGTCCCCCGGTTTGTGGGACTGCTTTACAATCACCAGATGGGGATTTAACGGATGAAACTGAAAAACACCTTGGGCTTGGCCATTGGTTCTCTTATTGCCGCTACTTCTTTCGGCGTTCTGGCACAAGGCCAAGGCGCAGTTGAAGGCGAGCTGTTCTACAAGAAGCAGTACAACGATAGCGTCAAGCACATCGAAGACGGCTTCAATCCTGGCGCTCGCATCGGTTACTTCCTGACCGACGACCTGTCCTTGAACCTGTCCTACGACAAGACCAACCACACCCGTTCGAACGACGGTACTGGTAACCAGAAGATCAAAGGCGATACCGGCAGCCTGGTTGCCCAGTATCACTTCGGTCAAGCTGGCGTAGACAGCCTGCGTCCATACGTAGAAGGCGGCTTCGGTCACCAGAGCCGTACCAACGTCCAGGCTGACGGCCACAGCGGTCGCGACCAGACTACCTTCGCTACCGTTGGTACCGGCGTGAAGTACTACTTCACCAACAACCTGTACGCTCGTGCCGGTGTTGAAGCTGACTACGGTCTGGACAACGGCAAGTGGGACTACTCCGCACTGGTTGGCCTGGGCGTGAACTTCGGCGGTAACGCTGGCGCAGCTGCTCCAGCTCCTACCCCAGCACCAGCTCCAGAGCCAACTCCAGAGCCAGAAGCTCCAGTTGCCCAGGTTGTTCGTGTTGAGCTGGACGTTAAGTTCGACTTCGACAAGGCCGTTGTTAAGCCTAACAGCTACGGCGACGTGAAAAACCTGGCCGACTTCATGGCTCAGTACCCAGCTACCAACGTAGAAGTTGCTGGTCACACTGACTCCGTAGGTCCAGACGCCTACAACCAGAAGCTGTCCCAGCGTCGTGCTGACGCTGTTAAGCAAGTCCTGGTTAAAGATGGCGTTCAGCCTAGCCGCATCACCGCGGTAGGTTACGGCGAATCCCGCCCAGTTGCTGACAACGCAACTGAAGCTGGTCGTGCTGTTAACCGTCGCGTAGAAGCGTCGGTTGAAGCTACCGCTCAGTAATTACTGAGATGTAGAAAAAACCCGGCTTCGGCCGGGTTTTTTTTCGCCTGGAATTTGCCTCAGGCGCTGACTGCGGCTGCGACATAAGCCGTCTGCTCGGCGGCCGCAACATGGCCGATCACCAGAATCGCCGGGCTCTTCAAGGCAAATGCCTGTGCGTCTTCATGCATCCGCGACAGCTCACTGCGGCATTCGCGCTGTTGGGGCAGTGAGGCGTTTTCGATCATCGCCACCGGCATATCTGCCGCCATCCCGCCTTCGAGCAATTGCTGGCGAATCTCCTCCAGCTTGGCCACTCCCATATACACCACCAATGTCGTCCCGCCCTCGGCCAACGCGCGCCAATTAAGGCTGCTGTCGTCCTGGGTATGGGCCGTGACCAGGGTCACACCGCGGCTGACGCCACGCAACGTCAGTGGAATCGCGCAATTCGTTGCCCCCGCCAGCCCGGCGGTGATCCCGTTGACCAACTCTACCTCGACGCCGCGTTCGCGCAGCCATACGGCTTCTTCGCCACCGCGGCCGAAAATGCACGGGTCACCCCCTTTCAGCCGCACTACGCACTTGCCTTGGCGGGCGTAACGCAGCATCAGGCGGTGGATAAAGTCCTGCGGGGTCGAGCGGCAGCCGCCGCGTTTGCCGACCGTGATCACCCGCGCTTCGGCGCAGTGCTCCAGCACTGCGGGGTTGACCAGGTCATCGATCAGTACCACATCGGCTTCGTGCAGGGCCCGTACAGCCTTGAGGGTCAACAGCTCCGGATCGCCAGGGCCCGCGCCCACCAGCCAGACTTTTGCGTTCATGGGTTTTTCCTCGTCTAGAGCTGACGTCAGTTGTGAAAGAGTGAATACAGAAGAATCAGATTGATCAGCATCGAGACCAGGCCCAAGGTGCGCCAGACCTTCAACGGCTCGCGCTCCAGCAGGGGCCTGGGGCGGATGCTCAGTTCATGGCGGTCCGCCTGTTCCAGCACCAGCAGCCATTCCTCGGCGGTTTCATAGCGATGCGCCGGCTGGGCAGCCACGGCGCGCTCCAGGCTCAGGGGGAGCCAATCGGGGAGATCCGGGCGATAGCGGCTGGCGCTGACAGCCTGGGCAAATCGAGGCCGTTGGAAGGCTTCGATTTCCCCGTAGGGGTAATGCCCGGTCAACAGGTAATACAAGGTGACGCCTACGCTGTACAAATCCTGCTGGGCTGTCGGACGGTCGCCATTGAACGCTTCGGGCGCGATAAAGCTCGGGGTGCCGGGCAGTACGTGGGCCCGGTCCTCGGAAAGACCCGGGCAGTAGGCCAGGCCGAAATCCAGCACGCGCAATTCACCGTCATCCCCCAGCAGCAGGTTTTCCGGCTTGATGTCGCGGTGCAGGATCTGCCGTCGGTGCAGCATGCCGACTGCGCGCAGCAAACGCTCGGCGACGGACTGCCATTGCGCCAGGGGCAATGGGCCCTGGTGCTGGAACAGCTCGGCCAGGGTCTGCCCCGGGTATTCCCGCATGACGTAGTACAAATGCTGGCGCCCGCTGGCGGCGTGCACCTCAGGAAAGGCACGCCCGGCTACCCGTCGCAAAAACCACTCTTCCGACAGTAATGCCTGGCCGGCGTCGCTGTCGTCGTCGCGGCTCAGTGGCAGGGTTTTCAGCAGCCAGGGTTGCTGTTGGGCATCGCGCACCCGGTACAGCAACGACTGCCTGCTTTGCGCCAGCACGCTGTCCACCTGCCAGCCTTCAAAGCGTTGCCCGGATTTCAGCAGCGGTGGCAAGGGCCATTGCTGCAATTGCACCAGGGCGTCACCGAGGGTGGCAGCGCCGAGTGTGTCGACGCGCACCAGCAAGGCGCTGGCATTGTCCTGGCTGCCCGCCAGGTGTGCGGCATTGACCAGCGTGGTGACCGCCAGGTCCAGGTCGGTTTGTTCGCGCAGGATCGCGCTGATGCTGTGATCGCCCAGGGTGGCCCAGACGCCGTCGCTGAGCAGCAGGAAGCACTCACCTTCACGCAATTGACCGTCGAGAAAATCCAGCACCAGGTGCTGATCCAGGCCGAGGGCACGCTTGAGCACGTGCTGCATGCCCGGTTGCTCCCACACATGGTCTTCGCTGATGCGCTGCAACTCACCGTCCAGCCAGCGATACGCCCGGCAATCACCGACATGGGCCAGGGTGAAACGCTGGCCGCGAAAGACCAGGGCACTGAGGGTGGTCAGCAACGGCTGGCCGCCGCCATTGGCCTGCAACCAGCGGTTTTGCGCCAGCAGCAAGCGCTCCAATGCCTGTGCCACACCCCAGGTTTGCGGCGTGGCGTAGTAATCCAGGGCCAGGGCTTGCAAAGTCGAGCGTGCGGCCAGGCCGCCGTCGGCGCACTGGCTCACACCGTCGGCCATGGCGCACAGGTAGCCTTTGCTCGCCGCCAGTTCCGCTGCGGGGGTGACGACCCGCAGCGCATCCTGGTTTTCCGCCCGTGGGCCGATGGCGCTGGCGTGGGCGACGCTCAGTTGCAGGCTCATCAGACGCGCGCAGCGGTCACTGCGGCCGAACCCCAGGTGGTTCTCCAGCGACGCTTGACGCCATGCAGGCCGAACCAGGCCAGTACGCCCAGGCTGGCGAACAGCCACAAGGCCAGTTGATAGCTGCCGGTGCTCTGCTTGATTGCGCCCATGCCCGCGGCCAGGGCGAAACCGCCGATGCCGCCGGCCATGCCGATCAAGCCGGTCATCACACCGATCTCACGCCGGAAACGCTGTGGCACCAACTGGAACACCGCGCCATTGCCCGCACCCAGGCCGAGCATGGTGCAGACGAAGAGCGCCAGTGCCGCGTAGGAGCTGGGCAGGTTGAAACCCACTGCCGCAATGCAGATTGCCGCGACACTGTACATGCCGAGCAGGGTGCGGATTCCGCCGAAACGGTCGGCCAGGGCGCCGCCCAGTGGGCGCATCAGGCTGCCACCGAACACGCAGGCGGCGGTGTAGTAGCCGGCAGTCATGGGGCTCAGGCCGTATTGGTCGTTGAAATAGCCGGGCAGGGCGCTGGCCAGGCCGATAAAACCGCCGAAGGTCACGCTGTAGAAAAACATGAACCACCAGCTGTCGCGGTCGCCCAGGGCCTTGAAGTAATCGGCCATGGACTTGGCTTTCGGCCGCTCGGGTGCATTGCGTGCCAGCCAGGCGAAGACGATCAGCGTCAGGATCAGCGGAATCAGCGCAAAGCCGAACACATTGCTCCAGCCAAACGCCGCCGCCAGCACAGGGGCTAGCAACGCCGCGAACACCGTGCCCGAGTTACCCGCACCGGCGATGCCCATGGCCTTGCCCTGGTGTTCGGCCGGGTACCATTGGGACGCCAGCGGCAGTGCCACCGCAAAGGACGCGCCGGCCATGCCGAGGAACAGTCCCAGCAACAAGGCTTGTTCGTAGCTGTGAATCCCCAGTTTCCAGGCGCTGAACAAGGCGACGATCACAATCACCTGGCCAATCAGCCCGGCGGTCTTGGGCGACAGCTTGTCCGCCAGCATGCCCATCAGGAAACGCAGCACCGCGCCGGCCAGGATCGGCGTCGCCACCATCAGGCCGCGTTGTTGGGTGGTCAGGTGCAGGTCGGCGGCAATCTGCACCGCCAGGGGGCCCAATAAATACCAGACCATGAAACTCAGGTCGAAATACAGGAACGCGGCAAACAGGGTCGGGGTGTGCCCGGATTTCCAGAAGCTTGATTTCATCACGCACCTCAACGGTTGGGAGTCTTGTAAGAAGGCCTGGTGATGGAGCTGCCGGCTGAGGCCGCCCCACCGGCCCCGTGCTACCGGGGCCAAAACAAAAAAACGCCGCCACCGGGTTCGCAAGGGCAAACCGGGTGTGCGACGTCTTTGTCGTGAAGGGGCAACCGCCGTTGGTTACCTGTGGTGATTACTTAGCAAGTCCTGCGCCAACATGCTGGCCGTAGTGTGCTCAGCCGAGCAGTTCACTCATGGCGATGATCTGCTCCGCCACCTGGATCAGTTTCTGCTGGCGGCTCATGGCCTGGCGGCGCATCAGGGTGTAGGCCTCTTCCTCATTGCAGGCCTTCATTTTCATCAGCATGCCCTTGGCCAACTCGATGCGCTTGCGCTCGGCCAACTGCTGGTCACGGGCCTGGAGCTGGGCGCGCAAGGCTTGGTCGCTCTCGAAGCGAGCCATGGCCACGTCGAGGATCGGTTGCAGGCGCTGCGCCTGAATGCCTTCGACGATGTAGGCGCTGACCCCCGACTTGATCGCCTGGCGCATCACGTCGGGGTCGTGCTCGTCGGTAAACATCACGATGGGCCGGGGCTGGTCGCGGCTGACCAGCACCACTTGCTCCATCACATCGCGGCCCGGTGACTCGGTATCGATCAGGATGACGTCCGGGCGCACCGTTTCGACGCGCGCAGGCAGGTCGATGGTCAGGCCGGATTCATCGATCACTTCAAAACCAGCCTCGATCAGCGCTGTCCTCAGGCGGCCGACTTTGCGTGGCGTGTCGTTGATCAACAGGATTCGCAGCATGGAAATCCTCCTGTCAGCGCAAGGCTTGGCGGCTGGTAGGGTCCGCCATGGCATGCAGGCGGAAGCTGCGCGCGTAGCCGGCGGGATCCGAGCCGTCCCAGATCTTGCCGTCGATCAGTTGACTGCTGCGCATGTCCTGGCCGTTGTCGCCGAGGCCCAGTGCCTCGGCGGCCTGACGATACAGCGCCAGCTGTTGCACTTGGCGCGCCACGCCCAGGTAGTCAGGGTCTTCGCGCAGCAGGCCCCAGCGTCGAAACTGGGTCATGAACCACATGCCATCGCAGAGGTAGGGCAGGTTGACCTCGCCATCGGCAAAAAAACGCAGGGCGTGGGGGTCCTGCCATTGGTTGCCCAGGCCGTCGTCATAGGCGCCCAGCAAGCGCGGCTCGATGCAGTCGAGCGGGGCATCGAGGTACTCGCGGCCACTGAGCAGTTGTGCGGTGGAGCGACGGTTTTCGGTGTTTTGCTCGATAAAGCGGCTGGCCTCCAGGATCGCCATCACCAGCACGCGGGCGGTGTTGGGGTACTGGTCGACAAATGCCTGGGTGCAGCCGAGCACCTTTTCCGGATGGTTCGGCCAGATCGCCTGGCTGGTCGCCAGGGTAAAGCCCTGGTTTTGCTTGACGGCACTGGCGCACCAGGGCTCGCCGACGCAAAAGCCATCGATACGCCCGGCCTGCAGGTGCGCGAGCATTTGCGGGGGTGGTACCACGACGCTGTCCACATCCTGTAGCGGATGAATGCCTTGGCTCGCCAGCCAGTAGTACAACCACATGGCGTGAGTGCCTGTGGGAAAGGTCTGGGCGAAAGTCAGTTTTGTTCGGCTTTGGTGCACATGACGGTCCAGCGCCTCAGGAGTGACCACGCCCTGCTGTTGCAGGCTGCGGGACAGGTTGATGCTTTGGCCGTTCTGGTTCAGCCCCATCAAGACTGCCATGTCGGTAGGTGCGACGCCGCCGATGCCCAGGTGCACGGCATAGACCAGCCCGTACAGGCTGTGGGCGGCGTCCAGCTCGCCGCTGACCAGTTTGTCCCGCAGGTTGGCCCATGAAGATTGGCGCTTGAGGTTGAGGGTCAAGCCATAAGGCTGTGCGAAACCCTGGGTCGCCGCCACCACCAGGGATGCGCAATCGCTCAAGGCCATGAAGCCCAGGTCAAGGCTGCTCTTTTCCGGGGCATCACTGCCGTTGACCCAGGCCAGCGGGTCGTTCGTCGGGCTGTTGCCAACCGAATCGTTCATCAACACCTACCTTTTCTTTCACAAAAAAGCGTCGTTCCCTCAGATGGCGATGCAAGGCCATTGCGGGTAACGACGCCTTTGTCCGTAAGCCCGCTCCGCCGTTGGTGCGCGCCTTGATACAGAGTCCGTAGCAAGGCACATGCCACGGGCCGATGGGCGCCGCCAGCCGTCAACTTTTCATCAAGATTGAAACTCGGCTGCCTCTCAGTATGGCCGCTTCTTACTGCCAGGCCGCCCAGGAAATCCCAGGTGTACGCTCACTTTTCCGTAACCACTCCCTGTCTCTGGCTGCTGCTTGCCGCGCTGATGCTGGGAAGTGCCGGTGCCCGGGGCGAAATCTACCAGGCGCAGGACGAGAGCCTGCATACCGTCTTTACCGCCTTGTCCGTGCCCATGGGCCTGCCCATCGTCGTGAGCGGTGAAGTGGCGCGCATACGCATCAGCGAGGTCATTGACCTCGCTATGCCGCTGCACGCCCTGGAGACGCTTGCGTTGCAGTACGGCTTGATCTGGTACAGCGATGGCCAGGCGCTCTATCTCTACAACGCCAGCGAGGCAAAACGTTCGGCAGTGGTGCTGAGGCATATATCTGTCGAGCGGTTTCGTGGCCTCATGCGCCGTTGGGGGCTTGATGAGACGCGCTACCCCCTGCGCGTGAGCGGGGCACGCACATTCGATGTGTCCGGCCCACCTCATTATGTCGACCACGTTTTGCGCCTTGCCCAATTGATGGATCGCGAGCGTGCTGAGTTACAAGTAGGTAACCAGGCGTTTGCTGTCGTTCAGGTACTCAACACCCACGTGGCAGACCGCGGCTATGCCATGGGTGACGAAAAGGTCACGGTGCCGGGAATCGCGTCGACGATCGAAACCCTGTTGGGTTCCGAACAGAAGGGACCGCTGGCCGACAAGAACCTGGTGGTGATCGCATACCCGGATACCAATAGCCTGCTGATCAAGGGTAAACCTGCGCAGTTGGGGTTCATCGAGCGCCTGGTGGCGGAGTTGGACACGCCCAAGCGTTCTATCGAAGTCTCGCTCTGGATGGTGGATGTGGACCGTAACGAGCTGAAAAAGCTGGGTTTTGACTGGGACAAGGATGGGAAGGCCCAGGCCACGCGCATTCTGGAGCCGATGGACGATAACCGCGTGATGGCGCAAATCGCCACGCTGGAGCGCCGGCGGCGAGCAAGGGTGATGACGTTGCCGGTGATTCTCACCCAGGAGAATGTGCCGGCCGTGTTCCAGGATAACCACACCTTCTACCTGCCTGCTCCCGGAGCCGACCATGCTGATTGGAAGCCCGTGCAATACGGCTCCCAGGTCAGCGTACTGCCGCGTTTTGCCGAAGCGAACCAGATCGAGATGCTGCTCCATGTCGAGGATGGTCGACAATTGAGCCAGGCGGGGCGGCGCGGCAAACCGACCGCGGTCGGACGGGTGAGTGCCAGCAGTGTGGTGAGGGTCGCGCAGGGCAAGCGCCTGTGGCTGGGAGCGTTCAGCCGTGAGGCGCATGAGCCGGGACGCAGCACCGCTCCAGCCGGCCCGGCCAAGGTTCGCCTGTTTGTGATTCAGGCCCGGGCCGCGGGTAGCGAGTTGAAGGCGTTGGCCACAGGCGTGGGCGCAACACCGTTGAGTGCGGCGCAATACGAGCGCGTGCAACGTGCGTTTGTACGCCCGGGTCGCGATAGCTCTCCGTGAATAAGGTGTTGACCCATGCATTTGGAAATTCTTCTACAGGAACAACTGATCAGCCGCAGGCGCCTGGCAGCTTTTGCTGCTGGAAAGGTGCTGCCATTGTCGCCGGGCATCATCCACTGCGTGGAAGTTCGGGTTAATGGCCGGTTGCTCGCATTGGGCGAGTTGGTGCAACTGGAGGATCGGTTGGGTGTTGAGTTGCACGAGGTCTATAAATGGGGGAGCGCCTGACGTATGTGGGTGAAGTGTCTTACAGGGTGTTGCTAAAAAGCGTCGGCTGTATGGGTTTTTTCCTAGCGTGGGCTGCAAGGTGGTTTTTTATAGTCGTGATGTGGGCACAAGAGCCAGTACTGGAAAATAAGGACTTCAATGTCAGTAGTCGGATGTCGAGGTAGATATGGCCGTCGTGAATGATGAGTTGACGACGACGTCCCTGCTCTTTTCCCAGTGGACGCTGCATGGCGATGGTCGCCTGACCGGCGACGGCAGCGACGTCCAGTTGCCACCCAAGGAGCTGCATGTTTTGCGGCTGTTGTTGGTCTCTGGCGGTGCACTGATGACCAAGGATCGTTTGCTGGAGTTGGCCTGGCCCCAGGGGGAGGTCGCCGAGGAGTCGCTGACCCGTTGCATTTATTCGCTGCGCAAGCATCTTGGCGCTGACAAAGGCTTTATCAAGACCATTTATGGTCGCGGGTATCGCTTTACATGCCCTGTGAAGGCTGCGCGGCAGGGGCCCGGGCCTATGGATACCGTGCCGCATGTGTGTTCGGCCTGTGGCCAAGTCAGTCATGGCTGAGTTCTGGCGCCGGCTGCTGTGGCTTGGCCTGGTGACGAGCGGCAATCAGGCACTGGCCTATTGCTGGGAGGAAACCGCCCATCGCTACGATATCGAGCCGGAGTTGCTACAGGCTATCGCCGCCGTGGAGTCGGATTTTCGCCCGGATGCGATGAACTACGCCAACGGTAACGGCACACGGGATATCGGCCTGATGCAGATCAACAGTATCCATTTGCCTCGCCTGCTCAAGCTGGGTATCACCGAGGAAAGGCTGTTGAGTGAGCCCTGCCTGTCGGTGGAAGTCGGGGCGTCCATACTGGCCGAGTTTATCCAGCGTTTTGGCTACAACTGGACGGCGGTGGGGTCCTACAATGTCGGGCCCGGCTCCGGCCCTGAGCGCGACGCGTTGCGCATGCGCTATGCAGAAAAAATCTGGGCACGTTATGAGGCCCTGGTACAGCAACGCTACTGACGTTTGGGCGGCGCGCCTCGCGTGCACCCCGCCACCCCGCTATAATCGCCGCCACCTTTCGCCGCCATCCGAGTCTAGCCCGCCCATGTATACCCTGGCCCGCCAGCTGTTGTTCAAACTCTCCCCGGAAACCTCCCACGATCTGTCCCTGGACCTGATCGGCGCCGGTGGCCGCCTGGGGCTCAATGGCCTGGTATGCAAGGCACCGGCGAAAATGCCGGTGTCGGTGATGGGGCTCGACTTCCCCAACCCGGTCGGACTGGCCGCCGGCCTGGACAAGAACGGTGCGGCCATCGATGGCTTCGCGCAGTTGGGTTTCGGTTTTGTGGAGATCGGCACCGTGACGCCACGACCGCAACCGGGTAACCCAAAGCCGCGTATCTTTCGCCTGCCGGAAGCCGAGGCGATCATCAATCGCATGGGGTTCAACAACCTGGGCGTCGATCATCTGCTGTCGCGTGTCGAGGCCGCAAAGTACAAGGGCATCCTCGGCATCAATATCGGCAAGAACTTCGACACGCCGGTCGAGCGCGCAGTGGATGACTACCTGATCTGCCTGGACAAGGTCTACGCCCACGCCAGCTATGTCACCGTCAACGTCAGCTCGCCCAACACCCCGGGCCTGCGCAGCCTGCAGTTCGGCGATTCGCTCAAGCAACTGCTCGAAGCCCTGCGCCAACGCCAGGAAGACCTGGCCGTGCGCCATGGCAAGCGCGTGCCGCTGGCAATCAAGATCGCCCCGGACATGAGTGACGAAGAAACCGTGCTGGTGGCCCAGGCACTGATGGATGCGGGCATGGATGCGGTCATCGCGACCAACACCACCCTCAGCCGTGTCGGCGTCGAAGGGTTGGCCCATGGCGATGAAGCGGGCGGCCTGTCGGGTGCGCCAGTGCGTGACAAGAGCACCCATATCGTCAAGGTGCTGGCCGCTGAGCTGGCCGGGCGTTTGCCGATCATCGCGGTGGGCGGCATTACCGAAGGCAAGCATGCCGCCGAGAAGATCGCTGCGGGCGCCAGCCTGGTGCAGTTGTACTCTGGTTTTATTTATAAGGGCCCGGCGTTGATCCGCCAGTCAGTGGATGCGATTGCGGCCTTGCGCTGATAGTAGATGCACGCTGGGCGGGGAATGGTCATTAAAAACACCGCCAATAAAAAGGGCTCCTTAAGAGGAGCCCCTGGGCCGAAGCCCGCCGCCTGGATAGGGCGTGCGTGGTTAAGTCGCTACATATTCGAGGTGGTGTCGGAATTAAATGCCCTTGATTAGCCGACGGCGTGAAGTTCGTTGAGTCTGTGGATTCCCGCAGTGCCAGTCATACCGTCCCAGTTGTCGCCGCGTCCTTCTCGCCAGCCGTTGATCCAGGCTTGGCGTACCGACGGTAGAGTAAATGGGCAAAGCTCACGGGATTTGCCATGAACGCCATATTGATATCCGCGTAAAAATGCTCTTTCCAACGGATCACGCTTAAGTCTTCTCATAGGGTGTTTCCCTCACTTGTTGACTGTCTTGATATCCTTCGGCCTCGTCTGAGGCCGGGCAGAGTTTTTCTGCCGTTGGTGGGCTCGCTGCCGGCGTGGCGAGCCTATGTGTCGGCGTCGTTGCGGCGCCAACCTGTGTTGAGTTCTAACCAATAGGTCACATGGATTCAATGATCGTTTTGTCATAAGCACGTAACGATAACGATGCTATAGCCATAAGCTGGGATGGCTTTTCGCCCCATTTGTTGGGCAAAGCCAGCTATGATGCACCCTGCAAAGAGGATGGGTTTAATCCTTTAGTGAGAATATCCTTCTGTTGCTGTCGGTTATTATTCGACGAAGGGTCGGAATATTTCTTTTTGTTGCGTCAAATTCTCTCTCTGCCCCGTCAATAAAGGCTCCAAGGCCCGTCAGACGGGGTGGAACGGCACATTCGTGCCACGCGAGCACTCTTAAGAAAAGTGCTTGATTGAAAACCGAGCCGGCGATGCGTCGCCCGTTCACTTATTGCTGAAAAGCCTGGAATGCCCCATGTCGGACCGTTTTGAACTCTTCCTCACCTGCCCCAAGGGCCTCGAAGGCCTGCTGATCGAGGAAGCCGTCGGGCTTGGCCTTGAGGAAGCCCGCGAGCACACCTCGGCCGTGCGCGGCATGGCCGACATGGAAACCGCCTACCGCCTGTGCCTCTGGTCGCGCCTGGCCAACCGTGTGTTGCTGGTGCTCAAGCGCTTCCCAATGAAGGACGCCGAAGACCTCTACCACGGCGTGCTGGATATTGAATGGGCCGATCACATGGTTTCTGACGGTACCCTGGCGGTGGAATTCAGCGGTCACGGCTCAGGCATCGACAACACCCACTTCGGCGCGCTGAAGGTCAAGGATGCGATCGTCGACAAGCTGCGCACCCCGACCGGCGAACGCCCGTCCGTCGACAAGATCAACCCCGACCTGCGCATCCACCTGCGCCTGGACCGTGGCGAAGCGATCCTGTCCCTCGACCTGTCCGGCCACAGCCTGCACCAGCGCGGCTACCGCCTGCAGCAGGGCGCCGCGCCGTTGAAGGAAAACCTCGCGGCGGCGATCCTGATTCGTGCCGGCTGGCCGCGCATTGCTGCCGAAGGCGGCGCGCTGACTGACCCGATGTGCGGCGTGGGCACCTTCCTGGTGGAAGGGGCGATGATCGCCGCCGACATGGCACCTAACCTGAATCGCGAATTGTGGGGCTTCACCACCTGGCTCGGCCACGTCCCGGCGCTGTGGAAAAAACTCCACGCCGAAGCCACTGAACGCGCGGCGATCGGCATGAACAAGCCGCCGTTGTGGGTGCGGGGCTACGAAGCCGACCCGCGCCTGATCCAGCCCGCCCGCAACAACATCGAGCGCGCCGGCCTGAGCCACTGGATCAAGGTGTACCAGGGCGAAGTCGGCACCTTCGAGCCGCGCCCGGACCAGAACCAGAAAGGCCTGGTGATCTGCAACCCGCCCTACGGCGAGCGCTTGGGTGACGAAGCCAGCCTGTTGTACCTCTACCAGAACCTCGGCGAGCGCCTGCGCCAGGCCTGCATGGGCTGGGAAGCGGCGGTGTTCACTGGCGCGCCGGACCTGGGCAAGCGCATGGGGATCCGCAGCCACAAGCAGTATTCGTTCTGGAACGGCGCATTGCCGTGCAAGTTGCTGCTGATCAAGGTCAACCCGGATCAGTTCGTCACCGGCGAGCGCCGTACCCCGGAACAGCGCCAGGCCGAACGTGAGCAGGCCGTTTACGACCAGGCTCCGGTCGAGCCGCAGGAACGCCAGTACAACAAGAACGGCAACCCGATCAAGCCCGCCCCGGCCCCCGTGGTCGAGCAGGCGCGCCTGAGCGAAGGCGGGCAGATGTTCGCCAACCGCCTGCAAAAGAACCTCAAGCTGCTGGGCAAGTGGGCCAAGCGTGAAGGGGTGGATTGCTACCGCGTCTACGACGCCGATATGCCTGAATACTCCATGGCCATCGACCTGTACCACGACTGGGTCCACGTCCAGGAATACGCTGCGCCAAAATCCATCGACCCGGAAAAAGCCTCGGCCCGCATGTTCGACGCCCTGGCGGCCATTCCCCAGGCGCTGAACATCGACAAGAGCCGCGTGGTGGTCAAGCGTCGCGAGCGCCAGAGCGGTACCAAGCAATACGAGCGCCAGAGTGCCCAGGGCAAGTTCACCGAGGTCAGCGAAGGCGGCGTGAAGCTGCTGGTCAACCTCACCGACTACCTGGACACCGGTCTGTTCCTCGACCACCGTCCGATGCGCATGCGTATCCAAAAGGAAGCGGCCGGCAAGCGTTTCCTCAACCTGTATTGCTACACCGCCACCGCCAGTGTGCACGCAGCCAAGGGTGGCGCGCGTAGCACCACCAGTGTCGACCTGTCCAAGACCTACCTGGACTGGGCACGTCGCAACTTCTCGCTCAACGGTTTTTCCGACAAGAACCGCCTGGAGCAGGGCGATGTGATGGCCTGGCTGGAGGCCAGCCGCGATGAGTTCGACATGATCTTCATCGACCCGCCGACCTTCTCCAACTCCAAGCGCATGGAAGGTATCTTCGACGTCCAGCGCGACCACGTGCAGTTGCTCGACCTGGCCATGGCGCGCCTGGCACCGGGTGGCGTGCTGTACTTCTCGAACAACTTCCGCAAGTTCCAGCTGGAGGACAATCTCAGCGAACGCTATGCGGTCGAGGAAATCAGCGACAAGACCCTCGATCCGGATTTTGCGCGTAATGCGAAGATCCACCGGGCGTGGAAAATCACTGCTCGCTGATCGCCGCCACGAAAAAGCCGCAAGCCTGGACTATTCCGGGCTTGCGGCTTTTTTACGCTGGTCAAACCCTGGGCCGATGGCTATAACTTAAGGCCTAGCCAAAGTGACACCCCCCGCACGCTGGCGTTGTGAGTGTTGCCTATGCCGTTGCAAGCCGTTCGCCCGAAAATCCTAGGCTTTATCAGTGAACAGGCGTCGGCTTGGCTGGTGGCGTTGGTGGTGTTATTGGCAGGTTTTGCGCTGACGGCCATCGTCGCCTGGGCGGCCTCCGACCTCTATCAGCAACAGGTTCGCCAGCGCTTTCAGTTGCTGGTCAACGAGCGTTACACCCGCTTGCAGGAACGCTTCGAGGATCAGGAACAACGCCTGAACAGCCTGCGGCGGTTCTTCGTCAATTCCGATGTTGTGTCCCGCGAGGAGTTCGACGGCTTTGCCCAGCCGTTACTGTTGCGCGCCCGCGCCTACGCCTGGGCACCCCGTGTGTTTCGCGAACAGCGCAGCCAGTTTGAACAAGAGGTGTCCCGCCTGCGTGGGGTACCCTTTGTTATCCGTGAACTTAATAGCGCCGGCGAACTGGCCCCGGCGCCCGAGCGTGATGAATACGTTCCGGTGCTCTACAGCCAGACTCAAAGCCTGCTGGGGTCGCCCTTGGGTTTTGATCTGTTGGCCCAGCCCCTGCGGCGCTCTACCCTTGAGCGGGCGCAAAAGAGCGGCAAGCTGGCGGTGTCCCAACCGATGCAGTTGGTGGGGGTCGAGCCGGCTTATGCCACGGGTGTATTACTGGTCGCGCCGGTGAGTCACCTGCCCACGTCCGAGCCGTCCCCAAATGAGCCATATGGTTACGTGATGGCGGTGATCAGCATGCGCCAGTTGGTCGCCGACGGTTTGCCCAAAGCGGAGCGGGACAACCTGGTGATGCAGATCGTCGACACCTCAGACCTGCAAAAGCGCGTGCTCTTCGAGTCCGGCAATACCGTGGCCAACAGTGACCTTGCTGGCGCACGTCGCCTGACCCTGGGCGATCATGTGTACGCCCTGAGCCTGCGCCCGAGCAAGGTGTTCGAGCAGGCCAACTATTCCTCGCTGTCCACGATCCTGACCATGGGTAGCCTACTCAGCCTGCTGCTCAGCGCCTTGCTCTATGTGCTGGTGAGCCAGCGCCAGCGTGCGTTGAAACTGGTGGAGCAACGCACTGTGCAGTTGCGCTTGCGTGAGCAGGAACTACGGGGTGCCCATGGCCAGTTGCGCAGCGTACTCAACGCCGCTACACAAGTGGCGATCATTGCCACTGACTTGCGCGGCGTGATCAACACCTTCAACGCCGGTGCCGAGCAGATGCTGGGGTACGAGGCCGAGCAGGTGGTGGGCAAGCTGACCCTGGAAAGCCTGCACTTGGCGTTGGAGCTGGAGGCACGTTCCGCGAGCCTGAGCGTGACCTTGGGCAAGCGTATCCCGGCGAGCCAGGCGATGCTGGTGGAAAGCCCCGACAACCTGCACGAAGCCCGGGAGTGGACCTTGGTCCGCCAGGATGGCAGTCAGCTGATTGTGAATATGTTGGCCACCGTCTTGCTGGATGACCATGGTCTGTGGATCGGTCACCTCGCGATTTACCTGGACGTCACCGAGCAGAAACGCGCCTACGAGGCCCTGGCGGCGCGGGACCGCCTGCTCAAGAAACTCAGTGCCCACGTACCCGGGGGGATCTTCCAATTCACCCTGGAACCCCAGGATAACTGGCGCTTTATCTACGCCAGCGACGGCATGCGCGATATCTATGAAATCGAGGTCAGCGCGTTGCAGCGGGATGCAACGAAGGTCTTCGATCGAATCCACCCGCTGGACGCGGAGCGGGTGCGGGCCTCGATTCGCCTGTCGGCACTGCAGTTGAGCCACTGGCGCGAAGAGTACCGGGTGCAGTTGCCGCAACGGGGGTTGCGCTGGATTCGCGGCGAGGCCACCCCGGAAGAGTTACCGGGGGGCGGTACGCTGTGGCATGGCTATGTGTCGGACATTTCCGACTTGAAGCGGGTTGAAGAGGAACTGCGCGCGCTGTCCATCACAGATTCCCTGACCGGGATTCACAACCGTCGCTATTTCCAGGACCGCCTCAGGGCCGAGATGGCGAGGCTCAACCGGACCAGTGGGGCGCTGTCGGTGATCATGCTCGATATCGATCATTTCAAGCGTATCAACGACCAGCACGGGCATGCGGTTGGCGACGGGGTGTTGCAGGAGTTGTGCAGGCGCATCAGTCAGCGTCTGCGCCGCACCGACGTGTTCTGCCGCCTGGGGGGCGAGGAATTCATGGTGCTGTGCCCCAATACCGATGGCGAGCAGGCTTATGGCCTGGCCATGGAGTTGTGGCAATCCCTGCGTAACCTGCCGATGGAGCCTGTGGGCATCGTCACCGCCAGCTTTGGTGTGGCCAGCTGGCGGGTGGATGAAGGCATTGATGGCCTGTTGTTGCGTGCCGACTCGGCGGTGTACGTGGCCAAGCAGGCGGGCAGGGACCGGGTGGAGGCCGAGAGGGCGCGGGCCTGACGCTCGCTCCTATAGGACGGGAGCTGCCGCCGCCAGTTTTGGCTGGCGGTACAGATCCAGCAGCACCTGGTCCAGCACCGACGACGCGCCCCACGGCTTCGGATCGTTGAGGATCGCCACCACCGCCCAGGTGTTGCCATTGTTGTCGCGGCTGAACCCGGCAATGGCGCGCACGGTGTTCAAGGTACCGGTCTTGACGTGGGCCTCGCCGCGCATGGCCGTGGTCTTCAGGCGTTTACGCATGGTGCCGTCGGTGCCGGCGATCGGCATCGAGCTGATGTATTCCGCAGCGTAGGGGCTTTTCCAGGCGGCTTGGAGCATGGCGGCCATTTCGCGGGCGCTGACCCGCTCGGCACGGGACAGGCCCGAACCGTTCTCCATCACCAGGTGTGGCGCGGTGATGCCTTTTTTCGCCAGCCACTGGCGCACCACACGTTGCGCGGCCTTGGCATCGTCGCCGTCGGCATCGTTGCGAAACTGCGCGCCCAGGCTCAGGAACAACTGCTGGGCCATGGTGTTGTTACTGTATTTGTTGATGTCACGGATGATTTCCGCCAGGTCCGGCGAAAAGGCGCGGGCCAGGACCTTGGCATCCTTGGGCACCGGCGCCTGGATATCGCGGCCCTGGATGGTGCCGCCCAGTTCCTGCCAGATCGCCCGCACCGCACCGGCGGTGTAGGTGGCGTGGTCCAGCAACGACAGATAAGTCTGCGAGCTGCAGCCATCGGCCAATTGGCCGCTGACGGTGACCGTCATACTGCCATCGGCGCCTGTGACCGGGTTGTAGCGTACGTCGCCGGTGCACTGCTTGGCGTTGGAGGCCTTGACCTGGTTGTCGATGCGGATGCTGGCAATCGGCGGCTCGACCGAGACGAGCACGCGGCCCGAATCGTTACGGGTCACAAAGCGCAGGGCCTTGAGGTTGACCAGCAGGGCGTCGGGCTTGACCAGGAACGGTTTGTTCTCGTCGTTGCCGTCATCATTGAATTCCGGCAACTGCGGCTGGTTGAAGAAACTGCGGTCCAGCACCAGGTCACCGGTGACTTGCTGCACGCCATTGGCCCGCAGGTCGCGCATCAGCAGCCAGAGTTTTTCCATGTTCAGCTTGGGGTCGCCGCCGCCCTTGAGGTACAGGTTGCCGTGCAACACGCCACCGCTGAGGGTGCCGTCGGTGTAGAACTCGGTTTTCCACTGGTGGTTGGGGCCGAGCATTTCCAGGGCCGCATAGGTGGTGACCAGTTTCATGGTGGAAGCCGGGTTTACCGAGACGTCGGCGTTGAATACCGTGGGGGTGCCGGGGCCGTTCAGCGGGATCATCACCAGGGACAGCGCAGTGTTTTGCAGCTTGGCTTTGGCGAGTGCCTGCTGGACGTTCGGGGGCAGGGTGTTATTGATCGGGGCAGCGGAGGTGGAAAAGGCCAGTGGCAGGAGAAAACTGGCGAGTAGCAATGGACGCAAAGATTTGATCATAAGAAGTAAAACCCTACTGCTGAGGAGGGTGAAAAAGGCGAGGGGTAGATAGGAAAATTCCCTCAATGGTCATGAAAGTGTCGGCATTATGCCCCAAGGTGAAGGCACTTGTAGCTGAACGATAGCTGGTAATTGGCGTTTTTTTAACAGCAAACGGCCGCCTGTCCCAGAGAGTCGGGCAATCGTCGTCTTAAACTGCTAAAGTGCCGCCCGTTATTACTTATGAGGATTGTTCCAATGGCGACTAACCGTTCCCAGCGTCTGCGCAAAAAACTGTGCGTTGATGAATTTCAAGAGCTGGGTTTCGAACTGAACCTGGACTTCAAAGAAGGCCTGAGTGAAGAAGCTATCGACGCTTTCCTCGAAGCATTCATCAAAGAAGCCATGGAAGCCAACGGCCTGGGCTATGTCGGCGGCGACGACTACGGTCTGGTTTGCCTGCAGAAGCGTGGCTCGGTCTCCGAAGAGCAGCGTGCTGCCGTCGAAGCCTGGCTGAAAACCCGTTCCGAGCTGACCAAGGCTGAAGTCAGCCCGCTGCTGGACGTGTGGTATCCGGAAAAGCCGATCAACGCGGCTAAGTGATACTGAAAAAAACGGCGACCTGAGGGTCGCCGTTTTTTTATGCCTTGCGCCAATTCAGAATCAGCAGCGTCAACACCCCCGCCACAATCCCCCAGAACGCCGAGCCGATGGAAAACAACGTCAAGCCTGACGCGGTGACCATAAAGGTGATCAGCGCCGCTTCCCGTTCCTTCGGCTCATTCATGGCGATACTCAAGCCATTGATGATCGAGCCAAACAAGGCCAAGGCCGCAATCGACAGCACCAGTTCCTTGGGCAAGGCTGCGAACAGTGCCGCCAGTGTTGCGCCGAACACCCCGGCTATCCCGTAGAACACCCCGCACCATACGGCGGCAGTGTAGCGTTTATTACGGTCTTCATGGGCATGGGGGCCGGTGCAGATCGCTGCGCTGATCGCCGCCAGGTTGATGCCGTGGGAGCCAAAGGGCGCCAGCACCAGCGAGGCCAGGCCGGTGGCGGTGATCAGCGGCGAGGCCGGCACGTTATAGCCATCGGCCCGCAGTACGGCGACGCCGGGCATGTTCTGCGAGGTCATCGCCACCACGAACAACGGAATCCCGATACTGATGGTTGCCGCCAACGAGAAGTGCGGCGTCGTCCATACCGGCGTCGCCACTTCCAGGTGGAAACCGCTGAAGTCCAGCAAGCCCATCAGCGCCGACAGCAGGGTACCGATCATCAGGGCGGCCAGTACCGCGTAGCGTGGCGACAGACGCTTGATGATCAGGTAGGTGAAAAACATCCCCAGGACCAGGCCGGTGCGATGCTGCGCAGCGACGAAAATCTCGCTGCCGATCTTGAACAGGATCCCCGCCAGCAACGCGGCCGCCAACGACGCAGGGATACGCTTGACCAGTTTTTCAAAGCTGCCGGTGAGCCCGCAGAGCGTCACCAGCACCGCGCAGGTGATGTAGGCGCCGATGGCCTCGCCGTAACTCACACCGCCCAGGCTGGTGATCAACAGCGCCGCGCCGGGGGTGGACCAGGCAATGGTGATCGGCGTGCGGTAGCGCAGGGACAGGCCGATGCTGCAGACCGCCATGCCGATGGAAATCGCCCAGATCCACGAAGAAATCTGCGCCGTGGTCAAGCCGGCCGCCTGGCCGGCCTGGAACATCAGCACCAGGGAGCTGGTATAGCCGGTCATCATGGCGATAAAGCCGGCGACAACGGCGGAGGCAGAAGTGTCGGCCAGCGGGCGCAAGGGCGCTTGGGTGGCGTCGGTCATGGAGAGGTGTTCCTTTTACCTGGGTGTTTGCCGGTGACGGCGCAGATTCAAGCCTAAACTCAAACGTAACGACTCATTGCAATACAGACGGCACCGCAAACAGCCGTACAGTGTGTTGGCGCAGTGGGTTGTGTACAATGTGCGCTGTTTTTAGGTGATACTTGCCAGCGACCCCGTGTTGCCGTATTACCTTAAAGTTGCCGTATTACCGTTAATTCGCCGCCGTTCTCCCTACCCGAGTGCCCATGAACGAACAGTTGCAACCTCTCAAGAAACAACCGCGAGCCGGCAAGGCCGGTCGCAGCGGAACCCAGGACGATATCGTCTACGCGCATATCTTCGAGGCGATCCTCGAGCAGCGCCTGGCACCCGGTACCAAATTGAGCGAAGAGGCACTGGGCGAAATCTTCGGCGTCAGCCGCACTATCATTCGCCGCGCGCTGTCGCGCCTGGCCCATGAAGGCGTGGTGTTGCTGCGGCCCAATCGTGGCGCGGTGGTGGCGAGCCCAAGCGTGGAAGAAGCACGCCAGGTGTTCCTGGCCCGGCGCCTGGTAGAGCGAGCGATCACCGAGCTGGCAGTGCAGCACGCCACCGCCGAGCAACTGGCCGAACTGCGCCAGATGGTCAACGACGAGCGCGACAGCTTCTCCCGCGGTGATCGCGGAGCGGGCATCCGCCTCTCCGGCGAATTCCACCTCAAGCTGGCCGAAGCCGCGAAAAACGCGCCGCTGATCAGCTTCCAGCGCAGCCTGGTGTCCCAGACCTCGTTGATCATCGCTCAGTACGAAAGCGGCAACCGCTCGCACTGTTCCTACGATGAGCACACCCAACTGATCGATGCGATCGAAGCACGGGACGCGGCGTTGGCGGTGAACTTGATGATGCATCACATGGATCATATCGACAGCAAGCTCAACCTCGACGAGGAAAGTGCGTCGGATGATTTGCATGCGGTGTTCTCGCATCTGTTGCAGACCAAGAAGCCGGGTCGTTCTTCGGTCAAGCTGTAAACCCGATTAAAAAATGTGGGAGGGGGCTTGCCCCCGATGGCAGAGTGTCAGTCACTGAATTAAGTGCCTGATCCGCCGCTATCGGGAGCAAGCCCCCTCCCACATTTGTTTTGTGTCGTGGCGCAGATCAGCGTTGGTGCACGAGTTGGCCGGCAGCGTAAGTCTGCAACACCGTCCGATCATCCCCCAGGGTCATCAACACGAACAACGTCTCGGCAATGTTATTGGCTTGCTTCAAGCGATAGCTCAGCAGCGGCGTGGCGTTGTAGTCCAGCACCAGGAAGTCGGCATCGGTGCCCGGCTGCAGCGTGCCGATCTTGTCTTCCAGGCGCAGCGCCCGCGCACCGCCCAGGGTAGCCAGGTACAGTGACTTGAAGGGGCTCAACCGCGCGCCCTGCAGTTGCATGACCTTGTAGGCTTCGTTCAAGGTTTGCAGCAGCGAGAAACTGGTGCCGCCACCCACATCGGTGCCCAGGCCGACATTCAGCTTGTGTTTCTCGGCCATCGGCAGGTTGAACAGGCCGCTGCCGAGGAAGAGGTTCGAGGTCGGACAGAACGCCACCGCCGACCCCGTCTCCGCCAACCGTGCGCACTCGTCATCACACAGGTGCACGCCGTGGGCAAACACCGAGCGCTCGCCCAGCAGCTTGTAGTGGTCGTACACATCCAGATAGCCGTTGCGCTCCGGAAACAGCGCCTTCACCCACTCGACTTCCTGCTTGTTCTCACTGATGTGCGTCTGCATGTACAGGTCCGGGTACTCGCCCAGCAGTTGCCCGGCCAACGCCAATTGCTCCGGCGTGCTGGTCGGCGCAAAACGCGGGGTGACCGCGTAGTGCAGGCGGCCTTTGCCGTGCCAGCGTTCGATCAGTGCCTTGCTTTGCTGGTAGCCGGATTCGGCGGTGTCGGTGAGGTAGTCCGGGGCGTTGCGATCCATCATCACCTTGCCGGCGATCATGCGCAGGTCGAGTTTTTCCGCCGCCTCAAAGAATGCGTTCACCGACTGCGGATGCACACTGCCGAACACCAGTGCGGTGGTGGTGCCGTTGCGCAGCAGTTCCTTGATAAAAATGCCTGCGACTTCTTCGGCGTGGGCCTTGTCGGCGAACTGGCTTTCGCACGGGAAGGTGTAGGTGTTGAGCCAGTCCAGCAACTGCTCGCCATACGCGCCGACCATGCCGGTCTGCGGCAGGTGGATATGGGTGTCGATCAGGCCGGGGATGATCAGCGCATCCTGGTAATGGGTGATGTCGATGTCGGCAGGCAAGCTCGGCAGCAGGTCGCCGGCATGGCCCACGGCGCTGATCCGGCCGTTTTCGATCACCAGCAGGCCGTCTTCGAAATACTCGTAGGAGGCTTCGATCCCAACTTCAGCGGGGTCGGCGATGCTGTGCAGGAGGGCGGCACGGTAGGCTTTGCGAGTCAAAGGCATGGTCGTCTCAATTGATAGCTTGGCTGCGGCGCGAGGCCGGCAGCAATTTGGCAATGGGTTCGGCGCTCGCGGTGTGCTGGCCGAAATTGGCGTTATAAGTGGCGATGATTTCGCCGGCGATGGAGATGGCAATCTCCACCGGCAACTTGCCCTTCACCTCGCTGAGGCCCATGGGGCAACGCATGCGTTGCAACTGCGCGGCGTCGAAGCCGCGATCGCGCAGGCGGTGTTCGAACTTGACGCGTTTGGTCTTGGAGCCGATCAGGCCGAAGTAGGCGAAGTCATTGCGCTTGAGCAGGGCGGCGGTGAGTTCCAGATCCAGCGCGTGATTGTGGGTCATGACGATGCAGTAACTGCCCACCGGCAGGTCGGCAATTTCGTCCACCGGCTCTTCGCTGATGATTTTACGCACGCCCTGGGGGATATGTTCCGGAAACTCCTGCTCGCGGGAATCGATCCAGCGCACCCGGCACGGCAGGCTCGCCAGCAACGGCACCAGCGCGCGGCCAACATGGCCGGCGCCGAACACCGCGATCTGCGCCTGCACCTGGCCCATGGGTTCGAACAGCAGCACGGTGACGCCCCCACAGCACTGGCCCAGGCTGGCGCCGAGGCTGAAGCGCTCCAGATGGGTGTTCTGCTGGCCACGCACAAGCATGTCGCGGGCGATCTGCATGGCCTTGTATTCCAGGTGCCCACCGCCGATGGTGTCGAAGGTCTGCGCGGCACTGATCACCATCTTCGAACCGGCATTGCGCGGCGTGGAGCCGAGCTCTTCGATGATGGTCACCAGTACGCAGGGTTCACCCTGGTTCTGCAGGTCGGCGAGGGCGCTGATCCAGTTGTTCATAGTCACCTCTTGTGGTGTCTGTCAGGCCGTCATCGGTCTAGAGCGAAGCCATTTCAGTTTCAGTCTCGACAGCTGTCGCCGCCTGCAACTTGCGCATCTGCTCACACCCCCACAACACCCGCTCCGGTGTCGCCGGCGCATCGATCTTCGGCTGATGGCGATAATCAGCCAGGCTCGCCACCGCATCCTTGATCGCGCACCACGAGGCAATCCCGAGCATGAACGGTGGCTCACCCACGGCCTTGGAATGGAACACCGTGTCTTCCGGGTTCTTGCGGTTTTCCACCAGCTTCACACGCAAATCCAAAGGCATGTCGGCTACCGCCGGGATCTTGTAGCTGGCCGGGCCGCAGGTCTCTAGCTTGCCCTTGTTGTTCCACACCAGCTCTTCCATGGTCAGCCAGCCCATGCCCTGGATAAAGCCTCCTTCTACCTGGCCGATGTCGATGGCCGGGTTCAGTGAGGCGCCCACATCGTGGAGGATGTCGGTGCGCAGCATCTTGTATTCGCCGGTCAGGGTGTCGACGATCACTTCGCAGCACGCCGCGCCGAAGGCGAAGTAGTAGAACGGCCGACCGCGGGCCTGGCTGCGGTCGTAGAAGATTTTCGGGGTCTTGTAGAAGCCGGTGCTCGACAGCGAGACCTGGGCGAAATACGCCTGTTGAATCAGCGCTTCAAAGCTCAGGATCTGCTCGCGCACGCGCACATGGCCGTTATGAAATTCCACATCCGCTTCGCTCACGTCGTACTTGCGCGCGGCGAATTCCACCAGGCGTTGCTTGATGGTTTCGGCGGCGTTCTGTGCGGCCTTGCCGTTCAGGTCCGCACCGCTGGACGCGGCGGTCGGCGAGGTGTTGGGCACCTTGTCGGTGTTGGTGGCGGTGATCTGCACGCGGTCGATGTCCACCTGGAACACTTCGGCCACCACTTGCGCGACCTTGGTGTTCAAGCCCTGGCCCATCTCGGTGCCGCCATGGTTCAGGTGGATGCTGCCGTCGGTGTAGATATGGATCAGCGCGCCCGCCTGGTTCAGGAAGCTCGCCGTGAATGAGATCCCGAATTTCACCGGGGTCAGCGCCAGGCCTTTTTTCAGGATCGGGCTGTGGGCGTTGTACAGGCGGATCGCTTCGCGGCGCTCGGCGTATTGGCTGCTGGCTTCAAGTTCGGCGGTCATTTCCTCGAGCATGTTGTGCTCGACGGTCTGGTAGTAGTGGGTGACGTTGCGCTCGGTCTTGCCGTAGTAATTGGCCTTGCGCACCGCCAACGGGTCCAGCGCCAGATGGCGGGCGATGGCGTCCATCACTTCCTCGATGGCGACCATGCCTTGTGGGCCGCCGAAGCCGCGATAGGCGGTGTTGGACGCGGTGTTGGTCTTGCAGCGATGGCCGTTCACCGTGGCATCGCCCAGGTAATACGCGTTGTCGGCGTGGAACATGGCGCGGTCGACGATCGAGTTGGACAGGTCCGGCGAGCAGCCGCAGTTACCGGCCAGTTCCAGGTTGATCCCGTGCAGGCGACCGCTGTCGTCGAAGCCCACGTCGTATTCGATATAGAAGGGGTGGCGCTTGCCGGTCATCAGCATGTCTTCGACGCGCGGCAGGCGCATCTTGGTCGGCTGGCCGGTGAGGCGCGCCACCACCGCGCATAGGCACGCCGGGCTCGCCGCCTGGGTTTCCTTGCCGCCGAAACCGCCACCCATGCGGCGCATATCGACGACGATCTTGTTCATCGACACGTCCAGCACTTCGGCCACCAGCTTCTGCACTTCGGTGGGGTTCTGCGTGGAGCAATAGACGATCATGCCGCCGTCTTCGGTGGGCATTACCGAGGAAATCTGGGTTTCCAGGTAGAAGTGTTCCTGGCCGCCGATATGCAGGGTGCCCTGGAGGCGGTGCTTGGCGGTCGCCAGTGCGCCGGCCGAATCACCCCGTTGGTGGGTGTGGCTGTCGAGCACGAAGTGCTTGTTGCGAAAGGCCTCGACCACATCCAGCACGGGCTCCAGGTCTTCGTATTCGATCACGGCCGCCATCGCGGCCTTGCGTGCGGTGTCGAGGTCGCGGGCGGCCACGGCCAAAACCACCTGGCCGACGAACTGCACCGTGTCGATGGCCAGCAAGGGGTCGCCGGGCAGCAGCGGGCCGATGTCTTTCAGGCCCGGCACGTCTTCGTGGGTGATGACGATACGCACACCGTCGAAGGCGTAGCAGGGCGTGGTGTCGATGCGGATGATCCGGGCGTGGGCGCGGTCGGACATGCGTGCATACAGGTGCAACTGGTTGGGGAATTCCAGGCGGTCATCGATGTACTGCGCTTCACCGGACACGTGCTTGGCGGCGCTGTCATGCTTGACGCTGCGGCCGACTCCGGAGGTCAGGTCCTGGGCAAACAGCGCGGCCAGTTCGGCCTGGGTTTTTTCCACGGCGTGATGGTTAGACATAAGCGGTCACCCGAGTCTCGATGTGCGGCGTTTGCAGTTCGATGAAGTATTTGCGCAGCAGGTTCCGGGCGCTGAGCAGGCGGTATTCCTTGCTGGCGCGGAAGTCCGACAGCGGGGTGAAATCCTCGGCGAGGGCAGCGCAGGCTTTCTCGACGGTGGCGGCGTTCCAGGTGGCGCCGACCAACATGGCTTCGCAGTTTTTCGCGCGTTTTGGCGTGGCGGCCATGCCGCCGAACGCGACGCGGGCATCACTGATCACACCGTTGTCGATCTTCAGGTTGAAGGCCGCACACACGGCGGAAATATCGTCGTCCAGGCGCTTGGAAACCTTGTAGGCACGGAACAGCGCGTGGCCCTTGGGGACGATGATTTTTTCGATGAACTCGCTGTCCTGGCGCGCCGTCACGCGGTAGTCGATGAAGTAGTCTTCCAGGGCCAGCGTACGGCGCGTGTTGCCTTTGCACAGCACGATCTGCGCCCCCAGGGCGATCAACAGCGGCGGCGAATCGCCAATCGGCGAGGCGTTGCCGATATTGCCGCCGAGGGTACCCTGGTTACGGATTTGCAGGGAGGCGAAGCGGTGCAGCAGGTCGCCGAAATCCGGGTATTCGTGGTGCAGCGCGGTGTAGCAGTCGGAGAGGGCAGTGGCGGCGCCGATTTCCAGGCGGTCGTCGAAGTCCTCGATGCGCTTCATCTCTTCAATATTGCCGACATAGATCATCACCGGCAGGGTGCGGTGGAACTGAGTGACTTCCAGCGCCAGGTCGGTGCCGCCGGCCAGCAGGCGGGCTTGCGGGTAGGCGTCGTAGAGGTCGGCCAGGTCGGCGACGGTGAGGGGCACCAGGCAGCGTTTGTCGCCGCTGTTGAGTTCACCGGTTTGGGTCGGCGCGATGGCTTTGAGGCGGGCGATGGTTTCGGCCTGGCGGCTGTCGAACTGGTCCACCGGTTTGTTGCAGCAGGCCTGTTCGGCGGCGGCCAGGATCGGCCGATAGCCGGTGCAGCGGCACAGGTTGCCGGCCAGGGCTTCGTGGGCCTTCTGGCTGTCGGGGGCGTCGCTGTTCTTTTGCAGGGCGAACAACGACATCACAAACCCGGGGGTGCAAAAGCCGCATTGCGAACCGTGGCACTCCACCATCGCCTGTTGCACGCTGTGCAGTTGGCCCTGGTGCTTGAGGTCTTCGACGCTGATCAACTGCTTGCCGTGCAGCGACGATACAAATGTCAGGCAGGAATTGAGGCTGCGATAACGGATCTGCTCAACGCCCTGAGGGTCGGTGTGCAACTCGCCGACCACCACCGTGCACGCACCGCAGTCGCCGCTGGCGCAGCCTTCCTTGGTACCGGGTTTGCCCACATGCTCGCGCAGATAGTTGAGCACGGTCAGGTTGGGGTCCAGGGCGTGCTCGCTACGGAGTTCCTGGTTAAGTAAAAACTGGATCACGGAAGGCCTCGCAGACTCATTATTGTTGTTAACCGCTTTGCGCCGAATCTAGTCATGTCTGACTTTTCGGTCAATGATTTTCTGACCAGAAGGTCAGGAAAATGCGATCGCAACACTTTCAATTATGGTTCAGTCTTCTGAAACCGGCGTTTTTGGGGGCGTGTGGGTGTTCAGCGTTGCTTATTTCATGCCAAATTCGCCACGGTGGGCGTAGCGCCATCAGCGGGCCAATGCGCTACACTGCCGCGCTTGTACCGATAGACGATTTTGAAGGGAAAACATGACGTTCAAGGCGCCGGACAGTCTCGCCGAGCAAATCGCTCACCACCTCGCCGAACGTATCATTCGCGGCGATCTCAAGCCTGGAGAGCGGATCCAGGAACAGAAAGTCACGCTGGCGCTCAATGTCAGCCGTGGCTCCGTGCGTGAAGCTTTACTGATCCTCGAACGCCGCCACCTGATCGCGATCCTGCCGCGCCGTGGCGCCCATGTGACCGAGCTCACGGCGCACAAGGTGCAGAGCCTGTGCACGCTGATGAGTGAGCTGTATATCCTGCTTGGCAATGCGGTCGCCCAGGGCTGGCAGACCCAGGCCGACATGGCGCCGTTCGTCCAGATCCAGCAGCGCCTGGTGAGCAATTTCGAGCGCCAGGACATCCGCGCCTTTGTCGAAGAATGCTTCAATGTGATGCGCGCCGCGTACCCCTTCGCCAACAACCCGTATTTGCAGGAAACCGTCGAGAACCTGCAGCCGGCGATGAACCGTGCCTATTACCTGGCCCTGGATCAGCGCAAGGCGTCCATGAGCGAGTACCTGGCGCTGTTCGAGCAACTGCTCGCCGCCGTACTCGCCCGTGACCTGGAGCAGATCCGCCAGGTGCTGTCGGCCTACTGCCAGCGCAGCAGCTCGCTGGTCATCGCTGCGTTGGCGGACGCCTAAACGTGCGGCTCAAGTGCATCAAACTGGCGGGGTTCAAATCCTTCGTCGACCCGACCACGGTGAACTTCCCCAGTAACATGGCGGCAGTGGTCGGGCCCAATGGCTGCGGCAAGTCGAACATCATCGACGCCGTACGCTGGGTGATGGGCGAGAGCTCGGCAAAAAACCTGCGTGGCGAGTCGATGACCGACGTCATCTTCAACGGCTCCACCAGCCGCAAGCCGGTGAGCCAGGCGAGCATCGAACTGGTGTTCGACAACTCCGATGGCACCCTGGTCGGCGAGTACGCGGCCTACGCGGAAATCTCGATCCGCCGCAAAGTGACGCGCGACAGCCAGAACAGTTACTTCCTCAACGGCACCAAGTGCCGGCGCCGGGACATTACCGACATCTTCCTCGGTACCGGCCTGGGCCCGCGCAGCTATTCGATCATCGAACAGGGCATGATCTCCAAGCTGATCGAAGCCAAGCCCGAAGACCTGCGCAACTTTATCGAGGAAGCGGCCGGCATCTCCAAGTACAAGGAGCGCCGCCGCGAGACCGAAAACCGTATCCGCCGCACCCATGAAAACCTCGCCCGCCTCACCGACCTGCGCGAAGAGCTGGAGCGCCAGTTGGAGCGCCTGCACCGCCAGGCCCAGGCGGCCGAGAAGTACCAGGAATACAAGGGCGAAGAGCGCCAGCTCAAGGCGCAACTGTCGGCCCTGCGCTGGCAGGCGTTGAACGATCAGGTGGGCCAGCGCGAAGCGATCATCGGCACCCAGGAAATCAGCTTTGAAGCGCTGGTGGCCGAGCAGCGCAATGCCGACGCCGCCATCGAGCGCCTGCGCGACGGGCACCATGACCTGTCCGAACGCTTCAATCTGGTGCAGGGCCGCTTCTATTCGGTGGGCGGTGATATTGCCCGCGTCGAGCAAAGCATCCAGCACGGCCAGCAGCGCCTGCGTCAGTTGCAGGATGACTTGAAGGAAGCGGAACGCGCGCGCCTGGAAACCGAATCCCATTTGGGCCACGACCGCACCTTGCTGCTGACGTTGGGCGAAGAGCTGGACATGCTCACCCCCGAGCAGGACATCACCAACGCCGCCGCCGAAGAGGCCGCCGCTGCGCTGGAAGAATCCGAAACCACCATGCACGGCTGGCAGGAGCAGTGGGACGCCTTCAACCTGCAATCCGCCGAACCGCGGCGCCAGGCCGAGGTGCAGCAGTCGCGCATCCAGCAACTGGAAACCAGCATGGAACGCCTGGCCGAGCGCCAGCGTCGCCTGCAGGAAGAGCGCGTGCTGCTTGCCGCCGACCCGGAAGACGCGGCGATCATGGAGCTCAGCGAGCAACTGGCCGAAAGCGAGATGACGCTGGAAGAGCTGGAAGCCAGCGAAGAACAACAAGTGGAGCGCCTGGAGCAATTGCGTCAGCAACTGCAACAGGCGACCCAGGCCCAGCAGCAGGCCCAGGGTGATTTGCAGCGGCTTAACGGCCGCCTGGCGTCCCTTGAAGCCTTGCAGCAAGCGGCATTGGACCCAGGCACCGGCACCGCCGAATGGCTGCGTGACCAGCACCTGGCCGAGCGTCCGCGCTTGGCCGAAGGATTGAAAGTTGAAGCCGGTTGGGAGCTGGCGGTAGAGACCGTTCTAGGCGCCGACCTGCAAGCCGTACTGGTGGATGATTTTGGCGGCTTCGACCTGGCCGGCTTCGCCCAGGGCGATCTGCGTTTGCTCAGCCCCGCCGCTGATGGCACGCGAGTGCCGGGCAGCCTGCTGGACAAGGTCGAAGCGGCGATTGACCTGTCGCCGTGGCTGGGCCAGGTCAAGCCGGTGGAGTCCCTGGAACAGGCCCTGGCCCAGCGCGGTCAACTGGCGGGCGGCGAAAGCCTGATCAGCCGCGACGGTTACTGGGTCGGCCGCCACTTCCTGCGGGTGCGCCGCGCCAGTGAAGCGGAAAGCGGCGTTCTGGCCCGAGGCCAGGAAATCGTCAACCTGATTGCCGAGCGCGAAGAACGCGAAGCCACCCTGGAAAGCCTCGAAACCGAACTGCAAACCCTGCGCGCCACCCAGCGCCAGCAAGAGACCGGCCGCGAACACCTGCGGCGCCTGTTGCAGGACGAAGCGCGCCAGCAAGGCGAATTGAAAGCCCAGCTTTCCGCGAGCAAGGCCAAGGCCGAGCAACTGACCCTGCGCCGCACCCGCCTCGACGAAGAAGTGGCGGAGATGGGCGAACAGCGCGCCCTCGAACACGAACAGATCGGCGAAGCGCGCCTGCAATTGCAGGAAGCCCTCGACAGCATGGCCCTGGACACCGAGCAGCGCGAATTGCTGCTGGCTCAGCGTGACAGCCTGCGCGAGCGCCTTGATCGTGTGCGCCAGGAAGCCCGCCAGCACAAGGACCACGCCCATCAGTTGGCCGTGCGCCTGGGTTCGCTCAAGGCCCAGCACGCGTCCACGGCCCAGGCCCTTGAGCGCCTGGAGATGCAGTCCGAACGCCTGACCGAAAAGCGCGAGCAACTGAGCCTCAACCTGGAGGAGGGCGAAGCACCGCTGGAAGAGCTGCGCCTCAAGCTTGAAGAGTTGCTCGACAAGCGCATGACCGTCGACGAAGAACTCAAGACCGCGCAGATCGCCCTGGAAGACGCCGACCGCGAACTGCGCGACGCAGAAAAACGCCGGACCCAGGCCGAGCAGCAATCCCAGCTGATTCGCGGCCAGCTCGAACAACAGCGCATGGAATGGCAAGCCCTGACCGTGCGCCGCAAGGCCCTGCAAGACCAATTGCTCGAAGACGGCTACGACTTGCATGGCGTGCTCAATACCTTGACCGCCCAGGCCAACGAGAAAGAAGCCGAGGAAGAACTTGAACGGATTGCCGCACGTATCCAGCGACTGGGCGCGATCAACCTCGCGGCCATCGATGAATACCAGCAGCAGTCCGAGCGCAAACGTTATCTGGATGCCCAGGACGCCGACCTGGTGGAAGCCCTGGACACCCTGGAAAACGTGATCCGCAAGATCGACAAGGAAACCCGCAACCGCTTCAAAGATACCTTTGATCAGATTAATGGCGGTTTACAGGCGTTATTCCCGAAAGTTTTCGGTGGTGGCAGCGCTTACTTGGAACTGACGGGCGAAGATCTACTCGATACAGGGGTAACGATCATGGCGCGGCCTCCGGGCAAGAAGAACAGCACCATCCATTTGTTGTCCGGCGGCGAAAAAGCCCTGACCGCGTTGGCCCTGGTGTTTGCCATCTTCAAGTTGAACCCGGCGCCGTTCTGCATGCTCGATGAAGTTGACGCCCCATTGGATGACGCTAACGTTGGACGCTATGCGCGACTGGTCAAGGAGATGTCCCAGACGGTGCAGTTCATCTATATCACCCACAACAAGATCGCCATGGAAATGGCTGATCAGTTGATGGGGGTGACAATGCATGAACCGGGTTGTTCACGTTTGGTCGCGGTGGATGTCGAAGAAGCGATGGCGATGGTGGAATCCTGAGCTGCGCCATGAGCGAAAGTTTTCAGCGCGATGTCAGGTGATTTACCGGCCTGGTGAAAGTGGCAAATGGACATATTTGTTCAAGGCATTTTGACAGACGGTGTAAAGTTATCTTTGGTCGTGCTAGTTTAATGTCAATTTTTCGTGTGCGTGGGCAAAACGTCAGTCAGAACATAGAGTTGGCGCCACGTTTTAAAGCGGTTTGCACGGTGCTAAACCCCTTATTTTTCAGCATTTTTTATTAGAGGCACGGGATTACATGGAAATCGGTCTGCGCGAGTGGCTGATCGTCATCGGCATTATTGTCATTGCCGGTATTCTTTTTGATGGCTGGCGCCGCATGCGCGGTGGCAAGGGCAAGCTCAAATTCCGCCTGGACCGCAACCTGTCCAACTTGCCCGACGACGACGGCAGCGCCGAGCTGCTGGGGCCGCCCCGTGTGCTGGATACCCATAAGGAACCGCAACTGGACGAGCATGACCTGCCGTCGATGAGTGCACCGGTGCGTGAAGCCCGCGAGCCCTCTTCCAAGCGTGGCAAGCGCGCCAGTGCAGCTGTTGCCGAACCCCATCAGGGTGACCTGAACCTCGATGTCGATGAAGGCCCGAGCTTCAGCAGCCGTGATGACGATTTCCCGGATGAAAACGCCGGCAAGAATGCGCCGCGTCAATCCGTCAACGATCAGCCTGCCGCCGAAGAAGTGCTGGTGATCAGCGTGATCTGCCGCGACGCCGCCGGCTTCAAGGGCCCGGCTCTGTTGCAGAACATCCTCGAAAGCGGCCTGCGCTTTGGCGAGATGGATATTTTCCACCGCCACGAAAGCATGGCCGGCAACGGCGAAGTGCTGTTCTCCATGGCCAACGCGGTCAAGCCAGGCACTTTCGACCTGGACGACATCGACCTGTTCAGCACCCCTGCGGTGAGCTTCTTCCTCGGCCTGCCGGGCCCGCGTCACCCGAAACAAGCCTTCGACGTAATGGTGGCCGCTGCCCGCAAGCTGTCCCAGGAACTCAACGGCGAGCTCAAGGACGACCAACGCAGCGTCCTGACCGCCCAGACCATCGAACACTACCGTCAGCGCATCGTCGAGTTCGAGCGTCGCGCCCTGACACAGAAACGCTGAGGATTGGTTTCCAGCGTTGTCATTAGAATAAGCGCACCAACATTTGAGCAGCTTCGGCTGCTCTTTTGCTTTATGAGAGAACACCCATGACCGCCGCCCACACCCGCATCCTCGAACTGCGCGCTGAACTGGATCAGCACAACTACCGTTACCACGTGCTTGATGAACCGAGCATTCCGGACGCCGAGTACGACCGCCTGTTCCACGAGCTCAAGGCCCTGGAGGCCGAGCATCCGGAGCTGGTGACGCGGGATTCGCCGACGCAGCGGGTCGGCAGTGCGGCGTTGTCAGCCTTTACCCAGGTGCGTCACGAGATCCCCATGCTCAGCCTGGGCAATGCGTTTGATGAAACCACCATGCTGGAATTTGATCGCCGGGTCACCGAGGGGCTCGACCTGCCCGTGGGTGATCTGTTCGGCGGTGGCGCGGCGGTGGAATACAGCTGTGAGCCGAAGCTGGATGGCCTGGCGGTCAGCCTGCTTTACCAGGATGGCGAATTGGTACGCGGCGCCACCCGTGGCGACGGCACCACCGGCGAGGACATCAGCGTCAACGTGCGCACCGTGCGCAATATCCCGTTGAAACTGCACGGCAGCGGCTGGCCGGCGACCCTGGAAGTGCGCGGCGAAGTGTTCATGTCCAAGGCCGGTTTCGAGCGGCTCAACGCCTCGCAACTGGAAGTCGGCGGCAAAACCTTCGCCAACCCGCGTAATGCGGCGGCGGGCAGCTTGCGTCAGCTGGATTCGAAGATCACCGCCAGTCGCCCGCTGGAGTTCTGCTGCTACGGCATCGGCCAGGTAACCGGGGATATCAGCGACACCCATATCGGTAACTTGAAGCAACTGCAGAAGTGGGGCATGCCCATCAGCCATGAGCTGAAACTGGCCAAGGGCATCCAGGAGTGCTTGGACTATTACCGCGATATCGGCGAGCGACGTAACAGCCTGCCCTATGAAATCGACGGCGTGGTGTTCAAGGTCAACAGCATCGCCTCCCAACGTGAACTGGGCTTTCGCGCCCGCGAGCCGCGCTGGGCCATCGCGCACAAGTTCCCGGCCATGGAAGAACTCACCGAGTTGCTCGACGTTGAGTTCCAGGTCGGCCGCACCGGCGCCGTAACCCCAGTGGCGCGCTTGAAACCGGTCAAGGTCGCGGGCGTCACCGTGTCCAACGCCACCCTGCACAACATGGATGAAGTCGCGCGTCTGGGCTTGATGATCGGCGATACCGTGATTATCCGCCGTGCCGGGGATGTGATCCCGCAGGTCGTCTCCGTGGTCACCGAGCGCCGCCCGGAACACGCCCGCGCGGTGCAGATCCCCGAAAGCTGCCCGGTGTGCGGCTCCCATGTGGAGCGCACCCAGCTGGTCAAGCGCAGCAAGGGCAAGGAAACCGTCAGCGAAGGCGCGGTGTACCGCTGCGTCGGGCGCCTGGCCTGTGGTGCCCAGCTCAAGCAGGCGATTATCCATTTCGTCTCGCGCCGGGCCATGGACATCGACGGGCTCGGTGACAAAACCATCGAGCAACTGGTGGATGAAAAACTCATCGGTTCGCCGGCCGACCTCTACAAGCTTAAATACGAGCAGATCATCGACCTGGAAGGCTTTGCCGATATTTCCAGCAAGAAGCTGATCACCGCCATCGAAAACAGCAAGACCCCGACCCTGGCGCGCTTTATCTACGCCCTGGGCATTCCCGATGTGGGCGAAGAGACGGCCAAGGTGTTGGCGCGCTCCCTGGCGTCCCTTGAGCGCGTGCAGAAGGCCTTGCCGGAAGTGTTGACGTACCTGCCGGATGTGGGCCTGGAAGTGGCCCATGAGATCCACAGCTTCTTCGAAGACAGCCACAACCAGGACGTGATCGGCGCGTTGCTGTCGCCTGATGAATGCGGCCTGCAATTGCAGGATCAGGGCGAGCTGAGCGCCGAGTTCGCCGCCAGTACCACCTTGGGCGGCTTCCTCGACAAGCTGCACGTACCCTCCGTCGGCCCCGGCGCCGCGCAGAAACTTGCGGACAAGTTCGGCAGCCTGGAAGGTGTGATCAAGGCGGACTGGCTCGACATGCGCCAGGCGCTGCCGGAGAAGCAGGCCAAGGCCGTGCGCGAGTTTTTCGATAACCCGGACAACGCCAGCCATGCCCTGGCCATCGAGCAGCAGCTCAAGGACTTCGGCATGCACTGGCAGAGCGAGAAGAAGGTGGTCGAAGGCCTGCCCGAAGCAGGGCATACCTGGGTGCTCACCGGCTCCCTGGAGCTGATGAGTCGCGACGTGGCCAAGGACAAGCTCGAAAGCCTCGGCGCCAAGGTGGCCGGTTCCGTGTCGGCAAAGACCCATTGCGTCGTGGCCGGGCCGGGTGCCGGCTCCAAGTTGGCCAAGGCCAGCGAACTGGGGTTGAAGGTGCTGGACGAAGAGGCCTTTGTCGCGTTCCTTGCCAAACACAACATTTCGGTCTGACGCAGCGCCGGTGGTGAGCGGGCTTGTCGAATCGTCGCACCGCCCGCGCCAGGCTGCGAAGCCGCCCTTGAAGAAAGTGGAACGATCCTGAGTCCCAGATGATCTAGTCTCAGTCACCCAGGGAGAGATCGCCATGTTCCGCTACTTCGAGCAACTCAGTTCGCGCATCGCCGCACCGTTCATGGCCGAAACCTCGCGTAACAGCAAGGTGTGGCAGTGCCGGTGCGGGCAAGCGCTGTTCTTTCGCAACAGCCAATGCCTGGCCTGTCAGGCCCTGCTGGGTTATCAGCCGCAGCAAAGCCGCTTGTCCTCCCTGCAGCCGGGGCCGGTGGATGGCACTTGGCTACAGGACGACAACCTCGATGCCGGCGCCTTCCGCCGCTGCGCCAACCTTGACACCGCGGCGGCCTGCAACTGGCTGATTCCCGCCCACAGCACCGCACCGCTGTGCGTGGCGTGCAGCCTCAACCGCACCATCCCCGACCTGTCGATCCCGGAGAACCCTGAGCGCTGGCGCAAGGTGGAGACCGCCAAGCGTCGGCTGGTGGCGCAGTTGATCAGCCTGGGCCTGCAAGTGGTGCCCAAGAGCGTCGACGAGGACAGCGGCCTGGCGTTCGACTTCGTCGGCATCGACCTGGAAGGCAACGCGCCCATGACCGGGCATGCCAACGGCCTGATCACCCTCGACATCAAGGAAGCCGACGACGCCCACCGCGAAAAAATCCGCGTGCAGATGCGCGAACCCTATCGCACCTTGCTGGGCCACTTTCGCCATGAGGTCGGTCACTATTACTGGGATCGCCTGATCGCCAACAGCCACTGGCTGGAGCCTTTTCGCAACCTGTTCGGCGACGAACGCGCCAGTTACGCCGACGCCCTCGATCAGCACTACCAGAACGGCCCGCGCCCCGACTGGCAGCAAACCTGCGTCAGTGCCTACGCCACCATGCACCCCTGGGAAGACTGGGCCGAAACCTGGGCCCACTACCTGCACATGATGGACGCCGTCGACACCGCCCTGGGCTTTGGCATGAGCGCCCGTGAGATGGACCTGGATTACCAGCCATTCCCACTCACCACTCTCTACGACCCCGAACATCCCGGCGGCGTGGCATTCCTGTCCTTCGTCAACGCCTGGATCGAACTGGCGGGCATGCTCAATGAACTGTCCCGCGCCATGGGCCAGCCGGACTTCTACCCATTCGTGCTGCCACCGGCGGTGATCGCCAAGCTGCACTTCATCCACCTGGTGATCCAGGAAGAGGGTGGCCGGGCGGACGAGGTGTTGCAGGCACAATGATGAACCCCTGTGGGAGGGGATGCTGACGGCCATGGCAAGTGCTTGAACCCCTTCATATTTTTAATCCGTCGCCAACGGTTGTAACTTCCGATGAGATCGGTACAATGGCCCCGCTTGCCGAGAGGCCAGCGTCGTTATGGTGACCCCATCGGTCCCCCCGCAACGATTACCCGTGAACCTGGTCAGAGCCGGAAGGCAGCAGCCACAGCGGGAACATTGTGTGCCGGGGTGTGGCTGGTGGGGTTGCCTCCATAGCGCTCTTCCTTGCAGTCCCCCTTCGATTCAAATCCAAATGACCTGTTTTCAGTCAACTGCCGATGTTTTATTGCGCGGTCGATGATGGTTGTTTCACAACTTTCCAACACCCCTCTGGACAACCCCAAACTGCCTTGTTAGTTTCCGCCGGCCACTTGTTACAGAGTATGACGAGGGCGCCGACTTGATATTGAAGTGCTATCACTTCTTTAACTAACAAGGATGTCTTTGATGAAAAGCCTGCAAGGGTTACCCCGTCTTATCAGTGCTTCGGTAGGTGCGCCGGGTAAAGCCCGCAACTTGCCCGCCGATGTGCAGTGCATCCAGTATTTATTCAATCTGATCATTCCCAAGATGGGTTTCCCGCTGGCCGAAAACGGCAAGTGCGATGGCCAGTTGGTGCAGTGCATCAGCCAATACCAGTTTCGCCACCTCAAGTATGCCCATCCCGATGGTGTGGTCGACCCCACCGGTCGTACGTTCAACAGCCTGATCGAAGAAGCGGTGAAGGTGCCGGTGAAGGCCTTTCCGACGATGCGCATCCCGAGTTTTCTCAATGCATTCGGCAACAACCAGGGCGATGCGGTGCAGGCCACGGTCAATGTGTACCTGGACCGCATGCGCGCGATGATCGAGGCCGAGCGGCGTAACCGGCAATTGATGCTCCAGGCCACGTGCGACGGGGGCATGACCCTCAGTGAAACGGATTTCCAGAATGCTGCCACGCAATTGGGCAGCGGTATTTCGGTGAATATCATCAAGGCCTTCGCCACCGTGGAATCAGGTGGGCGTTCCGGGTTCGGGCCGGCCAAGTTGCCGGTGATCGCGTTTGAAGGGCACTTGTTTCGCAAGTACACCAAGCACATCTACGACCAGGCGCACCCGCTGCTGTCCTACCCCTACAAGAAAAAGGCCGGGCCGCAGTGGCAGGCCAATAACAAGGACCAGGCCAAGGCTTGGGAAACCATGGCCACCGCTTTTGGCCTGGACCAGGAAGCGGCCCTCATGTCGGCGTCGTGGGGCATGTTCCAGATCATGGGCTTTAACTTTGCCTCGTGCGGCTACAAGACGGTGTTTGAGTTTTCGGCAGCACTAAAGGTGAATGCCGGTAACCAACTAAAAGCCTTCCTCGGTTTTTGCAGCAAGAGCCCGGCATTGATGAAGGCCATGAAAGCCAAGGATTTTACCGGCATGGCACGTAACTATAACGGCGAGGACTACGGCAACTACGACGTCCTTATGCAAAAAGCCTACGAAAAACTTGAAGGGAAAAAATAGGATGATCCGTTTTCTAGCGATAGGTGTGTTGTCGTTGTGCGCCGTGGGCCCTGCCTTGGCCGGTTCGGCCGCGTTGCATTCGGGCAAGTACGAAGGGCTGATGCTGGCAGTGACGCCGGAGCATCAGGTCGAAGGGTTCTATTCGGAAGCCATGGGCGAGGGCGTCACCCGCCGTTGCGCGTTTTACCTGCAAGGCAAGCCTGAGGCGCTCACCACGTGGCTTGACGAGGCTCATCCCGGCAGCCTGGCGCCTTCGACCGATGGCGTGACCCTGACGGTGGAAGAGGGCCGCCAGCACCCCGGCTGCCTGAACGTACTGATGCCGGAGATTGCCACCGGCCTGGACCTGACCCAGACCGCCAGCAAACAATGGATCGGCCTGGTGACGGTATCCGCCGACAAGGCTTACCTGCTGAAAACCCCAGGCGCCAAGGCCGCCAAGCGTCCGTATATCGTCAAGCGCGATGTGGTCGGTGTGCTGGCCTTCAAGGACGGTTGGGCCCAGGTCGAGTTCATCAATGACGACGACCGCTCGTTCAGTGGCTGGATCAGCCAGGATCAATACAGTCGACTGGTCGCGCCCAACTGAGTCATCCCAATCGCCGCAGTGTGCCGGGCACGCTGCGGCGTTTTTGTGCCTGGGGTTCAGGCCTTGCTGCGGTTGAACAGCTTGCGAATCACTGCGAGCAGCGCCACTACGCCGATCACCAGGAACTTCTTCGCAGCCAGCAGGAAGATACCGATCTTGGCAAATAGCCCGGCCTTGGCGGCGATCCCACCGGCAACCAGCGCGGCGAGGCCGTAAGTGGCAAGCTTGTCGGTTTTCGGGTTGAAGTCGGTATAGAGGTTGCCGTCGGTGAAGTTGGTAAAGGCCAGCACCTTAGGCAATTCCTGTTGGATGGTGGCCAGGTCGGCCATGGCGGCCACAGCGTTGAGTTCCAGTACGCCTTCACGGCCCAACACGCGGATGCTGTAGTTGAGGGTGTTCTGGTCGGCGTCGTCAGCCTTCAGTTCGCGGGCCCAATACATCTTGTGGGTGGTGTCGTCGTAGCGCGGTGGCTCGGCCCAGCCCAGCAGGTGCAGGCCGGCGTAGCCTTGTTTCTGGCGTTCCTTGTTCTCTGCTTCGTCTTCTTCCTGCATTTGCTTGAGCAGGTCGGCGTAGTCGATTTTTGCCGCATCTTCGTCGGAGATGTGCCCATCTGCCTTGTAGCTGACGATCACGCCCCAACCGCGTTCCGACAATGGGCTGACGGCTTTGGGCACGATCATGCCCAGGGTCTTGAAGCCCGGCGGGTTGCCCCAGCCATCGGTGAGCAAGCGCTCGGTATCGGCGGGGTCGAGGTAGTAGAACTCGTCGGTGAGCTTGAGGGTGGCGATGCCGCTGGGCAGGGTGACCGTGCCGGTCTTTTGGTTGAGTGACGCCAGAAAGTGCTCGGCTGTTTCGGCGGGGGCACTGGTTTCAATGGGGGCAGGCGAGGCAGCAGCAACGGCAGGCGCGGCAGGCAGGCTCAGAGCGGCCGCCGCCAACAACAGGCGGAAGTAATTCATGGTAGTCCCTTACATTTTGAATTAATTTCGCTGGAGGATAACCGAAACAACATGTTGCGAGTTAGTCAAAAGTCTCCCGCAACAGCTCGGCAAATGCGTCCCTGGCCAGATGCCGCTGGGTGTCCTTGTGCCAGAACAGCAGGTTATCCACCGCCGCCAACTCTTCAAATCGATAAGACGCCAGCTGGTTGGCCTGCTCATAGCGGGCCAGGATCCCCTCCGGCGCCAACGCCACGCCAATCCCCGCGCTGACGCAGCCGATAATCGTGCCCCAGCTTGCATAACTGGCGATGGTCGGCTTGAAGTCATGGGGCTTGACCCAGTTTTCCAGGGCTGCGCGATACGGGCAGCCGGGTGGCCATACCAGCAGGGTGCGGCCGGCGAGGTCCTCGGCGCCACTGATGGGGGCGCTGGACGCGCTGGCGATCAGCACCAGGCGTTCGCTGTAGACCACGCTGTGTTCGAGCTTGGTGCGTTTGTTGCCGGCGGCCACCAGCGCCACGTCCAGGCGGTGGTGTTGCAGGTCGTCGAGCAACGGGCCCCAGGCGCCGGTCACCAGTTCCAGGCTGACATCGGGGTAGCGCCGATGATACTCCGCCAGCAGGGGCGGCAAGCGCCCGCTGGCGCTGGACTCCACCGCGCCGATACGCAAGGTGCCACGGGGAATCGCATTGGCGTCCACGGCGCGTTTGGACTCATCCACCAGCGCCAGGATGCGCTCGCAGTAATCCAGGAAGATCTCACCGGCGGCACTGATGGCCAGTCCACGTCCGGCGCGGATGAATAGCGGTGTGCCCAGCTCGCCTTCCAGCTGCTTGATGCGCGTGGTGATGTTGGACGGCACGCAATGCAGCAGCACGGCCGCCTGGGCCACGCTGCCGGTTTGTGCCACCGCTCGCACCATTTTCAGTTGGGCCAGTTCCATTGCTCAGTTCCAGTGATTGCAGAAGTCAGAAACGGTTAATTGTCCTGCGCCTTGCCCGGGCCAAGACTGACGGCACTCCTTCCCGGTTTCTGGACGCCATCGATGAATACCCCTTCACCTGTAAAGCTTACGCTAGTCATCGCCAGCGTCATCCTGTGTTGGGCCTATTCGCCGATTGGCGTGCACGTCGGGCTGCACAGCTACAGTCCCGGCCAATTGGCATTGCTAAGGTTTTTGATTGCCTCGCTGTTCATGGGTGGTGTGGCACTGGTGATGGGCATCGGCCGGCCGCGCCTGCGGGATGTTCCGTGGTTGCTGGTGCTGGGGTTCTTCGGCGTGTTCCTGCATCACACCAGCCTCAACTATGGGCAGCAATGGGTAACGGCAGCGGCGTCCAGCGTCCTGGCGCAGTCGGCGCCGTTGTTCAGTGTGCTGATCGCGTTTTTCTGTCTGAAGGAACGGGTCAGTGCCTGGCGCTGGGGCTGCGTCTTGCTGGGGCTGCTCGGCGTGCTGGTGGTGATCTGGGGGGATCAGGGGCTGGGTGAGATCGACCCGCGTGGCTTGTTGATCCTGCTGGCGGCGGTGTCGTGGAGCGTGTACTTCGCCCTGCAGAAACACTATGCCCACCGCTACAGTCCGCTGACCATGGCGTGCTACATGGTGTGGGCGGGCACCCTGATGCTGTGTGTGAACCTGCCGGGCCTGCCGGCTGCAGTGGTGCAGGCGCCGTTGGCAGAGAACGTGGCGGTGCTGGTGCTCGGGATTTTCCCCAGCGCCTTGGCGTATCTGGCCTGGGGGTATGTGTTGAAGCATGTGGAGGTCAGCCGCGCGTCGGTGGCGATGTACCTGATCCCGCCGGTGGCGATGGTGATGGCCGCGACGTTGCTGGGCGAGCACATTGCCGTGCAGGTGATGCTGGGCGCTGTGATCGTGCTGGCCAGCGTGGCGGCCATCAGCCTGGAGGGGCGCTGGTGGTCAGTCGTTCAGGCTAAACGCGCGCAAGCGGTGGCCGTCGAGGTCCTGGGCGACGAAGGTGTAGCCGAAGTCCATGGGCGTCGGTGACTGGACAATGATGGCGCCCCGTTCTGCCCATTGGTCGTGCAACGCGTCCACGGCGGCCATGTCGGGCAGCGAGAAGCCCACTTCACCGCCACCGCCTGTGAACCGGGCTGCCGGCTCGACGGTATGACGCGACCACAGCCCGAGCTTTACCCCGTTGTCCAGAATGAACAGGGCAAAGGTCGGGTTCAATTCGACCGGCGGCTTGCCCAGCAGGCGGCTATAGAAATGGGCACTGGTGGCCGGGCTGTCGACGTACAGCAGGAAGTAATGGGCGAGGGTGTTCATGTGGGCTCCTTGAGAACGGGCGTGGTGTGGCGCCGAGTCTATAAGGAGTGCCTGTCAGTTTTTGTCAGGAGCGTGCAGGGGGACCGGGTCTTCACCAGTGTATAGCTTGATGATGTCGTCGATTTCGCCGGACATTTTCATCCGCAGCAAAGTGCGCAGGATCTTTTGGGCCGGCACGTCGGGATCGTTGCGCACGATGCAGCCGAGGTTTTGCTCCTCAATCAGCGCAACTTTGTGCAAGCGCTGGCTGATTGGCATTTTCTGGTTGAAACGGTCGACGATCCATTCATTGCTCACTGCGTAGTTGAATCGCCCCGCCACCAGCTTGTGCAGCACCTGTTCTTCGCTGCGGGCGTCGTCGCGGGTGAGTTGGCCGTTGGCAAACAGTGGGTCGAGGGCGCCATAGCGATAGTTGAGCACCGTGCCGATCGGCTGGGGTGTCAGCTTGAGCACCTGCACCGGCTGGTTGCGCACACTGACCAGCACATTGCGCTGCACCATTAAAGGCAAGCTCCAGATGTAGTCGCCGGACAGGTTGTCGACCCACGCCTGGGTGACATAACAGCGCACATCAATATCCCCGTGACCCATGGCTGTGGCGATACGGGCGCGGGCCAGCACGTGGAATTCCGCCGGCTGGCCAACCTGGGTGGCCAGGCTCAACATCAAATCATACAAAATCCCCTGTGTAGGCCGGCCGTTCTCCACCTGCACCATGGGCATCGCCCAACTGTCGGAAACCGAGAAACGCAGCGGTGCAGGCGCCGCCAGGCAAGCCGTGGTCATCATCCATAAAGCGCCCAGGACTACGCGCATACACTCTCCGGGTTCAGGCCTTTTCGGGGCCAGTCAGCAGAGCTTAGTCAGATTAGGCGAGCGTGCCGGATGCAATTTCCCCCTTGCTCCGCTAGCATTACCCGCTTCCGCTTCCCAGTTGCGACGGTTTTCGATGAGTTATCAGGTTCTTGCACGTAAATGGCGTCCGCGCTCGTTCCGCGAAATGGTCGGCCAGACCCATGTGCTCAAGGCTCTGATCAATGCCTTGGACAGCCAGCGGCTGCACCACGCCTATCTGTTCACCGGTACCCGTGGAGTGGGCAAGACCACCATTGCGCGCATCATCGCCAAATGCCTGAACTGTGAAACCGGTATCACTTCGACGCCCTGCGGCACCTGCTCGGTGTGCCGCGAGATCGACGAAGGGCGTTTCGTCGACCTGATCGAGATCGACGCCGCGAGCCGCACCAAGGTCGAAGACACCCGCGAGCTGCTCGACAATGTGCAGTACGCGCCCAGCCGTGGCCGCTTCAAGGTCTACCTGATCGACGAAGTGCACATGCTTTCCAGCCATTCCTTCAACGCCTTGTTGAAAACCCTGGAAGAGCCGCCGCCCTACGTCAAATTCATCCTGGCCACCACCGACCCGCAGAAACTGCCTGCAACGATCCTGTCGCGGTGCCTGCAGTTCTCCCTGAAGAACATGACCCCCGAGCGCGTGGTGGAGCATTTGACCCACGTGCTGGGTGTCGAGAACGTACCGTTCGAAGACGACGCACTGTGGCTGCTGGGCCGCGCCGCCGATGGCTCGATGCGCGATGCCATGAGCCTCACCGACCAGGCCATTGCCTTTGGTGAAGGCAAGGTCATGGCCGCCGATGTGCGCGCCATGCTCGGCACCCTGGACCACGGCCAGGTGTTCGACGTGCTGCACGCGCTGATCGAGGGCGATGCCAAGGCGTTGCTCGAAGCCGTGCGCCACCTCTCGGAGCAAGGCCCGGACTGGAACGGCGTGCTCTCGGAAATCCTCAATGTGCTGCACCGCGTTGCCATCGCCCAGGCATTGCCGGAAGGTGTCGACAACGGCCATGGCGACCGCGACCGCGTGTTGGCCCTGGCCCAGGCGTTGCCGGCCGAAGACGTGCAGTTCTACTACCAGATGGGCCTGATCGGTCGTCGCGACCTGCCTTTGGCGCCCGATCCGCGCGGAGGCTTCGAGATGGTCCTGCTGCGGATGCTGGCCTTCCGGCCGGCGGATTCGGCCGACGCACCGAGACAGCCGCTAAAGCCAGTGGGGATCAGCCAGGCCACAGTTGATTCCGCCAAACCAGTGGCTGGCGCGGCGGTGGTCGCGCCAGTGGTTGCTGCCCCTGTTGCACCGGCGCCTGAGCCGGCACCGGTGGTGGTGGCAGCGGTGGTGGAGCCGGAACTGGTTGTAGAGCCCGAGCCTGTGGTCGACCTGCCCTGGAATGACCCGGTAGACGCTGAGGCCGAGGTCGAACAGCAGCCCTATGTCGAGCCGGTACTGGAAACCGCTGGCGAGCAGCCTGAGCTGACGCCGATGCCTGCGCCGACGCCGGACAGCGTGGTACCGGCCGCCCCCGAGTGGGTGTCGGCCCCGGTGCCCGAGCCGACCGTGGCCCAGGTCGAAGCCGCAACCCCGGGCATCGACCTCGACGACGAACCGCCGCTGGACGAAGATTACATCGAGCCGGACATGGATTCGGCCTACAGCTACCTGGACGACCTGGCCAGCGAGCACACCGCCGAGCCGGCCCCGGAACCCGAGGCGGAGCCTGCTGCGGCACCGGCCACCGGCCTGGCCCTGCAATGGCTGGAGCTGTTCCCGAAACTGCCGATTTCCGGCATGACCGGCAGCATCGCCGCCAACTGCACCCTGATCGCCATCGATGGCGACCACTGGCTGTTGCACCTGGACCCCGCCCACAGCGCCCTGTTCAACGCGACCCAGCAGCGGCGCCTCAATGACGCCCTGAACCAGTACCATGGGCGCACGCTGACCATCGCCATCGAGTTGATCAAGCCCGAGCAGGAAACCCCTGCCCAGGCCGCGACCCGCCGGCGTATCAACCGCCAGCGCGAGGCTGAGGACTCGATCCACGGCGATCCGCTCATCCAGCAAATGATGCAGCAGTTCGGTGCGGTCGTTCGCCAAGATACAATTGAACCTGTCGAAGCCCCGGTGCCCCAGGCGTCCTGACACCGGGCTATTCATTGATCCACGTACTTTTGAGGTGATTCCCATGATGAAAGGTGGCATGGCCGGCCTGATGAAGCAGGCGCAGCAGATGCAGGAAAAGATGGCCAAGATGCAGGAAGAGCTGGCCAACGCCGAAGTCACCGGTAAAGCCGGTGGCGATATGGTCAGCGTGGTGATGACCGGTCGTCACGACATCAAGCGCGTGAGCATCGACCCAAGCGTATTGCCAGGCGTGGGCGAAGATGACCTGGAAATGCTCGAGGCGTTGTTCGCCGCGGCCGTCAACGACGCCGTGCGCAAGATCGAAGCCAACAGCCAGGACAAAATGTCCGGCGTGACTGCCGGCATGCAACTGCCACCGGGCATGAAGCTGCCGTTCTGATCGCCAGGCTTTAGCTAGACTCCAATGCCAGGCCTTGTGCCTGGCATTTTTGTTTGTGCCAATCCAATCGAACCCTGGCGCGGCACCCATGGTCTGCACCCTATACCGATAGATTCGATCAAGGAGCCCCTTCATGCCTCACGAACCGACATTGAACCAGCGCATTGTCCTGGTCTCACGCCCTCAAGGCGCACCCACGCCGGAAAACTTCCGCCTGGAACGGGTGACCTTGCCGGAATTGGCAGACGGCCAGGTCCTGCTGAAGACGCTCTACCTCTCCCTCGACCCTTATATGCGCGGGCGCATGAGCGACGCACCGTCCTACGCCGCACCGGTGGAAATCGACGAGGTGATGACCGGCGGGGCTGTCAGCCGTGTCGAGCAATCGCGTAATCCGAAATTCGAGGTGGGTGATCTGGTCGTCGGCGCCACCGGTTGGCAGAGCCACAGCATTTCCGACGGCCGCAACCTGATCCCGGTGCCCAATGGCCTGGCCAGCCCGTCCATGGCCCTGGGGGTGCTGGGCATGCCAGGCATGACCGCCTACATGGGCCTGATGGACATCGGCCAGCCGAAAGCCGGAGAAACCCTGGTGGTGGCGGCTGCCTCCGGCGCGGTGGGTTCGGTGGTCGGCCAGGTGGCCAAGCTCAAGGGCCTGCGTGTGGTCGGGATTGCGGGCGGTGCCGAGAAGTGCCGCTACGTGGTGGACGAATTGGGTTTTGATGCCTGCATCGACCACAAGAGCGCAACGTTTGCCGACGACTTGGCCCAGGCCTGCTTCAAGGGCGTGGACATTTATTTCGAAAACGTCGGTGGCAAGGTGTTCGACGCCGTGCTGCCGTTGCTCAACCCCAAGGCGCGCATCCCCCTGTGCGGGCTGATCGCCGGCTATAACGCCCATGAAGCGCCCAGCGGGCCTGACCGCTTGCCGGCGCTGCAACGCACGTTGTTGACCAAGCGTGTACGGATCCAGGGCTTTATCGTGTTTGACGACTATGGTGATCGCCAGCCGGAGTTCCTCAGCGCCATGGCGCCGTGGGTACGCGACGGCAAGATCAAGTTCCGCGAAGACGTGGTCGAGGGCCTGGAGCAGGCGCCCGAAGCCTTTATCGGTTTGCTGGAAGGGCGCAACTTCGGCAAGTTGGTGGTACGGGTCGCGCAGGATTGAGCATTTGACGCTAATCCGAGGCGCGGGTATAAACCGCGTCTCGTTGTTTTGTCGGACCACTCGCCCATGAGCTTCAGCCCCCTGATTCGCCAACTGATCGACGCCCTGCGCACGTTGCCGGGTGTCGGCCAGAAAACCGCCCAACGCATGGCGCTGCAACTGCTGGAGCGTGATCGCAGCGGCGGTACCCGGTTGGCCCAGGCCCTGAGCCAGGCCATGACCGGGGTGGGCCACTGCCGCCAGTGCCGTACCCTTACCGAAGAAGAACTCTGCCCGCAATGTGCCGACCCGCGCCGCGACGACACGCTGCTGTGCGTGGTGGAAGGGCCGATGGATGTGTACGCGGTGGAGCAGACCGGTTATCGCGGGCGCTACTTCGTGCTCAAGGGCCATCTCTCGCCGCTCGATGGCCTGGGTCCGGAGGCCATCGGCATTCCGCAGCTGGTGGCGCGTATCGAGGAGCAGGGCACCTTTACCGAGGTGATCCTGGCCACCAACCCGACCGTGGAAGGTGAAGCCACCGCGCATTACATCGCCCAACTGCTGAGCAACAAAGGCCTGGTCACTTCGCGAATCGCCCATGGCGTGCCGCTGGGTGGCGAATTGGAGTTGGTGGACGGCGGCACGTTGGCGCATTCGTTCGCCGGTCGTAAACCGATCGCGCTCTGACGATCAGCGCAGGATCAAATGTGGGAGGGGCAGTGCGGCGAATCCACTTGCCCCTGATAACGTCAGTCCGCGCAGCCGTTACCGCTCGGTGAGGGCAAAGCGGGTCAGGCAAAACGTCGGGATGCCCATGTCTTCCAGGCGTTGCGAGCCGCCCAGTTCCGGCAGGTCAATGATCGCCGCCGCTTCAAAGATCTTCGCCCCCATGCGTCGCACCAGGTTGGCCGCCGCGATCAGGGTACCGCCCGTGGCGATCAGGTCATCGAACATCAGCACCGAATCACCTTCGCACAGGCTGTCGGCATGCACTTCGAGGAAGGCCTCGCCGTATTCGGTCTGGTAACCCTCGGACAGCACGTCAGCCGGCAGCTTGCCCTGCTTGCGGAACAGGATCAGCGGCTTGTTCAGTTGGTAGGCGATGATCGAGCCGATCAGGAAGCCGCGCGCATCCATCGCGCCGATATGGCTGAAATCGGCCTCGACATAGCGATGGGCAAAGGTGTCAGCCACCAGGCGCAGGGCCTTGGGCGATTGGAACAGCGGTGTGATGTCACGAAAGATCACCCCAGGCTTGGGGAAGTCGATGACGGGGCGGATCAGGGATTTGATGTCGAACGAATCGAAAGTCATCGTCGAAGAGTCCTGGGCGGAAAACGGACTCGAAGTATACCTGCGGCCTCACCGATTGGCGCGGCCGCAAGCGTCTGCATCAGCCTTCCAAGGAACCACCGGCGAGTGCGCACAGCTGGATCGGGTCAAGGATATGCACTTCCTTGCCTTCGGCGGCCAGCAGTTCGCTCTGCTGGAAGCGGGTAAACACACGGGATACGGTTTCCACCGCCAGGCCCAGGTAATTGCCGATTTCGTTGCGCGACATGCTCAGGCGGAACTGGTTGGCCGAGAACCCACGGGCACGGAACCGCGCCGACAGGTTGACCAGGAAGGTGGCGATGCGCTCGTCGGCGGTTTTCTTCGACAACAGCAGCATCATCTGTTGGTCGTCACGAATCTCGCGGCTCATCACGCGCATCAATTGACGGCGCAGTTGTGGCAATTGCAGGGCCAGTTCGTCCAGGCGCTCGAAGGGGATTTCGCACACTGAGGTGGTTTCCAGGGCCTGGGCCGACACCGGGTGAATCTCGGTGTCCATGCCCGACAACCCGACCAGCTCGCTGGGCAGGTGGAAACCGGTGATCTGCTCTTCGCCGCTGTCGCTCAGGCTGAAGGTCTTCAGCGCGCCCGAACGTACTGCATAGACGGAATCGAACTTGTCCCCCTGGCGAAACAGAAACTCGCCTTTCTTGAGCGGGCGACCGCGTTTAACGATTTCGTCCAGCGCATCCATGTCTTCCAGATTCAACGAAAGTGGCAAGCAGAGGGGGGCCAGGCTGCAATCCTTGCAGTGAGCCTGGCTGTGAGCGCGCAGTTTGACTGGCTCGGACATTTCTTAAATCCTTGTGGGAAAACACACATAAGACGTAAGGGTACCGCACTGGTGGGCAGTGAAGCCAGCCTGTACAAAAAACAGGCAACGGTATAAAGCTTTTTGTACCGTTGCCGATACAGTTGCATATCTACCCTTCGGAGCTCGGATCATGTCTGTTATCGCGGCTTACAACCCTGCCATCCGTGTACCCAGCGTGCAGGACTTGAAGCCCGCTGCCGAGGCCGAGGAAAAGCTGCCCGTGACCGCGCCGGCGCCTGAAACCAAGGTGATTGAAGGGGTGACGGTGACTATTTCCGCCGCAGCGTTCAAGGCGGCCGGGGCGCCCAAAAGCGCGAATGCCGATATCGACGACAGCGGCCTGGACGATAACGTCAAGGAGGTGCTGAAAATGATCCGCAAGCTGAAACAGCAGATCGCCGAGAAAATGGCTGAGCTTCAGGCGATCGCGGCAGACAAAAGCTTGACCCCGGAGCAGGCCCGGGCCAAGACCGCCAATGTGCAAGGCGCGATCAGTTCGTTGCAGGCAGGTTTGATGACGGCCCAGACCTCTCTGGCCAAAGCGATGAAGACCATGAGCGCCGATGACGCGCTCAAAGCCGCGTCGTTGTCGATGTAACTAGATCACCCGCGAAAACCGCTGCCGGTTCTGGTGCTCCAGGTACGCATCGAACACCATGCAGACTGAACGCACCAGCAGCCGTCCGGCGGGCAGCACGCGAATGCCTTGGGCATCCAGTTCGATCAGGCCGTCTTGCGCCATCGCCTCAAGTTGCGGCCAGACCTCGTCGAAATACCCGCGAAAATCGATGTTGAACGCCTGTTCGATCTGCTCGAAGGCCAGGCTGAACGTGCAGATCAACTGCTGGATCACTTCCCGACGTAACCGATCATCCGTGGTGCACAGCAAGCCACGGCTGGTGGCCAGTTGGGCGCTGGCCAGGGCGTTCTGATAGCCGTTCAGGTCACTGCTGTTCTGGCAATACAGGTCGCCGATCTGGCTGATGGCTGACACGCCGAGCCCGATCAGGTCGCAATGGCCGTGGGTGGTGTAGCCCTGGAAGTTACGTTGCAGCGTGCCTTCTTCCTGGGCAATGGCGAGTTCGTCGTCCGGCAGGGCGAAGTGGTCCATGCCGATATAGCGGTAGCCGGCCTGGGTCAGTTGCTCGATGGTGGTTTGCAGCATCAGCAGTTTGGATTCCGGCGACGGCAACTCCTCGCTGTTGATCCGGCGTTGGGGCATGAAGCGTTCCGGCAGATGCGCGTAGTTGAACACCGACAGGCGGTCCGGCTGCAGCTTGATCACTTCCTCCACGGTGCGCGCGAAGTTGATCGGCGTCTGCTTGGGCAGGCCGTAGATCAGGTCGATATTGATCGAGCGAAACTGCAGGGTGCGGGCGGCGTCGATCACCGCGCGGGTTTCTTCCAGGCTTTGCAGGCGGTTGACCGCGCGCTGCACGTCGGGGTCGAGGTCTTGCAGGCCGATGCTCACCCGGTTGAAGCCGAGTTCACGCAGCAGGCCCATGGTCGCCCAGTCGGCTTCGCGCGGGTCGATCTCGATGCTGTAGTCGCCGGAGTCGTCGTCGAGCAGATTGAAGTGCTGGCGCAGGCTGCCCATGACCTGGCGCAGTTCGTCGTGGCTGAGAAAGGTCGGGGTGCCGCCGCCGAAGTGCAATTGCTCGACTGATTGTTTCGGGTCGAGGTGGCAGGCCACCAGCTGAATCTCCTGCTCCAGGCGTTGCAGGTAGGCCTGGGCGCGGCCGCGGTCCTTGGTGATCACCTTGTTGCACGCGCAGTAGTAGCAAATGTTCGCGCAGAACGGCACATGCACATACAGCGACAACGGTCGCGTGGCCTTGCGGCTTTCGCGCAGGGCGTGGAGCAGGTCGAAGGTGCCGACCTGGCTGTCGAATTGTACGGCGGTGGGGTAGGACGTGTAGCGCGGTCCCGCCAGGTCGTAGCGTTGAATCAGATGTGGGTCCCAACGAATGGCGTCGAGCATGCGGGCATTCCCCGGATAGGCTAGTGAGCCGAGTCTAGGGGCGTGGCCGGTAGGGCATCTTGATTTGCATCAACGGGGAGCGGCGCTATGCCACATAGCCTTTTAATGGCCCATCAGCCAGTGCTGGTGCGGACCTGGCAGGGTCCAGATACCGAAAATAATCACCAGCAGGCCCCCGGCCATACGCACGCTGCGCTTGCGCAATAACGCGGTCACGCGTTCGGCCGCCAACCCGGTCGCCAGCAGTACTGGCCATGTGCCTAAGCCAAAAGCCAGCATCAGCAGCGCACTGTCCAGCGCATTACCCTGGCTGGCGGCCCACAGCAGGGTGCTGTAGACCAGCCCGCACGGCAACCAGCCCCACAGCGCGCCCAGCAGCAGCGCGCGGGGCAGGCTGGACACCGGCAGCAAACGGTTGGCGACGGGCTGTATGCAGCGCCACAGGCCGCGCCCGAGGCTTTCGATGCGGGTGAGGCCGCTCCACCAACCGGCCAGGTACAGCCCCATGCAGATCAACAGCAACCCGGCGAGCACACGCATGAACAGGGCCGCCGGGCTGTTGGCCACCGCCCAGCCGGCGAGGCCGATCAATAACCCGGCGCTGGCATAGCTGAGGATGCGCCCCAGGTTGTACGCCAGCAGCAGGCGGAATCGACGGCTGCGTTGTTCCTTGGGAATCGCCAGGGTCAGCGCGCCCATCAGCCCGCCGCACATGCCCAGGCAATGGCCGCCGCCCAGCAGGCCGAGGATCAGCGCAGAGACCAGCAGCGGCGCCAGCTCAAGCATGGGGCGGGTCTTTGGGCACGGGCGGTTGCTCGGGGCCGTTGGCTTCGTCCACGGCCGCCAGGTGGTTGGGGTCCTGGTCGTCGAACAGCACGCTGTGGGCCGGGCCGTCGAGGTCGTCGTACTGGCCGCTGTCCACCGCCCAGAAGAAGATGTAGATGGCCACGCCCACTAACAGCAGCGCCGCCGGAATCATCACGTATAGAGCTGGCATCTGCACTCCATGCCCGCGCGGCTCAAGCCGGCAGCGGGCGGGTTACCAAAGGGGCGCTTGTGGCCTGCGCACTCGGCAGGCGAGTCAGGCGCAGGGCGTTGAGCACCACGGTCAACGAACTGAGGGACATGCCGATCGCCGCCCAGATCGGGGTGATCCAACCGAGGGCGGCAAACGGCAGCATAAGGCCATTGTACAGTCCCGCCCACAGCAGGTTTTCAATGATCACCCGACGGGTGCGTCGTGCCAGGGTAAAGGCCTGCACCAGGGCATCCAGGCGGTTGGACAGCAGCACCGCATCGGCGCTGGTCTTGGCCAGGTCGGTGGCCGAGCCCATGGCCACGCTGATGTCGGCGGCGGCCAGCACCGGCACATCGTTGACGCCATCGCCGAGCATCAGCACCTTGCGGCCTTCCTTGTGCAGTTGTTGCAGCACGTGGAGCTTGTCGTCTGGGCGCAGGCCGCCGTGGGCTTCATCGATGCCCAGTTCAGCGGCGACGCTGGCGACCATCGGCGAACTGTCCCCCGACAGCAGCAGCGTGCGCCAACCACGCGCCTTGCAGGCGGCCAGCAGGGCAGGGGCATCGCTGCGCAGGCGGTCGTCGAGGACGAACCAGGCAAGGGCACCGTCGCCGTCGCCCAGCAGCAGCCATTGGCCGTCATCCTCCGGAGCGGCGGGAATCGGGCACCCACTGAGTGCACAAACAAACCCCGGCTGGCCGATGCGTAACTGGCGTGTGCCGACACGGCCCTCCAGGCCAAGGCCCGGGGAACTGAGCACCTCGTCGGCGGCCAGCGGCGCACGCCCGAAGGCGCGGGCAATCGGGTGTTCGGAGCGGTTTTCCAGGGCGGCGGCGAGGCCCAGGCATTCGTCACTGTTCAGAGTGGCCAGGGGCCGGATCGCTTTCAACGCCAGGCGGCCTTCGGTGAGGGTGCCTGTCTTGTCGAAGATCACCGTGTCGATCTGGTTCAGGCCTTCGAGCACATGGCCACGGGTCAGCAATAGCCCGAGCTTGTGCAGGGTGCCGGTGGCGGCGGTGAGGGCGGTCGGCGTGGCCAGGGACAACGCGCAGGGGCAGGTGGCGACCAGCATCGCCAGCACGATCCAGAACGCCCGCGATGAATCCAGCTCCCACCACAACAGGCCGATCACCGCCGCGGCAATCAGCGAACACAACAGGAACCACTGCGCGGCGCGGTCGGCGATCTGCGCCAGGCGCGGCTTCTCGGCCTGGGCCCGCTCCAGCAGGCGCACGATGGCGGACAGGCGGGTCTCATGGCCCAGGGCGCGCACTTCGACGGTCAACGCGCCTTCGACGTTCAGCGTGCCGGCAGTGACCGCATCCCCGGTTTGGCGCGGCAGCGGCAGGTACTCCCCGGTGAGCAGCGACTCATCGATGCTGGAGCGGCCGTCGAGGATCACCCCATCTGCCGGCAGAACCGCGCCCGGATGCACCAGCACGCGGTCGCCCAGCGCCAGTTCGCTCAAGAGAATACGTTCGCTCTGGCCGTCACCTTTGAGGCGCAGGCATGAGGCGGGCAGCAGGTTGACCAACTGCGCGGTGGCGGCGGCCGTGCGCTCCCGGGCACGGCGCTCCAGGTAGCGACCTGCCAGCAGGAACAGCGCAAACATGCCCACCGCATCGAAATACAACTCGCCCACGCCGGTGATTGCGGTCCAGATCCCGGCCAGGTAAGCCCCGCCAATGGCCAGGGACACCGACACGTCCATGGTCAGGTGACGCGTACGCACGTCGCGCATGGCGCCCTTGAAGAACGGCGCACAGCTGTAGAACACGATGGGGGTGGTCAGAAACATCGCCACCCAGCGCAGGATCACATGCAGCTCGGGGCTCAGGTCGATATTGAATTCCGGCCAGGTGGCCATGGTCGCCATCATCGCCTGGAACCACAGCAGCCCGGCGACCCCCAGCTGGCGCAGGGCCAGGCGGTTCTCGCTGGCCAGTTGCTCGGCCGCACGGTCCGCTTGATACGGGTGGGCGGCATAGCCGATATGGCGCAGTTCACTGAGCAACTGGCTCAACGGCAATTGCCCGTCGGCCCAGCGCACCTGCAGGCGATGGTTGGACAGGTTCAGCCGCGCCTCGGCCACGGCGGGCAGGCTGCGCAGGTGTTTCTCGATCAACCAGCCACAGGCGGCGCAACTGATGCCTTCCATCAACAAGGTGGTTTCGGCGAGCTCGCCTTCATGGTGCACGAAGGGTTTTTGCACGTCGGCGCGGTCATACAGCGCCAGTTCGTCCACCAGTTGCACCGGCAGCGTCTCGGGATTGGCCGAGGCTTCGCTGCGGTGCTGGTAATAGCTTTCCAACCCACCGGCCACAATCGCTTCGGCCACGGCCTGGCAGCCGGGGCAGCACAGCTCGCGGCGCTCGCCGAGGATCACGGCGGTGAAGCGACTGCCGGACGGGACGGGCAGGGCGCAGTGGTAGCAGGGGGTTGGGCTGGTCATGGGCGCTGCTATTTTTTCAGGTCTTCAGCACCCTGCAACGGTTCATCACCCAGCAGCAAGTCCTTGTCGTGGCTGACTTCTTCTTCCTCGAACAGGCGCCAGGTCCTGTCGCCTTCCACGCCCAGCAATTCCACGAAGCGGCGGCCTTCGACCTTGTCGGTGACCTGGCCGATGTAGCGGCCCGGTTCGCTGTCGCTGCGGGTCAGGTTGATCTTGCGATCCTTCTCCGGCTGGGTCGGGGAGATGAGGTTCAGTTCCAGGTTGTTCGGGTTGCTGTAGCCGGTGAGTTGCAGTTCGACTTCGCCGGTCAGCTCATCCAGGTGCAGCTTGGCGCGCAGTTGCAGGGTCTGGGCCAACCGTTCGCGGTCCAGGGAGCGGTTGATGCCTTTGCCGGCCTCGTAGTAGTTGTCGTTGACCAGGTTGTCCGGGTTGTTCACCGCGATGGTCACCATGGACAAGGTCAAGGTCACCGAGCAGGCCAGGATCCCAATGATGATCCAGGGCCAGAGGTGCTTGTACCAGGGGCTTGCGGCAGTGGCTACGGGCATTGTTCAGTTCTCTCGTTATCGAACTTGTGGGCCGATGAATCGGCTCTTGGCTTCAACATGGACGCTGGCGTCATCGGCATCGGTGAGGATGAATTTCACCTCGTTGGTACTCGACGGCAGTTGCTCCGGCGCACTCGACAGCTCCACCGGCATGCTGACGATATCGCCCGCCGCCACTCTGATTTCACGTCGGCCTTGCAGCTTGAGGTCCGGCAGGCCGGCGGCGTCGAGCACGTAGGTGTGATCGCGCTGGTCCTTGTTCATGATCTTCAGGCTGTAGACGTTTTCGATGCGCCCTTCGGCGTTTTCGCGGTACAGCACGCGGTCCTTGCTCACGTCGAAGCCCACCAGCGAACGCATGAAGAACGCCCCGGCCAACAGGCTGATCATCGCCAGCAACACCAGGGCATAACCGATCAGGCGTGGGCGCAACTTGTGGGTTTTCTGCCCCGACAGGTTGTGCTCGGTGGTGTAGCTGATCAGGCCGCGCGGGTACTCCATCTTGTCCATGATGGTGTCGCAGGCGTCGATACAGGCGGCGCAACCGATGCACTCGATTTGCAGGCCGTCGCGGATGTCGATACCGGTAGGGCATACCTGGACGCACATCGTACAGTCGATGCAGTCCCCCAGGCCCTGGGCCTTATAGTCGGTGCCTTTTTTACGCGGGCCACGCACTTCGCCACGGCGTGGATCGTAGGAAACGATCAGGGTGTCCTTGTCGAACATCACGCTCTGGAAGCGTGCATACGGGCACATGTAGATGCACACCTGTTCGCGCAGCCAGCCGGCGTTGCCATAGGTGGCGAGGGTGAAGAAGCCGACCCAGAAATACGACCAGCCGTCGGCCTGGCCGGTGAAGAAGTCGAACACCAGCTCGCGGATCGGCGAGAAGTAGCCGACAAAGGTCATGCCGGTGACAAAACCGATCAACAGCCACAGCGTGTGCTTGCTGAATTTGCGCAGGAACTTGTTGGCCCCCATGGGTGCCTTGTCCAGCTTGATACGCTGGTTGCGGTCGCCTTCGGTGACCTTTTCGCACCACATGAAGATCCATGTCCACACGCTTTGCGGGCAGGTATACCCGCACCACACGCGGCCGGCGTACACCGTGATGAAGAACAGGCCAAACGCGGCGACGATCAGGATGCCCGACAGCAGGATGAAGTCCTGGGGCCAGAAGGTCGCGCCGAAAATAAAGAACTTACGTTCCGGCAGGTTCCACCACACCGCCTGGTGGCCGCCCCAGTTCAGCCACACCGTGCCGAAGTAGAGCAGGAACAGGCCGGCACCGCCGAGCATGCGCAGGTTGCGGAACAGGCCGGTGAAGGCGCGGGTGTAGATTTTTTCGCGCGAGGCGTACAGGTCGACAGTCTTGGTGTCAGCACTGCTGGCGTTTTTGGCAGGCGGGGTAACGTCATGTACCGGTATCTGGTTGCTCATCATTGCATCCCACGGCGGTGGAGATTTGCCTCGGCCAGTACGTGCCAACCGGGGTCAAATTAAGGGTCTTGCAGTGGCGTAATGATACGCCCCCGATGGTGCTCAAAGGGTGCGACCTTTGGTCGCGTTGGGGGAAATCAATTGATGGTGTACGTGACCTGGATCAATTGACTTGGGAAGTATGGACGGTTTTCGTGGAGGAAGCGGTCATTCGTCCCAAGGATTGATCAGTGGAACGCCGCTGGATTTGAAATCGCTGACGTTGCGCGTGACAACCGTGAGCCCATGCACCAGCGCGGTCGCGGCAATCAATGCGTCACTTTCATTGGCGCGGTCCGGCATATGCAAGTGTGCGCAACGCAACGCGACTGCAGCATCGACGGGCAGGATTCTGGCATCAAAGGCCGGCATCACATGACGCTTGAGCCAGGTTCGCAACACCTTCCCCTGAGCCGGGTCGCGCCGCTCAATGCGCAAGACCCCGGTTTCCAATTCTTTCAGGGTGATTGCCGAAATAAACATACGCGGTGCGCTGACACTTTTGGCCCAGGCGACCACGTTTGCATCAGCCTGGGGTTTACGCAGTTCAGAGATGACGTTGGTGTCGAGTAGATACATCAAGAGAGGTCCACGGGTCGATGAGTGATCACGGCACGTTCGGTTTCAAAGTCGATATCGGCCGCTTCCGGCATCACCAGCAGGTCAACGATGTTGGCATTGCGACCTGTCAGCTTTTGGTAGTCCTCAATGCTTAGCAGTACATGGGCAGGCTTGCCGCGATCGGTGATAAAAACCGGGCCTTGGCGAGCGGCTTTTTTGGCACCGCTTGTGTCTTGATTGAATTCGCGACTGGAAATGGTGGTGAAAGTCATGGTGCGCCTCCCCTGGAGCGGGTTGAATGTAGTTACGTTACTACTTGGCCTTGGCAAGCCACAAGCCTAAAGCTACAAGCGGTCAACGTGCTTTTCCCATGGGGGGCACGGCCTTGGAAATGAAAAAGCCCCGCCAGCTTTCGCTGGGCGGGGCTCTTTTGTTTCCGAGAGCCTTACTGCTCTTCGGCCTTCTTATCCCCATGGGACAAGCTGTAAACATACGCCGCGAGCAAGTGCACCTTGTCGTTGCCTTGCAGTTGCTCCTGCGCAGGCATCTGGCCCTGGCGGCCCCAACGGATGGTCTGCTGCAGTTGGGCGAAGCTCGAACCGTAGATGAATGCACCCGGGTGGGTCAGGTCCGGCGCGCCCATGGCGGGAGTGCCCTTGCCGGCGGGGCCGTGGCAGGCCACGCAGTTGGCGGCGAAGAGTTTCTCGCCGTTGGCCACATCGGCTTTCACGCCTTCCGGCAGCTTGCGGCCGTCGAGGTTGGTGACGACGAACGCGGCGACGTCGCTGACGCCTTGCTCCTTGAGGATGTCCAGCCAGGCCGGCATGACGGCATGGCGGCCCTTCATGATGGTTTCCTTGATGGTCGCCGGTTCGCCACCCCAGCGCCAATCGGCGTCGGTCAGGTTGGGGAAGCCATAGGCGCCCTTGGCGTCGGAGCCGTGGCACACCGAACAGTTGGAGGCGAACAGGCGACCGCCCATCTTCAGGGCTTGCGGGTCCTTGGCGACATCTTCAATCGGCATCGACGCGAATTTGGCGAAGATCGGCCCGAACTTGGCGTCCGACCTGGCCATTTCCTTTTCCCATTCGTGCACGCCGGTCCAGCCGGTCTGGCCGTTGGCGAACGGGGTTTGCTTGTCGTTGTCGAGGTAGTTGTAGCCCGGCAGCAGGCCTTTCCAATTGCCCAGGCCGGGGTAGAGCACCAGGTAGCCAAGGGCGAAGACGATGGTGCCGACGAACAGCATGAACCACCACTTGGGCAGCGGGTTGTCGTACTCCTCGATGCCGTCGAACGAGTGGCCGACGGTCTCGTCGGTCTGCTCGGCGCGCTGGCCCTTGCGGGTCGACAGCAGCAGCCAGGTCAAGGCGAAGATGGTACCCAGGCTGAGGACTGTGACATACAGACTCCAGAACGTAGTCATTCTTTGTTACTCCTAGAAGCTTGCTCGACGTGCTTGATGGCTTCGGGATCATCCGCAAAGGGCAACATGGTCGCGTCGTCAAACTCCGACTTGCGCCGGGGACTGAACACCCACAGCGCCAGGCCGATAAAGGCCACCATCACCACGACGGTGCCCAGGCCTCGAATCATCCCGATATCCATGAAGAATCACCGTTTGCTTTTGATGATGGTGCCCAGGCCTTGCAGGTAGGCCACCAATGCGTCCATTTCGGTCTTGCCCTTCACGGCTGCGGCTGCACCGGCGATGTCTTCGTCGGTGTAGGGCACGCCCAGGGTGCGCAGGACTTCCATCTTCTTCGCGGTGTCCTTGCCGTCGAGCTTGTTTTCCACGAGGAACGGATACGCCGGCATTTTCGACTCAGGCACCACGTTGCGCGGGTTGTACAAGTGCGCGCGTTGCCAGTCATCGGAGTAGCGCCCGCCGACACGGGCCAGGTCCGGGCCGGTGCGCTTGGAGCCCCACAGGAACGGGTGGTCCCACACGCTTTCACCGGCGACCGAGTAGTGGCCGTAGCGTTCGGTTTCGGCGCGGAACGGGCGGATCATCTGCGAGTGGCAGCCGACACAGCCGTTGGCGATGTAGACGTCGCGGCCTTCCAGTTCAAGGGCGGTGCGCGGCTTCATGCCTTCGACCGGCTTGTTGGTCACGTCCTGGAAAAACAGCGGAACGATCTGGGTCAGGCCACCGATGCTCACGGCGATGACCATGAAGAAGGCCAGCAGGCCGATATTCTTCTCGACGACTTCATGCTTCATCAGTGGGCTCCCACAACGGCGATCTTGGCGGCGGCTTCGGCTTCTGCCGGGTCCGAGGCACGCACGGTGCGCCAGACGTTGTAGGCCATCAACAGCATGCCGCTGGCAAAGAACGCACCCCCCAGGGCGCGGACGATGAAACCAGGGTGGCTGGCTTGCAGCGCTTCGACGAAGGAGTAGGTGAGGGTGCCGTCATCGTTGATCGCACGCCACATCAGGCCCTGGGTGATGCCGTTGACCCACATCGAGGCGATGTAGAGCACGGTGCCGATGGTGGCCAGCCAGAAGTGCGCGTTGATCAGCCCGACGCTGTGCATCTGCACACGGCCGAACAGTTTGGGGATCATGTGGTACAGGGCGCCGATGGAGATCATCGCTACCCAGCCGAGGGCACCGGCGTGTACGTGGCCGATGGTCCAGTCGGTGTAGTGGGACAGCGAGTTGACGGTCTTGATCGCCATCATCGGCCCTTCGAAGGTCGACATGCCGTAGAACGCCAGGGACACCACCAAAAAGCGCAGGATCGGGTCGGTGCGCAGCTTATGCCAGGCGCCCGACAGGGTCATCATGCCGTTGATCATGCCGCCCCAGCTCGGGGCCAGCAGGATGATCGACATCGCCATGCCCAGGGACTGGGCCCAGTCCGGCAGCGCGGTGTAGTGCAGGTGGTGCGGGCCGGCCCAGATGTACAGGGTGATCAGCGCCCAGAAGTGCACGATGGACAGGCGATACGAGTAAATAGGCCGTTCGGCCTGTTTGGGCACGAAGTAGTACATCATCCCCAGGAAACCGGTGGTGAGGAAGAAACCCACGGCGTTGTGGCCGTACCACCACTGGATCATCGCATCCGTCGCCCCGGCGTAGGCCGAGTAGGACTTGAACAGGCTGACCGGCAACGAGGCGTGGTTGACGATATGCAGCATCGCCGTCACCAGGATGAAGGCCCCGTAGAACCAGTTGCCCACATAGATGTGCTTGGTCTTGCGCTTGACGATGGTGCCGAAGAACACCACTGCGTAGGTCACCCAGACGATGGCCAGCAGAATCGCGATCGGCCATTCCAGCTCGGCGTATTCCTTGGTCGTGGTGTAGCCCAGCGGCAAGGTGACGATGGCGCCGACGATGACCGCTTGCCAACCCCAGAAGGTGAAGGCCGCGAGGCTGTCGGAGATGAGTCGTGTCTGGCAGGTTCGCTGCACGACATAGTAGGAGGTGGCAAACAATGCACATCCGCCGAAGGCGAAGATCACCAGGTTGGTGTGCAGCGGGCGCAGGCGGCCGAAGGTTGTCCATGGCAGACCGAAATTCAATTCCGGCCAAACCAGTTGCGAGGCGATGAACACCCCGAGCCCCATGCCAAGGATCCCCCAGACCACCGTCATGATGGCGAACTGGCGGACTACCTTATAGTTATAAGCAGTCGGACTGATTGCTGTGCTCATTCTAAGGTTCCACGGTTTAGGTTTTTTTATAGGTAAAATTCGGCCGCAAGTATGTAGAAAGCAAGGGGCCATTGCAACGCAAGGCTGACCTGTGTCAATGCGTTCCACGCCAGATTCTGCGCCCTTTCCATGTTTGGCGTAAGGATAAAATCCGAAATCGAAAGCTGATCGAGTGGACAGGAAATTTCGGGGGTCGCAACGACTGTCGTCGCGTACGCCAGGATCGGTCCGCTGTGCAAGCAAGCGTAGACCCGAATGGCAGGAGGGGAAAGGTGTGCTTTGGAAGGGTGCGACACTTGGTCGCGTAGCGCGGTAGAGCTGCCGCCCCAGACTGGGGCGGCAGTCAGGTGTTACTGGGCTGGGCTTTCTGGCGTTGCGCCATCAGCGTTATGGGACAGGCTGTAAACGTAGGCGGCGAGCAGGTGCACTTTGTCGTTGCCCTGCAGCACTTCCTGGGCGGGCATCTGGCCTTGGCGGCCGTGGCGAATGGTCTGCTGCAACTGCGCGAGGCTGGTGCCGTAGATGTAGCCGGCGGGCAGGGTCAGGTTCGGCGCGCCCATGGCTTCCATGCCATGGCCCTGCGGACCATGGCAGGCCACGCAGGTGGTGTTGAATGCGGCTTGCCCTGCGGCCAGGTCGGCGGTGCTGTCGGCCGGCAATGGCAACTTGGCCAGGTCGTGGCGCACATAGGCGGCGACGTTTTTCACGCCGTCGTCGCCGAGCATGTCGCCCCAGGCCGGCATCGCCGCGTGGCGACCGTTCATGATGGTGGTCTTGATCGCTTCGGCCGAACCGCCCCAACGCCAGATGTTGTCAGCCAGGTTGGGAAAGCCGAATGCGCCCTTGGCATCCGAGCCGTGGCACACCGCGCAGTTGGAGGCGAACAGGCGGCCGCCCATTTTCAGTGCCTGCGGGTCTTTGGCGACTTGTTCCACGGGCATGGCCGAGAATTTGGCGAAGATCGGTCCGAACTTGGTGTCGGCCTTGGCCATCTCCTTGTCCCACTCCTTGGCCGAGGTCCAGCCGTCTTCATAGCCCGGCAACACGCCTTTCCAGTTGCCCAGGCCCGGGTAGAGGATCAGGTAGCCGACGGCAAACACCAGGGTGCCGGCGAACAGCATGAACCACCACTGGGGCAGGGGGTTGTCGTATTCCTCGATACCGTCGAAGGCATGGCCCATGGTCTGGTCGACGCTGCCCTTGGTCTCGCCCTTGCGGGTGGCGAACAACAGCCAGGTCAGGCCGATCAGGCTGCCGAGGGTCAGTACGCAGATCCATGTACTCCAAAAGGTAGTCATGGCCGGTTGCTCCTTGTTACAGGCTCTTCTTGAGCGTCGGTTGGAGAGGGTTCATCGGCGAAGGGCAGCAGGCGCGCCTGCTCGAATTCCGCATTGCGCCGGTTGTTGAACACCCACAGCGACAGGCCGATAAAGGCGATGGCGACCACCAGCGTGCCAAGGCCGCGGATGGTGCCCGCATCGAATTCAAATCCCATGGCTCACCTCTTGCTCTTGATGGCAGTGCCGAGTACTTGCAGGTACGAAACCAGCGCGTCCATTTCGGTCTTGCCCTTGAGGCTGGCCACAGCGCCACTGATGTCGTCGTCGGTGTACGGCACGCCGAGGGTGCGCATCACTTTCAACTTGGTCTCGGTGTGGCTGCTGTCGACCGCCGCCGTGACCAACCACGGGTAGGCCGGCATTTTCGACTCGGGCACGACGTTGCGCGGGTTGTACAAGTGCGCGCGGTGCCAGTCGTCCGAGTAGCGTGCGCCGACGCGCGCCAGGTCAGGCCCGGTGCGCTTGGAACCCCACAGGAACGGGTGGTCCCACACGCTTTCACCGGCCACCGAGTAGTGGCCGTAGCGCTCGGTCTCGGCGCGGAACGGGCGGATCATCTGCGAGTGGCACTGTACGCAGCCTTCGCGGATGTAGATGTCGCGGCCTTCCAGTTGCAGCGCGGTGTAGGGCTTCATGCCTTCCACCGGCTTGTTGGTCACGTCCTGGAAGAACAGCGGGACGATCTGGGTCAGGCCACCGATGCTCACGGCGAGCACCATGAGCAGCATCAGCAGGCCGACGTTCTTTTCAATCGTTTCGTGTTTCATCACAGACTCCTCAGGCCATCTGCGCGACAGGGGCGGCTTCGACAGGTTGTGCCGAGCGCACGGTGCGCCATGTGTTGTAAGCCATCAGGAACATGCCGCTGAGGAACACCGCACCGCCCACCAGCCGCACGATGAAGCCTGGGTGGCTGGCCACCAGGGTTTCGACGAAGGAGTAGGTCAAGGTGCCGTCTTCGTTGATCGCACGCCACATCAGGCCCTGGGCGATGCCGTTGACCCACATCGAGGCGATGTAGAGCACGGTGCCGATGGTGGCCAGCCAGAAGTGCGCGTTGATCAGGCCGAGGCTGTACATCTGCTCGCGACCGAAGACTTTCGGGATCATGTGGTACAGCGCGCCGATGGAGATCATCGCTACCCAGCCGAGGGCGCCGGCGTGTACGTGGCCGATGGTCCAGTCGGTGTAGTGGGACAGCGAGTTGACGGTCTTGATCGCCATCATCGGCCCTTCGAAGGTCGACATGCCGTAGAACGCCAGGGACACCACCAAAAAGCGCAGGATCGGGTCGCTGCGCAACTTATGCCAGGCGCCCGACAGGGTCATCATGCCGTTGATCATGCCGCCCCAGCTCGGCGCCAGCAGTACCAGCGACATCACCATGCCCAGGGACTGTGCCCAGTCCGGCAGCGCGGTGTAGTGCAGGTGGTGAGGACCGGCCCAGATGTACAGGGTGATCAGCGCCCAGAAGTGCACGATGGACAGGCGATAGGAGTACACCGGGCGCTCGGCCTGTTTCGGCACGAAGTAGTACATCATCCCGAGGAAGCCGGCGGTGAGGAAAAAGCCTACCGCGTTATGCCCGTACCACCACTGCACCATGGCATCCGTCGCACCGCCATACAGCGAGTAGGACTTGGTCAGGCTGACCGGGATTTCCAGGTTGTTGACGATGTGCAGGATCGCCACGGTGATGATGAACGCACCGAAGAACCAGTTACCGACGTAGATGTGCTTGGTGTTGCGCTTCATCACCGTGCCGAAGAACACGATGGCGTAGGCCACCCAGACGATGGTGATCAGGATGTCGATCGGCCATTCCAGCTCGGCGTATTCCTTGGAACTGGTGTAGCCCAAGGGCAAGCTGATCGCGGCCAGAAGGATGACAAGTTGCCAGCCCCAGAAGCAGAACGCGGCGATTTTCGGCGCGAACAGCTGGGTTTGGCAGGTACGCTGCACCGAGTAGAAGGAGCTGGCGAACAGCGCACAGCCACCGAACGCGAAGATCACCGCGTTGGTGTGCAGTGGGCGCAGGCGGCCGAAGCTGGTCCAGGGCAAGTCGAAGTTGAGCGCGGGCCAAACCAATTGGGCGGCGAGAAAAACCCCGAGCCCCATGCCGACGATGCCCCACACCACCGTCATAATGGCGAATTGGCGGACCACCTTGTAGTTATAGGCGGTACTTAAAGTAGTGTTCATGGTTCCCCATCCACGGTTCAACCCAAGCAAATGCGGCACTTGGGCTGGAGTTATAGGCAGACTGAATAGCGAGGCAAGCATGGGCAAAGAGCACAAGGCCAGTATTGACGGGGATCAATGGGCGCAGTGTGTGCGGGAACACGGTTGGCTTTGGGATGTCGCGTCGGGCGTTGCTTCGGGTGATTGCGTGACGTTGATCCTGGCCCATGGTGCCGGCGCACCGATGGACTCATCCTTCATGAACGACATGGCTGCACGCCTTGCCGGGCATGGCGTCAACGTGTTGCGCTTCGAGTTTCCCTACATGGCCCAGCGCCGACTGGACGGCGGCAAACGCCCGCCCAACCCGGCGCCAAGACTGCTGGAAGCCTGGCGCGGGGTGTATGCCGAGGTGCGACGTCATGTCGCTGGGAAACTGGCCATTGGCGGCAAGTCCATGGGCGGGCGCATGGCGAGTCTGTTGGCGGACGAATTGGCCGCCGACGGGCTGGTGTGCCTGGGGTATCCGTTCTATGCGGTGGGGAAACCGGAGAAACCACGGGTCGAGCATTTGTCCGGGCTGAGCACGCTGACGCTGATCGTGCAGGGCGAACGGGATGCCCTGGGCAATCGGGGAGCAGTGGAGGGCTATGATTTGTCGCCGAGCATCGAGGTGATGTGGCTGGTGGCGGGGGATCACGACTTGAAGCCGTTGAAGGCTTCGGGGTTTACGCATGAGCAGCATTTGGAGGCTGCGGCCGTGCAGGTGGCTGAGTTTCTCAGCGCCTGCTAGGGCCAATCGGGAGCAAGCCCCCTCCCACATTCGACCGCATTCCAAGGGATGTACGCGGTTAACTGTTGGAGTGGGCTTGCTCCCGATAGCGGTCTACCGGTTGAAACGCTCGACCAACGAATACTGGGTATTCGCCGTATGCGTCAGCTCTTCACTCAGCTGCGCCGAGTTCATTGCCTGCTCCGAGGTCTGGTCCGCCAACAGCGCAATGGTGCTGATATTGCGGCTGATCTCTTCGGCCACCGAGCTTTGCTCTTCGGTGGCGGCCGCGATCTGGGTGGTCATGTCGGTGATATGCGCCACCGCTTCACTGATGCCCACCAATGCCTGGTCCGCCTCCATCACCCGCGCCACGCCTTCTTCGGCCTGGCGATGCCCGGTGTCCATGGTTTGCACGGCAGCGGCAGCGGTTTGCTGCAGCTTGGCGATCAGGGCATGGATCTGCCCGGTCGACTCAGCCGTGCGCTGCGCCAGTTGGCGCACTTCATCGGCGACCACCGCAAACCCACGGCCCATCTCACCGGCCCGCGCCGCTTCAATGGCGGCGTTGAGCGCCAGCAGGTTGGTCTGGTCGGCAATGCCTTTGATCACGTCGACTACGCCGCCGATCTCGTCGCTGTCCTTGGCCAGTTGGGTGACGGTCACGCCCGTTTCCCCCACGGCCACCGACAGACGCTGAATCGCCTCGCGGGTTTCCCCGGCAATATCGCGACCGCGACCGGTCAGGCGATTGGCTTCCTGGGTCGCATCGGCCGTGCGCTGCACATGGCTGGCCACTTCCTGGGTGGTTGCCGCCATCTGGTTGACCGCCGTGGCCACCTGCTCGGTTTCCACGCGCTGGCGTTCCAGGCCGCTGGAGCTGTTATGCGCCAGGGTATTGGACTGCGCCGCCTGGTCGTTGAGGTGCTCGGCAGTATCCTGCAGGCGCGTCAGGCAGGTCTTCAGGCGTGCCTCCTGGCTGAGGATCGACATCTCCAGGCGCGCCTGGGCACCACGGCTGTCGGTGTACATCTGCGCGATCAACGGGTCGGAGGTGGTCTGCTCGGCCAGGCGCAGCAGGCGCTTGAGGCCGCGCTGTTGCCAGCTCAGGCCCAGCAGGCCCAATGGCACCGACAAACCCGCCGCCAGGGCAAAGCCCCAGTGGGAGTTGAGCGACGCACCGATCATGAAGCTCAACTGGCTGATCAGGATAAACGGCAGCCAGTCCTGCAACACCGGCAGCCACTTGTCCCGCTGGGGAACGGCTGACTTGCCCTGGTTGATGCGTTGGTAGAGCGCCTCGGCACGGCGGATCTGCTCGGCGGTGGGCTTGATGCGCACCGATTCGTAGCCGACCACCTGGTTGCCTTCGAAGACCGGCGTCACATAGGCGTTGACCCAGTAGTGATCGCCCGTCTTGCAACGGTTCTTAACGATGCCCATCCATGGCAAGCCTTGTTTGAGCGTGGTCCACATATGCCCGAACACGGCCGCTGGCACGTCCGGGTGACGGACCAGGTTGTGCGGGGCACGCACCAGTTCGTCGCGAGAGAACCCACTGATTTCGACGAATGCGTCGTTGCAGTAGGTGATCACGCCTTTGGCATCTGTGGTGGAGATCAACCGTTGCTGAGCGGGGAAGGTACGTTCGCGCTGGGTAACGGGCTGGTTATTACGCATGATTGTTCAATCCGCAAGGCTTTCATTGGGTATCGGCGGTAACGGGGGTTTATTTAACTTATTTTTGCAACAATCGGCTTGGCAGTTTCCAGGGTCACGGCTCTTCGGGTGTTGTGGTGTCGAGAATGTCCAGAGCCATGCGTTGCTGGATCCTGCTGCGGGAATACTCCTGTAGAAATGCCGCTCGGTCGGTGGTACCCAGATCAAGACGGGCGAGTGCGGCAACGGCAGCGTCCGGGTTTGCGGGGGCAAACACGCAAGCATTGGGAATATGGTTAAGAGTGAACGCTTTTGAATAGCCTTCCAGCCCCGCCAGGATTGGTTTTCCAGTGGCTGCATATTCAAACAGCTTGGAAGGGATGACCTTCAAGAATGCCTTAAAGCTATTAAGGTGCAAAAAAAGCACATCCGCTTGCTGATAGTAGTGAATCAGTCTATGGCGAGGCATGGGAGGAATAAGCTCGACATTCCTTACGTTTCTTTTGATCAGCGCCTCGCTCAGTTTTTTCATCGTGCTGCCATCGCCAATGACATAGAAACAGGCCCTGTTTGCCAGCCGTTCGGCCAGGGCGGGCAGGATTTTTTCCAGGCCTTGGCCGGCGCCGACATTGCCAGCGTAGACGATCTTCAGCAGGCGTGTCGGGTCGTCAGGCGGTTCGGTAGGGAAGGGGGTTTCAAGAAACAGATCATCCACACCGTTGGTGTAGGTTGAGAAGGTCTTGTGTGGATAACGAGGCGCGAAGTAATTCAGGAAGCCGGGGGATACCAGGTTGACCCGCGTCGCATACCCAAGGGTGACTTTTTCCAGGCGGGAAAACACCCGTGCCAGGAGCTTGCCGACAACACCGGGGAAAAGCTCGGGCAGGACGTCGACAAAGATATCGCGAATATCCAGGTAGAGAGGCGCGTGTTTTCTGCGCGCGATGGCGGCGCCCAGTGCGGCCGTCATCAGTCGCGAAGAGGTGGCCACGATCACGTCATACGGCTTACCCTTCACGGCCTGAAGGACGCCGCAGGCATAGTGGGCAAACCCCCAGGCCTGGCCCCATGCGCTGAATCTGTGCGCGGGGAGGCCGATGCGGGTGACGGACAGCTTCGGCTGATGCGCGGTGTGGGCAGGGTCAGCCTCATAGGACGGGTAGCGGTTGGGCTGGGTGGTCAGTACCTCGATCTCTATCTCACCGTTACCGTGGGTGAACAAGGCCTTGACCAACGCCTCGACGCGAAATGCCGACAGATCGGGCGGAAAGTAATAGCTCAATATGAGAATGCGCTTGGTCATACGCGCACCTCGGTTTTACGCCGCAGTACACGCTCGTACAGCGCCACCAGCGTGCTTTCCTGCCGTTCCCAATTTAAATGCAGCGCGGCATTTTTTGCGTTTTGCGCCAGTGCCTGACGCAATAACGGTTCATCGATCAGGCACTGCAGTGCGGTGCGCAGTGATTGCTCCGAGCCTGCCGGTACCAAAAGTCCTATGGAGTAGGCCCGGACAATCTTGCGAATCTCCGGAAAGTCCGTGGCCACCACGGGCAGCCCGGCGATGACATATTCAAATAATTTGTTCGAGTCGGTGGTGAAGTGGTTCAGGCAGGTATTTTCGATCGGCTGCACACCGATATCGGCTGATGCGGTGTAGCTGGGCAAATCCGCCAGTGCAACGGTCGGGATAAAGTGCACTCGGTCTGTCAGGCCAAGTTCCGTGCGCAATGCCATCAAGGCAGGGGTAAGCCTGCCGCTCCCGATCAATACAAGGTAAGCGCCTTGCAACGACGCCGCCACGCGTAGCAAGCGTTCCAGCCCGCGTCCCTGTTGAAGGCCGCCCTGATAGACAACGATAGGCCAGGGGTGTCGCAAGCCCAACTCAAGGCGAATCCTCTGGCCGGGTGAGGTGGCGCTCAGGCAGGGGCGGTTTTGCAGTACCAGCGGGCGGGCGATTCCATAGGCCCTGGCAAAAAACCTGGCCCGGCTTTGCGTGGTGGTAATGATGCCTTCGGCCCTGGGCATCAAGGTTTTTTCGACACAACCCACCCAGCTGCGAAAGCGCGCATACCCCTCGCGGCTGGTGCTGATTTCGTGGGCGTCATACACCAGCCTGGCGCCGCTGAGCCGGGCCGCCAGCCAGGCGGTGGGCAGGGTATTGACGTCGTGGGCATGCACCACCGCAGCGCGATGCAGGGCGATGCGTAGCAGCAGCCCTGCATGTACCCAAAGCCGCGAAAGAATGCGTCGCAGGGGCATCGATTGTTCGGCTGCGAACGGGCCTGGCGATGGGGGCGATCCGGCGTTGGCCGCACCCCAGCGCACGCTGCGCGCTACGCGTACCACGCGGATGCCTTCGGCCAGCACCTCCTTGCGATGCGTCACGCCGGGCGCATGCAGGGCGAACACGGTGACTTGATAACCGGCTGCCTGGAGTGTCCGGGCTTGCTTCAATACGCGGGCGTCGTTGCGGAACTCATTCCAGACGATCATGGCGATGCGGGGCACGGGAGACTCCTGTTGATGTGGACGGGGTTCAGCGGGTCGGGTGGAGGGCGAGAAACATCCGGTTGATGCTCGGGGCGTGGGTGTTCAGGTAAAGAATGTCCTGGGTCAGGACCTTCAGTCTGCTGAGGCTTTGACGTATCAGGATCAGCGCTATCAACGCGATGTACAGGTGGGGAGGCGTCAGGCAGAGAAAGTCGACAATGATGAAGGCGAATGCCGCCAGAAAGCCCATTGAGTAAAACGCATCGGCCACCGTGAGTGGGTGACGGGAGAGTACCGCCTGCACACGTTGGCTACGGTTGTTCAAGCCAATCAGCACAGCCGCAGCGAGCACGGAATAAGCCAGGCCGATCGCCAGGAGGGACGGGTAGAGGTAGAGCAGCACGCAGAAGACGATCAGGGTAAACATGGCGTCGGATAAACCCCGCGCAAACCTGGAAAATGTCCTGGCTGCCAGGGCCAATTGGGTTTTTAGCCGCGCAGGTTCGGCACCGCCGTCTATCAGGGCGCGTGCCCCCGCCCTTGAGTAACGGGAGGCCATGAACCCGGCGCCCAGGTAAAAAGCGTAAAGGATCACCGTCAACAGACCGAGCCCGATGATCAGGGCGGTTTGATCGAGGCCTTTCAACGGGGCTGGCAAATAGGCGGGGACCGTCTCTGAACCGAGCAGGATGACAATCTTGATCGGCAGGAAGTACGTCGTTATCAACAACACTTGTGCGCAGAAATGTGCGGTATGGGCCATCAACACCGCACGTGGAGCGATGCTCATGAGGTGCTGGCCCAGGCATACGCACCAGAGAAGTGCCGACAGGATACGGTATTGCAATGCCTTAACGTCTCGGCTCACCGTGGGGTTCCCGTATCAGGCTTAGTTCGGACGCGGTGATCAAATGCATAGCGCTCTGCGCAAGCACGCGTTGCCTGGCGTTGAATGATTTCGCCCTGAATATTTCCGGGTTGAAAAACAGTGTTCCTATTCCTTCGGCGAGCCCGGTGAAACTCTCGGGGGCCGATAGAAAACCGCAGTCGTCGTCAACAAACTCAGGGATGGCCCCGACCCGATTAGTCAAAGGGACCAGGCCCGACGCCATGGCTTCGTCACGCGATACCCCTTGTGTGTCCATGCGGCTGGGGCACAGAAACACGCCATAGTGTTTGTGCAGGTCGGCGATCTCGGATTGTTTCAAATAGCGTTTTTCGAGGGTGACGTTCGGGTACTGACGCAGCGGTGCGAGGGTTTCTTCAAACAAGGGTCCGTCACCGACCATCAGGAACTCAAGTTCGTTGAACCATGGCTTGGTCGCCAGCAGTTGAATGGTTTTGACGCTCAGGTCGTTGGCGTAGGTGCGTGACACATAGGGGCGGATCGAGAGGATTTTCTTGCGCTGCTCAGGCGGTTTTTCCTGATAGGCAAACAGCCGCGTATTGATGGGGTTGTGGATCACTCGGTATTGACTCCTCGGCAACCTGAACCCCAGGTCTTCCATGACGTCTTCGGCAAACTGTCGGGAGACGAATACCAGTTGCAGATTGGGCGGCATGGGTTGCAAAAGGCTGAGCCAGAAGCCCATGCGTCGCTCACTGTCGAGCTTGGCCAGTTGCAACAGTGTTTCGTCGCCATAGTTGTAAGCCCGGCGCCACCAAGGTTGGATCTCCGCGCCGTGCACCCAGGCAATCACCCGGAGGCGGGGCAAGTAGGGGCGCACTATTTCCCACATCTGCGGATCCAGGAAGTGCACCAGCAGTGTCGTGTACTGTCCGCTGTCCAGCATGCTTGCCAGGGCGCTGCCCGGGCCGGTCACCACGTCGACATTTTCAAATTCGTGATAACTGATCGACTCGTCGGGGCGCAGACGAAAGACATCTACCGCCAGGCCCTGTTCCTGATAGGCCATGACACGGGTATGAATAAAGCCATTACGGTACAGGTCGTCATAGGCCGGGTAGTGGTTGGTCAGCAGCAGGTGCGCGGCCTTGGCGAGGAGGTGGGAGGGTTGGATTTCCCGGTGTCCTTGAACCAATGCCTTGATCGTCGTGCTGCCGCTGCCGTGGGCCCGCAGGCCCAGGCGCAGGTACGCTGTTTCGGGCGGTATATCCCAGGCCTGATTGCGATTGGCCTGCTGCATGACATGGCTGATCCGTTGTTTCTGCGCATCCAGATACAGCACGACCAGTTGCAGGTTCAGGCCCGGCGTGGCATCGAGCAGCAATCTCAAGGTGTCGTCGGCCTGTTTCAGCTGGGCAACGTTCAACTCGTGCCTGGCGTAGTGATATTCATGTTTTCCGTCCGCGAGGGAGGAGTCGATATGCCAGGTGCCGCCTTCGACCTGCGCGCGCAGATACTTGCTGCGCAGCGGGCCGAACAGTTCTGACAGGTCCCGGCCGTTGCTCAGCGGGCCATTAGTATCTGCGCTCAGTGGCGGGATCGTTTCACTGCTGCGCTGGAGATGCTGGAGGCTGATTCCGCTGTTCAGCTCGAGGTCATCCACCACCGCAACGACGTGCTGTCGATCAGTGCCCGCGGCGTTTTCGCAGTAGTTGAACGCATCGATCGCGAGGGATGGAGGGTGGGTGTAGGTGAGCGCCGGGAGGCTTTCCAGCCAGGCACGGGCGGGCTGTTGTGCCAGCGCTTCTGTCTTGATCAAGGCCCGACGTGCCGCTATCCCGGTGGCACAGCGGTATTCCTGGCCTGGGTTGATCAGGCGTATATCCTGTTGGTCCGCGGCATGGTGCGCCATCTTGCCGATCACCCGGGCCTTGCTGTAGCGCGTGGCCAAGGCCAGGTCGAGCAAGTAGTGAGGGCCGTAGTAGTCCACGGCAAGCATGGCGCCGAACCAGTCGGCGCCGCCTGCCAGCTCGCCGAGGGTGAGCTTGTCCAGCTGTTTGCGCTCAATCAGCTGCAAGCGCGGGTCAACGGTGGCGGGCTGCCTTGCCGGCGCGTCGCTTACCACGACATACAGCTTGACGCGGGGGTAGCGCTGACGCCGCAGATGCTCAATGAGCGCCTGCAATTGAGCCTCGTCGGCCGCCTCAGCGACCAGGCAAATCGTCGGCAGTGGCAGGTCATGCACGCGATGGGTCACCTTGCTCATCACATACATCAACCGGTGGGCATAGGTGTGTTCCAGCATCACCTTTCGCAGCCCTGCCAACCGCAGCCTGGCGTGTCCGGCGGGCGTGTCGAGGCGACGCAAGACCTCCTGGCCGTTGTCGCTGCAGATGACCAGGTCGCCCATCAGCACACGCAGGCCGCGAGAAAAATTGCTGACGGTCAGGGTGTTGGAACCCAGCAATTCAAAGGCACGACGGGCGAACATGGATTGCGACTGTTTGACCGAATTGAGATTGATCGCATACCGGTAGCCCTTGTAGGCCAGGTCTATCTGTGTCGCCTCAAGCGTACCGGCAATGTAGCCCCGATATCGGGCCGGAAACTGATAGTTGGCTTCTGGCTGGCCGAAGTTGCGATCGTAGATTTCCAGCGGACGAAAGCCCGGCAGGGCATTGACGAAGTGTTCCAGGTCCCGCGTCCGTTCGGGGTATCGGCAGTAGTAGGCACCGGCGAAACAGAACGCATCCTTGCGCTCGTACAACTCGATCGGGTTGTGCATCGCCGGTTGGCAGGCAAAGGGCAGCAGGTAGACACGCTCATGCCCCAGCGCGCTTTTATAGCGATGAATGCAGTCGATATCCGTGGTGAACACCAGGTCGAACTGTGTGGCGGTACCCAGGAACGTCTCGAAGTGCACCGGATCTTCCTTGTTCCAGAACACCGTTGGCACCTTGTGTTCCCGGCACCACTGCAAGACCTGGCGCAGCTCTGTGCTGTTCTGGGCGATCTTGTTATGCCAGCGGCCATCCTGGCCGCGCCACGCGGATTCGATAAACAGCAGGTCGGGTTGGAACGATTGCAGTTCGGCCAGGCCCTGGTCCGGTGTCAGTTGCAACAGCTCGCATTCATACCGGTAGGCCTCATGGGTAAAGGTGTCCATCACACAGGCCATTCTGAAGGGCTTGGCCGTGTCATGGGGGGCAAGCAACAGCTGGCTGCGCACATGCTCTGCATCCGCCAGCGGAGTGGGGGCCGGCGTGACAAGGAAAGCGGCGGTGCCAGGCAGCGCCGGTGGGATCGCATCATCGCCAGGGGGGGCCGTAGGTGCGTTGCCTTTGCGACGTGCGCGGGCTTGTTGATACAGCTTGAACAAGGCGCCAGGCAAAAGCAGGCATTCACGTAGCGAGCCCACCCCCACACGCAGTTGATACCCCAACTGATAAGTGGTGCTGGCCCGCGTCTTGATCAAGCGATTTTCCAGCAGGTGGCACCTGGCGTTTGCGCGCTGCAGATTGGCGGTCAGGACTTCTATTTGCCCTTGCTGCCGGGTATTGCACTCGGTTGAGTACGCCAGTTCGTTCTTGAGTTGCTGAATGCGCTCAGTCGCTTCACGGTATTTCTGATTGACCTGTTCCCGCTGTTGGCGACCGCCGGCTACCTGGCCAAGCAGGTTACGCTCGACGGACTCGAACGCCGCTTCCAGTTGACGTAGATGCTCGACACCCAGCGAACAGCCCTCGGGTTCTGTTTTGATGGCGACCATTCCCACCCACTTGCCCAGCATTTCGACCTGGATGACCTGCAGGTACGCACTCAACAGCCGAAAGGGTTCCAGCAGGTAGAACGTGTGCTTGTGGTCAAGGAAGTCATTCACTCCGAACGGCACGGTGATGATCAGCCGGCCACGCGGCTTGAGCATCGATGCGGCTTTTTCGACGAAGGCTGCCGGGTGGATGAGGTGCTCAAGCACTTCACTGATCACGATGCTGTCAGGTTCCATGCCCTGGGTGTCCAGCGACATAAAGTCTGCATTCAAGTAGCGGACGTTGCGCTGCACGTGATCGGGTTCGGCCCTCAGGTAATCTTTGGCCTGCTCGAACGCCCTGGGGTCGTTATCCACGCCCGTGACCCTGTGGCCTTCACGGGCCAGCAACACGGGGATAATGCCCTGGGAGCAACCTACGTCGAGTACTGTCCTGCCGGTGACCTGTGCGCAGATCCAATGGATCCGCGCACGGGTTTCCTGCATGAAGTGTTCGCCCAGCTTGCCGTAATAGGCTTCCATGACGCGATCATGGGTATCGGCGAGTGGCTGTGGATTATTCATCGTCAGTTCGCCAGTACGCCGGCAGCATCAATCACCACGCCGTTGCTATGTCGCGCTGACATGGATCTGAATTCGCGATGCCCGACCAGCAACACATGGATATGGGCGCTGTCCCAGGCACAGGCCACGTCGGTCAGGGAATGGCCAGTCAGGTCGTCGGGCAGTGCATCGATATTGGGCTCGACCAGCAGCAGCGTTATCCCCAGTTCGTTGGCCAACTGGCGGGCAATGCCAAGTGCCGGGCTTTCACGCAGGTCGTCGATGTCTGCCTTGAACGCCAGGCCATAGCAGGCAATTCGCACGTTGCGCGCGCGCAGCCCGGGGTGCTTGAACAAAAGGTTGGCCACCGCCACCTTGACTTGCTGGATGACCCACTGGGGTTTGCTGTCGTTGACCAGGCGTGCGGTGCGGATCAACAGCGCCAGGTCCGGTGTTTTACTGACGATGAACCACGGGTCCACCGCTATACAGTGCCCACCGACGCCAGGCCCGGGCTGCAGGATATTCACACGCGGATGATGGTTGGCCAGGCGGATCAGCTCCCATGGGTCGATCTTCAACTGTGCGCAGATCATCGAGAGTTCGTTGGCGAAGGCGATATTGACGTCGCGGAAACTGTTTTCGGTCAGCTTGCACATTTCCGCGGTGCGTGTGTCAGTGACAATGCACTGGCCTTCGACAAACTGCTGGTAAAGCCGTACTGCTGCGGCTGAGCAGGCATCGGTCATGCCCCCGATGATGCGGTCATTGCTGACCAATTCCCTCAAGACATGCCCTGGCAGTACCCGTTCGGGGCAGTGGGCGATGCGGATGTCACTGGCTTGCTGATGGGTGGTGGGAAAGGTCAGGTCCGGACGCACACTGGCCAGCCATTTCACCAGCAGTTCGGTGGTACCGACCGGAGAAGTCGACTCCAGGATCACGAGGTCGTGCTTTTTCAGCACCGGGGCGATGGCACGGCAGGCCGCTTCTATATAGCTCAGGTCTGGCTCGCGGTTTTCCAGGAATGGGGTGGGCACGGCGATCAGGAAGGCATCCGCCGGCTCCGGCCGGGTTGTCGCCCGCAGGTAGCCGTGGCTGACCGCCGAGCGGACCAACCGGTCCAGGTCGGGCTCTATGATATGCACTTGGCCGAGATTGATGAGGTCCACGACATGCGGGTTTATATCGACGCCAATGACTGTTCGTTGCGGCGAGGCAAACAGCGCGGCGGTGGGCAAGCCGATATAACCCAGGCCCAGGACGCAGAGCGTCGGCACGCTCATGCCGCGGCCTCGTTTTTTCGCCAGGTTGTGATCAGAACTTCGCGAATGCGTGTGCACGCTCTGCCGTCACCGTAGGGGTTGTGGGCATTACTCATCTCCCGGTAGGCCGCGTCATCGCTGAGCAGCTCCCTGAGGTGGTGGGTAATGCTTGCGATCTCCGTGCCCACCAGCCGCGCCGTCCCGGCATCGACTGCCTCGGGGCGTTCAGTCGTGTCACGCATCACCAGCACCGGCTTGCCCAGTGCAGGTGCTTCCTCCTGGATACCGCCCGAATCCGTGAGAATCAGGTACGCCCGGGTCATCAGGTAGACAAACGGCAGGTAATCCAGCGGCTCGATCAGATGTACATTGCTGATGCTCGCCAGTCGCCGTCGCACGGGTTCCTGCACATTGGGATTCAGGTGCACGGCGTAGACAAAGGTCACCGCCGGGAAACGCGCGGCGGTTTCAGCCAGGGCCTGGCAGATACGTTCAAGACCGTCACCAAAGTTTTCCCGGCGATGGCCTGTCACCAGGATCATCCGCTGGTCTTGGGGCAGAAAGGCAAATTGCCGGTCAAGGCGGCCGCGCAGAGGGGATGTCGGGGCGTGAAGTTTCTCTACAACGCTGAGCAGTGCATCGATCACTGTATTGCCCGTGACATGAATGCATTCGGCGGCCACCCCCTCATTGATCAGGTTCTGCCGCGAGGTTTGGGTGGGGGCGAAATGCATCGAGGCAAGGCTGCCGGTCAGGCGTCGGTTGCCCTCCTCGGGCCAGGGGGAATAGAGGTTGTGGGTACGCAGCCCGGCTTCGATATGGGCAACGGGTATCTGTTGGTAATAGGCCGCCAGACTGGCTGCAAAAGTGGTCGCCGTATCCCCGTGGACGAGGATCACATCGGGTTTGAAGTCTTCCAGGACAGCTTGCAGCCCCTGGATGATTGCCGTCGTCACATCCGTCAGGTTCTGATCCGGCTTCATGATGTTCAAGTCGTAGTCAGGTACCAATCCAAACAGCTCAAGCACTTGGTCCAGCATCTCTCGGTGCTGCGCCGTGACACACACTCTCGAGTGGAAACGGTCGTCATTGGCGAGATTGATCACCATCGGCGCCATTTTGATGGCTTCCGGGCGCGTGCCGAAGATAGACAGTGTCTTGAGAGGCATGGGGATGGCTTCTTGTATGGAGGGTGAGTAAAAGCTGGGCCTGAAACGCGGGTGCACAGCTGCCTTCAACGCAGTGCCAGGCGTGTCAGCGCGTAGGGACCGGGTTGTGCGGAGTGGGTCGGTAACGAAGGGGGATTCTGCCCAAAGGGCGCGGAGCCGACTACTGACCGTTCGGCTGGTTACGAGGTGTTACCAATGTCGTAAAAGTACCCGGGCAGCGCCGAAGGCAGTCATCAGCCTGCCAGCATCGGATAGGTAAACAACCCGAAGTGAAGCAGATTCAAGCCAACGTGCGTGGCAATCGCCGCACCCAGCCCGCCAAACCGATACGCCAGGCCATAACCGACCCCGGCGATGCCCGCCAGCAGCACCCATTGCCACCCTGCACCCACGTGCACCAGGCCGAACAGCAGCGATGCCAGCAGCAGCGCGAGGTTTTCGCCGTAGGGCAACTGTCTGAAGCGCCGGCTCAAGCCGCCTTGAATGTAGCCACGGAACAGGGCTTCTTCCACCAGGGTCACCAGCAACAGGTTATTGAGCACCCATAGCCAGGCCTGGTCCGGCCATTTCGGCGCCCAACTGATCACGCCCAGCAAGGCTGCGCCACCCAGCGCGACGATGGCGGTAAGGGGCAGCACCAACGCGGTGACGCAGATCGACAGGCGCAACGGACGCCGCGCCACAATCCACGGGCAGGCCAGCAGCAACCAGAAACCAATCAGCGGTTTGTCCTGGTTCAGGTACATCGAGAACGGCACGGCATCGGGGGTGAAGCGCTGCGGGGCAATGCCGCGACCGTTATGGAACCCCGGCAGCCAGTGCATCGCCAGGCCTAGCGCCAACACGACAAACAGCCCGTGACCCAGGTAACGCGCCCACGGCGTGCGCTGCTGGCGTACGGCATAGCCGGCGATCAACAGCAGGGCGACGGACACCAGCGCCAGTACGCCCAGTTGCCCGTAGGCCAAGGCCAGCGCATAGCCGATGGAAAGAAGCGCCAGGTACAGCCAGGGCAATGGGAGCATGGGGGAATCCTTGGAAAAAACCGGTTGGCATTATAGCGACGGCCCGCGCCCCGAAACGTGAAAACGCCTCCCCGCAAAAGGGCTTGGGCAAGTGATTGCAAAACATGTCATCGGCTGGTTATAGTCCTCGCGTCCTTATCCCTTCAAAAAGATCAGCACATGCCAGCTTCCCTGCGCATAGCGGTAGTCGATTCAGCGGTCAACGCTGTGCGCGTGCCGTGCGCGAACAAGCAGCCTGCGCAGATCAGTCACTACCCCCCACCTGTCAGTAGCACGCCGGTGTACGCAGTCGTATCACCGCCGGGTGTTGGCATTTCGGGCTGATCGGCACGTTGCTGTGCCCGCTCTGCCTGCCTGAAAAAAACTACTGAATTTCAGCCTCTGCGGCTGAATCGGCTTTTTTTGCCTGATTACAGGTGGTAACCATGTCCGTTCTTTCGAAACACTCCGTGGCCGCGGCGGCCTCGACGAGCCTGTTTGTCCTGCTGTGGAGCAGCGGGGCGATCTTCTCCAAGCTGGGCCTGGCCCATGCGTCACCCTTCGCCTTCCTGCTGATCCGCTTTGCCGTCGCCCTTGCAGGCTTGGTGGTGCTGGTGCCGATCCTCACGCTGAAACTGCCGCGTCCCGGCAAGCCCCTGTTGTACGCGGCGGCAACCGGGTTGGTGTTGCTGGGGGCCTATCAGATTTTCTATCTGCTGGCCCTGGACCTCAGCGTCACCCCCGGCGTCATGGCGACCATCATGGGGGTGCAGCCGATCCTCACCGTGGTGCTGATGGAGCGCCAGCGATCCTGGCGCCGGATGTTCGGCCTGAGTCTGGGCTTGGCCGGGCTGATCATGGTGGTCTACCAAGGCATCGGGCTGGCGGGCATGTCCCTGGCCGGGATGCTGTTCGGGCTGCTGGCCCTGGCAAGCATGACCTTCGGCTCGATCATGCAAAAGCGCATCACCGACAACCCCCTTGGTACCCTGCCGGTGCAGTACCTGGCGGGGCTGCTGTTGTGTTCGGTGTTCGTGCCGTTCCAGCCGTTCCATGTTGAACACAACGCCGGCTTTTACCTGCCGGTGCTGTGGATGGGCCTGGTGGTGTCGTTGCTGGCAACGCTGTTGCTGTACCGCCTGATCGCCCGGGGCAACCTGGTGAACGTCACCAGCCTGTTCTACCTGGTGCCGGCGGTGACGGCGGTGATGGATTACCTGATCTTCGGCAATCGGCTCGCGATGCTGAGCCTGTTGGGGATGGGCTTGATCATCATTGGGCTGGTCTTCGTGTTCCGCAAAAACTGATGCCCCCCGTAGGTGCCGGCCAGCCGGCGCCTACGGTTTTCGAGGCCGCAATACCAGCCACAACGCCCCGGCAATCAACACGCCGCCATATAAATGCGCCATCGATAACGGCTCGTCGAGCAACAACGCCCCCCACAACACGCCGAACGGCGGGATCAGGAAGGTGGTGGTCATCGACCTCACCGGCCCAATCGCGGTGAGCAGCCGGAAGTACAACACGTACGCAAACGCCGTACACACCAGCCCCAACCCCAGCAACGACAGCCACACTTGCCACCCCCCCCAACTCGCCGGCGGATGGCTGATCGCGCTGTAGGCAAACAACGGCAGCAGAAACAGCGTCGCGCCCAGCATGCTGCCCAGGGCCGCGAGACGACTGTCCAGGCCGCCGCGCTGGTCCAGCCAGCGCCTGGCGAGGAACCCGGCAAAGCCATAACAGGTGGTGGCCAACAGGCAAGCCAGTGCGCCCATCAACAATTCCAGGTCAAACGCCACCGGTCCTGCACGGGTCAGCACGCCTACACCGAACAGACCCAGGCACACGCCGGCGATTTTCGACGGGGTGAGGCGTTCGCTGAAAAACAGCCCGCCAATCAACACGCCCATCAACGGCGTGGTGGCATTGAAGATCGCCGAGTAACCCGCCGGCAGCACCTGGGCGGCCACCGAATACATGGTCGCCGGGATCCCCGAGTTGATCACCCCCAGCAACAGGACTGTCTTGAACTTGCCCTGGAAATCCCAGTTCACCCGCGCCATCGCCAGGATCACCAATAGCCCGGCGGCGGCAATCGATACGCGGAAAAATGCGGTCGGCACCGTGCCGATTTCCGGCGCGATAATGCGCATGAACAGAAAGCTCGCGCCCCAGATGGCGGCGAGCCCCAGCAGGTAAAGGGTGTCAACGGGCCTCACGGAACACTCCTACATCAATAAGGCCGCGAGTGTTGCACGCCGCCTTCATTGATTACAGGACAAACCGCGTCACCAGCCCATTCAGGTCCACCGCCAGCCGCGACAGTTCCTGGCTGGCGGCCGAGGTCTGGGTGGCGCCGGCGGCGGTCTGGGTGGACAGGTCGCGGATGTTCACCAGGCTGCGGTCCACATCGCGCGCTACCAGCGCCTGTTGCTCGGCGGCGCTGGCGATCACCAGGTTGCGCTGGCTGATCTGCGAGATGGCGGCGGTGATTTTTTCCAGGGCGCTGCCGGCGCTGTTGGCTCGCTGCAAGGTCTGGCCGGCATGCTCGGCGCTGCTGTTCAGCGCCTCGACGGTGGCCTGGGTGCCTTGCTGGATACCGGTGATCATCTGTTCGATTTCTTCGGTGGAGTCCTGGGTGCGCTGTGCCAGCGAACGCACCTCGTCGGCGACGACCGCGAACCCACGCCCGGCTTCACCGGCACGCGCCGCTTCAATCGCGGCGTTGAGCGCCAGCAGGTTGGTTTGCCCGGCAATGCCACGGATCACTTCCAGCACCTTGCTGATGTCCTGGGCTTGCAGCGCCAGGCCTTCGGCCTTGTTCGAGGCGCCGAGCACTTCGTCCACCAGGTTCTGGATCGAGCTGATGGTTTCGCTGATCTGGTAGTGGCCGTGCTTGCTGTCCTCATCGGAAGCCTGGGACGCCTCGGCGCTGGACACCGCATTACCCGCGACCTCGTCCACCGCCGTGCTCATCTCGGTCACGGCGGTGGCCGCCTGCTCGATTTCATCGTTCTGCGCCTGCAGGCCGCGCGTGCTTTGTTCCATCACCGCGCTCATTTCTTCCGCGGCGGAAGCCAGTTGCTGCGCCGATTCGCTGATGCCTCGGATGGTGGTCTGCAGCTGCGCTTGCATGGTCGCCAGGGCGCTCAGCAATTGCGCGGGTTCGTCATGGCCGCGCACCACGATCGGCTGGCTCAAGTCGCCGGCGGCGATGGTGCGCGCCACGTTCAGGGCCTGGCCGATCGGCGCGGTGATACTGCGGGTCAGCAGCCAGGCCAGCAGCAAGGTGGCGATCAATGCGACTGCGATAATCAGGCCGACAATCCACTGTGCGCTCGAATACATCTGTGCGGCCGAATCGGCCGCCGCTTCGACGCCGTTCTGGTTAAAGACGATCAGGTTTTCCAGGCTCTGGCTCAGGATCGTGCCCTGGGGGGCGAGGCGGCTGACGAGCAGGTCGAGGGCGTCTTGCTGTTGATCCTTGTCCACCAACGCAACCATCTGTCCGACGATGGCCAGGTACGTCGCGACATTGCCCTTGAGGGTTTTCAGCAGTTCGCGCTCTTCGTCATTGCTCAGCAAGGTTTCATGACGATCGAGCAGGGCTTGCAGTTCGCTGCTGGTGCGGCTGATCAGGCCTCTGCTGGTGTCACGCACGCGAGATTCGTCGGTGCTCACCAGGCGCAGGGACTCCAGGCGGATGGTGGCCACCAAGGCTGCGCTGTCATGGATATTCTCGATGCTCGGCATCCAGGTTTGCTCAATGACCAGCGCACTTTCCCGCAGCTTGGCCATCTGGCCCAGGCCAAACATTCCCACAATCACCAGCAAGCTGGCCAAAACCCCAAAACTCAGACTGGCACGCAGACCGATCCTCATGTTCCTCAATGACATCTCAATGCTCCTTGGGCGATTAGAACCTGCTCCCGGATCGGTCTTCGGACCTTGTTAGGGTGGGAGAGGGCGCGCTATATATCAAAGTGCCATCAAGGTGGTAATCGGGGTTTCCCTTAGTTGGATCCAAAGCCTTATGGAGGACCCGCGGCCGTTCTGGTTGGCGGTTTTCCGGCTTCTACCTGCCAGGCCACGGCGCTCAAGGCCTGTGGATCAAACGCGGATCGACTATAAGGTGCGTTTATTGACCGGATGGTCGAATTAAAAAAATTGAAAATAAATGTACGAAATGAACAGACTTGTACAGGTCAGTGCAAAAAATGACCCTTCTCCTGCCTGCGTACACTGGCTAAGCTCAGGGCTTCCCGATGCCCGCTCGAGGTTTCCCGCATGTCGCCATCCACGCCTGCCCTCGCTATCGCCCGCACCATCCTCGAAGGCTTCGACGATTACCGCGAACACTTTCGCCAGATCACCGATGGCGCCCGCGAGCGTTTCGAAAAGGCCCAGTGGCAACAGGGGCAGGCGGCGTCGGCGGCGCGGATCAACCTGTACGAAGACAAGGTCGGTGAAGTCAGCGCGCGCCTGCGTGCGAACTTCGAGGGCAGCGCATTGCTCGACATTGACCTGTGGCCCCTGGTGAAAAGCGCCTATATCGGCCTGATCGACCTGCGCTTTGACGATGAGCTGTCCGAGACCTGGTACAACTCGATCTTCTGCGGGCTGTTCAGCCATGACCTGATCAGCGACGGCTGCATGTTCATCCACACCACGCGGCCGAGCCTGCGCCGGGCACGGGCGGCACAAACCCGTACCTACGCGCCCGCCGGCCAGATTCCCGAGATGCTCGCGCAGATTTTTGCCGACTATCGTTTCAGCGAGCCCTACGCCGACCTGGCAGCCGACCTGCATCGCCTCGAAGCCCAACTGCGGGAAAACCTGCCGGACTGGGTGTGCAAGGACCCGGACCTCAAGGTCGAGCTGTTTTCCTCGGTGCTCTACCGCAACAAAGGCGCCTACCTCGTCGGGCGCATCTACACCCGCGACGAACAATGGCCCCTGGTGATCCCGCTGCTGCACCGCGAAGGCCAGGGCATCCAGATCGATGCGCTGATCACCGACGAGGCGGAGGTGTCGATCATCTTTTCGTTCACCCGCTCCTACTTCATGGTCGACGTGCCGGTGCCGGCGGAATTCATCGGCTTTCTCAAGCGCATCCTGCCGGGCAAGCACATTGCCGAGCTGTACACCTCGATTGGTTTCTATAAACACGGCAAGTCGGAGTTCTACCGCGCGCTGATCAACCACCTGGCGACCACCGACGATCGATTCATCATGGCCCCTGGCGTGCGTGGCATGGTCATGAGCGTGTTCACCCTGCCGGGCTTCAACACCGTGTTCAAGATCATCAAGGACCGTTTTTCACCGTCGAAAAACGTCAACCGCGCCACGGTGATCGAGAAGTACCGCCTGGTCAAAAGCGTCGACCGCGTCGGGCGCATGGCCGATACCCAGGAGTTTGCCGACTTCCGCTTTCCCCTGGGCAAGTTCGAGCCCGAGTGCCTGGCTGAACTGCTGGACGTCGCTGCCGGCACCGTCGAAGTGGAAGGCGATACGGTACTGATCCGCCACTGCTGGACCGAACGGCGCATGACCCCGCTCAACCTCTACCTGGAAAACGCCAACCCCGCCCAGGTGCGCGAAGCCCTGGAAGACTACGGCCTGGCGATCAAGCAACTGGCGGCAGCGAACATCTTTCCCGGCGACATGCTGCTGAAGAACTTCGGCGTCACCCGTCACGGCCGCGTGGTGTTCTACGACTACGACGAAATCTGCTTTCTCACCGAAGCCAACTTCCGCCACATCCCCGCGCCGCGCACGCCCGAGGATGAAATGGCCTCGGAGCCCTGGTACTCCATCGGCCCGCTGGACGTGTTCCCGGAAGAGTTCCCGCCGTTCCTGTTCGCCGACGCCGGCCAGCGCAAGCTGTTCGATGAACTGCACGGCGAGCTGTATAACGCTGATTATTGGAAAGGCCTGCAGGAGGCGATTCGTGCAGGCAAGGTGATCGATGTCTTCCCTTATAAAAGAAAAGAGCAGCCATAAGCTCAAAGCGGCAAGTAAAAGCAGATCCGCCCTGACTTGCCGCTTGAAGCTTGCCGCTCGCAGCTGCTTTTCTGCGACAATCCGCACCCGGCATAAATAGACGACCTTTGCGTACCTGATGACTGACCAAGCGCCCGCTATCGACCAACTGCTGAAAAACCTCGACCACGCCATGCTCGCCGACCGCCACCGCTTGCGGCGCCAGTTGCTCGAGCTGCGCAAGAAGCCCGACGAGGAGAAGCTGGCGCAGTGGGTCACGCGCATGCAGGCGTCTTGCTCCCAGGTCACGGCGCGGCGGGCCAGCCTGCCGGTGATTCGTTACGACGACAGTTTGCCGATCGCCGCCAAGCGCGATGAGATCAAGGACGCGCTGCAAAAGCATCAGGTGCTGATCATTGCCGGCGAGACCGGCTCGGGCAAGACCACCCAGTTGCCGAAGATCTGCCTGGAGATCGGCCGCGGCCAATATGGCCTGATCGGCCATACCCAGCCACGCCGGATCGCTGCGCGCAGCGTCGCCAGCCGCGTCGCCGAAGAGTTGGCCACGCCGCTGGGCGCGTTGGTCGGCTATCAGGTGCGCTTCGAAGACCAGAGCGATGCCAACACCCTGATCAAGCTGATGACCGACGGCATCCTGTTGGCGGAGACCCAGAACGACCGTTACCTGGAACGCTACGACACGATCATCGTCGACGAAGCCCACGAACGCAGCCTGAACATCGACTTCCTGCTGGGTTACCTCAAGACCCTGCTGCCGCGTCGTCCCGACCTGAAAGTCATCATCACTTCGGCGACCATCGACCTGGAGCGTTTTTCCAAGCACTTCGACGACGCACCGATTGTCGAGGTCTCGGGCCGCACCTTCCCCGTGGACACCTGGTACCGCCCATTGACCCTGGAACAGGACGAGGAGGGCAACCGCGTCGAAGACGACCTGACCGTCGACCAGGCGATCCTCGCCACCCTTGATGAAATCGCCGCCTATGAGCGCAGCGAACGCCGCAGCCCTGGCGACGTGCTGGTATTTTTGCCCGGCGAGCGCGAGATTCGCGATGCAGCCGAGATGCTGCGCAAGGCCCAGCTCAAGCACACCGAGATCCTGCCGTTGTACGCGCGGCTGTCGCCGGCCGAACAGCAGCGCATTTTCCAGTCCCATCCAGGGCGCCGCGTGGTACTGGCGACCAACGTCGCGGAAACCTCGCTGACCGTGCCGGGCATTCGTTACGTAATCGACAGCGGCACCGCACGCATCAGCCGCTACAGCTACCGCGCCAAGGTGCAACGCCTGCCGATCGAGGCGATTTCCCAGGCCAGTGCCAACCAGCGTAAAGGCCGTTGCGGCCGGGTGGAGCCGGGGATCTGCATTCGCTTGTACAGCGAAGAGGATTTTATCGGCCGTCCGGAATTTACCGATCCCGAGATTTTGCGCACCAACCTCGCGGCGGTGATCCTGCAGATGCTGCACCTGCGCCTGGGCGAAATCACCGATTTCCCGTTTATCGAACCGCCGGACGGCAAGGCCATCAGCGACGGTTTCAACCTGTTGCAGGAACTCTCGGCCGTCGACCGCAACAGCCAGCTCACGCCATTGGGTCGCCAGTTGGCGCGCCTGCCGGTGGACCCGCGCATGGGCCGCATGCTGCTTGAAGCCGCCAAGCTCGGCAGCTTGCAGGAAGTGTTGATCGTGGCCAGCGCCATGTCGATCCAGGACCCGCGCGAGCGCCCACCGGAGCGCCAGCAGGCCGCCGACCAGGCCCATGCACAGTGGAAAGATGCGGACTCGGACTTCGCCGGGCTGGTCAATCTGTGGCGTGGCTTTGAAGAGCAGCGCCAGGCACTCACCGCCAGCCCGCTGCGTAACTGGTGTCGCAAGAACTTCCTCAACTACCTGCGTCTGCGCGAGTGGCGCGACTCCCATCGCCAGTTGAGCCTGATCTGCCGCGACATGCAGTTGACCGTCAACAAAGAACCGGCGGATTTCCCCAAGCTGCACAAGGCGGTGCTGTCCGGCCTGCTCAGCCAGATCGGCCAGAAGACCGAAGACGGCGATTACCTCGGCGCCCGTCAGCGACGCTTCTGGATCCACCCGTCCTCGGGTATCGGCAAGAAACGCCCGCAATGGCTGATGACCGCCGAACTGGTGGAAACCACCAAGCTGTATGCGCGCATGGTGGCGAAGATCGATGCCGACTGGATTGAACCGCTGGCCGGGCACTTGATCAAGAAAAACCACTTCGAGCCCCACTGGGAGAAGAAGCGCGGCCAGGTGGTGGCGTTCGAGCAGATCACCCTGTTCGGGCTGATCGTGGTCGGGCGTCGGCCGGTGCATTACGGGCCGATTGACCCGGTGGTGTCGCGGGAGTTGTTTATTCGCGAAGGCTTGGTGCGTGGCGAGATCCAGTCCCGCGCCAAGTGCCTCACGGCCAACCAGCAACTGCTGGAGCAGCTCGACGAACTGGAAGCCAAGGCGCGCCGCCGCGATATCCTGGCCGACGAAGAGACCTTGTACGCGTTCTACGACGCACGGCTGCCGGCGGAGATCCACCAGACCGCCACCTTTGACAGCTGGTACAAGGTCAACAGCCAGAAAGACCCGCAGTTGCTGATCATGCGCGAGGAAGACGTGCTGGCCCGCGAGGCCAGTGAAGTCACTGCCGCCCATTACCCGGACACCCTGCACCTGGGCGACCTGGAACTGGCCCTGAGTTACCACTTTGAACCCAACCACCCCCGCGACGGCGTGACCCTGCGCGTACCGGCACCGCTGCTGCCAGCCTTGCCGCCGGAGCGCCTGGAATGGCTGGTGCCGGGGCTGATCGAAGCCAAGTGCATCGCCCTGGTGCGCAACCTGCCCAAGGCCCTGCGCAAGAACTTCGTGCCGGTGCCGGATTTCGTCAAGGCGGCGCTGCAGCGCATCGAGTTTGGCCAGGGTTCGCTGCCCCAGGCATTGGGGCGCGAATTGCTGCGCATGACCGGGGCGCGGGTCAGCGATGAGGCCTGGGCCGAAGCGGCGCAGCAGGTGGAAAACCATCTGAAGATGAACCTGGAAGTGGTCGACGGCCAGGGCAAGTTCCTCGGCGAAGGCCGCGACCTGGCCGAGTTGACTGCGCGGTTTGCCGAAGCCAGCCAGGCCGCGCTGGCCGTGCCGCACACCGCGAAAAGCCAGCAGCCGGTGGAGGCCAAGGTGTTCGCGGCGGTGGCTGAGAAAACCCAGCAGAAGATCGCCGGGCTGTCGATGACGGTCTACCCGGCACTGGTGGAAGAAAACGGCACCGTGAAAGAGGGGCGTTTCTCCACCGCCGCCGAGGCTGAGTTCCAGCACCGCCGTGCGTTGCAGCGCCTGCTGATGCAGCAATTGGCGGAACCGGCGAAATTCCTGCGCGGCAAATTGCCCGGCCTCACTGAACTGGGCCTGATGTACCGCGAACTGGGGCGTATCGACGCCCTGGTGGAAGACATCCTGCTGGCCAGCCTCGACACCTGTGTGCTGGAAGGCGAAGCCAGCCTGCCCCGTGACGGTGCCGGCTTGGCGGCGCTGGCTGAACGCAAGCGTGGCAGTTGGACCGAACACGCCGAACGCCTGGCGCGCCTGACCCTGGACGTGCTGAAGCTCTGGCATGGACTGCAAAAGCGCTTCAAGGGCAAGATCGACCTGGCCCAGGCCGTGGCCCTGAACGACATCAAGCAGCAATTGAGCAACCTGGTGTATCCCGGCTTTGTGCGCGAAACCCCGGCGCAGTGGTTCAAGGAATTGCCGCGTTTTCTCAAGGCCATCGAATTGCGCCTGGAGAAGCTGCCGAGCCAGGTGCAAAAGGATCGAGTGTGGAGCAGCGAATTGGGCGGCCTGTGGGCGCAGTACCAGACCCGCTTGAACAAGCACGCCCAGGAAGGCAAGCGCGACCCGCAACTGGAGCTTTATCGCTGGTGGTTGGAGGAATACCGGGTGTCGTTGTTTGCCCAGCAGTTGGGGACCAAGGTGCCGATTTCCGACAAGCGCTTGAGCAAGCAGTGGAGCCTGGTCGAGGCCTGATCCCTTTCTCGGTTATCCAGACCAGACAGGTCCAAATGTGGGAGGGGGCTTGCCCCCGATAGCGATGTGTCAGTGGCAGAACCTGTGTCTGGTACACCGCTATCAGGGCAAGCCCCCTCCCACATTGAAACTTGATGGCGTTTTGATCGGGGTGTTTATCCGGCATATGGCGCCAAACCCCAGGGTTTGTGGCAAACTTCGCGGTTATAAATGCCGGGATCGTCGTGATGGGCTGGTGTGTAGCCACGGCGCGATGGAATAAAGCGATGCCAGTTTGATGTCCGCTGGGCGGAATAGAACTACTTACGGTTTGGTACGTCGGTACCAATATCATCTGCCTGACAGATTTAGAGGAACGATCGTGCATAACGTCGTCATCAGCGGCACTGGCCTTTACACCCCTGCCAACAGCATCAGCAACGAAGAACTGGTGCAGTCTTTCAATGCGTACGTGCACCAGTTCAACTCGGACAACGCCGCTGCCATCGAGCGCGGTGAAGTCCAGGCGCTGACGGAGTCGAGCGCTGCGTTCATCGAAAAAGCCTCGGGCATCAAGAGCCGCTTCGTGATGGACAAGGACGGCATCCTTGACCCGCAGCGCATGGCGCCGCGCCTGCCCGAACGCAGCAATGACGAGTGGTCGGTGCTTTGCCAGATGGCCATCGGTGCCGCCGAGCAGGCCCTGCAGCGCGCCGGCAAGACTGCCGCCGACATCGATGGTGTGATCGTCGCCTGTTCCAACCTGCAACGTGCCTACCCGGCCATCGCCATCGAAGTCCAGGAAGCCCTGGGCATCGCAGGCTTCGGTTTCGACATGAACGTGGCGTGCTCCTCGGCGACCTTCGGCATCCAGAACGCCGCCAACAGCATCCAGCTGGGCCAGGCCCGGGCGATCCTGATGGTCAACCCGGAAGTCTGCACCGGCCACTTGAACTTCCGTGACCGCGACAGCCACTTTATCTTCGGCGACGCCGCCACGGCGGTGGTCCTCGAGCGCGCCGACCTGGCAACGTCCGAGCATCAGTTCGACGTGGTGAGCACCAAGCTGCTGACCAAGTTCTCCAATAACATCCGCAACAACTTCGGCTTTCTCAACCGCGCGGCGGAAGAGGGCATCGGTGCGCCCGACAAGCTGTTCGTGCAGGAAGGCCGCAAGGTCTTTCGCGACGTGTGCCCGATGGTCGCCGAGCTGATCGGCGTGCACCTGGAAGAGAACCAGTTGAACGTGGCCGATGTGAAGCGTTTCTGGCTGCACCAGGCCAACCTGAGCATGAACCACCTGATTGTGAAGAAGCTGCTGGGCCGCGAAGCCACGGTAGAAGAAGCACCGGTGATCCTCGATACTTACGCCAACACCAGCTCGGCAGGTTCGGTGATTGCGTTCCACACCTACCAGGACGACCTGCCCAAGGGCGCCGTCGCGGTACTCAGTTCGTTTGGCGCAGGCTATTCGATCGGTAGCGTGATCCTGCGCAAGCGTTAAGACAATCGAGGTCTTGAATGGCAGCAGCGGACGACGCGCACCTGCTTGAGCGACTGCTCAAGGGCGAGCAACGGGCCTACAAGGAACTGGTCACCACGTATCAAAGCGCAATGCGGGCGGTGGCGTATGCCATCGCTGGCCAGCGCCATGCCGACGAAGTGGTGCAGGACGCCTGGCTGTCGGTGGTGCGCAACCTGGCCAAATTCGAAGGGCGTTCCAGCCTCAAGACCTGGCTGCTGACCATCACTGCCAACGCCGCCAAGGGGCGCTACAAACAGAATCGTCGGGAAGTGCTGCTCGACGACTTGCCTTCGCCCCATGGCACCATCGGCGATGACCGCTTTACCGCCGATGATGGCCACTGGGCCGTCGCCCCGTATGCCTGGCATCAGGACACCCCGGAAGCCCTGCTGACCGAGGATGAGCTGCGCAACTGCCTGGAACATACGCTGCTGAGTCTGTCTGAACTGCAAAGCAGTGTGCTGGTGCTGCGTGAACGCCAGGGTCTGGAGCTGGAGGAGATCTGTAATCTTCTGACGCTCTCACTCTCCAATGTCCGCGTGCTGTTGCATCGAGCACGGCTTAAAGTCTTCGCCACGGTGGAGCATTTTGAGGAAACGGGCGAATGTTGACCTGTAAAGAACAAGTGGCACGTTCCAGTGACTATCTCGATGGGCAATTGACCTTTCGCGAACGTCTGCTGGTGCGTCATCACTTGATGTTCTGCCCCAACTGCCGACGGTTTATCCGCCAGATGCGCCTGCTGCAGGCGACGTTGCGGATGCTGCCGCAGGAACCGGTGAAAGACGTGGATACCCTGGCGCAACGGCTGGCTGCCGAGCGGCTCAAGGATCAGAAAGACGGGGAATAAGCAGGCTCGCGTGGGGCGATCGGACGGATGATGGGGACCGATCCACCCACGCAAGTCTGGTACAGCCACCTCGGGCCGTCCTGGCCCGAGGTCTTGAACACTTATCTTTAGAACTTGGCTTCTGCATCCAGCTGGAAGGTGTTGGCTTTGGCGCTACCGTCCACCAGCGTGCGGCTGTAGGTGTCAGTCTTGGTCAGGAAGTAGGTCGCGCCGACGGCGAAGTTCTTGTCGATGTCATAGCCGACTTTGAACTTGTGACCACGGGAACCCGTGAAGCCGCCGCCGAAGTCCGAATCGGTGAAGGCACCCACCACGGCGTTTTTCTGCACGTCGCGATAGTTGTAGTCCAGGTTGAAACCGAACACCTTGGACTTGGCACCCAGCAACCAGGCCGTGTCCGCATCGTCGATTGCGTCGTTGTTTTTCACGTACTGACCGTAGAACGACAGGGGGACCGCCAGGCCGCCGATATCGACTTGACCGAAGCCTTCATACAGGCGGAACTCGCCGTTGGGGGTGTTACCGTTGGTGGCCAGCACGTTCGGGGTACTGGTGCCTGAGGCGCGGCTGTCTTCATCGTTCTGGTAGGCGTAGACGCTGCCGCCCAGGGTCATTTTCAGGTTGTCGGTCACCGAGAAGCGGGTCCCCAACTGGCCGGTGGTCAGGCGCAGGTCATGGCGGTACTGCACGCCGTCACCGTCCACGTTGTCCTTGAGGTTGTAGTTACCCAGGCTGCCGAACAGCTCGGCGCTGCCGCCCAGTGGGTACTTGTAGGTGAGTGCCAGGCCTTCCGGGTTGATGTCGCTATCCCAGATCACATCGCCCATGTTGACCCAGGGCTGCAGCATTTTGCCGCCAATGATGTGCAGGTTTTTGATCTGGTCGGGGTGGTAGTCGATATAGCCGAGGTCCAGCCAGATCGATTTTTTATCGAAGTAGCCGTCCAGGTCCTGGTTGGTGGAGCGCGCATCGCTGCCGCCGCCGGTGGCGATACGAATACCGGTGTCCACCTGCGGGTTGATTTCGGTGTAGGCGCCGAGGCGCGCGCGGATCCGTTCGCGGTCCTTGTCACGACCGGTGACGCCGGCGCGGGTGACACCATTTTCGCCTTCGACCTTGATGGTCTCGTGGCGCATGCGCACATCACCCTTGAACTGAGTCTTGGCGGCCCAGGCCAGCTTCTGGTCGAAGCTGCTCAGCTCGTTGGTTTTCTTCGCGGTGGCCGCGATCTGTTCGTTGGTCTCTTGTTGAGCTTGCCGTGCGATCTGCTGTTCTTTCTGGTCTTTGGCCAACTCGTTTTGCAGTTCGGTGTACTGCGAAGCGGTGATCTGGCCGTTGGCCTTGAGCATGTCGAGCAATTTAGCGTCGACTGCAGCGCTGGCCGGAACGCTCAGGGCCAGTAACAGGCCCCCGCACAGGGCCGCTGCAGTTTTAGTGGAAGCAAGACGCATATCAATCTCCGAAAGTGAGGAGGGATGGCAAACCATCCAGGACACAACCGACCGATGACGGACGGAAAAGTAACCACCTGATAGAACCAGGCGCTCTAAAAACAGGCGTCAGTATCACGATCGTTTATGACGGCGCAGTGGCGAAGTGATGTCATGTAGATGACAAATTATTTAAGAATGGAACTATTGATTTAGAGCCTTGTCGGGCGATTTGGGGGTGTGCCCGGACCTGCGATAAGCGATACTCGCCAGGCTTTCATGCCATGACGTAGTGAGGATGCCGATGCCGCTGCAACGCCTGGACAACCTGTCCGAAATCGCTCCGCAGGCCTGGGACGCACTGGTGCCGGACGCCCAGCCCTTTGTGCGGCACGCCTTCCTCAGCGCGCTGGAAGACAGTGCCAGCCTGGGCCCTCAATCGGGCTGGCAACCGGAACATTTGTTGCACTGGGAAGGCGACCGCCTGGTGGCGGCATTGCCCAGTTATCGCAAATGGCATTCCTATGGCGAGTACGTGTTCGACCATGGTTGGGCCGATGCCTGCGAGCGTGCGGGCATTGATTACTACCCCAAGCTGCTGACGGCCGTACCATTCAGCCCGGTCAGCGGCCCCCGCTTGTTGGCGGCCAGCGTCGACGATGGTTTCGAACTGCTGAAGAGCCTGCCGGGCTACCTGGAAATCGAAGGGCTCTCCAGTGCCCATATCAACTTCACCGACGGCTTGGCCGATGAGGCGTTAGCCCAACAACCGGGTTGGTTGCAGCGCCTGGGTTGTCAGTTTCACTGGCAGAACCGTGGTTACCGTGACTTCCAGGATTTTCTCGATGCCCTCAGTTCCCGCAAGCGCAAACAGATGCGCAAGGAGCGCGAACAAGTGGCGGGGCAGGGCATCGACTTCCAGTGGTTGCAAGGCCACGAGTTGAGCGAGGCGCAATGGGATTTTGTCTACGCCTGCTACGCCAATACCTACGCGGTCCGCCGCCAGACACCCTACCTGACCCGCGAATTTTTCAGCCTGCTCGCCGAACGCATGCCCGAGGCGATCCGTGTGGTGCTGGCCAAGCAAGGCACACGCCCAGTGGCCATGGCCTTCAGCCTGATCGGTGGCGACAGCTTCTACGGCCGCTACTGGGGTTGCCTGGCGGAGTTTGACCGGCTGCATTTCGAAACCTGCTTCTACCAGGGCATGGATTACGCCATCGCCCACGGCCTGCAACGCTTCGACGCCGGCGCCCAGGGTGAGCACAAATTGATTCGCGGGTTTGAACCGGTGATCACCCGGTCATGGCACTACCTGCGCCATCCCGGGTTGAAGAATGCCGTCGAGGATTTCCTCGAGCGCGAACGGGTGGGGATTGTGGCGTATGCCGAAGAGGCGAGGGCAGCCCTGCCTTACCGGCAGGGCTGACCCTTTGCCTCAGGCCGGCTCCTCCTTGCCCAGCCATCGATAGACAACACCGCCCGCCACCGCACCCAGGATCGGCGCGAGCCAGAACATCCACAACTGCTGGATCGCCCACCCGCCGACGATCAAGGCCGGGCCGGTACTGCGGGCCGGGTTGACCGAGGTGTTGGTCACGGGGATGGAGATCAGGTGGATCAAGGTGAGGGCCAGGCCAATGGCGATGGGCGCGAGGCCCTTCGGGGCACGGTGGTCGGTGGCGCCGAGGATGATCAGCACGAACATCGCTGTCATCACCAGCTCGCAGACAAACCCCGCTGCCATTGAATAGCCGCCCGGCGAATGCTCGCCATAGCCGTTGGAGGCCAGTCCGCCGGCCAGTTCAAAGCCCGGCCTGCCGCTGGCGATGAAGTACAACAATGCGGCGGCGACCACCCCGCCAATGACTTGGGCCACGATGTACGCCGGTAACTCCCTGGCCGGAAACCTCCCGCCCACTACCAGCCCCACCGATACCGCCGGGTTGAGGTGACAACCGCTGATATGCCCGATGGCCACCGCCATGGTCAGCACCGTGAGCCCGAACGCCAGGGCCACACCCAGCAACCCGATCCCGACGGCGGGAAAAGCGGCGGCCAACACCGCACTCCCGCAACCGCCCAACACCAGCCAAAACGTTCCCAACCCCTCTGTGACTGAACGCTTGAACAAAGACATGCAGCACGTCCTTGATAGATCGCTCTACCCAATCAGTAAATCAGTGATGCTCCCTGCAGATTTACTTCAGCGCCCGTCTGGGCACTGCACTGAGTACAGCACGGTTTTTACACAAATCCAGGCCACCCATGTGGGAGGGGGCTTGCTTCAGTCGATGCCGACAAACCCCCCGGTCTGGTGCTGCCACAAGCGTGCATACAAGCCGCCATGGGCCAGCAGCTCGGCATGGCTGCCCGTCTCGGCAATCTGGCCTTTCTCCAGCACCACCAGGCGGTCCATCCGCGCGATGGTCGACAACCGGTGCGCAATCGCAATCACCGTCTTGCCTTGCATCAGGGTTTCCAGGCTTTCCTGGATCGCCGCTTCCACTTCCGAATCCAGCGCCGAGGTGGCTTCGTCCATGATCAGGATCGGCGCATCCTTGAGCAGTACACGGGCGATAGCGATACGTTGACGCTGCCCACCGGAGAGTTTCACCCCGCGTTCGCCCACGTGGGCATCCAGCCCGGTACGCCCTTCCGAGTCCGACAGCAGCGGGATGAACTCGTCGGCACGCGCCTTGTGCACGGCGGCCCAGAGTTCTTCGTCGGTGGCGTCCGGCTTGCCGTACAGCAGGTTGTCGCGGATCGAACGGTGCAGCAGCGAGGTGTCCTGGGTGATCATGCCGATCTGTTCGCGCAGGGTTTCCTGGGCCACTTCAGCGATGTCCTGGCCGTCGATCAGGATCCGCCCGCCTTGCAGGTCGTAGAGGCGCAGCAGCAGGTTGACCAGGGTCGACTTGCCCGCGCCGGACGGGCCGATCAGGCCGATCTTTTCACCGGCCTTGATCTCAAGGTTCAGGCCGCCAATGATCCCGCTCTGCTTGCCGTAGTGGAAATCCACGTGCTCGAAGCGGACTTCGCCACGGGGCACGCTTAAACGCGGGGCGTTGTCGCGATCAATCACGGCCAGGGGTTGGGCGATGGTTTTCAGGCCGTCCTGCACCATGCCGATATTTTCGAAGATGCCGTTGACCACCCACATGATCCAGCCGGACATGTTGACGATACGAATCACCAGGCCGGTAGCCAGGGCAATCGCGCCCACCGAGATCAGCGACTGTGTCCACAGCCACAGGGCCAGGCCGGTGGTGGTGACGATCAGCAGGCCGTTCATGCTGGTGATTGCGATGTCCATGCTGGTCACCACGCGGCTGGCCAGCTGGGTTTTTTCGGTCTGCTCGATGATCGCTTCCTTGGCGTACTGCTGCTCGTATTGGGTGTGTGCGAACAGCTTCAAGGTGGTGATGTTGGTGTAGCCGTCGACGATGCGGCCCATCAGTTTGGAGCGTGCCTCCGACGAGATCACCGAGCGTTCTTTCACGCGCGGCACGAAGTAGCGCAGCGCCAGGCTGTAGCAAACGATCCAGGTCACGAGTGGGATCATCAGGCGCCAGTCGGCCTCGGCAAACAGCACCAGGGAGCTGATGGCGTAGATCGCCACGTGCCAGATAGCGTCCACTGCCGCCACGGCGGAGTCGCGCAGGGAGTTGCCGGTTTGCATGATGCGCTGGGCGATACGCCCGGCGAAGTCATTCTGGAAGAAGTTGAGGCTCTGCTTGAGCACGTAGCTGTGGTTCTGCCAGCGGATCAGGCTGGTCATGCCGGGGCTGATGGTCTGGTGCACCAGCAGGTCGTGCAAGGCGCCGAAGATCGGGCGCAGCAGCAGGGCGACCACGGCCATCCAGATCAGCTCGGTGCTGTGGAGCTGGAAGAAGTTGGCGGGTGGCGTGCCCTGGGCCAGGTCGATGATACGGCTCAGGTAGCTGAACAGCGCGACTTCGATCAGCGCGCCGATCAGGCCCACCACCAGCAAGGCGGCGAAGTGCGGCCACACCTGGCGCAGGTAGTAGAGGTAGAAGGGCAGGACTTTGTCGGGAGGGGCGGCGCTGGGTGCGTCGCGGAAAATATCGATCAGTTGTTCAAAACGACGATAGAGCATTAGGGTTGACGCCCGCCTGGCGGGCTCTCCTTTCAAATGCGCGCGCGGCCTTGTGGGCCGTGCGCGGAGTTTCCTGCAGACCTCAGTCGATGCGCTTGGCCGACTTGATCAGGACAGGATCGATTGGCACGTTCTGCATGCCTTGCTTGGTGGTGGTCTGGGAGTTGACGATGATGTCGACCACATCCATGCCCTTGACCACTTTGGCGAACACGGCATAACCGGCATCGCGACCCGGGTCGAGGAAGGCGTTGTCAGCCACGTTGATGAAGAACTGGCTGGTGGCCGAATCCGGGTTCGAGGTGCGGGCCATCGACAGCGTGCCACGCACGTTATGCAGGCCATTGCTGGCTTCGTTCTTGATCGGCGCTTCGGTCGGCTTTTGCGACATCTGCTGGGTGAACCCGCCACCCTGGACCATGAAACCCGGGATCACGCGGTGGAAGATCGTGTTGGTGTAGAAGCCTTTGTCGACATAGGCGAGGAAATTCTTGGTACTGATCGGCGCCTTGACCGGGTCCAGTTCGATTTCAATGTCGCCGTTGGTGGTGGAGATCAATACGTGTGGCGCCTTGGAAGGCTCGGCGGCCATCAGGTTGGCAGCGAACAGAACGGAACCGGCAAAAAAGGCGATTTTTTTCAGCATGGGTCAGTGATCCTGGGTAGTGGTTTCGACTGTCTCTAGAAAATCGAGCAGGGTGGTATTAAAGACTTCGGGTTGATCCAAGGGCGTGGCATGGCGGGAATCCTCGATCACCACCAGTCGCGCATCGGGCAGCAGTTTTACATAGTTTTCTTTCTGGGCCACGGGGGTGTAGTCGTGGTCGGCGCTGATGACCAGGGTTGGACAGGTAATCCTCGAAAGTCGTTCCTGTACGCCCCAGCCCACAATCGCATCGAAGCTGGCGAGATAAGCACGTTTGTCGTTTTTTGCCCAGCGTTCGGCCATCTTGCGGCGAAGGTCGGCCTGACCCGGCTTGGGGAAGAGGCGCTCGCCCAGTGCCTTGCCGATGGTGGCGAGGCTGAGCACACGGGCGAGCGTCCAGCGCTTGACCCACCACCCGTACTCCCGGGCACTGCGTACCTTGACCTGCGGCGCGCTGTTGACGATGCACAGGCTCTTGACCCGGCCGGGTTCGTCCACCGCCAGTTGGAAGGCGATCATGCCGCCCATGGACAAGCCCACCACATGGGCGGGCGGCAGGTCCAGGTGCTCGATCAGGGCGATCAGGTCGTAGGTGAACCCTTCGATGCTGTAGCGCTCCCGAGGCTTGTCGGAGCGCCCATGGCCGCGCACATCCACCACGATCAGGCGGTAGTGGCGGGCCAGCGCCGGCACCTGCAGTTCCCAATCCTGGCTGCTGGAGCCCAGGCCGTGGATCAGGATCAGCGGCGTGCCGTGGCCGTATTCCTCATAGTGCAGGCTGCAGCCTTCATGGTCGAACCAGGCCATGCATGAACTCCGTTTCAGGCTTGCTGGGGGGCGGCGAAAGGCGCGTCCAGAGGGGCTGTGTCAAAGGTGCGCAGCAGCTCCACGAGGATCTGCGTTGCCGGCCCCAAGGGTTTGTCCTTGTTTGAATACAGGTAGAACGTGGGGTGGCGGCTGCCGCCCTGTTCCAAGGGTAGCTGCTTGAGCACGCCTTCGGCGAGTTCACGCTCGATCATGTGCCGTGGCAGCCAGGCAAAGCCCAGGCCGCTGCCGACAAAGGCGGCGGCGGTGGCCAGGCTGCCGACGGTCCAGCGTTGTTCAGCGCCAAGCCAGCCCACATCCCGGGGTTGCTGGCGGCCGGAGTCGCGGATCACCACCTGCATCTGGCTTTCCAGGTCCTGGAAGCTCAACTCGCGGTTCATGCGGTGCAAGGCGTGCTCGGGGTGGGCCACGGCGACGAACTCCACGTCGCTCATTTCGGTGCCCAGGTAGCCGGGGATGCTGAAGCCGCAAATCGCCAGGTCGGCCACGCCTTCGATCAACAGCTCTTCGACGCCGGACAGCACCTCTTCCCGCAAACGCACCCGGCAACCACGGCTCTGCGGCATGAACGCGGTGAGTGCGCGTACCAGGCGCGCGTTGGGATAGGCCGCATCGACGACCAGCCGCACTTCGGCTTCCCAGCCCTGTTCCATATGGTGGGCGAGGTCTTCCAGCTGGCTGGCGTTTTTCACCAGTTGCCGGGAGCGGCGCAGCAGCACTTCACCGGCGTCGGTGAGTACCGCCTTGCGCCCGTCGATGCGCAGCAGCGGCACGCCGAGTTGGTCTTGCATACGGGCCACGGTGTAGCTCACCGAGGACTGCGAACGGTGCAGCGCTTCCGCTGCCTGGGCGAAGCCGCCGTGGTCGACGACGGCTTGCAGCGTGCGCCATTGATCGAGGGTAACGCGGGGCGCTTTCAAGATGTGTTCCTCTTGTCCTAAGCTGGCGGTCCCTATTGGAGACTGCCGAATGAGAAAATTCTGTTGTGTGTTGCTGACGCTGCTGCCGATGAGCGCGTTTGCCTACCCCATCGACGTGACGAAAAAGATCGACGGCGTGAGCATCGATTACACCGCCTCCGACGTGGACGGCGATATCAGCTCGATCCAGCTGAATAACTACGGCACCCAGGACGCCGTGTGTTCGGTAACGTTCACCAATGGTCCGGAATCGCCGCGTCGTCGCACGGTTACGGTGCCGGCGGGGAAAAGCACCAACACCACGGTCAAGTTCAACCGCGCCATTATCAAGATGCGTATCGCGTTGGCCTGCGCGCCGAAATAACACAGCAGCGGAGCATGCCCCTCGCGATACTCCGCTTATAAACAAATTTATAGATTGGTTATAGCAGTTTTTTGCGCTTTTTTATCGAATTGGCTCTGTCTAATCTCCACTCCATCGACTTACAGCAATTACAGATGGAGCCTACGAAGCCATGTCCAATGTCCTGATCATCGAAAGCAGCGCCCGCCAGCAGGATTCGATCTCCCGTCAACTGACCCAGCAGTTCATCAGCCAATGGCAGGCCGCCCACCCGATGGACCGGATCACGGTGCGTGACGTGGCGCTCAACCCGGTTCCGCACCTGGACGCCAACCTGCTCGGCGGCTGGATGAAACCGGCGGATCAGCGCAACGGTAGCGAACAGGCTTCCCTCGACCGCTCCAACGAGTTGACCGACGAACTGCTGGCCGCCGACGTGCTGGTGATGGCTGCACCGATGTACAACTTCGCCATCCCCAGCACCCTCAAGGCCTGGCTGGATCACGTGTTGCGGGCGGGTGTGACCTTCAAGTACACCCCCACCGGGCCGCAAGGTTTGTTGACCGGCAAGCGTGCCATTGTGTTGACCGCCCGGGGTGGCATCCACACCGGCGCCAGTTCCGATCACCAGGAACCGTACCTGCGCCAGGTCATGGCCTTTATCGGCATCCACGACGTCACTTTCATTCACGCCGAAGGGGTGAACCTGAGCGGGGACTTCCAGGAAAAGGGCATCAACCACGCCAAGGCCCAGCTGGTACAGCTCGTGGCGTGAGGTGGTTGATCCTTTAATCGTCAGATAATCGCGCGGTGTTTATATCGCTCCACGCAAACCCTTCAAGTACGCGTACGAACCTCCCTTTGCACTTGTTGCTCCTGAGTGCTCCTGCCCGACTGCCGCTTTAGCGAGGTCGGGTTTTTTTTGCCCCGAGTTTCTTCAATCGCCGAAAACCTTTAATGTCCCGCCCATTCGATGCGAGGCGCACATGGGCTATCTACTGGTTGTCACCCTGATTCAGGCATTTTCCTTCAGCTTGATCGGCGAATACCTCGCCGGTCACGTCGACAGCTACTTCGCGGTGCTGGTGCGTGTGGTACTGGCCGGGCTGGTCTTTATCCCGCTGACTCGCTGGCGTTCGGTCGAACCTGCCTTTATGCGCGGCCTGCTGGTGATCGGCGCGCTGCAGTTCGGCGTGACCTATGTGTGCCTGTACCTGAGCTTTCGTGTGCTTACGGTGCCGGAGGTGCTGCTGTTCACCATCCTCACGCCGTTGCACGTGACCCTGATCGAAGATGCGCTCAACCGGCGCTTCAACCCGTGGGCACTGGTTGCTGCCCTGGTGGCAGTGGCGGGGGCGGCGGTGATTCGCTTCGACCAGATCACCCCGCACTTCCTGATGGGCTTCCTGCTGCTGCAACTGGCTAACTTCACCTACGCCGCCGGGCAAGTGATGTACAAGCACCTGGTGGCACGCTACCCGAGTGACCTGCCGCACTACCGGCGCTTCGGTTACTTCTACCTCGGTGCGTTGCTGGTGGTGTTGCCGGCGTTCCTGTTGTTCGGCAAGGCCGATTTCCTGCCGCAAGCGCCGCTGCAATGGGGTGTCTTGCTGTTCCTCGGGCTGGTCAGCACTGCCCTTGGCATTTATTGGTGGAACAAAGGCGCCTGCCTGGTGCATGGCGGAACCCTGGCGGTGATGAACAACCTGCATGTGCCGGTAGGATTGTTGCTGAACCTGCTGATCTGGAACCAGCACGAGCCGCTGGGTCGCCTGGCCTTGGGTGGCCTGGTGATCCTGGGGGCGGTGTGGATAAGTCGATTGGGCGTAAAGCCCGCGCCTGGCGTACAGTCTGCGACGTGATCGGTCGAAGGCGAGCGTGAGCGGCAATGAAAGTCTGCTATCGAAAAGAACGGTGTGGGGGCGGCAGAGTGGACAAGATTGATGAACTGATCATTGCAGCCTTGAAGGATGACTCCCGAGTCAGCCTGGCGCAATTGGCGCGGCAAGTTCACAAGTCTCGAACCGCAGTGGAGTCGCGCGTTCAAAAGCTGATTGAAAAAGGCATCATCCTGGGCTTCACCATCAACGTCGCCGAGGGCGATGAGACCCTGCAAGCGGCGTTCTTGATGCTGACGCTCAATGGCAGCAACTGCCATCTGGTGTTTCCGAAGATCCAGCAGTTCAGCCAGGTGGTGCATGCCTATTCCCTGTTTGGCGACGTGGACATGATGCTCGACGTTCGGTACAGGAGCTTTGAAGAACTGATGGTCTTCAAGGACAGCCTGCTGAAGATCGAGCATGTGAAGGAAGTGGTGGTCAACCCGGTGCTGAAGGCCTGGCGCTAGGCGCCGGCCACCCCTTGATGTGCTGGCTTCAGGCGTGGTCGCGCACGGTTTCAAGAAAATGATGGCTCAGGTTCGGCATTTTCTGGCGCAGGGTGTCCACGAGTTCTTCGATGACCGCCTGGTTGAACTGGAACGATGTGTCGTCGTGCCCCAGGATCACCACCAACAACCTCGACGAGTCTTTTGTCAGCCGGAAGTCATGGGCATCGGCATCCACCTTGCCGATGCTCGCCAACGGCACATCACCGCAGGTATAGACGATATCGCCGACGGGAATCGTGATGGCCTTCTTGGCGAACAGGGGGCGTAGCACCCTCGGCTTTTCCGACCGCATCACGTAGATGTCATCCTTCTGATGATAGGTGTGCACGCCGATGCTGACCCCATGCCGGATCGCGACCGCGTTATAGGCGTCGACGATGTTGTTGATGGGGTACACGCCTTTGGCGATGAAGCGGCGCAGCAGCTTTTCGTTGGCGCTCACGGTATTTTCGTAGCCGAGTTTCTTGAGCTGTTTGGCAAACCCCTCGTATACGACGTTCGAGTCCAGCTCGTTAAGGCGCGAGGCCACGTGGTTCAGGTTACTTTGCAGTACCCCGACGAAGCTCTGGTCATCCGAGACGGTGATGTCTTCGATCACGGCGGCGCACGCATTATTGATGCCCAGCTCACAGGCTGACTTTCTGATGATCAAGCGACTTTTCATAACCTTAGCCCCACAGTTTTTTTCGCAGGTTGGCGGTACTGGTGTCCAGTTGCTGCGCCGAAGGGCTTTGCAGCCAGAACAGCCCTGGACAGGTGGCGAAGTCGATCGTGACCGGCGTGGTATCGCCGGCGCCGATGAAATAGCGGTGCCCGCAATAGGCCTCGTCCGCCTGGGCGCTTTGTATGGCCTGGGGTGAGGGCGGAGCGAAGGCATGGCGTTCATCGGAACAGAAGAAACCGATCCGGCCATGGCTGATCTGGCTGACCGCATCGGCCTGGGGGCGTGGGTGGCCGAGGTAGCTGTCGATCGACAGTGACAGCAAGTCGGGGTGATACACCTGCTGGAACAGCAGGGGCGCGATGCCGCCGTGCAAGCGACCGCCGGCCTCGATCATCACCGGCCCGGCCTCAGACCAGATGATTTCCATATGAATCGGCCCGACCCGCACGCCCAGGGCCGCTGCCGCCTGGCGCGCGTAATCGGTCAGCGGTTGCAGTTCTTCAGCCCGCGGGTCGAGGGTGTCGAGGCTTTCGTAGACAAACATGCTGCCGTTCTTCTGGATCTTGGTGTACTTGCAGACGCTGGCAACGACGTAGGTGCCGTCAAAGGCGACCATGTCTACCACGTACTCCGGTCCCGCTATGAACGACTGCACGATAAAACCGAGATTGACTTCGCCCAGGTCGTTTTTCTGCTGCCAGGCCGCGTTTTTCAAGGCGGTCTCCACTTCGCGCTTGCCCTGGGCAAACACCACGCCTTCGGTGGCGGCCGAGTTCAGCGGCTTGACCACATAGGTGGCGGAGTCGTCGAGTTTGGCCAGCACTTCGCCGATGCGGCTCGGTGAGCTCAGCAAGTGCGAATCGATGTGGGCCAACTGGTATTTTTTCAGCGCCTGCTGCATGGAGAATTTGTTGCGTCGCAGGTCGCTGGTGATACGGCTGTTGCCCGGGATGTCGAGCAGCTCCGTCAGGTAGTCCGTGAGGTAGATCGCGGTTTCGCAACCGGCGATCACGGCGCTCGGTGACAAGGCTTCCAGGGTAATCAACAGGCTCTCTTCCCAGGCATACACCTCATGGAAGTTCTCTGTGATCAAGTCGTTGGTGAAGTGTTCAGGCAAGGCGCGCGTGGAGATCACGGCGATGCACCGTATGCCCTGTGCGTTGAGCAAGGGCGCGTAGAGTTTGCCCGTGGAGAACGGGTCAACGATGAGTACGGTTTTCACGTCGTGCATTCCTTATTCCGTGGTGGCCGTGGGCGCGGCGGCCGGGGTCAGTTTCCATGCCAGTACGGCGGTGGCCAACAGGCCGGCGGAGACGATCATCAACAGGCGGGCGCCTTCGAGTCCGAGAAATCCCGAGGTGGTGAAGAACGTCAGGATCATCGGTGCCGAGCCACTGACCAGCAGGTAGTAGAGCGAACTCTTGGCCGCGATCACATCGGCTACCCGGGCGTTGGGCGCCGACTCGATCAGGGTTTTACGCAATTGGATCCGCAGGCTGTTGATGCAAAAACCCAGCAGGAAGGCCGCGGCCATCATCACGTAGAGGTTCTGGAAGTAGACGATTGCCACGTCCGCCAGTATCACCAGCGAGATGGCCCCGTAGCTGTTGAGCTTGATGCGCGGCAATACCGCGGCGCTGAAGGCGCCCAGGCCGGCCAGGCCACTGGCGACGCCGAACAGGGTGGCATTCCACTCATTGAGCTTTTGAAAAACGATGGGCACCAGGCTGTTGAACGCGCCGATATGGAACCCGATCATGCTCAACACGATGATCAGGATGTAGAGGTTGCGCGGCAGGTCCAGCGGCCGCGCAGTGGAGGGCCCTGTGGCCTGTTCGGCGGTATGTTCGTTGGGGTTGTCGGCCACCAGGAGGATGGCCGCGAGCGAGAGGATCGCCGCCAGGCTGATGATCTGCAGTGTCTGGTTGACCGAGAACACATCCACGATCAACCCGCCCAGCAGCGCACCGCCGAAGGCACCGATCTGGATGGAGGTTTGCATCAACCGCGCGCAGGTATCGCTGTCGGTGAGGCCGGCCAGCACCAGCTTGGTATTTTTCGATTCCAGGGTGCTGATGGTGAAGTAGTCGGTGACGCCCACCACGAACGCGATGGCCAGGAAGCCGATGGGCAGCAAGGCGGCCTGGGTAAACGACAGCCCCAGTACTGCGGCGAAGGCCGCCAGGCGAATGTACAGCAGCCGTTTCAGGCTGAGTTCAATGGTAAAGAACTTGCCGATGTACTGTTCGCACAAATAGGGCACCACGGTGGCCACGCACAAGGTGGCGCCGACCAGGAATGTCGAACCGGTAGTCTCCAGGCCGAACCAGACCATCGCGATGACAATCGCCATGTCGAGGCCGGTGAAGAGGGTCACGATTGAATAGAACGCGGTCAATGTCGATTTAGTATTCATGGGCTTCATCAGTCGTAACGGGAGATTTTAAGCAGCGGCACACAGCGCTCGGTGTCGCCGACGACGGTGCTGATCTGGTTCATGACGCGCACGGTGGGCAGCGCCTTTTTTTCCAGGTTGCAGACCTTGTAGGCATTGTCGTGCCAGGGACAGATCACGCTTTGGCCGTCGCCTGTCACTTCGCCCATGTGCAGCGGGCCGCCACGGTGGGGGCACGAGGTGGGCAGCAATTGCGTCGAATAGGCGTGACGCTTGAGAAAGTAGGTTCTTTCCCCCACGGCCACAAAGTTGGCGTGGTCGAGATTCAGGCTGATGGCTTTCATTGGGTTGCCTACTCAGATGGCGGTGACGGTGTACGTGCAGGACGGGCTGGTGATGCGGGTGCCGTGCAGCATTCCCTTGGGAATTACCACGCCTTCGCCGGCCTTGAGGCGCACCGTCAGTTCGGGGCTGGCGACGAACTCCAGCTCGCCTGATTCGACCCAGAACAGTTCGTCATTCGGGTGGGTATGCAGCACCGACAGCTCGTGTTCGGTCTCGGTAATCCTCAGGTCCACGGGTTTGTGGCCCTGGAGCGCCGCTGCCTGTGCGCGATGCTCATCGAACGCGTCATGCCAGTTGATATGGGCATACAACTCTTCGTCGGCGATGTCCTGAAGCAGCCTGAACTCTTCAAAGCCGCGAATAAGGTCGGGGATGATCTGGGTGCCGAACTGCTTGATCATGGGAATGATCAGGCGCTGGAGGGCCATTCTTCCGTGGTGCACATCGATGTGGGCATGCTCATCGAAATAGTCCGTGGAAACGTTGCCGTTGAAGATGGTCTTGATCGCGCGTGACTGGTGCTTGGTGGTCAGCGCCAATGTAGCTTCGGTGTAGTACATGGCGCCGATATAGCGGAACAGCTCGCCATGGTTGGCCGATACGTAGTGGAAGTAGTTGGTGAGCGACAGCGACGCCGGCGTATAGAACTGCCAGTAGTGGTGCACGTGATGGGACATGCCCATGTCCTGGAGCATGTCTTCAAAAATGGTGCTGTGCTTCTTTTTGTCGACGCCGTAGCCGTACTCGTCGATCAGGATCTTGAACAATTCGCTGGTGTACACACCGCTGTTACCCAGTACGTTGCGGGCCATGGCCGATGCTTCACTGAGGAAGTCTCCCGCACACTGCGTCATGAAAAACCTGGCGGCTCGCTCGGGGTGGCGGCTGGTGGTCAGTACTTCATGGAGTTTGGACTCGGATCGGGCGACGTCATCCAATACTTTATCGGTGTGGGCGATAAAAGAGTCCAGGCACCAAGGGCCATTGATATGTACTTCTTCCTTGAGCCAGTTGTACAAGTAGTGTTCCAGCAACGGGCGGATCTTTTTGCCACTGGCCGCGTGCTGGGGATCATAGAAACGCTTGAACGCCTTGAAGTCGAGTTCCAATGGCGGCTTGGGCAAGAAGACCAGGTCTTGTTCGTAGATATTCAATAACAACCGCTGTGCCAATAGATGCTGGCTGTTTGAAAGCTGGTCGCTGGTCAGGCAGGTGGTGATGATTGAATCGGTGACGTCCTGCGGCCGCGAAGGGCGCTGGTAGGGGTTTTGGGTATAAAAATCGTGGGGTTGAGCAAAGGCGCCAGCACCACAATAGTGGGTCAATGCTTCGGCATTCGAACTTAATACAAAGTCTGCTGCATTATCGGAAAGCTGAGTTGTCCATAACATGAGGGAGGCCTTTTGCTGGCGTTGTTTGATGGCCAGATGCTAAGGCGTGGATTTTTTTTAAAACAGATTAGAAATAGTGCGCGCAAGTAGTGAAATTCACTAAAGGCGTAGGAGAAATTTTCTTTATGGGGTGGGCCCGTTGAATAATCGGCAGCAGCGGCTATACATAGATGCTGGCTTTTATCGGTCGTGTTTAGATGAATACGGTTGCGCCCATCGTCCTATATAGATAGCGACGAGGCGCTTCCCAGCCCCTCGTCGATATCGTTGTCACTACTCCGGGGTTTCCAAGGTTCGGGCAGTGCCTGCCAGGGCCAGTATCCCGGTGCGCAAGTCGGTGCCACTGGGTTGCTGGTACAGGTTCAATCCGAACTCCGGCAACACGGCCAGCAGGTAGTCGAAAATATCCCCCTGGATCCGCTCGTAATCGGCCCACGCGGTGGTGCGGGTAAAGCAGTAGATCTCCAGCGGCACGCCCTCGGCGGTGGTTTGCATCTGGCGCACCATGCAGGTCATGTTCGGCTGGATGTCCGGATGGCTTTTGAGGTAGGCCAGGGCATACGCGCGGAAGGTGCCGAGGTTGGTCATGCGCCGGCGGTTGGCCGACAGTTGCGCGCTGTGGCCCTGGGCTTCGTTCCAGGCCTTGAGTTCGGCCTGCTTGCGCCCGATGTAGTCGGTGAGCAGGTGCACCTGGGTCATGCGTACTTCTTCATCGTCACGCAAAAAGCGCACGCCGCTGGCATCGATAAACAGGCTGCGCTTGATGCGTCGCCCACCCGAGGCCTGCATGCCGCGCCAGTTCTTGAACGATTCGGACATCAGGCGCCAGGTCGGGATGGAGACGATGGTCTTGTCGAAGTTCTGCACCTTGACCGTGTGCAGGGTGATGTCCACCACATCGCCGTCGGCGCCGACCTGGGGCATTTCGATCCAGTCGCCGACGCGCAGCATGTCGTTGCTGGTCAATTGCACGCTGGCGACGAACGACAACAGCGTGTCCTTGTAGACCAACAGGATCACCGCCGACATCGCACCCAGGCCCGACAGCAGTAACAGTGGCGAACGGTCAATCAGGGTCGCGACGATGATGATCGCGCCAAACACGTACAGCACCATCTTCGCCAACTGCACGTAGCCCTTGATCGAGCGGGTACGCGCGTGTTCGGTGCGCGCATAGATGTCCAGCAGGGCGTTGAGCAGGGCGCTCATGGCCAGCATCAGGAACAGGATGGTCAGGGCCAGGGCCACGTTGCCGATAAACAGGATGGCGGTCTTGCTCAGGTCCGGCACCAGGTACAGGCCGAACTGGATCACCAGCGAAGGCGTCATCTGCGCCAGGCGGTGGAAGACTTTGTTGTGCCGCAGGTCGTTGAGCCAGTGCAGCGCCGGTTGCCGGCCGAGCAATTTGACGGCGTGGAGGATGAGGTAACGGGCCACCCGTCCGAGCAGCAGGGCCACCACCAGCAACACCAGGAAACCGAGGCTGGCATGCAGCAGCGGGTGTTCGTCGAGGGTGCCCCAGAGGTTTTGGACGTTGAGCCAGAGCTGTTTGATATCCATGGATGAAACCGATTCTTCTGTAAGACAAGACGGCGCGATTAGAGCATTTAAGTGCAACAAAGTTGATGCCGTGGACAAATGCTCTGACAAAAAAGCAACTGATTAGCGCCGTTCGCGTAAAGACACTCGGTTTGGACGCCCGAAACCGGTACCCTATGCAGCTGATTTTTTGTATTTCTTCGAGGTAGCACCCGTGTTTTCCCAATTCGCCCTGCACGAACGCCTGCTCAAAGCCGTGGCCGAGCTTAAATTTGTCGAGCCTACGCCTGTGCAGGCAGCGGCCATCCCGCTCGCGCTCGAAGGGCGTGACCTGCGGGTGACGGCTCAAACCGGGAGTGGCAAGACCGCCGCTTTCGTGCTGCCGATTCTTAACCGCCTGATCGGCCCGGCCAAGGTCCGCGTCAGCATCAAGACCCTGATCCTGCTGCCGACCCGCGAGCTGGCCCAGCAGACCTTGAAGGAAGTCGAGCGCTTCTCGCAGTTCACCTTCATCAAGTCCGGCCTGATCACCGGTGGCGAAGACTTCAAGGTCCAGGCCGCCATGCTGCGCAAGGTGCCGGACATCCTGATCGGCACGCCTGGGCGCATGATCGAGCAACTCAACGCCGGTAACCTTGACCTCAAGGAAGTCGAGGTGCTGGTGCTCGACGAAGCCGACCGCATGCTCGACATGGGCTTTGCCGACGACGTGCAGCGCCTGGTGGCTGAATGCGTGAACCGCCAGCAGACCATGCTGTTCTCCGCCACCACCGGTGGTTCGACCCTGCGCGAGATGGTCGCCAAGGTCCTGAACAACCCTGAGCACCTGCAGGTCAACAACGTCAGCGACCTGAACGCCACCACGCGCCAGCAGATCGTCACCGCTGACCACAACGTGCACAAGGAACAGATCCTCAACTGGTTGCTGGCCAACGAGACCTATCAGAAGGCCATCGTGTTCACCAACACCCGCGCTGCCGCCGACCGCATCTACGGCCGCCTGGTGGCCCAGGACTACAAGGCGTTTGTGCTGCACGGCGAGAAAGACCAGAAGGACCGCAAACTGGCGATCGACCGCCTCAAGGCCGGCGGCGTGAAGATCCTGGTCGCCACCGACGTCGCCGCGCGCGGCCTGGACGTGGACGGCCTGGACATGGTCATCAACTTCGACATGCCCCGCAGCGGCGACGAATACGTGCACCGTATCGGCCGTACCGGGCGTGCGGGCAACGATGGCCTGGCGATCTCGCTGATCTGCCACGGCGACTGGAACCTGATGTCGAGCATCGAGCGCTACCTCAAGCAGTCGTTCGAGCGCCGCACCATCAAGGAAGTCAAAGGCACCTACACCGGGCCGAAGAAGGTCAAGGCGTCGGGCAAGGCCGTTGGCGTGAAGAAGAAAAAAACCGACGCCAAGGGCGAGAAGAAAAAGGCCGGTGCCAAGTCGCCGACCAAGCGCAAGATCGCCAACCGGCCGAAGACCGACAACCTGTCGCTCGTCAGCAAGGATGGCATGGCGCCGCTCAAGCGTCGCAAGCCAGAAGCACCCGCTGCCGAGTAAGGCGTGGGGGATGTGAAAAAACCGGACGTTGTCCGGTTTTTTTTAACCTCAGTTGTTCGCCTTGGCCGCCGCTTCTTTCAATTCCTTGAGCCGGGCGTCGATCAACTGGCACTTGTCGGGGAACTCCGCGCTTTCAGTATCCAGGTCCATCTTCTGCAGCTCGTCGTTCATCTCCTTGGCCTTGGTCGGGTTCTGCTCGGTGAGTTTGGCCACTTCCTGGGCCAGTTGCTCGCGCTTGGCCGTGGCCTCCTCCGGAGTGCAGGCCCAGGCAGGCAGGGCGGTGAGCAACGTGGCGGCGATGGCCAGGTTCATCAGGGTTTTCATGGTCGGACCTCCTTGGCGGTGATGCTCAGTTGAGGGGGCGAACGTCTGGAAAGTTCAGAGAAATGACGCCCGTCGGTTGGTATGAACGGCCATAGACCCACAGGGTCACTCCTACAGACGGGCTACTTTCCTTAGGCCTGCAGGAGGAATCAGGATGACGACTTACAACTGGGATCTGATCGAACGTCTGCTGCATGAAGTGCAGAACGGCGAGGGCAGCTTTGCCCCACGCAAATACGCCGAGCAGGAAGCGGCCGAGAAGGCCACTGCGGGCGAGTCCACCGGTAACCTGGATGCGCTTAAAAAGACCGCCGCGGACTATGAAGCGCTGTTGTTCAAGCGTGGGTTTATCGAGTCGCGGCCTGAGGAAGAAGGCGGTAACGGAGAGAATTTCATTCTGACCGCCCTGGGCGCGCAGCTGTTGGCGCTGATCGACAGCTCCATCCCGGGCAACGATCACCCGCGCCAGGTGCTGGATGAGCAGGCCGATGCGTTGGATCCGGCGACCTTCGCTGAGGTGGCGTCCAAGGCACAGATTGCCTGACCCCTCCATGCCCCGGCACCCAGGCGGTGCCGGGCACGCCGAAACTGTCGGATCGGTAATCTGCCGCTAAGGTTGCTGACAGCCGGCGACCCCTAATCTGCTGCCATTCAACTGACGGACTTGAATCGGCATGCACTCTACTACCTCCAGACGAACCTTCGTCAAAGGCCTGGCCGCCGGCGGCCTGCTGGGCGGGCTCGGGCTATGGCGCACGCCGGTATGGGCGCTGACAAGTGCGGGCGAGCCCACGGTGCTGGCGGGCAGCGAATTCGCTCTGTTTATCGAGCAGACGCCGGTCAATCTCACGGGTCAACAGCGCACCGCGTTGACCATCAATGGCAGCCTGCCCGGCCCGTTGCTGCGCTGGCGTGAGGGCGACACCGTGACCCTGCGCGTGCACAACCGCCTCAGCGAGCCGACGTCGATCCACTGGCACGGCATCTTGTTGCCGTCGACCATGGACGGCGTGCCCGGCCTGAGTTTCAAGGGCATCGAGCCGGGTGGCGTGTTTGTCTATCAGTTCAAGGTCAGACAGCACGGCACTTACTGGTACCACAGCCACTCCGGGTTCCAGGAGCAGCAGGGGGTGTACGGCCCGCTGGTCATCGAGCCGTTGGAGCCCGAGCCCTTCACCTGCCAGCGCGACTACGTGGTGATGCTCTCGGACTGGACCGACGAAGACCCCGTCGCCCTGATGAAGACCCTCAAGAAGCAGTCCGATTACTACAACCTGCATAAGCCCACCGTGGGCGATTTCGCACGGGATGTGGGCAAGCAGGGCTGGTCGGCCACTGTCAGCGACCGGCTGATGTGGGCGCAGATGAAGATGAACCCTACCGACCTCGCGGACGTCAGCGGCCAGACCTACACCTACCTGCTCAACGGCCAGCCCCCCGGCCTCAACTGGACCGGGGTGTTTGAAGCCGGGGAGAAAATACGCCTGCGCTTTATCAACGGTTCGGCGATGACCTATTTCGATGTGCGCATTCCGGGGCTGAAGATGACCGTCATCGCCGCCGATGGCCAGCCGGTCAAGCCGGTCAGCGTCGATGAGTTCCGCATTGCGGTCGCCGAAACCTTCGATGTGCTGGTGGAGCCCACGGCAGCGGCCTACACGCTGTTTGCCCAGTCCATGGACCGCACGGGTTATGCCCGTGGCACGCTTGCCCGCCAGGCGGGGGCGACGGCCCCCGTACCGGCACTTGAGCCGCGCCCCTGGCTCACCATGGACGACATGGGCATGGGTGGGATGGATCACGGCGCCATGGCGGACATGCCGGATATGGCGGGCATGGATCACAGTGGGATGGGCGCGATGTCGATGCAGAGCCACCCGGCCAGCGAGCAGAACAACCCTTTGGTGGACATGCAGGCGATGAGCCCGGTGCCCAAGCTCGACGATCCCGGTATCGGCCTGCGCAACAACGGTCGGCGAGTGCTGACCTACGCCGACCTGCACAGCACCTTTGAGGACCCCGATGGCCGCGACCCCGCGCGCACCCTTGAATTGCACCTCACCGGGCATATGGAGAAGTTCGCCTGGTCATTCAATGGCGTGAAGTTCTCCGATGCCGAGCCCTTGCAACTGACCTATGGCGAGCGCGTCCGGCTGGTGCTGGTCAACGACACGATGATGAGCCACCCGATTCACCTGCACGGCCTGTGGAGCGACCTGGAGGATGAAAACGGCCAGTTCCAGGTCCGCAAGCACACCATCGACATGCCGCCGGGCTCGCGCCGCAGTTACCGCGTGACCGCCGATGCCCTGGGGCGTTGGGCCTATCACTGCCACCTGCTGTACCACATGGAAATGGGCATGTTCCGTGAAGTGCGCGTACATGAATGAGGACGCGAGCATGAGCCGTCGGGTTTTATCGGTGTGTATCGCGCTGGCCGGGTGGACATTCGGCTCGCTGGCGCAGGCCGAGGAGTTTCAAGGCATGAGCCCGGCGGTTCCGGCGCTGAGCGAAAGCCGTACGCCGATCCCGCTGCTCACCGACGCTGATCGCGCCGCTGTGTATAACGCGCCGGGCGGGCATGTGGTGCATGACAGCGGCATCAACTCAATGCTGCTGGTCAACCAGCTGGAATGGCAAGGCGGCGGTGGCGGTGGTGCGCTGAACTGGGACATCAAGGGTTGGGTCGGTGGTGACATCGACCGTCTGTGGCTGCGCAGCGAAGGCGAGCGCAGCGCCGGTCGCACTGACAGCGCCGAAGCCCAGGCGTTGTGGGGGCACGCCATCAGCCCTTGGTGGGACCTGGTTGGCGGCGTGCGCCAGGACTTCAAGCCCGGGGACAGCCAAACCTGGGCGGCGTTCGGCCTGCAGGGCATGGCGCTCTACAACTTCGAGGCCGAGGCGACGCTGTTTGTGGGCGAGTCGGGCCACACCGCGGCACGCCTGGAAGGTGACTACGACATCCTGCTGAGCAATCGCCTGATCCTTCAGCCGACGGCCGAACTCAATTTTTATGCGCAGAACGATCCGCAACGCCGGGTGGGCGCAGGCCTGTCGGAAAGCGAGCTGGGCCTGCGCTTGCGCTACGAGGTGCGCCGGGAGTTGGCGCCTTACGTGGGGGTGAGTTGGAACCGCAGCTATGGGCGGACGGCGCAGTACGCTCGCGATGAAGACGAAGACATCAGCCAGCTGCGCTGGGTGGTCGGTGTGCGCCTTTGGTTTTAACCGGTTTTTTATTCCTATAACTCGCCGCCTTGAGCGGCCTGGAGCCTTGCATGTCAATGTTGAAAACCGCGTTAACGGGGGGAGCACTGTGGGTCGGATTGATGATCAGCCTGCCGGCCTCGGCCCATCCGAAACTGCTGTCATCCCTCCCTCCAGCCGGGGCCCAAGGTGCCGCGCCGGCCGTCATTGAACTGCGCTTTTCGGAGAACCTGCTGACGCAGTTTTCCGGGGCCCGGCTGACCATGACCGATATGCCCGGCATGCCCAATTCGCCGATGCCCATCAAGGCCAGTGTCGCGGCGAGCACCGACCCCAGGGTGATGCTGATCAAGCCGGCTTCTGCACTGGCTACCGGCACCTACCGGGTCGATTGGCGCGCAGTGTCATCCGACACGCACCCGATTACCGGTAACGTGGTGTTCAGCGTCCAGCCATGAGCGAATTGACCCAAGTCACACTGCGCTTTGCGCTCTATCTTGACCTGATGCTGTTGTTTGGCCTGGGGCTCTTTGGTCTTTACGGACTCAAGGCGCCGGAGCGCGTGCTGCTGAATTTGAGGGGCCTGCTGCGGCTGACGGCTGGCGTCGGGATAGTGCTGTCGATAGCGTCGCTGTTGGCGCTGACCCAGGCCATGAGTGGCGCAACGGATTGGCAGACGCTGTGGCCGCATCTGCACATGATGCTCTGGCAGACCGACCTGGGCGTGACGTGGTGGCTACGGATGGGGGCGCTGGTGGTGGCTGCGCTTGGCCCCCGCCTGCCATTGGCCACTTTGTCGGGTGCCGCCGCGTTGGTGACGCTGGCGTGGACCGGGCACGGCGTGATGCATGAAGGCACGCAGGGTGTGTGGCACATCCTCAGCGACGGCGCGCATCTGTTGGCAGCGGGTGGCTGGGTCGGGGCGTTGGCGGCGTTCGGGTTGTTGTCGAGGCGCACGTCTATGCACGACGCTTATCACGTTCGGGTGCTGGCAAGGGCGCTGAAGGGGTTCGAGCATGTGGGGGCGGGATTTGTAGCGGTGCTGATCGGCACCGGGGTGGCCAACTATCTGTTGGTGGTCGGGCTGAATCTGGACGGCCTTACCGGCGGTGTCTACGCGATCCTGTTGTGCCTGAAACTGGGACTGTTTGGCCTGATGCTGGGGCTGGCGGCGCTCAATCGTTTCCACCTGACGCCGCTTCTGCAACGCTCCGTGGCGGCCGGTGATTATGTCGCTGCCATGGCTGCGCTACGGCGCAGCATGGTGCTGGAGATGGGGGCCGGGGTCCTGGTCCTCGCGCTGGTGGCCTGGTTGGGCACCCTGGCGCCCAATTAGGACTGCGCGCTTTTCAGGCATTTGAGCGCCTGGAAGTCACTGCGGACCTTGTCGATTTTCTGGGTGAGTTTCAGCCGTTGCGGCACGCTGCTGTCGGCCATGATGTCGATGATCAGGCTACGCGCAGCGGCTTCGGTCTGGGCATACGCCGCGCGATACTCCGGTGTCCACAGGCTTTCGCGGTCCACCAGCAGTTGCTGGATTTTCTGCGGGAAATCGGCGCTGTGGCGTTGCTGCACGGCGTCGATGAATTGTGCCTGCCAGTGGGCACGGTTGCCGATCCACTGCTCGTTCTGCTCGCCCAGGCTGATGGACCAGGCCATTACCCGGTTCTTCTGGCTATCGCTCAGTGGCCCCATCCACGCATCCAGACGCTTGCTCATACGCTCGGCGCGGTCCTGGATCTGCTTGGCCAGCGGCGGCTTGAGGTATTCGTCCTGGCGTTTGCGCAGGTCCTTGGCCAGGGCATCGTTCATGTCGTTGACCTGCTGGTCATCCAGCCCTTGTAACAATTCAATCGCCGACGGGGTGATTTCCCGCGCCACCTCGGCAATCGCCTGCTTGGCCTCAACCGTGCGGGTTTGCAGCGCTGCATCGGTGACCTGGTTGCTCTCGACCATTGCTTGCAGGCGGTCGAGCCAGTCGAGGTAACCCGGCAATTGGGTGGTGCAGTGCCAGGCCAGGTGGTCCTTGAGCTTGTCGTTGAACCAGCTCTTCTGCCCGGCGTTCATGTCCAGGTAGTCGTTGAGGGTCCAGGGGATGATCACGTCCAGGTTGCGGTAGGCCAGGCCCACGCGGTTGCAGCCGGCGAGCACCAGGCTCAGGGTCAGGAATACCACCAGCAGTTTGAGCCGATGCAACATGGGCGTGTCCTTGCGCAGAGGGAGTCAATGCATGTGAACCCGCGGCGCACGCGACAGTTCAGCCCATCAATAAAACGACCGCACCGCCTTCAGGGTCAACAGGCCATCGCATTGCGAATTGTGTCCGGAGTAGGCCGAACAATCGCCACCGCTGAGGCTGGAGTCGCTGTAGATCAGGTCCAGGTCGATGCCTTTCCAGGCGCGGGAGAACTGCACCGACCAGTCGCTGAAGCTGCTGATGGTGCCGCCCTCTACCGAAGCCGGCGTGCCCAGCTGATGGGTGGTGTATTTCATGCTGACGCCGATGCCGAAGGGCTGGGTACCGCCGAGGTCGGCGAACAGCGTGCTGTCCTGGCGGTCCGGGTCGTTGCTGAAGGAAGCGCCGAAACGATTGCCGAGTAGATTCAGACCGCCGTAGAACTCCTGGCTGTCGAGGGGGCTGAGCTTGGGGTAACTGTAGTGGATCAGGCCGACTTCGTAGCCCAGGGTCTGGTCGAAGGGGTGTTTGAACCCCATGTAGGAGTCGACTTCGAGGGTGCTGGCCGAGGACAGGCCCATGTTCGGCGAAAACTGGCCGAAGTACAGGCCGCTGTCATGGCTCAGGTCCAGCCCGCCATGGAACGAGTCACTGCCCGGCGAGGTCGGCTTGACCAGGCCCTGGGCCATGCTACGGCTGGGGGTGGTGCCCAATTTCAGGTCGAAGTCGCCCAGTTCACGCTGGAAAATCTGCGCTTCGGCGAGAGGGCTGGCCGCCAGGATACTGGCCACGAAAATGCAGCGTTTAAGCATGCTTCACTCCATGAAAAGCGAGGAGCAGTAACGGAAAAATAGGGCAGATGCCCGTGCTAGACGTGTGCAAGCATACCGGCGAATGCCAGGAGGTGAGGCCCGTTCGTCGATTTGCACGTTCTGAAGATGACGCGAGAGGGTATTTCGGGCTCTAGTCCTAGCGCCTTGAAGGCAAGACGCTTAGGGACCAGATGTGCTGCGCGGTATTACTTTTTACCCAGGCTGATCTGCTTGGACGGGCCGAAAGTCTGGCCGCTCACGCCCTTGGCAATTTGCTGGATTTCGCCACCGGACTTGAGGAAAGCAGCAATCTGGCTGTTGATCGATTCGCTGGTTTCAACGGCGGGAGCTGGCTTTGCTTTGCTGTTGGATGCTTTTACACGCATGGCGGCCACTAACCTGTAGAAAATTAACTTGGCCAGGCATCGTACAGGAAATACTTGACAATTGCTTGGTAAAAATATCCCCCGGGAATAAGCGCGGCGGCGGAAAACAGCCAAAGTTCATCTTTGAAATAAACCCCTAACTTACTGTTTTAACTCGAAACCACGGGCTGAGCCGGCACCGGTGGCGTGGCAAAATTCAGCCGAATGATCGGACGAGCGGGGCGGTGCCACTGGAACGCCAGGCAAACCCGCGATTTTTCAGGCGCGCGCGCGCGGCGAGGGCAACTCGGGTAGAATGCCGCCCACGCAATGAGGGTATTGGAAATGGCTTTAGTCGGGCGCTACAACAGCTTGCAAGTGGTTAAACACACTAACTTTGGTTTGTACCTCGATGGGGCGCAAGATGGCGAAATCCTCTTGCCTAATCGGTATATCCCCAAGGATATTCCCAGTGAAGATGAAGACTGGCTTAACGTTTTCATTTATCTGGACAGCGATGACAAACTTATCGCCACTACCGAAAAACCGAAAGTTCAAGTCGGCGAATTTGCCAGTTTGAAAGTCGTGGAAGTCAACAGTATTGGCGTGTTCCTCGACTGGGGCTTGCCAAAGGATCTGTTGCTGCCGTATTCGGAAGAGAAACGTCAGCTGACCGCCGGTGAATACTGCGTGGTGCATGTCTACCTCGACAAACACACCAAGCGTATTACCGCGACCGCGCGCCTCGACCGCTACCTGGACAAGACGCCGGCCAACTACGTCGTGGGCCAGGAAGTCGACCTGCTGGTCGCCGAAGCCACCGACATGGGCTTCAAGGCGATCATCAACAACAAGCACTGGGGCCTGATCCACAAGAACGAAGTGTTCAAGTTCCTGCGCCCGGGCAAGGAAGAAAAAGGCTTTATCAAAGAGATCCGCGCCGATGGCAACATCAGCCTGAGCCTGCAACCGGTCGGCCAGGAAGCGGCGTCCAGCCTCAACTCGAAGATCCTCGCCAAGTTGCGTGAAAACAACGGCAGTTTGCCGGTCAGCGACAAGAGCGACCCGGCGGTGATCAGCAATTTGTTTGGCGTGAGCAAGGGCAACTTCAAGAAAGCCATTGGTGCACTCTACAAGCAGGGCCAGATCGTGATTCACGCGGATCGCATTGAACTAAGCTGAGTGCGGTTTGCTCTTCTGTAGGAGCGAGCGTGCTCGCGAAAAAGGTCCATCCGACACCGTGATGCGCCTGGAATATTTTCGCGAGCAAGCTCGCTCCTACAGAGGCTGCATCAATGTCCAAGAAGTCTGTCTTTGCCTACCTCGGCACCTTGCTTGCCTTCCTGGTCCTCGACGGCCTCTGGCTTGGCGTCCTTATGGGCCCGACCTACAAATCCCTGCTGGGCCCGCTGATGCTCGATCAGCCTCGCCTGTTGCCCGCCGCGCTGTTCTATCTCTTGTATGTCCTCGGTTGCGTGGTGTTCGTGGTCTTGCCCAGTGCCAGCTGGCAACGCGCAGCGCGACTGGGTGCATTGCTGGGCCTGGTGGCCTACGGCACCTATGACCTGAGCAATTGGGCCACGCTACAGGGTTGGTCCGGCGGGTTGGCAGTGATGGACATGGCCTGGGGCGCCTTCCTCACAGCGGCCTGCTGCGCGGTTGGGTACTTGTGTGCACATCGGGTGCACTAGTGATTGTGTACAGGATTAATCTGCACCGTTGCTGAGCGCAGTCCCCGTCACTGAGGCTCTGTGTAGCCCTTTGGAACGCGGTTTCAGAGGGATTGTGTGCTATTGGCACGTATTCTGCTGACTATCTCGTATACAAACCATGCCGCCTTCCGTATGCACCCCCGTGACGGAAGCGCAGGCCGGTATGACGAGGAGCCCGCGATGACCGAACAATTGCCCAAAGGCTACAGCCCCCGCCTGTACAACCAGGACCTGGGGCCGCTGCCGCAAAAGTGGACCTGGTACAACATCTTTGCCTTCTGGATGAGTGACGTGCACAGCGTGGGCGGCTATGTGTTCGCCGCCAGTCTGTTTGCCCTGGGGCTGGCCAGTTGGCAGGTGTTGATTGCCTTGCTGGCAGGCATTTGCATTGTGCAATTGATTGCCAACCTGGTGGCCAAGCCCAGCCAGCAGGCCGCCGTGCCCTATCCAGTAATCTGCCGGCTGGCGTTTGGCGTGTTCGGTGCGAACATTCCCGCCGTGATTCGCGGCTTGATTGCGGTGGCCTGGTACGGGATTCAGACCTACCTGGCGTCGAGTGCCCTGATCATTGTGGCATTGCGCTTTTTCCCACAGATGGCGGTGTTTGCAGAGCCGCATTTTGCCGGCCTGTCTTACCTGGGCTGGTTTGGTTTCCTCAGTTTATGGGTGTTGCAGGCGGCCGTGTTCTGGGCCGGCATGGAGTCCATCCGCCGCTTTATCGATTGGGCGGGGCCGGTGGTCTATGCGGTGATGTTTGCCCTGGCCGGCTGGATCGTGTGGAAGGCAGGGTGGGCGAATATCAGCTTTACCCTGGCGGAAAAATCCCTGTCGGGCTGGCAGGCGTTTGGCCAGGTCATCGTGGCGACGGCGCTGGTGGTGTCGTATTTTTCCGGGCCGACCCTGAATTTCGGTGATTTCAGCCGTTACTGCCGCAGCATGCAGGACGTGCGGCGCGGCAACTTCTGGGGCCTGCCGGTGAACTTCCTGGCGTTTTCCCTGGTGACCGTGGTGATCGTCTCGGGCACCTTGCCGGTGTTTGGCGAAATGCTCCATGACCCGATCGCGACCGTCTCGCGCATTGATAACAGCATGGCGGTGCTGCTGGGCGCTTTTGCATTTGTGACTGCCACCATCGGCATCAACATCGTCGCCAACTTCGTGTCCCCGGCGTTCGACTTCGCCAACGTCGCGCCGAGCAAGATCAGCTGGCGCGCCGGCGGCATGATCGCTGCGGTGGCGTCGATCTTCATCACCCCGTGGAACCTGTTCAATAACCCGCTGATGATCCACTACACCCTGGATATCCTCGCGGCCTTTATCGGCCCGCTGTTCGGGATTCTGCTGGTGGACTTCTACCTGATCAAAAAGCAGAAGATCGACGTGGACGCGCTGTTCGATGACAGCCCGAGCGGGCGCTATTACTTCGACGGCGGTGTGAACTGGACGGCGGTCAAGGCGCTGGTGCCCGCGACCCTGGCAGGTGTTGCGATCACCTTCACGCCGGCGTTGCAGGGCATGGCTAACTTTGCCTGGTTCACCGGCTGCTTCCTGGGTGGGCTGTTTTTCCTGGTGTTGGCGCGGCGTGAGCAGGTTCGTGCGCCGGCACCGTTGGTCGCCGGCTGACCAACACCCCTCCCGCCACTGACAGGCCTGCACCGGCAATCACCAACGCCGGTTGCAGGCCTCCGCTCAGGTGACTGCTCACCGACGCCAGCAACGGCCCGCTCAATTGGCCGATGGCAAAGCTGGCGGTCAGCAGCCCGGTGTTGCGCTGATAGCCGTGGGGCGCAACGTCCCGCAGGCGCGCCATCACCAACTGCATACAGGCCAGGAACGGCCCGCCGCACAGCAACACCCCCAGCGCCAGGCCCCAACCGTTACCCAGCAGGCAGGCGAATACTCCGGCCGCCTGCAGCCACAACGTGGTCATCAGCCAGCGGCGGGTGGTGTCCGGGTCCTTGGGACGCAGGCTTGCGACCACTACCCCAATCGCCGCGGCCAAACCAAAGCAGGGCCAGAACAGATCAGCCTGCCAGGCGCCGTTGAATTGCGCGCTGGCCATCTGTGACAGGAAGGTCGCCGGAATGATGTAGCCCAGGCCGAACAACACGTAGATCCAGCACAGGTGAGTAATGCTGCCGTTGCTGGCCGTGTCGGCGTGGCTTGCAACAGGCGCAGTGACGGCGGACGGCTGTGGCAGGAAGGGCAAGATTGCCAGCAGCATCACCAGCGCCACTACCGCATAGATCAGCCACAAGGTTGCTGAGCTCTGGCCCAACAGGTTGGAGCCCAGCGCCAGCAACCCGGTCAACACAATCCCCAGCCCCGGCCCGGCGAACACCAGGGCGCCCAGGCGTGCACGCCCGGCGGCAATCGCCAGCGGCTGGCTCAGGCTGGTGATCATCACCAATGCCCAGGCACTTGCAACGCCGGTACCGAAGCGCAACAGCATGTGAGGCCAGAAACCCTGGGCCCAGTACGACGCCAGGGTCAGCAACACGCACAACCAGAGCCCGCCATACAGGCGACCCCGCACATGGTGATGGCTGCGCGCAAAAATCGAATCCACCGCGCCCACGAAGTAGCCCAGGTAATTGGCCGCTGCGATCAGTCCGGCGCCGGTCAGGTCGATCTGGCCTTCACTGAGCAAGTGGGGCATTTGCGGGGTAAGGGCGAAGCGGCCAATGCCCATGGCCATCATCAGGGCGATAAAGCTGGCGAGTAAGCGGGTGAGGGGTGACATGGTCGGGTGTCCTGCGGGTAAGCGAATACCGTCAGGCTAGAGCGGATTGACTTTCTGTAAAAATGAATAATAGTGAGCAACTTGTTCAGTTTTGGAGAAAGTCATGGAGTTCAGTCAATTGCGCATCTTCCAGGCGGTGGCGGAAGAGGGCTCCATTACCCGTGCTGCCGAGCGCCTGCATCGAGTGCCGTCGAACTTGTCGACCCGGCTCAAGCAGATGGAAGAACAGCTTGGCGTGGAATTGTTCGTGCGCGAACGCCAGCGCTTGCAGCTTTCTCCGGCGGGCAAGGTGTTGCTGGACTACAGCACTCGTCTGCTGGCGCTGCATGATGAAGCCCATGGCGCCGTGCAAGGTGGGCAACCGGCTGGCAATTTTGTGCTGGGCAGCATGTACAGCACGGCGGCAGTGCATTTGCCGAAGCTGCTGGCGTGCTATCACAAGGCGTATCCGATGGTGAACCTCCAGGTACTATCGGCGCCCAGCGGTGAACTGCTCGAAGGGTTGATCACCGGTCGCCTGGACGCCGCATTTGTGGACGGGCCCATCACGATTGCCTCCCTGGACGGTGTGGCCCTGTGCGAAGAACGCCTGGTGCTGATATGCGAAGCCGACCACCCACCGGTGCGCGGGCCGCAGGATGTTGCCGGCCGTTCGGTGTTCACTTTTCGCCGCAGTTGCGCCTACCGCACGCGCCTGGAAACCTGGTTTTCCCACGAGCACGTCGCCATGGGGCGGGCGATTGAGATCGAGTCTTATCAAGGCATGCTCGCCTGTGTCATCGCCGGTTCAGGTGTGGCGCTGATGTCCGAATCCATGCTCGACAGCCTGCCGGGCAAGGACAGCGTGTCCGTTCATCCGCTGACAGGGCAATTTGCCACTGCGACGACCTGGCTGATGTGGCGAAAGGGTATGCTCGGCGCTAACCTCAACGCATGGATCGACCTGCAGCAAGAGGGCAGGGCCGAGGTCCTGCAAGACGCACGTGCGATTGCTTGAGCGATCCGTCAGGATTTGCATCAATTCAGTAACAGTTCGTTGTGGTTTCATTCAAGCAATACGTAGGACTTAGGGCTACTATCAATGTAGGAAAAGGCGACAGAACTTGCGCCGACCAGCATTTCCCTCAAAGGGGGCAAACCATGAAAGAGAAAATCCAGAACTGGCTCCACGACCTTGGCGTTGCATTGGGCTTGATCGAGCCCCCCCTGCAACCGGTGCCGATTCGTACCGATGACGAGCAGCGTCGTCCGCGCCGCAGATAATCTCTGGCTGAAGCAGGATTGAAGGTGGGGGCGAGTAAGCCCGCTCCCACCGTTTATTTTGCGCCAGGCAAAACCAGCGGGCGTGACATCCTACGTCTCAGCGTCCATACAGCGTTTCCAGCGTCAGTCATACCTCTCGCCGTCCCAGTCACCCTTGCCCCGGGCCTGCGCGATAGCACCCTCACGCCATAACACTCACTCGCCCCAGTGATCTGAACAATCGTTCGGATGCGAGCGTCTGCTTTCAGGAACCCCTGTCGTCCCTCGATAGCTTGGGCGAGTAGTCCGAATCCATGCAGGTCAGTCAGGCCTCTGACCTTCACGTGTCGGAATCAGGCTACTTGTTCATCAGAAGTGGCTGGCTTATTCAATTCAAACCATGAGCGTAGGTTGAGTTTCTCAATGGCCTTCCAATAACGCCCCCCCTTTATTGAATGGCTCTCTGCGAGGCATCAGTCCGTCAGAAGTGTTGGAGAAACAGCTATGAGGCTCTCTTCCATTCCGCCAGTCGCCGCGTCACTCATCGCCATAACCGGAAATATCCTGCATCTCGCACCGGTGTCGAGAGCCTGGAAGGCTCACGCACCCAGCAACGTAGTGTTCTTCCCCCCGACATTGACCAAACACGATCTGCTCATTCAGATCGGTCTCCTGAGTCCATCGGCGATCATTGTCGGGGACCAGGCGATCGATGCAGACGTTATCGCCCAATGGCGCATATCCCACCCGTTTGGCGACCTCCATTTGATCCGCAGAGGTACGAGCCTGGATAAGGTGCGACTGGACCTTTGCGGTTCCAACGACATCCGTGTAGTCAATACGCCGGGGGTCAACGCGCCCCATGTCGCCGCCTATATGGCGCGCTGGCTGACACTGGCCGATGGCTCCCTGCCGCGCGACATCTGTGTGCTGGGATACGGCAACGTGGGCAGGGAGCTGGTCAAGTTGTTGCTTGATCGAGATCCGGAGGTTCGGATCAAGGTATTGGATCGACATGGTCAGAGGCCGGACACTCTCGGCAAAGCCTGTTCCGACAGCCGAGTGTCCTTTGGCGTGGACTGGTTCGAGGTGCTGGAGGGGGCCCGTGCCGTCGCTATCTGTTTATCCCTGAATGATGAGTCCACCCATCGCATTGATCGGGCCCTTATTCAGTGCCTGCACAGACAGGCTCGTCTGGTCTGCGTCGCCAAGCCGGATGTCTTCAGCGATGACGCTTTACGGGCCCTGGCAACGGCTGAAGCTATCCAGCTTGTATTGGACTACGGGCCTGGGACACTGGATGCATTTCGGGTGCGCGCGCAGGCACTCGGCTGCAGTGTCTCCAAGTGGCGCAAGCCGGCGACCCTGACAACCCAGGCGGCAATGACTGAAGCCTGCCACGGCGACCTTGACTATGCCGTCTCGATTCAACTGAGCCTGACCGCCTTGCGCTGCCTGGTCCGGCGCAAACTTGCCCACTCATTGATGATCCCCGCGCAACAGGCAGATGCCCGCGCGCCGCGCGTATCGATCATCGGTCGAGGCATCAACGGCCTGCTCCAAGCCGTGATGTTCCGCCTGGCCAATTATCAGGTCTCGGTCTACGGAGGACATCAGCAAAGCGATGGCGCCAGTCATAAGCAGGTGAACATGCGCCACCTTTCAGCCACGGAGACGACTGCAAAGCCGCTGGACAACGCTTATCTGACGCCTGGAAACCAGTACCTGGCCGTGGAATGCAACCGTGCAGGCATTGAGCTGTTTGAAAAGTTTCTGGCCGACAATCCATCGATTGACGCATCGGGCGACGACCTGGGCATTGCGCATTTGATGGATGAGATAGAGGCGCTTTTGCGGCGCGCTGGGGTTCGGTTCCTGTCCCAGCATCTGAGTCCGGCCCGCATTGCTGAACTGAGCAGGGAACAGTTCGTCGTCACGGCCATGGAAGGAGAGGAGCCTGATGGACTGTCGATAGTTTATTGCTCCGCCTACAACCGCATTGCCGCCGGCGGGACGTATGCCGGGGGCACCACCCAGGGATTGGTGTGGGCCTCCTTGGTCGAGGAAATCATCCAGGCAAAGGCGCCCGCAGTTTCCACAATGTACTCATGATAAAAAACGGGTGCGACATCCGACGTCGCACCCGCTGAAGAAACCGCTCCAACCCTCTTTATTGCTTACACCGCCCGAACCACCCCCGCCTCGGGCCGGCGTGACAACACACTCACCAGCACAAAACTCACCAGCGCCACTGCCAGGCTGTAGTAGATCGGCGTGTTCGCATCCAGGCCATCCTTGAACATGAACACCAGCGCCGTTACAAAACCCAGGCTCATGGAGGTGATTGCCCCCGACGTGGTCGCGCGCTTCCAGAAGATCGCGCCGATCAGCGGGATCAGCATGCCACCCACCAGCAGGTTGTAGGCCAGGGTCAGGGCGCTGATCACGTCATTGACCACCAGTGCGATGCCCAGCACGACGATACCGGTCAGCATGGTGAACAGGCGGTTGATTGCCAGGCTCGATTGTCTGCCGCCGCGCAGGCGTGGCAGCAGGTCTTCGGTCAATACGGTGGAGGCGGCGAGCAAGCCGGCGCTGGCGGTGGACATCATCGCCGCCAGTGCCGCCGCGATCACCAGGCCGCGGATGCCGTCCGGCAGCGAGACTTTGACGATGGCCGCGAACGCGTTGTTGACGTTGTCCAGGTCCGGAATCAGCACATGGGCCGCCATGCCGATCAGCGCACAGGCGAGGCCGTAAAGAATGCAGTAGAAACCCGCGAAAGTGCCTGCGTACTTGGCGACCTTTTCGTCACGGGCGGTGAACACCCGCTGCCAGATGTCCTGGCCGATCAGGATGCCGAAGAAGTAGATCATGAAGTAGGTGATGATCGTGTCCCAGCCGATCGCGGTGAAGCTGAAGCTCGATGCCGGCAGCTTGGCGACCAGCTCATCCCAGCCGCCGACGCGGTACAGGCAGATCGGCAGCAGGATAAACATCAGGCCGACGGTCTTGATCACGAACTGCACGATGTCGGTGAGGGTCAGGGACCACATGCCGCCGATGGTCGAGTAGACCACCACCACACCACCGCCCAGCAACACCGAAATCCAGAACGGCAGGCCGAACAGCACTTGCAGCACCGTGCCGATGGCCAGGATCGAGGTCACGCCGATCATCAGCGCGTAGGCCAGCATGATCACCGCACTCGCCTGGCGGGCCATGGGGTTGTAGCGTTTTTCCAGTACCTGGGTGACGGTGAAGATTTTCAGCTTGAGCAGCGGCTTGGCCAGGAACAGGTTCAGCGCGATGATCCCCATGCCCAGCGCCGCACACAGCCAGAAGCCGGAGATGCCATGCACATAACCCAGGCGCACGGTACCGACGGTGGATGCACCGCCCAGTACCGTGGCGGCCATGGTGCCCATGTACAGCGACGGGCCCAGGTTGCGACCGGCTACCAGGTAGTCTTCGTGGGTCCTGGCGCGGCGCATGCCGTAATAGCCGAGCACGAGCATGCCAGCGGCGTAGATGAGTACGACGAATAAATCCAAAGCCATGACGGCGGGTCTCCGATTATTGTTTTAGGTAACAGGCGAACTTGTTGTGGGAGCGGAGCCTGCTCCCGCAGGGCTGCGAAGCGGACCCTTGGGGCCATACACCGAAGCCGGCTCCGGAAACACACGCAACAACGTCAGGTACACCACCGACGCCAACCCCAGCGTCACCGGCAGGCTGATATCGATGCCATCGGCCAGGTTGCCCAGCGGCCCGACAAACTGCCCCGGCAAGTTGACGAAGCACAGGCCCACCAGCGCACTCGGAATCCAGGCCCCCAGCCCGCGCCAGTTCCAGCCATGGCTGAACCAGTAGCGGCCGCCGGTTTCACCCCGGGTAAACACCTGCAGGTCATCCGGACAGTAGAAGCCGCGACGCACGATCAGGCCGATGATCATCATCACCATCCATGGCGTGGTGCAGGTGATGATCAGCACGGCGAAGGTCGATACGCTCTGCACCAGGTTGGCGGCGAAACGTCCGATAAAGATGAAGGCAATCGACATCACCCCGATCAGCAGCGTGGCCTTGACCCGCGACAGCAGGCGCGGGAACACGCTGGACATGTCCAGCCCGGTGCCATACAGCGAAGTGGTTCCGGTGGACATGCCGCCAATTACCGCGATCAGGCACACCGGCAGGAAGAACCAGGTCGGTGCCACCGCCAGCAGACCGCCGACGTAGTTGTTGGCCGCGATGTAGTCCGGCGCCTTGACCGCCACGATGGTGGCGGTGGCCAGGCCGAACAGGAACGGGATCAAGGTGGCGATCTGTGCCAGGACTACCGCCAGCATGATGCGCATTTTCGGCGTCTCACGTGGGATATAGCGTGACCAGTCACCCAGGAACGCCCCGAAGGAAATCGGGTTGCTCATGGCCACCAGAGCCGCGCCGATAAAGGCCGCCCAGAAGCCGGTCTGGCCCAGGGCTACGCTGCCGGCGAAGTGGCTGTCGAAGGTCGGCGCGAACGCGAAGATGCCCAACAGAAACAGCAGGCTTGCCGCCCAGACCGCAATGCGGTTGACCCACAGCATGAAGCGAAAGCCGTAGATGCACACCGTCAGGACAAGCATGGCGAATACGCCGTAGGCCAGGCCCAGGGTCAGGTCGGTTTCCGGCAGGCCGATCAGCCGTTTCGCACCGCCGACCAGCGCATCGCCTGAACTCCACACCGACAGTGAGAAGAAGGCAATCGCCGTCAGCAATGACAGAAACGAGCCGACAATCCGCCCGTGCACGCCGAAGTGCGCACCGGAAGACACTGCGTTGTTGGTGCCATTGATCGGCCCGAACAGGCCCATGGGGGCGAGGATCAACGCACCCACCAGCACGCCCAGCACAATCGCCCAGACGCCGGCCTGGAACGACAGGCCGAACAACACGGGAAAGGAACCGAGCACGGCGGTGGCAAAGGTATTGGCGCCGCCGAAGATCAGGCGGAACAGATCCTTGGGGGTGGCGGTACGTTCGTTGTCCGGGATCTGTTCGACCCCGTTGGTTTCTATTGTGCGAATACTTTTATCGTTGTTTTTATTATTCATGATCAGCTCCGATCACATTGGCTAAGGGGGCGGCAGCCCTTCCGGCATAGCGGACAAATGTTCGTGACAGGCCAGCCACGGGCCTTCTTGTTGTTCTGTGCGAGATCCTTGGCGTTTGAAGACAATGGTCTCGCGTTCCTGGCTAACGAATTCCTCCCCGTTCATGCGCAGCTCGGTGGCCACGTCATGGATAAATATCGCCACGTCACCCTGCAGGCTGACCACGGCGTTACTTGAGGTGCAGGACAGCACCTCAAATCCTTCATCCCGGCGCCAGCTGTCCCACAATGCCTGGTAGGCATCGCGACTGAGCAGCGGCTGGGGGAGGGTGTAGAACACAAAGCTGGCATCGGCCGTGAACGCGCCGAAGTAGGCGGCGCGGTCGTTGCGTGCAAAGGCCGACACCAGGTCGGCGGCGGCTTTCAATACCTGCGGCACGCTCATCAACGGTGCGCCACGCCAGGCAGTACGCAGAGCATCTCGTACAGCAGGTTGGCGCCCAGCAGCGAGGTGTTGCCGGTGGTGTCGTAGGGCGGCGAAACTTCTACCAGATCACAACCGACCAGGTCGAGGCCCTGGCAGCCACGGATGATTTCGATTGCCTGGATGGTGGTCAGGCCGCCGATTTCCGGGGTGCCGGTGCCGGGCGCCCAGGCCGGGTCGATGCCGTCGATGTCGAAGCTCAGGTACACCGGGCCGCCGCCGACTTTTTCCCGCACCTCGGCCATCAGTGGCGCGAGGGAGTGGTGCCAGCATTCTTCGGCCTGTACTACGCGAAAGCCCTGTTTGCGGCTCCAGTTGAAGTCTTCGGCGGTATAGCCCTGGGCGCGCAGGCCGATCTGCACCACGCGGTCGCAATCGAGCAGGCCTTCTTCCACGGCGCGGCGGAAGGTGGTGCCGTGGGCGATTTTCTCGCCGAACATATGGTCGTTGACGTCGGCGTGGGCATCGATGTGCACCAGCCCGACCTTGCCGTGTTTCTTGTGGATCGCCCGCAGGATCGGCAGGGTGATGGTGTGGTCGCCGCCCAACGTCATCGGGATCACGTTGTGCTCGAGAATCTCATCGTAGGCCTCTTCGATGATGCGCACGGCGTCCAGCAGGTTGAAGGTGTTGATCGCCACGTCGCCAATGTCCGCCACCGACAGCGAGTCGAACGGCGCGGCACCGGTGGCCATGTTGTAGGGGCGGATCATTACCGACTCGGCGCGGATTTCACGGGGCCCGAAGCGGGTACCGGCGCGCAGCGAGGTGCCGATGTCCAGGGGCACGCCGATAAAGGCCGCATCCAGGCCCTTGGCCGATTGCAGGTGGGGAAGGCGCATCATGGTGGCGATGCCGGCGAAGCGCGGCATTTCGTTGCCGCCCAGTGGTTGGTGGAAAATCTTGTCCACGGGATTGCCTCATCGTTGTTGTGTTTATCAGGGGCCGATTCTGCGAAAAGCGCAGGAAGGGAAGAATCGGCAGGGGCAAATACTTAGTTCAGGTTTTTCTAAACTAATGCGGGCAGGTAGACTGCCCACATCTACACCCGGAGCCGACCATGGCCAGCGCCTTGCCCGACCTGAAACTCCTGCGCATCTTCGTCAGCGTCGTGCGCCACCAGGGGTTCGCCAATGCCCAGCACGAACTCAACCTGTCCACCTCGGCCATCAGCACCTACATGAGCCAGTTGGAAAGTGCGTTGGGCCTGGTGCTGTGTCATCGCGGCCGGGGTGGGTTCAGCCTGACCAGCAAAGGCGAGCTGTTCCACCAGGAAACCTTGCGCCTGCTCGGCGAACTGGAAGGCTTCGAACAATATGCCGCCGCGCTCAAGGGCGAGCTGCGCGGGACGCTCAAGCTCGGCGTGCTCGACTCCACGGTGAGCGACAAGGCCTTGCCGTTCGCCGAGGTTATCGGCGCCTACAGCCTGGAGCACCCGGCGGTGCACCTGAATCTATCGGTGATGAGCCCCTACGAACTGCAACTCGGCGTGCAGGACAACCGCCTGGACCTGGCCATCGGTGCCTTCTCCAACCGCATGAGCGGGCTGATCTACATGCCGCTGTACCGCGAGCAACACTGGTTGTATTGCAGCACCCGCCATCCGTTGTTCAGCGAACGACGCATCCCCGAGCAGGTGATCACCCAGCAGCGCATGGTCGGGCGCGGCTACTGGAGCCAGGCCGAACTGGCGCGCCACGGCTTCAAGCACAGCGCCGCGACGGTGGAAAGTATGGAGGCGCAGTTGATCCTGGTGCTCTCCGGTGCCTACATCGGCTACCTGCCCGAGCACTACGCCCAGGCCTGGGCCGACAAGGGCGACCTGCGCGTATTGCTGCCGGCGACCTTCGGCTACCAGGCGCCGTTCTCGATGATCATGCGCCGGGGCCGCAGCCGCGAACCGCTGATCCAGACCTTCCGCGATCTACTCAAAGCGCAGCTCAACCAGGCCTGAAAACCATGTCCCGACCCCACTGTTCCCGCTGCCTCAGGCCCGCCGCCCATTGCCTGTGCGCGCTGATTCCCAGCCTCGACAGCCGCACACGTGTGCTTGTTTTGCAGCACCCGAGTGAGGTCAACCATGCGCTCAATACCGCGCGGCTGGCGGCGTTGGGATTGAACAATGCGCAGTTGGTGGTGGGCGAGGTCTTTGATGACTTGCCGACCCTGTTGAACCCGCCCGGCTATCAGGCGCGGCTGTTGTTTCCGGCTGACGATGCACAGCCGCTGCAAGCCTATGCACCCGGCGATCAGCCGCTGTTGCTGGTAGTGCCCGACGGCACCTGGCGCAAGGCGCGCAAACTGCTGCACCTCAATCCTGTGTTGGCGGCGTTGCCACGGGTCACGCTGGTCGAGGGCGCCGTGTCTCGCTATCGACTGCGCAAGGCGCCCGGACCGGGGGCGTTGTCGACGGTGGAGGCGATTGTGCAGGCGTTGCAGGTGCTGGAGGCGCCAGTGTCGTTCGAGCCGTTGCTCAAGCCGTTTGATGCATTGATCGAAGGGCAGATTGCGGCGATGGGGGAGGAGGTCTTTCGGAGAAATCATGGCGATGGGCATTTGCGCTAGGCGGGATATCGAGGCGCGGCCATCGGGAGCAAGCCCCCTCCCACATTCGATCGAGTTCCAGCATGAGAATGCGGTCCAGTGTGGGAGGGGGCTTGCTCCCGATGGCGCCCGCTCAGCCACCACCGCCTCGCTTATTCCTTTAAGCCATAAGCACCGCACTTTGCGTGATATGGCCCGCCGACCTTTCCCGGTATGATGTTCGCCCCCGCAGTCTGGATTGCGAATACGCCATGACCTTGCAGTACCCTACAATCGCCGATTGCGTCGGCAACACGCCCCTGGTCCGCTTGCAACGCATGGCGGGTGAAACCAGCAATACCCTGTTGCTCAAGCTCGAAGGCAACAACCCGGCCGGCTCGGTGAAAGACCGCCCGGCGCTGTCGATGATCACCCGCGCCGAACTGCGCGGGCAGATCAAGCCCGGCGACACCCTGATCGAAGCCACCTCGGGTAATACCGGGATCGCCCTGGCCATGGCCGCCGCGATCAAGGGCTACAAGATGGTGCTGATCATGCCCGACAACGGCAGCGCCGAGCGCAAGGCGGCGATGACCGCCTATGGCGCCGAGTTGGTGCTGGTCACCCAGGAAGAAGGCATGGAAGGCGCCCGCGACCTCGCCGAGCGCATGGCCGCCGAAGGCCGTGGCCAGGTGCTGGACCAGTTCGCCAATGGGGACAACCCCGAAGCGCACTACACCACCACCGGTCCGGAAATCTGGCGCCAGACCCAGGGCACCATCACCCATTTCGTCAGTTCCATGGGCACCACCGGCACCATCATGGGCAACTCGCGCTACCTCAAGGAGCAGAACCCGGCGATCCAGATCGTCGGCCTGCAACCGATGGAAGGCGCGGCGATCCCAGGCATTCGTCGCTGGCCCGAAGAGTACTTGCCGAAGATCTACAACGCGACCCGCGTGGACCGCATCATCGACATGGCCCAGCGTGAAGCCGAAGACACCACCCGCCGCCTGGCCCGTGAAGAAGGCATCTTCTGCGGCGTGTCGTCCGGCGGCGCCGTGGCGGGTATGTTGCGCTTGTCCAAGGAAGTGGAAAACGCGGTGATCGTCGCGATCATCTGTGACCGAGGCGACCGTTACTTGTCGACCGGCATTTTCGACGAACCCAACTGATGGCCAAGCACGAGAGAGGCCTGCGCTTCCAACCGACGGGCGGCAGCCGGGCCCCACAGATTCCCGTGGGCAAGAAGCAACGCCTGGCCATCGAGCGCCTGGCCAACGACGGCCGCGGCATCGTGTTCTTTGAAGGTCGCACCTGGTTTGTCAACGGTGCGCTGGCCGGCGAAGAGGTTGAAGCGCGGGTGTTGGGCACCCACGGCAAGGTGGTCGAGGCCCGCACCGAGCGCGTGTTCACGGCCAGCGAGCTGCGTCGCCCGGCACCGTGCGCGCACTTCGGTCGCTGTGGCGGTTGCAGCGTGCAGCACTTGCCCCATGCCGAACAACTTGCCCTGAAACAGCGCATGCTCGCCGAGCAACTGTCCCGCGTGGCCGGTGTCGAACCGCAGGAGTGGGCCGCACCATTGAGTGGGCCGGAATTCGCTTACCGGCGCCGCGCCCGGGTGGCGGTGCGTTGGGATGCCAAGGCGAAGAAGCTTGAGGTGGGTTTCCGCGCCGTGGCCAGCCAGGACATCGTCGCCATCGATGATTGCCCGGTGCTGGTACAGGCCTTGCAACCGATCATGCAGCGTCTGCCGAACATGCTGCGCCGCCTGAGCAAACCTCAGGCCCTGGGGCATGTGGAGTTGTTCAGCGGCTCGTCCGTCGCCGTGTTGCTGCGGCATATGGCGCCGTTGTCGGAGGCGGACCTGCTGATCCTGAAAGAATTCTGCAGCTTCCATGACGCCCAGCTGTGGCTGCATGGGGAAGGCCAGCCGGAACCGATTGAGCCTGATCAGTCACTAGGTTTCCGATTGGGCCCATGGGACTTGGAGTTGGCGTACCGACCGGGGGATTTTGTCCAGGTCAACGCCGGGGTCAACGAGGCGATGGTGGCCCAGGCCCTGGACTGGCTGGCGCCACAGCCTGATGAGCGGGTGCTGGACCTGTTCTGCGGCCTGGGCAACTTTGCCTTGCCGCTGGCGAAACAGGTGCGCGACGTGGTGGCGGTGGAAGGTGTGCAGGCCATGGTGGACCGGGCTGCACGGAACGCCATCAGCAACAATTTGCATAATGCGCAGTTTTTTCAGGCCGATTTGTCCCAGCCGTTGACTGACGCGGAATGGGCCAAACAGGGCTTTTCTGCGGTACTCTTGGACCCACCCCGCGATGGTGCCCAAGAGGTTGTGCGCAAGCTCGCCACCCTGGGGGCCAGGCGCCTGGTGTATGTGTCCTGCAACCCGGCGACGCTGGCGCGGGACACGGTTGAGCTGGTCAAGCAAGGCTACCGGCTAAAACGTGCCGGGATCCTCGACATGTTTCCGCACACAGCGCATGTCGAGGCCATGGCGTTATTTGAAGCGGGCTAGGATGCCCGTTTAATCCGACTGGCCTGCGTTCTCCAAGGCCTATGATCTGCCACGGAGTTCGCAGTAAAAAGGTCGGCGATGATTTTGGCGCATCCAAGGTGCGTCATAGGGAAGGTAAGCAAGATGGTACAGGTGAGAGCACACCAGCCGATCAACACCGACGGCAGTATCAATCTCGAGGCATGGCTGGATCATGCCATCAGTGTCGACCCGGCACTGGACCGTGAAGCCTTGAAAGCAGCCTGCGAGTTCGCTCGTGAGTCTGAGCAACAAGACAATGCAGCCAAGAACCTGTGGGCCGAAGGCACTTCCAGCTTTCGCACCGGGTTGGAAATCGCCGAGATCCTTGCCGATCTCAAGCTGGACCAGGACTCGCTGATCGCCGCCGTGCTCTATCGCGGCGTGCGCGAAGGGCACATCCAGTTGCCGACCGTCAGCCAGCGTTTTGGCGCGGTGGTGGCCAAGCTGATCGACGGTGTGCTGCGCATGGCCGCCATCAGCGCCAGCCTCAGCCCGCGCCAGTCCATGGTGCTGGGCACCCAGGGCCAGGTGGAAAACCTGCGCAAGATGCTGGTGGCGATGGTCGACGACGTACGTGTCGCCCTGATCAAGCTGGCCGAACGCACCTGCGCAATCCGTGCGGTGAAGACCGCCGACGACGAAAAGCGCAACCGCGTCGCCCGCGAAGTCTTCGACATCTATGCGCCCCTGGCCCACCGCCTGGGTATCGGCCATATCAAGTGGGAGCTGGAGGACTTGTCCTTCCGCTACCTCGAACCTGATCAATACAAACAGATCGCCACGCTGCTGCATGAGCGGCGGCTCGACCGTGAGCGCTTTATCAGCGACGTGATGGGCCAGTTGCGCGCCGAGTTGCAGGCCACCGGGGTCGATGCCGACATCAGCGGCCGCGCCAAACACATCTACTCGATCTGGCGCAAAATGCAGCGCAAGGGCCTGGCCTTCAGCCAGATCTACGATGTGCGTGCGGTGCGCGTGCTGGTGCCGGAAATGCGCGACTGCTACACCGCGCTGGGGATCGTCCATACGCTGTGGCGGCACATTCCCAAGGAGTTCGACGACTACATCGCCAACCCCAAGGAAAACGGCTATCGCTCACTGCACACCGCGGTGATCGGCCCCGAGGGCAAGGTGCTGGAAGTGCAGATCCGCACCCACGCCATGCACGAAGAGGCAGAACTGGGCGTGTGCGCGCACTGGCGCTACAAGGGCACCGACGTCAAGGCCGGGTCCAACCAGTACGAGGAGAAAATCTCCTGGCTGCGCCAAGTGCTGGAATGGCACGAAGAACTCGGCGACATCGGCGGCCTGGCCGAACAGTTGCGCGTGGATATCGAGCCGGACCGGGTCTACATCTTCACCCCCGATGGCCATGCCATCGACTTGCCCAAGGGCGCGACGCCGCTGGACTTCGCCTACCGCGTGCACACCGAGATCGGCCATAACTGCCGGGGCGCCAAGATCAACGGGCGCATCGTGCCGCTCAACTACAGCCTGCAAACCGGCGAACAGGTCGAGATCATCACCAGCAAGCACGGCACGCCGAGCCGCGACTGGCTGAACCCGAACCTGGGCTACATCACCACATCGCGGGCGCGGGCGAAGATCGTCCATTGGTTCAAGCTGCAGGCCCGCGACCAGAACGTCGCCGCCGGCAAGACCCTGCTCGAACGCGAGCTGGGCCGCCTGGGCCTGCCCCAGGTGGACTTCGACAAGCTGGCCGAAAAGGCCAACATGAAGATCGCCGAAGACATGTTCGCCGCCCTCGGTGCCGGCGACCTGCGCCTGGCGCAGCTGGTCAACCTGGCCCAGCAACTGGTCGAGCCGGAGCGCGGCAACGAACAACTGGAGCTGATCCCACGCAAGGCCACCGGCTACAAGCCCGGCAAGCGCGGCGATATCCAGATCCAGGGCGTCGGCAACCTGCTGACGCAAATCGCCGGTTGCTGCCAGCCGTTGCCGGGGGATGCCATCGTCGGCTACATCACCCAGGGCCGTGGCGTCAGCATTCACCGCCAGGACTGCGCCTCGGTGCTGCAACTGGGCGGGCGCGAGCCGGAGCGGATTATCCAGGTCAGCTGGGGCCCGGTGCCGGTGCTCACCTACCCGGTGGACATCATCATCCGTGCCTACGACCGTTCCGGCCTGCTGCGCGACGTCTCGCAAGTGCTGCTCAATGAGCGCATCAACGTGCTGGCGGTCAACACCCGCTCGAATAAAGAGGACAACACCGCGTTGATGTCCCTGACCATCGAGATTCCGGGGCTGGACGCACTGGGGCGGTTGCTGGGGCGGATTTCCCAACTGCCGAATATCATTGAGACGCGGCGCAACCGTACCCCATGATTCGCGCAATGAATGCAGGCTAAATGTGGGAGGGGGCTTGCTCCCACACTGATCGGACACAGAAAGATGTATTCACTTGAAGACCTGCTGCACCTGATGAGTCGCCTGCGGGACCCGCAATACGGGTGCCCGTGGGACATCAAGCAAACCTACGCGACCATTGTCCCGCACACCCTGGAAGAGGCCTACGAAGTGGCCGACGCCATCGAGCGCGGCGACTTTGATCATCTGCAGGGGGAGTTGGGCGACCTGTTGTTCCAGGTGGTGTATTACAGCCAGCTGGCGCGGGAAGAGGGACGTTTCGAATTTGCCGGGGTGATCGACAGCATCACCCGCAAGCTGATTCGCCGCCATCCCCATGTGTTCCCGACCGGCGATCTGTATGCGCCGCTGGATATTCCTCAACTGAGTGAAGAACAGGTCAAGGAGCGTTGGGAGCAGATCAAGGCCGAGGAGCGTGCGGAAAAATCCGACGCGCCGGAGCAGCTGTCCCTGCTGGACGATGTGCCCAGCGCCTTGCCGTCCCTGTCCCGGGCCGCCAAATTGCAGAAGCGCGCCAGCCAGGTCGGCTTCGACTGGCCATCGGCGTTGCCGGTGGTGGATAACGTGCGCGAAGAGCTGGACGAAGTGCTCGAAGCCATGGCCGACAACGACCCGGAGGCCATCGCCGATGAAGTCGGTGACCTGCTGTTCGCGGCGGTCAACCTGGCCCGTCACCTCAAGGTCGACCCGGAAACCGCGCTGCGTGGCGCCAATGCCAAGTTCGAGCGACGCTTCCGATTTATCGAACAGGCATTGCGCGACACCCACCAACCCATAGAAGATTGCACCCTCGAAGAGTTGGACGCCCTGTGGGGCGAAGCCAAACGTCAGGAAAAGAACGTGTCCAGCTGCGGTTGAGCAGTTGCCTAAGTGAGTAAGCACCATGAGCCTTTCCCTTCGCGACCAGTTGCTCAAAGCAGGTCTGGTCAACCAAAAGCAGGCCAAGCAGGTCGGCAAAGAGAAACAGAAACAGCAGCGCCTGGTCCACAAGGGCCAGATCGAGGCCGATGACACCCAGGCGCGCCTGGCCGCCGAAGCGCAGGCCGAGAAGGTCAAGCGTGACCAGGAGCTGAACCGCCAGCAGCAGGAAAAAGCCGAGGCCAAGGCCCGTACGGCCCAGGTCAAGCAACTGATCGAGACCTCGCGCCTGCCTAAGCTCACGACCGAGGACTACTACAACTTCGTGGATGACAAGAAGGTCAAGCGCCTGTCGGTCAACACCTTGATGCGCAACAAGCTGAGCAACGGCTCCCTGGCCATCGTGCATCACGGTGGCGGCTACGAGGTGATCCCCCGTGAAGCCGCGCTGAAGATCCAGGAGCGCGCCCCGGAGCGTATCGTGCAGCTCAATATCCTCACCGAAAGCCAGGTGCCGGATGAGGATGATCCGTACGCCGCTTACCAGATCCCGGATGATTTGATGTGGTAAGGCTGTAGCAACGAATTGTGGTGAGCAGGCGTGCCCTGCGTTGGGCTGCGAAGCAGCCCCAGAACACACAAACCCCGCTCAGAAGGCGGGGTTTGTGTTTTATAGGCCCCCCAGCTGCGTGGGGCTGGGGGGGCTACAGGATTTCGAAGTTTCAGGCGCTTTGCGTCTGGCGTTTCATCTCAAGGGCTTCGAGCTCGTTTTTATAATTATGAGCGTCGCTCTCGTTATGAAACATGCCGACCAGCAGGTCCTGTTGGTGGACATCCCAGATGTGAATCCCATGGCCCAGCGCTTCGTGGGACATATGTTCGTCGTCGCGTTCAGTTACTTTTACAGTCATCTGCTTGCTCCAATTTCTGGTGGGTATGCGGCAAGTCGTCGCAGGTCTTTTTATACGGTTTGTTAGCTTGCTAAGTAAACCGCTTTAGAGGTTTATGACAGAAGTTTCATGTTGGGCTCCCGATGACGGCAGACACTTGAACCCAAAACCCCCAGACGAAAAAAAGCCCCGCATTCAGCGAGGCTCTTCTCTGCTCATCAATCCAATCAGCTGCCCTTGATGGCTTTGCCGTCAACGGTACCGTCTTGCAACATGATGTTGTATTCCTTGCCGTCGGTTTCCACCTGACGCAGGGCTACCAGGATGCCACCCAGGTCCTTGGCGAACCACATCTGGGTGATGCGCTTGCTTTGAGTCGGGTCGCGTACGCGCTCGACCTTGATCGCGTCAATGCTGCCGACCTTGGTCTGGACCTTTTCCGGGCCGATCACGCGGAAGTCGTAGGTGTCGACGTCGGTGCCTTCAACCACGTTGTAGCTCATGCTTTTCTTGCCGGCTGCCACGTCGCGCTGCAAGGCCAACTGGTAGGTCGACTTGTCGAGCATGCCGCTTTGCAGGGGCACATTGACCGGGTCTTTGTTTTCAAAACCCGTGACTTTCTTGGTCGACGGGTCGAAGTCCAGGTTGATCTTCTTGGTCTTGCCCAGGCCGCCGCGTTCGAAGGCGTAGCTCTTCGGTTGCAGGGTGTCCTTGTCGAACAGGATCACGCTGGTTTCGGTCAGGCTGGCGATCATCATGGAAGCCTTGAAGTTCAAGGTCCAGGTGCCGTCGCCGTTCTTGGTCAGGCTGCGTTCTGCCGAACCACTCATGGGCAACTGTTTCCAGTCGGCGGTGTAGCTGGCGGAGAACGGGTGTAGATCTGCCGCTTGCACGGCAGGCAAGGCGAACAGCGCAAAAGCGAAGAGCAAGGCGCGACGCATAAAATCTCCTAGGTTCGAATCAAGTGGCCGCTGGCCGCAAGTAACTGACCGTCCAATAATGCACCCTGGTCACCAAGAATCAACCGCCCCTCGGCAAACCAGCGCACAGCCAGCGGGTAAATCCTGTGTTCCTGGGTATGCACCCGTTGCGCAAGGGTCTGCGCCGAGTCGTCAGACTCTACCGGAACCACTGCCTGTACGACCAGAGGCCCGCCATCGAGTTCCTCGGTGACGAAGTGCACACTGCAGCCATGCTCGTTGTCACCGGCATCCAGCGCGCGCTGGTGCGTGTGCATGCCTTTGTATTTGGGCAGCAGGGAAGGGTGGATATTCAGCAGGCGCCCTTCGTAGTGCCGCACGAAGCCAGCGCTGAGAATGCGCATGAAACCGGCCAGTACCACGAGTTGGGGGTTGAAGGCGTCGATCAGTTCGACCAGGGCGCTGTCGAAGGCCTCGCGGCCTTCGAAAGCCTTGTGATCCAGCGAGCGGGTTTCGATACCCGCGTCCCTGGCGCGTTGCAGGCCGTAGGCGTCGCTGCGGTTGGAGATCACCGCAGCGATGCGCACCGGGCTGTCGCCGGTGCGCGTGCTGTCGATCAGGGCCTGCAAGTTACTGCCGGTGCCGGAAAGCAGCACCACGACATCACAGGTCCGAGGCATCAGTGAGCCTTGAGGTTCTTCAGTTCAACCTGAGCCGCGCCTTCGGCAGCGGTGGCGATCTGGCCGATGACCCAAGGCTGCTCGCCGGCTTCACGCAATACGTTCAGCGCGGTTTCAACGTGTTCCTGCGCCACGCAGATCACCATGCCCACGCCGCAGTTCAGCACGCGGTGCATTTCGGTTTCATTGACGTTGCCTTTTTCCTGCAGCCAGTCGAATACCGCAGGACGCTGCCAGCTGGCCACGTCGACGATCGCCTGGGCGCCTTTTGGCAGTACGCGCGGGATGTTGTCCAGCAGGCCGCCGCCGGTGATGTGGGCCATGGCCTTGACCGCGCCGGTGTCCTTGATCAGCTTGAGCAGTGGCTTGACGTAGATGCGGGTCGGGGCCATCAGCAGGTCGGTCAGCGGCTTGCCGTCGAGCTGGATGTTCTCGATGTCGGCACCGGACACTTCGATGATCTTGCGGATCAGGGAGTAGCCGTTGGAGTGCGGGCCGGAGGATGGCAGGGCGAGCAGGGCGTCGCCGGCAGCCACTTTGGAGCCGTCGATGATCTCGGCTTTTTCCACCACGCCGACGCAGAAGCCGGCCAGGTCGTAGTCTTCGCCTTCGTACATGCCTGGCATTTCAGCGGTTTCGCCGCCGACCAGGGAGCAACCCGACAGTTCGCAGCCGGCGCCGATGCCGGTCACCACCTGGGTGGCGGTCTCGACGTTCAGCTTGCCGGTGGCATAGTAGTCGAGGAAGAACAACGGCTCGGCACCGCATACCACCAGGTCGTTGACGCACATGGCGACCAGGTCGATGCCGATGCTGTCGTGCTTGTTCAGGTTCAGTGCCAGGCGCAGCTTGGTGCCCACACCGTCGGTACCGGAAACCAATACGGGCTGCTTGTAGCCGGCCGGGATCTCGCAGAGGGCGCCAAAACCGCCCAGGCCGCCCATGACTTCGGGGCGCGCAGTGCGCTTGGCAACGCTCTTGATGCGTTCGACCAATGCTTCACCGGCGTCGATGTCTACACCGGCGTCCTTGTAGCTCAGGGAGGGTTGCTTGCTCATGATCCAGGCCTTTAGGGGGGATTCAGGGGTAACGACCGAGCGGGCAGGCGCTTTTGGTAAAAGGCCCAGCCGTTGACGGTCTGCGAAGGCGCGCGATTTTATCAGGCTTGAGGGGCAGCGGCCATCCTCGGGCCGACGGGCAGGGCAGATAGATTTAAAAAAGCCGGTTAAAAAAATGCTGATCGGGTCTGTTCAGGCACGTATTAAGGTATAGCCTTTAAACCGCTGTCGTTAATGACATGGCGAAAACTTACCGGGACCCCGTGAATGTTTTAGTTGTCGCTGTGGTCACAGCCTGGCTACACCGATTTCACGCGGTCTGTTCCAGCCGCTAAATTTGTCGTTCGGGAATCTTCCATGCGTCTGTGTAATGTCTTTTTTGTAGGCTGCTTGTCGTTGATCAGCCTGGCGAGTCATGCCGAAACCCTCAATGGCCTGTACCAGGTACTCGAACCCGTCAGCAGCCAATCGCCGCAAGAGCGCGACCAGGCGACCCAGCGCGCGGTGGAGACCCTGGTGATCCGCCTCACCGGCGATGCCAAGGCCGCACAAGGCCCGGGCCTGGCGGCGATTCGCAAGGATCCGCAGCAAATCATCACTCAATACGGTTACGACGCCGGCCCGCCCGAGAGCCTGCAAGTGGACTTCGACCCGGTCAGCACCGATCGCGCCTTGCGCGACGCCGGCCTGTCGATCTGGGGCAGCAATCGGCCATCGATCCTCGGCTGGTGGCTGAACGACTCCACCGAAGGCAGCAGCCTGGTCGGCGATGGCCAGGCCGCTGCCCAGGCGCTGCGTCGTGCGGCACAGCACCGTGGCTTGCCATTGCGCCTGCCCCTGGGGGATCTGGATGAACAGGTGGTCGCCACCGCGCCGAATCTTGAAAGCGCCGATGCCACGCCATTGCGCGCCGCGTCCGAGCGCTACGGTGCCGACGCCTTGCTGGCCGTGCATGCACGCCAGGAAGGCAATCAATGGCAGGCCAAATGGCGCCTGTGGCTGGGTGACAAGAGCGAGCAGGGCACCGCGCAAGGCGCCGACACGGGCGCGCTGGCCGATGCAGTCATGCTGGCGGTCAGCCAAAAACTGGCGCCGCGCTTTGCGGTCAAGCCGGGTGTGAGCACCGAGCAACTGCTGGAAGTGCAGGGCATGAACCTGGAGCGGTACGCGGCCCTGGGGCACCTGCTTGAGCCGTTTGGCGGTCAGCCGCAATGGGTGGATGGCAATCGTATTGTGTATCGGGTCAACGGCAGTGCCGATCAGTTGCGTACCCAGTTGAGCCTGGCCAGGTTGCAGGAAGTGCCTGCCGGTGAGGCCCCGGTGCAGCAGCCTGCGGTCGATGGCACACAACCGCCGGCGGCACCTGCGCCCCAGGCGCAACTGCATTTTCGTTGGTAAAAGTTCTTCCTATATAGATAGAAGCAAATAATGGAGTGGTTTATGGCGGATACGCGTCGTTGGGTGTGGCTTGGCGGGATCGTCCTGCTGTGCGTTTTTGTATTCCTGCTGCATTCGATCCTGACGCCGTTCCTGGTTGCGTTGCTGCTCGCCTATCTGTTCGATCCCGTGGTGGATCGCCTGGAAAAAGCCGGTCTGTCGCGGACCTTGGGCGTGGTTGCGGTGTTTGCACTGTTCACGTTGATCATCACCGCGCTGGTGCTGGTGCTGGTGCCGATGCTGGCCAAGCAACTGTTTCGTCTCTATGAGCTGGCGCCGCAGATGCTCGACTGGCTGCAGCACACGGCGATGCCGTGGGCCCAGGCCAAGTTGGGCCTGTCGGATGGCTTCTGGAAGTTCGACAAGGTCAAGGCGGCGATCAGCGAGCACATGGGCCAGACCACTGATATTGTGGGGGTGATCCTCAGCCAGGCGACCGCGTCCAGCCTGGCGCTGATCGGCTGGCTGACCAACCTGGTGCTGATCCCGGTGGTGGCGTTCTACCTGCTGCGCGATTGGGACATCATGATGGCCAAGATCCGCAGCCTGTTGCCGCGCAATCGTGAAGAGCGCATCGTGGCCCTGGCCGGCGAGTGCCATGAGGTGCTTGGTGCCTTTGTGCGCGGGCAGCTGCTGGTGATGCTGGCACTGGGGATCATCTACGCGGCGGGCTTGATGGCCATCGGCCTGGAGCTGGGCCTGTTGATCGGCCTGATCGCCGGCCTTGCCGCTATCGTGCCGTATATGGGCTTTGTGATCGGGATCGGCGCGGCGTTGGTGGCTGGCCTGTTCCAGTTTGGCGGCGACCTGTACCCGATGCTGGGGATTGTCGCGGTGTTCATGGTCGGCCAGGCCCTGGAAGGTATGGTGCTCACACCGTTGCTGGTGGGGGACCGGATTGGCCTGCACCCGGTGGCGGTGATCTTTGCGATCCTGGCGGGCGGCGAGCTGTTCGGCTTTACCGGCATTCTGCTGGCACTGCCGGTGGCGGCGGTGATCATGGTGCTGGTGCGTCATATGCACGATCTGTACAAGGATTCCGACGCCTATACGGGGGTCGAAGACCCCGACCTGTAACCGCTGCGTCATAAACCCGGCTTCGGCCGGGTTTGTTGTTTATGGGGGTATGGCGTCAAACAATCCGCTCAAAACCGGCAAGTTAACGCAAACCTTTGATTTTGCTTGTGGTCTGCTGCATTGTGCGCCCGGCGTCACGGGTATAAACTTTGCAAACTTTACACAGAGGCCACTAACGGTTCGATGGGAGCCGTTCAGTCAGCATGAAACCGATTCAGCTGCCCTTAGGTGTGCGTCTGCGTGATGACGCTACCTTTATCAATTACTACCCAGGCGCCAATGCCGCTGCACTCGGCTATGTCGAGCGGCTCTGCGAAGCCGACGCCGGGTGGACCGAAAGCCTGATCTATCTGTGGGGTAAACACGGCGTAGGGCGTACCCACCTGTTGCAGGCCGCTTGCCTGCGTTTCGAGCAGATGGGCGAGCCGGCGGTTTACCTGCCCCTGGCCGAGTTGATGGATCGCGGCATCGGGATCTTCGACAACCTTGAGCAATACGAACTGGTGTGCCTGGACGATCTGCAGGCAGTGGCCGGCAAGGCGGATTGGGAAGAGGCGCTGTTCCATCTGTTCAACCGCCTGCGGGACAGCGGCCGGCGCTTGTTGATTGCGGCCTCCACCTCGCCACGGGAGTTGCCGGTCAAGCTGGCCGACCTCAAGTCGCGCCTGACCCTGGCGCTGATCTTCCAGATGCGCCCACTCTCCGACGAAGACAAACTGCGGGCCCTGCAATTGCGCGCATCCCGTCGCGGCCTGCACCTCACCGATGAGGTCGGGCACTTTATCCTCACCCGTGGCACCCGCAGCATGAGCGCGTTGTTCGATTTGCTCGAGCAGCTCGATCAGGCCTCCCTGCAGGCTCAACGAAAATTGACGATCCCTTTTCTCAAGGAAACGTTGGGCTGGTAACCGGTTGAATCTACGGGGTTCGGCAATTTCCAGGCGCCAGAAATCCTGCGTTTAAGCCACGTTGGCTACGCATGTGAACCGATAAATGGAATTAGGGCTTAGATGTCATAGTCCAATCGCGAAGTCACATAGATCACGATTGAATTTGCAAATCGATGTGATAGAAGGCATAGTCTCGACTTCTTTACATACCAGCCACGGTCGTGCCCATGCTAAATCGCTTCGCACCCCTCGTGCCCCTCGCACTCGTTACCCTGTTGTTTGGTTGCGCCTCCCACCCTCAACAGGTGGTTGAGCAGCAAAAACCTCAACAACAGTCCCAGGCAAAATTCGTTGCTGCACAGTCTGCTTCTGTCTATGAAGAAGAGGTGGCAACCGAAAAGGAACTGGCCGATTTCTCCGGCAACAAGCCTTACCAGCTTCCAGTCCTGGCCGACAGCATCCTCGAACGCGGCATGTCCCTGATCGGTACCCGTTACCGTTTCGGCGGTACCTCTGAAGCCGGTTTCGACTGCAGCGGTTTCATCGGCTACCTGTTTCGTGAAGAAGCTGGCATGAACCTGCCACGCTCCACTCGCGAAATGATCAACGTGAAAGCACCGTTGGTCGCGCGCAACAACCTCAAGCCCGGTGATCTGCTTTTCTTCAGTACTGCGGGCCGTGGTCGCGTAAGCCATGCCGGTATCTACCTGGGCGATAACCAGTTTATCCACTCCAGCAGCCGTCGCAGTGGTGGTGTTCGAGTCGACAGCCTGGGTGACAGCTACTGGAGCAAAACCTTCATCGAAGCCAAGCGCGCACTCGCCATGGCCCCGACTACGGTTACCGCCAGTAAGTAAACTTAAAGTGATACTTGAAGTTTGACGTGTAAGCGCTAGAATCCCTGGACATTGTTGTAATCCGTTCGCGCGAGCTTTGCTTGCGCGTTCTGGTTTTCAGCGTTCGGCAGCGATAGCCGCATCCAGACCAGGATTGTTCTGCACATGTCGACCTCAGCCCGCCTGCTCCTTATCCTCTGCGCCGCGCTTATCAGCGCCTGCGCCAGCCGGCCGCCACCCGCTCCCGTTGCGGTCAAGCCCAAGCCGGTATTCAACTATTCCACCCAGAATTTCTCGCCTGCGGCCGAAGATGTACTCTTTCGTGCACTGGGCCTGGTCGGCACGCCTTACCGTTGGGGCGGCAACACGCCGGACTCGGGTTTCGATTGCAGTGGCCTGATCGGCTTCGTCTTCCGCGATGCCGCCGGCATCTCCCTGCCGCGCACCACCCGCGAGCTGATCGTGATGCGCGCCCAGGACGTCAGCGAGCAGAACCTGCAGACCGGCGACCTGCTGTTCTTTGCCACCGGTGGCGGTTCCCAGGTCAGCCACGCCGGCATCTATGTGGGCGAAGGCCGCTTTGTGCACGCGCCGCAGACCGGCGGTACGGTCAAGCTGGACACCTTGTCCAAGGCGTATTGGCAGAATGCCTATCTGAGCGCCAAGCGTGTGTTGCCAGCAAACCTGGCACGTAATCCCTGAACCAAATGTGGGAGGGGGCTTGCCCCCGATAGCGAAGTATCAGTCACAGTATCTGTGCCTGACCCACTGCTATCGGGAGCAAGCACCCTCCCACATTGGTTTTGTGATGCTTCTGGGGCGTTTATTTAGCGGCCGACACCCGCCACACCTTATTCCCCACATCATCCGCCACCAGCAAATCCCCTTGCTGATCGATCACCACGCCCACCGGCCGGCCCATGGCGTTCTCATCTTTATCGAGAAACCCGGTCAGCACATCCACGGGCTGCCCTTTAGGCTGGCCTGCCTCGAACGGCACGAAGATCACCTTGTAGCCACTGTGGGGCTTGCGGTTCCACGAGCCATGCTGGCCGATGAACGCGCCGTTGCTGAACGGCGCCGGGAGTTTGCTGCCCTCGGCGAACGTCAGGCCCAAAGACGCGGTGTGCGGCCCTACCGCATAGTCCGGCACGATTGCCTTGGCCACCAGGTCCAGGTTCTGCGGTGTGACGCGCACATCCACATGCTGGCCGTAATAGCTGAAGGGCCAGCCATAGAACCCGCCATCCTTGACCGAGGTGATGTAGTCCGGCACCAGGTCGCTGCCGATCTCGTCGCGCTCGTTTACCGCGGTCCATAGCTTGCCGCTCTGGGGTTCCCAGGCCATGCCGTTAGGGTTGCGCAGGCCGGAAGCGAAAATGCGCTGCTGGCCGCTGGCGCGATCCACTTCCCAGATAGCCGCCCGGCCCTGTTCCGCCTCAAGACCGTTCTCACCGACGTTGCTGTTGGAGCCGACGCTCACGTACAGCTTGCTGCCGTCCTTGCTGGCGATCACGTTCTTGGTCCAGTGATGATTCAGGGGGCCGCCAGGCAGGTCGACCACCTTGGTGCCAGCTGCCTTGATCGCGGTTTCGCCCGCTTGATAGGGGAAGCGCAGCAGCTTGTCCGAATCGGCGACGTACAGGTCATTGCCGACCAGTGTCATACCGAAGGGCGAGTTGAGGTTTTCCAGGAACACCGTACGGGTCTCGGCAACACCATCGTGATCGGCGTCGCGCAGCAGGGTAATGCGATTGGGGCTCGGTACACCGGCACCGGCGCGGCCCATGACCTTCTCCATGACCCAGCCGCGAATGCCCTTGGAATCATCCGGCTTGGGCGGCGCATTGGTTTCTGCCACCAGCACATCGCCATTGGGCAATACATACAGCCAGCGCGGGTGATCCAGGCCTTCGGCGAACGCCGCCACTTGGGTGCCGGCCGCTGCCGTTGGCTTCACGCCCTCCGGCCAGCCGATAGCCGGGGCGATGTTCACGGTGGGAATCAGGGTTTTGTTCGGCTCCGGTAGCTGCGGCGACGGCCCGGTGCCGTCGGACACCTGCAGGGTGGAGCTTTCACCGCAGGCGGCGAGGGTGCCGGCGAGCATGATGAGCAGGGCGAGTCTGGTTTTATGCATGGTGTTCTCCTTGATACCTGTAAGGGTAGAGGAGGGCGCTGGTGCGATGGTTCAAGTGCTAGGCCAGCTTTAATTGACGCTCCACCCCCAACCCACTAACCTTCGCGGCTTGTTCCAGGTGCTCTGTGACCCATGGGTCGACCGAGTGAAACAGGGAAGCCGGTGAGCGAGCGCACTTGTACACAGTGCTGCCGCGATTCCGGCGCTGCCCCCGCAACGGTAAATGAGTCAAGACGGTGCCTTTTGCCACTGTATCGCCCGCGATATGGGAAGGCGCGCCGTCGGCGTGTTCGCTCTGTCGATGAGCCAGCGCACCACTCATGAGCCCGGAGACCGGCCTGGATCATCCAACAGCATCACGGTGGGCGATGCTTGGCTGTCTGTTTTTTCCTGCCTGCCGTTTTTGTCCAGCCCCAATGGAGAGCTGCCATGACCGATACCCCCGACCGCGACGAACGCCACCTGGCGCGCATGCTGCGCAAAAAAGCCGTGATCGACGAGCGCATCGCCAATTCCCCCAATGAGTGCGGCTTGCTGCTGGTGCTGACCGGCAACGGCAAAGGCAAGAGCAGCTCGGCATTCGGCATGCTCGCGCGCGCCATGGGCCACGGCATGCAGTGCGGTGTGGTGCAGTTCATCAAGGGGCGCAACAGCACCGGTGAGGAGTTGTTCTTCCGCCGCTTCCCCGAGCAAGTGCGTTTCCACGTGATGGGCGAAGGCTTCACCTGGGAGACCCAGGACCGCCAGCGCGATATCGCCGCCGCCGAAGCCGCCTGGGCCGTGTCCCGTGAGCTGCTGCAAGACCCCACCATCGGCCTGGTGGTGCTGGATGAGCTGAACATCGCCCTCAAGCATGGTTACCTCGACTTGGACCAGGTCCTCAGCGACCTGCAAGCGCGTCCGCCGATGCAGCACGTGGTCGTCACCGGCCGTGGCGCCAAGCCTGAACTGATCGAAATGGGCGACACCGTCACTGAAATGGGCATGCTCAAGCACGCGTTCCAGGCCGGGATCAAGGCACAGAAGGGCGTCGAACTTTGAATCAGCCCCGTCATTGCCCGGCCGTCCTGATCGCCGCACCGGCGTCCGGCCAGGGCAAAACCACCGTCACCGCCGCGCTGGCCCGTTTGCACCGCAACCTGGGGCGCAGGGTACGCGTGTTCAAATGCGGCCCGGATTTCCTGGACCCGATGATCCACGAGCGCGCCAGCGGTGCGCCGGTGTATCAATTGGACATGTGGATGGTGGGCGAGCAGGAAAGTCGTCGGCTGCTGTGGGAAGCGGCGGGTGAGGCCGACCTGATCCTGATTGAAGGCGTGATGGGCCTGTTCGATGGCACACCGTCCAGCGCCGACCTGGCGCGGCATTTCGGCGTGCCGGTGCTCGGTGTGATCGACGGCACCGCCATGGCCCAGACCTTTGGCGCCCTGGCCCTGGGCCTGGCGCGTTATCAGCCGGACCTGCCGTTTGCCGGGGTACTGGCCAACCGCGTCGGTACCCTGCGCCATGCGCAGTTGCTGGAAGGCAGCCTCACCGAAGGCTTGCGCTGGTATGGCGCCCTGTCCCGCGAAACCGGGATCGAACTGCCCAGCCGCCATTTGGGCCTGGTGCAGGCCAGCGAGCTGAATGACCTCGACATGCGCCTGGACGCCGCCGCCCAGGCCCTGGGCAGCAGCTGCGAAGTCGCATTGCCGCCACCGGTGACCTTCGCCGCGCCGGAAGTGATCGAGGCCGAGCCGTTGCTGGCCGGTGTGCGCATTGCGGTGGCCCGTGACGAAGCCTTCGCCTTCACCTATGGCGCCAGCCTCGACCTGCTGCGGGCGATGGGGGCCGAACTGACGTTTTTCTCGCCGATCCATGATTGCCAACTGCCCGAGGCTGACAGCCTGTACTTGCCCGGCGGTTACCCGGAATTGCACCACCAGGCTCTGTCGCAAAACACGCCGATGCTTGACGCCATTCGTAACCACCATGCCGCCGGAAAACCCTTGCTCGCCGAGTGTGGCGGCATGCTCTACCTGCTGGATTCGCTCACCGATGTCGACGGCACCCGCGCCGAACTGGTCGGCCTGCTGCAAGGCGATGCGGTGATGCAAAAGAAACTCGCGGCCCTGGCCCTGCAAAGCGTCGAATTGCCGGAAGGCGTGCTGCGCGGGCACACGTACCACCATTCCCTGACCAGCACCGAGTGCCAGCCGATTGCCCGTGGCCTGAGCCCGAACGGTGGGCGCGGTGCCGAAGCGGTGTTCCGGCAGGGGCGGATGACGGCCTCTTACGTGCACTTTTATTTCCCGTCGAATCCGACGGCGGTAGCCGCGTTGTTTGCCCCGGACCGAGCTGAAACCCCATCCACTGTGGGAGGGGGCTTGCCCCCGATAGGGCCATGACCGACAACGCTTTCCCCCAGGCCGACCGCGACGCCGTCTACCGCGCCATCGCCGAACGCCGCGACATGCGCCACTTCAGCGGCGGCAGTGTCGCGCCCGAATTGCTGCATCGCCTGCTCCAGGCCGCGCACCAGGCCCCCAGTGTCGGCCTGATGCAGCCTTGGCGGTTTATCCGCATCAGCGACCGCGCATTGCGCAGCCGGATTCAACAGTTGGTGGAAGAAGAACGCGTGCGCACCGCCGAGGCGTTGGGCGAGCGCTCCGATGCGTTCATGAAGCTCAAGGTCGAAGGCATCCACGACTGCGCCGAAGTGCTGGTGGCGGCGTTGATGGATGATCGCGAGCGCCACATCTTCGGGCGGCGCACCTTGCCGGAGATGGACCTGGCGTCGCTGTCCTGTGCGATCCAGAACCTGTGGCTGGCGGCGCGGGTCGAGGGGTTGGGCATGGGCTGGGTCTCGCTGTTCGACCCCCAGGCCCTGGCCGACCTGCTGGGCCTGCCGCCTGGCGCAAAACCCCTGGCGGTCTTGTGCCTGGGGCCGGTGACGGAGTTTTACCCGGCACCGATGTTGCAGCTCGAAGGCTGGACCGAGCCTCGGCCGTTGAGTGACATGGTGTATGAAAACGCGTGGGGAGTGAGTCAATGACTGTGGCCTTGCTGTGTGTCGCAGCAGTGGCGCTGGATGCGCTGCTGGGCGAGCCCAGGCGCTGGCATCCGCTGGTGGCGTTCGGCAATTTTGCCGGGCGCATCGAGCAGCGTTTCAACAGCGGTGGCCGGGGCTGGCGCAGCCATGGCGTGACCGCATGGGTTATCGCCGTGGTGCCGTTGACCCTGCTGGCCACCGCGTTGTCGTGGGCGCCGTATATCGGCTGGGTCCTGGAGATCCTCGCGTTGTACTGCGCCCTCGGCATGCGCAGCCTCGGCGAGCATGTGATCCCGGTGGCCCAGGCCCTGCGCAGCGATGACCTCGACGCGGCCCGCACACGGGTGAGCTACCTGGTCAGCCGCCAGACCAGTGAACTGGACCGTACCGAAGTCGCCCGTGCCGCCACCGAATCGGTGCTGGAAAACGGCAGCGATGCGGTGTTTGCCGCGCTGTTCTGGTTTGTCGTCGCCGGCGTGCCGGGCGTGGTGCTCTACCGCCTGAGCAATACGCTCGACGCCATGTGGGGCTATCGCAACGAACGCTTCGAGCGTTTCGGTTGGGCCGCGGCCAAGATCGACGATGTACTCAACTATGTGCCTGCACGCCTGGTGGCCTTGACCTACGCCGTGCTGGGCAAAACCCGCCTGGCCCTCAAATGCTGGCGCACCCAGGGGCCGACCTGGGACAGCCCCAATGCCGGGCCGGTGATGGCATCCGGCGCGGGCGCGTTGGGCGTTGAGCTGGGCGGTGCCGCGATTTACCACGGCCAGGTGCACCAGCGTCCGCCACTGGGCGAAGGTCCGGCGGCGGATGCCGACTCTATCGACCGCGGCTGGCAACTGGTGCAGCGCGGCGTATGGTTGTGGTTGCTGATTCTCTGCGTGGGGGGGCAATTTTATGCTTGAGCACGGTGGCCGGCTGCGCAAGGCAGCGATTCAGTACGGGATTGCCGAGGCCGATTGGCTGGACCTGTCCAGCGGCCTCGCACCCTGGCCATGGCCGATCCCGGAGATTCCGCTGCGGGCCTGGGCGCGCTTGCCGGAATCGGACGACGGCCTGGAACAGGCGGCCAGCGAGTATTACGGCGCCGCGCATGTCCTGCCGGTGCCCGGCTCCCAGGCGGCGATTCAGTTGCTGCCGCGCCTGCGCCGTGCCGGCAAGGTCGGCGTGCTGTCGCCGTGCTACGCCGAACATGCCGAGGCCTGGCGGCGTGCCGGCTACGTGGTGCGTGAAGTGCAGGAGCAGGAAGTCGACTTCTTCCTCGACGTCCTCGACGTGCTGGTGGTGGTCAATCCCAATAACCCCACCGGACTGAGCCTGGCCCCGCAACGCCTGCTGGATTGGCACACAAGGCTGGCCCAGCGCGGCGGCTGGCTGGTGGTGGACGAAGCGTTCATGGATGTCACCCCGCAGTTGAGCCTGGCGAGCCAGGCCCATCAGGTCGGCCTGATTGTGCTGCGTTCGTTCGGCAAGTTTTTCGGCCTGGCCGGGGTGCGCCTGGGCTTTGTGCTGGCCGAGCGCAGGCTGCTCAAGTTGCTGGCCGAACAGGTCGGGCCCTGGGCCGTCAGCGGGCCGACGCGGGTGCTGGGCCAAGTGTGCCTGCGCGATACCGCCGGCCATGCGCGGCAGCGGGCACGCTGCATCGAGGCCGGCCAGCGTTTGTTTGAACTGCTCGAACGCCGTGGCTTTCAACCCCAGGGCGGCTGCGCGTTGTTCCAATGGCTGATCACCCCGCACGCCGAACGCATGCACGAATTCATGGCCCAGCGCGGCATCTTGCTGCGCCTGTTTGTGCACAACAGCAGCGTACGGTTTGGCCTGCCCGACACCGAGGCCGACTGGCTGCGCCTTGACGAAGCGCTGGCGGCCTACAAGGACGCCTCATGACGACGCTGATGGTGCAAGGCACCACCTCCGATGCCGGTAAAAGTACCCTGGTGACTGCGTTGTGCCGCTGGCTGGTACGCCAGGGCATTGCCGTGGTGCCGTTCAAGCCGCAGAACATGGCGCTCAACAGCGCCGTGACAGCCGAAGGCGGCGAGATCGGCCGCGCCCAGGCGGTGCAGGCCCAGGCGGCCAACCTGGCGCCCCACACCGACATGAACCCGGTGCTGCTCAAGCCCAACAGCGACACCGGCTCCCAGGTGATCATCCATGGCCGCGCCGTGACCAGCATGAACGCGGTGGCCTATCACGATTACAAAGCCATCGCGATGCAGGCGGTGCTGGCTTCCCACGCACGGTTGAGCGAAGCCTACCCGGTGGTGATGGTGGAAGGCGCAGGCTCCCCGGCGGAGATCAACCTGCGCGCCAATGACATCGCCAACATGGGCTTCGCCGAGGCCGTCGACTGCCCGGTGCTGCTGATTGCCGACATCAATCGCGGCGGGGTGTTCGCCCATCTGGTCGGCACCCTGGAATTGCTCTCTCCCAGCGAACAGGCGCGGGTCAAGGGCTTCATCATCAACCGCTTTCGCGGCGACATCGCACTGCTGCAACCGGGCCTGGACTGGTTGGAGGCACGCACCGGCAAACCGGTGGTCGGCGTATTGCCCTACGTGATGGACCTGCACCTGGAAGCCGAGGACGGCATCGACCAACGTCAGATCGACAAGGCGGCGCAGGTGCTCAAGGTGGTGGTGCCGGTGTTGCCGCGCATCAGCAACCACACGGATTTCGATCCGCTGCGCCTGCATCCCCAAGTGGATTTGCAGTTCATCGGGCCGGGCCAGCCGATTCCGGCCGCCGACCTGGTCATCCTGCCGGGCTCGAAAAGCGTGCGCAGCGACCTCGCGTACCTGCGTGCCCATGGCTGGGACACCGCCGTGGCGCGTCACTTGCGCTACGGCGGCAAGGTGCTGGGGATTTGCGGCGGTTTGCAGATGCTCGGTGAGCAGGTGCACGACCCATTGGGCCTGGAAGGGCCGGCCGGTTCCAGCGACGGCTTGGGGCTGCTGGCGTTCAGTACCACCCTGGAAGCCGAGAAACAGTTGCGTAATGTACGCGGGCGTTTGTTGCTGGAGGACGCCGAGGTCAGTGGCTATGAGATCCATGCCGGCGTGACATGCGGCGTTGCCCTGGAGAACGCCGCCGTGCTGCTGGAGGACGGTCGCCGTGACGGCGCGCACAGTGCTGACGGGCAGATTCTCGGCACGTATCTGCATGGCGTGTTCGAGACCCCGGCGGCCTGCGGTGCGTTGCTGCGTTGGGCCGGGTTGCAGGATGTGCAGGAGGTGGATTATCACGCCCTGCGCGAGCGCGATATCGAGCGCCTGGCGGATCTGGTGGAGAACCACTTGGATACCGATTTGTTGCGCAAACTGTGTGGGGTTTAAGGGTGTACACACGGTTCAAATGTGGGAGGAGCGGTGCGACGATTCGACTTGCCCCCGATAGCGGTGTATCAGGTGCTGAATTGTTCGGGTATACCGAGTACATATCCATTCCTGCGGTAACGGCCACTTATGGTTCCGCTCTTACAGCGGCTCACTTTTGGAAAGGCCCAAAAGTAAGCAAAAGGCCTTCGCCCCACCACTCGGCACCTCGCTTGGGCTCGGTGTGCCCTCACTCCGGCTTGAATCCGTGGGCCGCCGCAATGGGCCATCCCTGGCCCGGTGCGGCTAACCCGGCGTCCTGCCGGGTTACCCACGGATTCAAGCCTGCGTTCGGCCAGCGTGGTTTACGGGGCGACCTCAGATCAAAAGCCAGATCAAAAACGACTCGCTGCGCATCGTGGATGGGTGGGTGGGTAGGGGGGGTCTCATGCTTCAACTGATTTTAGGCGGCGCCCGTTCCGGTAAAAGCCGCCTGGCCGAAAAGCTCGCCAGCGACAGCGCTTTGCCCGTCATCTATATCGCCACCAGCCAACCGCTTGACGGCGAGATGAATGCCCGCGTTGCCTTGCATCGCGAGCGTCGCCCTGATCACTGGGGTTTGATCGAAGAACCTGTCGAGCTGGCGCGTGTGCTACGCGAAAACGCCGCGCCCGGTCGTTGCCTGCTGGTGGATTGCCTGACTCTGTGGTTGACCAACCTGCTGATGCTCGAAGACGCGCAGCGCCTGGCGTTCGAGCGCGATCAATTGCTGGAAAGCCTGGCCGTGCTGCCGGGTGAAATTATTTTTGTCAGCAACGAGACCGGTCTGGGTGTCGTGCCGCTGGGCGAATTGACTCGCCGCTATGTGGATGAAGCCGGTTGGCTGCATCAAGCCTTGGCCGAGCGATGTCAGCGTGTTGTCCTGACGGTTGCCGGCCTGCCCCTGACGTTGAAAGGTACTGCGTTATGACTGACACCTGGTGGCTCAACCCTTGTAAGGCCATTGACGCCTCGGCGTACGAACAAGCCCTGGCGCGCCAGCAGCAATTGACCAAGCCGGCCGGTTCCCTGGGCCAGCTGGAAGCGCTGGCCGTGCAATTGGCCGGCTTGCAGGGCCAGGTCAAGCCGTCGGTAGATCAGCTGTGGATTGCCATCTTTGCCGGTGACCATGGTGTGGTTGCCGAGGGTGTATCGGCGTTTCCCCAGGAAGTGACCGGGCAGATGCTGCATAACTTTGTCACCGGTGGCGCGGCCATCAGTGTATTGGCGCGGCAACTGGATGCGCAGTTGGAAGTGGTCGACCTCGGTACGGTGACCCCTTCGCTGAACCTGCCCGGCGTCCGTCACCTGAATATCGGCGCGGGCACCGCCAATTTCGTCAAGGGCCCGGCAATGACCGGCGCCCAGGGCCGATTGGCATTGCAGGCGGGTCGCGACAGTGTGCTGCGCGCCCGTGAAAGCGGTGCGCAGTTGTTTGTCGGCGGTGAGATGGGCATCGGCAACACCACCGCCGCCAGTGCGCTGGCCTGCGCCTTGCTCGATTGCCAGGTTGCCGAGCTGACGGGCCCGGGCACCGGATTGAATGCCCAAGGCGTCAGTCACAAGGTGGCGGTGATCGAGCGCGCGCTGGCGCTGCATGCCGCGCAGCGTGGGGATGCGCTGCACACCCTGTGCAATCTCGGCGGCTTTGAAATCGCTGCCTTGGTGGGGGCTTACCTGGCCTGTGCCCAGGAAGGCATCGTGGTGTTGGTGGATGGGTTTATCTGCACCGTCGCGGCGCTGGTCGCCACGCGCTTGAACCCGGCGTGCCGCGACTGGCTGCTGTTCGGCCATCGCGGTGCCGAGCCTGGCCATCGCCATGTCTTGCAGAGCCTCGATGCACAACCGTTGCTGGAACTCGGCCTGCGCCTGGGCGAGGGCAGTGGCGCGGCGTTGGCGGTACCGTTGCTGCGCCTGGCGTGTGCGCTGCACGGGCAGATGGCGACGTTTGCCGAAGCGGCCGTGGCAGATCGTCCGGCATGACTTTGCACCTGGACCTGTTGCGCCATGGCGAAACCGAACTGGGTGGCGGCCTGCGCGGCAGCCTTGACGATGCATTGACCGCCAAGGGCTGGGAACAGATGCGCGCCGCCGTGCTGGCGCAGGGGCCCTGGGATCGGCTGATCAGCTCGCCGCTGCAACGCTGCGCGCGGTTCGCGGAGGAACTGGGCGCGCGGTTGAATGTGCCGGTGAGCCTGGAAAAGGACCTGCAGGAACTGCACTTCGGTGCCTGGGAAGGGCAGAGTGCGGCGGCGCTGATGGAGACCGACGCCGAAGGCCTGGGCCGGTTCTGGGCCGATCCCTATAGCTTCACGCCGCCCCAGGGCGAACCGGTCAGCGCGTTTTCCCAGCGGGTTTTGGGCGCCGTCCTGCGCCTGCATAAGGCGTATGCCGGTGAGCGTGTGCTGTTGATCAGTCACGGCGGGGTAATGCGTTTGCTGTTGGCCCAGGCTCGGGGGCTGCCCCGTGAGCAGTTGCTGAATGTCGAAGTCGCTCATGGTGGGTTGTTCAACCTGCAGGTCGGCGCCGATGGCGTGTTGAAGGAAGGAATCTGAGCATGCTGCCGTTCTGGATCGCCGTGCAGTTCCTGAGCAGTTTGCCGATTCGCCTGCCGGGTATGCCGCAGCCGCAGGAACTGGGGCGCTCGTTGCTGTTTTATCCCGTGGTCGGGTTGCTGTTCGGCGTGCTGCTGTGGGGCCTCAATACGCTGTTGACCGGATCACCGCTGTTGTTGCACGCCGCGCTGCTGCTGACGGCCTGGGTGTTGCTCAGTGGCGGCCTGCATCTCGATGGCCTGGCGGACAGCGCCGACGCCTGGCTGGGTGGCTTCGGCGACCGCGAGCGCACCCTCAGCATCATGAAAGACCCGCGCAGCGGACCGATTGCCGTGGTCACCCTGGGCCTGGTGTTGCTGCTCAAGTTCACCGCACTGGTGGCCTTGATCGAACAGCGCAACGGTGTGGCGTTGATTCTCGCGCCGTTGATCGGCCGGGCGTCGATGCTGGGGTTGTTTCTCACCACCCGTTATGTGCGAGCGGGTGGCTTGGGCCAGGCGTTGTCGGATCATCTACCGCGCGTCGTCGGGCAACAGGTGCTGATCCTCAGTGGCCTGGCCTGCATCCTGATCGGTGGTTTCAGCGGGGGGCTCGCCGTGCTGCTCGCGGCCGTGTGTTTTATCGGCCTGCGCCAACTGATGGTCAATCGCCTCGGCGGCACCACAGGCGATACCGCTGGCGCGCTGCTGGAGCTGTTGGAAGTGGCTGTTCTGGTCGGTTTGGCGTTGTAACACTTTCTTGCATTTCCTTAATCGCGGGTATATACACGTTCCATGCTTGCCTCCCAATGTTTATGCACCAACCTGCGACGTGCCGCCCGTGGCGTCAGCAGGCACTACGACGGCGCCCTCGACGGCTTCGGGATCAACGTCGCCCAGTATTCCTTGCTGTGCAACCTGCAGCGCCTCGATCAACCGAGCATTTCCAGCCTGGCCGACGCCATGGGCCTGGATCGCAGCACCTTGGGGCGCAACCTGCGGGTGTTGGAAGGTGAGGGCCTGGTGCGGATGGTAGAGGGCGATGACCTGCGCAACCGCCTGGTGCTGTTGACAGCCGCCGGTGAAGAGCGCCTGGCGGCAGCGTTACCCGCCTGGGAGGCGGCGCAACAGAAATTGATCGATCAACTCGGCGCGGAAAAACGCGAAACCCTGTTGGCCTTGCTGGATGAACTCGCCTGAACGCGGGTTTGTTCGAATACAAGCGGGTATATACCCGCGAACGGAGAATAAGAAATGACGTCGATGTGGCGCACCAGTGGTTGGATCCTTGTGGGGAGTGCGCTGATCCTGGCGTTGTCCTTGGGCGTGCGGCACGGGTTCGGCCTGTTCCTGGCGCCGATGAGCAGCGAATTCGGCTGGGGCCGTGAGACCTTTGCCTTTGCCATCGCCTTGCAGAACCTGATCTGGGGCCTGGCGCAGCCGTTTACCGGTGCCCTGGCCGACCGGTTCGGCGCCACCAGGGCGGTGTTTGTCGGCGGGGTGTTGTACGCCGCAGGCCTGGTGTTGATGGGCCTGTCGGATTCGGCGTGGTCATTGTCCTTGAGTGCCGGCCTGCTGATCGGGATTGGCCTGTCGGGTACATCGTTTTCGGTGATTCTGGGTGTGGTCGGCCGCGCCGTGGCGCCGGAAAAGCGCAGCATGGCCATGGGCATTGCCAGCGCCGCCGGTTCGTTTGGCCAGTTCGCCATGGTGCCGGGCACGTTGGGCTTGATCAGTTGGCTGGGCTGGTCGGCCGCCTTGCTGGCGCTGGGCTTGATGGTGGCGCTGATCCTGCCGCTGGTGAGCATGCTCAAGGACCGCCCGCTGTCGGTCATGGCCGGCCAGCAGACCCTGGGTGAAGCCTTGAAGGAAGCCTGCTCCCACTCCGGGTTCTGGCTGCTGGCCTTCGGCTTTTTCGTCTGCGGTTTCCAGGTGGTGTTTATTGGTGTGCACCTGCCGGCCTACCTGGTGGACCAGCACTTGCCGGCCACGGTCGGTACCACGGTGTTGGCGTTGATCGGGTTGTTCAATATCTTCGGCACCTATACCGCCGGCTGGCTTGGCGGGCGCATGTCCAAGCCGCGCCTGTTGACCGGGTTGTACCTGCTGCGCGCGGTGGTGATCATCCTGTTCCTGTGGGCACCGGTGACCGAAGTCACGGCCTACCTGTTCGGCATGACCATGGGCTTTTTGTGGCTGTCCACGGTGCCGCTGACCAACGGCACGGTCGCCACGTTGTTCGGAGTGCGAAACCTGTCCATGCTCGGTGGGATCGTGTTCCTTTTCCACCAGCTTGGCTCGTTCCTTGGCGGCTGGTTGGGCGGAGTGGTCTATGATCGAACCGGTAACTACGATCTGATCTGGCAAGTGGCGATCCTGTTGAGCGTGCTCGCCGCAGCCCTGAATTGGCCGGTGCGTGAGCGGCCGGTGGCGCGATTGCAGGCGCAGATGGAGGCGGCATGAGTTCGACCTGGTATTGGTTCGGCGGGGCAGCCGCGACCGCGCTGTTGCTGGCCCTGGCCTGGTGGGGCTGGCAGCGCGGTGGCCTGGCGTTGATGCAACTGGGTATGTCGATCTGTTAAGTTCGGTGTCTGAACTTTTTAAAGGACTTTTCGACATGCAGATGCGCTGGCTGGCTGTACCTGTGCTGATGGCTGCTTTTGGCGGTGTGGCGTTGGCTGCCGATTGCCCGCCGTTGCTGGAGGGGCAACTGCCCAAGTTGCGCGCCAAGGAATCCATCGACCTGTGCCAACGTTTTGCCGGCAAGCCCCTGGTGATCGTCAACACGGCGAGCTTTTGCGGGTTCGCGCCGCAATTCAAAGGCCTCGAAGCGTTGTATCAGCGCTACAAGGATGAAGGGTTGGAGGTGATCGGCGTGCCATCCGATGACTTCAAGCAGGAAGCCAAGACCGGCGAAGAAACCGCCAAGGTCTGCTACGTGAACTACGGCGTGACCTTCACCATGACCGAGCCGCAGAAGGTCAAGGGTCCGGACGCGGTGCACCTGTTCAAGGTATTGGCGCAGCAGAGCAATGCGCCGAAGTGGAATTTCTACAAGTACGTGGTCGACCGCCAGGGCAAGGTGATTGCCGATTTCTCCAGCCTGACCAAGCCGGACAGTCCCGACCTGATCAAGGCGGTGGAGCAGGCCATAGCGTCCAAACCCTGATTATCGGGCACTGAAAAGCCCCGCCTCCCTTGCGGGAGAGCGGGGCTTTTTTACACCCATCCGGATCAGAAGGTGTAGGTCATGCCCAGGCCGAAACCGTTGGCACTGTTTTCGTATTTGGCGCGGTAACTGGCTGTCGACGGGGCGTTAGCCGTCTGGTTGATCTTGACGTCTTCTTCTTTCAGGTACGAATACGCCAGGTCGACGGTCATGTTATCCATGACTTTGTAGCCCAGGCCCACGCTGAAGATCGTACGGTCGCCCGTCGGGATGCGCGGCGAACGATCGGTGTTGTTGGCCGGGGATTGGTCGAAGGTCAGGCCGGTACGCAGCACGACTTGCTTGGTCAACTGATACGAGGTACCCACGGCGTAGGCCCAGGTGTCATGCCAGTTTTGTTCTTCGGTGATGGAACCGAGTTGGCTTGGCGCCAGTACGCCGCCGGCAGCCGTTACGCCTTCGTTGTTGACGGTGATCTCTTTCAGGCGACTCCAACGCGTCCAGGTTGCACCGCCATAGAGTTTCCAAGCGTCGGTCAGGTCTTGGGTGACCGACAGGTCGTAGGACTCTGGGGTGTCGATTTTCAGCGAGGCGTCGTAACGGTTGTTACGCAGGAACGGCTGAGTGGCCGCTGGGCCGCTGACGGTGGTGTGGCCTTCCAGCTTGTATTTGACCTTCGAGTGGTAGGTCAGGCCCACGCGAGTGGTGTCGGTGGCCTGGACCAATACGCCGACGTTGAAACCCAGGGCGGTATCGTCACCCTTGATTTTGACGTTGGTATCGGAAGCAAGCGGGCTGAGGGTCCTGTCCGACTCGAGCACACCGGAAATCCGGTTGATGGTCGGGCCGAAACCGATGGATACACGGTCGTTGAACGCGTAGCTGACAGTGGGCTGGAAGGTCATGACCTTCACTTCGCTCTTGCTGCCGAAACCACGGCCCTGGAAGCCGTTTTCATAGTCGGTCACCAGGCCGAACGGTGCGTATACACCGAAGCCGACGGCCCACTGATCGTTGAGTTTATTGGTGTAGAAACCGAATGGCACCGCGGTGAACGGAACCATGTCACCTTTGTTGGAGCCGCGAGAGTTGCCACCGGTATTGCTGATGTCGGTAGAGGCATCGATAGCCGCAACACCGCCGGTGATTTGCTGGCCATTCAGGCGCGACATACCGGCAGGGTTACCGTAGACAGTGCTTGCATCATCGGCAGAAGAAGAGCGGCCTGCGAAACCCGTACCCATCCCGCTGACACTCTGTTCGTTCAGTGCGAAACCGCTTGCGAACAGTTGGGAGGATGCCATGGCAACGGCGAGGCTAAGTGTGGTCTTGAGCATTACTTTTTTCATTATTAGAACTCCGTGGTGATCACCGCAGCGGAAAGTATCAATAAAATTAACATCGCGCTATAGGCTGTAATGCAGGAGATAGAGCGGTTTTGTAGGACAATCCGACCAAAATTCGGCTTTTTTGCCGAATCTTGCAAATTGCCCGGTCAGCAGGTCGCGTGATTCAAGGGCGAAACACAGGTTTGCCAGGCCTGGGCGAAATCCCGCAGCCTTCCTTGAGGATGAAATATTTCTTTCCAGATACGCGCCATGGCTAAAACATCACCGGCTGGTGGCAGGGCGGGGCTGTGTTGTTCGACCAGGAGCCAGGCGATGGCCGTGGCATAACGCAGGTTTACGGTGAGCTCCAGTTGGGGCGCACTGAGAAAGGCGTGTTGGCTGGCGAGCCCGCGTACCAGGCTGGCACGCTCGGGGTCGAGCGCCAGGTAGTTATCCCACAAGGCGCGATGGCGAGGTTCGGTGATGCTGTACAGGCCGTGGCCGCGTCGATCATGCAGGGCAGAACCCAATTCCGACTGGCTGGCGGCGATACCCAGCAGCAGTGACTCAGCCGTGGGGCTCTGCTGGCCGAGGTACGTCAGCGTCGGCCGGATCACATAACGACACAATTCACTGGCTGCGATACCCATACATGCCTCAATCCGTGAAAAGGGTCGACGAGCCCTGAGAAAGGGGGCTTGGCAGCAGTGGATCGGCTCTCAGGCTCGTCGGAAGCGGATCATGCCGCTTGAGTTGAAGTGTAGTGTCATATTCATGAGGTAAAGGACTGTTTTTAAAACATCTTCTTCAACCAGTTATAACGTTTATATCGATTTGAACTTAGTGCAAATACTCGAGGCAAGAATGACGGGCAATAAAAAACCCTGTGTTTTAAACAGGGTTTTTTGTGTTTCAGCGACTCGGGTCGATCAGGCAACCAGTGCCTGACGGGTACGCTCGATCACGGCCTGCAGCGGTTCAGCGCTGGAGTATTGATCGGGGTACAGGCGTTCGCTGTGACGGGCGATGCCATGTTCGTTGACCAGGGTGAAGCTGAAGCAGCCTTTGCGAGCGGCCATGATCAGGCAGTTCATTGGGGCAAAAGCGTTGGTGAGGGTGCGAATGGCATCCTGAGTGTGGATAGCGGACATATTATTGGTGTTCCTACAAATGACACGGATAAGAACCGTGCAACGTTAAAACGTTCCAGTAACGTTGATCACCATTGATCAAACGAAGAACCCGACTGGAACAAAGCAGCCAGTTTGAAGCGCTGATTAAGTTAGGCGCGCTTGGGCTGGCAGGTAGGTACTTAGGAGGGCAGGCAACACAACAAGGGCAAAGGTTCTGGGCCCGGGGTGAAGATCCTGATCAATTTGCAGGTTGGTTCGGTCAGAGTATGAAAACTTCGCGGCACCCTTTGCTTGTTCAAAGGCAGTGTCGTCGCAAGTGATACCTGGAAACCATCGAGGTGGTCGATCCCGTGTTGTTCAGGGGAGTTGTTCGACCAGAATTGACTTTCAGCTTGGTACTAACGCTGCGGATAGTAACGGATTGAAACAGGCAATGGAAGCGCGTTAATCAAAAAACTTCAATCAGCCGCCCAGCAGGCCGCGATACACCAGCACCGTGACGGCGGCGGCCAGGGAACAACCCAACCCATAGGCGGCCAGGGTCAGGCGCAAGGATTGGCCGGTCTCGACCATCTTCATCACATCGCCCATGTCGTCGATACGCCCTTCACCCAGCTCGATGCACAAGCTCACGGCGGTGAACGCGGCCGATAGCAGGATGGCGATGGCAAACAACGCCCCATCCGGGGATGGCAGCGCGACATTGATCCCTAATGAAATGGCGCAGATGGCGAGTAACAACACGGCGAATAACAGCATTCCTTTCATCGGCCCACTCAGCGTTGTGTTGTCCGTCGGGCAGTGTGGCGAGCTGGCAAAGATTTGAAAAGTCCCTGTTTTGCCTCGGCGGTAACATTTTTGAGGGCTATCGCTTCAAAAAAAGCCGGGGATATAACCATCGGGTCGGTACTTGTGCACATTAGTTGCGGCGTGTGTAACCAGGCTGTCAATCGCTGGACAGGGCTGCCATTTGCCTGCAATGGAAATTTAAGTCAATGAAAAATCTGGCTTTTTTTTATTGGTGAAAAAATCGTCAGTTTGACTGCGGGCCCCGTTCCATGGGCCTTTGCGCGAGTTAAAGGCTGGTTGTCCACTGAGTTATCCACAGCTTCTGTGGATTGTCCCGAGCGCTTGCTCTAGAACGGGCGTGCCGGGTTTTTTCAGCTTTACCTGTGCGAAAAAAAGAGTAGAGTGGCGCGCCTTCCGTTCTGTCCCACAGTGCTTTATGAAGTTTCGCTCAGTATCACCTTCTGTTACCGACACCCCCCAGACTGTTACCGCACCCAAGCGTTTTTCCTTGAAAGTCGCCCTGTGGTTGCTCGACAGCCCACGCCTGGGGCATAGCACCAACGTCAAACACTTCGCCGGGCGCTTGCTCAAGCAGCCGGCCCGTGAGGGCGTAGTGGCTGCGCAAAGCCGTCTGGGCCAATTGATGTGCCGCGAGTGCGGCAACGCCCGCGACCGCCGCATCGGCCACGATCTGCTGCGCCTGGCCGCCCGTGCCGGTGACCGCCGTGCCCAACGGGAACTGGGTCAGGTCGAAGACTGAGCTGTCCTCACGCTCTACGCTTGGTTAACCTTGCTCCTTTTCGGTGATGGCAGAAATGGCTATGGTTTTTGACTGGACCAGTGTTGCCCTGGGCCTGGCTGGCGCCGCAGTGCCTTTATTGGCGGTGTGCTGGCAGATTCAGCGGCGGTTGACCGCGCGGACCACCGGTTGGGAACTGCTCGAAGAGCGCCTGGCCACTGCGCAACTGGCCCAGGAGGGCCTCGCCGCTCAACTGGATGCCAGTCGTGATGAAATCAGCGATCTGAGCCAGGCCAACGCCGCCAAGCAAGCGGACCTGGCTGCAGTGCGCCGCGAGGTCGAGCTGTTGCAGATCGACCGCGACAACGCCCGCGACGCCGCCCACGCCTGGAACCTTGACCGCAGCGCCAAGGAAACCGAATTACGCCGCCTCGACGCATTGTCGGCCGCCTTGCGCGCCGAACTGCGCGAGCAGCAGGAAAGCCATCAGCAGCGCCTCGCCGACCTGCAGGGCTCGCGGGACGAGTTGCGTGCGCAATTCGCTGAGCTGGCCGGCAAGATCTTCGATGAGCGTGAGCAGCGCTTTGCCGAGACCAGCCAGGAGCGCCTTGGCCAGTTGCTCGATCCCTTGAAGGAACGCATCCAGTCCTTCGAAAAACGCGTGGAAGAGAGCTATCAGAACGAGGCTCGCGAGCGCTTTTCCCTGGCCAAGGAGCTTGAACGCCTGCAGCAGCTGAACCTGCGTCTGTCAGACGAAGCCACCAACCTGACCCGCGCCCTCAAGGGCCAGAAAACCCAGGGCAACTGGGGTGAGTTGATCCTCGAACGCGTGCTGGAACACGCCGGCCTGGAGAAGGGCCGCGAGTACCAGACCCAGGTCAGCTTGAAGGGCCCGGACGGTGAGCGCTTCCAACCGGATGTGCTGATCATGCTGCCCGGCGACAAGCAGGTGGTGGTGGATTCCAAGGTCAGCCTCACCGCGTACCAGCAGTATGTCGCGGCCGATGACGAGGTGATCGGCCAGGCAGCCTTGAAGCAGCACGTACTGTCGCTGCGCAATCACGTCAAAGGCTTGGCCGGCAAGGATTACAAACGCCTGGAAGGCCTGCACAGCCTGGATTTCGTGTTGTTGTTCGTACCGATCGAAGCCGCTTTTTCCGCGGCCTTGCAGGCCGAACCGAATCTGTTCCAAGAGGCCTTCGACCGGCATATCGTGATCGTCAGCCCAACGACGCTGCTCGCCACCCTGCGGGTGATCGACAGTCTCTGGAAGCAAGAGCGTCAAAGCCAGAACGCCCGCGAAATCGCCGAACGCGCCGGGTGGCTGTACGACAAGTTCGTGCTGTTTATCCAGGACCTGGACGAAGTGGGCAATCGTCTACAGCAATTGGACAAGGCTTACAGCGCGGCGCGGAACAAGCTGACAGATGGGCGCGGAAACCTGGTCAGTCGCACCGAGCAATTAAAGTTGCTCGGTGCGCGTGCCAGCAAAAGCCTGCCGGCGGATTTGCTGGAGCGGGCGATGACCGACGCCGACGGCGTGGCGCACCTTCCCGAATAAACACAATCCGAAAGGTGGAAGCGGGCAAGCCCCTGAGTACATCCGGTTTATAGCGGTAAGTGTCGACTCAGCAACGCCCGCAGCGCGGCGGGTTTCACCGGTTTGGCGAGGTAATCCAACCCTGCCGCGTGCACCTCTGCCACCATCTCCGGGCGGCCGTCGGCACTGATGACCACGCCGGGAATCGGCTCCGCCATTTGCGCCCGCAGCCAGCCCATGAGCTCGGTGCCGGTCTCGCCGTGGTCGAGGTGGTAATCCACCAGCGCCAGTTGCGGGCGTACGCCTTGCTCCAGCAGCGCCGCACATTGCGCCTGGTCGGTGGCGGTCCACACTTCACAGCCCCAGCGTGTCAGCAGGCTGCGCATACCGATCAGGATGCTCTCTTCGTTATCCACGCAGAGCACTTGCGCGCCGCTTAACGGCAGGCCGTTCTCCTGGGCAGGCTTGGCCTGCGGGCTGGCCTGGTTGCGTGCCAGCGGCACACGCACGCTGAACACGCTGCCCTTGCCCGGCCAGGAGCGTACGCTCAAGCGATGGCCCAGCACCCGGCACAGGCCGTCGGCAATCGCCAGGCCCAGGCCCAGGCCTTTCTCGGCGCGGGTCTGGTGGCTGTCCAGGCGCTTGAACTCTTCGAAGATCACCTTCTGTTTATCCAACGGGATGCCAGGGCCTCGGTCCCAGACTTCCAGGCACAGCTCGCCCTTGCGCCGACGTACGCCCAGCAGCACCGGGCCGTCGGCATACCGGAAAGCGTTAGTCAGGAAATTCTGCAGGATCCGCCGCAGCAACTTGATGTCACTGTCCACGCGCAAGCGGCTGCCGCGCAGGCGAAAACGCAGGCCTTGTTCCTGGGCCAGGGCCTTGAATTCCGCGCCGAGGGTGTCGAACAGTTCGTTGAGCACAAAGGGCTGGCGCTGCGGGTTGATCTTGCCGTTTTCCAGGCGCGAGATATCCAGCAGGTCGCTGATCAGGTCTTCGGCCGAACGCAGCGAGCTGTCCAGGTGCTGTACCAGTTGCCGGGCTTCGCTGGACAGGCCGTCGTTCTGGTGGGAAAGGGCGGCGGAGAACAGCCGGGCGGCGTTCAGCGGTTGCATCAGGTCATGGCTGACGGCCGCGAGGAAGCGGGTCTTTGACTGGCTGGCGGACTCGGCAACGCCCTTGGCATCGGTGAGCGCCACATTGAGCTGCGACAGTTCGTGGGTGCGCTCAGTCACCCGTTGCTCGAGGCCTTCGTTGGCCTCGGTAAGTGCCTGCTCGGCCTCGCGGAACGCGGTAATGTCGGTGAAGCTCATGACGAAGCCGCCGCCGGGCATCGGGTTGCCGATCAGCTCGATCACCCGCCCATTCGGGAACAGCCGCTCTGAGGTATGCGCGCGGCCCTGGCGCATCCAGTGCAGGCGGCGTGCCACGTGGACCTCGGCTTCGCCCGGTCCGCACAGGCCGCGCTCGGCGTTGTAGCGGATGATGTCGGCAATCGGTCGGCCTACGCTGATCAGCCCGTCCGGGTAATTGAACAACTCCAGGTAACGCCGGTTCCAGGCCACCAGCTTGAGGGACTGGTCCACCACACTGATGCCCTGGGTGATGTTCTCGATGGCGCCCTGCAGCAAGGCGCGATTGAATTGCAGCACTTCCGAGGCTTCGTCGGCGATACGTACGACGTCCTCGAGCTGCATTTCCCGCCCTTCGATCGCCGCTTTCACCACGGCCCGGGTCGAGGATGCGCCGAGCACACCGGCCAGCAATCGCTCGGTGTGGGCGATCCAGTCGTTGTCGGCATTCTGGTTGGGGTTAAAGCCTTTGCCCTGGCGATAGGCGAAGCGGATAAAACTCTGCTGGGCCCGTTCTTCGCCGACAAACCGCGCAGCCAGGCTGAGCAGGTCGCTGATCTGTACCGACAGCATCGAGCGAGCGTTGGCGCGCGGGCTGATTTCCTGGCCGATAAAACGCCCGGCTTGCCAGTGTTCCGACACGCGCGTGCGCGACAGCATCGATACCCATACGAACAGCGTGAAGTTACCCGCCAGGGAGAACACGGTGCCCAAGGTCAGGGAGGTGACGGACAAACCGAGCGGGTGCGAATGCATCCACGTCAGCCCCGGGAAAATGGCGAGGGACCAACCCAGGCTTTTCGCGGTAACCGGCAGGACCAAGGTGTAGAACCACAGGAACGTACCCGCCGCCAGCCCCGCAAATACACCGCGTCGGTTGGCTTGCTTCCAATACAGTGCGCCAAGCATGGCCGGGGCCAGTTGAGTCACCGCGGCAAACGCGATCTGGCCGATGGTCGCCAGGCTCGCGGTGGAGCCCAGCAGGCGGTAGCTGACATACGCCAGCAGCAGGATGATCACGATGCTGACCCGGCGCACCGACAGCATCCAGTGGCGGAACACTTCGAACGGTCGCTCGGCGCTGGAGCGGCGCAGCAGCCAGGGCAGCAGCATGTCGTTGGAGACCATGGTCGACAAGGCGATGCTCGCCACGATCACCATGCCGGTGGCCGCCGACGCACCGCCGATAAACGCCAGCACGGCGAGGGCCGGATGGGCTTCGGCCATGGGCAGGCTGATCACGTAGGAATCCGGCAGCACCGAGCCGGGCAGCATCATTTTGCCGCCCAAGGCGATCGGCACGACAAACAGCGCGGCGAGGATCAGGTAGGCCGGAAACACCCACTTGGCCAGGCGCAGATCCTGGGGGTCGATGTTCTCGACGACCGTCACATGGAACTGCCGGGGCAAGCAGATGATCGCCATCATGGCGACGCCGGTCTGCACCACCATCGACGGCCAGTTGATGGTTTCCTTCCAGTATTCCTCCAGGCGTGGCGCGAGCATCGCCTGGCTGAACAGGTCGCCGAAACCGTCGTACAGGCCGTAGGTCACGAACGCCCCGACCGCGAGAAAGGCGAACAGCTTCACCAACGATTCAAACGCAATCGCCAGCACCATGCCGCGGTGGTGTTCGGTGGCGTCGAGGTTGCGGGTACCGAACACAATGGTGAACAACGCCAGCACCAGGGACACGATCAAGGCGGTGTCTTGCGCGCGGGTGCCGGTGGTGTCGGCACCTGCGCCAATCAGCAGGTTGACCCCCAGCACGATGCCTTTGAGTTGCAGGGCGATATAAGGCAGCACGCCCACCAGGCAGATCAGCGCGACCACCACCGCCAGGGACTGGGATTTGCCATAGCGTGCGGCGATGAAGTCGGCGATGGAGGTGATGTTTTCCTGCTTGCTGATCAGGATCATCTTCTGCAGGACCCAGGGTGCCAACACCAGCAACAGCACCGGTCCCAGGTAGATCGGTAAGAACGCCCACAGTTGTTCGGCGGCCTGGCCTACGGCGCCGAAGAAGGTCCAGCTGGTGCAGTAGACGGCCAGCGACAGGCTATAGACCCAGGCACGCATGCGCGGCGGCAGCGGCGCACGGCGGCGGTCACCGTAGAAGGCGATGGCAAACATAATGGCCATATAGGCCAGGGCAACGGCGGCGATCAGCCCGCTGGACAGCGTCATGGTAACTCCGAGCATGAGAACACCCAGGCATTCCAGGCCCGGTTGGACAGTCTCGCATGATGCCTGGGGTTAGTCAGTGTCGACCAAGGTCGTGTGGGATCTAATGTCGCAGGGGGCGCTCAGCGCGGTGGCAAGGTTTTCTGGCGCAGGATGTAGATTGTCACCAGCACGGCGCTGGTCAGCATGAAGCCACGTGCCCATGGCAACGGCACCAGGTAGCAGGAAAAACCGATACTCAGCCACATCAGGCCGATGGCGTAGACCTTGCCCTTGAGCGGGATGCCGTTGCCGTCCAGGTAGTCACGAATCCAGGGGCCCAGGCGCGGGTGTTCCACCAGCCACTGGTAGAAGCGCGGGGAGCTGCGAGCGAAGCAGGCGGCGGCGAGCAGGAGGAAGGGGGTGGTCGGCAATACCGGCAGGAAAATACCGATTACTCCCAACGCTACGCTCAGCCAGCCGATGGCCAGCAGCACGTAGCGCAGGAGCAGAGAGCGATTGCCCATGGGTGTCACGGGCAAGCGACTCAGTGGTGGCGTGGCTTGAGGATCGCCGGTTTTTCGTCAGGCGCATTGCACAGCAGGTACAGGGCGGTCAGGGCTTCCGGGATCTGTACGATCATGTCGTCCATCAGGTTGGCGTCGGCGGCGATGTCGGAAAATTCAGCTTCTTCCTCGAACAGCCCCGAACCGACCATGATCGGCAAGAGCATTTCACTGACTTCTTCCTCGGCGGTTTCGAACCAGGCGGCTTCACGCAGGAACACACCTTCCATGAAGCCGATGCACCAGCCGCGCAGGTCGGAGTCGTCCGGCTCCTCGCCCAGGTCCAGCTCGCACGGCAACTCGAACTCTTCATCGGAGGCCAGTTGGCGAGAGATGTGGGCCTTGAGGGCCAGCAGGGTGGATTCGATTTCTTCGCGCTGGGCGGCGTCGGCGTAGTGCGGCTCTTCGGCGAACAGTGCGTCGATCCATTCACGGTCGGGAACGACCTCGGAGCAGATCGACAGGGCGGTCAGGTAGCCGTGGGCGGCCACGTAGTCCAGCGCCTCGTCATGCAGCTCATCGGCGTCGAGGAAGGCTTGCAGGCGGGTTAGTTGCTCAGCGAAGGACATTGAAGGACTACCTTGGGAATAAACGATGCTGAATTCTAGGCTTTCTTGCGCGCCCAAGCCAGTCGGCATGCATATTTGCCAGGTTTTAGAGACGGGCTGCAATTCGTCAGCGGCACCCTTTGCCGGATGACGCTCGGGTATACTGCCGCGTTTTGTGATGCCCTTGCAGGCCAAGCGCCAGGTCGAGAAAACTTCGCTTACGGATTATTTTCCGTGAGCCCGCATTTTTTCGACCAGCCTGTACAGAGGGATTTCGGCACTATTTTGTTGGAGTTATACATGCTCGATCAGGCTCAACGCGTCCTCAAGGACATCTTCGGCTACGACAGTTTTCGTGGCCGCCAGGGTGCGATCATTGAGCGCGTGGCCAAGGGCGGTGATGCCCTGGTCCTGATGCCTACCGGTGGTGGCAAGTCGTTGTGCTTCCAGGTGCCGGCGTTGTTGCGCAACGGGCTGGCAGTGGTGGTGTCGCCCCTGATCGCGTTGATGGACGACCAGGTTGCGACCCTGGAAGAACTCGGCGTTGCCGCCGCCGCCTTGAACTCCACCCTCAGTGCCGAGCAGCAACGCGACCTGGCCGCGCGGATCAAGCGCGGTGAAGTGAAGATGCTTTACCTGGCACCTGAGCGCCTGGTGCAGCCGCGCATGCTGGCGTTTTTGCAGAGCCTGGAAATTGCCCTGTTCGCCATCGACGAAGCCCACTGCGTATCGCAATGGGGGCATGATTTCCGCCGCGAATATTTGCAGCTCGGTCAACTGGCGGAGCTGTTCCCGGACGTTCCGCGTATCGCCCTGACCGCCACGGCCGACAAGCGCACCCGTGAAGAAATCGTCGAGCGTCTGCACCTGCAGAACGCTGAGCGTTTCCTGTCGAGCTTCGACCGGCCGAATATTTTCTACCGCATCGTGCCCAAGGAGCAGCCGCGCAAGCAGTTGCTGGCGTTTCTCTCCGAGCGGCGCAGCGATGCGGGCATTGTCTATTGCCTGTCGCGCAAGAAGGTCGATGAAGTGGCCGCGTTCCTCTGCGAACAGGGTTACCCGGCGCTGCCGTACCACGCCGGCCTGCCCAACGAAACGCGCGCTGCCCACCAGAAGCGCTTCCTCAACGAGGAAGGCCTGATCATGGTGGCCACCATCGCGTTCGGCATGGGCATCGACAAATCCAACGTGCGCTTCGTCGCCCATATGGACCTGCCCAAGTCCCTCGAGGCCTATTACCAGGAGACCGGGCGTGCCGGCCGTGATGGCCTGCCGGCGGATGCCTGGATGGTCTACGGCCTGCAGGATGTGGTGATGCTCAAGCAGATGCTGCAGAACTCCGAAGGCGATGAGCGCCACAAGCGCCTGGAGCAGCACAAGCTCGACGCGATGCTCTCGTTGTGTGAAGAGACCCGCTGCCGCCGCCAGACCTTGCTGGCCTACTTCGACGAGGACATGCCGCAACCGTGCGGTCACTGCGATAACTGCATCGATGGGGTGCAGACCTGGGACGCCACCGAGCCCGCGCGCCAGGCACTGTCGACGATCTACCGCACCGGCCAGCGTTATGGCGTCGGTCATCTGGTGGATGTATTGCTGGGCAAGGACAACGAAAAAGTGCGCAGCTTCGGCCATGAGAAACTCTCGGTCTACGGCGTCGGCAAGGCCCGTGCCGAAGGCGAGTGGCGTTCGCTGTTCCGGCAGATGGTCGCGCGTGGCCTGGTGGACATCGATATCGAAGGGTACGGCGGCCTGCGCCTGAACGACAGCTGCCGGCCGCTGCTCAAGGGCGAGGTGAGCCTGGAGCTGCGCCGCGACCTCAAGCCGCAAACCACCGCCAAGACCAGCACCAGCCAGGCCAGCCAGCTTGTACGAGGCGAGGAGCGCGAACAGTGGGAAGCCCTGCGTACCCTGCGACGCAAACTGGCCCAGGAACACAGCGTGCCGCCGTACGTTATTTTCCCCGACTCCACCTTGCTGGAAATGCTGCGCGAGCAGCCCACCACCATGGCCGAAATGGCGCGGGTCAGCGGCGTCGGTGCGCGCAAGCTGGAGCGCTACGGCCAGGCGTTCCTCGAAGTGCTCGGTGGCCAGGCCGAAGCGCCGAAGGAAATCGCCGATATTCGCCATGAGCTGATCAGCCTGGCCCGCGCCGGCATGACCCCGATCCAGATCGCCGGCCAGCTGCAATGCACGGAGAAAAACGTCTATACCTTGCTGGCCGAAGCCATCGGCAAGCAGCAGTTGTCATTGGAGCAGGCCCTTGATTTGCCGGAAGATTTGCTCGGCGAAATCCAGGATGCATTCCTGGACGGAGAAGGCGAATTGCCACCGGTTGCGGAGATTGCACCGCTGTTTACCGGGCGTGTTCCTGAAGGGGTTTTGTACTGCGTGCGGGCCGCTTTGCAGTCTGAATTCGAAATTTAGTGTGCCAATTACGACAATGTAACGAATCAGTACATAGCAACTCTTGCCTAGTGACATGGCTCATGCTTAGCTGACTAATAATTAGCCATACTTTATTTTCAGTCTAAACCATGAGTTTTTTATGCCGTTAACCGATCAACACCGTTTTGGCATGCAGCTGGCGCAAATGTCCCGAGGTTGGCGCGCCGAGCTCGACCGCCGTTTGGCCGGGTTGGGCCTGTCCCAGGCGCGCTGGCTGGTGCTGCTGCACCTGGCCCGTTTTGAAGAGGCCCCCACCCAGCGTGAGTTGGCGCAAAGCGTCGGCGTAGAAGGGCCGACCCTGGCCCGGTTGCTCGACAGCCTCGAAGGCCAGGGCCTGGTGCAACGCCAAGCCGTGGTGGAGGACCGTCGCGCCAAGCGCATCCTGCTGTGTGACACCGCCAAGCCGTTGATCGAGCAGATCGAGACGATCGCCACGGCATTGCGTCACGAGCTGTTTGTGGGCATTGACGAAGAAGATATGCGTGTCTGCATGCGGGTGCATGGGCACATCCTGGCAAACCTGGAAAAATCCTGATCCGAGCCCTGTAGCAAGGGTTAGAAGGTTTGCCCGAGGTTCAGGTACACCGCCTTCTGATTATCATCGTTGAACCCATAGCTGAAATTCAGCGGCCCCAGCGGCGTATCAAACCCGAGGAAAATACTCGCGGCGTTGATATAGCCGCTGTCGAACTCATTGTCGTTGTTCCACGCCCGGCCCCGTTCCAGGGACGCGCCCAGGTACAGCGGGAAATCCAGCGGCAGATAGGAGCGCGGTGTCAGCCGGCGGTAGTACACCGCGCGCATCAAGCTGATGTTCTGCCCGGAAATCGCATCCTGGCGGAAGCCCGATAACTGCCGCGCACCGCCCAGCAGGAAGCTGGAAATCACCACGTCCGAATCATCCAGGGTGCGCCCGTAGCGCCCGCCCAGCACCAGCGTGTCCGGACCGTGGCTCATGGCCTTGTCCAGCTTGAACTCCCATTGTCGATAGCGCTGGTCCGAGCCCAGCCCCGGTTCGAATTCGCGAAACGCCAGGCCAATGTCCTCGCCGCTGTGGGGGAAGTACACGTTATCCAGGGAGTCGAAGGAATACTTCAGTTCATAGAAGCCTTCGCTGAAGCTCACACTTGGCAGGTCGCGGTCGCCGATGCGCACATCCGCCTTGCCCCAGGCCTCGCCGACACCGAAGCGGATCTCGCCGCTGTTGCCGATCTGCCGCCCCACGTTGAGGCCGAAACCGTAGCGTTCCAGGCGGTATTCGGAGATGGGGTCGTTGTCCAGGATCAGCTCGACGTTCTGTGCCTGGGCGCTGATATACGGCGCGACAAAGTAGCGCGAACCGGTATCCATCGGCTGGTAGAACTCGCTGTAAAGCTCCTGCCGATCACCGATCTGCACCCGCGTCAGCCACTCGGCGCCCAGGCGATTGATGCCGTTCATGCGGTAGCTGGCGCCGAGGTTGAAGGCGCTGTCGCCGCGCATATCGTCCGACAGGTTCAGGCCCAGGCGCAGGTAGTCGGTGCCGCTGCGTTTGCCGCGCGCGCTGATCACCAGGGTGTTGTCCTGGCCCTTTTTCACCACGCGGTATTGCACCTGCTCGAAGTAATCCAGGCCATACAGGGTGCCCATGTCGGTCTGCAGGCGGCCAAGTTCCAGCGGTTGGCCCAACGGTTGGCGGATGTAGTAGCGGATCACGTCGTCGCTGACCTTCGAGTCGTTCTCCACCTTGATCGCGGTGATCACCGGGGTGCGTTCGCCCGGGGTGCGCGCGGCCACCAGTTGCGGGTCGATCGGCTCGGCGGGGCGCAAATGGGCCAGGCGAACGTCGAGGGCGCGGGTGGCGCGGTAGCCGGCATCGATCATGTCCTTGGCGCGGCCGAAATCCGTCACGCCATAGGCGGCCAGCGGCGGCTGGATCAGGACGTCCTTGGGCTGCAGGGCCTTGAGTTGTTCTTCGGAGTTGCGCCGGGTCATCAGGGTTATGGACTGGTTGAGCACGTCCACCACCGTCGCCAGTTGCTTGCGTGAACGCAGCGGGGTGCCGATGTCGACCACGATGGCGATGTCCACGCCCATCTCACGCGCCACATCCAGTGGGATGTTATCGGTCATGCCGCCATCCACCAGCAGGCGGCCATCCAGCTCCACCGGCGCGAACACGGCCGGGATCGACATGCTGGCGCGGATCACCTGGGGCAGGTGGCCCTTGCTGAATACCACTTTCTCGCCGGTGGTGATGTCGGTGGCCACGGCGCGAAAGGGGATCGGCAGCTTGTCGAAATTACGCGTGTTGCTGGTATGGGCGAACATGCTTTCCAGCAACAGCGCCAGGTTCTGGCCCTGGATCACGCCAAGGGGCAGGCCGAGGCTGCCGTCATCGCGGAAGCTGAGTTTCTGCTTGACCAGGAAATCCCGGTCATCCTGCTTGCGTCGAAACGGCACGTCTTCCCGTGGCGGTGCGTCGGACAGCGCCTGTTGCCAGTCGATGCCCAGGGCCAGTTTTTCCAGCTCATCGATCTTGTAGCCCGACGCATACAGCCCGCCAATCACCGCGCCCATGCTGGTGCCGGCAATCGCGTCGATATGAATACCCTGTTCCTCCAGGGCCTTGAGCACGCCGATATGGGCCAGGCCTCGGGCGGCACCGCCGGACAGCACCAGGCCGATTTTGGGGCGGGGCGTCTCAACGGCGTCGGCAAGAAGCGGGAGCAGGCACAGGAACAGGCAGGACAACAGGCGGCGCATCATGAATCTCGAGGCTGGGCGATAAAGGCCGGTATTATAGCCATCCGATCCACCGAGCCCGTTACGCCAGGAGCCTCTCAAATTATGTCGTTGAGCAAACCCGAGATTGTCATCACCTATTGCACCCAGTGCCAGTGGCTGCTGCGCGCCGCGTGGCTGGCGCAGGAGTTGTTGAGTACGTTTGCCGATGACCTCGGCCGGGTGGCGCTGGAGCCGGCCACCGGCGGTGCGTTTCGGATCACCTGCGACGGTGTGCAGATCTGGGAGCGCAAGGCGGATGGTGGCTTCCCTGAAGCCAAGGTGCTCAAGCAACGGGTGCGCGACCAGATCGACCCACACCGCGACCTGGGCCACAACGACCGTACGCAATGAAGGTCACCGCTACATCAGGGCGGTGACCCCTCAGTGCGCCGCTATTTGGCGGCCATCTTGCTTTTGATGAAGCCCACGACCCAGGTCAGCACCAGGCCGCCCACGCCGCCGCCGACGATATTGCTGCCGACTGCTGCCACATCCAGCGCCTCGCCGCCCGATGTGCCGGTCAGCGCGGCTACGACCTGGCCCAGCACGAGCCCGCCGACACCCCCCAGCATGGTATTGAGCCCGGTGCCCAGGCTTTGTTTGGTCATGCCGGCCAAATTGCCACCGACGGCACCGCTGATGATCTGAACCAACAAGCTGATGAACATTTCCATGATGAAACCCCTGCATCGCGTTGATGGAGTGACCACTCGCGTGCAGCAACTGCAGAAAACACCATGGCTGTCGTCGAGGAGTCTGTATCCGTTGAACGACGGCTGACTGTTGCGGATGTTTAAAGTATAGATCAGGCCGTTGCAGCGGGCTGCTTGGCCTGGCTGGCGCTGCCCATCAGCCCGGAAAGCACGATGGCGACGATGATCAACGCGCCGCCCAGCAACATGCGCAGGGTCGGGGTTTCGGCAAACAGCAGCCAGGCTACCGTGATGCCATAGACCGGCTCCATGGCGAACACCACCGAGGCGGTGCGTGCCTTGATCACCGCGAGGCTGGCGACAAACAGGCTGTGGGCCAGGCCGGTGCAGAACACCCCAAGCAGGCCGATCCACAACCAGTCCAGCGCGCGAACGTCCGCCAGCCCCGGCGCGGCCACGGGCAGCAGGCACACCGCGACCACCACGTTCTGGCACAGCGCTGCCTGCACGGCGGGAATCCGTCCGGAGCTGGCGCGGTTGTTCAGCGACAACAATGAGAACAGCAAGCCCGAGACAATTCCCCAAAGCAGGCCGCCCGTGGCTTCGCTGGCGAGATTGAAGTCCGGCGTCACCAGCACCAGGCCAACGGTGACCAGGGCCACCAGCACGATCTCATTGGCGCGAATACGCTCGCGGAAGATCAGCCCTTCGAGGATCACGGTAAACGCCGGGAATGCGGTGAACCCCAGCGTGGCGACGGCCACGCCGGCGACCTTGACGGCAATGAAGAACGTCACCCAATGCGCCGCCAGCAACACGCCGCTGACCAGCAGGCGACGCCAGTCCTGCGGCGCCAGGGTTTTCCAGGGGGCGTTGCTGGCGAAGCGCGCAAACACTGCCAGGGCAATCACGGCAAATGCGGCACGACCGAAGACGATGATGGCCGGGGAGGCGGCCGCCAGCTTGCCGAATACGCCGGTGAGGCCAAACATCAATGCGCCGATATGCAGGGCGCCGAGGGCTGAGCGGGGAGTCATTGCGATCCTTGAACCAACGGGAGTGACAGGTTCGCAGTCTAGAGGGTGCAGGTGTGTGCGTCTGTCGTGGGACTCGCGATTTTTAGCGCAAGGCTCGCCCTATGGGGCGCGCCGCAACGCGCCGGGAGAGGCGCCGAATTCACGCAGCATAGCGGCGGCAAAGGCACTTTGTGAGGTGTAGCCCACCCGCTCGGCGATTTCACCGATGGGCAGCGGCGTCTCGCGTAGCAGGTTCAGGGCCAGTTGCAGGCGCCGGCTGCGGATGTAATCCATGGGCGTCTGCCCGCATTCGGCGATGAAGCGCGCATGCAGGCGCGCCACCGACAGGCCGGCGATACGCGCCAGGTCGGCGACCTGCAACGGATGGGCGACGTGTCGCTCGATATGCGCATTGAATGCCGCATACGGCAGGCGGCGGCCCGGCACCTGCGGGGCCTGCGGATGATTGAGGCTGGCCAGCAACAGCACCGCACCCTGTTGGACGATCAGTGGATCATCCACAGGGCCGTGCGCCAGCCATTGCACCAGTTGGTGTTGCCGGGGATCCAGGGCCAGGCGTGCCGGTTGATCGAGCAGGCGGCGGCTGGCGTCGGCGTGTTCGCCCAGGGATTGCAGGAGCCAATGCTCCGTGGGCACATCCAGCACCAGGCAACGGCTGCCATCGCGACTGCCACAGGCGTGGTGGGCGGAGAAGGGCAGCACCATCACGCTGCTTTCGCGCACCTGGCTGCCACGGCCGTCGACTTCCAGGTCCAGGTGGCCGGACAGGCCGAACACCAACTGTGCATGGTCATGGCTGTGGGCGATGGGCGCTTCGAGGTAGTGGCGTAGCGTGAGCGACGGTCTCATCGCGGTCTCCTGGGCGGCAGGGCGCCAGTCTACAACGCTTCGCGGCCGGCGGGCGCTGTCATCGGACTGACGCACGACTGTCATGGGCTATTAATCGCCAGGGTGCAAGCTCGCGAAAACAGCGTCGAGGGATGCCCATGACCAGTGCCGAGTTCACCAAGCCCAGCCGCAAGCAGCGGGTTCGTACCCTGTGGATTTCCGACGTGCACCTGGGCACCCGGGATTGCCAGGCCGAACACCTGTCGCAGTTCCTCAAGGGCTACCACGCCGATAAGGTCTACCTGGTGGGCGATATCATCGACGGCTGGAAAATGCGCGGCGGCATGTATTGGCCCCAGGCCCACACCAACGTGATCCGTCGCCTGCTGACCATGGCCAAGCGCGGGACCGAGGTGATCTACGTGACCGGCAACCACGACGAGTTCCTGCGCCGCTACTCCAAGCTGATCCTGGGCAATATCCAGTTGGTGGATGAGGCGGTGCACGTGACGGCCGACGGTCGCCATCTGCTGGTGATCCACGGCGACCAGTTCGATGTGATCACCCGCTACCACCGTTGGCTGGCGTTCCTGGGCGACTCGGCCTACGAGTTCACCCTCACCTTGAACCGCTGGTTGAACCACTGGCGCGCCCGCTACGGCTATGGCTACTGGTCTTTGTCGGCGTACCTGAAACACAAGGTCAAAACCGCCGTGAGCTTTATCAGCGATTTTGAAGAAGCCATCGCCCACGAAGTGACCCGGCGCGAGTTGCATGGCGTGGTGTGCGGGCATATCCACCATGCGGAGATTCGCAAGGTGGGCGAGGTGGATTACCTCAACTGCGGGGATTGGGTGGAGTCGTGCACGGCGTTGATCGAGCACTGGGATGGGAGCATCGAGTTGTATCGCTTGGCGGATGCCCAGGCGAAAGAAGCGCTGCTGAAAGCCGAGATGGTCGCCAGCTGAGGGGTGTGCTCGGTCAAAATGTGGGAGGGAGCAAGCCCCCTCCCACATTTTCAGTCCCGGTTTCGTCAGTGGGAGACGTCGGCGATGGCTTCTGCCAGGAGCGTCAGGCGTGTCGCATCGATCCCCGCCACGTTGGCCCGTCCCGAACTGACCATATACACGCTGTGCTTCTCGCGCAGTTGCTTGACCTGTTCGGCACTCAAACCGGTGTAGGAAAACATCCCGCGTTGCGCCCCAATGTGCGCAAACCGTTCCGATAGACCATGGGGCGCCAACGCCTCCACCAGTCCGGAACGCAACTGCGCGATTCGCGCACGCATGGCTTCGACTTCCTCGCTCCACTGCTTTTTCAGCTCGGCATCCCCCAGGATGGTCGCGACCACCGCCGCACCATGGTCCGGCGGCGTCGACCACAGGTTGCGCGCAGTGTTTGCCAGCTGGCTGCGTACATCCATCAGCTTCTCGGCATCCGCCGCACACACGATCAGCGCGCCGACCCGGTCGCGGTACAGGCCGAAGTTCTTCGAGCACGAACTGGTGATCAATACTTCCGGCAGTTCAGCCGCCAACAAGCGCACCGCCCAGGCGTCCTGCTCCAGGCCGTCGCCAAAGCCCTGGTAGGCGAAGTCGATCAGCGGCAGCAACTGGCGCTCGCGCACGATGTGCAGCACCTGGCGCCAGTCATCCTGGGACAGGTCGAAGCCGGTCGGGTTATGGCAGCAGGCGTGCAGCAAGACCACGTCGCCCTTGGGCACGGTGGAGAGGGTTGCCAGCATCGCCGCCACATCCAGGCGGTTGTCCGCGCCCACGTAGGGGTAATGGCTGACCTTGAGCCCGGCCTTGGCAAAGATGGTTTCGTGGATCGGCCAGGTCGGGTCGCTCAACCACACGCCACGGCCGGGCAGGTTGTGGGCGATAAAGTCGGCGCTCAGGCGCAGGGCGCCGGTGCCGCCTGGGGTTTGAGTGGCGCCGGCACGGTGTTCGCGCAGCAGGGCGGAGTCGGCGCCCAGCACCAGTTCGCTGATCAGGCTGCCGAACGCTGCATCGCCGTGGCCGCCGATATAGGTCTTGGTGGCCTGGGTGTCGACCAGGCGCTGCTCGGCGCGCTTTACCGAAGCGGGAATCGGCGTCAGGCCCTGGTCGTCCTTATAGACGCCCACGCCAAGGTCGAACTTGTTCGGGTTGGCGTCCTGGGCATACAGGTCCATCAAGCCGAGGATCGGGTCGCCGGGTACCCGGCCTATGGCATCGAAATGCATTACTTGCGGCCCTCGGCGTCCTTGGCCACTTCGTCGGTGCGCGCGGCCATGATGAAGTCGTTGCGGTGCAGGCCCTTGATGGAGTGGCTCCACCAGGTCACGGTGACCTTGCCCCATTCGGTGAGCAGGCCTGGGTGATGGCCTTCGGCTTCGGAGATTTCACCCATGGCGTTGGTAAAGGCCAGGGCGAACTTGAAGTTCTTGAACAGGAAAACCTTTTCCAGCTGCATCACGCCATCGCGCACTTCGATGTTCCAGTCGGGGATCTGCTTGAGCAGCACCGGCAGTTCTTCATCGCTGACTTGCGGGGCATCGGCGCGGCAGGCTTCGCAGTGGGCTTGGTTCAAGGTGGTCATGTGATGGTGTCCTGAATTCGAGTGTTTAAAAACGGTCGTCAGTGGCGTCACCCTAAAGCAACGCGGGGCCGGGGAACAGACTCACCTGGCCTTAAAAGCCACGGTTCACGCGGCCTTGGGTTTTGGCGGGAATTTCGGCGCATGCAACCCAAGCTGCATGCCGCGCTCGACCATGCCCATGATGTCTTCCTGCGCCACTTCGAACAGGCGCTTGAGGTTGGGCAGCACGAAATACAGCGGTTGCAGGATGTCGATGCGATACGGCGTGCGCATCGCTTCCAGCGGGTCGAAGGCTTGATGTTCAGGCTGGTCGGACAGGCAGTAAACACTTTCCTTGGGCGACGACAAAATCCCGCCACCGTAGATACGCCGACCGTCGGGGGTGTCCACCAGGCCGAACTCGATGGTCATCCAGTACAGGCGCGCCAGGTATACCCGTTGCTCCTTGCTGGCCGCGAGGCCGAGCTTGCCGTAGGTGTGGGTGAACTCGGCGAACCAGGGGTTGGTCAGCAGCGGGCAATGGCCAAAGATCTCGTGGAAAATATCCGGCTCTTGCAGGTAGTCCAGTTCTTCGCGGGTACGAATAAAGGTCGCCACCGGAAACTGCTTGTTGGAGAGCAATTCGAAGAAGGTCTGGAAGGGGATCAGCGCCGGCACGCGGGCGACTTGCCAGCCGGTGGTCGAGGCCAGCACCTGGTTGATTTCACCCAGTTGCGGGATGCGATCCAGGGGCAGGCCGAGCTTGTCGATGCCGTCCAGGTATTCCTGGCACGCGCGGCCCTCGATCACTTTCAATTGGCGGGTGATCAGGGTGTTCCACACCGCGTGCTCTTCCGCCGGGTAGTGGATAAAACCTTGCGCATCGGGCTCGCGGGCCACGTAGTGCGTCTGCTTCATACGGCTCTCCTGCTAGGCATTCGTTCTTGTTATGTCCTGGGATGAGCCTATTGATACGCCGTGCGGGGCAAGATTCCATCGGCTTCAGCATCGGCTGTGTAGGAAAAATTACTGGTTTTCGTAAAATATTCGTTACGGAAGTGCGACTGGTTGGCGTATTGGGCTGGGAAAAGCCCCCAGGCTGTCACATAATCTTGACGACTATCTGCGCCCAGCGACAAAAAGACGCGGCGCCTACCCACTTTTCGAGCCTTTTCATGCGTATCAAAGTGCACTGCCAGAACCGCATCGGCATCCTGCGGGACATCCTCAACCTGGTGGTGGAGTACGGCGTCAACGTCGCCAAGGGTGAGGTGGGCGGCGAGCATGGCAACGCCATTTACCTGTTCTGCCCGAACCTGGTGAACATGCAATTCCAGGCGCTGCGCCCGCAGTTCGAGGCGATTGCCGGGGTGTTTGGCGTCAAAAGGGTAGGGCTGATGCCCAGTGAGCGTCGGCATATGGAGCTCAATGCGCTGCTCGGTGCCCTGGAGTTTCCGGTGCTGTCCATCGACATGGGCGGCTCCATCGTCGCCGCCAACCGTGCGGCCGCGCAGTTGCTCGGGGTGCGGGTGGACGAGGTGCCGGGCATTCCGCTGTCGCGCTATGCCGAGGATTTCGACTTGCCGGAACTGGTGCGCGCGAGTAAATCGCGGATCAATGGCCTGCGGGTCAAGGTCAAGGGTGACGTGTTCCTGGCGGATATCGCACCGCTGCAATCCTCCGAGCATGACGACAGCGAAGCCATGGCCGGTGCCGTGTTGACCCTGCACCGTGCCGACCGCGTGGGCGAGCGTATCTACAATGTGCGCAAACAGGAGCTGCGCGGTTTCGACAGTATTTTCCAAAGCTCCAAGGTCATGGCCGCCGTGGTGCGTGAAGCCCGGCGCATGGCGCCGTTGGATGCGCCTCTATTAATAGAAGGCGAAACCGGCACCGGCAAAGAGTTGTTGGCGCGCGCGTGCCACCTGGCCAGCCCGCGCGGGCAATCGCCGTTGATGGCGCTGAACTGCGCCGGGTTGCCCGAGTCGATGGCCGAGACCGAATTGTTCGGCTACGGTCCCGGCGCGTTTGAAGGCGCGCGGGCCGAAGGCAAGCTCGGGCTGCTGGAGCTGACGGCCGGCGGTACGTTATTTCTCGATGGCGTTGGGGAAATGAGCGCGCGCTTGCAGGTGAAATTGCTGCGCTTCCTGCAGGACGGCTGTTTTCGGCGCGTGGGCAGTGACGAAGAGGTGTACCTGGATGTACGGGTGATCTGCGCCACCCAGGTGGACCTCTCCGAACTCTGCGCCCGTGGCGAATTCCGCCAGGACCTCTATCACCGCCTCAACGTGCTGTCCTTGCATATCCCGCCCCTGCGCGAATGCCTCGACGGCCTTGCGCCCCTGGTCGAGCACTTTCTCGACCAGGCCAGCCGGCAGATCGGCTGCCCGTTGCCCAGGCTGGCGCCTGCCGCCATGGACAAGCTCAGCCACTACCACTGGCCGGGGAATGTGCGGCAGCTGGAAAACGTGCTGTTCCAGGCGGTATCGCTGTGTGACGGCGGGACGGTCAAGGTCGAACACATCCGCCTGCCGGACTACGGCGTGCGCCAACCCCTTGGCGACTTTTCCCTGGAGGGCGGCTTGGAGGCGATCGTCGGGCGCTTCGAGAAGGCGGTGCTGGAGAGCCTGTATGCCGAGCATCCCAGCAGCCGGCAGTTGGGGAAACGCCTGGGGGTGTCGCACACCACCATCTCCAATAAGTTGCGCGATTACGAAATCCTCAAGGCGGACAAATAACCAACTGCGCCCCCCGCATTGGTTCTCTGTCACCCGTAAGACGGGTACTTGCCGTAAGCGGCATAAGTCCGCCGTTTTTTCGACTATCTCCAGTCCTTCAAATCCTGCTGCCTGCCCGAAAACCCCAGCCCGCCTGGACTTTCCCCTGTTTTTAAAAGTTGGTTCGCAAATTGCTTAAGCCTCATCAGTACAGCGGTGGGCGGCAAGCCTGCGTCAGAAAGAGGAAAGAGCGTGGACAAGTACCTTTATGTGGCAATGACCGGCGCCAGCCAGAATGCACTGGCGCAGAAGGCCCATGCCAACAACTTGGCGAACATTTCCACCAACGGTTTCCAACGCGACCTGGAACAGGCGCGTTCGATGCCGGTGTTCGGTGACAGCTTTCCGGCGCGTGCGTTTGCCATGACCGAACGTCCCGCGACCGACTTCAGCCCTGGCGCCATGATCGAGACCGGTCGCGACCTGGATGTGGCGGTGAACGGCAATGGCTGGATGGCGGTGCAAACCCCCGATGGCGGTGAAGCCTACGTGCGCAGTGCCAGCATGAACGTCGATGCGCTGGGTGTGCTGCGCGCCGGCAACGGCATGCCGATCATGGGCAACGGTGGCCCGATCGCCGTACCGCCGCAGCAGAAAGTCGAAGTGGGCGCCGACGGCACTATCAGCATCCGCGCCATGGGCGAAGGCCCGCGGGTGATGGCTGAAGTGGACCGCATCAAGCTGGTCCAGCCCGATTTCAAGAATATGAATAAAGGCCTGGATGGCACCATCCATACCAAGGATGGCCAGCCGGCCGTCGCCGATGCGAACGTCACGCTGACCTCGGGTTTCCTGCAGGCGAGCAACGTCAACGCCGTGGAAGAAATGACCGCGGTCCTGGCGCTTTCCAAGCAGTTCGAGTTGCACATCAAGATGATGAACAGCGCCAAGGAAGACGACCAGGCCATGACCCGCGTAATGGCGATGAGCTGATAGCCCCGTTATTGACCGACCACCAATTTTTGCAGCGCAGCGCCAACAAACAGGCGCACGAAGGAGAACAGCATGCTTCCGGCTCTATGGGTTGCCAAAACAGGCCTGTCCGCCCAGGACACCAACCTGACCACCATTTCCAACAACTTGGCCAACGTGTCGACCACGGGTTTCAAACGCGATCGCGCCGAGTTCCAGGACTTGCTCTATCAGATCAAGCGCCAGCCAGGCGCCCAGTCGACCCAGGACAGCGAATTGCCGTCGGGTCTGCAACTGGGTACCGGTGTGAAGATCGTCGGCACCCAGAAGAACTTCAACGCCGGTAACCTGCAGCAGACCGGGCAGCCGCTGGACATGGCCATCAACGGTAAAGGTTTCTTCCAGATCCTGCAGCCGGATGGGACCACGTCCTACACCCGTGACGGTACCTTCCACCTGGACTCCAATGGCCAGATCGTGACGGCCAACGGTTTCGCCCTGGAACCGGCTATCGTCGTGCCGAACAACGCCCAGACCTTCACCGTCGGCAACGACGGCACCGTGTCGATCACCGTGGCCGGTAACCCGGCGTCGCAAGTGATCGGCAACCTGCAAACCGCCGACTTCATCAACCCGGCCGGCCTGCAGGCGATGGGTAACAACCTGTTCCTGGAAACCGCTTCCAGCGGCGCGCCGCAAATCGGCACCCCTGGCCTGAACGGTTTCGGCACCACGCTGCAAAGCACCCTGGAAACCTCCAACGTCAGCACCGTTGAAGAGATGGTCAACATGATCACCACTCAACGCGCCTACGAGATGAACTCCAAGGTGATTTCCACCGCCGACCAGATGCTTTCGTTCGTAACGCAGAATCTGTAATCAAGTCTATGGGGTGCTCCTGAGAGCGCCTGCAACACCGTGAGGTAAGGGTCATGAATCGCTATGTTTCCGTTCTGGCATTGAGTGGGATTGCCGTGCTCGCGGGCTGTGTCGCCCCGACGCCAAAACCCAATGACCCGTACTACGCGCCGGTGTTGCCGCGCACGCCGTTGCCGGCGGCGGCCAACAATGGCTCGATCTACCAGGCCGGTTTCGAACAGAACCTGTACAGCGACCGCAAGGCGTTCCGCGTGGGTGACATCATCACCATCACCCTGAACGAGAGAACGACGGCCAGCAAGAACGCCAACTCCCAGGTGGACAAGACCAGCACCAACAGCATTGGGCTGAGCTCGTTGTTTGGTGCCGTACCGAATACCAATAACCCGCTGGGCAGCGGCGACTTGAGCCTCAACGCAGGGTACAGCGGCAACCGTGCCACCAACGGCAAGAGCGCCGCAGGGCAGGGCAATAGCCTCACCGGCTCGATCACCGTGACCGTCGCGGATGTGTTGCCCAACGGCATCATCGCCGTACGCGGTGAAAAGTGGATGACCCTCAATACCGGTGATGAGTTGGTGCGTATTGCCGGGATGGTGCGGGCCGATGACATTGCGACTGACAACACTGTGCCCTCGACGCGCATTGCCGATGCACGCATTACCTACTCGGGTACGGGTTCGTTCGCTGATGCGAGTCAGCCGGGCTGGTTCGACCGTTTCTTCCTTAGCCCGCTGTTCCCTTTCTAGGTGGCCACTTTGAAACTCAAACAGCTGATGGCGGCGGCACTCCTGCTGAGTCTGAGCGCAGTCGCCCAGGCCGAACGCCTGAAAGACATCGCCAGCATCTCTGGCGTGCGTTCCAACCAGTTGATCGGCTACGGCCTAGTGGTGGGGCTCAACGGTACGGGCGACCAGACCACCCAGACCCCGTTCACCCTGCAGACCTTCAACAACATGCTGTCGCAGTTCGGCATCAAGGTGCCGGCGGGTTCGGGCAACGTGCAGTTGAAGAACGTCGCGGCGGTGTCGATCAGTGCCGACTTGCCGGCGTTTTCCAAGCCGGGCCAGGTGGTCGACATCACCGTGTCGTCCATCGGTAACTCCAAAAGCCTGCGGGGCGGCACCCTGCTGATGACCCCGCTGAAAGGTATCGACGGCAACGTCTACGCCATCGCCCAGGGCAACCTGGTGGTGGGCGGGTTTGATGCTGAAGGTCGCGACGGTTCGAAGATCACCGTCAACGTGCCGTCGGCCGGGCGTATCCCGGGTGGCGCTACGGTTGAACGTACGGTGCCGAGCGGTTTCAACCAGGGCAACAGCCTGACCTTGAACCTCAACCGTTCGGACTTCACCACCGCCAAGCGTGTAGTCGACAAGATCAACGACATGCTCGGCCCTGGCGTGGCCCAGGCCATCGACGGCGGCTCGATCCGCGTCACCGCGCCGCTGGACCCCAGCCAGCGCGTGGACTACCTGTCGATCCTGGAAAACCTGGAGGTCGATCCGGGCCAGGCGGTGGCCAAGGTCATCATCAATTCGCGTACCGGTACCATCGTGATCGGCCAGAACGTCAAGGTCTCGCCGGCGGCGGTGACCCACGGCAGCCTGACCGTGACCATCACCGAAGACCCGATCGTCAGCCAGCCTGGGCCGTTGTCCAATGGCCAGACGGCGGTGGTGCCACGCTCGCGAGTGAATGCCCAGCAAGAAGCCAAGCCAATGTTCAAGTTCGGCCCGGGCACGACCCTGGATGAGATTGTACGTGCGGTGAACCAGGTGGGCGCAGCGCCAGGCGACTTGATGGCGATCCTCGAAGCGTTGAAGCAGGCCGGCGCGTTGCAAGCCGACCTGATCGTGATTTAAGGCCATGGCCATGGACATGCGTAACAGCGGCCTGACCAGCACGGCGGATTCGGGTTCGTATTCCGACTTGAATCGCCTGAACCAACTGAAGGTCGGCGACAAGAACAGCGAAGGCAACATGCGCAAGGTGGCGCAGGAATTCGAGTCGCTGTTCTTGAGCGAGATGCTCAAGTCCATGCGCTCGGCCACCGAGGCCCTGGGCAAGGACAACCCGATGAACACCCCGGCCGCCAAGCAGTACCAGGAAATGTACGACCAGCAACTGGCGGTTTCCATGTCCCGCGAAGGCGGCGGCATCGGCCTGGCCGATGTGCTGATGCGCCAGATGCAGAAGAACAAGCCGGTGGACGCCCAGGCGGCCACCTTGCAGGGCCCGGCGGCGGCCGAGGCGGTCAAGAAAGTCGATGTGCCGACGCAAATTGCCGCCGGCACCCAGGCCGAGGGCCCACTGGGGCGTTCCAATGGCCAGCGTCCACTGTGGGCCTATCGCGTGGCGGAGCCCCAGGCGGGCGCTGCAGCGGCCCACAGCAACGACATCGCACTGATGAACCAGCGCCGTATCGCCTTGCCGAGCAAGCTGACCGATCGCCTGCTCGCCGGTATCGTGCCGAGCACCGACACCACCACCGTTGCCCAGGCGGCGCCGCTGCGTAACAGCGCGGCCGCCGACAATGTGGTCAACAGCACCGCGCGCACGTTTGCCGTGCCGAGCGGGCGCATGCAGGTCTACGGCCGCGCCGTGGCCCAGCCGCCATTGGCACCGGTGAAGAAGGCGTTCAGCTCCCAGGATGAGTTTGTCGCGACCATGTTGCCGATGGCCAAGGCGGCGGCCGCGCGTATCGGCGTCGATCCGAAGTACCTGGTGGCCCAGGCCGCCCTGGAAACCGGTTGGGGCAAGTCGGTGATGCGCGCCGAAGATGGCAGCAGCAGCCACAACCTGTTCGGCATCAAGGCCGGCCAGAGCTGGCAGGGCGGCCAGGCCCGTGCAATCACCAGCGAGTTTCGTGATGGGGCGATGGTCAAGGAAACGGCGCAGTTCCGGTCCTACGATTCTTACCAGGACAGCTTCCATGACCTCGTGACATTGCTGCAAAGCAATGATCGCTATAAAGAAGTGGTGAAATCGGCCGATAACCCCGAACAGTTTGTACGCGAGTTGCAAAAAGCCGGGTACGCCACGGACCCGGCCTACGCCAGCAAGATTTCGCAGATCGCAAAAACCATGAACAGTTACCAGAATTACGCTGCCGCGGGCGCGACCACTCATTTATAAGGTCTGAACCATGAGTTTGCTCAATATCGGGATGTCGGGGCTTAACGCCGCTCAAGGATCGTTGTCGGTCTTGAGTAACAACATCGCCAACGCCAATACCGCGGGTTATTCGCGTCAGCAGACCACCCAGAGCGCAAATGCGTCGAACCAGTATGGCGGCGTGTTCATCGGCAGCGGTACCACCCTGGCCGACGTGCGCCGGGTGTACAACGAATACCTGGACACCGCCTACCAGAACAGCACCTCGCTCAACAGCGATGCCAAGGCTTACCTGGATCAAGTCAGTGCCGTCGACAAGACCCTGTCGGACAAGACCACCGGCATGTCGGCGGTACTCAGTTCGTTCTTCGCTGCTGTGCAGACCGCCTCGGCGAACCCCAACGATACCTCGGCCCGCCAGATCCTGCTCACGAACGCCCAGACGCTGAGCAACCGGTTCAACTCCATTTCCAGCCAGTTGAGCCAGCAGAAAGAGACCATTAACAGCCAGTTGTCCTCGATGAGCGATCAGGTCAACCAACTGACTTCGTCGATTGCCTCTCTCAACAAGCAGATCGCCCAGGTGCAGGGTTCTTCGAACACCACCCCGGCCAACCTGCTGGACTCCCGCGCCGAAGCCGTGCGTTCGCTCAATGAGCTGATCGGTGTGACCGCCACTGAGAAGAACGGTGTGTTCAGCGTCAGCACCGGTAGCGGCCAATCCCTGGTGCTGGGTGATAAGTCCAATACCATTTCCGCCGTACCGAGCAAGAGCGACACCAGCCAGTACACGATCCAGCTCAATGCGGCCGGCGGTACGACGATGGATCTGGGCAACGTGATCAGCGGCGGCAGCATCGGCGGCCTGTTGCGCTATCGCAGCGACGCGTTGATTCCTGCGATCAATGACCTGGGGCGCATCGCGATTGCCACCGCCGATACGGTCAACAGCCAGTTGGGCCAGGGCCTGGACCTCAATGGCGAGTTCGGCGCCTCGATGTTCACCGACATCAATAACGCAGCCTCGGTTGCCCTGCGTAGCCTGGCTGCCCAAGGCAACCTGGGCGACGGCGCCCTGGGCGTGACGATCAAGGACACCACTCAGCTGACCAACTTCGATTACAAGGTCAGCTTCAACGACGGCACCGACCTCAACAAGATAACGGTACTGCGTTCCGACGGCAAGGCCATGGGCACCTATGACCTCAGTGCCACGCCGCCTCCGGTCATCGATGGGTTCACCCTGGCGGTCAAGAGCGGTACGGTGCAGGCCGGTGACAGCTTCAAGGTCAGCCCCACCGCCAACGGCGCCAAGGAAATCGGCACGGTCCTCAGCGACCCCAGCAAGATTGCCTTTGCCGCGCCGTTGCAGGGCGAGGCCAGCAAGACCAACCAGGGCACCGGCACCTTCACGCCGCCGACGCTCACCGTGCCCCTGGACATACAGGGTGGTGCCGATACGGCACAACTGCGTACCGGCATCGAATACTCGATGCCGGTGAAGATGGTTTTCGGTAAACCGGCGGCCGATGGCACCCAGCCTTATACGCTGAGTAACGCCCAGGGCGATCCCATCGGTTCCGGCACCATCATTCCGGGACAGGCCAATAAGATCAGCATCAGCGTGCCGATGCGTGATGCCAGCGGTGCCTTGGTGTCGCCAGCCAAGAGCTTCAGTTTCGACACCACGGTGGGCGGTTCGCCGGCCAACGGCGACGGCACCTCGTTCTCGTTCAATGCCACCGGCAAGTCCGACAATCGCAACGCCCAGGCACTGCTCGACCTGCAGACCAAGGCAACCGTGGGCCTGGCGGCCGATGGCAGCGGCGGCACCAGCCTGGTGGGCGCCAACAGCAAGCTGGTCTCCACCGTCGGCGCCAAGGCCGCTTCGGCCGGCACTGACAACACCGCTACCGGTGCGCTGCTGGCCGCCAACAAGAACGCGCGCAATTCCGTATCCCAGGTGAACCTGGATGAAGAGGCGGGCGACATGATCAAGTTCCAGCAGTACTACACGGCGTCGTCGCAGATCATCAAGGCTGCGCAAGAAACCTTCAGCACGCTGATCAATAGTCTTTAAGGGAGTCTGGGACGATGCGCATTTCTACACAGCAGTATTACGACACCAGTGCCGTCAAGTATCAGAACAACTATTCCAGCGTTGTGAAGGCCCAGGAACAGGCGAGCTCCGGCGTGCGTGTACAGACCGCTTCGGATGATCCGGTTGCCGCCCAGCGCTTGCTGATGCTGCAACAGCAAAAAGACATGCTGGCCCAGTACAGCGGCAATATCACCAGCATTCAAAATACCCTGACGAACGAAGAAAGCGTGCTGGAGGCGATCAATACAACGATCCAGGCCGGCAGCCAGTTGGCGCTGCGTGCGGGTGGCGTGACCAGTGATGCTGACCGCAAGTCCATCTCGGTCGAGGTGGGCGCGCTTGAAAACCAGCTGTTGGGTTTGCTTAACAGCAAGGATGCGGCGGGCAACTATCTGTTCTCCGGTTCCAAGACCGATACGCCGCCGTATTCGCGCAACAATGATGGTACTTATAGCTATCAAGGCGACGAAAACGAGCTGAGCCTGCAGGTTTCCGAGACGCTGAAGGTGCGCACCAGCGATACGGGCAAGACCATCCTGGAAGGCGCGGTCAACACCAGCCGCACCCAAGCCACCTACACGACGCCCGCAACGGTGGATGACCACAAGGTCGCGATCTCGGCAGGCCTGGTAACGTCGGGCATCGATTACACCAAGCAGTTTGCCGACGGCCAGCCCTATAAGGTGACCTTTACCAGTAGCACGCAGTACGTTGTGACCGACAAGGACAACAACGACATTACTTCGCAGCTTCCAGGTAATGGTACGTTCGACTCCACCAAGGAAGGCAGTGCCAGTATCAATGTACGCGGGGTCAAATTCGATATCACCGCGGACCTCACCGGCGTGGCCACCGGGCCGGATGCCGATGCGTTGGTCGCAGGGCGTGAGTTCACCCTGGCCGCCAAGCCGGACGCGTTCAATGTCTCTCGCACCGCAAGCAACACTTCGGCGGCGCAACTGACCAATGCCCGCGTCAGCAGTGCAGCCGACTACTCCAGTACGTTTCCCAACAGCGGCGTACTGATCAAGTTCGACGATGTCGACCCGACTGCTTATAAGGTGTATGCCCAGCCGTATACCCCCGACAGCAAGCCGATTGTCGATAATGGCGTGATCGTCAGCGGTACGCCGCCAGCCAAGGACACGATCACCGCCGCGGGTGTCACCTTCGAGTTGAGCGGTACGCCGAACACCGGCGATCAGTTTTCGGTCGGCAACACCACCCAGAAAACCCAGAATGCCCTCGACACCCTGAGCCAGCTGCGCCAGGCCCTGGAACAGCCGGCGGATGGTATTCCCGGTGCGCGGGTCAAGCTTCAGGACGCCCTGAACGCCGCGGTCAGTAACCTGACCAACTCGGCCGACCAGGTGGACAACGTGCGTGGCTCCATCGGTGCGCGACAGAATGCACTCACGGTGCAGTCCAGTGAAAACACCAGTGTCGGCCTGGCCAACAAGACCACGATGAGTGACCTGGCCAACATTGACATGGGCGAGGCAGCGATCAACCTGACCCTGCAGCAAACCATGCTGGAGGCCTCGCAGCTGGCTTTCGTGAAAGTCTCGCAGTTGAGCCTGTTCAACAAGATGTAAGTGGCGTCAAGTCAAGCGGCCCGCTCTGGAAACAGGGCGGGCCGCTGCCGTTTCTGGGACTTAATTGTTTGAAGGTTTTGCACAAAGCACACACAATTGAGTGACCTGTGAGTCATAAAGCGCATCTTCACTGTATCGTGTGAAAAGGATAAGTCGTCACAGGGTCCTTGCGGGGCGGCTTTCAGCGAGATTTTTATGGGGTTATCCCCTTTATTGTCAGCACTCCAGGCCACGTCTGGGGTGTTCTCCAGCTATTTAGTATTGGGAAGCCACAATGATTGGCATAAAAAGCATCGCCAGTTACGTGCCGGCAGACGGGATCGATAACTACGCCCAGGGTGCCAAGTTCGCCAAGGATGAAGAATTCATCATCGGCAAGATCGGTTCGGCGTTCCTGCCGCGCAAGGAAGCCGCGCAGGAAACCTCCGACCTGTGTGTCGAGGCGGTCAACGCTTTGTTTGCCAACAACCCGGATTTGAAGCGCGAGTCCATCGATGCCCTGATCGTCGTCACCCAGAACGGCGATGAAGAGGGTTTGCCCCACACGGCCGCGATCGTCCAGGACAAACTCGGCCTGCCCACCCACGTGGCGGCGTTTGATATTTCCCTGGGCTGCTCCGGCTACGTCTACGGCATCTACGCGATGAAGGGCTTCATGGAAGCCACCGGCCTGAAAAACGGCCTGTTGGTCACCGCCGACCCGTATTCGAAGATCGTCGACCCGGAAGACCGCAACACCACCATGCTGTTCGGCGATGCCGCCACCGCCACCTGGATGGGCGAAGACGCGCCGTGGTTGCTGGGCAAGTCCAAGTTCGGTACCGACGGTTCCGGCGCACCGCATCTCAAGGTCAGCGATGGCGTGTTCTTCATGAATGGCCGCCAGGTGTTCAACTTCGCCTTGCTCAAGGTGCCGGCGCATTTGCACGAGCTGCTCGACGAGTCGGACCTTGCGGCCGATGACATCGATGCGTTCTGCATTCACCAGGGCAGTGCGGCGATTGTCGACGCCGTGGCCCGGCGTTTCGAAGACGCGCCGGTGGAGAAGTTCATCAAGGACATGGTCGAGACCGGCAACACCGTGTCGTCGAGCATTCCGTTGCTGCTGGAAAAGCATGTGATGGACGCCACCTGGAAGCGCGTGGCAATCAGCGGTTTTGGTGTGGGCCTGTCGTGGGGATCGGCGATTCTCTATCGTCCGTGACGCTTCGATAGACTGCTTTCTGCGTAAAAGCAAACGCCGATGCTCGAAAGAGCATCGGCGTTTTTTATTTGGCGCCAGAAAACCCAATGAAATATGGGTTTTTGGCCGTCGTAAGCCCTTGAATTACAAGGGGTGGCACGGCGCCATTAAAAAAATCAAAAAAAATCCTCAAGCAACCGGCTACCACGACGATAACTATTACGTAGGTTCTCAGGCCACACCCGGCGGTTGCCAGGGCCGGAAGCCGCAGTATCCATCCAACGAGGATTTCGTCATGGCTTTAACAGTAAACACCAACATTGCTTCGATCACTACTCAGGGCAACCTGAACAAAGCCGGCGGCGCCCTGGCCACCTCCATGCAGCGCCTGTCTTCCGGCCTGCGTATCAACAGCGCTAAAGACGACGCAGCCGGCCTGCAGATCGCTAACCGCCTGACCAGCCAAATCAACGGCCTGGGCCAAGCAGTAAAAAACGTGAACGACGGTATCTCCATCGCTCAGACCGCTGAAGGCGCGATGCAGGCTTCGACCGACATCCTGCAAAAAATGCGTACCCTGGCTCTGTCTTCCGCGACTGGCTCCCTCAGCGCTGACGACCGTAAGTCGAACAACGACGAATACCAGGCCCTGACTTCGGAACTGACCCGTATCTCGCAAACCACTACTTTCGGTGGCCAGAAGCTGCTGGACGGTTCGTACGGTACCAAAGCCATCCAGGTTGGCGCTAACGCTAACGAAACCATCAACCTGAGCCTGGAAAACGTTGCAGCCAACAACATTGGTTCGCAGCAGATCAAAACCAAGGCCATCGTGCCTAGCGCAACTGGCCTGGCTGGCGGCGACATCACTGTTACCGGCAACGGTCAGACCAAAACCGTAACTTACGCTGCAGGCGCTTCGGCTAAAGACATCGCTGCGGGCCTGAACGGTTCGATCGGTGGCCTGACCGCTACCGCCAGCACTGAAGTCAAACTGGAAGTAGGCGCTGCCACTCCGTCGAACTTCAAACTGGCTGTAGGTAGCGGTAATGCTGTTGATTTCGTCGGCGTGAAGGACCTGGCCGGCCTGGCTGACCAGCTGAAATCGAACGCTGCCAAACTGGGCATCAGCGTTAACTACGACGAATCCAACAAAACCCTGTCGGTTAAGTCGGACTCCGGCGAAAACCTGTCGTTCTCGGGTGCTGATGCCAACGCCCAGACCAACATCCTGGTTGGCGCTAAAGACGGCGCTGGCGCATTCGCCACCCCGGCTGCTCTGGGTGCTGCTGCAATCGTTGTGACCGGTCAGGTTTCCCTGGATTCGGCTAAAGGCTACTCCCTGAGCGACGCTGGTACTGGTGTATCGGACTTGTTCTCGGCTGCTACCGTTTCGTCGACCAAGACCACTATCTCTAACACCGACGTGACCGATGCTACCAACGCTCAAAACGCGCTGGCTGTTATCGACAAGGCCATCGGCACCATTGACGGCGTTCGTTCGGGCCTGGGTGCTACTCAGAACCGTCTGACTACCACTGCAGACAACCTGCAGAACATTCAGAAGAACTCCACCGCTGCACGTTCCACCGTTCAGGACGTCGACTTCGCTTCCGAAACCGCCGAACTGACCAAGCAACAAACCCTGCAATCGGCCTCCACCGCGATCCTGTCGCAGGCTAACCAGCTGCCATCCGCTGTACTGAAGCTGCTTCAGTAATTCCAGCGCTTGGTAACTAACGGAAGGGCGCGTCTACGTGCCCTTCCGTTTTTTCGGTTTAGAGGAGATTGGACATGGACATGAGTGTAAAGCTGAACCAGTCTTATCCGCCGGTTGCACCTAAAAGCGCGCCTGCACCGATAGCAGCAACTGACAAAAGCGTCACCAAAGTCCAGGAAACACCGGCCACAGGCAAAGAGCCTGAGCGTGCCGACCTGGAAAAAGCAGTCACTGATATTCGCGAATTCGTACAAGCGGCCCAGCGCAAACTGGACTTTTCCATTGATGACTCCACCCACCGTGTGGTGGTCAAGGTCATCGCCACCGACAGTGGTGAAGTGATTCGCCAGATCCCGTCGGAAACGGCATTGAAGCTGGCACAGAACCTTTCCAGCGCAAGCAACCTGTTGTTTGACGACAAAGTCTGAGCTGGCATGAAACTTGTTGCTGTCGTGGCTTGAGGCGTAATAAGTCAAGATAACGGCAGCCACCGAACAGGAGATAGATGATGGCGGGTTCAACGGTAAGTGGTATCGGTTCGAATATCGATACGCAAGCGATCGTGACATCCTTGGTTAACGCCGAAAAGGTGCCCAAGCAGACGCAGATCAATACCGCGTCCGCGAAAGCGACCACCACGCTGTCTTCGATCGGCAAGGTTCAGGCAGCGCTGGATGCGTTTCGTAACGCCCTGGACACCATGTCCAAGGACAGCAGCTTCACCGGTTTGAGCGGTTCGTCGTCGGATGAAAAGACCGCGACCATGACGGCCAGCAATACGGCCTCGAACGGCAGCTTCCGGTTGATCGTCGACCAGTTGGCCCAGGCGTCCAAGCTGTCGAGCAAGATCTTCAGCGGTGGCACTTCGACGGTTGTCAACGCGACGGATAAGCCGACCACGTTGACCATCAGTCAGTCCGGCAAGGCTTACGACCTCAGCGTTCCAGCCGGCGCGACCCTGCAGCAGGTACGTGACTCGATCAATACGCAGTTTGGCACGTCGGGGCTGAGTGCCAACATCCAGACCGATTCCAACGGTTCTCGATTGATCCTGACCTCTACCAATATGGGGACGGGCTCGGACCTCACGCTGTCTGGCACCTCGGGGCTGGATGTGGGCGCCACGGTCGTTGATCCTCCCAAGGATGCGCAATACAGCATTGATGGGGTTGCGTCTGTGTCCAAGTCCAACACCATCACTGGTGCTCTTAGTGGCGTGGATATCAAGCTGGTAGCTACGTCGACTTACAAAACGGGCAGTGAGGGTGAAAAGAACGCCACGCTCATCACCGTCAGCACCAACAACACCGCGCTCAAGTCCGGGGTCAAGGGGTTCATTGACACCTACAACGCCCTGATCACAGCGATGAACGCCGAAACCAAGGTCACCACGAACCTGGACGGCAGCACCACTGCGGCAGCGTTGACGGGTGACTCGACCATGCGTTCGTTGCAGAGCACGATCCGCAATGAGTTCAACGCGCTGTCGGGCAACGGGGCCTTCAAGTCCCTGGCTCAGTTCGGCGTGACCACCAGTTCGACCACTGGTCTGCTGGCGATTGATGACAAAAAGTGGGACGCGGCGGTTAAAACCAACGGGGCCGACATCAACAGTATGTTCAGTGGCAAAGACGGCATGCTGGCGCGGATGAAAAGCGCCACGGATGACTTTGCCAAGGCAAGCACCGGGATCCTGGCGACGCGCTCTACCTCCTTGTCGAACACGTTGAAGGATCTGACCAAGGATCAAGCCACGCTCGACGAGCGCATGACCCTGCTCACCAGCAGCCTGTCGGCCAAATACAACGCCATGGACACCCTGGTCGCCCAATTGCGTCAGCAAAGCACCAGTGTCATGACCACACTCAATGCGTTGAACAACGTCAAAACCAATTCTTGATCCCCTGCTGATGCAAAAAGGCCAGGCAAACTGCCTGGCTTTTTTTATCGGGGTACGACTGGCCCTAAAGCTTTTTGCGGGTCAGTCGACATATTGGTTACTAGAATCCTTTTCGCTGTCGCCTGTCACGAGGTAGAAACATGAATCCCATGAGAGCCCTTCGCCAATACCAGAAGGTCAATTCCCATGCTCAGATCTCCGAAGCCAGCCCACATCGCCTGGTGCAGATGCTGATGGAAGGCGGGCTGGACCGTATGGCCCAGGCCAAGGGGGCGCTGGCGCGTGGCGACATCGCCCAGAAGGGCCTGATGCTGGGCAAGGCCATCGATATCGTGATTGGCCTGCGCGACGGCCTGAATGCTGAAAAGAGTGACAACCCGGCTTACGTCCAGCAGTTGGAAAGTCTGTATGCGTACATGACCAACCGTCTGATGGAAGCGAACCTGCATAACGATGCCGACATGATCGACGAAGTCGCCCGTTTGCTGATTACCGTGAAAGAAGGCTGGGATGCCATCGCTGTGCCACAGGCTGCAACCGAGTAAGGCGCAGCAGAGAAGGGCCTGAGGGCCTTGAGGAATACGTCATGAGCCAAGCATTGCAACGCATTGATGAAACCCGTGAAGCGCTGATCGGCGCGCTGGCAGACCGTAACTGGGACGCCATTGGCGAGCTGGACATGGGCTGTCGCAACGTGATCGACGAGGTGCTCAGCGAAGCGCCGGTGGATGAGGATGCGTTGCGTGAAAAGCTTGAGAGCCTGTTGGCGGTATACCAGCAGTTGCTTGAGGTGACGACGGGCGAGCGCCAGGCGATTTTTGAAGAGATGTCGCAGATCAACCAAGCGAAGAACGCGTCAAAGGTTTACCATTTGTTCGGCTGAACAGGCGCAGTTAATCCGAACGGCGCGTCATAAATTTGACCGTGCCAGCTTTTTTGACTTAACTAGTGCTGTTTTCAGATTTCAGACGTCTATAAAGTAAGAAGTCTTACGGCCGTCTCGATTGCCCCTACACTGGGCAGAGCGTTTTACTAGGGAAGTTGCTATTGCATGTGGCGTGAAACCAAAATTCTGCTGATCGATGACGATAGCGTCCGCCGCCGCGATTTAGCGGTGATTTTGAATTTTCTTGGCGAAGAAAATCTGCCCTGCGGCAGCCATGACTGGCAGCAGGTAGTCAGCTCGTTGTCATCGAGCCGTGAAGTCATCTGTGTGCTGATCGGGACGGTAAACGCTCCTGGCGCTGTTTTGGGCTTGTTAAAGACACTGTCAACCTGGGATGAGTTCCTTCCGGTGTTGCTAATAGGCGATATTTCTTCTGTCGACCTGCCCGAAGACCAGCGCCGTCGTGTGCTTTCCACCCTGGAAATGCCCCCCAGCTACAGCAAACTGCTCGATTCCCTGCACCGTGCCCAGGTCTATCGCGAGATGTACGACCAGGCCCGCGAGCGCGGTCGCCACCGCGAACCCAACCTGTTCCGCAGTCTGGTCGGCACCAGCCGTGCCATCCAGCACGTGCGCCAGATGATGCAGCAGGTGGCCGATACCGACGCCAGCGTGCTGATCCTCGGCGAGTCGGGCACCGGCAAGGAAGTGGTCGCGCGCAACCTGCACTACCACTCCAAGCGCCGCGACGGGCCTTTTGTGCCGGTCAACTGCGGCGCGATCCCGGCAGAGCTGCTCGAAAGCGAACTGTTCGGCCACGAGAAGGGCGCCTTTACCGGGGCGATCACCAGCCGCGCCGGGCGTTTCGAGCTGGCCAACGGCGGCACCCTGTTCCTCGACGAAATCGGCGACATGCCGTTGCCGATGCAGGTCAAGCTGCTGCGCGTCTTGCAGGAGCGCACCTTCGAGCGCGTGGGCAGTAACAAGACCCAGAGCGTCGACGTGCGCATCATCGCCGCGACCCACAAGAACCTCGAAAGCATGATCGAGGTCGGCAGCTTCCGCGAAGACCTGTACTACCGCCTCAACGTATTCCCGATCGAGATGGCCCCGCTGCGTGAGCGCGTGGAAGATATCCCGCTGCTGATGAACGAACTGATCTCGCGCATGGAGCACGAAAAGCGCGGTTCGATCCGCTTCAACTCGGCCGCGATCATGTCCCTGTGCCGCCATGGCTGGCCGGGCAACGTCCGGGAGCTGGCCAACCTGGTGGAGCGCATGGCGATCATGCATCCCTACGGTGTGATCGGCGTGGTCGAGCTGCCGAAGAAATTCCGCTACGTCGACGACGAAGACGAGCAACTGGTCGACAGCCTGCGCAGCGACATGGAAGAACGGGTTGCCATCAACGGCCACACCCCGGACTTCGGCTCCACCGCCATGCTGCCGCCCGAAGGCCTGGACTTGAAAGACTACCTCGGCAACCTCGAGCAGGGGTTGATCCAGCAGGCCCTGGACGACGCCAACGGCATCGTCGCCCGTGCCGCCGAGCGCCTGCGCATCCGTCGAACCACCCTGGTGGAGAAGATGCGCAAGTACGGAATGAGCCGCAAAGAAGGTGATGAACAGGCAGATGATTGACGCCTGTTTTCCAAGCCGCTGATATTTCAGCGGTTTTTTTTCGGCACAACTATTGCTACAGCCCTCGCAACGTTCCGTTTAACTGACGGTCAGCCAAGCGAGAGAGCATCATGCCCCACGCCGCCCAACTATCTTCGGCCCCTGCCATCCAGGGGCTGGTTCCGCCTGTCGAGCCGCCGACCCGCCAGGGTCTTGAACAGGCGTTCTCGCAGTTCAGCCAGATGTCGAGCCAGCTGACCGACTCCTACAGCCTGCTGGAAGCCCGGGTCTCCGAGCTGAAAGGCGAACTGGCCGTGGTCAGCGCCCAGCGCATGGAAGAGTTGGCCGAGAAAGAGCGCCTGGCCAATCGTCTGCAAAACCTGTTGTCGCTGTTGCCCGGTGGCGTGATCGTCATCGATGAAGAAGGCCGCGTGCGTGAAGCCAACCCGGCGGCCTGCGACATGCTCGGTCTGCCGCTGGAGGGCGAGCTGTGGCGCCATGTCATCACCCGCTGCTTTGCGCCGCGTGAGGACGATGGCCACGAAATCTCCCTGAAGGACGGGCGCCGCCTGTCCATCGCCACCCGTTCCCTGGATGCGGAGCCGGGCCAGTTGGTGCTGCTTAACGACCTGACTGAAACCCGTCATCTGCAAGACCAGTTGGCGCGCCATGAGCGTTTGTCCTCGTTGGGGCGGATGGTCGCTTCGTTGGCGCATCAGATCCGTACGCCGTTGTCGGCTGCGTTGATCTACGCCAGTCATTTGACTGATGAGCAATTGCCCGCCGCCACGCACCAGCGCTTTGCCGGGCGCCTGAAGGAGCGCCTGCATGAATTGGAGCACCAGGTCCGCGACATGCTGGTGTTTGCCCGCGGCGAATTGCCGCTGACCGACCGCGTGACGCCGGCCCAGCTGATGCAGGCCCTGCAAGCGGCGGCCGCTGCCCATATCCAGGACGTGCACGTGCGCTGGCAGTGCGACAGTCACCTCGGCGAGCTGCTCTGCAACCGCGACACCCTGGTGGGCTCGCTGCTCAACCTGATCGAAAACGCCACCCAGGCCAGCGGCCCCGGCGCGCGGCTCAAGGTGCACCTGTACAACCGCGGACAAACCCTGCGCCTGTGCATCAGCGACAGCGGCAGCGGCATCGACCCGGTGGTGCTCAAGCGCCTGGGTGAACCCTTTTTCACCACCAAGGCCAACGGTACGGGCCTGGGCCTGACCGTGGTCAAGGCGGTGGCGCGTGCCCATCAGGGAGAATTGCAGCTGCATTCCCGCGTTGGGCGTGGCACCTGTGCATTGATGACCTTGCCGCTGTTTTCATGCGCGGCAAGCGCGGAGTAAGGATATGGCTATCAAGGTTCTGTTGGTGGAAGACGATCGCGCCCTGCGTGAAGCATTGGCTGACACGCTGTTGTTGGCGGGCCATGACTATCGGGCGGTCGGTTCTGCCGAGGACGCCTTGGACGCGGTGGAGCAGGAAGCCTTCAGCCTGGTGGTCAGCGACGTGAACATGCCCGGCATGGATGGCCACCAGTTGCTCGGACTGCTGCGTGCGCGCCAGCCGCAACTGCCGGTGCTGCTGATGACCGCCCACGGTGCGGTGGAGCGTGCCGTGGACGCGATGCGCCAGGGCGCGGCGGATTATCTGGTCAAGCCCTTCGAGCCTAAAGCCCTGATCGAACTGGTGGCCCGTCACGCCCTGGGGGTAATCCCGGCCAACGAAGGCGAGGGCCCGATCGCCTTCGAGCCGGCCAGTGCACAATTGCTCGAGTTGGCAGCCCGTGTGGCGCGCAGTGACTCCACCGTGCTGATCTCCGGCGAGTCCGGCACCGGTAAAGAGGTGCTGGCGCGTTATATCCACCAGCAGTCGACCCGCGCCCAGCAACCGTTTATCGCCATCAACTGCGCGGCGATCCCCGACAACATGCTTGAAGCCACCCTGTTCGGTCATGAAAAAGGTTCGTTCACCGGGGCCATCGCGGCCCAGGCGGGCAAGTTCGAACAGGCCGATGGCGGCACGATTTTGCTGGATGAGATCTCGGAAATGCCCCTGGGCCTGCAAGCCAAGTTGCTGCGGGTGCTGCAAGAGCGCGAAGTGGAGCGGGTGGGTGCGCGCAAGCCGATCCAGTTGGACATCCGTGTGGTCGCCACCACCAATCGTGACCTCGCCGGCGAAGTGGCGGCGGGGCGCTTCCGGGAAGACCTGTTCTATCGGCTTTCGGTGTTCCCCCTGGCCTGGCGCCCGCTGCGTGAACGCCCGGCAGATATCATTCCGCTGGCCGAGCGCCTGCTGAACAACCACGTCAAAAAAATGAAGCACGCCCAGGCGCGGCTGTCGGCGCAAGCCCAGGCCTGCCTGATCAGTTATCCATGGCCCGGCAACGTGCGGGAATTGGATAACGCCATCCAGCGCGCGCTGATCCTGCAGCAGGGCGGCCTGATCCAGCCCCAGGATTTCTGCCTGGCCATGGGCACTGGTGCGGCGCCATTGCCCTCGTTGGCGCCCGCGCCGGTGGTTGCAGAGGCTGAGTCTGCCGGTGCCCTGGGCGACGACCTGCGTCGCCGCGAATTCCAGATGATCATCGACACCCTGCGCGCCGAGCGCGGTCGGCGCAAAGAGGCCGCCGAGCGCCTGGGCATCAGCCCGCGCACCCTGCGCTACAAGCTGGCGCAGATGCGTGACGCCGGAATGGATGTGGAAGCGTATCTATTCGCCACGTAACCGGTAAGAAGGTCGACAATGTTTGTCGCCTTTTCTTACGAGCTGATGCGGATCTGGCACCCTTGTTGCTACCTCCCCTAGTAATCGCTGCGTAGTGTCAAAAAATTGCAGGTTGGAGAGAGAAGGTCATGAGCCAGGGTATTGAGTTCAATCGGTTGATGTTGGATATGCGCGCCATGCAGATGGATGCCATGGCTCAACCGAAATCCGTCGCGCCAGCGCCGGAATTGGGCCAAAGCAGCTTCGCCGACATGCTCGGCCAGGCCATCAACAAAGTCAGTGATACCCAGCAAGCTTCCAGCCAGTTGGCCAATGCGTTCGAGATCGGCAAAAGCGGCGTGGACCTCACCGATGTGATGGTCGCCTCGCAAAAGGCCAGCGTTTCCTTCCAGGCCCTGACCCAAGTGCGTAACAAGCTGGTTCAGGCCTATCAAGACATCATGCAGATGCCGGTTTAAGGGCGAGATTTAAGTCATGGCAGAAGCAGTCTCCGACAACGTACCCGCCAAGACAGACGGCAAGCCGCCGCTGTTTGGCCTGTCGTTCCTGGAAAACCTCTCGGAAATGACCATGCTGCGTCAGGTGGGCCTGATGGTCGGCCTGGCTGCCAGCGTGGCGATTGGTTTCGCCGTGGTGTTGTGGTCGCAGCAACCCGATTACCGGCCGTTGTACGGCAGCCTGGCGGGCATGGATTCCAAGCAGATCATGGAAACCCTCGCCGCCGCCGACATTGCCTACACCGTGGAGCCCAACTCCGGCGCCCTGCTGGTCAAGGCCGACGATGTGGCCCGTGCGCGCATGAAGCTGGCTGCCGCCGGCGTGACCCCGTCCGACAGCAATATCGGTTTCGAGATCCTCGACAAGGACCAGGGCCTGGGGACCAGCCAGTTCATGGAAGCCACCCGCTACCGTCGTGGCCTTGAAGGCGAGCTGGCGCGCACCATTTCCAGCCTGAACAACGTCAAGGGTGCCCGCGTGCACCTGGCGATTCCGAAAAGCTCGGTGTTTGTGCGCGATGAGCGCAAGCCAAGTGCGTCGGTATTGGTCGAACTGTTTTCCGGCCGCTCCCTGGAGCCTGGCCAGGTCATGGCGATCATCAACCTGGTGGCCACCAGCGTTCCCGAACTGAGCAAGTCGCAGATCACCGTGGTCGACCAGAAGGGCAACCTGCTCTCCGACATGGCCGAAAACTCCGCGCTGACCCAGGCCGGCAAGCAGTTCGACTACAGCCGCCGCATGGAAAGCATGCTCACCCAGCGTGTGCACAACATCCTGCAACCGGTGCTGGGCAATGACCGCTACAAGGCGGAAGTGTCTGCCGACGTGGACTTCAGCGCCGTCGAGTCGACCTCCGAGCAGTTCAACCCGGACCAGCCGGCCCTGCGCAGTGAGCAATCGACCAGCGAACAACGTACCGCCAGCAATGGTCCGCAAGGTGTGCCCGGTGCCCTGAGCAACCAGCCGCCGGCCCCGGCTTCGGCGCCGCAAACCACCGGTGGCGCCGCAGCCACCGCGGGCGCCATCCAGCCTGGCCAGCCATTGTTGGATGCCAACGGCCAGCAGATCATGGACCCGGCCACCGGCCAGCCGATGCTCGCGCCGTACCCGGCGGACAAGCGTAACCAGTCCACCAAGAACTTCGAACTCGACCGTTCCATCAGCCACACCAAGCAGCAGCAGGGTCGCGTCAATCGCCTGTCGGTGTCGGTGGTGGTGGATGACCAGGTCAAGGTCAACGCCGCTGACGGTGCTGTAACGCGTGCACCGTGGAGCGCCGACGAATTGGCGCGCTTCACACGCCTGGTGCAGGACGCCGTTGGTTTTGACGCCAGTCGGGGTGACAGCGTCAGCGTGATCAACATGCCGTTCTCCGCCGAGCGTGGCGAAGTGATCGCCGAAGCGGCGTTCTACACCCAGCCGTGGTTCTGGGACATCGTCAAGCAAGTGCTGGGTGTGTTGTTCATCCTGGTGCTGGTGTTCGGCGTGCTGCGCCCGGTGCTCAACAACATCACCGGCAACGGCAAGAAACAACTGGCGGCCTTCGGTGGCAGCGATGTCGAGTTGGGTGGCATGGGCGGCCTGGACGGCGAACTGGCCAACGACCGCGTCAGCCTCGGCGGCCCGCAAAGCATCCTGTTGCCGAGCCCGAGCGAAGGCTATGACGCGCAGTTGAACGCAATCAAAAGTCTGGTAGCAGAAGACCCGGGCCGTGTGGCCCAGGTCGTGAAAGAGTGGATTAACGCAGATGAGTGATCGAGCCGCTGTTGCCAAGCTCTCCCGGGTCGACAAAGCCGCAGTCCTGCTGCTGTCCCTGGGGGAAACCGACGCCGCCCAAGTGCTGCGCCACATGGGCCCCAAAGAGGTCCAGCGGGTGGGCGTGGCCATGGCGCAAATGCGCAATGTGCACCGCGAGCAAGTCGAACAGGTGATGAGCGAGTTCGTCGAGATCGTCGGCGACCAGACCAGCCTGGGCGTCGGCTCCGACAGCTACATCCGCAAGATGCTCACCTCGGCCCTGGGCGAAGACAAGGCCAACGGCCTGATCGACCGCATCCTGCTGGGCGGCAACACCAGTGGCCTGGACAGCCTCAAGTGGATGGAACCGCGCGCGGTCGCCGACGTGATCCGCTACGAGCACCCGCAGATCCAGGCAATCGTGGTGGCCTACCTCGACCCGGACCAGGCCGGTGAAGTCCTCGGCCACTTCGACCATAAGGTGCGCCTGGACATCATCCTGCGCGTGTCGTCGCTGAACACCGTGCAGCCGGCGGCCCTGAAGGAACTCAACACGATTCTCGAGAAACAGTTCTCGGGCAACTCGAACGCCTCGCGCACCACCCTGGGTGGTATCAAGCGCGCGGCCGACATCATGAACTTCCTCGACAGCTCGGTCGAAGGCCAGTTGATGGACTCGATCCGCGAGATCGACGACACCCTGTCCGGCCAGATCGAAGACCTCATGTTCGTGTTCAACAACCTCTCCGATGTCGACGACCGTGGCATCCAGGCGTTGCTGCGCGAAGTGTCCTCCGACGTGCTGGTACTGGCCCTCAAGGGCTCGGACGAAGGCGTCAAGGAGAAGATCTTCAAGAACATGTCCAAGCGTGCCTCCGAGCTGTTGCGCGACGACCTGGAAGCCAAGGGTCCGGTGCGCGTCAGCGACGTGGAAACCGCGCAGAAAGAAATCCTCACCATTGCCCGCCGTATGGCCGAAGCCGGAGAAATCGTTCTCGGTGGGAAGGGCGGCGAAGAAATGATCTAAGGCGCTCCCCATGTCGAACAAAGATGAGGCGCCCAGCGATCTGATTCGCGCACGGGACGTCGGTGGGTTCGACATCTGGTCGTTGCCCAGCTTCGATCCGCATGTGCCCGAGCCCGAGCCGGAACCGGTCGAAGAGCCGCCGGTGGAAATGGAAGAAGTGCCGCTGGAGGAAGTCCAGCCACTGACCCTGGAAGAGTTGGAAAGCATCCGTCAGGAGGCCTACAACGAAGGCTTCGCCGCTGGCGAGAAAGACGGTTTTCGCAGCACTACCCTCAAGGTGCGCCAGGAGGCCGAGGCGGCGCTGAGCGTCAAGCTGGCCAGCCTGGAGCGCCTGATGGGCAACCTGTTCGCGCCCATCGCCGAGCAGGATTCGCAGATCGAAAAATCCATGGTCGGCCTGGTACAGCACATCACCCGCCAGGTGATCCAGCGCGAACTGGTGCTGGATTCCAGCCAGATCGAAAGCGTGATGCGCGAAGCCCTCAAGTTGCTGCCCCTGGGCGTCGGCAATGTGCGGCTGTACATCAACCCGCAGGACTTCGAACAGGTCAAAGCGATGCGCGAGCGCCATGAAGAAACCTGGCGCATCGTCGAAGATGCGGCGCTGCAGCCCGGCGGTTGCCGGGTCGAGACCGAGCACAGCCGCATCGATGCCACGGTGGAAACCCGCATCAGCCAGATCATGGCCAAGCTGCTTGATCAACAACACGAGCAGGCGCTGAACCCGGCCGAACCGGACCTGAGCGTGGACCTGGACGCCCCCGATGCGCCTTGATCGCACCAGCTTCGCCAAGCGCCTGGGCGGCTATGCCGAGGCCACCGAATTGCCCGGCCAGCCAATCCTCGAAGGGCGCCTGTTGCGCATGGTCGGCCTGACCCTCGAAGCCGAGGGCCTGCGGGCCGCCATGGGCAGCCGCTGCATGGTGATCAACGACGACAGCTACCATCCGGTGCAGGTCGAAGCCGAAGTGATGGGTTTTTCCGGCAACAAGATTTTCCTCATGCCCGTCGGCAGCCTGGCCGGCATCGCCCCCGGCGCCCGTGTGGTGCCCCTGGCCGACACCGGCCGCCTGCCCATGGGCATGAGCATGCTCGGCCGGGTGCTGGACGGCGCCGGTCGCGCACTGGACGGCAAGGGCGGCATGAAAGCCGAAGACTGGGTGCCGATGGACGGCCCCACCATCAACCCGCTCAACCGCAACCCCATCAGTGTGCCGCTGGACGTGGGGATTCGCAGCATCAACGGTTTATTGACGGTCGGCCGCGGCCAGCGTCTGGGCCTGTTCGCGGGTACGGGGGTGGGTAAGTCGGTGTTGCTCGGCATGATGACGCGCTTTACCGAGGCCGACATCATCGTGGTGGGCCTGATCGGCGAGCGGGGCCGCGAGGTGAAGGAGTTCATCGAACACAGCCTCGGCGAAGAAGGCCTCAAGCGTTCGGTCGTCGTTGCGTCGCCGGCGGACGATGCACCGCTGATGCGTCTGCGCGCGGCCATGTACTGCACACGCATCGCCGAATATTTTCGCGACAAGGGCAAGAACGTCCTGTTGCTGATGGACTCGCTCACCCGTTTCGCCCAGGCCCAGCGGGAAATCGCCCTGGCCATCGGCGAGCCCCCGGCCACCAAGGGCTATCCGCCGTCGGTGTTCGCCAAGCTGCCCAAACTGGTGGAGCGCGCCGGTAATGCCGAGGCCGGTGGCGGCTCGATCACCGCGTTCTACACCGTATTGTCCGAAGGCGATGACCAGCAGGATCCCATCGCCGACTCGGCGCGGGGTGTGCTCGACGGCCACATCGTGCTGTCGCGGCGTCTGGCGGAGGAGGGGCACTACCCGGCCATCGACATCGAAGCGTCCATCAGCCGGGTCATGCCGGCGGTGGTCACGCCGGAGCATATGGCCCGCGCGCAGCAGTTCAAGCAGCTGTGGTCGCGTTATCAACAGAGCCGCGACTTGATCAGCGTCGGTGCCTACGTGGCCGGCGGCGACCGCGACACCGACCTGGCGATCGCCCTGCAACCGCAGTTGGTGACCTACTTGCGCCAGGGCCTCAACGACAAGATCAGCATGGGTGAAAGCGAAGCGCACCTGGGTTCGATCTTCGCTCCTGCGCCGGGCGGCTAAGCCATGGCCAACAGCCGCGCTGCGCGCCTGGCCCCGGTGGTCGACATGGCCGAAAAGGCCGAGAAAACCGCGGTCCAGCGCCTGGGGTATTTCCAGGGCCAGGTGCGCTTGGCGGAAAGCAAGCTGGGCGACCTGGAGCGTTTTCGTGGCGAGTACCAGCAGCAATGGATCGAACGCGGCACCCAAGGTGTGTCGGGGCAATGGCTGATGGGTTACCAGGGCTTTCTCAATCAGCTCGAGACGGCCGTCGGCCAGCAGCGCCAAAGCCTGGCCTGGCACCAGAACAACCTCGACAAGGCCCGCGAGAGCTGGCAGCAAGCCTTCGCCCGCGTCGAGGGCCTGCGCAAACTGGTGCAGCGCTACATCGACGAAGCGCGGGCATTGGAAGACAAGCGCGAGCAGAAATTGCTCGACGAATTGTCCCAGCGCCTGCCGCGCCAATCACAATACTGACGGTTGCCCGCCTGCCACATTTGATCTGCTGTGTTGCTGGTATCCCATTCGCCTGCTACACCTTGTGTCTATGCCTATGACAAGGAAGCAGTCGCATGTCAATTGAGTCAGAAGTATCCCTGGACGGGAAGAAGTTGACGATCGCAATCAAGGGTCGGTTCGATTTCAGCAGCCACCAGGCGTTTCGTGAGGCTTACGAGCGTTTCTACAAGGTGCCTGAGTCGTATGTGGTCGACCTGAAGGAAACCACTTACATGGACAGTTCGGCCCTGGGCATGCTCCTGCTGTTGAGGGACCATGCCGGCGGCGAGGAGTCGGAGGTCCAGGTGATCAACACCAACTCCGATGTGCGCAAGATCCTCGCCATCTCCAACTTCGACAAATTGTTCGACATCAATTGAGCGCCCTGGCCCCCGCGGTTGAGCCGCTGACGATCCTGATCGCCGAAGACAGTGCCGCCGACCTGCTGTTGCTGTCGACCATTGTGCGACGCCAGGGGCACCAGGTGCTCACTGCAACCAATGGCGAGGAGGCCGTTGAGCTATTCGCGCGCGAGCGTCCGCAACTGGTGTTGATGGACGCGATCATGCCCGTGATGGATGGCCTGACCGCCGCGCGGTGGATCAAGCAGTTGGCGGGGGAGGAGCTGGTGCCGATCATCTTCCTCACGTCCCTGCGCGAGAGTGCCGCCCTGGCCGAGTGCCTGGATGCCGGCGGCGATGATTTCCTGCCCAAGCCCTATAACCAGTTGATCCTGGCGGCCAAGATCAACGCCATGGACCGCCTGCGCCGGCTGCAGGCGACGATGCTGCAGCAGCGCGACCAGATCGCCAGGCACCATGACCACTTGCTGCATGAGCAGCGGGTGGCCAAGGCGGTGTTCGATAAAGTCGCCCATTCCGGCTGCATTAACGCGGCGCCGAATATCCGCTACCTGCAATCGCCCTATGCGCTGTTCAACGGCGACCTGCTGCTGGCGGCGTATACGCCGTCGGGCGACATGCACGTGCTGCTTGGCGATTTCACCGGCCATGGCCTGCCGGCGGCGGTGGGCGCCATGCCCCTGGCGGAAGTGTTCTACGGCATGACTGCCAAGGGCTACGGCCTGGCGCAGATCCTGCGGGAGATGAATGCCAAGCTCAAGCGCATCCTGCCGGTGGACATGTTCTGCTGCGCCACCCTGCTGTGCCTGAGCACGCAGCGGCGGGTGGTGGAGGTGTGGAACGGCGGCATGCCCGAAGGCTATGTGCATGAAGTCGCCAGCGGCAGGCGCACGCCGCTGCAGCCGCGGCATTTGCCGTTGGGGGTGCTGTCGGCTGAGGCGTTTGATGATCGCACCGAGGTCTGGCCCATGGCGCTGGGTGACCGCGTGTTCCTGCTCTCCGATGGTGTGCTGGACACCGCCGACGCCAATGACCAGCTGTTTGGCGTCGAGCGTTTGCAGCAGGTGTTTGCCGCCAACCGTGAGCCCGACCGGCTCTTCGACGACATCGAGCGCGCCCTGGCGGCTTTTCGCGGGGAGGCGCGGGACGATGTCAGTCTGGTGGAAATCATCCTGCAACCCGGGCAGCCGCTGCGTGCGACCGGGCTGCTGTATGCCGACAGCGGCCAGACATGCCCGCTCGATTGGTCGGTGAGTTTCGAATTTCGGGCCGAGACCCTCAAACGTTACAACCCCTTGCCCTACCTGCTGCAACTGCTGCTGGAGATCCAGGGGCTGCGCGAGCAGAGCGGGGCGCTCTACAGCGTCATGGCCGAGTTGTATTCCAATGCGCTGGAACATGGCGTGCTGGGCCTGGACTCGCGGCTCAAGCGCGATGCCCAGGGCTTTGCCGAGTATTATCGCCAGCGCAATGACCGCCTGGCGCAGTTGAGCAGTGGCTATGTGCGCGTGCATGTGCAGGTGGTGCCCACCGAGGCGGGCGGCAAGATGACCCTGCGCCTTGAAGACAGTGGGCCAGGGTTCGACGTGGAGCAGGTGCTGGCCCGGCCGCTGGACATCGATGGCCTGTCAGGTCGAGGCCTGAGCCTGGTGCGTCAACTCAGCAGCCAGGTGCGCTGGTCCGACGGCGGACGCAGTGTCTGCGTAGAGTTTTGCTGGGGGGCTCTGGCATAATCCGCCGATTCTTGATCAAGGAGCGAGCAAGTGGCTGAGATTCATATGGACCCGGACGTGCTGTCGGGTTTGCAGGAGGTCATGGAAGGCGAGTATCCCAAGTTGCTCGATACCTTCCTCGATGACTCCCAGAAACGCGTCGAAGCGCTGCGCAAGGCGCGGGACGACGCCAAGGCACTGGGGCGTATCGCCCATAGCTTCAAGGGCAGCAGTGGCAACCTCGGCGCAGTGCGGTTGGCGCACCTGTGCCAGCGCTTGGAGGCGGAGTCCGCTGAGGCCGCGGCGGACCTGGGGGCGCTGGTGGACCAGATCGATCATGAGTTTGCCTTGGTGAAGCCGATGTATGAGTCGGAGCGGCAGCGGTTCCAGATTTGATTCCATCCGTGTGAAAACCTGGCCCGACTCTTGCTCTACCTCCTGATACTGCATCCCCGATCCCCATGCAGTGGAGACCTTTACCTATGCCAGTCGCCCCGAATTCGCTTCTCCAGGCTGCCCCTGCGGCCAAGCCTCAAGCGCCTGCCGTCAATCCACCGGCAGTGGCTGCGGACCCACGGGACAAGGGCCCAGGCTTCGCTCAGGTGTTCGCCAGCCAGGGTTCCAAACCCACGGTCAAGGCTGATGACAACTCGGCCAAGCCCACGCGGGACAAGCCTGTCGATGCCAGCGCCAAGCCTGCGGCGGGCAACGACAAACCTGCCGCCGCCACGCCAGCGGTTGCCGATAGCGGCAATACCTTGCCTGCCAAGCCTGCGGCATCGTCCGACGACACTGCCGGCAAGGATGACGCTGCACCTGTGGATCCGGCCCTGGCGCAGCAGCCTCCCGTGGACCCGGTGGTCGACCCGGCATTGATTGCGACGGTCACCCCGGTGGTGGTGCCGGTGCCGGTGGAAACCCCGGTCCCCGCAGCCGCTGCCAAGGATGACAAGGCCGCACCCGTGGTTGCGGCGCCAATCGCAGCGACCGAGGACGCCACGCCGGCCTTCGACCCTGAGGCCGATCCCCTGGACGCCATGCCGGCCGTACGCCTGGCAATGGAGCAGGGCGGGCACGTGTCGGCCAGCAGCCAGGCACCGGCCAAAACCGCCCCGACGACCACCCAGGACCAGCCAACCGCCGCGCAGAACTTTGCCGCCGGCCTGGCCACCATGGTCGACCAGCAAGCCACCAAGGACAGTACGGACCAGGGTGGCGACAAGGCCTTCAGCGGCTTGATCGAAGGCGGCCTCAAGGACTTGAAAGAGGCCAGCAGCGACACCCGCGTCGATGACTTCGCCAACCGCCTGGCCGCATTGACCCAGGCGGCCACGCCGAAAACCGCGAATGCCTTGCCGCCGGTGACGAATGCGCCGCTGGCCATGCACCAGAGCGGCTGGACCGACGAGATCGTCAACCGTGTGATGTACCTCTCCAGCGCCAACCTCAAGTCGGCGGAGATCCAGTTGCAACCGGCCGAACTCGGGCGCCTGGACATCAAGGTCAACATGACCGCCGACCAGCAGGCCCAGGTCAACTTCATGAGCGCCCACCCGGTGGTGCGTGAAGCCCTGGAAAGCCAGTCCGGTCGCTTGCGCGAGATGTTCGCCCAGCAGGGCATGGGCCAGGTGGATGTGAACGTGTCCGACCAGTCCCGTGGCCAGGAGCAGCAGCAACAGCAGGCGCAGACGGGGGGCGTTAGTCGCAGTGGGCGGAGTGGCGACAGCGGCGACAGCGGCAGCCACATTGAAGTGGCCGAAGCCGTGGCGCCCGTGACTTCGACGGTGATCGGCTCCAGCGCCGTCGACTACTACGCCTGATGTGAGTCTGGCATAGGACAAAATGTGGGAGCGGACTTGCTGTGGTGGGTAGGCTTGCTGTGGTGAGCTGGCTTGCTGTGGTGAGTGGGGTTGCTGTGGTGAGCGGGCTTGCTGTGGTGAGCGGGCTTGCTGTGGTGAGCGGGCTTGCCCCGCGCTGGACTGCGCAGCAGTCCCATTGTCGGTGAACAAGCCCCCCACCACAGCCCCCCCCCCTTCCACATTTTTTGTGGCATTCCTTTGTCTGCGTTCAGCCAGACAACTCTGGCATAACACTTGCTCTTGCCTTTCCGTAGATCTATGAATCCCCGAATAGTGACGGATTATTGGCATGGCGAAGAGCGACGACGCAGCAAAAGCACCCGCACCCGCAGGCAAAGGCAAGCTCAAGCTTATCCTGATGATTGTCGTGGGCCTGCTCCTGGCCATCGGCGCCTCGGTGGGCGGCACCTGGTACATCATGCACAGCAGTGCCAGCAAGCCGGCACCTGCCGCCGAAACCGCCACTAACGCCAAGCAACCGGCAATCTTCGAGCCGATGCTTCCGGCCTTTGTCGCCAACTTCAACCAGAACGGTCGTCAACGCTACCTGCAGGTGAGCATCACTTTGCTGGCGCGTAACCAGTCGGACCTGGATGCCCTCAAGGTGCATATGCCGGTGATCCGCAACAACCTGGTGATGCTGTTCTCCGGGCAGAGTTTCGACACCCTGGCCACCCCGGTGGGCCAGGAAATGCTGCGCCAGAAGGTCACTGCCAGCGTGCAGGAAGTGGCCCAGAAGGAGCTCGGCAAAGTCGTGATCGAGCAGGCGCTCTTCACTAATTTCGTATTGCAGTAGGATCACCCCATGGCCGTGCAGGACCTACTGTCCCAGGATGAAATCGACGCGCTGTTGCATGGCGTCGACGACGGTCTGGTACAGACTGAAATGGCTGCCGAGCCCGGCAGCGTCAAAAGTTATGACCTGACCAGCCAGGATCGCATCGTCCGTGGACGCATGCCGACCCTTGAGATGATCAACGAACGTTTCGCCCGTTACACCCGGATCAGCATGTTCAACATGCTGCGCCGCTCGGCGGACGTGGCGGTGGGCGGCGTGCAAGTGATGAAGTTCGGCGAGTACGTGCACTCGCTGTACGTGCCCACCAGCCTCAACCTGGTCAAGATCAAGCCATTGCGCGGTACCGCGCTGTTCATCCTCGACGCCAAGCTGGTGTTCAAGCTGGTGGACAACTTCTTCGGCGGTGACGGCCGTCACGCCAAGATCGAAGGCCGTGAATTCACCCCTACCGAATTGCGCGTGGTGCGCATGGTGCTGGAGCAGGCCTTCATTGACTTGAAGGAAGCCTGGCAGGCGATCATGGAAGTCAATTTCGAGTACATCAACTCGGAAGTGAACCCGGCCATGGCCAACATCGTCGGGCCGAGCGAGGCCATTGTGGTGTCCACGTTCCACATCGAGCTCGATGGCGGCGGCGGCGACCTGCACGTGACCATGCCGTACTCGATGATCGAGCCGGTGCGCGAAATGCTCGACGCCGGCTTCCAGTCCGACCTGGACGACCAGGACGAACGCTGGGTCAAGGCCCTGCGCGAAGACCTGCTGGATGTCGACGTGCCGCTGAGCGCCACCGTGGCCCGGCGCCAGTTGCGCCTGCGGGATATTTTGCACATGCAGCCGGGGGACATTATCCCGGTCGAATTGCCGGACGAAATGATCATGCGCGCCAACGGCGTGCCGTCGTTCAAGGTCAAGCTGGGGTCCCACAAGGGCAACCTCGCTTTGCAAGTGGTTGAGCCGATCAACCGTCGCTGATCCCTATTTATGAATGTTTGCTCCGCCGAGGACATGTAATGGCTACCGAACACGAAAACACTTCCGCCGAAGACCAGGCCCTGGCTGACGAGTGGGCTGCGGCCCTGGAAGAAACCGGCGATGTCGGCCAGGACGATATCGACGCACTGCTGGCCGCTGATGCCGCCACAGCACCAGCGGGTAATCGCCTGCCCATGGAAGAGTTCGGCAGCGTGCCGAAGAACAACGACCCGGTGACCCTCGATGGGCCGAACCTGGACGTGATCCTCGACATCCCGGTGTCGATCTCCATGGAAGTGGGCAGCACCGACATCAACATCCGTAACCTGCTGCAACTCAACCAGGGCTCGGTGATCGAGCTGGATCGCCTGGCCGGTGAGCCGCTGGACGTGTTGGTCAACGGCACCCTGATCGCCCACGGCGAAGTGGTGGTGGTCAACGAAAAGTTCGGCATCCGCCTGACCGACGTGATCAGCCCAAGCGAACGCATCAAGAAGTTGCGCTGATATGAAACGGCTGATGGTGGGACTGTTCGCCGCGCTGCCATTGGCGGTGTGGGCGGCGGAGCCGGTAGCCCAGGTTGCCGCTGCGCCCGTCGGCGGCAGCGTTGGCGGGCAACTGACGCAGTTGGTGCTGGGCCTGTTGCTGGTGGTCGGCTTGATCTTCGTGTTGGCCTGGCTGATGCGGCGCGTGCAGAGCATCGGCCCGGGCAATGCCCAGGTCATCGAAATGATCGGCTCGCGCGCCCTCGGCCCGCGTGACCGGCTGGTGCTGGTGCAAGTGGGCGAGGAACAGATCCTGCTGGGCATTACCCCCGGCCGAATCACGCCGCTGCATGTGCTCAAGACCCCGGTGCCAACCACCCAATCCCAGCCCGCCACGCCAGAATTCGCCCAGCGCCTGATGGAATTGCTGGGCAAGGATCAGAAGGATAAGAAGTAATGCGCGTTTTATTGACGCTCATGCTGTTGCTGGCCACGCCATTGGCGCTGGCCGCCGACCCGTTGTCGATCCCGGCGATTACGCTGGGTACCAACGCGGCGGGGGCCCAGGAGTATTCGGTCAGCCTGCAGATCCTGCTGATCATGACCGCGCTGAGCTTTATCCCGGCGTTTGTCATGCTGATGACCAGCTTTACGCGGATCATCATTGTGTTCTCGATCCTGCGTCAGGCCCTGGGCCTGCAGCAGACGCCGTCGAACCAGATCCTCACCGGCATGGCGTTGTTCTTGACGATGTTCATCATGGCGCCGGTGTTCGACAAGGTGAACCAGCAAGCCCTGCAGCCGTACCTGGCCGAAAAAATGACTGCCCAGGATGCGATCGACAAGGCCCAGGGCCCGATCAAGGATTTCATGCTGTCGCAGACCCGTTCCAGCGACCTTGAGTTGTTCATGCGCCTGTCCAAGCGTACCGACATCGCGACTCCGGACCAGGCGCCGCTGACCATCCTGGTGCCGGCGTTCGTCACCTCGGAACTGAAGACCGCGTTCCAGATCGGCTTCATGATCTTTATCCCGTTCCTGATCATCGACCTGGTGGTGGCGAGCGTGCTGATGGCCATGGGGATGATGATGCTGTCGCCGCTGATTATTTCATTGCCGTTCAAGATCATGCTGTTTGTGCTGGTGGACGGCTGGGCGCTGATTATCGGCACGTTGGCCGGCAGTTTCGGAGGGGTGTGATGTGTTAGGTGAAGCAGCATGACCCCAGAAGTCGCCGTCGACCTGTTCCGTGAAGCACTGTGGCTGACCACCGTGATGGTTGCCGTGCTGGTGGTGCCGAGCCTGTTGGTGGGCCTGCTGGTGGCGATGTTCCAGGCCGCGACCCAGATCAACGAACAGACCTTGAGTTTCCTGCCGCGCCTGCTGGTGATGCTGATCACCCTGATTGTCGCCGGCCCGTGGCTGGTGCAAACCTTCATGGAATACATCCTGCAGCTGTACGGCAGTATTCCGCAGTTGATCGGCTGACCCGATGCAGTCCTTGCTGGCATTGACCGACACCCAGATCAGCACGTGGGTGGCCTCGTTCATCCTGCCGTTGTTCCGGGTGACGGCCATGCTGATGGCCATGCCGGTGTTCGGCACGACCCTGGTTCCACGCCGGGTGCGCCTGTATTTCGCCGTGGCTATTACCGTGGTGCTGGTGCCGGGCTTGCCGCCCATGCCGCCGGTGAATGCCCTGGACCTCAGCGCCCTGATGCTGATCGCCGAACAGATTCTGATCGGCGCCATGCTGGGTTTTTCCCTGCAACTGTTCTTCCAGGCGTTTGTGATTGCCGGGCAAATCATCTCGATCCAGATGGGGATGGGCTTCGCCTCCATGGTCGACCCTACCAACGGCGTGTCGGCGGCGGTGATCGGGCAATTCCTGACCATGCTGGTGACCCTGCTGTTCCTGGCCATGAACGGTCACCTGGTGGCGTTCGAGGTGTTGACCGAAAGCTTTACCACCTTACCGGTGGGCTCCGGGCTGGTGGTCAATCACTTCTGGGAAGTGGTCGGGCGCCTCGGCTGGGTGCTTGGCGCCTCGCTGTTGCTGGTATTGCCGGCGATCACCGCGCTGCTGGTGGTCAACATCGCGTTTGGCGTCATGACCCGCGCGGCACCACAGCTGAACATTTTCTCCATTGGTTTCCCCTTGACCCTGGTGCTGGGCATGGGGATTTTCTGGGTCGGCCTGGCTGACATTCTCAATCAGTATCAACCGCTGGCGACCGACGCCTTGCAGTTCCTACGTGATCTGGCACGGGCGCGCTGAGCCATGGCCGAGAGCGAGAGTGGTCAGGACAAGACAGAAGACCCCACGGAGAAACGTAAAAAGGACTCCAGGGAAAAGGGCGAGATTGCCCGTTCCAAGGAACTCAATACCGTTGCGACCATGATGGCCGGAGCCGGTGCCTTGCTGATCTATGGCGGTGGCCTGGCGCTGGACTTGATGGAGCTGATGAAGCACAACTTCACCTTGCCCCGCGATGTGCTGCTCAACCCTGGCTCCATGGGTCAATACCTGCTGCACTCGGGCAAGATCGCGATATTGGCGGTGCAGCCGATCCTGATCACCCTGCTGCTGGCCGCGCTGATCGGCCCGGTCGCCCTCGGCGGCTGGCTGTTCGCCGCCGGCAGCATGGCGCCCAAGTTCAGCCGCATGAACCCTGCGGCCGGTCTCAAGCGCATGTTTTCCGCCAAGGCCCTGGTGGAGCTGCTCAAGGCCCTGGCCAAGTTCATCCTGATTCTGTTCGTGGCGCTGATGGTGTTGTCGTCCGACATCGACGACTTGCTGCGCATCGCCCATGAACCCCTGGAGTCGGCGATCATCCACAGCGTGCAGGTGGTGGGCTGGAGTGCGCTGTGGATGGCCGCCGGACTGATCATCATCGCGGCGGTGGATGCGCCGATCCAGTTGTGGGAAAGCCACAAGAAACTGCTGATGACCAAGCAGGAAGTGCGCGACGAGCACAAGGACCAGGAAGGCCGCCCCGAGGTCAAGCAGCGCATCCGCCAGCTGCAGCGGGAAATGTCCCAGCGCAAGATGATGGCCTCGGTGCCCGACGCCGACGTGGTCATCACCAACCCGACCCACTACGCCGTGGCCCTCAAGTACGACCCGGAGAAGGGCGGCGCACCGATGCTGCTGGCCAAGGGCAGCGACTTTACCGCGTTGAAAATCCGCGAAATCGCCGTGGCCCACGACATCCTGCTGCTGGAGTCGCCGGAGCTGGCGCGGTCGATCTTCTACTCCACCGACCTTGACCAGGAAATCCCGGCGGGGTTGTACCTGGCCGTGGCCCAGGTGTTGGCGTATGTCTATCAGATTCGCCAATACCGCGCGGGCAAGGGCAAGCGCCCGGATCCGCTCAAGGATCTGCCGATCCCGCCGGAGTTGCGTCGCGATTCCTGAGGCAGGGTTGTCGTGCTTGCGGTGTTTCAGTCTGTCGGTAAATGCCGCCTACCTGTCAAGTTTGACAGTTGTGAGCTGGCACTTCTGAGCGTTACATGGGATTCCCATCCATGCAGAGGGATTTCCCCCCATGAGCGGCTCCTCAACCAAACCCCTTCCTCTCCTTGCGATCAACCTTCCTGGCCAGCGGCGACGTCCCGGCAATGCGGTCGACAAGCAGGCTGCCCAGCACGGCTTTTATCCGAACAAAGGTCTCGATGTGCATGTGCGTGAGACCTTTGGCCAAGCCGACAGTGCTGTTGAGCTGATATTGGACGGCGAGGTGATTGCCAGCCATAAGCTCGAAGGTGACCCGCTGCAGGCCGGGATCAAGTTTTCGGTAGCGGCCGAACGGCTCACCCATGGCCGGCATGTGTTGAGCTATCAGGTCAAGCAAGGTCGCTCGGGCCTGCGTCAGGCCACCCGCCAAGCCATCGTCCGCGTGCATGCCCAGCGCCTGTTGTACTTGGGGGTGCCCGTGAAGAAGAACGATGAACGTGTCTATGTGAACATCGATATCAGGGTCGAACCCTGCATTGCCACCCTCACGGCGGCCGCCGAAGTGGTTCATATGATCGAGAGCAATATTGGCAGTTTTCTGTTCAGTCCGGATGGCCGGTATCTGCATGCCGAATGGGTCAATGGCATTGCGAAGATCGATCTTCAGACAATCAGCCTCGTCGATAACTATCCCGTCTTCATTGAAAAGCTGGGAGGGTTCAGCCCCGACGGGCGGTTTCTATATGCATGCAATTGGCTGTATAGCCATTTGTTCATCGTTGATGTGCAGGAAAAAGAGCTATTGCCAGGCGCTGTCATTGAGGAATACGCCACGGGGCTGGTGCTTGGTCGCGATGGCGGCCAGATTTATGTTGGTGCGTGGGGTGGCCCTGGGAACGCTGAAGCTTCGCTGATCATTGTCGACAGGGCGTCGCAGGAAGTGATCAAGAAAATACCGGTTGGGGCCATCACGTTCGACACCGTGGGCAATCCGCACGACGGCCATGTCTATGTGGCTTGTCTTGGCGTGCTGGGCGAAGGGGCTGGGGTCTATAGGTTCGATCCTGTCAGTGAGCGCGTCGAAAAAATATCCAAGCACCCGGCCTGGGGGCTGACCTTGAGTGCCAATGGCCAGCGGCTGTATGCATACGGCGGTGACATTATCAGTGTCATCGACACGAAGACCGGCAGAGAGAAGGAGAATCAGCGTTTGTCTGTGCGGTCATTGGCCGTGAGTCCGGACGGGAAGTGGGTATACACCGGGTCCTATGAAGAGCACGGACGGATTGACGTGTATGACGCGCAAGGCTGGACGTTGGATCACAGTATTTCTATTTTCAAACCCTTCATTCATCGCATGGAAACCCAGAAGTCCAACGGCGACCTGTGGGTGTGCTTCTCCAGCGAGTAACGACGTAAAAGCCGAGGCAGGCGAGTGGCCTGCCATTCGTCGTCACTCCTTGCCTACCTGTCAAGTTTGACAGTAGCCAACCTGCCATTCTCGCGGTTCCATACCATCAGGTACTGCGCGCACGCTGTTAATAGATGCAGGGAGTGGTGATGGCTGTGGTGACGGGAACGATCAAATCTTATGACCCGAAGTCCCGCAAGGGGGGGATTGTGCTGGATGATCGCGCAGAGGTGGTGTTGGTGGATTCGCTCGGTTCGCAAGGGGTTCGGCTTTCAGTGGGTTTGAAGGTCGAGCTTCAGATGATCCATCGACCCGATGGCGTGTATGCATCAAGGGTCAGGCTTATCTTGTGACACCGGCGCAGGTTCTTGAGTGAAATCTAGGGAGAACGGCAATGGCAACGGGCACGGTGAAGTGGTTTAACGCGGAGAAGGGGTTTGGGTTTATTTCTCCCGACGACGGCAGTGCGGATGTATTCGTCCATTACTCCGCTATAGACAGCGCGGGCTTCAAAAGCCTGGATGAAAAGCAAAAAGTCGAATACGAAGTGACTCCGGGTCAAAAAGGGCCGCAGGCGGCCAATGTGAGACCGTTATAGAAAGGTCCCGTGCAGTAAATGCAAACGGATCCAACGGTGGGACGGGAGCAGCCTTTCTCTCACCGTTGGAGTGTTTACATCCGATAGAACTCGGGCGCCTGCAGCGATCCACCTCCTCAAAAGCAAAGTTGGAAGGCTTCTTGCAATACCGCCTCCAGGACGCCTCCCGGCGTCAAAAGTTTGCTTCAAGGAAACGAGGAATATCGGTGGTGGATCGCTCTCAAATGTTCAGCACGGCCCGTGGCACCCTGACTGACCTCTCGCGGGGCAATCTGGGTGTGCCGTTGTTGTTGCTGGTCATGCTGGCAATGATGATGTTGCCGATGCCGCCGTTCCTGCTGGACGTGTTCTTCACCTTCAACATCGCCCTGTCCGTCGTCGTCCTGCTGGTGTGCGTCTACGCCTTGCGGCCGCTGGATTTCGCGGTGTTCCCGACGATCCTGCTGGTGGCAACCCTGTTGCGCCTGGCGCTGAACGTGGCGTCCACCCGTGTGGTCATGCTCCACGGCCAGGACGGCCACGCCGCTGCCGGTAAGGTGATCCAGGCCTTCGGTGAGGTGGTGATCGGCGGTAACTACGTGGTCGGTATCGTGGTGTTCGCGATCCTCATGATCATCAACTTCGTGGTGGTGACCAAGGGCGCCGGACGGATTTCCGAGGTGAGCGCACGCTTTACCCTCGACGCCATGCCCGGCAAGCAGATGGCTATCGACGCCGACCTCAACGCCGGCCTGATCGACCAGAACCAGGCCAAGACCCGTCGCTTGGAAGTCGCCCAGGAAGCCGAGTTCTACGGTTCCATGGACGGTGCCAGCAAATTCGTGCGCGGTGACGCCATCGCCGGCCTGCTGATCCTGTTCATCAACCTGATCGGCGGCATGGCGGTCGGGATCTTCCAGCACGGCATGACCTTCGGCGATGCGGGCAAGGTGTACGCCCTGCTGACCATCGGTGACGGTTTAGTGGCGCAATTGCCATCACTGTTGTTATCTACAGCTGCCGCCATCATGGTGACCCGTGCTTCGGGCTCCGAAGACATGGGCAAGCAGATCAGCCGCCAGATGTTTGCCTCGCCCAAGGCCCTGGCTGTGGCGGCCGGCATCATGGCGATCATGGGGATCGTGCCGGGCATGCCCCATGTGTCGTTCCTGAGCATGGCGGCCCTGGCCGGCGGCGCTGCCTACCTGTTCTGGAAAAAGCAGAATGCGGTCAAGGTCCAGGCTCAGCAAGAGATCGCCCGCCAGCAGGAACTGCTGCCGTCCCCGGCCCGCGCCCAGGAAACCAAGGAGTTGGGCTGGGACGACGTGACCCCGATCGACATGATCGGCCTGGAAGTCGGCTACCGCTTGATTCCGCTGGTGGACCGCAACCAGGGCGGCCAGTTGCTCGCGCGGATCAAGGGCGTGCGCAAGAAGCTGTCCCAGGACCTGGGCTTCCTGATGCCCACCGTGCATATCCGCGACAACCTCGACCTGGCCCCGAGTGCCTACCGCCTGACCCTGATGGGCGTGATTCTGGCTGAAGCCGAGATCTACCCGGACCGCGAGCTGGCAATCAACCCCGGCCAGGTATTCGGCAGCCTCAACGGCATTACCGCCAAAGATCCGGCTTTTGGCCTGGAGGCGGTGTGGATCGAAATCAGCCAGCGCAGCCAGGCGCAGTCCCTGGGCTACACCGTGGTGGACGCCAGCACCGTGGTCGCCACCCACCTCAACCAGATCCTGTACAAGCACTCCCACGAGCTGATCGGCCACGAAGAAGTCCAGCAATTGATGGGCTTGCTGGGCAAGGCCTCGCCAAAACTGGCAGAAGAGCTGGTGCCGGGCGTGCTGTCGTTGTCGCAACTGCTCAAGGTGCTGCAGGCGCTGCTGGCCGAACAGGTGCCGGTACGCGACATTCGCAGCATTGCCGAGGCTATCGCCAACAATGCCGCCAAGAGTCAAGATACCGCCGCGCTGGTGGCGGCGGTGCGTGTCGGATTGTCCCGCGCAATCGTGCAAAGCATTGTAGGGCTTGACTCCGAGCTGCCTGTGATCACCTTGGAGCCAAGGTTGGAACAGATATTGCTCAATAGTATTCAGAAGGCAGGACAAGGCCAGGAAGAGGGCGTTCTGCTGGAGCCAAGCATGGCTGAGAAACTGCAGCGTTCGTTGATCGACGCCGCACAGCGCCAGGAAATGCAGGGCCAACCGGTGATTCTGCTGGTGGCGGGTCCGGTCCGGGCGATGTTGTCGCGGTTTGGACGTCTGGCAGTACCGAATTTGCACGTTTTGGCTTATCAGGAAATTCCTGACAACAAGCAAGTGACTATCGTCGCGACAGTAGGGCCCAACGGCTGAGGGTAGTGGGTTATGCAAGTTAAGCGTTTTTTCGCCGCCGATATGCGTCAGGCCATGAAACTGGTCCGCGATGAGCTGGGCGCCGATGCCGCGATTATCGGTAATCGTCGTATTGCCGGCGGTGTCGAGCTGACGGCTGCCCTGGACTACACCCCCTCGGCATTGGCGCCGCGTGTGCCGAACATGGAACTCGAAGACGAGCTGCGCAAGACCGCTTCGCGCATCGTCTCGGCCCAGGCTGAGCTGAGCATGCGTGGCGACAGCGATGCCTCCACCAATCGCCAGTTGTTCGCCGGCCTGCCGCTGACCGCCGCCGAGCCGCTGGTTGAGCCAACATTCATCGAACCGCCGCGTCCTGCCGCGCCAGCCCCGGCCGCCGCAGTCGACCAGCGCGTCTTCGACTCGATGCGTTTTGAACTCAACGGCCTGCGCGAATTGCTGGAAGTGCAACTGGGTTCGCTGGCCTGGACCCAACTGCAAGGCAGCAAACCGCACCAGGCCAACCTGTGGCGCCGCCTGCAACGCATCGGCCTGTCCGGCCCGTTGTCCCGCGACCTGCTGGCCCTGACCACCGAAATCGAAGAGCCTCGCCAGGCCTGGCGCATGTTGCTGGCCCACCTGGCGCGGATGATCGCCACCCCGGAAATCGAACCCCTGGAAGAGGGCGGTGTGATCGCCATGGTCGGCCCTGCCGGCATGGGCAAGACCACCACGCTGGCCAAGCTGGCGGCGCGCTATGTGCTCAAGTACGGCGCGAACAACATCGCGCTGGTGAGCATGGACAGCTATCGCATCGGCGCCCAGGAACAGCTCAAGACCCTGGGCCGTATCCTCAATGTACCGGTCACCCACGTCGACCCGGGCCAGTCCCTGGCCAACGCGCTCGATCCATTGCTGCGCAAGCGCGTGGTGCTGATCGACACCGCCGGCCTGCAGGCCAGCGATCCGGCGTTGCGCCTGCAACTGGAAAGCCTGGCGGGGCGTGGCATCAAGTCGAAAAATTACCTGGTGCTTGCAACCACCAGCCAGAAACAGGTTCTTACCGCTGCGTACCATAGCTACAAGCGTTGCGGTCTGGCCGGCTGCATCCTGACTAAACTGGATGAAACCGCCAGCCTGGGCGAAGTGTTGAGCCTGGCTATCAGCCATGAACTACCGGTTGCCTACCTGACCGACGGGCCGCGGATCCCGGATGATTTGCATCTGCCGCGCCGTCATCAACTGGTCAGCCGCGCCGTCAGCGTGCAAATGCAAGAAGAGCCTAGCGAGGAAGCGATGGCCGATATGTTCGCCGACCTTTACCACAAGCCTGCAAAACGGGTGGGTTGAGGTGCGATGAACACCGTGAAATGTACCTACATCGATGGTCTGCAAGCGACTCACGCGGCCAAGCCATGTAGCCTGCGTCTAAGCAAGACAAGGTAAAGAAATAAAATGGGCAGCATGCATCCCGTACAGGTGATCGCGGTGACCGGCGGCAAAGGTGGCGTCGGGAAAACTAACGTGTCAGTGAATTTGTCCCTGGCCCTGGCAGAGCTTGGCCGTCGCGTCATGCTGCTGGATGCTGACCTGGGGCTGGCGAACGTCGACGTTCTGCTGGGACTGACGCCCAAACATACCCTGGCCGATGTGATCGAGGGGCGCTGTGAGCTGCGCGACGTGCTGCTCCAGGGCCCTGGCGGGATCCGCATCGTGCCGGCCGCCTCCGGTACCCAGAGCATGGTGCACCTGAGCCCGGCGCAGCATGCCGGCCTGATCCAGGCATTCAGTGACATCGGCGACAACCTCGACGTGCTGGTGATCGACACCGCCGCCGGGATCGGCGAGTCCGTGGTCAGCTTCGTGCGCGCGGCGCAGGAAGTCTTGCTGGTGGTCTGCGATGAACCCACCTCGATCACCGACGCCTACGCCCTGATCAAACTGCTTAACCGTGACTACGGCATGAACCGCTTCCGCGTCCTGGCCAACATGGCCCAGAGCCCGCAGGAAGGCCGCAACCTGTTCGCCAAGTTGACCAAGGTCACGGATCGCTTTCTCGATGTCGCCTTACAATACGTCGGTGCAGTTCCCTACGACGAGTGTGTGCGCAAGGCTGTGCAAAAGCAGCGTGCAGTCTACGAAGCATTCCCTCGTTCCAAGTGCGCATTGGCGTTCAAGGCTATTGCCCAGAAGGTCGATACCTGGCCGTTGCCTGCCAACCCTCGGGGGCATCTGGAGTTTTTCGTCGAGCGATTGGTGCATCAGACGAGTGCAGGACCGGTGCTATGACAGCGAACGGCTATAACGCTTACAAGAAATCTGCCCGTGACAGCCAGGGCGAGTTGATCGAGCGCTATGCGCCACTGGTCAAGCGCATCGCCTATCACCTGCTGGCACGCCTGCCCGCCAGCGTCCAGGTCGAAGACCTGATCCAGGCGGGCATGATCGGCCTGCTCGAAGTGTCGACCAAGTACGACGCGAGCAAGGGCGCGAGCTTCGAGACGTATGCGGGGATCCGCATCCGTGGCGCGATGCTCGACGAAGTGCGCAAGGGTGACTGGGCGCCGCGTTCGGTGCACCGCAATACACGCATGGTCAGTGACGCAATTCGTGCAATTGAAGCAAAAACCGGTCGCGACGCTAAAGATCACGAAGTTGCGGCCGAACTCCAATTGAGTCTCGACGATTATTACGGGATTTTGAACGATACCTTGGGCAGCCGCCTGTTCAGTTTCGACGACCTGTTGCAGGACGGCGAACACGAAGGGCTGCACGAGGACGGCGCGAGCGCGCATATGGAGCCGTCCCGTGACCTGGAAGATGAGCGTTTCCAGGGTGCGTTGGCGGACGCCATTGCCAACTTGCCGGAGCGTGAGCGGTTGGTATTGGCGCTGTACTACGACGAAGAGCTGAACCTCAAGGAAATCGGTGAGGTCCTGGGGGTCAGCGAATCCCGTGTCAGCCAGTTGCATAGCCAGTGCGCGGCCCGCTTGCGGGGGCGTCTGGGAGAGTGGCGAGCGCGCTGACAGGCAGTGTGGGGAGCATTGCAAAGCGATACCGCGAAGGTGATAGGCCTTCGCGGGCTCGGGCCGTGGTGCCCTTGGCAGTCCTTTTTGTGTAATGCCTGTTGATTGAAATGGCGCGTCCAGGTGCTGGGCGCGTTTAAGACTGCTTGGAGGTCGAATTGGACAAGAACATGAAAATCCTCATCGTTGATGACTTCTCAACGATGCGGCGGATCATAAAAAACCTGTTGCGTGACCTTGGGTTCACAAACACGGTCGAGGCGGATGACGGCCTGACGGCGATTCCGATCCTCAACAGCGGGAGCATCGACTTTCTGGTAACGGACTGGAACATGCCGGGGATGACCGGTATCGACTTGTTGCGCCACGTGCGTGCCGACGAAAAATTGCGCAGCCTTCCCGTGTTGATGGTGACCGCCGAAGCCAAGCGTGAACAGATCATCGAAGCCGCCCAGGCCGGGGTCAACGGTTACGTGGTCAAACCATTCACTGCACAGGCCTTGAAAGAGAAGATCGAAAAGATCTTCGAACGCATCCACGGCTGATGCCATCGCGGGGGAGCTATGGAGCATAAAGAAACGTCACAGGGAGACTTTGAGTCGACCCTGAAAAAGCATGCTCACCAGTTGGTTGACAGCCTTGAAAAAGGCCAGTTCGGCGATGCGGTGCAGTTGATCCATGAGCTCAACCAGACCCGTGACCGAGGCCTGTACCAGGAAGTGGGCAAGCTCACACGCGAGCTGCACAGCGCGATCGTCAATTTCCAGATTGACCCGCACATGCCCCAGGCCGAAGAGATTTCGCAGATCACCGACGCCACCGAACGCCTGTCCTATGTGGTCAGGCTGACCGAGGCGGCGGCCAACCGCACCATGGACCTGGTGGAAAACGCCACGCCCCTGGTCAACGGCATGGCCACGGAAGCCCACGCCCTGAGCGTTGACTGGGGCCGCTTCATGCGCCGTGAAGTCGGTGCGGAAGAGTTTCGTGAGCTGGCCCGTCGGGTCGAAGGGTTTTTGTCACGCAGCGAGCAGGAAAACCGCATGGTTTCCAGCAACCTCAATGACATTCTGCTCGCCCAGGATTACCAGGACCTGACCGGTCAGGTGATCAAGCGTGTGACCCAGTTGGTCACCGAAGTGGAAAGCAACCTGCTCAAATTGGTACTCATGGCCGGCCAGGTCGACCGTTTTGCCGGCATCGAACATGACCGCGAAGCGATCCTCTCTGAAAAAGATCCACAAAAACATCTCGCCAAGGGTGAAGGTCCGCAGATTCATGCCGATAAACGTGAAGACGTTGTGTCAGGTCAGGATGACGTAGATGACCTGTTATCCAGTTTAGGCTTCTAAGGAGCACCCACATGAGCTTCGGCGCCGATGAAGAGATCCTTCAGGATTTCCTTGTAGAGGCCGGCGAAATTTTAGAGCAACTGTCCGAACAACTGGTCGAGCTGGAAAGCCGCCCGGATGATGCGAACCTGCTCAATGCAATTTTTCGCGGTTTTCATACTGTAAAAGGGGGCGCCGGCTTCCTCCAGCTCCATGAGCTGGTGGAGTGCTGCCACATCGCCGAGAACGTGTTCGACATCCTGCGCAAGGGTGAGCGTCACGTTGATTCGGAGTTGATGGACGTGATTCTCGAAGCACTGGATGCGGTCAACGGCATGTTCAGCGAAGTGCGCGAGCGTGCCCCGATCACCGCAGCCACTCCGGAACTGCTGGCCGCCCTGGCGCGCTATGCCGAGCCGGCCGACACCACGGCAGCGCCGGTGGTCGAAGCCGTACCGGAACCAGTGGCGGAGCCTGAAGCGGATGTGACGGACAGCGAGTTCGAGCAACTGCTCAGTTCCCTCAGTGCCGTCAAGGCCGAAGCCGAAGCGCCGGCTGCGGTTGCCCCGGCTGCCCCGGCTGCCGCGCCGACCAGCGAGGACATTACCGACGCTGAGTTCGAGTCCCTGCTCGATCAATTGCACGGCAAGGGCCAGTTCGCTGCCGACGCCGTGGCGCCTGCCGGTGCCGCCGCCGGTGCTGCGGAGGTGCCCGCCGCTTCTGCCAGCACCGACATCACTGACGATGAATTCGAAGCGTTGCTCGACCAGTTGCATGGCAAGGGCACCTTCGCGGCCGATGCCTTGCCGGCAGTCGCCGCTACGGCCGCGGCCCCGGCAGCACCCGCTGCAGGCGCCAAGCCTGCGGACGATGGGTTGATCTCCGATCACGAGTTCGAAGCACTGCTGGACGATCTGCACGGCAAGGGCAAGTTCACCGAAGTCGCCCCGGCCGCTGCTGCAGCCACGGCGGCACCGGTTGCCGCCAAAGCCGCCGCGCCCGCCGCCAAGCCTGCGCCTGCGCCGGCTGCTGCCCCGGCGCCAGCGCGTGCCGCTGCGGCACCGGTCGCGGAAAAACCGGCCAGTGAAGCCGAAACCACCGTGCGGGTCGATACCGCACGGCTGGACGACATCATGAACATGGTCGGCGAGCTGGTACTGGTGCGTAACCGCCTGGTGCGCCTGGGCTTGAGCAGTGGCGATGAAGCCATGCAGAAGGCCGTGTCGAACCTCGACGTGGTCACCGCCGACCTGCAGACCGCCGTGATGAAAACGCGCATGCAGCCGATCAAGAAAGTCTTCGGCCGCTTCCCGCGCCTGGTCCGCGACCTCGCGCGCCAGCTGAAGAAAGAGATCAATCTGGAACTGGTGGGTGAAGAAACCGACCTCGACAAGAACCTTGTCGAGGCCCTGGCCGACCCGCTGGTCCACTTGGTGCGCAACGCTGTCGACCACGGTGTCGAAACCCCGGAAGAACGCGAAGCCTCGGGCAAGTCCCGTGGCGGCAAGGTGATCCTGGCGGCGGAGCAGGAAGGCGACCACATCCTGCTGTCGATCACCGATGACGGCAAGGGCATGGACCCGACCATCCTGCGCAATATCGCGGTCAAGCGTGGCGTGATGGACAAGGACGCCGCCGACCGCCTGACCGACACCGAGTGCTACAACCTGATCTTCGCCCCCGGCTTCTCGACCAAGACCGAGATTTCCGACGTGTCGGGCCGTGGCGTGGGCATGGACGTGGTGAAGACCAAGATCAGCCAGCTCAACGGCTCGATCAACATCTACTCGACCAAGGGCCAGGGCTCCAAGATCGTCATCAAGGTGCCGTTGACCCTGGCGATCATGCCGACCCTGATGGTGATGCTGGGCAACCAGGCGTTCGCCTTCCCGCTGGTCAACGTCAACGAGATCTTCCACCTCGACCTGTCGCGCACCAACGTGGTCGACGGCCAGGAAGTGGTGATCGTGCGGGACAAGGCGTTGCCCCTGTTCTACCTCAAGCGCTGGCTGGTTGCATCGGCCGCCCATGAAGAGCAGCGCGAAGGCCATGTGGTGATCCTCTCCGTGGGCACCCAGCGTATCGGCTTTGTCGTCGATCAACTGGTTGGCCAGGAAGAAGTGGTCATCAAGCCTTTGGGCAAAATGCTGCAGGGAACCCCGGGCATGTCGGGCGCGACCATCACCGGTGACGGTCGGATCGCGCTGATTCTCGATGTTCCGAGCATGCTCAAGCGTTACGCCGCTCGGCGTATTTGATTCTGGTGGGGCAGGGCGGTATTGCCCGCCCCACCTAACGGAGTGTTTATGGCAGTCAAGGTCCTGGTGGTGGACGATTCGGGTTTCTTCCGCCGCCGCGTCTCGGAAATTCTTTCCGCCGATCCAAGCATCCAGGTGGTCGGCACGGCCACCAACGGCAAAGAGGCGATTGATCAAGCCATTGCGTTGAAGCCGGACGTGATCACCATGGACTACGAGATGCCGATGATGGATGGCATCACGGCAGTCCGGCACATCATGCAACGCTGCCCGACCCCGGTATTGATGTTCTCCTCGCTGACCCACGAAGGCGCCCGAGTGACCCTCGACGCGCTGGATGCGGGGGCGGTGGACTTCCTGCCGAAGAATTTCGAAGACATCTCGCGCAACCCCGAGAAGGTCAAGCAACTGCTGTGCGAGAAAGTCCACAGTATTTCCCGCAGCAACCGCCGCAGCCTGTTCAGCGCGCCAGCCCCTGCGCCGGCACCGGTTGCTGCGCCGGCGGCGCCTGCCGGTTCCACGTTTGGCCGCCCGGCACCTGCGCCGGTTGCACGGCCTGCCGCGCCGCCGGTGCGGACGTCGGCACCGGCGGCTGCCCATTCGCCTGCGCCCAAGCGCAAGGCCTATAAGCTGGTCGCCATCGGCACCTCCACCGGCGGCCCGGTCGCCTTGCAGCGCGTGTTGACCCAATTGCCGGCCAACTTCCCGGCGCCGATCGTGTTGATCCAGCATATGCCCGCCGCGTTCACCAAGGCCTTCGCCGAGCGCCTGGACAAGCTGTGCCGCATCAGCGTCAAGGAAGCCGAGGATGGCGACATCCTGCGTCCTGGCCTGGCGTTGCTGGCCCCGGGCGGCAAGCAGATGATGGTCGACGGCCGTGGCGCGATCAAAATCCTGCCGGGCGATGAGCGCCTCAACTACAAGCCGTGCGTGGACATCACCTTCGGTTCGGCGGCCAAGTCCTACGGCGACAAAGTTCTGGCGGTGGTGCTCACCGGCATGGGCGCCGACGGCCGTGAAGGCGCGCGCCTGCTCAAGCAGGGCGGCAGTGCGATCTGGGCCCAGGACGAAGCCAGCTGCGTGATCTATGGCATGCCCATGGCCATCGTCAAGGCTGACCTGGCCGACGCCGTCTACAGCCTGGACGACATCGGCAGGCATCTGGTGGAGGCCTGCCTCTGATGGATGTATTGAGCCTGATCGGCATCATCCTGGCGTTTGTCGCCATTATTGGCGGCAACTACCTCGAAGGCGGTCACCTGGGCGCCCTGGCCAACGGCCCGGCGGCGCTGATCGTGATTGGCGGCACGGTGGGCGCCGCGTTGCTGCAGTCACCGATGAGTTCGTTCAAGCGCGCGATGCAGATCCTCATCTGGATCATTTTTCCGCCGCGTGTCGACCTGGCCGGTGGCATCGATCGTGTGGTCAACTGGAGCCTCACCGCACGCAAGGAAGGCCTGCTGGGCCTCGAAGGCGTGGCCGATGCCGAACCCGACAGCTATTCGCGCAAAGGCCTGCAATTGCTGGTGGACGGCGCCGAGCCGGAAGCGATCCGCAGCATCCTCGAGGTGGATTTCTACACCCAGGAAAGCCGCGACATCAACGCCGCCAAAGTGTTTGAAAGCATGGGCGGCTACGCGCCGACCATCGGCATCATCGGCGCGGTGATGGGCCTGATCCACGTGATGGGCAACCTGGCCGATCCGTCGCAGTTGGGCAGCGGCATTGCCGTGGCGTTCGTTGCCACCATCTACGGGGTGGCCAGTGCCAACCTGGTGCTGTTGCCGGTGGCCAGCAAGCTCAAGTCGATTGCCATGCGCCAGTCGCGCTATCGCGAGATGCTGCTCGAAGGCATCCTGTCGATTGCCGAGGGCGAGAACCCGCGCTCCATCGAATTGAAGCTCCAGGGCTTCATGGATTGATGGGGAGTATTGCCAATGAGCCGTCGCCGTCGCGAGCCTGAAGAACACGTCAACCACGAGCGGTGGCTGGTGTCCTATGCGGACTTCATCACCTTGCTGTTCGCCTTTTTCGTGGTGATGTACTCCATCTCGTCGATCAACGAAGGCAAGTACAAGGTCATTTCCCAGGCGTTGATCGGTGTGTTCAACGACGCCGACCGTTCGCTCAAGCCGATCCCGATTGGCGAAGAGCGGCCCAGGACCGTGACCCCGGCCAAGCCGCTGGTCAACGACAGCGACGAAACCGCTGCCGGCGTGGGCGGCACCAGTGATCCGCTGAAAAGCATCGCCGACGACATCAGTGCCGCGTTTGGCGACCTGATCAGCTCCAACCAGATGACCGTGCGCGGCAATGAGTTGTGGGTGGAGATCGAGCTCAATTCCAGCCTGCTGTTCGCCAGTGCCGATGCATTGCCCAGCGACCAGGCGTTCACCATCATCGACAAGGTGGCGGCGATCCTCAAACCGTTTGAAAACCCGATCCACGTTGAAGGCTTTACCGACAATGTGCCGATCAGTACCGCGCAGTACCCGACCAACTGGGAGCTGTCATCGGCCCGTGCCGCAAGCATCGTGCGCATGCTCGCGATGCAGGGCGTGAACCCTGGACGCCTGGCGTCGGTGGGGTATGGCGAGTTCCAGCCGGTGGCCAATAACGCCACGCTCGAAGGCCGCGCACGCAACCGTCGGGTGGTGCTGGTGGTGTCCCGAAACCTGGAGGTGCGCCGTAGCCTGACCGGCACTGGTACCGCCAATGCAACACCGGATGCGGCCTTGAAGCGCGCTGGCACACAAACTGCACCGGCCCCTGCAAAGCCGCCGGTTCAGCAGAGTGCCGTCAATTCTCCGTCGCCGGCTCAATAACCTTATGCAATGTCTCGGTCGCGCGTGTGCCCACCGGGAGGAACCATCCGAATGAGAGTCTGGGCAGTTGCCAATCAAAAAGGTGGAGTCGGCAAGACCACCACCTCCATCGCTTTAGCCGGCTTGCTGGCCGAGGCGGGCAAGCGTGTGGTCGTGGTCGACCTCGACCCCCACGGCTCGATGACCAGCTATTTCGGCTACGACCCGGATGCGCTGGAGCACAGCAACTACGACCTGTTCCTGCACAAAGGCAACGTACCGGCCGACCTGCCCGGGCAATTGCTGCTGCCCACCAGTAACGAAAGCATTTTCCTGCTGCCGTCGAGTACCGCGCTGGCCACCCTGGAGCGCCAGTCGCCGGGGCAGAGCGGCCTGGGCCTGGTGATCGCCAAGACCCTGGCGCAACTGTGGCAGGACTTCGACTACGCGATCATCGACAGCCCGCCGTTGCTCGGGGTGCTGATGGTCAACGCTTTGGCGGCCAGCCAGCAACTGGTGATCCCGGTGCAGACCGAGCACCTGGCGGTCAAGGGCCTGGAGCGCATGGTCAGCACCCTGGCGATGATCAACCGTTCGCGCAAACAGGCGTTGCCCTACAGCATCGTGCCCACCCTGTTCGACCGCCGCACCCAGGCGTCCCTGGGCACCTTGCGCGTCCTGCGCGATGCCTACCCGGAGACTATCTGGAACGGCTACATTCCGGTGGACACCCGCCTGCGTGATGCCAGCCGTGCCGGGCTCACGCCGTCGCAGTTCGACGGCAAAAGCCGCGGTGTGCTGGCGTACCGGGCGTTGCTCAAGCACCTGCTGTCCCAGCAGCTTGTGGCACAGGTGGCCTGATGATGAACCGTCCCGTCGAACTCAAGGTCAAGACCCGCCCGCAACTGGCACTGGAATCCTACCTGGATGCCTTGCTGCAGGACGCGACCGCAGAAGAATTGCCGGAACCGATCCTGGTGCTGGAGCCGGCGGTCGAAGTGCCGTCCTCGAGCAGCCTGGACGAGTTCCAGTTGGCTGTATTGGAAGAGCAGGCCCGCGATGCACTCGTCGTCCCGGTCAGCGTCCCGGTGGTCGCGCCCGTCGCGCCTGCGGTGGTCGAGCCGGTCGTGGAAGTGCACCTGCCACCGAGCATCACGCCACCGCCGGTGAGCGGCGATGATCGGCCGGCCTGGGCGGCCGAGCCATTTGAATGTCTGCTGTTCGACGTCGCCGGGTTGACCCTGGCGGTGCCGTTGGTGTGCCTGGGCTCGATCTACTCGTTGGAGGGCCAGGAACTGACGCCGTTGTTCGGGCAGCCGGAGTGGTTCCTGGGCATCCTGCCGAGCCAGGCCGGTAACCTCAAGGTGCTGGACACCGCACGCTGGGTGATGCCCGACCGCTACCGCGATGACTTCCGCCAAGGCTTGCAATACGTGATCTCGGTGCAGGGCTACGAATGGGGGCTGGCGGTGCATCAAGTCAGCCGCTCGCTGCGCCTGGACCCGAATGAAATCAAATGGCGCAGCCATCGGGGCCAGCGGCCCTGGCTGGCAGGCACCGTGATCGAACACATGTGTGCGTTGCTGGACGTTGCCGAACTGGCCGAGTTGATCGCCAGCGGTGCGGTTAAGGCGATGCCGGTGAACAAACGCAGTTGATGGGACAACAAGGGCCGCGCGAACGTGCGGCCAAAAGAAGTACACACGCCGCCTACATCGGCATTTGAAGGGGTCAGAGATATGAACAAGTCAGCGTCCGCACAAGGTTTGGATGATCCGATCCTGCAATGGGTTACCTTCAAACTGGACAACGAAACCTACGGTATCAACGTGATGCGCGTGCAGGAAGTGCTGCGCTACACCGAGATCGCTCCGGTTCCCGGTGCGCCAAGCTATGTGCTGGGCATCATCAACCTGCGCGGCAACGTGGTGACGGTGATCGACACCCGCCAGCGTTTTGGCCTGGACACGGTCGAAGTCAGCGATAACACGCGTATCGTCATCATCGAGGCCGACAAGCAAGTGGTCGGGATCATGGTCGACAGCGTCGCGGAAGTGGTCTACCTGCGCCAATCGGAAGTGGAAACCGCGCCGAACGTGGGCAACGAGGAATCGGCCAAGTTCATCCAGGGCGTATGCAACAAGAACAACGAACTGTTGATTCTGGTTGAGCTGGACAAAATGATGAGCGAAGAAGAATGGTCGGAACTGGAGAGCATCTGATTGTTCCTTGAGGTCGCGGTGATTGTCCTGGCCCTGTTGTGGGCCGGGACCTTGGGTTTTCTGCTGCGCTACATACGCCAGCAGCGCGAGTTGGCGATGCAGCAGGCCGAGCGCGATGCGGTGCGTGATCGACGGGTGCTGGAGCTGGTCAAGCGGGTTGATCACTTCCAGCAGAGTGCGGTGAGGGTGGGGGACGAGGTGCATGAACTGCGCGCCATTCTCGCGCCGCTGCCGGACAAGCTGGCGCAGATCGAGCAGCGTGACCCTTCCAGCCTGTCATTTGCCCAGGCGGCGAAGCTGGTGGGCATGGGCGCTACCGTGGATGAACTGACCCAGTCGTGTGGCTTGACCCAGGCTGAGGCGCAGTTGATGAGTAAATTACACAAAAGCTGATTGTGCCGTGTATACCGTGCGCTTCTCGCTATGCCTTGAATGCCGCCTGCGGCTGATTGTGTCGGATGCGTCACCGTGCCATGTTTTTCCGTGGCACTTTTACTTGTTTGTGATGACCAAGCTACGCATGTAGGACGTTTCACTCACAAGGATGCGAAATGCCTGTTGATCCCCTCTCGAGCAAAACCCTCTGTTTGGCTGCCGTCTTGGGTTGCCACCTCCGCGCTTACCGCGCAATCAAATGCCGTGCTTCAAGATCGACCGCGTCGTGCTCAGTGGCGATCAGGCTGAAGATGTCCAGTCAACCCTGTCGATGATCCGTTGCAGGGACGTTGCATCGGTGCCAGCGGCATTGACCTCACGTTGAGCCACGGGCCATGCCAGGGACGCGTTGGCGGGTGAGCGGTCTACGCAAACCATGAGGAGGAACGCGATGTTGAGGAGCGGGCTGCTGTTGAGTGTTTACGCGGTGTTATTGATTGGGTGCACGGGCAGGGGCTTCCAACCGCCGCCGCCGGATTTTACCGATTGGCAAAAGAGCGGGGTCTCTGTAGAGGGCGTCAAGAGCAGCATGCTCGCGTGCGGGTACGAGAATGTGGCGGGCACGGGCGGCGGCTCAATCGATGAGAGACTGAAGCACTTCTATTGCATGAAGGACGCTGGCTTTACCCGCAAGGATAATCTGGACCTGTGCAAGCTTGGCCGCGTTGGCGAATCTCCAGTGTGCGATGGCCGCCGCTGATCCAACATTAAAAGGAAGCAAGGAATGAACGATCTACGCAATGGACTGTACGGCGTCGCGCTGGCATTGGCGGTGGCAGGGCTGGGCGGTTGCGCCTCGTCGATGACGGTCACCGGCGAGCCGGGGGTGAAGATGGGCCAGAGTTACGCCCAGGTGCTCGCGGTGGTCAGCCGAAACAACGCTGTGACCAAGCAGGTCGATGGCCAAGGCTTCCGGGCTGAGGGTTATTCGCCGATGTTCAAGGACTGCCGGATCAAGTACTTCATCTTCCAGGGCGCTGATGGCTTGCAACAGGTGAAGTACGAACCGGCGCCAGAGCTGTCGGTCAAGCAGAATTGCCGTCAGCCGTAAGCGGCCCTTTATTCCTCTGCGAGTTGACTGCTGATGAGCCTTTTACGTGTGGTTCCCGTGGCGTTGCTGGTGCTGCTGACCGGCTGCGGCCAAGTGGCGAACATCCGCTCCCTGTCCACCGGCTACGTTGCACCGCAGACCGGCGAGACCGCCCGCGTGCGGTTGATCACCGATGGTCTGGTGCGCGCGGTGCCGGGGCGTGATTGCCTGGACTGGAACGTGCCGGGCGCCGGGGTGATGGCGTCGACGAAAGCGGGCTTCCCCGATCACAACGGTGAAAGCCTGGGCATGCCTGGGCCGATTTATTCGTGGGCGGCTGCGGTGTCGTCGGAATTGGTGGTGCCGGCGAACACGCCGATCGCCTTTCATTACTTGGGGCAATTGCAGTATTCCCGGCAATGCTCCGCCAGCATGGCCTTCGTGCCTCGGCCCGGGGTGGATTACATGGTGCAGGCGTCCATGTATGCCAATTGTTCGATCCAGTTGCATGAACTGCCGGCGGGCGCCAAGCAATGGGTCGCTGTGGAGCCTGTGCCCAAGGGCAAGCTGTCGATGTGCAACGCGATGGATAACTTCTAGTGAGTCGCGGGATTAATTTTCAACGCCCATGGCTTTTTTTCGGTCGCCCAGGGTCCACATCCTTCAAGCACCTTTGAATCCAGGAGTAAGCCACCCATGACCACCCCCAAGGCACTGTTGATCCTCCACGGCAAGCAGGCCCTCAACGAGGACGTGCGCAGCGCCGTGCTGGCCCGGCGCGAGCAGGGCTGGGAGCTGGCGGTACGGGTGACCTGGGAGGGCGGTGACGCAAAGCGCCTGGTCAAGGAGGCCCTGGAGGGCGGCTATACCCACATCATTGCCGGCGGCGGCGATGGCACCTTGCGCGACGTGGCCGAGGCCATGGCGCAGGCCAAGGGTGACGCCAGCCTGGTGCTGATGCCCCTGGGGACCGCCAATGATTTCGCCAAGGCTGCCGGCGTGCCCTTGGAGCCCGCCCAGGCCCTGGCGTTGCTGGATGTGCCGCCCAGGGCGATCGACCTCGGCCAGGTCGGCGGGCAAATCTTCCTGAATATGGCCACCGGCGGCTTCGGCAGCCAGGTTACCGCCAATACCTCCGAAGACCTGAAGAAAGTCCTCGGTGGCGCCGCCTACCTGTTCACCGGCCTGACGCGCTTCAGCGAGTTGAAGGCCGCCTATGCGGAGCTGGACGGGCCGGATTTCCACTGGAAAGGCGAGCTGCTTGCCCTGGGTATCGGCAACGGTCGCCAGGCGGGCGGTGGGCATGTGCTGTGCCCTGGGGCATTGGCCGACGATGGCTTGCTGGACGTCAGTATCCTGCCGGCGCCCCAGGAAGTGGTCGGCACCTTGCGCGAGCTGATGGGCAACGGTTGGGAGCTGGACGCGATGTTCGTGCGGGCACGCCTGCCGTGGGTCAACATCAAGGTCGCGCAGGGCTTGTACATCAACCTCGATGGCGAGCCGCTGGAAGGTGACGACCTGCACTTCGAGGCCTTGCCCAAGGCCCTGCGCGTGCATCTGCCGGTGGGTTCGCCCCTAGTCGTCCAGGCTGATGATCTGCTCGCGCACGGCAAATAACACCAGGCCCGCCACGTCGAATATCTGCAGGCGCTTCATGATTTGCGAGCGGTGGGCTTCTACGGTCTTGATGCTCAGGCCCAGGCCGTGGGCGATCTCGCGGGTGGATTTGCCGCGCACGATCAGGCGCAGGATTTCCAGTTGGCGGGCCGTGAGGTTATGGCTGTGGCTGGCGGGCGTGGCCGGCCCCTGGCTGCGCACCAGCGCCTGGTTGATCACGGTATGGGCGATCGCCGGGCTCAGGTAGCGCTCGTTGTTGCGCAAGGCCAGCAACGCGTGTTCCAGCTCGTTGGCAGTGGTGTCCTTGAGCAGGTAGCCGTGGGCGCCCGCTTCCAGCGCGCACATGATCAGCTCCGGATCGGTGTGCATCGACAGGATCAGCACCTTGCTCCTGGGGTGCACACGCTTGAGTTGCTGCAGCGCGTCGAGGCCAGTGGTGTGTTTCATGGACAAGTCCAACAGCACGATATCCGGCAGCAGGGTATTGAACTGCTCCAGCAATTGTGCGCCATCGCTGGCTTCGCCGGTCACCGTGTAGCCGGGAATATCCTGTACCAGCGCACGTACGCCGGCCCTGATCAGTGCATGGTCATCCACCAGGAGTAATGTGCAGGTCACTCGATAACCTTAGGGGCGCTGGCCCGTTCGAGGGAGCGAGGCGCCCAGGGGAAAAGCGCGTCGATCCGTGTGCCGTGGCCTGGTTGGCTGCTGACGGACAATGAACCGCCAAGCTGGTCAATGCGCTCGGACATGCCGGCCATGCCCCGTTGGCCTTCCAGGCCGGGGTTGATGGCGGGCGAAAAGCCCTGGCCGTCATCGCAGATGGTCAGCGACAGGCCCTCGGGCAGGCGCTGCAGGCGCACCAGCAGGTTGCGCGCCTGGGCGTGGCGCAGCATGTTGGTCACGGCTTCCTGGGTAATGCGAAAGGCCGCCACGGCCATTTCTTCAGGGATGCCGGTCAGTCGTTGCTGGCATTCGAGGCTCCAGTGCACCGGGGTGTTTTCCAGGGTCTTGAGCAGGTGCGCGCGCAGGCTGGCTTCCAGGCCCAGGCTGGCGAGCTGCCGGGGGTTGAGGATGGCGGACACGTCGCGCACCTTGGCCAGGGTCTCGTTCAAGGTGTTGCACAGCACGGTGCACTGGCTTTGCAGCTCCTCCGGCAGGCGGCGCTTGAGCCATTCGCTTTGCAGCTTGGCGGCGGTCAGCAACTGGCCGATATCGTCATGCAGTTCACGGCTGAGGCGATGACGTTCGTTTTCCTGCACTTGCAACAGGCGATCGGCCAACTCCTGGGGCTGGAACTTGATGGATTTACGCGAGCGCCATTGTTGCAGGCCAACCACCACCAAGATGGCCAGGTTGAGCAGCAGCACCAGCAGTGGCAGCGGCGCGGAGCGGCTGTAGGCCCACAGGCTCAGCAGCAGCGAGCCGAGGCACAGGGCGAGGATCAAACGGCGTGCGTTACTGCGGGACGCGGACCTTGCGATGAATGTCTTGAGGCTGGCATGCATAGCGGATGGAGCCAATGAAGGTTCGCTGCGGGAAGACCGGTCGCGGCTGACCGGGCTCTGTTTGGAATACGTTCTTGAATCGTTCTCAAGCTGGCTGAAGTTGAGTCACTTCAAGCGGGTGCATAGTACCACCACTCTTACCGTTGGTCGCCAGGTGCCGTGCCTGGCGGGCCTATTTAAACGCGCAACAACTCGAGGAATGATAATCCCAGAGTTAATGAAGTGAGGTTGTATTATTTCAAAGGGTTTGTATCGTTAATGGCTAATTGATATTGAATAGCCATTTTTCTCCAGCAGATTAGTTGGAGTCGTCGTTTTTAGATAACCCCGTGCTTGAATGCGACCTGATAACGCTTCAAGACAAATGGTGCATACGTTGTTGCGGATTGTAACTGAAACCCTTTTGCGGAATGTGCAGGGTGACCGTGTCAATCAACTTGGTCTGTTCTTCTTCATCCAGGGGCAGTTGGCCTGTTTTTGCATCGATCAATTCCAACTGCCAGGCCAGCAATGTCAGGCAGTCATGCAGGGCGTCCAGGGCTTGATCATGTAACTGCAACGGGTTTTCGGCGTTGGCGATCACGTCCTGGATATGCCGCGAGAACTCGCTGATCGCTTGCAGGGCCAGGCAATCGGCCTTTTCGGCGAGCTTGATCAGGCTGATTTTCATGCAGTCGATGGCGTCACTGTCGTTGCGGATCAAATGCAGGTGGCTCAGGCATTCTTCCGACTTGGTCAGCAGCTTTTCAGCCTCGCGCAGGAACTCAGGAAGTGCAAGTTGCCACTCGTTACCGTCGTTCATCATGCAAGTCTCCACAACATAAGGTCGGGTGATGAGAGGTCGCACCGGGTGAATGGCGTAAAACTACCGCTGAAAGATAACGGGAATCTGTAGGTTGCTTCTGAGTTTTCAGTAGGACGTTTATTTGAATGACGGCGACGGCTGTGCGTGGCCCCCGTGAGCGGGCTCGATTGCACACCTTCAGTTGCCGCGACGTGAGCGTCTGGAAAACCCATAAGACGAGGGCTGGGGATGGCAAACAAAAGCCTGACTCCATTCATGCAATGAGAATGGCGTCACATTAATGGCTATTAGATATTGCGAACATCAGGTTGGGCCTGATTGTGTATAGGGGAATCCCTTACATGGCGGAACCTTGCGTCGATTTGAATGTCGCGCAACGTCGCTGCACCGCCATATGAACAGGCCTCAGCAGTAAAGCATGATGTCAGTGTGACATCAATGAATTTACGTGGCATTTTACCGGGGTCAAGGTCCGGCGTTTGCCGCCGATAACAAGCTAACTGCACAAACACTTCGCGCATTACTTTCCAGCGCACACCAGGAGCTCTTAATGGCCGGCATTCTCGACACGGTAGACCAACGCACGCAACTGGTGGGTGAGAATCGCCTGGAGATCCTCATGTTCCGCCTGGCCGGGCGGCAGCTGTTCGCCATCAACGTGTTCAAGGTGCAGGAAGTCCTGCAACTGCCCAAGCTGACCCTGATGCCCCAGCGCCACCCCTTCGTGTGCGGCGTGGTCAACCTGCGGGGCCAGACCCTGCCGGTGATCGACTTGTCCCAGGCCATCGGCATGCGTCCGCTGGTGCCGGGCCCCAACAGCACCATCATCGTCACCGAGTACAACCGCTCGGTGCAGGCGTTCCTGGTGGGTGGCGTGGACCGCATCGTCAACATGAACTGGGAGGCCATCCTGCCGCCGCCGACCAGCGCCGGGCGCCAGCATTACCTCACCGCCATCAGCAAGGTCGACGACCAGTTGGTGGAGATCATCGACGTGGAAAAAGTCCTCGCCGAGATCGTGCCGTACAACGCCAAGGTCTCCCGCGAAAAACTCGACGACCCGGTGCTGGAACGCGCCCGTGGCCGCGAAGTGCTGCTGGTGGACGACTCCAACGTGGCCCTGTCGCAATTGCGCGACACCCTCGGCCAACTGGGCGTGAAGATGCACATCGCCAGCGACGGTCTCAAGGCGCTGAACATGCTCAAGGCCTGGGCCGACGCCGGCCATGTGATGACCGACAAGCTGCTGATGATCTTCACCGACGCCGAAATGCCCGAGATGGACGGCTACCGCCTCACCACCGAAATCCGCAACGACCCACGACTGCGCAAGCTCTACGTGGTGCTGCACACCTCGCTGTCGGGCAGTTTCAACGACTCGATGGTGAAGAAGGTCGGCTGCGACAACTTCCTGTCCAAGTTCCAGCCGGACAAGCTGGTGGATGTGGTGCGTCAGCGCCTGATGCTGGACGAAGCGTCCGCTTGACCTTAGGGTGACGGCTTTGCCCCTCAGGAATGTTGGCCCATGCTTCGTCTCAGCGCGTTGTACCGTTACCCCTTGAAGTCCGGCAAGGCCGAAACCCTGCAACAGATCGGCCTGGATAAACTGGGGTTGGACGGCGATCGACGCTGGATGCTGGTGGATGAGGCCAGCGGGCGTTTCCTCACCCAGCGCGCCGTGGCGAAGATGAGCCAACTGTCGGCGCTGTGGAACAGCAGCGGCGGCCTGACCCTGAGTTCGCCTGGCTACGCGCCGCTGGACGTGGCGTTGCCCGGCAGCGCGGCTGAGTTACGTGGCGTGACCATCTGGCGCGACACCTTGCGTGTGCCGGACGCCGGCGACGAAGCCGCCGCCTGGGTCAGCGCCTTTATCGGCAAACCGACACGGCTGGTGCAGATTCCTCTGGAGCGGGCGCGCACTACCCAGGCAGGTTACGGCCGCGATGATGACCAGGTCGCGTTCGCCGACGGTTATCCGTTACTGGTGATCGGGCAAGCGTCCCTCGACGACCTCTCGCAAAAAGTCGGCCGTCCCATGGACATGCTGCGCTTTCGCCCCAACCTGGTGATCGAAGGCAGCGACGCCTTCGCCGAGGATGGCTGGAAGCGCCTGCGCATCGGGGATGTGGAGTTTCGTGCAGTCAAGCCCTGCTCACGCTGCATTCTCACCACCATCGATCCGCACACCGGCGAGCGCAGTCCCGACCGTGAGCCTTTTGTGACGCTGGAGGCCTACCGCAAGACCGAGGACGGCGCGATTTTTGGCCAGAACCTGGTCAACGATGGCGTGGGCCGCCTGGAAGTGGGCATGCCGGTGATCATCCTCGAATAAGCCATGGGCCCATAAAAAATGCCCGTCTCCTGGGAGACGGGCATTTTTTTTGCGGCGCAGCGATCAGCCGCGGTATTCGCACAGGTAAGCGGTGTCTACCGCGACCTTCAGCTGGAACTTGCTGTTGGCCGGTACGTTGAACTGGCTGCCGGCGGCGAAGGTTTCCCAGTCATTAGCGTCGGGCAGCTTGACGCTCAGGGCGCCGGACACCACGTGCATGATTTCGCGCTGGGCGGTGCCGAATTCGTATTCACCCGGGGCCATCACGCCGATGGTCGCCGGACCTTCTGCGGTGCCGAAAGCGATCGACTTGACGGTGCCGTCGAAGTACTCGTTGACTTTGAACATGGGCGAATCCTCGGAAAAAGGGTCTGGAAAGGTCGGCCAGTATGCCCAAGGCCAGGGAAGCTGCCTAGACCGGCAAAATCAGCGGCAGCAGGCGCGCGGTGTTGCGTGCATCTTCCAGCGCGCGATGTTGCTGGCCCTGGAACTGCATCCCCGCCAATTGCAGGGCGCCATTGAGCCCCAGGGGCTTGTCCAGGCGCCGGGCCTTGGCGAAGCGTTGCTTGAGGTTGACATGGGGCGTGGGGGCCATGGCGCTGGCCAGGCCATGGCGCTGCCATTCGAGCTCCAGCTGCACGCGGTCGTAGTCACCCCAACTGGCCCAGCCTTCCAGGCGCGCCTGATGCTGGCCCAGCCAGCGCTCGAACAGCGGCCACACCTCGATGAACGGTGCAGCGCCGTCGATATTTGCCTGGGTGATATGGGTCAGCTGGCGACAAAAGGGCGTGAGCAAGGGGCGGCGCAGCGGCCGCACAAAGCGCTGGAAGTGGTCCAGCTCGCGGCCCTGGCGGTTTACCAGGCTAGCGCCGATCTCGATGACTTCCATCTCCGTCACGGGCCAGCCGCCTTCATCCGTTGTGGCTTCAAGGTCAATAATCAGCCAATGAGGCATCGCGCAGGTTCCCGTACTCGTCCTTTCCTGTTGGGGATAGAGCGTAGACCGGCCTTGTAGTTCCGACTAGGGGGTTATTCGATCTCCAGCAGAACCTGGCGATTGCGTACCTGATCGCCCGCCATCACCTGCACGGCCTTGACCACGCCGTCCCTGTCGGCCTTGAGTGGATGCTCCATTTTCATGGCTTCGAGCACCAGCAGCAGTTGGCCTTTGGTCACCTGTTCACCGGTGCTGACGCGGACGTCGACGATGGCACCGTCCATCGGTGCCTTGACCGTGCCGCTGCCTGCGTCGGCCTGGCGCCCGGCAACCTGCTGGGTGCGGTTGGTGACGATAAGGCCTGGCAACCACAGCCGAGAGCCCTCCAGGTGATAGGCGATACGCCGGCGAATGCCGTTGAGCACCACGGTGGCGTGACGGCCATCGGTGCTGAGTGGCAGGGGGGCGGCGGTGACGGTGTGGGTTTCGCCGTCGACCTCCAGGCGAAAGGTGCAGGGAACCCGCGCGTTGTTGCGCCATCCCGCGAGGCCGTGGGGATGCTGGTCGGCGCTGTGTTGGTAAAACAGCGCGGCGGCCAGGGCGAGTTGATCACTTGTCGCGGCCGGGCGCGGTATTTCGCCGAAGTGCTCGGCGATAAACCCGGTGCTGAAATCACCCTCGATAAACCCTGGGTGCTTGAGCAGTTCAGCCAACAAGCGCTGATTGGTCGTCACCCCCAGCAACAACGTGTCTTCCACCGCCCGCAGCAGTTTGCGCCGGGCTTCTTCGCGGGTGGCGCCATGGGCGATGAGCTTGCCGAGCATCGGGTCATAGAACGGGCTGATGGTTTCGCCTTCGCACAGCCCATGGTCAACCCGTACGCCCACGGCCGGTTCCCAGCGCAGCACCTCACCGGTTTGCGGCAGGAAGCCCTGGGCCGGGTCCTCAGCATAGAGGCGCACTTCCATGGCGTGGCCGCTCAGGCTCACCTGCGCCTGCTCGAGCGGCAGCGGCTGGCCGGCGGCGATCTGCAGTTGCCAGGCCACCAGGTCGAGGCCGGTGATCAGCTCGGTGACCGGGTGCTCCACTTGCAGGCGGGTGTTCATTTCCAGGAAGTAGAACCGGCCGTTGCGGTCGAGCAGGAATTCCACGGTACCGGCGCCGAGGTAATTCACTGCGCGCCCGGCCTTGAGCGCGGCCTCGCCCATGGCCTGGCGCAGTTCGGGCGTCATCACCGGGCAGGGCGCTTCCTCGATGACTTTTTGATGGCGGCGCTGGATCGAGCAGTCGCGTTCGCCGAGGTAAATCAGGTTGCCGTGGCGGTCGCCGAACAGTTGGATCTCGACGTGGCGCGGCTCGATCAGCGCCTGTTCGAGGATCAGTTCGTCACTGCCGAAGGCGTTCCTGGCCTCCGAGCGGGCGCTGTGCAGGCTTTCCAGCAGCGCCTCCGGCTGGTGGACCAGACGCATGCCACGGCCACCGCCGCCGGCGCTGGCCTTGATCATCAGCGGGTAGCCGATGCGCTCGGCTTCACGTTGCAGGCAGGTGTCATCCTGGGCGCTGCCCTGGTAGCCGGCGATGCAAGGCACGCCGGCCTCGAGCATGGCGAGTTTGGACCGGCGCTTGCTGCCCATCAATTCGATGGCCTCGGCGCTGGGGCCGATGAAGGTCAGGCCGGCGTCCTGGCACGCGCGGGCGAAACCGGGGTTTTCCGAGAGGAAGCCGTAGCCGGGGTGGATGGCGTCGGCGCCGGTCAGTTTGGCTGCATTGAGGATGGCTTCTATGTTCAGGTACGACTGCTGTACCGGGGCGGGGCCGATGTGGACGGCTTCGTCGGCCATTTGTATGTGCCGGGCTTGGGCGTCGGCGTCGCTGTAGACGGCGACGGTGCGGTAGCCCAATGCCTGGGCCGTGCGCTGGATGCGGCAGGCGATTTCGCCGCGGTTGGCGATCAGGATTTTTGTGAACTGCGGCATTTTTTGCTCCGTGTGTATATCCGTTATTTAGGTAACGGCCACTTAGGGTTCCGCTCTTACAGCGGGTCACTTTTGGAAGGACCCAAAAGTAACCAAAAGGTCCTCGCCCCAACACTCGGCACCTCGCCTAGGCTCGGTGTGCCCTCACTCCGGCTTTGGAGCGTGGGCCGCCGCAATGGGCCATCCCTGGCCCAGTGCGGCTAACCCGGCGTCCTGCCGGGTTACCCACGCTCCAAAGCCTGCGTTCGGCCAGCGTGTTTGACGGGGCGATCCCACATCAAAAACAAAGCGAGGCGGCCTTAAAGCCGACCTGATCTTTGAAGCGTACGCGGTGTGGCTTCTACTTCCTTAACCGCTGACGAAGTCAGCAATCTTTTGATCTGCTCTGGCTCTTGATCTGCTTTTGATTTTGATCTTAGGCGCCCCGTTAACCACGCTGGCCGAACGCAGGCTTGAATCCGTGGGTAACCCGGCAGGACGCCGGGTTAGCCGTCCTGGGCCAGGGATGGCCCATGACGGCGGCCCACGGATTCAAGCCTGCGTTCGGGCATACCGAGCCTAGGCGAGGTACCGAGTGGTGGGGCAAGAGCCCTTTGGTTACTTTGGGGCTTTTCCAAAGTGACCCGCCGTAAGGGCGGAACCAATAGCCGCCGTTACCGCAGCAACGGATATGTACTCGCTCAAAGCCAACGACATGGTCGGCCCGAAGGCCGCCACGGCAGCAAGCGCCCTCGCCACAGACCACAGAAAATTGTGTAGATACCCATGCCCAGCGGGCGTCACTTGCACCACCCAGGCTTGCGCTTCTGCACAAACGCCTGCGTCCCCTCGATCCCTTCCGCGCTGATCACCGCCTCGGCAAACCACTGTGCCGCCTGGTCCAGCAGCGGCCCCACGGGCTGCTCCACGCTGGCCAGCAACAGCGCCTTGGTACGCGCATTGGCGCCGGGGGCGCAGCGCAGCACCTGCCCCAGCACCTCATCCAGACGCTCCGCCAACGCCTGCGGATCGGTCTCGGTGAAGTGCACCAGCCCCAGCCGTTGAGCTTCCAACCCATCGAACCGCGCCGCCGTCAGCGCCAGTCGCCGCGCCTGGGTCAGGCCGATACGCTTGACCACAAACGGTGCGATCTGTGCCGGCAGCAACCCCTGGCTGGTCTCCGGTAAACCGAACTGCGCCTGGTGATCGGCAATCGCGATGTCACTCACGCAGGCCAGGCCAAACCCGCCGCCCAGCACCGCGCCTTGCAGCACCACGATGACCACTGGCGACACGGCTTCCACCGCTTGCAGCAACGTGCCGAAGGCCCGGTTCAGGGCCTGCAATTGATCGCCGGCGCTGACCAGGTCCTTCACATCGGCACCGGCGCAAAAATGCCCGCCTGCGCCGCTGATCACCACGGCGCGCACCTGGCTGTCCAACCCGGCCAGCACCGCGCGCAGTTCGTTGACCATTTCCAGGCTCATGGCATTGCGGCATTCGCGCCGGTTGAGGGTGATGTGCAACACGCCGTTGTGGGGTTCGAGCAGCAGGGTATTCATGGCTTTTTCCCCGGCAAAGTGCCCATCAACTTGCAGATGATGCCCAGCATGATTTCATCGGCACCGCCGCCAATCGACACCAGGCGCACGTCGCGATAGGCGCGGGCCACCGGGTTGTCCCACATGAAGCCCATGCCGCCCCAGTATTGCAGGCAACTGTCGCTGACTTCGCGGCCGAGGCGCCCGGCCTTGAGCTTGGCCATGGAGGCCAGGCGGGTCACGTCCTGGCCCTTGATGTACTGCTCGGTGGCCTGGTAGACCAGTGCACGCAGGCATTCGATTTCGGTGGCCAGTTCGGCCAGGCGGAAGTGAATCACCTGGTTGTCGATCAGCGCCTTGCCGAAGGTCTGGCGCTCCTTGCAGTACTCGACGGTGCTGTCGATGCAGTACTCCAGGCCCTTAATCATATTGGCCGCGCCAAACAGGCGTTCTTCCTGGAACTGCAGCATCTGCATCATGAAACCCGCGCCTTCATGGCCGATGCGATTGCGCTGGGGCACGCGCACGCCGTCGAAGAACACCTGGGCGGTCTCGGAGCTGTGCATGCCGAGTTTTTCCAGGGGCGGGCTGACGCTGATCCCTGGGGTGTTCATCGGCACCAGGATCAGCGACTTGTTGATATGCGGCTTGTCGTCGGAGGTGTTGGCCAACAGGCAGATAAAGTCGGCGCTGGGCGAGTTGGTGATCCACATTTTGCTGCCGTTGATCACATAGTCGCTGCCGTCCTTGCGCGCATGGGTTTTCAACCCGGCCACATCGGAGCCGGCGCCGGTTTCCGAGACGCCGATGCAACCGACCTGCTCGCCGCTGATAGCCGGGCGCAGGAATTCGTCGCGCAATTCATCGGAACCGAAGCGGGCGAGGGCGGGGGTGCACATATCGGTCTGCACGCCGATGGACATGGGGATGCCGCCGCAGCGGATGGTGCCGAACTCTTCGGCGGCGACGATCGAGTAGCTGTAGTCCAGGCCCATGCCGCCGAATTGTTCCGGTTTGGAGATCCCCAGCAAGCCGAGGTCGCCGGCCTTGCGGAAGATGTCGTGGATGGGGAAGCGCCCGGCTTTTTCCCATGCGTCCACATGGGGGTTGATCTCGCGGTCGACGAAGGCACGGACGGTGCGGCGCAGTTCCTGATGTTCCTGGGTGAAGATCATTGTTCTTGTTCTCCGGTTAGAAGCGCGCGATGCCGAAGCTGTTGGGCTGCAACTCGCGGACGTCGGCCTCGTGACAGATATCCAGCAGAAAGCCGAGTAAGGTACGGGTATCCCGTGGGTCTATCAGCCCGTCATCCCACAGGTTCGCGCTGCCATAGAGGGCAGTGGACTGACTGTCGAGTTTTTGCGCGGTGACCTGTTCGAGCATGTCCAGCACCTTGGGATCCGGCACCAGGCCGTCTTTCAACTGCTTGGCCTCGGTGACGATCCGCAGCACCTTGCCCGCCTGGGCACCGCCCATCACCGCCGTGCGGCTGTTGGGCCAGGCGAAGATAAAACGTGGGTCCAGGCCGCGACCGCACATTGCATAGTTGCCGGCGCCGTAGGAGCCACCGACCACCACCGTGAGTTTAGGCACCCGTGCGTTGGCCACCGCCTGGATCATCTTCGCGCCATGCTTGATCACCCCTTGCTGCTCCGCTTCGGTACCCACCATGAAGCCGGTGGTGTTGTGCAGGAACAGCAGCGGTGTGCGGCTCTGGTCACACAGCTGGATAAACTGCGCCGCCTTGCTCGCGCCCTTGGGCGTGATCGGGCCGTTGTTGCCGATCACGCCGACCGCGCGGCCCTGGATGTGCAGATGGCCGCAGACGGTATGGGCGTCGAACGCTGCCTTGAACTCGAGGAACTGCGAACCGTCGGCCAGGCGCGCGAGGATCTCGCGCACGTCGTAGGGCTTTTTCGGGTCAGCGGGGATCAGCCCCAGCAGGTCGTCGATGGGGTACAGCGGCTCGGCGTAATTGCGTTTGGGCGCCAGCGGCAGGCGCTCATCCCAGGGCAACAGGCTGACGATTTCACGCACGATGCGCACGCCATCGGCGTCGTTTTCCGCCAGGTATTCGGCGGTGCCGGCGATCTGTGCATGCATTTCGGCACCGCCCAATTCTTCATCGGTGGCGACTTCACCGGTCGCCGCCTTGAGCAGCGGCGGGCCGGCAAGGAACAGCTTGGCCTTGCCGCGCACCACCACCACGTAATCCGACAGTCCTGGCTGGTACGCGCCACCCGCCGTGGCCGAGCCGTGCACCACGGTGATCTGCGGCAAGCCCATGGCCGACATGCGCGCCTGGTTGGCAAAGCTGCGCGCGCCTTCGATGAAAATCTCCGCGGCATAGTTGAGGTTGGCGCCGCCGCTTTCGGCGAGGGTCACCACCGGTAGTTTGTTGTCCATGGCGATCTGTTGCAGGCGCAGGGATTTTTTCAGGCCGGAGGGCGAAACGGTGCCGCCCTTGATCGCGCTGTTATTGGCCACCACCAGCATGCGCACGCCGCTGACGTAGCCGATGCCGGCGATCAACCCCCCGCCGGCGGCGCTGCCGTCCTTGTCATCATGCAGCTTGTAGCCGGCCAGGCTCGCCAGTTCCAGGAACGGCGCGCCCGGGTCCAGCAGCAGGTTGAGGCGCTCGCGGGGCAGCAGTTGGCCGCGTTTTTCGAACTTGGGCCTGGCCTCCTCGGCCTTGCCCAGCAGGGTCTGTTCCAACTGGCGCAGGTGTTGGATGCCTTCCAGCATGGCGGCGCGGTTCTGGGCGAACTGCGGGCTGTGGGGATCGATCAGGCTGTCAATCAGCGGCATGGTTTATTGCTCCGCCTTGTGTCGCGGCCGCTGACGATCACGGTGTGGTCCTGGAACAGGCCGGCTTTGAAGATCGAGTCGAAGGCCACGGCAATGCTCCTTTACGTGAGTTGATCGGCGATGTGTTGCGGCACAGCGATGGGGATTTCCAACAGCTGCTGGGCGAAGGCCTTGCCCTGGGGGTCGATGCGCAGGCTGGCGATGCCGCCGCCGCCCAGGGCGTTTTCCAGCAGGAAATTGAGGCTGTGGCTGCCGGGCAAATACCAGCGTTCAACGCGGCCGTGCACGGGGTCGAGCACATGGCCCATCCAGTCGACGAGCACCTCTGGCGTCAGCGCTTCGGCAATCCACGGCAGGTACTCGGGGGCGCGGGCGATGACCCCGATATTGCTGTGGTTGCCCTTGTCGCCGGAGCGTGCCACGGCGAGTTTCACCAACGCCACGCTGGCGTCGGCGCGGCCTTGGGGCTGGGGCGGATCCATCGGGGCGGCAGGCAGGATCGGCGCGTCGGCGATGGGCAGCGTGCAGACGTGGCGTTGGCCCTGGAAGTCGACTACCACCTCACAGGCGGCCTTATCGATCAGGAACGAGAACAAGCGGATCAGCGGGTACACCGTCGGCCGCCCGCCGACAATCCCGGTCAGCCCCGGCGCCATGCCCGTGGCCGCCTGGGCGATCTCGCGGGCGAACAGCACCAGGGCCGGCTTGCTCGGGTGGCGCACCGCCAGCTTGACCACCACCTCGCGGCAGTCGTGGCGCAGGGCGCGGGGGCCATACGTCGCTTCGCTGCCCAGCAGTTCGATATTTACGTCGGTGTAGGGCGCCCAGCCGCGCTGGCTGAACAGTTCCGAGGTCTTGTTGATGATCGCCTGGCTGACCCGCTCGGCCTTGGCCACCGCGTCTATCCCGGCGATCAGGCAACTGGCGGTGCAGCGAAAGCCTTCCGGGTACGTGGCGCTGACCTTGTACTGGTGCGTTGGCGGCAACCCCTTGGCGCCGTGCAGGCGTACGCAGTTTTTGCCTTGCTGCTGCAACTTCACCTGGCTGAAATCGCAGATCACATCGGGCAGCAGATACGCATGTGGGTCGCCGATTTCATACAGCAGCTGTTCGGCCACGCTCAGTTCGCTGATCAGGCCACCGCTGCCCTCGACTTTATTGACCGTGAACTGGCCTTCGGCGTTGACTTCGACGATGGGAAAGCCGATGTGCTCGTAGTCGGGCACGTCGCGCCAGTCGGTGAAGTTGCCGCCGGTACACTGCGCGCCGCATTCGATGATATGCCCGGCCAACGCGGCCTGGGCCAGGCGGTCGTAGTCCTGCCACGACCAACCGAATTCATGCACCAGTGCCGCGCTGACCACCGCGCTGTCGACCACCCGGCCGGTGATGACGATGTCCGCGCCCAGTTGCAGCGCCTGGGCAATGCCCGGTGCGCCGAGGTAGGCATTGGCGGAGACGCACAGGGGGGGCAGCGGCGCGCCGTTGAACATGTCGGTGATGCCGTGCAGGTGCTTGAGCCGGGGTTGCAGGTCATCGCCCAGCAGCACGGCGATTTTCAACGGCACCTGGGCTGTATCGCAGGCAGCTTGCAGGGCGGCGGCGCAGGCCTGGGGGTGGATGCCGCCGGCATTGCTGATCACGCGGATGCCCTGGCGCTGGATCTCGGCCAGCAGCGGTGTGAGCACCTCGACGAAATCCGTGGCGTAGCCGGCCTGGGGATCTTTCATCCGTGCACCGGCGAGGATCGACATCGTGACTTCCGCCAGGTAGTCGAACACCAGGTAGTCCAGCTTGCCGCCGTGCACCAACTGCGCGGCCGCGCTGCAGGTGTCACCCCAGAAGGCGCTGGCGCAGCCGATACGAACCGTCTTGCTCATGAGAAATCCTTCCTCGAATGGCTGGCAACGAGACTACCAAGCAAGCGCTTGGTTTGTAAACTCCGGTCACAAGTTTTGCCCAAGCGCTTGCTTGGGTGACTGGCACGGCCTAAATTGCCGGCCAAGACGTCAGTAGAAGTAGAGGAGAGCAGCATGGATGAGCACAAAGCCCTGCGGGTGATGCGCACCATGGTCGACGGCGGCCAATTGACCGACCCCGACAGTGCCCGGGGCAAGTTGCTGCAAACCGCGGCGCACCTGTTTCGCAACAAGGGCTTTGAACGCACCACCGTGCGCGACCTGGCCAGTGCCGTGGGCATCCAGTCCGGCAGTATCTTTCATCACTTCAAGAGCAAGGACGAGATCCTGCGCGCGGTGATGGAGGAAACCATCCACTACAACACCGCCTTGATGCGCGCCTCGCTCGAGGAGGCGAGCACCGTACGCGAACGTGTGCTGGCGCTGATTCGCTGCGAATTGCAGTCGATCATGGGTGGCAGCGGCGAGGCCATGGCGGTGCTGGTGTATGAATGGCGTTCGCTGTCGACCGACGCCCAGGCCCAGGTGCTGGCGCTGCGTGATGTGTACGAAGACATTTGGCTGCAGGTGTTGGGCGAGGCCAAGGCGGCGGGTTACATCAAGGGCGATGTGTTTATTGCGCGACGCTTCCTCACCGGAGCCTTGTCCTGGACCACCACCTGGTTTCGCGCCGAGGGCAACCTGACCCTGGAGCAATTGGCCGAAGAAGCCTTGTTGATGGTTTTGAAGGCCGATTGAGGCGCAAGCTATTAATTTTCCGGTGGAAAGTTGTCTAGCTGGACAAAAACGCCTAGCTTATCGACATCGATGTATTGAACGGTGTGTGCCTTGATGTTATCGCCATGGCGGTTGGCTGCAGGACTTACTTTATGGGCACTCGGCACCGCAGCGTGGTTGCCGGCTTCGGCTGCGCAACTGGTGCGTATCGGCGCGGCGCATTTTCCGCCCTACACCGTGCGCCCGGAGCAAGGCGCCGACACCGGTCTGTTGCCTCAATTGGTGGAGGCCCTGAACGCCTCGCAAACCGACTACCAGTTTGTGCTGGTACCCACCTCCATCCCTCGGCGTTTTCGTGATTTCGAACAAGGCCGTATCGACATGGCCATCTTCGAAAATCCCGATTGGGGCTGGCAGAAGGTTGCCCACACCAGCATCGACATGGGCCTGGAAGATGCGGAAATCTTCGTCGCCCAGCGTGAGCCCGGTCGAGGCCAGGACTATTTCGCCGACCTTGCCGGAAAACGCCTGGCCGTGTTCAGCGGCTATCACTACGCCTTTGCCAACTTCAACCCCGACCCCAAGTACTTGGCCGAGCACTTCAACGCCACCTTGACCTATTCCCATGACAGCAACCTGCTGATGGTTGCGCGCGGGCGTGCGGACATCGCCTTGGTAACCCGTTCGTACTTGAGTGACTTCATGGTGCGCAATGCGGATATGGCCGGGCAGTTCCTGGTCTCGGAGCGCATCGACCAGGTCTATCACCACTACGCGTTGCTGCGGCCCAAGGCGCCGATCACGGGCGAGGCGTTTTCGGCGTTGCTCAAGCGCTTGCGCGACAGCGGCGAGATGCTGAAGATTTTCGAGCCGTACCGCATCGATGTGATGGCGGTACCCTGAGGTCACACCCGCCGTGCAAACGTATCGCTATGGTTGCCGGACACCTTGCGGCAGTGCACCAGCGCATCGCGAATCATGAAGTTCACTAACGTCGGTGAAACCCCGAGCTCCTTGGCAATGTCCTTTTGCGGCACACCGTGCAGGCGGTACATCTCGAACGCATAGCGGGTGCGCTGGGGCAACTCAGTCAGGGCGTCGGCGATGTTTTCCAGGGTGTTGAAATTGATGTGGGAGGTTTCCGGTGAAGCGCCGTGAATGACCACATTCAAGCCTTCCTCTTCCGTCCCGGAATATTTGAGTTCCAGGGCCTGCTTGCGGTAGTGATCGATCGCCAGGTTGCGCACGATCTGGAACAGATAACTCAGTTGGGCCTTGAACGATGACGTGATCGTCGGCGCCGATTGCAGGCGGAAGTAGGCGTCCTGCACTACATCTTCGGCACGGGAGCGGCACCCGGTAATACGTGCCGCAATCTTCACCAGAATCAGTCGATTGTCGACAAATGCCTGGAGAAGCGGTGAGTCGCACCTGCCTGTGGATACTTGTTCCGTCATGGAAATCACCTTGTCGCAAAAGAGGTTAGGGGAGGGCGTCCTTGCTGAGGCCTCCTACACATCGGGCAACAAATTATTCTGAATGATAATGATTGTCAAATGAGAAGACGAACTAATCTTATGCTTTCTTGTTAGGTGTGAACCACGTCTCGCAGGTACCCGGCGACTAATTATTTGCCGGTGCCGTCCGTTCTTCTGGGTGACAGGGCCGTTAGTCAAGCGGCCAAGGATCAGCACCCGCAGGAGGACGACATGGGTTTTTATCGTGCACACAGCGTGTTTCAGTTTGGAGTCGCCGCGGGATGACTACGCCGACTCGACTGCGCCTGTTCTGCCTGCCCTATTCGGGCGCCAGCGCCATGGTTTACGCGCGTTGGCGCCGCACGTTGCCGGAGTGGCTGCAGGTGTGCCCGCTGGAATTGCCTGGGCGGGGCATGCGCATGGACGAGCCCCTGCAGCGCGATATCAAGGCCTTGGCGGCGCAGCTCGCGGAGGAAATCAGTCGCGACTTGAGCGGCCCTTATGCGTTGTTCGGCCATAGCCTCGGCGGCCTGCTGGCCTTTGAATTGGCCCACGCGTTAAACGCACGGAATGTCCCTGCGCCGCTGGCGCTGTTCGCCTCCGGCACGGCCGGCCCGGCCCGCCGCGATGTCAGCGAATACGCCATCGAAAAGACCGACGCGCAACTGATCGCCCGCCTGCGCGAACTGCAAGGCACTGCCGAAGAAGCCCTGGCCAATCCCGAGCTGATGCAGTTGATGCTGCCGATCCTGCGCGCCGACTTCCTGCTGTGCGGCAGCTTCACCTACGGCGAGCGCAAGCCGCTGGACCTGCCGATCCATGTGTTCGGCGGCAAGCAGGACAGCGTGCGCGCCGACCAGTTGCTCGACTGGCAGCTCGATGCCGCCAGCGGTTTTTCCCTGGACATGTTCGACGGCCACCACTTCTTCCTTATCCAGCACGAAAGCGCCGTATTGCGCTGCGTGCGGCGCTATGCCGACGAACACCTGGCCCGCTGGCGCAATGGCGCGGCGCGGCAACTGGCCGCCGGCTGATCGCTCTCCCATTCCCGAATTTCCCGCAAGCCGATTTCAGGCAGGAACCCCATGATGGACGCCTTCGAACTTCCCCGCACCCTGGTCGAGTCCCTTCAACGTCGCGCCGCCCAGGCCCCGGACCAGGTCGCCCTGCGCTTCCTCGCCGAGTCGGCCGAGCACAACGTGGTACTCAGTTACCGTGACCTGGACCAACGCGCCCGCACCATCGCCGCCGCCCTCCAGGCCAATGCGGCACAGGGCGACCGTGCGGTGCTGCTGTTCCCCAGTGGCCCGGACTACGTCGCGGCGTTCTTCGGCTGCCTGTACGCCGGGGTGATCGCGGTGCCGGCCTACCCGCCGGAGTCCACCCGCCGTCATCACCAGGAGCGCTTGCTGTCGATTATCGGTGACGCCGAACCGCGCCTGTTGCTGACCATCGCCAGCCTGGCCGAGGGCCTCGCGCAGATCGAAAACGCGCCGCCGGTGCTGAGTGTCGACACCCTCGACGCACAGATCGCCAGCGCCTGGAATGCCCCCGACCTGCATCCCGACGACATCGCCTTCCTGCAATACACCTCCGGCTCCACCGCGTTGCCCAAGGGCGTGCAAGTCAGCCACGGCAACCTGGTGGCCAACGAAGTGCTGATCCGGCGCGGCTTTGGCATCGACCTGAACCCTGACGACGTGATCGTCAGCTGGCTGCCGCTGTACCACGACATGGGCCTGATCGGCGGCCTGCTGCAACCGATTTTCAGCGGCGTGCCGTGCGTGTTGATGTCGCCGGCCTATTTCCTCGGCCGGCCATTGCGCTGGCTTGAAGCGATCAGCGAATACCGCGGCACCATCAGCGGCGGGCCGGATTTCGCCTACCGCCTGTGCAGCGAGCGGGTCAGTGAGTCGGCCCTGGAACGCCTGGACTTGAGCAACTGGCGCGTGGCCTATTCCGGCTCCGAACCGATCCGCCTCGACACCCTCGAGCGCTTCGCCGAGAAGTTCGCCGCCTGCGGGTTTACCTCGGATAGTTTCTTCGCCTCCTACGGCCTGGCCGAAGCCACCCTGTTTGTCGCCGGCGGCCGGCGTGGCCATGGCATCCCGGCGCTGCGCATTGACGAGCAGGCCCTGGCCGCCAACCGCGCCGAGCCGGGGCAGGGCAGTGCGATCATGAGTTGCGGCACCTCCCAGCCGGAGCACGCGGTGCTGATCGCCGACCCGCACACACTGAGCGAGCTCGCCGACAACTGCGTCGGCGAACTCTGGGCCAGCGGCCCGAGCATCGCCCACGGCTACTGGCGCAACCCGAAAGCCAGTGCCAAGACCTTCGTGCAGCATGCCGGCCGCACCTGGCTGCGCACCGGTGACCTGGGCTTTATCCGCGAGGGCGAGGTGTACATCACCGGTCGCCTGAAAGACCTGCTGATCGTGCGCGGCCATAACCTCTACCCCCAGGACATCGAGCAGACCATCGAGCGCGAAGTGGAAGTGGTGCGCAAGGGCCGGGTCGCGGCGTTTGCGGTGAATGACAACGGCCTGGAAGGCATCGGCATCGCCGCGGAAATCAGCCGCAGCGTGCAGAAGATCCTACCGCCTGAAGCGTTGATCAAAGCCATCCGCCAGGCGGTGGCCGAGGCCTATCAAGAGGCGCCGTGCGTGGTGGTATTGCTCAATCCCGGCGGCTTGCCCAAGACCTCCAGCGGCAAGGTGCAGCGTGCGGCGTGCGCGCTTCGGCAGGCCGACGGCAGCCTCGACTGCTACGCGCAGTTCCCCGATCTGCATGCCCAGGCGAGCACTGTTGCACTGGAATCCGAATTGCAAAGCCGGATCGCCGCTATCTGGCGCGAGCAGTTGCAGGTCGCCACGGTGGCGGCCGACGACCACTTCTTCCTGCTCGGCGGCAACTCCATCACCGCCACCCAGGTGGTGGCGCGCCTGCGGGAAACCCTCGGCCTGGAGCTGAACCTGCGCCTGCTGTTCGAGGCGCCGACGTTGTCCGGGTTCGCCGCCGGCGTGGCGCAACTGCAACAGGACGGCGGCATTGCCCAAGGTGCGATCCGCCCGTTGTCGCGCCAGGACGAACTGCCCCAATCCCTGGCCCAGAACCGCCTGTGGATCACCTGGCAACTGGACCCGCAGAGCAGCGCCTACACCATCCCTGGCGCCTTGCGTTTGCGTGGCGAGCTGGATGAAGACGCGCTGCGCTCGAGCTTCCAGTACCTGATCCAGCGCCACGAAGCCCTGCGCACCCGCTTCTATGAGCGCGATGGCCAGGGCTTCCAGCGTGTGGAGGCCAACAGTGATTTCGACCTGCAGGTTATCGATCTCAGCGACTTGCCCGTCGCCGAGCGTGAGGCCCGCGCGCAACAGATCCGTGAGGACGAAGCCCGCACCCTGTTCGACCTGGAACAAGGCCCGCTGCTGTGGGTGACCCTGGTGCGCCTGGACGAGGACGATCACCAGTTGCTGGTGACCCTGCATCACATCATCGCCGATGGCTGGTCGTTGAATATCCTCATCGACGAGTTCTCGCGCCTGTACGCCGCCGCAAGCCAGGGCCAGGCCCTGGCGTTGCCGCCACTGGCCTTGCAGTACGCCGACTACGGCAGCTGGCAGCGCCAATGGCTGGCCGACGGTGAAGGCCAGCGCCAACTGGCGTACTGGAAAGCGCAGTTGGGCGACGAGCACCCGACCCTGAGCCTGGCCACCGACCACCCGCGTGCGGCCCGGCAACGCCACAGTGCGTCGCGCCATAGTGTGCGCCTGAGTGTCAGCCTCAGCGAAGCGATTCGCCAGACCGCCCAGGCCCACGAGTCCACGCCGTTCATGCTGTTGCTGGCGGCGTTCCAGACCCTGCTCTACCGCTACAGCGGCCAGCGCGATATCCGCATCGGCGTGCCCAACGCCAACCGCCCGCGCCAGGAAACCCAAGGCCTGATCGGCTTCTTTATCAACACCCTGGTGCTGCGTGCCGAGCTGGACGGGCGCCTGCCTTTCAATGAGCTGCTGGCCGCCACCCGCCACACTGCGTTGGGCGCCCAGGCCCATCAGGACCTGCCGTTCGAGCAACTGTTGGAAGCCTTCCCGCAAGCCCGCGAACAGGGCCTGTTCCAGGTCATGTTCAACCACCAGCAGCGCGACCTCAGCGCCTTGCGCCGCCTGCCGGGGATGCTCGCCGATGAGCTGCCCTGGCACAGCCGCGAAGCCAAGTTCGACCTGCAGCTGCACAGCGAAGAAGACCGCAACGGGCGCCTGAGCCTGTCCTTCGACTACGCCGACGAACTGTTCGACAGCGCGACCATCCAGCGCCTGGCCGCGCACTTCATCCACCTGCTGCAGGCCGTGTGCGAACAGCCGCAACAGGCCATCGGTGACCTCCAGCTGATGCCGCAGGACGAACAGCAAGCGTGGAGCCAGGCGCCGTGCGCACCGGCTCAACAATGGTTGCCCGAACTGCTCAATCAACACACCTCGGACAACACCGCGCTGGTCTGGCAGGACGGCAGCCTGACCTTCGCCCAACTGCACACCCAGGCCAACCGCCTGGCCCATTACCTGCGCGACAAAGGCGTCGGCCCGGACGTGTGCGTAGCCATCGCCGCCGAACGTTCGCCGCAGTTGCTGGTGGGCCTGCTGGCGATCATCAAGGCCGGTGGCGCCTATGTGCCGCTGGACCCGGATTACCCCGCCGAGCGCCTGGCCTACATGCTCAAGGACAGCGGCGTGCACCTGCTGTTGACCCAGACCGCATTGCTGGACCGTGTGCCGAGTGCCGAAGGCGTGTGCGTGATTGCCATGGACAGCCTGCACCTCGACAGCTGGCCGACCCAGCCGCCCGGCCTGCACCTCGATGGCGACAACCTCGCCTATGTGATCTACACCTCCGGCTCCACCGGCCAGCCCAAGGGCGTGGGCAATACCCATGCGGCCCTGGCCGAGCGCTTGCAGTGGATGCAGGCCACCTATCAACTCAATGACAGCGACGTGCTGATGCAAAAGGCGCCGATCAGTTTCGACGTGTCGGTGTGGGAATGCTTCTGGCCGCTGATCACCGGCTGCCGCCTGGTGCTGGCCGGTCCTGGCGAGCACCGCGATCCGCACCGCATCGCGCAGTTGGTGCAGGCGTATGGCGTGACCACGCTGCACTTCGTCCCGCCGCTGTTGCAGCTGTTTATCGACGAACCGCTGGTGCCCGAGTGCACCAGCCTGCGTCGCCTGTTCTCCGGTGGCGAAGCCTTGCCCGCCGAGTTGCGCAATCGCGTATTGGCGCAGTTGCCGGCGGTGCAATTGCACAACCGTTATGGCCCGACCGAGACGGCGATCAACGTCACCCACTGGCATTGCACTGCTGACGATGGCGAGCGTTCGCCGATTGGCCGACCACTGGGCAATGTGATCTGCCGCGTGCTGGACGAGCAGCTCAACCCGTTGCCGGCCGGTGTGCCGGGTGAACTGTGCATCGGCGGTATCGGCCTGGCCCGTGGTTACCTTGGGCGTGCCGGCTTGACCGCCGAGCGCTTTGTCGCCGACCCGCTGGGCGAGGCGGGCGCGCGCCTGTATCGCAGCGGTGACCGTGCACGCTGGAGTGCGGATGGCGTGCTCGAATACCTCGGCCGTCTCGACCAGCAGGTCAAGCTGCGCGGTTTCCGGGTGGAACCGGAAGAAATCGAAGCGCGCCTGCTGGCCCTGGACGGTGTCGCCCAGGCCGTGGTGCTGGTGCGCGATGCGCAGTTGATCGGTTACTACACCGCCCATGCCGCCTTGGACGAACAGGACGTCAAAGCCGCCCTGGCCGCCGAGCTGCCGGAGTACATGGTGCCCGCGCAACTGATGCGCCTGGACGCGATGCCCCTGAGCCCCAGCGGCAAGCTCGACCGTCGCGCATTGCCGGCGCCGGTGTGGCAAACCCGCGAACACATCGAGCCCGAAACACCCTTGCAGCAGCAGATTGCAGCGATCTGGCGCGAAGTGCTCGGCTTGGCAGCAATCGGCCTGCGCGATGACTTTTTCGCCCTCGGCGGCCACTCGCTGCTGGCCACGCAAATCATCTCCCGCACCCGCCAGGCGTGCGACGTCGAGTTGCCGTTGCGCACCTTGTTCGAGGCCAGCGAGCTGGGGGCGTTTGCCGAGCAAGTCGGCCTGATCCAGGCCAGCGGCCAACGCAACCAGCAAACCGCAATCGCCACCGTCGACCGCAGCCTGCCGGTGCCGTTGTCGTATTCCCAGCAGCGCATGTGGTTCCTCTGGCAGATGGAACCGGACAGCCCGGCCTACAACGTCGGCGGCATGGCACGCCTGCGTGGCGTGCTGGATGTGGGGCGTTTCGAGGCGGCGTTGCAGGCCTTGGTCATGCGCCACGAAACCCTGCGCACTACATTCCCGAGTGTCGACGGCGTGGCCTATCAAAAGGTGTCGGCGCAGACCGGCCTGCGCATGGACTGGCAGGATATGTCGGCGTTGAACGAAGGCGAGCGCGAGCAGCGTTTGCAGCGACTGGCCGACCACGAGGCGCACACCCCGTTCAACCTGGAAACCGGGCCGCTGCTGCGTGCGTGCCTGGTCAAGGCCGGTGAGCGGGAGCACTACCTGGTGCTGACCCTGCACCATATCGTCACCGAAGGCTGGGCCATGGATATTTTTGCCCGTGAACTCAGCGCGCTGTACGAAGCCTTTATCGATGAGCGCCTGTCGCCGCTGGCACCGTTGCCGGTGCAGTACCTGGACTACAGCGTGTGGCAACGCCAGTGGCTGGAGTCCGGCGAACGCCAACGCCAATTGGACTACTGGACCGCGCAACTGGGCAACGAACACCCACTGCTCGAATTGCCCGGCGACCGCCCACGGCCACCGGTGCAAAGTCACCGGGGCGAGCTGTACCGCTTCGACCTCAGCGACGATCTGGCCGCCCGTGTGCGTGCCTTCAACGCCGAACGTGGCCTGACCCTGTTCATGACCATGACCGCCACCCTGGCCGTGTTGCTCTATCGCTACAGCGGCCAGACCGACCTGCGTATCGGCGCGCCGGTGGCCAACCGCATTCGCCCGGAAAGCGAAGGGCTGATCGGCGCGTTCCTCAACACCCAGGTACTGCGTTGCCAGCTCACGGGGCAGATGAGTGTCGCCGAGCTGTTCGAGCAGGTCCGTCACACCGTGATCGAAGGCCAGTCCCATCAGGACCTGCCGTTCGACCACCTGGTGGAAGCCCTGCAACCGCCGCGCAGCGCGGCGTACAACCCGTTGTTCCAGGTGATGTGCAACGTGCAGCGCTGGGAATTCCAGCAGAGCCGCCAACTGGCCGGCATGACCGTCGAATACCTGGCCAACGATGCCCGCGCGACCAAGTTCGACCTCAACCTGGAAGTCACCGACCTCGACCACCGCCTGGGTTGCTGCCTGACCTACAGCACCGATTTGTTCGATGAACCGCGCATCGCGCGCATGGCCGAGCATTGGCGCAACCTGCTCGAAGCGTTGATCGCCAACCCGCAACAACGCCTCAGCGAATTGCCATTGCTGAGCGCCACCGAGCAACGCGCGTTGCAGGACAGCCTGGGCGTGGAGGCGGGCGAGCATCGCCTCGACCAGTGCCTCCAGCAACTGTTCAGCCAGCAGGCGCTCAAGCGTGGCGATGCCCCGGCGCTGACCTTTGCCGGTGTGACCCTCACCTACGCTGAACTCGACGCCCGCGCCAACCGCCTGGCCTGGATGCTGCGCGAGCGCGGCGTCGGCCCGCAGGTGCGGGTCGGCCTGGCGCTGCCGCGCTCGCTGGAAATGGTCATCGGCCTGCTGGCGATCCTCAAGGCCGGTGGCGCCTATGTGCCGCTGGACCCGGAATACCCGCTGGACCGCCTGCACTACATGATCGAAGACAGCGGCATCGGCCTGCTGCTCAGCGATGCGGCGATGTTCGACGCCCTCGGCGAATTGCCGGCGAGCGTGGCCTGCTGGTGCCTGGAAGATGACTTGCCGGTGCTGGCCAATTACCCGGCCGGCGAGCTGCCGTTTATCAGTTTGCCGCAACATCAGGCCTACCTGATCTACACCTCCGGTTCCACCGGTAAACCCAAGGGCGTGGTGGTGTCCCACGGTGAAATCGCCATGCATTGCCAGGCCGTGATCGAGCGCTTCGGCATGCGCCCGGACGATTGCGAGCTGCATTTCTATTCGATCAACTTCGACGCCGCCACCGAGCGTCTGCTGGTGCCGCTGCTCAGCGGTGCCCAGGTGGTCCTGCGCGCCCAGGGCCAGTGGGATGCCGAGGAAATCTGCGGGCTGATCCGTACCCATCGCATCAACATCCTCGGTTTTACCCCGAGCTACGGCAGCCAGTTGGCGCAGTGGCTGGCAACCCAGCACCAGACCTTGCCGGTGCGCATGTGCATCACCGGCGGCGAAGCGCTGACCGGCGAACACCTGCAGCGTATCCGTGCGGCGTTCCAGCCCGAGGTGTTTTTCAATGCCTATGGGCCCACCGAAACCGTGGTGATGCCCCTGGCCAGCCTGGCGCCGCAGCAGTTGGAAGAGGGCGCCGCCAGCGTGCCGATCGGTAGCATCATCGGCGACCGCGTGGCTTATATTCTCGACGCCGACCTGGCGTTGGTACCGCAAGGCGCGACCGGCGAGTTGTATGTGGGCGGCGCCGGTCTGGCCCAGGGTTACCACGAACGTCCGGGGATGACGGCCGAACGGTTTGTCGCCGACCCGTTTGCCCGCCAGGGCGGTCGCCTGTATCGCACCGGCGACCTGGTGCGCCAGCGTGCCGATGGCCTGGTGGAATACCTGGGGCGTATCGACCACCAGGTGAAGATTCGCGGTTTCCGGATCGAACTGGGCGAGATCGAAACCCGCCTGCTGGAACACGCAGCCGTGCGCGAAGCGGTGGTGCTGGCGCTGGATTCGCCGAGTGGCAGGCAACTGGTGGCGTACCTGGTCAGCGACGCCGACCACGGCACCTTGCGTGAGGCGCTCAAGGCTCATCTCAAGGCGCAACTGCCGGACTACATGGTGCCCGCGCACCTGATCGTACTCGACAGCATGCCGCTGACCGCCAACGGCAAGCTCGACCGCCGCGCCCTGCCGCAACCCGATCCCGAGGCCAATCGGCAACAGTACGTGGCGCCGCGCAACGAGCTGGAAAGCACCTTGGCGGCGATCTGGTGCGCGGTGTTGAACGTGCAGCAGGTCGGTCTCGACGATAACTTCTTTGAACTGGGCGGCGATTCGATCCTGTCGATCCAGGTGGTCAGCCGCGCGCGGCAGGCGGGGATTCACTTCAGCCCCCGCGACCTGTTCCAGCACCAGACCGTGCAAACACTGGCCGGGGTGGCCACGCGCTCCGAGCAGGTCAGCGCCGAGCAAGGCGTGCTCACCGGCGCTTCAGGCCTTACACCGATCCAGCACTGGTTCTTCGACACCGATATTCCCGCGCGCCAGCACTGGAATCAGGCGTTGGTGCTCAAGCCGCTGCAACTGCTCGAGCCTCATCGACTGGAGCAAGCGTTGCTGGCGGTACTCGAGCACCACGACGCCCTGCGCCTGAGTTTCACCCGGCGCGATGCGCAATGGCATGCCGAACACTTGGCCGTGCCGAAAGGCGGCGTGCTGATGCAGGCGCAAGTGCGCGACATGCAACAGTGCACCGCGCTGTTCACCGACACCCAGCGCAGCCTCGACCTGGAGCACGGCCCGCTGGTGCGCGCCTTGCTGGTGGATGGCCCTCAAGGCCAGCAACGCTTGCTGATCGCGATCCATCACCTGGTGGTGGACGGTGTGTCGTGGCGCGTGTTGCTCGAAGACCTGCAAAACGTTTACCGCCAGCTCAGCGATGGCCAGTCCGTCAGCCTGCCGGCCAAGACCAGTGCCCTGCGCGATTGGGCCGCGCGCTTGCAGGCGTATGCCGGCAGCGAATCCCTGCGTGAAGAGCTGAGCCTGTGGCAGGACCGGTTGGCCGGCCCTGACGCGGCATTGCCTGTGGCCCACCCGCACGGTTCGCGGCGCAACCGCGATGCCGACACCGTCAGCGTGCGCCTGGATGCCGAACACACGCGCCAGTTGCTGCAACAGGCGCCGAGCGCCTACCGCACCCAGGTCAACGACCTGCTGCTGACCGCCCTGGCCCGTGTGCTGTGCCGCTGGAGCGGGCACGGGGCGGCGCTGATCCAGCTCGAAGGCCATGGCCGCGAAAGCCTGTTCGACGACATCGACCTGACCCGCAGCGTCGGCTGGTTCACCAGCGCTTATCCACTGCGCCTGACCCCGCAAACCGGGCAGGGCGACTCGATCAAGGCGATCAAGGAACAGCTGCGTGCGGTGCCCCATAAAGGGTTGGGCTATGGCGTGCTGCGTTACCTCGCCGATGACCTGTGCAAACAGAGCATGGCCGCCTTGCCGAGTGCGCAGATCACCTTTAACTACCTTGGCCAGTTCGATCAAAGCTTCGGCGCCGATGCACTGTTCCACCCATTGGACGAATCGGCGGGCCTGGCCCATGACCCGGATGCGCCGCTGCCCAACGAACTGAGCGTGGACAGCCAGGTGTACGGCGGCGAACTGGTGCTGCGCTGGACCTTCAGCCGCGAACGCCACGACCCACAGGTCATCCAGGACCTGGCGCAGGCCTACCTGGCCGAACTGCAAGCGTTGGTCGCCCATTGCCTGGAGGACAACGCCGGCGGCCTCACGCCGTCCGACTTCCCCCTGGCGCACTTGAGCCAGTCGCAGCTCGACAGCTTGCCGGTACCGGCCGGCGCCATCGAAGACGTGTATCCGCTGACCCCGATGCAAGAAGGCCTGCTGCTGCACACCCTGCTCGAGCCGGGCACCGGCCTTTATTACATGCAGGACCGCTACCGCATCAACAGCGCTCTGGACCCCGAGCGTTTCGCCCAGGCCTGGCAAGCGGTGATCGCCCGCCACGAAGCCTTGCGCGCCTCGTTCTGCTGGAACGTCGGCGAAGACATGCTGCAAGTGATCCACAAGCCGGGCAGCACGCCGATCGAGTACCTGGATTGGAGTGCCGACCAGGAAAGTGAACAGGAACCGCGCCTGCAAGCGCTGCTCAAGGCCGAGCGCGAAGCCGGTTTCGATCTGCTCAACCAGGCACCGTTCCACCTGCGCCTGATCCGCGTCGGTGAAGCGCGCTACTGGTTCATGATGAGCAACCACCACATCCTGATCGATGCCTGGTGCCGCTCGCTGTTGATGAATGACTTCTTCGATATCTACATGGCCCTCGGCGAAGGTCGTGAAGCGCAGCTGGCCACGCCGCCGCGCTACCGCGACTACATCGCCTGGCTGCAACGCCAGAACCTGGCCGAAGCACGCCAGTGGTGGCAGCAGAACCTGCAAGGGTTCGAGCGCACCACGCCGATCCCGAGCGACCGGCCGTTCCTGCGCGAACATGCCGGCCACAGTGGCGGCATGGTGGTGGGTGACTGCTACACCCGCCTCGACCCCCGTGACGGTGCGCAACTGCGCGAACTGGCCCAGGCCCATCAACTCACCGTCAATACCTTCGCCCAGGCGGCCTGGGCCTTGGTGCTGCGACGCTTGAGCGGCGAGCGTGACGTGCTGTTCGGCGTCACCGTGGCCGGGCGCCCGGTAGAAATGCCCGAGATGCAACGCACCGTCGGCCTGTTTATCAACAGCATTGCGCTGCGGGTGAAGCTGCCCGAGGACGACCAGCGTTGCAGCGTACGCCAGTGGTTGAACGCGTTGCTCGACAGCAATATGCAACTGCGCGAGTACGAATACCTGCCGCTGGTGACGATCCAGGAACACAGCGAACTGCCCAAGGGCCAGCCGCTGTTCGACAGCCTGTTCGTGTTCGAAAACGCCCCGGTGGAAGTCTCGGTGCTGGACCGCGCCCACAGCCTGAATGCCACCTCGGACTCCGGCCGCACCCACACCAATTTCCCGCTGACCGCCGTGTGCTACCCGGGGGATGACCTCGGCCTGCACCTGTCCTACGACCAGCGTTACTTCGACGAAACCACCGTGCAAGGCATGCTCGGCGAGTTCAAGCGCCTGCTGCTGGCGCTGGTGCAGGGCTTCCATGGCGACATGGCCGACCTGCCACTGATGGGCGAACAGGAGCGCGCGTTCCTGTTGGACGGCTGCAACCAGAGCGAACACGCCTACCCGCTGGAACGCAGCTATATCGAGCTGTTCGAAGCCCAGGTGAGCGCGCATCCGCAGCGCATCGCCGCCCGTTGCCTGGACCGGCAATGGACCTATGACGAGCTGAACCGGCGCAGTAACGGCCTGGGTCATGCACTGATTGCGGCGGGCGTCGGCCTGGACCAACCCGTGGCGTTGCTGGCCGAGCGTAACCTCGACCTGCTGGGCATGATCATCGGCAGCTTCAAGGCCGGTGCCGGTTACCTGCCGTTGGACCCGGGCCTGCCGAGCCAGCGCCTGAGCCGCATCATCGACCTGAGTCGCACACCGTTGCTGGTCTGCACCGAAGCGTGCCGCGAGCAGGCCATCGAGCTGCTGGACGGCGTCGACTGCCAGTTGCTGGTGTGGGAGGACGTGCCTGCCCGTGGGGAAAATCCTGGCATCTACAGCGGCCCGGATAACCTTGCCTATGTGATCTACACCTCGGGCTCCACCGGCTTGCCCAAAGGTGTGATGGTCGAACAGCGCGGCATGCTCAATAACCAATTGAGCAAGGTGCCGTATATGGACCTGACGCCAGCGGATGTGATCGCCCAGACCGCCTCGCAAAGCTTCGATATTTCCGTATGGCAATTCCTCGCCGCGCCGCTGTTCGGTGCACGGGTGGATATCGTGCCGAACAGCATCGCCCACGATCCGCAGGGCTTGCTGGCCCATGTGCAGGCACACGGCATCACCGTGTTGGAAAGCGTGCCGTCGCTGATCCAGGGCATGCTGGCCCAGGATCGCATCAGCCTGGACGGTTTGCGCTGGATGCTGCCGACCGGTGAAGCGATGCCGCCGGAGCTGGCGCACCAGTGGTTGTTGCGTTACCCGGAGATCGGCCTGGTCAACGCCTACGGCCCGGCGGAATGTTCGGACGATGTGGCGTTCTTCCGCGTCGACCTGGCGTCCACCCGTGGCACTTACCTGCCGATTGGTACGCCGACGGACAATAACCGTTTGTACGTGGTGGATGGTGCGCTGGAATTGGTGCCCCAAGGGGCGGTCGGTGAGCTGTGCGTGGCCGGCACCGGGGTGGGCCGCGGGTATGTCAGCGATCCGCTGCGCACCGCCCAGGTGTTTGTGCCCAACCCGTTCGGTGCACCGGGCGAGCGCCTGTACCGCACCGGCGACCTGGCACGGCGGCGCAGCGATGGCGTGCTGGAGTACGTCGGGCGTATCGACCATCAGGTGAAGATTCGCGGTTACCGCATCGAGCTGGGTGAAATCGAAGCGCGCCTGCACGAACAACCGCTAGTGCGCGACGCGGCAGTGGGCGTGCAGGAAGGCGTCAACGGCAAGCATCTGGTGGGTTACCTGGTGGCCGCCGATGAGAGGCTGAATCCGGGCGAACGCCTGGACCGCATCAAGCAACGCCTGCGCGCCGAACTGCCGGAGTATATGGTGCCGCTGCACTGGCTATGGCTCGAGCGCCTGCCGCTCAACGCCAACGGCAAACTCGACCGCAAGGCCCTGCCGGAACTGGAGATCGGCCAGTTGCACAGCCAGGACTACCTGGCGCCACGCAACGAACTGGAAAACACCTTGGCCGCGATCTGGGCCGAGGTGCTGAAAGTCGACAGGGTCGGCGTGCAGGACAACTTCTTCGAACTGGGCGGCCACTCGTTGCTGGCCACGCAGATTGCCTCGCGCGTGCAGAAGACCCTGCAGCGGGATGTGCCGCTGCGGGCGATGTTCGAATGCAGCACGGTGGCGGAGTTGGCCGCGTACATCGAGGGGCTGGCGGCCAATGAGATCAGTGCGGAGAAGGTGGATCGGTTGAGTGATTTGATGGCGGAGTTGGAGGGGCTCTGATCTTCGCTGTCTGTCAGGACGCCATCGGGGCTTGCCCCCGATGGCGTCAGACCAGGCGCCGCTTACTTCGGCCCCATAATCTTCGCCAACTTCTCCGGCGACGGCGCCCCTTGCTGTTGCTGCAAGCCGCCCTTGTCATCCAGGTAGAAAATCGCCGGCGTCGCCGACAGTTCCAGCTCATCCATCAACTTCATATTGGCATCGAGCTTGGCTTCGATGTCCGCCGGGATCTTGGCCAGCGCCTGCAATTTGCTGCCCTTGCCGGCGGCTTCGTGTTCTTCCAGGGCCTTTTGCGGGTCCTTGGCGGCGAACAGGGCGGCCGACTTGGCGGCGCTGTCTTCGCGGATGATGCCGACCATGATGTGGCGCAACTGCACCTTGCCGGCTTTTACCCATGGCCGCGCCTGTTCCCAGAACATGTTGCAGTACGGGCAGTTGGGGTCGCTGAACAGGTAGACGATGCGCGGGGCGTTTTTGTCGCCGTCCTGGATCCAGCTGCTTTTTTCCATTTTGGCCCAGACTTCCTTGGCCATCGGCGCGTACACCAGTTTTTCCAGGGGCGCGCTGCTCAGGTCATTGCCCTGGGCGTCGTACAGGTTGCCGGCGATCACGCTCTTGCCGTCGGCGGTCAGGTACAGCGCCATGCCGCGGTTCTGGTATTGCGCGGCGTAGCCGGTGAGGCCGCTGGGGGCGTCGAACTTGCCGAGGATTTTGGCGCCTTTGGCTTCGATCTGTTTGATCGGTGCCGGCCAGTTTTCGGCCTGGGCCAGGGAGGCCGCCAGCGTCAGCGGCAGCAGGGTCAGCAGGTGGCGGAGGCGAGGCATGTCGGTTTCCTTGTGGCGGCAGGGGCGGTGTCGAAGGGTTCCATGGCACGGGCCAGGCTGGCCTGGGACAACTCGCCCAGGTGGCTGTTGATCAGGCGCCCGTCGGCTTGGTAGAACAGCGTGGTGGGCAGGGCCATGGAGCCCACGGCCTGGCCGAGGCGGCCGCTGGCGTCGAACAGCACGTTGTCGAGGGTCAGGCCCTGGGTGGCGAGGAAGGTGCTGACGCTTTGCATGCTTTCGGCCTGGTTGACGAACAGGAAGGTCACGTCGGGGCGCATGCGCTGGGCGTTTTCCAGCACCGGCATTTCGCGGCGGCACGGCGGGCACCAGGTGGCCCACAGGTTGATCACCAGCGGACCGCCCTGGTAATCGGCCAGTTGCACCACTTCGCCATTGGCGTTGCGCAAGGTGATGTCCGGCAGGCGTGTGCCTTTTTCATACACGCTCAAGGACAGGCTGGTCATGCCCCAGAACACCAGCCCGGTGATGACCCCGGCGCTCAGGGGCTTGCGCAGCGCCGGGCGACGCCAGCCATAGAGCAGTGCACCGAGGATCAGGGCGACGATACCGGGCCAGGCGAGAAAACCGCCGTCGCGCAGGTCGACCATCTGCAGCCAGTCGTTGCTGTAGTAACTCCAGTACATCAGCACGAAGCTGACGCGGGCCGCCAGCATGCCCAGCAGGAACAGGCTGAACAGCACCGATTCCGGATTTTCACCGCCACGCTTGGCCACGCGCCAACCCACCAGGGTGGCGAGAATCAACGCGCTGATCAGCAGGATGTGATTCAGGGCGATGGCGAAGGTGCCGATGGTCAGGGTCAGCATCAGAGGGCGTCCCGGGCGTGAGTCCAGCGTTGCAGGAAGGCGGCGGCATCCACTTCGCCGGTGATGCGCTGGGCGCGGCGTTCCTCACCGTCAGGGCCGATCCACACGAAGCTGGGCGGCCCCGGTACCTTGTAGCGGCCCAGCAGTGCGCGGCTGGCGGCATTGTCGGCGGTGACGTCAAGGCGCAGCAGACGTACGTCCTTCAGCGCATCGAGCACTTCGGGTTTGCCGAACACCTGTTTTTCCATGATCTTGCACGACACGCACCAGTCGGCGTAGTAGTCCACCAGCACCCATTGGCCCTGGGCCTTGGCGCTGTCGAGCTGGCCTTGCAGCACAGCGGGGTCATTGATAGTCATGAAGGCTTCGTGGGCGCTGGGTGCGGCAGTGGACCGCGAGCCGCTGTAGACCTTCAACGGTTGCCACAGGTCATCGCTGCCACCCGCAGCACCCACCAGCAGCAGGCCGCCCCACACCCCCACGACCACGGAACCGGCGCCGAACAGCATGGCGACCCGCCCGAAATCCTGGGCCAGGCGCCAGCCGCAGTAGGCCATGGACATGGCCAGCACGCCCCACAGGCCGAGCCACAGGCTTTCGTCGATCACCGGGCGAATCATCAGCACGGCGGTGGCCAGGAACAGGAAGCCGAAGATGCCCTTGAGCACATTCATCCAGGTGCCCGGCTTGGGCAGGAAACGGTTGCCCACGGTCACCAGCAACAGCAACGGCACGCCAATGCCGATGCCCATGGCGAACAGGATCAGGCCGCCATGCAGGGCATTGCCGCTCTGGGCGATGTACAGCAATGCACCGGCCAGGGGCGCGGTCATGCACGGCCCCACCAGCAGGCCGGACAGCGCGCCGAGCACCCCGGCGCCGACCAGGCTGCCGCCGCTCTGGTTGCGGCTGACGTTATCCAGGCGATCGCGCAAGGCCACGGGCAGTTGCAGTTCGAAGAAGCCGAACATCGGCAGGGCGAGGATCACGAACAAGGCGGCGAAGCTGCCGAGGATCCACGGGGTTTGCAACAGCGCGGCGAGGTTGGCGCCGAGCAGGGCGGCGAGCACGCCGAGCGCCGCGTACACCAGCGCCATGCACACCACGTAGCTGCCGGCCAGGGCAAAGCCGCGACGCGGGCTGGCGCCACTGCCCACCACCAGGCCGGCGAGGATCGGCAGCATCGGCAACGAACACGGGGCAAACGCCAGCAGCAGGCCCAGGCCGAAGAACACCAGCAGGCTCCAGCCCAGGCTGCGTTGTTGCAGGCCACTGGCCAGGCTCTGGTCCTGGGCTTCGGCGGTGGCTGCAACGGCGGGGTTGCCGCCAAGGTCTACGCTGATCGACTGCGGCGGATAGCACAGCCCCGCATCGGCGCAGCCCTGCCAGCCGAGCTTGACCTGGCCGGTGACACCGGCGGGAATCTTCACCTCCAGGCCCTGGCGATACACTTCCTGCTCGCCAAAGAACTCGTCGCTATGGGCTTCGCCTTGTGGCAACACGGGCTTTTCGGCCAGGCCATCGAACTTCATGCGCTGCTTGTACAGGTAATAACCGTCGGCAATCTGCCAATACAGCTGGGTCTCGCCACTTTCAAGACGTTCGGAGGTAAAGGTGAAAGCCTTGCCCACCGGGAGGAAATCAGGTTTGGTCTCAAACGGATTGCCCGGCGCGGCCTGGGCGAACCCCGCGAATAACACCAGCAGAAAGGTAAACAGATGCCGCATGGTCAAGCCTTAGTTCGATGCAAGTGAGGCACACAATGTGTGGCGTTGATTAACCGATGATTAACCGGGCGCTATTCTAAAGTGTAGGGATTATCTGAGCTTGCATCTTTTCACGGCATAATCTGTGCTTAATCCGCTGCACTTTTAATCCCCCCATCTTTCATGAAGGGTTCAGCATGCACGTACTGGTCTGTGAAGACGACGAACTGATCGCCAGCGGCATCGTGGCCGGCCTCGGAGCCCAGGGCTTTACAGTCGAGCGCGTGGCCACGGCCGCCGCTGCGCGCGCGATGCTCAAGGCGGCGACCTTCGACATCATGGTGCTTGACCTCGGCCTGCCCGACGAAGACGGCCTCAAGCTGCTGCAACAGCTGCGCAGCCAGGGCCTGGAGATTCCGGTGCTGATCCTCACCGCGCGGGATTCGGTGACCAACCGTGTCGACGGCCTGCAAGCCGGTGCCGATGACTACCTGCTCAAACCCTTCGACCTGCGCGAATTGGCCGCACGCCTGCAAACCCTGCTGCGCCGGATGGCGGGGCGCAGCGTCAACCTGATCGAGCACGGCCGACTGACCTACGACCCGAGCAGCCGCGAAACCCTGTTGGGCGGCCAGCCGGTGGACCTGTCCCGACGTGAACAGGCGCTCTTGCAGGCGCTGCTGCACAACAAAGGCCGGGTGCTGTCCAGCGAGCAACTCAAGGACAGCGTCTACGGCTTCAACGATGAACTGGAAAGCAACGCCCTCAACGTGCATATCCATCACCTGCGGCGCAAGTTGGGCAATGGCATCGTCGAGACCGTACGCGGCCTGGGTTATCGCCTCGGCCCGGCAGACGATGGCGAGAACGTTTCGTGAAAAGCCTGCGCCTGCGCCTGACGTTCAAGCTCGGCGCCGCGTTTGTGCTGATCTGGGCCCTGGCGGCGGCCTGGATGCTCAACGACCTGCGCAACCAGATGATGTTCTCCCTCGACCAGCGCCTGGTGGCGTCGGCGCGCATGGTGGCGGGCCTGACCGAGCAGATGCCGGGCCTGGCCAGTGTCAGCGGCGGCGCGCATTTCAGCGCCGAGCAACTGAATGTGCCGGGGGGCATGGCGTGCCAGGTCAGCTCCTTGCGCGGGGAAATCCTCGCCCGCAGCCATACCACGCCGGATGAGGGCCTGGAGTCGCGCAAGAGCGGCTTTCGTGACCAGGTCATCGATGGCGTGGGCTGGCGCAGTTTTACCCTGTCCCGTGGCGACCTGTTGATCACCACCGCCGACCGCCAGGTGGAGCGCGAGGCGCTGAACCTGTCGATCCTGCTCGCCGCCTCGGTGCCGGTGGGCGTGGCGATGCTCGGTTGCCTGTGCCTGTTGTGGCTGGGCATCGGCCAGAGCCTGCTGCCGCTCAACCGCATGCGTGACGCGCTGATGCGCCGCAGTGCCGATTCCCTCGAGCCGTTGCAGATCCACCCGCTGCCCAGCGAGCTCAAGCCGCTGCTCGACACCCAGAACCAACTGCTGCAACGCATCGCCAAGACCATCGAGCGCGAACGCCGCCTCACCGGCGACGCCGCCCACGAGCTGCGCAGCCCGCTGACGGCGATCAAGACCCACCTGCAAGTGGCGCGCATGACCGAAGGCGCGGCCCGCGACCAGTCCCTGGCCCATGCCGAGGAGGGCGCCGACCGCTTGCATCGCACCCTGGAGCAATTGCTGCTGTTGGCGCGGGTGGAAGGCAGCCTGTCATTCGACGATGGCGTGCAGTCCAGCGCCGAGGAAGTCGCACGGCTGGCGATCCAGGATGCGAATGCCGGCGATAATGGGCGTATCGACCTGAACCTGGCGGATAACCTCAGCGAAACCCCGGTGGACATGCCGGTGGGCCTGGCAGTCGCCGCCCTGCGCAACCTGCTGGACAACGCCCTGCGCCACACACCCGCAGACACACGGGTGGAGCTCAGCGTGTTTACCGCCGCCGACCACGTGATCTTCCGCGTGCGCGACCACGGCAAGCAGATCTCCCCCGAAGACCTGCAATACCTCACCCAACGCTTCTGGCGCAATGGCAACAGCGAGGGCTGTGGCCTGGGCCTGGCGATCGTGCAGGCGATCGTGCAGCGCTGTTCCTGCTCATTGAAGTTCGACAGCCAGGTGGATGGCCTGCGCGTTGACCTGGGCATGCCGTTGCGGCGCTGACCGCGTTCTTTCACGTGCCAAATAGTTACCGCCCGCTTGAGGTGCAAGCCTTCAGGATGGCGGTAATTTTTTTGCGCTTGAACGGGCCGAAAGACTCGGCCTGTATTGAAAAGGACGGTTCTTATGTTGGTCATCGATACCAGTTTCCCCGCCAGGGATTTCAACGAACGTCACGGCGAACCCGTGCGGCAGGTGATCCTGCATTACACCGCGGCCCCGTTCGCCTCCTCCTTGCGCACCCTCACCCGTAACGGGGTCAGCGCGCATTACCTGCTGCCGGATCCCCATGAGCCCGGCTACCGCGCCGCCGGGTATGACGAGTTGCGCGTGTTTCGCCTGGTGCACGAAAACCAGCGCGCCTGGCATGCCGGGGCGAGCCACTGGGGTGGGCGCGATAACCTCAACAGTCGGGCGATCGGCATCGAAATCGTCAACCTGGCCCGGGATGACGGCGGCATATTCACCTTTCCCGCGTACGGCCAGGAGCAGGTGGCGGTGTTGATCGCATTGCTTCGCGACATCCTTGGGCGTTACCCGCAGATCGGACCGGCCGACATTCTTGGGCATTCGGACGTGGCGTACTGGCGCAAGAGCGATCCGGGACCGCGCCTGCCGTGGCGCGGTTTGTTCGAGGCGGGAGTCGGGGCGTGGTTCGACGAGTCGACGCGGGCCATGTACCAGCGCCGGTTTTGTGTCGGGCTGCCGCCTGAAGTGGAGGTGGAGCGGGCATTTCAGCGCTATGGCTATAAGCCGGCGCAGAATCGCCAGGCGTTCGAGCAGCGCACCCGGGCGTTTCAGATGCACTTTCGGGCGCGGGATTATGGTGGTGTGTTGGATGCCGAGACCTGCGCGATCCTGTATGCCTTGAACGAAAAATACCGCGGACTTTGATCTCATCCATCAGTCAACCATCACTGCCCCCTAAATCCTTTTCTCGCTGGTGCGTCTCCAGAACAGGAAATCCGTGCGCATGCCCTTGGGCCAGACGCCAACGGATCGGCAGTTTGGTCACCATCATCCGCGTATTGAGGGATCGAGAGATGTCAGTCGCTACCAGCCGTATCGAAGATACCCAGGTGCATGAAACGCTTTATCAGTTCGACGAAAGCCCGCTGCTGGCCCGCCAGCGCCAGCAGGAATCCAACGCCCGCAGTTACCCACGGCGCATTCCCCTGGCGCTCAAGCGCGCCAAGGGGATCTACGTGGAAGACGTGGAGGGTCGCAGTTTCATCGACTGCCTGGCCGGCGCCGGCACCCTGGCGTTGGGTCACAACCACCCGGTGGTGATCCAGGCCATCCAGCAAGTGCTGAGCGACGAACTGCCGTTGCACACCCTGGACCTGACCACGCCGGTCAAGGACCAGTTCGTGCAGGACCTGTTCGGCCTGCTGCCGGCGGAGTTGGCGCGGGAAGCCAAGATCCAGTTCTGCGGCCCCACCGGTACCGATGCCGTGGAAGCGGCGTTGAAATTGGTGCGCACTGCCACGGGGCGCAGCACGGTGCTGTCGTTCCAGGGCGGTTATCACGGCATGAGCCAGGGCGCGTTGAGCCTGATGGGCAGCCTGGGGCCGAAAAAACCCTTGGGTGCCTTGCTCGGCAATGGCGTGCAGTTTTTGCCATTCCCTTACGACTACCGTTGCCCGTTCGGTCTCGGCGGCGCAGAAGGCGTGCGGGTCAACCTGCATTACCTGGAAAACCTGCTCAACGATCCTGAAGCCGGGGTGTTGCTGCCGGCGGCGGTGATTGTCGAAGTGGTGCAGGGCGAGGGCGGGGTGATCCCGGCCGATCTCGACTGGCTGCGCGGCCTGCGGCGTATCACCGAACAGGCCGGCGTGGCGTTGATTGTCGATGAGATTCAGAGCGGTTTCGGCCGTACCGGCAAGATGTTTGCCTTCGAGCACGCCGGCATCATTCCGGATGTGGTGGTGATGTCCAAGGCCATCGGCGGCAGCCTGCCGTTGGCGGTGGTGGTGTATCGCGACTGGCTCGACACCTGGCTGCCGGGCGCCCATGCCGGGACATTCCGTGGCAATCAGATGGCCATGGCGGCCGGTTCGGCGGTGATGCGCTACCTCAAGGAGCACGACCTGGCCGGCCATGCGACCGCCATGGGCGAGCGCCTCGGCGAACACCTGCGCATCCTGCAGCGTGACTACCCGCACCTGGGGGATATTCGCGGGCGCGGGCTGATGCTCGGTGTGGAACTGGTGGACCCGGACGGCACCCTGGATATCCAGGGCCACCCGCCGGTGCATCGCCAGCTGGCGCCGCTGGTACAGCGCGAATGCCTCAAGCGTGGCCTGATCCTCGAGCTGGGCGGCCGGCATGGCAGCGTAGTGCGCTTCCTGCCGCCCCTGGTGATCACCGCTGCCGAGATCGACCGCGTGGCCGAGATCTTCGGGCGCGCCCTGGCGGCAGCCGTCGCCAGCCTCTAATTTTTTGGCGTGTTGGTACGTTTCTACAGATATCAGCGCTGCGCATGGTGCGCAGCCAGCCTTTGAGCGATGGAGAACAGCAATGACCTCAGTATTTGACCGCGACGACATCCTGTTTCAGGTAGTGGTCAACCATGAAGAACAGTATTCCATCTGGCCCGACTACAAGGCCGTGCCGGAAGGCTGGCGCACCGTGGGCAAGAGCGGCCTGAAGAAAGAGTGCCTGGCCTACATCGAAGAAACCTGGACCGATATGCGTCCGTTGAGCCTGCGCCAGAAGATGGACGGCGCAACGCTGGCCTGACGCAAAACCTTCAGTAGGCCGGCCTGTTATGGTGGGCGGGCCTGTTGTGGCAAGCAGGCTTTTTGTGGCAAGCGGGCTTGTTGTGGTGAGCGGGCTTGCCCCGCGCTGGGCTGCGCAGCAGCCCCAAAACCAGCCGCTGAGTTATGTCTGATACACCGAGTGCTTCTAGAGTGGGGCTGCTTCGCAGCCCAGCGCGGGGCAAGCCCGCTCACCACAACAAGCCCGCTCACCACAATAAGTTCACCACAAACCACAACAAGCTCATCACATTCGCCCTGACCTTACGCGTTCTTGTCCTTCTCCAACCCCCCCGCAGCCCCCGTCACCACCTGCACACTCAAGCGCGGCGTGGCCAGGTCCAGACCGGCTTCATCCAGATGCCGCTTCAGCGACAGGTTGAACGCCCGCGACACTTCCCACTGCTTGATCGGCGCCGTCTTGAAGCGCGCGCGCAGGATCGCACTGCCTGACTCGAAGCTTTCCACCCCCTGGATCTCCAGCGGCGACCAGATATTGCGGCGTTGCAGCGGATCGTTGCGCATTTTCTGGCCGACATCGCGCATCAGCTTGATCGCATCGTCGATTTCCATGTTGTACGGGATCGCCACCCGGAAGATCGCATAGCCGAACTCCCGCGAGTAGTTCTTGATGCTCTTGATCTCGCTGAACGGGATGGTGTGCACGATGCCGTCAATGTCGCGCAGGCGCACGGTACGGATGGTCAGGCCTTCGACGGTGCCGAGGTGGCCGCCGACGTCCACGTAGTCATCGATGGCCAGGGAGTCTTCGATGATGATGAACAGGCCGGTGATCAAGTCGGCCACCAGTGACTGCGCACCAAAACCGATGGCCAGGCCGATCACACCGGCACCGGCCAGCAGTGGCGTGACGTTCATGCCCATGTTCGCCAGGGCGACGATGGCGGCGATGATGAAGATGGTCACGAACAGCACGTTGCGGATCAGCGGCATCATGGTCTGCGCGCGGGCATTGGCCAGGCCTTTGCGCGAGCGGGTGAGGGCGTGATGGATGGCGGTGTCGCTGAGGATCCAGATCAACCAGGCAAATAGCAGCGTGCCGCCCAGGCCGAACAGCTTGACGCTGATTTCATGGCCGTCGCCTTCGGTAAAGCGGATCAGCGACAGGCCCCAGACCCGCAGCCCGAGTTCGATAAACACCAGCCACACCACCAGGTGGGCGAGGGTGTAGACGAAGCTTTTCAGGCGTTCGGAGTACAGCGCATGGCGCTTGTGCCCCCGTTGCGGCTTGAGTGCGTGGCGCCGCACCAGGCCGTTGATCACCATGCACAACACCAGCAACACCGTGCACAACAGCGACTGGCGCAGGGCGGTGCTGGTGTCGCCGGCGGAGACGAAGGTGGCGAACAGCGAGATGCCCACCAACAGCAAGGCGGGGATGTACCAGAAGGTGCCGACGATCTCGATGGTGTCGCTGAGGGCGCGGCGGGTCAGGCGGCGCGACAGGGGCTGGTTGCGGATCAGGTGGGCGATCGGCCGTCGGAAACGCAGGATGAACACGCCGGTGGACAGCGCGGCCATCACATTGGCGACGGTCGCTGCGGTGTGGGCCAGGTGCTGGCCGAGCGCAGCCACCAGCCGCGGGTCGCTCAAGGCTTCACCGAAGGCGGCAAAGCTGCCGATCCACCACAGCGGGCGGAACGCCTGGTGGCGCAGGATATACAGCGCGCGGTGGCGGTGCGGGCCGTCGAGCAGGGAGAAGGCAATCACGCAGATCGCCGAGAAACAGGTGCCGACCACCAGCGCATACGCCAGCACCATCGCCAGGGATTTGCCCAGGGACGAGGGCAGGGCGTAGCTCAGGTAAACCGTGATCACCAGCGCGATCAGCCAGGGCCCCAGCTTGCGCAGGGCGAAGCGCAGCATGTCCCAGGTACGCGGGTGTTGCGGCAACTCCTCGGGCAGGCCGAAGCGCTCGCGTACCCGGTGGCTCAGCCAGATCAACGCGGCTGCCAGCAGGCTCCATACCGCGAGAATCACTGCAAAGCCGAAAATGATCGGCAGCCATTCGCTGGCCGGCAGCATCAGGGCGCTGAGTTCGTCCTTGGCCAGGTCGATTTCATTCGACCAGCGCCCCAGCGGGCTGTCGGCGCCGGAGAACTGCTGCTCCAGGCCCGACAGCGTACTGCCGATCAGCCCGAGCACGCCTTGCTCGGCGGCGGGCTGGGCCTTCTGGGTAGCGGCGCGCAGCTTCTTCAAGTCGCTCAGCAACTGGGTGCGTTGCTGGTCGTTTTCCAGGGTCTTGATCACCTCGTCCAGCGACTGCCCCAACGGCACGTCGGCCTGGGGTTGGGCCTTGGTGGTGCCGAGCAGCCCGGGCAGGCCCACCGCTTGGGCGGACGAGAGCGGCAGCAGCGTGAGCAGGGCGATCAGGAAACAGCAGGGCAGGGCAAACAGACGGGAAAGCACGAGGCGGTCAACCTTGGAAACGACGGGTTGAGCGAGTGTACGAGTGCAAGCGTCATTCGGCCAGTTTGGCGAGGATCTTGTACACCACGGTGCCCAGGATCAGCAGCATGCCGACCCACATGCCGAACACGCCGAGGGGCTTGTCGCGGAAGTTGAAGCCGACGGCGAGCATGATCATGCCGATCAGGATAGGGATAAGCATGGCGTGGAAGGAGGACATGGAGATCATGGGGCGACGGCCTTGTCGGAGTGGGAATACTGACAAGTCTAGGTCGGATTGCAGGAAATGCAGGTGATGCAGATCAGGTGGACGTAAACCAAATGTGGGGGGCAAGTGCGAATCGTCGCACCGCCCCTCCCACATGTTGACGACATCCAGTCCTGGTCTTAGGGCAGGTCGTGGCTGGCGTAGAACGCGCCCAACACCTTCACCAGATGCGCCAGGTCATGGCTGCCGCACAGTTCACGAATGGAGTGCATGGCAAACGTCGGCAAACCGATATCCACCGTACGCACACCCAGGTGGCTGGCGGTGATCGGGCCGATGGTCGAGCCGCAGCCCATGTCGCTGCGCACCACGAAGCTCTGCACCGGCACTTCCTGGGCCATGCACAGGTGACGGAAGAACCCGGCGGTTTCGCTGTTGGTGGCGTAGCGCTGGTTGCTGTTGACCTTGATCACCGGGCCGGCATTGAGCTTGGGGCCGTGGTTGGCGTCGTGCTTATCGGCGTAGTTGGGGTGTACGCCGTGGGCATTGTCGGCCGACACCAGCAGGGATTTCTGAATGGTGCGTACGAATTCATCACCTTCAGGCAACAGGCGACGCAGGGTCTGTTCCAGCATCGGGCCGTCGGCACCGCAGGCCGAGCAGGAACCGACTTCCTCGTGGTCGTTGCACACCAGCACGCAGGTTTCGTCGCTCTCGCTGGTGAGCAAGGCTTGCAGGCCGGCGTAGCACGACAGCAGGTTGTCGAGGCGTGCGCCGGCGATGAAGTCGCCGTTCAGGCCGATGACGGCGGCGCTCTGGGTGTCGTAGAAGCTCAACTCGTAGTCGAGTACCACATCGGCGTTCAGTCCATGCTCCCGTGCCAACTGCTCGGTGAGCACGGCACGGAAGTCCACGCGTTCATCACCGGCAAATTGCGCGAGGATCGGCGGCAATTCGGTCTGGGCATTGATCGCCCAGCCCTGGTTGGCTTCACGGTTCAGGTGAATGGCCAGGTTGGGGATGATAGCGATGGGCAGCTTGAAGTCGATCAGCTGGCTTTCGACCTTGCCGTCACGGCGGAAGGTGACGCGGCCGGCCAGGGACAGGTCGCGGTCGAACCACGGCGCCAGCAGCGCGCCGCCGTAGACTTCCACGCCGAGTTGCCAGAAGCCCTGGCGTTGCAGCTCAGGCTGGGGCTTGACCCGCAGGCACGGGCTGTCGGTATGGGCGCCGACCAGGCGAATCCCACCTTGCAACGGCGAATGGCGGCCGAGCTTGAAGGCGATGATCGAGGAATCGTTGCGGGTCACGTAATAGCGACCGTTGGCTTCGGTGGCCCAGGTCTCGCGCTCGTCGAGGCGCTGGAAACCGGCCGCTTCCAGGCGCTGGGCCAGGGCGGCGGTGGCATGAAAAGGAGTAGGGGAGGCCTTGAGGAAGTCGATCAGGCCTTGATTCAACGCTTCGCGCATAAATAGCTCCAGACAGCAATGCGCGGAGTTTACCGTTCGAGGGCGAGAAGTGCACAGAACAAATGTGGGAGGGGGCAAGTCGCACCGCCCCTCCCACATGTACTGTATTTACAGCTTTAGAAGGGAGCCGGGCACTCAAAGCGCAAGCGCTCACCGCTTTGCGGGTGAGTGAAGCTCAGCATGCTCGCGTGCAGGCACAGGCGCGGCCAGGCAGCCAGGGCCTGTTCATGGGCATACAGGCCGTCACCGAGCAACGGATGCCCGATGGACAGCATATGCACGCGCAACTGGTGCGACCTTCCGGTAATCGGCGTCAGCTCGACGCGGCACCAGTCGCCACAGCGTTCCAGCACTTTCCAGAAGGTCAGCGCATGCTTGCCGAACTCGTGGTCCACCACATGGCGCGGTTTGGTCGGCGGGTCGTAGCGCAGGGGCAGGTCGATGCTGCCGCTGTCCAGTTCCGGCTGGCCCCAGGCCAGCGCGGTGTAGGCCTTTTCGGTTTCGCGGTCGTGAAACTGGCGGGACAGTTCGCGATGGGTATCGGCATCCCGGGCCAGCAGGATGATCCCCGAGGTTTCCCAGTCCAGGCGATGGACGATGCGGGCTTCGGGGTAGCCGTTTTCCTGCAGGCGGGTGATCAGGCAGTCCTTGTTGTCATCGGCGCGGCCGGGCACCGAGAGCAACAGGGTCGGCTTGTTCACCACCAGGACAGCGTCGTCCTGATGCAGGATATGAATAGTGGACAGCGGCATTAAACAGCCTCGCAACAAACGCCAACGGCGGCTCGACCACCCGGTTCCCGCGAAGGGATCAAGGTGACCGAGCCGCCGTGGCGGCCGCCTGTTCGATCAACGATCAGGCAGGGTGATATTGAGTTCCAGAATCGAGCAGCTGCCGTCATTTTCCAGGGCGACATGCACGTCATCGTTGCCGATATTGACGTACTTGCGGATCACCTCCACCAGCTCCTTCTGCAAGGCTGGCAGGTAATCCGGGGTACTGCGTTGGCCGCGTTCGTGCGCCACGATGATCTGTAGACGCTCTTTCGCGACCGACGCGGTGCTTGGCTTTTTGTTGGCGCGAAAGAAGTCGAGAAATTTCATTGTTTAGTTGCCTCCAAAGATACGCTCGAAGAATCCCTTCTTCTTAACATCGAGGAAGCGATGTTCCACGGTCTTGCCCAGCAAGCGATCAACCGCATCGCTGTACGCCTGGCCGGCGTCGCTCTGGTCGTCGAGAATCACCGGGACGCCCTGGTTGGAAGCCTTCAGCACGGCCTGGGATTCCGGGATCACACCCAGCAGGGTTACGGCGAGGATTTCCTTGACGTCTTCAACACCGAGCATTTCGCCGTTGCTGACGCGCTCAGGGTTGTAGCGGGTGAGCAGCAGGTGTTCCTTGATCGGGTCCTGGCCTTCCTCGGCGCGCTTGGACTTGCTGGCCAACAGGCCGAGCATGCGGTCCGAGTCACGTACCGAAGACACTTCCGGGTTGGTCACCACGATGGCTTCATCGGCGAAGTACATCGCCAGGTGAGCACCGGTTTCGATACCGGCCGGGGAGTCGCAGACCACGTACTCGAAGGTTTCCTTCAGTTCAGCGAGGACCTTGCCTACGCCTTCCTTGGTCAGCGCATCTTTGTCGCGCGTCTGGCTGGCGGCCAGTACATACAGGTTCTCAAGGCGCTTGTCCTTGATCAGGGCCTGTTGCAGGTTGGCTTCGCCGTTCACCACGTTGACGAAGTCGTACACCACGCGGCGTTCGCAGCCCATGATCAGGTCGAGGTTACGCAAACCGACGTCGAAGTCGACGATGACTGTCTTGTGGCCGCGCAGAGCGAGGCCGGTACCGATAGCGGCGCTGGTGGTGGTCTTACCCACACCACCCTTGCCGGATGTAACCACGAGAATCTTGGCCAAGGTGTTTCACCCCTAAGGAAAAAGGACTTTTCAGCCCCTGAAAAACATCTCTTGGAACTCGCCGCAGGCGGACAGCCTTTGTAGGAAAAAAGACGGGTTTTCGCAGGAAAAACGCCAACCTTCAAATGTTCCTACGCAAGTAATGCCAGTTTCGCTGTGCTATCAGAGTCTAGAGATGCTTGGAAAATGCGGCAGTATCCGTTAAAGACGGATGATGTTCAACACATCGCCCGACAGGCTGACCTGCACCGCGGCTCCCCACAGCGGATCGCGGCGCAAATCTTCCGAAACCTTGTACTGGCCCGCGATGGACACCAGCTCAGCGGTCAATTGCTGGCAAAAAATGCGCGCCTTGGTATCCCCCTTGATGCCGGCGAGGGCACGTCCGCGCATCGGGCCGTATACATGGATATTGCCATCGGCGAGAAGTTCCGCGCCGGGACTGACCGAAGAGATCACCACCAGGTCGCCGCCCTGGGCGTAAATCTGCTGTCCGCCGCGTACGGGCGTGGTGATTATCTTTGTAGGCTTGATCGCAGGTTCCGCTGGTTTTTCCGGTTTTTTCTGCACTTCGCCGACCAAAGGTTCCAGTGGACGCTCACGCGCGCCGGAGGGTGGCAGTACTGGCAGTTCAATGGCGATGGCGGCGGCAATGTCTTCGATGCGGCTGGCACGAATCGCCAGGGTTCGCAGGCCGTGGGAGCGGCACACGCGCATCAGGCCGGGCAGGTCGATGCTGCCCTGGCCGGCCGGCAGTTTGTCCAGGGCCAGTACCAGCGGGGCGTTGTTGAAGAAGTTCGGCGCCAGGGCGACCTTGGCGGCGAGCTGGCGGTCCAGGGCGTCGAGGTCGTTGCGGGCCAGTTCCAGCACGGTGATGGCGAGCATGCTGCCTTTCAGCTGGAACACGGGATCTTGGTCTAGCGGTTCGGTTTGGCTCATGGTCGGCAAAAAGCGGCTTGTCACGAAAAGTGTCGAGACTTATAACGAGAACACTCACTGGCCGCAAGCCGAGTCGAACCGTTGTAGAATGCGCGGCCCTGTCTTTCCCGGAATCTGTAATGGATCGCCCGCGTTTTCGAGCTGTATTTTTTCACCCGCGCTTTTGGCTGTTATGGCTGGGACTCGGCCTGCTGTGGCTGGTGACCCAACTGCCGTACCGTGCGCTGCTGACCATTGGTCGCCTGCTGGGTGCAGGCATGTACCATGTGGCCGGCGAACGTCGCCGCATCGCCGCCCGCAACCTGGAACTGTGCTTCCCGGAAAAATCCCCCGCAGAGCGCAAGAAGCTGCTCAAGGAAAACTTCGCCTCCACCGGCATCGCCTTCTTCGAAATGGCCATGAGCTGGTGGTGGTCGCGCCAGCGCCTGGCGCGCCTGGCCCATGTCGAAGGCCTGGAACACCTCAAGCAGGCCCAACTGGATGGCAAGGGCGTGATCCTCATGGCCCTGCACTTCACCACCCTGGAAATCGGCGCGGCCCTGCTGGGGCAGAAGCACACCATCGACGGCATGTACCGCGAGCACGGCAACCCGCTGTTCGACTATATCCAGCGCCGTGGCCGCGAGCGGCATAACCTCGACTCCCTGGCGGTCGAGCGCGAAGACGTGCGCGGCATGCTCAAGCTGCTGCGTGCCGGCCGCGCCATCTGGTATGCACCGGACCAGGACTACGGCGCCAAGCAAAGTATCTTCGTGCCGCTGTTCGGCATCCAGGCCGCCACCGTGCCTGCCACCAGCAAGTTCGCCAAGCTGGGCAAGGCGCTGGTGGTGCCGTTCACCCAGCAGCGCCTGGCGGACGGCAGCGGTTACCGCCTGGTGATCCACCCGCCGTTGACCGACTTCCCCGGCGAAAGCGATGAAGTCGACTGCCTGCGCATCAACCAGTGGGTGGAAGCCTCGGTGCGTGAATGTCCCGAGCAATACCTGTGGACCCACCGCCGCTTCAAGAGTCGGCCACCGGGCGAACCCAAGCTGTACGAAAAACGCCGTCGCTAAGACCGAATTTCCCCCACATGGAGTGATGCAATGCGCGCAGCTGAACCGGTTACAGGCTTGATTCTTTCCGGCGGCGGGGCGCGAGCGGCGTATCAGGTGGGGGTATTGGCGGCGATTGCCGAGCTGTTGCCGCCGGGGGCTCCCAATCCGTTTCCGGTGATCGTCGGCACGTCGGCCGGTGCGATCAATGCGGTGAGCCTGGCCAGCGGTGCGATGGACTTCACGGCGGCGATCCAGCGCCTGACTGCGTTCTGGCAGGGGTTTCGCAGCCACCTGGTATTGCGCAGCGATTGGCCGGGGGTGGTGCGCCAGGCGAGTCGCTTCTTTACCCACAGCTTGCTGGGGCTGGGCCGGCAGTTGCCGGTGGCGCTGCTCAACAGCTCGCCGCTGCGGGACTTGTTGCAGGACAAACTGCATTTGGCAGGTATCGACGAGGCCATCCGCCAACAGCACCTGCATGCGGTCGCCGTCACGGCCTTCGGCTATGAATCCGGGCAGGCGGTGACCTTCTATCAGGGCGGCGGCACCATCGACGCCTGGTTGCGCCATCGGCGTATCGGAGTGCCGACGCAACTGACCGTTGAACACCTGCTGGCCAGTTCGGCGATCCCCTTGCTGTTTGCCCCGGTGAAACTCGACCAGGAATACTTCGGTGACGGCGCGGTGCGCCAATCCGCCCCCATCAGCCCGGCGCTGCACCTGGGGGCGACCCGGGTGCTGGTGGTGGGTGTCAGCGGTAACCCGCGGGGCAATGAACCGATGGCGCAACGCACCTATACCGGCCAGGAGCCGACGTTGGCCCAGATCGGCGGGCATATGCTCAACAGCACGTTCATTGACAGCCTGGAAAGCGATATCGAACTGCTGGAGCGTCTGAACCAGTTCAGCCATCACCAGCCAGCCGACAGCGCGGCCCGTGGCCTGGCACCGGTGGAAGTGCTGGTCATTGCGCCAAGCCAGCCGATCGACGAAATCGCCGCAAGGCATCGGCAGGAATTGCCGGCGGCATTGCGTCTGTTCCTGCGTGGGCCGGGGGCGACCAAGACGAGCGGGGCAGGGGTGCTGAGTTACTTGCTGTTCGAGGCGGGGTATTGCAGCGAGTTGATTGAGTTGGGCAGGAAGGATGCGCTGGCCAAGCGTGAAGAGATCATGCGGTTCCTGGGCCTGCCGCCTATCTGAATGTGGGAGGGAGCAAGTCCCTCCCACATGTGTCTTGCAGTGGCTTTTAGAAGTGATACTTGACCAGGAAGCTCGCCGTGTCCTGGGTCGTCTTGAACGCGCCGGAATCCTCGATCCCGTACTTGTTCTTCCAGTAGTCGTATTCAAAGCCCACGTACAACTGCTTGTCGCCCCAATGCAGCGCCTTGCCCAAGTCGTATTTGACCTGCGGGTTGAAGTGCAGGTTGGCGTGGTAAGTGCCACGGGCGTTCTTGTCGTTGTCCACCACCCAATCCATGAAGCCGTCGATCAGGATATTCGAGTTGCCCACCGGCAGGGTGTACGACCATACCGGGGTGATCTGCCATACACCGTCGCCTGGGCGATTGCCTTCGGTCTGGCGCTGGTAGAAGTTCAGCTGGAAGTAGTCGAAGCCCGGGATGTTCAGGTCGAAGCCAGGGCCGAGCAGGTACGACTCGTTGTCGCCTTCGCCGAACTCATACGTGAAGGCCAGCAACACATCCTTGATCGGGCCGAAGGACAGGTCCTGGTCGAAAATCTTGCCGAACGACAGTCGCGGGCTGATCTCACCGTAATACGTGCTTGGGCCGACGTTGCCGTCTTCCTTGCCGTTGTAAAAGATGCGGTCGACGAAGACGAAGTTGTCGCCGTACTTCCAGGCATCGGCATGTTCGAACGTGACGGTTTGCTGGATCTGCGGGTTGACGGTAAAGCTCTTGCCCCACAGATACGTCAGGCTGTTGTTCTGCCACTGCAACAAGTCACCGGCCACGGCCTGGCCGCCGGCCAGCAGGGATCCCGCCAGCATCAGGCCTTTGAACAGAGGTTTCATTCGGTTGCTCCCGAGTTAAAGTTTTATGGTTTTTCTTCTACACAAGCGCTCTGGTGCGGCGCCTTTAGTGGTTACAAAAGTGGTCTGAATGGTCAGCTTTATTACTACAGCAAGACCCGCGCCAAGGCGGTAAACAACCGTCGATTCAAGCGGGCGCGGAGAATACTGGCTCCCACGTCAGGGCTCAAGTGCGCCGTTACAGCGCGCACAGGGCGACAATGGGGCACGTGTCAGGTATGGGCGGGGTCGACTACGGGGCGTTCGGCCCCGCCGAGAATGTTGAACAGGATATTCAGCGACAGTGCGCTGAGGGTCGCCATGGCGATGCCGCTGTGGGTGATCGGGCTCATCCATACGGGCAACTGTGCGAAGAACTCCGGGCGCACCACGGGGATCAGGCCCATGCCGATGCTCACCGCCACCAGCAACTGGTTGCGACGGTCGGCGATATCGGCCTCCTGGAGGATCTTGATGCCGGTGGCCGCCACCATGCCGAACATGGCGATCGCCGCCCCGCCGAGCACCGCCGGGGGAATCGACGCCACCAGGTACGCGGCCTTGGGCAACAGGCTGAGCACAATCAGGAAGGCACCGGCCATCATCGTCACCGAGCGGCAACGCACGCCGGTCATCTGCACCAGGCCGATGTTCTGCGCGAAGGAGGAATGGGTGAAGGTGTTGAAGAAACCGGCGAAGAACGACGCACCGGCATCACACAGCAAGCCACGGCGCAGCATTTTCGGCGTGACGTCCTGGCCGGTGATCTTGCCCAGCGCCAGGAACATTCCGGTGGATTCGACGAAGATAATCACCACCACCAGGCACATCGACAGGATCGGCGCCAGTTCGAACCTGGGCATGCCGAAGTGCAGCGGCGTCACCACTTGCACCCACGGCGCCTGGGCCAGGCCGCTGAGGTCAACCATGCCGATGGCCCCGCACAGGGCGTAACCCAGGCCCATGCCGATCAGCACCGAGATATTCACCCAGAAGCCGCGCATGAAGCGGTTGATCAGCAGGATGGTCGCCAGTACCAGGGCGGCAATCGCCAGGTAAATCGGTGAGCCGAAGGTGGCCGCTGCGCTGCCGCCACCGGCCCAGTTCACGGCCACGGGGAACAGCGACAGGCCGATGGCCGTGATCACGGTGCCGGTCACCAGCGGCGGAAAAAAGCGTACGACCTTGGACATGAACGGTGCGATCAGCGTGCCGAAGAACCCGGCGGCGATGGTGGCGCCGAAGATGCCCTGCAAGCCGATACCGGGCATGCCGGCCATGGCGACCATGCTGCCCACAGCGGCGAAACTGGCGCCCATCATCACCGGCATACGGATGCCCACCGGGCCGATGCCGAATGACTGCACCAGGGTGGCGATGCCGGCTACCAGCAGGTCGGCGTTGATCAGAAAGGCGATTTCTTCACGGCTCAGGCCGGCGGCCTGGCCAATGATCAGGGGGACGGCGACGGCGCCGCCGTACATCAGCAAGACGTGTTGCAGGCCTACCAGAATCAGTTGCAAGAGGGGCAGCCGCACCATGGCGGGTGCGGCAGGAATCTGCGGTTCGACTAACTCGGTCATGCAACACCTCGGATCTTTTTTATTTTTGTGTTGTGTGGAACGCAATCTTCAAAACACTGCAGGTCCAAATGTGGGAGGGGGCAAGCCCCTCCCACATTGGAACTATGTGAATCTGTTAGTTGGTACGCGCCCCCTGATTGATCCAGGTGCCAATCAAATCCCGCTCCTGCTGGGTCATCTGGGTGATGTTGCCCAACGGCATGATCTGGCTTGCCACGGCCTGCGCCTGGATACGTGCCGCCTGTTGCTGGATCTGCGCCGGTGTATCGAACATCACGCCGGCCGGGGCGGTGCTGAACAGCGGGCTGGTGGGTTTGGCCGAATGGCACACGGCGCAACGCTCCTGGATCACCCCGTGGACCTTGTCGAAATCAATCGTCGCCTGGGCAGGCGCAGGTGCGGCGGCCGGAGCTGCCGGCGCGGCGGGTTTCAAGCCACCGCCCAATGCGGTTTCCGGCAACGGTTGGTACTCAATGGCCGCCGGTGCCTTGGCGACTTCCGCCACCGGCTTGGGCCCGGTCACATACGCCAGGCAAATCATGGCCAACGCACCCACGGGCAAGGTCCACGCATACTTCTGGCTGTTATGCCGCGTGTTGAAGTAGTGCCGCACCAGCACCGCTGCCACCGCGATCCCCGCCAGGATCAGCCAGTTGTATTGGCTGCCGTAGGTGCTCGGGAAGTGGTTGCTGATCATGATGAACAGCACCGGCAGGGTGAAGTAGTTGTTGTGCCGTGAGCGCAGCAGCCCCTTGGCCGGCAGGGCCGGATCGGGCGTGCGGTGCTCGGCGATCGCCGCCACCAGCGCGCGCTGCGCCGGCATGATGATGCGGAACACGTTACCGACCATGATGGTGCCGATCACCGCGCCCACGTGCAGGTACGCACCACGGCCGCTGAACACTTTGCTGAAGCCGTACGCGGCGGCAATCAACAGCACGAACAGGATCAAGCCGAGCAGGGCAGGGCGTTTGCCCAGGGCCGAGTCGCAGAGGAAGGAGTAGATGAACCAGCCGGCGAACAGTGAGCCGATGCCCAGCAAGACGCCTTCGCCGCCACTGAGGCTGCTGCCGGGGGCGAGCAGGTACAGCGTCGGGTTTAGGTAGAACACCACGCACAGCAGCGCGACGCCCGACATCCAGGTGAAATAGGCTTCCCATTTGAACCAGTGCAGGTTGTCCGGCATGGTCGGCGGGGCCAGTTTGTATTTTTCCAGGTGGTAGATACCGCCACCGTGGATCGCCCACAAGTCACCGGACAGGCCGTCCTTGGGGTTGACGCGGTTGAGGTTGTTTTCCAGCCAGACGAAGTAGAACGAAGCGCCGATCCAGGCGACGCCAGTGATCATGTGAACCCAGCGCACGCTGAGGTTCAGCCATTCCAACAGATGTGCTTCCACAGTCTTTACCTCTCGCCTGTCACCCTTGTTGTCGGGTGATCCGGCCTTCTCTTATTGGTGGGGGGCGAGGATCAACCGCTCATCCTCTTTGAAAAAATGCTCATCGCAGTTATTGCCTGTGCCACTGCGATCAACCACCAGGAAGTCATCCCGCTTTTCGATCGTCAGCACCGGGTGGTGCCAGACGCCGCGATGGTAATTGATGCCCTGCCTGCCGTTGGTGACGAAGGCGCGGACCAAGCCTGATACAGGTGCATCGCCAAGTGGCGCGACCACGATCAGAAAGGGGTTGCCGAGCAGCGGAATGAAGGCCTGGCTGCCCAGCGGGTGTCTCTCCAGCATGCACACGGTCAACGGCATATCCAGCGCGTCGGCGCGGAAGATGCTGATGATCGCGTTGTCTTCAGGCTGTGCGGTTTCTACCGTTGCCAGCTTGTGAAAGCGCATGGTCGACCCGTTGTTGATCATGAAGTGATCGCTGCCGTCGGTTTCGATAACGTCTCCGAAAGGGGCGAAGGCTTCTTTGGTCAGGGGTTCGATCATCAGTGTGCGCATGGCTGTCTTCTTATCCGAGTTCTGTGTTGTTAAAACTATTTTGTGTGTGGCAATGAGCTTATGTGGTGAGCGGGCTTGCCCGCGCTGGGCTGCGAAGCGGCCCCAACAAGATCATTGCGTTTCTTCTGTGAAAACGCGGTGTCTGCTTCCAGGGTCGCTTCGCGCCCCAACGCGGGCGGTGCGACGATTCGACAAGCCCGCTCACCACAACAAGCTCTTTTGCCACAGGATTCAGCGTTTACCTGGAGACTTTACCCAGCACACGCAGGCGACTCACACCGCCATCCGGGAACACGTTCAGGCGGATATGGGTGATCGGCCCCAGCGCCTTGATCTGCTCGGCGAAGGTGTGTTCGGCGTGCATTTCCAGTTTCTGCGCCGGCAGCAGTTCGCGCCAGAACAGCGACTGGGTTTCGATCTGGCTGTCGGTGCCGCCCTTCACGAAGGCGCCCTGGATCGAGCAGGTGTCCGGGTAGTTGCCCTTGAAGTGCAGGGTGTCGACGATGATCTTCTCGATTTCGCCGGGGTGGCCCAGGGCGACGATCACCCAGTCATTGCCTGGCGTGCGACGACGGGCAGTTTCCCAGCCATCGCCCATGTTGACGCCACGGCCTGGGTTGAGAATGTTGCTCATGCGCCCGAAGTGTTCATCGGAACACGCCAGTGCGCGACCACCGTTCAATGCGGCAGCCAGGTCGATCTGTTCGTTGTCGCCCACTGCCGACCAGTCGCGGAACGGCACGCCGTACACACGCAGACGGGCCACGCCGCCATCCGGGTAGATGTTGAAACGCAGGTGGCTGAACGCCTGGTCGTTGCTGATCTCGTGGTAGTGGTGGCTGTTGCCTTGCAGCTCGACGGCCGACAGGACTTCTACCCACTGGGTGTTGTCGTCAGGCTCGCCCGAGGCCAGGAAGCAGGCTTCCAGGGAGGCCGACGGCGGGTAGTTGCCGGTGAAGAATGACGTGTCGATGTCCACGCCCTTGATCGAGCCCGGTACGCCCAGGCGGATCACTGCGCTGTCGTAGCCTTCGAAGCGCTTGCGGCGTGACTCCCAGCCGTCCATCCACTTGCCGTTGTCATCGAAAACGCCCTCCTTCCACACGGCCGGGGTCGGCTGGAACAGGCGGTTGGCGTCGGCGAACCAGTCATCTGTCACGGAGATGATCTTGGTGCCCAGGCGGGCGTCGGCCAGGTTGACGAACTTTTCGAAAGGTACGGCGTAAGCTTTCATTCTTCTTGTCTGCCTTAAATTGAGTGGCTGGGGATGGTCGTTTAGAGGGTCAGTAAACGGAACAACGCGATCTTGTTGATCTCGTCCAGCGCGCACTTGAACTCGGCATCCACCGAGTTGTGAATGCGGGTTTCGAACGCGGCGAGAATCTGGTGCCGGTTGCTGCCTTTTACCGCCATGATGAAGGGAAACTTGAACTTGGCCTTGTAGGCATCGTTCAGCTCGGTGAAGCGTGAGAACTCTTCGGCCGTGCAGTGGTGAATCCCCGCGCCAGCTTGCTCATCGGTGCTGGCTTGGGTGAGTTGGCCCTGGACGGCCGCTTTGCCGGCCAGGTCCGGGTGAGCGTTGATCAACGCCAGCTGACTGGCGTGATCGGCGCTCAACAGGATGTCGCTCATGCGCTGGTGCAGGGTTTCGATCTGGTCGATCGAGGCGTCCTGGCCCAGGTCGAAGGCCTTTTCGGCCACCCATGGCGAGTGTTCGTAGATGTCGGCGAAGGCCTGGACGAAGGCGTCACGGCTCAAGGTCGAGGGTTTCAAGGTCTGGAAGGCGCTCATTTGGCCGCTCCCTGGAACGGGTGTACGTCATGCCAGTGGCGGGCGATGTCGACGCGGCGGGTGAACCACACCTGGTCATGGCCCTTGGCGTATTCGATAAAACGCTTCAACGAGGCCAGGCGCGCCGGGCGGCCGATCAGGCGGCAATGCAGGCCGATGGACAGCATCTTCGGTGCCTCGGCGCCTTCGGCATACAGCACGTCGAACGCGTCTTTCAGGTACTCGAAAAAGTCATCGCCCTTGTTGAAACCCTGCACCTGGGTGAAGCGCATATCGTTGGTGTCCAGGGTGTAGGGGATCACCAGGTGCGGCTTGCCGGTGGGGGTGTTGGGTTCCCAGTAGGGCAGGTCGTCGTCGTAGGTGTCGCAGTCGTACAGGAAGCCGCCTTCCTCCATCACCAGCCGCCGCGTGTTCGGGCCGGTGCGCCCGGTGTACCAGCCCAACGGGCGTTCGCCGGTGAGTTCGGTGAGGATGCGGATGGCTTCGAGCATATGCTCGCGCTCCTGGGCCTCGTCCATGTATTGGTAGTCGATCCAGCGGTAGCCGTGGCTGCAGATCTCGTGGCCGGCGTCGACCATGGCGCGGATCACATCCGGGTGACGCTGGGCAGCCATGGCCACGGCGAAGATGGTCAGAGGAATGTCGAATTCCTTGAACAACTTGAGGATGCGCCACACGCCGGCCCGGCTGCCGTATTCGTACAGCGACTCCATGCTCATGTTGCGCTCGCCCTGCAGCGGCTGGGCCGAGACCATTTCCGAAAGGAAGGCTTCGGACTCTTTGTCACCATGCAGAATGTTGCGCTCGCCGCCTTCTTCGTAGTTGAGTACGAACGACAAGGCGATGCGTGCCTTGCCCGGCCAGTGGGGGTGAGGAGGGTTACTGCCGTAACCGATCAGGTCGCGTGGGTAGTCAGCGCTCACTGCAGTCTTCCTTCTTGTTCGTGGTAGCAAGTGTGTGGCGGCCAGCGGAAAGACTGGGTGGCGTCACAGCGATGGGCTGATTGTATACAACTTAATGGTCACTTTGTAAGCCTGTATTTCCGCATTTTTTCCGTGGAGTTGCCGCCGTTCAGCACTGCAAGAAACTTGCCCGATTGGTCAGTAAACGGACAAAAGGTCTTTTAAAAGCAAGGCTTGCTGGGAAATCCCGCCGAGGATCGAAGCGTCGCAGCCTGTGCGAAACTTTGTGATTTTTATTGTGTACAATTTTTATTAAAAGTGTCTTAATCGGCCCATCAGCGGTTTTTTGATGCCCCGTAAAGGTGCAGCCTATTTCACTTCATGCAAGGGAGCCCGCCCCATGGGACGACTGACGACACACGTACTCGACGCAGCCCACGGCTGCCCCGGCAGCGCCATCCAGGTTGAGCTGTACCGCGTCGACGGCACGCAGCTGGAACTGGTCGCCACTGCGCTGACCAACAGCGATGGCCGCTGCGACGCGCCGTTACTGCAAGGTGATGACTACCGCAGCGGTGTCTACCAATTGCAATTCAGCGCCGGCGATTACTACCGCGCCCGCGGTGTGCAATTACCGGAGCCGGCCTTCCTGGATGTGGTGGTATTGCGCTTCGGCATCAGCGCCGAACAGGATCACTACCATGTGCCCCTGCTGATTTCGCCCTACAGCTACTCCACCTATCGCGGTAGCTGAGTCGTCACCTGGTTACACCCCCAAGCTCTTCGTTGGTTTTTCGCCCGCCCACACTGCGGGCTTTTTTTGTGCGCGGCACCCGTCAATTATCTAGCGCCCCTTGGGCGTTTGCGCTGCATAGGCTAGGGTTTTCCTCGACGAAGATACCGCCGTGACTTCACCTACCGATCCCGATATGGCTGACGACGATGCGTTGCAGGCCATGCGTCGCCAACTGACCCGGTCCATCAACCGCAGCCCCCATCCCAGCCTGTTGATTAATTGGCTGGCCATTGCCGACCTGCGCTGCGCCCAGTCGGCCAAACACCAGTCCCGCCTGATCCTGCATGCGCCCAAGGTGCTGCGGGTGATTCGCGCCGAGCTGCGCAAGGCCTTTGACCTGGACCCGGACGGCCTGCTCTTCACCGAACCCAAGCCGCCGGCAGCCGCGCAGCAGGTCGACAGTCTGACCGACCGCGCGCTACGGCTGATGGTGCTGCCTGCGGTGCCGATCAACCTCAATCAGTTCACGGCTGTCAGCCTCAAGACCGAACCGGCACGCCGGCTGCCGTTTACGCCGCTGGAGGCGTTGCGCCGGGTGATTGCGCTCAACCTTTCGGCTCGACTTGCCCAGGTGCACAGCGCCTATTGGCAGGCGCTGGTGCCGGGTTCCTGGCTGACGCGCCAGGAGCGCTGGGCGGCTTTGCACAAGCAGCAGTTCGCCGACCAGGCCTTTGTGGCGCGGCAGTTGGACGAGCTGTCGGAGGGGGCGATGGGCATGGTCCAGGCGCTGGCGGACGCTCCGACGGCCGAGGCGCGCCGACGCGCCGGTGAGCCATGGGCCAGCGTCCAGGCCAGTGAGTTGATGTGGCCGGGCGTGGGGCCGCGGCTGATGCCGATCCCCGGCGCCCTGCATATTTATCGCGAGGGCGACCCGGCGGGCCGGCCGCACGTGATGTACCTGCCGGGCGCCCGCCGCAACTACTACGAATATCCGTCGTTCGCCCACTTGCAGTGTGGCCTGGTGGCATTGATCAATGGCGCCTCGTTCGATGACCTGTGGCAGTGCCTGCCGCTGCGGCGCCGGCATGAGGTGTGCCGGCCCGAAGACGCGGCGGCGGCGCCCGGACGCGGTGTGGCATTGAGGGGCGATGCGCTGGCATACAGCGCGCAGGCGGTGCTGGAGGGGCAATGGGAAAACGAGTTGGCCTGTGGGATGTCGATCAACCTTGCGCAGGTATTTTCCGCCAGGCGCGAGCCGCTGGAGATGAATGCCGCGCGACTGCTCGCCTATATCGAACGCGCGCGCCGACACTGGGTGGGCAAGGCACGCCTGGGCAGTCTTCGCCGGACGTTGCAGGACTGGGATCAGCATCGACGGCGCAAGGAAATCCTGTTCGCCAGCACCGCCGCGCACCTGCCCGTGAACACGGCGCTGCAACAGCTCAAACGGTATGAAAAAGGCCTGATGGCATTGCTTGACCCGCAGGACGTCGGGGCGGATACCCAGGCCTTTGACGATTTCGTCGTGTTGGAGCAGCGGCGCAAGGTGCACGCGGACACCCTGCACACGCTGCTGCACGGCGCGCAATTGCAGCTGTTCGACCCTGCCTTCTGGAAGGCGCGCCCCACCGGTCAAGCCAGGCGCCTGAACGCGCTCATCGACGGGTGGAGTGATGTGCTGCGCGCCGACATCCTCTTGCTGCATCGGCTGCAATTGATCCGCGCAGTCCATCGCGACCTGCTGGTGGATGTGCTGGATACGCCGCTGGCCAGCAAGCGCGCCGGCAGCGATACCCGCGTGCTGTCCGTGCTGGTGGGCGGCGCCGACGCCTTTGAGCCTCTGCACAGCGTGTTTGCGGTGACCCGCACCACGGCGCTCAACGATCCGCAACGACGGGTGCCGGTGGTGCTGTGCGCGTTGGGGCGCGAGGGTGGCGTGGCGACGTTTGCCAGCCTCGAAGCCTTGTCCCTGGGCATCGAGGCCAGCCTCGACAGCCGTGATGGGTCTGTGTTGTGGCGCTACATCGAGCGGCCGCAGCGCAACGCCCTACGTGAACAGGTGGCCAATCAAACCCTGGCGGTGCGCTATGAGGTCAGCGAGGGTAATCCTGTGTTGCTTGCGCTCAAAAGGCTGATGAAGGGATACCTGCGCCAGCAGCGCGGGTTTGATGGCAGCGCGAATATTTTCAGTGAAACCCGGGATGTCCAATTGACTCGCTCGCTGTTGGCCGTCGAGTTGGAGAAGCACCTCGACGCGCCGGTCAGCGATGCCCTGATTCAAGCACGGGCCCAGGTCGATCTGGTGCGCAAGGCGGCGAGTGCCAAACACAGATTGCCGAGTTGGCTGGCCGAGGCGACGGTGGCGCAACGCAACCGTTTCAAGTACCTGCAGAGCCGCTACCTGGGCAGCGTCCTGGCCTATGAAGAGCGCCTCGGGCAGCGTTTGCCGGATCTGCACAGCTTCGCCCGCCGCCTTTTGATTGCGCGCTTGCGTGAGGACGGCCTGCCGCCGCAACTGGACATCGACACTCCGTTTATCGAAATGCCCGACCGGGTCGATGGCCGCTTCTGCGGTTGGGAAAGCGGCTGTACGGTCGGCGATCGCAAGGAAGTCCTCGCGCCCAGTACTGAGCGTTCGCGCTTGAGCCTGCTGCAACTGGCACTGCACAACCTCGACCCGCAGATGATGTCCACCTGGTGGCGCTTCCGTTATGCCCAGTACCTGCAACCGGCCTGGCGGCAGCAACTGAGCCCGCGTTACCTGATCGGCATGGTGTCCTCGCTGGATATTGGCGGGCGCTACGAAGCCTTGATCAATCGTGCGTTTTATCCCCCCGATGCCGCTGCGCACCGGCTGAGCGACGCACGTGTCCCGGAGCTGCTCAGACGGGCCTTGCAGGCGGGTATCGAGGCGGATCTCCATTCGGCGATTCAGCAGGGGCTGACCCCGAGTGCCCAACGTTTTTTCAACACGGCAATGGCGGCCCGTGTGCCCGCGGATTTGCTTGCACACGGCGATCAGTTGCAACTGCACGTGGCGCATCTGGTGGGCCATACCCTGCAGCACGATCGCTATATCGCCGGCATCCTGCTGATTCACGACCTGTTGTCGCAACGCTGCGTGGTCTATTGGCCCAGTGCGCCGGATGCGCGGCACATTCATGAGTACGCCAGCCTGCAAGAGGCCCATGAGCACTTCAATCGTGTCGGGGCGTTGCCCGATTACGTCAGCGCCCTGGCCCGGCATGTTGCGCCGGGCTGGGCGTTTGAAGCCATCGCCCATCACCCGGGCCCGGTGCACGCGCAAGCCGGCTTTTTTCAGCCGAGTAATCTGCTGCCGGGCGCGATCATGCTGCAGGGGCTCTGGCGCGCGGCTGATTTCGTTCGCTCATTCAATATCAAGCACCTGGTGCCCGCGGCGCGTGTCGAGGAGATTGAACAGCAACTGCTTGAGCAAATCGCCAGTGACCCGCTGAACTGGCTGGCCTGGGTCCCGACGTCCCACGCCGATGCCCAGGCCCTGTTGTACCGGGCGCGGGTGCTTGAGTTGCACCGCCAGGCCCAGGCGCACAGTCAGTCCGGCCAGGCGCTGCAGCGCTACCGCGAACAGCGCCTGGAGGCGCAACGTGACACGCGTCGGCGGGCGTTGCTGTCGGTGGTGGTGCCGTTTTTCAGCTTGGGTAACCAGCTGTACGAGTTGCTGCTCACCTCGCGGCGTTATCACCGCTATGGTGATGCGCGCGATGCGGTGGATGTGGCGTTTGGCACGGTGTTTTTGACGATAGACCTGTTACTGACGTTTTTCCCCGGCCCCAAGCTGAAGCCGGGCACTGTGGCGAACCCGGCGGTCCGTTCCATGGGCGCCGGCTTGAATCGTATCCACCGCGCGAGCGTCTCGACGTTGGGCCGGGTCGCCCCATTGGAGCCGTCGCCATCGAGGGGCGCGCGCTTCAATCCCCTGGAGCGTTTCAAAACCCAGGGTGCGCCGCAGGAGGCCGTGGCGTTGAAGGGGCCGGGCGAAAAAGGCATCTACGTCAAACACGGCGAGTACTTCATGGTGGACGACACGCACCACTACCCGGTTTACCGACGTGGCGACGAAGCGTATTTCCGCCTGAAGAACCGGCAGGCGCCGGGCACCGATGAGTTGATCCTGACGGTCCATGAGCCCCGGGAATGGCTGCTGGGGGCGGATGCACCCGTGGCCGGGCCGAGTTCGGCCACGCTCACCCCGTGGCCGGCACCTGCCCGAGCACCAGGCTGGCGACCGCCCACTGCACCGATGGCCACCCACAACCGTATTCTTCAGTCCTCCGCGCCGGCGGACTACTGGTTCAGTTGGCGTACCCAGGTGCCTGAAGCCCAGGCGACGAGTACACCGGCTTCCGGGGTGTTTCACGTGCATCTGGAACCGCCAGGTTTTCCCTACGACGCTATTTACATCGGCTCCAGGTATGACACCGCGACGCAATCGGGCGTTGGTTATTACCGGTTGCTTCACCAGGGTGATCACGCACCGTTAAGCACACTCGGGTTTATTGCCAGGAACGAGCCGCTGGTTTCAAAGGCCCAGGTGGATATCGAGCGCTGGACCGGCGGCGCGCTGCAGGAGCAGCCGATTCCGGTTTCGCGCCTGCCATCGGGGGAGTGGCAATTGCACGCGCCGTTGTTCGACGGGCCGCTGGAGCCACAGGTGGGCAGGGCGTTCCCGGGCATTACGCGGCAAAGCCAGGCGTCTGCGATTGCCAGGGTGATTGAGTTGGCCGACTCCTCGCGTTCGGTCACGGCCAGCCATTTGCTCAACCTGCGGGCCACCCTGGACAACTGGTTGACCCCCAACCCTGTGAAGTTGGGCCAGACCGATGATTTGCTGAACCTGCTGCGGCCCACGCCAACGCGGGGCGCCAATCTGTTCATTGGCTACGAAGGCAAGGCGCCGGGTTTCACCCGTGTCGATTTCAGTTCGCCGGTCGCCGTGGCGCCGCGACTCAAGGCCGGTGGTGCGCAGGTCTCCGAAGCACGCAAAACCCTGCAGCGGGAGGCCGTCAGGGCTGTACTGGAGCAGCAGGGCTTCCGCCTTCACGAATGGCGTGTGCGGCGCGGCAAAATCCTCGTGCCTGAGCTGGTTGCCACCCATCCCCATTCGAACAACCTGTACTACGTGACCTATCAGTGGTTCGAACGCGGTTCGGTGGCGTTGAACAAGCGGCTCACTGACCGCTGGCTCCAGGCAGCCATCCGTTCGCACCGGGATTCCGTCCTCGCCGCCACGGTCAGCGGGGCGATGGAGGAACAGCGCCTGGTTCGGATCGTCGCAGGCATCCAGTGGCCGGTGCTGGGGAACCTGGCGCCCAGCGTTTACTTCGTCAAACTGAGCCCACCCGTGCCTTGAGCAGCGAGGCAACGCCGGCGCAGCCGAACAGCGCGGCGCTGACGCGGTTGAACCAGTGTTGGCCGCTGCCGCTGCGCAGGTAGCGCGCAGCACCATGGGCGCCGAGGCCGTAGGCGAGTTTGCACAGCAGGTCGAGGAGCGTCCAGGTGGCGATCATGATCAGTAATTGCGGCAGGAACGGCTGCTGGCTGCTGAGGAACTGCGGCAGGAAGGCGGCGAAAAACAGGATGTCCTTGGGGTTGCTGGCCCCCAGCACAAAGGCGCGGCCGAACAGCGCGCGAAAACGCGGCACCGGCGCCGCCTCCGGGACGGTCGCGCCGTGGGACGGCTGGCGCGATTGCTGCCAGCTCTGCCAGGCGAGGTAGAACAGGTAGAGCGCGCCGACGATCTTCAACGCGCTGAAGAGTTGTTCCGAAGCCAGCAGCAAGGCGCCCAGGCCCAGGGCCGACGCGCTCAACAGGCAGATCGAGGCAATCACCCCACCGAGAAATGCCGGGTACGAGCGGCGCAGGCCGTAGTTCAGGCTGTTGCTGATCATCAGCAACGACAGCGGCCCCGGGATCAGGATCACCACCAGCGCAGCGCCGCTGAACAGCAGCCAGGTTTCCAGACTCATTGCATGCTCCTTTTCTATAGAAAGACGAACTTGGCGATAAAGATCGCGCACAACACCCACAGGCTTACGGAAATCTCGCGGTACTTGCCGGTGCCCGCCTTGAGCGCCACATAGGTGATAAAGCCCAGGGCGATACCGTCGGCGACCGAGAAGGTCAGGGGCATCATGATCGCAGTCACGATGGCCGGGATGCTGTCGGTGGCCTCATCCCAATTGATGTGGGCCATGCTCGCCATCATCAGCATCGCCACGTAGATCAGCGCACCGGCGGTGGCATAGGCCGGGATCATGCCCGCCAGCGGTGCGAAGAACATGGCCGCCACAAACAACACGCCGACCGTCACCGCCGTCAACCCGGTACGGCCACCTGCGGCCACCCCGGCGGCGCTTTCCACGTAGCTGGTCACCGGCGGCACCCCCACCATGGCACCGAACACACTCGAAGCGCTGTCGGCCTTGAGGGCGCGGGACAGGTTATCGATCCTGCCGTCGGCGTTGACCAGCCCGGCGCGTTGCGCAACGCCCATCAGTGTACCTGCAGTGTCAAACATGTGCACAAAAAGGAAGGCAAATACCACGCTGATCATGCTGACATTGAATACACCTTTTATGTCCATGGCCATCCAGGTCGGCGCCAGGCTCGGAGGCGTGGAGAGAATGCCGTTGTAGTGCACCAGGTCCAGGCCCCAGCCGGCCAGGGTCACGGCGATGATGCTGATGAGGATCGCGCCGAACACCCGGTGGTAGCTGAGGATCGCGATCAGCAGGAAACACACCGCCGCCAGCAGCGGCGCCGGCTCGTGCAGCGAACCGAGCTTGATCAGGGTGGCCGGGCTGTCGACGATGATGCCCGCGGTTTTCAGGCCGATCACCCCGAGGAACAGCCCGACACCAGCACCCATGGCGTGGCGCAGGCTCACCGGAATGCTGTTGAGCAGCCATTCACGCACCCGGGAAAGGGTCAGGCCCATGAACAGCACCCCGGAAATAAACACCGCACCCAGCGCGGTTTCCCAGTGGTAACCCATGGTGCCGACCACGGTGTAGGTGAAAAACGCATTCAGGCCCATGCCCGGCGCCAGGCCCACCGGCCAGTTGGCGTACAGGCCCATCAGCAGGCAACCCAGCGCGGCGGCGATGCAGGTGGCGACGAACGCAGCGCCGTGATCGATGCCGGCATCGGCCATGATGTTGGGGTTGACAAAGATGATGTAGGCCATGGTGATGAAGGTGGTGAGCCCGGCGATCAGCTCGGTCTTCACTGTGGTGCCATGCAGGCGCAGTTTGAACAGGCGTTCGAGCCAGCCGTTCTGTGAGGGGGCAAGGTCCAGCGGCGAGGCTTCGGATTTGCGGCTATCCACAGCGAGTACTCCTCAAGCATTTTATTGTTATGTCCAGCGCGGGGCGCTGTGAGGTACCGGCGGGTTTTGTTGACCAATAGGTCAGGAACTCGCACGAAGCGAATTATGCTTTTGTATACAAATAAAGCAAATAATGTTTTCTATTTTCTGCATGAAAAGGATGAAAGGCAAAGCCAGGGCGCCACCGAGGATCAAGGCTGGCCTGCAAGTGCCTGGTTGACTGCGAGCCAACCGTTTACCGCTTCTTCGCCCGCTTCGGCGAAGGCACGCTGCAACAGCTTCACCTGTTCACGGCGCAGCGACTGCTCGAAACACAGGCCTTCCTCGGTCAACTCCAGCAGGCGTTTGCGCTTGTCGGTCTGCGACGCGACGCTGTCCACCAGGTGCATTTCCTGCAATTGGCGCAAGGGTATGTTCAGCGCCTGCTTGCTCACACCGAGCAGTTCCAGCAGTTGCTTGACGCTCAGCGCCGGGTAGCGCGCGATAAAAAACACGATGCGCTGGTGCACCCGGCTCAGGCCACGGCGTTCAAGCATTTCATCGGCCTTGGCAGTGAACGCCTGGTAACCGAAGAAGAACGCTTCCATGGCTTGTTGCTGGCTGCTTTGGTTTTTAAGGTCAAGCATGTTGACGTATCCACTCAAGCTGTCGTAATTTCGGTCAACCAGTTTGACGTATTTCCCACAGGCTTCGCTAGCGGTGACCTTATGGCCTTCTCTGAACGTGTTACGCGCCTCAAAAGCTCCTTGATCCGTGAAATCCTCGCGGCCGCCCAGCGCCCGGAAGTGATGTCGTTCGCCGGTGGCCTGCCGGCCGAAGCCATGCTGCCGGCGCTGGACTGGGATGATATGCCGCTGAACATCGGCCAATACGGCATGAGCGAAGGCGAGCCGCAGTTACGTGAACTGCTCGCCGCCGAAGCGCGTGGGTTGGGTGTGCCGTGCCAGGCCAGCCAGGTGCTGGTGGTCAGCGGTTCCCAGCAAACCCTGGACCTGGCGGCCAAGCTGTATATCGACAAAGGCACCAGGATCCTGCTGGAAGGCCCCACCTACCTGGCCGCCCTGCAGATCTTCCAGCTGTTCGGCGCCGATTGCCTCAGCGTGCAACTGGAAGCCGATGGTCCCGACCTGGCCAGCCTGCGCGCCAATCTCGAACGCCATCGCCCGGCGTTCATCTACCTGATCCCGACGTTCCAGAACCCTTCGGCCGTGCGCTACAGCGAAGCCAAGCGCGAGGCCGTCGCCGCTTTGCTCGATGAGTTCGGCGTGACCCTGATCGAAGACGAACCCTATCGCGAGCTGACCTTCGACGGCGGCAGTGCGCAGCCCATCGTCGGCCGCTTGAAAAAAGCCAGCTGGATCTACACCGGCACGGTCTCCAAGACCTTGCTGCCCGGCCTGCGCGTGGGGTACCTGATCGCCAGCCCGGACCTGTTCCCGCACCTGCTCAAGCTCAAGCAATCGGCGGACCTGCACACCAATCGCGTCGGCCAGTGGCAGGCCATGCAGTGGATCGGCACGCAGAAATACCAGCAACACCTGGTGGAACTGCGCAGTTTCTACCGCGAGCGCCGCGACGCATTCCAGGCTGCATTACAACGCCACTTCAGCGAACTGGCCGACTGGCAAGTGCCCCAGGGCGGATTATTCTTCTGGCTGACCTTGAAACAGCCGCTCGATACCCGCACTTTGTTGGCACCTGCACTCGATCAGGACGTCGCGTTCATGCCCGGTGAACCGTTCTTTTCCGAGCCGGACCAGCATTTAGGCTCACTGCGACTCAATTTCAGCCATATCGACCCGGCCCGTCTGGACGAAGGGCTCAAACGCCTGGCCGCGGTGGTCCGTCAAGCACAGCACGCGCAAGCGGCATAAGGGGAGCCCCATGTACAAGGTTTATGGCGATTACAAGTCGGGCAACTGCTACAAGGTCAAATTGATGCTCAACCTGTTGGGTATCCCGTATCAATGGGTGGATATCGACATCCTCAACGGCGATACCGAGACCCCTGAATTCCTGGCCAAGAACCCCAACGGCAAGATCCCGGTGCTGGAGCTGGAGGATGGCACCTGCCTGTGGGAGTCCAACGCGATCCTCAACTTCCTTGCCGATGGCAGCGAATTCCTGCCCACCGAACCGCGCCTGCGCACGCAAGTGCTGCAGTGGCAGTTTTTCGAGCAGTACAGCCATGAGCCGTACATTGCGGTGGCGCGGTTTATCCAGTTCTACCTGAACATGCCGGAAGATCGCCTGGAGGAATACAAGACCACCCACAAGCGCGGTTACAAGGCTCTGAAGGTCATGGAGCGTCAGCTGCAAACCACGCCATACCTGGTGGGCGAGCAGTATTCGATTGCCGATATTGCGCTGTATGCCTACACCCATGTAGCCCATGAAGGTGGGTTTGACCTGACGCCTTACCCGGCGGTGCAGGCCTGGTTGAAGCGCGTGGCCAGCCATCCCAGGCATGTGGCCATGCTCGACTGATCACCACGGTCAAAAACGGTGGGAGGGCGGTGCGACGATTCGACTTGCCCCTCCCACATTCAGCTCGATGCCGTGCCAGATAATTCATCGTTCAGCAGGTCGAAACAGCGCTGCGCCGCCGGGCTCAATCCCATCCCGCTACGACTGATCAAGCCGATCTCGCGGTTCACCCCGGGATGATCGATATGGATGCGCTTCAACCCCTCCAGGCTGTCCGCCGCCGACTCCGGCAGTACGCTGATCCCCAGCCCCTGACGCACCAGCGCCAGCACCGTCGACATGTAGTTGGCCTCCATCCCGGCGTTCATCGTCAACCGCGTCTCATCGAACAGCCCATCCACTTGCTCGCGTACGCTGCTGTCGCGGCCGGTAAGGATGATCGGCTGGTCCGCCAGTTGCTCCAGGGTCAATTGGCGATGGTGGGCGAGGGGGTGATCCAGCGGTACGAACGCACACAATCGATCATTCAGCACCGGGGTGAACTCCAGGCCATGGCTTAGCCGCGCCCGTACGCCAATACCGAAATCCACTTCGCCTGCGCGCACCTGGGCATGAATGCGATGGGCCACCAGGTCCTGCAGGCGTACTTCGATCCCGGCAAAACGCTCGCGAAACAGACGCAGGGCCGGGGGCAGGGCGCCGGCGCAGACCGACGGCAGGGCCGCGAGGGTGACCACGCCACGGCGCAAGGCCGCGAGGTCGCGGGAGCCGGTGACGATGTTGTCCAGGTCCAGCAGCAGTTTTTCCATCGGCCCGCGCGCGTCCTGGCCGGCAGCGGTGATGCTCACATGCCGGGGGCTGCGGTCGAGCAGGGCGACGCCGAGCCAGTCTTCGAGTTGTTGCACCTGCACGGTGAGTGCCGAAGGCGAAAGATGCAGCTCATGGGCGGCCTTGATAAAGCTGCCGGTGCGGGCCACCGCAAGGAACGCCTGAATGTGCTGGATCGAATTTTTCATTGTTGTTGTTCTCGAGCGTTTTGTTTTTACGAATATGACTGGCTGAACATTCCAATTTACAAAGAGTAACGCGCTTCCAATACTCCAGGGAAAACAATAACCGGCCACCAAGGCCGCTCTGGAGTAACCCATGCTCGCAACCCTGGGTGTCATTACCATCCTGTGCCTGCTCGCTGCCGTCATGAGCAAACGCCTTTCGCCACTGGTGGCCCTGATCGCCTTGCCGATCATCGCCGCGCTGCTCGGTGGGTTCGGCCTGCAAACCAGTGCCTTCATCATTACCGGCATCAAGAACGTCGCCCCCGTGGTGGGCATGTTCGTGTTCGCGATCCTGTTTTTCGGGATCATGACCGATGCCGGTATGCTCGATCCCATCATTGATCGCATCCTGCGCACGGTAGGGACACGTCCTACACGGATTGTCGTTGGGACTGCGACCCTGGCCCTGTTGGTGCACCTGGACGGTTCCGGTGCCGTGACCTTTCTGGTGACGGTGCCGGCGATGCTGCCGTTGTATACGCGGCTGGGCATCGATAAACGCATCCTCGCCTGTGTCTGCGCGATGGCCGCCGGGGTCAATTTCCTGCCGTGGACCGGCCCGGTGCTGCGCTCTTCGGCGGCCTTGCACGTGCCGGTGGCGGACCTGTTCCAGCCGCTGATCCCGGTGCAGATCGTCGGGCTGATCTTCGTCTTCGCCTGCGCCTGGTGGCTCGGCCGGCGAGAAGAAAGACGCCTGGGCCTGGGCGCCGGCTCCAGCGTGGACGCCGTGCCGCAACGGGTGCTCAGCGACGACGACATCAAGCTGCGCCGCCCCCGCCTGTTCTGGGTCAACCTGATCCTGACCGTGCTGGTCATGGTGGTGATGATCGCCGGCTGGGTCGACCCGGTGGTGATGTTCATGCTCGGCACCGTGGCAGCGCTGTGCATCAACTACCCGAACGTGGACGCCCAACGCGCCCGCATCGATGCCCATGCGAAAACCGCCCTGACCATGGCCAGTATCCTGCTCGCCGCCGGGGTGTTCACCGGCATCATGCAAGGCACCGGCATGCTCAAGGCCATCGCCGAAGTGGCGGTAGCGCAGATTCCGGCCGGACACGGCAAGCTGATTCCGGCCGTGGTGGGCTTTATGTCCATGCCGCTGAGCATGCTGTTCGATCCCGACTCCTATTATTTCGGCGTGATGCCGGTGATCGCCGAAGTCGGCAAGGCCCTGGGCGTCGACCCGCTGCAAGTGGCCCAGGCGTCGTTGCTGGGCGTACACACCACCGGTTTTCCGGTCAGTCCGCTGACCCCGGCGACCTTCCTGTTGGTGGGCCTGTGCAAGATCGAATTGGCCGATCACCAGCGCTTCACCATTCCTTTTCTGTTTGCCGCGTCGGTGTTGATGACCCTGACGGCGTTGCTCCTGGGAGTGATTTGAAATGAAAACCTTGCGCATCGGTTCCGGCGCCGGCTACTCCGGCGACCGCATCGAACCTGCCGTGGAACTGGCCGAGCTGGGCGACCTGGATTACCTGGTGTTCGAGTGCCTGGCCGAGCGCACCATCGCCTTGGCACAACAGGCACGAATCAGCGATCCACAGGGGGGGTATGACCCGCTGCTCAGTGAGCGCATGCAGCGTGTGTTGCCTTACGTCGGCCGCCATGAAGGGCGCCGCCGCCTGCGGGTGATCACCAATATGGGCGCGGCCAACCCGGTGTCGGCGGCGCTTGAAGTGCGGCGGATTGCCCATGAGCTGGGCCTGGCCCTCAAGGTGGTGGCGGTGGTCGGCGATGACGTGCTGGACGTCTTGCGCCCCGAGCAAGTACTGGATAACGGCCGGACCGTGGGTTCACTCGGCAAGCGACTGATTTCCGCGAATGCCTACCTGGGCGTCGACGGCATTTTGCAGGCCCTGCGCGCCGACGCCGATGTGGTGATCACCGGGCGGGTGGCCGACCCGTCGCTGTTCCTGGCGCCGCAGATGTTTGCGTTCGGCTGGGCAGCGGATGATTGGCAGCGCCTGGGGCGCGGCACGTTGGTCGGGCATCTGCTGGAGTGTGCCGGGCAGGTCAGCGGCGGCTATTTTGCCGATCCCGGTTTCAAGGATGTGGATGACCTCGCACGCCTGGGCTTTCCGTTGGCTGAAATCGATGCCGAGGGTGAGGCCGTGATCACTAAGGTGGCAGGCTCCGGTGGGCGGGTCAGTCGTGCCACCTGCACCGAGCAGTTGATCTACGAAGTGCATGATCCTGCGGCGTATCTCACCCCGGACGTGACTGCCGATTTTTCCCAGGTGGGGTTTGATGAGGAGGGCGTTGATCGGGTACGTGCCCACGGTGCTGCTGGCCGCGCACGGCCCGAGCAGTTGAAGGTGAGCGTCGGTTACCTGGATGGCTGGATTGGCGAAGGGCAAATGTCCTACGGCGGTCCCGGCGCGGTCGCACGGGCGCAGCTGGCGCGGGATGTCGTACTCAAGCGTTTGCAACTGATGGGTGTGAAGATGCAGGACGTACGCGCCGAACTGATCGGCATGGACTCGCTGCACGGTCCGCGCAGCAGCGTAGAGCCCTGGGAAGTGCGCCTGCGCGTGGCGGCCCGCTGTGAAGAACGCAGCGAAGCGGTGCGGGTCGGCAATGAAGTGGAAACCCTCTACACCAACGGCCCGTCCGGCGGCGGCGGTGCCAGCAAGAGCGTACGGCAGGTGGTGGCGGTGGCGTCATTGCTGCTGCCCCGTGACGCGGTCAACCCGAGGATCGAAGCATGAAACTGCACACGCTGGCCCATTCCCGTACCGGCGACAAGGGCGATACCTCGAACATTTCGATCATTGCTTACCGGGCCGAGGATTATCTGCTGTTGTGTGAACAGCTTACCGCCGAGCGCGTGGCCGACTTTTTTGCCGGCCTGCTGGAGCCGGACGCGGCCCCGGTGCGGCGCTATGAACTGCCGAATGTGCAGGCGCTGAACTTCGTACTGCCGGGTATATTGCGCGGCGGCGTAACCCGCTCGCTGGCGCTGGATGCCCATGGCAAGTGCCTCGGCTCGGCGCTGCTCGATCTCGATTTGGCACTACTGGACTAACTCTGGGAGGGACTTGCCCCCTCCCACAGTGAATCTGCCCAGGTCTGTCAGATCGCGGCGAAACGCTTGTCCAGGTAATCGATGATTACCTTGGAGTCATACATCCAGGTGGTCTGGCCATTCTCTTCGATACGCAGGCACGGCACCTTGATCTTGCCGCCTTGCTCCAGCAGGGTCTGGCGGTCCTGCTCGTTGTTCTTCGCATCCTTCAGCGCCACCGGCACATTCAGGCGGTGCAGGGTGCGGCGGGTCTTCACGCAGAACGGGCAGGCGTGGAATTGATACAGGGTCAGGTCCTTGGCCGCTGCGTTCACCTGCGCCTGTTGTTCGGCAGGGCGCTGCTTTTTGCGCGGGCGGGTAAGGAAGTCGCCGGCGATGATGACGTGGCCGAGGCCCACTCGAAGTGCTTTGACGAACATGGCTGAAACCTCTTGCCCATGAAGAAGGGGCCGCAGCTTACCTCAATTTTGCAGGCGAAAAAAAACCGGCGATGAACGCCGGTTTTTCCCTACCCGGCCTGTTACTTGATCAGGCTGAGGAATTCACTGCGGGTGGCCGCGTTTTCGCGGAACTCACCCAGCATCACCGAGGTGATCATCGACGAATTCTGTTTCTCCACACCGCGCATCATCATGCACATGTGCTTGGCTTCGATCACCACGGCCACGCCCAGGGCACCGGTCACTTGCATCACCGCATCGGCGATCTGGCGGCTGAGGTTTTCCTGGATCTGCAGGCGGCGCGCATACATGTCGACAATCCGCGCGACCTTCGACAGGCCCAGCACCTTGCCGCTCGGGATATACGCCACATGCGCCTTGCCGATAAACGGCAGCAGGTGGTGTTCGCACAGCGAGTACAACTCGATGTCCTTGACCAGCACCATTTCGCTGTTGTCGGAGCTGAACAAGGCACCGTTGGTGACTTCTTCGAGTGTCTGTTCATAGCCGCGGCAAAGGTACTGCATCGCCTTGGCGGCACGCTTGGGCGTGTCGAGCAGGCCCTCGCGGGAGACGTCCTCGCCGAGTTGGCCGAGGATCGCGGTGTAATTCTGTTCCAGGGACATGAAACTACCTGTGGGATTTTCGCAAAGCGCAAGGTTACGGTGGCCGACACATCGCTGCAAGCCTGACGATGGCACTTGTTACTCGTCGCGCCCTTCCATCATCGTGCGCTTGAGCATCACATACACCGCACCCGCGCCCCCATGACGGGCCTGGCACGAGGTAAAGCCGAGCACCTGGGCATGCTGGCGCAGCCAGGTGTTGACGTGGCTCTTGATCATCGGCCGCTTGCCGTCCAAGCGCACCGCCTTGCCATGGGTGACGCGCACGCAGCGGATTTCGAACTTGGTGGCTTCGGCGAGGAAGGCCCACAGGGTTTCCCGGGCTTTCTCCACGTTCATGCCGTGCAGGTCGAGGCTGCCTTCGAACGGGATCTGACCGGCCTTGAGCTTGCGCATCTGGCTTTCCTGTACGCCGTCGCGGGCCCACATCAGCTCGTCTTCGGGGCCGACATCGATCACGAACTGGTCTGACAGGCCATCCACGGTGGTGGCATCGGTGCGTACGGTAGCAGCCTGGCGCAGCTTGGCGATCTGTGCGCGGTCGGCCTTGGGTTTGCCGGTGTCGGCGCGGTCGTGCTTGATCGGCTTGACGCCGCGCAGCTCGTTTTTGAACAGGGAAAAATCGTCGTCTTGCATGTCAGCCTCCGCGAAGGGCGGGCAGTTTACCTAAATCGCGGCGGCCGGGGCGCAGGAAACGCTATCCAAGCGCCATCAGTCGTGCTTTTTCATCAGGTGCGAGGCGATGTTCAGTGACAACGGCTGGCGCATCTTCCGACGGCTGCGACGCCACAGCCATATGCCCAGCCACAGCACGAGCAGCCCGATCCCCAGCAGAATCGCCGAGCCGCCAGGGCTGGCATTCAGTTCGCCAAGGGCCGGCGAGTGGCCAGACAAACCGGCGCCACCAGCGCCGGTCAACAGCAAACCTACGACCGCCAGCAGCGCGGCAATGCCGGCCACCAGGCGCAGACGCCAGTTGCTCGGGCCCTTGGGGCGCAAGCGACGAGCGTCAAAACCATCGGATATCTTCATTCCGACCTTTCCTCCAGGGTATCGGCCCTTCGACCGGAAGATACACAGGTTGTTCCTGTACCCGAGGTAAATGCGCCAAATGAGAGGGCTTTGCGGATGAGCGGGACCTGCAACAGGCCGCGCCGCTCACCCGAAGGGCGATCAGATCAGGTCTTTAGTCAGTGCGAGAGTGGCAAAATTGTCAGCCATGATGGCCATCTCGGTCTGCTGCACATGCTCGGCGCTCAGGATGCCACCTTTGTAAGGCAGGTCGCGGGTGGCACAGGCGTCTTCCACCAGGGTGCAGCGAAACCCCAGGTTCTTCGCGGCACGCACGGTGGTGCTGACGCTGGAGTGGCTCATGAAGCCGCAGACGATCAGGTCCAGGGAACCGAGGTCCTGCAGGTGTTTTTCCAGGCCGGTGCCGTGGAAGGCGCTGGGCAGCAGCTTGCCGATGATGGTTTCGTCACCTTGAGGTTCGAGGCCGGGGATGAACTCACCGCGTTCGCCCTGGGGGTCAAACAGGCCGCCCACGGTACCCAGGTGGCGCACGTGCACGATCGGGCGCCCGGCGTTGCGCGCGGCGGCGACCAGTTGCTTGATATTGCCGACCGCCGCGTCCATGCCGGAGAGGGCGAGCGGGCCACTGAGGTATTCCTTTTGAGCGTCGATGATCACGAGGGTCGCATGGGCAAGGTTGGCAGCTGCGTAACCACGACCGCTGAGTTGAAACATCGTCTTTGGAACGGACATTCTGGGGCTCCTGTGAGGGGGGCTTTTGCGTCATTGTCCACTGGCTGAGCGGTTCTGTGAATCGCTACTATCGTAAGGTACGCCGTTGCTGGCGTGCAGCCATGTCAAGTGGTGGCGATGTTTAACCGAATGATGGCGATTTGGATGAAATCCGACGTACGGCAACAGGTTTTCGTACATCGTCGATACAGGCGAAGACTGTTAGAATCGCCAGTCGTTTTTTCCAGGAGTCTGCCCCCCGTGATCACATCCCGCCTGCGCACCTTGCGCGACCACATCCGTTGGGCCGTCAGCCGTTTCCATGGGGAAGACCTGTTTTTTGGCCATGGCACCGACAATGCCTGGGACGAAGCCCGGCAGTTGGTGCTCGGTGCCTTGCACCTGCCATGGGAAATTGCCGACAGCTACCTCGATTGCAACCTGGAAGAAGAGGAAATCTCTCACGTACAGCGTTTGTTGCATCGCCGTATCCATGAGCGGGTGCCCACGGCCTACCTGTTGAAAGAGGCGTGGTTCTGCGGCATGTCGTTTATCGTTGACGAGCGCGTGCTGATCCCGCGCTCACCTATCGGCGAGTTGATCGAAAACCGCTTCGAACCTTGGCTGGCCCAACCACCGACGCGCATCCTCGACCTGTGCACCGGCTCCGGCTGCATCGGCATTGCCTGCGCCTACGAGTTCCAGGACGCCGAAGTGGTACTCGGTGACCTGTCCTTCGAAGCCCTGGAAGTGGCCAATCAGAATATCGAGCGCCATGGTGTCGACGAGCGTGTGTACACCGTGCAGGGCGACGGCTTCGACGGCCTGCCGGGCCAGCGCTTTGACCTGATCGTGTCGAACCCGCCGTATGTGGATGCCGAAGACTTTGCCGACATGCCGGACGAATACCAGCACGAGCCGGAGCTGGGCCTGGCCTGCGGCGACGATGGCCTGAACCTGGTGCGGCGCATGCTGGCCGAGGCGGCGGACCACCTGACCGAGAAGGGTTTGCTGATTGTCGAGGTGGGCAACAGCCAGGTGCATGTTGACGCGCTGTACCCGGAAGTGGACTTCGCCTGGCTGGATTTCCAGCGGGGTGGGCATGGGGTGTTCATGCTCACGGCCGAACAGTGCCGAGAGCACCAGGCAATCTTCGCCGCTCGGGTTTAACCAAGCTTAGGGTAGGAAATGTAGGAGGGGCCACGCCCCCTCCCACCTTTCGATGGCTTTCCAGCCGGCTATCGGTGCGTGGCAATCCAGATCAACAGCCCCGCCTGAAACACGGTAAATGCCACCAGGCAGGTGATGGTAAAGCGCAACCCGCTGTCCTCACGCTTGAACTTGGTGACCTTTTCTTCTTCCTTGCGCAGCTTCACTTCCTGCTCCAGCAGGTTGTGCTCGGCCTGTTGCAGCATCTGCGCGGCTTCAAGGATCTCCACGAACTGCACCTTCTCGGTGTTCCAACTGTCCAGTACGTCGCTGACCTTGCCCGGCTGCACGTTGCCTTTGAGGTGCTGCACATCGGCGTAGGCCACATCGAAACCCTGGACGCGCAGGAAGTGATCGCGGCGCAGGCGTGTGGCTTCGTTGAGTGCGTCCTTGTTGGCCAGGTCCACGCCGTCGACGCGGTAGCTTGACCATTTTTTCTTCGCCCACGCGGCGCCCTGGGCCACCAGGAAGCGGCCGATGCCGCGGTTGGCCGGTTCGATTTCCAGGCTGTTGCCCGGGCCGAAGTGCACGCGGTGTTTATCGTGATCCACCCAGATATCCAGATGGTTCTGCTCACGGCGCACCCGCTGCCCCGGCAATTGGATCACCATGCGCAACAGGCTGTGGTGTTTGTCATGGCGCTCGGCATAGCCGAACTGTACGAACCGCAGCGGCCGCAGGCCGGTGGCGCGGTCGGTGGCCAGCGGGGCCAGGCGCAGCATCTTGAAATGCTCGGCCTGAACATCCGCCCACGGCAGGGGAGCCGCCGTGTCGATGGCCTCGGTTTTTTCAGCCGGGGTGTCGGCGGTCGGTTCCGGTGTTGCTTCAGTGGTTGTCATGCGGTGCGATCCTGTCCAAGCCCTGCCAGTCGACAGTCTTTTTGCTGTCGACTCTGGGCTTATCGGCCGCTTTTTGCAGGACTGGAGGCAAATTGTCGGTTAACGGGGTTGAAGTCCGTCGATAAAGCCTGCCAAGCGGGTGCCCAGTTCAGCGGCGAGCGGCAATTGCGGGTCATTGTAGGAGGCCAATTGTTGCTTTACGTCGTTGGGCACGATGCGCATCACGTGGTTCATGCCTTCGATCACCGCCAGTTCGGCATCGGGCTTGGCCCTTTTGAGTTGCTCGGCGTCGCCCACACCGACCTGAATATCGTTGCTGCCCTGGATGATCAACGCCGGCATGCGCAGTTTCGCAAAGGCCGCTGAAGGGTCGGCGCGAAACAGGCTGATCAGATAAGGCTGCACGCTGGGTCGGAAAATGCCCTGCAACGGGCCAGGCACATCGGCGTCCACCTGACCGGCCTTGAGGTGATCAAGGATTTCATTGCTGCGCAGCAGCAGGGCAGGGGGCAGGTGATCGGCCAGTTGCTGGCGGATCACCTGGTCGACCGGGCGGGCGCTGCCGGACAGGGAAATGACTCCAGCCGGGTCGAGTTGGGGGGCGGCGAGGGCGGCAACCAGCGCGCCTTCGCTGTGGCCCAGCACAATCAGCGGGCCCATGCGTGTGTCGGCCTTGAGCAATTTACCCCAGGCCACCGCGTCGGCCACGTAGGCATCGAGGGTCAGGTTGCGTTCGTCGGGCGTGGCGGCGAGGCTGGCGGCCACACCGCGCTTGTCGTAGCGCACGCTGGCGATGTTATGCCGGGCCAGCACCCAGGCCAGGCGCTTGAGGCTGTCATTGCGTGCGCCGTCGGCGCTGTTGCCGTTGCGGTCGGTGGGGCCGGAGCCGGCGATGATCAACACCACCGGTACCGGTTTGTCGGACTGGGGCAGCAGCAGCGAGCCAAACAGTTCGCCACTGCCGGTGTCCAGGCTGATCGGGCGTTGCAGTACGACAGGGGAGGCGGCGTGGGCCACGGCGGTAAACAGGGTCAGGGTAAACAGAAGAACTCGCAGCATCATCGCGCCATCATGAGGAAGGTGCCGGTTGGACCAAGGTCTACCGGTAAGGTTTCGAGGATGAACTAGTCGGTTAGCCTGCGTATACTGGCCGCCTTAAGTTATTACGGTTGACTTGATTCAACTGATTTCACGGAGCGCCCTGCATGTCCGGCAATACCTTCGGCAAGCTGTTCACTGTCACCACCGCGGGCGAAAGCCATGGCCCGGCGTTGGTCGCCATTGTCGACGGCTGCCCGCCCGGCCTCGAGCTGTCCCTGGAAGACCTGCAGCGTGACCTCGACCGTCGCAAGCCCGGCACCAGCCGCCACACCACCCAGCGCCAGGAGCCCGACGAAGTCGAGATCCTCTCCGGGGTGTTCGAAGGTCGTACCACCGGGTGCGCCATCGGCCTGCTGATTCGCAATACCGACCAGAAGTCCAAGGACTACTCGGCGATCAAGGATCTGTTCCGCCCGGCCCATGCCGACTACACCTACCACCATAAATACGGCGAACGCGACTACCGTGGCGGCGGTCGCAGCTCGGCCCGTGAAACCGCGATGAGGGTGGCAGCCGGCGCCATCGCCAAGAAATACCTGGCGACCCAGGGCATCGTCATCCGTGGCTACATGAGCCAGTTGGGCCCGATTGAAATCCCGTTCAAGACCTGGGACAGCGTGGAAGACAACGCCTTTTTCTGCCCTGACCCGGACAAAGTACCGGAGCTGGAAGCCTACATGGACCAGCTGCGTCGCGACCAGGATTCGGTCGGCGCCAAGATCACCGTAGTCGCCGAAGGCGTCAAGCCGGGCCTGGGCGAGCCGATTTTCGACCGCCTCGACGCCGAACTGGCCCACGCGCTGATGAGCATCAATGCGGTGAAAGGCGTGGAGATTGGCGCCGGTTTTGCCTGCGTGTCCCAGCGTGGCACCGAGCACCGCGATGAACTGACGCCGGAAGGCTTCCTCAGCAACAACGCGGGCGGCATCCTCGGCGGTATTTCCTCCGGCCAGCCGATTGTTGCGCACCTGGCACTCAAGGCCACCTCGAGCATCACCACCCCGGGCCGTTCGATCGATGTGCACGGCAACCCGGTGGATGTGATCACCAAGGGCCGTCACGACCCGTGCGTGGGCATCCGTGCCACGCCGATTGCCGAAGCGATGATGGCCATCGTGTTGATGGACCACCTGTTGCGCAATCGCGGGCAAAATGCCGATGTGCGCGTGAGTACCCCGGTGCTGGGCCAGCTGTGACGGCGCTGCGGTGACAGCCCTCCCGTACTGGCGCCTCTCCAGCTTCTACCTGTTCTACTTCGCCCTGCTCGGGGCGACGGCGCCGTTCCTGGCGCTGTACTTCGACCACCTGGGGTTCTCCAGCGCGCGCATCGGCGAGCTGGTGGCCATCCCCATGCTGATGCGCTGCGTGGCCCCCAACCTGTGGGGCTGGCTGGGCGACTACAGCGGCCGACGCCTGGCCATCGTGCGCTTCGGCGCGGTGTGCACCCTGCTGAGTTTTTCCCTGATCTTCGTCAGCCACTCCTACGCCTGGCTGGCCCTGGTGATGGCCCTGCATGCGTTCTTCTGGCACGCGGTGCTGCCGCAGTTTGAAGTGATCACCCTGGCCCACCTGCAAAAACAGACCGCGCGCTATAGCCAGGTGCGCCTGTGGGGCTCCATCGGTTTTATCCTCACCGTGGTGATCATGGGCCGCCTGTTCGACTGGCTGAGCCTGGATATCTACCCGGTGGTGGTCGTGGTGATCATGGCCGGCATTATCGGTGCCAGCCTGTGGGTCCCGAATGCGCAGCCCGCCAGCCACGGCAATCGTCTGGCCGCTGATGGTTTCCTCAAGCAGCTGCGCAGTCCCGGCGTACTGGCGTTTTACGCCTGCGTGGCGCTGATGCAAATGAGCCATGGCCCGTATTACACCTTCCTGACCCTGCACCTGGAACACCTTGGCTACAGCCGTGGCATGATCGGCATGCTGTGGGCCCTGGGGGTGGTGGCGGAAGTGCTGATGTTCCTGGGCATGAGCCGCATCCTCACACGTTTTTCGGTACGCCGGGTGCTGCTGGCCAGTTTCCTGCTGGCGGCCCTGCGCTGGCTGTTGCTGGGCTCGTTTGCCGAACTGCTGTGGGTGCTGTTGCTGGCGCAGGTCATGCACGCTGCCACGTTCGGCAGTTTTCACGCCGCAGCGATTGCCTTTGTGCAGCGCAGCTTTGGCGATAAGCAACAAGGCCAGGGCCAGGCGCTGTACGCCGCCCTGGCCGGCACCGGCGGTGCGCTGGGTGCGCTGTATTCCGGCTACAGCTGGAACCTGCTGGGGCCGACCTTCACCTTTAGTATTGCCAGCGTCGCCGCCCTGGCCGCCGCCGCTATCATCGGTTTTCGATTGCAAGAGCAGAACCAAGGAACCCTTCAATGAGTTATGTCGCCGTCTACCCCGTCGCTTCACCGGATACCCCGAACAAGGTCCTGACCCATGTCGACGACATCGCCGCTACCCTGGCCGAGCACGGTGTGCGGTTCGAGCGCTGGCAGCCTGCCCTGATCGAGAGGGGCGCCAGCGACGCTGAGATGATTGCCGCCTATCAGCCGCAGATCGATGCCCTCGGCTACGGTGCGGTGGCGGTGCTCAGTGTCACCAGCGACCACCCGCAAAAAGCCGAATGGCGTGCCCGGTTCCTGGATGAACGCCGCTACAGCGAAGACGAAGTGCGTTTTTTCATCGCCGGCCAGGGCTTGTTCAACCTGCATGTTGGCGACTACGTGTATGCCGTGCGTTGTGAAAAAAACGATCTGCTGTTGGTACCCGCCGGTATGCCGCATTGGTTTGATATGGGGGAGAACCCCCACTGTATAACGCTGCGACTCTTCAATCAGGCGCAAAACCCGGTGCCGGAGTTGACGGGCGACGATATCGCCCGACGCTTTCCCGGGCTGGATGACTGATTACGACATATCGAAAACTTCAACCCCCGCATGTTGGAAGTTGTTGTGGGAATAAACTCTTATTCTTGTAAGGCCCGGCTGTTTATCGCGGGGCCTGCGCCTTAGTGCCATTGGTTATGTAACTCTTTGCGGCAACAACGTTTATATCACCTGTCAATAGGAGGAATCCGAAGGTGATAGGGCGATAGCCAGCAAAAGGGAGTGAAACTAATGAGAGGCCCCAGGGAATTGTCTCCAGTGCCACATTCGGTGCCCAACGCCGCCAGGAGGCGTTTGAGCTTGTCCGGAAAACCACTGACCCCTACGGAACTGGAAATCCTGCGTTGGGCCTCCGAAGGCAAGACCGTCTGGGAGATCAGCCAGATTCGCGCCACGTCTGAAGCCACGGTGAAATTCCACCTGCGCAATATCTACGGCAAATTTGGCGTGACCAACCGAGTGCAGGCGATGAATGAGGCGGCACGCCAAGGTTTATGCTGACCCCAGCGAGCCTTGGTGAGGGGCTTTCGGCCATCGAAGCCATCGGTTTGAAGCGTCATCGTCCAGCCATAACGAAACCGTGCCTACGTTCCGCTGTGTGCGCAGTCTGGATTGGACTGGTTCGTCGCTAAGTGCTGGGGGCGGGAGTTCAGCGCCTGATTAACTCAGCCCGGGCGATGTGGCATTCGCGTAATTCTTGAGCTGCGCGCTTAGCCATTCAGCAGGCGGCCGCCGTCAAGGACGATTTCAGAGCCGACCGTCCAGCGCGACTCGTCGGATGCCAGATACAGTACTGCCTTGGCCACCTCGTCGGAGGTACCGAAGCGCCCAAGCGGAATGGTTGCCGCGATCTCTTTGTTAAGCTGCGCGCGATAAGCTTCCGGAATACCCAGCTTGTCGTAAAGCGGAGTCTCGACGGGGCCAGGGCTCACTGCGTTGACACGGATGCCACGGCCCAGCAATTCGGTCGAGAGCGTCTTCGACATGTTCAGCAATGCGGCTTTCGTTGCGGCATACACGGACGAGCGATCTGCGCCTGCATGGGCGCTTACGGAAGTCGTCAACACGACCGAAGCAGGATTGGCGAAGACCGGCAACAGCGCCTGCATCAGGAAGTACGGCCCTTTGACGTTGATGTCGAAAGAGCGGTCGAACATGTCTTCCGTCCATTCCTCAATGGGCTGCCAGACGGATACGCCGGCATTGAGGAAGGCAACGTCGAGTTGGCCGTAGTGTTCCTTGATGACGTGTGCCAGTTCCTTTTGTGCCGCAACGCTGGCCGAGTCGGCGCGCAGCACCGGCACTTCCGGGCCCAATTCGGCCTGGGCCTTTGCAATCGAATCGGGGTTGACACCCGTTACGATCACGCGAGCACCCTCGGCCAGGAACTGCTTTGCCGTTTCCAGCCCGATGCCACTGGTGCCGCCAGTGATGAGCGTACGTTTACCTTGCAAGCGCGACATTTGAATTCTCCGGTGAATGACGACCACCGCGGTCGACAGGGAGAAATATGCGCTCATGCCCCATAGTATATAAGACTGCTTATTCGCATATAATTCATGCAAATTGAGCATGAATTGAGGTGGAGAAGTGGACCGATTTCTGTTGATGACATGCTTTGCGCGTGCTGTAGAAACCGGGAGCTTTTCGGCGGCAGGGCGTGATCTAGGGCTGGGGCAACCGAATGTAAGCCGCTATGTAGCGGCTCTGGAGGAGCATTTGCAGGCGCGCTTGCTCCACCGGTCTACGCGCAAGCTGTCGTTGACGCCGGAGGGCGAACGCTACTATGCGGACATCCGGCGCATCCTGGATGCGGTGGATGAATCCGAATCGTCCTTCAGAAACATCGTCGATCCATCGGGACTCTTGCGCGTAGCCTGTCCGACAGCTCTCGCACACGCGTTTGTGCTGCCGCATGTGCCGGCCTTTCTGGAGCGCTACCCTCAATTGATCTTGGATCTCCAACTCAACGATCGATACGTAGACCTGGTCAATGAAGGCACCGAACTCGCCATTCGCATAGGACAGCTGGAGGACAGCACCTTGCGCGCCCGGCCTCTTGGATGGTACGACCGGGTCTTCGTCGCCAGCACGGACTACTTGGCTAAACGCGGCGTTCCGCAGACCCCGGAGGATCTACGCGACCACGATTGCATCATCTACACCTTACTGTCGTCCGGGGCGACCTGGCGATTCCGGGACGCGGAGATTCCGATTACCGGCAGGCTCAGGGTCAACTCGCCCGACGCTGTGAGTGCGGCGGTCGTGGCGGGCCTGGGTGTGGCGCATGGACCTGCGTGGCTGTTTGAGGGCGGGCTGAACAGCGGGAGATTACAGTTCATTCTCACCAACCATGGGGCTCCCCCTGTCCCCGTGCAGATGGTTTATGTCGCCAATAGACTGCTCCCCACACGGGCTATCGTGTTCATGGATTTCATGGCTGAGGTGTTTTCAAAGATTCCAGCCTTGAACGGCGGCACCCCGGTGCCGACTCTATAGGACAAGACGGCACCGGCAGATGTTGAACTCGCCTATAAACAGCTGTATCGGGCTCAGGCGCAGTTCAGCGAAGTGCCGGGCTGGAATCATCGTCAGACAAAAAAGGCCGCGACGCTCGAAAGCGTCGCGGCCTTGTTATGACTGCGGTATTTATGCCGAATGGTAGGTCGGCAGGGCAAAGCGGTTCTGGCTTTGCAACATCGAAATTTGCGGCAGTTCACTGGCTTGTTCGGCCAGGTCGCGACGAATCGCGCTGATCACCCAGGTCAATTGATCGGCGGTGTGCAACTGCTGGTAAGAGATCGAACGCTTGACCTGCTTGCCGTCACTGTTGCGCAGGGTCAACAGAATGCCGCCGTCGGGACGAGGCTGGGTGGTGACGTCGTAGTTGGAGAATACTGAAGCGAATTTATCTTGGATCAGGCTCATGTCTATCAGCTCCGTTGGCTCAAGTTGGCAAGCATGGAGTGATAGGTGCAGTGATTGTGCCAGCTTATGATTTAAAAAATATTCTTATAAATCAATGACTTGAAAATACAGTGGATTTTCGCTTTCGTGCAATTTGCATGAATGGCCATCATGCATCCTGCATTTTGCGTTACTCGATAGGATGGGGTTGGCGCCCCTGTACGGATAAAGACTACTCGCGGGCAGCTAAATTCCTTTTTTGAACACCCACCCGACGGGATACAAAACTTTTCAAATCCCGCGTGTACAGCCGAAGAACGGCTGACGTATTTTCCTGCCATGCATTCGGCCTTCCTCTTACGGAGGTGTCGGTGCTTCGGGATCAGACGAAGAATAAGAAAAAGGACGTTTCTCCATGAGCCACCCGCACAACGACATGATCACCTGGGGCAAGCTGCTGAGTAAGGTGCCGGCCATCGTTCGCGCCCTGCCGCGCGTAGTGCGCGGCATGCGTGCCGCCAATGTCACCGACCCCGCGCAGCCTTGCGGGCTGGGCTGGCACTTTGAGCAAGCCACCCTGCGCAACCCCGACGGCAACGCATTGCTGTACGGCGACCGTGTGCTCAGCTACACCGACGCCAACCAGCGCGCCAACCGTATTGCCCACCACCTGCAAGCCGAGGGCATCGGCAAGGGGGACGTGGTGGCGCTGTTTATCGAAAACCGCCCCGAATTGCTCTTGAACGTGCTGGCCGTGGCCAAGCTGGGTGGCATCTGCGCGATGCTCAATACCGCGCAAACCCAGGCGGCGCTGGTGCACAGCCTGAATCTGGTGAGCCCGGCAGCCATTATTGTCGGCGCGGAACTGGTGGCCCCCTATGACGCGGTGCGCGATCAGGTGGCCATCGCGGCTGATCGAACCTGGTTCGTCGCCGATCAGCCGTCCAGCCTGGTGCCGCAGGGGTATATCGACCTGTTGGCGGCGAGCGCCGCGTGCCCGGTGGACAACCCGGCCAGCACTGCGCAGATCTTCTTCAACGACCCTTGCTTCTATATCTACACCTCCGGCACCACCGGCCTGCCCAAGGCCGGCATCATGAAACACGGCCGCTGGACCAAGACTGCCGTCAGCTTCGGCAGCATCGCGCTGGACATGGGCCCTGACGACGTCCTGTATTGCACTTTGCCGCTGTACCACGCCACCGGCCTTTGCGTGTGTTGGGGCTCGGCGATTGTCGGGGCCTCGGGCTTCGCCATTCGCCGCAAGTTCAGCGCCAGCCAGTTCTGGGACGATGCGCGCCGATTCAAGGCGACCACCCTCGGCTACGTCGGTGAGTTGTGTCGTTACCTGCTCGACCAGCCACCCAGCGAAAACGACCGTGACAACTGCGTGACCAAGATGGTTGGCAATGGCTTGCGCCCCGGTGTGTGGGCGCAGTTCAAGGCACGCTATGGCGTGGAGCATATCTGCGAGCTGTACGCGGCCAGTGACGGCAATATCGGTTTTACCAACGTGCTGAATTTCGACAACACCATCGGTTTCTGCCTGCAGCACTGGGCGCTGGTGGACTACGCCCATGACAGCGGCGAGCCGCTGCGTGGCAGCGATGGCTTTATGCGTAAAGTCCCCACGGGCGGGCAGGGCCTGTTGTTGGCGAGGATCGATGAAAAATCGCCCTTCGACGGCTACACCGACCCGGAAAAGAATCGCAGGGTGGTACTCACCGACGTGTTTGAAAAAGGTGACCGCTACTTCAATACCGGCGATTTGTTGCGCAGCATCGGCTTTGGCCATGCGCAATTTGTGGATCGCCTGGGGGACACCTATCGCTGGAAAGGTGAAAACGTGTCCACCACCGAGGTCGAGAACGTCCTGCTGCAACACCCGCAGATCGCCGAAGTGGTGGCTTATGGCGTCGAGATCGAAAACACCAATGGCCGCGCGGGCATGGTCGCCATCACCCCGAGTGAATCCCTGGCCTCGCTGGACATGCGCGAGCTGCTGAAATTCGCCCACGGCCAGTTGCCCCACTATGCGGTGCCGCTCTTCCTGCGGATCAAGGTCAAGATGGAAACCACCGGTACCTTCAAGTACCAGAAGGTCAAGCTCAAGGAAGAAGCCTTTGATCCGGACAAGGCCGGCAATGACCCGGTGTATGCCTGGTTGCCGGGGTCGGACTGCTATGTGCCGGTCACCGGGCAACTGTTGGCGCAGATCCAGGGCGGCCAGTTCCGCTATTGATTCTGTCTATGGCCGCTTTTGCTAAAAAGGGCATGACAGTGGGGAACTCCCTCGCGACACTGGCGGCCTATAAAGCACCAGACAAGGAGCCCCCACATGTCAGACCACGCCAAACAAATGACTGAAGACGAAGCCGCCGAATTTGCCGAGCAGGTCTTCGACGTCGCCCGCAAAGGCGACGCCGCCATGCTCGCCGCGCTCCTGGCCAAAGGCTTGCCGGCCAACTTTCGCAACCACAACGGCGATACCTTGCTGATGCTGTCTGCCTACCACGGCCATGCCGAAGCGGTAAAAGTGCTGCTGGAGTTCAAGGCCGACCCGCTGATCGCCAATGACAAGAACCAGTTGCCCATCGCCGGCGCGGCGTTCAAGGGCCACTTGCCGGTGGTCAAGGCGCTGATTGAAGGGGGCACGCCGATCGAGGCCGCCTCGTCCGACGGGCGTACTGCGTTGATGATGGCCGCCATGTTCAACCGCGTCGACATGGTCGACTACCTGCTCAGCCAAGGCGCCAACCCCAAGGCCACCGATGCCCAGGGCGCGACTGCGCTGGCGGCGGCGCAGACCATGGGGGCTAAGGACACGGCGGCGCAGTTGGAGAAACTGGTGTAGGCTGTGCGCCCTCAAAAACCAGCCCGCTACAGGATCACCCCATGAAAACCGCCCTCGTCGAACTTATCAGCAAAATCAGCGCCGGGGTCATGGGCGCGGACGAGGTGGCGCGCATCGCCGAAGAGGCCGCCCAGGCCTACGCCGACCCGGCGGCCTTCCTGGCCGCCAACCCGGATATCAACTACGACGACAGCTTTCCGATCCCGCTGGGGGAGTGGGTGGTAGTCGGCAGCCTGCCGGATACCGTGCTGTTCCAGGCCGATACCTATGGCGACCTGTTTGCGCAGATCGTCGCGTCGTTCGGACCGGGTGTGGCGTTCAACCTCAAACCCAAGCAACTGGCCAAGACTGACGGCCTCACCGCCCTGAACCGTATCCAGATCCAGATGAGCGCCCTGAGCCCGGAAGACGGCGGTTATGTGCTGCTCAACTTCAGCCAGTTGCTGGACGACGAGATCCAGGCGGTGCTGGTGTTCGGCAATGACCTGCCGCGCGTGCTGGCGTTGTGTGCCGAAGTCGGCATCCAGGCCGAGCCATCCCTGGAAGCGCTGAAGGTCGCCGTGCACGTCTGAAATAAAACGGAACCCCGGCCAGGGCTGGCTATCCTACAAGGGCATGCCCTCACTTAGGAGCGACACCATGGGTTCCACTTTTAACAGCCTGATCGGCTTGATCATCCTGGCGCTGGATATCTGGGCGATCATCAATGTGTTCAAAAGCGGCGCAAGCACCGGGGCCAAGGTGTTGTGGATCCTGTTGATCCTGCTGCTGCCGGTACTGGGCCTGATCATCTGGGCTATCGCCGGGCCGCGCGGTAACGTGCGGATCTGATCCCTGCTCCCTCCTTGTAGCAGCTGCCTCGCCGAGGCTCGGCAGCTGCTACGGTACTTGCTCGTATCTTCGCTGTATTTTGTGTATCGAAATATTCGCTGCACACAATTTTCACATCTTATCCAAGACAATCCGCCGGCTCTATCTCTCCCTGCCAAGGCCCTGCCTCAGGTGCTTTTAAAGGCGGCGCAGCGGTGCTCGTTCAGTAATTAATAGCCTTGATGGCATTGATCGGGCACCATTCGCGCCACTGCATTACTTCGTCACTTAAACTTCCAATGGGTCCTGAAACGACATGGCAAACCCGGACGCCCTGAGTCAGCAGCGAGCTTCTAATCGCCTGCTGCAACCGACCGTCAAATCCCATCTGGCGTACACGCTGCTCTGCGCACTGGTCATGATGGTGATGTTCTCCCTGCTGCGCCTGGCGCTGCTGGTCTACAACCGCGAGATGATCCTCGACACGCCGGCCTCGACCTTCCTTGAAGCGTTCGCCAACGGCCTGCGTTTTGACATCCGCCTGGTGGTCTACCTGCTGATCCCGCTGCTGCTGGCACTGTTCAGCGTACGGGCCATGGCCGCGCGTGGGTTATTCCGCTTCTGGCTGACCCTTGCGTCCAGCATCGCCCTGTTCCTGGGCTTGATGGAGATGGACTTCTACCGCGAGTTCCACCAGCGCCTCAACGGCCTGGTCTTCCAGTATGTGAAGGAAGACCCGAAAACCGTGATGAGCATGCTCTGGTACGGTTTCCCGGTGGTGCGCTACCTGCTGGCCTGGGCCGTGGGCACGCTGATCCTGAGCATCGCGTTCAAAGGCGCCGACCGCGCCACGCGCCCACGTGGCCCGTTCAGTGGTGGCAGCATCGGCACGCGCCAGGTGGCGCCGTGGTACAGCCGCATCGCGGTGTTCGTCGTGTGCCTGCTGATCGCCGTGGTTGCCGCCCGTGGCACCCTGCGCCAGGGCCCGCCGCTGCGTTGGGGCGATGTGTACACCACCGATTCGAACTTCGCCAACCAGTTGGGCCTCAATGGCACCTTGTCGCTGATCGCGGCGGCCAAGGCCCGGTTCGGTGAGGACCGCTCCAACATCTGGAAGGCGACCCTGGACCAGCCGCTGGCCACCCAGACCGTGCGTGACATGCTGGTGCTGCCACAGGAAAAACTGGTCGATACCGACATCGCCGCCGTACGCCGCGACTACACGCCGCCGGCCGAGAAGACCCTGCCGATCAAGAACGTGGTCGTGATCCTGATGGAAAGCTTCGCCGGTCACTCGGTCGGCGCCTTGGGGCGTCCCGGCAACATCACGCCATCCTTCGACAAACTGTCCAAGGAAGGCCTGCTGTTCGACCGTTTCTTCTCCAACGGCACCCATACCCACCAGGGTATGTTCGCCACCATGGCCTGCTTCCCGAACCTGCCAGGCTTTGAATACCTGATGCAGACCCCGGAAGGCAGCCATAAGCTGTCGGGCCTGCCACAGTTGCTCAGCGCCCGTGATTTCAACGACGTGTATGTCTACAACGGCGACTTCGCCTGGGACAACCAGTCGGGCTTCTTCAGCAACCAGGGCATGACCAACTTCATCGGCCGCAACGACTTCGTCGACCCGGTGTTCTCCGACCCGACCTGGGGCGTGTCCGACCAGGACATGTTCAACCGTGGCCTGGAAGAGTTGAAGGCCCGTGAAGGCGGCAAGCCGTTCTACGCACTCCTGCAAACCCTGTCCAACCACACGCCGTACGCGTTGCCGACGCCATTGCCGGTGGAGAAAGTCACCGACCGTGGCAGCCTCAACGAGCATTTGACGGCCATGCGTTACTCCGACTGGGCCCTGGGCCAGTTCTTTGAGAAGGCCCGCAAGGAGCCGTACTTCAAGGAAACCCTGTTCGTGATCGTGGGCGACCATGGCTTCGGCAACGAACAGCAGATCACCGAGATGGACCTGGGTCGCTTCAACGTACCGATGCTGATGATTGCACCGGGCGTGCAGGAGAAGTTCGGCGAGCGTGACCACACCGTGGGCACCCAGATCGACATCGTGCCGACCATCATGGGCCGCCTGGGTGGTGACACCCTGCACCAATGCTGGGGCCGCGACCTGCTGAACCTGCCGGAAGGCGACAAGGGCTTTGGCGTGATCAAGCCATCGGGCAGCGACCAGACCGTGGCCCTGGTCACCGCAGACCGTATTCTGGTACTGCCCAAGGAAATGCCACCGAAGCTGTGGCAATACGAACTGGGCGCCAACCCGAGCGGTAAAGTGATTGCCGAATCGCCGGACGAGGCTGCACTCAAGCAGAAACTCGAAGCGTTCCTGCAAACCGCGACCAAGAGTTTGCTGGATAACACCGCAGGCGTTGTAAACGGTAAGCCGGACTAATTAACCGGCAATAAAAAAGAGGCCTTTTTCAAGGCCTCTTTTTTTTGCTTCGTTATTACCGCGGAGCGGTTATATCCGGCCCAGTAACAACAGGACCAGCAGCACCACCAGCACCACACCGAGGATACCCGACGGGCCATAACCCCAATTACGCGAGTGCGGGAATACCGGCAGGCCGCCGACCAGCAGGAGGATCAAGATAATGATCAGAATGAGGCTCATGGTTTTTTCCTTATTGTCTTTCTGCAAAGACCGGTTGTTTAACGATAGGCCTGCAGAGTTAATTACAGACGCCTTAACTACTCCGACTCTGGTGCTTCGCAGAAAATTCCATGTTTTTTTAAAGCATTTCGGTCAGTCGCTTATTTCTTTTAATTCGCGCTCATCCAGCACTTATTAGTTGAAAAACATTGAACTTAGGCGGACGGCAGGTATCCGACCCGGCCCACGGTTTGCCTGGGGCATTCATCACTCTGATGGTGCGTGGGTGCAGGAAAAACCTTCGCTACACTGCCGATCACTTCTTCTGTGAACCACAAGGCTACTTCCTATGCAAAATCGCATGATGATCACTGGCGCCGGGTCCGGCCTGGGTCGTGAAATCGCTCTGCGCTGGGCCCGCGAGGGTTGGCAGTTGGCCTTGTCGGACGTCAGCGAGCCAGGCTTGCAGGACACCCTGAAGCGCGTGCGTGAAGCCGGTGGCGATGGCTTTATCCAGCGCTGCGACGTGCGCGACTACAGCCAGCTCACGGCGTTTGCCCAGGCCTGCGAAGTGAAGCTGGGCGGCATCGATGTGATCGTCAACAACGCCGGCGTAGCCTCGGGCGGCTTCTTTGCCGAGTTGTCGCTGGAGGACTGGGACTGGCAGATCGCAATCAACCTGATGGGCGTGGTCAAGGGCTGCAAGGCGTTCCTGCCGCTGCTGGAAAAGAGCAAGGGCCGCATCATCAACATCGCCTCGATGGCGGCCCTGATGCAGGGGCCGGCCATGAGCAACTACAACGTGGCCAAGGCCGGTGTGGTGGCGCTGTCGGAGAGTTTGCTGGTGGAGCTCAAGCAGCAGGAAGTCGGCGTGCACGTGGTGTGCCCGTCGTTCTTCCAGACCAACCTGTTGGATTCTTTCCGTGGGCCCACACCGGCGATGAAGGCGCAGGTAGGCAAGTTGTTGGAGAGTTCGCCGATCTCGGCGGCGGACATTGCCGACTACATCTACCAGCGTGTGGCGCAGGGCGAATTCATGATCCTGCCCCATGAGCAGGGGCGGATGGCGTGGGCCTTGAAGCAGAAGAACCCGCAGTTGCTCTATGACGAAATGACCACCATGGCCGACAGGATGCGCGCCAAGGCACAGGCTGTTAAGGGCTGATCAGGCGGTAGTCTGTCAGGCAATTTACCTGCATGTGTAGGCGTTGCCTGATTTTGCCGCGAGGCATTGCTGCGCCCACACCCAGCGCGCATGGTCGGGGTCCTGTCATTCAATAAGGACAACCGCCATGCTGGTCTTAAGCCGCGCCGTAGGCGAAATCATCGCTATCGGTGATGACATCACCGTGCGCATTCTCGAGCTGAATGGTAATCAGGTGAAATTTGGTGTTGTTGCGCCCGTCGGGGTGCATGTCCATCGTGCCGAGGTCCACCAAAAGATCCTCAAGCGTCAAACCCCGCAATCCCAAACCGCCACCAACCCCTGAGTCAGTCGAACAGATGCTTGGGCACATCGTGCTTGAGCATCAACTGGCACTGCTCGCTGTCCGGGTCGAACACAATCAGCGCCTGGCCCTTGGTCAGCGCCTGGCGCACCCGCAGCACGCGGGTTTCCAGGGGCGTGTCGTCACCATTGTCGGTGCCGTCGCGGGTCACGAAGTCTTCGATAAGGCGGGTCAGGGTGTCGACTTCAAGTGCATCGTAGGGAATCAGCATACAAGCCTCAGATGATGGATCCCGGCGATCCTACTGCGCCGGGACCGCAGTTGCCAGCGTCAGGACTTCTGGCCGACCAGGCTGTCCACCGACGGCACACGCGTGTCGCTCTCCATCTGCGTTTCGTGCTCGATCTGATGGCTGAACCGGTCCAGTGAGCCCTGGGCCGGTTGTGCGTCACTGGCGAACACCGGCGGGCTGAGGATATACGCGCCCAACAGCCGGCTCAGCGCCGCCAGGCTGTCGATATGGGTGCGCTCATAACCATGGGTCGCATCGCAACCGAACGCCAGCAGCGCGGTGCGGATGTCGTGGCCGGCCGTCACCGCCGAATGGGCATCGCTGAAGTAATAGCGGAACAGGTCGCGGCGCACGGGCAAGTCGTTATCCGAGGCCAGGCGCAGCAGGTGGCGGGAGAGGTGATAGTCATACGGCCCGCCGGAATCCTGCATGGCCACACTGACCGCGTGCTCGCTGGAGTGCTGGCCGGGGGCGACCGGGGCGATATCGATACCGACAAACTCACTCACATCCCAGGGCAAAGCCGCCGCGGCGCCGCTGCCGGTTTCCTCGGTGATGGTGAACAGCGGGTGGCAGTCGATCAACAACGGTTCGCCGCTGTCGACGATGGCCTTGAGCGCAGCCAACAGCGCGGCGACGCCGGCTTTATCGTCCAGGTGGCGGGCACTGATATGCCCGCTCTCGGTGAACTCGGGCAAGGGGTCGAACGCCACGTAGTCACCGATGCCGATCCCCAGGGAATCGCAATCGGCGCGGGTGGCGCAGTAGGCATCCAGGCGCAATTCCACATGGTCCCAGCTCACCGGCATTTCATCCACGGCGGTGTTGAACGCGTGCCCGGAGGCCATCAACGGCAACACGCTGCCACGGATCACACCGTTGTCGGTAAACAGGCTGACGCGGCTGCCCTCGGCAAAGCGGCTCGACCAGCAGCCGACGGGCGCGAGGGTCAGGCGGCCGTTGTCCTTGATCGCGCGCACGGCGGCGCCGATGGTGTCCAGGTGCGCGGACACCGCACGGTCGGGGCTGTTTTTCTGGCCCTTGAGGGTGGCGCGAATCGTGCCGCGCCGGGTCATTTCAAACGGGATGCCCAGCTCTTCCAGGCGTTCGGCGACGTAGCGCACGATGGTGTCGGTAAACCCGGTGGGGCTGGGAATGGCGAGCATTTCCAGCAGGACTTTTTGCAGGTAGTTGAGGTCCGGTTCGGGGATGGTTCGGCTCATGAAGACTCCTGATGAAATAAGTGAAATTCTTTGGCCAGTGGGGCTGTTGTGGCCAAGGGGCTTGTTGTGGCAAGCCCGCTCACCACAGGGTTATTGAGCTGTCGGCTGGCTATGGGGGAATAGCAGGTCCACAAACTTCTCCGCCGTCGGCTGCGGTTCATGGTTGGCCAGGCCGGCCCGTTCGTTGGCTTCGATAAAGACGTACTCGGGTTGATCGGCCGCAGCCACCATCAGGTCCAGGCCCACCATGGGGATATCCAGGGCGCGGGCGGCGCGCACGGCGGCGTCCACCAGGGTGGGATGGAGGATCGCGGTGACGTCCTCCAGGCAGCCGCCGGTGTGCAGGTTGGCGGTGCGGCGCACGGCCAGGGTCTGGCCACGGGGCAGGATGCTGCTGTAGTCGTAGCCGGCGGCGTGCAGGGTGCGTTCGGTTTCTGCATCCACGGGGATTTTGCTTTCGCCGTCGGTGGCCGCCTGCCGGCGTCGGCTCTGGGCCTCGATCAGCGCACCAATGGAATGCTGGCCGTCACCGGTCACTTCGGCAGGGCGGCGAATCGCAGCGGCGACCACCTCGAAGCCGATCACCAGGATGCGCAGGTCCAGGCCTTGGTGGAAGCTCTCCAGCAACACGCGGCTGTCGAACTGGCGCGCGGCTTCGATTGCCTGCTGCACCTCTTCAATGCTCTGCAGATCCACCGCCACGCCCTGGCCTTGCTCGCCATCGAGCGGCTTGACCACGACGCGCTGGTGTTCGTCGAGGAACTCCAGGTTGTCATCGGCGCTGCCCGCCAGTTGTTGCGCAGGCAGTTTCAAACCCGCGGCTTTCAACACCTTGTGGGTGAGGCTCTTGTCCTGGCACAGGGTCATGCTGATCGCGCTGGTCAGGTCGCTCAGCGACTCGCGGCAGCGCACGCGGCGGCCACCATGGCTGAGGGTGAACAAACCGGCATCGGCGTCATCCACCTGCACATCGATGCCGCGTCGATGGGCCTCTTCGACAATGATCCGCGCATACGGGTTGAACCCCGCCTGGGGTCCGGGGCCGAGGAACAGCGGCTGGTTGATACCGTTCTTGCGCTTGATCGCAAAGGTGGTCAGGGCACGGAAGCCGAGCTTGGCGTAGAGGTTCTTGGCCTGGCGATTATCGTGCAGCACCGACAGGTCGAGATAGCTCAGGCCACGGCTCATAAAGTGCTCCACCAGGTGGCGCACCAGCACTTCGCCCACACCGGGGCGTGTGCACAGCGGGTCGACCGCCAGGCACCACAGGCTGCAACCGTTTTCCGGGTCGTGGAAGGCTTTCTGGTGATTGAGGCCCATCACGCTGCCGATCACCGCGCCACTGTCTTCGTCCTCGGCCAGCCAGTACACCGGGCCGCCTTCATGGCGCGGTGTCAGGCGTTCGGCGTCGACCGGCAGCATGCCGCGGCCTTGATACAACTGGTTGACCGCCAGCCAATCGGCCTCGCTCTGCACCCGGCGAATCCGAAAGCCGCGAAACACACGGGTGGCCGGGCGGTAGTCGCTGAACCACAGGCGCAGGGTGTCGGATGGGTCGAGGAACAACTGCTGCGGATCTATGCCGAGGATCTGCTGGGGCGCGGCCACATACAGCGCGATATCGCGCTCGCCGGGCTGTTCGTTGAGCAGTTCCTGGGCCAGGCTCGCCGGGTCCGGGAAGGTATGGCCGATCAACAACCGGCCCCAGCCGCAATGCACGGCGATCGGCTCGGCGGCCAATGGGCTGCCATCTTCGGCCAGACGCGCTTGCAGGCGCTCGTAGGTCGGCGCCTGGCCCTTCAACAAGCGTTGGCTGTAAGCCGCTGCATGGGGTTTCATCAATCAGATTCCTTGTTCGCTGAGCCACAGGTTCAGCGCGGCCAGTTGCCACAGCTTCGAGCCGCGCAACGGGGTCAATTGACCCTGCGGGTCGGTGAGCAGGCGGTCGAGCATGGCCGGGTTGAACAGGCCGCGATCCTGGCTTGGGTCCAGCAGCAGTTCGCGCACCCAATTCAGGGTGTCGCCCTGCAAGTGCTTGAGGCCCGGTACCGGGAAGTAGCCTTTCTTGCGGTCGATGACTTCGCTCGGAATCACCCGGCGCGCGGCCTCTTTCAACACCTGCTTGCCACCGTCGGGCAATTTGAATTTACCCGGTACACGGGCCGACAGTTCCACCAGGCGGTAGTCGAGGAAGGGCGTGCGCGCTTCCAGGCCCCAGGCCATGGTCATGTTGTCGACGCGTTTGACCGGGTCATCCACCAGCATCACCGTGCTGTCTAGGCGCAGGGCCTTGTCCACGGCGGCGTCCGCGCCGGGCATCGCGAAATGCTCGCGCACGAAGTCGCCGGCGGCGTCGTTGGCGGTCAGCCATTTCGGTGCGACGGTGGCGGCGTAATCATCGTAGCTGCGGTCGAAGAACGCCTCGCGATAAGCCGCATACGGGTCGCTCGCGCCGTCGACCTGCGGGTACCAGTGGTAACCGGCGAACAACTCATCGGCGCCCTGGCCGCTCTGCACCACCTTGCAATGCTTGGCCACTTCCCGCGACAGCAGGTAGAAGGCGATGCAGTCATGGCTGACCATCGGCTCGCTCATGGCGCGGAACGCCGCCGGCAGTTGTTCGATGATCTCGTGTTCGGCAATGCGCAGTTGGTGATGACGGGTACCGTAGTGCTTGGCGATCAGGTCCGAATACTGGAACTCGTCGCCACGCTCGCCACCGGCGTCTTCAAAACCGATGGAGAAGGTCGACAGGTCCTGCACGCCCACTTCACGCAGCAGGCCGACGAGCATGCTCGAGTCGACGCCGCCGGAAAGCAGTACGCCGACATCCACTGCGGCCCGTTGACGGATGGCCACGGCTTCGCGGGTGCTGTCCAACACGCGGTCGGTCCAGTCTTCCAGGCTCAGGTTTTTTTCATCTTCATGGGGGCCGTAGGGCAGGGTCCACCAGGTTTTCTGCTCGGTGTTGCCTTCGGCATCGATGCGCATCCAGGAGGCCGGCGGCAGTTTTTCAATGCCCGCCAGCAAGGTGCGCGGAGCAGGCACGACGGCATGGAAATTCAAGTAGTGATTGAGCGCCACCGGATCTAGGATCGGGTTGATATCACCGCCCTTGAGCAGCGCCGGCAAGGCCGAGGCAAAGCGCAGGCGCTGGCCGGTGCGCGACAGGTACAACGGCTTCACGCCGAGACGGTCACGGGCGATGAACAGGCGCTGGGCATCGCGCTCCCAGACGGCAAAGGCAAACATGCCGTTGAGCTTGGGCAGCAGCGCTTCGCCCCAGGCGTGGTAGCCCTTGAGCAGCACTTCGGTGTCGCCGCCGGAATAGAACGCGTAGCCGAGGGCTTCAAGCTCCTGGCGCAATTCCGGAAAGTTATAGATCGCGCCGTTGAACGCCAGGGACAGGCCCAGTTGGGCGTCGACCATCGGTTGGGCGGAGCCGTCCGACAGGTCCATGATTTTCAGGCGCCGATGACCCAGGGCAATCGGCCCTTGGGCATGGAAGCCCCACGCGTCAGGGCCACGTGGGGCCAAATGATGGGTAATTCGCTCCACCGCTGCGAGGTCCGCAGGTTGGTGATCGAAACGTAACTCGCCAGCTAATCCGCACATAGGTTCCTTACCGGTTTTTCCGTTGGGGAGGGATAGAAAGACCCGCACCAAAAGGGCGGGTACCTAGGGACTGACCCGAGGCTATACGCGGAGTTTTAGATCAATAAGTTATATGGCAAACCGCCGCCCCCCATTCGGAACACCCCAGCAGCCTGTGCGGCGTGGGTGAAAGGGGCGGTACTTAAGTCGAGGTGAGATGCAAAAAATCGACGGTTACGAGGGCTGATCCTGCAGCTATTTGAACCCTTTTGCGCGATCGCAGCGCTTATCGTCTGGCGTCATTGTTCAACGCGATAAAGGAACATTGCGAATGACGCAAACCACTGATTTGACCCAGGCGCTCGAGCCGGTGCCCCACGACCAATTGATGGCGGCCCTGCTGAATATCACCGGCGACCTGGATAAAGCGCAGGTCTTGCACGACACGCTGCCGGCCTGGTTGGTCAAGGCCGACTCCCATGTACTGCAGGCCATCGAGCAGGCGTATGCCGACAGCGAGCGCCCCCGTGAAACCCTGCACCGATTGCTGAACCGTCTGCAACCGCTGGATAAATTCTGTGCCGGACGGCTCAGGGCATTCCTGGACGACAAGGGGCATGGGGGCCTGGACATCGAAAACGACACCCTGGAAATCCCCCGGCGCTCGTTCAGCGGTGTCAGCCAGGACCTGGGCGGCCAGATGATTGAGACCGTCAATCTGGAGAAGCACAGCCTGCTGCAAGCGGCCATGCAGAATTTCTCCCAGGCGGCTGCCGAGCCAGGCGGCTCGCCGACCACTGCCGTGGTGCGCATCGGCCCCATGCGCCAAGTTGCGCAAACCCTCAGCGCCCAGGCCTTTATCGGCTACTGCCGCGAGCTGAACCTGGGAGAGGCCTATCAGACCCATGTGCGCGAAGTGTTCAACCTGGTGGCACCCGACCAGGACTTCAATCCTTCGGTGGCGCAGGTCGGCCAATCCCGCTGCGTGGACATGCAGATCGACCTGCATCTGGCCCATGCCAAGGGCGATATCGATGCACCGACCCGCGCGTTGCTGCTGGGTCTGGTCAAGGCGGATATGCCCGCCAGGGACATCCGGCAATTGTGGTTCAACCAGCAGCCGCTGACCTGGCAAGGCCTGAACATCGACGGCGCCTGCCTGTGGGGGGTATTGGTGTTTTCCAGTGCATCGGCCGAAGGGTTCTCCAGCGGCCCGATCGTGGTGTATATGCCCAACGAGCCCGTGCGGCCGTGGTACCGCTATGAATCACTGGAGCATTTCAAGCTCTACCTCACCCTCAAGCTTCACGTCAGTACCTATCGTGATTTCTTCAAGGGTTACCTGGACGAGTCCGAGCGTTTCGGTTTTTTCGAGCGTTTTGACCAGGAGGCAATCGTCGTGCGGGTGACGCCGCTCCCGGTCACAGGCAAGTTGTCGACATTCTTTTTCAATACCTGCGTTGGCAAGATCCAGCTGGATGCGCAGGTATTGGCGGTTCCCAATGCCCAGGCCGATGACGACGCGCGTCGCAAGCGTATCCAGGATTACCTGGATGTCGGCTTGACGGTGCTCAACGTCGCCGGGTTCGTGGTACCGGTGGTGGGCCAACTGATGACCGGCGTGGCCGTTGGGCAGTTGCTTGGCGAGGTGTTCGAGGGGGTGGATGACTGGCTGCACCATGACAAGCTCGGCGCCCTCAGGCACCTGACGAACATCGCGGAAAACCTCGCTGCCATGGCGTTGTTCGCCGCGGGTACAAAAGTCGTGGGCCGGCTGTGGCGAACCACACCGTCGGCGGCGGGGTTCTACGACAGCCTCGAAGCCGTGCGGCTGCCCGACAAGTCCACGCGCTTATGGCGCAGTCGTACCGAGCCGTATCGCCACACCGTCTCGCTCGAAGGCACAGTGGCCAGCCCCCGTGGGGTCTACCAGCTCAATGGCCAGTCCTATGTGAATGTCGACGGGGCGCTGTATTCGATTGTCTTTGACGCCCGCACCGGGCGCTGGCGAGCCCGGCATCCGCAGCGGGATTCGGCCTATCGGCCGCCCTTGACCCACAACTACCAGGGCGGCTGGCAGTTCTCGTTCGAGCAGGCGGATGAATGGCGCAGCCCTGACTATATCCTGGGGCGGCTGGACCCCAGTCTCAGCGTTTTCCCGGCCGGACACCTGAAGGATATCGCCGCTATCACCGGCTCGACCTTGCCGCGTTTGCAGCAACTGGCCAGGCAGAACCTGCCGCTGCCGGAGCGGCTGCGCGATTGTGCGCTGCGGTTCAAGCTGAACCAGGGGGTTCGCGACCTGATCTGGCAAATGGAGCATCAAGCCCCGCTTAATGCGGCCACCACCCGTGTACAGATGCTGGCCCTGCCGCTGATGGACGGGTGGCCCCGTGGGCGTTTTTTCGAACTGCTCGACGACGAGGGCTACCTGCTTGAGCGCCATCCAGATACCGCGCCGTTCGATTACGAGGACTTGAGCATCCACCTCACCACGCAACAACTGCGGAACGGACAGATCCTGCCCACCTTGCTGGCCGCCCTCGACCCCGAGGAAACCGCGCAATTGCTCGGGGGCACCTTCCACGCCGACGAAGCGCAAGCGGCCCTGGCGCGGCGTCTCACCGCCTCGCTCAAGACCATGCATCAGGCGGTCTATGAGCGGCTGCGCATGGATGCCGATTTCATCGATCAGACCGATCACGGCCAGCTCAAGCAGCGCTTGCCGCAATTGCCGATCCGGGTGGCCTGGGAGGTCATGACCCAGGCCTCCACGGCGGAGCGCTGGCACTTGCGTCATACCGGGCGTGTGCCGCTGCGGGTCAGCCAATGGGCCCGGGAAGCCCTGGAAGCGCTGGAGGAAGACGCCGCCCTGGCCGGCCTGTACTTGCCGGAGCTGGCCACCGATGCGACACGGCGCGTGGCCACCGGGTTGCTGCAACGGGTTCCAGGCTGGCCCGGGGATCTGTTCTTGCAGGTACGCCGCGAAAGCGTACAGGGCACTGTCCTGGGCCAGGTGGGCCACGCAGACGCTGATATGAGGCGCATCGTGGTGCAGTCGGCCAAGGGCTTTCGCGCCCACGATGGGCAAGGTAAGGCCTTGGGCGCGTTGGCCGGCGGGTCGGAAGGTTTCTACGAGGCGTTGCTCAACAGTTTGCCTGCCGCCCAACGCGACGCGCTGCGCCTGACCGCGAGCGGCAGGGCCAGCCAGCTGCGGCATGCATTGATTGGCAAGGCGCAGGATGAACGCAATCGCATCGGCCGTTACTTATGGCCCGAGCGCGCGGTACCCGAGGAGCCGGCCCTGTCGTGCGTGCAAGGCTCGCCGCCTGCGCCGCCTCCACAGCCTGCGGGCTTGATGCGCAAGGCTCGCAAACTCTTCCCGTTATTCGATGACCGGCGCCTGTCGACCTTCCTGCAGGACTTGGGCACCGATCACCTGTCCCGGGCCAAAGCCGTGCGCACCCTTGAGCAGCACTATGAGGCACTGCAGCGGGCGTTGAGGCTGTGGGCCAAGGACAAACCGGCGCAGCCCTACTCGGACATTGCGCTGCAAGACTACCGCCTGGCGCGACACCAGGCCGCTCGGGCCATCGAGCGTTGTTGGCAATATGCGTCGCTGGCGCCGGATGAACACCATCAGAAAGTGCCGAGCCTGTCCCTGGACGGCATGGCCATCGGGGCGTTGCCGACCTTGCCGGCGCACGTGCAGTTCGAGCATGTCCGGCAATTGTCATTGAAACGCATGGGGCTCAACGATGACGTTGCGTATTTCCTCAAGCACTTCAAGGGGCTGCGCAGCCTGGCGTTGAACGGCAATCGGCTGACGCGGCTGCCGGAAGTGCTCCAGCACATGCCGTGGCTCAGGCAGCTGTACATGGCCGATAACCACCTGCAACTGACCGAGTACACCCGCACCAAACTCGCGGACCTGAAGAGCCTGGTCGTGCTCGACCTGAGCAACAATCCCCTGGTGGACCCGCCCGTCGTCAACAAGATGTTCGAATTGCGCAACCTGATGCTGCGCAACTGCCGGCTGACCAGTCTGCCCACCGGCTTTACCCGCGTTCCGTACCTGGAGCAACTCGACCTGCGGGACAATGACATCGCCAGTTTGCCGGCATGGTTGTTCAATGCGCCGCGTGAGCACACCGAAGTCATCAACGTGCGGCATAACCCTCTGGACGCCAGCACTCGTCAGGCCTTGAACCGTTACCGGGACACCATCGGCGTGGGCATGGGCTTCGTTGAGGATGACATTGCGCGACTCAACGAGCAGACCGCCCGGGAGCTGTGGCTGGGCGATGAATACGCGACACACTTCGCCGAAAAGGCCGAGACCTGGCAGGGGCTCAAGGATGAGCCCGGCTCCGACGGCCTGTTCAAATTGCTGGCCGGCCTGGGGGGCGCCGCCGACACCAGCCACGTGCGCGAGGACATGAACCGCCGCATCTGGCGCGTGTTGGAGGCGGCCGCTGCCGATACCCGACTGCGGGCCGAGATTTTCGAGCGCGCGGCCACGCCGTTGAACTGTGATGACGCCGCTGCCGTGAGCTTCAGCGACCTGGAGGTGCTGGTTGAAATCCACGAGGCCTCGCAGCGGGTGGAGGGCGGCAGGGTCACGGCCAAGCCGCTGCTCAGGTTGGCCAGGGGCTTGTTTCGTCTCGACCGCCTGGAGTCCATGGCCAGCCGACACAGCGCCGAGCATCCGATGCTCGACCCGCTGGAGGTCAGCCTGGCTTATCGCACCGGGCTGGTGGAGCGCTTTCATTTGCCCGGGCAGCCCCGGCATATGCGCTTTGCCAGCCTGGCCGGGGTGACCGAGCACATGCTGGAGGTTGCCGAAGCGCAGTTGAAGGAGGCCGAGCTTTCCCCGCAACTGCTGAACTATATGGTGAAGCTGCCATTCTGGAGCAGTTACCTGAGGCGCACCCATGGCGGTTCGTTCGACACCCTGACCCAGCCTTTTGGCGATCGCATGGAAGCGGTGTGGGCGCAAAGGGAAACCTTGGGTGACGCTGACTATCACACCCAGATGGGCGCGATCCAGAGCGCGCGGGAAAGCGCCGAACTCGTCGAGCTCAAACGCCTGACCCAGGAGGCGTTGAGGCTCGATGAGCTGGGCACCTGCCAATTGCCACCGGCAGGTTGAAGCGCGGCCTACGGGGTCGTTTTTGCAGCGTTGCTGCGAATCAACCCGCGCACTGCAAAGCGATTCGGGTGACAGGCCTCGGCCACGCTGCGGGGCAGGGGCAGCGGTTCGTTGTCCAGCCATGCCGCCAGCAACTCGCCGGACAGCGGCGCGGTGATCAGGCCCCGGGAGCCGTGGCCGCTGTTGATGTACAGGCCGTCCAGCCACGGGCAGGCAGCCTGCGGTGTGTAGCGGGCGTCTTTGCGCAGCGCGTCGTAGGCCTGGGCGAACGCCAGGCTGTCGGCCAGGGGCCCGACAATCGGCAAGTAGTCCGGGCTGGTGCAGCGGAAGGCGGCGCGGCCTTCCAGGGTCTCTGCGGCAAGGTCGGCGGCGTGCAGGCGCTGGGCCAGGTCCGGGGAAATCTCTTGCAGCAGCTCAAGGTTACCGGCGTGCTCGGCGGCGGTAGGGGTGAGGTCATCGTTGTTGAAATCAAAGCTGGCCCCCAGGGTGTGTTCGCCCAGGCGAGCCGGCGCCACGTAGCCCTCGGCACACACCACCGTGGCCAGGGCCTGGCTGGCGGCGGTCTGGGGCAGACGGGTGATCTGCCCGCGAATCCGCTTGAGGGGCAACTCGGCGCTGGCGGCAAACCGTTTGACCTCAGCCGCCCCGGCCAGCACCACCACGGGGGCGCTGGCCAGCAGCCGATCACCGTCCCAGGCCTGCCAGTGGCCGTCGACCTTGCGCAGGTCCAGCACCTCATGATGGGCCAGCACCTCGATACCTGGCTGGCGCGCCTGCCATTGGCACAGCGCGGGGGGATGCACCCAGCCGCCTTCGGGGAAAAACAGCCCGCCCTGTTCCAGGCCCACCCCGGCGCGAGCCTGGGCTTGAGCCTTATCCAGCAGATGCAGCAGCTGCGGGGCGAATGCCTGGGCCAGTTGCGCCTGGCGTTCGGCCTCCTTGGCATTGAAGGCCAGTTGCAGCACGCCGCAGCCGTCCCACTCCACGCCGCGTTGCAGGTGCTCCAGCAGGCGCCGGGTGTACCCGAACCCGCTGACGATCATCTGCGACAACGCCGTGCCGTGTGCCGACAGCTTGAGATAAAGCACCCCTTGCGGATTGCCGGAGGCCTCCTGGGCGAGACCGCCATGGCGCTCCAACAGGCTGACCTGCCAACCCCGCGCCGCCAGGCTGGCCGCGCTGGCGCAGCCGGCCAGGCCGCCGCCGATCACCAGGGCACGGCGCTCGCCATTGGGCATGGAGGGGCGGGCGAACCAGGGCTTGGCGGCGGCCGGTGCCGGGGTCTCGTCCGGCCAGCCGAGAAACTCCCCGCGCAGGATTTCCCACTTGTGGCCGATGCCCGGCGTACGCTTCATCTTGAAACCGGCGGCGTTGATCAGCCGGCGCACCCAGCCGGTGCTGGTGAAGGTGCTGATGGTCGAGCCCGGGGCCGCCAGGCGTGCCAGCTCGGCAAACAGTTCGGCGCTCCACATCTCGGGGTTTTTCGCCGGGGCGAAGCCGTCGAGAAACCACGCGTCGATCTGCGCATCCAGTTGCGGTAACTGTTCCAGGGCATCGCCGATCAGCAGCGTGAGGGTGACGCGGCCGTTGTCCAGCACCAGGCGCTGGAAGCCTTGGTGGATGGCGATGTAGTGCGCCAGCAATTGCTCGGCGAACGGCGCCAGCTCCGGCCAGAGGGCGAGGGCGCGTTGCAGGTCGGCGTGGCTCAGGGGGTACTTTTCCACGCTGACAAAATGCAGGCGTGCACCGGCTACGGCGTGTTGCTCGAACAATTGCCAGCCGCAGAGGAAATTCAGGCCGGTGCCGAAGCCGGTTTCGCCAATCACCAACCGCCCGCCCGCCGGCAGTGCGGCGAAGCGCTCCTGCAAGCGGTTCTGTTGCAGGAACACATAGCGGGTTTCGTCCAGGCCCGATTGGTCGGAGAAATACACGTCGTCGAACACCCGCGAGTGCGGGCGACCTTGATCATCCCAGTCGAGCTGGGCGTGGGTTACGGGGTTCATGGGCGGCTCGGTAAAGGCAAGGCGGCCATTCTAGCCGATCAACAGGCTTTGAATTGACCCACGGCAAGCCCAGGTGGAATTTCCTCCCGCGCGTTGTTGCCCAATCCGCTAGTCTTGCTCACTTCTGGAACGGAGCCGCCCATGTTCGAATCTGCCGAAATCGGTCACGCCATCGACAAAGACACCTTTGAGGCCGAAGTGCCCGCCCTGCGCGAGGCTTTGCTGGAGGTGCAGTACGAGTTGCAACAGCAAAAGCGCTTCCCGGTGATCATCCTGATCAACGGCATCGAAGGCGCCGGTAAAGGTGAGACGGTCAAACTGCTGAATGAATGGATGGACCCGCGCCTGATCGAGGTGCGCACCTTCGACCAGCAGACCGACGAAGAACTGGCCCGCCCCCCGGCCTGGCGCTACTGGCGCCAACTGCCCGCCAAAGGCCGCATGGGCATTTTTTTCGGCAACTGGTACAGCCAGATGCTGCAAGGCCGGGTGCACGGCGAGATCAAGGATGCGCGGCTCGACCAGGCCATCGCCGGCGCCGAGCGCCTGGAGAAGATGCTCTGCGATGAAGGCGCGCTGATCTTCAAGTTCTGGTTCCACCTGTCCAAGAAGCAAATGAAGGCACGGCTCAAGGCCCTGGCCGACGACCCGTTGCACAGTTGGCGCATCAGCCCGCTGGACTGGCAGCAATCCGAGACCTACGACAAGTTCGTGCATTTCGGCGAGCGCATCCTGCGCCGTACCAGCCGCGATTACGCGCCCTGGCATGTGATTGAAGGCGTCGACGCCAACTACCGCAGCCTCACCGTGGGCAAGATCCTGCTCGAAGGCCTGCAGAACGCCCTGAAGCTGCCCAAGGGCAAGGCCAGCGGCATGAACCCGGCACCCTTGCCCTCGGCCGTCGACCAGATGAGCCTGCTCAACAGCCTCGACATGACCTTGAGCCTGGACAAGGACGATTACGAAGAACAGCTGATTACCGAGCAGGCGCGCTTCTCCGGCCTGATGCGCGACAAGCGCATGCGCAAGCACGCGCTGGTGACGGTCTTCGAAGGTAACGACGCGGCGGGCAAGGGCGGGGCGATCCGTCGGGTGGCGGCCGCGCTCGACCCGCGCCAGTACCACATCGTGCCGATTGCCGCGCCCACCGAGGATGAACGCGCCCAGCCGTACCTGTGGCGGTTCTGGCAGAAGATCCCGGCGCGGGGCAAGTTCACCGTGTTCGACCGCTCGTGGTACGGCCGCGTGCTGGTGGAGCGTATCGAGGGCTTCTGTACCACGGCCGACTGGATGCGCGCCTATGGCGAGATCAATGACTTCGAAGAGCAACTGCGCGACGCCGGTGTGATCGTGGTCAAGTTCTGGCTGGCCATCGACAAGCAGACCCAACTGGAACGCTTCCAGGCCCGCGAGGAAATCCCCTTCAAGCGCTTCAAGATCACCGAAGACGACTGGCGCAACCGCGAAAAATGGGACGACTACCGCGCCGCCGTGGGCGATATGGTCGACCGCACCAGCACCGAGGTCTCGCCGTGGACGCTGGTGGAGGCTAACGACAAGCGCTGGGCGCGGGTCAAGGTGTTGCGCACCATCAACCTTGCCCTGGAGGAAGCGTTCGCCAAGTCCGACAAGCACGACAAGAAGAAAAAGAAATAACCACTGGCCTGGTGCTGTTCAGGATGCAGTCCTCTGTGGCGAGCGGGCCTGTGGTGGTGAGCAGGCCTGTTGTGGCAAACGGGCTTGTTGTGGTGAGCGGGCTTGCCCCGCGCTGGGGCGCGAAGCGGCCCCAAAACCAGCCAATAAGGTCTGCCTGAAATAACGCGGCGCCTTGGTCAGGGCCGCTTCGCAGCCCAGCGCGGGGCAAGCCCGCTCACCACAACAAGCCCGCTCACCACAACAGGCCCCCTCACCACAACAGGCCTGCTGACTACAACAAGCCTGCTCACCACAACCGGCCCGCTTGCCACAACAGGCCTGCCCCGCAACAGGTTTATGTCCGTCACCATGCTTTTGTATACGCCGGGTGAATGATCGTCGCGGTGGGGCAGGCCTGGATCTATCCTCGATCCATCTCCCCACAACGACAAGATCGAGGTAGCCCATGCGTGAAGTAGTGATCGTCGACAGCGTGCGAACCGGCTTGGCCAAATCCTTTCGCGGCAAGTTCAACCAGACCCGCCCGGATGACATGGCGGCCCATTGCGTCAACGCACTGCTGACCCGCAACGGCATCGACCCGGCCAGCGTCGAGGATTGCATCGTCGGCGCGGGTTCCAACGAAGGCGCCCAGGGCTACAACATCGGGCGCAACGTGGCCGTGCTGTCGCAATTGGGCACCGGTACGGCGGGCATGACCCTCAACCGGTTCTGCTCGTCGGGCTTGCAGGCGATTGCGATTGCGGCCAACCAGATCGCGTCGGGTTGCAGCGACATCATCGTTGCCGGGGGCGTCGAGTCCATCAGCCTGACCATGAAAAGCGTCAACACCGATAACCTGATCAACCCGCTGCTCAAGGAGCAGGTGCCGGGCATTTACTTCCCCATGGGCCAGACCGCGGAAATCGTCGCCCGCCGTTATGACGTCAGCCGCGAAGAACAGGACCTCTACGCCCTGCAAAGCCAGCAACGCACCGCCCAGGCCCAGGCGGAGGGCTTGTTTGATGATGAAATCGTGCCGATGGCGGTCAAGTACAAGGTCGAGGACAAGAACACCGGTGCCGTGCAGATCCTCGACGGCGTGGTTGATCGCGATGACTGCAACCGTCCGGACACTACGTTGGCCAGCCTGTCTGGGTTGAAGCCCGTATTTGCCGAAGACGGCTCGGTGACGGCGGGTAACTCCTCGCAGCTCTCCGACGGTGCCTCGATGACTCTGGTGATGAGCCTGGAAAAAGCCCTGGCACTGGGGCTCAAGCCCAAGGCGTTTTTCCGCGGTTTCACCGTGGCCGGTTGCGAACCGGATGAGATGGGCATCGGCCCGGTGTTCTCGGTGCCCAAGCTGCTCAAGTCGCGGGGCTTGCAGGTGGCGGACATCGACCTGTGGGAACTCAACGAGGCCTTTGCGTCGCAGTGCCTGTATGCGCGCAATCGCCTGGGCATCGATAACGCCAGGTACAACGTCAACGGCGGCTCGATTTCCATCGGCCACCCGTTCGGCATGACCGGCTCGCGGCAAGTGGGACACCTGGTGCGTGAGCTGCAACGACGCAATGTGCGTTATGGCATCGTCACCATGTGCGTGGGCGGCGGCATGGGCGCCACGGGACTGTTCGAAGCCGTGCGCTGATAAGTGTGGGAGGGGCGGTGCGACGATTCGACTTGCCCCTCCCACATTTGAACGGCGGCGTATCCCAATTCGCTCACTTCCCCCTAGAATGCCCGCTCCACTTCCTCTGGCTTCTGGGGCACTCATGCACATCTCTTCCGGCCGCTGGGTCTACGGTTTTCTCCTGACCCTGCTGACCGCGCTGCTCTGGGGCATTCTGCCGATCAAGCTCAAGCAAGTGTTGCAGGTCATGGACCCGATCACCGTCACCTGGTTTCGCCTGATGGTGGCCGGCAGTTGCCTGTTCGTGTACCTCGCCGCGACCAGGCGCCTGCCCAGCCGTAAAGTGCTCGGCCCCAGGGGCGGCTGGCTGGTGGCGATGGCGGTGTGCGGCCTGGTGGGCAACTACGTGTTGTACCTGGTGGGCCTGAAACTGCTCAGCCCCGGCACCGCGCAACTGGTGGTGCAGATGGGCCCGATCTTCCTGATGATCGCCAGCGTGTTTGTGTTCAAGGAACGTTTCAGCGTCGGGCAGTGTGTGGGCCTGGTGGTGCTGATCATCGGCTTCGGGCTGTTCTTCAACCAACGCCTGGAAGAGTTGCTGACGTCCCTTGGCGCCTACACCGCCGGCGTGCTGACCATCCTGCTGGCGACTTCGGTCTGGGTGTTCTATGCCCTGGGACAGAAGCAGTTGCTGACCGTGTGGAATTCGCTGCAAGTGATGATGGTGATCTACCTGTCGTGCGCCGTGCTGCTGACGCCGTGGGCCCATCCGCTGGAGGCCCTGCAACTGAGCCCGCTGCAAGGCTGGCTGTTGCTGGCGTGCTGCATGAACACACTGGTGGCTTATGGTGCATTCGCCGAGGCCCTGGCCCACTGGGAAGCCTCGCGGGTGAGCGCGACCCTGGCCCTGACGCCATTGGTGACCTTTGTCGCGGTGGCGTTGGCGGCATGGCTGTGGCCGGACTATGTGCAGGCCGAAGAGATCAATGCCCTGGGCTATTTCGGCGCGTTGGTGGTGGTGCTGGGGTCGGCGGCGGTGGCGCTGGCGCCGTCGTTGCTCGCCGGGCTCAAGGCCCGGCGGCTACGCATGGCGTCTTAGGTGCCCAGCATGTTTTCCGGGCGTACCCACTGGTCGAACTCTGCGTCGGTGAGGTAGCCCAGGTCCAACGCCGCTTCCCGAAGGGTCAAGCCTTCGGCGTAGGCCTTCTTGGCGATCTCTGCCGACTTGTCATAGCCGATGTGCGGGTTGAGCGCGGTGACCAGCATCAGCCCGCGCTCCAGGTGCTCGGCCATTTTCCCGGCGTCGGGTTCGAGGCCGGCAATGCAGTGCTCCTGGAAGTTATTGCAGCCATCGGCCAGCAGGCGGATCGATTCCAGCAGGTTGTGGATGATCACCGGCTTGTACACGTTCAACTGCAAATGCCCCTGGCTCGCCGCGATGCCGATGGTCACGTCATTGCCCAGCACCTGGCAGGCCAGCATCGACAGCGCCTCGCACTGGGTCGGGTTGACCTTGCCGGGCATGATCGAGCTGCCGGGCTCGTTGGCCGGCAGTTTCACCTCGGCAAGGCCGGCACGCGGGCCGGAGCCCAGCAGGCGCAGGTCGTTGGCGATTTTCATCAGGGCCACGGCCAGGGTTTTCAGGGCGCCGTGCAGGGTCACGATCGGTTCATGGCCGGCCAGTGCGGCGAATTTGTTCGGCGCGGTGACGAAGGGCAGGCCGGACAAGGCGGCCAATTCCGAAGCAATCGCCTCGCTGAAGCCATGGGGGGCATTGAGCCCGGTGCCCACCGCCGTGCCACCTTGGGCCAGCTCGCATACCTGGGGCAGGGCGCTGCGGATCGCCCGTTCGGCGTAGTCGAGCTGGGCGATAAACGCCGAGAGTTCCTGGCCGAAGGTGATCGGCGTGGCGTCCATCATGTGGGTGCGGCCCGTCTTCACCAGCTTTGCATGCCGCGCCGACAACTCCGCGAGGCCGCCGGACAGCGTATTGATCGCCGGCAACAATTGCTGGTGCACCGCTTGCACCGCCGCAATGCTCATGGCCGTAGGGAAGCAGTCGTTGGAGCTTTGGGAGCGGTTCACATGATCGTTGGGGTGTACCGGGCTCTTGCCGCCACGGGGCTTGCCCGACAGCTCGTTGGCGCGGCCGGCGATGACCTCGTTGGCGTTCATGTTGCTCTGGGTGCCGCTGCCGGTTTGCCAGACGACCAGTGGGAACTGGTCATCATGTTGGCCATCGAGCACTTCGTCGGCGGCCTGTTCGATCAGGCGGGCGATGTCGGCGGGCAGGTCGCCGTTGCGGTCGTTGACCCGGGCGGCGGCCTTCTTGATCAGGGCCAGTGCGTGCAGTACCGCGAGGGGCATGCGCTGCTCGCCGATGGCGAAATTCACCAGCGAACGTTGGGTCTGGGCGCCCCAGTAAGCGTCATCCGGGACTTCCACGTCTCCCAGGCTGTCGGTTTCGATACGGCTCATCGGGCACTCTCCTTCAGGTTCGTTTGCGCAGTTTAGGCCCTGATCGGCCTGGGGGGTTCCCTAAAAGACTTTTCATCGGATTCATTCACTGCAATCCGCGCCCGGTAAGGCCCGGGGTTGAGCCGCAGCGTTTTTTAGGCGCAGAATGGGCGCCCTTGGGGTCTTACCTCGCCTGCTAGAAAAGGAAACTCGATGACTCGTCTTCGTGCCATCTGTACCGCGGTTGCTCTGGTTTGCGCCAGCGGCCAGGTTTTTGCCGATACCGCCAGCCACAACGCCAGTGCCGAAGCCTTCCTTACCCTGGCCCATGCCGACAAGCTGGGTACCCCGGTGTACATGCAAGTGCAGCAAATGTTCGCCCAGCGTTTCGAACAGACCAAGGCGCCTGCCGCCAAGCAGTCCGTACTGGACAGCTACCAGGCCAAGGCCAACGCCGCCCTGGACCAGGCCATCGGCTGGCCGAAGCTGAAGCCGGACATGGTCAAGCTCTACACCACCAACTTCAGCGAATCCGAGCTCAAGGACCTGGTTGCCTTCTACCAGTCGCCACTGGGCAAGAAAGTCCTGGAAAAAATGCCGCAACTGACCCAGCAATCGGCCCAGATGACCCAGGCCAAGCTGGAAAGCGCCGTGCCGGTAGTCAACAAGCTGTTGGAAGACATGACCAACGAGCTGACGCCAAAAGCTGCCGCACCGGCGAAGAAGAAGTAAGCAGGAATGACCATGCAACAGCGTATCGAAACGGCGCTCGCCGCCCTGGCCCCGGAGCATTTGAGCGTGCTGGATGAAAGCCATATGCACAGCCGTGGGTTGCAGACCCACTTCAAGGCCGTGCTGGTCAGCCAGCAGTTCGAGGGGCTTAACCGCGTCAAGCGCCACCAGAAGGTCTACGCCACCCTGGGTGACCTGATGAGCGAATTTCATGCGCTGGCGCTGCATACCTACACGCCCGAAGAATGGGCGAAAATCGACGCAGCCCCGGCCTCGCCGACCTGCGCCGGCGGGCATGGCTGATACGCGGGTGTCTCTGACACCCCGCATTTGCTAGAATCCGCAGCGCGCCGCTCAGCCGGCGCGTTTTTTTTGCATCCGGTTCACCCCTTACGAGGGTAGCCACCTGGAGAGAACACCCATGACTCAACCGATTGTCGTGGCGGCACTGTATAAGTTCGTCACCCTCGAAGATTACGTCGCCCTGCGCGAGCCACTGCTGCAGGCGATGGTCGACAACGGCATCAAAGGCACCTTGCTGATCGCCGAAGAAGGTATCAACGGCACCGTTTCCGGCAGCCGCGAAGGCATTGATGGCCTGATGTCCTGGCTGAAGAACGACCCGCGCATGGACGACATCGACCATAAAGAGTCGTACTGCGATGAGCAGCCGTTCTACCGCACCAAGGTCAAGCTCAAGAAAGAGATCGTGACCCTGGGCGTCGAAGGCGTCGACCCGAACAAGAAAGTCGGCACCTATGTCGACCCGCAGGACTGGAACGCGCTGATCAGCGATCCCGAAGTGCTGTTGATCGACACCCGCAACGACTACGAAGTTTCGATCGGCACCTTCGAAGGCGCAATCGACCCGAAAACCACCAGTTTTCGCGAATTTCCCGCCTATATCAAAGCCAACTTCGACCCGGCCAGGCACAAGAAGGTCGCCATGTTCTGCACCGGCGGCATTCGTTGCGAGAAGGCGTCGAGCTACATGCTCAGCGAAGGTTTCGATGAGGTCTACCACCTCAAGGGCGGCATCCTGAAGTACCTCGAAGAGGTGCCGCAGGCAGAAACCAAATGGCAGGGCGACTGCTTTGTGTTCGACAATCGCGTCACTGTGCGCCACGACCTGAGCGAAGGCGACTACGATCAATGTCATGCCTGCCGCACACCGGTGAGCGCCTCCGACCGCGCATCCGAACACTATGTGGCTGGCATCAGTTGCCCCCATTGCTGGGATAAGCTGCCGGAGAAAACCCGTCGCAGCGCGATCGACCGGCAAAAGCAGATTGAGCTGGCCAAGGCCCGCAATATGCCGCACCCGATTGGCTTCAACTACAAGCAAACCCCTTCCGAGGCCTGACCCATGCCCGCGCGCCTGCTCTATGTGATGGACCCGATGTGTTCCTGGTGCTGGGGCTTTGCCCCGGTGGCGCAGGCGCTGGTCGAGCAGGCCCAGGCGGCCGGCGTGGACGTGCACCTGGTGGTGGGCGGCTTGCGCACCGGCAGCGGCGCGGCACTGGAACCGACCACGCGGCGCTACATCCTCGAGCACTGGCAGGCGGTCACCGACGCCACCGGCCAGCCGTTCAAGCGCGATGGCGCGTTGCCCGACGGCTTTGTCTATGACACCGAGCCTGCCTGCCGTGCCATCGTCACCGCGCGCAGCCTGGCGCCGGATTGCGCCTGGACACTGTTGGGGCTGATTCAGCGCGCGTTTTATGTCGAGGGCCGCGACGTGACCCTCGCCAGCGTGCTGGTGGAACTGGCTGAAAAGGCAGGCATCCCGCGCATCGAGTTTGCCGGCGCATTCGACCGTGCCGAGCAGCATGCCGCGACCGCCGCTGACTTCACCTGGGTCCAGGACCTGGGGATCGCCGGGTTTCCGACCTTGCTTGCCGAGCGTAATGGCCAGTTGGCGTTGCTGACCAACGGCTACCAGCCGCTGTCCGAGCTGTCACCGTTGTTGGGGCGATGGCTGGAGCGAGCGACCTGTGCATGATCAGTCACCCCGTACCGACCGACTGACCTGGGCGGAAATTCGCCGCCTGGCCCTGCGGCACAAGAAGTCCCTGTGGATTGCCAATGGCGTCGCCGTGCTGGCGACCCTGTGCAGCGTGCCGATTCCCTTGCTGTTGCCGTTGCTGGTGGATGAAGTGCTGTTGGGACACGGCGATGCCGCGCTCAAGGTGATGAACCACGCACTGCCCCTGGGTTGGCAGAAGGCGGTCGGCTATATCGGCCTGATGCTGCTGGTGACGCTGTTTCTGCGTTGTGGCGCGCTGCTGTTCAACGTGGTGCAGGCGCGGTTGTTTGCGCGCTTGGCCAAGGACATCGTGTACCGCATCCGCGTGCGCCTGATCGAGCGGCTCAAGCGCATCTCCCTGGGCGAGTACGAAAGCCTGGGCAGCGGGACCGTCACCACCCATCTGGTCACCGACCTGGATACGCTGGACAAGTTTGTCGGTGAAACCCTCAGCCGTTTCCTGGTGGCCATGCTGACCCTGGTAGGTACCTCGGCGATCCTGGTGTGGATGCATTGGCAACTGGCGCTGCTGATCCTGCTGTTCAATCCGTTGGTGATCTACGCCACGGTGCAGTTGGGCAAGCGCGTCAAGCACCTGAAGAAGCTGGAAAACGACAGCACCTCGCGCTTTACCCAGGCCCTGACCGAAACCCTGGATGCCATCCAGGAAGTGCGCGCCGGCAACCGCCAGGGCTTTTTCCTCGGGCGCCTCGGCCAGCGGGCCCAGGAAGTGCGTGACTACGCCATTCATTCGCAATGGAAAACCGACGCTTCGAGCCGCGCCAGTGGGTTGCTGTTCCAGTTCGGTATCGACATCTTCCGTGCGGCGGCGATGCTCACCGTGCTGTTTTCCGACCTGTCCATCGGCCAGATGCTCGCGGTGTTCAGCTACCTGTGGTTCATGATCGGCCCGGTGGAGCAACTGCTCAACCTGCAATACGCCTACTACGCGGCAGGCGGGGCGCTGACGCGGATCAACGAGCTGCTGGCGCGTGCCGATGAGCCGCAATATGCCGGCGGTGCTGATCCGTTCACCGGGCACGACACCGTGGGCATCGAAGTGCGCGGCCTGGACTTCGGCTACGGCGAAGAGCTGGTACTCGACCAGTTGAACCTGGCCATCGCGCCCGGTGAGAAGGTGGCGATCGTCGGTGCCAGTGGCGGTGGCAAAAGCACCCTGGTGCAATTGTTGCTCGGGCTCTACACACCCCAGGCGGGCAGTATCCGGTTTGGCGGTGCCACCCAGCAGGAGATTGGCCTGGAGACCCTTCGCGAGCACGTTGCGGTGGTGCTGCAACACCCGGCGCTGTTCAACGATACCGTGCGCGCCAACTTGACCATGGGCCGGGAGCGCAGCGACCAGGCCTGTTGGCAGGCACTGGAAATCGCCCAGTTGGATGCTACCGTCAAGGCACTGCCCTTGGGCCTGGACAGCGTGGTGGGGCGTTCCGGGGTGCGTTTTTCCGGTGGGCAGCGCCAGCGCCTGGCAATTGCGCGCATGGTCCTGGCCGAACCCAAGGTGGTGATACTCGACGAAGCAACCTCCGCCCTGGACGCCGCCACCGAGTACAACCTGCACCAGGCGCTGGCACGGTTCCTCAGCGGGCGTACTACACTGATCATCGCCCACCGTCTGTCGGCTGTTAAGCAGGCGGATCGAGTCTTGGTGTTCGACGGCGGTCACATTGCCGAGGATGGTGACCATCAGCAGCTGATTGCCGATGGCGGGCTGTACGCCAAACTGTATGGACACTTGCAACAGGTACGTTGATTTAGCCTAGGCTGAGCTATCGGAAGCGGGTTTTCGCGTGCGTATCCAGCAGTGCATGTGCAAGGGACTTCATGAAGCAAAAGCGGACTTTAGGAACGCCCCGGTTGTTGGGCATTGTCTGGCCATTTATCGCCGTGGTGCTGTTCCAGGCATTATTGGGCTGCGTCAGTCTCTACGTGCTTTCGGCCGTGCGTGGTTACGTGGCCGGCGAGAGCCTGTGGTCCAAGGGCCAGAAGGACGCCATCTATTACCTGACGCTCTACGCCGATAATCGCGACGCCGGCACGTACCTCAAGTACCAGCAGGCCATTGCCGTGCCCCAGGGCGGGCACGAACTGCGCATTGCCCTTGACCGTCCCGTGCCCGACCTTGCCGCAGCCCGCCTGGGTATCCTCAAGGGGGGCAACCACCCGGATGATGTCTCCAGCCTGATCTGGCTGTACCTCAACTTTCGCCATTTCAGCTACCTGGAAAAAGCCATCCAACTGTGGACCGTAGGCGATGGTTACCTGCTTCAACTGGATGACCTGGCCCGCGAGATGCACCAGGCGATCATTCACGACCAGATCGGCGCCAACGATGTGCGCCAGTGGAAGGCGCATATCATCGCCATCAACGAAGGCGTGACACCCGCCGCCAAGGCCTTCAGCGATGCTCTCGGCGAAGGTTCGCGCATGATTCTGCGGCTGCTGGTCATCACGAACCTGGCGACGGCCCTGGGCCTGATCGTATTGGCACTGTTGCGCACCCATAAGCTGCTGGCCCAGCGCCATGCCTTCGCCGATGCCTTGCAGGAAGAAAAGGAGCGGGCGCAGATCACCCTGGAGTCGATTGGCGACGGGGTGATCACCACCGACGTCGACGGTGCCATTACCTATATGAACCCGGCGGCCGAGGCGCTGACTCACTGGCACTCGGCGCAGGCCCAGGGCCAGCCCCTGGCAGCGTTGTTCAAGTTGCTGGAGGACCACGCACAGCCGGATGGCTTCACCCTGATCGAACACATCGTCAAGGGCCAGCTCAGCGGCGGCAGCGAGCATTCGAAGACGATCCAGCGCCTGGATGGCAGCACGGTCTCGGTCACCCTGGTGGGCGCGCCGATCCGCAGCGCCGGCAAGGTCTCGGGCGCGGTGCTGGTGCTGCATGACATGACCCAGGAGCGCCAGTACATCGCCAATCTGTCATGGCAGGCGACCCACGATGCGCTGACCGGCCTGGCCAACCGCCGCGAATTCGAGTATCGCCTGGAGCAGGTGCTGCACCCGGCAGGGCAGGCGCAGGCCGGGCGGCATGCGTTGATGTTCCTGGACCTGGACCAGTTCAAGCTGGTCAACGACACCTGCGGCCATGCGGCAGGCGACGAACTGTTGCGGCACATCTGCGCGCTGTTGCAATCGGACCTGCGCGAAGGTGACACCCTGGCGCGCCTGGGCGGCGATGAATTCGGCATCCTGCTGGAGAACTGCCCGGTGGCGGTGGCGGAAAAAATCGCCGAAAGCCTGCGCCATACCGTGCAGAGTCTGCATTTCGTATGGAAGGGGCGGCCGTTCATGACCACCGTGAGTATCGGCCTGGTACACATTGCCAGCACCCCGACCACCCTGGAAGCCTCGCTGCGTGCCGCCGACATGGCGTGCTACATGGCCAAGGAAAAAGGCCGCAACCGCGTGCAGGTGTACCACGCCGACGACTCCGAACTGTCCCTGCGCTTTGGCGAAATGGCCTGGGTGCAGCGCCTGCACATGGCGCTTGAGGAGAACCGCTTTTGCCTGTACTCCCAGGAAATTTCCCCCCTCGGGCATACCGACGGCGGCAATGGGCATATCGAAATACTGCTGCGTCTGCACGATGAGGCAGGGCGTGTAATCCTGCCGGACAGCTTTATCCCGGCCGCCGAACGCTATGGTTTGATGACGTCCCTGGACCGTTGGGTGGTGGAGAATGTATTTGAGATTATTGCCCGTTGCATTAAAGAGCGTCCGGGCCGTCCCATGGCCCTGTGTGCGATCAATCTGTCAGGTATAACGATTGGCGATGATGACTTTCTCGGATTCCTGCGAGAGAAATTTCATACCTACGCTATTCCGCCCAGCATGATCTGTTTTGAAATTACCGAAACCAGCGCCATTGCGAACTTGGGCAGTGCCATCCGCTTTATTAATGAACTCAAGGCCTTAGGTTGCCATTTTTCGCTGGATGACTTTTGCGCCGGAATGTCCTCATTCGCTTATCTCAAACATTTACCTGTAGACTTCCTGAAGATCGATGGAAGTTTCGTAAAGGATATGCTGGACGACCCGATTAACCGCGCGATGGTTGAAGTGATCAATCACATCGGCCATGTCATGGGTAAGCGCACAATTGCCGAGTTTGTTGAAACACCGCAAATCGAACAGGCCCTGCTCGATATTGGTGTGGATTACGCTCAGGGCTACCTGATTGAACGACCGCAATTGTTTACCTTCGATAGCTTGCAGTGTCGACCCGTGCGGCCGCAGCCTCTGTTATTCAGGGCGCCCGGCACATTCCGCTGAAACATTCGCCGGTCTGTAAATCACACTTAAAAAGGAGCCTTAATAGTGATCGACACATTCAGCAGAACCGGCCCGCTTATGGAAGCCTCAAGCTACCCCGCCTGGGCTCAGCAATTGATCCAGGACTGCAGCGAGAGCAAGCGCCGGGTTGTCGAACACGAACTGTACCAACGCATGCGTGACAACACGCTCAGCGCCAAGACCATGCGTCACTACCTGATCGGTGGCTGGCCCGTGGTGGAACAGTTTGCCTTGTACATGGCACAGAACCTCACCAAAACCAAGTTTGCCCGCCATCCGGGGGAAGACATGGCGCGCCGTTGGTTGATGCGCAATATCCGTGTGGAGCTGAACCACGCGGACTATTGGGTGCATTGGGCGCGTGCCCATGGCGTCAGCCTCGAAGAACTGCAGGCCCAGGACGTGCCGCCGGAGTTGCATGCGCTGAGCCACTGGTGCTGGCACACCAGCTCGGCCGATTCGTTGATCGTGGCCATTGCCGCGACCAACTATGCGATCGAGGGGGCGACGGGGGAATGGTCGGCGGTGGTGTGCTCCACCGGCGTGTATGCGGCAGCCTTTCCCGAGGAAGACCGCAAGCGTGCGATGAAGTGGTTGAAGATGCACGCCCAGTACGACGATGCCCATCCTTGGGAAGCCCTGGAAATCATCTGCACCCTGGCCGGGATGAACCCGACCAGGGCACTGCAGGCAGAGCTGCGCCAGGCCGTATGCAAGAGCTACGACTACATGTACCTGTTCCTGGAAAGTTGCATGCGCCTGGAGAAAAAAAAACCGGCGAGCGCTGCTGTGCGTGAGCGCCCGCTGCGCGTCGCCAGCGAAGCGTGATGTAACGGGGATGGCGGGGTTTTACCCCGCCATTGCCAGGCGATTGCGGCCTTCGCGCTTGGCCACGTACAAGGCGCTGTCGGCGCGACGCAACAGGCTTTCGGCCGACTCGGCGGCCAGCAAGGTCGAACAACCGAGGCTCACCGTCAATTCGATCCGTGTGCCATCCGCCCAATAGTCCTGGGCCTGTGCCGCCTGGCGCAGGCGTTCACCGACCATGGCCGCCGCATCCCGGCCGGTGTTGGACAGCAGGATCAGAAACTCTTCCCCGCCAAACCGAAACACCATGTCCACGTTCCGCAACTGGCTCTTGATTGCCCCGGCGACGGCGCGCAATACGTTATCGCCGGCCGCATGGCCGTGGGTGTCGTTGATGGTCTTGAAATGGTCGATGTCCAGCATCAGCAGGGACAGCGGGTTCAGGTGCCGGCGCGCCATGTCGATTTCCCGTTGCAGGGTCTGGTCCATGGCAATGCGGTTGCCCGTTTCTGTCAATGGGTCGCGCAGGGCGCTGCGGGTGGCGGCGCGGTAGAGCAGGGCGTTGCGCATCGGGTAGAGCAGGGTCGACAGCAGTGATTCGAGCTGGCCGAGTTCCTCTTCCAGCAGACGCTGGTTGCGGCGAAAGACCAGCTCGCCGAGGTGCTCGCCTTCGTGGCTCAGGCTGTAGCTCACCGAGTGGTGGCCACGTTGGCCGAACTCCAGGCGCAGGTCACTGGCGTCGTGGCGGTACTGCAGGGCGTCCAGGGGCACCAGATGCTGGACCTCACGGAAGAACACGGCAAGGATGCGCTGCGGTTCCAGGCTGGTCTGCAGTTGCATGCCCAGTTGCTGGCGAGTTTGGACAAGGGTGGTGGGGCGACGTGGCAGGAGGGCGGGTTGGCCAAAGCCCAGGCGTTGCAATTTTGCACTGTCAAAGTCAATTGCGTTGGTCTGGGTGGGGGTTTTCATAAGCAAACGGCCTCTAAGCACTTAGCTGTCTTACAGGCTGGATGAGAGTGGCAAATGCCAGGCGTCTTACTGTTCCTTCAGTTCCGTAAAACATTGGAAACAGTTTAGACCGCTTTACCAGGGGTTATAACCCCTGGGCACTGCCGCACGTCTTGTCATCGCTTGACCTGCTTGGAAGGTGTTAGAGCGAGATTCGTGCCATTTCGTTTAAATAAATAAAAAACCTTACAAATCAAAGACCGTTTTTACAGTAAAAAAACGGTCGTTCAGCACTGACGTCAGTTATTTGGCTGATTGCACTAGCGTGTTGTGGTCAATCTGGTCGATGGACGTGACACCGGTCAACGTCATGGCCACACGCATTTCCTTGGCGAAGATGTCCAGCAGGTTCTCTACCCCGTGCTGCCCGTCGGCGGCCAGTGCATAGGCGGTGGCGCGTCCGAGCAGGCACGCCTTGGCGCCAAGGGCGAGCATGCGCACCACGTCCAGCCCGGAACGGATGCCGGAGTCCACCAGCACCGTCAGGTCATCGCCCACGACATCCGCAATCGGTGGCAGAGCCTTGGCGGTGGACAGCACACCGTCCAGTTGACGGCCGCCATGGTTGGAAACCACGATGCCATCGGCGCCGAAACTGACTGCGTCCCTGGCGTCCTGAGGGTCGAGGATGCCCTTGATGATCATCGGGCCTTTCCAGAAGTCGCGGATCCACTCCAGGTCTTTCCAACTGATGGAAGGGTCGAAGTTATTGGCCAGCCAGCCGATGTAATCTTCCAGGTGAGTGGGTTTGCCGAGGTACCTGGAGATATTGCCCAGGTCGTGGGGGCGGCCCATGAGCCCTACGTCGAACGCCCATTGCGGCTTGGTGACGGCCTGCAACATGCGCCGCTGCGTCGCGAACGGCCCGGACATGCCCGAGTGGGCATCTCGGTAGCGCGCGCCCGGTGTGGGCATGTCCACGGTGAACACCAGGGTGGTGACCCCCGCCGCCTGGGCCCGCTCCAGGGCATTGCGCATAAAGCCCCGGTCCTTGAGCACATACAGCTGGAACCAGATTGACTGCGGGCTCTGCGAGGCCACTTCTTCAATCGAACACACCGACACCGTCGACAGGCAGAAGGGGATGCCCTTGTTCGCCGCCGCCTTTGCCGCCTGCACTTCGCCGCGCCGCGCATACATGCCGGTCAAGCCGACAGGGCTGAGGATGACCGGCATGTCCAGGGTCTGGCCGAACAGCGTGGTCTTGAGGCTGAGGTTGTCGACATTACGCAGCACCCGTTGGCGCAGGCTGATCTCGGCCAGGTCCGAACTGTTCGCGCGCATCGTGTGCTCGGCGTAGGCACCGCCGTCGATGTAGTCGAACAGGAAGCGCGGCAGCTTGCGTTTGGCCGCTGCGCGGTAGTCGGAGGCGGACGAGATGATCATTAAGCGTGTCTCCACAAGGCTGGGCGGGTCAGGATAGGCAAATATCTGTCATGATAAAAACAACTTTTATCGCTAGATACCAGTCGCTAAAGGAATACCCATGAACTTGAGAACGTTGCGCACGTTCGTCGAAGTGGTGCGCCAGGGCGGATTTTCCCAGGCCGCCGACGTGGTGGCCTTGACCCAATCCACGGTGAGCAAGGCGGTCAAGACCCTGGAGGAAGAACTCGGCATGCCGCTGCTCTACCGCCTCGGCCACCGCAACGAACTCACCGCCGCGGGTGAGATCGCCTACCGCCGCGCCCTGGTACTGCTCGCCGAACACCATGACCTGGTCGCCGAGATCAACGACCTGCGCGGCCTCAAGCGCGGCGTGTTGCGCATCGGCCTGCCACCGGTGGGGTGTGGGGTGCTGTTTGCGACGATGTTTGCCACCTATCGCAGCCGTTACCCGGACATCGACATCGAACTCACCGAATACGGCAGCAAGAGATTGCGCGAGTGCCTGGAAGCGGGGGAGGTCGACCTCGCTGCGTTGCTGCTGCCGGTGGATGCGGGCTTCGATTATCAGCCCGTGCGCAACGAACCGCTGATGGCCGTACTGCCCAGGAGCCACGCCCTGGCCCAGCGTCAACGCATCGACTTCGCCGACCTGGCGGATTCGCCATTCATCCTGTTCGAAGCCGGCTTCGCCCTGAACGCCAAGATCCTCGCCGCCTGCGAGCGCAAAGGCGTGATACCCCGCGTGGCGGCGCGCAGCGGGCAGATCGACTTCATCGTCGACCTGGTCGCCGCCGGCCTCGGCGTCGCCTTCCTGCCCCGCATGCTGGCGCACAAGCATCAACACGCAGGCATCGCCCTGATCCCCCTCAACGAACCCCACACCGACTGGCACATCGCCCTGGCCTGGCGCGCCAGCGCCCACCTGCCACCCGCCGTGCGCGCCTGGCTGGACCTGGCCAAGGAGCAGCAGCTTTCAGCCGGTCATCCGGATTAATCGTCCAGGCCGTCAGGGAAAGCTTGACTTCTCCTTTTCAATCAGTAACATACGGCGCATTCCGCGATAGCTCAGTTGGTAGAGCAAATGACTGTTAATCATTGGGTCCCTGGTTCGAGTCCAGGTCGTGGAGCCAGATAGGGAAAAGCCTGCAGCGATGCAGGCTTTTTTTTGCCTTGGATTTTCCGGGGTGATCAAAGCGCATAGCGTGGCCAGCATGAATGCATCTCAAATCCTACGATTCAGAGGTCAATATCATGAAAGTCACTGCGGTCGTTTCAACCAAAGGCGGGCCGGGTAAAACTGCGGTTGGCGTCAATCTGGGCGCGTTCTGCGCCGATGCAGGGATCCGTACCCTGCTCATCGATCTGGATAATCAACCGTCGCTGTCGTCGTTCTATGCGCTATCGCACGAGGCGCCCGGTGGAACCTATCAACTGATCGCGAACAACGAGACCCGGGCCGACCAGGTCATTTCACGCACCTGCATTCCTAATCTCTCACTGATCCATTCCAATGATCCGTTCAATCAGATGGGAAATTTGTTGCTCCATGCTGCTGACGGGCGCCTTCGTCTCAAGAATCTGTTGCCTGCTTTCGAGCAGGACTTTGATCTGATTCTGATCGATACCCAAGGCGCTCGCTCCATCGTGCTGGAGATGGCCTTGCTTGGGGCACACATGGCGATTTCGCCCATCACCCCGGATATGCTGACTGCACGAGAGTTTCAGCGTGGAATGCTCCAGCTCTATCGAGATCTTGAGCCGTTGGCAGCATTGGGCGCAGTGACGCCAATGTTGAATGTCGTGATCAACAAGCTTGATGCAACCAATGATGCAAACCTGATTTATCACACGCTGACCGAAACCTTTGCTGATCATCCGAAGGTTCAGATGATCCAGACCACGATCCCGGCGGCAGTGAGTTTTCGTCGGGCTGCGACAGAAGGCATTCCTGCGCACCGCCTGGAGTATCGCCTCCCGACTCACCGCCGTTCACCCACCGCCTTCAAAGTCATCAAAGACCTCTCAATCGAGCTATTTCCCGAATGGCGCTCGAAATTTGAAGCGCTGAGCGAAGAGCGTCTGAGTCAGAACATATCGTTGTTATCGAATAGGGTGGTCTTGGGGAGAACTGCGGTATGAGATCTCCTTGATCTAGCCCCACCTCATTCGGTTGAGGCCGAGCAAGGCGTGATCGGTGGCCTGATGCTTGACAACTCCACATGGGACCTCATCGCCGACGTCCTCTCTGCGGACGATTTTTTCAGGCGTGATCACCGTCTGATTTACCAGGCAATTGAGCAGCTCGCTTCACGTAGTTCACCTATTGACGTTGTCACTGTCCTTGAGTCCCTCGAGGAACCTGATGAAGTTGGAGGCTTGAGTTATCTGGCGGAGCTGGCAAAGAACACGCCCTCCGTTGCCAACATTTCGACCTACGCCGCGATCGTCCGTGAGCGCTCCCACCTTCGTCGTTTGGTGATGCTCGGTTATGAGTGCAGTCGGGAGGCCTCTTCAAGCCAGGCCAAGAGCGCCGAGGTCCAAGACCTTATCGAACAGAAACTCTTCTTGCTGGGGCAGGATAGAAGTCGGAGTGATTTCGTAGACGTGAAGCAGACACTGATGGAGGTGGTTGAAAGGATCGACTACCACTTCAATGAGGGCGACAGCGTTACCGGCATTCCCAGTGGTTTGGATGCGATGGATCAAGTCACGGGTGGTTTTCAAGATGCCGACTTGATCGTCATTGCGGCGCGTCCTTCCATGGGGAAAACCAGTCTGGCACTTAGTGTCGTGGATGCCGCGCTTCAACAGAAGCCCACCAACACGGTCCAGATCTATAGCCAGGAGATGCCCGCTCACGCCCTGATGTTTCGTTTGATTGCCATCCTGGGTGAGCTCAACCTGGCGAATTTGATGCGCGGTCAGTTACGGGATGAGGATTGGCCCAAGGTCATCGCGGCTATAGTCGCCATCGCCAACGGCGATGCCCGGCGTGGACTGAGTCCTCGCCACATTGTCGAGATTGAGGTTCGGCGCCCATCGGAATGATGGCGCTGGGTGTGGAGGCGTCGCGCACGTCAATGGATTCGGAGATGTCCATGCTGTCGCAAAGGCTGGGTGAAAGCCGTGGGCCCTGATCCAGCCATGTATGGTACCCACTCAATGAGACGTACGAAGGCATCACTGATCTATCGCAGGACGAAGAACCTGCGGGCGGTTCAGTTGCTGCTCGGCCATACGAAGCTGGAGAGCACTGTTTACCTGGGGATTGAGGTCGATGACGCCCTGGAGATGGCGGAACAGACTGAGGTTTGACCATTTATAGTGACGGTCGAAATCAGAACGTCGCTAACCGGCCAAAAGCGGCCTTCGGGTGTCTACGGAACTAGGTGCGCAAGCCAATAAAAACCCAGTAAACTTTAATCTATGGGGTTAACAAGCCCTCCTACTTGATGCAAGCCTTCAATTTTTTTGATCGAGAGCGTGCGTACTCAGCGATATCTCAAGATCGTCTGCTACTATTTTGCCATCCATTGAACACCCGTAAACTCACCTCTAACAAATGGACTTGTCTGAATGAGCGAATTGAGTTTTAGAAACGATCTCAGCAACCTCATGCGTGATTGTGACCTGCAGCAGCTTCTGGATTTCATTGGGCATGAATATGACTTTGAAGCTGATCCCCACAGCGTGCTCGACAAAGCCGCCTATTACGGCAGGGAGGAAATACTCCTGCATGCGCTCGACCATGGAGGAAACCCCAATGGTACGGGTGAACTCTCAACGCCGCTGGCGTCGGTCTGCGGAAGGGGTGACTTAAAGCTTGCGAAGTTGCTGCTCAAACGCGGAGCAGAGGTCGACCTGAAAGATAAGTTCGGCCGTACAGCAATGATATCGGCGGTGTACAACGGGACGATTGCTGCAGCCAAGTTGCTAGCGGATGCAGGCGCAAGTCTGGACGGCGCTATGGAGGCGGCAGTGGACAAGCTTCGTATTGCCTTCGTGAAATTTCTTATCGAGGTCGGCGCACCCATTGACCAGGTCGATCGCTACGGGCTGACGCCCTTGCTCCACGCGTGCAGTGCCGGAAAGAAAAAGGGAAGTGAGATCGCTATGTTGCTTCTGCAAGCAGGAGCGGACGCTACCTACGTTCGGGAGGAAGATGGTATGTCTGCTATCAAACTCGGCTATTCGGGTTACGGTGAGTGTTCTGCGCAAGTCTTCGCTGAATTGAGGGCACGAGGGGCTCCAGAGCCTGAGTGGGGTTCTCAAATTGTGCAGTTGAGGTGACTTTCTAGCGTCATGGGAGACGAAAGCTGAGTGGTAGTCGGGCAAAAGCTAAATTGCTAGTCAGCACCGTCGGTCTGCAGTGCGGTGAGATCACTCACTCTTAAGCGGGGCGGATAACAGCCTCACGCGAGCGCCTGCTTTCGGCCGATTCTGTTGAAAAAGTCGGCCTTAGTTTCCTTGGCAAAAAGTAAGCGCCTGAGATTGAAATCCAGAATTCTCTCAGAGGCATTCGGACTGAGATTTCACGTAGCAGCGTGCTAAAAGGCGCTTTCACCGATCAATTTTTCGGCCGTTTGAGAAAACCGACTTTTTCAACACAATCGGCCAGAAGCAGACGTTCGACTGATCAGATTCAAGTGAGTAAGCTGGCGCCTCTTCCAGCGACAGGGACGAAGGCATGACAGAGATCTACAAGGGAAGCTGCCTATGCTCAGCAATCAGGTATGAGCTACTGACTACGCCAAAAGCAGTGAGTCATTGTCACTGTAGTCAATGCCGTAAAGGTCACGGTGCAGCATTCGCTTCGTATGGTAGCGTGCCCCGAAGCGCGTTACGAATACTCAACGGCGCCAGGTATATCACTAAGTATTCTTCTTCAGAATCTGTGCAACGTGAATTCTGTGCTCAGTGTGGTTCGACTTTGTTCTGGTCACGTTCTCAAGGTGAATTTTCCGATTGGGTTTCGATAGCACTGGGCACACTCGACACCACCTTCACGCCTCAGACGCAAAAACACGTTTATGTCGCCTCCAGAGTTCACTGGTATACGCCATCCAACTCATCGTCTCAGATCGATTGACCGCAATGGCTCGTTTTCTACCTGTCGCCGCCGGCAGAAATCGACCGATTGTGTTGAAAAAGTCGGCTTTCCCGAAACACTCGAATATTGAGGGATGAAAACACCTCAGTTGCACGCGGCTACGCGAAATCCGAGTGCTGAACCTTCTGCCAAAAATTCAGATTTCAATCTCAGGCGCGTACTTTTCTGGCGCGGAATTCGAAGCCGGCTTTTTCAACAGAATCGACCCATTGCAGCCCTTCGCATCCGGCAGAGGTCGGCCAAAAGTAAATGCTGGTCAGCATCAATGAAATAGAGTCTACCGTATGACGAAAGTGTTGGAGAAGAGCCTTCAACCCTCTCCCATCGACACGTTTCGTGCGAATCGAGTAATGTACACGCGAATTTTTTTGCGCATTTGGTCGAGTCAGCGAGGCTACCTACACAGCTGCTTAAAATTGTTCGCGTAGCTCATCCGGGTCGGCCAAAATTGTCCCCTGAATAGACCATTAGGAACGTTTATGAATAATCTCGCGGACATAGCTTTGAACTATCTTTGGACGCTGAATTTTTCAAGCGATGATTTAGGGTTTGACGAAGATTGGGTAGTAAAAGAAATTGAGTCTATGTCTCATGAGATGGAACATAATTTCACTGACGCAGAGCGTCAAGCTCTCAAGGAATCCGCGAGCCGAGCTTTGGCGAGGTGGCTAAGGGAGCCTGATGAGCACGGCTATACGCCACGCAAACTTCTTAAACCAGAACAAAGAATTTTTTTAGAATGTATTGCATCAGGAAAATTCAGCGGCCCAGAGCTTTGATTACTTCAAGCGGTCAACTCGGCCGGTTGTAAAAAAAATAGCGTTATTCAGCTTCACCGTTCGACTCGTGATGTCGAGTCGCAGAGTCAGTCAACAGCTGGTTCTGACCAACTGCCGCTGATCGCGATGGGCTGCAATGGGTCGTTTTCTGTCGGTCGGGACAGGCAGAAAACGGCCAATAGCAGGCAAAGGGCAAAAAATAAGCTGCCCGTTATTCCTATGCATACGACAGAATGTGACCTTCCCTTTTACTCTTAGGCCTTGCACTTCATGGACGACTCTCGTTTCACCCCGCAGCAGATGGCGTCGCGATCTGGTAATGCTCAGGTGGATAAAGATGTGAGGCAATGGTTAGTGGGCCTTCCAATCGCTGAGAGGCTCGATTTTTTAAAGCAACTTTGGCCACTGAACTTCCGGTATTCACTCAGACTGCTCCAAGCAGCACAGCTACCGAGGCAAGAAAACGAATACATGTTCAGGCATTGGCTGCGTGCTGGCCATCACAATACGGCGCAGGAACTCATCAAGCGGTTACAGCCGGTTCTTGGGGAAAGAAAATTCTGGCAGATTGCTTCACAAGAGACGCTTTCACCGACTATGCGCGAATTCATGAATTACTACGGCCTTGGGCGCCTGGACTCACAACCCGAAGGAAAATAGACCTTTAGCCTTCTAGAAAATCTGTTTTCGGCGCCCGGATGCTACGGCCGTTGGTGGCATCTGTAGTTGTGGATTTTTGTCGGTGTCGGAAGCCGCTTTTGAGTCGATTCTGCCTGTCGTCTATGACAGGAAACGGCGATGATGCGGACGACGGTACTAGGCTACATCAAAGTGCTGCCAGAGTTTCTTACAGGCTGATTAAGCGCTGAGGTCTATGGAAGCGACTCCACTATAATTTATTTATAAATGAACTGATAACCAACAATATAAGAGCCTATCTTATTGGAGTGTGCAGTCACCAAAACGAAATCCATGCCTTTTTTCCTTCGCTCGTTGAACTCCAACTCAGTGGTGCACAGCTCAATCCAGCGCTCAGTATTCAAATCCTTAAACCGCAAGCCCGCCTCACACCGGCCAGACCTTGCAAAGGAAGGTCCCGGAATATGTAGCTCATAAGCTGATTCATAATGAATAATCTCGCCAGGCAATAGATAAGTAAAAACCTTATAATAATTTAAAGACAATACAAGACCCAGACAAACGCCCCCACAAAATAGTCGGCAACTCGCTTCAAGTCTCTTCCGTCAGGGCGATAGTAAATTGCTCGTCCGGTAAAAACGAGTCCAACCAAACAGCCAACGACTATATAGGTGGTCCACTCAGAAATCGACGCCATTAAAACGATTCGAGTCCCAATGCGACTAGCCCAAAGCATATAAACAATCCAGCCCACTACCAAAATCAGGCACGTCGCCGCCCAGAAAGCTTTTTTCTTTGGCTCGTTTTCAAATGAAGGATATTCCATTCCCTGATTGCTCTATTTTTTATTTCCACCATGAGTCGAAGGCAGCGCAGCTCAACAGCCACAGGCTTGTCACGACGCCCCTCAAGATATTCACGGCTTTCGCCGAGGTGTGCAATAGCACCGAGACCAGAGTGCCGGCGTACGCGCTCGGAACGACGCCAAGGTGATTGAGAGCGTGCCGACCATCAGGCACTCAACTGAATAGTCCCCACTCTAGTGGGGACACTTTAGATTTCTGCTTTTGGACAACCTCTGCCTGTCGCCGCGGACGACAGTCGACCGATCTGATTAGACTACGCCGGGGTCCTGTCAGAGATTATTTTCATGCTGATTAAATGCCAAAGATGCGGTCAAGGTGACGTTCGAGCAATGCGGGTCTGCTCTACACAACTTTTACTGTGGGTGTGCGACGAGTGTGAGGCAACGTGGGCGAGCCAGATTGAGGTGAATGTCTGCAACTTTGAAGACTTCGGGACATTAATGGCCGGCATGGGCTGCAAAGGTTTATGGTCAGAATTAGAGCCACAGTGATAATTTCGTCATCAACTACTGTCTATCAAAGGCCCCTTTTGGCCGATAACTGACTTTCTAATTGGAAAGGCCGAGCTGGAATGGCTGATAGGCAGCTAGCGCGCTTGAGTCCCTCTAATGATAGCCATGGCGTTCTCATCGTACTGGTAGCCGCCATAATTACGCTCCAAGATCTGCCTATCTTGGGTTCAAAGTTAATAGCCATCAATCGTCCTTAGGGCTGGATTGCTGGCAGAATTCATGATGCTACAGCGCCACGCATTTCGCGCGAAGGAGTGCTGGGCATATCCATGCGATGGGTTGCTGCGAAAGTTGCGTGAGCGAGTGACGCCCGACTAGCGTCCCATGAGTGGATAGTGGTCGATGCGACACGGATGCGGGTGGCCGTCGCCCTTGCAAATGCCATCCAGATACCGGTAGTCAATCTGCACCGACTGGCCTTTTCGAGGCCATTGCCGACGCGGAAGGGTGTTCTGGTAATCGGTGGTTTCCGGGGTGAAGGTGACCATCGAGCCTTGCTGGGGACATTGCGTGGTGGTGGAGATCGGGGCGGCCTTGAGGATCCGCCCATGCAGTTGTGGGTACGGTTGTTTCAATACGTTGACGATCTGTACGTCCAACCGGCAAATCTGCCAGCTCGCCGCGTGGACGGTGCTGCACAGAGTGGTGAGCGCAAGGGCCAGCGCTGCGTATGTTTTCATGGGGTAAATGTCCAGATCCTTGGAACAAGCAACCTGGCAAGGCCCTGAACTTCCGTCAGCTTCTGGCTGATTTAGTCCTTGGCGCCGGGTCAGTTGGGGAGTGGCAGCACTATGCCAATTACCCAGTGGCCAATACAAGTCTTATGACTTTAATGTTCCCCTGTGGCGGGAGCATGCTCCCGCTGAGCTTAGAGGGTCTTCAATCCCCCCAGTAAACTGGACGGCGAGAGGGAGCCAATAGGGATATGGGTGTAAGCAATAAGCCAGAATGACTTTAGATATGCAGTCGCATGCTGTGAGCCTCGACTATCGGTCTGAACCAGAACTGCGCCGGCGGTCCGCTTTTGGCCGATTTTATGCAACACAGGCGTCCAAGTTGGATCACAAGCCTGGCGACATCGTCATGTGCCATACATCTTATACCTCGTTCTGTGTCGTTACAGATCAATCTGTGAAAACCGCTGACGGTGACGAGTGGTATCTGAAGCCGGTGACTGTCGAACAGGCATTGGAAGGACGAGCGAATCAGGAGAAGATGACGAGCGATACGATAGCGTCGCTTAAGCAGATTGCTGCTGATTCATTCAATGAAGGCTGCGGTGGGTCGCTAGGAATCGGTATCGTATGCAAGCTTTCGATGGGGTTTGGAGCCACCAACCCGATTACAGAGACGAAGGCGACCACTGGCGAGCGTATTGGTTGGTTTGCGCAAGCGCTTCTGAATATAGTGGGGCTGAAGGCAGCGGTTGGCAGTGTCGCCGGTGAAAACGTTATTAAAGATGGGGCTGGTGGTAGTCTTAAACCATCCATCTCATATGATCCTCCTGGCTCAGTTGTCTTGCAAGGAGATGCGCCTGTGTGCGGTTCGGCATGTGCGGCAATGACAATAACAGGTAATACGGGGCGCTCTCTTAGTTTGGTTGATGCAATTGGCGGGTTTGCGAACGGCATTAGATCGTCAGGTGTGAATACACTGGAGTTATCGGAGGTTTATCAAATGCAGGTGTATATAACACCGTGAAAGCTACGATGCTGCCGAGCGAACTTAATCAAGTATTGCAAGGCGGTAGGAATGTGATTCTACAAGTTCCTGTTGGTGGTAATGGATATCGTTTTATTATAGTGGATAGTGTTAAAGTTGTAGATGGGGTTGGATATTATATGACTCGAGATCCACTTGCGGGGCCTCGTGGAGTAATGCAATTATTTGTAGATAGAGCAATATCGAGTGGCGCTAACACAATTATTGTGGGGAGGTGATTATGGACGTAGGGCTGCTTTTCGAAGGCGATCATCTTTCTGAGCTTGTTGAGGGTGGCGCCGTTTATAGTCTCTCCGGGTGGTTAGTTATCATTGGTAATGAGTTTTTTATTTTGGAAGAGAGCTATGCCGACCCCTATGAGATTAGTAAGAAAGTCAGGATATTAAACTCTGATATTGTTTATGCTGTGAGAGATCGTATTTATCCTCTTGGTGGGGGGAAGAGCTTTGTGTTTCATAGAGTGGAAGCTATTGGGCGTTTTGTTAGCGTAGAAGATTCTACCATTGAGATAGAGTCTTTGTGTGTGTATGAAAAGCCCACTGGATTTATTTCTATTGATATAGATTCTAAAAATATAGAGCTTTGCAAGCGAAAGTATGGTGCTTATATTCTTAATGGGGGCAATAGTTTCTCCGGAGACTGGCTGGATCTAGTTTGATTTCTTCAGGCGAGTGGGAAACGGGGGCAGACCCTGAGGAGTCCCCACAAATCTACTCCAGTCTCTGAGCTTGCCGGTGCACTTCATCGCGCAGCAATAGTTCCATATCCGCCAATTTCGAGCAGGACAAACCGGTGGTGGAGCATCTCGAAGTATTCGAGGCCGAGACGCCAGAGTGAGAGCACCGATTTATCCCTGATGCTGTTGCTCTGGAAGTGACGTGACCGACCTGTCGTTCGAGCCTGAAGACCGGCCAGATGCAGTGCATAACAGGCCAACGCGGCGATCAGCAGCAGGATCTCGATACGCCGTGGGCTGCGCGTTCGATGCAGGTCAAAGGTAAAGCCGAAACGCAGACTCTTCATGTCCCGAAAACCTTCCTCAATCTGCATCCGCTTGCGGTAGATACCGAAAATTTTCCGAGCCATCCATTGCGGTTGCGGCAAATTGCAGGCGAGCAGCCAGGGTTCTTGTTCACGGCGAGCGTTCTGTCGGCTGAGTTTGCTGCGCGCGATGTTACCCGTCACTCGCCGATGTTTTCTCCCCTTGGGCGGTTGGTGAATGCCGTACAGCGCAACGCGGTACGGTGCGCTACGTGTCATCTCAATTTGTGCAAGCGAACGTGCGGTCGATGTTGTCTGCCGATAGAGCTGCTTTATCGGTCGCCATTGACCTTGCTCGTTACGATAGAGATCACGATCGCGCACACGTCCCACGTAATACCCGCCTTTGGCTTCGACGGCCTGGAACCAGAGACGACGAAACCCGGCATCCGTCAGCAGGATCGGTACGCACTGCTCGGGAAGCATAAGTTCAAGCGCATCGAGCAACCGCCGCTGCTGCCTGGGGCAACCTTCACGATCATGCACACTCTCGTAAATAGGGAACGCTCGGCCAGCCAGCGGAATTGACGCCCGCAGCAGGTAAAGATCAGAAGCGGCATTGATCAGGCGACCAATGCACCAAAATCAAGGGATGGCGCAAGGAGCCAATCAGTGCCGTGAGCATTTTCCAGTAAAACAGCGGACGTTCAGGTTGCAGCTGAACGTTACCGAGCAGGCAATTCACACGTTTGATCGAATGCTTGGCGTAAGCTCTGCTGGGCATAGATTTGCCCAGATCGGTCGGCGTCAGACGGTGCCCGTACAGCAAGGCGCTGACGCGACTCATCAGGGCGCTCAGGCGCTTGCGGTACAGAGTGGGAGTGCTTGGGAAAATGCCTTGTGTAAGAATCGTACGGCCTGCATGAGTCTCAGATATTGGTTTGTTTGGCGACTACCAAACTGCCCGACTCATGCACGGCACTTCAAGCTATCTCACTGACCTGCAAGGAAGTTTTGTGGGGATTCCTTAGGGGCAGCCCACCATTCTATTCTTTGGTGGTTTAGTTAGTAATTTTGAATATGGTCTGTCCCTTAGTGCTGTCCCTACGAATTGCCACAATCTTGAGTACTCCATCTAGAAGTGGACCCCGTTCGATACGTATCGGAGATGAACCGGTAGCTGACTGCCGCTGCCTCCTTTTCCTATACGTCATTGTTTTGCAGCTTGCGGTGCTGCCTGTGGTGAGATGCTGTTGAAGGATCGAGGTGTTCTTACTTCTCAGGTTGACCTTGGAACCGAGCTTACTTCCATGAACTCCTTGGCGAGAAAATTGAATACAGTTGATTCTGGTTTGGTTGGGAATGCAGTCGATGTATCTAGCTTCAATGCACTCAATAAAACTGGCTCTTGGAGTGCAATGATGTGGGATTCTGGAAATAAAGTGGGGCACTGGGTCGTGGTTGATGGAGTGGATGACGTTGGCAGGGTGTTGATTAAAGATCCTTTTAATGGTACGCAGTACAAAATGGGCGTTGAAGAGTTTAAGGATGTGTGGAATGGTCATTCCGTCTATAAACAGTAAGGTTTTTGTTCAGTCAATTGTTTACTCAGATATTACCTCTGAGATAATTTATGTCTTTTCGAATGATGGAATTGAAAGTGAGTATTCTGGAAGGCTGCACGATAATTTAGGTATAAAAGGAATAGAGTATAGTGACGAACTGGATACTTTCTTGATGTTACTTATGCCAATAGATTCGCGCGTGTCAAAGAAGTTGCATGCCCTATCTTGGGATTATGTTGAAGGAAGAGTTTTAAATTTTCCAGTGGTTTTGATTTCGCCGTAATTAGTTGGTGCAAAAGCGACAGGAGAATTAGCTAGTTCTGGTGGGAAACCCACCGTTGTTTATTTGCAGAAATCGGGGGCAGACCACGTTTTTATAAAGGCCAGAAAAATTGCTCTTTAAAAAATGAGAATAGTGGTCTGACCCCTATTTTCCTCTATTGATTTAGATTATACCAAGGGGCTCAGGCAAACGAATGTGACGGTCACGGGAACGCGTGGTGGTGTTCAGTATCCGTTGCAAGGGTAAACTCCCGATTCTTATGCGAATCTTGGAAATGGGCATGTTGTTGTCTACGGTCCTGAGGGGCGTGCACTATATGATGTGTCTAGCTCTCGGATTAAGGTGGTCGAATGGAACCAAGCTCCGAATGGAACATATTTCCCCAAGAAGGGAAGTGACACAAAAATTTTTTGAGGGAAATGTTCCTCAGTCGGTTCTTGATAGCTTGGGGTTGAAATGATGAAGTTTTATCAGGGTGATATTTCTAAAGAGTCGTTGAGTCTGTTTGTTTCAGATATTGGCTCCGGAGAGTTTTTTTCATATGTAGGGCACTTGGTTTCATTAGAACAGGCAATTTCTGTTCTGGGTTTGCTCTCTCCTGATTTATTGAGGCCAAGGGTCACATTTTCTGGCTGCCTAACGCTCAGCAATACGATCCACAAAAATTTCATTTGAACGGGCTGGTTGAAACCGAATCTAGTGTGTTGGAACAAAGTACATCGCGTAGAGACGTTGAACGATACAGAAATATTTTTTCAATAAATCAGTTCTTTTCAAAGTGGGAGGATGCACCGGGCAGACCCGTATTTAAAGTGGGTCTGTCGGAAGAAGATTATCGTCTTTGTCATTTATTTGCTGAACAGATCACTAGATATTGGAAGCGCGCTTTATCCGATGCCTTTCCAGAGAAGGTATTTCAGTTTGAAATTGCTGACGATCTTCTCGATGAATATGGCGTCTGTCTGACATTTTGGCAGTCGTAGTTTAAAGAGCGCACAGGATGTGTCCGCGCCATTAAAACCACTGCCAGAGACTAAATAATAATTATGCGTTTAGAAAAGGTTGAGAAAAGCTTTGTAGAAAAACTTAAGGTAGTCAGTGAGGAATAACGAAGAGGTGCTGTAAAATTGGCTTGCGAACTTGATTTCAGGACTGTCCAGTAGAAGTTTTTAATTTTGCCGAGTCTCTTAGGTGTCTACAATCTGGTAATAAACTCACGACTGATCAGGTATTTGGGCTAGATGCTTCAGCTGCACAGTTAGATGAGAAGTATTTTGACTTGCAAGGCAGCCTGGACGAAGAGCAAAGCTTAAATGTAGAAGACCTTCAGCTGTTTAGCCAAGCTCGCGCTGTATCGGCGCTGTCCTTAGCTGGTGGAGAGGATTCGCTTATGGCAGCGACCGAAGCAATATATGAGGCATCATCAGCCGTTGATGATGGAACTCAAGAAATCGGGGTCAGACCACTTTTTTATAAATCCCAGCAGAATTACTCTTTAAAAATGGGAATGTTGGTCTGACCTCTATTTTCTTCTGATTCGCTTGGGTGGAAGGAAGATAGCCGTCTCAGTAGTATGAATTCGCGAGACGTTATGTCGGTGGTGATGGTTTTATTTACTCGGTTGATACCCTTCATGGTAGATTCGAGCAGTTAAATGGTAGGGGCGGGGCGCATATGGGAGAGGTTAACTTCGATCTTAGTCCTGTAGAAAACTCAAAAGACTCTTCTGGTGGTCATGATCTGAGGGTTAAGTAATGGCATGTGTTAAGCTGGTTGAGTATGCAGGTGAGCTGATTTCGCGCGGCTATATATTTAGACTGCCAGCAAGTTGGCCATATGAAAGTGTTGTGGATTTCATGGTTGTTGATCTCCCGGATGAGAAATTTGGGCACTCTTTGGTCGTTGCGTCTGGAAATAAGTCAGGGTTGATGCTCATTCAGCTCCCTATCGAAAGTCGTGCTCCTGGTCACGGGATTTCGACAAGGTGGCTGATTGATAACTGGAGTAAATGGGTGTACCCGGAGTGTGATGTGAACGATGTTTTCTTATATGAGAGGTCGGCTGCTCCTAGTTGGGTAAGCACCGCTTGAAAGTAGTGCTTGTATGTGTGTGGACGGCTTTTGGTTTCGCTTTGCTACGGTGGAGGGCTTGGGGGTAGATGTCTTCGAATGGTGCTTCATCCCCACCAATCCTTTTCCTTACGCCCAAAGCTTGACTCGCTGAACCAACTCTCCAGCTCAACCGCAAGCTCGGTGACCTCGCCCAGTTCCTGCTGAAGAGGATCCAAACGATTTGCCTGCTCGCGAGCCCATAGAAATCGGGGTCAGACCATGTTTTTATAAAGGCCAGAAAAATTGCTCTTTAAAAATAAGAATGTTGGTCTGACCTCTATTTTCTTGCGTAGAGCGCTCATTCAGTATCAGGCGACGGGTGAGAGACTGCAGGAAGTTGTTGTTGGTAAGTAGAGGTTTCAGGTCCCGATTAATATAAAAAATGTTGGGATATATGTTTCAACTGTATTTCCAATTGGAGTTGATAAATGAAGTGGGGTGAGTTGTCCGGAAATAGTGAGAATCTGTTATATTGGATTCTTTGGTTTGCTATCGGTGCGTTTTCAGAGGGTGACTTAGAAGGGCTTTTGCAGAGGATGTTTATACGTTGCGAAGGGCTTTCTGGTGACCCGGGTTGGGAGTTTGAATACGAACCGGATGCCTGTTCTGGGCACTATGTTTTCTCAGCTGATCAGAACATGAGCGGTATTTTTCCTGATTCTCGTGTTTATAGTGTTCAGGCTGTTAAGGAGGCCATGAAGGAATCTATGCTTGCTCTTGGGAATAAATACCCTGAAAGAGCTGGTGATCTACAAAAGTTGATATGTAAGTACGAGCTTTGAAAAACTTGCTAAGGAAAGCAGATTTACTTTCAGTATGCAGCTGGTACGCGGCCTACTGTGATTAAAGTTTAAGGAAATGATCATGGATTTTTGAGTTATAGCCGGTTTTAGTGAAATCAAGATGAGGTGGGGGGATCTCGAAGTGGACCGTATGCCCGTACGAGGTAAGGGGAATATTTGTTTTTTTTTGGAAGAGTCAACTGGGGTAGCAATACCTTGGTGTAGCACGGATGGGTTGGGGCCTGATGATTTAGATATTCTTGCTTGCCTATTGATCGACGATGGAGGGGGACCTTTTGTCGAAACTATTCCTTGGCTAGACGAGGGTCTGAATAGATTGATAGCCGTGAGGCGAGAGGACGAGGTCACCACTGAATGGGCCCGCGATGCCTGGGCAACCCATATTTCGAAAAGTGGAGTTAAAATTTATTCACTTTATGATGAGGACTTCTCAATAACTATAAGTTTGGATGACTTCGAACGGGCTTTACGCGGTTGGAAGGACTTTCTTCTGTCATTGTAGGTAGGGAAGGCTGCTGGATAGGGCGTCAGCAAACGAGGTCAGCTCACGATTCCATTCTTTGGTGGTTTAGTAATTTTAAATATAGTCTGTCCTTTAGTGCTGTAGCTACGAATTGCCACAACTTTGAAGTAACGCCATCTGGAAGTCGAACCGCTCAGACACGCATTGAAGATAGCCCGGTAGCTGACTGCTGCCGCCTCCTTTTCCTACAAGTCATTGCTTTACCACGCTTTGACAACCACCCAATCCAACACGACTAACTTTCGTGGCGTGCTGAGCTCATACAGCGCACGCTATGCAGCAACCCTATCTCTCCACCACGCTCTTCCGTGGCACCGTTGCGACTAACAGCTAGCAAATGACTTTTAATCAGCCGTCGCTGTCGTCGTTCTATGCGCTATCGCACGAGGCGCCCGGTGGAACCTATCAACTGATCGCGAACAACGAGACCCGGGCCGACCAGGTCATTTCGCACACCTGCATTCCTAATCTCTCATTGATCCATTCCAATGATCCGTTCAATCAGCTGACGCCACCGCTTACATCCGGTGATGCTCCAGCAAGAAGTCTACGAACAATCGCACCCGCGCCGGCATTGCCGAGCCGCCTACGAACACCGCATGAATCGGTTCCCGGTCGCCGGGGTTCCAGGCTTCCAGCAGCGGTATCAGGTCACCGCGCTGCAGATCCTCGCTCACGCTGAACTCGCCGATACGCGCAATGCCCGCACCTACTCGCGCAAGTTGTGCCAGCGCTTCACCACTGCTGCATTCGATGTTGCCGCAGACCTTCAGGGAGAACTCTCTTGCGTCGCGGATGAACGGCCAGTTGGGTTCGGCACGCCGGAAGTTGAAGCGCAGGCAGTTATGCCGTAGCAGGTCTTCCGGTTCGCGAGGGATGCCGTGGCGTTGCAGATACTCGGGCGATGCCACCACTACCTGGCCGGTGTCGCCGATTCTGCGCGCGGTCAGCGGGCTGTCGGGCAGATGGCCAAAACGTACCGCCACATCGGCCTGGCCGCCGAGAATATCGACCACTTCGTCGCCGAGGGTGAGGTCGACCAAGATGTTCGGATGGCGGGCGCTGAATGCCGCCACCAGGGGGACGATGGCCAGCCGCCCGTGGCCAAGGGCGGCACTGACCCGCAATCGGCCCCTGGGTACGCCCTGGTCGGCGATGGCTTCTTCCACCTCGGCCATGTCGGCCAGGATACGCCGGGCGCCGCGCAGGAAAGCCTCGCCCTCGGCAGTGAAGCTGATCGCTCGGGTGGTGCGCAACAGCAACCGGGTGCCAAGGCGCTGTTCGGTACGCGCGATGATCCGACTGACCGCCGAGGGTGTGAGCCCTAATGCACGCGCGGCAGCCGATAGGCTGCCTTCCTGCGCCACGGTGGCGAACACGAGCATGTCACCGGATCTGCCGTTGAAGTCCATTTGTGCCCCTTACGCATAGGTGATTGCCAGAAATGCTATCTACCGCCTTAAAACGCTGGATCGTAGCATTGGCGGCATAGATAAGGAGCCTTCCATGCGTATCAATCCACCACTTGTCGCACTTGCCATAGGTGCCTTTGGCATCGGTGTTACCGAGTTCGCCCCCATGGGCATGTTGCCGGGCATCGCTGCGGATCTCGGCGTTTCTATTCCCGCCGCGGGCCTGTTGGTCAGTGCTTACGCCCTGGGTGTACTGCTCGGCGCGCCGCTGATGACCCTGACTACCGGCAGGATCCCCCGGCGCTATCTGCTGATCGGACTCATGGCGATTTTCACCCTGGGTAATCTGATGTCAGCCCTGGCGACCGATTACTACAGCCTCATGATCGCCAGGGTGGTGACCTCACTGAACCACGGTGCGTTCTTTGGCGTTGGCTCTATCGTTGCTGCCAGCGTGGTCGCCCCTGAGAAACGTGCCGGAGCGGTCGCGGCAATGTTTATGGGCCTCACCCTGGCGACCATTGGCGGTGTGCCGCTGGCCGCCTGGTTTGGCGAAATGTTCGGTTGGCGCACTGCATTCTGGGGCATTACCGGCCTCGGCGTGGTCGCCATGGCCGCGTTATGGTTCGCCCTGCCCAACCTGAAGGCGCCGCCAGGCGTCGGTGTAATGGCCGAAATTCGGGTACTGGGCCGTGGCCCGGTGCTGGGCGCGTTGGCCCTCACGGTAGTCGGTTCGGGCGCAATGTTTACCGTCTTCACCTACATCGCGCCGATCCTTAGCAGCGAGACTCACGCGTCCACCGCCTACATAACCGCCATGCTGGTTCTGTTCGGTGTGGGCCTGACACTGGGCAACATGTGGGGCGGCAAGGCCGCCGACCGCTCGATAGATCGCACACTGATCGTTTCGCTGAGCGTGCTGATTCTCGTGTTGCTGGCGTTTACGGTACTGATGCGTTGGCCGCTGCCGGCGGCCGTTGCCATCCTGATATGGGGTATCGCCAGTTTCGCCTTGGTGCCGCCGCTACAGATGCGCGTCATGGAAGCTGCCAAGGACGCGCCCAATCTGGCCTCGGCGGTGAACATCGGTGCGTTTAACTTCGGCAATGCGATTGGTGCGGCACTGGGCGGTGCGGTGATCAATGCAGGGCTAGGTTATCCGGCGATTTCCCTGGCTGGAGCGGCAGTGGCGGGGCTAGGGCTGCTGATGGTGCTGGGATTTGCCTGGCGTTCCAGAAAGATTGCAACTGCATTGGTGTGAGCTTGATGGGAGAGCCAGTCACTCAGTTGCTCCGTGACTTCCATTGTGATTTTGCATGACCAAATTGGATGGCTGAATCGCCGAGTAACACACGCTTTGCTTGACCGCGGGAGCACTTAGAGTGGAGCCCAATATAGCGTTCGAACAAGGAGTCTAAGGTCAGCGCCTACACCCTTTACCTTCCTCCCATGACGCCTCATTAATGAACGTAGCCTGGCAGGCTGGAGATGTCTACGGTGCCGGGGCGATTCAGAATGCTTGAATGAATCCCCCTCACAGCGACGTGAGGGCCGTCTTCATAGAGGTGCTGAGCCGCGTTTACATTCGAGGCTTTCACCTAAGCCACGGATCATCTCCATCAATGCCTTCACCCGCAGCGGCAAGTTTCCGGCCGGGTATACCGCGTGCATCTGTGGGCTCTCACCGCTGCTGGAGGTGAGCTTGTACTCAGGACACACCCGGAGCAGGCGCCCCGTTTCCACTTCGGGTTCCGCCATCCAATCCGCCAGGCGGGCGATCCCGACGCCCGCCAGGGCTGCCTGGAATACCGCCAGGCCGGAGCTGAACCGAAATTTTGGATGAACCCGAAAGCTGATGGCCTGCTCCTCACTGCGAAAATTCCACTCCTTGAGAATCCGCGGCGCCGTATGCAGGATCAGCGAATGCGCCTCCAGTGCCTCGATGGAGTCGGGCATGCCGTTGCGCTCCAGGTAGCCGGGGCTGGCATACAGGTAACGTGAGTAACTCCACAGCGCAAAGCCGATCAAGTCGCTGGATTGTGGAAACGCACCGCGAATCGAGAAGTCCAGCTTGCTCTTGGCCGGGTCGATGATCTCATCGGTGAAGATCACATCGATGTTAACGTCTGGATAACGCTCGCAGTATTGCGCGATCAACCGGGGCAATACCCCGTGTCCGAGAACCTCGGGGGCGGAAAAACGAATCCAGCCGGAGGCCAGGCCGCTGAGGCCGGCCAGGTCTTCATCCACCTCACGTTGCAGATCGAGCATTTTGTACGCGTGGGGCAATAAGCATTCACCCGCTTCGGTCAAGCTCACGGCATTGGACGAGCGATTGAACAACTTGAGCCCCACACTCTCCTCCAGGGCTTGAACGGCACGGGTCAGTGCGCTGGGGGAGCGCCCCAGCGTCCGTGCCGCGGCGACGAAGCTGCGCTTGCGAGCCACGGTCGCGAAGGCTTCAAGTTCCCCCAACATATTCAGTGCCACTTTCCACCTCATTGCATTTTTCACAACGCGGCATTGCAACACAAAAAAGGCCCTTCCGTTAACCTTCCCGTTCAACCCACAAGGATGGTGCAAACAGGAGCGCAAGGACGTGTCGAAGCTGGATGAAGTAATCGGGAAAGCCGCAGCGTGTATTGATGAAGTCATTCATGAAAGGCTGGAAAAAAAATCAGTGACTTTGACCCGACGGGAGATACCGCAAATTCATCTGTCGCTGGAAGAACAACGCACACTTCAGGCCGGGCTGGCATCGCTGGACGTGACCGATAGCGCCTCGGGGATCCGCCAGATGCCGGTCCTGGGGCGGTTGCTGGAAAGTGTCCTGGGCACCGAGAAAATCCAACAGCTGCGCAATTTTCCACAGGCCCGTGACGTGGCGATGATCGTCAGGGGGCTGCCGCTGGACCCGCAACTGCCCGCCACGCCCTATGACCTGGAGCCAGGTATCGAGAACCTGTCGATTCTGGCCGGGGCTATTTTGTCCGTGCTGCACACTCTGCAAACCCGTCCGCTGGCGTACGAGGGTGAAAGCACCGACTCCGTGTTCCGTCACGTATCGCCCAAGCGCAAGCGGGAGACCGAAAAGAGCTCCTATGGCTCGCGGGCGGATCTGGACATGCATGTCGACAACCCTCACCTGCCTTTGACCTGCGAACCTATCTCGCAGTTGTCGGCCTGTCCGGAGTACCTGTCCCTGACCGGCCTGCGCTGCGAGCTCGACGTGCCGACGCGCATCGTCGCCATTGACGAGGTGCTGGCCATTCTGCCGGCCTACGTCGAAGAAGAACTGTCACGACCGAACTTCACCGTTCGCCGACCAGCCTCCTTCGGCAAACAGGGGAATGTGCTGGAAAACGTCCCCTTGCTCTACAGAAGCGCAACCGATGGCCTGTATTGCCGCTACAACAAAGCGAGTGTCGAAGCGACCTGCGGCCCTGCGCAGTTTGCCCTCCAGCTGTTCGCCGCCGCCGCCAATCATCCCGATGTCGTGCACCACATCATGCTGCAACCGGGGGACATGCTGATCTTCAAGAACCAGCAAACCCTGCATGCCCGGGATGGTTTTACCCCCCGCTACGACGGCCGTGATCGCTGGATGTTGCGTGTCTTCGGGGTCAATGATCCGGCACGCGTGGTACCGCTGGATCCTCATCAACCCTACATAGTCAGAGCCTGATTTCATGGTCGATATTGTCATCCTTTGCGTGTTCGCCTTCGCCGCCGGCCTGATCGATGCGGCGGTGGGCGGCGGCGGACTGATCCAGATTCCCGCGCTATTCAACGTGCTACCCACCGCTCAACCGGCGGCGCTGCTGGGTACCAATAAGGTCGCGGCCGCCTGCGGCACCGCATTCGCGGCCCGGTCCTTCGTGCGCAAGGTGGTGATCGACTGGGGGCTTGTGATCCCCGCCGCCTGCGCGGCCTTTGTCATGGCCTTCTTCGGAGCCGCCACGGTGTCGTTCGTACCCCAGTCGATGATCCGGCCGGCGGTGCTGGTGTTGATTGTGCTGATGGCGATCTACACCTTCTGGAAAAAAGATTTCGGCGCCCTGCACAAACCCATGCGCATCGGTACCAAGGAAAAACTGCTGGCGATCGTCATCGGCGGCGCCATCGGTTTCTACGACGGTCTGTTCGGTCCCGGCACTGGCAGCTTCCTGATCTTCCTGTTTATCCGCTGCTTCGCCTTCGACTTTCTCCATGCCTCTGCATCGGCCAAGCTAGTGAACATCGCGACCAACGTAGCGGCACTGATATTCTTCATTCCGACGGGTAACGTGCTCTACCTGATCGCAATCCCCATGGCGGCATTCAACATCCTGGGCGCGCTCACCGGCACCTGGCTGGCGGTTCATAAAGGCGTGCCCTTTGTCCGGGCTCTATTCCTGGTGTTACTGGTGATTCTGATCAGCAAGCTGTCCTACGACCTGTTCCTGTAAACCAGAGGAAAACTCCATGCATCCCATGTTCGATCGCCTCGTGGCATTACTCGATGCCCGCTCAGCCTCTTACCGGGTGTTGATGCACGATGCCGAGGGCCAGTCGGCGCGCGTCGCCGAAATCCGTGGCACCGAGCCCGGCCAAGGCGCGAAGGCCATGCTTTGCGCCCTCAAGGGCCAGGCCGGCCCCTATGCGCTGGTGATACTGCCGGGCGACCAGAAGCTGGACATGAAGAAAGTCGGAGCGGCCCTGGGCGGGAAAAAAGCCGAGCTGGTGAAGGCCGAAACCGCCATGGAGCTGACCGGGTGCCGGATCGGCGCCATCCCTCCGTTTGTTTTCGATGAGCGGATTCAATTGATCGTCGATCCAGCCTTGACCACAGGCTACGCCGAAATAGCCTTTAACGCGGGGCGGCTGGATGCGTCGATGGTGCTCGATACGCAGGACTATCTGGCGATCGCCATGCCTCGATTGCTGGATATCAGCCAGGCCTGAGCAGACGTTTTCACAGACGCGGCCCAAAAAAAACGATAGCCGCGCTGGCCTGCTATGCACTGTATCTGGCCGGTCTTCAGGCTCGAACGACAGGTCGGTCACGTCATTTCCAGGGCAACCGCATCAGGCATGAACCGGTGCGCTCATTCCCTGGCGTAGATTTGCGGGAACTCCTCGGGACCAGACCGTCCTTTAGTCCATCCACCGTGCAGGTATTGCAGTCTGTGTCTATGCTGCAGTATGGGTGTCGAGACCCGCTACGAACCTGTCTCGACGCCGCACTCTCGCTGTCCGCAGTCCGGATTTTCACCATCACAGCATCAAAACAGCACAGCGGAATGTGCGTGAGCATGAGCTTGAACGCCTGAGCGATTCAGCCACTTATCGAATAGGGAAATAGGCTTGATGTGTCGGTAAAAAAAATTCTTTGTGTGGTCGGAACGCGTCCCGAAGCGATCAAAATGACCCCGGTCATTCTGGCCTTGAAGCAGCAGGGCTGGGTCGATGTGCGTGTGGTCGCCACGGCACAGCATCGCGACATGCTGGATCAGGTCCTGGCGTTTTTCGGCATCGAGCCCGATATCGACTTGGACGTCATGCGACCCAATCAAACCTTGGCCACCCTGACCGGGCAGTTATTGCTCAAGCTGGATGTTGTCCTGCTCGAAGAACGGCCCGATGCGGTGCTGGTGCAAGGCGATACCACCACGGTGATGGCCTGTGCCCTGGCCTGTTTTTATCGGCGCATACCGGTGGGGCATATTGAGGCCGGCCTACGCACCTGGGATCTGCAGCATCCGTTCCCCGAGGAAGCCAACCGGGTCATTGCCGGTAAATTAGCGCACTGGCACTTCGCGGCAACGCAAGGCACCCGGCAAAACCTGCTGAAAGAAGGCGTAGCCAGTGGGGACATTTTCGTCACGGGCAACACGGTGATCGATGCCCTGATCATGACCGCGGCCAGTGAGGTGGAGATCGGCCTTGATCTTGATCCGAGCAAGCGCCTGGTGCTGGTGACGGCCCATCGCAGGGAGCATTTTGGCGCGCCGTTTCTCGACATCTGCCGAGCGCTGCGCACCCTTGCCGAGAGCAACCCTGGGGTTCAGTTTCTCTACCCTGTGCACCCGAACCCGAATATCCAGGACGTCGCCCAGGCGTGCCTGGCAGGCATGCCGAACTTCAGGCTGTGCGCGCCGCTGGGTTACGCGGCGTTCATCGCCGCCATGAAAGCGGCGTATTTCATCCTGACCGACTCGGGAGGCGTCCAGGAAGAGGCGCCGGCGCTGGGTAAGCCGGTGCTGGTCATGCGGGATGAAACCGAGCGCCCGGAAGCGGTGGAGCAGGGCAGCGTCAAGCTGGTGGGGGCCAACTATGAACGTATCATCGAGCAGGCGCAGCGCCTGCTTGACGATGAATCGGCCTACCGTGGCATGGTGCGAGGTGTTTCGCCCTACGGCGATGGGCAGGCTGCCGGGCGTATCGTGAAGGTCCTGCGCGAGCACTTTTCTTGAAGCGCCTGGTATTTCTCTCGCCGTTGCCCTGGCACAGCTTCGCCCAGCGGCCGCACAAGTTTGTCGATTGGGTGCACAGCCGCACAGGGGCGTCGGTGCTGTGGGTCGATCCTTATCCCACGCGGCTGCCCAGGTGGAGCGATCTCAAGGCGGCTGCGCCCTGCGCGCAAACCAGTCCATCCAGTGGCACGCCGCCATGGCTCACGCTGATCAAGCCTGGCGGTCTACCGATAGAACCTCTACCGTGCTCGGGCTGGGTGAACCGCTTTTGCTGGCGGCATGCATTGAGCAGGATCGATCAATTCACCCACGCCTCTCCAGCCTTGCTCGTGGTCGGCAAGCCCTCGGTCCTGGCACATCTGTTGTTGCAGCGGCTTCGTCACTGCGCGTCCTTGTATGACGCAATGGACGATTTCCCGGCGTTTTATACCGGCCTCTCGCGATCGGCCCTGGCGCGCCGTGAGCGGCTGATCGCCCAGCACGTGGACGTCATCTGGACGTCGAGTTCCGTGCTCGACGCACAGTGGCGGCGTTATCGCAACGAGGTGTGCCTGGTGCTGAACGGCCTGGACTTGGCGGCGATCTCTGCCGTAAAGCGGGCGCCGATGTCATCGAGTCGAAAGGTTTTTGGCTACGTGGGCACCCTGGCGACCTGGTTTGACTGGGCCTGGGTGGCGGCTTTGGCCGAAGCCAGGCCCAACGATGAAATTCGTTTGATGGGGCCGATCTTCGGCGCCGCGCCCGCGCATTTGCCGAGCAACGTAGTGGTGTTGCCTGCCGATAATCATGGCGCGGCGTTGGCCGCCATGGCCGAGTTCGACGTGGGCTTGATTCCTTTCAAAAAGACCCTGCTCACCGCGTCGGTCGATCCGATCAAGTACTACGAATACCGCGGCCTGGCATTGCCGGTGATCTCGACTGACTTCGGCGAGATGCATGGCCGTTCAGGGCTGCCGGGTGTTTTTATCAGTCACTCGCACAGCGATATTGCCGGGCTGGCCGAGGCCGCCTTGGAGTGTGAGCGCAATGCGGACGAAGCCCGTGCATTTGCACGACAACACTCATGGGAAGCGCGTTTTGATGCCGCCACGCTTCATCCATGACTGCGACGTGATCGTCGTCAACTACAACGTCGGCACGCTGCTCGGCGAATGCGTGGCGTCGGCCTTCAGGGAAGGCGCGCGGCGGGTGATTGTGGTGGACAACGCTTCGACTGACGGCAGCCTGGCGTACCTGGATGAGTGCCCGGCCTATACGGGCCTGAGCATCATCCGGAATCAGCGGAATATGGGCTTTGCCTCGGCCTGTAATACCGGTGTGGGGGTGTCGAGTGCCGGCGCATTGTTGTTCTTGAACCCGGATTGTGTCCTGCTGCCGGGCTCATTGCTGGGCATGATGGAAGCGCTGCACGCGGATGCCGCCACGGGCATGGTGGGGGGCTTTCTATGCAACCCCGATGGGTCCGAACAGCCGGGCGGGCGCCGGGTGTTTCCGACCCCCAGGAGAGCATTCGTCCGGGCTTTTGGCTTATCGCGCCTGGATGGAGTGTTTCCCACGCTGTGCGCCGACTTCCTGTTGCATCGTGAGCCGCTGCCCACCGAGCCCGCCGCGGTGGAAGCCATTTCCGGTGCCTGCATGCTGGTCAAGCGTGAAGCGTTGAAGTCTGTGGGCCTCTGGGATGAAGGCTATTTTCTGCATTGCGAGGATCTGGACTGGTGCATGCGCTTCAAGCTCAAACAGTGGCGCGTCGTGTTTGTGCCACAGGCGCGCGTCATGCACTGGCGGGGCGCCTGTAGCCGGAATCGACGGTTTTTTGTCGAGTGGCACAAACACCGAGGGATGGTGCGGTTCTACGCAAAGTTCTTCAGGGCCAACTACCCCAAGGGATTGTGGTGGTGGGTGGTCCTGGGGGTGTGGCTGCGCTTCGGTTTGGTCTGCCTCTACCATGGATTCAATTGGTTGCTGGGACGATCCCGGAGTGGGCATGCCTGAGGTCACGGTCGGTGTGCTGGGGGCCAGTAGCCTGGTAGGCCGATGCCTGCTTGTGTTGCTTGTGCGCGAACAGTTCAAGGTCGTCGCTTTTTCCCGCCAGCCCCGGCACGGCAGCGATACGGTCAGTTGGCAACGGCTTCCTGAGGCGGGTGTAAGCGCGTATGCCGCGCCGATTCCCTACTGGATCTGCGTGGCACCGATTTGGACGCTGCCGCAGCATTTTGCGCTGCTGCAGGCCTGCGGAGCGCGCAAGGTCGTGGCCCTGTCTTCCACCAGTCGCTTTAGCAAAAGCCACTCCGTCGACTCCGCAGAGCGGCGCCTCGCCAACCTGTTGGGCGATGCCGAGGCGCGTGTTGAGCAGTGGGCGCAGGACCACGGGGTGCACTGGGGCATCCTGCGTCCGACCTTGATCTACGGCCAGGGCCGCGACAAAAACATCACCGAGATCGCACGCTTTATTCGGCGCTTCGGCTTTTTCCCGCTGTTGGGCGGCGCAATGGGACTGCGTCAACCCGTGCATGCCGAGGATGTGGCGAGCGCCTGTGTGCGGGCGTTGCAGGCACCCCAGGTGTGCCGCCATGCCTACAACCTCAGCGGCGCAGAAACGTTGCCCTATCGGGAGATGGTCTCCCGCGTGTTCACCGCGCAGAAGCGCCGCCCGCGTTTTCTCACGGTGCCGCTCTGGGTGTTCCGGATGACGTTGTGGCTGTTGCGAGTACTGCCACGCTACCGCCATTGGTCGGCGGCGATGGCGCAGCGCATGAACCAGGACCTGGTGTTCGAGCATACCGAGGCTGCCCGGGATCTTGGCTTCGCGCCCAGGGGATTTTTATTGTCACAGGACGACCTGCGTTAGTTACTCATATTCATGGGGCACCCACGGGCCCCACTTGGCTTCATAGATCGCCTTGTTGCGCTCGAACAGGGCTTGGCGTTCATCCTGGTTCATGAGCGCGAACGATGCCGAAAGCTGGTGATGGATAAACACATCGCGGGCGCAGGCATTCACCAGGCCGGCATGTTCGACACGTCGGCAGTAGTCGTCATCCTCGAAGAATCCACGGCCATAGACTTCGTCGAGCGGGCCGATTCGCGTGTAGGTACTGCGCGGCATCATCACGCAGAAGAACGCCAGGGTCGGCAGCCGGACCACCTCGCCAAGGTGGCGGCAGGTAAAGCGCCGAGCCGCTTGTGGCATGTCTGCGAGGTCGGTGTAGCCGATGTCGATCCTGGCCTGGTTACCGATGTTGTTGGTCACCGGGCCAATCAGGCCAAGCTCGGGATTGCGTTGTAAATGGCGGCGCAAGGTACTCGCCCAGCCGCTGGTAACCTGCGTGTCGTTATTGAGCAGCACCAGGTACTCACCGTTGGCGATCGCCAGGCCCTGGTTGTTCGCGGCGGCGAAACCGCGGTTGTCGGTGTTGAGTACGATCGTCTGGCCTCTGTCGGCCGCCCATTGCGAGAGAAATTCAGCGGTGCCGTCACTGGACGCGTTGTCCACCACGATGATTTCCAGTTCAGGCCCCTCGCTGTCGTGCTCGAGGCTGTCCAGGCACGCCCGCGTCAGCGCCAGGTTGTTGTAGGTCACCACGATCACGCTGATGCGTGCCGCGTGGTCGCGGCGCTCGGCCAGGGTGATGAGCGCATCGGCGCGGTGTGTCCAGGTTTGTCGGGCAGCGAACGCCTGGCGCTGGGCAATCTGTTCGGTCGTCGCTGGCAGCAATGCCCGCGTGATCGCGGTAATGAACGCCGGGCCGTCCCGGCCGACCTGCACCAGGGAGCCGAATTGTTGCATTTCTGGCAGGTCGACCGAGACCACCGGTTTCCCGGCACTCAGGTACTCGTAGACCTTGACCGGGTTGGTAGCGAGCGTCAGGGCCGTGATGTGAAACGGCACGATGCCCACATCGAAGCCATGCAGGTAGTAGGGCAGGGTGGCATAGGGCACTTCGCCGGTGAATTCTACGTTCGCATAGCCACTCAATTGCGCCCGCGCGCCCACCGTATCGGCGCCGATCAGCAGCACCACATGCTGTGGAAACGCCTCGGCGATGCGGGCGACGAGCGCCTGGTCGAACCAGTGTGCAATGGCACCGTAGTAGCCAATCACCTTACGTTGCAAGCGATCCCGGTAGATCGAGGCAGGTGGGGTGCAGAACCGGGTGAAGTCGGCGGCATTGCGCAGGATGGCGCGAGTTTCATTGGCCTGGGCCGGCCATTGCTCGGCCAACCAGTCGGAGGTGAACAGCCGAACGTCCGCGTTGCGCACCAGCCGTTGCTCCAGCTGCAGGATGCTCGGGCCGTTGTCGCCGAAGCCTTGATGATGGTCCATGCAATCGTAGATCAATCGGCTGTTGGGTAATTCACCGGCGATGTCGCACCAGAAAGGGTGCTGCACCAGTGAAATGACCCGGGCTGAGCCGGCCCAGAGGAGTACCTCGCCAATACTGCGGCACAACTGCCGAACCTGCGCGGCGTCAGGCGCTGCGGTGTAGATCAGCGGTGCACCACGGGCGAACAGCTTGACCTGGAACAACCGCTGCGTCTGGTCCAGCGAGTCGAGTTCAAAGCCGGCTTGGGGCGCATGTATCAATGAGGCCGACACGTAGATGACCCGCCGGCCGGTGGCGGCCAGCACCTGGGCCAGTTGCTGCGGGCGCTGGTGGCGCAAGTCCCAGTCGATAGCGCCCCAGATAATGTAATCCGCCAGCCCGGTCTGTTGTGGCTGGGGCGCAGGCTGAGGCGCCGGCGCTGGGTCGGCTAAGGTTTTCATCGGTTGCAGTACGCCGCGCAGTACGCGCACAGCGGGCAGCAGTGCACGTCGGTAGATGACTGCCAGGAGTTTTTTCGCGCTGGCCGGCAACGGCAGCCGGTGATACACCGCGCGCCAGCGCTGCCGGCCAGATGGGCGTCGCTCGATCATCATGGGCGGGACGACCTCATCCGGACGTTTTCGGCGATGCGGCGACCACCACAAAGCAAGTCGCTTTTCAACGTGCCCGACTCGACCGGCCCGTCTTCGATGTGGAACAACGTTTGCAGTACCCTGAAGGACTGCAGGCGCAGCCCCTGGTTATTTGCGGCGGCGAAGCCCGGGTAGCGCAGGTAGTTGCGCGTGTCGTCCGTGTGCCTGTCCATGGTGCCGTCCTTCACGAAAACCTTGTGTTGTGCTGTTCGCCGTAAGCGTGCAGAGGTGTCGGGTCGTTGTCCGGCCACATCGAGCTGGTAGAGCCGGGGCGGTAAAACGTCACCGTCACGCTGCGCCTGGAAGAACGACAACCCTCGACCACCCGTGAAACCGCGTGCCAGGAGTTGTCGGCGCGCACGAGAATCGCCGAGTTGCCGACCTCGGGCGTCACTTGCGCGACGATATCGGTGGGCCTGGCAGAGCCGAGGATCTGCAGGCAGCCGCCGTCGGCGGGGTCCCAGGTCTGATTGAAGTACAAAACGTGCGTGACCAGTTTGTCTTCCAGGTCCGGGTGCGGCCCGAGGTTGGCCCCGGGGCCGTAGTGGAACAGATTGGCTTCCATGGGGACGTCGGTCACGTCCACCCCGGTCAGCGCGGAGAGGGCCTGGCGGTACTGCGGCGAACAGAGGCTGTGGGCCAGTGCCAGCCATTGCGGGCTCAAGGCCTGTGGGTTGACCACCTGGTGGCTGCCCAAGGCGATCAATTGCCGCGCCTCGTATTCGTAGTCCTTGGCCCCGCCGTAGCCGGAGACCGTCTTGAAGTGGTCGTGCGGGTAGGTTTCGGCCAGCGCCTTGGCATCGTCGGGGGTGTAGAGCGCACCGATTTGCGCCCAGGAAAAAGGCACGGTCTGCAGGCGGTGGGCCGTCAGTTTGCTCAGGTCAATCATGTCGAAGGGCTCCCAGCCATTTGTTCAGGGTTCGGCGCAGATGGCGCAACGGCGCCGTCAGCTTGAACGAGTTGGAGCGGTACAGCGTTTCCAGTGCCTGTTGATGTTGCTCGCGTTCGTGTTGTCGCTCGGCGGCCTGGCTTTCGAGGTGTGAGTGCAGGTCTTCGAGAACGCCGGGCAAGGCTTGCCAGTAGCGGTTGAGCGCGGGCTGCGTGGGCCTGGGACCTTCGCGGATCAACTCGGCCACGCGGTCCCAATGTGCGTCGATCCGTACCATCGCGTCGGCGGTCACCTGGGACACCGGTTGCTTGCCCAGCTGTGCGCGAAACCACTGCGGATCAATCGGCTGGTCCCGGCGTAATTGGAATATTCGTCCATGGCTCGGCAGCGCAGTGTATTTGCCGGTGCCCAGGTCCGCCGAGCAGAAGACCGGCACACCAAAGGCCAGTGCACTGATCGCCAGGTGGTAGCTGTGCCCGATCACCCCTTCGGCATGGGCGATCAGCTCTGCCAACAGCAGGGGCTCCGGCCAGAAGGGCAGGCACCGCGCGCGCGCAAGGCCGTCGCCCAGTACGGATTCATGATCACCCAGTACCGGCCCTATGGGCAGCAGCAGCAGTTGCACGTCCTCGAACTGCCCGGCATGGGTTTGCCACAGCTGCAGGAAGCTGTCCAAGCCTCCTATCGCATGCACCACCAGATAAGGGAGGGTCAGGTCGGCGCTGCTGCGCAGCGCCAGGAACCGGGTAGACGGCGCATGAGGGTCGAGCACCCGTGGCAGGCCAAAGGCCGTGTCGGGAAGCACCTCGACCTGGGCCGTCGGCGACAGCTGGGCCAGGGCCGCTTGGGACAGCGCATCGCGTACCCTGATGTGCGGGCTGTGTTCGAGGGTCAATTGCACCAGTGGCGCGGCCCACGGCGGGATGTCGTTGCAATGCATGCCCGGCGCATTCCAGATCAACGGGATGCCATGTTGCAGCGCGATCAGCGCGGGCGTCAGCCAGTAGCCGGTGGGGTGGTGAATGGTGGCATCCGGGGGGTAATAACCGCTGGCCACCAGCTTGTCGAAACGCACAATGAAACCACCGCCGATCAATACTCCATCCAACTGACCGGCGATGTCCGGCAAACGAGTCAGCGAGGTGACCTCGTACGGCCACTCGGGCGGTGTTTTCCCGTGATAGGAAAACCGGTGCAGCGTTATCGCGCCCAGGCGCCGGGTCAATTCCGCCTCGGCGAGAATGGGAAACAGCAAGTCGCCATAATTGGCGACATCGAATGTGCCGAAGATCCCGACCTGCCACTCTCGGCTCATTGCAGCACCCCCGGTTCATTCGTGTGAGGGGCAGGACCGGCCTCTATTCCCAGATCGACGAAACCAAGGAATTCCCGGGTACCCGGCAAGGTGTCGAACGCCAGCAGCGCGACCTGCTTCTCGATGAGCTGCGCGGTTTCTTCGAGGTGGCCGTTCATCAGTTTCAGCGTGATGTGGTACTTGCCCGCCGCAAGGTTGGCGGGGAAGCGGACGTTGAGCGTCGCCTTGCGCCAGCCGTTGTGCGCTGCCTCCAGGTGCAGCGGCAGGTTGGCACCGCCGATCACCAGCAGGCGGGCCTCCTGGATCGTCACGCTGAGGGTCGGCAGCTCGATACTTTCGCGTACCCGGGTTTCGATGCGCAGTTCGATGGTCTCGCCATACACAAAGCTTGAATACAGGCTGTCCGTGTTGGTAAAGCAGGCCGCAACGATATGCCCCTCATCGGTGCCAAAGGCGATGCCAGCCTGTTGGGCAAGAAACGCCTTGGGGGCGACCGCCACCGCGCCGCCGCTGGCCCAGCGACGCTGTTCGTCACGCATCTCCAGCAGGTAGAGTTCGGCCATTTCTTCGGGAGAGCCACTGGCACGCACCTGGCCTTCGCGCAGGTAAATCACCCGATTGCAAAAGCGCTTGACCATGGCCATGTCATGGGACACGAACAGCAGCGTCGTGCCTTGCTGGGTGAGCGCTTCCAGCCGATTAAGGCACTTGAACTGGAAGGACGCGTCGCCCACTGCCAGGGCTTCATCGACGATCAGGATGTCGGGGTCCACGCACACCGCGACGGCAAAGGCCAGGCGTACCAGCATCCCGCTCGAGTAGGTCTTGGTGGGTTGGTCGATAAAGTCGCCAATATTGGCAAAGTCGGTGATCTGGGCAAAACGGGCATCGATTTCCGCGCGGCTGAGCCCCAATACGGCACCGTTCATATAGACGTTTTCACGCCCGGTGAAATCGTGATTGAACCCCGAGCCCAGCTCCAGCAACGCCGCCACGCGGCCATGGCTCTCAATGCTGCCGGAGGTGGCACTGAGGGTGCCGCAGATCAGTTGCAGCAGCGTCGATTTGCCGCTGCCGTTGCGGCCAATGATCCCTACCGTTTCACCTTTGCACAGTTGCAGCGACACGTCCCGCAGTGCCCAGAATTCTCGATAGAACTGCTTTTGCCCGCGCGACAACAGCTGCCACAGGCGATCCCTGGGCGTGTCGTAGATGTGATAGCTCTTACTCAGGTGGGCCGTTTGTACGGCGATGTCAGAGCACATCGGCAAATCCTTTGCGGGTTTTCTGGAACCAGGTGAACCCCAGCCAGGCGATACCACCAGCCACCAGCAGGCCGCAGGCCCAGGTGAAAGGGTCTGGTACCACCCCCCAGAACAGCAGGTCACGGGCCTGTTCGACCACCAGGGTGAGCGGGTTGAGGTGAAGGATGCCCTGGTAGGCTGGCGGAAATGCGCTGGTCGGGTAAAAAATCGCCGAGACAAACATCAATGCCGTGGTCAGCACGCCCACCACCTGGCCGACATCACGCAGGTAAACCCCCAGCGCTGCCAATAGCCAGGTGACTCCCAGTGTGAAGAGTGCCAGCGGCAATAACACCAGGGGCAGCAACACACTGGTCAGGGGCGGCCAGCCGAAAAACACCAGGTGGAAGACCAGCCAGATCACCAGGCTGGCCAGGGTGTGGAACAACACGGCGCCCAGCACCACCCACGGCAGGATCTCGAGGGGGAACACGACTTTCTTGACGTAGTTGGCATTGGCGATGATCAGGCCTGGCGCACGTCCCACGCATTCGGCGAACACGTTGAACACCAGCAGGCCGGCAAACACCAGCAGCGCGAACTCGGTGCGCGAACCGTCGCCCGCGGGCCAGCGCAGCTTGAACATCACGCTGAACACGAAGGTGTAGACCAGCAACATGAATAGCGGGTTAAGGAACGACCACAACAGCCCCATGATGGAGCCTCGATAACGCCCAATCACTTCCCGCTGGACCATGGAAAACAACAACTCCCTGTGTCGCCACGGGCTGGAAAACATCCCTGCCCGCGCGTTTGTTTCACTCATGCAGCGATTCCCATTGCCAGTGCAGTGCGCCCATGAGTCTAGTCAACAATTGTCGTTTTGCTATGTGGCGTTGAGTGGTTGTTCGACCTAGGGGAAGGCTCATTGCGTCAGCCTGTCTGCACGCAATCACAGCAGCGGATAAATTTTTTTGCTGGCGCTGCTTGAAATTTTTTCCCCTGAACCTACTTAGGTTTTACGCGATGCCGAATACGGGTCGCGTGTCAAATCACTTGGAGAAAACTCAGGAGATTTTGCAATGGCTACTACTCTTTCGTTGGCCCCACTGTTCCGTCATTCCGTCGGCTTTGACCGCTTCAACGACCTTTTTGAATCGGCGCTTCGCAGCGAGGCCGGTACCACCTACCCACCTCACAACGTCGAAAAGCACGGTGAAGATCACTACCGGATCGTCATCGCGGCGGCAGGCCTGGTGGAGGATGATCTGGAGATCCAGGTGGAAAAAGGCGTGTTGACCGTCGCCGGCGGCAAGCGCGAACACGATGAGGGCATCACCTACCTGCACCAGGGCATCGCCCAGCGCGCGTTCCGTTTGTCGTTCCGCCTGGTCGACCACATTGAAGTGCAGGGCGCACAACTCGCCAACGGGTTGCTGAGCATCGACCTGCTCAGGGTGGTACCGGAGGAAGCCAAGCCTAAGCGCATTGCGATTGGCGGTGCTGCCAAGGCCGAGGTGAAATCCATCAGCGAGCAGTAAGGCTGGAATGAATAAAGGCGCTCTTCGGAGCGCCTTTATTGGACCCAATGATTAACAGTCATTTGCTGATAACTGAGCGACTACTTTTGTAACCTTTGCTGCTTTCTTATGATCCAAACCGCTGCAAGGTAGGGCAACGTTGGCGATGCGCGTTGCGAAATAGGTGTCAAATAGCTCCCAGTCGTCGAACTCTTCTGGCGCGACGGCATAGGTCGTCAACCGACCAATCAGTCCACACAGCCAGTCAGCGCACTGTAACGTTTGAAAAAGATAGCTTTCACCTTGAAGCGGCGGCTCAATTAATGTGCGGCATTTCTCCGAAGCGTCTTCAAACATTGCCAGCGTGCACGCTTCAACGTTTCTTTCACGCCATTCATTTCCTGCTTTTTGTTCATCCAGCAGAACGATGAAAGAGGCGTTGTTTAAAGTGCAGAAGCGATCAATCTTGCGGATGGACTGTACCAACACCCGCTGGAATGTTTCGGTCGAGTTGTGTTTCGTGTGCTCAGTAGGTTTGTGTTCTCCCGTGTAAAAAACGTACCGACCGATTTTCTGAATATGGTTCAGTAAACGGAACGAAGACCTTCTCAGCTCCCTATATTTGCTTACATTGGCCACTGTAAAAAGCGCAGAACCTTTCTTTTCCCAATGATAGGCGGGTAAGTGTTCAGGGTTTTTGTGCTCCAGATCCCAAGCAAGTAACTGACATTTGAGTTTGTAGAAATAGATTGCGAACTCACGCACTTCATTGGCGGGAAGCAGCATACCGCCGAGCCCGAATACAGGGCTGGTTTTGTACATTGAGTGTTTTCGTGAGACGTACTGGCCTACATGGCCAAACTCATCCAGATAAGCAATGTATTGCACCAAATGTGATTTCCCCAGCCGTGAAAAACACGAAAGCCCGCGCGATTTCTCGCAACGGGCCTCGGAAGGTGGGCACATGGTTTCCCATATGCGTTGGGGGGAATTTAGCGGAAAAATACTGCTGGTTCCAACCGGATTGGGGGAATCAGGCAGATCCTACACATCATCAGGAAACGACTGGGCCTCTCTTCAGTGCAAAGGAATAGTGTCGCCGCCCGACTCATGCCCCGCCCGCCCCTCACGCCCCTCCCACTTGGCAATCACCAACGGCGCCAAGGCATTGCCCAGCACATTCAGCGCTGTGGTCGGCATCTCCATCAAGCGATACACCCCGGCGATAAACGCGATGCCTTCCAGCGGCAAACCCGCGCTGGCCAGGGTGGCCGATAGGATCACGAACATGAATCCCGGTACTCCGGCAGCCCCCTTGGAGGTGAGCACCATGGTCACCACCAGCAACGCCTGATCGCCCAGGCTCAGGTCGATGCCGTACAACTGCGCGACGAACAGGGTGCCGATGCCGAGGAACAGGGAAGCGCCGTCGAGGTTGAACGAGTAACCCACCGGCACCACAAAGCTCACCAGCGAAGGAGGCACGCCGTAGGTTTCGAGTTTTTTCATCAGTTGCGGCATCACCGCCGCCGAGCTGGCGGTGGAGAAGGCCAGCACCAACTCATCCTTGATATGGCGCATCAGCGCGAACAGGTTGATCCCGCACACGCGCGCCACCAGGTTGAGCACCACCAGCACAAAGAACGCGATGGCCACATAGCTGACCATGATCAGCTTGGCCAGCGGCAGCAATGAGCTGAAGCCGAAGTTGGCCACGGTCACGGCGATCATGCCGAACACGCCGATGGGCGAGTAGGCCATGATCATCGAGGTGACCTTGAACATGGCATCGCTGACGCCGCGCAACAGTGCGATGACCGGGTCCTTGCGTTCGGCGGGCAGGCGCGCCACGCCCAGGCCGAACATCACCGCAAAAAACAGCACCGACAACAGGCTGCCCTGGGCCATGGCGTTGACCACGTTGTCGGGGATGATGCCGACGATGATCTGCCCCAGGCTATGACCGGCGCCGTTGCTGGTGGGCAGGGTGATATTCGCCGCATGCAGGCTGGACAGTTCAGTGCCGGCGCCGGGCTTGAGCAGGTTGCCCATGACCAGGCCGATGATGATCGCCAGGGTGGTGATGCAGAAAAAATAGCTAAGGGATTTGACCCCGATACGGCCCAGGGATTTGCCGTCACCGTGGCCGGCAATGCCCACCACCATGCAGGCAAACACGATAGGCACCACGATCATCTTCATCAGCTTGATAAAGATATCGCCCGCCGGTTGCAGGAGATTGTCCACCAGCCACGGCCGGGACTCGGGAAAGCGGTGCAGCAGGGCACCAATGGCGATACCGGCGAGCAAGCCGATCATGATTTGCCAGACCAGCGCGATACGGGGCGTGTGCATGGGAATGCCTCATTTGATCAATGATTTTTAAGTTGTTGTTCTAGGCAGTCAAAAGGCGACCGGCCGCTGGTCGCCGGGTGTTGCGGGTGGCCGTCAGCGCAGGTCGTGGCATGCGTCTTTGAGGCGACGGCACCCTTCTTCGATCACGTCCAGGGCGCTTGCGAACGACAGGCGCACATACGGCGACATGCCGTAGGCCGCGCCGCTGACCGTGGCCAGGCCGTAGTCGCGCAGCAGGTAGTCCACCAGTTGGGTGTCGCTGTCGAGGCGATCACCTTGGGGGGTGAGCTTGCCCATCAGGCCGCTGACGTTGGCGAACACATAGAACGCGCCATCGGGCGGGATGAGGCCCAGGCCGGGAATACCCGCCAGTCGCTCCAGCATCAGGGCACGACGCTGCCGGTATTCTTCGCGCATCGCGGCAATAGGCGCCTGGTCACCGGCAAATGCAGCCACGGCGGCGGCCTGGCTCACTGAGCTGGGGCAGGTGGTGGTCTGCGACAGCAGCTTGGCGATGGCCGCGATCAGCCACGCCGGCCCCGCACCAAAACCCAGGCGCCAACCGGTCATCGCATAGCCCTTGGACGCGCCATTGATGATCAGCGTACGTGGCTTGAGGTCGGGCGCCAGGCGTGTCAACGGCACATGCCGGGCGTCGCCGTAGACGAAGTGCTCGTAGATCTCATCGGCCATGATCAGCACATGGGGATGGCGGCGCAGCACCTGCGCCAGGGCCAAGAGTTCGGCTTCACTGTACACCGCGCCGCTGGGGTTGTTCGGGCTGTTGAGGATCACCCATTTGGTGCGTGGGGTGATCGCCTCTTCGAGGGCGGCGGGCGACAGCTTGAAACCCAGGCTTTCATCGCCGGCAATGATCACCGGCGTGGCGTCGTTGAGCCGTGCGATGTCCGGGTACGACACCCAATACGGTGTGTGCACGATGACTTCATCGCCGCGATTCAAGGTGGCGGCCAGGGCGTGATAAATGATGTGCTTGCCGCCGCAGCCGGCGACGACTTCGTCCAGGCCATACACCAGATCATTGTCGCGCTGCAGTTTCAGGCAGACGGCCTGGCGCAGCGCGAGGGTGCCGGTGGTGGCGGTGTAATGGGTGTCACCGCTGTGCATCGCCAGGCTGGCGGCCTCGAGAACGTGCGCCGGGGTGTCGAAGTCCGGCTCGCCCACGGTGAAGTTGACGATGTCGCGGCCCTGGGCGCGCAACTCGGTGACCAGGGCGTTGGCGGCGATGCTGGGGGAGGGGGCGATGCCCAGGACGCGGTCCGACAAAAATGCAGTGCTCATCTCGGACTCCTTCACGCCAGGCCGGCGTTGTTGAGGGCCTTGTCGATCCAGCTCTGGCGCACCGCACCGCTGGCGATCTCTGCCTTGACCGCTTCTTCGTGCTCGGCATGTTGTGCAGCGCGGCGCAGTACCTCGGCGGCGTCGGCCTGGGAGAACGCGACCAGGCCGTCTTCATCACCCACCAGCAGGTCGCCGGGGTTGACCACCATGCCGCCGATGGACACCGGCACGTTCACTTCGCCGGGGCCGGTCTTGTACGGGCCGGTATGCACCACGGCGCGGGCGTAGCAGGGGGTGTCCTCGAAGCTGGCGACATCGCGAATCGCGCCGTCGATCACAAACCCCACGCAACCGCGCTGTTGGGCATACAGCTTGATCAACTCGCCGATCACCGCGTTGTTGGTGTCGCCCTGGCCGTCCACCACCAGCACATGGCCGGGTTGCAGCAGGCTCATGGCCTTGTAGATCAGCAGGTTGTCACCGGGGCGGGTCTTGACCGTGATCGCCGTGCCCACCAGCTTGCCGCTGCGGTTGTAGCGGGTCAGGCCACGGGCGCCGATATGGCGGCCGAGGTTGTCGCTGATATGCGGGGTGACGACATGGGCAAACGCCTCGACCAGTTCGGCCGGCGCCATGGGCGCGTTGGGAAGGATGCGTGAACCGGGCAAGGACATGGCAAATCTCCAGAATTGTTGGATAGCGATGGGCTATGGCCGGATCTTAGGAGTGATGACGCGAGAGTTTTAGCGATATTTTATGATGTGATAGCATCGCTTTTTCTCATGAGTTGGTCGCCATGATCACCTTCAAGCAAATCGATGCGCTGTACTGGATCGCCGAACTCGGCAGCTTCGAAGCGGCGGCAAACAAGCTGAACATGTCTCAGTCGGCCATCTCCAAGCGCATCCAGGAGCTGGAAGACACCTTCGACGTCGAGATTTTCGACCGCAGCAAGCGCAACGCCCGGCTGACGGAGAAGGGCGGTGAGCTGCTCGACTATGCCCGCGACCTGCTCAACAGCCGCGACCAACTGCTCGAACGGGTCAGCGCCCGCGAGGTGCTGGTGCGCCGTTTTCGCCTCGGCGTCACCGAACTCACCGCCTTGACCTGGCTGCCGGCGCTGGTGGAAGCGTTGCGCCAGGCCTACCCCAAGGTGCAGATCGAACCGTCAGTGGAACTGAGCAGCGAACTGTTTCGCAAGCTGGAAAGCGACCAACTCGACCTGGTGATTGTGCCGGACGTCTACAGCGACCCGCGCTTCCACAGCACCGTCCTGCAAAGCGTGGAAAACGCCTGGATCTGCGCGCCTGGCCTGATCCCGCACCCCGACCCCGTCAGCCTGGAAGTGCTGGCCGATTACACCGTGCTGACCCAGGGTTCGCAGTCGGGCACCGGCCTGATCTACGAGCGTTGGCTGGCCGCGCACAATGTGCAGATGCCGCGCACCCTCACCAGCCATAACCTGCTGGTGCAGGTGGGGTTGGCGCTGTCGGGGATCGGCGTGAGTTATTTGCCCAAGGCGTGTCTGTCGCACTTGATCGAGCAGGGGGCGTTGCGTGCGCTGATTACACAGCCGCAGTTGCCAAGTATCCAGTATGTGGCATTGCACCGGCTGGACCGGCAATTCGGCCTGAACCAGGACGTGGGGCGGATGGCGCAGGCGTGCTGCGATTTTTCGCGGTTGCTGTTCTAGTCGGCTCGTAGGTTATGGTTTTTTTGCTGCAGGGCTGTGAGGACTGGGTGGTGCGATAGACGCGGCAACATCCCAGCTCACCAGCAACTGGCTGATCGCCGCGTCGAGGGTGGCATGGGGCACGTTGTCCCGCGCCAGGATCGACACCCCCTGCAAAAAACTGTCAAACACACTCGCCATCACGGCGGGCTGGGTCTGTTGCGGCAACTGGCCCAACCGAACCGCGCGCTCCACGCACGCCACAATCCCCGCCCGCGTACGCAGGCGCGACTGGGTCAACCCGTCGGCCACCCGCGCATTCTCAGGGCTGGGCGCACTCATCACGCCCAGCGCCACCATGCAGCCCTTGGGGTGCCCGTCTTCGCATTGCATGCGCGCCGACTGGCGCAGCGCGGTTTCGACGGCCTGGCGCGGGGGCAGGGTTTCGTCCCACAGGCATTCGGTGACCTGGGCGTAGGTCGCCAGGTAGCGCTTTACGCACTCGTCGAACAACGCCTCCTTGGAACCGAACGCCGCGTAGAAACTCGGCGCGGAGATCCCGCCGCCCAAACCCGCCTTGAGCTGGGCCAGGGAGGTGGCGTCGTAGCCATGCTGCCAGAACAGGTGCATGGCCTGTTCCACGGCGCGTTCGCGGTCGAAGGTGCGGGGGCGGCCCATTTGTGCCATGTCAGGTCTCCGGTGGGAAAGCGAGATAAATACTAGTCGATACATAAGTCGTTGACAACGCGGGGTGGTCGCCCGCAACATTTATATCGATCAGTATCTAAGTCTTGCCCAAGGAGTTTCCCGTGACCCCCTCACTCAGCTTATCGGCCTCATCCGAGCGCCTGCCCATCGGTGCCTTGCTCGCCCTGGCGATGACCGGCTTCATCTGTATCGTCACCGAAACCCTGCCCGCCGGCCTGTTGCCGTTGATCAGCGATGGCTTGGCGATTTCGCCGTCGATGGCCGGGCAGATGGTCACCGCGTATGCGCTGGGCTCGGTGCTGGCGGTGATCCCCATGACCATCGCCACCCGCGGCTGGCGTCGGCGCAATGTGCTGCTGCTGACCATCGTCGGTTTCCTGCTGTTCAACTCGATCACTGCGTTGTCGTCCCACTATGGCGTGACGCTGGTGGCGCGCTTCTTTGCCGGGGTGGCGGCGGGGTTGGCCTGGAGCCTGCTGGCCGGTTACGCCCGGCGCATGGTTGCGCCCCACCAACAGGGCAAGGCACTGGCGCTGGCGATGGTCGGCACGCCGATTGCGCTGTCGTTGGGGGTGCCGCTGGGCACCTGGCTCGGTGGCCTGGTGGGCTGGCGCACCACCTTCGGCCTGATGTCGGCCGTGAGCCTGATACTGATCGCCTGGGTGCTGGTGAAAGTCCCGGACTACGCGCCGCAGCCCGCCCATCAACGCCTGTCGCTGGGCAAGGTGCTGACCACGCCGGGGGTGCGCCCTGTGCTGGCGGTGGTGATCAGTTGGATGCTGGCCCACAACATTCTGTACACCTACATCGCACCGTTCGTGGCGCCGGCCGGTTTGGCCGAGCGCGTGGACCTGGTGTTGCTGGTATTCGGGATCGCTGCGCTGGCGGGGATTTGGCTCACGGCCAGGCTGGTTGAGCCGTTATTGCGCAACACCGTGCTGGCAAGCCTGGCGAGCTTTGCGCTCATCAGCCTGGTGTTCGGCTTACTGGGAACGATGCCGCAGGTGATTTACCTCGGCGTGGCGGTCTGGGGCCTGAGCTTCGGCGGCGCCGCGACCTTGCTGCAAACCGCCCTGGCGGATGCGGCGGGAGAGGGCGCGGATGTGGCGCTGTCGCTGAACGTGGTGGCGTGGAACAGCGCGATTGCCGGCAGCGGCGTGGTCGGTGGCGTGCTGCTGGACACCTGGGGCGTGGGCGCATTTGCGTGGGCGATGCTGCTGTTGGTGGCCGTGGCGTTTGCCATTGCCTGGGTGGCCAGCGCCCATGGCTTCAAGCCGGGCGTGCGGGGTGCGGGAAAACCGGCGTCGCTCGGGCACTAATTTGACATCTGCTAGTCCATAATCCTCGAAATATCATTCACTTGGCTCCATACGCGGAGCCTGCCGCTTCACTTTCCATCGAAGATTCAATCCATGCACCTACGCAACATTGCAGTTGGGCTATCGGCCTTTATCCTGTTTTCGGCCGGGGCGCATGCCCGTGGTGCGATAGACCTTTATTCCACTCAGGAACGGCAGTTGTCGTTCGACAGCTGTGCCGATGTATTCCCTGGCGCGACGCCGATCAAAACCGCAACCATCCCCGCCAGCATGAAACCCCTGGCGCTGTGCTCCGACCATTTCGCCGTGCTGTATTCGCAAACCAGCAAGACGCCGCTGGTGGTGGTCGAGCGCCTCAACGCCCGCCAGCTCAAGGACGCCAAAGGCGAGGAACGGACCAACCATTTCTACGCGGACCCGCGCATTCCCAAGGGCGCGCGGGCCGAGTTGAGCGATTACCATGGCCAGCAACCGGCCATGGATCGCGGCCATCAATCCCCGGCCGCCGATGCCCCCGATGCCAAGGCCATGGCCCAGTCGTTTGCGCTGTCGAACATGGTCCCCCAGGACCCCACCAACAACCGCAAGATCTGGAGCAAGGTCGAGGCCGACGTACGCAAGTTCGCGGTGCGCGCGGGCGGTGACGTGTATGTGTTTACCGGGCCGCTGTTTGATCCGGGCTACAGCACCATCGGCGACAACAAGGTGTGGGTGCCGACGCGCCTGTTCAAGCTGGTGTACGACGCCTCCAGCCAGCGCGCCTGGGCCTACGTGCTGCCCAACGCCGAAACGCGCATTCAGAAGCCGATGGACTACGACACCTTCGTGAAAAGCACCGGGCTCAAATTGCTGGGTAACCTTCCGGTATCCGGGTCGGTGGGGCGCTCCTGATCAAGCGGCTTACCTGGCTTTTTTCAACGCTTTCAAGCGTTGGGTTGCACGTTGCACGGCGGCCATTTTCTCGGGGCGCTTCATGCGTTTCCACTTGCGGATCTCGTCCTTGCTGCGGCCACAGCTGACGCACAGGTCGCCGCTGAGCTGGCAGGTGGAGACGCAGGGATTTTCGATGTCTTTAGCCAAGGGTTCACCTGGGTGGGGGTAAAGGCTTACGCCGAACGAAACTCAATGGTGAGGTGGCTCACTTCATGCACCGCCTTGAGACGCTCGCGAAGGGTGTCGGCATCCGTGGTCGCCTGGCCGAGCACACTCACGATCGCTGCGTGGGCGTCGGGGCCCACGCGCCACACGTGCAGGTCGGTAATCCTGGCGTCGCCGGGTTGCTCGACCAACGCGCGGATCTCGGCGGCGACGTGCTCATCGGTTTGATCCAAGAGCACACCGGCGGTCACCCCCATCAGGCTCCAGGCCCAGCGCGCGATCACGATGGCACCGACGATACCCATCACCGGGTCCAGCCACACCCAGCCCAGGTAACGCCCGGCCAGCAAGGCGGCGATGGCGAGGACCGAGGTCAGCGCATCGGCGAGCACATGCACATAGGCGGATTTGAGGTTGTTGTCGCTGCCGTGGCGGTGCTCGTGATCGTGCTCATGGCTGTGACCGTGGCCCAGCAACAGCGCACTGACGATATTCACCACCAGGCCCACGATGGCAATCAGGGTGGCGGTGCCGAACTGCACCTCGGTGGGTTCCAGCAGGCGGATCACCGACTCGACGCCAATGCCCAGGGCCACCAGCGCCAGGATCAGCGCCGAGGCGAAGCCACCGAGGTCGCCCACCTTGCCGGTGCCGAAGCTGTAGCGCGGGCTGCGCGCGTGGCGTTTGGCATAGGCATAGGCTGCGGCGGCAATGCCCAAGGCACCGGCATGGGTCGCCATATGAAAACCGTCGGCCAGCAGGGCCATGGAGCCGGTGAGGTAGCCGGCGGCAATTTCCGCCACCATCATCACCACCGTCAGCATCACCACCCACAGGGTGCGCCTGGCGTTCTCGTCGTGGGCAGCGCCGAGGAACACATGGTCGTGGGCGTGGTGGGGCATGAGCGTCATTTGGCGTAGCGCCGGATGGCTTCGAGCAGTTCTTCGACGCCCTTGCTGCGTTCCTCCTCGCTGAGGGAAGGATCGGCCACGTGCGCCCTGGTGTGTTCTTCGATGATTTCTTCCATCAAGCCGTTGATGGCACCGCGCGTAGCGGCCACCAGGTGCAGGGTCTTGGCGCAGTCGGCGTCCGACGCCAGGGCTTTTTCCACCGCCTGAATCTGCCCGGCGATGCGCTTGACCCGTTTTATCAGGCTGTCTTTGTTGGCTGCGATATGGCCCACGGTATACCCCCCCTACCTATAGTGCGGCGGAGTGTGTCATACCCCACCCCCCTATACAAGGTGGCTGCAGCGAGAGGTTGTTGTGTAGCCGACTGGGACCCTGTGGTGAGCGGGCTTGTCGAATCGTCGCACCGCCCGCGTTGGGCTGCGCAGCAGCCCCAAAACCAGGTGCGGAGGAGTACCTGATACACCGCATTCATCTTCATCAGGGGCGCTTCGCACCCCAGCGCGGGACAAGCCCGCTCACCACAGGAATTCGGTCAGCCTGAAATTGTTTATGCAAGACTCAAGACTTTTGGTTAAGTTTTAACCCTTAAAAATCAATTGGTTATGTTGAATTTTAGAGGGGTTATCGAGCCCTGGCGAGGCTGCGATGGCGGTGGCATCGCTTGCATCTACGTTGCCTGACACACCGCTATCGCAGCCTCGCTGAAGATCGACCACGCCCACAGGTTATACTCGCCCCTTCGCAATCACCCCTTCAAATCAAACCGAGATCCCCATGAGCACCTCTCTTTCCCTCACCCCTGCGCGCAAGCCTGTCGCGCCGCTGGTGGCCTTCGTCATCCTGGTGCTGGGCGCCTTGTTCCTGCAAAACAGCGTCGGTTCGCGCCAGGTGCTGTTGCTGGTGGTCGGCGCCGCACTGGGCTTGACCCTTTACCACGCTGCCTTCGGCTTCACCTCCGCCTGGCGCGTGTTTATCAATGATCGCCGTGGCGCAGGCCTGCGGGCGCAGATGGTGATGCTCGCGCTGGCGGTGCTGCTGTTTTTCCCGGCGCTGGGGGCGGGCACGTTGTTCGGGCAACCGGTGGTCGGGCTGGTGGCGCCGGCCGGGGTGTCGGTGGTGTTCGGCGCGTTTATTTTCGGCATCGGCATGCAGTTGGGCGGCGGGTGTGCCTCGGGCACGCTGTTCACGGTGGGCGGCGGTAATGCGCGCATGCTGGTGACCTTGTTGTTCTTTATCTGCGGTTCGCTGATCGCCACCCATCATGTGGACTGGTGGTTTGCGTTGCCGGCGTTCCCGGCGGTGTCCATCGTCAAGAGCTTCGGCGTGGTGCCGGCGTTGCTCGCCAGCCTGACCATGTTTGCGCTCATCGTGGCCGTCACCGTGCGCCTGGAAAAGCGCCGCCACGGCCAGCTTGAAGCCGGCGTGACCAGCGAACACCAAGGCCTGCGCCGCTTCCTGCGCGGGCCATGGCCGTTGGTATGGGGCGCGATTGGTTTGGCGCTGCTCAACTACGCCACCCTGGCACTGGCCGGGCGGCCGTGGGGGATTACCTCGGCCTTCGCGCTGTGGGGCGCCAAGGTGGCAAACGGGTTGGGTGTGGACGTGGCCAGCTGGGCGTTCTGGCAAATGCCGGGCAACGCCAAGGCCCTGGCTGCGCCGGTGTGGGAAGACATCACCAGCGTCATGGACATCGGCATCGTCCTCGGTGCGCTGTTGGCCGCCGGCCTGGCCGGGCGCTTTGCCCCCAGCCTGAAGATCCCGGCCCGCTCGCTGCTGGCCGCGGTGATCGGCGGCCTGCTGCTCGGCTACGGCTCGCGCCTGGCCTACGGTTGCAACATCGGCGCGTACTTCAGCGGTATCGCCTCGGGCAGCCTGCATGGCTGGGTGTGGCTGGTGGCGGCGTTTATCGGCAACGGCGTGGGCGTGCGCCTGCGGCCGTTCTTTTTCGCGGGTGAGCGTCGGCCCGAAGCGCTGAGCGGTTGCTGAGTTAACCCTCGGGGGACATGTCTGGCGCCTGGGCGGCCTCAGCCGCCAGCTTTTCCCGCTCGGCCTTGCTGATGTACTTATCCTTGGATTTCGGTGCCAATTTGGCGCTGGCCTTTTTGGCTTTGGCCTTGAACAGCTGTTGCAGTTTTTTCTGGCGATTCATGGGTTGTTACCTGGCGTGTACGTGCGCGGATGATACCAGCTTAAAAAACCGCGACGGCTGCCTGGGTCGCTTTTTAGCGCCGATCTGTGCATTGAATCGCCACGCCTTTCGCCAATACTCGGGCCCCGCATTCCCCGAGTATTGAACGCGATAAGGAACACACCATGAGCCTGCACACCCGCACCAAACGCATGACCGTGCCCCAACTGGTCGCCATGAAAGGCCAGCAGAAAATCGTCTCCCTCACGGCCTACACCAGCGCCATCGCCAGGCTGATCGATCCGTTGGTGGACTTCATTCTGGTCGGTGACTCCACGGCCATGGTCGGCTATGGCCGGCCGTCGACCTTGAGCATGCAGCTCGAAGAAATCATCGGCCACACCCGTGCCGTGGTCGACAGCACGCGCCTGGCCTGTGTGATTGCCGACATGCCATTTGGCAGCTATCAGGAATCCCATGAACAGGCGTTCCGCAATTGCGCCCAGGTGTTGGCGCGCACCGGCTGCGATGCGGTCAAGCTGGAAGCCAACCAGGCGCTGGCGGGCACCGTGGCGTTCCTGGTGGCGCGTGGTATTCCGGTGATGGCGCACGTGGGGCTGATGCCGCAGTTCGTCAACGTGATGGGTGGGTTCAAGGCCCAGGGCCTCACGGCTGAAACCGGCGCAGTGATTGCCGAAGACGCCCGCGCCAATCTGGAGGCGGGCGCTTTCAGCCTGCTGCTCGAGGGTGTGGCCGAAGGCGTGGCGCGGCAGATCACCCTGGACTCGAACAGGCCCACCATCGGCATCGGCGCCTCACCGGCCTGCGACGGCCAGGTGCTGGTCACCGAAGACCTGTTGGGCCTGGGCGGCGAGCATCTGCCGCGCTTCGTCAAGCAGTACGCCGATGTCGGCGCGGTGATTCGCGATGCGTGCGAGCGGTTTGCCGACGACGTGCGCCAGGGCCGCTTCCCCCAAGCGCAACACTGCTACGGGCTTTGACGGATCGCCTGGGCCAACAGCTGCACGGCCTGGGTGATGTCCTTGCTCCAGTCGAGGGTGTAGCTCAGGCGCACATGCTGCGCCCAGCTGCCGTGCAGGCTGAACAACTGCCCCGGAGCGATCACGACGCGCTGGGCCAGCAGGCGTTCGAACACGTGCCCCATGTCGACCGGGCGCCTGGCCTCCAGCCAGAAACTCGCGCCGCCATGGGGTTCGACCACGTGCCACTCGCCGTGCGTTTCCAGCAGGGCTTTCATGCGCGTCATCCGTTCCCGCAAGGCCGCGCGCAGCATCAGCAGGTGCTGATCGATGCGCCCGGAGGTGAACAGCTTCACGATCGCTTTCTGACGGGTCGGCGACAGGCGAAATCCCCGCTCCAGGAACACCCGCTGCAACTGCGGCCCTTGCCCGCGACACAGCACATAAGCGTAGGGTGCCTCCGCGCCGATCACCTTGTCGAAGGTCGAGAACACCAGCAGTTTCTGTGGGTCGGCAAAGTCGCGATAGCGGGCGGTGGGCGGCTCGAAATACAGCTCGCCGTAGGTGTCGTTTTCGAACAGCCAGATGTCCCGCTCTGCCAGCCAGCGGCAGATCTGCTGTTTATCCTGCGCCGGCATCACGCCGCCCTGGGGCACGTTCACGCTGGATGACAGCACCGCCAGGCGGATCGGCTCCCGCTCGAGCAGTGCCTGGAAGGCGGGCAGGTCGAAGCGCCCGTCCGCGCCGAGGGGCATTTCAATCACGCGGATATTCGCCGCCTGCAACTGACGCAGCACCGCCCACGAACACGGCGACTCCACCAGCGCCAGCGTGCCACGCAACGCCAGGGCGCTGAGCGACAGGTCCAGCACGCTGTGCAGGTCCGAACCGATATACACCTGTTCGGCCTGCCAATAGCGCTGGGTGGATTGGGTGTAGCGCGCGGCCAGTGCCGCACGCAACTCGGGCTCGCCGAATGGCAGGTACAGCGGCGTGAGGGCGCGCGGGGCGTCGCTGCTCAGGGCCAGCATGCCCGGCTGGCGGGCGTTGGCGAATACCTGGTCGAGCAAATCAGGCGAACCTTCGCTCAACAGCGGCGCCGGCACGGCCCGGGTGAAATAGCCGCGCTTGGGCCTGGCCTGGACACGCCCCTCATCCTCCAGCAGCGCATAGGCGTACTTGGTGGTCGATACCGACACGCCCAGGCGCCGGGCCAACTGGCGCAGGGACGGCAGTTGGCGTTCGCCTGCCGAAGGGCTCGCCTCGATCAACTCGACAAGGTAGCGGTACACCGCCTGATAGGCGAAAGAAGCGTCGTTGGCGGTATCCATGGACCCTCGGTTTAGCCAGGCTGGGCCGCCAGGCTATTACTGATGTTGCGCCCCAGCACCAGCACTGTAACAAAACCGCAGCCCACCAGTGCCGTGGCCAGGCTCAACAGCACCGAGCTGCCCAGTTGGTCGACGATGCGCCCGCCGAAGAACGAACCCAAGGCAATGATCACCTGGAACAAGGCCACGAACAGCGGCATGCCGCGTTCGACATCCTTGGGCGCCACCACAAACATCCAGATACTGGCACAGGCCGGGAAGGCGCCGAAGGCGAAGCCCCACAGCCCGATCAGCATCGCTGCGCCGGTCATGCCGGTGGCGAAGTGGGGGAACAGCGCGGTGCTGGTGCCGATCATCAGCGCCACCAGCAACAGGGTGTGACGCACGCTGCGGTTGGCGGCGAAACCGGCAAAGATATTGCCGAACACCCCGGCCACGCCGAAGAGCAGCAACAGCGAACCAATCGTCGGCCCGTCGAAGCCGGAACTGTATTTGAAGAACGGCGCGACATAGGTGTAGGCCGCAAAGTGCGCCAGGCCGATCAACAGCACCGCGATCAACCCGATCCGCGCCTGTGGGTTGATAAACAACGCCGGCAGGTCGCTGACGCGAATGGCCTTCTCCGGGGTGAGCCGCGGCAGCAGGAACACCTGCGCCAACAGCACCGGCACGCCCAGCAGTGCGGTGACCAGGAACGTCATGCGCCAGCCCATCAGGCCGCTGAGCCAGGTGCCGACCGGCACGCCGAGCACGGTGGCCAGGGTCACGCCCATCATGATGATCGAGGTGGCCTTCGCCACGTCCACACCCCTGGGCGCCAGGCGCCCACTGAGGGCAATGGCCGTGGCCCAGAACCCGCCGATGCTGATGCCCAGCAAGACACGGCCGAACAGCAGCAGGCTGAAGTCACTGGCAAAGGCCACCACCGAGTTGGCGATGATCATGATCAACGTCAGGCCGATCAGCAGGTAACGCCGGTCCATCGCGCCAATGCTCACCGACAGGAACGGCGCAGCGAGGGCGGCCATGATGCCGGGCAACGTCACCATCAGTCCGGCGTGGCCGGCGCTGATACCGAGGTCGCTGGCGACGTCGTTGAGCACACCTACCGGCAGGAATTCACTGGTCACCAGGGCGAAAGCGCCCACCGCGACCGAGAGGATTGCCAGCCACTGCTGTTTGACGCTTTGCTGATTATGTTCGGGACGGCCGCTGGGGGCCTGGAGGGCACTTGGCATGATGCTGGGTTCCAAGGGGGATGTCGCCTGAGGCCAGGCGAAGGGGAAGAATTGGGAGGCGATTATAGGAATCGGGCCTGGCCACCCTATAGGCGAGCGGTTCGATAGTAATCATCAGTGCTATCGATGTGAGGGGGCTGCGTAGTTCAGCGGCATCGCCTTGGCAGCCTGCCAGTCATCCGGCAGGCGCTCGATGCTCACCGCGTCAAGGGCTGACGATGCCCGGCGCTTGCGCCGCAACCGGCCGGTGTTGGACAAACGTTGCCTTGACCCTTTTGGAGAACAGTATGTAGGGGACCCAGATCGAGGTGGACACCAATCCGCGGACGGTTTCCTTGGTCGTGTTGTAGTCGAATATGGGTTCATCCACCAGAACAAGCGAGCTGAACCATGCATCAAGTGGAACGTAAACAGCCGAGGCGATGAGCGTGACGATATAAACCTTGGGGAATAAATAATGTTCGCAGAAGAACAGGTAAACCAAATAACCAAAGGCCGCGATAAAGACTGCATTGACGAGGGTTTCTGAAATCAGGATCGCGCCCCACAGGGCGTTAGTCATCGTCGTGCCGGATGAGGTGAGGATGCTGAACGAGCCATCTGCGAATATTGGGTAATACACCGCGATAAGGGCATAACCCAGGCGCGCCAAGGCTATAAACAGGCCCAAGCCAACCACGATCAACCAACCGCCAAGTCCGTTCGGGTGTTTACTTTCTTGCATGTTCGCTCCGCAGTTCAATAGCGTTAAAACGATAAATAGTCAGCCGTGCTGCTGAATCACCGGCCTCGGCCATGCCCCCCGGCTTGAAGAACGACATATACCAGGCAAGCAAAATCACGGCGGCTCAATACTCCTCGCCAGCCCTGTCGCCCATGCAGCGGTCATCTTTTCCCCAACAACATCAAATTCCGGGTGGGTGCTTCGATAGTCCGAAAGCTCCACCATTGCACGGCTCATGCCGCTGTGGACTCTGGCGAGCAATTCATTGCAACGAGCCTCTGTCAAATTGCACGAACTGCGCCCGAACTGGACCAGCATCTTACGTTTTGGCCAAGCCTTTGAGCCACCGAGCAACAGACCCATAATATCGTTGACTTGGTACACCGTGGTCGTCACAAGGTCGTAAGCCGGCGCGAGCCAAATATCGGCATCTTCTGCGCAGTTCTCATAGAGCAGGCCAAAGTTTTTCAAGTGCCCGTCTCCATTTTGTATGCCAGCGCAGAGCGCCACCATCATAAAGAAGTCCTCAAGTGCCTTAGTCACAAGAGAAGGAGAGACGTAAGTCTTGATCAACTTCGCGCAGCCCTGGTAGCTGCCGTCGTACTTTTTATCTGTCCCCCATCCGGATAAGACGCACATATCCTCAAAACCAAGGTAGGCGCTGTCACCGATATCGAACCGTTTGACCACCAGAAACTTACCCTGCTGACTCAACTGGCATTCAGGCACTTCAAGGCCTGTATGAAGTGCCGCGCGCATGCAGAAAAACTCATTGGCCGCCAGTTGCGCGAAGTCTGAATCATTGAAGGCCTTCACCAAGTGCGTAGCGCCACGATGGGTGAGACGCGCAACGTCAGGATTCGTATCGTCAGCGTCGCGCACCAGTACCTTCGGCTGAACGCCAGAAACGCCTGAGTAGGCTGCGTAGGTTTTCATCAGGTCGTCGAACAGATCTTTCGCCCCGTCATACACGAGCAGCTCGGAGAGTTTTATTTCAGGTAGTAACTCATCCGCAGTGGCTCGGGCGACGCTGATTCGGCCCAACTGATGGGGGCCGACGATACCCAGCAATGCGAAGTCATCAAAACCTCGCACGGACTTGCTGAAACGTCTCACAAGCTCCGCTTTCAGGTGGCCTTCGGGGAGATGCATCTCAAACAGGGGATGGATGCCATACGCCCAGATGTAGCTCTCCAGGCGCACGGGCATGGTCAGCGAAACCGCGTTCTTTTCGGTGACTGCCTGGTTATATGAAAACACCGAATCGCGCTGGTTTTCTTCACTGCGCCCGAGTATTCCGGCATACACGCCGCTGGCGCCGATGTGCAGCCGATCGCTTTGTCTAGTCATGGACGTTTTCTGCTTTCAGTTCATCCAGCGTTTTGCGTCGACGCTTAGGTGTCGCGGTTAACTCGTACCCTAACCCTTCAAGGATCGCAGCCACCTTGCGAATTCCCACTTCGGGGATGGTGTTGTTCTCGATTCCGGAGATGGTTGCACGACTCATACCGTGCCGAAGTGCGAGCTGGCTTTGGGAAAGGCCAGCCGCCTTTCGCAGGTTTTTGATCAGGAAACCTAAATCGTCCACAGTGTTTGCATCCTATACAATGCATTTGTGAGGGTTAATACACTTATGCATCGTATTTGATTCGTTTTTTCTTGAATAGCCTTTTCTTTAGTTAGGCGCTTTGCGCCCCAAAAACTCACTGATCAGCCCCACCACCTGCTGCTGAATCACCGCCCGTGGCCGAGCCCCCTCACCATCGCGGCAAATCATGCCGTCGCCCGGTGAACTCTCCTCGATCAGCGCCATGCCCCCCGGCTTGCAGATCGACATAAAGCTGAAGTGCGTAGCGTCGGCGATCTCCACGTACTTCGTCGTTGCTTCAGGCAGCCGCTTGACCATGTCGGCGGACTCCAGCTGCGGGTCCATATCCTCCGACGGCACGCCCCCCGCAATCACCAGCGCCGGTACCGGCAATGCAGCCAGGCTGGCGTCGGTGAAGCCGCGGGACAGGCCCAGGTCCAGGGACACGATGGCGGTGACGCGCTTGTCGCTCAAATCCGCCGCCAAGCGCGCTTTACCTTCTGGCGTGCCGGCGGGGTTCATCTCCTGGTAGCCGATGCAACCGCCGAGCTTGGGGTGGACGCTGCAGTCGCGGCTGAACAGCTCGGGATCGAAGCGCGCCCCGGCGAGTTCCAGCACGGTCCAGCCGCCCAGGGAATGGCCCACGGCGGCGATCTGGCCTTTCGCGACCGCGCCAAATGGCTTTGGCTGGGCCAATACCGCATCGATCACGCGGCTCAGGTCGGCCGGGCGTAGCCATAACTGCGCGGCGGTTTGCGGGTTGCGATCCTGGGTGGTGGTGCCGGGGTGGTTGACCGCCGCGACGATGTAGCCCTGATGCGCCAGCGCACTGGCCAGCCACACCTGCTTGCCCCAGTTACCGCCATAACCGTGGGAGAGCACCACCAGCGGATGCTCACCGGCAGCCGGCGGGGCGTCGGGTACGGCGAGGGCACCGATGAACACCGCGTTGTCGGCGATCAGGGTGGGTTTGGCGGTGGTGGTGGCGGGGTACCAGACGACCAGTTCGAGTGGTCGGTTGTCTTGCGCATCGGGCAGGGTGACGGTCTTGAACCCGACGGGGTTTTCGGCGGCGAAGGCAGGAGCGGTCAGGCACAGCAATAGCAGGGCGGCGAGGGCGTTTTTCACGGTTGTTATCGTCCTTGATATGAGCGACGCATCATGCACTGAATCCCCCGTTCAGTGCCATGAGCCCCGCGCCATTTTTACCTGCCGTTAACGCCTACCCATGGGTCAACCCCGTCAACGTATCCGCAATGGTCTTGGTCCGTTGCGCCGTACCCTCCGTCGCCCGGCTCGACGCCTCCAGCACATCCAGCATCTCCCGCAGCGCACCCACCCCGGTGGACTGGTCTTCAATCTGCTGGGCCACCCGCTGGATCTCACTCGACAACAAGTCGATATCCACACCAATTTCCGCCGCATTCTTGCGCGTGATTTCCGCCAGCTTGCGCACCTCGTCCGCCACCACCGCAAAGCCCCGGCCCAGGTCGCCCGCGCGCGCCGCTTCAATGGCGGCGTTGAGCGCCAGCAAGTTGGTCTGCCCGGCGATCTGCTGGATCACCTGCACAATCGACTGGATACGCAAACTCGACCCCGCCAGCGTGCGCGCCCCCTGCACCGCGACATCCGCCTGGCTCGACAGCCCCTCGACCGTGGCCCCGGCCTGGGCAGACACGCTGTTCTGCTGGCCAATCGTGCCCACCAGTTCATCCATCGAGGCGTGCAACTCGCCGGAGTAATGCTTGAGCTGCGAAGCGATGTCCTCCTGCTGACGCTCGGCCTGGGCCAACACCAGGCCCAAGTCGGCCAGGCCCTCGAAGACTGGCAGGATATTGCGGTCCAGGCCTCGGGTATTCAGGGTGTCGGTGAAGTCATTGTTCTTGAATGCGGTAATCTGCTTGACCACCACATGGTTCAACCCCGCCAGCTTCTTCACCTGACGCCGTAGGAAAAACGCCTTGAACTCGCCGTAATGGGCGATGAAATTGTCCACGTACTCATCACTGAAACTCGCACCCTTGGCCACCCGAAAGAAGAAAATCGCCGTCAGCGTCTGGTTCAGGTTCAGGCCCAGAATCTCCCCGAAGGTCGAAAACCCCGCCAACGGCACATCCCCAAAAATGCCGGCCATGCTGCCCAGCTCGGCGCCGTTATTCAGCCGGCGCAGAATGCAGTCATTCAAAATCCCCGCCACCGGCTGGCCACCCTTGCCGCGCAGGAACTGCTCATAGTCCAGGCGCGTCGCCTCCCGCAATGGGGTACGCCGCACCATCACCAACTCCTCGCCCGGCGCCACGTCGCAAAACAACTGCACGATCTGCTGCTCATAATCGATGCGCGCGATGGACCGCACAAACAACTCACTGCCCACCCGAATCGCAAACGAATAATCCGCCAGCTTCGACTCCAACGCCTGGGGCGCGCAACTGAACGCATCACACAGCGCCTGCACCATGCTCTTGATATTGCCGCTGCTGTCGATCACCTGGTCAATCGTGCGGTCCTCCACCGACGCGGTCAGCACACTGAAGGTCAAATCCGCCGGTTTAAAGTTCTGGCTCTTGAACACCCCAAACCGCACATGGGCCGCCGTTTTCAGGAACACAATCTGCGCATGGTTCTGATAACTGCGCTGGCCGTCATGAATCAGCGTCTTCTGGAAATCCGACTTACCACCGGCCGATCCCCCTACAAACAAACACGGAAACCGCCCCGACTCATACAGCGCCTCCATGAAAAACGACTCCGACGCCGACAACCCATCGAACACCACATACGCCAAGGTATCGCGATGATCGATCGACGTCCGTACCTGCACCCGCTTGATATTCGCCACCAACTTGGCAATCCGCTCCTGCATCCCCAGGCGAGTGCCGCCACCGCGAATGTCCTCACACTCCAGCGGCACCATCACCACCTCGGCCGAAGCGATCAGACTGTCGTCGAACAACTGCAACACCACCCGGTCCCAGCGCTCGCCGGTGGCGCAATACAGCGAACCGGGCGCGTTGCACAGCTCGCCGGAGGTGGTGCACAGGCTGAGGGTGGACTGGGGGAAACGACGCTTGAGCTTTGCGGCGATGGCGTCGATGTCCAGGTGGGGGGAGATGAAGCCGGTGATCAAAGTGGGGTTGATGCGTAGAGCGCTGAGAGCGGCGTCCAGGTTGTTGGCGGTGCTGGTGAGGGTGGTGGTGCCTTGGCGAGCGGGCCGGGATTTTTTCAGGAGGGAGAGTGGATTCATGGGGTGGGCTCGGTCGGGTGGGGATGCGGGGGTAGGCATGTGATTAGTAGGGTTATCGGCAGGTTGGGTGGGGGCTGGAGGGGGAGGGTGGGGGATGCGACGGATGGACGCGGGGGGTCTTAGGTTGGTGTTTATAGAGGGGCTGCTTTCGGCCCAGAGTGTGTAAAAACGCTTCGCCAAAATTGAAGTTCGCGCGTCTACGTTAAATCTGACATTTATCGGCATGTCAGCAGATGTGGATTTCACGCAAATGCGCGATTTCCAATTCGGTTTTGAATCCCCGTCACGCTCGAAAACGTTTTTACACAGCCTCGGCCAGAAGCGGTCACCCTCGATCGACAAAAAAACGGGCGAATCAAGTTTCGACCATTTGCGACACCTTGCTCACTATGTCACGGGCGTCACGGGTCAACGGCCTAAGGGACTGCACGGTGCGCGGCGAAAAACACCTCGCGCGAGACTGTGAATGTAGGAGGCTTTGTGCCATTATCGCTGCAGATTTTGATCAAGGACGAATCATGTTAGAAACATTATCAATTAAAAATTTCAAAGCATTTTCAGATTGGCAAGATATAAAGCTTGCACCGATAACCCTGATTTATGGCCCCAATTCATCTGGCAAAAGCTCAATAATTCACTCCATAATGCTTTTGAAGCAATCCATAACAAGACCTAATGTTCAGGGCGGCTTAGTATCAAACGGCGAATATGTTGACTTGGGTGACTTTTCTTCGATGGTTCATGGGCACAAACGAGAAGACCCGATAGCGTTCAAGTTTTCTTATCTTCCAACAACAAAACAGTCAGTTTCAGGTCTTGATTTTGACGTGTTCGGAAAATCAAGAAAAAGAGAGTACGAGCTTACATACAGGCACATGGATGGAGAGAAAGAGCACAAAGGATTTTCCTATATTGATTCTATGTCGGTATCGGTTAGTAATGCGGATGATAATGCTATTTTATTTTACACCGAAATAAATTCGGCATTACCGCGGAAGGTCCAAGAGCTCAGGTCTGACTTAGCAAAGCTTGAAAAAAGTATCGAATCAGCGACTGATAAAGAAAAAAATAAACTTTCATTGCAACTTGATGATTTTAGAAGAAAAGCGCCTGCCATAAAAATCGCAGCGGCAAAAACTTTTTCATTTTCCGGTCGCAAGGCATGGTCGTCTGCGAGCGAATATTTGAAAGGGAGACCTAGGTTCAACAATAAAGAAATTGATATAGATAAGCTGCTTGACTACGTCACTTTTCGAAGCGACCTTAATTATGCAACACCATCAATGGCGACCTATGAAGGCAAAGCCAATCCGTCAAAAGATACCGAGGGTATTTTTTATTTGAACTTTACATACGGGAGTTTAGCAAGAGACTTAAAAGATAAATTTAGTTCGGTTACCTATCTTGGCCCTTTGCGAAGCCACCCTAGCCGAATTTATGCTCCTAAGACTGATCAGAATGATTCAGTAGGTAAGCAAGGGGAAAACGTTGCACGATTTATTTACGAAAGGCCTGAAATAACAGAAGATATAAATCACTGGTTTTCATCTTTCGAAGTTCCCTACGAATTATCGTCCGCAGGGATTGGGAACGACGTTTCAGGACCTGTAATTTGCCTCCAGCTGAAAGACAAGCGGACTGATGTTATAGTTGGGCCTTCAGATGTCGGGTTTGGCATAGGACAAATGTTGCCAATAATCGTTGAAGGACTCGTTAGAGATGATAGCGTTATTTGTGTAGAGCAGCCTGAAATCCATCTTCACCCTAGGCTTCAAGCAAACCTAGCAAATTTTTTCGTGAAAACATGCGATAGCAATCAGTGGATCATAGAAACACATAGTGAGTCTCTTCTTCTCAGATTGCAGGCAATGATTGCAAGAAAAGAACTATCACCAAAACAAGTCGCCATATACTACGTAGAACCAACTAAGGCTGGAGGCGAAATAATACCTATTCGGCTGGATAGTGATGGCGATTTTATCGATGCATGGCCGGAAGGCTTCTTTGAAGAGCGCCTTAGAGAGAAGTATCGGGATAAAATGGTGACCCCGAAATGATTTCAGAATTCTCCTTAGATAAAAACTTTTTTTCGTCTGGCGTTCTCAATAGCGAGTCTATAAGCGTAGCTCATGATTATTTGACTAACGCATGGATCGACCTTGGTGTACTGATTCTGCCTCAAGGTGCAAGCGACGAATTTTTAGGGCTTATAGATAATCTGCCAAATAAGTTTCGCCAGCGCTGGGTCGAGGCGTTTGAGTATGGAAAGAAGGCAGAGGTGAATCGTGGATGGTGGGAGTTTAGCAATTACGAAAGTTTCGAGAGCCTTTGCGAGTTGAACTCTTTGTTTAAAATAGCTTTCGCTGATGAAGACCTAGGCTATCTATTGTCTGGAGATGAGACTAGCAAGAGGATATGCCAACAATCAGGTTTTGAAATGTTGGGGGCTGGTGTTTGCAGTGAGTCCTCACATATTAGTAATTCTCTAAGGCTTTCTCAGTCAGATATCTTGGAAGTCGATACCGCAGAGCAAGTATGGCGAACAAGATTCGAGCCGCTTGCTCGTTTTTCAAAAAAAATCACGATTATAGATAGATATTTTTTTGAATCCATTTGGCGTGCGGCTCAAGACAAAAAAAATGACGCCGGATTATTTAATTTTTTCACCTTTTTATCTGCGCTCGGAAAAAAATACAATGTTAAAATTATTTCGCATGGAGGGGAAAGACATAGTGATTTTCATTGTGCTGTAAGCGTTGCATTTTCAACCTTGCTCCGTAGTAATCAAAAGTTCTCCTCCGCACTTGAAAGCCTTACGCTAATTTCCGCAAGTGAAGATTTTTTCAAAAAAGAGTCGCATGATAGATTTATAGGTTTTGATCGTCATGTATGCCAAGTTGGAAATGGAATGCGAGTTCTAGGCGCTACGCCATTACCAAGGAGTACTTTTCTCGCTAAATTTGACAGACTTGGCGAACTCGCCAATCGAGAATCCTCTGCGAGTAAATCAGCTTATAAATTATGGTCTGAAACGGAGTAGCGTTGGATAGTCCTAGGCTTCTGGACGCATCTGAGACGGTTTGCGCTAATTTGCTTTTCCCTACTGCAAAGTTTGTTTGGGGTCCGATGATGGCTGACCGTCCGCTACCGACCGATTCTGTTGAAAAAGTCGGCCATGGTTTTCACGGGAAAAGAGTATGCGATTGAAATGAAAATCTCTACTTTCAGCAGAGGATTCCAGGCTCATTTCACGTAGCTGCGCGCAATAAGTGCGTTTCAGCAATCAGTATACGGGAAGTCAGGAAGAACCGACTTTTTCAACACAGTCGGCCGATTACTGCCGTTCGTGATGGGCAGAGACATATTGCATGTCTGCAATTAGCCGTTTTCTGCCCATCGCTAGAGGGAGAAAACGCCCCAAACTTGTCTGTCACTTATATGCAGTTATTTTCAAAGATCACCGGATCAGTATTGCGCTTTCTAAGACGATGGCATTAGGGGCATAGCGTTGGAAGGCCTGCAATACAGCTTCGCGGTCTTTTTCGCTAATACCTGACCCCAACGTTACCGTCATGTGGTCAAGCATTAAGGTATCTATCGGCAGATCTATAAAAGGAAGATCTGGCGATGGTGCTCCTGTTCCCAAGGAATACCATTTTTCCATTACATTGAGGAGTTCATGCTCATATTCATCAAGATTGTCTTCATAGGTTAACTCTGGCCCTCGAATAGCCATTAGCGTAAACCGAAACTCAGATTGATTTTCCCAATGTGCGGCCTTTATCCGGCATAACCTAGAGCCTCCGGTAATCTCAGTTATCTCTGGAGTTGAGCGAATGAACTGCTTCACATAGTCAGCAGGATCTTCGACATATAGAACGTCACCACTGAAGGATTTCTCGTCTGCCCATGGCATAAGTACAAAGCCTTTGCCGAACATTGTTTCTTTTGCAAATGGTGCTGGCACGTCATTGAGTCTAAGTCCCACCTTCTTTAACTCTTCGTCCGTGGATTTATATGGACGGCTAAGCTCAAGTCGCAATTTTTTCAACGGAAATGGAGAGCTTTTGAAGCCCAAGCGGACGCCTCGGTGCTGATCCGCGTAGCGGAACCACTGTCCTGATTTCTCCTGGAGCGCCGCGAGAAACCAGAGTCGCGGCGTTATCGTTGACGTTTTTCGCGAGCAAGCTCGCTCCTGCATTGGGTTGCGTTGATCACTGGAGGTTGTTGTCGAGGGACGCCCGGCCAGCCTGCTTGGGCCGGTGGCCGAGTCGCTGGTGGGCTTGGTCACGAACGATAAGTTTGAATTTGTCCGGCAGTGCGAGGCCCACGATTGCGTGCTGTTGTTCCATGACCTGAGCAAGTCGCACCGTCGCCGCTGGTGCAGCATGGCGACCTGCGGCAACCGGATGAAGGTGGCGGCGTTTCGTTCCAGGAATAAACCTTGAGTCGATAGGGGGCAGTTTTTCTTTGATTGAACTTGGTATTGCTCAGCATTGCCCCATAACTATCCCTGTCTCCATTAACCGCAAGGACAGACCATGACCAACCCAACCGAAACCGCCATCCTCGCCGGCGGCTGCTTCTGGGGCATGCAGGACCTGTTGCGACGCTACCCCGGCGTGCTGCAGACGCGCGTCGGCTATACCGGTGGCGATGTGCCGAATGCCACCTACCGCAACCATGGCAACCATGCTGAAGCGATTGAGATCGTGTTCGACCCGGCGGTGATTTCCTACCGGCAGATCCTTGAGTTCTTTTTCCAGATCCATGATCCGAGCACGCCGAACCGGCAGGGCAATGATCTGGGGCCAAGCTATCGTTCGGCGATTTACTACCTGAGCGAGCAGCAACGGGAGATTGCCGAAGATACTGCGGCTGACGTGGATGCCTCCAACCTGTGGCCTGGGCCTGTGGTCACGGAAATTGAACCCGCCAGGGAGTTTTGGCAGGCGGAGCCGGAGCATCAGGATTATCTGGAGCGGATACCCAACGGCTATACCTGCCACTTCATCCGGCCGAACTGGAAGTTGCCCAAGCGGACTTGAACGTGAGTAGCGCCGGGGGGAAGGTCGCGACAGGTGAGAACGGCCTGACCCCCTATTTTCTCATTTCCTTTCTTATGCCTTGAATCCACTGCCCGCCTTCTAGAGAATCCCCGCCTTTGGCTCGAAAGGATGCGTGCGATGAAGTTCGAAGGGACGTTCCAATACATGGGCAATCACGGGATCGTGTTCAACGTTTCGCAGATCACCCTCACCGACAGCGAACGCGGACGCCTGCGCGAGCTGCATTTTGGCGAGGCGAAAAGTGCCCATTACGAGGTCAACAGCAAGGTCGTCGAGGTGTACGACAAGATGTTGGCCAAGAGCCTGCCGTGCGTGATGATGATCGGCATCTCCAAGCCACTGACGCGGCAACAGGGCGACACCCTCAATGCCCAGCGCACCAGGATCGCCAACCTGGCCGCCAGTGCCTTCGCTGGCGCCACTTCTGCTGTGGCTTCCCCTTACGTGGGTGTTCCTGTTGGCGCGGGTGTGCGCATGTATGCCAATGAAATCCTGCCCACCTATCATGCCGGCGACGTACTGGTCAGCATCGAAGCGCAGGTCAACGGCGGCATCGGCCCGCAACGCAGCGCCTCGACACTGATCATCAAGACCTGACGGGAGAAGCACATGTCTGACATTACCCAGTTGGTCCTGGCCCTGGTGCTGTTTTTTCTGCTCGATCGGTTTGTTAAACCGTACCTGCTTCGCACGTGGCTGGGGGGGCTGCTGGTGGTGGCGGGGGCGGTCGGCTGCGTGGCGGCGAGCCAGGTCCGTCCATGGGGGGCTGACCTGGGGTTGCTGTCGATCTTTGCGGTGGCGTTGGGGGTGGGGTTGTTCCTGAAGCGGCGGCGGTTCGAGCGAGTCGGTTGAAGGGGGGCCAGCTCATTAGCCATTACAGCTCTGCTTGTTGATTTCGAACCGTCCAACCTCTTTTACATTTTTGCTGCCGAATATGTAAATGAAGGTGCCACCCAATGAAATGATGGACTGGGCCCTTGGCATTTGCGCGGCGCAGACAGCCTGGGTGATGCTTGATTTCATCACGCCCAAGTCAACGTCCTCGGGATGGGTATCGTAATCGACCAACGTGTAATAGAACTTGAGGGCGTGACTGTTGGCCGCTTCCGCGCGAACGAAGGTTAGATGCTCGTCGATCTTTCGATTCCCGGGCGTCGTTCGTGCGGTCACGATGATGAGGTCGCTGAGGAAGCTGGGTTTGCTGGGCTGGGGTGTTTCCTGGAAGGCCTGTATGACTAAAACCCCGACCAGGCTCAAAAACAGTAACCCCCATGCCGAATACACAAACGCATTTTTGGTTTTTGCTGTTGCCATGCCCTGGTTTCCTTGCGTTTGAGGCCCGCAGTGGCGGCGCGACTGTCTCACAGACTCAGTGGTGCGTTCCGATACCGAGGCATGAACCCGCGAAATTGATCAGACGTGCACCGTTGGTGGCGTGAGGTCGGTTTCTTGCGCTTCGGGCGCGTCAGCAAGTTGCATGGCTGACAGCGCTTTCAGCTTGAAATAGGGGCCTGTGAAGCGTGTGCCTCCATCCAGTGTGGCGAGCGTGATCCGCTCTGAATCGCACCGATGGAAGGGGGTGAACATACGTTTCTTGGGGTAGTAAACGCCTTCCTGCGTCTCGGAATACTTCAAGGAAAGTATCGCGTTTTGCAGCGCCGCAGGGCTGACAGGGCTGGCCATGCACCACTCGGAAAGGGCGGCATCGTGGTACATCCTGTAGGTCGCCCCTATGCATGCACCCAGGATGCCGCTGTAGAGGACGTTGATCTTGAATGTGGCGGTGATGCCAACGCTGTGTGCAACGAACAGCATAAGGGCCGTCGCTACAAAGCAGAGGAGGGTGCTCTCCAGCAGGGCCAATGCCTTGTAAGGGTCTACGGCCAGTTGGTCTTTGAGCTTAAGTCGTGTGACGGCCGTGTCGGCGTGTTGTGGCGCGTGGGTGTCAAGCGGTTTCAAGCGTTACCCCTCCTGGGTTGAGTCTTCCTGATCGAGAACGGCTCGCATTTTACGCAAAGTAAAGCGGCTGTGCAGGACGTTTTTTTTGGGCTTCATCTCTATCGTCTGCCGCCTCAGCTTGCCCCCGATGGCGGAGTGTCAGTCGATACATGTCTGGCTGACACTCCGCCATCGGGGCAAGCCCCTCCCACATGGGATTGATGGTGTTCTGGAGACCGAGCCGCCCCCAGAACCCAGCGCTTCAGCGCACCAGGCAAGGCTGCTTGTTGTTATAGCGCCACCCCGGAATCAGGAACTGCATCGCCACGCTGTCATCCCGTGCGCCGAGGCCCATGCCTTTGTACAGTTCGTGGGCCTTGGCCACGGCGTCCATGTCGATGTCCACGCCCAGGCCGGGCTTGGCCGGCACCTTCACATAGCCGCCTTCGATTTTCAGCGGTTCGCGGGTCAGGCGTTGGCCGTCCTGCCAGATCCAGTGGGTGTCGATGGCGGTGATGTCGCCCGGGGCGGCGGCGGCCACTTGGGTGAACATGGCCAGGGAAATATCGAAGTGGTTGTTGGAGTGCGAGCCCCAGGTCAGGCCCCACTCATGGCACATCTGCGCCACGCGCACCGAGCCTTGCAGGGTCCAGAAGTGCGGGTCGGCCAGGGGAATGTCCACCGATTGCAGCTGGATCGCGTGGCCCATTTCGCGCCAGTCGGTGGCGATCATATTGGTGGCGGTTTTCAGGCCCGTGGCGCGGCGGAATTCGGCCATGACTTCGCGCCCCGAGTAACCGTTTTCGGCGCCGCATGGGTCTTCGGCGTAGGCGAGCACATGGTGCTGGTCGCGGCACAGGCGGATGGCTTCTTTCAATGACCAGGCGCCGTTGGGGTCGAGGGTGATGCGCGCATCGGGGAAGCGTTCGGCCAGGGCGGTGACGGCTTCGATCTCTGCGTCGCCACTCAATACGCCGCCCTTGAGCTTGAAGTCGTTGAAGCCGTACTTGGCCTTGGCGGCTTCGGCCAGGCGCACCACGGCCTCGCTGGTCAGGGCGGTTTCATGGCGCAGGCGAAACCACGCATCGTCGCTGTCGGCTTCGTTGCGGTAAGCCAGGTCGGTGGCGCTGCGGTCGCCGACATAAAACAGGTAGCCGAGCATTTTCACCGCATCACGCTGCTGGCCTTCGCCGAGCAGGGCAGCCACCGGCACTTCGAGGAACTGGCCCAGCAGGTCGAGCAGGGCGGCTTCCATGGCGGTGACGGCATGGATGGTGATGCGCAGGTCAAAGGTTTGCAGGCCACGGCCCGCCGAATCCCGTGAGGCAAAGGTGCTGCGCATCTGGTTGAGGACGCGCTGGTACTGGCCGATGGGTTGGCCGATCACCAGGCTGCGCGCGTCTTCCAGGGTTTCGCGGATGCGTTCGCCGCCGGGCACTTCACCGACGCCGGTGTTGCCGCTGCTGTCCTTGAGAATCACGATGTTGCGGGTAAAAAACGGTCCGTGGGCGCCGCTGAGGTTGAGCAGCATGCTGTCGTGACCGGCCACCGGGATGACCTGGAAGTGGGTGATGACGGGAGTATTCATGGCTAATTCCTAAAGAGGCTCAGAGAGATTTGCTGATGGCAGCGCCGGTGGGCACGGCGCCCGGCGAGGCAGATGCGGCAGCGGGCGAGGTCTTGGCGAAGAACACCAGGATCGCGGCGAGCACCGAGGTGCCGGCCAGGCCGTAGAGACCGCCCTGGATCGAGCCGGTGGTCTGCTCCAGGAAGCCGAAGGTGGTCGGCGCAACGAAGCCACCCAGGTTGCCGATGGAGTTGATCAAGGCAATCACGGCTGCGGCGATGCGCACGTCCAGGTAGCCTTGTGGGATGGGCCAGAACAGCGAAGACGCCGACTTGAACCCAATGGCCGCAAAGCAGATCGCCACGAACGCGAAGATCGGCCCGCCGGTGGTGGACATGAACATGCCTGCTGCGGCAATCAACAGCGCAGCCGCAACCCAGGCCTGCTGGAACTTGAATTTGCCCGACAGCGTCGCGAAGGCGTACATGGCGATGATCGAGATCAGCCACGGGATCGAGTTGAAGAAACCCACCTGCACATCGCTCAGGTCACCCATCTTCTTGATGATGCTCGGCAGCCAGAACGTCGCCGCGTAGATCGTCAGTTGAATGCAGAAGTACAGGGCGCAGAACAGCAGGATCTGGCGGTCCCTGAGCAGCTTGCCGAGGGTCGGCTTGACGCTGGTCAGGGCTTCACGCTCGCGCTGTTCCTGGTCGATGGCGTTGACCAGCGCATCCTGTTCTTCGCGGGTCATCCATTTGGCGTCGTGGGGCTTGGAATCGAGCCAGAACCACACAAAGAAACCGATCACCACCGAGGCCAGGCCTTCGATGGCGAACATCCATTGCCAGCCGTGGAAGCCGAACCCTTCGATCTGCAGCAGCGCGCCTGACAGCGGGCCGGAGATCAACGAGGCCACCGCCGAGCCGCTGAGGAAAATCGCAATGGCCTTGCCGCGCTCAACCCCCGGCAGCCAGCGCGTGAAGTAGTAGATCACCCCAGGGAAGAACCCGGCTTCGGCCACGCCCAGCAGGAAGCGCAGGATGTAGAAGTGGGTTTCGTTCTGGATGAACGCCATCAGCGTGGCGACGATGCCCCAGGTGAACATGATGCGGGTCAGCCAGATGCGCGCGCCGACCTTTTGCAGCAGCATGTTGGAGGGCACTTCAAAGAGCGCGTAGCCGATGAAGAACAGCCCGGCACCGAAGCCATAGGCGGCAGCTCCGATGCCCAGGTCATGTTCCATGTGCGTGCGCACAAAGCCGATATTGACCCGGTCGATGTAGTTGAGGATGAACATGATCACGAACAGTGGGAGCACATGGCCCTTCACTTTGCTCACGGCGCGCGCGAGGACCGGATCACTTTCTGGTGCGGCAGATGCATGGCTTGAATTGTTCACAATTCAAAACTCCCCCTGATTGTTTTTATGCGGGTTTGCGTGTTTTGTTGATGGACATCATACAAGTGAGCTTCTGAGATTCGCAATGCGGTCGTGAGTGATTTGTTCTTATAAGACCGTACGGTTATCGGGTATTTTGGTTATTTGATTAATGTTTATTGGGGTTTTTGGCGGGGTAAAGAAGGTTGGTTGTCGCGAGTTCTTCACGGTGACGATGATTGAGGTAAGGCAGGCATCAGATTGGTTGTCATACAAGTTGACTGGCTTTTGAATCAACACCGCCTCGTGCCCGATCGGGATGTTAAGCTCCCTCCAGCCCAACCCCGTGGACCCGCAACGATGCCCATTGATAGTGGACCTCCCGTCCGTAGACGCTCCAACAACCTGGCCCAAGGCGTGCTCGACGCCCTGACCCAGCGCATCCTGCTTGGGCAGTTGAAGCCCGGTGAAAAACTGCCGTCCGAATCCACCATCGTGCTCGAGCATGGGGTGAGCCGGACCGTGGTGCGCGAGGCCCTGTCCAAGCTGCAAGCCTCGGGACTGGTGGAGACGCGCCATGGCATCGGCACCTTTGTCCTGGCGCAACGGGCCCAGCAAGGCTTGCGCCTGCATGTGGACACCGTCGCCAGCGTGCGCAACATGCTCGAGCTGCGCCTGGGCCTGGAAGTGCAGGCGGTGGCGCTGGCCGCCGTGCGCAGGTCCGACACGCAGCTGGCCCACATGCGCGCTGCTCTCGACGACTACCAGGCCTCGCTGGCCAACAACGACAGCTGCGTGGAAGAGGACAAGCGTTTTCACCAGTTGATCGCCGAAGCCACCGGCAACACGTTCTTCACCGAGATCATGCAGCACCTGGGCAATGCGATGATTCCGCGTACCCAGGTGAAGGGTGACGAGCGCGGCGGGGCGGACTTTGCCAAGCTCGGGCAACTGGCGAACCTGGAGCATGAGGCGATCTTCAACGCGATCAAGCGCCAGGACCCGGATGCCGCAAGGGCGGCGATGGTGTTGCATCTGACCAACAGCCGCGATCGATTTTCCGGCGAATAAAAAGGAACGCAGGTTGAACGAACACACCTTGTCCATGCGCCTGGAGCGTGTGGCCGCGCAGGTGCCGAGGGGCGCGCGGCTGGCCGATATCGGCTCGGACCACGCCTACCTGCCGGTGGCCTTGATGCGCCGTGGCGTGATTGAGGCGGCGGTGGCGGGCGAGGTGGCGAGCACGCCGTTCCACGCGGCGCAGCGCACCGTGCGCGACAATGGCCTGGAGCAGCACGTCATGGTGCGCCTGGCCGATGGGTTGGCGGCGATAGAGCCGGCGGACGCGATCACCGCGATCAGCGTCTGCGGCATGGGCGGCGAGACGATCCGCGACATCCTCGACAGCGGCAAGGCCCATCTCAGTGGCCGCGAACGTCTGATCCTGCAACCCAACGGCGGCGAACAGCCGTTGCGCTACTGGTTGATGAGCAATGGCTACCGCATCCTCAGTGAGGAGCTGCTGCACGAAAACCGCTTCTACTATGAAATCATCATGGCCGAGCGCGCCGAACCCGTGGTGTACAGCGCTGAGGAGCTGTACTTCGGCCCCATGCACCTGCAGGCCCGCAGCCCGGCGTTCCTCGCCAAGTGGCAGCGTGCGTTGCGCCTGAAAAAACGCACCCTGGCGGGCTTTGAACAGGCTCGGCAGCGGGTGCCGCAGGCGAAGGCGCAAGCCATCGCCCAGCAGGTCCAGTGGATTACCCGACTGCTGGCGTAAATAGGCCGCTGGACTCCCTTCAAGTTCTCCCCATGGGCGGCCGATAGGCTGTGGTGATTGAGGGCGTTTCAGTGCGCGCCTCGGGTGGTCGTCTCCGCAGGTGACGATTCCTGTGTCGCAACTGGGTGCTTTCGCCCCATTTTCGAGCACGCCCCGGGCCGTATTGGCGCGTGGCGTGCCCTGTTTCAGGGCTGTGCAGCAGCGGCCCGTATCTTGCTAGTGCCAACCTAATCAATGACATGGCATTTTGCCGTTAGTCATTTCAAGGCTTCGCCTGCCGTCTAACGCGTGGGTTGTTTTTGGGAGTGGACATGCACAGCCTTTTATCACCCGGTATCCGCCTGCTCGGACGTTTCGGCTTCGCGCGTAAGTTCCAGATCCTGTTCTTCCTGTTCATGCTGCCCCTGGCGGGCAGCCTGTGGATGATCGGCCAGGACTATCGCGACAAGTTAGGCGTGATTTCCGCTGAGCAGTCCGGCCTTCGTCAACTGTTGGCCCTGGACGCGCTGGATGGCCAATTGACCGTCCAACGTAACCTGGCTGCGCGCTGGAAAGCGGCGGACATCCTGCATGCCCCGACGCCAGCGGCGAAGGCGGCGATGGATAAGGTGGATGCCAATTTCCCGCTGATCCTGCAAAGCCTGCAGGCCCTCGGTGATGCCCTGAAAACCCAGAACGCCGGCGCTGACGTCCTGGCCCGCTTCGAGGCTTTGCAGGCCACGGTCAAGGGCATGGACTCGGCGTCCCTGCGCACCGTGGGTTGGTGGCCGGATGGCTACGACCGCTTCACCGCCGCGCTGACGGCGATGCAGGCCCTGCGCGAACGGATCACCCTCGACGCCGGCCTGATCCTCGATCCCTGGTTGGAAACCTACATGCTCATGCAGATGGGCACCCAGCAAACGCCCGACCTGATCGAGCGTATCGGGCGGATGGCCAGTGTGGGGCAGTCCTCGATTTCCTCGGGGCAGTTCACCTTGCAGAGCCGTTTGCAGATGCGCGACTTGCGCAGCCGCATCGGCGATGCGCGGGATCAACTGGTCAAGGCTGCGGCTTCGCTCAAGGCCAAGCAATACGCCGGGATGGAACCGTGGACAGCGCAATACGACACCAGCCTGCAGTTGTTGGATAACGAACTCAAAGTGCTCGACGACGGCGTGTTCGGCGGCAGCATCAAGCTGGATACGGCCGGTTTCGAGCGCAGTATCGACGCCATGCTTACCTCGCTTGGCGCGTTGCGTGTTCAGTCGCTGACGTCGATGGATGCGCGCCTGGACTACTACCACGAGCACGCGAACACGCAATTCATACCGATGGCGGCAACGTTCAGCCTGTTGGCGTTGGCGGCGCTGTACCTGTTCATGTGCCTGCAAGCGTCCATCCGTCGAAGCGCCAGCGGCATCACTACGCTGGCCGAGTCCCTGCGCGACGGCAACCTGTGCGTGGCCGTGACGGTAGAAGGGCGCGACGAACTCGCGGCGATCAGCACCGCGCTGAACGTCGCGGTGGTGCAATTGCGCACCAGCCTGCTCGGCGTCAATCACGAAACCCAGCAGCTTGGCTCGGCGGTGCTTACCCTGAACTCGCAATCGGGCAGCACCCTCAGCGAAGTCGAAGACCAGCAGCACCAGATCAGCCAGATCGCCGCCGCCGCCACGCAGTTGGCCGCCACGTCCATGGGCGTCGCGCGCAGCTGCGAACAGGCCTCGGGCAGTGCCCAGCAGACCCGGCGCATCGCCGAAGACAGCAGCCGCGACAGCCAGCGCACCACCGCCAGCATCCAGCAGCTCAACCAGCGCCTGACCGACACCTCGGACGCCTTGCAGCAGGTCAGCCAGCAAGGCCAGCAGATTCAATCGGTGGTCGACACCATTCGTGGCATCGCCGAGCAGACCAACCTGCTGGCCCTTAACGCCGCCATTGAAGCCGCACGCGCAGGCGAGCAGGGCCGGGGCTTTGCGGTGGTCGCCGATGAAGTGCGCAGCCTGTCGCAACGCACCCAGGCCTCGACAGCGCAGATCGCCGGCACCGTCGACAGCCTGCGCGCCACCGTGAGCCAGGCGGTGACGCTGATGGGCGCCGCGTGCGAGCAGGCCTTGACCGATGCCGAGTCCGTCACCGGCCTGGGCACGCGCCTGGGCGAGATTGCCGGCGCGGTGCAGAACGTCACCGACACCCTGGCGCAAATCGCCACGGCCGTGGAGGAGCAGGCAGCGACGGCGGATGAAGTGAGCGGCAATATCCAGCAAGTCGACCAGGCCGCCGGGCGCCTGCTGGACGGCGCCCGCGCGGTAAACCGTGCGGCGGACACCTTGAGCAAGGGCAGCCAGGCGTTGAGTGATAACACCGCGCGCTTTCGCCTGAGCTGAGGCCTGTAAACTGTCAAGATCCAACCCTGTGGGGGGGGCAAGTCCCCTCCCACAGGTTCAGGTCAGTTGGCCGAGGTATGCAGCACCTCAATCCACAGCGCCCCCTTGCCCGACGCCGCTTCCCCCACCCGCTTCAACGCACCGCTGGCGCTGACTGCATAGGTGCCGACCTTGTCGCTTTTCTCGCCGGTCACCAGCAGCCAATGCCCGTTGGGGGAGAACGCGATATTGCGCGGCTGCTTCTCCTCGACCGGGTAGTTGTCGACATAGCGCAGGCCGCCGGTGGCGGTATCCACCGCAAACGCTGACACCGAACTGCTGGTGCGCTCGCTCATCAGCAACAGCTTGCCGTCCGGCGACAGGCGCAGGTCGGCCGCCCAGATGCGCGGCGTCGGGTCGTCTTTCAGGTCATTGTTGCGCGCGTCACGCACTTCACCATGGGCCAGTTTCAAACGCTCGGGAATGCCATTGGCCACGCCAATCTGGGTCAGCGCGCCGGTACTGTCATCGATGGCAAACGCGGTGACAGTGCCGCTCATTTCACCGACCACATACAGGTACTTGCCGTTGGCCGAAAACGCCAGGTGCCGAGGCCCGGTATTGGCCGGCACGCTCACGAAGCCGCTTCCGATCGGGGTGAGTGCGCCGGTGTTGGCATCGAAGCGGTATTGCAGCACATGGTCCGTGCCCAGATTGCCGGCGTAGGCAAAGCGATTGCTGGGGTCGGTGCGCAGCGAGTGGGCATGCAGGCCGGTCTTGTAGGTGTGGATAGGTTCAGGCTTGTCGATGGGCTGGACGCTGAGGGTATCGGCACCGTAGGACGCCGCGAGCAAATAGCGCCCGGCGCGGTCGGTGGCCAGGTACGCCATGCTTTCGGCCAGTGGCGCCTTGGACTGCGGCGTCAGGCGGCCGGTTGTCGGGTCGATGCTGAAGCCCTGGACCTGAAACGGCTTGACCCGTAACGCCGCGAACAAGGTCTTGCCGTCGGGGCTGAGGGCCATGGGGTTGACCTGGTCGCCGGCCGTGACTTGCTCGACCAGGCTCAGGGCGCCGTTACTTTCGTCGAGGCGGTACTGGGAAATCAGCCCGTCAACCGGGCTGGAGATGTACGCAAACGTGGCGGCGTGGGCGTGGGCACTGAGGCCGCAGACCACAGCGGCGGCCAGGAGCAGGGGTTTGTTCACAGGTGATCCTTTATTGTTATGGGTGTGATCAGTCATCGTATGACTGTAGGCGGGTCTCGGCAATGATTGTTTTATCGGTGGTCGGGGCGCTGTATCTCTGCCCGCGCCAAGGGCATGATGCGCGGCATGAATAACGATCCCATCGCACTTTACTGGCGCTTCAAGGCCCCCGATCCCGGCATCGGCCCGCGCGAACAGGCACCCATGCTCGCCCAGGAGCAGGCCTGGGCACGGGAGCATGCAGCCGGGCATCACTTCAGTTGGATCGAAGTGCTGCTGCCGCCGCTGTGCTTTGGTGTGTTCCTGCCCAGCCTGGTGTTCATGCTGGGCGTGTGGCTGTACGGGGCCGCGTTCGCGCCAGGGCTGGACGTGGACCGTGTCATCGGCGACACGTTTGCCTGGCAGGTGTTGGCGGCAGTCGTCTTTACGGCGGCCTGGGGGCTGCGCAACTACCTGCGTGATACCCGCGATCCCATCAAGCGCTACTGGCAGGCCATGCCGGACCAGGGCGTGGTCGAGCTGGAGCGCCACAGGCTGGTATCGGGCACCAGCCTGTGGGCCTCGGACTACGATCCCGACTGCAACGCCCTGATGCAATGGAAAAACGGCCAGCTCGAACGCACCCAGAGCAGCGGGGTGTCGCAGTGGATCGTCGCCAAGACCACGGCGGGCCACTGGCTGGTATTCAAGGACGAATACCCCGGTGACTTCACCTACAACCGAGTCGGCCGCATGCCGGCACCGGACAAACAACTGCAACCCTGCCAGGACCTGGCCTTTACCTTCGCCCCCGGCACCAACCTGATGCTGGGGCGACGTTTCGACGGCGAACCGCTGCCCTTGCTGGACACCGGGTATTGGCTGGCGGCCGATGAGCTCAAGCGCCTTACTGCAATCGCCCATCATTGGGCGTTTTTCCCCCCGGACCGCTATGGCGTGGTCAATCCCCGGAACGGGCCGTGGGTGCAGCAACTGTTGGACAAGGCACAAGCCGATGGCGAGGTGGCCGGGGGAACGGGTTGTACGCCCGCGTAGTGGTGAACGGACTTTTTGTGGTGAACGGGCTTCTGTGGTGAGCGGGCTTTTTTGTGATGAGCGGGCTTCTGTGGTGAGCGGGCTTGCCCCGCGCTGGGCCGCGAAGCGGCCCCATCAAGAACACTGCGTTTTTCCAGGTGAATCCGGATAACAGCTTTTGGGGCCGCTTCGCAGCCCAGCGCGGGGCAAGCCCGCTCACCACAAAAGCCAGGTCACTCCGGGCTGGATACATTCAGTCACCCGATGACAGGTTTTCTGTAATGGGATGATCTTTGGTGATGGTGCGCCCGCGTAGTGGTGAACGGACTTTTTGTGGTGAGCGGGCTTCTGTGGTGAGCGGGCTTGCCCCGCGCCGGGCCGCGAAGCGGCCCCATCAAGAGCACCACGTTTTTCCAGGTAAATCCGGATAACCGCTTTTGGGGCCGCTTCGCAGCCCGGCGCGGGGCAAGCCCGCTCACCACAAAAAAGCCAAGTCACTCCGGGCTGGATACATTCAGTCACCCGATGACAGGTTTTCTGTAATGGGATGATCTTTGGTGATGGTGCACCCGCGTAATGGTGAACGGACTTTTTGTGGTGAGCGGGCTTCTGTGGTGAGCGGGCTTGCCCCGCGCCGGGCCGCAAAGCGGCCCCATCAAGAGCACCACGTTTTTCCAGGTAAATCCGGATAACCGCTTTTGGGGCCGCTTCGCCGCCCAGCGCGGGGCAAGCCCGCTCACCACAAAAAAGCCAGGTCACTCCGGGCTGGATACATTCAGTCACCCGATGACAGGTTTTCTGTAATGGGATGATCTTTGGTGATGGTGCACCCGCGTAATGGTGAACGGACTTTTTGTGGTGAGCGGGCTTCTGTGGTGAGCGGGCTTGCCCCGCGCCGGGCCGCGAAGCGGCCCCATCAAGAGCACCACGTTTTTCCAGGTAAATCCGGATAACCGCTTTTGGGGCCGCTTCGCCGCCCAGCGCGGGGCAAGCCCGCTCACCACAAAAAAGCCAGGTCACTCCGGGCTGGATACATTCAGTCACCCGATGACAGGTTTTCTGTAATGGGATGATCTTTGGTGATGGTGCACCCGCGTAGTGGTGAACGGACTTTTTGTGGTGAGCGGGCTTCTGTGGTGAGCGGGCTTGCCCCGCGCCGGGCCGCGAAGCGGCCCCATCAAGAGCACCACGTTTTTCCAGGTAAATCCGGATAACCGCTTTTGGGGCCGCTTCGCAGCCCAGCGCGGGGCAAGCCCGCTCACCACAAAAAAGCCAGGTCACTCCGGGCGGATACATTCAGTCACCCGATGACACTGGCTCGCCAGCTACGGCGCGCTAGTGTTAATGCTTTTCAGGACGGTCCCCAGGAGCATCGGAATGCGCCCCACACCCCAATCCCATCGCCTGCGTCACGGTCGTTACTCTGAATACGGACGCAGTTACCTCATTACCGCTGTCGTGCATCACCGTCAGCGCCTATTCACCGACCTTTATCTGGGTCGTCTGCTGGTTGCCGAATTCCGGCAGGTTCATGAGCTGGGATTGGTCGACTCTCTGGCCTGGGTCATCATGCCTGACCATATTCACTGGTTGTTTGAGCTGAAGCGGAAGACCTTGCCCGACGTGGTGCGGCGTATGAAGTCGCGTAGCACGCTGACCATCAACCGGCGTCGTCAAAGCAAGGAGCGTGTCTGGCAACCCGGTTATCACGATAGGGCTGTCCGTGCGGAGGATGATGTTCGCAAGATGGCTCGCTACATCATTGCCAACCCTTTGCGGGCCGGGTTGGTGGAGCAGGTAGGGGATTATTCGTTATGGGATGCTGCATGGCTCTGATTGAGTAATTGATGGCGCAGTGGTTGAAGCCCGCTCATCAAAAAACGGTGCCCGCTTGCCGCGTAGGAACCTTCAGGCCTTGAGGGGCTCACTTGTTATGTCGCCCTGTTCCCCTGCCGAAAGGAATCCGCATGCATGCCACCTCATCAACGGTCCCCCTTCATCCCCCCGTCGAACGCGAACTGAGCCTGCGCGCGGTCATCACCGGCACGTTGCTCGGTATCCTGCTGACCCCTTCGAATGTGTACGCCGGGTTGAAGATCGGTTGGTCGTTCAACATGTCGATCATTGCCCTGCTGGTGGGGTATGCGATCTGGCAGGGCCTGGCGAGGCGGTCGTCGGAGCAGCTGCCGTGGACGCTGCATGAGAGCAATATCAACCAGACCGTCGCCTCGGCCGCTGCTTCGATCATTTCCGGTGGGCTGGTGGCGCCGATTCCGGCCTATACCCTGCTGACCGGCAACCAGCTGGATGCGCTGCCGATGATCGCCTGGGTGTTCTCGGTGAGTTTCCTGGGCATCTGGATCGCCTGGTACCTGCGGCCTTCGTTGCTCAATGACAAGGCGCTGAAGTTTCCCGAAGGCATGGCCACCCTGGAAACCCTGCTGCATATCTACAGCCATGGGCGCGAAGCGGCGACGCGCTTGAAGGTGCTGCTCAGTGCGGCGTTGCTGTCCGGGCTGGTGAAGTGGGTGGACACCTTTGTGTGGGCTTTCCCGCGTTGGTCGCCAACCGCCCAGCTGGAGCGCCTGACCTTCACTGCCGACCCTTCGCTGTTGCTGCTGGGGTTTGGCGGCATTATCGGCATTCGTGTCGGCCTGACCCTGCTGCTTGGCGCCTTGCTCGCCTGGGGCGGCCTGGGCCCGTGGTTGCTGGCGCAAGGCCTGGTGAGCTTGCCGGCCGGCAGCAGCGGCCCGCAATTTGCGGCGTTGGTGGAGTGGTTGCTGTGGCCGGGAGTGAGCCTGATGGTGTGCTCGACCTTGGCGTCGCTGACGATTCGTCTGTGGGCGTTATACACCTCGACCAAGTCCGCCGGCGGGCAAGCCTGGAGCGTACCCAAACCCGGGCCGGCCGCCGGTTTTGTGCTGTCGATCGTATTGGTGGTGAGCCTGCAGGCACTGTTGTTCGGCATCAACCTGTGGATGGCGTTGCTGACCATCCCCCTGGCGATCTGCCTGGCGGCCGTCGCTGCCCGTGTGGTGGGCGCCACCGGTATTCCGCCGATTGGCGCCATCGGGCAGTTGTCCCAGCTGAGCTTCGGTATCGTCGCGCCGGGGCAGGTGCCGATCAACCTGATGAGCGCCAACACCGCTGGCGGCTCGGCCGGGCAGTGCACCGACCTGATGAACGACTTCAAGGTCGGCAAGGCCATTGGTGCCACGCCTCACAAGCAAGTGATCGCGCAGATCCTGGGGATTTTCATTGGCAGCATCGTCGGGGTGTTCGCGTACCTGGCGCTGATTCCTGATCCGCATTCGATGTTGCTCACCGAGGAATGGCCGGCGCCGGCGGTCGCGACCTGGAAAGCCGTGGCGCAAACCCTCACCCATGGGCTGGATTCATTGTCGGCGAGCATTCGCTGGGCGATCGGTATCGCAGGGCTGGCCGGGGTGTTGCTGGGCGTACTCGACAGCCTGTTACCCGCCCATCGCGCCCGCTACCTGCCCAGTGCTGCCGCGTTGGGGCTGGCGTTTGTGCTGCCAGCTTCGGTGTCGCTGATGATGGCCCTGGGTGCGGTGCTCACCTGGCTGGTGAGCTGCCGCTGGCCGAGCCTCACCGAGCGGTTTGCGATTACCGCAGCGGCGGGGTTGATTGCGGGAGAGAGCATCACCGGCGTGGGCGCTTCGCTGTGGCAGATGGCGGCGCCTTAGCCTCTGTCACGCAGTCGAGGGCAAGCTACTCACTTGGCAAACGCATACTCCCCACCCTGTTCCAGCGCCTGGCGATAAGCCGGGCGTGCCTGGAACCGCTGTACCCACGCCGCCAGGTGCGGGTACGCCGCCAGCTTGCCCTGGGCCTTGGCGATTTCGCCGATAAAGCTCATCTGGATGTCCGCGCCGCTCACGTCATCCCCCAGCAGATACGGCGTGTGTGCCAGCGCCTCGTTGAGGTAACCGAGGTAATTGGCCACTTCCGATTCGATCCGCGGGTGCAGCGGCGCACCGGCTTCACCCAGGCGGCCCACATACAGGTTAAGCATCAGCGGCAGCATGGCCGAGCCTTCGGCGAAGTGCAGCCATTGCACGTACTGGTCGTAGGCGGCCGTGGCCGGGTCCGGCTGCAGGCGGCCATTGCCATGGCGGCGGATCAGGTAGTCGACGATGGCGCCGGACTCGATCACCACGTTGGCGCCGTCTTCGATCACCGGGGATTTACCCAGCGCATTGATCGCCTTGAGTTCCGGCGGCGCAAGGTTGGTTTTCGGGTCGCGCTGGTAGCGCTTGATCTCGTACGGCAGGCCAAGCTCTTCCAGCAGCCACAGAATGCGCTGCGAACGTGAGTTGTTGAGGTGATGGACAATGATCATGGGAACTCCGCGGGGCATGGGGTGTGTAGGAACAGACTGCTGCGGCAACGTAGAGTGCCCTGAATCAGCGGGATGTTTGCTTGGCAAACGTCCCTTCGATCAACGCACCACCTCGAACGCCGTGTATTCATACGCCGAGCGCATTTTGCTCGAGGTCGTTGCCAGCGTCACGGCAATGCCCAGGTCTTCGATAAACGCACGCGAGGTCTTGTAGTCGCCTTGCTCGCACTCCAGCTTGATGGCGTCGCCGGTCAACGAGGCAAACACCTGTCGGGCCGGGAAGCGCTGGCCGACCTTGCAGCTCACAAAGGTATCGAGTGGGGTATCGGTCGGTTTGCCGGGCACGTTCGCCATGTGCAGGTTGGCGCTCAGCGTCTGGCCAGGCGTCCAACTGCTCGGAATACTCAGCTCGGCTTCGCGGGTCAGCAGCACCTGGCCGTCGCCCACGCCGTTCATCTTCGACTTCAACTGGATCAGGTCCGCCTGTACCAGGCGCTCGACATGGAAGGTGTCGCTGTAGATCTCATTCTTGTTCAGCAAGCCACCCACCGCCGTAAAGGTCACCGAGGTGGGGCTGTCGTTGCTGCCATCGCTTTTTTTCGACAGGTAGGTGTAGCTCAACGTCTTGAACTTCGGCTGCAGCAGGGCCGAGTCGAGGCGCTGGAGCACGCTGGCGGGGACGGCGACGTCGTTGATGCTTGGTTCCACGATAGTGCGCGGGTAGTCCACCGGTTGGATGTCCGGACGCGACCAGGCCAGCAGCGCCGCATCGACACCACCCTGCAACGAACAACTGATGCGCGATTGCGTGCCGTCGCTGCCCTCGGGCTCTACCAGCAGTACGCGCTCGACTTCGCGGGTGCCTGGCGCGGTGCCGGGCCGTGGCTTGATGGCCTGCCAGCGGTCGCCGACCTTGAGCTCGCTACGGATGTAGGCGCCGTCGCCTTTTTGCAGGCGAGCCGGTTGGTCGAGCAGCGGGGCAAGGCGTTGGGCAACCTCGTCGATGTTGCCTTGCACAACAAAGCCCCAGTAATAGTAGAGCCCCAGGTTGCCGAGGTCGGTGGCCTCGTCGGCGTACGACAACAGCTTCAAGCCGGCGATGGGCGGCGTGCTGACCGGCACCGCGTTGGCCTTGCGGTCCGCGCGGTTGACCACCGCGATCCACGCGAAGTCTTTGTCCTGCTTGAGCGGTGCGTAGGCCTGCCAGGCGTCGCGGTGGCTGTTCAGGCGGCTGAAGAACGTCGCGTCGCAGCGGGTGAAGGCCTTGAGCGTATCGGTCAGCGCGGCGTCGTCGGCGTGGGCGATGGAAGGCAGCAGCGCAGAGGCGAGGAGGAGGGCGGCGGCGGTGGGCAACTTCATCGAGCGGGATGTCCGTATCGGGGGCGGGAGCTGGGTATTATCCAGAAATTACCCGCTAAAGGCTCGACTCAATGACCGAGCCCCATGAGGCGCGCGATTTTTTCAGATCCAAAGATCGTTTGTTGCAGTACGTTCACCGCCTTCATGGCCGGTATTCAAGATGCCTCGAGGCTCAATCATCATCAGCTTCGCCTCACCCTCGGCGGCGGTCCGATGTTCCATACCACGCGGGACCACATACAGCTCGCCCGCCGCCACGTACACCGGGCCTTCCGGCAGATCGATACGCAGCGTCCCTTCGAGCACCAGGAACGCTTCGTCGGTTTCCGGGTGCGAGTGCCAGATGAACTCCCCTTCGATGCGCACCACCTTGAACTGGTAGTCGTTCATTTCGGCGACGACCCTGGGGCTCCACTGCGCGTCGATGAGCGATGCCTTTTGCGCGAGGTTTACCGGTTGTGCCGAGTGCTGTGACGTAGCCATGATCCATCCTCTGGTAGGTAAGACGGCCAGACTATCGAGGCCGCGGAGCGCCTGGCTTGTACGATCCTGCAGGTTGGCCGCCTAAAGCTCGACCCTTTACCGTCGATAACCTGTATGAACCCGCCAATCATGGACCGATTAAATGGCTCTTTCCGTCAGCGCTGCCTATCTCCCGCCGGCCAATGTCAGCCTCGCACCTTCCGAGCAGAAACTCGCGGCCCAGCCCCTGACGGACGCCGCGAAAGACGCGTTGGCCAACGCCGCCCCGGCAGCCGTCTACCATCCCAGTGGATCAGCCAGCCCCCCCTTGGAACCGCTGGAGGTGGTCGACACCTGGGTCGGTCGTACCCAGTCGCGAGACTTTCCTCGCCGCGCTGAAATCTTCAACGGGGCGTTCAGTACGCTGAAGGCTTCCTTCAAGTCATTCGAGTCAGCGCTGTCGGCCACCGCTCCCGACTTGGCCGGCAAAAAATACGGCTTCACCGTCGAAGCCGATGGCCGTCTGAAAGTGCTGGATTCGGCCAGCCAGCTCAGCCGCTCGGATACCCAGCGGCTGACGGATTTGCTCAACCGATCCCTGGGCCTGAAAAGCGCAGCCGTTGCCTACCGCGATGCCGCCATCGACACGGTGGACGCCGATTCCGTCTGGTCGGGCCTGGGCTATTACAGCCTGACCAACGAAAACTTCGCCAAGACCCTTGATCTGGCGCCTCTACTCACGGATCACGACCCGTCGGACATCAAGGGGGCCAAGGACCGGACTTTTATCCAACAACTGCAATACAAAGGCGAGCGGGCGACGCAAGCGACGGAAGCGGCGATGTATGAGCGGCGTGGAGTGCAGCGGTTCAGTACGCAGGTGTGACCTGCCTGGTGGGGTAAAAATGCAGCCGTGCAGCAACCATCGCGAAAGCCCGCAGATGCCATGCCCACTGGTACAACCGGCGCCAGGAAGACGCGCACTCACACCTTGGCCGTATGCACCTTGGCCAGGCGCACGCGCCAATCGCCGTCATGGCGCAGGCGGCATTCTTCCTCGGAGTCGAAGTGTACGCAGCGCTCCATGGGCGCGCCGCGCACGTCCGCATCGTTGAGTGCGGCGGCAGTCAGCTCTCGCATGCGTGTGTCTGCCCCGGTCGAGAGGGCGTGCTCCTTGCTGGCGCGGCTGTCGAACACCCAGATCACCCGCAGGCTTTGGGGGAAGGCGCTGTAGTCGACGGTGTGGGTCAGCCAATCGAAGCCGGGGATTTCAGTCTTGGCGGTTTCGCAGGCGTCGGTGAGGGCGGCGATGAGGCAGCGGTCGAGGCGGGCGGTTTCGCGATGGGTCAGGGGCATGGAGAGTCTGCAGGGGCCAAATGCCTGAGATTAGCAGCGTGCATGCCTTAGGGCATCAGCTTACGGCGAAGATCTATCACGGCACTTCGGTGAATATCGTGAATTGGCAACCGTCCACCGAACCAGCCCGGCAGAAGTCGTCTGCCGTCCAATTTGGGCCGACCGCGCGAGGTCGTACAGGGAAACGCTGGGACATTCTCAAAAACGCCAACTGCTCCGGCCCCTCGTAGTCACAGGCTACGAAATAATATTCGGGCTGGCCTTCGCGTTGCTGCGCAGTGCGAATAGCGGCCGATTCAAACTTCATTCCCTTGAGGTAGTGCTCTTGTGCATAGGGGTTCTCACCTTTCCATCCGCTGCCGGGTGAAAGTGCGGTGTAACTATAGCCTTTTAACTCTTTGGTCTGGTGGATGTTCCCGATACCCGGGCACATACTGCCGGCCGTGTTGGTATTGGAACTCGATGTACAGGCTGCAAGGTTGAACAGTACCGCAGGCCACAGCAAAATCATCGATGCTGCGCGGATGGACACCAGGTTCGAGCTGGAGATGTGCATGGCGAACTCCTCGGCTGAGTAGTCTTTACTCTGAACGCTGACAGCCGTGGCGGATACTGTGAATGTTGACAGGTCGGCAGATGGCGCAACCGCAGTCAAAACCATAAAAGAGCGATCTTGTGTCGTAGGGCGGCGCTCAGGGATTGGCTTTAAGTCGGCCCAGTATCGCCGTGCGCAGGCAACCCCAGGCGATCGACCCGATAATCAGCACCTCGGCGATGCCGACAAGCAGGTTGAATGAAAAAACCATCGGTTGCTCAGCCCAGTAAAAACTTGTCGACCCCGTTCGAAGCCCGCTGACCCGCAGCCGTCCGGTCAACAGCGCACGCATCAATGCGATCACGTGAGTCAACTCCAGCACCGCCAGGAACGCTCCCAGCAGGGTGAGCAGGGCGCGGGCGGGAAGGCCGAGTTTCTCGCTCGATTCGTGTGAAGAGGTGAGCTCTTTCCCCTTCAGCTTGATCCCCTTTGCCGCTCTGTCGTGGGCGGGGGCGGGCCTATAGGCGGTCGCCCTGGCCGCCGGATCGACCACCACCTCGGTGGGTACCGGCAGGTTCAGGTAGCCGGCCAGCTCACGCAGCCACCTGTCGGTGCGTTGACTGCCCGGCACCACCGGCACGTTGTCGGTGGTCAAACGCTGCTCGCTGCCATCGCGCATCACCAGCCACAGCTGGGTATAGACCGGCTCGGCCTGTGGGCGGCGGCGAAGTTCGAGGGCATGGGGGGCATTGATGCTGAACACCGACTGCACCCGTTCGCGGCCGCCGAAAAAGTTACGGGTGCGGCGCGTGCCTTCACCGTTGTGCCGCGATAACAGCAAGGTTTCGCGGGTGCCGGTGTACACCATCAGCAGCAGGCCAAGGGCAGGAATCAGCAGCAGGCCGAGCACGATCAGCAGCGAGGACAGTGGGTCCAGGTCCGCCATCGACGCATTTTCAGCGCTGAACCCCAACACGACGAAGGCCAGCGGCAGGATGAAGGCCATTGCGCCGGTCAGCAGCACGAATGCGCTTTGCACCCGATTGCGCGAGTGGATGTGCAGGTCACCCTGGGCAGTGCGCTCGAAGCGATGGCCTATCAACATGCAGCTCTCCTGGTGCGCCGTTTTTAAGGTTGCTCGAAAGTCTGTGACAGGCGGTGCATGTCGCAGCGCAGGATAGCTTACGGCTTGGTCAACGGCGCAGTCAGCCATTGACCCGCACCCGAATCAACCTGCTCAAGCATGACTTGAGCACCCTTCAAATCAAGGTATGCAAATCCATCTTCCAGGCGTTGATAAGCTACTTTGAAGCCCAGACGAGAAACCCAAAAAGCCAAGCTGCTGTCCAGGTTGGTGACCATTAACTCCGGTACCAGTTTGTTACGTTCGAACATGAGATGACGTCCATTTCAAAAGGCTCGTTTTTGCGAACGGGCAGGTTTTGCGCCGTTGGCTTCTATACCGCAACGGGAACGTGGCGAGCGCGATGATGCACCGTCGGGTGGGAATTATCGAGTCGCGTCGAGTGACAACTAATGGCCCAGAGTTTTTTACACACTCTGGGCCGTTAGCAACCGTTGCTCTCGGGAGCATACGCTTCTGGTCGAAAGCCCCCCCTTTCTAAGCCAACCGGTCTACCATGCCACCCCCGGCAGTGGTTGCACGCGCTACCGACTCAACTTTTAAAGGTATCGCAATGTCCATCGACCAAATCTCCCTCCCCAAAGGCGTAGGCCCTCACGCCGCCAAGCTCCTCGACGCCATCACCGGCGCCGCCACCCATGAAGAACTCAACCGCGCTGGCGGCAAGGCTGAAGGTTTTGTGCTCGGTCTTGAATCCACCAAAGCCATCAAGAGCCAAATCGCCGAGTCGTTGTATGTGGCCTATGACGACGCGGCGAGTAATCGTTCTAGTGAATTGAAGGGCTAGGCATTAACCGGAGCAGGGCGCTTCGCGGTCGAGCAATTTGGCCGTGAGGAGTACGCCCAGCTCGCTCAGTTGGTGGATAGCGAGGGCGATGTCGCGGTGTTTGCCGCATAGGTCTTCGGACAAGTCGAGCAGCAGCGTGCTGACTGAGGCGAAGGTTTCGTAGCTGTTGGTGATGAGGGTTTCGTTGCTGGCGTCGGGAGCGACGCTGAAGAGAGCGCTTGAATCTGTAGCCATTGTTAAGTTCCTTGCTTGGGCCACTACCTGATCGCTACTAAACGATAAGGCGGTAGCTGTACGCAGGTTAGTAGACCGGTGGAACCTAACAAAACCGGCGCGCCCGAGGGCGCCCTACGCACAGCCACCATCGAGCACAGACAGGCACGTCTGACAGATGAAGCTTGTGCACTTGTTAGGTTAAACCGTGGGCTACTAAACCCGATCACCGAGAGATTCAGCGACCGAGCCACCTTAGAGACGGCCACCTCAGCGCACAAGCCGGCGGATTCTGACGCAAGCGTAGGCAAGGGAGCAAGGCGCGGTGGCTGGGCGGCTCACACCGTAAGACTTAATAACCATCCCGCCGCGCCGCTTCCTACAACCACCAGCCACGGTGGCAGTTTCCACACCATCAGCGACACCAGGCCAATCAGCGCCAGGGCGACGTCCTGGGCGGTGAAGATGGCGCTGGTCCACACCGGCTGGTACAGCGCCGCCAGCAACAGGCCGACCACCGCCGCGTTCACGCCCGCCAGCGCGGCTTGGGTGCGCGGGCTGCGGCGCAGGCTTTCCCAGAAGGGCAGCGCGCCCAGCACCAGTAAAAACGACGGTGTGAAGATCGCCAGCAGGCAGAGCAGGCCACCGAGCCAGCCGTTCGGCGCTTGGGTCATCGAGGCGCCGAGGAAGGCGGCGAAGGTGAACAACGGGCCGGGCATGGCTTGGACGGCGCCGTAGCCGGCGAGGAACACATCGTTGCTCACCCAGTGGCGGGGCACGACTTCGGCTTGCAGCAAGGGCAGCACCACGTGGCCGCCGCCGAATACCAGCGCGCCTGTGCGGTAGAAGGCGTCGGTCACGGCCAGGGTTGGGGTGGGCAGCCACTGGGCGAGAATCGGCAGACTGGCCAGCAACAGCCCAAACAGCGACAGCCATAGCGCCCCGGCGCGACGGCTGATGGTCACGGGCAGGGCGTCGTGTGCGGTGGGCGGTGCGGGCTTGAACAGCAGCAGGCCGGCCATGCCCGCGATGAGGATCACGCCGACCTGGCCCCACGCCGATGTTTGCAGCAGGGCCACGCAAGCGGCGAGCAGCATCACGGCCACGCGCGGGGCGTTGGTGCACAGGTTGCGCGCCATGCCCCACACGGCCTGGGCGACCACGGCGACGGCCACCACTTTAAGGCCATGCAACGCGCCGGGAGGGATGGCGGTGCTGTGCCGGGTGATGCCCAAGGCCAACAGGATCAGCACCACGGCGGACGGCAAGGTAAACCCGAGCCACGCCGCCAATGCGCCGCCGTACCCCGCGCGCGACAGGCCGAGGGCGATGCCGACCTGGCTGCTGGCGGGGCCGGGCAGGAATTGGCACAGCGCGACCAAATCCGCGTAACTGCGCTCGCTCAGCCAGCGTCGCCGGGTCACGAACGCGTCCCGGAAATAACCCAGGTGCGCAATCGGGCCGCCAAAGGAGGTAAGGCCCAGGCGCAGGAAAATCAGGAACACTGACCAGGGGCTTTCGCGTCGATCTGCAGGGGAGTCAGCCAAGGCGGGCGGTCTCGGTGAGGGCAGGGCATCGCGGCACCTTAGCGAATTTTGATGACGTGAAGAAGCGGCGCCAGCGCTCAATGTTGTACCGTTGCTTCCCAGGACCGTACCGATGATGAAGGAGCCTCCATGACATTGACCGTCGACACCCTGCTCGAACTGGCCATGGCCAACCCCATCAACGCCGAAATCACTGCGCGCCTGCCTGACCTTGGTGTGGACCAGTGCATGCTCACGGCGGGCTGTCTGTTCCAGGCGGTGTGGATCATCAGGCGAATCTGCCGGCTGATCAGGGCGTGAAGGATTACGACGTTTTTTACTTCGACACCGACCTGTCCTACGAGGCGGAGGATGCGGTAATTCGTGCGGCGGATGAGCTGTTCAAAGACCTTGGCGTGAATGTCGAGGTCAAGAACCAGGCGCGGGTGCACCTTTGGTACGCTCAGCGCTTTGGTCGGCCTTACCCGCAGTTGCAGTCGGCGCGCGACGGGGTCGACCGTTATCTGGTGGCCGGTACGTGCATCGGCTTGGAGATTGCCACGGGCCAGGTGTATGCGCCGTATGGGTTGGAGGATGTGGAACTGGGGATTTTGCGGATTAATCCACTGCATCCGGAGCAGGCGTTGTTTGAGCAGAAGGCGCGCAGTTATCAGGCGCGGTGGCCCTGGCTGAGGATTGTCGGGTTGGAGATACCGGAATGAATTGGCGCTGAACTTTTAGGTAGGTGTCGCACGTCCAAGCTTCAAATCACTCCCGCCAAGGACAGACGATGACCTTCTTTATCTTCCTGCTTGCCTGCGCCGCCGCCGCCAGTACCGGCGTCATTTTCAAACCCGGCGCCTGGTATGAATCCCTCGTCAAACCCAGCTTCACCCCACCCAATTGGCTGTTCCCGGTGGCCTGGACGATCATCTACCTGCTGCTGGCCTGGGCCGGCTATCGCTTGAGCCTGATCCCCGGCAGTCAAATGGTGCTGGCGCTGTGGGCTGCGCAAATTGCCCTGAATACCCTGTGGACACCGGTATTTTTCGGCGCGCATCGCCTGCTGGCCGGGATGGTGATCATCGTGTTGCTGTGGATCACCGTGGCGGCGATGGTGGTACTGGCCGTGCGCCTGGACCTGATCACCGGGTTGATCCTGTTCCCGTACCTGGCGTGGCTGTGCGTGGCGGCGGCGCTGAATTTCTCGATCCTGCGTAATAACCGCTGATGGCTCGCCAACCGTGGCCCGTCAGCGAGGCGGAACTGGCCCAGATGCGCCGCTTCAATCAGAAGCTCGCCTGGCTGCCGCGCTTCAAGATCCGCAATCGCGTTACGCCGCGTTTGATCCAGGCGCTGTTGCGCGTCAGTCAAACGCTCAAGCGTGCCATACCGGCTGAAAGCCGGATTGTCGACGACGTCCCGGTGCGCATCCTGCGGCCAAACGGCAAGCCCAAGGGCGTGGTGCTGGATATCCACGGCGGCGGCTGGGTGATCGGCAATGCGCAGATGGATGACGACCTCAACCTGGGCATGCTGCAGGCGTGCGACGTGGCGGTGGTGTCGGTGGATTATCGCTTGGCGGTGGATACGCCGGTCGAAGGCTTGATGGAAGACTGCCTGAACGCCGCACGTTGGCTGCTCACGGATGATGAATTTGCCGGGCTGCCGGTGATCGTCGTCGGTGAATCGGCCGGTGGGCATCTGGCGGCGGCGACATTGCTGGCGCTCAAGCAATGGCCGGAACTGCTCAAGCGCATAAGCGGCGCGGTGCTGTACTACGGCGTTTATGACCTGGCCGGTACACCGAGCGTACGCGCGGCCGGGCCTGAAACGTTGCTGCTGGACGGGCCGGGGATGGTGGAAGCGTTGCGCATGCTCACGCCGGGGCTGAGTGATGATGAGCGCCGACAGCCGCCGTTGTCGCCGTTGTATGGCGATTTTGAAGGGCTGCCCCCGGCGTTGATGTTTGTCGGGGAATTGGACCCGCTTAAGGATGACACGCTGCTGATTGCCGAGCGGTGGCCCAGTGCTGAAGCACACCTGCTGCCGGAGTCGGCCCATGGGTTTATTCATTTTCCGGTGGCGATGGCGGATGGGGTGTTGGCCTATAGCCGGCAGTGGATCACTCAGTGCATTGATGGCGAACAGGCATAACTGTATAGGCGCCTCTTTAAGGATCACCCATTCCTCTGTGGTGAGCGAGCTTGCTCGCGTTGGGCTGCGAAGCAGCCCCAAAACCAGCCAGTGCAGAGTAAGCCCGCTTCCCACAGAAAGGACCGATTCACCACAACCGCCTTATCTTTTATCAGCAGGCCGGGTACCCTCTTTTCTCCACACATTCCCCCCAAGCCAAGGAAAGCACGTGAAGATTCTCCAAGGAGCCATCGGTCTATCGGCGCTGTATCTGCTGGCAGGCTGTGGCCAGGTCACCGAAAAAACACTGACGTTCGATGTGCCCTATGGGATGTATGAAACCGTTCTGCGCCAGAACGTCACCGGAACAGGCCAGTTGACCTGCAAGGTCACTACCGACAACCAGGACCGCGGCGAAAAGTGGGTGCCGTCGGTGATTCTTGCGGCGGCCGAGGACGCTGCCGAGGACGACACCCTGTTTCTTTCCAGCTACACGCCCACCGACAGCGACCAGCGCTTGTTCCAACTGCGCACCTTCAACAAAGCCAAGCCGGTCATCGACACCTTCTTCCATCGGGCCCCCGACCAACGCGGTGTGTATACGTTGCGCCTGACCTGGCAGGCGGACGGCGCCATTGGTTATCAGGTCGCCAGCGGTGGGGCCTGGGAAGAGAGGAAGCTCGTGGACAAGCCCGGTTTTTCCGTGCGCCACGTGAGCGTACATGCCTCCGGTATGAAGGGCAGCGCTGTGTGTGAGTTGCGTGAGTGAACGCGCTGACGTTGAGGCCGGCGACGGTGACTGATCTGCCGTTCTCCCTGTGGTGAGCGGGCTTGTCCCGCGTTGGGCTGCGAAGCAGCCCCGAAACCAGTCTCTACAGAGTGTCTGATACAGCGCATTCCTCTTGACTGGGGCTGCTACGCAGCCCAACGCGGGACAAGCCCGCTCGCCACAACAGCCTATCTGCCACCGCCCCTCCCACAGTAGAGTCTCGGGTGTAGTGGACATGTCCTGTTCAGTTAGACCGCAACCGCAGTATTTGCGCCCCATCGAACGGGTCCGTCAGGTAATGCGCCTGCACTCCGAAGGTCTCCTGTAGCCGCTGTGGCGTCAGCACCTCCAGCGGCTTGCCCAGCGCGACCAGGCGCCCACGATCCAGCACGGCCAGGCGATCGCAGGTCAGCGCCTGGTTCAGGTCATGCAGGGCGATCAGCGTGGTCACCGGCAACCCTTGCACGCCTTTCAAAATCGCCAGTTGATGCTGGATATCCAGGTGGTTGGTCGGCTCGTCCAGCAACAGGATCTGCGGCCGTTGCGCCAGGGCGCGGGCGATGTGCACGCGTTGGCGCTCGCCGCCGGAGAGGCTGCGCCAGGCGCGGTGGCTCAGGTGGGTGGCGTCCACATCATGCAGGGCCTGGCGCACGATGGCGTCGTCGTCGCCGGACCACGGGCTCAGCGCCGACAGCCACGGTGTACGGCCCAGCGCCACGGCGTCGAACACGCGGATGGCGTCGTCGGTGTCGGCCTGTTGCTCTACCACCGCCAGCTGTTGGGCGATGGCGCGGCGGGACAGGTCGCCCAGGCGCTGGCCGCCCAGGCGCACGTCGCCGCTGGCCGGTGTGCGCAGGCCGGCAAGCAGTTTGAGCAGGGTGGATTTGCCGGAGCCGTTGGGCCCGACAATCCCCAGGGTTTCCCCCAGTTGCACCTCCAGGTGGATATCGCGCAGCAATTCCGCCTCACGCACCTTGAAGCCCAGGCCGGTGCAACTCAGTACGCTCATCGCGCATTCCTCCGGCCAATCAGGATCAGCGCAAACACCGGCGCGCCCACCAGCGCCGTCACCACGCCGACCGGGATCACCTGGCCTTTGATCAAGGTGCGCGACAACACATCGGCCGCAATCAAAAATAACGCGCCGCCCAGCGCACTGGCGGGCAGCAGGCGCGAATGCCCGGTGCCGAGCAGCAGGCGCACCGCGTGGGGGATCACCAGGCCGACAAAGCCGATGGAGCCGACAATCGACACCATCACCGCCGTCACCAGCGCCGCGCACCCCACCAGCACCACCTGCACGCGGCGTACCGGGATGCCCAGGGACGCGGCCGAATCCGTGCCGAAGGTGAACGCATCCAACGCGCGACGATGCCACAGGCACACCACCAGGCCGGTGACCGCCACCGGCACCGCCAGCCACACCGACGGCCAGCGCACGCCGCTGAGGTTGCCCAGCAGCCAGAACATGATGCCGCGCGCCTGTTCAGAGCTGGCGGACTTGGTGATCAGGAACGCGGTAAGTGCATTGAACAGCTGCGAGCCGGCGATGCCGGCGAGGATGATCTGCCCGGTGCCGCTGGACGAACCGCTGGCCCGCGCCAGCAGGATCACCAGGGCAAACGCCGCCATCGCGCCGACAAAGGCGCCGGCCGACAGTGAAATCAGCCCGCCGCCCACGCCCATCAGCGCCACCAGCACCGCGCCGGTCGAAGCCCCGGCGCTGATGCCCAGCAGGTACGGATCGGCCAACGGGTTGCGCAGCAACGACTGCAAAATCACCCCGCAGGTGGCCAGCCCCGCACCGCAGGCGGCGGCCACCAGGGCACGGGTGAGGCGGTAGTTCCACACCACGCCTTCATCGATGGGGTCCAGCACGTAACCGGCCGCCCACAGTTTGTTGGCGAGCACCTGCAGCACCACCTGGGGCGAGATGGCGGTTTCGCCGATGGCCACGCCGGCGAGCACGGCGATCAGCAATAGCGCCAGGGCGAGTAAGGTCCGGATCATTGCGGCAGGTCGTAGCCGTCGATGGCCGTGGCCAGGTGTTCAAGGCCGTCGAACATGCGGATGCTGGCCTGCAGCGCGAGAGCGTCGAGGATGATGATGCGGTTGTTTTTCACCGCGTCCATGTTGCGCGTGACCGGGTCGCTGCGCAGGAAGGCGAGTTTCTTTTCATGGTCGTCGGCGGGGTAGCGGCGGCGGTCCATGCGGGCGATTACCAGGAAGGTCGGGTTGGCCTTGGCGAGGGTTTCCCAGCCGACGGCGGGCCATTCTTCATCGGATTGCACCACGTTGTGCAAACCGAGGGTTTCGAGCATGAACTCCGGAATGCCCTTGTGGCCGGCCACGTAGGGGTCGCTGGCCAGTTCGGCGCTGGAGAACCACACCAGCGCGCTGGCCTGCTTGAGGCCTTTGCTCTGCACGGTGGCCACGGATTGGGCCAGGCGCGCCTGGAGCTCATCGTTCAACTGTTGGCCGCGATCCTGTACATCGAAAATCTGCGCCAGCTGGCGGATGCTCTTGTAGATCGTCTCGATACGGAACGGCTCCAGCCGCGTGCCGTCGGCGCCCACCAGGTTGTCCTTGCCTTCGCAGTCGGAGGGCAGCAGGTAGGTGGGGATCTTCAGGTCGTGAAACTGCTCGCGAGTGCCGACCACGCCTTGCGGGCCTACCACCCATTCCAGCTCGGCGGCCACCAGTTGCGGGCGCTTGGCGATCACCGCTTCGAAGCTGGGCTCGTTGTTGGCCAGGCGCTCGATGCGGTCGTTCTGCGCCTTGAACTGCGGCAACACGCTGTTGAACCACAGCGAGGTGCCTACCACGCGGTCAGCCACGCCGAGGGCATAGAGCATTTCGGTGGCGGCCTGGCCGATGGTCACGCTGCGCGCGGGCGCCTGCGGGAAAGTAAGGGTGCTGCCGCAGTTTTCCAGGGTCAGCGGGTAATGCGTGGGGGCGGCGTGGGCCAGGGCGCAGAAACCCAGGCCGCTGATCAGGGCGGTAACGCGTGGCAGCATGAGGCGATCTCCGTGTGGACCGTACGTGGAAACAGGGGAGGTACGGTTCGGAAATACGCCCTCGAACGCTGCCGAACGGGCAGGCAAGGAGGTCCTTCCCGGACACCCCGCCGGTTAGTGATTACTGGGCCGGCAGGTCTCCTGACTGATGCGTCGTCGCCACGCTCCGGCCTTCCCGGACGCGGTCCAGTGGCAGTGGGGAGCAGGCTCGGCACCTACAGTTGCGGGGGCAGTTCCGATTGACGCGGTGTACCGCGCTTCGGATTCCCTATTAGTCCCGTTCGGGAACCGGCGCGGTATGGTAGTTGATTAGGGCCAGGCGATACAGCCCGAAGGGCGCCCGGTCAGAGACGAATATCCTCGGGGCCGCGGATCAGCGCTTCAATTCGCGTGCCCGTGGCGCGCTCTTCGTTGCTGAAACCGTCGTAGTCCGCCAGGTTGGCGAAGCGGATACCGGTCAATTGTTCGATCTGGATCACGCTGCGCTGGTAGGTCCTGACCTGGCCGAACATCAGGTCGAGCTGACCCAGCTCGCGGCTTTGGTCGATCATGTAGGCGCTGGCGGAGGGCTTGCCGTCATCGCTGAGGTAGGCCACCACTTTCCAGAACGCCTTGGGGATTCTGATACCACGGTAAAGGCGGTCGTCGTCGGCGAACACCGGGCCGCTGAACACCGTTGCCCGGGCTTTCCAACGCTGCGTGTTATTGAGGATGTAGTCCTCCAGTTCCAGCCAGGTCTTCTGGTTGAACCCGCTCATCTGCGGCGAGCAGTTGGTGAAGTGGAAGGTGTCGAGGTTGGCGGTGTTTGCCGCGTCGCCCCAGTTGGGATCCTGGCGCCGTACCAGGTGGCCGCGATCCAGGCCATTGCTGGCATAGAGCTCTTCGCCCACCTGGGCGCTGATCGGCAGGCGCCCATCGTAGGCCCAGGTGTCGTTGCTGCGGACTATCTCCACATGCTGCCCGCCATCGATATTGACGCCCACGTAGAGCGCCAGTCGTCGGGAACGGGACATCGTCACCGAGAAATGCGTGTAGTCCAGGCGCAGCGGTTGGACGTCGTCCGCCAATGCCTCAGCGGCGGTGGGCCAGGGCACTGCGAAGCTGCTGAGAAAGTCCTCGGCGTAGCCCTGTCGGTCCTGTAGATCCTTGGCCGCGGTGACACGGGGCGTCGCCGCCCGGGCTTCCATCAGGGTGGGATTGGTCGCGATCAAAGGGCGCAGATCGGCGAGTCGTGGGCGGTGCGCAAGATCGATTTTGGCTTTGCGGGCTGGCATGGGTAAGTCCTCCTTGGATAAACACGACTGCAACATAGATTGATGACAATTGATGACACGGGTTAACCCTGGGGGGCTATCCTCAAACGGTTACCGGAGCTACACCATATGCCAACAGGGAGCCAGCTAATGTGTGATCGCCACCACCGCAACCCGATTTTCTGCCTGATCCCACCGTATATGCTCGACCAGATCGCGCGTCACGGTGATAAGGCCCAGCGCGACATCGCGCTGCGCACCCGCGCCAAGGACAGCACGTTCCGTTCGCTGCGCATGGTCGCAGTGCCCGCCAAGGGGCCGGCCCACATGGCCCTGGTCATGGGCGCCGGCAAACGGCGCTCGATCTACAGCGCCGAAGGCACCGACAGCCTGCCGGGCAAGCTGGTCCGCGGTGAAGGCCAGCCCGCCAGTGGCGACGCCGCCGTGGACGAAGCCTATGACGGCTTGGGTGCCACGTTCGATTTTTTCGAAGAGGTGTTCGACCGCAACTCCATCGACGATGCCGGCATAGCGCTGGATGCCACCGTGCACTTTGGCCAGAACTATAACAATGCGTTCTGGAACTCGACCCAGATGGTGTTTGGCGACGGCGATGGGCAGTTGTTCAACCGCTTCACGGTGGCCCTCGATGTGATTGGCCATGAATTGGCCCACGGCGTCACCGAGGACGAGGCCAAGTTGATGTATTTCAATCAGTCCGGCGCGCTGAACGAGTCACTCTCGGACGTGTTCGGCTCACTGATCAAGCAGTATGCGTTGAAGCAAACCGCCGAAGACGCCGATTGGCTGATCGGCAAAGGGTTGTTCACCAAGAAGATCAAAGGCGTGGCCCTGCGTTCGATGAAGGCCCCCGGCACCGCGTTCGATGACAAGCTGCTGGGCAAGGACCCCCAACCAGGGCATATGGATGATTTTGTCCAGACCTACGAGGACAATGGTGGGGTGCATATCAATTCCGGCATTCCCAACCATGCGTTCTATCAGGTGGCGACCCGGATTGGCGGGTTTGCCTGGGAGCGCGCAGGACGTATCTGGTATGACGCGCTGCGCGATGCGCGGTTGCGGCCGAACTCGGGGTTTTTACGTTTTGCGCGTATAACCTACGATATCGCCGGTCGTCTCTACGGCGCGAACAAGGATGAGCACAAGGCGGTCAAGGAGGGCTGGAAAGCGGTTGGCATTAACGTCTGACGTGAGGAACAGCCATGCAAATTTCGATCAAGGAAAGCGGCGGGCCGGCGTTTTTTCCGGGTTTGACCAAGCCTCGTACGGTGGAGTTGAACACGTTGCCCGAGCCGGACCAGCAAGAGTTGCGGCAACTGATCGAGGCTTCAAACTTCTTTCAGTTGCCGCAGAGCACCACGCCAGAGCCCGGAAATCCGGGCCAGGTGCACTACACCCTGACCGTGAAGGAAGGCCAGCAGGAACATACGGTGTGCGTGCTCGCGCCGGTGAAGTCGCAGGCGCTGGATGGGCTGGTGCAGTGTGTGCGCCGGCATATCCGCAGTTGAGGTCACCCCAGCAGTTCCTTCACCTTGGTAATGAGCTTGTTGATGTCGAACGGCTTGTCCAGCACCGCATCGAACAGGTCCGAGCGCTGCATGCCGATATGGGCCTGCGCGCCGCTGATCAGGATAATCGGCAGGTGCTTGACGGCCGGCAGCGCGCGCACCGCTTCGGCGAACTCCTCACCGTCCATCACCGGCATCATGAAATCGGTGATGATCAGCGACGGCCGTTCTCGCTCCAGCACCTCCAGCGCCTTTTTCCCATTGCCAGCTGTGACGACCATGAACCCCTCATCTTCCAGTGCGTAGGCAAGGATATCGGCGATCAAGTACTCGTCATCGACGACCAGGATAGTGGCCATGTCAATTCAACCTACCCAAAGACTTAAAAAGCTGAACCAGGCAGCGCTGAATTGGATGCAACTGAGGGGGCATTTGTTGAAACCTTTCTTAAGTCAACGGCTTGGTCACGGATCACCACCTCCAATAATGAGGGGTCATAAAAGCTGTCTCTGACCTTAAGAATGGAAAGCGTCCTTCTAAGTTCAGACTGAATCTCGAAGAAACGCATAAGCATGAGGTTGTCGGCAATGCTCGACAGTTCAGACGCGGGGGAAGTGACCTCCGCGCCGAACAGATCATGCATCTCCCACGTGGCGAAGACCGTGACGCCCCTGGCGCGCAGTTCGTTCATCAGTGCGCTGTAGAAATCGGTGATACGTGCCGGGTTGTTGGAGACGCGGGTCATGCCGCTCAAGCTGTCGATGAACAGGCGCTTGATGCCCTTTTCCTCGACCAGGCGCAGCAATCGCGCCCCCAGCCCGTCCAGCAGGCCTTCGGTGGTGGGCTGCCAGGCGATGGTCAGTGCGCCGCTGTCTTCCATCTTCTGGATATCGATGCCCAGGGATTGGCCTTTGAGCCGCAGGCGCTGAGGGCTTTCGTAGAAGCCGAAGTGCAGGCCGGGGGCGTCTACCGTCGATTCCGAGAGGAACTTGAGGCCCAGGGTGGTCTTGCCGATGCCCGACGGCCCCATGACCAGGGTCACGCTGGAACTGTGCAGCCCGCCGCCGAGGATGCCGTCCAACGAGTCGATACCGCTGGCGATGCGCGTCAGGTCGGCGCTGTCGGGCGCGGACGGCCGGCCATAGAGGCTTTCCAGGCGCGGGTACACCACCAGGCCGTCGTCGTTGATTTCACACTCGTGCAGGCCGGTGAGCGCGCCGCTGCCGCGGGTCTTGCGTAACTGGATACGGCGCACGGAACGGGTGCCGAACAGTTCCTCGCCCATTTCGATCACGCCATCGACCATGGTGTGCTCGGGGCTGCCGTCATCCAGGCGTGAGCTGGTGAGGAACAACACCGTGCAACCGGCGAAGGCGGCATGCCCTTGCAGTTCGGAAATGAATTTTTTCGTGTCGATCGGCGAGTCGGCCTTGGAACGCGCGTTCAACAAGCCGTCCACCACCATGACGGTGGCCCTCTGCCTGCTGATCTCACGCCTGAGCAGCTTGACCACTTCGTCGAGGCCTTCGTTTTCCAGGGTGTCGAAGGCGCTGACAAACTGGATTTCGGCGCCGACACGGGAGGCGTCAAAAAAGCTCAGGGTAGAGAGGAACTGGAAAAGGCGGTCGTGGGATTCCGCCAACAGCGTGGCAACCAGGACTCGGCCGCCATTACGCGCGTGATGAAACCCCAGCTGGTTGGCAAGGATGGTTTTACCTGAGCCGGGGCGGCCCTGAATGATGTAGGACGCCCCAGACACCAGCCCTCCCTTGAGCAGAGCGTCCAGCCCTTCGATTCCGCTTTGAAGGCGATTTAGCTTTTCCACAGTGCGATCCTGACCCTAAAAACATGCTGTTAAGCCGAGTGGACAGAATGCTAACGCCATTTGTTCACTGCTGCTACTTGCGATCCAGCCATACGGTCTGCGCATTGCAGAATTCGCGCAGGCCAAAATGCGACAACTCGCGCCCGAACCCGCTCTTCTTCACGCCGCCAAACGCCACCCGAGGGTCGGACACGCTGAACGCATTGATGAAGATCCCGCCGGTGTCCAGCTGGTTGGCGATGTCGCGGGCCTTGGCCGGGTCGGTGGTGAAGAGGCTGGCGGTGAGGCCGAACTCGCTGTCATTGGCCAGGGCCACGGCGTGGTCGGCATCGCGGGCGGTGATGATCGAGGCCACGGGGCCAAACAGTTCCTGCTTGAACGAAGTCATCTGGTCGGTGACGTCGGCCAGTACGGTCGGCTCATAGTAGTTGGCGGCACCGGCGACTTTGTGGCCGCCCAGCAGCAGGGTGGCGCCTTCTTCCAGGGTGGCCTGGACCTGGCCGTGCAGCTCGTCGCGCAGGTCGAAGCGCGCCATCGGGCCGACGTAGGTGCTGGCCGAGGTCGGGTCGCCCATCACCAGCGCGCGGCTGGCTTCGACGAACTTGGCGGTGAAGGCGTCCACCACGCCGGCTTCGATGATCAGGCGCTTGGCGGCGGCGCAGACCTGGCCGCTGTTCTGGAAGCGGCCGATCACGGCGGCCTGCACGGCGGCGTCGAGGTCGGCGTCGTTAAGCACGATGAACGGGTCGGAGCCGCCCAGTTCCAGCACGCATTTCTTCAGCGCGGCGCCGGCCTGGGAGCCGATGGCCATGCCGGCGCGTACGCTGCCGGTGAGGGTGACGGCGGCGATGCGCGGGTCGGCGATGGCGGTGGAGACGCCGTCCTGGGTCACGTTGATCACTTCGAACAGGCCTTCGGCGAAACCGGCTTTCTGCAACGCCGCTTTCATCAGGTAGGCGCTGCCCATCACGTTCGGCGCGTGTTTGAGCACGTAGGTATTGCCGGCGAGCAGGGTCGGCACGGCGCCGCGCAGCACTTGCCATACCGGGAAGTTCCACGGCATCACGGCGAGGATCGGGCCCAGCGGGCGGTATTCGATCCGGGCGCTGCCGTTGTCCACCAGGGTGGGTTCCGGGGCCAACATGGCCGGGCCGTGGGCGGCATACCACTCGCTGAGCTGGGCGCATTTTTCGATTTCGGCGCGGGCCTGGGTGATGGGCTTGCCCATTTCCAGGGTGATCATCTGCGCCATTTCTTCGGCTTGATCGCGCAGTGCGCCGGCCAGGGCCAGCAGCAGTTCGGCGCGCTGGCTGACTGGCTCGCGGCGCCAGGTGCGGAAGGCTGCGGTGGCGCGGTCGAGGGCTGCGTCCAGTTGCGCGGCGTTTTCGTAGGGATAGCTGCCGACGGTTTCGCCGGTGGCGGGGTTGATCGACAGGGCGTGGGTCTGGTGGGAAATAGCGTTCATGGCACCGTCCGGCTGAAAGAGTGGAATGGGTTCAGCCTACGGGGATGCATGTTTTCTGGAAACTGAATAATATTAAGCAATACATTCACGATTGGAGAATGACTTGGACCTGGTGCAGCTGGAAATCTTCAAGGCCGTTGCCGAGCAAGGCAGCATCAGCGCCGCCGCACAGTTGATTCATCGGGTGCCGTCGAACCTGACCACGCGCATCAAGCAACTGGAGCAGGATTTGGGCGTGGAGTTGTTTATCCGCGAGAAGAGTCGCCTGCGCCTGTCGCCCGCCGGATGGAATTTCCTCGGTTATGCGCGGCGTATTCTCGACCTGGTGCAGGAAGCCCGCGCGACGGTGGCGGGGGAGGAGCCCCAGGGCGCATTTGCCCTCGGCTCCCTGGAAAGCACGGCGGCGGTGCGCATCCCGGCGCTGCTCGCGGCCTACAACCAGAAGCACACCAAGGTTGAATTGGACCTGAGCACCGGGCCTTCAGGCACGATGATCGAGGGCGTATTGTCGGGACGGCTGGCGGCGGCGTTCGTCGATGGGCCGGTATTGCATGCCACCCTGGAAGGCGTGGCGGTGTTCGAGGAGGAGATGGTGGTGATTGCGCCGCTGCACCACGCGCCGATCACGCGAGGGCAGGATGTGAACGGGGAGAGCATCTACACCTTTCGCTCCAACTGTTCCTACCGGCACCATTTCGAGCGCTGGTTCGCACAGGACGGCGCGGTGCCGGGGAGGATCTTCGAGATGGAGTCCTACCACGGCATGCTCGCCTGTGTCAGCGCCGGGGCCGGCCTGGCGCTGATGCCACGCAGCATGCTGGAAAGCATGCCGGGGTTTACCACGGTGAGCGTGTGGCCGCTGACGGACAGTTTTCGCACCCTGCATACCTGGCTGATCTGGCGCCGTGGCACCGTGTCGCAGAGTTTGAACAGTTTTGTGAAGTTGCTGGAGGAGCAGGGTGTGGCGTCGGCCTAGCCGCCGAACTGGAAGGTGCCCATGGCCAGCTTGGCCATGATTGCCGTCGCGCCCAATTGCACCAGCCACAACGCCAAACCGCCCAGGAACACCCCGAGCGCCACCTGCAACACCAGGCTTTTCTGGCGCTTGGCTTGGGGCGCGCGCGGGGTGTAGTCGTGCAATTCGTCGCGGTCGGCGCGCAGGTCCAGGTCGTCGTTTCTCATAGGGCTCTCACAGCAAAGGGGCAATCAGGGTTCAGTCTAGTGGGTTCGCCAATAAAAAGGGGGAAGCCATCGGCTTCCCCCTTCGTATGACGCCGTCAGGCTTATAGAACCTGAACAATCGCCTTTGTTACCGCAGCAATGTTCGACTGGTTCAACGCCGCCACGCAGATACGCCCGGTATCCAGCGCGTAGATACCAAACTCGCTGCGCAGGCGGGTGACTTGCTCAACGGTCAGGCCGGAGTAGGAGAACATCCCGCGTTGGCGACCGACGAAGCTGAAGTCGTGGCCCGGCGCAGCCTTGGCCAGCTCGGCAACCATCTGCTCACGCATGCCACGGATGCGCAGGCGCATCTCGGCCAGTTCGGCTTCCCACTGGGCGCGCAGCTCAGGGTTGTTGAGCACCGCGGCAACAATCGCTGCGCCATGGGTTGGCGGGTTGGAGTAGTTGGTGCGGATCACGCGCTTGACCTGGGACAGGATGCGCGCGCTTTCTTCCTTGGAGTCGCCGACGATGGACAGCGCGCCCACACGCTCGCCGTACAGGGAGAACGACTTGGAGAACGAGCTGGAGACAAAGAAGGTCAGGCCCGATTCGGCAAACAGGCGCACGGCAGCGGCGTCTTCGTGGATGCCGTCGCCAAAGCCCTGGTAGGCCATGTCGAGGAACGGTACCAGGTTCCGGGCCTTGACCACGTCCAGCACGTTCTGCCAGTCGGCCGGGCTCAGGTCGACGCCGGTCGGGTTATGGCAGCAGGCGTGCAGCACCACGATGGACTGGGGCGGCAGGGCGTTGAGGTCTTCGAGCAGGCCGGCACGGTTCACGTCGTGGGTGGCGGCGTCGTAGTAGCGGTAGTTCTGCACCGGGAAGCCGGCGGTTTCGAACAGGGCGCGGTGGTTTTCCCAGCTCGGGTCGCTGATCGCAACGACAGCGCCTGGCAGCAATTGCTTGAGGAAGTCTGCACCCAGCTTCAGGGCGCCGGTGCCGCCTACCGCTTGCACGGTGGTGACGCGGCCAGCGTTCAGCAGTGGCGATTCAGCGCCGAACAGCAGGGTCTGCACGGCCTTGTCGTAGGCCGCGATGCCGTCGATCGGCAAGTAGCCACGGGCGGCGTGTTGCGCCACGCGAATGGCTTCCGCTTCGGCAACGGCACGCAAGAGTGGAATCTTCCCCTCCTCGTTGCAGTAAACGCCCACGCCAAGGTTGACCTTGGTGGTTCGTGTATCGGCGTTGAATGCTTCGTTGAGGCCCAGGATTGGATCGCGTGGTGCCATTTCGACAGCGGAGAACAGGCTCATTTTGCGGCAGCTCTATGGGGGAAGGGAGGGACGTGTCGCGCTCCAGCCGAATGCACTAGAGCGGTGCACAAACGGGGAGCTAGTATAGAGGCCATCACCGCTGAGGGCGACAACCGAAACGGCTTTTCGGCCAAGTTTTTCGGTTTATTTGCCGACCGTTAGTCTTATTGCAACATTGATCAACCACGGCAGACGGGACGATTGCCTTGAAACCCGTCACATTCGCCACCACTTCTACAGCTATCATGGTTTTTTCCTACGACCCGCTCTGAAACTTCGCGGGTTGTGGTCTTTTTCGTCCCCGACGGGTTTACAGTCTGGGGTGACTTCAAGAGGTACGTTATGTCGGATTTCCAACTAGTCACCCGCTTTGAACCTGCCGGCGACCAGCCCGAGGCCATTCGCCAGATGGTCGAAGGCATCGAGGCCGGCCTGGCGCACCAGACGCTGCTCGGAGTGACCGGTTCGGGCAAGACCTTCAGCATCGCCAACGTGATTGCGCAGATCAACCGCCCCACGCTGGTGTTGGCTCCGAACAAGACCCTGGCCGCGCAGTTGTACGGCGAGTTCAAGGCGTTCTTCCCGAACAACGCGGTGGAATACTTCGTTTCCTACTACGACTACTACCAGCCCGAAGCGTATGTACCGTCCTCCGATACCTTTATCGAGAAGGATGCGTCGATCAACGACCATATCGAGCAGATGCGGCTGTCGGCGACCAAGGCGCTGCTGGAGCGCAAGGACGCGATCATCGTCACCACGGTGTCGTGCATCTATGGCCTGGGCAGCCCGGAAACCTATTTGAAGATGGTGCTGCACGTCGACCGCGGCGACAAACTCGACCAGCGCGAGCTGCTGCGCCGCCTGACCAGCCTGCAGTACACCCGCAACGACATGGATTTTGCCCGCGCCACCTTCCGCGTGCGTGGCGATGTGATCGACATCTACCCGGCCGAATCCGACCTGGAGGCGATTCGCATCGAGCTGTTTGACGATGAAGTCGAGAGCCTGTCGGCCTTCGACCCGTTGACCGGCGAGGTGATCCGCAAGCTGCCGCGCTTCACCTTCTATCCGAAAAGCCACTACGTGACCCCGCGCGAAACCCTGATGGGCGCCATCGAGGGCATCAAGGTCGAGCTGGCCGAGCGCCTGGAGTACCTGCGCGCCAACAACAAGCTGGTGGAAGCCCAGCGTTTGGAGCAACGCACGCGCTTTGACCTGGAGATGATCCTCGAGCTGGGCTACTGCAACGGCATCGAAAACTACTCGCGCTACCTCTCGGGCCGTGAGTCCGGCGCGCCGCCGCCGACCCTCTACGACTACCTGCCCGACGACGCACTGCTGGTGATCGACGAATCCCACGTCAGCGTGCCGCAAGTGGGCGCCATGTATAAGGGCGACCGTTCGCGCAAGGAAACCCTGGTGGAGTACGGCTTCCGTCTGCCGTCGGCACTGGATAACCGGCCGATGCGCTTTGACGAGTGGGAAGCCATCAGCCCGCAGACCATCTTTGTGTCGGCCACGCCGGGCAACTACGAGGCCGAGCATGCCGGCCGTGTGATCGAGCAACTGGTGCGTCCCACCGGCCTGGTCGACCCGGAGATCGAAATCCGCCCGGCGCTGACCCAGGTCGACGACTTGCTCTCGGAAATCACCAAGCGCGTGGCGCTGGAGGAGCGTGTGCTGGTCACCACGCTGACCAAGCGCATGTCCGAAGACTTGACCGACTACCTCGCCGACCACGGTGTGCGCGTGCGCTACCTGCACTCGGACATCGATACCGTGGAGCGCGTGGAAATCATCCGCGACCTGCGCCTGGGCACCTTTGATGTGCTGGTGGGCATCAACCTGCTGCGCGAAGGCCTGGACATGCCGGAAGTGTCGCTGGTGGCGATCCTCGATGCAGACAAGGAGGGCTTCCTGCGCTCCGAACGCTCGCTGATCCAGACCATCGGTCGCGCGGCGCGTAACCTCAATGGCCGGGCGATTCTCTACGCGGACCGCATCACCGGCTCCATGGAGCGGGCGATTGGCGAGACGCAACGCCGTCGCGACAAGCAAATAGCCTTCAACCTGGAAAACGGCATTACGCCCAAGGGCGTGTTCAAGGACGTTGCCGACATCATGGAAGGCGCCACCGTGCCGGGCTCTCGCAGCAAGAAGCGCAAGGGCATGGCCAAGGCCGCCGAGGAAAGCGCCAAGTACGAAAACGAACTGCGCTCGCCGAGTGAGATCACCAAGCGGATTCGCCAGTTGGAAGAGAAAATGTACCAGTTGGCGCGCGACCTGGAGTTCGAGGCGGCGGCGCAGACGCGCGATGAGATTGGCAAGTTGCGCGAGCGGTTGCTGGCTGTCTGATCTGCGGTGGCTGGGCTGGCCTCATCGGGGGCAAGCCCCCTCCCACACTTTGACTCGTGAACACCGTCAAATGTGGGAGGGGCGGTGCGACGATTCGACTTGCCCCCGATGGCTGCGCCTCGGTTTTCCAGAAATCACCCAGGCTGTTACCATTCGCCCCTTGTTTCAATTTCAGTTATATCGCCCATTCGAGACCTGCCATGACCACCGTCCGCACGCGCATCGCGCCATCGCCTACTGGGGATCCCCACGTCGGCACTGCCTACATCGCCTTGTTCAACTACTGCTTTGCCAAGCAGCACGGCGGTGAATTCATCCTGCGGATCGAAGACACCGACCAACTGCGCTCCACCCGCGAGTCGGAACAGCAGATTTTCGATGCCCTGCGCTGGTTGGGCATTACCTGGGCCGAAGGCCCGGACGTCGGCGGCCCGCACGGTCCGTATCGCCAGAGCGAGCGCAGCGACATCTACAAGCAGTACACCCAGCAATTGGTGGACATGGGTCATGCGTTCCCATGTTTCTGCACCGCTGAAGAACTCGACCAGATGCGCGCCGAGCAACAGGCCCGTGGCGAAACCCCGCGCTACGATGGCCGCGCATTGCTGCTGTCGAAAGAGGAAGTGGCTGCCCGCCTGGCCGCCGGTGAACCTCACGTTATCCGCATGAAGGTGCCGAGCGAAGGCGTGTGCGTGGTGCCGGACATGCTGCGCGGTGACGTCGAGATCCCGTGGGACCGCATGGACATGCAGGTGTTGATGAAGACCGACGGCCTGCCGACGTACTTCCTGGCCAACGTGGTCGACGACCACCTGATGGGCATCACCCACGTACTGCGCGGTGAAGAATGGCTGCCATCGGCGCCGAAGCTGATCCTGCTTTACGAATACTTCGGCTGGGAACAGCCGCAGTTGTGCTACATGCCGCTGCTGCGTAACCCGGACAAGAGCAAGCTGTCCAAGCGCAAGAACCCGACCTCGGTGACGTTTTACGAGCGCATGGGCTTCATGCCCGAAGCGATGCTCAACTACCTGGGGCGCATGGGCTGGTCGATGCCGGACGAGCGCGAGAAGTTCTCCCTGCAGGAAATGGTCGATAACTTCGACCTGTCCCGCGTGTCCCTGGGCGGGCCGATCTTCGATATCGAGAAACTCTCGTGGCTCAATGGCCAGTGGCTGCGTGATCTGCCGGTGGAAGAATTCGCCAGCCGCGTGCAGCAATGGGCGCTGAACCCTGAATACATGATGAAGATCGCGCCGCTGGTGCAGGGCAGGGTGGAGACGTTCAGCCAGGTCGCACCGTTGGCCAGCTTCTTCTTTGCCGGTGGCGTTAACCCGGATGCCAAGTTGTTCGAATCGAAGAAACTCTCTGGTGACCAGGTTCGCCAGTTGATGCAACTGATCCTGTGGAAGCTGGAAAGCCTGCGCCAGTGGGAGAAGGACGCGATCACTGCGACGATCCAGGCGGTGGTGGAATCCCTGGAGTTGAAATTGCGCGATGCCATGCCGCTGATGTTTGCCGCGATCACCGGGCAGGCCAGTTCGGTGTCGGTGCTGGATGCGATGGAAATTCTCGGCCCGGACCTGACCCGTTTCCGCCTGCGCCAAGCCCTTGATTTGCTTGGTGGTGTATCGAAGAAAGAAAACAAAGAGTGGGAAAAGCTGTTGGGCGCTATCGCTTAAGCAGTCCGTTGCAGCGACGAAACCCAGGTTTTCCGGGGTTTCGTCGGTAAGTGATTGTTATCCCGGCAAAAAATTTTGGAAAATGTTGAAAATAAATTTGACACCTTTCCAAACCGCCATTAAGATTCGCCCCGTCCTCACCGATGAGGGGCTATAGCTCAGCTGGGAGAGCGCTTGCATGGCATGCAAGAGGTCAACGGTTCGATCCCGTTTAGCTCCACCAATTTACAGGTTCAAGGTCTGGCCACACCGTCCTTGAATCGATCAGCTCTCAGCGCTGGTCAGCTGTACAGAAGGTTTTGTCCCCTTCGTCTAGTGGCCTAGGACACCGCCCTTTCACGGCGGTAACAGGGGTTCGAGTCCCCTAGGGGACGCCAGTTTCAACAAGCAGTTCGAAAGGTCTGCTGCGCCGCGAGGCGAAAAATCCGGGGCTATAGCTCAGCTGGGAGAGCGCTTGCATGGCATGCAAGAGGTCAACGGTTCGATCCCGTTTAGCTCCACCAATTTACAGGTTCAAGGTTTTGGCCACTCCATCCTTGAATCGACCAGTCTCAGCCTGGTCAGTTGTATAGAAGGTTTGTGTCCCCTTCGTCTAGTGGCCTAGGACACCGCCCTTTCACGGCGGTAACAGGGGTTCGAGTCCCCTAGGGGACGCCACGATTACCCGCTCTGCGGGATTTTTAAGGGTCATTCAATTATTGAATGGCCCTTTTGTTTGTCTGGCGTTTGGCCAATTCTCTCTCCCCATTCCCTTTGCTCTGCTGACCAGTGGTCATGCTTGTCGCTTGCTAAATATTATTATGGTAATAATATTCAACCCATGAAAGTCGGAGGCAACGATGAGCGATAAAAAAGCGCAAACCCGCGAACGTATTCTGCAAGCCGCCAGCGCTGCATTGACCCAGCGTGGTCCGGCCGAGCCTAGCGTGGGCGAAGTCATGGGCGCGGCGGGGCTGACCGTCGGTGGTTTCTACGCGCACTTCGAAAGCAAGGACGCCTTGATGCTGGAGGCGTTCACCCAGTTGTTGGCGCGGCGGCGTGCATCTATCGACGATATGGACGCACAGCTGACGGGAGAAGAGCGCAGGGGCCTGGTGGCGGCGTTTTATCTGTCACGCAAGCACCGCGATTCTACAGTCCAGGCATGCCCGATCCCGGCCACCGTGGGCGAGATGGCGCGGCTGCCGGACGCCTTCCGCGAGGCGCTGAGCGAGCATGTGGAACTGATGGCGGCCCAGCTTGCCGCGAGTCCCGAAGACACTGACAAAGCCTTGGCTGATATGGCGTTGATGATCGGCGGGCTGGCCTTGGCGCGTGCCCTGGGGCCGGGCGAGTTGTCGGACCGAGTGTTACGCGCGGCCAAGTCGGCTGTGCGCTAGAAGAGGGTGCGAGGATGGGCGCGTTAACCTGGATTCGTCGCTTCAACGGCACCGTTGGACACCTGGCACCGCAAACCGTGGCCAACAAGATGCGGCGTGCCTTCATGACGCCACGCGACCTGCCGCCACGTGACTGGGAGCTGCCGCTGCTGGCGCAATCGGAGCGCATCACCTTGCGTTTCGGCCTGTCGGCCCTGCGCTGGGGCCAAGGCCCTGCGGTGTTGTTGATGCACGGCTGGGAAGGCCGGCCAACCCAGTTCGCCAGCTTGATCACCGCGTTGGTAGGCAACGGTTACTCGGTGATTGCCCTGGACGGTCCGGCCCATGGTCGTTCGCCGGGACGGGAAGCTCACGTGCTGCTGTTCGCCCGAGCCATGCTGGAGGCGGCTGCCGAACTGCCGCCGCTGCACGCCGTGATCGGCCATTCCATGGGCGGCGCCAGTGCGATGCTGGCAGTGCAGTTGGGGCTGCGTACCGAGGCGTTGGTGAGCATCGCCGCACCGTCGCGCTTCCTGGATGTGCTGCGCGGCTTTACCACCATGGTCGGTCTGCCGGCGCGGGCACGCTCGGCGTTTATCCAGGAGGTGGAGTTGACGTTCGGCATGCCGCTCAAGCACCTGGATGTGGCCCACTACCAGATGAATATCCCCGGCCTGATCGTGCACGCCGAAGACGATACCTTTGTTCCGGTCAAGGCGTCTCAAGCCATCCACGAAGCCTGGTTCGACAGCCGCCTGCTGCGCCTGGAGCAAGGCGGGCACCAGAAAGTGCTGGCCGATCCCCGGGTGATCGAGGGCGTGCTGGCGCTGTTGGCCGGCTGTCGTCTACAGGACCGGCAAACCGCCTGATACACTGCTCCCGCCGACATCAATCGACTGGAGCAAGGCATGGGCTGGGATTTGGCAACGCCGTTTATCATCGATCTGCAGGTCGCCCCTGAAGACATCGACGGCCTGGGGCACGCCAATAATGCGGTGTACGTGTCCTGGCTGGAGCGCTGCGCCTGGCGCCATTCCCAGCGCCTGGGGCTGGACCTCACCGAGTACCGCCGCCTGGACCGTGCCATGGCCGTGGTGCGCCATGAAATCGATTACCTCGCGGCAGGCTACGAAGGCGATGAGCTGCAGCTGGCCACCTGGATCGTCGATTGGGACCAGCGCCTGAAGATGACTCGTCGTTTCCAGCTGGTACGCCCGCGTGACGGTGCGACCTTGCTGCGGGCTCACACCACCTTTGTCTGCATCGAATTGTCCAGCGGCAGGCCCAAGCGCATGCCGGCCGAATTTCTCGACGGTTATGGTCCCGCCCTGACAGGGGGTTAACGGTTGCCGCGGGAAACCCAGTAAACTGCGCCACGATTTTTGTTGAGTGTTTTCCATGCAAATTGCTTTGGCGCCCATGGAGGGGTTGGTCGACAACATCCTGCGGGACGTGTTGACCCGCGTGGGCGGTATCGACTGGTGCGTGACCGAGTTCATTCGCGTCAACGACCGCCTGCTCACCCCGGCGTATTTCCACAAGCTCGCCCCGGAACTGCTGCATGGTGCCCACACCGCAGCCGGTGTGCCGTTGCGCGTGCAATTGCTCGGTTCCGACCCGGTATGCCTGGCGGAAAACGCCGCCCTGGCCTGCGAGCTGGGTTCCGAGGTGATCGATCTGAACTTCGGCTGCCCGGCCAAGACCGTCAATAAGTCCCGCGGCGGTGCGGTGCTGCTCAAGGAGCCGGAGCTGCTCAACCAGATCGTCGAACACGTGCGCCGTGCCGTGCCGGCCCATATCCCGGTGACCGCCAAGATGCGCCTGGGCTTCGACAGCCCGGATGGCGCGCTGGTGTGTGCCACGGCCCTGGCCGAAGGCGGTGCGGCGCATATCGTGGTGCATGCGCGTACCAAGACCGATGGCTACAAGCCGCCCGCCCACTGGGAATGGATTCCGCGTGTGCAGGAGGTGGTCAAGGTGCCGGTGTTCGCCAACGGCGATATCTGGAGCGTCGAAGACTGGCGGCGCTGTCGGGAGATCAGTGGTGTTGAAGACATCATGCTCGGTCGCGGCCTGGTGGCGCGTCCGGACCTGGCCCTGCAAATCGCCGCCGCGCGTGCAGGCGAAGACGTCGTGGAAATGACCTGGGCGCAAATGCAACCCATGCTCCAGGACTTCTGGACCCAGTCGGTCGCACAGTTGACCGAGCGCCAGGCCCCTGGCCGGTTGAAGCAGTGGCTGGCAATGCTGACGCGCAACTACCCCGAAGCTGTCGCGCTGTTTACCGCCTTGCGCCGCGAGACCGAACTGGAGCAGGTCAGCCGGTTGTTGGGGATGGATACTCCGGTCGCCGCCTGACCTTTCACCGCGCTGTGTCGAACGCCTGATATGTTTCACAGAAGGCTCCTTGTCGAAAGACAAGGAGCCTTCTGCGTTTAAAAGTCTTTGGATAAGGACTGAATCATTCTGCACGTTCTGGTGACTGTTCCTGCGACGCTTTGATGATTGCGGGTGAATGTTCTGTGCGTGTGAATTATCACAGTTCAACTATTAGTGGTGTGTTCAGTTATGTCTCTTAATTGCATGTCCAGCACTTTATGAGTGGGTATGTCTGTTAGTACGGCGCCGGTGCGCGATGAATCAAGGTTTTCTTGGAATGACCATGGGGTAAAGTCTGAAAGTTCACGTTGGTTTCCTTATGTGAGGCGCGATTTCTGGAACTCGATAGTCTCACGCTCCACGAAGTAGGGACTGTAAGGCAGCGCTGTTGTTTTCCAGTACATATAAATCCTGTCGCCACTCCTGGCGTGTAACCGCCGGGCGGCGCCCACTAAGGAGCGTATTCATGTCCATCTCGATTAATGGTTCACCCTCTGTAAAGGTTGAGACCCCACGTCATCATTTGCTGCCATCGACACCTGTTAAAAACAATGAGCCGCTGAGTTCTTCCAAGGCGGATCCAATATGGATTTCGCCTGCGCTTCGGCCTGATATTGCCCGAGCGCCTCACGGTGAAATGATGATCAACGCCGGAACATTTTCAAAATTGTTCGACATGCTTGAGCAAGTCTTCAAAACCATGCGTGAGATGGTGTCGGGGAGAAACATGACCCCCGCCCTGGCCACACATTCCGATAAAACACCCAAGCACACGCCGGATATGACGACCCTGCTGAAAGTGAAGGCAGACCCAGCTCAGTTGACGGCGGTCAAGTCGGATACGACGACCCTGCTGAAAGGGAAGGCAGATCCAGCTCAGTTGACGGCGGTCACGTCGGATACGACGACCCAGTTGAAAGCAAAGGCAGATCCAGGCAAGTTGCCGCAGGCCGCGCCGGCCATGATGACTCAGCTGAAAGCAAAGGCAGAGCCCGCTCAGTTGACGGCGGTCACGTCGGATGCGACGACCCAGCTGAAAGCAAAGGCGGAACCAGCCACGTTGCCGGGGACCACCCCGGACCTGGCGACCCAATTGAAAGTGAAGGTGGAACCAGGCACAACGCCCAGGGCTACATCGGATACGACGAACCAGCTGACAGTGAAAGTCGACAAAGGGACGCTTCAGTCGGTCCCTGTGCCCCATGTCAACGTGAGCAACGACTCGAATGCGCAGGTCAAGGTAGAGCTCAATATCGGCAATTGCCACTGTCCTGATACCCATGTGGAGCGCGACGGAGGAGGGGTCAATCCTCTTTCGGTGCCCACCCCCGGGGTGACTCCACAACCCGATGCCAAGGTGCCGCCCATCAGGCCTGAGGTACGGCTTAATGCTCACCCGTTGCACAGGCTCGACGTGACTCCACGGCACGACACCAAGTTGCCGGACACCAAGTTGTCGGACACCAAGTTGTCGGACGCAAAGTTGTCGGACTCCAAGGCTCCTGACGCCAAGGTGACACCACCCTCCAAAGCCAAGTCTTCAGGCATCCATCCTGGCGCGCTGCACCGGCTTGAATCGACGCCCCTGCCCGGAACTACACCGCGACCTGACACAAAGACCGTGACCTCGACCGATAACAGGCAGAAGGATATTCCAGATCAGTCAAAGCCCGAAGCGGACGTCACCAGTCCTGGCCCTGCTGAAAATGAGACTGACTTCAAGGGGTGGGCCTTTATCAACCGTCGTCGGTTAGGAAACTGATTCCTGCCATTGCGTCGCAACTTCTTGGATAAATAAAACGGTGTTTCTCCGGGCGGCACAGCGCTTGGAGAAATACTCGGAAAGTGGAGTGAACACCATGTCGTATTGTTCGATTCATAATATTGCGCGCGTAGTGAATGTTCGTCAGGCGTATAACAGAAACTTGCCGGCGGCCGTCAACGAACCTGCACCTTCCTATCGGTTTAAATCTATCGAGTTTGGTACAGGCGCTGCATCTGCTACCGCAGGCGGGCCACGCGGTCAGGCGGCGATAGGCGCCGATCCAGATCCGGCTGCCAGCGTTATTGCGTTGTTCACTTCGTTTTTTACGCAGTTATTTAATCTTCTAACGAGTAAAACGGATAAGTTGGTTCCCGATAGTACGCCGCGCCCTCAGGTAAATCCGACCGTCGAGCCCGTCGTGCCGCCGGAGCCGCAACCCAAACAGTATGTGCCTATACCGAACCTGTCGGATAAACGTAATGGCGCAAAACCTGACAATATCTGGAGTGGGTTTCGTCAAGGCCCGGATGGTAACTGTGTCACGGTATCGGCCATCAAGGCAGCCATGTACAAGTTCGGCCAAAGTCCAACGGATATCTATAAAGAGGTGATCAAGACAAGTGATGGTTACCGGGTGACGATGCGCGATGATTTTGTACTTAACTTGACGGATCAAGAGTTAAAAATTGGCGCCGCGGCTTCGCGTTTTATCGGCCGCGATAAAGGCATGCTCAAGGACGCGCAATTCCTGTTCGCCGTCAGTGCCAAGCGTGCGCAGATGGAAAACAACGACGGCTGGGCGAGCCGCAGTTATCCCGCCGGCGTGAGAAGCTTGAACAATGGGGAGGATGAGTTTGGGCCAGGCGAGGGTTTCCTGCGTCTGGGCCTCAGGAAGCACATGAAGAGGGTGAGTGTGCGAGATCTCGCCAGGGGGCAGCTGGGCATGTGCAATCGAGCCTTCCATTCCGTGGCGGTGATCAATGGCCGCGAAGAGATGTATGGGCGCCAGGGTTCCGCGCCGACTCGTGGGGACGCCATCGCATTGGTGTGATGTGCGCGTGCAAGAGGTGCGGCCAGTGCCCTGGCTGTACGTTTTCGTCCAGCCTTGAGTGAGCAGTCCGATGAACACTTTGATTGAGGGGCATCGCACGGTCATTGCAAAACGGCTGCCTGAGCATGGTTCAAGTATGGTCCGCTCCGGGGCCGGGATGAGCCTTGATGGGCCTGTGAATGCATTCGCAGCCGCCGAGCGTCGATTCGGCGAAAATATGGACTGCAGTACTCACGTGGCGGTTATCAAACTGATGATGATGACCCTCGGCCCGCGTCCCTCCGATGTCTTCCATCAGGTAACCCAAGCAGGTGAAGGTTATGCCGTCACCATGAAGGATCAATACAGGGTGCATGTGTCCCAGGCAGAGCTTGAACAGGTCACCCGGGCGTCAAGGTTCACAGGGCAGGACCCTGATGCGCTGAAGCACGCCAACTTCATGTTGGCGGCCTTTGTAAAGCGCAAGCAGCAACTGGGCGGCTACGCGACGTTCGACGCCGCCCTGGCGAAGACCCTTGAGGGCGAGACAAGCAAGCGTTGCCTGGAGGGAATGGGCGTGTATGGGTTGTCGCGATGGGTTGCCGCCCGCGACATGGTCGGCAGGGATTTGGCCTGGGTCCGCCAGACCCATGACTTCGGAGCGGCGCTCGTGGTGGGCGGCGCCAATCACACGCACGGCGAAGGTTACGGTTATGTGCTGTTTGATGATCGTGAGACGCCACCGCAGCGTGACAGGGGCCTGGCTCAGGTATCGGAAAGTATCCGGCACGCCGATATCTGGAGCGGTTTTTATCAAGGTGTGGAGGGCAATTGCGTGACGGTGTCGGCGATCAAGGCGGCTATCACCCGTTTCCCCGAAGGCATCTACACGGCCATCTACAGAACGCCAGCCGGATGCGAAGTGACCATGCGCGATGGCTTCCGGTTGCGCTTGAGCCATGAGGAACTGAGGCAGGCTACCGCCGCGTCGAACTTCTATGGCAGCAACCCGGTATTGCTGGATTACGCCAACTTCCTCTATGCCTGCAGCGCCAAGCGGGCGCAGTTGGAGAACAACGATTTCCGTGCGGGGAGAAGCTTTACGGCGGCCCTGGAAACCCTCAACGATGGCGAATACCCCGGTGAGGCTCTCCAGCGCCTGGGCCTGTTCGGTTACATCCGTAACAGCACTGTCGAGGAGTTGGTCAACGGTGCAATCGGTACGATTGCAGACGGTTGGCATTCCGTGGTGGTCGTCAAAGGGATGCTGGACCTGTATGGGCAAAAGTACGCCTTGAACGAGTCGCCCTGGCGGCGCAAAACGCTTACTGCGTTGAAGCTGGTGTAAGGGCTAGACCAACAACCGCCGAAATCCTTCGATCGGCAGTGGCCGACTGTGCAAATACCCCTGGAACAAATGGCAGCCCAGCTTTTGCAGGAACGCCAATTGCTCCGGGGTTTCCACGCCTTCGGCAATCACCGTCAGGTTCAGGCTGCGGGCCATGGCCACGATGGCGCGGATGATTTCGGCGTCGTTGGGGTCATGGGTCGCGTCGCGTACGAAGGACTGGTCGATCTTCAGCGCATCCACCGGCAGGCGCTTGAGGTACGTCAGCGATGAGTAGCCGGTACCGAAGTCATCCATGGCAAAACTGACACCGAGCTTCTTCAGGCGGCGCATCTTCGCCACGGTGTCGTCCAGGTTCTGAATCACGATGCCTTCGGTGATTTCCAGTTTCAGCAGGTTGCAGGGCAGTTGATGCCGCTTGAGGCTTCGTTCCACCCGTTCGACAAAGTCGTTCTGGCGAAACTGCCGGGGGCTGATGTTCACGCACAGGCTGAAATTCAGCGGGTCCACCAAGCCTTCGACAATCAGCTGTGCAAAGGCGGCGCAGGCCTCGTCGAGGATCCAGGTACCCACTTCGAGGATCAGGCCGCTGTCCTCCAGGATCTTGATGAATTCGGACGGCGACTGCGCGCCCAGCTGCGGATGCTGCCAGCGCACCAGGGCCTCGGCGCCGACGATCCTGTTGCCGCGCGCATCCACCTGGGGTTGGTAATGCACGCTGAACTCGCCGCGTGACAGGGCCAGGCGCAGGTCGGTTTCCATGCGCAGGCGCTCGCTGGCGGCCTTTTGCATGCTGTTATGGAACATCTGCGTGGTGTTGCGCCCCGAATCCTTGGCCCGGTACAGGGCGATGTCGGCGCGCTTGAGCAGGTCCGCCGGGGTCGTGCCATGGTCGGGAATCAACGCCACGCCGATGCTTGGCGTGACCTGCAGGCGATGGCCATCGAGGAACATCGGCTCCGAAAGCAATTCGCGCAGCGTATCGGCCAGTTCCTGCACCTGGGTGCTGACTTGCGTGCGCGTGCCATCCAGGCCGCTGAGCAGTACCACGAACTCATCGCCGCCCAGGCGCGCCACCGTGTCCTCCATGCGCACGCTGGCTTCCAGGCGCGCGGTGACGATTTTCAGCACGGTGTCGCCCACCGGGTGGCCGAGGGAATCGTTGATGTGCTTGAAATGGTCGAGGTCGAGAAACAGCAGGGCGCCGCGCAGGTTATGGCGCTTGAGCAAGGCGATCTGTTGGCTCAGGCGATCCATCAGCAGCGCACGGTTGGGCAGGTTGGTCAGCGGGTCGTGATAGGCCAGGTGACGGATCTGCGCCTGGGCGTTTTTGAGCAGGCTCACGTCCCGCGCGGTCAGCAGCAGGCACGGGGTTTCATTGAGGGTGATCGGCTCGACCGAGACTTCTACCGCCAACACGTCGCCGCGTTTATTGTGCCAGAGCATTTCCAGGTGAGGGATGCGCCCCTTGATCTGCAATTCGGCCAACAAGGCGGAACGCTGGTTTTCATCGGCCCAGATGCCGATCTGGTACAGCGTCAGGCCGATGGCTTCTTCGGCGCGGTAGCCGGTGAGGCGGCAGAAGCCATCGTTGACCTCCACATAACGGCCGGTGTCGCGCTCGGTGATGGAGATGGCGTCGGGGCTGGAATGGAAGGCCTTGGCGAATTTCTCCTCGCTGGCCTTCAGCGCGGCCTCCGAGCGTTGTTGCTGGGTAATGTCGCGCAACGTGGTGACGATGCACGGCTGGTCGCCCACCTTGATCAGCCGGCTGGAAATCATGCAGGTCAGGGTTTGGCCGTTCTTGTGGTGCACCACGATGGCCACATTGCTCAACGCCTGGTCGCGAATCACCTGTTCGATACGCTGCAGGCGTTTGCTTGACTCGTCCCACAGGCCGATCTGCTCGGCGCTCTTGTCGATCACCTCGGCCGCCGTCCAACCAAACGTCTGGGTGAAGGCGGGGTTGATCTCGATGAACGCGCCACTGTCCAGGCAGGTCACGCAGATGGGATCGGGGCTGGCCTGGAACAGGCTGGCGAACTTTTCTTCGGAGGCGGTCAGGCGTTGTTCGCGTTCCACCTGGTCGGTGATGTCCAGCAGGGTGCCGGCCATGCGCTGCGGCGCCCCTTGCTCGTCGCGGTAGAGGCGGGCGCGGCTTTCCAGGTAGCGCGAGCTGCCGTCGTCCAGTGGTACGCGGTAAGTCAGTTGGTAATTGCCGGCCGGGCCTTCGCGCAGGGTGCGATAAGCGTTGCGCATGTTCTCGCGCTCTTGCCTGGGCATGCCCTCGAAAAACGCTTCGAAGGATTCATGGAAGGGCTCGGGCGGCAGGCCGTGCAGTTGAGCGGCGCGGGCCGAGCCATAGAGCATGCCGGTGGGGATGTGCCAGTCCCACGTGCCCAGTTGCGCCGAGTCCAGGGCCAGGTCCAGGCGCTCCTGGCTGTCCTTGAGGGCATTTTCGGCGTTTTTGCGCTCGGTGGTGTCGAGAAAGGTGCTGATCAAGTAGGCCTCGCCCTCCAGCTCGACCTTTTGCGCGCTGAGGGTGCCATCGTGGATCTGGCCGTTGCTGGCGCAGAACTGCACTTCCATGGTGATGGGTTCACCCTTGCGCTGGGTGGCCTGGACCAGCTGCGCGCGTTGTTCGGGGTGGCGCCACAGGCCCAGGTCCAGGGTGGTGCGGCCGATGGCATCGGCCACCGGCCAGCCGAAGTGCATCTCGAAGTACTGGTTGGCTTCGCTGATCAGGCCGTCGGACTGGCGGGTCAACAGCACCATGTTCGGGCACAGGTGAAACAGCGTGGCGAAGCGTTTTTCGGAATGGCTGAGGGCGTGCTCTCGCTCGCGCTGGCGAGTGGTCTCGCGGATCACGCCGATCATGCGGCGCCGACCGGCCTTGTCCGGTGCCAGGCTGCCGTTGATCTCCAACCAGTGATACGTGCCGTCCGGCCATTGGATGTGATGGTGCATGGCCTGCTCGAACGGCTCGCCGGCCAGCACCGCATGAAAGGCGCGCACCACCCGGGAGCGATCCGACGGCGCCAGCAGGTCGAGGTAATCCAGGTCCTTGGGCAGTGGTTGGCGCGGGTCGAAGCCGAACAGCGCCTGGGTGCCCCGTGACCAGCTGATACGGCCCGTGTCGATTTCCCAGCACCATGCGCCCAGCCGGGCCGCATTCAGGGCTGCCAGCAGTTGCGGGGCGCTGTCCCAGCTCTGCTCCGCCTGCTGGGGGTCCAGGGCGTAGATGCGGGGCAGGGGAGGTAGAGGGTCGACAGGGTTGCGCATTATCAAAGGGCCTTGGCTCGATGGGCAAACAGCGCGGTTTTATTCACAACCTGGGGCCGCACGGCGTCATACCGGTATCACTGGCAGATCCACCTGTGCATCCAACAGGCTCATGAACGCCCGCGCAGCGTTCGACAGTGTCCTTTCGGTGTGCACGATATAGCCTAGCTGGCGACTGAGTTGTATGCCCGGCAAAGCGATGCTCGCCACCTGATCATCGAGCATGGTGCGCGGCAAGACGCTCCAGGCCAGGCCGATGGAGACCATCATCTTGATGGTTTCCAGATAGTTGGTACTCATCGCGATGTTCGGCGTAAGGCCCTGGGCCTCGAACAGACGGCTGACAATATGGTGGGTAAAGGTATTACCGCCAGGGAAAACCGCCGGGTGGCCGGCAATATCGGCCAGGCTGACGTCGCGGTTGCCGGTGAGGCTGTGCTCCGGCGCCACCACGAAATCCAGCGGGTCGTCCCACACCGGGGTGGCGCTTACCAGGTGATGGGGGGCGGGCGCCAGGGTGATCACCGCCACTTCGGCGCGGCCGTGGAGGATTTCTTCGTAGGCCACTTCCGAATCGAGAAACTGAATATCCAGGGCCACGTTCGGGTATTCCCGGGTGAAGGTGCGCAGGATCGGTGGCAAACGATGCAGCCCGATATGGTGGCTGGTGGCCAAAGTGAGGCGGCCGCTGACTTCTCCCGTGAGGTTGGTGAGGGCGCGGCGGGTGTCGTCCAGCACGTTGAGAATCTGATAAGCGCGCGGCAGCAAGGCCCGGCCGGCTTCGGTCAAGCCGACTTCACGGCCCAGGCGATCGAACAGTCGCACCTTCAATTGCTGTTCCAGGCCGGCGATGCGCTTGCTGATGGCCGGCTGGGTCAGGTGCAGGCGTTCACCTGCGCCGGAGAAGCTGCCGGTCTCGGCGATGGCAATAAAGGCATTGAGGTTGGCCAGGTCCATGGTTGTATTCCAGTTGGTAATCCAAAGCATAAAAAATATGAATTTGAGTTATTTAATGTAGCGCCATACCATCAGCCTCACAAGCCAAAGGGTTATTGAAAAGCCCGGCGCATAGAAACACCGCTGATGAGGACCGACTGATGGCCGGCAAAACGCTTTACGACAAGCTTTGGGATTCCCATGAAGTGAAACGGCGCGACGATGGCTCGTCGCTGATCTATATCGACCGTCACATCATCCATGAAGTGACCTCGCCCCAAGCGTTCGAAGGCCTGCGGCTGGCCGGGCGCAAGCCCTGGCGCGTCGACTCGATCATCGCCACCCCGGACCACAACGTACCGACCACCCCGGAGCGCAAGGGCGGGATCGACGCCATTGTCGACACCGTGTCGCGCTTGCAGGTGCAGACCCTCGACGACTACTGCGACGAATATGGCATCACCGAATTCAAGATGAATGACGTGCGTCAAGGGATCGTCCACGTGATCGGTCCGGAGCAGGGCGCCACCTTGCCGGGCATGACCGTGGTCTGCGGCGACTCCCACACTTCCACCCACGGTGCGTTTGGCGCCCTGGCCCACGGCATCGGCACCTCGGAGGTGGAGCATGTGTTCGCCACCCAGTGCCTGGTCGCCAAGAAAATGAAGAACATGCTGGTGCGTGTCGAAGGCACCTTGCCGTTCGGTGTGACCGCCAAGGACATCGTGCTCGCCGTGATCGGCAAGATCGGCACCGCCGGCGGTAACGGCCATGCCATCGAGTTCGCCGGCAGCGCCATTCGCGACCTGTCCATCGAAGGCCGCATGACCATCTGCAACATGTCCATCGAAGCCGGTGCCCGCGTGGGCATGGTGGCGGCGGACGAGAAAACCGTTGAATACGTGAAGGGGCGCCCATTTGCACCGCAAGGCGCCGATTGGGACGCCGCGGTCGAAGCCTGGAAAGACCTGGTGTCCGACGCCGATGCGGTGTTCGACACCGTGGTTGAACTCGATGCTGCCCAGATCAAGCCGCAGGTCAGCTGGGGCACTTCGCCGGAAATGGTCCTGGCCGTCGACCAGAACGTGCCGGACCCGGCGCAGGAAGCCGACCTGGTCAAGCGCGGTTCCATCGAGCGCGCCTTGAAGTACATGGGCTTGAAGGCCAACCAGGCGATCACCGACATCCAGTTGGATCGCGTGTTTATCGGCTCCTGCACCAACTCGCGGATCGAAGACCTGCGCGCGGCGGCGGTGATCGCCAAGGGCCGCAAAGTCGCCTCGACCATCAAGCAGGCCATCGTGGTGCCAGGCTCGGGCCTGGTAAAAGCCCAGGCTGAGGCCGAAGGCCTGGACAAGATCTTCCTCGAAGCCGGTTTCGAGTGGCGTGAGCCGGGCTGCTCGATGTGCCTGGCGATGAACCCGGATCGCCTGGAGTCGGGCGAGCATTGCGCGTCCACCTCCAACCGTAACTTCGAAGGGCGTCAGGGCGCGGGTGGCCGTACCCACCTGGTCAGCCCGGCCATGGCCGCCGCCGCTGCCGTCAACGGTCGTTTCATCGACGTTCGCGAATTGATCTGAGGAAAACCCGATGAGAGCTTTTACCCAACACACCGGTTTGGTCGCGCCGTTGGACCGTGCCAACGTCGACACCGACCAGATCATCCCCAAGCAGTTCTTGAAGTCGATCAAACGCACCGGTTTCGGCCCCAACCTGTTCGACGAATGGCGCTACCTGGACGTGGGCTACGCCTACCAGGACAACTCCAAGCGCCCGCTGAACAAAGACTTCGTGCTCAACGCCGAGCGCTACCAGGGCGCCAGCGTGTTGCTGGCCCGGGAAAACTTCGGTTGCGGTTCCAGCCGCGAGCACGCGCCGTGGGCCCTGGAAGAATATGGCTTTCGCAGCATCATCGCGCCGAGTTATGCCGACATCTTCTTCAACAACAGCTTCAAGAACGGCCTGTTGCCGATCATCCTGACCGACGAAGAAGTCGACGAGCTGTTCAAGCAAGTGGAAGCCGATGTGGGCTACCAGTTGACCATCGACCTGGCTGCGCAAACCGTGACCCGTCCGGACGGCAAGGTGTACCACTTTGAGGTGGACGCCTTCCGCAAGCACTGCCTGATCAACGGCCTGGACGATATCGGCCTGACCTTGCAGGACGGCGATGCGATTGCCGCGTTCGAAGCCAGGCACCGGGCGAGCCAGCCCTGGTTGTTTCGTGACGCATAAATTGATGTAGGCAGGACCGGCCTCATCGGGGGCAAGCCCCCTCCACAGGGGGAACGCATTCCAAATGTGGGAGGGGGCTTGCCCCCGATAGGGCCGGTACCAGCAACACAACCCTTGAAGGATGCCACCATGACCAGCACCGCCCACACCCAAGTCGTGCAAAAACAATTCGGCGAACAGGCGTCTGCCTACCTGAGCAGTGCCGTGCACGCCCAAGGCACCGAATTCGCGCTGCTCCAGGCCGAACTGGCCGGGCAGGGCCATGCACGGCTGCTGGACCTGGGTTGCGGTGCCGGTCATGTGAGTTTCCATGTGGCGCCATTGGTCAAGGAAGTGGTGGCCTACGACCTGTCCCAGCAGATGCTCGATGTGGTGGCCGCCGCTGCGCAAGATCGCGGTCTCACCAATATCGGCACCGTAAACGGCGCCGCCGAGCGCCTGCCGTTCGCCGATGGCGAATTCGACTTCGTGTTCAGCCGTTATTCGGCGCACCATTGGAGCGACCTCGGCGTGGCGCTGCGCGAAGTGCGCCGCGTGCTCAAGCCGGGCGGCGTGGCGGCGTTTGTCGATGTCTTGTCACCGGGCAGCCCGTTGCTGGACACTTACCTGCAAACCGTCGAAGTGCTGCGCGACACCAGCCACGTGCGTGACTACTCCGCCGCCGAATGGATGCGTCAGCTCAGCGAAGCCGGTTTGCACGTACGCAACAGCAGTCGCCAGCGCCTGCGCCTGGAATACACCTCGTGGGTCGAACGCATGCGCACACCGCAGGTGCTGCGCGCTGCGATCCTGGAGCTGCAGCAGGCGATGGGCCAGGAAGTGCGCGATTACTACGAGATTCAGGCCGACGGCACTTTCAGCACCGACGTGCTGGTGGTCTGGGCCGAACGCTGATTAATTTTCCCGACCTGCCCACGGGCAGGTCGCTCGATGAAATGAGGAACCCATGAGCAAGCAGATTCTGATTCTCCCTGGCGACGGTATTGGTCCGGAAATCATGGTCGAAGCGGTCAAGGTCCTGGAGCTTGCCAACAGCAAGTACAGCCTGGGCTTCGAATTGAGCCACGACGTGATCGGCGGCGCTGCCATCGACAAGCACGGCGTGCCCCTGGCCGACGAAACCCTGGACCGCGCCCGCGCCGCCGATGCGGTGCTGCTTGGCGCCGTGGGTGGCCCGAAGTGGGACAAGATCGAGCGTGATATCCGCCCTGAGCGCGGCCTGCTGAAAATCCGCGCGCAACTGGGCCTGTTCGGCAACCTGCGCCCGGCGATCCTCTACCCGCAACTGGCCGACGCATCGAGCCTGAAGCCGGAAGTGGTAGCGGGCCTGGATATCCTGATCGTGCGTGAACTGACCGGCGGTATCTACTTTGGCTCGCCACGGGGCGTGCGCGAGTTGGAGAATGGTGAGCGCCAGGCCTACGACACCCTGCCGTACAGCGAGAGCGAAATCCGCCGTATCGCCCGCGTCGGTTTCGACATGGCCCGTGTGCGTGGCAAGAAGGTCTGCTCGGTGGACAAGGCCAACGTCCTGGCCTCCAGCCAACTGTGGCGCGAAATCGTCGAAGAAGTGGCCAAGGACTACCCGGACGTCGAACTGAGCCACATGTACGTCGACAACGCCGCCATGCAACTGGTCCGTGCGCCGAAGCAGTTCGACGTGATCGTCACCGACAACCTGTTCGGCGACATCCTGTCCGACCAGGCGTCGATGCTCACCGGTTCCATCGGCATGCTGCCGTCGGCGTCCCTGGACACCAATAACAAGGGCATGTACGAGCCTTGCCACGGCTCGGCGCCGGACATTGCGGGCCAGGGCATTGCCAACCCGCTGGCGACCATCCTGTCGGTCTCGATGATGCTGCGTTACAGCTTCAACCTGAGCGACGCCGCGGATGCGATCGAGAAGGCCGTGAGCCTGGTGCTGGACCAGGGCCTGCGCACCGGCGACATCTGGTCGCAGGGTTGCACCAAGGTGGGTACGCAGGAAATGGGCGACGCAGTAGTCGCCGCGCTGCGGAATCTGTAATCTCTCGGGCCCGCTTGCAGTTGTTGCTGCAAGGCGGCCCACTTTTTAACAAGGTGTAGTTGCGATGAAACGTGTAGGTCTGATCGGTTGGCGCGGTATGGTCGGTTCCGTGCTCATGCAGCGGATGCTGGAAGAGCAGGATTTCGATCTTATTGAGCCGGTGTTTTTCACCACTTCGAACGTAGGTGGCCAAGGGCCGTCCGTGGGCAAGGATATTGCCCCGCTCAAGGACGCCTACAGCATTGAAGAGCTGAAAACCCTCGACGTGATCCTCACCTGCCAGGGTGGCGACTACACCAGCGAAGTCTTCCCCAAGCTGCGTGAAGCCGGCTGGCAGGGTTACTGGATCGACGCCGCCTCGAGCCTGCGCATGCAGGACGACGCCGTGATCATCCTCGACCCGGTCAACCGCAAGGTCATCGACCAGCAGCTGGATGCCGGCACCAAGAATTATGTGGGCGGCAACTGCACCGTCAGCCTGATGCTGATGGGCCTGGGCGGCCTGTTCGAAGCCGGCCTGGTCGAGTGGATGAGCGCCATGACTTATCAGGCAGCTTCCGGTGCCGGCGCGCAGAACATGCGTGAGCTGATCAAGCAGATGGGCGCGACCCACGCCGCTGTCGCCGATCAACTGGCCGACCCGGCCAGCGCGATCCTCGACATCGACCGCCGTGTGGCCGAAGCCATGCGCAGCGATGCCTACCCGACCGAGAACTTCGGTGTGCCATTGGCCGGCAGCCTGATCCCGTGGATCGACAAAGAGCTGCCGAACGGCCAGAGCCGCGAAGAGTGGAAGGCCCAGGCCGAGACCAACAAGATCCTCGGCCGGTTCAAGAGCCCGATCCCGGTGGATGGCATCTGCGTGCGCATCGGCGCCATGCGCTGCCACAGCCAGGCGCTGACCATCAAGCTGAACAAAGACGTGCCGATCGCTGATATCGAAGGGCTGATCAGTCAGCACAACCCCTGGGTCAAGCTGGTGCCGAACAACCGCGACATCAGCATGCAGGAGCTGAGCCCGACCAAGGTCACCGGCACCCTGAATGTACCGGTGGGCCGTCTGCGCAAGCTGAACATGGGCACCCAGTACCTGGGGGCGTTCACCGTCGGCGACCAACTGCTGTGGGGCGCGGCGGAGCCGCTGCGTCGCATGCTGCGGATCTTGCTGGAGCGTTGATCGCTTGAAGCAATAATAGAAACCCGCGTTCTGGTGACAGGCGCGGGTTTTTTATTGTTCTTTCGGGCGCTATCGGGAGCAAGCCCCCTCCCACAGTGAACAGCATTTCAACGTTGGAACTCGGTTGAATGTGGGAGGGGGCTTGCCCCCGATAGCGCCATCAGCCACTCCACCAGCCCCAGGTTAATTGCCTCACTCCCGGCCACCCGGTAAAGTGCCGCTCCCCCCGCAATGCCCGAGGCAGCCCCCATGACCCAGACCTTTGAAATTGCCGTGATCGGTGCCACCGGTACGGTCGGCGAAACCCTGGTGCAGATTCTCGAAGAGCTGGCATTCCCGGTGGGCACCCTGTACCTGCTGGCGGGCAGTAACTCTGCTGGCGCCTCGGTACCGTTTCGCGGCAAGAACGTACGGGTCAAGGAGGTCGACGAATTCGATTTCAGCAAGGCGCAACTGGCCTTCTTCGCCGCAGGCCCGGCAGTCACCCTGAGCTTCGCGCCGCGAGCCACGGCGGCGGGTTGCTCGGTGATCGACTTGTCGGGAGCCTTGCCCGCCGAGCAGGCGCCCCAGGTGGTGCCGGAAGCCAATGCCCATGTCCTCGACGGCCTGGAAAAACCGTTCCAGCTCGGCAGCCCGAGCCCGTCCGCCACCAACCTGGCGGTGGTGCTGGCGCCGTTGCGCGGCTTGCTGGACATCCAGCGTGTCGCCGTCACTGCCAGCCTGGCAGTGTCTGCCCAGGGCCGCGAAGCCGTCAGCGAATTGGCCCGTCAGACCGCCGAGCTCCTGAACGTGCGCCCTCTGGAACCTAAGTTCTTTGACCGGCAAATGGCCTTCAACTTGTTGGCACAAGTCGGCACGCCAGACGCCCAAGGGCATACCGCCTTGGAAAAGCGCCTGGTTCACGAGCTGCGCGCAGTCCTGGAATTACCTTTGCTAAAGATTTCCGCAACGTGCGTTCAAGCCCCGGTGTTTTTTGGCGATAGCCTGACTGTGTCGTTGCAATTGGGCGCGGCGGTCGATCTTACCGCCGTCAACCGCGCATTGGAGGCCGCGCCCGGTATCGAGCTGGTAGAAGAGGGGGATTACCCTACAGCCGTGGGCGACGCAGTCGGCCAGGATGTGGTCTATGTAGGCCGGGTGCGCGCAGGAGTGGATGACGCGGCTGAACTAAATCTGTGGCTGACGTCAGATAACGTACGCAAGGGCGCCGCCCTTAACGCCGTGCAACTGGCGCAGTTGTTGATAAAACGCCTTGCGTAAAAGATACTTGGCGGCAATTTGTAGATTGATTCTAACCAGGCGCTATGCTTGGCCCCAAGCAGGAACAATTGCGCGTCGGTGACCTATCGGCTCGCCATGCCTTATGGCAAGCGGTTACCAACCTTCTCGCAGGCCGGGGAGTGTTCAAACAAAGGATGAGGCTATGGTTCAAGTTCGCAAACTGGTGTTAGCAATAGCGGCCGCCTCGGCGCTGTCCTCCGGTATGGCGCAGGCGCTGCAGCTGGGGGAAATGACCCTTAAATCGAAGTTGAACCAGCCGTTGTCGGTGGAAATCGAATTGCTCGATGTCGGTGGCCTCACGGCGTCCGAGATCACCCCGAGCCTGGCCTCATCCCAGGCGTTCGTGGACGCGGGCGTCGATCGCCAGGCGTTTCTCGATGACCTGACGTTTACCCCGGTCATCAATCCCAGTGGTCGCAGCGTGGTGCGCGTCACCTCCAGCAAGCCGCTGCCGGATTCCTACGTACGTTTCCTGCTGCAGGTGCAATGGCCCAATGGCCGCCTGATGCGCGACTACAGCGTGTTGCTCGACCCTGCCAAGTTCGACCAGTCGGCTTCGACCCCCGCAGCACCTGCACCACGCGTGGGAGCGCCCGCCCGCACTGCGCCCGCTGTGAGCAAGCCGGCCCAGCACACCACCACCTCCCGCGACACCCTGTGGGAAATTGCGCAGAAGCACCGCAATGGCGGCTCGGTGCAGCAGACCATGCTGGCCATTCAGGCCCTCAACCCCGACGCCTTTGTCGACGGCAATATCAACCGCCTGAAAACCGGCCAGGTGCTGCGCCTGCCGGACACCGTACAAAGCACGGCGTTGCCGCAACCTCAGGCAATCGCCGAAGTGAGGGTGCAAAATGCCGCGTGGCGCCAGGGGCGGCGCGGGGCTACCAATCAGGCGGCCGGCAAGCAGCAACTGGACGCCACCAAGCGTGCCCAGGCCGGCAATGCGCCGTCGACCACCAATGCCCAGGACAACCTGAGCCTGGTCTCGGCTGAAGCAGCCAAGAAAGGCGGCAAGGGCAAGGCCGGCGACAGCCAGGTCCTGAGCGACAAGCTGGCGATGACCCAGGAGCAACTGGACACCACTCGCCGCGATAACGAAGAGCTCAAGAGCCGTGCCGCAGATCTGCAAAGCCAGTTGGATAAACTGCAAAAGTTGATTCAACTGAAAAACGATCAACTGGCCCGTTTGCAGGCAGAAAAAGGCGACCCGGCCGTAGCGGCGACGGCAGCGATGCCCGCACAGCTGGCAAGCGACCCGGCCGCCACGCCGGCAGCACCCGCTGCACAGCCCGCCGCGCCAACCCCAACCCCGGCGGCGCCGGCACCTGAGGCGGCTAAACCGGCCGCCGCACCTGACACCACCGAAGGCAAGTTCAATGATCTGCTGACCAACCCGGTTGTCCTCGGTGTGATCGGCGGCGCGGCTGGCCTGGTGGTGTTGCTGCTCCTGCTGCTGTGGGCGCGCCATCGCAACGCCCGTCGTGAAGAGGAAAAGCACTTGCGCATGGCGCGGGCGCTGGCTGAAGAGCCGGAATTTACCTCGAACATCGAACAGGACCTGCCGTCGGACAGTTTCGAAGGCCTCGAAGTGCCGCCGTCGAACGTCAAGCTGGCAGCCGCTCCGGCACCTGCTCCAGTGGTTGCGCCGGCGGTAGCGGTTCCGACGGTTGCCTCCGTGCTCGCGCCGCTGGCCGCTGCCGTGGCCCCGCAAAACGCCAACGATGCCCTGGCGCAAGCCCAGTCCCATATCGACCGTGGTCATCTGAACCAGGCCGCCGATATGCTGGAGCAAGCGATCAAGCACGAGCCCAAGCGCAGCGACCTGCGGTTGAAGCTGATGGAAGTCTACGGCCTGCAAAGCGACAAGGACGGTTTCGTGACCCAGGAGCGTCAACTGGTGGCCAATGGTGAAAACCATGCCCAGGTCGAGCAGCTCAAGTCGCGCTTTCCTGCGATGGCGGTATTGGCGGCGGGCGTCAGTGCCGCGGTTGCCGCCGCGGCCCTCGACGCGCAGTACGTCAAGGACCTGCTGGAAGACAAACCGGCCGTCCCGGCCACCGAGCCCGATGCACTCGACACCGATTTCGACCTGAGCCTGGATGAGATGGAGGCGGCTTCGCCAGCCAGCCTGGACGACGAACAGACGTTTGCAGCGCTCCTGGAACAGCAATCGGCGCCCAAGGCCGGCGAGGAAAACCTGTCGGACTTCGACCTGGATCTGCAACTGAATGACCCGGCGTCCGAGCAGTCCGACGACGACTTCCTTTCCGGTCTTGAGGACCAGATGAAGGATGTGTCTGCCGTGGAGCCGCCGACGCTGACCCCATCGGCGCTGGATGACTTCGATTTGCCGGAGGATTTCGACCTGTCCCTGGCGGATGAGCCAGAAGCAGCCGCCAAGCCGGATGCCTTCGCTTCGGAGCTGGACGATGTCAACGCCGAGCTGGATCGCCTGTCCCAGAGCCTGGAAAGTCCGCCCATCGAACCTTCCTTTACCGCTGAGGACGCGGCGCTGGGCGATGATGAGCCAGAGTTCGATTTCCTGTCCGGTACGAATGAAGTCGCCACCAAGCTCGATCTCGCCCAGGCCTATATCGACATGGGGGATGCCGACGGCGCGCGGGACATTCTCTCCGAAGTGCTCACCGAAGGTGATGAGGCGCAGCGCGGCGAGGCCAAGGAAATGCTCGGCAAAATCTGAAGGTCGATGCCGGTGCGGTGTGGGAAGGTCAATCCCCAACAAAAGCGCACGCCACGCAGCTGGCGCATTTATAATGGCCGCCTTCGCGCAACTCATCAGGCTCTCAGTTCTTGGCAAATATAGATAACCCGGCCGCCGAAATGGCGGCCGCTGGCTTTTACCGCATCGCCCTCGGCGTGGAATACAAAGGCTCGCGCTATCGCGGCTGGCAGCGCCAGGCGTCAGGCGTGCTGACGGTGCAGGAAACCCTGGAGAAGGCGCTGTCGAAAGTGGCTGACTCCCCGGTGTCGTTGATGTGCGCCGGGCGTACCGATGCCGGTGTGCATGCCTGCGGTCAGGTGGTGCACTTCGATACCCAGGCCGAACGCACGATGAAGGCCTGGGTGATGGGTGCCAATATCAATTTGCCCCATGACGTCAGCGTCAGTTGGGCCAAGGTCATGCCTGCGCACTTTCATGCGCGTTTCAAGGCGATTGCCCGGCGTTATCGCTATGTGATCTACAACGACCAGATCCGTCCCGCGCACCTCAACGAAGAAATCACCTGGAACCACCGTCCGCTGGATGCCGAGCGCATGGCCGAGGCTGCGCAGCATCTGGTAGGGGTGCATGATTTCAGTGCGTTTCGTGCCGGCCAGTGCCAGGCCAAGTCGCCGATCAAGGAAGTCCACCACCTGCGGGTGACTCGCCACGGCAAGATGATTGTGCTGGACATCCGCGCCGGCGCCTTCCTGCACCATATGGTGCGCAACATTGCGGGCGTATTGATGACCATCGGCACCGGCGAGCGCCCGGTGGAATGGGCCAGGGAAGTGCTGGAAAGCCGCATTCGCCGCACGGGCGGCGTCACGGCGCATCCGTTTGGCCTGTACCTGGTGGATGTGGAGTACCGCGACGAGTTCGAACTGCCGCAGCGTTTCATCGGGCCCCACTTCCTCACAGGGTTCAGTGAACTTGGCGGCTGACGCCCGGAAAAGCTTTTGTTACCATCCGGGACTTTATCGGTCCAACCCCTGAGGTTTCTACGACATGCCTGCCGTTCGCAGCAAGATTTGCGGGATTACCCGCATAGAAGACGCGCTGGCGGCAGTCGAGGCGGGGGCGGATGCCATTGGCCTGGTGTTTTATGCCAGGAGCCCACGGGCGGTGAATGTGTTGCAGGCGCGGGCGATCATTGCGGCGCTGCCGCCGTTCGTGACCACCGTGGGCTTGTTCGTCAACGCCAGCCGCTGCGAACTCAACGAAACCCTGGATGCCGTGCAGTTGGATATGCTGCAGTTTCACGGTGACGAAACCCCGGATCAATGTGAAAGCTACCAACGCCCGTATATCAAGGCGTTGCGGGTCAAGGCGGGTGACGATATCGCGAGGGCCTGCGCTGCCTATTCCGGCGCGCGTGGCATTCTGCTGGACACGTATGTCGAAGGCGTACCCGGTGGTACCGGCGAAGCGTTCGATTGGTCGCTGATCCCCGAAGGATTGAGCAAGCCGATCATCCTGGCCGGGGGGCTCAACCCTGGCAATGTCGGTGCGGCGATTCAACAGGTCCGGCCGTATGCCGTGGATGTCAGCGGTGGGGTAGAGCAAGGCAAGGGCATCAAGGATCACGACAGGATTCGCGCATTCATGCACGCGGTGCGCAACAGCAGTGACGGGATGTGACGGCTGGCAGTCTGCCGCCGTCCATAACTACCGCTGTGTAAAACAGCGCGGCGTCGCCTGAGGGCGGCCCGGAAATGAAGTGGCAACCTGCACTGGCAGGTTGTCTGGAAGGCTGAGGATGCAGGCTGGAAATGGCAGGTCGAACGTCTGACCCCGTCCAGCCTGCGTCATCGCCACATATGAATTTAGCTCAAGGGCATACGCGGGGCTGTGTTCAAGCCACCGGTACTGGAGAAAGAAAGCATGAGCAACTGGTTAGTAGACAAACTGATCCCTTCGATCATGCGTTCCGAGGTGAAGAAAAGCTCGGTTCCTGAAGGTCTGTGGCACAAGTGCCCATCCTGCGACGCGGTGCTGTACCGCCCCGAGCTGGAAAAGACCCTGGATGTTTGCCCCAAGTGCAACCACCACATGCGTATCGGCGCCCGCGCCCGCATCGACATCTTCCTCGACGCCGACGGCCGTAACGAGCTGGGCGCCGACCTGGAGCCGGTCGACCGTCTCAAGTTCCGCGACGGCAAGAAGTACAAGGACCGCCTGACCGCTGCGCAAAAGCAGACCGGTGAGAAGGACGCGTTGATTTCCGTCAGCGGCAAGCTGCTGGGCATGCCGGTGGTAGTGTCGGCGTTCGAGTTCTCCTTCATGGGCGGCTCCATGGGTGCCATCGTCGGCGAGCGCTTCGTGCGCGCCGCCAACTACGCCCTGGAAAACCGTTGCCCGATGATCTGCTTCGCCGCCTCCGGTGGTGCGCGGATGCAGGAAGCGTTGATCTCCCTGATGCAAATGGCCAAGACCTCTGCGGTGCTGGCGCGTCTGCGCGAAGAAGGCATTCCGTTCATCTCCGTGCTGACCGACCCGGTCTACGGCGGCGTTTCCGCCAGCCTGGCGATGCTCGGCGACGTGATCGTCGGTGAGCCGAAAGCGTTGATCGGCTTTGCCGGCCCGCGCGTGATCGAGCAGACCGTGCGCGAAAAACTGCCGGAAGGCTTCCAGCGCAGCGAGTTCCTGCTGGAGCACGGCGCAATCGACCTGATCATTCCGCGCGGTGAGCTGCGTCCACGCCTGGGTAGCCTGCTGGCGCAGATGATGGGCCTGCCGACACCTGTTTACGTCGCGCCTAAAGTCGAGCCGATCGTTGTGCCGCCGGTGCCTGCGAACCTATGACCCAACGTACCCTGGGCGAATGGCTCGCCTACCTCGAGCAGTTGCATCCGTCCGCCATCGACATGGGCCTGGAGCGCTCGCAACAGGTAGCGGCCCGCCTTGGGTTGGGCCGGCCGGCGCCGCGTGTGATCACGGTGACCGGCACCAACGGCAAGGGCTCTACCTGTGCCTTTGTTGCCGCGCTGCTGCAGGCCCAGGGGCTGAAAGTCGGCGTGTACAGCTCGCCGCACTTGCTGCGTTACAACGAGCGGGTGCAACTCAATGGTGTCGAAGCCAGCGATGAGCAACTCTGCGAAGCCTTCGCCGCACTTGATGCCGGGCGCGGTGAGATTTCCCTGACTTACTTCGAAATGGGCACCCTGGCGGCGTTCTGGCTGTTCGAGCGTGCGCAGCTGGATGTGGTCGTATTGGAAGTGGGCCTGGGCGGGCGCCTGGACACCGTCAACGTGGTGGATGCCGACCTGGCGCTGGTCACCAGTATTGGCGTGGACCATGCCGACTACCTGGGGGATACCCGCGAGTCCGTGGCCTATGAAAAGGCCGGGATTTTCCGCCCGGGCAAGCCTGCGCTGTGCGGTGACCTGGATCCGCCGCAGCCCTTGCTGGACAAGGTGCGTGAGCTGGGCTGCCCATTCTTCCTGCGTGGCCGCGAATTCAATCTTGAAATCGGTGACCGGCATTGGCAGTGGCGCGGCCGGGATGCCCGTGGGCTGGTTGTAGAGCTGCGTGATCTGCCCTTGCTGAACCTGCCGATGGAGAACGCCGCGCTCGCGCTGCAAGCCTATCTGTTGCTGGACCTGCCTTGGCAGGCTGGGCAGATTGCTGCGACTTTGCTGGCGACTCGCGTGGTGGGACGCCTGGATCGTCGTGCGTTCGACTGGCACGGCAAGCGCCTGAGCCTGCTGCTGGATGTGGGGCATAACCCCCATGCAGCGCAATACCTGGCCAAGCGCCTGGCACGCACGCCGCCGGCGGGGCGTCGCCTGGCTGTATTCGGTTTGCTCGCCGATAAGGACCTGGAGGGCGTGGTTGCGCCGTTGCTGGACAGTGTCCAGGCTTGGGCGGTAGCGCCGCTGGATACGCCCCGCAGTCGTCCGGCCCATGAGCTTGAGATCGCGTTACAGAACCTTGGTGTGCCGGTGGCGTCGTATGCAAGCGTGACTGCTGCCCTGGAGGCGCAGTGCGCGGTGGCGACGGCCGAGGACGAGATTCTGTTGTTCGGATCATTTTATTGTGTTGCCGAGGCGCTTGAGTGGTTGGCCCGGCGCTCCACGGAGGAAGCTGCACATGGCATTACTGGATAGCGCATACAAGCAGCGAATGGTTGGAGCCCTGGTGCTGGTGGCATTGGCGGTGATTTTCCTGCCGATGCTGTTTTCCCGCCAGGACGAGCAGCGCCAGGTGGTTGTCGAGGCTCCGGCTGCGCCCCAGGCACCGGCAGTGCCCCAAGTGCAGGTGGAGCCGGTGGTGGTGCCTGAGCCGCAGGCGTTGCCGGAAGAAGAGCCGGTGCCGACCGATGATGAGGTGGCCGCGCAGCAGGCGCCGTCGATGCCGGTGCAGCCAAGCGTGCCGGTGGTCAAGCCGACACCTGCTCCGGCGGTCGCCGCCAAGCCGGCGACACCTGCGCCTGCGCCCAAGCCTGTAGCGCCACAGCCTGCTGCGCCGGGCAAGCCGGATGTTGGGCAAAGCCGTATCGACCCGAATGGTCTGCCGATTAGTTGGTCGATCCAGGTGGCCAGCCTGGGCAATCGTGAAGGCGCCGACGCCTTGCAGAAGAAGCTGCGTGCCCAGGGCTACAACGCCTACATCCGTAGCACCGACGGCAAGAACCGGGTGTTTATCGGGCCGCTGATCGAGCGCGCCGAGGCGGATCGGCTGCGGGATTTGCTGGACCGTCAGCAAAACCTGAAGGGCTTCGTGACCCGCTTCCAGCCTGAGCGCGGCTGAGTCCGTGGAATGCAATCCAATGTGGGAGGGGGCAAGCCTCTCCCACATTGGTTTTGCAGTGGGGTTGAAATCCGGCTGGCTCGCCACAAACTATTGATTTGCAAAGCAGCCGCAATCACAGCTTACCGACAGCCCGACGCTCTGCTAAAATGCGCCGCCTTATCCGTCCGTAGGCTCAAACGTGCCATTTACCTGGGTTGACTGGGCGATCGTTGCAATCGTCGCCATCTCCGCTTTGATCAGTCTAAGCCGCGGCTTCGTAAAAGAAGCATTGTCGTTGCTGACCTGGATCATCGCAGGAGTCGTAGCCTGGATGTTCGGCGGTTCGTTGTCGGTCTACCTGGCCGGATACATCGAGACACCTTCGGCTCGCGTCATCGCGGGCTGCGCCATCATGTTCATCGCCACGCTGCTGGTGGGGGCAATGGTCAATTATCTTATTGGCGAGTTGATACGTGTCACCGGCCTCTCCGGGACCGATCGATTTCTCGGCATGGCCTTCGGTGCCGCGCGTGGTGCGTTGCTGGTGGTCGTGGCGGTCGGGCTGTTGAGCCTGGGGCCGGTACAGCAGGATTCGTGGTGGCAGGAGTCGGTACTCGTGCCAAAATTTCTATTGGTTGCAGATTGGTCCAAGAACCTCATATTGGGGTGGAGCAGTCAGTGGCTGGCCAGCGGAATCAGCGTACCCGCTGATCTTCCGTTCAAGGAACACCTCTTGCCGGCCAAAACGCCGCAGTAAGTTGTGTTCAGTCAAGATTCATTAAGTAGGGGTTGCGTCGCATGTGTGGCATCGTCGGTATCGTCGGTAAGTCGAACGTCAATCAGGCGCTGTATGACGCGCTAACCGTCCTCCAGCACCGCGGCCAGGACGCTGCCGGTATTGTGACCAGCCACGACGGCCGGTTATTCCTGCGCAAGGACAATGGCCTGGTACGTGACGTGTTCCATCAGCGTCACATGCAGCGCCTCGTCGGGCACATGGGCATTGGCCATGTGCGTTACCCGACCGCCGGTAGCTCGACGTCGGCCGAAGCTCAGCCGTTCTACGTCAACTCGCCTTACGGCATTACCCTGGCGCATAACGGTAACCTGACCAACGTTGAGCAACTGGCCAAGGAGATTTACGAATCTGACCTGCGCCACGTCAACACCAGCTCCGACTCGGAAGTGCTGCTCAACGTGTTCGCCCACGAGCTGGCCCAGCGCGGCAAGCTGCAGCCGACCGAAGAAGACGTGTTCGCCGCCGTGATCGACGTGCACAACCGTTGCGTCGGCGGTTATGCCGTTGTGGCGATGATCACCGGCTACGGCATCGTCGGCTTCCGTGACCCCCACGGTATTCGCCCGATCGTGTTCGGCCAGCGTCACACCGACGAAGGCGTCGAGTACATGATCGCGTCCGAAAGCGTGTCCCTGGACGTGCTGGGCTTCACCCTGATCCGCGACCTCGCGCCGGGCGAAGCGGTGTACATCACCGAAGACGGCAAGCTGCACACTCGTCAGTGCGCTGTCGCGCCGAAACTCACCCCGTGCATCTTCGAGCACGTCTACCTGGCGCGTCCGGATTCGATCATCGATGGCGTTTCGGTGTACAAGGCACGCCTGCGCATGGGCGAGAAGCTGGCCGACAAGATCCTGCGCGAGCGTCCCGAGCACGACATCGACGTGGTGATCCCGATCCCGGACACCAGCCGCACTGCTGCGCTGGAGTTGGCCAACCACCTGGGCGTCAAGTTCCGCGAAGGCTTCGTGAAAAACCGTTACATCGGTCGTACCTTCATCATGCCGGGCCAGGCTGCGCGTAAGAAGTCGGTGCGTCAGAAGCTCAACGCCATCGAGCTGGAATTCCGCGGCAAGAACGTGATGCTGGTGGACGACTCCATCGTACGCGGCACCACCTGCAAGCAAATCATCCAGATGGCCCGTGAAGCCGGTGCGAAGAACGTGTACTTCTGTTCCGCAGCGCCTGCCGTGCGTTACCCGAACGTGTACGGTATCGACATGCCGAGCGCCCACGAACTGATCGCACACAACCGCACGACCCAGGACGTGGCCGACCTGATCGGCGCCGATTGGCTGATCTACCAGGACCTGCCGGACCTGATCGAGGCGGTCGGCGGTGGCAAGATCAAGATCGAGCAGTTTGACTGCGCCGTGTTCGACGGCAAGTATGTGACCGGTGACGTCGACGAGGCCTACCTGAACAAGATCGAGCAGGCGCGTAACGACTCGTCGAAGATCAAGACCCAGGCGGTCAGCGCGATCATCGATCTGTACAACAACTGAGTAGACACCGGCCCTGAGGGGCCGGTTTTGTATCTTAAATAAAGAATTGAGTAAGGAGTCGCAGCATGAGTCAGGAATGGGATGCCGGTCGGTTGGACAGCGACCTCGATGGCGTAGCTTTCGATACCCTGGCTGTGCGCGCCGGCCAGCACCGTACCCCGGAAGGTGAGCACGGTGACCCGATGTTCTTCACCTCCAGCTACGTGTTCCGCACGGCGGCCGACGCCGCGGCGCGCTTTGCTGGCGAAGTGCCGGGTAACGTTTATTCCCGCTACACCAACCCGACTGTGCGCGCTTTCGAAGAACGTATCGCGGCCCTGGAAGGCTCAGAGCAGGCGGTGGCGACGGCCACCGGCATGGCGGCGATCCTGGCGGTGGTGATGAGCCTGTGCAGTGCCGGCGACCACGTGCTGGTGTCGCGCAGCGTGTTTGGTTCGACCATCAGCCTGTTCGAGAAGTATTTCAAGCGCTTCGGTATCGAAGTGGACTACGTGCCCCTGGCGGATCTGTCCGGCTGGGATGCGGCGATCAAGTCCAACACCAAGCTGCTGTTCGTCGAGTCGCCGTCCAATCCGTTGGCCGAGTTGGTGGATATCGCCGCGTTGTCAGAAGTGGCTCACGCCAAAGGCGCAATGCTGGTGGTCGACAACTGTTTCTGCACGCCTGCCTTGCAGCAGCCGCTGAAGCTGGGCGCGGACATTGTGGTGCACTCGGCCACCAAGTTTATCGATGGCCAGGGCCGTTGCATGGGCGGCGTGGTTGCCGGTCGCAGCGAGCAGATGAAGGAAGTGGTGGGCTTCCTGCGCACCGCCGGCCCGACCCTGAGCCCGTTCAATGCCTGGATCTTCCTCAAGGGCCTGGAAACCCTCAGCCTGCGGATGAAGGCCCATTGCGCCAACGCCCAGGCCCTGGCCGAGTGGCTGGAGCAGCAGGACGGTATCGAAAAAGTGCATTACGCCGGCCTCAAGAGCCACCCGCAGCACGCATTGGCCCAGCGCCAGCAACGTGGTTTCGGCGCCGTGGTGAGTTTCGAAGTGAAGGGCGGTAAAGAGGGCGCCTGGCGCTTTATCGATGCGACGCGCCTGATCTCCATCACGGCCAACCTGGGCGATAGCAAGACCACCATTACCCATCCGAGCACCACCTCCCACGGACGCCTGGCGCCGCAGGAGCGTGAGGCGGCCGGTATCCGGGACAGCCTGATCCGCATCGCGGTCGGCCTGGAAGATGTCACGGATCTGCAGGCTGACCTGGCTCGCGGGCTGGCTGCCTTGTGATCGAGTGGTCCCTGGAGGCCGCGGCGGCCAGTAATGGGCGCGTCGCCCTGGTGACGGGCGCGGCGCGGGGCATTGGCCTCGGGATTGCGGCGTGGCTGATCAGCGAAGGCTGGCAGGTGGTCTTGACCGACCTCGACCGCGAGCGCGGTTCCAAGGTGTCCAAGGTGCTGGGCGAAAACGCCTGGTTTATCACCATGGACGTTGCTGACGAGAAGCAGGTGGCCCAGGGGGTCGCCGAAGTCCTGGGGCAGTTCGGGCGCCTGGACGCGTTGGTCTGTAACGCTGCGGTGGCCGACCCGCACAATATCACCCTCGAAAGCCTCGACCTGGCCTACTGGAACCGTGTGCTGGCCGTTAACCTGAGTGGGCCGATGTTGCTGGCCAAGCATTGTGCGCCTTACCTGCGTGCCCACGGCGGAGCCATCGTCAACCTGGCGTCGACCCGGGCTCGTCAGTCGGAGCCGGATACCGAGGCTTATGCGGCGAGCAAGGGTGGCCTGTTGGCGCTTACTCACGCCTTGGCGATCAGCCTCGGGCCGGAAGTGCGGGTGAATGCGGTCAGCCCTGGCTGGATTGATGCCCGTGATCCAGCTGCGCGGCGTGCCGAGCCTTTGACCGATGCCGATCATGCCCAGCATCCGGCGGGCAGGGTGGGTACGGTAGAGGACGTGGCAGCGATGGTGGCGTGGTTGCTGTCGCGCCAGGCCGGGTTTGTCACCGGGCAAGAGTTTGTGGTGGACGGTGGCATGAGCAAGAAGATGATTTACAGCGAGTAGGACGGGTAGCCGTCTTGTAGCCATTTTGTCTTTTTCAGAAAAACTTCAAGCAGGCTATTGACTTAGGTCCGCTACCTGCGTAAATTTCGCGGCCTCAACGAAGCAAAGGGTGATTAGCTCAGCTGGGAGAGCATCTGCCTTACAAGCAGAGGGTCGGCGGTTCGATCCCGTCATCACCCACCACTTCTTGAGAGTTTTGCCTTCGGGCAGGACGCAACGTTAAAGGTTGCACCGACGCGCAGCGGTAGTTCAGTCGGTTAGAATACCGGCCTGTCACGCCGGGGGTCGCGGGTTCGAGTCCCGTCCGCTGCGCCATATTTTCCAGGTTCGATTTATCGGGCTTGAGATTGAACAGCCAAGGCTGATCGATCAGATGTTCAAGGACGGTTGAGGCGGTTTGCTCGGCCGGTCAAGCGATACGCAGCGGTAGTTCAGTCGGTTAGAATACCGGCCTGTCACGCCGGGGGTCGCGGGTTCGAGTCCCGTCCGCTGCGCCATATCTGCCTCAAGGCCCGCTGAACGCCTTGGAGCACAAAGCAAGCCACTGGCTACTTTGATCCGATAGCAAAGACCCTGGTCGAAAGACCGGGGTTTTTTGTGTCTGCAATTTGGCGATTTTTTGCGGGAGCCGGCGAACCGGATCCCATTGATTTGTCAGAAGCCCAGCTTATCCCGCAGCCCGTAATACCAGGCTCCCAGTGCCGCAAATGGTGTGCGCAACAGTTGCCCGCCCGGGAATGGGTAGTGCGGCAGGTCGGCAAACGCATCAAAGCGCTCTGCCTGGCCTCTCAGCGCTTCCGCCAGCACCTTGCCCGCCAGGTGGGTGTACGTCACGCCATGGCCGCTGCAGCCTTGTGAGTAGTAGATGTTGTCGCCCAGGCGACCGACCTGTGGCAAGCGCGACAGGGTCAGCAGGAAGTTGCCGGTCCAGGCGTAGTCGATCTTCACATCCTTGAGTTGTGGGAAGGCCTTGAGCATCTTCGGGCGGATGATTGCTTCGATGTTCGCCGGGTCGCGCGCGCCATACACCACGCCGCCGCCGAAGATCAGGCGCTTGTCACTGGTGAGGCGATAGTAGTCGAGCAGGTAGTTGCAGTCCTCAACGCAGTAATCCTGCGGCAGGAGTGTCCTGGCCAGCTCATCCCCGAGTGGCGCCGTCGTGATCACCTGGGTGCCACAGGGCATCGACTTGGCCGCCAGCTCCGGCACCAGGTTGCCCAGGTAGGCATTGCCCGCGACGATGATGAACTTGGCCCTGACCTTGCCTTCGGCGGTGTGGACCACCGGGTTGGCGCCACGCTCGATGCGCACCGCCGCCGATTGTTCGTAGATCGTCCCGCCCAGGGACTCCACGGCTGCGGCTTCACCGAGTGCCAGGTTGAGTGGGTGGATATGGCCGCCACTCATGTCCAGCAGTCCGCCGACATAGTTGTCACAGGCCACGACCTCGCGAATGCGGCGCTGGTCCAGCAACTCCAGCTGTGTATGGCCGTAGCGCTCCCACAAGCGTTTCTGCGACTCCAGATGGCCCATGTGCTTGCTGTTGAGTGCCGCGAACACGCCGCCGTCCTTGAGGTCGCACTGGATCTGGTACTTGGCGACCCGCTCGCGGATGATCCTGCCGCCCTCGAACGCCATCTGCCCCAGCAACTGCGCCTGCTGGGGGCCGACGCTGCGCTCGATCACATCAATGTCACGGCTGTAGCTGTTGACGATCTGCCCGCCATTGCGGCCTGACGCGCCAAAACCCACCTTGGCGGCTTCCAGTACCGTTACGCGAAAACCGTTCTCCAGCAGGAACAGCGCGCTGGACAGGCCGGTATAGCCGGCACCGATCACGCACACATCGGTTTCGACGTCCCCTTGCAACATTGGGCGCGGCGGAACGGCATTGGCGGAAGCGGCGTAATACGACTGGGGGTAGGGGGTGTTCGCCATCCTGGAACCTCTGTTTTATATTTTTTACGAGTGCCCTGATCCTACCTGAGTTGAAAATTGCCTGCCAGCCACCCCAAAAAGTACGGTGCGCCGGCTGCAAATAAATAATTCGCATATTCATAGGGTTAGCTGCAAAAAAGATGTTGACACCCCTCCGGAATTCCGTAGAATGCCGCCTCACAGCAGGCACGTAGCTCAGTTGGTTAGAGCACCACCTTGACATGGTGGGGGTCGTTGGTTCGAGTCCAATCGCGCCTACCAAACAAAATCCGCTCTGCTGGGCGGTCTGGAAGGGTTCACCGAAAGGTGGGCCCTTTTTTGTTCGTGCGATTTATTACTACCCGAAAATCTTCCTACCCCCGCCTAAAGTAATCGACCCCCAGGCCGATAGAGATCGCAAATCTCTTACTCTCGGACACTTGGCATGCTTATCAACATCAGCACTACCGCCTCCGTAGCAAGCACCCCAAGCACTGTCAGCTCGACGGCTGCCGCGACCAAGGAAAGTACAAGCAGCGCAGGCGGCACGACCGTCAACATGCACGCTGATTCCAATGGTGCGGCAGGTGTAAGTGGCGGTGGCCAAGCCTCCTCGCTCTCGAAGGAGTCCGATACCGTCAAAGAATTGAAGAAGCAGATCGAGCAGTTGCAAAAGCAGCTTCAAGCGCAGCAGCAAGCCTTGCAAAAAGCTCAGTCCAGCAACCAGAGTGCAGAAGCCAAAGCGGCGGCAGTAGCGGCGGCGCAGATGCAGATCGCCGGCACTGCGGCGGCGTTGCAGACAGTGACTTCCGCACTGTTGCAGGCAGTCACCGATGAGGGCAACAGCACATCGGGTTCGATGGTCAGTACCACCGCCTGATACTGGCAACAGTGTGTTGAGTCGCAGCCTTCACTGTCGATTCAACACACTTTCTCCCGCTCCCACCGTCAAGCGATATACATCCACCAGCGCCCACGCTCCCAGCAGCGCCACGCCGACGAACGCCACGCGAAAATCCCCGACCTGTGCCTGCATCTCATGCCCCTGCAGGGTCATGGATGCCCGTAGCAGCAGCGCCGCCACCGTTACGCCCATCCCCATGGCCAGCTGGAATGACATGCTGAACAGCGCCGAGGCCTCACTCATGCGCGGTTTGGGCACATCCGCGAAGCCGATCGAGTTGTAGCAGGTGAACTGCATCGAGCGGGATAACCCTCCCGCAAACAACACGGCCGCGATCAGCACAAATGGGGTCTGCACCGTGAAAAGCGCGCAAGCGGCTATCGACACCACGCCGATTATTCCGTTCACCAGCAAGACCCGGCGAAACCCATAGCGGCGCATGATGGCCGTGGTGAACGGCTTCATCGCCAGATTGCCAGCGAATACCGCCAGCACCAGCAAGCCTGCGTCCACCGGGGACAAGCCAAAGGCGACTTGAAACAGCAGCGGCAGCAGGAACGGCAGGGCGCTGATGGCCAGGCGAAACAGCGAGCCGCCATAGATGCTCACACGAAATGTATCGATGGACAGGGTCTCGAGCGGCAATAACGGGTCGCTGGCATGGCGGCAATGGTGCACGGCCCACACTGCCAGCGCGATGCCTGCCGCGACCAGCACGGCGCCTGGAATAAGGCGTTCACCGGTCTCGTTACCCAGCCATTCCAGCCCGCCCAGCAGGGCCACACAGGCGCCTGCCAGCAGTACAAACCCCTTGGCATCGAACTGGCGCACGCTGGCTTCACGGTCTTCCGGTACCAGCCACAGTGCGGCGGCCAATGCCAGCGCACCCAGCGGCAGATTCACGTAGAAGATCCATGGCCACGATGCATGCGTCACGATCAAGCCGCCGACCAGCGGCCCCAGAATCGGCGCGACCAGGCCGGGCCAGGTAATGATCGCGATCATGTTCACCAAGTCTTTCTTATCCGTATTACGCAGCACGGCCAGGCGCCCCACGGGCACCATCAATGCGCCGCCCATGCCCTGCAGGACGCGGGCGAACACGAACATCTCGATACTTTGGCTGAGCCCGCAGAGCAGCGAGGCGAGGGTGAACAGGATGATTGCGCCAGCGAATACCCGGCGCGCACCAAAGCGGTCAGCGACCCAGCTGGACAGCGGTATGAAGATCGCCACGGCGAGGATATAGGCGGTGATGCCGATGTTCATGTCGACCGGTGTCACCCCGAAGGCGGTCGCCATGGTCGGTAGCGCGGTGGCGATGACCGTGGCGTCAAGGTTCTCCATGAAGAAGGTTACGGCGACCACCAGGGCGATCAGACTGGTGTGTAGACTGAGGCGGTTTTGCGCGGCGGAGTCTGGAATGGCTGAGCTCACCGGTGCTGCCCTCTTTCAGTGAACGGTTTGATGAAGAAGGCCGACCAACTGCCCGATGCGCCGCGCACGATAAACGGGCGGCGTTAAGATGAGCGAATCCTTCATGGTCTGTCCACGTCTTGTTACTCGTGGGCTACTCAATTACCCACAAAATTTATTGGTTTGCAGCAACAATTTTTCTTGTTGGACACCTCCCGCTCCCAGGCAGCACAGTTGCCGCCACTGACGCTCGCCCTGACGGGCCAACAATAAAAAACCGAGCCGACTGCACGCCACTTCCTGCTGTGAACCCTTTGTTCACATCCTGCTGTAATGGCGCCGCAGCGCGCACTTAAGGACCTCTCCGCCATGCAAACTGTTGTGAACTTATGGCCGTTGATCGGCGTACTTGTGATCGTGGTTGGCTTTGTTTTGCGTTTCAACCCGCTGTTGGTGGTCACCGCCGCAGCTATCGCCACCGGGCTCGCTGCCCACTTCCCGCTGGAGAAAATCCTCGCCACTATGGGGGATGGTTTCCTACAGACTCGCGCCCTGCAATTGATCCTGTTGTTGCCCCTCGCCGTCATCGGTCTGCTGGAGCGCCACGGCTTGCGCCTGCACGCGCAGAACTGGATTGCGCGGTTTGAGCGCGCCACGGTCGGACGCCTGCTGATCATCTATCTGTTTGTGCGCGAATCCACCGCAGCCATGGGCTTGACCAGCCTCGGCGGGCACCCGCAGATGGTGCGCCCACTGCTGGCACCGATGGCCGAAGGCGCGGCGGAAAAGCGCTACGGCAAACTGCCGGACAAACTGCGTCACAAGGTGTTGGCCATGTGTGCGGCCACCGATAACGTCGGCCTGTTTTTTGGTGAGGACATCTTCGTCGCCTTTGGTGCGATTGCCTTGATGCATACCTTCCTGCTCGGTTCGGGGATTGATGTGGAGCCGCTGCACATTGCGGTGTGGGGCATTCCTACGGCGATTTGCGCCTTTATCATTCACGCGCTCCGACTTCATCGGTTTGACCGAAGACTGACCCGCGAGATGACGACCGCCGCGAACCCTGTGGAGGCCGCGCAATGATCATCTCTATCCAATACCTGTACTGGCTCGCCGGGATCCTGCTGCTGATCACCGCCGGCATGATCCTGTTGGATCGAAGCCATCCCAAGCGCTGGTCCAGCGCACTGTTCTGGCTGCTGTTTGCCATCCCGTTCCTGGTGGGGGAGCGCCTGCCCTCGGTGGTGGTCGGTGCGGGAGTGGTGGTGATGGCGCTGATCGCCGGCCTGGGCGGCGTCGGCCGTGGCACCCATGCTGAGTTGCATGACAAGGCTTCGCGCGCCAGTGCCGGCCGCCTCGGGCACAAGCTGTTTATCCCGGCGCTGGCGATCCCCCTGACCACCGTGATCGGTTCGGTCTTGCTCAAGCACACCGAGATTGGCGGGGTACCGCTGCTGGATCCGAAAAACACCACCTTCGTGTCCCTCGGCATCGGCTGCCTGATCGCCCTCGGCCTGGCGTGCTGGCTGACCCGTGATACCCCGGTGCAAGCCTTGCGCGAATCCCGGCGACTCACCGAGGCCCTGGGCTGGGCCATGGTGCTGCCGCAGATGCTGGCGATGCTTGGCCTGCTGTTCAATGAAGCCGGTGTCGGCACGGCTGTCGCCCATGTCACCACCACCTACATCAACCTGGATTTCAAGTTGGTGGCGGTCATGGTGTACGTGCTGGGCATGGCGCTGTTTACGGTGATCATGGGCAATGGCTTCGCGGCGTTCCCGGTGATGACCGGGGGCGTCGGCGTGCCGGTGCTGGTGGGTATCTACGGCGGTAACCCGGCGGTGATGGCCGCCATCGGTATGTTCTCCGGCTACTGCGGTACGCTGATGACGCCGATGGCGGCCAACTTCAATATCGTGCCGGCGGCGTTGCTGGAGTTGCCGGACAAGAACGCGGTGATCAAGGCGCAACTGCCGACCGCGTTGATGATGCTGGTGGTCAATATTGTCCTGCTTTATGTGTTGATGTGAGGCGACGATGCGAACTGTATTGCTGACGGGGTTCGAGCCCTTTGATCAAGACCTGGTGAATCCTTCCTGGGAAGCGGTGCGCCAGTTGGATGGCGTGCAACTCGACGATGATGTGCGGATTGTTGCGCGCCGATTGCCCTGTGCGTTTGCCACGGCGGGTGAGTGCCTGCTCCAACTGATCAGTGAACTGCGTCCGGCGATGGTCATCGCCACTGGGTTGGCCCCCGGGCGCAGCGAAATATCCATCGAGCGGGTGGCGATCAACGTCAACGATGCACGCATCCCCGATAATCTGGGGGAGCAACCCATCGACACGGCGGTGGTGGTCGGCGGCCCGGCGGCGTACTTTTCGACGCTGCCGATCAAGGCCATGGCCAGGGCGGTGCGCGAAGCAGGGATTGCGGTGTCGGTATCGCAGACGGCGGGTACATTCGTGTGCAACCAGGTGTTCTACCGCTTGCAGCACGAACTCGCGGGCACCGGTGTACGCAGTGGTTTTATCCACGTGTCGAGGGATCTTGGCGCGGGCCTTGTCGATGGGCTGCGCATCGCGGTGTCGGCGGCGTGGAATACCCCGGTGGATGTGCTGGAAGTGGGTGGTCAGGTGAGTTGACGTCCCCCGGGGTGCGATAACCTCGACTACAGTTCAGCTACATTCCTGTGTTGGATTATCGCCATGATCAAGTGCCCGAAATTCGTATCTGTTGCGCTTTCGCTTGTGTTGTTTGCCGCTGGCGGTATGGCCCTGGCTGACCCAGGCAATGGCAAGGGGCAAGGCAACGATAAAGGCAATGGTCACGGCGGACAGGAGCATGACAAGCCCAAAGGCAAAGGTGTAGCAGGCAGTCATGGCCCCAGCGTCGACCGTGGCAGCGTGCTGAATGTGTTGGGCGGTTATCGCGACTACTGGAGCCCTGGGCCCGCCTTGCCGCCAGGCATCCAGAAGAACCTGGCCCGCGGCAAGCCGCTGCCGCCGGGCATTGCCAAGAAGCTGGACGGGCGTTTGTTGGGCCGCTTGCCCCATTACGAGGGATACGAGTGGCAGCAGGCGGGCACCGACTTGATACTGGTGGCCATCGCGACGGGCATCATCTACGAAGTCCTCAATGGCGCCCTCGATTGAGCTGGCGGTGTCGACCGCATGGCGCTCGACCTGCCGTGTTATTGCCGGCGTCGTTGGCGTTTACAAGCCGCCGGGTGATCCGTAGATTGCATTGCGTCGATTATTCGTTTCAGCTCACGAGGAAACCCCGCAGTGTCCATCCGAGGTTCAGCCGTATTTGCCCGCCCTTACCGCGCCTTTCTGTTCGATATGGATGGGACTCTGCTCAATTCGATTGCCGCCGCCGAGCGGGTATGGAGTATCTGGGCTGAACGCCATGGGCTGGAGGTGGCGACGTTCCTGGCCACCATCCATGGCGCTCGGGCGATCGACACCATCACGCGCCAGGCCTTGCCCGGCGTCGACCCGGAGGTTGAAGCGCAGTGGATTACCGAGGCTGAAATCAATGATGTGCAAGGTGTCGTTGCGATTGCCGGGGCCGTCGAGTTTCTGAACCGCTTGCCCGGCGATCAGTGGGCGCTGGTCACCTCTGCACCCAGGGAACTCGCGTTGCGTCGACTGCAAGCGGCGGGTATTACGCCGCCAGCGGTGCTGGTCACGGCTGAAGACGTGGCTATCGGCAAGCCGAACCCTGCGTGTTATGTGCTCGGTGCGCAGCGCCTGGGGGTGTCGACGCAGGATTGCCTGGTGTTTGAGGATGCGGCGGTGGGCATCCGTGCAGGGGAGGCGGCTGGGGCGGATGTGATGGTCGTGACCTCGACGCACCTCAAGCCCATGGCGACGGAGCATCCTTCGATCGATGGGTATGAACAGCTGCAGGTGCAACGCAGCGCTGATGGCTTGCTGTACTTGGCGCGCGCGACGGGCTGACGCAGCAAGGCCGAGCCGGCTACCGGACTCGGCCTGTTTCGCGGGTGGCTGGATCAGGCGACGCCTGCATTCGATCACTGCGCATGCCTTGGCGTGACAGCACCATCTCCCTGAGAATCTCGTTGGCGAGCCGGGCAATCGCTTCGGCACCGCGATAATGCGCGCGCACGATTCCGGTGATTGCAAAGTGATCGGTTTCCGGACCGCTGAGCACGGCCGAGAGGGTGCCGTCGGCGTGCAGCGTACAGGTGACCGTGTAGCTGGGCAGGCGGGCTGCCAATTCAGATTCGATTTGGGTTTTAGTGAGCGTGTCCATCTGTACCGGCACCTTCTACTGACTGTGCAAACACACCCAAGGATAGGTCCTGCTGCGAGGCTGTAAATACCAGCGATCTGAAAGCGAATCGGGGGTGGGCGTCAGCGTACGGTTTTGCGCACGATGCGTTGGCACAACTTGCGCTGCACGGCCATCTGGATGGGCTTGAGGCAGAACATGAACAGGTAGCCACACAGCAGGAGTACCAGGTCCAGCCGCGAACGGGGCGCTTCGGCGCCCTCTATTTCAAGCTTCAGTCCATATTCCAAGCCGACAAAGACCAGCCCCGTCAGCAGGGCGATCATCCAGGATCTGGAGAAAAATGGCTGGGCATTGCCTGGCAGCATCGACGTGCTCCTAAGTGCACACGGATGGCGGGGTATCAGTCAGAGGATTCGGTTGCAAAGGGTGTAATAAGTTCCAGGCGTGAAGATAGTTTCATCTTGATGCATGGATGGGCATGCGGCAAAAAGCGCTTCGCGCGACACAGACAAAAGCAGACCGATGAGGTTTTCGCCAGCCGTTACAGTGAACGAAAGGGCTGGCTACTGAGGGCGCTTCAAGGCGTCTGGTTTTTGTCCGGAGCGGACAGGCCGGCCTGGATGCGCTGGTAAATCTCCTCGCGATGCACGGCAACATCCTTGGGTGCGTTGATGCCGATTCGTACTTGCTGGCCGCTGACGCCCAGGATGGTGATCGTAATGTCATCACCGATGTTTATGCTTTCACCGACTTTGCGGGTGAGTATAAGCATGGACTTCTCCTTGATTACTTTTAAGGACACATGTTTCAGACAGGGCAGGTGTCGTATGTGTGTAGCTTACTGCTAAGCGCGTCCCTGTGACTGCCTCTTTTAGGACGCATAGAGGCGACATTAATTCCCATGGCGGCATCATACAGGTCTGGGATACATCATTCGCATTGTTTAAGCCAATGTTTATGACGGCCAGAATAGACAGTGAATGATAAAGTCGCCTCTTTATCCGTTGAAGGAGCAGGGCAGTGCGTAAAGTAGCGATGGCAATTGCGGTGTTGGCATTGGCCGGTTGCGGTGAAGGCAAAAGCGTCGATGCCGCCAAGGCCAAGCCTGCCGTAACCGAAAGCCAGCCACAAACCGGCGCGATTGCTGCCCAGGAATGGGACCTGCGAGTAGGCCCGCCGGACCATAAGCTGCAGGCAATCACCGACCTGACCGCCTGGTTGCTCGAACACGGGTTCAGTTTTTACATCGTGAAGGTCGACGGCAAGGACGAAGTGCTGCTGGGGCCATTTGCAACCAGGGCCGAGGCCGAAGCCAAGCAGACGCTGCTCAACGAGAAGATGGCGCGGGCCAAGAAAACCGACACGGTGTCCGAGATCATCGAGCACAAGACCGCGCAGTAACCGCTGATTGGGCGGCAGTGCCGCCCCTGTTCAACCGCAGGCTTTCAGGTTAACCGGGCCGACAAACTCATTGCCGCGCCCCATCACGCACGCCACCGTCTGGTTCCGCTGGCGCTCCCAGGCTTGTACCGGATAGGTCTTGTTCCAGGCTTCGTACAACTGGCGATCCTGTTTCGACAGGCGCAAGCCGTACTGCTTGCTCATGTAGAAATACGTGCGTGCGATCATCCCGCGAATGGACGGGCGCGGCATGACCTTCTTGGCCTTGAAATCCACCTGGGTCAGGCACGAACCGTATTGCCCGCTTTGCACCGGCAGCCAGCCAAAACTGAAGTTACTTCGATCTCCATTGACCTCGCCGATGCTCGGCACCAGGTTGTGCAGATCCGCTTCGGCACGCTTGAATACGTCGTCATGGCGGGTGCAGTTCTTGCGTCCACCGTCTTGCCAGCACTGGCGCTGATGGCCGATCTGCCAGGCTGGAACAATGTGCTCCCACTCGATGCGCGCGGCACGGTTGGCGTTTTTGCGTGGGATGTAGCCGCAGGCTTTCAGGTCAACGCGGTTGCCGGTGTATTTGCAGCCGCAATAGAACTCGGTGGATTGTGGCGCGTACAACTTCCAGGCAACCTTTTTGGCTTCGCTGAAGGTTCGGGGCGCCTGGGCATGGGCAGTGACAGCAAAAAGCAGGCAGCACACAGCAATAAAACGGGCACTCATTGAATCAATCTTCCTTCGGCACAACCCAGAAAATCTGCACGCCGCCGTCATCCCGATAGGCGAGGGTGACGTTGTCGTTCTCCGCGATTTCCTCCAGCAAGCGCTGCCACTCGTCTTCTGGCTCGTCCGGCAAGCGGAAGATCAAGGCTGCCTTGGCTTTTTGAGCGTTGGTGGAGTTGATGATCTTTTGCACACGAATGGCCAGGCGTTCGTAGGCATCAGGTGGGGTTAGGGCTACGGAAGAGGACTTTGCCACGGAGTGTTCCTTAATAAGCTGTACGTGCATACAGTATTTAACTGTAGGCAATTTCGCAACTGCTTAAAATTCAATAAGTTCGTCTGACGGCGGTTTAGGCGAGTTGGTGTAAGGCGGGGAGGTGTTGGTTGCGGGATTTACACATGAAGTAGAGGCGGGTAAACCCGCCTCTACAGAGATGCCAGCAGGAATCAATATTCCCAGAACATCCGTTGCAGTTCTTTGCTGTCCTGGGTCTTGGTCAGGGCGACCATCGCCAGAATCCGCGCTTTCTGCGGGTTCAGGTCGAGGGCGGCGACCCAGTCGTACTTGTCGTCCGGCTGTTCGGCATTACGCAGCACCATGCCCCCGGCATTCACGTGGGAAGAACGGATGATCTGCACACCTTGCTTGCGCAATTCCACCAGCGCAGGAACCACTTTGGACGACACCGAACCATTGCCGGTGCCGGCGTGGATGATGGCTTTGGCGCCAGCCTGGGCCAGTGCCTTGTAGGCGGTGTCGCTCACGTTACCGTAGCCGTAGGCGATTTCAACATCGGGCAGGCTCTTGATGTTCTTGATGTCGAATTCCGAGTCCATGGTGTGACGCTTGGCCGGCAGGCGGAACCAGTAGGACTTGCCTTCAACGACCATGCCCAGCGGGCCCCATGGGCTCTTGAAGGCTTCGGTCTTGATATTGATCATCTTGCTGACGTCGCGACCCGATTGGATCTCGTCGTTCATGGTCACCAGTACGCCTTTTCCGCGTGCATCCTTGCTGCCGGCCACGGCGACGGCGTTGTACAGGTTGAGCATGCCGTCGGCCGACATGGCGGTGCCTGGGCGCATGGAGCCGACCACCACGATAGGCTTGTCGGTTTTTTCCACCAGGTTCAGGAAGTAGGCGGTCTCTTCCAGGGTGTCGGTACCGTGGGTGATCACGATGCCGTCCACGTCCTTGCTGTCGGCCAGTTCGGCGACGCGGCGACCCAGTTGCAGCAGGTTCTCGTTGTTGATGCTTTCGGACGCAATTTGCATCACTTGCTCGCCACGCACATTGGCGATCTGGCTAAGCTCAGGAACACCGGCGATCAATTGCTCGATACCGACTTTGGCAGCCTGGTACGTCGCACTGTTGGCGGCGCTGGCGCCCGCGCCGGCAATGGTGCCGCCGGTGGCGAGGATCACCACGTTGGACAGTTTGGTCTTGGATTCAACCTCCTTTGCCTGGGCGGCAACGGGGAACAGCAGCAGAAGGGCCAACGCCCCCGGAACAAAGTTCTTCAATGCAGATTTCATTATTTTTCTCTCTGGTTTTTGATGAGTGCTGTAGCAGGTTCATCTAGAACACCTGGGCATTGCTGAATGCCTCCAGGCGCTGTGTAGGAGCAGGATCTGTACCATGCCGAATATGTTCGAGCATATAAATTAACTTGTTGATATATATAAATTTTTACTGATTGAGCGATGAGGTTTTGCTTGCTGGGTGTCCGGCTTTCCGAACAACCTGGGGTGTGGCGTTCGGTTGTCCGAAAGTTATGACGAAAGAATCCTGAGTGCCGCGCCAAACCTGTCGTTTCAGAGAACGACCGAACGTGGCAGATGTTTAGGAGCGGCCTTCGCAGGACGGGAGAGCCGGGGCTGTAGGTCTTGCATGAAAGGCCATGTTCTACCGTTGACAAATCTCGACAAGGTTCTCATAGTTTGGCTAACGCAAACGTTTGCGAGATGTTTCACGAGACCCTCATTAGAGTCTCCTGTCAGCTCGTATCAGCCACCCGGGTGGGAGGGCCGCCGAAGCACACTTCGGTGCACGCGTTGCTCACAATAATCATAAGATCGGAGTGAACCCATGAAGCTGCCATTCGCCGGACGTCTTCTTGCTGTCGCTGTGCTTGCTGCCGCATCCGCCGCCTTACCTTTCTCCTCTGCATTCGCTGATGACGCTGCCGCCAAACCCAAGGTCGGCCTGGTGATGAAGTCCCTCGCCAACGAATTTTTCGTGACCATGCAGGACGGTGCCAAGGCGTATCAGAAAGACCACGCCGCCGATTTCGACATGATCACCAACGGCATCAAGGACGAAACCGATACCAGCGCGCAAATCGGTATCGTCAAGCAGATGATCCTGGCCAAGGTCAATGCCATCGTTATCGCGCCTGCTGATTCCAAGGCCCTGGTAAAAGTGCTGGAGGATGCCTCTAAAGCCGGGATCAAGATCGTCAACATCGATAACCGCCTGGACCCGGACGTGCTGAAAAGCAAAAACCTCGATATTCCCTTCGTCGGCCCCGACAACCGCAAAGGCGCCAAACTGGTGGGCGACTACCTGGCCAAGCAACTGGCTGCCGGCGACAAGGTCGGCATTATCGAAGGCGTACCGACCACCACCAACGCCCAGCAGCGCACCGCGGGCTTCAAGGATGCGATGGACGCTGCCGGTATGAAGATCGTTTCCACCCAGTCCGGCAACTGGGAAATTGACCAGGGCCAGAAAGTGGCCTCGGCCATGCTCAGCGAACACCCGGACCTCAAGGCGCTGCTGGCCGGTAACGACAACATGGCCCTGGGCGCCGTCTCCGCCGTACGTGCGGCAGGCAAGGCCGGTAAGGTGCTGGTGGTGGGTTATGACAACATCGACGCCATCAAGCCGATGCTGCAGGACGGTCGTGTGCTGGCGACCGCCGACCAGGCGGCTGCGCAGCAAGCGGTGTTCGGTATCCAGAACGCCCTCAAGCTGGTCAAGGGTGAGAAAGTCGATGCCAAGGACGGCATGATCGAAACCCCGGTCGAACTCGTCCTCAAGAAGTAATCCTGGCAGCACCCAACAGCGTCCGCCCGTCCTGGGCGGACGCCTGGAGATTTTCCTATGTCATCTTCCGCCCCGAACGCTGTCCTCTCGGTCAGCGGTATCGGTAAGACCTATGCCCAACCGGTTCTGGCCGACATTACCCTCACGCTTAACCGGGGTGAAGTACTGGCGCTGACCGGTGAAAACGGCGCGGGCAAGAGTACCTTGTCGAAGATCGTCGGTGGGCTGGTCACCCCGACCACCGGGCACATGCAATTCCAGGGGCAGGATTACCGTCCGGCCAGCCGTACCCAGGCTGAAGCGTTGGGCGTGCGCATGGTCATGCAGGAACTCAATCTGCTGCCGACGCTGACCGTCGCTGAAAACCTGTTTCTGGATAACCTGCCCAGCCACTGTGGCTGGATCAGCCGCAAGCAATTGCGCAAGGCTGCGATCGAGGCCATGGCTCAAGTCGGCCTGGACGCCATCGACCCGGACACTCTGGTCGGTAGCCTCGGCATCGGCCATCAACAGATGGTCGAGATCGCCCGCAACCTGATCGGCGACTGCCATGTACTGATCCTCGACGAGCCCACCGCGATGCTCACGGCCCGCGAAGTAGAGATGCTGTTTGAGCAAATCACCCGCCTGCAGGCCCGGGGCGTGGCGATCATTTATATTTCGCACCGGCTCGAAGAACTGGCCCGTGTCGCCCAGCGCATTGCGGTACTGCGCGACGGCAAGCTGGTCTGCGTCGAGCCGATGGCCAATTACAACAGCGAACAACTGGTCACCTTGATGGTGGGCCGGGAGTTGGGTGAACACATCGACCTGGGGCCGCGCAGCCTCGGCGGCCCGGCCCTGACCGTGAAGGGCCTGACCCGCTCGGACAAGGTCCGCGACGTATCCTTTGAAGTGCGTGCCGGTGAGATCTATGGCATCTCCGGCCTGATCGGCGCCGGTCGTACAGAGCTACTGCGTCTTATCTTCGGTGCCGACCTGGCCGACAGCGGCACTGTGGCTTTGGGTTCGCCGGCCCGGGTGGTGAGTATTCGCTCGCCAGTGGATGCCGTGGGTCATGGCATTGCCCTGATCACCGAAGACCGCAAGGGCGAAGGGCTGCTGCTGACCCAGTCGATCAGTGCGAATATCGCATTGGGCAACATGCCGGAAATTTCCGCTGGCGGCCTGGTTAATAGCCGCGATGAAACTGCCTTGGCCAAGCGCCAGATCGATGCCATGCGGATCCGCAGTTCCAGCCCGGCGCAATTGGTGTCCGAACTGTCCGGTGGCAACCAGCAGAAAGTGGTGATCGGCCGCTGGCTGGAGCGCGACTGCTCGGTGATGCTGTTCGACGAGCCCACCCGCGGCATCGATGTCGGTGCCAAGTTCGACATTTATGCCTTGCTGGGTGAATTGACTCGCCAGGGCAAGGCGCTGGTGGTGGTGTCCAGCGACCTGCGTGAACTCATGCTGATCTGCGACCGCATCGGCGTGCTGTCCGCCGGGCGCTTGATCGAAACCTTCGAGCGCGACAGCTGGACCCAGGACGAATTGCTCGCCGCCGCCTTTGCCGGCTATCAGAAACGTGATGCGCTGCTCAACGACGCAGTGCTTAGGGATACCCCATGAAACTAACAACTTCCCCCGGTAAAACCGGCGGCAACTTCTACGGCCTGGGCACCTACCTGGGGCTGGCCGGTGCATTGCTGGCGATGATCGCGCTGTTTTCGGTGCTCAGTGATCACTTCCTGTCCTATGACACGTTCAGCACCCTGGCCAACCAGATTCCTGACCTGATGGTGCTGGCGGTGGGCATGACCTTCATCCTGATCATCGGCGGTATCGACCTATCGGTGGGCTCGGTACTGGCGTTGGCGGCATCGGCGGTCAGCGTGGCGATTCTCGGGTGGGGCTGGAGTGTCTTGCCGGCGGCCTTGCTCGGCATGGGCTGCGCCGCGTTGGCCGGCACTATCACCGGCTCGATCACGGTGGCCTGGCGCATTCCATCGTTTATCGTGTCCCTCGGCGTGTTGGAAATGGCCCGGGGCGTCGCGTACCAGATGACCGGCTCGCGCACGGCCTATATCGGCGATTCGTTTGCCTGGCTGTCCAACCCGATCGCCTTCGGCATTTCGCCGTCGTTTATCATCGCTTTGCTGGTGATCATTGCCGCCCAACTGGTATTGACCCGCACCGTATTCGGTCGTTACCTGATCGGTATCGGCACCAACGAAGAAGCTGTACGCCTGGCCGGGATCAATCCCAAGCCGTACAAGATCCTGGTGTTCAGCCTCATGGGCCTGCTGGCCGGTGTGGCGGCGCTGTTCCAGATTTCGCGCCTGGAAGCGGCAGACCCGAATGCCGGTGCCGGCCTCGAGCTGCAAGTGATCGCCGCAGTGGTGATCGGCGGCACCAGCCTGATGGGCGGGCGTGGTTCGGTGATCAGTACCTTCTTCGGTGTGTTGATTATTTCGGTATTGGCCGCCGGCCTGGCGCAGATCGGTGCCACGGAACCCACCAAGCGCATCATAACCGGTGCCGTGATCGTGATTGCCGTGGTCCTGGATACTTATCGCAGCCGTCGTGCCAGTCGGCGAGGCTGAACCATGGCAACGATCAAGGATGTGGCCGCGATTGCAGGTATTTCCTACACCACCGTGTCCCATGTGGTGAACAAGACGCGCCCGGTGAGCGAGCCGGTACGGATCAAGGTTGAAGCGGCGATCAAGCAACTCGACTACGTGCCCAGTGCCGTCGCGCGTTCGCTCAAGGCCAAGACCACGGCCACCATCGGATTGCTGGTGCCCAACAGCCTCAACCCGTATTTTGCCGAGCTGGCCCGGGGCATCGAGGATTATTGTGAGCGTAACGGCTACTGCGTGATTCTCTGCAACTCCGACGACAACGCGGAAAAACAACGCAGCTATTTGCGGGTGTTGCTGGAGAAGCGTGTTGATGGCTTGATCGTGACTTCGGTAGGCGGTGATGACAGCGGCCTCGCCGCAGGCTTGAGCGCCGTGCGCACGCCCATGGTGATTGTCGACCGGGCGCTGGATGGCATCGATGTCGACCTGGTACGCATCGACCACGAGGAAGGCGCCTACCTGGCGACCCGGCACTTGCTTGAGCTGGGGCATCGGGACATCGCCTGCATCGGCGGCCCGGCCCACACCCGCGTCGCGCAAATGCGCCTGGCGGGTTACCAGCGTGCGCTCCGTGAGGCCGGTGTGGCGGTGGTGGCCAATCGCATCCAGGAAAGCGACTTCACCAGCACCGGCGGTTATGCTGCTGCCGTGCAATTGCTGGCGCAGAACCCGCCCAGCGCGATTTTTGCCAGCAACGACATGATCGGCTTCGGCGTGTTGCGCGCGGCGGCGGAGCGCAATATCCGCGTGCCCGGTGAACTGTCGGTGATCGGTTTCGATGACATTCAAATGGGCCGCTACGTGTACCCGGCGCTGACCACGGTCGGGCAGTCGATCCTGCAACTGGGCGAGACCGCGGCCGAGCTTTTACTGCGACGAATTGCAACCCCCCAACTGCCGATCGATCAACGCATCGTGACGCCGAGCATCGTGTTGCGTGAATCGACGGCGCCCGTCGCCGGTGTGTTCGCCCAATACCGCTGAACCGAATTGATGAGTACTGATGTATGCCAGCAAAAGTAGTGGTAATAGGCAGCTTGAACATGGACCTGGTCACCCGCGCGAATCGGCTGCCCCGTGCCGGTGAGACCCTGGTCGGCCAGACGTTTTCCACGGTGCCTGGCGGCAAGGGCGCCAACCAGGCCGTGGCCTCGGCGCGACTGGGGGCCGATGTGGCAATGATCGGCTGTGTCGGTAGTGATGCCTATGGCACTGAACTGCGTGGCGCCTTGCTGGTGGAAGGTATCGATTGCCAGGCGGTGAGCACCGTGGACGGTTCCAGTGGCGTGGCCTTGATTGTGGTGGACGACAGCAGCCAGAACGCGATCGTGATCGTTGCCGGCAGCAACGGCGAGCTGACACCCGCCTCACTGCAGGCGTCCGATGCGGTGCTGCAGGCCGCCGATGTGATTATCTGCCAGCTGGAAGTGCCGATGGATACCGTGGGCTATACCCTCAAGCGCGGTCGTGAACTGGGCAAGACCGTGATCCTCAACCCGGCGCCGGCCAGCGGCCCGTTGCCTGCCGACTGGTACGCCTCGGTCGACTACCTGATTCCCAACGAAAGCGAAGCCAGCGCACTGAGCGGCGTGACAGTCGACTCCCTCGACAGTGCCAAGGTCGCGGCGACCCACCTGATCAAGGCGGGGGCGGGCAAAGTCATCATCACCCTGGGCGCCCAGGGGGCGTTGTTTGCCGATGGCCAGGGCTTTGAGCACCTGGTGGCGCCCAAGGTCAAGGCGGTGGATACCACCGCTGCCGGCGATACCTTTGTCGGTGGTTTTGCCGCAGCACTGGCCAGTGGCAAAAGCGAAGCCGAGGCCATCCGTTTCGGCCAGGTCGCGGCAGCCTTGTCAGTCACCCGTGCTGGTGCGCAACCCTCCATTCCTACGCTGCATGACGTTCAAGGTTTTGTGCTTTTATGAAAAAGACGCCTCTGCTCAATATCGCCTTGTCGCGTTTGATCGCATCCCTGGGCCATGGTGACATCCTGGTGATCGGCGACGCCGGCCTGCCAGTGCCGCCCGGGGTCGAGTTGATCGACCTGGCGCTGACCCAGGGCATTCCCGACTTCATCAGCACCTTGCGTATCGTGCTCAGTGAAATGCAGGTGGAAAGCCACGTGCTGGCGGAAGAAATCCTGCTCAAGCAGCCACCCGCGCTGACGGAGCTGGATGCTTTGGCTGAACAGGCCGCCCTCGGCGAGCGACGTCTGCTCAGCCATGAACAATTCAAGCAACTGAGCCGTAGCGCGCGCGCTGTCGTGCGTACCGGCGAGTGCCAGCCTTACTGCAATATCGCGCTGGTCTCCGGCGTAACCTTCTAGAGTTTCCCAACGACAAGGAGTGTTTTATGCAACGTGGTCTGCCAACCCTGAAAAATCTGTTTCGGAGTGTCCTGCTTTTGTCCGCACTCACTGCTGCCAGCGCCCAAGCGGCGGAAAAAATCGACTTGATCATCGACACCGACCCAGGTGCCGACGATGTGGTAGCCTTGCTCTTCGCCATGGCTTCCCCGGACGAATTGAACATTCGTGCGCTGACCACCGTCGCCGGCAACGTACGCCTGGACAAGACCTCGCGTAACGCGCGCCTGGCCCGCGAGTGGGCCGGGCGTGAAGAAATCCCGGTGTACGCCGGAGCACCCAAGCCGCTGTTGCGCACACCGATCTATGCCGAGAACATCCATGGCAAAGAAGGTATTTCCGGCGTCACCGTCCATGAGCCTAAAAAGGGCTTGGCTGAAGGCAACGCCGTTGATTACCTGATCAAGACCCTGCGTGCGGCCAAGCCTCACAGCATCACCATTGCCATGCTCGGTCCGCAGACCAACCTGGCGCTGGCCTTGACCCAGGACCCGGAAATCACCCAAGGCATCAAGGAAGTGGTGGTGATGGGTGGCGCGCACTTCAACGGCGGCAATATCACCCCGGTTGCCGAGTTCAACCTGTTCGCCGATCCGATTGCAGCCGAGATTGTGCTCAAGAGTGGCGTCAAGCTGACCTACCTGCCGCTGGATGTGACCCACAAGGTGCTGACCAGCGAGGCGCGCCTGAAGAAGATCGCCGACATCAATAACAACGCGAGCAAGGTCGTCGGCGATATTCTCAATGAATACGTCAAGGGCGATATGGAACACTACGGCATCCCGGGCGGCCCGGTACATGACGCCACTGTCATCGCCTACCTGCTCAAGCCGTCCTTGTTCACAGGGCGTCAGGCCAATATGGTGGTGGACAGCCGCGAAGGCCCGACCTTCGGCCAGACCATCGTTGATTGGTATGACGGCCTGAAGCAGACAAAAAATGTGTTCTGGGTTGAGAACGGCGACGCCCAGGGTTTCTTCGATCTGCTCACCGAGCGCCTGGCACGCCTGAAGTAACCCGGTCGACGTTCGCCAGCCGGTTCTTATTCACGCTCGGGGTCTGGTGCCCCCATGTGATCGGCCGGGTATTTTTCGAATACCTGGCCGATGAATGCCTGTGCCGCCTGGGTGCCGAGTTCCTTGACCAGCAGGTCGATACCGATGATTGCCAGTTCTTCCGGGCTTCCTGGGCTGTAGGAGCTTTGTCCTTGGGGCCATTTGGCTTTGATGTCGGCTTGGAGCGTTACGGTGGTCATGGAAGTCTCACGGGTTGAAATGCTGGGCAATGCGCTGGAACGCGGCTCTAACCGGCGCAGTTAATCATTTTGCGCGGCGCTTGGCACTGCTACTTAGGCATGAAGCAGGTGCTGTGCGACACTGTCTCCCTGTTTAATTGCCGGGGGACCCCGCGTGCAGATCGATTTGAATAACCCCGAGAACCTGACACTGGCCGCCGTGCGTCAACTGATCGCCAGTGCCAGTGATGACGAGCATACCCAGTTGCGTGTGACCAGGGCCGGAATTGCCTACATATCTTCCGGGGTGGTGGGAGGCACTGACATCGATGGCCTGCTGTTCCGCCTGGAGACCTGGGCCAAGGGTTCCGGTTACGTCGGCAACGTCGCGGCCAGCGACGAGGTCTGGGTTACACAGATTTTCAATGCGCTGAAGCAGAACTGGCCGAAGCCGCCGTTCGATTACATCGACATCTACTGATTACGCTCATATTTGGTCACGATTGATCGGGCGAATGCCTGCTGATAGTCGGGCAGACTTACCTATCGGCGGTTTACGTTTTGAAACCTATCAGCCAGACCGCTGTCGCACGATCTCTGTTCATTTTTCAATAGGAGGCTTCATGCCTTGGAAGCTCGCATCATTAGGTACTTTGTTGGCAGCACTCGCGTTGGCGGGTTGCAGCACCCCGGGTGCCTCTGAGCCAGCCAAAGACGCCGCCGTGACCGATGCCGGTCATAGCCGCTGTGAGTCGAAGGCCGCCGAATTCAGCATTGGCCAGAAAGCCTCGCCGCAGCTGCTGGAGCAGGCCCGTACCCGTGCTGGCGCACAGAACGCGCGGATCCTCAAGCCCAACGATATGATCACGCTGGAATACCGCTCCGACCGCCTGAACCTGAACACCGATGACAACCTGGTGATCACGCGCGTTAATTGCGGCTGATCGTTTCCAGGCTTTTGCAACGCCCATAAAAAACCCCGTCACATGGGCGGGGTTTTTTTAGCTCAGCGGAGAATTACTCGCCGCGAACCTGTGCAGCTTGCATACCCTTTTGGCCTTTCTCAGCCACGAAGGAAACGGTTTGGCCTTCTTTCAGGCTTTTGAAACCGTCGCTTTCGATAGCTTTGAAGTGTACGAACAGGTCGTCACCGCCACCTTGAGGAGTGATGAAGCCGAAGCCTTTTTCATCGTTGAACCATTTAACGGTGCCGGTTTGGCGATTAGACATGGTGTATCTCCAAGAAACATATATTTTCAGTAGTGCTGTGCTGCTCAGGCCAACTGGGCACACCGGGCTATCATAGTCGAAATGTTCGGCTTGGGAGCCCCCCCAAGGCATTGTTTGCTAATCAATAGCGTTGCGTTTGCTACTTGTGTCGGCTGAAAGCCCCGATCTACGGGGCTTCGGCGTGAAATATCAGCTGGTAAAAAAAGCCGTAAAAGCTGCGTAATTTGTGCGAAATGGCAGTTTTCGGGCTGTTTTCCTGGCAAAACGGTCGTCTGATCCCAGGCCGGTCTTACTTTTTCTTCACGACTTTGCAGGACGAAATAGCCGCGACTGCTTTGTTTTTAAGCTCCGGGCTGGCGTTCTGGTTAGTCATGAGCTCCTTGATTTCCGCAGTGCTCAATTCGGCGTTGATCTTGTCGGCGCCACATTCGCAGTGGGCCTTGGCAGTCTTGACGTCTACATTCTGGCTGGCGGCCGCGCTGCAGTCGCTGACGAAACTGTCACGGGCACCGGCTGGCCAATTGGATGGAGCGGCAGCCTGCGCGCCGAGGGAAAGGAGGCTCAGGGTAGCGGCGAAAGCGAGGGTCGAGGTAAAACGCATCATGGGATGCTCCTTTGATTCGAGGACGAACGGCGATTCTCAGTGGGTTTGAGGTGTGGCGTACAGCTCAAGTTCACTTTTGCAGCTATAAAGGCTGGAATTTGTCTTTGCAGCGGATACTGCCGGCGCGGTGACCGTTCATCTGTGCTAGCATCCTTGGCTTGGCTAATTCCGGGTGCGCCATTTGCCGCCTTGCCATGTTTCTTTTCTGCTCACTCCAGTCACTGTGGTTCGATTATCGGTTGGCCGAAAGGCTCCTGCCGCTGTAAGGCAGGCGTTCATCATTGAACGGCCTGGTGTTGGATCTTGTACTGGCTCATCCCAACCCACGTGACCTTTGGTAGGGGTCACCACTAGGAGAGGAGGCGCCATGCCAACTATTACTCTTCCCGACGGCAGTCAACGTTCATTCGATCATTCGGTTTCCGTAGCCGAGGTCGCCGCATCCATTGGTGCTGGCCTGGCCAAGGCCACCGTGGCCGGCAAGGTCGATGGCAAGCTGGTTGACGCCAGCGACCTGATCACCTCCGATGCCAGCCTGCAAATCATCACGCCCAAGGATCAAGAGGGGTTGGAGATCATTCGCCACTCCTGCGCGCACTTGATTGGCCATGCGGTCAAGCAGCTGTATCCGACTGCGAAGATGGTGATCGGCCCGGTCATCGACGAAGGCTTTTATTACGACATCGCCTACGAGCGTCCTTTCACCCCGGACGATCTGGCCGCTATCGAACAGCGCATGCACGCCCTGATCGAAAAAGATTACGACGTCATCAAGAAAGTCACCCCGCGCGCCGAAGTGATCGACGTGTTCACTGCGCGTGGCGAAGACTACAAGCTGCGCCTGGTGGAAGACATGCCGGACGAGCAGGCCATGGGCCTGTACTACCACGAAGAATACGTCGACATGTGCCGTGGTCCCCACGTGCCGAACACGCGCTTCCTCAAGTCGTTCAAGCTGACCAAGCTGTCCGGTGCCTACTGGCGCGGCGACGCGAAGAACGAGCAACTGCAACGCATCTACGGCACTGCCTGGGCTGACAAGAAGCAGCTGGCCGCTTATATCCAGCGCATCGAGGAGGCCGAAAAACGCGACCACCGCAAGATCGGCAAGCGCCTGAACCTGTTCCACCTCCAGGAAGAAGCGCCGGGCATGGTGTTCTGGCACCCGAACGGCTGGACCCTGTACCAGGTGCTCGAGCAGTACATGCGCAAGGTTCAGCGCGACAACGGTTACCTGGAGATCAAGACCCCGCAGGTCGTTGATCGCAGCCTGTGGGAGAAATCCGGGCACTGGGCCAACTACGCCGACAATATGTTCACCACCCAGTCGGAAAACCGCGACTACGCCATCAAGCCGATGAACTGCCCATGCCACGTGCAGGTGTTCAATCAAGGCCTGAAGAGCTATCGCGAGTTGCCGATGCGCCTGGCCGAGTTCGGTGCCTGCCACCGTAACGAGCCATCGGGTGCGCTGCACGGCATCATGCGTGTGCGCGGCTTCACCCAGGACGACGCCCACATCTTCTGTACAGAAGAGCAGATGCAGGCCGAATCCGCCGCGTTCATCAAGCTGACCATGGACGTTTATCGTGATTTCGGCTTTACCGAAGTCGAGATGAAGCTGTCCACTCGTCCGGAAAAGCGCGTCGGTTCCGACGAGCTGTGGGATCGCGCCGAAGCGGCCCTGGCCGCAGCGCTAGACAGTGCGGGCCTTGCGTACGATCTGCAGCCGGGTGAGGGGGCCTTCTACGGGCCGAAGATCGAGTTCTCGTTGAAAGATTGCCTTGGCCGTGTCTGGCAATGTGGTACCTTGCAGCTCGATTTTAACCTGCCGATCCGTTTGGGAGCCGAATACGTCTCCGAAGATAACAGTCGTAAACACCCGGTTATGCTGCACCGGGCGATCCTCGGCTCGTTCGAACGGTTCGTCGGTATCCTGATCGAGCACTACGAGGGTGCGTTCCCTGCGTGGCTGGCTCCGACTCAGGCAGTGATCATGAATATCACTGATAAACAGGCGGATTTTGCTGCTGAAGTTGAAAAAACTCTCAACGAAAGCGGATTTCGTGCCAAGTCCGACTTGAGAAATGAAAAGATCGGCTTTAAAATCCGCGAGCATACTTTGCTCAAGGTTCCCTATCTTTTGGTTATCGGAGATCGGGAAGTCGAGATGCAGACTGTCGCTGTGCGTACTCGTGAAGGTGCTGACCTGGGCTCGATGCCCGTCGCCCAGTTCGCTGAGTTCCTCGCGCAAGCGGTTTCCCGGCGTGGTCGCCCAGATTCGGAGTAATTATTATTAAGCGTGAAATGAGACAAGATAAACGAGCTGCACCGAAAGCCCCGATCAACGAGAATATCTCGGCACGCGAGGTTCGGTTAATTGGCGCTGACGGCGAGCAGATTGGCATCGTCTCGATTGATGAAGCGCTTCGTATTGCAGAAGAGTCCAAGTTGGACCTGGTGGAAATCTCCGCCGATGCAATCCCACCCGTTTGCCGGGTGATGGACTACGGCAAGTCGATCTTCGAAAAGAAGAAGCAGGTTGCCGCGGCGAAGAAGAACCAGAAGCAGATTCAAGTAAAAGAAATCAAGTTTCGTCCAGGGACGGAGGAAGGGGATTACCAGGTAAAACTGCGCAACCTGGTACGTTTCCTGAGTGATGGGGACAGGGCCAAGGTATCCTTGCGATTCCGCGGCCGTGAGATGGCCCACCAGGAGCTGGGGATGGAACTCCTCAAGCGGGTTGAAGCTGACCTGCTCGAGTACGGTTCGGTCGAACAGCATCCTAAGATGGAAGGACGCCAGCTGATCATGGTCATCGCCCCGAAAAAGAAGAAGTAATCAACAGGGCACGGCAGGCCTTCTGATTATGTTTATCAACTGAATGCGGAGTATCCGAACATGCCAAAGATGAAGACTAAAAGTGGTGCTGCTAAGCGGTTTCTGAAAACTGCTAACGGTATCAAGCACAAGCACGCTTTCAAGAGCCACATCCTGACCAAAATGTCGACCAAGCGTAAGCGTCAACTGCGCGGTAGCAGCTTGCTGCATCCGTCTGACGTGGCAAAAGTCGAGCGCATGCTGCGCCTTCGTTAATTTTTGGATCAAGAATAGAGGAAGTAACTCATGGCTCGTGTAAAGCGTGGCGTCATTGCCCGTAAACGTCACAAAAAAATTCTGAAACTCGCTAAAGGCTACTACGGCGCACGCTCACGCGTATTCCGTGTTGCCAAGCAAGCGGTAATCAAGGCAGGCCAATACGCCTACCGCGACCGTCGTCAGAAAAAACGTCAGTTCCGCGCTCTGTGGATCGCTCGTATCAATGCTGGTGCACGTGTTAACGGTCTGTCCTACAGCCGTTTCATCGCTGGCCTGAAAAAAGCGTCCATCGAAATCGACCGTAAGGTTCTGGCTGAACTGGCCGTGAACGAAAAAGCGGTGTTTGCTGCGATTGTCGAGAAAGCTAAAGCCACCTTGGCTTAAGTACCCCCGACAGTCACCCTGGGCTGCGCCTGTAGCCCAAGGTGGTAAACGTCATAAATAGGGGAAGAGCCTTCAAGCTCTTCCCCTATTTTGTATCTGGAGTCTGTACATGGAAAACCTGGACGCGCTCGTCGCTCAAGCTCTTGAGGCTGTGCAAAGCGCTGAAGATATCAATGCCCTGGAGCAAATCCGGGTTCACTACCTTGGCAAAAAGGGTGAATTGACTCAGGTGATGAAGACCCTGGGAAATTTGCCGGCTGAAGAGCGCCCGCAAGTCGGCGCGCTGATCAACGTTGCCAAGGAGCGTGTCACAGAGGTGCTCAATGCGCGCAAGGCGACCATGGAGGAGGCCGATCTCGCGGCCAAACTCGCCGCCGAGTCCATTGATGTAACCCTGCCTGGTCGCGGCCAGGCCTCGGGCGGTCTGCATCCGATCACCCGGACTCTGGAACGCATCGAGCAGTTCTTCACCCACATCGGCTACGGCATTGCCGAAGGCCCTGAGGTCGAAGACGACTATCACAACTTCGAGGCGCTCAACATCCCAGGCCATCACCCGGCCCGGTCGATGCACGACACCTTCTATTTCAATGCAAACATGCTGTTGCGCACCCATACCTCGCCGGTACAGGTCCGCACCATGGAAGCGAACAAGCCGCCGATCCGCATTGTCTGCCCAGGCCGTGTGTACCGTAGCGACTCAGATATCACCCACTCGCCGATGTTCCACCAGGTCGAAGGCCTGCTGGTTGATCGCGACATCAACTTCGCCGACCTCAAGGGCACCATCGAAGAGTTCCTGCGAGTGTTCTTCGAGAAAGAGCTGGCGGTGCGTTTCCGTCCATCATTCTTCCCGTTCACCGAGCCATCCGCAGAAGTCGACATGGAATGCGTGATGTGCAGCGGTAAAGGCTGCCGCGTCTGCAAGCAGACTGGCTGGCTGGAAGTGATGGGCTGCGGCATGGTTCACCCCAACGTGCTGCGCATGTCCGGGATCGATCCGGAAGAGTTCTCGGGCTTTGCCTTCGGCATGGGCGTTGAGCGTCTGGCCATGCTGCGTTACGGCGTGAACGACTTGCGTCTGTTCTTCGACAACGACTTGCGGTTCCTCGCGCAATTTCGCTAGTCGTAACGAATCTTTAGGAGAGCAGGATGAAATTCAGTGAACAATGGCTGCGCGGCTGGGTAAGCCCGCAGGTAGATCGCGATGCGCTGGTTGCGCGTCTGTCGATGGCCGGTCTTGAGGTCGATAGCGTTACGCCGGCCGCCGGTGTTTTCAGTGGTGTGGTGGTGGGCGAGGTGCTGAGCACCGAGCAACACCCCGATGCTGACAAATTGCGTGTGTGCCAGGTCAGCAATGGCGCACAAACGTTCCAGGTCGTGTGCGGAGCGCCTAACGTGCGCCCGGGCCTGAAGATCCCGTTCGCCATGATCGGTGCCGAACTGCCGGGCGACTTCAAGATCAAGAAAGCCAAGCTGCGTGGCGTCGAGTCCAACGGCATGCTGTGCTCCCAGGCGGAGCTGCAAGTAGGCGAGGGCAACGACGGCCTGATGGAACTGCCGGGCGATGCGCCAGTGGGCCAGGACATTCGCGTCTACCTGGAGCTGGAAGACGCCAGCATCGAGGTCGACCTGACTCCGAACCGTGGTGACTGCCTGTCCCTGGCTGGCCTGGCACGTGAAGTGGGCGCGCTGTACAACGCGCCAGTCACTCGTCCAGTGGTGGCCGCAGTGGCTGCGGTGCACGATGAAGTGCGACCGATCGAAGTACTGGCACCAAACGCCTGCCCGCGTTACCTGGGGCGTGTGATCCGCAACGTCGACCTGTCCAGGCCAACCCCGCTGTGGATGGTTGAGCGCCTGCGTCGCGCCGACGTGCGCAGCATCGACGCTGCCGTCGATATCACCAACTACGTGATGCTTGAACTGGGCCAGCCGCTGCACGCTTTCGATCTCGCTGAAATCAATGGCGGCATTCGCGTGCGCATGGCCGAAGAAGGCGAGAAGCTGGTTCTGCTCGACGGCCAGGAAGTCAGCCTGCGCGCCGACACCCTGGTGATCGCTGACCATTCCCGCGCCCTGGCGATTGCCGGTGTGATGGGGGGCGAGCACAGCGGTGTGTCCGCGACCACGCGCGACGTATTCCTTGAAAGTGCGTTCTTCGACCAGATTGCTATCGCTGGCAAGGCCCGCTCCTACGGCCTGCACACCGATGCGTCACATCGCTATGAGCGCGGTGTGGACTGGAAGCTCGCCCGTGAAGCCATGGAGCGCGCCACTGGCCTGCTGCTGGAAATCACCGGTGGCGAAGCCGGCCCGATCACTGAGATTGTCAGCGAACAGCATCTGCCGTCCGTTGCGCCGATCACCCTGCGCGCCAAAAGCGTTGAGCAAATGCTTGGCCTGGTCATCGCCCCGTCTGAAATCGAACAACTGCTGTCGGCCCTCGGGTTGAACATTTCTGCGGGTGGGGAAGGGCAGTGGCATGTTGAAGTGCCAAGCCATCGCTTCGATATCAGCCTGGAAGTCGATCTGATCGAAGAGTTGGCTCGCCTGTACGGTTACAACCGCCTGCCGGTTCGTTACCCGCAAGCGCGCCTGGCGCCGCAACCCAAGGCAGAAGCGCGTGCGCACCTGCCTGAGCTGCGTCGTCTGCTGGTCGCCCGTGGCTATCAGGAAGCGGTGACCTACAGCTTCATCGATCCCAAGCAGTTCGAGCTGTTCAATCCGGGCGTCGAGCCGCTGCTGCTGGCCAACCCGATCTCCAACGACATGGCCGCCATGCGTTCATCCCTGTGGCCAGGCCTGGTGAAAGCCCTTTCCCATAACCTGAACCGTCAGCAAGACCGCGTGCGCATGTTCGAAAGCGGCCTGCGGTTTGTCGGTCAACTCGACGGCCTGAAGCAAGAGCCGATGCTGGCCGGTGTTGTTTGCGGCAGCCGCTTGCCGGAAGGCTGGGCGCAAGGCCGGGATGCCGTGGACTTCTTCGACGTTAAAGCGGACGTGGAAGCGGTACTGGGTTTTGCCGGTGCACTGGACGACTTCACATTTGTGCCAGGCAACCACCCGGCGCTGCACCCAGGTCAGACTGCGCGTATCGAGCGCGAGGGTCGTCTGGTGGGCTTCGTCGGCGCCATCCACCCGGAACTGTCGAAAACCCTTGGTCTCGACCGCCCGGTCTTCGTCTTCGAACTGGTGCTGGCCGAGGTGGCCTCGGGCAAGATGCCTAAATTCAGCGAGTTGTCGCGCTTCCCTGAAGTGCGTCGTGACCTGGCCCTGATCGCCGATCGTGAAGTCGCCGCTACTGCTGTTCTGGATGTAATCCGTGAAAATGCAGGGGAATGGCTGACAGACCTCAGGCTATTTGACGTCTATCAGGGTAAAGGCATTGATCCGCATAGAAAAAGCCTTGCAGTTGGCTTGACCTGGCAGCATCCATCGCGCACTCTTAATGACGATGAGGTGAATGCCACGACACAAAATATCCTCACCTCGCTCGAACAAAGGTTGAACGCCACGTTAAGGAAGTGACGTATGGGGGCTTTGACGAAAGCTGAGATGGCGGAACGTCTGTACGAAGAGTTGGGTCTGAACAAGCGCGAGGCCAAGGAATTGGTCGAGCTGTTTTTTGAAGAGATCAGACACGCTCTGGAAGACAACGAACAGGTCAAATTGTCCGGTTTCGGCAATTTTGATCTGCGGGACAAACGCCAGCGGCCTGGCCGCAATCCAAAAACGGGAGAAGAAATCCCGATCACGGCTCGCCGTGTGGTCACCTTTCGTCCAGGGCAGAAGTTGAAGGCCCGAGTTGAGGCTTATGCTGGAACCAAGTCATAACGACGAGCTACCCGTCATCCCAGGCAAACGCTACTTCACCATTGGTGAAGTCAGCGAGCTTTGTGCGGTAAAACCGCACGTGCTGCGCTATTGGGAGCAGGAGTTTCCTCAACTCAACCCCGTCAAACGCACCGGGAACCGTCGGTATTATCAGCGCCAGGATGTGCTGATGATCCGACAGATCCGTGCGTTGCTTTACGATCAGGGGTTCACCATCAGCGGCGCGCGCCAGCGTATGTCCGGTGATGAAGCCAAAGACGACACCACCCAGTACAAGCAACTGATCCGCCAGATGATCTCCGAACTGGAAGATGTGCTGGTGGTTTTGAAGAAATGATTCAGGCTTTTAAAATACTTCCACATTTCAAAAGCTTGCGGTATATTCCTGATCGCTTCGTTGCGAAGCGAACCCAGTAACACGCCTAGTCGGGGCGTAGCGCAGTCCGGTAGCGCACTAGCATGGGGTGCTAGGGGTCGAGTGTTCGAATCACTCCGTCCCGACCATATTTTTCAATGACTTAGGCCAATGTTCACAGCATTGGCCTTTTTCATGTGCGTGACTTTTGCGTGACTTCTCTATTTTTCACGCCTGCTTCCTCTTCAAAATTGTCAGGACCGGTCCGCGAGAATCGGTTGCTGATACCATGTTCGCAGCTTCGATCAGATGCCCGAGTTCAGCGCCCGAGTAGTGACTGGTGATGCTGCCGTTCTTGTGCCCAAGCAGGGCCTTGCGATCTTCCTCGGTTACGCCCGCTGCACGCAACCGGCGGCCAAACGTGTGCTTGAGGTCATGGATCCTGATGGATGCATAACCTGGGTGAGCGGGGCGAAGGTTTTCCTCCTGCCAGAGTTTCGCCGCTCTCACCCGCGCCTTCTTCCATGCCGAGTCATTCATTCGGTGCATAGCGGTGCCGTTGTATGGGAAAACCCATTCCTTGCTGATGCCGCGCTGCTTTTTGATTATCGACCTGGCCACGTTGTTCAGCACTACCAGCCGCTCGTCACCGTTCTTCACGCCGGAGCGCTCATGCCGGCCACCAAAGTCGGCCGGTATCAGAAATACGCTGGTGCCGAGTTCTGGCACCGCGATCTCCCAATCCCACCTCAGCTTGCACACCTCCTGCTCTCTCGTGCCGGTGTTCACCTTGAACAGCGCCATCGTCTGTAGGTGCGCCGGCAACTCAGCAAAAAGAATCGACTGCTCCGGCCATGACATTGGGTACGGCTTGCGGCTCGACTTCTTCTCTTCCAGCTTCGTGAGCATCGGCACGCTATCCAGCCACGGCCTGCGCTCATCGTCTCGCCACTTCCTGGCACACAACGATAAAACCCGAACCACACGCTCGATCGAGATATTCACCGTTCTGTTGCTGACACCCTTCTTCACCTTTCCGCCTTCAAGCTTCTTCGTCGCTAACCGATCCTTGATGAATGGCACCAGGGCCTGGTCATCAATGTGCGTCAGTGGCATGTCGCCAATGAATGGGTCGAGCTGTGAGAGGTGATGCGCCGAAAGCTTGATAGACGGCTGGTCTTTGAACTCCAGCAGGAAGCGAGTTGCCGCCTCCCGCCAGGTCCTGACCTTCTTCACTCCGTACACCTTCTGCTGCCGGATCTGCTCCAACCTGTAGATCAGGTAGCGCTCCGCTTCTTCCCGGTCACCAGTTCCAGTGCTTTCGTAAAGTCGTTCTCCGTTGATTTTCTTGTCGATATGCCAGATGCCTTTCCTTTGGGAGAGGCCTGTGATCGATTTTCGCGCCATGATTTATCTCCCTTCTGGCGCTCGCTGCGGGGCGATTGTTGCTCCGTTGCGCCTTTTTTATCAATCGCCGCGGCTTCTACATATGCCGTAGCCCAGTCATCCAGCTCTTGCCGGTCGAACCCAACACCGCGTTCGCCTATGGGGAATTCCCGGATATGCGGGCGAACGTCGGCGTCAAACACAGATCGGCACATGCCCAGGTAAGCGGGCGCGTACTTGGCCCGGATGAAGCGAGGAAGCAGTGCGAGTTCAGCGCTCATTTCTCCAGATCCCGATTTTCCATGGCATGCACATGCTCTGTGACGGCTAAGAACAGATCCGGCGACATCCGGTCGCGTAACGCTTTGATCAGGGCTTCGCTATGCGCAACGTTCTTTCTGTGGTTGCGGGCGATGTTTGCGATCTTCTGCTTGTTGACGTGGGCTTGCCTTTGCGACTCTGCCAGCAGCCTTTCGCTGATGTTCTGCTGGCGAATCACCTTCTCTTGCGCCTGATGCAGCTCGGTACGTAGTGACGCTTCAGCCCATCGACGCAGCCATGCATTCAAAACTGCTCGCATCACTCATCCTCCCCAGCTTTGGCGCGGGACTGGGCGCAGGCGAGCCAGCCCATCCAAAGAGTGTCTGTGACATCATCAGAAAATTGCATCTTCGTGTCGTCACGATCTTTGAAGCCTGGAACGTATAGAGTCTTGTCCTGCATGTGATCCATGAACTTCGAAAGTTCTGCCGCCTCGTCGTAGATGGGTTGCGGCGGGGTTGGAGCTGCGTCGAGCATTGCGCGATAAATGTCGACCTGCATGCCTGTTTTGATTTGCATGTCATCATCACAGCGCGGGCAATATCCTCCGCACTCTGGTGCTGCTGAATCTTCCATCGCAACGGTCGGCTCAACCGGCACCAGCTTGAAACCCTTAGGAATGTCGTTCATACCACCTCCACAGCCTTGAATTGACCCGGCCGCCAAAGCCTGCTTGGCTCGCCACGGAAGAAGCTGACGTAGCTCCCTCGGGTTGATGTCGACTTGCTGACCCGGTGCCAGCGTCCGGTGTTGTCTTGGATTCGGTACATATCATCCTTCCTCGCCGCAGCAATCTGGACAGTCCATTACGTAGCCATCTACGAGGTTGCTCGGCACTGTCTTCTTGTCCAGGCACAGGAGGCAACTCGGCTCATCGCGTGGCGTGATTCCGCCGTATTGGTCAATCCGGCCTCCCAACTCTGTGAACTTTGAGCCAGAAAGTAGGTTGTAGCGTGGGTCCTCAGACCAGCCACACGGGCACCCCCAGGGGCCATAGATAACGCCGACTCCCACGTCCGCCGAATCACGTGAGCACCCTTGTTTGCAAACCGGGCATTCATGGCTTTCCGTTTCGTTCATGATTTAGCTCCAATTGCATTCTCGATTGCTCGGCCTGCTATCTCGGCACCCTCAACACCCTCATCAAAAGCAAAAGCTATGAACCGGAGAGCGTCAGTACCGGCGCGTCGCAGCGCCTTGTTCTCGGCCTTGAGCTGGTCGCGCTGCCGACGCGCAGAATCTCTTGCGGCACATACCTTGCGAAGCTCTCCACTGTCTCGGCCGTGCTGGGCGCGAAGCTTATCCACCTCGACCAAAGCCTCGGCCCAGCTGTCGAAGCCACTGGCCTCGCGAAGGGAAACCATGTGAGCCTTGAACTCGGCCATAGCCTCGTTCTCGGCGATCAGGGCAAGGACCGCTTCAGGACTTGCCGCGCATCGGAACGAGGCCTGAGCAGGCAGGGACTCCCATCCATGACCAGAAGCAGCAAGCTTGATCACTCTCGCCTCCTCGGTTTTTGCAGCCTCAGCCAGCTGCTGCAGTTCGGTGTAGTCGGTCATTGCCACTTCTCCCCACGGTCAGCCCTTGGCCTTCCAACATCAAAAAAGAACCCCAGGCAGCAGATATATGCGACCAGCCCAATGACGCGGCTATCAGTCATCACGGCCATGATCAGCGCGGGCATGATCGAGGCCACTAGAGCAAATATGAGGTTGATCAATATTCCCTTCATGCCTTCCTCCCAGCTTCACGCTGTGCTTTGTTCCAGCCGGCTGCCCAGCGATGGTTAGAGACGGGTGACTTATCCCCGTCGAATGGGTTTTCTTTGATGCCAAGGCCTTTGATGAAGCCAAGAAACCCCTGCTCAAACGGGGTAATGCTCCGACCGTGCAGCTCAGCAATGGCCATGGCGTTCCACCTCTATGCGCTTCTGAATCCCCACTCGGTAGCTCTCCGGCCTCTCCGCCGCAGTGCGCTCGATGTTCTCGATAACGCGCTCAACACCACCCAGGATCGGGTCTATCTGGCGTCCGGCTTTGATCAACTCATCAGCCAGGTGCCATCCTTCGATTTCTTCAATGCGAGACATGGCAAAGCTCCTTGCCGGGGTGCGGCAGGCGTGGTTTTAATCGATTTGGTAGTACACGTAGCAGTCGACGCCCTGATTCTTGAGCGACTCGTACATGGCCTGGACACCTGCGTACCGGCGATTGCCGATCCCTGCAAACGGCGCGTCAAGGTGGAACCCTCGCGCGTGCCAGCCGTGTGCTTCCTGAAGGTATCCGCGCAAACCCTCAACCCAGGCCGCGCGCACACCAGGCATCCGTATAACGACCCGATCACAGTTGGCGCTTCCACCATCATTGGTACACGCATCTGCTGCGATCTGACCGGCTTTCATGGCGATTTCAATCTTTGGTGGCAGGGTGGCTATTTCAGCTTTCTTCATGGCGAACGCATCCTTGCCGCTATAGCGGCTGACTTTGAAGGGGGAGGGGTTACATGTTTTGCGGGTGGAGTACGGATGTACTCCTATCGGGATTGAGGCACGTCGGTGTGGCGGCGAAAGCCCATCGAGTAGATCAGTTCGGCGCGGGCTTGCCCGATACCGTCGATGCGCTTCAGCCAGGCTACCGACTCGTCGCGGGATGCCACCGCTACCGGCGCGGGCTGCTCGGCGTATAGCGGTTTCGTGTGGCCTTGAAACCCGACGCCACTTGCTTTCATCGCTGCACTGCAATATCCGCCGAGGTGGCCCGGTTCTTCTCGGTCAATGCACCACGCCACCGGCTCGCCCTGGGGCTTGGCTGGCGCATCGTATAGCGGCGTAACGTGAAAATACTCAACAACGCTTGCGGTTAATACTGGGTCTTCTATCAGTTCCCGCTGAAACATAGCCAAGCCTGCGCATGTCTTCGGGGTCAGCCAATACCCGAACGGGCGCGGCTTGATGGCAGGCGCATCCAGCAGGGCGCGCAGCTCGGCCAGAGTGGCAATACTCGGCGTTCCAGCAGCCAGCTCTCGGCGCGTACGCTCGATCAGTCCGCGCGGCACGCCGTCAATCGTTTGGTTGGTGGTCATGGCAATTCGTCTCCGACGATCATCTTGCAGGGGCCAAGACGAACAGCGGCGAGTTCAGTCCGCAAATCATCTATCTGCTGATCCGCCACGGTCAGGCGCTGTTGTAGGGTGTCACGCTCTGCGGTGAGTCGCGCAAGCTTTCCCACATCAGGATGGGTGTAGAGCAAGAATTCGCCGCCACTCGCCCGGCATTCATCCAGCCAGCCGGCGCGGACGAAGGACACAGCATACTCACCATGCCCACCCCAGAGCTTTTCAGCTTCCAGTTTCATTACCGGCTGCGCATCCTTTTCTGGTGATGTAGGAGCGGCGCCGATCATAGCGGCCCAGCACAGTTTCGCGCGGAAGGCCGCTTGCTGGCAGCCGCTCATACCTTGGTATTGCTCCCAGACTGCCTCATCGGAAAAACACTCGTCCGGCACCGACTCGAAGCCGTTTATCACCATCGTTTCGGTCGGCTCAACTGGCACCAGTTTCCATTGAGCGCTCATACAGTCTCCCTCGCTACCAGATCATGGGCATTCACAACCGTCATGCCGAGGCGTTCGGCGATCAGGACTTCCAGGCGGGCGCCCTTTGAATGCTCCCAGCCGGGCAGGGTGGCCACGGTGTCGCACTCCATCAGGGCGACAATGTCGCGGCGCATGCAGTCGTTCCAGGAGCCGCCGTCCGGGTTGAGTTCGGCGGGGTTGGTGACGGTGTGACCGCCGGCGCGCAGGTTATCGGTCATTGTGGCGAATGCCGGGAAGTTGAGGTCGGGCAGGCCGGTCATGGGGCCGCTGAGGTAGATGCGCTTCATGCTGCCTCCGCGACTAGCTGACGAAATACAGGGAGGGCGCCGGCCTGCTCGCGTACAGCCTTCATGCTGGCCTCGTCGTAGCCCCAGATGTTGCTGTCGTCGAATCGCTCGGGGCCGAGGTAAAACGGGCTCACCGGCGCGCCGGTCCGGATGTAGTCGCGGAAGCGCTCAACGATCCCCTTCAGCGTGCCACCGTGACTGAATCTATTCCATCGGCCGCCCCATGGTGTCTTGTGCGTGTAGACCCGTTTGCGGGTGTAGTCGTCAATGAACCAGACCTTACCGAACTGGTCGACTTCCATGCTGGCGTTCGTTGAAGAAGAACCGATGGCCGTGGTCAGCGATGATCCGGATAACCTGGTTGACCTGCTCGACTCGCTGCTGCTTGAGGCTGAGTTTGTTTTCTGTAGGCATGGTGAGTCCTTGCCGGGCCATGCCCGGGCGGTGGAGTGGGGGAGTTACGCGGCGAGGCGCTGGTAAAGCTCGATGATGTCGGCGGCGTTGGCCCTGACCAGGGCCTCGGCCTCGTCCGGACAAACGCTATTGCCGATGAGCCTGACTTGATTTGTTTTGTTGATCGGTAGCCACTGCTCGGCACCGCTGGCTGGATCAACGAACAGGCCTCGGTCGATGATGTAGTTCTTGTCGAACCCTTGGGCGGCCTTCAGTTCTGGCGGCTGCAGCATGCGCAAGGTGATGTCCACCAGCACGTAGCCGCCGATCATGATCATCTCGGCCGGCTCCTTGAAATGCTCCGGCAGGTGCTCATGCATGAATGCGGCGCAGCGGCGGGCACCTTCCATTTGCTCAGGCGTCAGCGTATCCGGCACCTGCACCACTTCGACGAGGGCAACGCGGTCTTTTGTGGGCAGCGTGTGCATCGGCTCCGTCAGCGAAACGCCGCCCTTGTCGCACCCGTAGTACTTCACCAGGTACGCAGTGGCCAGTCGCTGGTTGGCCCCTGACTGGCAGATCGTCGACGTAGGCTGGTATGCCGATCGGCCGTCGCCTTTGTAGAAACCGCCGTTGGCCTGCTCGAAAAAAGCCGCCGTCACCGCGTGGTGTCCGGTGCTGGTGGCGACCACTGCAAGCGGGCCGTCAACGTCATCCCCTACCGATCCTTTGCGGAGTGTCACCATCGAAGCGGCGACGAGCGCCTGCTCGCCGCGATTGGCTCCGGTGACTGTGCGGGCCGACTCCTCCGGTGAGTAGCCGCTGCGCTCGCCATGGTGCGTGAGGTGGGTCAGGTGACACGCTGCCATCGCGAAATGACCACCTTTCACCTGGGCAACCTGAGTGCGCAGTGCTTCCTGCACGTCGAAGTTACGCTGCGATGACCCATTGGCGCATTCGGTGAGGAACGGCGCCGCCACGGGCTGCACCAGGCCGTGATGGGTGCCGCCGGCGCTGATGGTTGAAATCGAGTCATCCACGCTGTATGTGCTGGTGTGCGCTTCCGACGTCCCGCGCATCGGCACAATGAATGGCTTCTCACTGGTGATGACGTGGCGCCACATGCCCTTGGCCACCCGGCGGCGCGTATTCAGTGCCATGGGCTTGTCCCGGAAGATCGTCTTACCCAGGTTGCTCCAGTCAATGCACTCGGCTGCCGTGCGCCACGGCTGCTGTTTCGCCGTCGGATTCTTGTGGCGAACGGGCTCCGGCCAAACGATCGGTAGACCGTCGCTGCGCGCCACCAGGTACAGGCGCTTGCGGATGGTTGGGGCGCCGGCGTTTGCCGCGATACGTTCGCGCCACTCGGCGTTGTAGCCCAGGCCCCGCACCAGTGCTTCCATCGGTACGAACTCGCCGATGGCTGCCACGATCTCCGGCATGTCGGGGTGGTCGGCTGGCAGCCCTGTGCTGATCGCGGCAATGAAAGCCTTGAACGTGCGACCGCGCTCTGCCTTGATTGGCTGCCCTTCCTCGTCGATCGGGCCCCAGTCGCAGAACTCTTCGACGTTTTCAAGGAAGAGCAGTCGCGATTTGGTGACGAACAGCCAACGAATGACGACCCACGCCAGCCCGCGAACGCCCCGATCGCGAGGCGCGCCGCCCTTGGCCTTGCTGTGATGCCGGCAATCAGGCGATGCCCAGATGATTGCGACGGGCTGCCCGCCAGTGGCTTCTCGCGGATCCACTTCGTAAACGTCGGCAACGTAGTGCGCTGTTTTCGGGTGATTTGCTCGGTGAACGGCCAGGGCGATTGGATTATGGTTTACCGCTACGTCTGGCTCCCGGTACGCACGCGCAATCCCGGTACTGGCTCCACCGCCGCCGGCGAACAGGTCCACCACCAACTCTTTCTGGAATGGCAGGCCCATGCTCGGCTGTCCATGGATGAATGGGTGTTTCTTCTGTTGTGCGGACATAGGGGCTTATCTCCCGTGATTTTCGTGATAGCTGAGACTGTTTTCGAAGGATTTTCTGGCGGCCGCTGCATCAAACTTTGATGAGTAGCGGCCCAGGGTTATTTGTTTGCCTGCCAGGTATCCGAAGGATCGCCATAGGCCTCGCGAATCCCACGAGACACCGGAGATTCCGCTGGAGTTTTTGCAACTGCGCTTTTGGTTTCTGGCGTTTTCCACTGGGCTCGCCGGGCGGAGGTTGATCCATCGGTTGTCAGTCTTTTGGCCGTTGATGTGATCTACGAACTCTGGCGGGTCCTGGCCGAGCATGTAGACGAATGCGAGTCGGTGCAGGTTGTGCCGCTTCCTGTCGATCATCACCGTCAGATAACCACTGGAAACCAAGCTCCCAGCTATCGAACCCGCGGGTGTTCGGCTTCTGCTCACCAACCAAGTGAACACACCAGTCTCAGGGGAGTAGGCGAGGATCGACTTCAGATATTCCGGGGTAATAGGCATGGCTTCGCCTCGCCGGCTGGCGTGATTCTTTTAAGTGGGTGATATGCTTTGCTGCTTATCAAACAAGGAGGTGGTAATGGCGGGTAAAAAGCTTGAAGCGTTCCGCGAATGGTTCACGCCGCGTAGGCGGCTGTGGGCAGGAATAGGCCTGTTTGCAATTGCTATCGCTGTGCCTATTGTCAGTCCGGGAACGACCGCCGCTTGGCTCATAGGGCCTGCGGCTGTATTTTTCTTTGGTAGCTTTATTCCCAATACGAACGGAAGGCGATAGGGCGCTGGCGGCTGGCGTGATTCGTTGATATGGGGTATTACGGGTTACCGGCATGGAGCCGGATCAAGGAGCTCAAAAATGAACTGTATGAAGCAGTGCTTGCAGATGTTTTCCGCGACGGTGGCGATAGTCTCCGCAGGTCTCTGGTTCTATTCCGCGGTCGTAAAAGTCAAATCAGGCAAACGAGTTGAAAGCGATGGCATGAGTTCGTTTGCGCTGAATGACACTGCGACTGGATCCAACGTTCACGAAACATTGAAGAAGCAATCATTTTGGAATGCGTGGGCTGCCGGCGTCGCATCTATTGCCGCTTTTACCCAGGGTATATCAATGTTTCTTCCCGACTAGAAACCACCCTCCGGTTACCGGATGCAGCGAGTAGGGTGGGTTATTCGTCGTGGCAGATGCGAAGAGCTTCGCGGTTGTAGGCGAGCAGCAATTTTGCCGATACGTTTTCGGGTATCACGTATTCGTGTCGCGGCGGTGAGAGGAACTGCGCCGACCCTGCTGGGCCCAGGCCGTGCAGGTGGTGAATCATCAGCGTCATGGCCTCGCCCTGTTCCTCGATGCCATTCCAGGCCATCAGATCAGCCAAGGCCCGGCGGGTGCCGGCCATGGTGTGGAGTCGCAATTCTTCCTCGCCGCGAGTCTTTCGCCTCGCTGCAGTCTTTGCTGATCGTTCTTTCTGCGCGGCAGCCATGGCCTACCTCTTCTATTCCGCTGGCCGGCAGTGCGAGCCAGGTTTGACGTTTGCGTTGCTGGGTGCGGGCTATGCGGCGCATGAATCGACCTTAACCTGGCGCCAAGCACCGACCGCTTCGAAGATCCGTGCGGCGTGCGCCTCGTCCAGCGATATCGCTTCGGGTATTGCGATCCATCCCGACGCCACCATCTGGCTTTGATTGGCCTCGTCGCGCAGCTTCTTGTAGCAATGCTCAATCACGTCTTCCAGGTGGTCGGAGAGGTAAACGCCATCGGGCGCCACCTCCACTGACTTGCTGTAGCGGTCACCGCGGGCGTCGATGCAAAGCGCGCTCAGGTAGATGGTCCAGCGGTGGGGGATACCGCAGACGGCCTGGCCAATCTTCCCCGGCGCGATATTCTTCAGCGACTTGTAATTGATCATGCCCTGGCGGCCGCTGGGATCGATGTTGACCACAGCGACGTGGTTGGATGCCAGCAACGACCGGCACGACCGAGCGATACGCGCCTGGAGGTTGTGAGGTTTTCGTTTGCTCATAATCCCTCCGAGACCTTCGGCTTGGTCCAGCGTTTTGGATAGGAAAACCCGTAGTCCTTTTCCAGCCGACGCAGAAGGTTTGCAGATATTTCGACTTGAATGCATGCCATGCGGCGGGACAATCCAACATCCCGTAGCGCGGATAGGCGCTCAATCAGCTTCCGGTCTTTTTCGCAGTCAATACGTCTTCTCTGGAACGAGAAGTCACCTTCAAAAGCCGCCCGACACATTGTTGATTCGGAGCGCCCCGTAGCTTCCATGGCCTGGTCAATGGTCATCGTCTTCGCCATTTCCCTGACCATTGAGACGAACTTCATTCGCTCATTAAATTTGTCGTAGTAGAAGGATGATCTGCTTTTGTGGTTCTTGACCGGCTCGCCTTTCAGTCTTGGTGGCGGCTCATGCCTTACTGGTGGCGGCCTGAAAGTAACCCCCTCGAGTACCTGGATAGTCCCTCCGCTGTTCAAGAAGGCTTCGCGTTGCATTGCCAGTTCGTTGGATGCGCCACGCAGGCGCTCTACTTCGTTCTGAAGGATGCTGATCATGCTGCGATCCCCAATACTTGGTTCATGCGGTCGTCGAGGATTTCGTAGAAGGTCTTAACACGTTCGGTGATCTTGCGGATCATTGCTTCATCCCGGTAGGCGCGCTTGACGAACATCGGCATACCTGGCCAGTAGCAAACGAAGTCGATCCACTCGCGTTCCGATACCCATAGTCCGCCCTGGCACTGGGCGACGTGTTCTTTGGGGATCTCGCCCGACAGGATCACTTCGACCTGGAATTTCGGAAGTTTGGTTTTGATTTCCGTCAGGCCCGCAGGACCGACAAGCGAGTCAGGCGAATAGCCGGCGCCGTGGTTGAGGATGATCGCCACCTGTTTGGTTTCGACTTCCTCACGCTGCTCGTAGAGCTTGCGGGCGACACCTTCCAGTTCGTGGCCGCGCTCGGTGTGCCGGTTTCCCATGAATGGGTCAGCAGCCTCGCCGGTGATGCGCTCGCCGATCAGCGTGTTCATGTAGCTGAAGGCGCCAACACCGAAGCCAGCCTCACCCTTGCCATTTGTAAGCAAGCACTCCAGCTCAGAGCAAGTGACGATACCCAGGCGCAGAGCCAGCCACTCAGGCGAGCCCTGCTCAACTTCTGTGATGATCTGCATGGTCAATTACCCCGCTTGCTGCGCGGCCTTGGCCGCTTTCGAGATTGAGTTGTTTAGCCCCGCCACCACGCCGTCAAACGCTGACTTTGCAATCTGGCCTGGGTCGCCGTACATCTTTTCAAAGTTGGCGTGCACGGCAGTGCTGCACTTGTCGAGCAGGGATTGCACCTGCTTGGCCTGCGCCGGGGTGATCATTTGCTCGCCCTGATCCTTGTAGCCGTCGTTATCGTTATCGTCGCCGCTGGTGATGTTCAGCAGCGCGCACATCACGTAGCGCTTGCCGTAGGTAGTCGTTGATCCAACTTCCTGCACAGCGCTGCGCTGGGCGCCCTTGTCCAATGGCAAAATCATCTCGGTCTCTTCTCGGTGACCGGCCTTGTGCATCAAAATCCCGATTATTTTTACGGCGCCGTCGTTGTTCTTTACCTTGAAGGAAACGCCAAAGCCAAACTTGGCCATGACCGGCCTCACTGCATAGTTGATGTCGTCCAGATCGGCGTACATCTTCTTTGTGTGCGTGTTCTGGGTGCGTTTCTCTACCGAAGGCATCTCGCACTGCATCTCAGCGAATGCAGCGTTGAATGCCTCCAGGGCGCTCTTGGCTTCCATGCGCTCCTGGAGAGCCATCAGGCGTTCGAGTTTTTCCATGTCGCAGCGCGGGTCAAGCGCAAGCCTGCTGATAGTAGCCAGCATGCTTACCTCTTGATCTTGGTGAACAGCGATAGATTGCTGCCGCTCTGGAGGCATAACGATATCTTGGGACATTTTCAAAACCTCAGAATTGAATGGATACGTTCGGCACTTCGCCGCGGGCGATCTTCAGGACGATGGCCTTGGCTAGCTCTTCGCTGATGTTCATGCCGATCAAAGCCTGCTTGGCTTCGCCCAGGATTTTCGACTTGTGCGCTACGTCAGCCTGCCGTTCCTGCTGCTGGCGAAGGATTTCGTCTGCTGCCGCATCGGCGCGGGCCTTCTCGTCCAGGCGGGCCTGCTCAACAGCCCGCTTCTGGTCTTCGATGCCTTGCAGGCGGTCGCGCTCGGCCTTCTGCTCTGCCTCGACCTTTTCACGTTTTGCCTGTTCGGCGCGGCGCTCCGACTCGGCTGCCTGCAATTTCAGGTCGTTTTCGCGCTTCTCGGCGGCCGCCTGTTCATCACGGACGCGCTGTGCTTCGGCTTCGCGGTCCTGCTGGGCCTTTGCCTCGGCCTTGCGTGTTGCTTCCTCGGCTGCTTCGCGGGCGATGCGATCCTCGTTGTCCTTCTTGTCGCGGGCTTCCTTCTCCAGGCGCAGGCGAGTCAGTTCGGCCTGTTCGGCCTCGTACTGGGTGCGCTCGGCGTGCAGGGCGCGCAACTTCGCCAGGGTCTGGTCCTTCGCCTGGGCGGCTTCAGCCAGGAACTCCTCCCAGGCATCGTTGATTTCGATAGCTTCGAGGTCGTCGATCACACGGGCGACTACGGACGCCGGAGGTGTTGCGCCGAACAGAGCCATGTCCTTGATCTGCTGGATTCCTTCCTCGTGCTTGGCAACGCGAGCATCTTCGGCCGCCTGCCAATCATCCAGCGGCTGCCGGACTTCCTTCTGCCATGACTCCAGCGTGTCCCATACACGCTTACGTTCGGCGTCGATCAGCTTCGGGATCTCCTTTTGTTTCGCTGAGATTTCCTTGCCTACCGCTTCGAGTGCCGTTTTCGATTTGGCGATCTGGTGCGCCATCGAGGCATAAGCCTCCCGGCCTTTGCGGGTCTTGAGATCAGGAAGCACTTTTTTGAATTCGTCGACCTTGGCACGCACCTGTTCAAGCCAAGGATCCAGGCCTTTAACGGTGCTGAACACGGCCAGAGCGGTTTCTTTCGGCGGCACGACGGCCAGTTGAGTTTCTGCGGACACGGTGACTCCCTGCCGCGATGCTCGCAGCGATTGAAGGTGTTGGTTATTGGGTGATCAGGCCACCGATGGCGGGGCCCAGGAATACGATGGTGAGGAAGGTCAGACCAACGATGGCCGACAGAGCGCGGATGGCGCGGCGCCGGTGCCGCTGTTGGGTGGTCATGGCTACACCTGCTTACGCCAGCCAGCGTCGTACAGATTGATGCAGGCCTCTTCATGAATCCTGAGCTGGGTAAGGTGATCAACGCCGTGTCGTCCTCCTGGGTAATCCTTGATCGCGCCAACCATCAGATTCAGTTCAGCAACGCGGGCTTCTTCGGCGATCTGCTCGGGCGTGCGGATTGGGCGGAAGCAACCGCATGCGCCTTGAGAGACTTGCAAATATTCGAACTCAGGAGGCGCATGAAAGGTGAAAGCAGCTACCTCAAAAGAACCACTCATGAAGTGGGCTATCACCGTGACCTGGTCGCCAACGCGCGGGTCCGTTGGCATGGTTTCCTCGGGATTGAACCCGGCGAACTCGCACACCGTCCCAACAGGCGGCAATCCTTCGCCACCCCAGGGGTCTGACTGGACAATCTCAAGGTAGGAATTGCTCATGCAGCCAAAACCCATTTCCCACTCGCCATCCTTGAAGAACTGATAGCTGCCAGAGTTGCCTCCGAAGCACTTAACCCAAAGTCCGGAGTGCGGGTTGATGTGGGTGGCGCCTTCCGGCTTTTTGGTCAGGTCGATCTTCATGCCTTCACCTCATAAGCGACAGTCCACTCACCGCACAGACAGGCCCGGCGGCTCCAGGCGTGGACGTTTTCGATACCGGCGTCGTAGGCCAGCGACAGGGCGCCAAGCCAGGACTTGTGGGTGAAAGCCAAGGTCATGCTGTTCATGCGGCCTCCTTGCGCTGCCTGGTGATTTTCAGGAGGCGCTGGCAGTAGTTGGCGAACTCTTCGTTGGTGATGGCGTTTCCGGTGAGCATGTTGGTGATCATGTTCAGGACGACGCGCTGGGCGCCGGGCTCGCTGGCGGGATGCTCCAGGGCTTCCAGCGCTTCATCGATGAGGATGTGAGGGCTCATAGATCCGCATCCACGTCGTCTTCTGCCGCTTCCCGCTCTGCTGCTACCGCGTCGGAGGCGTAGGGCCTGAGCAGGTCCATGGCGATTTGCTCTGCTGCTTCGATGGGGCGGGGCTGCCCGATCAAGTCAGCAGCGTGGCCGCGCGAATCTGCCTGGCTGCCCAGGATCGAAGACAGGAACAGCCGGGCAAGCGAGTCGCGCTCGTCCAGGCCGTCGATCTGGCGTTGGTTCAGGTGGCCTTGCAGGTAAGTGCAGAACCGGTCGAACGTCACCACCTGCGGCTGGCCGTAGCGGCGCTTCCATTTGATGTCCATGCCGCACACCAATTGCTCGGCCGAGTGCTCCAGCCACTCTTGCTCCGGGTCCGCCTCGCTGATCTCTGGAGGCAACTGAGCGTCGTAACGCTCTTGGCATATCTTCAATGCTGCGTTCATGGTCGCCTCCAGGGTGGCGTTATTCGGTGGGTGCAGGGGACGGCCGCCAGCTTTCGATTAGGCTGTCTGCGCCCCAGTAACAGTTCTCGATGGGCTTTCTGTGAAACTCCTTGCCATCAAGGTATTTGACGTCGATAACCGCCGGCGCTGGGGAGGGTCTTCCATCGCCACGGCTCCAGCTTTTCCAATCGCTCATGGCGACCTCCAGTGTTTGGGGTTAGGCGGCTACCGGCTGCTTCATCAGTTCGGCGTAGGCGTTGAGTGCTTCTTCGCGGGTATCGCCGAATGCGTAGTTAGACGACGACTGCAGGTCTTCAAACCCTTCACCTACCACGCACCACGCACTTCCATCCTTGAACACGCGGATGGCCCACCAAGGCTTCTGGAATCCGTCAGTGCGGCAGGTATTGCAGGCCCAGGTGCCGCCGTAGATGAAGCCTGTTTGCTTGCACTGACCGTGCGGGAACGGATGGATAAAGTAGATCTTGCCGTCGCGGATCATTTCGTCGGCCTTGTACCATCCCTGCATGCGCTCGGCCTTGTATGCGCCGTCGATGGCATCAGCAAGCTCAACTCCCTGAACGCGAGAGTTGAACCCGCCACCAAAATGGGCATCGAGGCTTGAAGGCTTGAATAACTGGTAGGCGTATTGGATCTTGCTTGGCTGCTTGCTCATGGCTTGCTCCGTCGCATTTGGGTTCACCTGTATTCGCTCAACACTCACGCACGGCTGTTTGCCGATGGGCGCCGGGGAGTGCTGACGGGTAGAGGTGGGGGAAGGGTGATGCGAAAGGCCGGACGCGATCCCGGCGAGAGCGGGCCCTTTCGGAACGACCGCTCGGAGAGGCTAACCACGCATAAGCTGGCGCCCTATTAACCTGTGTTTCTCCAGGGCCGCCGAAGCGTTCAACCCAGCTTTCAACACCGCTTCCGCATCGGATATAGCTCGAATCCCTCCGAGTGTTGCCCGTCTACGCCGCGAAAAAATCCGCTCAGGCTCAGGACAAGGTGGCCACCCTGCTATCACAGAGAGGGCCGAGCTATATCCGATACGCTCTCATAGAGAGGATCGGGCAGTTAACGACGGGCTGTCGTGGCGCTGGTTGTTCAGATGGCCGCCGTCATGGTCTTGGTGCCGTCCGGGTTTTGAGTGGTGATGTGCATTACCGTCGACTGCGAGGCTCCGCGTCGAATCGTTGCGGCGCACTTGCTGTATCGATCATCGAAAACTTGATCGCCGTCGGGCAGGTGAGAGGTGCAGGTCAGGCTGGAGCAGTCTTCGCCATCCGGGCCTTCTCCATCGTGAGCGATGTTGAAACTGGCGAACATTGCGATGCCCTGGGCTTTGCAGATTGCGATGATTTGCAGCATCAGCGGGCTGATCTGGCTGTCATAAATCTCTTCTTTGTTCATGGTCGTGCTCCGGTGATTTTCCCAATGCACCCGTCGTCAGGTGCATCAGTGAAAAGTCCCGTCATGCTTGCAGCGCATTCAGCTTCTGGCGGCAGTCGCGAACCTCTGCCATGCAGCGAGCGGCTTCCGCCTTGTCACCTCCGCGCAGCGCTTGCTTGGCCCAGTGCGTCCAGTCAGCAATGAAGCCTTGAAGGTCGGCAGCGAGCGCTTGCTGGGTACTGACGAACTGACCTTTGTCGTTACGAATAGCCATGGTGAATTCCTCCGTTTGATTTTCCGGATGACCCTGTCTCCAAGGTCATCGAGGAAATCTTTTGTCTCCACCACGCGCGGCGCCTGAGTCCTCTCTTTGGCCAGGTCACACATTTCGTGTCCGGTGTTCTTCCTGGCTGGCTTGCGTGGTTTCGCGTACTCACATCTGGTGAGCACGGCCAGTTCCAGAGCTGGCGTGGAGATCGAATTTATTGCTCGCGCTGTGCCCATTGCTGGGGATCGATCTGCGAGGTTCCCGTGCTGTTAAAGAGCGGCGGGCTGTGAGGCCCTTCGCAGTCCCTGGTAAGTCGCTGCGATGGGTGAACAATACCTCCGGTATTGTATGTGGTCAATACCGCCGGTCATGTATTTTTCATTGGGGGTAAAAAAGGCCGCTCAATAGCGGCCTGGATGGAGAGGGAAGTGCTGCTACAATCGGACCAATCAGCGAGTGGAGGTAGCAATGAATCGGATTGCGATGGTGGGTGTGTTATCGATGCTTGGCGCGCCCGGGTTAGCATTCGGCTACACGCAGCAGGACGCCAACGATGATGCCGCTTTTATATGGTCATCAGGATGCACGGATTTCAAGTCCGGCATGAACGCTGGCGACTTTCGTGGATGGATGAGACCGGGTGAAGCGGTAAAGACTTTTTTAGGAATCAAAAGTATCGCGGTCAACAGGCTGTACATAGATGGGTGGGAAGTAGCTCGTGGGCTTGGTGGGGTTATCAACTGCGAGGAAGCGGCCAAGCATCGCGCGGCAGACTATGTGTCTGGTGTTGATATTCGGCGAGTAGAATAGGCCGCAAATAAGAAGCCCGGTGCATGTCCGGGCCTTTCTGTTTCTATAGCATCCCGCCACGCCAAACGACGCGCCCTATAATGCGGATCTCGTTTATCTCCCCGTCGCGCAGCGTCTCATCGCCATAGCGCGCCTTGTCAGGGTTGTCGCTTCGGATGATCCATCCGTCGAAGTCAGACTTCACCAGGCGCTTCACGATCGTGCCTTTCGATTCGCTCTGCATCGCGAAGATCTGACCGTCCTTCGGATCCACCCTCGACTCATCCACCAGCAGCACGTCGCCATCATTGATCGTCGGCTCCATGCTGTTACCGCTGGCGTAGATTACATCCAGGTGTTTTTGGTTGAGGTTGTTGGCGCGGAGCCACGCCGACTTAAAGGCCATGACGCCGCGTATCTCTACGTGCGGATTGTCATCTCCGCCTCCCGTCGAGCCGCGCGCTGTCAACTGTAGGACCCCAGTGTACCCAGGCTCATCCTTCAGATCGAAGCTGCGCGGAGGAGTGCGGCCGTCAGTTGGCTGCTGTGCGAATTTCCCAGGAAGCGCCTGAGACATTTTTTCGATCTGGGTCGCCAGCGTTGGGCTTATCTCCGAAACTGGCACACCGAGCGCTTTCGCAAATACAACCGCCGCATTCACGCTCAACGCGGTTCGGCCGTTCATGAAGTGGCTGACAGCGCCCTGGGTGACACCGTCACCCAACTCTGAAGCAAGTTTTTCCTGGGTGAGCTTGAGCTCCCCGCGCTTGGCCTGGAACAGGGATTTCAGTCGGGCGCTGTCTTGCAGCTGCCATTCGGATAACGGAAGCCGTCGGGAGTCTTTTTTCATTCGCTGATGGTATTACCCACGGTATTTGCTTAACCAATATCGCCGGTATTGACTGCGAACAATACCGGCGGTCATACTTGTGGTGAAATCTACGTAGAGGACGCCGCAATGCGCCGAATCACACTCACCGAATTTGCCAAAGAGCACGGACATACCAAGGCCGCCCAGATGCTCGGCTGCACCCAGGGCGCACTTAGTAAAGCGATCCGTGTAGGCCGAGATGTTTTCGTGACCCTCGAAGATGACGGCAGTTTGTCGGCTCAAGAGCAGCGTCCGTTCCCGTCTCAAAAAACAGCCGCTTAACCACCTTGCATGCATTCAACAAAGGAGCCTCACCAATGGCATATGACGACACACGACACCTGAAAGACCGGGAGATTAAGTCCCGTTATGACGATGAAACCTACGAAGCGTTAAAGGCCGTGGCCCGCCTGCACAAGCTGCAGCTGGCCGTGTTCGTGCGCATGTGCGTCGAGGAGAAGTTGGAAAGCATCGTTGAACCGAATGCTACCGGTAAACACATGCAGGCCTGAAGGCCCTGAAGGAGGCTGTGTGCCTGAAACCACGATCTGCCACGGGATCGATGGGCGCCTCTACGAAAAGCTTGAACGACTGGCGAAAGCAGCAGGCAAGACGCCTGACGAATACGCCGCAGAGCTTGGAGCAGAGCGTTTTTTCGAGAAGACCAGGCCAAGGGGCGCCGGAAAAATCCGGCATCTACCAACAACAAGGCGTGACCCGCTGAAGGCCGTATTAGGGCCTGAAAAAGGAGGGCCTGATGAAGACCCGAATCTATAAACCCAAATCGCAGGCACAAAAAAGCCAGGTTCGCGGCCTGGCTTCTTTAACTGCATACAGCAAAACAATCTGTGAGGCCGATTATGCATACCTCTAACACCGATGTACAGGCCCTGAATAATCCCGCGCCACGTTTTGCTATATCCGAAAACGTGGCGCGGACAATGTCGTCGCGCGAGATTGCCGATCTCGTCGGCTCTCGACACGACAAAGTGAAGCAGTCCATCGAGCGTCTGGCAGCCCGTATTGATTCCAACGGGAAGCCGGTAATTGATCTTCCCCCAATGGGGGAATACCTCGATAGCCTCGGGCGCCGGGCATCTGAGTACCTTGTCTGCAAGCGCGACAGCTTTGTCGTGGTTGCGCAGCTCAGCCCGGAATTCACCGCCGCTCTGGTAGATCGCTGGCAGGAACTGGAATCTCAAGCTCCAAAACCGCAGCCGCTCTCGACCATCGAGATCCTGCAGATCGCCATGGAGTCTGAAAAGGCCCGCTTGATGCTCACCGCCCAGGTCGAGCAGCAGGCGACCAAGATCCACTCCATGGAGAACTTGTTCAAGGAAGGCATGACCCACACCCAATTCTGCAAGGGCCTCAATGGGGTCAACGTCATGCAGGTGGGTAATTATCTGGAGTCGCGCAGCTGGCTCTACAACGAGAGCAAGTCCGGCACCCGGCACCGTGTTGGCTCCTACGCGCGCGATAAGTACATGACCGAGCACCAGGTCGAAGTCACCCCGCACGGCAAAGAACCTTTCATTTCCTACACGCCAATCCTGCTGAGGAAGGGAGCCGCACGCCTGTACGACCTATACCTGGCCGGCGAGCTTCCCATGAAGAAGACCTGGGACGGCCTGTTCACTCACGACAAGGCAATGCGGGGTGTCGCGTGAGCATCATTCGTGCGCCTCGACCTGAGGCGAATTTCTACATGCTCAGCAAGTCAATCAGCGAGGACGCTCGCCTGAGCTGGGCTGCCCGTGGCTTGCTGGTGTTCCTCCTGGGCAAGCCTGACCACTGGGCGGTGTCCGTCACTCACCTGCGCAACGAGACCTCAAAGTCTTCGAAGCCTACCGGGCGTGACGGCGTTTACGGCCTGCTGCAAGAGCTGATTACCGCCGGCTACGTTCAGCGCCGACAGGATCGTTTGGGCTCTGGCTTGCTTGGTGAAACCCACTATGTCGTCTCTGAATCACCGCTTCCGGCTTTACCGTATACGGCTGCACCGCTTCCGGCTCAACCGTATCCGGCAAATCCGACACTAGTAAGTATTGAAGGTGAGCAAGGACTGAAACAGCAAGCAAGGACTGAAAAACCTTCGGGCGCTAAAGCACCCTCGCGCACCAAGGCCGTGAAGTTTGATCCGGTGACCGCCAAGCCTGAAAGCGTCAGCGAGCAGACCTGGCAGGACTGGTGCCAGCACCGCGCCGAGATCAAGCGCCCGCTGACCGCCACCACCTGTGCCAAGCAAGCCAAGACCCTGGCAGGCCACCACGACGCTGACGCAGTGATCAACCAGTCCATCAGCAATGGCTGGACCGGTCTGTTCCCGGAGAAGGTCGTGGCGGGCGGTAGGCACGTCGGCAACGGCCCAGACTTCTACGACCAGTCGTGGCGCACCGATACGAGTGATGACCTATGAAAACAGTCACTCAGATGATCCCGGGCGCCGTCCGCGCACTGGGCAACGCCGCCCCTTATCAGCCCCCGGCGCAGCCAGGCACCCAGTTGGGCGTTGTGGATGACGCCACCGGTGAAGTGGTTGAGCGCCTGTTCCGTCAGTTGCAGGCCATCTTCCCCGCCCACAAGCAGGCATGGCCTGACGACAAGGCCAAGGCCGCCGCAATGCGTAACTGGACGATGGGATTCATGGCCGCCGGCATCCGCACGTTGGAGCAGATCCGCTATGGAATCGAGCAGTGCCGGAAAAGCGGCTCACCGTTCGCTCCAAGCGTCGGCCAGTTCATAGGCTGGTGCACGCCTGGACCTGAAGCGTTCGGCTTGCCAGCGAGCGCTGACGCATGGGTGGAGGCATTGATGGGCGTCTACAGCCATGAAGGCGTGCGAATTGCGGCCAACGAGACCGGAATCTTCGACTTGCGTTCCGCTAAGCAAGAAGACAAGGGGCTTCGTCAGCGCTTCGACCACAACTACGCCGTGGTGATACGCCGCGCCCAGGAAGGCCAGCCGCTGGACGGCAAGATCCTCACCGGCATCGGCCACGACAGCCAGAAGACGGCCTTCGAACTCGCCAACGAACTGGCCGACCAACAAACCCAGGCGCGAATCCTCCAGCAAGGCATCCCAGCCGACGGCAAGTCAGCCCGCGAATTGCTGATGGCCAAGTTCGGCAAGAACAAGACTCAGGAGCAGCGGACATGACCGACTACACCGAACTGAAGCGGTTGGCCGAGGCTGCTACGCCTGGCCCATGGATGGCTGACAACTCTCACCACGAAGGCAGCATCAATGCTGAAGACCGCCATATCGGTATGGTTTCGATGTATGCGCGCCGACCGAACGACATCATTCAGAATTTTTCAAATCAGGCATTCATTGCTGCCGCCAACCCTGCCGCGATCCTGACACTAATTGCAGAAAATGCCCGTTTGAATGACGGCGCCCATATGCGGGCTATTAACTCGTTGCGTCAGGACTGCAGAGACCTGATCGCCGAGCGCGACCGGCTCAAGGCCGAGAACGACCAGTTGTTCGGCGAAACCGAACGACTCAAGGCGGAGGTTGCTCGTTCAACTGAGCGCGAGATCCTGCAATTGGCTGAGATCGAGGCGCTGCGCAAGGATGCGGAAAAATGGAAGAGCGTGAAGCACGCAGGGGATCAGCTCCTAGCTGATGAAGGGGGCGCAGCGATATGGTCGGCATGCTCGCGAGTCCTGATCAGTGTTGCTAGTGAACTGAATTCAGGCCGCAGCGTAGTCACCGAGGAGGGTGTAACTATCGGCGACAGGGAAATTGGCGACTGGCGCGTCACGGTTGAGCGAATCGACGCCGCCATGGGCAAGGGAGAGCAGTCATGAAGGAATTCCTGAGGCTGTACAAGAAGACCTTCACCGGCTTCCCGTCCTACTGTCGGGACCTTGGGTTCGCTTTCGCTGACCTCGGCGCCGCGTTGCTGATCGTGACCTTGCCGCTGACGTACCCGATCCTGTATCCGGCGGCTCAGCTTTGGAAAAAGGTGATGCGCAAATGACCAGCCTCCAGATTCGTAACGAATCCGACCGCAACAAGGCCATGGGGTACATCGCCGGGCTGGATCTCGCAAAACCCAAGAAGCTGGCCATCACCGAAGTGGACCGCAGCGGGGAGCAGAACAAGGCGCTGCACGCGGCGCTGGCCGATATCGCCGCCCAGGTCGAACACGCCGGGAAGAAGTGGAACGTCCTGATCTGGAAGCGCCTGCTGACGGCCGCCTGGCTGCGCGAGTCTGGCGACCAGCCGCAGATGATTCCGGCGGTAGACGGCAACGGCTTCGACGTCATCTACGAGCGAACCAGCAAGCTCACCGTGAAGCAGTGCGGCGAGCTGATCGAGTGGGTTCACGCCTTCGGCGCCGAGCACCAGGTGCGCTGGACACAAAAGGACAATTGGGGAGGGCGCTACTGATGAGCCATCAACAATGCGAATGCCATCGGTGTATTGCTGAGCACAAGCTGGGCCAGCAGGTCGGCTCCATGTGGTTGCCGCTCTCATCCACCAGAATGATTCTGTGCCCTGTGTGTGGCTGCAAACGCTGCCCCAAGGCAAGCGACCATGATCTGGCATGCACGGACAGCAATGCGCCTGGACAGGCTGGGAGCGTGTACCAATGACCATCGAACGGAAGCCTGCCAAGCCGAAGAAATGCCGCGTTGCTACGTGCAGGGCCTCATTCGTCCCTTCGCGGATGGGTCAGGCTGTGTGCAGTCCGGCCTGCGCAATGATCGACGCGCCACGACATGAGCCGAAGGCGCGCAAGGCCCTGGCCGATATCGAGCGCAAAGAAATCAAGGTGCGCAAGGAGAAGCTTAAGTCCCGCGCGGATCATCTGCGCGAAGCCCAGGCCGCGGTAAACGAGTACGTGCGTCTGCGTGACGCGCACCTTCCGTGTATCAGCTGCGACTCATCGCCCAACGACAACGACCTGATGACCGGCAGCCGCTGGGACGCTGGGCATTACCGCTCTGTCGGCGCCTGTCCAGAGCTGCGCTTCGAGCCGCTGAACATTCACCGCCAGTGCGTGAAGTGCAACCGCAACCTTTCCGGCAACGCCGTGGAGTACCGCATCCGCCTGGTGCAGCGCATCGGCGAAGAGAAGGTGTCCTGGCTTGAGGGGCTGCACGCGCCATGCAAGTACACCGTGGAAGAGATCAAGGCCATCAAGACCAAATACCGAGCAATGTCCAAAGAGCTGAAGAGGGGAGAGGCAGCATGAAGATCAACTCAGCGCGCCAGGCGTGGCATGACTGCAAGTACAACCCGGCCCCCGGCCAGACCTCTGACGTTGTCCAGCTGGGCGTGGTGGTGCAGAACACCGAGCGGGGCCCCACGGCAAACCACGCGGTGCACGGCGCCCTGGCCGGGCATATCCAATCGGCAATCGCCCGGCTGCACCCGCAGATCCGCGTCTTCGGTGATTTCATGTACGCCGCTGATCAGTGCGACGACATTCGCGAGGCTGCGGAAGAGGTGGTGTTCCTGATGGTGGTCGGCAAGTCGCCACGCATGACAGCAGCCAAGCGCGAAAAGCTGGAGTATGTGGTGAAGGGGGTGATGAGTCGTTACCGTTACATGCACCAGGGCGGGCAGTCTGCCAACGAGGACCCATTGGCCAACGCCGAGAAGTTCCGGGCGTGGTTGTGGCAGGTGCATGGCGTCCGGCTCGAGTCGTGCAACTGGGAGCGGGATTGGGGTGGTGTACTGCAGCTGATCTTCGATTGCTGCGAGGACCTAGACCGCCGAGCACTCAGCCCCGTAGCGGCGGTAATTTACGAAATGCGCGAGGCCGCATGAGGGCCTATTGCGTTCCCGTGCGGCTCATGGCATGATTTCGCCACTGTTAGAGTTTTGCCTTCGGCAACTCGCAAGGATTTCATAAAAAATGTCACTTCAAGCGCCTTGGAAAGATTACGCAGGATCTCAAATCCATGAGGGTGACAAGATTGTTCACCCAACCGGAGAGACTGGTATTGTGGTCGTTCTGCCTAATGAAGATCATGAGGCAGATAAGTGGCGAGTCGATTACGGTGATGGCTATCTGAGCCGACTTGCCCTTCAGATCGGCGACAAAGGAATGGCTGTAGTTCAAAAGTAATTTCTAATGCAGATCGAAACCCGGCCACCGCGCCGGGTTTTTTGTTGCCTGAATTCCAGGTGCTCCTTGCTGCATCTTGGCCTCACCCTAATGAGGCCCTTTTAATTCCCTGGTGCCCCCTATGACAGAAGTGTCGCGCATTGCAGATAGCACGGCGTTCAAGGTTGCCGTGCCGATACTGCAGACGGTTCTGTCGGCTGCCGCTATAGGCGCCTTTGCGTATGTGGTCAGCTCGCTTGGTTCGCTCCAGGTGCAGTTGGCTGCCTACCAAACCAATCAGGCCCTGATCGGCCAGAGGGTGGAATCGTTGGAGCGATCGAGGGAGTCGACCGACAAGTTCGTCGACTCCCTCCGCATCAACTCGCAACGGCAAGAGTTTCAAATCCAGCAGGTAGGTGACAGCCTGCGCGACCTGGTGAAGAACGGACGCCCAAAATGAGAATTTTGCTGATCGTGATGTTCCTGATTGCCGGGTGCACGACCAAGCATGTTCCGCCACCCCAGATCACCTACACGGTATCCGGCCTCACCGCCTCGAACTGCGCACCGTCTGAGCGACTGGCTCGACAACTGCGAGAGGCCCGGAAGAGTCGCGATGAATGGAAGCTCTACGCCGAAAGGCTGGAGAAATTACCGGCAGCGAAGACACCCCATGAATCTAATCCCTGAATGGCGAAAGTTCTGGCGCATGACCAGTGTGCAACTGGCAATCATCGGTGTTGCCCTCAATGCGGCCGCCGCTGGCTGGTCCGCCTTCCAGGGCGCGGTAGACCCGCTGATCTTCGCCTCGGTGAACATGATCCTCGGTATCGGGGTTGCAGTCGTCAGGGTGATTCAGCAGCCAGCTCTGCGAACAGACGACAAGCCGGATGACCCGGCCAGTTAATCCGCGCCACGTTTTCGAATGCGCCAAATCGTGGCGCGAAGGGATTCACATGACCGACAAGCAACCCACCGACTGGGAGCGCATCGAGCAGCTCTACAGGGCTGGCGTGCTGTCAGTGCGCGAGATCGCAACAACCTGCACCGTGTCCCATGTCTCCATCCACAAGCGCGCCAAGCGTGACGGATGGACGCGCGACCTTGCAGGGAAGATCAAAGCCAAGGCTGATGCGCTGGTTAACAACCAGGTGGTTAACAGCGAGGTTAACAAGGAACGAGCGTTAACCGAGAAAGGCATTGTTGATGCAAATGCCCAGGTCATTGCTGATGTCCGGATCGCACACCGCGCTGACATTGGTCGGTCGCGTCGACTCACCAACAAGCTGCTGGATGAGCTAGAGGCGCTGACGGATGAGCAGGGCACCATCAGGGAGTTGATTGATCAGCTCAAGGATGGCGACCACGAAGACGGCGACGCGATGTCTGATGTCCTGAAGCTTGCCAGCAAGATGAGCGCTCTTCCGAATCGAACCAAGACCATGAAGGAATTGGCCGACACGCTGAAGACGCTCGTTATGCTTGAGCGCCAGGCGTTCAATCTTGATGAGGCTGAAGGTGATAAGCCGCCCGCTGGCGAATCTGGACGGGTAACTGTTGATCAATCGCTCATCGCCACCCTGGTAAACAAGCTGGTGGACTGATGGCTATAAAACCGATCGAGTGGGACGCGCTGAGCCACGCTGAGCGCTCCGCCTTGGTCGCGGCGGGCGAGCATAGCCCTTTGGCCTTCACCAGCCTGTGGTTCAACATCACACAGGGCGACAGCTTCAGGACGAACTGGCACCACCACTACTTCGACTATGCCGCCCGCAAGATGCTTGCCGGTGACGCGCAGAACATCGTCGTGAACATCCCGCCAGGCGGCACCAAGACCGAGTTCTGGTCTGTTCACCTGCCTGTCTACACGATGGTCAAGCACCGCCGGGTGCGAATCCTCAACACCAGCTATTCCAAGAGCCTGGTAGATGAGAACAGCGAGCGCAGCCGCGCCCTGGTCAAGTCTGCTGAGTTCCGCGAGTTCTACCCCTTCGATATCGAGAAGGACAAGGTAGACGACTGGACGCTCGCCAAAGAAGGTAAGCGCGTACACCAACTGTTCAGTCGCTCAAGTGGCGGCCAGATCACCGGTGTTCGCGGCGGCTATATGGGCGACGAGTACAGCGGCCACATCCAGGCGGATGACTGGGACAAGATCGACGACCTCTTCAGTGAGGCGAAACGCCGCAAGTCGCACACGCGCCTGGTGAACACCCTGCGCAGCCGGAAGGCGCACAGCGGCACGCCGTTTGTGGCGATCCAGCAGCGCGGCCACATCGATGACTCGACCGCGTTCCTGCTGTCGGGTGGCATGGGCCTGAAGATCGATCTGCACATCAAGATCCCGGCCCTGGTCAATCAGGAATACATCGACTCACTGCCTGACGGCATCCGCGAGCGCTGCATCAAGAGCTTGTGCGGGTCGGAGCAGGTAGACGGTTACTGGTCGTATTGGCCGGCCAAGGAGAGCGTTCACGACCTGATCGCACTCCGCACGGCTCACCCGTACACCTTCAGCAGCCAATACATGCAGGACCCCGACACGCTGGACGGAGGGATATTCTCGGCTGATGACTTCCAGTACTACGGCGACGTGGATGCCGGGGCCGATCTGCCTCTACCGGACAAGTTCGACTACCGCTTCATCACTGCCGACACCGCCCAGAAGACCAACACCTGGAACGACTGGACTGTGTTCGCGGAGTGGGGCGTGGCCGAGGGCCGCATCTACCGGGTTGGTATGAAGCGTGGGCGGATGGACGCCAAGACGCTGCGCCGTGAGTTCGAGGCGTTTGTCAAAGGCGCCTGGGCCAAGAACGGGAAGGCCAACGGCATCCTGCGGCGGGTCTACGTCGAGGACAAATCGAGCGGTACCGGGCTGATCCAGGAGATGGAAAAGCGCCTACCGCTCAAGGTGACGCCGGTTCCTCGGGATCGCGACAAGCTGACTCGGGCACTCGACGTTCAAGGCTTCCATGCTGCAAAGCTGGTGTGCTTGCCCTACGACGACAGCCAGAACTACGAGTTCGTGTGCGAAGTCGCCTCGTTCACTGCCGACGACAGCCACAAGTACGACGACCAGACCGACGTGATGATCGACGCTCTGTCCGAGGTTTACATCAAAGGCAAGCGCTCAATCCGCGATCTCCTATAACCAAATCGGTGACCCCATGAGCAAGAAGGGCTTAGTGCCAGCAAACAAAAAGCTGGGCAAGGCCCTCAGTCGGGCCTTGGTGGAATACAACGCCGGCACGAAGCAAACCAGCGATGGACTGGTAAACGTCGTGTCCGGCCTGGGCACCCAGAAGGCCAAGCGGTCCCACAACCAGTTCCAATACGGGTTCCTGAACGATTTTCAGCAGCTGGACGCTGCATACCAGACCAGCTGGCTTGCCCGGGCGATCGTGGACTACCCGGCCGAGGACATGACCCGCGAGTGGCGCACCCTCAAGTGCGACGACGCGGACGTGATCCGGGCCGAGGAAGACCGCCTGCAACTGCCGGCCATGGTCAGCGAGGCAACCAGCTGGGCTCGCCTGTATGGTGGCGCCGGCATCCTCATGCTGACCAACCAGGACCTGACCAAGCCGCTAAAGCCGGAGAAGATCAAGAAGGGCGATCTGTACCGCCTGCTGGTGATCGACCGCTTCGACATGACGGCGATGGACCTGAACCAAACCAATATCCTGGCCGCCAACTACTTGCAGCCGGAGTTCTACACCATTTCGGCCGGTGCCCAGCAGATACATTGGACGCACTTCGCCCGGTTCGCCGGTGCCAAGCTGCCGCGCCGCCAGCGAGCGCAGACGCAGGGCTGGGGCGACTCAGAGCTGCGCAAGTGCCTCGACGACGTGATGGACATCGTAGCCAGCAAGGACGGCATCGCCGAACTGATGCAGGAAGCGAACGTCGACATCATCAAGCGTGTCGGCCTCTCTGATGAGTTGGCCAGTGATCAGGACGACGCCATCACGGCGCGTTACGCCCTGTTCAGCATGATGAAGTCCTCGATCAACCTGGCGCTGCTGGACGACGAAGAGACCTATGACCGCAAGACCCTGGACTTGTCCGGGGTGGCGCCGGTGCTCGACCTGCTCATGACCTGGATCGCCGGTGCCGCTGGTATCCCAGTGACGCGTCTGTTCGGCGAGTCTGCCAAGGGTCTGGGCAACGACGGTCAGGGCGACGACACCAACTACTACAACCACCTTTCCTCGAGACGCCTGACGCAGATCGACCCCGGCCTTCGCCAGCTCGATGAGGTGATGGTGCGCTCGGCGACAGGCCGCTGGCTCGACGACTTCAACTACGTCTGGAACCCGTTCAAGCAGCCTGACGCGGTGCAGATCGCCACCGCCAACAAGGCCAAGGCAGAGACCGACCTGCTCTACAAGGACGGCGGCATCGTCACCACCAGCCAGATCCAGCGCCGACTACAGGCCGAAGAGCTCTACCAGTTCGACGACGAGAAGATCGCCGCGCTGGAAGAGGACGAGGACCTGACCATGTTCAACGACCCGCCTACAGGTAATGACGATGAGTAAGCGCAAGCCAATGATTGTTCGCGCTGTACGGGTATGGCCGATATTCACGTGGGTATCGTGCCATCAGTGTGGCGACGAGTTCCGGCGCGAGTCGGGGTGGCTCACAACCACTGAGCATATGCCAAGAGCCCGTTTTTACTTCTGCTCTGGTTGCGCCGATAGCCGTGACGCAGCGCTGAACTTGGCGCCAGTTCGCCGCATAGAGCTGAATATGCCTATCTGCTACCCGCCAAAGAAGCCATGACTCATGGACATGATCGGCATCCAGTACAACGCCAAGCTGCAGCGGCTGGTGAAGCAGGTCAAGGCGTCGATCAGCAAGGAGCTCATGCCGCTGGTTCGCCAACTGGCGCCGGAGTACACGCAGGACGCGGTGGTAACGACTGATGCCTGGTCTGACCTGATCCTAAGCACCATGGGACGCCTCGTCCAACGGTGGCAGTCGGAGCATTTCGGCTCGGGCGCCGGGCGTATTGCCGCAGACTTCGTGCAAGCCGCCCTTAAGAAGTCCGAGCGGGACATGAAGCGATCGGTCGGCATCGACGTATTCAGTGGCAATAAAGTGCTTCAGGACTATCTCAAGGCCTCGGCGCAACAGAACGTCCAGCTGATCAAGTCCATCCCTGGCAAGTACCTGGAAGAGGTGCAGACGCAGGTGATGGCGAACATGCGCGCCGGCATGCGGCCCAGCTACATCGAGAAGGCGTTGCAAGAGCAGTACGGCGTGACGCAGCGCCGAGCCAAGATGATCGCCCGCGACCAAACCTCAAAGATCCAAGGCGAGCTGGCAGAGAAGCAGCAGACGACCGCCGGCTTTGAGTACTTCCAGTGGGTTGATGCCGATGATGAGCGCGTCCGCACCAGGCACCGCGCCATCGACGAGAAGGTCACCGCATACGGGAAGGGCATCTACCGCTGGGACAACCTCCCGTTGAGCGACAAGGGCGTCCCGATCAAGCCGGGCTCCGACTATCAGTGCCGATGCATCGCGCGCCCAGTGAGCGCACGCGAGGTCAAGGCCAACCAAGACGCAGGCAGAACAGCGCCGGGCGTCTACCGCTAATTCATCCAGCGACGAGAACGATCATGAAAATCAAGGTTAAGTGCATCGAGACCGGCGCCGAGTCGGAATTCGACACCGACGGCTTCCATATTTCCGTGCAGATGACACCGGGCGACCTGGCCAACATCAAGTCTCTACCGGATACCGAAGACGGCCGAAGCCTCGACGGTAACGAGCATCGCACCTACGCGTGCGTGCGCCCGGTTGACGACGAGCATTCCGACGCACTCTTCGCATGGGCGAAGCAGTAATGACCACCTGTACGGTCTTCGACCGTGTCAGCCACCGCATCACCAGTCGAGAGTACACCGACGAGGGGTTCCTCAAGGTGCCGGGCCGGGTCGCGCGCACTGGGATTCAAGAGTACCTAGCCCGCGAGCTTGGCCTCGATGGTGACCCAAATCGCATTGTCCGCGTGTACCGGCCGGAAGAGGAGGTGTTCAACGATGCCTCCCTGGGCACCTACGACGGCGCGACGGTCACGAATGACCACCCCAAGGATCTGGTGACCGCGAAGAACTACAAGGCGGTGGCCGTTGGCGAGGTGCGCGGCGCGGGTCGGCGAGACGGTGATTTCGTTGTCTGCGATCTGATCATCAAGGATCAGAAAACCATCGACGACATCAACGCTGGCAAGTGCGAACTGTCCGCCGGCTACACCGCCGAATACGTCTACGGACCAGGCACCACTGCCGACGGCCAGGACTACGAGTACACCCAGCGCAACATCATCATCAACCACCAAGCGGTGGTTACCAAAGCGAGGGCGGGCGGCATCGCTCGCGTCTTCGACCACAACCCAGGAGGCAACACAATGCCTGTACTTATCACCACCGATAGCGGGCGCAGCGTTGATGTTGCTGATCCTGCGAACGCCCAAGTGGTCGCCGACTCGTTCGACCGATTGCTGAAGCGTGCCACCGATGCGGAAACCAAGGCTGATAAGGCCCAGGCTACCGCGGACAAGGCTGCCGAAGACTTGGCCGAGGCCCGCAAGGCTTCGAGCGATGTCGCAATTGGCGAGCGCGTCAAGGCAATCAGCGCCACCCAGGCCATGGCGCGCAAGGTCGCCGGCGACGGTTTCACCTGTGACAGCCTCGACGTAATCGAGATCAAGCGTGCCGCCCTGGCCGTGGCCCTGCCGAAGCGTGACTGGTCGGACAAGTCAGCCGGCTATGTTGAGTGCGCCTTCGACGCTGAGTCCGATAAGGGCGAAGACGAAGAAGACGACAAGGACGAGAACGGCAACAAGAAGCCGAAGATGCCCACCGGTGATGCCGCGACCCTTCTGGCTCAGCTCGCGCAGTTGGCCAAAGACGGCGCGTCGACCCAGGCCTCTACCACCGACGCCGCCCCGACCCCTTACCAGGCGCACAAGCAAAGCTTGTCCGGCGCCCACAAACAGAAAGGAGCCTAACCATGCCAGTTCAAGGTGGTAACGCAATCAACCACGGCGTCGCGTACGCGGGCATGGTCGCTGATGGCGAAGTGTCAAACGGCGTCTCCAAGGTCAACAAGGGCACCGTCAACATCGCCTACGGCCTGGGCGTGGTCACTGACGGTGACGACGGCGCCAAGCTGCCGGTAGCCGCATCGACCGCTGCCCAGTTCATCGGCGTCGTGAAGCGCGAACTGAACCGTGCCTACACCTCGACCGACGTATTTGGCGCTGTCGCCAAGCGCGACATGACCGTCGAGACCATGGCGCCTATCTGGGTAACCGCCCGGGTGGCGGTCGCCAAGGATGACCCGGTCTACCTGGTAGTCAGCGACGGCACCGGTACCAACCAGGGCCAGTTCTCCAACGTGGTCGGCGCCGCCGCCACTCTGGCAGTCCTGATCCCGAACGCCAAGTGGGTCAGCACCGCCGGCGCCGGCGCACTGGCTAAAATTTCTCTGAAGGTCGGGGGCTAATCGACATGACTCAGCTTAAGAAAATCGTCGTAGCCATCGATGCCGCTATCGCGCACCAGATTGGCCGCGATGCGTATCAAGTGACCTTCAATGACGGTCTGCCGACCCTCGACGATGGCCTGGCGTTCTACATCAGCCAGCTGGCGAGCCTGGAATCTCGCATCTACGAGGCCAAGTACGCCGCCATCAACTACATGGAGCTGATCCCGGTCGACACCACTCTGCCAGAGTGGGTTGATCAGTGGGACTACATCAGCTACGACGGCGTGACCATGGGCAAATTCATCGGCGCCAGCGCTGATGACCTGCCGGATGTAACGCTGAACGCCAACAAGTCTTCTGTGCCTATTGGCTACGCCGGTAACAAGTACAGCTACAGCCTGGACGAGCTGCGCAAGTCTCAGGCCCTGCGCATCCCGCTGGACAGCTCCAAGGCCAAGCTGGCCTTCCGTGGCGCCCAGGAGCACACCCAGCGTGTGGCCTACTTCGGTGATGCTACTCGCGGCATGACCGGCCTGTTCAACAACCCGAACCTGGCGCTGTCGAACTCCACCCTGGACTGGTACAACGCTGCCACCACCGGTGACCAGATCGTTGCCGACCTGAACAAGATCCTGGTTGATGTCTACATCAACTCGGCAACGGTTCACCTGCCTGATACGGTAATCCTGGATGCTACCCGCTTCGCGTTCATCTCGAACAAGCGGATGGGCACCATCACCGACAAGACGATCCTCGAGTACTTCCGCACCAACAACCAGTTCACCGCGCTGACCGGTCGCCCGATCAACATCTTCAGCCGCCTGCAGCTGTCCGCTGCCCAACTGGCAGCCGCAGGCGTGTCCAACGGCAGCAAGGACCGCATCGTTGCTTACGAGCTGAACGACGAGAACCTGGCGATGCAGGTTCCGATCCCGTGGCGCTCTCTGGCGCCGCAGATGGTGAATCTCAAGGTCAACGTGCCGTGTGAGTACAAAATCAGCGGCGTCGAGTTCCGCTACCCGTTCTCTGGCGCGTATCGCGACCAGTTCTAACCAGCCGTTCCACGGCCGCCTCCGCTATGCCCGGGGCGGCGGCCAATGACTCCGGGCGAGGATTCGACATGTTCCTGAAGAACGAAGCAGCACGACTGATCACCATCAACCACCTGGTGGACGACAAAGAAACCAGCTACCCGATCCTGCCTGGCGAAAACCCAGCGGTCGAAGTGCCGGACGCGGTGGCCAAGATCGATTTCGTCAAGGCTCTGCTGAAGAACGGCGACCTGCGCCGCGTTGGCGCTGATGAGCTGGAAAGCGAAGACGATGATGAAGGCGGCGACGATATCGAAGCCCTGCGCGAACAGGCAGGCCGAGCCGGCGTAAGGGTCAACAAGACCTGGGGCAAGGCTCGCTTGCTGGAAGAAATCGCCAAGGCCTCGAAGGCCGAGTGACACCCGGGCGCCAGGCGCCCACTTATTCATAACGAGGTCGACGACATGAGCATAAAAGCAGCTGTTGACGGTGACGTGGCAGTTATCACTGGCCCCGGCTTTGAGTTCAAAAAGGTCGGCGACCTCCAAAGCTTCACGCAGCGAGGGAAGATCCCCTCAATTCGCGCAGCGAAAGTTGTATGCAAACTGCTGACCAGTCGCCAAGGGGAATAACGTGGTTATCACCCCCGAGATGATTGCGGCTTTCCGCAGCAATCCAGTGTTTAAGGCGTTCGCCGACCCGGTGAAGTGGCCCGACGAATACATCGTTGAGGCCCTTTGCGAGGCCGGCACCGAGACTGGCTCAAGCCGTTGGGGCGCCCTCGAGCTGACCTGCGACAACTTCAAGTGGCGCGGCATGCAGTACTTCGCGGCGCATTGGCTGGCGACCAACTTTGCCACGCTCGGCGCCGGCGGCACACCCAACTCCGAGGCCCGTCTCAACGTGGCCCAGAAGTCCGTAGGTGATGAATCGATCGCCTACCGCGTACCCCAGATGATGGACGCCGGCACCGACTGGCTGACCTACACCAACTACGGACAGCAGTTCTACAGGCTCAAGAAGCGCGCCGGGATGGGCGCCAAGGCGGTCTGAATGATCGATTTAACGCTGATTGGCTTTCAGGAACTGCAGGACGAATTGGCAAAGGAGCTCAGCGCTCTAAAGTCGAACAAGGTTGTCCTGATCGGCATCCACGAAGAGGCCGGCAACGTCGAGTCGGATGATCTGACAATGGCCAGCCTCGGTGCGATCAACGAGTTCGGCGCCAACATCAAGCACCCGGGCGGAACATCCTACGGCTATGCCAGCAAGGCTGCAGCCGACCGTGATGAGGTCCGATTCCTGAAGACAGGGAAGGGCTACATGGAGCTGGGCAAGACGCCGGCCCATGATATCAAGATTCCAGCACGCCCATGGCTCGAGCCAGGTGTTGCGAAGGCCACTCCCGAGGTGCTGCTGACAATTCAGGACGGCATGGAGGCCGGGCTATCTATGGATCAGATCCTGGAGATGGTCGGCCTCGTAGCGGCGGGTGCGGTGAAGGTCTACATGACCGAGCTGAAAACGCCACCGAACGCCGCATCAACCATTCGCAAGAAGAAGAGTTCGAACCCCCTCATTGATACCGGCGCGCTGCGCCAGTCGATCACGCACAAAGTGTCTATCGGTCCCGCATCGGAGGGTCTTGAATGAGCCTGAACATGGAAGGCCAGATCGACCTGGTGTTTGTCAGTGTCGAGGCCAGTCGAACGGTCGACGTAGGTGGTCAGTGGGTAGACGGCATCTGGACGCCGGGCGTGCCACAGACGAGCCCGTACGTCGTAAACATCCAGCCAGCCAGTGATCGAGAGGTCGACTTCATCCGCCAAGGCGGCGAGAGAATCACCGACGTCCGACGGATATACATCAACCAGGGCGAGATGCAGCTGATCGACCAGACCGGTACCTGGGCGTTCTTGGGGCAACAGTGGAAGGCGGTCAAGTGTGATAACCGGTGCTGGCGCAACTACTGCAAAGTCCTCGTCATGCGCATCGACAACCAGTCAGGTGGCCCAGCATGACCAACGAAGAACTGTTCAAGAAGCTTCGACCGATAGTGATGCTAGCAACCGGCGTGCCTGAATGCCTGCTAGCAGATCAGGCAGGCCCCGGAAGCATGCCTGCGCCTACGGGCGCGTACGCAACGATCACGCCACGGCAGTCCATCAGCGAGCGCGGCCAGGCCAACATCGTCTCCCGCGATATCCCTGGCAACCAGGTAGAGGTGGATGTCCGGGCGCAGATCATGTGTTCATGCAGCGTCGACTTCTACCGAGGCGAGGCAATCATGTACGCCGAGCGCCTGAAGCAGGCCAACAAGAGGCCCGACGTGAGCATGATGCTGTTCAAGGCCAAGATCGGCTGGAGCAGCACCGACTCCGTCAACAACCTCACCAGCCTCCAGTCGGCCAACTTTGAGCAGCGGGCGCAGATCACCATCCGCCTGATGTACGAAACCAGCAGCCTGCCGGCCATCAACAACATTCTGAGCGCCACCGTGGCACTCGAGAACGAAAAAGCGCAGGTCATTCAGACCTTCACCGTGGAAGTCGACCCCACATAACCCATTGGAGCTAGCACAGTGAGCTATCCAGCTACCAACATCATCCGGATTAATGCCCGGATCAGCCCGGCCGGCCTGGGCAATGCGAACTTTGCCAGCGCCATGCTGTTCGCTCCGCAGCTCGAACTGCCGGTTGGCTTCGCGCCTGATACGTACCGGACGTATTTCACGCTGGTCGCGCTGTCTGAAGACTTCGCCGACACTACTGAGACCTACAAGGCGGCCCAGCGTTGGCTTGGCGGCACGCCCGCTACTCGCGAACTGAAGGTGTATGGCGTGGCCACCGCCGATGCGACCCGTGCGGCGACCCTGAACAAGGCGCGTAACCTGCTCTGGTGGTACTGGACCATGTGGACGGCGCCTATCCTGGCCGTCAAAGCTGACGTGCTGGCTATCGCCCAGTGGTGCGAAGACAACACCAGCATGTTTATCGACAGCCAGACTGGCGCCTCGGCTACCGAGATACGCGACCCAGTGGATGTTGACGACATTGCTACCCAGCTGACCTCTGCCGGCTTCCGGCACGTATACACCGCTGCACACGCCACCGACCCGTACTCCGGGTCGGCATTGGCCAAGCACTTCGCCGCGGTGAATTACAGCGCCGACCGCTCGACCATCACCGGCGAATTCAAGAAATCCCCTGGCGTTATCGCTGAGTCTCTGTCCGGCACGGCCTACACCGCCATGCAGAGCGACAAGAAAAAGGCGGTCTTCTACACCGTTGTAGACAACCAGGGTTCGACGGATTCGGGCCGTTGGCTGAACACGATGACGCACAGCACCTACGGCGAATTCATCGATGATGTGATCAACCTCGACGCGTGCGTGAATTTCCTAACCACGTCGCTCTACAACGCGGTTGCGAACCAGACCACCAAGCTTGCCCAAACCCCTGTCGGTCAGGCAGTGCTGATCGGCGCCGCCCGGGCGACCATGCAGCAGTTCATCAACAATGGCTACCTTGGCCCGCGTAATTACATCGACCCGGACGACGGCCTTGAGAAGTACACCATCGGTTTCGAGATCCTGACCAAGCCCGAGGACATCCTCGATTTGTCGGATGCCGACCGTAACGCCCGCAAGTCCGCACCACTTCGCATTCGCCTGTTCCGCGCCGGCGCAATCCACATCGTTGATGTCGACCTCGACGTTTATTGATAGGTGACCCATGAGCCTGAGTAATTTCTCGAACGACCTTACCGTCGTCACCATCAATGGCCGGCAGATCCAGGACTGGGGCGACACCGCTACCCCGTACACGGATGCGCCGATTGACCCTCGCAGCCAGTTGCGCCGGGGGCAGGGCGGTAACGCCGTCCGCCTCGATCGTCAAAACCCTGGCCGCGAGGTGAACGTCTACCTCAACCCGGGCTCGTCCGACTCGGCATACGTGCAAGGCCTGCTGAACTCGAACGCGAACATCACGTTGACCTTCACCCAGATCGGCACGCTGGAAACGGCACTGGGTTCGGAAGGCGTCATCGTGAACGACGGCCAGCGCGGTCGGGCCGGATCAACCATCACGGATGACCAGTTCACGATGCAATTCAATATCTGGGAAGCGACAAGGGGCTGATAGATGAGCGTGAAACCATTCACCATCGGCGGCGTGCAGTACAACGCCGCCATGGCCAGCGCTGTCGATCAGGACCGCCTGATGTCCCTATTGTCCGGCGCCGTGTTGGAGCGGTTCGCCACGGCCGCGCAGGCGGGTATTGAGGTCGATGACCAGGTGCTCTGTTCGATGTTCATGTCGATGCGCCAGGACGTGAAGGCTCAGGTCGTGCAGATCCTCATGACCCGGGTGTTCATCAACGGCACCGAGCGCGCGGTCACCGTGGCCGACTTCGGCGGCAAGATGGTGCAGTACAACCAACTGCTGGCCGAGCTGCTGCGCTGGAACCTCTCCGATTTTTTCGACTGGCTGCCAAGCGGCGCAAAAAGCCCAGGGCAGCCGGGCGCGGAAAGCGCAGCGCAGTAAATTGGTTCCTGATGCGACCCTGTGTCGGGATTGTTGGCGTTTGCCCGCCGCTGTGCACCTGGGCGCAACTTGAAGACGGAACCCACTCCCTAGCCAGCGTCGAGCGCTTTAACCAAGCCATGGACGAACTGTGGGAACAAAAAGAGGCAATCACGAATGGCCAGTAAGGTTCTAAAGTCATTCCTGATCGGCATAGGTTGGGACACCAAAGCCCTGGAGGCGGGCGACAAGAAGATCAACACCAGTCTTGGCAACATAAAGTCTGGGGCGCTCAGTATTTCTGCCGCATTGGTTGGTGCTTTTGGCTTTTCTGCAAGCGCGATCATCGGCGTATCAGATCGCGTCGACAAGTTAGCCATGTCCACGCAGAACCTGCGCACCTCAATGAATGCGGTGTACAGCTTCGGTAGCGCTGTAAAGCTGATGGGCGGCGAAGCATCAGAGGCTCTGGATACCATAAAAGGATTCGAGGAGATCCAGAACAACCTGCGACTCAAGGGCGAAGCTGGCCCGATCAACGATTTGGCAATGGCTGGCATCGATGTAAGTTCTCTATACGAAACGAACACCGGCGAGGAATTCATGCGCGCGCTGTCGGGCATGATTCCAAAGCTGAATGAGGGGCAGCGGTCCGTAGTTCAAAACTCGCTCGGCCTGTCGGACGGTGTTTTCCGCTCGCTCGCCGGCGGAGTGGATCAGCTCGACGCAACTATGAAGCGGGCCAGCGCGCTGACTGGCAGCGTTGATCAGCTTGTCGATAACAGTCGCAAGCTTGCAGACAACACGGCCCAGCTCGGACTGATAATCGAAGGTGTCAAGAACGAACTGGCAGAGAAATTCCTTCCCAGTCTGGTGGGCGCTACCGAAGGGCTGAACAACTTCCTCAAGCAGTACCGGCCTGAGATCAGCAAGGGCATCGACGCTCTGGCAGAAAACCCACAGGCCACGGCAGGCGTAGGGATTGGAGCTGCCTCAGTGGTCGCCGGGGCTGGGCTTTCCAAGATCGGCTTGAGCGGCATCGGCGGGGCGCTGAAAGGTGCCGGACAGATCGGCATGGCAATCAGCCTTGCCGACCTCATGACGCCCTACATTGATCCGATGTTCGACAAGCTCTTCGGCGTTGATCGGGCCGCTCCGGAGATCTATTCCGGGAAAATTCAACGATCTCAGGAGGATATCGACTACCTGGAACACCGGGACAGGTCTGCATCCGACAGCATGCCGCCTACCAGTGGAACCACTCCGGACGAAGATCGCCAAGCATCAGCCGAAGCGCTTGCTGGCGTATTGGCCCGCACGCCGATCAACGTGAAAAACCAGCTAGGCATCACGCTTGAGCTCGACGGCCAGGCCCTGGAAACCAAGATTAACCAGGTCAACGAGCGCCAAAACTACGAAACGCTGGGTGACCTGAAGACCACAACGGAGCGATAGCCGTGAGCATCATCAACATCTTCACGCGCAAAGCCCCGACAATTGCCGGGTACTCGTTCGACGCGGTGCTGGAAGACACGTTCGAGGCGACGGTGACGATCACCTCATTCCCCATTGAGTCAGGCGTAAGGATCGCGGATCACCGAATCCTCAACCCATTCAAGTGGACCATGACCGGCGCAATCAGCAATAACCCGGTCAAGGTTCAGCTGACGGACTTCCTCGGCGGCGCGCTTTCCAACCTTACCGACAACCCCATCGTGTCCACGGTGGCCGGTTTATCTGCTGGCTGGCTGGCCGGGAGCGACGAGACGCGCGCCAGTACCACGCTCGACTTCCTGATCTGGCTGATGAAGTCGTACGACCCGTTCGACATCGACGCCGGCGACATCCTGCTTAAGAACATGGCTATCACGCGCCTGTCCAGGACCAAGGAGCCACGTAACGAGGGCGGCCTGGAGTTCATCGTGGAGATGCAGGAAGTCATTGAGCTAGACCGCATACAGCGGGAATACCAGTGCACGCCGGATCAACTGCGCGACGGGGACCCGTCAAAGTCGGCGCTGACCCGCGCCATCAATCGCGGCCAGGCAATTGCCAAAGAAGCATCCGACAGCGTTTCGAAGTCGGTAAATGGAATCCTCGACGGAGTCGTCTGATGTACACCATCCCGCTGCGCGCCGGTGCCGCCAACGCTCACCAGCGTTTTGGCGTACAGCTCGGTGACAACCTGATCGACTTTGAAATTGACTTTATCTCCTACCTGGATGTGCCGGCCTGGTCCATGAACCTGCTACGTGACGGCAGCCGCATCGTGGCCGGTGCAATGCTTGAGCCTGGCAGCGACATCATCCAGAGCTACCGATCCGGTATTGGGCAGATGGTGTTCACCGGCAAAGACGTGACCCTCGATAACCTGGGCATCGATAACTTCCTCGTTTGGATACCCCCACTGGTGGAAACATGAGAGAGCGTGTTTGGTCGATTGACGTGAATGGCCAGCCGTATATCGGTGAGCAGAAAGGCACGCGACAATTCCGTCTTCAGTTCAATGTCGACATATCCCCTGGTGATGCGATTTCTTTTGCGGACATTCGGTTAACGAACATCAGCAAGCTTTCATCCATAGCTCAGCGGTCAAGCATCGTTCTGCGCGCAGGGTTCAACGATAACGTTGATGCGATATTCACCGGCTTTGTGACCAACACCTTGCGGGAGCGAGAGCCGGGCGCGCCGGAGATTATTACCAGGCTGATCTGCAGATCAGGCCAGCCGGCGGTTGACCGGGCTTCGGCCCAGCTGTCATTCGGCATCGGAACCAGAGTAGAGGAGGTGATCCGCGCTCTGGCAGCAGCATGGCCGCTTCCGATCGATATCGACAACGCTCAGTTCGCCGACGCGAAGCCGCTATCGTCTGGCCTGGTGGTGGACGGGGATATCCCACAAGCCATGACCGACCTGGCATACGCCTACAAATTCGAATGGATGCAGGACCGTGGGCGGATTGTCGTCACGAAGCCGAACATGCCGCGCACCACAACTATGGTGAAGGTGGACCAGTTCAGCGGAATGATCGGCATCCCAGAGGTGTCCCGCGGGCCTGACGGCCTCGGCGTGTTCGTGGCGGTCCAGCTCAACCCCGCGCTGCGCATCAACGGCAAGATTAACGTAGAGAGCGAGTTCGCTACTTTCAACACCGGCAACCTCTTCGTGTCCGAGCTGAGTGGTGATGCCAGCGCAAACGGCGAATACAACATTTTCGCAATGAAACATTCCGGCGATTCGCACAGCGACCTGTGGCGAACCGAGATCGACGGGCTTCGCGCCGGCACTACTCCACCAGCAACCGAAACAGCAACTCCACAGAACGGGAAGCTGATCTGGGGAGCCAGGGTTGACCAGGCGTTCCGGGTAAAGGTGCGCGAGATATGCGACCGGCTGTCCTTCGACCCGAACTGGCTCATGGCCGTTATGGGGTTCGAGACGGGCTACACGTTTAGCCCTGCCGCAAGAAACCCAGGCAGCACCGCTACTGGCCTCATCCAGTTTCTGGAGGCCTCCGCGCGCGCCGTCGGCACATCCACTGCCCAGCTTGCACGGATGACGGCAGTCCGCCAGCTCGACTACGTGGAGGCGTACTACAAGCCTTACTCAGGGCGTATCCGGAACCTCGGTGACGCTTACCTGGCAGTGCTTTGGCCGGCGGCAGTGGGGCGCCCGGATTCGTACGTGATGTGGGAGCGGGATAGCGGCCCATACCAGCGCGAGTACGCGGCCAACTCTGGCCTGGACGTAAACCGCAACGGGGTTATCACCCGCGGCGAGGCCGTCGCATCCGTCAACACCTCTTACATGCGCGGGCAGCAGTTCGTGCGATGACCACTTAACCAGGCCCGCCCCACGGGTTCACAGAATCCGAGGTAGGCATGCTTGAGTCAGAAGGCCGCGCAAAGCAGGCGAAGCTGATCCGCGACTCTTTCCGGGAGATCCTGAAGGGGGTCTGCACATCGCTGCCGGGCCACATCTTGACGTTCGACCCGGTAAAGCAACTCGCCCAGGTGCAGCCCGGCATAGCTCGCGTCGACATCAACGGAGCTGAGTTCACCATCCCCCCGATCATCGAGGTGCCGGTTTACTTCCCTGGCGGTGACTACTGCATCGAGTACCAGGTCGATGCTGGTTGTGAGGGCGACATCCTGTTCTCCCAACGCTGCATTGATGGCTGGGTGCAGAGCGGTGGGGTGGCCGCCAACCCGATCGGTCGCTTCCACAACATGCAGGACGCCATGTTCTTGCCGGGATTCAGATCACAGCCAAACGTATTGCCGGGATTCCAGAACAACGGCGTGCGTATGCGCAACCGGGCAGGCACGCAGTTCGTTTGGCTGAAGAACGACAACAGCATCTCCATGGACAACGGGGTCGCCAGGTTCAACGTTCTGGCCGATGGCACAACCCTGATGCAGAACGGCGCCGGCAGCTTCCAGTTGCTGGCAGACGGTTCGTTCCTGATTAACGGGCTGAAGATCACGCCTGATGGCAACGTCATTACCGCTGCCGGCACAAACCTCAACACGCATCGCCATGGCGGTGTAACCCCGGGTTCCGGGACAAGCGGAGTTCCAGTTTCATGATCGTACGCAGACTGGATGACGAAACGGGCGATATCGTGACGCGCGGGCAGCAGTTCATCACCGGCCAGTCCGAGGTTGCGCAGACCGTGCTTACCCGGTTGCGCCTCTTCCTGGGCGAGTACTTCAGGGACATCACGGACGGCACGCCGTGGTACGAGCAGATCCTCGGCAAGTTCACCAGCCTTTCAACCGCCGAGGCTGCACTCAGGGCGCGCATAGCCAACACGCCAGGCGTAATCCGGCTCACCAGCTTCTCCGCTGACTTCAATATCGAAAACCGCAAATACAGCGTAACCGCTGGGATTCTCACTGAGTTCGGCCTGGAAGAGGTAACACTGAATGGCTAGCCTGACTTCGACCGGCTACGTGCTACAGACGCAAAACGACTGGTTCGCCCAAGAGCGGCAGTTCTACTTGGACATTGATCCACTTTGGAACCTGGACCCTTCGACGCCTGACGGCCTGAAGATGGCGCACGACTCCGAGATCTTCTACGCGCTCGACGAGACGCTGCAGCAGGCTTACAACTCGAAAGATCCGAACAAGGCCAAGGGTAACGATCTCGACATCATTTGCTCGCTGACCGGCACCATCCGCTCAGGCGGGTCTCGCTCGAGTGTTCAGCTGACGATCACAGCCACTCCAGGAACACCTATACCTGGTGGCAACCGTTTCGAGTCGGTCACCACCGGCAGCCGCTGGACTACCGACCAGGCAGTGACCGCTGACTCGCTCGGCTCTGCAACAGTCAACGCGACGTGCACAGTCGTCGGGCCTACCCAGGCAGACGCCGGCACTATCACGCGCATCGTGGACGTGGTGGCAGGCCTGGCCAGCGTGACAAACGCAGCGCCAGCTACTCCAGGCACAGACGGCCAGCGCGACGAGCAGCTGCGCGTTACCCGCGCGACGGCAGTGGGCAAGCCTGGCAACAATCAGATCGACTCCATGATCGGCGAGCTGTTCGGCGTGGATGGCGTACGCAGGGTGAAAGTGTACGAGAACGACACAAACTCAAGCGCTGTGACTGCCGACAACCCACATGGGCTTCCGCCGAAATCTATCGCGGCCGTAGTCGATGGCGGGACTGACGACGATGTTGCAATGGCTATATATCTGAAGAAGAACCCTGGCGCGCTGCTTTACCAAGCCGGTACCCCGTTTCAGGTCGAGGTCACTTCACCCAAGTATCCGACCAACAAGAAGCTGATCAAAGCAAGTCGGCCAATCTACGTGGACATGATCGCTGTGATCCATGTCGTCAATGACGGCTCACTTCCACCGAACGCCGACCAGCTTATAAAGGAGGCGATGATGGAGTACGCCGCCGGCGACCTGATCCCCGCGGATGTGGGCTTCAAGATCGACGGATTCGATATCGGCGAGACGGTGCCATTCAGCACGATCTTCACCCCTGTCAATAAGGTCATCGGCTCGTACGGCGACAGCTACGTTGACTTGCCTTCATCCAGCCTCAACGGCGGCCAGGCCAACGTCACCATCGCCTACAACCAGATGTCCAGGTGGACGGAGAGCAACATCACCGTAGTGATCACGTGATGAACATCCCAGATCGCATTTACGCGCAATACCGAGACAAGCCGAAAGCGGTGGACTGGTTCGCGATCGCCCGGAAGCTGGGCGGAAGCCTTGAGGATGCCGCCGAGGCCGTTCGCAAGAGCTATGACATCGATAACGTCCTTGGCGAGCAGTTGAACGTTATCGGTAGGATCGTCGTGGCACCGCGCAGCTTTGTTGGCTCCATACCAATGAACCCAGGCCTGTTCGACCTTACAGACGGCGATGAGTTTGGTGACGACGATGCGATGTTCAGCGCCCTGACGATTGACCAGGATGGTCAGCTATCCGACGAACTTTACCGGCTGGTCATCAAGGCCAAGATCGTCAAGAACAACGGCGACGCGACTATCGAGAACATCCTCGATGGTATGAATTTCCTCCTCCCGAAAGCTGACGTTCTACGCGTCACCGACGGCGAGGACATGTCTTTCAGCATCGAGTTCTACGGACAGATCACCAATCTTGAGCGGTTCGCCTTGCTCAATGCAGGACTGGTTCCAAAGCCTCAAGCAGTGAGATTTAACGGATTCCTTGAGGGGTTCGAAATGGTCGAGTTCGGTGATATGGACGCTGAATTTGGTGATGAACAAGCAGAATTTGCAGGATATATAGGGGCTTAGAATGTCACTCAAGTTAAATGAGCGGTACCCGGGTCGGTTCAACAACCCCTCCGCAGATTACCCAGGCGGGTCTTTCAAAAACCGCACCACGCCAGATGCAAAAGACGGGTCCTACTTAGAAAAGGACTGGGCCAACGATAAGGAAGGCTTTTTCCAGTCGCTTCTGTCCGCTGCAGGGATTACTGCCAGTGGCGCAGTTGACAGGGTAGGTGCTTCTCAGTTTTTCGATGCGTTGCAGCAGTTGAAGCAAAACCAATCCGGCGTTGCCTTTACCACCACGGGCCCATCCGCCGCTTTGGTTCTTACGCCCAATCCGGCGATCACTGCATATGCAGCTGGTCAGCGGTTTCGAGTTAAGTTCAATCGAGCGAGTACGGGCACTGACACGATCAATATTTCCGGTGTTGGCCCGAAGAACCTAAAACAGTACGACGCCTCTGGCGCTAAGGTGGCTGCCGTATTTGCTATCGACCAGTTGGGCGATGTCGAATACGACGGGACCGATGCTGTACTGCTGGATCAGCTGCCAACGTCGGTAAACAATCTAGTAGGAGTTTCAGGGTCAGCCAAGAATCTGAAGGTTTCGACCACAGGGGCAAGCGCAGTTGTAACCGTCACGGCAGACGAGCTCATCGTTGAGAGCACTTCAAATTCATATTCAACTCTACGATCGGTCGCTGTAAGCCCATCTTTCGCAGCTGCCGGGGTGAACGGACTGGATGTCGGTGCTGCAAACTCACAAACGGCTTCGACCTGGTATGCGGTATGGGTGATCTGGAACGGATCCACGAAGGCAGGCCTGCTGTCCTTAAGCGGTACAGCTCCTACGCTGCCAGCCGGTTACACGCACGCGGCACGCGTGGCATGGGTAAGAACGGACGCTACGGCAAACAAATATCCACTTCGGTTCAGGAAAGACGGGCGTTACTCGGAGTACAAGCCTGCAGCAGGGTCAAACCTTATTGCACTGCCAACAGGCGCGTCTGGTATTCAAGGTGATATAAATACACCAACGTTTGTTACTGTTTCTTTGTCCTCTCTCGTGCCAGCTACAGCATTTAGGGTGTCAGTGCTTGCAAGTCTCGGGTCTGCGAATCTTGGCACTATCATCTGCGCCCCAAGTAATTCGTATGGGGCGTTCAATTCAAATACAAATCCACCGCCGCTGATCATTGGTCAAACAAGTACGGGAACAAACAACGCATCAGTCGCGACATTCAATTTAGAGTCGTTGAATATTTACATCGCGCAGCAAAACGCCTCTAACAGAACTCAAATTTTAGGATGGGAGGAAGACTGATGCCATACGCAATCAATAAGCAAGGGGGTTGCAGATGTGTGGACGGTCCCGACGACTTAGAGTCAGGAGAGGTGTTTAGCAAAACTCTTCCTTCTACACCTGATTCTGTCCTGACAAAGGCAGAGGTTGAAATGCTGCGCCTCTATGCCTATTCCGACCCGATAACAGGAAGTGATCGCTTTATTGCAGAAGCCGCCAGCATGCGGCTTCACGGGAGCGAGGAAGCAGCGCTGTCGGCAGAGGAGCGCCATCGCGTCCGTCGCGGAGAAATCGAAACCCAATATCCTTGGCCGATCTGAGCGCGCGCGGGTAAGTCCACTCCATTACCAACAGATGAAACCAGACAGTTCTTCGCATCTGCATCACACCCATCCTTATAAATGGTTCAAGCGCTTCTGACTTGATACAATTCCGTTCGCAGCACTCTAATTAAGTGCTCGGTACGGTTGTTGTCGCGTCGGCACTTGAGAAATTTATTTGGATTTGGGTGTGATCGCGTGATCGATCTCAGTGTAAGGGATGCTTCATGACTCTTTTTGCTTTTGGTGATTCAATCACTGCTTTCGCGGGCGCCACCTCGGCCGCGAAGGCTTTCATCAGTCAGCTGGCTCTGGCTCTCGGCCTGTCCCTAGATAACTCCGGCGTGTCGACCGCAATGTGCATTGATCAGGGGGCTGCTTTGATTCAGAAGACGCCCGCAGCTGGTGATATGGCTTCCATCGCTTTCGGAACCAATGACCAGGCGAAATACGACGTTGACCCTGCCAAGCGCGGATACTACATCGACTGCTTGCGGTCGTATGCCGTGCGGATGGCGTCAGGGGTGAAGAATGCCACGCCTGCCAACGGCGTTACGTTCACCGGCTCATACGGCTCGGGCTACGCCTACGGCACCTATGGGCTGTCCAGTGCTGGCTCTAAAGCAAGCGTGAGCGTTGCCGGCACCTCTGTCGCACTTGGCTTTCTGCGCCAATACAACAACAGCGGCACGTTCCGCGTGAAGATTGATGGCGTGGACAAGGGTACGTTTGCGATTGGCGGCGACGTTCGCACGCTGCTCGGCGCCTCCTTTGGCCCGATGGCGCTGCAGTTCAGCGGATTGAGTGCTGGAACTCACTCGGTTGAACTTGAGGTTGTGAGCGCTGATGCCCAAAACGTGGTGTTCTTCCAGTGGTACTCGGCCATGCAGCCGAAGAACAAAGTTGTCATTTACAACATCCCGCATGCCAGGGCCTACACCTACGGCGGATCGGATGCAAATGTCGACAACTACAACGCCGATATCGCCTCGCTCGTGACATCGCTGTCAGCAGCAGGATTGCCGGTCTATCTGGCAGATGTCAACTCTGTTATGACGAGTGCTGACTTTAACGACAACGTGCACCCGAATGACTACGGGCACGCAAAGTGGTATCAGGCGGGATACAACAAACTCTACACGGCTCCAGCCATTCCGCCTGCTGTGACCTTCTCCGAAACGAAGATATATCTCGGCTCGGATGGCCTGTTCTACGGATACGCTGGTGGCAATTACGTGAAGCTCCCCTAACACAGTCGAATCAAAGCGAGCCGCTCTATGCGGCTTTTTTTGTGCCTGGAGAAAGCCATGCCGATCACCGCGCAGCAGTTGCTGCAGATCACTCCCAATGCCGGCCGCAATGCCGGCGTTTTTGCATCTGCGCTGAACCTTGCCATGGACCGGTACCAGATCAACACCAAGCTTCGGATGGCGGCCTTCGTCGCCCAGGTCGGTCACGAGTCGGGCCAGTTCCGGTACGTTCGCGAGCTTGGCGGCGATCAATACCTGAGCAAGTACGACACGGGCTCCTTGGCCAAGCGGCTTGGCAATACGCCAGAGGCTGATGGCGACGGGCAGAAGTACCGTGGCCGAGGCCTGATCCAAATCACCGGGCGCGACAACTACCTGGCGTGCAGCAAGGCGCTGTTCGGCGATGATCGTCTGCTGCGCACCCCGGAGCTGCTTGAGCAGGCCGAGTGGGCGGCTAAGTCTTCTGCTTGGTTCTGGAACTCCCGCGACCTGAACAAGCTGGCCGACGCCAAAGACTTCAACGGAATCACCAGGCGCATCAATGGCGGCCTGAATGGCCTGGAAGAGCGGCTGGAGTTCTATAGCGCTGCACTGAAGGTGCTGGCATGACTCCGGTGCAGAAACTGGCCGGGGTGGTGGTTCTGGTGTTGGTGCTGATGGCCAGCGCTGCGGGCGTCACCTGGCAGGTGCAGGACTGGCGAATGGGGGAAAAGCTCGCAGAGCAGGCCGGGCTGCACAAGGATGACCTGGCCGCGATCTCCAATGCCGCCGCCAGCCAGGTCCGCACCGAGCAGGACAAGCGTCTGGCTACCGAACAGGCCCTGGCCACCTCCGACCAACAACACACCAAGGAGTTATCCGATGCCCAGCGCAACCAGGCTCGCCTGCGTGATCAGCTTGCTACTGCTGATGTCCGGCTGTCAGTCCTCCTCGAGGATCCAGCCAGTGCCTGCAACGTGCCTTCCGCCGCCGGCGCCGGCGGCGTGGTTCATGCAGCCCGTCGAGCCCAACTTGACCCAGCGCATGCGCAAAGAATTATCGCCATCACCGACGATGGGGATAACGCCGTGATCGCGCTGCGGGCCTGCCAGGCTTACGTCAGGGCTGTGGCCCCCTGAGGACGGTCAGCTCCAGGAGAAGCCGCTGGTTTTCAACGCGAAGGTGTGAGTTCTGGCTGACGATCATTTTAAGGCTCATGATCTCTTTGCTCTGCTCAGAGTTGTGCACGTTCGCAAGGCTGAGTTGTGAGGATATGGACCTGAGCTGTTCCTCGGCTGCGGACTTTCCTGTGATCAATAGGTCGTTCATCTGAACGAGGCCGGTAACGTTTGCCCGCGCCTTGGCCAGCTGCCGCTGCAGGTCGCTGATCTCGTCCTCGAGCAGGGCGCATTGATGCTTGTACATTTCTAGCGGCGTGGAGCAGCCAAGCCACTTGCAGGTGTCGTCGTCGATTTCCATTGTGCTTACTCGATACTGTATGTGCGTACAGTAATCGAGGTGTTGCGGATTGGGGAGTGGTGTTCGTCGGCAGGACGCCGGGGAGGGTGCGTGACTTTTGCGTGACACTCTCACGCACTTGTAAGCTCTTGTGGGCAGTCGATTGCAGCGAGCGCCAATAAAAACAGCTACTTAACAAGGTCTTACAGAGGTACTGCGTGCATGGGGTGCTAGGGGTCGAGTGTTCGAATCACTCCGTCCCGACCATTATTCCTGAGTAACATCAGACTCTTAAGCCGATCAGATAGATCGGCTTTTTTGTGCCTGCGCAAAACCCGCGCAAAACTGGCGCAAAACTACCCGGTGATTTCGCTGATATTCAGGTCCGGAACTGCCTCGGACCAAATGATTTCCTCGTGGTCCCGTTGGTAGTTCTTGGTCATGCCCTCGCTCGCATGGCCTGCAATCTTCTGCCCATCCTTACCGGCTTTCTTGTACAGGTGCAGCGACAAGGCTCGCACTTCGTGAAAGCCCGGCATCTCTTCTTCCTTCCATCCCGCGTAGCAGTTGGCCGACTCTCTGGCCTCCTTGAATGCTCGCGTCAAATACCGCTCCTCAACCTTCGTCCAGTGGTCCTTCGTTTGTGCCTGCTTCTGCTTCAGCCGATCCGGCTTGCGGTGCACCAGGTACGGCGACACGACATCATCGCGGCACCGGCTGATTACGGTCTGCAACTCGGGCGTTACTCTGAATCGAATCCAGGCCGCGTCTGTAGCCTTGGCCGTCTTCTTCTGCACGACATAGAGGAAACCCTCCCTAACCCCATCGAAGCGCATGTCCAGGATGTCCGTGCGGCGCTGAGCGGTGATAAGTGCCAGGTCGATTGCATTCTGTAGCCAGGCTGGCGACTTTTCCCTGATTGCCTTCAGCCCCTCGACGGTGTGCCGTCTTCGTTGTTTCTTCTCGATCCTGTTGATGGTGCTGGCTGCTGGGTTGTCAGGGCAAAGACCTTTGGCGGCTGCGTGGTTAAAAATGTCGATCAGTAGCGCCCGAGATTGGTTCGCCGACCGCGGTGTAATCGCGTCCAACATCTCCGCGATCATGCGGATAGTGATCTGGTCGACCGCTTTTCCCTCGAACTGCTTCCGGAAACGTCGAAAGTGCACGGCATAAAGGCCCAGGGTCCCTTTTGCCAGCTCGCGCGGGGGAAGTACGTCACGCTCGTAGGTATCGAGGAATGTGGCGAACGACTCCGACGATGCGGAGAGCACGTTGCCAACCAGATCAGCGCCGCGCATGAACTCCAGGTTCAGTTGCTTGGCGGCATCGATAGCCTTTATGCGGTCGCCGCCGAACTGGAACCACTTTCCGTCGGTAGGCCGACGGTAGCGGTATGTCGACCGTCTCGCATCGAAGTATAGGTTCTGCGGGAGGCTCTTATTCGCCTTGTTCCGCGGCCGAGGTGCCATCATGCAGCTCCTTTCAATACCATCGCCACCAGATCGTTGCCGTCCGAGCGAGTGAAGGCGATCCAGTCAACGTACCAAAGTTTCCCGATCTGCTCGCCAGGCACAAGGCCGTTGCGGATATGATTGCGAATTGCCTGGGAGCAGGGCGGGGTGCCGTTTTCACCCCAGCGCCGTCGCTGGAATTCACTGATCTTGATGAGTTCTTTTCGCATAGTTACCTCCCTCCGTGTCGCGACACGTTTTCTTTATTTGTGAATGGTGTCGCGTCTTTATCCTTGCTCTCGGCCCGCGCCTTGCTGGAAGTGATCTGCCAACACCCGGCGCGCGTCGATACCGCATGACGCCGACATTGCGTAAATCTGTCCGAAGGTGGTTTCTCGGCGCTTTAGGGCGTTGAACAGTTCGATCAGGCGCTGGCCCTTGGTATCGTTTCGGCAGCTCATAGTAAGAACCTCTCGTCATTCCGAATATGTCGTGAGCTAGTCGCTGAACTTGGGGCGGTTTGCTTTTCAATCACTGGAGAGCAGTTGGCCAAATCAGGCGGATCTTCGGGTACCACCAGCATCCGTACGAACAGAACGACTATTAGCGTCAGTTGGATTGTCTGGAGCATGGCTCTACCTCTTGTTCGCTAGTCCGTGCCCTTTTAATGCGCTGGTAGATCTCCTCGCGATGTACCTCTATACCTTTAGGGGCTTCGATACCCAAACGTACCTGTTGGCCGCTAACGCCAAGCACCTTGATGCAGATGTCGTCATTGATGCGGATGGTTTCGCCTGGCTTGCGTGAGAGAATCAGCATGCATTGCTCCTTTTTCGGCCGAGCGAATCCCGGCCGCGTTGTTGGCTTTCGCAAAAATCAGGGTTGGTTAAACGGTTAGAGCGGCCTCAATGCGGCGTACGGCCACACGTGTTTCAGTGCGGCGCTCGCCTGGTCGGCGAATGCGGCCGAACTGTTCGGTATTGACTTGCTGGGCGGTCAGCACCATGCAGAGAACGATTACCATAGGGGTGATGATCTGGCGCTTGAACGCCTCGATTACCAGGCCGCGCATTGTCTTGACGCCCAGCTTGAAACGGGCAGCTTCGAGACGCTTCTCGGCGGTGTTCGGGCTGATACCCATGACTCGACCAATCTCTTTCACCGTCAGATCGGCTGCAGCCCACAAAGTAGCTTCTAGCTCGCGAGGAGCCAGACCCATTTTTAGATTGCCTTGCCAATTGCCAGCAGTCAGGGTGTTGGTGCTCATGTTGTGAAGCTCCATGCTGAAGTGCGATGGAGGAAGTAAACAATATGTTTATAAACAAATCAACATTTTTGTTTATCTATATTCTTGAGGCACAAAAAAACCCGCATGCAGCGGGCTTCAATTGGGGATGCTTATTTGGCGTACATAGCCCACCAGAACACGCGCCCAATGATGCTGATTTGCTCATCAAGGATGCCCTGAAAGCTGTAGTCTTCATCAGGGTGCTCATCGCGGTTAAAACTGCGCAGCCGGATTCCTGATGGCAGTCGATATAGCTGTTTCACGCGCAGCTGACCGTTGTGATTTATGGCGTAGACGTCGCCGTCAATGATATCGCCGAATTTCGTCTTGCCGAGATCAACGCCAATCGTCGCCCCGTCTCTCAACACGGGAGTCATGCTGTTTCCGCGTACTGTCACGCACCTGGCTTGGTCAAACTGAACTCCGTTATCCCTAAGGTTCTTCTTGCTGAAACGAAGGTTGGAGTCAGAGCTTTCTTCGATTGAGAATCTGCCCGCGCCTGCGGCCAGCTCGACCTCCTGTAAAAAGGGCACCTCTACTTCCTCGTCGTCCAGTGGGGCCTGATCATCCCATGAGCTCAGGTGCTGCAAGTCGAAATCGCCTTCGCCCTTTCCGAACAAATGTCGCGGACCCTCGCCAGTATTCAGCCAGGTGATGGCGATCTTGAGCATCTTGGCGACAGGTATGAGCCATCGGCCGGGAACACCACGGACGAACCAATTGTTAAGCGTTTGAGCGCTTACGCCCATGGATTTCGCGAATTCAGCCTGCGCTATTCCTTGGTGCTGGAGCTCTTCTTTTAGGCGGTTGCCAGAGTGTTGAGTATTCATAAACGTAAAGTTTACCGGGGTTGCGATGTTTATTAAATAAACGTATTGTTGATTTACGTTTATAACCATGCATCGGTGTGCCTATGAGTCCTTCTCCGCTTGAGCGAGCAATTGCCGCTGCGGGATCAGCCGTTGCGCTTGCGAAATTGGCAGGTGTAACGCCGATGGCCGTTTCTTACTGGAAGGTGCGCGGCGTTCCGGCTCGACACGTCGTTTTGATTGAGAGTGTGACTGGCATTCCTCGTCATGATCTGCGGCCCGATCTTTATCGAGAAGCATCGCCAACCTTGAACCAAATGGTGCCCCAAGCCTCACGCATTGAGCAGTCTGGCAAGACCTCTGGTAATCCATCCAGTATCGAGGTGGCGTGATGATCCCTGCCTGCTTGATCGCCTTAGCCCAACGCAAATCCACATCCAGCACGGAGCTATTCCTACAGCTTGATCTGGATGTGGAGGAGGCATTCGTTGAGCTATGGGGCCCAGGCGCTCTGATTGGCTACCTGTGCCTCACCCGAGCCCGTAATGCAGACGAATTCAGGAATGGCCGGACTGTAGCAACGCTTGAATTAGCGGGAATGCTTTCGTCGCGTTCTCCATGCCGAGGTCCACTAGTTTCGTTATCAGCTGTTTTGTGGTCTCGCCAGGAGCTTCACGCAGAGCTTTCAGAATCCCGCTCTTCTGCTCTTCGGGAAGGTTCGACGCCTGGACTTTTGCCTCGATTAACTGACGTAGGGTGTCCTCATGGAGCTTAACGGTTACGACGGCAAGAGCTGCTCCTATACCTCCATCGTGCTCAAGGAAATCCATTCCTTTAGCGGTGATCCGTGCCTGCGTGATTGTTCCGGACCCACTGTGGTAGCCGACAGTCACTCCGCTATCAACCAAGCCTTGCTCTTCCAGGTAAACAAGGTTGTTGATGCATTCAACTTGGGTATATCCGTCCAAGTGATATGCCGACTGACTTCTGCGTGGGTAGAAGTCTCGCAACTCTTCCAAAAGTGCATGCTGCAACAGCCTATTCAACTTCATATAGCAGGTCTCCGTGACCGTCGTTTCGAGTGGGATCAAAACAGTATCACGGCTTGGCCCGGTACCAATTTGCGGCCTGGGTAAATCGCAGGCAACAAAAAACCCGGCTTGGCGGCCGGGTTCTCAAGCAGCCCATTGGCGTGGGCTTTATGTACTTCTTCGTTCTGGAGAACGATATGTCACACCCAAAAAATACCACCGCGCCCCCAAAAGCGCAACACCTGCCACGGTCATTGTCCGACCGGGCTGGCTTCACCTATTTCGAGGTGCAAGTCGTTTATGAAGAGGCTGGTTTCAAACGCTCATATCCGGGCGTGCTTGATGAAGCCATTGCTCGAGAGCTCAAGTCGATTTTAGAGCAGGATGTTTCCCCCCGCTCAGTTCGCATCATCTGGGCTGCTGGTTGGTCTGCAGAGTTCGAAGAGTTTCTTCGAATGGATGAACGCATGACCGACCTCATCAAGTCTGTCCGTTCAGCAGAGCGTCCAGGGTACGAACTTTGCTCGCGCCTCGGACAGTTTGGTCCGTACGTAGGTTATGCGCCACGTTCTGCGCAGTCCCAAAACGTGGCGCCGGATACTGAGGTGCAGCCATGAGCACCGCCGTTTCAGTTATCAACCCTGTCGAAGGCGAGGTTTTGCGCGATGCACTTCTTGATGCTCGCGACATGTGCTCGATGAATTTCGCAAGGGATGAATTTAACAAGCTCGCCTCACTTCTGTTGGGGCAGATCGTTCCGGCCTTGGGCGGCTATCACGACAGCGAACTGGCTTGCGAACTAAGCCGACATGTCGAGCAAGTGCGCCTGTTCAGCGGGAACTTCTGCTGGCCGCACCGCCACCTGGGCGCTTCCTACGGCGTGGTTGGCAAGCGACCAGGCATTGATGTCGAGGTGCGTCCATGAAGACCCACACAACACTTCGACTCACCCGCACTCAGTACCGGAAATTCGCCGAACAGGTAAAACAGGCTGGTTGCGCGCTCAGCCTTTCAACCTTCCGCGCCCTCGGTAGCTGCTGGGGGATCTTCGACCCACGCGCAGAGCTCGTCTGCTTGGATGTTTCAGCAGATGAGCCAGGCTTCGCTGAGGTCTGTGGCATCCAACTGTCAACCAGTGTTGATGCTGGGCGTATGCGCAGTAATCAGCGTCCGGAGATCGATTGGTCGTCGCTTGAGGACCACGAAATCTATCCGTTCATCGTTGCCCATGAAATCGGACACCGTGTGGATAATTTTTGCTACTGGGACATGGTCAGCATCGACGACCAACAGGTTCGCACCCGCTGTGAAAGTGTGATTCGCAGCATCAACGAAGTTTTGGCCGATCGATATGCCTGGAACCAAATTCGTCCGGGCGAGCCTGTCCCACTGTGCGAACTGGGGAAGAGCCTTCAGGAAGAGGTCGCCGCCGACATCGCACTGATGGACAAGCATATGCCCAGGGCTCGGCGTCAGCCTCGCGCACTTCCTGCAGGCCGCTATCTCCACATCCCTGAAAAGATGCTCATGAGTGACGTGCATGTTTCCTTTATCGGCACAGGCGTTTCCGCGACAGCAATCGAATTCGCTCGCCGTCCACGTACCTACCGCCGCGACTCTCGTTCGAGGGCTTACTGATGAATCTAATCCCATTCGAATTTCGTGGTACCGCTATCCGCGTCATCACCGATGAGCACGGAGATCCGTGGTTTGTCGGCAAGGACGTGTGTGACCTGCTCGCTTACGCCAACTCCAGTGATGCAATGGGTCGGCATTGCAAGGGGGTCGTGAAACGCTACCCCCTTCAAACGCCTGGTGGCATGCAGGATTTGCGTGTCCTTTCCGAAGGCGACACTTTGCGCTTGATCGTCAACAGCACGATGCCTGCTGCTCAGGATTTCGAATCCTGGGTGTTCGACGAGGTTTTGCCAACCATCCGCAAGACAGGTAGCTACCAGCGACCAATGACGCCCGGTGAGAAACTGTTGGCTCAGGCTCAAGCGGTGATCAACGTCGAACGACAGCAGGCCGAGCAGCAGGTGGCTCTGGAGCGTATCGAGACCCGGGTGGCCAACGTCGAGCAGGTTCGTTACCTCGACTCAAGGCCTGCCGGGTTTGAGTCTATGACCACGATCCGCGAGCGCGTCAGCCTGCGCCACGGCATTCCCCAGTGGGTGATCAACGCCGTGATGCGCGATATACCCGGCGCGCCGCTGCCATTCGCCATGGTACGCAGCAAGCACGCCGACGACGGGGCCCAGCCATACCCGATCTGGCCCACCGCAGATATCACCCGTCGCTTCGACCGGTTCGCCGCTGAGTGCACCTTCGTCACCGCTGAGCGAGCCACCCATCCAGATATTCAGCAGGGCCGCTTCAAGCTGCGCCAGAGGAATCCCGCATGAACAGAACAAACAGTAATGCCGAGCAGCCACCACGGGGTTTCAGCTTGGTCGGTGAGCTTGTCCGGATCGCACAAAAGCCCTGCGCCAGTAAGAGCACCAGCCTCATAACAACGCGCCGTATCTGCCGCGTATTTGGTGAGCGCTTCGACGCTATCACCTCAGAGCGACGGGCTTTTCGACGAGAAGCGGGAAAGCTGCGCCATCACCTGCCATTTACGGCCAACAAGATCTACGAGCTTCAGGAGCAGTCAACTCAGCATCGAAAGGCGCAACGCGCCGACCTTCGCAAGGTGCTCGCCGCCTTTGGTCGCTCGTTGATGCTGGACACCGAAGGGCTCACAGAAGGATTGGGATTCGACCGGCTGTGCGACCTGCTGGCGGTGAATACCGTTGAGCGGGAAGCCCTCAGGAAGGGCGGGAGCGTTTCGGTATCAGACCTTGTTTTCGCTCACTCAGTTGAGGAAAGCGCTGCGCGACGTGGACAAGAGTGGAATGACGCACCGCTTTTCAATGCTTGCCACATGGCTTTTGCAGACTTTCTTCATGAGACACCAAGCGAACTGCTACCTGATCCATTCGCGCCTGGCGCGCCGTTCGGCCCGAAGCTTCCGCCGGTGCTGACGGTAGTCGATGGAGGGAAACCTCAATGACCACCTACGATATTGCCACCGGCAATCTTCCCCAGGCTCCCGTCATCGCTGAAGTAGTAGCTGGGCCCTGGCCCTGCTATTCCAATTGCCGCCATCTGCCTGAGCGCGAGCGCTGGGAGATCTACGGCTTGGCCAAGGCCGGCCGTGTCGCCCTGGAGGATCGCGGCGTCGCTATGACCGAGACCTACGATGCGTTCATTGCCCGTGTTACGCGGGAGCTGGACCTATGAGCATGGATTCGATGGTTAAGGCTATGAAAGTCAAGGTAGGCAACCCACTTCGCAAGCTTGTACTGATCAAGCTGGCTGATAATGCAAACGACCAGGGCGAATGCTGGCCTTCGTACCAGCACATTGCCGACCAGTGCGAGATCGATCGCAGCACTGTTCGCAAACACATCAAGCAGTTAGCTGCTCAGGGATTTTTGCGGATTGAGAACAGAGAAGGACCAAAGGGAAACTCATCAAATCTCTATTACTTGGTTCTCGGGCGTGTAGGCCAAAACAGCACACCTGTAGGCCCAGAAAGCACAGGTGTAGGCGCACAGCCTACAGCCCCTGTAGGCCCAGAAAGCACCAGAACCAGTCACCCTTCTGAACCAGTCAAGGAACCTAAAACCTTGTGCACATCGGAAGTGGAATTGGCCGAAGCCTTCGAGGTGTTCTGGAAGCTGTATCCCAACAAGAAGTCGAAGAAGGACGCTCGCAAGGCATGGGAAAAGCTGAAGCCAAGCGCTGAACTTCGACAAACTCTGATGACCGCCCTTGGCAGCCACCGCGTTTCCCGCGACTGGACCAAAGATGACGGTCAGTTCGTGCCGATGGCGTCGACCTGGCTAAACGGTGAGCGCTGGACTGATGTGCTCAATCCCTGCACGGCCAACGGCCGGGCGTTCAACAACCTGCCAGACCACACACCTGACATGTACCAAGGAGGCGACAATGAACCAGCGTTCTAACTTCCGTCGCCAACCTGAAATGCGCTCGTTCGCTGGCGAATGCTCTGTCCACGGTGCGGTTGATCGCTCCGAGGTTGAGCAGTTCGACGGCTCGATGCTTGTCCGCCCCTGCAAGCAGTGCCAGTTCCACGGCCTGCGCGTGGCAGAGGTGGGCAGTATTGAGCATATCCAGGCCTTGGCTCACGTTGCCGCCGAACGCCTCAACGGCGCGCTGGTGGGCTCTGGCATCACGCCACGGTTTGCCGACTGCACTTTCGCCACCTATCGCGCCACTACCCCGTCCATGTCTGAGGCGCTCGAAAAGTGCCAGGGCTACGCCAACGACTTCGGCCAGCACTACCTGGCCGGCCGCAACCTGCTGCTGACCGGGAATGTCGGTACCGGCAAGACCCACTTGGCCTGCAGTATCGTGCGCCAGGTCATCGGGCTGAACGCGATCGCGGTGATCACCACCGCCGCCGAGATCATCCGGGTATTCAAGCGATCCATGGTCCGAGACTCCGGCTACACCGAGGGCGACGTGATCGATGAGCTGGCAAGCTTTGATCTGCTGGTAATCGATGAGGTGGGCGCCCAGGCGGGCACCGCGTACGAGCTGGCGGTCTTGCATGAGGTCATCGACCGGCGTTATCAGCTGGTCCGGCCTTCGGTGCTGATCTCGAACCTGCCAGCCACGTCGAAGCAGGACGTTGAAGGGAAGTCCACGCCAAGCCTCGAGCAGTACATCGGCGCCCGGGCGCTTGATCGACTGCGGGAGAACGGTGCGTTGCTGGCTGGCTTCACCTGGGCTTCGGCACGGGGGCGCGTATGAACGAGTACCGAGAGCTTTACAGTGACGAGGCCGAGCACGCGCTGCTCGGCTCCCTGATGCTGGATGGTGAATTATTCGACTCGATCACTGCCAGCGTGACCACCGCGGACTTTCACGATCCGGAGAACGCTGCGCTTTACCAAGTGATGATTGACCTGCACGCCACCGGCGCGCCGGTCGACCCTGTCACGCTTCACGACTTCAAACCCTACCTACCGAGTGGCGGCACGACCATCGCCTACGCAGCTGAATTGGCGAAGAACACGCCCAGCACCGCCAACTGGAAGGCGTACGCCAGGACAGTCGCGGAGCGAGCAGTGCTCCGCCGACTGGTGGAAGCTGCTGATGCCGTGCGTGATTCGGCCAACGAGAACAGGCCGGTGGCTGAAATCATCGCCAGCGCGCAGCAGGCCATGGCGGATCTGCGCGATCTGGATACCGGCGAGCCCGATTACAAGCGCATGGACGAAGTGGTGACCCGAAATATCGACATCATCGATGCCAAGTTCAATGGCGCTGTTCAATCGGGGCTCTCCACTGGCTTGGTAGATCTGGATAAGCTGATCCGAGGGCTACGAAAAAAGACAGTGACCATCGTCGCTGGTCTGCCTGGGAGCGGTAAGACAACGCTCGGCCTGCAGATCGCCCAGCACATTTCCTGCTCCGGTCTGGGCGTTGGCATGGTGTTCTCGCTGGAAATGCCGGAGGAGGAGCTCGCCAACCGCGCCCTGGCATCCCTGGGTAGCGTCGACCTGCAAGTATTGGATAACGGCCAGTTGCAAGATGATGACTGGCCGAGGCTCACGTCTGCGGTCAACAAGATCATGGACAAGCCCCTTTACGTCAGCGACAAGTCGGGCCTCACCGTCGCGCGCATTCGGAGCATCTGTCGCCAGGTCAAGCGCAAGCACGGCCTCGACGTGGTGGTGATCGACTATATCGGCCTGATCGGCTCCGACGGCAAGGCGTTCAACCGGACCGCAGAACTGGGAAAGATCTCGACCGGTATCGTCAATATCGCCAAGGAGCTGGAGGTGCCGGTGATCCTGCTGGCCCAGCTCAACCGCGATTCGACCAAACGCCCAGGCAAGAAGCCCATTGCTTCAGACCTGCGTGACTCTGGTCAGATCGAAGCTGACGCCCACTGCATCATCCTGGTCCACCGTGACATGGACGACGAGCAGGGCCAGAACGGCGTGACCGAGCTGATCATGCCCAAGTGCAGGCACGCACCGGTCGGTTCGTGCGTTGTGCAGCAGCAGGGCAAGTTCGCCCGCTTCGTCAACTTCGCGGGCCGCGAGCCCACCCAGGAAGAGGTGGAGATCGGTCGACCCTTCTCCGAGCAATACAAGGGCCAGCGGAGGAAGCATGGTGAATAATCTGAAAACCCTGCACGTTCAACTGACCGACGCCGAGATCCGCCGTAATCAGGCTGGTGACGTTCGCCAATTGCGCGATCCTCGGCACCCGGCGCTCAGGTTCCGTTATTCCACCGTGGATCGCGCCAAAGGCTCGTGGCACGTCGTGGTGGGCAAGTCCTGGGGCAAGGCTGGCAACTATCCGGACATCAACGCCAAGGCGATGCTGGCTACGTTGCCGACCATCCTGGCCCGCCGATCTGCTGATCCTGCTGCTAAGTCCACGGCCACCAACTGGTCCACGGTGGGCGAACTGCTGTCCTGGTACCTGGAGCGCATGACGCGCGACCGGGCGCTATCCGAGAAACGCAAGGCCAGTGCCAAGTCGGCCTTGAAACGGCACCTGCAGCCACGTCTCGGTCAACTGCCGCTGGCTGGGCTGAACAGGCCGGCCATTGACCGACTGCTGCTGATGCCGATGCAGGAGCGTTACGCGCTGTCGTTCGTGCGCTCGGTATGGGGCGTCCTGGGGGTGGCTGTGCGGCAGGCCTATCGCCTGGACCTGCTGGCCGTTAACCCGCTGGCAGGGCTGGAGTTCACCGACTTCGTTCGGACGAAGATCAAGGCCAAGGCGGCGCGGCTGCACTCTGATGACGTGCCTGGCCTGCTGATCCTGCTGGCCGACCAGTTCGAAGAATCGCCCGCGGCATCTGCGCTGGCTGGGCTGATGCTCTGTCACGGCACGCGCCTGGGTGAAACTCGCCTGGCCCGCTGGAAGAACGTCAACACCGACACCGGCAAGTGGTTCATCCCCGCGGCGGACACCAAAACCAAAGCGGCGCACACCCTGCCACTGACCGGCCAGGCCATGGCGCTGATCGAACGGTACCGGATTGTGCAGAAGGGCAGGGGCTACACCGGGCAGTTCCTGTTCCCGGGAAGCTCTGGCCAAGCCCTCAGCGCGACTAAGGCCAGCACCATGTTCACGCACCTGGCCCACGGCGAATGGTCGAGTCACGACCTGCGCAAGGTGGCCCGTACGGCGTGGACTGACCTGGGCGTCGACTACATGGTCGGGGAGCTGCTGCTGAACCACGCCATGAAGGACCTCGACCAGGCCTACATCCACACGTCCGCCGAGCAGCTCAAGCGACAGGCTCTGGAGACCTGGCACGCCTACCTCGATCAACGAGGTTTCGAGGCGCTGCACGGTGGGACATTTGCGAGACAGGAAGGCGAGGCATTACCCGCCGAGACCATGAATAACGAGGCTTTCAGCGTGAATCAGTATCCACTTCCGAGGAGGAGGTTTTTAGTTAAAGGCGGCACCCATCCCACACCAAATCAACAGCCAGGAGACGGCAATGAGTAACGTCACAGCGGCATTGCCGCGCAAAAGCATGAGCGACCTGGAGCGGCGCTTTCTAAAGATCGCCGGTGAAGAGTTGGCCAAGGTCAAAGTCGGCGGGCCGAATGCGCTGGCTTACCTGCTGGACATAGTCGCTAGTTGGCACGGCAGTCGTGTGCAGATCGGCTTTCATGATTTCGGCCAACGTTGGCTGATCGAGGGGAACGCCAAAAACAAACCCGCTGACCGGTTGCTGCGCGACCTGTTTGGCCTGAGTGATCCAGATCCGAGGAAAGCCGCATGAAGAAGCGCACGTATGTCGACAAGCCCTTGGGCGATACTGAATACCTGCTGGAGCAATGGGGCTGGTGGCGGATGGACGGGATGGGCGTGCCTCGGTACGTATCACCCCTTTATGCGCTGATCCGCGACAACAATGTAACCGAGGGCGGTATCAAGAATTACTGCGTCACTGATGACGTGGCCCTGTTGGTTGACCGGGCGGTGGCCAAGCTCGCCACCCGGGACGCGCAGATGGGTAACTTCATATGGCTTTACTTCGGCGCGAAGTGGCCAGCCCTTAGGGTTGCCAAAGAAAACGAGATGGGAGAGGCAAAGGCCCGAGAGTTAATCAAGGCCGGAGTGGCCTGGGTCGATTGTGCATTGGAGAAAATTCGCGAGGCTGCATAGCCTTAGCAGGGCATCAACGGAGGGGATCCCATCTCCAGGATCTCCCCTGTTGTGGTTGGTACCGTTTGAAACTTATCTGCCGAAGCTATCAAGCTGCTTGACAGACCCTCACTCGTTTTTTAACGAATAGGTGGGAGAACCTTGAAATTGGCGAGCAAGAAGTCATCTGCGCCCATTTGCATGCGGTGCCAGCTTCGCTCAGTAGTTATTCGACACTGGATATCTAGCGATTGAGCAACATGTCTGTCCAAAATTGGTACTACCAATTTATGGGCATCATAGGCGCCATCCAGCCGTTTGGTTGACGACCATTGGATCGAGTAACTGTCTGGCTCGTAGGCCGGATCCACCTCTAATTCCATGGTCAATGTATCTCCAGGGCGGAGATGATGATCTGGGTTGCTCAAATACGAAAGGTATATGCCGCCGTCATGCACTTGCATAAGCTGGCCACGGGTGAAGGTTTGACCAAAGGAGTCCGTGATTCTGAGTATCAATGGCACATCGTATTCTTGCTGCATATTAAGACTCTTGTAGTGCTCTCGAAGCGATTCAATGACGTCATTGCTGTAGCAGATAATTTGCTCTGCGGCTCTCGCGCTGATTGTATTTGCGTGAGCAAGATTGTTTCTCGGCGCCTGTATCCTGCCCAGGAAGGTTTTTGCTTCTTCTCTGCCGTGAGGAAAAGCATGTTCAAGAGGAGTCCTAAAATGATTCTTGTAGAGCTCAGGCTTGCACAGGATTTCAATCGCGTCATCGAGTAGGACAGCATCAATCTTTCGGGGGTATCTCAATGGTTCGCGAAGTTGTCGCTGGGCTACCTGACTTGCGAGCGTGCTTTTTATGAGTCGATTTCCGCTAGCGTCTTCGTATGAAAAGTAGTCTCCATATATTGGAGTCAGCGTGTCATGGATCAGGCGTCGAAGCCAATGTTCAAGGGATTCTATTTTTTGCTTACAGATGGAGCGGATATCTGAATCTGGGAGCGATGAGAGCAGTATGGTCATAGGCTGCGTACCGGTTGGTAGGGTAGGGTGGGGGCACAGCCTCCGCCATGGTTGGTAGTAATTGCCTTACCCCGTAAAATAGAACTTTCCACGCGGATAAACACCTGTTTTCATGGCACCGTGTTTAGCTTTTCAAGCGCGACACACCATAGAAAGCCCGGTCTTCGAATCGGGCTTTTTCGTGCGTGCTACTCTCGTCATATGATCAGGGGGGTTCCCTGCTCTGTATCGAGGGAAAGCAATGGAGCGCGACAAGAGACTAGTTTTTGAGTTGTTGACGGACATCCAGGACTTAGAAGGCCTGCATGGAGTCGACGAGAGAAACCTTGAGGCGAATCGGGAAAAGGATAGATTCGATGAGGCAGATTTTTATCATCTGAATCTACTTTTGAGCGGAGGTTTTATTGCCGCAGAGATTGAAGAGGCAACCGGCATGCTTACCTACAGGTTGACCTGGTCGGGGCATGACTTGATCGAACAGCTCCAGGTAGAAATATTCAAGATTTAAGCTACACGGATTTCTCAATGCCCGGCCTGACCTGCTGGGCTTTTTTGTGGGTTGCCCAGGTACCACCCTCTTACATAAGACGCTCTTCTGACGCGACTTGATCGATCTGTATGGCAATTTGATATTCGCGGCCCCAGAATGTCAGCCTTAACTGATCGCCACGGAGAGCGATATGAGCGATGTGAATGTGCCTGCAAAACGGAATGTTGGCTTCCTTCTTGGAATCGGTATTCTGTTTTTCCCGATTATTTTTGCCTGGTTTCTGCTCCGAAAGGGGCATTCTGTCCTTTCTCGTGTGGTAGGTTTTGGCTGGCTAATCTTGTGTATCTTGGTGATTGTTGCAGCTCCTCCTGCTCCGCCGAGTGCGGGTAGTCGTTCTGTTTCTACTGCCACTCCTGCTTCTGCCTCTGCCTCTGCTCCTGCTCCTGCTCCTGCTCCTGCTGAGCCACTCAAGACATACACGTCCACTCAAGTGGCGAAAAGTTACGACGACAATACTGTGGCCGCTGATGCGCTTTTTAAGGGTAAGCGTGTGAAAGTCACGGGCCGGGTTACTGACATCAACACCGACTTCCGTGGCAATCCTTATCTTGTTCTGGCCGGTTCGAACCAGTTTTTGGGGCCGCAGTTCAAGTTTGATAAGTCAAGTATTTCAGTGATGGCCACGCTTAAGAAGGGCGTCACAGTCAGTGTTATTTGCACTGGCGCAGGCGACGTTATCAAAACACCTATGTTTGAAGACTGTGAAATGTCGAAATAGGCATAGGTAGGTATCACCGAGCACTACTCACAACGCAACATTTCCTGAAGCCCCGCCCTCGTGCGGGGCTTTTTCGTTTTCGGCTCCACCACACCCGTTGCTATGGCCGGGAGTGCTGATGGGGCCGGATTTATCAATCTCCCCGAGAGGGAGGAAATCCGGATGCCACCCATGCCAGACAAGCCAGACACGTGGGCCCAAATCTGGCTGGCCCTCTCGAACCCGCTATGGCAGGGCGCAATCATGGCCGTCACGATCACTCTTCTTCGCGTGCTGTACGAAGCCAAAGAGCCAAATAAGTGGCGGATCATCTTGGAAGCGCTGATTTGCGGCGCTCTTAGCCTATCGGCCAGCAGCATCATTGAATGGATGACCTGGCCCCCTAGTTTGTCCGTTGCTGCCGGTGGTGCCATTGGCTTCATTGGCGTTACGGCGATCAGGGACATGATCATCCGCTTCCTGGGCAAGAAGGTGGACTCGGCATGAAGGCTTTCGCTGCGGCAATCATCATCGCGCTGGTGGGCCTTTTGTTGGTTGGCATTCAACAACTGCGGGTTGAGGACCTTCGCGAAGAGAAGCGCGTTGAGACCCAGGCAAAGGACGATGCTGTCGAGGCCAATAAAGAGAGCCAGGCCACTATCACCACGCTGCGCGCTGAAGCAAAGCGTAATGCCGAATACCAGGCCGATCTGGCAAAGCGGCTCAAGGCCAGCCAGGACAAAGCGAAAAAGGCGGAGAAGAACTTTGAAGACCTCAAGCGCAACAGCAAGCCTGTTCGTGACTGGGCTGCTCAGCCTCTGCCTGACGGCCTGCGCGGCAAAGCCGGCGGTAGTAACAAAGACCCAGGCCGTAAGACTGGAAGCCCCTGAACTGATCCCGTGCGAACGGGTTGATGAGGATGCCGCCGCCCTTCGCCTGAATGGCGATGTGTGGGAGCTGAAGGACAGGGCAATCAACCTACTCGACACGTGTGCCGACCAGGTAGATGCCCAGATCAAACGCAGTCAGAGCAAGTGACCACTGATGCCACTACGACCACAGAAGCCTTGCAGTGCTCAGGGGTGCAGGGCGCTCACCCGCAACCCTCGCTATTGCGATGAGCATGCCAACCTCGCGAAGGCAGCAGCTGCCAAGTTGGCTGACAAGAAGCGCGAGAGCAGCAGCCAGCGAGGCTACGGCTACAAATGGCAGCAGGCGAGCAAGGGGTTCTTGGCTCGGCATCCTCTCTGTGCTGAGCATGATCGACGCGGCGAGGTGGTCGCGGCTACCGATGTCGACCATATCACCCCGCACAAAGGTGACATGTCGCTTTTCTGGGATCGAAACAACTGGCAGTCGCTGTGCCACAGCTGCCACAGCACGAAAACAGCGTCAGAAGACGGTGGTTGGGGCAACCCAAGCAGAAAATCGTGCAAAATGCAGTGAAAATAGATCAAATGAGACGGATTCTCATCTGAGGGGTGGGGGAGGGTCAAAAGTCCACACCTTTTGCCTTCTAGACCGTCCGCCCAATCGTTTTCTTACACCCGCGAAATTAAAAATTCAGGAGTTGCGCGATGGGAGGCACCGCCACGGTCGCCGGCCGTGGTCGCAAACCCAAGCCAACGGCCAAAAAAGCACTCGCCGGAAACCCTGGCAAGCGCGCGCTGAATACAGCCGAACCGCAGTTTTCCAAGATCACCCAGATCGACCCGCCCGAGTGGTTCAGCCCTCGGGCAGCCACCATGTGGAACATGATTGTTCCTGAGCTGCTGCGCGAGAACGTGGTGGCTATCACGGACCTGCACAACGTCGAGGCCTTTTGTAGTGCCTACGACAATTGGAGGCTTGCGCAGGAATCGATCGCGCTGCATGGCATCGTCGTCACCGGTGCCATGGGTGGCCCGATGAAGAACCCCGCACTTACCGCTGCGAACGAAACGATGCGCCAGATGGTGACGTTCGGTTCGATGCTAGGTCTGGACCCGGCAAGCCGCACCCGACTCATCGGCGGCAACAAGGAAAAAGAAACCAACGAATTCGCCAAACTACTGAGTAGCTGATGACCAAATCTGCCCACCCCAATGTCGACAAGGCAATGGTGTGGGGTAGGTCATTGCTCCGCGGGAAGGTCCCTGCGTGCCGGTATATCCACCAGGCAGTGCAGCGCCACTTCGATGACCTGGCGGCGAGCCGCAAGCGCGGGTTCCGTTTCAAGTTTGATGCGGCAAAGGCCGAGAAAAAACTGAAGCTGATGCAACTGCTACCGCACACCAAGGGAGAGTGGGCATTCAAGCGTCAGCTGATCACGCTGGAGCCCTGGCAGCTTTTCGGCCTCGCCGTGACATTCGGCTGGGTAAAGAAGAAGGGCGGCCACCGCCGCTTCCGTGAAAGCTACTGGGAAGTGCCCAGGAAGAACGGCAAATCTGTTGTCGCCGGCGGCGTGGGCATCAGCATGTTCGTCGCCGATGGCGAATTCGGCGCCGAGGTGTACGCAGGGGCGACTACTGAGAAACAGGCCTGGGAGGTTTTCCGGCCGGCCAAGCTCATGGTCAGCAAATCGCCGATGCTGATTCAGGCCGCTGGCATCGAGGTGAACGCCTCGAACATGAACATCCCGTCCGACTTCAGTCGCTTCGAGCCACTGATCGGTAACCCTGGCGACGGCGCATCTCCAAGCTGCGCCATCGTCGACGAGTACCACGAACACCCAACGTCGGCACAGTACGACACCATGCTCACTGGGATGGGCGCCCGGCGTCAGCCGTTGATGTTCATCATCACCACCGCTGGCGCCGACATTGAAGGTCCGTGCTACGACAAGCGCCGCCAGGTCGTCGAGATGCTGGCCGGTACCGTGCCAGACGAAGAGTTGTTCGGCTGGATCTGGACGCTCGATGAGGGCGACGACTGGACCGATCCCAAGATGCTGGCCAAGGCCAATCCGAACCGCGGGGTTTCGGTGTTCCAGGAGTATCTGGAGAGCCAGCAGGCCCGGGCTATCCGGTCGGCGCGCTTCGCCAATACCTTCAAAACGAAACACCTCAACCTCTGGGTAAGCGCCAAGGCCGGCTTCTACAACATGGAAAGCTGGAAGGCGTGCGAAGACACATCGCTGACTCTGGAGCAGTTCGAAGGGCAGGAGTGGATCGCCGGTTTCGACTTGGCGCGAAAGCTCGACATGAACTCTAGGGCCAGGTTGTTCTGGCGCGTCATTGATGGGAAGAACCACTACTACAGCATTGCGCCGAAGTTTTGGGTTCCTTACGACACCGCCTTCAACACCGACAACAAGCGGATGGCGGAACGCTTCCAGGCGTGGATTCACTCCAAGCATTTGGAGGTGACCGACGGAGCCGAGGTCGACTACCGCGAGATCCTTGAGGATACCAAGGAGGCAAATCACCACGCCCCGGTGCGTGAGTGCCCGATTGACCCGCACGGCGCTACGGGGTTAAGCCACGATCTGGATGACCAAGGCTTCAATCCGGTCACTATCACGCAGAACTACACCAACATGTCGGACCCGATGAAAGAGCTGGAGGCCGCGATCGAGGCTGGGCGCTTCCATCACGACGGGAACCCGATCATGACGTGGTGTATCGGTAACGTTATTGGCAAGCACTTGCCAGGTAATGATGACGTCGTGCGCCCCATCAAACAGGGTGATGACAACAAGATCGACGGCGCCGTCGCGCTGATCATGACGATAGGCCGCATCCTGGCGAATGCTGAGGTGCAAGGTTCTGTCGACGACTTCCTCTCCAGACCGATGAGCATGTAATGGCAGATACCGACTACAGCATCGACCTGCGTACCCGCAGTCCATTTTGGGCGCGTATGGCGAGCTTCTTTGTCGGCGGCCGCCTGGTCACCCCTGAAAAGGGTTCGCAGACAGGCCCGGTATCAGCCCAGGGTGTCGTGGGTGACTCGGTCGTCAATGATGAGCGATCGCTACAAATATCCACTGTGTTTGCATGTGTGCGGCTGATCTGCAGCGTAACGGCGTGTATGCCGCTGGATGTGTTCGAAACAAACGGCGACGACCGCAAGAAGGTCGGCCTGGAAAATCCTCTGGCCCGACTTCTGCGCTACAGCCCCAACTCGTTCATGACAGCCTTCGATTTTCGGGTGTCAATGACAATGCAGCTTTGCTATTACGGAAACGCCTATGCGCTGATCGAGCGCAACAGCGTCGGTGACGTAATCAGCCTGATCCCGCTGCTGTCGGCAAATATGGACGTGAGGCTTGAGGGTCGGAAAGTTATTTACCGTTACCGCCGGGACAGCGAGTACGCGGATTTCAAGCAGTCTGAAATATTCCACCTGAAAGGCTTCGGCTTCAATGGACTCGTAGGTCTCTCGCCGATTGCCTTTGCGGCCAAAAGCGCGGGCGTTGCAGTCGCGATGGAGGATCAGCAGCGAGATTTCTACGCGAACGGGGCCAAGTCACCACAGTTGCTCATGACAGGCGAAGGTAAGGTTCTCAACAAAGAGCAGCGGGCCCAGGTAGAAGAGAATTTCAAGGAGATATCCGGTGGCCCTGTGAAAAAGCGGCTCTGGATTCTAGAAGGCGGGTTCACGACTCAGGCTATTGGGGTTAGCCCGCAGGACGCTGAGACGATGGCCGCGCGGAAGTTTCAAGTAAGCGAGCTTGCGAGGTTCTTTGGTGTGCCGCCGCATCTGGTGGGGGACGTAGAAAAATCGACCAGTTGGGGCTCGGGCATTGAGCAGCAAAACCTCGGATTCTTGCAGTACAGCCTGGATCCCTACCTCGAGATTTGGGAGGGGTGCATTTTGCGCTGGCTGGTCAAACCCTCTGACTTGGGACGAATTCACGCCGAGCACAACCGCGACGGCCTGTTGAGCGGTGATTCCACTGCCCGTGCGAATTACATGAAGTCCCTGGTGGACGCCGGTCTTCTTACCGTCAATGAGGGTAGGCGGGTGAACAACCGGCCCCCGGTACCGGGCGGTGATGTTGCAACGCGCCAATCGCAGAACGTACCGCTTACCCAACTTGGCAAACTAAACCCCGCACCCAGCGGGGTTTAGTTTTTCTGGAGCTGCCAAATGTCAAATATTCAAAAGACCCTGGCCTTCGCTGAGGCTGAGATCAAATTCGATTCCGGCGGAAAGGTTGGGGTTTTCGAGGGATATGCCAGCGTTTTCGATGTGATCGATTCGGACGGCGACATCATTCTTCCGGGCGCGTTTAAAAAAGCCTTGAGCACTCAGAGCCGACAGGTTGGCATGTTTTTCAACCACCAGACCTATGGTTTGCCGGTGGGTAAATGGCAGTCCCTCGAAGAGGACAGTAAAGGATTGATCGTTCGCGGCGAACTGACCCCAGGTCTTTCTGTTTCTAATGACCTTCGCGCCGCGATGGAGCACAAGACTGTCGAGGGTATGTCTGTCGGCTTCACAGTGATGAAAGACGATTTCGACATGATCGCCACCGGTCGCGCGTTTAAGAGTGTTGCGGCTCTCCGCGAGATCAGCATTTGCACATTCCCCGCCAATGAACTGGCAACTATCGAATCCATGAAGTCCATGGAGTCGATCACCACAATTCGCGATGTGGAGCACTGGCTGAGGGATTCGGTCGGCCTGTCCAAGTCGCAAGCTCTGGGCCTCGTGGCCCGGATTAAGTCCGCAGTTCGGAGTGATTCCGAAGGTGGCGAAATCACCGCGATCCTTGATCGCCTTAAGTCCTTCCCATCTGTAGGAAAATAAACCATGTCCGAATTGGCCCAAATCCAAAAGGCTATTGAAGAATCGCAAAAGAACATGACTGAACTGTTCGATGCGCAGAAAAAAGAAATCACCGAGACCGGCGCCGTCAGCAAAAAGCTGCAGACTGATCTCCAAGCCGTCCAGGAAGAGTTGACCAAATCCGGCACTCGCCTGTTCGACCTGGAGCAAAAGCTCGCCGCCGGCAACTTGGACAATCCAGAAACGAAGAAGTCCTTCGCAGAGCAAACTGCAATCGATCTTCAAAAATCCTGGGACGGGAAGTCTTCGGGCAAGGTCGACGTCAAGAGCTTCAACAAACAACTCGGCAGTACGGCTGGTTCCGCAGGCGCATTGATCGAGCCACAGCGCAATGCCGGTATTTTGATGCCGGGCCTTCGCCGCCTTACCATCCGCGACCTGCTGGCCCAGGGCCGAATCAGTTCGAACTCGTTGGAGTATGTTCGCGAGAACATCTTTACCAACAGCGCGGCACCAGTCGCTGAGGGCACCTTGAAGCCCGAATCCAACCTGACCTTCACCAAGGAAACGGCGAACGTCAAAACCATCGCGCACTGGATCCAGGCATCGCGCCAAGTCATGGACGATGCGCCGATGCTCGAGTCGTACGTGAACAACCGCCTGCTGTTCGGCTTGGCTTTGGTGGAAGAAGGGCAGTTGCTGAACGGTGACGGCACCGGTGACAACCTGACCGGCCTGAATAAGGTGGCCACTGCATACGACGCAACGTTGAACGTGACGGGTGACACCCGCGCCGACAAGATTGCCCACGCGATCTTCCAGACCAGCGAATCCGAGTTTGAGGCGTCCGGCATCATCCTCAACCCGCGTGACTGGCACGCGATCGCGCTGTTGAAAGATGCGGATGGTCGCTACATCTTCGGCGGCCCGGCTGCATTCGCCGCCAAGGTCATGTGGGGCCTGCCGGTGGTCGCTACCAAGGCCCAGGCTCTGGGCACGTTCACGGTCGGCGGTTTCGATCTGGCGTCCCAGGTCTGGGATCGCATGGACGCGACGGTTGAAGTAAGCCGCGAAGACCGCGACAACTTCGTGAAGAACATGCTGACCATCCTGTGTGAAGAGCGCCTGGCCCTGGCTCACTATCGGCCAACCGCAATCATCACCGGTCCTTTCGCTACCGCAGCATAACCGAGGCCGGGGCAGGCAACTGCCCCGTTTGCGTCATGGTAAAGATTCGAGCGTTGCGCCAGTTTTCTCACTATCACGCCGGCAATTTCAGCCAGTTCGAGGTCCGCGAAGTTAAGGACGAATATGCTGAAGCTTTGATCGGGCTGGACTTGGCAGAAGAGATCGAGGACGACCAAGTTGGCAATCAGAAAGCGGAAACCCCAAAGAAGGCAGGCGGTAAGAAATGACTGTTACAGCCGCTGATCTGCTACCTATCGGGCTGATACGTAAGCATCTACGGGTTGATTTTGAGGATGAGGATGACCTCATCTCGCTTTACGCAGAGTCAGCTCTCGCCTGGGCTTTGTGGTACTGCGATAACCCCAAGCTTTTGCAGGTCAGTGACTTCCCGGCCAGTTTCAAAGCAGCGCTTTTGCTCTTGGTCGGGCACTCCTACTCAAATCGGGAGGCTGTGGTGCTTGGTTCCTCCGGAACGGATATCACAACCCTGCCGCTTGCCGTTGAGTCGCTTCTATGGTCTTCAAGGAACTTCAGGGGGCCACCTGATTCGGCTGCAGATGACTTGATTTCATAGGGGCATCCGATGGCATACAGAGACCTAGGCGCCGGAGAGCTGGATCGCCGCGTAGTCATACAGCTCAGATCCGACCGTCCCGCCGACGATATGGGGCTCGAATCTCAGCTGCTGGATCCAACACCTAGGTGGGCAAAGATTGAGCCTGTTGGGACCGCTGTTTACACAGACGGAGTCCAAACTGAAAACAAAATCACCCACCGCATTTTCATTAGGCATTTGCTGGGTATAACAACAGACCATGAGATTGTTAATTCGGGTGTTGTTTATCGGGTGAAGCGATGCGCCGAGATGAACGGCCGCAAGCGGTTCACAATCATTGAAGTCGAAGAACTGGGTAGCTTGAAGGCATCCGGAGGCATTTATGTCTAACTCAGCGTCGGTCGACGGTTACCTGCACGTCGAAGGCTTCGATAACTTCGAGCGTGATGCCTTCGACAAGCGAAAGATCCGCGCAGGGATGCGTAAGGTAGGGTTGCTGATCGCTCAGCGCGCCCAGATGAACCTAGTGCTGGGCAGGGGCCAGGACGGGTACCCGGTGAACCGCACTGGTGCGACGGTCGAGTCGGTGAAATTCAAGGTTTCCCGCGCTGGATTTCTGGTCCGCATATCCCCAACCAAAACTTCGGCAATGGAAGAGTTCTACCCGGCCTATCTGCACTACGGCGTGAAGAGGGGCCGCAAGCTCGGGAAGCTTGCACCCGGCGCCGGTAAAGGGAAGTCGAATCGCCGAGCCGCAGGCGTGCGTGCCGCTGCTGTTGCCGAGCGCGCCGCGGGTGAATGGCGTATCAAGCCGCGTGACAACTACATGGCCGACGCCCTGCAGGACTCGGCATCGCAAGTCCAATCCATCCTTTCCGCTGCATTCGCCGCTGCTCTGGGCTGATCGCCACAACACTGGACAAACACATGAAGCTGAACCCGCTTGTCGCACACTTGCGGCTGGCTTGCCCGTCCTTTGCTGGTCGGGTAGCCGGCGGCATCGATTGGGATGCGGTCGTCGAGAGCGCTCAGTTGGCTTTGCCGGCCGCGTACGTGATTGCAACCGCGGATGCTGCGACCCCGACCAAAGCCCAAAACATGATCATTCAGGACATCACTGATCAGTTCAACGTGGTGATCGTGCTGGATACGACGGACGAGCGTGGCCAAGCCGCCAATGACCTGCTGCACGACATGCGCGCCGAGCTATGGCGCGCCTTGCTGGGGTACATCCCGTCGCCGGAATACACGCCCATCGAGTATGGCAAGGGCGCGTTGCTGCACATCAGTCGGGCCCGGGTGGTTTACCAGTTCACCTTCTTCTCCGAATTCCAGGTTGGGCGTAATCGTCCTGGCCAGCCGGCCGAGACCTGGCAAGAGCTTGAGCTCGACGGGCTCACCGGGTTTACCGGTGTCGACTTCAAAATGGACTGCATCGACCCGGCAGATCCAAACCTGCAATCACCCGGCCCGGATGGGCGTATCGAAGCGCATTTCTCAGGAGACGTAACACCATGACCAAGCGCATCACTGTGGTGCCGGCCAAAGGCCGCTCTGTGCCCGATCCGGAGGCTGGCGACCTGTTGCCTGTTGAAGGCCGGGACGTACCCGACAACGTCTGGTGGCGCCGCCGCCAAGCTGACGGCGACGTCAAGTTGAAAGACGTTGAACCCACTACCACCAAAGCTGCAGCCGCGGCGAAAACCGAGGTGGCCAAATAATGCCTATCGGATTCAGCAACATCCCGGCCGATATCCGTGTGCCGCTGTTTTATGCGGAGATGGATAATTCGGCAGCGAACAGCGCCTCGTCGGCCATGCGCCGGCTGATCGTCGGCCAGGTAAACGACAACGCCGTCGGTGAAAGCATCGGCAAACTGGTGCTGGTTGCCAGTCTGGCCCTGGCCAAGGAAATTGGCGGGCAGGGCTCCATGCTCGCCGCAATGTACGAAGCCTGGCGCAAGACTGACCCGATCGGCGAAATCTGGTGCCTGCCTCTGCAAAACGAAACCGGCGAGGTCGCTTCTGCGACTATCACCATCACCGGCACTTCCACCGAAGCTGGTTTGCTGAACCTGTATGTCGGCGGCGTGCGAGTGCAATCCGTGGTGCCGTCTGCCGCAACGCCGACGGCTGCGGCCGCCGCCCTGGCGGTCAAGATCAACGCCTCACCGGATCTACCAGTGACGGCAGCCGCAGTGGGGGGCGTGGTTACCCTGACCTGCAAGTGGACCGGCGAAAGCGGCAACGACATCAGCATCGCGCTTAATCGCCTGGGCAAGTCCAATGGCGAAATTACCCCGGCCGGCCTGACGGTTGCGGTCACTCAGATGACCGCAGGCGTCGGCACTCCCGACCAGGTGGACGCAATCGCCGCACTGGGTGATGAGCCCTTCGAGTTCCTGTGCCAGCCCTGGACCGACACGACGTCGTTGAATGCCTGGAAGGAAGCGATGGACGACAACGTCGGTCGCTGGAGCTGGGCCAAGCAGCTGTTCGGGCATGTTTACAGCGCGAAACGCGGAACGATCGGCACTTTGGTCGCTGCTGGCCAGGCCCGTAACGATCAACACATGACCATCCAGGCGGTGGAAGTTGGTGTGCCTCAGCCAGTGTGGGTGCAGGCCGCCGCTTTGGCCGCGCGTACCGCCGTCTTTATCTCCGCCGATGCCAGCCGTCCAACCCAAAGCGGCAGCATGCCTGGCCTTGATCCGGCACCTGCGAGCGACCGTTTCACATTGACCGAGCGGCAGTCGTTGCTGAACTACGGCCTGGCCACGGCGTATTACGAGGGCGGTTACGTGCGCATTCAGCGCTCGGTCACCACCTATCAGAAGAACGCCTACGGCCAGGCGGATAACTCCTACCTGGACAGCGAGACCATGCACCAGTCGGCGTTCATCATCCGCCGCATGCAAAGCGTCATCACCAGCAAGTACGGCCGACACAAGCTTGCCAACGACGGCACCCGCTTCGGCGCTGGCCAGCCGATTGTTACGCCGAGCACCATTCGCGGGGAGCTGATTGCCCAGTACGCGAAGCTCGAGCTGGAAGGTCACGTCGAGAACGCTGATCTGTTCGCTGAGCACCTGGTGGTGGAGCGTGATACCCAGGACCCGAGCCGGGTCAACGTGTTGTTCCCGCCGGACTACATCAACGGTCTGCGCATCTTCGCGATGCTCAACCAATTCCGTCTTCAGTACGACGCCGCGGCGTAACGCTGACCCAGATCACCCGGCCCGCCTTGAGCGGGCTTTTTCATTCCAGAGGAAAAGACCATGGGTCAAAAAGTAGCGGGTACCGCCTACGTAAAAGTGGACGGCACGCAGCTCACTATCACTGGCGGCGCGGAAGCCCCGTTGATGGAAGTGAAGCGGGAGACGGTTTATCCGGGCTTCTACAAGGAAGAAGAACTGGCGCCGTACTTGAAGATGACAGCCATCGTTGAGGAGGGCTTTCCGATCAAGACGCTGGCGAATGGCCGCGACATGACGGTCACCTGCGAATTCAACAACGGCCGCGTCTACGTTCTTTCCGGCGCCTACCTGGTCGATGAGCCGTCGTTCAAGGCTGACGACGGCACGGTAGAGCTGCAATTCGACGGCATCAAAGGGAGCTGGCAATGAGTGATTCCGTAAAGCTGCAGGCGCCTATTGAAGCGCATGGCGAGCCCCTGACAGAACTGAACCTGCGCCGCCCGACCGTGCAGGAAGTTCGGGCCATCAAGGCCTTGCCGTACAAGATCGACAAAAACGAAGAGGTCAGCCTCGACATGGACGTCGCCGCGAAATACATCGCGGTGTGCGCAGGCATCCCTCCGTCGTCGGTCAACCAACTCGATCTGGCGGACCTCAACACGCTGAGCTGGCAGGTGGCCGGTTTTTTCATGAGCGCGGCATCAGCACAACCGAGCAGCTGATCGAGGTCGCGTATGACCTGGCGTGGTTCTGGAAAGTTGATCCGGAGCTATTGATGGCCCGGCCACTGGACGTGCTTCTTGAATCGCTGGAGCACGCCCAGCGCATTAACCAATCCCAGCAGGTGTAGTGATGGCGGACAAGTTCCAGCTCAAGGCGTTGATCACCGGCGTCGACAAGCTGTCGCCGACGCTGGCGGGGATCCGGAAGAACGTTGCGGGCTTCACCAAGCAGATGAACAACTCGGGGCTGGGCAAGATCGGGTTCAAGGAAGCTTTGCAGGGCGGCGCCCTGGCGGCCCCGTTTATTGCTGGCGCCCGGGCGGCCATCGAGTTCGAAACCGCCATGGCGGACGTCAAGAAGGTGGTGGACTTCGACACCCCGCAGCAGTTCAAGCAGATGGGGCAGGATGTACTCGACCTGTCGGAAAACATGCCGATGGCGGCTAGCGGCATTGCTGCGATTGTCGCCGCCGGCGGCCAGGCAGGCTTTGCTCGCGGCGAGTTGAAACAGTTTGCCGAAGACGCCGTGAAGATGGGCGTTGCCTTTGATCAGACCGCCGAGCAGTCGGGCGACATGATGGCCAAGTGGCGCACCTCGTTCAAATTGACCCAGCCCGAAGTGGTCAAGCTGGCGGACCAAATCAACTACCTGAGCAACGTGGGCCCGTCTTCGGCCGCGCAGATCTCCGACATCGTGACGCGCATCGGCCCGCTTGGCGCAATCGCTGGCCTGGCTTCAGGCCAGATCGCCGCCATGGGGGCGACTCTGGCTGGCGTGGGCGTGCCGAGCGAGGTTGCTGCAACCGGCATGAAAAACTTCATGCTGGCCCTGACCAAGGGCAGTGCAGCGACGAAGCAGCAGGCCCAGGCTTTTAAATCTCTGCGCCTCGACGTGACGAAGGTCGCTAAGAGCATGCAGAAGGATGCGCAGGGCACTATCGAGGATGTGCTCGCCCGCATCGCAATGGTCGCACCGGACAAGCAGGCCGGCCTTTTAACTCAGTTGTTTGGGTCGGAGTCCGTCACCGCGATCGCTCCGTTGCTTACAAACCTTGATCTCCTGAAGAAAAGCTTCCGGGATGTCGCCGAAGGGTCAGGCTACGCCGGATCCATGCAGAAGGAATATGCCGCGCGCTCGGCCACCACGGCCAACTCGATGCAGCTGCTGCAGAACAAAGTTACACGGCTGGGCGTTGAGGTGGGTAGTGCGCTGCTGCCACCGTTTAATGACTTCCTGACAATTATCGGCCCGTTGGTTTCCAAGCTTGCCACCCTGGCTGCTCAGCACCCTGGCTTGATCAAAGGCATCGTGGCCGCAGCGCTGGCCTACGGCGTGCTCCGCGTGGCTGTGATAGCCACCACCATGGCGATGACCCTGTTCAATGCCGTGACCAAGAAGTCGATTGTTGGTCTAGTTATCCGGGGGATAGCGCTTGCTGCCGGCCTTCTCATTGCGAACTGGTCCAAGGTCGCACCGTTCTTCGAAGCGGTGTGGGCGAAAATAGGAGGGCCTGTGATGCAGGCCTGGGAGTGGTTCAAGAAGTTCGCCGAGTACACGCCGCTCGCGCTGATCACAGCGAATTGGGAGCCGCTGACGAAGTTCTTCGGAGCCCTGTGGGATCTGCTGGTAGCTCTGTCGGTTCCTGCCATGGACTTCTTCAAGTTGATCTTCGACTGGAGCCCCCTGGGCTTGATCGTCAAGCACTGGGGGCCCATCACCGCCTGGTTCCAATCGTTGTGGGCAAAGCTCAAGCCAATCATTGAGCCGATCATGAAATGGTTCGGCGGTGGCGATGGGGGTGATGGGATCATCCAGACCGCGACCAACAAGGTGAACGCTTTCACGGAGGCCCAGCAGAAACGCAATGCCGGCGCCGGCGGCGGTACTGGTGAGTTTCTCCAGTCCGATGCAGCGTTGGCCGCTCAGTCTCGCCGCGCGGCCAACAATGAAGCCTTTGGCATCGACAACAACCGCCTGCTGAGTCGGCCCGGGCAGATGCCGCCTTCTGGCAGCCTGTTGCAGCAAACCGCCGCGACCCAGGCGCAGAAGGTCAATGGCGAGATAAACGTAAACATCAAAGGCGCGCCGCCCGGCACGACCGTCGATCAGCCGCAGGCCAGCCAAACCGGTCTGAAAATAAAGCCCAACGTCGGTACGCGAACTGTTGGCGTGATGAGGGCGCAGTAAATGGCAGAAAGAACGTGGCGTGACGAACTGCTGCCGGCCTCGTTCCGGGGGATCAGCTTCTTGATCCCCCAGGCCTCGGTGCCGGTGGGCATGAAAGGGCAGTTGCACGAGTTCCCTCAGCGGGATGACCCTTACTTCGAGCAGTTGGGCAAGCAGTCCCAGGTGCACCGGCTCACGATTTGGATTATCGGCGACGATTGCTTCGAGCGGCGGGACAAGTTCCTCGAGGCAATTCAAACGCCAGGCGCGGGCGAGTTGGTTCACCCCTGGATGGGGCGAATGCTGGTCAAGGCCGGCGAAGCAGAGTTGACCCACGACTACCAGCAGGGCGGCATGGTCAGCATGCTGGTGACGTTCTACCCGGACAGGCCGCTCAAGTTCCCCGTGGCCAGGGTCAATACTCAGCAGCAGGTGGTGAAGGCCTCGGAGAGCATGTGGGATTCGGCGCTGGCGCGCTACAAGGCTGCGATGGCCAAGGTTGACCAGGCAAGGCTGGGCCTGGCTCGGCTGCGCAACAACCTGTCGGCGGTGTACACCGTAATCCAGCGCCAGTTCGCACCGTTCGTGGCCGTCTTCACAAACTTGACCGGGCTGGCGCAGTCGATCATGAATGCGCCCGGCTCGCTTTCGTCGCTGTTCTCCAGCTATTTCAGCGACTTCTCAGTTCAAGATTACCTGGGCAACGACTCCAGCTATCGCAATACCGTAGCCACGGCGAGCCAGCAGGCTGAAGCGGTGAGCAGCATTAACACCGTCAGCACGATCGGCGGTGTCGACTCTGCCGCGGCATCGAAGGCCACGGCCGATCTGGTCCAGGACGCACTGCTCGTCCAGATCGCTCTGATCGTCAGCGAAATGACGATTGCCTCGCAGCCGGTGTCGACTGATACAACCCCATCGGCAGATCAACAGGCCGTCCAGCCGTTCGATAGGCCTGAGGTTCCGGTGGCGGATGATGTGCTCGAGCTGCGCGACGGATTGAACGAGGCGATGCTTGAGGCATCAATGAAAGCCGACTCGGCTCATTACCTGGTGCTCAACGCCCTGCGGCAGGCAATCGTCAAGCACCTGACGGCGGTCGCTGCTTCCGGAGTTCGCCTCGTAGAAATTACTCCGCCGGAAACCCTTTCTGCCCTGGTCCTGGCGTACCGGCGGTTCGGCGACGCTACGCGTGAGTCCGAGGTCGTGGAGCGAAACCGCATTCACCACCCAGGGTTTGTGCCCGCACGGCCGATCAAAATAGCCCAGAGGTAACCCGTGGACGAAGATGAAAACACCGTGACGCTCAGCGTCGACGGTTCGGATTACTCTGGCTGGAAATCGGTCGAGATCGCCCCCGGCCTTGAGGATCAGGCCCGGTCGTTCAATTTGAGCGTCACCTGGAAGTGGCCAGGGCAGACCATAGGGCGGCCAATCAAAGAGGGGGACAAGTGCCAAATTCGAATCGGGGATGACCTGGTGCTTACTGGGTGGGTGTTCGCCTCGCCGATCGATTACGACGACAAACAAATCACCATGTCTATCAGCGGGAGGTCGCTGACCGCCGACCTGGTCGATTGCGCGGCAATCAATGAGCCGGGTCAGTGGAACAATCAGAGCGTCTTGTCGATCGTTTCTGCGCTTGCAGCGCCCTACGGCCTCAAGGTGCGCAGCGAGATCCCCGAAGGCGCCAAGCTCTCGGACCATACCATCGAGCCCGGCGAAACGGTTTTCGAGTCCATCGACCGACTGCTCACTCTGTTCAGGGTTTTCTCGACTGACGACGCCACCGGGATGGTGGTGCTGGCCAGGCCGGGAAGTGAGGGGCGCGCGTTCGACGCGCTTGAGGTTGGCAAGAACATCAAGACCGGCAGCGCCGGGCTCGACTTTTCCGCGGTGTTTTCCGAGTACCGAGTGCTCGGGCAGAAGAGCGGCACCGATGACGAGTTCGGCGCTGCGGCAGCCGAGGTTTCGGCAACGGTCACTGATCCCCGGATTGCTCGCCGGCGGGTGATGGTCATCCAGCAGTCCGGCCAGCTTACGACTGAGCTGGCCCAGGCACGGGCTCACTGGGAAAGCGTAACTCGCATGGGAAAGGCGCTGACCACCACGTATGAGGTTCAGGGGTGGAGGCAAACAAACGGTCAGCTCTGGAAGCACAACATGCTGGTCCGGGTCATCGACCCGATCATCGGATACGACCGTTGGATGCTCATAGCCCGGGTGACATACATCCTGGGCGAGGGCGGCATGGTCACAAAAATGGAAGTCGGCCCACCTGACAGTTACGAGCCGGAACCGAACGACTCGCTGAAAAACCGCAAGCTGAAGAAAGGTGGCAAGGGCGACAACTTCGAATACCTCATCCCAGCAGACTACGAGCCAAAACAATGAGCCTGAAAAGCATGCTGGCCCGCGGCACCGTCGTGCTCGCAAACGCCGGGAAGAAGATGCAGTCGCTGCAGATTCGCCTGACGGCAGGTGAGCTGAAAGACGGTGTCGAGCATTTCGAACCATACGGCTTCACAAGCAATCCGCTGGCGGGCGCCGAGGTGCTGACTGCGTTCCTGGGTGGTGATCGCTCCCACGCGGTTGTTGTGGTCGCTTCTGACCGCCGCTACCGCATCAGCGAAGTTGCCCCGGGCGAGGTGGTCATCTTCACGGACGAAGGGGACAAGATCCACTTCAAGCGTGGACAGGTCATCGACATCGAAACCCAAACGCTGAACATCAAGGCCGGCACGTCAGTGAATTTTGACACCCCGGTAATCAACCAGACCGGACGAATCGTTTCCGTGGGTGACCAGGTGGCAGGCGGTGTCAGCCAAATCAACCACCCCCATAGCGGGGTGATGCCCGGCAACGGACAAAGTGGTCCAGCTGTGCCGGAGGCTGAATGATTATTTCAAACACAGTGGAGGCCGGTCTCACGCGCGCGGTGATGATCAGCCTTTTCACCTGGCGCCGCGCGGCCACGGATGACCCGATCGATGACGAGGAGCGCTATGGCTGGTGGGGTGACAGCTACCCAGCGACCGCTGACGACAAGATCGGCTCCCGCCTGTGGCTGTTGCGCCGGGTAAAGCTCACCGAGGCCACTCAGCGCGATGCCGAGTTTTACGCCGACGAAGCGCTGCGCTGGTTGCTCGCCGATGAGAAGGTGGTGGGTATCGATATCAGCAGTGAGAAAGTCGGAATTAACCGCCTGAACCTTGTTGTGATCCTGACGATTCTTGGCGGTGCTCGGCTCGAAATAAAACCCTCTTCTCCATGGCAGGTGATCTATGCCGTTTGAAACGCCGTCTCTGCCGGTACTCATCAGCCGTACCCAAAGTGACCTTGCAAGTGATGTGCTACGCCGATCCGACGCCCAGGTGCTGGCCAGAACCCTCAGCGGCACCGCGTACGGACTGTACGGATACCTCGACTGGATCGTTGACCAGATCCTGCCCGACCGCGCTGACGAGGAAACCCTTGAGCGCATAGCAATCCTTCGATTGAGCCAGACCCGAAATCCTGCGCAGCCCGCTGAAGGCTCGGTCGGATTCACTGCTGCAGCGCTTGCGGTGCTCGATGTCGACGTGGTGCTCCAGGCCGATGACGGCCGAACCTACAAGGTCACGACCGGGTTAACGACTGCGGCAGGGTTAAACACCACCACGATTGCTGCCGTTGATGCGGGCGTTCTCGGAAATGCCGACGCAGGCCTGACGTTGAAGTTGATCCAGCCAGTGGAGGGCGTGGTGAATACCTTCACCGTGCTCGCTCCAGGGCTCACCGGGGGGATTGCTCAAGAGAGCGTTGAATCCCTGCGCGCGCGCGTTGTTCGGTCCTACCGCGTGATCCCGCATGGCGGGTCGAAAGATGACTACGAGACCTGGGCGCTTGAGGTGCCCGGTGTTACGCGAGCATGGTGCCGAGGTAACTACCTTGGGCCGGGAACGGTAGGCCTGTTCGTAATGCGTGATGGCGACGCCGAGCCGGTTCCAAATCCCGCGCAACTGGCTGAGGTGAAGACCTACATCGAGCCGTTGCGGCCAGTTACTGCAGAGCTCTATGTGTTGGCCCCCGTGGAGAAGCCCGTGGCCTACCAGATCCATGCGGTGCCTGACACCTCGCAGGTGCGCGCAGCCATCCAGGCGCAGCTGATCGATCTTCATGAGCGGGAAGCCGGACTGGGTGAGACGCTTCTAATCACGCATATCGCCGAATCCATCAGTGGTTCAGCTGGCGAAACGGATCATCAGCTGGTGGCGCCGGCGGCGAACGTTACAGCCGCTGCTAATGAGCTTCTGACCTTCGGGGGTATTACATGGCTGTGATTAGAACGGCGGAAGAGTATCGAGTGCAGCTCCAGGGGCTGCTCCCGTCTGGCCCTGCCTGGGATCCAGAGCTTGTGCCAGAAGTCGCGCTGGTGCTGTCCGGCGTGGCTCTGGAGTTCTCCCGCGTGGATGCGCGAGCCGTGGCGTTGTTGAACGAAATGGACCCGTCAGGAGTTAGCGAGTTGGTTCCCGATTGGGAGTCGATCATGGGGCTGCCGGACAGCTGCCTTGGGCCTAACCCAGCGTTTGAGGATCGTCGCTTGGCGGTCCGCCGACGGCTGGTCGAGGTGGGCGGGCAGAGTCGCGGCTACTTCATCGAGATCGCGGTAAGCCAGGGGTACCCAAACGCAAATATCACCGAGCACAGAGCGCCCCGTATGGGGCGTTCTCGTTTTGGCTCCGCTCACTTCGGCACCTGGAACGCCCAATTCATGTGGACGCTTAACACCGGAGGCCGTCAGCGGTTGGGCCGTCGCTTCGGCGTCAGCTATTGGGGCGAGCGTTTCGGCACCAACCCAGGCAACGCACTCGAATGCCTAATCCGGCGACCAGCGCCGGCGCACACCGTTGTGCACATCAATTACGACTGAGGGGTAAGAACGTGGATTTTCCGAAAAGTGTGCCCAGCGTTGGGTTGGTGGATGGCAAGTTTGTTGATGAGGATCCATTGGCGGGTACGCCCGGCTCTCTGATCCCTTCGGAGTGGGGTAACTCTGTCACGCTCGAAATTCTGAAGGTTATTGAAGACGGCGGTCTCACACCTGATGAGGATGACAAAACCCAGCTGTCGGCGGCCATCCAGAATCTCGTTTCCGACAGCGTGGTACCGTTTGCAAGCCAGGTTGAAGCCGAAGATGGGACTATCAACAACAAGTCCATGAGCCCCCTTCGGGTATTTCAGGCGATTGCGAAGGTTGTAGCTCAAGCAACTGAAACCGCTTTTGGCTGGCTCAAAATAGGCACCCAAACTCAAGTGAACACGGGCGCTAACGACGCGGTAGCAATCACCCCGAAAAAGATGGCGGCGGCGATCCAGGTTCAGGCGCATACGGCGTTTGCCACTGGCGGCACATCGGCCGCGCTTACATTAGCGCCGAGCCCTGCAATTACTGCGTACGTACCAAACCAGCGATTTCAGATCGGTTTTAGTGTGGCCAGCACCGGTGGCGATATCACGATAAATATATCTGGTCTTGGGCCTAAGTTACTGAAGCAATACAACTCGGCCGGAGTAAAGGTTCCTGCTGTTTTTGCTCAATGGCAAATTTCTGATGTCGTATACGACAGCGTAGATTTTGTATTGCTGGACCAGCTGCCTACCGCCACAAACAACCTGGTAGGCATTGCAGGGACCGCCAAAAATCTAAGGGTCTCGACCACCGGCACAAGCGCAGTTGTTACGGTGTCGGCTGACGAGCTCGTGGTCGAAAGCACCGCCGGTGCCTACGCGACTCTTCGCGAGGTAGCCGTGGCGCCATCGTTCGCTGTTGCAGGGGTAAATGGCTGGGATGTAGGTGCTGCAAACTCACAACCTGCCTCGACATGGTGTGCGGTTTGGGTGATCTGGAACAGCACCACAAAGGCTGGGCTGCTTTCTTTGAGCGGCACAGCACCAACATTGCCGGCCGGCTACACGCACGCGGCTCGGGTTGGCTGGGTTAGAACAGACTCGACCGCCAATAAGTTTCCGCTGTCGATCAAGCAATTTGGACGCAGGGCTCGCTATGTTATGGCAACCGGATCAAATCTGACGGCGCTTCCAACCATTGCTAGCGGCGCCCAGGGGGCCCTCACTCCAACGCTGGTTGCAGCATCAATCGTAAACCACGTCCCCTTAACGGCTGCATTTATCTCGGTTCAGTTAACTTGTGTCTCTGGAAGCTGGGCGATTGCTGCGCCTAATGGGGTGGCACCTAACTCGTTGCCAGCTTTGCAAATATCCAACGCCGCAGGTACTCAGACAACTATGTCGGCTGACTTCCTCATTGAATCTACGAGTGTTTACTACGCGGGTAACGGCTCTAGCGCCCTGTACGCCGCCGGATGGGAGGATAATTTGTAATGTCATACGCTATCAGAAATGACGGACAAGGTTCACGCTCGGTAAGCGGTCCAGAAGACGTCGGAGCTGCTGAATACTTCAGCGACACTCCTTCGTTTCAGTCGGCTGAACAGGTTATGTTTGGGATTTTCCGTGTGGCAATCCAAGAGCACTTGGACAATGCTGCGAAAGCCCTTGGATACGACGATATAAAGGCCGCAGTGACTTACGCCGAGGAGCCCTCGGTACCAAAGTTCCAGGCTGAAGGTCAGGCTCTACGCGCGTGGCGCTCTTTAGTATGGGCGTATGGTTATGATCTGCTTGCCCAATTCCAGGCGGGCATTGTCGAACTGCCGACCCAGGATGAATTAATCGCAGGGTTGCCAAAGCTGGATATGCCATCTTGACCGATATCAATAGTTACATTGCAGAGTACGGCCGGCGCCGCTATTTCCGCTCATTGCTTCTTGCAATAGACCAGTTTGCCAACGCCCTGATGTGGGGCTACGTCGATGAGACGCTGAGCAGTCGAGCGTATCGTTGTCGGAACAATAAGAAGCGCTGGCTAATTGCGGAGCGGGTGATCAATTGCATTTTTTGGCGAGACCGTCAGGGCACAATACGGCACTGCCAGATGGCCTATTACGCTGAGCTTGCCCGTGAACATTTGCCCAAGTACGAATAGACAGCAGTCCTTCGTCAACCCGCACAGAGCGGGTATTTTTTTGCGTGGAGAAAAGCATGCCCATAACTCAGCAGCAGCTGTTGCAGATCCTCCCTAACGCCGGCCGCTATGCCGGCGTTTTTGTTTCTGCTCTGAATACGGCTATGGGCCGGTACGGAATTGTTGGGAGTACACGCGTGGCCGCATTCATTGCTCAGGTCGGTCATGAGTCAGGCCAGTTGCGCTACGTTCGTGAGATCTGGGGCCCCACTGCGCAGCAGATAGCCTATGAAGGCCGTGCCGATCTGGGCAACACCGAGAAGGGTGACGGTTCTAGGTATCGCGGCCGAGGCCTAATCCAGACCACTGGCCGGGCCAACTACGAGACATGCGGTGAGGCTCTAGGCTTGGATCTGATCAGCCACCCGGAACAGCTTGAGCTGCCGCAACACGCAGCCATGTCTGCTGCGTGGTTCTGGTCTACAAAAGGCCTGAACACGCTGGCAGACCGAGGAGAGTTCGTGAAGATCACTCGCCGCATAAATGGCGGGCTCAATGGATTAGAAGATCGCCTTCAGCTTTGGGACAAGGCGAAAAAGGTGTTGGCATAGGAGGCTAGTGTTAGGTTGATCAAGTTACAGTCGTAACGCACGCAGGTGCGAAGATTGGTCACTCAAAGTAAAAAGGCCAGCCACGGAGTGTGGATGGCCGCTAAACACTATTTCCCTTTCGGTGGAGCATTCCCTCTGCCGCCACCAGAAGGATTACCCGTGGTGCTTGGCAGATTAGGTACTGCCGGAGTTTTGGAACCACCTCCTGCACTGACGCTACCCTTGCTTGATGATCCCGAACTGCTCTTACTACCTGACGACTTCGACATAACGTTCTCCTGATTATGATCAGCGGGACTGCACAAGAGACTTTAGTCCAGCTGGTAGCATTGACTGGAAAAACGAACGCTACCTCCGAAATGACTTAGAGGTTGGCAAGCAGTCAGTCAATTTTGAGCATCTGTGCGAGCAGCGGATCGTTCGAACCCAATATCGCCGCCTGTACGTCTACAAAGTACATCCCTCCCGTGATCTCACCGATGATCTCGTCCTCTTCAATCCACTTCTTCAGTTGCTGCAGGCTGGGCTTGTTTCCGACATACCGCAGCTTTCTATACTCGCCGACTTCCATGAGCCTCCGCAGTTTTACGGTTATTTGGGACACGATTTTCATAATCCGAACCTACTTCGAGTTGCTTCAACTCTTTCTATGAGAGTACCGCCGGGAGATCTTCTCACAAGCTTCTCGGGTTCCTTGTACTGCGAATGCGCATCTACGTAGTAATTACGCCCGTGCTTGATAGGTTTAGGTGTAATGCGGCCTTCGCGGGCCCACTTGCGCAGGGTATTCGGGCTAGGCGGCGTTTTAAAGTGGTCAGCAGCCCATTCTGCGAGAGTCAATTTGGTCATGATTTCACCTGCCAATGGGCTTATGTGAGCCGTTATTTTAGTCGGAGCTCAGGGCTTTTTTTCTGAGCCGTCTGGCCTCCCAGGCGACTGATTACGACTTGGCTTAGCACTTTTGGGATGCCGTCACCTCCCACGACAAATCCGAATTGTTGCTCCTGTAACCATCTGATTTGAGCACTCGGCTTTTGATAGCCAGTGAGCTCTGCCACCTCGTCCTTCGTTAAAAACATCGGGGTTCTCCAGGCGCGATATCTGACAAGGCTACATCTTTCCATTCTGCTTGATGCGCGCCAAGCCCTGTTTGATATGCCCGGCGTTCTCGCCGATCGTCTCCAGAGCGCCGCGGACGTTCTCACCTACGTTTGAGGTTTCGCTGTCTTCTGCCCAGAGAGTCAACTCCATAATGGCGGCCTCCAGGGCGAGCTGGTTCTCGTAGATCCGCTCCAAGATGTCAGGGAGGGAGTATGCGGGGGACGGCATCGCTGTATCTCCATTCGATGGTGTGATGAGCGTAGACCAGGCAAGAGCAGTCGCCCAGGCAAAACGAAGGCAAAGAAAAGCCCGCGATGGGGATGGCGGGCTTAAAGGGATGTTCACTAGGAGCTGAGATGACCATAGGCGCTTGACTGTGAAAAGGTCGTGAAAGGTTACGCTCAGAGGGAGGCCGCTATCGCCTGGGCCAGTTACAAATCCGACATCAGCAGCGGGGCGTATGAAGACTGAATTATCGCCACCACCGACGCGGGCGACCAAGGACTGATCGCGCTGCGGGCATGCCAGGCATATGTGCGGGTATTATTAGGCAATCGGTTGAGCGGAGGTTCTGCTAGTGTACCGCCGATGCCTGATGAGTCTGAGCAGCATTAAATCTGGAAATCTCCTGGACCCAAAAACGGCGATATTTAGTTTGGTCAGGTGGTATTGGTGTTTGCATAGCCCACGACGCATCCCCGCTTAAAGCTGCGCGGTAGGCCTGCCATTCCTTGGCTTCCGCCATGTCACGGGCAGTTTCTTTATCGTCAAACCAACCCAATATGTAGACCTCGCCCTGATCTCTCCCGTGCTCCACAAGCAAATAGATGTCGTTCATAGCATGGATCCGTAGCAACGTGCTTCCCCGACATGGGGCACTTACCAGCGCTATCGGCGACGCTTTGAATTTATTTAGGCCATTGATCGTCTACTAGGCTGCAGTTAGTGCAGGCGATCATTGGGTTAGTTAACGGACTATGGACAAGCGGCTTGCAGGTCTTTCATTTTTGCTTACCCTGGGTTGGGTCACCGCTGTCGTGTTCGTCATGTGGTTTTTCAGCTGATGGATCCGGCTCTATAAGCTCTGGACCTTGATTCCTCACGTTGCCCACCGCTTTGCCTACAGGGAACCATTCAAACTGTTCGGTCGGCTGGCACAGCTCTTTCGCGATTTCCTCCGCGCGCTTCGGCGAAAGATCAGGGTCTAGCCATTCATTGGCGTGCTCAGGGGTAAGCACCAGTGGCCGGCGGTCATGTATGTCAACCATGCCCTGGTCGCTGGCAGCGGTGATGATGACGAAGCCGTCACCGTCGTGCGGGTCGAGGCCTGGGTGAACCTGGGCCAAGGCGCCAAAGAACATGGGCTTTCTGCTTTTCAACCTGATGAAGTAGGGCTGCTTCTTTTTCCGGGTCGTCTAGGCCTCTGACCCACTCATACCAGCCCTCGCTAGGCACGATCGCACGGCCCGTAGGCCAAAGCTGTTTGAAAAACTTACCAGTCGTCACGGTCTCTACCCGGGCATTTATCGGGTCTGGCCGTTTGCCTTTCGCCCAGAACGGCGCCCATCCCCATGGCACAGCATCAATGTGCAACCCATCCTCTTTGCTGTGCAGCAGTTGCACACGCGTCGACGGCGCAATATTGAACCGGTTTATTGGCTCGGCGTCGTAGCCACCGAACAGCTCGATCTGAGGGCTCAGCTCCTCGATATAGATCGCCATCCCCTCGTACTGCACGAATCGACCGCACATAGCCACACCTCCGCCCGTCGAAATCCCCTACAGAGAAATTGACCGCAAGCCTCGTACAAAGTTAACTGTACATTCGTACAGTATTTGCACAAGGCATTGTCATGAGCTTCAACATCCTGGGTCCAATCGCCAGCGGCGGCGTCAAACTGCCTCTCTGCTCGTTCCATGTACCGGCCGGCTTTCCATCCCCTGCGGCCGATCACATTGAGCAGCATATTTCCCTGGATGAAGTACTCAATATCAGGGCCCCGCACGTCTACTTGGTGATGATCACCGGCGAAAGCATGCAGGGCGCCGGAATATTCGAGGGTGATCTGGCGGTGGTGGATCGCTCCATTGAGCCGGCCCACGGCCATATCGTAGTGGCGTTGCTCAACAATGACCCTATGTGCAAGCGACTGTGTAAGCGTGGCAAGGAAGTGATCTTGCTATCCGAAAACCCGAAGTACCCAGCACGCTACGTGCTGGAAGGCGACGAGCTGTCAATCTGGGGCGTGATCACCAGCACTGTCCGCAGTCATGTCTAATCCACCAGTATTCGCGCTGATCGACTGCAACAGCTTCTATGCCAGTTGCGAGCGGGTGTTTCGGCCTGACTTGGCCAAGACGCCTATCGTCGTGCTTAGTAACAACGATGGATGTGTCATTGCGCGAAGCTACGACGCCAAGCCCTTCATCAAGATGGGCGAGCCGTATTTTCTGATTAAGCAAAAGCTTAAGCAGCACGGGATCATCCCGTTTTCATCGAACTATGCCTTGTACGGTGATATGAGCGAGCGAGTGATGACTCTGATCGAGAGCATGGTGCCGGCTGTGGAGATCTACAGCATCGACGAAGCCTTCGCCGACCTCACTGGGATTGGTGAACTTGACGTGCTCGGCAGGCAGATCCGAGCCCAAGTACTGCGATGTACCGGCATTCCCGTTGGTGTCGGCATCGCCAATACGAAGACCCTGGCCAAGCTGGCAAACCATACGGCAAAACGCTTGCAGGCTCAGACCGGGGGAGTGGTAAACATCACGGACCCGGTGAAGCGTGATTGGGTTTTGCGCAACACCGATGTATCTGAGGTGTGGGGCGTGGGCCGCAAAATGAAGCTCCACCTCGACGCCCTGGGCATTAAGTCCGCAATGGACCTGGCCAAAGCCGATCCTTGGACGCTTCGTAAGAAATTCAGTGTTGTCATCGAGAAGACGGCGCGCGAGCTGGCCGGCACCTCGTGTCTGGAGCTGGACGAACCCGATCCGCCGAAGCAGGAAATTTGCTGCAGCCGGATGTTTGGCATGCGCTTGACTGAGCTTGCCCCGATCAAAGAGGCGGTGGCCACCTACATGATGCGAGCCTCTGAAAAGCTCCGCGCCCAGAACTCGCTCTGCAAGAAGGTCCGAGTGTGCATACGCACCGGCATGTTCAACCCGGACGAGGCGAAGTATGCGGACGGGGTGGTGGTGGACATGCCGTATCCAACCGATGACGTTCGACTACTAACCAAAGCCGCCGTTGATGCGCTCGACCGTATTTTCCGCCCAGGATTCAAGTACAGCAAGGCCGAGGTGATGCTGCTAAACCTCTGCCAGCCTGGCGAGTACACCGATGATCTGTTCGCGGTCTCGCAGCCGGCAGAAGCAACGCGGGTCATGTCGGTGCTGGACCAAATCAACGATCGATGGGGAAGGGGAACGCTGCGGTCGGCCAGCGTGCCTACCAATCCTGACTGGGGGATGCGGCGTGAGATGATGAGCCAGAGCTATACCACCAAGCTCGACCAGCTTTGGTCGGTGGCCTGCAAGTAGTGATCACTCCGGCGCCATGAGCACAGCTAGGGTCAGCTTAATGAACTCTTCGTTGCCGTCGATGGTGTGCAGCGCGCCCCGGATATTTTCTGCGACCTCGGCGGAGCCACGCTGCTCCACCCAGTTCGATAGATCCATGATGGAAGCCTCAAGGGCCAGCTAGTTTTCGTAGAGCTTGGGCAGAAGGGAGGGGAGTAGGTCTGAGTTTGGCATTGGATAGCTTCCAGAGAAGAAGCCAGCATAGCAGGAGATATGGTTATCCACAGACTGCTCGAAAAGAATCGAAAGCTCAAAAACAGCGATGTGAAATAATGTTTTTAGCTAGTGCCAGGCTACCCTGGTCACCGCCTGTGCCGGTCACCGCGACCGCTACCATGGCTGCCCATGCTGTCTCAAGAAAACATGCAACATAACTTACTGCAAAAGTTCCAACACGAGACTTGTTTTTCTTTGGCATAGATACCCCCTTATTTGATGTTTTAACTACTGGTTCAGAGTTTTTTTGCAATACAACACTTGTGAGACGCAAAAGACCGAGAAGCAGCAAAGGGGCAATCATAGTAGGGCTAATGAGAATTGAACTCACCTCACTAGCTAAAAACACTAACACAAAATAATAATCTCACATTTATCTTGACTTGTCAAGGATCTGGTGGTTTTAGCCTTTTTGCGCGCAGATTCTGTTGAAAGAAATTGGCGATGGCTCTTGCGCAAAACCTCTTCTGGAGGCCGCGTGTTTACGTTTGCATAATCACAAAAAAAAGGATGTTTTGTTATGGGTAAAACAGGTTATTTTTGATATAAAACAATAGTTTATATTTATTCAGTCCCCAGCATGGGGTGCTAGGGGTCGAGTGTTCGAATCACTCCGTCCCGACCATATTTTTCAGTGACTTAGCCGAACTCCAGCCAGTTCGGCTTTTTTACGCATAGGGACTTTTGCGGGGGATCATCCCAACTTCCTCCTCAAGATCGTCACCGCCCCACGCTTGGATCCAGCCAATGCACTGAAAGCTTCCGGCCATCAAGGTCCTGGATGAGTTACGTCTGCTGATTCTGAAAATTCTTTTTAAACCCGCACAGGTTCATTGAGCATAGGCAGATCTGAAGTACGATCAGCGCATACGCTTCAGCGTAAGCCCCAAATGGCCCAGGGCATAGTGCTCACTATGCAACAGAAGGCCCCCGCCATTCTTCTCGCTGGCCGTGGAACCCAATCCAGATAACTCCTTCAATCTCCTGCTAAAAAAGACTGAAGTATCCGGGCTGATATTCGGATTTTTTGAGAAGGGCCCTCAGCTGCCGACACCCAATGTGTGTAGTGCAGGGAGTTGGCGAAGGCCTCCAGGCCGACTGTGTGTCTACTGGTGGAGCATCGCTTCCACTTGAGCGACGCTGATACGCGGAATCACACTCGCCGGAATCTTCGAAATATCGGATAAGTTGTAAACCATGAAGTCATCCCCGATGACTTTCTTGGACATCAACTCGAACGACGGCAGTATGCGGGTGTAATAGTGCTGGTCGAGCCCGCAGGGGGAGTTTATGGAGTCCTTCGTTTCGTAAAACCTCCCCGACTTTTCGTCCAGGTCGACGCCCACCAGGAAAACCTTGGAGAACCCGACGTGGAATGCCAGCTGGATGGCCAGGTAGGCCACGGTTCGGGCATCAAAAAAGCCCTGGCTCATGTCCTTGCTGAACCCGATGGACCGTTTCCGAAAGGCGATCAAGGGGTGATCAGTAACCAGCTCTTTTGATCTTCCGAGCGCCACATCGATCCACGACGGTTTTGGCGCCTTGGACAGCGGGTAGAGCTGCCCGGTTGGACGAGCATGGGAGGATTGCGCATGGTCTTCCCACAGCGCGACCCTTTGGCTGACAGCCATGGCGTAGTTGAATAAATCCGGCTGCTGTTTGGAAAAGCTTCTGTCCGTGCAGGCGTAAAAACTCGGCTTGATGTCGGTGTTCATAAACATCGAAATCGCGCCATTCATGGTGATCATGGGCACGTGCGCGAACTTTTCGAGGGGGAATGATTTGGCTGACAGGCCGGAAGCGATAATAAAAACCGCGCCTGATTCGACATTCCGACAGGCAGCAAAATCGTGCAGGTGCAGCGGGTGTGCGCTTGAACGCCATGGCGCTGGCACGGGTGCAAACAAAGCCAGCTTTTTGTCGGCAACAGGCTTGGCCTCGACGAAGGGCATCTGTTTCATCCGATCTATCCGCGTAGTGAAAGGAAAATCCACACATCAGCCGACCAAGGCTCGATAGCGGAGTTCCTTTATAAAAAACAATACATAAACGCGGCTTCGCCAGACGTCCGGTATTTGTGTAGGGCCTTTCCGAGAAGGGGGAAACGCATCAACACGCCGCAACCTTTAAAACGTCTGCCCCATGGAGAACTGAAACACCTGCTTGTCCGCGTTCTCCGGTGTGCGAATCGGGTAGGCCAAGTTCACACTCAGCGGCCCCAGCGGGCTGTACCATGTCACCCCAACTCCCACCGAACTGGCCATCTGGCTTAGGTCCACGCTGCCGCAGCCCTGGGTCGTGCTGAGGTAGCACTTGTCCGAATACACCGTCCCTACGTCCCAGAACAACGAGGTTCGCACGGATTTGTTGTCTTTGATGAACGGCACCGGGAACAGGTACTCCGCGCCGCCGGTTATCAGGATATTGCCGCCCAGCGACTCGGTGTCCCGGTCCGAGTAGTACGCCTGCCCGGCACTGGCGTAGGCACCGGTTGCCGGGGTGTTGCGCGGGCCGAGGGTGCCGCTTTCAAAGCCGCGCACCGTGCCTTCGCCGCCGGCGGTGTAGGTTTCATAGAAGGGCAGCCCGTCCGTGGAGCCGTAGCCGCTGCCGTAGCCGAGCTTGGTGTGAAAGCGCAGTGATGTGGTGTTGCTGACAGGCAGGAACGTCTGCCCCGTGTAGTCGATTTTGTAGAAACTCAGGTCGCTGCCGGGCACCGTCACCATCAGGTTGAGGTTTTGCGAATGCCCGCGAGTCGCCAGCACGCCTTTGTTCAAGGTCGACTCCGACCAGCCAAGGTTGGCCTTGAAGTTGGTGAATTCCTTGCCTTCGCGCTCGATAAAGTCGTAGATCTCGTCGGCGCTGTAGGTGCCCGGTTCGATGCTGTCGTGTTGTACGGTCAGGCCAAAGTTCAAGCGCGAGGTTTCATTGATCGGGTAACCGAGGGTGGTGCCCAGGCCAAAACTATTGATGGCGTAATAGGAAACCCCGTCATCGTAGTACTTGTTGTAGTCGGTCTTGCTGTAGAACGCGTTGTAACCCAGGCTCACCCCGTCGGTGGTGAAGTAGGGATCGGTGAAACCGATGTTGTACTTGCTCTGGTAGGACGAGCGGGTCAGCCCCAGGCTGGCGTAGTTGCCGGTGCCGAGGAAATTGTTCTGGGTGATCGAGCCGCCGAGGATCAGCCCCGAACTCTGGGCAAAGCCGACACTGGCGGTAATCGAACCGGACGCCTGTTCTTCCACGGCGTAGTTCACATCCAACTGGTCATCGAGGCCGGCCACCGCAGGCGTCTCGACGTTCACCTCCTTGAAGAACCCCAGGCGCTCCAGGCGCACCTTGGACTGATCGATCAGGTAGGTTGACGCCCAGCCACCTTCCATCTGGCGCATTTCCCGCCGCAGCACCTTGTCGTCGGTCTTGGTATTGCCACGGAAGTTGATACGGTTGACGTAGGCCCGCTTACCGGGGTCGACGGAGAACGTGACGTCAACCGTGTGGTCTTCATCGTGGGCCTGCGGCACGCCGTTGACGTTGGCGAAGGTGTAGCCTTCGTTGCCCAGGCGACGGGTAATCAGCTCCGAGGTGGTGGTCATCAGTTTGCGTGAGAACACCTGGCCCTTCTGCACCAGCAGCAAGGACTGGACCTGGTCCTGCGGGACTTTCAGCTCACCACTGAGCTTCACCTCGCGCACCGCGTATTTCTGGCCTTCCTGGATGTTCACGGTGATGTAGACGTGCTTTTTGTCCGGGGTCATCGAGACCTGGGTCGAGGTGATATCCATGTTGATATAGCCACGGTCCAGGTAATAGGAGCGCAAGCGTTCAAGGTCGCCCGACAGCTTCTCCCGTGCGTATTTGTCGTCGTTCTTGAAAAACGACAGCCAGTTGCTGGTCTTGAGGGTGAACTGGTCGATCAGGGCATCGTCGGGGAACACCGTGTTGCCTACCACGTTGATGTGCTGGATCGACGCCACTTCACCTTCGTCGATCTTGATTTTCAAGCCCACGCGGTTACGCGGCTGAGCCACCACCTGCGCGTCGACCGACGCCGAGTAACGGCCCTGGGCAACGTACTGGCGCTGCAACTCGTTGCGTATCCCTTCCAGGGTGGCGCGTTGGAAAATCTCGCCCTCGGCAAGGCCCGATTGCTTCATGCCTTTCATCAGGTCATCGGTGGCAATCGCCTTGTTGCCCTCGAACTCGATACTGGCAACCGAAGGACGCTCGACTACATTGATGATCAACACATCGCCTTCGCGGCTCAGTTGGATGTCCTGGAAGTAACCGGTCTTGAACAGCGCGCGGGTCGAGTCCACCAGGCGCCGGTCATCTGCTTCGTCGCCGACGTTCAGGGGTAATGCCCCGAACACGCTGCCTGCAGAGACCCGTTGCAGGCCGTTGATTCGAATATCCGAGATTTTGAAGCCTTGGGCGAGTGCCAGTGAGGCATTGAGCAGCAGCGCAACCGAGCAGAGCAGGCGCGAAAAATTCATCAAGATCTTTTCCAGAACACATCGACAAGCAGCGCCGGCACGCATGGACAACTCGCCGCGCGGCCGGACTGGTGAACATCCAGCATACGAGCGAGGGGCGTTTGGTGCGGTTAACCGAATGTCAAGTTAGGTAAAGTTTGGCCTGGGATGCCGATGCCGGGCCGATAATGCGCAACCCCCCACCGACGAGCCCGAGATGATCCGCGTATTGTTGGTCGACGACGACCAGGAACTGACTGACATGCTGAGCCAATACCTCGCGCGCGAAGGCTTTGAGACCACGGCCGTGCACACGGGGGAGGAGGGCGAGGTGGAGGCGCTGTCGGGGCGCTACAGCATTGTGGTGCTGGACGTGATGCTGCCCCAGCGCTCGGGCATCGAAGTGCTCCGGCGCATCCGCGTCGTCAGCCAGGTACCCGTAGTGCTGCTCACCGCCCGTGGTGACAACATCGACCGCATCACCGGCCTGGAACTCGGCGCCGATGATTACGTGCCCAAGCCCAGCTCCCCCGGCGAACTGGTCGCGCGCCTGCGCGCCATCATGCGCAGGGTGCAGCCGGTGGGCCAGCCGACCACCGAAGTGATCAAGACCGGCGCGCTGGTGTTGTGGCCCGGCAGGCGCCAGGCCCTGTGGAACGGCCTCGAGCTGGGTGTGACCAGCACCGAGTTCAGCCTGCTGGAAGAGCTGGCCCGCAGTGCCGGCCAGGTAGTGAGTAAAAAGGATCTGTCACTCAATGCCCTCGGTTGCCCGCTGACCCGCTACGACCGGCGCATCGACGTGCATATCAGCAGCATCCGGCAAAAACTCGGGCCGCGCCCGGACGCCAAGGCCTGGATCCAGAGCGTACGTGGCCTCGGCTACTTGTTGATTGCCGAATGACCAGGCCCAGCCTGCTGTTCTGGAAACTGTTCCTGGCCTTCTGGCTGGCGACCACCTTGACCTTCCTGGTGGGCGTCGGCGTGCTTGAACTGGGCCGTTTCCAGCCGAATGACCCGCATGTGGAAGCCATGCTGGCGGCCGAAGACAAGCTACTGCAAACGTTCGGTGTCGAGGCGGGCGGCCAGCTCCTGGCGGTGTGGGAGCGCCCGGCGGATGAGGCCATCGGCGTCTACAACAGTGCCGGGCAATTGCTGATAGGTGGGCCGGTGACGCAGCCGGCCTATGAGCGAGCGGTCGTCAGCAAGGAAGGCGTGGCGCTGTCGATCAGGTCGACCCACGCGCCCGGTAACCCGCCCGGCCGGCCCTGGCACCAGATTCCGTTGATCATCGGCACATTGATGAGTGCGCTGTTCAGCGGCTACATGGCCTATTACCTGGCCTGGCCCCTGGCTTACCTGAAGCGCGCCATGAGCGACGCGGCCAAGGGACGCTTCGAAACCCGGGTCAAGCCGGCCATGGGCAAGCGTCGCGACGAGATCGTCGACCTGGCGGAAGACTGCGACCGCATGGCCAACCAGTTGAAGGGGCTGGTGGAGGCCCAGCAGCAACTGCTGCACGACATCTCCCATGAACTGCGCTCCCCGCTGACGCGCATGCAGGCGGCCATCGGCCTGTTGCGCCAGGACGCCGCCCGCCTGGAAATGCTCGAACGCATCGAGCGCGAATCCGAGCGCATGGACACCCTGATCGAAGCGCTGCTGACCCTGGCGCGCCTGCAAGGCCGTCCGGAAAGTATCGAGCGCGAGCCCGTGGATATCGTCGAATTGCTGGCGATGATCGTTGAAGATGCGCAGTTCGAAGCTGGCATCAAAGGCTGTCGCGTGCACCTGCAGGCGTGCCCGCCGTTTATCGCCTGCGTCAGCGGTGAGTTGTTGTACCGCTGCTTCGAGAACGTGATCCGCAATGCCGTACGCTACACCCGGCCGGACACCACCGTGTGCGTGTCGGCGCAGGTCAACCACGATGCGAACCGCCTCACGGTACAGATCACCGACCAAGGACCGGGCGTCGACAATGACCGGCTGCACAGCATTTTCCAGCCGTTCGAACGTGGTGTGGGCGATGCCAGCGTGGGGTTTGGCCTGGGGCTGGCCATTGCTGCGAGGGCCGTCCAGATGCACGGCGGCCACATCCTCGCGCGCAACGAGCCGGGCGGCGGGCTGACAGTGGAGATCACCCTGCACAGCGCGCGATCTTTACACGACATTACATTGGCTTGACCGCCCTGTACGTCGCGCCTCATTAGACTTGTCGCCATTGATTGAGTGGAGGTGGCGATGTTTCAGGTGCATAAAAAGGGCTTCGTGCCCGGCAGGAAAATGGTCGACGGCCTGGTCCCTTACGACTTCTTTTGCGAAGACAGCCCGGCGATCAATCTGTTTGTGTTTACCGGCGCCGCTACGCCGGGCGCCACCGTCGAAGAACAGACCCTGTGGGGCTTCACGCGGTTGGAACGTTTCGAGGCGATGAGCCACGCGTTGGTGAGCAACCAGCGGCACGCCGGCTGGTTTCAAAGCGTCAATGTGCTCACCGGGCCCAGCCACAACGGCACGCTAAGCGTGAAATTCCAGCGCGTGCTGAAAATCATCAAGCACGCCAGCCCGGCCCGTAAGGCCGACTACGAGATCCTCACCGACGAAGGCGACACCTATTTCACCCGCCAGGCGGTCGGCGAAAACAGCGCGCAAACCGTCATCTATTCGGCCGAGCCATAACGCCAACGGTGGGCTGGATTCGCCTCAAGCAAAAGCATCTCACCCACGTCCTGCTTGTTACTTCCGCCCACCAATGGGGCATCTTCTGCGCCATTGGGTAGCAAATTCCCACGCGACTTTTCAACGCCAGCGCCAGCTTTTTCCCTTCTATCCGATCTGAATCAATCACTTGGCTCCTGGCCCAGGCCGTTGGCACGCATTCTGCTTTTTTGTATTCGTGGATAATTGGATACAAAAATTCAAAAGGTGCTGCCGATGCAATTCGCTCCCGCTTACGTTGACCGCCAGCCCCTCACCGCCGAGGAGGAGGCCTACAACTTTCTGCTCGATGCCATTTGCGGCGGCCGCTACCGCAAGGGCGACCGGCTGATCGCCGAAGACATCGCCAGCGAGATCGGCATGAGCCGCATGCCGGTGCGCGAAGCCTTTCGCCGCCTGGATGCCCAGGGCCTGGTGACCCTGCGGCCCAACCGTGGCGCGATCGTCAGCGGTCTGGATATCGATGAGCTGCACGAAGTGTTCGAGATGCGCAGCGCCCTCGAAGGCCTGGCGGTGCGCGTGGCCGTCGGCCGTATCGGTGAGCGTCAACTCGCGGCCCTGGAGCGCATGCTCGACGCGATGGACGACTACCGCGATGAGAGCGCCGCCTGGGTCAGCCGCCATCGCGCGTTCCATGAATACCTGTGCAGCCTCAGCGGCCGCCCACGCTTGATGAAGCAGATTTCGGCGCTGTACTCGCTGGTCGAGGCGCCCATGCGCTTGTGGTTGCAGCACGGCGAAAAACCCCTCAGCGCCCGCCAGGAACACGCGGTGATCCTCGATGCGATCCGCGCCGGCGATGCCGCCCGCGCCGAAGCCGTGGTGCGCGAACACATCGAAGGCACCGTGCCGGCGCTGATCCAGTTCCTGCAAACCGAACAATAAGAAACACCCGCTGTGTTTTGACTTTAGTCCTGCCCCGTTATTCAACGAACTGGAGTGTCCGGTCATGCATAAATGCCGCGCCTTGCTGGTGGCTGTCTCCTTCGGTCTCTGCGCACAAGGGGCCTTTGCTGCGCCTCAAGTGCCGGATCGTCTGCAAAAAGTCGACAAACTTGTCTATTGCTCGGGGATGGATTCCCCGCCCCTGGTGTCCTTCGACGAAGCCCAGAAACCCCGCGGGCTCACCGTCGACCTGGGCCTGGAAATCGCCAGGCGCCTGGGCGACAAGCAAGTGCAATGGCGGGTGATTCCGTTCTCTGGCCTGGTGCCGGCGCTGCTCGCCCAGCAGTGCGACATGATCGTCGACCAGCTGTTCGACAAACCCGAGCGGCGCCAGGTGATCGACATCGTCAACTACATGTATTCCAGCCAGTCGGTGGTGGTGCCCAAGGGCAACCCCAAGGGCATCAAGGCGCTGGATGACCTGTCCGCGCACAAGGTCGCGGTGCTCAACGGCTCCACCATCAAGACCCTGCTCGATGCCCACAATGAAAGCCTGGCCAAGGCCGGCAAGCCCCCGATGAAACTGGTGGTCTACAACACCGACACCGACGCGTTCCAGGCCCTGCGCATCAGCCAGGTCGACGCCTACGGCACCACCGTGGAAACCGCCGGTTACTACGCAGCAATGGCCCCGGACCTGTTCCAGGAAGGCGTGCCGGCGTTCAGCCGCATCCTCACCGGCCTGGGCATACGCAAGGACGACCCGCAACTGACCGCCGCCGTGCAGCAGGTGATCAGCGATATGCGCAGCGATGGCAGCTATGTGCAGTTGCTGGACAAATGGCATGTCAGCAGCGACACACTCGACTGAGGCGTACCTGCAATGAATTTCAATTGGGATGTGTTCTGGCAGTACCTGCTGCAGCCCAGCGGGGTTTACCTCACGGGGCTGTGGCTGACCTGCCTGATCAGCGTACTGGCGATGCTGCTGGGCTGCGCGCTGGGGCTGGCGGCGGCGTTGTTGCGCTTGTCGAAGAACCCGCTGTTGCATCTGCCGGTGCGTTTTTACGTGTGGCTGATGCGCGGCACGCCGCTGCTGGTGCAGATCGTGTTTCTGTACACGGCGCTGGCGGCGGGCGGGATTTTCCGCTTTGAGGATATCGAACTGTTCGGCCTGATCGTCCCCGGCAATATCCAGGCGGCGATCATTGCCCTGGGCCTCAACGAAGGTGCCTACATGGCCGAGATCATCCGTGCCGGCATCGGCGCGGTGGACAAGGGCCAATATGAAGCCGGGCGCTCCCTGGGCATGGGCTTCGCCAAGTTGATGCGGCGCATCGTGCTGCCCCAGGCGTTCCGGGTGATCGTGCCGCCGCTGGGCAATGAGTTCAACGTGATGCTCAAGAACACCACCCTGGTCAGCGTGATCGGTGTGCAGGAACTGCTGCTCAGCACCCAGATGATCACCTCGGCCACCTTCCGGGTGTTCGAGCTGTACCTGGTGGTTGCCTTGTACTTCCTGACGCTGACCACCCTCTGGGGCTTTTTCCAGCGCTGGCTCGAAGCCCGCTTCAGCCAGTCCGACCGGCCTTCCGCGCCACCACCGGCAGCCAGCCGCATGTTCGGGCGCAGCACCCTGAAACTGCTGAGGGGACGATAACCATGGCGCACCAAAGTGAAGAGCTGATCATTGAGGCACTGGATATTCAGAAGTCGTTCGGCGCGTTGCAGATCCTCAAGGGTATCTCGCTGCAAGTACGGCGCGGCGAAGTGGTGGTGCTGATCGGCGCCTCGGGCTCGGGCAAGACCACCTTTATCCGCTGCATCAACCTGCTGGAAGACATCCAGGGCGGGCGCATCCGCGTCAACGGCCGCGCCATGGGCTATCGCGAGCGCAGCGACGGCAGCCTGGTGCGTGATTCGGAGCGCAACATCGCCCGCCAGCGCCGCGACATTGGCATGGTGTTCCAGCGCTTCAACCTGTTCCCCCATATGACGGCGCTGGAAAACATCATTGAAGCGCCGATCCAGGTCCTCGGCACGCCACGTGCCGAAGCACTGGAACAGGCCCGTGGCCTGTTGGCGCGGGTCGGCCTGGCGGACAAGGCCAGCCATTACCCGTCGATGCTCTCCGGCGGCCAGCAGCAACGGGTCGCCATCGCCCGCGCCCTGGCGATGAAACCCCAGGCCATGCTGTTCGACGAACCCACCAGCGCCCTCGACCCGGAAACCGTCGGCGAAGTGCTGCAGGTGATGAAAGAGCTGGCCGAGGAGGGCATGACCATGGTGGTGGTCACCCATGAAATGGGCTTTGCCCGGGAAGTGGCAGACCGCGTGGTGGTTCTCGACCAGGGCGAACTCATCGAACAAGGGCCGCCGGAACAGATCTTCAGCCACCCCAGTCATCCCCGGACCCGGGCGTTTCTCAGCCGTGTGTTATGACTTTTTTTGAAGAGCCTTTGCCATGTTGAAATTTTCTGCTCACGAGTATCCCTATCCATCGCAGCGCCAGAGCGTATTTGCCCGCCGTGGCATGGTCGCCGCGTCCCAGCCCCTGGCTGCCCAGGCCGGTATCGAGATCATGCAAAAGGGCGGTAACGCCATCGACGCGGCCATCGCCACGGCGGCCGCGCTCACGGTGGTGGAGCCCACCGGCTGCGGCCTGGGCGGCGATGCGTTTGCCCTGGTGTGGTGCAAGGGCCAGTTGCATGGCCTGAACGGCAATGGCCATGCGCCGGGCGCCTTGAGTGTCGAGGCGGTCAAGGCTGCCGGGCACGATCGGGTGCCGCTGTACGGCTGGACCCCGGTGACCGTGCCCGGCTGCCCATCGGCCTGGGCGGAGCTGTCGCAACGCTTCGGCAAGCTGGCGTTTGCCGAGTTGCTGCAACCGGCCATCCGCCTGGCCCGCGAGGGTTTCCCGCTGTCACCGGTGGTTGCCCACCAATGGCAGATCTCCTTGAACGAATTCAGCCCGCACCGCGATGAAGTGCTGCAAGCCTGGTTCGACACGTTCCTCATCGATGGGCGCGCACCCCAAGCGGGCGAGATTTTCCGCAACCCGGCCCAGGCGCGGACCCTGGAAGAACTCGCCGCCAGCCGTTGCGAAAGCCTGTATCGCGGTGCCCTGGCCGCACGCCTGGACGCCCACTCACGGGCCACCGGGGGTTACCTGCGCGCCAGTGATCTCAAGGACTACCGCGCACAGTGGGTGGACCCGATCCACATCAATTATCGCGGTGTCGACGTCTGGGAAATCCCGCCGAGCGGCCAGGGCCTGGTGGCGCTGATGGCGCTGAACATCCTCGAAGGCTTCACCTTCGATCACCGCGACAGCCAACAGACCTGGCACCGCCAGCTCGAGGCCATGAAGCTCGCCTACAGCGACGGCCTGCATTACATCACCGACCCGCTGCACATGCGCGTGGCAGTGGCCGACCTGCTCAGCGACGACTACAGCGCGCGCCGTCGCAGCCAGATCGGCGAACAGGCCCAGGCGCCCAAGCCCGGTGACCCGCACGCCAGCGGCACGGTGTACCTGGCCACGGCGGACGCCGAAGGCAATATGGTCTCGTTCATCCAGAGCAACTACCACGGCTTCGGCTCCGGCGTGGTACTGCCCGACAGCGGCATTGCGTTGCAGAACCGTGGGCAGGAATTCAGCCTCGACCCGAGCCACGCCAACTGCCTGGCAGCAGGCAAGAAAACCTTCCACACCATCATCCCCGGTTTCCTCACCAAGGACGGCCAGGCCCTGGGCCCGTTCGGCGTGATGGGCGGCTACATGCAGCCCCAGGGTCACGTACAGATGGTGATGAACCTGGTGGACTTCGGCCTCAACCCCCAGGCCGCACTGGATGCGCCGCGCTGGCAATGGCTGGGCGACATGAAGGTCGGCATCGAGCAGGGTGCCTCCCGCGACCTGGCCAATGCCCTGGCCCGGCGTGGTCACCAGGTGCAGATCGCCAGCGACCTCACCGACTACGGCCGTGGGCAGATCATCCTGCGCGACCCGGTCAGCGGCGTGCTGTGCGGCGGCACCGAACCGCGTGCGGATTCCCATATCGCGGTATGGTAACCAGGGCAGGGCATGGCGCCGCCATTGCCCTGCCATTTTGAAAAAAGTTGGTCGAAGCCTGTCCCCTTTTTTCACCTCGCCTGTCATTCCAGGCAAGTGAACAAAATCGAGAGCTTCTTCCAATGCCCGCAGTCCACCCCTTGCGCTTGCGCCCGTTGCTCAAACTGAGCCTGATGCTGAGCCTCAGCGCCAGCCCCTTGTTCGTCCCCGTCAGCTATGCCGAAGACAGCGCCGCGCGCCGCAGCTACCAGGTGCCGGCCGGCAGCCTGAGTGCGGCGTTGACCCGTTTTGCCGGGCTGTCGGGGGTCAACCTGTCGGTGGACCCGGCGCTGGTCAGCGGGCGCAGCAGCAGCGGTTTATCCGGCGAATATGGCGTGGAAGAGGGCTTTGCCCGCTTGCTGCAAGGCTCCGGCCTGCAATTGCAGCCCATGGGGGAGCAGGCCTACATGCTGGTGCCGGTGCCGGAGGGCGGCAGCCTGGAGCTGGCGCCCACGTCGATTCTCGGTACCACCGGCCTGTACGACGGCGACACCTACGCCGGTGGCCAGGTGGCGCGGCGTGGCTCGCAAGGCCTGCTGGGCACCCGGGACTTCATGGAAACCCCGTTCAGCATGACCACCTACACCCAGGACGCGGTGAAAAACCAGCAGGCGCGCACCCTCGGCGACCTGATCGCCAGCGACCCGTCGGTACGCGCCACCAACCCGGCCGGTGGGCGTTATGAACAGTTCACCATTCGCGGCTTCAGCCTGTTCAACAGTGATGTGTCGTACAACGGACTGTACGGCGTGCTGCCGACCTACACCATCGACATGGAGATGGCCGACCGCGTCGACATCTTCAAAGGCCCCACCCAGTTGATCAACGGCATCTCGCCGCGCGGCAGCGTGGGCGGCGGGATCAACGTGGTGCCCAAGCGCGCCACCGACAAGGACATCACCTCGTTCACCGGCACCTGGGCCTCCGACAGCCAGGCCGGTGGCGCCGTGGATGTGGGCCGGCGCTTTGGCGAGGACAACAAGTTCGGCCTGCGCTTCAACGGCGTGAAGCAGTCCGGCGATACCGAATGGGACCACCAGAGCGTCGACCGTGAGATGGCCGTGCTGGGCCTGGATTTTCGTGGCGAGCGCCTGCGCCTTTCCACCGATATCGGCCGCACCGAGCGCGACACCGATGCGCCGCAGGAGCGTGTGCAAGTCGCGGCTGCCGCGCCGGTGCCCAGCGCCAACGATGTGCGCCGCAACTATGCGCAGTCCTGGAGCAAGGCCCGCACCAAGGACACCTTCGGTACGCTGAATGCCGAATATGACCTCAGCGATTCGGTGATGCTCTACGGCGGTGTCGGCGCGCGCAAAAGCAACCACGAGTTCCTGCGCCATGCTGTTTCGGTGACCAATGCGGCCGGTGATTTCACCGTGCAGCCCCGGGACTTCACCCGCGATGAAAACGTCCGTACCGCCACGGCCGGCGTGCGTAACTGGTTCCACACCGGGCCGGTGAGCCATGAGGTCAACCTGGCCGCCAGCTACTTCTATATGGACTTCACCAACGGCGGTGCGCGTTATGCCAACGCATCGAGCAATCTCTACAACCCCGTGCAAACCCCGACGCCGTCGGTGGCCACGCGCCAGGATGCGAAGGTCTATACCGAGAACACGTTCAGTGGCGTGGCCTTGTCCGACACCCTGGGTTTCTTCGATGACCGCCTGTTGCTCACCCTCGGTGCGCGCTGGCAGCGCGTGATCGTGGATGACTGGAGCGACGGCATCAAAGGCAAGACCAACTACGATGAAGAAAAGATCTCGCCTTCGGGCGGCCTGCTGTTCAAGGCCACCGACAAGCTGTCGCTGTACGCCAACTACATGGAAGGGTTGAGCCAGGGCAAGATCGCACCATCTACGTCGCGCAACGAAGACCAGATCTTCCCGCCCTTTATCAGCCGCCAGGTGGAAGTCGGCGCCAAGTACGACGCCGGCGCCTTCGCCGTCACCGCCGCGGTGTTCCGCATCAAGCAACCGGCCTACGAGACCAACGCCACGTCGCGGCTGTTCGGTCCCAATGGCAAGCGCCAGAACACCGGTGCGGAGCTGAGCGTGTTCGGCGAACCCCTCAAGGGCGTGCGCCTGCTCGGCGGCGTGATGTACATCGACAGCAAATTGAAGGACACCACCAATGGCGCCTGGGACGGCAACCGCGCGCCGGCCACGCCCAAGTACAACGTCAACCTCGGTGCCGAGTGGGATGTCCCGACCCTCGAAGGCCTGACCCTGACCAGCCGTGGCATCCACTCCAGCTCCCAATACCTGGACCAGTCCAACGTCAAGGAAATCGACGCCTGGAACCGCATCGACGTCGGCGCCCGCTATGCGTTCAAGGTCGATGACAAGCACATCACCCTGCGGGCGAACGTGGAGAACGTCGCCGACAAGCGCTACTGGAGTTCGGCCGGCGCATCGGATGACAGCGAGCCGGGGCTGACCCTGTCGACCCCGCGCACCTATCTGCTGTCTGCCACCGTCGACTTTTAGACGCGGATTAAAAATGTGGGAGGGGGGCTTGCCCCCGATTGCGGCGGTTCAGTTGGAGCATCCTTGACTGACACACCGCTATCGGGAGCAAGCCCCCTCCCACATTAGGATCTCAGTTGGCTTCAGATTTCCACGCAGCCTTCTTGACCTCAATGGCCTTGGGCAACAACCGATTCTGGAAAAACAGATCCGCCGTCGCCTGCTGCGCCTGAATGATCCCCTCGTCAATCGGCAAAATCGGCGAAGGCGGGCGGTTGTCCATGTAGCGTGCGACCACCTCGGCGGGCAGGCCCATGAACTCGGTCAGTACTTTCAAACTGTCTTCGCGCTGGCTGCGGGTAAGGGCTTCGGCGGCGGTGAGTTCGTCGAGCAGGTCATGGATAAAGGCACCGTTGTCCCGCGCATACGCGCGCCGGGCGGTGTACACCGGACCCGACAAACCCAAGCCTTCGCCATTGGCCAGCACATGGCTGGGGCTCTGGCTCAAGGCGAGTGACGAGTAGGGTTCCCAGATCGCCCAGGCATCGACGCTGCCTTGTTCGAACGCCGCTCGCGCATCGGCCGGCGGCAGGTAGACCGGTTGGATGTCCTTGTAGCTCAGGCCTGCGTTGTTCAGCGCGCGCAGGATCAGGTTGTGGGAGCTGGAACCCTTCTGGAACGCCACTTTCTTGCCCTTGAGGTCCGCCACCGAATGCAGCGGGCTGTCATTGCGCACCAGGATCGTCTCGGCGCTGGGCTTGGGCGGTTCGGCGCCGATATAGACCAGGTCGGCCCCGGCGGCTTGGGCGTACAGCGGCGGGATGTCGCCGGTGGAACCCACATCCAGTGCCCCCACGTTCAGCGCTTCAAGCATCTGCGGGCCGGCGGGGAATTCGATCCACTTCACCTCCGTCTTCGGGAAACGCTTTTCCAGCAGGTCATGTTGCTTGGCGAGGACCAGGGCGATGGAGCCTTTTTGGTAGCCGATACGCAAGGTGGCGGGGTCGGCGGCCAGGGCGGTTTGCGTCACCGCCAGCAGGGCCAGGATCAGTGCGGGGATTTTCATGCTCTAGCCTCTGTAAAACGATGGGCCGGGCGCGCCAGGCCGAGGTTTTCGCGCAAGGTGGAACCGCTGTATTCAGTGCGAAACAGACCGCGCCGCTGCAGCTCGGGCACCACCCATTGCGCGACGTCTTCCAACCCACCCGGCAAGTGCGGCACCAGGATATTGAAGCCATCGGCCGCGCCGTTTTCGAACCAGTTCTGCAGCTCGTCGGCAATCTGCGCAGGCGTGCCGATCAGGCTGTAATGTCCGCGGCCCCCGGCAATTCGCCGACCCAATTGCGCGAGGGTCAGTTGCTCACGATCGGCCAAGTCACTCAGCAGTTGCTGGCGACTGCGTTGCCCGCTGTCGGTCAACGGCAGCGCCGGCAACGGCCCGTCCAGCGGGTAGCCGGACAGGTCGAAATTGCCCAGCATGCGCCCCAGCAACGCGACGCCCACCTCAGGTTCGACCAGATCCTGGAACGCCTCGAATTTGGCCTGGGCCTCGGCCTCGGTCGCCCCGACCACCACCAACACGCCGGGCATGATTTTCAGCGAATCCGGCCCGCGCCCGTACTGGCTCAAGCGGCCCTTGAGGTCGGCATAAAACGCCTGGGCATTGGCCAGCGAGGTCTGTGCGGTAAACACCACCTCGGCGGTCTGCGCGGCCAGTTCACGGCCGGCTTCGGACGAGCCGGCCTGCACGATCACCGGCTGGCCCTGGGGCGAGCGCGCCACATTCAGCGGGCCCTTGACCCGGAAGTGTTCGCCCACGTGGTCCAGCACATGCAGTTTCGTCGGGTCGTAATAGTTGCCGCTGGCCTTGTCGCGCACAAAGGCATCGTCTTCCCAGCTGTCCCACAGCCCGGTCACCACCTGATGAAACTCCCTGGCGCGGCTGTAGCGTTCGCCATGGCCGAGGTGTTCGTCGCGGCCAAAATTCTGCGCTTCGGCGGCGTTGTCCGAGGTCACCAGGTTCCAGCCCGCACGCCCGCCGGACAGGTGATCCAGCGAGGCGAATTTGCGCGCCACATGGTAGGGCTCGTTGTAGCTGGTGGTCGCCGTGGCGATCAGGCCGATGTTATCGGTCACCGCACTCAGCGCCGAGAGCAGGGTGAGCGGTTCGAAATGGTCCGAGCGCGCCATATGGCTGGCGATCTCACCAGTGGCAGCGGCGATGCTGTCGGCCACGAACAGCGCATCGAACTTCGCCGCTTCGGCCACCCGTGCCAGGTGTTTGTATTGGGCGAAATCCAGCCCGGCATCCGCCGGCACGTCCGGGTGGCGCCAGGCGGCGACATGGTGCCCGGTGGCCATGAGAAAGGCGCCGAGTTTCAGTTGACGGCTCATGCTAGAAATCCTTGCGCAGTTGCACGCCGAAGTAACGCTCATCGTCACGGGGTACGGCGCGGTAGATGTAGTTGCCGCCACTGGCCAGCAGCGGTGAGTAGGACTTGTCGGCGAGGTTCTTGGCCAGCAACGCCACGCGCCAACCGTTGGTGTAGTCGGCCAGGGCCACGCTGGCGTTCCAGATGCCATAGGCGCCTTGCTTGGTGTCGACGTTCTGACTGATGTCGTACTGTACTTCGCTCTGCCAGCTGTAGTCGGTGCCCAGTTCGATGTCCAGGCCGTTATCCAGCGGGATCGTGTAGTCGGCGCGCACGTAGCTTTTCCAGTCCGGGCTGAAGGGCAGTGGCTTGCCATTCACGTTGCACGTCGCCGCTGCACCGGCCGGGCAGGCGAACTCATCAATGCGCGCACGGGTGTAGGCCAGGGCGCCGGAAAGCTTGAGTTGCTGGGTGGCCTGCAGGGCGTAATCCAGCTCGACACCTTCGGTGCTGACGCTGCCGGCGTTGATCAGGCGGGTCACGACCTGGCCGGCGACGGTGTCGAAAAAGTTCGCCTGGTAGTTGTCGTAGTCGCTGTGGAATACCGCCAGGTTGGTGGTCAGGCGGTTGTTCCAGGCGGTGGCCTTGATCCCGGCTTCCCAGGTGTTGGAGGTTTCCGGCTTGAGCGCGTCGGTGTCGCGCGGCTGCATATTGAAGAACACGTTGTAGGCCGGGCCCTTGTAGCCGCGCGAGTAGGTGAGGTAGCTGGTGACACTGTCGCTGAGGTCGTACTGCACCCCGAGGCGGCCTGACCAGCCGTCTTCGTCCACCGAGCCGGAGCTGGAGGTGGCCGGTTGAATCCCGCTGACCGTGGTGGCCGAGGTGGAGACGCGGCGGTGATCGTATTTCAGCTCATCGTGGGTGTAGCGTAGGCCGGCGATGCCACGAAAGCGCGAGGTGAAGTTCAGCGTGGTCTCGCCGAACACCGCGTAGCTGTCGCTGGTGGTGCTGTAGTCGGCGATGCCACGGTCGGTGCGCGTGGTGGTCGTGAGCGTGCGCTGATAGGTTTCCTCGTCCTTGCCGTGCATGTAGAACAGGCCGCCGACGTATTCCAGGAACTCACCCTTGGGCGAGGCCAGGCGCAGTTCCTGGGAGTATTGGTCGAAAGCCAGCTCGCCCTTGTCGGCGGTGCCGGGGAAGGCGGCGGTCACTGTGCCGAGGCGGTCGCCGTCCTGGTACTGGGTGTTGTCCCAGCCGCGCCAGGCGGTGATCGAGGTCAGGGTGTAGTCGCCGAGGTTCCAGTCCAACTGAGCGGACAAGCCTTTGTTGGTGTCCTCGACATGGCTGCGCGTATCGGTGTTGATGTCGCGGTTGTCGCCGGAGGCGCGCACCGGGCTCAAGGCATTGCTGAAGGCCGGGCTCAGGGACTTGCTGACCACGCCATTCGGCGCATCGTCGTGGGACTGCATGTAGTCGGCGATCAGGGTCAGTTTCACGTCATCGTTGGGGGTGAATTCCAGCTTGCCGCGGATGCCCTTGTGGTTGTAGCCGTTGACCTCCTGGCCGTTGTGCTGGTTATCGACGTTACCGTCGTAGCTGCCGAACAGCGTGCTGATCGAGCCCTTGAGCACCTCCGGCACCAGGCTGCCGCCGATGCCGAAACGGGTGCGGCTTTCGTTGCCGCTGTAGTACGCCTGGTCGATATAGCCGTGGGTCTCGGCGGTGGGCGCCTTGCTGGTGATGTTGAGCACGCCGGCCGAGGCGTTCTTGCCGAACAAGGTGCCTTGCGGGCCGCGCAGCACTTCGATGCGTTTCAGGTCCAGCAGGTCGAGGGTGGCCTGGCCGGGGCGCGCATAGACCACGCCGTCGATCACCGTGGCCACCGTCGGCTCCACCCCAGGGGAGGTGGAAATGGTGCCCACGCCGCGCACGAACAGCGAGGTGTCCTTGTTCGAGGCGCCGGTGCGGAAGTTCAGCGACGGCACTTGCTGGGCGATGCTGGCCACGCCGTTGCGGTTGTCGCGCTCCAGTTGTTCGCCGTCCAGCACCGAGACCGCCACCGGGACTTTTTGCAGGGATTCTTCACGCCGGGTGGCGGTGACCGTCACCGCTTTGAGCGTGGGTTCCTGCTCGTCGGCGGCAAAGGCGCCGGGCACGGGGAGGGCGGTCAGACCGGCGAGAAGGAATAAGTGCGTGTGCCTGTGCATGGTGTGTTCGCTCGAAAAAATGCCCTGGACCGCTGCGGCTCTCACGACCGTCAGCGCCTGTAAGACTGTCGTGGGCATTCGCTTGAGCGAGTAGCAGACAGCGCGCTTTGTTAGCGCTAACATCGGTATTATTGGTAGCTCGGGTTTAGAGCGTCAAAGACTTAAAAATTATTCCTATATTCTTTTTTGTTGTTAGCAGGATGGTCCCGTGAGCGAAGACAAACCGCGTAAACGCCGTGGCGCCGGGCGCGTCACCTTGAACACCGTGGCCCGCCAGGCCGGGGTGTCGGCGATCACCGTGTCGCGCTATTTCAACCAGCCGGAGCAGGTCTCGCCCGAGCGTCGCGAGCGCATCGCCGAGGTGGTGGCCGAGCTGGGTTATGTGCCCAACCTGGTGGCCGGCGGGCTGGCGTCGGCGCGGGGGCGGATCGTGGCGATGGTGATCCCGAACATCTCGGGGCCGATCTTCGCCAACACGATCCAGGGCTTCAGCGACACCCTCAGTCGCCATGGGTATCAGCTGTTGCTGGCGTCCAGTTACTTCAGCGCCGAGCAGGAAGAAAGCGCGGTGCGCGCGTTCCTCGGCTGGTCGCCGGCGGCGCTGGTACTGACCAGCCGCTTCCACAGTGCAGGCACCGAAAAGATGATCGCCGACACCGAGATCCCGGTGGTGGAAACCTGGGACTACGTGCCCGAACGCGCGCCGGTGCAGATCGGTTTTTCCCACTACGACGTCGGCGTCACGGCCGCGCGCTACCTGCATGGCAAGGGCTATCGGCGCATGGCCTTCGTGCAGAACAGCGCCACGGGCGACTTCAGCGCGCTGGAGCGGGGCGATGGGTTTGCCGCGACCCTGATCGAACTGGGTGTACAGCCCCGGGTCTTCGTCCCGGACGCCGACAGCGCGCCTTTCGAGGCCGGCAAGCAGGCGATGCAAGCCCTGATGAACCACGCCACCCCGCCTGACGCGATCTTCTTCGCCAATGACAACCTCGCCGCCGGTGGTTTGCTGGCCGGGCAGCGTTCCGGGTTAAAGTGCGCGGTGCTCGGGTTCGGTGATTACCCGTTTGCCGAAATGCTGTTGCCCAGCCTGAGTACAATCAAACCGCCGGCCCTGGAGATCGGCGTACTGGCGGCAACCCGCGTGCTGGAAAGCCTCGGCGTGTTGCCGGATGCCGTACAGCGTTTGAACCTGTTGGATTGCTGCTTGATCGAACGGGAAAGCGCCTGAGCTTTTTTATCGCCCACTAGGACCTGCCCATGACCGAACCCGCCCCCAAGACCCGCCGCGCCCCCAAAGGTGAAAAACGCCGCGAAGAGCTGCTGGACGCGGCCCTGCAGGTGTTTTCCCTGGAAGGCTACAGCGGCGCCTCGATGGCCCAGGTGGCGGCGATCGTGGGTATTTCGGTGGCCGGGCTGCTGCATCATTTTCCCAGCAAGATCTCGCTGTTGATGGGGGTGTTGCAGCGTCGCGATGAGGTCAATCAACGGATTGCCGATGAGGTACGTGCGGAGAAAACCCTCAATGGCCTGCTCGGCAGCCTGCGTGCGATCAATCGTTCGAATGCCACGGCACCGGGCGTGGTGCGCGCGTTTACCATCTTGAATGCCGAAAGCCTGCTGGACACCCAACCGGCCTGGGCCTGGTTCCAGGCGCGCTATGCGGCGATTCACCAGCGCATGCAGGGGCAGTTTGCCGACCTGGTCGCGGCGGGGGAGGTGCGCAGCGATGTGGACATCGCCGGGCTGGTGGAAGAAATCCTGGCCATGATGGATGGCCTGCAGATCCAGTGGCTGCGGTTTCCCGAGCAGGTGGACCTGGTGGCGCGGTTTGACAGCTACATCGCGCGGGTCGAGGCAGCCATCAGAACCTGAGTCGAACACAGTCAACATGTGGGAGGGGGCTTGCCCCCGATGGCGGCCTCTGGGCCGACCATGTGCTGGGGTTGGAATGAGTACATATCCGTTGCTGCGGTAACGGCTACTTAGGGTTCCGCTCTTACAGCGGGTCACTTTTGGAAGAGCGCCAAAAGTAACCAAAAACGCTTCGCCCCACCACTCGGCACCTCGCCTAGGCTCGGTGTGCCCGTAATCCGACAGTGATGTGGGGGGCCGCCGCCACGCGCCATCCATGGCGCGGGGCGGCTAAACCGGCATCCCTGCCGGTTTACCCCCCAAATCACTATCGAATTCCGGCCAGCGTGGTTAACGGGGCGCCTGAGATCAAGATCAAAAGCAAGATCAAGATCAAGGGCGGCTCGCTTCGCATCGTGGTTAGCGTTGGCTGCTACACAGTTGTGTAGATACCCATGCTCATCGGGGGCAAGCCCCCTTCCACAGGGATCAGTTGCCGGTGGCACTGCCCTGGCTGCTGTCATCGCTCATGTCATAGCCATCACCGTCGCTGGTGCCGCTGTCGCCTTCGTTTTGATGCAGCACACCGCCGGTCTTCACCGTCGATTCACGCAGCGTCGAGTTGAGCGCCGAGCGCGGCAGCGGGTTGCTGGTGGTGGTCGACAGTTCCTGGCGGAACGGGTTGACCAGCTTGGCGTTCAGGCGAATATCCTGGGACGACGCGCCCACCGACAGGTTGAAGCTGTCGGCATCCACCACCCATTGCTTGCTCGCTACGTCGTAGTAGGCCAGCGAGCGATCGTTGAGCTCGATGGTCACGCGCTTGCTCTCGCCCGGCTTGAGGAACACCTTCTTGTAGCCCTTGAGTTCCTTGATCGCGCGTTCGACTTTCGGGTTGTTCTGGCCCACGTACAACTCGGCCACTTCGGCACCCGCGACCTTGCCGGTGTTGGCCAGGTCGAACGACACCTTGATCGGCGCCCCGGCCACCGCCACCCCAGGGGTCACGCTGATGTTGCTGTAGCCGAAGGTGGTGTACGACAAGCCGTAGCCGAACGGGTAGAGCGGCTTGATGCCCTTTTTCTCGTAGCCGCGATAGCCCAGGAACAGGTCGTCCTTGTAGCTCATCTCGGCCAGGGTTTCCTGGTTGTCGAACTTGGGGAAGGTCGCGTAGATCGGGTTGTCTTCAATGTTGCGCTCGATGCTGATCGGCAGCTTGGCCGACGGGTTGACCTTGCCCAGCAGGATCTCCGCCAAGGCCTGGCCGCCGTTCTGCCCAGGGTAGAACGCATGCAGCGCAGCCGGTACCTGATCGATCCAGTCGCTCATCTTCAGGCCGGTACCGCCGTGCAGGGTGACCACGGTATTCGGGTTGACCTTGGCGATGCTCTGGATCAGCAGGTTCTGGTATTCGGGCAGGTCGAAGCTGTGGTCGAAGCCTTCGCCTTCGTACTCATTGCTGTTACCGGCCGCGACCAGTACCGCGTCGTACTTGGCCAGGTCCTGCGGCGCTACCAGCGACGCCCAGCTCATCTGCACCCCGACGAGGCCGCCCATGGTCGACAGGTAGCCGTTGCGGCGTGAGTATTCCAGCTTGATGTCGACCGGTTTGCCGGCTTCCAGGTTGACCTTGGCAAACACCGGGATGGTCGGCGGAATGCTGTTGTTCGGCAGCGGTTTGCCGTCGCCGTTGTCGAGGACTTTCTTGCCGTTGACGTAGAGGCGCACGGCGCCGTCGGCACGCACCTTGAACACCTGCTCGCCGCTGACCGTCGGGGTGATCTGGCCGCTGTAGCGAATCGAGGTGGCGGCGGTATCGCCGTTCACCGGCAGGCTGTCGGTGGACCAGTCCAGGTCGACATGGGGGTCGGTGCGGCTGGCGGCCGGGTCGCCGGACCAATTGGTGTTGCTGAAGAACTCGGTCTTCAGGCCTTTGACGCTGTTGCCATTGCCGTCGGCATGGGTCCAGGTCGAGGTGGCCGGGTCCAGGGACAGCCCGTCGATAAACTCGACCTTGGCGCCTGGCACCAGTTGCTGCAAGCCGCTCAGCTCACTGATGTAGTTGGCGGCCATGACGTTGGCGCTGCCAAAACCGGTAGGCGGCGCGTACTTGGCCAGGGTGCCGACCACGGCGATGCGCTTGACTTTCCTGGCGTCCAGCGGCAGCAGGCTGTTCTGGTTTTTCAGCAGCACGATGCCTTCGCGGGCGGCGTTCAGGGCCACGCGGTTGCTGGTGGCGCTGTTCATGTTGTGGCTGGTCAGCGGCGCCTTGCTGTCGAACTTGTACAGGTAGATCTGCTTGAGGATGCGGCGCACCTTGTCATCGATGGTCGCACTGCTCAGCTCGCCGCTGTCCAGGTACGGCTTGAGGATGGTGCTGTTCATCTGGTAGCCCATCATGTCCAGGTCGGTACCCGCCTGTGCCGCCGGCAAACCGTCGACCACCGCGTTGTAGTCGCTCTGCACGAAGCCCGGGTAGCCCCATTCGGTCTTGAGGATGTCACGCATCAGGTGCTTGTTCTGGCACGCGAACTCGCCGTTCACCTTCTGGAAGGCGCACATCATCATCGCGACTTTGCTGTTCTTCGAGGCGGACTCGAACGGCGGCAGGGTCATCTCGCGCAGCACGCGTTCGCTGATGATTTCATTGAGGTGGAAGCGGTTGCTTTCCTGGTCATTGGCGGCGAAATGCTTGGCGTTGGCCCACACGCCACGGGACTGAATGCCGTTGATCACGGCCGGCGCCAGGCTGGCGCCGAGGAACGGGTCTTCACCGGACAGGTACTCGAACGCCCGGCCGCTGTACGGCATGCGGTACAGGTTCACCCCAGGGCCGGTGACGAACTGATAGCCGCCGCTGGCGGTGTCATAGCCCAGGGCACGGCCCAGGTCGATGGCGCGCCGTGGGTTCCAGCTGGCGGCCAGGTTCGGCCCCGACGGGTAGACCACGCCCTGGGCGTTGCCTTCGCTGGTGTAGCGCACGCCCACACCGCCATCGGCGCCGTGGATCTGCGGGATACCGTACTGGGTCAGTGGCTTGACGTCCCAGCCACCGGTGCCGCCGATGTAGGCGAGTTTTTCTTCCAGGGTCATCTTCGCCAGGGTCTTGTCCGCGGCTTTTTCCGCGCGGCTGACCCGGCCTTCATCCAGGGCCGGGCTGGTGGCTGCATGCACCTGGGACACGGCCAATGCCAGCAGGGCGAAAGCCGACTGTGCACCGATCATTTTGCGTTTATTCATGGGTCTCTCCGACAACAGTTCAGTAAACAGGGCGCGCCGAGAAGTGCGTGTTGCACTGCACCTCGTCACTTTTTTCTGGGCAAAAGTTGCCCGTGATCGCAATTTTTAACCGATGGCTAATTGCAACTATTTGGCGAATTTCGCAGTTTTATAAGTGTAATAATTGTATTAGTTATTGTTGTGGGTAGTGTCTAAGCGATATCACGGGATGGCATTTTGAACCGCGAAAACCGCATAATTAAGGCAATTCTTGCGGTTATAAGTCAAACGAAAGCTAATTTTTGCGTGAAATAAGAAATATTTTCTTACCTTTCGGAACTAAGGCTAAACCTACCAGTCGATTGGTTTAAGAAAATTTATCGAGCCGTGGCTAACTAGTGGCATCGCTCGGTAGTTCTAAAGTGCCATGTTTACACAAGCTGTCATACACAACGCTTTGGTGTAGGGTCTTGATCGAGTTCAAGGCGCCACTTGGGCTATCTGCTGTTTTTGATCTGGAGAAAGTTGATGAAGATTTCCCTGTTGGGTGCCGGTGTTGTATTGGGCGTTGCGCTAAGTGGCGCGGCGATGGCGGCGGAGTCTACGGACGCCGATGCGAAATCCGGCGCCGCCGATTCCACGGTGCTGACCCAGGCCCACGATGCCAAGGCCGTCAAAAAACAGAAGGCTGAAACCACCAAGGGTGGGCGACCGCTGAGCAGCAGCCAGGCCGCGCCGAAGACCTCGAACTAACGGGGAAATGCGGTCCCCTGTGAGAGGGAGCTTGCCCCCTCCCACAAGGGTTTCCCATCGCCCTTTAGAACATCGCCCCTCAGATTTTTACCCATGCCCAGCTCCTCAACACCTCTCAATGCCTGCCAACTGCACATCCCGCACACCGAACAGGTCTGCGCGTGGCTGATGCAACATGCCGGCTTGAAAACCGTTGACCTGGAGCGCGCCCGACGCTTGTCCCAGGAGGGCGGTGACACCGAATTACTGGGCCTGCTCACGCGCCTGGGGCTGGTTTCCGAAGTGGAACTGGCCCGTGCCTGGGCCGACCTGCTCGGCGCACCGCTGCTGCTGGCCGATGCGGCGCCGCCGCTGCTGGACCCGCTACCGGTGTTGACCGAGCGTTTCATGCGCCACTACCAGGTGGTGCCCGTGGGCTGGAGCCAGGGCGGCCTGCGGGTGCTGGCGGCCAACCCGTCGCTGGTGTATCCGTTCCAGGCCATGGCCTATGCCTGTGGCGTGCCGGTGTGGCTGGCCGTGGGCCCGCGTAACGAAGTCGAAACCCTGATCGAGCGTTACTACGGCCAGGGCCGTTCGGCCATGGGCACCCTGATCGAAAACCTCGACGAGCAGGGCGGTGCCCTGGAAGACATCGAACACCTCAAGGACATGGCCTCCGAAGCGCCGGTGATTCGCCTGGTCAACCTGATCCTGCAGCGCGCGGTGGAACATCGCGCCTCGGACATTCATATCGAACCCTTCGAAAACCAGCTCAAGGTGCGCTACCGCATCGATGGCGTGCTGCATGAAGCCGAGGCGCCGCCGTCCAGCTCTTCGGCAGCGGTGATTTCGCGGGTTAAGATCATGGCGCGCCTGGACATCGCCGAGCGGCGCCTGCCCCAGGACGGGCGCATCATGCTGCGCATCCAGGGCAAGGAGCTGGACTTGCGGGTGTCCACGGTGCCCACCAGTTTTGGCGAATCGGTGGTCATGCGTTTGCTCGACCGCCAGACCGTGCAGTTCGATTTCCAGAGCCTGGGCTTCGATGGCCAGCGCCTGGAAACCTTCCTCGAAGTGCTCGAACGGCCCCACGGCATCCTGCTCGTCACCGGGCCCACCGGCTCGGGCAAGACCACCACCCTGTACACCGCGCTGTCGCGGCTCAATACCGCCGAGCGTAAGATCATCACCGTCGAAGACCCGGTGGAATACCAGCTTGAGGGCATCAACCAGATCCAGGTGAAACCGGCCATCGGCCTCGACTTCGCCGGCGCGCTGCGCTCCATCGTGCGCCAGGACCCGGACGTGATCATGATCGGTGAAATCCGCGACCTGGAAACCTGCCGCATCGCCATCCAGTCGTCCCTCACCGGCCACCTGGTGCTCTCGACCCTGCACACCAACAGCGCGGCGGCGAGTATCACGCGCTTGCTGGACATGGGTGTCGAAAGCTACCTGATTGCCTCGACCGTCAACGGCATCCTCGCCCAGCGCCTGGTGCGGCGCCTGGACCCGGCCACCCGCGAAGCCTTCGAAGCACCGGCGGAGTTGATCGCCGAACACGGCCTCGACCGGTTTACCGAGCAGCGTCCGATCATGCTTTATCGCCCCCGCGCCGATGCGCCGGGCGGTGGCTACCACGGCCGCAGTGCGATCACTGAACTGCTGGTGATGAACGACGAACTGCGCAGCCTGTTGATGCGCCAGGCCGACGCCGCCACCCTCGAACAGGCCGCCCGCCGTGGCGGCCTGCGGACCTTGCATGAAGAAGGCCTGCGCCAGGCCGTGGCCGGTGTCACCTCACTTGAGGAGGTGCTGCGCGTCACCCGGGGAGAGGGCGCATGAGCCTGTTCAAATACCGCGCCCTCGACAGCCAGGGCCAGGCGCAAAACGGCACCCTCGAAGCCAAGGACCAGGACGCTGCAGTCGCCGCGCTGCACAAGCGCGGTTTGCTGCTGTTGCAGATCGAGGTGGCGGGCGCCCAGGGCCTGCGCAAGGCCTTTGGCCGGGGTCAGTTGAATGGCGCGGCGCTGGTCAGTTTCACTCAACAATTGGCCACGCTATTGGGCGCCGGCCAGCCGCTGGAACGCTCCCTGGGCATCCTGCTCAAGCAGCCCGGCCAGCCCCAGACCCGCGCGCTGATCGAGCGCATCCGCGAACAGGTCAAGGCCGGCCAGCCGTTATCCAAGGCGCTGGAGGCGGAGGGCAGCCAGTTTTCGCCGCTGTACCTGAGCATGGTCCGCGCCGGCGAGGCGGGCGGCGCCCTCGAAGACACCCTGCGCCAGCTCAGCGACTACCTGGAGCGCAGCCAACTGCTCAGGGGCGAAGTGATCAACGCGCTGATCTACCCGGCCTTTCTGGTGGTCGGCGTGCTCGGTTCGCTGGCGTTGCTGCTGGCCTATGTGGTGCCGCAGTTCGTGCCGATCTTCAAGGACCTGGGCGTGCCGATTCCACTGATTACCGAGGTGATCCTGGGCCTCGGCCAATTCCTCGGGGCCTACGGCCTGGCGGTGCTGGCCGGGTTGATTGTCGGCGCCTGGGCCCTGGCCGCGCGGCTGCGCGATCCCCAGCGCCGCGAACGTTATGACCGCCGCGTGCTGGGCATCCGCATCATCGGCCCGTTGCTGCAACGGGTCGAAGCCGCCCGCCTGGCCCGCACCCTCGGCACCTTGCTGAGCAATGGTGTGGCGCTGCTGCAAGCGCTGGTGATTGCCCGCCAGGTCTGCACCAACCGCGCCCTGCAAGCCCAGGTCGCCCAGGCCGCCGAGTCGGTCAAGGGCGGCGGCACCCTGGCCAGCGCCTTCGGCAGCGAGCCGTTGCTGCCGGATCTGGCGTTGCAAATGATTGAAGTCGGCGAACAGGCCGGCGAACTCGACAGCATGCTGCTCAAGGTCGCCGAGGTGTTCGACGTCGAGGCCAAACGCGGCATCGACCGCCTGCTCGCCGCGCTGGTGCCGTCCCTGACCGTGGTCATGGCGGTGCTGGTGGCGGTGATCATGCTGGCGATCATGCTGCCGCTGATGAGCCTGACCAGCAATATATGAACCCTTAAGGAAACACGCTGATGCGCCATACCCGATTCAAGCCCGCCCGCCGCCAGGGCGGTTTTACCTTGCTGGAAATGCTCGCGGTGATCGTGCTGCTGGGCATTGTCGCGACCATCGTGGTACGCCAGGTCGGCGGCAACGTGGACAAGGGCAAGTACGGCGCGGGCAAGGCCCAGCTGGCCAGCCTGAGCATGAAGATCGAAAGCTACGGCCTGGACGTCGGCTCGCCGCCCAAGAGCCTGCAGCAACTGGTCGACAAGCCGGGCAACAGCGCCGGTTGGGCCGGGCCGTATGCCAAGCCGTCGGACCTCAAGGACCCGTTCGGCCATGCCTTCGGCTATCGCTTCCCCGGTGAGCACGGTGCGTTCGACCTGATTTTCTACGGTCAGGACGGCCAGCCCGGCGGCGAAGGCTACAGCGCCGACCTGGGCAACTGGGAATAACCCACGACCATGGCCAACGCCCAACGCGGCTTTACCTTGCTGGAAATGCTGGTGGTGATCGTCTTGATCAGCATCGCGGCCGGCTTGGTAGGGTTTGGCCTGCAACAAGGCCTGCGCGCGGCCAAAGAGCGCCAGGCCGTCGGGCAGGTGGTCGAGGCGTTGCGCAGCACGCGGGCGCGGGCGATTGTCAGTGGCACTACCGAAAGCACGGTGTTCGATTTGCGCAACCTCAGCGTGCAGGCGCCGGGCCGTCCGAAAAAGTATTGGCCGGCCGGGCTGCAAGTGACCCTGCACACCGCCGAGCAAGCCGGCGCGGCGGTGGATTTCTACCCCGATGGCAGCTCCACCGGCGGCCACGTGTTGCTGGCCAACGGCAGTCGGCGTTGGCGCATCGACATCGGCTGGCTGACCGGCAGCGTCGAATCCAAGGCCCTGCCATGAAGCGCCAGGCGGGTTTCACCCTGCTGGAAATGCTCGCCGCGCTGACGCTGATGGCGATCTGTAGCACGGTGCTGCTGGTTGCCTTCGGCCAGAGCGCGCGCTCGTTGTTGCAGGTGGCCCACAGCGACCGCTTGACCCATGCCGCCTTGAGTGTGATGGATCAGGAAGGCATGGGCCCTTTGGCCAGCGGTACACGGCAGGGCGAGTTGGACGGCATCGCCTGGCAACTGCGTATCGCCCAGCAGCCCAGCCGGATCGGCCAGGCCCATCTGTTTCGCCTGGACCTCACCGTCAGCGAAGGCCCGCGCCAGGCCCGTTTCAGCACCTTGAAACTGCGCGCTGCCGGCGTCGGTGCCGGCTTGTGAAGGCGCGTCAGCAGGGCTTTACCTTGCTTGAGATCATGATCGTACTGAGCCTGCTCGGGGTGTTGCTGACCCTGGTCGGCGGTGCGTTGCTGGGCGCCAATCGCGCCGTGCTCAAGGCCCAGCGCTACACGGTCAGCCTGGATGAAATGCGTGCCGCGCAGCAGTTTTTGCGTACCGCCATCAGCGAGGCGTTGCCGCTGGACGTGACCGAGGACGACAGCCAGACCGATGGCTTTTTCGCCGGTGGGCCCCAGCGCATGCAGTTTGTCGCGACCTTGCCGGGTGTGCTCGGCGGCGGGATTCAGCGCTTCACCTTGCAGTTGGTGGGCCCTGAATCGCAGCGCGATTTGCAGGTGGCGTTCGCGCGGTTTGAGTCCCCCGCGCAAGTCAGCGTCCCGGCCTCGCGCAGTGAGCCGCAGGTGTTGTTGAAGGATATCGAGGACCTGCAATTCAGCTATCGCGGGGTGTCGCCCAAGGGCCAGGCCACCGGCTGGATCAGTGAGTGGCCGTGGACCAAACGCCTGCCTTATGCAGTGCGGATTGACGCACGGGTGAACGGGCCGGTGCCGTGGGTGACCCAGGTGGTTGCCTTGCGCCTGAACCTGTCCGGCGGGGCACCCGAATGATCCGCCATCAACGCGGTGTGGCCCTGCTGCTGGTGCTGTGGGTGCTGGCCTTGCTCAGCCTGTTGCTCGGCGGTTTGGCCGGCTGGGTGCAACTGGAAACCCGCCAGGCCGCCTGGCACCGCCAGCACACCCAGGCGGTGCTGGCGGCCGAGGCCGGGGTGGCGCTTGCGATGCAGGCCGTGGCGGACCCGTTGCAGCGCAAGCAGTGGATTGCCGACGGGCGTGAAATTCCGCTGGTGTTCGACGATGCGCAGCTGCGCGTCAGCCTGCACAGCGAGCGCGGCAAGTTGTATTTGAACAGCGCCGAGGTGGGTGATTTTGCCCGCCTGGCCCTGGCCTGCGGTGCGACCCAGGCCCAGGCCAACCACCTCGCCAGAGCCCTGGAGGTACGGCGTAACCAGGGCCTGGCGCCGTTTCGGGTGGTGGAAGAGGTGCGCCAACTGCCGGGCATGACCCAGGCGTTGTACAGCGAACTGGTGCCCGAGATCAGCCTGTGGAGCGGCCTGGACCGGCCCGATCCGGCATTCGCCAGTGCCTTGATGCGCCGCGCACTGAACCTGCCACATCAGAATGCGGTGGGTGCCGATCCCGGCGACGTGCTGGTGGTCAGCAGCCGCGCCCAACGTCCCGGCGGTTACCACGCCCAGGTGCAGGCCACCGTGTTATTGAGCCCCGCGCAAGGCAGCGCACAACCTTATCGAGTCTTACGTTGGCAAGAATGAACGAACAGTTAACCGCACGGCTTCAGGCGCTGGCGCAGCCCATCACCCAGCGCTGGCGCGGCAGCCTGCTGCAACTGGGCTGGCGCCTGTGGCTCAAGGAGCTGCGTGGCTGCCTGCCGGCATGGTTGTCGTTTGCCGAGATCCCCGAGCATGTCTACGCCTGGCCGCTGACCGACGCGGTGGAAAAGCTGCCTGGCGAAGCGCGTCAGGTGCTGGTGCTGCCGCCTGAAACGGTGTTGGTGCAAACCCTGCAACTGCCCCCGGCGGCAGCGCGCAACCTGTCGACGGTGGTGGGCTATGAACTGGACCGCTTCACGCCGTTCGACGCCGCCCAGTTGTACTTTGTCGCGCGCCAGGAACGCCGCACCCCCACGCACCTGCACGTCACGCTGGTAGCGATCCTGCGTGAGCGCCTCGATCAGATCCTCAATGACTGCGCGGTCCTCGGCTTGCAGCCCCATGCCGTGGATGTCGCAGAGAGCGCAGGCAAACCCATGGGCATCGACTTGCTGCCGGCGCCGTTGCGTCCCCGTCAGCGTCCCCAGGGCAAGGGCCTGCAACGCAGCCTGCCGTGGTTGTGCGGCGCGTTGCTGATCGCGGCGATGCTGCTGTGGCTCAACGACCGCCAGCGCGTGCTCGATGCCATGCAACACAGCGTGCGCGAGCAGAAAGCCCAGGTCGCCGAGATCCAGGCCCTGCGCCAGCAATTGCTCAATACCCGTGGCGCCGCCCAGTACCTGATTCGCCGCAAGGCCGCCCAACCGCCGTTGGCGGCGCTGCTCAGCGAGCTGACCGCGTGCCTGCCCTCGGACACCTGGCTCGACCAGTTGGAAGTCAACGACGGCGCCGACGTGTCCTTCTCCGGGCAGAGCGCCAAGGCCAGTGCCTTGATCACTCGGATCAAGGGCTGCCGCAGCCTGGAAAACGCCCAGTTCGAAGGGGTGATCCAACCCGATGCGCAAACCGGCAAGGATCAATTTTCCTTGCGCGCCCACCTGCACCAGGAGGCCGCCGATGCGCCGACCACTGACACCCCGTGAGCGCCGTGGCGCGGCCCTGATCGCCCTGGCCCTGGTGCTCGGCGCCGGTTACTGGCTGTTGATCGACAGCTGGTTCGCCGGCCCCTTGCGCAGCATGGGCGAGCAGGCCGAGCAGCTGCGTGAACAGCAGCAACGCTACGCCGGCGTGTTGCGCCAGGGCGACAGCCTGCGCCAACAGTTGGAACAGGCGCGGCAGGACCCGGCCAGCAGCACCAGCCTGTTGCCCGGCGACGACCCAAGCGCGGTGGCGGCGGACCTGATGCAGCGCATCGCCGACCTGATCAACAGCCGCGCCGGCCTCGGTGGCGGTTGCAGCCTGACCCAGCGCATGCCCATCACCCCGGAGCAGGACGACGCCGAGCCCTATCGTCAGGTCAAGGTCAGCCTGACCCTTAACTGCGCCATCGAGCCCTTGACTGCGATCCTGCATGAGTTGGAGTACCAGCGGCCGTTTCTGTTTGTCGATGAGATGAGCATTCGCCGCCCACCGAACGCACCGGCCAGTGGCGGCGCCGGGCAACTGGTGGTGCACCTGTTGGTGCGCGGTTACCTGCAACCGGCCGCCGCCCGGCAGGTGCAACGATGATCCATGCATTGCGTCCCCTGGAATGGCTGTTGCTCGGCGTGGCCGGGCTGTTGGGCCTGCTGATGGTCGGCATCCTCAGCAGCATCGGCGATGCGCCGCAATGGTTGCCGGCGCCAGAGCCCGATGCGCGCGCCAACACCGCCGCCAAGGTGCTGGTGGCGCCGAGCGCGACCCTTGAAAGCCTGGCCGGCACCTGGCAGGCGCCGCTGTTCAGCCCCGACCGCAGCCCCGACCGTGCCGTGGGCCAGGCCGGTGTTTCCAGCCTGTCGAGCCTGGTGCTGACCGGGATCGTTCTCGACGGCGACCTGCGCGTGGCGCTGCTCAAGCGCGCCGATGGCCCGCCGCTCAAAGTCCAGCAGGGCCAGACCCTGCCCAACGGCTGGCGCCTGGAACAGCTGACGCCCCGCGATGCCCGTTTTGTCCTCGACGGCCGTACGCAAACCCTGAGCCTGCGGGCCCTGCGCTTGCCGCCGCCGTCCACCACACCCCCGATTACCCTTCCTCACGAGTCCACCCCTTGATCGATACCTTCCCTGGCGCCTTGCGCACCACCGTGTTGTGCCTGGCCACCGCCGTTTCCCTCGGTGGCTGCGGCACCTTCCCCGAGCATCTCGACCCGGACGAGGCCCTGCTGCATGAGGCGATGCAGGGCACCGGTTCGCAACGCCCACCCGTGGACCCGGCCAGCGAACAGGCGCCGGTCGACAGCGGCCAACCCCAGGCGAAGACACCGCCCCAGCGCCAGTTGATACGCGGCAACCAGCAGTTCGTGCGCCAACCGGCAGCAGTCTCGGCCGCCAAGGAGGAGGGCAGCGGCGACATCGTGTTCAACTTCGCCGACCAGCCGATCGAAGCGGTGATCAACAGCGTGATGGGCGACCTGCTGCACGAGAACTACAGCATCGCCCAGGGCGTGAAGGGCAATGTCAGCTTTTCCACGTCCAAGCCGGTGAACAAGCAGCAGGCCTTGTCGATCCTGGAGACCCTGTTGTCGTGGACCGACAACGCCATGATCAAACAGGGCAACCGCTATGTGATCCTGCCGGCCAACCAGGCGGTGGCGGGCAAGCTGGTGCCGGAGATGCGCGTGTCGCAGCCCTCCAGCGGTTTGTCGGCACGCCTGTTTCCGTTGCGTTATATCTCGGCCACCGAGATGCAGAAACTGCTCAAGCCGTTCGCCCGCGAGAATGCGTTCCTGCTGGTGGACCCGGCGCGCAATGTGTTGAGCCTGGCCGGCACCCCCGAGGAACTGGCCAATTACCAGGACACCATCGACACCTTCGACGTGGACTGGCTCAAGGGCATGTCGGTGGGCGTGTTCGGCCTGCAACGGGCGTCGGTGGCCGAGCTGATGCCCGAGTTGCAAAAAATGTTCGGCCCCGACAGCGGCATGCCCCTGGCCGGCATGGTGCGCTTCTTGCCCATCGAGCGGACCAACTCGGTGGTGGCGATCTCGTCGCAGCCGCAGTACCTCAGTGAAGTCGGCGACTGGATCCACACCATCGACGAAGGCGGCGGCAACGAGCCGCAGATGTACGTCTACGACGTGCGCAACATGAAGGCCACCGACCTGGCCAAGTACCTGCGCCAGATCTACGGCACGGGCGCGATCAAGGACGATACCCCGGCCAAGGTCGCCCCCGGTTTGCGCACCGCGACCTTGTCCTCGCCGGGCACCAACAGCACCTCCGGCAGCACGCCCGGTGGCCTGAGCAACAACCTCAATGGCAACCCACCCGCCGCCGAGGATGAGGAGCAGGAGCCCGAGGCCGAGCAGGACACCGCCGAGCAGGGCGCGAGCGAAGACGCCCCGGCCAAAAGCCTTGACGCCGGCACCCGCATCACCGCGCAAAAAAGCAGTAACCAACTGCTGGTCCGCACCCGCCCGGTGCAGTGGAAAGAGATCGAATCGGCGATCAAACGCCTCGACAACCCACCGCTGCAAGTGCAGATCGAAACGCGCATCCTCGAGGTCAAGCTCACCGGTGAACTGGACCTGGGCGTGCAGTGGTACCTCGGCCGCCTGGCCGGTAATTCCACCAGCACCACCGTGGCCAACACCGCCGGCAGCCAGGGCGCGTTGGGCGGCGGCGGGGCAGGGTTGGGCGCGACGGATTCGTTGTTCTACTCCTTCGTCAGCTCCAACCTGCAAGTGGCCCTGCACGCCCTCGAAACCAACGGCCGCACCCAGGTGCTGTCGGCGCCGTCGCTGGTGGTGATGAACAACCAACCGGCGCAGATCCAGGTGGGCGACAACATCCCGATCAGCCAGACCACGGTCAACACCGGCACCTCCGACACCACCTTGAGCAGTGTTGAATACGTGCAGACCGGGGTGATCCTCGACGTCGTGCCGCGGATCAATCCGGGTGGTTTGGTGTACATGGACATCCAGCAGCAGGTCAGCGATGCCCAGGACCAGCAGGCGTCCAGCAACGACACCCAGGCCAACCCACGTATCTCCACGCGCTCGGTATCGACCCAGGTCGCGGTGCAGAGCGGGCAGACGGTGTTGCTGGGCGGGTTGATCAAGCAGGACAACGCGGAGAGTGTCAGTGCGGTGCCTTACCTTGGGAAAATTCCGGGGTTGCGCTGGTTGTTTGGCAATACCAGCAAGTCCAAGGACCGCACGGAATTGATTGTGCTGATTACCCCGAGGGTGATTACCAGCAGCAGCCAGGCGCGGCAGGTGACGGATGACTATCGCCAGCAGATGCAGTTGTTGAAGCCGGCTAACTGAAATGTGGGAGGGGCGGTGCGACGATTCGACTTGCCCCCGATGGCGGCCTCTGGGCCGACCATTTTTTTGGATTGGACCGGGTACATATCCGTTGCTGCGGTAACGGCCGCTATGGGTTCCGCCCTTACGGCGGCTCACTTTTGAACAGCGCAAAAGTAAGCAAAACGCTTCGCCCCACCACTCGGCACCTCGCCTAGGCTCGGTGTGCCCGTAATCCGACAGTGATGTGGGGGGCCGCCGCCACGCGCCATCCATGGCGCGGGGCGGCTAAACCGGCATCCCTGCCGGTTTACCCCCCAAATCACTATCGAATTCCGGCCAGCGTGGTTTAACGGGGCGCCTGAGATCAAGATCTAAAGCAAGATCAAGGGCGGCTCGCTTCGCATCGTGGTTACCGTTGGTTAATACAACGTTGTGTAGATACCCATACTCATCGGGGCATAGGTATCTACACAATTTTCAGAGACTGGCGAGTTCCCCTGTGGCGAGCGGGCTTGTCCCGCGTTGGGCTGCGTAGCAGCCCCAGTAAAGCTGAATGCGGTGTATCAGAAACTCCATAGCGGCTGTTTTGGGGCCGCTACGCGGCCCAACGCGGGACAAGCCCGCTCGCCACAGGGAGATTTATCAGAGGCTGAAAAGTTGTGTAGATATCCATGCCCCGATGCGGGAGTGTCAGTTGATGCATCTGTAGCTGACCCACTGCCATCAGGGGGCAAGTCGAACCGTCGCACCGTCCCTCCCACATTTGGATTTGCATACCTCAGGTAGACCTCGGCCTGAGCTAAAGGCCAATCTCGAAAAGACATTATTTATATGAATAAAAAAACTAAAAAATAATAAAATTAGAGAATATTAGCTTATATCAAAACAGCATTGTATTTTCAAAACCCATTCCGTTATGTTTGATCGCAACAGCCTACCCCTGACCTCGGATGGTACCCAGCGTAATCAAGATTCTGCGCGCCATAACCGGGTGATCATCCCCGCAGCAGAATCGTTGGAAGGGAGTTCAACGTATGTTGCCAATTCAAACCCAGCGCCACACCTAGTCCCCAATCGCCGCAACCCCCCTGAAAAAAACCGAGCACCGCGCCCGCCCGCGTGACTGCCCGACTTTGCGATTTGGAATGTCTGGAGTGGCTATGAAGCAAGTCTTACAACCGACCGCCATCCTGGCGCTGGCAATCCTGGCCACTACCGCCCGGGCCCAGGACGACAGCACCCTTTCCACCGTGGTGGTCACCGGTAACCGTGGCGCCGAACAACGCACGGTCACCAGCAGCCCGGTGCCGATCGATGTGGTCAGCGCCAAGCAATTGCAGAGCACCGGCAAGCCCGGTTTGATGGAGGCGTTGAGCGCGGTGATCCCATCGCTGACCCTGCCGGAAAAAACCGGTTGGGACGCCAGCGGCATCGCCCGTGCGCCGAACCTGCGCGGCATGAGTGCCGCCGAAGTGCTGGTGCTGGTCAATGGCAAGCGCCGCCACACCGCGGCCACCCTGAACATCAACGGCATCAACACCGGCGCCGCGCCGGCAGACCTGGATTTGATCCCGATCAGCGCCATCGACCACGTCGAAGTCCTGCGCGACGGGGCCGCCGCCCAGTACGGCTCCGATGCCATCGCCGGGGTCATCAACGTGATCCTCAAGGCCGACACCAGTGGCACCTCGGTGACCAATGTCGGCCAGGGTTACGACGGCAAGAAACAGACCGTGCAGCAAAGCCTCAACAAGGGCTTCGAGATCGGCAACGGCGGCATCGTGCAGTTGGCCCTGGACGCGCGCAGTCAGAACGACGACAACAAGGCCAGCGCCAATGGCTACACCTACGCCCAGGCCTTTGAGCAGGCCGGCCGCTCCACCTATGGCGGCTACGGCACACCGAAGACCAACCTGCTGACCCTGGGCTACAACGCCGAATTGCCGATCGACGACAGCTTCAGCCTGTATTCCTTCACCACCTATTCGCGGCGCAAGGCCGAGCAGGGCCAGAACTTCCGCCTGCCGACCATCACCAACACCATCACCACCGGGCCTAACGGTTACCCCGGCGGCTACACGCCGACCTGGTATATCGACGAGGACGACTTCCAGGCCGCATTCGGCGGTAAAGGCACCGTCGGCGAGTGGGACTGGGACCTGTCCACCACCTACGGACGCAACGAGGCGGAGCAGGGCACCACCCATAACCAGAACCCATCCCTGGGCGAGGCCACGCCGAACAGCTTCACCTCCGGTACCTGGATTTCCACCGAGCTGACCACCAACCTCGATTTCAAGCGCGGCTTCGACATCGGCCTGCAAAAGCCGCTGGACCTGAGCTACGGTTTCGAACATCGCCGCGACACCTACGAGGTGCAGGCCGGTGACTATGAGTCCTACGCCAACGGCGGCTACTGCGTGGCACCGGGTAACTGTGCGTCGTCCGGGGCCCAGGTCACCAACGGCATCTCGCCGGATGAAGAAAGCAGCGCCTCGCGCAACAGCCTCGCCAGTTACGTCGACGTGGGCTTCAACCCGGTGCCGGACTGGTACGTGGGTACCGCGTTTCGCTACGAGCATTACAACCAGGGCGTGGGCGCTACCCGCAGCGGCAAGCTGACCACCCGCTACGACTTCACCCCGCAGTTCGCCGTGCGCGCCACCGTGAGCAATGGCTTCCGTGCACCGTCCCTGGCCAACAGCCTGTTCAGTGCGCGGTCCACCACCTATGGCGTGGTCGACGGCGTGTACCAATCGATCAACTACGGCGTGCTGCCGGTAGGTTCGGCCGCTGCCCAGGCCTTGGGGGCGCAGGAACTGAAACCCGAGCGCTCCACCAACTTCAGCCTGGGTTTCACGCTGACCCCCAGCGATCGCCTGAGCTTCACCGCCGACGCCTACGTGATCAACCTGCGCGACCGCATCACCCTCACGGGCACCTTGCTCGGCCCGGAAATCACCCAGGTGCTGCAAGGCAATGGCATCACCTCCACCTCCGGCGGCCAGTACTTCATCAACGGCGCCGACACCCGCACCAAAGGCCTGGACCTGGTCGGCAACTACAGCCAGGACCTCGGCCCCTATGGCGCGCTGAAATGGACCGCCGCGTTCAACTGGAACCAGACCAGAATCCTCAACTACAAGGAATCCACCACGATCCTGGGCACGGCCTATGACCTGATGGACCGCCAGGCCCGCAACCTGATCACCGGCGTGCAGCCCAGCACCAAGCTGATCCTCGGTGGCGACTGGAGCATCGAACGCTTCAACCTCAACCTGGCCCTGACCCGCTACGGCTCTTACAAAGAGGTCAACGTCTCCGCCGACCGCAGCCTCGACCGGGTCTACAGCGCCAAGTGGATCACCGACCTCGATCTTGGCTACAACCTCACCAAAGACCTCAACGTGGCCATCGGCGCCAAGAACCTGTTCGACGTCTACCCGAAAAAACAAGGTGTACCGAGCAGCACCATGGTCAGCAGCTACGGCACCTATTCGCCCTACGGTTTTACCGGCGGGTACTACTACACCCGCTTGACCTATGCCTTCTAGGCCGAGGAATACATCATGCCCATCGTTGCCAAATCCTATGACCTGATTGACTCGCCCGGCGCGCTGCGCCAGGCCCGTGTGTCCACACCGATCAAAGCCCTGCAGGTGGTGCCCGCGCGGCACCCCTGGCGCTGGGCCGGGTCGATCTTTGCCGCGCTGGTGCTGCTCGCCATCGCCCATTCCCTGGCCACCAACCCGCGCTGGGAGTGGGGCGTGTTCGGCCAGTGGTTCTTCTCGCCGTCGGTGCTGCGTGGCCTCGGCCAGACCCTGTTGCTGACGCTGCTGAGCACGGTGTTCAGCGCCATCCTCGGCACTGCGCTGGCGTTGGCGCGGCTGTCGGGCTCGCCGCTGCTGGCGGCCCTGGCCTGGGGCTACATCTGGTTTTTCCGCTCGATGCCGGCGCTGCTGGTGCTGATCATCCTCTACAACTTCGCCTACCTGTACGACCACATTGTCCTCGGCGTACCGTTCACCAGCGTGGTGTTCGCCGAGTGGTCGACGGTGGACGTGCTCAGCCAATTCACCGTGGCCGTACTGGGCCTGAGCCTGATGCAGGCGGCGTACGCGGCGGAGATCATTCGCGGCGGCCTGATCGGTGTGGATGCCGGCCAGCATGAAGCGGCGGCGGCCCTGGGCCTGCCGGCCTCGCGGCGGATCTTCCGGATCATCCTGCCCCAGGCGCTGCGCTCGATCCTGCCGTCGGGGTTCAATGAAATCATCGGCCTGGTCAAGGGCACCTCCATCGTCTACGTGCTGGCCCTGCCGGAGCTGTTCTACACCGTGCAGGTCATCTACAACCGCACCCAGGCGGTGATCCCGCTGCTGATCGTCGCCACCGTCTGGTACCTGATCATCACCACCGTGCTCACGAGCGCCCAGTACTACGTCGAGCGGCATTTCGCACGGGGTACGGCCAGGGTGCTGCCGCCCACGCCATGGCAACGCGTGCGCCGCTGGCTGAAGGAGAACACCCATGAGTGAAGCCCGCGCCGGCCGTATCCAGATCCAGGGCGTGGGCAAGCGCTTTGGCAATCAACAGGTGTTGAAAGACATCGACCTGACCATCGATCCGGGCAAGGTCACGGTGATTCTCGGGCCGTCCGGCTCGGGTAAATCCACCTTGCTGCGCACCATCAACCACCTGGAAAAGATCGACAGCGGGCACATCACCATCGACGGTGAATACGTCGGCTATCGACGCAAGGGCGACCTGCTTTACGAGCTCAAGGAGCGCGAGATTCTCAAGCGTCGTATCGACGTCGGTTTTGTGTTCCAGAACTTCAACCTGTTCCCGCACCTCACCGCCTGGGAAAACGTCGCCGAGGCGCCGCTGGCGCACAAGCGCTGGAGCAAGGCCGACGCCCAGGCCAAGGCCACCGCACTGTTGGCCAAGGTTGGCCTGGCGGACAAAGTCGATGCCTACCCACGCCAGCTTTCCGGCGGCCAGCAACAGCGCGTGGCGATTGCCCGCGCACTGGCGCTGGACCCCAAGGTGCTGCTGTTCGATGAACCCACCTCGGCCCTCGACCCGGAACTGGTGGGCGAAGTACTCGACGTGATCAAGGGCCTGACCCGGCTGGGCGTGACCCTGGTGATCGTCACCCACGAAATCGGTTTTGCCCGCGAAGTGGCCGACCACGTGGTGTTCCTCTGCGACGGCGAGTTGATCGAAGAGGGCCCGCCCGAACAGATTTTCCGCCAACCCCGACATCCCCGCACCGTGGCCTTTCTCGGCAAGGTGCTTTAGTTCAAGGAGTGACTGCCCATGTTCATCAACACCACCCGCGTGGCCCTGCTGGCGCTGGCCGTCAGTGCTGCGCAAAGCGCATTCGCCGTGCAACAGGTCGACCTCAGCCCCGACCGCCCACGCATCCATGTGCCGCGTAACGAAGCGGCGATTGCGCAGATCCCGCCGGGCTTCAAGTTCGCCCAGCCGGGCAAGTTCACCGTGGCCGTGTCCGGCGTGGCAGGGCCGCCCCTGGCGCTGCTGGCCAGCGACGACAAGACCACCATCGGCAGCGAAGCCGACACCGCGCAACTGGTGGCCGACAGCCTCGGCCTGCAACTCAATGTGGTGCAGACCAGCTGGGAAGACTGGCCCCTGGGCGTCAGCTCGGGCAAGTACGACGCGGTGATCAGCAACGTCACCGTGACCGAGGCGCGCAAGAAGCGCTTTGACTTCGCCACCTATCGCCAGGATGTGCTCGGCTTCTACGTCAAGACCACCAGCAAGATCAGCGAGATCAAGCAGGCAGCCGATATTGCCGGGCTGAAGATCATCGTCGGCTCCGGCACCAACCAGGAAAAAGTCCTGCTGGCCTGGAACGAGGCCAACGAAAAGGCCGGCCTCAAACCCGCGCTGTTGCAGTACTTCGACGACCAGGCCGCCGCGCAACTGGCGGTGCAGTCGGGGCGCAGCGATGCGCTGTTCGGGCCCAACTCGGTGTATGCCTATTCGGCGGCGATCACCGGCGGCATCAAGCGCGTCGGCACGGTGAACGGTGGCTGGCCATTGCAGGCGGACATTGCCGTGACCACCCGCAAGGACAACGGCCTGGTCAAGCCGATCCACACCGCCCTGGAAGGCGCGATTGCCGGCGGCCAGTACGAGCAGGTGCTGCAACGCTGGGGCCTGGATGTGGAACGCGTCGACAAGTCGCTGATCAACCCACCGGGCCTGCCGGATTAAGGAGCAATCGACATGGGACTGACACGACGTGAAGCGTTGTCGAGCATCGCTGCGGTAGGCGGCGAAAAAGCCGTCAAGGATGCACTCGCGGTACTCGGCCTCGGGCCGTCATCGCACCGCCGACCGCAACCGTTGAAACTCAAGGACGGCCTGGGGCAGGGCACCCGCGTGCTGGTGCTGGGCGCCGGGATTGCCGGGCTGGTCACCGCCCTGGAACTGACCCGCGCCGGGTTCAGCGTGCAGGTGCTGGAAGCCCGTGAGCGGGTCGGCGGTCGCACCTGGACAATCCGCCATGGCGACCGTGTGGACTACCAGGATGGCCGTACGCAGACCGCCGCGTTCGAGCCGGGGCATTACTTCAACGCCGGGCCGGCAAGGATTCCCAGCCAGCACCGCACGATCCTCGATTATTGCAGTGAGTTGGGGGTGCCGCTGGAAGTGCTGGTCAACAGCAGCCATGGCGCCCAGGTGCGGCCGGATGTGAACCAGCCGGCCTTCAGCGTCGGCCAGGCGATCAACGATGCGCGCGGGCACGTGTCCGGGTTGCTGGCCAAGGCGGTGCAGCGCGATGCCCTCGACGATGTGCTGAGCGCCGAGGAGCGCACGCGCTTGCTGGCGTTTTTGCACGTGTATGGCGACCTGTCCCAGGAGCTGGCCTTTGAGGGCACGATCCGTTCGGGGCACCTGGAATCCCCGGCACATCCCGGCGCCTTGCCCGCCAGCCGCAGCCCGTTGGCACTGGACCAACTGCTGCACCCCGAGCTGTGGGGCGCCTTGCTGCACACCGAATTCCCGGAGTTTTCGGCGACCATGTTCCAACCGGTGGGTGGCATGGACCGCATCACCGACGCCTTCTACCGGCGCGTCAGCGATCACGTGCAACTGGGCGCCCAGGTGCGCCAGATTCGTCAGTTGGAAGGCGGCGTGGCGGTGACCTACCACGACCAACGCAGCGGTCGCGAGCAGGTGGTGCGCGCCGACTATCTGGTCTCGACCTTGCCGCTGCCATTGCTGGCCAAGCTCGACACCGACTTCAGCGACCCGATCAAGGCCGCCTTGCTCAGCACCCGCAGCGACCAGGCCACCAAAGTGGCGTGGCAGTCCCCACGCTTCTGGGAAACCGACTACCGCACCTACGGCGGCCTGTCGTGGATCGAACACCCGGCGCGCCTGCTCTGGTATCCGAGCAACGACCTCAACACCCGCGAGGGCCTGCTGGTGGCCGGCTACGTGACCGGGGAGGGCGCCGATGCGTTTGGCGCGCGACCGTTCGACCAGCAGTACGCCACCTCCAAGGAGGCCGTGGAGTTGCTGCATCCGGGCTATTCCAAACACCTGCGCCACCCGCTGGCGGTGTCCTGGGAACAGATCCCCTTCAGCGAAGGCCCGTGGCTGCAACGCGAACACTTCCCGGCCGATGCCAGCGCCTTGCTCGAAGAAGGCCACGGCCGCGTGTACTTCGCCGGCGACGGCCTGGTGCAAAGCGGCGTGGGCATCTGGCAGGAATCGGCGGCCAACTCGGCGCGGCATGTGGTCGCGCAACTGGCTGAACGCGTGACCCAACAACGACAGGTCGCGGCACTCGCCGCCTCTTAAGGAGACACACCATGAGCGACAGCATTCAACGCACCAGCATCGGCGATTTCCCGATCTCGCAGACCGTCACCGTACCGGCGTCCGCCAGCCTGATCTTTGTCAGCGGGACCTTGCCGGACCTGGTTGATCCAACGGTTCCCGGGGTGTTTGGCAACACCGAAGTGCAGACGGTTTCGGTCTTCAACAAGCTGCGCCAGATCCTGCGCCAGCAAGACCTGGACCTGGGCGATATCGTGCAGTTACGGGTATTCCTGGTCGGCGCCGAGGAAACGGGCGGCAAGCTGGATTTCGCCGGGTTGCAGCGTGGGTATACGCAGTTCTTCGGCACCCCCGAGCAGCCGAACAAGCCCGCACGCACCGCGTTGCAGGTCGTGGCGTTGCCATTGCCCGGTGCACTGGTGGAAATCGAAGCCATCGCCGCCAGGACGGCGTGACAATCCCTCGCAAGTAACCCCCCCTCACAACCGCTTCCGGGCTTCGGCGTGACTGCGCCGAACGCCCCGGCGGGCGCCTGCCAGACAGCGTTTCCAACCTTCCTGAAGCCCCTCCCGCACAAAGATAAATCTTGTATTTAAACGCCTGCGACGTATTATCCAAGCAATGTCTTGTGTATATACCTGAGGCTGGATTTCCCTTTCGACAAATACGGAGGTTTGAATGACTGTGGAGGCAGGGTTACTGGGTCACTCGATGTCAGTGTTCCTGGGCGTACAGGCCGTTGGCTTGAGCCTGTGGCTGAGCATTGCGGTGCTTAACAACTGGCAAGCGTTTCGCAGCTCGGTAGGCGCGGTAGGCGCGACCATGGCCATGGAGCCGTTGCGCCAGAGCCCCGCCATCGATATTCCCTTGCTGGTGCGGGCCGTGCGTTCACCCCGTCTGCACCAACTGGCGCTGCTGGTGGTGCTGGCCCTGCAACTGGTCGCTGCACTCGCGGCCTGGACCGGCAGTTATCACTTGATCCTCGGCGACGGCCTGCTGTCGGCACGGCCCTGGCTCAACCTCGCCCTGAGTGCGTTTTCGGCGTTTGTCTTCGCGATGCTGCTGGGGGGCTTGTGGTTCGGCTACTGGATTCGCCAGGAGGGGTTGCAACTGACTCACCTGGTGCTGTCGATCTGGGCGGTACTGGCCTTCTTCCTGTTCAACCACAGCTGGCTGTGAGCCGCGCGTAACGCACTCATCGTGATAAGGACGTCCATGAACAAGAAGAAGATAACCAGCCTGGTGTTGATTCCGGTGGCGGTCATCGCGGTGGTGATGATGTCGCGCGCGCCGTCCCAGGCCCAATCCGCCGATGCCCCCGCCAGCGCGTTGACCAAGGTGGCCCTGGGGGCGGTGCAATTGCGCCCGGCCAATGTGTATTTCGCCGGCGTCGGTGAGCTGGAAGCGGCCTCCCAGGTGCAGGTTTCCGCCGAGGTCGGCGGGCGGGTCACCTTGATCAACTTCGAGTCGGGCCGCCAGGTCAAGGCTGGCGAGGTGCTGGTCAAACTCAACGATGCCCCGGAACAGGCCGAGCAGTTGCGGCTGCAGGCCCAGGTGCGCAATGCCGAGATCATCCGCAAGCGCGTGACCGGGCTGGTCAGGGAAAACGCCGCGACCCAGGAACAGCTCGACAACGCCCGGGCCGCCCATGACATGGCCTTGGGCGAGTTGAAAAAAGTCCAGGCACTGATTGCCCAGAAGACTATCCGCGCACCCTTCGCCGGGGTGCTGGGGATTCGCCAGGTCAACGAAGGGCAGTACCTCAATGTCGGCGATCGCATCGTCAGCCTGGTCAACACCCAGGTGCTCTATGTCAATTTTTCCCTGGATGAGCAGCTCAGTCGCCGTCTGGTCGTCGGGCAAACCGTGGGCGTGCTGATCGACGCCTACCCTGACCGGGTGTTCAAGGCGCGGATCAGTGCCGTCGACCCGATGATCGGCCGCTCACGCACGGTGCAGGTGCAGGCCACGCTGGAGAGCCCGGACGCCCCCCTCAAGCCGGGCATGTACGCCAGCGTCAAAGTGGCCGATACCGAGGTGGCCGATGTGCTCACCGTGCCGGAAACGGCGGTGGCCTACACCGCCTATGGCGATACCGTTTTCCTTGCCCGCCCGGACCAGGGCGCCACGCTGGTGGTCAAGCGGGTGGCGGTGAAAATCGGCCAGCGCCAGGACGGTTGGGTCCAGATCCAGGAAGGCTTGCACGAGGGTGACCAGGTGGTGACCTCCGGACAACTCAAGCTCAGTGACGGCATGGCGGTGCAGGCGACCGATGACACCCTGGCCCTGCCTGCGTCCAAACCGCCTGTGACGGGCATCTGATTCTTCGCCCAGAGAACGCTCATGACTTTCACCGATATTTTCGTTCGGCGGCCGGTGCTCGCGCTTGTCGTCAGTATTCTGATCCTGCTGCTGGGGATCATGTCCTTGTTGCAGCTGCCGATCCGCCAGTACCCGATGCTGGAAAGCTCCACCATCACCGTGACCACCGAATACCCCGGCGCGTCATCTGACCTGATGCAGGGCTTCGTCACCCAACCGATTGCCCAGGCGGTGTCATCGGTGGAAGGCGTGGATTACCTGTCGAGTTCGTCGGTGCAGGGGCGCAGCGTGGTCACGGTGCGCATGGAGCTCAACCGTGACTCGACCCAGGCCCTCACGGAAGTCATGGCCAAGGTCAACCAGGTGCGTTTCCGGCTGCCGGAGCAGGCCTATGACCCGGTGATCGAGCGCTCGTCCGGCGAGTCGACGGCGGTGGCCTATATCGGGTTCTCCAGCCCGACCCTGTCGACCCCGGCCTTGACCGATTACCTGGCACGGGTGGTGGAGCCGGTGATGAGCACCATCGAGGGCGTGGCCAAGGTCCAGGTGTTCGGCGGGCAAACCCTGGCGATGCGCCTGTGGATCGACCCCGCACGGCTGGCCGCTCGCGGCCTGACCGCCGCCGATGTGGCCGACGCGGTGCGCCGCAACAACTACCAGGCGGCGCCGGGCAAGGTCAAAGGCCTGTTCGTGGTCGCCAACCTGCGGGTCAATACCGACCTGACCAACGTCAATGAATTTCGCGATTTGGTGCTGCGCAACGATGGTAACGGCCTGGTGCGCCTGAAGGATGTCGGCACCGTGGAGCTGGGCGCGGCGTCCAGCGAAACCAGTGCCACCATGGACGGCGTTTCGGCCGTGCACCTGGGGTTGTTCCCGACGCCCGGCGGCAACCCGCTGGTGATCGTCGACGGTATCAAGAAACTCCTGCCGGACGTGCGCAAGACCCTGCCGCCGGACGTCAAGGCCGAGCTGGCGTTTGAAACCGCGCGCTTTATCCAGACCTCCATCGACGAGGTGATGAAGACCCTGCTCGAGGCCTTGCTGATCGTGGTGATCGTCATCTACCTGTGCCTGGGGTCGTTGCGCACGGTACTGATTCCGGTGGTGACCATCCCCTTGTCGATGCTGGGGGCCGCGGCGCTGATGCTGGCGTTCGGTTTCAGCCTCAACCTGTTGACGCTGCTGGCGATGGTGCTGGCCGTGGGGCTGGTGGTGGACGATGCGATTGTGGTGGTGGAGAACGTGCACCGGCATATCGAGGAGGGCAAGACCCCGGTGGCGGCCGCCCTGATCGGTGCGCGGGAAGTGGCGGGGCCGGTGATCGCCATGACCATTACCCTGGCGGCGGTGTATGCGCCTATCGGCATGATGGGCGGCCTCACGGGGGCGTTGTTTCGTGAGTTCGCCCTGACCCTGGCCGGCGCGGTGATCGTGTCCGGCGTGGTGGCGCTGACGTTGTCGCCGGTCATGAGCTCGTTCCTGCTGCAGTCCAAGCAATCGGAAGGGCGCATGGCGCACCTGGCCAACCGTTTCTTCGACGGCCTGGCCCTGCGTTATGCCAAGGTACTGGACCTGTCGCTGCGGCATCGCTGGCTCAGCGGGCTGTTTGCCTTGCTGGTGATGATCAGCCTGCCGTGGCTGTACCAGTTGCCGCAGCGGGAGCTGGCGCCCACCGAGGACCAGGCCGGGCTGCTCACCGCCATCAAGGCGCCGCAACATGCCAACCTGGAATACGTCGAGCGCTTTTCCACCAAGCTGAATGAGGTCTATGGGCGCCTGCCGGAAACCGTCAGCACCTGGATCATCAATGGCAGCGACGGCATCGCCTCGAGCATTGGCGGCATCAACCTGACGTTGTGGGGCGAGCGCGAGCGCACCGCCGCGCAGATCCAGGTCGACCTGCAGGCGGCCACCAACGATGTGGAAGGCACCAGCATCTTTGCCTTCCAGTTGCCTGCCTTGCCGGGCTCCACCGGTGGCCTGCCGGTGCAACTGGTGCTGCGCAGTTCCCAGGATTACCGCGTGCTGTACGAAACCATGGAGCAGATCAAGCAGAAGGCCCGCGACAGTGGGTTGTTCGCCGTGGTTGACAGTGACCTGGACTATAACAACCCGGTGGTACAGGTGCGGGTGGACCGGGCCAAGGCCAACAGCCTGGGGATCCGCATGCAGGACATCGGCGAATCGCTGGCGGTGCTGGTGGGGGAAAACTACCTCAACCGCTTTGGCCTGGAGGGCCGCTCCTATGATGTGATTGCCCAGAGCCCGGGCAGTGAGCGACTGACGCCCGAAGCCCTGACCCGCCAGTATGTGCGCACGGAAGACGGCACGCTGATTCCGCTGTCGACGGTGATCCAGGTGTCCGAGCACGTCGAACCCAACAAGCTGACCCAGTTCAACCAGCAGAACGCCGCGACCTTCCAGGGCGTGCCGGCGGCCGGGGTCACCCTGGGCGACGCCGTGGCGTTCCTGGAGGGCGTCACCGCCGAGTTGCCCGTAGGGTTCAGCTACGACTGGCAATCCGATGCGCGGCAGTACACCCAGGAAGGCAATGCGCTGCTGCTGGCGTTCCTGGCGGCGGTGATCGTGATCTACCTGGTACTGGCGGCGCAGTACGAAAGCCTGATGGACCCGCTGATCATCCTGATCACCGTGCCGCTGTCCATCAGCGGCGCGCTGATTCCCCTGGCGCTGGGCTACGCCACGATCAATATCTACACCCAGATCGGCCTGGTGACCCTGATCGGGCTGATCAGCAAGCACGGCATCCTGATGGTCGAGTTCGCCAACGCCCTGCAGGCCCAGGAACACCTCGACCGTTCCGAGGCGATACGCAAGGCCGCGCAGATTCGCTTGCGGCCGATCCTGATGACGACGGCGGCCATGGTGGTCGGCCTGGTGCCGCTGCTGTTCGCTTCGGGTGCCGGGGCCAACAGCCGCTATGGCCTGGGGGTGGTGATTGTATCGGGCATGCTGATCGGTACCTGCTTCACCCTGTTCGTGCTGCCGACGGTCTACACCCTGCTGGCCCGCAAGCATTCCCTGGCGGCCGCGACCCCACGGGCCCAGTCCCTGGCGCAAACCCTGAGGAGTGAACCATGAAGCCCGGCAAAACTGTCACCACCGTGCTGGCGCTGACGCTGCTCAACGGCTGCATGGTCGGGCCGCATTACGAAAAGCCCGTAACCCCGCCGATCAGCCTGGTCACCGCGCAAAAGGCCTTGTTCGCCCAACAGGCGCCCGTGCAGGCCCAGTGGTGGTCGTTTTTTGACGACGCCGAGCTCGATCGCCTGATCGACACGGCGCTGGCGCATAACCATGACATTCGCCAGGCCCAGGCCAACCTGTTGGCCTCCCGTGCGGTGTTCGATGACCGCCGGCTCGACCAGTATCCCGGCGTCACCGCCCGTACCGCCTATGGCCGCAGCCTGGAGCAGCAGTTGCCGTTCGACGGTGGGCCACCGGAGCGGATGCTGTCGCAGACCTATCGCGCCGGTTTTGATGTGCAGTGGGAGATCGACGTGTTCGGGCGTTTGCAACGCCTGACCGCCTCGGCCATGGCGCGTTCCCAGGCAGCCCAGGCGGACCTGGCGCTGATGCAGTTGAGCATCGCTGCCGATGTCGCGCGTTATTACTACGAGCAGCAAGGCTTGAGCCGCAGCCTGGAGGTGGCCCAGGCCCAGGTCAGTGCCTGGCGCGAAACGCTCACGCTGACCAGCGCCCAGGTGCGCGCCGGTAGCGGCCAATTCGAGGATCAGCAAAACGCCCATGCCAACCTGCTGCTCAGTGAGGCGGCGATTCCACCGTTGCTGACGCGGATCCAGGAAACCGGTTATCGCCTGGACGTATTGACCGGCCAACCACCGCGTCAACAGCAGGCCCTGGCCAAGGCGCATTTCCTCGCGCCCCTGGCCCGGCAACTGCCCTTGGGCGATGTCGACCAGTTGATCCGCAATCGTCCGGATGTGGTCAGCGCCGAACGCCTGCTGGCCGCCAGCACCGAAGACGTCGGCGCCGCCACGGCGGACTTGTACCCACGCCTGAACCTGGGCGGTTTCATTGGCTTCTTCGCCCTGCGCGGCGGCGACCTGGGCAGCGCGTCCCGCGCGTATGAGCTGGCGCCGTCGGTGGACTGGCCGGCGTTTCGCCTGGGCAACGTGCGCGCACGCCTGCGCGGTTCCCAGGCCCAGGCCGAAGGTGCCCTGGCGCGCTATCAACAGTCGCTGCTCAAGGCCCAGGAAGATGTGGAAAATGCACTGATGCGCCTGGCGCAGGACCAGACCCGCCTGGGCGCCTTGCTGGCGTCCGCCACCCATGCCGAGCAGGCGATCGACATCGCCAGCAAACGCTACCGCAGCGGTTCGGGCACCTACATGGCGGTGCTGGAAAACCAGCGTGCGTTTTTCCTGATCAAGAAGGACGTGGCCGATGCCGAGACGGCGTCCTACCTCAACGCCATCGCGCTATACAAGGCGCTGGGCTGGGGCAGTGGCGGTGCGCAGCAGGCTCAATCAGCGGACAAACCATTGGCCAGCAACTGAGCCTTGAGATCGGGCCGGTAGTTACGTGCATACGTGCGGCCCACGGTGCTTGACCAGGACTGGCCGTCCGCACGGCCGATGATCTGCCAATGGCGCATCAGGTGCTGGTCATAGGCACTGATCGCCGGTGCGAGCGCGGCCGGGTTGTAGCGCTCGTCGTGACGGAAGGCTTCGATGCCCATGCGCGGTTTCTGTGCCGCCGGCTCGTGCACATGACCCAGGGCCAGGCCGCACAGGGCGAAGGTCTGCTCGGGCAGCCCGAGCAGCTCGATCATCGCCTCGGCGTTGGCACGAATGCCGCCCACCGGCACCACGCCCAACCCCAATGAGCGTGCGGCGATCATCAGGGTGCTGAGGATGATGCCGCCGTCGGTGCTGGCGGCGATCAGCCCTTCCAAGTGCCGCTGGATCTGCTGTTGCTGGCCATTGAGCGCGGCACCGACGGCGGTCTTGTGAAAGTCCACCACCAGGGTGATAAACACCGGTGCCGACGCGATCCAGGGCTGGCCGCCGGCTATTGCCGCAATGCGTTGGCGGGTGCCTGCGTCGCGCACGACCACCACGGAAATATGCTGGGCATTGAAGGACGTCGGCGCCAGGTGGCCGGCCCGCAAGATGGCATCCAGGTGTTCGTCGCTGACGGGCGTGGGTTGGAAGCTGCGCTCGCTGCGGTGGTTGGCGAGCAAGTCGATAGTCGGGGTCATGGCCTTATTCCTTTAGGGCGGTTGGTGTGGGGCGGTCAGGTGCGCGGTTGGATGTTATAGACGCAACGCCGGTCCCCGGAGATCAGGTGTTCGCAGCGTTCGACAAGGGTGTCGTCACCCATGGCTGCACGAAATATCTGCAGCTCCGAGCGGCAGAAACCCTGGCATTTGCGCGCGGCGGCGCAGATCGGGCAATGGTTTTCGATCAGCAGCCAACCTTCACCTGCGGGTTCCATATGCGCCATATAGCCGGCGAGTTCGCGGATGCGCACCAGGATGGCGACTTTTTCTTCCAGGGATGAGGCTTGCGAACACGCCTGGACGTATTCCTGGCGGTTGGTCGCTTCCATGCTGGTGATGATTTTCTCGATGCCGTCACTGCCGAAAACCCCCTCGATGGATTCGATCAGGTGCAGGGTCAGCACACTGTGGGAATCGGGGAATTTGTTCTGCGCAGTGTCCGTCAACGCCCACTTCAACGAAGGGCGGCCGGCCCCGGAGGTGGGTGCCGAAACGCCGACGATCAGTTCCGATGCCTGCAACTTCTGGATTTGTTGCCGGGTTGCCTCAAACGTGAGTTCCAGCAGGGACGCCAGTTCGGTGGTTTTCAACGGGCCACGGGTCTTGAGCAAAAACAGGATGCGTTCAGCGGTGGATGACTGGGTATCGTCGGCAGGTCTGGAGGTCATAAATCGCGTGTAACCATGGGGAGTGAGGGCATCACTGGAGTTCGTCGACCTTTGGCGCCATCCATTGCGTAAGGGGTAGTGGGCATGAGCATAGTCATTTTTGCTGCTCAGGAAAATAATAAATAAATGGAATCAATAGGTAATTATAAATAGCAAATAATTATAAAAGGTTTGCCTTGCTTTTGTAGGGCTTACGACTAGGATCGTAGCTAGCTTTTTGGAAGCTGCTCGTAAACATTCATTTGCACACGACTCCGGACCGTTAAAAAACACGCTGCGTCCCAAGCACTCATCGCTCGCCGACGCCAGTGAAGACAAAAACATTCAAGGAAGAGAATCTGTATGAATGCGCAAAAGCCGACGACCATCTATGAGCACGCCGATGAAGTAACCGCTCTGTCCAGCGTGGTCGACCTGGTGAAACTCTCCGACCAGTATCGACAATCCGCCATCCTTCACTTCGCCGTAGCGCAGCACCTCTTCGATCACACCGCCCGCCCGGCTACCGCCAACGCGATCAGCCAGCAATTGGGCTGGGTGCCCAATAAGGCGAAGATCTTTCTCAATGGCCTGGTCGCCCTGGGCCTGTTGAAAAAGTCCGCCGACACCTATACCAACCAGCCCCTGGCCGAGCGTTTCCTGGTCAGCCGCAGCGCCGAGTTCATCGGCCCGATCATTGCCCACCAGCGCTTGCAGTGGCAGAACTGGCCACGCCTCGGGGAAATCCTGAGCAGCGCCGAGTCCATGGATTTCCAGCAGGAGAACCGCTTCAAGCACGACATTGCCGCACGTGATGCCTTCAACGATGCGATGGTGCGCTTCAGTCAACCCATGGTCGATGTGCTCAAGGAATTGCCGGTGTTCGATACCGCCAGCAAGGTCATCGACCTGGCCGGTGGACACGGCACCTATATCGCCGAAATTGCTCGGCGGCACCCTCAGGTCCAGGGCGAAATCTGGGACCTGGCCGCCACGCGCCAGTCCGCCGAAAGCACCGTCGAGAAGTACCAGTTGGCGGGGCGCCTGACGTTCAAGGAGCGTAACCTGCTGGACCTGGCCCGCTACGAAGGTGAAAGCGCCGACGTGATCATGGTCAATGATTGCCTGCACTATTTCACCCGCGAAGAAACCAGCACGCTGATCCGCTCGGCGGCCCAATTGGTCAACGACGGCGGTTCGTTGCTGGTGCTGAGCATGACCCTGGAAGACGATGAAATTCACCCGGCGCTGTCGGCGGATTTCTCCCTGCACATGATGGTCAACACGGTGCACGGCGAACTGCATCCCACCCGCTGGATCGCCGAACAGATGGTTGCCCAGGGCTTTGAGGTGGTCCAGGAGCCTATCGGGCGCTACAGCCTGTTGATCGGTCGCCGCACTGAGGGGAGGGTTGCCTGATGCTGCGCTTTATTACCTTGTACAGCTCCGACACGGCCGCACGTCTGAACGGCTTTCTCGAGCCGTTGAACACCTGCGCGAAAGCCGCCGGTTTTGAACTGTGCGCTGCCGTTGAGGGCGCGCAGTTACCCCAGGCCGACGGGTTTATCCTGCTGGTGTCGGCGGCAGACAGCCTCGATACCCTCACTGCCCGGCTCGCGGCATTGGCCGATGGCTACCACAACAAGGCGGTCAGCATCGTGCGCCTTGCCGAAGGCAGCGCCGGGCAACCTGCCGGCGATCCGCTGAACGCGGCATTGCTGCAACGCACGGCCTGTTTCATTTACCCCCATGGCCTGGCGATCACTGACGCGGGCGTATCCACGGACACGGTGAAAAACTGGCTGGCCGGTTTCTCCAAATTCGCCGCCGCGATCAAAATGTGGCGGTCCCTGGAAGGCGTATCCATCGAGGCGGCCGCGCTGGAATCCCAGCGTCCGCAACTGACCCACATCAACATCCTCACCCGTAACCTGGAAGCCTCCCAGGCGTTTTATCGCGACATCTTCGGCGCCCACTATTGCTACAACCTGGGGCCACGCAAAGTGGTGATGGAGTTGAACGGGTTCGACTTCTTCATCGAGCACAATCCCGACTTTGTCTACCCGCCGGGCTACCACATCGGCATTCGTGCGCTGCCGGAGGATGTCAAGCGCATCGCCGACAAGGTGGCTGCCGACGACAACATCACCCTGGTCAAGGGCAATGGCCCCGCGCCGGGTTATCACCACGGTCCGGACAACGTCCGCACGGCCGTGTACTTCGAAGATCCCGATGGCCTGGTGGTTGAGGTGTACTCCACCGAAATCGAGATGATCGAGACCAATCGAAGGTTGCTGCTCGACCGACTCTGATACCTGACTGATCCACACGCCGAGCGGTTTCGCGCTCGGTCGTGGATGTGTTCGCTCGGAATAAAGGTGTACCTATGACGAATCAATACGGTTGGCATTGGCCGACGCTGCCGAGCCCTTTGCCAAAGAACGTGTCTGATCGGGTATTGATGGGCTACCCGCAGGCTTACGTCGAATATGAACTGACCCGGCAAATCGCCGACGCCACCGGACAGCTGATGAGTGCGCCCATCGAACAACTGCTACGGGTGGTCGAGTCGGTTGCCGAACCCCTGGTGCGGCGTATCGCCGCCGGTGAAGTGCTGGGCTACAAGGGCGACCCGCGCATCGACGTGTTCAGCCCCGCCATGTGCGACGTTCCTGCCGCCCAGGTCGAGATCGGCCTGGAGCCGCAGCGCGTCGATGCGGTCATGACCGCCTACGCCGGGCTGGGCCTGGACCGCAGTTGGATCGAGAAAGAAACCCCCAACCATCGGGTCGACCTGGCGAGCTTTCGCATCGGTCGCTACCCGGTCACCAACAGCGAATATCGCGCCTTCCTGTTGGATACCGGTTATCCGTTCCTGCCGACCGGCTGGGCCTTTGGCCGCTTTCCCCAGCACCAGGCCAACCACCCGGTCTACAGCGTCAGCGACGTGGATGCCGACGCCTACGCCCAATGGCTGAGCCGACGCACCGGGCGGGCGTTCGCGCTGCCCAGCGAAGCACAGTGGGAATACGCCGCGGCAGGGCCGCAGCGCTCTCAGTTTCCCTGGGGCGAAACCTTCAATGTCGAGTACGCCAACACCATCGAGTTGGGGTTGCTCACGTCGACACCCGTCGGGGTGTTCCTCGAGGGCGCCTCGATGTTTGGCGCGCTGGACATGGCCGGCAACGTGGAAGAGTACGTTGCCGACGATTATCGGGCCTATCCGGGCGGGCCTGAGATCAACGATGACCTGGTGCTGGATGTTGGTAGGCACCGGGTAGCCCGTGGCGGCAGTTTCACCCGCTTCAGGGATCTTGCGCGCAATCAGCGCCGACATGGACGTTATCCAAGACCCATCTATGTCATGGGATTCCGTTTGGTAGAAAACCACTCTGGCCAGAACGCGACACTTCCATAGAGGCTATGCCATGGACACTCCAGTAACGCTTCATACGCAAGTTCCCATCTCCATTCTTGGCGGTGAGGTCAACGCCCACTTCTACGGGTTCAAGGGCTTTGACAAGAACAATGAACACTTTGCCGTCAGAGCCGGTGAGCCCGATGCCGATGTGCCCCTGGTGCGCGTGCATTCCGAATGCATCACCGGTGATGTATTCGGTTCCCAGCGCTGCGATTGCGGCCCGCAGCTGCAGGAAGCCCTGAAGGCGCTCGATGCCGAAGGCGGCTACCTGATCTACCTGCGCCAGGAAGGTCGCGGTATCGGCCTGTATTCGAAGTTCGAAACCTACCTGCTGCAAGACGCCGGCATGGACACCTACGAGGCCAACGTGAAGCTCAACCACCCGGAAGACTCGCGCAGTTTCGCCCCGGCGGTCGCCATGCTGCGGGCCCTGGATGTGCATCGCTGCCGGCTCCTGACCAACAACCCGGACAAGGTCAAGCAGTTGCGCGATGGCGGGATCGACGTGGTCAGCTCAGTGCCGACCGGGGTGTTCCTGACCAAGCACAACCACAACTACCTGCGATCAAAAGTCAGCAAGTCGAGCCACACCATCAAGCTTTGATTTCATTCTCCAGGAAAAGGACTTTTCGATGAGACACATAGGCCCTATCAGCGGCGTCGCCGCCCATGCTGGTGAGTTCATCGCCACCGCCGGCTACGACAACCAAGTCATTCTGTGGAACGCCCAGACCGGGCATTCGATCCACCGTGTCAGCCATGACCACCTGGCCAACCAGTGCGCGTTCAGTGCCGATGGCAAGTACCTGGTGAGCGCCAGCAGCGACTACACCGCCCGCGTCTGGGAAGTGCCGAGCATGCGCCTCAAGGCCGTGCTGTCGGGGCATGACGACGACGTGGAAATGGCGGTGTTCTCGCCGGACGGTGCGTCGATCGCGACCTGCTCGCGCGATCATCAACTGCGCCTCTTCGACCTCGACGGCAACCTCAAGGGCACCTGTCGGGGGCATCAGGCCGATGTGATTTCCGTGGTCTGGTCGCCGGATGGCAAGCGCCTGATTTCCAGCAGCGACGACGGCACGGTGCGCCAGTGGGACACCAGCACCTTCGAGCAATGCGATGAAGTCGACATCGGCGGCGTCGAGACCGATACCGTCGCCATTACCCGTGCCGGCGTGGTGTTTGCCGGTGACGATGAAGGGCGCATCTCGATCATCCATGGGGGCGAGATCCGCTCCATTCCTGCCCACGACGCCGGGATCAAGCGCATTGTCTGGAACGACGAAAAACAGCTGCTGGTGACCTTGAGTTATGACCGCCTGGCGATCCTCTGGCGCTTCGATGGCACCCAGCTGGAGCGCCTGCGCAGCACCAATTTGCCGAGCATCGTCTGGCCGCGCAGCTGTGCGTTCGTCGGCAGTGACGCCTTGGTGTTCGCCACCTTCGGCTCGCGCTACGCCACCTGGGATTATGAACACGATCAGTGGACCGTGGACGGCATTCAGCCTGCGGTGAGCATCAACGCCGTGGTGACCACCGAGGGCGGGCAATACAGCATCGGTGACGCGGGCCTGCTGTTTCGCGATAACCAGCCCGTGAGCGGCGTCGGCAGCCTGTGCAACTTCCTGCTGCCGTTCGGTTCGCTGCTGCTGACCGGTGGGCAGATGGGCCAGGTGTTCGATGCCCTCAGCGGGCGCCTGTTGTATCAGCATCGCTCGCCGCTCAATTGCGGCACCACGTTCCAGCGCAATGGCCAGCTTCATGCACTGATCGGAACCTACACCGGCGAAGGCCTGGTGTTTGTCATCGCCGGCGATAACAGCCTGGAACTGGTGGCGTCGATCCCGATGCACGACAACGCGATCAAAGGCGTGGCCGCCAACGAGCATCACTTGTTCAGCGTGTGCGCCTCGGCCGCCGCCGCCCTGCACAATATCAGCGACTTCAGTTGCGCGCGGCATATCGAAAATGCCCACACGCGTATCTCCAACGGCTGCTGCCGGGTCGACGGCGGTTTCGCCAGCATTGGTCGCGACCTGAAACTGCGCCTGTGGCTGGAGTCCGGTGACGAGGTCTATGACACGCCGCACCGCAATTCCATCAAGTGCATTTGTGCCTCCGCCGACGGGGAGGTGATTGCCACCGCGAACTACAGCGGCACCATCGCGCTGTTCGACTTGCCCAGCCGCTCTTGGCAGCAAGTGCAGCGTCCCACCGCCAGTGGCATCTCCTGCATCACCCACAGCGTGGCCAGTGATGACTTCCTGGCCAGTTCCTACGATGGCCAGATCTACGGGATTGCCACCCGTCGCGCCTCTTGACCCAAGGACCGCCTGATATGAGCAAGCAAGCGCAATTCATGGACGTATCGACGTACCGCCGGGCGCTCGACACCTCATTTGTCCACCGCTACAGCCATGGTGAAGATGAGTGGTCCTGGGACATCGGCATGGCCAAGGCCGCCCGGGTTTTCCTCGAGGCACTGGGGCCGACGCCGGACCAGCACATCCTCGACGTGGGCGTCGGCCGTGCACGGGATGCCTCGGAGTTCATCCTGGCAGGGCACCGGGTGACCGGCCTGGACATCGTCGAGAATTCCAGCTGGCCGCTGCTGCGCAAACGCTGGGGTGAGCGTCTCAGCCTGGTGTGCAGCGCCCTGCAGGATTGGCAGCCACCGGCGGGGGAGGCGTTTGACGGTGTACTCGACAATGGCTGCTTCCATCACCAGCATCCGGATGAATGGGAGCGTTACCTGGCCAATATCCGCCAGTACGCGCGCCCTGGCGCGCTGATCGGGCTCAACGTCTTCGGCGTCGACGCGAGCAATCCGGAGCCGGGCTGGCGCGAGATGGATAACCAGCGTCAAGGTTATTTCTTCACCGAACAGGGCGTGCGCGACACCCTGGAAGCGTTTGGTTTCACCTGGCAGGACCTGGTGGTGATCGAGCGCCAGCATGGCGAGGCGGTGTACCTGTTGGCGCTGGTTCGCACATGAGCCTGGCGCTGGCGCGCGACATGCACTTCATGCGGCTCGCCCTGAAACTGGCTGACCGCGGCGCCTTTACCACGGCGCCGAACCCGCGGGTCGGTTGCGTGATCGCCAAGGGCGACCTGCTGCTTGGCCAGGGCTGGCACGAGTGGGCGGGGCAGGCACACGCCGAAGTCAATGCCCTTCGCGAGGCGGGCGTCGATGCGCGGGGCGCCACCGCCTATGTCACCCTGGAGCCGTGCGGCGGTCATGGGCGCACGCCGCCCTGTGCCGACGCGTTGATCAGGGCCGGGGTGGCGCGGGTGGTGATCGCCAGTGTCGACCGCTCCCAGCATGAGCATCATGGCATTGAGCGGCTTGAGGCGGCGGGGGTGCTGGTCGAACACTTGCCGTGTCCGGAGGCGCGCGAGTTGAACCAGGGGTTTTTCTCGCGTACCGAGCGTAAGCGGCCGTGGCTGAGGGTCAAGCTGGCCATGAGCCTGGACGGGCGCACGGCCCTGGGTAACGGGCAATCCAAATGGATCACTTCGCCCGAGGCCCGGGACGATGTACAAGTGTGGCGCGCCCGGGCCTGCGCGGTGCTCACCGGCAGTGGCACGCTGCTGGCGGACAACCCGCGCCTGACGGTGCGCCTGCCCGACCCGCACACGGCGTTTTCCGCGCCGCTGCGGGTGGTGCTCGACCAGCACCTCAAGGGCGATGCCAATGCCCATGTGCTGGATGGCGCGGCACCGACCCTGGTGTTTCATGGGCCCGGCGTCCAGCCGGCGCACCCACCACCTGCGGGTGTGCGTTTCCGGCAGGTCGGGGTGGACGGCGAAGGACTTGACCTGCGAGAGGTCATGACGGTCCTGGCTGAGGAGGGGTGCAACGAGGTCCAGGTCGAGGCCGGCCCGGTATTGTGTGGCGCCTTTGCGGCGGCAGGCCTGGTGGATGAATGGCTGGTCTACATCGCCCCGCTGTTCCTGGGCAGTGATGCACGGCCGTTGCTGGCGCTGGATGGCTTGACCGATCTGGGCCAGGCGCAACCCTTGTCGATCATCGAGCAGTGTCTGGTGGGGGCGGACATCCGGGTGCGATTGCGCCCGGTCGCCGCCCCGGCGTGATTATTTGCGGCAGGTCAAACCGATCTGCAGGCTGTTGCGCTCGAACAGCTGCCAGTACCCCGCACCCATGGAGGTGCGGCTGTGTTCACTGATCAGCGGGGCGACCCAGGTGAGCTGGTTGAAACCGGCTACCCGTGCGGCTTCTTCGTACACGCCTTGCTCCCAGCGATAGTAGGTAAACGGTGCGGGGGGCGATGACATGAACTGCGCGTTGCAGCGGAACCCGCCGGCGACCGGGGTTTCATCGAACACCTCAATCCCGTAGCGAGTGAAATTGCCTTTTCGCAGTTCGAACGACGGGTTGGCGGTGTAGGCCACCAATTGACCGCCGGGCTTCAGGTTGTCGGCCGCCGACTGAAACATCTTGCTCAGTTCGTCGACACTGCTGGCATAGTTGAAGAGCCAGGCCGCCGTCACCATGTCGTAGGCGCCGATACGGCCCATCTTCGCCACGTCCCGTACTTCGTAGGCGATACCGTCGTTGGCTTGCCGCGCCTGGTAGATCATGTTTTCGGAAATATCCACGCCATGCACCTTGGCCGCCCCCCAGTCCTTCAACTGGCGACTGAAGAAACCATGCCCACAGGCCAGGTCCAGGATACGCAGGCCCTCGACATTGCCGACCATGCTACGGAAGGTGTCGACCTCGACCTTGCGTTGAGAGGCCCTGGCGGTGAAATCCTCGAACTGTTCACTGATGCGTTCGTACACTTCTTTGGATTCTTTCATCTGCATGCCACTCCTTCGAATATGCGGGCTGGGTGATGAGCAAGCCTTGGTGGTTTTTTATGCAAGGTATTGCTTGCGATATTAGGCGCAACGCCTCGATTTAACAAACGGCTTAGTGGGCGGTGCTGCTCGATCGGGTCAGTCTGCTGATGGGAGAGCGTGGGGTTGATTATGCGCTTAGGGAATGTCCAGCATTGTTTTGATCATTATTTTTAATGATTAGCATAGATCCACAAAGCATTTCACAAGCCTGCCGGCGGGCATTATGGTCCTTCTCCACAGGTCAGCGTCGCTGCCATCCACGGAGGAGTATCGTGATGTCCCACTTACCCCGGCAACTCAGGTTCGGTGCCATCCTCACCGGCGTCGGCACCGCGCAGAACGAATGGCTGCACCCGCAAATCCCCGGCGACGCCAGTGTGGACATCAATTGGTACCGCACCCAGGCGCAACAGGCGGAAGCAGCGAAGTTCGACCTGGTGTTCATCGTCGACAGCCCCTACATCACCCCGGATTCGGCACCGCATTTTCTCAACCGCCTGGAGCCGCTGACCCTGCTCTCGGCCGTGGCCGGTGCCACCTCGAAGATCGGCCTGGTGGCCACCCTGACCACGTCCTATACCGAACCCTTCAACGTCGCCCGCCAGTTTGCCTCCCTGGACCTGATCAGCGGCGGCCGTGCCGGCTGGAACGTGGTCACCACCGGCCTCGAAGGCGCGGCCGGCAACTTCGGCCGTGAGCAGCATATCGACCACACCGAGCGCTATCGCCGCGCCGCCGAGCACCTGGAGGTGGTGCAAGGGCTATGGGACTCCTACGAAGACGACGCCTTCGTGCGCGACAAGGCCAGCGGCGTGTTCCTCGACCCGCAACGCCAGCATCGCCTGGATCACCATGGCGAGTTCTTCTCGGTGACCGGGCCGTTGAATATCGCGCGCTCAGCCCAAGGCCAGCCGGTGATTTTCCAGGCGGGTATTTCCGAATCCGGACGCAGCCTGGCGGCCAACTATGCCGAGGGCATTTTTGCCGGCGTGGGCAATTTCGAGGACGCCCAGGCCTACTACCGCGACATCAAACAACGCACCGCCGCCGCCGGACGCAACCCCGACCACGTGACCATCCTGCCGGGCATTTCGCCGATCATTGCCGACACCGACGAACAGGCCCAGGCCATCGACCGCGAACGCAATGGCGAGCTGGATTTGAACAAGGCCCTGGTGCAGTTGGGGCGACCGTTCAACTACCACGACTTCAGCCAGTACCCGCTGGACGAGCCCTTCCCGGACCTGGGCGACCTGGGCAGCAACGGCTATCGCGGGCATGCCGAAAACATCAAGCAAGTCGCCCGCGACCAGCGCCTGACCCTGCGCGAGGCGGCGTTGCGTTTTGCCAAGCCGTTCTCGAGCTTTGTCGGCTCGCCCAAGACCGTGGCCGACGAGATCGAACGCTGGTTTGTGGAAGGTGCGGTGGATGGGTTCAATATCCACGTCGGCGCGCCGGATGACTTTGCGCGGTTTACCGACCAGGTGCTGCCGTTGTTGCGTGAGCGTGGGTTGTTTCGCAGTGAGTACAGCCACAGCACGTTGCGTGGGCATCTGGGCTTGCCGGTGCCGGTGAATCGGCATACGGCGGCAAGGAGCGAGGCGGCCTGAGAGTCACCACCATTTCCAGCGGCCCTGTTGTTTCAGGGTCGCGATAACGCTGTTGCGTTTATGCCTGATTTCCAACATCTCTCGGCGCATTTGTCGTTGGCGTTTGCTGTTCAGGCAGAGAAGTCCGATCAGCGGGCTTAGTAAGGCAAGGGTAAATAGGAGGTGATCGGGGCTGTAAAGGATTGTCGGTAATACGAGCAGTAAGTAGATGATGAACACCCCAACCTGAAGCCACACCCATCGTGGGTAACCGTGAAGGACCAAGCTCTGCGCGACGCCGAATACCGCACACGCAATCCCGCCTGCGATGAAGAACGCATTACTGGTCAGTTCATCGGATGCGTGGGCGAAGTAGGTGAGATTCATCAGGGTGCCGGTGGTGGCAATCGAAAGGCACAAGGCTATAAGGCCGCCAAACAACGCCAGTCTGTGACGCGCCCAAAGAGGGCGAGGATCTATAAGGTAAAGGGGCTCCTGGCGGTTTTTCATTCGCTGAACTCTTCGTAGATACCGATGGCCAGCGTCTTGGTGTTTCCGGACATACCGCTGCTGACGAGGCCCAGTGCTGCTGCAATGGCATCATTGCGATGGGTCGCGATGATGGGTTTTATCTTTGTTGCTGGAATGCGTTTTGGTGCGTTACGTGCGGCTTGCTTGAGCTTGAGGAGCTTGGGTGTCAGGCGCGGGTCTTGGACTCCGCTACCCATTCCGACTCCCGAGGCTCATGCTCCAACATCCGCTTGAACTCCACCGGCCCCACATACCTCGGCGCTTCCCGCAGCACCACCTTGATCGGCCGCACACTGCAAATCGCCTGGAACTCACGCAGTACCACCACGTTGAAATCCCCATCGATATACACCACCCCCGCGCCGATCAACGTCGGGTCGGCGTCTATGGCGAAAAACAACCGCCGCAGGTCGAGGCTGCTTTCAATGCGTTGGCGTGTAGTGCGGTGGGTTGATGGGAAGCCATCCTTTAACAGGGCGACGGTCATTCCTGAACTCCTTTTTTGGGAGTTGAGAGAGTAAAGACGCCGCGACTGGGATGAGTGTCGGAAGCTTCGCCATTTGCAGTCGGGCACTTCCTGACGCGACGTTGACGTCTTGTAGGCCCGCTCCCGATTGAGGAAAAGGGCTGATGGCGCCAAGGATGGTGGGCCGGTGAAGTTTGGCTGGAATATCCGGCAGAACGTCAAGGTGTGATGCGCTGAGAGGGCATAGGTATCTACACAACCTTTCAAACCCTGACACATCTCCCTGTGGTGAGCGGGTCTGTTGTGGTGAGCGGGCTTGCCCCGCGCTGGGCTGCGGAGCAGCCCCAGTCAAGAAGAACGCGGTGTATCAGACACTCTGGAGAGGCTGGTTTTGGGGCTGCTTCGCAGCCCAGCGCGGGACGAGCCCACTCACCACCAGAATGCGGTCGCCTGAAATTGTTTATGCAAGACTCAAGATTTTAGAGTGAAAATTTAACCCTTTAAAATCAATAGGTTATTTTGAGCTTGATAAAGGCCCATCACTCACTCGCCAAACCCGATAATCGCCTTGGTTTCCAGATACTCCTCGAACCCCTGCACCCCATACTCCCGCCCATTCCCCGAGCGCTTGTAGCCCCCAAACGGCGCCATCGGATTCCACGCCGGATGGTTCAGGTGCACCTGGCCGGCGCGTATACGCGAAGCCACCGCTCGCGCAAGATCAAGGTCCTGCCCCTGAACGTGGGCGCCCAGCCCATAGACCGTATCGTTGGCGATGGCGACGGCTTCATCCACCGTCTCATAGGCAATGATGCACAGCACCGGCCCGAATATTTCCTCCTGGGCAATGCGCATGGCGTTGTCCACGTCGGAGAAAACCGTCGGCCGTGTATAGAAGCCCTTGTCAAAACCCGCCGCCCGTCCCGGCCCACCGCACACCAGTTTGGCGCCCTCGTCGAGGCCGGCCTGGATCATGGTCTGGACGCGATGGAACTGGGCTTCGTTGGCGATCGGACCCAACTGCGTCTGTTCCGATTGCGGGTCGCCGACGATCAGTTCATTTGCGGTGGCCGCCGCCAGGGCTTCGACTTCGGCCAGGCGGCTTCTTGGCACGATCATGCGGGTCGGCGCGCTGCACGACTGGCCGACGTTGCGAAACGCCGACATCACCCCCAGCGGCACAGCCTTGGCGAAGTCGGCGTCGGGCAGCAGCACATTCGGCGACTTGCCCCCCAGTTCCTGGGTGACCCGCTTGACCGTCGGCGCGGCCGCCTGGGCAACCAACGCGCCTGCGCGGTTGGAGCCGGTGATGGAAATCATGTCGATATCCCCATGGGCGGCCATGGCCGCGCCGACTTCGGCACCGCTGCCGTTCACCAGGTTGAATACCCCAGGCGGCAGGCCGGCGTCATGCACCAGTTGGGCAAACAGCAGGGCGCTCAATGGCGACAGTTCGCTGGGTTTCAACACCACGGTGCAGCCGGCGGCGATGGCCGGGGCGACTTTTGCGGTGATTTGATACAGCGGCCAGTTCCACGGCGTGATCAGGCCGCACACGCCGATAGGCTCGCGCTCGATTGCGGTGCCGCCTTCCACGGTCTGGAAGCGATAGCTGGACAGCAGGTCACGGGCGACCCGCACGTGTTCGGCCGCCAGCGGCACTTGCATGCCCCGCGCAAAACCGATGGCCGCGCCCATTTCCAGGGACAGCGCCTGTGCCAGCTGCTCTTTGCGTTCAAGGATCAGGGCGTGGATTTTCCCCAGCACCTGGGCTCTCGCAGCCGCCGGGGTTGCAGACCAACCGGCGAACGCCCCGCGTGCCGCCGTAACGGCCCGGTCGACATCCTCCGCAGACCCGCGTGCCACCTCGACAACCACGGCTTCAGTGGCCGGGTTGACCACCGGCAGCGTCGCCGGGATCGCCGGGGACGTCCAACGCCCGTTGATGTAAAACTGGTGAGCCGTTTGCGCATCAACGCTGTAGCTGTTTGAAGATTGAGTTGTCATCCAACTGGCTCCCTGGAGCGGTAATAGGCGTTGCAAACAGCACGGCCCGGTGTCCGGATAAGCTAGCAAAAGGCTCCCGCGCAAAGATGCCGTTATTCAACGCTGCAAGGGATAATCTGCTGAATCCGGCAGGCGGGTGAGGCTCATATGAGTTTTCCTGTGGTGGGGGCGTTTGCCGGCACCGTCGAAGGTTGGGTAAAGCGCCGGATATCGAACGGGCTGATCAAGGTGCTGGTACTGCCGGTGCTGATCAGTTCGGCCATCACATCCCCCACGCCCGGGCCGAGCTGGAAGCCGTGGCCGCAGAAGCCGAAGGCATAAAACAGCCCGTCCACGCTGCCGCTGGGGCCCATCACCGGCAGGGAGTCGGGTGTATAGCTTTCGATGCCGCTCCACACGCGGATGATGTTCAGTTTCTCGGCGCCCGGTAACAGCCGTTTCATCTGGCGCATCTGGTTGAGCAGGCTCTCGGGCTTGAAAAACGCGCGGCGGTTGAGCATGTCCGGCGTGCAGCGGGCGCCGCCACCGATGATGATGTTGCCGCGCGGGATCTGGCGGAAGTAGATCACCTCTTCCTTGAGCTTGGTGAACACACCGATCACGGTTTTCAGCGCATAGGGCACCGGTTCCGTCACCGACATCTGCGGGCCGTTGGGCTCCAGCGGCACCGGCTCGCCGAAGCGCTCGGACAGGCGCGCGGCCCAGGCGCCGGCGGTAATCAACAATTGCTCGGCAACAAACAACTGACCGTCGGTGGTGGTGACGTGGAACAGGCCGTTGACCTTTTCCACGTCGGCGACTTCGGTTTTTTCCTCGATGCGTGCACCGAGGCGCCGTGCGGCGCGGGCAAACGCCGGCGCGGCCAGGCGTGGGTTGGCGTGGCCGTCGTGGGGCGCGTAGGAGCCGCCTTTCACCTCGGGGCCGAGGAAACCGAAACGCTGGTGCAACTCGGCGCCGCGATAGATTTTCAGGTCCAGTTGCGCGGCTTCCGGCGCAGCGGCGTAGGCCTCCAGTTCAGCGATTTCATCTTCGCGATAGCACACGCGCATGTGGCCGCTGGGGATGAATTCCAGGTCGTCGTCGATCAGCTCCGGCAGGCGCTTCCACAGTGCCCATGAACGGTTGGCCAGTTCCAGTTGCCCCAGGTAGCGGCCCTGGCGGCGCACATTGCCGAAGTTCACACCGCTGGCGTACTGACCGATCTGGTCGCGTTCCAGCAGCGTGACCGAGCAGCCGCGGCGGCGCAGGAAAAACGCCGACGAGGCGCCCATGATGCCGCCACCGATGATCAGCACAGCGCTTTTTTGCGGGTTCATGCAGGCTGCTCCTGTGTGGCACGGGCCACCGCTTCGATTTCGATCAGGTAGCCATGGTGCAACACCGACACGGGCACCACGGCGCGGGCCGGTTTATGTTCACCCAGGTAGCACGCGTAGATCCGGTCGAAGGCGGGCCAGTGTTCGATGCCGACCACGTAGACCGTCACTTTGAGCAGGTCACCGAGGCTCAGGCCCGCTTCATCGAGGATCGCCACCAGGTTATCCAGGGCAAGCGAGGCTTGCACCGCGAACGGTTGCCCGGCGCTGTGCTCGCCATTGGCGCGTACCGGCAGTTGCCCCGACACATACAGCACGCCGCCGTGTGCCACCGCCTGGGAATAGTGCCCGCCCGGCGGTGCCGCGTGGGGGCTATGAATCGAGTGGATGCGATTACCAGCCATGCAGGCGACTCCAGGTGTGCACGCTGCCATCGGCCTCCACCGCGTGATAATCCGGGAACTGCGCGCCGGTGGCACAGGCATGGTTGGGCAGGATGCGCAGCCGACTGCCGATGGGGAAGCGCGTGACAAGCGCGTCACTGTGGGCAGCGCCCAGGCTGACGATGCCGTGTTCCTGGTTGGCAGCGGTGACCCGCGCGCCGTCGATCCAGTCGCCCGCTTCGCTGCACACTTGGCCGTAACCGAAGTCCTGGTGCTGGCGCTGGGTGCCACGGTCACGGCTCATGGCCATCCAACCGGCGTCGGTGATGATCCAGCCTTTGTCCGGCTGATGGCCGATCACGGTGGTCAGTACGCTCAGCGCCAACTCATCGGCCTGGCACACGCCGATGTTGCGCATGACCAGGTCGAAGAACACATACACCCCCGCGCGCACTTCGGTGACGCCGTCCAGGTTCAGCGCCGAGAGGGCCGTGGGAGTGGAGCCGATGCTGACCTCGGGGCACGCCAGCCCGGCTGCGCGGAGGGTGTCTGCGGCGTGTACGCAAAGTGCGCGTTCCTGTTCGGCCAGCGCTTGCAGGGGTTCAAGGCTGTCCAGCTCGTAGCTCGAGCCGGCGTGGGTCATCACGCCACGCAGGTGCAGGCCGCCCTCGCTGAGGATGCGGGCGACGTCGATAAGTACAGGGTCCTGCGCGGCCAGGCCGGAGCGATGGCCGTCGCAATCGATTTCGATCCACACGTCGAAGCGTGCGTCATGCTGCTGTGCGAAAGCGACGATGGCCTCGGCGCCCGGGACGCTGTCGGTGAGCAGGCTGAGGTTGCAGCCTTTGCGCCACAGGGCCAGGGCCTGGGGCAGTTTGCCCGGGGCGATGGCCACGGCGTAGAACACATCGCGGATGCCGGCGGCGAAACAATGCTCGGCTTCCTTGAGGGTGGACACTGTGACACCGCTGGCCCCGGCGGCGATCTGGGCGTGGATCACCGGCAGGCACTTGCTGGTCTTGATATGCGGGCGCAAGCGCACGCCCAGGCTGTTCATGCGCTCTTGCATGCGCTGGATATTGCGCTGCATCTGCGGGATGTCGACGAGCGCGGCGGGCGTGTCGAGGGAAGCAATCGGCGTGGACATGGCGGACCTCGTGTGGCGGGGGACAGGCTGCACTCTACTCAGCTGTTGTTAACCTGTGGTTCAATCGGTACTCATCAATCATTAAGTAAAATTGAATGATTTCCATCGAAGACCTGCGCCTTGCCGTGACCCTGGCCCGCTCGGAGTCGCTGAGCGCCGCCGCCCGCACCCTGAATGTGTCGCCGCCGGCGTTGTCCATGCGCCTGCGCAAGCTGGAGACGCTGCTCGGGCTGAGCCTGGCCAATCGCGATGCGCGGCGCCTCAGCCTGACGGCGGATGGCGAGCGTTTTTCGCGGGAGAGCGCGCTGTTGCTGGAACAGCTTGAAGCGCTGCCGGAGTCGTTCCGGCACAAGGATGAAACCCTGGTGGGCACCTTGAGGGTGGCGGCGCCGTTTGGCTATGGCCGCCAGCGCATCGCACCGCTGTTGGCGCGGTTTGCCAAACTGCACCCGCAGCTGTGTATGCATCTGGATTTGCGCGAGACGCCCTGGCCCGATCGCCATGACAGCGATGCGGTGGTTCATATCGGCCATCTGAATGACAGCCTGTGGACCGCGCGGCCACTGACACCAAACGAGCGCTGGTTGTGCGCCAGCCCGGCCTACCTGCACGCCCACGGCGTGCCGTCTGCGCCGGATGAGCTGGCGTCTCATCGCTGCATCTGCATTCGGGAAAATGATGAGGACGTGACCCTGTGGCACCTGCGCAAAGGCCAGTGCCGCAAGACCCTGCGCGTGGAACCTGCGTTGTTGAGCAACGATGGCAGCGTTGCCCGACGTTGGGCCGAGCAAGGCTTGGGGCTGGTGCTGCGTTCGCAGTGGGACGTGAGTGATGCCCTGGCCAGCGGCAGCCTGGTACGTGTGTTGGCGGACTGGAGCTTTGACAGCGCACCGGTGCTGCTGCTGGTGCCGTCGCGCAAACTGCGCAGCCCGCGCGTACAGGCGTTGGTGACGTTTCTGGAAGAGGCGTTGAAGGCCTGAGTCACTTCACCGCGTAGACCTTGCGCACGTACACCGTACTGGTCCAGGCGCAGGGCGCGCCCTTGGCCACGAACACGGTGTCGCCGGTATGCACCGTGACTTCGCCACCTTCGTTGCCCTGCAGGGTGACGCGGCCTTCGAGCAGGTGCATCAGTTCGTGCAGTTTGTGCGGGCGGCCGTGGCGGGCGTAGGGCGTCGAGTCCCAGATGCCGACGCGCAGCTCGGTCACGGCATCGTCGAACAGGTTGAGGGCGCGGCACTGCGGGGTAGGGCCGATCAGTATCTGGGGTTCCGGCGCGGCGGAGGAGTTGAGCAGGGTGTGCGGCGCGAGCAGGGTCAGGCCGGGGCACACCGGGGCATCGGCCTGCTCGACCGCGCAGAACGCCCATTCGCTGCCTGCACTGGCCTGCACCGTGAGGCGTGTGCCGAAGCCGATGACGGCGCTGGCGCCGACGTCCAATTCCAAGGTCTGTTCCGCGTCACTGAGCACGACATGGCCTGCATGTACCACCAGCGTTTCGCTGTGGGGGAACTCTTCGATCACCGCTTCGCCGCTGAAGGACACCACGCCGGCTGACACGCCATCGTCGCCCATCCAGGCGAGTTGGCGGCTGTCGCCGAACGGGTCCAGCGCGCTCAAGGCGGCCTGGTTGAAAGACGTGGCAACGCGGCTGCCGTCGGCGCGTGCCAACAGCAGGATACGGGGAGATGACATGGGGAGTGCTCCGGGAGAAAAGTCAGCCGATCGCCTGGGTGATCAGGGCAAAGGGGTGGACGCCTTGGCTGGCCTGGGGTGGCGTACCCAGGGCCATTTGCGCGACGGTGTCGATGTTCTTCAGGCCGGCCTGTTCGAGCCAGTCGCTGAGGCCGCAGGCAACGGGAATGTCGATGCGCACAAAGGTGTCCGGCACCTGGGCCAGCAAGGTGGCGATCAGGTACTTGGCCTGCTCGATATTTTCCGCCACCACCGGGCCGATGCAACGCCCACGCCCAAACGGCCGCAGCAGGGCGAAGCCGCGTAGCCGGCCGTCGCGTTCGATACCCACGGCGTGCTCCACCTGCAGGTCACGCAGCACTTCACGGCGGTCCATACCGCTGGCGGCCTTGGCCAGCGCGAGCAGGCTGGCGTGATCATCGGCGTTAAGCGCCCGGCAGGTTTCGCCGTCGGCCAGCGTCGGCAGCGCGGGCACCACCGCCTGGCCCTGATGCTGCTGCACCCGGCCGAACTCGACGAACCCCTGGCTGGCATACAACGGCGCGCCGGCGAGGGTGGCGTTGAGGACCGGCGTGCGCGTATCGCAAGCGGCAATGGCCTTCTCCATCAAGCGCCGGCCGATGCCCTGGCCCTGGTAGTCATTGCTGACGATCACCAGGCCGATGGTGGCGTAGTCGCCCTGGGGGCAGGTGAACGCGCTGCCGATCAGCCGCTCGCCATCCATTGCCACGAAGCCGTCGCTGACCCGTTGCAACATTGCCCAGTCTTCCAGGCGGTGAGGCCATTTGAGTTGCACCGACAAATCGTGGGCGGCCGGCAGATCGGCTGCGGTCATTGGGCGGTAGAGATAAGTGGGGTGTGGCAGGGCGGACATGGCGAGCCTCCGTGGAGCGTTGTTTTGGCGGTGTCAGGTTGCTTGTATCCCACCTGGGTTGGAGGCTGGCAAGGGGGCCGGGAATATTCGGTAGATTCCTCGCGGTGTGCAGGGCGAGACCACAGTTACTACTTAATTGGGGTTGGGGGGCAGCAGCAAATGCCATGGGGTTGGCGTTGGAGCCAACTGGAGTAGGAAGGGTGTACACGGTACAAATGTGGGAGGGGGCTTGCTCCCGATGAGGCCGTGTCAGTGGATACATCTGTAGCTGACCCACTGCCATCGGGGCATAAGTATCTACACATTTTTTTCAGCGGTCTGTGGCGAGGGCACTTGCTTCCGTGGCGGCCTTCGGGCCGACCGCTTTTTTTTGGGGTGAGTACATATCCGTTCCTGCGGTAACGGCTGCCTATGGTTCCGCTCTTACAGCGGGTCACTTTTGGAAAGACCCAAAAGTAACCAAAAGGTCTTCGCCCCAACACTCGGCACCTCGCCTAGGCTCGGTGTGCCCTCACTCCGGCTTTGGAGCCGACCGGAGTTGTGCCTGGTGTACTCGGTAAAAAATGTGGGAGGGGGCTTGCCCCCTCCCACATTTGGATCTCCACATATCAGCTAGAACTCGGTCTGCTTTTGCTCTGCTTTTGCTCTGGCTTTTGATCTTGATCCTAGGCGCCCCGTTAACCACGCTGGCCGAACGCAGGCTTGAATCCGTGGGTAACCCGGCAGGACGCCGGGTTAGCCGTCCTGGGCCAGGGATGGCCCATGACGGCGGCCCACGGATTCAAGCCGGAGTGAGGGCATACCGAGCCTAGGCGAGGTACCGAGTGGTGGGGCAAGAGCCCTTTTGGTTACTTTTGGGGCTCTTTTCCAAAAGTGACCCGCCGTAAGGGCGGAACCCATAGCCGCCGTTACCGCAGCAACGGATATGTACTCGGTCAAACCCAACGACATGGTCGGCCCGAAGGCCGCCACGGAACCCAGCTCCCTCCCACCGTTCAACCCGCCACACTTTCTGCCGCCCCCACCCCCGTGCTTAAGCCTCTGCACCCCGAAAAGCCCCCTAAAAGCGCACAAACACTGGCCCTGCCCAAGCCTGGCGCGCACCGCAAAGTCTGCTGAGCCCGGCCACCAAAACGGTGGTTTGTATTGAGCGCAGGTCTTTTTAGACGGCATATGCTGATTTCACAGTGGTGTAATGAACCTGTGCTGCAACGAGGCCGACGCGCCGCCAGGGCAGCGAACGCTTGTCACACTCAACGAACTCCAGGACCGCACTCAATGAGCTTTCTTCGTCCCAAATTCATTACGTTCGACTGCTACGGTACGCTGACCAACTTCCATATGGGCACCATGACCCGCGAGCTGTTCGCCGATCGCATCACGCCCGAGCAGATGGACCAGTTCGTCAAGGATTTCTCGGCCTACCGCCTCGACCAGGTCATGGGCGACTGGCGCCCGTACGATGAAATCCTCAAGACCGCCCTGGCTCGTACCTGCAAGCGCTGGGGTATCGACTATCGCGAGGAAGGCCAGCTGTATTACGACGCCGTGCCGACCTGGGGCCCCCATGCGGACGTGCCGGCCGGGCTGTCGAAAATTGCCGACAAGATTCCCCTGGTGATCTTCTCCAATGCCAGCGACAGCCAGATCATGTCCAACGTCGACAAGCTCGGCGCGCCGTTCCACAAGGTGTTCACCGCCGAGCAGGCCCAGGCCTACAAGCCGCGCCTGGCCGCGTTTGAATTCATGCTCGACAACCTCGGCTGCGGCCCGGAAGACATCTTGCATGTGTCGTCCAGCTTCCGTTACGACCTGATGCCGGCCCATGACATGAAGATCAAAAACAAAGCCTTCGTTGCCCGTGGCCACGAAGTGCCGGGTAACGCGTTCTACGGTTACCAGCAGATCACCGATATCGGTGGGCTGCCGGCGCTGGTCGGTCTGTAATCGCACACCTCTGAGGGCTAGACATGGGCAGTGAATCCTATTGGCTCGACACCGCACCGGCGTTTACCGGTGCCCGGCAGGGTGATTTGCCCAGCCAGGTCGATGTGGCTGTGGTCGGCGGTGGGTTCACCGGCTTGGCGGCGGCGCGGGCGCTGGCGCTCAAGGGCGCCAGTGTGGTGGTGCTCGACGCCGGGCGGGTGATCGGCGAGGCCTCGGGGCGCAACGGTGGGCAGTGCAACACCGGGGTGGCCCAGGATTACGCTGGGTTGCACGCCAGCCTCGGCGCCGCCAAGGCACGCGCCTATTACCAGGCCTATGAAAGTGCCGTGCAGACGGTGGTGTCGCTGGTCGAGCAGGAAGGCATTACCTGCGACCTGGTGCGCAACGGCAAGCTCAAGCTGGCGGCCAAGCCGATGCACTACGAAGGCCTGGCGCGTACCTGCGAGCTGATCCGCCAGGAGGTGGATGCCGAGGTCGAGCTGCTCAGTGCCGAACAGACCCGTGCTGAGGTCAATTCGGCGCAGTTTCATGGCGGCCTGCTGCAGCGCAACGGCGTGCAGATGCACGTCGGCCGCTTCGGCGTCGGCCTGGCCGAAGCGGCGGCGCGGCGTGGTGCGATGATTTACGAGCACACCCAGGTCAAGGATTGGCAGGCCCAGGCCGGCGGCTACCAGGTCAACACCGCCAAGGGTTCACTGCACGCCGGGCAAGTCCTGCTGGCCACCGGTGCCTGCCAGCATGGCGACCTCGGCTGGTACCGCCGGCGCATTGTGCCGGTGGGCAGTTTTGTCATCGCCACCGAAGTCTTGCCCCAGGCGCTGATCGACCAGTTGCTGCCCCGGCACCGGGCCTATGTGACCAGCCGCATGATCGGCAACTACTTTCGCCTGACCCCGGACAACCGCCTGCTGTTTGGCGGACGTGCGCGGTTTGCCATGTCCGACAGCGTCTCCGACGCCAAGAGCGGCAAGGTCCTGCAAGCGGCGATGCTGAACATGTTCCCGCAGTTGGCGCACGTGAAGATCGACTACTGCTGGGGTGGCCTGGTGGACATGACGTCCGACCGCCTGCCCCGCGCCGGCCAGCATGGCGGCGTGTTCCACTCCATGGGCTACAGCGGCCATGGCGTGCAGATGTCGGTGCACATGGGCCAGGTAATGGCCGAGGTCATGGCCGGCAATACCGCGGCCAACCCCTGGCGCGAACTGGAATGGCCGGCGATTCCCGGGCATTTCGGCAAGCCGTGGTTCCTGCCGTTCGTGGGGGCTTACTACCGCTTCCAGGACTATTTGCACTGAGTTGCCGTTGTTGCGTCACCGTCGTTTGTGTTTCCAGGACGCTCCGGACATCCGTGAGCACTCGATTCTTCCGATTATCGACAGGTAGCCTTGCTATGACTGACAACAAAAACACCCCCGAACTCATCTCCGGCCAGGACAGCCTGCGGGTGTTCGAACGTCTCAACCGTGGCATGTCGCGCCGCAACGCCCTGCAAATGCTCGGTGTGGCCGGTGTCGCCGCCGCCGGTGCCGGCAGCCTGTTCGGCGCCGCCGGCAAGCTGTTCGCCGACGAGGCCGCCGTGGCCGGCAAAGGCAAGCCAGGCGGCAAGATCCGCGTGGCCGGCATGTCCAGCTCCACCGCTGACACCCTCGACCCGGCCAAGGGCGCGCTGTCCACCGACTATGTGCGCCACTACATGTTCTACAACGGCCTGACCCGCTTCGATAAGCACCTGGTGCCGCAACTGGAACTGGCCGAGCGCATCGACAACACCGACGCCACCGTCTGGACCATTACCCTGCGCAAGGACGTGACCTTCCACAACGGCAAGGCCCTGACCGCCGCCGACGTGGTGTTCTCCCTCAACCGCCACAAAGACCCGCTGACCGGTTCCAAGGTCATGCCGCTGATGGAGCAGTTTGCCGAGATCAAGGCCAACGGGCCGAACGAAGTGCAGATCCGCCTCAGCGCGGCCAACGCCGAATTGCCGTCGATCCTCGCGGTGTCACACCTGTTGATCGTCCCCGAGGGCACCAGCGACTTCAGTAAAGGCATCGGCACCGGACCGTTCACCGTGGGCGAGTTCAAGCCAGGCGTGCGTTCGATTGCGGTGCGCAACAAGAACTACTGGAAACCGGGCCTGCCGTACCTCGACGAGATCGAGTTCATCGCGATTGCCGACGAGCCATCGCGGGTCAATGCACTGCTGTCGGGCGATGTGCACATGATCAACGAGGTCAACCCGCGCTCCACCACGCGCATCAAGGCCAGCGCCAAGCATCGCGTGGTCGACGCGCCGTCGGGCAACTACACTGACCTGATCATTCGCCAGGACCAACTGCCCGGCAAAAGCCCGGAATTCACCCAGGCCATGAAGCTGCTGCTCGACCGTGAACAGGTCAAGTCCGCCGTATTCCGTGGCTTTGCGGTGGTGGGCAACGACCACCCGATTGCGCCGGGTTCGCGCTACTTCAACACCGACTTGCCGCAGACGGTCTACGACCCGGAAAAAGCCAGGTTCCTGCTGAAGAAAGCCGGCATGGAAAGCATCACCATGCCCGTGATGGCCTCGCCTGCCGCCACCGGCTCGGTGGATATCGCCGTGCTGTTGCAGCAATCGGCCAAACAGGCCGGGCTCAAGCTCGACGTGAACCGCCTGCCGAGCGACGGCTACTGGTCCAACCACTGGATGAAGCATCCGCTGAGCTTCGGCAACATCAACCCCCGGCCAAATGCCGACGTGATGTTCTCGCAGTTCTTCCAGTCCAAGGCGCCGTGGAACGAGTCCGGCTGGCAGAACGATCAGTTCGACCAGTTGCTGATGCTGGCCCGTGGCGAAACCGACGACGCCAAGCGCGCCAAGATGTATGGCGACATGCAGGTCCTGGTGCACGACCACTGCGGCATCGGCGTGCCGGTGTTCATCAGCAATATCGACGGCGTCGACCAGCGCATCAAAGGCTACGACAGCAACCCACTGGGCGGTTTCATGGGCTACATGTTTGCCGAGCAGGTGTGGTTGGACGCTTGAGGAGGGTGGTGGGATGAATAGCAATACACTGTGGTTGATCGGCCGGCGCTTCGGCGCCGGGGCCTTGACCTTGTTGATCGTGTCCATGGTCGTGTTCGCGATCACGGCGGTACTGCCGGGGGACGCGGCGCAACAATCCCTGGGCCAGTTCGCGACCCCTGAACAGGTGGCGGCCCTGCGCCTGAAACTGGGGTTGGACCAGCCCGGTGTGTTGCGGTACCTGCACTGGTTGATGAGCCTGCTCACTGGCGACATGGGCGTGTCGGTCTCCAACGCCATGCCGGTCGGTGAGCTGATGGCGGGCCGGGTGCCCAACACCCTGATGCTGGCGGGCGCCACGGCGCTGGTCTCGGTGCCGGTGGCACTGGTGCTCGGCATCGGCTCGGCGATGGGCCGGGGCGGGCGCATCGACAGTTGCCTGAGCTTTATCACCCTGGCGATGGTCGCGGTGCCGGAATTCCTGGTGGCGACCCTGGCGGTGCTGATCTTTGCGGTCAACCTCGGTTGGTTGTCGGCACTCTCCTATGCCAGCGACATCAGTTCACCGCTGCAATTCATGCGCACCTATGCCTTGCCGGTGATGACGCTGTGCTGCGTGATCGTCGCGCAAATGGCGCGCATGACCCGCGCCGCCGTGATCGACCAGCTCGACAGCCCCTACGTGGAAATGGCGCGCCTCAAGGGCGTCAGCCCGATCCGCATCGTGCTGCGCCATGCCTTGCCCAATGCCATCGGGCCGATTGCCAACGCCATCGCCCTGAGCCTGTCGTACCTGTTGGGCGGGGTGGTGATCGTCGAAACCATTTTCAACTACCCCGGCATTGCCAGCTTGATGGTCGATGCCGTGACCAACCGCGACATGGCGCTGGTGCAGGCGTGCACCATGTTGTTCTGCGCGGCGTACCTGGGCCTGGTGCTGCTCGCCGACCTGTGCGCGATCCTGTCCAATCCGAGGCTGAGAAACCAATGAACAACCTCATTGCGAAATCCAAGCCTGTCTCCTCCGCCCTGGCACTCGCCAAGGTGTCCAGCGGCCCGTCGTGGCTGGGGCTGCTGGGCGGCGTGGTGTGTGTCGCCTGGCTGCTGGTGGCGCTGCTCGGTCCGTGGCTGGCGCCCCATCCGGTGGGGGAGGTGGTGTCCGATAACATCTTCGAAGGCTTCAGCCTCGCGCATCCATTCGGCACCGATTACCTTGGCCGCGACATGCTCAGCCGGGTGCTGGTGGGCGCGCGCTTTACCGTCGGGCTGGCGCTGGTGGCGGCGTTACTGGCCAGCACCTTCGGCACCGGCTGTGCGCTGTTGTCGGTGGTCTCGCCCAAGTGGCTGGACGAGATCATCAGCCGCATCATGGACGCCTTTATTTCGATCCCGAGCAAAATGCTCGCGTTGATCATGGTCTCGGCGTTTGGCTCATCGGTGACGCTGCTGATCTGTACGGCCGTGATCAGCTATATCCCCGGCTCCTTCCGCGTCGCCCGCAGCATGGCGGTCAACATCGAAGCCCTGGAGTACGTGCAGGTCGCGCGTACCCGTGGCGAGCGTCGGCTGTACGTGGCGTGTGTGGAGATCCTGCCGAACATGCTCAACCCGGTCCTGACCGACCTGGGCCTGCGTTTCGGCTACATCGTGCTGTTGCTCAGCGGCATGAGTTTTCTTGGCCTGGGCGTGCAACCGCCGGATGCCGACCTCGGCTCGCTGGTGCGGGAAAACATCGGCGGCCTCAACCAGGGCGCGCTGGCCATCATCCTTCCGGCGCTGGCCATCGGCACGCTGACCATCGGCGTGAATCTACTGATCGACTATCTGTCCTCGCGACGCAGTCGACGCACGGGAGGCCATTGAAATGACTGAATTGATTCGCGTCGAAGACCTGCGCGTGGTCGCCTGTGGCGAGCGTGGCGAGGTGGAAATCGTCAAGGGCGTGAGCTTTGCCCTGAAACAAGGTGAAGTGCTGGCGTTGATCGGCGAGTCCGGCTCCGGCAAGACCACCATCGCCCTGGCCTTGCTGGGGTATGCACGGCGCGGGTGTCGCTTGTCCGGCGGCGTGGTGCAGGTCGGCGAGCACGACATGCTCGCCCTGGGCGAACACCAACTGCAGGGCCTGCGCGGCAACCGTGTGTCCTATATCGCGCAAAGTGCCGCCGCCGCGTTCAACCCGGCGAAAAGACTCATCGACCAGGTCATCGAAGGCGCACTGATCCACGGCCTGGGCACGCGCGCCGAGCTGTACGCCAAGGCTATCGGCCTGTTCCGCGACCTGGCGCTGCCAGGCCCGGAACGCATCGGCCAGCGCTACCCGCACCAGGTCTCCGGCGGGCAGCTGCAACGGGTGATGGCGGCGATGGCGTTGATCAGCGATCCGCTGCTGGTGGTGCTCGACGAGCCGACCACCGCCCTGGACGTGACCACCCAGATCGACGTGCTGCGCGCCTTCAAACGCGTGGTGCGCGAGCGCGGTGCCACGGCGGTGTACGTGTCCCACGACCTCGCGGTGGTGGCGCAAATGGCCGACCAGATCGTGGTGCTCAACGGCGGGCAGATCCTCGAACAGAGCGCCACCGCACCGTTGCTTAACGCCCCGACCCACGCCTACACCCGCAGCCTGCTGGCCGCCGCACGGCCCGACACCACTATTCGCCCGCCCTGCGGCGTCGTCGGGGAGGTACCGCTGCTGACCATCACCGGCCTCACCGCCGGCTACGGCAACAAGAACCTGCACGGCATGCCGTCGATTCGGGTATTGGAAGACATCGACCTCACCGTGCGCCGTGGCCAGGCCATCGGCGTGATCGGCGAGTCGGGCTCGGGCAAGTCCACCCTGGCCCGGGTGGTGGCGGGGTTGCTGACCCCGGCCCTCGGCGGCCTGGCCTTCGACGGGCAACCCTTGGGCGGCAGCCTCGCCGAGCGCACCCCGGAACAGTTCCGGCGGATCCAGATGGTGTTCCAGAACGCCGACACCGCGCTCAACCCCATGCACAGTGTGGCGGCCATCATCGGTCGGCCGTTGAAAATGTATTTCGGCCTCAAGGGCGCGGCGCTGCAAACCCGCATCGGCGAACTGCTCGACCTGGTGCGCCTGCCCCGGGACCTCGCCGAACGGCGCCCGAATGAGCTGTCCGGCGGGCAAAAGCAGCGGGTCAACCTGGCCCGCGCGCTGGCGGCCAAGCCCGACCTGATCCTCTGCGATGAAGTGACCTCGGCTCTCGACACCGTGGTGGGTGCGGCGATTCTCGAACTGTTGCGCGACCTGCGCCAGCAACTGGGGGTGTCGTACCTGTTTATCAGCCACGATATTTCCACCGTGCGCGCGCTGTGCGATGACATTGTGGTGATGTACAGCGGCCGCAAGGTCCAGGCCGGCAGTCGCCAGGCGTTTGCCGAGCCGCCGTTCCATCCTTACACCGACCTGTTGATTCACTCGGTGCCCGAGTTGCGCCAGGGCTGGCTGGAAACCTGCGGTACTGCAGGCGACACGCTGCCGGCGCTCGGCGAGCGGGCCAATGGGCCGCAGCTGTGCACCTTCCTCAATCGCTGCCCGGTGCGCGTCGACGGCCTGTGCAACCGCACCGCGCCGCCGCGCCGCCGCCTTGACGACGGTGGTGAAATCCTTTGCCACCACGACAGCGCCCATTTGCTGGATACCCAGCAGGGCGTCAACACCCTCACTGTGGGAGCCTATGCATGAGCGCGCGTTTTGTGAGGCTGGCCGAACAGGGCCGGCCGACGGTCAGCCTGACCGTGGATGGCGCTGCCGTCCAAGCCCTGCAGGGCGACACCCTGATGGTCGCGCTGCTGACCCAGGGCAATGCGCTGCGCCAGTCGGAATTCGACAGCGGCCGCCGCGCCGGTTTCTGCCTGATGGGCGCGTGCCAGGATTGCTGGGTGTGGACCCGCAGCGGTGAACGCCTGCGCGCCTGCTCCAATGAAGTCCGTGACGGGCTGGATATCGTTACCACACAACCGGAGGCGACATGGCCACTGCACGGGTAGTTATTGTGGGCGCCGGACCGGCCGGGGTGCGCTGCGCCGAAACCCTGCTGGCGGCCGGGATCAAACCGATCCTGATCGATGAAAACCGCCGCGACGGTGGCCAGATCTACCGGCGTCAGCCAGAAGGCTTCATCCGCGACTACGCGACCCTGTACGGCAGCGAGGCCGCCAAGGCCCAGGCCCTGCACCAGAGTTTCGACCGCCTGCGCGACGCCATCGACTACCGCCCCGACACCCTGGTGTGGAACCTCACGCCGGGGCAACTGTGCTGCGTGAGCCAGGGCCGCCACACCACGGTGGATTACGATGCACTGATCCTCTGCACCGGCGCCACCGACCGCCTGATGCCCATCGAGGGCTGGCAACTGGCGGGCACCTACAGCCTGGGCGGGGCGCAGATCGCGTTGAAAAACCAGGCCGTGTCCATCGGCCATCGCGTGGTGTTCATGGGCAGCGGGCCGTTGCTGTACCTGGTCGCCAGCCAGTACGTGAAGGCCGGCGCCGACGTGGCGGCGGTGCTCGACACCTCAGCCTTGAGCCTGCGTCTGAAAGCCTTGCCCAAACTGCTGGCGCGGCCTGGCGTGCTGTTCACGGGGATCAAGCTATTGGCGCAACTGTACCGCGCCAAGGTGGCGGTGCACCTCGGGGTCAAGCCGCTGCAAGTGATGGGTGACGCGGCCAACGGCGTGAGCGGTGTGCGCTTTACCACCGGCAACGGGCAGGCCGTCACGGTGCAGGCCGATGCCGTTGCGCTGGGTTACCACCTGCGCCCGGAAACCCAGCTGGGTGACCTGGCCGGCTGTCGCATGGCGTTCGATGAGGCATCGAGCCAATGGTGGCTGGCCACGGATGACGCCGGACGCACCTCGGTCAAGGGCGTGTACACGGCCGGTGACGGCGCGAAAATTCGCGGCGCCGATGCCGCCGAGCATGCCGGGCGCCTGGTGGCGCTGGCGCTGCTGGAAGACCTGCAACAACCGGTCGACACCGGCCTGCGGGATGAGCAACAGCAGGCCCTGGCGGTGATGGATCAATTCCGCCTGGGCCTGGCCCAGGCGTTCCCGTGGCCGAGCGAACAGGCCAAGGCGTTGCCGGACAGCGCCATTGTGTGCCGCTGCGAGATGATCAGCGCCGGCGAGTTGCGCCGCACGGTGAAGGAGAAGGGCGCCTGCGAAGTCAATCGCGCCAAGGCGTTCAGCCGCGTGGGCATGGGCCGTTGCCAGGGGCGTTATTGCTCCCAGGCCGGGGCCGAAGTGATCGCCGCCGCTGCCGGCGTGCCGGTGCAGGCGGTCGGACGCCAGCGCGGCCAGGCGCCGGTCAAACCGTTGTCGATGCTGATCACCGAGGAGGTCTCGTCATGAGCGTGCAAAAAACCGATGTGGTGATTGTCGGCGGGGGGCTGATGGGCTCGGCGACCGCGTTTTTTCTGCGCCGTCGCGGGCAGTCGGTGATCCTGCTGGAGCGCGACCAGATCGGCCAGTACGCCAGTGGCGTCAACTTCGGCAATGTACGCCGGCAAGGGCGTTTCCTCGGCCAGTTGGCCTTGGCTAATCGCTCCTGGGCGCTGTGGAAACGCCTGCCGGAACTGATCGACGACGACCTGGAATTCATCCCCAGCGGGCATATGCGCGTGTGTTACCGCGAGGATGAAATTGCCGAGCTGGAGGCCTACGCCGCCGCACCGGAAGCGCAACAACTGGACCTGAAGATTTATCGTGGCGCCGAACTGCATCAACGCTTCGGCTTCCTCGGCCCGGACGTCAAGGGTGGCTCCTACGCGCCCCACGATGGCCATGCCAACCCGCGCCTGGCCGCGCCGGCGTTTGCCCGCGCCGCCCGGCGCCTGGGTGCGCAGATCGAAGAGCGCACCGAAGTGGCCGAGGTGCAGAAAGTCGGCGCCGACTTCCAGGTCACCACCACCGACGGCCGCCAGTTCCACGCCGCGCAACTGTTGATCACCGCCGGCGCCTGGGGCCAGAAGCTCTCGGCGCAGTTCGGCGAACCGGTGCCGCTGGACACCCACGGCCCGCAAATGGCCGTGACCGAGCCGGTGCCTTATGCCTTGCCCACGGTGATCGGCGTGTACACCAAGGTGCCCGAAGAGGTGATCTACTTCCGCCAGATTCCCCGGGGCAATATCGTCATCGGCGGCGGCTACCGCAGCAAGCCGGATATGCTCAACCGCCGCGCCTACGTGGAACCGCGCAGCATCCTCAACCAGGTCAGCCAGATGCGCCGCCTGCTGCCGGGCGTCGGCAACCTGAACATCATCCGCGTGTGGAGCGGCATCGAAGGCTACCTGCCGGACTCGCTGCCGGTGATGGGCCCCAGCGGTACTGTCGACGGGCTGTTCTATGCCTTCGGGTTCTGCGGCCACGGTTTCCAGCTGGGCCCGGGCGTCGGCGATGTGATGGCCGAGCTGCTCGCCACCGGCAGCACCAGCACCCCGATCGAGCCATTCTCCATCACCCGGTTCGCCCCACCTGCCGAGCAACGGAGCCAGGCCTCATGAAACCCCGCGTATTGGCGATTCTGAAACAGCTGATGGCCTTCGACACCGTGTCATCGGCCTCGAACATGGCCTTGATTGAATATGTGCGCGACCTGCTGCTGAGCAAGGGCATCGACTCGCTGATCGTCAAGGACCCCAGCGGCAAGAAAGCCAACCTGTTCGCCAGCACCGGGCCCAAGGAACAGCCCGGCGTGCTGCTGTCCGGGCACACCGACGTGGTGCCGGCGGCGGGGCAGGCCTGGACATTTCCCGCCTTCGCCGCCACCGTGCAGGACGGGCGCATTTATGGGCGCGGCAGTTGCGACATGAAGGGCTTTATCGCCCTGGCCATCGACTCCATGCTGGATGCCGCCGACCACACGTTGAACCGCCCATTGCAACTGGCCCTGTCCCATGACGAAGAAATCGGCTGCGTCGGCGTACGGCGCTTGCTCGACGTGCTGCACCTGGCGCCGATGCGGCCGTTTCTGTGTGTGATCGGCGAGCCGACCAACATGCAGTTTGTCCTCGGCCACAAGGGCAAGGGCTCCTACCGCACGTACTGCCGAGGCCAGGAGGCGCATTCATCCCTGGCGCCGCGCTCGGTCAACGCCATCCACGTGGCCTGCGACTTTATCGCCGCCCTGCGTGACAGCCAGCAGCAGTTGCAACGCCACGGCGCCCAGGACAACGACTATGACGTGCCCTACAGCACCGTGCATGTCGGCCAGATTATCGGCGGCAAGGCGCTGAATATCGTGCCCAACCTGTGCACCCTGGACTTCGAAGTGCGCAACCTGCCGGCGGACGACCTGGACGCGTTCCTGGAGCAGATGCGCGAGCGCGCCGAGGTGATCGTGCGTGAGGCGCAGAAGCTGTCCAGCGTGGCGGCCATCGAGATCGAAACGATCAACGTCTATCCTGGCCTCGACACCCATCCCAGTGTCGAGGCGGTGCGCTTTCTCAAGCAATTCGCCGCGCCGGGCACCGGCACCTCCAAGGTTTCGTTCGGCACCGAAGGCGGCCTGTTCAAGCAGCGCCTGGACGTACCGGTGGTGGTGTGCGGGCCGGGTTCCATCGAGCAGGCGCACAAGCCCGACGAGTTTATCGAGATCAGCCAGATGGACGCCGGCGAGCGCTTTTTGCAAGGCTTGCTCGGTTCGCTGACGGCCTAGCAGAGCCTGCCGTCCTGGGCGCAATTTCAGCACGGCACGCTGCTTTAACCGCGCTTTCGGCATCCTCGTTTGCGGCGCCTCCCTAGACTGGAGCGTGTCTCGGATCAGGACTCGACCATGCTCAAGAATCGCTTGCAAGACCCCAGCCTGCTGGCTGAACTCGCCTACGTAGATGGCCAGTGGATCGCTGCCGACAGCGGCGCCACCCTGGCCATCCGCGACCCGGCCACCGGCCACGTGATTGCCCAGGTGCCGGCCATGGACGCGGTGGACACCCGCCGCGCCATCGAAGCCGCCGAGCGTGCCTGGCCTGCCTGGCGCGCACGCCCGGCTGCCGAACGCGCGGCGCTGCTGGAGCGCTGGTACCAGGCGATGATCGACAACCTCGATGACCTGGCGCTGATCATGACCTGCGAGCAGGGCAAACCCCTGAACGAAGCCCGTGGCGAAGTGCGCTACGGTGCCGGTTTCGTCAAATGGTTCGCCGAGGAAGCGCGCCGGGTCTACGGCGAAACCATGCCCGCGCCCAGTGGTGATCGGCGTTTGCTGACCCTCAAGCAACCGGTGGGCGTATGCGCCGCCATCACCCCGTGGAATTTCCCCAACGCGATGATCACGCGCAAATGCGCGCCGGCCCTGGCCGCCGGTTGCCCGATCATCGTCAAACCCTCGGACCTCACGCCGCTGTCGGCCCTGGCCCTGGCGGTGCTGGCCGAGCGCGTCGGTATTCCGGTCGGGGTGTTCAATGTGATCACCGGCTTGCCCGCCGGCATTGGCGAAGAGCTGACCGGCAACCCGGCGGTGCGCAAGATTTCCTTTACCGGCTCCACCGCCGTCGGCCGCCTGTTGATGCGCCAGAGCGCCGAGCACATCAAGCGCTTGAGCCTGGAACTGGGCGGCAATGCACCGTTTATCGTGTTCGACGACGCCGACCTCGAACAGGCGGTGGCCGGGGTGATGCTCAGCAAGTTCCGCAACGCCGGGCAAACCTGCGTGTGCGCCAACCGCATCCTGGTGCAGGACGGTATCTACGCGCGTTTCGCGGCGCGGCTGGTGGAAGAGGTGGGCAAGCTCAAGGTCGGCAACGGCCTGGACGACGGCGTGACTATCGGCCCGCTGATCAACCCCGCAGCGGTGAACAAAGTCGCGCGGCATATCGACGACGCCCTGAGCCAGGGCGCCCGGCTGCTGTGCGGCGCCGTCCCCAGCGGCGACAGCCAGTTCGTGCAGCCCACGGTACTCGGCGATACCCACGCCGGGATGTTGCTGGCCAATGAAGAAACCTTCGGCCCGGTGGCACCGCTGATGCGCTTTACCGACGAAGCCCAGGCCCTCGCCCTGGCCAACGCCACCCCGTATGGCCTGGGCGCCTACTATTTCACCCAGGACCTGCAGCGTTCGTGGCGTTTTGGTGAGGCCCTGGAGTTCGGCATGGTCGGCCTCAACACCGGGATCATCTCGATGGAGGTCGCGCCGTTCGGCGGCATCAAGCAATCGGGCCTGGGGCGCGAGGGCAGCAAGTACGGCCTGGACGAATACCTTGAAGTCAAAGCCTTCCATATCGGCGGCTTGAACTGAATTTTTGCGAGGCATGCACCATGAGCAAGGCATTCAGAATCGCCGCGATTGCCGGCGATGGCATCGGCAAGGAAGTCCTGCCCGAAGGGCTGCGGGTACTGGAGCAGGCCGCCAGGATCTGGCACCTGGACCTGAGCATCGAAGTGCTCGACTGGGCCCACTGCGATTACTACCTGGAACACGGGCAGATGATGCCCGAGGACTGGTTCGAGCAGCTCAAGGGCTTTGACGCGATCTACTTCGGCGCCGTGGGCTGGCCCGACAAAGTCCCGGACCACATCTCGCTGTGGGGCTCGCTGCTCAAGTTCCGCCGCGACTTCGACCAGTACGTGAACATCCGCCCGGTGCGCCTGTTCCCCGGCGTGCCATGCCCCTTGGCCGGGCGCGCGCCGGGGGACATCGACTTTGTGGTGATCCGCGAAAACACCGAGGGCGAATACTCCTCGGTGGGCGGCAAGATGTTCGAAGGCACCGAGCATGAATTCGTGCTGCAGGAGTCGGTGTTCACTCGACGCGGGGTTGACCGCATCCTCAAGTTCGCCTTCGACCTGGCCCAGACCCGTCCACGCAAGAAGCTGACGGCGGCGACCAAGTCCAATGGGATTTCCATCAGCATGCCTTACTGGGATGAGCGCACGGCGTTGATGGCGGCGAACTATCCCGAGGTGACGTGGGACAAGCAGCACATCGATATTTTGTGTGCGCGGTTTGTGTTGCAGCCGGACCGGTTTGATGTGGTGGTGGCCTCGAATCTGTTTGGCGATATCCTGTCGGACCTGGGGCCGGCGTGTGCGGGGACCATCGGGATCGCGCCGTCGGCGAACCTGGATCCGGAGCGGCGGTTTCCGTCATTGTTCGAGCCGGTGCATGGGTCGGCGCCGGATATTTACGGGCAGAACATAGCCAATCCGATTGCGATGATCTGGTCGGGGGCGTTGATGTTGGACTTCTTGGGCAATGGGGATGGGCGGTATCGGGCGGCCCATGATGGGATATTGCGGGCGATTGAGGCGGTGATTGCAGAAGGGGGGGTCACGCCGGATCTGGGGGGCCGGGGATCGACTCAGGATGTGGGATTGGCAATTGCGACGCGGTTGACTGAGACGAATTGATCAAAGCGCGGCGGCCTTATAGCCGATCGGCGTTGTGCCTGATGTACTGGGTAAAAAATGTGGGAGGGGGCAAGCCCCCTTCCACCGTTTGATCTGCATACATCAGGTAAACCTTGGCCTGCTCTTGCGGCTTGGAACCCACGGCCTTGGAACCGACTGCCTTGGAACCGAATAGGTACTCAATACCCCCGCAACCGATCCACCTCACCCACCATCTCCTCCCCCCGCTCAAACCGCCGAATATTCTCCAGCAACACCGCAAACGCACTCTCCGGTTGGGTCATGGCCGCAATATGTGGCGTCAACAACACCTGCGGATGCCCCCAGAACGGATGCTCCGGCGCCGCCGGCTCTTCCCGCAGCACATCCAGCACCGCCCCACTCAACTGCCCACTCTCCAACGCCTCGAGCAAATCCTCTTCCACCAGGTGCCCCCCACGGCCCATATTCACCAACCCCGCCCCCCGTGGCAGTTGCGCAAACAAGCGCCGGTCCAGGATCCCCTGGGTCTGCTCCGTCAACGGCAACACGCACAGCAAAATATCGCACTGGCTGAGAAACGCCGGCAGTTGCGCTTCCCCCGCATAACACTCCACCCCCGACACCTGGTGCGCACTGCGCGCCCAGCCGGACAGGGCAAAGCCCAGGGGGGCCAAGGTCGCCAGGATCTGCTGGGCCTGGGCACCCAACCCCATCACCCCCACGCGTCGGTTCGCAGCCGGCTGCAACAGGTGCGCCTGCCAGCAGCGCGCAACCTGCTGCTGACGGTAACGCAGCATGTCGCGGTGCAGGCTGAGCACCGCCCAACTGGCGTATTCGCACATGCCGCGGGTGATGCCCGGATCCAGCAGGCGCACCACCGGCAGGCCCGCAGGCAAACGGTCCAGGTCCAGTTGATCGACACCGGCCGACAACGCAAACAACACCTTCAGGTTGGGCAGCATGCGCGCCAGATCGTCCGGCGCCTGCCAGGCGGCCAGGTAGTCGACCTCGGAGGGGGTGCCGATGTCGGGCCAGGCGCGCCATTCGATGTCCGGCGCGTGTTGGGCAAAGAGTGCCTGCCAGTGTTGGCCGCGCACCGGGTCAGCTTTGTAGAGCAAGGCCATGGGCATTTCCTGCTGGATAAAGGTAGCGATCATCATCCCCCAAGCCCGGCGCAGGATCTGTTGAAACGCGGGGCGAAAACAGTTGATCCGAATTTCTCACGGGGCAAGTTCGGCGTAGTTGGTTGCCCGCAGGCCGTACTCTGGACTGCATCGCAACCACCTTCCGGTTGCCGGACTCACGATGGGAAATGCCATGAATAGCAAAGTCGACGAAACCCCTCATTTGCTCCGTCAGCGCGAGCAGTTCGTGCCCCGTGGCCTGGTGACCGCGCACCCGCTGGTGATCGACCGCGCCCAGGGCGCCGAATTGTGGGACGTGGATGGCAAGCGCTACCTGGACTTCGTCGGCGGTATCGGCGTGCTCAACATCGGCCATAACCACCCCAAGGTGGTCGCCGCCGTGCAGGCCCAGTTGCAGAAGGTTTCCCATGCCTGCTTCCAGGTGGTGGCCTACCAGCCTTACCTCGACCTGGCCCAGCGCCTGTGTGAAATGATCGGCGGCCAGGCAGCCTATAAAGCGGCGTTTTTCACCTCCGGCGCCGAGGCGGTGGAAAATGCGGTGAAGATCGCCCGCGCCCATACCAATCGCTCGGCGGTCATCGCCTTCCGTGGCGGTTTCCACGGGCGCACATTGCTGGGCACCACGCTCACCGGCATGAGCCAGCCCTACAAGCAGAACTTCGGGCCGTTTGCGCCGGAGGTGTTCCATACCCCGTACCCGAACGCTTATCGCGGCGTGACCAGCGACATCGCGCTCAAGGCCCTGGATGAGTTGCTGGCGACCCAGGTAGCGCCGGAGCGGGTGGCTGCGATCATCATCGAACCGGTGCAGGGCGACGGCGGTTTCCTCACCGCACCCCCTGAGTTTCTCCAGGCGCTGCGAGCGTTGGCCGACAAGCATGGCATCGTGTTGATCCTCGACGAGATCCAGACCGGCTTCGGTCGCACCGGCACCTGGTTCGGTTTCCAGCACGCGGGTATCCAGCCCGACCTGGTCACCGTGGCCAAGAGCCTGGCCGGCGGCTTGCCGTTGTCCGGCGTGGTCGGCAAGGCGCAGATCATGGATGCACCGCTGCCCGGCGGGCTGGGCGGCACCTACGGTGGTAATGCGCTGGCCTGTGCGGCGGCGCTGGCGGTGATCGATGCGTTCGAGCAGGAGCAGTTGCTGGCGCGCAGCCAAGTATTGGGCGAGCGCCTGCGCCAGGGGTTGCTCGATTTGCAGGCACGCTGCTCGCGCATCGGCGATGTGCGCGGCACCGGCTTTATGTTGGCGATGGAGTTGATCAAGGATGACCCGGCCCGCACCCCGGATGCCGACCTCAATCAACGCCTGATCGATGCAGCCCGGGCCGGTGGTTTGCTGGTGATCAAGTGCGGGGTACATCGCAATGTGCTGCGCTTCCTCGCGCCGTTGGTGACCAGCGAAGCCCAGGTCGACGAAGCGCTGGAAATCCTCGACGGCGCCTTGGCACGGGTCTTGAACTGAGGCTGTGCCCGCTACGGGCCAACTGCGGCATTGGAGGCTTGACCCCACATGGGACTGACAGATTATCGAGCGTTGCTGATCGATTGCGATGAAGTGCTGGTGGATCGCGATTCAGGGGTGTGGGCGGCGTTGCAGCCGCTGCTCGACAGCCGTGGCGGGCAGCCGGCCAAGGATCAGGTGCTGGCCGAATTCAACACGCAGGTTGCCAGGCTCTACCCGCGTTTCGCCGAGCTGGGCTTCAGTGGCGTGTTGTGTTTTGCCCATCGCCAACTGGCCGAAAGTTGGGGGCTGCACGCCAGTTGGGAGGAGGGCATGAGCTTTGCTCGTTCGGCGGGCAATTGGTCGTTGTTCGAGGATGCGCCGGGGGCGATGCTGTACCTGCGCAAGTTCTACCGCTTGCTGGTGCGTGGCGACCGTGATGCCGAGGACCGCGGGGTGTTGTGCGAGCGATTGGGGATTGCACCGGAAGATTTCATTTCCCTCGCCGAAGACCCGCAATGGCTCACGGACCGAGGCGCGCAGCTGCAACCGGTGCTGCATGTGACGCGATCGTCGGTCGGCACACACGGGGCGCTGGACCGCTGTTTGATCGGCCGCCACCGGGCGCGGCAGCCTTCGCCTTGTGCGGCGGAGTACTGCATCAACAGCATGGCGGATCTGGTGGCGCAGCATCAGCTGTCTTTACGGCGCTGATTTTGCTAGAAGATTGTCTTACAAACGGCAGTCAAGAGGTACGTGATGGAAGGGCAAGTCAAGCTGGACCGGATCGACATCAGTATTCTGGTTGAACTGCAAAAAGACGGGCGGATGACCAATGTCAGCCTCGCCGATGCCGTGGGCCTGTCCGCCAGCCCCTGCCTGCAACGGGTCAAGCGGCTGGAATCGGCCGGGTATATTTCCAGCTACAAGGCGCACTTGAACCTGGCCAAGATCACCGACTCGGTGACGGTGTTTACCGAGATCACCCTCAGCGACCATAAACGTGAAGACTTCGCCAAGTTCGAATCGAATATCCGCCTGGTGGACGAGGTACTCGAGTGCCACCTGATCAGCGGTGGCTACGACTATCTGGTGCGTTTCATGACCCGCAGCATCCAGCACTACCAGGAAGTGGTCGAGAGCCTGTTGGATAAGAACATTGGCATCTCCAAGTACTTCAGCTACATCGTGATCAAGTCGCCGGTGCTCAAGGATGGCGTGCCGTTGCGCAAGTTGCTGCGGCACTGAAATCCGCGCGCTTTCCTGTGGGAGGGGGCTTGAACCTGATGGCGGCCTGACAGCCGACCAGGATGTTGGCGTGGAATGAGTACATATCCGTTGCTGCGGTAACGGCCACTTAGGGTTTCGCTCTTACAGCGACTCACTTTTGGAGAGGCCCAAAAGTAAGCAAAAGGCCTTCGCCCTACCACTCGGCACCTCGCCCAGGCTCGGTGTGCCCGTAATCCGACAGTGATTTGGGGGGCCGCCGCCACGCGCCATCCATGGCGCGGGGCGGCTAAACCGGCATCCCTGCCGGTTTACCCCCCAAATCGCTGTCGAATTCCGGCCAGCGTGGTTTAACGGGGCGCCTGAGATCAAGATCAAGATCAAGATCAAAAGCAAGATCAAGGGCGGCTCGCTTCGCATCGTGGTTACTGTTGGTGGCTACAACGTTGTAGATAGCTATGCCCCTGATGGCGGTCTTTCAGCTGACCCCGCTTTAGGGGGGGAACCGGTTCAAATGTGGGAGCTTGCCTGCGATGCAGGCACCTCGGTGCATCAGGTACACAGCTTTGCGCAGGGCGTGGGAACGATCAAAGCTCACTGCTTTTGCACCTCAATTGGACACGCCCCCCCGTAGTCTCGGCTAAACGCCTCATCTCGACGCAACCCGCATAAAACACTTTTTCGGGCCCTTAAACAGTGGTCTGCGCCGATCCGTGGGTGCAATTCGGCGAAAAACGCAAAAGGGCCTGCGCTGTAATGCTCGCAGAGTGAGGGAGCGCAGGGTTGTGCGGTGTTTTCCAGCCGCGACAGCCTTGGGTTGAACACCACCAATCGGAGCGAAAAAATGCGAATGAGCAACGCAAAAGCACTGTTGGGTTATGGCGCGTTCATGTTGGCAACCGCCAGCGAGGCGCATCAGATTTGGTACGAACAACTTCCCGGCCAGCCCTTGGCCTTGTACTACGGGGAATATGACAAGAACGTGCTGGAGGTCACGCCGGGGGGAATGGACCGGTTCAGGCAACTGCGGGCGTGGTCGATGGCCGACCGGTCGGCACCGCTGCAGCTGATCCAGCAGCGCCAGGCGTTCCTGCTGGCGGAGCAGCCCGGGCAAGAGGATTCGCTGCTGGCGCAAGACCTGCACTATCCGATGTTCGATGTGCAGGAAGGCGCCAAGACCGTGAAAGCCGCCTGGACCCCGGCCACGCGTTGGGTCGGTGACCTGCGGGCCCGTAGCCCGGAGCTGACCCTGGATATCGTCCCCACCGGCGTTGCCGATGCGGGCCGTGCGCAGTTCCGGGTGTTCTACGCGGGCAAGCCGCTGACGGGCCAGGAGGTTCTGCTGGAAACCGCCTCCGGTGAAGTCTTCAAGCAGCGCAGCGATGCCGCCGGCAACGTCAGCTTCGCGCTGCCCTGGCAGGGCACTTACGTGGTGGCCGTCGAGTACCAGGACAACAGCCCTGGCGAGCGTCTTGATCCGGCGGGCAAGCCCGAGCGGTTTGACGTCAAACGCTTCAGTTCGACGTTGTCGTTCCACCGCCGGCAAGGCCAGGCGCCGTTACCTCGCGCGCCGTCGCAACTGCCGGCATCGGAAGTCGCCAGGCTGAAAAAGTCAGCCTGATTCATTGCCTCCTTCATGAGTGATTGATATGACCCTTTCTTCAGGATTGGCCGGTCAGGCGGGCACTGTTGCGCCGACGCTTGCCCGCACGAACGTCACGACGGCCACACGCATGCTGGCTATCGATGCGCTGCGTGGTTTTGTGATGCTGTTGATGCTCATCGACCATGTGCGCGAAACCTTCTTGCTGCACCGGCAGGTCACCGACCCGATCGACGCCTTGAGTGTCACCCCGGACCTGTATTTCACCCGTATGCTCAGCGAGATCTGCGCCCCGGCGTTTATCTTCCTGACGGGCTTGTCGGCCTGGCTCTACAGCCAGAAACACAGCGCCCGCGAAACCTCGGTGTTTTTGCTCAAGCGCGGGCTGTTCCTGGTGTTCCTGGAAATCACCTTCGTGTGCTTTGCCTGGAATGCCGAATTCCCACCCAAGACGTTGTGGCTGCAAGTGATCTGGTGTATCGGCCTGTGCATGATCGTGCTCGCCGGTTTGCTGCACTTCAAGCGCGCCTGGCTGATCGTGCTGGGGGTGGCGATTATCGCCGGGCATAACCTGCTCGACGGCGTGACCGTCGGGCCGGAGTCGCCGTTCTTCGTGCCCTGGTCGATCCTGCATCAGCGGGTGTTTATCGACATTACCGAATTCACCCGCGCCCGCACGACGTACCCGATATTGCCGTGGATCGGTGTGATCCTGCTGGGCTGGGGCATCGGCCCGTGGTTTGGCAAGGCAATGCCGTCGGCGGAGCGTATCTCGCGCCTGGTCAAGCTGGGTGCAGGCCTGCTGGTCGCGTTCGTGTTTATCCGCTACCTCAATGTGTATGGCGAGAAACCCTGGGTGCAGACCGGTGATGCGCTGCGCACCTTCATGAGCTTCATGAGCGCGAAGAAATACCCGCCGTCGCTGATGTTCCTGATGCCCACCCTGGGCCTGTCGCTGCTGCTGTTGGCGCTGTTCGAGAAGTGGCAGGCCCGCTGGGCCACTGCGACCTTGGCGATCTACGGTGGGGCGCCGATGTTTTTCTACTTGCTGCACCTGTACGTGCTCAAGGCCATGTACCTGGTCGCGCTGGCGATCTGGGGCGCCAACCAGGGCACCTACTACGGTTTTGACGACCTGCCCATGGTGTGGTTGTGGAGCGTGATACTCGGGGTGTTGCTGTTCTTCCCGACACGCTGGTTCGCCGACCTCAAGCAGCGTCGTCGCGACATCGCGATGCTCAAATACCTCTGACGGAACCAACGGTGTTCTGCGCCCTGCGGAACACCTTTGCCTGACACGTTCTGGAGTCAAACCGTGAAGATGCTATCGACCCGCACCCTGCTATTGGCATTGGGAGGGCAGAGCCTGCTCGCCTTCGCCGCCGAACAAGACACCGCCAACGGCTTTATCGAGGACAGCCAGTGGAACCTGCTCAACCGCAGTGTCTACGACCGCCGCGACTACCAGCATGGCGCCCTCAGCAACGGCGCACGCAACGCCTACAAACCTCGATCCCAGCGCAGCGACCTGGCGGAAGAATGGGCCTATGGCCTGATGGCTGACTACGCCTCGGGTTTCACCACCGGCACCCTGGGTTTTGGCCTGGATGCCCACGTTTATTCCGCCTGGCAATTGGACAGTGGCGGTGGGCGCGCCGGGAAGGCACGGCTATTGGCGGTGGACAATGACGGCCACCCCAAGGAGCAGTTCAGCCGCGGTGGCGCAGTTGCCAAACTGCGCGTTTCCTCAACCGAATTGCGCTACGGCGAGCAGCGGGTGAAAACCCCGGTGTTTGCCTCGTCCGACAGCCGCTTGCTGCCCGAAACCGCGACGGGATGGTGGCTGACCAGCCGCGAGTTGCCGGCCACCACCCTGTTCGCGGGGCACTTCAATGAGAGCACCGACCGCAACGCCAGCAGCCATGACCGAGGGTTTGTCGTCAACTATTCCAATGGCAGGCAAGGCGATCGCTTTGACCTGGTGGGCGTGCGCAATACGGCAATCAAGGGGCTGAGCGCCAGCGTGTTCAGCGCTGTCTATGAAGACACCTGGCGCCAGCATTACCTGGGGGCGGTCTACACCCGGCCGCTGTTTCCCGGCCAGGCACTGACCGTTGACCTGAACCTGTATCGCACCCAGGACACCGGCAAGGCGTTGTCCGGGCGCATCGATAACACCACATGGAGCCTGCTCTCGACCTATCGGTTCGGTGCCCACAGTGTGGGCGTGGGCTATCAGAAAGTCAGTGGCGACACGCCGTTCGACTACGTGACGCGCGGGGCGATTTACCTGAGCAACGCCGTGGCGCTGTCCGACTTCAACGCCCCACGGGAGGCCTCGTGGCAGGTCCGTTATGACCTGGACCTGGCGGCCCATGGCATGCCCGGCCTGAGCCTGGCGGCGTTGTATGTACGCGGCAGTGGCATCGACGGCCGCCACATGGATCCTCGCGGCGGCTACCAATGGCTCGGCTACGGTGATGGGGGCAGGCATTGGGAACGTGACCTGCAGGCACGCTACGTGGTGCAGTCCGGGGCCGCGAAAAACCTCGCCTTTACCCTGCGCCATGCCGTGCACCGGGGCAATGCGGCCCAGGCGGAGCTGGATGCCAACCAGATCCGCCTGGCGGTCGAGTACCCGTTGGGCGGGCGCTTGCACTAGGTCGGCGTTACTCCTGCAACTGCAACGCCTGCTGCTTGAGCTGGCGTTTCTGCGCGAACGGCAGCTTTTCATCGTCCCCATAGGGCGCGCTGTACCAGTTGCCGTAAGTCGGGTTGGGCAGCAAAAACCAGCGCTGCCCGAGCCAGTTCACATAGGGTTCGACCGCCTTGCGCTGGGCCTCGAGGGTGTTGCGTTCGGCCTGGACGAAATCCCCCAGGGAATCACCGGCCATCAACAGCACGCGAGCCTGGCTGGCGACCCATTGGCGGCGGCAGTTCTTGCCGTAGCCGGCGCTTTCGCAGTGCCCGGTGGGGGTGCTGGCGGCGAGCACCTGTTGATTGCTCTCCACCGGAAAACCGCGCAGGCGCAGGTTGGTCACAGTGGCCCCGACCTGGCTGTGTTCGCGGTTGGTCAGGTAGTAAACCTGGATGCCTTTTTGCTTTGCCGCTTGCAGGAACGCCACGGCACCGGGGAGGGCCTGGGCCTTGGCCTGGTCGACCCAGGTGTTCCAGCGGTCGTAGCCATACACCTGGTTATGGATGACGTCGCGGGCATTGAGCGGCACGTTGTCCAGCAGGGTTTCGTCAATATCCACCACCACTGCCGGTGGCAGGCCGCTCAGGTTGCGGGGCGGGAAGGGCAACGCGTCCCAGCTGGGATCGGCCAGGGCCACGTCGAGCTGGCGGGTGGCGTTGGCGAACACCTGGCGATAGATCAACTCGTGTTCGATGGAGGTCTGGGTCCAGAGTACGGCGTCGAGCTGGTCGTTGGCCGGCGGCGTTTGTTGGCAGCCTGCCAGCAGGCACAGGCTGGCGAAGATCAGGGGTCGCATGCAGAGGTCTCGCAGGGAAAGGGCGCGTGGGCCGCACCTTAGCCTAATCCCGCGTGGATTCACCACATTGCGAAATGTTTCGCCGGATGCGAAACTGACGTAATTGTGAATACTTATCATCTAGCGCCAACCTTATCGCCGGCCCCGCGCATCCTGATCATCGAGGATGACGTGGAGCTGTGCACGCACCTGAGCAACCATTTGAGCCGTCGCGGCTTCGCCTTGAACAGCACCCATTGCGGCGACCAGGGTTTGGACCTGGCGCTGCATTCGCCGGTGGAGCTGATCCTGCTGGACATCATGCTGCCCAATGAAAGCGGCCTGAATATCCTTGCACGCCTGCGGCATGCGCGCGGCACCCCAGTGATCCTGATATCGGCGCTGGGCGCCGAGCAGGATCGCATCACCGGCTTCAGCCAGGGCGCCGATGACTACTTGCCCAAGCCGTTCAGCCTGGCGGAACTCGATGTGCGCATCGACGCCTTGCTGCGTCGCGTGGCGATTGATTGCGGGGTCGCGAAACCGCTCGCCCGGCATTCCACATCGGGACTGGACAGCGACGCACGCGATTTCACCTGTAACGGCCGCGCCGCCGGGCTGACGGCTTCGGAATTCCGTCTGTTGTGCACGCTGCACGCACACCGGGGCGAGACGCTGAGCAAGGCTTTCCTCTACCAACAGGTGCTGCATCGCCCCTACACCCGCCTGGACCGTGGCCTCGATGTGCATGTGTGCAACCTGCGCCGCAAGCTGGCGGCCATCGATGTGCAGGGTATTCGCATCGACGCGGTGCGCCATCAGGGCTACGTGCTGCTGTGCGACAGCGCCTGATGCCGCGCCGTCATCCGCTGCTGTGGAAAATGGCGGCGCTGCAAGTGTGCTTCTGCCTGCTGCTGGTGTGGCTGGTCTGGAGCTGGGGCTTGCAGGTGGAGCGCAACACCTACTTTCTGGAACAGCCGGATCGCATCGCGCTGGCTGCGTATGCCGCCGAGGCGGAACAGCTGGCGGCCCGCGGCGATGCCCAGGCGCTGGAGCGCTGGCGACTGGCGTTGCAGCAGCGCGAGCACACCTGGGTCGCGGTGCTGGATGACTACTTGCACAGTCTGGGCACCACGCCGCTGACGGCCGAACAGGTCGGCCACCTGACTTTCATGCGCAAGCTCAGTTGGCCGATGAGCAAGCGCCTGGACGATGAATTGCCCTACGTCAGCATCGCCTTCCCCCAGCACCCCGAGCGCGGGCGGCTGGTGATGCAATTGCCGGAGCGCCTGTTGCCACCGGGCCTGACGCCCTGGACCCATGTGTTGAGCCACGGCGTGGTACCGGTGCTGTTGGCGCTGGGCCTGGGGTTGCTGCTGTATCGCCATTTGGTACAGCCGTTGAACGAACTGCGTGAGCGCGCCAACGCCTTGAGTGCCGGCGACCTCGAGCCCCTGGCCAGCAGCCGCGTGACCCAGCGCCCGGACGAATTGGGCGAGCTGGCACGCGCCTATGAACACATGGCGGGGCGCCTGCGCCAGAGCCTGCACCAGCAACGGCAATTGCTGCGCACCCTGTCCCATGAAATCCGCACACCGTTGGCACGCTTGAAGATCGCCAGTGAAAGCGGCCTGTCGCCGGCCCAGCTGGAGCAGCGCCTGGGACGGGAAGTGGAGGAGATGCGCCGGCTGGTGGACGACTCCCTCAACCTGGCCTGGCTCGACACCGAAAAACCGCGCCTGGAAGCTGAAACGGTGGTGGTGGCCTCGGTGTGGGAAGCGCTGGTGCAGGACGCGCATTTCGAAACCGGCTGGCCCCTGGATGCGCTGGTCTGCGAGCTGGACAGCGCCTGCCAGGTGCACGTGCACCTCAACAGCTTTGCCCAGGCCCTGGAAAATATCCTGCGCAATGCCATCTGCCACTCACCGCAACACGCCGTGGTGCGCTTGAGCGGCGAGCGTGACGGCGACAGCTGGTGGCTGGTGATCGAAGACCAGGGGCCGGGCGTGGCCGAAGGCGATCTTGAGCGCATCTTCGAAGCCTACCTGCGCCTGGATGGCACGGTGGGCAGCGGTTTCGGCCTGGGCCTGAGCATCGCCCGGCGCGCCATCGAACTGCAGCACGGCCGGCTGTGGGCCAGCCAGGGCACTCAAGGTCTGCGCATGAACCTGCGCCTGCCCGCGGCGAATGTTTAGAAAGTTAATGTTCTTTACTCGCAATTGCATCTGATTATCATCGGCGATCTTTGATGGCCCACCGCTATCGGTCGGGCTGACGTTTGGAGATCCGCGCATGTTCCGCTTGTCCCTGCTTGCCGTGAGTATTTGCAGCCTGTTGCCCGCCAGCAGTTTCGCGGTTGAAACCGAAGCCCCCGCGCAGATGGAGCTGCCGACCCAGACGGTACTGGGCACCGCACAGGAAGAGATCAAGCAGATGCCCGGCGTGTCGATCATCACCGCCGAAGACATCAAGAAACGCCCCCCGGCCAATGACCTCTCGGAGATCATCCGCACCATGCCTGGCGTCAACCTCACCGGTAACTCCAGCAGCGGCCAGCGCGGCAACAACCGCCAGATCGACATCCGCGGCATGGGCCCGGAAAACACCCTGATCCTGGTGGACGGCAAGCCGGTCAGCAGCCGTAACTCGGTGCGTTACGGCTGGCGTGGCGAGCGCGACAGCCGTGGTGACAGCAACTGGGTGCCGGCTGACCAGATCGAGCGCATCGAAGTCATCCGTGGTCCGGCGGCGGCGCGTTACGGCAACGGCGCGGCAGGCGGCGTGGTGAATATCATCACCCGGCAACCGGGCAGCGAAACCCACGGCTCGGCGACGATCTACCACAACTTCGCCCAGCACACGGCCGAGGGTGAGACCGAGCGCATGAACTTCGGCCTCAACGGCCCGCTGACCGACACCCTCAGCTACCGCGTGTACGGCAACATCGCCAAGACCAATGCCGACGATGCCGATATCAACAGCGGCCATGAGTCCGTGCGCACCGGTAACCAGGTCGGCACCTTGCCGGCGGGGCGCGAAGGTGTACGCAACAAGGACGTCAACGGGCTGCTGAGCTGGCAGTTCACCCCCGAGCAGACGCTCGACCTGGAAGCAGGGTTCAGCCGCCAGGGCAATATCTATACCGGCGATACCCAGAACACCAACAGCAATGCGAATGTGAAGAGCATGCTGGGCCATGAGACCAACATCCTCTACCGTGAAACCTATTCGGCCACCCACCGTGGCGAGTGGGATTTCGGCAGCAGCCTGGCCTACCTGCAATACGAAAAGACCCGCAACAGCCGCATCAACGAAGGCCTGGCGGGCGGCACCGAAGGCATCTTCGCCAACACCGATTTCTACACCACTGTGCTGCGCGACCTGACCGCCCACGGCGAGGTCAACCTGCCGCTGCACGCCGGTTTCGAACAGGTGCTGACCCTGGGCACCGAGTGGGTCGAGTCGCGGCTCGACGACCCGAGCGCCAACACCCAGACCACCACTGCCGGCGGCAGTGTCGCAGGGCTGACCAGCACCAACCGCAGCAGTACCTCGTCGTCACGCATCTTCTCGGTGTTCGCCGAAGACAATATCGAGCTGCGCCCCGGCACGCGCCTGACGCCGGGCCTGCGCCTGGACCACCACGACATTGTCGGCGACAACTGGAGCCCCTCGCTGAACCTGTCCCAGGTGCTCACCGACACGCTGACCTTGAAGGCCGGCATTGCCCGTTCGTACAAGGCGCCGAACCTCTACCAGCTCAACCCCAACTACCTGCTGTACAGCAATGGCCAGGGTTGCTATGGCTCGACCAAGAGCTGCTACCTGCAAGGCAATGCCGATCTCGAGGCCGAAACCAGCGTCAACAAGGAGCTGGGGATCGAGTACCGCAATACTGCCGGGGTGGTCGCCGGCCTGACGTATTTTCGCAACGACTACAAGAACAAGATCGAGTCCGGCCTGACGCCGGTGGGCACCGCTTCGGGCGGTTCGGGCACCACGGCCAACGCCAATATCTTCCAATGGGAAAACGTGCCCAAGGCACTGGTTGAAGGGCTCGAAGGCAACCTCACGTTGCCGTTGGCCGAGTCGCTGACCTGGACCAACAACTTCACCTACATGCTGCAATCGAAAAACAAACAGACCGGCGATGTGCTCTCGGTCACGCCCAAGTACACCCTCAACTCCATGCTCGATTGGCAAGCCACCGAGGCCCTGTCCCTGCAGGCCAGCGTGGCCTGGTACGGCAAGCAGACCCCGAAAAAGTACGATTACCACGGCAACCGTGTCACCGGCACCGGCAACAATCAACTGTCGCCCTATGCCATTGCCGGTGTGAGCGGCACCTACGCCATCAGCCAGCATCTGAGCGTTACCGCTGGCGTCGATAACGTTTTCGACAAACGCCTGTGGCGCGAGGGCAACGCCCAGGGGGTGAACAACATCGAAGGCGCGGGGGCGGCGACCTATAACCAGTCCGGCCGCACCCTGTACACCAGCCTGACGGCGTCGTTCTGATGGGGCGAGCGATCTTCCTTGCCTTGCTTGTCGCCCAGGGTGCCCATGCCAGGCCGGCACCGGACCAGTTGATGGACGCGCCGGTATTGCGCGAAGCCAGCGCCTATCGTTTCAGCACCCTGGAACTGGACTCCGCCGATGGTGCGCGGCACTACCGCATCTGGCTGGGGCAACCGCCCAAGGTCAGTGCCGCCAACCCTGTGGCGTACCTGCTGGATGGCAACGCGGCGATGGCGGCATTGGATACCGAGCTGTTGAATCGCCTGTCCCACCACCCGACGCCACCGGTGCTGGTGGCGGTGGGGTACGCCACGCCACTGCGTATCGAACGCAATGCCCGCACCTTCGATTACACACCGCAGGTGGGCGAAGGCATGCAACGCGACCCACTGACGAATGTGCCCAGCGGTGGGGCCGATCAGTTCCTCGACCTGCTCACCCGGCAGATCCGGCCCTTGATCAACCAGCGCCTCGCCGTGCAGCCTGCGCGCCAAGTGCTGTGGGGGCATTCCTATGGTGGGCTGCTGGTGCTGCACACCCTGCTGACACGCCCGCAGGCCTTTGATGAGTATGCCGCCGCCAGCCCCTCGCTGTGGTGGAACAGTGGGGTGATCGAGGCCGAAGGGCTGGGCTTGCAACAACGGCTGCAGGGCCGGCGGCCGAGGCTGTTGCTGATGCGTGGCGACGCAGAACCCGCCGGCCCGACGAGGTCGGCCACGCCGCAGGATGATGCCGCGGCCAAGCGATTGCTGGTCAGGCTGCAAAGTGTCGAGGGGCTGACTACCCGCTACCAGACCTTTCCCGGCCTTGGCCATGGCCCGATGTTACCCGCGTCGTTGCGCTATACCCTCGAACACCTGTAGGCGTCATCAATCGGGTTGGCACACCAACGGCTGTCGCTCGTAGTTCAATGCCTTGTTCTGTGGCGCCAGCACATAGCTCGCACGGCAACGCTGTTCGCCCCACTTGATGGTCAGGGTGCCCCGGTCCTGCTCAACCAGCGCCAGGGCATTGCCGTTCGGGTCGGCAATTGCCAGTTGCTTGCCGCTGGCATCTTCCAATGAGGCACCAAACGACAGCGGCTTTCGTTGCGCATCAAACAACTCGAACAACACTCGCCGTCCGGTGGTGCCACTGTAATGCGCGACGACCACGGCCCCCCGGCGCGGTACCAGTTGCTGGGTGGCGTTGGTGATCTCCACGTTGCCCCCCAGGTCGCGGGTGTCGAGGCTGATCCAGTTCACCCGATAAGGTTGCGCCGTCGGGATCACCGCATAGCCGTTGGATCCGGTTTCCACACCGCTGTAACTGCTGATCTTCGCCCCGGAGATGCCCGGCACTTGAGCCAGCGCGAAGGTCTCGCTGACCGTTTGCCCCAGGTTGATACCGCCGGCATGGGCCACCACCGAACCTGCGAGGTTGACGTTCTGCGAGGTGTAGCCCTGGCCCTGGCTGTAGCCGAGGCTGACGTCGGCCACGGCGGTACGGCTGTTGATATTCACCGAGCCGGAATCGCCGCTGGTATCGCTGTGGCCCGCCTGCACCGAATAGAACGTGTCGCTGGTGTCGGCGACATAGCCGTTGATCCCCGCCTGGGTGGTGGTGTCGCCGTGTTGCCGGCTGGTGGTGACAAAGGCGCGTGGCGCGCGCGCCTGGCTGCCCAGCGGGAATGAGACGGACAGGTTCAACTGCGTGTCGCTGCTGGGTTCGCCCCAGGTGACGATCTGCTTGGTGCGTGTCACGCCCAGGTTGTAGCTCAGGTCGCCCCAGTGGCTGGTGTAGCCGGCGGAAAAACTCTGCGAGCCGCCGCGATTCCAGTAGCGCTGGTCGCTGGCATTCACGTACAGGCTGCCGAACGCACTGTTGCGTCCCAGGCTCTGGTTGATGGTCAGGTCGGTTCGGGTTTTTGAATGCCCGGTGCGAACGCGCACGTCTTCGCTGAGGTCCTCCACGTGGTCGGTGAGGGTGCGGTAGCCCTCGGTGGAGTAGCGGTAGGCGGCCAGGGTGAAGTTGGTGTCGGTGCCGGCGAAGGTCTTGGCATATAGCGCACGCACGCTGCTGCCCTGGGTGGTTTGCCCGCGTGCCTTGCTGGACGAGTGGGTGGCGTCCAGGGAGAACGCGCCCAGCGAGGTGTTCTTGCCGGCGCCGACCGACACGGCGTTGTAGTCCTCGCTGGCCTGCAAACCGACGATGCCGCTGAGGTTGCTGGTCAAGCCGTACGCCAGCGTGCCACTGAGAAAACGCGGGGTCGCCAGGCCGTCGGCATTGCTCTTGAAGGTGCCCGCCGAAACGCTGTATTTGACCTGGCCTTCACGCACCATGATCGGCAGGCTGGAGAACGCCTGCATCGTCACGCGGCGGCTGCCGTCGGCTTCGGTCACGGTGATTTGCAGGTCGCCGTTGGAGCCGCTGGGGTAGATGTCGTTGATCTCGAACGGCCCTGGCGCGACGTTGGCGGTGTAGAGGATGTAGTCGTTCTGGCGAATTTCCACGGTCGCGTTGGTTTGCGCCACACCCCGGATCACGGGCGCATAGCCGCGTTCGCTGTCGGCGCGCATGCCTTCATCGGAGGCCAGTTTCAGGCCGCGATAGCGCACGCTGTCAAACAGGTCGGTGTCGGAGAAAATTTCACCGCCGCTGAACTGACCCTTGATCGCCGTCACATCATGCTGCAGGTAGGTGCGGTTGCTGGTGTAGGTGTTCGAGCGCCCGGTACCGCCACTCAGGTTCGATTCGTTGCGCAGACGCCAGGCGCCGAGGTTGATGCCGTTGCGCAGGCCGAGGTTATTGGCGATGCGGGTGTCGTAGTCGCCCGCAGTACGACTGCTGTTGAGCTGGTAGTTGATGAAGGCGGCGGGGACGCCTTCGTCCCACAGCTGCGGGTCGACATAGCCGCGCAAGCCACGTTGCATGGCCACTTGCGGAATGCTCGCCAGCAGGCGCAGGCGGCTGCTGTCATAGCGCACGTTGGCCTCTTCGATTATCTCGGCCAGGGCGTAGCAGTCCTGCGGGTGCTGCGGGTCGAGTTTGCCCTCGGCCTGCAAGCGGGCCAGGTCGATGCCCAATTGCTTGAGCAGGTCGAGGTTCAGGCAGGCTTCGACGCGACCGTTGTGGGGGTTGCGCTTGAAGTCGATATCGCGCCGGCCCACCAGCACCTCGTTGCTGTACAGGTCGACGCGGTAATTGCCCGGCAACACGCTGTTCGCGGAGAGCAACTGCTGCAGGTCTACGGTGGACTGTGCACCTTGCAGGAACGTGGTGTTGAAGCGCTCCGCAGGCTCATCGGCCATTGCCCAGGCCGGCAGGCTGGCGGCCATCGCGAGCGACAGTGTCTTCAACGTCAGTGCGCCGTGCGCGGGCCTGTTGCTGGAAAAAAAAGACATGCGAAGACCTGTGACATCCCGGGTTGGCGAACAGGCGGGCACGCAAACACGCACGCGAGGTGAGCCTGTGGATTAGAAAAGGGGCTTGGGGTTGCGGCGTGATTCCGTGGCGTGCGCGGGGGCGGCAGCACCGACGGCCAGGGGCGCGGTGTACGCGTTCTGTGCACCGTAGTCATTGATGCTGGAAAACGACAACTGCACCGGCCCGCTGGCAGGCGTGGCGCCGAGCGGGAACTGTTTCTCCTCGCCGGGCGCGATCATGGTGGAGTCGCTGGCCAGTTGCGCCTGCACTTTGATGTCGGCCATGGACACGTGGTAGAGCGTCGGGTTTTTCACCCGCAGCAGGGTCTGCGCGCCATGTCTGGCCAGGCGCCACTCGAGCTGCGCTGGGGCCTGCAACGCATTGCCTGCGAGGCCGGCAGGGCGGTAGAAAATCTTGATGCGTTGGCGGATCGCCAGTTGCAGGGTGTTCTCGGCCTCGCTGGCCTTGGGGATCTCCTGCACGTTGAGCCACACCACCGACTCGCGGTCCGTGGGCATGCCGGCGCCCTCATACAGGATGCGCAGCAGTTGCTGTTCCTTGGCGAACACCCGCGCCAATGGTGGGGTGACGGCAAACGGTGCGCGGCTGCCGCTGGCATCGTTCATGTCGACCCAGGATTGCACCAACACATCCTGGTTACCGTTGCGCACGGTGATATTGGCTTCCCTGTGGGCGCCATCGAACACGATACGGGTGGCATTCAGTGAAATGCTGGCGGCGGCCTGGGTAGCCATAAGCATGCCCAGCAGCACCAGGCTCATGGCGATAGAACGAGGCGGCATGAGGGGTATCCGGTGTCATCAAAAAGGGAATGGCGAGGCCGCATGGCCTCGCGCGTTCGGTGCACGGGGCGCCGGGGTTATTCGTATTGCAGGATGAACGGCAGGGTTGCATCACCGCGACCGGCGGTGGACGCACCGGCGGCACCGGTGGTGACGTAGGCCGCCGCGAAGCTCAGGGTGGCGTCGCCGCCTTCAGTGCCTTGACCGTGCATGGTGCTTTCGATGCGTGCGGTGGCTGGCGAGCTCAGATCGATCAGCGTGCCTTTGCTGTCCAGGAGGGCGATACCGACGTTTTGCGCGGTGGCCGAACCCGGGTTCAGGGCCAGTACGTTCTTGCCGGTCACCAGGCCCGAACCGCCGTTGTTGGCGTCAAAGATCATCGCCACCTTGGTGCCCTGGTTGCAGTTGACGTTCAGGTTGAAGTCTTTGGCGGTAACGCGACCTGCGGTTGGGTTTTCCGCGGTGCCCATGTCCTTGATCGAGACGTTGCCCATGTCGACCGAGATGGTGCGGTCGGAGTTGGCGCCGTCCACCGAGCAGGCGTCGTTGTTGATCACGCCGGTGAAGGTGATTTTGCCGCTGCCGCCCAGGGTAGGAGTAGGCGCTGCCGTATCGTCGGCGAACGCACTGCCGGATGCGGCGATAATGGCCGAGGCGATAACAGCCAGGGAAAACTTCTTCATGATGATGTCCGTTAGTGTTAGTTGGAGAATGTAACTACTGAACTGCCAGGAAAGAGTAAAAGGCGAGGTCGTTGACCAGAATAAGACGATTCTTATAAGTCGAAACTCAGGCGCACTGGTTACGCGTCAAGAACAGGCGGGGAGTCTGAAAATAAAGGGCGAAGCCATTGTCGGCGAATGGCTTGCGAGTGGTTCTTTAGTTGAAAATGTTACGCGCCAGGCAATAAGCGAGCAGGTCTTGGTCGCTGTTGACTTCAAGTTTGCGCATGGCCGATATCTTTTGTGCGCTGATGGTTTTTGAACTTCGATTCTGGCTGCGTGCAATATCACTGACACTCATGCCGGAGATAAACAAGCGCAGGATCTCGAACTCTTTGGGCGACAAGCTGGTAAAGCGCTCGTCGAAGTCGGTGAGGGTTTCGATCACTGATGTCTTGGGCGGTTCCAGGCTGCGATAGGCGCTCTGCTGGGCAATGGCCTGGAGTGCCAGTTGAATCTCGGTGTGCAACTGGCTTTTCTGGATGATGCCGACCACACCCAGCTCTTGCAGGCGGGTGAGAATCAGGTGGTTGGAAATCATCGTGAGGATCAGGACCTGCACCTGTGGGAAATGCCGTTTCAGGTATTCCACCAACTTCAGGCCATCGCCGTAGGGCGAGTCGCCCGGCATGTTGTAGTCGGTGATCACGATGTCGGCGCCCTGGCGCTGCAGCAAATCGATCAGCCCGGCCGAACACACGGCCTCGCCGACCACTCGAAAGCGCGTGTCGCGTTCCACCAGCTCGCGAACGCCCAGCAACACGATCGGGTGATCGTCCGCGATTACCACGTTGAATTTTTTCATAAGGGGCCGTCCGTAGTGCCGGTTCAAGTGAGTGAAGAGTGCCCGGGCTGGAGAGTCTCCAGGACGGCCGACAGTCGCTGCATGACCGCTTTCACCTTGAGCGTAAGGGCAGTGTCGAGGCTGCCACGGTTAAGTGCGCTTTCCAGTTCGATGCAGGCGTGGGCCAGGTCGAGCGCCTGGACGGCACCCAGGGCGCCGGCCAGCGAATGCAGGCGTTGGCCAAGACCGTGGGCGTCGCGCTGGGCCAGGGCGGCGTCGATACCTTGCAAGTCCTGCTCCACGCTGCTGATGAACAGCGGGCGCATCTTCTCCGATAACTGCACGCTGTCATTGAATGACGCGGTGGCTGGCGCAACCGGCGGCTTGACCTTGCACAGCTTGATCAACTGGCCACGCAAGGTTTGCAGGCTCAAGGGCTTGACGATCCAGGCGTTCATGCCCACCGCCAGGCAGCGCACGCCTTCCTCGCGCATCGCATTGGCGGTCACGCCGATGATCGGCAACTGCGGGTCGTGCTCGCGCAGGGCCCTGGCCAGGTCATAGCCATTCATCAACGGCATATTCACGTCGGTCAGCACCAGGTCAAAGGCGTGCGGTTGCCACAAGTGCAGGGCCTGCTCGCCATTGGCGGCCAAGGACACCGAGCAACCGAGTGCTTCCAGCTGTTCCTTGATAATCGCCTGGTTGACCGGGTTGTCCTCGGCCACCAGGATATGCAACCCCAACTGCCCGGCACTTTGCAGGCGCGTCGCAGGCGGTTGCTCATGCTTGCCGTGTTGTGCCAGCGAGACCGTGGCGGCGATGGCACGTACATCGTACATATCCACCCTCCAACCCTGGGCCGTGTGCAGCGGCGGGCTGTGCGCACCTGGCAGGCACAGCACGCGCTGGCCGACCCAGGGCCGCGCGGGGTCGCTGGCGAACAGGTCCACCAGCACCGCGTGGCGATTGTCCTGTTCCTGGGTGGGCGCCGCCAGCGCCGCCGCAATGCCCAGGCGGTTGAGCCAGTCACTCATTGACTGTGCCAGCTCGCGCACCGGTGCCTGCACATACACCGGCGTCGGGCTGGGCTCGATCAGCGGCAGGTTGGTCAAGGCACCGCCACACAGCGGCAGGCGCATTTTCAATGTGAAGCTGCTGCCCAGGCCCGGCTCGCTGACCACTCTGATCTCGCCGTCCATCATCTGCGCCAGCCACCGGCAGATCGGTAATCCCAGCCCGGCGCCGCCTTCGCTGGCGGTGTCCGGTGCCTGGTAAAACAGATCGAACAGCTTGGCCTGCTGCGCCTCGGGGATGCCCACGCCGGAGTCGGTGACTTGCCATTCCAGCTCAACGTGGTTGGCGTCCTGTGCCGTGACCCGGGCGCGGATCACCACGCGGCCGATGTCGGTGAACTTGATGGCGTTGCTCACCAGGTTATTGAGAATCTGGCGAATCCGCATCGGATCGCCCATGACGCAGTCCGGCAGTTGCGGGTCTATGCAGCTGTAGAGCTGCAAACCCTTGCGCTGGGCGAAGGCGGCGTAGGTGTGCAGGGTGTCCTCGAGCATGTCCAGCGGGCAGAAATCCACGGCTTCTATCGCCATTTGCCCGGATTCGATCTTCGACACATCGAGCACATCGCTGATCAGTTGGAACAGCGTGCCGGATGAGCGCTGGATGGTCTGCAGGTAGGTTTTCTGGTGCGGGTCCAGATCTGTCAGCCCGAGCAGTTCAAGGGTACCGAGTACGCCATACAGCGGTGTGCGGATTTCATGGCTCATGGTTGCCAGGAACAGGGTCTTGGCCTCGTTGGCCGCATCGGCGGCGCGGCGGGCGTCTTCCAGGGCCTGGGCGTCATCGATATGACGGGTGATGTCGTTGAACGCATACAGGCGCACGTCTTCGGCCTGGTAGCGGGTCGACACGAAGCCGATCTGCAGGTGCCGGCCTTCGATCTCCAGGTGCGTCTCGCCGCTCTCGGCGCCCTCAGATGTACCGGCCATGGCCGCTACCAGGCGTGCGGTGCCCGGCCATTGCTGGGCGCGCTGGTTTTCGATAAGCACCTTGCCGTCGCTGCGGCGCACCACGCATAGGCCGGTGGGTGCGGTGTCGATGATCACGCGGCTGAACGCCACGCTTTCGGCAATGCGCTCGTGGGCCAGGCGCGCCGGGTTGATTACCTGGCGCCGATACCAGCGGCTGCCGCCCCAGCCGAGGGTGATCAGGCCGCCGAGAAACAACGCCAGGCTGCTCAGCGGCCACAGCGCAGAGTGGAAGAAGTGCGCGTAGTTCAGGCCATAGACCGCGCTCCAGGGCCGGTCACCGGCCTGGGTCATCTTGAATTCGAAGCCATCGGCGTTGAAGTGCACGCCATCGCTGAGCGATGCGTCGACGTCGGGCCCGGCCAGCCGCTGGCCGTCGGGCCCCATCAACGTGAGGCGATCGAATGCCGAGTGATCCAGGGCGCGCTGTACATCGTCGACCCGCGACAGGTCGAGCAAGGTGCCGACTACCGCCTGCTCCTGACCGCCAAGTGGCAGGCCGATATACGCCAGCAAATGTTCGGCGGCGGGACCGGCTTGCCAATACACACGGTTTTGTTCCAGGGGCTGGGGCGTCTGCTCCAGGCGTTGTTGCACTGCGTTGACCAGCGCCACCAGGTTGCCCGTGTCCTCTGTGCTTTCGCGACGTTGGTAGCCCACGGACGGCACGGTAATGGTGTAGTTCGCCTGACGATTGAACAGGAAGGTTTGTGGTGCCTCGTAGGGCGACGAGGACCAGAAGGCGCTGTAGTAGCTGGTCAGGTGGGCGCCCAGCGCGAAAATCTGCGGCCGGGCAGCGACATTGACCTGTTGCTCATCGAACTTGGCGCTGAAGGGCACCGAAAACGAATACTTCTGGCCTTCGTACAGCGTGCGGTGGTTGTCGACCATGCGGCTTTTCAGGCTGACCTGCACATGGGTGGCACGCAACAGTTCGGCCTGGATGCCCGGGTGGGTCAGGCTCTTGAGATAGGACTCCTGCTCCTGCAGGTTTTCCATCAGCCGCGCGAAGTGAAAGCGCGTGGCGCCGTAGCGGGTTTCGATCCCGCGTTGCAGTGACCAGTAGTTGGTCAGGACCAGCAGCAACGCGATGCCAATCAGCACCATCAGGCCTTTGTTCAGGCGCAATGAGCTGCGGGTGAAAGCTTCGAGGATCGCGTTGTTGTGCTTCATCAAGGGTTTCCGCGGGCGCAGGATAAATCGGCACTGGATGGAGCTTACTCCTTAATACGGGGTAAATAATCCGGGGCCGGCTGCTAGTGAGATGTCGCAGGGCCATCATTGTTCAGTAGTTGTTGAAATTGATCCGGCGACACCGCGTGGGAGATCAGAAAACCTTGCACCTGGTTGCAGTCGATCTTGCGCAGGAGCGCCAGTTGCTGGGGCGTCTCCACCCCTTCGGCGACCACGGTCAGGCCGAGTTTGCGGCCCAGCGCGATGATGCTCGCCAACGCCTGGGCAATGCCTTCGTTGTCATGGCTGCCCTGGACCAGCGCCTGGTCGATCTTGAGTTCGGTAAACGGCGTGGACACCAGGTTCAGGTACGAGCTGTAGCCCTTGCCGAAATCATCCTGGGACAGCCCGAACCCCTTGATGCGCAGGCGGCAGGCACCGGCATAGAAGTTACTGATGTCCTGCGGCACCGAGCACTCCATCAACTCGAAGCAGATCATCCCCGGGATGCCATCGTGGTGCAGCACGAACTCCAGCAAACGGTCCGCCAGGTCGTGGCTGTTGAGCAGGTGGGTGGGCAGGTTGATCGACACCGGGATTTCATAGCCACGCTGGCGCCAGTGTTCCTGGGCGTGGATCGCCTGCTTGAGCACCGGCCACAGTAGTCGTTCCTCCAGTTCGAAGGCCTTGATCGCCGGCAGGAAGGCACCCGGCAGCATCACGCCTTGCTCGGGGTGCATCCAGCGCACCAACGCTTCGGCGGCGACGATACGGCCGTTGGCCAGGGATTTTTTCGGTTGGAACCAGGCCTGGAACTGGCCGGCGCTCATGGCCTGGATCAGGCTGTGACGGTCGATGTCCACGTGCTCGGGCATTGCGGGGGAGGGCTTGCACACCCTGTTCCTGAGTTGTTCCACCAGGCTGCGCAACGCATCGGCGGCAACCGGTTTCGAGATCAGCCCGATCACCTCCACATCGAGGTTTTTTGCCACCAGGCTGGCCGCCATCAACATGCGTCGCGACGCAGCGCTCATGATCGCCAGCGCCGGCTTGCAGCGCAGGCTGGCCAGGCACTGGATAAACTGCACGCCGTCCATGCCGGGCATCAGCAGGTCGGTCAGTACCAGGTCGAAATCCCGCTGGCGCAGCTGCTCCAGCGCTTCTTTGCCATCCGCGGCGGTTTCGAGCATGAACTCCCCCAACTCACTGAGCAGGTGCTGCAGGTAGATGTGCTGCAGGGGATGATCCTCAACAATCAAAATACTAAGGGGCTTCATGGGTGATCCGTGCATAAGGCGCCAGGGAGTTGAATAGAGCCCGCAACGCAAAGGGTTTGACCAGGCAGTGGTTCATGCCGGCGGCCAGGCACAGGTCGGCCTCGCCGCGCATGGCGTTGGCGGTGGCCCCGATAATCGGCAACGGGCAGCCCTGGCGGCGCAGTTCGCGCGCCAATTCATAGCCGTTGATATGGGGCATGTTCACGTCCGTCAACACCACGTCGAAGTTGCCGGCGGTGTACAGCTGCAACGCTTCCCGGCCATCGGCCGCCAGCTCCACGGTACAGCCGAGCTCTTCGAGTTGGTCACGCAGTATCAGCTGGTTGATGATGTTGTCCTCGGCCACCAGCAGGTGCAGGTTGAGTTTATTCAGGTCACGCTGGCGCGTGTGCTCATCGGCGCGGGCCACCCACAGCCCTTGCGCCTGGCTGACGGCCTGATGAATAGCGCCCAGGTGGTTGAGGTTGACGTGCCAGGCACCGGCGTCGGCCTCCAGGGCCGTGCAGGCGTTGCTGCTGACGTGAATCACCGGGCCCGGCCACTCGGGCACCAGCAACGGGTCGATGCTGCCGGGGTGCACTTGCAGCAGTAGATGATTGTCCGCCAGGGTCGGCAGGCCGGTCTGGGCCCTGGCGCCCCAGCGACGCAGCCAGCCACTGACCGAGTTGGCCAACTCCGGAATCGGCGAGGCCACGTAGATAGTCTCGGCCAATAGGGGGGGCATGGGCGGGGTGGGGGCCTCTTCCAGCGGCAGGATCAGACTGAAACTGCTGCCCAGGCCGAGTTCGCTGACCATGCGGATATTGCCGTTCATCAACTCCGTCAGGCGTTGGCAGATCGGCAGGCCCAGGCCGGTGCCGGTGACCACATTGGTGTTGCCTTCACTCTGGTAGAACGGTTCGAAAATCATCGCCTGGTCTTCCTGAGCGATGCCTTTGCCGGTGTCCGAGACTTGCCACAACAGGCTGGAACGCTCGCCGTCGCGGCCCAGTACTTTGACCCGCAGCACCACGCGCCCGTAGTCGGTGAACTTCACCGCGTTGTTGAGCAGGTTGTTGAGTATCTGACGGATGCGCGTCACGTCGCCGATCAAGCGTTCCGGCAGCGTGGGATCAAAGCAGGCGTACAGTTGCAGGCCCTTGCCCTGGGCGGCTGCGGCGTAGCCCTGGATGATTTCGTGGACCAGGTCCAGGGGCGAGAACTCGCTCAACTCCAGGGCCAGTTGCCCGGCCTCGATCTTCGACACATCCAGCACGTCGCAGATCAACTGCAGCAGCGTCGAGGAGGAGCCTTCGATGGCATGCAGGTAGTCCTTCTGCTGGGCGTCCAGTTGCGTGCGCGCCAGCAATTCCAGGGTGCCGAGCACGCCATACAACGGTGTGCGGATTTCATGGCTCATGGTTGCCAGGAACAGGGTTTTGGCGGCGTTGGCGGCATCCGCCGATTGGCGTGCTTCTTCCAGCGCCGCCTCGACTTGCTTGCGTGCGCTGATATCGCTGAACGCGCAAAACAGCACGTCCTCGCCGCGATAGCGGGTGGGGGCGCTGCTCAGGTACAGGTGGCGGCCGTCGATGGTTTCGAAGTAGTCACTGTGTTCGCTCGGCTCGCAGGCAAAGGCCTGCTCGATCCAGCCGGCGCGCAGCGCCTCACGCTCCGGGCCGTGGCCCAGCCACTGTTGGGCCAGGGTGTTTTCCAGCACCACCTGGCCGTCGGTGCGGCGCAGCACGCAGAGGGCAACGGGCGCGGTCTGGATCACGTCGCGGCCGAACGCCTCGCTTTCGATCAAGGCCTGGATGCGATGGATCGAAGGGATGATGAAGCGCTGGTCGACGCGGCGCATCACCAGCCAGATCAACGTCAGGCTGAACAGGCAGAACAGCAGCGAGCCGAGCAACTGTTTCCACAGGCCGGTGACCACCGCGCGCAGGTCGATGGAGTACATCAGTTGCCAGTCCGAGGACTTCAGATGCTTGCGGATCACCAGGTGGTCGGGCAGGAAACCACTGCCGACAAACCCGAAAAAATTGTCTTCCCTGGGCTTGAGGCGTTGCTGGCTCAGCTGTGAGTCGTGACTGTTGGTGAAGACCAGCATGCCCTGGGAGTTGAGCATCATGAATTCGCCGGCGCTCTGGTCGCTGAGGGTCTGGGACACTTCGCGGCTTTCCATTTCCAGGCCCAGCCAGCCGGAGCGAGGGTCGCGCTCATCCAGGCGAATGAAGATGTAGAGGTGCGAGTGCTGCTCGGTCTTGTCGTTGAGCCACAACTCCTTGAGTGTGCCCGGGTCGCTGTTTTGCAGGGCCTTGAGGCGGTTGAGCATGCATTTGGAAATCGGCAGCACCTGCGCAGTGGAGTCGTACAGCCGCGTCACCTGTGGGGTCGGGCCGGTGTTCACGTAGAGCAGGTTGACCTGCTTGGCCTTGAGGTAATCGCGCATGCGCGTGGTCAGCCAGATGCTCCACTGGTTGCCTGGCGTGTCACCCAGTTGCAGGTGTTGTTCCTCCTCCGAGGGTGGATAGATCCTTGCCTGCTTGCGCACTGCGGACAGGCTGAGGCTTTCGAGCAGGGCCTCGCGGTTGGTGAAAAAAGTGTGGGCTTCGGCGATGGCGCTGCTCATGTAGCCGCGGCGCTGGGAGATGTCGTTGTTGAACGTCGACAGTAGAAAGGTATAGACCCCGCTCAGGATGCCGATCAGCAGTACGGTCGCAAAAATACGAAGCAGCCTTCTGGCTGCTTCGGGTCGGGAGAGGACGGGGTTGATCTGGAGCAGATAACTTTTCAATCGCATCGGCGCACTTTAAACAGCACGGTGCACCGGGGGTATAAGACGATCCTTAAAACGGGCCTACTTGTAGTACATATCCACCACCACGGCGGCGTCGAAGGCACCCGGGATCGGCAAGGTGCGCCATTTCAGGTCGGCGCGGAATTCATCGTGGCTCTGGCCCAGCCCCATCAACTCTTGCAGCGTGAACCAGTTATTGAACGGCAATTGCTGTTGGCTCTCGGCGCGGGACAGCGCGATGCCCACCGAGCTGTTGTTATCCGGCACCAGCAAGCCATTGATCACACTGCCGCCCCCCGCCGTGCTGGCGAAGCGTGCGCTGATGGTGTAGGGCGTGTCGCAGCCCTTGCGCAGGTTCAGGCTGAAGTTGGCGCTGCTGGCCACTTCACCGATGGCAGCCTTGCGCGACGGTGTTGGGAAGTTGACCACGCTGGGGGTGATGGTCAACTCGGGGGTACAGGGCACGAAGCGGATATCGTTCATGCCGGTGACCACGTAGTTGAAATTGCTGTTGGGCCGCGAGTTGAGCCCGCGCACGCCGTCGAGCTGGAATACCCGGTAGGAGGTCAACGTACTGGCTTGCCCGCTGGGTGGCGTGGGGTCGTATTTCTCGATGAACACGCTGAAGTTGAGGGTAAAGCGCGCCTTGTCCCAGCCGACGCAATTGGCCAAGTTGCAGCCTCGATCGGAATAGAAGCCGGTACCGACCTTGCCGGTGCTTTGGGTAATCGGCTGGTTGTTGTAGCGAATGCCCACGCGAATACCCGTGCCGATACTCACGCCGGCCGGATTGACGTAGAAATACACTTCTTCGCGGCCATGGCCGTAGTCGTCCTTGCAGATCACATCGGTCGAGCGCGGGCCCGACTCCCAGATGATGGTGCCGTTGGGCGCATCGGCGGCCACCGCCAGCGCAGTACCCAGTGCCTCCTGGGTGATGATCGAGTTGGTGCCGTCCTCACGGCAGGCCAGGGCGTGGCTGGTAGCCGGCAGGACCGCATAGGCCCACAGCAGCATCGGTAAGCAGTGTTTGGTGAGTGACATGGGGGCAGATACTCCGCGATCTATCACTTGAGCGCCGCACTATGGCGGGCCTGCAAGCCGATATCGGTGATTTCGGTGAAGTGAAGGGGGGTGCCTTTGGCCAGACGTCTCGGTGCGGTGAGGGTTTTGCTCTCATGGGGTTTGAGCAGCAGGTAATCGCTGAGCGCCAGGCTGTCGGTCTGCACATTGACCAGCGACAGGTGAAACGCGCTGGGGTTACTGACGGTGATAGTCGGCCCGTCGTCGCTGCGCCATGATAATTGCCGCACCGCCTCGGCCGAGCCACCCTTGAGCGCGGGCGGCCGATAGAACAGCTTGAGCCGTTGGCGTATTGCGAACTGCACGCTGTTGGCGTCTTGCGCCTTGAGCGGAATTTCCATGACGTTGAGCCAGAACAACGACTCGCGATCGGCGGGCAAGCCTTCCCCGGCATACAGGATGCGCAGCCGGTGATGTTCCCCGGCGCCCAGTCGCACCAGCGGTTCGGGGGTGGCAAACGGCACGGGGCCTGCGGCTGAATCGTCCTCGCCGGTGACCCAGGTTTGCACCACGACGTCACGCGGTGCCTGATTGACCACGCTGATACTGGCGGCCTTGTCCTGGCCGAAGTAGATCAGGCGCGTGCCTTCGATCTTCAACGCAGCACGGGCGGGTGGCGGTGCGAGAGCCAGCAGCGCACAGGCCAGCATCGCCATTCTGAGTAGAAACATGAGCACAATTGAAATCCATGGGAGCGTGTGGGGACGCAGCCCATGGTAGGGAGAGGTGCGCGCGGGGGCTTTCAGGCGATTCTTAAAAGTGTGCCGGTGTACCGGCTTAGCGTTTCAGAATCGCCTTAAAGTCAGGTTTGCCGCCCGACGGTTAACGTAGCGGCGTTGAATGATCGACGCTGATGCCCAACTGTCAGGTTTACCTATGTCCAATAAAGCGTTACGCCTTCTGATTGCCGATGCAGACCTTCTGCAACGGATCAAGATCGAGAAAATGCTCAACCAGATGGGCTATCACCGTATCGCCCCGATTGGTTCGTTCGACGAACTGCTGGCGTTGACGCGTTCCCCCGGCGTGGCATTCGACCTGTTGATCATCAACATGGCGCTGGTGCATACACGGGAGGTGAACCTGTTGAAGTACTGCCATGACAACCCGCTGATCCGCCACACACTGGCGTATGACGGCCAATGTGCGCAGAGTTCAAGGGTGTCGGTGTCGGTAAGCCAGACCTTGCATTTGTCGCTGTCGCAATCGCCGGACTTCAACTCGCTGCGCCGTTGCATGGAGATGGTCGATCCCTTGCACACGCCACAGTCACTGGAGCGCCCGACGCTGCGCGCAGTAGACACGGAGCGCATGGCGCCCCGGGTCAGTAAGGGTTCAATAGGCACGCGTGCGTTTTGCCCCGGCGACCCGGCGGTGGTCGCGTGTGCGATCGGGTTGTCGCCCAAGCGCTAGGGGGCTGGCGTTACAAAATGCTCAACGGGTAACTGATGATCACCCGATGCTCATCGCTGTCACGCTGGGTGGTCACTTCGGTGCGCAATGAGGCATGGCGCAAGGCGATGCTCAGGTTCTTCAGCGGGCCTTGCTGGAACACATAGCTCACGGTCAGGTTGCGTTCCCACTCGCTCTTGTCACCCGTTGGCGTGCGGATGTTCGAGCCACTTTCGTACATGCCCATAAAGCTCAGGCCTGGCACGCCGACCGTGGCGAAGTCATAGCCGTAACGCACCTGCCAGGTGGTTTCCCCGGCGCGCTGGAATTTGCCGATCATCGACTCGGTCATGAAGTAGGCCGTGGAACCGTCACCCTGGTTCAGCCACACCGCATCGCTGTCGCCGCTGACCTGTTGCAGGCCGGCGGCAATCGTATGGCCGTCGACCAGGTAAGTGAACAGGGCGCTGCTCAGGCGGCTGTCGACCTTGCCCTTGATCACGCCGTCGCCGTAGTAGCCGAAGGTGTAGAACGCCGGGTCGTTGCCGTTGGCGCCGTCGGAGCGGTTGTCGAAGTGGCGCAGGTCGGTGCGCAGGGTGCCCGGGCCGATCTGCCAGTCGTACTTGAGGCCCAGGAAGTTCTGCTTGTAGAAGTCCTGCAGGTTGCCGTAGTAGTACTGCAACGTCAGGTCTTTGGTGGGTTTGTAGTCGACGCCACCGTAGTAGAACTTGTTGACGAACTCACCGCTGACCGCGTTGTTGGCGCCCGGGATCGACATGCCCATCTGGTTGCTCGAACCACGGCCTTTCACGTGTTCAAGCTGGCCGAGGGTGAAGGTGAAATGGTCCAGGTCCTTGGACTGCACCTGTCCGCCGTTGAAGGTTTGTTGCAGCATGCGGTCGGTGGACATCACCACCGGCAGCATCGGCACCAGGGTCCCGTATTTCAGCTCGGTCCGGGCAAAGCGCGCCTTGGCGGTCAGGCCCAGGCTGCCGAACTGGTCCACCGCGCGGCCATCGTGATCGGTGGGGAACACGTTGCCGTTGAACGCAGTGCTTTGCGGGTTGTAGTGACGGCCCTTGCCGGAGTCCAGGCGCACACCGAACATGCCGATGGCGTCGATGCCGAAGCCCACCGTGCCCTGGGTGAAACCCGACTCGAAGTTGGCGATAAAGCCCTGGCCCCATTCCTGGGTGTAGTTGGGGTCGGCCGCGCCGCTGCGGTTGTCGGCGTTACTGAAGAAGTTGCGGGCCAGCACGTTGAGCTTGCTGTCTTCCACCAGGCCGGCGGCGTAGCCCTGTTGGGCGATCAGCAGGCCACAAAGACCGGCGAGTACTGTTGGTGCGCGATTGAAAAGCTCCATCGGTGTCATCCCCATGTGTGTTTGGTTTTTTTGAGGGCAGTCAAAAGCGGCAGTGAAGGTTTTCTATTTGTTTTCAGGAGCAGGTGTTTCAGGAGCAACGGTGGCCGGCACGACATGCAGTCGCACCGGCGGCAAGCGGTACAGGATGAACAGCGCCAGCACGCCGATCCCGGCGCACAGCAACAGGCCTACGCCAACGGACTGCGCCAGGGCATCCCGGGCCAGGTTCAGCCACGGCGAGGCGTCGAGGTTGGCATGCAACAGCGTTTGCGGATCGGCGTACGCGGCAATGCCCTCGGCGTGATTCGCGGCGAGAAACACCCGCTGCACATTGGCGCTGTACAGCAGGTTGACCAGCACCCCCATGCCCGCAGTGCCGAGCAGCCCGCCGACCAGGCGCAGGGACTGGGTCAGCGCCGTGGCAATCCCCAGGAACTGCCGTTCGGCCAGGGTCTGGGTGAAGACCGTGAGGTTGAGCAGGATAAATCCCAGCCCCAGGCCGGCCAGCAGGATCAAACCGAGCAGCAGGTTGAACGCGGCCCCGCGCCCGACCACCGCCAGGCCCAGGCACGCCAGCAGCAGTGCGACAAAGCCTGCCAGAGGCAAATGGTTGGGGTTGCGCAAACGGGTCACGATGCGGCTGTTGACGATGGCCCCCAAGGTGATGCTCAACGCCAGCGGCGTGATCAACAGGCCGGCGTCCTGGGGCGAGTAGCCGTAGGCGCCTTGCAGCAACAGCGGCAGGTAGAACAACAGCGAAAACATGATCGCGCCGGCCGCCACCGACAGTGCGAACAACCATCGCAGGCTCGGCAAACTGAACAGCGCCGCCGGCAACAGCGCATGGGGGCAACGCCGCTCCCAATGCCACAGCGCGCTGATCGCGGCCATGCAGCCCAGGCCCAGGGCGGCGCTCAACGCCAGGCTCGAATGCCCCAGCCACTCCACAAATAGCTGCAGGCTGCCCAGGGCCAGAGCGATCAATAGCGCGCCGGGCCAGTCCAGGCGAATGCCGCTGCGCTGCTGCGGGCGGTACCAGGGCAGAAAGCGCCAGGTGATCAACAGCGCCAGGCACCCCAGGGGCAGGTTGAGGTAGAACACCGAGCGCCAGCCAAAGGCGCCGGTCAGGTAACCCCCCAGGCCCGGGCCGATGGCATTGACCACGCTGAACAGCGCACTCAAGAGCATTTGCCAGCGCAGGCGTTGACGGGTATCGGGAAACAGTTCGGGAATGCAGGCGAACGCGGTGCCGATCAGCATGCCGCCGCCCACGCCTTGCAAGGCGCGGCCGATCACCAGCACCCGCATGTCATCGGCCACGGCGCAGGCCAGGGAGGCCAGGGTGAAAATCAACGTGGCGGCGAGCACGAACGGCTTGCGCCCGTAGTAATCCCCCAGCCGCCCGAAAATCGGAATGGTGACGATGGACGCCAACAGGTAACCGGTGGCCACCCACGCGTAGAGTTCAAATCCATCGAGTTCGGCGACGATGCTCGGCAAGGCGTTGCCGATCACCGTCTGGTCGAGTGCCGAGAGCATCAGCACCAGGGAGATGCCGAGCATGGCCAGCAAGGCTTGCTGGAAACTCAAGGGCGGGTGGGCTGCCACGGTCATGGTCGGCCCTCAGCGCAACGCGGTGACGGCGGTGGCGATGCGTGCACAGCCCTGGTCGAGAGTAGCGATCGCGGTGGCGATCGACATACGGAAAAACGGCGCCAGGCCATACGCCGTGCCGGCCACCACCGCCACGCCCTGGCTTTCCAGCAGGTACATCACGACGTCGCTGTCGGTGTGCAGCACCTTGCCCTCGGGCGTGGTTTTACCCAGCAGGCCAGCGCAATTCACATACAGGTAGAACGCACCATCGGGCTTGCGGCAACTGAGGCCGGGAATGGCATTGAGCAGCTCCAGGCAGCGGTCGCGGCGTTGCTGGTAGACCAACACGCTTTGCTTGACGAAGCTCTGGTCGCCGTTGAGCGCTTCCACCGCCGCTGCCTGGCTGATCGAGCAGGCGTTGCTGGTGGACTGCGATTGCAGGGTGGCCATGGCGCCGATCAGGTCGGCGGGGCCGGCGGCGTAACCGATGCGCCAGCCGGTCATGGCGTAGGTCTTGGACACGCCGTTGACCACCAGGCTGCGCTCGCTCAAGGCCGGCTCGATGGCGAGGATATGCGGGTTGTCCAGGCCGTCGAAACGGATGTGCTCGTAGATGTCATCGGTCATCAGCAGCACATGGGGATAGTCCAGCAGCACATCGGCCAGGGCGCGCAATTCGCTGTGGCTGTAGCTGGCGCCGGTGGGGTTGCTGGGGGAGTTGAGCAGCAGCCAGCGGGTACGCGGGGTGATCGCCGCGCGCAGCTGGCCTGGGGTCAGCTTGAAGCCGTTGTGTTCCGGGCAGGCGAGGGTCACAGGCTCGCCTTCGCAGGCCAGCACCATGTCCGGGTACGACACCCAGTACGGCGCCGGGATCAGCACCTCATCGCCGGCGCCGAGAGTGGCGGCGAAGGCGTTGAAGATCGCACTTTTGGCGCCGCTGGTCACCAGCACCTGCTGGGCGGTGTAGATCAGGGCGTTTTCCCGTGCCAGCTTGTCGACGATGGCCTGGCGCAGCTCCGGGGTACCGGCGTTCTGGGTGTAGCGGGTTTCACCGCGCTCGATGGCGGCACTGGCGGCCTGGCGAATGTTGGGTGGCGTATCGAAATCCGGCTCGCCCACCACCAGGTTGATGATGGACTGGCCCTGGCGACGCAGCTCGTTGGCGCGGTCGGACGCGGCGCTGCTGGGCGATGGTTTGATGCGTTGCACACGGGCGGCGATGCGGGAGGCAGTCACGGGCGTTCCTCGTTGATGGCGTTGACAGGGGCCACAGTACGAGGCGCGGGGAAGGGCGCCATAAGATGAGTTCGTTCTGGTTTGATAGGCAGTGCTTATGGCTGGGGTTGCACTGTTGCGGTGCGTCCAGTCCTGGCTGCTCCGGGCGGGTGCCTTGGATCGGAGATCAGGGACAGCCATAGCAAAGCCTTATGGCTGGTTATACGGATGGCCTGTCTTTTGCAAACCTGCCAGGTGTACGCAAAACCAAATGTGGGAGGGGGCTTGCTCCCGATAGCAGTATGTCAGTCACAGATGCATCAACTGACACTGCCTCATCGGGAGCAAGCCCCCTCCCACATTTAAGGCATCACTTGTCCATTACATGAGCATCGCCATTTTGAACCTGCGCCGATTGAAGTATTTCGTGAAACTGGTCGACATCGGCAGCATGACCCAGGCCGCCGATGTACTGCATGTGGCGCAACCGGCGTTGAGCCAACAGCTGGCAACCCTGGAAGCCGAGCTGCAACAGCAGCTGTTGATTCGCACCAAGCGCGGCGTCACGCCGACCGAGGCGGGCAAGGTGCTGTATGGGCATGCGCAGATTATTTTGCGCCAGTGCGAGCAGGCCCAGAGCGATATCAATGCCACCGGCCAGGCGTTGTCCGGGCAGGTGTCGGTGGGGCTGGCGCCGGGTACTGCGGCGTCGGCGCTGTCGTTGCCGTTGCTGCGCACCGTGCGTGAGCGCCACCCTGGCATCCTGCTGTACCTCAATGAAAATTTCGGTACCACCTTGAGCGAGCTGATCATGAACGGCCGTATGGACATGGCCGTGCTGTATGGCGGGCGCGAGGTGCATGGCCTGAGTTTTGTCTCGCTGTTGCGCGAGCCGCTGTACCTGGTGAGTGCCGACCCGGCGATTGCCACGCGTGAAGAAGTGCCCCTGGCCGAACTGGCCGACATGGACATGCTGCTTCCGCGTCCCTACAACGTGATGCGTCGGCTGGTGGACGAAGCCTTCCTGCGCATCGGCCTGAGTGCGCGGGTGGTGGCCGAAATTGAATCCTCGACCACGCTGACCGCCGCCGTGGCTGACCATTTCGGCTCGACCATCCTGCCGGAGTCGTCGGCGCGGGTGATGGTGGCGGCCACTTCGGTGCACATGTGCCGCATCGTCGAACCCGAGGTGGAGGCGCCGCTGGCGCTGTGCCTGTCGGGGCATTTGCCGTTGTCGGTGCCGGCCCAGGCGGTCAAGGCGATCCTGCTGGAGCTGGTGGCGAAGATGCGTGGCAGCCTGATTTGAGCGGTCATAAGGTCGGCTTATCACCCCAAAGCCAAAGCGTCTTGGCCGCTTTTCGAGGGGCTCGGTAGATTGGGCCCATCCACTCAAGACACGCTCGACAGGCAGGGGCCATACATGGATTCAGCACGTATCAAGGGGTTGATGGATTTGCTGGCCGAATCCGATCTGCTGGAACTGAGCCTGACCGAAGGTGACAGCACGCTGCGGCTGTTCAAGCAGGCAGGTCAGGTGATCACCAGCGTCGCGCCGGCCGTGACCGCAGCGCCAACACCCGCAACCCCCGTGGCCAGCTCCGCCGTGGAGATCAAGGCCAGCCTCTATGGCGTCCTGCACCTGACGCCCGCCGTGGGTGAGGCGCCGTTCGTCAGCGTGGGCCAAGCGATCGAAGCCGGCCAGACCGTGGCGGTGATCGAGGCGATGAAGATGTTCCATCCGGTCAAGGCCAAGGTTGCCGGCAAGTTGGTTGAGATTCTTGCCCAGGCCGGCGTCGAAGTCGAAGCGGGCCAGGCCCTCTTCCGGCTCGGTTGACCCCCACGCGTATTCGTTATTCAGGTGAATTCAATGTTCGACAAAGTGCTGATCGCCAACCGTGGCGAAATCGCCCTGCGCATTGCGCGTGCCTGCCACGGCCTGGGTATCAAGACCGTGGCGGTGCACTCCGAAGCGGACCGCCATGCGCAGTATGTGCAAAACGCCGATGAGTCGCTGTGCATCGGTCCGGCCGCACCGGGCCTGAGCTACTTGAACCAGACGGCGCTGCTGTTTGCCGCCAGGGTCAGTGGTGCCCAGGCGATCCACCCCGGTTACGGGTTCCTGTCGGAAAACGCCGGGTTTGCCGAGCGCATCGAAGCGGCCGGGTTGACCTTTATCGGGCCGAGCGCCGCATGCATTCGCACCATGGGCGACAAGGTGGCAGCCAAGCGCGCCATGCGTGAAGCCGGTGTGCCGTGCGTGCCGGGGCCGGATTCGAGCATGCCGAGCGACGATGCGAGCATCCTCGCCATCGCCGCCGACATCGGTTACCCGGTGATCGTCAAGGCCGCCGGTGGCGGCGGCGGTCGCGGCATGCGCGTGGTGCAGGCAGAGGCCGAGTTGTTGGCGGCCATAGGTCTCACTCGCGAAGAAGCGCGGTTGGCGTTCGGCAACCCTGAACTGTATATCGAGAAATTCCTCGGCCACCCCCGGCACGTGGAAATCCAGGTGCTGTGTGATGCCCATGGCCATGCGATCTGGCTCGGCTGCCGCGACTGTTCCCTGCAACGCCGCCACCAGAAAGTCCTGGAAGAAGCGCCGGCGCCGGGCATCGATCCCGCGCTGATCGCCACGGTCGGCGAACGCTGCGCCGAGGCCTGCCGCCGCATCGGCTATCGCGGCGTGGGCACTTTCGAGTTTCTGTATGAGGACGGCGAGTTCTTCTTCATCGAGATGAACACGCGCCTGCAAGTGGAGCATCCGGTCACCGAGATGACCACCGGCATCGACATCGTCCAGCAGCAACTGCGCATGGCCCGCGGTGAAGTGCTCAGCGTGCGCCAGGAGGACGTTCAACTGAACGGCCACTCCCTGGAGTGCCGCATCAACGCCGAGGACCCGCTGACCTTCATGCCGACCCCCGGCCTGATCCAGCGTTGGGAAGTGCCCGGCGGCTTTGGTGTGCGGGTCGATTCCCATGTCACCACCGGCTACCGCGTGCCGCCGTACTACGACTCGATGGTGGCCAAGGTCATCACCCACGGCGCTACGCGCGAAGACGCCATGGCGCGTATGCGCCTGGCCCTGAGCGAGATGGTCGTGGAGGGCATCAGCACCAACATTTCTTTGCACCGCGAGATTCTGGATGACCCGGCGTTCTGCGCCGGCGGCGTCGATATTCATCACCTTGAGCGCTGGTTGCAGCAAAGGAGTCCGACATGAACACCGCCCCTGTCATCAGCCTGCTGGGCTCCAGCGCCTTGCTGTTCGAGGCGCCGGGCGAACTGGACCTGGCCCCGCAGCAGCGCATCTGGCGCCTGGCCCTGCAAGCCGGCGAATGGCCCGAGATCCACGAAGCCGTGCCCGGCATGAACAACCTGATGCTCACCTTCCTCACGCCGCCCCGTGAACTGAACGGCCTGTGCCAGCGCCTGCTGGAAGCCTGGGAACAGAGCCAGCCGCTGCCCCTGGAGGGGCGCATTGTCGAATTGCCGGTGGTGTACGGCGGCGAGTTCGGCCCGCATATGGCGGACGTGATCGCCCACACCGGGTTGGATATCGAGACCATCGCCAACCTGCACTGCGAACCGCTGTACCCGGTGTACGCCCTGGGCAGCCACCCCGGTTATTGCTACCTCGGCGGCATGGACCCGCGCCTGGCCACGCCACGGCGCCAGGTGCCGGTGCTGACTATCGGGGCGGGCTCGGTGTCCATCGGCGGGGTGCAGACCGGGGTGTCCGCCTCGGCCGGCCCCAGCGGCTGGAACACCATCGGCCGCACTGAAATGGCGTTTTTCGACCCCGCCCAAACCCCGCCCGCGATCTTGCGGCCGGGTGATTTCCTGCGCTTGCGCATCGAGAGGATCATTCGATGATCGAGATTTTATCGGCCACCGCCCTGGCCACCGTGCAGGACTTCGGCCGCTTCGGCAGCCTGGGTTATGGCGTGGGCACATCGGGCGCCATGGACCACCTGGCCCTGGCCTTGGGCAACCTGTTGCTGGGCAATCCCGAAGACGCCGCCGCGATTGAAATACCGCTGTTCCCGTTCGAGGTACGGCTGCTGCAGGACTGTGCCTTTGCGGTGACCGGCGCCGCTTGCGACGCCACCCTGGACGGCCAGCCCTTGCCACCGAACTGGGTGTGCCAGGGCCGCGAAGGCCAGGTCTTGAACCTGGGCTATCCGACGTCTGGCAGCCGTGCCTATCTGTGTTTGGCGGGCGGGGTGGATGTGCCGTCGGTGCTGGGTTCGCGCAGCACTCAATTGCGCGGCGAGTTCGGTGGCCTCGACGGCCGCGCCCTGCAACAGGGTGATCGGCTGGGGGCACTGCACCCCGGTATCAGCCCGTTGCCGCTGGATGTTGGGGTGCTGGCGCCAGGCCTGGCGCTGCCGTTGCAGGTTGATGGGGTGCCTGCCATGCGCGTGTTGCCCGCCGCCGAATACGAGCGCTTCCAGGAGGCCTCCCGCGCGGCGTTCTGGGCCGGTGAATGGAAGATCACCACCCAGAGCAATCGCTACGGCTACCGAATGGAAGGCCAGCCGCTGCTGCCCATTGCACCGATGGAAATTCGCTCCCACGGCATCGTGCCGGGGGTGATCCAGGTGCCCCACGGCGGCCAGCCCATCATCCAGATGCGTGACGCCCAGCCCAGCGGCGGCTACCCCAAGTTCGGCAGTGTGATCGAGGCCGACCTGTGGCGCCTGGGCCAGGCGCCCATCGGCGGCAAGGTGCGCTTTATCGAGTGCAGCTACCTGGAGGCCGTCGAGGCCCTGGAAACCAATCGCGCGTATCTGCGGGAAGTCAGCCGCCTGCTGGAACTGCACCGTGAAGGAGTGAAAGCATGACCCTTGAGGAAATTCGCCAATTGGCGCTGTGGCTCAAGGAGCACCACCTGGCCGGTGCCGAAATGAGCCGCCCCGGTGTGCACCTGACGCTCAAGCGCGGCGCCTCGGCCGGCGCTGTTGCGGCGCCTGCCGTGGCCGTGGTTGAAGACCAGGTGCTGCGCACCACCGGCCTGGGCCGCTTGCTGCTGACCCACCCCCAACTGGATCAACCGTTCGTGGCGGTGGGCGATCAGCTCAGCGCCGGGCAACTGGTCGCGCTGCTGCAAGTGGGTGAGTTGCTGTTGCCCTTGCGCGCGCCCCGCGCCGCACGGGTCGTCGATGTGCGCGTGCCGTGCGGCACCACCGTCGGCTACGGCGAAGCCTTCCTTGGTGTGGAGTACCCCGCATGAAGATTGATTTGAACGCCGACCTCGGCGAAGGCTTCGGCCCGTGGCGCATGGGCGAGGATGAGGCGCTGATGCACCTGATTTCATCGGCCAATGTCGCCTGCGGTTTCCATGCCGGCGACCCGTTGATCATGGACAACACGGTGCGCCTGGCCAAGGCCGGCGGCATCGACCTGGGGGCGCATGTGGGCTTCCCGGACCTGATGGGCTTTGGCCGTCGGCAGATGAACATCGAGATCAAGGAACTCGCCGCCCATGTGATCTACCAGCTCGGCGCGCTCGCCGGGATCGCGGCGGTCAACGGCCATCCCATGACCCATATGAGCTTCCACGGCGCCCTGGGCAATATGGCCGCCGCCGATGCGGCGCTGGCGGAGCCGTTGGTGCGGGCGGTGGCGGCGTTTGACCCGACGCTGATCATCAGCTCCTCCAGCAGCCGCGCCATCGAGGGCGCGGCCGAGAAGTGCGGCCTGCGCGTCGCCACCACGTTTCTCGCGGACCGCGCCTATGACGACGATTGCCTGCTGGTGCCGCGCAAGGTCGACGGTTCGGTGATCAAGGAGCCGGCAGCGGTGCTGCGCCGGGTGCGGCAGTTACTGGAGGAGGGCACCGTGACCGCCCTCAGCGGCAAGGTGCTGCGGGTGCCGGCCCATTCGATCCTGCTGCATGGCGACACCCCCGGCGCGGTCGAACTGGCGCGCACCATTCGCGCCGAAATCGAGCAACTGGGCGGTCGCATCACGCCGATTTCCCAGCTGCTGGCCGCGTCATAAGCAGGCCTTATCGCCACACAACCATTGCGTCTTGGTCCAGCGCCCGAAGGCTGGATAGAGTCGAACCATAACCCGTAGCACAAGGACCACCCCATGCCATTTTCCGACTACAAAACCGCGCTGGTCACCGGAGCTTCCTCCGGCATCGGCGCCGCCGTTGTCGAGCGCCTGTGCCAGGAAGGCGTGCAGGTGCATGCCCTGGCCCGCAGCGCCGACAAGTTGCAGGAACTGGCGGCCAGGACCGGCTGCATCGCCCATGCCGTCGATGTCACCGACCTTGCCGGGCTGACCAGACTGTTCGCCGAAAACACCTTCGACATCCTGGTCAACAACGCTGGCGTCGACAAGCCTGGCTCCCTGCTCAAGGCCGACGCCGACGGCATCGACCTGCTGATCGACGTCAACCTGCGCGCCGTGCTGCACCTGGCGCGCCTGGCGCTGCCGGGCATGGTCGAGCGCGACTGCGGGCACATCATCAACATCAGTTCGATTGCGGCGGCCTACAACTTTGGCGGCAACTCCACCTACCACGCGACCAAGGCCGCCGTGAGCATGCTTTCGCGCCAGTTGCGCATCGATGCGTTCGGCAAGCGCGTGCGGGTCACCGAGATCTGCCCGGGTCGGGTAGCCACGGATATTTTTGCCCACGTGCACGGCGATTCCGAAGCCACCTACAAGCGCTTCGTCGAGGGCTTTGAATTGCCCCAGGCCGAGGACATCGCCAATGCCATCGCCTTCGCGATTGCCGCGCCGATTGCGGTCAACATCGGGCACATGGAAATCACCCCGACCTTGCAGGTGCCGGGCGGGCTTTCCACCGCCCGGCCCCAGGACTACCAGGGCTGAATCCGAGCCCCGGCAAAAGAACGGATCGATCCGTCAGCGCTGCATCCCGCCACGGCCACGCCGGGTGATTTTGATTTCTGCCCTAGCCCAATGCCGATAGGGATTGACCATGAAGCAAGACTTCGATTTGGCCGCGATTCTGCAAGGCGAGTATGCCGAGCTGATCGTCAAGGGCATCGAAATGACCTTGCAGCTGGCGCTGTTCGCCTGGCTGCTGGCGATGCTGCTGGCGCTGACACTGGTCACGGTGCGCCTGACCGGTAACACGCTGGCCGACCGCCTGGTGGCGGGGTATGTGTCGTACCACCGCAATGTGCCGACCCTGGTGCAACTGATGCTGTGGTACTTCGGCGTGCCGACGCTGCTTGGCGAGTCCACGCAACTGTGGCTGGCCAACCACAACACTGAATACCTGTTCTCGGTGATCGCCCTGGGCCTGTGCCAGGCTGCGTATTTCTGTGAAGACATGCGCAGCGGCCTGCGCGCCATTCCCGCCGGGCAGACCGAAGCGTCCAGGGCCCTGGGCCTGGGCTACGTGCGTTCGATGCGCTACGTGATCCTGCCCCAGGGCGTGCGCAACTGCCTGCCGTCGCTGATCAACCACACCGTGCTGCTGTTCAAGAACACCAGCCTGGCGATGGCGATCGGCGTGATGGAACTGACCTACGCCAGCCGCGAAGTGGAGAACTACACGTTCCGCACCTTTGAGTCGTACCTGGTGGCCACGGTTTTCTACCTGGTGTTTTCACTGCTGCTGATGGGCGCCGGGGCATTGCTCGCCCGTCACTTCAGCAAAGCCCTGGCGAGGTAGACCGCGATGTTCGATATGTTTTCAATCGTGCAGCAGAACTGGACGCTGTTCCTGATCGGCCAATACCCCCACGGCCCGCTGGGTGGCCTGGTCAGTACCCTGATCCTGGCGGCGCTGGCGTTGCTGCTGGCGTTCCCGTTCGGCCTGCTGCTGGCGTTGGCGCGGGTGTCGCCGTGGAAGGGTTTGTACTGGGTCGCGACAGTGTGGGTCTACGTGCTGCGTGGCATCCCGTTGCTGATGGTGATCTTCTGGACCTACTTCCTGGTGCCGTTGCTGATCGGCCATAACATCACCGGCTTCATGACCATGCTCTGCACCCTGGTGATCTACCAGAGCGCCTACCTGTGCGAAATCATTCGCGGCGGCATCCAGGCGCTGCCGGCCGGACAGTACGAGGCGTCCCGCGCCCTGGGCCTGGGCTATGTGCGCACCACGGTCTGGGTGATCCTGCCCCAGGCGCTGTACAACGCGCTGCCGAGCCTGATCAGCCAGTTCATCTCGATCATCAAGGAAACCTCCCTGGGCTACGTGATCAACGTGCAGGAAGTGACCTTCGCCGCCAACCAGGTCAACAACCAGCTGCTGACCAAGCCGTTCCAGGTGTTTTTCATCCTGGCGATCATCTACTACCTGCTGTGTTTCGGCCTGACCCGCCTGGCCGGTTGGGTGGAGCAACGCATTGCCCGCAAGCGCCTGGGCGATGGCGGGCAAACCGTGGCGGGCGGTCCGTTGCTGACCACCGATAATTGAAGAGGGCTGCGCTCATGCATCCAATGATCATGTTTTCGAAAATCAATAAATGGTACGGCGAGTACCAGGCGCTTACCGACATCACCGCCGAGGTGCAACCCGGTGAAGTGGTGGTGCTGTGCGGCCCCTCGGGTTCTGGCAAGTCGACGCTGATCCGCACGGTCAACCGCCTGGAAGACATCCAGGCCGGCCAGATCCTGTTCGATGGCCAGGACGTGCACGGCACCGACGCGCAGATCAACCGCCTGCGCAGCCGCGTGGGGTTTGTGTTCCAGAGCTTCAACCTGTTCCCGCACCTGTCGGTGCTGGAAAACATCACCCTGGCGCCGAACAAGCTGCGCAACCTCAAGGGCGCCGCTGCCAAACAAAAGGCCATGGAATTGCTCGACCGCGTCGGCCTGGCCCATAAGGCCGGTGCTTACCCGGCGCAGTTGTCCGGCGGCCAACAGCAGCGCGTGGCGATTGCCCGGGCATTGGCGATGGAACCGCCGGTGATGCTGTTCGACGAGCCCACCAGCGCCCTCGACCCGGAAATGGTCGGTGAAGTGCTGAGCGTGATGAAGGGCCTGGCCAAGGACGGCATGACCATGATGTGCGTGACCCACGAGATGAACTTCGCCCGCGAAGTGGCCGACACCATCTGGTTTATGGACGCGGGGCAGATTCTGGAAAAGAGCAGCCCCGATGCGTTCTTCACCCAGCCTTCGCACCCGCGAGCGCAACGTTTTATCGCCGACCTGCGGGCCCATTGAGCTGCGGCGGCTTTGCTCCCTCTGCCATTTTTGCTGGTCCAACTTTCTGGAGATTTCCCATGGGTATGAAGCATCTGTTTACCGCACTGGCATTGGGGCCATTGGCGATCGCCGTCGCACAGGCCGACCAGTTGAGCGACATCCTGGCCAAGCAGTCCCTGAGCTGCGGCGTCTACGCCGACGTGCCGCCATTCTCCGCGCCGGACCCGAAAACCCGCGAGCTGGTGGGCATGGACGTGGACCTGTGCAAGGCCCTGGCCAAGACCATGGGCGTGGCCCTGGAACTCAAGCCGCTGTCGGTTGAAGCGCGGATTCCCGAAGTGAAAATGGGTCGCGTCGACGTGATCTTCGCCAACCTGGCCTACACCAAGACCCGCGCCGAACAGATCCAGTTCAGCGACCCGTACTACATCGCCAAGGAAACCCTGGTGGTGCGCGCGGCGAATGCCGACCAGCCGAAAAGCTTCTTCAAGGACAAGCGCATCAGCTCCACCAAGGGCTCCACCTCCGAGCAGTCGATCCGCCTTGCCGGGGCCACCCCGGTGACCTTCCAGGACACCGGCTCGGCCTACATGGCGTTGCAACAGAACAAGGTGGTGGGCCTGGTGACCAACACCATGACCGCGCTGAAACTGGTCAACCAGGCCAAGGCCAGTGGTGTCGAACTGGCCCTGGCCAAGGAGCCGATGGCCCTCGAACCGATCGGTGCCGGCATGCGCCGCGATGAGCCGGCGTTTCTGGCCAAGGTCAATGAGTCGTTGATGGCGATGGAGAAGGCCGGGGAGATCGATGCGATCTGGGACCGCTGGATCGGCCCGAACACCGAATACAAGATGGTCCGCGAGGACAAGGTGCAGAGCTTGAGCGCATTGAAGTTCGAGCCGTTGCCGTAAGCGCCGGCGGTTGTGAAAAAGCCCGCCGTGGGTGATGCACGGCGGGCTGTTTTTTACGGTGTTCTGTACTGGGGGCGCAGGGCCTCATCAATCATCCAGTGCGGTTGGCCGGGCCTGATGCATGTACCGCCCACCCAGCGTTCGTGGCTGGCATGGTCGAGCCAGTACGCCTGTCCGTTGAGCACGCTATAGCCCAAGGGGGTCAGCGACAACGTGCGGCGGGGCCAGTCCAGATGCGTCTCGGTTTCCGTCAGCAACGGCTGCTCGCCATCGATCAACGGCCGCAACAGCGCATGAAACATCATGTCCCCGAGGAACGGCAGCGGGTCGCGCCTGGCCATCAGCTCGGCGAACACACGGCCAAACGGCAGCGGCCCGGCTTCGGCGAGGTAGGTCAGGGCCAGGCGTTCGGTCAGCGACAGGCCGTCCTGGGTGCCCGGTAACTCCTGCAACTGACGCAACAGCGCCGGCGCCAGCAACGGCAGGGCGGGGTGTTGGCCATGGGCAAGCGCCGCCAGCCGGGTCGGTGAGCTGTCGCAATAGGCCGACCAGGCCTGTTTGGCCAGGTGCACGGCATCGTCACCGATGAGGCGCCGCTGTGGCCAGAGCCACGCCAATACATCGGGCGCCAGTTGGCCGATACCGATAAAACGCTCGACACCGGGAATACGATCCACCTCGATCAGCTCCAGCCTGGACGGTGCCTCCTCCAGGCCGGCCAGGGCACGCATCAGGAACAACTGGTCATAGGCGTCCGCCTCGCACCACAGCACGCTGTGCTCGGCATTGGCCAAGGTTTCCAGCTGATCGTATTCATCGTCGACGCGGCGCGTGACGTCCGCTAAGGGCAGGGCAAAGGCCTGGCTGATGAACGCGCTGCGCAGGGCGCGGAATTCTGCGGCGGGGACGTCGCGCACCGGGCCCATGCACAGCGGGTCGGTGAGCATCTGGAAGCGGCCCTTGAACCCGGCCACCTGGAGGCTGTGGGCAATGTCATTGCCGCAGCGCCAGTGGGTGGTGCGTGCTTCGTCGCTGGCGGCAAAGTCGGGATGGCGGGCGGCGAAATCAATGGCGTCGACATGGGCCTTGAGCTTGGGCCAACTGCTGAAGCCCAGTTGCCTGGCGATCTGCCATTGGGCTTGGGACAGGGTGGCGCCGGGGTCCTGGGCTTTCAGATGGCGCAACAGTTCCTTGGCGCGCTTGCGCTGCTGCTCAAGGTTGAGACGGCCATCGGTGTTGGAGGATACGGGGCGTTGCGACATACGATCTCCTTGCACAAACCTTTTCCGCTTTAAGGTTGGGAGTCGTAGAAATGAGGTAGAGCTTCATTGTCCTGGGCGCAGCCCTTTCCGCGGAAGGTGGCGTAGAGAGCGCCAGGCGGGAAATATAGGCACTGCGGCGTTTGATTGCAAATCGGGCTTGGGATCGAAGCCGTACTCCTTTTTTGGGGGGGACGGGATTAAATGTGGGAGGGGGATTTGCCCTCATGCCAGTCAGTGAAGACGTAGAAAGGGGCAAAAGTAACCTGTGGTGAGGGAACAAGCTCTTATCAAGCTTAAAATAACTCACTGATTTTAAAGGGATAAAATTTCACGCTGAAGTCTTGAGTCCTGCATAAATAATTTCAGGCGAGTGCATTCTTGTGGTGAGCGGGCTTGTCGAATCGTCGCACCGCCCGCGTTGGGCTGCGCAGCAGCCCCAAAACCAGGCGCAGAGGAGTGTCTGATACACCACATTTGTCTCCATCAGGGGCGCTTCGCACCCCAATGCGGGCGGTGCGACGATTCGACAAGCCCGCTCGCCACAGAGGTCCCAGTTTGCTACGCGACAGCGCTACGTCGAAGAGGTAGTGGCACCTCCCTCGCCACAGGTACGCTGTTCTGGATTATTTGTCCTTGCGTGCATCCATGGTCTTCTGGTGCTCGGCCAGGAACGGCCGTTCTGCCGGGTCGAAGCGATCAATCCCGGCAGTAAAACGATGCCAGTACGGGTACAACGGTTGGCGCCGTGTCACCGCTTCAATACGCGAGAACTGTTCATCGGTGAGTTTCAATTCCGTGGCCGCCAGGTTGTCACGCAGATGCGCTTCCGTGCGGGCGCCGACGATCAGCGAGGTAATTCCCGGACGGTCCTTGAGCCAGGCCAGGCAGGTGCGCGCCACCGACACGCCCTGTTCATCGCCCACGGCGGCGAGGGTCTCGATGATGTCCAGCGCACGTTCCTGGTCATGCACGTAGGGTTCGGGCCAGCCGCTGCCCTGGCGGGTATTGGCCGGTGGCTGCTGCCCGCGCCGGGTGGAACCGGTCAGCAGGCCTTCGCCCATCGGCCCCCACACCAGCGTCCCCACGTGCTGGTCCAGGGCCAGGGGCAGTAACTCGTACTCGGCCTCGCGGGATTCCGGGGTGTAGTAGATCTGCTGGGTGATGGGCTTGAGCATGCCGTGCAATTCGGCCTTGCCGAGGGTTTTCATCATCTGCCAGGCGGTGAAGTTGCTGGTGCCAAAGTAGCGGATCTTGCCTGAGCCAACCAACAGCCGCAGGGCTTCGAGGGTTTCCTCGATGGGGGTCATGCCGTCCCAATTGTGCAATTGGTAGAGGTCGATATGGTCGGTGCCCAGGCGCTTCAAGCTCGCTTCGCACGCGCGAATCAGGTGATAGCGCGACGAGCCTGAGTTGTTCGGGTTGTTGTCCACGGGGCTACGGCCCTTGGTGGCCAGCAGGATATCGTTGCGCTTGTCGCCCAAGGCTTTGCCGACCACTTCTTCGGCCAGTCCGTGGGAGTAGAGGTCGGCGGTGTCGACCATATTCACCCCGGCGTCGAACGCGATATCGAACATGCGCCTGGCCTGGGGCACGTCTACCGATCCGCATTTTTCAAACTCGGCGCTACCGCCAAAGGGCACGGTGCCGAGGATGATTTCGGATACCAGCAGGCCCGAATGGCCCAGTTGTCGGTATTGCATGTCGTCTCCTACTTAACGTTGAACCTGAAGTTCTGAACGACGTGGGTGGCGATAGTTTGAATTTTTTCATGAAAACTTCCCGCGCCTGCCGCACCATTGCGCCCAACAGGTTTAAGAGGAACACCGCGTCCATGAGTGCACTGATCGAAACCCGCGCCCTCACGCGCATGGACGAACGCCGGCAGGTGCCGTTGCTGCAGCCCACGGATTTCACCTTGAACCGCGCCGACCGCGTGTCGATCACCGGCGCTTCCGGTTCCGGCAAAAGCGTATTGCTGCGGGCATTGGCGCTGCTGGATGCGCCCACCAGCGGGCAGGTCCTGTGGAACGGCCAGCCGATTGCCAATGCCGAGATTCCCCATTACCGCAGCCATATCAGCTACCTCTCCCAACGCCCCGCGCTGCTCGAAGGCACGGTGGAGGACAACCTGCGCTTTCCCTTCAGCCTCAAGACCCTGCGCCAGCGCCGCTTCGACCCGCAAGCGGTGACCGCGTTGCTGGGGCATGCCGGCAAGGCAGCCGATTTTTTGACCAGGAACGCATTGGACCTCTCGGGCGGCGAGGCCCAGGTGGTCTCGCTGATCCGCACCCTGCAACTCAACCCCGAGGTGCTGCTGCTGGACGAACCCACCGCTGCCCTCGACCCCACCTCATCCCGCGACGTGGAAGTGCTGATCAGCGCCTGGTTTGCCGGCGACAACGCCCGCGCCTATGTCTGGGTGTCCCATGACCTCGATCAGGCGCGGCGCATGAGCGACATCCACTTGCACATGAGTGCCGGCGTGTTGAGCGAGGCGACCCAGCCATGAATTATCAAAACCTCACCGCCCTGGACATGGGCATCGCCGCTTCGCTGATCCTGGTCAACGGTGCGCTCTCCCTGCTGCTGCGCCTGGGCCTGGGCCGCCAGTTGCTGTGGGCGGCGGTGCGTACCGTGGTGCAACTGTTGGCCATCGGTTACCTGCTGGGCTGGGTGTTCGCGTTCGCCTACTGGTATGTGGTGCTGCCGTTGATGGGCGCAATGACCCTGATCGCCGGGTTGTCGGCGGCGGGGCGCGGGCGCAGGACGTACCGTGGGCAAAGGGTCGACAGCATCCTGTCGGTGTGGGGCAGTTCGTGGCTGGTGACGGCAGTGGGCTTGTTTGCGGTGATCCGCATCCACCCGTGGTACGAGCCGCAGTACGCGATTCCGATCCTCGGCATGATCCTCGGCAATACCCTGACCGGCGTGTCCCTGGGGATCGAACGCATGACCCAGGAACTGACCTCGGGGCGCAACACCATCGAGATGATCCTGGCCCTCGGCGGCTCACGCTGGGAGGCGGCGCAGGAAGCGATCCGCCAGGCGGTACGCGCGGGGATGATCCCGACCCTGAACCAGATGACCGTGGTCGGCATTGTCAGCCTGCCCGGCATGATGACCGGCCAGGTGCTGGCGGGGGAAAGCCCGGTGGACGCGGTGCGCTATCAGATCGTGATCATGTTCCTGATTGCCGCGTCGTCGGCGTTGGGTACGGTGGGGGCGGTGTTGCTGACGTATCGGCGGTTGTTTTCCAGGAGCCACCGTTTTTTGCGTGAGCGCTTGCAAGAGCGCTAAGCGTTCATTTGGCGAAGGGGTTTTCTGTGGTGATGGAGGCCCCACCCCGTCTTCGGCGCCGCGCTGTCGCGCAGCAAACTGGGACCTCTGTGGCGAGCGGGCTTGTCGAATCGTCGCACCGCCCGCGTTGGGGTGCGAAGCGCCCCTGATGAAGACAAATGTGGTGTATCAGACACTCCTCTGCGCCTGGTTTTGGGGCTGCTGCGCAGCCCAACGCGGGCGGTGCGACGATTCGACAAGCCCGCTCACCACAAGAATGCGCTCGCCTGAAATTATTTATGCAGGGCTCAAGACTTCAGTGTGAAACTTTAACCCTTTAAAATCAGTGAGTTATTTTAAGTTTGATAAGAGCTGGGGCCGCTTCGCGTCCCAACGGGAGCAAGCGCCCTCGCCACAAGAATCTTGCTTACCAGAAGGGCTCGTCACAGGTTCAAGGCTGATCCACCACGCCAAAATCCAGCACCACCTTCATCGCCTGGGTCTTGTCCGCCGCCAGTTCAAACGCCTGCACCGCCTGCTCGAACGGCAGCGTGTGGGAGATCACCGGGCGCACGTCGATGACCTGGCGATTGAGCAAGTCCACCGCCTGGGCAAACTCGCTGTGGAAGCGGAAGGTGCCGCGCAGGTCGATCTCGCGGCTGACCAGCAGGTTCAGCGGCAGTGACACCTCGCCGCCCAAGCCGACAGTGACCAGCACGCCGCGCGGGGCGATGCAGTCCAGGCCGTTACGCAGGGCCTGGGCGCTGCCGGAGACTTCGAACATCACCTCGAAGTAACCCTTCTCGGCGGTGTAGCGCTTGAGCGCGTCGATGCCGTCGGCAATGTTGTGGGTGCGCGTGGCGCCCATTTTTTCCGCGCAGGCCAGGGCGCTGGCGGACAGGTCCACCGCGACGATTTCAGCCGCACCGGCGGCGCGCAGGCCGGCGATCAGCAGGTTGCCGATGGGGCCGCAACCGGTCACCAGCACGCGCTTGCCGAATACCGCGCCGGCCCGTTGGATCGCATGCAACCCCACCGACAGCGGTTCGGCCAGTGCACCTTCGGTGAGGCTGACATGATCGGCCAAAAGATGTGCCTGGTGCGTCTCGATCACCAGGCTCTGGCGAAACGCGCCCTGGACATGCGGGAAGGGCATCGCGCTGCCGTAGAAGCGCATGTCCAGGCAGTGGTTGGGCAGGCCTTGATGGCAATAACGGCAAGCACCGCACGGGCGCGAGGGCGATACGGCAATGCGTTGGCCGACCTTGAACCGGCCGGCGTCGGAGCCCACGGCGTCGATCACTGCCGAGACTTCGTGGCCGAGCACCATCGGCTCGCGCAGGCGCACAGTGCCGAAGCCGCCGTGCTGGTAATAGTGCAAGTCCGAGCCGCAGATGCCGCCGCGGGCGATGCGCACGCGCAGTTGCTCGGGGCCCAGGCTGTGAGGTTCGTCCTGGGGGCTGACCCGCAGGTCTTTTGAGGCGTGGCAGACAATGGCGTGCATAAGGTTCTCCAGGGTTACAGCGACGCGGTGATGCCACCGTCGACATAGAGGATATGACCGTTGACGAAACTCGCGGCATCGCTGGCCAGGAACACTGCCGCACCGGCCAACTCAGCGACGTCGCCCCAGCGTCGGCTCGGCGTACGTTGCACCAGCCAGTCGCTGAATTCGGGGTTGGCCACCAGGTTGGCGTTCAACTCGGTCTTGAAGTAGCCGGGACCGATACCGTTGACTGTCAGCCCGTGGGGGCCCCAGTCGATGGCCATGCCCTTGGTGAGCATCTTCAACGCACCTTTGCTCGCCGCATACGGCGCGATGCCCGGGCGGCCCAATTCACTTTGCACCGAACAGATATTGATGATGCGCCCCCGCTTGCGCGGGATCATCGCCCGTGCCACGGCCTGGCCCACCAGGAAGGCGCTGTCGAGGTTGGTGCTGATCAGTTCGCGCCAGTGCTGCTCGCTGTAGTCTTCCAACGGCCCACGGCGTTGCATGCCGGCGTTGTTGACCAGGATGTCCAAGGGCCCGAGGCGTTCCTCGATAGCGGCCACACCGGCCTGGATCGCCGCGCTGTCGGTGACGTCGAAGGCCTCGGTGTGCACCTCCAGGCCCTCGAGGGTCAGCAGCGCGGCGGCGTCGCGCAGGGTGCTGCGGTTACGCCCGTTGAGCACCACTCGCGCACCGGCCTGGGCCAGGGCTCGGGCGATGGCCAGGCCGATACCGGCACTGGAACCGGTGACCAGCGCCAGCCGGCCATCGAGGCGAAAGGTGTCTAGAACGCTTTGCATGGGCATGTTTCTCCGGGCGCGCTTGTGATAATCAAAACAATGGCTGATGGGCTTAACTTCACTCCGGTATAGGGCGCAGGTCCAATGTTTATTTATGATCGGCTGATCAATATCGGTGATAACCGGGGAGGCTCGATGGAACTCAAGCACTTGCGCGCCTTTGTGGCACTGGCCCAGGAGCTGCATTTCGGCCGGGCGGCGGCGCAGTTGTCGATTGTGCAACCGGCCCTGAGCATGCAGATCAAGCTGCTCGAAACTGGCCTGGGCGTACGCCTGCTGGACCGCAATCGCCACTCGGTGACCTTGACCGATGCCGGTCGGGTGTTCCTGCCCGAAGCCCAGGCGACCCTGCACCAGGCCGCTCGGGCGGCGGAGGCGGCGCGGGCGTCCAACCGGGGGGAAATCGGCCGGGTGCGCTTGGGCTTTGTGTCGTCGGTATTGCCGCACCTGTTACCCGCGTTGATCCGCACGGTGCATCAGCGCTACCCGCGGATCGAGCTGGAACTCAAGGACATGCCCGGCCCCGATCAAGCCGCCGCGCTGAAGAATGATCGCCTGGATTTCGGCCTGATGCGCCTGCCCGCCGCCTACCCCGGGGTGCAAACCCGCGTGGTGCTGCGCGAGCCGTTCTGCGTGGCCCTGCCGATGGATCATCCGCTGGCCGCCCAGGCGTCGATCCAGCCCGGCGACCTGCTCGACGTGCCGGTGTACATCCTTGCGCGGCGCTATGCGCCCGGGTTCTACGACGAATTTATCCAGGCCGTGGGCATCCCTTTGCAGATCGCGTCCGAACTGGGCGAGTTCACCACCATGCTCGCGCTGGTCTGCGCCGGGTTGGGCGTCGGCGTACTGCCGCAGCAGGCCGCGCGGGCGTTGCCGGCCAATTGCGTGTCGCGGCCACTGGCGTTGGGGGCGTTCCAGGCGCGCACGGGGTTGGCCTGGACCACGTTGGACAGTGCGGTAAAGACCACGTTGTTTGCGTTGATCGTCGAACTGTTTGGCGAGTGATTGTTTCATCCGCTGAAATGCTGGATTGTAAAAGCTGGTGATTCCAGTGGTCGGCGCAGCGGTGGAACATGCCGGTGTCAAACCCCCACCCTTTGGAGCCTTACATGTCCCAGCCTGCGATCAAACTCTATGGTTTCCCCTTGTCCGGCCATTCCCATCGGGCCGAGCTGATGCTGTCCCTGCTGGGGTTGCCCAGCGAGTTCATCCTGGTGGACCTCAAGCAAGGCGCGCATAAAAGCGCTGACTTCACTGCGACCATCAACCGTTTCGGCCAGGTCCCGGCGATTGACGACAACGGCACCGTACTGGCGGACTCCAACGCGATCCTGGTCTACCTCGCCACGAAATACGGCAAGGGCCAATGGTTGCCAAGCGACCCGGTGGGGCAGGCGCGCGTACAGCGCTGGCTGTCGGCGGCCGCCGGCGAGCTGCACGCCGGGCCCGCCACCGCACGGCTGGCCGTGGTGTTCGGTGCCGATGTGGATGCGGCGGCGGCGATCAGCCGTGCCCATGGCTTGTTGGCACTGGTGGAGCAGCAACTGAGCGAAACCCGCTTCCTGGCGGGGGAGCAGGCGAGCATCGCCGATATTGCGTTCTACACCTATGTGGCCCATGCGCCGGAAGGCAATGTGTCGCTGGCCGACTACCCTAAGGTGCGCGCCTGGCTTGCCAGCATCGAGGCCTTGCCAGGATTTGTGGGCATGCCGCGTACGGCGGTAGGGTTGCAATCACATTAACGTTGCTGAGGCGCATCGATGGACCGATTTCACGAAATGCAGGTGTTCCTGGCGGTGGCCGAGGAGGAGGGCTTTGCCGCCGCGGCGCGCCGCCTGAACACCTCGCCACCCAGCGTGACCCGGGCCATCGCCGCCATGGAAGCGCGCATCGGCACCCAGCTGCTGGCGCGCACCACCCGCAGCCTGCACCTGACCGAGGCCGGCCAGCGTTACCTCGAAGATTGCCGGCGCATCCTCGCCGAGCTGGACGAAGCCGAAGAAGCGGCGGCGGGCAGTTATTCGATCCCCTGCGGCCACCTCACGGTGACCGCACCGGTACTGTTTGGCGAGTTGTATGTGGCGCCGGTGCTGGGCGAGTACCTCGACCGTTTTCCGCTGGTGAATATCAATGCCTTGCTGGTGGATCGGGTGGTCAACCTGACCGACGAGGGTATCGATGTGGCTGTGCGCATCGGCCATCTGCATGAGCCGGGGCAACAGGCGATCAAAGTGGGCGAGGTACGCCGGGTGGTCTGCGCCTCGCCCGGCTATCTCGACCAGCACGGCCGCCCCCGGCACCCCGGGCAATTGCCTGCGGCGCAGATCGTCGGCCTGTCCTCCAGCCGATTGGTGAGTGAGTGGGCGTTTGTCGACGCCGGCCAGCCGCTGACGGTGCCCATCGAACCGCGCCTGGTGGTCTCGGCGAACAACGCAGCGATCAACCTGGCGCGCCTGGGCTGGGGGGTGACGCGGGTGCTGTCCTATCAGGTCGCGGCGGCGGTGGCGGCCGGCGAGCTGGAAATTGTCCTCGAGGACTTCGAGCCGGCCCCGTTGCCGATCCAGGTGGTGTTCCAGAAAAGCGCGCGCGTGCCGGCCAAGATCCACACCTTTGTGGATTTCCTCAGCCATCGCCTGGGCCAGGACACGGCCTTGAATCCGGCGATGAAGCGGCGCGGTTGATGGAGCGTTATCGCGATATGCAGCTGTTTGCCGCGCTCGCCGAGCAACCGAGCCTGGCCTCGGCCGCACGTGCAGCCCAGGTCTCGGCGCCGACATTGATGCGTGCGATCGCCCGCTTGGAAGCACGCCTGCGCGTACCGTTGCTGCAACGCAGCACGCGGGGTGTCAGCCTTACCGACACGGGCACTGTCTACATGGCCGACTGCGTGCGGCTGCTGGCCGCCGTGGACGCCGCCGAAGCCTCGGCCAACGGCTTGCATGTACAGGTCCAGGGCAATCTGCGGGTGTTCATGCCGTTGCTGTTCAGCCGCTATGTGATGGCGCCGCTGTTGGCCAGCTACATGGATCGTTATCCGGCGGTGCAGCTCACCGCCCACTACCACGACTATTACCCCAACCTGCACGAAGAGGGGCTGGACGTGGCGATCCTGGTCGGCGAGTTGCCCAGTTCCTCACTGATCGCGCGGCCGGTCGGGCACGTGCGGCAGATCCTCTGCGCCAGTCCCGCTTACCTCGCGGCGCACGGCGAACCCCGACACCCGGACGACCTCAAGCGGCATCGCCTGATCGCCACTGCCGACCCGGTGCATTGGGCGTTCCAGGGGGGCCAGCTCAAGGCCCGCGCGCGGCTGAGTTGCGCCACGGTGCAAGGCACGATCAATGCGGCGGTGCAGGGCGCGGGGCTGGTGCGTTGCTTGAGCTATCCGCTGCATGAGCATCTGCTCAGCGGCCAGTTACGCCGCGTCCTGCAGGGCTATGAGCCAGCGCCCCTGCCGGTGCATGTGGTGTACGGCGAAGGGCGCCATGGGCCGATGCGTGTGCGCAGTTTTGTCGATCATTGCGTGGCGGCGCTGCGTGAGCATCCGGCATTTCAGTTGGCGTAACAGTGGATTGCCTGGGCTGGGTATTCTGCGTTTGGCTGGCGAGGCGCAGCATGGGGGCAACCCACTGGAGGTGATCACCATGAACCCTATTGAACAATCCCCCTGGCATGCCGGCGAACGGCAGTTACAAGCAGCGGTCGGCGTGGCCGAGCGCATGGCGGTGGTCGGGCCCAAGGTGATACGCGATCACCTGCCGGAGCAGCATCGGGATTTTTATCCGCTGTTGCCCTACCTGGTGCTTGGCGTGGTGGATGAACAGGGGATTCCCTGGGCGACCCTGATTGAAGGCGCGCCGGGGTTCGTCCACTCTCCCGACCCTTATACGTTGCAGATTGACAGCCTGCCCTCTGCCAGCGACCCGGCCCGCGCCGCCTTGCACAAGGGCGCTGCCGTGGGTCTGCTGGGTATCGACCTCAACACCCGGCGGCGCAACCGCATGAATGGGCGTATCGGCGCGCTCGATCACGAGGGCCTGTCGGTCGACGTGGTGCAGACCTACGGCAATTGCCCCAAATACATCCAGCTGCGGCCGGTCGATGGGATTGCGCGTAAACCCGGCACCCGGGTCGAGCGTCTTGACGGCCTCGACGACGCCGCCCAAGCGATGATCCGCAACGCCGATACCTTCTTCGTCGCCAGCTACGTGGAGGTCGACGGCGAACGCTCGGTGGACGTCTCCCATCGCGGCGGTAATACCGGCTTCGTGCGCGTGGAGGGCGACGTGCTGACCATCCCGGACTTTGCCGGCAACCTGTTCTTCAACACCCTGGGCAACCTGGCGGCCAACCCGGTGGCGGGGCTGCTGTTTATCGACTTTGAAACGGGGGATGTGCTGCAGATCGCCGGGCATACCTCGCTGATCCTCGACGGCCCTGAAGTCGCCCGCTTCGAGGGCGCGCAGCGGCTCTGGACGGTGACCGTGGACCACGTGGTCCGCCGCCCGGCGGCGTTGGCGTTGCGCTGGCAGTTCGCGGAGTTTTCGCCGTTCAGCCTGGCGATGGGCGGTTGGTAGCGTCAGCGTATTTATCACGGCCTGTTGAAGAGCAAGCAGGGGAACTCCCTCTGTGGTGAGCGGGCTTGTCCCGCGTTGGGCTGCGCAGCGGCCCTAATCACTTCCACATGATGGGAGTTCGGGCTTCCACACCCCTTCTCTGAATGTGCAGCGACCCGCGAAGGGCGGCGGCGAGGTTGATCAGACGCAACCCGAAAGCTGCGTAAGAGCGGTCCGATGGACCTGCTCATCTTCATCACCCAAAGTCCTCTCCTGGAGACGTAAGACTTTTAACGTTAGCCTTGCACTTCTACCGACAACAAGGACTCGTCATGCAACCCAAGGTCATCAATCCCAAGAGCGTATTCAACTCCCTGCAATACGGCTTCAGCCAAGCCATCGAAGTGCCTGATGGCCGGCGTATTCTGCTTTCCGGCCAGGTAGGTGTGGATGCCCAGGAGCGTACGGTCGGTCCAGGCATTGCCGAGCAAACCGATACGGCGTTGGACAATATCGAAAAAATCCTGGCGGAGGTCGAGGGTGACTTGTCCCATGTGGTAATGCTGCGGCTGTATATCGTCGAGTCCGCACGTGATCGGCAGGAGCTTATCGCCCAGGCGCTGCGTGAGCGCTTCCCCCATAACCCGCCGCCGTCGTCCTGGATTATTGTCAGTGGGCTTTCGTTGCCGGAGTGGTTGATCGAAATCGAGGCGGAGGCGGTGATTTCACCGAAATAAGGCCACGACAAGCATGTTCACGCGAAAACCTGTTTGCCATGATCCAGCGGCTCACTGTCCCCACGCCACGCCCAGCGCGGTACAAGCACACTCGATACACAGCTATCAGCGTGACGCAGGGATAAACGCCACACTGCCCTCGTCACGCTTCTGAAACAACCGCTCGCCATTGTCCGGCTGGGTCGTGATCACCTGATGATCCGCACCCAGATACGCCAGCGGCGTCGGATCATCCTTGGAAAACTGCGCGACGATGATCGTACGGTGCGGGTCGAAGGTCTGGCCGCTGGTTTTTTCCAGCCAGGCCATGAAGGCGGCGGTGTCACCCTGGCGGGGAAAGTCCTGGGTCTCGGCGATGTAGTAGAACGGCTTGCCGCCATTTTGCAGGTACATCGGGACCTTGTTGTCGACTTCCACCAGCACCATCTGCCATTGGTTCCAGGGCGCGCTTTTCACGGCCTCGGCTTGCACATCCTCGGCGAAGCGGGTCACGCCGCCATTGCTGTTGGACCAGGGATAGGCCACGCCGAGGACCAACAGCATGAGTGCGGCAGCGATCCCCAGACCCTTCTGCCAGCGCGGCCAGCTGGCGGGCTTTTTCAACACGCGTTCACTCAGCCACCACGCCGCCAGCAACTGGGCAAACGGCACCAGCGGCAGTACGTAGTAGCTGCGTCGGCTGCCGCTGGCGGTAAAGAACACAAACAGCAGGCCCAGGCCCCACACCAGCCAGCGCACGTTCGGCGGGGTGTGACGCCAGTGCCGCACGGCCAGCCACAGGCCCAGCAGCCAGCACGGCGTCCAGGGCAGGGTGTAGGCGGGCAGGTAGATCAGGTAGGTGTAGATCGGCCCCCTATGGTCGAACGGGTCGAAGAAACGCACCACGTTTTCCCGGAATACCAAGGCCAGGCCGCTCGCGCCATAGGTCGGTGCGCCGTAGACGTGCGACAGCACGAACGGCACGGCATACACCGCTGCGGCGATCAGCACGGCCAGCACCAGGCGCAGGTTGAGGTGGCGCTTGTAGCGCTGTTCGCCGAGCAGGTGCGGCAGCAGCACCAGGCCGGGCAGCACAAAGCCGATCAGGCCTTTCAAGAGCGACGTCAGGGCCAGCAACAGGAAAAACACCGTGTAGCGCCACAGCCGCGTGTCGTCGGGGCCGCGCCAATACCAGGCGACGGCCGCCAGCACGCCGCACACGGTGAGCACATCCGCCGTGGCCACGCGGGCCCAGAACAGGAAGTAGAACGTGGTGGCGAGCATCCAGCCGGCGATCAGCCCCGTGCCCTTGCGGAACAAACGTTCGCCGATCAAGTACACCAGCCACACACTCAACCACGCGCCGATCACCGATGGCAGGCGCAACGACCAGGGCCCGAGGCCCCCCACCAGGTGGGCCGCGCCAGTGATCAGCCAGTAGGAGGGCAGGGGTTTGTCGTAATAGGGCACGCCCTTGAGATAGGGATCGAAATAGTCACCGCTCTGCAGCATCTGCAAGGCGATATTCGCCCAGCGGGTTTCCGGGCCCCACAGGTCACGTGCGCCCAGGCCGGTGAGCAGCAGCAGGGCCGAGACGCCGAGCAACAGCAGCAGGGCGCCGCGTTCGGTCTTGAAATAACCCGGCATCATGGCGCCTGCGGGTAGAGGATAAGTTCCAGGTAGCCCTTGTAGTAGCGTTTGCCTCCGGGCGGCAATTGCCCGGCCTCGCGCATTTCACTGGTGCTGTTGACCCGCAGCAGCACGCCGACCGAGCCGTGCTGGCGCGCGTCCTTGAGCCAGCCCTGAACCTGTTCCAACTCCACTTTGCGTGTGACCGCACCGGCGTACTGCAAGCCGTAGCGCAACTCGCCTTCGGTGTCATACAGCGCCACGTCGGGTCGTTGCAGGCGCCAGGCCAAGGCGCTGGCGCTTTCCAGTTCATTGCTCAGCAGCGCGTGGGTGTGCTGCAACTCATCCAGATGCTCCAGCACAAATTGGTCGGGCATTTCGTTATCGGCGATGTAGGCCGGCATGCTTGACGGCAGCAGCACTACCAGCAGGCCGATGCCCAAGGCCGGCATCGCCCACAGCGTCAGCGGCCGCACGCTTTGCAGCAGGTTGGCAAGGATCCAGCCCAGCAGCACGATAAACGCCAGGGACAGGCTGAACATCTCGGCATGGCTGTTGCTGTACAGCGGCCGGGCGATTTGCAGGTAGATCAGCCCGACCATGGCGGCCATGCCGATCACGAAGTTGAGCAGGCCATTGAGGCGCAGGGTGCGGGTTTTGCCCTGGCTGACCAGCTCGCTCAGGGTATGCCCCATCAGCAATGCGAGGGGCAGCAGGCACGGCATGATGTAGGTCGGCAGCTTGCCGTTGCTCAGGCTGAACAAGCCCAGGGGCAGCAGCAGCCACAGGGCCAGGAAGGCGATCGCCGGTTGGCGCTTTTCTTTCCAGGCCTGGTACAGGGTGTCGGGCAGCAGCCCGGCCCACGGCAGGCAAGCCACCGCCATGATCGGCAGGAAGAACCACCAGGGTCGCACGTGCTGCGCGTTGTCGGCGCTGAAGCGGCGGATGTGTTCATTCCAGAAAAAGAAGCGCCAGAAATCCGGTTCCTGGTTGTGGATCGCCAACACCCAGGGCAAGCACACCAGCACGGCCACGCCGATGGCCAGCGGGCCATACCGCAGCAACTCGCCCAGGCGCCGTTGCCAGAGCATATAGGGCACGGCGATCAGCACCGGCAGCGCCCACGCCAGGAAACCCTTGGTCATGAACCCCATGGCACACGCAAATCCCAGCACGGCCCAGGCGCCCAGGCGGCTGCGCAGGGTGCTGCTGTCGAGGGCAAACCACAGCGCCACCAGGCTCAGGTTGACCCACAGGGTGAATTGCGGATCGAGGTTGGAATACCCCGCCTGCCCGGCCACCAGGCCAAAGCTCAGGTAGAGCAGGGCGCAGGCGAAGCTTTTGCGCGGGTCGTTCCACAGGCGACGGGCGATCAGGTAAGCGAGCAGCACGCTCAAGCCGGTGGTCAGGGCCGAGGCGATGCGCACGCCGAACAGGTTCTGGCCAAACACGGCCTGGCCCAGGGCGATCAGCCAGTAACCGGCGGCCGGTTTTTCGAAATAGCGGATGCCCATGAAGTGCGGCGCCACCCAGTTGCCGCTCAGGAGCATTTCCTGGCTGATCTGGGCGTAGCGGGTTTCATCCGGTATCCACAAACCGTGCAGGCCCAGTGGCAACAGATAAAACGCGACGAAGGCCAGCAAGAGTACCGGCAGGGGGTTCAGGCGAGTCATGAAAACGTCGCTCCTTGACGTCTGATGGTGTTTTTTTCAATTAATGAAGTAATGGTGAAAGTCGTCACGGCGTTCACTAAATAACAGGAAATAGTCATAACGACCTTAATTAAGGACGCAACTAAACATGCCAGAACAGGGCTGTCTTTTTGCTGAACATAAGCCGTAGTGGCGGGAAGGGAATGACGTGGATTTATTTAAGCGCGGCAGGCCAGTCCTGGTTTTTCATGATGCCCAGGGCCTTGAACTTGCCGTTGGCCAGCACCTGCACGAACAGCGCGCTGCCGTACTCGGAAAACTTGGCGTGGGGGAAGCCCAGGGCGGTTTCAAAGTCGGCGATGCAACCGCTGTGGGTGACGAATACGAGGTTGCGTCCAGCCTGTTTGTGGCCGAGCAGTTCTTCACCCATGGCCTTGCCGCAGACGGCTTGTTCGCTGGAGGTCATGTCGGTTTTGCCGAACATGAAACGCGAGGTCTGGGCCGTGCGAATGGCGGGGCTTGAGAGTACGTCGGTGCCGTCCATGCCCAGGGATTTAAAGGCTTTCCCCAGGTTTTCGGCGTGTTGGCTGCCATTGATCGTCACGCCTTCCACCGGGCCCAGGCACGGGTTGCTCGAACGGTCGCAGCGCTCTTCATGACGCACCAGTACGATCAGGTCGCCGTCTCGCCACAGCGGCAGCACCTGGGAGGTCAACAGGCGGTTGCCGACGCCAAGGTCCCGCGGGGAAGTCGGCCAGAACAGCGCGCAAGTGAGCAGCACGGCGAGCACGGCAAGTCCGAGCCAAAGCGGTTTGAGGCGCTTGAAAAAGGCTCGGCGCGAGCGTGGTTTAATCAGGGTAAGGTCAACCACTACATTCACCATGGTCACTATCGGCTGTGTTGTATTAATTAGGCGCAACTTGTCGGCAAGTGCCCGAAGTGAAGCGCGAGGCTGTCACAGGGTGGCTGTCTTTTCGCTGAACATGCTGCGGTTAAAAGTTGCCAGGCGTGGCAACTAATAAGTTGTCGACGAGTGACGCTTGGCCGGCAATTTAAAGTGCGGTGGGTGGGCGGCCGGTGAAAACCATGTGAAAAATTTGCGTGGCCTTGATCCTCAGCCGTTATTCTCGATTGCCAGCCATCCGATGAGTGTTCCCATGTTGCAGGTGCAAGGTGTCTTCAAAAGCTACGCCACCCCCCAGGGCCCGTTGGCGGTACTGGCGGGGGTCGACCTGCACCTGGGGGGGCGCAGCAGCCTGGCGTTGATGGGTGAGTCCGGCAGCGGCAAGAGCACCCTGCTGCACTTGGTTGCCGGGCTTGATCGGGTGGACGGCGGCAGCATCCAGGTGGGTGAGCAGCGCCTTGACCAGATGAGCGAGGCGCAACTGGCCCTCTGGCGGCGTACCGAGATTGGCCTGGTGTTCCAGCAGTTCAACCTGATCGGCAGCTTGCGCGTCGACGACAACCTGGCGTTCCAGGCCCGCCTGGCGGGGCGTTTTGATCCGCAGTGGCAGGCGCAATTGGTCGAGCGCCTGGGCCTGGGGGACTTGCTCAAGCGCTATCCGGAACAACTCTCGGGCGGCCAGCAGCAACGGGTGGCCGTGGGGCGGGCGTTGGCCTCGCGCCCGGGTTTGCTGTTGGCTGACGAGCCCACCGGCAACCTGGACGAAGCCACCAGCGACGAGGTCCTGCAACTGCTGCTGGACCTGCTGCGCGACAGTCCCACCAGCTTGTTGATGGTCACCCACAGCCCACGCATCGCCGCCCGACTGGACCGGCAAGTGGTGCTGCATCATGGACAGGTCATGCCGACGTGAGGGTGTTTTACTGGACCTTGCGTGCCTTGCTCAGCCATTGGCGACGCCATCCGGTGCAGTTCTTCAGCGTGCTCACCGGCCTGTGGCTGGCCACCGCGCTGCTGACCGGGGTGCAGGCCCTCAACAGCCAGGCCCGCGACAGTTACGCGCGCGCCAGCCAATTGATCGGCGGCGAACCCCAGGCCAGCCTCAGTGCGCCGGACGCCGCCAGTTTCCCGCAAACGCTGTTTGCCCAACTGCGTCGTGCCGGGTGGCCGGTGTCGCCGGTGGTGCAGGGGCGGCTGCAACTCAAGGGGCATGAGGACGTGCGCCTGCAGTTGATGGGCATCGAACCACTGTCGTTGCCCGGCAGCGGCGCGGTGGCGGGGCAGCGCCTGAGCCAGGCGCAGATGCTGGCTTTCTTTGAACCGCCGGGGCGTACCTGGATTGCGCCGCACACCTTGCAGGCCCTGGGACTGCGCGAGGGCCAGCAACCGCTCACGCTGAATGGGCAGCGCCTGCCGCCATTGCAAGTCCAGGCGGATATGGCGCCCGGCCTGTTGCTCACCGATATCGGGTTTGCCCAGGTGCTGCTGGAGATGCCCGGCCAGCTCTCGCGCCTGCTGGTGGACAAGGCCTTCGCCGCTCGCCATCCCACACCGCCCGCCGGGCTGCAGCTCAAGCAGGGCGAGGAGAATAACCTCGCGCGGCTGACCGAGAGCTTTCACCTGAACCTTGATGCATTGGGTTTCCTGTCGTTTGTGGTGGGGCTGTTTATCGTGCATGCGGCCATCGGTCTGGCCCTGGAGCAACGGCGCGGGTTGTTGCGCACCTTGCGCGCCTGCGGGGTGAGTGCGCGGATGTTGATCCTCGGCCTGGGGGTGGAGCTGGGGGCGTTGTCGCTGTTGGGGGGCGTGCTCGGCGTCGCCAGTGGTTACCTGCTGGCCAGCCTGTTGCTGCCGGATGTGGCCGCCAGCCTGCGTGGCTTGTATGGCGCCGAGGTGCCGGGCCAATTGAGCTTGAGTCCCTGGTGGTGGGCGGCAGGGTTGGGCTTGAGTCTGCTCGGCGCCTTGCTTGCCGGCGCCAGCAGCCTGTGGCGGGCGGCGCGTCTGCCGTTGCTGGCGCTGGCCAACGCCCAGGCCTGGCACGAGGCCCATGGGCGCTGGTTGCGGCGCCAGGGCTGGGTCGCGGCTACGGCCTTGCTGATCGCGTTGTTGGCGTTATGGCTGGGCGACAGCCTGGCCGCCGGTTTTGTGTTGATGGCGGCCTTGCTGCTCGGCGGCGCCCTGGGCCTGCCGGTGCTGCTCAATGGCCTGTTGGAGGCGCTGCTGGGGCGCAGCCGTTCGGTACTCGGCCAGTGGTTCCTGGCTGACTGCCGCCAACAATTGCCGGCCCTGAGCCTGGCATTGATGGCGCTGCTGTTGGCCCTGGCCGCGAATATCGGCGCGGGCTCCATGACCTCGGGCTTTCGTCACACGTTCAATAACTGGCTGGAGCAACGCCTTACCGCCGAGCTGTACCTCAACCCGCAAACCCCGGCCCAGGCAGAGCAACTCAGCACCTGGCTGGCGCAGCAACCGTTGGTGCAAACCGTGTTGCCCACCTGGCAGGTCGCGGTGCAATTGCAGGGTTGGCCAGCGGATCTGTTTGGCGTGGTCGACGACCCGACCTATCGCCAGCACTGGCCGTTGCTGGAAGCGGCGAGGGCGCCGTGGGACCAGTTGCAGCAAGGCGAGACCCTGATGCTCAGCGAGCAACTGGCGCGGCGGCTCGGGGTGACGCTGGGTGATACGGTGAGCATTCCCACGCCCCAGGGGGTGTGGTCGCCCACCGTAGTGGGGGTGTATGCCGATTACGGCAACCCCAAGGGCCATATGCTGGTCAATTCCCGGCACCTGCTGGCCCACTGGCCGACACTGGCACCGGCGCGTTTCAACCTGCGGGTGCTGCCGCAGGACGTGGCGCCGCTGGTGGCTGAAGTGCAGCGCGCCTTTGCCCTGGAAGACAGCCGTATCGTCGATCAACAGCAACTCAAGGGCTGGTCGAGCCAGGTGTTCGAGCGCACCTTCGCCGCCACCGCCGCGCTCAACAGCCTGACCTTGGGCGTGGCCGGCGTAGCGCTGTTCATCAGCCTGCTGACCCAGAGCCAGAGCCGCCTCGGTCAACTCGCCCCGCTGTGGGCATTGGGGGTGACGCGCAGGCAATTGATGCTGCTGAACCTGGGGCAAACCTGGCTGCTGGCGGTGCTCACGCTGCTGCTGGCATTGCCCCTGGGGCTGTTGCTGGCGTGGTGCCTGGATGCGGTGATCAACGTGCAGGCCTTTGGCTGGCGGCTGCCGTTGCAAGTGTTCCCGTGGCAGCTCGCACAATTGCTGGGGCTGGCGATGTTTGCCACGTTGTTGGCGTCGGCTTGGCCCCTATGGCAGCTGTACCGCAGCCGTCCGGCGGATTTGTTGAGGACGTTTGCCCATGAAGATTAGGGCGTTGATGTGTGCGTTATTACTGCTGGCGGCCTGCGACAAAGTCCCCGCGCCCCAGGAAAGCTTCGCCGGCCTGGGCAGTGACGCCGCCGACTTTGCCCAGGTGCTGCCCGGCAAGGTCTTCAGCTTTCCCGAAGACCACGGCTCCCACGATGGCTTTCGGATCGAGTGGTGGTACGTCACCGCCAACCTCAAGGACGCCCAAGGCAATGTGTTCGGCGTGCAATGGACGTTGTTTCGCAACGCCCTCAAGGCCGGGCCGACGCAGGCGGGCTGGCACGACTCGACCGTATGGCTCGGCCACGCCGCCGTCACCTCCGCCACCCGCCACTACGCCGCCGAACGCTTCGCCCGCGGCGGCGTCGGCCAGGCCGGGGCGCAGGCTGCGCCGTTCAACGCCTGGATCGACGACTGGAATTTCGCCAGCCAGCCCGGCGCCGCGAGCGCCTTGGCGGACATGCAACTCAAGGCCAGCGGGGCGCAATTTGCCTACGACCTGCGCCTGACATCCAGCCGGCCATTGGTGTTGCAAGGCGACCATGGCTACAGCCGCAAATCCGATCAGGGCCAGGCGTCGTACTACTACAGCCAACCTTTTTTTACCGCCGAGGGCAGTGTCAGCATCGACGGCAAGACGTATCAGGTCAGCGGCCCTGCGTGGCTCGACCGCGAATGGAGCAGCCAACCGCTGACCGCCAGCCAGACCGGCTGGGACTGGTTCTCCCTGCACCTGGACCGTGGCGAGCAGTTGATGCTGTTTCGGGTGCGGCAAACCGACGGCGCGTCCTACCTGACCGGCACCTGGATCGACCGCGAAGGCCACACCCAGACCCTGCACAACGCCGACATCCAACTGGCACCGCTGGACACCACGGCGATCGACGGTCGCCAGATTCCCACACGCTGGTCGCTGAAAATTCCCGGCAAGCAGCTGGATATCACCACCCAGGCCGTCAACCCCAAGGCCTGGATGAACCTGAGTATTCCGTATTGGGAAGGGCCGGTGCGGTTTGAGGGTGGGGTGGGGTACCTGGAGATGACCGGGTATTAGATGAAGAAATTTCCTACAAAAATACTGGACATTCATACAGTTGTTGGCTAGATTTCATCCCAGGTGACCGGATGTCACCTGACCTTCAGTTTTTAACTATGGATGGATAAAAAATGAAATCGAAAAAAGCCTTTATGCTCGGTGCGGCCATGGCGGCCACCTGCTTCGTCTCGGCCTTTGCCCTCGCTGAACAATACCCTCACCTGGCTGCGCAAGCGGCGCCTCCTGCGGTCAAGCAAGGCTTGAAAAGCGCTGCGAAGGTCAAGGCCAACAAGGCGACGGCTGCCCTCAAGCAGCAATTGCTGGCGGGTGCCCAGCAGAAGAAAACCCTGTTTGCCCCCAAGGCGAAGGCTGACTCGGTGGTGGAAGACAACACTGCGCCGGCCAGGGTGACCAAGCTGCAGAAAACCACGGCCCAGTCGGCGCCTGCCGTACAGGCTGCGCTGGTCCAGGGCTGTGAGCAGACGCTGGACATCAACTCGCTCTATACGATCGATGGCGTGCAAACCGGCGACCTGCTGTGCTACCACTTCAACCTGCCGCAGAAGGCGCGGATCAATGTTCTGCTGGTCAACCAGACCGCAGGCACCGACATGTCGTTGTCGCTGTTCCAGGACGACGGCCAGGGCAATCCGCTGCCCCTGGGCACCTCCAATAACCCCGGCACGGGCGATGAAAGCCTTGGCGGCGTGGTGCCGGCCGGCGATTACTACTGGTTCATGGAGGCCAACGCGGCGGTCCAGGGCTCGAGCTTTCAGTTCGGCGTGGCGGTCGATACCAACCTTGATGCGTTCGAACCCAATGACACCCCGGACACGGCCTTCCAACTGCCGGACACCCTCAACTACATCAACGGCAACGCCGACAGCCTGGATGATGTCGATTACTTCGATTTCACCGCCGTCCGTGGCCAGAGTGTGGGTATTGCGCTGACGGCCGATGCGACCAGTGGCAGCACGCGCAACAAGTGGATCCTCGAGCGTTTCGATGGCGCCCAGTGGGTCACCGTGGGGGCCAATGTCGTGTCGACCTCGATCCCGAGCCCGGGTGTCGGTGGCGTGGTCAAGGTACGTGTGCGGCCGAACCAGCACCCGAACGAGCCGTGGAGCGCGACCGGCAAGTACAACTTGTCGTTCGGTTCCAACCCGCGGGTCAACAGCCCGGATGTGAAGGGCGAGGCGAACGTGTTGCGCATTCCGTATTCGGCTTCCGACGTGGGCTACGGCTACATGACCACCCAAGCCTATCGCGACCTGACCTGGACCATGGGCCTGTCGGACAGCACCGGTGCACCGCTGGTGGGCCTGCACCCGATCGTCTATCTCGACCAGCGGATCGACCCGGCCAACGGCGATATCGTCTACAAGGCGTATTCGGCGGCGACCGACAGTGCGGGCCAAGCGGCGGGCACGATCAACGTGGGCACCTGCTTCGGTGATTTCCAGACCACCTTTGTCGATTACGCCCAGGGCTACAACAACACCTGGCGTACCGACTTCAACTACGGCGTGTGGCGCATGGAAGTACTGGAATACCCGGGTATCGGCGTCGGTGGTGACAACACCGAGTTCGTCAGCTTCGGCCACCTGTGCAAACAGACCTTGCTGAGCAGCACCAAGAGCTGAACATGAGTGACCCGTAGTACCCAGGGCATACAGGCCAGGCGCCTGTATGCCCTGTTTGCGTTATTGCGCCAACGCCAGCTTCAACGACAAGCGCGCCATGCTCGTATTCTTCAATGAGCCCAGGTACAGCCAGTCGCCATATTCCCGGGCCGTGGTGATGGGCGAGTAATTGCCGACGCTGCCATCCTGCAAGTTGGCGATGACCTTGCCGTCGGTGTCCAGCCCCAGCACGAAGGCTTTGCGCTCAATGGGCTTGGGCACCACCATCAGCGCACGCACCATCATCTTGCGCAGCAAGGGGTAGCCGGCAAAGCTGTCCAGCAGCGGGTTGCGTGGTGAGTACAGCGCCACCCAGAAACGGTCCTGGCCGTTGAAACTGAGGTTGTCCGGCAGGCCGGGCAGGTTGTCGATAAACAAGTCGTGGTTGCCCGCACGTTCGCCCTTGAGCCAGTAGCGGCTGATGCGATACGCCCCGGTTTCATTGACCAGCAGGTAATTTTCATCGGGGCCGAGGGCCACGCCGTTGGCGAATTGCAGTTGGTCCAGCAACACCTCGGTGGTGCCGTTGCGAAAGTCATAGCGCAGCAGGCGACCATCGCCGCCATGCTCGATCACCGCCTCGCCATCCTGGCCATAACCCCAGCGGCTCGAAGCATCGCTGAAGTAGGCATAGCGCCCGCCGGCATCGATGGTCACGTCGTTGGTAAAGCCAAAGGTGACGCCATTGGCGCTGGCGCTCAGGACGGTCAGTTGGCGCTGGGGATCCAGCGCGAGCAAGCCCTTGATCCCGTCGGCAATGATCAAGCGCCCGTCCGGGTGCAGTGCCATGCCCAGCGGCCGCCCACCGGTGTTGGCCAGTACTTCCAGGGTGGGGTTGTCGGGCGACGTGCGGATGATGCGGCCGTCACGCAGCCCGCTGATCAGAAGCCCCTGGGCATCGAGCAGCAAGGCCTCGGGGCCGGCGATGCCCTGGGCGCCGATTTTCTGCACAGCCTTGAGGCGCTGGTTGTCGGCATAGGCACCTTCCTTCATCGATGGCGCCTTGGGCGGAGCCCAGTTCACCGGTTGCACTTTGGTCGGCATCAACAGCAGGAAAGCGATCACCGCCAGCAGCAGCACAAACAGCAGATGACGCATTTTCTTTCGACGGGTACTCATGACGATTCCTGGTTGTCGTTGGGGTTCGGTTCCCAGTACAGGGTGCCGAACAGGTAATCCATCAGCGGGAGGACGATATTGAAATTGCGCCCCTGCATCAGCTCGCGGCGGTGATGCAGGGCGTGCAGTCGATGCATCTGGCGAATCCACGGCAGGCGCGCCAGCGGGTGGTCGGCGGGCAAGTGCTCGCAGGCGTGGAACACTTCGTAGAGCAGGTAACCGAGGATCATGCTCCCGGCGAACAGCCCGGCGACATTGGCGTTCAGGTGCTGGAGCAACCACCAGGCGGGGAGGGTGATGACCAGGCTGTGCAGCACGATCAGCCACGCCGGAAAGAGAATGACGCGCCAGTCTCGCGGGCTGTCGTAGGTCATGTGGCCGGGGGTAAAGAAGCTGTGGTGATCACCGGTGTGGCGCGCATAGAACAGGCGGGCCAAGGCGTGTTTGTGATGGCCGAGGTGGCGATGCACCAGGTAGATACAGAGGTTGAAGAACACCAGGGTCAGCGGCACGGTCAGCCACTCGAACGGCGTCACTCGGTGGGTGGAGGCCCCGGCCAGGCCGATGCAGCACACGCCATAGCCGAGCACAAAGCCGGCGTGCAGCCAGGGGTTGTAATGGGGGCTGACCTCGGCGCGGTAGCGGCTGCGAAACGTCTCGGTGGGGTGGACCATGGCGGGCTGCTCAGGTTTTTTTGTTGGAGACTGAGCTTAGTTGGTACACGGGAATCTGCGAGTTTTGCGCGCTGCGCCGGTGAAGGGATTCAGATCAACGGGTCCCAGCGCTGCGACCAGTCACTCTCGGCCTTGACCACTTCACGCAGCAGCCCCAGGGCCTGTTGCAACACCGCCGAATCCCGTGCCCGCGAGTACACCAGGAACGTCGGGAAGCTGAACTCCGGGGCCTTGGGCACGCGCTGCATCACGCCGCTGTCCAGGTAGCTCTGTACCACCCGCGTGCGGAAATAGCCGGCGCCGCCGTTCTCGAGGATGTACTGCAATGCCAGCGGCCCGAGGTTGAAACTCACCGCCGCGCGAGCCCTGTCGGGCAGGGCCGCGTCGTGCTGCTGGCGGAAACCCGGGCCCCAATCGATGTAGACGTACGGGGCCGGTTTGCTCGTCAATTGCACCAGGATCAGTTTTTCTTCCAGCACCTGCTCCACCTGCAACCCCGGCCAGTACTGCGGCTGGAACACCAGCGCCGCATCGAGTACGCCGAGCTCCAGCTGCCGCAGCAGGTATTCACCTTCACGCACTTCGGTGCGCAGGGCATGCCCGGGGATCTGTTCGCGCAGGGCCCGGGCCCAACCGAGCATCAGCGGGTTGCACAGGCTGACTTCACCGCCGATATGCAGCACATTGCGATAGCCATCGGGCAACGGCAGGTCGCGCCGCGCGGCTTCCCAGGTTTGCAGCAACTGGTTGGCGTACACCACAAACGCCTCGCCGTCGGCGGTCAGGCGTGCACCGGCGCGGTTGCGCACGAACAGCGTACTGCCCAGTTGGCTTTCCAGGTTTTTAACGCGTGCGGTGATGGCGGTCTGGGTGACGTGCAGTTTCTCGGCGGCGGCGGCCAGGCTGCCGCAGCGGGTGATTTCCAGGAAAGTGCGTGCCAGTTCGATGTCCATGAAGCCCCCGGGGATGAATGCGGGACATTGTAGAGGCAGGGGATTGGAGTGCGCTCAGAAAATGTGGGAGGGGCAAGTCGAATCGTCGCACCGCCCCTCCCACATTTGGATCTACGGTGTTGGGGTGATCGGTGTCTGTAAGTGCCGGGTCGGAAACGCCTTGGCATACGCCCGGCACACTCGCAACACCTGCTCATCGGCAAACCGCGCGCCCACCACATGCAACCCCACCGGCAAGCCATTCGCCGCCAAGCCGCACGGCACCGACGCCGCCGGCTGCTGGGTGAGGTTGAATGGGTAGGTGAACGGTGTCCACTCGGTCCATTCCTGCATGCCGGAACCGGGCGGTACGTTGTGCCCGGCCTCGAACGCGGTGATCGGCATCATCGGCGAGACCAGCACGTCGTAATGCTCGTGGAACGCCGCCATCCGGGCCACCAGTGCCGCCCGCGCTTCCAGGGCCGCAGTGAAGTCATCCAGGCTCAACTGCTCGCCACGCTGGGCAATGCGCAGCAGCCCAGGGTCCAGCAGTTGTTTCTGCGCGTCGCTCATGGACCCGGTCAGGCGTGCCGCGCCCGCTGCCCACAAGGTGCTGAACACTTCCAGCGGGTCGCTGAAACCGGGGTCGATCTGCTCGACATGGGCACCCAGCTGCACCAGGCCTTCGACCGCCCGGGCGACTACCCTGGCCACCTGCGGGTCGACATCCACGTAGCCAAACGTGGGGCTGTAGGCCACGCGCAGGCCGTTCAAATCCGTGTGCGGCGTGAGCCATGGCGTGGTCCTTGGCGCGCCGATCAGGCCATCCCGCGCATCCGGCTGTGCCACGGCCTGCAGCATCAGCACGCTGTCTTCCACGGTGCGGGTCATCGGCCCCAGGTGCGAGAGGATGGTCATCGAACTGGCCGGCCATTGCGGCACATAGCCGAACGTCGGCTTGATCCCGAAGGTGCCGGTAAACGCGCAGGGGATGCGAATCGAGCCGCCGGCATCGCTGCCTTGGTGCAGCACGCCCAGGTTCAGCGCCGCTGCCGCCCCCGCACCGCCGGACGAACCGCCCGCTGTGGTGCGGGTGTCCCACGGGTTGCGCGTGATGCCGTACAGCGGGTTATCGGTGACGCCTTTCCAGCCGAATTCCGGGGTGGTGGTCTTGCCCAGCAGCACCGCGCCGGCCTTGCGCATAAAGGCCGGGAAGGGCGCGTCGACGTCCCACGGACCCTCGGCCGACGAGGTGCGCGAGCCCTTGCGGGTGGGCATGCCGAGCGTCAGCGTGAGGTCCTTGATCGAGGCGGGCACGCCATCCAGGGCACCGCAGGGTTCACCCTTCAACCAGCGTTGCTCCGACGCCCGCGCGGCGCGCAGCGCGCCCTCGGGGTCCACATGGCAGTAGGCGTTGACCACCGGGTTGTGGCGTTCGATGCGCAGCAATGCGTCCTCGGTGACGTCCACCGGCGACAGGGTCTTGTCGCGAAAATGCGCCAGCAGTTGTACCGCCGTCAGTTCACCTATGTCACTCATGGCTGCTCCCCCTGTGCCGCGTTGACCATGGCGCGCAGCAACACGGCGCATCCGGCCGCCAGGTCATCCGGCGCGGCGTTTTCGATTTCGTTATGGCTGATGCCGCCTTCGCACGGCACAAAGATCATCCCGGCCGGGCCCAGCTCGGCGACGAAAATCGCGTCATGCCCGGCGCCGCTGACGATGTCCATATGGCTCAGGCCCAAGGCACCCGCCGCATCGCGCACGGCGTTGACGCAGGCCGGGTGGAAGTCCAGGGGCGGGAAGTCGGCGGTGGGCGTCAGTTCGAAGGTCAACCCGTGCCGGGCTGCTGTGGCGTCGATCACGCCACGTACTTCATCGACCATGGCCTGCAGCTTGTCGGCATGCAGGTGGCGCAGGTCGAGGGTCATGTGCACCTGGCCGGGAATCACATTGCGCGACCCCGGGTGCAGGCTCAGGCAGCCGACCGTGCCGCAGGCGTGAGGTTGTTGCTGGTGGGCGATACGGTTGACCGCGCTGACCACCTCGGCGGCGCCCACCAGGGCGTCCTTGCGCAGGTGCATCGGCGTCGGGCCGGCGTGGGCCTCGACGCCGGTGAGGGTCAGGTCGAACCACTTCTGGCCCAGGCAGCCCATGACCACGCCGATGGTGGTGGCCTGGTCTTCCAGCACCGGGCCTTGCTCGATATGCGCTTCGAAATACGCGCCGACCGGGTGGCCCGACACCGCACGTGAACCGGCATAGCCGATGCGCTGCAACTCGGTGCCCACCGACAGGCCCTGTTCGTCCTGCTTGTCGAGGGTGTCCTGCAGGTCGAACTTACCGGCAAATACCCCGGAGCCCATCATGCACGGCGGGAAGCGCGAGCCTTCTTCATTGGTCCATACCACCACTTCGATCGGCGCCTGGGTCTCGATGTTCAAATCGTTGAGGGTGCGGATCACTTCCAGCCCGGCCATCACCCCGTAGCAGCCGTCGAACTTGCCGCCGGTGGGTTGGGTGTCGATATGGCTGCCGGTCATCACCGGGGGCAGGGCGGGATTACGTCCAGGGCGGCGGGCGAAGATATTACCGATGGCGTCGACACTGACGCTGCACCCGGCGGCTTCGCACCACTGCACAAACAGGTCACGGGCCTGGCGGTCCAGGTCGGTGAGGGCCAGGCGGCACACGCCGCCCTTGACCGTGGCGCCCAGTTGCGCCAGGTCCATCAGCGATTGCCACAGGCGGTCGCGGTTGATCAGCGGGGCGTTGCCCTGGAGCGGTTGCGCAAAACTGTTCATCTGTATTCTCCCGTCAGGCGCTCAGCGCCAGGTAGCGGTTCTTGATGGTCGGGTCGGCGCGGAAGGCGGCGGCACTGCCTTCGTAGACCACGCGGCCCTGTTCGAGGACGTAATGGCGGTCGGCGAGCTTGTCGCAGACCATCAGGTTCTGTTCCACCAGCAGCACCGGCAGGCCGTCGTCCTTGACCTTGCGCAGGATCTTCACCAGTTCGTCGACGATCACCGGGGCGAGGCCTTCGGTGGGTTCGTCGAGGATCAGCAACTTGGGGTCGTTGAGCAGGGCGCGGGCGATGGCGAGCATCTGTTGCTCGCCGCCGGAGAGTGCATGGCCGGCGTTCCTGCGCCGCTCCTTGAGGCGCGGGAACATGCCGTACACGTCTTCGAGCTGCCAGCGGCTGGTCTTGCGCACGGCGATGCGCAGGTTTTCCTCGACGGTCAGCAGGCGGAAGATCCCGCGATTTTCCGGCACCAGCGCCAGGCCCTGGCGCGCGATTTCAAAGATTTTCTGCCCCACCAGCGCCTGGCCGTTGAAGTGGATCTGGCCCTGGCGCGGGCAGATGATGCCGAGGATGCTGCGCAGGGTGGTGGTCTTGCCCGCGCCATTGCGCCCGAGCAGGGTCACCAGTTCGCCGGGGTTGACCCTCAGCGACACGCCTTCGAGCACGTGGCTCTTGTCATAGTAGGAATGGATATTCTCGACGATCAGCATCAGGCAGCCTCCCCAAGATAAGCACTGCGCACGCGTTCATCGGCACGCACGAACTCCGGCGTGCCTTCCACCAGGATCTGCCCGTGGCTCATCACCGTGATGCGCTGGCTGATGGACATGACGATGCTCATGTTGTGTTCGATCAACAGCACCGTGTGGTCGCGGCCGAGGTCGCTGATCAACTGGGTCATGATCGGGATGTCATCGATGCCCATGCCCGAGGTGGGCTCGTCGAGCATCAACAGTTTGGGCTTGGAGCAGATCGACATGCCCACCTCCAGCACCCGTTGCTGGCCGTGGGACAACTCGCCGGCCAGGGTCTCGGCGCGGGCGCTGAGTTGCAGGCGTTCGAGCACCTGGTCGGCCATCTCCAGGTGTTCGCGCTTGCTGTCCACGCGGCGCCAGAAGTTCAATGCACGTGCACCGTCGCGGCCCTGGGCGGCGAGGCGCAGGTTTTCGCGCACGCTGAGGTTCTGGAACAGGCTGGTGAGCTGGAACGAGCGCGCCATGCCCAGGCCGACGCGGCCGTGGGCCGGCTTGCGCATCAGGTTCCTGCCGTCGAAATGAATCGCTCCGGCCGTGGCCTGGCGTTCACCGGTCAGGCAGTGGAACAGGCTGGTCTTGCCCGCGCCGTTGGGGCCGATGATGGTGTGGATGGTGCCGGCTTCGACCTTGAGGTTCACGCCATTCACCGCACGGAACGCGCCATAGGCCAGTTCCAGGTCCTGGGTTTCCAACAGGATGCTCATAGCCCTTCCTCCTTGGCGACGACGGCAGCCTTGCGACGGCCGCGCACGCGCTCGAACAACGCGGCCAGGCCGCCCCACAAACCGCCGCGCATGAAGATCACCACCAGGATCAGGATCACCCCCAGCAGCATCAGCCAACGGGGCCACAGGTCGGAGAGAAAATCCCCCAGCAGCACGATGGACCCGGCGCCCAGCAACGAACCGAACAGCGAGCCGGTGCCGCCGATAATGGTCATGATCAGGATGTTCTCGGACATCGCCAGGTCGATATTCGACAGCGGCACAAAGTGCAGCAGCATGGCGTACAGCGCCCCGGCAATCCCGGTGACTGCGCCGGACAGCACGAACACCAGGATCTTGAAATGCCGCGTGTCGTAGCCGATGGCCGAGGCGCGGGTTTCGTTTTCGCGGATCGCCATCAGCGTGCTGCCGAACGGCGAGGCGATCACCCGGCGTGCGCCGATAAAGATCAACAGGAACAGCACCGCGACAAAGCCATAGAACGCACGGGCGTCGGCCAGGGACAGCAGCACGGTATCGCCGATGCGGATTTCCGGGCGTGGCACGCTGAGCAGGCCGTTGTCGCCACCGGTCCAGTCGCTGAGGGTGTAGGCGACAAAGTACGCCATCTGGCTGAAGGCCAACGTAAGCATCACGAAGTAGATGCCGGTGCGCCGGATTGCCAGGGCACCCACCAGCAAGGCCAGGAAGCCACCGGCGATGGCGGCACCCAGCAGCGCGGCGAACAACCCCAGTTGCAGGTGGATCATCAGCAGTGCCGCACAGTAGGCACCGGCACCAAAGAAGATGCCTTGGCCGAATGACAGCAGCCCGGTGTAGCCCAGCAACAGGTTGCAGGCCAGGGCGGCCATGGCAAAGATCAGGATCTCGCTGGCCAGGGTCGCCGAGGGCACTATCAAGGGCAGGCCGATCAGCACCGCCACGACCCACAGCAACATGGCGCGCGATTGGGTTTTGGCAAACGGCAGGGGATTTTTCTCGCTCATGTCAGGCTCTCCCAAACAGGCCGTAAGGCCGCACCAGAATCACCACGGCCATGGCGCCGTAGATCATCAGGCTCGCGCCTTGGGGCCAGAGTGTGGTCATCAGGCTTTGCACCACGCCGACCAGCAAACCGCCGACCAACGCACCGCTGAACGAGCCCATGCCGCCGATCACCACCACCACGAAGGCGATGCCGAGAATCTCCGGGCCAACGAACGGCTGCGCACCGCGCAACGGCGCGAACAGCACGCCGGCCATGCCGGCCAGGCCCACGCCGAGGGCGAAGGTCATGGAGAACAGGCGGAAGATATTCGTGCCGAGCAGCGACACGGTCTCGGTGCTTTCACTGCCGGCGCGCACCAGGGCGCCGAAGCGCGTGCGCTCCAGCAGCAGCCACAGGCCCAGGCCCACCAGCCCGGAAAACACGATGAGGAACAGGCGGTAGTAGGGGTAGACGAAATCACCCACCACCAGCACGCCGCGCAGCAGTTCCGGCACGGCGACGCTTTTGCCCACCGGGCCCCAGATCATCACGCTGGCTTCCTGGATGATCAGTGCGATGCCCAGGGTGACCAGGATCTGGAACATGTGCGGCAAGTGATAGATCCGCTGGATCAACAGCCGCTCGATCACCCAGGCCAACGCGGCCACCACCAGCGGCGCAATCAGCAGCGCCAGCCAGAAGTTGCCGGTGAGGCTCACGGCGGTGTAGCAGATGTAGGCGCCCAGCAGGAAGAACGCGCCGTGGGCGAAGTTGACGAAGTTGAGCAGGCCGAAAATGATCGTCAGCCCGACCGCGATCAGGAAGTAGATCATTCCCAACCCAAGGCCGTTGAGTATCTGGAACAGGTAAAGATTAAGCATGCAGAAACCCTCGAACAGGTGGCCGCCCGGGCGGCCCTGCCGTGTACACCGGTGGTGTTTTAGCGGATCAGGCGAGCGTGCAGCCCGTGGCTTCCACCGGCGGGAAGGACTGGCCGGCGCTGAGCACCTTGGCCAGGTCATCCTTGTCGGCCATCTCGCTGGCGGCCTTGCCGACCAGCAGGTAGTAGTCCTTGATCACCTGGTGGTCGCCGGCGCGGATCGACTCCTTGCCGGTGGGGCCTTCGAAACTCAGGCCCTGCATGGCCTTGGCCACGGTCGGCCCGTCGAAGCTGCCGGTGGCGATGATGGTGTCGAGCATGACTTTGGTGCTGATGTAGTCGGCGGCCAGCGGGTAGGTGGGGTTGATGCCGTACTTGGCCTGGGTCAGCTTGACCAGCTCGCGGTTGAGCGGGGTGTCGACCTGATGCCAGTACTGCGCGCCGAGGTACACGCCGTCGAGGATATCGCTGCCCAGTTCCTGGAACTGGTCGAGGCCGGCGGACCACACCAGCAGCACTTTCATGCGTTCCTTGATGCCGAAGTTCACCGCCTGGCGCAGGGTGTTGGACGACTGGCTGCCAAAGTTGAGCAACACCAGCACATCCGGCTTGGTGGAAATGGCATTGGTCAGGTAGCCGGAGAATTCCTGCTCCTGCAGCGAGTGGTAGCTGTTGCCGACATGCTCCAGGCCATGTTCCTTGAGCACGTTTCTGGCGCCTTCGAGCAGCGCTTCGCCGAACACATATTGCGGCGTGATGGTGTACCAGCGCTTGGCATCCGGCAGCAGCTTGATCAGCGGCACCATGGTTTCGCGGATCGCGCCGTAGGTGGGCACCGACCAGCGAAACGTGGCGTGGTTGCAGTCTTTGCCGGTGACTTCATCGGCACCCACCGGGGTCATGAATACACCGCCAACCTTGTCGACTTCCTTGGCCACCGCGAGTGCCGACGACGACAGCGTACAGCCCTGGAAGAACCGCGCGCCGTCCTGCTGGATCGCCTCCTGCACCTTGCGCACGGCCTTGCCGGCGTTGCCCTCGGTGTCGATGACCTTGTAGTTCAAGGGGCGGCCCAGCAGCTCGGTGTGTTGTGCCACCGCCAGGCGCGAACCCATGTCGGCAAACTTGCCATAGCTGGCAAAGGCGCCGGACATGGACTTGAGGCCGTAAAAGGTAAAGGGCTCGGCGGCGAATGCCGAACGCACACTCAGTGGAAGACTGAGGGCGGCGGCCGCGGTAAGACTGGCTTTCAATAACGTACGACGCTGCATGGGGTGACTCCCTGGTTTAGTTATTGGCAGGAGTAGCAAGGGCGATACGGTGGAGCAGGGCCTGTGGGCAGGCCTGTTATTGGGATAACGCAGTGAATGCAGTCAACTGTGGGCGGGGTGTTTTCAGTGGTTGTGGTCGAACTCCAGTAGAAAGTGCGGGCTGACCTGGCCTTCCAGCGCGGTCATATGGTGTTCGGCGTCGCACATATGTTCATGCATCAGGCTGCGTACCGCGCCTTCATCCCCGGCGCGAAAGGCGTTCAGCAGTTGCTTGTGATAGTCGAGGTTGGCCGCGTCGAACTGCTTGCGCTTGGGCTTGTAGGCTTTTTTCAGTACCACCAGGTCGCGCAGCAGGTCGTTGAGAAATTGCGCCATAAAGCTCAGCAACGGGTTGGGGCAGGCCTTGGCCAGCAGGTTGTGGAACTCCAGTTCCGCCAGGCGTTGCTCGCGCTGGCCGGCTTCGCTGTCTTCGGGGGCGCTGCAGAAATCCACGTTGTCCTGCAATGCCCGGTAGTCGTCCTCACTCAGGCGCCCGAGCACCGACACCGCCAGTTCCACTTCGATGACCTTGCGCAACTGGTACACCTGCTCGCCGTCCAGGTGCTGGAAGTGCAGGTAGTTACGCAGCGCGCGGCTGGCGGGCTCCGTGCCGGCCTGGTTCAGGTAGGCACCGCCGCTGGGGCCGGTGCGCGTACTCACCAGCCCCTCGACCTCCAGGGCCTTGAGCGCTTCACGGGCCGAGCCCTTGGAGCACTGGAAGCTTTCCATCAGCTCACGCTCGGTGGGCAGGCGGTCGCCGGGCTTCAAGGCGTCGGTGACGATGGAGCGCTTGACCGACTCGACAATCACGTCGGACAGCTTCTGGCGTTTGCGGCGTAGCGGGCGAGTCAGCATGGGTTCGATTTATCGTATTAATGCGGATAAATAGTACTTAATAACGATTGCGACGGAGCGTCAACGCAGGGTGTCGTTTTCGGCGGCAACAGGTCGTAAACGACGCGCTACTGCCTGCCTGCCACGTCAAGGCAGCGAGTCGACGGTGGCGGCTGTTTGCCATAGGCGAGGAAGTCACCCACCCATCGGTTGATACAGCCGCCGGCGTCCGGTTTGGCGGGCTCCTTGAGGCGCAGTTGTTCGACCCCAAGCCTACCCGCCATGGTGTGTTCGGCGTTGACCAGCACCATGCGTGCGACGCGCTCGGGAAACACTGCGGCATAGCGGCTGCCCAGGCGCGTGGCGAGGGTGTCCCCCAGGTAATGCAGTTGGGCGTCGCCCAACTGGGCGCGGACGTACTCCATATCCCGTACGGCCTGTTCGACGCCATGCTCCTGAGTGAGGTCGCGGGGGCTGAGTTCGATCATGTCGTAGCGGTTGAGCAGCGTGCGATAGGCTTGTGTGGAATACGTGTCCCAGCGGCTGGCGAGGTGAATGGCGAAGGTGCTTCCGTAGTTTTTTTGCGCGGTGTCGCCGGCCTGGGTGAAGACCACGCCCTTGCGGTTCAGGGGATCGCGGGCGCCGACACGGGTCAGGTAGAGGCGCTGGTGGCCTTGCCAGGGGGCGGCATGGTTGCGCGGGACGGTGACGATGCCGCACTGGGTGCGCGACAGCACCTCGGGGTCAAGCCGTTCGGTGGTGGGGAGGGGGCAATCGAGCAGCCAATCAATGGCGGTGGGTTTGATCAGTGGCTCTGCCTGGCCAAGGTTTGCCATCAACCAGAGACAGCCGCACGCGAGGTATTTTGCAACATTCATCAGTGTTCCCTGGCAGCCGTGTGATAGCGGCATTTTTTACCAAGGAACCTGAGTCGAAGAATGTAGGGGCGGTAGACGACTTATGTACGAAACTGGAGTTTCGTTTATCAGATGCTGGTTTTCCAACCGCCGCCCAATGCCTTGTACAGCGCAATGCTGGCCTGCAGGCGTGACAGTCGCAATTGCACGTTCAAGTCCTGGGCGGCATACAGGGTGCGCTGGGTTTCCAGTACCGTCAGCAAGTCCTCGGCACCCGCCTGGTAGCGGCTTTCGGCGATCCGGAAGGCGGTTTGGGCCTGTTGCAGTTCTTCCGTTTGCCAGTGGCGCTGCTGGTCCAGGCGCGTGATGCTGCTGAGGGCTTTTTCCACATCGGCAAAACCGTTGATGATCGCGCCGCGGTAGGTTTGCAACAGCTCCTCCTGGCGCGCGCGCGCCTTGTCGCGCTCGGCGCTTAAACGGCCGTTGTTGAAGATCGGCCCGACCAGGCCGGCCGTCAGCGTGTAGTAGGGGCTGCGCAGGACGTCCACGGCCTTGTAGGCATCGGAGCCGAGTGTGGCGCCGAGGGTCAGGGCCGGCAGCATGGCGGCGCGGGCCACGGTGACGTCCGCCTGGGCCGCCGCCAGTTCGGCCTCGGCCTTGGCAATGTCCGGCCGGCGGCTGAGCAACTGGCTGGGCAGGCCGGCGCCGATGGCTGGCCAGGTCAGGTCCTGGAAGGGTTCGGTGCCCAGCTCCAGGGCCTGGACCGGTTGGCCGAGGAGGGCGGCAAGGGTGATCTGGGATTCTTCGGCCAGTTGTTGAATCAACGGCAGCTGGCGTTGCTGGCTGGCCACCAGGCTTTTCTGCTGGGCCAGTTCCAGGGCCGTGGCGGAGCCTGCGTCGTAACGGGTCTGCACCAGCTCGAGGACGTTACGCGCATTGGCCAGGTTCAACTCGGCGATCTGCTGGCGCTCGCGCGCCGCGAGGGTTTGCGCGTAGCGGTCGGCGACGTTGCTGAGCAAGGTCAGCTCCACGGTCGCCTGGTCGAACTCGCTGGCGCGCAGGCTGTGCAGGGCACTGTCACGGGCAGCGGCGCGGCCACCCCAGAAATCCACTTCGTAGCTGGCGGTGAAGTTGGCGCCGAAATTATCGACGGCGTCATCGCTTTGTGAGGCGTCAAGGTCCGGCCCGCCCGCGCCGTGCAACAACTTCTGGTGGCTGGCGGCAAGGTTGAACTTCACCTCGGGCAACAGTGGCGCCCCGGCAATCACCGCCGTGGCCTGGGCCTGGCGCACGCGGGCCATGGCGGCGGCCACGTCGAAGCTGTCACGCCGGGCCTGGTCGACCAGGCGGTTCAACTGCGGGCTGCCGAACTGCGTCCACCAGCGCTGGTTGGTGGCCCGGGCGGCGTCGCGTTCGGCGAACTGCCAGGCAGCCGGCGGCGCAATAGCGCTGTCCACGGCGGGCGGGTCACCGGCGCAGGCCGTGAGCAGCAGGCACAGGCCAAGTGCGGGCAGGTACGGGGGAATGGATCGTTTATTCACTGGTCAACGCCTTAACCGGATCGAGCCGGGCAGCTTTACGGGCCGGCATGAAGCCGAATACGACGCCGGTGACCAGTGCGCAACCGAATGCGCCAAGCACCGCCACCAGGGAAAACTGCACCGCCACCTTGGCCAGCACCAGCACGCCACCCACCAGCAGGGCCAGGGCAATGCCGCACAGGCCGCCGACCACCGACAGCATCACCGCCTCGGTCAGGAACTGGCGCAGGATGTCGCGCTGGCGCGCGCCGGTGGCCATGCGGATGCCGATCTCGCGGGTGCGTTCGCGCACGGTCATCAGCATGATGTTCATCACGCCAATGCCGCCCACCAGCAGGGAAATCGCGGCAATCGAACCGAGCATCAGCGACAGGGTGTTCTGGGTGCGCGCCTCGGCCTGGATCATCGCCGCGTTGTTGGTCAACTCGTAGTCGCGCTTGCCGTTGTGCAGCTTTTGCATCAACTGATCGATGGCCACTTCGGCCTCGTGGACCTTGCGCGCATCGGCGGCGGCAATCACCACGTATTCGGGGTTGTAGCTGCCGAACAGGCGCACGCTGGCGGCGGAGTAGGGGATGGCGATACGGTCATCACTGTCTTTGTTGCCGGAGCTGGCGCCTTTCTCCGCCAGCACGCCGATCACCTGGAACGGTACGTTTTCGATCAGGATGTATTGCCCGATGGGGTCGACCTCTCCCTTGAACAGCTTTTCCCGCACGCGATGACCGATCACGGCCACGGTGGCGGCCGCACGCTCGTCGGCCGGCGTGAAGTAACTGCCCTCGACCACCGGCCAATTGAAAATATCCGGGAAATTGGTGTCATTGCCGCCCACATAGGCCATGTAGTCGACGTTGCCATAGCGCACGCCGGCTTCGGTGCCGTTGACCGGCATGATGCGCTTGATCTGGGGCAGCGCCGCCAGCGCCGCGACGTCGTTGAGGGTAACGATACCCAGCGGCGTGCGCGGGTTGGGCGATGAGCCGCTGAGGTAGAGGATGTTGGAGCCGAACGCGCCCATCTGCGCCATGACCTGGCGTTTGCTGCCTTCGCCCACGGCCAGCATCACCACCACCGAGGCCACGCCGATGATGATCCCCAGCAGGGTCAGCGCGGTGCGAAAACGGTTGATCCACATCACCCGCCAGGCGGCCTGGACCGCGTCCAGCAATTCGGCTTTCCACGCGCCATTGTGTTCGGCGCCGTCGGCCAGGCGCTGGCGCAGGTCCACGGCTTGCAGCGCGCCGCGGGTGGCGGGTGGGGGCGCGGCGTTGTCATCGGCCGAGTCACTGATGATCAGGCCATCGCGAATCTCGATGATGCGGTTGGCCCGCGCCGCCACTTCGCGGTCGTGGGTGATCAGGATCACCACATGGCCCTGGCTGGCCAGTTCGTCCAGCAGGCTCATCACCTCGGCGCCGCTGTGGCTGTCGAGGGCGCCGGTGGGTTCATCGGCAAGGATGATGTGGCCGCCGTTCATCAGCGCCCGAGCGATCGAGACACGCTGTTGCTGGCCGCCGGACAGCTGGTGCGGACGGTTACCGGTGCGCTCGGCCAGGCCCAGGCGCGCAAGCAGGGCGTGGGCGCGGGCATGGCGTTCGGCGGCGCTGATGCCGGCGTAGATCGCCGGCATCTCGACGTTCTCCTGGGCCGAGCCCGAGGGGATCAAATGGTAGCCCTGGAACACAAAGCCGAACGCCTCGCGGCGCAGCCAGGCCAATTCGTCGCTGTCCAGGTGGGCGACGTTTTCCCCCGCGAACAGGTACTCGCCCAGGCTTGGGCGGTCGAGGCAACCGAGGATATTCATCAACGTGGACTTGCCGGAACCGGAAGCCCCGACGATGGCGACGAATTCCCCGGCATGGATCGACAGGTCGATGCCGCGCAACACGTCGACCTGCGGGCTGTCGCCACCGCCGTAGGATTTGCGGATGTTCTTGAGTTCGATCAGGGGCGTGGTCACCTCAACCCCCGTTGCCGTCGGCCGGGCCGATCAGCAGGTGATCGCCTTCGTGCAGGCCGTCGAGCACTTCGACCCGCAGGCGATCGCTGATACCCAGGCGGACTTCACGTTCTTCGATGCGGCCGTTGGTGGCGACCACGCGGGCGATCTGCTTGTCGGCACTGGAGGTGCCCAGCAGTGCGGCCACCGGTGCGGTGAGGACATCCTTGACCTGGCTGGCGACGAAAAATACCTGGGCGGTCATTTCGGCCATCAACGCATTGTCGCTGTTGTCCACATCCAGCAGCACGGTGTACAGCACCACGCGCCCGCTGCCGCTTTTGCTGGAACTGTTGGGGCTACCGCTGCCCTGGGTTTCATTCAGCGGCTTGGGCGGGATCGGCAGGATCTGCCGCACGGTACTGGTCCAGCGCCGGCTGCCGCCGCTGAGGGTGGTGAAGTAGGCGGTCATGCCCGGTTTGACGTGGCCGATGTCGGCTTCCGAGACTTCCGCCCACACGGTCATCGGCGACAACTTGGCGATCCGCAGGATCAGCGGCGTCTGCTGCTGGGCATTGAGGGTCTGGCCGACCCGCGCGTCCACCGCGACCACGGTGCCGGTCATCGGTGCGTAGATGCGCGTATAGCCCAGTTCCGCTTCGTCGCTGCGCATGCTGGCCTGGGCCTGGAGAATCTGCGCCTGGAACATGTCCATCCGGGCCTGGGTGGCACTCAGTTCGGCCTTGGCGGTTTGCACGTCTTCCTCGCGGGTGGCGTTGCCGGCGGCCAGGCGCTGCTGGCGCTGGTACTTCTGGCGGGCGAGGGCGTGCTGGGCCTTTTGCTCCTGCAACTGGGCCTTGAGGTTTTCGATGGCGTAGCGGCTGGCGTCGAGCTTGGCTTTTTGCGTCGAGGGGTCGATCTCCACCAGCAATTGGCCTTCCTGCACCTGGTCGCCGGCTTCAACGTGGATCTTGCGAATCTGCCCGGACGCCTGGGCGCCCACGTCGACATACCGGCGCGGTTGCAGGGTGCCCAGGGCCGTGACGCTGTTTTCAATAGTGCCGCGGGTGACGGTGACGGTGGTCAGGTTGTCACGCCCCGGCGGCAACACCTGCCAGGCGGCCACGGCGATGATGGGAATCAGGCACGCGATAGCGAGCAAGGCGCGTCGGGCAGGTCGAGGGCGTTTCATGCTTAGGTTCCAGCCGGGAAAGTTCGGAGCGCAGTTGCGCAGAGCTGACAGTTAAACGAGAGAATTGCCCGAGGATTTAGGCTGTTACATAAGTGGTTACAGGTCTTGTGGAGAAAAAAAACGGCCTGTAGGTGCAAGTCTTGTTTAAAAGTAGATGAGAATTACTATAAATTGCACCTACCCAAACTGCCATTACTGAATACGCCGTCTTTTTTCGCACTCAAGGATCTGATGCCGCCACCCGGCGGCCGGGAGTCATGTTGGAAAACTACTATCGCGAGCTGGTGTGTTTCCTCAACGCCAAGCTGGGCAACCGTCAGGTGGCCGAGGATGTGGTGCATGACGCTTATGTCCGGGTGCTGGAACGTTCCAGCGAGACGCCCATCGAACAGCCGCGTGCCTTTTTGTATCGCACCGCGCTGAACCTGGTGATCGACGGCCACCGGCGCAATGCCCTGCGCCAGGTCGAACCCCTGGAGGTACTCGACAGCGAGGAGCGCTTTGCCGCCTGTTCGCCCCATGCCACCCACGACTACGGCCAACGCCTGGCCTTGCTCGAGCGCGCCCTGGCCGAGCTGCCGGCGGCCTGTCGCGACAGCTTCCTGCTGCGCAAACTCGAGGGCCTGAGCCACCTGCAAATCGCCGAGCGCCTGGGTATTTCCCGCGCTCTGGTGGAAAAACACATCGTCAACGCCATGAAGCACTGCCGGGTGCGGATGCGCGAGTGGGACGCGCACTGATCACTGTTCGGTTAAATTTTTTTTCACTGTCCTCGTTTCCTATCAACACATGACCTGTTGTGCAGGTCTCGAAGGTATTCCCGCCCCACCGCCAAGGGGCTTATCCAGAGGACACTGGAATGACACAGGCAATTGCTTCGCCCGCGGTTCACGACCTGATCGGTATCGGTTTCGGCCCTTCGAACCTGGCGCTGGCCATCGCCCTGCAGGAGCGCGAAAAGGCCCAGGGCAAACTGGACGTACTGTTTCTCGACAAACAGGCCGATTACCGCTGGCACGGCAATACCCTGGTGACCCAGAGCGAATTGCAGATTTCGTTCCTCAAGGACCTGGTGACCCTGCGCAACCCCACCAGCCCGTACTCCTTCGTCAATTACCTGAAAGCCCACGGCCGCCTGGTGGACTTCATCAACCTGGGCACCTTCTACCCGTGCCGCATGGAGTTCAACGACTACCTGCGCTGGGTCGCGGGGCAGTTCCAGGCCCAGGCCCGCTACGGCGAGGAAGTACTGGCCATCGAGCCGATCCTGCACCAGCAACAGGTCGAGGCATTGCGCGTGATCTCCCGCGACGCCCTGGGCGAGCAGCATGTGCGCACCACCCGTTCGGTGGTGGTCAGCGCCGGCGGCACGCCGCGCATTCCCGAAACTTTCAAGGCCCTCAAGGGCGACAGCCGGGTGTTCCACCATTCCCAGTACCTGGAGCGCATGGCCACCCAGCCTTGCGTGGACGGCAAGGCGATGCGCATCGCAATCATCGGTGGTGGCCAGAGCGCGGCCGAAGCCTTTATCGACCTGAACGACAGCTTCCCATCGGTACAGGTCGACATGATCCTGCGCGGTTCGGCGCTCAAGCCTGCCGATGACAGCCCGTTCGTCAACGAAGTGTTCTCGCCGGCCTTCACCGACCTGGTGTTCCAGCAAGTCGGTGCCGAGCGCGAGCGCCTGGTCGCCGAGTACCAGAACACCAACTATTCGGTGGTCGACCTCGACCTGATCGAGCGCATCTACGGGATTTTCTACCGCCAGAAAGTCTCCGGCATCGCCCGCCAGGCCTTCCGCACCATGACCGTGGTCGAGAAGGCCACCCCCGGCCCCCTGGGCATCGAACTGGCCCTGCGCAACAACGCCAGCGGCGAAACCAGCGTCAACCATTACGACGCGGTGATCCTCGCCACCGGCTACGAGCGCGAGACCCACCGCGCATTGCTGGCGCCGCTGGAGGAGTACCTGGGTGATTTTGAAGTGGCGCGCGACTACCGCATCGTCACCGACGAGCGCTGCAAGGCCGGCGTCTACATCCAGGGCTTCAGCCAGGCCAGCCATGGCTTGAGCGATACGTTGCTGTCGGTACTGCCGATTCGCGCGGATGAGATTGCGGCGTCGCTGTTTGAAAATGACCGTAGCCGTGGCAAGGGGCGTTCGGTGCAGGATCTGCTCCTCGCCACTGCCAGCTGACAGGCTGCACTTGTGACACGGGGGGCTGGCTGATACTGTACAAAAAACCAGTATCGGTAAGCCTCCATGCAGTTGATCGAAAAACTCAGCATCCTCGCCGACGCCGCCAAGTACGACGCCTCCTGCGCCAGCAGCGGCGCGCCCAAGCGCAGTTCGGAAGGCAAGGCGGGGCTGGGCTCCACCGATGGCATGGGCATCTGCCACAGCTACACGCCGGACGGTCGCTGCGTATCCTTGCTCAAGGTGTTGCTCACCAACTTCTGCCTCTACGACTGCCAATACTGCGTCAACCGCCGCTCCAGCGACGTGCCCCGTGCACGCTTCAGCCCGGAGGAGGTGGTCACCCTGACCCTGGATTTCTACAAGCGCAACTGCGTCAGCGGGCTGTTCCTCAGCTCCGGCATCATTCGTTCGGCCGACTACACCATGGAGCAATTGGTGCGGGTGGCCAAACTGCTGCGCGAAGAGCATGACTTTCGCGGTTACATCCACCTCAAGACCATCCCCGAGGCCGACCCGGCGCTGATTGCCGAGGCCGGGCGCTACGCCGATCGCCTCAGCGTGAATATCGAACTGCCCACCGATGCCAGCCTGCAAACCCTGGCGCCGGAAAAGCAGATCGTCTCGATCAAGCAGGCCATGCAGACCATCTACACCGGCGAGCAGACGGTCCTGAACGAACCCCGTGCACCGCGTTTCGCCCCGGCCGGGCAGAGTACCCAGATGATCGTCGGCGCCGACGAGACCGACGACAGCACCATCCTCCACAGTGCCGAGGCGCTGTATGGCAACTTCAAGCTGCGCCGCGTGTATTACTCGGCCTTCAGCCCCATCCCCAACAGCCCGAAAAGCGTGCCCCTGGCCGCGCCGCCGTTGATGCGCGAGCATCGCTTGTACCAGGCGGATTTCCTGCTGCGCAGCTACGGCTTCAGTGCCAACGAATTGTTCGAAGGCCCCGGCCACCTGGCCCTGGACATCGACCCCAAGCTGGCCTGGGCCCTGGAGCACCGCGAGGTATTCCCCCTGGACCTGAATCGCGCCGAGCCGACCTTGATCGCCCGCATCCCAGGGATCGGCCTGCGCACCACCCAGCGCCTGGTGGACCTGCGCCGCGAACGCAAGATCCGCTTTGAAGACCTGGCCCGCATGCGCTGTGTGCTGGCCAAGGCCAAGCCATTCTTCATCACCAGTGACTACCATCCGCAGCAGGCGGACAGCACCAGCGTGCTGCTGCGCGAGCAACTGCGCGACCGCCCGCAGCCGCAGCAGATGGGGCTGTGGGGATGATCAGCCTGGAATGCGACAACCTTTTCAGCACCTGGCGCGAACAGGCGCGCTGGCTGCTCAGCCATCAGGTCGACCCCAGCCAGGTCAGCTGGGGCGAGGTGCAGGCGGCGGACCTGTTTGCCACCGATGAGCCGATCCCCGCGGGCTTGGGGCCGTTCCAGGCGCGTGTTCCCAAGGCGCTGCTGGAGCTGTTGGCGTCAGCCGCCTGTTACCAAGGCGACCAGCGTTGGAGCCTGTTGTACGAAGTGCTCTGGCGCGTCAGCCATGGCGACCGCACCGCGATGCTGGCGGGGGATAAACTCGGCACTGAATTGCAGCGACGCATCAAGCAGGTGAGTCGTGAGGCCCATCACCTGCATGCGTTTGTGCGCTTTATCGCCCTGCCGGCAGAAGCAGGGCCCGAGTTGCCGGAGTACGTGGCCTGGCATGAACCGGCCCATGACATCCTCAAATCGGCCAGCCAGCATTTTGTCGGGCGCATGGGGCGCCATCGCTGGATGATAGCCACGCCGTTGGACGGGGTTTATTACGATGGCGAACAGCTGATTCATCAACGCCAATGCCCCGAGGCCTGGCAGCAGCTGGCGCAGAACGTCGAGGATCCCCACAGTGCGATGTGGCTGACGTACTACAGCCACATTTTCAACCCGGCGCGATTGAACCCCAAGGTGATAGAGGGGCACTTGCCGAGTCGGTTCTGGAAGAATCTGCCGGAGGGCAGGTTGATCCCGGGGTTGATCAGCGAGGCGCGTACGGGGAAGCAGAAGGATGGGCAGGCGAAGCTGGTGGGCGCGCGCCAAGGTAAGAAAATCTTAAGCGGGCATGGTTAAAAATGTGGGAGGGGCGGTGCGACGATTCGACTTGCTCCCGATAGCGGTGGGTCAGTGAAAGATGAGCTGACTGACACACTGCTATCGGGAGCAAGCCCCCTCCCACATTCGACCTCATTGGCTTGGCGAGTGGGGCTCAGGCCAGTTCGATGGCGGTATTTTTCACCACCGCCAACTCCGGATGCGCCACCAACTTATCGATGTGCAGCTCATCATTGTTCAGCCAGATCTCCGATACCACCCGGTAGTGCTCCATATCCCGGCAGCGCATGCGCAGGCTGTAGTCGAACGGCCCGCTGATCAACTGGCATTCGAACACCTGGGGGCACGCCTTCATACAGGCTTCGAAAGCCTTTTGCGCCGAGCGCCCGCTCTGGTTGGACAAGGCCACCAGCACCAGCAGCGACAGCCCGGGCGAGACCATCTGCACATCGATGATCGCGCCGTACCCGCGAATCACCCCGCGTCGCTCCAGCTTGCGCACCCGCTCCAGGCAGGGCCTGGGGGTGAGGTGCACCAGTGACGAGAGCTTTTCATAGGTGATACGCCCCTGGTGGCGCAGCACTTCGATGATCGCCTCATCGATGCGATCCAGCGCAGGGGAGGTATGGGGTCCGTTGGCCTTGGTATCCATGGGTTTCACTTCAAACGGTTGGAAAGAAATTGCTGCAAGCGCTCGCTGTTGGGGTGGTCGAGGATCTCGGCGCCGCCTTGTTCCTCGACTCGGCCTTGATGCAGGAACAGCACTTGGCTGGACACCTGGCGGGCAAAGCCCATTTCGTGGGTGACCATCAGCATGGTACGACCTTCCTCAGCTAACGTCTGTATGACTTTGAGGACTTCTCCTACAAGTTCGGGGTCGAGGGCGGAGGTGGGTTCATCGAACAGAATGATTTCCGGCTCCATCGCCAGGGCCCGCGCGATGGCCACGCGCTGTTGCTGGCCGCCGGACAGGAACGCCGGGTACTGATCGGCCACGCGGCCCGGCAGGCCGACCTTGTCGAGGTACATGCGCGCGCGTTTTTCCGCTTCGGCGGCACTTACCCCCAGCACCCGGCGCGGGGCCATGGTGATGTTTTCCAGCACGGTCATGTGGCTCCACAGGTTGAAGTGCTGGAACACCATGGCCAGGCGCGTGCGCAGGTTCTGCAATTGTTCCTGGTGCGGCGCGCGGGCGCCGGCGCGGCCCTGGCGCATTTCGATGCTGATGCCGTCCAGGGTGATGACGCCGGCGTCCGGCTGTTCGAGAAAGTTGATGCAGCGCAGCATCGTGCTTTTGCCCGAGCCGCTGGCGCCGATCAGGCTGATCACGTCGCCGTGGCGTGCGTTGAGGGACACACCCTTGAGCACTTCGTGTTCGCCGTAGCGTTTATGGATGCCCTCGACCTGCAGCTTGACGGCAGCAGTTGCCGCCTGGGTAACGGGTACATCGACAGGATAAGTGGCCAGGGCCTGCGCGGACTGATTCATGGGTTAGCCTCGGGTAGGAACAAGAAAACGCATCCAGCGACGTTCGGCCAGTCGGAACAGGCCCACCAGTGCAAAGGACAGCAGCATGTAGAGCAGGGCGGCGATGCCGAAGGCCTGGAACGTCAGGAACGTCTCGGCATTGGCATCGCGCGCCACCTTGAGGATGTCGGCGACGGTGGCGGTAAACGCCAGCGACGTGGCGTGCAGCATCAGGATCATTTCATTGCTGTAGGCCGGCAGTGCCCGGCGCAGTGCGGCAGGCACCACCACAAACAGGTTGAGGCGCCAGCCGTGCAGGCCATAGGCGCGGGCCGCTTCGAGTTCGCCGTGGGGAATGTTGCGGATCGCCCCGGCGAAGATTTCCACGGTGTAGGCGCAGGTGTTGAGCACAAAGGCCAGCAGGGTGCAGTTGAGGGCATTGCGGAAAAACTGGTTGAGCAGGGCGTTGTCCTGCACCACCTCCAGGCTGTACAGCCCGGTGTAGCAAATCAGCAATTGGATATACAGCGGCGTGCCGCGAAACAGATAGGTGTAGACCTCCACCGGCCAGCGCAGCCAGAAGTGCGCCGACACGCGGGCCAGCGCCAGCGGGATCGAGAGGAAAAACCCCAGCACCACCGAGATAATGAACAGCCACAAGGTCATGGCAACGCCGGACAACCCGGTGCCATCGCTGAACAGGTAGGCCACGCCGTATTGCTGGAACAGTTCGATCATCGCGCCATCCCCTTGATGCCGAGGTTATAGCGCCGTTCGAGGCGCTTGAAGATGCGGTTGGAGAGGGTGGTGATCACCAGGTACACCAGGCCTGCGAGGATCAGGAAGTACAACGGCTCGTTGGTGGTCTTGCCGGCGTTCTGCGCGGCCTTGACCAGGTCCGACAGGCCAATGATCGACACCAGCGCCGTGGACTTGAGCAGCACCAGCCAGTTATTGCCCAGGCCCGGCAGGGCAAAGCGCATCAGCTGCGGGAACAGCACCAGGTGAAAACGCTGCCAGCGGCTCAGGCCGTAGGCGGTGGCGGCTTCGAGTTGGCCGACCGGCACACTGAGGATCGCACCGCGAAAGTTCTCGGTGAAATACGCGCCGTAGATAAACCCCAGGGTGATGACCCCGGCGGTAAACGGGTCGATTTCAAAGTAGTCCCAGCCGAACACTTCGCTCAGGTCGTTGAGCCACAGTTGCAGGCTGTAGAAAATCAGCAGGATCAGCACCAGGTCCGGCACGCTGCGGATCAGCGTGGTGTACAGCGTGGCCGGCACCCGCAGCCATTGGGCGCTGGACAGTTTTGCGCCGGCGGCGATCAGGCCCAGGGCGAGGCTCAGGGCCAGCGCCAGGAGCGCCAGCTTGACCGTCATCCAGGCACCCTGGGCGAGCATCGGGCCGTAGCCTTGCAGGTTGAGGAGTTCGTTCATGGGGAGATCTCTAAAGGGCGCAGACATACCCCTGTGGGAGGGGGCTTGCTCCCGATGAGGGCGTGCCAGTCGACACCTGTATTGACTGACCCGCAGCTATCGGGAGCAAGCCCCTTCCCACAAGGGATTGTGTTGGCTTATTCGTTGTAGATGTCTTGATCGCCGAAGTATTTCTTCTGGATCTGTGCGTAGGTGCCATCGGCCTGGACGGCGGCGATGCCTTTGTTGATCAGCGCACGCAAGTCCTGGTCGTTCTTGCGCAGGCCCATGGCGATGTCCAGGGGCAGGGTCGGGTCCTTGAAGGCCGGGCCGGTCTTGAAGTCGGCGCCTTCAGGCTTGGACAGGAAGTTGAGCTGGGCTTCGAGCTTGTCGGTCAGGGTGGCGTCGAGACGGCCGTTCTGCAGGTCGGCGTAGTTCTGTTCCTGGGACTGGTACGCCTTGATCTGCGCGCCCAGCCTGGCCAGGTGCGCGCGGGCATAGGCTTCCTGCAACGAACCTTGCAGCACGCCGACCTGTTTGCCTTTCAACGATTCCGGGGTGTCGCCGAAGTCGGCGTTTTTGCGCGTGATCACCGACGTGGGGCTGAGGAACAGGCGGTCGGTGAAGTCGATGACTTTCTCGCGCGCCGGGGTCACGGCCATGGACGACATGATCGCGTCGAACTTGCGCGCGCGCAGGGCCGGGATCATGCCGTCGAATTCGTTGTGCACCCAGGTGCATTTGACCTCGAGCTTGGCGCAGATGGCGTTGCCCAATTCGATATCGAAGCCTTGCAGGCTACCGTCGGCGGCCACGGATTCAAACGGGGGGTACTCGGGGAATACGCCGAAGCGGATTTCTTTCCAATCCTGGGCGTGGGCGGCGCTGGCGCACAGTGGCAACAGCAACGCAGCGAAGAGTGATCGCAGTGGAGTCATGTGTCAGTCCCTATATTTTGTAATTGATGTCAGGGCAGTAGAAAGGGTGCAGCGTGCATGCATTCGGTGACTCTTTGGTCGGGCTCAGAATGCTTCATGATGGTGCGTTTTTTGTGTCGTTTACCCGGTGCTCAAAGCGCAAATTGCGCTGTTAAAACACGCAATGCAGCGGAATCGGCTGTGACACCCGCTGAATCGGCTTTTGAGCCCTGGAAATCCGACCTGCCCATGGCGCAAAGGGGCAGGCCAGAGCGGTCTCAGGCGCGCTTTTTATGCTGTGCTCGAGGCTGTTGGGCCAGGCGCGCGAACAAGTCCTTGGGGTCGGCCAGGTCCGGCACCAGTTCCAGTTCGCTGCCGACATCCAGGGCCTTGGCCACGTCCAGCACATAGCGCAGGGCCGAGTAGTCTTCGATGGCAAAGCCCACCGAGTCGAACAGGGTGACCTGGCGCTCATGCTCGCGGCCGGCGACCTGGCCGTTGATGACCTGCCACAACTCGGTCACCGGCGAGTCTTCCGGCATGTGCTGGATTTCACCTTCGATGCGGCTTTGCGGTTCGTACTCGACGATCACACGGGCGCGCTCGACGATGCGGCGGTCCAGCTCGGTCTTGCCTGGGCAGTCGCCGCCCACGGCGTTGAGGTGCATGCCGGGCTCGATCATGTCGTCGGTGAGGATGGTCGCGTAGGCCTTGTCGGCGGTGACGGTGGTGACGATGTCTGCGCCCTTGACCGCTTCGGCCACGCTGCCGGCCAGGATCACCTTGATTGCCGGGAACGCCTTGAGGTTGGCTGCCAGCTTGGCGGTGGCCCTGGCGTCGATGTCGAACAGGCGGATCTCGTTGATGCCGAGCATGGCGTGGAAGGCCAGGGCCTGGAATTCGCTCTGGGAGCCGTTGCCGATCAACGCCATGCTGCGGCTGTTGGCGCGGGCCAGGTAGCGGGCCACCAGGGCCGACGTGGCGGCGGTACGAATGGCAGTGGTCAGGGTCATTTCCGCCAGCAGCACCGGTTTGCCGGTGTCGACGTCACCGAGGGCACCAAAGGCCATTACGGTGAGCATGCCGGCCAAGGTGTTCTTCGGGTGGCCGTTGACGTACTTGAAGGCGTACAGCGAGGCGTCGGACACCGGCATCAACTCGATCACGCCATCCGGCGAGTGGTTGGCCAGGCGTGCGCATTTTTCAAAGTCCTGCCAGCGCAGGTAGTCGGCGCGGATGTACTCGGCCATCTCGGTGATGCAGGTGTGCAGGCCTTTTTGCGAAACCAGATAGCTGAGGTCGTTGACGTCGATATAGCGGGTCATGGCAAGACTCCTTATTGAAATGAGGGACGGGCGGGCAGGTGCACTTCTGCCAGCATGCAGCGGGCACTGCCGCCGCCGATGCGTTCGATATTGTCGATGTTCACCACCACCGGCCGGGTGTGGCGCTCCACATGCCGGCGCTGGGCCGGTTGCAGCGCGCCCCAGGCACTGGCAGACATCACCAGCAGCGGCTGGCCGTCGCGGTCGTGGACTTCGAGCATGTTGCCGGCGAAGGCTTCGAGCTGGTCGAAGTCGAGGCCGAGGATGTCTTTGCCGGTGTCGCGCAGCGAGCGTTCCAGGGCCTGGCGTTCGTCGGCGTCGGGCAACGCTTGCAGGCACACCACCGAAAGGTCGCGGCCGACGCTCATCATCACGTTGCTGTGGTAGATCGGTGCGTGGTGGCGGTCGACGGCGTGGAAGACGCAGAGCCGGTAGTCGAGGCGTTCGGCAAACTGGCGCAACGCGTCGTGGTGGGTGCGCCCGGAGTGGCAGGCGTAGCTGATGCGGTGCTGGCGGTCGAGGACCATGCTGCCGGTGCCTTCGAGGAAAATGTTCTGTTGTTCGAGGTGGCTGAGGTCGATGGTGTCCTTGATCGCAAAGCGCTGCTCCAGCACTTGCAGCACGCCTTTGTTGCGCTCCAGTCGTCGGTTCTGGCCTTCCATCGGGTACAGCACCAGGCTGCCGTCGGCGTGGCTGCTCCACCAGTTGTTGGGGAAGATCGAGTCGGGTGTGTGGGGCGCCGGAGTGTCTTGCACCACCAGCACTTCCACGCCGTGCCGGCGCAGGGTGTCGACATAGCCGTCGAACTCTTCCAGCGCTTTCTGCTGTGCACTGAGCGGGTCGAGGGGCGGGCGTTGGAAACGGTTGTTGATCGCGGTATCCGGGTTGAAGGCAAAGCGCGCCGGACGAATCATCAGGACGGTGTTGGTGGTTTGCATGGGTGCACGAATCCATGGGGTTGAGCAGTGGGGCTATTTTGTTCGCTGTGGCAGGGGAATCCCGGCTGAAACCCAGGGGCGGCTCAGCCGGGAAAGCTGAAAAGGGGGGTGAGGCAGCCGAATCGGCTGTTGGAGCTGGAGCGCGGTCAAAATGTGGGAGGGGGGCTTGCCCCCGATTGCGGTATATCAGTCACTCAATCCATCAACTGGCACACCGCCATCGGGAGCAAGCCCCCTCCCGCATTGGTACAGTGGCGACTGTAATAACGCCGTCAGCCAGGAGGAATCATGTCTACCGTCGTACGTCTTGCCCAATCCGAGGATGCCGAAGGGATCAGCCAGGTCATCCTGGCGGCCTTGCACAGCAGCAATGCGCGGGACTATCCGGCGGATGTGATTGCCCGGGTGGCCAGCAACTTCACCCCGGACGCGGTGCTCGACCTGCTCAAGCGCCGTGTGGTGCTGGTGGCGGTCCAGGACGGGGTGATCGTCGCCACGGCGGCCCTGGATGCCAATGTGGTGCGTTCGGTGTTCGTCAACCCTACGCTGCAAGGGCAGGGCATTGGCCGGTTGCTGATGATTGAAATCGAACTGCGCGCGCGGGAAGCGGGGGTGACGACGCTGAGTGTGCCGTCTTCGCTGACCGCCGAGCCGTTCTACACCAGGCTGGGTTTTCACACGGTACGCGACGTCTACCACGGCAATGAGCGCACGTTGGTGATGGAAAAGGCGCTGTTGTCGCGCCATCCCATCGGTCCGTATCGCGACCGCCAGCACCGCGGGCAAGTGGTGGCGTTATGGCAGGAGGCGTTTGGGTATGACACGGCGCATAACCTGCCGACCCTGGCGATCGATAAGAAACTGGCGGTCAATGACGGGCTGTTTTTTGTGGCGACGGACAAAAAGACTGTCATCGGGACGGTGCTTGCCGGCTACGACGGTCATCGCGGCTGGTTGTACTCGGTGGCCGTGCACCCTGGCTATCGACGTCATGGCCTCGGTTCCTCGCTGGTGCGGCATGCGGAACAGGCCCTGACGGCCCTGGGCTGCATGAAGATCAACCTGCAGATCACCGGTGGCAATGAGGCGGTGGTGGGGTTCTATGAGGCGCTGGGGTATGGGGTGGAGCCGAGGATCAGCATGGGCAAGAAGATTGCCGAGAATATCCCGGCTCAATCCTGAGGACACCGGAGAGCAAATGTGGGAGGGGGCTTGCCCCCGATGTCGGTGTATCAGTCAACAGATTCATTGACTGACCCACTGCCATCGGGGTGCAAGCCCCCTCCCACATGGGATATGCATTGAGGCTGTTAGACCTTAACGATCCAACCCGCTGGCGCTTCGACGTCGCCGGTCTGCACGCCGGTCAGCTCTTTGTAGAGCTTCTGGGTGATCGGGCCGACTTCGGTCTCGCTGTGGAACACATGCAACTGGCCGTTGTACTGGATACCGCCGATCGGCGAGATCACTGCCGCAGTCCCGCAGGCACCGGCTTCCTTGAACTGATCCAGCTTGTCGATGAATACCTCGCCTTCGACCACTTCCAGGCCCAGGCGGGTCTGGGCCAGTTCGATCAGCGACAGGCGGGTGATGCCTGGCAGCACCGAAGGTGACTTCGGTGTGATGAACTTGTTGTCGTGGGTGATCCCGAAGAAGTTGGCCGAGCCGACTTCTTCGATTTTCGAGTGGGTCATCGGGTCCAGGTAGATCGCATCGGCGAAACCGGATTTCTTCGCTTCCGAGCCCGGCATCAGGCTGGCGGCGTAGTTGCCACCGACCTTGGCGGCACCGGTGCCCTGTGGGGCGGCGCGGTCGAAGGTGGAGATCTGGAAGTTGTGCGGCACCAGGCCGCCCTTGAAGTAGGCGCCGACCGGGATGCAGAACACCGAGAAGATGAACTCCGGTGCGGTGCGCACGCCGATGTTGTCACCGGTGCCGATCACGAACGGGCGCAGGTACAGCGCGCCGCCGCTGCCGTACGGCGGGATGAACCGCTCGTTGGCCTTGACCACTTGCTTGCACGCGTCGATGAACGCGTCGGTCGGGACGTGGGGCATCAGCAGGCGGGCGCAGCTGCGCTGCATGCGCGCGGCGTTCTGGTCCGGGCGGAACAGGTTGATCGAGCCGTCCTTGCAGCGGTAGGCCTTGAGGCCTTCGAAGCACTGTTGGCCGTAGTGCAGGGCGGTAGAGCCCTCGCTGATGTGCAGCACGTTGTCGTCGGTCAGGGTGCCGGTTTGCCATTCGCCGTTTTTCCAGACCTGGAGAAACCGCTTGTCGGTCTTGATGTAGTCAAAACCCAGCTTGTCCCAATTGATGCTTTCGTTACCCATGACACCCTCTATCTTTGGTCAAGTCGGTTTTTTTCTGAATGGGCGCAACAATACTTCATTCCCGGGCCCGTTCGCATCCCCTGTAGCGCCCTCGCCACAAACGCTATAGGTGCAAGGCGTGGCCCAGGGCCCGCAGCGCAGCTTCCTGCACCGCCTCGCCAAGCGTCGGATGGGCGTGGATGCTGCCGGCCACGTCTTCCAGGCGTGCGCCCATTTCCAGGCTCAGGCCGAAGGCGGTGGACAGCTCGGACACGCCGGCGCCGACCGCCTGCCAGCCCACAATCAGGTGATTGTCCCGTCGCGCCACCACCCGCACGAAGCCGGTTTTCGACTCCAGGGTCATTGCACGGCCGTTGGCGGCGAACGGGAAACTCGACACGATGCAGTCCAGGCCGGCGGCCTTGGCGTCGTCGGGCGTCTTGCCGACCACCACCAGTTCCGGGTCGGTAAAGCACACCGCCGGGATCGCCGCCGGGTTGAATTCGCGGGATTGACCGCTGATCAGTTCGGCGACCATTTCGCCCTGGGCCATGGCGCGGTGCGCCAGCATCGGCTCGCCGCTAAGGTCGCCGATGGCATACACGTTGCGCATGCTGGTCTGGCAGCGGCTGTCGATCCTGATCGCCGCGCCGTTCATCTCCAGGTTCAGCGCCTCAAGGTTCCAACCCTGGGTGTTGGGTTTGCGACCAACGGCAACCAGCACCTGATCGGTTGTCAGCAACAGGATGTCGCCATTCGGGTCGCGTACTTGCAGGCTGCCATCGGCAAAACCCGTGACGCTGTGCTTGAGGTACAGCTTCACGCCCAATTGCTTGAGGGATTCGTGTACCGGTTGCGTCAGCTCGGCGTCGTAGGCCGGCAGGATGCGGTCCTGGGCCTCGACCACACTCACGTCGGCGCCGAGCTTGCGATACGCAATCCCCAGCTCCAGGCCGATGTAGCCGCCGCCCACCACAATCAGGCGCTTGGGCACGCGGGTCGGGGCCAGGGCTTCGGTGGACGAGATGATCGGCCCGCCAATCGGCAGCATCGGCAGGTTGACGCTTGTCGAACCGGTGGCCAGCAGCAGGTGTTCGCACTGGATGCGCTGGTCGCCGACGTCGACGGTCTTGCCGTCCACCACCTTGGCCCAGCCATGGATCACCTGCACTTTGTGCTTTTTAAGCAGTGCGGCGACACCCGTGGTCAGGCGGTCGACGATGCCGTCTTTCCATTCCACGCTTTTGCGGATGTCCAGGGTCGGCACATCCACCTCGATTCCCAACCGGGAACCCTGGCTGTGATGCACGGTTTGCTGGAATTGCTCGGCCACGTGAATCAAGGCCTTGGACGGAATGCAGCCGATATTCAGGCAGGTGCCGCCCAACGCCTGGCCTTCCACCAGGATGGTCGGGATGCCCAGCTGGCCGGCACGAATGGCGGCCACATAACCGCCAGGGCCGCCGCCGATAATCAGCAGCGTGGTATGCAATGTCTGGGTCATGCCCTTACTCCAGGAACAGGCTGGCGGGTTGTTCGAGCAGGCCGCGAATGGCCTGGATGAATTGCGCCGCGTCCATGCCATCGACCACGCGGTGATCGAAGGAGCTGGAGAGGTTCATCATCTTGCGGATCACGATCTGGCCCTTGATCACCATCGGCCGCTCGACGATACGGTTGACGCCGACGATGGCCACCTCCGGCAGGTTCAGCACCGGGGTGCTGACGATGCCGCCCAGGGCGCCCAGGCTGGTCAGGGTAATGCTCGAACCGGACAGCTCATCGCGGCTGGCCTTGCCATTGCGTGCGGCAGTGGCCAAACGCGTGATTTCCTCGGCGTTGCCCCACAGGCTGCGCGCTTCGGCGTGACGCACCACCGGCACCATCAGGCCCACGTCGCTCTGGGTGGCGACGCCCACATGCACCGCGCCGAGGCGGGTGATGACCTGGGCTTCGTCGTCGTAGCGCGCGTTGATCTGCGGGAAGTCCCGCAGCGCCACGACCATGGCGCGCACGATAAACGGCAGCAACGTCAGCTTGCCGCGCGTGGCGCCGTGCTTGTCGTTGAGGTGCACGCGCAGCTCGTCGAGGGCGGTGACGTCGATCTCTTCCACATAGCTGAAGTGCGCGGCACGCCGGGTGGCGTCCTGCATGCGCTGGGCGATCTTGCGGCGCATGCCGATCACCGGGATCTGTTCTTCGTCGTTGCGTTCGGCGTAAGGGTTGGCTGCCGTCGAAGGCTTTGAAGCCCCTTGTTGCAGGTAGGCCTCGAGGTCTTCGTGCAGGATCCGCCCGGCCGGGCCGGAGCCCTGGACCAGGCGCAGTTGGATCCCGGCATCCAGCGCGTGCTTGCGCACGGCGGGGGAGGCCAGAGGGCGTTCGTCGGCATCGCGGGCCACGGGGGCCTGTGCGGCTGCCACCGGTGCGGGCTTGCTTTCGACCACCGGTGCCGGCTTGGCCTCGACAACGGCAGCCGCTTTCACCGGCTCCGCGGCTACCGGCACCTCCTTGGCATTGCCCGCGCCTTCGACTTCAATGCTGATCAGGATACTGCCCACCGCCATCACTTCACCCGGCTCGCCGCCGAGGGCAATCACCTTGCCATGGACCGGCGAGGGAATGTCCACCATCGCCTTGTCGGTCATCACATCCGCCAGCACCTGGTCTTCGACGACCATGTCGCCGACCTTCACATGCCACTGCGACAATTCAACTTCCGCGATGCCTTCGCCAATGTCCGGCATCTTGATAACGTGCGTGCCCATTCAGACCTCCATGACCCGTTTCAACGCCGCGCCCACTCGGGACGGGCCTGGGAAATACGCCCACTCCTGCGCGTGCGGGTAGGGGGTGTCCCAACCGGTGACGCGTTCGATCGGCGCTTCCAGGTGGTGGAAGCAATGCTCCTGCACCAGCGCCACCAACTCGGCACCAAAGCCGCAGGTACGGGTGGCTTCGTGCACCACCACGCAACGGCCGGTCTTCTTCACGGACTTGACGATGGTGTCCAGGTCCAGCGGCCACAGGCTGCGCAGGTCGATGACTTCGGCGTCGATGCCGGTTTCTTCGGCGGCGACCTGCGACACATACACCGTGGTGCCGTAGGTCAGCACAGTGACGGCCGAGCCCGGACGCACGATGGCGGCCACGTCCAGCGGCACCGTGTAGTAACCGTCCGGCACCTGGGCTTGCGGGTGTTTCGACCACGGCGTTACGGGGCGGTCGTGGTGGCCGTCGAACGGGCCGTTGTACAGGCGCTTGGGCTCGAGGAAGATCACCGGGTCATCGTTTTCGATGGAGGCAATCAGCAGGCCCTTGGCATCATAGGGGTTGGACGGCATGACCGTACGCAGGCCGCAGACCTGGGTGAACACCGCTTCGATGCTCTGGCTGTGGGTCTGGCCGCCGTAGATGCCGCCGCCGCAGGGCATGCGCATGGTCAAGGGCGCGGTGAACTGGCCGGCCGAGCGATAACGCAGGCGCGCGGCTTCGGAGATGATCTGGTCGGTGGCGGGGTAGACGTAGTCGGCGAACTGGATCTCGGCCACCGGGCGCAGGCCATAGGCACCCATGCCAACCGCCACGCCGACGATGCCGCTTTCCGATATCGGTGCGTCGAACACCCGCGAGCTGCCGTACTTGGTCTGCAAGCCTTCGGTGCAGCGGAACACGCCGCCGAAATAGCCGACGTCCTGGCCGAACACCACCACGTTGTCATCACGTTCAAGCATCACATCCATGGCCGAGCGCAGGGCCTGGATCATGGTCATGGTGGTGGTGGTCATGGCGGTTTCCAATTCGATGCTGTTGTTGTGATCGTTCATGTCAGATCCCCAACTCTTGACGCTGGCGCTTCAAGTGCTCCGGCATCTCTTTATAGACGTCTTCGAACATGGTCGCGGCGCTTGGGATCTGGCCACCGGCCAGGGTGCCGTACTGTTCGGCCTGTTTCTGCGCGGCGATCACCTCGGCTTCCAGTTCGGCACTGACCGCCGCGTGCTCCTCTTCGGACCACTGGCCAATCCTGATCAGGTGCTGCTTGAGGCGGGCAATCGGGTCGCCCAGCGGGAAGTGGCTCCAGTCGTCGGCGGGGCGGTATTTGGACGGATCGTCCGAGGTGGAGTGCGGGCCGGCGCGGTAGGTGACCCATTCGATCAGGGTTGGGCCGAGGTTACGGCGCGCGCGCTCGGCGGCCCAGGCGGAGGCGGCGTACACCGCGATAAAGTCGTTGCCGTCCACGCGCAGGGAGGCGATGCCGCAACCGACGCCGCGTCCGGCGAAGGTGGTGGCTTCACCACCGGCGATGGCCTGGAAGGTGGAGATGGCCCACTGGTTGTTGACCACGTTGAGAATCACCGGGGCGCGGTACACGTGGGCGAAGGTGAGGGCGGTGTGGAAGTCGGATTCGGCGGTGGCGCCGTCACCTATCCAGGCCGAGGCGATCTTGGTATCGCCCTTGATCGCCGAGGCCATGCCCCAGCCCACACCCTGTACGAATTGGGTGGCGAGGTTGCCGGAAATGGTGAAGAAGCCTGCGTCCTTGACCGAATACATGATCGGCAACTGGCGGCCCTTGAGCGGATCGCGCTCGTTGGACAGCAACTGGCAGATCAGGTCCACCAGCGGCACGTCGCGGGCCATCAGGATGCTTTGCTGGCGGTAGGTGGGGAAGCACATGTCGTCGATGTTCAAGGCCAGGGCCTGGGCGCTGCCGATGGCTTCTTCGCCAAGGCTCTGCATGTAGAACGACATTTTTTTCTGACGCTGGGCGACCACCATGCGGTTGTCGAAGATCCGCGTCTTGAGCATGGCGCGCATGCCTTTGCGCAGGATCTCCACGGGAACCCCTTCGGCCCACGGGCCCAGGGCCTGGCCCTGGTCGTCGAGCACGCGGATCAGGCCCTTGGCCAGGTCGGCGGTGTCGGCGGGTTCTACGTCGATGGCGGGTTTGCGCACCAGGCCGGCGTCGGTCAGGCGCAGGTAGGTAAAGTCGGTCTTGCAGCCTGGGCGGCCCGAGGGTTCGGGAACGTGCAGGCGCAGTGGGGCATACGGCTGATTCATGGCTTTCTACGCTCGATCTTGTGAATTTCTTGTAGTGGGCGCGCTAGCTGACAGTCAGTCTCCGGGTAAGAGAAATCTTGTCCTACAACAATCATAGGCGTGGCGTAGAAGAATATTTATCTGTGTTTCATTGCGCCCGCGATCATTTGCGGATAAAAAACCTGCATAAACATAATAAACAGGTGATTTTGTCTCATGCGCAAACTGGACCGTACCGATATCGGCATTCTCAACGCGCTGCAGGAGAATGCGCGGATTACCAACGCCGACCTGGCCCGCTCGGTCAACCTGTCGCCCACACCCTGTTTCAACCGGGTCAAGGCGATGGAGGAACTGGGCCTGATTCGCGAGCAAGTCACGCTGCTCGACGCCGATCTGCTGGGGCTGCACGTCAACGTGTTTATCCATGTGAGCCTGGAAAAGCAGAACGAGCTGGCGTTGCAGCAGTTCGAAGGCGCGATTTCCGACCGGCCCGAGGTGATGGAGTGCTACTTGATGGCCGGCGACCCGGACTATTTGATCCGGGTGTTGGTGCCGACGATCCAGTCGCTGGAGCGTTTCATGATGGACTTCCTGACCAAGGTGCCGGGTGTCGCCAACATCCGCTCGAGCTTTGCCCTCAAGCAAGTGCGCTACAAGACGGCGCTGCCATTGCCGCCGGGTGGGTTAATGGTTTGATTTCAATAGGGGCTGCACCGCTGATCCTGATAGTTAGCCAAGTAATAATCAGGGCGGGCTTTTTATTTTCAGTTAATGAAAAATTGCATCAGCGGTCACGTATTTTTCACACGTATTTCAACACATTGGCCCCATCAGGCCGTGAAGTTCGCGGCCCAGGAAAGGGGTAAGCCGCGATGTCCATGAGAGCCTTGAAGTTGAACTTCCGTACCACACTGTGTTTTGGCCTGGTGTGCCTTTTGCTGCTGATACAAGGGGCAATGACCCTGATAAAAGTCGATAAGGTCTATTCGTCGACGGTTGAAATCGAAACTAACTGGCTCCCCAGTATTCGGTTGGCGGGTGAAATAGATTCGGCGTTTTATAAACTTCGTCTCGATCTGCGTCGTTATGCCATGGATATCAGCCGCCAGGATCCGGCCTCCCTGGAAAAACTCAAGGCGACCCGTACCGAAGCCCTCGATGTTGCCGAACGCTATGGGCCGTTAGTCTCAGGCCCCGAAGAGCAAGCCAAGTACAACGAAGCATTAGCCAGCATCAAGAACTACAGCCAGAAGATGGACGAATTTCTTGCGCAAGCCTCCACCCTGTCCGCTGAACAGATGTCGACCTACCTGCGCGAAGTCAACGGGCCGATTGCCCTGGATGTGCAGCGTTCCATCAGCGAGTTGATCGCGTTGAATGAACGGGGCTCCAAGGCGGCGGTGCAGGTGGCTTCCAGCGAATATGACGCGGCGCGTCTGTTCACCTGGATATTGATGGCCGCCTCCTTGCTGATCACCGTCGTGGTAGCAAGCCTGTTTACCCGCAGCATCATTACTCCGGTGCGTGAATTGCTGGTATCGACCGGCAAGATTGCCGACGGCGATCTGCGCGTGGCGATTGCCATCAATGGCAATGACGAGTTGACCGCGTTGCAACGGTCCACCGCGTCCATGCAAATGAACCTGAAAAGTACCTTGCAGCACATCTCCGAGGCGTCCGGGCAATTGGCGGCGGCGGCGGAGGAGATGAGCGCCATCACCCGCGAGTCCAGTGCCGGTATTGAACGCCAAAGCATGGAAACCGATCAGGCCGCCACGGCGGTTAACCAAATGACGGCAGCAGTTGAAGAAGTGGCGCGCAATGCGGTGTCGGCGTCCCAGTCCACCCAGGACTCCCAACGCTCGGCCAAAGTGGGCCAGGAGCGTGTGACGCAAACCATCGCCTCCATCGAGAAACTCAGCGCCACGGTGCAGCAGACCGGCGTCGAAGTCGAAGGGCTGGCCAGGCAGGCCCAGGATATTGCCCGGGTGGTTGAAGTGATCCGCTCGATTGCCGAGCAAACCAACTTGCTGGCCTTGAACGCCGCCATTGAAGCCGCCAGGGCAGGGGAGCAGGGCCGGGGCTTTGCGGTGGTGGCCGACGAGGTGCGGGCCCTGGCCCACAGAACGCAGACCTCGACCCAGGAAATCGAGCAGATGATCGCGAAAATCCAGACGTGCTCCAGCGAAGCAGTGTCTTCCATGGCCCTCAACCGCAACGAAGCGGTGGACTCCTTGAAGATTGCCCATGAAGCGGGCCTGGCAATTACTCAGATCACCGAAGCCATTACCGATATCAATGACCGCAACCTGTTGATCGCCACGGCCTCCGAGGAACAGGCCCACGTGGCCCGTTCGGTGGACCAGAACCTGATCAGCATCCGTGATCTTTCCATCCAGAGTTCTTCGGCGGCCGGCCAGACCTCGATCGCCAGCCAGGAACTGTCGAGGCTGGCGGTGGACCTCAAGCAGATCGTGTCGAAATTTGCCGTAGCCTGATCACACCTGCGCAGCACCCCCGGGGCATGGAACGGCATGGACGCCATGCAGGGCGGCTTTACAACTGGTTCAACGGAATCTTCAAGTACACCACCCCATTCTCCTCCGCTGGCGGCATATTCCCCGCCCGCACATTCACCTGGATCGCCGGCAACAACAGCGTGGGCATCCCCAGCCCGGCATCGCGCTGGGTGCGCATCGTCACGAACGCCGCTTCATCCACTCCGTCATGCACATGAATATTGCCCGCGCGTTGTTCCGCCACGGTGGTCAGGCATTTGGCCTCGCGGCCTTCGGGCGGGTAGTCATGGCACACGTACAGCTGGGTGTCGGGGGCAAAGGCCAAGAGCTTGCGCATCGATGCATACAGCTGGCGCGCATCGCCGCCGGGGAAGTCGCAGCGGGCGGTGCCGACATCTGGCATGAACAGGGTGTCGCCCACCAGGATCAAGCGGTCGTCGATCAGGTAGGCCATGTCCGCCGGGGTATGCCCGGGCACGTGCAGGGCCTGGGCCTTGATGGTGCCGATGTGGAAGATTTCATCCGGCGCGAACAGGTGGTCGAACTGCGAGCCATCGACGCGAAATTCCGGCTCCAGGTTGAACAGGTGCTTGAACACGTCCTGCACCTTGCTGATCGCCTGGCCGATGGCAATCTTGCCGCCCAGGGTGCGGCGCAGGTACGGCGCGGCCGACAGGTGGTCGGCGTGGGCGTGGGTTTCCAGCAGCCATTGCACCTGCAAGTCGTGCTCACGCACAAAGGCGATGACCTTGTCGGCCTGGGCGGTGTCGGTGCGCCCGGAGGCCGGGTCGTAGTTGAGCACCGAATCGACGATGGCGCAGGGGCCGCCGTCTGCTTCATAGACGACATAGGTGTAGGTCGACGACGCCTCGTCCAGAAAGGAATGAATCAACGCTGACATGACGGCTGCCCCTGATGTTGAAAAAAGTGATTACAATCACTTTACATTTACACATAATGTTTTGAGCTTAAGTGACGCAAAGGACCCGAGGCAAATGGAATCTACTCTGAGTGAAGGCGAAGTCGCCCAGTTGCGCGCGTCGGCATCCAAGGCCTGTGCCTTGCTCAAGGCCCTGGCCAATGAGGATCGCCTGTTGATCCTGTGCCAACTGACCCAGGGCGAACGCAACGTCGGCGAGCTGGAAACCATGACCGGCGTACGCCAGCCCACGCTGTCACAGCAGTTGGGCATCCTGCGTGACGAAGGGCTGGTCGCCACCCGTCGCGAAGGCAAGTACATCTTCTACGGGCTGGCCAGCCACGAAGTGATCCAAGTGATGAAGACACTGTCCGGCCTTTACTGCGGCGCGGTGATAAAAAGCTGGGCGTGATGCCATACGGCAGCGACCCTTGTGTGCATTGACGATAAAAGGCAATAGACCATGACCGACCAACACTGGGGGCCAACCATCAGTGGCGATATCGTCGTCATCGGCGGCGGTTCGGCAGGCATCGGCCTGCTGGCCAGCCTGCTCAAGCGCGACCCCGACCTCAACATCACCCTGATCGAACCCTGCGACCAGCACTGCTACCAGCCGGCCTGGACCCTGGTCGGCGGCGGCGCCTACGACCTGGAAAAGACCCGACGCCCCCTGGCCGACGTGCTGCCCAATGGCGTCACCTGGGTGCAGGCTGCCGTTACCGAGTTGTTGCCGGATGAGCGCGCCCTGGTGCTCGACAGCGGCCAGCGGGTGACCTGGAACCACCTGATCGTCTGCCCCGGCCTGCGCCTGGCCTGGGAGAAAGTCGAGGGCCTGGAAGACACGTTGGGCCGCAACGGCGTCACGTCCAACTACAGCTATGAGCACGCGGCGTATACCTGGCAGCTGGTGCAGCAGTTGAAGCGCGGCAAGGCGATCTTTACCCAGCCGGCCATGCCGATCAAATGTGCGGGTGCACCGCAAAAGGCCATGTACCTGTCCTGCGATCACTGGCTCAGGCACGGTGACCTCAAGCACATCGACGTCGAATTCAACCTGGCCGGCGCGGCACTGTTCGGCGTGGCGACTTTTGTGCCACCGCTGATGAAGTACGTGGAGAAGTACAACGCGCGCCTGGCGTTCAACGCCAACCTGGTCAAGGTCGACGGCCCGGCGCGCAAGGCCTGGTTCGAGGTGAAGGACGCCGAGGGCACTATCACCCTCGAGGAAAAATCCTTCGACTTGCTGCACGTTGTCCCCCCGCAGGTTTCTCCGGAGTTTATCCGCCAAAGCCCGCTGGCCGACGCTGCCGGCTGGTGCGAGGTGAACCCCCACAGCCTGCAACACCAGCGCTACCCGCAGATCTTCGGCCTGGGCGATGTGTGCGGCACCCCCAACGCCAAGACCGCCGCCGCCGTGCGCAAGCAAATCGTGGTGGTCGCCGAAAACCTGCTGGCCCTGCGCAAACAGGCGCCGCTGCCGCTCAAGTACGACGGCTATGGTTCGTGCCCGCTGACGGTGGAGAAGGGCAAGGTGGTGCTGGCCGAGTTCGGCTACGGCGGCAAGTTGCTGCCGACCTTTCCCCTCGACCCGACCCGGGCACGCCGTTCGATGTGGTTTCTCAAGGCGACGTTGCTGCCGTGGTTCTACTGGAACGGCATGCTCAAGGGCCGCGAGTGGCTGACCCGTCTGAGCAAGGTGGACTGAATGCTGCTGGCGAGCGTTTTAGGCGTGTTGATGGGCCTGGTCATGGGCCTGACCGGCGCGGGCGGCGGCATCCTCGGGGTGCCGGCGTTGGTGCTGGGGTTGGGCTTGACCATGACCCAGGCCGCGCCGGTGTCGTTGCTTGCGGTGGGGGCGGCAGCGGCCGTCGGGGCGATTGACGGGTTACGTCACGGCCTGGTGCGTTACCGCGCCGCGCTGTTGATCGCCTTGCTCGGCGCGCTGTTTTCGCCGGTCGGGGTGTTTCTCGCCCACCAGTTGCCGGAGCCGGCGCTGATGGGCCTGTTCAGTGTCTTGATGGTGCTGGTGGCCTGGCGCATGTTGCAGCGCGAAAAGCTCGAGGCCGGGCCGAGTGACCATGGCGCGGCGTCCTGGGGCCAGAAGAACTGCATGCTCAACCAGCAGACCGGGCGCCTGGCCTGGACCGCCAAATGCAGCGCCACCCTGGCCGCACTGGGCGCGGTAACGGGGGCAGTCTCGGGGTTGCTCGGGGTGGGCGGCGGCTTTTTGATCGTGCCGGCGTTCAAGCAACTCACCGACGTGCAGATGCGCGGCATCGTCGCCACGTCGCTGATGGTGATCAGCCTGATTTCGCTGATCGGCGTGGCTGGCGCGTTCCATGCCGGTGTGCGCATCGAACCCGTGGGCTGGGTGTTTATCGCGGCGAGCATCGTCGGCATGCTGATCGGCCGGCGCCTGTGTTCGGTGATCCCCGCCCGCACCTTGCAGGTGGGGTTTGCCAGCCTGTGTGTGGTGGTTGCAGCTGGAATGCTTGTGAACGCTTTGCTGTGAATTTGAAATGCCGTCCAACAGTTGAATCTCCCTTGTTTTTGAGCGATTCATCCCATCGCATCCCCCCACCCAGTACCCAAGTAGCATAGGTCCCGTCCCCCGCCCTTCGTACACTCATGCTTCAGAGGGGGAGGCAACGATGCACAACAGTGAAGGCGTAGTCAGTGCCATGTCCCAGGCCACCGATGCCGGGCAGGCCGCCGAGGAGTTGGCGCGGCAACTGTTGCATCCGTACCTGGGCTTCGTGCTGTTTTTCTGCTCGGCGTCCTACGACCTGCAGGCCCTGGGCCGCGCCCTGCAGGAGTGTTTCGGCAACGTGCGCGTGGTGGGCTGCACCAGCGCCGGCGAGATCACGCCCCAGGGCTATGGGCGCAATTGCATTACGGCGATGGGCTTCAACCATGCGCACTTTTCCATCGCCACGGAACTGATCGACCAGGTGGAACACTTCAGCCTGATCGACGCCCAGCAGATGGTCGAACGTCTGGTCGGCGGTTGCCGCAGCAATACCCTGGCACCGATCAAGGGCAACACCTTCGCCCTGACCCTGCTCGATGGCCTGTCCAGCCGCGAAGAAGTGGTGCTCGCCGCCCTCAGCGCGGCGCTCGGCGACATTCCGCATTTCGGCGGTTCGGCCGGCGACGACAACTTCCTCACCCACACCCACGTGTACTTCAACGGCGCCTTCCACAGCGGCGCGGCGGTGGTGGTGCTGGTCAATACCTGGCTGGATTTCGAGGTGTTCACCACCCACCACATCCTGCCGCGCAGTGAAAAGCTGGTGGTGACCGGCGCCGACAGTCCGTCACGCCGGGTCTTCGAGCTTAACGCCGAACCCGCCGCCGAAGAGTACGCGCGGCATATCGGCGTGGCCGTGGCCGACCTCGACCACCGCGTCTTCGCCGCGCACCCGTTGGCGGTGCGCATCCACGACCAGTACTACGTGCGCGCGATCCAGCAAGTGCACGACGACCTGAGCCTGAGTTTCTACTGTGCGGTGGAAAACGGCATCGTCCTTACCGTGATGAAGCCCGGGCCGATCCTGCCAAACCTGCAAACCCTGTTCGACGGCCTGCAGACGCGCCTTGGCGACCTGCTGTTGACCATCGGCTGCGACTGCTTCCTGCGCCGCCTGGAGTTGGAAGACAGCGACAATCTGGAACAGATCGGCGGCTTCCTGCGTGACCAGCGGGTGATGGGTTTCAACACCTACGGAGAACAGTTCAATGGCATGCATATCAACCAGACCTTCACCGGGGTCGCCATTGCCCGAGGCCGGCGCTGAACTGCTCGCCCAGGTTGCCCAGCTGCAACAGGACAACCACAAGCTGGCACGGATCAACGCGGCGCTGATCGAGCGCATCGAGTCCGGCATGGCCCAGGGCAATAACCCTTACACCACCTTCCAGCATTCGGTGGTGCTGGCCGAGCAGGTGCGCGAACGCACCGACGCGCTGAACCAGGCGATGGCCGAACTCAAGGCCAGCAACCACTTGCTGATCAATGCCCGGCTGCGCGCCGAAACCCTGCGCGGCGAACAGGCGGCGGCGCAAAAGGCCCAGGAAAGCGAACGCTGGATTCGCCTGATCACCGATAACGTCCCGGCCCTGATCGGCTACCTGAATGCCGACCTGGTCTATGAGTTCACCAACAAAGTCTATGAAGAATGGTATTGCTGGCCGCGCGGCATGATGCTCGGCCAGAGCCTGCGCGAAGTCCACAGCGAACAGCATTGCCAGCGCCTGGACGCCTACGTCGCCCGCGCCCTGGCCGGGGAGAGCGTGACCTTCGAGTTCGCCGAGACCAATATCAATAACCAGGAGCGCTACATGCTGCGCTCCTATGTGCCGAATATGCTGGCCAGCGGCGAAGTGGTGGGGATCTTCGTGCTGATCCGCGACATCACCGAACGCCGCCGCACCGCCGAAGCCCTGCACCAGGCCTATCAGCACCTGGAGCAGCGCGTGGCCCAGCGCACCTCGGAGCTCACCGCGCTTAACGACCAGTTGTTGCAGGAGATCGACGAGCGCCGGCGCATGGAGGCGCGCCTGCGCGAAGCCAAGCTCGAGGCCGAGCAGGCCAACCTGTCGAAAACCAAATTCCTCGCCGCTGTCAGCCATGACCTGCTGCAACCTTTGAACGCGGCGCGCCTGTTCACCAGCGCACTGCTGGAGCGGCCCAGCGAAACCCTGGTGCGCAACGTGAGCAATTCCCTGGAAGACGTGGAAAACCTGCTGGGCACCCTGGTGGATATTTCCAAGCTGGATGCCGGGGTGATCAAGGCCGACATCGCGCCGTTTGCCCTGAGCGAACTGCTGGATAACCTGGCCGCCGAGTACACCGAATTGGCCCGCAGCGAGGGCCTGGAATTGCATTTTGTCGGTTGTTCGGCGCTGGTGCGCAGCGATATTCAGTTGCTGGCGCGGATCCTGCGCAACCTGCTGAGCAATGCGCTTCGCTACACCTACAAGGGGCGGGTGGTACTGGGCTGTCGCCGCCAGCATCAGCGTTTGTCGATCCAGGTGTGGGACAGCGGCATGGGCATCGCCGAGGAGCGGTTGGAGGAGATTTTCCAGGAGTTCAAGCGCGGCGATGTGCAGCGGCCCGACCAGGACCGTGGGCTGGGCCTGGGGCTGGCGATCGTGGAAAAGATCGCCGGGATCCTGGGGCATCGCATCAGCGTCAAATCCTGGCCGGGCAAGGGCTCGATGTTCTCGGTGGAGGTGCCGTTGAGCGCCACGGCGCCCAAGTCTCTGCCGATCCTGGCCATGAGCGAACCGATGCTCGAACGCCTGCAAGGCGCGCGGGTGTGGGTGCTGGATAACGACGCGGCGATCTGCGCGGGCATGCGCACCTTGCTCGAAGGCTGGGGCTGCCAGGTGATCACCGCGTTGTCCGAGCAGGACCTGGCGCGCCAGGTGGACAACTACCATGCCGAAGCCGACTTGCTGATCGCCGACTACCACCTCGACGACGACAAGAACGGCGTCGACGCCGTCGCCCGCATCAATGGACGCCGCGGCCGCGCGATACCGGCGCTGATGATCACCGCCAACTACAGCAATGAACTCAAGCTGCAAATTCGCGAGTTGGGGCACACGCTGATGCACAAGCCGGTGCGGCCGATGAAACTCAAGACCGCCATGAGCCACCTGCTCGGAAAATGAACGGCGAAATACCCACAAGTGGAGATCAAAATGTGGGAGGGGGCTTGCTCCCGATAGCGGTGGGTCAGTCGACATCATAACTGACTGATACACCGCCATCGGGGGCAAGCCCCCTCCCACCTTTGATTTGTGTTGGGTCTGGAAGATTGGCGGCGCTGATGCTCAAGACTGCCATGAGCCACCTGCTCTGCCGGTCCTGACAAACAGAGAACCAATGTGGGAGGGGGCTTGCCCCGATAGCGGTGGTTCAGTCAAGTAGATGCCGACTGCTCCACTGCCATCGGGAGCAAGCCCCCTCCCACATTTTATTTGTGTTGTGTCTGGAAGATTGGCGGCGCTGATGCTCAAGACTGCCATGAGCCACCTGCTCGGCCGGCCCTGACAAACAGAGAACCAATGTGGGAGGGGGCTTGCCCCCGATAGCGGTGGTTCAGTCAAGTAGATGCCGACTGCTCCACTGCCATCGGGAGCAAGCCCCCTCCCACATTTTATTTGTGTTGTGTCTGGAAGATTGGCGGCGCTGATGCTCAAGACTGCCATGAGCCACCTGCTCGGCCGGCCCTGACAAACAGAGAACCAATGTGGGAGGGGGCTTGCCCCCGATAGCGGTGGTTCAGTCAAGTAGATGCCGACTGCTCCACTGCCATCGGGAGCAAGCCCCTCCCACATTTTATTTGTGTTGTGTCAGATGGGTCAGCGGCGCAGGTACGAGCCGAAATCGATATCCCCGGCACTGAGGATCGCCTGCACCCGGTTATGTACATTCAACTTGCGCAGGATCGCCGACACATGGGCCTTCACCGTGGTCTCGGCAATTTCCAGGGTGTAGGCGATCTGCTTGTTCGACTCGCCCTTGGTCATGCGCTCCAGCACCAGCAACTGCTTGCGTGTCAGGGCTTGCAGCAGTTCGGGGGCGAAGCCGGGGTTTTCGTTGAGGCGTCGGTGGGTGCCGGGTTTCTGGGTGCGGATGATGTCCGGCGGCAGGTACACGTTGCCGTTGAGAATCTGCTGGATCGCCTCGGTCATTTGCAGGCGCGGCGAGGATTTGGTGATAAAACCCACGGCGCCGTAGGTGATGGCTTGCAGCACGATCTGCTTGTCCTGCTCGGCCGAGACGATCACCACCGGAATGGTCGGCGCCTCGTTGCGCAGGTTGATCAGGCCATTGAGGCCATGCATGCCGGGCATGTTCAGGTCGAGCAGGATCAGGTCGAGGTCGTCGTGTTCCTGGGTCAATGCCAGGGCGCTGTCGAGGTCGGCGGTTTCCATCACTTCGCTGCCGGGGAAGCCGTCGCTGATGACGTTATGGATCGCTTCGCGAAACAGTGGGTGATCGTCGGCAATCAGGATTTTGTACATGGCCGTTCACCTTTCTTATTGTGAGGTTTGAAATGGCTCGGGTTGGGCGACCGTCACCGGCAGCTTCGCCGCTTCCCAGGCATCCAGGCCGTCGCGATACCAGTACACAGAGGTATAGCCGAGGTTGGCGGCACGTTTTACCGCGTTCCAACTCAGCCAGCAATCGGAGCGGCAATAGAAGACCAACGGTCGCTTGAGGTCGCCGCCGCTGTAGGCATACAAGTGGCGCACGAAATAGCTTTGCCACTCCGGCGTCAGGTCGCCGTCGCCGGTATTGGCCAGCCAATGGCTGCCGGGCAGGTTGGCGTGGGGCTGGTCTTCGATGAAGCGGCCTTGCAGCCATTGGCGGCGGTACACATCGATCAGCACCGGCGCCGGGCTTTGGTTGAGCAGGGTTTGCAGGGCCGCGGTGTCGACAATCGTGGCGCCTGGCAGGTGGTCGGGCGTGGGGCTGCGGTACAGGCTGATGCGGTAGCCCTCGGCGGAAAACAGCGGGGTGTCGGCCTGGACGTGGGCGACGAACAGGCACAGCAGCGCCAATAGAGGCAGTCGGGCAGGCAGCATGGCAGGGCAATCCTTATCGTTATGCGCGCATTACACGTGAGTCCCGAGCCCTTGGGAATGCGACGATAGACAGGAAAACCAGTACCAAAGTAGTAGTTTTGCCGCCTTCAGCCCTTTTTGCGCAACGCCGCATGCTGGGGATTGAAGGTCAGCACCGCCAACACCGCGAACAGCACGGTCAAGCCCAGGCACACCCCCAGGGCCAGGCCGGCGAAGCGTTGGTACAGGGCAAAGCGCACCAACTCCACGGCGTGGGTAAACGGGTTGACCGCGCACAGCCAGTACAGCCATTCGCTGGAGTCGCGCATCTTCCACAACGGGTACAGCGCCGATGACAGGAAAAACAGCGGGAAGATCACGAAGTTCATCACCCCGGCAAAGTTCTCCAGTTGGCGGATCGCGTTCGACAGCAGCAAGCCCAGGGCACTCAACATCAAGGCCACCAGCAGCAACGCCGGCAGGGCGACGACCAGCCCCATGGCCGGCGGTTGCACGCCGTACACCCAGGCGATCGCCAGGAATCCATACACCTGCAAGAGCGAAATCAGCGCGGTGGCCAACAGCTTGCTGCACAGCAAAAACGTGCGCGGCAACGGGCTGGTCAGCAGCACGCGCATGCTGCCCATCTCGCGGTCGTAGACCATCGACAGCGAGCCCTGCATGCCGTTGAACAGCAGGATCATGCAGGCCAGCCCCGGGACGATGTACACCTCGTAGGGGATATAGGTGTCGTAGGGCTCGATCACCGAGATGCCCAACGCGGCGCGGAACCCGGCGGCGAACACCAGCAGCCACAGCAAGGGGCGCACCAGCGCACTGAGAAACCGCGTGCGCTGCAACACAAAGCGCAGCCATTCGCGCAGCACGATGCCGCGCAGGCATTGCCAGTAAGCGTTCATGCCGCCGCTCCCGTCGTGGTGGGGCGGGTCAAGCGCGCGAACACGCTGCCCAGATCGCCGCCTTGCTGCGCGATCAAGGCAGCGACTTGCCCACTGGCCACCAGGCGGCCCTGATGCAGGATCATCAAGGCATCGTCGGCCTGTACTTCGTCGAGCAGGTGAGTGGTCCACAGCACGCTGATGCCCTGTTCGCGGCACAGGCCGCGCACGTGCTGGTTCAGCGCCAGGCGGCTGGCGGGGTCGAGGCCGACGCTGGCCTCATCCAACAGCAGCAGGCGCGGCTCATGCAGCAATGCGCGGGCGATTTCCACGCGGCGGCGGTGCCCGCCGTTGAGCTCGCGGACTTTTTCCCGGCGCCGTTCGGTGAGGGCCTGGCGGGCCAGTTCGGCGGCGACGCGCAGGTCGGTCTGGCGCCGCGATAAACCATGCAGCGCGGCGTGGTAGCGCAGGTTCTGTTCCACGCTCAAATCCAGGTCCAGGGTGCTTTGCTGGAACACCACACCCAGTTGTGTAAGGGCCGCACGCGGCGCCTCACGCAGGGAATGACCGCCCACGCGAATGTCGCCGCTTTGCAGGTCATACAGCCGCGTGAGCAGGGCGATCAAGGTGGATTTGCCGGCGCCATTGGGCCCCAGCAGCGCCGCAAAGCGCCCTGGTGCCAGGCTGAAACTCACCTCGCACAAGGCCTGCCGTGCGCCATAGGCGAAGCTCAGCTCGCGCACTTCCAGGGCGTTCATGGCGTGACCACCACGCCCCACGGATAACGCCCGACCTTCACCGACTTGATCACCTTTAGGCTGTCCACATCGATCACCGACACATCACCGCTCACGCCGTTGGTGGCCAGCAACTGTTTCTCGTCCGGGGTAAATGCCATCTGCCACACGCGGCGGCCCACCAACAGGTAGTCGAGGACCTCGAAGGTCTTGGCGTCGATCACGGCCACATGGTTGGCCGGGCCGAGGGCGACAAAGCCGTACTTGCCGTCGGCGCTGAGCTTGATGCCGACCGGCTGGACTTTGTCCGGGTGCACGCCCTTGATCTTGAAGGTCAGGGTCTTGAGGATCGCGCGGCTGGCCACGTCGAGGATGGTCACGGTGCCGCCGATTTCCGCCGAGGCCCACAGCTGCGAGCCATCGTGGTTGAACTCGACGAAGCGCGGGCGCTGGTCCACCAGGGTGCTGTCGGCCAGGGTTTGGGTGCTGGTGTCGATCCAGTGCAGCATGTTGGTGGTTTCGCTGGTGTTCACCGCCCACTTGCCATCCGGGCTCACGGCCATGCCTTCGGGCTCGACGCCGACGTTGATCTGGCCGAGCACCTTGGAGGTCTCGGTGTCGATCACGGTGACCAGCGCATCGTCTTCGTTGGACACGTACAGCCAGCGGTTATTGGGGTGCAGGGCGAATTGCTCGGGGTCTTTGCCGGAGGGCAGTTCCTTGATGATCCTGCGCGTGGCCACGTCCATCACCTGCACGCGGTCCGAGTCGCTGGCGCAGATGTACAGCAGCTTGTTGTCATGGGACAGCAGCAAGCCTCGCGGACGCTGGCCGACCTTGAGGGTGTCGGTGACTTGCAGGGTCTGCATGTCGATCAGGCTCAGGCTGTTGTCTTTCTCGTTGGAGACCCAGGCGGTACTGGCCACGGCGTGCCCGGCGGCGAGTAGCAGGGCGCATGGGAGCAGGGTGCGGCGCATGGCGGATTCCTTATTATTGTGGGTAGGTGATCAAGGGAAGCGGCAGGTCACCTCGGGTTTGTCATAGCCCAGGCTGTCCATTTCGTTGGTGGGGTGCAGGAAACCGTCCTGGGGCGAGGTGCTGACCAGCGCGCGGGGCTGCACGATGGGAATCGGCTGGCGCAGTTGGCCGTTCCAGGGGCGGTAACTGAGCTTGCGGCCCTTGAACCCGTCCAGGGGCAGTTGCTCGCTGATGTCCAGTTGGCGGATCGCCATGGGCTCGACCTGGCGCAACTTGCTCACTGCACTGGCGACGCTGCGCACGGCCATCCAGGCGGCGAAGTCGCGGTCGTTCATCCAGCGCCCGGCCAGGGCCTCGAAGCGTTTCTGCAATTGGGCGGCGCCGTAGGTCTCGACGGTTTTGTGCCAGCCGGTGGGCGTCAGGCCCTGGGTGCCGGCGACGGGGCGCGGGTACCAGGTCTGGTAGGGCACGTACTCGCCGAAGTCGCCGCGCTCGTCGGCCACCAGCACCACGTCGTATTCGGCGGTCTGGGTGAACAGCGGCATATCCGCCTGGGCGCTGCGGCGTTGGTCGTTATCGAAACGCCAGGCCTTTTCCGCCACCAGCTGCACGCCGAAGCGTTTGGCGGCGCGCCGCAGGGCGGCGGCGTAGGCCTGGTCATCCTCGGTGGGGCCGACGATCAGCAGCGCTTTCTGCCATTTGCGCACGACCAGGAACTGCGCCAGCGCATCGGCGAGCATCGCGCGGCTGGGCAGCGTATGCAGCACGTTGCCCAGGCAGTCGCTGCTGCGCAGGCGGTCATCCGGGCTGCCGGCATTGAACAGCAGGCTGTCGGGCAACGCCGCGCTGAGTTGGCGCAGGCTGGCGGCGGGTGCGTTGATCACGAACAGGCGCAGGCCCTGGGCATGCTGGGCCTGGGCGGCGGCGAGCAGCGCGTCCGGAGTGTCCACCGTGGCGCTGGTCAGGCTGTAGCGCTGGTTGAGAAAGGCGCCGGTGCTGTTGCTGTCGATGATCGCCAGTTCAGCGCCACGCCGCCCGGCATCGGCGGGCTCGGCAATCACATTCGACAGCAGCGGCCCCGGATCGGGCCGATAACCCAGGTAGCCGATCTGCACCTGCAAGGGCGCTTCGGCGGCCTGGCCGGTGGCGGCCCAGGCGATCGCCAGCAGGCAGATCACGGCGTAGGGGGCGAGCTGGCGCATAGGGCACTCCATGACAGGTAGCGCCAGCATAGGAACCCTGAACGTCGCTGCAAATATGCAGAAAGTAGCGCTGGGGCAGTACCAAGGTAGTAGCCCCGGGTGCGCCGTGGGGTTTTAGCATGGAGCACCACGGGCTCTATCCACAGGAGTGACACCAGCATGCGCGTCTTGTCGGCCTTGTGGCGCATCAACCTATGGGTGTGCGGCTTCTTCATCCTGGTGGCCTGCGCCTGCACCGCGCTGTTGCTGCACCAGGCCCTGGCCGATGTGGAGCGCGAGCTGCAATCGGCCGAAGCGGTGGTGCACTACCTGAGCGAAACCGCCGCGCGCGATCCGGCCAGCCTGCAACCCCACCTCACCGCGAGTTTGCGTCATGTGCGTGTGCACTGGCTGGCGAGCGGCGACACCGTGCAAGCGCCGGACGCGGACGGGCTGGACGCCTGGCTCGGGCGCCTGTTGTTTGCCGAGGCGCGGCGCAGTGCCCAGGTGCTGGACTTGCCGGACGGCCGGCGTGTGTCCATCGCTGTCGACCCACGGGATGAAATCGACGAGGTCTGGGACTCCCTGCAACAATTGTTGGGCCTGTGCGCACTGGCTCTGGCCCTGAGCCTGTTGACCATCCGCTGGGCGGTGCGCCGGGGCATGGGCGTGCTGGATGAATTGCTGCGCGCACTGCAACAGGTGTGCGCCGGCCAGCTCAATGTGCGCCTGCGCAGCCAAGGCGCGCCGGAAGCACGCCAACTGGCGCTGCACTTCAACCGCATGACCGACGCCCTGGAGCAGGCGCGCACCGATAACACCCGGCTTACCCAGACCCTGCTGGCGGTGCAGGAGCAGGAGCGCACCCACCTGGCCCAGACCCTGCACGATGACCTCGGCCAATACCTGGCCGGCATTCGCGCCCAGGCCTGCCTGTTGCGCCTGGCCACCGACCAGCCGCACCTGCTGGCGCCCACGGTGGCGCAACTCGAGGATCACTGCGAGCACTTGCAGCAAGGCTTCCGGGCACTGGTCCACGACCTTTATCCGGTGGCCCTGCAACACATGCCGATGGCCGAGGCGTTTGCGCTGCTGGTCACCCAGTGGCAGGCCAGCCATGGCATTCCCTGCCACCTGCAGGTCAGCACCGACCTGCCGCTGTTGCCCGGCGCCAGCAAGACTCATCTGTACCGCCTGCTCCAGGAAGCCCTGACCAACATCCTGCGGCATGCCGACGCCAGCCAGGTGCACGTGCGCCTGCAACATCGCGGTTCGCGCCTGCGCCTGTGGGTGCGTGATAACGGTCGCGGTGCAGACACGCCCCAGCGGCCCGGCGTGGGCCTGTATTCAATGGCCGAACGCGCCCGTTGCCTGGGCGGCGAATTGAAGATCATCAGCCAGCCCGGCGCCGGCTGGGCGTTGGCGTTGAACATGCCGTTGGAGGCCTCATGAATATTCTGTTGGTGGATGACCACGCGGTGGTACGCCAGGGCTATGCCAGCCTGTTGCGTGCGCTGCTGCCGGCCGTTGAAGTGCGCGAGGCGGCCAGTGGCGAAGAGGCGTTGAGCCGGGTCCAGGAAGCGCTGCCGCACCTGGTGATCATGGACTTCGGCCTGCCGGGCATCAGCGGCCTGGAAACCACCCGGCGCCTGCGCCAGCGCCTGCCGCACCTGCGCGTGCTGTTTTTCAGCATGCACGACGAGTTGCCCCTGGTGCGCCAGGCCCTGGAGGCGGGCGCCTCGGGCTACCTGACCAAAACCTCGGCTCCCGAGGTGTTGATCGAAGCGGTGCGGCGCATCCTCGACGGTCACGCCTACATCGAACAGGCCCTGGCCACTGAACTGGCCTATACGCCCGGTGATCAACGTTTGCAGGGCATGACCCCGCGCGAGCTGGAAATCTTCCTGATGCTGGCCAGGGGCACGCCGACCCGAGCGATTGCCGACCAGCTGAATATCAGCAGCAAGACCGTGTCCAATCACCTGACCTTGCTCAAGAGCAAATTGCAGGTGAGTTCCCATGCCGAACTGGTGCACCTGGGGATCGACATGGGCGTGGTGCGGGTGGTTGGATAACAGCGTATGCGCGGGGGCTAGCGATCCCAGGTGGTGGGGCAGTCGATGCAGCCTTCCATATTGGCATCCTGGAAGTTCGCGTAGTGCTGGCGGCTGCCGGTGAGGGTGGCCTGTTCCAGGTTGCTCTCGCCGAACTTGGCTTCCTGCAGGTTGGCATCGCTGAGGTCGGCCCCTTGCAGGTCGGCCTTGCTCAACCAGGTCATTTCCAGGTCGGCCGCACGCAGGTTGGCCTTGTGCATTTTCGCCCCCGACAGCCGCGCAAATTGCAGGTAGGCCGCGCTGAGGTTGGCGTTTTCGAACTGCGCACCTTGGGCGAACAGGCCCCAACCCTGGATCGCCATCAGCGTGGCGCCTCTGAAGTCGGCCAGGCGCAGGTTGGCCTGTTGCAGGCTGGCGCGGGTCAGGTTGGCGCCTTGCAGTCGGGCTTTTTCCAGGTTGGCCAGGTCGAGGTTGGCATGGCGCAGATCCGCCTCGCGCAGGTCGGCGCCGGCCAGGTTCATCTTGCTCAAGTCCTGGTTGCGCAGGTTGGCGCCCTTGAGGTTGGCGCCGGGGCATTGGCTGTGTGCGGCGATGGTGCAGCCGTTGATGATCAGCGGCGCATCGTCGCCGTCGTCGGCGTGGGCCACGGGCAGGCAGAGCAGGAGTAACAAGGGCAGGTAGTTCATCGTACGACCTCTGGGGATCCTGTGGTGAGCGGGCTTGTTGTGGTGAGGGCCTTGCTGTGGTGAGCGGGCTTGTTGTGGTGAGTGGGCTTGCCCCGCGCTCGGCTGCGCAGCAGTCGTAAACCCTGAGCGCACGGAGGTGCTGGAGGAATGCCGGGGCCGCTTCGCAGCCCTGCGCGGGGCAAGCCCGCTCACCACAAGGGAAGAAGCCGCCTGCTGCAAAAAGCGGCCCGGCATTCTCGCGGAGGTTATTTTTGCGCGGTCTTCTGATCCCAGCTCGGGATCTTGAACACCCAGAACGACCCGCCTTGTGCCACCGGCTTGGTCAGCTCGGCCATGTCGCCGCCCCACAACGGCACCGCGCCGCCGTAGCCGACGGTGACGCCGACATACTGCTCGCCATCCTGCTCCCAGGTGATCGGCGGCGAGACGATGCCGCTGCCGGTCTGGAACTTCCACAGCTCCTTGCCGGTTTTCGCGTCGAAGGCCTTGAAGAAACCGTCGCCGGTACCGGTAAACACCAGGTTGCCCTTGGTCGCCAGCACGCCGGCCCACAGCGGCAAGGCTTCCTTGTGCTCCCACACTACCTTGCCGGTGGTCGGGTTCATCGCCCGCAGGGTGCCGACGTGGTCGTCATACATGCGCTTGATGCGAAAACCCATCCCCAGGTACGCCGAGCCTTTCTTGTAGTTGACCTCTTCGGTCCAGTATTCCTCTTTCCACTGGTTGCCCGGGATGTAGAACAGGCCGGTGTCCTGGCTGTAGGCCATGGGGTTCCAGTTCTTGCCCCCCAGGAACGGCGGCGAGACTTCCACCGGTTTGCCTTTGGTTTCACCGGGCAAGGGCTTGGCCGGACGCTGGCCTTCGTTCTCCACCGGACGCCCGGTCTTCAGGTCGATATGGCTGGCCCAGGTGATGTTGTCCACGAACGGGAAGGCGTTCTGCAGCTTGCCGTTGTTGCGGTCCACCACATAGAAAAAGCCGTTGCGGTCGGCGTGGCCGGTGGCCTTGACCACCTTGCCGTCCTTGTCCTTGTAGTCGAACAGCACCAGCTCGTTGTTGCCGGAGAAGTCCCAGGCATCGTTCGGGGTGTGCTGGTAGAACCACTTCACTTCGCCGGTGCTCGGGTCGACGCCGACCTGGCCGGAGGTGTAGAGGCTGTCGAAGTCGTGGGGGTTGCCGTCCTTGGCGGTGCGCGCCCAGGTGTTCCACGGGCCGGGGTTGCCGGCGCCGACGATGATCGTGTTGGTCTCGGCATCGAAGCTCGCGCTCTGCCAAGGAGCGCCGCCGCCGTGGCTCCAGGCCTCGACCTTGCCGGTTGCGGTGGTCGGGTCATCCGGCCACGAAGGCGCCTTGACGTCGCCGGTGGTGGTGCTGTCCTTGCCGTTGAGGCGGCCCATATGGCCTTCCACGAACGGGCGCATCCACACTTCTTCCCCGGTGTCCGGGTCGCGGGCAAACAGCTGGCCGACCACGCCGAATTCATCGCCGGAGCTGCCGTGGATCAGCAGCACTTTGCCGCTGACCTTGTCTTTGATCAGCACCGGGGCGCCGGTCATGGTGTAGCCCGCGGCGTGATCGCCGAACTTCTTGTTCCACACCACTTTGCCGGTGTGCTTGTCGAGGGCGATCAGGCGTGCGTCGAGAGTGCCGAAGTAGATCTTGTCGCCGAAGATCGCCGCACCGCGGTTGACCACGTCGCAGCACGGGCGAATGTTGTCGGGCAGGCGGTGGTTGTAGGTCCACAGGCGCTTGCCGGTCTTGGCGTCGAGGGCGAACACCCGGGAATAGGAGCCGGTGACGTAGACCACGCCGTCGCTGACGATGGCCTGGGACTCCTGGCCGCGTTGCTTCTCATCGCCGAACGAGTAGGACCAGGCCGGGGTGAGCTTGAACACGTTCTTGTCGTTGACCTGGGCCAGCGGGCTCCAGCGCTGGGCGTTGGTGCCCATGCCGTATTGCAGCACGTCCTGGGTGGTCAGGTGGTCGTTGGCGATGTCTTCCCAGGTGACATTGTGCGTCGGCTTGGCGGGTTCGGCGGCGGCAAACGTTGCCGCACTGAGGGACAGGCTGCCCACCAGCAAAAAGGCTTGCACGGCAAGGCTTAAAGGTGAGCGGGCGGGTAGCGATCTTATTGTCATGGTTGCAGTTCCCAGTGGAGGTTTTGGCCTGCACAGGGTGGAACGCCGGGGCGCCGGGCGGATACGGAAAAACTCCCGCTGTGGCCGGGAAGACTTCCCGAGGCGCCGCTGTTTTAGGCGTGCCCCACAAGCCCTACTACCAAGGGAGGAGAGGGCGGCCACCAAAGCAGCATACGGCCCATGCCCCGGGGTTTCTAAGATGGTTGCCATAGCCTCTGCAATGAGGTTTTGCGTGCAATCCTGAGGGCAAAAATAATGACAACAAAACACAATGCCTTGCTCGTCGCCGGGCTGTTGGTCGGTGTGATCGCCGGGGGCTCCGCCTGGGCCCATGGCAACGTGGTCCCGCAAGCGGTGGAAACCAAGGGCCTGACCTCGATCAAGGACGCCGGCGTGCCGGTCAACGAAGACGGCTGGGCGGCGGTCAATCCGTACCGCACCTCGCCTGAACACGACCGCGCCGTGGAAATCGGCTCGTCCGCCTATAACCAGAACTGCGCCGCCTGCCACGGCCTGGAAGCCAAGTCCGGCGGCATCGCCCCCGACCTGCGCATGCTCGATGTGGGCGAAGCCGGTGATGAGTGGTTCGTCGAGCGCGTGCGCCATGGCGCGGTGCGTGACGGTCGCGTGTACATGCCGAAAATGGCCGACTACCTGAGCCAGGAAGCCTTGTGGGCCGTGCGCACCTACCTGGACAGCGTGCACGTCGAGGAGTAAGCCATGCGCCTGTTCGCTTATGTGCTTGGCCTGGCCCTGCTGTGTTGCCAGCCGGCACAGGCGCAGGTGCGCAGCTATGACCAGATGATCGCCGCCGGCGAAATCAACGTGGCGGTGTACAAGGATTTTGCCCCCTACAGCTTCAAGGACGGCGCCACCGCGCGCGGGGTCGACGTGGAACTGGCCCAGGCCCTGGCCACGGCGCTGGGGGTACGGCTCACGTTGATCTGGGCGCCGGCCGGCGAGAAGCTCGACGACGACCTGCGCGACTACATCTGGCGCGGCAGCCCGTTGCACAACCAGCAACTGGCCGACCTGATGATGCGCGCGCCCTACGACCGCGATTACGCACAAAAGCGCAACGACCAGGGCGAACTGGAAAACGGCCATGTGGTGATGTTCGGGCCGTACCAGAACGAACAATGGCAGGTGGCTTATGACCGTCGGCGCCTGGACACGGTTGCCAGCGTGGCGGTGTTCGAGCAGCACCCGATTGGCGTCGAGGTCGACAGTGTGCCGTCGTTCTACCTCACCTCGGTGTTCAACGGCATGCTCGCCGCCAGGACCCATCACTACCCCGACGTCCCCCAGGCCTTTGCGGCGATGAAAGCCGGTGAGGTCGATGCGGTGATGGCGATGCGCGGCGAAGTCGATTGGCAGGTGCACGAGGCCCATGACCCGCAACTGGCCCTCGCCGAAAACGCCTACCCGAACATGGGCAAGCAACGCTGGGAGATCGGCATGGCGGTGCACGAGAGCAATCGCCAGTTGGCCTACGCGGTGGAAGAGGCGCTGGAAGGCCTGATCCGCGACGGCGCGGTGCAAGCCATCTATGCCCGTTACGGCCTGCAGTACGAAGTCCCCGAGATGTATCAATAGGAGCAGGGGATGAACTGGCGACTGAGCTGCATCCTGGCCTGCTGGCTGCCGCTGGCGGCGCACGCCGTGGAGGTCGACCCGGTGCCGTCGGTGATGTGGGACTTCTATCACAAGCAGTTCCTGGCGCAGGCGCCGTTCGTGTTCGACGACCGAGTCAAGCTGCTCGCGCCGCCGTTCGCCGAAGATGCGCGCCAGGTGCCCCTGGAAATCGACGCCCGCGCCTTCAGCGGCCATGTGGTGAAGATCCTCGCCTGGGCCGAACTCAACCCGTTGCCGAAAATCGTCGACTTCCAGCCCAAGGCCGGGGTGCTGCCATGGCTGTCGCTGCGGATTCGTATCGAGCAGGCCACCCCGTTGCGGGCGGCGGTGCTCACCGATGACGGCCTGTGGCATGTGGGCTCGACCCTGATCGACGCGGCCGGTGGCGGCTGCACCGCGCCCAGCGTGGTACGCACCCAGCCGGGCTGGGAAGAGCACATCGGCGAAGTGCTCGGCGGCCGTTACCCGCGTGGCGAGTTCAGCCGCGTGCGTGTGCAGGTGGCGCACCCGATGGACAACGGCATGGTCAGCGGCATCCCCGAGTTTTTTATCAACCATGCGCAACTGCGCGGCCAGGACGGCCAGGTGCTGGCTGACCTTGAGCTGTTCCCGGCGGTCAGCGAAAACCCCAACCTGGCCTTTGATATCGCCGCGCCGGGGCCCACCCGCCTGGTGCTGCGCGACAACAGCGGCAATGAGTTCGACGCAGCCATCCCCTGACCAGAAGGAGCGCGGCATGCGCTGGATTCTATTGTTATGCCTGGGCCTGAGCCTGCCCGCCCTGGCGGACCTCGACTACGCCCTTGCGCCCCGGCTGATCGCCGACGACACCTGGCTGCTCGAAGGCAGCACCGACAATTTTGCCAAGGCCAACGGCGGCAATATCGTCAACACCGCCTTCATCGTCACCGAGGCCGGTGTGGTGGTGATCGATACCGGACCGTCGCGGCGCTACGGCGAAGCCATGCGCGAGGCCATCGCCCGTGTCACCCCCAAGCCGGTGATCCAGGTACTGATTACCCATCATCACCCCGACCATGCGCTGGGCAACCAGGCCTTCAAGGACGTGCCCATCGGCGCCCTGGCCGAGACCACGCGGCTGCTGCACGAGCAGGGCGACGGCATGGCGGAAAACCTCTACCGCATGGTCGGCGACTGGATGCGCGGCACCGAGGTGGTGTTGCCCACCCAGGTGCTGGAGCCCGGTGTGCTGAGCGTCGGCCGCCATGACCTGCGCCTGCTCGCGCTCAGCGGTCACACCGGCGCCGACCTGGCGATCTTCGACCAGGGCACCGGCGTGCTGTTTGCCGGCGACCTGGTGTTTTACCAGCGTGCCCTCACCACCCCCAACAGCCCGGGGCTGGCGGTGTGGCTGGCGGACCTCGGCACCCTGCAAGCCTTGCCCTGGACCCTGATCGTGCCCGGCCATGGCCCGGTGGCCAGCGACGCGCAACCCTTTATACAGATGCGTGACTACCTGACCTGGCTCGATCAACTTTTGCGTGACGGCGCGGCCCAGGGCAGTGACATGGCCGAGATGATCCGCAGCCCCATCCCCGCACGCTTCGCCGCGATCAGCCTGAGCCGCTATGAATTGATCCGCAGCGTCAGCCACCTGTACCCGCGGTACGAGCGCGAACAGATGCAACGCGTGGATTCGCCGCGCTGACCCGCTACTAAGGAACTAGCAAACTCGATACTGCGGTCAATTGTGACAACGGCCCCTGCGCCCAAGAATCTGCACCAGACCGGGAAAATTTCCCGGGTATAACAAAAAACCGCAGAGGTAGCCGTCATGACCCAACCCGCACGTCGCCAACCCTTCGCCTTGAGTGTGTTGCTCGGTGCCATCCTGTTATCCGGCCAGGCCATGGCCTCGGTCAGCGATGAGGACATCCTCCAGGACCCGAAAAACCCCGGGCAGATCGTCACCAACGGCCTGGGCGTGCAGGGCCAGCGCTACAGCCCCCTCGATACCCTGAACGTCGACAACGTCAAGGACCTGCGCCCGGTCTGGGCGTTTTCCTTTGGCGGCGAGAAGCAGCGTGGGCAACAGGCGCAGCCGATGATCAAGGACGGGGTGATGTACCTCACCGGTTCCTACTCGCGGGTGTTCGCGGTGGATGCGCGCACCGGCAAGAAGCTCTGGCAGTACGATGCGCGTCTGCCCGATGACATCCGCCCGTGCTGTGACGTGATCAACCGTGGCGTGGCGCTGTACGGCGACCTGGTGTTCTTCGGCACCCTCGACGCCAAGCTGGTGGCGCTGAACAAAGACACCGGCAAAGTGGTGTGGAGCAAGCAGGTCGCCGACCACAAGGAAGGCTACTCGATCAGCGCCGCGCCCCTGGTGGTCAACGGCAAGCTGATCACCGGCGTGGCCGGTGGCGAATTCGGCGTGGTCGGCAAGATCCAGGCCTATGACCCGAAAAACGGCGAGCTGCTGTGGAGCCGCCCGACGGTCGAAGGCCATATGGGTTATGTCTACAAGGACGGCAAAGCCGTGGAAAACGGCATCTCCGGCGGCGAGGCGGGCAAGACCTGGCCGGGCGACCTGTGGAAAACCGGCGGCGCCGCACCGTGGCTGGGCGGCTACTACGACCCGGAAACCAACCTGCTGCTGTTCGGCACCGGCAACCCGGCGCCGTGGAACTCGCACCTGCGCCCCGGCGACAACCTCTACTCGTCCTCGCGCCTGGCGCTGAACCCGGACGACGGCACCATCAAGTGGCACTTCCAGAGCACGCCCCACGACGGCTGGGACTATGACGGCGTCAACGAGCTGATCTCCTTCAACTACACCGAAGGCGGCAAGGAAATCAAAGCGGCGGCCACCGCCGACCGCAACGGCTTCTTCTACGTGCTCGACCGCACCAACGGCAAGTTCATCCGCGGCTTCCCGTTTGTCGACAAGATCACCTGGGCCAGCGGCCTGGATAAGGACGGTCGACCGATCTACAACGAAGCCAGCCGCCCAGGCGCGCCGGGCAGCGAAACCAAGGGCACCTCGGTGTTTGTCGCGCCGGCGTTCCTCGGTGCGAAGAACTGGATGCCGATGGCCTATAACCGCGACACCGGGCTGTTCTATGTGCCGTCCAACGAGTGGGGCATGGACATCTGGAACGAAGGCATCGCCTACAAGAAGGGCGCGGCGTTCCTTGGCGCCGGCTTCACCATCAAGCCGCTGAACGAAGACTACATCGGCGTACTGCGCGCCATCGACCCGAAGACCGGCAAGGAAGTCTGGCGCCACAAGAACTTTGCGCCGCTGTGGGGCGGGGTGCTGACCACCAAGGGCAACCTGGTGTTCACCGGCACGCCGGAAGGCTTCCTGCAGGCGTTCAACGCCAAGACCGGCGAGAAGGTCTGGGAATTCCAGACCGGCTCCGGCGTGCTCGGCTCGCCTGTGACCTGGGAAATGGACGGCGAACAGTACGTCTCGGTGCTCTCCGGCTGGGGCGGCGCCGTGCCGTTGTGGGGCGGTGAAGTGGCCAAGCGCATCAAGGACTTCAACCAGGGCGGCATGCTCTGGACCTTCAAGCTGCCCAAAGAGCTGGTCGCCAGGCACTGAAACTACGACCAAATGACAAGTGCCCCCCTGCCAACGGCGCATTCGCCCGCCAGCGGGGGCTCTTTACTATCGGGTCATCGCCTGTTGACCGACAGGCCCGGACCCAGACAGAGGCTTTAACATGATCTACGCACAACCTGGCACCCCTGGCGCCATCGTCAGCTTCAAGCAGCGCTACGGCAATTACATCGGCGGCGAGTTCGTCGCCCCGCTCAGTGGTGAGTACTTCACCAACACCTCGCCGGTGACCGGTGAAGCGATCGCCGAATTCCCGCGCTCCAACGCTGCCGATATCGACAAGGCCCTTGACGCTGCCCATGCCGCCGCCGACGCCTGGGGCAAGACTTCGCCCCAGGATCGCTCCCTGGTGCTGCTGAAAATCGCCGACCGTATCGAGCAGCACCTCGAAGTGCTGGCCGTGACCGAAAGCTGGGACAACGGCAAGGCCGTGCGCGAAACCCTCAACGCCGACGTGCCCCTGGCCGCTGACCACTTCCGTTACTTCGCCGGCTGCATTCGCGCCCAGGAAGGCGGCGCCGCCGAGATCAACGAACACACCGCGGCCTATCACTTCCATGAGCCATTGGGCGTGGTCGGGCAGATCATTCCGTGGAACTTCCCGTTGCTGATGGCCGCCTGGAAACTCGCCCCGGCCCTGGCCGCCGGCAACTGCATCGTGCTCAAGCCGGCCGAACAGACGCCGCTGTCGATCATGGTGTTTGCCGAGTTGATCAATGACCTGCTGCCACCGGGCGTGCTGAATATCGTCCAGGGTTTTGGCCGCGAAGCCGGGGAGGCGCTGGCCACCAGCAAGCGCATTGCCAAGATCGCGTTCACCGGCTCGACCCCAATCGGTGCGCACATCATGCATGCGGCCGCCGAGAACCTCATTCCCTCCACCGTGGAACTGGGCGGCAAGTCGCCGAACATCTTCTTCGAAGACATCATGCAGGCTGAGCCGCAGTTCATCGAAAAAGCCGCCGAAGGCCTGGTGCTGGCGTTCTTCAACCAGGGCGAAGTGTGCACCTGCCCGTCGCGGGCGCTGGTGCAGGAGTCGATCTACGACGACTTCATGAAAGTGGTGATGAAGAAGATCGTCAAGATCAAGCGCGGCAACCCGCTGGACACCGAGACCATGGTCGGCGCCCAGGCGTCCGAGCAGCAATACGACAAGATCCTCTCCTACCTCAAGATCGCCCAGGAAGAGGGCGCCGAGCTGCTCACCGGCGGCGCGGCCGAGCGCCTGGAGGGCGACCTGTCCAGCGGTTACTACATCCAGCCGACCCTGCTCAAGGGCCACAACAAGATGCGCGTGTTCCAGGAGGAAATCTTCGGCCCGGTGGTGGGTATCACCACCTTCAAGGACGAAGCCGAAGCCCTGGCGATTGCCAACGACAGCGAATTCGGCCTCGGCGCCGGGCTGTGGACCCGCGACATCAACCGCGCCTACCGCATGGGCCGGGCGATCAAGGCCGGTCGCGTGTGGACCAACTGTTATCACCTGTACCCGGCGCATGCGGCGTTTGGCGGTTACAAGAAGTCGGGCGTGGGGCGTGAGAACCACAAGATGATGCTCGATCACTACCAGCAGACCAAGAATTTGCTGGTGAGCTACGACATCAATCCGTTGGGTTTCTTCTAACCCTCTGATTGCAATGCGGTCCCCTGTGGGAGGGAGCAAGCCCCCTCCCACATTTTGCTCCCTGTACATTCGCGACTAATGCAGTGCGGCATTTACTTCGAAAGTAGCATTCGCACCCCCATCCCCCCATGCATTAATGCCTTTACCGGAATCTTCCGGCACAACAAGAGGACTCTCCCCATGTGGACCAAACCCGCCTTCACCGACCTGCGTATCGGCTTCGAAGTGACCATGTACTTCGCCAGCCGCTGATCCATCTCCGGCCAGCCTCGCGCTGGCCGGTGCCCTATGGGGAATGACCCTTTGGTCTGATTGCAAACGCCTGGGAATGGGTTAGTGTGGAGCGCATCTCCCCAAAATAATAACAACAGGCTTTCCAATGAGCCCCAATCTGAGCCTCCTGCGTAAATTCGTCTCGCCTGAAATCATCTTCGGTGCCGGCTGTCGGCACAACGTCGGTAACTACGCCAAGACCTTTGGTGCGCGCAAGGTCCTGGTGGTCAGCGACCCCGGTGTGATCGCCGCCGGATGGGTCGCCGATGTGGAAGCCAGCCTGCAGGCCATCGGCATCGACTACTGCCTGTACAGCGCCGTGTCGCCCAACCCGCGCGTCGAGGAAGTGATGCTCGGTGCCGAGGTGTACCGGGAAAACCATTGCGACGTGATCGTGGCCATCGGCGGCGGCAGCCCCATGGACTGCGGCAAGGCCATCGGCATTGTGGTCGCCCATGGGCGCTGCATCCTCGAGTTCGAAGGCGTGGACACCATCCGCGTGCCGAGCCCGCCGCTGATCCTGATCCCCACCACCGCCGGCACCTCGGCGGATGTCTCGCAGTTCGTGATCATTTCCAACCAGCAGGAACGCATGAAGTTCTCCATCGTCAGCAAGGCGGTGGTGCCGGATGTGTCGCTGATCGACCCGGAAACCACGGCGAGCATGGACCCGTTCCTGTCCGCCTGTACCGGCATCGACGCGCTGGTGCATGCGATCGAGGCATTCGTGTCCACCGGCCACGGCCCGCTGACCGACCCCCATGCGCTGGAGGCCATGCGCCTGATCAACGGCAACCTGGTGCAGATGATCGCCAACCCCGGCGATATTGCCCTGCGCGAGAAGATCATGCTCGGCAGCATGCAGGCAGGGTTGGCGTTCTCCAATGCGATCCTCGGCGCGGTGCATGCCATGTCCCACAGCCTCGGCGGGTTTCTCGACCTGCCCCATGGCTTGTGCAACGCGGTCCTGGTGGAACACGTGGTGGCGTTCAACTACAACTCGGCGCCGGAGCGCTTCAAGGTGATTGCCGAGACCTTTGGCATTGACTGCCGGGGGCTCAACCATCGGCAGATTCGCGGGCGGCTGGTGGAGCATCTGATTGCGCTGAAGCACGCCATCGGCTTCCATGAAACCCTCGGCCTGCATGGCGTGCGCGTGGCGGACATTCCGTTCCTGTCCCAGCATGCGATGCACGACCCGTGCATCCTCACCAACCCGCGCGAGTCCAGCCAGCGTGATGTCGAGGTGGTGTATGGCGAAGCGCTCTGACGACCAGCAACAGGCCCTCGCCGGTCTGTTGGGCCTGGGCAATCACTCGGCGCGCAAGAGCCACTACCCGGAACTCACCGCGCGTCTCGACGAACTGGAGGCCGAGCGCAACCGCTATATCCGTCTCAACGATGAATTGGAGCAGCGCGTGGCGGCGCGCACCGATGAACTGCTGGAAGCCAACCGCAACCTGCAACAGCAGATCGCCCAGCGCGAGCAGGTCGAGCAGGAGCTGCGCGATGCCCGCGATGCCGCCGAGGCCGCCAACCGCAGCAAGGACAAATACCTCGCCGCCGCCAGCCATGACCTGTTGCAGCCACTCAACGCCGCGCGACTGCTGATCTCCACCTTGCGCGAGCGCAACCTGCCCAGCGTCGAACAGGTGCTGGTGGAACGTACGCACCAGGCCCTGGAAGGCGCCGAGGATTTGCTCACCGACCTGCTGGATATTTCGCGGCTCGACCAGGCGGCGGTCAAGCCCGATGTGGCGCTGTATCGCCTGGATGAGCTGTTTGCGCCGCTGGTCTCGGAGTTCCAGTCGGTGGCGCTGGCGGCCGGGCTGAACCTGCGCGCGCGTACCGGACATTACGCGATTCGCACCGACCTGCGCCTGGTGACGCGGATCCTGCGCAACTTCCTCAGCAACGCCTGTCGCTACACCGACGAGGGCTGCATCCTGCTCGGCGCGCGCCGCCGTGGCGATCGCCTGCGCCTGGAAGTGTGGGACACCGGGCGCGGCATCGCGGCCGACCGCCTCGACGCGATCTTCCTTGAATTCAACCAGCTCGACGTCGGCCGTGCCTCGGACCGCAAAGGCGTAGGGCTGGGCCTGGCGATTGTCGAGCGCATCGCCGAGATCCTCGGCTACCCGGTGGCAGTCCGTTCGTGGCCGGGGCGCGGCTCGATGTTCAGTATCGAGGTGCCTATCAGCGAAGAGATGCCCCTGGCGATCAGCCAGCTGCCGGTGCTACCGACCACGGGCAACCCGCTGCCGGGAAGGCGCCTGCTGGTGATCGACAACGAGGTGAGCATCCTCGACAGCATGCGTGCGCTGCTGGCGCAGTGGGGCTGCGAGGTAATTACCGCCACCGACCAGGCCGGGGCGTTGCTGGCGTTGCAGGGCAGGGCGCCGGAGCTGATCCTCGCCGACTACCACCTCGACCATGGGGTGGTGGGCTGTGCGGTGGTCAAGCACCTGCGCGAGCATTTCGCGCAGAACATCCCCGCCGTGATCATCACCGCCGACCGTACCGACCAGTGCCGCCGCGCGCTGCGCCGGCTGGACGCGCCGTTGCTGAACAAACCGCTCAAGCCCGGCAAGTTGCGGGCGGTGTTGAGCCAGTTATTGACCTCGGGTTGATACCCGTCAACACCTGTTGCGGCGCTTTGCCCCATGCTGCCTCCCTGATTCAGAGCCCGACGGAGCCCGCCATGAACGCCCCCGCAACAACCGCAGCCTCATTCAAGTTGCCCCCGGGCCTGGTGATCGGCGTACTGGTGATGGTCGGCGTGCTGCTGTTGCCGCTGCCCGCCGACCTGCCGGTGGCCGGGCAGCGCATGCTGGCGATCCTCGCGTTTGCCGTGGTGGTGTGGATCACCGAGGCGGTGTCCTATGAAGCCAGCGCGATCATGATCACCTCGCTCATGGCGTTTTTGCTCGGCACCGCGCCGTCGCTGCAAGACCCCACGCACCTGATCGGCTCCAGCCCGGCCATCAGCATGGCGCTTACCGGCTTTTCCAACCCGGCACTGGCCCTGGTGGCGGGCGCGTTGTTCATAGCGGCGGCCATGACCCACACCGGCCTGGACCGGCGCATCGCCCTGGTGACCCTGACCCGCGTCGGCACCAGCACCCGCGGCATTCTGCTCGGGGCGATTGCGGTGACCATCCTGCTCAGCCTCGTCGTCCCCAGCGCCACGGCGCGCAGTGCCTGTGTGGTGCCGATCATGATGGGCGTGGTCGCCGCGTTTGGCGTGGACAAGCGCTCCAACATCGCCGCCGGCCTGATGATCGTGGTGGCCCAGGGCACCAGCATCTGGAACGTCGGCATCCAGACCGCCGCCGCGCAAAACCTGCTGACCGTGGGCTTTATGGACAAGATGCTCGGCCAGCGCGTGTCGTGGATCGACTGGCTGATCGCCGGTGCGCCGTGGGCGGTGATCATGTCGGCGGTGTTGCTGTTCCTGGTGATCAAGCTGCTGCCGCCGGAAACCGACAGCATCCCCGGTGGCAAGGAGGCCGTGGCCCAGTCCCTGGTGGACATCGGCCCGATGACCGGCCCGCAGAAACGTTTGCTGACGGTGTCGGTGCTGCTGCTGTTGGCATGGGCCACGGAAGGGCGCCTGCACCCGTTCGACACCACCTCGACCACCTACGCCGGGTTGGTGTTCCTGCTGCTGCCGGGCATCGGGGTGATGACTTGGAAAGATGTGCAATCGCGCATTCCGTGGGGCACGGTGATCGTGTTTGGCGTGGGCATCAGCCTCGGTACCGCATTGCTGACCACCCAGGCCGGGCAATGGCTGGGGTCCCAGGTGGTGACGCACACCGGCCTGGATCAGGTCGGGCCGCTGGGGGTGTTTGCGATCCTGGGGGCGTTTCTGATTGTGATCCACCTGGGCTTTGCCAGCGCCACGGCACTGACTTCGGCGTTGTTGCCGATATTGATTGCGGTGCTGCAGACCTTGCCGGGGGAGTTCAACCGCTTGGGCATGACCATGCTGTTGGGGTTTGTGATGAGCTACGGGTTTATCCTGCCGATCAATGCGCCGCAGAACATGGTGTGCCTGGGGACCGGGACGTTTACGGCGCGGCAGTTTGCCAAGGTGGGGATCCTGGTGACGTTGTTCGGGTATGGGTTGATGTTGGTGTTTGCGGCGACTTATTGGAGCTGGCTCGGTTGGATCTGATTTGAAATGCGCTTGTGGATGCCCATGGGATCCACTGTGGATGTGGTGAGCGGGCTTGTCCCGCGCTGGGCTGCTCGGCAGCCCCAAAACCAGCCACTGCGCAATATCGGGTACACCCCATTCGTCCTTCATTGGGGGCGCTTCGCACCCCAACGCGGGACAAGTCTGCATCGCCATCAGCTTGAGCGTTGGGTGGGCTTAGTCATAGGACCTTGATCACCACCTTGCCCTTGGCTCTGCCCCGTTCGACGTAGCTCAAGGCCTCAGCCGTTGCCTCGAGAGGGAAGGTTCGGTCGATCACCGGTGTGATGGCGCCGGACTCGACGAGCGCGGTGATTTTCTGCAACTGCGCACCGCTCGCGCGCATGAACACGAACCCATAGTCGACGCCCTGCCTGCGGGCTTTTCTGCGTATGCCGCTGCTTAACAGGCGCATGATCCAACCGAGTCCCCAGGACAGCTCTTGCTCGCGTGCGAACTCGGCGGTCGGTGGTCCCGAGATGGAGATGAGCTGCCCACCCGGCTTGAGAATGCGCAGGGATTTTTCCAGTTCGGCGGGGCCGAGGCTGTTCAGGACGACGTCGTAGTCACGCAACAGGTTTTCGACGTTCTGCTGCGTGTAGTCGATGACCACGTCCGCTCCCAACGCCTTGACCCACTCCACGTTGGCGGTGCTGGTCGTGGTGGCAACGAAAGCCCCCAGGTGTTTTGCAAGCTGGATGGCAATGCTGCCGACACCACCGGAGCCCGCCTGGATAAAGACTTTTTGCCCCTTCTTCACGCGGGCTGTTTCAACCAGCACCTGCCAGGCGGTCAGTGCCACCAGGGGCAGGGCGGCGGCTTGTTCCATGCTGGTGTTGTTGGGTTTCAGTGCGAGGGCACTCTCCTCAATCGCGATCAGCTCGGCAAAGCCACCGATGCGCGCGTCGGGCGGGCGCGCGTAGACCTCGTCACCGGGCTTGAAGGTGCGCACGCCTGACCCTACGCGAACGACGACGCCGGCCAGGTCGTTGCCCATGATCAGCGGGAATGTGTAGGGCAGGATCAGTTTGAATTCACCCTTGCTGATCTTCGAATCCAGCTGGTTGACGCTGCTGGCATGTACCTTGACCAGTACGTCGTGGATGCCCGGTTCCGGGTCCGGTACCTCGGCAAGGCGTCCTTGATGCTTGCCGTAACGGTCGATCAGGAAGGCTTTCATCGTTCGGTTCCCATGGCTATAGGTGACAATCACGCCTTGGCTTGATAGCGCTCGGCGACGACCGACTGGCGAATCTCTGACAGCAAACCCTGGCGGGCGGCTTGCAGGGCATCCCAGCGGGCGGCGTCTTGCAAGGGCGGAATGGTCACCGGCTCGCGACGATCAAAACCGACCAGCGCAGCATCGACCAGCTCGTCCACGCTCATGATTTCGCTCAGGGTATTGATGTCGATGCCTGCGCGATCCCAGATTTCCGTGCGGGTGGCGGCTGGAAGAACGGCTTGCACGTAGACGCCCTTGGGCGAGAGTTCGAGGCTCAGCCCCTGGGATAGAAACAGCACGAACGCCTTGGTTGCGCCGTAGACGCTCATGCCGAATTCCGGTGCCAGCCCCACCACCGAGCCAATGTTGATGATCGCGCCGTTACCGGCGTGTACCAGGCGTGGCGCGATGGCGCTGGCGAGTCGCACCAGGGCGGTGGTGTTGAGCGCGACCAGGTTGGTAACGCTGTCGATGGATTGCTCGATGAAGCTGCCGGAGAGGGCGGCGCCCGCATTGTTCACCAGGATGCCGATACTGGCGTCGTCACGCAGGCGTGCTTCGACGCGGACCAGGTCACCGGTTTGAGTCAGGTCGGCCTGGATCACGTCAATGGACACCGCGTGTTTCTCACGCAGCTGCGAGGCCAGTGCGTCCAGCCGGCCTTTATCGCGGGCTACCAGCACGAGATTGTGCCCACGTTGGGCAAAACGCTCGGCGTAGGTCGCGCCAATGCCTGTTGAGGCGCCGGTAATCAGTACGGTTTCTGGGGTGCTCATAAGTAGATGCTCTAGATTGTTCAGGATGATCAGAGACGGCGACCCGCGCCGCACAGCCGCAGAGACATGGGCTGGTGGTTTTATGATGTCGATCATAATCAAAGCTGTCAACAGTTTTGATTGTGATCGACATCAGAGTATAGTCAGGCCATTGTTCAGGAGTCCCAGGGGCGCGAAATGAAGATCACCAAGACACAATCACTCGCCAACCGAGCTCATATTGTGGAGACGGCGTCAGAGCTGTTTCGTGAGCGTGGCTATGACGGTGTGGGTGTGGCAGAACTCATGTCTACTGCGGGTTTTACCCAGGGAGGCTTCTACAAACACTTCGGCTCCAAGGCCGACTTGATGGCCGAAGCAGCGGAAAATAGCCTGGCAAAGTCCCTGTCGAATAGCTCCGATCTGGACATTCCGGGCTTTGTGAACCTGTACGTGTCCAGGGATCACAGAGACGGCAGGGGAGAGGGGTGCACCATGGCAGCCCTGTGTGGTGACGCGGCCCGTCAGTCAGATGATCTGAAGGCAACCTTTGCCAGTGGCGTTGAAAACACGCTGGCAGCACTCGAGGACAAGTACACGGCGGGTGTGGATGTGCCCAGGCAAGAGGTCCGCGCAAAAATGATCGACCTGCTGGCCCATGCAATCGGTGCGGTCATGCTGTCGCGGGCGTGTCCGGATGACTCGGCCCTGGCGGATGAAATATTGGAAACGTGCCGCGCTGAGATAATGGCATCCCTGCCATCGAGTAAAGAAAGCAGCGCATGAGTGGCAAGATGGGCGCTGACCGACGCGCCCAAGATGGCAAGATGAACCCCGCTCAGGTTTACTACTCTGAGTAGTGGTTTTACCGACGTCACCCGTCGGCTCATCTAGGTCATCGAATGGACAAATACACCCCCCGCCCCTGGGAACCCCACGAGCGCCCGAGCCTGCCGGGCTCGCCGTCGACGCCGTTGCATCCGACGCACAAGCGCTGGCTGTTCGCGATGGTCGGCGTGCTGGTGGCAATCACCGGTGGCCTGGGCAACGCGCTGGTCATCGCCAACCTGCAATACCTGCAAGGCGCCCTCGGTGCGACCACCGCGGAAATGGCCTGGCTGCCCGCCGCTTATGTGATGACCAACGTGTGCATGAACCTGCTGCTGGTGAAGTTCCGCCAGCAATTCGGCCTGCGGGCGTTTACCGAGGTGTTCCTGGTGCTCTACGCGCTGGTGACCTTCGGCCACTTGTTCGTCAACGACCTCAACTCGGCCATCGCCGTACGGGCCGCCCACGGCATGGTCGGCGCGGCGCTGAGTTCGTTGGGCTTGTACTACATGATCCAGGCGTTCCCGGCCAAGTGGCGGTTGAAATCCCTGGTGCTGGGGCTGGGTACGGCGCAGTTGGCGTTGCCCCTGGCGCGGCTGTTCTCCGAGGACCTGCTGCAGATCGCCGAATGGCGCGGGCTTTACCTGTTCGAACTGGGCCTGGCGCTGATCTGCCTGGGTTGTGTATTCCTGCTCAAACTGCCCCCCGGCGACCGCTTCAAGACCTTTGAAAAACTCGACTTCGTCACCTTCGCCATTCTCGCCAGCGGTGTCGCGCTGCTGTGTGCGGTGCTGTCCCTGGGGCGTATCGACTGGTGGCTGGAAGCGCCGTGGATCGGCGTGGCCTCGGCCTGTTCCCTGGTGCTGATCATGGCCGGCCTGGCCATCGAGCATAACCGCGCCAACCCGATGCTGATGACCCGCTGGCTGGGCAGCGGCACCATGATCCGCCTGGCGTTGGCGGTGATCCTGATTCGCATGGTGCTGTCCGAGCAGTCCACCGGTGCGGTGGGGTTCATGCAGATGCTGAACATGAGCTACCAGCAGATGCATACGCTGTACGTGGTGATGCTGGCCGGCGCGATCAGCGGGCTGGCGGTCAGTGCGCTGACGATCAACCCGGCGCACCTGCTGATGCCGCTGGTGATTTCCCTGGCGCTGATGGCCACCGGCTCGGTGATGGACAGTTTCTCCAGCAACCTCACGCGTCCGCAGAACCTGTACATCAGTCAGTTCCTGCTAGGCTTCGGTGGCACCTTCTTCCTGGGGCCGACCATGGTGCTGGGGACCAAAAACGTGCTGGCCAACCCGCGTAACCTGGTGAGCTTTTCGGTGATGTTCGGGATCTGCCAGAACCTCGGCGGCCTGATCGGCGCGGCTTTGCTCGGGACCTTCCAGATCGTGCGCGAGAAGTATCATTCCAGCATGATTGTCGAGCATCTGACCTTGCTTGACCCGCGTGTGGCCGCGCGGGTGCAGAGCGGCGGCTCGGCCTATGGCGGCATCGTCGCCGACCCGGAACTGCGTAACCTCATGGGCATCCGCAGCCTGGCCACCGCGGCGACCCGCGAGGCCAATGTCATGGCCTACAACGATGTGTTCATGCTGATCGCGATTATCGCGATCCTGACCATGATCTGGATCTTTATCCGCAGTCTGTGGCTGATGAGCACCACTAAAACAGCCACTCCCGTTCAACCCAGCGGCGCTACTTCATGACCGAACCGACCACCACGACCACCAACGCCATCGCCGCCACCCCGGAAGGCACCACGCCGCCCGGCGCCACGGTCACCGAGCCGCGCTCATTGCGCGTGCGCATTCTCTCGTCCCTGGGCTTTGCCGCGATTGCCATCGTCGGCGTGCTGATCGTGCTGTATGCCTGGCAATTGCCGCCGTTCAGCAGCGCGGTGGAAACCACCGAGAACGCCCTGGTGCGCGGCCAGGTGACCATCATCGGCCCGCAGCTCAGCGGCTATGTGTTCGAGGTGCCGGTGCAGGACTTCCAGTACGTCAAGGCCGGCGACCTGCTGGTGCGCCTGGATGACCGCATCTACAAGCAGCGCCTCGACCAGGCCCTGGCGCAACTGGCGGTGCAGAAGGCCGCGCTGGCCAATGTGGTGCAGCAACGCAACAGTGCCGAAGCGACGATCAAGCTGCGCCAGGCCGCACTGGTGGACAGCCAGGCCCAGGCGCGCAAAAGCACTGCCGACCTGCGCCGCAACGAAGAGCTGATCAGCGACGGTTCGGTGTCCCGGCGCGAGCTGGACGTGACCCGCGCCGCCAATGCCCAGACCATCGCGGCGGTGGCCCAGGCCCAGGCCAGCCTGGAAATTGCGCGGCAGGATTTGCAGACAGTGATCGTCAATCGCGGCTCCCTGGAAGCGGCGGTGGCCAGTGCCGAGGCAGCGGTGGAGCTGGCGCGGATCGACCTGTCCAACACCCGCATTACGGCGCCCCGTGACGGGCAGCTGGGGCAGATTGGCGTGCGCCTGGGGGCCTACGTCAACTCCGGCGCGCAGTTGATGGCGCTGGTGCCGAAGCAGCTGTGGGTGATCGCCAACATGAAGGAAACCCAGATGGACAATGTGCAGGTCGGCCAGCCGGTGACCTTCACCGTGGATGCGCTCAACCACCGCAGGTTTCACGGCACGGTGCAGCATATCTCCCCAGCCACGGGCTCGGAGTTCAGCCTGTTGCAGGCGGACAACGCGACGGGCAACTTTGTGAAGATTGCCCAGCGCGTGCCGGTCAGGATTACGGTGGACCCGGATCAGGCTGAGAGCGAACGGTTGCGGCCGGGGTTGTCGGTTGTGGTGAGTATCGACACGGCTGGGCGGCTGAAAAACTCTCCACCCTGACATCACTCTCGGATTACGGGCACACCGAGCCTGGGCGAGGTGCCGAGTGGTGGGGCGAAGCGTTTTGCTTACTTTTGCGCTGTTCAAAAGTGAGTCGCTGTAAGAGCGAAACCCTAAGTGGCCGTTACCGCGGCAACGGATATGTACTCATTCCACGCCAACATCCTGGTCGGCTGTCAGGCCGCCATCGGGGGCAAGCCCCCCTCCCACATGTTGAATGTATTTCAGGTTGAAATTGAGTTGGACCGATTGATTGTGTTCCAGCAGTTTCAGGCCCGGCCGTCCCGCCAGGTGATGAGCATTCACCGGATGGCTCACCGGCTCGATGCAAAAGAACCCCAGCCCCGGCGGGCAGTACAGCAGGAAGTAATCGGCGCCGCTGGCCTGGCATTCCAGTGTATAGCCCAGTTCCGGCTGTTCGATCCGGCAATAGCCATCCCACTGGCAGAAGCCATTGTCCACCAGGCCTTCGGGCAGAGGTTTCAATGCCTGGAAATCCCACTCGCCCGGCACCGGCGCCAACCCCGTCGGCAGCTTGGATGCGTCACTCATCCACACCTGTGCGGCCCTGGCCTGCAACCGGGTACCCGGCCGGCGCGGAAAGTAAGGATGCAAGCCCACGCCATGCCATGCGGCTGTTTCGGCCAGGTGCGTCACCCGTAGCTCGATACTCAGCATCCCATCGCTCAAGCGAATCCGCTGCTCGGCGCGATAGGCAAACGGCGTCTCGCACAGTACCTCCAGCACCACTTCATCCGCCGTGTGGCTGACCACCTGCCACGCCTGTTGCCAGGCCGAGCCATGGATCGGCAGCGGATCGGTGAGGCTGTTGGGCGTGAGCGCGAGCCAACCGTCGGGGTTGTCGAAACCGCCGTGGGCAATACGGTTGGACCAGGGCACCAATGGATAGCACCCCAGCTTGCCCGGCAAACCGGTATGGATCGCCTGCTCATCGTTATGGCGCAACAACGGCTGGCCGGTGGCGCGCACCGTCCAGTTGACCAGGCTGCCGCCCACGGCCGGATTCACGGTGAGGTGGGTCAGGTTATCTTCGAGTTCGATCATCACAGCACCACGCTCGGCAGCCACAACGACAGCGCCGGAATGTACGTCACCGCCATCAGCACCAGGAACAGCACGCCATAAAACGGCAGTAGCGCCTTCACGGTCTTCTCGATACTCACCTTGCCCACCGCCGCGCCCACGAACAGCACCGCGCCCACCGGCGGCGTAATCAAGCCAATGCCGAGGTTGACCAGCATGATCATGCCGAAGTGCACCGGGTCGACGCCGATACCGAGGATTACCGGCAGCAGGATGGGCGTGAGGATCAGGATCAGCGGCGCCATGTCCATCACTGTGCCGAGCAATAGCAGCATGGCGTTGATGCACATCAGGATCACGTAGCGGTTGTCCGACAGGGTCAGGAACAGCGTGGTGATCTTCGCCGGGATCTGCATCAGGGTCATGATGTAGCCGAAGCTGGCCGCGAAGGCGATCAGGATCATCACGATGGAAATGGTGCGCACCGTGCGGTGCATCAGCTTGGGCAGCTCGCTCCACTTGTAGTCGCGGTAGATGAACATGGTCACGAAGAATGCCCACAACACGGCAATCGCGGCGGACTCGGTGGCGGTGAAGATGCCCGAGAGGATGCCGCCGAGGATGATCACCATGGCCATCAGGCCCCAGAGCGCGTCGGCGCAGATTTTCAGCGCCTGCTTGAGCGGGATCACTTCGCCCTTGGGGTAGTTGCGTTTTTTCGCGAAGATCAGGCACAGCACCATCAGGCACGCGCTCATCAGCAAGCCGGGCACCACGCCGGCCATGAACAGCGAGGCGATGGACACCGTGCCGCCCGCCGCCAGGGAGTAGAGCACCGAGTTATGGCTGGGCGGGGTCAGCAGCGCCTGCACCGAACCGCTGACGGTGACGGCGGTGGCAAATTCCCGTGGGTAGCCACGGCGCTCCATTTCCGGGATCAGCACCGAGCCCACCGAGGCGGTGTCGGCCACCGACGAGCCGGAGATGGCGCCAAAGAACGTCGAGGCCATGATGTTCACCAGCGACAGGCCACCGCGCACAAACCCCACCAGCACCCCGGCAAACGCCACCAGCCGGCGCGACATGCCGCCCTCGGCCATGATCGCCCCCGCCAGCACGAAGAACGGTATCGCCATCAGCGAAAACTTGTTCACCCCGCCTGCGACCTGAATCATCAGGGCCTGGAACGGGATGTCGATCCACCATGCGCCAATCAGCGCCGACAAGCCCAGGGCGTAGGCCACCGGCATGCCGATCAGGATCAAGGCGATAAAGCTGCCCAGCAGAATCAATGCGTCCATATCAGGCAGCCCCTTCGCTTTCTTCCACCAGGTCGAAGCGCACCACGCGCCGGTTGCTCTGGTCACCGAGCAGGAGTTTTTCCACCACGAAGATCAGGGTCAGCAACCCGCCAATCGGGATCGGCATATAGGTGATGCCCACGCGCAGGGTCGGGATGGCGCTCATGAACTGGTTCCAGGTGGACAGGCACAGCTTGGTGCCCCAGATCGCCATGAACAGGCAGATGGTGCCCATCAACAGTTGCGACAGGATGCCGACGATGCGGCGCTGGGCGGGCGGCAGGCGGTCCGTGACCATGGCCACCGACATATGCGCGCCGGCGCGGTAGCTGGCGGCGGCACCGATAAAGGTGAACACCAGCATCAGCAGGATGGCGGTGGGCTCCGGCCAACTGGAGCCGGTGCCGAGGACGTAGCGGGCGAAGATGCCCCAGGGAATGATCAGCGCGACGCCGAGAACCGAAAGGCCGGCGACCCAGATGCAGGTCATGTAGATGCGGTCGTTGATGCGCAGCAGTAGATTCTTCATGGCGTTCACCGTAACCGGGCGCGGCGGTGCAGACCGCGCCGGGCCTTTTGCGAGAGGCAGGAGAGGTTATTGAACGGCGTCGATGCGCGCGATGATGTCGGCGTAAGGCGCGCCGTACTTGGCGCGAACCGCTGCGGTGGCGTCATAGAAGGGCTTTTTGTCGACGGTGATGAACTCGACACCGGCCTTTTTGAGTTTTTCCTCACTGCTGGCGGACTTGGCGTCCCACAGCGCGCGCTCATCGGCCTGGGCGGCCTTGGCGGCGTTTTTGACCATGACCTGTTGCGCCGGGGTGAGCTTGTTCCAGGTGATTTTCGACATCACGATGGGCTCGGGCAGGATCAGGTGCTCGGTGAGGGTGTAGTACTTGGCGTTCTGGAAGTGATTGTGTTCCAGCAGGGTCGGCGGGTTGTTCTCCGCGCCGTCGATCACCCCCGTCTGCAAGGCGCTGAAGATCTCGCCGGTGTCCATGGCAATCCCGTTGGCGCCCATCGCGTTGAAGGCGTCGATGAACAGCGGGTTGCCTTGCACGCGGATCTTCATGCCCTTGAGGTCTTCGATCCTGCGCACCGGCTTCTTGGTGTAGAGGTTGCGTGTGCCGCCGTCCATCCAGGCCAGGGCCACCAGGCCGAACTCGGAGTCGGTGATCTTGGCGAGGATTTCATCGCCGATCTCGCCATCGATGACCTTGCGCATATGCGCCTGGTCGCGGAACACGAACGGCAGGTTGAACACGTTCACGTCCGGCACCACCGGCCCGACGATGCCGAGGCTGACGCGGGTCATCTGCACGGCGCCGACCTGGGCCTGTTCGACCACTTCCTTCTCGGAGCCCAGCACGCCGCCGGGGAAGTACTTGAAGGTCAGTTCGCCGTTGCTTTCCTTGGTCAGGGCCTTGCCCATGTTTTCTTCGGCGACGACGGTGGGGTAGCCGGCGGGGTGGATGTCGGCGAATTTGATTTCCAGCGCATGGGCGGCGCTGCTGAGGGTAAAGACTGCGGCGGCGAGCAAGGTGCGTTTGAAGTCCATGGGAGGTCACTCCTGTGTTGTTATTGTTGTATTCAAGGCACAGCGATGCAGCTAGAGGGTGAACGTCGGTTCAGGCAGTCCTTGGACGCCGGGGTTGAGGGCGAACACGCCGCCGGACACTGACTGTTCACTCTGGTCGTCACGGATCGAGGTGACAAACAGAGTATCCAGGCGGCTGCCGCCGAAGGCGCACATGGTGGGTTTTTTCACCGGTACGGTGAGGGAGCGGTCCAGGCGCCCGTCGGGGGTGAAGCGGTGGATCAGGCCGGCGTCGTTGGCGCAGATCCAGTAGCAGCCATCGGCGTCCACGGCGGCGCCGTCGGGGCGGCCGAGGAAGTTGTGCATGTCGACGAACACGCGACGGTTGGACGGCGTGCCGGTGTCGATGTCGTAGTCGAAGGCCCAGATCTGCTGCACCAGCGGGTGCGAATCCGAGGCATACATCGTGCGGCCATCGGGGCTGAAGGCCAGGCCGTTGAGGGTGATAAAACCGTCCAGCTGGGCGTGGGGGGCTGAACCCGATGCATAGCGATAGAGGATGCCTTCGGCCGCATTCGCGCCCATGTTCAGCACCATGCTGCCGGCCCAGAAACGGCCCTGGCGGTCGCAACGGCCGTCGTTCAGGCGCATGTCCGGGCGTGGATGCTCGACACTGGCCAACGGCGTGGTATCGAGGCTGGCGTCGTTGTGCGGTGTGAGTTGGAAGAAGCCGGTTTCCATCCCGGCGACCCAGTTGCCCGCCGTGGTGCGGGCAATGCAGGCGAGCATCTGCGGGGCTTTCCAGGCGGCAACGTGGCCGCTGGCGGCGCTCCATTTTTGCAGGCCGCCGTTGGGGATATCCACCCAGTACAGGGCGTTTTCTTCGGGCACCCACACCGGGCATTCGCCCACGGCATTGCGGGCGTCGACGATCAATTCAGCAGTCATGGCCACTCATTCCCTTGGGTTGGTGTGAACTCAGTCACCGAACGGCCCGGCGGCGCAGAACGCACCGCCCTGATAGACCTTGGCGGGGTCATCGGCGGCCACCGGTGGCTGGGCTTCGACCTGGGCACGGAAGACTTCGGAGCTGTCTTTCGGGGCGTAGCCCAGGTGTGCGGCGTAGCGGTTGTCCCACCAGGTGTCGAGGTTATCCGACATGCCGTAGACCACGGTGTGGCCGACGTTCGGCGTATACAGCGCGCGTTCCAGCAGTTGGGTCAGGTCGTCGAAGCTCAGCCAGGTGTGCATCATCCGGCGGTTCTGCGGTTCCGGGAACGAGGAGCCGATACGGATGCTCACGGTCTCGATGCCGTAGCGGTCGAAGTAGAAGCTCGCCATGTCTTCGCCGTAGGACTTGGACAGGCCGTAGTAGCTGTCGGGGCGGCGTGGGGAGTGGGCGTCGATGGTTTCGGTCTGCTTGTAAAAGCCGATCACATGGTTGGAACTGGCGAAGATCACACGTTTTACCCCATGGCGGCGCGCGGCTTCGTAGATATGGAAGGTGCCGCTGATATTGGCGCCGAGGATTTCTTCAAACGGACGCTCCACCGATACACCGCCGAAGTGCAGGATGGCGTCGACGCCTTCCACCAGGTGGTGCACCGCTTGTTTGTCGGCGAGGTCGCAGGCCTGGACTTCTTCCGAGGCATCCACCGGCGGGGCCATGCTGGCGATGTCCGACAGGCGCAGCACCTGGGTGTAGGGACGCAGGCGTTCGCGCAGGACTTTGCCGAGGCCGCCGGCGGCACCGGTGAGCAGCAGACGGTTGAAGGGAGTGGGGGTAGTCGTGGTCATGGGGATTCCAAATTTTTGTTGTAGGTTGTCGTATGACTATGCCGAAGTATTGTTAGGGATCCCCCAGGTTGTCAACGTTCTTCCAGACGAGTGAGATTCAAATGTGGGAGGGGGGCTTGCCCTCGATGAGGGCGTGCCAGTGAATGCATCTGTTACTGACCCACCGCCATCGGTAGCAAGCCCCCTCCCACAGGGGATTTTCTGGGCTGGGAGACTAGGTTCTACAGCAGGGAGATTGGATAGCTGATAAAGATCCGGTTTTCGTCGAACTCGTTGGTGCTGAAATCCCGACGCATGGTGGAATTCCGCCACTTAACGTTGAGGTTCTTCAACGCACCGCTCTGCACGGTGTAGGCCAGTTCCGATTCGCGCCCCCATTCCTTGCCATCGGTGATCGCCCCGGTATGTACGTTACTGCCGCTGATATAGCGGTTCATCAGGGTCAGCCCTGGCACACCGAGTACGACGAAGTTGAAGTCATGCCGCACCTGCCAGGATTTTTCCTTGGCGTTGTCGTAGCTGGCGTTGTAGCTGTCGTTGGCCAGGGTGCCGCCACTGGTGCCGTTGACGCGCATCCACACGCTGTCGCCGGTGAGTTTTTGCAGGCCCACATAGAAGGTGTTGCCGTTGTACTTGGCCGAGAGCAGGGCGAACACGGTCTTGTTGTCGAGGTCGCCGGCCAGGGCGCTGCCGTCTTCCTTGCCGTTGAAGAAACCGAGGTTGGCCCCCAGGGTCCAGTCGCCCACGGGCTGGCTGTGGGTCAGGTTGAAGTACTGCTGCTGGTAGATATCGGCCAGCTCGGCGTACCACACGCCGACCTGGGTGCGCTTGTCGTTGAAGGTGTATTCGCCGCCGCCGAAGTTGAAGCGATCGGAGGTGAACGCGGCTTTGCCGTTCATGAACATGTCTTCCATGCTCGCGTCGTTGCGCGGGCTGTTGCCGCGAAACTGGCCGCCGTAGAGGGTCAGGCCGGCGATTTCGCTGGACGTCACCTGGCCGCCGCGAAAGGTCTGGGGCAGCGAGCGGCCATCGTCGGAGCGCAGGATCGGCAGCACCGGCATCCACTCGCCGACCTTCAATTCGGTCTTCGACAGCCTGGTTTTCAGCGCCACGCCCAGGCGCCCGAAGTTGTCGGCGGGGCGGCCGTCATCGTGGATCGGCAGCAACTGGGTACCGCCGGTGCCTTTGCCGCCATCGAGCTTCTGGGAATACAGCCCCAGCACATCGATGCCGAACCCCACGGTGCCCTGGGTGAAGCCGGACTTGGCGTCGAGAATAAAACTCTGCGTCCACTCTTCAGCCTTGCCCTGGGGGTTGCTCGGGTTGGTGAAGTTGCGGTTGAAGTAGGCGTTGCGCAGGTTGAGCGTGGCCTTGGCGTCGTCGACGAAACCGTCGGCGTGGGCGAGGAGGGGCAGGGTAAACAGGCCGATAACACTGAGACGCGCGGACGAATTGCGGGCGAATGGACTCACAGTGACGCTCCCTTTCATTTGTTGTTTTTATTATTTGTTATACGTCGTCGTACAACATTAGGGCGGATATTTGCGGGGTTTTCGTGGGGTGTCAAGCAGAAGTTATACGATGACTAGGTGAGGGTTGATCCAGAGCGCACAGGGTCAATGTGGGAGGGGCGGTGCGACGATTCGACTTGCCCCTTCCACATTCAGCCCGTCAGGGCCATTGGCGGCAAAGTGCCAAGGAGTGAAACGGCCGCGACTGCACAAACACCGAGCAGCCATTCCAGCATCACGCTGGCCTTCAAGCTGCCCAACCGCTGTTCGCCGCTATCCAGGCGCAACCGGTTCAACAATGCCAGCGCCAACATGCCCAGCACCAGCATCACCTTGATCAACAGAATCAGGGCAAAACCACTGAACAACGGGGTGGGCCACAGCTGCCCGGTAAGTACGCGCACATTGATCAGGCCGGTCACCAGCAGGCCGCTGACCAGGCCATAACCCACGCCGCTGAAACGACGCAGGACAGGCGCCAGCTCAACACGGTGTGACTGCCTGAGGATCAATACCAGCAGCAGTAACCCACCCAGCCATGCGCCGACGCATATCAGGTGCACCACCTGGTTGAGGATCAACAACTGCCCGCTCAGCCCGTCGAGCATGGCGCCATGGCCGACCGGGGCGAGGGTCATCAGCAGCAGTGTGAGCAATGGCAGGCGCGGGGTTTTCCACGGGGTTATCAGGGCGATGACCAGCAAGCCATTGACGATCAGGTGCCAGGTCCACACCTGGCCAAAAAAGGTCTTGCCCAGCACCAACTGCACGGTCGACAGTTCCAGTGCCGCCGGCCATGAACCGGCCATGCTGGCGGTAATCAACCCCAGCCAGATCAGCCCCGACGCGAGGGCCGTCCATGCCAGCCCACGGGTGATGCGCAGCAATTGCCGGTCGAGCATGGGCTGCGCTGCAGCGCCGAGAAGCCAGGGCCTGAATACACAGGCCCCGAACATCAACAGCACGACGATGAAATGCACGAACCGGCACAGCACCAGCAGCGTTGCCATGGGTTATTGGCCGACCTTGAAGCTGTATTCACCGCTGCTCTTGTGGGTGTCCACCGACACCGCATTCCACACCACCTTGTAGGTGCCCGCCGCAAGTGGGGCGGCCGGTGTCACCACTAGGGTTTTCTTGTCGGCGTCCGGGGTTTCCAGGCCTTTGATGGCGATTTCGATGCCGTCTTTGCTCAGGGACACCTTGGTGAAGGTGGCTTCGACGCCTTCGCTGAAGGTCAGGCGCAGGTCTTGGGGCGCGGTGATGCTGCTGTCCGCCGCAGGCGTGGAGCTTTTGAGATGAGCATGGGCAAATGCTGCGGAGGCACCCAGCAGGGAGGCGAGCAGGGCGACAGTGGTCAGGGTTTTCTTGATCAACATTGTGCAATACCCATCAATGGTTAGGAGCGGGCAGTGTACGAAGTTTCGACTGCGCCTGTCGCCCCGATCTAGAGCGGTGGTAGTCTTTGGGGCATGTCTTTGTCAGGGAGCCCTTATGGGCAATCACAAGAGCGGAATTCGCCGGGTCAACGTCGAGAAAATCCTGCTGGCGGCGGAGAAAATCTTCGCCGAAAAGGGCTACGGCAGCACCGCCATGGCCGATATCGCCGAAGAAGTGCAACTGCCGCGCTCCAACCTGCATTACTACTTCACCACCAAGAGCGAGCTGTACAGCGCGGTGCTGTTCGACCTGCTGGAAGTGTGGAAGCAGGACGCCCTCAGCTTCGAAACCTTCGATGACCCCCGGGTGGTGCTCAGCAGTTACATCCGCGCCAAGATGCAGCGCTCGCGCACGCGGCCCTATGGCTCCAAGGTCTGGGCCAACGAGATCATCCACGGCGCGCCGACACTCGGTGAGGCGTTGGATGAAAGCCTGTACGACTGGGCCAAGATGAAGGAAGCGAAAATTCGCCAGTGGGTGGAAGACAAGCGCATCCTGCCGGTGGAGCCGTCGAGCCTGCTGTACATGATCTGGGCGTCGACCCAGCACTACGCCGACTTTGATCACCAGGTGAAGATTTTGAATGATCACCAGCCGTTGTCGGATATGCAGTTCGAGAAGGCGATCCAGACGGTGACCAGTGTGATTTTGCGTGGGATTGGGTTGGAGCCTTGAGTACTGTGGTGGGGCTTAGGGCCTCATCGGGGGCAAGCCCCCTCCCACATTTGATGTGTGGTGTGGGAGGGGGCCCCCGATAGCGGCCTGCAGGCCTAAACCGCTTCCCGGTACGGATTCCTCGGATCCTGCGTCCAATTCAAAAACGGCTTGCCCGTGTCGATCGGTACCATCTCGATGCAATCCGCCACCGGGCAGGTGATCTGGCACAGGTTGCAGCCCACGCACTCGTCATCGATCACTTCGTATTTATGCGTGCCGTCCGCCTGTTTCAGACTGGCGATGGCCTGGTGCGAGGTGTCCTCACAGGCAATATGGCAACGCCCACAGCCAATGCACGCCGCCTGGTCGATCCTGGCGATCACCTGGTAGTTGATGTCCAGGTACTTCCAGTCCGTGGTGTTGCCCACCGCACGCCCGGAAAATTCTTGCAGGCTGGTGTAGCCCTGGCTGTCCATCCACCGCGACAGCCCATCCTTCATCTCTTCCACGATGCGAAAACCATGCAGCATCGCCGCCGTGCACACCTGCACCGCGCCGCAACCGAGGGCGACGAATTCCGCGGCGTCGCGCCAGTTGCCGATGCCGCCGATCCCGCAGATCGGTAGGCCCTGGGTCTGTGGGTCACGGGCGATTTCGGCAACCATGTTCAGGGCAATCGGCTTGACCGCCGAACCGCAGTATCCGCCGTGGGTACTCTGGGTGCCGACCATCGGCAGGGCGACCATGCGTTCCAGGTCCACGCTGGTGATGGAGTTGATGGTGTTGATCAGCGACACCGCGTCCGCACCGCCGCGATACGCCGCCCGCGCCGCCACGCGGATGTCGGTGATATTCGGCGTGAGCTTGACGATCACCGGCAGCGAGCAATAGGTCTTGCACCAGCGCGTCACCTGTTCCACGTATTCCGGCACCTGGCCCACCGCCGCGCCCATGCCGCGTTCGGGCATGCCGTGGGGGCAGCCGAAGTTCAGCTCGATACCGTCGCAGCCGGTGGCTTCCACCAGGGGCAGGATGTTTTTCCAGGACTCCTCTACGCAGGGCACCATCAGCGACACGATCAGCGCGCGGTCGGGCCAGTCCTTTTTGACCTGGGTGATTTCCCGCAGGTTGATCTCCAGGGAGCGGTCGGTGATCAGTTCGATATTGTTGATGCCCAGCACTTCACGGTTGGCGCCGTAGTGCGCCGAGTAGCGCGATGACACATTGACCGCCGCCGGGTCTTCACCCAGGGTCTTCCACACCACGCCGCCCCAGCCGGCTTCAAATGCGCGGACCACGTTGTAGGCTTTGTCGGTGGGCGGCGCGGAGGCCAGCCAGAACGGGTTGGGGGCCTTGATACCGGCAAACACAATCGAGAGATCGGCCATTACGCAGCCTCCACATTCAGCATGAGTTGGGCGTGCATGGCTTCGGCGGCCAGCTTGCCGTGTTGCACCGCCTGCACGGTGAGGTCCTGGCCGAGGCTGACGCAGTCACCACCGGCGTAGACCCCAGGGACGCTGGTGCGCAGCTGTTCGTCGACGAAGATACGCTCGCCGACGCGGTGCAGCTGTTGCGCCAGGGGATCGTGCAAGGCGTCGTTGTCGAAGCCCTGGCCGATGGCCTTGAAGATGGCATCGGCGGCCAGTTCGAAGGTTTCTCCGGTGGATTGCAGGCGGCCGTTTTCCAGGCGGGTGCGGGCGAAGCGCATGCCGCGTACGTGGCCCTGGTCGTCGAGCAGGACTGCTTCGGGTTGGGCCCAGGTCAGCAGGCGCACCTGATTGGCCTTGGCGATGTCCTGCTCATGGTGGGTGGCGCCCATGTCGGCCAGGCCACGGCGGTAGACGAGGTTCACATCACGGGCACCGAGCCGGGCCATTTGCACAGCCATGTCGATGGCGGTATTGCCGGCGCCGAGCACGATGCAGCGGTCGGCCAGGGGCAGTTGGCTCAGGTCATCGGCCTGGCGCAGTTCGCGGATATAGTCGGTGGCGGCGAGCAGGCCGGGTGCGTCCTCATGGGGTAAGCCGAGTTGCTTGCTGGCCGCCAGGCCCAGGCCGAGGAACACCGAATCGAATTGCTGGTGCAGTTCGCTCAGGGTGAGGTTGTCGCCCAGGCGCTGGCCGTGGCGGATTTCGATGCCGCCGATCTGCAGGAGGAAATCCAGTTCCTTCTGGGCGAAGTCATCGACCAGCTTGTACTTGGCGATTCCGTATTCATTCAGGCCACCGGCCTTTTCCTGCGCTTCGAAGATCACCACGTCGTGCCCGTGCACAGCGGCGCGATGGGCGCAGGCCAGCCCTGCGGGACCTGCGCCGACCACGGCGATGCGTTTGCCGGTGGGGGCGGCACGCTGGAACGGGTGTTCGCTGAAGTGGGCGTTATCGATGGCGTAGCGTTGCAACAGACCGATCAGCACCGGCGCGCATTCTTCGGCGTTGTTACGCACGCAGGCTTGCTGGCAGAGGATCTCCGTCGGGCAGACCCGCGCGCAGCTGCCGCCAAGGATGTTGGCCGAGAGGATTTTCTGCGCGGCGCCCTGGACGTTGTCGGTGTGGATATTGCGGATGAACGACGGGATGTCGATTTCGCTGGGGCATGCGTTCACGCAAGGGGCGTCGTAGCAATAGAGGCAGCGCGAGGCTTCCAGTTGGGCCTGGCGCGCGTTGAGCGGCGGCGCCAGGTCGGTGAAATGGCTGGCGAGGGTGGCGCCGTCTTCATGGGGATGGGGGAGGTGGGTCAGGGTCTGGATCACGGTGTGGGCCTCACGGTTTTTCTGGATTGCCTCTAAGTGGGCATTTTTGTTGCCTGTACTGGCCTCATCGGGGGCAAGCCCCCTCCCACATTCGACCGAGTTGTATCTGAATGAATGCGGTCAAGTGTGGGAGGGGGCTTGCCCCCGATAGCGGTCTCAGCGCTTCACAGCAACCGGCCTGGAATGCTCCGCCCGCTTGCTCAACTGCTCGAACACCGACGGATACGCCGGCCGTTCCACATAGCGCCCGGCGCCACGTTCGGCGCGCAGGTCGCCATCGGCCCAGACCAGCTTGCCCTGGCTGATGGTGTGGCTCGGCACGCCGCGCACGGTCTTGCCTTCGAAGATGTTGAAGTCCACCTTCTGATGGTGAGTCTTGGCGGAAATGGTCCGCGTGCCTTCGGGATCCCACAGCACCAGGTCGGCATCCGCACCCACGCGGATCGCGCCTTTGCGTGGGTAGAGGTTGAAGATCTTCGCGGTGTTGGTGGAGGTCAGCGCGACGAATTCCTGCATCGACAGGCGTCCGCTGTTGACCCCTTCGTGCCACAGCAGCGCCATGCGGTCTTCGATACCGGCGGTGCCGTTGGGGATCTTGCTGAAGTCGTCACGCCCGACGGCTTTTTGCTCGGCGCAGAAGCAGCAGTGGTCGGTGGCGGTGGTGTGCAGGTTGCCGGATTGCAGGCCATGCCACAGCGCTTCCTGATGCCCGCGCGGGCGGAACGGCGGGCTCATCACATAGCCGGCGGCGGTTTGCCAGTCGGGGTGCTGGTAGACGCTGTCGTCCAGCAGCAGGTGGCCGGCGAGCACTTCGCCGTAGACCGCCTGGCCCTTGCCCCGGGCGTAGGTGATTTCATCCAGCGCTTCCCGGGTGGACACGTGCACCAGGTACAGCGGCGTGCCGATGGTCTCGGCGATACGGATAGCGCGGCTGGCCGCTTCGCCTTCCACCTGGGACGGGCGCGACAGCGGGTGCGCTTCCGGCCCGGTGATGCCCTGGGCCATCAGCTTGCGTTGCAGGTGGTACACCAGCTCGCCGTTTTCCGCATGCACGGTGGGTACGGCGCCGAGTTCCAGGCAGCGTTCGAAGCTGGCCACCAGGGTGTCGTCGGCCGCCATGATCGCGTTCTTGTAGGCCATGAAATGCTTGAAGCTGTTGATGCCGTGGTGGCTGACCAGCTCGGCCATTTCCTCGCGCACCTGCTCGCTCCACCAGGTGATCGCCACGTGGAAGCCGTAGTCGGCCGCGGATTTTTCCGCCCAGCCCCGCCACTGATGGAACGCTTCCATCAACGATTGCTGCGGGTTGGGAATCACGAAGTCGATAATCGACGTGGTGCCTCCGGCCAGACCCGCCGCCGTGCCGCTGAAAAAATCTTCACTGGCCACCGTGCCCATGAAGGGCAGTTGCATATGGGTATGGGGGTCGATGCCGCCGGGCATCAAATATTGGCCGCTGCCGTCGAGTTGTTCAGTGCCGGCGGGGATATCCAGGTCCGTGCCAATGGCGCGAATCAGACCGCCTGCGCATAAAACATCGGCGCGGTAACTTTCATCATGGGTAATAACGGTGGCGCCACGGATCAACAGCGACATGTCGAGTTCCTCACAGGCTTGACCGGCTTGTGCCAGTTCTAAGTGTTGTATGGCTACGCGCCGATGGTCGGTTAATTCCTGTCATCGGTGACAGGAATAGAAACTAGCCCGAGTTTTTCGATTGGGCAAGAAGATTTTTTATAAGCTTATATTGAATTTAAATTGTTGATTTATAAGGTAAAAAATACAAAATCACCAAAATGCAGCGGCCTCTCACCATTTTGACGCACTTGACAGGTTCTCAATATGAGCAACATTTCTTATTGCAAATCAGACGCTTGAGAGATGCCTCTTGACGGGGTCGGTAAATAAAAATAATTGTGGTGCACCAGATTGAGTCCTGACAGTTCGGATAACTTGCGCGTTATTTAGCCTGAGTCACGCGGCAAGTACCGTAGGCACAATCGGAAAGCTGATTAACATCAGCCAGTTATATAAGCGGTGCGGGTTCAAGGGCAGTTGTCGGCACGGTTATTGAGTGCAGTGGTGGCTGGCCGGGCCCGTGATGTCATGTTGTTTACGAGGTACTCCGGCCACCCTGCGTTCAGCGCGGGGTGAGCAACAATAATTCGAAAAAACCGTGGAGCGGCCATGCAACAGAACAGATCGCAAGTCATTGAGCGCAACGGCCTGTACGAACTCGACGCCGGCCCCGACGTCCTCGACAGCCCTCGCTACAACCACGACATGGCACCGACCAAGGTGCACGAACGCACCTGGAACAAGTGGCACATCACCGCGCTGTGGGTCGGCATGTCGATCTGCGTGCCCACCTACACCCTGGGCGGTGTGCTCACCGCGTATTTCGGCCTGTCGGTGGGTGAGGCGCTGATGGCGATCTTGCTGGCCAATATCGTGGTGCTGATCCCGCTGACCCTCAACGCTTTCCCCGGCACCAAGTACGGCATTCCGTTTCCGGTGTTGCTGCGTTCGTCCTTCGGCATCCTCGGTTCCAACGTGCCGTGTTTGATTCGGGCATTGGTGGCCTGCGGCTGGTTCGGGATCCAGACCATGTTCGGCGGGCTGGCGATCCATCTGTTCCTGGGCTCGATTTTCGAGGGATGGAAGTCCCTCGGCGGCACCGGTGAAGTGATCGGCTTCATGATTTTCTGGTGCCTGAATCTGTGGGTGGTGCTGCGCGGTGCCGAGTCGATCAAGCGTCTGGAAACCCTCTCGGCGCCGTTGCTGGTGGCGGTGGGCATCGGCCTGCTGGTATGGGCGATGCCCAACGTGTCGATCAGCGAGTTGATGGCAATCCCGCCCAAGCGGCCCGAAGGCGCGAGCCTGACCGGTTACTTCATGGCCGGCCTTACCGCGATGGTGGGGTTCTGGGCCACCTTGTCGCTGAATATTCCCGACTTCAGCCGCTACGCCAAAAGCCAGAAGGACCAGATCCTCGGGCAGATTTTCGGCCTGCCGCTGACCATGTTCCTGTTCGCCGCCCTCGGCGTGATCATGACCGCCGCCTCGGTGAAACTGGTGGGCGTCAGCGTGTCCGACCCGGTGACCCTGATCGGCCATATCCAGAGCCCGGTATGGGTGGCCGTGGCCATGGCGCTGATCATCGTCGCCACGTTGTCCACCAACACCGCCGCGAATATCGTCTCGCCCACCAACGACTTCCAGAACATCGCGCCCAAGCTGATCAACCGCACCACGGCGGTGATCCTCACCGGGTTGGTGGGCTTGGCGTTGATGGGCCACGAACTGCTGAAAAAACTCGGCCTGATCGTCTCGGATGTGAGCCTGGAAACCGTGTATTCCAACTGGTTGCTGGGCTATTCGAGCCTGTTGGGGCCGATTGCCGGGATCATGGTGGTGGACTACTTCATCACCCGCAAACAACAACTGGACCTGGCCGGCCTCTACCGCGACGACGTGTACCCGGCGTGGAACTGGAGCGGTTTTATCGCCTTCGGTGTTCCGGTGGTGCTGACCTTGCTGTCCCTGGGCAGTGATGCGTTCAGCTGGTTCTACAGCTACGGCTGGTTTACCGGTTCGGCGTTGGGCGGGTTGTTGTATTACGGCCTGAATGCCAGGCGTGGAGCCAGCCCGGTGGTTGTCAATTCATAAGAAATACACGCCTGAGGAGATCCCCATGAACGCTGCCCTCGACGTTCTGCAATCGACCCACCAGCACATCAACCGCGACCGCTTGTGGCAGTCGCTGATGGACCTGGCCAAACTCGGCGCCACCCCCAAGGGCGGCGTGTGCCGCCTGGCCCTCACCGACCTCGACCGCAAGGCCCGCGACCTGTTTGTGCAGTGGTGCGAAGACGCCGGTTGCACCGTGACTGTCGACGGCATCGGCAATATCTTCGCGCGCCGCCCTGGGCGTAATCCCGACCTGCCGCCGGTGATGACCGGCAGCCATATCGATACCCAGCCCACAGGTGGCAAGTTCGATGGCTGCTTTGGCGTGCTGGCGGGAGTGGAGGTGCTGCGTACGCTCAATGACCTCAAGATCGAAACCGAGGCGCCCTTGGAAGTGGTGGTGTGGACCAACGAGGAAGGCTCGCGCTTCCCGCCGTGCATGATGGGCTCGGGTGTGTTTGCCAGGAAATTCACCCTGGCGGATACCCTGGCCAAGGTCGATGCGGACGGGGTCAGCGTGGGTGATGCGCTGAATGCGATCGGCTACGCGGGAACCCGTCCTGAGAGTGGGCACAAGGTCGGTGCGTATTTCGAGGCGCATATCGAACAAGGGCCGATTCTGGAGGATGAGAAAAAGACCATCGGCGTGGTGCTCGGCGCCCTCGGGCAGAAGTGGTTCGACCTGAAACTGCGCGGTGTCGAGGCCCATGCGGGGCCGACGCCGATGCACCTGCGCAAGGACGCCCTGGTAGGCGCGGCGGCGGTGGTGGCGGCGGTCAATGCGGCGGCCTTGGGGCACCAGCCCCATGCGTGCGGGACCGTCGGTTGCCTGCAGGCGTATCCCGGTTCACGCAACGTCATTCCTGGCGAAGTGCGCATGACCCTGGACTTCCGGCACTTGGAACCGGCACGGTTGGATTCGATGATTGCCCAGGTGCGCAAGGTAATCGACGAGACCTGTGCCAGGCATGGGCTGAGTTTTGAAATGGAACCCACGGCTGACTTCCCGCCGCTGTACTTCGACAAAGGCTGTGTGGACGCCGTGCGCGATGCGGCCAATGGGCTGGGCTTGTCGAACATGGACATCGTCAGCGGGGCAGGGCACGACGCGATTTTCGTCGCCGAGTTGGGGCCGGCGGGGATGATCTTTGTGCCGTGTGAAGGGGGCATCAGCCACAACGAAATCGAGAACGCCGCCCCGGATGACCTGGCGGCGGGGTGTGCGGTGTTGTTGCGGGCCATGGTGGCTGCATCGGCAGCCATCGCCAGCGGCAAACTCGCCGCCTGAAATGCGGGTAAAAAATGTGGGAGGGGGGCTTGCTCCCGATAGCGGTGTATCAGTTACAGATAAGCTGACTGACCTACCGCAATCGGGAGCAAGCCCCCTCCCACATTTGAACTGTGTATGACGTTAAACCCAGATGGCATCCCACAGTGGGTAGTCGCCAATCCGCTCGACCAGACCCGCTCGCAATGGATTAGCCACCACATACCGGGCCATTTTCACCAAGTCATCTTCCTTGCGCAGTGCGCGGTCATGAAAGCTTTCTTGCCAGAGCCGGCCCTTGCGACCACTCACGCCATTGACGGTCCTGGTGCTTTTTGACTTCACCTGGCGCATCAAGTCCGCCAGCGAGCCTTTTTGCAGTTCAAGCAGCCAATGGAAATGGTCCGGCATGATGACCCATGCCAGGGAATTGGCCAGCCCTTGGTACTGGGCTAACCGAAATTGCCAGACCACCAGGCGACCGAGATGGAAATTGCTGAATATCGGTATGCGTTCGTGGGTGTTGGTGGTGACGAGGTAGATGCGGTCGGGTTCGCTGAATCGACCGATGCGCAGGCGGTGTGAAGCGGGTAAATCTGCCATTCCCTGGCCCTCTCTAGATGTGCTTAGAGAGGCTAGATTGGCGAGCAGGCGGTTGATGGGCAGGCTTTTGGCAGGATGTGTCTGGAAGGACGCTATCGGGGGCAAGCCCCCTCCCACATTGGCTCAGCGGCGCTTATACATTATGTGTCTGACGCAGGACCCGTGTGGGAGGGGCTTGCCCCGATGGCGGTGGCTCAGCTACGGATAAACTGGCTGTTCCACCGCTATCACTGTGCCTGGGGTGATGTCAGGCGCCAGGTTGCCAGCCGCCGCCGAGTGCGGTCATGAGTCCTACACTGGCCTGCAACTGCCGCGTCTGCACCGCCTGCAATGTCCGCTGCGCCTGCAACGCCGCCGTCTGCGCGGTCACCACATCCAGGTAACTGACCGCCCCCGCCTGATAGCTGTTCATCGCCAATGATTGCGTATGCTGCGCCGCATCCGCTGCCGCCTGTTCATCCTGCGCCTCCTGCTGCAAATCCCGTAGTTGCGCCAGGTTATCTTCCACCTCGCGCACGGCCTTCAGCACCTGGCTACGGTACTGCGCCGACGCCTCTTCAAACTCGGCCTTGGCCTGGCGTTCATTGGCGCTCAAGCGGCCACCGTCGAAGATCGGCAGGTTCACCAACGGTCCCAGCGCCCAATACCGATTGCCCGCCGACAGCAGATTGCCGACGCCCTGTGTCTGTCCGCCAATCAACCCGGTCAAGCTGAAGTCCGGGTACCACGCCGCCTTGGCCACGCCGACATTTGCGTTGGCCGCAAACACCCGGCGCTCTGCCGCTGCAATATCCGGGCGACGTTGCAACAGGTGGCTTGGCAACTGCGACGGAATTCCCGGCAGGGCGATCAGTTGCTGGCCGGGCGGCAAGGTAAAGTCGCTGGCTGCCACACCCACCAACTCGCCGATGGCGTGCTCGGTGAGGTTGCGTTGCCCACGCACTTCATCCAATTGCGCCCTGGCCTGCGCCAGTTGATTTTGCGCACGGGTCAGGTCCAGCTCCGAGGCTATCTGGCCCTCGTAGCGGCTGCGGGTCAATTGCAATGCCTGGCTGAAATCATCCAGCGAGCGAGTGAGAATCCGGCTCTGTGCATCCAGCCCATTGAGCTGCACGTACAAGGTCGCCAACTGACGCTGCAAACTCAGGCGCGCCACCGCCAGGTCATCCCCGGACGCTTGCGCCTGGGCATCGCCGGCCGCGACCTGGTTGCGGATTTTGCCCCACAGGTCCAGGTCATAGCTCAAGGAAAACCCCGCGATGTTGCTGTTGTACACCGACGGTTGCGTATCCCCCCGCAACGGTCGCGAATCCGATTGCCGCTGGCGCAGCGGTTGCGCGCTGGCGGTGATCTGCGGGAACAGGCCTGCGTGCAGTTGGCTGGCATACGCTTGGGAAGCATCAAAGTGCGCCAGCGCCGCCGCCAGGTCCGGGTTGGCCTTGAGCAGCTGCTGTTGCAGGTCATCCAGGCGCGAATCGTTGTAGAGTTTCCACCATTCGGGCGCCAGTTGGTCGGAGGGCTGGGCGCTGTGCCAGGGCCCATCGCTGGTCTGTTCGCGGTAGTGGGCCGGCAGGTCGATCGCCGGCACCTTGTAGGTCGGCGCCATCGAGCAACCCTGCAAGACCAGCAGCGTCAATGCGGCGAGCGGTTTAAGCCTTATGCGCATGCGCACCTCCGGAGGCATCGGCGAGCTGCACGGGATCACCTTCGCGCAGGGCATCGGGCGGGTTGTCGACGATGCGGTCGGCGGGTTTCAAGCCCTGGTCGATCACCAGGCGTTCGCCCAGGTCGAGGCCGATATGGATGGGCTGCAGGTGCACACGGTTCTGCCCGTCCAACACCGCCACCTGGGTGCCCTGGGCGCGGAAGATCAGGGCGCTGGCCGGGATGCTCACGCCATGGGTATCGGCCGGAATCGGCAGGGTGGCCTCGGCATAATCACCGGGCAGCAGCTCGCCGTCGGGGTTGTCGGCGACGAACTGGGCGAGCAGGGTGCCGGAGCGGCGGTCGATGGCGGTGGAGTCACCGATCAGGCGCGCCTTGAAATGCTTGCCGGGGTGCTCGGGCACGGTCAGATCGGCTTCAAGGCCCGGATGGATGACCGCTGCGTAGTTCTGCGGCACCGGTACGTAGAGGCGCAATTGATGGGTGTCGGCAATGTTGAACAGTTCCGGATCGCTGTCGGTGTCGGCCTTGATCAGCTGGCCGATATCGGTGTTGCGCGCGGTGATGGTGCCGGCGAACGGGGCGCGAAGGGTCTTGTAGCTTTCCAGTGCCGACAGCCGGGCATAGTCGGCAGCGGCGGCCTCGGCGTTGGCCTTGGCGGCAGCGGCATTGGAGGTTTTTTCATCGGCCTCCTGGCGCGAGACCGAATGGCTGGCCAGCAGGTTTTGCCAGCGCGTGGCGGTGGTTTCGGCCAGGCGTGCGTTGGCCTGTTCCTGCACCAGGCGTGCATGGGTCTGCGCCAGCTGTTGATCCAGGTCGGGGCTGTCGATTTCCGCGAGGACTTGCCCGGCCTTGACCCGGCTGCCGATATCGACTTTCCAATCCTTCAGGTAACCGCTGACCCGGGCGTGGATCGGCGCCTTGCTCCAGGCTTCCAGGTGCGCCGGCAGGCGCAAGGTATCGCCGGCCACATTCTGCCGGGGCTGGAACACCATCACGTGCGGGATGGCGGCGGTCTCGGTCCAGGCCGTGACCGATTGTTCGTGCAGCGTGCGGGCATGCAGGCCGTTGGCGACCAACAGGGCGGCCAGGGTCAGGCCGCCGACACCCATGAGCATCAGACGCTTGCGCGAGGGTTTGTGATCAGACGACATGTGGGGTTTCTCCTGCAACTGCGCGAGTAGGGTGACGACCGTGGACCAGGCTGAAGACCACGGGAACAAACAACAATGTGGCGAGGGTCGCGAAGATCAAACCGCCGATGACGGCGCGCCCGAGCGGGGCGTTCTGCTCCTCGGAAATTGCCAGGGGCAACATGCCGATGATCATCGCCAGGGCGGTCATGCACACCGGGCGGAAGCGCGTGTAACCGGCCTCCATGGCGGCTTTCAACGCATCACCATGTTCGGCCAGGCGCTCACGGCAGAAGCTCACCACCAGGATCGAGTTGGCCGTGGCCACGCCCATGCACAGGATGGCGCCGGTGAGCGCTGGCACCGACAAGGAGGTGCCGCTGAGGAACAGCATCCACACGATGCCTGCGAGCGCCGCCGGCAACGCGGTGATGATGACGAACGGGTCGGCCCACGACTGGAAGTTGATCACGATCAGCAGGTAGATCAGCACCACCGCACCCAGCAGGCCAAGGCTCAAGCCGCTGAAGGCTTCATGCAGCGCATCGATCTGCCCGTGCAGGCTGATCGTCGCGCCTTTGGGGCGCAGATGCGCGGTGTCATCCAGCACCTTTTGCACGTCGCGGGCTACGCCGCCGAGGTCGCGGCCCTGCACGTTGGCGTACAGGTCCAGGGTCGGTTCGATGTTGTAGTGGGTCACCACCGCCGAGCTTTGCACGCGGGAGATAGTTGCTACGCCGCCGAGGATCTGCGACTGCCCATCGGCGCCGGTGACCGGCAGCGCTTCCAGCGACGGCAGGCTGTCGAGTCGGTATTGCGGGGTGGCGGCGACAATGGAATAGGACACGCCGTTGGCCGGGTTGAGCCAGAAGGTCGGCGCGGTCTGCGAACTGCCGGCCAGCGACGCCACCATGCTGTTGGTCACGTCCCGCTCGGTAATGCCCAGGCCGTTGGCGCGCATGCGGTCGACATTCACCTGCAGTGACGGGTAGCCGGTGGACTGCTGGATGCGCAGGTCGGCGATACCGGGCACGTGTTGCAGGCGACGTTCCAACTCGACGGCATAGGCGCGGTTTTCTGCATCGCTGCGCCCGGAGATTTTCACGTCCAGCGGCGCCGGCGCGCCGAAGTTGAGGATCTGGCTGCTGATGTCCGCCGGCAGGAACGCAAAGTGGCTGCCAGGGAAACTCTGCGGCAGCGCTTCACGCAGTTTCTTCACGTAGTCCGCGGTAGGCGCATGGCCCTTTTTCAGGCTGACCTGGATGTCGCCATCCTGCGGGCCGATGGTACCGCTGCTGCTGTAGGCCATGTCGATGCCGCTGAGCGGAATGCCAATGTTATCGACGATGGTGTCCAGTTCTTCGGCGGGGATCACTTCACGGATCCGCGCTTCGATGCGGTCGAAGGCGGCAGCACTTTCTTCGATACGCGTGCCCAGCGGCAAGCGCACGTGCAGGGCCAGCGCACCGGCATCCGTCGCCGGGAAAAAGTCCTGGCCCAGGCTGGGCAACAGCAGGAATGAGGCGAGCACGCAGGCCAGGAAACCGACGATAAAACCCTTGCGATTGCCCAGGGCCAAGGTCAGCAGGCCGTGGTAGGTGTCGCGGATATTCGAGAAGTGACGCTCGAAACCCTGCTGGAAATTCAGCACCGCTTGCAGTGCGGCATTGCGCGGTTTCGGGTGCTGCTCGCCCTCATGGTGGTTGATGAATGCATCTTCGGGATGGTGCCCCACGCCTGGCTCCGGCGTGTGCGGCTTGAGCAGGAACATCGCCAGCGTCGGCACCAGGGTGCGCGAAAGAATGAATGAGCTGGCCATGGCAAAGATCACCGCCAGCGCCATCGGCCGGAACAGATAACCGGCGATGCCTTGCAGCAGGAACATCGGCACGAACACGATGCAGATGCACAGCAGCGAGACGAACGCCGGGCCGACAATTTGCGCGGCGCCGTCGAGGATCGCGGTCTTCACCGGCTTGCCTTGCTCCAGGTGCCAGTTGATGTTTTCGATGGTCACCGTGGCGTCGTCCACCAGGATCCCTACGGCCAACGCCAGCCCGCCGAGGGTCATGACGTTGAGGGTCTGCCCGCTGACCGCCAGCAGCGCAATGGCCGACAGCACCGCCAGGGGAATCGACGCCGCGATAATGATCGTGGAGCGCCAGCTGCCGAGGAACAGCAGGATCATCGCACTGGTCAGCAGCGCGGCGATGATGCCTTCCTGGGCCACGCTGCCCACCGATTGCTTGACGAATACCGAGGCGTCGCCCAGCAGCGAGGTCTTCAGTGACGGCGGCAGGGTTTCGTTGATGCGCGGCAGCATCTGGCGGATACCGTCGATGATCGACAGGGTGGAAATGCTGCCGTTTTTCAACGCCGGCATCAGCACCGCGCGATGGCCGTCGACGCGCACGATGTTGGTCTGCGGCGGCGAACCGTCGCGCACGTGGGCGACCTGGCCGATGGTGATCAGCGCGCCGTCGACGGTCTTGATCGGCAGGTCGTTGAGCTCATCGATGGCCTTGGGGCTGTTGTTGAGCAGGATCGTGTATTCATTGGGGCCGAGTTTGGCGGTGCCCACCGGGATGATCTGGTTCTGCAGCGCCAGGGCATTGCCCACATCCTGGGCCGACAAGCCTTTGGCCGCCAGCGCCTGGGGGTCGAGGTCAAGGGTGATCTGCCGCTGCTTGCCACCCATCGGCGTGGGCATGGCCAGGCCGGGCAGGGCGCTGAGGGGCAGGCGGATATTGTTCTGCACCAGGTCGCGAATTTTGGCTTCCGACAGCGTCGGGCTGGAGAACGCCATTTGCAGGATCGGCACCGTGGAGGCGCTGTAGTTGAGGATCAGCGGTGGCGTGATACCCGGTGGCATCTGCTTGAGCACCGTTTGTGACACGGCGGTCACTTGGGCGTTGGCGGTGCGGATGTCGACGCCGGGCTGGAAGAAAATCTTCACGATGCCCATGCCGGGCAAGGATTGCGATTCTATATGTTCGATGTCGTTGACGGTGGTGCTCAGGGAGCGTTCGTAGGTGTAGATCACCCGGCCGGCCATGGCGTCCGGCGACAGGCCGTTGTACTGCCAGACCACGGCGACCACAGGGATGCCGATATCGGGAAACACGTCGGTGGGGGTTCGCAGGGCCGCCATCGGCCCGATGATGCAGATGAATATGGCCAACACGATAAACGTGTACGGCTTTTGCAGTGCGGTCTTTACCAGCCCGAGCATGCGTGAACCTCCGAGGGAGCAGGATTGCAAACCCCGGCAGTCTTGCCCGACCCACCTAACACGCGCCTTTCAGCCAGGTGAAGGAACATTTAGGTAAGGGCTGAAGATCGTTTCATATGGATTCATTTGTTCTACAGGGCGTGGCTGCCCAAGCTTGCATCCCATCGGACGACTTGTCTTTTTACTGATGTTCTTTGGAGCCCTGCCATGTCACTCAAACCTTTATTGATGATCCCCGCCCTGGGGGCTGTTTTGTTGTTGTCGGCCTGTGCCGGCCCGATTCCCAAGGCGGACCCCAGCGAAGCCTGGATCGGCTTGAAAGAAGAAGCGCCGAACGACCTGATGGCCGAACGTGTGGACGGCAAGCGTGTCGACGACGGGCGCTTTTTCGAGGTGACCCCCGGGGATCATCGCCTGGACGTGACGTTGTTCGAGGAAGAAGCCGGCGACGACAACCAGCAGGACTGCCAGGGTCGGGTCGAGTACAAGGATTTCAAGGCGGGTGAGCATTACACCCTGGTGGAGTCGAGCCTGGGCACCACCGTGCGCGCATCCCTGATGGACGGGCACGGTAAGGAAGTCGCGGCGACTCAGGATTTCAATTGCATGCCTGGCTAGGCGTGGTGCACCGCCGCTCTATGGGGCTTGGCGGGTGCCTCAGGTTTGACGTGGGGGTGATGGTGCCGGCGGGTAATGCGCAACACCCCCCACAACATGGCGCCGGCTACCGCCAGCCAACCGCAGATCAACAGGAAAATCGTTGTTGCAAGGCTCATTTTGGCCTCCTTTCGCCCCGCAGGGGGCACACACAGTCTTCTCAATGGACAGTCTAGCTACCCGGCGGTTGCCTGCTATTGACCAATGGTCGTGTTCGTCCAACTCGTTTGCTCTAACCGCGACGCTTTACTGAGCCTATGGGCTATACCCGCGTGGCAGAGCGTCCTATGATCAGGGCCCTCACCGGCAGTTGATCAAGAGAGTAAAAAATTGCGGTTACGGTCGAACCTTAAAACATCCTTGTTGCTGGCCTGTGCCCTGGGGCTCGCGGCCTGTTCCGGGCAGCCGTCGAAACTTCCGGGCCTGCCGGAACGTGTCGAACTCAATGGTGTGCCGACCTTTCGCAGCGAGGCTTATCAGAGCGGTCCTACGGCATTAGCCAGCATGCTGTCGCAACAAGGCATTGTGATGACACCGGGCTTGTTGGATAAGCCGTTGCATTTGCCGGGCGGTGAAGCGGACCTGGAGCGCAACATGCAGGTGCTGGCCCGTGAGTACGGGCTGATGGTGTACCCGCTGGATGCCAAGCTGACCGCGGTACTGGCGCAGGTGGCGGCGGGTTACCCGGTGATGGCGCGGATTGGCGGCGGCCTGTTGTCTGACGCGCACTACGTGGTGGTGGTGGGTTTCAACCAGCAGAAAAGCACGGTGCTGTTGCGTTCAGGCATGGACCGACGCCTGCTGATGAGCTTCAGCGACTTTGAGTCGAAGTGGAGCAGTGCCGGGCACTGGGCAATCGTCACCCAGCGCCCGAGCCAATTACCGGCCAATGTGGATGCGCAGCGCTGGCGGGATTCGGCGAACGCAACGGCCCAGGCCGGGCAGGAGCGGGCGGCAGCGCAGGCGCTCAAGGTGTTGGCGGAACACAAATAAAATGGGAGGGGCGAGCCCCTCCTAAATGCGTTCTCGGTGTTCCTTAACGGCGGACTTCGGCGGCATTCGCGCGGTTCTTCAGGTTCTTGTCAGCCTTGTAGCGCAGCGCGACGTCCGGCACCGAGCCGCCCTTGCCGGTCTCGACCCAGCTACGGATACGGCTGGCATCGGCAAAGTGGGTGAATTTGCCGAAAGCATCCAGGATCACCAGCGACACGGGACGATTACCCATGCGGGTGACCAGCACCAGGCAATGACCGGCCTGGTTGGTGAAACCGGTCTTGGTCAGCTTGATATCCCAGTTGGCGCGGTTGATCAGGTGGTCGGTATTGGAGAAACCCAGGGTGTAGTTGGGCTTGCGGAACGCTACGGTCTTTTCCTTGGTGGTGCTCAACTGGCTCAGCATCGGAAATTTTTGCGCGTAGGCCAGCAGCTTGCTCAAGTCGCGGGCGGTGGACACGTTGTGGATCGATAGGCCGGTGGGCTCGACATAATGGGTGCTGGTCATGCCCAGGGCCTTGGCCTTGGCGTTCATCGCGGCAATAAAGGCCGCGTAGCCGCCCGGATAGTGGTGCGCCAGGCTAGCGGCGGCGCGGTTTTCCGAGGACATCAGGGCAATCAGCAACATCTCCCTGCGCGGCATCTGGCTGCCGATCTTCACGCGGGAGAACACGCCTTTCATCTCCGGCGTGTCGGTGATGTTGATGTCGATGTACTCGTCCATGTTCTGCTTGGCTTCAAGCACGATCAGGCCCGTCATCAGCTTGCTCACCGAGGCGATAGGCACTACCACGTCGGGATTGCTGGCGTAGATGACCTTGTTGGTCTGCAGGTCCACCAGCATGGCGCTGCCGGAAGCGATCTGCAGTTTGGAGGGATCCCGCGGCGCCAGGGCGGAGTCGGCAGCGTGTGCAAAGGTGCCGGTGAACGCAAAAAACAGGCTGACAATGGAAAGACGAATTTTCACGCGGATGAACTCGCTAAAAAGTAAGAAATACCGTTGGGAAACGGGTTTTGTGATAAATGGCGTTACATTTTAGGAGTATGGACGAGAGACTGTCGAATGTTCTTCTAAAACCGGACGAAAGTGCTTAAAAACTAAGAAAAAACAGGTTTTCTTCCGGGCAATAAAAAGCCCTGCGATAAGGCAGGGCTTTTTCAGTACGGCTGGTTATTAACCGTGCAGGGTTTCTGCGGCGTACAGGGTGTTTTCCAGCAGGCAGGCACGGGTCATCGGGCCAACGCCACCCGGCACCGGGGTGATCCAGCCGGCGCGGGGCAGGGCGGTTTCATACACCACGTCGCCGACCAGCTTGCCGTCTTCCTGGCGGTTGATGCCCACGTCGATGACGATGGCGCCTTCCTTGATCCATTCGCCCTTGACCAGGCCCGGCTTGCCGGCGGCCACGACGACCAGGTCGGCACGGCCAACGTGGCCGGCCAGGTCCTTGGTGAAGCGGTGGGTCACGGTGACGGTGCAGCCGGCCAGCAGCAACTCCATGGCCATTGGGCGGCCCACGATGTTGGACGCGCCGACGACGACGGCATCGAGGCCGTACAGGTCGACACCGGTGCTTTCCAGCAGGGTCATGATGCCTTTGGGCGTGCACGGGCGCAGCAGTGGGATACGCTGCGCCAGGCGGCCAACGTTATAAGGATGGAAACCGTCGACGTCTTTGTCAGGGCGGATGCGCTCGAGCAGCTTGGACGCGTCCAGGTGCGCGGGCAATGGCAATTGCAGGAGGATGCCGTCCATCGCCGGGTCGTCGTTGAGGCTGTCGATCAGGTCGGTCAGGGCCTGCTGGGTGGTGTCGGCAGGCAGGTCGTAGGCCTTGGAAAGAAAGCCGACCTCTTCACAGTCTTTACGCTTGTGCGAGACATAAACCTGAGAGGCAGGATCGCTGCCGACCAGGATCACCGCGAGGCCAGGCGTGCGCAAGCCTTGCTGGCTGCGCTCGGTGACTCGTTTGGCGATCTGCTGGCGCAGGCTGGCGGCGATTGATTTGCCGTCGATAAGTTGTGCAGTCATTACGCGTGATTAACCATCGAGAGGGGGAGGAAAAGTGCGCGCATTCTCGCACGCCACGGCGTGAGGGCAAAGGCGCTTGGTCCGCAAATTGGCCTAACCCCTTAAATAAAATGAATTTTTTTCAAAAAAGATTTGACGGGTTTCCAGGCCCTCTATACTATTCGTCGCACTTGTCGGGCACAGCCTAGCACTGGTTAAGAAGGTCGAGCAGAATCGTTGTTCTGCAAGGCTGGAAGCACTTAGTTTGTAATCCTCCAAGAGTACAGATTAATAAGGCGCCCGTAGCTCAGCTGGATAGAGCATCCGCCTTCTAAGCGGATGGTCGCAGGTTCGAGTCCTGCCGGGTGCGCCATTAGGCAGCTTTGGCACAAGTAGCGCTATATGGTGGGCGTAGCTCAGTTGGTAGAGCACGGGATTGTGACTCCCGTTGTCGAGGGTTCGATCCCCTTCGTCCACCCCATATTTTGAAAGGCGCCAGATTAACCGTCTGGCGCCTTTGCTTTAAGAGCTTCAAGCGCGGATGTGGTGGAATTGGTAGACACACTGGATTTAGGTTCCAGCGCCGCGAGGCGTAAGAGTTCGAGTCTCTTCATCCGCACCAAATAAGGCCTTACTCGGTTTACATGCAGGGTGGGGTTAGACAAAGAAGTAGTTTGGTTTCTTTGTTAACGCAATATGGTGGGCGTAGCTCAGTTGGTAGAGCACGGGATTGTGACTCCCGTTGTCGAGGGTTCGATCCCCTTCGTCCACCCCATATTCGAAAGGCGCCAGATTTAACAGTCTGGCGCCTTTTTTGGTTTTGGCGGTTCGGTTTTTCGTGGCTGCGGGTTGTGGGTCGCGATGGCGATGCGTTTCATCGTATTTATGTGTCTCGATGATACTGCATTGTTATCTGCCTTCATTGCGAGGTAGGCCGTCAGGGAGATGGGCGACGATCCCTTCTATATATAGAGGGGCGGCGCAGAGCCCTGGCGTGATTGGCTTTATTTGTCACCGGGGCGGGGCGCGACAGTGCCTTCGTACCGATAAATTGCCGGCTGTTTACGGGCGTATTTCCAGTAGGGTGACTTCTTGAGTTTGACCCACTAGAATGCATGCCCTTGATTGGGGTCGGAAATGGCCGGCTAACGTCTGTGCAACGAGGAATATCCATGCAAGTTTCTGTTGAAAATACTACTGCTCTCGAGCGCCGCATGAGCATCACCGTGCCGGCTGAGCGCATCGAGACTGCGGTCAACAAGCGTCTGCAGCAGACTGCCCAAAAGGCCAAGATCGCTGGTTTCCGTCCAGGCAAAGTGCCAATGAGCGAAATCAAGCGCCGTTTTGGTGCTGATGCACGCAATGAAGCCGTCGGTGACGTGATCCAGGCTTCCTTCTACGAAGCAGTGGTTGAGCAAAAGCTGAACCCGGCTGGTTCGCCTTCGATCGAGCCCAAGTCCCTGGAAGCGGGCAAGGACCTGGAATACGTTGCCGTATTCGAAGTGTTCCCTGAGTTCGAAGTGGCCGGTTTCGACGGTATCGCTATCGAGCGCCTGAGCGCCGAAGTGGCTGATTCGGACCTGGACAACATGCTGGAAATCCTGCGCAAGCAGAACACCCGTTTCGAAGTGGTCGACCGTGCTGCCCAGAACGAAGACCAGCTGAACATCGATTTCGTTGGCAAGGTTGACGGCGAAGCATTCGCTGGCGGCTCCGCCAAGGGCACTCAGCTGGTGCTGGGTTCCAACCGCATGATTCCTGGCTTCGAAGACGGCCTGGTTGGCGCCAAGGCCGGCGAAGAGCGTGTCCTGAACCTGGAATTCCCTGCTGACTACCAGAACCTGGACCTGGCTGGCAAAGCCGCCGAGTTCACCGTGACCGTCAACAGCGTTTCCGAGCCTAAGCTGCCAGAGCTGAACGAAGAGTTCTTCAATCAGTTCGGCATCAAGGAAACAGGTATCGAAGGCTTCCGCACCGAAGTTCGCAAGAACATGGAGCGCGAGCTGCGCCAGGCTATCAAGTCCAAGGTCAAGAACCAGGTCATGGATGGTCTGCTGGCCTCCAACCCGATCGAAGTGCCTAAGGCCCTGCTGTCCAACGAAGTGGATCGCCTGCGCGTACAGGCTGTCCAGCAGTTCGGCGGCAACATCAAGCCAGACCAACTGCCGGCCGAGCTGTTCGAAGAGCAAGCCAAGCGCCGTGTGGTGCTGGGTCTGATCGTGGCTGAAGTGGTCAAGCAGTTCGACCTCAAGCCTGACGAAGATCGCGTCCGCGAAATGATCCAGGAAATGGCTTCGGCCTACCAGGAGCCTGAGCAGGTCGTGGCCTGGTACTACAAGAACGACCAGCAGCTGAACGAAGTACGTTCGGTTGTGCTGGAAGAACAAGTTGTGGATACTGTTCTGCAGAAGGCTAAGGTGACCGATAAAGCGGTCTCTTACGAAGAAGCAGTCAAGCCGGCGGAAGCAGCACAAGCCGACTGATTGTCCAACTCGTTGGAAATTCAACCATAAGCCAGCCTCGCGCTGGCTTATGCGTTTTCAAGACATGACTATTTGGGAGTAACTGCAGAGCATGTTCCGTAATTCCTATATTCAGCAGAACTCTGATATCCAGGCCGCAGGCGGCCTGGTCCCGATGGTTGTCGAGCAGTCCGCTCGTGGCGAACGCGCCTACGACATCTACTCGCGCCTGCTCAAGGAGCGAGTGATCTTTCTGGTGGGCCCGGTAGAGGACTACATGGCCAACCTGATCTGTGCGCAACTGCTGTTCCTTGAAGCGGAAAACCCGGACAAGGACATCCATCTCTACATCAACTCGCCGGGCGGTTCGGTGACAGCGGGCATGTCGATCTACGACACCATGCAGTTCATCAAGCCGAACGTATCGACGACCTGCATTGGCCAGGCCTGCAGCATGGGCGCGTTCCTGCTGACCGCAGGTGCCGAGGGCAAGCGTTACTGCCTGCCGAACTCGCGTGTGATGATTCACCAGCCACTGGGCGGTTTCCAGGGTCAGGCGTCGGACATTGAAATCCACGCCAAGGAAATCCTCTTCATCCGCGAACGCCTCAACACGCTGATGGCCAAGCACAGCGGGCACACCCTGGAAGAAATCGAGCGCGACACCAACCGTGACAACTTCATGAGCGCCGAAGCCGCACGTGAATATGGGTTGATCGACGCAGTGATCGAAAAGCGCCCCGCTTAATATAAGCCGCTCAAAATAGGGCTGGTCGGGTTTTCCGATCATCTGCGGGCTTGAAAAAGCCCGCATAAGCCTTCATCTTGTGTTGCAAGCCTATCGGATTTGGATCGAACGAATGACTGACACCCGCAACGGCGAGGACAACGGCAAGCTGCTCTATTGCTCCTTCTGTGGCAAAAGCCAGCATGAAGTGCGCAAATTGATTGCCGGCCCCTCGGTCTTTATCTGCGACGAGTGCGTCGACCTGTGCAATGACATCATCCGTGAGGAGGTGCAGGAAGCCCAGGCCGAAAGCAGCGCGCATAAATTGCCTTCGCCTAAAGAAATCAGCGGCATCCTTGATCAGTATGTGATTGGTCAAGAGCGTGCAAAGAAGGTTCTGGCCGTAGCGGTATACAACCACTACAAGCGCTTGAATCAGCGTGACAAGAAAGGCGACGAAGTCGAACTCGGCAAGAGCAACATCCTGCTGATCGGTCCTACAGGCTCGGGTAAGACCCTGCTTGCAGAAACCCTCGCTCGCCTGCTGAACGTTCCGTTCACCATCGCCGACGCCACCACCCTCACCGAGGCTGGCTACGTGGGCGAAGATGTCGAGAACATCATTCAGAAACTGCTGCAGAAGTGCGACTACGACGTAGAGAAGGCCCAGATGGGTATTGTCTATATCGACGAAATCGACAAGATCTCGCGCAAGTCCGACAACCCGTCGATCACTCGGGACGTTTCCGGTGAAGGCGTGCAGCAGGCCCTGTTGAAACTGATCGAAGGCACGGTTGCTTCCGTACCGCCACAAGGCGGCCGCAAGCACCCGCAGCAGGAATTCCTTCAGGTTGATACGCGCAACATCCTGTTTATCTGTGGCGGCGCATTCTCCGGCCTGGAGAAGGTTATTCAGCAACGGTCTACCCGTGGCGGCATCGGTTTCAGTGCAGAAGTGCGCAGCAAGGAAGAAGGCAAGAAGGTGGGCGAGTCCCTGCGTGAAGTCGAGCCTGACGATCTGGTCAAGTTCGGTCTGATCCCGGAATTCGTTGGCCGTCTGCCGGTCCTGGCCACGTTGGACGAGTTGGATGAGGCGGCTCTGATTCAGATCCTCACCGAACCGAAAAACGCCCTGACCAAGCAATATGCCAAGCTGTTCGAGATGGAAGGTGTGGACCTCGAGTTCCGTACTGACGCGCTCAAATCGGTGGCCAAGCGGGCACTGGAGCGCAAGACCGGTGCACGTGGCCTGCGTTCGATCCTCGAAGGTGTATTGCTCGACACCATGTACGAAATCCCCTCGCAGTCCGAGGTGAGTAAAGTGGTGATCGACGAAAGCGTTATAGAAGGCAAGTCCAAGCCACTGTATATCTACGAAAACAGTGAGCCGACTGCCAAGGCTGCGCCAGACGCGTAAGCGTTTCGCAGTTTTGGTACAAACGAAGGGGCCTCTAGGGGCTCCTTTGTTTTTCATAAGGATTTTTACTGCGTGTAACTGCCAGCATTGAGCTTGTTTTTTTTACACGCAGCCCCCATCTTGGTTTCAAGCTTATTTTTCAACTGTCATAGAGGCGAAATCATGAAGACAACCATCGAATTGCCTCTCCTGCCGTTGCGTGATGTCGTCGTCTATCCGCACATGGTTATCCCGCTGTTCGTGGGGCGCGAGAAGTCTATCGAAGCCCTCGAGGCCGCGATGACGGGCGACAAGCAAATCCTGCTGTTGGCCCAGAAAAACCCTGCCGATGATGATCCAGGCGAAGATGCCCTGTATCGCGTCGGCACCATTGCCACTGTCCTGCAACTGCTCAAGCTGCCCGATGGCACCGTCAAGGTGCTGGTGGAAGGCGAGCAGCGCGGTGCGGTAGAGCGTTTCATGGAGGTGGACGGCCACCTGCGCGCCGAAGTGGTGCTGATCGACGAAGTCGAGGCCCCTGAGCGCGAGTCCGAAGTGTTTGTGCGCAGCCTGCTCTCGCAGTTCGAGCAGTACGTGCAGTTGGGCAAGAAAGTCCCGGCTGAAGTCCTGTCTTCCCTCAATAGCATCGATGAGCCAAGCCGCCTGGTCGACACCATGGCCGCGCACATGGCGCTGAAGATCGAGCAGAAGCAGGACATCCTCGAAATCATTGACCTGTCGGCCCGTGTCGAACACGTGCTGGCGTTGCTGGATGCCGAGATCGACCTGCTCCAGGTCGAGAAGCGCATCCGGGGTCGTGTCAAAAAACAAATGGAGCGCAGCCAGCGCGAGTACTACCTGAATGAGCAGATGAAGGCCATTCAGAAGGAGCTCGGCGACAGCGAGGAAGGCCACAACGAAATCGAAGAGCTGAAAAAGCGCATCGATGCTGCCGGCCTGCCTAAAGACGCCCTGACCAAAGCCACCGCCGAGTTGAACAAGCTCAAGCAGATGTCGCCGATGTCGGCCGAAGCCACCGTGGTGCGCTCGTACATCGACTGGCTGGTGCAGGTGCCGTGGAAGGCTCAGACCAAGGTACGCCTGGACCTGGCCCGTGCCGAAGATATCCTTGATGCCGACCACTATGGCCTTGAAGAGGTCAAAGAACGCATCCTCGAATACCTCGCCGTGCAGAAGCGCGTGAAGAAGATTCGTGGCCCGGTGCTGTGCCTGGTTGGCCCGCCTGGGGTAGGTAAAACCTCCCTGGCCGAGTCCATCGCCAATGCCACCAACCGTAAATTCGTACGTATGGCCCTCGGTGGCGTGCGCGATGAGGCGGAAATTCGTGGTCATCGCCGGACTTACATCGGTTCGATGCCAGGAAGATTGATTCAAAAAATGACAAAGGTGGGTGTGCGCAACCCGCTGTTCCTGCTCGATGAAATCGACAAAATGGGCAGCGACATGCGCGGCGATCCGGCATCGGCCTTGCTGGAAGTGCTCGACCCTGAGCAGAACCACAATTTCAACGACCATTACCTGGAGGTCGACTACGACCTGTCCGACGTAATGTTCCTGTGCACCTCCAACTCCATGAATATTCCGCCGGCATTGCTGGACCGGATGGAGGTGATTCGTCTGCCGGGTTACACCGAAGACGAGAAGATCAATATCGCCGTCAAATACCTCGCGCCCAAGCAGATTTCAGCCAATGGCCTGAAGAAGGGCGAGATCGAATTCGACGTCGAGTCGATCCGCGACATCGTGCGCTACTACACTCGCGAGGCCGGTGTACGGGGACTTGAGCGCCAGATCGCGAAGATTTGCCGCAAGGCGGTCAAGGAGCACGCGCTGGAAAAACGCTTCTCGGTGAAGGTTACGGCCGACGCTCTTGAGCACTTCCTGGGTGTGCGTAAATTCCGTTACGGCCTGGCGGAACAGCAGGATCAGGTAGGGCAGGTGACTGGCCTGGCGTGGACCCAGGTGGGCGGCGAATTGCTGACCATCGAAGCTGCGGTGATCCCCGGCAAGGGCCAGTTGATCAAGACCGGCTCCCTCGGTGACGTGATGGTCGAATCCATTACCGCCGCGCAGACCGTGGTGCGCAGCCGCGCCAGGAGCCTGGGGATCCCCCTGGACTTCCACGAGAAGCACGACACCCACATCCACATGCCGGAAGGGGCTACACCGAAGGATGGCCCGAGCGCTGGCGTAGGCATGTGCACGGCCCTGGTTTCGGCATTGACCGGCATACCGGTGCGCGCCGATGTCGCGATGACCGGGGAAATCACCCTGCGTGGCCAGGTATTGGCCATTGGTGGCCTGAAAGAGAAATTGCTGGCTGCACACCGCGGGGGCATCAAGACTGTGATCATTCCTGAAGAGAATGTTCGCGACTTGAAGGAAATTCCTGACAATATCAAGCAGGATCTTCAGATTAAACCGGTTAAATGGATTGACGAGGTCCTGCAAATTGCGCTGCAATACGCGCCGGAGCCCTTGCCGGATGTGGTTCCGGAGATAGTTGCAAAGGACGAAAAACGAGAGTCTGATTCCAAGGAAAGAATTAGCACGCATTAATGTGAATAAGCCTGGGGGCTTCCTTGACAGCTTTTTAGAGCCCTTGTTATAAAGCGGCTCTTAAGTGTCTGTAGGCCATTCAGCACTGGTTTTTGCTGTTTACCAAAAAACTTAGAATCATACTCAATAGATATATAAGGGGACTTAGAGTGAACAAGTCGGAACTGATTGATGCTATCGCTGCATCCGCTGATATCCCGAAAGCTGCTGCCGGCCGTGCGCTGGATGCAGTAATCGAATCCGTCACTGGCGCTCTGAAGGCCGGCGACTCCGTGGTACTGGTAGGCTTCGGTACTTTCTCTGTGACTGACCGCCCAGCTCGCACTGGCCGTAACCCACAGACTGGCAAAGCACTGCAAATCGCTGCTGCCAAGAAACCAGGTTTCAAAGCCGGTAAAGCCCTGAAAGAAGCGGTTAACTAAGCTTCGATCAAGCCTTTGCTACCCGGGTCGGACGCAGGTCTGGCCTGGCAGCGGAGCGAAAGCTGACCCAAGTATCCATCGGGTCGCCAAGCCGGGGGTGTAGATTCAACCCCCCGTCCGCTCCGCCAGTTACGAGAAGGCGCATCCTCGGATGCGCCTTTCTTCTATCCGGACTCTACCCACGCTCCACGGTTGCCAATTTTTGAAGTTCAACCGTTTCTGGGGGACGCATGCTGCAAAATATCAGGGACAATTCACAAGGCTGGATTGCCAAGACCATTATCGGGATCATCGTCGCATTGATGGCGTTCACCGGTATCGAGGCCATTTTCCAGGCTTCGACCAACACCAAGCAGGACGTGGCCAAGGTCAACGGTGAAGAAATCACCCAGACTGAACTGAGCCAGGCCGTCGACATGCAACGTCGCCAGCTGATGCAACAGCTGGGCAAGGATTTCGATGCTTCACTGCTGGACGAAAAACTGCTGCGCGAAGCGGCCCTCAAGGGCCTGATCGATCGCAAGCTGCTGCTGCAAGGCGCCGCCGACTCCAAGTTTGGCTTCTCCGAAGCTGCACTGGACCAGGTGATCCTGCAGACCCCGGAATTCCAGGTGGACGGCAAGTTCAACGCCGAACGCTTTGACCAGGTTATCCGTCAGCTGGGCTACAGCCGTCTGCAGTTCCGTCAGATGCTGACCCAGGAAATGCTGATCGGCCAGGTTCGCGCAGGCATCGCCGGCAGCGGTTTCGTGACCGACGCCGAAGTGCTGGCATTCGCCCGTCTGGAAAAACAGACCCGTGATTTCGCTACCGTCAATATCAAGGCCAACCCTGCGGCGGTGAAACTCACCGACGACGAGGTCAAGGCTTACTATGACCAGCACGCCAAGGAGTTCATGACCCCGGACCAGGTGGTCATCGACTACCTGGAACTGAAGAAGTCTTCCTTCTTCGATCAGGTCAGCGTCAAGGACGATGAACTGCAGGCTGCCTATCAGAAAGAAACCGCCAACCTTGCTGAACAGCGTCGTGCCGCGCACATCCTGATTGAAGTCAACGACAAGGTCACCGACGCGCAAGCCAAGGCCAAGATCGAAGAAATCCAGGCGCGCCTGGCCAAGGGTGAGAAGTTCGAGGCCCTGGCCAAGGAGTTCTCCCAGGATCCAGGTTCGGCCAACAATGGCGGCGATCTGGGCTTTGCCGGCCCTGGCGTCTACGACCCGGACTTTGAAGCAGCCTTGTACGCCTTGAACAAGGACCAGGTATCTGCACCGGTGCGCAGCACCTTCGGTTGGCACTTGATCAAGCTGTTGGGCGTTGAAGCACCGCAAGTGCCGACGTTCGCCAGCCTGAAAGACAAGCTGACCCGCGAGCTCAAGACCCAACAGGTCGAGCAGCGTTTTGTCGAAGCAACCAAGCAATTGGAAGATGCGGCATTCGAAGCCTCCGACCTGGCCCAACCAGCATCGGACCTGAAGCTGACCGTACACACCTCCGCGCCGTTTGGCCGTGAAGGTGGTGACGGTGTTGCGGCCAACCGCGCCGTGGTCACCGCTGCGTTCAGCCCGGAAGTGCTGGATGAGGGTGCCAACAGCAGCGCCATCGAGCTGGACCCGGAAACCATCATCGTGCTGCGTGCCAAAGAGCACCGCAAACCGGCGCAACTGCCGCTGGAAAGCGTTGCTGCGGCGATTCGCACACAGATGGCCAAGGAGCGCGCCAGCGCGGCTGCCAAGACTCACGCTGACGAGCTGATCGCCAGCCTGCGTGATGGCAAGACCCCGCTGAACCAGCCGGTCGACGGCCAGGCCTGGAAAGTCACTGAAGCGGCTACCCGTAGCCAGGAAGCGATTGACCCGGCCGTGCTGCAAGCCCTGTTCCGCATGCCCAAGCCTGCGGCCAAGGACAAGCCGACCTTCACCACCGTGACCCTGGCTGATGGCAGCCTGGTGATCGTGCGCTTGAACGGCGTCAACGAAGCGGCTGCCCCAACGGACGAAGAAAAGGCGCAATACCGCCGCTTCCTCGCTTCCCGTGTCGGCCAGCAGGACTTCGCGGCGTACCGCAAGCAGTTGGAAACCAAGGCTGATATCAAGAAGTACTGATGTCGCTTTGAACAAGAAGCCCCCGGCCTGAAAAGACCGGGGGCTTTTTTATGTGCGCTAGACTGGGTACTCGGTATCGTCGACCCAGGAGTTCCAAGCGTGTTGATTCAAGGAATGGATGGCTTGCTGATCCGCCGCGCCAGCGTGGCGGATGTTCCTGCCGTGCTGCAGGTGTTCGACGAGGTGATCGCCTGGTTCGTTGGCAGGGGCAATACCCATCAGTGGGGCACCGATCCCTGGTCGGCGTCGCCCCGGCGGGTCGCGCAAGTGGCTGAAGCCTGCGCGTTGCCCGGGGCCTGGGTTGTCGAGGACCCCGAGGGGCATCTCCGAGGAGCGCTGGTGTTGGGCGATCCCATGCCATATGTACCGTCGGCGACTGAGCCCGAGGTGTATGTGCGCCTGTTGATTGCCGCGCGTGACCCGAGTGTTCGCGGCCTTGGCCGGCGCATGATGGCCTTTGCCGATGACCAGGCCCGCGCAGCAGGAGTCACGGGCTTGCGTGTGGACTGCTACGGCGGCGGGACAGGGGATCTGGTGCGTTTTTATGAGTCCTGTGGTTACCAGCGCATTTCAACGTTCGACTTGGCGGGGTGGCCGGGCCAACTGCTGGGGCGCCGTCTGTGATGCACCGGCCCAGGCCAGCAGCATCAGAAGCACAACCGCCCAAGGAAAGGCCGTGGCGCCCCAACCTTGAAGCAATACACCACCCGCCAGGCCGCCACCGGCTATCCCCAGGTTCCACACGGTCACCAGCATGGATTGTGCGGCATCCGCCGACTTGCCCGCCGATTGGGCCAGTGCGGTTTGCAGCAATGCCGGCAAACCGCCGAACGCCAGGCCCCATAACGCCACGGCGATATAGATGACTGCCGGCACATTGATCCACAACGCCAGCGCCAGGGCGATCAGGCCAAACAGCGCACAGCTGGTCAGCAGCAAAGCGCGCAGCCACCGGTCAATCAATACACCTGCTAGCCAGATGCTCAGCACCGCCGAGAGGCCGAACACCAGCAGCACTCGGTCAACGTCTGCCTCAACCCCGGCGGGCACCAGCAACGGGGCGATGTAGGTGTACAGAATGTTATGGGCCAGCACGTAGGTAAACGTCACCCATAGCACCGGACGAACGCCCGGCAGGTTCAGCACCTCGCGCAGCCCCAGGCGTTTATCCGCCCGTTCGCCGGCAAAGTCCGGCAGTTGCCAGCGTGCCCAGGCGAGCAGTACCAGGGTCAGCCCGGTCATGATCGCAAAGCTCAAGCGCCAGCCAACGGCGGTGCCGAGGAAGGTACCCGCGGGTACACCCAGCGACAGTGCCAGCGGTGCACCCAGCATCGCCACGGCAATGGCGCGACCTTGCAGGTGTGGCGCCACCATTCGGCTCGCATACCCCGCCAGCAGCGCCCACAGCAACCCGGCGAAGACCCCGGCAAAAAAGCGTGCCACCAGGGTCAGCCCGTAATGGCTGGACAGCGCGGTTACGCTGTTGACCAAGGCAAACCCGCCAATGGCCAGCAGCAGCAAGGGCCGCCTGCGCCAGCCGCGGGTCAGCAGCGTCAGCGGGATGGCTGCCAGCAGGGAGCCAAGGGCGTAGAGGGTAACCAATTGGCCGACCAGGGCGGGTGACACGCCCAGGCCTTCGCCCATCTGCGGCAGAAGCCCGGCGGGCATGGCTTCGGTGAGGATGGTGATAAAGCCGGCGCTGGCCAGGGCCAGTAAACCGCCCAGGGGTAAGGAATCCCGCTGGGCTGATGCGGTGAGTGAAGGGCTGCTGCTCATGACGTTTTATCCAGGTAAAAGGGCAAGCAGGCAGAGTAGGGGGCTGTGACTGGCGGAAAAACAGGCTAAGGTTCCGAACTTATCGGACGCCGGTGTCCGTAATTGCTGGAGGCAGATCATGGACAGCTTGGGCAGCCTGTCGGTATTTGTGCAGGTGGCGCAGACGCTCAGCTTCACCGCCGCCGGCCGCGTGCTGGGGGTGTCGTCGTCGGCCGTGGGCAAAAGCATTGCGCGTATGGAAGAGCGCCTGGGCGTGCGGCTGTTTCACCGCAGCACGCGCAGTATCACCTTGACCAGTGAAGGTGCGCTGTTCCTTGAGCGCTCGCGGCGGATTCTCGCTGAGGTGGAAGCGGCCGAGCAGGAACTGACGGACGCCGCTGCAACGCCACGGGGCAAGTTGCGCATCAGTGTGCCGCAGGTGCGCGGCTTGTTGATGCCGGTGCTCAGTGACTTTATGCGCGCCTACCCGGAGATCGAGCTGGACGTGGATTTTTCCGACCGCATGGTGGACGTGATCGAGGAAGGTTTCGATGCAGTGATTCGCACCGGCAAGCCGGAAGATTCGCGTTTGATGGCCCGCCACCTGGGCCACTACCAGTTGGTACTCGTCGCCACACCGGGCTACTTCGCCCAACACGGCACGCCGCAGCAACCGCAGGACCTCAATGGCCACGCCTGCCTGCGCCACAAGTTCTGCGCCACGGGCAAGCTTGAGCCCTGGCCGTTGCGCCTTGCCCCGGGGGCTGCGGAACCGCTGTTGCGTACGCCGTTGGTCAGTACCACCATCGAGTCTCTCAAGCATGTGGTGCTCGAGGGCTTGGGCATTGCCTGCCTGCCGGACTACATGGTCAACCAGGCCGTGGACGAGGGGCGCTTGCAACGGGTGCTGGATGACTACCTGGAGCATCGGGGCAGTTTCTGGATGTTGTGGCCCGGTCGCCATACATCGGCCAAGCTCCGCGTATTTATTGACCATATGTGCGCCGGGCTTTTCCCGGCAGGCCCCGGTGCGTAACCCTGTGACGTTTTACCGACAGGAATGCGCGCGCCAAGGCCTCGTTCTGTTGCACAATACCGCCCAGACCGTTTTCCTCAGGATTATCAATGTCGACATCATTCCACTTGCGTAGCCTCGGGCTGGCGCTGGTGCTGGCGGGCGCCGCGGGCTGCTCGTCACCCAAGACCGCTATTTATGAACATGAGAACTTCGACGACTCCGGTACATTTTCCCGGGATTATCCGGTTACCGATGTAGCGGCGTGCGAGGCCGCGCGGCGCGCCTTGCTGAGCCAGGGCTACATCATCACCAGCAGCGATCCGAAACTGGTCGTGGGTAACAAGAGCTTCCAGCAGACCGGCGAAACGCACCTGCAGATCAGCTTCAACGTGGTGTGCGCCGATGATGGCAAAGGCAAGAACCACTCGACGATGTTCGCCAATGCCCTGCAGGATCGCTATGCGCTGAAGAAGGTCAACAACTCCGCAAGCCTGGGTGTGGGCGTGCTGGGGTCGGTGTCGATGCCGATCGGCTCTACCGATGACTCGATGGTGAAGGTGGCCAGTGAGACGGTGTCCGCGCCGAAGTTCTACGACCGTTACTTTGCGTTGGTGGATGTGTTCCTGCCACAGGAAGTGAAGAAGGCCGAGCATATCCCCGAGCAGCCCAAGGCCGATCTGGGTGTGCCGGAGCCGAAGGCCGCACCGGCTGCAGAGAAAGTCGAGGCGCCGAAGGAAGAGCCTGCCGCACCGGCTGCCTCGGAGCCGGTTGTGCCCGCGCCTGAGGCTGCACCGATTGCGCCGCAGGCCGAACCCGCACCCGCTGCCACCACGCCGGACCTGCCGCCGCCGACAGAAGCGATTCCGCCGCTGCCGACGCCTGCGCAGTAAATCAAACCGCTACGGGGTCAGCCTTGTCGACGTTGATCCCGTAGCGCTTGATCGCTTCACTGACCTTGTCGCGACCGATCACGCCGTCATCCGCCAGTGCCTTCAGGGCAGCCAGGGCGATGAAGTGGCGATCCACCTCAAAGAACGCGCGCAAGGCTTCCCGGGTGTCTGATTGCCCGAAGCCATCAGTGCCCAGTGCGACAAAGCGTCGGCCCGGCACGAACGGACGGATCTGATCGGCGAACAGTTTCACGTAATCCGTCGCCACCACCACCGGTCCCGTTTGCCCGGCCAGGCATCGCTCGACGTAGCTCGCGCGCGGCTCACGCTCGGGGTGCAACAGGTTCCAGCGCTCCACCGCGTGTCCGTCACGGCGCAACTCGGTCAGGCTCGTCACGCTCCAAACGTCGCATTGCACGGCAAAGTCGTTGGCGAGCAGGTCGGCGGCTGCGATCACTTCGCGCAGGATCGACCCGCTGCCCATCAGTTGCACCTTGGCGTGCTGGCTGCCGCTCAGGCGGTACATGCCTTTAACAATGCCATCCTCCACACCTTCGGGCATCGCCGGGTGCGGGTAGTTTTCGTTGAGCAGGGTGATGTAGTAGTAAATATCCTCCTGTTCGACATACATACGCCGCATGCCCTCGCGAATAATCACCGCCAGTTCGTAGGCAAAGGTCGGGTCATAGGACACGCAGCACGGAATCACCGACGACAGGATATGGCTATGGCCATCGTCATGCTGCAGGCCTTCGCCCATCAGCGTGGTGCGCCCGGCCGTGGCACCCAGCAGGAAACCACGCGCCCGTGCATCGCCCGCCGCCCAGGCCAGGTCGCCGACGCGCTGGAAGCCGAACATCGAATAGAAGATATAGAACGGCACGGTCATCAGGCCGTGGTTGCTGTAGGACGTACTTGCTGCGATCCACGAGGAAATGGCGCCGGACTCATTCAGGCCTTCCTGCATGATCTGTCCGTCCTTGCTCTCCTTGTAATAGCTCAGTTGCCCGGAGTCCTGTGGGGTATAGAGCTGGCCGACGGCGGAGTGGATGCCGATCTGTCGGAACAGGCTTTCCATGCCGAAGGTGCGTGATTCGTCCGGCACGATGGGCACGATCAGCTTGCCCAGGTGCGGGTCTTTCAGCAGCGTACCGAGGATGCGCACGAAGGCCATGGTGGTTGATATCGCGCGCTCGCCGGTGTCCTTGAGCTGAGTGGCGAAGGCGCTCAGTTCGGGGATCTGCAACGGTTCGACCGCCGTGTGGCGCGCGGGCACATAGCCGCCCAGGGCCTGGCGACGCGCGGCGAAGTAACGGGCTTCTTCGCTGTCGGCGGTGGGCTTGAGGTACGGAATTTCAGCGAGTTGCTCATCGGGCACTTCCAGGCCGAAGCGGTCGCGGAAGGCTTTGACGGCATCGGCGCCCATCTTTTTCAGTTGGTGATTGATGTTCTGGCCTTCGCCGGCTTCGCCCATGCCAAAGCCCTTGACGGTTTTTGCCAGGATCACCGTCGGTTGGCCGCTGTGGCGCACGGCGGCGGTATAGGCGTTGTAGACCTTGTCCGGGTCATGGCCGCCCCGTGAGAGTTTCCAGATATCGTCGTCGGACAGGTCTGCAACCAGTGCCAGCAACTCCGGGTATTTGCCGAAGAAATGTTCGCGCACGTAGGCGCCGTTCTGGGATTTGTAGTTCTGGTAGTCACCGTCCACGCACTCCATCATGCGTTGGCGCAGCAGGCCGCTGGTGTCTTTTTCCAGCAGTGCATCCCAGCCACCGCCCCAGATCACTTTGATCACATTCCACCCGGCGGCGCGGTACAGGCTTTCGAACTCCTGGATCACCTTGGCATTGCCGCGTACCGGGCCGTCCAGGCGTTGCAGGTTGCAGTTGACCACGAAGATCAGGTTGTCGAGTTTCTCGCGTCCGGCCAGGGAAATGGCGGCCAGGGATTCCGGTTGGTCCATTTCGCCATCACCGAGGAATGCCCAGACCTTGCGGCCCTGGTGTTGCTTGAGGTCACGAAACTCCAGGTAGCGCATAAAGCGCGCCTGGTAGGCCGCCGTGATCGGCCCGAGGCCCATGGACACGGTGGGGAATTGCCAGAAGTCCGGCATCAGCCGTGGGTGGGGGTAGGACGAAATGCCCTCGCCACCGGCTTCGCGGCGGAAGTTATCCAGGTGTGCTTCGCTGATGCGGCCTTCGAGGTAGGCACGGCCGTAGATGCCAGGGGAGGAGTGGCCCTGGATGTACACCAGGTCGCCGTCGAAGTTGTCGGTGCGGCCACGGAAGAAGTGGTCGAAACCTACGTCGTACAGCACAGCGGCTGACGCATAAGTGGCGATATGCCCACCCACACCGGAGTGTTTACCTGCACGCAATACCATGGCCATGGCGTTCCAGCGGATAAACGCGTTGATACGGCGTTCGATGACCAGGTTGCCGGGGTAGGGCAACTGGCGTTCCACCGGGATGGTGTTGACGTAAGGCGTGGTCACCCGCCCGTAGAAGTCACCATGCCGCGCCACGTCGAAATCCAGCAACTGATCGATCAGGTAATGGGCGCGCGGGCGGCCTTCGGTGGACAGCACCGATTCGATGGACTCCAGCCACTCGCGGGTTTCCTGTGGATCGACGTCGCGTCTGACTTCGTTATTCGGGGTCATGTGAGGCTCCAGGGTCGGCGGATTTCAAGTGACGGGCTCCTTGTGGGAGTGTCGTCAAAGTTGTTGCAATTGCAACTACAAGGCCGAATCTAGCGCGGGATGAGCTACTATTGCAACCTTCTTGAAATCCGCCGGATGGTGTTGCATGTCGTCGAAAGAGCCCGATGTATGGTTCCGTTTTGTCAGGGCCCACAGAACCGTCATCCGTGAAATCGAGCGCCGCCTGGCGGCCGCCGACTTGCCGCCTTACGCCTGGTACGACGCACTGTGGGGCCTTGAAAGCGGCCCCGAAGGCACCCGCCGCATGCACGAATTGGCCGATGTGCTGGCCATCGAGCGCTATAACCTCACGCGCCTGGTAGATCGCCTGGAAAAGGACGGCCTGGTGCTGCGTTCACGCTCCGACGGCGATGGCCGCGCGGCCTTTGCATCTATCACCGATGCCGGCCGGGCGTTGCGTAAAAAAATGTGGAAGATCTACGAAAGTACGGTGGACGAGTTGTTCCTGTCGCAGATCGAACCGCAGCAGCGCCAGGCGTTTGCCGAGGCGTTGGAGCGTACCGCCGGGATGGCGGTGGAGGCGGGTGTTCAAACCCGTGGTCGACGCAAGTCTGAAACTTGATGCAGACCCCATGTGGGAGGGGGCAAGCCCCCTCCCACATTGGAATGCATTCCCGTCCATTTCCGTGCATCCCTGATTGCAATCGCGCCTCAAAACCCCGGTGCTAAATTCGTACAACGCTGCTACGTTTAATCCTGGAGTGCAGGAACGTCATGACGTCGACATTTTTTCGTCACCACGGCACTTTAGGCTGGCTGTGCAGGTCATTTATCTGCAGCCGCTTTTAATTCAAAACAAGGAGCCCACCATGGACGAATACCAGGAAGAACTGCTGGAGTACCAGGCCTTTGAACTGGATCCTCTGGATCCGGCCGATGACGCCACCGAGCTGTAAGACCGACTTCAGGCGGAATGCCGCTGACTGCGGCGAAATTCCCCTGGGGTCTGGTTGTTCCATCGCCTGAACGCCCGTTGAAACGCCTGGGCCGAGGCAAAACCGAGCAAGTAGGCGATTTCGCCGAATGCCAGTTCCGTATCGCGAATGTAGGTCATGGCCAGGTCGCGGCGGGTATCGTTGAGAATCGCGCGAAACTGTGTGCCTTCTTCGGCCAGTTTGCGGCGCAGTGTCCAGGTCGGCAGCTTCAAGCGCGCCGCCACTTCTTCCAGGTCGGGTTCCCGGCCGCCATTGAGCATCGGCCCGAGCAAGCGGGTAATGCGCTCGCGCAGGCTGCGGGTGCGGGTCAACTGCTCCAGTTCCCGTTCACACAGTTGCAGCAACAGGTGCCAGGTACTCGGACAATGCTGCGGGTTGCGCAGGGCCAGGGTTTGCTGGCTCAGGCGCAGTTGATTGGCGTCGGCGCCGAACTGGATCGGGCCATCGCCCAGCAGCGCGTACTGTTCGCTGTAGTCCGGCGCTGCAAATTCGATTTCAATCCGTTGCGCCTGTACCGTTTGCTGGGCCAGGCTCGAGAGTTGCTGCAGCCAGCCGGCGATGATCGAGTCCACCACGAAGCGGTTGTAGGCGTTATAGGGGCTGATGGAATAGAACCGCAGCCAGGCGCCTTCGGCGTCCTCGTGGAAACTCGATTGCCCGCGATAGTTGGAGCCGTACAGCGCCTCGAAGCGGGTCAGGGTGCGCGCTGCCTCGCGCACATTGGGCGCCTGGGCGGCGGTGACCCCGGCCAACCCGGCCTGGCTCAGGCGGCTGAGCTGGCCCATGCGCAGGCCCAGGCCGGGGTCGCCGGTGAGTTGGATGGCCCCATGGCCCAGGCGCATATAACGCGGGATCGACAAGCGTGCACCCGCTTCGGCGAGGCGCGCGGGGTCGAGGCCGTATTGCAGCAGCAGCGGTTGCGGGTCGAGGCCGTGGCTGTGGATCGCGTCGGCCAGGGTGTGCACGAAGCCCACCGACAAATCACCCAGGCGCACCGGCTTCACGGGGCTACAGCCAGATATTCAGCAGGCGCGCGCCACGGGCGTCGCCGTCGGCGCTGATCTGCCCGTTGCTGCTGAGAAAACTGTGCCCGGCCGTGCCCAGATCCCAGAACTGCCCACGCAGGAATACGCTCATGCCCGCGGTTGCCTGGCTGACGGGTTGCTGGCTGATCAGCGTCAGGCGCCGCCAGGCCTCACCTTCGCTGAGTTCTTCAGGCTTGAGGCTGATTTCCGGTGGCGTGGACACGCTCTTGAAGCCGCGCCATGGTCGATCCCAGGTATCGCGACCCAGCACAAAGGCCGGTACCGCAATCAGTTGCGCACCTTGCTCGTTGAGCTTGCGATAGTTGTCCGGGTACCAGCTGTCACTGCCGACCAACACGCCGAGGCGCCCGGCCGGGGTGTCGACCACGCTGACGATGTTTTCGTCACCGGGTTCGATAAAACCGCGTTCATCGTAGATCGGATAAAGCTGGCGCTGGGGATCGCCGAGGGGCAAGCCGTCCGCCGCGAACACCACGCTGGCGTTGTACAAGGCGCCATGGCCGACCTGCAGTTGGCCCTGGCTGACGCTGGGGTTGGGCAGGGCGATGGAGCCGGCCACCAGCGTGACGCCAAACTCCTTGGCCAGGCCGCCGAACAGCACCTGGTAGTCCCGCGCCATGCCGGAGGCTTTCATACGCAGGTAGGCGTCATCGGTGCGGTTATCGCCGGTTGCGCTGATCCAGGCACGGGCAAACAGCAGCGGGTTGCTGACCGATAGCCAGTTCATCGCATCCTTCACGTGCAGCGCCTGGTACACCTCATTTTTTTCACCGGTCAACATCAGCCAGGTACCGATATGTTCAGGCAGCACTACGATGGTTTTTTCGTTGATCAACCCCTGGTCCCGGGCCTTTTGCAGATAGGCCGCGAGCTTCAGGTGCAGGCGTTCCAGGCTCTGGTAATCGGCGGGAAACAGCTCCGGCTGGATGCCCAGCAAGTTGCCGCGATCGGCGGGCAGGCCTTCGTTGACGGCGAGGGTGATGCGCAGGTCCGACAGGTAATGCGCCACAGGGCGCTCCTGGGTCCAGACCAGATACGCGGCGACGGCGGCAACCAGGGCCATGGAGACGGTAAAAGCGAGAAGTTTACGCATGGGGCAACAGACAACAGACCGGGTGCAGGGTTCGCGACTAGGGTAGGGCCCCTGCAACGGCTTGCCAAGGGGCGCTGTGCATTTGGATCAATAACTTGTCAGTTTCAGTCATTGAGCCGTCGTCCACCGCCTCTTAGTCTGTGGGACATAAACCGATGAGGTGCCATTCGAGCCCCTCACGTCCCGTGATGATCCGTTGTGGAGCTGTACCATGACCGCTGCTGCCTACCCGCACCTGCTGGCCCCGTTGGACCTGGGTTTTACCACCTTGCGCAACCGCACCCTGATGGGCTCGATGCACACGGGCCTGGAAGAAAAGCCCGGTGGTTTCGAACGCATGGCGGCCTACTTTGCCGAGCGCGCCCGTGGCGGCGTGGGCCTGATGGTCACTGGCGGCATTGGCCCGAATGATGAAGGCGGGGTGTATTCCGGCGCGGCCAAGCTCACCACCGAAGAGGAAGCGCAGAAGCACAGGATCGTCACGCAGGCCGTGCATGAGGCGGGCGGCAAGATCTGCATGCAGATCCTCCACGCCGGCCGTTACGCCTACAGCCCAAAACAGGTGGCGCCGAGTGCGATCCAGGCGCCGATCAACCCGTTCAAGCCCAAGGAGCTGGACGAGGAAGGCATCGAGAAGCAGATCCAGGATTTCGTCACCTGCTCGCTGCTGGCCCAGGTCGCCGAGTACGACGGCGTGGAAATCATGGGTTCCGAAGGTTACTTCATCAACCAGTTCCTCGCCGCCCACACCAACCACCGCACCGACCGTTGGGGCGGCAGCTACGAAAACCGTATGCGCCTGGCGGTGGAGATCGTGCGCCGGGTGCGCGAAGCCGTTGGCCCGAACTTCATCATTATCTTCCGCCTGTCGATGCTCGACCTGGTGGAAGGCGGCAGCACCTGGGAAGAAATCGTGCAGTTGGCCAAGGCCATCGAGCAGGCCGGCGCGACCATCATCAACACTGGTATCGGCTGGCACGAAGCGCGTATCCCGACCATCGCCACCAAAGTACCCCGTGGCGCGTTCAGCAAAGTCACGGCCAAATTGCGCGGTGCGGTGCAGATCCCGCTGATCACCACCAACCGCATCAACACACCGGAGATTGCCGAGCAGATCCTCGCCGAAGGCGATGCCGACATGGTCTCGATGGCGCGGCCGTTCCTCGCCGACCCCGAGTTCGTCAACAAGGCCGCCGCCGGCCGCGCCGATGAAATCAACACCTGCATCGGCTGCAACCAGGCCTGCCTGGACCACACCTTTGGCGGCAAGTTGACCACCTGCCTGGTCAACCCACGCGCGTGCTACGAGACCGAACTCAACTACCTGCCGGTCAAGCAGATCAAGAAAATCGCCGTGGTCGGCGCCGGCCCCGCAGGCCTGGCTGCCGCGACCGTGGCGGCTGAGCGTGGCCACCAGGTGACCTTGTTCGATTCGGCCAGTGAGATCGGCGGCCAATTCAATATCGCCAAGCGCGTACCGGGCAAGGAAGAGTTTTTCGAGACCCTGCGCTACTTCAATCGCAAGTTGCAGACCACCCACGTCGAGCTGTGTCTCAACACCCGGGTCGACACCGCGCAGCTGGTGGCGGGCGGTTACGACGAGATCATCCTGGCCACGGGCATTGCGCCACGCACGCCGGCGATTGCGGGGATTGAAAACCCCAAGGTGCTGAGCTACCTGGACGTGATCCTCGAGCGCAAGCCGGTGGGCAAGCGCGTCGCGGTGATCGGCGCCGGCGGCATTGGTTTTGACGTGTCGGAATTCCTTGTGCACCAGGGCGTGTCCACCAGCCTCGACCGCGAAGCGTTCTGGAAGGAATGGGGCATCGACACCCAGTTGCAAGCCCGTGGCGGCGTGGCCGGGATCAAGCCTCAGCCCCATGCCCCGGCCCGTGACGTGTTCCTGTTGCAACGCAAGGCTTCCAAGGTCGGCGACGGCCTGGGCAAGACCACCGGCTGGATCCACCGTACCGGCTTGAAGAACAAGCGCGTGCAGATGCTTAACAGCGTCGAGTACCTGAAGATCGACGATGACGGCCTGCATATCCGCATCGGCTCCGAGGGTGAGCCGCAGCTGCTGGCCGTGGACAACATTGTCATCTGCGCCGGGCAAGACCCGCTGCGCGAACTGCAGGACGGCCTGGTCGCCGCAGGGCAGAACGTGCACCTGATCGGCGGCGCCGATGTGGCGGCCGAGCTGGATGCCAAGCGCGCGATCAACCAAGGCTCGCGCCTCGCCGCCGAGCTGTAAGACGACGCAAGGGGTGGTGTTAGACTACCGCCCCTTTTTCCATGCAGATGCCGCCCGATGGGTCCCTTTGACTGGCTTCCCCACACGCCCCTTGAAGCCATGCGGCTCGATTGGTTGAACGGCGTCGAACTGGCCGTGCTGCGCCTGGACCGCATCGACCCGCTGATCAGCGGCAACAAGTGGTTCAAGCTCACCAAACATCTGGCCCAGGCACGACAGGCCGGTGCCAGCGGCGTCATCAGCCTTGGCGGGGCGTACTCCAACCATCTTCACGCGCTGGCAGCGGCGGGCAAGCGTTTTGGTTTCGCCACTGTCGGCCTGCTGCGTGGCCATCCCCAGGACACCCCCACCGTCCTCGACCTGAAAGCCTGCGGCATGCACCTGCATTGGCTGGGCTACGGCGGTTATCGCGCGCGCCATGAGCCGGGTTTCTGGCTGCAGTGGCGCGAGCGCTATCCCGATCTTTACCCCGTGCCCGAAGGCGGAGGCGGGATGGCCGGGGCATTGGGTTGCGGGGTCTTGGTCGAGCAGGCACGCCGGCAATTGAGCACCGTGGGCTGGGCCGATTACGACGCCTGGTGGCTGGCGGCGGGCACCGGTACGACGTTGGCGGGGTTGGCGCTGGCGGAGGCGGGCGCGCATCCGGTGTATGGCGCAATGGCGGTACCGGATGATCATGGCGTGGCGCAGAACGTGAGTGCCCTCGTGCAGGGCGGTTATGAATTGCTGGACGCCAGCCGGGGTGGCTTTGGGAAGGTTGATCCGCTATTGCTCGAGTTTATCGAGAGCACTGAACAGGCCTGCGGTGTACCGCTGGAGCCGCTCTATACCGGCAAGGCGTTGCTGGCGTTGAAGCAGCAGATCGAGGCCGGGCGTTTCGTGCCCGGCACTCGCCTGATCTTCGTGCATACCGGTGGCTTGCAGGGCCGCCGAGGGTTTACAGCCTAGCGCGCTTACCCGGCATCATCCGCAACGCCGTGTTATCACGCATCACATAATGATGAAAGATCCCCGCCAACGCATGCAGGCCGATCAGCCAGTAACCGATCTTGCCGAACAGCACATGCCAGCCCTCGATCTGCTTGGCCAGCGCCTTGTTTTCAGCAATCAGCGGCGGCAACTCGATCCCATAGAACATCACCGAATGCCCCTCGGCACTGACGATCAGCCAACCGGCAATCGGCATGCCGATCATCAAGGCGTACAGCGCGAAGTGCATCAGCGTGGCCAGCAGGCTTTGCCATTGTGGCGGGGCGGGGACGATCTTGGGTGCAACCCCCAGGCTGCGCGCGAACAGGCGCAGCCACACCAGCACAAACACGGTGAGGCCGAACATGAAGTGCATCTCGACGATCAACGTCCGTGCACCGCTGCCTTTGGGGAACTGGCCGCGTAACTCAATGCAGGCGTAGACCACCGCCAGCAGCACCACCATCAACCAGTGCAGCGCAATCGACATGGTGCTGTAGCGCGTATCGGAATTTTTCCACGGCATCGCTGGGTTCCTCACTCATCAGGGCGAACCTTCGTTCTTTGGCGACGAAGTCCTTTTACTGTAAGCCTGTTTTGCGCGGTTTGCCCGACGCGATGCCGTTGTCTTGACCTCTATCAGTCGCTTTGCGGCATTTCACCGCGGGCCAGGCGCTGGTTGATGTCGGCGATGACGGCCGGCAGGTCGGTAATGGTGTCGATCAGGTAGTGGGGGCGCGAGCCTTCGAACATCGCTTCGATACGCGTGCGTTCGCTGGCCAACGTGGCACTGTCGAGGGCGCGAAACTGCGCGTAGGTCAGGCCCAGGGCATTGCCGGAGCAGGTCAGGGCCACGGTCCACATCCCGGCGCGGCGGCCTTCGAGGATGCCTGGCACGGTGTCGTCGACCTTGACGCACGCCGCCACATCGTCGATGCCCAGGGCGATCACGTTGGCGAGTGCCTGGGCTGGCCATGGGCGGCCGTTGGGCACTTCGTCGGTGGCGACCACGTGGTCGGCGACGTAGCCGTTGGTGGCGGCCAGGGCGACCACTTTGTCCATGACTTGCTTGGGATAGCCCGAGCAGGAGCCGATTTTGATACCTTGCCCGCGCAGCTGGCCGATGGTGTCGAGGGCACCGGGGATCAGCGCCGAGTGCTCGGCGATTTTCTCGATCTGCAACGGCATGAAGCGCTGGTAGATGGCGGTCACGTCGTCATCGGTGGGCGTGCGGCCGAATGCCTGGCGGTAGCGCTCGGCGACTTGCGGCTGGTCGCACAAAGTGCGGATATGGTCCCACTTGCCCATGCCCATCGGGCCACGGGCTTCTTCGATGGAAACCTGCACATCGAATTCGGCGAAGGCCTCGACAAAAATCTGCGTGGGGGCGAAAGAGCCGAAGTCGACCACGGTGCCGGCCCAGTCGAGGATGACGGCCTGGAGGGTGTTGGGGTTTTGATAGTTCATGGTTCAGATCCTGTGGGTAAGGGGCAATCAGATGTCCGACACTTCCATTTCTTCCAGCACCTCGGCGATCGCCTTGACCGCTGCGCGCATCCCTTGCGTATCGACATGGCCGATGCAGCCCACGCGGAACGTCTCCACCTGGGTCAATTTGCCGGGGTACAGAATGAAACCCTTGGCCTTGACCCGTTCGTAGAAATCCTTGAACTGGTAGCGCGGGTCTGTCGGGGCATGAAAGGTCACGATGATCGGGGCCTGGATCGCCGCGGGCAGGAAGCTGCGCAGGCCCAGTGCGGCCATGCCGTCGAGCAAGGCCTGGCAGTTGTCGGCATAGCGTCGGTGGCGCGCGGGCAGGCCGCCTTCTTCCTGGTATTGCAGCAGCGCTTCGTGCAGGGCGGCGACCACATGGGTCGGCGGGGTAAAGCGCCATTGACCGGTCTTGGCCATGTAGCTGTGCTGGTCGAACAGGTCCATCGCCAGGGAATGGCAGTTGCCCTGGGCGGCGGCCAGCGTCTGTTTGTTCGCGAAGACGAAGCCCATGCCCGGCACGCCTTCCAGGCACTTGCCGGAGGCGGCGATCAGTGCGTCGAACGGCACCTCGCGGGCATCGATCGGCAGGGCGCCGAAGGAGCTCATGGCGTCGATGATCAGGCGCTTGCCGTGGTGTTTGACGACCTCGGCGATCTGCGGCAGCGGGTTGAGGATGCCGGTGCTGGTTTCGCAATGGATCAACGCAACGTGGGTGATGGCGCTGTCTGCCGCCAGCAGGCGGTCCACATCGGCGGCGGTAGCAGGCTCGTCCTCGGCGGTTTCAAAGGTGCTGAAATCACGGCCGAGCACTTCGCAGATCCTGGCCAGGCGCTTGCCGTAGGCGCCGTTGATCAGCACCAGCACCTTGCCGTCACGCGGTACCAGGGTGCCGATGGCCGCCTCGACCGCAAAGGTGCCGCTGCCTTGCAACGGCACGCAATGGTGGCTGCCTTCGCCGTGGAGGATCGCCAGCAATTGTTCGCAGACGCTGGCGGTGAGTTGGTTGAAGCGGTCATCCCATGAACCCCAGTCCACCATCATGGCGCGGCGGGTGCGGTTCGATGTGGTCAGGGGGCCCGGGGTCAGCAGGATCGGTGCGGCAGTGGTCATCTCAAGTCCTCGCAAGGCATCGGGGTTGAAGCTACGGCGCCTAAATTGCAGTTTGGCTTGTCATCAATCAAATTGTTTGTTGTTATGCGAGCTATCAGTGAGGCCGATAACCATGAACCTGTTCCAACTGCGCGCGTTCGACGCCGTGGCCCGTGAGGGCAGTTTTACCCGCGCTGCCGCGCGGCTGTTCATCAGCCAGCCGGCGGTGACCGGGCATATCAAGGCCTTGGAGGAGCACTACCAGATTCCGTTGCTGCGCCGCACCGCGCGGCGGGTGGAGTTGACCGAAGAGGGCGCGCGGCTGGCGGCGATCACACGGGCGATCTTTGGCCTGGTGGACGAAGCCCAGACGATGCTGGAGGCCAACCGCCAACTGCTGAGCGGGCGCCTGGAAGTCGCGGCGGACGGCCCGCACCTGGTGATGCCGATGATTGCCAGCCTGCGCGCGCGCTACCCCGGGATTACCGTCAACCTGCGCCTGGGCAATGCCCAGGAAACCCTGGCCGCGCTGTTGTCCGAGCATGCGGATGTGGCGGTGCTCACCGAAGTGGAACCGCGCAACGGTCTGCACCTGCAACCGTTGAGCGAGTCGCGGCTGTGCGCATTGGTGCCGGCCAGCCACCCGTGGGCGCAGCAACCCGAGGGTATCCGCCTCGAGCAACTCAACGAGGTGATCATGGTGCTGCGCGAGCCCAGCTCGATCACCCGGCGTACCTTCGATGACGCCTGCATGGCCGCGAATGTGCAGCCCAAGGTGTTGCTGGAACTGGACAGCCGCGAGGCGGTGACCGAAGCCGTCGCCGCTGAGTTGGGGGTGGGCGTGGTCTCGTCCATGGAAGTCAGCCCCGACCCACGGGTGCAGGCGGTGCCGATTGAGGGCGAGGGGCTGGTCAACCGGCACCTGCTCGGTTGCATGGAGCGGCGCCGCTCGTTGCGCCTGATTCAGGCGGTTTTCGAGTTGGCGCCCTGAGGGTTTTTGGTGGAACGATGCGTTCTTGCGCTATAAACTCTGCCCCCAAAGCGCCGGCCAGTAGACGTTTCGGCGCGATGTATAGAAGAGAGTGAGTCATGGGCGCACAGTGGAAAGTCAAACATAAAGAAGCGGCATCCAATGCCAAGGGCAAGATCTTCGGCAAGCTGGTGAAAGAAATCACCATCGCCGCCCGCAACGGTGCCGACACCGCGACCAACGCCCACCTGCGTCTGGTGGTGGAACAGGCCAAAAAGGCCTCGATGCCCAAGGAAACCCTGGAACGCGCGATCAAGAAGGGCGCCGGTCTGCTCGGTGAAACCGTGCAATACCACCGCGTGACCTACGAAGGGTTCGCCCCGCACCAGGTGCCGTTGATCGTCGAGTGTGTGACCGACAACATCAACCGCACCGTGGCGGAAATCCGCGTGGCGTTCCGCAAGGGGCAGCTGGGTGCTTCCGGCTCCGTGGCCTGGGATTTCAACCATGTCGGCCTGATCGAAGCCTCGCCGGACACCCCGGATGCCGATGCGGAAATGGCCGCGATCGAAGCCGGTGCGCAGGACTTTGAAGACGGCGAAGAAGAAGGCACCACCCTGTTCATCACCGAGACCACTGACCTGGACGCCGTGCAAAAAGCCCTGCCGGAACAGGGGTTCACCGTGCTGTCGGCCAAGCTGGGCTACATCTCGAAGAACCCGGTGAGTGGTTTGACCGATGAGCAGATGGCTGAAGTCGAAGCCTTCCTCGAAGGTTTGGACAACCATGATGATGTGCAGGACATGTTCGTCGGCCTGGCGGGCTGATTTATCAACTGAAGAAACGCGATCCAAATGTGGGAGGGGGCCAGTCGAGTCGTCGCACCGCCCCTCCCACATTTGTTTAGTGGTGTTGGATGGATTGCAGCATGGCGTTGATTTCTTCGAAGCTCGGCCGTGCCAACACGTCGGGCTGGCAACAGCTTTTCTGCAACGCTACCAGCGCCTCGTCAATCAACCCCGCTTCAACCCGCTCCAGCAACTCCCCCAGCAGCACCCCGAACGCGCGCACTTCAATACGTTGCAAGGCTCGTGTTTCCAACGTGTCTGCCTTGGCATGGAACGACGCCGCGCCAAAGTCCCCGAGCAAACAATCGCCCGCTTCATTCCACAGGATATTGTGCCCGTACAGGTCGCCATGGGTGATGCCGTGCCGGTGCAGATGCGCCGCCACGGAGGCGATGCCCCGGGCCATGCGCAAGGCTGTGTCGAGGCTGAAGCGGGTGGCGGGGGCGTAGACGTCGCGGGTGCAGGAGGCCAGGCTCGGCAGGGCGGCGAGGTTGCGGTAGCTCGGGTCGATCAGGTCCATGACCAATGCGGCCTGGTCCTCGGGGGCACCCACCACGCGGCCTTGCACCTTGATCAGGTTAGGGTGCAACCCGGCGGCGATGCAGGCCTGCATTTCGTGCAGCGGCGAGCCGTCGCTGGTGATCGTGCCTTTGTACAGCTTGACGGCGACGGGCTTGGCCATGGGTGTCCACAGGGCCTTGCGAATCACCCCCGAGGCACCTTCGCCCAGCACCTCGGCCAGTTCCAGTTCCGTCCAGGGAATAGCCGCTGTCGCGTCGTCCACCGCCACATCCACGGCCATTTCCACCGGGTTGTCCGCATAGGCCAGCCACGTCAGGCTCGGCAGCGTCAACAGCCACTCGGGCAGGCGCGTGAGGCGGTTGGAGGCAATGCGGATCAGCTCCAGGTTGCTACAGTTGGCCAGGCTCTGCGGCAACTGCGTCAGTTGGTTCCCGGCGAGCATCAGTTTCTGCAGCAGCGGCCGCTCGCCCAACTCGCTGGGTAACTGGCTGATGCGGTTGTCGGTGAGGATCAGCCAGCGCAGCAACGGCGGCAGCGCGGCGGCGGGCACGTGGCTGATCTGGTTGGCCTTGAAGCCGATCATGCTCAATTTGGCGCACCGGCCCAGGCATTCCGGCAGTTCGGTAAAGGCGTTGTCCGAGCAGAACAGCACGCGCAGGTGCGGCAGGCGGTGCAGGTCGTCGGGTAGGCGGCTCAGGGCATTGCCGCTGAGGTTGAGGATTTCCAGGGAGTCGGCCAGCCCGAAGATTTCCTCAGGAAATTCGGTGAGCCCGCAGGACAGGTCCAGGCGCGTAATGCCGGCCAAGTGGCCGGCCTTGAGTTGGGCGAGGGTATTCATGAACGGCGCGGTCACTCGGCAAGGGGGCGTAAAAGGCGCTCATGATACCGGGTCGCACGCCCGTTGCGGGTCGGCCTGTTGCAATTGGTTCAGGCGGCTGGCGGTGCGCGCCAGGTCGATGGCCTGGCCGCTCATGGCCTGTGCCAGCGGTTGTTCGCCGATCAGGATCAGGTGCTTGTCCTTGTCGTAAAGCACGTCCACCAGGTTGATAAAACGTTGCTGCACGGCGATCGGGCAGTCTGCCAGGCGGGGCAGTCCGTCGATGACCCAGTGATCGAACGCCTCGCACAGCAACAGGTAGTCCATCACCGCCGTCAGCTGTTCGCACAGGTCGTTGAAGGTGAATACGATGGTGCGTGCATGATGCTGGCGGCAGATCAATGTGCGGTTGCCCACCGTCAGCGTCTGCGTCGGGCCGCCGCTGACAGGCAGGCCGAGCGCCGCACGCTGGGCCTGCGTGCCAGGCCACAGGTAACAGCCGGTGGTAAAGCGCTGCACGGCATGGGCCTGGGGCAGGCTGCGAAAGTCCTCGGGCGAACTGACTTCCAGCACGTCCATACGCGCGGCAATCAAGTCGATCACCGGCTTGAAACGCTCGTGGTACAGCGGGTTGGGCAACAGCCCTTCGGGTGGATAGTTGGAGGTGACCAGCACCCACACGCCACGCTGGAACAGGGCCTTGAACAGCCGGGTAATCAGCATGGCATCGCCGATGTCGTGCACGTGGAACTCGTCGAAACACAGCACACGGCAGCCGTCGAGCAACTCGTCCAGGGTCATGGCCAAGGCATCGTCCGTCGCCTGGTGCGTGAACATACCGCGGTGCAGTCGGGCGAAAAACTCATGGAAATGCACCCGTTGTTTCTCGGCGATGGGCAGCGCCTGGAAGAAACCGTCCAGCAGCCAGCTTTTGCCGCGCCCCACCGGGCCGTGCAGGTACAGGCTGCGGGTCGGCTGGCTGGCGAGCAGGTGCCGGGTCTGGCGCGCCATCGCGGTGATGGCCTGGGCTTGACCAGCACTGAGGGTGTAACCCTGTTGCCGGGCTTTGTCCTGAAAGAACGTCTGGATGGGCGTGTCGTCCAGTGTGTCGGTTTTTTTACCGAGCAAACGACGGATAAGGGGGAGCACGGCCAATGCGAGTCACTCTGTAATGCGGTGGTCGCTTACTTTAGGGCGCCGATGGCGATTTGACCAATCTAGAACGGCTGCAGGGGTGGCGTCGGCTGGCCGGCCGGGCTGACCACCGCATAGTTGTAGCCGCCGCCGGACCAGTATTGCGCTTGCAGTCCATCCGCCGTGCGCTCGCCACGGGGCAGGAAACCGTTGTCCGGGCCCGGTGGGCGGATGTAGAAGCTGATGCGCCGACCTTGTGCGTCCTGGTACAGCACCATGGCGGCGGCGCCTTGATCGGTGGTGAGCAGTCGTCCGCTGACGGGCGTGAAGCCCGCCTGGCTCAAGTCCGGCAGGCGATGGGCTTGATTGAAGTAGCGGTCGAGCCACGCCTGCATCGTGCCGCGGTCCTGGCCGTTGTAGTCGGCGGGCATGATGCCCTCCTGGGCAAACAGGCGGAACGCTTGCATCGCATCGGCCATCGGCAGCAGCGGCGGTTGCGTGGCTTCACGGGCCTGCCAGCCGCCGAGGCCACCGAGGCTGACGGCCATCAGCAGCACTGCGGCGGTGGCAAAGCGGCGGCGCGTCTGGTGCTTGAGGCGCTGGCGAATCAGTGCCGGGTCCAGCGCCGGGTTGGCCGGTTGTTGCAGGGCGCCGCTCAAGGACGCGCGCAGCAATTGCGCGTCCTGCTGCCACGCCTGCACTTGGGCCGCGACCTCGGGGTGGGCGGCCAGGTAGGTTTCGAGCACACGGCGATCACTGTCCAGGAGTTGGTGATCGACGTAGGCATGCAGGTCGCGTTCGCTGGGGGGCAGGCTGATCATTTGAGTATCCGCAGGGAAGGGCTGGCGATGTCGCCATCGCTGAGTTGACGCAACGCTTGGCGCGCCCGGGACAGGCGCGACATCACGGTGCCGATCGGCACCTCGAGTATTTGCGCGACTTCCTTGTAGCTCAAGCCCTCCACCGACACCCACAACAGCAGTGCGCGTTGTTCGGTGTTGAGTTGGTCGAAGGCTTGCAGGGTCGCCTGGGCGATGACGGTGCGCTCCACCGACGGCTGCGCGTCATCGCGGCCGGTAAAGAATTCCAGCATGCGTGCATAGCGCCGGGTGCGGCGGTGGGCATCGAGGAACTGCCGGTAGAGGATCGAGAACAGCCAGGCGCGCAGGTCGCCCTCGATGCGCTTGTCGGCCCAACGGGTGATCGCCCGCTCCAGGGTCGCCTGCACCAGGTCGTCGGCACTGCTGGCGTTACGGGTCAGGGACACAGCGAAACGCCGCAGCCTGGGGATGAGTTCACGTAACGGTTCGTCGAGTTCATGCATGGGTGTCTGGCTGGTCACTACGCTGGGACTAGAGAGACGTCCGGCGTGAACGGTTATTCCCGGCCGTGGAAAATAAATCCAGGGCCTGGGAATAGAGCGGATCGGCGTTCGTCTTAATGCTCCGACCTTATGGTTACCCCCAAAGGCCTTCAGGCCCTGGAGTCTGTTCATGGTAGATCACTCATCACCGCCACGTCCCCCGTTAAGCACGGCGAGCCTGATCGCACGACTCGCGGGAATTGGCGCCGTGGTTGCGGTTATGGCCGGGGCATTTGCCTACGTCAACGGCAGCCTCGACCCACAACGCCTGCGTCCGAAAACCCTGGTCAATGCCCTGGAAACCAACAACGGCGTGCACCCGGGATTCCGGCGTAACCATGCCAAGGGCGTGTGCGTGGCCGGGTATTTCGAAAGCAGTGCCGAGGCGCGTGCCTACTCCCGCGCCCAGGTGTTCAGCGCGGCCAGGACCCCATTGATCGGCCGCTTCGCCCTGCCCAGCGGCAACCCCTATGCGCCGGACAGCAGTGTGCCGATCCGCAGCTTTGCCGTGCAGTTCAGTCTGGCTAATGGCCAGCAATGGCGCACCGGCATGAACAGCATGCCGGTGTTCCCGGTGGGCACGCCCGAGGCGTTCTACCAGATGCTCAAGGCCGGCGCGCCGGACCCGGCCACCGGCAAACCGAACCCGGCGAATATGTCGGCGTTTTTTGCCGCACACCCTGAGGCGGCGCCATTCCTGGCGTGGGTCAAGACGGCCAGGCCATCGGCCAGTTATGCGACCGAAACCTATAACGGTATCAACGCGTTTTACCTGGTGAGTGCCGAGGGCAAGCGCCAGGCCGTGCGCTGGGGCGTAGTGCCCCAGATTCAGGATGCAGCGGGGGAGACCGCACCAGCGGGCGCCGACTTTCTGGAGAAAGACCTGGTGCAACGCCTGGCCTCAGGGCCGTTGCGTTGGCAATTGAACATGACCCTGGCCAACCCCGGCGACCCGCTGGATGATGCGAGCAAACCCTGGAGCGGTGAGCACAAGGTGCTGAATGCCGGCACCCTGGTGCTGCAAAGCAGCCAGCCCCAGGCCGACGGCGATTGTCGCGACATTAATTTCGATCCGTTGATTTTGCCCAGCGGCATCGAAGCCTCCAATGATCCGCTGCTGGCTGCACGTTCGGCGGCGTATGCCAGTTCGTACCTGCGCCGTGCCGGTGAAGTCAGCCCCTTGCACAGTGCCCCAGCGGAGTCGAAGCCATGAATGCTCAACCGCGGTTTTTTGCACCCCTGGCGCGCCTGCTGCACTGGTTGATGGCGCTGATGGTCATCGCCATGTTGTTTATCGGCGCAGGCCTGGCGGCGTCAGTGTCGGAGCGGCATGAGTGGTTGATCCACCTGCACAAGCCGCTGGGGATCGCGATCCTGGTGCTGGTGATCGTGCGCCTGGCGGTGCGCTTCTCCACCCGCCAGCCGCCGTTGCCGTCTGACTTGCCGTTGTGGCAGGTGCTGGCAGCCAAGGCGTCCCATCTGGTCTTGTATGGGTTGATGCTGGTGTTGCCGCTGCTGGGCTGGGCGATGATTTCGGCGGCGGGCGACCCGGTGATGCTCAGCAGTTCGGTGCAGTTGCCGGCGCTGGTGGCGGCGGATGCACCGCTGTTTGCGCTATTGCGCAAGGCCCATGGGTATCTGGCCTACCTGCTGTTCCTGACGGTACTGCTGCACCTGGCGGCGGCGCTGTTCCATGGGTTGATTCGGCGCGATGGTGTGCTGCAGAGCATGACCGGCACCAAGGACTGATGCCGGGGGCCAGGGGCGTTAGCGCAGGACCGTGACGATATCGGCCACGCTGCTCAAGACGTCCTTGGCCAGCTGTTTGGAGCGTTCGCCTGACCAACCTGTTTTCGGATTGGGGGCGTCGTCGTTGTCCTTGAACGGCATTTCCAGGGTCAGGGACAGGCAGTCGTACTGCTCGCCGACGGCATTGCAGGCCAGGGTCATATTGGCTTCGCCCGGCAAGTCGCGGGTGTAGCCGTGGGTGGTTTGGAAGTCACGGGTCAGCGAACTCAAATGGCTGCGGAAGCGTTTTTCCAGCGCTTCGATACGCGGGGTGTAGCCGGGGTTGCCTTCGCAGGCAGCGGTAAACACGTAGGGGATTTCTTCGTCGCCGTGGATGTCGAGGAACAGGTCGACACCGTATTGCTGCATTTGCTGTTGCACGAACAGGACTTCCGGGCTGATCTCCTGGCTGGCGCTTTGCCAGGCGCGATTGAGGTCCTGGCCCATGGCGTTGGTGCGCAGGTGACCGTGGAAGGCGCCGTCGGGGTTCATGTTCGGCACCAGGTACAGGTCGGCAACGGCCAGGAGCTTTTTCATCTCGGCATCGCCATCCTGTTGCAGGCGTTCGATGATGCCCTCCATGAACCATTCGGCCATGTGCTCGCCGGGGTGCTGCTGGGCAATGATCCAGACATTGCGCCGGCCTTCGCCGCCTTTGCCACGTCGCAACAGTTGGATATCGCGGCCCTCGACACTTTTGCCGGTGGCCAGCAGTTGGGTGCCGGCGTACTTCAGGGCCTGGTCGATCAGCCAGTCGTGGCGTTCGCGGCTGTAGGGCTCGAAGTAGGCCAACCAGGCATGTTTCTCACGGGTTTCGAGGCTGATGTGCAGGATCTCGCCGTCGAAGCGGGTAGGGACTCGGAACCAGTTGACGTGATCATAAGACGCGACAGCGTTGTAGCCGCTCCAGGCGTGCTTATACGAAGAACCACCGGCGTTGCTCAGGCGAAAATTATGGGTGTGACCCACGTGCATGCCTTCGGCTTTGAAGTGGAACCATTGGTAATGGTGGCTGCGGGTATCGGGCTGGATGGCCAGCAGCAACTGGTAGGCGTCGCTGGCGTCGAGCACCTGGATATTGCCACTGTCGAAGTCGGTGCTGATCTTGATGGAGGTCAAGGCCACGGTCATAGTCTGGTTGCCTGAATATGAGTGTTGTGGCGGCTATATTACACAGGAGTCTGGTAAAGCCTGGATGCAAAATTGTTGCGGGGGAGGGGGGCGTCGTCCGTGACGCCGCCGCAGCTTAGAATCTATGAGATTGATTCTCAAGCGCTATTTCGCAGAGATGTGCGCTGGAGCACTGGACTGGCTTTCTTTTGGCGATGGTCTTTTGCTACTATGCGCGCCATCAAGCAACACACAGTCTTCATTAGCCTGAAGCCATGCCAGGGAAACTGGCAAAAAAAAGACCCGGCCAAAGAGCCGGGTCAAAAACCGTGATTAGCCTGATGAGGAGATATTCCAAGAGTCCGACCTAAGGTCCCTTGGTCTATCGACTGATCTCGCGATCAGCTGGGTCCAATAATAATCATTATCATTTGCAAGTCAAATGTTTTTATCCGTGGGATAGAAATATTTTTCCTTCGCGGCTGTTATCCGTTCGCCCGAACCTCCGGTGCCCGCAACGACCGCTCGACCATCGCCTTTGCCATATCAATCAAATACACCACTGAAAACGCCAGGTCGCGCTGGTTGCCCTGATGGCTGCTCGCTGATTCGTAGGCCGTGGCGGCGGCACTGCGCAACAGGTCCGAGGCGTGCACCAGGGCTTCCTCCTGGCTGATGCCGGGCTTGATGGCGAAAAAGCTGTCATCCGGGACGGGTGCTGACATATTTTCTTTCAAGTAGAAGTCCAAGGCACGCTGGGCAGCACCGCTGCTGCGCAGGCCTTGCACGTCATCGTTTTCGGGTGTTTCAGGCAGGGGATACGGGCTCGTCGTCATAAGGGGCGGTACTCTGGGTGGGTGTCGAAAACCTTATGCCCGATGATAGTACGTATCGTATTTATGTCGTTTTATGGATTACTACAAACTGTTTATTGCCCTGGAAACTGGCTGACGTATTGTCGGCGGCCATGGATAAATGGATAGCGTTGGTCAAGGCCAACATGAAAGACCGCAAGGTCACCCAGGGTGAGTTGGCTGAACGCTTGGGCATGTCCCAGGGGGGCGTTGGCCACTGGCTCAACAAGCGCCGCGTGCCGAGCCTGGCGGATATGAACCGGGTGCTGGCAGAGTTGGGGCTGGGCGACCTGGAAGTGGTGCAGGAGCTGCGTGAGAAGGCCGACGAGGTCGTAGACCCGGCAAGACAGTACACGGCGTATTTTCGCTACCCGGTCAGCGAGTGGAAAGGCCTGGGCGAAATCCGCGAAGAGCGCCCGGCCTATGGTGCCGCGCGCTTCGAACTGACGGATTACCACGCCCGGGGCGACGCCTACTGGCTGCCGGTGACGAGCGACGCCATGACCGCACTCAGCGGCCCGAGCATCGCAGCAGGGATGATGATCCTGGTGGATCCGGCCATCGCCGCCGAACCCGGCAAATTGGTAGTCGCCCAACGGGCCGGCAGTACCCAGGCGACCTTCCGGCAGTTGCTGGAAGAGAGCGGCCAGCTCTACCTGGTGCCGCTCAACCCCACCTACCCGAAACTGCTGTTCACCGTTGATTGCCGCATCCTCGGCGTCGTCGTGCAGGCCACGGTGAAGTTCTAGTCCGCCGTTTCGAGCTCCACCAACGCACACCCCTCGGCAACCATTTCGCCCTCCTGGCAGAACAGCGCCTTGACTACCCCGGCCTGGGGCGCGCGGATACTGTGCTCCATCTTCATCGCTTCGAGCACCACCAACTGGGTGCCGGCCTCGACCGTTTGGCCGACGTCCACCAGCACCCGCACGATGCTGCCGTTCATCGGTGCCGTGAGGCCGCCCTGGTGCGACTGGCTGGCCTCGACAGCAGCAATCGGATCGAACAGGCTCACGCCCTGCATCTCGCCGTCCCAACGCAGGAAAACCCTGTGCTCGTTGCGCACTGCCAGATGTGAACGACGGACGCCCTGGTGTTCGATCACTAACTGTTCGCCCTGCAATGTCGCGGCGATGGCGGCCAGTGTCACCAGGCGGTCCTGGCCATTGCAGCTCAAGTGCAGCGAGACCTCGGCGGGCAGTCCTGCACGGAATCCACGGGTGTCCGCCCATGGCCCGTCACCTGGGGGCAAGCTCTGCATGAAGGCAGAACCTGCGGCCTGCCAGAATTCATCGCTCAACGTCCCGGCCACCGGCAGAAGTTCGTCCTGGTAGCGCGGAATAAATCCGGTATCCAACTCGGCCGCCGCAAATGCCGGATGACCAATAATGCGCCGCAGGAAGCCCAGGTTGGTCTTCAGCCCACCCACGGCAAACTCGTCGAGCATGCTCAGCAAGCGCAGGCGTGCCTGCTCACGGTCTTCACCCCAGGCAATCAGCTTGCCGAGCATCGGGTCGTAGAACGGCGACACGTCGTCTCCTTGCGCGACACCACTGTCCACGCGGCGCCCCGGGCCCGGCGCGGACTCGCGATACAGCGCCAGGTGCCCGGTGGCGGGCAGGAAGTCATTGGCCGGGTCTTCGGCGTACAAGCGCACTTCAATCGCATGGCCGATCAGCGGCACCTGCTCCTGGGTGATCGGCAGCGCCTCGCCCTGGGCGACGCGAATCTGCCAGGCCACCAGGTCCAGGCCGGTAATCGCTTCGGTGACCGGGTGTTCCACCTGCAGCCGCGTGTTCATCTCCATGAAGAAAAACTCGCCGCGCGCATCCAGCAAGAACTCCACCGTGCCCGCGCCGACATAACCGATGGCCTGGGCCGCACGCACCGCCGCTTCGCCCATGGCCTTGCGCTGTGCAACGCTCAGCCCCGGTGCCGGGGCTTCCTCGACGACCTTTTGGTGGCGGCGTTGGATCGAGCAGTCCCGCTCATTGAGGTACAGGCAATGCCCGTGCTGATCGGCAAATACCTGGATCTCTACGTGGCGTGGCTTGAGCAGGTATTTCTCCACCAGCATCTGCCCATTGCCGAAGGACGACAGCGCCTCACGCTGGGCCGAGGCCAGGGCGTCGGCGAGCTGGCTGACATCCTCCACCACCTTCATGCCCTTGCCGCCGCCCCCGGCCGTGGCCTTGAGCAGCACCGGATAGCCGATGCGCTCACAGGCGTCGCGGAAGGTTTCCAGGTCCTGTTCCGTGCCGTGATACCCCGGCACCAGGGGCACGCCGGCGGTTTCCATCAGGGCCTTGGCGGCGGACTTACTGCCCATGGCGTCGATGGCCGAGGCGGGCGGCCCGAGGAAGATCAGCCCCGCCGCCTCGATCGCACGGGCAAACCCGGCGTTTTCCGACAGGAAACCGTAGCCTGGGTGAATGGCCTGGGCACCGCTGGCCTGGGCGGCGGCGATCAATTTGTCGATTTGCAGGTAGCTCTCGGTGGCTTTGCTGCCCCCCAGGTCGACGCGAATATCCGCCTCGCGGCTGTGTCGCGCATCACGGTCGACGGCGCTGTGCACCGCCACGGTGGTCAGGCCCATGGCCTTGGCGGTGCGCATCACCCGGCAGGCAATCTCGCCGCGGTTGGCCACCAGCAGGGTGGTCAGCGTGCTCATGAACGCGGCTCCTGGGGCTGCCAGCTGGGCGGGCGTTTTTGCAGGAACGCGCGTAAACCCTCCTGGCCTTCGGCGCTGACACGGATGCGTGCAATGGCATTTTCGCAATAGCGGCGCAGGGCAGGGGTGAGCGCGCCGTTACCGACTTCACGCAGCAGGTCCTTGCTGGCGCGCATCGCCGCCGGGCTGTTATGCAGCAGGTGGGTGATCCACTGTTCCACCTGTTGGTCCAGTTCGCCAATCGGGTAGCTTTCCGCCAGCAGGCCGATTTCCCGGGCACGCTGGCCGCCAAACCGCTCGGCGGTCAGGGCATAGCGACGCGCCGCACGTTCGCCGATGGCCTGCACCACGAACGGGCTGATCACGGCCGGGGCCAGGCCGATGCGGACTTCCGACAGGCAGAACTGCGCGTCATCGGCGCCGATGGCCATGTCGCAGCAACTGATCAGGCCCAGCGCGCCACCGTAGGCCGCGCCTTGCACCACCGCCAGGGTGGGGATTTTCAGCTTGGCCAGGTTGTACATCAGCTCCGCCAGTTCGCGGGCGTCGTCCAGGTTGGTGTGGTAATCCAGTTCGGCCGACTGCTGCATCCACGCCAGGTCGGCACCGGCGCTGAAGTGCCTGCCGCGCCCCCGCAGGACCAGGAAACGCAGGGATGCATCACCTTGCACATGGTCGAGGGCGATGATCAGTTCGCGGATCATCTCGGCGTTGAACGCGTTGTTCTTGGCTTCTCGGCTGAGCCACAGCGTGGCAAAGCCACGGCTGTCGGTGATCAGTTCGAGGGTATTGAAATCGCTCATGGGTACGGCTCCATTTACATGCGGAACACGCCGAAGCGGCTCGGCTCGATGGGGGCATTCAGCGCGGCGGACAAGGCCAGGGCCAGCACATCGCGGGTCTGCATCGGGTCGATGACGCCGTCGTCCCACAGGCGTGCGCTGGAGTAATAGGGGTGACCCTGGGTTTCGTACTGGTCGAGGATCGGCTGCTTGATCGCCGCTTCCTCTTCAGCGCTGAAGCCGACGCCTGCCCGTTCAGCCTGTTCACGCTTGACCTGCACCAGCACGCCCGCAGCCTGTTCGGCACCCATCACGCCGATGCGTGCGTTGGGCCACATCCACAAAAAGCGCGGGTCATAGGCGCGGCCGCACATGCCGTAGTTGCCGGCGCCGAAGCTGCCGCCGATGATCACCGTGAATTTCGGCACCTTGGCGCACGCCACTGCAGTCACCAGCTTGGCGCCGTGCTTGGCGATGCCACCGGCTTCGTATTTCTGGCCGACCATAAACCCGGTGATGTTCTGCAGGAACAGCAGGGGAATCCCGCGTTGGCAGGCCAGCTCGATAAAGTGCGCGCCTTTTTGCGCGGCCTCGGCGAACAGAATCCCGTTGTTCGCCAGAATCGCAATCGGGTAACCGTGCAAATGCGCGAAGCCGCACACCAGGGTGGTGCCGAACAGCGCCTTGAACTCATCGAACACCGAGCCATCCACCAGCCGTGCGATCACTTCGCGCACATCGAACGGCTGCTTGGCATCGGCCGGGATCACGCCGTAGAGCTCTTCGCTGCTGTACAACGGCGCCACGGGCGTGCGTTGCAGCAATTGGCCTTGCTTGCGCCAATTGAGGTTGGCCACGCTGCGGCGGGCCAGGGCCAGGGCGTGTTCATCACTGTCGGCATAGTGGTCGGCCACGCCGGATATCCTGCAGTGCACGTCGGCACCGCCGAGGTCTTCGGCGCTGACCACTTCACCGGTAGCCGCCTTCACCAATGGCGGGCCGGCCAGGAAGATCGTCGCTTGGTTACGCACCATGATCGCTTCGTCGGCCATGGCCGGCACGTAGGCGCCACCGGCGGTGCACGAGCCCATCACCACGGCGATCTGCGGGATGCCCTGGGCACTCATGTTGGCCTGGTTGAAGAAGATCCGCCCGAAGTGCTCGCGGTCGGGAAACACTTCATCCTGGCGCGGCAGGTTGGCGCCGCCGGAATCCACCAGGTAGATGCACGGCAGGCGGTTCTGTTCGGCGATGGTCTGGGCGCGCAGGTGTTTTTTCACCGTGAGTGGGTAGTAGGAGCCGCCTTTGACCGTGGCGTCGTTGGCGACGATCATGCATTCGACGCCTTCCACGCGGCCGATCCCGGCAATCACCCCGGCGGCCGGTACGTCTTCGCCGTACACCTGATGGGCGGCCAGTTGGCTGAGTTCAAGGAACGGCGAGCCCGGGTCCAGCAGGCGATTGATGCGCTCGCGCGGCAGCAGTTTGCCGCGTGAGGTGTGGCGCTCCTGGGCCTTGGCGCCGCCGCCTTGCTGCACGTGGGCGAGCAGGGTGTGCAGGGCGTCGACCTGTTGGCGCATCGCCGCGCTGTTGCTGGCGAACTCCGCCGAGCGTGGGTTGAGCTGGGTGTGCAAGGTGGCCATGGGACGCTCCTTCAGCGGGTTTCGTTGAAGAGTTCGCGACCGATCAGCATCCGCCGAATCTCACTGGTGCCGGCGCCGATTTCATACAGCTTGGCGTCCCGCAGCAGGCGCCCGGCGGGGAATTCATTGATATAGCCATTGCCGCCGAGGATCTGGATCGCGTCGAGGGCCATTTGCGTGGCGCGTTCGGCGCTGTACAGGATCACCCCGGCCGCGTCCTTGCGCGTGGTTTCGCCGCGTTCGCAGGCCTGGGCCACCGCGTAGAGGTAGGCGCGGCTGGCGTTGAGCTGGGTGTACATGTCGGCGACCTTGCCCTGGATCAGCTGGAACTCGCCGATGCTTTGACCGAACTGCTTGCGATCGTGGATGTAGGGCACGATCAGGTCCATGCACGCCTGCATGATCCCGGTGGGGCCGCCGGACAACACCACGCGCTCGTAATCGAGGCCGCTCATCAGCACTTTCACGCCGCCGTTGAGCACGCCGAGGATGTTTTCCTCCGGCACTTGCACGTCATCGAAGAACAGTTCGCAGGTGTTGGAGCCACGCATGCCGAGCTTGTCGAACTTGTTGCTGCGGCTGAAGCCTTTCCAGTCGCGCTCGACGATAAACGCGGTGATGCCGTGGGGGCCCCTTTCCAGGTCGGTCTTGGCGTAGATCACATAGGTGCTGGCGTCGGGGCCGTTGGTGATCCAGGTCTTGCTGCCGTTGAGCACATAGTGGTCGCCGTGTTTGTCGGCGCGCAGTTTCATCGAGACCACGTCGGAACCGGCGTTGGGTTCGCTCATGGCCAGGGCGCCGACGTGTTCGCCGCTGATCAGTTTGGGCAGGTACTTGAGTTTCTGTTCGTGAGTACCGTTGCGGTTGATCTGGTTCACGCACAGGTTGGAGTGGGCGCCGTAGGACAACGCCACCGAGGCCGAGCCACGGCTGATTTCTTCCATGCTCACCACGTGGGCCAGGTAGCCCAGGCCGGCGCCGCCGTATTCTTCCGGTACGGTGATGCCCAGCAGGCCCATGTCCCCGAACTTGCGCCACAGGTCGGCGGGGAACAGGTTGTCGATGTCGATCTGTGCCGCACGGGGCGCGATTTCCTTGGCCACGAAGGACTGCACCTGGTCGCGCAGCATGTCGATGGTTTCACCGAGGGCGAAGTTCAGGGACGGGTAACTCATGGACAGGCACCTTAATGTGAGCTTTGTTGTTGTGTGGATGGCGCGCCAGGGAAGGGCGCTCACCTTTACGTTAACGTAAGCTTGCGTTACGGTGCTGTCAATCGTAGTTTACGTTTACGTCAACCTACAAAAAAGACAACAGGGGTCGTTATGGATCAACTGCATCCGAGCTACAGCCGTGGCTCCCAGGACAAGGCCTTGCTGGCCATGACCATTGGCCAGGCCTTCGATCACACCGTGGCGCAATACCCCGATGGCGAAGCCCTTGTGGTGCGCCATCAGCAGCGTCGCTACACCTGGCGGCAACTGGCCGAGACCGTCGATGTGCATGCCCGCGCGTTCCTGGCCTTGGGTATGCAGACCGGCGATCGCCTGGGCATCTGGGCGCCCAATTGCGCCGAGTGGTGCATCAGCCAAATCGCCAGCGCCAAGATTGGCGTGATCCTGGTCAATATCAACCCGGCGTACCGCAGCAGTGAACTGGACTACGTGCTCAAGCAGTCCGGCTGCGAGTGGCTGGTGTGCGCCGGCGCGTTCAAGACCTCCGACTATCACGCGATGCTGCAGGCACTGCAGCCTGAGCTACGCGGCATGATCAGCCTCGACCCCAGCCCGCCCTCGGGCTTCCTGCCCTGGTCGGAACTGGCGGCCCTTGGTGCTGGTCTGCCGTCCGAGCAATTGCGCAGCCGCCAGGCCAGCCTGCACTTCGATCAAGCCGTCAATATCCAGTACACCTCCGGCACCACCGGTTTCCCCAAGGGCGCCACCCTCAGTCACCACAACATCCTCAATAACGGCTATATGGTCGGCGAAAGCCTGGGCCTCACCGCGCAGGACCGCCTGGTGATCCCGGTGCCGCTGTACCACTGCTTCGGCATGGTGATGGGCAACCTGGGCTGCATCACCCATGGCACCACCATGATCTACCCGAATGACGGCTTCGATCCGCTGCTGACCCTCACCGCCGTCGCCGAAGAACGTGCCACCGGCCTGTACGGCGTGCCCACCATGTTTATTGCCCTGCTCGATCACCCACGCCGGGGCGAGTTCGAGCTGTCCACCCTGCGCACCGGCATCATGGCCGGCGCCACGTGCCCCATTGAGGTGATGCGCCGGGTCATCGGCGAATTGCACATGGGCGAGGTGCAGATTGCCTACGGCATGACTGAGACCAGCCCCGTATCCCTGCAAACCGGCGCGGATGACGATCTGGAGCGCCGCGTGACCACCGTCGGCCGCACCCAGCCGCAACTGGAAAGCAAGATCATCGATGAAGCCGGTAACACGCTGCCCCGTGGCCAGGTCGGCGAACTCTGCACCCGTGGCTACAGCGTGATGCTCGGCTACTGGAACAACCCCGACGGCACCCGCGAGGCCATCGACGCTGCGGGCTGGATGCACACCGGCGACCTGGCCACCATGGATGCCCACGGCTATGTGTGCATCGCCGGGCGCAACAAGGACATGATCATTCGCGGTGGCGAAAACGTGTACCCGCGCGAGGTGGAAGAGTTTTTCTTCACCCACCCGGCGGTGGCCGATGTGCAGGTCATCGGCATTCCGGACGAGCGTTACGGCGAAGAGATCGTGGCCTGGGTCAAGTTGCATCCGGGCCATGTGGCCGACGAGCTGGAACTGCAGGCCTGGTGCAAGGGCCGTATCGCGCACTTCAAGACGCCCCGGTACTTCAAGTTCGTGGAGGAGTTTCCGATGACGGTGACGGGCAAGATCCAGAAATTCCGCATGCGCGAGATCTCGATCGAAGAGCTGGGGGCAGGGCAGGGTTAAAGGCCAGAAAGCACAAAGGGGACCCGAAGGTCCCCTTTAATTTGTCGTTGCGTGCTCTTTTTTTATTATTGAGGGGCGGTCTATTGTTGTTTTTGGCGACCGTTACCCTTTACCGCTGTTTTTGGCGACCCCCATCCGGGGTCAAGAGCAAACGTATTTTTTTGAGCGCTGACCTGCTTCTTCGTTAACGATCCAACCAGTGGGTAGCTACCTGAGGTAGTTTTATTTTTCTCTAACCGGTTGCGGGTTTCGGCATGCCGTACCCTGCGAAGCACATCTTCTCCAAAAAAATCTGTTAGCTGCGTCTCTGCCGTGTTGTTTTTGTTATGTCAGAGTCGTTTCGTCTTATTTTTATTAGGTTTGGCGCTTTTTATTCTTGTTATGCCATAGAGATAGCAGAAGGCGTGCCAACTTTTTAAATCCCTTTAAAATCAATAAGTTAATTTTTTAGTAGGCCTTGACCTACAGAAAATACGACAAAATATGTTCCCGTGTTACTCGATGTGTAGCCGTGCGGTAACACATTGTCACGGCTACGCTACTCAACCGGCAGTTCGCGCCTTGGCTACGCGCGAGCCCGTGGGGCGGCCGAGGACATGGCTGATTTGCAGGCCCGCGCGAATCAATGCGTCCAGGTCGATGCCGGTGTCGATCCCGAGGCCATTGAGCAGGTACAGCACATCTTCGGTGGCGACGTTACCGCTGGCGCCCTTGGCATAGGGGCAGCCGCCGAGGCCTGCAATAGAGCTGTCGAATACCGTGATGCCTTCCAGCAGGCCGGCATAGATATTGGCGATGGCCTGGCCATAGGTGTCATGGAAGTGGCCCGCCAGTTTGTCCCGTGGCACCTGCGCGCCGACCACCTCGAACAGCCGCCGCGTGGTGCCCGCCGTGCCGGTGCCGATGGTGTCGCCCAGGGACACCTCGTAGCAGCCCATGGCATACAGCTCCCGCGCGACCGCCGCCACCTGTTCCGGCGCAATCTCACCTTCGTAAGGGCAACCCAGCACACAGGACACATAGCCGCGCACGCTGATGCCGTGCTGCCTGGCCGCCGCCATGATCGGCGCAAAACGCTCCAGGCTTTCGCTGATGGAACAGTTGATATTGCGCTGGGAAAACGCCTCGGAGGCTGCGGCAAACACCGCCACTTCCTTTACGCCCGCCGCCAGCGCGTCCTCGAAACCACGCAGGTTTGGCGCCAGCGCACCGTAGGTTACGCCGGGCTTGCGCTGGATCTGCGCGAACACGTCGGCGGAACCGGCCATTTGCGGCACCCACTTGGGCGAGACAAAACTGCCGACTTCGATATAGCTCAGGCCCGCCGCGCTGAGGGCGTCCACCAATCGGGCCTTGTCGGCCACGCTGATGGGCTGGGCTTCGTTCTGCAAGCCGTCGCGCGGGCCGACTTCCACCAGGCGCACATGGGAGGGGAGGGACATGGCAGCTACCTTCTGATCAATGGCCAACCTGGCCCATGGTTTGCGCCAGGGCCTGGGTGCAACGCTCTTCGGCGGTGTCCAGCTCCAGCTTCATTTGTTCGATATCCAGCAGTTGCTGTTCCAACTGCTCACGGCGCTCGGCGATCTTGGCCAGCATGCTGTTGAGTTGGATCTGGTTGCCGCCGGTGGGGTCGTAGAGTTCGATCAGCTCACGGCACTCGGCCAGGGAAAAACCGATGCGTTTGCCCCGCAGGATCAGTTTGAGGCTGACCTTGTCCCGCGCCGAATAAATGCGCTCCTGGCCCCGGCGTTCCGGGGCCAGCAGGCCTTGTTCCTCATAGAAGCGAATGGCGCGGGTGGTGATGTCGAGCTCACGGGCGAGGTCGGAGATGCTGTAGGTCGTGCTCATGGGGGCGCTCAAGAAGGTCTTGGCGCTAAGCTAATGGCAGGTTGACGTAAACGTCAAGGGGCGCTGCGCAGCCCATCGGGGCAAGCCCCCTGCCACAGGGGGCGCTCTTCAGCCTCAGGCCTGTTGCTTATCCAGCTTCTTCTCATGGGCGGTGACTTGCTGGCACAACTCGATCATCTGCTCGCGCATCCAGCGGTTGGCCGGGTCCTGGTCGGTGCTTTCGTGCCAGTACAGGTGGGTTTCCACCGGTGGCACGTCATTGACCGGCAGGTTGAACCAATGCAGTTCATGGCGGCGGGCGAAACGTTCGGGCACGGTCATGACCATGTCGGTCTGCTGCAACACTTGCGAGGCCATCAGGTAATGCTGGGAGCGCAGGGCGATCTTGCGCTGGATGCCCATCTTGCCCAGGGCCAGGTCGACATGGCCCAAGCCGTTGCGGCGGCTGGAGATATGGATATGGGTCAGCGACAGGTAGTCATCCAGGGTGAACTTGTCCTTGCCCGCCATGGGATGGCCCTTGCGCATGGCGCACACGTAGCGGTCTTCCATCAGCTTGACGTGGCGTACCTGCGGGTCGGTGTTGAGCGGCGCGTCCACGGCAAAATCCAGGCGCCCGGCCGCCAGTTCCTTGGTGGTCTCGCGGCGTTTGGACAGGAAACTCTCGATCACCACGGTGGGCGCCAGGCGGCGCAGGCGTTGGAACAGCAGCGGCAGAATCACCGCTTCGGTGAGGTCGGTCATGCTGATGCGGTAGGTCTTGGCCGCCTGCTGCGGGTTGAAGATGCGGCTTTCCTGCACCGACACCCGCAGCAACGACAGCGCATTGCGCACCGGGCCGATGATGTTCTGCGCCATCGGCGTGGGCACCATGCCTTGGGCGGTGCGCACGAACAGCGGGTCGTTGAACGTCTCGCGCAGGCGCGCCAGGGCGTTGGACACCGCCGGCTGGGTGATGCCGACAATCTGCCCGGCGCGGGTCAGGTTGGCTTCGGTGTAGATCGCGTCGAAGACGATAAAGAGGTTGAGGTCGACCTTGCTCAGATTCATTTCGTTGCGCTCTTATTGTTAGTTGGCCATACGTCGATCATATATCGGTGATGAATGTTAATACACGCCGAGAATAGGCTAGGTAAATTATCAACGCTGTTCTAGCATCGATTGCATGACCTAAACAACCTCTCAAAGAAGGGAGCTGCTCATGGATTTCGCCTATTCGCCCAAGGTTCAGGAACTGCGTGAACGTGTTACAGCGTTCATGGACGCTTACGTTTACCCGGCCGAGCCGGTGTTCGAACGCCAGGTCAGCGAAGGCGACCGCTGGCAGCCCACCGCCATCATGGAAGAGCTGAAGGCCCGGGCGAAAGCCGAAGGCCTGTGGAACCTGTTCCTGCCCGAGTCCGAACTGGGCGCCGGCCTGACCAACCTTGAATACGCCCCCCTGGCCGAGATCATGGGCCGCTCGCTGCTGGGTCCGGAACCGTTCAACTGCTCCGCCCCCGACACCGGCAACATGGAAGTGCTGGTGCGCTACGCCAACGAAGAGCAGAAACAACGCTGGCTCGAACCGCTGCTGCGCGGCGAGATCCGTTCGGCCTTCGCCATGACCGAGCCCGATGTCGCCTCTTCGGACGCCACCAACATGGCCGCCCGCGCCGAGCGCCAGGGCGACGAGTGGGTGATCAACGGCAAGAAATGGTGGACCTCCGGCGCCTGCGACCCGCGCTGCAAGATCCTGATCTTCATGGGCCTGAGCAACCCGGATGCACCGCGCCACCAGCAGCACTCGATGATCCTGGTGCCGGTGGACGCCCCTGGGGTAAAAATCGTACGCCCGCTGCCGGTGTTCGGCTACGACGACGCGCCCCACGGCCACGCCGAAGTGCTGTTCGACAATGTCCGCGTGCCTTACGAAAACGTACTGCTGGGTGAAGGCCGAGGCTTCGAGATTGCCCAAGGCCGCCTTGGCCCAGGCCGTATCCACCACTGCATGCGCTCCATCGGCATGGCCGAGCGCGCGCTGGAACTGATGTGCAAACGCTCCGTCAGCCGCACCGCGTTCGGCAAGCCTTTGGCGCGCCTGGGCGGCAATATCGACAAGATCGCCGACTCACGCATGGAAATCGACATGGCGCGCCTGCTGACCTTGAAAGCGGCGTACATGATGGACACCGTGGGCAATAAAGTGGCGAAAAGTGAAATCGCCCAGATCAAGGTGGTGGCGCCGAACGTGGCGTTGAAGGTGATCGACCGCGCGATCCAGATCCACGGCGGCGCCGGCGTCTCCAACGACTTCCCGCTGGCCTACATGTACGCCATGCAACGCACCCTGCGCCTGGCCGACGGCCCGGACGAAGTGCACCGCGCGGCCATCGGCAAGTTCGAGATCGGCAAGTATGTGCCTAAGGAGTTGATGCGCGGCGGGCAGTAACAGCGCGTCGCCTGCAATCGGGGGCAAGCCCCCTCCCACACTTTGAATGTATTCCCAAATCAAAATGTGGGAGGGGGCTTGCCCCGATGAGGCCGGATCAGGCCCTGAAGATCCAGCAGCCCTCAGTAAACCCAAACCTCCACGCGCCGATTCTTGATCCGCCCCTCATCCGCCGTATTCGCCGCCACCGGCATCTGTGCGCCGAAGCCGCGAATATCGCGCAATACCACGCCGTTCTTGACCAGCTCCCGGCGTACCGCCATCGCCCGCAGCTTCGAGAGCAGCGCGGCCCGTTGCGGGTCATTCTTGGCATCGCCGAATCCCACCAGCGTTACCTGCTTGTCGAGTTGGTTGTGGCGCTTTATATAGGCCACGACGCGCTGCACGTCCTGGCGCGCCTTGTTGTCCAGGCTGGCGCTGCCTTCCTCGAAGCGAAAATTCACGCTCAAACGCTGGGCGTCACGGGCAATCGCCTGGTAGTCGTCGGGCATCGAAGGGCGCGGCTCCACCGTCATCGCCTGCACCTGCTGCGCAATAAACCCATTGGCCGCCACAATCGCCTGGCCTTTGCTGCTCTGGGCAAAGTCCACCAGCGTCTTGGCCCACGGGTTGTTGGAGGAGGGCGGCAGGTAGAAGAACAGCCGGCGTGACAGCGGGTAATCCTCGGTGGCAATCAGGCTGTTCAACGGCAACATCGGTTGCGAGTCGCCATCGACAATCGCCACCGCCTTGGCCTGGCGCACGTAAGGCAAGCCGATAAAACCGATGCCCTGGGGATCCCGGCTCACTGCATCGGACAACGCTTCGCTGGACTCGAAGCGCTTGGCGCCAGCGGCCAGGGGCTTGCCGCGCAGGCGCAGCACCAGGTCTTTGAAGGTGTCATAGGTGCCGGATTGATCATCCCGCGCATACAGGTGAATGGTGCCGCCGATCCCGCCCAATGCTTCCCAGGTGTTGATTTCGCCGTTGAAAATCTGCGCCAGTTGCTCGGTGTTCAACGTATTCAGCGGGTTGCGCGGGTTGAGGATAATGGCCAGGCCGTCGATGGCGATCACCTGTTCGGCCTCGGGGCTTTTCAGGTCGCCGAGCGCTTCGAGGTCCACCAGTTCGCTGTCTTTTATTGGCCGGGACGAGGCGGCCAGGTCGGCGCTGGCGTTTTTCAGCGCGGCAAACCCCGTGCTGGAACCATGGGCCGCCACCTCGACGGTCACCGTCCTGCCCTGGCGCGTCTTGCCGATCACGCGCTGTTCATTGGCGCCCTCGGCCGGTTCGCTGTGCACCGCCTGCAGGCCCTGATGCTCCATCAACCCCTTGACCAGCGCGGGCCCCAGCGCCGCGCCAATGGTGTTGGAACCCTGGATGCGCAAAGCCGGGCCTTGGTCGGGAACGGGGAGGGGGGCAGCCACGACGCAGAGGGACAACGCGCTACACAACAGGAACAGAACGCGCAGCATCATGCCGGCACCTTCTCAAGCCAAAGGGAGTGCCGCGAGATTAAGTCACTTGGATTTCAATAATGTGACTGACAGTCAGCTTATCTGTTACTGATACACCGCGATCGGGGGCAAGCCCCCTCCCACATTTGGCCCGAGTACAGTCAGGGGGATCAGCTGAGTTCGAGCCAGATCGGCGCATGGTCAGACGGTTTCTCCAAGCCCCGCAGGTCGTAATCCACCCCGGCATCCTTGACCCGTGGCAACAAGCCATTGGAGGCCATGATCACGTCAATGCGCAGCCCTCGCTTGGGCTCATCCTCGAACCCACGGCTGCGGTAGTCGAACCAACTGAAACGGTCGGCCACCTCGGGGTTGAGGTGGCGGAAACTGTCCACCAGGCCCCAGTTCTTCAGGCGTGCCATCCACTCGCGCTCTTCGGGCAGGAAGCTGCACTTGCCGGTTTTCAGCCAGCGCTTGGCGTTGTCGGCGCCGATGCCGATGTCGCAGTCCTCCGGGGAAATGTTCACATCGCCCATCACCACGAGGGCCTGGTCGTTGCTGAACTGGCTTTCCAGCAGGTGCTGCAAATCTGCGTAGAAGCGCTGCTTGGCGGGGAACTTGGTCGGGTGGTCGCGGCTTTCACCTTGTGGGAAATAGCCGTTCATGATGGTCACCGGCTGGCCGTTTTCATCGGCGAAGGTGCCCCAGATAAAACGGCGCTGGGCGTCTTCTTCATCGCTGGCAAAGCCCTTGTGCACGCTCAAGGCTTCCTTGCGCGAGAGCAGCGCTACGCCGTAGTGGCCTTTTTGCCCGTGGTAGTACACGTGATAGCCCAGGGCCTGCACTTCGGCCAGGGGGAACTGGTCGTCGTGGACCTTGGTTTCCTGCAGGCCGATCACGTCGGGTTGGTGTTTTTCAATCAGTGCCGCCAGCTGATGAGGGCGGGCGCGCAGCCCGTTGATATTGAAGGAGACGATTTTCATGGTCGGCGGTCCAGTCTGGCAAAAGGGCGATGCTAGCGGACAAGTCGGACGGGGGCCAGCGTGGCGGTAGGACAGATGCACTGCTAATGTCTGGGAACGACTGGTGCTGCGTAGGTTCGTACCCATAAGAACGCCATCTATTGAGTGGCGCCCAGGGAGATTGACTGTATGACTGACACTGCCATTGGCGAAGTTCGCCTGCTCAACAGCGGCTACTCCCGCGAAGCACGCTCGCTGCTGTACCAGGCCTATCGGCATGAGCCGACGTTTGCCTACATCTTCGAGGCGGAACGCGCAGGTTATGAACAGCGGGTACGTGCCACCGTGCGCGAACTGGTCAAGCAGCATTTCTTCCAGAAACTTCCCGCCATCGGCCTGTTCGTCAACGACCGCCTGATCGGCATCGCGCTGATCGCGCCACCGCAGCGGCGCCTGGGGATTACCGAAAGCTGGGCCTGGCAATTGCGCATGTGGCTGAGCACCGGCGTGCGCGGCACCCGGCGCTACCTGGACTACCACTATGCGGTGATGGCCTGCCTGCCCAACGAGTCGGTGCATGTGTTGCCGCTGCTGGGCATTCATCCGCAATTCCAGGGCAAGCACTACGGTGAACAGCTGCTGGAGGCGGTACATAATTGGTGCGCTGAAGACCCGCACTCGTCCGGTGTGGTGTTGGACACGGGGAATTCGCGCTATCTGGAGTTCTACAAGCGCCAGGGCTATGAGGAGATCGGCGAAGTGGCGGTAGGACCGATTCTGGAGCACGTATTTTTCCACCCCAATCCGCAGGTGTTACATGCTGCAACGGCTTAGCGCAGAATTTTTCAGAATCCTCTGAGTTCTAAGTTTCTCCCCAGCTCGTGTAGCATCCGCGCCTATGAAGTTTCCAGGAAGATTTACCAGCGGCTTGGTTCTGCTGTTCACAAGCTGCGGCGCATTCGCGCAAAGCGAATTGGACGTGCGGATCAAGCCAAAAAACGACGCGTTGAAAGCCAATATCGAAGGCTATATCGGCGGGGTGGGCGAGCGTGACGAAGACGCCTTGCTGCGGTTCAGCCGTGGGGCCGAAGAGCAGGCGCGCAAAGCCGCCCAGGCTTTAGGTTTCTATCAGCCCCGGATCGAAAGTGATGTGAAGGGCGGTAAGAACCCGCGCCTGATCCTCACCATCGATCCCGGCGCACCGGTGCATCTGCGCAACGTGACCATTCGGGTCGACGGCCCGGCCGCGGACCTCAAGGCCTTTCGCGTGCCCGCCAGCGACGACCTCAAATCCGGCGCCGTGCTCAACCACGGCCACTACGAAGACGCCAAGCGTCTGATCCAGAACCAGGCCTCGCGCTACGGCTTTTTCAGCGGGCGCTTCACTCACCAGAAACTCTCGGTAGACCCCCAGGCCGGTGTCGCCGATATCGAACTCATCTATGACAGCGGCCCGCGCTACACCTTGGGCAAGGTCAGCTTTGCCGGCGATACGCCGTTTGACGAAGAGCTGCTGCAACGCATGGTGCCGTTTAAAAGTGGCGCCCCCTACGATTCCGAACTGATCGCCGAACTCAACCAGAACCTGCAAGCCAGCGGCTTTTTCGAAGGCGTGCGCGTCGACGCCGCACCCGCGGCTTCGGCCAATGACGTGATCCCGGTGGCCGTCAACCTGGAGACCCGCAAGCCACGCACCATGGGCCTGGGCCTGGGCTTCTCCACCGACGTCGGCCCGCGCGGCAAGGCCAACTGGACACGCCACTGGGTCAATCCCCAGGGCCACAGCTATGGCTGGGAAGCCGAGTTGTCGGCGCCACGGCAGAACGTCGGGTTGTGGTACGACATCCCGCTGGACCCGCCGCTCACCGATAAACTGCGTTTCGCCGGCGGTTACCAGAATGAAGAAATCGCCAACACCGACACCTTGAGTAAATTGCTCACCCTAGGGCCCGAATGGCACAGCAAGTTGCCCAGTGGCTGGACCCGGGTGATCTCGCTCAAATACCAGCGCGAAGAATACCGCCTGGGCAATGACTCGGGCCTCAGTAACCTGGTGATGCCGGGTGTGAGTTATTCCTACCTGCGCAGCGATAACCGCATCGACCCCCACAACGGCTACCGCCTGCAATTCGACAGCAAGGTGGCCAAGGAAGGGTTGGGCTCCGACACCAACCTGTTATACGGCACGGCCATGGTCAAGGGCCTGACCACCCTGTGGGACAACCACCGCTTCCTGGCGCGGGCCCAGGTCGGCGGCAGTGCCACCAACGGCTATAAGTCGGTGCCGCCATCGCTGCGGTTCTTCGCCGGTGGCGACCAGAGCGTGCGCGGCTACGAGTACCAGACCCTGTCGCCGGAGAATGACCGGGGCGACCGTATCGGCGGCCGCTACATGGTGGCCCTGAGTGCCGAGTATCAATATTCCATCGCCGAAAAATGGCGGATTGCGACCTTTATCGACCAGGGCAACTCGTTCAACTCCCTGGAGTTGCCCAGCTTGAAGACCGGTGTGGGTGTCGGCATCCGCTGGGTCTCGCCGGTCGGGCCGATCCGCCTGGACCTGGCCCACGCCCTGGAAGACCCGGGCGGCGTTCGATTGCACTTTTCCATGGGGCCTGAGCTGTGATGCGTGGTGTGAAAATAGCGGGGCTGGCCGTGTTGGCCACCCTTGTCGTGCTGTTGCTGGCCCTGTGGGCAGTCCTCGGCACCCAGGCGGGCAGTCGCTGGGCGCTGGAGCGTGTACCGGGTTTGAGCGTAGAGAATTTCCACGGCCGTCTGGGCGGCCAGTGGCGCGCCGATCATCTGCTGTGGGCGCAGGACGGCAGTCGCGTCGAACTCGATGCGCCGACGTTTGACTGGTCGCCGGCGTGCCTGTTGCGCATGACCCTGTGCATCAATCGCCTGGACGTGGAGCAAGTCCGCCTGGACGTCGCGCCGAGCACTGAAGAGAGCAGTGGGCCGATTCAGTTGCCGGACCTGAAGCTACCCGTTTCCATTCAGTTGGGCGACGTTCGTGTCGGCAGCCTGCTGCTTAACGGCAGCGAACAACTCAAGGGCCTGCAACTGGCCGCGCACTGGACCGCCGCCGGCATGCAGATTGACGCGGTGCACCTGCAACGGGACGGCCTGGTGCTGGACCTGAACGGCCTGTTGCAACCCAGCGGCGACTGGCCGCTGACCGCCAGCGGCAACCTGAGCCTGCCCTACGCCCCCGGCGGCGCGCCGTGGACGGTGGCGCTCAAGGTCGAGGGCGACCTGCTCAAGACCCTCAGGCTCGACGCCGACAGCAGCGGCTACCTGCCGGCCAAACTCAAGGGCGAGCTGCAACCCCTGGTGGACAACCTCCCGGCCCAGGTGCATATCACCGCCGATGGCTTCAAACCCAGCGCCGATCTGCCCGACACCCTGCAGCTCAATCAACTGGACCTCACCGCCAAGGGCGACCTGAGCAGCGGCTACCAACTGCTGGGCAAGGCCATACTGCCGGCGGAAAAAGGCCCGGTGGACCTGCTGCTGCAAGGCAAGGTCGACGCCAAGGGCGCGCAGATCGCCGGCCTGGACCTGAATGCCGGCGACAAACAAAGCCTCAAGCTCACGGCGCAGTTGGACTGGCAACAAGGCTTCAGCGCCGAGGCCAGGATCGACTGGCTGGACTTTCCCTGGCATCGCCTCTACCCGCTGATCGACGAGCCACAGGTGGTGTTGCGCACCTTCAACGGTGAGGTTTCCTACAAAGACGGCAACTACCTCGGCAACCTCAAGGCCGACCTGGACGGCCCGGCGGGCAAATTCAATCTGGTCACGCCGTTCAGTGGCGACCTTACGCAAGTCTTCCTGCCTGAGCTGAAGCTGACTGCCGGCCAAGGCAAGGCCGAAGGGCATTTGAACCTGCAATTTGCCGATGGTATTGCGTGGGATACCGCGTTGGACCTGTCGGCGCTGAACCCGGCGTACTGGGTGGCGGAATTGCCGGGCACGCTGGCTGGCCCCTTGCGCAGCAAAGGTGAATTCAAAAACGAGCAGCTCAAGCTCAACGCCGACCTCGACCTCAAGGGCCGCCTGCGTGGGCAAACCGCCGTGCTGGCGGCCAAGGCCGAGGGCGCGGGCGAGCAATGGACCCTGGCCAACCTGGATGTCCGCCTGGGCGACAACCGCATCAACGGCAGCGGCAGCCTGCAGCAACGCCTGGCCGGGCAGATCGATATCAAGCTGGCGCGCCTGGCCCAGCTGTGGCCGCAATTGCGTGGGCAGGTCAATGGCCGACTCGACGTGGCCGGCAGCCTCAAGGCGCCCCAAGGCCAACTCGACCTCAAGGGCCAGCAACTGGCGTTCGCCGATAATCGCCTGCAAAGCCTGAGCCTGGGCGCGACGCTGGACAGTGCCCAGCGCGGGAAAATCGACCTCAAGGGCAGCGGCATTCAAAGCGGTGACACCCAGGTGGGCACGCTCACCGCCAGCGCCCAGGGCGATATCAGGAGCCAGAAGGTCCAACTCGACCTGGCCGGCCCCTTGGTCAAACTGGCCCTGGCCCTGGATGGCAACCTCGACAAAGGCAACTGGCGCGGTCGCCTGGCCAGTGGCGATGTGCAGGCGGGTGGCCAGGACTGGAAGCTGCAAGCGCCGGCAAAAATCGAGCGCATGGCCGACGGCAAGTTGACCTTCGCGGCCCACTGCTGGGTCTCCGGTGCGGCCAGCCTGTGTGGTGAAGACCAGCGCCTGATGCCCGAACCCAAATTGCGCTACCACCTCAAGCAATTCCCCATCGACAGCCTGGCGGCGTTTCTGCCCAAGGACTTCGCCTGGCAGGGCAAGCTCAACGCCGACGTCCAACTGGACCTTCCCGACAGCGGTCCCAAAGGCGTGGTCGCGGTGGATGCCAGCGGCGGCACCCTGCGGGTCAAGGACAAGGACCAGTGGCTGGATTTCCCCTACGACACCCTCACGCTGGAAACCACCCTCAACCCCAAACGCATCGACACCCAGCTGAACTTCCGAGGCGGCAAGCTCGGCGAGTTGCTGTTGCAGGCGCAGATCAACCCATTGCCGAAAAACAAGCCGATCAGCGGCAATTTCAGCCTGACCGGTCTGGATCTCGCCGTGGCGCGGCCGTTTGTGCCGATGGTCGAGAAACTCAGCGGCAAGCTCAACGGCAGCGGCCGGATCGCCGGTGGCCTGCTGGCGCCGCAGGTCAACGGTAACGTCAACCTGGTGGGCGGTGAAGTCTCCGGGCCAGAGCTGCCCATCAGCCTTGAAGGCCTGAACGTGCAGGCGCTGATCGCCGGTGAAAGTGTGCAATTGAATGGCGCATGGCGCAGTGGCAAGGCCGGGCAGGGCAGCCTCAAGGGCCAGGTCGACTGGGGCCAGGCCCTGGTGGTGGACCTCAGCCTGCAAGGCTCGCAACTGCCGGTCACGGTGGAGCCCTATGCGGTGCTCGAAGTGGCCCCGGACCTGAAGATCAGCCTGAAGAACGACAAACTGGCGATTGCCGGCAAGGTGCGGATCCCCCGCGGTGACATCACCGTGCGCGAACTGCCGCCGTCCACCGTCAAGGTCTCGGATGACACCGTGATCGTCGGCAGCCAGACCGAAGAGGGCAAGCCACCGATGGCCATGGCCATGGATATCGACGTGGCGGTGGGCGAAGACCAGCTCAACTTCTCGGGCTTCGGCCTCACCGCCAAGGTGCAGGGCCATGTGCACATCGGCGACAACATGGACACCCGTGGCGAGTTGTGGCTCAACGACGGCCGCTACCGTGCCTATGGCCAGCGCCTGGATGTGCGCCGCGCACGCCTGCTGTTCGCCGGGCCGCTCGACCAGCCATACCTGGATATCGAAGCGATCCGCAAGACCGACGATGTCGTCGCCGGTATCCGCCTCAGCGGCAGCGCCGAGCAGCCCACCACGCAGATCTTCTCGGAACCGGCCATGAGCCAGGAACAGGCGCTGTCCTACCTGGTGCTGGGCCGTCCGCTGAGTTCTACTGGCGAAGACAACAACATGCTCGCCCAGGCCGCCCTCGGCCTTGGCCTGATGGGCAGCGCCGGGGTCACCTCGGATCTTGCCAACAAACTGGGGATTCGCGACTTCGACCTCGACACCCAGGGCAGCGGCAACAATACGGCCGTGGTGGCCAGCGGCAAGATCACCGAGAAACTCAGCCTGCGTTACGGGGTAGGGGTGTTCGAACCGGCCAGCACCATTGCCTTGCGCTACCTGCTGAGCAAGAAGGTGTACCTGGAAGTGGCGAGTGGCGTGGCCAGTTCCCTCGACATCTTCTACAAGCGCGATTTCTAGATCCTTTCGCGGTACAAAATGTGGGAGGGGGCTTGCCCCCGATAGCAGTCGTTCAGTCAACACATCAGTGACTGACCCAACGCTATCGGGGGCAAGCCCCCTCCCACATTAGCAAGCAAGCTAATTATTCCATTTGACTTTAGCTGCCTAGGCAGTAACATCTCGTCATACATTCACTGCCTAGGCAGTAATAAGGTGACTTCCGATGCCCCACTTCACCCCTGAAAACTTCCACAACTGCCACCTCGGGCTGTTGCTGGGCCGTGCGGCGCTCCTCAAGGACCGCATCATCGACACCCACATGGAACCCCACGGCATCACGGCCGCGCAGTTCAAGGTGCTGATCATCATGGCCCAGTTCGGCGTCGACACCCCGGCCGAACTGTGCCGCAACCTGTCCCTGGACAGCGGTTCGATGACCCGCATGCTCGACCGCCTCGAGCAGAAAGGCCTGCTGGACCGCAAACGCTCCGAGCAGGACCGCCGCCAGGTCCAGTTGGTGCTGACTGCCGACGGCCAGCGCCTGGCAGACATGCTGCCGCACATAGGCGCCCAGGCGTTGAACCAACTGGCGGGCGTACTTGAGGCTGGCGAGCTGGAAACCCTGGAACGGATTCTCAAGAAAATTCTGATAGCTGCCGGTGATCCCATCACCCTGCAGCGGGTAGGTAAAGCATGAACACACGTGCCCTTTGCCTGGTGCTCGTGGCCATGAGCATGGCCGGTTGCGCCAACTACAGCGGCCTCGACACCCAGGGCCGGCGCCTCGACGCCAACACCTTGCAGACCGGTAAATCCCTGAGCGGGGTGACCCTGTCGAGTGCCGCCTGGCCCAGCGCCGACTGGTGGAAAAACCTCGGCGACCCGCAGCTCGACGGCCTGATCCAGGAAGCCCTGCAAAACAGCCCCGACATGCAAGTCGCCAGCGCCCGTGCCCATCAGGCCGAAGCCGCCGCCTATGCCGCGAATGCCGCACGCATGCCGACCCTGGATGCCAGCGCCGGCGTGAGCCGTTCACGCCTGGCCAAGGACCAGGACCCGCGCGGCGAGGGCGATGCCTACTCGACCGTGCGTAATATCGGCGCCAGCTTCAATTACAACTTCGACCTCTGGGGTGGCCAGCGCGCCGCCTGGGAAGCCGCGCTGGGCCAGGCCCGCGCCGCCGAAGTCGACCAACAGGCCGCGCGCCTGACCCTCGCTGCCGATGTGGCCAAGGCCTACAGCGACCTGGGCCAGGCGCACATCGTGCGCGACCTGGCCGGCGATGACCTCAAGCGCACCCGGCAAATGCTCGACCTGAGCAAGCGCCGCCTCGCTGCGGGCATCGACAGCCAGTACCAGTACCAGCAGACCGAAAGCCTGGAAGCCAGCTCCCAGTCGCAATTGATCGATGCCGACAAGCAACTGCAGAGCGCCAAGATCGCCCTCGCCGTATTGCTCGGCAAAGGCCCGGACCGAGGCGGCGAACTGGCCCGTCCGAATGTGCTCAAGCCCGCCGCTGTCGCCGTGCCTTCGGTGTTGCCCGCCGAGCTGCTGGGCCGCCGCCCGGACCTGATCGCCGCGCGCTGGCGAGTCGAGGCTGCGAGCAAGGACATCGCCGCCAGCAAGACGCGCTTCTACCCGAACCTCAACCTCAGCGCGAGCGCCGGGGCCGAGTCGTTGCTGGGGGATGCGATGTTCGGCTCGGCCAGCCGCTTCTTCAACATTGCGCCGACGATCTCGCTGCCGATCTTCGATGGCGGCCGCCTGCGCGCCGACCTCGATGCGCGCGATGCCGACTACGACCTGGCCGTGGCCCAGTACAACAAGACCCTGGTGCAGGCCTTGGGCGATATCGGCAACACCCTTTCGCAACTGCGCGAAACCGGTCGGCAGATCCAGGCCCAGCAACACGCCACGGACATTGCCCAGCAGTCCTACGACACCGTGGTCCAGCGCTACGGCTCAGGGGTCGGTAACTACCTGGACGTGCTCAGCATCGAGCAGCAATTGCTGCAGGCCCAGCGTCAGCTGGCGACCCTGAATGCCGGGCAAATCGATCTGTCGATTCAATTGATGCAGGCCCTGGGTGGCGGATACAGCGCCGACAACGTGGCGTCGACCACCCCAGCCACCCGCACGGAATAATTTGAGGTATTTGTCATGGCCACTGCCGAAAACACCACCGCTACAGAACAACCCAAAGACAACAACCCACGCAAACGCAAGGTCATGCTGATCGGCCTCGCGCTGATCGTCATCCTCGGTGTCGTGGGCGTATGGGGCTGGTATGAATTCTACGGGCGCTTCAACGAGAGCACCGACGACGCCTATGTGAACGGCAACGTGGTGGAAATCACCCCGCTGGTCACCGGCACCGTGGTCAGCATCGGCGCGGACGATGGCGACCTGGTCCACGAAGGCCAGGTGCTGATCAACTTCGACCCCAACGACGCCGCCGTCGGCCTGCAAAGTGCCCAGGCCAACCTGGCCCGCACCGTGCGCCAGGTGCGGGGCTTGTACAGCAACGTCGATGGCATGAAAGCCCAGGTCAACGCACAGAAAGCCGATGTGCAAACTGCCCAGGACAACTTCAATCGTCGCAAGACCCTGGCCCAGGGCGGCGCGATTTCCCAGGAAGAACTGTCCCACGCCCGTGACAGCCTGACCGCTGCGAAAAACGCGCTGACCAACCTTGAGCAGCAACTCAAGACCAGCAATGCGCTGGTGGATGACACCGTGATCTCGTCCCACCCGGACGTGCAGGCCGCCGCCGCGCAACTGCGCCAGGCCTACCTGGCCAATGCGCGCAGCACCTTGATCGCGCCGGTCACCGGCTACGTGGCCAAGCGCACCGTGCAACTGGGCCAGCGCGTGCAGCCGGGTACGGCGTTGATGGCGGTGATCCCGCTGAACCAGCTGTGGATCGACGCCAACTTCAAGGAAACCCAACTGCGCGACATGCGCATTGGCCAGCCGGTGGACATCGAGTCGGACATCTACGGCAGCGACGTGAAATTCAGCGGCACCGTGGATAGCCTTGGCGCCGGCACCGGCAGTGCGTTTGCCCTGCTGCCGGCGCAGAACGCCACCGGTAACTGGATCAAGATCGTGCAACGGGTGCCGGTACGCATCCACATCAATGCCGAAGAACTGGCCAAGCACCCGCTGCGGGTCGGCCTGAGCACTGTCGTCAATGTCGACCTGCATGACCAGAGCGGCCCGGTGCTGGCGCAACAGGCGCCGCAGAAGGCGACCTTCACCACCAACGTGTACGACCGCCAATTGGCCGAGGCTGACGCCATGATCACCGAGTTGATCCATGCCAACAGCATCGCCGCGCCCAAGGCTGTGCAGCGCTGATGAGCAATAACGCCTCCTTCACGCCGCCCAGCCTGTTGATGGCCACCATTGGCCTGTCGCTGGCGACCTTTATGCAGGTGCTCGACACCACCATCGCCAACGTGGCCTTGCCGACCATTTCCGGCAACCTCGGCGTGAGTTCGGAGCAGGGCACCTGGGTGATCACCTCGTTTGCGGTGAGCAACGCCATCGCCTTGCCGCTGACCGGTTGGTTGAGCCGGCGGTTTGGCGAAGTGAAGCTGTTCCTGTGGGCCACCATGCTGTTTGTGCTGGCCTCGTTCCTCTGTGGTATTTCCACTTCGATGCCCGAGTTGATCGGCTTTCGGGTGCTGCAAGGCCTGGTGGCCGGGCCGTTGTACCCGATGACCCAGACCCTGCTGATCGCGGTCTACCCGCCGGCGAGGCGTGGCATGGCCCTGGCGTTGCTGGCGATGGTCACGGTGGTGGCGCCGATTGCAGGGCCGATCCTCGGTGGCTGGATCACTGACAGCTACAGCTGGCCGTGGATCTTCTTTATCAACGTCCCCATCGGCATCTTTGCGGTGATGGTGGTGCGTGCGCAATTGAAGAAGCGCCCGGTGACCACCAGCTACCAGCCGATGGATTACGTCGGGCTGTTGAGCCTGATCGTGGGCGTCGGCGCGTTGCAGATCATCCTCGACAAGGGCAACGACCTGGACTGGTTCGAATCCAACTTCATCATTGTGGGCGCGGCGATTTCGGTGATTGCCCTGGCGGTGTTCATCATCTGGGAAATGACCGACAAGCACCCGGTGGTCAACCTGCGGCTGTTTGCCTACCGTAACTTTCGCATCGGCACGATTGTGTTGATCCTCGGCTACGCGGGCTTCTTCGGCATCAACCTGATCCTGCCGCAGTGGCTGCAAACCCAGATGGGCTACACCGCCACCTGGGCCGGCCTGGCGGTGGCGCCGATCGGCATCCTGCCGGTGCTGATGTCACCGTTCGTGGGCAAGTACGCGCACAAGTTCGACCTGCGCCTGCTGGCGGGCCTGGCGTTCCTGGCGATCGGCTTGAGCTGCTTTATGCGCGCGGGCTTCACCAATGAGGTGGACTTCACCCACATTGCCCTGGTGCAGTTGTTCATGGGCATCGGCGTGGCGCTGTTCTTCATGCCGACCTTGAGCATCCTGATGTCCGACCTGCCACCGCACCAGATTGCCGACGGCGCCGGTCTTGCGACCTTTCTGCGGACCCTGGGCGGCAGCTTTGCGGCCTCGCTGACCACCTGGATCTGGATCCGCCGGGCGGACCAGCACCATGCGTACATGAGCGAGAACATGACCACCTATGACTCGGCCACCCGCGACGCGCTGCAGGCGCTCGGTGGGGCAGGGCACAAGGCCTACGCGCAACTGGACCAGATCCTCACCAGCCAGGCGTACATGATGTCCACCGTGGATTACTTCACGTTGCTGGGGTGGATGTTCATGGGGTTGATGCTGCTGGTATGGCTGGCGAAGCCGCCGTTTACCGCAAAAGCGGGGCCGGCTGCTTCGGGGCACTGATTGGCAAAGACTGAAATGCAATCAAGTGTGGGAGGGGGCAAGCCTCCTCCCACATTTGATCTCTGTTTACATTGGATCAGTGGTGTTTGAGGATCAGGCGCCAGGCAACGCCAGCTGCGGATTGACGAAGTCAAACGCCGCCAACTGAAAGCCTTGCTCGTCCGCCTGCAACGCCCAGCCCTGCTTGTCCCAATCCCCCAGCACAATGCGCTTGGCCGCCTGGTCGCCAATCTGCAGTTTATGGATCGCCGGGCGATGCGTGTGGCCGTGGACCAGGGTGCGCACGCCGAACTGCTGCATCACCCGCGGCACTTCCTCGGGCGTGACATCGACAATGTCGTTGGCCTTCATGCGCGTTTGCGCACGGCTTTCACTGCGCAGCTTGCGCGCCAGCCGATGGCGGGTGCGCAACGGCAGGTGACGCAGGATAAACAGCACGATGGGATTACGCAGGATGCGCCGCAGCTTCATGTAGCCAAGGTCGCGGGTGCAGAGGCTGTCGCCGTGCATCAACAGCACGGGTTCGCCTGCGAGCTGCACGACACTCGGGTCCTTGAGCAAGGTGGCGCCTGCCGCTTTGCAGAACGCCTTGCCGAGCAGGAAGTCGCGGTTGCCATGCATGATAAAAATCGGGGTACCGCTGTCGCTCAGCTCGCGCAGAGCCTCGCAGATCGAACGCTGGAAGGGCGTCATCCCATCGTCGCCAATCCAGGCTTCAAAGAAGTCCCCCAGAATGTACAACGCCTGGGCGCCACGGGCGCGGTTGTGGAGCAGATCCAGAAACGCCCGGGTAATGTCCGGGCGCTCCTCTTCCAGATGCAAATCTGAAATCAGTAATATCACTCAACGATCTCGGCTTTCTCGACGATCACGTCTTCGACCGGAACGTCCTGGTGACCGGCCTTGGAGGTGGTCGACACGCCTTTGATCTTGTCGACTACGTCCTGGCCTTCGGTGACTTTACCGAACACGGCGTAGCCCCAGCCCTGTACGTTCTTGCCGCTGTGGTTCAGGAAGGTATTGTCGGCCACGTTGATGAAGAACTGCGCGGAGGCCGAATGCGGCTCCATGGTACGGGCCATGGCGACGGTGTACTTGTCGTTGGAAAGGCCGTTGTCCGCTTCGTTCTGGATGCTTGGGCGCTTGTCTTTCTTTTCTTTCATGCCAGGCTCGAAACCGCCGCCCTGGACCATGAAGTTACCGATGACACGGTGGAAAACCGTGTTTTCGTAGTGGCCGGCCTTAACGTACTCGATGAAGTTGGCGACGGTGATCGGCGCTTTCTCGGCGTTCAGCTCGATGACGATGTCACCGTGGTTGGTGGTCAGTTTGACTTGAGTCATGTTCACTACTCTTTTCAGGGAATTCGTGGGTTTGGACGCCTGGGGCGCCTTACCTGTCTGGCTAAACGGCGGCCAAGGCGCGCAGTTTAGCGTGCCCGGCAGGAATTTCGAGGTGGTTTTTTACCGCCTGGTTAATTAAAGCAGCAGTTTTTGGTCGTGACCTGTCAGTGTCTTGACAGCATCAGCTATGATATCGCCTTTGTTTTATCTGGCCCCAACCGGCCACGAACCTGTCTGTTCAAGGATCCTATGAGCAAGCCCACTGTCGACCCTACCTCGAATTCCAAGGCCGGACCTGCCGTCCCGGTCAACTTCCTGCGCCCGATCATCCAGGCGGACCTGGATTCGGGCAAGCACACGCAGATCGTCACCCGCTTCCCGCCAGAGCCCAACGGCTACCTGCACATCGGTCACGCCAAGTCGATCTGTGTGAACTTCGGCCTGGCCCAGGAGTTCGGTGGCGTCACGCACCTGCGTTTCGACGACACCAACCCGGCCAAGGAAGACCAGGAATACATCGACGCCATCGAAAGCGACATCAAGTGGCTGGGCTTCGAATGGTCCGGTGAAGTGCGCTATGCCTCCAAATACTTCGACCAGCTGTTCGAATGGGCCGTCGAGCTGATCAAGGCCGGCAAGGCCTACGTCGACGACCTGACCCCCGAGCAGGCCAAGGAATACCGTGGCACCCTGACCGAACCGGGCAAGAACAGCCCGTTCCGCGACCGCTCCGTAGAAGAGAACCTCGACTGGTTCGCCCGCATGCGCGCCGGTGAGTTCCCGGACGGCGCCCGCGTGCTGCGCGCCAAGATCGACATGGCCTCGCCGAACATGAACCTGCGCGACCCGATCATGTACCGCATCCGCCACGCCCATCACCACCAGACCGGCGACAAGTGGTGCATCTACCCGAACTACGACTTCACCCACGGCCAGTCGGACGCCATCGAAGGCATCACCCACTCCATCTGCACCCTGGAGTTCGAGAGCCATCGCCCGCTGTACGAATGGTTCCTCGACAGCCTGCCGGTCCCGGCGCACCCGCGTCAGTACGAATTCAGCCGCCTGAACCTCAACTACACCATCACCAGCAAGCGCAAGCTCAAGCAACTGGTGGATGAAAAGCACGTCAATGGCTGGGACGACCCACGCATGTCGACCCTGTCGGGCTTCCGCCGCCGTGGCTACACCCCGGCGTCGATCCGCAACTTCTGCGAGATGGTCGGCACCAACCGCTCAGACGGTGTGGTCGACTACGGCATGCTCGAGTTCAGCATCCGCCAGGACCTCGACGCGAACGCGCCACGGGCCATGTGCGTGCTGCGTCCGTTGAAAGTCGTGATCACCAACTACCCGCAAGACAAGGTCGACCACCTCGAACTGCCGCGTCATCCGCAGAACGAAGCACTCGGCGTGCGCAAGCTGCCGTTCGCCCGTGAAATCTACATCGACCGCGATGACTTCATGGAAGAGCCGCCAAAAGGCTACAAGCGCCTGGAGCCGAACGGCGAAGTGCGCCTGCGCGGCAGCTACGTGATCCGCGCCGACGAAGCGATCAAGGACGCCGAGGGCAACATCGTCGAACTGCGTTGCTCCTATGACCCGGAAACCCTGGGCAAGAACCCTGAAGGCCGCAAGGTCAAGGGCGTGATCCACTGGGTGCCGGCCGCTGCCAGCATCGAGTGCGAAGTGCGCCTGTACGATCGCCTGTTCCGTTCGCCGAATCCTGAAAAGGCCGAAGACAGCGCCAGCTTCCTCGACAACATCAACCCTGACTCCCTGCAAGTGCTCACCGGTTGTCGTGCCGAACCCTCTTTGGGCGACGCACAGCCGGAAGACCGTTTCCAGTTCGAGCGCGAAGGCTACTTCTGCGCGGATATCAAGGACTCGAAACCTGGTCAGCCGGTATTCAACCGTACCGTGACCTTGCGTGATTCGTGGGGCCAGTGATTCTGTCTTAAGGAACTGTCGTGCTAACGATCTACAACACACTCAGCAAGACCAAAGAAGTCTTCAAGCCGCTGGATGGCAACAAGGTGCGCATGTACGTGTGCGGCATGACCGTGTACGACTACTGCCACATCGGCCACGGCCGCAGCATGGTTGCCTTCGACCTGGTGACCCGCTGGTTGCGTTTCAGCGGCTATGACTTGACCTATGTGCGCAACATCACCGACATCGACGACAAGATCATCAACCGCGCCAACGAGAACGGCGAGTCGTTCGACGCGCTGACCGAGCGCATGATCGCCGCCATGCACGAGGACGAGGCGCGCCTCAACATCCTCAAGCCGGACATGGAACCGCGTGCCACGGACCACATCCCCGGCATGCACGCCATGATCCAGACCTTGATCGACAAGGGTTACGCCTACGCTCCTGGCAACGGCGACGTGTACTACCGCGTCGCCAAGTTCATGGGCTACGGCAAGCTGTCGCGCAAGAAAATCGAAGACCTGCGCATCGGCGCGCGCATCGAAGTCGACGAAGCCAAGCAGGATCCGCTCGACTTCGTGCTGTGGAAAGGCACCAAGCCCGGCGAGCCGAGCTGGGAATCGCCATGGGGCGCCGGGCGTCCGGGCTGGCACATCGAATGCTCGGTGATGTCCACCTGCTGCCTGGGCGAGACCTTCGACATTCATGGCGGCGGCAGCGACCTCGAGTTCCCGCACCACGAAAACGAAATCGCCCAGAGCGAAGCCGCCACCGGCAAGACCTACGCCAACGCCTGGATGCACTGCGGCATGATCCGCATCAATGGCGAGAAGATGTCCAAGTCCTTGAACAACTTCTTTACCATCCGCGACGTGCTGGAAAAGTACCACCCGGAAGTGGTGCGTTACCTGCTGGTGTCCAGCCACTACCGCAGCGCAATCAACTACTCGGAAGACAACCTCAAGGACGCCAAGGGCGCCCTGGAGCGGTTCTACCACGCGTTGAAAGGCCTGCCATCCGTGGCGCCGGCCGGCGGCGAAGCGTTCGTGGCACGCTTCACCGAAGTGATGAACGACGACTTCGGCACACCGGAAGCCTGCGCCGTGCTGTTCGAGATGGTGCGCGAGATCAACCGCCTGCGCGAGAGCGATCTCGACGCAGCGGCGGGCCTGGCGGCGCGCTTGAAAGAACTGGCGAGTGTGCTGGGCGTGTTGCAGATGGAGGCTGATGACTTCCTGCAAGCCGGCGCCGAAGGCCGTGTGGATGCGGCTGAGGTGGATGCGTTGATCCAGGCGCGCTTGGCTGCTCGCACCAACAAGGACTGGGCGGAGTCCGACCGTATCCGTGACCAATTGACCGCGATGGGTGTGGTGTTGGAAGACGGAAAGGGCGGGACGACGTGGCGGTTGGCTGATCAGGCCTGATTGGCAAACGCTGGATGAAAAACGCCCCGACTGGTTCGGGGCGTTTTTTTGCACACTGTTTTAGTGAGCGGCTCACCCGATCCCGTGTGGGAGGGGCGGCGCGACGATTCGACTTGCTCCCGATGGCGGTGGGTCAGCCAACATACCTGTCAACAGTGCCGCCGCCTTCGAAGCCTCGCTAAAGCTCGACATCTCCCACAGGGGATTGGCGGTATCCTTGAGATCTACAGCCGGGCTGCTTTCTACCTGTCAACCGCAATCAAATGTGGGAGGGGGCTTGCTCCCGATAGCGGTGTTTCAGCCAACACCTCTACCAACTGTGCCGCCGCCATCGAAGCCTCGCTAAAGCTCGACATCTCCCACATTTTTAACCGTGTTCGCCTCAGCGCTCAGCGGCGGCTGCTGACCTCGGCCGGTACATCATCACCGGCCATGCGCTTGCGAAACAGCGCCGTACGGGCCAGCAGCAGCGTGGTCACCGGTACGGTGATCGCCAACAAAATCGGAATCAGCCACCCGTGCAGCACCGGCCCGGACTTGAGCACCGAAAAGTAGATAATCGATGCCAGCGCCACGCACCAGGCACCTAATGTCGAGGCCAGCGCCGGCGGGTGCATGCGCTGGAAGAAGTCTTTCATGCGCAGCAAGCCAATCGCGCCGATCAGTGCGAACACGCTGCTCAATACCAGCAGCACCGCGACGACGATTTCCATCCATAACGGCATCATTCAATCACCTCCCCACGCAGCAGGAATTTGGCCAGGGCAAACGAGCCCACGAAGCCGAACAGCGCAATCAGCAGCGCCGCTTCAAAGTAGGTGTCGCTGGCATAGCGAATACCCAGCACCAGCATCATCAGCATCGCCAGAATGTACAGGTAGTCCAGCGCCAGGACCCGGTCCTGGGCCGACGGGCCTTTGAACAGGCGGATCAGGGTCAGCACCATGGCCAGGGAGAACAGGAACAGGCTGAACAGGATCGCATTGGAGAGCAGGGCGCTCATTCGAAGATCTCCATCAGGGGCCGCTCGTAGGTGGTCTTGAAGTGCTCGATAAACGGCGCTTCATCCTCCAGGTCGAATACGTGCAGCAGCAGGATGCTGCGGTCCAGGGCCAGTTCCGACCAGATGGTGCCGGGGACCACGGTGGTGATCATCGACAGGGCGGCGAGGCCATTGGCGTCGCGCAGGTCCAGGGGGATTTTGACGAAGCGCGAACGCGGTGGGCGTGAGCCGCACATCAGCACGCCCCAGGCCACTTGCAGGTTGGAGACGATCACATCGCGGCCGACCAGGAAAAACAGGCGGATGATCACGCCAGGGCGGCGGATGCGGATCGGCAGCGGGCGCAGCGGCGCCATCAGCAGCGGCGCGAGAAAGCCCAGCAGCGCGCCCAGCAGCAGGTTGCCGGGGCTGACGGACAGGTTCAGCACCAGCCACAGCAACCACAACGCGAGGGACAACCATGGGGCAGGCAACAGGCGCTTCATGGTTGAACCTCCAGCGCGGCGGTCTTGGCTTCGGGGCTGGGGACCGGACGCGTGGCCATCACCGCCATCACGTAGTGTTCCGGGTTGTTCAGGCTCTGGGCAGTGGCCTGGGTGTAGCGCATCAGCGGCTCGGCCTTGAAGGTCAGCAGGATGCTCAGGCCCAGCAGGAAGAAGATCGGCACGCACTCATAGCGGCGCAGCAAGGGCGACGGGCGCTCTTCCGGGGTCCAGAAGCGCTGGATACCCAGGCGGGCGAAGGCGATCAGCGAGGCAAGGCCCGAGAGGATCAACAGCGCCACCAACCCCCAGGCCGCGGGACGAATGGGTTCATCCACACTGACACCCAGGCCCAACGGGTTAACCAGCGCACTCAACAAACTCAGCTTGCCGATAAACCCGGACAGCGGCGGCATGCCGATGATCAGCAGGGCGCAGGCGACAAAGCTCAAGCCGAGGAAGGCCATGGTCCAGGGAATCACCTGGCCGACCACGGCTTTCTGCTCGTCATCCAGGTTCACGCCAGGACGCGGATGCAGGGATTCCATGGCCTTGGGCAGTGCGTCGATTTCTTCATCCAGCGGCAGGTCGTTGGCCGAGCGCGAACGCTCGATCAATTCGGCCAGCAGGAACAGCGCACTCAACGCCAGGGTGGAGCTGACCAGATAGAACAGCGCCCCGGCGGTCAGGCTTGGCTGGGCGAAACCAACGGCCGACAGCAGGATCCCGGCCGAGACCAGGATGCTCAAGCTGGCCATGCGCTCGAGCCGCTGCGCCGCCACCATCGCCAGCGCCGCGCAGATGATCGTGGCCATGCCGCCGTACACCAGCCAGTCGCCGCCAAACAACGCCGATGCGCCGGCCTGGCCGGAGAACAACAGGGTCCACAGGCGCAGCACGGTGTACACGCCGACCTTGGTCATGATCGCGAACATCGCCGCCACCGGCGCGCTGGCTGAGGAATAGGCGGGGGCCAGCCAGAAGTTCAGCGGCCACATGCCGGCCTTGGCCAGGAATGCGGTGGCGAGGATCGCCGCACCGGCATGCAGCAGGCCGCGATCCGCCTCGGGAACCAGCGGGATTTTCAGTGCCAGGTCAGCGAAATTCAGCGTGCCGGTCACGCCGTAGATCATCGCCGCGCCGATCAGGAACAGCGACGACGCCAGCAGGTTGATCGCGATGTAATGCAGCCCCGACGACACCCGCGCCCGGCCCGAGCCGTGCAGCATCAAGCCGTAGGACGCCGCCAGCAGCACCTCGAAGAACACGAACAGGTTGAACAGGTCCGCCGTGAGGAACGCGCCGTACAGGCCCATCATCTGGATCTGGAACAGCGCATGGAAACTGGTACCGGCACGGTCCCAACGGGCCATGGCGAACAGCAGCGCGCTCACGCCGATGATCCCGGTGAGCACCAGCATCAGCGCCGAGAGCTGGTCGACCACCAGCACGATGCCGAACGGCACCTGCCAGTTGCCCGGCAGGTACACCCCAATCGAGCCGGGGCCGCCTTTTTGCGTCCAGTACAACAGCAGGATCGCGATGCCCAGGCCAATGACGCTGGAGAACAGGTTGATCCTGGCCTTCAGCGGGCGGCGTTTTTCGCCGAGCATCAGCATCAGCGCGGCGGTGAGCAACGGCAGCAGGATGGGGGCGACGATCAGTTGGTTGACCCAATTCATTCCTTGGGCTCCCGGCCGTCCACATGGTCAGTGCCGGTCAGGCCCCGTGACGCCAGCAGCACCACCGGGAACAACGCGGTCATGGCGAAGCTGATCACGATCGCCGTAAGCACCAGGGCCTGGGGCAGGGGATCGGTGTAATTGAGCAGGTCCTGGGGCACGCCGTCCTTGATGATCGGCTCCTTGCCGATAAACAGGCTGCCCATGCTGAAAATGAACAGGTTGACCCCGTACGACAACAGGCACAGGCCCATCACCACCTGGAACGTCCGTGGCCGCAGGATCAACCAGACGCCGGAGGCCGCCAGGACCCCAATGGCAATTGCGATGACTTCTTCCATCAGGCGGCTCCTTCGGTGGCGGCGACTACTTTGGCCTGGTTGCTCGGTTTATGCGCACGCACCGACTGGTGGCCGAGGGCGGTGAGCATCAGCAGCGTCGAGCCGACGACCATGGCGTATACGCCCACATCGAAGAACAACGCGCTGGCAACATGAATATCGCCCAGCAGCGGCAGGCTGAAATGCCAGGTATGGGTGGTGAGGAACGGGTAGCCGACAAACAACGCGCCGATCCCGGTCAGCGTCGCCGAGAACAGGCCGAAGCCCATCCAGCGCATCGGCCGCAGGCTCATCTGCGCCTCGACCCACTGGGTACCGGCAACCATGTACTGCAGGATAAACGCCACCGACATCACCAGGCCGGCGACAAACCCGCCGCCCGGTTGGTTGTGGCCGCGCATGAACAGGTAGAACGACACCACCAGCGCAATCGGCAGCAGCAGGCGCACCAGCACCGCCGGCACCATCATGAAGCCCAGGGCGGTGTCGCTGGCCTGGCGCGGGTTGACTAGGTCGGTGGCCACGTCCGGCGCCAGTTGACGCTGCTGTGGCGGCAGCTCCATGCTTTCCTTGGACGGGCGGAAACGACGCAGCAGGGCATACACCGTCAGCGCCACGGCGCCGAGCACGGTGATTTCGCCGAGGGTATCGAAGCCCCGGAAGTCCACCAGCATCACGTTCACCACATTGCTGCCACCGCCCTCGGGCAGGGCGCGGCTCAAGTAGAACGAGGAAATATCGTTGGGCGTCTGGCGCGTCAGCATCGCATAGGACAGCAGCGCCATGCCGCCGCCTACCACGGTGGAGAGCAGGAAGTCGCGCAGACGACGGATGCGCGCCTTGCGCAGCGAACTGGGCAGTGGCGAGACTTCTTCGATCCGCCGTGGCAGCCAGCGCAGGCCGAGCAGGATCAGTACGGTGGTGACCACTTCCACCACCAACTGGGTCAGCGCCAGGTCCGGCGCCGAGAACCACACGAAGGTGACGCAGGTCATCAGGCCGCACACGCTGACCATGGTCAGGGCCGCGAGCCGGTGGTACTTGGCTTGCCAGGCGGCGCCCAGGGCACAGGCAATCGCCAGCAGCCACAGGGTGACGAACACGATGGAGCCCGGGATCTTCGGGCGGTCGCCCCAGCTGAGGCCGCTGTTGAGCATCGGGATCATGGCGCCGATCACCGCGACGATCACCAACAGGAACAATTGGGTCTGCAGGCGCTTGGTGCTGATGCGTTTCTCGATCCTGCGCACGCCGCGCATCATCACCACCAGGCTGCGCTCGAAGCCGCGCTTGCCGTTGAAGTAGCTGATGACCGGCGGGTACTTGAAACGCCCGCGCTTCAGTTGTTTGCGTAGCAGCAGGTAGAGCACCACGCCACCGGACATGGCCACCAGGCTCATGATCATCGGTGCATTCCAGCCATGCCAGATCGCCAGGCTGTATTCCGGCAGCACGCCGCCGACCACCGGCAGCGCCGCAGCGGCGAGGATCGAACCGACCACCTGGGCCGGGAAGATGCCCACCAGCAGGCAGGTGAATACCAGCAGCTCAACCGGGGCACGCATCCAGCGCGGGGGTTCGTGAGGCGTGTGGGGCAGGTCGGTGGCGGGCGGGCCGAAGAACACATCCACGGTAAAGCGCAGGGCGTAGGCCACGCTGAACGTACCGGCGATGGTCGCGATCAGGGGCAGGGCGATTTCCACCCATTGGGTCGATGAGATAAACACGGTTTCAGCGAAGAACATCTCTTTGGACAGGAAACCGTTGAGCAACGGTACGCCGGCCATGGATGCGCTGGCCACCATCGCCAGGGTCGCGGTAAACGGGATCAGGCGCACCAGGCCACTGAGCTTGCGGATGTCCCGCGTGCCGCTTTCGTGGTCGATGATGCCCGCCGCCATGAACAGCGAGGCCTTGAAGGTGGCGTGGTTGAGGATATGGAACACCGCGGCGACGGCGGCCAGCGGGCTGTTGAGGCCCAGCAGCAGGGTGATCAGCCCGAGGTGGCTGATGGTGGAATAGGCTAAAAGGCCTTTGAGATCATTCTGGAACATGGCGCAGTAAGCGCCGAGGAGGAGGGTCAGGGCGCCGGCACCGCCGACGATCCAGAACCATTCTTCGCTGCCGGACAGCGACGGCCACAGGCGGGCCAGCAGGAACACGCCGGCCTTCACCATCGTCGCCGAGTGCAGATAGGCAGACACCGGGGTCGGTGCAGCCATGGCGTGGGGCAGCCAGAAATGGAACGGAAACTGCGCGCTTTTGCTCAGGGCGCCGATCAGCACCAGCGCGAGCATCACCGGGTACAGCGAATGCGCGCGGATCTGCTCGCCGGCGGCCAGCACCTGGTCCAGGTCATAGCTGCCGACGATATGTCCCAGCAGCATCACGCCCGCCAGCAGGCACAAGCCGCCAGCGCCGGTGACCATCAAGGCCATGTACGCACCACGACGCGCATCGGCGCGATGGTGCCAGTAGCCGATCAACAGGAACGAGAACAGGCTGGTCAGTTCCCAGAAGAACACGATCTGGATCAGGTTGCCGGAAATCACCAGCCCGAGCATGGCGCCCATGAAGGCCAGGAAAAACGCGAAGAAACGCGGCACCGGATCGTCCGGCGACATGTAGTAGCGCGCATACAGCGACACCAGCGCGCCGATGCCGAGCACCAGCATCGAGAACAACCAGGCGAACCCATCCATGCGCAGCACGAAGTTCAGCCCAAGGCTGGGCAACCACATGAATTCTTCGCGGATCACGCCACCGTGGGCGATCTGGGGGTAGAGCAGGGCGACTTGAACGGTTCCGACCAGGGCCACAAGGCCAGCCAGCAGGGATTCGGTGTTACGTGCATTGTGCGGCAGCAAGGCCGCCAGACAGCTGCCGATAAAAGGCAGAAGCAGTAGAACTATCAGGGACATAGGCTTCTAATCTGCGGGAGTTTGGGATGCATCATACGTGCCGCTTTGTCGATCACCAAACGGCAACATGTGGCAGGATCCTACAAAGTAGGTCGAAAACTCCCGTTTGGCATTGTTTCGGACCCTAGCCCTGTTGCTCCTGTTCCCGCTCATCCTGCAACTCGATGGCCTTTTGCCCTTTTGTCTTGATCTCACTCACAATCACCGCCACCACAATCAACGCCGCCCCCAGCATGGCAATCGGCGGGAATCGCTCGCCGGCGATCCGCCCGACTACCCCGGCCCACACCGGCTCACCGGCATAGATCAATGTGGCCCGTGTCGGCGAAACGCTTTGCTGCGCCCAATTCATGGCGACCTGGATCACCGCACTGGTCAGGCCCAGGCCCACGGCGCTGAACAGCAGCAGCCAGGAGAACCCCGGCAGTGCCTCGCCCATCGGCACCACCATCAAAAACGACAGCAGCGACGCCGTCGCCAGTTGCACCACCGTCACCCGGCGTACGTCCACTTGCCCGGCGAACGCACTGATCAAAATGATTTCCGCCGCTATCGCCACGGCACCGATCAGGGTGGCGATTTCCCCGGGGCTGAAATTCAGCGAAGCCCCGGCGGGACCGGTCAACAACATCAACCCGGCAAACGCCAGCATGATGCCGATGCTTGGCATCAACCCCGGGCGCCGGCCCAGCACAAGCCATTGCAGCAGCGGCACGAACGGCACATACAGCGCGGTAATGAACGCCGACTGGCTGCTCAGGATCGTCTGCAGGCCAATGGTCTGCAGGCCGTAGCCGAACATGATCGCCACGCCGATGAACACGCCTGCCTTCAGCTCGAACAACGTCAGGTCGCGCAGGGTACGCAAGGAAAAGAACCCGACCACAATCGCCGCCGCCGCAAAGCGCAGGCCCACGAAAAACATCGGTCCGCTGACAGTCATGGCATGCTGCACCAGCAAAAACGTGCCGCCCCAGATCATGGTGATAAACACCAGGATGCACTCGGCTTTACTGAAACGGTGGAAACGCGAGGGGGAGTTCGGCGTGGTCATGGCGGCTCGGTCTTGCAAGGGAAAGGCACGGACCGCACAATGCGCCGCACGCTGGGCAGTATACTGCGCACACCCACCCATTGAGCAATATAGTGCACAAAGAAAATCCACAACGGGCCTCGGTCCTGCAGCACGTCAGCCAGAACGTTCGTCGCCTGCGCCACGCCGCCGACCTGAGCCAGACTGCGCTCTCGGAAAAGTCCGGGGTCAGCCGGCGCATGCTGGTGGCCATCGAGGCCGGGGAAAAGAACGTCAGCCTGTCCACCCTCGACCGTGTGGCCGAAGCGTTGGATGTGGCGTTCAGCGACCTGATCCAGGCGCCGGATGTGCGCGATCACAGCCGCATCAACGAACTGGCCTGGGCGGGGGAAATCGACGGCAGCAAGGCGGTGTTGCTGGCCAAGGCCACGGCGCGGCGCGAGGTCGAGTTATGGGAGTGGCGTCTTGAACCCGGTGATCGCTATTGCCCGGACCCCGACCTGGAGGGGTGGAGCGAGCAACTGTTCGTCTTCGAGGGCAGCCTGACGTTGGTGGTCGGCGAGCAGGAAAATACCATCGGTGCCGGCGAATTCTTCATGTTCGCCAGCCACCAGCCCCATGCCTATCGCAATGACGGCCAGGTCGCCGTGCGCTTTGTGCGCAATGTGGTGATCTAACTGTTTGCCAGCCAACAGTGGATGCACACTTTGCTGGTTTGAAACTGCGGTTGTACGCCTGTTTACGCGGCAACCGGCTGATTTTACTGACGATTAAATTCAGGCACGACTCCTGCAAACACTCCAGTATCCCCTCGGAGCCTGGAGTCGGCCCATGTCTGCCCACCCTCAACAACCTGCCCATATCATCCGCTCGGACGCGGAGGCCATCGAGGTCGCCAAGCGCCTGGCCGAACGCTTTGCCGTCGACGCCAGCGCGCGCGACCGTGAGCGGCGCCTGCCGGTGGCCGAACTGGACGAGTTTTCCGCCAGCGGCCTGTGGGGCATCACCGTTCCCAAGGCCTATGGCGGCGCCGGGGTGTCCTATGTGACGGTGGCCGAGGTGATCAAGTTGATCTCCGCCGCCGACCCGTCATTGGGGCAAATCCCGCAGAACCACCTGGGCGTGGTGGACATCCTGCTGCAAACCGCCACCGAGGAACAAAAACGCCACTACTTTGGCAAAGTCCTGGCGGGTTATCGCTTTGGTAACGCCTTCTCCGAGGCCAAGAGCAAAAACGCCGGCACCTTCGACACGCAGATTCGCTTCCACGGCGACACCGCGCAGATCAACGGCGAGAAGTTCTACTGCACCGGCGCGCTGTTCGCCCATATCGTGCCCACCGTGGGTAATAACGAAAAGGGCCAGGCGTTCATCGGCCTCGTCGAGCGCGATGCGCCAGGCCTGACCGTGATCGACAACTGGGACGGTTTCGGCCAGCGCACCACCGCCAGCGGCGGCGTGACCCTCGACGGCGTGAGCGTGCCCTTGAGCGCGGTGATTCCCGCCCACCTGGCGTTTGACCAGCCCACGGCCGACGGGCCGATTTCGCAAATCATCCAGGCAGCTGTGGACACCGGCATTGCCGTCGGCGCCCTTGAACAGGCAAAAATCTTCGCGCGCCAGGCCCGTCCGTGGATCGACAGCCAGCAGGATCACGGTTGGCAGGACCCGTTCACCATCGCCGCCATCGGCGACCTGGAGTGGCGTGTGCACGGCACCGAAGCGATCCTCGCCAAGGCCGGCCTCGCCGTCGACCGGGCCCTTGCCGAACCGAATGAAGACACCGTCGCCCAGGCTTCACTGGTGGTCGCCCAGGCCAAGGTCCTGTCGGCCGAAACCGCGTTGCTCGCCAGCAGCAAACTCTTCGAACTGGCCGGCACCCGCTCGGTCACCGCCAAGCACAACCTCGACCGCTTCTGGCGCAATGCGCGGACCCACACCCTGCACGACCCGGCCCGCTGGAAATACCACCTGATCGGCAATTTCGTGCTCAACGGCGTCAAGCCTGCGCGCCACGCCTGGAACTGAGGACCTGACCCATGACCGCACTGACCCTCGCACGCCAATTGCTGGACAGCACCCGTCGCCACGTCGCAAAAAGCGACGACCCCTACGTGATCAGCCGCTTCGGCGATTGGCAGATTCGCGTGGATGTAGCAGCCGCCTTGCTGGAACGCGCCGAAACCGATCCAAGCCCGGTCGCCGTCACTGAAGCGCAGATCGCCGCCGCCGAAGCCTTGCTCTTTGCCAGCAACACCGAATTCGAACTGACCGGCCAACGCACCGCGCTGCCACCGACCCTGGATGACCCGTTGCGCTGGAAATACCAGGTCGTCGGCAACTACCACCTCAACGGAGTGCTGTGATGTCCCGTGAAATCCGCTTGAACGCTTTTGACATGAACTGTGTCGGCCACCAATCGCCGGGCCTGTGGGCGCATCCGCGCGATCGCTCGTGGCAGTACAAGGACCTTGAGTACTGGACCGACCTGGCGAAGATCCTTGAGCGCGGCAAGTTCGACGGCCTGTTTATCGCCGACGTGCTGGGCATCTACGACGTGTACAACGGCAACGGCGACGCGGCGATTCGCCAGGCGACCCAGGTGCCGGTCAACGATCCGTTGTCGCTGATCGCACCCATGGCGCTGGTTACCGAGCACCTGGGTTTTGGCCTCACCGCATCGCTGTCGTTCGAGCACCCGTATCCGTTTGCCCGCCGTCTCTCGACCCTCGACCACCTGACCAAGGGCCGCATCGGCTGGAACATCGTCACCTCCTACCTGGAAAGCGGCGCCAAGAACCTTGGCCAGAAAGCCCAGACCGAACACGACGCCCGCTACGACTATGCCGAGGAATACCTGGAGGTCTGCTACAAACTCTGGGAAGGCAGTTGGGAAGAGGGCGCGGTACTGCGCGACCGTGAACGTCGGATCTTCAGCGACCCGAGCAAGATCCACGAGATCCGCCACGTCGGCAAACACTTCCAGGTGCCCGGCATCCACCTGTGCGAACCCTCGCCGCAGCGCACCCCGGTGCTGTACCAGGCCGGTGCCTCCAGCCGTGGCAAGCAGTTCGCCGCCGAGCAGGCCGAATGCGTGTTCGTTGCCGCGCCGTCCAAGGTGCTGCTGAAAAAGACCGTCGCCGACATCCGCCGCCGTGCGGCCGAAGCCGGACGCGACCCGAAGAAAATCCTGATTTTCAACTTGCAGACCGTGATCGTTGACGAGACCGACGCCAAGGCCAAGGCCAAATTCGACGAATACAAATCCTACGCCAGTTATGAAGGCGCGATGGCGCTGATCTCCGGCTGGACCGGGATCGATTTCAGCCAGTTCAAGCCGGATGAACCGCTCAAGCACGTGCACACCAATGCGATTCAATCGGCGGTGGAAGCTTTCTCCACGGCGGATCCGAACAAGGTCTGGACCCCCAGCGAACTGGCCGATTGGGTCGGTATCGGCGGCTTTGGCCCGCTGTTCGTCGGCGGCCCGGAGACCGTGGCGGACCTGTTGCAGGAGTGGGTCGAAGAGACCGACGTGGACGGATTCAACCTCGCCTATGCGCTGACCCATGAAACCTTTGTCGACGCCGTCGAATGGCTGGTACCGGAGTTGCAGAAGCGCGGCGTGTACAAGACCGAATACGCCCAGGGCACGTTGCGCGAGAAGTTGTTTGGCGATGGTGCAAGGTTGGGCGCGAACCACCCTGGCGCGGGCTACCGCAATTTATCTGGGATACAAAAAACCAATGTGGGAGGGGCGGTGCGACGATTCGACTTGCCCCCGATAGCGGTGGCTCAGTCAAAGGTGTTCTAACTGATCCACCGCCATCGGGAGCAAGTACCGCCCCTCCCACAGTTGTCCTGTGTCGATCCAAATAATCAAGCCAGCGGACCACCGCACGCACACCCCCCAATAGGAGCAACCCCCTATGAGCGTGCACGAACCAACGGCCCTCCTGGAACACCTGAGCCACTGGGCGCAACTCACACCGTTGCACATCGCCCTGCGCCACAAGCGCCAGGGCCAGTGGTACGCCTGGCGCTGGATCGACACCTTGCGCGATGTCGAACGCCTGGCCGATGGTTTGCGCCAGCAAGGTTTCGATCAACAGTCACGCTTGGTGCTCAGCGGCGCCTTTGAGCCGAACCTGCTGTTGCTGGCGTTGGCGGCCCATTCCGTCGGTGCACAGGTGCTGACGCTGGCCGATAACCTCGAGCCGCAGGCCTTGGAGCAACAGCTGTGGCGTATTCATCCCAGCCACGCCTACGTTCAAGGTCGCCAGCGCGATTGGACCTTCACCCAGCGGTTGGATTTCGCCCAACTGCTCGGCCCCGTGGACCCGGCGCAACACCTGCAGCGCTGGTGGCAGCCCGCCGGTGAAACCGCGTTGTGGAGCGAGGAGGGCACCCACTGGCAAGGCGGCCTGGCGGTGGTGCTGGAGCAGTGGCTGAGCAGCGGCCACGGCCTGGCCTTCCCGGAAAGCCTGGCCTCGGCGCGACGTGATCGCAGCGAAGTCGCGCCCACCGGCCTGCTGCTGTCGCCCGCCCGTTTGCTGCACCTGGCCGACGAGATCGAAAGCCGCCTGCCACCCCACGGCACCTGGCGTCGACGCCTGTGTGACTGGGCCATTGCCCACCCGCACAGCGGCCTGCGCCGCCTGCTGAAAAACCGCGTGCGCACACTGTTGGGCTTCCAGCGCCTGGCCTATATCTGGCAGCCCCTCAAATCCAATGCCGAGCCGACGTGGCTCGCCGAATTCAAACGGGAACGTGCATGAGCCAAGCCATTCTCCAGGTGCGGGACATCTCGCTGTCGTTCAAGGGCGTCAAGGCGATCAATGGGCTGTCGTTCGAGGTGGCGCGCGGGGAAATCTGCGCGTTGATCGGGCCCAACGGTGCCGGCAAGAGTTCATTGCTCAACGTCCTCAACGGCGTGTATCGCTTCGATGCCGGCGAGATCGTGTTCGAGGCGCAGCATTTCCAGCGTATCGACCCGCTGGGCGCCGCGCGTCGAGGCATTGGCCGTACCTTCCAGAACAACGCCCTGTTCAAGAAAATGAGTGTGCTCGACAACATCCTCACCGGCCTGTCGCGGCATATGCGCACCAGCTTTATCGAACAGGCCCTCGGCTTGCCCCGCGCACGCCGTGAAGCCGAAGCCTTCCGACTGCGGGCCCAGGGCATCCTCGAGTTCCTGGAGCTGCAAGCCTACCGCGATGTGCTGGTGGGCAACCTGTCCTATGGCCTGCAAAAGCGTGTGGAGCTGGGCCGTGCATTGATCGCCGGGCCCAGCCTGTTGCTGCTGGACGAACCCATGGCCGGCATGAACGCCGAGGAAAAACAGGAAATGGCGCGCTTTGTCGCCGACGTGAACCGCGACCTCGGCACCACCGTGGTGTTGATCGAACACGACATGGGCGTGGTCATGGGGCTGTCCGACCATGTGGTGGTGCTCGACTACGGGCGCAAGGTCGGCGACGGCACCCCTGCCGAGGTGCAGGCCAATCCCGAGGTGATCGCGGCCTACCTGGGAGTGACGCACTGATGACGTTCTTCTTCGAAACCCTGCTCGGCGGCCTGCTCGCCGGCACCATGTATTCCCTGGTCGCGATCGGCTTCGTGCTGATCTACAAGGCCAGCGGCGTGTTCAATTTTGCCCAGGGCTCGATGCTGCTGTTTGCCGCGCTGACCTTCGTCAGCCTGCACGACCAGGGCGTGCCGTTTGCCCTGGCGTTGCTGTTGACGGTGATCGTGATGATCGTCGGCGCCTTGCTCATCGAGCGCCTGGTGCTGCGGCCGCTGGTGAACCGCTCGCAGATCACGTTGTTCATGGCGACGCTGGGCCTGTCGTTCATTATCGAAGGCCTGGCCCAGGGCGTGATGGGCTCGCAGGTGCGCGCCCTGGACCTGGGCATCGACGATGTACCGCTGTTCGTCGGGCCGCTGATGCTCAGCCAGTTCGACCTGATCGCCGCGGCCGTGGCCGTGGTGCTGGTGACGGTGCTGGCGCTGCTGTTCAACAAGACCCGTATCGGCGTGTCGCTGCGCGCGGTGGCGGATGACACCACGGCGGCGCTGTCCATCGGCATCAACCTCAACCGCATCTGGCAGATCGTCTGGGCGGTGGCCGGCATCGTCGGGCTGGTGGCGGGGTTGTTGTGGGGGGCGCGCCAGGGCGTGCAGTTTTCGCTGTCGCTGGTGGTGCTCAAGGCCTTGCCGGTGTTGATCATCGGCGGCTTCACCTCGATTGGCGGGGCGATTGTCGGCGGGCTGATTGTCGGCGCTGCGGAGAACCTCGCCGAGGTGTATATCGGCCCGCTGATCGGTGGTGGTATCACGCCGTGGTTCGCCTATGTCCTGGCGTTGTCCTTCCTGTATATCCGTCCCGCCGGCCTGTTCGGCGAGCGCGCCATCGAGCGAGTCTGAAAGCATGTCGATCCCTGTTGCTGAACACACCGCCCCCTTGCTGCTGGTCCAGCGGCGCGTGCCCTGGAGCCTGCTCGGCCTGCTGGCGCTGGCGTTTATCGTGGTGCCGCTGTGGGGCAATGACTATTGGCTCAACGCGATCCTCATCCCGTTCCTGGTGCTGTCCCTGGCCGGGCTGGGCCTGAATTTACTCACCGGCTATACCGGGCAAACCTCGGTGGGCGCAGCCGGCTTCATGGCGGTTGGGGCGTTCGCCACCTATGGGTTTTTACTGCGCCTGCCTGAGCTGGGCCTGCCGGTGGCGCTGCTCGGCGGTGGGATCATCAGCGCCGTGGTCGGGTTGCTGTTTGGCTTGCCCAGCTCGCGGATCAAGGGCTTCTACCTGATGGTCACCACGCTGGCCGCGCAGTTTTTCCTGGAGTGGCTGTTCGTCAAATTCCCCTGGTTCTACAACTACGGCTCGTCCGGGACCATTTCGGCACCGAAGCTGGCGTTGTTCGGCCATGACCTCAACACGCCGCTGGGCCGCTACTGGCTGACCCTGGTCACGGTGCTGTTGTTGACCTGGGCCGCGGTCAACCTGGTGCGCAGCCAGGTGGGCCGCAACTGGATGGCGATCCGCGACATGGACACCGCCGCCGCCGTGGTCGGTATCCCGGTGGTGCGCTACAAGCGCCTGGCGTTTGCGGTCAGCTCGTTCTACCTCGGCATCGCCGGCGCGTTGTGGGCGTTTGCCTACCTGGGCACGGCCAGCGCCAGCAGCTTCGATATCAACCGCTCCTTCCAGATCCTGTTCATCATCATTATCGGCGGCATGGGCAGCATTGCCGGCAACTTCGTCGGCGCGGCATTCATCAGTTTGCTGCCGATCTTCCTCAGCCATGCCGGGCAGGCGTTGTTCGGTGGCTCGGTGGACGCGGGGCAGTTGCAAAACCTGCAGAAAATCATTTTTGGCGTGTTGATCATCGTGTTCCTGATCAAGGAGCCCGAGGGCTTGATTCGCCTGTTGTACAACCTCCGTGACCGGCTGCGTCAGTGGCCCCTACGTTTCTGACTGAATAAGAGAATCCCTATGCGTGCATCCTTGAAACGCTCCCTGGCCGGCGCCGCCTTCGCGCTGGCTGCCCTGGCCGGTGCCGTGCCCCAGGCGGTAGCCTCGGCCGACCAGCAGTTCTTTCCCCTGGCCACCTACCGGGTGGGTGCCTACGCCTCCAGCGGCGTGCAGGTGTGGGCCGGGATGATCGACTACCTGCGTTATATCAACGAGGTCGAAGGCGGCATCAATGGCGTCAAGCTGGTGTGGCAGGAATGCGAGACCGAGTGGACGGCGGAGAAAGGCATCGAGTGCTACGAGCGCTTCAAGAACGGCCTGGATGGCGCGCCGGTCGCGGTGTACCAGCCCAACGGCGCACCGGCGGCCTATGCGCTCAGCGAAAGGGCAGAGGTGGACAAGATCCCGCTGATCACCCTCGGCTACGGTCGCACCGAAGCCACCGACGGCACCGTGTTCCCGTACAACTTCCCGGTGATGCTGACGTTCTACAGCGAGGCGTCGACCCTGGTGAACTACATCGCCCAGCGCGAAGGCGGCTTCGACAAACTCAAGGGCAAGAAGATCGCCACGGTCTACCACGACTCGGCCTACGGTCGCGAAACCCTTGGCCCGCTGAAATTGCTGGCGGAAAAATACGGTTTTGAAAACATCCAGATTCCGGTGGCCGATCCGGGCAATGAGCAGTCCGCGCAATGGCGCCAGGTACGCCAGGCCAACCCGGATTGGGTGTTCCTGCGCACCTGGGGCGTGTCCACCCCGGTGGCGGTGAAAACCGCCGCACGCTTCGGCTTCCCGGTGGACCATATCATCGGCGACATCTGGGCCAGCTCCAGCGAAGACGTATTGCCCGCAGGCGCCGCCGCCAAGGGCTACCTGGCGCTCACGCCTTACCCGGCAGGTGCGGATTTCGAGATCCACAAGCGCCTCAAGCAATACATCCTCGACAAGGGCCACAGCGACCTCAAGGACCTGAAGAATTTCGGCAGCGTCTACTACAACTCCGGCCTGGTGAACGCCGCCGTGGCCGTGGAAGCGATCCGCACCGGCCAGGCCAGGTTCGGCAAGCGTCCGCTCAATGGCGAAGAAGGCCGCTGGGGCCTGGAACACCTGAATATCGATGACGCGCGCTTGAAGGATATGGGCTACCTGGGCCTGATGCAGAACCTCAAGCTGTCGTGCCGCGACCACGAAGGCGGCGGCTCGGCGCGCGTGCAGCAATGGGACGGCGCCCACTGGACGCTGATCAGCGACTGGATCGCCGCCGACCGCGCCCTGTTGCGCCCGCTGATCGATGAAAAATCCGCGGCGTTCGCCAAGGAAAAAGGCCTGACGCCACGCACCTGCACCGGGGATGAATAAATCATGAGCCAGCTCGCCAGCGAAGCCACGCGCCCGTCGTTGTTGACGGTCAACGATATTGAAGTGATCTACGACGGCGCGATCCTCGCCGTGGCCGGGGTGTCGCTGAGCGTGCCCAAGGGCGCCATCGTCGCCCTGCTGGGGGCCAATGGCGCCGGCAAGAGCACCACCCTCAAGGCGATCTCCGGGCTGGTGCGTGCCGAGCGCGCCGAAGTCAGCCGGGGCGTGATCGAATACGCGGGCGTCGACCTGGCCGGCGTCGACCCCAGCCAGCGTGTGCGCCAGGGCATGGTGCATGTGCTGGAAGGCCGCCATGTCTTCGGCCAGCTCAGCGTCGAAGACAACCTGCGCAGCGGCGGCTTTGTCCGGCGCCTGAGCCGCAAGGCCATGGAACAGGACCTGGAGCGCATCTACGCCTGGTTCCCGCGGCTCAAGACCAAGCGCCACACCCGCGCCGGCCTGACGTCCGGCGGCGAGCAGCAAATGGTCGCCATCGGCCGCGCGTTGATGACCCGTCCTACTTTGGTACTGCTCGACGAGCCGTCCATGGGTTTGGCGCCTATGATCGTGCAGGAGATCTTCGAGATCGTCGCGCAGCTCAACCGCGAGCAGCAGGTGAGCTTCCTGATCGCCGAGCAGAACATCAACGTCGCGCTCAACTATGCGTCCCAGGGCTACGTGCTGGATACTGGGCGCGTGGCCTTGAGTGGCAGCGCCGCCGAGCTGTTGGCGCGGGGCGACTTGCACGATATTTATCTGGGTAAACAGTAAAGGCGAATGTGCATGACTGAATCCCTCCGCAACGCTGATGTGCTGATCATCGGCGGCGGCCTGAGCGGCACGATGCTGGCGGTGCAACTGCTGCGCCGGCCTGGGCAGCGCCGGATCCTGGTGATCGAACCGCGCGCCGAACTCGGCCGTGGCGAGGCCTACAGCGCCGTCGAACTGGGCCACACCTTGAACGGCAACGCGGCGCGCATGAGCGTCGACCCGGACAACGCCGATGACCTGACCCAATGGCTGACCGCCTACATCGGTGCCGGCGGTTGGCCCGAGTCGGACCAGCAACACGTGCCCATCAGCGAACTGTTCCCGCCACGCGGGATTTTTGGCCTGTATGCGCAGCAACGGCTGGCTGAGGCCAAGGCGTTGTCGGCGTCCACCGTCGAGCATATCCGCGCCGAAGTCGTCGACCTGCAGGTCGGCGACGATTCAGTGTTGCTGACCCTCGACAACGGCCAGCAACTGCGCGGCGCCCAGGCGGTGTTGGCCACCGGCATGTTCCCGGCGGCACGCACGCCGCAGACCCAGTCCAGCGGCTTGAACGCCGCCGCCGTGGACCCCTGGGACGTGCAGGCCATGACCCGGATCGACCCGCAGGCGCCGGTGCTGATCATCGGCTCCGGGTTGACCATGGTCGACGCCGTGGTGTCCCTGGAACAGGCCGGGCACCGTGGGCCCATCGAGGTGTTTTCACGCCACGGCTTGTTGCCCCATGTGCGCCGGCAACCGCCGGGCTGGGACGATTTCCTCGCTGCCGACCACGCCTTGCGCAGCCCGCGACAACTGCTGCGCGAGGTGCGGCGTCAATGCCGCCTGGCATTGGCGCAGGGCATCGATTGGCAGGCGCCATTGGACACGGTGCGCGCCCATATCGGCCGGCTGTGGAGCCAGGCCAGCGAGGGCGAGAAACGCCAGTTCGTGCGGCATGTGCGGCCCTGGTGGGAAAGCCATCACCACCGCTCGCCGCCGTTGAGTGCCCAGTTGGTGGCCCGGCTGCATGAGCAAGGGCGGTTGCGCATTCGCGCGGCGTCGTTCAAGGGGCTGGAGCCCTCGGGCGAGGGCGTGACCATTCGCTTGCGTTACCGTGGCGAACAGGTGGTCAGCCTGGTATCGGGAGCGGCGCTGATCAACTCCAGCGGCATCGAATACGACTGGCGCCGCGTGGCCCGGCCGTTGCCGCAGCAGTTGCTCAAGCGCGGGCTGATCAGGCCGGGGCCGCTGGCGTTGGGGATTGCGGCGGACACGTGCGGCGCCGTGCTGGATGCCCAGGGCCAGGTCAGCATGCGATTGTTCGCCATGGGCCCGCCGTTGCGCGGGATGTGGTGGGAGAGCACGGCGGTGACGGATGTGGCGCTTCAGGCCAAGGCCTTGGCATTGAAGTTGGCGCATTTCTAAATGTGGGAGGGGGCAAGCCCCAATGCCGGTCAGTTAAGGGACAGAACGGGCAACCCCTCCCACAGGGGATCTCCATTTATCTTGAGGTCTTTACGAAACCGGGTTTTAGGCCGAACACTTCCACCCCCTGCGGCGTCGATTGCCCGGTAGTCACCTTCACCCGCTCCACCGGCTTATCCATCGCTTCTCGATACTCCACCGTCCTGTCCGCCTGGATCGCCTCGCTCGGAATCACTATCGCCTGCGCATTGTTGTAAGTGACGATGGTCAACCGCGCACTCATCCCCAGGCGCACCCGCTGCAACTGTTGCGGGGTCAGCCTGGGGATCGACAACGTCACCGGAAACTGCGCGCTGCCCTGGCTGTCGCTGGCAATCGCCAGGCCGCTGACCACGCTCACCGAGCCGCTCAACCGTTCCCCGTCAAAACCATCGCCCAGCACTTCCACCGCCTGGCCTTGGTGCAGCTGGTTGATGTCCAGCTCAGACACCTTGGCGACGATTTTCAGCCGCTCGATATTGGCCAGGCCGAACAGCACCTGGCCCTGGCTGACCTTGCTGCCGGCCTGAATCGGCGCGTTGGTGTTGCCGCTTTGGGGCGTATTGTTGCCGGGGGCGGGCACCACGATGCCGGAGAACGGCGCCTTCACCTCCTTGCCTGCGAGCAGGGTACGCAAGGCCTCGTATTTCACCGTGGCGTTGGTCAGTTCCATGTCGGCGATCTGGCGGTATTCGCCCTTGCCCTGGTCGAGGGCCTGTTGCAGTTCGCTGCGGGCGGAGGCGAGGTCCAGTTGCTGTTGCTGAGCCTGTTGCTTGAGGTCGTCCAGCTCATTGCGCGGGATGATGCCGCGCTTGAACAGGTTTTCGCTTTCGGTGAGTTTGCGTTGGGTGTTGCCGGCGGTCATCTCGGCGGTGCGCAGGCTGCGGCGCGCACGGCTGACGGTGGGGCCGCTGTCCCAGTCCTGCAGCTCTTGCACGGCGCGGCGGGCCTTGAGCTGGGCGGAGAGGGCGTCGCGCAACTGCACCTCAAGGGTGGCCGGGTCCATGCGCAACAGCACCTGGCCAGCCTCGACCCGCTGGCCTTGCTCCACCAGATTGGCCTGCACGTTACCGTCGAACGGCGCCGTGAGGGTGAGGGTGGTGTCGGGTTCTATCTTGCCCACCAGGCCGATCTGGTGCACCAGCGGGTCGGGCTTGACGGCCAGCCATTGTTCGGTGGCGCCGGCCGGGCCTTCTGCGGGGCTGCGCAGGGCCAGCCCCGCGCCGGCCAGCAGCAGAATCAATGCGACGCCCAGCAGGCGTTTTCGATTAGTAGTCATTGAGGGCGATTTCCCAACTTTCCAGCGTCATGCCCAGGGTCAAGTCGAGCTGGGTCTGGGCGTTCAAATAAGCGATCAGGGCGTTGAGCTGCGCGTTTTCGGCATTGCGCAGGTCGGTCTCGAAGCTCAGCACCTGGAAGTTGGTGGAGCGCCCGGCGCTGAGTTTCTCGCGTTCGATCTCGATCTTGCGCCGCGACAACTCCACCGCGCGCTGGGAGATTTCATACTGGCGCCAGCGGGTGCCGAGGTCGCGTACCACGTCGTTGACGTTGCGTTCCAGTTCCTGGCGGGCGTCGGTGATGCGGATCTCCTGGTCCTCCACATTGACCCGCGCGCGCACTTCGGCCTGGCGCGTGCTGATGTCGCCGATGGGGATCTGCACCTGCACCCCGGCGTAGCTGTCCCAGGTCCGGTTGTTGGTGCTGCCGCCGTCGTTATTGTAGGCGTCGCGTATCTGGTTTGCGCCGGCCACCAGGTCCACCTGCCAGCGCCCGGAGTCCTTGGCGATCACCAGGTTGAGGTCGGCCTGCTGGCTGCCGAGCAGGGCGGCGAGGTATTCCGGTTGCTGGGTCTGCGCCAGGTTGAAGGCCTGGCGTTTGTCGATCTGCATGGGCTTGGCCTCCAGGGCTTCGGTGGCGCGAATCGGCGTCGACAGGTCCAGGGCCAGCAGGCGCAGCAAGGCCAGGCGGTTGGTGTCCAGTTGGTTCTGCGCTTCTTCGACGCCCAGTTGCTGGGTGGCGATATCGGCTTCGGTCTGCACGATCTCGAATTCGGCCATGCGCCCGGCGCTGATCAAGGCTTTGTTCACCTCCAGCAAGGTGCCGGAGCGCTTGAGGGCGTCCTGTACGATGCTCAGTTGCTCCTGGGCCCGCAGCAGTTCGCGGTAGGTGGCGATGATCTGGCTGATGGTCTGCGCCACGGTCGCCTTGAGGTTCAGGCGGTTGGCCTGCTCCGACAGGCGCGCCAGGCGCAACGGTGCGGTGGTGGCGTCCCAGCCGGCGCCGCGCATCAACGGCTGGATGATCGCCAGGTCGAGGCCGTCGCTGCGGTAGCGGCCGGCGCGGTCGGCGTTGTTCAGCTGCTGGGTCCAGGCCATGCTCAGGCGGGTGCCGTACTCACTGAGCAAGCTGGTGGCCGGCGCCACGTTGGCATTGCGCGCACTGTCCTGGGAGCCACGGGTGCTGCGGTAATAGCTGTTAAGGGTGAGCTTGGGGTTGAACACGTCTTCGGCGACGCGCAGGTCGAACTTCTGCGCCACCCGTTGCAGGTAGGCGCTGCGGATTGCCGGGTTGTTGCGCAGGCCCAGGTACACGGCGTCACCCAGGGTCATGCTGGTGACCTGGGCATTCAAGGACACGCCCCGGTCGTAACCGCTGCGGGTGCTGCTGGGGGCCGACGGCTTGATGACCACCTCGGCGGCCATGCCGTGCAGGCTGATCAACACGAGCAACCCCAGCCATTTACTCATCGCGCAAGGCCTCCACCGGCTGCAACCGTGAGGCCGACACCGCCGGGTAGATGCCAAAGAACAAGCCCACCAGCAACGTACTGCCCACGCCCAGGGGCAGGGCGGCGACGGCCAGGTCGAATAGCCAGCCCGACAGCCAGGCATAGAGCCAGGCGGCGGTCATGCCAAGTACCGCACCGCACAGCGCGCCGACGGCGGTGAGGGTGACGGCTTCGAGCAGGAACAGGTTGCGGATGTCGCGCTGGCGAGCGCCCAGGGCCATGCGAATGCCGATCTCACGACGGCGTTCCGACACGTTCATCAGCATCACATTCATCACGCCTACGCCGCCGCCGACCAGGGAAATGGCACCGAGGGCCAGCAGCAGGTAGGCGAAGGTGCGGCTTTGCCGGGTCATGCCGTCGATCATTTGCTGGGGCACCTGGATGTCGACCGTGTGGTCGGTGAGTTGGGTCTGCAAGGCGCTGGCGGCTTCAGTGGCAATGTGTTCCATGTCCTGGCCGGGCGCGGCGCGGATAATCACATTGCCGATCTGCGGCATGGCATGGATGCGGCGCATGCCTTCGGCGGGAATGAACAACGACTCGTTGGCCTGTACCGGCATCAGCATTGCCCTGGGCTGGTTCTGCAGAATGCCCACCACCAGGAACAGGTAGTCGTTGATGCGCACGCGGTCGCCCAGTTGCAGCGGATCGCCCGGCGCTCCGAGGGCCTGGGCCAGTTGGTCACCGATCACGCCATAGGTTTCGTTGGCGTCGAAGCTCGACAGGAAGCGCCCCTGCCGTACCACCAGGCGCATCGCCGCCTGGATGTCCGGTGTGCTGCCGACGAGGTTGGCGTTAGTGGTACGGCCATGGAACACGATGGGCCCGCTGAACAAGGTCAGCGCGCCGATATGGGCAATGCCCGGCACGGCCTGGCGCACGGCATCCAGGTCGAGCCTCGCGGGCGCGGGGACCGTGCTGCTGCCCTTGGGAGGGAACTGGGCGACCAGGGTGTCGGTGCCCATGTCCTTGAAAATCATCGCGGCATCCACCGCCGCGTTATGGCCGATATTGATCAGCGCCACCACCGACGAACTGCCGATGACGATGCCCAGCAGGGCCAGCACCGAGCGCTTGCCCAGGGTGCGCAGGCTGACGAAGGCTTCATGCAGCAGTTGGCTGAAGCTCTGTTCGACCCGCAGGCTCATAGGCGCCCGGCCTCGTGCACTACGCCGTTGCGCACCAGGATCTTGCGCTCCAGGCGTTCGGCGATATGCGGGTCGTGGGTGACGATGATCAGTGTGACCTGTTGCTCGCGGTTCAATGCCAGCAGCAGGTCCATGATGTCCTGGGCGGTGCTGCTGTCGAGGTTGCCGGTGGGCTCGTCGGCCAGGATCACCGAAGGCTTGCCCACCAATGCACGGGCAATCGCCACACGCTGGCGCTGGCCGCCGGAGAGGTCGGCGGGGCGATGGTGGGCGCGTTCCGCCAGCCCGACCTGTTCGAGCATGCGCAGGGCCTGCGCCACCGATTCATGCCGCGATACACCGCGATAGCTCAGGGGCAGGGCGACGTTGTCCAGGGCGCTGAGGCGCGGCAGCAGGTTGAAGCTCTGGAACACAAAGCCGATCTGCTGGTTGCGGATCGCCGCCAGTTCGTCCGGGGATGCACTGAAAATATCGTGGCCGGCAAAATGGTACTGGCCGCAATTGGGCAGGTCCAGCAGGCCGAGGATATTGAGCAGGGTGCTTTTGCCGGAGCCCGAGGCGCCGAGGATGCCGCAGCTGTCACCGCGCTCGATGGACAGGCACACCTCATTGAGAATGGTCAGTTCCTGCCCGGCGAGCTGATAGCGCTTGCCGATGCCTTGCAGGGAAATCAAGCCTGGGTGCGCGGGGGTATCTGTCATCGTGACTACGCCTGCAGTCTCGACGCTGCCGTCATGCGCCCTTTGTAAATCTTTGTAACAAGTTCGGGAGCTATCTGGTTCGCGTCACGGACTGGTTTTATTTCTTGTTTTTAAAATATTGTTTGAATACTAACCGTGTTCCCGATGCTTCGCCAGCCGTGGATGTAGAGCGGTTTTACGCTTTGAAAAGATTTCCCTCGCCGGTACGGGGGTCTACCGAAAGGTCCGTGGCTTGCCTGAGAATCCCCATGGGCAAAGGCTTTGGATAGTATGGCGGTGTGTCACTACTTGCTTTCGACCGGCCACACCGGTATAAAAAATCAAATTATTTTTTAAAACAATATTTCCGCCGTGGAACCCTTATGGTCGCGAAGAAACTCAGCGCTCCAAACGTTACCAAGACTCGATTGCTGGATGCGACAGAGGCTCTCTTCATCAAATACGGCTATGACGCCGTGCTGCTGCGGCAGATTACCGAGCGCGCCCAGGTGAACCTGGCTGCGGTGAACTACCACTTCGGGGACAAGGACTCCCTGATGAAGACCCTGCTGATGCAACGCCTGGAGCCGCTCAACGAGCAGCGCCTGGAATTGCTGGCGCGCTGTGAGGCCGAATCCGACGGCCCCCTCGACTGCGACACCTTGCTCGGCGTGCTCTTCGCCCCGGCCATGGGCCTGGAACGCAGCGACCCGGCGAGCGGAGAAGGCCGTTCGTTCATCCGTTTCCTCGGGCGGGTGTACAGCGACACCTCGCCGTTTATCCAGGAATACCTCAAGGTGCATTACCAACCGGTGTTCCAACGCTTCTTCGAAGCCTTCGCCCTGGCCTTGCCGGACTTGCCGCGCAACGAGCTGGGGGTGCGCCTGCAATTTGCCCTCAAGGCGATTTCCGGGGTCATGGCCGGTACCGAATTGCGCCTGCTGATGAACTCCATGAGCCTGGGCCGCCCGGCGACGGATGCCGAGGTGATGGCCAAGCTGATCACCCTGGTCTCGGCGGCGATTCGTGTGCCGCAGCAAAGCCCCGAAGCCGAAAACGCGTTGGCCAAGGTGCTGGACACCCAGCGTGCCATTCGTGAACAGGCGACAGCGCCGGCCGCCAAGGCCTCGCGCTGAGAAATCCCAGGCAAAAAAAAGCCCGCTGGGGCGGCGGGCTTGATGTGCAACGTTTGTAACGGATGAGGCTTCACCCTACGTCCCGGGATGTGAATAAAACGTGAAAAAAATGTAAGAGAAAGTGTGAAACTGTTGAGCTGGGTAAACAGGTCAACCGACTCCCTTTCTAGATCTTCCAGCGACCGGCGCTTTTAGCCAGGCGTTGGCGCATCGCGTCCACATTCGCCGCCAGTTGCACGGTCAACAATCGATACCCATCCAGCGCGCTGTAAACCGGCGCGTCCAGGCTGGGCTCGCCGCCGCTGACAGGGCTGGGGCGCTCCAGCCGCTCCGTAACCCCGGACTTCAATGCCCGCGCCATCCCCACCAACTGCACGCGAATCTGTCGATGCTCGGCTTTCAACATCACTTGCATGCGCGCCATCGCCTGTTCGTCCCGCGGGTCCGGGCGGGTGTTGCCGAGAATCTCCAGGGTGCTGATGCACATGCGCAGGTGGCGTTGGATCGCGTCCAGCTCGGTCATGGAGATGCGCACTTCCTTGGACACCGACGGCATCAGCGAGCGCAATTGCAGCATTGCCGCATTCAGGCGGTTGAGCAGCTTCAGGTGTTCATCGTCGGTGACCGACTGGCCATTGATGATCCGGCTGTAGATCTGGGCGCAATCACGCAAGGCGCTGGCCAGGTTGTAGCGCCAGGAATACACGGCATACAGCGGCAGGGCGAAGGAAAACGCCAACGCCAAGGCAATGCCGATCAGGATATCCACGGTGCGCCACAGCCCGTCCGACAACGGGTTGTCACCGTGCCCCGCGACGATAAACACCGTGATCGCGGACAACAGCGCCGTGTACCCGCCCTTGCCGATGGCGTGATAGGAAAAAAACCCGCACACCACCGACATCAGCAGGTAGGTGAGCAGCGGCTGGCCGACATACGCCTCCTGCACCACCAGCAGCAGACCGACGCTGGCACCGATCAGCGTGCCATAGGCACGCTCAACGGCTTTCTTGCCGATATTGCCGTGGTGTTGCAAACCGCCGATCACCACCAGCATGGTCACCGATGCCCATTCACCATGGGGCAGGTTGATGCCGGTGGTCAGCAGGATCGTCGCCAGCAAGCCGATGGACACGCGCACGGCGTGGATCAGCTTGGCGTGGCGATAGCGGCGGTAGGGGTCGAGCAAGGGGCGCAGCAGGCGCCGGGCGAAGAGTGGCAGGTTCATCGGTAATTAAAGTGGCCTCGGTTTTGGATATGTACACAATCCAAATGTGGGAGGGGGCGGTCCCCTCCCACATTGAGATCGGCATTGTGCTTAGAAGATATAGTCGGTGGTCAGGAAGCTTGAGTCACGGTTGCGCAGGATATCGCTGACCAGCGCCTTGTTGCTTTCCTGGAACTTGGTCGCCACCAGGGTGCGGATCGAAAACACGCGCAGCGCGTCATGTACCGACAGCGTGCCTTCGGCCGAGTTCTTGCGCCCGTTGAACGGGAAAGTGTCCGGGCCGCGCTGGCACTGGGCGTTGATATTGATGCGGCCGACCTGGTTGGCGAAGGTGTCCACCAGGCGTCCGACTTCCACGGCGTTGGTGCCGAAAATACTCAATTGCTGGCCGAAGTCCGAGTCGAGTACGTACTCGATCACCGTCTCCAGATCGCGGTAGGGCACGATGGGCACCACCGGGCCGAATTGTTCCTCGTGGTACACGCGCATCTGCGGATTCACCGGGTACAGCACCGCCGGATAGAAGAACGAACCACGATGGGTACCGCCATTGGCATTCACCACGTGGGCGCCGTGTTGTTGGGCATCGGCCACCAGCTCGTTGAGGTAATCCACCTTGCCGACTTCCGGCAGCGGTGTCAGTGAAACCCCGTCTTCCCAGGGCATGCCGGGCTTGAGGGTCTCCAGCTTGCGGTTGAATTTCTCGATGAAGCTGTCGACCACGTCTTCATGCACAAACAGGATTTTCAGCGCGGTGCAGCGCTGGCCGTTGAAGGACAGCGAACCGGTGACGGCCTCGCTGACGGCGTTGTCCAGGTCCACCTCGGGCAGCACGATGCCGGGGTTTTTCGCATCCAGGCCCAGGGCCGCACGCAGGCGGTGCGGCTTGGGGTGCAGTTTTTTCAAGTCACTGGCGGCCTTGTTGGTGCCGATAAAGGCAAAGATGTCGATCTTGCCGCTGGCCATCAACGCACTGACGGTTTCGCGGCCGCTGCCGTAGATCACGTTGATCACTCCGGCCGGGAAGCTGTCGCGGAAGGCTTCCAGCAACGGACGGATCAGCAGCACACCGAGTTTGGCCGGCTTGAACACCACGGTATTACCCATGATCAGCGCCGGGATCAGCGTGGTAAACGTCTCGTTGAGCGGGTAGTTGTAGGGGCCCATGCACAGCGCCACGCCCAGGGGCACGCGGCGGATTTGCCCGAGGGTGTCCTGTTCCAACTCGAAGCGGCTGCTGCGGCGGTCGAGTTCCTTGAGGGCATTGATGGTGTCGGTGATGTAGTCGCAGGTGCGGTCGAACTCTTTCTGCGAGTCCTTGAGGTTCTTGCCGATCTCCCACATCAGCAGGGTGACCACTGCGTCGCGCTGTTCGCGCATACGTCGCAAAAACGCCTCGACGTGCTGGATACGCTCCACCACGCGCATCGTCGGCCATTCACCCTGGCCACGATCATAAGCGCGCACGGCGGCATCGAGGGCGGTGAGGGCGGTGTCGGCATCCAGCAACGGCGTGCTGCCGATCACCACGCGGCGGTCGCCCAATTGCACCGGGCTCTGCACCTGGGCCAAGGGGCCGTTCCACACCTGCAACTGGCCATCCACCAGGTAGTCACGCTGTTCGATGGGCGCCGCCAGGCGGTATTGCTCGGGAATATCGGCGACGCTGGTGGGAAACAGCTGGGCGAGCAGGTTGCTGGTGGTCATGGCACTACCCCTGAAATAGTTGCAAAACATGACTAGAGAGTCACCCAACACAGGGCTCTATGGCAAGGCTTGTGCGCGTTGCACTACACACCGGGGCGTGTCGCCTGCTCTTCGAGATAGTAGACTGCGCGCCTTTCTTGAAGGAGTTCACATGAGTCAGTACCAGCCGGGCATTCTTGCCGCACCGGTGCCTTTGCAGGCACGCCATCTGTTTTTTGCCGTTGACACCCTGGCAGCCGTGCCCGCTGCGCTGGACGCGCTGGTGCAGTTGGCCGATTCGGCGGCAGTGGTCGGATTTGGCGAGCCGCTGGTCAACGCGCTGGGTGCAACGATTGATGGTTTGCGCAGCTTTCCTGCCGTGAGCGCACCGGGCGCGCACAACCCGTCCACCCAGCAGGCACTGTGGGTGTGGCTGCATGGCGTCGATCGCGGCGAGTTGCTGCTGCGCAGTCGCGCTTTCGAGAAGGCCCTGGCCCCGGCGTTTCACCTGGTACAGTCGACCGAAGGCTTCCGCTACAAGACCGGCTTCGACCTCACCGACTACGAAGACGGCACCGAAAACCCCCACGATGACGCTGCCGTTGAAGCCGCCCTGACCGACAGCGGTGCCAGCTTCGCCGCGATCCAGCAATGGCAGCACGACCTCGATGGCTTCGCCGCGTTGCCCGCCCAGGAGCGCGACCACATCATCGGCCGCCGCCATGGCGACAACGAAGAGCTGGAAGACGCTCCCGAATCCGCCCACACCAAACGTACCGCCCAGGAAAGCTTCACCCCGGAAGCCTTCGTGGTGCGCCGCTCCATGCCCTGGGCCGACAATGGCCAGGCCGGGTTGATGTTCCTCGCATTCGGCCATTCCTTCGATGCGTTCGAAGCCCAACTGCGCCGCATGAGCGGGTTGGAGGACGGGATTGTCGATGGCCTGTATCGCATCAGCACGCCGTTGACCGGTGGTTACTACTGGTGCCCGCCGGTCAAGGACGGACGCCTGGACCTGAGTGCAATCCTTCAAGGACCGCGTATGTAACGCTGTCCGGACTTGGGTGGCGAAGCGGTTTCTGCGTACGACTGCGGAACCACCCTGGCGTGGGTCGCCACAGAGACAACAGTCTGCTTTGCATATCCGTTTTTCGACGGTATGTAGCGCGGATTTGTCGAGTAATCAAGGAAACTCACTCATGGCTATCATTCATCAGCACCACGTGTCTCTTGTCCATAGTGCATCTTTCGCCACCCATGCCCCTGTTGTTGCCCATTGGCACCCTGCCAACCCTTATGCGGGGCGGTCCGACGCCGCGCTGGCGCAGGAGTTTGACAAAAATTTCGATGCATTCAGGCCAGCAGGCTCGCCCTATGCGACACAGGGGGAAATTTGTCAGGTCGCGGGGCGCCCCCTGACGGGCGATTCACAGCAAGACAACCTGACAATGTTGGCCAGGGAAGTGCTCAAGCGTGACCAGGTGATGAACCAACTGGATACGGTGGATGTTGCAGGTCGGGACGGCATTATTGGCCGGTGGAATCCGGACATGGCCGCCAATAAGTTATCGGCTTCGTCTCCACAATGCTTTGCGCCAACGCCTGGATCCTGGCTTCTTAAACCCGCTATTGCTGCGAGCCTGATTGTTTATTAGGGGATGACAGGCAGGCGTGATTCGGGATAAGGCGCGAATCCCATGTTCAACAACATGAAAATTTTGACAGCGGCGCCATGGGCCACTGAAATCAATCCCCGTTGATCGTATGCTAGTGGCCTTTGTTACCTGTCCGGATGGTTCATGTCTTCTGTCGTCGATGGGCTGCCCCTCAATAAACGCCTGCCGGCCGTGATCGCGATTTCCCTGGGGATCGGCATGGCGACCCTGGACACGGCCATCGTCAACACGGCGTTGCCGACCCTGGCCGAAGGGATTGGCACCGATTCCGCCTCGGTGATCTGGGTGGTCAATGCCTACCAGTTGGCGATTATCGCCACGGTGCTGCCGTTTGCGTCCCTCAGCGATGTGCTCGGGCACCGCCGCGTGTATCTCGGCGGGTTGCTGCTGTTTATCGTCTCGTCGCTGTTTTGCGGGCTGGCCGGCTCGCTGGTCAGCCTGACCGCCGCCCGTGTGGTGCAGGGGCTGGGAGCGGCGGCGATCATGAGCGTCAATACGGCGTTGCTGCGGCATATCTACCCGTCAAAAATGCTCGGGCGTGGCCTGGGCTATAACTCGCTGGTGGTGGGGCTGGCGTTTACCCTGGGGCCCACGGCGGCGTCGGCGATTCTGTCGGTGGCGACCTGGCACTGGCTGTACCTGATCAATGTGCCGTTGGGGCTGTTGGCCCTGGGACTGGGCCTGCGTTCATTGCCGACCCTGCCGATGACCGGGCATGCCTTCGACCGCCTCGCGGCGGCGCTGTGTGCCGGGTTATTCGCCTTGCTGGTGCTGGGGCTGGGCACGGCGGTGCATGGTGCGCAGGGGGCGTTGACCCTGGGCTTGATTGCGGTGGCGCTGCTGTGTGGCGCGTTGCTGCTGCGTCGGCAGGCCGGTCACCCGGCGCCGATGCTGGCGTTGGATCTGTTCAAGCGGCCGGTGTTTGCCTTGTCTTCCCTGACGGCGATCTGCGCCTTCAGCGCCCAGGGCCTGGCCTTTGTGTCGCTGCCCTTTCTGTTGCAGGCGGTGCTGGGGCATAGCCAGGTGGAAACCGGATTCCTCATGACACCGTGGCCGGCGGTCGTGGCGGTGATGGCGTTGGTCGCCGGGCGCCTGGCTGACCGTGTGTCCCTGGGCCTGCTGTGCGGTATCGGGCTGTTGATGTTGAGCGTGGGAATGGCCGCGTTGGCGACCTTGGGCCACGGCGCGTCGGCCTTCGATATTGGCTGGCGCATGGCGTTGTGCGGTGCCGGTTTCGGCTTCTTCCAGTCGCCCAACCTCAAGGCCTTGATGACCAGTGCGCCGTTGGCGCGCAGCGGTGGGGCCAGCGGCATCGTGGCGATTTCGCGGTTGCTGGGGCAGACGCTGGGGGCGTCGTTGGTGGCGCTGTGTTTCCACCTGTCCCTGGGCAATGGCCCGCTGTATGCGCTGTGGCTGGGTTGCGTGTTTGCGCTGGTGGGCGCCGTGGCCAGTGGCCTGCGTTTGCTGCCCTACGGGAAAAAGCCGTTGTAAAACCTGCGGCGGGAGGGCTACCGTGGCGACCTGAATATTTCGGGATGTTTCAGATTTATGTCCAGCCTGGCCCTCCGCACTGCCGATACCCATTCCCGCCGTGCTGCGTTGACCCTGGCGTTATGCCTGCCCAGTGACGTGTTGCTCTATCTGCTGCTGCCCATGGAGTCCCAGGCCTTCGGCATCACGCTCGCCCAGGCCGGGGTGTTGCTGGCGGCCAACCGGCTGGTGCGGATTTTCGGTTACCGCCATGTGCTGAATTTCTACGCGCGCAACGGCGATCGCCTGACCTGCATGATCGCCGCCGGTGCCGCAACGCTGTGCGCCCTGGGTAATTCGGTACTGTCGGGCTTTGCCGCGTTGTTGGGGCTGCGGCTGGTGTGGGGCCTGTGTTTCGCTGCGTTGAACCTGTCGACCCAGGTATTGGCCACCTCCGAGCCGGAGGGCGCCGCGCGCCGGGCCGGGCGTTCGCGGGCCCTGATCGCCTGGGGGCCGATGCTGGCGTTGCCGTTCGGTGGCTGGCTGACGCTGTGGGTCGGGCCGCGTCCGATCTTTGTGATCCTCGCCGGCTGTTGCCTGGTGGGGCTGTGGATGGCGCGCGGCCTGCCCAGCGCCGGGCATGATTTGCACAGCACCCCGGGGCGCCGTTTCAAGTGGCCCGACAGCGTGGCGCTGTGGTCGTTTATCGAAGGCGTGGCGCTGGACGGACTGTTTATTTTCGGCCTGTCGATCCAGGCGCAGAAGCTGCTCGGCGGTAATGCGGTGCTGATCGCCGGCGGCTTGATGGCCCTGCGTTATGTCTCGGAAATGCTCCTGAGTCCCCTGGGAGGCCACGCCGCCCAGCGCTTTGGCGCGACCTCGATGTTGTTGCTGTTTTCGTTCCTGAGTGCCTTGGCCTTGACGGCGTTCGGCAGCTATTGGGTGATTGTCGGCGCGGCGGCGGTGTTGGTGCTGCGCGCGTTGCAACTGCCCCTGGTGACCACCCTGGTCGCCGAGCGCAACCCCGGTTCGCTGCGGGTGTCGGCCCTGGCGTCGAATGCGGTATGGCGTGACATCGGTGCGGGCCTCGGGCCACTGCTGGCAGGCCTGCTGTTGCCGGTGGCCTCGGCCCCCCTGGTGTTTGGCGTGGCGGGTGCGGCGATTGCGGTGAGTGCGTTGTTCTGCTGGCGCACCCGTGTGGCAGCCGGCTGACTTACGTGCGTTTCAATCCTTCCAGCCACGCGGGATCAAAGCGGGTTTGTTCGGTGTCGATCCCCAGCACGTGCATCTTCGCCTGATGTGCTTCGATTTCCCCCACCAACTGCGCCTGGGCACTGGAGTTGGCGTCCAGGGCGTGCATCTGCGTCAGCCCCAGGTGATAGAAACGCAGGACCTTCATGGCCGTCGGATCATTCGCCTGCACACGCTCGGTGACGGTGTGCATCACGTTGGTCACGCGCATCAGGGTGCGCTTGAGCTGCCAGCCATAGACGGCCGGTGCCAACCACGGTTGGGTGCGGAACGGGCCGCGCAGCAGGGCGACCGTTATCAACACCCCGGCGAATACGCCACCGACATTGAAGCGGAAGTTGTCACCGCCGGGTTCGCCGAACAGCATCACCGCCAGGCTCGACAGCAGCATGGCCAGGGCCACGAACAGCACGGCTACGATCAGGGTGCTGCGGCGCGTCTGTTGGCGGTAGGTGACGGGGTCGCAGGGTTTGAGCTCGAACATCCGGTCCAGGTCTCCAGGGCGGGTAGGGGGAAGGCATCTTCTCATGGTCGGCGGTCAGTGGTGGGGCAATCAAGTTGAACCATGATCTGGGGCAGTTTCTCTAAACCGGTGTAGCCCCTTTGAGGTCAACCACCATGCCCGAGTACAAGCAGCCACCGCCCGGTACCCCGGACCCCGATCGCACACCCGGCGAAGAGGAGCGCGACAACGATGCCTTGCGCCCCAATGACCCGAAAGAGCGTGACGCCCAGGATGATGTGGAGCGCGTCGAAGACGACCTGGAAAACCTCCACGACAAAGCTCGCCCGCTATAACAGGAGACCATGATGAACAAGCGCTCGGATGGACCGCCCTCCAACGAACACGCCAGCGGCAAGGATGAGCTGGGATTTGATCCGGACTCGCCCGATGTGGCCGACCCGCAGGTTGATCCCATCGGTCCGGCCATCGCCCCCCTGGATAAAAAGGCCAAGGACGACGGGAAAAAAAAGCCGCCCTACGATCCGTTGGGCGACTTGAAGAAATGAGCTGGGCCCCGCCAATGAGCGGGGCTTTTTATTTATCTGGGCGGCATCCAGGTGACGTCGGTGATGCCGTACTTCTCGGCCCATGGGCGCGTGGTTTTTTTCACCTGCTCATGGCCGACCCGGCCGATACGACTGACATGCGCTATGTCGGCGTCGACGGCTGCCCAGTGCCAGGCCTCGGCGTTGTTCATCACTTCGGCACGCACCACAAAGGACTTCGGTTGACCGTGCAGTTGGTAGTGGATGGTGTAGATTTTTGCGGTACTCATGTTGCCTCCCTGTCTTGTTATAGATGGATAGGGAACGGTTTAAAAAGGTTCACTCAAAATGACAATCTGCATGCTTGCGCGGCATAGTGACGCATTCCTCCCGCGCCCAAGGATCGCGCCATGACCCTCCTGAACCACAGCCGCCTGTACCTGCAACGCCTGGGTTACGACTCGCCACCACCGCCCACCCTGCAGACCCTGCGGGATTTGCAACTGCGTCATGTGTGCACCTTCGCCTTCGAAAGCCTGTCGACCCTGTTGCGTCTGCCGGTGCCGATCGACTTGCCCAGCGTCGAGCAGAAAGTCCTGTTCGATGGGCGGGGTGGGTATTGCTATGAGTTGAACCAGATGTTCCTGGCGCTGTTGCAGGCACTGGGCTTCGATGCTCGCGGCATTACCGGGCGGGTTGTGATGGGGGGGCCGCCGGATGCACGTACGGCGCGTACCCATCGCCTGAGCCTGGTGACATTGGACGGCGTGCGCTACATCACCGACGTCGGCTTTGGTGGCATGGTGCCCAGCAGTCCGTTGCAGTTGGACACGCAGGCCGTGCAGGCCACGGCCCATGAGCCGTATCGCCTGACTCTCAATGAACAGGAGAGCAGCTACACCTTGTGGGCCGAGGTCGCGGGGGAGTGGCGTGGCTTGTATGTGTTCGACCTGCAAGTGCAGGCAGACATCGACTACGAAATCGGTAACTGGTACGTCTCGACCCATCCAGGTTCGCCGTTCGTGGGCCAATTGAAAGTCGCACGCCTGGCAGCGGGAGAACGCCACACCTTGAACAACGCCCACTATGGGATTCACTACCTGGATCGGCCGAGTGACAAGCGTGTGATCCAGAGCGCCGACGAGCTGCTGGACGTACTGGGCACTACCTTTGGGATTCGCGTGCCGGTTCACCCTCAGCTTGATTCAACCCTTGAGGGCTTGGTAATGGCTGCACGCCAGGAGTATTGATCCAGAGCGATCGCTGAACCGTTTTACCTCCAAGTGGGGGCAAATTTTTTCGAACCTTTGGTGCCAGCCTGGGTTCGAAGCGTTTCCTGAATAATTTGCCCACCAGACAAGGAGATGTAAACGATGTCCAAACTATTCGGAAACCTCCTCAAGCATTCCTCACTGCTGGCGCTGGTCGCCGCGCCAGCCGTGGTGTTCGCCGCACCGTCCACTGACCCGATTTCTACCTTTGGGATTCTGGGCAGCTACAACGACTTCAAGCTCGAAGGCGGTAGTGAAAGTGATAAGGACCACATGCCCGAAGCCGGTCTTTTCTACAACTTCGGCAACAAGCTCACCGCCGAGTCGGGCTTTATCTACCAGGCAGGTGTGGAAGCCAAGTACGGTAAAAAGAGTGATAACAAACTCAAGGAAGGCCAGGCCGACCTGGATCTCGGCTGGCGTGCCGCGCTGGATGCGCGCAACTTCGTCGACGTGATCGTGGGCGGCGGTTACAGCTGGACCCGCTATGAGCTGGACTCGAACGACTACGACATGGAGCTCACCAGCAAGTCGCCGTTCGCCAAGGCAGCCCTGGGCTACAACCATCAGTTCGATGACATGACGCTGCGTTTCGAAGCCGGTGCACGTCGCACCATTGATGGTCGTACCAAGCTCAAGGTGGACGGCGTGGGCAGCGACACCGTAGACCTCAAGGACCGCACTAACCCGTATGCGGAAGTCAGCCTGCTGATGAACCAGAAGGGTGACCTGCCGGTGATGGCGGGCCTTTACTACACCCGCACCGAATACAAGCTCGACGGTGATTCCGAAGTGGCCGATAACACTCGGCTCAAGCGGGATGAGTACGGGGTCAAGGTCGGTATCGCGTTCTGACGCGGTTGCAATGTAAAACGCCCCGAACATTCGGGGCGTTTTTTTTGGGCTGTTGCAGGTCAGCCCAGAACGCAAAAACGGCGCCCTGGGGCGCCGTTTCTGTTGGTTCACATACCGCTAAGGGATCAAACCCCCAGCACCGCGTGCTGCACCAGGGTCAGCAACGGTTGTGGGTACACGCCCAGGAAGAAGGCGAGCAGGGCGATAGCCAGCAGCATCACGCCACCGGCTTTCTGTTCCCAGTGCAGCTCGGCATCCACACGGCGCAGGTTTGGCTCGATCAGGTACAGGGTGACCATCACGCGCAGGTAGTAGAACACGCCGATGGCACTGCCCAGCACCAGGGACGCAACCAGCCACCACTCGTGGGCTTCGACACCGGTCGCGACGATGTAGAACTTGCCGATAAAGCCTGCGGTCAGCGGGATACCGGCCAGGGACAGCATCATCACGGTGAGTACGGCGGTCAGGTACGGACGGCGCCAGAACAGGCCGCGGTATTCGTACAGGGCGTCGGCGTCACGGCCTTTGTAAGGCGAGGACATCAGGGTGATCACGCCGAACGCGCCGAGGCTGGTGATCACGTAGGTGACCAGGTACACGCCGATGGCTTCCACGGCCAGGCCTTTGCTCGCCACCAGGGCGATCAGCAGGTAGCCGAAGTGAGCGATGGACGAGTAACCCAGCAGACGCTTGAGGTTGTTCTGGGTCAGCGCCAGCAGGTTGCCGAACAGGATCGACGCGATGGCGATCACGGTCAGTACGTGGCTCAGCACGCCGGTGTTGGCGGCAGGCGAGATCTGGAACAGACGCACCATCACCGCAAACACAGCGACCTTGGACGCGGTCGCCAGGAACGCCGCCACCGGCGCCGGGGCGCCTTCGTACACGTCCGGGGTCCACAGGTGGAACGGCACCAGCGACAGCTTGAACGCCAGGCCGATCAGCATCATCGCCAGGCCCAGCTGGGCAATCGGCGCGGGGCTGTTGGTGGCGGCCAGGGCGTGACCGATACCGGTGAAGCTCAGGCTGCCGGCTTCGGCGTAGAGCAGGGCCATGCCGAACAACAGGAACGCGGAGCCGGCGGCCGACAGCACCATGTACTTGATGCCGGCTTCCAGGGAGCGCTTGTTGAAGAAGGCGTAGGCCACCAGGCCGTAGGTCGGGATCGACAGCAGTTCCAGGCCGATGAACAAGCCGGCCAGGTGCTGCGCGCTGACCAGCACGATACCGCCGGCCGCAGCCAGCAGGATCAGCAGGTACAGCTCTTCGCGGTTGCCCGGGTAGCCGGTGCCGCCTTCGCCGAGGTAGGCGTGGGCGAGGGTGACGCAGGCGAGGGTGGCGACGAGGATCAGCGCGATATACAGCAGCGCGAAGTCATCGACCATCATCAGCGGGGTCACCGCCAGTGGCGCGACCTTGAGTGCCGGGATAATCGACAGCAAGGCCAGGTTCAGACCGGCGCAGGACAGCAGGAACGTTTGTGAATGATTGCGGCGCCAGGCGATCGCCAGCATCACCACCACGATGGTGAGGCTGGTGATCAGCAGCGGCGCAAGCGCGATAAAGTGTTGGATCGTGAATTCCATAGCGCTCTTACCGGGCCGAAGCGAGTTGAGAGAAGGCGGTGCCGAACCACTGCTGCACGCCATGCATCGTCGCGGCAGAAGTGTCCAGGAACGGTTGCGGGTACACGCCGATGTAGATCAGCAATACCGCAAGGCCGAGCACCATGATCAGTTCGCGAGCATCCATCCCCTTGAGGACAGTGTCGGACTTGGCCGGGCCGAAGTAGGCGCGGTGGATCATGATCAGCGAGTAGACCGAACCGAATACCAGGCCGGACGTAGCAATGGCGCTGATCCACGGCGTTTGCACGAAGGCACCCATCAGGATCAGGAACTCGCCGATGAAGTTACCGGTACCCGGCAAGCCCAGGGAGGCGGCGGCGAAGAACAGGCTGATCGCCGGCAGGTACGCAATGCGCGACCACACGCCGCCCATCTCACGCATGTCACGGGTGTGCAGGCGCTCGTACAACTGGCCACTCAGGATAAACAGTGCGGCGGCCGAGACACCGTGGGCCAGCATCTGGATCACTGCACCTTGCAACGCCAGCTGGCTGCCGGAGTAGATACCGATCAGTACGAAGCCCATGTGGGAAACGGAAGAGAAGGCAATCAGACGCTTGATGTCGGTTTGCGCGAATGCCAGGAACGCACCGTAGAAGATCCCGATCAGACCGAGGGTCATGGCAATCGGCGCGAACTCGGCCGAGGCATTCGGGAACAGCGGCAGGGCGAAACGCAGCAGGCCGTAGGCCGCCGTCTTCAGCAGGATACCGGCCAGGTCCACGGAACCGGCGGTCGGCGCCTGGGCGTGAGCGTCAGGCAGCCAGGAGTGGAACGGCACCACCGGCAGCTTCACCGCGAAGGCGATGAAGAAGCCCAGCATCAGGATGTACTCGGTGGTCAGGGACATCTTGGTTTTCAACAGGTCGGCGTAGTTGAAGGTAATCACGCCAGTCGAGTTGAAGTTGACCAGTACCAGGCCCAGGATCGCCACCAACATGATCAGGCCGGAAGCCTGGGTGAAGATGAAGAACTTGGTCGCCGCGTAGATCCGGGTTTTCTTGCCGTCCGAAGAACTGTGACCCCAGAGCGCGATGAGGAAGTACATCGGCACCAGCATCATTTCCCAGAAGAAGAAGAACATGAACAGGTCGAGGGCGAGGAACACGCCGACAACGCCGCCCAGGATCCACATCAGGTTCAGGTGGAAGAAGCCCACGTGACGCTGGATCTCTTTCCAGGAGCAGAGTACCGAGAGGATACCCAGCAGGCCGGTCAGCAGGATCATCAACAGCGACAGGCCGTCGAGGGCCAGGTGCACGTTGATGCCGAAGCGCTGGATCCACACGTGCTTGAATTCAAGCGCGAACGTCGGATCGACACCCGGTGCCGGAGCGAATGAATAGTCGCCATGGGCCCACAGCCAGAGGCCGAGTGCGAGTTCCAGGGACATGGTCAGCAACGCAATCCAGCGGGGGAGGGTGGCGCCGAAGCGTTCACCCATCCAGCAGAGCAGGCCGCCGATAAAGGGGATCAGGATTAGCCAGGGCAGAATCATGACGGGCTCGTTTCCTTTCGCAAGTTCGCAAAGTTCATATCAGACCGCTACCACAACGATGGCGCCGATCACCAGCACGGCACCGGCCGCCATGGAAGCCGCATACCAACGCAACTGGCCGGTCTCGGTACGGCTCAGGGCGGTGTGACCGCCTTTGGCCGCGCGCGGGATCAAACCGATGGTCTGGTCGAGCGGGTCTTTACGCAGTACATGACTGATGGCCAGGTAGGGCTTGACGAACAGTTTGTCGTAGAGCCAGTCGAAGCCCCAGGCCGCGAACCACCAGGCCGAGAGGAAACGGCCGATGCCACTGTTGGCCACGGCGGTCACGAAGCGACGCTTGCCGAGGAACAGCAGGGCCGCCAGCAGGATACCGGCGATGGCAATGGCGCCCGAGGCGATTTCCAGGCTGTGCTTGGCGGCGCCGCCGGCATGGCCGGCGCTTTCCGGCAGTACACCGGCCAGTGGCGGGGTGATCAGCGCGCCGATGAAGGTCGACAGGATGATCAGCACCGACAGTGGCAACCAGTGGGAGATGCCATGGCCTGCGTGGGCTTCGGTCTTGGCTTCACCGTGGAAGGTGATGAAGATCAGGCGGAAGGTGTACAGCGAGGTCATGAACGCACCCACCAGGCCTGCGTACAGCAGGTTCTGGTTACCGCTGGCAAAGGCTTCCCAGAGGATTTCGTCCTTGGAGTAGAAACCGGCGGTCACCAGCGGCAGGGCGGCCAGGGCGGCACCACCGACGATGAAGCTGGCGTAGGCCAGTGGCAGTTTCTTCCACAGGCCGCCCATCTTGAAGATGTTCTGCTCGTGGTGGCAGGCCACGATCACCGCACCGGAGGCCAGGAACAGCAGGGCCTTGAAGAAGGCGTGGGTCATCAGGTGGAAGATCGCCGCGTCCCAGGCGCCGACGCCCAGGGCCAGGAACATGTAGCCGATCTGGCTCATGGTCGAGTAGGCGAGGATCCGCTTGATGTCGGTCTGCACCAGCGCGGCGAAGCCGGCCAGTACCAGGGTCACGCCGCCGACGATGCCCACCAGGTGCAGGATGTCCGGCGCCAGGGTGAACAGGCCGTGGGTACGGGCGATCAGGTAGACACCGGCGGTCACCATGGTTGCGGCGTGGATCAGTGCCGACACCGGGGTAGGACCGGCCATCGCATCCGCCAGCCAGGTCTGCAGCGGCAGTTGCGCGGATTTACCCACGGCGCCGCCCAGCAGCATCAGGGTCGCCAGGGTGATCCAGAAGTCGCCGACCTGGAATTTCTGCGGTGCCAGCACCAGCAGTTCCTGGATGTTCAGCGTGCCCACCTGTTGGAACAGGATGAACAGGCCGATGGCCATGAACACGTCGCCGATGCGGGTGACGATAAATGCCTTGAGTGCCGCGTTACCGTTGTTGCGGTTGCTGTAGTAGAAACCGATCAACAGGTACGAACACAGGCCCACGCCTTCCCAACCGAAGTACAGGAACAACAGGTTATCGCCGAGCACCAGGAACAGCATGCTGGCGATAAACAGGTTGGTGTACGAGAAGAAGCGCGAGTAGCCCGCTTCACCGCGCATGTACCAGGACGCGAACAGGTGGATCAGGAAGCCCACGCCCACCACCACGCCAAGCATGGTGATCGACAGGCCGTCGACGTAGAGGGCGAAGTTGGGCTTGAAGCCTTCCACCGACATCCACTGCCACAGCACCAGGGTGTAGTGGCCGCTTTCCGGCGGTGCCACGTTGAATTGCCAGATGACGTAGGCGGCAACGATAGCCGACAGGCCAATGGAGCCCACACCGATCAGGGCCGAAAGGTTTTCCGACCAGCGTCCGCGAGAGAACGACAGCAGCAGGAAACCGATCAGGGGAAATACGAAAGTCAGAAAGATCATGTTCATCCGCGCATCTCACTGGCAGCGTCGATATCAAGCGTGTGGAAGCGACGATACAGTTGCAGCAGGATCGCCAGGCCGATACTGGCCTCGGCGGCTGCCAGGCTGATCACCAGGATGAACATGACTTGTCCATCCGGCTGGCCCCAACGTGCACCTGCAACGATGAACGCCAGTGCCGCAGCGTTCATCATGATTTCCAGGCTCATCAACACGAACAGAATGTTACGGCGAACCATCAGGCCGACCAGGCCAAGGCAGAACAGGATGCCGGCGACCGCCAGACCATGCTCCAAAGGGATAGCAGGCATCGTCATTGCTCCTTGGCTTCGTTGCGGCCCAAGTGGAAGGCAGTGATGGCTGCGGCGAGCAGCAGCATCGACGCCAGTTCGACCACCAGCAGGTACGGGCCGAACAGGCTGATGCCCACGGCTTTCGCGTCCACGGTGGTATGGCCGATGGCCTGGCCGCTCTGGTGAGCGAACAGCACATACAGCAGTTCACCCAGCAGCAGCGCTGCGAGGACAACCGGGCCGAGCCAGATGCCGGGCTTGAGCCAGACGCGTTCCTGGGCGACCGAGGCCGGCCCGAGGTTGAGCATCATCACCACAAACACGAACAGCACCATGATGGCGCCGGCGTAGGCGATCACTTCCAGCACACCGGCGAACGGTGCGCCGAGGCTGAAGAAGGTCATGGCCACGGCGATCAGCGAAATGATCAGGTAGAGCAGGGCGTGCACGGGGTTGGTGTTGGTGATCACGCGAAGCGTGGACACAACCGCGATACCCGATGCGAAATAGAAAGCGAATTCCATCTTTCTTCCTTAAGGCAGCAAGCTCTTCACGTTGATCGGCTCGGCTTCGTTTTGTGCGGCGCCTTTCGGCTTACCGGCAACGGCCATACCTGCAACACGATAGAAGTTGTAATCAGGGTTTTTACCGGGACCAGAGATCAAAAGATCTTCTTTCTCGTACACCAGGTCCTGACGTTTGAACTCGGCCATCTCGAAATCCGGTGTGAGCTGGATCGCGGTGGTCGGGCAAGCTTCCTCGCAGAGGCCGCAGAAAATGCAGCGCGAGAAGTTGATGCGGAAGAAGTCCGGGTACCAGCGACCGTCTTCGGTTTCAGCTTTCTGCAGGGAGATGCAACCCACCGGGCACGCCACGGCGCACAGGTTGCAGGCCACGCAACGCTCTTCGCCATCGGGGTCGCGGGTCAGCACGATGCGGCCGCGATAGCGCGGCGGCAGGTACACCGCTTCTTCCGGGTATTGCAGGGTGTCGCGTTTACGAAAGCCATGGCCGAAAACCATCACCAGGCTTCGCAACTGGGTACCGGTACCCTTAACGATGTCGCCAATATATTTGAACATGGGTCAAATCCTCACTGAACCGCGCCCGCTGGCGTGTTCAACAACACAACGGCAGCAGTCACCAGCAAATTGATCAGGGTCAGCGGCAGGCAGAAGCGCCAGCTGAAATCCATCACCTGGTCGTATCGTGGACGCGGAATGGAAGCGCGCAGCAGGATAAACAGCATGATGAAGAACGCGGTCTTCAGGAAGAACCAGAAGAACGCCAGCTGCGGCAGGATGCCGAACGGACCGTGCCAGCCGCCGAAGAACAGCGTGACCAGCAGGGCCGAGATCAAGATGATGCCGATGTACTCACCGACGAAGAACATGCCCCATTTCATGCCGGCGTATTCAATGTGGTAACCGTCGGCCAGTTCCTGTTCCGCTTCCGGCTGGTCGAACGGGTGACGGTGAGTCACGGCGACGCCGGCGATGAAGAAGGTACAGAAGCCGAAGAACTGCGGAATGATGAACCACAGGTTCTGCGCCTGGTACTCGACGATGTCGCGCATGTTGAACGAGCCGACCTGCACCACGATGCCCATCAGCGCGAGGCCCATGAACACTTCGTAGGACACGGTCTGGGCCGAGGCCCGCAAGCTGCCCAGCAGGGCGAACTTGTTGTTGCTCGACCAGCCGGCGAACAGCACCGCGTAGACCGACAGGCCGGCCATGGCGAAGAAGAACAGCAAGCCGATGTTCAGGTCCGCCACGCCCCAGGTCGGGGTGATCGGGATGATCGCGAAGGCGATCAGCAAGGCGCTCATGGCCACGACCGGTGCCAGGGTGAAGATCACCTTGTCGGCAAACGGCGGGGTCCAGTCTTCCTTGAAGAACATCTTCAGCATGTCGGCGGCGATCTGGAACATACCGAACGGGCCAACGCGGTTCGGACCGTAACGGTCCTGCCACCAGCCCAGCAGGCGACGTTCGACGAAGCTGAGCAGGGCGCCCGCGACGACCACGGCCAACAGGATCACGATGGCCTTGACGACCGAGATGATCACGTCGATCACTTCAGGGGTGAACCAGGTCATTGCGCTGCCTCCTGCAGACCGTCAACGGTTTTGCCGAAGATCGCCGGCGGGATGCCGGCGACGCCTTTAGGCAGGGCAACCAGGCCGGCACCCAGCTCTTCGTTGATGCGCAGCGGCAGACGCAGGGTCTGGCCGGCCACGGTCACGTCGAGCAGGGCGCCGTCGTTGACGCCCAGGCGGTCCGCTTCGGACTTGGCCACGGACACGTAGGCCTCGGGAATGCGCTCTTGTACCGGCGCGGCCTTGGAAGAGGTCTCTTCGCTGCCGAACAGGTGGAAGAACGGCACAACCTGCCAGGTGCCCTGGGCCGGGTTGAACGGACGCGGGACCGCAGCGAACCAGTTCAGCGCGTCGCCCTGGGGTTCGATCAGGCGAGTGCCCGGGTCGCCGGCGCGGATGTGACCACCGACTTCGTCCTGGAACTTGTTCCAGGCCTGTGGCGAGTTCCAGCCCGGCGACCAGGCAAACGGCACCTGCTGACGTGGCTCGACCGAACCCGAGTAACCTTCCATGGAGAAGGCGAACGCGGTGTCGTTGTCTTGCGGGGTACGCGGTTCGTGCACGCTGATGTCGGCGCGCATGGCGGTACGACCGGAGTAACGCAGCGGCTCACGGGCGAGCTTCATGCCCTTGATGCGGAACGCGGCGGACGGTGCGGCGTCGACGATACGCGCCAGCTGCGGCGCGCTCGCGGCGGCTGCGGCGGTGACGTGGTCGAGCTGGGTCCAGTCGATCGGCTGGTTCAGCAGGGTCGCGCGCAGGGCATGCAGCCAGCGCCAGCCTTCGTGAACCAGGATGCTGGCGTCCATGTACTTCGGATCGAACACCTGGAAGAAGCGCTGGGCACGGCCTTCCTGGCTGACCAGGGTGCCGTCGCCTTCGGCGAAGGTGGCGGCCGGCAGTACCAGGTCGGCGCGATCGCTGGTGGCGGTCTTCTGGTGGTCGGCGACGATCAGGACCTTGGCGGCGTTCAGCGCAGCGTCAACCTTGGCGGCGTCGGTGCGGGTGTACAGGTCGTTTTCCAGCACCACGATCGCATCGGCAGTGCCGTCGATCACGGTTTGCAGGGCGGCATCCAGGGACTCGCCGCCGAGCATGGCCAGGCCAAGGCTGTTGGCTTCCGGCACCACCAGGCTGATGGAGCCGTTCTTGTCGCGCAGCTTCAAGGCCTTGGCGATGTTGGCGGCGGCTTCGATCAAGGCCTTGGAACCCAGCGAGGTACCGGCAATGATCAATGGACGCTTGGCTGCCAGCAAGGCATCGGCAATGCGTTGGGCCAGTTCGGCGGCTTCAGTGTCCAGGCCTTCGACTGCCGGTGCGCTGGCGTCGAGGGCGTGGGCCACGGCGAAACCGATGCGGGCCAGGTCGTCCGGTGCGGCGTGGACGCATTCCTCGGCGATGTCGTCGAGCTTGGTTTCCGCCAGGCTGGCGATAAACAGCGGGTTCAGCGCGTGCTGGCCGATGTTTTTCACCGCAGCGTCGAGCCAAGGCTGGACGCGCATGGCGTCGGCCATGTCTTCGGCCTTGCCTTTGACCGACTGACGCAGGGACAGCGCGATACGCGCGGCGGTCTGGGTCAGGTCTTCACCGAGCACGAAGATGGCATCGTGGTCTTCGATGTCGCGCATGTTCGGCACCGGCAGCGGGCTGTCGTTCAGCACCTGCAGGACCAGGCGGATGCGCTCAAGCTCACCGGCTTCGATACCGGAGTAGAAGTGCTCGGCACCCACCAGCTCGCGCAACGCGTAGTTGCTTTCGAGGCTGGCGCGGGGCGAGCCGATACCGACGATGTTGCGGCCGCGCAGCAGGTCGGCGGCTTTGTCTAGCGCCGCGTCCAGGCTCAGCTTGGCGCCATCGGCCAGCAGTGGCTGGCGTGGGCGGTCTTCGCGGTTGACGTAGCCATAGCCGAAACGGCCACGGTCGCACAGGAAGTACTGGTTGACCGAACCGTTGAAGCGGTTTTCGATGCGACGCAGTTCGCCGTAGCGCTCGCCCGGGGAGATGTTGCAACCGCTCGAGCAGCCATGGCAGATGCTTGGCGAGAACTGCATGTCCCACTTACGGTTGTAGCGCTCGGAGTGGGTCTTGTCGGTGAACACACCGGTCGGGCAGACCTCGGTGAGGTTGCCGGAGAACTCGCTTTCGAGCACGCCGTCTTCAACGCGACCGAAGTACACGTTGTCGTGGGCGCCGAATACGCCGAGGTCGGTGCCGCCGGCGTAGTCTTTATAGAAACGTACGCAGCGGTAGCAGGCGATGCAGCGGTTCATTTCGTGGGAAATGAACGGGCCCAGTTGCTGGTTCTGGTGGGTACGCTTGGTGAAGCGATAACGGCGCTCGTTGTGGCCGGTCATCACCGTCATGTCTTGCAGGTGGCAGTGACCGCCTTCCTCACAGACCGGGCAGTCGTGGGGGTGGTTGGTCATCAGCCATTCGACAACGCTGGCGCGGAACGCCTTGGATTCTTCATCGTCGATGGAGATCCAGGTGTTGTCGGTGGCTGGGGTCATGCAGGACATGACGATACGACCACGGGTGTCGTTTTCGTCGGTGTACTGCTTGACCGCACACTGGCGACAGGCACCGACGCTACCAAGCGCGGGGTGCCAGCAGAAATACGGGATATCGAGGCCGAGTGACAGACACGCCTGTAACAGGTTGTCCGCCCCATCGACTTCGAGCGCTTTGCCGTCTACGTGGATAGTGGCCATGGTTCAAAGTTCTTCGTTGGCCCGTTGTCAGCGGGCGTGGCTAATGGAATCTTGTTATTCATGTGCATCTACACAGCCATGAAGGCGTCAGCACATGAGCAGGCGAAGGGCACGGACCCTTCGCCTGTTTAAGCGTTACGCGCCGACTACGATCGGCCTTGCCAGAGGCGGGACGGCGGCGCTGGTGGGCGCAATGCCGGCTTCGAACTCCGAGCGGAAGTATTTGATTGCGCTGCCCAATGGCTCCACGGCGCCCGGTGCGTGAGCACAGAAGGTCTTGCCTGGGCCGAGGAAGCCGACCAGGCCCAGCAGGGTTTCGATATCACCCTCGCGGCCTTCGCCATTTTCCAGGGCCATCAGCAGCTTCACGCTCCACGGCAGGCCGTCGCGGCATGGGGTGCAGAAGCCGCAGGATTCACGGGCAAAGAACTGCTCCATGTTGCGCAGCAGCGAGACCATGTTCACGGTGTTGTCCACCGCCATCGCCAGGCCGGTACCCATCCGGGTGCCCACCTTGCCGATGCCGCCGGCATACATCTGTGCGTCGAGGTGCTCGGGGAGCAGGAAGCCGGTGCCGGCGCCGCCTGGCTGCCAGGCCTTGAGGGTGTAGCCGTCGCGCATGCCGCCGGCGTAGTCCTCGAACAACTCGCGTGCGGTCACGCCGAAGGGCAGCTCCCACAGGCCAGGGTTCTTGACCTTGCCGGAGAAGCCCATGAGCTTGGTGCCCATGTCTTCACTGCCTTCGCGGGCCAACGATTTGTACCAGTCCACGCCGTCGGCGATGATCGCCGGCACGTTGCACAGGGTCTCGACGTTGTTCACGCAGGTCGGCTTGCCCCACACGCCCACGGCGGCAGGGAAGGGCGGCTTGGAGCGCGGGTTGGCGCGGCGGCCTTCGAGGGAGTTGATCAGTGCGGTTTCTTCACCGCAGATGTAACGCCCGGCGCCGGTGTGCACGAACAGTTCGAAGTCAAAGCCCGAACCGAGGATGTTCTTGCCCAGCAGGCCTGCGGCCTTGGCTTCTGCCACGGCACGGTTGAGGTGCTTGGCGGCGGTGGTGTATTCGCCGCGCAGGAAGATGTAGCCACGGTAGGTTTTCAGCGCGCGGGCGCTGATCAGCATGCCTTCGATCAGCAGATGGGGCAGTTGCTCCATCAGCATGCGGTCTTTCCAGGTGTTGGGTTCCATTTCATCCGCGTTGCACAGCAGGTAGCGGATGTTGATGGATTCGTCTTTGGGCATCAGGCCCCACTTAACACCGGTGGGGAAGCCTGCACCGCCGCGACCCTTGAGGCCGGCGTCCTTCACGGTCTGGACGATGTCGTCCTGGGCCATGTCGGCGAAGGCCTTGCGCGCAGCGGCGTAGCCGTTCTTGGCCTGGTACTCGTCGAGCCATACCGGCTCGCCGTCGTCACGCAGGCGCCAGGTCAGCGGGTGGGTCTCGGCCGAACGCTTGATCAGGTTGGCCGGGCCGAAGGAAGTCAGGGTCATGGGTAGCCCTCGAGCAATTGGGTCACGCCAGCAGGCTGCACGTCACCGAATGTGTCGTCGTCGATCATCAACGCCGGCGCCTTGTCGCAGTTGCCCAGGCAGCACACCGGCAGCAGCGTGAAGCGGCCGTCCGGGGTGGTCTGGCCGAGGCCGATGCCCAGCTTGGCCTGGATCTCGCTGACCACCGACTCGTGGCCACCGATGTAGCAGACCATGCTGTCGCACACGCGAATGATGTGGCGGCCGACCGGCTGGCGGAAGATCTGGCTGTAGAACGTCGCCACGCCTTCAACGTCGCTGGCGGGGATGCCGAGGATCTCGCCGATGGCGTAGAGGGCGCCGTCCGGCACCCAGCCACGTTCCTTCTGGACGATCTTCAAGGCCTCGATCGACGCCGCGCGCGGGTCTTCGTAGTGATGCAGCTCGTGCTCGATGGCCGAGCGCTCGGTTTCACTCAAGGTGAAACGGTCTGTCTGGATAAGCGTGCTGTTCATGCTTAGCGGTCCACGTCGGCCATAACGAAATCGATACTACCCAGGTACGCAATCAAGTCCGCGACCATCTCGCCTTTGATCACCGAAGGGATCTGCTGCAAGTGGGCGAAGCTTGGGGTACGAATCCGGGTGCGGTAGCTCATGGTGCCGCCATCGCTCGTCAGGTAATAACTGTTGATACCCTTGGTCGCTTCGATCATCTGGAAGGATTCGTTGGCCGGCATTACCGGGCCCCACGAAACCTGCAGGAAGTGCGTGATCAGGGTTTCGATGTGCTGCAGCGTGCGCTCTTTCGGCGGCGGCGTGGTCAGCGGGTGATCCGCCTTGTACGGGCCGGCCGGCATGTTGCGCATGCACTGCTCGATGATCTTCAGGCTCTGGCGCATTTCTTCGACGCGCACGATGCAACGGTCGTAGGCATCGCCATTGGCGGCCAGCGGTACTTCGAACTCGAAGTTTTCGTAGCCCGAGTACGGACGCGCCTTGCGCAGGTCGAAATCGCAACCGGTGGAACGCAGGCCGGCACCGGTGACGCCCCATTCCAGGGCCTCTTTGGTGTTGTACTGGGCGACGCCGATGGTACGGCCCTTGAGGATGCTGTTATCCAACGCAGCCTTCTGGTACTCGTCCAGGCGCTTGGGCATCCAGTCGATGAATTCCTTGACCAGGCGTTCCCAGCCATTCGGCAGGTCGTGGGCGACGCCGCCGATGCGGTACCAGGCCGGGTGCAGGCGGAAACCGGTGATGGCTTCGATGACCTTGTAGGCGCGCTGACGGTCGGTGAAGGTGAAGAACACCGGGGTCATGGCGCCGACGTCCTGGATATAGGTACCCAGGAACAGCAGGTGGCTGGTGATCCGGAAGAACTCGGCCATCATGATGCGGATGGTGTCGACGCGGTCCGGGACCTTGATGCCGGCCAGCTTCTCGACCGAGAGCACGTACGGCAGGTTGTTCATCACGCCGCCGAGGTAGTCGATACGGTCGGTGTACGGGATGAAGCTGTGCCACGACTGACGCTCGGCCATCTTCTCGGCACCACGGTGGTGGTAGCCGATGTCCGGTACGCAGTCGACGATTTCTTCGCCGTCCAGTTGCAGGATGATGCGGAAGGCACCGTGGGCCGAAGGGTGGTTCGGGCCCAGGTTGAGGAACATGTAGTCCTCGTTGGTGCCGGAGCGCTTCATGCCCCAGTCTTCCGGACGGAAGCGCGCGGCCTCTTCTTCAAGCTGCTGCTTGGCGAGGTTGAGGCTGAACGGGTCGAATTCGGTGGCGCGGGCAGGGAAGTCCTTGCGCAGCGGGTGACCTTCCCACGTTGGCGGCATCATGATGCGCGTCAGGTGCGGGTGGCCCGGGAAGTCGATACCGAACATGTCCCAGACTTCGCGCTCGTACCAGCTGGCGTTCGGCCAGATACCGGTCACGGTCGGCACGCTCAGGTCGCTCTCGGACAGTGCGACCTTGATCATCACGTCGCTGTTACGTTCCAGCGACATCAGGTGATAGAACACGGTGAAATCGGCGCCGCTCGGCAGACCCTGGCGCTTGGTGCGCAGGCGCTCGTCCACGCCATGCAGGTCATAGAGCATGACGTACGGCTTGGGCAGGTTGCGCAGGAAGGTCAGGACTTCGACGAGCCTGGCGCGCGCCACCCACAGCACCGGCATACCGGTGCGTGTGGCCTGGGCGGTGAAGGCGTCAGGGCCAAAACGGTTATTGAGTTCGACGACCACATCCTGGTCGTCTGCCTTATAAGGCGGGATGTACAGAGCACTGCCTGTAGTCATGGTTTTTTATCGCTTTCGGTCAACGTAAAGAATGAAGCCAGGTTTTCGTTCTATAAAAGAAGCGGGGCTGGATCAGACTTCGTCGGGGCTGCGCAGGTTGGTGACTGCGATTCGCTGTTCGCGGCGCTGTTCCTTTTGCGACGGCATCTCGGCGCGGTACACGCCTTGATCGCCGACGACCCAGGAAAGCGGGCGACGCTCCTTGCCAATCGATTCCTGCAACAGCATCAAGCCTTGCAGGAATGCTTCGGGGCGGGGCGGGCAGCCAGGCACGTAGACGTCCACGGGCAGGAACTTGTCCACCCCCTGAACCACGGAGTAGATGTCGTACATGCCACCGGAGTTGGCGCACGAACCCATGGAGATAACCCACTTTGGCTCGAGCATTTGCTCGTAGAGACGCTGGATGATCGGCGCCATCTTGATAAAGCAGGTACCGGCGATAACCATGAAATCCGCCTGGCGCGGTGATGCCCGGATAACTTCGGCGCCAAAGCGCGCGATGTCGTGGGGCGCCGTGAAGGCGGTGGTCATTTCCACGTAGCAGCACGAAAGACCGAAGTTGTACGGCCACAGGGAGTTCTTACGTCCCCAGTTGACCGCGCCACTCAGCACGTCTTCGAGCTTGCCCATGTAGATGTTCTTGTGGACTTGGTCTTCTAACGGATCGGAAACGGTTTCCCGTTCGCCGATGGGGTACTGCTCGTTAGGAGCATCCGGGTCGATCCTGGTGAGATTGTATTGCATCGCCAAAGCCTCATTGTTTCAGCTTCGCTTGCCGCTTACGACGAGCTTCCGGAGCCCAGTCAAGGGCGCCCACTCGAAATAGGTAGACAAGGCCTGCCAACAGAATTGCTATGAAAACGAGGGCTTCGACGAATCCGGTCCAGCCGCTTTCGCGGACGGACACAGACCAGGCAAAGAGAAAGAGGGCTTCGATGTCGAAGATCACGAAGAGCATCGCGACCAGATAGAATTTGGCTGAGAGCCGCAAGCGGGCGCCACCTGTAGGCAGCATGCCGGATTCGAACGGTTCATTCTTGCTGCGGCCCCAGGCTTTTGACCCGAGGAGGCTGGACACACCGAGCATGAAGGCGCAAAGGCCGACAACACCGAGGAGGAAAATGGCAAAGCCCCAGTTGTGGGCCATGAGTCCTGTCGCTTCGGTCATGCTGGAAATCCTTAACAGAGAGCAAAGGTCTCTGAGCTCGAAAAAGTAACGATGCAGTGACGATATGTCGCACTGCAATCAATCGCGGTGATTTTATGGCTAAACACCGGGCAAGTAAAATTCCTAGGGCGAAATTATTCGATGGAATAAGCACATAGTGCACCTTCTTGGGGCTGTAGCCCTTGCGGGGCGGGCATTAGCGGGCATTTGATCAAATGTGTTTTGTTTAACCTGTAACGAAGTTTTTATGTTCTAAATGATAATGAATATTGTTTGCGCGGGGTTGAAGCGATTGTTTCTCATGCAGCGGAGTAAGTTGCCGTTACTTGCCTGATTAGCGCGAGTTGTTGGAGCGGATCTTTTAACCGATTTATCTGCAGCCAATACCGCTCTGGATCAAGGTTTTGTACAAAATCTTCAGGTTGCGAGGGTTCCTCACCGCTATCGGGGGCAAGCCCCCTCCCACATTTTCCCGATTGAATCAGTGGGATGTGTACCGGCAAAAAAAACGCCCCGAACCAGTCGGGGCGTCAGATCGTGCGGCACTGCGGTTAGCTCTTTAACGGATCCGCCGTGGCCGTGTACTCACATCGATCAGTGGAACTGCTCTTCTTCGGTCGAACCGGTCAGCGCGGTCACGGACGAGGTGCCGCCCTGGATCACGGTGGTCATGTCGTCGAAGTAGCCGGTGCCCACTTCCTGCTGGTGGGCCACAAAGGTGTAGCCCTTGGCGGCGTCAGCGAATTCCTGTTCCTGCAGCTTCACGTAGGCGGTCATGTCGTTGCGGGCGTAGTCGTGCGCCAGGTTGAACATGCTGTGCCACATGTTGTGAATGCCGGCCAGGGTGATGAACTGGTGCTTGTAGCCCATGGCGGACAGTTCGCGCTGGAACTTGGCGATGGTCGCGTCGTCCAGGTTCTTTTTCCAGTTGAAGGAAGGCGAGCAGTTGTAGGACAGCAGCTGGTCCGGGTATTCCTTCTTGATTGCTTCGGCAAAGCGACGCGCTTCGTCCAGGTCCGGCTTGGCGGTTTCGCACCAGATCAGGTCGGCATACGGCGCGTAGGCCAGGCCGCGGGCGATGGCCTGGTCGAGACCGGCGCGCACTTTGTAGAAACCTTCCTGGGTGCGTTCGCCCGTCACGAACGGCTGGTCGTACGGGTCGCAGTCCGAGGTCAGCAGGTCTGCAGCGTTGGCGTCGGTACGGGCCAGGATGATGGTCGGCGTGCCGGCAACGTCAGCCGCCAGGCGGGCAGCGGTCAGCTTCTGTACGGCTTCCTGGGTCGGTACCAGTACCTTGCCGCCCATGTGGCCGCATTTCTTCACCGAAGCCAGTTGGTCTTCGAAGTGCACGCCGGCCGCGCCAGCCTCGATCATGCTCTTCATCAGCTCATAGGCGTTCAGTACGCCGCCGAAACCGGCTTCGGCGTCGGCCACGATGGGCGCGAAGTAGTCGATGTAGCCTTCATCACCCGGGCCTTTACCGGCTTTCCACTGGATCTGGTCGGCACGACGGAACGAGTTGTTGATGCGCTTGACCACGGTCGGCACGGAGTCCACCGGGTACAGCGATTGGTCGGGGTACATGGATTCAGCGGAGTTGTTGTCCGCTGCCACTTGCCAGCCGGACAGGTAGATCGCCTGGATACCGGCTTTCACCTGTTGGACTGCCTGGCCGCCAGTGAGGGCGCCCATGCAGTTGACGAAATCTTTCTCGGGGCGGAAGGACGGCTTGGCACCTTGGGTGACCAGCTTCCACAACTTCTCGGCGCCGAGTTTTGCAAAGGTGTGCTCAGGTTGAACCGAGCCACGCAGGCGGACGACGTCAGCAGCGGAATAAGCGCGGGTTACGCCTTTCCAGCGTGGGTTTTCAGCCCAGTCTTTCTCGAGGGCTGCAATTTGCTGTTCGCGTGTCAGTGCCATGGGGGAAAACCTCGTCGCATAGGTCTAGGTGGAAAATTCCATTTGCCAGCCACGTAGTGAATGCGTGGTTATGGCTGCTCGCTGACCAGAAGCTCAGGTGTTCAAGTCAAGTTCGGCGGGGCAGGCGACGGGATGAACGATGGCTCAAGGGGGGAGTTGAGCAGGTAAGGGCGAACTGCGAACGGTCTTCGGGCATCGTGGGCCTTTGTACGATCCATCAGTGTGTAGCCGGGTTACCTGGTTAGCTTCCGTCCCTCGGGACAACTTCGTTCCAGTCGCAACCTCGTCAAACACACCTTGTGGGCGGTACAGACACGAATCGGCTCGGGTGGGTAGCTTGGAGCGGCGATCCGAAGGCCCTTGCCAGGGCCCCTGATTAGCGGGAGCGAGGCCATCATGCCCATGCTTTTTTGGATCGTCAAATGTTTTGTAGTGCTTTTTTTCAGGCACTACATCTTTAGTCTAATACGACTCATCAGTCAGTTTTTGGTGCTTCAGTTCAGGGTGTCGACCTTGACCCGCAACGTCAGGTCATCGCGGCCCTGGGTAGAGTAGCTGCGGGTTGTGGAGGATTTATCGGCCTGGGTCTCGCGGTTGATGCCGGCCAGGGGGATCCATTCGCCAAGACGTCCGCTGACGGTTGTGTCGGTGCTTTGCACATTCACTACATCGGGACGTTCCTGGCTCATGCGGTCACGGTTGGTACTGATCGCCAGGTGCACGGTCTCGCCGGTGACGCTGGCGGTGACGTAGAAGCCCTGGGTGACGTTGCGGTACTGGGTCTGGTTCTGCGGACGGCCGTAGGCGTCAGGTTGGGTCGTGGTCAGTGGCACGCTCTGGCCGACCTGGATCAGCGCGGGCACGCCTTCGCTGGCCTGGATCTGCTGGATGCCGCCGTCGCGGCTGGCCGTGCCGTAGCTGATGATGCGGGTCTGGCTGTCGCCGCTGTTCTGCTGGTTGTTTTCATTGGTATCGACGGTGATCAGCAGGCGCTTGGCTGGTGTATCCAGCTGGGCGAGCAGCGCACGCAGGTCCTGGATCTTGCCGGGGGCAGCGTTGACGATAAGCTGGTTGCCGTAGGCGCTGACGGTGCCGTCCTTGCCGATGAAGTTCTGTGCAACCGGGAGCAGGTCGGTGCTGGTGCGGTTGCTCAGGTTGACGACTTCGGTGTCGGCCATTGCCGAGCAGCTGGCGGTGAGGAGGAGGGCGGTGAGCAGGGTGCGTAGGGACATGTCCGTTATCTCTGCGAGTCAGTTAGGCTTGATAGTGCCAGTTTGTCGGCCTGGCGGGTCGCAAGTTGAATCGTAGACGGCAAAATGCCCTGGCATGGCAGGGCATTGTTGGTGTTCCTGAAATAGCTATCGGGGGCTTGCCCCCGATGGCAGCGACGCGGTCTCGAATCAGCCCCCGCGCACCATATCGACATGGGGAATCCCGACTTCCAGGAATTCCTCGCTGACGATCTTGAAGCCCAGTCGCTCATAGAACGGCGCCGCATACACCTGCGCGCTCAGGAACTGCTTGGTCTGGCCACGTTGCTCGGCCACGCCGATCACCGCTTCCATCAGCTTGTCGCCGACCTTCAGCCCGCGCCAGTCCTTGAGCACCGACACCCGGCCGATCTCGCCGCTGGGCAGCAGGCGCGCGGTGCCAATCGGAAAGTCGCCTTCGAATGCAAGGAAATGCACTGCGTCTGCGTCGTCCGCATCCCACTCAAGCTCAGGTGGAACCGATTGTTCAGCGATAAATACCGCTTCACGAATGCGCCGAATCTCGGCGATATCCTTATGCCAGTCCGCGACACCTACGTGAATCCTATTCATCGGCAAACCCCAGGCTTCCTTGCTTGACCAGCTCGCACAGCAGGTCACGGGCGTCTTCGTCCAGCAGCCATTCGCCGAGGTTTTCGGCGTGCAGGGCATCGGCGGCGCAGACCAGTTTCAGCAGTTCGCGCAGTTTGCCCGGCAGGTAACGGCTCTGGCCGCTGGCGAACAGCAGGACGTCATCGTCGACTTCCGACCAGGCCATGCGCGCGCTTGGGTTGCGCACCAGGATCGCGCCGTCCTGCAGGCTGTTGATGAAGTCGTCTTCGCCCAGCTCTTCGCCTGCTACCAGTTCCGGGTAGCGCGGCTCGGTCATGAATTGGCCGAACCAGGTCAGCAGCATGCGCTCGTCGCTCATGTGCTCGGCCAGCAGGCTCTTGAGGCGGTCGAGGGCGTCGCTCTGGATCTGGTGCGGGTCGCTGACCGGCTGCGCGTCGGCGTCGGTGTAGCGCTCTTCGTCGGTCAGGTACTGGGCGAGGAAGTCGGTGAAGTGGGTCAGTACTTCTGCGGCGCTTGGGGCGCGAAAGCCCACCGAGTACGTCATGCAGTCATCTTCGGCGATGCCGAAATGCGCCAGGCGTGGCGGCAGGTAGAGCATGTCGCCCGGTTCCAGCACCCATTCGGCGCTTTCTTCGAATTCGGCGAGGATGCGCAGGTCGGCGTGTTGCAGCAGCGGGCTTTCGGAGCTGCACATCTGGCCGATCTTCCAGTTGCGCTTGCCCTGGGCCTGCAGCAGGAACACGTCGTAGTTGTCGAAGTGCGGGCCTACGCTGCCGCCGGGTGCGGCAAAGCTGATCATCACATCGTCGATGCGCCAGCTTGGCAGGAAGCGGAACTGCTCCAGCAACTCGGCCACTTCCGGCACGAACTGGTCGACTGCCTGTACCAGCAGTGTCCACTCACGCTCAGGCAGGGTGCTGAAGGCGTCTTCGGCGAACGGGCCGCGGCGCAGTTCCCACGGGCGTTCGCCGTGTTCGATCACCAGGCGCGATTCGACTTCTTCTTCCAGGGCCAGGCCGGCGAGTTCGTCGGCGTCGATCGGGCTTTCGAAGTCAGGGATCGCCTGGCGGATCAGCAGCGGTTTTTTCTGCCAGTAGTCGCGCAGGAATTCCCGTGCCGTGATGCCGCCCAGAAGTTGAAGAGGGATATCAGGATTCATGTGTAACCTATTGAAAAAAAGCACTTTTCAGACTGAAATAAAAACGCCCGGCGCGGCCGGGCGTCTCAAGGGGCTTGCGCGAATCAGATGCGCTTGGCTTGCTCTACAGCGTTGCCGATGTAGTTGGCCGGGGTGAGCAGTTTCAGCTCGGCCTTGGCCGCGGCTGGCATGTCCAGGCCGTCGATGAAAGTTTGCAGTGCTTCAGGGCTGATGCCCTTGCCACGGGTCAACTCTTTCAGCTTCTCGTAAGGGTTTTCGATGTTGTAGCGGCGCATCACGGTCTGGATCGGCTCGGCCAGCACTTCCCAGCACGCGTCCAGGTCAGCGGCGATTTTCTGCGCGTTGAGCTCCAGTTTGCTGATGCCTTTGAGGCTGGCTTCGTACGCGATCACGCTGTGGGCAAAGCCCACGCCGAGGTTGCGCAGTACGGTGGAGTCGGTCAGGTCGCGCTGCCAGCGGGAGATCGGCAACTTGCTGGCCAGGTGCTGGAACAGGGCGTTGGCGATGCCGAGGTTGCCTTCGGAGTTTTCGAAGTCGATCGGGTTGACCTTGTGCGGCATGGTCGACGAACCGATTTCACCGGCAATGGTGCGCTGCTTGAAGTAGCCCAGGGAGATGTAGCCCCAGATATCGCGATCGAAGTCGATCAGGATGGTGTTGAAGCGCGCGATGGCGTCGAACAGCTCGGCAATATAGTCGTGGGGTTCGATCTGCGTGGTGTACGGGTTGAAGCCCAGGCCCAGCTCGTCTTCGATGAAGGCGCGGGCGTTGGCTTCCCAGTCGATCTCAGGGTAGGCCGACAGGTGGGCGTTGTAGTTGCCCACGGCGCCGTTGATCTTGCCTAGCAGTGGGACAGCGGCGACTTGAGCGATCTGGCGCTCCAGGCGATACACCACGTTGGCGAGTTCCTTGCCCAGGGTAGTCGGCGACGCCGGCTGGCCGTGGGTACGCGACAGCATCGGCACGTCGGCGAAACGGATGGCCAGCTCGCGGATCGCTTCGGCGGTCTGGCGCATCAGCGGCAGCATCACGTCATCACGGCCTTCGCGCAGCATCAGGGCGTGGGACAGGTTGTTGATGTCCTCGCTGGTGCAGGCAAAGTGGATGAATTCGCTGACCTGGGCCAGTTCCGGCAGCTTGGCCGCCTGCTCCTTGAGCAGGTATTCGATGGCCTTGACGTCGTGGTTGGTGGTGCGCTCGATCTCTTTCACACGCTCGGCGTGCTCCAGGGAGAAGTTGTCCGCCAGGGCGTCGAGTACAGCGTTGGCTTCGGCGGAGAACGCCGGCACTTCGCTGATGGCGGGGTGAGCGGCCAGGCGCTGGAGCCAGCGCACTTCAACCAGTACACGAGCACGGATCAGGCCGTATTCGCTGAAAATAGGGCGCAGGGCCTGGGTTTTGCCGGCGTAGCGGCCGTCAACAGGGGAAACCGCAGTGAGCGAAGAGAGCTGCATGGGGTGTTCTCGGACAGTCGGGCAACGAAATGGGGCGCGTATCATACATGAAAAAATCCGCCGGTCCGTTGCCAACTGACCGGCGTATTACGCGTAACGGCTTGAAAATAGCCTGTCGGTGCGACTTATTCGTTGCGCATCAACGGGTAAAGCTCTTTGAGCAATTTGCGTCGGCTGATCACCAGCTGCCAGCGATGACCGCCCAATTGCCGCCACAACCGCGCCGAACGAATGCCGGCGAGCAGCAGTGCGCGGATTTTCGAGGCGTTGTTCGGTTGCTGCAGGTTGCGCATGTCGCCGTGCACCTGGATGCGTTGGCGCAAGGTGCTCAAGGTGTCCTGGTACAGCGCACCGCAGGCGGCGATCACGTTTTCGTGGGCCGGGCCGAAGTGTTCTACCTGGGACTGGATCTGCGGCAGGCGTTTGCCGATGGTTTCCAGCATGTCTTCGCGCTTGGCCAGCTGGCGCTCGAGGCCGAGCATCGACAGGGCGTAGCGCAGCGGCTCACGCTGCAAGGTACTCGGGTCGCGCTCCAGGGCGCCGATCAGTGCGCGGTAACCTTCACGCAGTGCGAGGTCGTCGCCGCCGTAGACTTCCAGGGTGTCCTTGGGGTCGCGGATCAGCAGGCTGCCGAGCATGCAGGTCAGGCCGGCTTCGGTAACCTGGCCGGTCTTGGCGATCTTGTCCACCAGCACGGCGGAGAGAAATACCCCGCCGAGTGCTGTCAATTGCTCCTGGGTCGGGCTCATGCCGGGTTGCTCCAGGCTTCGGCGACTTCAATCACGCCGCCGCCCAGGCAAATTTCGCCGTCATAGAACACCACGGACTGGCCAGGGGTGACCGCGCGTTGCGGGTCATCAAAGGTGGCGCGGTAGCCCGTCGCGGTTTTTTCCAGGACGCAGGGCTGGTCGCCCTGGCGATAGCGTACCTTGGCCGTCAGGCGGCGCGGGGTGCTCAGGTCGATCGGGTTGACCCAATAGATCTCCGAGGCCAGCAGTGCGCCCGAGAACAGCAGCGGGTGTTCATTGCCCTGGCCGACGATCAGCACGTTGTGCTCCAGGTCCTTGACCAGCACGTACCACGGCTCTTCGCCGGCGTCCTTCAGGCCGCCGATGCCCAGGCCCTGGCGCTGGCCGATGGTGTGGTACATCAGGCCGTGGTGACGGCCGATCACTTCGCCGTCGGTGGTCTTGATCTCGCCCGGTTGCGCCGGCAGGTACTGCTTGAGGAAGTCGCTGAAGCGGCGCTCGCCGATAAAGCAGATCCCGGTGGAGTCCTTCTTCTTGGCGGTCGCCAGGCCGTGTTGCTCGGCGATCCTGCGCACTTCTGGCTTTTCCAGCTCGCCCACCGGGAACAGGGTCTTGGCGATCTGTTCACCACCGACGGCGTGCAGGAAGTAGCTCTGGTCCTTGTTCGGGTCCAGGCCCTTGAGCAGTTCGGTGCGGCCATCGATGTCACGGCGGCGCACGTAGTGGCCAGTGGCAATCAAGTCGGCGCCAAGGATCATGGCGTAGTCGAGGAACGCCTTGAACTTGATTTCGCGGTTGCACAGGATGTCCGGGTTCGGCGTGCGACCGGCCTTGTATTCGGCCAGGAAGTGCTCGAACACGTTGTCCCAGTACTCGGCGGCGAAGTTGGCGGTGTGCAGCTTGATGCCAATTTTGTCGCACACGGCCTGGGCGTCCGCGAGGTCGTCCATGGCGGTGCAATATTCCGTTCCATCGTCTTCTTCCCAGTTCTTCATGAACAGGCCTTCCACCTCATAACCCTGCTCCATGAGCAGAACGGCGGAAACGGAAGAGTCCACGCCGCCGGACATGCCGACGATGACGCGCTTCTTTTGTGTGTCAGAAGGGGCTGGATCACGCATAGGGTTTCAACGGGTGTCTTGAAAAAGGACGCGATTCTAACAGGCCTGGGCCCGCAAGGCTAAAGAGAAGGGCGGATCAATTCCAGGCTGTGACGCTGACCGGCCAGGTAATCATCGATACAGCGGATGATCAGCTCGCTGCGCCAGTCGTCGCGCACGGCCATCAGCTCGTCACGGCTCAACCAGCGGGCGCGCAGGATGCCTTCGTCCAGTTGATAGTCCGGGTGGTGTTTCAGTGCCTTGGCAATAAAGCAGACGCGTTGATAGGTAACCCCGTTGCTGGGTGCGGTGTACAGGTAGATGCCGACGATACCCGTGGCTTCCACGTCCCAGCCGGTTTCTTCGAGGGTCTCGCGCACGGCGGCCTCGGTCAGGGTTTCATGCGGGTCGAGATGGCCGGCGGGCTGGTTGAGCACGGCGCGGCCGCCCTTGAGCTCTTCGACCATCAGGAATTTGCCGTTGTCTTCGACGATGGTGGCGACGGTGATGTGGGGTTGCCAGGTCATGGGATGCCTCTCGATTCTGAATGCAGCGCAGTCTTGGAGCAGGATTACAGCAGTGTGGGAGGGGGCAATCCCCCTCCCACAAGGATGATGCATAAGCAATCTGCATGATGCGCCTGACATTTTATGATTTTACCGATTTCAGCGCCTGGCGCAGCTTATCTCTCCAGAACCCTCAGTTTGGAGAGTGTAATGAACCCGATTGCCGATAAAAGCTACGAAGTACGCCTTACATCGCCACTGCCCATTGCCTTCATCCTGCTGTGGAGTTCCGGCTACATCGGCGGTGCGTTCGGTGTGCGTTATGGCGAGCCCTTCACCATGACGTTCTATCGGTTTGCCCTGGCTGCCCTGGTGTTCCTGGGCGTTGCACTCGCCATCAAGGCGCAATGGCCGAAACGACTTGCACCCTACTTCCATGCTGCGACAGTGGGGCTTCTGTTGCAGGCCCTGCAGTTCGGCGGCCTTTACACCGGCATCAGCCACGGCGTTCCCGCAGGGCAGGCGGCATTGATCGTCGGGCTGATGCCGGTGTTCGTGGTGATCGGTGCCTATTTCTGCCTGGGTGAACAATTGAGTTGGCGCGACCTGCCGGGTTCGATCCTCGGCGTTGGCGGCGTGGCCATCGTCGTGGCCAGCAGCTTTTTTGGCTCCGAGGCGTCAGTGGGTGGTTACGGCGCGGTGGGCCTGGCGCTATTGGGTATCACGCTTGGCACGCTCTACCAGAAGCGCTTTCTTGGCGGGGTGAATCTATGGGTGGGGTGTTTCATTCAGATGGTCACCGCGTCGTTGGTCATGCTGCTGCTGGCATACACCACCGAAACCATGCAGGTCACCGAGTGGGTTCCATTCGCAGCGTCGGTGGCCTGGATCACGCTGATGAACTCCGTGGGTGCGCTGACGCTGCTGTATTTGATGATTCGACGCGGGGAGGCGAGTAAGGCGACGAACTTGTTTCATGTGATTCCGGCGGTCACGCAGATCATGGCGTCGTTGGTGTTGGGTGAGGTGCCGAGTGGGGTGGCGATTGTAGGGTTTGTTGTTTCAGGGGCAGGGGTTTATTGGATGAATCATGTGCGCGCCAAGTAGGTAGTCTTGACAGGTATAGCGGGCGCCTTGCACTAATGGCGGGGAATAATTACTCACTCCCATGGGTGTGGCATGAGAGTCAATCTTGATATTCAGTCGCTGCGCAGTTTCCTCAAGGTCGCAGAGCTGGGCAGTTTCACCCGGGCCGCGCAAGCGTTGAGCCTGACCCAGCCGGCAATCAGCCAGCAAATTCGACGACTTGAGGATTTGCTGGGTGTCGAGCTTTTTGCGCGCGACAATCGGCAGGTGTTGCTCACCCTCGAAGGAGAGCGCTTGACCGGCTATGCCCAGCAAATGGTCAGCGTCAACGACAAAGTGGGGAGCCTGTTTGATGCCAGTCGCACTCAAGAGTCCGTGACGCTGGGTATTCCCGAATATTTCAGCGAGGAAATCCTGCAGCGCATTATTCCTGCTCTGGCGCTTGAATTACCTTCAGTGCGAATTGTGGTCAAGGTCGCGCGTTCCCTGTTGCTCGCAGAGGCGTTCAGTGAGGGACGAATCGATATTGGCCTGATGATTGATGAGTTGCCAAAAGTCGCTGGCGTGCCTTTGCATGCACTTTCGTTGATGTGGCTGGGTGGCGAGTGTGCGGCAGCCCCCATGGAAGGGCAGGAAGTTTCGCTGGCGCTGTTCAAGGCGCCCTGCGTGTTCAGGAGCCTGGCGATTCGGCGTTTGGAGGAGAGTGGCATCAGGTGGCGCTGCGTGTATGAGTCTGAAGACTTGATGTCGCTGCGTTCAGCGGTCCAGGCGGGAGTCGGTGTGACGCTTTTACCCTGGTTTGCCCAAGTGCCGGGCTTGAAAAACGTCGAAGCGCTCGCGCATTTGCCTGCGCTGCCGGGGTTTGGGGTTGAACTCAAGCAGAGGCCGGGCTGGGAACCTTGGTACAAACCGCAGTTCCTGGCGATTATCGAGGCCGCATGGCGCGAGGAATACGGTGTTGCATAAACCCTGAAAACACAAACCCCGGCACGTGGCCGGGGTTTGTGATGCATCCCTACAACCTTACTTCAACTTGGCAATCGCCGCATTGAGGGTGTTGCTTGGGCGCATGGCCTTGCTGGTCAGCTCCGGGTTCGGCGCGTAGTAGCCGCCGATGTCCACTGGCTTGCCCTGTACGGCATTGAGCTCGGCAACGATGGTTGCTTCGTTCGCGGCCAGGGTCTTGGCCAGTTCGCCGAATTGGCCTTGCAGTGCCGTGTCTTCGGTCTGGGCGGCCAGGGCCTGGGCCCAGTACAGCGCCAGGTAGAAGTGGCTGCCGCGGTTGTCGATGTTGCCGACTTTGCGCGATGGCGACTTGTTGTTGTCGAGGAACTGGCCGGTGGCCTGGTCCAGGGTCTTGGACAGTACCAGGGCTTTCGGGTTGTTGTACGTCACACCCAAATGCTCGAGGGAAGCGGCCAGGGCCAGGAACTCGCCCAGGGAGTCCCAACGCAGGAAGTTTTCTTCCAGCAGTTGCTGTACGTGCTTCGGTGCCGAGCCGCCGGCGCCGGTTTCGAACAGGCCACCGCCATTCATCAGCGGTACGATGGACAGCATCTTGGCGCTGGTGCCCAGTTCCATGATCGGGAACAGGTCGGTCAGGTAGTCACGCAGCACGTTGCCGGTCACCGAGATGGTGTCCAGGCCCTTGCGGGTACGTTCCAGGGTAAACTTCATCGCGTCGACCGGTGACATGATGCGGATGTCCAGGCCTTCGGTGTTGTGGTCTTTCAGGTAGGCCTGGACTTTCTCGACCACGACGCCGTCGTGCGCGCGCTGGGGGTCCAGCCAGAAGATGGCCGGGGTGTTGCTGGCGCGGGCACGGTTGACGGCCAGCTTGACCCAATCCTGGATCGGCGCGTCTTGGGTCTGGCACATGCGGAAGATGTCGCCGGCCTCGACTTTCTGTTCCATCAGCAGGTTGCCCTTGCTGTCGGTCACGCGGACGACGCCGTCAGCCTTGACCTGGAAGGTCTTGTCGTGGGAGCCGTACTCTTCGGCTTTTTTCGCCATCAGGCCAACGTTCGGCACGCTGCCCATGGTGGTAGGGTCGAAGGCGCCGTTGGCCTTGCACTCTTCGATCACCGCCTGGTAGATGGTGGCGTAGCAGCGATCCGGGATCACGGCCTTGGTGTCGTGCAGCTGGCCGTCGGTGCCCCACATCTTGCCGGAGTCACGGATCATGGCCGGCATCGAGGCGTCGACGATGACGTCGCTCGGCACGTGCAGGTTGGTAATGCCTTTGTCGGAGTTGACCATCGCCAGGGAAGGACGAGCGGCGTAGACCGCCTGGATGTCAGCTTCGATCTGGGCTTGTTGCTCGGCCGGCAGGGCCTTGATGCGGGCGTACAGGTCGCCGATGCCGTTGTTCAGGTTGAAGCCGATCTGTGCCAGCACGTCTGCGTGCTTGGCCAGGGCGTCTTTATAGAACTCGGCAACGATCTGGCCGAACATGATCGGGTCGGAGACCTTCATCATGGTGGCTTTCAGGTGGACCGACAGCAGCACGCCTTGTTTCTTGGCATCTTCGATTTCAGCGGCGATGAAGCTGCGCAGGGCGTTCTTGCTCAGTACCGCGCTGTCGATGATTTCGCCGGCCTTGACGGTGGTCTTTTCTTTCAGGACGGTGGTGGTGCCGTCCTGGGCGACCAGCTCGATCTTGACCGCGTCAGCGGCTTCGATCTGCACGGCTTTTTCGCTGCCGTAGAAGTCGCCGTTGCTCATGTGGGCAACGTGGGACTTGGAGTCCGCAGCCCAGGCGCCCATCTTGTGCGGGTGCTTGCGAGCGTAGTTCTTGACCGACAGCGGCGCGCGGCGGTCGGAGTTGCCTTCGCGCAGTACCGGGTTCACGGCGCTGCCCTTGACCTTGTCGTAACGTGCACGGGTTTCTTTTTCCGCGTCGGTGGTTACGGTTTCCGGGTAGTCCGGCAGGGCATAGCCCTGGGCCTGCAGTTCCTTGATCGCGGCTTGCAGTTGCGGGGTCGAGGCACTGATGTTCGGCAGCTTGATGATGTTGGCTTCAGGGGTAACGGCCAGGTCGCCCAGTTCGGCGAGGTGGTCCGGTACGGCCTTGGTGCCCAGTTGCTCGGGGAAGCTTGCGAGGATGCGCCCTGCGAGGGAGATGTCGCGGGTTTCCACGGCAATATCAGCGGAAGCGGTGAAGGCCTCTACGATAGGCAGCAGTGAATAGGTGGCGAGGGCTGGGGCTTCGTCGGTGAAGGTGTAGATGATCTTCGAGCGGGTGGGCATATTCGGATTAACTCTCTTCTTTGCTGAAAGCGTGCGCAGAAACTCGAGATGCGCCGGGTGGAGCGCGTTCGTTCAAAGTCATCCATGAGCGAAAGGTCGAGGTTTCTTCGCGGTGATGTTGGGTTGCATCAGTCGAGCGTCAAGCGGGTGGACTATTGTATTAGTCCTGCTTTGTAGCGGAGGGCCCTGTTCCAGAGCGGTCTGCCATCGTGACTCTTTGGTCAGCGGCGGCATTATACATAGGTCGCTATGCTTACGCCGAGCCTTCATACAAAAGGTGTGTCGTCCATTGGTCTAAAGGTCGCAGGTACCGGGTTACGCCTAAAGTCGCACGAAGTGCTCAAGATTGGCGCTTTTCCCTTTGCTTTCAGGCTTGTAGGCGACAATTTATGCTGTTTTCGATGCAAATGAGCATGGCGCGAGGTTTCAGTCGCCATTTATCTGGAGTAGGCTCGAACGCAGCCAGATGTTCAATCCATAGATGGAGTTCAGCATGGGATACAAGAAGATTCAGGTTCCGGCAGTCGGCGACAAAATCACCGTCAACGCAGACCATTCTCTCAATGTTCCTGACCAACCGATCATCCCGTATATCGAAGGTGACGGTATTGGCGTCGACATCAGCCCGGTGATGATCAAGGTGGTCGACGCAGCTGTTGAAAAGGCCTACGGCGGCAAGCGCAAGATCTCGTGGATGGAGGTGTACGCCGGCGAGAAAGCGACCCAGGTCTACGACCAGGACACCTGGCTGCCCCAGGAAACCCTGGATGCGGTCAAGGATTACGTGGTGTCCATCAAGGGCCCGCTGACCACTCCGGTAGGGGGTGGCATTCGTTCGCTGAACGTGGCCCTGCGCCAGCAACTCGACCTCTACGTCTGCCTGCGCCCGGTGCGCTGGTTCGAAGGTGTGCCCAGCCCGGTCAAGAAACCAGGCGACGTGGACATGACCATCTTCCGCGAAAACTCCGAAGACATTTACGCCGGGATCGAGTGGAAGGCCGGCTCGCCGGAAGCGACCAAGGTCATCAAGTTCCTCAAGGAGGAAATGGGCGTCACCAAGATTCGTTTCGACCAGGATTGCGGCATTGGGATCAAGCCGGTATCGCTGGAAGGCACCAAGCGCCTGGCGCGCAAGGCCCTGCAATATGTAGTGGATAACGACCGCGACTCGCTGACCATCGTGCACAAAGGCAACATCATGAAGTTCACCGAAGGGGCCTTCAAGGAATGGGCCTACGAAGTGGCGGCTGAAGAATTCGGTGCGACCCTGCTGGATGGCGGCCCGTGGATGCAGTTCAAGAACCCGAAGACCGGCAAGAATGTAGTGGTCAAGGATGCCATCGCCGATGCCATGCTCCAGCAGATCCTGTTGCGTCCGGCCGAGTATGACGTGATCGCGACCCTCAACCTGAACGGCGACTACCTGTCCGACGCCCTGGCGGCAGAGGTGGGCGGTATCGGGATTGCGCCGGGTGCCAACCTGTCCGACACCGTGGCCATGTTCGAGGCGACCCACGGTACTGCGCCCAAGTATGCGGGCAAGGACCAGGTCAACCCGGGCTCATTGATCCTGTCGGCGGAAATGATGCTGCGTCATATGGGTTGGACCGAGGCAGCAGACCTGATCATCAAGGGTACCAATGGTGCTATTTCGGCCAAGACGGTGACCTATGACTTCGAGCGCCTGATGGATGGCGCGAAGCTGGTGTCGTCGTCGGGCTTTGGGGATGCGTTGATTTCGCATATGTAAAAGAGAGCGAATAAAAACGGCCACCCCAACTTGATTGGGGTGGCCGTTTTTTTATCGAAAACTACACACTCTGTGGCTGATCAGGCCAATTGCTTCTTCTTATGAATGGGCAGTGGTGCGGTGTTTTCCAATGTTTCAGCTTTCACTACATCAATGTTCACAGCATGCAGCCCTTTGGGCCCTTGAATGATTTCAAACGTTACCGCTTGGCCCGCTTTCAGCGTTTTGTACCCGTCCATGGTGATCGCTGAGTAATGAGCAAAAAGGTCCTCGCTTTTACCTTCTTCAAGAACAAAGCCATATCCTTTGGCGTTGTTGAACCACTTGACCTTGCCATTGATCTTGACGCCAGACATACCCATTTCCCTCTGCACCAGACTCCATCACTGGAGTATCATCCAGTTTATCCGTCCTAACCCGAATAAATAAGGTTGACTGCGCGGACCTTTTTTACCCACTGTGGGTTCTATTGGTTGTAACACCGATTTGCCGATAGTCAAGGCGACCGGGTGGTCAGGAGTTGAAATTCTGACAGGTCGCCCCCACCACTGTATTTGAACCACTGACGAACCTTTCTTTCCATGCATGCAATCAGCCAGATTCGACTAACATTCAATCAGGATCGACCGGATCACGAACACGATGACGACGGTTCTGCAGGCATTGCTGTTCAGGAGGCCAAGCCTGCTTTACAGGCGCCGCCGATGTACAAGGTGGTTTTGTTCAACGATGACTACACACCGATGGATTTCGTGGTCGAAGTGCTCGAGGTGTTTTTTAACCTGAACCGCGAGTTGGCGACCAAGGTAATGCTGGCCGTTCACACAGAAGGACGGGCAGTATGTGGAGTGTTTACCCGTGACATCGCCGAGACAAAGGCCATGCAGGTCAACCAGTACGCCAGGGAAAGCCAGCATCCGCTACTCTGTGAAATCGAGAAGGACGGTTAACGCCGACCACTTGGGTATGAGGTGAAGCTATGTTAAACCGCGAGCTCGAAGTCACCCTCAATCTTGCCTTCAAGGAGGCTCGTTCGAAGCGTCATGAATTCATGACCGTCGAACACCTGCTGCTGGCACTTTTGGATAACGAAGCTGCCGCCACGGTTCTGCGTGCGTGCGGCGCCAATCTCGACAAGCTCAAGCATGACCTGCAGGAGTTTATCGACTCCACCACGCCACTGATCCCCGTGCATGACGAGGACCGCGAGACCCAGCCAACCCTGGGCTTCCAGCGGGTATTGCAGCGTGCTGTTTTCCACGTACAGAGCTCCGGTAAGCGTGAAGTCACAGGCGCCAATGTGCTTGTGGCGATCTTCAGCGAACAGGAAAGCCAGGCAGTGTTCCTGCTCAAGCAGCAGAGCGTTGCCCGTATCGATGTCGTCAACTACATCGCCCACGGTATCTCCAAGGTGCCTGGGCACGGCGATCATTCCGAGGGTGAGCAGGATATGCAGGACGACGAGGGCGGTGAGTCTTCTTCTTCAAGCAACCCGCTGGATGCCTATGCCAGCAACCTCAACGAGCTGGCGCGCCAGGGGCGGATCGACCCGCTGGTGGGGCGTGAGCTTGAGGTGGAGCGCGTAGCGCAGATCCTGGCGCGCCGTCGCAAGAACAACCCGTTGCTGGTGGGTGAGGCGGGCGTGGGCAAGACCGCGATTGCCGAAGGCCTGGCCAAGCGCATCGTCGACAACCAGGTGCCGGACCTGCTGGCCAACAGTGTCGTCTACTCCCTTGACCTGGGCGCGTTGCTCGCCGGGACCAAGTACCGTGGCGATTTCGAGAAGCGCTTCAAGGCTCTGCTCGGCGAGCTGAAAAAACGCCCGCAGGCGATCCTGTTCATCGACGAGATCCACACCATCATTGGTGCGGGTGCGGCATCCGGTGGGGTGATGGATGCTTCCAACCTGCTCAAGCCGTTGTTGTCGTCGGGTGATATCCGCTGCATCGGTTCGACCACCTTCCAGGAATTCCGCGGCATCTTCGAGAAAGACCGTGCCCTGGCGCGTCGCTTCCAGAAAGTCGACGTGTCCGAGCCGTCGGTCGAAGACACCATCGGCATCCTGCGCGGGCTCAAGGGGCGGTTTGAAGCGCACCACGGCATCGAGTACACCGATGAGGCGTTGCGTGCGGCCGCTGAGCTGGCGTCGCGCTACATCAATGACCGGCATATGCCGGACAAGGCCATCGATGTGATCGACGAGGCCGGGGCCTACCAGCGCCTGCAGCCGGTCGAGAAGCGTGTTAAGCGCATCGACGTGCCTCAGGTCGAGGACATTGTCGCGAAGATCGCGCGGATTCCACCAAAACACGTCAACAGTTCTGACAAGGAGCTGCTGCGTAACCTGGAGCGCGACCTCAAGCTCACCGTGTTCGGCCAGGACGCAGCGATCGACGCGCTGTCCACTGCGATCAAGCTGTCGCGTGCGGGCCTCAAGTCGCCGGACAAGCCTGTCGGTTCGTTCCTGTTCGCGGGTCCTACCGGTGTCGGCAAGACCGAGGCGGCGCGGCAATTGGCCAAGGCCATGGGGATCGAGCTGGTGCGCTTCGACATGTCCGAATACATGGAGCGTCACACCGTGTCGCGCCTGATCGGTGCGCCTCCGGGCTATGTCGGTTTCGACCAGGGCGGTCTGTTGACCGAAGCGATTACCAAGCAGCCCCATTGCGTACTGCTGCTCGATGAAATCGAGAAGGCTCACCCGGAAGTCTTCAACCTGCTGCTGCAGGTAATGGACCACGGGACCCTGACCGACAACAACGGGCGCAAGGCGGACTTCCGCAATGTCATCCTGATCATGACCACCAACGCCGGTGCCGAGACGGCCGCGCGGGCTTCGATCGGCTTTACCCACCAGGATCACTCGTCCGATGCGATGGAAGTGATCAAGAAGAGCTTCACGCCGGAGTTCCGCAACCGCCTGGACACCATTATCCAGTTTGGTCGCCTCAGCCATGAGGTCATCAAGAGTGTGGTGGACAAGTTCCTTACCGAGCTTCAGGCGCAGTTGGAAGACAAGCGCGTGCAACTGGATGTCACGGAAGCGGCGCGCAGCTGGATCGCCGAAGGTGGCTACGACGCGGCAATGGGCGCTCGCCCGATGGCGCGCCTGATCCAGGACAAGATCAAGCGGCCGCTGGCCGAAGAGATCCTGTTTGGCGAGCTTTCCGACCATGGTGGCGTGGTGCATATCGACCTGAAGGATGGCGAGCTGACCTTCGAGTTCGAAACCACGGCTGAAATGGCCTGATCGTTCTGTAACAACGCAAAAGGCGCCGAAAGGCGCCTTTTTGCTGTCTTGAAATGCAATTCTCAGAATGGGGCTTGCCCCCTCCCGCAGGATCCCTCGGTGTTTGAGAAATCCCATGCACACAAAAACGCCCGGCATAACCGGGCGTCTTGTATTGACTTGCTTAGCGAGCGCGGTAAGTGATACGCCCTTTGCTCAAGTCATAGGGCGTCAGCTCGACGCGCACTTTGTCACCGGTAAGAATACGAATGTAGTTCTTGCGCATCTTGCCGGAGATATGCGCGGTTACGACGTGCCCATTTTCCAACTCCACACGAAACATGGTGTTGGGCAGGGTGTCGACGACAGTGCCTTCCATTTCGAAGCTGTCTTCTTTCGACATGCAGTAAAGCCCTCGGTATCCAGTGAATGGCCCGGTGCAACTGCGCCAGGCAAAAGCGGCGTGCATTGTGCCCGAAAAAGGGTGTTTAAGCCAAGGGGTTCTAGTTAAGCGTGACCCATCTTTGATTAATCAGCAGTTCTATGGGGCGATATTGGGTCTTGTAATTCATCTTTTTGCAGTTCTTGATCCAGTATCCGAGGTACACCGCCTCGAGTTCCAGGCGCAGTGCTTCACCGATTTGCCAGAGAATCGCGAAACGCCCGAGGCTGCGTCGCTCTTCGGCCGGCTCGTAGAAGGTGTAGACCGCTGACAGGCCGTTAGGCAGCAAATCGGTCACGGCGACGGCCACCAGGCGGCCGTCCGCGCGAAATTCGTAAAAGCGCGAGAACGGCAGGTCGCGCACCAGGAAGGTGGAAAACTGGTCTCGGCTCGGTGGGAACATATCGCCGTCGGCGTGGCGCTGCTCGATATAGCGCTGGTACAGGTCGAAATACTCTTCGGTGAATCGCGGCTTGGCAGCTGCCACCGTCAGGTCGGCATTGCGCTTGAGGATGCGCTTCTGATTGCGGTCCGGCAGAAACTGCGCCACGGGGATGCGTGCCGGCACGCAGGCATTGCAGTTCTGGCAGTGGGGCCGGTACAGATGATCGCCGCTGCGTCGAAAACCCATTTCCGAGAGATCGGCATACACGTGCACATCCATTGGCTGGCTGGGGTCGAGGAACAGCGTGGTGGCCTGCTCGTCGGGCAGATAGCTGCAAGAGTGGGGTTGAGTGGCATAAAACTTCAAGCGCGCCAACTCGGTCATGATCAACCCTCGGATAAGCTTTGAAATAAGTGTAAGCCAGGTGTGCGGATGTCGCCTAAGAAACCCATGGCCCTGCGTTGGGTTGGTCCAGATGGTTGCGCAGGAAACCTGCAAAGTCGCTGCGGGATATGGCGCGGGCACCCAGGCTGTGCAGGTGGTCGTTGGGCATCTGGCAGTCGATCAGTACAAAGCCCCAGGCCTGCAATTGCCGGGTCAATGTGGCAAAGCCGAATTTCGAGGCGTTGTCGGCACGGCTGAACATCGACTCGCCGAAGAACAGCTGGCCCATCGCCAGGCCATACAGGCCGCCTACCAGCTCGCCGTTGTCCCATACCTCCACCGAATGGGCGTAACCGCGCTGGTGCAGCGTCAGGTAGGCGCTCTGTATGCCTTCGGTGATCCAGGTGCCATCGGCATACGCACGCGGCGCGGCGCACGCCTGGATGACGGCGGCAAAGTCCTGGTCGAAGGTCACGGTATAGCGCTGCTGGCGCAATAGTTTGCCCAGGCTGCGGGAGACGTGCAGCTCGTCGGGGAATATCACGGTGCGCGGGTCCGGCGACCACCAGAGGATCGGCTGGCCCTCCGAGAACCAGGGAAAGCAACCGTGGCGGTAGGCTTGCACCAGTCGTTCGGCCGACAGGTCGCCGCCGGCGGCGAGCAGGCCATTGGGTTCGCGCATGGCCTTGGCCAGCGGGGGGAATGTCAGTGAGTCGCGTTGTAACCAGGTCAGCATGGCATCCAGGCTTGCGGAAGGGGAGGGGAGTGGCAGGCGGATCGCGTGCCCCAAGGGGTGTGATTATTGTCGACGCAGCGCTGTGGGGCCAGCCCGAATCGGCTGTTGGCGTGCATAAGCGTGAGCGGGTGTTTCTGCAACTCTCTGCGTGAGGCGTGGTCGTAATCGGGTCTGGCCCATGCAGGCCATTTGCCAAGCTTGCCTGGATTGGTAAAAACAGCTCATAAGCCTTTGTCAGCAAAGACAATGCATGCTCAAATTGAACATGTTGTGACACACAATTGGCTATGCTGCCTGAAGAAAGCCAAGTGGCGTGGCAACCGCAACACAAACCCGTACAATGCGGCCATTGTGGCGTTATCGCCATTTCATCCAGCAATCGCCCAGTGTTAAAAGTAGATTCCACGACGTTCGTTCATTTTTCAACTGCTCGGATTGGGCAGTATTTGCACTTATTCAACAGATGGACGCGCTAACAGGCGCAGGAAAAGACCCGTTTTGAAGAAATCCGCCGCAACACCTAAAGCAGCCGTCGTGCCGGCCTGGCGCCAGCACCTGCACTATCGACTCAAGGAAGGCGCGCTGATCGCTATCGGCGCGCTGTGCCTGTTCTTGATGATGGCCTTGCTCACCTATGGCAAGGACGATCCGGGCTGGAGCCACAACAGCAAGATCGAAGACGTGCAGAACTTCGGTGGGCCTGCCGGTTCCTACAGCGCCGATATCCTGTTCATGGTGCTGGGTTACTTCGCCTATATCTTCCCGTTGTTGCTGGCGATCAAGACCTGGCAGATCTTCCGCCAGCGTCATGAGCCGTGGCAGTGGAGCGGCTGGCTGTTTTCGTGGCGCCTGATCGGCCTGGTATTCCTGGTGCTGTCCGGTGCCGCGCTGGCGCATATTCATTTTCACGCACCCACCGGCCTGCCGGCGGGTGCGGGTGGGGCGCTGGGCGAGAGCCTCGGCGACCTGGCGCGCAAGACCCTGAATATCCAGGGCAGCACCCTGATGTTTATCGCGCTGTTCCTGTTTGGCCTCACCGTGTTCACCGACCTGTCGTGGTTCAAGGTGATGGACGTGACGGGCAAGATCACCCTCGACCTGCTGGAGCTGTTCCAGGGCGCTGCCAACCGCTGGTGGGCCGCCCGGGTCGAACGCAAGCGCATGGTGGCCCAGTTGCGCGAGGTGGATACCCGCGTCAACGAAGTGGTGGCCCCAAGCACACCGGACCGCCGTGAGCAGGCCAAGGTCAAGGAACGCCTGATCGAACGCGAGCAGGCCCTGAGCAAGCACATGTCGGACCGCGAGAAGCAGGTACCGCCGGTGATCGCCCCGGCGCCGCCCAAGCCGGCCGAGCCGAGCCACCGCGTGCAGAAAGAGAAACAGGCGCCGTTGTTTGTCGACAGCGCCGTGGAAGGCACCTTGCCGCCGATCTCGATCCTCGACCCGGCCGAAAAGAAACAGCTCAACTATTCCCCTGAGTCCCTGGCGGCCGTCGGCCATCTGCTGGAAATCAAGCTCAAGGAGTTCGGCGTCGAGGTGTCGGTGGACTCGATCCATCCCGGCCCGGTGATTACCCGTTACGAAATCCAGCCGGCTGCCGGCGTCAAGGTCAGCCGCATTTCCAACCTGGCCAAGGACCTGGCGCGCTCCCTGGCCGTGACCAGCGTGCGCGTGGTGGAAGTGATCCCGGGCAAGACCACCGTGGGTATCGAGATTCCCAACGAGGACCGCCAGATCGTGCGTTTCTCCGAAGTGCTGTCGACGCCCGAATACGACAACTTCAAATCGCCGGTCACCCTGGCCCTGGGCCACGACATCGGCGGCAAGCCGGTGATCACCGATCTCGCCAAAATGCCTCACCTGCTGGTGGCCGGTACCACCGGTTCGGGTAAATCGGTGGGCGTGAACGCGATGATCCTGTCGATCCTGTTCAAGTCCGGCCCGGAAGACGCCAAGCTGATCATGATCGACCCGAAGATGCTCGAACTGTCGATCTACGAAGGCATTCCGCACCTGCTCTGCCCGGTGGTCACCGACATGAAGGACGCCGCCAACGCCCTGCGCTGGAGCGTGGCCGAGATGGAGCGCCGCTACAAACTGATGGCGAAGATGGGCGTACGTAACCTGTCGGGCTTCAACGCCAAGGTCAAGGAAGCCCAGGACGCCGGCACGCCGCTGACCGACCCGCTGTACAAGCGCGAAAGTATCCACGACGAGGCTCCGCTGCTGGGCAAGCTGCCGACCATCGTGGTGGTGGTCGACGAGTTCGCCGACATGATGATGATCGTCGGCAAGAAGGTCGAAGAACTGATCGCCCGTATCGCCCAGAAGGCGCGGGCGGCGGGTATTCACTTGATCCTTGCCACCCAGCGTCCGTCGGTGGACGTGATCACCGGCCTGATCAAGGCCAACATCCCGACCCGCATGGCGTTCCAGGTGTCGAGCAAGATCGACTCACGGACCATCATCGACCAGGGCGGTGCCGAGCAACTGCTGGGCCACGGCGACATGCTCTATATGCCGCCCGGCACCAGCCTGCCGATCCGGGTCCACGGCGCCTTCGTCTCCGACGATGAAGTGCACCGCGTGGTGGAAGCCTGGAAGCTGCGTGGCGCACCCGAATACAACGACGACATCCTTGCCGGTGTCGAAGAGGCCGGCAGCGGCTTCGACGGCGGCAGCAGCGGTGGCGACGACGATGCCGAAACCGACGCGCTGTATGACGAAGCCGTGGCCTTCGTGCTGGAAAGCCGCCGCGCCTCGATTTCTGCGGTGCAGCGCAAGCTGAAGATCGGCTATAACCGCGCTGCGCGCATGATCGAAGCCATGGAAAACGCTGGCGTCGTCACTGCCATGAACACCAACGGCTCGCGCGAAGTCATCGCCCCCGGGCAGATGCGCGACTGATTCCGTGCCGCGTGGCAGCACGCGGCGCGCCCTTACGACTCAATGAGGACTCCCATGCGTCTTATCCGCATGCTGTTGTTGCCGGTACTGGCCCTGACCGCTGTTTCGGCCCACGCTGACCCGGCCTCCGTCGCCAGCCTGAAAAACCTGTTGGACAAATCCCAGACCCTGACTGCGCGCTTCTCCCAGCTCACCCTGGATGCCGGTGGCACCCAGTTGCAGGAAACCGCCGGCGAGATGGCCGTGCAGCGCCCAGGGCTGTTCTACTGGCACACCGAAGGCAAGGCCGAGCAGACCATTGTCTCGGACGGCCAGAAAGTCACCCTGTGGGACCCGGACCTGGAGCAGGCCACCATCAAGAAGCTCGACCCGCGCCTGAACCAGACGCCGGCGCTGCTGCTCTCGGGCGACGTGTCGAAAATCAACGACAGCTTCGACATCACCTCCAAGCAGACCAGCAACGTGATCGAGTTCACCCTCAAGCCGAAATCCAAGGACACGCTGTTTGACACGCTGTCCCTGTCGTTCGGCAACGGCGTGATCAACAACATGCGCCTGGTCGACAGCGTCGGCCAGCGCACCGATATCCTGTTCTCCGGGGTCAAGGCCAACCAGCCGGTACCGGCGTCCAAGTTCAAGTTCGACATCCCCAAGGGTGCCGACGTGATCCAGGAATAAACTGCCCAGAGGTTTCAAACGCTGCCCATGGATCTGTTTCGAAGTGACCCGATTGCCCAGCCTTTGGCCGCGCGCCTGCGCTCGACCAACCTGGATGAGTACGTCGGTCAGGAACACCTGCTCGCTCGCGGCAAGCCGTTGCGCGAAGCCCTGGAGCAGGGTGCGCTGCACTCGATGATTTTCTGGGGGCCGCCGGGCGTGGGTAAGACCACCCTGGCGCGGCTGCTGGCAAAAGTCTCGGATGCACACTTCGAAACGGTCTCGGCCGTGCTGGCCGGGGTCAAGGAGATCCGCCAGGCTGTCGAGGTGGCCAAGCAGCAGGCCGGGCAGTACGGCAAGCGCACCATCCTGTTTGTCGACGAAGTGCATCGCTTCAACAAGTCTCAGCAGGATGCGTTTTTGCCCTACGTCGAGGATGGCACGCTGATTTTTATCGGTGCCACCACCGAAAACCCTTCGTTTGAATTGAACAATGCGTTGCTCTCGCGGGCGCGGGTCTATGTGCTCAAGAGCCTCGACGAAGCCGCGATGCAGAAGCTGTTGCACCGTGCCTTGAGCGAAGACAAGGGCCTGGGCAAGCGTCAGCTGAGCCTCAGCGACGAAGGCTTCAAGATCCTGCTCAGCGCTGCCGACGGCGACGGTCGCCGCTTTCTCAACCTGCTGGAGAACGCCTCCGACCTCGCCGAAGACGGCAGCGAGATTGGCGTCGACCTGTTGCAAAGCCTGCTCGGCGATACGCGTCGACGTTTCGACAAGGGCGGCGAAGCTTTCTACGACCAGATTTCGGCGCTGCACAAATCCGTGCGCGGCTCCAACCCGGACGGCGCGCTGTATTGGTTTGCGCGCATGATCGACGGCGGCTGCGACCCACTGTACCTGGCGCGCCGCGTGGTGCGCATGGCCAGTGAAGACATCGGCAACGCCGACCCGCGTGCCTTGAGCCTATGCCTGGCGGCCTGGGAAGTGCAGGAGCGCCTCGGCAGCCCGGAAGGCGAGCTGGCGGTGGCCCAGGCCATCACGTACCTGGCCTGCGCACCGAAAAGCAACGCGGTGTACATGGGCTTCAAGTCCGCCCTGCGTGCGGCCGCCGAACACGGCTCCCTCGAAGTGCCGCTGCACCTGCGCAATGCGCCGACCAAGTTGATGAAACAACTGGGCTACGGTGATGAATACCGCTATGCCCATGATGAGCCGGACGCCTATGCCGCCGGCGAAGACTATTTCCCCGATGAGCTTGAGCCGCAGCCGTTCTACCAGCCGGTGCCCCGCGGCCTGGAGCTGAAGATCGGTGAAAAGCTCAATCACCTCGCCCAACTCGACCGCCTCAGCCCCAAACAGCGGAGAAAGTAGTGTTCAAGACGATTCTTGCCGTGTCCGCAGCCGGCATCGCTGGTACATTATTGCGTTTCGCCACCGGTACTTGGGTGAGCGCCAATTGGCCGAAGCATTTTTATGCGGCGACCCTGGCGGTCAACCTGGTGGGTTGCCTGATCATCGGGTTGTTGTACGGCTGGTTCCTGTTGCGCCCGGAAGTACCGATTGAAATTCGCGCCGGCTTGATTGTCGGCTTTGTAGGCGGTCTGACGACCTTTTCATCCTTTTCACTGGATACGCTGCGCCTGCTGGAAAGCGGGCAGGCCCTGGTCGCCTTCGGGTACCTGGGCATCAGCGTGTTCGGCGGGCTGCTCGCCACCTGGGCCGGCCTGTCCTTGACCAAACTTTGATAAACGAGAGACCGACATGCTCGATTCCAAACTGTTACGTAGCAACCTTCAGGACGTAGCGGACCGCCTGGCATCCCGTGGCTTTGCCTTGGATGTTGCGCGCATCGAAGCGCTGGAAGAACAGCGCAAGACCGTCCAGACCCGCACCGAAGCACTGCAGGCTGAGCGGAATGCGCGTTCCAAATCCATCGGTCAGGCCAAGCAACGTGGCGAAGACATCGCGCCGTTGATGGCGGACGTCGAGCGCATGGGCACCGAGCTGTCCGACGGCAAGGTCGAGCTGGAAGGCATTCAGTCCGAGCTGGATTCGATCCTGCTGGGCATCCCCAACCTGCCGCACGAGTCCGTGCCGATTGGCGACGACGAAGACGGCAACGTCGAAGTGCGCCGCTGGGGCACGCCAACGGCCTTTGATTTCGAGATCAAGGACCACGTCGCCCTGGGCGAATTGACCGGTGGCCTGGATTTCGAAACCGCCGCCAAGATGTCCGGTGCGCGCTTTGCCTTGCTGCGCGGCCCGATCGCACGCATGCACCGTGCCCTGGCGCAGTTCATGATCAACCTGCACACCGGCGAGCACGGTTACGAAGAGGCTTACACTCCGTACCTGGTGCAGGCGCCGGCGCTGATGGGCACCAGCCAGCTGCCGAAGTTCGAGGAAGACCTGTTCAAGATCAGCCGCGATGGCGAAGCCGATCTGTACCTGATCCCGACCGCCGAAGTGTCGCTGACCAATATCGTTGCCGGCGAGATCCTCGATGCCAAGCAACTGCCGCTCAAGTTCGTCGCCCACAGCCCGTGCTTCCGCAGTGAAGCCGGTGCGTCGGGGCGTGACACCCGCGGCATGATCCGCCAGCACCAGTTCGACAAGGTCGAGATGGTGCAAGTGGTCGAGCCGTCGACCTCCATGGACGCCCTGGAAGGCCTGACCGCCAACGCCGAACGTGTCCTGCAGCTGCTGGAGCTGCCGTACCGCGTCCTGGCGCTGTGCACCGGCGACATGGGCTTCAGCGCCGTGAAGACCTACGACCTCGAGGTGTGGGTACCCAGCCAGGACAAATACCGCGAGATTTCGTCGTGCTCCAACTGCGGTGATTTCCAGGCCCGGCGCATGCAGGCGCGTTTCCGTAACCCGGAAACCGGCAAGCCGGAGCTGGTGCACACCCTCAACGGTTCGGGCCTGGCTGTAGGTCGAACCCTGGTGGCGGTGTTGGAAAACTACCAGCAGGCTGACGGTTCGATCCGCGTACCTGAAGTGCTCAAGCCTTACATGGCGGGCGTCGAGGTCATCCGCTAAATGGAATTCCTGCCGCTGTTTCATAACCTGCGCGGCAGTCGTGTGCTGGTCGTCGGTGGGGGGGAGATTGCCTTGCGCAAATCCCGCCTGCTGGCTGACGCCGGCGCCGTGCTGCGGGTGGTTGCTCCCCAGATCGAAGACCAGTTGCGCGAGTTGGTGCAGGGCAGTGGCGGGGAAATGATTCTGCGCGGTTATCAGGAGGCCGACCTGGAAGGCTGCACCCTGATCATCGCGGCGACCGACGACGAGCCACTGAACGCGCAAGTGTCCAGTGACGCCAAGCGTCGTTGCGTACCGGTCAATGTGGTTGACGCGCCGGCCTTGTGCAGCGTGATCTTCCCGGCGATTGTCGACCGTTCGCCCTTGGTGATCGCGGTGTCCAGCGGCGGGGATGCGCCGGTGCTGGCGCGCTTGATCCGGGCCAAGCTGGAAACCTGGATTCCGTCCACCTACGGCCAGTTGGCCGGGCTGGCGGCGCGCTTTCGTGCCCAGGTCAAAGGCTTGTACCCGGATGTGCAGCAGCGTCGGGCGTTCTGGGAAGAAGTGTTCCAAGGGCCGATTGCCGACCGTCAGTTGGCCGGGCAGGGCGATGAGGCTGAGCGTCTGTTGATCGAAAAAGTCAACGGCGCACCGCCTTATGCGCCGGGCGAGGTGTACCTGGTCGGTGCCGGCCCGGGCGACCCGGACCTGCTGACCTTCCGTGCCCTGCGCCTGATGCAGCAAGCCGACGTGGTGCTGTACGACCGTTTGGTGGCGCCGGCGATTCTGGAGCTGTGCCGTCGTGATGCCGAGCGCATCTACGTCGGCAAGCGCCGCGCCGACCACGCCGTGCCGCAAGACCAGATCAACCAGCAACTGGTGGACTTGGCCAAGCAAGGCAAGCGCGTGCTGCGCCTCAAGGGGGGCGATCCGTTCATCTTTGGTCGTGGCGGTGAAGAAATCGAGGAACTGGCGGCCCATGGCATCCCGTTCCAGGTGGTGCCGGGGATCACCGCAGCCAGTGGTTGCGCGGCGTACGCCGGGATTCCGCTGACCCATCGCGACTACGCACAGTCGGTACGCTTTATCACCGGGCACTTGAAGAATGGGACGTCGGACCTGCCTTGGAGTGACCTGGTAGGGCCGTCGCAGACCCTGGTGTTCTACATGGGCTTGATTGGCTTGCCGATCATCTGTGAGCAACTGATCAAGCATGGGCGTGCCGCGGATACCCCGGCGGCGTTGATCCAGCAGGGCACCACGTCCAACCAGCGCGTGTTTACCGGCACCCTGGCAGACTTGCCGCGCATGGTGGCGGAGCATGAAGTGCATGCGCCGACGCTGGTGATCGTCGGTGAGGTGGTGGTGCTGCGCGAGAAGCTGAAGTGGTTTGAAGGCGCCCAGTCACAAGTCTGAGCACTTGCACACACACATCAACTGTAGGAGCGAGCTTGCTCGCGAAAATCGTCAGCGATAACGCGCCCATCCTGAATGCACGCGGTGTTTTTGAGTTCTTCGCGAGCAAGCTCGCTCCTACGGGTTTTGTATCAGCTCCAAACGCCTTTGCTGGTTAGCTTCACTCGATCATGCCCGGCATCAAACGCCTGCAACGGCCCCTTCGGCACAATCGCCGTCGGGTTGATCGTGCGGTGGCTCCCATAGTAATGCCCCTTGATGTGTGCGAAATCCACCGTCTCGGCCACGCCCGGCCACTGATACATCTCCCTCAGCCAATTCGACAGGTTCGAATAATCGGCAATCCGCCGCAGATTGCATTTGAAGTGGCTGTAATACACCGCATCAAAACGAATCAGCGTGGTGAACAAGCGCACATCCGCCTCGGTCAGGTACTCGCCGGCCAAGTAGCGATGGTCGCCCAAGTGCTGCTCCAGATGGTCCAGTTCGGCAAACACATCATCAAACGCGCTTTCATAGGCTTTTTGTGAGGTGGCAAAGCCTGCGCGGTACACGCCATTGTTCACGGCCGGGTAGATCCGCTCGTTCAGCCCATCGATGGCCGGGCGCAGGGCCTCGGGGTAGAAGTCCAGGGTGTTGCCGGTCAGGCCGTTGAACGCGCTGTTGAACATGCGGATGATCTCTGCCGATTCATTGCTGACGATGCGGTTGAGCTGCTTGTCCCATAGCACCGGCACGGTGACGCGGCCGGTGTAGTCGGCGGTGTCGGCGGTATAGCGCTGGTGCATGAATTCGAAACCATCGAGCTTATCGCCGGTGGAGCCGTGGGCCTTGTCGAAGGTCCAGCCGTTTTCCAGCATCAGCCAGCTGACCACGGACACGTCGATCATGCTTTCCAGGCCCTTGAGCTTGCGCAGGATCAGGGTGCGATGGGCCCAGGGGCAGGCCAGGGACACATAGAGGTGATAACGACCGGCCTCGGCCTTGAAGCCGCCTTCGCCGCTGGGCCCCGGCTGGCCATCGGCGGTCACCCAGTGGCGGCGCTGGGCCTGTTCGCGCTGGAAAGCGCCATCTGCGCTACTTTCGTACCACTGGTCTTTCCAATGTCCTTCGATCAGCAAACCCATGACTGGCTCCTTGGCTAATAAGCGTTGGAGCCCAGTCTAAAGGGATGAGTTCGAACTAAAAGCGCAAAGACCGGGCGTGAATGATCGATTAAATCGATTTGTCCCGTGCATCCCAGTATTGTCGGGCCAATGCGAACGCCTGTTCCCGTGGGTGGCCGAGGCCGCGCAAGGCCAGGGCCATGGTGGCGATCAGCGCCAGTTGCGGGTAGCTGTCTTCTACGTCGCCGCGCCACACGGCCTTCAGGTGATCAGGCTCCAGGGTTGCCGGCTTGACGTGGCGCTGGTCGGAGAGCGCGGGCCATTCTTCATCCCAGCTTTCGCCACCGGTGGTGCCATAGAGGTGGCTGATCGTGTCGGGGTTGATCTCGACTTCGCCGCCGTCGCCCTTGACCACGATCACATGGTCGCCAAGCAGGCCGCTGGCATCGCGGTGCACGCCCTGGTAACCGGGGTGGAAAATGCTTTGCAGGCCGCAGCGCGCATTCAGCGGGTTGAGCAGGCGCGCCAGGGAGTGGATCGGCGAGCGCAGGCCCAGGGTGTTGCGCAGGTCGATCATGCGTTGCAGTTGCGGCGCCCAGTCGCCCAGCGGGATAAACGCCAGGTTGCCTTGTTCAAACGCGGTCCCGACCTGCTGCCAATTGCGGCACAGCGGGATGTGCAGGGTTTCGAGCAATTGTTCGGTGTACAGCCGGCCCGCCGTGTGTGCGCCGCCGCCGTGCATGAGAATGCGCACGCCATGTTGCGCCAGGCACTTGGCGGCCAGCAGGAACCACGGCAGGTGGCGCTTCTTGCCGGCGTAGGTCGGCCAGTCGACGTCCACATTCAGTGCGGGGGCGTCCAGGCGTTCACGCACGGCTTGGGTAAAACCGGCGAGTTCTTCCGGGCTTTCTTCCTTGTGGCGCAGCAGCATCAGGAAGGCGCCGAGCTGGGTGTCTTCGACTTGTTCGTCGAGCAGCATGCCCATGGCGTCGCGGGCCTCTTCGCGGGTGAGGTTGCGCGCGCCGCGCTTGCCTTTGCCCAGGATGCGCACGAACTGCGCAAACGGATGCTCGGCAGGGGTTTCAAGGGTCAGTGGGGCAAAGTCGGTCATAAGCAATTCGTCGGCCGGGGCAGGCCCGCCAGCTTGGCGGCGAGTTTGGCGGGAGTGCCGTTGAACAGTGTGTTGAGGTGCAGGCTGTTGCCCTTTTGCGGGCCGAGCTTCAAGGCGGTGTACTTGATCAGCGGGCGCGTGGCGGGGGACAGCTGGAACTCGGCATAGAACTGGCGCAGCAGCTCGAGGATCTGCCAATGGTCCGGGGTCAGCTCCAGGGCTTCGGCGGCGGCCAGGGCCTCGGCCACCTCAGGGGACCATTCGTTCAGGTCGACGAGGTAACCGTCCTTGTCCAGTTCGAGGGTGCGCGGGCCTACGGTCAGGGTGTTCATAGCCAGGTGTTGACCTTGCGGTAGTCGAGCGACAGCTGCACGAAACCCGGGTAGTCCACGCTGTCGGCCCAGTCCGGCAGCGGCAGATTGCGCGCCTGCATGTCTTCCGCCAGCACGAACACCTTCACGCCCTTGGTGCGCAGGGCCGGGTCGTGCAGCCCGTAGGCGCCATCGCCGCAGAGCAGGATCGCATCCTCGGCGCCACAGATACGCAGGCAACTGGCGAGGCGGCTATCGGTAAAAGGAGAGTGAGATACCACATGTAAAGTCGACATCAGAGGGTTATCACCTGGTCGTAACGGTCAATCAGCCTGGAGATCGCTTCGCTGTCCAGCGACTGGGCATTGGCCGGCTGCGTCAGCCCGCGCTCACCCAGGCTGTGGCGGCAGGCGAACACCTCATCGATGCCGAACAGGCCCAAGGCCTGCAGATTGGCGCTGAGGTCTTTTTGCTGCACGGCCTTGGCGTCCTGGTGCGGCGCCAGTTGGAACACGCCGTCATCCATGAACAGCACGCCGATCGGCAGATCAAACGCGCCCCCGGCCAGCACGATATCCAGCGCTTCGCGCGCGCTCGGCCCGGACCAGGGCGCCTGGCGGCTGATCACTAACAAGGATTTGGACATGTCACGGCCCTCCAAAACAGATCAGGCGGTCGGCGGCCTGGGTGGCGTCGTGCAATTGCCCCAGGCCCGACAATGCCCAGGGCGCATCCAGGTTGGCCGCGCTGCGTTGATAGCGCGTGGCTTCCTCGGCATTCAGCACGCCACGACGCAAGGCGGCAGCGATGCACACCACGCCGTCGAGTTGATGCGCATTGACCAACTCGCGCCATTGGCGGGCAATGTCCTGCTCATCCTGGGGGGCAACGATGTTATTGGAGGCGCCGTAGACGCCGTCCTGATAGAAAAACAGCCGCACAATCTCATGCCCGCCGGCCAACGCTGCCTGTGCAAACAGCAGGGCGCGGCGCGAGGAGGGCGCGTGGGCGGCGGAAAACACTGCAATCGCAAACTTCATGGAACACTCTGCAAGCAAACGTGGGGCAATGATAAAGCCGCTGCCACGAAAAAGCCCGCCATGATCAAAACGGTCACCCTCGATGATCGTTCTGACGATTGCCGGTAGGCGCCAGGCTGCCTAGTCTGTGGGAATTCGAAACCCAAATGGAGTCTCCATGTCAGGTCCCTTGGCGTCCCTCAAAGTACTGGATTTTTCCACCTTGCTGCCCGGCCCGTTTGCTTCCTTGATGCTGGCGGACATGGGCGCCGAGGTACTGCGCATCGAATCTCCCACGCGCACGGACCTGCTGCGGGTGCTGCCGCCCCATGACCGGGGGACTTCGGCCAGCCATGCCTACCTCAATCGCAACAAACGCAGCCTGGCGCTGGATTTGAAACAGCCCGAAGGGCTGGAGATCGTGCGCGAACTGGTCAAGGACTACGACATTGTCCTCGAACAATTCCGCCCCGGCGTGATGGAGCGCCTGGGCCTGGGCTATGAGGCGCTGAAGGCGATCAACCCGCGGCTGATTTATGTGTCGATCACCGGTTACGGCCAGACCGGGCCCTATAAGGACCGCGCCGGGCATGACATCAACTACCTGGCGCTGGCCGGGGTCGCCAGCTACACCGGGCGCCGGGACAGCGGGCCACTGCCCTTGGGCGTGCAGTTGGCGGACGTGGGCGGCGGTTCGCTGCATGCGGTAGTGGGGCTGCTGGCGGCCGTTATCGCCCGGCAGCAGAGCGGGGTCGGCCAATACCTGGATGTGAGCATGACCGATTGCTCGTTCAGCCTGAATGCCATGGCCGGCGCGGGTTACCTGGCGTGTGGTGTAGAGCCTGAGCGGGAGAGCCATGTGCTCAATGGCGGAAGTTTCTACGATTACTACCGCTCGCGAGATGGGCGCTGGATGTCGGTCGGCAGCCTGGAACCGGCTTTCATGCAGCAGTTGTGTGAAGCGTTGGGCCGCCCGGAGTTGGCCGCGCAGGGCTTGAAGCCTGAGCAGCAGCCGGCGCTTAGGCAGGCCTTGCAGGTGGAGTTCGAGAAGCGCAGTTTCGAGCAGTTGTGCGAGCTGTTTGCCGGGGCGGATGCCTGCGTGGAGCCGGTGCTGACGCTCAGCGAAGCCGTGGCCCATCCGCAGTTGAAGGCGCGGGCGCTGGTCAGCCAGGTGCCCAGGGGCGATGGCTCGAGCCAGGCGCAGATAGCCTGCCCGTTGAAGTTTTCGGAAGGGTTGCCAGCGCCCCGGCACATTGGCGTCGCCGTGGGCGCGCACAGTGATGAAGTGTTGGCGGAGCTGGGCTTGAGCCCGCAGCGCATCAGCGAGCTGCGCAGCTCCAAGGTGATTATGTAGTGGCTGGGTGGAGGCTTGCTCTCGATGAGGCCTTTATTCCACCCTGGTTTCGCCGGTAAACACCAAGGTCTGCCGACACCGCCGGCACAGATACCGCCGTCCCTGAGCCACCATGCCATGGCGTTGCGATGAAAACGGGAAGTCGCTGTCGGCACACGGGCACCGGTAGATATAACGGGTCACCTGGCGACGCTTCACGGCATAGGTGTGGCAGCGGTCCGGCGGCAGTTCGTAGACCCCACGCATGATCAGTTGCCATTCCTCGCCATGGGGCTGGATGCGCTCGCCAAACAATTGGTGGGCAATCAGGTGCGCCACCTCATGGGCCACGGTCTGTTTCAGGAAGTGTTGGCTGTTTTCTCGGTACAACTGTGGGTTGAAGCGCAGCAGGTTCTCGTGCAAATGCGCGACACCGGCCTTCTGACCCCGCAGCTTGAGGCTGACCTGGGGGCGTTTGAAGCTTCGTTTGAAAAAGGATTCGGCTTGCAGGAAACAATCTTCGACGCGGGTATTGAGTTGCTCGGGCATGCTGTACATATCTCCAGAGACGTCCAGTATGCCGCAAAACCGAGTGTTTCCGAATCTGTCAGGCGCCGAATGGTCATCCATCACGCACAAAGCCACCTTGCGGTGGCCTTGCCTTTGCCATTGAACGGGTCAGTTCGTGTAGATCGGCCCCACGCCCAGGCCCCAGACGATCACGGTAAACGCCATGATCGCCACCAGCACCACCAGCCCTACGGCCAGTATCGAACTGGAAAACAGGAAGCCTTCATCCGGGTCGATGCTCATGAAGGTCGGTACGCCGACATACAGCAGGTACACCGTGTAGCAGATCGCCGCAGTGCCCACCACCATGCCCAGCCACATATGCGGGTAGAGCGCCGCCAGCCCGCCGATGAACAGAGGTGTCGCGGTATAGGTGGCAAACGCCACGCACCGCGCCATGCTGGGGTTGGCGTCGTAGGTGCGGGCCATCCAGTGAATGAACGCGCCCATCACTGCCACGCCGCCGAGCATGGCCGCGTAGGACATGAGAGTCATCCACAGCGCACTTTCCTGGGTCAGCATGACCGGGGAGCGGTTGCCGATGACCCAGCCGACCTGGGTGGTGCCGATAAAAGCCGATACGGCGGGGATCGCCGCGAGAATCAGGGTGTGAGTGAGGTACATGTGGCCGATGCTTTCTTCTTTATCGCCACGAATTTCCCGCCATTCCTGGTCGGGATGGGTAAACAGCCCCACGACGTGATGGATCATGCCAGTCACTCCTGTCGTTATTACCATCGCCCCCCATCGGAGCGCCCACGGGCCAAATGGCCACAAAGGTCTGGATATATGTGTGCGACCTCAAGTCGCAGTATAGGAAGGGATGACCGGAATAACCGTAGGGCCTTTAGAGCAAATTGCGCTGTAAACAGGGGGCCTAATCGCGGCGGGGTCTTTTACTGTTAGCCCTTTAGCTGTTTTTTTTGCGTAAAATACCCGGCTTTTCGTCACACACCTCCAGCGGATCCAAGCGCCATGGGCACTCTTACGGTCAACCAGAACAAACTGCAAAAACGCCTGCGCCGCCTGGCCGGTGAGGCAGTCGCCGATTTCAACATGATCGAGGACGGCGACAAGGTCATGGTCTGCCTCTCCGGCGGCAAAGACAGCTACACCATGCTCGACGTGCTGCTGCACCTGCAAAAGGTCGCACCGATCAAGTTCGACATCGTTGCGGTCAATATGGACCAGAAACAACCGGGCTTCCCCGAGCACGTGCTGCCGGCCTACCTCAAGGCACTGGGCGTCGAGTACCACATCGTCGAAAAAGACACCTATTCGGTGGTCAAGGAACTGATCCCTGAAGGCAAGACCACCTGCTCGCTATGCTCGCGCCTGCGCCGTGGCACGCTCTACACCTTTGCCGATGAGATCGGTGCGACCAAGATGGCCCTGGGTCACCACCGCGACGATATTGTCGAGACCTTCTTCCTCAATATGTTCTTCAACGGTTCGCTCAAGGCCATGCCGCCCAAGCTGCGTGCCGATGACGGGCGCAACGTGGTGATCCGCCCGCTGGCGTATTGCAGCGAGAAGGACATCCAGGCCTACTCCGACTTCAAGCAATTCCCGATAATCCCGTGCAACCTGTGCGGCTCCCAGGAAAACCTGCAGCGCCAGGTGGTCAAGGACATGCTGGTGGATTGGGAGCGCAAGACCCCCGGGCGTACCGAAAGTATCTTCCGCAGCCTGCAGAACGTGCAGCCTTCGCAATTGGCCGACCGCAACCTGTTCGACTTCACCAGCCTGAAAATCGATGAGAGCGCCGCGCCGCGTTTCGTCAATGTGGTGAACCTCTGAGCTCATTCAACGCTCTGACACACGGCGCTCGCGGGCGCCGTTTTCAATTCCATTGCCAGCATTCAACAGCAGGAGAGGGCATGCGCGATTACAAGTGGCTGCACGAATATTGTCTGAACCGCTTCGGTTCAGCGGCCGAGCTGGACGCCCACCTGCCGGTGCCCAAGACCCCGGCGCAGTTACGCAAGATCAGTGATGATCGCTACCTGTCGACCTTGGCGCTGCGCGTGTTTCGCGCCGGCTTGAAGCACAGCGTGGTGGATGCCAAGTGGCCGGCGTTCGAGCAGGTGTTCTTCGGCTTCGACCCTGAAAAAGTCGTGCTGATGGGTGCCGAGCACCTAGAGCGGCTGATGCAGGACACGCGCATCATCCGTCACCTGGGCAAGCTCAAGAGCGTGCCGCGCAATGCGCAGATGATCCTGGACATCGAGCAGGAAAAAGGCAGCTTCGGCGCATTTATCGCCGACTGGCCGGTGACCGATATCGTCGGGTTATGGAAATACCTGAGCAAGCACGGTCATCAACTGGGCGGGCTGTCGGCCCCGCGCTTTTTGCGGATGGTGGGCAAGGATACCTTTGTGCCGAGCTATGACGTGGTCGCGGCATTGAATGCGCAGAAGATTGTCGACAAGGCACCCACCAGCCTGCGCGACCTGGCCACGGTGCAGGCTGCGTTCAACCAGTGGCATGCCGAGAGCGGGCGGCCGATGTGCCAGCTGTCGATGATGCTGGCCTATACGGTGAATCACTGACCGGCTTCTAGGGTGTGGCCAACCGGCGGTTCAACTGGTGCCGCCAGCGCACATACAGCAGCACCGTGCAAAACACCGCCAGGCTGGCCAGCATCTCCAGCACCCCGAACCACTGCCGGTTCGGGTCATACGCCGCCAGCGCGCCCTTGATGAAATACAGGTTCACCGCAAAGCACATCCACGAATGCCCGCGCGCGCTGCCGATGATCATCCCCGGCGCCAGCACCAGCAGCGGCACCAGTTCGATCAGCAGGATCACCCACGGGCGTGCGCCGTGCAGGTCGGCGACGAACAGGTAGTACCCGCACAACAAACCCACCAGGGCGAAAAACGCCAGCAGGCTTAACGCGCGTACCGCCTTGACCCGTGGCTCCAGCCACGCTTGCGGCGGCAGAACCTTAGGCTTCCTGGCCACGGCCGTTCTCCAGCAACGTGGCGGTCTTGGCCAGGCGCAGGCCCAGGGCCCGGCACAGGGTGATTTCATGCGGGTCGAGCAGGCGCTTGCCATCCGGCCCGGCATGGTGGCTGGCGCCATACGGCGTGCCGCCGCCCTGGGTGTCGAGCAGCGCCTGTTCGCTGTAGGGCAGGCCAGTGATCAGCATGCCGTGATGCAGCAGCGGCAACAGCATCGACATCAGCGTGGTTTCCTGGCCGCCATGCAGGCTGGCGGTGGAGGTGAACACCCCGGCCGGCTTGCCGACCAGCGCACCGGTGAGCCACAGGTTGCTGGTGCCATCGAGGAAGTACTTGAGCGGCGCGGCCATGTTGCCGAAGCGCGTCGGGCTGCCCAGGGCCAGGCCCGAGCAGTTTTTCAAGTCATCGAGGCTGGCGTACAGCGCGCCTTCGTCCGGGATGCTCGGCGCCACGGCTTCGCATTCGGTGGAGATCGCCGGTACGGTGCGCAGTCGCGCTTCCATGCCGCCTTGCTCGATGCCCCGGGCAATCTGCCGAGCCATTTCGCTCACCGAGCCATTGCGGCTGTAATACAACACCAGCACATACGGCGACGTCACGGCAGGATCTCCAGCACGTTCTCTGGGGGACGGCCAATGATGGCTTTATCGGCGGTTTCCAGGATCGGGCGTTCCATCAGCTTGGGATGTTCGGCGATCGCGGCGATCAACTGCGCTTCGCTGAGGCTGGCGTCGGCCAGGTTGAGGGCCTTGTATTCGTCTTCGCCGGTGCGCAGCAGTTGGCGGGCGCTGATGCCCAGCTTGGCCAGCAGTGTCTTCAATTGTGCGCTATTCAGCGGGGTTTCCAGGTAACGCACCACGGTGGGGGCGAGGCCTCGGGCTTCCAGCAGTTCGAGCGCACCGCGGGATTTCGAGCAGCGCGGGTTGTGATAAAGCGTCAGATCGGTCATGTGCGGGTCGCATCTTGCGTAAGGTGGCGGGTATTCTACCTGCGCGGCGTCCTGTCCTTAAACCGTAAGAGGCGATAGGTCGCAGCCAACGTTCATTTTTGCGAAGGAATACCCCATGACAAGGCGACTGATCGGTGCATTGGCGATCATCACAACCCTGCTGCTCAGCGGCTGCGGCAATGACTACGGCGTTGACCAGTACGGCCAGAAGGTCGCGGCCGAGCGCCTGGACAAACAGTGGCTGGTGGTCAACTACTGGGCGGAATGGTGTGGCCCATGCCGTACGGAAATCCCCGAACTCAACGCCCTGGCGGAACAGTTGAAGGGGCAGGGCGTGGGGGTGTTCGGGGTCAACTTCGACAATGTGCAGGGTGCAGAGCTGAAGGAAGCCAGCGACAAACTGGGGATCAAGTTCACCGTGCTGGCGCAGAACCCGGATGGGATCTTCGAGATTCCGCGCAGCGAAGCGTTGCCGGTGACCTATATCATCGATGACAAGGGCAAGGTGCGCGAGCAGTTGATGGGTGAGCAGACGGCGGAAGGGGTGTTGGCCAAGCTCAAGGCCTTGCGCGGCTAGAGTATTGTCCTCGATCAAATGTGGGAGGGGGCTTGCCCCCGATAGCAGTGTGTCAGTCAATACATCAGTGACTGTTACACCGTCATCGGGGGCAAGCCCCCTCCCACATTTAAAGCTCACCAACCTGTAGATCGGTGGAATCAGCCCTCTTCGAGCCACAGGCGAATCGGCTTGCCTTCGGCCGGCCAGAAGCGGGTCTGCTCGATCGGCGAGATGTCCCAGCGCTGTACGCCTTGCAGGGCCTGGAAGAAGCGCTGTTCCTGTTCCATCAGGGCCTCGGCGCAGAGCTTGCGGGTGCTGCCGAGCTTGCCGAAGCTGAGTCTGTCGCCCTCAAGGGTGTACGGCGCGAACCAGTGGTTGCAACCGCCGTTGCCGTAGGCACGCCCATCGGCGCCGAGGGTGACGGTCAGGTGTGCGTAATCCATCAACGGCCGCTCACCAATCCACTCCACCACGTAGCTGTGATCCTGCTTGAGCTTGGCCGCGTCACCGGCGCAGCCACTCAGGGCCGCACCGACGGCGGCGAGCAGAAGCAGGCCTTTCATTGCCCGGCCTTCTGGCATGTCGGGCAACGGTGCTTGTCGCCTTCGCTGGTCCAGCCCAACTCGGCAATGCGCGCGTGGGCGGCCGGTTGCAGCGGCTCCTTGGTCAGCTTGGTTTCCACCGCGAATTCAAACTCCAGCACGGTGTCGCAGCTGTCGCAGTTGACCTTCCAGGTGTGAATCTCCAGCTCGCCGAACTTCGGCCCGCGGGCCATGGCGACCCACTGGCCGGCAGGGCGGATGGAGTAGCGCGCGTCACCTTCGACGGTAAGGCGCATGGACAAGGTTTTACTGCCGCGCAGGGTGACGATCAGCACGTCATCATGCTTGATCGAGCCACCGTTACCGGTGACCTGGTAACGGCCCGGCACCAGGGCGCGGCATTCGATCAGGGTGTGTTGCGGGCTCAGCAAGCTGAAGCGGAAATCGTGTTCGGCCATGGATCCTCCAAATAGGCGCGGCATCCTATCACGGGTGCCTGCTGATCATGAGCCTGGTATGTGACCGCTGATCATCCTTCGACGAGGTTCTGCGCCCGGCCATCGGCCCATGCCGCAATATTGGCCAATGTGGTGCCGGCAATCGCCGCCAGGGCTTCGCGGGTGAGGAACGCCTGGTGTGCGGTGACGATCACGTTGGGGAAGGTCAGCAGGCGCGCGAGCACGTCGTCCTGCAAGGGCAGGTCGGAGCGGTCCTCGAAAAACAGCTGGGCTTCCTCCTCGTACACATCCAGCCCCAGGTAGCCGAGCTGGCCGTCCTTGAGTGCTTCGATCAGCGCCGGCGTGTCGACCAGGCCACCGCGACCGGTGTTGATCAGCATGGCGCCGGGTTGCATCCGCGCCAGGGAGTGCGCATTGATCAGGTGCTTGCTGTCGGCGGTCAGCGGGCAGTGCAGGCTGATGATCTGGGCCTGGGCCAAGAGCTCCGGCAGGCTCACATAGTCAGCGCCGAGGGCCTGGACCTGCGGGTTGGGGAACGGGTCGTAGGCGAGCAGCCGGCAACCGAAGCCCGCCATGATCCTGGCGAACGTGGCGCCGATCTGGCCGGTGCCGACCACGCCGACGGTCTTGCCCACCAGGTCGAAGCCGGTGAGGCCATGCAGGCTGAAATCGCCGTCGCGGGTGCGGTTGTAGGCGCGATGCAGGCGGCGGTTGAGGGCGAGGATCAGGGCCACCGCGTGTTCGGCGATCGCATGGGGCGAATAGGCCGGGACGCGCACGATGGTCAGGCCCAGGCGTTTGGCGGCAGGCAGGTCCACATGGTTGTAGCCGGCCGAACGCAACGCGATCAACCGCGTGCCGCCCTTGGCCAGCTGTTCCAGCACCGGGGCACTGAGGTCGTCGTTGATAAAGGCGCAGACCACCTCGTGGTGTTCGGCCAGGGCGACGGTGTCGAGGTTGAGCCGGGCGGGTTGGAATTGCAGTTCCAGGCCGTGCGGCAAGGGCTCGCCGAGGAAACTGTCGCGGTCGTAGGTCTGGCTGCTGAAAAGAATCACGCGCATCAAAGGCTTCCTTTTTGATGAATTCAGGCGCTGACCCGCGCTTCACTGGCCAGCCGTGCAATGGCCATGTCCAGCTCGTCCAGCGCGGTCACGGCCTTGGCGTCGTCCTGCTTGAGCAGGGTTTCGGCGCGCTGGCAGGCGGCGCGCAGTTGCGGCACGCCACAGTAGCGGGTGGCGCCGTGCAGACGGTGGACGCGTTCGATCAGGGCCAGGTTGTCCTTGGCCTCACGGGCGACGTGAATGGCCTGGCGGTCGGCTTCCAGGGAGGCCAGCAGCATGGCCAGCATGTCGGCCGCCAGGTCCATCTTGCCGGCGGCCAGGCGCAGGCCTTCCTCGTGGTCCAGCACCGGCAATTGCACCCCGGGGCCCAGGCCTTCGACGGCGCGCTCCGGCACCTGGTTGCGCAGGGCCAGGCCGGTCCATTTCAGCACTACCTGGGCCAGTTGCCGTTCGCTGATGGGTTTGGTCAGGTAATCGTCCATACCGCTTTGCAGCAAGGCGCGCTTCTCGTTGGCCATGGCATGGGCGGTGAGGGCGACCACCGGCAAGGGCGTGCCATGGCGCTCGCTTTCCCACTGGCGGATCGCCTCGGTGCTCTGACGTCCGTCCATGCCCGGCATCTGCACGTCCATCAGCACCAGGTCGAAGGTGTCCTGTTTCACTGCGTCGACCGCCGCGTAGCCGCTTTCCACTGCACGGACCTGCGCGCCCATGTCTTCCAGCAGGGTCTGCACCAACAGCAGGTTTGCTGGGTTGTCGTCGACACACAGCACACGCGGCGCACGGCTGGACAACAGCTCGCCCGGTTCACTGCGGGACGGCCGCGGGCTGATCAGGTCGGACAGCGCACGGCGCAGCTTGCGGGTACACGCCGGCTTGGCCTGCAACTGGCTGTTGGGGTTGGGTACCGACTCGTTGAACAGCATCTGTTCGGTGGTGGGGCACAGCACCAGCACCTTGCAACCCAGGTGTTCGAGGTCCCACAGGTGCTGGTTGAGGCGCTCGGGCGGAATATCGTTGGCGGTCACGCCGAGTACCGCGAGGTCGATAGCCTGCTCGGTCTGGTGAGCGCTGGTGATGCCGTTGGTCAGGCTTTCCAGGGTATTGAACGGCGTTACTTCCAGGCCGCAGTCTTCCAATTGGTGCTGCAGGGCCTGGCGCGCCAGGTCGTGGTTTTCCAGTACCGCCACGCGATGGCCCAGCAACGGCGCGCAGGGCAGGTCTTCGACGTCGTCGCGGGTCTTGGGCAGGTTCAGGCTGATCCAGAATTCAGAACCTTCGCCCGGCGTGCTGTCGACGCCGATTTCACCGCCCATTTGTTCGATCAGGCGCTTGGAAATCACCAGGCCCAGCCCCGTACCGCCGGGCTGGCGCGACAGTGAATTGTCGGCCTGGCTGAACGCCTGGAACAACGCCCGCACGTCCTGGCTGGACAGGCCGATGCCGGTGTCCTGCACGCTGATGCGCAGTTGCACGCTGTCTTCCTGCTCGTCCTCGATCATCGCCCGGGCCACGATGGTGCCTTCGCGGGTGAACTTGATCGCATTGCTGATCAGGTTGGTGAGGATCTGCTTGAGCCGCAGCGGGTCGCCCACCAGCGCCAGCGGCGTGTCGCGGTACACCAGGCTGACCAGTTCCAGTTGCTTGGCATGGGCGGCGGGAGCGAGGATGGTGAGGGTGTCTTGCAGCAGATCCCGCAGGTTGAACGGGATACTGTCGAGCACCAGCTTGCCGGCCTCGATCTTCGAGAAATCGAGGATTTCGTTGATGATGCCCAGCAGGTTGTCGGCGGATTTTTCGATGGTGCCCAGGTAGTCCAACTGGCGCGGGGTCAGCTCGCTTTTTTGCAGCAGGTGGGTAAAGCCGAGTATGCCGTTGAGCGGCGTGCGGATTTCATGGCTCATGTTCGCCAGGAACTCGGACTTGATGCGGCTGGCCTCCAGGGCCTCCTTGCGCGCCAGGTCCAGCTCGATGTTCTGGATCTCGATGGTTTCCAGGTTCTGGCGCACGTCTTCGGTGGCCTGGTCGATGCTGTGCTGCAATTCTTCCCGGGCATTTTGCAGGGTTTCGGCCATGCGGTTGATGCCCGATGCGAGTTGATCCAGCTCCTGGCTGCCCAAGGGTGGCAGGCGGGTTTCCAGGTTGCCGTCCTTGAGTTGGGCCACCGCTTGCTTGATCAGGCCAATCGGCGCGTTGATCGTACGGCTGATGCGCAAGGCCAGGGCCGCAGTGCAGATCAGGCCGATGGCAATCAGCAGCAGGCTGGCGAACAGGCTGCGATAGCCGCGCAGCAACATGCCGTTGTGGGACAACTCCACCTCGACCCAGCCGAGCAGGCGATCGGCTTCATCGGGGATCAAATCGCCCGCCAGGTTGCGATGGCGACCAAACACCGGCAGCAGGTAGCGCGTGGCGTCGTTGCCGGTGCGTTGCAGCAGGTGGGAGCTGTTGCCGACCGGCGGCTGGTTGAGCATGGTCGGGCCGGCGTGGGCCAGGGGCGTGCGGTCCGGCGCCAGGAATGCCACGGTGCGCACGTCCGTCTGTTCCAGGGATTGGGTGGCGATACGCTCCAGCAGGTCGGTGTTCCTGCTGCCCATGGCGGGGGCCACCAGGGGCGCCAGCTGCTCGGCGATCATTTCGCCGCGTTGCAGCAGTTGGGCCTGCAACTCCGAGAGCTGCATCCAGGTGAAGTACCCTCCCAACAACAGGGCCATCAGGCTGGTCGGTAATAAGGTCAGCAACAGTACGCGGCCTTTTATCCCCATTCGTTTAAGCACGCCACTCTCCTGCTACCACACTGATATCAATCTTCCGCGCCGGCATCCGGCCCGCGCCACCTGCGCAGTGTAGCCATTTGCGCGGCCTGGAATCTTGCAAATTAATGACAGAGGGCAATCTTCGGGCCGTTGGACGCCGTGTGGCGATTGCCTGCGGCGGGGTTATCTTGAATAATCAGTGATTGAGAATGACTTGCAGACGCTAATGAATCCCGCGGCAGTTGGCCTACCCCGTATCCTCACAATTGAAGATGACCCCGTGCTGGGTGCCTATGTGCACGAGCATTTGGGGCGCTGTGGCTTCCAGGTCACCTGGTGCCAGAACGGTCAGCAGGGCCTGGAGATGGCGCGCGACCAGGCATTCGACGTGGTGTTGATGGATATTCTGCTGCCGGGCCTGGATGGCTTGTCGATCCTCACCCATTTGCGCCGGAGCCATTCGATTCCGGTGATCCTGATGTCGGCCCTGGGCGCTGAAACCGATCGCGTCAGCGGTTTTCGCCTGGGGGCCGATGATTACCTGCCCAAGCCCTTCAGCATGGTTGAGCTGCGCGTGCGTATCGAAGCCATCCTGCGTCGAGTGGCCCTGGATCGGCGCCCGTTGCCGACGCTTGCGCCCGTGCGCGAGGACACCCGCACGCTGCGTTTCGATGATGAGCTGTGCGATGTTTTTCATCAGGAGCGCTGGGCGGGCCTGACCCGCAGCGAATATCGCCTGCTGGAAACCCTGCATCGCAACGCTGAAGAAGTCCTCAGCAAAGCCTTCCTCTACCAGCACGTGTTGCAACGGGGTTATGCGCCCCATGATCGCAGCCTCGACATGCATATCAGCCAGATCCGCCGCAAGCTCAAGGCCATCGGCTACACCGAGCGTGAGGTGCGCACGGTGTGGGGCAAGGGCTATGTGCTGAGCGGTCACGACGATGGGCTTTGAGGCATCGCTGAAACGGCTGCCGGGCAGGCACTCGTTATTCTGGAAGCTCGCCTGCCTGCTGATCGCCTTCTGTTTGCTGATGATCTGGCTCAGTTGGTCCTGGGGTCGGTACATGGAGCAAAAGAACGCCTACCTGTCCGATGAGGCCAGGAGCACCTTGAGTGGTTATGCGGCAGGCGCCGAGCAGGCCTGGAACCAGGGCGGCAATGCCGGCGTCGATGCGTGGCTGCAGGCAATGGGCAAGCGCGAAAGCACGTGGGTCGGGGTGATCGGCAATGACTTGCAGTCGTTGAGCAGCTACCCGCTGACCGATACGGAAAGCCAGCGCCTGACCTTCCTGCGGGGCCTGGACTGGCCGGTCAGTCGCCACGTCAAGGGGTTGCCGTGGTTGAAGATCCCGTTTGCGGTGGATCCGGGCGCCGGTTCGTTGGTGATTGAACTGCCGCAGCGCTTTATGCCGGGGCGCTACCAACTGTTCTGGCGGGTGCTGACCAACGGTGTAATTCCCGGTCTATTTACCTTGTTGCTATGCATCGGTCTCTATCGGCTGCTGATCATGCCCCTCAATCAACTGCGCGAGCAGGCCAACGCATGGCGTGCCGATCAGTTGAATACGCGGATGTCCCACGACGCCACCAGCCGCCAGGACGAATTGGGCGAGCTGGGGCGCGCGTTTGATCATATGTCCGAGCGCTTGCAGGGTACCGTGATGCTGCAACAGCAGCTGTTAAGGGACATGTCCCATGAACTGCGCACGCCCTTGAGCCGTTTGCGGGTGGCCTGCGACAGTGAGCAGGATCTTGCGCGCCTGCGTGAGCGGCTGGGGCGGGAGATCGACGCCATGCAGCGCCTGGTGGAAGACAGTCTGCAACTGGCCTGGCTGGATACCGAGCGGGCGCCGCTGCCCAAAGAAGATATTCAGGTGCAGGCGCTGTGGGACATGCTGCGCGAGAACGCGTGCTTTGAAAGCGGTTGGCCGGCATCGCGGCTGCCCTGCCTTCTGGGCGCCGACAGTTGGGTGCGGGGCAACCTGAATGCCCTGGCCCAGGCCCTGGAGAATATCCTGCGCAACGCCATACGCCATTCCCCGGCGCAGGGGATCGTGTGCCTGGATGGATGCCGCGAGGGGGAGTATTGGCACCTTTGGTTGGAAGACCAGGGCGGGGGAATCGATGAGCAGGATCTGGAGCGAATCTTTGCGCCGTTTACGCGGCTGGACGGTTCGAGGCCCGGCGATGGTGGCTTCGGGCTGGGCCTGAGCATCGCGCGCAATGCCGTGCAACGCCAGGACGGCAGCCTGTGGGCGGAAAATACCGGCCAGGGCCTACGTGTGTACCTGCGGTTGCCGGCGCGATAGGTCTCAGCCTCGGCGCTGCTTGCGCTTTTTCCATTGGTGCGCGACCCACCAGCGCCAGTACCCCATGGTCAGGCAGTAGGCCAGTGCGCCCAGCACCAGCCCCAACACCACCGAACCCAGCAGGAAGGGCTGCCACAGCGTGCTCAACTGGCCGCTGATCCATTCCCAGGTCAGGTCGTCGGGCAGGCTGCGCGGTGGCACATTCATCAGCCAGGCGCCGGTCATGTAGGTGCAGATGAACACCACCGGCATGGTGATCGGGTTGGTCAGCCATACCAGGCTGATGGCGATGGGCATATTGCCGCGCACGGTGATCGCCAGCACTGCCGCCAGCAGCATCTGCAACGGGATCGGGATAAACGCCGCGAACAAACCCACGGCCATTGCGCGTGCCACGGAGTGCCGGTTCAGGTGCCAGAGGTTCGGGTCGTGCAGCAACGTGCCAAGAAACTGTAATGACTTGTGTTCCCTGATACTGGTGGGGTCGGGCATGTACCGTTTGAATAAGCGCCGAGGCATAGGGGGTCCAGGTCAGTTCGAGGGGCAAGTATGCCCGCATTCTATAAACAGAAAATTCAGACTTTGTGACAAAACATCATAGGACACGCTGGGCCCTCGTCTAAGACTGAGTGGATCACTTGAAAAGGAGGGTTCATGAAGACAGGGATGTTCGCGCTCGCGCTGGGGTTGCTTGCCTTGCGTTTTTTACCGGCGTTGCCGTCGACGGGGTGGCTGATAGCCATGTTGGTGCTGGCATTGATGCTATTGCCCTTTCGTACGTCGCCACTGGCATTTTTCCTGCTGGGCTTGAGCTGGGCCTGCATCAGTGCGCAGTGGGCGCTGGATGATCGACTAGGGCCGGTGCTGGATGGCCAGACGCGATGGCTGGAAGGCCGTGTAACCGGGTTACCGCAGCAGACAGGGACGGGCGTGCGTTTTGAGCTGGCCGACAGCCAGGCGCGCAACGCCCGGTTGCCCAAGCGCATCCGGGTGTTTTGGCACGGCGGGCCGCCGGTACGCAGTGGCGAGCGCTGGCGTCTGGCCGTGACGCTGAAACGGCCTGCCGGGCTGCTCAATTTTCACGGTTTCGATCAGGAGGCCTGGCTGCTGGCCCAGCGCATTGGCGCCACCGGCTCGGTGAAGGATGGTGAGCGCCTGGCGCCGGCGCGTCATGCCTGGCGTGACACGGTCCGCCAACGCCTGATGGCGGTGGACGCCCAAGGCCGCGAGGCGGGCCTGTCGGCTTTGGTGCTGGGGGATGGCTCCGGGCTGGCGGCCGAAGACTGGCAGGTGTTGCAGGACACGGGCACGGTGCATCTGCTGGTGATTTCCGGCCAGCACATTGGCTTGCTGGCGGGGTTGATCTACGGCTTGGTCGCGCTACTTGCACGCTACGGCTGCTGGCCCCGTACCTGGCCGTGGCTGCCTTGGGCGTGCGGCCTGGCGTTTGCCGCCGCGCTGGGGTACGGCCTGCTGGCAGGGTTTGGCGTGCCGGTGCAACGGGCCTGCGTCATGGTGGGGCTGGTGTTGTTGTGGCGCCTGCGCTTTCGTCATCTGGGCTTCTGGTGGCCGTTGTTGCTGGCACTCAATGGCGTGCTGATCCTGGAGCCACTGGCCAGCCTGCAACCCGGATTCTGGCTGTCCTTCATGGCTGTCGCGGTGCTGGTCCTGGGATTTGGTGGGCGGTTGGGGCCGTGGAGTGTCTGGCAGGCATGGACACGTCCCCAGTGCTTGATTGCCGTTGGTCTGTTTCCTGTGTTGCTGGTGCTCGGCTTGCCCGTCAGCGTCAGTGCGCCGCTGGCCAACCTGGTTGCCGTGCCGTGGATCAGCCTGGTGGTGTTGCCCCTGGCCTTGCTGGGGAGCGCATTGTTGCCGCTGCCGTATGCGGGTGAGGGCTTGTTGTGGCTGGCGGGTGGGGCGCTTGACGGGTTGTTCCGGAGCTTGGCATGGCTCGCTGGGCTAATGCCTGCCTGGATACCGGCCGAGGTGCCCCTGGGTTACTGGCTGATCAGCCTGGTCGGCGCGGTGCTGTTACTGCTGCCCAGCGGCGTGCCGTTTCGGCCCCTGGGCTTGCCGCTGCTGTTGTTGGCCGTGTTTCCACCCCGCGAGCTCGTGCCCCATGGGCGGGTGGAGGTGGTGCAACTGGATGTCGGGCAAGGTCAGGCCTTGATCCTGCGTACCCGCCATCACACGTTGCTCTACGATGCCGGCCCGCGTTCGGGGACGGTTGACCTTGGTGCCCGTGTGGTAGTGCCTGCGTTGAAAAAACTCGGCGTCGGGACGCTGGATATGATGCTGCTGAGCCACGCCGACGCCGATCATGCCGGTGGGGCGTCGGCTGTGGCCCGAGGGTTGCCGATCCGGCGTGTCGTGGGCGGTGAAACCGAGGGGTTGCCCGGGTTTCTCGCCACCCAGCCCTGTGTCAGCGGCGAACGGTGGGAGTGGGACGGTGTGGCATTCGAGCTGTGGCAGTGGCCTGATGCGATTGATGGCAATCCCAAGTCCTGTGTTCTGCAGGTCCAGGCCAATGGTGAGCGGCTGCTGCTCACGGGGGATATTGATCGGGCTGCCGAGCGAGCATTTCTCGCGTCTTCGCTGGCCGTGCGCACCGATTGGCTGCAATCGCCTCACCATGGCAGCCGCAGTTCGTCGTCGTGGCCTTTTCTACAGCGGCTGGCGCCCACGTCGGTGCTGATTTCCCGTGGGCGTGGCAATGCGTTCGGCCATCCTCACCCGCAGGTAGTAGAGCGCTACCAGCGACTGGGCAGCCAGATATACGACAGTGCCGAGCAGGGCGCGGTGCGTGTGCAATTAGGGGCTTTCCAGCCACCGACTGTTGCGCGTAGTCAACGCCGTTTTTGGCGCGAAACGTTACCCTGAGCCGGCCATGCCAAAGACCGGCGCCTGGGACAGACGGGTCCATGGCCGACGAACCCCGCCGCCGAACCTATATGGTAAAGTGGCGCACTTTTTCGAGGGGACATTCACTGTGTGGGAATTGGTTAAATCTGGCGGCTGGATGATGTTGCCCATCATCCTGAGCTCCATCGCCGCACTCGGCATCGTTGCCGAACGTTTGTGGACCCTGCGCGCCAGTCGCGTCACCCCCGAGCATCTGCTGGGGCAGGTCTGGAGCTGGATCAAGAACAAGCAACTGGACAAGGACAAACTCAAGGAACTGCGCGCCAACTCGCCCCTGGGTGAGATCCTCGCCGCCGGCCTGGCCAATTCCAAGCATGGTCGCGAGATCATGAAGGAGTGCATCGAAGAGGCCGCCGCCCGGGTTATCCATGAACTTGAGCGCTATATCAACGCCCTCGGCACCATCGCAGCCATGGCGCCGTTGCTCGGCTTGCTGGGGACGGTACTGGGCATGATCGATATTTTCAGCTCGTTCATGGGCTCGGGCATGACCACCAACGCGGCCGTGCTGGCCGGCGGTATCTCCAAGGCCCTGATTACCACGGCGGCGGGCCTGATGGTCGGTATTCCTTCGGTGTTCTTCCACCGTTTCCTGCAGCGGCGCATCGATGAACTGGTGGTCGGTATGGAGCAGGAAGCCATCAAGCTGGTGGAAGTGGTGCAGGGCGACCGTGATGTGGACCTGGTTGGGGGCAAAGCGTGAAATTTCGCCGCAAGCAACGGGAAAATGTCGACATCAACCTCGCGTCGTTGATCGACGTGGTGTTTATCCTGCTGCTGTTTTTTGTCGTCACCACCACCTTCACCCGGCAGACCGAACTGCGCGTCGACCTGCCGGAAGCCGTGAGTGGTTCGCCGGCCGAAGACCAGGAAGTCAAGCAACTGGACATCGCCATCAGCGCCGACGGGGCGTTTTCGGTGAATAACCAGGTGCTGGAGAAAAACGACCTCGCCAGCCTCATGGCGGCCCTGGAGAAAGAGTCCGGCGGCGATACCAAGATGCCGTTGTCCATCAGTGCCGATGGCAAGACCCAGCACCAGGCCGTGATCACGGCGATGGACGCCGCCGGCAAGCTCGGTTTCAGCCATCTGCGCATGAGCACTGTCGAGGCGGCGAGCCAACCCTGATGGCCATGTCCGATCGTTTGCTCAAGGCCTGGTACGAGGGCCATCCGGCGCTGGCGTTGTTGCGGCCACTGGAGTCTTTGTATCGCCGGGTCGTGCAGCGCAAGCGCGCGCGGTTCCTGGCGGGAGAGGGCGAGATCTATCAATCTCCGGTGCCGGTGGTGGTGGTCGGTAATATCACCGTGGGCGGCACCGGCAAGACGCCGTTGATCCTGTGGTTGATCGAACACTGTCGGCGCAGTGGCCTGCGGGTGGGTGTGGTCAGTCGCGGGTATGGCGCCAAGCCGCCGCAGTTGCCATGGCGCGTCGAGGCGAGCCACAGCGCCACTGTGGCGGGCGACGAGCCTTTGCTGATCGTGCAGCGCTGCGGCGTGCCGCTGATGATCGATCCCGATCGCAGTCGTGCGGTGCAGGCCCTGCTTGCCAGCGAGACCCTCGACCTGATCCTCTCCGACGACGGGCTGCAACACTACCGCCTGGCCCGTGACCTGGAACTGGTGCTGATCGACGCCGCCCGGGGCCTGGGCAATCGCCGTTGCCTGCCGGCGGGGCCATTGCGCGAACCGGTTGAGCGTTTGCACAGTGTGGATGCACTGCTCTACAACGGTGCCGGCTCGGATCGCGACGATGGCTTTGGGTTTCGCCTGCAACCCACCGCACTGGTCAACCTGCACAGCGGCGAGCGCCAGTCGCTGGCTTACTTTCCTGAGGGGCAGCAGGTACATGCGGTCGCCGGTATCGGCAACCCGCAACGTTTCTTCAACACCCTCGAAACGCTACACTGGCAGCCGATTCCCCATGCTTTCGCCGACCATGCGCCCTACAGTGCCGAGGTCTTGAGTTTTACCCCGTCATTGCCACTGGTCATGACCGAGAAGGACGCGGTGAAGTGCCGCGCCTTTGCCCAGCCCGACTGGTGGTACCTTGCGGTGGATGCGGTGCCGTCGCCGGCGTTCGTCGCCTGGTTCGACACGCAGCTGATGCGTCTGCTGCCCGCCCGTCTTTTGCCTTAAACGCTGCTATCCAGGAAACACTCATGGACACCAAACTGCTCGACATCCTCGCTTGCCCGATCTGCAAAGGCCCGCTCAAGCTCAGCGCCGATAAAACCGAGCTGATCAGCAAGGGCGCCGGCCTGGCGTACCCGATCCGTGATGGCATCCCGGTGATGCTGGAAAGCGAAGCCCGCACCCTGACCACCGACGAGCGCCTGGATAAATGACCACAGCCTTTACCGTTGTCATTCCTTCCCGCTACGCCTCGACACGCCTGCCGGGCAAGCCACTGCAACTGATCGGCAGCAAGCCGATGATCCAGCTGGTGTGGGAGCAGGCCTGCAAAAGCAGCGCTGAGCGTGTCGTGGTGGCCACTGATGACCCGCGCATCATCGAAGCCTGCAAAGGGTTCGGCGCCGAAGCGGTGCTGACCCGTGAAGATCACAACTCCGGCACCGATCGCCTGGCCGAAGTGGCCACGCAGTTGGGCCTGGCGCCCGACGCCATCGTCGTCAATGTGCAAGGTGACGAGCCGTTGATCCCGCCGGGCGTGATCGACCAGGTGGCCGCCAACCTGGCCGCCCATGGTGAAGCGCGTATGGCGACCCTGGCCGAGCCGATTGAAGACATCGACACCCTGTTCAACCCGAACGTGGTCAAGGTGGTCAGTGATGTCAACGGCCTGGCGCTGACTTTCAGCCGTTCGACCTTGCCCTGGGCGCGTGATGCCTTCGCCAGGAACCCTGACCTGTTGCCGCAAGGCGTGCCGTACCGTCGCCATATCGGCATCTACGCCTACCGTGCCGGTTTCCTGCATGACTTCGTCAGTTGGGGGCCGTGCTGGTTGGAAAACACCGAATCCCTGGAGCAGCTCCGAGCCCTCTGGCACGGTGTACGTATCCACGTGGGGGACGCCTTGGAAGCACCGCCTGCGGGTGTCGATACCCCGGAAGACCTTGAGCGCGTCCGTCGCCTGCTGGGGGCCTGATGGAGGTTCTGTTTGTCTGCCTGGGCAATATCTGCCGCTCGCCCACCGCCGAGGGCGTACTGCGCCATAAATTGCGCGAAGCCGGGCTGGCGGGGCAGGTCGATGTTGCGTCCGCCGGCACCGGCGAATGGCATGTCGGCAACCCGCCGGACCCGCGCAGCCAACGTGCGGCGCTGGTGCGCGGCTACGATTTGTCGGCCCAGCGGGCCCGGCAGGTCTCCCGCGCCGACTTTGCGCGCTACGACCTGATCCTGGCCATGGACCACAGCAACCTGCGCAACCTCAAGGCCATGCAGCCCGGCCAGGGCAAGGCGGAGCTGGACCTGTTCCTGCGCCGCTATGAGGCTGAAGTGGACGAGGTGCCGGATCCCTACTACGAAGGTGAACAAGGCTTCGAACGGGTCCTGGACCTGATCGAGCGGGCGTGCGATTTACTGGTGATCGAATTGAAGGGACGGTTATGACCTTGCAAGTGCGGACGCAGGTGTCGCTCAAGCCATTCAATAGCTTTGGCATTGATGTGCGTGCCCAACTCTTCGCCGAGGCCCTCAGTGACGCCGATGTGCGCGAGGCACTGGCCTATGCGTCGACCCGGGCGTTGCCCTTGCTGGTGATTGGCGGTGGCAGCAACTTGCTGCTGACCCAGGACATTCCTGCCCTGGTGTTGCGTATGGCCACCCAGGGCATTCGGGTGCTTCAGGATGATGGCATGCAGGTGGTGGTCGAAGCCGAAGCCGGCGAAGCCTGGCACCCGTTTGTACTGTGGACCCTGGAGCAGGGCTTCTGCGGCCTGGAAAACCTCAGCCTGATCCCCGGCACCGTCGGTGCTGCCCCCATGCAGAACATCGGTGCCTACGGCGTGGAGATCAAGGACGTCTTTGCCGGCTTGACCGCCCTCGATCGCCAGACGGGCGAGTTGCGTGACTTCAGCCTGGAAGAATGCAACTTTGCCTACCGCGACAGCCTGTTCAAGCACGAAACCGGGCGCTGGCTGATCCTGCGGGTACGCTTCGCCCTGAGTCGCGCCAGCCGCCTCAAGCTCGACTACGGCCCAGTGCAGCAGCGCCTGGCAGGGCAGGGGATCACCGAGGCGACACCGAGCGATGTCAGTCGCGCGATTTGCAGTATCCGTAGCGAAAAATTGCCCGACCCGGCAGTGCTTGGCAATGCCGGCAGCTTCTTCAAGAACCCGCTGGTGTCCAAGGCCCTGGCTGAAGAGTTACAGGCGCAGTATCCGGACCTGGTAGCTTACCCGCAGGCGGATGGGCAGATGAAGCTGGCCGCTGGCTGGCTGATCGACAAGGCCGGCTGGAAGGGTTTTCGTGACGGCGATGCCGGCGTGCATGTCCTGCAGGCGCTGGTGCTGGTCAACTATGGCGGCGCCACAGGGCACGATATTGCCAACCTGGCCCAGCGTATCCAGCGCGACATCGCCCAGCGTTTCAAGGTCGAGCTGGAAATGGAACCCAACCAGTACTAATGCAGTGAAAACAAAAATGCCCCGCATCTTTCGATACGGGGCATTTTTTATGCAACAAGTAAATCAGTCGTCGCGGCTCATGATGCCGAAGATCTGCAACAGGCTGATAAACAGGTTGTAGATCGACACATACAGGCTGACGGTCGCCATGATGTAGTTGCGCTCACCGCCGTGGATGATGGCGCTGGTCTGGAACAGGATGCACACGGAGGAGAACAGCACAAAACCCGCGCTGATCGCCAGTTGCAGGCCGCTGATCTGGAAGAACATGCCCGCCACCACCGCTGCCAGCAACACGAAGAAGCCCGCGGTGATGAAACCACCCAGGAAGCTCATGTCCTTGCGGGTGACCAGCACGTAGGCCGACAGACCACCAAACACCAGGGCGGTCATGGCAAACGCCGAGCTGACCACTTCCGCACCACCGGCCATGCCGAGGTAACGGTTGAGGATCGGGCCGAGGATAAAGCCCATGAAACCGGTCAAGGCAAACGCCGACACCAGGCCCCAGGCCGAGTCACGCAGCTTGTTGGTCAGGAAGAACAGGCCATAGAAACCGATCAGTACGACAAAGATATTCGGGTAGCCGACGTGCATCTGCTGGGCCACGAACGCCATTAAACCGCTGAATGCGAGGGTAAGGGCGAGCAGTCCATAGGTGTTGCGCAACACGCGGCTGACTTCAAGCTGCTCAGCCTGCGCGTTACCATTCACTGCGTAATTCTGTTCGCGCATGGCGACACTCCTTCGGTTTTGAAACGTTCAGTCGCAAAGATCATAACAGACGCTCTGTAACAAGCGATGGCGAGAGTTTGACAGTGTGTTTCATTCGGGTATTATGGCGCCCGCTGAGACAAGATGGGCTATCCTAATCCTGTGATGCACAAGGGAAATTGGCAGAGTGGTTGAATGCACCGGTCTTGAAAACCGGCGAACGTTAATAGCGTTCCCAGGGTTCGAATCCCTGGTTTCCCGCCAAGATTAACGTGAAAGCCCCACAAATGTGGGGCTTTCGTGTTTCTGGCCTTCGGGTAGGGAGCAACGGTTTTTCACAGGCGTTCCGAAACTTTCGGGTAGGCGTTCCCAAACTTTGCCTATTTGGAGGGTTTGGCGGTCGCTCCAATCCTCCTGTACACCCGTTTGGTGATCTCCTGCTTACTGTGGCCCAACAGCAGACTCGCATCGCCAATGTCGATGATTTCCGATGCTGCCTTGGGCCGGATGTCTCGAAACTGAAACCCACCAATTTTAGCGGCTAGCATAGGGTCGCCCTGTTCCAATGCGTTCTGCTGCGCTTTCTCTCGCGCCTTGTCCCAGCGCAAGCGCAACATGCCTTTCGTCATCCTTTTTCCGTATTTATTGATCAGTAGGTACGGCGACCAGTCTCACCTGCCGCCGCCAAGGACTTCACACTTGCTTGCAGCTGCTCCATGTAGCCCATAAGTCCCCCAGGTCAAAGGTGCGCATCGTCGTAGAGCTTGCGGCTCTCCAGTTGCTGAGTGATTTCTCGCTGATGCTGATCAAGGTACGGCTGTAGGCCACGGGCAAGCTGCGCAGGATCCTTTACATCGCCCTGTACCGTCAGATGAAGGGGCGCGTTGATATCAACCTTCTGCTCGATCTTCGGCGCCGGCGGTTTTGGCGGCACCGCCATCAACGAAACCGCAGCGGGTGACCCACGGGCATGTGGTGGTGGCACTGCTGAACAATGAGACCGTCTGCAAGCGCTTGTGTAAGCGCGGTCGGGAAGTTGTCCTGCTTTCCGAAAATCCCAAGTTCCCGGCACGCTACGTTCTCGAAGGCGACGAACTGTCGATCTGGGGCGTGATCACCAGCACAGTGCGCAGCCATGTCCAAGCAGCAGCCCACCTTCGCACTGATCGATTGCAACAGTTACTATGCCAGCTGCGAGAGAGTATTTCGGCCCGACCTGGCGAAGGTGCCCATCGTGGTGCTGAGCAACAACGATGGCTGTGTCATCGCCCGTAGCTAGGACGCGAAGCCCTTCATCAATATGGGCGAGCCGTATTTCCAGATCAAACACAAGCTCAAGCAGCACGGTATTGTCCCTTTCTCCTCAAACTATGCGCTGTACGGCGACATGAGCGAGCGCGTGATGAGCCTGATCGAGGCGTTGGTGCCGACAGTTGAGGTGTACAGCATCGACGAGGCGTTCGCTGATCTGACTGGCATCGGTGGGCTGGATGACTTAGGTCGGCAGATTCGCGCCCAGGTGCTCCGTTGCACCGGTATCCCTGTCGGCGTAGGCATTGCTCACACAAAGACACTGGCGAAGCTGGCAAACCACACCGCTAAGCGCCTGCTGTCCCAAACCGGTGGAGTGGTCAACATCACCGACCCGGTTAAGCGTGATTGGGTGCTGCGTAATACGGATGTAGCGGAGGTTTGGGGTGTCGGTCGCAAAATGAAACTCCATCTCGATGCCATGGGTATCAAGTCGGCTATGGACTTGGCTAAGGCCGATCCGTGGACGCTTCGTAAGAAGTTCATCATTGTGATCGAGAAGACGGCTAGGGAGTTAGGAGGCACGCCTTGCCTAGAGCTGGATGAGCCGGATCCGCCAAAGCAGGAGATCTGCTGCAGTCGCATGTTCGGTAAGCGGCTGACGGAGCTGCCGCCCATCAAAGAGGCGGTGGCCACCTACATGATGCGTGCCTCTGAGAAACTCCGTGCTCAGAACTCGCTGTGCAAGAAGGTACGCGTGTGCATCCGCACTGGCATGTTCAACCCGGAGGAGGCGAAGTATGCCAATGGGGTGGTGGTGGATATGCCTTATCCCACTGATGATGTCCGGCTGCTAACGCAGGCAGCAGTGCGTGCGCTTGATCGAATATTTAGGCCTGGCTTCAAGTACAGCAAGGCAGAAGTGATGTTGCTCAATTTGTGCCAACCCGGCGAGTACACCGATGATCTATTCGTTACATCGCAACCAGCTGAAGCAACTCGGGTTATGACGGTACTGGATCAGATCAATGAGCGGTGGGGCAGGGGGACACTGCGTTCTGCTTGTGTCCCTAGAGGTCCTCAATGGGGTATGCGACGTGAGATGATGAGCCAGAGCTTTACTACTCGGCTTGACCAACTTTGGTCGATTCCTTGCAAGTAGGTTGGCTTTATCGGGTATAGGACGGGGTATGATCTGTCCATTTTAGACTACACCAGCGCCAGAACTATCTGCCAGGTACTGGCGAATCGCCATAAAATAGAGAGGCCTATGAATCCTAGCAAAATCCGAATCGGGGCGCGGGTCAGTGTCCCAAAAGAAAAAGTTTTACAATCTCGCCCTTGGGAAGAGCCATATGGAACCATCGTCAGCGTCAGCAACCCAGGCAGCGTATCGGTACGTTTAGACGGTGAATGCGCAACGATCATTACAGTCGCTCGCGATGAACTCGATGAAGAGTAAATTCCGCAAAATAAATAGCTAAATTATGTGATTTTTTCAGTATTTATTCGGAATACCAGGAAGCTACATGGTCATGAAGATAGAACAGAATAAACCGCAGCCATCGTTAAAAGTTTGTCAACTTTGTGGCGAAGAAGAAACAGGCGAAATCAGCCACATCATTCCACGCCTTGTATCAAAAGCCCTCGCTAAAGAAAGCGGATATCGGCTTAGAAATACTGAAGACCCCAACAAAATAGTGCAAGATACTTTGAAGCTACCATTTCTAGGGAAACAGTGCGAAGACCTATTCGAGAAATATGAAACTACGTTTGCGAAAAAATTTCAGTCTTACTTAAAAAAACCTGACGCGCCCTTGGAAATAGATGAACAATCATTTCGACTTTTGCTTTCAGTTTGTTGGCGGGTCGCGAAATACTTAATCCAGGCTAATCAAGATTCGCCTGACCAGATCGTTCACCTAATCAAACCAGAGCGCGTCTGGCGGCGCTTCCTACTAAACGAGACAGACTCTATTGACCCCTTCCATATCTATCTGTTCTTAGACAGAGATTTTAACGAGGTGGAAATTAAAGAATCTAAGTCCTTGACCGTGACTCACCTCAGATACGAGATGGGGATTGGTGTAAATGGTTATTATGGCGATAAATTCACTCGCCAAGCCGTACAAGCCAAACTCGGCCCTTTTATCATCTGCGGTCATATGCGCGACTTAGTAATAGACAGCTCAGCAGAAGCACAGCAGTGGCAGGCGTTCATAGTCAAACCAAATACTAAAATCCCTCACCATTCGAGAAAGCTTCCCGCAAGCGTGGTGAAAGCAGTTGATCAAAACAGTAATTTCTCGACAAAAAGACTGAGCGCCATGAGTGAGGAACAAAAAGCAAAGCAAAAAGAATTCGCCGACAAGAACCTAAAAGGTTCTATCGCGAATAAATACGTTCAAAAAGACATCGAATTATTTGATCCTGAAAAATAAAAACCAGATGCATTGCGATGGTGGGTTAGTTGTGCATCGCTACTCAGGTCTGCCCAGCCCGCTCCAGCTGGAGAAATGATTGGTTGCGCCTGCCGGCCACACTCCCTGTCATGCTCAGCCGCTACATGAAACAGAGCCAGTCACGCGCGGGCCAGAATTCTGCTCAACGGCCTATTAATTGCTGCAAAGGAGCTGATCACGCCATCCAAAACAAAATCCAGCGCCCTGCCATGTCCCTGATGCAATGTAGCAGTATCGAAGCCTTGGTCCTGCAATCTTTCGACAATCTTACTCACTGAATCGTGGGCGTCAGCGATACGAAGATCGTAGTTAACGAACAGCATTGCAATATCATCATTCTTGGCATTCCAGCCGTCTGGCTCATCTTTGCTTTTGAGCGCATCCGGCGCTTCACAGTTTTCATCAAACCTCGCTAGGATGTTCAGTAATCCCTGTAGAAGCTTTAAGGTACCTAGACTGGCGATCGACTTTCGCGGAACACCCATCGCTTCTAGAATCTGTTTGAGGAAACCATCGGGAAGTTTCTGCCAGATTTCATGTACGGATTTGCATCGAGCGAGAAAGCCTTGCTGGGTCATATCCAAGGAAGCTACTTGGGCAAGTTTTGTAACTTGAGGATAATTTAGCCAACCTTCAGCTTCAACTGCGTGCCGCGAGAACCCTAGCAGTTCGACAGCGGTTTTTTCTTGGCCTAGCGCCGTCCCGAGCTGGGAAAGGTTCTCTCCCAGGGATAACATTTGTGAGAGGAATCTATCCACTTTGGAAACAATGTGTTCTTCACTCAGGTCGCGCTTCACGATCCCTAAATCCACAGCGTGGATATGAGCATGTAAAGTTTCTCGAACTGGGACCCCCTTGTACAAGTCCCTTATTTCCACCTCAATTAGATTTCTTCCTACTCGCCGGCATCCTGAAAAAGACCACTGCCCATGTAAGAAGGGCTGCAGCTCCAATCACCATGCATATCAACAGGCGTACTATCATACAAACTGTTCTGTTCATACCGTTCGAGAAATCTATCGTCGAGATAGACCGTCATATCGCTCCTGACAATGTCGTTAGCGCTTGCGTGATTAACTTTGCCAACAACACCTGGCCAAGTCAGTCCATCTGCAGTCTGCTGAGGGCAAAGCTCACAGGATACGGCCACTACCGTGGCCCACACTTGAAGCAGCAAACCGCCCTCTGTTTCCCGAAGGTCACCTTCAAGCCAACTTCCCGGCGTACCAAGAGAAAAAAACTTAGAGCCATTCATCAATTTACGCAATGGAAGGCTGTCTTTGAGTGTCACTTGGTAGAAGAACTGACGAACGCCACGCCCGCCCCTAAGCCACAGATATTTGCGAAGATACTCGTTGGAAATTAACCATTTAACATCTCGGGAGGGACTGAAATTGTACTGAAAAGACACTTCTCCTTCCGCGACTCCGAACTCAGGAAGGCTCAAGTCGTCGTAAACTAAGCGCTGGTGCTCATTGCCAATGCAGCGTGGCGTTAAACCTAGTGACATCCATACTTTCTCGGCCAAGTTATAGGTGAAAAATAAGCTGCTACCCCAAGAGGCAACAACGTAATCATGACCGCTCACACTCGGCGCGAAATCTCGCTCGCTACCTTTCTCTCGGACAATTGGTAATCCGTGCGCCACAACACTGTCACAATGAAGGACTGGTGTCGCATTGCCGTCGTCAGGAACGACAGCCATCACCATGTGAACAGTCTCTCTGTTCCATTCTGAGCATTCGGTTTCCGTAAAACTACTTACCGCTACTCGTTCCAACGGATCGATTCCGATTGGCTCCAAAAGAGAGCGAAGGCGTTGCGGTAGTAGATCGGCCGAAATTGGAAAGTTTCCTAAGTAATCAAACATCAGCTTTCTCCTTGTCTGCTATTCCAACATACGGACCAAAAAACAATCTATTTGTAAGCAGAGTAGCAGCTACTCTGGCTTCATTGACGCTCAATGACTGCTTCTGGCCGAGGCTGTGTAAAAACACTTCGTGCAGATACAGCAATCAAAATCGGCGCGAAAATCACGTTCCTACGCAAAATCCAGGTCTGCTGACCAACCGAACGTCTGCAGATTTAACCTAGAAGCGAGGCATTCAAAACGGCGCCTGCGTTTTTACACAGCCTCGGCCGATAGCAGTCTGTCATAAGCTGTCATATTGCCCATCACCAGGCTTACCTGAGGCGATTCTGAGGTCAGCTCAGTCACCTTCATGGCCCTGATACCTCGTATTGTTGGGGTTCATCTGAGAGGACCGGTTGTTTGTTGCAGCTTTGTGCGCAGAGTTATTAGGGTTCAGCGTATCGCTCCGATCATCATTGTCACGCGTTGTCAGATGCTCGTTGGGGTAATGGTCCGAGGTCCCCAGACCAACGACCACGCGCTTTTGCCAAGCAGGGTATTCACGCGCTGGCTTGCTAGCATCGAACAAGTAATTCCAGAAGTCGTACTTATCTCCGATGTCTAATGCAACACCAGCCAGCATTGCTGTGGCAAACGGGTCTAGCTGGCAAAAGCAAGGGTTATCCGGGGTTGCGATTTCGCAGGCATGACGAATGAAAATTGGGGTCGCAGCACCTAACGCCTCGCACAGCTCAGAAACTGTATGCACTTGCTTGAGCTGCATGCTGCCCTTAGGCACCACCCAAGTGCACAGGTGACGGTGTTTGATTGGTAATAGGTTGGTATCTATAAGAGGGGGCTTAGCGGCGAGTTCAGTGACGCGTTTCCAGTTCGAATAGCCAGCCTGTGCAGCAACGTGGTCGAGCGCCGCAGCTAAAGGGAAACCAGAAGTGTTGCGATGAGACTTCGCTGCTAGTTTGAGTTTCTCGACAGCGGTCGCAGTGATATGAGGTTGGTCCATGCAGTGCTCCAAAAGTTGAAGCGGATCTATCCAGTGCCCACTGCCGAATTCCGCCAACTATGGAATCTACGCAAACCTTAAAAATTTCATCGTCCCGGCGAACCAGGTGAGCCAAGGTGGGCAGCATGCGCCGATGTGCGCATGACTGGGATAATACATCTCTGTACTGACTTTGCGCTACTAGCTCTTAGGCGGGTCTGAGAGGGGATGGATTTTTACCTATTCTAACGACCGCTTCTGGCTCGAACTGTGAAAACACGTTTGGCCGAAAGTTACCTGTTCGTTGTCACTCCGAGGTCATTAGCACGGTTAGCGTCATATTAACGAACTCCTGATTGCGATCTATCGCGCTCAGGCCGCGCTGTGTGCTAGCACCTGCTTGAAAATTGCTGCAAAGCGGGAAATTTCAGCTGATTAGTCTGTCCGGCTGGGGCGTTATGAGTGCTACGCCCAAACGTCATAGGCCGGCGGGGGGCCGAGGTCACAGTCGCATGCATGGGGCATAAATGGGGCAAACCGTACGCCAATCTATGCCGTCCAATGCCAATTATGCATTTATGCAATCATATGCGAACGAGCGGGTGGGCCAGCAACCACGGACTTGTCCGTTAAAACCGCCCCCATACCCCTACACAATCGGGGTGTGGAATCGGCCCGCGTCGAGATATCTAAATCTAAGCCCCGGCCAGGCCGATAAGCGCTCCCACTCCCGACCCAATGATCGAGGAAACAAGCGGGTGCTCAAGCATCTGTGCGATCCTCCCCTTTGCTTGTTCAACTTCCTCGCTAGAGGCGCCGCTCTCTTCAATTTTCTTGAGTAAGTCAGCAATGCCCTCCTGGATGTGTTGGGTATTGTGGTCGCCCACCTGGATGCCGGTCGAGTTACTAATATTGATGGTGGTGTGTTTGGAGGGTGGACTCTCTTTCTCGGGGCCTTTTCTCAGTTTGAGCGACCAGTGAGGGCCGATTGATACCAGCCCTTGGGAATAGTTGCATTCAGTGATGTAGTGAAGCTCGATTTTTCCATTAGGAAGAGTCCTTTCGAGGTGGTCACCGACATCAACATCGAGGCTTGGCTCGAAAATGGAGGCACTCGGTCCGATACGTGTGTTGTACGGCCCAAGCCTACGGCCATCTGTCTTGATCAGCCAGACCCGGTCGGTATGCATCGAGGCAAACGGGTTCATGCACAGCTCCTTCTGATTGGTGTCGTTGTGATATCACATGGCTAGAAATGATTCCAGGGTTTATAGCTAGTATAAGAAGCGCTGAAGCAGAATGGTGGGGCTGAGTCGGCCTGATAGCACATCGTTTTCCATGGTCGAGGGCCAAATGGTTTTCATAGATTTTTTAGAAAAGGCAGGGAAGGTCTGATTTTGGCATAGCTGATTCTGCGTAGGGAAAGGAGCGAAGTACCTGGTGAAACAAGGTATTTGATATAGAACGACAGAGGGGCAGAGAGGGGCAAAAACAGTTCCCAAACCAAAACCGCACCCCCTGTAGAATGCGGCCTGTAGCTTGGTCGGTAGCTGCGAGTAAAGGAACGCCAACGGCCTTCAAGGTACCAATCCGCTTGATTTTGCATAGCGGTCTTGAAAACCGGCGAACGTTAATAGCGTTCCCAGGGTTCGAATCCCTGGTTTCCCGCCAAGATTCAAACGAAAGCCTCGCGAAAGCGGGGCTTTTGTGTTTCTGGGGTTTGGCGATCTTCTGCTTACTGTGCCCTGTAGCAGACTCGCGCAGCCAATACTGATGATTGCCGATGCAGCCCGGGACCTGAATCAAGCAATTGAAGCCACTTCCACTGGCTCATTTAATTCGTGGTTTTTCCAGCCAGCTTTTGCTCGTCATCTTTTTATTTTTTTACTACTATCGTTCATCTGCGCACTCAAGGAAGAGAGGCTGAGCGCCTTGAGGCTGGTAGAAAAATTACACTCGATCATTGAATGAGTTATTACTTTTACCCAGAACCTAACGACTCAGCCATCCGTAATTACCTCTTGGTGGAACCGATGGATAAAATGTGTGGCATCGTTGTAGTGGTAGGGCTTGCCCTCTCTGGATGCGCTACGAAAACTCCCGAAAAACCTGATGTGACTCCACCTCCTGCCGTCGTCCAGGAAGCACCGCCTGAGGTCGCACCTTCGACCCCAGAAAAGTGGACTGTGCGATACGAGGCTGCACCTGTGAACGCCAGTGCTGACGCCCCGAAAGCAGCTTCTCTGGAGTCTGCTCAGTCAGAAACAGAAACAAATTTGAACCAAAATCGCGCTGAGCAATGCCGTAAAGAACTGGATGTTTTAAAGGTCTACAACAAAGCGTCTTACGATAAATACGAGGCGCAATACCAGGCCATTGCTGCCAAGACTGCCAAATACATGGAAATTAAAGACTCATTGGGTCCCGATTTAAACTACATGGTTATGCCGGCTTATCAATTTCAAATTCGTGAGTTCTGCTTCCGAGTTAAGACCCGTCTGTCGGAGCTTGTGCTTCGCCAAGCCCGATAATGATTCCACGTCCGGGGACGTCTTTTGCCAGCTGGTGAAACAAGCGCTGCATTGTCCGAAAGATGACGAGGGTCCCAGGCGTGGTTTCCCGCCAGGACTTAAACGAAAGCCCCGCCTTAGCGGGGCTTTCGTGTTTCCGGCCCCAATGTCGCGAACGTTGTGAACCCGTTGGCATTAACCCATATGCGCAGGGAACGATGTTAATGGGCCATGTTCCAACCTGCCGTGCCAAGCCCGCCCAATGACGGCAGGGTTCAATCGTCCCCGCATAAACAGCGGTGCGCGCAACCCCATTACAAGGACGCAAGCGTTATGCAGTCATCCCCCTCCCAAGCGCCTTCCGCCACCGGCGAACTGATCGCCAGTTTCCGTCACGGCAAGGGTTTTCTGATTTTCAGTTTGATATTTGGCGTTGTGTTGTTAGGTCTCGCCGGGTTTGTGTTGTATCTGGGCACGATCCTGCCACCGGGCAATGAAGGGCCGGTCAGCCTCCAGACGTCCCGTGGCATGGCCTTCAGCTTCAGCAGCCCCCATACCTTGATTTACGCCACCAGCGCTTTGCTGGCGGTTCTCGGGCTGGGTGTATTTGCCGCTTACGCCTGGCACAGGAAACTGCGTGCGCCGCTTTACGACGTGTATGAGCATGGCATCGAGCGCATCATCAACGATCAGCGCGAATACACCGCCTTTGCCGAGATTGATGACCTGTATCTGTTCGGCTCCGGGCAAACCGTGCTGACCGGCATGATCACCAACGTGGCTTACCGTCGTAATGCCTCCGAGCCGTTTCATCGAGTGATCGAGAGCCTCAAGGGTTTTCACGATTTCCAGCAGTTGGTCCGTGAGCTGCACGTACGTGCACGTCTGCCGGGGGTGCTGGCGACGCTGGAGTCGGGTGGGGCAGTCAGGTTTAATTGCATCAGCTCCGGGCAGGTCTGGGGCAAGCGTGTCAGCGGCAACTTCCTCAAAATCACCACGACGCCGATTGTGGTGAGCCAGGATTTTCTCGAATACCAGGGGCGCAAGGTGCCGATGTCGTCGCTGCGTACCGTCGACCTTAACGCCTGGACCGAAAAGGTGGTGATCAAGGACGAGAGCGGCAAACCCGTGTTGTCGACCATCGCCACCGGCATTCTGAGCCACGACCTGTTCCTCAACACACTCGATGCCGTGTTTGCGGCTGAAGAGCAAGCACGCGAGCCGGCTTGAGCCAATCGTGTCATTCATGAGGATTAAACGATGATCTATCGCGGCGCAGGCTGGCTGACACTGTTCACGCCGGTGGCCATGGTGTTGTTGCTGATGGGGGTGTGGCCCGACCCCAGCGTCAAACCCGGCAATACCTCACTGATGCAACTGTTGATGGGGGTGGGGATTGGCTCGGCCATCAACACCGTGCTGGGCTTTGTCCTGAATCGGCAGGTGCATGAAGATGGCGTGCGCCATCACTTCTTTTTCATGCCCATGCAGTGGCCGGCGCTGGCGATCATGATTGTCTGCGCGGTGATTGCCCTGCTCAAGTAAGGCCGCCCTTAGGCGGGCGTCCAACTAACGGTTTGAGGGGAACGCGAAGGTTCCTGGCTTTTCGCCCATTATTGAACGCTGCAACCCCTGGAGCCCGTTGGATGAACCGTCAAGACCCACCTCACCTTGTCGCCACGCTTCCCGGAGCGCCAAGCGCTGCAAGCCCTGTCGCGCACCCACCCACCTGGTATTACGGCCCGGATCTACCGAGCGTTGGCGGCAGTGGTCGGGGGATCCTGGGGTTCTACATTGCGCTACTGATGCTGTTGCCGGGCTACGGGCTGGTGATGTTGCTCCTGGCCGGGCTCGGAGCGCTGCAGGGCACGCCGGCCAGCGCTGAATCGAGTTTTACGACGTCGGCGCTCATCCTGTTCATGCTCGGTACCGCAGTGCTCATCGGTGCGATGTTTGCCTGGATGGCCTCTACGCCTCATGTGGAGGCCTTTACGTTCGATGAAAACCAGCAACTGCTCAGCCTCACGGTTATCCGTCGTGGCCGCGGGCCCTACGAAGTGCGGGTGCCATTCAGCAACATCATTTACGTCTGCCCCTACGTCCTCGCCCGGTTTGATCGCCATGGGCATTTCCACCTCGTGGGTCAGGGACCCAAGGACAAGGTTTTCGAATATCGGTTGGGTGAGGGGATCTCTCTGGACGAAATGGCGTTTCATGCTGAGTGGTTGCGGGGAATGATAGGGGCGCGGATGCACGAACTGGTGAATCTGGATAAATGAAACATTCGCGTTAATACCAGACGCGTAGTGTCGGGCCGTCCGCGCTTGAAACCCGCGCGAACTCTACTGCGGCAGCAATGGCATTTAAGTTGATGGGCCCAAATACAGGGCGAAACCTGCCCCAGCCACACGCGCAGCTGATCTTAAAGGCAGTGAACCATGGCTCAGCAGAAAAGCTGAGCCACCGATAGCAGGCAAATCACCTGGACAAAAATCTGAGCTCGAATGGGATGTTTCATCTGTGCGACCCTCCTGTACAGCTGCGTGGGGAAGTGCCGTGCGCGATGTAGATCCTCCCTGGATCGCCAACAACACTCGCAACTGTTCCATTGAGTATAGGCCCTGAAACGAATCTTTCACGATTGGGCCGATTCAGTCCCCCGGCAGGCTCTGCTTACAACTATCTGCCCAGCCCATCGCACTTTTTTTCATTTATCCAATCTATCCTTGTCCCAGCCCTGCCGATTTCCCGCGTGGGCAAAAGAACCAGATCGGGTGCCGATGGATCGCACGTTACTTTTATTCAAGACTCGACGAGTGCCTCGGCCCCTGTGGCTGGCCGTGGTGTTGATACTCTGCGCCAGTGGCTGCACCCAGCAGCAGGGGCGGGACATCGCCAAGCAGTTCAGCGATGGCAAACCCGATGAATTCTTCCAGACCAGTGTCGATCGCATGGCGACCCTGGGCATGCGCGACAACTTGCAAAGCCTGTATTTGCTCATGAACAAGCTCTATTTGCGCAACCCCAACCAGTGGCGCCAGTCGGGTTATCCGGATGCGGTGAGCGCTGCGCGGGAGATCCGCCTGGCCATTGAGCAGCGCCGCTCATTGCCCGCCCTCGGGGAGCGTCGCGACCTGGCAGCGCTGAGCTACTCCTTGAGCCCTGAGTTTCAGGGCGACCGGGTCGGGGCGTTTATCTATGCCATCGGCAGTATGATCGTGACCGCCCACGGTGGGCGTACCGAGTTCTACATTACCGACTCGATCAACCCGCAGTTCGTCAGCAATGCCGCGCGCAATATCGAGAAGGCCACCTGGCTGCTCAGCAAGCGCCAGGATGCAAACGGTGTCCTGCTCCTGTTTTCCAACGAGATCTCGGAGGAGGGCAGCAACCTGAGTTTCGCCGTCGAGTTCGGCAAGATTGTTGCGCGTCTGGACCTGTTGACCCAGATGCTCGACGAACGCTACCGCCGTATTGGGCTTAACTATGCACAAAGCCTGTTGTTGATGAATTTCCTGCCGGTGCAGTAATTGGGTTGTTCGGTATGCTGTTTCTCCTTTGGATGTAGGAAGCGGCCTATCTTGCATTCCGATGCTTGAAACACCTCCCTGTGCGCAATAGCCTCGGATTTTTCTGAAAAAACGAGGCCCTACCTTGGGTAAGCGAAAAACGGCTTGGCCGACGGACCGCGAAATACGCCTGCGCTTTATCCTTTTCGCTGTGATCGACGCCGCGAGCGTTCACGGCGTCCCCTCTGAGCTGTTGCTGCCCGCGCATAAATTGCTGCGAGACTCGCCGACAGAGGCGCAGTTGCTCGCCGCCCTGGATGAAATTCTGGCCGCTGATGAAATGCATGGGTTCAGGTTGCCACCGGGGTCGGAGGCCGATGAATTGATGCAGTCGCTGGAAAAGCCCGACGGCTAGGCTCATCCGTTAGACCGTTTATTTCCTTAAGATTGGACGAGATTCCTCAATCGAATATCCATGACGTCCATATCCGCCAGGTAACGGATATAAGTAACGCAATAGCGTCCTAATAACTGTTATTACGCCAAATACCGCTGTCTTGTTCGACTAAGCGTGCCTGGGAACACCCGTTCCTGCTGCTCTGCCGGCGTCTTGCGCAGCCTTCAGGTCTCTCTAGAATCGGCGCCAGAACCTAGCCATTTCCTGTCGATTACGGAGTTTCGAACATGATGAATGCAATGCAGATGCCGATGAACACCTCCATGCCAATGATGCCGATGATGGGCATGCCGATGATGATGGCCACCATGAAATGCGAAATGGCCGCTGACGCCATGATGTGCACCATGAAGCCGGCAGCCGGCATGGACATGGCCCAGTTCAAGACCAATGCCGAAATGATGGCGATGATGATGAACTGCGGCATGCCGATGATGATGCAGTGCGCCAACCTGTCGATGATGTGCATGTCGGCGGACGCCATGGCCATGATGACCGGCATGAACATGATGCCGATGATGGGCATGCCCATGCCCATGATGAAGTGCGTCATGGAATGCACCATGATGGCCGACGGCATGATGTGCAAAATGATGCCGATGCCGGGCATGAGCATGGACATGATGAACAACTGCTGCATGCTCATGAACAAAATGATGAACGACTGCGCCATGCCCATGATGATGAGCTGCAACGGCATGCCGATGATGTGCTGCACCTGCTGACAGGTCCCGCGCGATGAATAAACGCCCCGATAAGTCGGGGCGTTTTTTTTGCCGTGATTAATCCAGCCGCTCGGGGTAGGTGATCACCAGGAACGCCACGGCTTCGCTGTCCGCCGGGTTGCGGTAGCGGTGGGGCTGGTCGGCGTAGAACAGGATTGAATCGCCGGTGGACAGCAGGTAGCGCTCGTCATTGACGCTGACTTCCAGTACGCCTTGGGCCACCACCAGGTTTTCCTGGATGCCCGGCCCGTGGCCTTGGGAGACTTCCTCGCCGAGTGCCCGCAGGCGAATCTCGTAGAACTCGGACTGGCGTGCCGTATCGTAGGGAAACAATGCGCGGCTGATAAACGCGCCATCGGCACTCACCAGGCGCTTGCTCTGCTGCGCCGGCAACACTTCCACTCCTTCGAACGCGCGATCTTCCAGGAACGCCGCCACCGACACCTTCAAGCCCTTGGCAATTTTGCACAACACCTTGATCGACGGCACGCTGCGCCCGGATTCGATCTGCGCCAGCATTGCCCGGCTCACGCCGCAGGCGCGTGCCAGGGCGTCCAGTGACAAGTACCGTTTGCTGCGCAGGCGTTGCAGGTTATGCGCCACGCACAGGCTGATCACATCGTCATCGGTGTTGGGCTTGGGCAGCGGTTCGGGCGGTTCGGGAATCACATGCAGGAAATTCATTGGCCTACGCCCGGCGTGTATCGCTGGGCGTTGCGGCGTGGGTGGTAAACACCGCCAACCCTGCGCGCGCTGCGTACATCGCCCACATCAACTCGGCCGCAGCACGTGCCTGGCGGCGTTTGCGGTGGAGGGTAAAGTCGATGACGGTGGCGGATGCAGGCATGGGAGGCGATCTCGTAGGTGACTCGATGGCTCCACAGTAATGGGTACTGGTTATTTCTTTAAATACTGAGTTTGCATGTATTAATTCGATTTTGGACTTAAAAAATAAATCCGGTCCGACGCTGTTGTGGGAAGCGTCTGGTCCGTTATCAAGGCGTGACTTGGCGGGCATCGTTGTCTTCCCATCACTGTTCGCGTGACGGCCCAGCCTTTCACGCCCCCGAATTCCAAGGATCCGCCCATGCTGCTGCGCCCACCTCCGTTCCTGTTCGCCGCCCTGACCTTTAGCTCCCTGGTGCACGCCGAAGACCTGCAATTGGCACCGGTCGAAGTCACCACGCCCGAGGCCGGCGCCGGCGAAGTGGCCCAGGCGCAGCTCAAGAGCGTGCCCGGCGCCACCAATTACATCGACATGAGCAGCGTGCAGCAGGGGCGGGTGAGTACCAACGAAGACGTGTTCAAGTACCAGCCGGGTGTGTATGCCAAGGCGGCGAATAACGAAGGGGTGAAGCTGTCCATTCGCGGTTCGGGCTTGAACCGCAGCCCAGGAGCCCACGCCTCCGGGCTCTATGAGATGTTCGATGGCTTGCCGCTGACCGGCCCCGGCGGCACCCCTTATGAACTCAAGGACCCGCTGTGGCAAAGCCGCGTCGAGGTGCTGCGCGGCGCCAACGGTTTTGATCAAGGCGCGTTGGCCCTGGGCGGCGCGGTCAACTACGTGACCCATACCGGCTACGATGCGCCCAAGCTGCAAGTGCGCTACGAAGCCGGCAGCCGTGGCTATGCCCAGCGCGAGATCAGTTCGGGCCAGGTGCTGGGGGATGCCGACTACTACATCAGCCTCACCGACTCGGAATCCGACGGCTACCAGCGCCAGAGCGCCGCCACCGGCAAGGGCATGGCCGCCAACTTCGGCTACCGCTTCAACCCGGACCTGGAAACCCGCTTTTATTTCCGCTACCGCGAAACCACCAACGACACCCCCGGCAAACTCACCCGCGCCCAGATCAGCCACGACCCGCGTGCCGCCAACAGTCTCAACGTTGCCCGCGATTCCAAGCGCCTGCAACCGGGTTCCACCTGGATCGCCAACAAGACCACCTTGCAGTTGGACGACAATTCGCGCCTGGAAGTCGGGCTGGCCTATCACGATTACCCGATGGACCTGCGCGAAGGCACCAACCGTCTCAAGGTGGCCTACACCGATATCAGCAGCACCCTGAATTACATCCGCCAGGACACGCTGTTCGGCCACGACAGCAAAACCACCCTCGGCCTGCGCACCACCCAGGCGATGCCCAACAACGGCACGTCGGAATACGTGCGCACGCCGGCCGGCAACACCGCAACCTACGCCCCCGGCACCAAGACCCGCGACTACAGCTACCTGGGCTCCGACACCGTGCTGCATATCGGCAACGACCTGGAGCTGGTCCAGGACCTGTGGCTGACCACCGGCCTGGCCGCGATCTACACCCGCCGTGAGACCCAGGTCACCTATCCCGAAGGCCAGGCGCCGCTCAGCCAGCATGACTGGGACTACGCGCCGCGCATCGGCCTACGCTATGACTTCACCCCGCAGCTGCAGGTGTACGGCAACCTGAGCCGCTCGGTCGAGCCGCCGCATGCGTGGTCGATGATCTGGGGTTCCAACAAATACTTTCCAGCGGGCAGCGGCCCGGCCACTGGATTACAGCGCGAAGGCGTCAGCCTGAAAAACCAGACCGCCACCACCTTGGAAATCGGTGGCCGTGGCGAAGCATGGCTCGGCCAGTGGGACCTGGCGCTGTACCGCTCCGAAGTACGCCATGAACTGCTCACCGTGGAAACCCGGGCCCAGACCTCGACCAGCAATGCCATCGTCGCCGAATCCAACGCCAGCCCCACGGTGCACCAGGGCGTGGAACTGGGCCTGCTCAGCCCGCTGTGGGACGGTGGCCGCAGCGGTAAGCTCGACCTGCGCCAGGCCTATACCTTCAGCGACTTCCACTACCGCGACGACGACCGTTTCGGCGGCAACCGCTTGCCGGGCATCCCCCAGCACTACTATCAGGCGCAACTGCGCTACAGCCACCCGACGGGCTTCTACACCAGCCTCAATACCGAGCATTCCTCGCGGGTGGCGGTGGATTACGCCAATTCCTATTACGCCGCGTCCTACACCCTTCTGGGCGCGACCTTCGGCTACGACGCACCCAAGCAGGACTGGCAAGCCTGGGTCGACCTGCGCAACCTCACCAACCGTCGCTACGCCAACACCGTCACGCCGGGCTACGACGACAAGGGCCTGGATGTCGCACGCTCAACCCCGGCCGACGGCCGCGGAATCTACACCGGTGTCTCATGGAGCTGGCGCTAAGCCGCAGCTATCCAGCCCCCTGTGGCGAGCGGGCTGCGACGGGGAGGGCCTTGCTCCTACACCGTTTTACTGGCATTGTTTGCGCAATTGGTAACTCTTCCCATTTGAGACTCTTTTGCGCATGCATGACATTCCGGCCGCGCTGGGCGATTCAGTGCGTCAGCAGACCCTTACGGCGATGTACCGCGAGCACCACGGCTGGTTGCAGGGCTGGCTGCGCAGAAAACTGGGATGTTCCCAGCACGCCGCCGACCTGGCCCACGATGCCTTCATCCGTGTGCTGATGCTGGCCGAGCCGCAAAATATCCAGGAGCCCCGGGCATTCCTGGCCACCACCGCAGGGCGTTTGCTGATCGATGGCGCCCGGCGTCGACGCATTGAAAAAGCCTACATGGAAGCCCTGGTGATCCAGAGTGAGGACGCCGGCATGCCCGATCCGGCCGCGATCCATGTGGCCCTGCAAGCCCTGGAACGCATCGCCGAAATGCTTGCCGGCTTGCCCGCCAAGGCTCGCGAAGCCTTCCTGTTGAGTCGCCTCGACGGGCTGACCTACAGCGAAATCGCCACGCGCCTGGAGGTGTCCGCCAGCACTGTCAAAAACTACATCTCCAGCGCCCTGGTGCACTGCTACCACAGCCTGCACGCGGCAGACCCGCTGGCATGAGTTCCGAACAGATCATCCAGCAAGCGGCGAATTGGCTGACCCGCCTGCACGACGAAGAGGTCAGCGACGCCGAGCGTCAGGCCTTCAACGCCTGGTGCCAGGCAGACCCTCGCCACGCGGTTGCCATCGACCGCATGCGCGCGCTGTGGGGCAGCCTCGATGCCTTGCCTGCACAACCCGCACGCGTGGCCCTGAACCGCGCATTTGCCCCGCGTCGCGCGCGCGGTGCCCAGGCGATGGGCGTGCTCGGCGTATTACTCTGCGGCTGGCTGGGCCTTACGCACCTGCCGGTGTGGATGGCCGACCAGCGCACCGACGTGGGCGAGCGGCGCCAGATCGCCCTTGAAGACGGCAGCCAGTTGCAACTCAACAGCAACTCGGCGGTGGACGTGAAATTCGACGGCCACCAACGGGTGATCGAACTGCTGCAAGGCGAACTCTGGGTCGACGTGGCCAAGGATGCGCAACGGCCCTTCGTGGTGCGTACCGACCAGGGCACGGCAACGGCACTGGGCACGCGTTATTTGGTCAGGCGCGCGCCAGACGGCACGACGGTGGTGACGGTGATCGAGTCCACCGTGGCGGTCAAAGGGGACAGCAGCGAAGGGGTCAAGGTCACTGCCGGCCAGCGTTCGATCCTCGACCATGGTCGCGCCCAACCGCCCCAGGCCACCGACGACACCGACCCGGACGCCTGGACCCGTGGCCTGCTCAAGGTCAACGACCAACCCCTGAGCGAAGTGCTGCAAACCCTGGCCAGCTACCGCCACGGCCTGCTGCGCTTCGACCCCCAGGCCTTGCAGAACCTGCGGGTGACGGGGGTGTTCAAGCTGGATGACACGGCGGCGGCGCTGTCGACCCTGGCGGATAACCTGCCGATCCAGGTGGAGTACTTCACCGACCTGCTGGTGGTGGTCAAGCCGCGCTAGCGTTCGTTCTGGCGCAGGCGCTTGTACAGGGTGTTGCGGCTCACGCCCAGCTCCCGCGCCAGGTGGGAAATATTCCCGCCGGCGGCCTTCAAGCGCTGGGTCAGGTCGATGCTGGCATCCAGGTGTTCACTGGCGGGCAGTGGCGCCGTCAGGTTCAAATCGACAAAAAAATCGTCCGGCAGATGCTCCGGACGGATCGGCTGTTCCTCGGCCATCGCCAGCGCCACCTGCAGCACGCTGCTCACCTGGCGCAGGTTGCCGGGCCACGGGTGCTGTTCGAACAGCGCCAGCACCTCGGCGCTGAGCCCGGCCCATTGGCTTGGCTCCCGGTGTTGCTGCCACAGCTGCTGGAACAGCGCCCGCTTGTCGCTGCGCTCGCGTAACGGCGGCAATTCAAGGGTCAGGCCGCCGATGCGGTAGTACAAGTCCTCGCGAAAGCGCCCGGCCTGGACCTGCTCGCGCAAGGCTCGGTTAGTGGCCGAGATGATGCGCAAGTCCACCGGGAACAACTCGCTGCTGCCCACCGGTTGCACGCAACGCTCCTGCAATACCCGCAACAGGCGCGCTTGCGTCGGCAGCGGCATATCGCCGATTTCATCGAGGAACAGCGTGCCCTTGTCGGCCTTGCGGATCAGGCCGATGCTGCCTTTCTGGTTGGCGCCGGTGAACGCGCCTTTTTCGTAGCCGAACAGTTCCGATTCCACCAGCTCGGCGGGAATCGCCGCACAGTTCACCGCGATAAACGCCTGCTGGCTGCGGGAACTGGCCTGATGCAGGGCCTTGACGAAGACTTCCTTGCCCACCCCGGTTTCCCCGTGGATCAGCAGCGGGATGTCCTTCTCCAGCAGGCGCTCGGCCTGGCGCACGGCTTTTTCCACGCGCACATCACCAAAGTGCAAGGTCTTCAGGCCAATCGCGGCGGGCTTTGGCGCAATGGGCTCGCTGAACACGCGGGCCTGCACCGGCATCTGCTTCGGCCGCTTCAGCAGGCACTGGAAGCGATTGCGTCCGGCCGCCTGCAGCGAAAAGGGCAGGCCCTCCGGCTGATTGAGCAACTCCAGCAGCGACACCTTGAACAGACTGTCGATCATCACCCGCGACAGACTGATGCCCAGCAGGTTGTCGGCCCGGCGGTTGGCCGAGAGCACCTGGCCGCTCTCGTCAAAGATCAGCAGGCCCGCCCATTGGCTGTCGAGGTTGCTCAGGCCGGTGTTGAAGGTCAGCTGGAAGTGTTCGCCGCGAAACAGGTTGAGGATCAGCCGGTTTTCCACGGTCTGGCTCATCATCTTGACCATGCCCAGGGTGTGGGAGGGCGGCAGGTAGCTGTCACTGGAGACATCCAGCACCGCGATGATTTCGCGCTGGGCATCGAAGATCGGCGCCGCCGAGCCGGTCATGAAGCGGTTGGCCTTGAGGAAGTGTTCGTCATGTTCGATATGCACCGCCTGGGCACAGGCCAGTGCGGTGCCGATGGCATTGGTGCCGCTGGAACGCTCCATCCAACTGGCGCCGGCGCTGAACCCTCGGGCCAGCTTGGGCTCGATAAAGCGCTGGGTGCCCCAACTGGTCAGCACCTGGCCCTGATTGTCGGCCAGCATGATCAGGCAGTTGGAATTACTCAGGATGTTTTCGTAGTAAGGCAGGACTTCCTGGTGCGTGGTCTGCACCAGGGAATGCTGGCTTTCCAGCAATTGGCTGATGCCCTCGGCGGGCAGTTGATCGAAGCTGGGCGTGCTCTGGTGGTCCAGGCCGAAGGCGCGGCAACGGCGCCAGGATTCCTGGATAAGGGTGTCGTGAGCCAGGGGTTCGGCCATGGGGCGACCTTCTTTTTATTGTTTTGGGGTCTTGCACAATCAACGGATGCAACGAAGTCAATCGGGTTCAAAGAGTGTTGTTCATAACTGTTCATTGTCAACCCCCGGATTGTTCAGTTGTTCAGCCAGACCTGTTCATTTCTGTTCGCTCCTGAACATCACGTTCAATCCATTTCCTTGCGGATCAAGCACCTGCCGTTTTTGGCATGAAACTCGCTCTGACGACTGGCCAGATTCATTCCAATAATAAAAAGGTCGTGTCATGTCATTGACCCTGGAACATGTCTCCCGCGTCGTCGAAGGCCAAACCTGGATCGACGACGCCAACCTGCGCTTCGAAGCCGGCTCCTTCAACGTCCTGCTTGGCCGCACCCTGTCCGGCAAGACCAGCCTGATGCGCCTGATGGCGGGCCTGGACAAGCCCGACAGCGGGCGCATCCTGATGAACGGCGTGGATGTCACCCACAAACCGGTGCGCCTGCGCAACGTGTCGATGGTGTATCAGCAGTTCATCAACTACCCGACCATGACCGTGTTCGAAAACATCGCCTCGCCGTTGCGCCAGGCCGGTGTGTCTAACGAGCTGATCCAGAGCAAGGTGCTGGAAACCGCGCGGATGCTGCGCATCGAGAAATTCCTGCAACGTCACCCGCTGGAGTTGTCCGGGGGCCAGCAGCAACGCACGGCCATGGCCCGCGCGTTGGTGAAAGATGCCGAACTGATCCTGTTCGACGAGCCGCTGGTGAACCTGGACTACAAACTGCGCGAAGAGCTGCGTCAGGAAATGCGCGAGCTGTTCAAGGCGCGGCACACCATCGCCATCTACGCCACCACCGAACCGAACGAGGCCCTGGCCCTGGGCGGCACCACCACCATTCTTCACGAAGGCCGGGTGATCCAGAGCGGCAAGGCTGCCGAGGTGTATCACCAACCACAAACGGTGTTGGCCGCCGAGCTGTTTTCCGAGCCGCCGATCAACCTGATGCCGGGACGTATCAGCGGTAACGAGGTGAGCTTCGCCAATTTCGTGCACTTCCCGCTGAACGTCGACCTGCGCCCCATCGGCGAAGGCGAATTCCGCTTTGGTGTGCGCCCCAGCCATATCAGCCTGGTGCCGAGTAACGACGACGACCTCGAACTGGCGGTGACCGTGGAAGTCGCCGAGATCAGCGGTTCGGAAACCTTCCTGCATGTGCGCAGCGAGCACTTCCTGCTGGTGCTGCACCTGCCGGGGGTACATGAGTACGACGTCGACGCGCCGATCCGTGTGTACATCCCCACCCATAAACTGTTTGTGTTCGATGGCCAGGGCCGTTTGGTCCAGGCCCCCGGGCGCCGCGTCGCGAGGGTTGCCTGATGGCCGAGATCCATTTGCAGAACCTGGCGCACAGCTACAGTCCCACGCCGAGCGGCCCTGAGGACTACGCTATCCGGGCAATGAATCACGTGTGGGAGCAGGGCGGTGCCTACGCCTTGCTCGGGCCGTCGGGCTGCGGCAAGTCGACGTTGCTCAACATCATCTCCGGCCTGCTCAGCCCGTCCGAAGGGCAGGTGCTGTTCGATAGCAAAGTGGTCAATGACCTCACCCCGGAAAAACGCAACATCGCCCAGGTGTTCCAGTTCCCGGTGGTGTACGACACCATGACCGTGTTCGATAACCTGGCCTTTCCCCTGCGAAACCAGGGCATGGCCGAGGCGAAAATTCACAGCAAGGTGCAGGAAATCGCCGAAGTCCTCGACCTGCAAAACCTGCTGAGCAAAAAAGCCCGCAACCTCACCGCCGACGAAAAACAGAAAGTCTCCATGGGCCGTGGCCTGGTGCGGGATGATGTGTCGGCCATCCTCTTTGACGAACCGCTGACGGTGATCGACCCGCACCTGAAATGGAAGCTGCGGCGCAAGCTCAAGCAGATCCATGAGCAGTTCAATATCACCATGGTCTACGTCACCCATGACCAGCTTGAGGCCTCGACCTTCGCCGACAAGATCGCGGTGATGTACGGCGGGCAGATCGTGCAGTTCGGCACGCCCCGTGAGTTGTTCGAGCGGCCCAGCCACACCTTTGTCGGCTATTTCATCGGTAGCCCTGGGATGAATCTGATCGAGGTGCAGGCCGAGGCCGGTGGTGTGCGCTTTGCCAGCACGCTTCTGCCGTTGTCCGAGGCCTTGCAGCAACGCATTGCCGGCAGCGACTACAAGACGCTGCAGGTGGGGATCCGCCCGGAATTCATTCACGTATGGGACGAGTACAACCCTGACGCCCTGCAAGCCGATGTCACTCACCTCGAAGACCTCGGCACCTACAAGATCATGACCCTCAACCTTGACGGCGCCACCCTCAAGGTGCGCCTGGCCGAAGACAAACCGGTGCCCGAGGGCAGGGCGTCCATCAGCTTTCCCGCGCAGTGGCTGATGGTGTATGCCGACGATTACCTGCTGGAGGTGCAGCCATGAACAAGGTGCAGAACAACAAGGCCTGGTGGCTGGTGTTGCCGGTGTTCCTGCTGGTGGCGTTCAGTGCGGTGATCCCGATGATGACGGTGGTCAACTATTCGGTGCAGGACATCTTCGACCAGTCCAGCCGCTACTTTGTCGGCGCCGACTGGTACAAACAGGTGCTGCTCGACCCGCGCCTGCACGACTCGCTGCTGCGCCAGTTCATCTACTCGGCCTGCGTGCTGCTGATCGAAATCCCCCTGGGCATCGCCATCGCCCTGACCATGCCGACCAAGGGCCGCTGGTCGTCGCTGGTGCTGATCATCCTCGCCATTCCGCTGCTGATTCCGTGGAACGTGGTGGGCACCATCTGGCAGATCTTCGGCCGCGCCGATATCGGCCTGTTGGGCTACAGCCTCAACGCCCTGGGCATCAGCTACAACTACGCGGCCAACACCATGGACGCCTGGGTCACCGTGCTGGTGATGGATGTGTGGCACTGGACCTCACTGGTGGCGCTGCTGTGTTATTCCGGGCTGCGAGCGATCCCGGATGTGTACTACCAGGCGGCGCGTATCGATCGGGCTTCGGCGTGGGCGGTGTTCCGGCATATCCAGTTGCCGAAGATGAAAAGCGTGCTGCTGATCGCGGTGATGCTGCGCTTCATGGACAGCTTCATGATCTACACCGAGCCCTTCGTCCTCACGGGGGGCGGGCCGGGTAATGCCACGACGTTCCTCAGTCAGACGCTGACCCAGATGGCCGTAGGCCAATTCGACCTGGGCCCGGCGGCGGCGTTTTCCCTGGTGTACTTCCTGATCATCCTGTTGGTGTCCTGGCTGTTCTACACCGCCATGACCCACTCCGACGCCAACCGCTGAGGCCGCCAACATGAGCAAGCGCAAGGTTATTCCGCTGCTGATCTACATCCTGTTCCTGCTGGTGCCGATCTACTGGCTGCTGAACATGTCCTTCAAGAGCAACACCGAAATCCTCGGCGGCCTGACCCTGTTTCCGCAGGATTTCACCCTGGCCAACTACAAGGTGATCTTCACCGACCCGAGCTGGTACACCGGTTACCTCAACTCGCTGTACTACGTGAGCCTGAACACGGTGATTTCCCTGAGCGTGGCGTTGCCGGCAGCCTATGCCTTCTCGCGCTACCGCTTCCTGGGTGACAAGCACCTGTTCTTCTGGCTGTTGACCAACCGCATGGCGCCACCGGCGGTGTTCCTGCTGCCGTTTTTCCAGCTGTATTCGTCCATCGGCCTGTTCGACACGCACATCGCCGTGGCCTTGGCCCACTGCCTGTTCAACGTACCGCTGGCGGTGTGGATCCTGGAGGGCTTCATGTCCGGGGTGCCCAAGGAAATCGACGAAACCGCCTACATCGACGGCTATAGTTTTCCCAAGTTCTTCGTGAAGATTTTTATCCCGTTGATCGGCTCCGGCATCGGTGTGACCGCGTTTTTCTGCTTCATGTTTTCCTGGGTCGAGCTGCTGCTGGCGCGCACCCTGACCTCGGTCAACGCCAAGCCCATCGCGGCGGTGATGACCCGCACGGTGTCGGCCTCGGGTATCGATTGGGGCGTGCTGGCAGCGGCGGGGGTGTTGACCATCCTGCCCGGCATGCTGGTGATCTGGTTTGTTCGCAACCACGTGGCCAAGGGCTTTGCCCTGGGCCGGGTCTGAGGAGTCGATGATGGAATGGATGGCCTGGACCACCCCTACTGCACTGTTCTTTGGCGGCATTGCCCTGATTCTGGCGGGCATGACCACCTGGGAGCTGCGCTCGCCGAGCATCCCGCGGCGCGGCGTCCTGCCGATCAGCACCACCCGTGGTGATCGCTTGTTTATCGGTCTTCTCGGCAGCGCCTACCTGCATTTGCTGGTGATCGGCGTTACCGACTGGAGCATCTGGGTAGCGTCCGCGCTCTCCCTGGTATGGCTGTTGAGTGTGATGCGTTGGGGCTAGTGCCCTTATGAATAAACAACCAGGAGGTCTCTATGTTGAATAAGAACAATAAGCTGCGACATAGCATTTCATTGGCCGCCGTACTGGCCCTCAGCGGTTTGAGCGCTTCGGCCTGGGCTGATGCGTATGAAGATGCGGCGAAGAAATGGATCGGCAGCGAGTTCAAGCCGTCGACCCTCACGGCCGACCAGCAGCTTGAGGAGTTGAAGTGGTTTATCAAGGCCGCCGAACCGTTCCGTGGGATGAAAATCAACGTGGTATCGGAAACCCTCACCACCCACGAGTACGAATCCAAGGTACTGGCCAAGGCCTTCAGCGAAATCACCGGCATCAAGCTGACCCACGACCTGCTGCAGGAAGGCGACGTTGTGGAGAAACTGCAAACCCAGATGCAGTCCGACAAGAATATCTATGACGGCTGGGTCAACGATTCCGACTTGATCGGTACGCACTTTCGCTATGGCAAGACCGAATCCATCACCGACCTGATGGCCAACGAAGGCAAGGCCTTCACCTCGCCAACCCTGGATATCAAGGACTTTATCGGCATCTCCTTCACCACCGCGCCGGACGGCAAGATCTATCAGCTGCCCGACCAGCAATTCGCCAACCTCTACTGGTTCCGCGCCGACTGGTTCGAGCGTCCGGAGCTGAAAGCCAAGTTCAAGGAAAAATACGGCTATGACCTCGGCGTGCCGGTGAACTGGTCGGCCTATGAAGACATCGCCAGATTCTTCAGCGAAGACGTCAAGGAAATCGACGGCAAGCGCATCTATGGGCACATGGACTACGGCAAGAAAGACCCGTCCCTGGGCTGGCGCTTCACCGATGCCTGGTTCTCCATGGCCGGCGGCGGCGACAAGGGCCTGCCCAACGGTTTGCCGGTGGACGAGTGGGGCATCCGCGTGGAGGACTGCCACCCGGTAGGCTCCAGCGTCACCCGTGGCGGCGACACCAACGGCCCGGCGGCGGTGTTCGCCACGCAGAAATACGTGGACTGGATGAAAGCCTATGCGCCACCGGAAGCGGCGGGCATGACCTTCTCCGAATCCGGCCCGGTGCCGTCCCAGGGCAACATCGCCCAGCAGATCTTCTGGTACACCGCGTTTACCGCCGACATGACCAAGCCGGGCCTGCCGGTGGTGAATGCCGACGGCACGCCGAAATGGCGCATGGCGCCGTCGCCGGTCGGGCCGTATTGGGAAAAAGGCATGAAGAAGGGGTACCAGGACGTGGGTTCCTGGACCTTCCTCAAGTCCACCCCGGAGAAACAGAAACTCGCGGCCTGGCTCTACGCGCAGTTCGTCACCTCGAAAACCGTGTCCCTGAAGAAAACCATCGTTGGCCTGACGCCGATTCGTGAGTCCGACATCAACTCCCAGGCCATGACCGACATGGCGCCGAAACTCGGTGGCCTGGTGGAGTTCTACCGCAGCCCGGCGCGGGTCGAGTGGACCCCGACCGGTACCAACGTGCCGGACTACCCACGTCTGGCGCAACTGTGGTGGAGCAATATCGCCGCCGCCGCCAGCGGCGAGAAAACCCCGCAACAGGCCCTCGACAACCTGGCCAAGGAGCAGGACGCGATCATGACGCGCCTGGAGCGCTCCAAGGTGCAACCGGTGTGCGGCCCGAAAATGAACCCCGAGCGTGACGCGCAATACTGGTTCGACCAGCCGGGCGCGCCGAAACCGAAACTGGCCAACGAGAAACCGAAAGGCGAGACCGTGGCCTATGGCGATCTGCTCAAGCAGTGGGAGGCAGCGCGTAAGTAAACGTGCCGGGGCGTGGAACACAAAACGGCACCCAGGTGCCGTTTTGTTTTGGTGCAAACATGAAGGCGCAGCTCTGTGACGCGCGGTGGTCAGGCAATCCTGAGTATGGGCAGCTTACTCTCGTGGCGGCCTTCGGGCCGACCATGTCGTTGGATTTGATTGAGTACATATCCGTTGCTGCGGTCACGGCTGCCTTTGGTTCCGCTCTTACAGCGGCTCACTTTTGGAGGGAACAAGTCCAGACGGGGCGATTTGAGATCAAAAGCCAAAGCGCGGCGGCCTTAGAGCCGACCGGAGTTGGGTCTGGTGTACTCGGTAAAAAATGTGGGAGGGGCGGTGCGACGATTCGACTTGCCCCCGATTGCAGTGGGTCAGTATCAAATCCATCAACTGACACTCCCTCATCGGGGGCAAGCCCCCTCCCACATTTGGATCTCCACATATCGGCTAGAACTCGGTCTGCTTTTGCTCTGCTTTTGCTCTTGATCCTAGGCGCCCCGTTAACCACGCTGGCCGAACGCAGGCTTGAATCCGTGGGTAACCCGGCAGGACGCCGGGTTAGCCGTCCTGGGCCAGGGATGGCCCATGACGGCGGCCCACGGATTCAAGCCTGCGTTCGGGCATACCGAGCCTAGGCGAGGTACCGAGTGGTGGGGCAAGAGCCCTTTGGTTACTTTGGGGCTTTTCCAAAGTGACCCGCCGTAAGGGCGGAACCGTAGGCAGCCGTGACCGCAGCAACGGATATGTACTCGGTCAAACCCAACGACATGGTCGGCCCGAAGGCCGCCACGGAACCAACCGCCCTCACCACAAAGAGATTTTTCAGCCTGAAAGACAGACTCGCTAGCCAGCGCTTGCGACAACCCCCTGTTCGGTAAACCACCGCTGATCCTTCAGGAACAAGAATCCAGAACTGACCGATCTGTCACCCTGCGGTCATAAACCAGACGGAAGGCACTCAAGTTACCTCAAGTTGCGAGTTACAGCGCAGATAACAACTATGTCACTTACATCCGCAACAACGTTCAAGGATCGAACTCATGCCCCAGCGCCAATCCAGCCGCCTGCCTCTTCCCGTTTATCCGCGTTTTCGCTGGTTCGCTTTGATCCCGGTCGTGCCCGCCGTGTTGTGGATACTTGTGCAATCAACCTCGCCGGCCAATCTGCTGGCTTGCACGGTACTGGTGCTGATCGGCCTCGGTGCCTGTGCCTGGAGTGCGAGTTCGCAGCGCAACGCAATGCAGCAAGCGCTTGCACAGGCGGATCAGTCAGATGCGCACGCGGCGCACGACGGCATGGCCTCCCGTGCCCAGCTCGATGAGGTATTGCTGGGCGCCATGCCCATCTGGGCCAAGCAGGTGGAAAGCTCGCGCCATCAGACCGAAGAAGCGATCGTGAGCCTGGCCAACCGTTTCACCGGGATCGCCGCACGCTTGCAGGAAACGGTACAAGCCTCGCAGCACGCGGCCGGCGAACTGGACGGGCAGGCCGCCGACGGTGCGCTTGAGGTGCTGGCACGCAGTGACAGCGAGCTGAGCCAGGTGATCAATTCGCTCAAGGCCACCCAAACCAGCCGTGACCAGACCCTGGCCCAGGTCCGCAGCCTGACCGCCTATACCGGCGAGCTGCGGACCATGGCCGCCGATGTGGCGGCGATTGCCGCGCAAACCAACTTGCTGGCCCTCAACGCAGCCATCGAGGCGGCGCGTGCCGGTGAGGCCGGGCGCGGTTTTGCGGTGGTGGCCGACGCGGTGCGCAGCCTGTCGAGCAAATCCAGTGAAACCGGCCAGCAGATGTCGGCCAAGGTCGACATCATCAACAACGCCATTACGCAATTGGTCCAGGCCGCGTCCAGCAGTGCCGACCAGGACAGCCATTCGGTGGCCGAGTCCGAAAACAGTATTCAAGTGGTGCTCGAACGCTTCCAGAACATCACCGGGCGCCTGGCCGAGTCCGCCGACCTGCTCAAGCAGGAAAGCTACGGCATCCGGGATGAGATGACCGAAGTGCTGGTCAACCTGCAATTCCAGGACCGGGTCAGCCAGATCCTCAGCCACGTGCGCGACAACATGCAGGCCCTGCATGAGCACCTCCTGCAGGCCAGCCAGGCCCCGGACCAGCCGGTGGCCGTCGACGCCCGCCAATGGCTGGCGCGCATGGAAGCCACCTATGCCACCGACGAGCAACGGCGCCTCCATCATGGAGAGGCGGCCGTGCAGCAGAATTCTCAAGACATCACCTTCTTTTAGGAGTACATCATGGCGAAGAGTGTATTAGTGGTCGACGACTCCAGCAGCGTGCGGCAAGTGGTCGGCATAGCCTTGAAAAGCGCCGGTTACGACGTCATCGAGGCCAGCGACGGCAAGGATGCCCTGGGCAAGCTGACCGGGCAGAAAGTGCACCTGATCATCAGCGACGTGAACATGCCCAACATGGACGGCATCACCTTCGTCAAGGAGGTCAAGAAGCTGGCCAACTACAAGTTCACCCCGATCATCATGCTCACCACCGAGTCCCAGGAGTCGAAAAAGGCCGAGGGTCAGGCCGCCGGCGCCAAGGCCTGGGTGGTCAAGCCGTTCCAGCCTGCGCAGATGTTGGCAGCTGTGTCTAAACTGATCCTGCCTTGACCCCGGCGCCAGGGAGGCTCCCATGCCGATTACCACTGAAACACTCGACGACACGGCCCACGTGCGCATTGACGGCGAGCTTACGATCTACACCGTAGCGGAACTGGCGGCGGCGCTGCTGCCGCAGATGGGCGCGGCACCCCGCCTGGAGCTGGACCTGTCTGAGGTCACGGAAATGGATGGCGCCGGCTTGCAGTTGCTCGCGGTCATCCGGCGTGAGGCCGGTAATGCCGGCATAGCCTTGAGCGTGACCGGCCAGAGCCAGGCGGTCACGCAGGCGCTCCAACTGTGTCGCAGCGCGGCCTCATAGCCGCGCTTCCCAGGTTTTTTGATCGACAAGGAAAGTCACGGTGAGCATCAATCTCGATCAGGCACAACAGACATTCATCGTTGAGGCACGCGAGCTGTTGCAGGCCATGGAGCAATCCCTGCTGCAATTGGAAAGCGAGCCCGGCGACCAGGATGCCATCGGCGCGATTTTCCGCGCCGCGCACACCATCAAGGGTTCGGCGGGCCTTTTCGGCCTGGCGTCGATCGTCGGGTTCACCCATATCGTCGAAGACGTGCTTGACCGCCTGCGCGAAGGCAGTGTGGCGGTGGACGCCGCCTTGATCGCGCTGCTGCTCAAGTGCGGCGACCACATACTCGAACTGGTCGAAGTGGTCGCCAACCGCGGTGAGACGCCGACCCCTGCCGCGCTGGAACGCGGTGAGGCATTGCGCGAGGCGCTGAGTGCCTACCAGCCGATGCGAACCGCCGTTGCCAGCGTCGAAACCGCCGAGGTGACCGACGACGTGGCGGTCGAAGTGCTTTGGCATATTTCCCTGCGCTTCGGCACGGATGTGTTCCGTAATGGCATGGACCCGCTGTCATTTCTGCGCTACCTCGAGACCTTGGGGCAGTTGATACAGGTCGCCACCCTGACCGATAGCATCCCGCCCATGGACAGCTGGGACCCGGAAAGCTGCTACCTGGGTTTCGAGATCGACCTGCGCTCGACGGCCAGCCACGCCAGCCTCAACGAGGTGTTCGATTTCGTGCGTGACGACTGTGAGGTACACATCAGTGCCGTCGATGAAGCGCCCGACAGCACAGCGGCCATCGCTGGCGAGTTGGTCACGCCGGTCGAGCCGGGCCTTGTGACCGCCGCACCCCAGCGTCCGGCAGCCGGCGAAGCGAAAACCCGCGACGGCAATTACGTGCGCGTCAACGCCGACAAACTCGACGAATTGATCAATCTGGTCGGCGAGCTGGTCATCGCCAGCGCCGGCGCGAACCTGCTGGCCCGGTCCTGTAACAACGACCCGTTGCACGAGGCCTCCTCGACAGTCTCGGGGCTGGTGGAAGAGATCCTCGATGGCGCCCTGCATTTGCGCATGATCCCCATCGGCGACACGTTCAACCGCTTTCGCCGCGTGGTGCGCGATATCAGCCAGGAGCTGGGCAAGGACATCGAACTGAGCATCAGCGGCGCGGAAACCGAACTGGACAAGACCGTGGTCGAGAAGATCGGCGACCCGCTGATGCACCTGTTGCGCAACGCCATGGACCACGGTATCGAAAGCGCCGATGCGCGGCGTGCGGCCGGCAAGTCGGCCAAGGGCCATCTGAGCCTCAATGCCTACCACGACTCGGGGAGCATCGTCATCGAGATCGCCGACGACGGCGCCGGCCTCAACCGCGATCGCATCCTGCAAAAGGCCCAGGAGCGCGGGCTGGTGGCCAGCGGTGCGGTGCTCACCGACCAGGAGATCTACAACCTGATCTTCGAAGCCGGGTTCTCCACCGCCGAGGCGGTGACCAACCTGTCCGGGCGCGGTGTCGGCATGGACGTGGTCAAGCGCAATATCACCTTGTTGCGAGGCACCGTCGACCTCGACAGCCGCCCCGGCCAGGGCACCGTGGTGCGTATTCGCTTGCCGCTGACCCTGGCGATCATCAATGGGTTCCTGGTCGGCATCGACCAATCCACCTACGTGATTCCCCTGGACATGGTCCAGGAGTGTATCGAGCTGGATGAACAGCAGCGCCAGTCCAGTCGCGACACGGGCTACCTGGACCTGCGTGGCCAGGTGTTGCCGTTGGTGCACCTGCGCGATCACTTCACTCACGAAGGCCCCGCGTCCCGACGCCAGAATGTGGTGGTGGTGCGTTACGCCGAGCATAAGGCCGGGCTGGTGGTGGATGACCTGCTCGGCGAGTTCCAGACCGTGATCAAACCCCTGGGCAAGCTGTTCGGTGCACTGCGTGGCATCAGCGGCTCGACCATATTGGGCAGCGGCGCGGTGGCCCTGATCCTGGATGTACCGGTACTGCTCAACCAAATCGTACAACTGGAAGCCCGCACGGCCCAGGCATCTCAGTCGCCACCGGCCGTCGCTCGCTGACGCATTTGCAATTCCATGGAGGTTCCCCGATGAAATGGTTCTACGATCTTAAGATTTCCACCAAGTTGATCTGTTCATTCCTGGTGGTCCTGGTGCTCACTGGAGCCATGGGCGGCTTCGCCATCCTCCAGCTCGGTGCCGTCAACCAGGCCGCCCAGGACATCAAGGGCAACTGGATGCCCTCCATGCGTGCCGCGGCAGGCATGCGCTTTTTTGCCGCCAACTATCGCTTGAAAGAGAACCGCCACATCGGCACCGAGATTGCCGAGGAAAAGGCCCAGGCCGAACGCGAGGCCGCCGACGCGCGCCAACAGTTCGAAACCCGCATGGGCACCTACGAGCAATTGCTGTCGAACGATGAAGATCGGCAGCTCCTGGCCAGCGTGAAAAGCGCTTGGGACGCCTACCTTGCAAGCAGCAAGCAGGTGCTTGAGTTTTCTCGCCAGAACCAGGAAGCCCAGGCGCGCGGTTTGCTCAGGGGAGAATCCAAGGGGCATTTCGATGAGGTGACGGCCCGTCTGCAGAAAATGGTCGAACTCAATGATGCCGGCGCAACGGCCGCAGGTGACAAGGGCTCGGCGCTGTATGAAAGCGCGCGGGTGTCGATCATCGCGGTACTGGTCGCGGCCCTGTTGATTGGCCTGGGCCTGGCGATGTTCATCGCGCGGATCATTTCTCGCCCATTGCGCCAGGCCGCGAGCGCCGCCGAGCAATTGGCCGAAGGCAACCTCAACGCGCACATCGAGCCGGGCGGGAAGGATGAAACCGGCATGGTGCTCAACGCCATGCGCAACATGGTCGGCAAGCTGGCGCATATCATCGGTGAGGTGCGTAACGCCGCCGATAACCTGGCCAGCGCCTCCGAGGAGGTCAGCGCCACCGCGCAATCGATGAGCCAGGCCACCAGTGAACAGGCTGCCAGCGTCGAGGAAACCAGTGCGTCGGTCGAGCAGATGAGTGCCAGCATCAACCAGAACACCGAAAACGCCAAGGTCACCGATGGCATGGCCAGCAAGGCCGCCAAGGAAGCCACCGAGGGCGGCGAATCGGTGCAGCAGACCGTGGTGGCGATGAAGAAAATCGCCCAGCGCATCAGCATCATCGATGACATCGCCTACCAGACCAATCTGCTCGCGCTCAACGCCGCCATCGAGGCCGCTCGGGCCGGCGAGCACGGCAAGGGGTTCGCCGTGGTGGCCGCCGAAGTGCGCAAGTTGGCCGAACGCAGCCAGGTTGCCGCCCAGGAAATCGGTGAACTGTCCTCCAGCAGCGTGGACATGGCCGAGAAGGCCGGCAAGTTGCTCGACGAAATGGTGCCCTCCATCAACAAGACGTCCGACCTTGTGCAGGAAATCAGCGCCGCGTCCGAGGAACAGGCCGCCGGTGTCGCGCAGATCAACACCGCGATGACCCAGCTCAACCAGGTGACCCAGCAAAATGCCTCGAGCAGCGAGGAGCTGGCGGCCACGGCGGAAGAAATGAGCAGCCAGGCCGAGCAACTGCAACAGGCCATGAGCTTTTTCGTGCTGGATTCAGCGCCCAAGGCTGCGGTTCAAAGCAACAGTGTGGACAGCCCGGGCAGCAAGCCCAACCGTCAGGCGCCACAGCCAAAACTACCGGCGCAGCGCAAGGCGTTCGCCTACACCATGGCCAGTGCCCCGGACGAAGCGGATTTCACCCGCTTCTGATCCCACGATCAATACGGGCCTACTAGGGAGAGTGACATGGGTGCAGCAATGACGACTCGGCAGACCGCAGCAGCGGTCGACGAGGATGCGCAGTATCTGACCTTCATGCTCGGCGGCGAAATGTTCGCCATCGGCATTCTGGGGATCAAGGAAATTATCGAATACGGCAGCCTGACCGTGGTGCCGATGATGCCCGCGTTCGTACGCGGGGTGATCAACCTGCGCGGCGCGGTGGTGCCGGTGGTCGACCTGTCGGCGCGCTTTGGCCGGGCCAACTCGGCGATCACCCGGCGCTCCTGCGTGATTATCATCGAGGCGAGTACCGAAGATGGCCAGGCCCAGGACATCGGGCTGCTGGTCGATACGGTGTCTGCGGTGCGGGAGATCCCGGCGACGCAGATCGAGCCGCCACCCAACTTCGGCGCACGAATTCGCGCCGATTTCATCAGCGGCATGGCCAAGGTCGACGGCAAGTTCGTGATCGTGCTGGAGGTGGACAAGGTGCTGTCCATCGATGAGATGTCCAGCCTCGCCGAGGCCGGCCAGGCGCCGGCCCTCGACCTCGACCCGCGTTGAGACCCGACCATGGCAGACACCGTGTCCATCGATGACCATGAATTCGGTCAGTTCCAGACCTGGCTGTACCGCGCGGCGGGCATCAACCTGTCGCCGACCAAGAAAGCCCTGGTGGCCGGGCGCCTGTTCAAGCGCCTCAAGCACTATGAGCTGCACAGCTATGGTGAGTATTTCAAGCTGATCATGAATGACCAGCGCAAGGGCGAACTGCAGGTTGCGCTGGATTTGCTGACCACCAACGAAACCTATTTTTTTCGCGAGCCCAAGCACTTCGACTTCCTGCGTCAGCACGTGCTGCCCCGGGCCGCGCCGGGCAAGGTGTTTCGCGTGTGGAGCGCGGCCAGCTCCTCCGGGGAAGAACCCTACAGCCTGGCAATGACCCTGGCCGAAAGCCTCGGCAGCACGCCCTGGGAAGTGGTCGGCTCGGACATCAGCTCCCAAGTGCTGGCCAAGGCGCGCACCGGCCATTACTCCCTGGAACGCACCGAGACATTGCCCCAACCGCTGCTGGCCAAGTACTGCCTCAAGGGCATTGGTCGCCAGGAGGGCACCTTGCTGATCGACAAGGCCTTGCGTAGCCGCGTCAATTTTGTCCAGGTCAACCTTAACGAAGCGCTGCCGGCCCTGGGTGAGTTCGAGGTGATCTTCCTGCGCAACGTGATGATTTATTTCGACCAGCAGACCAAGAGCCAGGTGGTCGCGCGCCTGTTGCCGCTGCTCAAGCCGGGCGGTTACCTGATCATCAGTCACTCGGAAAGCCTCCACGGTGTCAATGACACCTTGAAGCTGGTGGCTCCGTCGATTTACCGCAAGCCATGAAAAAGCCCGTCGGTACGGCCGAAGTGGTATTGGCGCCTGGCCAGGTCAGCTTTGCGACGCGGCCGACGCGCCTGCGCACCTTGCTCGGCTCCTGCGTGGCGATCACCTTTTGGCACCCGCAACGGCTGATCGGCGGCATGTGTCACTTCATGCTGCCGGGGCGCGTGCGCGACCATCAGCCCCTGGACGGCCGATATGCCGACGAAGCCCTGGAACTGCTGCTGCGCCACGCCGAGATCAATGGCACCCATGCACAGGATTACCAGGTCAAGTTGTTCGGCGGCGGCAAGATGTTTCCCCAGCTGCGCCGCCTGCCGACGCAGGACGTGGCCAGCCTGAATATTCGCGCGGCGCTGGCCCTGGCCGAGCGCTATCACCTGCACCTGACGGCTCAGGACATGGGCAGTACCGGTTACCGCACGATCATGTTCGACCTGTGGAACGGCAACGTCTGGGTCCGGCACCAACCAATGGGAACAATTCAACAAGATGCCTACCAAAAAAATCAGTGTGCTGCTCGTCGATGATTCGGCCGTGGTGCGCCAGGTACTGCTGGCGATTCTCAGCGATACGCCGGATATACACGTCATGGGCGCCGCCTCCGACCCGATTTTCGCCATGGATAAACTCGCCCGGGAATGGCCGGATGTGATCGTGCTGGACGTGGAAATGCCGCGCATGGACGGCATCACCTTTCTCAAGAAAATCATGAGCGAACGGCCGACGCCGGTGGTGATCTGTTCCTCGCTGACCCAGAAAGGCGCGGAAACCTCCCTGCAGGCGCTGTCGGCGGGCGCGGTGGAAATCATCACCAAGCCCACTACCGGGTTGAAGAGTTTCCTGATCGAGTCGGCGGCCGAGCTGGTGGCCGCGATCCGCGCCGCAGCGAACTCCAACGTCAGGAACCTGGGCAAGCGCAGCGCCAGCCCGGCGCCGGCACTGGCCCCGGCCAGCAAGCTCACCGCGGATGCGATCCTGCCTGCCGCCAATGGCCATGCCATGGCACAGACCACCGAGCGTATCGTCGCCATCGGCACGTCCACCGGCGGTACCCAAGCGTTGGAGGCGGTTCTGACGGCACTGCCGAGGGTGTGCCCAGGCATGGTGATCGTGCAGCACATGCCGGAAAAATTCACCGCCTCGTTTGCCGAGCGCCTCAACAGCGTATGCGAGATCGAGGTGCGCGAAGCCCGCAACAACGACCGCATCCTGCCGGGCCTGGCCCTGATCGCGCCGGGTGGCAAGCACCTGATGGTGACCCGCAGCGGCGCCTATTATCACGCCCAGGTCATTGATGGGCCCTTGGTCAACCGGCACCGGCCATCCGTGGATGTGCTGTTTCGCTCGGTGGCCAAGTTCGCCGGCAGGAACGCCACCGGCATCATCATGACCGGCATGGGCGACGACGGCGCGCGCGGGCTCAAGGAGATGCTCGAGGCCGGAGCCGCCACGGTGGCCCAGGACGAGGCCAGTTGCGTGGTGTTCGGCATGCCCAAGGAGGCCATCAAGCTGAATGCCGCCCAGCGCATCATGGCGCTGGAGGATATCCATCAGGCGATCTTGTATAAGTGACGTCGCGCGCCGGCTTTTGCGCTGCGCCAGAATCCGCGGCGTGGGCTACTGACGACCACTGATCCGCAGCCGCACAACCCCGATTGAATTTTCCCCATGCCCGCAGGTTCTGCATTTTAGACGCGTGTGCTGTTGAGCGCGCTTGCGGGGCCTCCTTGTGGGGAGGCCTGGTTGGATCGGACTTTGCGGAAACTGCCATCATGACGCTTCTCACAGCGCTGTCGGGCCAGCCGGCCTCCATCACCCAACCGGGTCAGTACCAGTGGTTGTACCAACACCTGTATGGCGAAGCCCCTGGCGCTGAAGAGGTTGCGCGGGCGTTTCTACACACGCACTTGGCGCAGGTGCGCGACGCGCCCAGTGAGTTGCCGCAGATGCCTGAACAACTGCCGGCCTGGATCGAACAGCGCTGTGCCGACGTGGCCCAGGCCTATGCCGATTACCTGGAACAACGCCAGCAAGGCCGGCCACGTCGTTATTTCCAGAACAAGGCCCATGCGCTGTATTTCCTGCAGCGCGTGGCGCCGACCAAACAGGTCGACGGGGCCTGGCTCAATGGCCTGCTGCGCTATTGGCACGACCCGCGTTTCGACGGCCTGCTCACCACCTACCTGGAAGAGCTGGGTGACGGCGAAGCGGCGCAAAATCATGTGGTGATCTATCGCAAGTTACTCAGCGAGCATGATGCCGACAGCGACGCCGGCCTTGAGGACAACCATTACCTGCAAGGCGCCCTGCAACTGTCGCTGGGCCTGTGCGCCGACGACTTTCTGCCGGAGATCATCGGTTTCAACCTCGGTTATGAGCAGTTGCCGTTGCACCTGCTGATCACCGCGTATGAGTTGAGCGAACTGGGCATCGACCCGTATTACTTCACCCTCCACGTCACCATCGACAATGCCAGCAGCGGCCACGCCTGCAAGGCCGCGCAGTCGGTGTTGAACCTGCTGCCGCTGGGGGAGGGCAGGGAGGAGTTCTATCGCCGGGTGGCCGAGGGGTATCGCCTGAATGACCTCGGCCCGGGGACCAGCGCGGTTATCCACGACTTCAACCTGAATGACGAAGTGGTCGCCATGCTTGAACGCAAGCGCACGTTCGGCCAGCACATGCATTCGGATTACTGCCGCTTCGAAGGCAAGACCGTCAACCAATGGCTGGCGCGGCCGGGGCAGATCGGCATCTTTCTGCAGGCCCTGGAAGACAAGGGCTGGATCAAGCGCAACCAGGATCCGGCCGAGAGTCGCTTCTGGCAATTAATCGAAGGCGCGGGCGCGGCGATGTTCGGCGTGTTCAGCGGCTATGAGAAACAGCTGCTGCGCGACTGGATCGCGGGTGACTGGATCAGCGCTCAACGTGTGGCGCCCGTGCGGCCCGGGTGCGGCAGCCGCTTCTCCCGCGAGCAGCATCGCCCGTCCGACCCGGACACCCAGGCGCTGGTGGATTCGCTGTGGAACCTGCCCGATGAACAGCAGCTCAATGCGCTGATCCCGTGGCTGTCGGCGCAGCGTCACTGCACGCCCGCCGGGTTGTATGCCACTCGCCGCTTTATCCAACTGCGTTCGCGCCTGCGCTAAGGAAATCACCCATGTCTGCACAACAACTCGCCGACCGCGCCCTGCTGAACCTGGGCCGGGGGTTGAAGGAAAATGGCTACCGGTTCATCACGCCAACGCCCTTGACCCATGAGCGGTTTTTCCAGCGCCAGGGGAGGCCGCTGGCGAAGGACCTGCGGGACGTCTTCGGCTGGTCGCTGCCGTTTGACCGCGAGCTGTTGCCCGAGGCGTTTCGTGAGGAGCTGCAGCAGGCCGATGTGGTCGAAAAACACGAGGCGCTGTGGCGCAGTGCGGTGCGTTGGTCGAGCCTGGACGACCTGCTGTTTGCCCACTCGGCGTACCCCACCACGCAAGCGGACGCGGTGTTTTTCGGGCCTGACAGCTATCGGTTTGCCCAACTGATCGAAGCCCATATGCAACAGCGCTTCGAGCCGATCAAGCGCGCCGTGGACATTGGCTGCGGCGCCGGTGTAGGCGCGTTGGTGGTCGCCCGGGCGGGGCCTGACGCCGAGGTGCTGGCGGTGGACATCAACCCGCGCGCCTTGCGCCTGACAGCGGTGAATGCCGAGCTGGCCGGGTTGGCGAACGTCACGGCGTACCACAGCGATGTGCTGGGCGGCGTCGAAGGCACGTTCGACCTGATCGTCGCCAACCCGCCCTATATGAATGACGACCGCCAGCGGGCCTACCGGCATGGCGGCGGGGCACTGGGCGAGCAACTGTCGGTGCGCATCGCCGGCGAGGCCGTTGGGCGCCTGGCCCTGGGCGGCAGCCTGGTGCTCTACACCGGCGTGGCGATTGTCGCCGGGGAGGATCCGTTCCTGGCCGCCGTCACGCCGTTGCTGGACAGCGATGCCTTTGGGTGGACCTACCGCGAACTTGACCCCGATGTGTTCGGCGAAGAGCTGGAAAAGCCCGGCTATGAGCGTGTGGAGCGGATCGCCGTGGTGGCGCTCACCGTCACCCGTTTGCGCTGACGATTAGGTTCAGGCCGCAGCTTGTGGCTGCAGGTGCAACTCGCCGTCCACCTCCTTGACCAGCCCACTGGCGAGGAACAGCGGCGCCAGGCGCTTGTGCAACTGCGGTTCGACAAATTCCTTCAACGTCTCAAGCGCCAGCGGGCCACTCGAAGGCAGCTCAGCCTTGGTGAAGGACAACCAGGCCTTTTTCAGCGCCATCAACACATCACTGCCCGCCGTGGAGGCAAAGCGGCGCTGGGTCGGTTTGCTGTCGAAGCTGAAGGTGTGCTGGAACGCGTAACCGGTTTCGTCACCGCCGCTGGCGGTGCAACGAATGCAGGTGCACGGACCGTCGCCGAAAGCGCTGCGCAGGTAGCTGTTGAAGTCCACCACGGGTTTGAGTGACAGGCGCTTATCCACCTCGAACAGGTCCCCGGTCATTTTTTCGTCAGTGTTCAACGTGCAGTTCCTCGCAGTGTGCGGCAGTTTTTTCAAAGCGCGGCACGATACCAGCCGCGCGCCGTTTTAGGGGTATTTGCATAACAATAGACCCAGATATTCTTTTGCTGTCTAAAAAACCGCGGCTACGCTCCATCACCTTCTCGAAAACGCGGCAGATTCCCCATGACGTTCAAGCGTTCCTCCCTGACCCTCCTGGCCGCGTCCCTCGCCGCCGCCAGCGTCTTGCTCAGCCCCGGTGCCCAGGCCGAAGGCGAGATCAGCATCGCCCAGCAATTCGGCATCGGCTACCTGATCCTCGATGTGGTGCGCGACCAGCACCTGATCGAAAAACACGGCAAGGCCCAGGGCCTGGACATCCAGGTGGAATGGAACAGCATTTCCGGCGCCACCGCCATGAACGAATCGCTGCTGGCCGGCGCCCTGGATGTGGTGTCCGCCGGTGTGCCGCCGATGCTCACCCTGTGGGACCGTACCAGGGGCAAGCAGAACGTCAAGGCCATCGCCTCCTTGGGCTCGATGCCCAACTACCTGCTGACCAACAACCCCAAGGTCAAGACCCTCAAGGACTTCAGCGAGAAGGACCGCATCGCCGTGCCTGCCGCCGGGGTGGGTTTCCAGTCGCGGACCTTGCAGATCGAAACCGCCAGGCAGTTCGGCGATGCCCACTACAAGAAATTCGATGACATCTCCATCAGCCTGGCCCACCCCGACGCCACCGCCGCGTTGATTGCCGGTGGTTCGGAGATCAACGCGCACTTCTCCAGTCCGCCGTTCCAGTACCAGGAGCTGCTGAGCCCCAACGTGCACAAGGTGCTCAGTTCCTACGACATCCTCGGCGGTCCGGCGACGTTCAACGTGCTCTACACCACGCAGAAATTCCACGACGAAAACCCCAAGACCTACCAGGCGTTCTACGCCGCGCTGGCCGAAGCCGAGCAGATCATCAAGGCCGACAAACCGGCAGCGGCCAAGGCGTACATCCGCGTAGAACAGTCCAAGCTGCCGTTGGACCTGGTGGAAAAAATCGTCCAGGACCCGGAAATCGATTTCACTATCGTGCCGCAGCGTACCTATATCTACGCCGAGAAATTGCAGGAACTGGGCGTACTGAAAAACAAGGCGGCGAGCTGGAAGGACTACTTCTTCGAAGAGGCCCATGGCGGTAACGGCAGCTGACCTGTAAACCGCCCCTCCCACATTTGGATCTCCACAATGCCTATACCGCATTCAAGCTGCGCTTGATCCAGTCATACAAGTCATTCCCCTCGCTCGACAACTCACTGTTGGCTCGCCGGCACAGGTAGTACTGGCGGCCATCATTGACCTCCAGATCAAACAGCTTCACCAGCTCGCCATTGGCCACATGGGGCGCTACCAGCGGCGCGCGCAGCAACGCGCAGCCCAGGCCGGTGAGGGTGGCGGTGAGTGCCAGTTGGCCGTCTTCGAGCAGCAAGCCATTCAGCGCCGTGGTGTCGACCTCGGCTGCCTCGAACCATTGGCCCCAGGTGCCGCGTTCTTCATCGTGCAGCAACGGCAGCTCGCTCAAGGCCTGGGGCGTGTCGATGGGGCCGTGTTGGGCGAGAAAGCTGCGGCTGCAATAGGGGGTCACCGCGCCGGAGATCAGGGGTTCGCTGTGATAGCCCGGCCAGTGCCCGGTGCCGAAGCGAATCGACAGGTCGGCGGCATCGCTGGGGTAGCTGCGGTGGTTGGCGTAGGTCACGTTGATGTCCAGCGCCGGGTGGTCTTTGAGGAAGTTCTCCAGGCGCGGGATAAACAGGTTGATGCCAAACAGCGGGATCAGGCTGATGGTCACCTGGCGGGTGGCGCTTTTCTCGCGCACATGTTCGGTGGCGCTGCGCAGCACGGCAAAGGCCGAGCGGATGGCACGGTAATACTCGCGCCCTTCATCGGTCAGCACCAGGTTGCGGCCCTGGCGCAGGGTCAGCGGCTGCTGCAGGAAGTCTTCCAGCAGGTGCAGTTGATGGCTGATGGCAGAGGCGGACACGTCCAGCTCGCGTGCGGCAGCATTCACCCCGCCATGGCGCGCAAACGCTTCGAACGTCCGCACGGCACGCAGGGGAGGGTCATTGGCTAACTGTTCTGATTTATTCATGTATTGAATTAAACACCAAGTTTTAGCCCAAATAAAGAGCCATAAGTGCCGTATTTGCGGCACAAATACCCTGTCATTGCTTTGGCATAACCCTATAACTTTCTGATATTTGATAAAAACAGAATAGATGCTTAGTGTGCCGCCCTTGTACGCACTGAGGTCGACGGTCTTCATGGATGGGTTTATCCAACAACTGCTCAACGGCTTGATGACGGGCAGTCTCTACGCGCTGGTGGCCCTGGGGTACACCATGGTCTACGGCATCCTGCGCATCATCAACTTCGCCCACGGCGATGTGCTGATGATCGGTGCGCTCGTGGGCTTGTCGATGATTCGCCTGTTGCAGGCGACTTGGCCGGCGTTGCCACCGCTGCTGGTGTTGCTGACGGCCACCCTGGTCGCCATGGCATTTTGTGCGGCGCTGGCGGTGGTGATCGAGCGCGTCGCTTATCGCCGGTTGCGTCACGCGCCGCGCCTGGCGCCGTTGATCAGCGGCATCGGGGTGTCGCTGCTTTTGCAAACCATCGCGATGCTGGTCTGGACCCGTAACCCGCAAATGTTCCCGCAACTGCTGCCGCTGGAACCCATCGAAGTACTGCCCGGGGTCTCCGCGCACCCGGCTGTCACCAACGCCACGGCCCTCACCACCATCGCCATTGCGCTGTCAGTGATGGTCGCGCTGCTGGTGCTGGTCGAGCGCACGCGCTTTGGCCGGGCCATGCGTGCCGTGGCGGAAAACCCCCAGGTCGCGAGCCTGATGGGCATCAACCCGAATCGGGTCATTGTGCTCACCTTCGCCATCGGCGGCGCCCTGGCGGCATTGGCCGGGGTAATGATGGCCAGCAACTACGGCAGCGCGCATTTCTACATGGGCTTCCTGCCGGGGATCAAAGCCTTCACCGCCGCGGTGCTGGGCGGTATCGGCAACCTCAAGGGCGCCATGCTCGGCGGCCTGTTGCTGGGGCTGATCGAAGCCCTGGGCACCGGCTACCTGGGCGCCGCCACCAACGGGGTGTTCGGCAGCAATTATCAGGATGTGTTTGCCTTTATCGTGCTGATCGCGGTGCTGGTGTTCCGTCCTTCGGGGCTGTTGGGCGAACGTCTGGCGATCCGCGCATGATCAACCCACTCACTTCCAATCAACGCGCCAGCCTGGGCCTGCTGCTGTTTGCCGTGGCCCTGGTGCTGGCACCGTGGATCGTCGGCCACGCCGGTGGCAACACCTGGGTGCGGACCCTGGATTTTGCCCTGCTGTACATCATGCTCGCCCTTGGCCTGAACATCGTGGTCGGTTATGCGGGGCTGTTGGACATGGGGTTCATCGCGTTCTACGCGGTGGGCGCCTACCTGGCCGCGTTGCTGTCGTCGCCCCATCTGCTGCAACAGTTTCCAGCCCTGGCGGCGTTGCTGCCGGCGGGCATGCACACCTCGATCTGGTTGATCCTGCCCCTGGGCGCCTTGCTCGCGGCGGGGTGCGGCGTGGTGTTGGGTGCGCCGACCTTGCGCCTGCGCGGCGACTACCTGGCCATCGTCACCCTGGGCTTTGGCGAGATCATCCGTATCCTGCTGCGCAACCTCGACCGCCCGGTGAATATCACCAATGGCCCCAAAGGCATCGCCCAGGTCGATCCGGTGAACCTGCTCGGCGTGAACCTGGGCCGTACCCAGGAACTGTTCGGCCTGCGCCTGCCGTCGGTGTACCTCTATTACTACCTGTTCGCCGCGCTGGTGGTGCTGATTCTGTTTGCCTGCATTCGCCTGGAGCGCTCGCGCATCGGCCGTGCCTGGGTGGCGATCCGCGAGGACGAAGAAGCGGCCCAGGCCATGGGCGTGAACACCGTGCGCCTCAAGTTGCTGGCGTTTGCGATTGGCGCCGCGTTCGGCGGGGTGAGCGGCGCGCTGTTCGCCTCGTTCCAGGGCTTTGTCTCGCCGGAATCGTTCACCCTCAACGAGTCCATTGCGGTGCTGGCGATGGTGGTGCTCGGCGGCATGGGCCATATCCCGGGGGTGATCCTTGGCTGCGTACTGCTGGCGGCATTGCCTGAAGCGTTGCGCGCGAGCATGGGCCCGTTGCAGCAGGCGTTGTTCGGCCAAGTGCTGGTGGACCCGGAAATCATCCGCCAGCTGTTCTACGGCCTCGCGTTGATCCTGGCGATGCTCTATCGACCCGCCGGGCTGTGGCCCAAAGGAGTGGCACGATGAACGCACCTCTGCTGCAGATTGACCGGGTCAACAAACACTTCGGGGGCGTGGCGGCGTTGACCGATGTGAGCCTGAGTATCCAGGCCGGCGAAATCTACGGGCTGATCGGCCCCAACGGCGCGGGCAAGACCACCTTCTTCAATGTCATGACCGGCCTCTATACCCCGGATTCCGGGCGCTTCCAGCTCGATGGCCGGGAGTACCGGCCGACCAGCGTGCATCAGGTGGCCGAAGCCGGCATTGCCCGCACGTTTCAGAATATCCGCTTGTTCAATGCCATGAGCGCCCTGGAAAACGTCATGGTCGGGCGCCATGTGCGCACCCGCAATGGCCTGTGGGCCGCCTTGAGCCGGCATCGTCGTGCTCGCGATGAGGAAGCCCAAACCCGTGCCCACGCCCATCGCCTGCTGGCGTATGTCGGGCTGGCGGGGTTCGCCCATTATCGCGCCGACAGCTTGAGCTACGGCCATCAGCGCCGCCTGGAAATCGCCCGCGCATTGGCCACCGAACCGCGCCTGCTGGCCCTGGATGAGCCGGCGGCGGGTATGAATGCCAGTGAAAAAGTGCAGTTGCGCGGCCTGCTGGAAAAGATCCGCGACGACGGCCATACCCTGCTGTTGATCGAGCACGACGTGAAGCTGGTGATGGGCGTATGCGACCGCATCAGCGTGCTCGATTACGGCCAAGTCATCGCCGTAGGGCCACCCGTCGAAGTGCGCCAGCACCCGGCAGTGATCCAGGCCTACCTGGGAGCCAGTGCCCATGTCTGAAGCCTTGTTGAACGTCGAGGGTTTGCAGGTGCGCTACGGCGCCATCGAGGCGGTCAAATCCCTGGATTTGCACATTGCCGAGGGGGAGCGCGTGACGCTGATCGGTGCCAACGGTGCGGGCAAGACCTCCAGTCTCAAGGCGCTGACCGGTCTGCTGCCGGCCAGTCAGGGTGCAATCCGCTTTGCCGGGCGCTCGATCCTCGGCCAGGCGCCGGACCAGTTGCTGCGCCAGGGCATCGCCATGGTCCCGGAAGGGCGCGGGATTTTTGCGCGCATGAGCGTGCTGGAGAACCTTCAGTCCGGTGCGTTTTTGCGCCGTGACAACGAGCAGGTGCAGCGCGAAATGCGCCAGCTGTTCGAACACTTCCCGCGCCTGGAAGAGCGCCTGCAGCAGTCCGCCGGCCTGCTCTCGGGCGGTGAGCAACAGATGCTCGCCCTGGCCCGTGCGCTGCTGTCACGCCCGCGTTTGCTGATCCTCGATGAGCCGTCCATGGGCCTGGCGCCGATCATGGTGGAAAAAATCTTCCAGGTGATCGACGACGTGTGTCGCCAGGGCATGACCCTGCTGTTGGTGGAACAGAATGCACGGCTGGCCCTGCAAGTGACCGACCGTGCCTATGTGATGGACACCGGCCGCATCAGCCTCAGCGGGCCCTCCGCAGATTTGCTTGAACACCCCGAGGTGCGCAGCGCCTACCTCGGTGAATAACGGCTCGATGAAAAAACACCCATGACGCTACCGGACGCCCGGCGTGTTCCGACCCGCCCGAAAAGAAACAGGAACGACTGATGAAGACTTTCAACAAAACCGCACTGATTGGCCTGGCCCTGAGCAGCCTGGCGAGCGCCATGGCCCAGGCCGACCAGACCGTGCTGATCGGCCTGGCCGTTCCCTTGACCGGGCCCTCGGCCCGGATTGGTAAAGACCTGGAAAATGGCGCGCAACTGGCCATCGACCAGGCTAACGCCAAGCACCCGACAATCAATGGTGAGGCGGTGACCTTCAAGCTGGTGTCCGAAGACGACCAGTCCGACCCTCGCACCGCCGTGACCGTTGCCCAACGCCTGGTGGATGAGGGCGTGGTCGGCGTGGTCGGCCACTGGAACACCGGCACCAGCATCCCGGCAGCGCGGGTATACTACGACGCCGGTATCGCCCAGGTGGCGCCAGTCGCTACCGGGCATGCCTACACCCAGCAGGGCTTCGACACCAGCTTTCGCATCATGGGCCACGACGACGATGGCGGCCAGGTGGCCGGCCGCTATGCGTTGAACACCTTGAAAGCCCAGCGTATTGCCGTGATCGACGACCGCACCGCATTCGGCCAGGGCCTGGCGGACCAGTTCGTCAAATCCATCGAGGCCGGGGGTGCCAAGGTGGTTGCCCGCGAATACGTGGACGACAAGACCATCGACTTCAGTGCCGTGCTGACCAATATTCGTAGCCGGAACCCTGACCTGATCTTCTTCGGCGGCGTCGACGCCCAGGCTGCACCGCTGGCCCGGCGTATCAAGCAGTTGGGGATCAAGGCACCGCTGATGGGCGCCGGTGGGTTTGTCAGCCAGACTTTCCTGCAGCTGGCGCAGAACGAAGGCGAGGGCGTGATTGCCTTGGAGCCGGGCCTGGCGATTGCGCAGATGCCGGGTGGCAAGGCGTTCGAACAGGCCTATAAGGAACGCTACAAAACCGCGATCGAACTGCATGCACCGTTTGCCTATGACGGCGTTGGTGTGTTGGTGGCGGCCATCGAGAAGGCCGGATCCACCGACCCACAGAAGTACCTGCCGGTGCTGCGCGCCATCAGCTATCCGGGCGTGACTGGCACGATTGCGTTCGATGCCGAGGGCAACTTGAAGCAACCGTCGTTCACCGTTTACCAGGTCAAGGCCAATCAATGGCAGCCGGTGAGTGTGGCGGGTGGCCAATAAACCCACCCCCTCTGCAGGTGCGAGCTGGCTCGCTCCTGCAAGGGTCAATGGAGAGATGCAATGAACAAACTGGAAGGTGAACTGGGCATCCTTGCCCGGCGCCGGATCGAGGCGGAAATCATCAAGCCCATCTACGAGATCCTCAAGCGCGAGCAGGGCAAGGACTTTGCCGCCGCCGTGATCGGCGAAGCCGTGGGCAATGCGGCGATCCAGGCCGGCAAGCATTTTGCCGCACTGGAAGAGCAGGGCGCCGACCTCAAGAGCTTTGTGGAGTTGCAAGTGCTGTGGGAGAAGGATGACGCGCTCAAGGTCGAGATCATCGCCAGCGATGCCGAGCACTATGATTACGACGTCAAGCGCTGCCGCTACGCCGAGATGTACCACGAGATGGGCCTGGGCGAGATCGGCCACTTGCTGTCGTGCAACCGCGACGAGCTGTTTATCGTCGGCTACAACCCGAACATCGAACTGACCCGCACCCAGACCATCATGGGCGGCGCGCACCACTGCGACTTCCGTTATCGGGCCAAACCCCATGAGTAACCTGGCACGGGTCAACGGCGAACGCCTGTGGGCTTCGTTGATGGAGATGGCGCAGATCGGTGCCACCGAAAAGGGCGGTGTGTCGCGCCTGGCATTGACCGACGAGGACCGGCGTGGCCGCGATCTGTTCGTGCACTGGTGCACTGCGGCCGGTTGCACGGTACGGGTGGACGCCATGGGCAATATATTTGCGCGTCGCGCCGGGCGCCATGACCACCTGGCACCGGTGATGACCGGCTCCCACGGCGATTCCCAACCCTTCGGCGGCAAGTACGACGGCATCTATGGCGTACTCGCCGGAGTGGAAGTGCTGCGCACCCTGAACGACCTGGGGATTGAAACCGACCGGCCCATCGAAGTGGTCAACTGGACCAACGAAGAGGGCTCGCGCTTTGCCCCGGCGATGATTTCCTCCGGCGTCTACGCTGGCGTGTTCGACCTGGAATACGGGTTGTCCCGTGTGGACAAGGCCGGCGTGACCATCGGCCAGGCCTTGCAGCAGATCGGCTATGCCGGCCCCCACCCGGTGGGTGGCCAGGCGGTGCATGCCGCCTTTGAACTGCATATCGAACAAGGCCCGATCCTTGAAGCCCAGGGCATCACCATTGGCGTGGTCACCGGTGCCCAGGGCCAGCGTTGGTACGAAGTCGAATTGAGCGGGCGCAGCGCCCATGCCGGCACCACCCCGATGGACCATCGCCTGGATGCGCTGCTCGGTTTTGCCCGTGTGGTCGAGGCCGTGAATGGGCTGGGCCTGGAGCAGGGCGCGGAAGGACGGGCCACGGTGGGCATGGCGAATATCTTTCCCAACTCGCGCAACGTGGTGCCGGGACGGGTGTTTTTCAGCGTGGAATTCCGGCACCCGGACGAGGCCGTGCTGGCACGCCAGGACCAGCAATTGCGCGACGCCGTGGCGCACATCGCCGAAGGCATCGGCTTGCAGCACAGCGTTAAGCAGATCTTCCAGTACGCACCGATTGCCTTCGACAGCGATTGTGTAGAGGTGGTACGCGCGTCCGCCGAGGCGTTGGGCTACAGCCATCGGCCGATGATCTCCGGCGCCGGGCACGACGCCTGCTACCTGAACCAGGTGGCGCCGACCGCGATGATCTTCGTACCGTGCGTGGACGGGCTGAGCCATAACGAAGCGGAGGAGATCTCCCCCGAGTGGTCGACGGCAGGGGCGGATGTGTTGCTCCAGGCCATCCTGGCCAAGGCTGGGATCTGAAGGTACATACAAGTCTGATGTGGGGGGAGCAAACTCCCTCTAGACGCGCTACGTCGAAGAGGTAGGGGGCCTCCCCACAGTGATTCTTCATCGTCGGTGAGGTCAGCGGAAGAACTCACCGGGCGTGGCATCGAACTGCTGCCGAAACGCGTTGATGAACGCCGAGGTGGACTCATAGCCACAATTCAACGCCACATCGGTGACCCGTTCGCCTTGCTCCAGGGCGGGCAGGGCGCTCAATAACCTTAAACGCTGGCGCCAGGCTCGAAATGTCAGGCCGGTGTCCTTCAAAAACAGGCGGCTCAGCGTCTTTTCGCTGACCCCCAGTTTCTCGCTCCAGTGTCCCAGGGTAGTGTGCTGTTCCGGGCGCAGGCTCAAGCTGCGGTAGATCTGTCGCAACCTTGGGTCATGGGGCAATGGCAGCATCAAGTCGACCTTGGGCGCTGCGGCGAGTTGGTCGAGCACTACCTGGACCAGGCGCCCATCCGGCCCATCCTCGGCATATTCCACCGGCAGCTCGCTGAAGCTGCGGATCAACTCGCGCAGCAGGCTGCTCACCTCCAGCACCTGGCAGCGTTCGGCGGCCCAGGCGGTGACGCTGCAATCGAGGTACAGGCTGCGCATCTCGGTGTGGGGCGAGCTGTACACCCGATGCGGCATGCCCGCGGGGATCCACACCGCCCGCTGGGGCGGTGCGACGAAGCGGCCGGCGCTGGTCTGGATCTCCAGCACCCCGGAAATGGCGTAGGACAATTGCACCCACGGGTGGCTGTGCCGGCGGGTCAGGGCGCGGTTGGGCAGCGATTCGGTGCGCCCATACACCGGTCGTGGCAGGCTGGAAAGCCCAGGCACACTGCGGCGTACGGTGTTGGCATGTCCTTTAGGCGGCATTTACTGGCTCATTGGCGTTAGTCGGTAACAAGGCGTTACGTTAGAGTCGCCATGACGCTCTTGGCAACCCCCGGAAGATTCGCTTATGACTCGCCCCCGTTTTCTGCCCGACAACTTCACCCTGACCTTGATCGCCACGGTGATCCTCGCCTCCCAGCTGCCCGCCAGCGGCCAGACCGCCGTGGCCTTCGGCTGGGTCACCAACCTGGCCATCGCGCTGCTGTTTTTCCTGCACGGCGCCAAGCTGTCGCGCCAGGCCATCGTCGCCGGCGCGGGCCACTGGCGCCTGCACCTGCTGGTGTTCAGCCTGACTTTTGTACTGTTCCCGCTGCTGGGCCTGGCGCTCAAACCGGTGTTGTCGCCGCTGATCGGCAAAGACCTGTACATGGGCATGCTCTACCTCTGCGCCTTGCCGGCCACGGTGCAGTCGGCGATTGCCTTTACCTCCCTGGCGCGGGGCAACATCCCGGCGGCGATCTGCAGCGCGGCGGCCTCCAGCCTGTTCGGCATCTTCCTCACGCCATTGCTGGTGACGTTGTTGCTCAATGTGCACGGCGAAGGCAGCTCCACTGTCGATGCGATCCTGAAAATCAGCGTGCAACTGCTGCTGCCGTTTATCGCCGGGCAGATCGCCCGCCGCTGGATCGGCGCGTGGGTGGGGCGCAATAAAGCCTGGCTGAAGTTCGTCGACCAGGGCTCGATCCTGCTCGTGGTGTACGGCGCGTTCAGCGAAGCGGTCAACGAAGGCATCTGGCACCAGATCCCGCTGTGGGAGCTGGGCGGCCTGGTGGTGGCCTGCTGCGTGTTGCTGGCCTTGGTGCTGGTGGCGTCCACCCTGTTGGGCAAGGCCTTTGGCTTTAATCAGGAAGATCGCATCACCATCCTGTTCTGCGGCTCGAAGAAGAGCCTGGCCACGGGTGTGCCGATGGCCCAGGTGCTGTTCGCCGGGGCGAGCATGGGCGTGCTGATTTTGCCGTTGATGCTGTTTCACCAGATCCAGTTGATGGTCTGTGCGGCGTTGGCGCAGCGTTATGCCAAGCGGCCGGAGAGCATTCCGGAGTTGATGGCGCAGGTGGATCCTTAACCGTTTGTTGCGCTAAGGCGAATAACCTCAAGTTAGTGCCTTTGCTGACGACTTACTTCCTAATAGCCCAGGAAGGAGTATCAGCATGCGTATCAACGGTTTTTCGGCAGCTACCTGTCTCCTTTGCCTTTGGGCAAGCACCTGCGGCGCGGCGCAGCCGGCGGGTCAAGGCACCATCAGGTTCACGGGCAGCATTGTCGAACCCTTGTGTGCGACAAATGCGCACAGCGGTGCCCGGATGGACGTGACAGGTTGCCCGAGCGCCAGCCGTGGCAATCGGTTCGATGTCCGCAGTATGGCGCCGGTCGCCAGCGTCAACGGGGCCAGTCTGCGGCTGGTGGCGGACAGCGGCAGCGGGCGTTATTACGACCAGACGTACCTGTTGGTGGACAGCCTCGGCAAGCCGATCCAGTCAGGCAACTACGTGGTCACCATGACGGCACCGTGACAAAACTGAGGGTATTTTGAGGGGGATGAGCGTCAACAGACGGCCGATAAACCTATAGAATGCCAGGCGGCGGCGCTTGTCCTGGGTGGCCGCTTGATCATCGCCAGAGTACCTCGCCCTTCAATGAGCATTTCAGCCGCAACCCCCCAAGCCAACTGGCAACCGGTCATCGCCCTGGCGCTGGCCGCGTTTGTGTTCAATACCACTGAATTCGTCCCCGTCGGGCTGCTCAGCGCCATTGGCGCCAGCTTCGACATGCCCGTGTCCAGCGTCGGCCTGATGCTCACCATTTATGCCTGGATCGTGTCCCTGACCTCGCTGCCGGTGATGCTGCTGACCCGCAACGTTGAGCGACGCAAGCTGCTGATCGTGCTGTTCTGCCTGTTTATCGCTAGCCATATCCTCTCCAGCGTGGCCACCAGTTTCGGCCTGTTGATGGTCAGTCGCGTCGGCATTGCCCTGTCCCATGCGCTGTTCTGGTCGATCACCGCGTCCCTGGCGGTACGCCTGGCGCCGGAAGGCAAACAGGTGCAAGCCCTCGGCCTGCTCGCCACCGGTACGTCCCTGGCGATGGTGCTGGGTATTCCCCTGGGGCGTCTGCTCGGCGAAGCCATGGGTTGGCGCACCACGTTCCTGGTGATCGGCGCGTTCGCCGCCGCCCTGGTGTTCTGGCTGGCGCGCACCTTGCCCTTGCTGCCGAGCCAGAACTCCGGCTCCCTGCGCAGCCTGCCACTGCTGTTCAAGCGTCCGGCGCTGGTGGCGTTGTATGTGCTCACGGCGATGACCGTGACCGCGCAATTCACCGCCTACAGCTACATCGAACCTTTCGTTGAAGGCGTGGCCGGCATGAGCGGCAGCGCGGTGACCCTGATCCTGCTGGTGTTCGGCGGCGCGGGCATCATCGGCTCGCTGCTGTTCAGCCTGGTGCACCGCTTCAACCCCCACCTGTTCGTGGTCGGCGCGGTGTTTATCCTGGCCGCGTGCCTGGCGCTGATGCTGCCGTTGAGCGGCGCCGAGTCGTACCTGGTGATCCTCAGCGTGTTCTGGGGCATGGCGATCATGGGCTTCGGCCTCGCCATGCAGTCCAAGGTACTGGTGCTGGCCCCGGACGCCACCGACGTGGCCATGGCGATGTTCTCCGGTATCTACAACATCGGCATCGGCGGTGGCGCCCTGATGGGCAGTTGGGTCGGCAGCCACTTCGGCTTCGCCTGGGTCGGCGTGGCGGGCGGGTTGCTGGCGGCGCTGGCATTGATCGGGTATTGCCTGGCGATTCGCAAGTTTGGGACGGGTGTCGCGCAAAGCTGAGGCAGGAGCGAGCCTGATCGCTCCTGGCATTTATGCTCGCCAGCAAACAGTGGGCTGGCGGGCACCGGGTGTGGGGCGTCAGGCCACCGGAATCAGCGGGTCAGCCGCCGCCAGGGCGGTGGCCCGTTCGGCGGCTGGCGGGTAGATCCACACCGTGTTGATCTGCTGCTTGAGCTCCTTGGCTTCCTGGCCCACCAGCTTGAGTTGACGATCCCAGCCCTCGGTGTACACCGCGCCCCAGGCCCCGAGGTCGAGGCAGGTGACGTATTTGGGCTGGCTGTAGGTCATCGGGGCCACGCCGATCAGGTCGGCGGCGACGTTGTTGCCGGCGTAGCGGCCCAGGGCGATGGCGTGCTGGCAGGACATGCCGGCGAAGTGACCGAGGTCGTCGGTGGCGGCGTAGGCCACATCACCGGCGGCAAAGACATCGGCCTGGCCCTTCACCTTGAGGTTGCCGTCCACATGCAGGCGGCCCTGGGGGTCAAGGGTGCCGCTGACCTGTTCGGTCAGCGGGTTGGCGCGAAAGCCGATGGTCCAGATCACGGTGCTGGACTCGATGCGCTGCCCATCGGCCAGGGTCACGCCGCCGGCATCCACCGCGGCCACGGAGGTGTTCAATCGCCATTCGAGGCCCAGGTGTTGGCTGGCTTCGACGATGGACGGGCGAATGCCATCGCCCATGGATGCCCCGATCTGCGGGCCACGGTCCACCACGATCACACGGATAGTGGCGTCGTCACCCAGTGCTGCGCGCAGGCGTGCTGGCATTTCGGTGGCGGTCTCGATCCCGGTAAACCCTCCTCCGGCCACCACCACGGTGTTGCGTGCCGGGCTGTCGGGCAGGTTTTTCAAACCCTTGATATGGGCTTCGAGGCGCGTGGCGTCTTCGATCTGGTCCACATCGAACACGTGCTGGAGGCCTTCCATCTGCGGGCGACTGAGACGACTGCCGGCGGCCAGCACCAGGCGATCGTACTTGAGGGTAGTGGGGATGCCCGCCGTGTTGCGGTAGGTCACCTGCTTGCCGTGTTCATCGATGCGGTCGGCGGCGCCCTCGATGAAGTCCACGCCGACTGCCGCAAACAATGGGCCCAGCGGTGCCTGCATGGCATGCACTTCGGCCTCGTAGAAACGTGGGCGAATACGTAGCGCCGGCTGTGGGGCCAGGACGCTGATCTGCACGTCATGGCGATCATGTTTATCCAGCAGGCGCGCGGCGCTCAAGGCGCTCCAGACACCGCCGAACCCGGCGCCGATGATGAGGATGTGCTGCTTCATGGGGATGCTCCAGGGACCAGGTCGATACGATTGCTCAAGGCGCAATGCGTTACCGGCCTACTCTAAGAGCGCCGCGGTTTGGCGGGTAGGACAGAAAACCCTGAATAACTGCCAAGCGGCCTGCCGTCAGCGGGAAAAGCGCGCGCGGTAGTCGCGAGGGGAAATCGCAAGGTGGCGATGGAAGGTGTAGCGCATGCGTTCTTCATCGCCAAAGCCACACAGGTGCGCCACCTGGTCGATGTTGCGCTGGGAGTCTTCCAGCAGGCGCCGCGCCGCCTCCACGCGAAACAACTCGATGGCCTTGGCCGGGGTGCGCCCGGTTTTTTGCTTGTAGACCCGGGCGAAGTTGCGCGGGCTCATGCGGCTTTGTTCCGCCAGGCGCTCCACCGTAAGCTCGCGGTCGCTGAGGTTGTCGGCGATCCACAGGTGCAAGGCATCGAAACCGGCAGTGTCGTCGGTCTGGGCTTGCAGCAGTTGGCTGAACTGGGCCTGGCCGCCGGGCCTTTTGAGAAACACCACCAGTTCCCGCGCCACTTGCAGGGCGACGTGACGCCCGCAATCGGCCTCTACCAACGCCAGTGCAAGGTCGATGCCGGCACTCACGCCTGCCGACGTCCACACATTGCCTTGCTGGACAAAGATCGCGTCCATGTCCACATCGATGCTGGGGAACCCGCGCTTGAGCATGTCGCACATCGCCCAGTGCGTGGCAGCACGCCGGCCCTGGAGCAAGCCGGCCTGGGCCAGCAGGAAGGTGCCGCTGCACACCGAGGCCGTGCGCCGGGCCCGAGTGGAGGCGTGACGCAGCCAGTCCACCAGGTCGGTGTTGGCGGCCAGCGCCTGTTGAATGGCGGGGGCGCCGGGTACGATCAAGGTGTCCAGGGCGGCGGGGTCAAATTGCGCCAATGGCAGGGTGTCGACGCTCAATCCTTCGGCCGTTGGCATCAAGCCGCCCGCCAGGCTGGCGGTGTGCACCACATAGCCCGGCAGGCCACGCTCGACCATGGCCTTGGTGGCAGCCCAGAACACGGTCTGGGCACCGGTCAGGTCGAGCAGGCCCATTTGCGGGTAGGCCAGGAACACCAAGGTGCGCGACTGGCCGAGCGGCTGGACGGGGGTCATAGCGCCGACAACACCGCCTCGAGTTTTTCCTGATCCCGCGCAAACTGTCGAATCCCTTCCGCGAGTTTCTCAGTCGCCATCGCATCTTCATTCGAGGCCCAGCGGAACTGCGCTTCGTTCATTGGCTGGCGCGCTTCGCCTTCGGTCACCGGTACCAATTTGCGTGCCAGCGTGCCCTGGTCTTCGTCGAGCTTCTGCAGCAGCTCCGGGCTGATGGTCAGGCGATCGCACCCCGCCAGCTGTTCGATCTGGCTGAGGGTGCGGAAGCTTGCGCCCATCACCACGGTGTTGATCTGGTTGGCCTTGTAGTAGTTGTAGATGCGCGTCACCGATTGCACGCCCGGGTCATCAGCGCCGGTGTAGTCCAGGCCGGTGTTCTTGCGGTACCAGTCATAGATGCGGCCCACGAACGGTGAGATCAGGAACACCCCGGCATCGGCGCAGGCCTGGGCCTGGGCGAACGAGAACAGCAGGGTGAGGTTGGTCTGGATGCCGGCTTTTTCCAGGCGTTCGGCCGTGCGGATGCCTTCCCAGGTGGAGGCGAGCTTGATCAGCACGCGGTCGCGGCTGATACCGGCCTGGTCGTACAGGGCGATCAACTGGTTGGCCTTTGCCCACAGCGCGTCTTCATCGAAGGACAGGCGCGCGTCGACTTCGGTGGAAATACGCCCGGGAATGACCTTCAAAATGCCGGCCCCCACTGACACCGCGAAGTGGTCGCAGGCCAGGCCGACGTCGCCCTTGGCCAGGTTGACGGCATTGCGCAGCAGCTCGGCGTATTCCGGGATCGCGGCGGCCTTGAGCAGCAGCGACGGGTTGGTGGTGGCGTCCACCGGGCGCAGGCGGCTGATGGCTTCCAGGTCGCCGGTGTCGCAGACCACGGTGGTGAATTGCTTGAGTTGTTCGAGCTTGGACGTCATGAGCGGCAATCTCCAAAAAAGGTTATTGGTTGAGGGCCTGTGCGGTGTCCAGGTCGGTGATCAGGATGTCCAGGTAGCCGCCCTTGAGCGCGCCACGAATGGCCTGGACCTTGTTCAGCCCGCCGGCCAGGCCGAGCACGCGGTGGATACTGCGCAACTTGGGCAGCGCCACCGAGACCACGAATTCTTCATCTTCCTCCAGCACCGGCTTGCCCTGGGCATCGAAGTAACGCAGGCAGATATCGCCGACGGCACCGCGCTCGGCCAGCAGGCGCAGCATGTCCTCGGTGTAGTAGTTGCCACTGTTGCGCAGCAACTGCGAGGGTTCGAGGTCGCCGATGCCGACGATCGCCAGGGTGATGCTGTCAAAGCGTTGCAGCACTTCCTTGACCTCTTCCATCTGCACGATGCGCTGCTTGCTCTCCACCGATTGCTCGATGCTTTGCGACGGCAGCAGGAACGCCGGGCAGTTGAGCAGGGTGGCCAGGCGTTGGGTGAGCAAGGTAGCTTCAAACGCGCCTTTGTTGCCGACACCGCCCAACAGTTGTACCACTTCCTGGGCGCCTTGTTTGCCCGGCTGGGCATGCAGGTGGCCGACCATGGCGCGAATGGTGCTGCTCCACGACGAAATGCCGATATGGTCCTGGGGCGACAGGCTGGTCTCCAAGTAGTGGGCAGCCGCCGAGCCGATGGCTTGCTTGATGCTTTCATCGTTGCCGGGCTCGGTGGCTTCCACCACGATCACCTGGCGCACGTCGTAGCGGCGTTGCAATTGGTTTTCCAGCTCCAGGTGCAGGCCTTGCAGGCGCATCACGCTGATCTTCACCACGCCTTCCTGCAGCGCCCGGCGCAGGGCGCGGCTGATAAAGGATTGGGACAGGTCCAGCTGTGCGGAAATCTCGGACTGCTTGAGCCCGTCTTCGTAATAGAGGCTCGCGATCTTGGTGATCAGGCGCTGTTCTTCGATCTGGCTCATGAAGGCCTCAGTGATGACATCAATGCGGGTGAGGATACCAAACCCTTACGACATGATCAGGCCGCCGTCGATATTGATCGCCTGGCCGGTCAGGTAGGCCGCGTCATCCGAGGCCAGGAACGCCACCAGGCCGGCGACATCCGAGGGTTTTCCGGCCCGGCGCAGGGGGATGTTCCTGACCCATTCGGCCATCAGTTCACCCTTGCCGTAGCGTTTTTCGTCGGTGCTGAGGATCTCGCCCCACACGCGGTCGTTGTAGTCCCACATCTCGCTTTCGATGATGCCGGGGCAGAACGCGTTGACCGTGATGTTATGCCGCGCCAGTTCCAGCGCCAGGCTCTGGGTAATGCCGATCACGCCCATTTTGCTCGCGGCGTAGTGCGGGGTGTAGATAAACCCCTGGCGGCCCTGGCCGGACGAGGTGTTGATCAAGCGCCCGCTGCCTTGCTTGACCATGTATTTGGCCGCTTCCCGGCAACCCAGCCACACGCCGGTGGTGTTGACCTGCAGCACCTTGTCGAAGTCGGCGCGGGGCATCTTGTCGTAGTGGTCGATGGTGATGATGCCGGCGTTCTGCACCGACACGTCGATGCTGCCGAAGCGTGCGTGACCCTCGCGGTAGAGGGTTTCGATGTCTTCTTCGCGGGTCACGTCGATGCCCAGGGCCAGGGTGTCGACCTTGTATTCCCGGGCCAGTTGGTCGGCGGTGAATGTCACGCGCTCCAGGTCGTTGGAGGCCAGCACCAGGTTGGCACCTTCCTGGGCGAAGCGCTCGGCAATGCCGGCACCGATGCCACGGCAGGCGCCGGTGATCACGATGGTTTTACCGCTGAAACGTTGCGACATGACAAAACTCCTTACCAGCAGACAAAACCACCATCGACCAGCAGGTCGACACCGGTGCAGAAAGACGAGGCCTGGCTGACCAGGAAAATCGCCGGGCCGACCATTTCGTCCACGCTGGCCATGCGGCCCATGGGCGTGGTCTGTTCAAAGATCTTCACCTGGTCGGCGACTTCCGGGCGTGAGTTCATCGGCGTGGCGGTGTAGCCGGGGCTGATGCAGTTGACCCGAAGGCCTTTGTCGGCCCATTCCATCGCCAGGCTTTTGCTCAGGTGGATCACCCCGGCCTTGGAGGTGTTGTAGTGCGCCTGCAACAGGCCGCGGTTGACGATGCTGCCGGACATGGAGGCGATATTGACGATGGCGCCTTTGCCACGCGGCAACATCACCGCGGCCTGGGCCTGGCAACTGAGGAAAATGCCGGTGAGGTTGATGTCCAGGGTGGTTTGCCAGCGTTGCAGCTCCAGGTCTTCGGCGGCCTGGGCATTGGCAATGCCGGCGCAGTTGACGGCCACGCTGAGTGGGCCGAGTTCGTGCTCGGTGCGCGCGACCGCTGCATCCAGGGCGGCCCGCTCGGTGACGGTGCCGCTCAAGGCCAGGGCGCGCCGGCCCAGGGCCTGGATGCGTTCTACGGTGCTGGCGATGCCGGGGCTGCCCGGAAGATCAAAGCAGGCTACATCGGCACCGGCTTCAGCGAGCCCGACGGCGATAGCCTGGCCAATGCCGCTGCCGGCGCCGGTAACAAAGGCCACTTGGCCTTGAAGACTAAAAAGCTGCATGACTAACTCCGTTATTTGAAATTACAGTGAACCCCTGTGGGAGGGGGCTTGCTCCCGATAGCAGTGGTTCAGTGACAGATGCATCTGCTGGCACTCCCTCATCGGGGGCAAGCCCCCTCCCACAGTTGGATCTGTGTAGGTATTTGGCTATGCGGTGACCATTTCCATCACCGAAACCGGGACGGCCTCGCCGCGATCCAGAATCCCCGTCTAACAAGTTGCCTGGATAACTCCAATCTTGAAGTCACAGTAGATCCCCTGTGGGAGGGGGCTTGCTCCCGATAGCAGTGGTTCAGTGACAGATGCATCTGCTGACACTCCCTCATCGGGGGCAAGCCCCCTCCCACAGTTGGATCTGTGTAGGTCTTTGGTTATGCGGTAGCCATTTCCATCATCGAAACCGGGATGGCCTCGCCGCGATCCAGAATCCCCGTCTAACAAGTTGCCTGGATAACTCCAATCTTGAAATCACAGTAGATCCCCTGTGGGAGGGGGCTTGCCCTCGATAGCAGTGGTTCAGTTACAGATGCATCTGCTGACACTCCCGCATCGTGGGCAAGCCCCCTCCCACATTTGATCTCCATTGTCTGTGAGGACCGGGTTCCTAGGCGGTGGCCATTTCCATCACCGCCACCGGCGTGGCCTCACCGCGCTGCAGAATCCCCATCTGCCGTCCCCGGCTCATCACCATCACCCGGTGGGACAAGCCCAGCACTTCATCCAGGTCGGAACTGACCACAATCACTGCCATGCCCTTGGCCGCCAGGTCCGCGATCACTTCATAAATCGCCGCCCGCGCGCCCACGTCGATGCCGCGTGTGGGCTCATCGAGGATGAACACCTTGGGGTTACGCGCCAGCCACTTGGCGATGATCACTTTCTGCTGGTTACCGCCGGACAGGCTGGAAATCCGCGACTGCGGCGCACCTTTCACCCCCAGTCGCGCCACCGCCGTGCGCGCGAATTCGCGCAGCGGGGCAGGGAACACCCAACCGCGTTTATCCAGCAGGTCGGTGTTGCCATAAATCAGGTTGTCTTCGATGCGATGCTCCACCACCACGCCTTGCTGCTTGCGGTCTTCCGGCACCAGCACCACGCCGGCCTGGATCGCCTCGAAGGGCGAGCGCAACTGGCGGACCTCGCCATCCAGCACCATATGGCCCCGAATATCCTGGGCCGCTCCGGCAATGGTGCGCACCAGTTCGGTTCGCCCGGCGCCGACCACCCCGGCAATGCCGAATACCTCGCCGGCACGCACGCTGAAGTCGATGCCGTGCAAGGCAAACTCACGGCAGGTCAAATCCTTGACCTGCAACATCACCTGCTCCTGGGGTGCCTGCAACGCAGGGAAGATCCGCTCCAGGCTGCGCCCGACCATCTGCTCCACCAACTCCCGGACCGGCACCTGGGCCGTGGCATGCAGGGCGATCTGGCGACCGTCGCGCAGCACCAGCACGCGGTCGGCGATGCGTGCGATTTCTTCCAGGCGGTGGCTGATATAGATAAACGACACACCCTCGGCCTTCAGCCGTTCCACCTGCTTGAACAGCAGCTCGGTTTCCTCGCCACCCAATGCGGCGGTGGGTTCATCGAGGATCAACAGGCTGGCCTTCAGCGTCAGCGCCTTGGCGATTTCCACCAGTTGCTGGGCCGCCACGCTCAGGCCTTCGACCTTGCGCGAGGCCGGCACCTTGAGGCCCAGGCGTTCGAGTTGGATCTGCGCCTGGGCCTCCATGTACTCGCGATCCACCCGCCCACGGCGCATGGGCAGGCGGCCGACGAAGATGTTCTCGGCGATCGACAGTTGCGGCAGCAGGCGGATTTCCTGGTGGATCAGGCCGATCCCGGCGCCCAGCGCAGCCCCCGGTGAAGCGGGGGCGTAGGGCGCGCCGAGCCAGGTCATGCTGCCCCCGGCTTCCGGTTGCACCAGCCCGGCGATGATCGACGACAAGGTCGACTTGCCCGCGCCGTTCTCACCGAGCAGGGCCAATACCTCGCCGGGGCGAATGTCCACGTTGACCTGCGACAACACCTGCACCGGCCCGTAGGCCTTGCTGATATTGCGCAGGCACAGCACCGCGTCGGATCGAGCGGTGTCAACGGCTGCTGCTTGCATGACGACCTCCAAGGCTTACGGGTGCTGTTGCAGGAACGGCGCGACGTTTTCTTTAGTGGTCAGCACGGTGGGCAACAACTGCTCCTTGGGCAAGGTCTTGCCGGCTTTGAGGTCGATGGCCGAGGCCACGGCCAGGCGCCCCATTTTCTGCGTCTGCTGGGTCATGGTCGCGTTCAGCACACCGCTTTGCACGGCCTTGAGCCCGGCCACGTCACCGTCGAAACCGACCACGACCACCTTGTGATCGAGGTTGCCGACTTTCACCGCCTGGGCAGCGCCCAAGGCCATGGCGTCCGCACGACCGAAGAACACGGTGATGTTCGGGTCACGCTGGAGCAGGTCCTGGGCCACGGCGAAGCCTTTGTCCTGGGCCCATTCGGCCGGTTGCTGGGCGACGACCTTGAGGTCCGGGAAGGCTTTCAGGCCCTCCTCAAAACCCTTGGCGCGATCATTCTCGGGGGTGGTACCGATCTGGCCTTGCAGGATCGCGATGCGGCCCTTGCCGTCGGTGATCTTGCCCACGTACTCGGCCAGGGTCTTGGCGCCGGCCACGCTGTCGCTGGCGATAAAGGTGTCGCCCGGTGCGTCGGGGGCGTTGCGGTCCACGGCGATCACCGGGATGCCCGCAGCCTTGGCGGCTTTCACCGGCACACCGGCAGCAGTGGCGCCGGCCGGGATGTAGATCAGCACGTCGATCTGGCGGGTGATCAGGTCTTCGATCTGGCTGACCTGGGTGGAGGAGTTGCCCTGGGCGTCCACGGTGATCACCTTGACCCCCTTGGCTTTGCCTTCGGCTTCCACCGATTGCTTGATCTGGTTGAAGAAGTCGGCCTGCAGGTTGGCCACGGCCAGGCCGATGGTCAAATCCTTGGCCCAGGTGGTGCCGGCAGCGGTGAGGGTGGCGGCGGCGAGAGCGGTGGCCAACAGCAATTTCTTGGGGCTGAACATGTCGGTGACTCCTGGTTTTATTGTTGGAGGGTGTCAACTGTCGAACAGGTTTAACGGGCAGTGCTGGAGCGGCGTCGCAGGGTGTCGATGGTGACGGCGAGGGCGATGACCACGCCGATCACCACTTGTTGAATAAAGGGCGAGACGCCGAGCAGGTTGAGGCCATTGCGCAATACGCCAATGATCAGTACGCCCACCAGGGTGCCGCCGATGCTGCCGACGCCGCCACTGAGGCTGGCGCCGCCAATCACCACGGCGGCGATGGCGTCCAGCTCCAGGCTCAGCCCGGCACTCGGTTGCGAAGAGTCCAGGCGCGCGGCCAGGGTCACCGCGGCGATGCCGGCCAGCGCACCGCTGATGGCGTACACCCACAGGGTAATCGCCCGCACCTTGATGCCCGACAACCGCGCCACTTCCGGGCTGCCGCCCATGGCGTAGAGGTTGCGGCCACCGGCACGAAAGCGCAGGAACACCCAGGCCACCACCAGCATCACCAGGAACAGGCCCACGGTGGCCGAGAGGAAACCAAAGTGGCGCACCGTCGCCAGGCTGGTGAACCAGTCCGGGTAGCCGACGATCTGCCGGCCTTCGGTAAGGATATTCGCCAGGCCACGGGCCACCGACATCATGGTCAGCGTGGCAATAAAGGGTGGCAGCTTGGCGTAGGTGATCAACCCGCCGGAGACCAGCCCGGCGAGCATGCCGCTGGCAATCGAGATCGGAATCGCAAAGCCCAGGGGCACCGCCTGATCCTGATACAGCCAGCCGAGCATCATCATCGAGAAGGCCAGCACCGAGCCGACCGACAGGTCGATGCCGCCGATCACGATCACCGCTGTCATGCCGATCGCCAGGATGCCCAGCACCGTGACCTGATCGAGGATGTTCAGGCCATTGCGCAACGAAAAGAAGAATTCGGAACTGAAGGAGAAGACCAGCACCAGCAGCACCAACCCGATCAACGGGCCGCCGATGTTACTGGGCAGCAGTTTGACAATACGTGGGCGGGGTGGCGGCTTGAGTTCGGCCGGGTGCTGGACAATAGCTTTGGCGTCCACAGTGTTCTCCTGAGTTATTTTTTTTGGAGTGCTTTCAGGCGTTTTGAATATTTATGCGTGCCTGACTGTTAATTCAGATTCCAGTGACACCGTGTCAAAGTCAAGCGCTTAATTTTTCTTGCATGCCTCTGATCCGGTGTTTTTGCCCGGCGCAAAGCCACGGGCTAGATGAGCCGGCGTGGGATTTTGGCCGTTTGTCCGAGGGATATTTCCGGGTTTTATTTGGTTTTTCAACGGTTCGCTCACTTGACCTGCTGGAGGATCGGCGTCTAAATAGAAATATATTGTCACTGCTGAATAAATATTCAAAGACAGCCTTGGACACTTTCACCCCGCGTGGTCAGCCTCAAAGGAGCCGCTGCATGAATGCCTTCCAGTACGACGCCCACCAGATCAAGGAACAGGCCCGCCTGATCCGTCGCCATGTGATCCGCTTGAATGCCGACTCCCCGGCGGGCGGGCACACCGGGGCGGATCTTTCCGAGACCGACATCCTCGCCACCCTGTATTTCCGCATCCTCAACACCGGCCCGGAACGCACCGAAGACCCCGAGCGCGATATTTATATCCAGAGCAAGGGCCACGGCGTCGGCGGTTTGTACTGCTGCCTGGCGCAGGCGGGCTACATCCCCACCGAGTGGCTGCCCACCTACCAGCACTTCAACTCGCACCTGCCCGGCCACCCGGTACGCCAGAAAACCCCCGGCATCGAACTGAACACCGGCGCCCTCGGCCACGGTTTGCCGGTGGCGGTCGGGCTGGCCCTGGCGGCGAAGATGTCCGGCAGCAACAAGCGCATCTACGTGCTCACCGGCGACGGCGAACTGGCCGAAGGCTCCAACTGGGAAGCGGCGATGGCGGCGGCCAAGTACGGCCTGGATAACCTGTTTGTGATCGTCGACAAAAACAAGCTGCAGCTCGCCGGTTTGACCGCCGAGATCATGCCGCTGGACCCCCTGGACGTGAAATGGGCGGCCTTCGGCTTCCGCGTCAGCGAGTGCGACGGTAACGACGTCGGCCAATTGATCGAAGCCCTGGAAAGCATGCAGACCAAGACCGGCGTGCCCCAGGTGCTGATCGCCCACACCATCAAAGGCAAGGGCGTGTCGTTTATCGAAGCCCGCCCCGAATGGCACCACCGCGTGCCCAAGGGTGATGAAATCAACGCAGCACTGGAGGAGTTGAACCATGGCGAGTGAACATTTGGCGAGCGTCATGGTGGAAGCGTTTATCGCTGCTGTCGAGGCCGGGCTGGACGTAGTGCCGGTGGTCAGCGACTCCACCTCCACGGCCAAGATCGGCCCGTTTGCCCAGCGCTTTCCCGAGCGGCTGATCAATGTGGGCATTGCCGAGCAATCCCTGGTCAGCGTCGCGGCGGGCCTGGCCCTGGGCGGCAAGATCGCCGCCACCTGCAATGCGGCGCCGTTCCTGATCTCGCGGGCCAATGAGCAGATCAAGGTGGACGTCTGCTACAACCAGGCCAATGTGAAGATGTTCGGCCTGAATGCCGGCACCAGTTATGGCCCGCTCGCCAGCACCCACCACAGCCTCGACGATATTTCGGTGATGCGCGGGTTTGGCAATGTGCAGATCTTCGCCCCCGCCGATGCCGTCGAGTGCCGCCAGATAATCGATTACGCGCTGCGCTACCACGGCCCGGTGTATATCCGCCTCGACGGCAAAGCCTTGCCCGATGTGCACGGCGCCGACTATCAGTTTGCCCCCGGTCAGGTGGATATCCTGCGCCAGGGCGCCGATGTGAGCATCGTGGCCCTGGGCTCGGTGGTGCATGAAGCGGTGGAAGCGGCGGCATTGCTGGCGGAGCAGGGCATCCAGGCGCAGGTAATCAACCTGTCGTCGATCCGGCCCTTGCAGCGTGATGTATTGCTCAGCGCCTTGAGCGGCACCCGCGCCGTCATCAGTGTGGAAGAACACAATATCAATGGCGGCGTCGGCAGCCTGGTCGCCGAAGTGCTGGCCGAAGCCGGGCTGGGCATTGCCCTGGTCCGCCTGGGTATCGGCGATGGCGAGTACGCCGCCGCCGGTGCCCGCGAACCGACCCGCGCCTTGCATAACATCGACGCGGCTGGGATCGTGGCGGCTGCCACTCGGTTGCGGTGAACCCCATGAATAACAACACCCCGCTGATCCTGGCGATAGATGAAGGCACCAGCAACGCCAAGGCGGTGCTGGTCAACGAACTTGGCCAGGTGATTGCGCGCGGTTCGCGGCCCTTGAGCATCCGCCATCCCCAGGCCGGGTTTTCCGAGCAGGACCCGCTGCTGATCTGGCAAAACACGTTGGCGGCGATTGAAGAATGCCTGGCCCAGGTGGATCGTCCGATCACTGCGTTGGCCATCAGTAACCAGCGTGAATCGGTGGTGGCTTGGGATAGGCATACCGGTGAACCATTGTCGCCGTGCATCAGTTGGCAGTGCCGACGCTCTACGGCGTTGTGCACGCACCTGCATGAGCAGGGCCATGAAGCGCTGATCCTGGAAAAGACCGGGCTGGCGTTGGACCCGATGTTCTCGGCGGGCAAATTTCGCTGGATTCTCGATCACCTTGAGGATGGCCACGCCCGCGCCGCTGCCGGGGAGATCTGCCTGGGCACGGTCGACAGCTGGCTGTTGTGGCAACTCAGCGGCGGCCAGGTGTTCGCCACCGACTATTCCAACGCCGCACGTACCCAACTGTTCAACCTGCACACCTGCGCCTGGGATCCTGAGCTGTTGGCGTTGTTCGGCATTCCGGCTGCGGCGTTGGCGCCGATCCGGCCGAGCGCCGGTTTCTTCGCCGAAACCGTCGCGTTGGGTGCCTTGCTCGCCGGTATCCCGGTGATGTCGATGATCGGCGATTCCCATGCGGCGCTGTACGGGCAGGGCGGTTTTGCGCCGGGGCTGGTCAAGGCCACCCTCGGCACCGGTTCGTCCTTGATGACGCCCATGGGCGGGCCGATTGCCTCCACCCATGGCCTGTCGACCACCCTGGCCTGGCATGACGGCAGCCAACCCACCTTCGGCATGGAAGGCAATATCGTCCATACCGGCGCTGCCGTGCAGTGGGCGTCGAAGCTGGTGGCGGGAGAATCCCTGGATGCGCTGACCGAACAGGCCGCGCAATTGCCGGATAACGGCGGCGTGTATTTTGTCCCGGCGCTGTCCGGCCTCGGCGCACCGCACTGGAAGGCCGACGCCCGTGGACTCATCTGCGGGTTGAGCGAAGCCACGTCCGGCGCGCATATCCTGCGTGCGGCGCTGGAATCCATCGGCTATCAGATTCGCGATGTGTTCGAGGCCATGCAGCAGGACATCGGCAGCCCGCTCAAGGAACTGTGGGTGGATGGCGGCGCCACGCGCAACCGCTGGCTGATGCAGTTCCTCGCCAACCTGCTGCAACGCCCGGTGGTGCGCAGCCTGTCACCGGAGGTGTCGGCATTGGGCGCCGCGCACCTGGCGGGACGGGCGTTGGGGGTGTGGGCGAATGATGCGGCGCTGGGGCAGTTGGAACGCCAGCGCGAGCGCTTTGAGCCGCAGGAGGATCCGGCGATGGCGGAGCGTTACTCAGAGTGGAAAAAGGCTTTAGCCCGCACACTCCTCTAACCGCATATGCAAACCAACTGTGGGAGGGGCTTGCCGCCGATGAGCATAGGGATCTACATAACGTTGACTCAACGCTGAACGTCCGGCAGATAGGGCTGTTGTGGTGAGCGGGCTTGTCGAATCGTCGCACCGCCCCTCCCACATTGAGATCACACCCGCCTTCAAGGCCGCCAGGTCTGCACGTCCTTGGCATCCACCGCCTTGGGCAACAACCCCGCCTTGAAGAACGCATCGGCAATCTTCTGCTGCTCACCCAACTGCTCAATCGTCACCGGCTGCACCTGATAACTGCGGTGCGCATTCGCCGCTTCCACCGTGGCTGCATCCAGGTTGCCCCACAGCGGGCCGAGCACTTTGGCCGCGTCCTGCGGGTTGGTTTTTACCCAGTGGCCGGCGTTTTCAAGCTGCGCATACACCACCTTCAATACCTCCGGGTGCGCCTTGGCGTAGGGCGTGCCGGTCAGGTAGTAACGCTTGTAGCTGGCCAGCCCGGCACCGTCCGCCAGGGTGCGTGTCGGCAGTTGGCGCTGCACGCTGGTGAGGAAGGGCTCCCAGGTGACCCAGGCGTCCACCTTGTTGTTCTCGAACGCCGCGCGGCCATCGGCCGGCGACAGGTAAGCCGGCTCGATATCCGAGAACGCCAGGCCGGCCTTGGCCAGCGCGGCAATCAACAGATAGTGGGTGCCGGCGGCCTTGGTTACCGCGATCTTCTTGCCCTTCAAATCCGCTAACTGTTGGATCGGCGAGTCCTTGCGTACCACGATGGCCTGGGCCGAGGGCGAGGGCGCTTCCTGGGCGAAGTAGGTGAGTTTGGCCTGGGCGGCCTGGGCGAAGATCGGCACGGTGTCGGCCACGTCGGCGCTGATGTCCACATTGCCGACGTTCAGCGCTTCCAGCAGCGGCAGGCCGCTGGGGAACTCATGCCAGCTCACCTCGATGTTGTCGGCCTTGAGGGCTTTCTCCAGGGTGCCCTGGGTCTTCAGCAGGGTGATCAGCGTGGAGGATTTCTGGTAACCGATGCGCACGGTTTCCTGGGCGTGCGCACTGACGGCAACGGAAAGGGCCAGCAATCCTAATACAGCGGCGAGGGGACGACGGAGGGACATGGTGGGCTCGATCTTCAGCGAAATAGATCCAAGCTTAATGATCTGAAAACCATTCGATAAATACTCTTTCGATCTGAGCTTAGGGCGCTTTCAGCCGCTTCCTGCCCAGCGGGCATAACCATAGAATTATATGGTTCTTTCATAAAATTCAGTCGTTAATATAATCAAAATGGAATTTTTTTCGCTTTCGGCCTTTCTCTGGAGCGGGCTGACCCATTCAATAGGGATACTTCGCATGGCTGCTTTTGATCACCTGACCCGTCGCCGCCTCCTGGGCCTGGCCGGCCTGACCCTGGCGAGCCTGTCGCTGCCGCGCCTGGGCTTTGCCGCCGACGCACATGCCGGCCACAACATCGCCCAGGAGCCCGCCGGCACCGGTGAGTTCATCCGCCTCGACGCGCCGCGTAAACTCAAGCTGGCGGTCAACCTCAACGCGGTGTGCCTGGCGCCGGTGGTGATCGCCCATGGGCAAGGCTTCTTCAGTAAGCACAACCTGGACGTGGAGTTGGTCAACTTCGGTAACTCCACCGAGGTCTTGCTGGAAGCCATCGCCACCGGCAAGGCCGACGCAGGCGTGGGCATGGCGCTGCGCTGGCTCAAGGCCCTGGAGCAGGGCTTTGACGTGAAGCTCACCGCCGGCACCCATGGCGGTTGCCTGCGGTTGCTCAGTGCCGCCAACGGCGGTGTGAGCAAGCTGGAAGACCTCAAGGGCAAGGCCATCGGCGTGACCGACATGGCCAGCCCGGACCGCAATTTCTTTTCGATCCTGCTGAAAAAACACGGCGTCGACCCGGTGCGCGATGTGGAGTGGCGCCTGTACCCGGCCGACCTGCTCGGCACGGCGCTGGAGCGTGGCGAAGTGCAGGCGGTGAGCGGCAGTGACCCGTTCATGTACCGCCTGATCAAGTCCGGCGTGGCGCGGGAGTTGTCCACCAACCTGGTGGAGGAATACGCCAACCTCAGTTGCTGCGTGGTCGGCGTCACCGGCAAATTGGTGCGTGAAGACAAGCGCGTGGTCGCGGCGCTGACCCAGGCGATCCTTGAGGCCCATGACTATTCCGTGCAGCACCCGGAGGACGTCGCCAAAGGCTTCCAGGCCTACGCACTGAACACCTCCACCGAAGAAGTCCAGGCGATCCTCCACGACCACACCCACGGCCACCACGCGGTCGGGGCGGCGCTGACCCAGGAGATCACCACCTACGTCACCGACCTGAAAACCGTGGAAGTGATCAGCAAAGGCACCGACCCGATCGCGTTTGCCAAGGAGATCACCGCCGATGTCTTCAACTGACGCAACCGTCCTCAACCCGCCTGTGGCGCTCAAGCTCGGGTGGCAAGGCGCGGCGGTGGTGACGGCCTGGGTGGCCGTCGCGCTGCTGATCAGCTACTGGCCCAACGCGGTGCGCAATTGGCCGATGACCCAGGGCCTGGCCAACCTCTGTGTGGGCGTGGCGGCGTTGTTCATTGTGCTGAGCCTGCTGGGGCGCAGGCTGTCGACACTCGCGCTGCGCTTGCGCACGGCCGCGCCCTGGCTGATCGCCTTGCCGGTGCTTTTGGGCCTCTGGGAGTTGCTCACCGCCAAGCTTGCGCTGTTGCCGGTGCCATTCTTCGCGCCGCCCCAAGCCTTGCTCGCGGTGTACATCGAAGACTACCCACGCCTGGCCGACAGCCTGCTGCATTCGGCGCTGCTGCTGGGCTCGGGAGTGGCACTGGGCGCGGCCACCGGGTTTGTCGCCGGCGTCGCCATTGGCTGGTCCACGCGGATCGGCTACTGGCTGCACCCGGTGCTGCGCATCCTCGGCCCGGTGCCGTCGACGGCGTTGTTGCCGCTGTGTTTTTTCCTGTTTCCGAGCAGTTGGAGTGCGAGTGTGTTTTTGATCGCCCTGGCCACCTGGTTTCCGGTCACGGTGCTCACCTGGTCCGGCGTGGCCAGCGTCGATAAAGCCTATTACGACGTGGCGCGCACCCTTGGCGCCCGGCCGGGGTTTCTGATTTTCAAGGTGGCGATTCCCGCCGCGTTGCCTCACGTCTTCGTCGGCCTGTTCATGGGCCTGGGCGCCTCATTCTCAACCTTGGTGGTGGCGGAAATGATGGGAGTCAAATCCGGCATCGGCTGGTACCTGCAATGGGCCCAGGGCTGGGCGGCCTACGCGAACATGTACGCCGCACTGCTGATCATGGCGCTGGCCTGTTCGGGGTTGATCACCGGGTTGTTCCTGGTGCGTGATCGGTTGCTGGCCTGGCAGAAAGGAGCGATGAAATGGTAGCCCTGGCACACGCGGTATCGGCTTCGGAAGGATTGGCGCTGCGCATAGAAAACCTCAGCCATGGTTTTGCGCTGGACGGCCGGCATTTGCCGGTGTTGGAGCGGGTGTCCCTGGACGTGGCGCCGGGAGAGTTTGTGGCATTGCTCGGGCCGTCGGGTTGCGGCAAGTCCACCTTGCTGCGCCTGGTGGCGGGGCTGGAGCCGGCGGACTCCGGACGGCTGTTGGCCGATCGCGAACCCATCACCGGCCCGGACCCGAGCCGTGTGGTGGTGTTCCAGGACCCCACCCTGTACCCATGGCGTCGTGTGTGGGACAACGTCGCCCTCGGCCTCGAAGCCCAAGGCCTGCTCAAGACCCATTCGGCCAAGGTCGATGAGGCCCTGCACAAGGTCGGCCTTGGCCCGTTCGCCCGTGCCTATCCCCGGCAATTGTCCGGCGGCATGGCCCAGCGGGTGGCGTTGGCCCGTGCACTGGTCAACCAGCCGCGTTTGCTGATCCTCGACGAACCCCTGGGCAAACTCGACTCCCTGACCCGCATCACCATGCAAAAAGAGCTGATCGACCTGTGGCAGCGCCAGGGCTACACGGCCCTGCTGGTGACCCACGATGTGGAAGAAGCCTTGCTGCTGGCCAACCGGGTGATTGTGTTCAGCGACCGCCCGGCGAAGATCCAGGCACAGTTGAGCATCGATAGGCCGTATCCACGGCACCGGGACGATCCTTACCTGGTGGACCTGCGGCGGCAGATACTGGGCCTGCTGGGGTTGGGCGAAAACTGGTAGTCAGTGGGCGTCTTTCAGCGCAATGGCCTGGGTGGTCGTACTTGAGACACCGGCACGGTCCGCCAGGTAACGCGCGGGCGGCTGGCCCACCGCCTTGCGGAACATGGTGATGAAGCCACTGGCGTTTTCATAACCCAGGTCCAGGGCCACCCGTTGCACACTTTCACCCTTGGCCAGCCGTTGCAGGGACAGGATTACATGCAACTGCCGGCGCCAGCGGCCGAAACTCAGGCCCAATTCCTCCAGCAACAGGCGCGTCATGCTGCGCTCGCTCATGCCGATGCGCACCGCCCACTGGCCGAGGGTGGCTTTGTCGGTCGGGTCGGCCAGCAGGCTGTTGGCCAGGCGGCGCAAGCGTGCGTCCTGGGGCATGGGCAGGTGCAGGGCTTCGACCGGGGCGGCGGCCAGTTCATCCAGCAAGGTGCTGATCAAGCGGCCTTGGGCGCCGGCCTCGTCATAGAATTGCGGGAAGCTGACGGCCTTGCTGATCAGCTCGTGAAGCAACCCGGACACGGCCAGGGTGCAGCATTGCGGCGGCAGGGCGTGGGCGGCGTCGGGGTCGATCAACAGGCAATACACCTCGGCCTCGCCAGAGCCACGCGCCGCATGGGGCGTGCCGCCGGGAATCCACAGTGCACACTGGGGCGGCACGATCCAGATTCCCGCTTCGATTTCACAGTGGATGACCCCGCGCAGGGTGTACATCAACTGGCCCTTGCGGTGGGCGTGCTGGGCATGTTCCCAGGTGTCCGACGTGCTGGTGGCGCCCACGGCCACCACGGCGCGGGGGAACAGGTCGGCGTCCTCGGCCATCAACGGGTCGAGCAGATCAAGACGGTGGTGCTTCATGGCGGAGATCGCAGATTGGCCGGATTGCGAAACAGTCTGGCTATTCTGTGCAATGCCGTCCAGGGGTTCGAGCTTTATATTGAGATCCACTCTCATTAAGGAGCTTTGCCATGCGACTCGACAGCACAACATTCCCCGTGGTGAAAATCGTCTTCGATGCGCCGAACCAAGGCGGGCCGGAAGACGCCTTCCGGGTCTTCGAAGACCTGTTGGCACGCCAGCAATCCTTCCTGCTGCTGCACGAAAAAGCCGTGGACGAAACCCATCACGAACATTCCCATGAACAGCGCAAGCAAGCCTCGATCTGGATGAAGAAGCACCGACAAGCGCTGCGCACGTTCGTCAAGGGCATGATCCAGGTCGAGCCCAGCGCGGCCAAACGCCTGGCACTCAAGCCGTTTGCGCAGATGTTCGGCAAGGCCTGGGGCTACCCGTTGCTGGTGGTGGAATCCAAGGACCAGGCCTGGGCACTGGCGCGGGATGTGCTGGATGAGCGGGTGTCGGATGTGGCGTATTTTTGAACGGACGCGACCCGACTCTCTCTGTGGTGAGCGGGCTTGCCCCGCGCTGGGCTGCGCAGCGGCCCCAAAACCAGGCGCTTAGGCGTGCCTGATACACCGCATTCGTCTTCATCAGGGGCGCTTCGCACCCCAACGCGGGCAAGCCCGCTCGCCACAGGGGCAGGTCTTTCTCGCCGGTCGGGGGCTGGCCAAGCTGCGTTATCACCTGGCATTGCAGCTGTTGCTGATCCTGGTTTATTTGGTGGTGGCCGAGCGAGTGGTAGAGATTGTGTGGGGCTTCCGCGCCCATTGAAGTATCCTCCGCACCCCGCTTTCCACCGATTCAAAGACAGATGACAGGACAAGACATGCAGGCGCTGCTGGAGTCGATCCTCGACGAAGTGCGCCCCCTGATCGGCCTCGGCAAAGTCGCCGACTACATTCCCGCGCTGGCCGATGTACCGGCAAACCAACTGGGTATTGCGGTATACGGCAATGACGGCTCGGCCTACCGCGCCGGTGACGCCGATACGCTGTTCTCGGTGCAGAGCATTTCCAAGGTGTTCAGCCTGGTGCAGGCCATTGACCATGGCGGTGAAACCATCTGGGAACGCCTGGGCCACGAGCCTTCGGGGCAGCCGTTCAACTCGTTGGTGCAACTGGAATTCGAACGCGGCCGCCCGCGTAACCCCTTCATCAATGCTGGCGCGCTGGTGATCTGCGACATCAACCAATCACGCTTTGCCGTGCCGATCCTGTCGATGCGCGACTTCGTGCGGCGCCTGTCGGGCAACCCGCAGATCCTGGTCAACAGCGTGGTCGCCGACTCCGAAGCCCAGCACGGCGCACGCAACGCGGCCATGGCCTACCTGATGAAATCCTTCGGCAACTTCCACAACGATGTGGATGCGGTGCTGCACAGCTACTTCAACTACTGCGCCCTGCAGATGAGCTGCCTGGACCTGGCCAAGGCGTTCAGCTTCCTCGCCAACGAGGGCACCAGTGCCCACAGCGGCGAACAGATCCTTACCGCGCGGCAGACCAAGCAAGTCAACTCGATCATGGCCACCAGCGGGCTGTATGACGAGGCGGGCAACTTTGCCTACCGCGTGGGCTTGCCGGGCAAGAGCGGTGTGGGCGGCGGCATTGTCGCGGTGGTGCCGGGGCAGTTTACGGTGTGCGTGTGGTCGCCGGAGTTGAACGCGGCGGGGAACTCGCTGGCGGGGATCAAGGCACTGGAGTTGTTGAGTGAGCGGATTGGGTGGTCGGTGTTTTGAGATCGTTCCCACGCGCGTGGGAACGATCATCTGAGTGTCATGCCGCTGGATGGGCGTCATCCAATGCTTTGTCCACCAACAATTGCACACCTTCCAGCATTCGGCAGATGCCCAACGCCACATTGCGTTGTGCGCCGTCGATTTCAAAGGCCAGGTGCGTGGCGATGTCGGTGATGGAGGATAGATCCTGGGAGGCGTTGACCAGCAGGGTTTCCGTGCCCAGGTCGGGGCGCACGGTGAAGAGTTTTTCTGGGGGATTGGGGCTGTCTTTGATCATGGTGAAGCTCCTTTGTAAATGGGGCTGCCACGATTCGCGGTCAATCGAAGAGGGTGGCAGCTGTACGCGGGTTGACCGACCGGCCCAAAGAACAAAACCGGCATACCCTAAGGTATCCCGCGTACAGCTGCCGCGACACGATACATCAGACGTAAAAAAACGCCTAAGCTCGGGGTTGGCGCAGTTGCTCTTTGAAGTCGGACGGTCAAATCCGGTCGCTGAATGGGCAGCGACGGCACAGAGGTTAGTCAGCCAAGTTCCGAGCGACAACCTGAAACAGTCGTGGGATAAGTCCTAGGGAACTCATGGTCAGACGCCACAAACGCCTATTCAGCGCCCTTTTTTGCGCGTCTTCGACCCCGGCAAAATCATGCCCACCTCTTGCTGGTAGCGCCGATACCGCTCACCAAACAACGCCACCAGGTCCTTTTCTTCAAAGCAGGCGCCAATGAAGAGGTAAACCGTCATCCCTGTCGCAAACAACAGGTGCCCGGCCGTCATGTGCGGCGTTGCCCAAAAAGCGATCAGGAAACCCAGGTACAGCGGGTGACGCACGATCCTGTAAAACAGCGGCGTCCTGAATACTGGCGCCTGTGGTGTGGTTTTGCGCCAACGGTCGATAGCCTGCTTGAGCCCGAACAGTTCGAAGTGGTCGATCAAAAAGGTTGCCAGTAAAGCGATGCCCCAGCCCAGCCAGAACAGGCCCATCAACAGGGCCTTGGCCCACGTCGTTTCAGCCTTCCAGACGGTGAGCGGCATCGGTTGCCACAGCCAGAACATCAGCACCAGCACCAGGCTGCTGAGCAGCACATACGTGGAGCGTTCCACGGACGTCGGAATGACTGCCGCCAGCCACTGCTTGAAACCTTTGCGCGCCATGGCCGTGTGCTGGACGCCGAATAGCAGGATCAGCGCGCCGTTGATCAGCACGGCGACTGGCCACGCCACGTGGGGGCCATCGTTGATGTTCTTGGGCACCGCCACGCTGCCGACGAACCCGATCAAATACAAACACGTGAACAGGAACGCCAAATAGCAGCAGGTGCTGTACACCAGCCCGATGACACGGGCGGTGCGAGTGTTGTCGAGTTGCATGAGCATGCCTTTCCCACAGGATGAATAGACCGCAAACCCGCAGGTCAGCCAGTCCATGGCTAAGCCTAGCGGGTTTTGCGTACCAAAGGACCTGTGAGGGATAACGGTTTTCGGCGCTCCTGCAATTAGGACTCAGCTGATATTGAGCCGATCCAACAAGCTGTACCAAGCCACCCCCGCACCAATGTAAAACCGCTGCAATCCGTGCATCGGCAAGCGTTGCAGCGGCGTGACCGGGTAGGCAAATTCAGCCTTGCTGTCGCACAACCGCCCGGCCAGTTGCTGCCCCAGGCTTGTACATAATGCGATACCGCGGCCATTGCAGCCCAGCGCCAAGGTCAGCCCCGGTGCCGGTTCGTGGACATGGGGCATGAAGTCCCGCGTGATTGCGATACGCCCGGCCCAGCGGTACTCAAATTCCAGCGGGCCCAATTGCGGAAAGAGCAGCGCCAGGGAGCGCTCCAGGTGGGCAAAATCGGCCGGTGACGTGGGGTCGTTGAACAACCCGCGTCCGCCCATCAGTAAGCGCCCATGACTGTCTTTGCGAAAGTACAGCAGCAGCCGTTGTGCGGTGGACACGGTTTCCTGTCCCGGCAAGATACTCTCTGCCGCACGCCCACGCAGCGGTTTGGTGGCGACGATAAAACTGTTCGCCGCGAGGATGCTTTGCGCCATGCCCGGCCACAGGCTGCCGCTGTAGCCATTGGTGGCCAGCACCACTTGATCGGCCATCACCTGCGCACCGCCAGCGGTCTGCAGTTGCCATCCCGGGCCCTGGCGCTGTAACCCTGTCACTGCGCTGTGACCATGAATCCGAACACCCGCCGTCAACGCCGCGCCGACCAGCCCACGGGCATACGCCAGCGGCTGAATCGCCCCGGCGCGGCCATCCAGCCAGCCGCCGGCGAATGCCTCGCTGCCCATGCGCGATGCCACCGCCGCCGCATCCAGGCGCTGTACCGGCACGCCGCGCCGCGCCCATTGCTCGGCTCGCGCATGCAGGCCGGCCACGCCCTTTTGCGTGTACGACACCTGCATCCAGCCTTTGCGCACCGGCGCGCAATCAATGCCGTGCCTGTCGATCAACGTGAACACCAGGTCCGCCGAGTTCGACACTGTCGAGATCAACGGCTCGGCCTGCTCCGGCCCATACATCTGCACCAGTTGCTCCGGGTCGTACTTGAGCGTCGGGTTGACCTGCCCGCCATTGCGTCCCGATGCGCCCCAGCCGGGCTCATTGGCTTCCAGCACGCACACGCTGACCCCGCGCTCGGCCAGATGCAGGGCTGTCGACAGGCCGGTATACCCCGCGCCGACAATCGCCACATCCACTTTCACCGACTCACCCAGCGCAGGCGTCAGCACCACGGAGGGCGCCGTCGCCGACCACAATGATTTCATGACAGGCTCCGCGTGTTGCCGGTGGGGTGCAGCACGCGCCGCAGGAAGTCCTGGGTACGTGCATGCTGTGGATCGCCCAGCACCTGCTCGGCCGGGCCGCTCTCGACGATGTAGCCGCCATGCAGGAAGCACACGCGGTCGGCGACTTCGCGGGCAAAGCCCATTTCGTGGGTGACCACGATCATGGTCATGCCTTCGTCGGCCAGGGTGCGCATTACCGCCAGGACATCGCCCACCAGTTCCGGGTCGAGGGCCGAGGTGGGTTCGTCGAACAGCATGGCTTCAGGTTTCATCGCCAGGGCGCGGGCGATGGCCACGCGTTGCTGCTGGCCGCCGGAGAGCTGTTCGGGGTAGGCGTCGGCCTTGGCGCTCAGGCCCACCTTGTCCAGCAACACCAGGGCCTCTTCGCGGGCCTGCTTGAGCGGTTCGCCTTTGACATACACCGGACCTTCCATCACGTTTTCCAGCACGGTGCGGTGGGGGAACAGGTTGAAGCGCTGAAACACCATGCCCATGCGGCTGCGCAACGCGTGCACGGTTTTGCTGCCGCGTTGCACGGTTTCGCCGAACACGTTGATGTGGCCGCCATCGTAGGCTTCCAGCGCGTTGATGCAGCGCAGCAGGGTGGATTTGCCCGAGCCCGAGGGGCCGATCAGGCACACCACTTCGCCCTTGGCCACGTCGAGGTCAACGCCGTGCAGGACGCGGTGGCTGCCGTAATGTTTTTGCAACTGACGAATCTCGATCATGCTTTTTTCCTCCGCCCCAGGTGCTGCTCCATACGACGCAGGCCATACACCAGCGGCAGGCTCATCAGCAGGTAGAGCAGGGCGACCAGGGTGTAGACGGTCATGTTCTGGAAGGTCGACGAGGCGATCAGTTGGCCTTGGCGGGTCATCTCGGCGACGGTGATGGTGGACACCAGGGACGAATCCTTGAGCATCATCACCAGGGTGTTGCCGTAGGGCGGCAGGGCGATGCGAAATGCCTGGGGCAGGATCACCCGGCGCATCATCAGCGCCGAGCGCATGCCCAGGGCTTCGGCGGCTTCACGCTGGCCCTGTTCCACGGCAATGATGCCGGTGCGGAAGTTCTCGGCCTGGTATGCCGAGTAGGCGATGCCCATGCCGATCACCCCGGCGTAGAACGCCGTGAGGTGCACGCCCATGTCCGGTAGCACGAAGTAGATGTAGAACAGCTGCACGATGATCGGCAGGCCACGGATCACGTTGATGATGGTGCTGGCCACCCACGACAGCGTGCGAATCGGCGACAGCTTGAGCAGCGCCAGCACCAGGCCGATTGCACTGCTGAGCAGGAACGACAGCACGGTGATCTGGATCGTCACCCAGGCGCCCTGCAGCAGAATCGGCAGGAAGTCCCGGGCGTTTTGCAGGAACTCGGCCGGGTTCATGGGCGCACCTGGGTATCAAGTCCCCACTTCTTGAGGATGCTGTCCAGGGTACCGTCGGCCTTGATGCCGGCGATGGCGGTGTTCAGGCGCCCGAGAGTTTGCGCATCGCCTTTGCGTACCACCAGGCAGACTTCGCCGACGTTGGTGGGCTGGTAGTCGGGGGCGAGCTTCACGCCTTTGAACAGCTTCTGGCGAATCTGGTAGGCCACCACCGGCTGGTCGCCGACCGCCGCCTTGATGCGCCCCAGGGACAGGTCGCGGACCATCTCGCCGATGGAGTCGTAGGTGCGAATCTCCTTGAAGATCCCCAGCTTGTTCAGTTGGTCGTAGAACACCGTGCCGGCCTGTACGCCGACCACCTGATCCTTGAGCGGCGTGAGGTCGGGGTAGGCGGCGCTGTCGTCGGCATTGATGATCAGGCCCTCACCGTAGGCGTACACCGGGGCGCTGAAGTCGACGACCTTGGTGCGCTCTTCGGTCTTGAGCATGCCGGCGGAAATGAAGTCGAGCTTGCCGGAGGTGAGGGAGGGGATCAGCGCAGCGAAGTTGGTCTGTTCGATCTGGCTGGTGAAGCCGCCGGCCTTGCCCACGGCCTCGGCGACGTCGACCATCACGCCCTGGATGCTGTTGGTCTTGATATCGAGGAAGGTGAACGGCGACCCACTGGCGGTTGCACCGACTTTGTACGTGGACGCACTTTCTGCGTGCGCGGCGCTGACGCAGAGTGTGGCGCACACACCGAAGGCAAGGCGGCGAAACAAGGGCGAAAGACTGTTCATCGGGCTACTCCAGAAGGAAAACGGAAAGTCAGTACCGCGAGCGGTTACCGATGAAATCGCAAGCTCTGTGCCATTTCGATTCAAATAAATCGAATTACGTTATATAAAATCGACAAAATGAACCATTCGTATCGATATGCGATATTTAATGGTCTATTTTTGTGATTTGGAGTAGTAATATCGCCACGCCTGACCCACTTGAACGCGAGTCCGCCATGTCCGAAGAACGCAACAGTCTGCACAACCAATCCCTGGAAAAAGGCCTGTCGGTGCTCAAGGCATTCAGCGCCCAGCGCCGCAGCATGAGCCTTGCAGAGGTGGCCGAGGCCGCTGGCATGACCAAAAGCTCGGCCCAGCGCATGGTGTTTACCCTTGAAAGCCTGGGTTACCTTCGGAAACACTCCCGCACACGGCATTACCAACTCACCCCCCGGGTGCTGGAGTTGGGGTTCAGCTACCTGGATGCGCATTCATTGATCGAGGTGGCCAACCCGTTTCTGTCGGAACTGACCCGGCTGACCGGCGAGACCTCGTGCCTGACCGAGCCGGCGGGCTACGACATGACCTATATCGCGCGCTTTGTCAGCGCGGGTTTTGTACCGGTGCATATGCCGATCGGCTCGCGGGTGCCGATGTACTGTACGGCGTCGGGGAGGGCGTATCTGAGTGCATTGCCGCAGGAGGAGGCGTTGGCGCTGATCGAGCACAGCCAGCGGGTGGCACACACCAGCCAGACGTTGACGGACGTGGCGGGCATTCTGGAATCGTTGCAGCAGGTGCGCGAGCAGGGCTATGCGGTGAATGCCCAGGAGCTGTTCCTCGGCGACATGACCATCGGCGCGCCGGTGCTGGGCGCCAATGGCCGGCCGGTGGCGGCGGTGCATGTGGTGGCGCCGACCAGTCGGTGGAGCAGGGCGGATGCGGAGAAGCAGCTGGCGCCGGCGTTGTTGCAGTGTTCAAGGGCGTTGAGCAATTCGGCGCGCAACCTGGAGTAACCCGCTCTCAAGAACACAGCAAATCCAATGTGGGAGCGGGCTTGCTCGCGAATGCGGTGTATCAGTCGCCAGATGCAGTGACTGGCACACCGCATTCGCGAGCAAGCCCGCTCCCACATTTTGATCTTCATCATTCTTTGAGATTGGTGTGAGCCCCAACAAAAAATGCGCCCCTTCGGGCGCATTTTTTTGTTCGGTCAACTATCGCCTATCAGGCAATCGCATCCCAGGCCCGGTCACCGTTCTCGTCTTTGATGCGAGTCGGCAAACCCATCACGTCCAGCGCCTTGAGGAACGGCTCAGCCGGCAGTTCCTCGACGTTAGCCATGTGTTTCACATCCCACTCGCCACGGGCGACCAGCAACGCGGCGGCTACCGGTGGAACGCCTGCGGTGTAGGAGATGCCCTGGCTGTCGGTCTCGGCGAAGGCTTCTTCGTGATCCGCCACGTTGTAGATGAACATCTCACGCGGCTGGCCATCCTTGGTGCCTTTGACCAGGTCGCCGATGCAGGTCTTGCCGGTGTAGCCCGGGGCCAGGGAAGACGGGTCAGGCAGCACGGCCTTGACCACTTTCAACGGCACCACTTCCAGGCCTTCGGCGGTGGTGACCGGCTTCTCGGAGAGCAGGCCGAGGTTTTTCAGCACGGTGAACACGTTGATGTAGTGTTCGCCGAAGCTCATCCAGAAACGCACGTTGGGCACGTCGAGGTTTTTCGACAGCGAGTGCACTTCATCGTGGCCGGTGAGGTAGAGGTTCTGCGAACCCACGACCGGCAGGTCGTCGGTGCGTTTGACTTCGAACATGGTGTTGCTGGTCCACTGGCTGTTCTGCCAGCTCCACACCTGCCCGGTGAATTCGCGGAAGTTGATTTCCGGATCGAAATTGGTGGCGAAGTATTTGCCATGGGAGCCGGCATTGACGTCGAGGATGTCGATCGAATCAATGCGGTCGAAATGCTGTTGCTGCGCCAGCGCGGCATACGCGTTGACGACACCCGGGTCGAAGCCCACGCCAAGGATGGCGGTGATGTTCTTCTGTTTGCACTCTTCCAGGTGGTTCCATTCGTAGTTGCCGTACCACGGCGGGGTCTCGCAGACCTTGCCCGGCTCTTCGTGGATGGCGGTGTCGAGGTAGGCGACGCCGGTGTCGATGCAGGCACGCAGTACCGACATGTTGAGGAACGCGGAACCCACGTTGATGACGATCTGGGATTCGGTCTCGCGGATCAGGGCCTTGGTCGCTTCCACGTCCAGGGCGTTGAGCGCGAAGGCCTGGATGTCGGCGGGAACCTTGAGGCTACCCTTGGCCTTGACGCTGTCGATGATGGCCTGGCATTTGGAGATGTTGCGCGACGCGATAGCAATACGACCGAGTTCGTCGTTGTGCTGCGCGCACTTGTGGGCCACCACCTTGGCGACACCTCCTGCACCAATGATAAGAACGTTCTTTTTCAATTGCTTTATCTCTCCTTTATCCGCCAGCTTACGAAAGGCTGGACAGGTAGTCGTCGTAACCAAATTCACGAACCACTTCGACTGTACCGTCGAGTTGTTTCACTACGATGGACGGCATTTTCAGGCCGTTGAACCAATTTTTCTTGACCATGGTGTAGCCCGCGGTGTCGATGAACGACAGCCGATCGCCGATGGCCAGCGGACGATCAAATTGATACTCGCCGAAGATGTCCCCGGCCAGGCAGGATTTGCCGCACACCATGTAGGTGTGTTCGCCCTCGCTCGGCGCCAGCTTGGCGTTGAGGCGATAGATCAGCAGGTCCAGCAGGTGGGCTTCGATGGAGCTGTCGACGACGGCGAGGTTTTTGCCGTTGTAGAGGGTGTCGAGCACGGTGACTTCCAGGGAGGCGCTGTTGGTGATCGCCGCTTCGCCGGGTTCCAGGTAGACCTGCACGTCGTACTTCTGCGAGAACGCCTTGAGGCGCTGGCAGAAGGCGTCGATGGCATAGCCTTCACCGGTGAAGTGGATGCCGCCGCCGAGGCTGACCCAGTTGACCTTGTGCAGCAGCGCGCCGAAGCGTTCTTCGATGGTGTTGAGCATCTGGTCGAACAGGTTGAAGTCGCCGTTCTCGCAGTTGTTGTGGAACATGAAGCCGGAGATCTGCTCGATCACGCCTTCAATCTTCACCGGGTCCCATTCGCCCAGGCGGCTGAACGGACGCGCCGGGTCGGCCAGCAGGTAGTCGGAGCTGCTCACCTGCGGGTTGACGCGCAGGCCGCGGGTCTTGCCTTCGCTGCGCTCGGCAAAACGCTGCAGCTGGCTGATGGAGTTGAAGATGATCTTGTCGCAGTTATCGAGCATCTCTTCGATTTCATCGTCGGCCCAGGCCACGCTGTAGGCGTGCGCCTCACCTTCGAACTTCTGGCGGCCGAGCTTCAACTCGTACAGCGACGACGAGGTGGTGCCGTCCATGTATTCCTGCATCAGGTCGAACACCGACCAGGTGGCAAAGCACTTGAGCGCCAGCAGGGCCTTGGCGCCGGACTGCTCGCGCACGTAAGCAATCTTCTGCATGTTGACCAGAAGCTTCTGTTTATCGATGAGGTAGTACGGCGTTTTGATCATTTTTGAGAGCCTGCGGCGGTGCCTGCCAAAAAAGGACACGCATTGTGCCCGCACTTGGATCGAATCGAAAGGTTAGTGGGCGGATTTTGCTGCGCCAGCTTTACGATCCTAACCACTGAGTATGACTATCTATGCATCTACACCGCTCTAATGTGGGAGGGGGCTTGCCCCCGATAGCGGTGTATCAGCCAGCCTATTCTTTATTGACCCTCTGCTATCGGGGGCGAGCCCCCTCCCACATTTGGCCCCAGGTACCTCTGCTGCACTGCCATCAAACCGTCATCTCCCCACCACCTTCCTGCCACATTCCGCCGTTACTGTCCTCGCCAATGAGATCGATCTCAAGCGAGTGACCATGACTGATTTGAAAGACGTCGCGCGACTGGCCGGCGTTTCCCGTGCGACCGCCGCCCGCACTTTTGCCTCCCCCGACCAGGTGCGCCCGGCGACCCGTGAGCAGGTGTTCGCCGCCGCCCGTGAGTTGGGCTTTCGGCCCAACCTGCTCGGCCGCCAATTGCGCCTGCAAACCACCCAGTTGATCGGCGTGGTGGTGCCCAACCTGCTCAACCCGGTATTCGCCGAACAGTTCCAGGCCATGGAGCGTGCCGCACGCTTGCGTGGCTACAGCCTGGTGCTGGCGACCACCGACTACAGCAGCGAGCGCGAGTGCATCGTGGTGGAGGAACTGCTGCGCCAGCGCGTCGATGGCCTGGTGCTGACGGTCACCGATGCCGAAAGCAACAGCGTGCTCAGCAGCCTGAATACCGAACGAACGCCGTTCGTGCTGGCCTATCACCAACCGAGCAACCCCAACTACAGCGCCGTGTCGGTGGACAACCGCGCCGGCATGGCCTTGGCCACGCGCTACCTGCTGGAGGCCGGTCATCGACGCATCAGCATGGTCGCCGGCCCCGCCTTGCAGTCCGACCGCGCACGCCTGCGCTATGCCGGTTACTGCGACGCGATGAAGGCATACGGTCTCAAAAGCCGCGCGGTGATCGAAATGCCCGCCCATACCCAGGCCGAATTCGCTGCCATCCAGCCGTACCTCAACGGCCCCGACGCCCCCAGCGCTCTGGTGTGTTCCAACGATTTCCTCGCGATCAGCCTGATCGCCGAGCTGCGCCGCAACGCCTGGAATGTGCCCGGGCAACTGTCGGTGATGGGCTTTGACGGCATCGCCCTCGGCACCCAGATGCACCCGACCCTGTGCAGCGTGGTGCAGCCCATCGCGCTGCTGGCCAGCACGGTGATTGACCAACTGCTGGCGCAGATCGCCGGCAACGATCCCATTTCCCATTGCCTGCCTTGCCATATCCGGCCGGGCGAAAGTACCCAACCCTTTGAGGAGTCCCTTGATGCGCGCATTCAGTAAAACCCTGGCCGCCGTGCTGCTCTGCGGCGTGGCCAGCCTGGCCCAGGCCGCCGAAACGGCTATTTGCTACAACTGCCCGCCGGACTGGGCCGACTGGGGCACCCAGCTCAAGGCCATCGCTGCCGACACGGGGGTGCAGGTGCCGCTGGACAACAAGAACTCCGGCCAGTCCCTGGCGCAACTGGTGGCCGAAAAGGCCGCGCCCGTCGCCGACGTGGTCTACTACGGCGTGACCTTCGGCTTGCAGGCGCAAAAGGCCGGCGTGGTCGAGGGTTACAAGCCCAAGGGCTGGGAACAGATCCCCGCCGGGTTGAAAGACCCCGCCGGCCAGTGGTTTGCGATCCACTCCGGCACCCTGGGCATCATGGTCAACGTCGATGCATTGGGCGGCCTGCCGGTGCCGCAAAGCTGGGCCGACCTGCTCAAGCCGCAATACAAAGGCATGGTCGGCTACCTGGACCCGTCCAGCGCCTTCGTCGGCTACGTCTCTGCCGTGGCGATCAACCGCGCAATGGGCGGCGACCTGGACAACTTCGCCCCGGCCATCGACTACTTCCAGAAGCTGGCGAAAAACGCCCCCATCGTGCCCAAGCAGACCGCCTATGCGCGGGTGCTGTCCGGCGAGTTGCCGATCCTGGTGGACTACGACTTCAACGCCTACCGCGCCCGCTACAAAGACAACGCCAACGTCGCCTTCGTGATCCCCAAGGAAGGCAGCATCAGCGTGCCCTATGTGATGAGCCTGGTGGCCAACGCGCCGCACCGCGCCAATGGCGAGAAGGTGCTGGACTTCGTATTGTCGGACCAAGGCCAGGCCCTCTGGGCCAAGGCTTACTTGCGCCCGGTGCACCCGGTGACCATGCCGGCCGACGTCGCCGCGCAGTTCCTGCCCGACAGCGATTACGCCCGCGCCGGTGTGGTGGACTATCAGAAAATGGCCGCTGTGCAGGAAGCCTTCGCCGCCCGTTACCTGAACGAGGTCAAGTAAGTGGCTGCATCGGCAAAACAAGCGGCCTGGGCGCTGGCCCCGGCCTTTGCGGTGCTGTTCGCGTTCTGGCTGTTGCCGCTGGCGCACTTGATGGTGCTCGGCGCCGACAGCCGCGACAGCCACGGCAGCGGCTATTGGCAGGTGCTCAGCAGCGCGCAGTACCTGGGCAGCCTGGCGCAGACCTGCGTGCTGGCGATCGTGGTGACGTTCACCGCGTTGTTGATCGGTGGCATCAGTGGGGTGTTCCTCGCGCGCCAGCAGTTTTTCGGGCGCTCGGCGTTGGTGGCGTTGCTCACGTTTCCCCTGGCGTTTCCCGGGGTGGTGGTGGGCTTCCTGGTGATCCTGCTGGCCGGGCGCCAGGGGCTGCTGGCGTCCCTGGGCCTGCAATTGGCCGGTGAGCGCTGGATCTTTGCCTACTCCCTGGCCGGGCTGTTTGTCGGCTACCTGTACTTCTCGATTCCGCGGGTGATCCTCACGGTGATGGCCGCGTGCGAAAGCCTCGACCGCAGCCTGGAAGAAGCCGCGCACTCGCTGGGAGCAGGGCACTGGCGGGTGGTCTGCGACGTGATCGTGCCGGGCCTGGCGCCGGCGTTGGCGTCCTGCGGCGCGATCTGCTTCGCCACGTCCATGGGCGCCTTCGGCACCGCGTTCACCTTGGGCACGCGCCTGAATGTGACCCCGGTGGCGATCTACAACGTGTTCACCAACTACGCCAACTTTGCCGTCGCCGCCGCGTTGTCGGTGGTGCTCGGCGCGGTGACCTGGGCGGTGCTGTTGCTCACGCGACGCCTGGTGAAAAATGCGGGGACGGTCTTGTGAAACGCTCATCGCTGTTTGTGATGCAACTGCTGTTCACCTTGCTGGTGTGCGCGTTCATGTTGGTGCCGGTGCTGATGTCGTTGCTGGCCGGGTTGACGCGCAATTTTTTCGTCGGCCTGTCCAGCGGCCTGACCTTCGACTGGTTGATCCAGGTCTGGCAGGCCTATTCGCCCACCGTATGGCTGTCCTTGCAATTGGCCCTGGCGTGCGCGGTGTGTGTCTGCGTGATCGGCGTGCCGGCGGCCTATGCGCTGGTGCGCATGAACAACCGCTTCAGCCGTGCCTTCGAAGAACTGATGGTGCTGCCGGTGGCGATGCCGGGGCTGGCCAGTGCGCTGGCGTTGCTGCTCACCTATGGCCAGTTCGGCACGTTTCGCAGCAGCTGGTTGTTCATCCTGGTCGGCCATGTGTTGTTCACCTTGCCGTTCCTGGTACGTCCGGTGATGGCGGTGATGCAACGCCAGCAACTGCCAGTGCTGGAAGAGGCGGCGGCCAGCCTGGGCGCCGGGCCGGTCAAGCGCTTTTTCAGCGTGGTGGTGCCCAACTGCCGGGCGGGGATTCTGGCCGGCGTGCTGATGGTGGTGACCTTGTCGTTGGGCGAATTCAACCTGACCTGGATGCTCCACACGCCGATGACCAAGACATTGCCCGTGGGCCTGGCCGACAGCTACGCCTCGGCGCGCCTGGAAATCGCCAGCGCCTACACCCTTATCTTTTTGCTGATGATCGTGCCGCTGCTGATTGCGTTACAGGCCATCAGCGCTCGTTTGTCCCGTGGAGAGCGTCGATGACCGCTATCACTATCCGCCTGCAGGGCTGTCGCAAGGCATTCGCCGACGGCACCGTGGCTGTGCATGACCTGAACCTGACCGTCGAAGGCGGTGAAACCCTGGCGATCCTCGGCCCGTCCGGCTGCGGCAAGACCACCACCTTGCGCCTGATTGCCGGCCTGGAACGCCCGGATGTGGGCCAGGTTTTTTTCGGCAGCGACGACGTCACCCGCCTGCCCATCGAGCGCCGCGACGTGGGCATGGTGTTCCAGAACTACGCGCTGTTTCCCAACCTCGATGTGGCCGGCAATATCGTCTACGGCTTGAAGATTCGCGGCATGGCAGCTCTGGAGCGCAACAAGCGCTGCGAGGAACTGCTGGAACTGGTGGGCCTGCAACAGCATGGCAAGCGCAGCATCCACGAATTGTCCGGTGGTCAACGTCAACGGGTGGCCCTGGCCCGTGCCCTGGCGCCGCGCCCTAAAGTGCTGTTGCTGGATGAACCGCTGGCGGCCCTGGATGCGCAATTGCGCGAGCGCCTGCGCAGCGAGCTGAATGAACTGCTGCGCGGCCTCGCTATCACCTCGGTATTTGTCACCCACGACCAGGGCGAAGCCATGGCCCTGGGCGATCGTATCCTGGTGATGGAGCACGGCCGCGTCGCGCAACTGGCCAGCCCACGGGAGATCTACCAAACGCCGGCGAATGCGTTCGTCGCCGGTTTTGTCGGCAACCTCAATGCCTTTGCCGTCACCTCGCGAACAACCCATGGCCTGGAAGTCTGCGGCGGCGAGTTGCCGTGGCAGGCCGCCGACGTGCCCAACACGGTGTACTGCCGCCCCGAACACCTGCGGGTGATGGAGAGCGAAGGGCACTTGCACGGCCATCTAGTGGCGCAGTTTTTCCAGGGCGCCCAAAGCCGCCTGCTGGTGGACGTGGGCGGCCCGCAACCGCTGCTGGTGGACAGCAGCGACAACCACCTGTACGCCGTCGGCGCGCCGATTGCCCTGGCGATTGCGCCGCACATGTTGTTCACCCTGAATGCGTGAGAGTTTGCTTGTGAATCGTCCGTTTCTTGTTGCGCAAATCAGCGACCTGCACCTTAAAGCCGGCCAGCGCCTGACGTATGGGGTGGTGGATACCCTGGGCGCGCTGCGCCGTGCCGTCGACCATTTGAACGCCAGCCACCCACGGCCCGATATTGTGGTGATCAGCGGTGACCTGGTGGACTTCGGCCGCGCCGATGAATACGCCGTGCTGCACCCCGAACTCGCGCGCCTGCACATGCCGTGCTACCTGGTGCCCGGCAACCACGACACACGCGGGCCGTTGCTCGAGGCATTCCGTGATCACGCCTACTTGCCTTTGTCGGCAGAGGGGCCGTTGGACTGGGTGGTGGACGAGCATCCGCTGCGTTTGATCGGCCTGGACTCGACTATCCCGGGTGGGCACGGCGGCCAGCTGCTGGACAGCCAATTGCACTGGTTGGACGCGCAACTGGCACGACGCCCGGACGCGCCGACGTTGCTGATCCTGCACCATCCACCGTTTATCAGCGGCATCGGCCATATGGACCGCGAACCCTTTATCAACGCTGCGGCGCTGGAAGCGGTTGTGTCTCGCCACTCGCAAGTGGAACGCCTGCTGTGCGGGCACCTGCACCGACCGATGCAACGACGCTTTGGCGGCAGCCTGAGTTGTGTGTGCCCCGGTACTTCCCATCAGATTGTGCTGGACCTGCAGGACGCCGCGCCCGCGCATTTCAACCTGGAACCGGCGGGGTATCTGTTGCATCGCTGGGATGCGCAACAGGGCCTGATCAGCCACAACGGCGTGTTCGGGGATTACCCGGGGCCGTACCCGTTTTATGACGCTCATGGATTGATTGACTGAGGTTTACGGAGGTTTCACTTCACTCAACTCGCTAACAACTAAGCAACTGAATAACCGTTAACGCCGCGGCCAACGTCACGTTTGGCCGACGGCATCCTGCTGCCCATTTTTTGCGCCCGGAACCTGGATTCCGCGCCGGAGTTCGTCCTGATGAAAGCCACGTTGAATGTATTAAGTGTATTGACCGGCGGCCTGGGCATTGCCCTGAGCCCCTTGGCGTCCGCTGACTTTTTGAGCGACAGCAAAGCCAACTTGAGCATGCGTAACTTTTACTTCAATAACGACAACCGCGACGGCAAGGCGGCACCGTCGAAGACCGAAGAGTGGGGCCAGGCCTTTATCCTCAACTACCAGTCGGGCTTTACCGACGGCACCGTCGGCTTTGGCCTGGACGCCATCGGCATGCTCGGCGTGACCCTCGACAGCAGCGCCGCGCGCCATGTCGGCAGCTCGATGATCCCCACCGAAGACGGCAAGGCCACGGATAACTGGGCCCGTGGTGGCGCGACGGCCAAGGCACGCTTTGCCAAGACCGAAGCGCGCTACGGCTACCTGCGCCCGAACCTGCCGATCCTGGTGAGCAACGACGGCCGCCTGTTGCCGCAGTCGTTCGAAGGCGGGCAGGTCACCAGCAAGGACATCGACAACCTGACCCTGGTCGGCGGCCAGCTTGAGCACACCACCGGTCGCGGTTCCAGCGACCGCAGTGGCCTGGCAGCGGCGGGCGGTACCCAGGAAAGCAATAAATTCACCTACGCCGGTGCGGACTACCAGCTGACCAAGGACCTGATGGTCCAGTACTACTACGCCAACCTCGAAGACTATTACCAACAACACTTCGCCGGGTTGATCCACGTATTGCCGTTGGGCGAATACGGCTCATTGAAAACCGACCTGCGCTACTTCAAGACCAGCTCCGACGGTAAAAACAGCAGCGCCGCCGGCCGTGCCGAAGGCTACAAGCTGGGCGGCTATACCAAGAACGGCAACGGTGAAATCGACAACAACACCTGGAGCGCCGCGTTCATCTACTCCCTCGGCCCGCACGCGATCACTGCCGGTTACCAGCAAGTCTCGGACGACAGCAACTTCGCCCAACTCAACCAGGGCGGCCTGGTGAACAAAGGCGAGGGCGGTGCCAGCCTGTACCTCTACACCGACCGTACCGTACAGACCTTCATCCAGGCCGGCGAACGCACCGCCTTTGCCCAGTACGCCTACGACTTCGCATCGCTGGGTGTGCCCGGGCTGAAGGCCTCGGTCATGTACCTCAAGGGCGACCACATCCTCACCACCAGCGGCAACGACGCCAGCGAGTGGGAACGGGACATCTCGCTGGATTACGTGGTGCAGAGCGGCACATTCAAGAACGTCGGGTTCGGCTGGCGTAACGGCGTGTCGCGCAGTGAAGTGGCACGGGACCAGGACCAGAATCGGGTGTTTGTGAGTTATTCGATTCCGTTGATGTAGTACCGCTGAGCCCCTCACCTCTGTAGGAGCGAGCTTGCTCGCGAAAAACGTCAACGATAACGCGCCTTTCCAGAATGCCAGCGGTGTCCTTGTGTTCTTCGCGAGCAAGCTCGCTCCTACAGGGGGGGCTTGCTCACGCCACCCGGTTCCTGCCCGCGCCCTTGGCCTCATACAAGCGCATGTCCGCGCGCTTGAGCAATGCCAGGGAGTCGCGGTCAGAAGGCTCTGCCACGCCCACGCCGATACTCACCGTGACCTGGCTCACGGTCGGGAACTTCGCGGCCGCCACGGCCGCGCGGATTTTTTCGGCGACCACGTCGGGGCTGTCCGGCTCTTCGACTTCCGGCAGCAGCACGGCGAATTCTTCCCCTCCATAACGCGCGACGAAGTCGGTGGCGCGCGTGGTGTTTTCTATCAGTGCCGCGAGTTGGCACAGCACATCATCGCCAACGGCGTGGCCGTAGGTGTCGTTGACGCGCTTGAAATAGTCGGCGTCGATCAGCAGCAGGGCGAAGGTGCGACCGGTACGTTGGAACAGCAGGCTGTTCTCGGCGAGTTTTTCGTCGAAGCGGCGCCGGTTGAACACCCCGGTGAGGGCGTCGTGGGTGGCCAGCTTGAGCAGGTCGGCGTTGGCCTGGGTGAGGTCGGCGGTGCGTTGCGCCACGGTGGCTTCCAGGGAGGCGTTGGCGTCTTGCAGTTCACGTTCCTTGGCAAGCAGCGATTGCGTCATGCCGGTGAGCGATTGCCCCAGTTGGGCAATCTCCAGCACCGGGTGTTCCTGGGGAAAGACCGCGCCGGGCTGATGGTCCTGCACCTGTTTGGCGGACTTGGCCAGGCGTTCGATGGGACGGCTGAGGGAGGAGGCGAGGTAATACGCGGCCACGATAAAGATGATCGCTGCGAGCAGGCCGAGCACCAGTAATTTGTACAGCAGGCTGCGCGCCGGTTGCAGGGCTACGTCCAACGGCTGGCGCACCATGATGTACCAGCTCACCCGCGCGTTGGACGGGCTGGGGACGGCGACCGAGGCGGTGACGTAGCCGTTGTCGGTGAACCAGCCGGTTGGCGTGACCAGCTTGTCTTTAGGCATTTGCTCACCGGCGAGGGCTTCGGGGTAAAGCACCTTGCCATCGAAGTCGACAATCAAGGCCTCGATATCGGGGAGGGCGTCTTTTTGCGTCACGGCGGACGCGACGATCTGCGTCACCCAGCGCCAGTGGGCATGGGCGCCCAGCACGCCGATCGTCTCGCCACGGGCATTGTGAATCGGCGCGGCAAAGTCGATAAAGCGCAGCGGCTCGCCATTCGCCGCGCCTGGCAGCAGTTTGGCCAGCAACACCGCCTCGTGGGGATCGCCGGTGTACTCGCCGCGCAGGCCGGCCTGGAACCAGGGGCGTTGCTGCACCGATTGGTTGACCAGCAGCCCATTGACCGCCTGGCGCACACGCCCGTCGGCGTCGGCAACCCCCATCCACGCGTACTCGGCGCGCGATTGGGTGCGCAGTTCCATCAAGGCCAGGATGTCCGGCGCATCCAGGTCGCCACGGCGAAACAGCGGGGCCTTGCTGAGCAAGGACACTTCCAACTGCCGTTCGCGCAATTGCACGGCCAGCAGCGCCGCCGTCGAGCGCGCAGTGCTCAACAGCGTATTGGCACTGGCCTGTTTCATCTGCTCGGTGGCGATATGCCCCACATAGAAACCCACGCTCAACAAAATGAGCAGCGACAACCCGGCAAACCACAGGGTGAGGTGACTACGCAGGCTGGCTTTGATCATGGGTGCTCATTTGAATGGTTGTTTGGGGCCATGGTATGCGTAATAGAGGAGACGCGACCAGCAATGGGTTGATCTATTCACTGCTGGTAACATGAGCAGATCTTTTGATCATCTGGAATAAAATGAGTTTGTCTCACTATGCTCGTGTGCCGACAATGGCTGCCATTGAATACCTACAGTGGAGTTGTAAGTCATGGCAGTCGCTCATTCCCTCGGATTTCCGCGCATTGGACGCGATCGTGAACTGAAAAAAGCGCAGGAAGCGTTCTGGAGGGGCGAGTTGGACGAAGCTGGCTTGCGTGCCGTCGGCCGCGAACTGCGCAAGGCCCATTGGGACCTGCAAAAGCAGGCCGGTATCGAGTTGCTGCCCGCCGGTGATTTTGCCTGGTACGACCAGGTGCTGACCCACTCGCTGATGTTCGGTGTGATCCCCGAGCGTTTTCGTCCGGCCGATGGCCAGGCCACCCTCGACACCCTGTTCGGCATGGCCCGTGGCGTCAGCGACAGCTGCTGCGGCGGTGCCCATGCCCAGGAAATGACCAAGTGGTTCGATACCAACTACCACTACCTGGTGCCTGAATTCAGTGCCGACCAGCAATTCCACCTGGGGTGGGAGCAGTTGTTCGAAGAAGTTAAGGAAGCCCTCGACCTGGGTCACACCGTCAAGCCGGTGGTGATCGGCCCGCTGACCTACCTGTGGCTGGGCAAGGCCAAGGGTGGTGACTTCGACAAGCTCGACCTGCTTGAGCGCCTGCTGCCGTTGTACGGCCAGATCTTCCAGCGCCTGGCCGACCTCGGCGTGGAATGGGTGCAGATCGACGAGCCGATCCTGGTCCTCGACCTGCCGCAGGAATGGAAGAACGCGTTCGAGCGTGCCTACAACCTGATCCAGCGTGACCCGCTGAAAAAGCTGGTGGCGACCTACTTCGGCGGCCTGGAAGAGAACCTCGGCCTTGCCGCGAACCTGCCGGTGGATGGCCTGCACATCGACCTGGTGCGCGCGCCGGAGCAGTATCCGACCATCCTCGACCGCCTGCCGGCTTATAAAGTGCTGTCCCTGGGCGTGGTCAACGGCCGTAACGTCTGGCGTTGCGACCTGGAAAACGCCCTGGCCACCTTGCAGCACGCCCATGAAAAACTCGGTGATCGCCTGTGGGTGGCGCCATCCTGCTCGCTGCTGCACAGCCCGGTGGACCTGGGCCGTGAAGACCAGTTGGATGCGGAGCTGAAAAGCTGGCTGGCGTTCGCTGTGCAGAAGTGCGCCGAAGTGGCGGTGCTGGCGCAAGCCGTCAACCAGCCTGAAGCGCCCAACGTCCTCGCTGCCCTGGCCGAAAGCCGCGCCGTGCAGGCTGCCCGCGCTGCCTCGCCGCGTATCCACAAGCCTGCGGTACAGGCGCGTGTGGCAGCGATTACCCGCCAGGACAGCCAGCGCCAGTCGCCGTTTACCCAGCGCATCGAGAAACAACGTGCGGGCCTTAACCTGCCGCTGTTCCCGACCACCACCATCGGTTCGTTCCCGCAGACCGCGTCGATCCGCCTGGCGCGCCAGTCGTACAAGGCTGGAAAGTTGAGCGAAGCCGAATACGTCGAAGCCATGCACAGCGAGATTCGTCACGCCGTCGAGGTGCAGGAAAACCTCGGCCTGGACGTGCTGGTGCACGGTGAAGCCGAGCGTAACGACATGGTCGAGTACTTCGCCGAGCAACTGGATGGCTATGTATTTACCCGCTTCGGCTGGGTGCAGAGCTACGGTTCGCGTTGCGTGAAACCGGCGGTGATCTTCGGCGACCTGAGCCGCCCGAAGGCGATGACGGTGGAGTGGATCCGCTATGCCCAGGGCCTGACCGGCAAGGTGATGAAGGGCATGCTGACCGGCCCTGTGACCATGCTGATGTGGTCGTTCCCGCGCGAAGACGTGAGCCGCGAAGTGCAGGCCCGCCAACTGGCCCTGGCGATTCGCGACGAAGTGGTCGACCTGGAAGCCGCCGGCATCCAGATCGTGCAGATCGACGAAGCCGCGTTCCGCGAAGGCTTGCCGTTGCGCCAGGCGCACTGGCAGGGGTACCTGGACTGGGCCACCGAAGTGTTCCGTCTGTGCGCCTCGGGCGTGCGGGATGAAACCCAGATCCATACGCACATGTGCTACAGCGAGTTCAACGATGTGATCGAGTCCATCGCGGCCATGGATGCCGACGTGATCACCATCGAGACCTCACGCTCTGACATGGAACTGCTGGACGCGTTCGAAGCTTTCGCGTACCCCAATGACATTGGCCCAGGCGTCTACGATATCCACTCTCCACGGGTACCGGATGCCTCGGAAATGGCCAACCTTCTGCGCAAGGCTGCAAAGCGGATTCCTGCCCAGCGCCTGTGGGTGAACCCGGATTGCGGGTTGAAGACGCGGGGGTGGCCGGAGACGGAGGCGGCGTTGATTCATATGGTCACCGCAGCTCGCCAGCTACGGGCTGAGTTGGCTTGATATCGTAAAAAATGTGGGAGGGGGCTTGCCCCCGATAGCCATGGGTATCTACACAACTGTTCAGCCTCTGACAAATCTCCCTGTGGTGAGCGGGCTTGTCCCGCGTTGGGCTGCGCAGCAGCCCCAGTAAAGCAGAATGCGGTGTATCAGAAACTCCATAGCGGCTGTTTTGGGGCCGCTACGCGGCCCAACGCGGGACAAGCCCGCTCGCCACAGGGGAACTCGCCAGTCTCTGAAAATTGTGTAGATACCTATGCCACGATGAGTATGGGCGAGCTCCCACATTTGGATCCGTTTCAGGTCAGAGGTATTTGAGCCACGCCAGGTCGCGGCGGCGGGCCTTGAGCCCGGCGAACCAGCGCACCGGCGGGTAGAGCGCCAGGGGTAATACCAGCGCCATCAGCCACACCGCGCCCATGCTGTCGAAGCCGAAGTAGTTGCCCTGGTTCAGGCCAAGCAGCGCGACACAGGCGACATACAGCACTTTCAGCACATACAGGTGCAGCAGGTAAAAGAACATCGGCACGGACCCAAACACCGCCAACACGCCGATCCAGCGTCGATGCCCCGCGCGTTCAAACGCCAGCAACAGCAACAGCCCAATCCCCAGGGTCAACGCCAGGAACAGCAGCGAAGGCGGGTACTTGGTGACATTGAAAAAGCTCATCAGCGTCTGCACGCCGCTGTCATACGCCTGCCAGGGTTTCTCGCCGTAGCCATTGAGCCCACGCAACAGCACGAACCCCAGCAACGCACTCACACCGCCGCGCAGCAAATACCGCTGGCGCACGGCAGGCAGCGTGGCATTGGCAAACCACGGTCCCAGGCCGTAACCCAGGGCAATCACGCCGATCCACGGCAGTATCGGGTAGGTCGTGCGCAGGCGCAGGCTGTCGGACACGTCAATCCAATTGCGTTCATGCAGGATCGTCCACGGAATATGCAGCGCCGAGCCTGGGTCGAAGTGCAGGCCATCCAGCAGGTTGTGCCCGCCGATGATCACCAGCGCCAGCACGATCAACAGCGGGCGCGGCAACCACACCAGGGCGGCGAGGGCGAGCATGCTGATGCCAATCGCCCAGATCACCTGCAGATAGATCACGCTGGGCGGCAACTGGAAGGTCCAGGCGAAGTTGACCAGGGTGAGCTCCAGCACCACCAGGAACAACCCGCGCTTGAACAGGAACGCCGACACATCGCGGCGGCCCTGGTATTTCTGGCCGTATAAAAACGCGGATAACCCCGTGAGCAACACAAACACCGGCGCGCACAGGTGGGCGAGGGTGCGGCTGATAAACAACGCGGGCTCGGTACTGTCGATGCTCATCGGGTCGCTGACCTGGCGATGCAGCAGGAAGGTCTCGCGTACGTGGTCGAGCAGCATGAACAGGATCACCAGGCCGCGCAGGGCGTCGATGGAGAGCAGGCGTTGGCGCAGGGGAACGGCATCGGTCATGGGCGGGATCACAGGGCAGGGCGGAAAATTGGCGTTATCCTATAACATTAATCGACGCGTTGCCCTCCATTGATCTCGCTTCTGATACCTTCAGTGAACTCACACCCGGAGACCCTGAGCATGAGCACCCCTCAAACCGTCATCGACTTCTGGCAGCACGCCGGCCCCAAGCGCTGGTTCGCCAAGGACGATGGGTTCGACGCCACCTTCCGCGAGACCTTCCACGCCACCCACCTGCAAGCCGCCCGGCGTGAGCTGGAAAGCTGGCTGGATTCAGCCGAAGGCGCCTTGGCCTTGCTGATCCTGCTCGACCAATACCCACGCAACGCCTTTCGCGGCACCGCGCACATGTTCGCCACCGACCCGCTCGCGCGCCTGTATGCCCAGCGCATGGTGGACGCCGGGCTCGACCAGCAGGTTGAGCCGGCATTGCGGGCGTTCTGTTATTTGCCGTTCGAGCACTCGGAAGACCCAAAAGACCAGCAACGCTCCCTGACCCTCAACCAGCAGCTGGATGCCAACACTTACCGCTGGGCCAAGGAGCACGCGCAGATCATCGAGCGCTTCGGGCGCTTTCCCCATCGCAATGCGGTGCTGGCCAGGGTCACCACGGATGAAGAGCGCGCCTTTCTGGACAAGGGCGGGTTTGCCGGTTAACCCGCTATTCCGCCCGGGAATGCCCCCATAAAAAACGCGCATTGTCTTTCTTGGCGCGCATCTCGTAGCGTAGGGCTTCACCCAAGGAGCCCGTCATGAACCAACCCCCGTTGCGCCTCTACGTTGATTCGCTCTACACCAGCCCGTACGCGATGTCGGTGTTCGTTACCCTGCGGGAAAAAGGCCTGGCCTTCGACCTGGTCACCCTGGACCTGGACACCGCGCAGAACCAGACGGCCGACTTTGCCCAGCTATCCGTGACCCAGCGCGTGCCGACCCTGTTGGAAGGCGATTTTGCCTTGTCGGAATCCTCCGCGATTACCGAATACCTGGACCAGGCCTACCCCGAGACCAGCGTGTATCCGGCCGACCCCAAACAGCGGGCGAGGGCACGACAGGTGCAGGCGTGGTTGCGCAGTGATTTGCTGCCGATTCGCCAGGAGCGTTCGACCCTGGTGGTGTTTTATGGGCAGAAAATGCCGCCGTTGTCAGCCGACGCCCAAGGGGCAGCCCTGCGCTTGATCAGTGCGGCGCAGGTGCTGCTGGCGGGCAACCCTTCGTACTTGTTCGGTGAGTGGTGCATTGCTGACGTGGACCTGGCGGTGATGCTCAATCGTCTGATTCTCAACGGCGACAGCGTACCTGCCGAGTTGGTGGCTTATGCGCAGCGCCAGTGGCGCCGGCCGTCCGTGCAGGCGTGGGTCAACCTGCAACGTCCTGCGCTGTAGCGCCGGCCGTCATTTGCATGACGCGCCGGTCCAGGTCTTCCCAATCGGCCATGCCCAGCACCCGCGTGGTGTTCAAGCCACGCAGGTAGCCGCGCAACTGCTGGGCACTGGCGTGCACCTGTTCGGCCTCCGACGCCTCATCCAGCAGTACCTGTTCATACTCGACCAGGTAATCGGCGACCCGCTCGCGAAACTCCGGCAAGACGGCTTCGCGGATACGGTCGAAGGTTTTCTGGTGGGGCTTCATGGCGTGGTCCTTATAGGTTTTATGTGAGCACTATCGGTTCAGATAATAGTCACCATCATGCAACGCAAGTTCTGTTTTTTCAGGAAAAGCGCAAAATCGCCTGCATCGAGACGCTGTTCAAGGAAATGCGCGATGAGGACGTTGATTCAGCTGGGTTTAATGATGCTGATGCTGGGCACTGTGATCGTCAATAACGCAGCGATCGCTGATGAATTGCGTGCAGGCCATTTGCTACCTATCGTCGGTAGCGTAGACTCCCTGCAGCATGCGCAATCGGTGGGGGTGTTGTTAAGCGATAACACCCGCGACAACCTCAGCTACCTTGAACGCTACCACGACATGGCCTTGAATGGCGCCAGGGATGCCCTTGACGCAGGTATCCGCGAGGCGTTCGTCAACAGCTCCGACCCGGAACTGGCCATTGATTGGTTGATCAGCTCGCTGCAGGGAACCTTTTTGTCGGTGACGGTCTACGACAACCTGGATGCCCTGGTGCAGGCTCGCCCCGATGTGGTGGTGATGCTCGATACCCATAACCAATTGCTGACCCAGCGCAACGATCAGGTCGAAGCGCGTTTTATCGCACGGTTTTATGACGCGAGCCTGCAATACATCGCCAAGGCCGAAGGCTCGGTGCACAGGCAGGTGCCCTCGGTGTGGGTGCACGACAAGGCCGCACCGGAGATTGCCGCGCGGATCGAACAGCAGCGGGATGTGCAGCTCGATGCGTTGAAGCAGTTCGATGCCTCGCTCAAGGCGCTGGTTCGCGCGGGTTGATGTGAACCTTTATTTTTAGACTCAGGATTTTTTCATGCGCTCTTTTTTCGTACCGGTCGCGGCCCTGTTGCTGGCCGGTTGTGTTTCCGCTCCCAATAATCCGACCTTGACCCTGCAAACCGGCAAGAGCCCGGATGACTATGTGCAATGCCTGCTTCCCAAGCTGGAAAAGCACGGCATCACGTCGACGGTGACCCAGAACTCGCGCCACGCCAAGCTGGTGTTGACCAGCAAGATTGCCGCCGATGACGTGCTGGAGGTCTACAAGGCGGGGGACGGCGGCAAGGTGTTTTTGTACGAGCGCAAGCCGCTGGCGTCGACCATTACGCCGTCGCGGCTTGAACAGGTGGCGCAGGACTGCAGATAACCCATGTGGGAGGGAGCAAGCCCCAATGCCGATCAGTTAAGGGACAGAACGGGCAACCCGTCACCTGTGGCGAGCGGGCTTGCCCGCGTTGGGCTGCGAAGCAGCCCCAAAACATGGCCCCGGAGCTGTCTGGCACACTGCAGTGCTCTTATTGGGGGCTGCTGCGCAGCCCAACGCGGGCAAGCCCGCTCACCACAGTTACAGTGTTCCTCCTTAACTGACTGGCATTGGGGAAAGCCCCCCCACATTTGAATGTGTATAAGGCCTAAGGTCTGGCTTCGTTGCTGAAGCTGTTAACCGTTTTCACCAGCCCTTGAGCCGCCAGCGCCACCAACTCCCCACCTTTCTCCACCGTCGCCAGCGCCGGGTCCGAGCCCATGCGCCCGTCGGGAAAGCGGGCGCGGAAGTCCAGGGCTTCACGGATCGGCCCGGTGTTGGCGATCTGCGGGGAGTAGTCGGCCGACTTGATCGCGTCCGGATACGCCCACTGCGTCACCGCGATTTCCGAAGGCGTCGCATGGCTGCCATGGCCCACCGGGAATTGGCGGTGCGCCAGATCAGTGACGCCTTCCAGGTCCCACCAGTTCACCAGCTTCAACGCAAACCCGGCAGGGCGACGGCCGAAGCTCGCCTCGGCGTACAGCTCGGAAAACGCCGCTTCAATCGTGGCGATATTGCCGCCGTGGCCGTTCAGGAACAGGATCTTGTCGAAGCCATGCCCGGCCAGCGAGCGCACCCAGTCGCCAATCGCAGCGATAAAGGTGGAAGGGCGCAGGGAAATGGTGCCGGGGAAACCCAGGTGGTGCTGGGCCATGCCGATATTGAAGGTGGGGCCGATGAGGATGTCGGCGTTCTTTTGCGCCTCATGGGCGATGATTTCCGGGCACATCCAGTCGGTGCCCAGCAGGCCGGTGGGGCCGTGTTGTTCGTTGGAGCCGATGGGAATCACCACCGTGCGGCTGCGTTCCAGGAACTGCCCGATCTCGATCCAGGTCGATTGATGTAGAAGCATGCGAAGCTCTCTTTTATCTGTGGGGACAGGCTAACCGCCACGGATTGTACGACTACTCGCCACCTGCTGGGGTCTGCAATTGAGGTACGTCGAGGACTTCAGCCAGCGTTGGTCGGGGTACCACGAAAACATGAACTGCCCATCCTTGAGCTTGTCCACCACCTGGCGTGCCACCTGCGGGCGCACGGCCGGGCAACCCTGGCTGCGGCCGATGCGGCCTTCGCGCTTGCTCCACAAGGGGCTGACGTAGTCGGCGGCGTGAATCACGATGGCGCGGTCGCGGGCCTGGTCATTGAACCCCGGCTCCAGGCCGTCCATGCGCAGCGAGTAGCCATGGGTGCCCAGGTAGCTTTCCTGGGTGCGGAACAGGCCCAGGCTGGATTGATGGCTGCCTTCCAGGTTGGAGAATTGGGTGGCGAAGTTTTCCCCGGACTTTGCGCCGTGGGCCACCAGGTCGCGCAGCACCAGGGTTTTCTTGCGCAGGTCGAAGATCCACAGCCGACGGGCGGTTGAAGGTTGGGAATAGTCAATCACGGCCAGGCGCTCGGAGCGTTCCTCGCCGTTATTGACCGCGCACTGCACGGCGTTCAGGGCGCTTTTCAGTACGGTGGGATTGAGTTCTGGAGCCGAGCGCGCCAGGCTGTTATACAAGGAAGGAGGGTTGCCATTGGCGGCGAGCGCAGAATTGCTCAGTAAAGCCAGGCCCATGGTGACCAAACCAAGGCGGCATATAAAAGTCAGCATCTACAGTACATCCCCCACTGTGGATTGGAGCAAAGCTATTGTTCAAAAAACACGCATGTTACTTGAGCATTTGCCTGCTCGTTGCACCATTGGTCGCCACAGCCGACGTGCTGCCGGTCGAGCCGTTGCCGGTCACGACGCCGGCGCCGGTCGAACTGGCCCCGCTGCAACAGGCGCTGGCGCAACTGCCGGGTGTCTGCCCCGGCCTTGCCGCGCAGATAGACGCTGCCACGCAACTGCGCCTGCAAGCGTTCTACCAGCAGCAGGGGAATGGGCCGCTGTGGTCCGCCAATGATCGCCGCGAGGCACTGCACGCCCAATTGCAGCTGCTCGCCGATGACGGGCTGGACCCCACCCACTATAGTCTGCCTGCGGCGGATGCCACGGCCAATGTGCTGTGCAGCGACATCGACATCAGCCAGCACTACCTGCAAGCCCTGCAGGATCTGCATTACGGGCGCCTGCAGCAATCGCGCTTCGAACCGCTGTGGCATTCGCAGCCGCCCACCCGCGACCCCGACACCGAAGTGCTGGCCCTCGCTGCCCTCGGCCTGCAAAACATGGCGCAAGCCTTTGACCAGGCGCGCCCCAGCGCCGATCTGTACCGCAGCCTGCGCAACGCCTATGCCAGCGTCCGCCTGCAACCCTTGCCGCATTGGGATCCGGTCGGCAGCGGCCCGTTATTGCGTCCCGGCATGGACGACCCGCGCGTCCCGGAACTGGCCCGTCGGCTCCACAGCGGTGGCTACCTGTCTGCAGAACCCAAGGGCGCCGGCAAACAATACGGTCCGGAACTGGTCACGGCGGTGAAGGCCTTCCAGCTCAGCCACTCCCTGCAATCGGACGGCGTGATCGGCGCCGGCACCGTGGCCGAACTCAATATCAGCCCGGCCATGCGCCGCGAACAGCTGCGCATCAACCTCGAGCGTTTCCGCTGGCTGGCCCAGGACCTGGAGCCCGAAGGCGTGCTGGTCAACGTCGCCGCCGCGCAACTGAGCGTGTACCAGAGCGGCATCCCGGTGTGGCAGACCCGCCTGCAGGTGGGCCGCGCCGAACGCCAGACGCCGCTGCTCAAGTCACGCATCACCCGGCTGACCCTCAACCCCACCTGGACCATCCCGCCCACCATCATGCGCGAGGACAAACTCCCGGCCATCCGCCTCAACCCCGAATACCTGCGCCAGCAGAACCTGCAAGTGCTCGACGCCGAAGGCCACCCGCTGGCGCCGGAAAATATCGACTGGGCGCGCCCCGGCAATATCCTCCTGCGCCAGGAAGCCGGTCCGCGCAACCCGCTGGGCAAGATCGTGATGCGCTTTCCCAACCCGTACTCGGTGTACCTGCACGACACCCCGAGCCAACCGCTGTTCACCAAAGGCCCACGGGCCTTCAGTTCGGGTTGCGTAAGGGTTGAACAACCGCTGCTGTTGCGCGACCTGCTGGTCAGCCCGGCCGAACGCGCGCGCACCGATGAACTGCTGGCCACCGGCGTGACCCATGAATTCCGGCTGGCCACCCCGGTGCCGGTGCTGCTGGGCTACTGGACAGTGCAGGTCGACGGCCAGGGTGACCTGGTGTATGCGCCGGATATTTATGGGCGCGACCTGGTGTTGATGAAGGCGATGGGGAGTGTGCTCTAGGGCATTGCCGTGTGGGCAACGATTGACGCGACGGCCTCGGTAGCTGTCACGGAGGCCGTGTCCAGGGTCAACACGGGTTGGCCCCAGCGCTCGTATTCGTGCGTCGATACCGACTGCCAAGTCGGCGGCGTCAACCCAGGAATGTCGCCCGTACGGGTTTCCACCCGGCGCCGGTGTTCCTGTGCGTCTGTACACACCACCTGAATATTGACCAGCGCCACGTCTGCCGTCGCGGCCGTCGCTGCCCAGGCTGCCCGGCTTTCCTCGACCGGATTCACGCAATCGGCGACGACCCTATGGCCCAACTGCAAGTTACTCAGCGCCAGCGCATTCGCCACGCCGTAGCCGCTGGCACCGACATCACCTGCCAATACGCCCGCGTCGCGAATCGCCTGTTCGATCACATCGATGCGCAGGTAAACCGCACCGGTCTGGCGCGCCAACTCGCGGGCAATCGTGGTCTTGCCGGTGCCGGGCAGGCCGCTGAAGACGATAAGCATGCTTGACTCTCGATAAGGGTGGGGCGGTTCAGGGTATCCTCCCGTTCCCCCACCGGTCGACCCCAGGACAGCCCATGACCTTGCCGTTCACAAAGATGCACGCCCACGGCGACGATTTCATCATCATCGACCGCCGTGGCCTGGACGACCCTGTCACCCCCGAGGTCGCCCGCCGCCTGGGCGATCGCCACACCGGCATTGGCTTCAATCAACTGGCCGTGGTGCTCGACTGCGAAGACGCCGCTGCGCGCATCAAGTTCTGGAACCCCAACGGCACGCCGCTGCAAACCTGTGGCAGCGCCACGCGTGGGGTGGCCGACCGTTTGATGCATGAAACCCGCAGCGATTCGGTTGTGCTGCGCACCGACCGGGGCCTGCTGACCTGCGTGCGGGTAGCGGATCGTCAAGTGTCGGTCAACATGGGCGCGCCGTCCCTGGACTGGGCGGCCGTGCCGCTGGCCGAGGCCATGGATACGGTTACGTTACCGCTGCCGGGCAACCCGGCGGCGTGCAGCATGGGCAACCCCCATTGCACGTTTTTTGTGGCCGACATCAACGCCATCGATCCGGCCGCCGTCGGCCCGGCGCTGGAAATTCACCCGCTGTTCCCGGCCAGGACCAATGTGCATTTCGTGCAGGTGCTCGACCGTGGGCATATCCGCCTGCGCATCTGGGAGCGTGGCGGCGGCGTGCCGCTGGGTTCCGGTTCGTGCTGTTGCGGCGCGGTGGTCAATGGCATTCGCCGTGGCTTGCTGGATGCCACGGTGCAGGTGCAGTGCGACGGCGGTACGGTCACGGTGCACTGGGACGCGCAGGGCGGTGTGGTGTTGACGGGCAGTGTGGAGCCGATCATGCAGGGCAGCGCCTACCTGTTCTGAAACGTCACCGTGAAGGTGGTGCCGGCCGTGGCACAGGAACTCACCGCCACATCGCCGCCATGGACCTTGGCCAACTCCCGCACGATATACAGGCCCAGGCCCACGCTGCGCACGTCGCTGCCCTGGTCGGTGCCACGGGTCATGGGCTCGAACAGCCCGGCCAGCAAACCTGCCGGAATCGCCGTGCCGTGGTTGTGCACCGCCACTTCGCAAGCGCCGGCACCCAGGCGCGAGGTGATGGTGATCGGTTGTTGCGGATCGCCATAGGCCACGCTGTTGGCCACCAGGTTGCCGATGATTTGCTGCACGCGATCGGCATCCAGGCAGGCGTCGCCACGGCCCTGTGCGTGATGCTTCAGCGTTGCCTTGGGGAACGCCACGCGCAGTTCGTCCACCGCGCGATGGATCACCTCGTGCAGGTCCAGCGGCGCCGCCTTGATGGTGATGCCCTGGCCGACCCGTGCCTGGGTAAAGTCCAGCAGGTCGGCGATCATCCGTTGCGCGCGCTCGGAGGACTGGCCGATGTGCCCCAGCAGTTGGCGCTCCTTGGGCGTGCGTTCGCCACGGCTGAGAAAGTCCGAGGCCATGCGGATCGCCGTGAGCGGGTTTTTCAGGTCATGGCTGACAATCGCGACCATCTGCTCGGCAAACAGGGCGCGCCGCTGGGCGATGGCATAGGCCTCGTTCAGTTCGGCCTGGGCTTGTTGCAGCGCGACTTCGGTGGCGGTTTTTTCCTGCAACAGCGCTTCGGCCAGGTGGCGCGCGTTGAGCAGCTCGCGCTCGTACTTGTCGCGGTCGGTGGTGCCGAACAGCGCCAGGTCGTACACCACCGAGCCGGCCTGTTCGCGTTTGTTGCCGTTGAGCAGCACGGTCAGCTTGTGGCCGTCGCGGTGCAACAGGTCCAGCTTCACCTCGGTGACGCTGCCGTGCATGCGCAGCATGGGCGCCAGGTGAGTCTGGTGGAAGATCCTCCCGCCCATGCTCAGCAGGTCCTGGAAACGCCGGCCCTGCAGCTCGGCGATGCTGAACCCCAGCCAGTCTCTGAAGCGTGCGTTGGCCTGCAGGATCGTGCCATCTTCCGTGGTGACGGCCAGGGCGCAGGCGGCGCTGTCGAACAGATCAGCCGGCACGTGCTGCCATCCACGGCGCGAGGAAGGCATCCATGGCCGCCGCGCAGGCCTGCGGCGCGCTCATGTGCGGGCAATGGCCGACGTTGTCCACCAGGCAATAGGTGCTGTTGGGCAGCACGCTGTGCAGGTATTCACCCACGGCCACCGGGGCGATCAGGTCGTCACTCGATTGCAGGATCAGCACCGGGGTGGGCAGGCCGATCACGTCCTGGCGGTTGTCCGACATAAAGGTCACGCGCGCGAACTGCCTGGCGATCTCCGGCTCGGTGCGGCAGAAACTCTCGGTCAACTCGTCGCTCAGCGCCGGTTGGCCGGGGGCTCCCATGATCACCGGGGCCATGGCGCTGGACCAGCCGAGGTAGTTGCTGTCGAGGGTGTCGAGCAGGTCGTCGATGTCGGCGCGCTTGAAACCGCCCACGTAGCCATCGTCATCGATATAGCGTGGCGACGGGCCGATCATCACATGGGCGGCGACACGGCCGGGGGCCAGGCGGTCGGCGAGGGTGCCGATCATGGCACTGACCGAGTGTCCCACCAGGATGACCGGGCCCTCGGCAAAGGCCTCGATGATCTCGTTCAAGTCGCGGGCATAGCCGTCCAGCGCGCTGTACTTGGCCTTGTCAAAGGCGTTGAGGTCGGACAGGCCTGCGCCCGTCAGGTCATACATCACCACGCGAAAACGCTCTTTGAACTGCGGCGCAAGGTAGTTCCACATGGCCTGGTTGCAGCCGAAACCATGGGAAAACACCAGGGTCGAGGGCCCGTCACCCATCACGTTGACGTTGTTGCGCTGGAGTAGGCCCATGGGGATCTCGAAGTTATGGCGTATTGCTAGGTGTGCTGCAGTTTAGATAGTCGATGGCTTTGGGTCACGCGTTATAGCGCCGATAGGGTAAAGTCGGCGCCTTCAGGAAGAAACTTCAGGTAACAAACATGATGCGGTGGTTGCGGCAATCCGTCTTGAGTCTGCTGGTATTGATGTCCGCCGGCCTGTTTATCACCGCCCAGGCCGAGACGTCGCCCATCGGCGTAGCCCTCGACCAGCGGGTGATCGACCTCACCAACACCCTCGACGCCGGCACCACCACCCGTCTGCAAGACCAACTCGCCGCCCTTGAGCAGCGCAAAGGCGCGCAGGTGGCGGTGTTGCTGGTGCCCACCACCCGTGGCGCGAGCATCGAGGACTACGCCAACCAACTGTTCCGCGCCTGGAAACTGGGGCGCAAGGATGTCAACGACGGCATCCTGCTGGTGGTGGCCAAGGACGATCGCAAGGTGCGCATCGAGGTGGGCTACGGCCTGGAGGGCACGGTGACCGACCTGCTGGCCCACCGGATTATTGAAGAACACATCACCCCGGCCTTTCGCCAGGGCGACTATGCCGGCGGTGTCGAGCAGGGCGTGAACGACCTGGTTGTCCTGGTGGATGGCGGTGACTTGCCGCAGGTGGCCGGGCACGGCGGCAGTCTTGAGGCGCTTGCGGTATTGCTGGCGTTCGTGTGCGGTGCCGTCGGTGGCGTGCTGGTTGCGGCGCGCAAGCTGGGCTGGCGGGGGGCGTTGATCGCCACGGCAGTCGTTACCGTGGCGCTGGTGGTATTCGCCGGTGGCCGGGAATGGCCGATGTACCTGCTGGTACTGCCGCTGACCCTCCTGATCGGCGGCGCCACCTTCGGCGCCTTGTGGCTGGCGCGCACGGCGTTCTACTGCGTGATAGGGCTGTTGGCCTACATCGCCGGGGTGGTGATCGCCAACCGGTTCGTGGAAGTCAGTTATATCCATTGGCTGGTGTGGCCGTTTGGCGCGGCGTTGGTGCTGGGCTTGTACCTCGGGTTGTTCTTCGTCATCAGGGCATCCTGGAAAAAGCGCCCGCGCTTTTTCCTCCTGCGTGCGCTGGCAGTCATGGCCATCTACGTCGCTGCGGGGACACTGCTGGGGCACGGGTATCAGGGCTGGATCGTGGCGATTCCAGTGGCCTCCTTCGTGGCGTTTATCGTGTTTGTGCAGAGCATTGCCAGTTCCGGCTCGGGGTCCGGCTCGGGCGGTGGCTCCGGTTCGGGTTCCAGCGGCTCCAGCTCCAGCAGCAGTTCCTCGGGGGGCGGTGGTTCCAGTGGCGGTGGCGGGGCGTCGGGGAGTTGGTAACCGGCGGTTGTTCGGCCTGACGCCCGGCTGCAAACGGCTGCCTGGCAAAGCCCTGGACGTTACAGCCGCTTGGATAGAAACACGCGACTGCTGCCTGCCGGTTCACACGGGACCTCCCCGAACCGCACCCACCCATGCTTTTCATAAAAGCCCGGGGCCTGAAAACTGAGGGTATAGAGCACCGCGTTCGCGCAGCCGCGACGCCGGGCTTCGTGCTCAAAAGCGTGCAGCAACCGGCTGCCCAGGCCCGTGCCGCGCAGGGCCTCGGGTAGGTGGAACAGGTCGAGAAAAGCCATGCCCAGGGTGGTTTTGCCGGTGATGCCGCCGACGGTCTGCCGGGTATCGGGATCCTTGAGCAATACCGTCAGTGGCAGGCGGTCGTTGTAGCCGGCGATACCTTCGTTGAACGCAGCCAGGCCGCTGCCGAGAATACGCTCGGCGTCGGGATTGGCCTGGTCGCTGACTTCAATAAGCGCTGCGGTCATTGCAAAACCCTCCGTGGGTTAAAGCGTCATCAGCATTTCATGCCAGGCCATGCCGCCATGATCCGAGGGCGACGGCTGGACATAGGTGTAGCCCATGCGGGTGTACAACGGCACATGCCGTTCCTTGCACATCAGGTGAATCGTGCGCTTGCCCATCGCGCGCATGCGCTGCACGAACTCGCTCATCAGCACCTTGGAATACCCCTTGCCCTGATGTGTCGGGTCGACCACCACCGACATGATCACCACATTCGGCGCCTCGGCCGAATGCCCCACCAGTTCCTTGAAGGCCTCGTCCGACATCACCACGTCATGGGCGCAACCGCTGTTGATAAAACCTGCCACCTTGCCATCGGCCTCCAGGATCAAAAAGCCTTGCGGGTATAGCGCAATACGCGTGGCGATCTTTTCCAGGGTCGCGGCTTCGTCGCCCTCGTAGGCGGTGATTTCAATCTCGTAGCAACGGGCGGCGTCGGCGGGGAGGGCGTTGCGTAAGGTGAGGGCGGGCATAGGCGTTTCCTGGGGCGTTGAGCGAAAGTCCACATCATAACGGCCTCGCTGGGACTCTGCGCAGAACACCGATCGAAATTGTGGGAGGGGGCTTGCCCCCGATGGCGGCGTGTCAATCAGCCCATCTATAACTGATCCACCGCTATCGGGGGCAAGCCCCCTCCCACAGTTTTGTCTGCGCCAGGCTTGGTGGTGGGTGCTGTTTTCGATGTATGTTGGTCAGGGGCACGGCATTCAAGAGGCAGTGTGGAGCCCGCCAAAGCGGGAGCAAGCTCCCTCACCTCCGTTATTCATTCACCCGGGTGGGCAACGGAAATCCATGAAGGAAGGACCCCATGCTGGAAATAAAACGCGCCACCCCCACCGACGCCAACGCCGCTTTTGACATCCGCCGCGCAGCCATCCGCAGCCAATGCATCGGCGCCTACACCGCCGAACAAATGGCGCTCTGGACCCGTGGCAAGGCCGAGGACGGCTACAGCGCGCTGATGGACAAACCGTTCTACCTGGGCTGGTTGAACGGTGAACCGGTGGCCACCGGCATGCTCGACCTGGCCAACAACGAAGTCGGCGCGCTGTTCGTGTTGCCCGCATTCACCGGACGCGGGTATGGCAAGGCGATGCTGGATCACCTTGAGCAGGTCGCGCGGGAACTGGCGATTGAAGAGGTGGTGCTGGACGCGACGTTGAATGCCGCGAGTTTTTATCGCGCGTGCGGCTACGTGGGGGATGAACAGGCGATTTATCACTCGCCGTCGGGGTTGCAGTTGGCGTGTATTCCGATGAAAAAACACCTGCATCAGTGACGCAAATGCACGCGCAAGTTGCCGATAACCTGCGCGAGTGAAGGCCCGTGGATCACCGGTGGGATCAGGCTCTCACCAAACTCCCGCCACACAAACAGCGTCAGTTCCGCGCCATCGGTGAGCGTTTTTGCCAGGTCCTGGGAACCCAAGCCTTGCAACCGCCGATAGCGCTCATCCCGCCAGAATGCTTCCTCCACCCAGTCATACACCGGGATGAAATGAAAGTGCAGCGGGAACCCCGGCAGATGCCCATAGCGGCTGATATACAACCACTTGGGCTTGAGTTGCGCCTCCATGACCCGCTGGGTTTTCGCCAGCAGTCCACCCAGTTCGGCCAGCGCTGCATCCGACATGTCGGCGAGGGAATCAACAGGCGCCTTGGCACCCAGCATCAGGTAACCCGGCAGCTTCGAAGCCAGGTGATGGTTGAGCAGCCAGTGCTCGGTCTCAAACAGGATATTGGCGGGGTCGATCTGCATCAGCGCGCGTCCTTGGGAGCAGGGTGGGCAGGATAACAAGCACGCTCGCCTGTATCCCACAAAACCATGGGATCTGTGTCTATCGCGAACGTTGTCAGGTGGATAGCCTCAGGCCACGTTAACTGACGACCGAGCAAACCATGGAACTCACCGCTGTCCCGTTTGGCATCACCGACTGGTCCACCCTCGAACCCGAGCTTCACCCCGGCGTCAGCGGCAGTGCCTCATGGCGCACCTGCCACTTCGGCACCACCCGCGTGCGCAGGGTGGATTACAGCCCCGGCTACCTGGCCGATCACTGGTGCCGGCGCGGGCATGTGCTGCTGTGCCTGGAAGGCGAGTTGCACACCGAGCTGGAAGACGGCCGCCGGTTCACGCTGACGGCCGGGATGAGTTACCAGGTGGGCAATGACATGGAGGCGCATCGTTCCTCGACGAGTGTCGGGGCGAAGCTATTTATCGTGGATTGAAGGGGGACCTTTGTGGTGAGGGAACAAGCTCCCTCACCACAGGAACAGGCCCCCCCCCAATCCGCTGCATCAATGCATCTTGCTATGGTCCATGCCATCCAGCCCACGCGCCTTGGCCTGAACCTCAACGGTCTGCTTCTCGCCCTTGGCGTTCTCCACGGTCAACGTCAGCGGCACCTGGTCGCCTTCCTTGATCTGGCCGGTCAGGCCCATCAGCATCACGTGGTAGCCGTCCGGGTCGAGCTTGACCGCCTTGCCCGCCGGCAGGGCCACCGCGTCCACCGGGCCCATGCGCATCACGTCGTCCTTCATGCTCATTTCATGGATCTGTACGTCCTTGGCCACCGGCGAGGCCACGCTGAGCAGCTTGCTGTCGCTGTCGGCGGTCACGGTCATGAACGCGCCGCTGGACGGTTGGCCCGGCACCGAGGCGCGCACCCAGGCGTCGGTGACTTGCACCTGGGCGCTGGCGTGGGCGGCGAAACCCAGCAGGGCGAGGCTGAGGGTGAAGCGCTTGAGGTGTTGAACGGCAGTCATTAGCAGACCTCCATGACGGTGAGCAGGTCTTCTGCGCACTCTTTAGCGGTAAGGGATGCCTGCAACCCCAGGCGCAGGTTGCCACGGGTGTCGAAGACAAAACTGGTGGCCGTGTGGGACAGGGTGTAGGTGTCGCCGGCGGGGATCTTTTCATAGAAGATCCCGAACTCCTTGGCGGCCACGGCGATTTCTTCCGGGGTGCCGTACAGCGCTTCGAAGCTGGGGTCGAAGGCCTTGACGTACTTGTCGAGGATCTGCGGCGTGTCGCGTTCCGGGTCCAGGGTGATAAAGATCACCTGCATGATCTCGCCGTCACGGCCCATCAGCTTCTTGGCCTGGGCGGCGCGGGCCAGCGTGGTCGGGCACACGGCCGGGCACTGGGTGAAACCGAAGAACACCACCGGCATCAGGCCACGGTAGGAACTGAGGGTGACGGTGTCGCCCTCGGTGTTCTTGAGCTTGAAGGTGCGGCCCATGATCTTGTCGCTCAAGTCCTTGCCGTACTTGAAGTTCAACTTGGGGCTGTTGTCACAACCGGCCAGCAGGCCCAGGCCCAACAGGCCCATGCCGGTCAGGACCTTGCGGCGGGTGAATAACGTACTCATCAACGGTGCATCCTGTGAAACGCCCGCATTGCGCGAAATCAACTCGGCGGGCTTTGAATAGGAGTAAACGAGGAGGGCGCCAAGTCTACCAACCCTGGCCAGCCTGCGTAATCTGCGACGTTCTGCCACAGGGGCACGCTGGATTTCATCCTTTTGCACCGCTGGTGGTAGAGTCGCCGCCATGAAATCGAGCCGCCCCGACCGTTCCCTGATCGTCTGGACCCTGTACTTCTGCGTGCTGATGAACCTGTTCGTGTGCGGTTTGGGCCATGGCCAGATGACCGGCCAGCAGCTCAATGGCATCGGTGGCGCGTTCTGCGCAGTGGACGGCCAACAGGCGCCACTTTCCGACAAAGGGCTGGGCGCGCCGTCTTCCAGTAACATCTCGAACTACTTTGCCTGCCCGGTGTGCAACGCCGTGACCGTCGCGCTGGTGTTCCTGATCGGCCTGGCCTGGTTGCTGGGCCTGGGGCAGGCCCCACGCCCGGCCCATGAGCGGCGCAACAAGGCGCCGCCGCGTTATTCCTGGCCCTCGGCCAACCCCCGCGCATCCCCCGCATTCTGACGTGTGCCTTGGGCCTCCTGTGAACAGGGGGCGTTCTATCGTCACGACTGTGAGTGCGCTTTATGAACCATCACTTGCCTGCCGGCGCCAGCCGTCTGGTCAGCCAGGCGTCCCGTCGCCCGCGCGCGGAACCGGCACGCCCGGACTACCCGAGCAATGCCCGCTGCTTTGTGCACCTGGATGCACGCCTGTTGCCGTATTGGCACACCCTGTTCGACATCTGCCCGACGCTGCTAAAGCTCGACCCGCCCGAGGGCCTGAACCTGTTTCGCAGCTTCATGACCTGGGCCTATCGCAACCAGCCGGCCCAGGACTGGACATGGCACCTGAACCTGTGCCGTTGGCTGCTGGCGTCGCCGTATCGCGGGCAGATTGATGAAGAGCCCATCGAAACCTTCATGGCCGCTGCGGCGGCGCGTTGGATCAGTACGGATGACAGTCAGGCCCAGGGAGTGGTCCTGGCCTGGCAAGGCCTGACGGTGTTCGATTGGAAGGGCGCGCGCAGTGCCGCCGCCGAACAACAGGCACTGCCCGCCACGCAATGGGATTTTGCCTGGTGTGCGCTCGCCTCCCCAGGGGTCTTCCAGGGCTGGTTACCGGTGCCTTGAATGAGCGGGATTGTTACGTAAACCGCAACAGTGATTGACGGTTTTAGCGGCTGTTTCCCCAAGGCCCAAGGCTATACCGTGCGCGCACCCGTTGAATGCAGCACCACCCGACCGACAAACAACAGGGTTGGGCTGTAACGGGGTCGCCTCAATCACTTCACGGAGCCTTCATGAAACACACCACGTGCCTGGCGCTCGCCGTCTCCTTCGGCGCCGCGCAGCAGGCGGCTGCATCGGGTTTTATCGATGACAGCAAAGCCACCCTCGACCTGCGCAATTTCTATTACAACCAGGACACCCGCAACACCAGGGCGCCGTCGGACAGAGAGTGGGGCCAGGCCTTCATGTTCAACTACCAGTCCGGTTTCACCGAGGGCCTGGTGGGCTTCGGCCTGGACCTGCAGGCCATGTATGGCCTGCGCCTGGATGCCTCGGGGCGCGCCGGCAAGGCCGGTGAAGACAACACCCCCGGCAGCGTCTTCCCGTTGTCCGATGGCAAGGCCGCCCATGACTTCAGCAAGACCGGCGCCACCGGCAAGGTGCGCATCTCGCAAACCCAGCTCAAGGTCGGCACCCTGATGCCGAAGATGCCGGTGCTGATATCCGAAGACGGCCGCTTGTTGCCGCAGACGTTCCGTGGCTATCAGGTCGACTCCAGGGACCTCAAGGACTTCAACCTGATCGCCGGCAAAATGGAGCAGGTGCTCGACCGCAACTCCAGCAACGGCCAGGGCCTGTCGATCGCCGGGGCCAACGACCCGGCCAAGGGCCGGTTCAGCAACCAGTTCTACTACGGCGGGGTGGATTACGCCGTCAGCAGGCAACTGCAAGTGCAGTACTACTACGCGACCCTGGAGAATTTCTACCAGCAGCATTTCGTCGGCCTGGTGCACAACTGGCAGTTGCCGGTGGGGCAGCTCAAGACCGATCTGCGTTACTTCTACAGCACCGCCGACGGCAAGAACGGCAGCGCCGCCGGGCGCGATGAAGGCTATGTGAGTTCCGGGTATTACGCGCCGGGCGTCAACTCGGGCAAGGTCGACAACCGCCTGTGGAGCGCGATGTTGACCTATGGCGTGCACGGGCATTCCGTGGGCCTGGGGTATCAGAAAACCACCGGCGCCAGTGACTTTCCCCACATCAACCAGGGCCAGGGCCGTTCGCTGTACCTGATCACCAACGCCCAGTCGTTGAAGTTCGTCAACGCCGGCGAACAGGCGACGGTGGGTAACTACACCTATGACTTTACCGGCCTGGGCGTTCCGGGCCTGAAGTCGAGCGTGACCTATATCCACGGCAGCAACATCCGCGCGGCGCGTCGCGACAACAGCGAGTGGGAGCGCGATGTGCGTGTCGACTACGTGATCCCCACGGGCACGTTCAAGGGCCTGGGCCTGACCTGGCGCAGCGCCGTGCTGCGCGGCAATGACACCGCCGACAAGGATGAGACGCGGCTGATCGTCAGCTACAGCCTGCCGTTGCTGTAAGCCCGGCAGGAGCAACGCTTGACCGGCATCAAGGCCGCCCCGTGCGCCAGCCCGCACACTGGGCTCCCCACGGCCGGTCCCTCTGCGAGGCTTGCATGCTCTACCTCCTGTTGCTATTGGCCCACCTGTTCGCCGCGCTGATCTTTATCGGCACGGTGTTCTTCGAAGTGCTGATCCTCGGGCACCTGCACCAGCACTTGCCGATGCGGGTGACGGTGCTGGTGGAGCAGGGCGTCGCCCGGCGTGCCCGGGTGTTGATGCCGTGGGTGTTGCTGGTGCTGTTCGGCGCCGGGCTCGGCATGGTCTGGCTGCGCTACCTGCCGGCGTTGTCGGCCCCGCTGGCGTCCGCGTTCGGCACGTTGCTGAGCCTCAAGTTGATCCTGGCCGCCAGTGTGCTGCTGCACTTCCTGGTGACCATGGCGCGGATGCGCCGGGGCAAGGTCAGTGCGCGCTATAGCCATTTCATTCACCTGAGCTTGTTTGTGCACATGGTCGCCATTGTGCTGCTGGCCAAGGGCATGTTTTACCTCAGCTGGTAACGACCTTGATGCATATCAAGGTGCGCGCAGCGGTCGCACCGGACAATGGACCACCGCCGCCCGTTCCGGAGTCCGCCATGCGCACCCATCTTCATCCCACCCGCTTTCGTCAGGACCAGGGCGTGCTGGACCTGGCGTGCCAGACGGACACGCGCCGCTTCCATGCCGGCGTCGGCTCGCTCGACCTGCTGCGCGCCCTGCGCGACAGCCGCCAGCGCCAGCGGCCCCTGGCGCTGAACCTGCACTGGCCGGCAAGCGATGCCGGCGCTGAGTACCTGCAGAGCCTCACCCAGGAAATCCAGCTGATCGGCTGCCAGCTCGGCCCGCGCCAACCAGTCGAGCACTTTCACCTGCGCGGCACCACACCGACGATCGAGCAGGTGTGCACGGTGCTGGAACACCTGCACAGCCGCTTCAACTTTCTCGACCACGACCGTGGCGACTACCGAATCGACCTCGACCCCTGGCACATCGACTGGGCCACCATGGGCCTGTTGCGCGACCAGGGTTTCAACCACGCCAGCATCGGCGTGCCCGACGCCAACCGGGACGGGCCGCTGTCCCAGGCACGCTATCAGGACCCGGCGCCCATCGAGTCGCTGGTGGATGCGGCGCGGACCTTCGGGTTTCGCTCAGTGAACATCGACCTCGGCTACGGCCATGCCTGGCAGACGCCGGCCAGTTTCGAGCAGAAACTGGCCAGCCTGATCGCCCTGGAGCCTGACCGCCTGCAACTGTTCGATTACGCCCAGCCACCGGTGCGCTACCAGGGCCGGCAATCCCAGGCATTTTGCAGCGCGGCGGATAAACGCGCGATGCGCCGCAGCGGTTTTGAACACCTGGCCGCCGCCGGGTACCACTACATCGGCCTGGGCCAGTTCGCCCGCACCGACGATGACCTCAAACAGGCCCAGGAGCGCGGCCGCCTCAGCCGTAATTGCGAAGGCTTCACCCTGCACGGCTACTGCGATCACATCGGCTTTGGCCTGGGGGCCATCAGCCAGATCGACACGCTGTGTGTCCAGAACACCCTGGATGCCCGTGAGTACTGCGCTCAGCTGAGCAACGGCCAGCTCGCCACCTGTTGTGGCGGGTTTCACGAAACCGCCGACCCGGCGCGTCTGTACGTCACCCAGCCCCTGACCACCCCCGTCAGCGCCAACGACGAGGTGATCGACCATGACGGCGTTTGAGTTCGACCGTGCCCTGGTGCACAAATACGACCGCCCGGGGCCGCGCTACACCTCGTACCCGACCGCGCCGCAGTTCAACAGCGCGTTTGCCCTGGACGACTATCACCAGGCCGTGCGCGCCAGTCACCAACTCGCCGCGCCCAAGGCGTTGTCGGTGTACATCCACATTCCGTTCTGCCAGAGCCTTTGCTACTACTGCGGCTGCCACAAGATCATCACCCGCAAGACCCATCGCGCCGTCGAGTATGTGGCGTACCTCAAGCGCGAGATCCAGATGCAGGGCGCGTTGTTCGAGCGCTCGCGGCGCCTGACCCAGTTGCACCTGGGCGGCGGCACCCCGACGTATCTGGACGATGCGCAACTGGCCGAACTGATGGCCTGCCTGGCGGACAACTTCAGCCTGGATGACAGCGACGCCCATGAGTTCTCCATCGAGGTCGACCCGCGCACCATCAGCCTCGAGCGCATCAACACCCTGCGCCGCCTGGGCTTCAATCGCCTGAGTTTCGGCGTGCAGGACTTCGACCCCGACGTACAGGCCGCCGTGAATCGCGTGCAAAGCGAAGCGCAGATCCTGCAACTGGTGGCGGCGGCCCGCGAGGCACGCTTCAAGTCGGTGAGTGTCGACCTGATCTACGGCCTGCCCCTGCAAACCGTGGCCAGCTTCGACGTGACCCTGAGCAAGCTGATCGCCCTGCGGCCCGACCGCGTGGCCGCCTACAGCTACGCACACTTGCCGAGCCAGATCCGCGCCCAGCGCATGATCCGTCCCGAAGACATGCCACCCCCGGCGCGCAAGCTGGAGCTGCTGGAACTGACCATTCGCCGCCTCACCGAGGCCGGTTACATCTACATCGGCATGGACCACTTCGCCCTGCCCGACGATGAGCTGGCACTGGCCCGCGCCAACGGCAGCCTGCAACGCAACTTCCAGGGCTACTCCACCCATGCCGATTGCGACCTGATCGGCCTGGGCGTATCGGCCATCGGCAAGGTCGGCGACAGCTACAGCCAGAGCGTCAAGGAGCTGTCCCAGTACTACGCGCGCATCGATGCGGGCATGTTGCCGGTGCAGCGCGGTTACCGGCTCAACCCCGATGACGTACTGCGCCGCGAGGTGATCAATGGGTTGATGTGCGACGGCCGCGTCGATGTCGCCCAGGTGGAAGCGGCCCATGGCATTCGGTTCAATGAGTATTTTGCCCAAGCGTTGACGCAGCTGGACGAGCAAGTGGCGGACGGCTTATTACTGGTCCAGGACGACGCGCTGCAACTGCTGCCCAAGGGCCAACTGATGGTGCGCAGCGTGGCCATGGCCTTCGACGCCTACCTGGGCGGCGCCCACAAAGGCCAATTCTCCCGTACCGTCTGACACTCCTCGTTAGCAGTGTGTCAGCCAACACCTCTACCAGCTGTGCCGCCGCCATCGAAGCCTCGCTAAAGCTCGACATCTCCCACAGGGGATCAGCGGTGCCCACGAGATCTACAGCCGGGCCACTTTCTACCTGCCAACCGCGATCAAATGTGGGAGGGGGCTTGCTCCCGATGGCGGTGGGTCAGCCAACACCTCTACCAACTGTGCCGCCGCCATCGAAGCCTCGCTGAAGCTCGACATCTCCCACAGGGATCAGCGGCGCCCATCAGATCTACAGCCGGGCCACTTTCTACCTGCCAACCGCGACCAAATGTGGGAGGGGGCTTGCCCCCGATAGTGGTGGGTCAGCCAACCTCTCTGCCGGCAGTGCCACCGCCATCGAAGCCTCGCTAAAGCTCGACATCTCCCACAGGGGACCGGCGGTGCCCATGCGCTCTATGACCCGGCTGCTTCCTGCCTGTCACCCGTGTTCAATGCGATGTCCCTTCCGCAAACTCCACCTTATTGCCCACGTTGTACTTGCCCGACGGCTTATTCATGGGAATGCGCTTCACCTCCTCGAGCGTCTGGCTGTCATACACAATCAGCGCCCCCTCCGTGGCCCAGATGCTCAGCAACACATACCGCCCATCCCGGGTGAATTCCACATGGGCTGCCGTCTTGCCCGGCACTGGCCTCAGGGTGTGGGCGATCTCGAGGGTCTGCTTGTCGATCAGGTGAATCGCATCATTGTCCGGCCCGAAAAACACGTCGCTCCACACATAGCGCGAGTTCACATGGCTGCGCATGAAAAAGCCCGGCCCGAGGGTGGGGATCTGTTTGATCAGGCTCCAGGTCTTGAGGTCGATCACCGAGATTTGCCCCTTGCTGATATTCGGCGTGGCAAACACCCATTGTCCGTTGCGTTGCCAATACGTCCCCGAGCCCAGGTGCGGCATACCGGACAGCGGGATATCGGTGACCACGCGGCCGCTGCCCAGGTCGATCACCTGGCCGCCGCCGGCCTTGCGTGAGGTGGCGATCAGTTGGCGGTAATCGGGCGAGAACGAGAAGTCATCGAGCACATCCTGGGCCTGGATGCGCCGGGGCTCGAAACTGGGCCGAGCATCGGCATAGGACAATTCCCAGACCTCGTTCACGTCCTTGAGCGCGACGATAAAGCTGTTGCGCGGTGGCGCGGTGTACACCGCACTGACCCGTGAGCCGGTGTCCAGGGTCTTGACCAGCGACAGGTCGCGCGCATCCAGCAGCACCAGGTTGCCCGGCAGGTAATTGCCCGCCAGCACCCAGCGGCCATCCTTGCTCACCGCCAGGTTGCGGGTGTTGAGGCCCACGCGGATCTCGGCGATCAACTTGAGGTTGTGCAGGTCGTACTGGCTGATCCAGCCGTCCCGCGAGGCGAAGTACACAAAGCGTCCGTCCGGGGAGAATTTCGGCCCGCCGTGCACCGCGAAGTGGGTAGGGAAACGGTCCAGCACGGCAAAGGTGTCGCCGTCGAGAATATCCATGTGATGGTCGCCGGACTCCACCACCACAAACAGGTTGAGCGGGTCGGCGTGATGTTGCGGCGTGCTCGGCAATTGGCGCAGGTCCGCCAGCACGCTGTGGCTGGTGCGGATGTCATGCTCGTTCCACGTCGCCGGTGAGTCAGGCGGCTGTTGCAGAAACTGCGCCAGCCCATCCATCTGCGCGGCGCTCAGTTGCGCACTGAACGCGGCCATCTGGCTGGCGGGCCGGCCTTGTTCGATGACCTTGCGCACTTCATCCGGCTTGATTCGCCCCAGGCTCTCCGGCAGCAGCGCCGGGCCGGTGGCGCCGATGCGATTAAGCCCGTGGCAGCTTTCGCAATACTGGCGGTAGTCCTGCGCGGGCGTAGCGTGTGCGGCCGTCGCCCACAGCAGCGGCACCAGCAGCAGGCGTTTCATACCGCCACCGCTTCACGGGCCGGTGCCAGGCTGGCGGGGAAGTGCAGGGCGGCGTCGGCAAACAGGTTGACGACGTGGCCGATCACCGTCAGCGTCGGTACGCCGGGTTCGCAGTCGGCGGCCAGGGTGGGCAACTGGCGCAGGGTGCCACGGGCCACCTGTTGATCGGCGCGTGCACCGTTGCTGATCAGGGCGGCCGGTGTGTCCCCGGGCAAACCGGCCGCCACCAAATGCTCGGCGATCAGTGCCAGGTTCGACAGGCCCATGTAGAACACCAGGGTCTGGCTCGGCTCGGCCAGGCTGGCCCATGGCAGTTTCAACGCGCCGTCGCGTTGCAGGTGGCCGGTGACGAAACGGCACGAATTGACCAGCTCGCGGTGGGTCAGCGGGATACCGGCATAGGCGCTGCAGCCGGAGGCGGCGGTGATGCCCGGCACCACCTGGCACGGGATACCGCGCGCGAGCAGGTACTCCAGCTCCTCGGCGCCGCGCCCGAAGATAAACGGGTCGCCGCCCTTGAGGCGCACCACCCGCTGGCCCTGGTCGGCCAACTCAGCCAGCAGTTCATTGAGTTGATCCTGGGGCAGGCTGTGGCAACCGCTGGCCTTGCCCACGTAATGACGGGCGCAGGTCAACGGGATCAGCGCGAGCAGTTCGGCACTGATCAGCCGGTCGAACACCACCGCGTCGGCCTGCATCAACAGGCTCCAGGCGCGCAGGGTCAGCAGGCGCGGGTCACCGGGGCCGGCGCCCACCAACGCGACTTCGCCGGGGTGCAAGGGGCTGTGCAGACTGGCTGGCAGGCCAGTGGAGAAGTGGGCAGTTGAAGTGTGCATGGGACGTCCTTGGTTCATCATCAGGTAGGCGGCCCCCGGTTGTGTCACCGGGTGGTCGAGCAAGGGATCAGGTTGAGGGGCTGGCGCGCGATCTCGGCGTCGCTGAAATAGCAACCGGGGTCCGGGCCCCACAGGTCGCCATCGGCCCAGGCGCGGGTGCGGGTATTGCCGTTGCAGATCGCCAGCCAGCGGCACTCGGCGCAGCGCCCGCCAATGCTGCGCGGGTGTTCGCGCAGGCGCAGCAGCAACGGGTCGGGCTGCTCCAGCCAGAGTTGGCGGAAGGTGGTGTTGCGCACATTGCCCACCGATTGCTGCCACCAGTAGGTGTCCGGGTGCACCTCGCCGGTGTTGTCGATATTGGCGATGCCGCTGCCCGAGGCATTGCCGCCCCAGGCATGCAGCAGGTGTTCAAGCTGCGGGTAGTGTTCGGGCAGGTGCTGGTGCACCCATTGCAGCAACAGCACGGCGTCGGCGTCGTTGTTGCCGCTGACGAAATCGCTGTCCACGCCGTGTTGAATATCGCTCCAGGCCTGCTGGAAAATCAGCGCCATGGCCTCGCGGCTCATCTGCCGGTGCGCATCCAGTTGGCGGCTGCGTTTGCCGCGCCCGCTGTAGTTGAGGTGCGACAGGTAGAACTTCTGCACGTCATAGGTGCGCATCAGCGCCAGCAACTGCGGCAGCTGCCCATGGTTGTCCTGGGTCAGGGTGGTGCGCAGGCCCACGCGAATCCCGGCTTCGCGGCACAGGCGGATGGCGTGCATGGAGCGCTGGAAACTGCCGTGCAGTTGGCGAAACGCGTCGTGGGTCGCTTCCAGGCCGTCGATGCTGATGCCCACGTAGTCGAAACGGGCGTCGGCGATCTGCTGGATGTTGTGCTCATCGATCAGCGTGCCGTTGGTCGACAGTGCGACGAAAAAACCTTTGTCACGGGCATAGGCACTCAGCACGAAGAGGTCTTTGCGCAGCAGCGGCTCGCCCCCGGACAGGATCAACACGCGCACCCCGGCGTCGTGCAAATCGTCGATCACCCGCAATGCTGCCGGGGTGTCGAGCTCATCGCGAAACACGCTGTCGGCGCTGGTGGCGTAGCAGTGCTTGCAGGTGAGATTGCAGCGCCGCAGCAGGTTCCAGATCACCACCGGCGGCCGCTCACTGCCAGGGGGCGAGGTGCGCGGCGGCGGGCATTGACCGGCGAGGGTGCGCAGGTACTGACTGATTCGCAGCATGGGCTATTCCTTTGAGTACGCCGGCGTCAGGCGCAGGCCGGTTTTTTTCAGGATGCGGCTGCTCACCAGCATCTCGTCGGCGCGGCAGGCCTCCCCCAGCAGGAAACGCAGGTGCTCGCGGTAGCTGTCGATTTCTTCGCGACTGCGGCCATGCACCATGGCGAACAGGTTGTAGGGCCAGTCCGGGCGCCGGGGGCGACGGTAGCAATGGCTGACAAACGGCTGGGCGCCGAGCAGTTCTCCCAGGCGCGGCACGTGCACATCGGCCACGTCCCACACCGTCATGCCGTTATGCCGATAGCCCAGGCGGTAGTGGTTGGGCACCGCGGCGATACGCCGGATCGCGCCTTCGGCCTGCAGGCGCTTGAGCAGGTCGAGGGTCGACTCGACGCTGATGCCCAGTTGCTCGGCGAGCCAGGCCCATGGGTCCTCCACCAGCGGCAGGCCGCTTTGGGTGAGGGCGACCAGTTGCAGGGCCAGGGTGTTGTCAGACCGGGAAATACAGACCGACATGGTAGGTGTGCTCCTTCGGCAGGTTGAGCACCGCCAGCCCGGTCAGGGCCTCGATGCACGACAGGGTATCGGCCAGCTCCTGCGCGGTGGCGCAGGCCAGCACGAACCACATGTTCCAGCGGTGTTCGCGGCGGTAGTTGTGGGCCACCTGGGGCAGGGCGTTGAGCTGCTCGGCGACCGCATCAAAGCGCGCCTCGGGTACGGCGAGCGCCGCGAGGGTGAAAGCGCCGCCGAGACGCTCGACATCGAACATCGGGCCGAAGCGCGTGAGCATGCCGTCTTCGAGCAAGTCGTGCAGGCGGTCGAGCAGTTCGCTCGCAGGGCAATGCAGTTCCTCGGCCACCTGCTGCCAGGGCTGGCGCACCAGCGGCAGGCCGTGTTGCAGGCGGTTGATCAGTTGTCGATCCAGCTCATCCATGGGCCCATACCTGTGACGGCGGCGGCGCGAAACGCCCACCGCATTGCTTGAAGGCGCGGGTGCTGAACAGCAGTTGGTGGGGCAAGTCGCTGAGCAGATGCTGCTCCAGCAACGCCTGGATCTGCGCCTCGACCACCGCGCGCTCGCGCCCGTGCACCATGCAGAACAGGTTGTAGCGCCACTGCGGCAGGCGCCGCGGGCGCTGGTAACACAGGTTTACGCCGGGCGCGCGGCCCAGGCGCGCACCGACTTCATCGACCAGCGCATCCGGCACATCCAGCACCAGCATGGCATTGGCCACATAGCCCAGGGCGCGGTGATTGAGCACCAGGCCGACGCGACGGAACAGGCCCTGGTCGTGCCATTGCTGCATCTGTTGCAGCACCTGATCGTGGTGGGCACCGATCTGCTCGGCGAGCTCGTCGTAGGGCCGTGGCACGATGGGCAGGCCGCGCTCCAGGCACTGGCGCAGGTCGAGCATCTGCTCGTGGTTCAGTGGCGCGATCACGGCTGCTCTCCGAGGGAGAATCCAAGGTCGATGCGATAGGCGGTGAGCATCGGCAGGTCCAGGGGCGTGAGGCCGGTGTCTTGCTCCAGCTCGTCGAGGATCTGCTGCAGGTGCTGGCGGTGGGGCCCGGTGAGCACGAACCACAGGTTGTAACGGTGCTCGCGGGCATAGTTGTGATTGACCTCCGGGTACTGGCTGACCCGTGCGGCCACTTGTTCCAGGCGCTCGATCGGCACCGCCAGGGCGGCCAGGGTGCTGGCGCCGGCGCGGGAGTGTTCGAACACCGGGCCGATGCGCGACAAGGCGCCGGCCAGTTCCAGGCGTTGCAGGCAGGCCATCACCTCGGCCGCGCTGCAGCCCAGCACCTGGGCCATTTCGCGGTAGGGCTCGGCGCACAGCGGCATGCCGTGCTGGAAGCGTTCGATCAATTGCTGGCTGAGCGAATCAAGGTCCATTTCAATACCCCATTTTTTGCGCGCGCAGGCTGAAGAAAATCCCGCTGGGACTCCGGGCCGGCAGGCTTTTCAGCAGGGTCAGGCGGTACGGATCCCACACTTGCAACTGTTCGCCATCGCGCACCGACAGCCACAGTTGCTCGCCACGCCCGGTGAATTCCATGTGCAGCACACCGGGGCCGGGGCGCAGGTCGGCGACCACCTGGTGGGTTTCGGTGTCGAGCACCTGCACCCGGTCGTTGTCCGGGTAGGCGAAGTTGACCCACAACTGGCGCCCGTCGGGCCGCGCAGTGACAAAGATCGGCTGCCCGGCCACCGGGATCGCCGCCGTCTGCCGCCAGGTGCGCGCGTCCATCACCAGCACCTGGTGACGTCCCACCGCCGGCACGAACGCCTGGTCATCGGCGACGGCCCAGCCCTCCAGGTGGGGCATCTTGTACACCGGCAGCTTGGCCTGGCCCCGGCCGTAGTCCTTGAGTACGCGCACCACGCCGCGCTCCGGGTCCCACAGGTCGAGCTGGGCCATGCCGTCCTCACCGAACAGCCCGGCCATGTAGTAGCGGCCGTCGGCGGTGATCAGCGCGTCATAGGGTTGCTCGCCGACGTCCTTGAAGCGGGTGATACGCGGCGGGTTGCCGTGGCTGAAGTCGGCGCTCCAGATCTCGCCGGTGTCGAACAGGCTGAACACGAAGCGCTGCCCGGGCGCATCCACCAGGCCGACTACCCGCGAGCGCTTGCCATCGGCCATTTCCGTCGCGGGGATGTCGGCAATGAGTGCCAGGTTCTCGGCGTCGAACACCTTGACCCCGCCCGGCACGTAGTTGGACACAGCGATCAGGCGCCCATCCTGGCTGATGGCGCCGCCGATGCTGTTGCCGCCCTGGACGATGCGCCGCTCGATGCGTTGGCGCAGCAGGTCGATCTTGGTCAGCCCGCCATCGCGGGCAAACACGTAGGCATAGCGCTGGTCGCGGGAAAACACCGCCGAGGCGTGGGACAGGTCGCCCAGCCCCTCGATACGGGCCAGTTCGGTCATGCCGGTGCTCTCGATAATCTGTACGCTGCCACTGGCGCGTTCGATCACCAGGCCCAGGTCGCCGCTGCCGCGCAATGCAGGTTGGGCGCAGGCACCCAGCAACAGGCACAGGGATAACAGGGTGGGACGCATCATGGTGGGGGGCTTCCTTGCAATAGGCGGTCGACCAGCCAGGCAATATCGCCGGCACTCAGCAGCGGGCCCCACCCGGGCATGGCGCGGGCGGGGCGGCCGTAGGTCACGGTGGCGATCAGGCTGTCGCGGCTGTGGTGGGCCAGGGCTTGCGGTGTGAGGGCCGGGCCCAGGCCGCCGGTGAGGTGCAGGCCATGGCAGGCCCCGCAATCCTGGGTCAACAGGTGTTCAAGGCGGGCAGCGTCCGGGGTGGCCGCTGCCCGCGCGGGAATCAGCAGGAGCAGCGCCATGGCCGTACCGATCATCGATGCTTGCATGGCGTGCTCCTTGTGCTTATTTCAAGGTCAGGACCCAATCGGCCAACACCTTGGCTTCATCATCGGTGACCTGGTTCGGCGGCATCGGCACCGGTCCCCAGTTGCCCTGGCTGCCGTTCTTGATGTGGCTGGCCAGGGTGGTGGCTGCGTCTTTCACGCCGGCATTCTTGGCGGCGACGTCCTTCAAGGCCGGCCCCACCAGTTTGCTGTCAATCGTGTGGCAGCCCACACAGGGTTTGCTGTTGAACAACCCCGGGCCGTCTTGTGCCAACACCGGTTGCAGGCTGAGCGCAGCGGCGGATGCCAGCAGTGCGAGGAGCATATTTTTCATTCGGTGACCTCGTGTTGATGGGGCTCAATAAATGTCGTGTTGGGTGTTGTAGACGTTGAATTTTCCGGTCGGCGTGATCAGGCGCTTGTCGCGGATCACCTGCTTGAGCTTCAAGGTCTTGTCATCGATCACCACCAGCGCCGACTCTTCGGTCTGGCCGTTCCACACCGAGAACCACACCTCGTCACCGGCCTTGTTGTATTCCGGTTGCACCACCCGCAGCGCGCCTTGCTTGATGCCCGAATACTCGGCAATCGGCAGCACGGTGTAGCCCTTGTCCAACTGGTTGATGTCGAACACCGCCACCGACTGGCTGAGCTTGGCGTCGGGGTTGAGGGTGGTGTCGACATACAGGTGATGGGAGTTGGGGTGGGTCTTGATAAACAGCGAACCGCCGCCCTGGCCCTTGAGGGATTCCACCTGTTTCCAGGCGTATTGCGGGTGCTTGACCGGGTCGGTGCCGATCACCGAAATACCGCCGTCGCCCAAGTGGCTGGTGGCCCATACCGGCCCATATTTTGGGTGATTGAAGTTGGCGCCACGGCCGGGATGCGGGGTCTTGCCGACCTCCACCAACGCGGTGAGCTTGCGCTCCCTGGAGTCGATCACCGCGACCTTGTTGGAGTTGTTCGCGGCGGTCATGAAGTAGCGGTGGGTGCTGTCCCAGCCGCCGTCATGCAGGAACGGCGCGGCGTCGATGGTGGTGATGGTGAGGTTCTTGATGTCCTGGTAATTGACCAGCATCACCTTGCCGGTTTCCTTGATATTGACGATGAACTCCGGCCACTCGTGGGAGGCGATGATCGCCGCCACGCGGGGTTCGGGGTGGTATTCCTGCTTATCGACGGTCATGCCCCGAGTGGACACGATCTGCCTGGGCTCCAGGGTTTCGCCATCCATGAGGGTGAACTGCGGCGGCCAGTAGGAACCGGCAATCGCGTACTTGTCTTCGTAGCCCTTGAACTTCGAAGTCTCCACCGAGCGGGCCTCGATGCCCACCTTGATCTCGGCGACTTTGGTCGGCTCCAGGGGCCACAGGTCGATCATGTCGATCTTGGCATCGCGGCCGATCACCAGCAGGTAGCGGCCAGACGCGGAGATACGCGAGATATGCACGGCGTAACCGGTGTCGATCAGCTTGATGATCTGCTTGGTGTCGCCGTCCACCAGGGCGATCTTGCCGTCGTCGCGCAGGGTGACCGAGAACAGGTTTTGCAGGTTGAGGGTGTTCAGTTGTTTTTTCGGCCGGTCTTCGGGCTTGACCAGCACTTTCCAGGTCTTGAGGGTTTCGGCCATGCCCCATTCCGGCGGGGTGGGCGCGGTGTGCTGGATGAAGGTGGCCATGCTGGTGATCTGCGCCTTGGTCAGCGCATTGGACGTGCCCCAGTTGGGCATGCCGGCCGGGGAACCGTAGGTGATCAGCGCTTCCAGATACGCCTGGCCACGGGCCTGGGTGATGTCCGGGGTCAGCGGCTTGCCGGTGGCGCCTTTGCGCAACACACCGTGGCAGCCGGCGCAGCGTTCGAAGTAAATCTGCTTGGAGGCGTCGAACTCAGCCTGGCTCATATCCGGCGCGCCGGGGCTTTTCACCATCCCGGTCGGCGCGTCGCCATGGGCGTTGATGGGCAATGCGAGGGCCAGGGCGCAGCTCAGGCTGGCAAGACTCAGGACCCAGGGTTTTCTGTTGCGAGTCAGCATTCCATATCTCCTCAGGCAAGACCTTTGCGATGCCCGGCGAAGGCGGGGTAGAGCGCAGGTTCTTAGTGCCAGGCAAGACTATGTTGCAGTCGCGCAAGGCTCGCTTGACGGCGATCAAGTTTGCCGTTGTACGTGCTTGCCAGGTTGTCGCAGGGGCCCTTAGCGTGGGGGCCGAACCCGTTGCGAGTACGCGTGATGACCGAGCCCTTCTACCAACCGCTGGATAACGAACAGCAGCTGTTCGAACACGCCTGGCGCCACCACCTGCCGGTGCTGATCAAAGGCCCCACGGGCTGTGGCAAGACGCGCTTCGTGCAGCACATGGCGCACCGCCTGAACCTGCCTCTGTACACCGTGGCCTGCCACGACGACCTCAGCGCCGCCGACCTGCTCGGCCGCCACCTGATCGGCACCGACGGCACCTGGTGGCAGGACGGCCCACTGACCCGCGCCGTGCGCGAAGGCGGGATCTGCTACCTCGACGAAGTGGTGGAAGCGCGCCAGGACACCGCCGTGGTGCTGCACCCGATTGCCGATGAACGCCGCGAACTGTTCCTGGAACGCACCGGCGAAGTGCTCAAGGCGCCGTCGTCGTTCATGCTGGTGGTGTCGTACAACCCCGGCTACCAGAACCTGCTCAAGGGCATGAAACCCAGCACCCGCCAGCGCTTCGTGGCGATGCGGTTTGGTTACCCGCCGGTGGCCGACGAAGAACGCATCGTCGCCCGCGAGGCCGGTGTGGATGTGGCGCTGGCCGCCCAGGTCGTGCGCCTGGGCCAGGCGCTGCGTCGGCTTGACCAGCATGACCTGGAGGAGGTGGCCTCCACCCGGCTGCTGATCTTCACCGCCCGCCTGATCGGCGCCGGCATGAGCCCACGCGAAGCCTGCCTGGCCTGCCTGGCCGAACCGCTGAGCGACGACCCGCAGACCGTCGCCGCGCTGATGGACGTGGTGGATGTGCACTTTGCCTGAACCGCGCCGGCTGCCAGGCGACCTGGCGATGTGGTTTTTTATCCTCGCCGAGCTGTTGGTGTTCGCGATTCTGATCCTCACGTTTGCCGTGACCCAGGCGCTCAAGCCCGAGCTGTTTGCCGCCGGGCGCGCACAGCTGGATACCTCGACCGGGTTGGCGATGACCTTGAGCCTGCTGACCGCAGGCTTGTTGGCCGCGTTGGCGGTGCAGCAGGTGCGATTGCAGTGCTGGCGACGCGGCGCCGGTTTGTTCGTCGCGGCGTTGTTGGTGGCGCTGGTGTATGTGGGGATCAAGCTTGGCGAGTACGCCCACCTGGGCGCTGCCGGACTGGGCCTGGAGCACGGCACGTTTTTTACCTTGTACTGGATACTCACGGGGTTTCATTTCCTGCATGTGCTGCTGGGGATGGTGATTCTCGGGTGGCTGGCGCTGGGCTGCTGGCGCGGCGGGCTGTCGGTCGGCGGGCTGGAGTCGGGGGTGCTGTATTGGCACATGGTGGATCTGGTGTGGGTGGTGTTGTTTCCGCTGGTCTATGTGATTCGCTGAGGTGTGTATGACGGGTTCCCGGACGCTGATCCTGTGTTGGCTGATGTTGGTGGTGCTGAGCGTTGGCACTGTGCTGACGGGGGCGTCCGGGTTGTGGTGGGCGGTGTTGCTGCTGGCGGTGGTCAAGGGGTGGGTGATTGTGGATGGGTTTATGGCGTTGCGGCGCGGGCCAGTGTTGTGGAGATTTTTGATGCTGGGGTGGGGGGTGGTTGTGGTCGCTTTACTGAGTACATATCCGTTATTTGCGTAGCGGCTGCTTACGAGGCTCGGTATGCCCTCACTCCAGATCAAAAGCCAAGCCGCGGCGGCCTTAGAGCCGACCGGTGTTGGGTCTGGTGTACTCGGTTAAAAATGTGGGAGGGGGCTTGCCCCCGATTGCAGTGGGTCAGTACCAAATCCATCAACTGACACTCCCTCATCGGGGGCAAGCCCCCTCCCACATTTGGATCTCCATCCAGCAGGCAGGCCTCAGCCTGCTTTTGCTCTGGCTTTTGATCTTGATCCTGGGCGCCCCGTCAAACACGCTGGCCGAACGCAGGCTTGAATCCGTGGGTAACCCGGCAGGACGCCGGGTTAGCCGTCCTGGGCCAAGGATGGCCCATGACGGCGGCCCACGGATTCAAGCCGGAGTGAGGGCATGCCGAGCCTAGGCGAGGCACCGAGTGTTGGGGCAAGAGCCCTTTGGTTACTTTGGGGCTCTTTTCCAAAGTGACCCGCTGTAAGAGCGGAACCATAGGCCGCCGTTACCTAAATAACGGATATGTACCCAACCCAACCCCCAAAAAAATACCCCACCAAAACCATCAACAATTCTTGATCGCCATCAAGCAGTTTCCACCCCCCACCTCCCTATCATTCCCTGGCCAAGCCATGAGGAAGCGACCATGTCAGAGACCTTCACCAAGGGCATGGCCAGGAATATCTATTTCGGAGGAAGCGTGTTCTTCTTCCTGATTTTCCTGGCCCTGACCTACCACACCGAACAAACCTTTCCCGCCCGCAGCAACGTCGACCAACTCACCGAATCTGTCGTGCGCGGCAAAGGCGTCTGGGAGCGCAACAACTGCGTCGGCTGCCACACCTTGCTGGGCGAGGGCGCTTATTTCGCGCCGGAGCTGGGCAATGTGTTCAAGCGCCGGGGCGGCGAAGAAGGGTTCAAGCCGTTCCTGCATGCCTGGATGAAAATGCAGCCCCTGGGTGTACCGGGGCGACGGGCCATGCCGCAATTCAATCTCAGCGACCAGGAGGTGGACGATATGGCCGAGTTCCTCAAATGGAGCTCGAAGATCAATACCAACAACTGGCCACCGAACAAGGAGGGCTGAGCCATGCGCAGTGCCAATCCATACTTGAAATTCCAATCCCAGGCCGTGGCCAAACCCTACTTTGTGTTCGCCCTGATCCTGTTTCTCGGTCAGGTGCTGTTCGGTTTGATCATGGGCCTGCAATACGTGATCGGCGACTTTCTGTTCCCGTTGATCCCCTTCAACGTGGCGCGGATGGTCCATACCAATCTGCTGATCGTGTGGCTGCTGTTCGGCTTTATGGGCGCGGCCTACTACCTGGTGCCCGAGGAGGCCGAACGCGAGCTGCACAGCCCGAAACTGGCGATCGTCCTGTTCTGGGTGTTCGCCGCCGCCGGGGTGTTGACCATCCTCGGCTACCTGCTGGTACCGTATGCGGCGCTGGCCAAGTTGACCCACAACGAGCTGCTGCCGACCATGGGGCGTGAGTTCCTGGAGCAACCGACCATCACCAAAATGGGCATTGTCGTGGTGTGCCTGGGCTTTCTGTACAACATCGGCATGACCCTGCTCAAGGGCCGCAAGACCACCGTCAGCATGGTGATGATGACCGGGCTGATCGGCCTCGCGGTGTTCTTCCTGTTCTCCTTCTACAACCCCGGCAACCTGGCGCGGGACAAGTTCTACTGGTGGTGGGTGGTGCACCTGTGGGTCGAAGGCGTGTGGGAGCTGATCATGGGCTCGATGCTGGCCTTCGTGCTGATCAAGGTCACCGGCGTCGACCGCGAAGTGGTGGAGAAATGGCTGTACGTGATCATCGCCATGGCCTTGATCACCGGGATCATCGGCACCGGTCACCACTTCTTCTGGATCGGCGCACCCGAGGTGTGGCTGTGGGTCGGTTCGATCTTCTCGGCCCTGGAGCCGCTGCCGTTCCTGGCGATGGTGATGTTCGCCTTCACCATGGTGAAGCAACGTCGGCGCCAGCACCCCAACCGCGCGGCCACGTTGTGGGCCAAGGGCACCACGGTCACGGCGTTCTTCGGCGCGGGCGTGTGGGGTTTCCTGCACACCCTGGCACCGGTCAACTTCTACACCCACGGCACCCAACTCACTGCCGCCCACGGGCACCTGGCGTTCTTCGGTGCCTACGCCATGATCGTGATGACCCTGATCAGCTACGCCATGCCCCGCCTGCGCGGTATCGGTGAAGCGCCGGACGCGCGTTCGCAGACCCTCGAAATCCGGGGCTTCTGGATGATGGTGCTGTCGATGGTGATGATCACGCTGTTCCTCACCGCCGCCGGGGCCGTGCAGGTCTGGCTGCAACGCTGGCAGGTGGATGGGGTGGCCTTGCCGTTCATGGCCACGGTGGAGCATTTGCAGGGACTGTTCTGGGCGCGGTTGGTCAGTGGGGTGGGCTTTCTGATGGGGTTGCTCTGCTACCTGTTCAGCTTCCGGCAACGCGCCCGGATGGCTGGAGCACCGGTGCCGATCGTCTACTGAAGGTAACGCGGTCCAAATGTGGGAGGGGCGGTGCGACGATTCGACTTGCCCCCGATGGCGGCCTGTGGGCCGACCGCTTTTTGGGGGGGAGTACATATCCGTTGCTGCGGTAACGGCTGCTTAGGGTTCCGCTCTTACAGCGGGTCACTTTTGGAAGAGCGCCAAAAGTAACCAAAAGGGCTCTTGCCCCAACACTCGGCACCTCGCCTAGGCTCGGTGTGCCCGAACGAAGGCTTTGGAGCGTGGGCCGCCGCGATGGGCCATCCTTGGCCCAGCGCGGCTAACCCGGCGTCCTGCCGGGTTACCCACGCTCCAAAGCCTGCGTTCGGCCAGCGTGTTTGACGGGGCGATTTGAGATCAAAAGCCAAAGCGCGGCGGCCTTAGAGCCGACCGGAGTTGTGCCTGGTGTACTCGGTAAATGTGGGAGGGGGCTTGCCCCCGATGAGGGAGTGTCAGTTGGTGGATTTGGTACTGACCCACTGCAATCGGGGGCAAGTCGAATCGTCGCACCGCCCCTCCCACATTTGGATCTCCATATATCAGCTGGACCTCGGTCTGCTTTTGCTCTGGCTTTTGATCTTGATCCTAGGCGCCCCGTCAAACACGCTGGCCGAACGCAGGCTGGAATCCGTGGGTAACCCGGCAGGACGCCGGGTTAGCCGTCCTGGGCCAAGGATGGCCCATGACGGCGGCCCACGGATTCAAGCCGGAGTGAGGGCACACCGAGCCTAGGCGAGGTGCCGAGTGTTGGGGCAAGAGCCCTTTTGGTTACTTTTGGGGCTCTTTTCCAAAAGTGACCCGCTGTAAGAGCGGAACCCTAAGTGGCCGTTACCGCAGCAATGGATATGCACTCGGTCCAATCCAAAAAAATGGTCGGCCCAGAGGCCGCCATCGGGAGCAAGTCGAATCGTCGCACCGCCCCTCCCACATTTTGACTGCAGTGTGCCTGTCAAACATCAAACAGTTGGAGCCCATCCCATGGCCTTTACCCTTGAATTGGAAGAATGGGTCGGCAGTGCCTGGCACCGCTTTATCACCCGCCGCGCCAGTGTCGATTTTCCGCACGCGCGGGTCGATCTGGTCGACCGCCAGCGCAGCCTCGCCGTATTGTTTCGCGCCCTGGGCGGTGCCAGCGGGATCGCCCTCGAAGCCGCCAGCGAACGCGACCTGCTGCTGCGCCGCAACCTGTTGATGCGCATCGCCGGCACCTGCAAGCATGCACCCCTGGCCTCCTGCGATGGCAACCGTCTACGCCTGCCGTCGAGCCTGGCGGTGTACCCCACCGTCGCCTTGAACCGGGAGCTGTACCGCTGGCTGGCGCTGCTGGCCGCCCATGCAGGCCCCATGACCCATTGGGCCCGGGACAACCAGCGCTGGACCTGGCTGCTGCTGCAACGCTACCCGGCGCTGTTGCCCAGCTACCAGCGCCTGGTGGACGCCCATATTACGCTGCGCCCCGACCCGGCCAGACTGAGTCCCGCTGAAGCCGCCCTGGAAAAAGCCCTGCGCAAGGCCCTGCGCGAGCCCGGCAGCGTGCGCCATCTGCCCCGCAGCGAACGCGCTGCCTGGCCGTTGCCCTTATGGCTGTACCCGCCGTTGCACCTGGACACGCCCCAGGCCCTCGATCTTGAAGACGACGGCGACGACCTCGCCACCCCGTCCGGGGAGCAGCAGGGCGCGCCCAAACGTGCCAGCCGTGTGGATGATCACGGCCGTGATGGCGGCCTGCTGGTGGTGCGCCTGGAAAACCTGTTCAGCTGGACCGAGCACGTCGACCTCGATCGCTGGGCCGACGACAGTGAGGACCCGGACGCCGCCCGCGTCGCCGAAGACCTCGACCAGTTGAGCCTGTCGCGCCAGCGCGTGCGCAAGAGTGGCGGCTTGAAGCTGCACCTCGACCTGCCGCCCGCCGATGTGGATGACATCCCCCTCGGCGAGGGCATCAAGCTGCCCGAGTGGGACTACCGCCAACAATGCCTTCGACCCGGTTTCGTCAATCTGCAGCTGATGCAGCCACGTGCCGATGCACCGCAACCGTTACCGGCCCGATTACTCGGCCCGGCCCAGCGCCTGCGCCGTCAATTCCAGCAACTGCGCACCGACCGCCAATGGCTGCGCCGGCAACCCCAGGGCGCGGAGCTGGACCTGCAAGCCTGGGTGGATTTCTACGCGCAACGCCAACACGGCGCCTGCACCGAACGCGGCTTGTACCAGGAGCAACGTCACACCCGACGCGACCTGGCATGCCTGCTGCTGGCGGACCTGTCGATGTCCACCGACGCGCATTTGAACGACGAGCAAAAGGTCATCGACGTGATCCGCGACAGCCTGTTGCTGTTCGGCGAAAGCCTGGACGGGCTGGGGGATGCGTTTGCACTGTATGGCTTCTCGTCCCTGCGCCGCCATCAGGTGCGCCTGCACCAGCTCAAGACCTTCGAGCAAGTCTATGACGACCGCACGCGTGGCTGTATCCAGGCCCTCAAACCGGGGTACTACACGCGCATGGGCGCCGCGATTCGCCAGGCCACCCAGTTGATGGGCGCGTGCAAACAGCGGCGCAAGTTGTTGTTGCTACTGACCGATGGCAAGCCCAATGACCTGGATCTGTATGAGGGCCGCTACGGGGTCGAAGACACCCGCCAGGCAGTGGTCGAGGCGCGGCGCCAGGGCCTGATTCCGTTCTGCATCACCATCGACAGACAGGCCGGGGACTATTTGCCCTATATGTTCGGTGCCCATGGCTACACCCTGATCCGCCAGCCGGAGCAGTTGCCGCTGCGGTTGCCCCAGCTGTACCGGCAACTGACCGAGGGTCAGTAGAAGTCGCGGGGCAACCAGAAGAACATCGCGATGCAAAACAGCGCCAGGCCCAGGCAGAACCACTGGAAACGCCGTAGCCGCCGCGCTTGCAGGCTGGCATCCGCGGCGGGCAGGGACGTTCCGCAGCCGGCGCATGCCTCGCGCACGTCGGCATTGCGCTGCTGGCAATACAGGCAGGTTTTCACTCGAATTGCTCCAGGCGCAGCCGGTCCAGAATGGCGATCTGACGTCCGTCCTGGGTGATGATCTTTTCGTCGATCAGGCGCCGGATAATCCGCGAAAAGGTCTCCGGCTGGATCGACAGATGCCCGGCAATCAACTGCTTGGCCATGGGCAGTTCGAAGGTGGCGTCGGTGCTGTGCAGGCGCATCAGTTGGGTCAGCAGGTAGCGCACCACGCGGTGGGTGGCGTTTTTCAGCGACAGGGTCTCGATCTCGTTGACCCGCTGGTGCAGGCGCACGCACAACGTGCCGAGCAGGGCGAAGGTCAGGCGGCTGTTGCTGTGCAGCAGGCGCATGTAGGTGGCGTTGGACAAACGGTACAACTGGGTGGGGCACACCGCTTCGGCGCAGGCCACGTAGTTGGGGGTGTCCATCAGCATCATGGCCTCGGCGAAGGTCTGGCGCTCGCCGATTACTTCGAAGACTTTCTCCTGGCCGTCGGGGGTCAAACGGTAGACCTTCACCGCACCGGCGATCACAAAGTAAAACGCCTCGGCCGATTCGCCCTGGCGGAACAGCGGCTCGCCTTTGTCGATGCTCAGCAACTGGCTGTTGCCCATCAGCTCGTCGAGTTCTTCGTCGTTCAGCGGTTCGAACAGGTGATGGCTGCGCAGGATCTGGTGGTGCACGCGATGCAGCACCATGCCCGGTTCCTTGAACAGCAGCGGGGCGTTCACACCAGCACCAGCGAGAGCCCGCTGGCGGCGGCCAGCATGGAGCCGAGGATCACAAACCAGGCGAGGGGGACATAGGCGTTTTTCATCATGGCTCCGGGGTGCGGTGTGGATATAGGCGCGAGGGTAATCCCTTGGCCCCGATAGCGACTTGATCTACGACAAGGGCAATACGCAGGTATCGGCGCAAGATTGCCGCAGTCCTGAAGGGAGACCGTGTCATGCAAGTGCTCGATCGGCGCAAGGCCATGTCGATTACCCCGTTGTTTCGCCTGGCCTTCCGGCCATTCTTTCTCGGCGCCTGTGTGTTGGCGGCGCTGGCAATCCCCCTGTGGCTGCTGGCCCTGGGCGGGCACCTCGGCAGTTGGCAACCCGCCGGCGGCTGGCTGGCCTGGCATCGCCATGAGCTGCTGTTCGGCTTTGGCGTGGCGATCATCGCCGGGTTCCTGCTCACGGCAGTGCAGACCTGGACCGGCCGCCCAGGCATCAGCGGCAATGCCCTGGCGCTGCTTGCCGGCGTGTGGCTGGCGGCGCGCCTGGGCTGGTTGTTCAACCTGCACTGGCCGCTGCTGGCGGTGCTGGAACTGACCTTTCCCTTGGCCGTCGCCGCGGTGATGGGCTGGACCCTCTGGCAGGTAAGACAGACGCGTAATTACCCGATTGTGCTGGTGCTGGCGCTGCTGACCGTGGCTGATGCGCTGTCGCTGTATGGCTTGCTGCGCAATGACTCCGGGCTGCAGCGCCAGGCGGTGCTCACCGGCCTGTGGCTGGTGGCGGCGATGATGGGCCTGATCGGCGGACGGGTGATTCCGTTTTTCACCCAGCGCGGTTTGGGTCGGGTCGAAGCGGTCAAACCCTGGGCGTGGCTGGACCTTATATTGCTTGGCGGCTCGCTGCTGATCGCCGTGCTGTATGCCGCAGGGCCCGCGTTGGGCGCCAACCTGTGGATCGGCCTGCTGTTCGCCGCCCTCGGGCTGGGGCACCTGGTGCGCCTGGTCCGCTGGCATGATCGTGGCCTGTGGCGCGTGCCGTTGCTGTGGTCATTGCACCTGGCGTATGCCTGGCTGGCCGTGGCCTGCCTGGGCATGGCGCTGTGGCACTTCGGCGCGCCGCTCAATCCCAGCCTGGCCGTGCATGCATTGACCATCGGCGCCATGGCCGGGCTGATCCTGGCCATGATCGCCCGCGTCAGCCTGGGCCACACCGGCCGCCCGTTGCAGCCGCCCGCAGGGATGACCCTGGCCTTTGGGCTGCTGAACCTGGCGTGTGTGTGCCGGGTGGTGCTGGTCCTGCTGTTGCCGATGGCCGCGTTGTGGCTGGCGGGGGTGTGCTGGACCCTCGGGCTCGGCCTGTACCTGTGGCGGTATGGCCCGATGCTGTGGCAGGCACGGGTCGATGGGCATCCGGGCTAGGAGGACGTCATGCTCTATTCCACCTTGTTGATCGTGCATCTGCTGGCAGCGATTGCGTTTATCGGCACGCTGTTTTTCGAAGTAGTGATCTGGTACAGCGCCCGCGAGGAACTGGCCTGGTCGGCGCAGTTCACCTCCGACCATGCCATTGCACGGCGTTCGCGCCAGGTACTGCACGGCGTGGTGGTGCTGCTGTACGGCGCGGGCATCGGCCTGGCCTGGCACTATCGCGGGCTGTTGGCGGTGCCCTGGGCCAGCCACTTCGCCGCGCTGCTGAGCCTGAAAATCCTGCTGGCCCTGAGCATCATCGGCCATTACCTGTGGCTGGCGTACCTGCTGAGTCACCAGCGCTTGAGCCCCCGGCGTGCGACGTGGATTCGTCGCAGCATCCTGGTGCATATGGTCGTGATCGTGATCGTGGCCAAGCTGATGTTGCGTTGATCAGGCAGGCGGACTGAGCGCCCTGGTAAACAACAGGTCGTTCTCCAGGCGGATGTGGTCGCGCGGGTGTTGCTGCGGTAATGGAGTGAGATCCAGAGCAGACTAGTATCTACCTGACTGTATGGAGATCAAATGTGGGAGGGGCGGTGCGACGATTCGACTTGCCCCCGATGGCGGCCTGACAGCCGACCAGGATGTTGGATCAGGCCGAGTACATATCCGTTGCTACGGTAACGGCCACCTATGGTTCCGCTCTTACAGCGGCTCACTTTTGGAGGGACCCAAAAGTAAGCAAAAGGTCCTCGCCCCAACACTCGGCACCTCGCCTAGGCTCGGTGTGCCCTCACTCCGGCTTGAATCCGTGGGCCGCCGTCATGGGCCATCCCTGGCCCAGGACGGCTAACCCGGCGTCCTGCCGGGTTACCCACGGATTCAAGCCTGCGTTCGGCCAGCGTGTTTGACGGGGCGCCTGAGATCAAGATCAAAAGCAGAGCCAGAGCAACAGCCAGAGCAACAGCAACAGCAACGCGATCCGTTGTGTAGCCCCCCACACCTCAAGCAATCACATGCGGCGTCATGCCACGGGCGAATGTTGATCGCGGTCAAGGGATAACTTCGTGGTAGTTCCCACACTGTGGCGAACTTTCTGGAGGACTGCGCCATGCCCCTGTCTCTTGCGCAATTGCGCCGCAACTACACCCTTTATGGCCTGCGTGATGACTTGGTGCAGGACGATCCCTTGGTGCTGTTCGGCCAGTGGCTGGATCAGGCGCGTAAAACCGAGGTGCCGCCGGCCGAGGCCAATAGCATGGCCTTGGCTACGGTCGATCATGATGGGCATGCCCACTGTCGCATCCTGCTGCTCAAGGGTTTCAGTGCCGAGGGTTTTTTCTTTTTCGGCCATTACCAGAGTGCCAAGGGCCAGGAGTTGGCGAGCAATCCCCATGCGGCCATGACGTTTTTCTGGCCGGGGCTGGAGCGTCAGGTGCGTATCGAAGGCCCGGTGGTTCGAGCGGATGCGCAGCTGTCGGACGATTATTTCGATGCGCGACCGGCCGCCAGCCAGTTGGGCGCCTGGGCGTCGCCGCAAAGCCAGCCCCTTGGCCATCGCAGCGAGTTGGAAAGCCGCCTGCGTGACGTCACCGAGCGTTTCGCCGGGCAGCAACCACCACGGCCCGAGCATTGGGGCGGTTACCGCCTGCAACCGCAGCGCATCGAGTTCTGGCAGGGCCGGCCCGACCGTCTGCATGACCGTCTCGACTACCGCCTGCACGGGGGCATTTGGCAGCGCACGCGCCTGGCCCCCTGAACGAGATACCTCCTTGGAGGAATAGGCCCTGCGCCCGTTGCGGCGCAGGCTGACGGCAACTTTCTTGACGCCTGGAGCCTTGATCATGGCCCATTTGAAACAACGCACGTTCGTGCCCCTGAACATCGCCGTGCTGACCATCAGTGACACCCGTACCCTCGACACCGACACCTCCGGCCAGACCCTGGTGGACCGCCTCGAAAGTGCCGGGCATGTGCTTATCGACCGTGGCCTGGTGATCGACGATATCTACCAGATTCGTGCGCAGGTGTCCCTGTGGATCGCCGACCCCGAGGTGCAAGTGGTGCTGATGACCGGCGGTACCGGTTTCACCGCCCGCGACAACACGCCCCAGGCGGTGCTGCCGTTGCTGGACAAACATGTCGAAGGCTTCGGTGAGCTGTTCCGCCAGGTGTCCTTGGCCGAAATCGGCACTTCCACCTTGCAGTCCCGCGCCCTGGCCGGCATCAGCAACGGCGTGCTGGTGTGCTGCATGCCGGGCTCGCCGGGCGCATGCCGCACCGGCTGGGACAGGATCCTGGCGGAACAGTTGGACAGCCGCACCGGCCCGTGCAACTTCGTGCCGCACCTCAAGCCTCAGCCTGAGCAAATCCTGCAAGCCTGCGAGTCGCGTTCATGAGTGTCTCGGTGTGTGACAGCGGCCACCTGATGCCGGTGGACGAGGCCATCGCCGCGCTGCTGGCCCAGGCGCCGCCGCCGCCGAGCACCCAGGTGATTGGCCTGGAGCAGGCGCTGGGGCGGGTGGTCGCCGAAGAACTGTTCTCACCCCTGGATTTGCCCGGCTTCGACAACAGCGCCATGGACGGCTACGCCCTGCGCGCCGAGGACGTACCGGCCGAAGGCGGCTACCTGATGCTCGCCGGGCGCATTGCGGCGGGGCAGCACAGCAAGGTGAGGGTGCAGGCCGGGCAGGCCGTGCGCATCTTTACCGGTGCGCCGCTACCGCCCGGCGCCGACACGGTGGTGCCCCAGGAGCGTTGTCGCCTGTACGGCCAGCGCATCTGGTGCCCGCCGGTACGTCTCGGCGAGCATGTGCGCAAGCAGGGTGAAGAGTTGCAGCGTGGGCAGACCCTGATCGCCGTCGGCAAGCGCCTGCGCGCCCAGGACATCGGCTTGCTGGCCTCGGCCGGCATCCCTCGGTTGAAAGTCTATCGCCCGTTGCGGGTGTGCCTGCTCAGCAGCGGCAACGAGCTGCGTGACCCGGGCGAAGCGCTGGTGCCGGGGCAGATCTACAACAGCAACCGCTATGCCCTGGCTGCCTTGTTGCGTGGCTGGGGCGTGGACGTGCACGACTACGGCGTGATGGCGGATGAACTGGCCGCCAGCCGTGATGCGCTGGCCCTGGCCTCGTCTGAATGCGACCTGTTGCTGACCTCGGCGGGGGTGTCGGTGGGTGAGGAGGACCATCTCAAGCAGGCCATCGAGGCGCTCGGCCGCGTGGACTTCTGGCGCCTGGCGATCCAGCCCGGCAAACCCCTGGCATTTGGCGACGTGGCGGGCAAGCCGTGGCTGGGCCTGCCCGGTAACCCGTCGGCGGCGTTGATCACCGCGCTGGTGGTGGTGCGTCCGTTCCTGCTGCGCGCCCAAGGAGTGGAGCGGGTGTTGCCGGTGCCGATCCAGGTGCCGGCCGCATTCGAATGGCTCAAGCCCAACAAGCGCCGCCAGTACCTGCGTGCACGCCTGAGCCCTGGCGAGGACGGGCAATTGCGCGCCGTGCTGCACCCCCAGCAAAGCTCGGCGATGCTCACCGCCGCCTGTTGGGCCGATGGCCTGGTGATCGTCGAGCGTGAGCACCAGGTGCTCAAGGATGAACCGGTGCCGTTTGTGTCTTTCGCTGAATTTCTCTGAGGAGCCCCCATGCAACTGGTCTGCCCGGCAGGCAACCTGCCTGCGCTTAAAGCCGCGGTGCGCCAAGGCGCCGATGCGGTGTATGTCGGTTTTCGCGATGACACCAATGCCCGGCACTTTGCCGGGTTGAACATGGACGACAAACAGTTCGACGGTGCCGTCGCCTTTATTCGCCAGCACCAGCGCAAGCTTTACGTGGCGGTCAATACCTACCCGCAACCGAAGATCTGGGCGCGTTGGCAACGCGCCGTCGACCGCGCGGCGGACCACGGCGTGGACGCCCTGATCGCCGCCGACCCCGGCGTGCTCGACTACGCCAGCCGCCAGCATCCGCACATGGCCTTGCACCTGTCGGTACAGGGCTCGGCCACCCACGCGGCGGCGCTGAAGTTCTATGCCGAGCGCTACGGCATTCGCCGCGCGGTATTGCCCCGTGTGCTGTCCCTGGCCCAGGTCAAGCAGGTGGCTGCGAGCAGCCCGGTGCCCATCGAAGTGTTCGGTTTCGGCAGCCTGTGCATCATGGCCGAGGGGCGTTGCCACCTGTCTTCCTATATCACCGGCGAGTCGCCGAACCTGTGCGGCGTGTGCTCGCCGGCCAAGGCGGTGCGCTGGAGCGAAGATGCCGAGGGCTTGAGTGCGCGCCTGAGCGAAGTACTTATCGACCGCTATACCGCCGACGAACCCGCCGGTTACCCGACCCTGTGCAAGGGCCGCTTCCTGGTCGGCGGCAAACGCTTCCATGCCCTCGAAGAACCCACCAGCCTCGACACCCTCGACCTGCTGCCGGAGCTCAGCGCCATCGGCGTCGAAGCGGTCAAGATCGAAGGCCGCCAACGCAGCCCGGCGTATGTGGAACAAGTCACCCGGGTCTGGCGCGCCGCGCTCGACGCCCACCGCAGCGCACCGGCCAGCTTTGTGGTCAAGGACCAATGGCGCCAGGTGCTGGCCGGGTTATCCGAAGGCAGCCAGACCACACTCGGCGCCTACCATCGTGCATGGCAGTGAGGAGACACAGATGAAACTCAGCCTGGGACCGGTGCTGTTTTATTGGGATAAGGAACACCTGGGGCGCTTCTACTCGGACATGGCCGGCTTGCCCCTGGACGTGATTTACCTGGGCGAAACCGTGTGCGCCAAGCGCCGCGCGTTTTCCCTGGACCGTTGGTTGGGCCTGGGCCGGGAACTGCAAACCTGCAGCCCGGCGCAGATCGTGTTGTCGAGCCTGACCTTGATCGAAGCCGCCTCCGAACTCTCGAGCCTGCGCCGCCTGTGCGACAACGGCGAGTGGCTGGTGGAGGCCAACGACATGGGCGCGGTGCAGATGCTGATCGAGCGCAAACTGCCCTTTGTCGGCGGCCCGGCGCTCAACCTCTACAACGGTCACGCCCTGGTGCAACTGCTCGACGCCGGCATGCAGCGCTGGGTGCCGCCGGTGGAGTGCTCCCAGGGCCTGATCGCCGACGTGCTGGAACAGGTGCGCGAATTGGGCCGGCCGTTGCCCGAAGTGGAGATCTTCGCCTACGGCCATTTGCCCCTGGCCTACTCGGCGCGTTGCTTCACCGCCCGCGCGGAAAACCGCCCGAAGGACGATTGCCAGTTCTGCTGCATCAACTACCCCGATGGCATGCCACTGACCAGCCAGGAAGGGCAGGCGTTGTTCACCTTGAACGGCATCCAGACCATGTCGGCCGACGTTACCAACCTGCTGGCCGATTACCCCGGCCTGGTGTCCAGCGGCGCCAACCTGTTGCGCCTGAGCCCCCGGGCCGAGGGCATGGTCGAGGTGGTGCGTGCCTACGACCAGGTACGCCAGGGCGCTACGCCGCCGCTGTATGTCGAAGGCTGCAACGGCTACTGGCACGGCCAGGCGGGCATGTTGCGGGTTGAGGAGGTGGGCCTGTGCTGAGTCGTAAACCATGGCTGCTCAAGGGTGCCGACCGGTTGTTGCCGTTGATCCGCCGCGTGCCGTTTGGCGTACAGCGCCTGGCCTTGCAGCAAGCCCTCAACCGCTGCCTGGCCGAACCCCTGCGCGACGGTGGGTTTGACCTGCTGCGCGGGCGTTGGCTGTGTTTGCGTATTCCTGACCTGGGGTTGTGCTGGTACCTGACCCTGGGGCGGGATGGGTTGCGGATTGCGCAAAAGGCTGAGGCGCAGGTTAGCATCAGTGGTAATTGGCGGGAGTTTCTGTTGCTGGCCAGCCGCCAGGAAGATCCGGATACGTTGTTCTTTCGCCGCCGGTTGGTGATCGAGGGGGATACGGAATTGGGGCTGGGGTTGAAGAATCTGATCGACAGTTTGGACCCGGATGTGTTGCCGCCCTGGTTGTGGCGGAATCTGGAGCGGGCGGGGCGGGCGTCAGCGGTCCACAGCGGGCACTGATCAGCCGGCCTGATAGCCCATCAACTGTTCTTCGCAGAGGATTCGAATGGTGCGCCGCTGCACCTCGATCAACCCGCCTTCCACCAGCCGGTGCAGGATCCTTGAAAAGGTCTCCGGCTGGATCCCCAGCTTCGACGCCACCAGGCGCTTGGGCACTTGCAGCACCACCTCGCCACTCAGCGCATCGCGCTCCTGGAACAGGAAGTTGATCACCCGACGGCTGGCGTTGGCCAGGGTCAGGGTGTCAATGTCCTTGAGGCGCTGATGCAGGTGGATGCTCATGCTGGCCAGGATCGCCAGGCAGATTTTCGGCTGGTTTTCCAGGGCCCGGCGGTAGTGCTGGCCTTCGATGCTGACCAGCACACTGTCCTTGAGCGCGGTGGCGCTCACCGGATAGGCCTTGGCCTGGGTAAACAGCAGCGCTTCGGCAAAGGTCTGGCCGGGCTGGATGATTTCCACCAGGTGTTCCTGGCCTTCGCCCGTGACCCGGTGCAGCTTGATCTGGCCGCTGACCAGCAGGAAAAAACGCTCGGCCGCGTCGCCCTGGTGCATCAACGGCGCATGGCCGGGCAGGCGCTTGAGATTGGCCAGGGTGCAGACGTCCTGGAAGGTTTTTTCCGGGAGCTGGCTGAACAGGTGATGGCGACGCAGGGTGAGCACGATGTGGGGATGGGTGAGCATGGTTGGGCCTCCGCAATGGGCTAGCGTAGAAGGCTTGGGGCGGGGTTGATATGCCTCTGTGGGGGTACCTCTTGCGGGGTTTGTGTAAACAATGTGGGAGGGGGCTTGCCCCCCGATGAGCATGAGTATCTACACAACCTTTCAGCCCCTGACAAATCTCCCTGTGGTGAGCGGGCTTTTTGTGGTGAGCGGGCTTGTCCCGCGCTGGGCTGCGTAGCAGCCCCAAAACCAGTGTCTACAGAGTGTCTGATACACCGCATTCTTCTGGACTGGGGCTGCTACGCAGCCCAGCGCGGGACAAGCCCGCTCACCACAACAGCCCTATCTGCCGCGCGTTCAGCCTCAAACAGCCTCACCCCGCCTGCCGCAAATGCTCCATCGCCCAGACCGCCGCCTCCACCCGCGACCGCAACCCCAGCTTATGCAGCAGATTCTTCACATGCACCTTCACCGTGCCCTCGGTAATCCCCAGTTTGTGCCCGATCACCTTGTTGCTGTGCCCACTGGCAATCGTCCTCAGCACCTGGCGCTCGCGCTCGGTCAATTCCACTGCCGCATGGGGCTGTGGCGAGCGCAGGGCCTGGGCCAGGACGCGGGTCAGGCCGGGGCTGATGACCAACGCGCCATGCAACGCATCACGGATGTACTGGATCAACAACTCCGGCTCCATGTCCTTGAGCAGATAGCCATTGGTATCCAGGCGCAGCGCGTCGCGGATGTCGTCCTCGGCGTCGGACACGGTGAACAGCAACACCTTGCCGGCATAGTTCATGGCCCGCAGGCGGCGCAGGGTTTCCAGGCCGTTCATGTGCGGCATGTTGTTGTCCAGCAGCACCAGGTCCGGTTGCAGCGCGTCGATCTGGTCCAGGGCTTCCTGGCCGTTGCCGGCTTCGCCGACCACTTGCAGGTCGTCTTCCAGTTCAAGCATCTGGCGCATGCCGTGGCGCATCATCGGGTGATCGTCGACCAGCAGGATACGGTGGCGGGTGAGGGTGTTCATGAGGCGGTGCCTTGTAGGGAGTGGCCGAGAAATTCCGGTTGGAAACGCAATTGCACGCGGGTGCCTTGGGGCTCGCGGGGGCTGATGTCGAGGTGGCCATGCAGGCTGCGGGCGCGCTCGTCCATGATGGTCAGGCCGTGGTGTTCGCGGGTGTCGACCTCACCGCAGAAGCCCCGGCCGTCGTCCTCGATGCTCAGGCTCACGGTCTCGCCTTCCTGGCGCAGTTGCAGCCAGGCGTTTTGCGCATGGGCATGGCGCAGGCAATTGGACAGGGCCTCGCGGGTGACCTGCAACAAGTGGATCTGTTCGCTGGCCGACAGTTGGAAGGCCAGGGCGTCCACATGCAGGTGCACCTGGAACTCGCCACGCCGCGAGAACTCCTCGGCGGTGTCCTGCAGCTCCTGCACCAGCCCGGCATCGTGGATTTGCAGGCGGAAGGTGGTGAGCAATTCGCGCAGTTGGCGGTAGGCGTTGTTCAGGCCGTCGCGCAGTTCGGCGGTGACGGTGGCCAGGGTTTCCACCGGTTCGCCACGGCGGATCAGGGTTTGCATGCGGCTGACCTGCAGCTTCATGTAGGACAGCGCCTGGGCCAGGGAATCGTGCAGTTCCCGGGCGATGATGGTGCGTTCGTCGAGCAGCAGCAGGCGGTGGTCCTGTTCGCGCTGGCGCTTGAGCGACAGCGAGGTGCCGATCAGGTTGGCCAGGGCCTGGATCAACTGTTTCTCCCAGTCCTGGGGCGCATGGCCGTCGAGGAAGTGCGCCTTGAGTTCGCCCAGTTCCGAGCCCTGGTTGCTGATGCTGAATACCTGGGGGAGCGCCACTTTCTGTTTTTGGCACGTTGCGCAATCACCGATGGCGCAGACGTTGCGGCTATCCCCTCCATTCAGGGAGAGCATCTGCTGGGCCGGCGCCAGGAAGTGCCCTTGCAGGCACAGCGACAGGCGCAGCCCCGGCAGGCGTTTCTGGAAGCGCCGGATCAGTTCATCCAGGCCCTCGGCGTTCGCCAGGCGCGTGGCCAGGCTGCGGCTGCTCTGGTAAAGCAGCTCCAGGGCAGCGTTGGCTTGTTGCAGGTTGAGGGTTTTCTGCCGCACCTGGCTCTCGAGGGTGCGGTGGGAGTGTTCAATGGTTTCGGCCATGGTGTTGAAGCTCAGGGCGAGTTGCCCCAACTCGTCTTCGGAGCGGTGATTGACCCGGGTCTTGAAGTCGCCATCACGAAAGCGCCGGGTCGCGTGCACCAGCTCTTCCAGGGGGTTGACCACGCCGTACTGCAATTCATACAGGCCGATCAGCAGGATGATCAGCGTACTGAACAGAGCCAGGCCCTGGATGCTTTGCTGCCAGCCCTGTTTCTGTTCGCTGTGTTGTTGCAGGAGGCTGACGAATTGGTTCAATTGCTCGACGAACCCCGGTGCGCTGGCCTGGAACAGCATCGCGTCGCCACGGGCCAGCGCCGGGCGCAGATCGGTGTCCCAGCGCTGCTGGATCTGTTGGTAGCTCTGCAGCAGGGCACTGCGCGGGCCGTCTTCAAGCACCGCCTTGAGCGATTGGCTGTCGAGGCGCCCTTGCAGGCTGTGGGTGATGGCGTCGATCTCGTCGGCAGGCGCGCCGGCCGCCAGTTTCCAGCTCAGGTGGTAGGTCTCCATGCGCACCGAACCGGCGGTGTTGATGGCGGCCGCGTCGCCCTGGCTGAACCAGGCGATCAGGCCGGCGCTCAAGGAACTGGCGAGGGCGAGGATGGCGATCAGGATCACCGCCAGCCCGGCGCGAGCGGGCAGGGAGCTGCGCAGCCAGTTAAACATGGCGGCGTAAGCGAAGGGGGTTGGAAGCCTGCATGGCGGCACCTGCAAAGGGAAAAGGGCTGAAAAACCGCAATCCCTGGCGCACTACCTCTAAAGAGTTGCCGGCAAACCCTCCCACGGGAAAACGCCGGCACAAGAGACCAATCCATTGATAAATAAAGACTTTCTCTTGTTGTTAGGACTACCTCCTTAGAGGTATGTGGGGCCAGCATAGCCCCATACCCCCCAGGCGGACGTTGACCTGGGTCAAGTTCCACGGGGGTGTCGCCCCTAACCTGCGCCCATGGAATCACTTTCTGGAGCGCATACCGTGACTCAACCCCGTATAAGACAAGGCCTGGTGCTGGGCATGAGCACACTCGCCTTCACCGTCTGCTTTATGGTGTGGATGATGTTCGCCGTGCTGGGCGTACCCATCAAAGAGCTGTTGCAACTCAACGAAACCCAGTTCGGCCTGCTGGCCGCTACCCCGGTATTGACCGGCTCCCTGGTACGCCTGCCCCTGGGCCTGCTGACTGACCGCTTCGGCGGGCGCATCGTGTTCTTCCTGTTGATGCTCGCCTGTGTGCTGCCGCTGTACCTGATCACCTACGCCACCGCCTATTGGCAGTTCCTGGTGCTGGGCCTGTTCGTCGGCCTGGCCGGCGGTTCGTTTTCGGTGGGCATCGCCTACGTGGCCAAGTGGTTCGACAAAGACAACCAGGGCTTTGCCATGGGCGTGTTCGGCGCCGGCAACGCGGGCGCCGCCGTCACCAAGTTCCTGGCCCCGGCGCTGATCGCCCTCGGCACCTGGCACCTGGTGCCCAAGGTGTTCGGCGCGATCCTGTTTATCACCGCGCTACTGTTCTGGTTCCTCACCAGCGAGAACAAGGCCCACCGCAGTGCCGGCGGCGCCACCCTGCGCCAGCAGCTGCTGTGCCTGAAAGACCCGGCCGTGTGGCGCTACTGCCAGTACTACTCGATTGTGTTCGGCGGCTATGTGGCCCTGGCGCTGTGGATGACCAAGTACTACGTGCAGGAATACGGCTTCAGCCTGCAAAGCGCCGCGTTGCTGGCCGCGTGTTTCTCCCTGCCCGGCGGCGTGCTGCGCGCGGTGGGCGGCTGGATGTCCGACCGTTGGGGCGCCCAGAGCGTGACCTGGTGGGTGCTGTGGGTGAGCTGGATCTGCCTGTTCCTGCTCAGCTACCCGCAGACCCAATTGCAGGTGCAGACCGTCAACGGTCCCCTGGACTTCCACATCGGCCTCAACGCCACCCTGTTCACCGTACTGCTGTTCGTGATGGGCATCGCCTTCGCGTTCGGCAAGGCCTCGGTGTTCAAGTACATCGCCAATGACTACCCACAGAACATGGGCGCGGTGTCCGGCATCGTCGGCCTGGCCGGTGGCCTGGGCGGCTTTGTGCTGCCGATCCTGTTTGGCGCCCTGGTGGACCTCACCGGCGTGCGCTCGTCCTGCTTCATGTTGATGTACGGCGTGGTCTGGGTGTCCCTGACCTGGATGTACTTCAGCGAAATGCGCAAGCAACCGCTGTTGGGCAAAACCGCCCAACCTCTCCAAGGAGAATGAACATGTCCATCGCGCAAAAGCCCGGCTCGGGGCCGGTGATCCACGACTGGCGCCCTGAAGACCCGGCGTTCTGGGGCGCCAGCGGCAAGAAGACCGCAACCCGCAACCTGTGGATCTCGATCCCTGCGCTGTTGCTGGCCTTCGCCGTGTGGATGGTGTGGAGCACGGTGATCGTGCGCCTGAACGCCATCGGCTTTACGTTCACCACCGACCAGTTGTTCTGGCTGGCGGCGTTGCCGGGCCTGTCCGGTGCCACCTTGCGGGTGTTCTACTCGTTCATGGTGCCGATCTTCGGCGGCCGCCGCTGGACCGCCCTGAGCACCGCGTCGCTGTTGCTGCCGTCGCTGTGGATGGGCTTTGCGGTGCAAGACCCCAGCACCCCCTACAGCGTGTTTGTACTGATCGCACTGCTGTGCGGTTTCGGCGGCGGCAACTTCGCCTCGAGCATGTCCAACATCAGCTTCTTCTACCCCAAGTCGCAGCAAGGCACGGCCCTGGGCCTGAACGCCGGCCTCGGCAACCTGGGGGTGTCGGTGATGCAGTTCTGCGTGCCGCTGGTGATCACGTTCGGCGTGTTCGGCCTGGTGGGCGGCCAACCGCAGACCTTGGCGGATGGCAGTCAACTCTGGCTGCAGAACGCCGGTTTCATCTGGGTGCCGTTTATCCTCACCGTCACCGTGGCGGCCTGGTTCGGCATGAATGACCTGTCCAGCGCCCGCGCTTCGTTCAGCGAGCAGGCGGTGATCTTCAAGCGCAAGCACAACTGGCTGATGTGCTGGTTGTACCTGGCGACTTTCGGCTCATTCATCGGCTTTTCGGCGGCGTTCCCGCTGCTGATCAAGACCTCGTTCCCCGATGTGGTGGCGCTGAAATTCGCCTTCCTCGGCCCGCTGGTCGGTGCCCTGGTGCGCCCACTCGGCGGCTGGCTGGCGGACAAGCTGGGCGGCGCACGGGTGACCTTGTGGAACTTCGTGCTGATGATCGTGATGGTGTTCGGCGTGCTGCACTTTTTGCCGCAGAACGGGCAGGGCGGCAGCTTCTACGGCTTCCTCGGTATGTTCATGCTGCTGTTCATCACCACCGGCGTCGGCAACGGCTCCACCTTCCGCATGATCCCGGTGATCTTCCGCACCCAGCACGAGAAGGCCAGTGCCGGTAAGTCCGCCGCCGAGCGCGAGCAGGCGATCAAGGATGCCGGTAAGGAATCCGCCGCGGTGCTGGGCTTCAGTTCGGCCATGGGCGCCTTCGGTGCGTTCTTCATTCCCAAGTCCTTCGGCACGTCCATGGCCGCCACTGGCAGCCCGGCGATGGCCTTCTACATGTTTGTCGGTTTCTACCTGAGCTGCATCGTCGTGACCTGGTGGTGGTACGCCCGCAAAGGCTGCGCCACACCCTGCTGATCGACCACGAATTCGCGGGGCAACGCACCCCACGGCACGCCTGATGAGGAAAGCATCATGAGTCACTTACTGGATCAACTGCGGTTCTTCAACCGCAAGCAAAACGAATTCTCCGACGGTCACGGCGAGACCCGCAAGGAGTCCCGCGACTGGGAAAACGTCTACCGTTCGCGCTGGCAGTACGACAAGATCGTGCGCTCCACCCACGGCGTGAACTGCACCGGCTCGTGCTCGTGGAAGATCTACGTGAAGAACGGCCTGATCACCTGGGAAACCCAGCAGACCGACTACCCGCGCACCCGCAACGACCTGCCCAACCATGAGCCGCGCGGCTGCCCACGGGGTGCCAGCTACAGCTGGTACATCTACAGCGCCAACCGCCTCAAGTACCCGAAGATCCGCAAGCCACTGCTCAAGCTGTGGCGTGAGGCGCGCCAGACCCTGTCGCCGGTGGAGGCGTGGGCGAGCATCGTCGAGGACAAGGTCAAGGCCGACTCGTACAAGAGCAAGCGCGGCATGGGCGGTTTCATTCGCTCGAACTGGGAGGAGGTCAACGAGATCATCGCCGCCTCCAACGTCTACACCATCAAGCAATACGGCCCGGACCGCATCGTCGGCTTCTCGCCGATCCCGGCCATGTCGATGGTCAGCTACGCGGCGGGTTCGCGTTACCTGTCGCTGCTCGGCGGCGTGTGCCTGAGCTTCTACGACTGGTACTGCGACCTGCCACCGGCCTCGCCGATGGTGTGGGGCGAGCAGACCGACGTGCCCGAATCGGCCGACTGGTACAACTCCAACTACATCATCGCCTGGGGTTCCAACGTCCCGCAGACCCGTACCCCGGACGCGCACTTCTTCACCGAGGTGCGCTACAAGGGCACCAAGACCGTGGCCATCACCCCGGACTATTCGGAAGTGGCCAAGCTCACCGACCTGTGGCTCAACCCCAAGCAGGGCACCGACGCCGCGTTGGCCCAGGCCTTCAACCATGTGATCTTCAAGGAATTTCACCTGGATAAACCGAGCGCCTACTTCACCGACTACGCCAAGCGCTTTACCGACTTGCCGGTGCTGGTGATGCTCAAGCCGATGACCGGGTTCGCGCCCGGCGCCGGCTTCCAGCCCGACCGCTTCCTGCGTGCCTCGGACCTCACCGGCAACCTCGGCCAGGACAACAACCCGGAATGGAAAACCATCGCCCTCGACGAAAGCGGTGAACTGGTGTCGCCACAAGGCTCCATCGGCTACCGCTGGGGCGAGAAGGGCAAGTGGAACATCCTCGCCAAGGAGGGCGGTGAAGGCCGTGCCATCGACCTGAAACTCAGCTTGATCGGCGACGACATCGCCGAAGTGGCCTTCCCGTATTTTGCCGGCGAAGCCCACGAGCACTTCCAGCACGTGGCCGGCGATGCCGTGCAGTTCCGCCGCGTGCCGGTGCACAGCGTGACCCTGGCTGACGGCAGCGTGGCCAAAGTGGCGACGGTGTTCGACCTGTCCGCCGCCAACCTGGCCATCGACCGTGGCCTGGGCGGCCAGAACGTGGCCAGGGACTACGACGACGCCAGCGTGCCGGGCACCCCGGCGTGGCAGGAAGCGATCACCGGTGTCAGCCGCGAGAAAGCCATCCAGATCGCCCGTGAGTTCGCCGACAACGCCGACAAGACCAAGGGCCGTTCGATGATCATCGTCGGCGCGGCGATGAACCACTGGTACCACATGGACATGAACTATCGCGGGCTGATCAATATGCTCATGCTCTGCGGTTGTGTCGGCCAGACCGGCGGCGGCTGGGCCCACTACGTCGGCCAGGAAAAACTGCGCCCGCAATGCGGCTGGCTGCCCCTGGCCTTCGGCCTCGACTGGAACCGCCCGCCACGCCAGATGAACGGCACCAGCTTCTTCTACGGCCACAGCTCGCAATGGCGCCACGAGAAGATGAGCATGCACGACGTGCTCTCGCCGCTGGCCGACAAGTCGCAATTCCCGGAACACGCCCTGGACTACAACATCCGCGCCGAACGCGCCGGCTGGTTGCCCAGTGCCCCACAGCTCAACACCAACCCGCTGCACATTTGCCGTGACGCCGCTGCAGCCGGCATGACGCCGAAAGACTACGTGGTCAAATCCTGGCAGGACGGCAGCCTGCGCTTCGCCTGCGAACAGCCGGACAGCCCGGTGAACTTCCCGCGCAACATGTTTATCTGGCGCTCCAACCTGCTCGGTTCCTCGGGCAAGGGCCATGAGTACATGCTCAAGTACCTGTTGGGCACCAAGAACGGCGTGATGAACGAAGACATCGGCCACAGCACCGAATGCAAGCCCACCGAGGCCGAATGGGTCGAAGACGGCGCCATCGGCAAGCTTGACCTGGTGACCACCCTCGACTTCCGCATGTCCTCCACCTGCGTGTATTCCGACATCGTCTTGCCGACTGCCACCTGGTACGAAAAAGACGACATGAACACCTCGGACATGCACCCGTTCATTCACCCGTTGTCGGCGGCCATCGACCCGGCGTGGGAGTCGCGCTCCGACTGGGAAATCTACAAGGGCATCGCCAAGGCGTTCTCGGCCATGTCGGTCGGCCACCTGGGCGTGGAGCAAGACCTGGTCACGGTACCGTTGATGCACGACAGCGTCGGCGAACTGGCCCAGCCGTTTGGCGGCACCGACTGGAAAAGCGCCGGTGTGGCGCCGGTTCCGGGCAAGAACGCGCCGAACATGGCGGTGGTGGAACGCGACTACCCGAACATCTACAAGCAGTTCTCGTCCCTGGGCCCGATGCTGGAAAAACTCGGCAACGGCGGCAAGGGCATCAACTGGAACACCGATGAAGAAGTCGAGTTCCTCGGCGAGCTGAACCATCACGAAAGCGCTGCGGGCATCAGCCACGGCCGGCCGAAAATCGACACGGCCATCGACGCCGCCGAAGTGATCCTGTCCCTGGCCCCGGAAACCAACGGCAAGGTCGCCTTGAAAGCCTGGGCCGCGCTGTCGGAATTCACCGGCATCGACCACAGTCACTTGGCGATCTCCAAGGCCCACGAAGCGATTCGCTTTCGCGACATCCAGGCGCAGCCGCGCAAGATCATCTCCAGCCCGACCTGGTCAGGCCTGGAAGACGAGCATGTGAGCTACAACGCCGGCTACACCAACGTGCATGAAAACATCCCATGGCGCACCATCACCGGCCGCCAGCAGTTCTACCAGGATCACCCGTGGATGCAGGCGTTCGGCGAGCAGCTGATGAGCTACCGGCCACCGGTCAACACCCGCACCATCGAAGGGGTGAAGGGCAAGCGCAGCAATGGCGAGACCGAGATCGTGCTGAACTGGATCACCCCGCACCAGAAGTGGGGCATCCACAGCACCTACAGCGACAACCTGCTGATGCTCACCCTGAGCCGTGGCGGACCGATCGTGTGGCTCTCGGAAATCGACGCCAAGCGCGCCGGCATCGAAGACAACGACTGGATCGAATGCTTCAACGTCAACGGCGCATTGACCGCCCGTGCGGTGGTCAGCCAGCGCGTCAAGGAAGGCATGGTGATGATGTACCACGCCCAGGAACGCATCGTGAACGTGCCGGGTTCGGAAACCACCAAGACCCGGGGCGGCCACCACAACTCGGTGACCCGCGTGGTGCTCAAGCCGACCCACATGATCGGCGGCTATGCCCAGCAGGCCTACGGTTTCAACTACTACGGCACGGTCGGTTGCAACCGCGATGAGTTTGTCGTGGTGCGCAAGATGGCCAAGGTCGACTGGCTCGATGGCTCCAGCGGTGATGATTTGCCGCGCCCATTGCCGACTGACATCGAGGAGAACTGAGATGAAAATTCGCTCACAGATCGGCATGGTCCTCAACCTGGACAAATGCATCGGCTGCCACACCTGTTCCATCACCTGCAAAAACGTGTGGACCAGCCGTGAAGGCATGGAATACGCCTGGTTCAACAACGTCGAGTCCAAGCCCGGCATCGGCTACCCCAAGGAGTGGGAGAACCAGGACAAGTGGAAGGGCGGCTGGGTACGCAACGCCAACGGCTCGATCAACCCCCGCATCGGCGGCAAGTTCCGCGTGTTGGCGAACATCTTCGCCAACCCCGACCTGCCAAGCCTGGACGACTACTACGAGCCGTTCGACTTCGACTATCAGCACTTGCACACCGCGCCATTGGGCGAGCACCAGCCGACCGCGCGCCCGCGTTCGCTGGTGTCCGGCAAGCGCATGGAAAAGATCGAGTGGGGCCCGAACTGGGAGGAAATCCTCGGTACCGAATTCGCCAAGCGTCGCAAGGACAAGAACTTCGACCAGATCCAGGCCGACATTTATGGCGAGTACGAAAACACCTTCATGATGTACCTGCCGCGCCTGTGCGAGCACTGCCTCAACCCGGCGTGTGCGGCATCCTGCCCGAGCGGTGCGATCTACAAGCGTGAAGAAGACGGCATCGTGCTGATCGACCAGGAGAAGTGCCGGGGCTGGCGCATGTGCATCAGCGGTTGCCCGTACAAGAAAATCTACTTCAACTGGAAGAGCGGCAAATCCGAGAAGTGCATCTTCTGCTACCCGCGTATCGAAGCCGGTATGCCGACCGTGTGCGCCGAAACCTGCGTGGGTCGGATTCGCTACCTCGGTGTGTTGCTGTACGACGCCGACCGTATCAGCGAAGTGGCCAGCACCGCCAACGAGCAGGACCTGTACGAGAAGCAACTGGAGATCTTCCTCGACCCGAATGACCCGGCGGTGATTCGCCAGGCCCTGGCCGATGGCGTGCCGCAGTCGGTGATCGACTCGGCCCAGCGTTCGCCGGTGTACAAAATGGCCGTCGACTGGAAGCTGGCGCTGCCGCTGCACCCGGAATACCGCACCTTGCCGATGGTCTGGTACGTGCCGCCGCTGTCACCGATCCAGAACGCCGCCGCGGCCGGCACCGTGGGCATGAACGGGGTGATCCCGGATGTGGACAGCCTGCGTATTCCGCTGCGTTACCTGGCGAACATGCTCACCGCCGGCGATGAAAAACCGGTCAAGCGTGCACTCAAGCGCTTGTTGGCGATGCGCGCCTACAAACGCTCCCAGCAAGTCGATGGCGTACAGGACCTGCAAGTGCTCGAAGACGTCGGCCTGAGCGTTGAACAGGTGGAAGAGATGTACCGCTACCTGGCCATCGCCAACTACGAAGACCGCTTCGTGGTACCGAGCGCCCACCGTGAAGACGCCATGAGCGACGCGTTCGCCGAACGCTCCGGCTGTGGTTTCAGCTTCGGCAGCGGTTGCAGCGGCAGCTCCGACACCAACATGTTCGGCGCCAAGAAAGCCAACCGCCGTGACGTGCTGAAAACCGTCCAGATCTGGGAGGACTGAGCCATGCGCATTCTTAAAGTGATTTCGTTGCTGCTGGACTACCCCACTGAAACCTTGGTGAACGGCCGCGACGAACTGGAACAGGCGATTCTCGAATCCCGGGAAATCAGCCCCAAGCAGCGCGGTGCGTTGTTCGAGCTGCTGGAACTGATCTGCGCCAATGACCTGATGGACGGCCAGGAACACTACGGCGCGCTGTTTGGCCGGGGCCGTTCGCTGTCGCTGTTGTTGTTCGAACACGTGCACGGCGAGTCCCGCGACCGTGGCCAGGCCATGGTCGACATGATGGCCCAGTACGAAGAAGCCGGCTTTGCCATCGGCGTCAAGGAGCTGCCGGACTACATCCCGTTGTACCTGGAGTTCCTGTCCACCCGCGAAGACATCGAGGCCCGGGAGGGCCTGGCGGATGTGGCGCACCTGTTGGCCTTGCTCGCTGCGCGTCTCGACGAGCGTGAGAGCGGCTATGCCAGTTGCTTCCGTGCGCTGTTGCAGATTGCCGGCGCCGAGCCGCACCAGGCCGTGGCCGAACTGCGTGCCCAGGTCGCCGCCGAACCGCGCGACGACTCCCTCGAAGCCCTGGACAAAATCTGGGAAGAGGAAGCGGTGGACTTTATGCAGGCTGAGCAACAGGACCGCTGCAGCTCGATGCCGAGCAGTCCGGGCAAGGCCCGCGAAGAAAGCGCGGTGCCGTTGCACTGGGTGGATTTTCAGCAAGAAGGCCGGGCCGCAGTGCCCGCCGGGGAGGTGGGTAATGTCTAAGTGGAATTTGCTGGTATTCGGGGTGTACCCCTATGTGGCCCTGGCGATCTGCCTGTTGGGCAGTTGGGCACGGTTCGACCTGTCGCAGTACACCTGGAAGGCCGGTTCCAGCCAGATGCTCAACAACCGTGGCATGCGCGTGGCGAGCAACTTTTTCCACATCGGCGTGCTGTTCGTGCTGGCCGGGCATTTTGTCGGCCTGCTGACCCCGGCGTCGGTCTACCACCATGTGATCAGCACTGAGCACAAGCAGTTGCTGGCGATGGTCTCGGGCGGCTTCTTTGGCCTGCTGTGCCTGGTGGGCCTGCTGATGCTGGTCAAGCGTCGCCTGGGCGATCCGCGCGTGCGGGCGACCTCGAGCCCGTCGGACATCCTGATCCTGCTGGTGTTGCTCGCGCAGTTGCTGCTGGGCCTGCTGACCATCGTCGCCTCCACCGGGCATATGGACGGCTCGGTGATGGTGATGCTCGCCGACTGGGCGCAGAACGTGGTGCTGTTGCGGCCGGTGGAAGCGGCCGAGTCGATTGCGCCGGTGTCGCTGATCTACAAGGCCCACGTGGCGCTGGGCTTGACCCTGTTTGTGCTGTTCCCGTTTACCCGCCTGGTGCATATGGTCAGCGCGCCGATCTGGTACCTGGGGCGTCGTTATCAAATCGTGCGGCAGAAGTATTGAGGAGAACGTCATGACTACAGGATGCGGATGTGGTGGCGGTAACGGCGGCAGCGGTGGTTGCGGCTCGTCGGCCAAGGAACCGGTGATGGCCGAGGCTGTGGCCCAGGCCTCTTTCGAGGAGATCAAGGCGCCGGAATTGATCGCCAGCAGTGAACAGGAATGGCCGATCATCAGCGTCAACGGCGTGGCGGTCACGCCCGAGGCCATGGCCCTGGAGTTGCAATACCACCCGGCCGCCAGCCGCGAGGAAGCGGTGTACCTGGCCGCCCGCGCGCTGGTGATCCGCGAGCTGTTGCAACAGCGGATCGCCGAGCTGGGCCTGGCGGTGGAAATCGCCGCCGGCGAGAACGAAGAAGAAGCCGCCACGCGCCTGCTGCTGGAGCTTGAGGTGACGGTGCCCGACTGCGACGAAGCCACCTGCGTGCGCTACTTCGAGAACAACCGTGGGCGCTTTCACAGCGCGCCGTTGCTGGCGGTGCGGCATATCCTGCTCGAGTGCGCGCCGGACGACGCCGAGGCGCGCCACCTGGCGCACACCCAGGCCGAAGTCCTGCTGCTGACGCTGGAAGAACATCCGGGCCAGTTTGCCGAACTGGCGCTCAAGTACTCGGCCTGCCCGTCCAAGGCACAGGGTGGTTCGCTGGGCCAGGTGAGCAAAGGCCAGACCGTGCCGGAGTTGGAGCGCCAGTTGTTCACCCTGGCCCCAGGTTTGGCCGCCAAACCGCTGGAGAGCCGCTACGGCTGGCATGTGATCAGTGTCGACCAGCGTATCGAAGGCCAGCCGTTGCCGTATGAAGCGGTAGCCGTCGCGATTCGCACCCAGTTGCAGCAAGGGGTGTGGCAGAAGGCATTGGTGCAGTACCTGCAAACCCTGATCGGCGCGGCGGACATCCGCGGCATCGCGCTGCAGGGCGCCGACTCACCGTTGGTGCAGTGACATGAGCCTGGTGGATGGGGTGGGCCGTTCGATCGATTACCTGCGTTTGTCGGTGACCGACCGTTGCGATTTTCGTTGTGTGTACTGCATGGCGAAAAACATGACATTCCTGCCGCGCCAGCAGGTGTTGACCCTGGAAGAACTGCAACGCCTGGCCGCGCTGTTCGTGGGGCAGGGCGTGCGCAAGATCCGCCTCACCGGGGGCGAACCGCTGATTCGCCCGGGCATTGTCGGGCTGTGCCGCAACATCGCGGCACTGCCGGGCTTGCGTGAACTGGTGATGACCAGCAATGGCTCGCAGTTGGCGCGACTGGCGCGGCCATTGGTGGAGGCGGGGGTCAAGCGCATGAACATCAGCCTCGACAGCCTGGATGCGCAACGCTTTCGCGGGATTACCCGTAACGGAGACCTGCGCCAGGTGCTGGACGGTATCGAGGCCGCGCGGGATGCGGGGTTCGAGCGGGTCAAGCTCAACTGCGTGGTGATGAAAGGGCGCAACTTCGACGAGGTGCCGGCGTTGGTGCGGTACGCCATCGACCAGGGTGTCGACATCAGTTTTATCGAGGAAATGCCCCTGGGGGACGTGGGGCGATCGCGGGGCGAGACGTTCTGCTCCAGCGATGAAGTACGCGCGGTGATTGCCCGTGAGCATGGGCTGATCGATAGCACCGAGAACAGCGGCGGGCCGGCGCGGTATGTGCGGTTGGCCGGGCATCCTGGGACGCGGGTGGGGTTTATTTCGCCAAATTCCCATAATTTCTGTGGCGGTTGTAATCGGGTACGGATGACGGTGGAAGGGCAGTTGCTGTTGTGCCTGGGGCAGGAGGATGCGCTGGATTTTCGCGCGTTGTTACGGCGCTATCCGCTGGAGGATGGGCCGTTGGTCGAGGCGTTGCACAGGGGGTTGAAGGGCAAGCCGTTGCGGCATGATTTCAGTGGGGAGGGGGAGGTGCAGGTGGTGCGGTTTATGAATATGAGTGGGGGGTGAGGGGGGTGAGGGGTGTGTGGGGTGTGTGGGGTGGTGTGGTATTGAGTACATATCCGTTTCTTCGGTAACGGCGGCTTAGGGTTCCGCTCTTACAGCGGCTCACTTTTGGAGGGACCCAAAAGTAACCAAAAGGTCCTCGCCCCAACACTCGGCACCTCGCCTAGGCTCGGTGTGCCCGAACGAAGGCTTTGGAGCGTGGGCCGCCGCGATGGGCCATCCATGGCCCAGCGCGGCTAACCCGGCGTCCTGCCGGGTTACCCACGCTCCAAAGCCTGCGTTCGGCCAGCGTGTTTGACGGGGCGATTTTAGATCAAGAGCCAAAGCGCGGCGGCCTTAGAGCCGACCGGAGTTGGGTCTGGTGTACTCGGTAAATGTGGGAGGGGGCTTGCCCCCGATTGCAGTGGGTCAGTACCAAATCCATCAACTGACACTCCCTCATCGGGGGCTAGCCCCCTCCCACATTTGGATCTCCACATATCAGCTAGAACTCGGTCTGCTTTTGCTCTGCTTTTGCTCTGGCTTTTGATCTTGATCCTAGGCGCCCCGTCAAACACGCTGGCCGAACGCAGGCTTGAATCCGTGGGTAACCCGGCAGGACGCCGGGTTAGCCGTCCTGGGCCAAGGATGGCCCATGACGGCGGCCCACGGATTCAAGCCGGAGTGAGGGCACACCGAGCCTAGGCGAGGTGCCGAGTGTTGGGGCAAGAGCCCTTTTGGTTACTTTTGGGGCTCTTTTCCAAAAGTGACCCGCCGTAAGGGCGGAACCCTAAGCCGCCGTTACCTAAATAACGGATATGTACCCAATCAAAAAACCTTGACCCCGATCAAGGGACCCCCACCCCATTCTCCGTAACCTCACTGCATATTGTGTCTGTAAACCTAAAAATATCTACATGTAGTGCCTGGAGCCCGGAAAATGCAAAACACGCTCACCCCGCTGGTCAGCACCCGCCTACACAAACGCGACGGCAGCCTGGTCCCCTTCAACGCCGAAAAAATCCACCACGCCCTGACCGCCGCCGGTACCGCCACCGGCGAGTACCAGGAGGCCGACGTCGACCTGTTACTGGGCGCTGTCCTGGCCCGCCTGAGGGGCATCGAACACCTGGACGTCGAACAAATCCAGGACAGCGTCGAACGCGTGCTGATGGACGCCGGCTACTTCCTCTCCATGCGCGCCTATATCGTCTACCGCGAACAACACGGCCGCCTGCGCCGCGACCGCAAGACCCTGGTGGAAGTCGCCACCTCGATGAACGAATACCTCGACCGCGAAGACTGGCGTGTGCAAGCCAATGCCAACCAGGGCTATTCCCTGGGCGGGCTGGTGTTGAACGTGTCGGGCAAGGTCACCGCCAACTATTGGCTCGACGAGGTCTACAGCCAGCAGATCGGCCGTGCGCACCGTGAGGCGGATCTGCATATCCATGACCTGGACATGCTCGCCGGGTATTGCGCCGGCTGGTCGCTGCGGTCGCTGTTGCACGAAGGCCTCAATGGCGTGCCGGGCCGTGTCGAAGCCGGGCCGCCCAAGCACTTGAGCAGCGCCCTGGGGCAGATGGTCAATTTCCTCGGCACCCTGCAAAACGAATGGGCCGGCGCCCAGGCGTTCAGCTCGTTCGATACCTACCTGGCGCCCTATGTGCGCAAGGATCAACTGAGTTACGCCGAGGTGCGCCAGGCGGTGCAGGAGTTCATCTACAACCTCAACGTGCCGTCGCGCTGGGGCACCCAGACGCCGTTTACCAACCTGACCTTCGACTGGGTGTGCCCGGAAGATCTGCGCGAGCAGGTACCGGTGATCGGCGGTGAGGAAATGCCGTTTGCCTATGGCGACCTGCAAGCGGAAATGGAGCTGATCAACCGCGCCTATATCGAAGTGATGCAGGCCGGCGATGCCAAGGGCCGGGTCTTCACCTTCCCGATTCCCACCTACAACATCACCCACGATTTCCCCTGGGACAGCGAGAACGCCGACCGTCTGTTCGAGATGACCGCGCGCTACGGCCTGCCGTATTTCCAGAACTTCCTCAATTCCGATATGCAACCCAACCAGGTGCGCTCGATGTGCTGCCGCCTGCAACTGGACGTGCGCGAGCTGCTCAAGCGCGGCGGTGGGTTGTTCGGTTCGGCGGAGCAGACCGGCAGCCTCGGCGTGGTGACGATCAACTGCGCGCGCCTCGGTTACCTGTTCAAGGGCGACACCTCGGGCCTGTTGCAACGCCTGGACAGCCTGATGGACATGGCCATGGAAAGCCTGGAGGTCAAGCGCAAGGTGATCCAGCACCATATGGACGCCGGCTTGTACCCCTACACCAAGCGTTACCTCGGCACCCTGCGCAATCACTTCTCCACCATCGGCCTCAACGGCATGCACGAGATGCTGCGCAATTTCACCGGCGACGAGCAGGGCATGCACACCGAGGAAGGCCGCGCATTTGCCCTCAAGTTGCTCGACCATGTGCGTGCCACTTTGCTGCGCTTCCAGGAAGACACCGGCCACCTCTACAACCTCGAAGCCACCCCGGCGGAAGGCACCACCTACCGCTTCGCCAAGGAAGACCGCAAGCGCTACCCGGACATCCTGCAGGCCGGCAGCGACGTCGCGCCGTACTACACCAACTCCTCGCAACTGCCGGTGGGCTTTACCCAGGACCCCTTCGAAGCCCTGGAGCTGCAAGACGAACTGCAATGCAAATACACAGGCGGCACCGTGTTGCACCTGTACATGGCCGAGCAGATTTCCTCGGCCCAGGCCTGCAAGCAGCTGGTGCGCAAGGCGTTGGGACGTTTCCGCCTGCCGTACCTGACGATCACCCCGACGTTCTCGATCTGCCCGGTGCACGGTTACCTCGCCGGTGAGCATGAGTTCTGTCCCAAGTGCGATGAAGTGCTGGCCCTTGCCGCTGCGCACTGAACCGATCTTCCAACCCGCAAGGAGATTCACCATGCAAGCATCCCAGCCACAACGTCAGCGCTGCGAAGTCTGGACCCGGGTGATGGGCTATCACCGGCCCGTGTCGGCGTTCAATCCCGGCAAACAATCCGAGCACAAGGAGCGGGTGCATTTCACTGAAACGGCCGCCGTGGCCGGGCGCCAATGAGTCGAGCGCTACGGGTCGGGGGCCTGGTGCCCCTGACCACCCTCGACTACCCCGGCATGCTCGCCTGTGTGCTGTTTTGCCAGGGCTGTGCCTGGCGCTGTCGTTACTGCCACAACCCGGACCTGATCCCGCCGCGCGGTAGCACGGAGGTGGATTGGCGCCGGGTGTTGCTGTTCTTGCAGCGGCGCAAGGACTTGCTCGACGCCGTGGTGTTCAGCGGCGGCGAGCCGACCTTGCAGGAAGGCTTGCCGGCGGCCATGGATGAAGTGCGGGCGATGGGCTTTCGTGTCGGCCTGCACAGCGCCGGGATCAAGCCGGCAGGGTTTGCCAATGCGTTGCGGCATGCCGATTGGGTCGGCTTTGACGTCAAGGCGCTGGCCGAGGATTGCCAGTCGATTACCCAGGTCAGGAACAGCGGTGCCGCCAACTGGCGCAGCCTCGACACCCTGTTGGCCAGCGGCGTCGAGTACGAGTGCCGCACCACGGTGCATTGGCATTTGATCGACCCGCCTCGGTTGCTGTTGCTGGCCCAGCGTTTGCAAGCGAATGGCGTGCAACGCTTTGCGGTGCAAATGGTGCGCACGGCCAGCATGCTCGATGCGCAATTGTCGAGTTCTCCGCCACAGGCTGCCTTGCCGGAGTTATGGAGCCGATTGCGCGAGTTGTTTCCTGCCTTTGTATTGCGAGGGTGATCGGCGCCCTCAAGCGGATTTTTATAGATGCTGCCCATGACGGGCAGGTGTTCATCAGGGACTATCACAATGAAGCAATTAACCACGGCACAACGCATTGTCATCGGCTTCGCGATTGCGCCGCTGGCGCTGGTCGGCTTGGTGTTTTACGCCCTTCACGACCTGGCGACCCTCAAGCAGCAGTCCGAGCAGATCGTGCAGCAGGACTGGCCCAGAATTGCGCCGATCATGGTGATCGCCACCGGGGTGCGCGATAACGGGCGCAACACCCGCGACCTGCTGATCGACCAGGACAACCAACAGGCCCAGGCCTCCATCGGCACCACGCGCGAGCGCATCACCCAGGCGTTCGCCACCCTCGAACCGCTGCTCGACACCGCCGAAGGCAAGGCCGCCTATGCCACCTTGAAAACCCACCGCGAAGCCTACGTGGCGGCCTTCACCCAGGTGCAGGCGCTGATCCGGCAAGGCGCGCGCGAGCAGGGCCTGGCCCAGCTCAAACAGCAGGTGATCCCGGCCGAGCTTGAGGTGTTCAAGAGCCTGGATGCGCTGATGGCCATGCAGGGGCGGTTGTTCGCCGAGCGTCAGCAGGCGGCGCAAACCCTGTATGACGAGGCACGACGCACCATGCTCGGGTTGTTCCTGCTGTGCCTGGCCCTGGTGGTGGTGGCGGCGGTGATCGTCACGCGCAGCGTTACCCGCCCGCTGGGCGGCGAGCCGGATGAAGTGGCGCGGGTGTTGAGCCATATCGCCGAGGGCGACCTGACCCTCGAGGTGCCGTTGGGCAACAGTATCGACGGCAGTGTGATGCGCAATCTGCACCAGATGCAGCAGAGCCTCAACCAGATGGTCCGCCATATCGCCGCGTCGGTGGACGGCGTTGCCAGCTCGTCGGAAGAGTTGAGCGCGGTCAGCGGCCAGACCAGCAGCAGCCTGCAGTTGCAGGGCCAGGAAATCGAACAGGCCGCCACGGCGGTGAACGAAATGACCGCCGCCGTCGACGAGGTGGCACGCAATGCCGTGAGCACCAGCGAAGCCTCGCGCCTGTCGGAGCAGACCGCCCAGCGTGGACAGGCGCAGGTGCAGGAAACCGTGGCGTCGATCAATACCTTGGCCACCGGTGTGGTGGAAACCTCGGAGCGTATCCAGCAGTTGGCCGGCCGTGTGCAAGACATCAGCAGCGTGCTCGAAGTGATCCGCAGCATTGCCGACCAGACCAACCTGCTGGCGTTGAACGCGGCCATCGAAGCGGCCCGCGCCGGGGAAGCCGGACGCGGGTTTGCGGTGGTCGCCGATGAAGTGCGCGCGTTGGCCCATCGCACCCAGGTCTCGACCCAGGAGATCGAGCAGATGATCGGCAATATCCGCCAGGACACCGAACACGCCGTGGCCGCCATGCACAGCAGCAGCGAGCGGGTACAGGCGACCTTGAGCGTGGCGCAACGTTCGGGAGAAGCGCTGGACGAGATCACCCGGTCGATCTCGCAGATCAACGAACGCAATATGATGATTGCCAGCGCCACCGAAGAGCAGGCGCTGGTGGCGCGGGAAGTGGATCGCAACCTGGTGGGCATTCGCAACTTGTCCCAGCAGGTGTTGCAGGGCGCGATACACACCGAGACGGCCGGGCACGACCTGGCCGGGATGGCGGGGACGCTGCATCAGACGGTGGCGCGGTTCAAGGTGTAACTTCGGCTGGTGCGGTCAGGGGGCTTGTTTCCGTGGCGGCCTTCGGGCCGACCATGTCGTTGGATTTGATTGAGTACATATCCGTTGCTGCGGTCACGGCCACTTAGGGTTCCGCTCTTACAGCGGGTCACTTTTGGAAGAGCGCCAAAAGTAACCAAAAAACGCTTCGCCCCAACACTCGGCACCTCGCCTAGGCTCGGTGTGCCCTCACTCCGGCTTTGGCCAGCGTGTTTGACGGGGCGATTTGAGATCAAAAGCCAAAGCGCGGCGGCCTTAGAGCCGACCGGAGTTGTGTCTGGTGTACTGGGTTAAAAATGTGGGAGGGGGCTTGCCCCCGATAGCGGTGAGTCAGTCAACCCAAGTATCACTGACCCACCCTCATCGGGGGCAAGCCCCCTCCCACATTTGGATCGGTGTGCATCAGCCAGCCCATCCCCAGAACTGCAACCACCAGCCATAGCCCACCAGGCCGTTGCTCAGCAGTACGCACAACCACCCGAGGCAACGGCGCCGGATTCCAAGCCCCTGGAGCTGTCGCCACCCCAACCACAAGCACCAGCCAATCGCCGCGCTCAACACCAGTGCACGAGCCGGTTGCACCCACGCCAATGCCAACCCTTCATAGCGCAACAACTTCACCGTCGTCGCCGACAGCCCCAGGAACAGCCCTGCACCACCCAGGGGCGTGAGTGTCAGCGCCAGGGGCCGAAACAGTGCGCGATCGCCGGCCACAGACGCGGCCAGGCGCAGCAGCAGCCAGCAGCCACCGCCGAGCAGCAGTGCGCTGCCAGCCAGGTACAGCAGGATGCACAGGCCATCGAGCCAGCTGAAGCTGTCGTTGAGTGGCGGGTAGTGGGTGAGCAGCCACCACGGCGCGTTGTCTTGCAACGGCCACAGCCAGTCGCGGCTCACCAGCCATTCGGCGAGTGTCTGTTTCAGCGCGATAAACCACGGGCTCAAGGTCCATTGGAACGCGCCCATGGCCAGGCCGATCACGCCAAACAGCAGCAGGCGCGCATCCCACGGCGAGCCGGGTTGACGCGGCGCCTGGAGAATCTCCTGGTTGCAGGAGCGGGCGATCAGTTGCACCGCGCCGCGTTGCCCGCTGCAACGGCCACAGGCGTGGCAGTCGCTGGCGCCCTGCAGGCGGCGGATGTCCAGGAGTGGCGCGCAGTTGGGCAGCGGCAGGCGCGGGGCGTGGTTGGCTTTCCAGCGTTGTTCATCCACGGCGAAATGCACCGGCGCCAGGCGGGCGAGCAGGGCGAACACGCCGCTGACCGGACACAGGTAGCGGCACCACACGCGCTTGCCGCGCACGAACAACAGGCCGACCGCCACCGCCGCCAACGTCGAGCCGCCGAGGATCAGCAATGCTGCCTGGGCGTAGTCGTACACGCTGATCAATTGGCCGTAGAGCGTGGTGAGGCAAAAGCCCAGGGTCGGCCAGCCGCCCCAACGCAGCCAGCGCGGTATGCCCAGGCCACGCCCGTGCTGGCTGGCCCACTCGCTCAGCGAACCCTCCGGGCACAGCACGCCACACCACAGGCGCCCGAACAGCACCATCGACAGCAACACGAACGGCCACCAGATCCCCCAGAAGATAAATTGCGCCAGCAGCGTCAGGTTGTTCACCATGCGCGCCTGGCTATCCGGCAACGGCAGCGCGGCGGGCAGTACCAGCAGCACGGCATACGCCAGCACCACCGCCCATTGCATGGCACGGATCAGCCGGGCATGGCGGCGCATGCCATCGCCCAGTTGCTGCAGCCAGCTCATGCCGCGTGCCGGGCGCGACGCAAGCCGTTGCCCACCCACAGCCAGTAGCCGAGCAGTACCAACACGGTGATAAGGCTGGGGGCCGCGCGGTAGCCGGTAAAGTCGGCCAGCAGTGCGCCGAGGCCATGGCTGTCACTGAGCAGTGCGCTGCTGTCCCAGCGGCTTTCACCGAAGGCGGCGTAGACCCACTCGGGCATGTCCATGTCCAGCAGTTGCCCGCTGATGCGGTCCACTGCCGCGATCAGCAAGGCCCCGCCAAGCAGCAACAGCAGCGCCTCGCTGAGGGCGAAAAACAGTGACCAGGAGATAAAGCGCCGACTGCCGCGCAACACCAGGACCGTGAGCCCCGCCAGTGCCAGGCCGAGCAGGCCGCCGACGGCGAACAGGCCTTGCGCCTCATCGTGCAGGCGCGCCCCGGCGCCATACAAAAACACCACGGTTTCACTGCCTTCGCGGCTCACCGCCAGCAGCGCCAGTAACAACACGCCCCAGCCGCCCTGGCGCGCCAGGCGCTCGTCGGCCTCGCGTACCAGGCTGTGTTTGAGCGTGGCCGCGTTGCGGTGCATCCAGAACACCATCTGCACCATCAAGCCGCTGGCCAACAGGGTCAGCGCCGCTTGCAGCCACTCGCCCTGTGGGCCGGTCATGGCGTCGCCGGCCCACAGCATCAAACCGGCCAGCCCGGTCGAACACAGCAACCCCAGCACCACCCCGGCCCAGAGGAAACGGGCCAGCTGCACATGGCCGGCCTGGCGGCTGATCCAGGCCTGCAGGATACCGATCACCAGCAGGGCCTCGACGCTTTCACGCCAGACAATAAACATCGATTGATTCATCAACGGCTCCTATTCGGCGAGGATGCTACGGCGTGCTTTCGAATTCGGCCGGGCCTTGGCCGATGTTCTTGAGCACGATCTTGAAGCGCTCATCGGCCTTGACCACCAGTTGTGGCGGGTCGAAGTGGCCGTCCTGCAGGCTCAACGCATAGGTGGGCAACGGCGCCGCCACTGCCGCGCCGCTTAGCAGCAGGCCGCCCAGCAACAGAGCGCGGCGCATCAATAGCCGCCTTTTTTGCCGATGCCGGCGTAGACGAATTCATAGTGCACGTCGCAGCGTTCGAACCACGGGGCGACCCCGGTTTCCTTGTCGGTATGACGGCCCAGGGAGTGGTGGCCGGTGGGCGGCAATACGCTGAAGGTGAGGGTGTATTTGCCGGGGCCTTGCAGCTTGACGTTATCGCCGTAGTGCGGCCCGTCGTTGGCGACCATGGCGTGGAAGTCGCCGCTGATGGGGGTGTCGCTGCCTGTTTTCTTCAGGGTGAAAGACAGGTTGAGGTAGGGCACGAAACTGCCTTCCTGAAACCCTTGGGCGTTGTCCGCCGTGGCGCGCACATCGGCTTCCAGGTGCACATCGGAATCCGCCGTGGCGCGCATCATGCCGGCGGGTGCCATCTCGATCGGTTGCAGGTACACCGCGCCGATTTCCAGGCCCGGACAGTGTTGCGGTTCGCCGATGGGGTACTCCTTGGCAACTGCCACGGAGGTACTCAGCAGCAGGGCAAGGCACAGCAAAGAAGGGGTACGCATGGAGGCTTCCTGAGGGGTGTGGAGAGAGAACCCGAGTCTAGGAAGGTCAGCAGTAAATAATAATGATTCTTGTCAAGTTCCGAGGATATTTCATCTTGGCCAGGCTTGATGCCGGTCAAGGTTGTACAGGCTGTATGGGGGTAGGTTGCAGGGAGTGTTCGTCGCCAGGGAGTCGACTCATGGCCAAGCCTTTCCCGCTGCACCCCAAGCATCCCGAACGTATCTGTTGGGGCTGTGACCGCTACTGCGCGGCCGCCGACCTAGCGTGCGGCAATGGCGCCGACCGCACCATGCACCCGGCCGAGATGATCGGGGATGACTGGTACGAGCATGGCGACTGGGGGCTGGCGCCCGAGCCGCCGGTGGCGGATGAGCCCTCAGCTGCCTGAGCGGGGTTTTTCCTTGCCGTCTTTAGGGGTGTCAGCCGGCCTGGCGGGTTTGCTCGGCGGTTTGGCGGTGTCCTTGGTTTTTTTGTCGCTGTCCGAGGGGCTGCTGGGGTAAGTCCCCGGTGGCAGGGCGGAGCCGGCGGCGCTGTCGCCACTCAAGGCGTTGGCGGCAGGTTCCGGGTTATCGCCAAAGGCGGCGAGGGCGGGGCCGGCGAGCAGGGCCGACAGGCCGACGATAAGCACAATCCGTTGGGACGATCTGGTCTTCATGACGCTATCCCCTATCGTGTGGATGTATCAGGAGCCTGGATGAATTCCAGGCTCCGGTCCTGCCTCGATCAAGCCGCCATCGGCTTGCTCGATTGCGACTTTTTATGCGCCGCTTTCATGGCTTCCATTTCGGCGCCCAACTCTTCAAGCAATGCCTTGCCCAGCAGCTTTTTGGCCTGGGGGAACATCTCGGTTTCCTCTTCTTCGATATGGTGCTCCAGCAGTTCCTTGACCACTTTGACGCGGCCGGAAAACTCGGTGGTCGAAGGTTCGGTTTGCTTCAGGTCGGGCAGCACCAGGGCGTCAACGGTGCGGTGCTCTTCCTTGGCCTCGTGGTACATGATGTCCTGTTCCTTGCCGCCGGCCTTTCTGAACGCCGGGTAGAGGATTTCTTCTTCCAGCCTGGTGTGCAGGCTGATTTCCGCTTCCAGCTTGGCCAGCAGCTCGGTGCGCTTTTTCACCCCGCGTTCGGTGGACTCACTCAATTGAGTCAACAGGGCCTTTACGCGTTCGTGGTCGGCTTTGAGCAGGTCAATGGCATTCATCGGTGACACCTCACGGGAAACTCAGGGCGCGTCGATATGCACGCCTCGTCCCGTGCAGTGGTGCATCAGGCGTACCAACTTGAGTGTTTTTAAATTGGCCTTTCAATTCAATTGGTTGAAGAGGATTGCAGAGAGCGCCTGTCGTGCAGGTTGCATGGTCGGCCTGGGACCACGTTGCATTCCACCACCCAGGAAAATTTAAATGAACCCTCGCGGCCGATGCTTGAACTAACGTATACGACCTAGGAGGTGAAGCATGGAAATTCAATATATCTGGATTGCGTTGGCGGTGATTCTGCTGCTGTTGGAATTGTGGGCGATCAATATCGTATTGCGCAGCACCAGTGGCTGGGAGACCAAGGGCTTATGGCTGGTGATCCTGATCTTCGTACCGCTGGTGGGCTTGATTGCATGGGCCATGTTCGGACCCAAGCGGGAGATGCCGGAACAGCGTAAAAGCTGAGTGGCAGGGGTAACGCAAAACAGGCGCCGAAAGGCGCCTGTTTTGCGTTCAACGTTGGCGGTTCAACCAGCGACAGCCTGGGCAATCGCCTCGTTGAAAGCAGGCAGATCGTCCGGTGTACGCGAGGTGATCAAGGTCCAGCCATTGGCCTGGCATTGCTTGACTTCGGTATCGACCCACCCGGCCGCGCCAGCGTTTTCCAGGTCGATGCGCACGCTTTTATACGAGGTCAGGGTCTTGCCCTTGATCACGCCGGCGTCGATCAGCGTCCATGGGCCGTGACAGATCGCCGCGATGGTTTTACCGGCTTGGGCAAAGTCCTTGATCAGGCGCAGCGCCGCCGCGTCCTGGCGCAGGGTATCGGCATTGACGGTACCGCCAGGGATTACAAGGGCGTCAAAGTCGCTGCTGGCCACGTCCGACAGCTGCACGTCGGATTCCACGGTTTTGTCCTTCTCGGTGTCGCCGACAAAGGTCTGGGTGGAGCCGCCTTTGCTGGACGCGTGGGTCACCGTGGCGCCATGGCCGCGCAGTGCTTCCAGGGGCTTGAGCAGTTCGTCGCGCTCAATGCCGGTGTTGGAGGTGATGACCAGAATCTTCTTGCCGTTAAGGTGTGAGCTCATGATCGAGTGTCTCCTGAGGGGGGATGATTGAAGCGGCGATATGGGAGAGTGGATCGAGTCCGGGCGGCAAAGGTTTAAATTAATTTGCGCTTTTTTCGTGGGCGGTTGGTGCGGGCAATTTCCTTGAACTATCGAAACTCACCGGCCTCTGCTGCATAAGTGCCCGGCGCTTTCGCGGGCCTTCAACTGCCAGGAGATTTCACTGTGACCGCCACCTCGATCAAGGACACCGAACGCCAGGCCGACGCCATCAACGAACGGGCGGATGATGCCGAGCGCAAGCTGGGGCACTGAGCATGGCCAAGGCTATTTCAGCGGCTGAACTGGGCATCGATCTCAAGCCTGGGGATGACGCCAGCCTGTTCAAGTGGCTTGTCGCCAGCTTCCTGATGGGCAAGCGCATCCAGGCACCGATTGCCGCCCAGGCCTACAAGGTGATCGTTGAAGAAGAGGGGCGCGATACGGCGCGCAAGCTGCAACATTGCACCTCCAAGGAATTGGTGGCGATGTTGGGGCGTGCCCACTACGTGCGGTACGACGAAAGCACCGCACAGCGCCTGCTGGACCTGAGTGCCAAGCTGAACGCCGAATACGCCGGCAAGATCAGCCATATCCGCAGTGCCAGCGAAAACCGCCAGGCGTTCGAACAGCGCCTGGGTGAATTTGACGGCGTGGGGCCCAAGACCATCGAGATTTTCATGCGCGATGCGGCCAAGGTGCTGTCGTGGTGAGCGGGCTTGTTGTGGCTAGTGAGCTTGTTGTGGTGAGCAAGCTTTTTTTGTAGTGAGCAGGCTTTTTGTGGTGAGCGGGCTTGCCCCGCGCTGGGCTGCGAAGCGGCCCTAAAACCAGTCACCGCGTTCAGGCAGGCAGGATAATGGCGGTGGCCTTATGAGGGGCCGCTACGCGCCCCAGCGCGGGGCAAGCCCGCTCACCACAGCAAGCCCGCTCACCACAAAAAGCCTGCTCACCACAACAAGCCCGCTCACCATAAAAAAAAGCTTGCCCACCACAAAAAGTCCGCGGGCCACAACAAAGCCTGCCAGCCACACCGCCATTTGATGCCCGGTACTTACTCGACCTCCACCCGCAACACCTCCAACCCTAACTGCTCATACGCCTCCACACTCGGCACATGCCACTCGGTGATCAACGTGTGAATACGGTTGCACGGCGCCACCACAAACGGTTCCACCGCACCCAGTTTGTCGGCCATGGTCACCGCCACCACATGGGAGGCGCTGTCGAGCAGGGCCTGCTTGACCGCGACTTCATCAAAATGCAGCGAGCTGATGCCCACTTGCGGATGCAGTGCGCACACCCCGGTAAACAGCAGGTCGGCCTTGATGCCCTGGATCAGGCGCACCGCCTCGTGACCGCTGGTGGACAAGGTGGCCGGGTTGAGTTGGCCGCCGGCAAGTATCACTTTTACATCGCGGTGGTCGGCCAGGGCGATGGCGATCATCGGTGATGGCGTGACCACCGTGAGGCGGATCGAGTGCGGTAATGACTGGGCGATCTGCAAGGTGGTGGAGCCGGAATCGAACAGCACGATCTGGCCGTCTTGCACCTGGCCGGCGGCGAGTTGCGCAAGTTGACGCTTGGCTTCATTGGTCTCGCCGACGCGGGTGAAGAAGTCCTTGCCGGTGTCCTTGGGCCGGGGCAGGGCGCCACCGTGCACGCGCTGCAACAGGCCGGCGGCGGCGAGTTCGCCGAGGTCGCGGCGGATGGTGTCCTGGGACACGGCGAAGTGGTCCACCAGCTCCGAGGCAGTGACTTTGCCGTCGCGTTCCAGCAGTAACAGGATCTTTTGTTTGCGCAGGGAAGGCAGGTCGATAGCGTGATGGGTGTTGTGCATGTTTGTGCGCTTTTTTGCGGGTTTGTGCGAGATTAATCTGCAGTCGATATAAACGCAATGGCTGGTTGCCCACCCGTGGGGCGGTTACTCTCTGCGCTCAGTTCAGGGAGAGGTGACCTAGATGTCGTTGATTACAACCATCGAAGATTTACGCAAGCTGGCGCAAAAGCGGGTGCCACGGATGTTCTACGATTACGCCGATTCCGGGTCCTGGACTGAAAGCACCTACCGCGCCAATGAAAGCGATTTTGCCCGGATCAAATTCCGCCAGCGCGTGGCGCGCAATATCGATGAACGTTCGATCCGCGCCACCATGCTCGGCCAGGACATGGCCATGCCCGTTGCCTTGGCCCCCACCGGCCTGGCGGGCATGCAGCATGCCGATGGCGAGATTCTTACCGCCCGCGCCGCCGCCGCGTTTGGCCTGCGCTATACCTTGTCGACCATGAGTATCTGTTCGCTGGAGGACATCGCCGAACAGGTCGGGAAGCCGTTCTGGTTCCAGCTGTATGTGATGCGCGACCGTGGCTTTGTCGAGCAATTGATCGAACGTGCCAAGGCGGCCGGCGTGGATGCACTGGTGCTGACCCTGGACCTGCAGATCCTCGGGCAACGCCACAAGGACTTGATCAACGGCCTGTCGGCACCGCCCAGGCTGACCTTGCCGAACCTCCTCAACATGGCCACCAAGCCGCGCTGGGTGATGGGCATGCTTGGCACCCAACGGCGTGGCTTCGGCAATATCGTCGGGCATGTGAAGGGCGTCGCGGACATGCGGTCGCTGTCGTCGTGGACCGCCCAGCAATTCGACCCGCGCCTGAGCTGGGACGATGTGGAATGGATCAAGCAGTGCTGGGGCGGCAAGCTGATCATCAAGGGCATCCTCGATGTGGAAGACGCGCGCCTGGCCGCCAATTCCGGTGCCGATGCACTGGTGGTGAGCAACCACGGTGGCCGCCAGTTGGATGGTGCGCCGTCGAGCATCAGCCAGTTGCCGGCGATTGTCGAAGCGGTGGGCGAACGCATTGAGGTGTGGCTCGATGGCGGCATTCGCTCCGGCCAGGACGTGCTCAAGGCGATGGCACTCGGCGCCAAGGGCACCATGATCGGTCGCCCGCATTTGTATGGTCTGGGCGCGATGGGCGAAGCAGGGGTGACCAAGGCACTCGAGATCATCGCCCGTGAATTGGACGTGTCGATGGCGCTGTGTGGCTATAACGATATACGCGATGTGAATCGCGAGATTCTGCTGCCGGGTACATTTCCAGAAACCGTTTAATCAGCAAAAAAATCGTAAAAAAATAAAAAGAGTTGTCCACGAAAACCGTGGGTATCTCTGTGGATAACTTTGCGAACGCCCGGCAGGGTTGGCGATTTAACCAAAGGTTAATATTTGATCAACTGCCGGCGAGGGCCAGTATGGGCAGGGTTTGCGCTTGACAGCCAAGCGCGAACCCAGTGCCGAAAAACGGATTTATGACTCGTTGTCACGGCCGGTTGTGTGGGTGACAACCTGGGCGGGCATCTTCGCTTGCATCAGGTTGTCGAGTGCCTGGCGATAGCTGCGACCGGCCAGGCTCATGCTGTTGTTGTGGCTGGCACCCGGCACCAACAAGAGGCGCTTGGGTTGCCGGGCCGCTTCAAATAGTTGCTCGCTGAAACGGGGCGGCACATAGCGATCATCCAGGCCATGCACCACCAGCAATGGCATATGGATATCGGCGATCTTGTCGATGGAGTCGAACTTCTGCGACAGCAACCAACGCACCGGCAGCGAGGTGTTGGCCACCGCCGTGGCCACATCGGCCAGGGAGGTGAAGGTGGACTCGATCACCAGCCCACGTACCGGCAGTGGCGTTTGCTTGCCCAGTTCGGCGGCCAGGTCGATGGCTACCGCGCCGCCGAGGGAGTGCCCGTAGATCAGGCGCTTGCCGGGGTCCGGCTGCAGCACCTGGAAGCGTTCCCAGGCGATGCGCGCGTCTTCGTAGACCGTGGTTTCCGAGGGCAGCTCGCCGTGGCTCTGGCCAAAACCGCGATAGTCGATGGCCAGCACCGAGTAACCCAGGGCGTGCAACTGCTCGATGCGAAACAGCTGCCCGGTGAGGTTCCAGCGTACGCCATGCAGGTAGAGGATCGCCGGTGCGTCCTTGTTGGCTGCCGGGTACCACCAGCCATGAATGTTCTGCCCCGATTTGAAACTGGCGGGCTTGAGCTCGAATTCCTGCACCGCCTTGGGCAAGCCGCTGTACCAACTGGCGGTGCCGGGTTCGATGCGAAACACCAGTTCGCGCTCCTTGTGTTGCAGCACCGCGCAGCCCACGGGCAGGCCGACGATCAACAGTGCCATGCACAGCAGGGGAAACCAGCGCAGGCTCAGGCGCGATAGAAAACGAGAGGGCATGGAGATTCCAGGACAAAGGTGAAGCTGGGGTTTTACCAGATGGCCTGCACAGGCAGGTATAAATTCGACGGCCGCGCAGGGGGATTGCTTGCAAAGTGTTACAGCATTTGACGCCATTGATGCCAGCGCGACATGCTCGTGCTCTTTTGAGCAAAGGCCTGACCATGGACAACAGCCCCGTTCGCATCACCGCCGAAGAAACCCTCTCGGACAACTGGTACCTGCTGAAAAAATACAGCTTCGACCTGCGTCGCCGCGACGGCAGTTGGCAAGCCCAGACCCGCGAGGTGTATGACCGCGGCAATGGCGCGACCATCCTGTTGTACAACCGCGAGCAACGCACCGTGTTGCTGATTCGCCAGTTCCGCATGCCCACCTTCGTCAATGACTACCACGGCTATCTGATTGAAGCGGCGGCGGGGTTGCTGGACAACGCCAGCCCCGAAGAGCGCATTCGCCTGGAGGCCGAGGAAGAGACCGGCTACCGCGTCGGCCATGTAGAGAAGATCTATGCGGCGTTCATGAGCCCGGGGTCGGTCACCGAGCGGATTCACTTTTTTCTCGGCGAGTACCAGCCGGGGGACCGGGTCGGCCATGGCGGCGGCCTGGAAGAGGAGGGCGAGGACATCGAGGTGCTGGAGCTGGGTTTCGAGCAGGCACTGGCCATGGTGCAGAGCGGCGAGATCGCCGACGGCAAGACCATCATGCTGTTGCAGCACCTGGAGTTGCGCATGTTGAAAGAAGGCTGGTGAGCCCTTTCCAGCCATCCCCCTTAAACAGCACGTACATGCAATTTTCCTGACGCTGTCCTCGGCAAACTCCCCTCATCGCTGACATTTCAAGGCAGAGGGGCATCCCATGGACCCAGCACCACAGACAGGGCCCGACGAAGTCGTCACCCTGGTCGTCAAACACCTGATCAAGCCAGGCCGCGAAGCCGACTACGAAGCCTGGCTGCGCCGCACCGTACGCATCGCCGGCGAGCGTCCCGGCCACCTCGGTGTGGATGTGGTGCGCAGCAAACAGAGCGGCCTGGCGCTGTTCACCTGCGTATTGCGCTACCGCTCTACCGATGACCTGGAAACCTGGCTCAATTCCCCCGAGCGCAACACCCTGATCGCCGAAGCCGCGCCGATGCTGGCCGACGGCGACAAGACCGAAATCGGTGCGCTCAACGAGTTCTGGTTCACGCCCCTGGCCGACAGCGCCGCCAAGCCGCCGCGCTGGAAACAGGCGGTGGTGACCCTGTGCGTGATCCTGCCGCTGACCCTGCTGGTGCCGATCGTGTGGGCCCCGATCCTCGGCCTGCACCCGTTTCTCTCCAACTACGTGGTCGCGACCTTCCTGGTCACCGTGACCATCGTCCTGCTGGTGGTCTACCTGCTGATGCCGGCCGCCACCCGCCTGTTCGCTCCCTGGCTTGAAGCCTCTGTAAAGGAAACCCTATGAACGCCGATCTGATTCTGTTCAATGGCCAGTTCCACACCGTGGACCGGGAAAACCCGCGGGCAACCGCCGTTGCCATCCGCGAGGGGCGCTTCGTTGCCGTCGGCACCGATGGCGAGGCCATGGCCCTGCGTGGCAGCGGCACCCAGGTCATCGACCTCAAGGGCCGCACCGTGATCCCCGGTCTCAATGACTCGCACCTGCACCTGATCCGTGGCGGGCTGAACTACAACCTCGAGCTGCGCTGGGAAGGCGTGCCGTCCCTGGCCGATGCCCTGCGCATGCTCAAGGAGCAGGCCGACCGTACCCCGACGCCGCAATGGGTGCGGGTGGTCGGTGGCTGGAACGAATTCCAGTTCGCCGAAAAACGCATGCCGACCCTGGAAGAACTCAACCAGGCCGCACCGGACACCCCGGTGTTCGTGCTGCACCTGTATGACCGTGCCTTGCTCAACCGCGCCGCCTTGCGCGTGGCCGGCTACACCAAGGACACGCCGAACCCGCCGGGCGGCGAGATCGTGCGCGACAGCCACGGCAACCCCACCGGCATGCTGGTGGCGCGACCCAACGCGATGATCCTCTACTCGACCCTGGCCAAAGGCCCGAAACTGCCGCTGGAATACCAGGTCAACTCCACCCGCCAGTTCATGCGTGAACTCAATCGTCTCGGCCTGACCAGCGCCATCGATGCCGGCGGTGGTTTCCAGAACTACCCCGATGACTACGCGGTGATCGAGCAACTGGCCAAGGATGAGCAACTGACGGTACGCATCGCCTACAACCTGTTCACCCAGAAGCCCAAGGAAGAACTCAGCGACTTCAAGAACTGGACCGGCAGCGTCACCCTGCATCAGGGCGATGACTACCTGCGCCACAACGGCGCCGGTGAAATGCTGGTGTTCTCGGCCGCCGACTTCGAAGACTTCCTCGAACCCCGTCCCGACCTGCCGCTGACCATGGAGCAGGAGCTGGAACCGGTGGTGCGTCACCTGGTGGAGCAGCGCTGGCCGTTCCGCCTGCATGCCACCTATGACGAGTCCATCTCGCGCATGCTTGACGTGTTCGAGAAGGTCAACCGCGACATCCCGTTCAATGGCTTGCCGTGGTTCTTCGACCATGCCGAAACCATCACGCCGAAGAATATCGAGCGAGTCCGCGCCCTCGGGGGTGGTATCGCGATCCAGGACCGCATGGCGTTCCAGGGCGAATACTTTGTCGAGCGCTACGGTGCCAAGGCCGCCGAAGCCACGCCACCGATCAAGCGCATGCTGGCCGAAGGCGTGCCGGTAGGGGCGGGCACCGATGCCACGCGGGTGTCGAGCTACAACCCGTGGACTTCGCTGTACTGGATGGTCAGCGGCCGCACCGTCGGTGGCCTGGAGCTGCACGCCGAAGGCCTGCCGCGCCTGACCGCGCTGGAACTGTTCACCCATGGCAGCGCCTGGTTCTCGTCCGAGCAGGGCAAGAAAGGCCAGATCAAGGTCGGCCAACTGGCGGACGTGGCGGCGCTGTCGGCGGACTTTTTCAGCGTCGATGAAGAAGCCATCAAGTGGATCGAATCGGTGCTCACCGTGGTTGGCGGCAAGGTGGTCTACGGCGCCGGCGACTTCGAAGACTTTGCACCGCCACGCGTACCGGTGCTGCCGGACTGGTCGCCGGTGGTCAAGGTGCCGGGGCACTGGCGCCCGAGTTCGCCTGTGCAGGCTCAAGTACACCAATGCAGCGGCCCGTGCGGCGTGCATTCCCACAGCCACGAAAAGGCGCGCCTTTCCAGCGTGCCGGTCAGCGACTTCCAGGGTTTCTGGGGGGCGTTTGGCTGCTCGTGCTTTGCGTTCTGATACCTAAACCCACAAAGGAGTTAACCCATGACTTACAAGCGCTTGAACAAAGATGACGCCGTGGTGCTGTTGGTGGATCACCAGACCGGCCTGATCTCCCTGGTGCAGGATTTCTCCCCCAACGAATTCAAGAACAACGTACTGGCCCTGGCCGATGTGGCGAAGTTCTTCAACCTGCCGACCATCCTCACCACCAGTTTTGAAGGCGGTCCCAACGGCCCACTGGTGCCGGAACTCAAGGCACTGTTCCCGGACGCGCCGTACATCGCCCGTCCTGGCCAGATCAACGCCTGGGACAACGAAGATTTCGTCAAGGCGGTCAAGGCTACCGGCCGCAAGCAGATCATCATTGCCGGTGTGGTGACGGACGTGTGCGTAGCGTTCCCGACCCTGTGCGCCCTCGACGAAGGCTTCGAGGTGTTCGTGGTCACCGACGCCTCCGGCACCTTCAACGAAACTGTGCAACAAGCCGCCTGGGCCCGTATGACCGCCGCCGGTGCCCAACTGGTCAACTGGTTCGCCGTGGCCTGCGAGCTGCAAGTGGACTGGCGCAACGACATGGAAGGCCTGGCCAACCTGCTGTCGCCGCGCATCCCCAACTACCGCAACCTGATGAACAGCTACTCGGCGTTTACGGCCAAGTAACCGGTTTTCAAGCCTGTCGGTAATCCCCTGTGGGAGGGGGCTTGCTGTGGTGAGGGGGCTTGTCCCCCGATGGGTTCACTGAGGAATCCGGTGGGTCTGCTTCGCAGACCAGCGCGGGACAAGCCCGCTCACCACAGCAAGCCCCCTCCCACATTTGATTTGTGGTGTGGCGACCATCCAGTTATAAAACAGCCCATCGTCTACCGAGAAGCGACAATGAACCCCTTCGAAGACATGCGCCTGTTCTGCCAGGTCATGGAATCCGGCAGCTTCACCGCCGCCGCCGAACAATTGGGCCTGTCCAAGCAATTCGTCAGCCGCCGCCTGATCCAGCTGGAAGATCGCCTTGGCGTGCGCCTGCTCAACCGCTCCACGCGCCGCCTGGATGTCACGCCCCTGGGCCAGAGTTACTACGAGTCCGCCTTGCGCCTGCTCGGTGACGTCGAGCAAGTGGAGCAGGGCATCGCCGGCCAGAACAGTGAACCGCGCGGCACCATTCGCCTGAGTGCGCCGTTGTCGTTCGCCATGGCGCACCTGGGTTGCCTGTTGCCGTTGTTCCTGCAGCGCCATCCCCAGGTGTCGGTGGAAGTTGACCTCAGCGACCGCCCGGTGGACCTCATCGGTGAGGGCTACGACCTGGTGCTGCGCATCGGCACCCTGGAAGATTCCACCCTCATCGCTCGGCGTATCGCCAGCATCGAGCGCGTGTATTGCGCCAGCCCCGAGTACCTGGCACTGCGCGGTACGCCGCTTAAACCCGAAGACCTCGCCGAACACGACTGCCTGCCCTACGGCCATGGCCGCCAGGTGCAATGGCGCTTCAAAGGCAAGCTGCAAGCACTGAATGTCACCGGCCGTATGCGCGTGAATAACGGCGAGTTGCTGCGCGATACCGCCGTCGCCGGCCTGGGCGTCACCTACCTGCCGACCTTCATCGTCGGCGACGCGTTGAAGGACGGCCGGCTGGTCACGCTCCTCGATGATTTTGCCCCCGAAGCCCTGACCCTGTCGGCGGTGTATCCCCAGCACCGGCAAAGCTCACGGCCGGTGCAGGCGCTGGTGGAGTTTCTGCGCGAACGCCTGGCTAGCGGCTGTTGAACAGCTGGCGGATCAGGTTCGGCGTGCTGCCGGTCCAGCGCTTGAATGAGCGCCGGAAGTTCGCCGCATCGTTGAAATTCAGGTACGCCGCCACCTCATCATTGCTGTAGCCCTTGACCTGGTAAAGGTGCAACGCCACCTGCTTGCGCACCCGGTCCACCTGCTGTTGAAAACCGGTGTCGTGCTTGTGCAGCTTGCGCTTGAGGGTCGCCGGGCTCATGGCGAAGGCCTGGGCCGCCTGTTCCAGGCTGGGCGGCTGGCGCACCTGGTCGCGCAGGTACTCGTAGAGGCAGTCGAGAAAGCTGCCGGCAAAGCCCAGCTGCTCGATCTGCTCGCGGGCTTGGCGGCGCGCCACCTGGCCGGCCGTGGCCGAGGCGCCCGGCCAGGTGCGGGTGAGGTATTCGCGCGGGATCGTCATCATGTCCAGCGGGCGCTCGAAGCGCGTGTCCTCGCCCAGGTGCACCCAGTACTGTTCGATGTAGCGCGGTTCGGCATGGCTGAAACTGCACGCCCACGGCAGGCGCTCGCCGCTGAGCCATTGGCTCATGGCAACCAGCGAGGTCATGCTGGCTTCCAGCAGGAAACGCCAGTGCTCGCCGGCGCCGCAACTGTCCAGCCAGTACAGGTAGGCGTGGTGCTCATCCAGCTCCAGTTGCAGGCTGGCCAACGGGCTGAGCAGCACCTGTTGCTGGATCAGGATCTCCAGGGCCTGGTGCAGGTTCTGCGCATGGCCAAGGGCGTGGCTGGCGGCACCGTAATAGCCCGGTAGCAGGCGCTGGCCAAACAGGAAACTGCTGTCGTCGGCGTCCAGTAACTTGCGGCTGTTGCCGATCAAGCCGAAAAACTGCTGCGGGCTCAAGTGCGCGGTGCCGGCCAGGATGTCCTCGTGAAACAGCCCGGTGCCGCGCAGCAGGCGATGGCTGTCGATGTCGCGGGACAAGGCCAGGTCGATCAGCGTGGCGGGTTGGTAATGCCCTGGAATGAAGCGGCTGTCGGCTTCATACCAGCTGGTTTTGACGGCCATCTCAGGCACTTTTCGCAAGGGGTTGCTTGGCCCTGGCCAAGGCCAGGTTCAGGCGCTTGAGCAAATCCTGGGGCGGTTCTTCAAGGGCCATGACCACGGCGGTGGTCGCCGCCAGTTGCAGGCGTTCGCCCTGTTGCCGGGTCTTGTGGGCCAGGCCGCGCACCGCTTGCTGCAACTCCAGCGCCAGCTCCTTGGCCTGGCGTTCGCCGGTGTTGGGCAGCAGCACCACAAAACGGTCGCCGGCCAGGCGGCACACCAGGTCCTGGCGGCGCAGGTTGAGCAGCAGCAAATGGCTGAGGGCCTGCAACACCGCGTCGCCTTCGGCATGCCCGTAGGCCTGGTTGATGGCGGCGAAGTTGTCCAGGTCCAGGGCCAGCAGCGACAGCGGTTGTTGCTGCTCGCGGCTGTCCTGCAGGCTGTCGGCCAGCTGGCGCTTGAGGTAGTCGGCGCCGGCCAGCGGCGTGAGTTTGTCGAACAGTCGATGTTCACGGAACAAGCGCTCGCGCTTTTCCATCTGTGCGCTGATCGCCAGTTGTTCGCGGTGCCAGTGGTAGATGCCGATGGTCAGCAGGATCATGCCCACCGGCATCGGCCCGGACTCGAGCCAATGGTCCCAGGTGATGCTGTCGGGCAGGCGGATAAATTCGTCGAGGCTGTCGATCCACCAGGAGAAAAAGATGCACGACAGGCCCAGCGCCAGGTAATTGGTGACGCGCCCGGCGGGGCGGCTCTTGAGCACCAGGCCCAGCCATACCAGGGCGAGCAGGGCGGAACCGCCTTCGCCGAAGATATCCAGCCACACCCATTCGCTGACGCTTTTCAACTCGCCGCAGGCCAGGTGCAGGATCAGCCCGAGGTTGGCCGCGATCAGCAGCAACGAGAGTTTCCAGCGGTGGGGCTTGAGCACGGAAAACATGGCCGCAGGTCCTTGGGCAAATGAGTGGTGGGCGCCAGCACAGCAGATGGATGTGACCGTTGGATGACGGTGGAGGAGGGTCGAATCAGCTCAGCTCAAACACACTGGCGATCAAAAAATGTGGGAGGAGCTTGCTGTGGTGAGCAGGCTAGCTGTGGTGAGCAGGCTTGCTGTGGTGAGCGGGCTTGCCCCGCGCTGGTCTGCGAAGCAGGCCCCCCGTATCCTCAGTGAACCCGTCGGGGGACAAGCCCCTTCACCACAGCAAGCCCCCTCCCACATTCGATCTACTGAGGTCATTTCAGCTCATTTCAAACCGGAAATCGGCTAAACCCCCCGGTTTATGGGCCTGCCACAGACCTACTGTCACAGAACCGTCATCCCCCACCCCTAGCGTGCCCTCCCAGTTGCCGGGCCCCTTGCCTGGCGCCAACGGATTCTTGGGGAGGATTGCATGTACAAGCGCACCGGGCTCGTCAGCTTTACGCTTACCGCCTTGGCCCTGGCGATGGCCAGTGAACGGTTGAGCGCCGCCGAAGCGAGCGCCACCGAGCACGTCGAGGTGGTCGGCCAGGCGGCCGCCATCGACCAGGCGCTCAAGGAGCAACGCAGCGCAGACAGCATCAAGAGCGTGGTGCATGCCGACGGCGTGGCCCAGTTGCCGGATCAGAACGTCGCCGAAGCGGCGCAGCGCCTGCCGGGCATCAGTGTGGAGCGCGACCAGGGCGAAGGGCGTTTTGTCAGCGTGCGCGGCCTGGGCCCGGACCTCAACAGCGTCACCATCAACGGCACCCTGGTGCCCGCCCCGGAAAGCGCGCGCCGCGCCGTGGCCCTCGATGTGCTGCCCTCGGAACTGGTGCAGTCGCTGTCGGTGATCAAGACCCTAACCCCGGACATGGACGCCAATTCCCTCGGCGGCACCGTCGATGTGCAAAGCCTCTCGGCCTTCGACCATAAAGGTTTGTTCTACACCGGCAGCAGCGAAGCCAGCTACGACAAGAATACCCACCAGACCAGCCCGAAATTCTCCGGCGCCGCCAGTAACCGTTTCAGCCTCGGCGACGGCATCGACAACTTCGGCGTCGCTGCGGCGCTGAGCTGGCAAAAGCGCGATTTCGGCTCGGACAACGTCGAAACCGGCGGCGCCTGGGACTTCACCGACGGCGCCCGGCTCAACGAGTTCGAACAGCGCGACTACGACATCAGCCGCGAGCGTGCCGGCGGTGGCCTGAACTTCGACTACAAGCCCGACGACCTCAGCAGCTACTACCTGCGCACCCTCTACAGCCGCTACACCGACACCGAAACCCGCAACTCCACCAGCATCGAGTTTGCCGACCCCCAGGCCCCGGGCCAACTGGGTGATGCCGAGGGCAAGCGCAAGCTGAAAAACCGTGAGGAAACCCAGGAAATCCAATCCTATGTATTCGGCGGCGAACGCATGCTCGGCCTGTGGACCTTAAGCGGCCAGGCCGGCTACAGCCAGTCCAGCGAAGACAGCCCGGCGCATATCGCCGGCGCCACCTTCGACGGCGGTGACTTTGCCAACAGCGGTTTCTACGACAAGGACAAACCCCGCCCGATCATCGGCAGCGGCTTCTACAACGCCAGCAACTTCAGTCTCGACAAGGTCGACTGGGAAAAACAGAACACCCAGGACACCGAGAAAAACCTGCGCCTGGACCTGGCCCGCGACTATGACCTGAGCGGCTATGCGTCCCAGGTCAAGTTCGGCGGCAAGGTCAGCCGCCGCAACAAGGACAACGACCTGGAGGCCTGGGTCTACGAAGACTTCGACACCCTCGGTTTCAGCGCCGACCAACTCAACCTCACCCGGTTCCAGAAGGGCAGCGTCGACTATCGCCTGGGCAACTACGGCCCCGGCATCAGCCCCAGCGCCATCAAGCAGCTGATCGGCAGCCTCAACCCGGCGGATTTCTATGACGAGACCGAATCGCGGGTCAACGACTTCACCATCCGCGAGGACATCAACGCCGGCTACCTGATGAACACCCTCGACATCGACGACTGGCGCTTTATCGCCGGGCTGCGCTACGAGGGCACCGAGTTCGAAGCCAAGGGCACCGGCGCCACCGATGGCGTGTTCACGCCCACCGAGATCCAGCGCCGCTATCACCATTGGTTGCCGGGCCTGCATGCGCGCTACCAGATCGACAAGAACACCCAGGTGCGCGCGGCCTGGACCAAGTCGGTGGTGCGCCCGACGTTCGGCCAGCTGGCGCCGGGTTTTGTGATCGACGATGACGAAGCCACCTTCGGCAACCCGGACCTCAAGCCCCTGGAATCGAGCAACCTTGACCTGGGTATCGAGCACTTCATGGGCCGCGCCGGGACCGTGTCGGCATTCGTGTTCTACAAGGACATCAAGAATTTCGTCTACAACACCGACCTTGCCGGTACCGGCGCCTGGACCAATTTTTCCGAGGCTCACACCTACGCCAACGGCGACAGCGCCAAGCTCTATGGCCTGGAACTGGCCTACTCACAGAAGTTCGACTGGCTGCCCGCACCGTGGAACGGTTTGCTGATCGGCGCCAACAGCACCTTCAGCCGCTCCAGCGCCGATATCGAAGGCTTCGACGCCGCCAGCGGCACGAATCGCAAGCGCAACATCAGCCTGCCCAACCAGTCGGACACCGTCGGCAACCTGATGCTCGGCTGGGAGGACGACAAGCTCAGCCTGCGCCTGTCGGCCAACTACAAGTCGGCCTACCTGTATGAACTGGCCTCGATCAACGACAAGGCCCACGACCTGCACGTCGACGCGCAGACCTTCGTCGACTTCAGCGCGCGTTACTCGCTGACCAAGAACCTGCAAGTCAGCTTCGAAGCCCAGAACCTCACCGATGAGTCGTACTTCGTCTACACCGGCCACCGCAGCTACAACGGCCAATACGAAGAGTACGGCCCCACCTACAAAGTGGGCCTGACCTTCACCCATTTTTGAATTCAACACATTTGATCTCCATTGTTTTTGAAGGATTTGCTTGTCCATGAGAATTTCCAAGCTGTACCTGCTGATTGCCCTGGTCACCAGCGGCCATGCGTTCGCCGCCGACCTGGCGCTGACCCCGTGGGCACCCAGCCTGAAGGCCGAAGCCGTGGGCTTCCTGCCCAACACCACCGAGCGCCTGGCCGCCAGCACCCGCGACGGCCTGCAACTGCTCGACAGCCAGGGCGCCGAGCTGGCGCGTTTCAAGGGTAACTTCAGCAGCCTCGACACCCGCGCCGCAGGGGCCCAGGTGCTGGTCGCCAGCCTCGACAACGAGCGCCAGCAGGCGTTGCTGATCAGCCTGGACAGCGCCGGCAAAAGCTGGGGCAAACCGCTGTACCTGCCGACCCGCGACTACCCGGTAAATGGCCTGTGCCTGTACCGCGATGCAGCGGCCAACCTGTTTGTGTTCCTGGTGGGCGAAGAGGGCAAGGGCGAGCAATGGCTGGTGGGCAACGGCTCGACGCTGCTCACCGACCCGCAGCGTGTACGGGGTCTGCCGCTGCCACCGTCGGCGCAGTTCTGCCAGGTGGACGATGCCACCCAGCAGTTGCTGGTGAATGAAGAGAATGTCGGCTGGTGGGCCTACCCGGCGCACCCGGAAGCCGAGGTGAAACGCACGCCGGTGGCGCTGTTCGACACTCCCAGGCGCGAAGCCGGGGCCATGGCGCTGGTACCCGGTGGCCTGGTTGCGCTGGACCCGAAGACCGCCCGGTTACACCTGTTCCAGCACACCGGCGAGCGCTGGGTGGAGCAATCGAGCCTGGGCCTGCCGGGCCTGAAAGAGCCGGAGCAATTGGCGCTCAATGGCCGCCAGTTGCTGGTGCGCGATGATGACAGCGGCACGCTCTACCAGGCCAGGCTCGACTGGCAGGCCACACCTGTGGCGGCGGCTGCAGTGCTGCCGGAAGTCGCGGCCTTGCGCCAGAGCGACCCGGTCGGCCGCCAGGGCGACGCGGCGGATGACCCGGCGATCTGGATTCACCCGCAAACCCCGGCCAACAGCCGTGTGCTTGGCACCAACAAGAAACAGGGCCTGCTCGCCTACGACCTCGACGGCAAGCTGTTGCAGGAACTGGCGGTGGGCCGCCTGAATAACGTCGATGTACGCCCCAACTTCAAGCTTGGCGCGCAAACGGTGGACCTGGCCGTGGCGAGCAATCGCGATCACAACAGCCTGAGCCTGTTCAGCATCGACCGCCAGAGCGGCGAGCTGCGTGAGGCCGGTGAAGTGCCCACGCCGCTAAAGGAAATCTATGGCATCTGCCTGTTCCAGCCCGCCAGCGGCGAGATCTACGCGATTGCCAACGGCAAGGACGGCACCTTCCTGCAATACCGCCTCAGTGCGCCGGACGGCCGTGTACACGGCGAGCTGGTGCGCCAGTTCAAGGTCGACAGCCAACCCGAAGGCTGTGTCGCCGACGACCAGCGCCAGCGCCTGTTTATCGGTGAGGAAGACGTCGGCGTGTGGGCGGTGGATGCGCGCGCCGATCAACCGGCGACGTTGACCAGCGTGATCAAGGTCGGCGCGCAATTGCATGCGGATGTCGAGGGCCTGGCGCTGTACCAAAGCGATAAACATGACTACCTGGTGATCTCCAGCCAAGGCAATGACAGCTACCTGGTGGTGGATGCCGAACCGCCGTTTGCCGTGCACGGCGGCTTCCGCGTCGGCTTGAACGCCGCCGCCGGTATCGACGGTGCGTCGGAAACCGATGGCCTGGAAGTCACCGCCATCAACCTCGGCGGGCCATGGAGCCAAGGCATGCTGGTGGTGCAGGACGGGCGCAAGCGCATGCCCGAGCAGACCCAGAACTTCAAGTTCGTGCCCTGGGCCGAGGTCACCCGCGCATTGAAATTGCCGTGAACCGTCATCAACCGGTCATCACTTTTTAATCGAATGGGAGATTCACTATGCACGCGACGATGGAACATATGACGATCTGGGGTTTGATCAGCGACGCCAGCCTGTTGGTCAAGGCTGTCATGCTCACCTTGCTGTTGGCGTCCTTGCTCAGCTGGTACCTGATTATCCAGCGCGGCAGTGTGCTGCGCCGCCTGGAGCGGCAGTTGAATACGTTTGTGCAGCGCTTTCGCGCCGCGCCGGATCTGCAGGCACTGTCCCGTGAGGTCCAGCAGGCGGGCGAGGGCGGCATTGCGCCGATCTTTATCGCCGGGGTCCAGGAATACCAGCACCTGCACAGCCATGACCCGGCGGTGCTCGAAGGCGTGGAGCGGGCCTTGCAGGTGGCGATCACCGAGCAGGAAATCGAACTGGAAAAGGGCCTGCAATTTCTCGCGACCGTGGGTTCGGTCAGCCCGTACATCGGCCTGTTCGGCACGGTGTGGGGCATCATGAATTCCTTTATCGGCTTGTCCCAGGTGCAACAGGCGACGTTGTCCACCGTAGCGCCGGGCATTGCCGAAGCCTTGATCGCCACGGCCATCGGCCTGTTTGCGGCGATCCCGGCGGTGATCGCCTATAACCGCTTCGCGGCGCGCGGCCAGACCCTGCTCACCCGTTACTACGCGTTTGGCAATGAGCTGCAGGTACGCCTGCACCGCACCCTGCGCGGTACGTCGATCAACCTGGCCGTCGCCGCCTGAAAGGAGCAACTCCCATGTTAGTCAGGCCGCAACGCAAGCACGGGCCCAAGGCCGAGATGAACGTGGTGCCGTATATCGACGTGATGCTGGTGCTGCTGGTGATCTTCATGGTCACCGCGCCGATGCTGACCCAGGGCGTGAAGATCGACCTGCCCAAAGTCGCCGCCGAGGCGTTGGCCACCGACACCCGCCAGCAGATCCTCACGCTGTCGGTAAAGGCCGACGGCGGCTACTACTGGAACCTCGGCGGCGAACTCGATACCCAGCACCAGACCGACAGCGCCGTGAGCCTGGATGAAATGGGCGCCAAGGTCATGCAGGTGGTGGCGGCGCGCAGCGACACCCAGGTCTATATCCGCGCCGACGACAACGCCGGTTACGGCCGTGTGGTCGCGGCCATGGCGGTGTTACAGAAGGGTGGAGTCAGTAACCTGGGGCTGGTGACCGAGGCCCCGCAATGACGGCGATGATCATGCACAGTCCCACCCTGACGATGGCGCCCCGGGATGCTTCCGGGTTTTGGAGAAACAGCCTCGCCGCCAGCCTGGCGGTGGCCCTGCACGTCGGCGTGCTGGCCGCGTTGATGCTGGGCTGGTCGACGGAGAAGCCCGTGGTGGATGCCCCTCGGGTGATGCACACGCAGTTGGTCATGCTGCCACCGGCGCCAGCACCCGAGCCTGAACCGGTGGTGGCTGCCCCCGCACCGCCGGAACCGGTGGTGATACCGGTGCCGGTGCCGGCAAAGCCCGTGGTCGACCCGCAGGTCCAGGCGCAGAAACTCGAGAAAGCCGCCCTGGCGCGTAAACGCGTCGAAGACAAGAAAATCGAGCAGCAGGAACGCCTGGCCAGCGAACAACGCAACCGCGAGCTGGAACAACAACGCCTCGATCAGCAACGCCTGGCCGCTGAAAAAGCCCGGGCAGCCACCCCCGGGCCAGCCCCGGCGCCGGCCTTCGACAGCCGCCAATACCAACCCCTGAGCAAGGAGGCACCGGACTATCCCGAGCGCGCCCTGGACAAGAACATCGAGGGCGACTGCACCTTGGAGTACAGCGTCAACACCCAAGGCCGCGTGGAAAATCCCAAGGTGCTGGACGGCTGCCACCCGTTGTTTATCCGGCCTTCACTGGCGGCGGCGAACACCTTTCGCTACCAGCCGAGGATCGTTGACGGCAAGGCCGTGGCCGTACCGGCGGTGCGCAATACCTTCCACTACCGCATCAAGTAACGCACTCAGAGGTCATAGCGCACCGACAGCAACAGCGTGCGCGGATCGTTGACCGAGTAATAACGGGCGCCGCTGGACGGCACATAGCCCACCGATTGCGGGTAAGCGCGGTCCAGCAGGTTTTTCACCGCCAGGGTGGTGGTCCAGTGGCCGTCGCCGCTGATGTAGCGAGTGTTGGCGTTCCAGAAGGTTTGCTGCGGCACTTCCTGGATGTCGTCGTTCAGCGCGTTGGCGTAGGACTTGGTCTGGAACTGCGCATCCGTGCCCGCCAGCCAGGTGCCCGGCAGGCCTGCGGGAATGGTGTAGTTCAGGCCGACACTGGCGTTCCAGCGCGGCGAGAACACCAGTTGCTTGCCATTGGCATCGACCCCGGCACCGCTGGCGTTCTGGAAGTCGTCGTACTGGCTCTCCAGGTAGCCGAGGTTGGCGCTCAGTTGCAGGTCGCGGCTCAGGGCGGTGAGGGTTTCCAACTCGACACCGTAGGTGTGGGCCTGGCCGACGTTGGTGCGCAGGCTCACCCCCAGCGCCGGGTCGTAGGCGTTGGTCTGCAGGTCTTTGTAGTCGTTGTAGAACAGCGCGACGTTGGCCCGCAGGCGCTGGTCGAAGAAGTCGCCCTTGAAGCCGGTTTCCCAGGTGGTCACGTCTTCCGGCGAAAACGCCTGCTCGGCGGCGGCGCGGGTCGGCGCACGGTTGTCGTATCCGCCGGCCTTGAAGCCCTTGGCGACGTAGGCGTACTGGTTGAGGTGCGGCGTCCAGGCATATTCGAAGCCGATTTTCGGGCTGGTGGACTGCCAGGATTTGCTCGACTCGGCCGCGAAGTTGGTGCCGGTAATCTGCCGGTCGGTATTGATCGCGTAATTGGTGAACTCGAAGTTCTTGTGTTCGCGGGTAAAGCGCAGGCCGGCGATCAGCGACAGCTGCGGGGTGATCTTGTAGGTGCCCTGGCCATACAGCGCGTAGCTTTCGGTGTTGGTGGTGCTGTACTGGCCCTGGCCGATCACCCGGTTGCGTGCGATGGAGTAGGTGAGGTTGTCGCGGTCGGCATCGAAGCGTTCGCGGTACAGGTACAGGCCGGTGCTGAAGCTGAAATCGTCATAGTCGCCGTTGAGCTGGAATTCCTGGGTGGCGTAGTTCTGCTTGTAGAGGATCAGGTTGTTCTGGATCAGCGCGGCCTGCCCCGAGTTGTCGTAGTCCACCGGCTGGTTGAAGGACGACCAGGCAGTGACCGATTTGACATTCAAGTGATCGTTGATCGCATAGATCGCGCGCAACACCGAACTGCCCTGGTCAAGGCGGTTTTTCGGGTCGAGGCTGCTGTAGCTCTTGAACTTGTCGAAACGGCCGTTGGCGTCGAACGGCGAGTAGCTGGTGGTGTCGCCACGGTCAAAGGTGCCGGCCAGGGTCAACTGCACATCCCAGGGTGAATCCTCGGGCTTGTAGCGCAGCTTGCCGCGATAGGACTGGATATCGACGTTGTTCACATCCTTGCCCCGGGTCGGGTTGGACACCGTGCCGTCGCGGCTCAGGCGGAGCGCCGAAAAGCTGCCGAACAACGCGTTGTCCACCAGCGGGCCGCTGATCAGGAAACGGCCGTTCTGCGCATTGTAGTTGCCGGCACCGAGCTCGACGAAACCACGGGTTTCCTGGTTGGGGTCGCGGGTGATCACGCGGATCGCCCCGGCGCTGCTGTTGCGCCCGTACAGGGTGCCCTGGGGGCCGCGCAGCACTTCGACGCGCTCGACGTCATTGAAGTCGAGCATCGAGGAAATCGCCCGTGGGATGTACAAGTCGTCGGCGTACACCGCCACGGCGGCTTCCTGGATCGGGTCGGTTTCACCGATGCCGCGAATGCCATAGGTCTGGGCGCTGTAGGAGATCGACTGGCGGCTGAGTGTCAGGTTCGGCACCTGGCCCGACAGATCGCGCACGCTGCGGATCTGCTTGTCGTCGAGGCTCTTCTCGTCGAAGGCGGAAATCGCCAGCGGGGTTTTCTGCAAGTCTTCACTGCGGTGCTCGGCCGTGACATTGACCACCGGCAGCGCGGCGTCATCGGCGTGGGCGTACGCGCCGAACAGGGCGAGGGAGACAGCAAGGGTGAGGCGATTGGGCGCGGCGATGTGGCTCATGGTAGGTCCCTGAGAAAGTGGTGGTTCAGGCAAGGCCTCCACCTGGTCAGGGGTCGGTGCTGGACATAACAATATGGATAGGAAAGACGTTCGTAAAAGTCTGTTTTGTTATATGCTCATTATTAAAGATATGCAGTTAATTTTTATTTATGATGCGTATATCTGATGATATTTCTCGCCTGGCCGCATAGCCAGATGTGGGGCTTGCCCCCGTGGCGGCCTTCGGGCCGACCATGTCGTTGGCTTTGACCGAGTACATATCCGTTGCTGCGGTAACGGCTGCCTATGGTTCCGCTCTTACAGCGGCTCACTTTTGGAGGGACCCAAAAGTAAGCAAAAGGTCCTCGCCCCAACACTCGGCACCTCGCCTAGGCTCGGTGTGCCCGAACGAAGGCTTTGGAGCGTGGGCCGCCGCGATGGGCCATCCTTGGCCCAGCGCGGCTAACCCGGCGTCCTGCCGGGTTACCCACGCTCCAAAGCCTGCGTTCGGCCAGCGTGTTTGACGGGGCGATTTGAGATCAAAAGCCGAAGCGCGGCGGCCTTAGAGCCGACCGGAGTTGGGTCTGGTGTACTCGGTAAATGTGGGAGGGGGCTTGCCCCCGATAGCGGTGAGTCAGTCAACCCAAGTATCACTGACCCACCCTCATCGGGGGCAAGCCCCCTCCCACATTTGGATCTCCATCCAGCAGGCAGACCTCAGCCTGCTTTTGCTCTGCTTTTGCTCTGCTTTTGATCCTAGGCGCCCCGTCAAACACGCTGGCCGAACGCAGGCTTGAATCCGTGGGTAACCCGGCAGGACGCCGGGTTAGCCGTCCTGGGCCAAGGATGGCCCATGACGGCGGCCCACGGATTCAAGCCTTCGTTCGGGCACACCGAGCCTAGGCGAGGTGCCGAGTGTTGGGGCAAGAGCCCTTTGGTTACTTTGGGGCTTTTCCAAAGTGACCCGCCGTAAGGGCGGAACCCTAAGCCGCCGTTACCGCAGCAACGGATATGTACTCGCTCAACTCCAACGACATGGTCGGCCCGAAGGCCGCCATCGGGAGCAAGTCGAATCGTCGCACCGCCCCTCCGACATTTTTGAACAGCGTCAGGCGTTAGCCAGATTCGCCAGTTCAACCCCTGAAACGTAGCGCTCCAGATTCGCCAAGAACGTATCGGCAATCTCGTTGCGGCTATTGGTCGAAATCGCTGACGTGTGCGGCGACAACCGTACCCGTGGGTGGCTGTACAGCGGGTGCCCGTCCGGCAAGGGCTCCGGCTCGGTCACGTCGAGCGATGCCAGGCCGATCTGGCCGTTATCCAGGGCCTCCAGCAACGCCTCCTGATCGAGCAGGCCCCCACGTGCGATGTTGATCAGGTGCAGGCCCGGCCTGGCGCTGCCCAGCACATCGCGGTTGATGATATGCCGCGTGGCGTCGGTCAGTGGCGCGGCCACCACCAGGTGGTCGGCGCGGGCGAACAGGTCGTGGATGTCCTGGGCGGCGTCCACGCCGGCGCCGAGCGGTGCCTGGCTCTGACGCAGCGCGACCACCTTGATGCCCAGGCCCAGGGCTTTTTGTGCCAGGCTTTCACCAATCGCGCCAAAGCCAAGGATGCCCAGGGTGGTGCCCTTGAGGGGGCGCAGGGCGGTGAAGTTCCATTGCGAGTCCTTCACCCAGATGTCCGGCAAATGCTTGGAAGCGGCAAAGATCGCTGCCAGGGCGAACTCGGCCAGGTTGTCAGCGGCGCTGCCTCGGGAGGTGGTCACCGGCGGGCCGTTGAACAGCCATTGCGGGTAGAAGTCGATGCCGGACGATACCAAATGCACCCATTGCGCGCCGTAGGGCCAGCCCGGTGGCGGGGTGTCCGGTGCGGTGTAGCCGCGCACGTTGATCGGGCGCAGCAGCAGGATATTCGCCTGGGGCGGCAGGTCGCTTGGCACGCCTGCCGGCACGCCGATCACCTGGGCTCCGGGGTGGATCGCAGTGAGGCGCGCGCGGATCACGTCGTTGTAGTCTTCGTCCAACTGGCTGGCGATAATCACCTGGGTCATGTGCGTTCCTTCTGGCGTTGGGCGAACACGGCTTTACCCACGCCCTGCAGCACCGCATCGTTCTGCGGGGTATGCACACGACTGCACAGCACATCGCGGTAGTGGCGTTGCAGCGGGCTATGACGTGACAGACCGGGGTTGCCGGAGGCCTCGATGGCCAGCTCCACCGCGCGAATAGCGTTGTGGGTGACCAGGTACTTCAACTGCGCGGCGTTGGCGGCCGGGGTGTGGCCGTCGGCGGCGGCGTCGAGCAGGCTGCGGTTGGCGAACAGCAGGGTGTCGATATGGCCGACGGTTTCCTGGAAACGCGGCAGTGTCGACAGCGCCGCGCCGAGATTGGATGGCTGGCGCTCTTCCAGCCAGTTCACCAGCCAGTCCCGCGCAGCCTGGGCCACGGCGTCATACACCGAGGACAGCAGCACCGACATCCACAGGAAACCCTCGGCATCCAGTTCCGGTTGCGGCGCGCTCCAGGGGCTGACGCTGACGGCGTGGTCCAGTGGCACCAGCACATTGTCGAGCACCACTTCATGGCTGCAGGTGGCGCGCATGCCGAGGTGGTCCCAGGTGTCGATGATGCTTACGCCGGGGCTGTCCTTGGGCACCAGCCAGGCGCCCACCAGCGGGTCGGCGTCATCGCTGCGCGCCCATACGCTGAACCAGCTCAGGCCATGGCTGCCGGTGGAGTAGATCTTGCGCCCGCTGATGCGCCAGCCCTCGGCAGTGCGCACGGCAGTCGTCGCCGGCAGCCCGCCACGGGCCGGGGTGCCGAGGTCGGGTTCGACGCGCAGGGCATTGATCAATGCACCGTCGCGCACCGCGTCCTCGGCCACTCGGGTACGCAGGTGGGGCGGCCAGGTCTTGCTGTCTTGCAGGCGCGTGTGTTGCAGGTATTGCATCACCAGGATCAGTGCGGTGGACGGTTCGCCCTTGGCAATCGCACTGATCGCCTTGCGCGCCTGGGGCAGGCTGGCACCACCGCCGCCGAGGGCCTTGGGCACGGTGAGGGCGACCAGGCCATGGTCGTGCAGCCGCTGGAAGTTGGCATGGGGGAAGGCGCCGCTCTCGTCATACAGGTGCGCGGTGCCGGCCAGCTCGGTGCTGAGGCGTTCGAGCAGGGCCTCGAAGTTGGCGACCTCCACGGAGCGTAGAGACGGTTGGGTCATGAGAATGTACTCGGTCAAAATGTGGGAGGGGCGCTGGGCCTAGATGGCGATGCGTACAGGCTGTTGGCCCAGCAAGCGCTCCACCACCTGCACCACCGGCTCGGCTTCGGTACGCACCAGCCAGTCCGGGCTGACGTCCACGAACGCCACCGTGCCGTCCTGGGCAATCACCACCACGGTCGGTTGCGGCAACTCCCAGGTTCCCGTACCGGTGGTTTCACCGATGTGATTGCCCTTGGCCAGGGCTGCATTGCGCGAGGCTTCGTCGAAGCTGTAGAGGATGCCCAAGCGGCGACCGAGTTGGTTGTCCGGGTCGCTGGCCACCCGCAATTGCAGGGCGTGGCGGCTCTTGATCTCAACCAGGCGTTCAGGCACTTGCGGGCTCACCGCGACCAGGGGCACGCCTAGTTCTCGCAGGCGTGGGTAGAGTTGGCGTTCGTAATAGGGCAGGGCGATATTGCACGCCGGGCAGCCGGCAAAGCGGAAGAAGATCAGCACCGCCGGGCCGTCGGCCAGCAATCGTTCGCGGGTCAGTTCGCCGCCTTCCACAGTGAGCAGGGTGAAGGGGTCCAGCTCATCGCCGATCTGCACGTAGTCGTCTACCCGTGCTTCATCCACCAGGCGCTGGCGCTGGTCGATATTGACCTGCAACGCCGCCGGTGCCCAGGTGGCTACACGTTCGGCGTGCAGCGCCGCCAACTGACGGTTGAGGGATTCGCTCATGCCAGCGCCTCCTGTTGCGTTTCGACCTCGGCAGTGACGCTGTAACGGTTGGCCGGCACGTCCAGGCCAAGGTTGTCGCGCAGGGTGTGGCCGGTGTATTCGCTACGGAACAGGCCACGCTGTTGCAGCACCGGCACCACCAGTTCGGTGAAGTACTGCAAGCCGTCCGGCAGCACCGAGTTGATGATGAAACCATCGCTGGCCCCGCGCTCGAACCAGGTCTGGATCGCGTCGGCGACTTGCTCCGGGGTGCCGACAAAATCACGCTTGGGCCGCGAGAAGCGCAGCGCCACTTCGCGCAGGGTCAGGCCTTCGTCCCTGGCCAGTTGCTTGATACGGTCGGAGCCGCCTTTCTGGCTGTTGGCGCCCAGGTCGCCGAGCTCCGGGAAGGGCGCGTCCAGCGGGTACTGGCTGAAGTCATGGTCGTTGAACGGGCGACCGAGGGCGACGATGGCATCTTCCACGGTGACCAGCTCCACGGCCTGCTGGTAGCGACTTTCCACTTCGGCCTCGTTGCGGCCGACAATCGGGCGGATGCCCGGCAGGATCGACAGGCTGTCGGCGTCGCGGCCAAAGCCTTTGGCGCGGCGTTTGAGGTCCTGGGTATAAGCCAGGCCTTCTTCGATGCTTTCCACATGCACGAAGATGGCGTCAGCGTTCTGCGCCGCAAAGTTACGCCCGTCTTCGGAGGTGCCCGCCTGGAAAATCACCGGCTGGCCCTGGCGCGAGCGTGCAATGTTCAGCGGGCCTTTGACCGAGAAAAACTCGCCTTTGTGGTTCAGCGCATGCAGCTTGCCCGGGGTAAAGAATTCACCGCTTTGCTTGTTGTAGGCAAAGGCGTCGTCTTCCCAGGAATCCCACAGGCCCTTGACCGTGTTCAGGTGTTCCTTGGCGATGCGGTAGCGCACGGCGTGGGGTGGGTGCTCGGCTTTACCGAAGTTGTCGGCGGTGCCGCTGAGCCACGAGGTCACCACGTTCCAGCCGGCGCGCCCGCCGCTGATATGGTCCAGGGACGCGAACTGGCGCGCCACCTGGTAGGGCTCGGTGTAGCTGACGGTCACGGTGGCCACCAGGCCGATATGCGTGGTCAACGCGGCCAGGGCCGAGAGGATGGTCAGCGGTTCGAAACGGTTGAGGTAATGCGGGCTGGACTTGGCGTGGATGTGCAGGCTGTCGGCGATGAACACGAAGTCGAACTTGGCCGCTTCGGCGAGTTCGGTCTGCTGCTTGTAGAAGCCGAAATTTGTACTGGCATTCGGTTGCGCCTGGGGATGGCGCCATTCGCCCCAGCCGTGTCCGACACCGTGGACCATGGCGCCCAGTTTCAAATGGCGGGGTTTCAATGGATGTGGCGTGCTCATGTTCTGCTCCTTCAGCGTGATGCTTGGTTGTTGGGGGCGCGCTTGGCGTTAAAGCTCGTGTCGAAGCCCTGGGACACGTCGATGTGCCGGGGCAGCAGGCCTTCTTGCTGGTAGGTGTCGGCGGTGGCCTGCAGGCCACTGATCACGCTGTCGTCAATCAGCACCGGGCTCAGGCGGGTTTCCTTGGCCACGGCCACATGCACGGCCAGCGGCAGCCCGGTGATTTTGGCCTGGGCGGCGGCGTACTCGTCGGGGTGGGTATTGGCCCAGGCGTAGGCGCGGTCGACGCGGGCGACAAAGTCGTCCAGCTGCGTGCGCTTGTCGGCGATGGCCTGGCGGGTGGCGGCGAGGTACAGGTGGTTGCTCAACAGCGTGTTGCCGCTGGCCAGGATCCGCGCCTGGCTTTGTGAGGTGACCACGGTGGTGTAGGGGTCCCAGGTCGACCAGGCGTCGACGGTGCCGTTATCCAGCACCAGGCGCGACTCGCTGGGCAGCAGGAAAATGAACTGCACATCCTTAGTGGTCAGGCCGGCCGTGGCCAGGGCCTTGATCGCCAGGTAGTGGCCGATGGAGCCGCGGCCGGTGACGATTTTCTTGCCCTTGAGGTCGGCCACCGTCTTGATCGGCGAATCCTTGGGCACCAGCAGGGCGGTGGTGTTACGCCCTTCGGCGTGGATGATGCTGACCACCTTGAGCGAGGCGCCGGCGCCAAGGGCAAACACGTAGGGCGCATCGCCCAGGGCACCGATATCCACGGCACCGGCATTCAAGGCTTCGCCCAGGGGCGAGGCGGACGGGAATTCCGACCACTGGATTTCATAGGGCACGTTTTTCGTTTCGCCGGAGACTTCCAGCAGCGTCTTGATCGTCGATTTCTGATTGGCCACCCGCAGCGGTTGCAGGTCGGCGGCGTGGGCGCCGGTGGCCAGGCCAAGGGCCAGGGCGGTGCCCAGGAGCAGGCGTTTGAACGGAGTGAAAAAGACCATGGGATGCAGGCTCCAGGCAGATCGAAAAAGGGTTCGGCTACCTCCGCCTGGAGAAGGGGTCGGTGAGGAGTTCACGTTATGCCCATAAAAACCTGCTGTGAAAGTCTTTTTGGTTATATGTTAATTATGAAAAATATTAAGATAATTTGTTATCTAATATGCGTTTTATGTATTTTTAAAGTGCGTAATTGCGGCTGGGGTGCCTGGGTTTCCAAAGGGACGGTGCCAATCGCTCTCAGCGCAGGTTTGCATAGTGCGAAGTTGTCTAGGCCACTGTCATTCTTCACAGGTGTCCAGGCGTTGCGCCGGGCAGAAAATGACAGTACGCAGCCAAGTCAGCTGTGAGTAAACGATGGGGGTATTTTTACCCTCTCAGCGAACCAGTGAGGATTCGTCATGTTCAAATTATTGGCAACCACATGCGTCATGTTCAGCCTGTTGCTCGGCGCCCAGTTCAGCGTGGCCTCGCAAATGGAGGCGGGTGTCCACGCCATGCAGTCTCAGTTGAGCGGTAGCTCGGGGACGGTTTCTTGCACCGACACAGAAGAAAGAAAGTAACGCAGTACCCCCACCCCATCAGCCTGGGGTAGCGCCTGCTCCCGCAATGGGGGCAGGCGTGCCTGGGGTCAAATGACGTAAAACCCATGGGTCCCATCACGGGCCAGTTGCTCCACCAGACCGAACTCCCAATCCAGATAAGCCTGCATGGCTTCCTTGGGGTTGTCGGTGCCTTCGTACGGCCGGCGGTAGCGGTCGATGCGCGGCGAGGCCAGGTGGGTTTCGCCTTCTTCCAGTGGCAGTTGCGCGTTGATCCAGGCGGCGGTGCCGTCTTGCAGCAGGAACACCTGTTTGCCGGTGATCGCTTCGACTTCGGCCACCGCCAGGCGCGCCAGTTGGCTGCTGCCGCAGGTCAGCACATAACGCTGGGCGGCGGGTATCTTGGCCAGGGCCTCGGGCAGTTGCGCACGCAACGCCCACCAGGCGCCGGGGATATGGCGTTTGACGTAGTTGGCGCTGGCGGTGAAGTCCAGCACCACCGTGTCGCCATGGGCGAGCCATTCGGCGAGGGTATGCGGGCTGATCAGTTCGGCCTGGGGCGGCGCGGGCACCGGGGCGACCCAGGCGCCTTTCGCGCTGAAATGCGCTGCCTGCAGGTCATCCAGCACATGCACCTCCCAGCCCAGTTGGGCCAGCCAGGACGCGGACATATTCGCCCGCACGCCATCGTCGTCCGCCAGTACCAGGCGTGCCCCGCGCACGCTGGCGACATGGTCGGTTTCCTGTACCAGCTGGCCGCCGGGTGTGGAGCGTGCGCCGGGCAGGTGGCCGGCTTCGAATTCTTCCGGGGTGCGCACATCGAACAGGTAGGTGGTGCGGGTGGTGTCCTGCTGCCAGGCTTGCAGGTCGGCCAGGGTGGCACGACCGACGCGGGCCTTGTCGGCGACGCGGCGGGCATCGACGGCGGCGATCTGGCGATGTTCTTCCGAGGTCGGGGCAAAGCGCCGCGACTGGCCGTGGGCGAGTTTCTGCCCGGCGAGGGTCCAGCCGATGGTGCCGTTGCGCAGCGCAGACACCGGGTTGGCCACGCCGGCATTGATCAGCGACTGGGTACCGATAATGCTGCGGGTACGCCCGGCGCAGTTGACGATGATGCGGGTGGCCGGGTCGGGCGCCAGTTCGCGCGCGCGTAACACCAACTCGGCACCGGGCACGCTGATGCCGGTGGGGATGCTCATGGTTTGGTATTCGTCGAAACGGCGGGCGTCGAGCACCACCACATCGGCCTGGCTGTCGAGCAGCGCCTGCACTTCTTCAGCGGCGAGGGACGGCGTGTGGCGCTCGCTTTCCACCAGCTCGCCAAAGGCCTTGCTCGGCACGTTCACATCGATAAACAGCTCGCCACCGGCCCGGCGCCAACCGTCCAGGCCACCTTCCAGCAGGCTGACCTGGGTGTAGCCCAGCGCAACCAGGCGTTCGGCGGCACGGGCGGCCAGGCCTTCACCGTTGTCGTAGACGGTGACCTGGGTATCGCGGCGTGGAATGCGCGAATACACCTCCAGTTCCAGCTTGGACAGCGGGATATTCGCCGCGAACAGCGGGTGGGATTCGGCAAACGGCGCTTCTTCGCGCACGTCCACCAGGGCGACTTCTTCACGGTCCAACAGGGCCTGGCGAATCCGGGCAAAGCTACGGGTCGATACGGTGGTCATAGGGCAGGGCTCTTTTCTTTGGACAAATCCCAGATATTCGGGAGGAAGGCATTGGAATAACCGGAGATAAACAGTTTCTCGCTGCCGTCGGGCTGGTACACCGCACGGCGCACCGCGCCGATATTGGCGCCGTACACATGAATGCTGATCGACACCTGGTCGCTGTGGGCATTGCTCACCTGGTGGATGTCGCCGACCTTGGGAGACACCGCTTCGACCTGGCCCGGCACCAGTTGAATCGGCTGGCCTTCGGCGACCAGGCTGCCGTCGGGTGCGCGTTGGAAGCCTTGGGAGAACTCTGCGCCGCGCAGCATGCCGATCAGCCCCCACACCCGATGGTCGTGGATCGGCGTGCTTTGCCCCGGCCCCCAGACAAAGCTGACGATGCTGAAACGCTGGCGCGAATCGGCATGCAGCAGGAACTGCTGGTAGCGCTCGGGGTCGGGTTGGGCAAATTCATCGGGGAGCCAATCGTCATGGCTGACCAGTTGCGCCAGCAGCTTGCCGCCACGGTGCAACAGGTCGCCTTCCCGTGGGTTGCCGTCGATCAATTCCGCCAGGGCGCCTATGAAGGCTCTGAGTCTCTCGGGGTGTCGGGCCTGGGTCATGGCACTTCCATCGTGTGGTCGCAGGGATGGGGTTATCTAAGCATAATGTTTATAGTTAATATGCTATTTTTTAATGATTAGCTTATAGCTGAAGGTAATTTAGAAGCGGTCTGAATAGCGTTAGACGTTATCGATTGCAGCGCGGGCTATTCACGCCACGTTCCTGCAACTATGCTTTACACACATCTTAATGACTGTTCTCTATGTGCGGCCCAAATGAAAATTGACGATATCGATGCCTTTGTCGAAGTGATTCGTTGCCAGTCCATCAGCCATGCCGCCGAGTCGTTGCAATTGACCCAGCCGGCCATTACCCGCCGCGTGCAGAACTTCGAGCAGGCGCTGGGCGTGGAGCTGTTCGACCGCAACACCAAACCCCTCAAACCGACGTTGATCGGCACCCGTGTCTATGAGCAGTGCCGGCTGATCCTGCGCGAGATGGACGCCCTGCGCGAGCTGGTGGCCACCGACGCACCGCCCACCGGCCTGCTGCGCCTGGGTGTGCCGCAGACCATCGGCGACGTGGTGCTGTTGGACGCGCTCAAGCACCTGCGCAGCGAATACCCTGACTTGCGTGCCCAGGTCGCCACCGGCTGGGGCAGCCAGTTGGTGGGCAAGATCGAACGCGGCGAACTGGATGCGGCGGCGGCGCTGTTCCCGGCAGGCAAGATCTTCCCGGACAACATCGTCGGCGAGTCCATCGGCAAGATGGAACTGGTGGTGGTCTGCGCCAAGGCCCAACTGCCGAAGAAACCCTGCAAGCTGGCCGATGTGTACCAGAATGGCTGGGTCCTCAACCCGGACGGCTGCGGCTTCCGCGCCGGCTTGCAGCGCACCTTGTCCGATCAGGGCCTGGCCCTGCGGGTCAACCTGGAGACCTTCGGCACCGAACTGCAACTGGGCCTGGTGGCCGACGGCCTGGGCTTGGGCCTGGTGCCACGGCCGTTGCTGGAACGCAGTGCGCACCGTGAGCAGCTGGCGGTGATGCCGCTCAAGGATTTCAAGCCGGTGATGGACCTGTGGCTGATCTACCCGCACTTCCTGGGCAACCTGCAGGGGCCGGTGGATGCGTTTGGCAAGCGGGTGGCGGCGTCGCTGCATAAAGTCCGCGACGCCGCGTAACCCTGTGGGAGGGGGCTTGCCCCCGATGACGGCCTCTGGGCCGACCATTTTTTTGGATTGGACCGGGTACATATCCGTTGCTGCGGTAACGGCGGCTTAGGGTTCCGCCCTGACGGCGGCTCACTTTGGAAAAGCCCCAAAGTAAGCAAAGGGCTCTTGCCCCACCACTCGGCACCTCGCCTAGGCTCGGTGTGCCCGGAATCCGACAGTGATTTGGGGGGCCGCCGCCACGCGCCATCCATGGCGCGGGGCGGCTAAACCGGCATCCCTGCCGGTTTACCCCCCCAAATCACTGTCGGATTCCGGCCAGCGTGGTTAACGGGGCGCCTGAGATCAAGATCAAGATCAAGATCAAAAGCAAGATCAAGGGCGGCTCGCTTCGCATCGGTGTTAGCGTTGCGGGAGATACTCATGGCCATCGGGGGCAAGCCCCTCTTATCAAACTTAAAATAACTGAATGATTTTAGAGGGTTAGAATTTCACCCTGAAGTCTTGAGTCTTGCCTGAACAATTTCAGGCGACCGCATTCTTGTGGCAAGCCCGCTCGCCACAGTTTGCTGCGCGACAGCGCTGCGTCGAAGAGGTCGTGGGATCTACCACATTTGCCCTGAATTATTGGTAAGGGTTATATGAAAAAAAATAATAATTAGCTTAGATTAAAATGTGCTTTTTATTATTTTTGGCCATCCCCTAGGCTTGCCTGGAAGTCCTTAAGGCCATCCAGGAAGTTTTGCCATGAGCAGCGTCACCTCGATCACCAATCTCACCAGCAATGTTCGCCAGCGCGTTACCCCGCAAGAGTGGGAGGTGCGCGTCAAACTGGCCGCCGCTTATCGCCTGGCTGCCTTGTACAAGTGGACCGACCACATCTATACCCATTTCTCCGCCCGCGTACCGGGGCCGGAGGAGCATTTCCTGATCAACGCCTTCGGGTTGTTGTTCGATGAAATCAGCGCGTCCAACCTGGTCAAGGTCGACCTCGACGGCACTATCGTCGATGACCCTACCGGCCTGGGCATCAACTACGCCGGTTATGTGATCCACAGCGCGATCCACGGCGCACGCCATGACCTGCAGGCGGTGCTGCACACCCACACCCGCGACGGCATTGCGGTGTCGGCGCAGAAGGACGGCCTGCTGCCAATCTCCCAGCACTCCATTGGTTTTTCCGGGCGCGTGGCGTACCACGGGTATGAAGGCGTGGCCCTCGACCTGGACGAACGCGAGCGGCTGGTGGCGGACCTGGGCGACAAAAGCGTGATGATCCTGCGCAACCATGGCTTGTTGACCGCCGGCGTCAGTGTTGAACATGCGTTTGCGCAGCTGCAACAGTTGGAGCGCGCGTGCAATATCCAGGTGGCGGCGCAGGCGGCGGGGAATGCGGAGTTGATCTTCCCGCCGGCCGAAGTGGTGGCGAAAGTCGAACAACAGGCCAAGGTGTTTGCCAGTGGCGAAGGACCGGGGGTGGCGCGGCATTGGAATGCGCTGATTCGGCAGTTGGAGCGGACTGATACCGACTACAAGAACTGATTTCGAACCAGGTGAAAATCAAAATGTAGGAGAGGGGTTGCCCCCTCCCACATGGGTTTTGTGGTGTTCTTGCTCACGCGACCTGTTTGGCCTGCTCGCGTTCAGCAATCAACTGCCGGGTGAGGGGGATCAACCGCTTGCCATAGTCGATCGCATCATTGAGCGGATCAAACCCACGGATCAGGAAGGTGGTGATGCCGAGGTCGTAATAATCGACCAATGCCTCTGCCACCTGTTCGGCGGTCCCCACCAACGAGGTGGAATTCCCCTGCGCCCCCAGCAACCCGGCAATCCCCGTCCACAAACGCTTGTCCAGCCGCGAGCCCTGCGCCGCCGCCGCCAGCAACCGGCGCGAGCCTTCATTCGGCGGTTCACGCCGCACAAAGCCATTCTTTTCGGCCAGCTCGGTGGCCTGTTGCAGGATGCTGTCGGCACGGGCCCACGCCTGTTCTTCGGTCGCGGCGAGGATCGGCCGCAGCGACAGGCTGAAGCGAATCGTGCGCCCATGCCTGGCCGCTTCGGCGCGCACCTGGGTCACGATCTCGCGTACCTGCTCATAGGTTTCGCCCCACAGCGCGTACACATCGGCATGCTTGCCCGCCACTTCAATCGCGGCCTTGGACGATCCGCCAAAGTACAACGGGATATGCGGCTGCTGCGGCGACTTCACCGCGGAGTGGGCGCCTTCGACCTGGTAGTAGGTGCCGGCAAAGTCGAAGGGCTGATCGCTGGTCCATTCCTGGCGGACCACGCTCAGGTATTCATCGGTGCGCGCGTAGCGTTCGTCCTTGCCGATATGGCTGCCATCGGCGCGCAGTTCGCGGTCGTCGCCGCCGGTGATGATATGCACGGCGGTGCGCCCGCCATTGAACACATCGAGGGTGGCGAACTGGCGGGCGGCCAGGGTGGGTTGGGCGAAGCCCGGACGGTGGGCGATCAGGAACTGCAGTTTTTTCGTCACGCTGGCGGCATGGGCGGCGATCAGCGTGCTGTCCGGGCTGTTGGAATGGAACGCCACCAGCGCGCGGTCGAAACCGGCTTCTTCGTGGGCGCGGGCCACGGTTTCCACGTAGTCCGGTTGCAGGGTAGGGCCGCTGCGCGGGTGGATCTCGGAAGCGTGGTGACCGCCGATATAGCCGATGAATTCAATGCTCATGGTCTGTCCTTGTCGAGTAGGGAGTGAGTACCTCCGCCGGGCAGGGGGTCGGTCATGCTCGTCCACGGTAGGGGCCGCGACAGCCGCTGTAAAATGCCGTTTGGTTCTAACCTAATTATTAAAATATAGAATCATATTTATTTGTTGTCATCAGTAAATTGCATTTTGAGCGCGTTGCTGACCCTAGATAACGTTGTGTTTTTGCCGGGCCTGAGGTCTGATGAGCGCCGAAAATGGCACGTCGAAGGTTAAGCAGTGATGCGGGCAGAACTTGCGCAATATGGCGGCATTACCGTCATGATTCCGGCCGCACTGGTGATTGCTGTCTGGTTAAGGTATTCCACGCCGTGGGCATTGCGGGCCTGGATAATAACGCTGGGTATTACTTATTCGATCGTGGCGGCCAGCAAGTTGCTGTTTAAAGGTTGGGGCTTATCCTTCCAGCACTTGGATATTGCTGTAATAAGTGGCCATGCCATGAACACCTGTTTGATGGTCACGGTGGCAACGAGTTTGTTGGCCCGCCAGTTCAACCAGGCCTGGCGTTGGCCGGCGGCGCTGGCGGGGTTAGTGATAAGTATCGGGTTCAGTGCTTATTGTGTCGCGCCTTATATACATCCGCTGAATGAAGCCCTGGCCGGTGCCGCACTGGGTGCGACAGCGGCCAGTGTGTTCCTGTGGCGTATTGATGCCGCGCCCATCAAGGTATCCCCCGTGTTCATCGGCGGCGGGCTGGTGTTTTTGCTGGTCTGTGGGCTGGTGCCCAAGTACAACGCGGAGTGGCTGCTCAACCGCGTCGCAGTGACCCTCTCAGGTGCCGACCAGGCCCATCAGGAGCCTGCCTGGCGCCTGGAAACCGCGCACCGGAAGGCCGAGTAGGTCGCCAGGTCCAGCGCCAGGTTGCTTTCCACCATCAGCGCCAGCAAGGTCGTCTGCGCGTTGAAGCGCCGCGCATTGCCACGGCGCTGCGCGCGTTTCATCTGCTGGAACAGTGCATGGGTGATCTGCTGCGGGGAGCTGCCGCGCAACAGGTCCAGCCAATGGCCGATGACCCGGGTGTTGCGCTGGTACTGCGCGCCCTGCACCGGTTCGGCAAACCCCTCGAACATCCCCGTCAGCCTGCGCAACGCATAGCCGCGTCTCAAGCCCGCCCACAGGCTCATGGCCGCTCCTCGGTGCCGCAGATATTGGCCAGCAGTTCGGCCGTCTTGACCTGCATGAACTGGCTGTCGCCGCGACTTTCCACGCACAGGCACACCGACAACGGGTCACTGACCTGCAACTTGAAGCGCCAATCGGCGAACACCATGGAAAACCCGGCACCGGACGCGTCGCTGTCCAGTGAGTTATCGGCATACAACACCTGCAGGCGTTCGACGACATGGGATGAATCATGCACTTCCACTTGAATATTTCCCGAAGAAGGAAATAGGCCAATACGCTCTACCAATAACTTTGACGTGTTCATGGCCGTCCCCTGTCTGGTGCATTAAAATCGCACTTTATTATGGGACGGTACAAAAATACCGGAATGTTAGTTTTAGTCGGTTAATGCCGGGATTGTTATTTTTTGTCTTGCGCGATAGATGGTCTCGGTTTGTAGGCTGTGGTCATAATTACTCGGTCGTTAGTTGCAACTCATTAAATAAGGTCGTCCCTTTTGCCGAAGAATAAGTGTGCGGTGCGTGGGAGGTTGCCTTGTTCAAAAAGATATTGATTGTGTGCATCGGCAACATCTGCCGCAGCCCCACGGCGGAACACTTGCTGGGGGCCGCACTGACGTCCTCCGGAATCACGGTGAGTTCGGCGGGCTTGGCGGCGTTGCGTGACCATCCGCTGGAACCGACGGCCGGGCAAGTGCTGCAGGAGCATGGACATGTTCCCCGGGCACACAAGGCGCGGCAACTCAGCGTTGAAGCCGTGAGTGAGGCCGACCTGATCCTGGTGATGGAGCAACGGCACATCGACGGCGTGCTCGACCTCGCCCCCGAGGCGCGGGGCAAGGTCTTCCTGTTGGGCAAGTGGCAGCACGATCGCGAGATCACCGACCCCTATCGCCAGGGCAAGCCCGCCTTTGTGCAGGCCTATGCCTTGATCGAACAGGCCGCACAGGCCTGGGCCCAGCGCCTGGCGCGCTGACGCCCCCTCTTTAAACGATTGCAAGGACGAAGACGCGATTTATGTATTCACCCCAGAACGCTTCCCCTGAAAGCCCTCACCGTGACGAGATCGATGTGCTCGGCATGCTCGGCAACCTGATCGATCACAAATGGCTGATCGCCGGGATCACCGGCACCTGCATGCTGATCGGTGCCGCCTACGCGATTCTGGCGGCGCCGGTGTTCCAGGCGAATGCGTTGATCCAGGTGGAGCCGAAGAAGAACGACATGCTCGGTTTCTCCGACGTCAGTAGCCTGCTGGGCAAGGAATCGCCGGCGGTGACCGAGATCGAGCTGATCAAGTCGCGCACCATCATTGGCAAGACCGTCGATACCCTGGCGTTGGACATCACTGTCACGCCGCAGCATTTTCCGTTGATCGGTGGCTTCCTCGCGCGGCGTTATGCGCCTGAACACAAGGGCGATATTGCGCCGCCGCTGTTCGGTTTCAGCCGCTGGTCGGCAGGGGGCGAGGCCCTGGCGCTGAGCCGCTTGAACCTGCCGACGGCGTTGCTCGGGACCACCCTGGTACTGGTGGCCGGCGAGGCCCAGGCCTACACGTTATTTGATGAGGACGGCGTCGAGATCGCCGCAGGAAGCGTCGGCGTGCCGTTTGCCGCCGACGGCGTCGAGGTGCTGGTCAAGGAGCTGCGGGCCAATCCGGGCGCGCATTTCAAGATCGTGCGCAAGCCGCGCCTGGACACGGTGGCCGACTACCAGGACCTGCTCACCGTGATCGAACGCGGCAAGGAGTCGGGCATCATCAGCCTGTCCCTGGAGAGTACGCGCCCGGCCCTGGCGGTGCGGACGCTGAATGAAATCTCCAACCTGTATGTGAAGCAGAACGTCGACCGCACCTCGGCCGAGGCTGCGCAGAGCCTGTCGTTCCTCAATGACCAGTTGCCCCAGGTGCGTCGCGACCTGGAGAAGGCCGAGAACGCCTTGAACCGCTTCCAGACCCGCAGCAAATCCATCGACATCAGCCTCGAGGCCAAGGCCGTGCTCGACCAGGTGGTGGCCCTGGACACCGGCATCTCCGAACTCAAGCTGCAACAGGCCGAGATGGACCGCAAGTTCACCCCCCAGCACCCGGCTTATCGCGCCTTGATCGCCAAGCTGGCGGAACTCAATGCCAAGCAGGCGCAGATGACCAAGCGCGTCGAAGGCTTGCCCACGACCCAGCAGGAATTGCTCAGCCTGACCCGCGACGTGCAAGTGGGCACCGAGATCTACACCCAGTTGCTCAACCGCTCCCAGGAGCTCGACGTAATGCGCGCCGGCACCGTGGGCAACGTGCGTTTGATCGACAGTGCCGACGTCAACCTGGCCAAGCCTGTGGCGCCGCGCAAGGTCATCGTGGTGCTGCTGGCGATGCTGCTCGGCGGCATGCTCTCGGTGGGCATCGTGCTGGTGCGCAGCCTGCTCAACCGTGGCCTGGAAAGCCCGGATGAGATCGAGAAACTCGGCCTGCCGGTGTACGCCTCGATCCCCTTCAGCCTGTTGCAAAAGGCCGAGGAAACCAACGCCGCCAAGGGCCGCTCCGGCGCACCGTCGCTGCTGGCGGTCAATCACCCCCATGACCTGGTGATGGAAGCCATGCGCAGCCTGCGCACCAGCCTGCACTTCGCCATGCTCGAGGCCAGGAACAACCGCCTGATGATCACCGGCCCGAGCCCCGAGGTGGGCAAGACGTTTGTCTCGGCCAACCTGGCGGCGATTGTCGCGCAGTCGGGCCAGCGCGTGCTGTTGATCGATGCCGACATGCGCAAGGGCTACTTGCACAAGATGCTCGGCAAGGCGGTGGAGGCGGGGTTGTCCGACCTGCTCGCCAAGCGCTGTGATCTGCAGGAAGCGATTCACCCGACCGCCGTGGAGCGCTTCGATTTCATCGGCCGTGGGCAGATCCCGCCCAACCCATCGGAACTGCTGATGCACCCCAACTTCGCCGCGTTGCTGGCCGAAGTCAGCGAGCGCTATGACCTGGTGATCATCGACACGCCGCCCTTGCTGGCGGTGACCGATGCCGCGATTGTCGGGCGCCAGGCCGGCACCAGCCTGATGGTCACCCGTTTTGGCGTGAACTCGGCGAAGGAGATCGAGTTGACCCTGCGCCGCTTCCATCAGAACGGCATCGAGCTCAAGGGTGCGATCTTCAATGGTGTGGAAAAACGCCGGTCCGCCAGCTACGGCTATGGCGACTACGGCTACTACAGCTACGCCTATCAGTCCGACAAGGCCTGACGACCATGAGCAAAGTGCTTGAAATGCCGCGCTCGTTGTCGCGACGGTTTCGCCTCAACGTGCTGAGCTACGGCTACACCCAACTGGTGACGCTGGCGGCGCAACTGGTGCTGGTGCCGTTCTTCCTGCACGCCTGGGGCACCGGACGCTATGCCGATTGGCTGGTGCTCACCGGTATTCCGTCGATGCTCAGCCTGCTGGACCTGGGTGTGGCCCAGGCGTCGGCCACCAGCGCCACGCTGCGTGCGAGCCAGGGCGATGTGCCGGGGGCGCGGCGCAGTGTGCAGACCGCGCTGGCCTTTACCCTGGCGGTGGTCGCGCTGGTGCTGGTATTCGCCCTGACCTTGGGCCAGTGGCTCGACTGGGTGTCACTGCTCGGGCTCAAGACCTTGACCGCCGAGCAGGCCGGCCTGGTGGTGCTGTTCATGTCCGGCTACCTGTGCACGCGCTTGCTGGGTGGGCCGATCGACGCCTGGTTTCGCACCATCGACAGAACCGTCGGCGGCGTCTTCATCATGGCCAACCGCAGGACCCTGGACATTGTGCTGTCCATCGTCGTGCTGCTGCTGGGTGGCTCCGAACTGCAATTGGCCCAGGGCATGTTTTTCAGCCAGGTGCTGTTCCTGGTGCTGGTGACCCTGTTTGTGCGGCGGATTTCACCCTGGCCGCTGCTGGGGCTGGGGTCGGCGTCCTGGGCCGAGTTCCGTGGTATCTGGAAACCGGCGCTGGGCAGCGCGGCGATCCCGCTGGCGCAGGCGATCACCCTGCAAGGCGGCCTGCAAGTGCTCAACCAGATCGCCGGCCCGGCGGTGGTGGTGGGTTACACCATGGCGCGCACCCTGATGCGCCTGATCATCCAGTTGGGCATCACCTGCAGCAACGCCCTGACCCCGGAGATCTCACGGCTGGCCGGGCGCGGCGAGTTCGAACAGGCACGACGCTTTACCCAGCGCGCCAGCTCCCTGGTACTGGGCCTGTGCCTGCTGGTGTATGCCGCGGGGATCTGGGCCGGGCCGCAGGTCATCCTGCTGTGGAGCCATGGCCTGGTGCAGGTCGATCGCCTGTCCTTGGCGCTGATCGGCTCCCATACGATTTTGAATGTGGCCTGGTTCATCCTCGCGGCGATGCTGATTTCCACCAATCGCCACACCCTCACCTCAGTGATCTATGCGCTGAGCAGCGTGGCAGCCTTGCTGCTGTGGCTGGCATGCAAGGAGCGCATCGATCCGCTGCTGGGCGCGTCGCTGTTGCTGTCGCTGCCGGAACTGGTGGTGTTGGTGTACCTGCGGGTGATTCGCGTGGGGGAGGTCGGCCCATGATGCTGTCCCAGGCGCGCCTGACCCTCTACCTGCCGCTGACGTTCTTCGCCTTGCCCCTGGCGCTGAGCAACAACCTCTCGCAACCGGTGGCGTTGCTGCTGTTGCTGCCGTTCGTGGTGTACGCGGCGCGTGGCTTTACCCGCGCGCTGCCATTGCTGGCGCTGGTGGTTGCGTCCAGTGTGTTGCAGGTATTGGTGAGCAGCGGGGCGAACATCTCGCTGTACCAGTTCCTGCGTTCCGGCATTCCGTTTTTCTATTTTGTGCTGCTGCTGGCCGGGTACCGCCATGTGCTGGCCCATGTGGAAACAATCGCCCGGGCCCATAGTGTCAACTACCGGCGCATCCTCGAACGCATCATCTACATCTTCGCCCTTGGCCAGTTGCTCCAGGTCAGCCTGTATGGCGTGGGCATCGACCTGACCAACGCCGCGTCCAAGTCCAGCGACGAAGTCGGGCGGATCATGTTGTTCCCCACCAGCTCGGCGGTGCTGCTGTTTTTCTATGCCTGTTGCCAGCGCAGGATCGGCCTGATGCTGATTCTCGCGGTCACGCTGCTGGCGGCCGGGTCCAAGACCATCCTCGCGGCGATGGCGGTGATGATCCTGTTGTCGGCGATTACCCAGCGCAAGCTCAAGTCGTTGGCGGTGCTGGTGGTGGCCATCGGCGCGCTGGGCACGCTGACGTTCTATGCCAGCCCCTTGGCGGTGTCGCGCTTTGCCACTTACCTGTTCGAGGAGAAGGGCGAGGACGTGACCCGTGCGTTCGAGATCGCCCATGCCAAGGAATCGTTTCTCGACAACCCGGCCACGGTGTTCCTGGGCAATGGCCTGGCCAAGCAATTGACCCCCGGCGTGCCCACCAATGACGAGCGCTGGTTCGAGAACTCCAAGTTCGATATCGAGAACGGCTACTGGGGCGTGACCGCCAAGCTGGGGGTGCTCGGCGTGGCGCTGTTTTGCCTGCTGTTCAGCGGTTTGCCGCGCAGCCCGGTATCCCTGGCCGTGGTGGCGATCCTGCTGATTTTCTCGTTCAAGACCAGCTACCAGTTCTTCACCACCTTCGATGGCAGCTACCTGCTGGTGTGGTCGATGTTCATCGGCCTGCTCAACAAGGCTGCGCCTGCCCGCCAGGCGGTTTACCCCAATTACTTACTGAAACAGGCTGGATCATGAACGCACCTGCTAGCCCCATCAGGGCCGGGATACTGACGTACCACTTCAGCGAAAACTTCGGCGCGGTGCTGCAAGCCTATGCCTTGCAGCGCTGGTTGCAGCAACAGGGCTTGCAGGTAAGCCTGATCAACTACCACCCGGCCTACGTGGAGGATGGCAGCGAGATCCGCCAGCTGTTCAACCCGCGCCAGCTCAAGGCCAACCTCAAGGCCCTGTACCTCAAGGCCCTGGCGTTGAAAACCCGGGTGCTGGGGCCGAATGCCCAGTCGCGCCAGTTCGAGGCGTTCAAGACGCGCTTCCTGAATATCCAGGCGCCGCGTTACGCCCACGCCCACCAGCTCCACCAGGCGGTGGCCGGCCAGCAGTTGCTGGTGGCCGGCAGCGACCAGATCTGGAACCCCTCGGGCCAGACCGGCCTCGACCCGGCGTACTTCCTGGCCTTCGACTGCGACAAGGCGATCCGGCGCATCTCCTACGCCGCGAGTTTCGGCAAGGAATACCTGGAGCCGCAGTACCATGCCGAAGCCGAGGGTCTGCTCAAGCAACTGTCGGCGATCAGTGTGCGCGAGGAGAGCGGGGTGAGCATCGTGCAGCAGGTCTCGGGGCTGGCTGCCCAGTGCGTGCCGGACCCGACGCTGCTGCACCGCGACTATTCGGCGCTGCTCGCCACGTCCACCCAGACCCGCACCGGCCACGTGTTCTGCTATGCGCTGCGCACCGGCGTGGGCGTGCGCGAAGTGGCCCAGGCGCTGTCGCGGCAGGTGGCCGGGCCGATTGTCTCGCCGTACAACGCGCATCGGCGCTGGCGGCAGATCGGCGAGACCGTGCAGGTGGGCCCGCAGGATTGGCTCAAGTTGCTCAAGGAGAGCGCCTACGTGGTGACCAACTCCTTCCACGCCACGGTGTTCGCGATCATTTTCGAGAAGCCGTTTATCGCCGTGGGGTTGCCGGGCAACAAGGCCTCGCTGAACGCCCGTGTGCGCAACCTGCTGGAGAAGCTGGAGCTGTCGCAACGCTTCCTGCCGGCAGACGATGCCGACCAGGTGCACGCCTTGATCGCGGCGCCCATCGACTGGGTGGCGGTGCGGGCCCGGCGCCAGGCCCTGCAACAGGTGGGCGAGCGCTACCTGTTGGAACAACTGGCGGCGCTGCGGTCATGAGCGACTTCGCGCAACTCAAGTACGTCGACACCCTGCCGCGCAGCAACAAGGCGCGCCGGCTGTTGTGGGGCATCGTCTACCAGCTGCTGTTTCGTCCCACGCCGCGCTGGATGCTGCACAACTGGCGGCGTTGGTTGCTGCGCTGCTTTGGCGCCAAGGTCGGCGTGGGCTGCCGCATCGCGCCCACGTGCAGCATCTGGGCACCGTGGAACCTGGAGATCGGCGACTACACCGCCATCGGCGATGGGGTCGATGTGTACGCCATGGCCAAAATCACCCTGGGCTCCAAAGTCACCATCAGCCAGCGCAGCTTCCTGTGCACCGGCAGCCACGACACCCGCAGCCTGTTGCGGCCCTTGGTGACTCGCGAGATCGTGATCAAGGACCACGTGTGGGTCGCCGCCGAGGCCTTTATCCACCCCGGTTGCGTGCTGGAGGAGGGCTGCGTGGTCGGCGCGCGCTCGGTGGTCACGGCCAGCCAGCCGGCCTGGATGATTTGCGTCGGTGCGCCGTGCCGCCCCCTCAAAACGAGAGACATCGCACTATGAAACAGGTGAAACCCATGATGGATAAGGCATGGAAGTTGATGTATTTCGTCAGCGAGTTCTTTCGCGACATGCTCACGTTTATTCGCCACAACGGTTACTCGCCGTTGGAAAGCCGCAACAAGAAGCTGTTCTACAAAATCCTCATCGAAACCCACACCGTGGAAAAGGGCCTGTCCCTCAAGGAACCCAAGCCGCTGTTCGGCAAGGACAAGATCAACGGCATCATCCATATGCTCAACGAATACGACCGCACGTATTCGGCGCTGCCGGTGGAGATGGCCCTCGGCGCGTTCCAGGGTTACCTCGAGCTGCACCGCACCCTCGGCATCAGCGATGACTTCGTGTTTTACCTGGATGCCTATGTGGAGCACCTCAAGCGCGACGGCACCGCCGGCAGCGGCGGTATCAAGCGTGCAGCGCCGTGGCTGGGCAATGGCGGGCTGGATGCCAAGGCGTTCCTGCAATCGCGCTCCAGTTGCCGCATGTTCCAGGCCGGCAAGATCGACAGTGGCCTGCTGACGTCCCTGGTGGAATTGGCGCAGTCGTCACCCTCGCAATGCAACCGGCAGTCGTCGCGGGTGCATGTGTATCAGGACCGTGCGGTGATCGCGCAGCTGCTGGAGCTGCAAGGCGGCTCGCGCGGGTTTGCGCAGTCGGTGGACAACCTGTTTGTGGTCACGTCCGAAGTCACCGCCTGGGGCGGCGCGGGGCAGCGCAACCAGCTTTACGTCGACGGTGCGTTGTTTTCCATGGGCCTGCTGCTGGCCTGCCACGCCAATGGCCTGGGTGCGTGCCCGCTGAACCTGGCGATCCTCAATTCGGTGGAAAAGAAGATCCGTGGCATCGGCGCCATCCCGGCCAGCGAGCGGTTGATCATGATGATCGCCGTGGGGCTGCCCCTGGAAAGCCACTTCCGGGCCGCGCGTTCACCGCGCCGGCTCACCACCGAAGTCCTGCAGATGCACGGTGGCTGATATGAAGCGCGAAACCGTCAGTGTGATCATCCTCACCTACAACGAAAGCCTGCATATCGCCCGGGCCATCGAGTCGGTACGGGCCTTCAGCGACGAAGTGCTGGTGGTCGATTCGTTTTCCACCGACGACACCTGCGACATCGCCCGGCGCCATGGCGCGCTGGTGGTGCAGCACGCCTTCGTCAACCAGGCCAAGCAGTTCCAGTGGGCGCTGGATCACCTGCCGATTACCGGCAACTGGACGATGCGCCTGGACGCCGACGAAATCATCGAGGCCGACCTTGCCGCCGCGATCAATACCCGGCTGCCGACCCTGGCCCGGGACATCACCGGCATCAACTTCAAGCGCAAACATATCTTCATGGGGCGCTGGGTGCGCCATGGCGGCCGCTACCCGTTGAAGATGCTGCGGCTGTGGCGCACCGGCCAGGGGCGCATGGAGGACCGTTGGATGGACGAGCACATCTCGGTCGCCGAGGGCCGCACCATCACCCTCGACGGCGGGTTTGCCGACCATAACCTGCATGACTTGACCTTCTTCACCCACAAGCACAACCAGTACGCCACCCGCGAAGCGATTGAAGTGCTTAACGCGCGGCTGGGGCTGTTTGCGATACGCGATGAACTGCATGCCGGGCAGAGTTCGTTCCAGGCCAAGGCCAAGCGCCTGGTCAAGAACCGCGTGTACAACCGCGTGCCGTTCACCCTCAGTTCCACCGCGTATTTCCTGTGGCGCTACATCATCCAGCTGGGGTTTCTCGATGGCCGCAGCGGCCTGGTCTATCACCTGCTCCAGGGCTATTGGTACCGCTTTCTGGTGGGCGCCAAAGTGCTCGAACTGGAAACCGCGATTGCGCACTTAAACGATAAGGAAGCCATTGTCCGGGAACTCTCAAAGTTGACCGGCCATAACTTGAACCTGCCCACACCGAAGTAACTGAGCGTTTTCAACAAACACCCAAGTCTGGGTGTCGGCCTTCGCTCGCCTATCAATTGGGAGACAGACATGAATAAAGTCGCGCTTATTACCGGGATCACCGGTCAGGATGGCTCGTACCTGGCCGAGCTGCTGCTGGAAAAAGGCTATACCGTGCACGGCCTCAAGCGCCGTTCTTCGTCGTTCAATACCCAGCGCATCGATCATATTTACCAGGACCCCCAGGCCCTGCGTAAAAACCTGATCCTGCACTATGGCGACCTGGCGGATTCGTCGAACCTGACGCGTATCATCCAGCAGATCCAGCCCGATGAAATCTACAACCTCGGCGCCCAATCCCATGTGGCGGTGAGCTTTGATTCGCCGGAATACACCGCCGATGTGGATGCCCTCGGCACCTTGCGCATCCTCGAGGCGATCCGCCTGCTGGGCCTGGAAAAGAAGACCCGTTTCTACCAGGCCTCGACCTCCGAGCTGTACGGGCTGGTGCAGGAAACCCCGCAGAAGGAAACCACGCCGTTCTACCCGCGTTCGCCCTATGCGGTGGCCAAGCTGTACGCCTACTGGATCACCGTGAACTTCCGCGAAGCCTATGGGCTGTATGCGTGCAACGGCATCCTGTTCAACCACGAGTCGCCGCGTCGCGGTGAAACCTTCGTGACGCGCAAGATCACCCGCGCCCTGAGCAACATCGCCCTGGGCCTGGAACAGTGCCTGTACATGGGCAACATGGATGCACTGCGCGACTGGGGCCATGCCAAGGACTACGTGCGCATGCAGTGGATGATGCTGCAACAGGAACACCCCGAGGACTTTGTCATCGCCACCGGTGTGCAGTATTCGGTGCGCGACTTTATTCGCTGGTCGGCGGCGGAACTGGGGCTGCATCTGCGCTTTGTCGGCGAGGGCGTGGAAGAGGTGGCGGTGGTCGAGCGGATCGACGGCGACCTGGCGCCGGGCATCCTGGTGGGCGATGTGATTGTGCGCGTCGACCCGCGTTACTTCCGCCCGGCGGAAGTCGAGACGCTGTTGGGCGACCCGTCCAAGGCCAAGCGCCTGCTCGGCTGGGTGCCGGAAATCAGCGCCCAGGAAATGTGCGCGGAGATGGTCCGCGAAGACCTCAAGGTCGCCCAGCGCCACGCCTTGTTGCGCCTGCACGGGCATGACGCACCGATTGCCGTGGAGAACTGAGCATGGCACGTGACTTTGATGCGCGGATCTTCGTGGCCGGCCATCGCGGCATGGTCGGCTCGGCCATCGTGCGGCGCCTGTGGGCCTTGGGCTACACACAGTTGCTCACCGCCGGTCGTGACGAACTGGACCTGCTCGACCCGGCCGCGGTGCAGGCGTACTTCGCCCGGCACCGTGTGGACCAGGTGTACCTGGCGGCCGCCAAGGTCGGCGGGATTCACGCCAACGCAACGTACCCGGCCGATTTCATCTACCAGAACCTGATGATCCAGGCCAACGTGATCCACGCCGCCCACAGCCATGGCGTGGAGAAGCTGTTGTTCCTGGGCTCGTCCTGCATCTACCCGGTGCATGCCCCGCAACCGATGATCGAAGCGGTGTTGCTCGACGGCGCGCTGGAACCCACCAACGAACCCTACGCGGTGGCCAAGATCGCCGGGATCAAGCTGTGCGAAAGCTACAACCGCCAGCATGGCCGCGATTACCGCAGCGTGATGCCCACCAACCTGTACGGGCCGGGCGACAACTACCACCCGCAGAACAGCCATGTGATCGCCGCCTTGCTGCGGCGCTTCCATGAGGCGACCCAGCGCGGCGATGAGGAAGTGGTGATCTGGGGCAGTGGCAAGCCACGGCGCGAGTTCCTGCATGTGGATGACATGGCGGCGGCCAGCGTGCATGTGATGGAGCTCAGCCAGGAACGCTACCGCGAGCAGACCCAGCCGATGCGTTCGCATTTGAACGTCGGTACCGGGGTGGATTGCACCATCGCCGAACTGGCCCAGGCGCTGGTGCGGGTCACCGGCTTCAAGGGGCAGTTGCGCTTTGACGCGAGCAAGCCCGACGGAGCACCGCGCAAGCTGCTGGATGTGAGCCGGATCAATGCCCTCGGCTGGGAAGCCTATGTGCCGCTGGAAGAGGGCCTGCGCGACGCCTACAACGCTTACCTCGCGGCCCTCGAACAGCCTCGGGGCCACTGATGAAGATCCTCCTGTACGGCATCAACTACAGCCCGGAGCTCACCGGCATCGGCAAGTACAGCGGTGAACAGGCGCGCTGGCTGGCAGGCCAGGGCCATGAGGTGCGAGTGGTGACGGCGCCGCCGTATTACCCGCAGTGGCAGGTGGGCGAGGGCTATTCGCCGTGGCGCTTTCGCACCGAGCAGGACGACGGCGTGACGGTGATTCGCTGCCCGCTGTATGTGCCACGCCAGCCCACGGCGTTGACGCGCCTGCTGCACCTGATGAGCTTTTCCGCCAGTTCGTTTTTGGCGGTCATGGGGCACTGGCGCTGGAAACCGGACCTGGTGATCCTGGTGGTGCCCACGCTGTTTTGTGCGCCCCAGGCACTGTTGTTGGCCAAGCTGAGTGGCGCGCGCTCGGTGCTGCATATCCAGGATTACGAAGTGGACGCGATGTTCGGCCTCGGCATCGGTGGCGGCTCCCTTGTGCGGCGCCTGGCGTTTGGGCTTGAACGCTGGCTGTTGCGGCGCTTTGACCGGGTCTCGACGATTTCCAGCGGCATGCTCGACAAGGCCCGGGGCAAAGGCGTGAACGGCAAGCGCCTGCTGTTCTTTCCCAATTGGTCGGAGACCGCCCGCTTTCGCCAGGTGCCCCGCAGCCCCGGGCTGCTGCAGCGCCTGGGTGTGGCGCCGGGCCAAAGGGTGTTGTTGTACTCCGGCAATATCGGCGAGAAGCAGGGCCTGGAACTGATCCTCGACGCTGCCCAGGCCTATGCCGATCGCCCGGAGCTGGTGTTCCTGATCGTCGGCCAGGGCACCGGCAAGGCCCGCTTGCTCGAGCGTGTACAGCGCGATGGCCTGCGCAACGTGCTGTTTGCGCCGTTGCAGCCCTACGAGGATCTGCCGGTGCTGCTGGCCTCGGCCGACGTGCACCTGGTGATCCAGAAGCGCGGGGTGGCGGACGCGGTGCTGCCTTCCAAGCTGACCAATATCCTCGCGGTGGGCGGCCACGCCATCATCACCGCCGACCCCGGCACCACCCTCGGCCGCCTTTGCGAGGAACACCCGGGCATTGCGGTGCTGGCTGAACCGGAGTCCGTCGCCGCGCTGAACACCGGGATCGAGCGGGCACTGGCATTGCCTGCGCGCAATGAGGTGGCGCTGAACTACGCCAAGGAGTTCCTCGACAAGGAACGTATTCTGCAACGCTTTATGGCACAGGTCTGATGGGTATGTGGCTTGATTTACCGACCTTCAATACGGTCGTGGCATCGACGCCGCTGGTGGCGATCGACCTGGTGGTGAGAAACGCCCGTGGCGAGGTCCTGCTGGGCCTGCGCGTCAATCGGCCGGCCTATGGTTTCTGGTTCGTGCCCGGCGGGCGTATCCAGAAAAACGAACACCTCGACAACGCCTTCCGGCGCATCACCCGCGACGAACTGGGACACCCGTTCGAGCGCGCCGAGGCGCGGCTGATGGGGGTGTACGAGCACTTCTACGACGACAGCGTGTTCGCCAACGCCGGGGCCGGGCCGGACACCCATTACGTGGTGCTCGGCTATTGCCTGGACCTGGGCGAAGGCCAGACCCTGCAACCGCCCACGGAGCAACACCAGCATTACCGCTGGTGGTCCGAGGACGAACTGCGCATCAGCCCGCGGGTGCATGAACACACTCGCGCCTATTTCTGACTCTCTCTCCCGAGGACGCTCTCATGTTGTTACCGGTGATCATGGCAGGCGGTTCGGGGTCGCGCCTGTGGCCGCTTTCGCGGCAGCTGAACCCCAAGCAGTTCCTGCGCCTGACCGACGCGCACCTGTCGATGCTGCAGCAGACCATCACGCGGCTGGAAGGCGCCAACGTCGCGCTGCCGCAGTTGATCTGCAATGAGCAGCATCGCTTCCTGGTGGCCGAGCAATTGCGCCAGTTGGGCATGGAACAGGCCAGCATCCTGTTGGAACCGGTGGGGCGCAACACGGCGCCGGCCATCGCGCTGGCGGCGTGCAAGGCGCTGGCCGAGCACCAGGACCCGATCCTGCTGGTGCTGGCGGCGGACCATTTGATCGAAGACATCCCGGCGTTTCATGCCAGCCTGGAAGTAGCGCTGCCGCTGGCCCGCGACGGCAAGCTGGTGACCTTCGGGATCACGCCCACCTGCGCCCATACCGGCTACGGCTATATCGAACAAGGCGCGGCGGCGGGCGAGGGCGGTTATCGGGTCAAGCGCTTTGTGGAGAAGCCGGACGCCGCCACCGCTGCGGCGTACCTGGCCAGCGGCGGGTATTACTGGAACAGCGGCATGTTCATGTTCCGCGCCAGCCGGTACCTGGAGGAGCTGGAGCGCTTCCAGCCGGCGATCCTCGAGGCCTGTCGCGTGGCGCTGGAGGGCGGCAGCCAGGATCAACCCTTCACCCGCGTGCATGCCGCGACCTTTGCCGCGTGCCCGGACGATTCCATCGATTACGCGGTGATGGAAACCACCCATGACGCGGTGATGGTGCCGTTGCAGGCCGGCTGGAGTGATATCGGCTCGTGGTCGGCGTTGTGGGAGGCCAGCGAAAAAGATGCCAGCGGCAATGTGATACGCGGCGACGGGCTGAGCCTGGACACCCGTGACACCTACGTCCACGCCGACAGTCGGCTGGTGGCCACGGTGGGGGTGCAGGACCTGATCATTGTCGAGACCAAGGACGCGGTGCTGGTGGCCCACAAGGACCAGGTGCAGCAGGTCAAGGCCATCGTCGACCTGCTCAAGCAGGCCGGGCGCCATGAGCATCTCAACCACCGCGAGGTGTATCGGCCATGGGGCATGTACGACTCGGTGGACAACGGCCAGCGCTATCAGGTCAAGCGCATCACGGTGAAACCGGGGGCCAAGTTGTCGGTGCAGATGCACCACCATCGCGCCGAGCACTGGATCGTGGTCAGCGGTACGGCGCGGGTGACCAATGGCGAACAGACTTACCTGGTGTCGGAAAACCAGTCGACCTATATCCCCATCGGCCAGGTGCACGCCCTGGAAAACCCGGGGGTGATCCCGCTGGAGTTGATCGAAGTGCAGTCGGGCTCTTATCTGGGCGAAGACGATATTGTGCGCTTCGAAGACAAGTACGGCAGGGCCTGAGGTTTTCCGACAATTAATAACGTTTTTAATAACTTTACCGGGCGCAATGCATTGAAGGCCGGGGCTTGCCGGGAAAACGTTATTTTCAACTAAGTCGGCTGAATATTATCTGTCTGGTGTGCTGTTTAGTTGAATGGCACTATCGGTTTGCCTGCTCACTGATGATAAGGAGTCTGAAATGAGAAAATCACTGGCTATTCTGGTACTCAGTGTCTTGAGTACCTCGGCGATGGCCGACGAGTTGCCGTTGGGGCTTGATACCACAGTGGCCGGAACCGTTACGGTGGGGCAAACGTTGTTGGTCGGCACTGCCCTGGTTGCCGGTGTTGCCGCTGTTTCCAACAGCGGCGGCAGCTCCAATGGCGGCACCACCACGGGTACTACCGGCACCACCGGCACTACGGGTACCAGCAACTAGTCGTACACCTTCCGCTTTTAAGACCGCTTGGAATCCCCGCCCAAGTGGTCTTTTTTTCTTGTCGTCTATCGCGAGTGTTCTAGCACTATGATGCGTATTTTTTCTATTGCAGCCGTGGCCGCTGCATTATTGCAAGGCTGCATGTTTGCCCCGGGTCAATCTATGGACACGGCCGCCCTGACCGAAGAGGGCGGGCCTGAAAACAGTCGCGTGGATTTAATTCCGATCACCCCAAAGTTATTGGCCATGGACGCGGCAAGTCATGTGCCTTATTCCATTCCAGCAGAACTCTTGAGTTATAAACCCGGGCCGTATTTGATCGGCGCCAATGACGCGCTGTATATCACGGTGTGGGATCACCCTGAACTTACCGCGCCGTCCGGCCCGCAGCAGCAGATCGATGCCAACGGTCGCCTGGTCAGCCCCGAGGGCAACCTGTTTTATCCCTACGTCGGCGAGGTGGTTGCCAAGGGTCGCAGCATTGAAGCGCTGCGCAGCGAGATCACCGACAAGCTGCGCCAGTACATCGACAGCCCCCAGGTGGATGTCAGCGTGTTGCGCTTTGCCAGCCAGAAAGTGGTGATCAGCGGCGCGGTGCTCAAGGCCGGGCCGGTGCCCCTCACCACCATTGCCATGAACGTCAGCGAGGCCCTCGGCGCCGCCGGGATCGACCCGATCAACGCCGACCTGTCGAACCTCACCCTCACCCGTGGCGGCAAGCGCTACACCCTGGACCTCGACACGCTCAACCTTGAGCAGTCGCGCCTGAATGACATCTACCTCAAGGACGGCGACCAGCTGTACCTGGCCTACAACGACCGCAAGCGCATCTACGTGATGGGCGAGGTGATGCAACCCCGCGCGCTGAGTTTCAAGACCCGCAGCATGAACCTCTCCGACGTGCTGGGTTCAGTGGGCGGGGTCAACCAGAACACCTCCAACGCCGATGCCATCTACGTGATTCGCGGCGCGCAGAACATCGATGTGGAACCGGCCAAGGTGTTCCAGTTGCAAGCCGGCTCCCCCTCGGCCATGGCCCTGGCCACGCGTTTTGATGTGCAGCCCCAGGACGTGGTGTTTGTCGGCCCGGCGAATATCACGCGCTGGAACCGCTTTATCAGCCAACTGGTGCCGTCCGCGTCGATCATCGGCATTGGTGCATCCACCCAGAACAACCTGAGCGAAGCCAGCAGCCGATAGGGTGGTACCTGCGTGAACAGTTTGAAAATCGGTACGTACGCAGGGTTGGCGTGGCTGTTGGCTGGCTGCAATCCGCTGATGCAGGCCTCGCTGGATACCTTCAGGGCTGCCGTCGGCGGGCCGCCGCCGCTGGTGTTGAGCCAGGCCCAGGTGGATGCGGTGCCGTTCCCCCAGATCAAGGTCACCACGGTGTCCGGCGCAGGGGTAATGGCGCTGATCCGCCAGCGTGACGACCTGCAGTTCTGGGTGGCATCCGGCAAACAGGTGCTGCTGCTGCGCGACGGTCTGGTGGTGCGCACGGTGGGCCTGGGCACTGACCTGGATGGCACGCGCTGGCAAGGCCGGTCACCGTTCCAGCAAGGGTTGCATCGTGTCCCGGACGGCTATCGCAGCACGCGCCAGATCGACGTGGTCGACGGCTATCGCCTGGGCGTTACGGTCAACAGCCGCATGACGCGCCAGGGGCTGGAGAGCGTCGAGATTCTCGACAAATCCTATGCCTTGCTGCGGGTGGATGAAGACATCGAGGCCGCCGGCTTTCACGCGCGTAACCGTTACTGGGTCGACCCCGGCGACGGTTTTATCGTGCAGAGCGAGCAGCACCTGACGCCCGACCTGACGCTCACCATTACCCAACTGCAACCGACCCGCAAGGATGCCCCATGATGCTGCGAAAATTGGCCGCGCTGGTGCTGTTGTGCAGTGGCGCCAGTGTGACCCTGGCGGCGATGACCGTCAGCGGCGAGGTGCGCAATCCGGGGCCGATCCCCTTGGCGCCCGAGGCGCGCTTGCTGGATGTGATCACCGCGTCGCAACCGGATGCCCAGGGCTATTGGCTCGGTGCGGCCTGGCTGCGCCAACCCTTGCTGGCACAGCAGGCACGGCTCAAGGCCGGTGTGCTGTTTGACCTGCAAACCCTGCAGCGTGCGGCGTTGGCGGCCGGTCGCGAAGGTCGCGCGCATGCGGCGGCTCGGCTCTATCAACAGGTGCAGGCCTTGCCGGTGACCGGCCGCCAACGGGCGATGCTGGATCCGGTGGCGGTGGAAGTCGGCTTTGCGCCGAACCCGCTGGTCAGTGAGGGCGACCGCCTGGTCTATCCGCCGAGGCCGCACAGCGTGCGCGTGGTGGGGGCCGTCGCCGCAGCCTGCACGTTGGCATTCCAGCCGATGCAGCGGCCCCTCGATTACCTCCACGCCTGTCCGGCCCTGGCGGAAGCGGACCGCGATTACCTGTGGCTGATCCAGCCCGACGGCCATGTCAAGCGCCTGGGTATCGCGGCATGGAATCGCGAGGAGGGCACGCCTCCCGCGCCGGGCAGCACGTTGCTGGTACCGATCCGCAGCGACGACCTGGACCCGCTCACCCCCGAGCTCAATCAGCAACTGGCCGAGTTTCTTGCCACCCAACCCCTGGCCGAGGTCACGCCTTGAAATTATGTATTGCAGCCGTGCTGCTGGTGCCCTGTGGCGTCGCCCATGGCGATCCCCGTTACACCCAAAGCGATTTCGGCGGCGTCGGGCTGCTGCAAACCCCCACCGCCCGCATGGCGCCCGCCGGCGAACTCAGCGTGAATGCCAACCGCACCGAACCCTACAGCCGCTACAGTTTTTCGGCGCAACCCCTGGACTGGCTGGAGGGCACCTTTCGCTACACCGCGATCACCAACCGCCCCTATGGCGCCGAGTCCTTCAGCGGCGGCCAGAGCTATAAGGACAAGGCCGTCGACGCCAAAGTGCGCCTGTATCAGGAAAACCACTGGCTGCCCGAGGTGGCGCTGGGGTTCATGGACCTGGGTGGCACCGGGTTGTTTTCCAGCGAGTACCTGGTGGCCAACAAGCGCTACGGTGACGTGGATTTCAGTGCCGGCATCGCCTGGGGGTACCTGGGCAGTCGCGGTGATTTCGGCAACCCGTTGGGCGCCTTGGATGATCGTTTCAACCAGCGGCCCACCGCCGAAGGGTCCGGCAGTTTTTCCAACGGCTACTTTCGCGGCCGGCCCGCGTTGTTCGGCGGGATTGCCTATCAGACGCCCTGGGCACCGCTGAGCCTCAAGCTGGAGTACGAGGGTAACGACTATCAGAACGAACCCCGCGACAACAACCAGCGCCAGGACTCGCCCATCAACCTTGGCCTGGTCTACAAGCTGGCCGACTCCATCGATGTGAGTGCCGCCTGGGAACGTGGCAACACCGCCATGTTCGGCATCACCCTGCACACCAATTTCGTCAGCCGCAAAGCCCCGGTAAAAACCTACGACCCACCGGCCCCCAAGCTGCCTGCCAGGGCCCCGACCACACCGATGGACCAGGTGGATTGGGCCGCCGTATCCCGGCGCCTGCACGATAATGCCGGCTACAACGTGCAGCGCATTACCCAGCGCGGGCCGGAATTGTTGGTGTACGGCGAACAGCAGCGCTACTTCTACAGCGCCAAGGCGGTGGGCCGCGCCAGTCGGATTCTGGATAACAGTGTGAATGACCAGATCGATTGGTTCACCCTGGTGAGCGAGCGCTACGCCATGCCGATCGAAGAAACCAGCGTGCCGCGCGAGACCTTTCGCGAGGTGGTCAACCACCGCGAGGACCTGCAGAACCTGCATCGCCAGGTCGAGGTCAATCGCGCCAGCAACCGCAGCCAGACAGTGCTGTACACCCAGCCACCCAAACCCTTCACCTATGGTGTGGGGCTGGGCTACAAGCAGAACGTCGGCGGGCCGGATGGCTTGCTCTACCAGGTGTCCGCCGACCTCGACGGCGAGTATCGTTTCACCCGCAATACCTGGTGGAGCGGCCTGCTCAGCGTCAACCTGCTGAACAACTACGACGGGTTTACCTACGATGCGCCCAGTGGCTTGCCCCGGGTGCGGACCGACCTGCGCCGGTACATGACCACCTCCGATGTGACCCTGCCGACCTTCCAGCTCAACCATGCGCAGCAGTTGGACCAGGACCTCTACGGCATGGTCTACGGTGGTTTGCTGGAGTCGATGTACGCCGGTGTCGGCAGTGAAGTGCTGTACCGCCCCATGGGCCAGCGCTGGGCGTTGGGAGCCGACCTGAACTACGTGCGCCAGCGCGGTTTCGAGCAGGATTTCAGCTTGCGCGATTACCGCACCGTCACCGGGCATATCACCGGCTATACCGATCTGCCCTTCAACATTCAGGGCGCCTTGAGTGTGGGGCGCTACCTGGCCAGGGACTGGGGCGCGACCCTGGACCTGTCGCGGGAATTCAACAATGGTGTGCGGATTGGCGCGTGGATCACCCGCACCACTGCATCCAGCGCAGAGTACGGCGAAGGCAGCTTCGACAAAGGCCTGTACCTGTCCATTCCGTTCGATGAGTTGATGAGCCTGTCGACGATGCGGCGCGCCAACCTGGTATGGGCACCGCTGACCCGCGATGGCGGCGCACGCTTGAACCGCGCCTACTCACTGCATTCGATGACCGATGGGCGCGACAGTGAGCTGTTCTACAAGAACATCGACAAGATCACTGAATAGACCCCGCTACCTCTTCGACGTAGCGCTGTCGCGCAGCAAACTGGGACCTTTGTGGTGAGCGGGCTTGGCGAAGCGTCGCACCGCCCGCGTTGGGGTGCGAAGCGCCCCTGATGAAGACGAATGCGGTGTATCAGGCACTCCTCTGGGCCTGGTTTTTGGGCTGCCGCGCAGCCCCTCCCACATTTGAACTGTATTGATTGTCGGCTATCAGTAGATGTCCTTGGACAGCAGCGTAAACGGCGTCTTCAGCAGAATCTTGATGTCCAGCCACAGCGACCAGGTGTTGATGTAGCGCAGGTCGATGTCGACGCGCTGTTGCATCTTTTCCAGGGTCTCGGTCTCGCCCCGGCAGCCATTGACCTGGGCCAGGCCGGTGATGCCGGGTTTGATCCGATGGCGGGCCATGTAGGCGCGGATTTTGCCCGAGTAGTAGTCGTTGTGTGCAATCGCATGGGGGCGTGGGCCGACCAGTGCCATGTGGCCTTGCAGCACGTTGAACAGCTGCGGCAATTCGTCGATGGAGGTGCGCCGGATAAACCGGCCGACCGGCGTAATGCGCGAATCGTTGCGACTGGCCTGGCGTACCTCATGGTCGTCATGCACACGCATGGAGCGGAATTTCCACACCTTGATCACCTCGCCATTCCAGCCGTGGCGGTCCTGCTTGAAGATCACCGGGCCGGGGGACGTCAGCTTGATCAGCAGGGCGACCAGCAGCAGCAGCGGGCTCAGCACGATGATTGCCAGAGCCGCCAGGCTCTTGTCCAGCAGCGACTTGCTCAGCGCCGCGGTGGGGCGGCTGGTCAGCGGGCTTTCGTTGAGGTAGATCGCCGGCAGTCCATCCACTTCGGCCACGCAATGGTTGAGCAGCAGCATGTTATTGAGGTCGGGCACCCAGATCACATCCACGCTGATCTCCAGCAGGTTGAGGTACAACGCCTCAATGTGGGTGGCGTCCTGCAATGAATGGGTGATGTAGAGCCGACGGATGCCGTGTTGCCGGATCAATTGGGGCAGTTGCGGCAGCTCGCCGAGGATCTGCGCTTGCGCATCCTCGGTCGCCTCGGCACGGCTGCCGACCAGACCCACCAGGGGCGAGCGTTTTTGCCGTGAGAGGGTCCTGGCCAGGTCCACCGCAAGCTTGCCAGTGCCCACGATCAATGATTTTTGGCGTTCGTGAAGTTGGCGGTGGTAATACCGGGACAGGCTGTGCAGCGGTATGTAACACAATGCCAATAACGGGTAACTGACCGCCGCCCAGAGTAATAAGGTTTCCACAGGGAACAGTGCGCTGGCATTACAGGCTACGCCCACGGCAAACAATATACCCATGGTTAACAGCCAGCCCATGAACAAGCGTCCAAGGCCCACGGCATAATCATCTTTCTTGCTGTAGACATCGCACAAGGTATACGCCGGGAGAGAGGCCAATATCGTAAAGGCGGCCAGGACGCGGTAGTAATACTCCAGTTGGCCAGTCTTCAAGATAACCAGCGTAAATAACAGTGCAACAACTAAGCTCGATGCGAGTGTCCATTGCCCCCAGAACGTCAAACCCCTGGGGGTCAGGTTGCGATGCATTCTAGTGTTATTAAGCATAGTTCTGCTCCCGGTGATGACCGCGCACGTGGTGGCAGGCGTTAAGGGTTAACGGTTAACTTTTATAAACGACAGGCACGCGCAGGCGCGTGCCCATTGATAGTAATGAACGGCAGGGGGCAGTGGCTGACGACTTATAACAAGGTCAGGAGGGTCTGGCGAAGTGGATGTTATAAAAGGGCAGGTAGAAGAGTTTTTAATAGGCAGGGTGAATTAAAAAGTCTGGGTTATTTTTGTTTTTGTTAACGGCGTGGCTGACTAAGCTCGAGCGGCTTTTTGATTTTTTGCGTCAGGCAATAACCACGGTTTCTTACCGCACGAAACAGGCGCTCACCGTCGTTGACCCGCTTGAACTTTTCCTGCAAACGACTCAGGCACATTTCCAATCCGCGATATAAATCGGGTTCACGACCTATATTACGGATCAACTCTTCTTTGCTGACCACGCGTTCTTCATGGTGCAGCATCTTTTTAATCAGCGCCGATTCAATAGTGGTCAATGAAATGCGCAGGCCGCCCTTGACCAGTGCGCGATCATGTTGGGTGAGCAGCCAGAAATCCTGTGGATACAGTGGCGTTCGTTCGGCGCTGATCTCTTGAGTACGCGTATGGTTATTCGGCGCGCTGTCAGGGGCCTTGGCGGTTGGCATTCTGGATTCTTGCCGCTTGGGGTTAAACGATTGTGAGGGCAAGTTAAGGGTGTGGGTAATAATGTAGGTATTAAAATGCGGGGTGATCTGTGGTTGGGAAAACGCCGGATTTGTATCGGCGGGGTCTGTGGTTGCCGGGGCGTTTACATCGTAATAGAAGAACTCTGCGTTGGGCGTGAAGTCCTGCAGTGCGATAGACGCAAGTGTTGGAGCGAAGGCGTGTTTCTTGAAAGAACTCATAGGGTCCACCCATATCAGGAAGATGCAGTTGTTAAAGGCAGTCAGCGGGGGAGTAATAGCCGCCCTGAAAGTATTCGAACGGCAAGTTTTTAGCCAGCATGGCGCTGTCGGCAAACTCGACCTGATCGGCGATGAAGCAGACCCTGCAGGCACTGATCAGTTCCAGCATGTGATCGTAAAGCCGGTCGTACAGGTCCGAACGCGTGTTGAGGCTGAGCCTGAGGGCAGAATCCGGAAAGGGCATTTTTATATAGTCGTAGAGCTCGAGGTCGACCAGCAGGTCTGCCGGCTTTGTATCGAGTCTGTAGTTGTTGTAGGCCAACGTGATACCGCTATGGTCTTTCAACTTATACAACTGACGCACCATCGCCCGGCGTTCTACCGGACCGGGCAGGGCGTCCAGTGGGTTGTCGAGACTGAGGGTGAAGGGTTGTTTGTAGGATTCCAATGCCTGCGCGGCCTGAATGATCGCCTTGAGGATGTCGTCGTTCATCAGGGCCGATTGACCCATGCGCAGAAGCGTATGACTCGTCGCCGGGCTGACTGCCTTAAGCGTTTTGCGCGGTGGGTGGATATGGCGCAAGGCCTCAGTGCAGGCACTTTCAAGTTGTGCGGGATCAACGCCATCCGCTACGCTGATTTCGCTCCCCCACCAGGCATGACCGCGATCAACGATGGCTTGCCTGATGATCTTGAAGTGCGGGGTATGTACAGGGGGCGTTTTTTCACTATTCACGGCTCGGCCCCTCCTTAGTGGGTTGGAAATGGCTGGCGCAAATAAGACCCCGGCTGAGTTTATAACCATAACCGCGAATATTTTGGATGATGTTTTCACCGTAGTGCGCCTTGATTTTACTGCGCAAACGGCTGATGGATTTTTCCAGTGCGCGGGAGTCGTAGTACTTGGTATTAAGTCCCATGACACGGGCGATCTCATTATGACTGAGCAGTCGGTTCTGAATAAGCGCTTCCAATACTTTCATTTCGACGAAGGATATTTCCAACTTTTTCCCGTCGCCATACAGGCACATGCGGTCCTGGTCGAGAATCAGGTCGCACTGATTGAGTCGAGCGCTTTCACTGAGAAAGGCATCAAACAGGTTCAACTTTTTTTCGGGTGAAGTTTCGATTACCTTGATGCAGTAATCGGCGCCAGCCAGGTAGTATTTTGTTTTGCTCAGGGTCGACGCAAAGGTGATCACGACGAATATCGTGCAGTCGGGGTTTTCAGTTCGCGCTTTTTTTATTATGTCCAGGCTCATATTGCTGGCGGAGGGTGTATCAATTTCTATAATGATGGCACGGTAATGTACGTGGCTTTCCTGGGTGTCAATTAGTTGTCCGTAGCAACGTGTATCGACTTTTAAATTATTCGCTACAGTGCGAACTAAAAGCGCCCGAAAGTCCTCTGATTTCGATTGAGTCCGTGCAATAGCGAGGACGTTGGAAAAATGCATCACCTACTCCCTTTTCCGGCATGCAAGGCCGTCAGTTCAATCGCTGCTAGCGTTTAGATACTAATCGAATTGATTCCGCTAAAACGTGACAAATTTTAACATTCACCACTTGGTTTTTACGAGCGCAGGGGGGATTAGGGGAATATTTCACGGCAGGTTGTACCGACTTACACATATGCTAGTGCAAACTCTTAATGCTCGATAAGTATTTTAGTTCCAACGATTTTTTTTGACGGGTGCAGGTTTAAGCGTTGACCTTCTCAGGCAAAAAAACGCCTGCAGAGCGCCCCGAAGGTTGGCGGCCGTCCCCTCGGATGGGCTCAACGGCGCAACTGCACTTCGGCCTCGATGCACGCCACCAGAAACTCCATGACCACCTTCACGGACGGCGAGCGGCGCATGTCGGGGTACACCGTGAGCCAGATATCACGCAAAGGGCCTTCGACCGCAGTGGGCAGCCTGACCAGCAACGGGTCGTGATCGCCCACCAGGGTCGGCAGCACCACCGCGCCGACCTGGGCCCTGGCCGCCATTTGCTGGGTGGCCAGGTCGCTTGCGGCAAACGCGATCTCACGGCCGGCGCGCAGTTGGTGCATCCAGGCTTGCTGGGGCAGGTGGTCACGGCTGCTGTCGTAGGCGATGAAAGTCCACTGCGCAGCCGGCAATTGCTGGAACGTCGGCGGGCCATACAGCCCGAAGCGCACCACCCCGACTTTCCTGCGTACCAGGGCTTCCTCATCGGGACGCACCGTGCGCAGGGCAATATCCGCTTCACCTTTGTCCAGCGCGGCCAGTTGGGTCGACGGCATCAGCACCAGGTTCAACTGCGGGTATTGGGCGCGCAGCCGCGCTATATGGGGCGCAATGCAATAGTGGGCGATAGACGGCGGGCAACTGACCCGCACCGTGCCGGCCATTTCGATCGACGCGACCCGCGACAGGCGCATCACCTGGGTCGCCATGTCGTCCATGCCCGCCGCCAACTCCGCCAATGCCAGGCCTTGCGCGGTCAGCGGGCGGCTGCGCGGCAGGCGGTCCACCAGTTTGACGCCGAGGGCTTTTTCCAGCGCATCGACGCGGCGCCCGACGGTGGCGTGCTCCACCTGCAACTCGCGGGCGGCCGCCGACAACGACTGGCTACGTGCCAATACCGTGAAGTAATACAGGTCCTGCCAATCGAACATCGGGTTATTTCCGCACGGAGGTTGGGAAGCTTTGGGGAATTTTCCTACTGAGAGCGTCCTTTTACCATGGCCGCTTCCCAGTGCACACGGAGTTGTCCCCGATGAAAGCCATTACCTTGCAAACCTACGGCGGCCCTGAAGTCGTCCAATTGCGCCATGACGTCCCCAAACCCCAGGTGTTGGCCGGGCATGTGCTGGTCAAGGTGGCGTGCGCCGGGATCAACTTCATGGATATCCATACCCGGCAGGGCAAATATGCGCAGTCGTCGACCTATCCGGTGCGCCTGCCCTGCACCTTGGGTATGGAGGGCGCCGGCGTGGTGGTGGAAGTCGGCGCAGGCGTCAGCCATTTGGCCGTCGGCGACCGGGTGGCGTGGTGCATCGCCTGGGGCGCCTTCGCCGAGTACGCCCTGGTGCCCGCGGCCAAGGTGGCGCAGATTCCCGGTGCCATCGCCTTCGATCAAGCGGCTGCGGCGATGTTTCAAGGCTGTACCGCCCACTACTTGATCGAGGATGTCGCCAGGTTGCAGGCCGGCAGTACCTGCCTGGTCCACGCTGCGTGCGGCAGCATCGGCCAGTTGCTGGTGCAGATGGCCAGGCGCTCAGGGGCTACGGTGTTCGCCACCGGCAGCACCGCTGAACGCTGTGCCATTGCCCACGAGCGCGGGGCCCACCAGGCCTGGGTCTATGACGGCGGCCGATTTGCCGAGCGGGTGTTGGAGGCCACGTGCGGGCAGGGAGTGGATGTGGTCTTCGATTCGCTCGGCAAAAGCACCCTGCGTGACAGCTTCCGCGCCTGCCGCACGCGCGGCCTGATCGTGAACTATGGCAATGTCTCGGGTTCGTTGACCGACCTCGACCCGATGGAACTGGGGGAGGCGGGCTCGCTGTTTTTGACGCGCCCCCGGCTGGCCGACCATATGGCTGACGGCGCGAGCGTACAACGGCGCGCCAACGCGGTATTTGCGGCGATGCTCGAAGGTACGTTGACGGTGGCTATCGAAGGGCATTACACGCTGGAAACGCTGCATCAGGTACATGAGCGCATCGAAGCGCGGCAACAGATCGGCAAGGCTGTGGTGTGGGTGGACCGCGACCTGCATTAATCGAAGGCGAAAAAAAACCGGCTGATCAGGCCGGTTTGGGGTGCCCCGCGAACAGTGCGGGATTAAGCGTGGTTGTCCAGCAGGCGATCGGCACCGCCTTCAACAATACCGCGTTGCTGCAAACGATCGGCACCGCCTTCGGCCAGGCCACGTTCCTGCAAGCGATCAGCGCCACCTTCGGCAACGCGGTTGCCTTGCAGGCGATCGGCACCATCTTCGGCGACGCGGTTGCCTTGCAGGCGGTCGGCGCCATCTTCGGCGACGCGGTTGCCTTGCAGGCGATCAGCGCCACCTTCAACAATACCGCGTTGCTGCAAGCGATCAGCACCACCTTCGGCAACACGACGTTCCAGCAAGCGATCCGAGCCACCTTCGGCAACACGACGTTCCAGCAGGCGATCCGAGCCACCTTCAGCAACACGGCTTTCGATCAGGCGAGCCGCGCCGCCTTCAGCAACAACAGGGTGGGCAAATGCGTTTGCAGCGAGTACCGAGAAAGCGAGGCTAAGCAAGATTTGGCGTTTCATGAGGGTGTGCTCCGAGTGTTTTAGTTGGGTGTTGCCTGGTATGGGTTTGATGTTACGCGTTGCATTTTTTAAGAGAACTTCATTGGGATGATGGTGACTATCGATGCCAGCGATGGCCCGTTTCAAAGGGCCAACGCCGAGCCGGTCACGGCATCTGTGGCCGTTCCTGGGGGCGCAGGTCGAACACCAGCACCTCGGCATCCTGGCCCTGGCTCAGGCGGATTTGCCGCTCATCGCGCACTCGGGCACCGTCGCCTTCCTGCAAGCGCTGGCCGTTGATGTCCACGCTGCCCCGAGCCACATGGATGTACACGTGACGATCCGGCGGCAGGTCGAGGGTCGCGGCTTCGTCGCCGTTGAACAGTCCGGCGTACACCCGGGCGTCCTGGCGCACGGTCAGGGAGCCGTCGCTGCCGTCCGGCGAGATGATCAGTTGCAGGCGCCCTTGTTTCTGCGCTGCGCTGAAGTGCTCCTGTTGATAGCGCGGCTCGGCGCCGGCCACGGCGGGTACGATCCAGATTTGCAGGAAGTGCACGCCACGGGTCTGGCTGTGGTTGAACTCGCTGTGGGCCACGCCGCTGCCGGCGCTCATCAGTTGCACATCGCCGGGGCGAATCACCGAGCCGGTGCCCAGGGTGTCCTTGTGTTCCAGGGCGCCTTCAAGCACATAGGAGAAAATCTCCATGTCGCGGTGCGGGTGTTGGCCGAAGCCTTTGCCGGCCGCGACGCGGTCGTCGTTGATCACCAGCAGGTCGGAAAAACCCTGTTCATCGGGGTTCCAATAGTTGGCGAACGAGAAGGTGTGGAACGACTTCAACCAACCGTGATTGGCGGCGCCGCGTTCGGAAGCTTTGCGAAGGGTCAGCATGGTCTTGTCCTCAAGTGAGCGCGGGCTGCGAGATGCAGGGCGCTTGCGTTGAGAAGAAGGTTACTGGCAACCTGAAAATTCATTAAGAAGCTGAAATTTGAATAACTGTCTCCCTGAGATTGACAGTAAAAGCCATGCCATAATGCCTTTCGCTTTCTTCCCCTCGATGGATGCTTCCCGTATGAAAACCGTGGCCATGGCGCTGTTCCCGGACTTCCTCCTGCTTGACATGGCCGGGCCGCTCGAAGTGTTTTCCATTGCCAACCGCTACCTGCCGGCGGCCGAGCATTACCAGATCCTCACCCTGGGTACCGAGCCCGGTCCGTTGCGCGCCTCCAATGGGGTGCTGGTCCAGTCCGACCTGCTGCTGGACCAGGCCCAGGCGGCTTATGACCTGCTGCTGGTGCCCGGCGGCCCGGGTGCCTATAACGAATGCCATCCGGCGCTGCTGCCCTGGCTCAAGGCGGCGGCGCCACGGGCGCGGCGCTTCGGCTCGATCTGCACCGGCGCCTTTGTGCTGGGCCACGCCGGGCTGCTCGACGAACGCCGCGTGACCACCCACTGGCACTACACCGAGCGCCTGATCAAGGCCTTCCCCAAGGCCATCGTCGAGACGGATCGCATCTACCTGCAGGACGGGCGGTTGATTACCTCGGGCGGGGTCACCGCCGGTATCGACCTGGCGCTGTCGATCGTCGCCCAGGACCATGGCAAGCAAGTGGCGGTGGATGTGGCCAAGGTGCTGCTGGTGGTGATGAAGCGCCAGGGCGGCCAGGCCCAGTTCAGCCCGATGACCGCGTCCGTGGCGCCCCAGGAAACCGCGATCACCCGGGTGCAGAACCATGTGCTCGCCCATCTGGACCAGCCCTTCACCATCGAGTCCATGGCCGAACTGGCCGGCATGAGCCCGCGCCACTTTGCCCGGCTGTTCGCCAAGGACGTGCAGATGACGCCCATGGCCTTCCTGCAGGGCGCGCGCATCGACCGCGCCCGGCAACTGCTGGAAACCACCGACCTGCCGCTCAAGACCGTGGCGTTCCACGCAGGCTTCGGCAGCGTGCGGCACATGCGCTTTCTATTCAGTGAAAAACTCGGCCTCAACCCGACCCAATATCGCCAGCAGTTCAGTTAACGACAGGATGTCCGTCTCGCGCACCCGATTGTCCGTATCGCTCCCTGTGCCAGCATTGCCCTGTTACAGGTAGCTGGCAAGATAAGGTCGAGCCCATGGAAAAGGATGCGCGGAAGCCCAAGATCGGGCGTTTCAGCGCGATTGCAGACATGAATATGCCTCAGGCGATTGACGCGGATAGCACGGTGCGCTTCGGTGACTATGCCTTTCATCGGCAGCAGCGGCTGGTGAGCAAGGCGGGTTGGCCGGTGCCGTTGGGCGGGCGGGCTTTGGATATTCTGGCGGTGCTGCTGGAGTCGCCAGGGCAATTTATCAGCAAGGCCACCCTGATCGAGCGGGTCTGGCCGTGCAGCGTGGTGGAAGAGAACAACCTGCGGGTGCACATCGCCGCACTGCGCCGTGCCCTTGACGGGCAACGCTTGATTATCAACGACCCCCAGCGCGGTTACTGCTTCGCCGCCCCCGTGCGGGTCGCGGCTGCCGCGCTGCTGCCCCGGCATAACCTTGCCCCCCGGCTCAGCCCGCTGATCGGTCGCGATGAACTGCTGGGCGTGCTGGTGCGGCGGGTGTCCGGGCAGCGCCTGATGACCCTCACCGGGTGCGCCGGCGTGGGCAAGAGCACCTTGGCCCTGGCCCTGGCCGAGCGCGTGTTGCCGCGCTACCGCGACGGTGTGTGGTGGGTCGACCTGGCCACGGTGGAGGCGCCGCTGATGATGCTGCGCCACCTGGCCACGATCCTGCAGCTGGAACCCGGCGGCAGTGTCACGCAGTTGTGCCGCCAGCTGGTCTCCCGGCAATTGCTGCTGGTACTCGACGGCGCCGACCTGCTGCTCGGTGCCTGTCGACATCTTTTACGGGCGCTGCGCGAAAATGCGCCCCAGGTCAGCGTGCTGGTCAGCAGTCGCGAAGCGTTGCAGGCCCCAGGCGAATGGGTGTTGCGCGTGCCCCCGCTGGGCGTGCCGGCGCCGTCGGCGCTGGGCAGTGTTGAACAGGCGATGGCGTTCCCCGCCGTGCAACTGTTCGTCGCCCGGGCGTGTGCCGGCCAACAGGGCTTTGTGTTGCGCCGACAGGACCTGGCGCCATTGCGGGACATCTGCCGGCGCCTCGACGGTATTCCCCTGGCCCTTGAACTGGCGGCGGCCCAAGTGGATGCGCTGGGCGTGCGCGGTCTACAGGCGCAGTTGCACAGTGGAGTGCAGGTACTGACCCGGGGCCGCCGCACAGCGGTGGAGCGCCACCAATCCCTGACCGCCGCCCTGGACTGGACCTACGAGCGCCTGAGCCTGCCGGAGCGCTGGCTGTTCCTGCAACTGAGCCTGTTCAAGATGGCCGTGACCTTGCCCACCCTGGGTAAGCTGGTGGCCGGCACCGAGCTGGAACACGCCGATTTGTCGTACCTGCTCGGGCGGCTGGTCGGCACCTCGCTGCTGAGCCTCGAACCCGGTCCGGGTTATCCGCGCTATCGTCTGCTCAACAGCACGCGCAGCTATGGCCTGGCACTCCTGCGCAACCCGCAGCAGGTGGCGCGTTTGCAGCAGGGCTATGGGCATTACCTGGGAGCGTTCTCAGGCCGGCCGTTTGTCCTGCAACTCGTCGAGCAGGCGGCGTACGCGGACTAGGTCCTGGGTGGCGAAGCCTTCGCTGAATCGCGCGTAGACCGAACCCAGCAGGTCGCGGGCGGCCTGCACACGACCCTGCTGTTGCCACCGCCGCGCCAAGGAGTCCGCACAGCGCAGCTCCCAGGCCAGCGCGCCTTGCTGGTGTGCCAACTCCAGGGCTTCGAGCAGCAGCGCCTCAGCCCCGTGGGGATCGGCCATGGCCTCGGCACGCACGCGCAGGATTTCCGGGCTGCACCAGCCGGCCGCACCGCTCCGGGCGCGTTCGAACAAGGCCTCATCCACTGCACGGGCGTTGAAGGTCACCAGGATGTCTGCGACCAGCCCCAATCCCTGCATATCGGCGATCTGCGCCGTGCCTTCGTAGCATTGCGCCCAGGTGTGGAACAACTGCACCGAATGCTTTTGCGCCTGTTGCAGGAGGAGGTCCAAGCGGTCGCGGGCCGCGAGGGTGTCGCCGTTGCAGTGGGCGATGACCACCCCGGCCAGGGCCAGGGTGTAGCAAATCGACGTGCCGTGGTTGATCTGCAACGCCAGCTCCAGCGCCTGGCTGGCGGTGCGCCACGCACGTTCGGGAAAACCGCGCAGCCACAGGATGCGCGCGAGGATGGTCAACGAGGCCACGCTCTGGTCGTACTGCACGCCAAAGCCGTGGGTAAACCGGTTGAGATGGCCGCTCTGGGCCATGCGCTGGATCACCTGTTCGGCATTCTGCTGCGCCAGTACCTGATTGCCGGCGAAGTGCTGCGCCAGCACCCTCAGGCGTTGGGCGCTGAGGGCCAGCAACGGTTCGGCCTGCGGCCCCAACCGGTCGAAATGCAGGCTTTGTTCCAGGGCCTCGCGGTAGTTGCCGCCACACAGGCTGACCGCCATTTGCCCCGACACCGCGCGCAGTTGGCCAACCAGGTTGCTGTCGGCTTCGGCCAGGCGCCGTGCATGGGCAAAGGCTTCGATGGTCTGCGGCGTACCGCCCTGGGTGTGGTAGGAAAAACTGCCGAAGGCCAACTGCAAGGCCATGTTCAAGTGCGGGCTCGGCGTGCTCGATTGCCCCAGCCGCGCCAGGGCCTTGCCCACGTACAGTCCGTGTTCGCGCAGCAGCGACAGCTCCTGCCACAACGGCATGGCGCTGACGGTGAGACGAATACCCAGCAGGTGCACGCCCTGGTCGCCCAGGCCCCAGTCGAGGGCGGCACGAATGTCTTCGCGCAGCGGCGCATAGCGGTCGATCCAGGTTTGGGTGGCGGTCTGTTCCCAATCGTCCTGCGCCTGGTTCATCAGCACCAGGCAGCGCTTGGCGTGGTGTTCACGGGTGGCGTCGAGTTCATTGGCAACGCTGAGTTTTTCCAGGGCATAGGTGCGGGTGATGTCCAGCAGGCGGTAGACCACCTCGTCATCCCCGGCTTCCACCGTGAGCAGGGATTTCGCCACCAGCTGGGTGATCGAACCCAGCACCTCGGCCGGTGCAACCTGTTGCCCGGCGATCACCGCCGCCGCACTGGCCAGGCTGAAACCACCTCGGAACACCGCCAGGCGACGCAGGCAGATTTGCTCGCAGCCGGTGAGCAATTCGAAGCTCCAGTCCAGGGTGGCACGCAGGGTTTGATGGCGGGGCAGGGCGCTGCGTCGGCCACGGGTGAGCAGGCGGAAGTTGTCTTCCATCTGCACCAGCAGGCCGGGCAAGCCGAAGCGCTCGATCTGCGCGGCCACCAACTCGATTGCCAGGGGGATGCCGTCCAGGCGTTGGCAGATATCAATGGCCAGGGGCAGTTCGGCTTCGCTCAGTTCGAAGCTGTCCTGATGGGACATGGCCCGCTCGATCAGCAGTTGCAGGGCCGGATAACCCAGGGCCTGGGCGCGGTTACCGGTGGCGGGCGGGCAGGCCAGGGGTTCCAGGCGCTGCACCGACTCGCCCTCGGCGCGCAAGGCCTCGCGGCTGGTGGCGAGGATGTGCAATTGGGGCGCGTGGCGCAGCAGGGCCTCGCTGATCAGCGCGATGTCGTCCAGCAGGTGTTCGCAGTTGTCGATCACCAGCAGCAACTGGTGCTCCTGCAGGCGGCGCGCAAACACGGGCAACGGTTCATGCTCGGTGTGGGTGAGGTCGAGGAGCGCGGCGAGATTGGGCAGGATCATCGACGGCGCGCTGAGGGGCGCCAGGTCCAGCAGGCGAATACCGTCGCGGTAATGTCCGATCAACAATTCCGCCACGCGCAAGGCAACGGTGGTCTTGCCGATGCCGCCGGCGCCGGTCAGGGTGATAAAGCGTTTCTCGGGCAGCTGCTGTACCAGGCTGTCGATCAGGGCCTGGCGGCCAAGCATGCGCGTGCGTCGCAGCGGCAGGTTGTGGCTCGGGCGTTGGGGGGCGCCTTCGGTCGGTAGGCTCATCGGCTCGATGCTCAGTGGCGCCACAAAACTGTAGCCGCGCTGGGCCACCGTAACGATATAGCGCTGCCCGGCCTGGCCATCGCCCAGGGCCTTGCGCAGCGCCGCCATGTGCACCCGCAGGTTGCCGTCTTCCACCACGCTCTTGGGCCAGACCCGGGCGATCAGTTCCTGCTTGCTCACCACTGTGCCGGCCTGCTCCAGCAGGATCAGCAGGATGTCCACGGCCCGCCGTCCCAAGCGCAATGGGCGACCAGCCTCCAGCACCAGGCGCTGGCGCGGGTGGACACGGTAAGGACCGAAATGCACGGCCTGGTCGCGTGGGTCACTCATGGGTGGCCATGCTCTGGGAAAAGTAAGCGGCCAGCATATTCCAGGTGCGTGCCGACCACTAGGCAGCGATCTCCCGAGGCTTGTGACGCAGTTGGTGATTTCGCCAGGTCATCGGGTTGACGCCCTCGCTGCGCGTGAACATATGGCAGAAATGCGCCTGGTCGCAAAAGCCGCACTCCAGGCTGATTTGCGTGAGGCTCAAGGAGGAACCGGTGATCAACTCCTTGGCCCGCTGGATGCGTTGCTGGCGTATCCATTCCTGGGGCGACAGCCCGGTGGTGCACTTGAACGCGCGGGAAAAATGGCTGCGCGACAGGGCGCAGGCCTGGGCCAGGTCGGCAATCGCCAGGCTTTCACCGAGGTTGGCGAGGATCAATTGCTTGGCGATTCGTTCGCGCCGGGGGCACAGGCCGCCGGTGGCGGATAAGCGAGGAGCACAATACGCAGGTCGGGCCATGACGGATATCCGCAGTCGATGGGAGCGTTCCCGGTGAATGGATGCAGTGTAGACCGGCTCATTTTTGGCGCCCCGCCGGCTGGCTGGCGAGTTAATCGTTGTTAATTTCGCCAGGTTCGGTCGCGGAAAAGACAGCACAGGCATGCAATCCAGGCAGTGTCCTGTCTGCTTAGCTGGGAGCCTGCTAACCGTTTGGATACCGCCATGAACCGCAATGACCTGCGCCGCGTCGACATGAACCTGTTGGTGATTTTCGAAGCGCTGATGTTCGAGAAGAACCTGACCCGGGTCGCCGAAAAGCTCTTCATGGGCCAACCGGCGGTGAGTGCGGCATTGGGCCGGCTGCGAGATTTGTTCGACGACCCGTTGTTGCTGCGCAACGGCCGGGGCATGGAGCCCACGCCACGCGCCGTGGCGATACTCAAGGAGCTGCAACCGGCCATGGACACCATTTCAGGCGCAGTCAGCCGCGCCAAGGATTTCGACCCTTCCACCAGCTGTGCGGTGTTCCGCATCGGCCTGTCCGACGACGCCGAGTTCGGCCTGTTCCCGCCGTTGCTCAGCCAACTGCGCGAAGAAGCCCCGGGCATTATCGTGGTGGTACGCCGCGCCAATTACCTGCTGATGTCCGCATTGCTGGCCAGTGGCGAGATCTCGGTGGGCGTGAGCTACACCACTGAACTGCCGGCGAATGCCAAGCGCAGGAAACTGCGGGACATTCCCTGCAAGGTGCTGCGCGGGGATGACGGCGTCGAACCGCTGACCCTCGACGACTATTGCGCACGGCCCCATGCGATGGTGTCGTTCTCGGGGGACTTGAGCGGCAATATCGACCTGGACCTGGCCCGTATCGGCCGTGCCCGGCGGGTGGTGCTGGCGGTACCGCAGTTCAGTGGCTTGCGGGCGCTGCTGGCTGGTACGCAGATTATTGCCACGGTGCCCGACTATGCGGCGTGTGCGTTGACCGAGGGCACGGCGCTGCGGGCAGAGGATCCGCCGTTTGCGATCGACGCGGCGGAGTTGTCGATGGTGTGGAGTGGTGTGCATGACAATGACCCGGCGGAGCGGTGGTTGAGGGGCAGGATTGCGCAGCATATGGCGGGAGGGGGATGAGCTTGGCGGCTTCTGGGCCTCCCCCGGTTTGATCTGCATACCCCCCAACCCCGACTACCGGCTCTTGTAAGAAATTTCCCAGAGGAGTACAAATGTACTCCATGACGACCCTGACCCCCCGCCGCACCGCCATCCTGACCTTCATCCGCGACCGTATCGCGCAGCAAGGCCAACCCCCCAGCCTCGCCGAGATCGCCGAGGCGTTCGGCTTTGCCTCCCGCAGCGTCGCACGCAAGCACGTCGTGGCCCTGGCCGAAGCCGGTTTCATCGAGGTCAACCCCAACCAGGCGCGCGGCATTCGTTTGCTCAACCAGCCCCCGCGCCCGGAGTGGCTGGATGTCCCGGTGCTCGGCCGAGTGGCGGCCGGCCGGCCCATCGGCGCGGATGCCGACGTGCACAGCCGCCTGCAACTCGACCCCGCCACTTTCGCGAAAACCCCGGATTATCTGTTGCGGGTGCAAGGCGACTCGATGATCGAGGACGGCATCCTCGACGGCGATCTGGTGGGCGTGCGCCGCAGTGCCGAAGCGGTGAACGGGCAGATTGTGGTGGCGCGCCTGGACGGTGAAGTCACCATCAAGCGTTTCGAGCGCAGTGGCGAGCGTGTTCGCCTGCTGCCGCGCAATCCTGCGTATCAACCCATTGTGGTCGGGCCCGACCAGGACCTGGCCATCGAAGGGGTGTTCTGCGGCCTGGTGAGGCAAGGCTGATGGGCGCCGTGGTTGCACTGGATACGCTGTTCAATGGCGGCCGCGTCTGGAAAGGCCGGCCTGTCGCGCCTCCGGCCAGCGTGCAGCCTACGGGGCTGGCGGCGCTGGATGCGGTGCTGCCCACGGGCGGCTGGCCGGAGTCGGCCTTGAGCGAAATCCTGATGGCCAGGGACGGTATCGGCGAACTGCAACTGGTGCTGCCGACCCTGGCGCGGTTATCGGCGGCGGGGGAGCGCATTGTGCTGGTGGCGCCGCCCTACACCCCGTACCCCCACGCGTGGCAGAACGCCGGGGTGGATTTGCGCCAGCTGTCGGTGGTCCAGGCCGAGGCGCGGGATGTGCTGTGGGCGGTGGAACAATGCCTGCGCTCCGGCAGTTGCGGCGCGGTGCTGTGCTGGCCGCACAAGGCGGATGACCGCGCCTTGCGTCGCTTGCAGGTGGCTGCGGAAACCGGGCAGACCCTGGCGTTTGCCTGGCGCGCCTTGAGTGAAGCGATCAACCCTTCGCCCGCCGCCCTGCGCCTGGCCGTCGAGGCCAAACCTGCCCGGGTGCGGGTGCTCAAGTGCCGGGGTGGCTTGGCTCATCCGGCGCCGATTGCACTGGCGGGGCACTGAGGTTGCCATGCGCTGGGTGTGTATTGTCTTCCCGCAATTGGCGCTGGACGGGGTGCAGCGCCTGCACCCCGAGCCCGACCAACCCCTGGCGCTGCTGGCCGGCACGCCGCAGCGGCGCGTGCTGCAAACTGTCAATGACGCCGCCCGCGCATTGGGCCTGCGCCCGGGGCAATCGCTGACGGCCGCCCATGCCCTGGCCAAGACCTTTGCCTGTGCCGAATACGACCCCGTGGAGATCGAGCGCTGGCAGCAGTTCCTCGCCGCCTGGGCCTACCGCTTCAGCTCCCAGGTCAGTGTGTATTACCCGCGTGCCTTGCTGTTCGAGATCGAATCGAGCCTGGGCCTGTTCGGGCCCTGGCCTCGGTTCGAGGCACGCCTGCGCCAGGAACTGAGCGAGCTGGGCTTTCGTCACCGTATCGTCGCCGCCCCCAACCCGGCGGCGGCGCGGGTGCTGGCCAATCTCTACGATGGCCTGGCCGTGGCCGATGAGGATGCGTTGCTCCAGGCCCTGGCGCCACTGCCCATCGACCGCGCCGGCCTCGACCCGCAAGCGGCCACCGCGTTGTCGCGCATGGGCCTGCGTACCCTGGCCCAAGTGCAGGCGTTGCCCCGGCACACCCTGGCGCGGCGCTTTGACGCCAGCCTGCTCAAGCACCTCGATGCCTTGACCGGACAACGGCCGTTGGCCCTGGCGTTCTATCAGCCGCCGGACCAGTTCGATGTGCGCATCGAGCTGAATTTCGATGTGCAATCCCACCAGGCCTTGTTATTCCCCCTGCGCCGTCTGACCGGCGACCTCTCGGCGTTCCTCTGCGGCCGTGACAGTGGCGTGCAGCGTTTCGACCTGCACCTGGAACATGCCGATGCACCGGACAGTGTGATCAAGGTCGGCCTGCTGAGCGCCGAGCGTGAGCCGGCGATGCTGTTCGAACTGGCCCGTGGGCGCCTGGAGCACGTGCAAGTCACCTCGCCGGTGCGTGGTTTTCGCCTGGTGGCCCAGGACCTGCCGGTGTTCGTGCCGCAACGCCAGGACCTGTTCGACGATCGCCCGCAACAGACCCTGCCGTGGGAACAATTGCGCGAACGCCTGCGTGCACGCCTGGGGGATGAGGCGGTGCAAGGCCTGCGCTTCCATGCCGACCATCGCCCCGAATGCGCCTGGCAAATGGCGGCGGATAAAAGCCCGTGCGCCACCTTGGGCAAGGTGCGGCGTCCCGGCTGGTTGCTTGACGAACCGACCTTGCTGGCCGAGCAGGGCGTGCAGATCCTCATGGGCCCGGAGCGCATCGAATCCGGCTGGTGGGACGGTGCTGATATTCGCCGCGACTACTACCTGATCCAGACCCGCGCCGGCCAGCAAGGCTGGGCCTATCGCTGCGTGGGGCAAAGCGATGGGCTGTGGCTGCAGGGCTGGTTCGCATGAGTTATGCCGAGCTGCACTGCCTGTCCAACTTCAGCTTCCAACGCGGTGCCTCCAGCGCCCTGGAGTTGTTCGAGCGGGCCAAGCGCCAGGGCTACAGCGCCCTGGCGATCACCGATGAATGCACCTTATCGGGCATCGTGCGGGCCTGGCAGGCGGCGAAGGCGGTGGGCTTGCCGCTGATTATCGGCAGCGAAGTGCGCATCGAAAACGGCCCGAAACTGGTGCTGCTGGTACAGGACCTCAGCGGCTACCAGCACCTGTGCCGCTTGATCACCGTGGCCCGACGCCGGGCTGAAAAAGGTCGCTACCGCCTGCTGCTGGAAGACTTCGAGCAGCCGTTGCCCGGCCTGCTGGCGCTGTGGGTCGCCGAAGACAGCGACACCCAGGCCTCGATCCACTGGCTGCGCCGTACCTTCGCCGAACGCCTGTGGCTGGCGGTGCACCTGCACTGCGGCCAGGACGATGCGCGGCATCTGGAGCAACGCCTGCACCTGGCCGCCAGCCTGCAGATTCCGGCGGTGGCCTGCGGCGATGTGCATATGCATGCCCGTGGCCGCCGCGCCCTGCAAGACACCATGACCGCGATCCGTCATCACGTGCCGGTGGCCGACGCCGGCACGCGCCTGCACCCCAATGGCGAGCGGCATCTGCGCAGCCTCGACGCCCTGGCCACGCTGTACCCGCAGGCGCTGCTCGACGAAACCCTGGCCATCGCCCAGCGCTGCCACTTCGATCTTGGCCAGTTGCGCTATCACTACCCGCGCGAGCTGGTGCCCGAGGGCCATGATGCCGAATCCTGGTTGCGCGCCGTCACCGATGAAGGCATCGCCCGGCGCTGGCCCCACGGGGTCGACGCCAAGACGTTGCAGCAGATCCATCACGAGCTGACACTGATCAGCAAACTGGGTTACGAAAGCTACTTCCTCACGGTGCACGACATCGTGCGCTTCGCCCGCAGCCGGTCGATCCTGTGCCAGGGCCGGGGTTCGGCAGCCAACTCGGCGGTGTGTTTTGCCCTGGGCATCACCGAGATCGACCCGAGCCTGACGAGTACGTTGTTCGAGCGCTTCCTGTCAGAGGAGCGCAACGAGCCGCCGGACATCGACGTCGACTTCGAGCACGAACGTCGCGAAGAAGTGCTGCAGTACGTGTTCCAGCGCTATGGCCGTACCCGCGCGGCGCTGACGGCGGTGGTCAGCAGTTACCACGCCGCCGGCGCAGTGCGCGATGTGGCCAAGGCCCTCGGCTTGCCGCCGGACCAGATCAACGCGCTGGCCGAATGCTGCGGGCGCTGGAGTGACGATGCGCCGCCCCTGGAACGCCTGCGCGAAGGCGGCTTCGACCCGGACAGCCCGATCCTGCGCCGTGTGCTGACGCTCACCCAGCAACTGATCGGTTTTCCCCGGCACCTGTCCCAGCACCCCGGGGGCTTCGTGATTTCCGAATACCCGCTGGATACCCTGGTGCCGGTGGAAAACGCCGCCATGGCCGAGCGCACCATCATCCAGTGGGACAAGGATGACCTCGATGCGGTCGGCCTGCTCAAGGTGGATATTCTCGCCCTGGGCATGCTCAGCGCGATCCGCCGCTGTTTCGATCTGCTGCGCCGCCATCGTGGCCGTGACCTGTCGCTAGCGACGATCCCCAAGGAAGACCCGGCCACCTACGCGATGATCAGCAAGGCCGACACCATCGGCGTGTTCCAGATCGAGTCGCGAGCGCAGATGTCGATGTTGCCCAGGTTGCGGCCGCAAACATTCTACGACCTGGTGATCGAGGTGGCCATTGTGCGCCCCGGGCCGATCCAGGGTGGCATGGTGCATCCGTACCTGCGCCGACGGAACAAGGAAGAACCCACGACTTACCCGTCGCCGGAGTTGGAAACCGTGTTGGAGCGCACCCTGGGCATCCCGCTGTTCCAGGAACAGGTGATGCAGATCGCCATGGTCGCCGCCGACTACAGCCCCGGCGAGGCCGACCAGTTGCGCCGTTCCATGGCCGCCTGGAAACGCCACGGTGGCCTGGAGCCGCATCAAGCACGCCTGCGCACCGGCATGTTGAAAAACGGCTACACCGAGGCTTTTGCCGCGCAGATCTTCGAACAGATCAAGGGCTTCGGCAGCTATGGTTTCCCCGAGTCCCACGCCGCCAGTTTTGCCTTGCTGACCTACGCCAGTTGCTGGCTCAAGTGCCATGAACCGGCGGCCTTCGCCTGTGCGTTGATCAACAGCTGGCCCATGGGGTTCTACAGCCCGGACCAGATCCTGCAGGATGCGCGGCGCCATCGCTTGCAGATCCGCCCGGTGGATGTGCAGGCCAGCGACTGGGACTGCAGCCTGGAGCCCATCGATGGCCAGCAGCCGGCGATTCGCATGGGGTTGCGCATGATCTCGGGGTTTCGCGAAGAGGATGGGCGGCGTATCGAAGCCGCACGTCAGCGCCGGGCGTTCAGGGATATTGCCGATCTGGACGCCCGCGCCGAGCTGGATGCGCGCACCCAGGCATTGTTGGCGGATGCCGGGGCCTTGCGTGCCCTGGCCGGCAACCGGCATACGGCGCGCTGGGCCGTGGCAGGGGTGCATAAGCAGCTTGGCTTGTTCGCCGGCCTGCCCAGCCCCGATGAGGCGCGGGTGGAACTGCCGAAACCGACGGTGGGTGAGGATCTGCACGCCGACTACGCCCTGCTTGGCACCACCCTTGGCCCGCACCCATTGGCGCTGCTGCGCGCCGAGCTGCGTAAACGGCGTTGCCGCAGCTCGAATGAACTGCAGGCGGTGGAGCATGGGCGCACTGTCAGCGTCGCCGGGCTGGTCACCGGTCGCCAGCGCCCCGGCACGGCCAGTGGCGTGACCTTTGTCACCCTCGAAGATGAATTCGGTAACCTCAACGTGGTGGTCTGGCGCGACCTGGCCGAACACCAGCGCCAGGCCCTGGTGGGGTCGCGGTTGCTCAAGGTGGACGGGCGTTGGGAGGCGGTGGGCGAGGTGCGGCACCTGATCGCCGGGCGCCTGACCGACCTGACGCCGCTGCTGGACGGCATCACGGTGCGCAGCCGGGATTTTCACTGAGGCGGGTAGCGCTGGCGGTGATTAGCCCCTAATTTATAGAAAATGAAACCATCGCCCCTTGATACGCTCCAAATTTTGCGACCGTCCTTTCTCTGCGCAGAGCCGAACGATGCAATTCTTATCCGACCCCCACGGCTGTGAAGGTTGGGCCGGCGAAATGGCCCAGCGCATTCGCGCATTTGACTGGTCAACCACCGACCTGGGACCCCTTGATCGCTGGTCCACCAGCCTCGCCTGTACCGTGCAGATGATGCTGGCATCCCCCGTGCCCATGGTGATGCTCTGGGGGCCGGCGGGGTACATGATCTACAACGACAGCTATTCGGTGTTTGCCGGTGGCCGCCATCCTTATTTGCTCGGCACGCCGGTGGAGCTGGGCTGGCCGGAAGTCGCCGACTTCAACCGCCATGTGGTGGACACCTGCCTGGCCGGCGGCACCTTGTCGTTCAACAACAAAGACCTGGTGCTGCTGCGCAACGGCCAGCCGGAAACGGTGTGGCTGGACCTCTATTACAGCCCTGTCGCCGGAGATAACCAGCAACCGGCCGGCGTGCTGGCGATTGTGGTGGAGACCACCGCCCACGTGCATTCCGAACGCGTGCGCCAGGAACTGACCCATAACCTGGAGCAACGGGTGGCCGCCGAAGTCCAGGCGCGTTCCGCCGCCGAAGACCAACTGCGCCAGTCGCAAAAGCTCGAAGCCATTGGTGGCCTGACCGGTGGCGTGGCCCATGACTTCAATAACCTGTTGCAAGTGATCGCCGGCAACCTGCACCTGCTGGCTCGCCATGAACCGGAGAATGCCCAGGTGCAGCGGCGGGTCACGGCGGCCATTGCCGCGGTGGAGCGGGGCGCCAAACTGTCCTCGCAACTGCTGGCCTTTGCCCGGCGCCAACCGTTGTCACCGGCCGTGTACAACCCGCAGCGCATCTACGCCGGGCTGGGCGAACTGCTGCAACGTGCGTTGGGTGAAACCATCCATATCGACGTGCAGCTGCCCCAGGATTCCTGGTGCATCAACGTCGATCGCAACCAGTTGGAAAATGCGCTGCTCAACCTGGCGATCAACGCCCGCGACGCCATGAAAGGCGAAGGCGTGATTCGCATCACCGGTGAAAACATCATCCTCAACCCCAAGGATTGCCGTGGCAAAAGCATCAAGCCAGGCGAGTATGTGCGCCTGGCCGTCACCGACATTGGCGTGGGCATGCCGGCGGCGATCCTGTCGCGGGTGTTCGAGCCGTTTTTCACCACCAAGCGCGATGGTCACGGCACCGGCCTTGGCTTGAGCATGGTGTTTGGTTTTGTCCGCCAGAGCGGTGGGCATGTGGACGTGTGGAGCGAGGAGGGCAAGGGCACCGTGGTGCAAATGTACTTTCCGCGCAGCCTGGGCGAAGAAGTCCAGGAGACTCACCCAGAACCCGTGTCCCACGACATGGGCCAGGAGACCATCCTGGTGGTGGAGGACAACGAGGATGTGCGGGTGACCGTGGTGGACCTGCTCGAACAGGCAGGCTACACGGTGTTGACCGCCGAAGACGGCGACCGCGCGATGCAAGCCTTGCAGGACGGCGTGCGGCCCGACCTGATCTTCACCGATGTGGTGATGCCCGGCCGTATCAAAAGCACCGACCTGGCCGAGTGGGCCCGCGTCCAGACGCCGCCGGTGGCGGTGCTGTTCACCTCGGGGCACACCCGCGACATCCTCTCCAGCAATCACCTGCTCAGCGCTGACATTCACTTGCTGAGCAAACCCTACAGCCCCGAGGCCCTGACGCAACGGCTGCGCAGCGTGCTCACCGCCAGACAAGGTTGTTCATGACGTCACAACGCACCATGCCTCCGATCACTGCCCAGCACCTTGGATTCGTAAAGGTGCGCGGCGCCCGCGAACACAACCTGAAGAACGTCGACGTGGACATTCCCCGGGATGCCCTGGTGGTGTTTACCGGCGTCTCCGGTTCGGGCAAATCGTCCCTGGCGTTTTCCACGGTGTATGCCGAGGCCCAGCGCCGCTATTTCGAATCGGTGGCGCCCTATGCACGGCGCCTGATCGATCAGGTCGGCGTGCCCGATGTGGACAGCATCGAAGGCCTGCCGCCCGCCGTGGCGTTGCAGCAGCAGCGCGGCACGCCGAGTGCGCGTTCCTCAGTGGGCAGTGTGACCACCCTGTCGAGCCTGATCCGCATGCTGTATTCGCGTGCCGGCAGCTACCCGCCGGGACAGGCGATGCTGTATGCCGAGGACTTTTCGCCGAACCTGCCCCAGGGCGCGTGCCCGCAATGCCATGGCCTGGGCCGTGTGTATGAAGTGACCGAGGCGCTGATGGTGCCCGATCCGTCCCTGACCATCCGCCAGCGCGCGGTGGCGTCCTGGCCCCTGGCGTGGCAGGGCCAGAACCTGCGCGACATTCTCGTGACCCTGGGCTATGACGTGGATGTTCCCTGGCGCGACCTGCCGAAAAAGCAGCGCGACTGGATCCTGTTCACCGAAGAAACCCCCACCGTACCGGTGTATGCCGGTTTCACCCCGGCGCAAACCCGCGATGCACTGAAACGCAAGCTGGAGCCAAGCTACCAGGGCACGTTCAGCGGCGCGCGGCGCTACATTTTGCACACCTTCACCCACACCCAAAGCGCGCTGATGAAGAAGCGCGTGTCGCAGTTCATGCAGGGCAGCGCCTGCCCGTTGTGCGAGGGCAAGCGGCTGACCCGGGCGGCGCTGTCGGTGAAGTTTGCCGGGGTGGACATTGGCGAGTTGTCGCAACTGTCATTGACGCAATTGGCCGCGTTGTTGCGGCCGGTGGCGGCGGGGCAGGACAAGATGAAGCTGTCGGTGGAAAAACGCCTGGCGGCCCAGCGTATTGCCGAGGATCTGCTGGAGCGGGTCAGTACCTTGATCGAATTGGGGTTGGGCTATCTGTCCCTGGAGCGCAGCACGCCGACCCTGTCGTCCGGGGAGTTGCAGCGCCTGCGCTTGGCCACGCAATTGGGTTCGCAATTGTTCGGGGTGATCTATGTGCTGGATGAACCTTCGGCAGGCCTGCACCCGGCGGATGGCGAAGCGTTGTTCTCCGCGCTCGAACGTTTGAAAGCGGCGGGCAATTCGTTGTTTGTGGTGGAACATGATCTGGAAACCATGCGCCGCGCCGACTGGTTGATCGATGTGGGCCCGGCCGCCGGCGAGCATGGCGGGCACGTGCTGTACAGCGGGCCACCGGCCGGTCTGGCGGACGTTGAGGCGTCGCAGACCCGGGCCTATCTGTTCGCCGACAAGCGCCCTGGGAACCCGGCGCGCCGTGAACCCAGCGGCTGGCTGAGCCTGGAAGGCGTGACGCGCAATAACCTCAAGGACCTGAGCGTGGATGTCCCGTTGGGCTGCTTTACGGCGGTCACCGGTATTTCCGGCTCGGGCAAGTCCAGCCTGGTCAGCCAGGCGCTGCTGGAACTGGTGGGCAGCGGCCTCGGCAGCCGGGTGGAAAACGACGAAGAGCCGAGCCTGGAAGACGACGCCCCGCAAATCAGCGGCGGGCGCATCAGTGCCGGCCTGGAGCACATCCGTCGCCTGGTGCAGGTGGACCAGAAACCCATCGGCCGCACCCCGCGTTCCAACCTGGCGACCTACACCGGTTTGTTCGACAACGTGCGCAAGTTGTTCGCCGCCACGCCAGCGGCGAAGAAGCGCGATTACGACGCCGGGCAGTTCTCCTTCAACGTCGCCAAGGGCCGTTGCCCGAACTGCGAAGGCGAGGGCTTTGTCAGCGTCGAATTGCTGTTCATGCCCAGCGTCTACGCACCGTGCCCGACCTGCCACGGCGCGCGCTACAACCCTGAAACCCTGGCCGTCAAATGGCAAGGCCTGAGCATCGCCCAGGTGCTGGGGCTGACCGTGGAACAAGCGGTGGAGGTGTTCGCCGAACAACCTGGGGTACTGCGTTCACTGCACGTGCTGCGGGATATCGGCCTGGGTTACCTGCGCCTTGGGCAGCCGGCGACGGAACTGTCCGGCGGCGAAGCGCAACGCATCAAACTGGCCACCGAGCTGCAACGCAATGCCCGTGGCGCGACGTTGTATGTGCTGGACGAACCCACCACCGGGCTGCATCCACGGGATGTCGACCGCCTGCTCAGTCAGCTCAATCAACTGGTGGATGGGGGGCATACGGTGGTCGTGGTGGAACATGAAATGCGCGTGGTGGCCCAGAGTGACTGGGTGATCGACATCGGACCGGGAGCCGGGGACCTGGGCGGCAAGGTGGTTGCCAGTGGGACGCCGCAGAAGGTGGCCAAAAACAAAACCAGCCGCACCGCGCCATTCCTGGCCCGAGAGCTGCTCTGACTAGCGATGTTGTCCAAATGTGGGAGGGGGCTTGCTCCCGATGAGGGAGTGTCAGTCGCTAATAATTTGACTGAGCCACCGCCATCGGGGGCAAGCCCCCTCCCACATTTTGCTCAGCGTTAGGTCAGGTTGATCTGTGCCCTGGCCTGCTTCACCACATTCTCAACCGTAAACCCGAACTGCTCCTGCAACTTCGCCAACGGCGCCGACGCGCCGAAGCTGTTCATCACCACCTTGGCGCCGGTCTGGCCGACATAGCGGTCCCAGCCCAGTGGCCCGGCCTGTTCCACCACTACCCGGGCCTTCACTGCCGGCGGCAACACGCTGTCGCGGTAGGCCTGGTCCTGGTCTTCGAACAGTTCCCAGCTGGGCATTGAAACCACCTGCGCGGCAATCCCTGCGCTTTTCAACTGCTCATACGCAGCCACCGCCAGGCTGACTTCACTGCCGCTCGCCAGCAGAATCACCTGAGGATCATCCGCCCTCGCCAGTACATAGGCGCCCTTGGCCGCCCCCGATGCCGCCGCGTATTTCGTACGATCCAGCGTCGGCAGTGGCTGGCGGGACAGTATCACGCAACTTGGCCGGTGGGTCTGCGCCAGCGCGACCTTCCACACTTCCAGGGTTTCATTCGCGTCGCCGGGGCGCAGGGTCAGCAACCCCGGCGTGGCGCGCAGTTGGGTCAGGTGTTCGATGGGCTGGTGGGTCGGCCCATCTTCGCCCACGCCAATCGAGTCATGGGTAAACACGAACACCACCGGCAGCTCCATGATCGCGGCCAGGCGGATCGGCGGCTTCATGTAGTCGCTGAACACCAGGAATGTCGAGGTGTACGGCCGCAGGTAGGACAACGCCATGCCGTTGGCAATCGCGCCCATGGCGTGTTCGCGGATGCCGAAGTGCAGGTTGCGCCCGCTGTAGTCGTCGGCGCTGAAACGCCCGGCACCGTCGAAGGTGAGGTTGGTCTTGGTCGAGGGCGACAGGTCCGCCGAGCCGCCGAGCAGCCACGGGATCTGCCGGGCAAAGGCATTCAGTACTTCGCCACCGGCGGCACGGCTGGCCACGCCCTTGGCGTCGGGGTCGAAACCGGGCAGGTCATCCTGCCAATGCTCCGGCATTTCGCCGGCACGCATGCGGCGCAGCTCTTCGGCCAGTTGCGGCTCGTGCTGCTGCAGCTGCGCCAGGCTATGCTGCCAGGCGTCATATAACGGCTGGCTGCGCTCCAGCAGGGCGTCACGCAACACCGTGCGGGCCTCGTCGGGGACCAGGAAGCTGGAATCCTGCGGCCAGCCATACGCAGCCTTGGTCAGGCGGATCTCTTCATCGCCCAAGGGCTCGCCATGGGCGGCGGCGGTGTTGTGTTTGTGTGGCGAACCGTAGCCGATCACGCTGTCGACCACGATCAGGGTCGGCGCGCCGGTGTTGCCCTTGAAGGTGTTCAGCGCCTCGCTCAAGGCCTGCAAGTCATTCGCATCGGTGACGTGCACGGTGTGCCAGCCATAGGCCTGGAAGCGCTTGATCACGTCTTCGCTGAAGGCCAGCTCGGTGTGGCCTTCAATGCTGATGGTGTTGTTGTCGTAGATCCAGCACAGGTTATCCAGCTTCAGGTGCCCGGCCATGGACGCGGCTTCGCTGCTGATGCCCTCCATCATGTCGCCGTCGCCGCACAGGGTGTAGACGTTGTAGTCGAACAGCACCTGGCCGTCGCGGTTGAAACGCTTGCCCAGCCAGCGCTGGGCCATGGCCATGCCGACGCTGTTGGCGCAGCCCTGGCCCAGCGGCCCGGTGGTGGTTTCCACACCGGTGGTCATGCGGTACTCGGGGTGGCCGGGGGTCTTGGAGCTCATCTGGCGGAACTGCTTGATATCGTCCAGGCTGATCGCCGGTTGCCCCGAACGTTTGCCGTGGGCATCGATCTCGACCACACCGGCCAGGTGCAGCAGCGAATACAGCAGCATCGACGCATGCCCCACCGACAACACAAAGCGGTCACGGTTGGGCCAGTCGGGATGCTCGGGATGGTAACGCAGGAAGCGGCTCCACAGCGTATACCCCACCGGTGCCAGGCCCATGGGCGTGCCGGGGTGGCCGGAGTTGGCCTTCTGCACGGCGTCCATGGCCAGGGTGCGCAGGGTGTTGATGCATTGGGTGTCGACAGCGGTGGCAGCATGAGTCATGAAACCGTTCTCCCTCGGGTGGCGATTTACAGTGGAGGGCGGGGTGTGGCAAAGGTTTGATCCCATTGCCCGCGCCGCGACGAACGGGGATGGATTGACCCTGAACATGACAAGACCGGCTGGAATGGGCTAGCTTCAAGGGGGTAAGCCATTGATCAACTTGCGGAGGTACGCCATGCCAGTGAAACACGACCTGTATCAGGATTTGGGGTTGAGCAAGGAAGCCGTTCACGAACGCAGGGCGAACGACAAACGCCTGGACTCGCTGTTCACTCAATACGATGCGGCCGATGGGGAGGTGCTGAAGGCGGAATCGGCCAAGGCCAGCGATGAGGAGGTGGAGAAGCTGAAGAAGAAACGCCTGTTGGTCAAAGACGAGATTGTGGGGCGATTGGGTTAAGCGCAACACTGCGCCTGCCATAGCGGGCGCAGATTTTTTCAGAATTGCCTGAAAGACATCTCTGCGCCGCCTGCCTATGATCCCGCTCGCCCTCCCGGCTCTGGGGACTGTTGCGGCGCAAGGATTGCGCCGGTGAGCCGGGTGGGCACTTTCCGTTTCTACACCAGCAGTGCCCGAGTGCATTCATCTATGGAGCGCTGCTGCGTCTCGCCATACACCTTCAATTCATCGACAGTCGTGCGCCCCAGGGCCTTCTCGAATTCGGCCTGGTTCGAATTGGCTGCGTAGTGACTCTGCGCCCCATCCCCCAGGTTCGACTGGAAAATCCCCGCCGCACTCACTGGCAGGAAATCCTCATACACCAAGGGTTCGACAGCCACATGGCCGGCGGCGACCAGTGCCTCCAGTGTGCGCGGTTGATCGGCCTGGCCGCGTGCCGCCAGGCCTTTCTCCGTGGCGAAGTAGCGGAAGTAGGCCAGATCCTGCTCACGCATCTGCCCGTGGTTATCCGGGAAGGCCTGGAAGTGCTGCTCCATCAACTGCATGTAGCGCGCGGCATTGCCCTCGTTGGGGAAGGCGCCCAGTTCGTCGCGCGCGGCATTCAGCAGTTGGTCGTACAGCGCGCGGCCCTTGGGCGTCAGCGCCACGCCACGCTGTTCGATTTCGCCGAAACGCGCGCTGTGGCTGCCCTGGGCATCGGTGAAGGCGATGGGTTCGTCGAGGGCCTTGAAGCTGGTCTGGCGCAGCAGGATCGGGCACTGGCGGCGGGGCGGCCCTTCGATCACGGCCTTGGGGGTGATGCCCTTGCCGGGCATGGCGGCCTGGACCTGGTCGATGTCCAGGGTGCGCGGGGTCAGGTGGTTGATGTGCGGGCCCTTGAAGGCCACCACGTCGGCGATCAGGCGGTGCTGGTCGCTGAGTTGCTGGTATTGCGCGGCGGTCACGGTCGCGGTGTGGTGCCAGCGGAAGGTTTCCAGGGCCTGGCGCACAAACTCATCGGCATCCGCAGGGTTGAGGCCACCGTCCTTCTCCGCTTGTTCGATCAGCGCCAGGGCGCGGGGAGTGAAGATCGAGCGCTTGGCCAGGGCGGTTTCGGCAAACCCGCGCAGCTCGGGGTTTTCGATCAGCTCCAGGCGCAACAATGAGGTAAACACGCGAAACGGGCTGGTCTGCAGCGCGCTTTCGTGCACGGCGCGGAACGCCGTGGAATGCACCGGCACGCCGGCGGGGGTCAGGTCGTAGTAACCCACCGGCTGCATGCCCATCACCGCGAACAGGCGGCCGATGGTCGCCAGTTCCGCCGCGGTGCCGAGACGGATGGCGCCATGGCGTTCCATGTCCAGGCGCTGGATCTCACCGGTGCGTTGCAGCTGTTGCGCCAGGTCCGGTTCGCTGGCGAGTACGCGGGCGTTGGTGGCGGCGACCAGCTCCATCAGTGCGCCATACAGCGGAACTTCATCTCGGTACATGTCGGACATGGCCTTGGAAAAGCCCTTGCGGATCTCGTCGGGGCTGACATGTGCGGTGCTGTGCATAGAAAAATTCCTGATCACGATGCTGATGGGAGCGGCCGATACCTGGATTTTGTTGGGCTGTGGGCGGGCGTGCAAACGAAGAATCCTCTGGACTTCATTCTGCAAATGAATGAAATGACGTGAATATGACAAAAAACGGCGGCAGGGAAATTTCATTTTCCAGGCCCTTTTCTAAAGAAAGCTTCACGAGGTCCGCCCTGGCCGGCATGAAAGAATCGTCACGTTTGCAGAGCCGACAGTGGGTTTGCACGCCAAACACGATAAAAAAACATTCAGGGGCCGCAGTTAATGAAAATTTCTACACTGGCGCTGTCGATCACCGCCGCCGTTCTTGCACAACAGGCTTACGCTGATGACTTCGGGCTCGGCGCGCTGGGCACGGGCAATGGCCACAGCGGCTTTCTCGAAGACAGCCATGCGTCCGTCAGTTCGCGGACCATGTACTACAGCGCAGATAACCGCTCGGGGACCAATAACGACTTGCGCGAAGCTGCTACCGCACTGCGTTTCGACTACAAATCCGGCTTCACCCAAGGCACCGTTGGCCTGGGTTTCGACGTGATGGCCTTCGGCGCCCTGCGCCTGGACGGTGGCGATGGTCACACTGCGGGCCCGGGCCTGGCGGGTAATGGCAACAGCTTCTTCCCAACCAAAAACAACGGCACCGAGCCGGCCGACTCCTTCGGTCGCGCGGCCGGCAACGTGAAGTTCCGCATTTCCCAGACCGAGTTGCATGTCGGTGGTGGCCTGGCGCCGGTGTTGCCGATCCTGGTCTCCAACGACAGCCGCGTGGCGCCGCAAACCTTTGACGGCGGCATCCTCACCTCCAACGATATTCCCAACGTCACCTTCACCGGCGGCGAGCTGAACCGCGCCGAAGGCCGTGCCTCCAGCAACTCCACGGGCTTGAGCGTGGCCGGCGGTACGCGCGACAGCGACAGCTTCAAGTTCGGTGGGGTGGACTACAAGCCGTTTGGTTCGTCCGACAACGCCATCGCAAAAAACCTGACGTTGCAGTACTACTACGCCCAGTTGCAGGACTTCTACAAACAGAACTACCTCGGCCTGGTCCACGTGCTGCCCCTGGGCAACGACCAGTCGTTCAAGACCGACCTGCGTTACTTCGACAGCAGCAGCGACGGCAAGAATGGCGAGAGTGGCTACCAGTTCAACAACAACGGCGGCTACGCCAAGCACGCCAACGAAGTGGACAACAAAACCTACAGTGCCGCGTTCACCTACCAACTGGGCGGCAGCAGCCTGATGCTCGGCCACATTGGCGTGGGTGACGATGGTGGTTTTGTGTGGGTCAACCAGGGCAGCCTTGCCGATCCCCACGCCCAAGGCGCCGGCGGCAGCGACTTCTACCTGTTCACCGACGCAGTGGTGGGCCAGTTCTCCCGGGCGGGCGAGCAGGTCAACTTCGGGCAGTACGCGTATGATTTCAAGGCCTACGTGCCGGGCCTGAAAGCGTCCGTGGCCTACCTGGACGGTACGGATATCAAGTCGAAGGTCGCCGGTGGCCCTGACCAGAAAGAAAACGAAACCGACTTCCGCCTGGACTACGTGGTGCAGGCCGGTCCTCTGAAAGGCTTCGGTACCACCTTGCGTACCGGCACCTATCACGGCAAAAACACCGGCACCGCCGACCAGGACCAGACCCGCCTGATCTTCAACTACACCTACGCCATCTTCTAAGTCTTCATGTGCACCCGGGCGTCATTGGGCTCTACACTGCTCCTCACCTGGTAGGCGATGGAGGACCCGATGACGGCCACACCCGACACCCGAATACTGGACACGATCGAAGGCCAACGCCTGGCGACGCCGGATGCCGAGCGTTGGCGCGAGTGGGGCCCCTACCTGAGCGAACGCCAATGGGGCACGGTGCGCGAAGACTACAGCGCCGACGGCGATGCCTGGGCTTACTTCCCCCATGAACATGCACGCAGCCGCGCCTACCGCTGGGGCGAGGATGGCCTGGCCGGGTTCAGCGACAAGGCGCAACACTGGTGCCTGGGCCTGGCCCTGTGGAACGAGCGCGACGCGATCCTCAAGGAGCGCCTGTTCGGCCTGAATAACGCCGAGGGCAACCACGGTGAAGACGTCAAGGAGTTGTACTTTTTCGTCGACGGTGTGCCCAGTCATGCCTATATGCGCATGCTCTACAAATACCCCCATGCCGCCTTTCCCTACGCCGACCTGATTGCGGAGAACGCCCGGCGTGGTCTGGCCGATGCCGAGTACGAGATCCTCGATACCGGTGTGTTCGAAGACAACCGCTACTGCGACGTCAGCGTCGAATACGCCAAGCACCAGCCTGACGATATTTTCATGCGCGTCACCGTGCACAACCGCTCGCAACAGCCGACGCGCCTGCAGGTGCTGCCGCAGCTGTGGGCGCGCAATGACTGGAGCTGGACCTCGGATGCGCCCAAGCCACAGTTGAGGCTGGACGGCGAACACGTGCTGGCCCGTCATCATGCACTGCCCGATCTGCGTCTCAGCGCCTGGGGGCAGGCGGGCGTGGAATGGCTGTTCTGTGAAAACGAGAGCAACTTCCCGCGACTGGGCGGGCAACCGGCGCCGGGGCCGTTCAAGGACGGGATCAACGATTATGTGGTTGAAGGGCTGGACGCTGCGATTCGCCGCGACACCGGTACCAAGGTGGCCGCACGCTTTATCCTTGAGCTGGCGGGCCTGCAAAGCCAAAGCCTTTACCTGCGCCTTGCACCCGTGGACGCGCCCGAGGTCAACGCGCGCAAACTGTTTGAACAGCGGCGCCAGGAGGCCGATGACTTCTACGCCGCCTTGCAGCAAGGCATCGCCGATGACGATGCGCGCAATGTGCAGCGCCAGGCCCTGGCCGGCTTGCTGTGGTCCAAGCAGCTCTACTATTTCGATGTGAACCAGTGGCTCGACGGCGACCCCGCCCAGCCCGCGCCACCGCCCGAGCGCCTGCATATCCGCAATACCCATTGGCGGCACCTGTCCAACTTCGACATCCTGTCCATGCCTGACACTTGGGAATACCCGTGGTACGCCTCCTGGGACCAGGGCTTCCAGGCGGTGGCGTTTGCCCTGATCGATCCGGGGTATGCCAAGCAACAGTTGTTGTTGCTGGTGAAGGACCGCTTCATGCACCCCAACGGCCAACTGCCGGCCTATGAATGGCGTTTCGACGACGCCAACCCGCCGGTGCATGCCTGGGCCAGCTGGCGCGTGTATCAGCAGGACAAGGCGCTGACCGGTGTGGGCGACCTGGATTTCCTCGAGCGGATCTTCCACAAGCTGCTGCTGAATTTTTCCTGGTGGGTCAACCGCAAGGACGCCGAGGGTCGCAACCTGTTCCAGGGCGGCTTCCTGGGGCTGGACAATATCGCCTTGTTCGACCGCTCGGCCGCGTTGCCGCCGGGGTATCAGCTCGATCAGGCCGACGGCACCGCCTGGGTGGCGGCGTATGCGCTGGACTTGATGCGTATCGGCCTGGAGTTGGCCAAGCGCAATGTCGTGTATGTCGATATCGCGGTGAAGTTTTTCGAGCACTTCCTGTACATCGCCGGCGCCATCAACCGCGTCGATGACAGCGCCGAAGGCCTGTGGGACGAGCAGGACCTGTTCTTCTACGACGTACTGCACCGTCCCGACGGCCAGAACGAGCCGGTGCGCCTGCGCTCCATTGTCGGCCTGATGCCGTTGTTTGCCGTGCTGGTGCTGGAGCAGCGCGAACACGAGGGGCTGGAAGGGTTGCGTGAACGGCTGTTGGGGTTCATGCACCACCGGCCGGACCTGGCCAAACTGGTGTCGCGCTGGAACGAACCGGGGCAGGGCAATCGCCTGTTGCTGGCGCTGTTGCGTGGCGAGCGCACCAAGGATTTGCTGCGGCGCATGCTCGATGACGACGAATTCCTCTCGGCCTTTGGCGTGCGTTCCCTGTCCAAGGCGTTTGCCGAGCAGCCATTGGCGCTGAAGATGAATGGCGACACCCTGTGCGCCCGTTACCAGCCGGGTGAATCCGACTCGCGCCTGTACGGCGGCAATTCCAACTGGCGCGGGCCCTTGTGGATGCCGGTGAACTACATGCTGATCGAATCGCTGCGCGAATTTCACCGCTACTACGCGGACAACTTCTCGGTGGAATACCCCACGGGCAGCGGGTATCTGGCATCCCTGGAGGACGTGGCCGACAGCCTCAGCCAGCGCTTGACCCGCCTGTTTCTGCGGGATGAAAACGGTTCACGACCGTCGATGGCGGGGTATGCGCAGTTGGAGGCGGACCCGGCCAGTCGTGACCTGGTGTTGTTCCATGAATATTTCCATGGCGAGACGGGGCGGGGGTTGGGGGCTTCGCACCAGACCGGATGGAGTGCGTTGGTGGCGTTGCTGCTACAGCCCAAATGTGGGAGGGGGCTCGCCCCCGATAGCGGTGGATCAGTCAACTGATGACGCGACTGACAAACCGCCATCGGGAGCAAGCCCCCTCCCACAGGGATTCAGGGTTGCCCGTGAATCAGGAAGGGAACAGTTCGCTCAGCTTCATGGCCAGCATCATGTCGCCTTCGGTGCGCAGCTTGCCGCCCATGAAGGCCTGCATGCCGTCTGTGGAACCGTCGACGATGCCCTCAAGGGTCTCGCTGTCCATGACCAGGGTCACTTGGGCGTCCGGGTTTTCGCCTTCCTGCAGTTCGCAGGTCTTGTCTTTGACCACCAGGGAAAAGTTCTTGGTGTCGTCGATACGGAAACCGAACACCAGGTCCAAGCCTTCGGCAGCGCTTGGGTTGAATTTGGCTTTCATTGCTTCTACGGCTTTAGCTACGTCAGTCATGGTTTCGATCCTTTTATGGTGAGTCCAGTGACCTTGGGGTCACGGTTGGCCGCACTTCATCGGAAGGTGATGAGTTGCGGCGCCTTCAACAGTTGCAAGTGGGTGTGACTGTTGAAGGAAGCCAGTGCCACCTCGCGACCGCGGAATTTCAGCTGGTTGAGCGAGGTGTTAACAATTTGCCAGTTCAGTTCGAAGGCCTGGGCGGCAGGCATCCGGGTAATCAGGTGGAGCAGGGCGGTGATGGTGCCGCCGGAGGTGAACACCGCGATCTTCTGCGTGTTGTCCGCCGCTTCCAGAATGCGTTGCAGGCCACCCTGGACGCGCTCCACGAAGCCCAGCCAGCTTTCCAGTCCCGGCGGGTCATAGGTGCCGGCCAGCCAGCGCTCGATGATCAGGGCGAAGATGCGTTGGAACTCGCTGCGGTTTTGCGCGGCGTTGCGCAGGATGTCCAGGGCGTCGGGTTCGCTGCCGAGCAGGTCGGGGAGCAGGGCGCGGATGATCGCGTCGGCATCGAATTCGTTGAAGGCGCTGTCGGTTTCCAATGCAGGTACCGGCAGGCCGAGGGTGCTGTATTGATCGAAGGCGGCAGTGGCCGTGTGTTGCTGGCGACGCAGGTCGCCGGCGATGCAGCGGTCGAACACCAGGCCCATATCCGCCAGGTGGCGGCCGAGCACTTGCGCTTGTTCCACGCCGACGGGCGACAGCACGTCATAGTCGTCTGCACCGAAGGAGGCCTGGCCATGTCGAATCAAATAGATGCTGCCCACGTCCGTTTTCCCGGTACGTTGAAAGTCTGGCGAGGTTATGAGGATGCCAGGGTGCTGTCAATGAAAAAACATACGCTTGTTTTAAAAGCTCGTTGGAGCGCGTTCCTGCTGGCGGTTTGAGCACTGGCCGCCCGGCGATCCCGTCGGTATGCTTGGGCAATCCGCGCCTGGCGCCGTGCATTGTTAAGGAGACACATGGATTTTTTGGCTGAATACGCGAGCTTTCTGGCGAAGACCGTCACCCTGGTGGTCGCTATTCTGGTGGTCTTGATCAGCTTCGCGGCACTGCGCAGCAAAGGGCGTCGCAAAGCCGCCGGCCAACTGCAGGTCAGCAAGCTCAATGACTTCTATAAGGGCCTGCGTGAGCGCCTGGAGTCGAGCCTGCTCGACAAGGAGCAGCTCAAGGCCCTGCGCAAGTCCGAAAGCAAAGCCGAAAAGAAGAACGGCAAGAAGAAACCCGAGGCCAAGCCACGGGTGTTCGTGCTGGATTTCGACGGTGACATCAAGGCCTCGGCCACCGAGAGCCTGCGCCATGAAATCACCGCGCTGCTGAGCCTGGCCACGCCCAAGGACGAAGTGGTGCTGCGCCTGGAAAGCGGCGGCGGCATGGTCCACAGTTACGGCCTGGCGTCGTCGCAACTGGCGCGTATCCGCCAGGCGGGCGTGCCGTTGACCGTGTGCATCGACAAGGTCGCGGCCAGCGGCGGCTACATGATGGCGTGCATCGGCGAGAAGATCATCAGCGCACCGTTTGCCATCCTCGGCTCCATTGGCGTGGTGGCGCAGTTACCCAACGTCAACCGCCTGCTGAAAAAGCACGACATCGACTTTGAAGTGCTGACCGCCGGCGAGTACAAGCGCACCCTCACGGTGTTTGGCGAAAACACCGAGAAAGGCCGCGAGAAGTTCCAGGAAGACCTGGACATCACCCATCAGCTGTTCAAGAACTTCGTCTCGCGTTATCGCCCACAGCTGGCGATTGATGACGTAGCGACCGGAGAGGTGTGGCTGGGTGTGGCCGCGCTGGATAAGCAACTGGTCGACGAACTGCAAACCAGCGACGAATACCTGGCCACCAAGGCCAAGACCGCCGAAGTGTTCCACCTGCACTATGCCGAGCGTAAAAGCCTGCAGGAACGGGTGGGCCTGGCGGCCAGCGGCTCGGTAGACCGGGTGCTGCTGACCTGGTGGAGCCGCCTGACCCAGCAACGCTTCTGGTAAGCCCCTTTGGGGTATAGGTAATACCTGTGGGAGGGACGGTGCGACGATTCGACTTGCCCCCGATGGCGGCCTGACAGCCGACCAGGATGTTGGATCAGACCGAGTACATATCCGTTGCTGCGGTAACGGCTGCTGTTGGTTCCGCCCTTACGGCGGCTCACTTTTGAAAAGCGCAAAAGTAAGCAAAACGCTTCGCCCCACCACTCGGCACCTCGCCTAGGCTCGGTGTGCCCGTAATCCGACAGTGATGTGGGGGGCCGCCGCCACGCGCCATCCATGGCGCGGGGCGGCTAAACCGGCATCCCTGCCGGTTTACCCCCCAAATCACTATCGAATTCCGGCCAGCGTGGTTTAACGGGGCGCCTGAGATCAAGATCAAGAGCGGCTCGCTTCGCATCGTGGTTAGCGTTGGCTGCTACAAATTTTTGTAGATACCTATGCTCATCGGGGGCAAGTCGAATCGTCGCACCGTCCCTCCCACATTTAGTTCGGTGTGGGTATCGGCTTGCGCATCAGCCTCCCCACCACCAGTGCTCCGAGCAATCCCAATAACCCTGCCACCCACAACACCCCGCTGAACCCATCCACAAACGCCTGCCGCGCCAGCGGTTGCACCATCGCCCGTGCCGGCTCCGGCAACAAGCCCATTGCCGCCGGCATATCCCCGGCCACCACCCGTGAAGCAATCCCCGCCGCCTGCGCCTGCCATTGCGTGTCGATACGTGCGCGCAACACGTGCTCGCTGTGGCTGCTCAGCAGTGCGCCATACACGCCAATCGCCAACATGATCGCGCTGAACCGCATGGTGGTGCTCATGCCCGAGGCCATCCCCGCACGGTCCCGTGGCACGCAGGCCATGATGTTTTTTTGCGTATCACCATTGAGCAAACCGGCACCGGCACCGGTGACGGCAATCGCCAGGGCGAAGGGCAGGTAGCCGCCGATATTCACCGCCCAGGCACTTAGCAGGTTGCCGCAGCCCACCAGGGTCAACCCGGCCGCCATCATCGTTGCCGGTGCGAAGCGCCCCGCCAGCCGCGCGCCGATCCGGGGGCAGACCAGCATGGTCAGGGCGAACGGCAGCATGCCCAGGCCCGAGGCAATCGCGGAGAAACCCAGGCCGTTCTGCAGATAGAACGGCAGCAGCGTCATCATCACTTGGGCGCAGCCGGCGTAGGCAAACATCCCGAGCAAGGCGCCGATAAAACGCGGGTGGCGAAACAGTTGCAGGTCCACCATGGGCCGCTGCTGCACACGTTCGACCCCTACAAATACACCCAGCAACACCGCACCGCCGATCAGGCGTGCATAGGTCAGCGGGTTATCCCAGCCGATACGGTTGGCCTCGATCAGGCCCCAGATCAGGCACAACAGGCTCGCGCTGAAGGCCAGGCTGCCCCACGGGTCGAGGCGGGCGGATTGGCTATCGCGGGATTCCGGAATCGCGTGCAGCACCAGGCTCATCAGCGCCAGGCCCACGGGCAGGTTGAGGTAGAAAATCCAGCGCCAGCCCAGGTACTCGGTGATCAAGCCGCCCAGGGTCGGCGCGGCCGTCATCGCCACGCCCATGCAGGCGCCCCAGAACGCCCAGGCCTTGGCCCGCTCGACTTCATCGTGGAAGGTGTGGCCAATGGAGGCCAGGGCTGACGTGAGCAATAACGCTGCACCGACGCCCTTGACCGCGCGGGCGATGTCCAGCCACAACGCACTCGGCGCCGCCCCGCAGCCAAGGGAGGCGAGGATAAAAATACTCAGGCCCCAGACCAGGGATTTCTTGCGTCCGAACCGATCGGCCAGGCTCCCGGCCGGCAGCAGCAAGGCGGCAAACGCCAGCATGTAGGCACTGACGACCCATTCGATATCGGCAAAGTTCGCCCCCAGGTCGCGAGCGATGCTCGGCAGGGTCACGGCGACGATATTGGTGTCGAGCACGATCAGCGAGCAGACACCGGACGCGGTGAGCAACGTCAGGCGTGGGCTGACCCGACTCATGGCTTGATTACCTTACGGGCAATAGGGGAAATGCAGTTGGTGGGCATCGCAAGGGCGCTCCAGTGTTGAGGTGCTTCGAGCTTATCCCTGGCCACTGCTGGTATTGTTAGCCACTGTGGAGCACTTCATTACCTTTGAGCTAATCCTGTTATGGATATCCGCCATTTTCGCTACTTCCTCGCCGTGGCCCGGCAGCGCAACTTCACCCGTGCCGCCGAGCAATTGGGCATTGCGCCACCGACCCTGAGCCGGCAGATCCAGGACATGGAAACCAGCCTGGGCACGCGCTTGTTTATCCGCCGGCAACGCGAAGTCAGCCTCACCGAAGCCGGCGCCGCCTTGCTGGTCGAGGCCGAAGCCACCGTGCGCCAGTTTGAATTCGCCCAGCACCATGCCCAGCGTGCCGGGCGTGGCGAGATCGGCCATATCGAATTGGGTTACGTGGCTTCGGCGCTGTACGCCGGGCTGTTGCAGCGGCAGATGCGTGCGTTCGGCCAGGCATTTCCCGACGTCAGCGTGACGGTGCGCGAATGCGCCATGGCCACGCTGCCGAGTGCGGTGGCGGACGGGCGCTATGACATCGGCTACATCCGCTCGCCGATGACCTTGCCCGAGGGAGTAGAGGCGGTGCGTCTGGACGGCGAAGGTTTTGTCCTGGCGCTGCCCCAGGATTCCTGGCTGCTGGGGCTCGCGGCCATTGGCTGCGAACACCTGCAAAACGAGACATTTATCCTGCCGGAGCAAATCAGCGGCACCCTGCATGTCGCCGCGCAAGGCGGTTATGCCCCGCGCCTGGGGCCACAGCCGGGCGGGCTGGTCGCGGTGGTGGCGCTGGTGTCGATGGGGCAGGGCGTGGCGGTGGTGCCCGCATCAATGGTCGGGCATGTGCAGTTGCCGGGCGTGGTGTACCGCAGCATTCAGGGCTGCGACGCATCCTCGTGGCTGTCGCTGATTCACCGGCGCTTCGAGAAAGCGCCGGCGGTGGCGCGGTATATCCAGCAGGTCAAGCACTCAGGCGCGGCTGCACCGAATCCGCCAGGCGCGTAAGGATCAGGCAGCACGACACCGCCCCTGCATCCAGCACGCCCAGTGAGCGCTCGCCCAGGCGACTGGCGCGGCCGATCTTCGCCACCAGGTCCTTGGTGGAGTCGCGCCCCTGGGAGGCAGCGGTTTTCATCGCCTCCAGTGCATCACTGAAAGACGCCCCCGAGGCGTGCGCGCGCTCGAAGGCTTCCACCGCCGGGATCAATGTGTCCATCAGGCACTTGTCGCCCACGCCCGCTTCGGTGATGTCCTGCAACGAGGTCAGGCCGCCGCGCAACAGGTGGGCGAAGGTGGCTGCGTCGATGTCGTCACGGCCGCGCACTTCGTCGGCCATGCCGATAAACAGGCTGCCATACAACGGCCCCATGGAGCCGCCGATGCCTTCCATCAGGCTCAGGGTCAGCTCATCCAGGGCTTCGGCGAGGGTCAGTTGGCGACCTTCGATCGTGCGCCCGCAATGGGCGAAGCCCTTGGCCATGTTGATGCCATGGTCGCCGTCGCCAATCGCGCCGTCGACTTCGCTGAGGTATTCACGGTTGGCCACGATCACGCTGACCAGGTCGGTGACGATGGCGCTGCCGTGGTGGCTGGAAAAATGCTGGCTCATGGTTCAGTCCGCCTGGGTCATGCCGATGGAGCGGCAGGGTTGGTCGATCAGGGTTTTCAGCTCCGCGTCGAGGCCGAGCAGGGTCAGGGTCACGCCCATCATTTCCAGGGAGGTGAAGTAGTTGCCGACGTAGCAGCGGTGAATCTTCAGGCCCTTGGCGTTGAGTTGGCGTTCCACCTCGGCGTAGAAAATATACAGCTCCATCACCGGCGTGGCGCCAAGACCGGAGACCAGCACCACTACGCTGTCATCCTGGCTGAAGTCGCGGTCGGCGAGGATCGGCGCGAGCATGCGCTCGGCCATGGCGGCGGCGGACTCAATGGGGATGACCTCAATGCCCGGTTCGCCGTGATGGCCGATGCCCAGTTCCATCTGGCCGTCGGGGATCTGGAAGTTGGGCTTGCCCACGGCGGCAATGGTGCAGGGCGTGAGGCCGATGCCAATCGAGCGGCAGTGGTCGACGGTTTTCTGCGCGACGCGAATCACGCCGTCGAGGTCGTAGTGCTGGGCGGCAGCGGCACCGCCGATCTTCCACATGAAGATTTCCCCGGCCACGCCGCGACGCTTGGCGATCTCGGCCTTGGGCGCGGAGGCCACGTCGTCGTTGGCGACCACGGTGCGGATGCGCATGTCTTTGCTGGCGGCCATTTTCATCGCCAGCTTCACGTTCATATTGTCACCGGCATAGTTGCCGTACAGGCAGGCCACGCCGGCGCCATGGTCGGCGGCGCGGAAGGCGTCGAAAAAGCTCTTGGCGGTGGGCGAGGAGAAAATCTCACCGACGGCCACCGCGTCGACCAGGCCGGGGCCGACATAGCCGAGAAAGGCCGGCTCATGGCCGGAGCCGCCCCCCGTGACAATGCCGACACGCCCTGGCCCGGAAGGCCTGGCCTTGACGATCACCCGTGGGTTGCTTTCGTACTGGCGCAGTTCGGGGTGCGCGACCAGGATGCCGCGCAGCATGTCCTCGACCACGTGGTCCGGATCGTTGATGACTCGATTCATAACGCGGGTTCCTGTTTTTATGGGTTCACCGCTATCCAACCGTGGGGGGGAGGGCTTGCCGCCTCCCACATTTGGACCTGTCGGGTGCTTAGGGCTCTAGTACAACCTTGAGCGACTTGTCGCCACGTTCCATCACCGCAAACGCTTCCTTGAAATCCGCCAGGGCGAACTTGTGGGTGACTACATCGCGCATATCGATCTTGCGGTTGCCGATAAAGTCGATGGCCCGCGGGTACATGTACGGCCCCAGGTGCGAACCGAGGATGTCCAGCTCCTTGCGGTCGCCGATGATCGACCAGTCCACCGTGGCCTCGTCGTTGAACACGCTGAACTCCACGAAGCGCCCCAGCTTGCGCAGCATCGCCAGGCCCTGGTTCACCGCCTTGTGGTGCCCGGTGGCCTCGATATAGATGTCGCAGCCATAGCCGTCGGTGATCGCGCGGATGTTGGCCAGTACGTCCACTTCGGCCGGGTTCCACACTTCGTCGGCGCCCATGCGCAGGGCGAGGGCGGCGCGTTCGGGTTTCATGTCGAGCACGATGAGTTTTTTCGGGTTGCGCAGGCGCACGGCGCCGATGATGCCCAGGCCCAGGGTGCCGGCGCCGGCCACCACCACGACGTCGTCATGGTCGACGTTGGCGCGTTCCGCCGCATGCAGTGAGCAGGCCAGGGGTTCGATCAGGATCGCTTCGTCGGGGGCGATGGATTCCGGCACTTTGTGAATGATGCCTTCCTTGGTGAAGATCATGTACTGGGCCATGGCACCCTGCACATTGTTCTGGAAACCATAGAGGTCGTGTTTCTGGCACATCCAGTACTGGCCGTGGTTGCAGAAGCGACAGCCCCAGCACGGCACGATCTGCTCCGAGATCACCCGGTCACCGACCTTCACGCCGCGCTTTTCCGCGCCTGGGCCCAGGGCCACCACGCGACACACGAACTCATGGCCGGGGATCATTGGCGGCTTGACGTAGCGTGGTTGCTCGGCATCGCCCCAGAACGACGGCGCGCCGCGATAGGTCTTGATGTCGCCCATGCATATGCCGCACAACTCGACCTTGGTGAGGATCTCATCGGGGCCGGGCGTGGGCACGTCGACGGTTTCCAGGCGATAGTCTTCCGGGCCATGGCAGACCACGGCCTGCATGGTTTTCGGGATGACCGGCGAGAGTTGTTCGGGTGTGCGTTCGGTGACAGTGGACATGACAAAACCTCACGACAGATAAATGAATTACTGAATGCTGTAGCCGCCGTCGATCACCAGGTTGGCGCCGGTGATCATCTGCGCGGCATCGCTGAGCAGGTACAACGCCAGCCCGGCGATTTCCTCCGGCTGGGCAAAGCGGCCCGCCGGGATCTGCAATTTGGCCCGTTCGCCGACTTCACCGGCCCAGGCCTTCTTGCCCAGCGCGGTCTCGACGATGGTGGGGGAGATGGCGTTGACGTTGATGTGCGGCGCCCATTCCATGGCCAGCACCTTGGTCATGCCGACGATGGCCGCCTTGCTGGCGCAGTAGGCGACGTGGCGGTCGAGGCCGATCACCGCGGCCTGGGACGCGAGGTTGACGATGCGCCCGCTGCCCTGGGCGAGCATGTGCCGCGCGCAGGCCTGGGCCACGAAAAAGCTGGCCTTGAGGTTGATGTCGAGGGTGGTGTCCCAGGCGCTTTCGCTGACATCGACGGCCTTGTCCAGCAGGGCCACGCCGGCGCTGTTGATCAGGTAGTCCAGGCGTTGGAAGTGTGCGAAGACCTGGTCGATGGTGTGTTGCACCTGGTTGATCCGGCTGAGGTCGACGGCAATGCCCAGATGCCCGGCACCCAGGCTTGCTGCCACTTCAACCACCGCCGGGTCGCGGTCGAGCAACGCTACGCGGGCGCCACGCTCCACCAGCAGGCTGGCGCAGGCCAGGCCGATACCGGCGGCGCCGCCGGTGATCACCGCGCAACGGCCGTTGAGGTCGAAGGCTTGGTTCCAGAATCCAGACATTTACATGACTCCATTTTCGAAAACAGTGAAGATCTCATGTGGGAGGGGGCTTGCCCCCTCCCACACTTGCCTGTATTTCAAGCCAATAACTACTTACCGCCACTGACTTGTTTGTACAGTGCATCGGCGTTGGCGTTAGTCACGGGCACCCACGGCAGGATGTAGGTCTTGGCCGTGCCATCGCCCCATTTCAGGTCCTTGGCATAGCGCTCCCAGATCACCGACTGCGGTTTGTAGTCCTTGCCGGCCAGTGCGCGTAACGCCACGTCCAGTGCGCCCTGGGACTGGGCCTGGGCGTCCTGGAGGAAGGTGGTGACTTCGTCTTTCTTCGCCGCCTGGATCGCGTCCGGCATGCCGTCGATGGACGTGACGGGCACATCCTTGGAGGTCAGGCCGTGGGATTTGAGGGCCTGTACGGCGCCGAGGGCCATGTCGTCGTTCTGCGCGATCACGCCGTTGATGCCTTTGGGGTGGGCGTTCAACCAGTCTTCGGTCAGCGCCAGGGCCTGGGCGCGGTCCCAGTTGGCGGTCTTCTTCTCGATGATCTTGATGCCAGGGTGCTTGCCCAGCACTTCCAGCTCGCCTTTCTCGCGGTCGATCTGCGCCGACTGGCCAATCGGGCCCTGGATGATCACCACGTTGCCCTTGCCGTTGAGCTTGTCGACCATGGCCTGGGCCTGCAGGCGGCCGCCTTCCACATCATCGTTACCGACGTAGGGCACCGAGGCGTCGGCGACCTTGGTGTTGGAGGCGATAACCACCACGTCGTTGCTCATGGCTTGCTTGACCGTGCCGACGCCGGCCTTGGTGTCGATCGGCACGAACAGGATCGCGTCGTAGCGCTGGGTCACCATGTTTTCGATCTGGTTGTTCTGGGTCAGGGCGTCGTAGTTGCCGTCGAACACGGTCAACTGCACGGTGCCGTCCTTGACCGCCGGGTGCTCCTTGAGCTCGCGGACCCAGTTCTGCATGAACTGGCCCTTGAGGCCGTAGACGGCCGCGCCGACCTTGTAGGTCTTGCCATCGGCGGCCATTGCGATACTGCCGGCGAGCAGGGAGAGAGCCGCCGCGGCGGCCAGGGTGGTACCAAGTTTCATGGGGGGAACTCCGGTTATTGTTGTAGTGGTCGTTCTCTAGCGTTTTTTCTTGCGCCACACGTCGATCAGTACTGCAAACACGATGATCAGGCCCTTGGCGACCTGCTGGTAATAGGAGGACACGCCGAGCAGGTTCAGGCCGTTGTTGATCACGCCGATCAACAACGCGCCGAACAGCGTGCCGACAATGCTGCCGGTGCCGCCCGACAGGCTGGTGCCGCCGATCACCACGGCGGCAATCGCGTCCAGCTCATAGGACACCCCGGCCTGGGGCAGGGCGGAGGTGGTACGTGCCGACAACACCACGCCGGCCAACCCGGCGAGCAGGCCGGACACCACGTACACCGAAAACATCACCTTGCGCACGCCGATCCCGGAGGTGCGCGCGCTTTTTTCATTGCCGCCCACCGCGTACACGTAGCGGCCGTAGGTGGTGTAGCGCAGCACCATCCAGAAGATCAGCGCGACCACCGCGAAGATGATGATCGGCACGCCAATCGGGCCGATCTTGCCTATGCCCAGGGCCAGGTAGGCGTCGGGCAGGTCGGTGATCGGGCTGCCGTCGTTGAGGATGAAGGTCATGCCACGGGCAATGCTGAGCATGCCGAGGGTGGCCACGAACGGTGGGATCGACAGGTTGGCGACCATAAAGCCGTTGACCACGCCGAGCATCGCCCCGGCAAACATCCCCGCGCTCACCGCCGCCAGCAGCCCGTAGCCCTGGGTCGCGACCATGGCGCTGCACAATCCGGCAAAGGCCAGGATCGAGCCGACGGAGAGGTCGATGCCCTTGGTCAGGATCACGTAGGTCATGCCCACCGCGAGGATGCCGTTGATGGAGGTCTGGCGCAGGATGTCCATCCAGTTGCGCCAGGTCATGAAGTACTCGCTGGAAAACGCCATCACCACGCACAGCAGGATAAACACCAGTGGCAGGCCAAAGCGGTCGAGGGACAGGCGCAGGCGGTTGCGCGGTGCGGTGGTGATAGGGGCGGCAATGGTTTTGGCATTCATGAGGCAAGACTCAACAGGGCTTCCTGGGAAAGGGCGGTGTCGGTGCTGATGGTCACCAGGCGGCCGCCCTTGAAGACGGCGATGCGGTCACTCAGGTGCAACAGTTCCGGGGCTTCCGACGACACCACGATGGCGGCGCCACCGGCGCGCACGAATTGATCCAGCAGGTGGTAGATCTCCTGCTTGGCGCCCTCATCGATACCCCGGGTCGGCTCATCGCACAGCAGGCACACCGGTTCGGTCGACAGGCATTTGGCAAGCACCACTTTCTGTTGGTTGCCGCCGCTCATGGACGCCACCGGCAGTTCCAGTGAGGTGGTTTTGATCTGCAGGCGCTTGACCATGTCCTGGGCCAGTTGGGTTTCCTTGCGTGCGTTGATCAGCGACCAGCTCGACAGGCGCTTGTAGGCCGACAGCGCAATGTTGGAAAGAATGCTGCCGGTCAGCACCAGGCCGCTGTCCTTGCGGTCTTCGGTGACCAGCGACATGCCGGCATTGATGGTCGCCTTGGGCAGGCCGACGGGCATGGGCTTGCCTTGCAGGGTGACGCTGCCGGAGTCCGCCACGGTCAGGCCATAGATGCAGTTGAGGAATTCACTGCGCCCCGAGCCCATCAGGCCGTAGATGCCGAGGATTTCACCCTGGCGCAGTTGCAGGCTGATGTCGTGGAACTCGCCGGCGCGGCTGAGGTTGTCGACTTGCAGGCAGGTGTCGGCGGCGCATTCGCGGCCGACCTTGTGGTCGATGCGGGTCAGTTCCTGGCCAACGATGCCGCGCACCAGGTGGTCGCGGTCGATATCGGCCATGCGTCCGCTTTCCACAAAGGCGCCGTCGCGGAAGATGCTGTAGTCATCAGCGATCTGCGCCAGTTCGCTCAAGCGGTGCGATACATAGACGATGCCGGCGCCCCGCGCGGTGAGGCGGCGAATCGCCTTGAACAGGGTTTCGGCTTCGCGCTCGCCAATGGCCGACGTTGGCTCGTCCATGATCATCACCTGGCAGTCATGGCTGAACGCCTTGGCGATTTCCACCAGCTGGATCTGCGCCACGCTCAGTCGGTGCATGGGGCTGCTGGCGTCCACCTCGAATTCCAGGCTTTCCAGCAGCTCGCGGGTGCGGCGGTTCAAGGCCTTGTTGTCGACGATGCAGCCGGCGCGGCGCGGTTCGCGGCCCAGCCAGATGTTTTCGGCGACGGTCATGTAGGGGATCGGTTCCAGTTCCTGGGTGATCATCGCGATCCCCGCCGCGAGGGCTTCGCTGGGGCGATTGAACTGTACGGCGGTGCCGTTGAGCAGAATGCTGCCGGCATCGCGCGGGGTGATGCCCATCAGGATGCTCAGGAAAGTCGACTTGCCTGCGCCATTGCCGCCGCACAGGGCGTGGACGCTGCCGGCCCGCAGAGAGAGGCGCCCGTCACGCAGGGCAGGGATCCCGGCGTAAGCCTTGGCGACGTGTTCAGCCTGGAGCAGTAATGGCGTGGCCATCGGCGTGTCCTCGTGCTGTGAATTCTTATTAGGTCGCACAGTCATGTTTCGCTGTGATCATATGTGTATCAAATGAAATTCTGATCAGTCAATCTCTTTCATGTAAATGCTGCGATTCTGATCTTTTTCGCCAATTACCCTTTTTTAGAGCGCTTTGACTGACAGGTCAGTTAAATCCCGCTTGACAGAAGAGGGGTAACGCCTGCGAAATGAATGAGAGAAATTTCATTGAGTGATCAATTGATCAGTCGTAAGCACCCTCACGGCAGCGGAGCCAGACATCATGAACACACCTTTCCCGGTGGCTATCGGATGCGATGAAGCGGGTTTTGAGCTCAAGGAGCTGTTAAAGCGCCATATCGAGGCGCTGGGCTATCCGGTGACCGACTTCGGCACCCATTCCACCGCGCCGGTGTTGTACCCGGACATCGCCCTGGCCGTGGCCACCGCCATCAACGCCGGGCAGCAGCGCCTGGGCGTGCTGGTGTGCGGCACGGGGATCGGCATGGCGATCTCGGCCAACAAGGTGCTCGGGATTCGTGCGGCCCAGGCCCATGACACGTACTCGGCAGAGCGGGCGCGCAAGAGCAACGATGCGCAGATCCTCTCTATCGGCGCGCGGGTGATCGGCGCCGAACTGGCGAAAAGCATCGTCAAGTCGTTCCTGGAGTCGGAGTTCGAGGCGGCCCGTTCCGGGGCCAAGGTCGAGCGCATCAATGCGATCGAGCGCGATGGGCATCAATAGTGGACGTAGCAGGGCAAGAGTCGGGAGAATGCGCCTTTGACGCCGAAACGGAAGCCCGTCCCCATGAGTGACAGTACCCAGCGCATGGCCAGCGATATTGATCAGATGACCGAAGTGGCGATGCTCTATTACCTCGAGAACGTCACTCAGGAAGCCATCGCCAAGCGCTTCGACCTGTCCCGGGCAAAAGTCAGCCGATTGCTCAAGCGCGCGCGGGATGAGGGCATTGTCGAGGTGCGCGTCTTGCAGCATCCGGCGATGAACAACGAGCTGGAACAGGCCTTGGTGGCGCGCTTCAAGCTGGATCGCGCGTTGATCGCGGTGGACCACAGCGACCCCGATACCCAACGCTCGGCCGTCGCCAGCCTGGTGGCCAACTACCTGAACAAGACCTTGAGCGACGGCATGATCGTCGCCGTGGGCATGGGCCGCAACGTCGGCGCCGTGGCCGATAACGTGTTCCTGCCGGTGACGCGCAACTGCACATTTGTCTGCGCCATAGGCGGTTCGCTCAAGGCCGGCGAATACATGAACCCCGATCACATCTGCCGGCGCCTGGCCCTGCGCTTTGGCGGCGAGAGTGAAAGCCTGTACGCCCCGGCCCTGGTGGCCAACCCGGAGTTGCGCGGGGTGTTGATCAACAATGACACGGTGCGCTCCACCCTCGACCGTGCGCGGCGGGCTGACATGGCGCTGATCGGCATCGGCGACATGAGCGAGAACAGCAATATGGTCCGTATGGGCTGGTTCTCGCCCCAGGAAATCGCCCAGGCACGCTTGTCCGGCACCGTGGGCGACATGATGGGCTATGACTTCATCGACATCCACGGCCAGCCGGCAGTCAACGCGATCCAGGGGCGAGTGATCGGGTTGACGGTGCAGGAGTTGTTCCGCATCCCGGACGTGGTGGCGATTGCCAGTGAGAACACCAAGGCGGCGGCAACATTGGGGGCGTTGCGGTCGGGGGTGATCAATACCCTGGCGACGACGGTGACGAATGCCCACACCATCCTGGCGCTGGACGATGCAACCCGTAAAACCTGACACGCCCTCATCGGGGCATGGGTATCTACACAACGTTGGCTCAACGCCGGACGCCCGGCAGACAGGGCTGTTGTGGTGAGCGGGCTTGTCGAATCGTCGCACCGCCCGCGCTGGGCTGCGAAGCAGCCCCAGTAAAGAAGAACGCGGTGTATCAGGCACTCTGTAGAGGCTGGTTTTGGGGCTGCTTCGCAGCCCAGCGCGGGGCAAGCCCGCTCACCACAGAGATTTGGCAATATCTTAAAAGTTGTGTAGATACTCATGCTCATCGGGGGCAAGCCCCTTCCCACATGATTTTGTGTGGGGCTCGAAGACAGGTTTTGTAATAGTTTTGCGTTGCAGGAAATTTGTATTTCGCCTGTAGGATTCAAGTCCTTTTGTTATTTCAGGACCTGCATGAACATCCTCTCGGAGCCTCCCAGTCGTCTTTCCCCAAGACATCCGCCGCCGCTGTTCCCGCTGAAACACCCCGTATCCCGACTGCCAGCCGTGTCCCGGTCCACCGACCGCGCCTTGTCGTGCCCGGCATTCTGAAACCTGTAGAGAGACTGATATAAATGGAATGGTTAGCGGATCCAACGGCCTGGCTCGGCCTGTTGACCTTGATTGTGCTGGAACTGGTGCTGGGCATCGACAACCTGGTGTTTATTGCGATCCTGGCGGACAAACTGCCGCCGGAGCAGCGCGACCGTGCGCGCTTGATCGGTTTGTCCCTGGCGTTGCTGATGCGCCTGGGCCTGCTGGCGAGTATTTCCTGGTTGGTGACCCTGACCCAGCCGCTGTTCGAGGTGTTCGACAAGAGCTTCTCCGGTCGTGACCTGATCATGCTGTTCGGCGGTGTGTTCCTGTTGTTCAAGGCCACCATGGAATTGCATGAACGCCTGGAAGGCCATGTGGCCCAGCGCACCGGCAACGTGGCATACGCCATGTTCTGGCCGATTGTGGCGCAGATCGTGGTGCTCGACGCGGTGTTCTCCCTGGATGCGGTGATCACGGCCGTGGGCATGGTGGATGAGTTGGCGGTGATGATGATCGCGGTGATCATTTCCATCGGCCTGATGATCGTCGCGAGCAAGCCGCTCACACGCTTCGTCAACGCCCACCCGACGGTGATCATGCTGTGCCTGGGCTTCCTGATGATGATCGGTTTCGCCCTGACCGCCGAAGGCCTGGGTTTCCATATTCCCAAGGGCTACCTGTACGCGGCGATTGGTTTCTCGATCCTGATCGAGGTGTTCAACCAGATTGCCCGCGCGCGTCGCAAGAAGTCGGCCCAAGGCGTGTTGCCGGTGCGTGAGCGCACGGCCCATGCGGTGATGCGCTTGCTCGGCGGTCGCAGCCTGGCGGTGGAGGAGGTGGGGGAAGAGGTGGCTGACCTGCTGGGCGAGACGGATGCCGCCCAGGGGCCGCTGTTCGACCGACGCGAGCGGGTAATGATCAGCGGTGTGCTGCAGCTGGCCGAGCGGCCGATTCGCAGCTTGATGACGCCGCGAGCCAACGTCGACTTTATCGACCTGGCGGACGACCCCGACACGATTCGACTGAAGCTGATGCATTCGTCCTATTCGCGCCTGCCGTTGATCAGCAATGGCGCGGTGGATGAGCCGCTGGGCTTTGTGCACAAGAAGGAGTTGCTCAAGGAATACCTGGCCGGCAACGAGCCGAACCTGGAGCACCTCGCACGCCGGGCGATCAACCTGCTGGAGAGCTTTTCGATCCTCAACGCCCTGGAACAGATGCGCCAGGAATCCACCCATATCGCCTTCGTGATCAACGAATTCGGTGACTTCATGGGCGTATTGAGCATGACCGACATTCTTGAATCCATTGCCGGTGAGTTGCCGGATGCCAGTGAGATCGAAGGGCCGGATATTGTCGAGGAGGGCGCGGGCTTCCGTGCCAATGGCGCCCTGAATCTCACCCAGATTCGTCAGCGTACCGGCTTCAAGGCCGTCGCGACCGAGGATTACCAGACCCTGGCCGGCCTGGTGATGAGCCTGCTCGACCGCCTGCCGGTGGTGGGTGATAGCCTGGAGCATGAGGGCTGGCGCCTGACGGTGGCGGCGGTAGAGGAGCGGCGGGTGACGCAGGTGTTATTGCAGCCTTGCGGCGTGCATAACGCTTGAAGGTGTCCTCCACAAACTGCGCTTGCTGCTCCTCGGGTCCGAAACCCTTGAATGTTTCCATCAAGGTGCCGTTCTGGAAGATCAGCAGCGTCGGGGTGCCTGTAACCTGCGGGTGCCTCGGCGTTTTCGCGCAATCGAGCACCAGGCTCACTACTGATCGGTACTGGGCGGCAATCTGCTCAAACAGCGGCCCGGCTACCCCGCAGGCCGGGCAGTGAGCTGAGATGAACAGCATGAATACCGGGCGCGAACTGCTCAGCACGCGCCGGTAGTCGTCGGTAGTGGCAATGGTCGCAGTGGCAATCCCCATGATGATCTCCCTTTGGGCCTTGCAGGGTTTTTGCCAACGCTAAGCCCGGGGACCGTTACCGTCTACTGTCAACCTTCACAGGTCTGCCTCACGCTCCACGCGTTCCCGGGCCTTGCGCGCCTGGTTTGCGCACTTGCGGTATTCCTCATTGTCCCGGGAGGCCTTGGCCCGGCGGTAGTCGTGGTGGTTCTGGCTGGTGTAGTTGGTGTCGAAGGCTTCCTTGAGCCTGCGCAGTTCTTCCTTGCAGTCGCGGCGGTCGTTGCTGGCCGACGCGTTGCCGGCTGCCAGCAAGGTGAGCACCACCAGGGTAAGACATAACTTCATCAGGGCAGGGTCCTTGTCGGCAGGGATGTGCCAAGGCTAGTCCAGCGTGGGGATTTTTCCACGCTGCACGCGCACTGCAACGGTGCGCGGTAACGCTGTTGCAGTGCGTCCGCCGGGACCTGTCACCGCCATATGGGGCCCTGGGTAGCAAAGAGATTGCAGATGCTGGCGTAGCGCCTTGTCTCCCCAAAATATTTATCTATCTGATTTAACAAGCCTTTATTGCAGGCATGTTTTTCTTTGAGGGCGTGTGGCACACTTTCTGCTGTCTATTCCGTTGTTACATACTAAGTTCCGGTATAGCGGAATACACAACTCCTGGAGTGCTTGTCATGCATCACCGACCTTCCGTGTTCAAAGCGTGTGTTTTTCTCTTCGCCGCATCGGCTTCCCTCGCAGGCATCGTGCAGGCGGCGGACAGCAAGCTCGATGATGTGCTCAAGCGTGGGCACCTGATCGTGGGTACAGGCAGTACCAATGCGCCGTGGCACTTCCAGGGAGCGGATGGCAAGTTGCAGGGGTTTGATATCGACATCGGCCGCATTGTGGCCAAGGGCTTGTTCAACGACCCGAGCAAGGTCGAGTTTGTGGTGCAGTCGTCCGACGCACGCATTCCCAACCTGCTGACCGACAAGGTCGACATGAGCTGCCAGTTCATCACCGTCACCGCCAGCCGTGCCCAGCAAGTGGCGTTCACGCTGCCGTACTACCGCGAAGGCGTGGGCCTGCTGCTGCCGAACAACAGCAAGTACAAGGAAATCGAAGACCTGCAGGCAGCGGGCGATGGCGTCACCGTGGCGGTGCTGCAGAACGTGTATGCCGAAGAGCTGGTGCACCAGGCGCTGCCCAAGGCCAAGGTCGACCAGTACGACAGCGTCGACCTGATGTACCAGGCGGTGAACTCCGGTCGCGCCGATGCCGCCGCCACCGACCAGTCCTCGGTCAAGTACCTGATGGTGCAGAACCCCGGCCGCTACCGCAGCCCGGCCTACGCCTGGAGCCCGCAAACCTACGCGTGCGCGGTCAAGCGTGGCGACCAGGACTGGCTGAACTTCGTCAACACCGCGCTGCATGAGGCCATGACCGGTGTGGAATTCCCCACCTACAAGGCGTCGTTCAAGCAGTGGTTCGGTGTGGACCTGCCGGAACCTGCCATCGGCTTTCCCGTCGAGTTCAAGTGATTCGTGAAAACCGGGGCGCCGCCAACGGCGCCCCCATCAGGTACTGCTGACCATGAACTATCAGTTGAACTTTGCCGCCGTGTGGCGCGATTTCGACACCTTGCTGGCGGGGCTCGGCCTGGGCCTGCAACTGGCATTGCTGTCGATCGCCATCGGTTGCGTGATCGGCCTGTTGATGGCGTTTGCCATGCTGTCCAGACACCGTGCGTTGCGAATCCTGGCCTCGGTGTATGTGACGGTGATCCGCAATACGCCGATCCTGGTGCTGATCCTGTTGATCTACTTTGCGTTGCCCAGCCTGGGTATCCGCCTGGACAAGATCCCGTCGTTCATCATCACCCTGTCGCTGTACGCCGGTGCCTACCTGACCGAAGTGTTCCGCGCCGGGCTGTTGAATATTCCCAAGGGCTTGCGCGAAGCCGGACTGGCCATCGGCCTCGGCGAATGGCGGATCCGTGCGTATATCACCGTACCGGTGATGCTGCGCAACGTACTGCCCGCGCTGTCGAACAACTTTATCTCGCTGTTCAAGGACACCTCGCTGGCCGCCGCCATCGCAGTGCCCGAGCTGACCTATTACGCCCGCAAGATCAACGTCGAAAGCTACCGGGTGATTGAAACCTGGCTGGTCACGACCGCGCTCTACGTGGCGGCCTGTTACCTCATTGCCATGCTGCTCCGTTACCTGGAGCAGCGTCTGGCGATCCGTCGTTAAGGAGGGTGTCCATGTACGAGTCCCCCAGCTGGCTGCATGAGTTGTGGATCGCCCGGGATACGCTCTGGGCGGGGTTTCAGGCCAGTGTCGCGGTGTCGGTGCTGGCGATTATCTTTGGCACGCTGATCGGTATCGTCGCCGGGTTGATCCTGACCTACGGCAAATTCTGGATGCGCGCACCGTTTCGCCTGTATGTCGACCTGATCCGTGGCACGCCGGTGTTTGTGCTGGTGTTGGCGTGTTTCTACATGCTGCCGGCGCTTGGCTGGAAAATCACCGCGTTCCAGGCCGGCGCCGTCGGGCTCACGCTGTTCTGCGGCTCCCACGTCTCGGAAATCGTGCGCGGTGCACTGCAAGCCATTCCCCGTGGGCAACTGGAAGCGGGCAAGGCGATTGGCCTGACGTTCCAGCAGTCCCTGGCCTACGTGCTGCTGCCCCAGGCGCTGCGGCAGATCCTGCCGACCTGGGTCAATTCCTCGACGGAAATCGTCAAGGCCTCGACCTTGCTCTTGGTGATCGGCGTGGCCGAATTGCTGCTGAGTACCCAACAAGTGATCGCGCGTACCTTCATGACCCTGGAGTTCTACCTGTTCGCCGGGTTTCTGTTCTTTGTCATCAACTACGCCATCGAGTTATTCGGGCGCTACATTGAAAAGCGGGTGGCCTTGCCATGAACCAACCTCAAACAACCGAGCCGCTGCTGGACATCCGCGGCCTGCGTAAACAATACGGCGAGGTCGAAGTGCTCAAGGGCGTCGACCTGTCCATGGCGCGCGGCAACGTGGTGACGTTGATCGGCTCCAGCGGCTCGGGCAAGACCACCTTGCTGCGTTGCGTCAACCTGCTGGAAGAATTCCAGGGCGGGCAGATCACCCTGGATGGCGAGTCCATCGGCTACAGCGACATCGGCGGCAAGCGCGTGCGTCACCCCGAACGCGTGATCGCCCAGCACCGGGCGATGACCGGCATGGCGTTCCAGCAGTTCAACCTGTTTCCCCATCTGAGCGCATTGCAGAACGTCACCCTCGGCCTGTTGAAAGTTAAGAAAATGCCTAAGGACGAGGCGGTGGCACTCGCGGAAAAATGGTTGGACCGTGTAGGACTTTTGCAGCGCCGCGATCACTTCCCCGGCCAGCTGTCCGGCGGCCAGCAACAGCGTGTGGCGATAGCCCGTGCCATTGCCATGAACCCGAGCCTGATGCTCTTCGACGAAGTCACGTCGGCCCTCGACCCGGAACTGGTGGGCGAGGTGCTCAGTGTGATCAAGGGCCTGGCGGAAGAGGGCATGACCATGTTGCTGGTCACCCACGAAATGCGCTTTGCCTATGAAGTCTCGGACAAGATCGTCTTCATGAACCAGGGCCGGATTGAAGAGCAGGGCTCGTCGAAGGACATCTTCGAGCGGCCGCAATCGCCGCGCCTGGCGGAATTTCTCAAGAACATTCGTTTTTAATCAGGAGCATCGTTTTATGAGCATCACTCGTTACGGAGCCGGCAGTACGGCCGGCGGTGGCCAGCCGCGTCCCTTCGCCCGCGCGGTGGAAGCGGACGGTTGGCTGTACGTCTCGGGCCAAGTGCCTGCGGTGGACGGCGAAATCATCACCGGCGGGATCATCGAGCAAACCCGGCAGACCCTGCGCAACGTGGTGGCGATCCTCGAAGAAGCCGGCTACGAGTTGAAAGACGTGGTGCGGGTCGGCGTGTGGCTGGAAGACCCGCGGGACTTCTGGAGTTTCAACAAGGTCTTCGGCGAATACTTCACCCCGGAACACGCGCCGGCGCGCGCCTGTGTGCAGGCCAACATGATGGTGGACTGCAAGGTCGAGATTGATTGCGTGGCCTACAAGAAAAAGGGCTAAATTGCCCTCACCCTTAAGCCCACTGCAAATCCAATGTGGGAGGGGGCTTGCCCCCGATGGCGGTGAGTCAGTCACAAATGCATGTGCTGACACTCCCTCATCGGGGGCAAGCCCCCTCCCACAGGAGAATTGTGTCGTACCCAACAACTTCGACCGGACCGATATCGCCATGACCGAAGACACCATCAAACGCCGCGCCAAAGGCCTGGACCGTGCATTCGATATCCTCGATTTTCTCAAGGAAATCGGCCAGCCCCTGCGCCCGAATGATATTGCCAGTGGCATCGGCAGCCCCAAATCCACGGTCTACGAATTGGTCGCCTCCTTGTTGGAGCGGCGCATCCTCGAAACCGTGGGCAAGGACGGTCACGTCTACCTCGGCCGTCAGTTGTATTTCCTCGGCCAGGCCCACTTGCGTCATTTCGACCTGACCCGCGAGGCCGACCACGCCTTGCAGGAGATCGTCAGCCAAACCCACGAAACCGCGCAGATGTGCCTGCTCAACGGGCGCAAATACACGGTGGCGCTGATGCGCGAAGGCGAGCGGCATTTCCGCATTTCCTCGGACATCGGTGAAGACGCGCCGATCCCATGGACCGCCTCCGGGCGCCTGTTGCTGGGGCACTTGAGCGACCAGCAGATCATCGAACTGATCGACCACGACGACTTTATCCTGCCGGACGGCCAGCGCCTGCCGCTGGAGACCTTCCTCGCGCAAATCCGCCAGGCCACCCTCGATGGGTTCTTTTCCTTCGACAGTGTGGCCGACACCTTTACCCACTGCTTTGCCGCCCCGGTCCGGGACGCGCAGGGCGTCAGCATTGCGACGCTGTGCATCGTCGCCCCTCGGGCCGATGCGAGCAAAAACTACAACGACTATCGCCGGGTGTTGATCGACAGCGCCAACAACCTGGCCCGTCGCATCAACGAATAGGAGTTTTCCATGTCAGCCATCAATGCCGTTGAAAAGGGCGCCGCCGCCGTCGGTGCCCACCTGGTCCGTGACGTCAGCCTGCCCGCCCTGGTGCTGCACCGCGACGCCCTGGAACACAACATTCGCTGGATGCAGGATTTCGTCAGCAACAGCGGCGCGGAACTGGCGCCCCACGGCAAGACCAGCATGATGCCGGCATTGTTCCAGCGCCAGCTTGCCGCGGGCGCCTGGGGCATTACCCTGGCCAACGCGGTGCAGACCCGCGCCGCCTATGCCGGTGGCGTGCGCCGGGTGCTGATGGCCAACCAGTTGGTGGGCGCACCGAACATGGCGTTGATCGCCGACCTGCTGGCCGACAAGGATTTTGACTTCCACTGCATGGTCGACCACCCGGACAACGTCGCCGACCTGGGCCTGTTCTTCGCCGCCCGTGGCCTGCGCCTGAACGTGATGATCGAATACGGCGTGGTCGGCGGCCGTTGCGGTTGCCGCAGCGAGCAGGAAGTGCGCGACCTGGCCAAGGCGATCAAGGCCCAGCCGGCCCTGGCCCTCACCGGTATCGAAGGCTACGAAGGGGTGATCCACGGCGAGCACGCCATCAATGGCATCCGCGACTTCGCCGCGAGCCTGGTGCGCCTGGCCGTGGACCTGCAAAACAATGGGGCCTTCGACCTGCCCAAGCCCATTATCACGGCGTCTGGGTCGGCCTGGTACGACCTGATCGCCGAGTCCTTCGAAACCCAAAACGCCGCCGGCCGTTTCCTCAGCGTATTGCGCCCCGGCAGCTACGTGGCCCACGACCATGGCATCTACAAAGAGGCGCAATGCTGCGTGCTCGACCGTCGCGGCGACCTCCAGGAAGGCCTGCGCCCGGCCCTGGAAGTCTGGGCCCATGTGCAATCGTTGCCTGAGCCGGGCTTTGCGGTGATCGCCCTGGGCAAGCGCGACGTGGCCTACGACGCCGGTTTACCGGTGCCGCTTAAACGCTATCGCGCCGGGATCCTGCCGGCGGAAGGCGATGATGTGAGCGCCTGCACCGTCACCGCCGTGATGGACCAGCACGCCTTCATGACCGTTGCGGCAGGTGTCGAGCTGCGCATCGGCGACATCATTTCCTTCGGCACCTCGCACCCTTGCCTGACCTTCGACAAGTGGCAGGTCGGCTGCCTGGTGGATGAGCAGTTGCGGGTGATCGAGTCCCTGGAAACCCGTTTCTGAGTGTAAAGCCATGACCACCACCCACCCCCGCATCGCCCTGATCGGCGAATGCATGATCGAATTGCAACACCGCGCCGACGGCAGCCTGCAACAGAGCTTCGGCGGCGACACCCTGAACGCGGCGGTGTACCTGCGCCGTGAGCTGGGGGATATCGGCACGGTGGACTATGTCACCGCCTTGGGCGATGACAGCTTCAGCGACGCCATGTGTGCGCACTGGGCCGAAGAAGGCTTGGGCCTGGAGCGGGTCCAGCGCCTGCCCGGGCGTTTGCCCGGCTTGTACTGCATCCAGACCGATGCCAACGGCGAGCGCAAATTCCTCTACTGGCGCAACGAAGCGGCCGTGCGCGACTGCTTTACCACGCCGGCGGCTGCGCCGATCCTGGCGGCATTGCCGGACTACAACGTGGTGTATTTCAGCGGCATTACCCTGGCGGTGCTGGGTGAAGTCGGGCGCCAGCGCCTGCTCGAAGTGCTGATCGAAACCCGCCGACGTGGCGGCGCAGTGGTGTTTGACAACAACTACCGGCCACGGCTCTGGGCCACGGTGGACGTTGCCCGCGAGGCTTATCGCAGCGTACTGGCCGAGGTGGATATCGCCTTGCTGACCGAGGATGACGAACGCGCGTTGTTTGGTTATGCCGACAGCGAACAGGTATTCGCGGCGTACCCGGCGATTGCGGAAGTGGTGCTCAAGCGCGGTGCGGATGCGTGTTTGATCCGTTGCGACGGTGAGCGCCTTGCCGTGCCGGCGCTGAAGGTGGAGAAGGTGGTGGACACTACGGCGGCGGGGGATTCGTTCAGTGCGGCGTACCTGGCCAGTCGGCTCAAGGGCGGTTCGCCCCAGGAGGCTGCTTTGGCCGGGCATCGATTGGCGAGCCGGGTTATCCAGGTGCCGGGGGCGCTGATCCCCAGGGAGTAGATGAATGGCCGCCTGCGGCGGATCGGGAGCAAACCCCTGTGGGAGGGGGCTTGCCCCCGATAGCGGTCTTAAGCCAAAGCCTCAATCCCGGTAAAACACCTGCACCAGGTGATACCCGAACTTGCTCTTGATCGGCCCGTGCACCACCTTCACCGGTTTCTTGAAGATCACCGCATCGATCACCCCGACCATCTGCCCCGGCCGCACTTCACCCAAGTCGCCGCCGCGCTTGCCGGACGGGCACGTGGAGTACTTCTTGGCCAGCACATCAAAGGCTTCGCCCTTGGCAATGCGCTGCTTGAGCTGTTCGGCTTCTTCGCTGGTTTTCACCAGGATATGGCGGGCTTGGGCTTTCATCGGTCTCTACCAGGTGTGCGACGGCGCGCGATTATGCCTGAACTGAATCATCGACGCTGATCATGCTGCGGATTTTGGTCGCCAGCAGGTCGATGGAAAACGGCTTGGCGACCATGTCCATGCCGTCCTCCAGGAAGCCCTGGCGTTCGGCGGCTTTCTCCGCGTAGCCGGTCATGAACAGCACCTTGAGCCCCGGCCGATGCTGGCGGGCGATCTCCGCCAGTTGGCGGCCGTTCATGCCGGGCAGGCCGACGTCTGTCACCAGCAGGTCCACGCGCAAGTCCGACTCCAGCAACGGCAGCGCCGCACGGGCATCCGCCGCCTGGTGCGCGGTATAACCCAGCTCGTCGAGCACATTGACCACCAGCATGCGCACCGCCGGGTCATCCTCGACCACCACCACCGCTTCGCCGGCAAGGGCCAGCGGGACTTCGCCCGGATGGGCGGGCTGGCTGCTTTCCAGGGAGGTGCCGTGCAGGCGCGGCAGATACAGGCGCACGCAGGTGCCCTGGCCCGGTTCGCTCTGGATGGTCACGTGGCCACCGGACTGCTGGGCAAACCCATAGATCATCGACAGCCCCAGGCCGGTGCCCTGGCCGATGGGCTTGGTGGTGAAGAACGGGTCGAACGCCTTGGCGAGAATCTTCGGTGCCATGCCGCTGCCGTTGTCACACACGCCGAGCATCACGTAGTCGCCGGCCCTGACTGGTTCGAGGGTGGTGATATCGGTGCCGTCCAGGTAGCTGTTGGCGGTTTCGATCAGCAGTTCGCCGCCATCGGGCATGGCGTCGCGTGCGTTGATTACCAGGTTGAGCAGGGCGTTTTCCAGTTGGCTGGCGTCGGTGTTGACCGGCCAGATGTCGCGGCCCAGTTGCACCTTGAGCGTGATATGCGCGCCCTTGGTGCGCTGGAACAGCTCCTCCAGGGACGCTACCAACTGGTTCGGATCCAGCGGGCGAAGGTCCAGCGACTGGCGCCGTGAAAACGCCAGCAGACGGTGGGTGAGGGCGGCCGCGCGATGGGCCGAGGACACGGCGGCGTCGGTAAAGCGGCCGATCTCGTCGCTGCGCCCGGCGGCGATGTAGCGCTGCATCAGGTCCAGGCTGCCGATGATGCCGGTGAGCATATTATTGAAGTCGTGGGCGATACCGCCGGTGAGCTGGCCCACCGCTTCCATCTTCTGCGCATGGCGCAGGGCATCTTCGGCGCGCTCGCGCTCGAACATCTCGTTTTGCAGGCGTTCGTTGGCTTCGGCCAGCGCCTGGGTGCGCTGGGCCACGCGCTCCTCGAGGTTCTCGTTGAGGTGGCGCAGGGCTTCTTCGGTGAGTTTGCGTTCGGTTTCATCGATGACAAAGATGTAGAAACCGTTCACCGAGCCGTCATTGCTGAAGCGTGGCAGGTATTTCATCAACGCATGGCGCGGGCGGCCATCGCGATGGGGGGTGACGGTCATGAAACTGCAGGCCTTGCCCCTGAGCGCAGCGGCGATCTTGTCCTCGCGCCCGGCGTACACATCGTCGCCGAGCACTTCGCGGATGGTCTTGCCGTACAGCTCCTGGGGCGTCAGGCCGTACCAGTCGAGGTAGGCACTGTTGTTCAGGCGAAAACGCTGCTCGTGGTCGACGTAGCCGATCAGCACCGGCATGGCGTTGATGATCAACTGCAGTTCGGTCTGGCTCTGGCGCAGGGCCTGCTCGGTATTTTTGCGCTCGGTGAGGTCCAGTGCCGCGCCGAGGAAGCGCGCGGGGCGGCCTTGATGATCCTTGTAGCAACGCCCCCGGGCGAACACCCAGCGCACCTGGCCGTCGGCCTGTTGCAGGCGATATTCCTCGGCGTATTCAGTGCCGTAGGTGATGCAATGCTTGATGCTGCGCGCCACCATGCCGCGGTCTTCGGGATGTACGCCTTGCAGGTAGTCGCTGATCGGCAACCGGCTGGCGTCGCTTGGATCAACCCCGTGCAGGTAGGCGAAGTGCGCGTCGGCGATAAAGCGGTCTTCGCCAATGTCCCAGTCCCAGGTGCCCACCGCATCGGTGGCGGCCAGGGCCAGTTGCAGGCGTTGTTCGGTGTTGTGCTGGGCCTTGCGCCGTTCGTTGGTTTCGATGGCCGTGACCAGGATGCCGGCCACATTGGCGCTTTCATCGCGGATCGGGCTGTAGGTCAGGTCCAGCCAGATTTCGGTGTCGCGATTGTTGCGTTGCAGGACAAAACGCTGCTCGCTGAAGGTGCGCACCTGGCCGGTCAGCACGGCGTCGTAGATCGGCGCAGTGAAGCTTTCGAGTTCCGGCCAGGTCTGGTGCGCCGGCTGGCCCATGGCGTCCGGGTGTTTATTGCCCGCCAGCAGGGCGAAGCCGTCGTTGTAGAGTTGGGTGAGTTCGCTGCCCCACAGCAGGAGCATCGGCATCGGAGAGTGGATGACGATGTCCACGGCTGTGCGCAGGCTTTGCGGCCAATCATTGGCCTCACCGAGGGGGCTGTGCGCCCAGTCCAGCCGCGCAATCAATGCAGCGGCTTCGCTGCCGGTGGTTGTTCCCTTCATAAAAAGCCCTGAGCGTAACGCTTTGAAAAATGACAACACCCATTATCCCGTGGGACACCGATGGGTGACTACCCTCGAAAAATAGCATGCATTGAGGGTTTGTCTTCAAATGAGTGCGGCAGGGCTGAAACCTTTCATCTTTCCGCCAGTTCGGGGCGGTCGCGAAATTGCTCCAGGGCCTGCGGGTTGGCCAGTGCGTCGGTATTCTTCACCGGCTCGCCGTGCACCACGTTGCGCACCGCCAGTTCGACGATCTTGCCGCTGATGGTGCGGGGGATATCGCTGACGGCGAGGATCTTCGCCGGCACATGGCGCGGCGTGGTGTTGGCGCGGATCACCTGGCGGATCTGCTGCGCCAGGGCCTCATCCAGTTCGATGCCGTCATCCAGGCGCACAAACAGCACCACCCGCACATCGTCCTGCCAGCGTTGGCCGATGGCCAGGCTTTCCAGCACCTGCGGGACTTTTTCCACCTGGCGATAAATCTCCGCGGTGCCGATGCGCACGCCGCCGGGGTTGAGCACTGCGTCGGAGCGGCCGTGAATCAGCAGGCTGCCGTTGGGGCGTTGCTCGGCGTAGTCGCCCTGGGCCCACACGCCGGGAAACTGGCTGAAATACGAGGCGCGCAGCTTCTTCTGGTGCGGGTCGTTCCACAAGCCGATGGGCATCGCCGGGAAGTGCCGGGTGCACACCAGCTCGCCTTTTTCCCCGACCAACGGTTGGCCCTGGTCGTCCCACACCTCGATGGCCATGGCCAGGCTCTTGCACTGCATTTCTCCGCGCCGCACCGGCAACACCGGATTGCCGATCACAAAGCAGGAGACGATATCGGTGCCGCCGGACATCGAGGACAGGCACAACTCGGCCTTGATCTCGCGGTACACGTAGTCGTAGCTCTGGGGCGACAAGGGCGAGCCGGTCGAAATCAGGCCCTTGAGGCTGCCCAGGTCGTGGCTCAGGCGCGGTTGCAGCCCGGCCTTTTCCAGGGTGGCGAGGAACTTGGGGCTGGTGCCGAACACGCTGATCTTTTCCGCGTCGATCAGGTCGATCAAGCGTTCCGGGCCGGGGTGAAACGGCGAGCCGTCATACAGCACCGCCGTGGCCCCGATCGCCAGCACCGAGACCAGCCAGTTCCACATCATCCAGCCGCAGGTGGTGTAGTAGAACAGGCAATCCTCGCGGGAGATATCCGCGTGCAGGCCGTGTTCCTTGAGGTGGGTGAGCAGCACGCCGCCGGTGCCATGGATGATGCATTTGGGCACGCCGGTGGTGCCGCTGGAGTAGAGGATGTACAGCGGATGGTCGAACGGCACTGCGACGAACACAGGCTCGCCGCCGGGTTGGTAGAAGTCGTTCCACAGGGCGACGCGGGCCTGGGTCTGATAGTCCTCGACGCAGGCCTGGGGCCGTGCATACGGGACGATGATCAATTGTTCCAGGGACGGCAGGCGTTCGAGGATTTCATTGAGCTTGGCGCTCTGATCGATGGTTTTGCCGGCATAACGGTAGCCGGCGCAGGTGATCAGCACCTTGGGCTCGATCTGGCCGAAGCGGTCGATGACGCCTTGGGTGCCGAAGTCTGGCGAGGAGCATGACCAGATCGCGCCGAGGCTGGTGGTGGCCAGCATGCCGACCAGGGTTTGCCAGGTGTTGGGCATGCAGGCGGCGACCCGGTCACCGCGGCCGACACCGGCCGCCCGCAGGCTGTCCTGCAGGCCGGCGACGTGGGCGGCCAGTTCGGCGTAGGTCAGTTGTTCACGCTGGCCGTCTTCGCTGATCGCGACCACCGCCGGGTGATCGTCGCGGCGGCGCAACAGGTGTTCGGCAAAATTCAGGGTCGCGCCGGGAAACCACTGGGCGCTGGGCATCTCGACGTCTTCGATCAGCACTGCGCTGGGCGGGCTGCGAAACTGCACCTCGAAGAATGCCACGATCGCCTGCCAGAAATCCGGGCGCCGGTCGATGCTCCACTGGTGCAGGGCCGGGTAGTCGCTGAGCTGCACGCCGTGGCGATCATTGATAAAGCGTCGGAACTGGTCCATCCGCGTGGTGCGGATGCGTTCGGGGGAAGGTTGCCAGAGGATTTCGGACATCAGCACGGTCTCTTGTTCTTATGCAGGTTTTCCAAACTATAGAGTTCTAATGTGTCTGGCCTTATTGGGCCAGCCAGCCGCCATCAATGTTCCACGCCGCCCCCCGCACCTGGGCTCCGGCCTCGCTGCACAAGAACAGCACCAGCTCACCCAGCTGCGACGGCGTCACAAACTCCAGGGACGGCTGTTTCTCCGCCAGCAGATCATGTTGCGCCTGCTGCGGATCGACGCCATTGGCCACGCGATCATCAATCTGCTTCTGCACCAGCGGCGTCAGCACCCAGCCGGGGCAGATCGCGTTGCAGGTCACGTTGCTGGTGGCGGTCTCCAGGCCCACCACCTTGGTCAAGCCGATCACGCCGTGCTTGGCTGCCACATACGCGGCCTTGCCCACCGAGCCGACCTGGCCGTGCACCGAGGCGATGTTGACGATACGCCCCCAGCCCTTGGCCTTCATGCCCGGCAGGCTCAAGCGCGTGCTGTGGAACACCGAGGACAGGTTGATCGCGATGATCGCGTCCCAGCGTTCCACCGGGAAGTCCTCCACCGCCGCCACGTGCTGGATGCCGGCGTTGTTGACCAGGATGTCGACACCGCCGAACTCACGCTCGGCGTAGGCCAGCATGTCGGCAATCTGCGCCGGGTCGCTGACGTCCGCCGGGTGGTGGCCGACCTTGCCGCCAAACGCCTGCACCTGGGCGACCACCGCGCTGGCGTCGCCGAAGCCGTTGAGGATCAGGTTGGCACCGGCCTTGGCCAGGCTCAGGGCGATACCCAGGCCGATGCCGCTGGTGGAACCGGTGACCAGGGCGGTCTTGCCGTTCAATCTTGTCATGAAAACCTCACACAATGCCGGTGGCGTAGAAAGTACCGATCACCACGAACACCGCGAGGGTCTTGATGATCGTGATGCCGAAAATGTCCTTGTAGGCTTCGCGGTGGGTCAGGCCGGTCACCGCCAGCAGGGTGATCACCGCGCCGTTGTGGGGCAGGGTGTCCATGCCGCCGCTGGCCATGGCCGCGACCCGGTGCAGCACTTCAAGGGGAATATTGGCCGCATGGGCCGCCGCAATAAAGCTCTCGGACATGGCCGCCAGGGCGATGCTCATGCCACCGGACGCGGATCCGGTGATACCGGCCAGCAGGGTCACGGTAATCGCTTCGTTGACCAGCGGGTTGGGGATGCCCTTGAGCCAGTCCGCCAGCACCAGGAAGCCCGGCAGCGAAGCGATCACCGCGCCGAAACCATATTCGGAAGCGGTGTTCATCGCCGCCAGCAATGCGCCGCTGACCGCGCTCTTGCTGCCGTCGGCGAGCTTACTTTTGATCGCCGACCAGCCGAATACCAGCACCATGATGATGCCCACCAGCAACGCCGCCTGCACCGCCCAGATCGCCGTGAGCTTGGCGATTTCGGTGGTCACCGGTGCGCTCATGCCCGGCAGGCTGAGGCTGTGGGTCTTGCCATACCATTGTGGGATCCAATGGGTGAACAGCAGGTTCATCACGCCCACCAGGATCAGCGGCGACAGTGCGATCCACGGGTTGGGCAGCGTGAGGTTCTCGGCGGTTTCCGGCTCGTTGCGCAGCTCGGTGCCGTAGCCTTCACCGGCGCGCTGGGCCTTGTTGCGCTGGCGCGCCAGGTAGAGCATGCCGGCGCAGAACACGAAAATCGTGCCGATCAGCCCCAGCCACGGCGCTGCCCAGGCGGTGGTGTTGAAGAAGGTGCTGGGGATGATGTTCTGGATCTGCGGCGTGCCGGGCAGGGCGTCCATGGTGAACGAAAACGCACCGAGGGCGATGGTCGCCGGGATCAGGCGCTTGGGGATATTGCTTTGGCGAAACATCTCCGCCGCAAACGGGTACACCGCAAACACCACCACAAACAGCGACACACCGCCGTAGGTGAGCAGGGCGCAGACCAGCACGATCACCAGCATCGCCTGGCGCGTGCCGAGCAAACGGATCGCCGCCGCCACGATAGAGCGCGAGAAACCCGACAGCTCGATCAGCTTGCCGAACACCGCACCGAGCAGGAATACCGGGAAATACAGTTTGATAAAGCCGACCATTTTCTCCATGAACACCCCGGTAAAGGCAGGGGCGACGGCGGACGGGTCGGTGAGCAGCACGGCGCCGAGGGCGGCGATGGGGGCAAACAGGATAACGCTATAGCCACGGTAGGCAGCCAGCATCAGCAACGCGAGCGCTGCCAGGGCAATGATCACACTCATGGTGTGTCTCCATCGGATTGTTATTGTTGTGGGTGAAGCAGTGGGGAGGGTTATAGCGAGATGTGTGCCATATTTTCAAGTTATTGAAATATATGGATATTTTTTAGTTTCTTTCGAGTATTTCGGGGTGCTGTCTCAATTTTGAGACAAATGAAGATCAAATGTGGGAGGAGGCTTGCCCCCGATAGCGGTGTATAAGCCAGCATATGTGTTGACTGACCTAATGCTATCGGGGGCAAGCCCCCTCTCACAGGGAATGTCTTTATATGGAGAATCTTGTCTCTGTTTGGAGATCAGGCAATTCCCAGTGCCACCATTTTCTTGTACAACGTCGACCGCCCCAACCCCAATCGCCTGGCCGCCTCGACCACATTGCCCTCACACGCCCTGAGTGCCGCCGCAATCACCTGCCGATCAAACCGCTCCCGCGCCGCCGCAAACGTCTCACCTTCAGCCGTGTCCACCGCGCCGCGCGTCACCGGGCTGAACGTGCCAATCGCCGCACGAATGTCCCCAGGGTTCAACACCAGGTCATCGCTCAGCAACGCCGCGCGCTCCAGCACGTTGCGCAGTTCGCGGATGTTCCCCGGCCACGCATGCTGTGCCAACAGCGCCAGGGCCTCGCGGTCCAGTTCATGCTGGCTGCGCAGTTCCTCGAGGATCGCTTCGCTCAGCGCCGGAATGTCCTCCAGCCGCTCACGCAGCGGCGGCACCTGGATCGGCAATACGTTCAGGCGGTAATACAGGTCCGCACGGAACTCACCGCGCTTGATCGCCGCTTCCAGGTCCATGGAGGTGGCCGCGATCACCCGCACATCGCTGTGCAGCATTTCGTTGGAACCCACCGGTTCGAATTCCTTTTCCTGCAACACCCGCAGCAGCTTGCTTTGCAGCGGCAGCGGCATATCGCCGATTTCATCGAGGAACAGCGTGCCGCCCTGGGCAATCTGGAACTTGCCCGGACGGCCCTTGCGATCGGCACCGGTAAAGGCGCCCGGCGCGGTGCCGAAGAACTCGGCTTCCAGCAGGTCATGGGGAATCGCCGCGCTGTTGATGCTGACAAACGCCTTGTGCGCACGCGGTGAGGCGCCGTGGATCGCCTGGGCGAGCAATTCCTTGCCGGTACCGGTCTCGCCCAGCAGCAGCACCGGTGACTCGGCGCTTGCGCTGCGCCGGGCACGGCGTTTGACTTCCAGGCTGGCGGCGCTGGTGCCGATAAAGTGCGCAAAGTTGTACTTGCTCTGGCGTGAGCGCAGCAACGAGCGGGTGGAGGCCAGTTCCTGCTGCATGCTCAGGTAGCGCTCGATCAGCGGCGACAGGTTGCGCAGCTCATCGAACAAGGCAAAACCAATCGCACCGATCACTGCACCGGCGTCGTTGTGGATCGGCAGGCGCATCACCACCAAAGGGCCTTTGGGGGTGTCCTGGATGTCCAGCAGAATCGGCCGGTCGGTGCGCACCACCTGGCGCAACAGGCTGTTGGAAATCACCTGCTCGCACGGCTGGCCGATGGCTTCATCGGCACTCTTGAGGCCGAAGCGCTTGGCGTAGCGCTCGTTCATCCAGACGATATTGGCGTCGCGGTCGACAATCACCGTGCCTTCGCTGGACTGCTCGATGATCTCGAACAGCGACTGGATCGCCAGGCCGCGAACCTGTTGGTAGTCCGTCAGGCTGGTACTCATGACGACAGCCCGCCGGCCGCCGCCAGGAGTTCTTTGGTATACGGGTGCTGCGGTGCTTCGAAAACGTCATGGCTCGGCCCGCGCTCCACCACCTTGCCGTCCTTGATCACGATCATGTCATGGGCCATGGCGCGCACCACGGCGAGGTCATGGCTGATAAACAGGTAGGTCAGGCCGTACTTTTCCTGCAATTCACGCAGCAACGCTACGACCTGCTTCTGCACCGTACGGTCCAGTGCCGAGGTCGGTTCATCCAGCAGCATCAGCGCCGGCTTGAGCACCAGCGCGCGGGCGATGGCGATGCGTTGGCGCTGGCCGCCGGAAAACTCATGGGGGAAGCGATGGCGGCTGGCGGGGTCGAGGCCCACGTCCTTGAGCACCTGGATCACTTGCGCATCGCGGTCGGCCAGGCTGCACGGCGCATGCACCTCCAGGCCTTCGCTGATGATCTGCTGCACCGACATGCGTGGGCTGAGGCTGCCGTAGGGGTCTTGGAAGACCACTTGCATCTGCTTGCGCCACGGGCGCATCTGCTTGTGGTTGAGCGGGTCGAGGGCCTCGCCCTGGAAGCGGATGCTGCCGGTGGAATCCAGCAGGCGCAGGATCGCCTGGCCGAGGGTGGACTTGCCCGAACCGGACTCGCCGACAATCCCCAGGGTCTTGCCGCGCTGCACGCTGAGGCTGATGCCATCCACCGCGCGCAGGTAGGTCTTGCGCCGGAACAGGCCGCCGCCCAGGGGGAATTGCACGCTCAGGTCGTGCACGTCCAGCACGGTCTCCCGTGGCTCGCTGCACAGCACATCGCCGGACGGCTCGGCGTCCAGCAGCAGGCGGCTGTAGGGGTGTTGGGGGGCCGTGAACAAGGTCTCGCAGTCAGCCTGCTCGACAATCTCGCCGGCACGCATCACGCACACCCGCTGGGCAATGCTGCGCACCAGGTTGAGGTCATGGCTGATCAGCAGCAGCGACATGCCCAGGCGGTGTTGCAGGGACTTGAGCAGCAGCAGGATCTTGCGCTGCACGGTCACGTCAAGGGCGGTGGTGGGCTCGTCGGCGATCAACAGCTCCGGCTCACAGGCCAGGGCCATGGCGATCATCACCCGTTGGCGCTGGCCCCCGGAGAGTTGGTGGGGATAGGCCTTGAGGCGTTCCTGGGGTTTCTGGATGCCCACCAACTGCAGCAACTCGAGGATGCGCGCCTGCGCCGCCTTGCCGCCCAGGCCCTTGTGCAGCAGCAAGGTTTCGCCGATCTGTTTTTCGATGCTGTGCAGCGGGTTGAGGGAGGTCATCGGCTCCTGGAAGATCATCGCAATGCGGTTGCCGCGCAGTTTCTGCAAGGTCGATGCCGAGGCGCCGACCAGTTCCTGGCCGCGATATTTCACGGAGCCACGGGTTTCAGTACCGGCTTCGGGCAGCAGTTGCAGAATCGAATGGGCGGTCACCGACTTGCCGGAGCCGGACTCACCCACCAGCGCCAGGCACTCGCCGGGGCGTACATCCAGGCTCAGGTTGCGTACCACGGTCTGGCCGCTGAAGGCGACGCTGAGGTCGCGGATTTCGATCAGGTTCATACGCAGTCACTCATGAGCGTGGGTCGAAGGCATCACGTAGTGCCTCGCCGATAAAGACCAGCAGCGACAGGATCAGCGCCAAGGTGAAAAACGCCGTCAGGCCCAGCCACGGCGCTTGCAGGTTCTGCTTGCCCTGGGCAATCAGCTCGCCCAGTGACGCACTGCCCGCAGGCATGCCGAAACCGAGGAAATCCAGGGCGCTCAGGGTGGAAATCGCCCCGGTGAGGATGAACGGCAGGTAGCTCAAGGTGGCGGTCATGGCGTTGGGCAGGATGTGCCGGCGAATGATCTTGCCGTCGCCCAGGCCCAGGGCCCGTGCGGCCTTGACGTACTCCAGGTTGCGCCCGCGCAGGAACTCGGCGCGCACCACATCCACCAGGGCCAGCCAGGAAAACAGCGCCATGATCCCCAGCAACCACCAGAAGTTCGGCTCGACAAACCCCGACAGGATGATCAGCAGGTACAGCACCGGCAGCCCGGACCACACTTCAAGGATGCGTTGGCCGAGCAGATCCACCCAGCCGCCGTAATAGCCCTGCAAGGCCCCGGCGGCGATGCCGATGGTGGCGCTGATCGCGGTGAGTGCCAGGGCAAACAGGATCGACACCCGCGCACCGAAGATCACCCGCGCCAGCACATCCCGCGACTGGTCATCGGTACCCAGCCAGTTCACCGTCGAGGGCGGGCTGGGGGCCGGGCGGGTCAGTTCGTAGTTGGGCGTGTCGTCGCTGAACGGGATGGGCGGGAACAGCATCCAGCCGCCGTCCTGCTTGATCAGCTTTTGCACGTAGTCACTGCGGTAATCGGCCTGGAACGGCAGTTGCCCGCCGAACTGCTGCTCGGTGTAGCGCTTGAACGCCGGGAAATACAGCTCGTTCTTGTAGCTGAGTACCAAGGGCTTGTCGTTGGCGATCAATTCGCCGCCCAGGGTCAGGATAAACAGCCCGATAAACAGCCACAGCGACCACCAGCCGCGACGGTTTTTCTTGAAGCGTTCGAAACGCCGACGGGCCACGGGAGACAGGTTAAGCATCAGGCGTTCCTCGCGGCGAAGTCGATACGCGGGTCCACCAGGGTGTAGCAGAGGTCGCCGATCAGTTTTATCAGCAGGCCGAACAAGGTGAAGATAAACAGCGAGCCAAACACCACCGGGTAGTCCCGGGACACGGCCGCTTCGTAGCTCATGCGGCCGAGGCCATCGAGGGAAAAAATCACCTCGATCAACAGCGAACCGGCAAAGAACACACTGATGAACGCCTGGGGAATCCCCGAGATCACCAGCAGCATGGCGTTGCGAAACACATGGCCGTACAGCACCCGCCGTTCGCTCAGGCCCTTGGCGCGGGCGGTCACTACGTACTGGCGCGTGATTTCATTGAGGAACGAGTTTTTGGTCAGGATGGTCAAGGTGGCGAACCCGCCGATCACCAGTGCGCTGACGGGCAACACCAGGTGCCAGAAATAGTCGGCGATCTTGCCCACGGTGCTCAGCTCGGCGAAGTTTTCCGAGACCAGCCCGCGCACCGGAAACCAGTTCAATGACGTGCCTCCGGCGAACACCACGATCAGGAACATCGCGAACAGGAACGCCGGCATCGCGTAGCCAATCACAATGGCGGTGCTGCTCCACACATCAAAGCTGCTGCCATGGCGCACCGCCTTGCGAATGCCCAGGGGGATCGACACCAGGTAGGTGATCAGCGTGGCCCACAGGCCGAGGGAAATGGTCACCGGCATTTTTTCCAGGATCAGGTCGATCACGGTGGCGCCGCGAAAGAAGCTGTTGCCGAAATCCAGCTGGGCGTAGCTCTTGAGCATCAGCCACAGGCGTTCCGGCGCGGGCTTGTCGAAGCCGTATTGTTTTTCGATGTCCTTGATCAGTTTCGGGTCCAGCCCGCGGCTGGCACGGGAGCCGCTGCTGACACCGTCGCCGGATGAGCCGCCGACCGCGCCGCCGCCGATGCCCTGCAAGTGGGCGATGGCTTGTTCCACCGGTCCGCCGGGGGCGGCCTGGACGATCACGAAGTTGACCAGCAGGATGATCACCAGCGTCGGAATGATCAGCAGCAGGCGCCGCACGATATAGGCAAACATCAGCGAGCTCCCGCGCGTTTTTTCAACTCGGCATTCATTTGTTCATTGGTCAGCGGGGTAGGGCTGATTTCCCACCAGGTTTCCAGGGCTTCATCATTCCTGGCCTCGATGGCCGGGCGGCCGAAGCGGTTCCACCACGCGGCGGAGGTGCCGGGCGGGTAGTAATTGGGGATCCACAGGTAATTCCATTGCAGCACCCGGTCCAAGGCATGGGCATAGGTAAGCATCTGCGCCTGGGTGTCGGCCTTGACCAGGCCCTTGATCAGGCTGTCGACGGCCGGGTCCTTGAGCACCATGTAGTTGTTGGCGCCCGGATCGAATGCGGCGGTCGAGCCGAAGTAGTTGTACAGCTCCATGCCGGGCGAGGTGGTGACCGGGAAGCCGGTGACGATCATGTCGTAGTCGCGGGCCATCAGGCGGTTGACGTATTGCGAAGAATCGATGCGGCGGATGTTCAAGGTAATGCCGATCTGTGCGAGGTTGCGTTTGTACGGCAACAGCAGGCGTTCCAGCCCGTTCTGGGCATTGAGGAAGGTGAACTCCAGCGGCTCGCCCTCGGCGTTGACCAGTTTGTCGCCGTCTGGCTTCCAGCCGGCTTCTTCCAGCAGCGCCAGGGCTTGCAGCTGTTTGTCGCGGATCATGCCGCTGCCATCGGTGACCGGGGCCTTGAACACCTGGGTGAATACCTCGTCGGGAATCTGCCCGCGCAAGGGTTCCAGAATCGCCAGTTCTTCCGGGGTGGGCAGCTGGGTGGCGGCCAACGGGCTGTTGGAGAAGTAGCTTTGCTGGCGGATGTACAGGTTGCGCATCATCTGCCGGTTGGCCCATTCGAAGTCCCACAGCATCGCCAGGGCCTGGCGCACGCGACGGTCCTTGAACATCGGTTTTTGCACGTTGAACACATAACCCTGGGCCGGTTGCGGCATGTCCTTGGCCAGGTGCGCACGTTGCAGGCGGCCATCGTCCAGGGCCGGGCCGTTGTAGCCGATGGAATAGCCGGTGGCGGAAAACTCACGGTTGAAGTCGTAGGCGCCACCGCGCAGTACCTGGCGGGCCACTTCGGTGTCACCGAAGTACTCCAGGCTCAGGTGATCGAAGTTGTACAGGCCGCGGCTGACGGGCAGGTCCTTGCCCCACCAGTCGGGGTCGCGGGTAAAGGTGATGGTGCTGCCCGAGTCGATCTTGCCGACCTTGTACGGGCCGCTGCCCAGGGGGGCTTCGTAGCCACCGCCGTTGGCGAAGTCGCGGGTTTTCCACCAGTGCTCGGGAAACACCGGCAGGGTGGCGACATCCAGGGGCAGGGTGCGGTTTTCATTGCTGGAGAAATCAAAACGGACCTGGCGCGGGCCTTCGACTTCGACGTGCTTGACGTCGGCGAACAGCGTGCGAAAGCGCAGGCTGCCTTGGGTCATCAGCAGGTTGAAGCTGTAGCGCACGTCTTCGGCGGTGATCGGCTTGCCATCGGCAAAGCGCGCCTTGGGGTTGAGGAAGAAGCGCAGGGACAGGCCGTCCTCCGCGCGTTCCATCTTCTCGGCCACCAGGCCATACACCGTATAGGGCTCATCCAGGGAACGCAGGGCCAGGGGCGCATACAGCCAGCCGTCGACCTGGGAGACGCCGATGCCTTTGTCGATATACGGCAGCACATGGTCGAAACGCCCGATCTCCAGCGCCGAGCGCCGCAGGCTGCCGCCCTTGGGGGCGTTGGGGTTGGCGTAGTCGAAATGGCTGAAACCGGCGGGATACTTGGCCGGTTCGCCGTACACGGTCATGGACGGTTGGGGCGCCGCGATCACGGCGCTGCTGGCCAGCAGCAGGGCCAGGGAGGTACTGAACAGTCTGGAAAAAGCCAATCGCATTGTCAGCCTTGAACGCCGGGTGAAGAAGAATAAGGATTTGTACGCTAACGGCATCAGCGTCGCCAGTCGTCACATGCACAACGGCCCACCAAGAGGCGGGCCGTTGTTTCAAGCAGCAGCGCGGATGGGATCAGTCCTGGCGGCTGGTGACTTCCAGCAGGTGGTAGCCGAACTGGGTTTTTACCGGGCCTTGCACGGTGTTGACCGGGGCGCTGAAGACGACGGTGTCGAATTCCTTGACCATCTGGCCTGGACCGAACGAACCCAAGTCACCGCCCTGGCGGCTGGATGGGCAGCTGGAGTTGGCTTTGGCGACTTCTGCGAAATCGGCGCCGCCTTCGATTTGGGCCTTGAGTTCGTTGCACTTGTCTTCAGTGGCAACGAGGATGTGACGGGCGGTGGCTTTGGCCATGGGGATTAACTCCTTGAGTAAAAACGGTGAGCGTACCGGATTCAGGCGGTTATTTCCTGGCAAAGTTCCGCTGGGGTTCAGGTTGGGGCGTTGGGCTTGGGTATTGGCGTGATGGAGTGAGACCCAGAGCAGGCTGGTATCTACCTGATGCATAGAGATCACATGTGGGAGGGGCGGTGCGACGATTCGACTTGCTCCCGATGGCGGCCTGATGGCCGGCCAGGATTTGGGATCAGACCGAGTACATATCCGTTGCTGCGGTAACGGCCACCTAGGGTTCCGCCCTTACGGCGGCTCACTTTGGAAAAGCCCCAAAGTAAGCAAAGGGCTCTTGCCCCAACACTCGGCACCTCGCCTAGGCTCGGTGTGCCCTCACTCCGGCTTGACTCCGTGGGCCGCCGTCATGGGCCATCCCTGGCCCAGGACGGCTAACCCGGCGTCCTGCCGGGTTACCCACGGATTCAAGCCTGCGTTCGGCCAGCGTGTTTGACGGGGCGCCTGAGATCAAGAGCAACAGCAACAGCAACAGCAACAGCAACAGCAACAGCAACAGCAACAGCAGTGTTACGTCTGACGTTGCTGGAGTTATCTGATGTCAGGTCGAATAAGCCTCCATCAATTCAAGACGATATAGTCGTTCTGCTGAATGATCGGCCGATGGGCGCCTTGCATCAGGTGAAGGTAGCGGCCGTCCACCAGGTCGATGGGCAGGCAGTCGTCGATATCCATCACGCCGTCGGTGTGGGCCTGGGACCAGTGGCGCAGCATTTGTTGCTTGCCCTTGCTGGTCGCCTCCCGTTTGTTGCGGGCGACCACCAGCAGGTAGTGGTGGGCCTCGCCAAAGCTATTGGTTTCATAACCGCCAAGGTTGATGAAGTACAGGTGATGGGCGTCGGCAGCGGGGGCCAGGTGGCTGAGTTCGACTTTCCAGCCGTCGACGCCGTCCACCGCCATCCACGAATCGATATGCACGCCCTTTGGGCTGCCAAACCAGCCCTCGCGCAGTTGCGGGTAGGTGCCTTCCAGGGTGTCTGCTACGGCGAACACCACATCGTGCACTTCAATTCTTGCTCGTGGGTGCTTGCCCCCGAGCATCACGACAAACAGCATTGCAGGTCCTTCCTGGCGACTTGGCAAAGGGCAACCATACTTCGATTGAACCCTTTTGTCCGGTCAATGCCACACTGTTAATTCGCGAACTCATCAGGAGGTTGTCATGCGCACCATTGATCTGGCGGGTGTTCCCGTCCCTGTCATCGGCCAGGGAACCTGGCGCATGGGCGAAGACCCGGACCGGCGCCGCGCTGAAGTCGCGGCATTGCAACTGGGGATCGACGAGGGCATGACCCTCATCGACACCGCCGAGATGTATGGCGAGGGTGGCGCCGAGGAAGTCGTCGGCGAAGCCATCAGCGGCAGGCGTGACCAAGTGTTCCTGGTGAGCAAGGTCTACCCGCACAACGCCAGCCAAAAAGGCGTGCCCCGTGCCTGTGAAGCCAGCCTCCGGCGCCTGGGCACGGACTACATTGATCTGTATCTGCTGCATTGGCGTGGCCAGTACCCCCTTGAAGAAACTGTCGAAGCGTTCGAGCGCCTGCGTGAGGCCGGCAAGATCGGCCGCTGGGGCGTCTCGAATTTCGATGTGGCCGACCTGCAGGAGCTCGCATCCCCGGCCTGCGCGACCAACCAGGTGCTGTACAACATCGAAGAGCGCGGGATCGAATTCGACCTGTTGCCCTGGTGGCAACAACACCATTTGCCGCTGATGGCGTACTGCCCGATTGCCCAGGGTGGGGCGTTGCTGTCCAGCCAGACCCTCAAGCAGATCGCCCGCCGCCACGAGGTCACGCCTGCCCAGGTTGCCTTGGCCTGGGTGCTGCGCCAGGACGGTGTGATCGCCATTCCCAAGGCGGTCACCCCGGAGCATGTACGGCTCAATGCGGCCGCCGCCAAGGTGGTGCTCGATGAGCACGACCTGGATGCCATCGACCGGGTGTTCGGCGCACCCAAGCGCAAGCATCCCTTGGCGATGGTGTAGTTGCCTGGCAGAAACGGTGCCGTCCCTGGCTCCCGTTCCTGCTCAGGTCCGACTTAGCCCGCTACCGGGTTGCGCCAGTCATCCGATCCGGATGTGCCCGACACTTCGTGGGTCCACACGATCTTGCGATAGGTGAAGTACACATCCTCCAGGTGAGTGAAGTGGGCATTGTCCGGGTCCTGGCAATTGGGCATGCGGGACTGGATGTCCACGAGCGTCGCGCCCTCCAGTTCTATCGTGAAGTAGTGCTCCTGGGTGCCGGCCGATGATGTGCGGAACCACTCCAGTCGGCATTTGACCTCTTCACCGCTGGTCAATGCGCTGAACAGCAAGGGCGATGACTTATCGAAGACCTTGCTGATCATCAGCGGCTTATGGACCCTCTGGCCCGTCGGCTGACCCGACTGCGGATCGCGGGGGATGATTACTTGATGAGCAAAGGCCTGGACCAGAATCTGGTCTTCATGACCTTCCTGATAAATGTTGCCTACCGAGTCCTGGGTAAATGTGCCTGCCGTAATCAAACCTTGTTTGACACCGGTGATGGAAAGATACGCGGGTGTTGGCATGACGGGTTTCCTTGTCTGATTGATGAAGTAGTTCCAACGGTTAATCGTGCCGGTTGGGAATGTGGTTATTACAAGAAGCGTGCCGGAAAGTGCGGGAACCAATACGGACTTGGCATGCTGTGGATATAGGCGTTTGGTTTAAACGGGTATTATGGTTTTTTTGGCTGTTTTACGGAAAGTGTTTGCGCATAAGTGCGCATTTAGTTGCTCATATTGCTACGTCTCTTAGTAGTTGGTTTTCCGCTGGGGTTAGGTGAACTACATCTCTGTAGCTGCGCAAAAGTCTGCATATGCCTTGGTTTACGGGGTGTGTAGGAAATGTCTTAAGTGTGAGCCTGTTGCTTGCTGGATGTTATTGTCGTGGCTAAGGTTTACGAACTTCGCGGCGAATCAAGCGAAGGGTTCATGGCGATCTGGTGTGAAAGTTAAATGCACTTAGTTTGTCTCTCGTGCCTTGGATAGTCGAGTGCGCTCCTAAATGGTCCATTCAGAAAAACTCTGCGCTTATTACCTCGAGCTTGCCCGGCAGCCCTGTTTGCCAGCGAACTTTGCCGGCAGTGATATGCGCTATTCAAATGAATATGAAACCCTGGAGTCCGAACTGGCAAAGATGCAGTCCATGCATGGCGCCGGCCAGCCGGACTGGCAAAAGCTCCTGGAAATCAGCGAATGCATGTTGCGTGAGCAGTCCAAGGATCTGCGCGTGGCCGTCTGGCTGACCTGGGCGCTGTACCACCGCGAGTCCTTTGCCGGACTGCTGGCTGGCCTCGGGTTGCTGCGCCATCTGTGTGAGCACCATTGGTCGGCGGTATACCCTGGAAAGCTGCGCACCCGCGGCGCGGCGTTCGGCTGGCTGGTCCTGCGCCTTGAGACACTGCTTGTCCAAGACCTGTCGGTTCAGGACCAGCAACCCCTATTCCAGTCCATGCTTGAACACCTCACGCGCCTTGATGAACTCTGGACTGCACATTTGGGAGGCGACACGCCGCTGTTGCTGCCGATTCGCAAACAATTGGAGCAGTGGTTGGCGCTTGCTGTGCAAGGCCATCCCCCTGTCGCCGGGTTGAACGCCGCCGTTGCGCAAGTGCAACCCGCTGCTACGCCATCCTCAACGGCCAAACCGACGGTAAACAACGAAAAAGACGCGCATGAATTGCTGTATGCCTTGCAGGAACAAGCTCGTCCGTTGTGTGCCTGGTGGTTACGCCAGGACGCCGCCGACCTACGGGCCTTGCACCTGAGTCGAACGCTGGCCTGGCTGTCAATCGTCCGCTATCCGGATGCCAACGGTGAGCGAGTCACCGCGTTGTGCGGGCCTGCCCCCGACAGACTCAAGTACTACCAGCAACGTTTTGCCCAAGGCCATCACGCCGAGCTGCTGCCTGAACTTGAGGCCGGCCTCTCAGGTGCGATGTTCTGGTTCGACGGGCTGTACATGCTCTGGCAATGCCTGGAAGCCCAGCAGGCGGAACTGGCCATGAGCGAGTTGGAAGTGAGTTTCGCCCTGCTGTTGCAACGATTGCCGGACTTGCCGGCGTTTCGCTTTCAAGGGGGCGTTCCTTTTGCCGACGACGCCACTCGCGACTGGATCGCACTGCATGTCTCCCATTACCTGCAAACCCCTGAGGCGCCCCGCGTGGGGGGCGATGCCGAGCCCTGGGAGATCGCCTTGCAGGATGTGCTACCGCGGCTGCGCAAGGATGGGCTCAAAGCCGCGGTACATGAGCTCAATCAAGGCCTCCATGCCGCTCGCAGCGATCGCGCCCGCTTTTATTGGCGGTTGGCCCTGGCGCGCTTGTGTGCACACGCTGGCAAACATGAACTGGCGAAGATCCAGCTCGAACAACTGGACTTCGAGCTGCAGCGCTCGGGCCTGGAGCGCTGGGAGCCGGAGCTGGCGTTTCAAGTGACACGCCTCTTGCACCGCTGCTGCGACCTGCTGCCACAAAACCATGCCGTGCGCGAGCGCAAGGAAGACACCCACCGCAGGCTGTGCCTCTTCGATCTGGAAGCGGTACTTGAATAGGCTTACGAGCCGCTTGAAAAGGAGATTTACCATGGCCAAAGAAGGTTCGGTAGCACCCAAGGAACGCATCAATATCACCTTCAAACCCGCCGTCGGCGGTGTGCGGGAAGAAGTCGAGCTTCCGTTGAAACTCCTCGTGCTGGGGGACTTCACCCAGCGTGAGGACCTGCGCAAGCTTGAAGATCGCAAGCCCATCGCCCTCAACCAGAACACCCTCGATGAGGTGTTGGCCAAACAGGCGCTGAGCCTGACGCTGAATGTCCCCAATCGGCTCCAGGACGGCGCCGAGGTCGAAGACCTGGCCATCCAGTTACGAATCAATTCGATGAGGGATTTCAACCCGGCGAACCTGGTGGAGCAGATCCCCGAGTTGCACAAGCTGATGGCCCTGCGTGAGGCGCTCATGGCGCTCAAGGGACCACTGGGCAACACGCCGAGCTTTCGCAAAGCCATCGAACAGGCCCTGGCCGACGACGAATCCCGTGCCCGAGTATTGGCGGAGCTGGGCCTGAGCGGCCGGACCGCCTGACATTCTTCAGTAAAAGGACACTGGCGCCATGACGACTCAACACACCTCGATACCCGTACTCATCACTGACGAGCACAGCATTCTCGACAACATCATCGCCCAGACTCTGTTGAGTGCGGATGATGAGGCCTACGGCATAGCCAGGCGTGGCGTCTCGGCATTTATCGAAGAGCTGATCAAGCCGCAGAACAGCGGGGAACCGGTCAAGAAACACCTGGTTGACCGGATGATTGCGGAGATTGACGAGAAGCTCGGTCGGCAAATGGATGAGATTCTGCACCACCCGCGCTTCCAGGCCCTGGAATCCTCATGGAAAGGCCTGCAGTTGTTGGTCGAGCGCACCAACTTTAGAGAAAACATCAAGATCGAACTGCTGAATGTCTCTCGGCAAGACCTGCTGGATGACTTCGAAGACTCACCCGAGGTGACCCAGTCCGGGCTCTATAAGCACGTCTACAGTGCGGAGTACGGTCAGTTCGGCGGTCAACCTGTGGGCGCAATCATCGCTGACTTCTTTCTTTCCCCCAGCGCCCCCGATGTGAAGCTGATGCAATACGCTTCCAAGGTCGCCTGCATGGCCCATGCACCGTTTATCGCGGCCGCCGGGCCGACTTTTTTCGGCTTGGAAAGCTTCACCGATCTACCTGACTTGAAGGATCTCAGGGATCATTTCGAAGGTCCGCAGTTCGCCAAATGGCATAGCTTTCGCCAGAGCGAAGATGCCCGTTATATCGGGCTGACGGTGCCGCGATTCCTGCTGCGCACGCCTTACGATCCCCTTGAATGTCCGGTCAAGACCTTCGCCTACCGGGAAACCGTGGTGAACAGCCACGAGCACTACCTTTGGGGTAATACCGCCTACGCCTTTGCCACACGATTGACCGACAGTTTTGCGCGGTTTCGTTGGTGCCCGAACATTATCGGTCCGCAAAGCGGCGGCGCAGTGGAGGACTTACCCCTGCATCACTTCCACAGCATGGGCGAAATCGAAACCAAGATTCCCACTGAAGTGCTGGTATCCGACCGTCGCGAATACGAACTGGCGCAAGAGGGTTTCATTGCCTTGACGATGCGCAAGGGCAGTGACAATGCCGCGTTTTTCTCCGCCAGCTCGGTGCAACAGCCAAAGCGTTTCGGCATCAGTGCCGAGGGCAAGGAGGCCGAGCTGAATTACCGCCTGGGCACCCAGTTGCCCTACATGATGGTGGTCAACCGCCTGGCCCATTACCTCAAGGTCCTGCAACGGGAGCAACTGGGCTCGTGGAAGGAGCGTACCGACCTGGAGCTGGAGCTCAACAAGTGGATTCGCCAGTACGTGGCCGACCAGGAAAACCCCAGTGCCGAAGTGCGTGGGCGGCGGCCATTGCGGGCGGCACGTATCGTTGTCAGTGATGTCGAGGGCGAGCCTGGCTGGTACCGCGTCAACCTGAGTGTGCGACCGCACTTCAAATACATGGGGGCGGATTTCACCCTGTCCCTGGTTGGCAAGCTCGACAAAGAATGAGCAGGGGCCAAGGGATGACGCGTAACCAAAACCTCTTCGAGCGACTTGAAAGTCCGGCCGCAAAATCATCATGTGCCGTGACGTCCGTCGCAGCTCATCTGGGAAAGATGCTCAGCATCCGCGCTGGCAGCGTGCAGACACTGGAGGATTACGGTATGCCGGATCTCAATGACATGAGCCAGAGTCTGCATGAGTCATTGAGCCAGTCGCGCTTGTTGATCGAGCGGTTTATCCGGGCCTATGAGCCCCGCTTGAAGGATACGCACGTGAGGGCGTTGCCTTGTGGTGACGATCCTCTGGCGCTGGCGTTTGCCATTGACGCCACGCTCTGCGTCGACGGGGTGACGCAGCCCGTGGTGTTCACCGCGCGCCTGCAGGATGCTGGACAGGTTGAGGTCTTGCCTGATGTCCTTTAACCACTATTACCAGAGCGAACTCAGTGCGTTGCGACAGCTCGGGCGGCGCTTTTCCGAGCGCAATCCTGCTCTCGCGCCCTTTTTAGGGGAGGCCGGTCAGGATCCGGATGTGGAGCGGCTGCTGGAAGGCTTTGCTTTCCTCACCGGTCGCCTGCGCCAGAAGCTGGATGACGAGTTGCCTGAGCTGACTCATTCCTTGATGCACCTGCTGTGGCCCAACTACATGCGGCCCCTACCTGCGTTCAGTATCCTGCAGTTCGAGCCGTTGAAACATGCGGGGCCCGGTGTGATGGTCGCACGGGATACACCGGTCGAAAGCGCTGCGGTCGATGGTGACCGCTGTCGTTTTCGAACCTGCTACGCCACCTGCATCTTGCCGCTGCAACTGAGCGCGCTGGAGTACTGCGTCCAGGGAGAGCAGGCGTTGCTGAGCCTGCGCCTGGACATGGGCGGCGAAGGCAATTTCAGCGAATGTGCGTTCGATCAATTGCGCCTGCATTTGTCGGGAGACCGCTACATCAGTCAAGCGTTGTACCTGAGCCTGTTGCGCGAGGTTGAGGGTATCGAGTTGCTGCCATTGGGCGGTGATGGGCTTGCGGTCAGCGGGGCTGATGGCCAGCCCCTGCTGTTGCGATTGGGTGGCGATCAGGTCAGTCCGGTGGGGTTCGCGGAGGAGCATGCGCTGATGCCTTATCCGCAGAATACCTTTCGTGGATACCGCCATCTGCAGGAGTATTTCGCCTTTCCTGAAAAGTACCTGTTCGTCGATGTGCTTGGCCTGGATGCGTTGCAGCGGTTGCCCCAGGACGTACTCAAGCAAATCTGCAGCGTCAGGCTGTGCTTCAAGTTACGCACCCGTTGCCAGGCAACCGGATACCCCACGCTGGACAACGTGAGGCTGTACTGCACGCCCATCGTCAACCTGTTCAAACATGATGCGGTGCCGATTCGCCTGGACGGCAAGCAGGACGAATACCTGTTGATTCCTGGGGAATATGCGCGCGCAAACGCCTGTGTATTTTCCGTCGACAAGGTCACGGGCTGGCGCCCCGGCGGGCTGGGGTATCAGGCGTACGTACCGTTTGAATCCTTTGAGCACGACGGCGTTATCAATGCATCGGCAGCGCCCACCAGCTACAGCATTCGTCAGCGTGCTTCGGCGCATCATGCCGGGCTCGATACCTGGCTGGGGTTCGGAAGCGGGCGGGGGCATACCCAGGAAACGCTGTCGATCGAGCTGACATGCACCAATCACAACCTGCCTCGGCAATTGCAGGCAGGGGAGATCAATCAGCCCTGTGAGCAGACACCGGAGGGCTTGTCATTTCGCAATATCTGCGCACCGACTGCGAGTTTCGCACCGCCCCTGGACCAGGACTTTCTCTGGCGACTTATCAGCAACATGTCGCTCAACTATTTGTCACTGAGCGACATCAATGTCTTGAAGGTGGTCCTCGAAACCTATGACGTGCCGCGTTACCACGATCTGCAAGCGAAAAAGGTCAGCCAGAGAAGGCTGGGGGCCTTGCGATCCATCAGCCATACGGCCGTCGACCGCTTGCACCGGGGCATGCCGCTTCGAGGGGTGCGGGTCGACCTGAGCATTGATTCCCAAGGTTTCCTGGGGGCGGGCGAAGCGTTTTTGTTCGCCTCGGTGCTCAACGAGTTCTTCGCGCTTTATGCCAGCCTTAATGCCTACCACGAGCTGCGTGTCATCAGCACACAAGGAGATGTGTACCTATGGCCACCTCAGATGGGGCAGCAGCCCCTGCTTTGAAGCAACTGTGCCGTGCCATCCGTGAATATTCGCTGTTCCAGGCGATTTCGCAGGTGATCAAGCGCCTGCGCGATGCCCATCCGCTACTGGATGACAACGCACTCTATGAGTGGCTGGAGTTTCAGGCCAACCCGGGTCTTGGTTTTCCCGGTCACGATATTGACCGGTTGGAGTTTTTTGTTGAACACGATCAATTGCGTGCGCGTCTTCGCCTCAATGTCCTGGGCCTCTGCGGCGCAGGTTCACCCTTGCCGGCCTTTTACGGTGAGCAGGCGAGTGCCGATGGAGCGGGCGGCCACGCGACTCGAGACTTCCTGGACCTGTTTCACCATCGTCTGCAACGGCTGATGCTGCCGATCTGGCGCAAATACCGCTACCAGGCGTGTTTCCAGGCGCAGGCGCGTGATGCTTTTTCCGAGCAGATGTTTGCGTTGATCGGGTTGAGGGGCCAGCGCATCCGTACCGCCGCGCAGTTGGACTGCAAGCGACTGTTGCCCTACCTGGGGTTGCTTGGCCTGCGGGCGCACTCGGCGGCGGTGATCGAAACAGTGCTGCGTTACTACTTCGGGCATGAGCGCGTGTTTATAGAGCAATGGGTGGAACGCACGGTTGCCATTGCTCCCCCGCAGTTGAACCAGCTTGGCTGTGCCAACAGCCTGTTGGGCTTCGACCAGGTACTGGGAAGCCGGATCACCGACTGCAACGGTAAGTTCCGGGTGCATATACAGGATCTGGATTGGCAGCGCTTCCATGGTTTCTTGCCGACGGGGTCGGAGTATCCACTGCTGTGTTCGTTGGTGCGACTGGCTGCACGAGACCCGCTGGAGCATGACCTGCGGCTGGTGCTGGCCAAGGAGGCGCTCAGGCCGTTGCACGTGGGTGAACACAATGTCTGCAGGCTGGGGTGGACCACTTGGCTGGCACACGAGTGCGCCGATGGTGCGGTCATCGTGGCCAGCAATGCTCACTAGGGACTAATGACCATGATGAATGTAGACCTGCAACAGCTGATCCTGACATTGACGCCCGCAGTCCGTCAGGACCTGGAGCGCTCGGCCGAACGTTGCGTGACGCGAGGTGGCAGGGAGGTCCTGGTGGAAGACCTGCTACTGACCCAGCTGGAACGTCCCAGGGGGCTCTTGATACGAGCCTTGGCCGACGCCGGGATCGAGGCGCAGACGCTGCAAGCAACGCTGCAGCCCAAGGGGCAGGCAAGTGCCACGCGTAATCCGGTGTTCGCCCCGGCCCTCGTGCAGTGGTTGCAACAGGCGTTGATGGTTGCCCATCTGGAGTTGCGCCAGAGCGTCGTGGACCACGGTGCACTGTTACTGGCGTTGTTGCGTCACCCGCTGCAGCACGCGGGTACCGGCTATCACGAGTTGTTGAGCGGTTTGGATGCACAGCGTATACAGGGGTTTGTGCTGGACCAGGGGCCTGACGTCTGCCCGGCAGCAGGCGGCGAGTCACTGCTGGCGCGCTTTACCCATGATCTGACACGCCAGGCCCAGGAAGGGCGTATCGACCCGGTGCTGTGTCGCGAGGGTGAGATCCGCCAACTGATCGACATCCTTATGCGGCGGCGCAAGAACAATCCGATCCTTGTCGGCGAGGCCGGGGTGGGCAAGACCGCGGTTGTCGAAGGCCTTGTCCTGCGCATCGCCAGCTCGCAGGTGCCGGAGCCACTCAAGGGTGTGCGTGTGCTGACCCTGGACATGGCACTGCTGCAAGCCGGTGCCAGCATCAAGGGCGAGTTCGAGCGGCGTCTCAAAGGCGTGATCGACGAAGTGAATGCCGCGCCGACACCGGTGATTCTGTTTATCGACGAGGCGCATACCCTGGTGGGGGCGGGTGCCCAGGCGGGTGCCGGCGATGCCGCCAACCTGCTCAAGCCGGCCCTGGCCCGCGGTGAGTTGCGTACCCTCGCTGCCACCACGTGGTCCGAATACAAGAAATACTTTGAAAAAGACCCTGCCTTGGCGCGGCGTTTCCAGCCTGTGCTGGTTGGCGAGCCCAGCGTTGAACAGGCGACTTCGATCCTGCGCGGGCTGGTCCCGGCCTACGAATCCAGCCATGGCGTGCATATACGTGACGATGCCGTCGTCGCGGCGGCGCAGATGAGCGCCCGCTACCTGGCAGGGCGTCAGTTGCCCGATAAGGCCGTGGATGTGCTGGACACCGCCTGCGCACGTGCGCGAATCAACCAGATAATGGTGCCCGAGGCATTGGAGCGCCTGTGTACCGAGCACGCTGAAGGCTCGCGGCAGCGCGACTCGCTGAATCGAGACAGGGACGCCGGATTGCCAATGGATGAGCCGGCTGCACAAGCATTGGGCCTGCGATTGGCGGCTGTCGAGAGTGAGCGTCAACTTCAGGAGCAGCGCTGGCTGGAACAGCGCGCGTTGGCGGAGCCGTTGCGTGTATGCCCGCGACTGGTGGCACAGGTCATCAGCGCCTGGACCGGCATTCCGGTTGAACAACTGTCCCTTGAGCACAGTGCATCGGTGCTGGGGGTTGCCGATGCGCTGCGGTCGCGCATTCTCGGCCAGGAACCTGCCATACAGGCGCTCGACCGCAACCTGCGCGCGGTGGCTGCCGGACTGAACAAGGCCGATGCGCCGGTCGGTGTGTTTCTGTTGGTAGGCCCAAGTGGTGTGGGCAAGACCGAAACGGCCTTGGCCCTGGGTGATTTGCTGTATGGCGGCGAGCGTTTTGTCACCACCCTCAACATGTCGGAGTTTCAGGAAAAACACGCCCTGTCTCGGCTGATTGGCGCACCTCCCGGTTATGTCGGCTATGGAGAGGGCGGAGTGCTGACGGAAGCCGTGCGCCGGCGCCCCTATTCGGTGGTGCTGCTCGACGAAGTCGAAAAGGCCGACCCGGAGGTGTTGAACCTGTTCTATCAGATCTTCGACAAGGGGCTGGTCAACGATGGCGAAGGCCGGGAAATCGATTTTCGCAATACGCTGATCCTGATGACTTCCAACCTGGGCAGCGATTGCATTATCGACTTATGTGCAGGCGGCCGACGACCTGGCACACAGGTGCTGCAGGACGCAATTCACCCTCTGCTGCGCGACTATTTCAAACCGGCACTGCTCGCCCGGATGCGAGTCGTACCCTATTACCCGTTGATGGGCGCTGTGTTGCATGACCTGGCAAGACTCAAGCTCGACCGTCTTGGGCGAAGGTTGCAGTCACGCAAGCTGGCCTTGAGCTATACGGCCGAACTGGTCACGCATATGGCTGAGCGGTGCGTCCATAGCGACAGCGGAGCGCGGTACATCGACCAATGGATCGAGATCCACCTGTTGCCGCAGATGGTCGATCGACTGCTTGGGGCGGTGGCGATGGGTGAGCCGCTGTCGCGGGCCCACGCCTGCCTGGATGGTGACGGGCTGCCGATCTGTGAGTTCAGCCAATGATGAACGATGTGCTGGCCCCTTTACCCCAGCCCCTGGCCTACGCCGAGACGTTGCTGGCCTGGTTCACCCGAATGGGCATCGAGGGTGACGAGACAACGTTGCCAGGCCTGTGTGTTGCAGCGGCTGCGCAACTGAGTGAATGCGAACTCGGCCAGTTATATTGGCGGGACGAGGACACGGGTCGGCTGGACTTGATTGCCCAGTATTTTCCTGGCGCATTGCCCCTCGGCGAGGGTGCTTGCGGCGCAGACTTTCAGCATCAGCAACTGTTGCGTCACGTGCTCGGCCATCCCAGTATCCTGAGCGTGGATAACCTGGACGACAGTGTGTACGAAAGCGGTTTTCTACCCGCGACAGCTACGCCCTGGCACTCGTTGATATGCCTGCCGCTGTTCGCTCGCCACAAGGCCGTTGCCGGTCTATTGCTGTGCGCCAGCCAGCGGCCGAAACTGCTCCAGGACTACGGACCCTCGTTAAGCCAACTGGCAAGCTTCGCCTTGAGTCAGCTGGCGCTGTTGCGACGTGTGCGTCCGCCGCACAACGGCTCCCAGGCCAGGCCTTGTCTACCCTCGGCGCGTATGACGTATGGGCTGATCGGCAACAGCGCAGCCATGGAAGAAACCTACCGGCTGATCGGCAAGGTGCTGAATGCGCCCTGCACGGTGCTGCTGCGCGGGGAGACCGGAACCGGCAAGGAGGTGGTGGCACGGGCCATCCATGCTGCCGGGCCGCGCAGTAGCAAAGCCTTTGTGGTGCAGAACTGTGCGGCCTTTCCCGAGGGGCTGCTGGAGAGCGAGCTATTCGGTTATCGCAGGGGCGCCTTTACAGGCGCCGAACGTAACCATGCGGGGCTATTTGACGCCGCCGATGGCGGCACGTTGCTCCTCGACGAAATCGGCGATATGCCGCTGTCACTCCAGGCCAAGCTGCTGCGGGTGTTGCAGGAAGGCGAGGTTCGCCCGTTGGGAGCCGATGCGGCCCATAAGGTCGATGTGCGAATTATCGCAGCGACCCATCGTGATCTGGCTGCAATGGTGGCGGAGGGCAGTTTTCGCGAGGACCTGTACTACCGACTGGCGCAGTTCCCGATCGAATTGCCGGCCTTGCGCGAGCGCGACGCAGATGTGCTGCTGTTGGCGCGACAGTTCGCACAATCGGCCTGCGCGGCAATGGGGCTCTCGCCGGTGGAATGGTCTGCTGCGGCCTTGGATCAACTCTCGTGCCACCCTTTTCCCGGGAATGTCCGTGAACTCAAATGCCTGGTCGAGCGCGCGGTACTGCTGTGTGACGACGCAGTGGTGCTGCCTGAACACCTGGGCCTGTCGTCCGGGCCGACCACTATTGCCGTCGGCGCGACGTTGCGCCAGCGCCTGGAACGGGTTGAACGGGTATTCCTGATCGACTGCCTGCACAAGAACCGTGGCAACCGGACCCGTACGGCACGCGAGTTGGGGCTAGCACGCCGCACCCTGCTTTACCGCCTTGCACGCTTGAACATCCCTGGCGGCGATGTCCGAGGGGGACGCTGAATGGTGCACGTATGGCTTCCACTCTTCGCCGCCAGCCTTACTTTCATTGGAGATACCTGATGCCACTTCGTACTTGGAAATCCTTGGGGCTTGTCCTGTGCTTGTTGAGCGGCTGCAACGCCAATTACGTTTTTGATGACGCTGACTACCGTCCGCTGGGTGACCCCCAGGCGACACGTCGCAGCGATTGAACAGCGGAGCCTTGTCATGCAACTAGTGTTTGAGGTGTGCAATACCGGAAGCGGTGAGCCTGCATCCTGTAAGACATTCGACGGCGTCGGCGGCGTGATCGGCCGCGGGATCGGCTGTGACTGGGTCATCCCGGACGCGAGTCGCTTGCTCTCCAGTCATCATGGCCTGGTCAGTTACCGGGATGGCCAGTATTTTTTCACCGACATCAGCAGCAATGGCATTGGCGTGTCGGGCAGCGCGGAGCGCTTGTGCAAAGGGCAGGCACGACTGATCAGCGAGGGTGATGTCTACCAACTGGGGCCAGTGGATATCCGTGCACGACTTGTGGCGCCCGGGAGACAAAATGGCCGGCAGGTGTTTTTCGGCAACGATACGATTCCGGATGACGCGTTTTTGGTGCTTGACCCCTTGCGAGCACTCGATAGCGAGCAGGTGCATGGCAGCTCACCCGGGGATCCGGAGGCGCTGAAACTCTCGGCTGCGAGGGCGGCCTGCGCACTGTCCCACTGCCCCCTGGAACGGGATCACCTGATCGTGCCGAGATGGGCCGAGCCAGTAACGGAAGAGGCCTCGACTCAACCCGCCCAGGTGACTGCAGCCAGTCGTGCTCCATTCTGGTCGCAGTTCGCGGACGCGATGGGCGTGCCCCTGGATACGCTTGATACCCAGGCATGCGAAGCCCTGGCGATCAAGGTGGCTGGTCTGTTCAGGCAAACCATCGAAGGGCTGCAGCAGAGTCTGCGTACTCGCGATGAGCTGAACGGCGAGTTGAACCTCGGTTGGACCGTGCCTGCCATTAAGAGTCACAACCCCTTGAAGGATTGCACCGATACCCCGTCTGCCCTGGCCTCACTGTTGGGCCTCGGTGAGCCGGGCCCGCTGCCTGCAGAGGTAGCGGTCGCCCAGGCATTCCGGGAAATGCAAATCCACCAGCTGGCCTTGGTCGTGGCTTGCCGTGCTGCAATACGTGGCGCTGTGGAGGCATTTGCACCAAGCCATCTGTTGCTGTGCTTCGAGCGCCAGGACATGCCGGCCAGGTTCTCTACCGATGGAGCCCACTGGCGGGCCTACCAGCGCCATTACCGACACCTTATCGACGAGCAACCCTTGGGCGAGCAGCTGTTGCGTAACCAATTTTCCAAAGCCTACGCGGAGCAGGTGCGCCTGGTCGCCACGCTGCATGCGCCTTATCCGGGATGACTGTCATGTATCGAGCTGCCGTTCTGTCAATGCTGCTTGTACTCGGCCTGCTGACCGGGTGTGCCAGCGTGTCACCGTATTCAACCCTGACCAAGCTGGACCTGGCGTTGAGCGCCAGCGACGGCGTCAACCGCGACCTTCACGGTCGCCCGTCTCCCATCGTGGTGCGCCTGCTGGAGCTGCGGCACGCGGTGGCGTTCGAAAACGCTGATTTCTTCACCCTCTATAGCCGCGCAGAGCAGGCGCTGCCCAAGGACTGGGTCAACAGCGAGGAGTTGGAGCTGCGCCCCGGTGAGCGGCTGGCGCTGAAGCTCAGTGTCGAACCACAGAGTCGTTATGTCGGGGTGGTGGCTGCCTATCGGGACCTGCCCCATGTGCAATGGCGGCTTGTGCTGCCCGTCGCCCGGCAGCGCCTGACGCGTGTCGAGCTGATGCTCGACGAGTCCGGGGTTCGCGTCGTTACCCCTCAAGCCCGGAGGTCGGAGGATAGACATGCAGGTTCATAAAGTCGTGTGGCAGGAGGGCATGCTGCTGCGCCCCCAACACTTGCAGCACAACGACCGTTACTACCACCAGCAACTCAACCGTACCCGTTTGCTGGGCATTGATGGTTGGGGGTTCCTGACCCTTGATGTCGATATGCAGTACCTCAATCTGGGGAAGCTGGTCGTCAACCAGGCCAGCGGTGTATTTCCCGATGGCAGCTTGTTCGAGCTGAGCAGCGTGATGGAGCCACTGGCGTTGCAGGTTCCTGCCCACACCAGTGGGCAAGCCATTTACCTGGCGTTGCCGTTGGCCATCGGCAATCAGGTGGAAGTGCGCCAGCAGGAGCACAGTGATGTGCTGGCGCGCTACGTAAGCTGCGAAGCGGAGATCACTGATTCGAACGCTGGCTTTGATTCCCGTTGCCGGATCAACTGCGCACGCCCGGACCTGCGATTGCTGTTAGGGGAGCAAACCAGTGACACGTTGCAGGTGAAACTCCAGGTTGCCCGGGTGCTGGATTCGACCCGCGAGGGCGGCGTGCGGCTGGACGCGGATTTCGTACCGGCGTTTATCTATGTGCAGGGCTCAGGCTATGTCGCGTCATGTATCAAGGAAGTGCTGAGTCTGCTGGGCACCCGAGGCGATGCGATTGCCGCGAGGATCCGGGGAGGTGGCGGGGCGGAGGGGGCCCAGGTCGGCGATTTCCTGATGCTGCAACTGATCAATCGAACCGAGCTGGTGTTGCGTCACTTCCTGAGTCAGAGCCAGGTACGTCCGGAGGTGTTGTACAGGCAGTTGTTGTCGATCCTCGGCGAGTTGTCGACGTTCGCCACCGACAACAAACGCGCGCAACTGGAGACTCGTTACCAGCATGGTGAGCAGGGGGCGAGTTTTCGTGGGTTGATGGAAGGCATTCGCACCGTGCTGTCGTTGGTGCTGGAACAACACGCCACTGAGCTCCCGTTGGAGCCGCGACAGTATGGTGTGCTGGTCTGTCCGGTGAGTGATCTCAAACTGCTGGGTAGCGCAACATTCATTCTGGCGGCAACTGCCCAATGCGATTCGGAGGAGCTGCGCCACCGCCTTCCGGCGCACTTGAAAATCGGCTCCGTGGAACGCATCCGCGAGCTGGTCAATCTGCATCTGGCCGGCATCAAGGTCAAGCCACTGCCGGTGGCGCCCCGACAGATCCCGTTCCATGCCGGCAAGACCTATTTCATGCTCGAACTCAGTGCCCGTGATATCACGCAGCTGGAACAATCGGGCGGTTTTGCCTTCCACGCCAGTGGCGAGTTTGCCGAACTCAAACTCAATTTCTGGGCCATCAGGAACTGAATGCCATGACAATGGACAGCGAATACCCGCAGGACGAAAAAACTATCCTGCTTGACCTCGATGGTCGCGCGCCCGCAGGGGCGCCGGTGACGGACTTCCCATCGCCACCGCGCTTCGAACGGTTGGAAGACCGGATGATCTACACCGCCAGCCTGCAAGGGGCACAGAGTTTCAAGATCGGGCCCAACATCCTGGTGGCCGCCGCCTGGGAACTCCTGTCGCAGGTCGTTCGACTCAAGCGCAGTTCCGGCCGGGAAAGCTTGCAGGCCCTCAATGACAGGTTGTCGTCGGGGATCACGGCGTTTGAAGCGTATGCCTTGCACCAGGGTGCAGAGGACAGGCAGGTCATGTCGGCGCGCTATGTACTGTGCAGCGTTATTGACGAAGCCGTGGTCACTACCCCGTGGGGCAGTCGCAGTGACTGGTCGAAATCCAGCCTGTTGAGCCGCTTTCACAACGAAACCTTCGGTGGCGAAAAATTCTTCCAACTGCTGGAGCGTTTATCCCGCGACCCCGTCAAGCACCTGGCAATGCTGGAGTTGATGTACCTGTGCCTGTCGCTGGGGTTTGAAGGTAAATACCGCGTCATGGAGCGGGGCGGGCCGCAGTTGGAAGCGGTACGCGATGGCTTGTATCGACAGATCCGGCATGTGCGCGGTGAGCGCCCGCCGATGCCTGTACCCGCTGCCGCAGCACAGGCACCGGGTGCCGGGATGCACATCTTTTCCCCTGCCGGGGTCGTCGTCTTCACGCTCGCCTGTTTGCTGGCCATGTACCTGGGTTTTGCCTGGGCATTGGGCAATGAACGCATGGCGGTGCTGCAACCTTTTCAATCTTTGGCGTCGGATCAGACACGGTCGCCGTTGTAACGCTGGGAGCAATGAATGAACGCATTCTTCAAGGGCGTGGGCACGGCGCTGCGCAAGACTTGGGTCTGGAGCCTGTTTGTGGTGTTCGCCAGCGCGTTGCTGGTGTGGTTTTTCGGGCCATTGCTGGCGGTGGACGACCACCGTTTCTGGCAGGGCGCTCCAGCTCGTCTGTTGACCATAAGCGGGTTATTCCTGCTGTGGGGGTTAGCGATGGTCATGGTCGACTCACGCCGTACCGCACGATTGAATCGGCGCCAGCACCAGGAGCGCCACCAACGCAAGGGGTTGATTGACGAAGAGCGGAGGCAGGTGCGGGGGCGTTTCAAGGAGGCGTTGCACACACTGAAAACCTCCCGTCGTTATGGCGAGCGCAATGAGCGTTGGCGCAACGACTTGCCGTGGTATCTGTTGCTCGGCCAGCAGGGCAGCGGCAGAACCCGTCTGCTGGCCGCCTGCGGATCGCAGTTCCCACTTGATCGGGAGGAAGCGATGGCACCGGGCGCAACCCAGTATTTTGATTGGTATCTCGCCGACGAAGCTGTCCTTGTCGAGAGCGCAGGGCGCTACCTGGCCCAACCTGACAGTGCCGTGGATGGGGCCGGTTGGGCGACGTTTCTGGAGCAGCTCAGATTGCGGCGCAGGGCTCGCCCCCTCAATGGCGTGGTGGTGACGATGGCGGTGGAGACGCTGCTTGGCAGCAATGATCGCGACCTGGACATGCATGCGCGCCACGTGCACACCCGGTTGCAGGACGTACAGCAGATGCTGCATGTGGATGTGCCGATCTATCTGGTATTGACCCAGGCTGACCGGTTGCCGGGCTTTGTCGAGTTCTTCGATGCGTCCCAGGGCGACGGCGCCGAAGCCCTGCTCGGAGAACCCGTGGCAACAGGTCCGGCCGGTACCGCGATCACCCAGGTTCGCGAAGCGTTTGAGGCGTTTCTGCAACGCCTTGGAGCAGAGCTGATTGCGCGTTTGCATCAGGAACGCAATATCGAACGTCGCGGGCTGATGCTCGATTTTCCTCGGCAGGCTGCGCAAATCGGTGAACGTTTGTGCCTGTTTGTGGAGTCTGCGTTCTCCTCTCATCGCTTTCAGCGTATTAACGGATTGCGTGGCTTTTACCTGACGAGTGCGCAGACTGCCGACAGGCGTTCCTACTTCGTCCAGGGCCTGTTCAAGCGGGTGATTTTTGCCGAGGCCAATCTCGCCGGGCTGCAGACTCCGGAACGACAGCGTATCCGTCGACACCAAGGGTTGCTGGCGTTGGCCGCCTCCCTGGTCATTGTCGCGGCGGGGTGGCTGTGGGCACACAGTTATTCGATCAATCACCAGCGGCTGGTGCAACTGGCGCAACTGCTCAAGCCACAGCCGCCCGCGTCACCCGGTCTGGACGATACCCTGGTGCTCCTGCTTCTGCTGGACGACCGCCTGGCTGCGACCCAAGTGTTTCCAGCGTTGGCGGAGGCTCGTGCGGTGGAGCGGGGCGGCTTGTATCAAGGGGAGGCGAGTCGGCCACTGTTGGTCAGTGCCTATGAAGACTTGCTGCACCAGCAGTTGTTGCCGCTGGTATCTACGATGCTTGAAGAACAGGTACGGGCCAGCCTTGGCGACCGCGAGGGGCTTTTGGACATCCTGCGGGCTTACCTGATGCTCAGTCTTCGCGAGCGTCGCGATAAGGTTTGGCTGGCGCAGCGCGTGGCCGTTCATTGGGCTGTGCGCTATGCCGGGGATGCTTCGGTGCAGAAACGATTGAATGCACATTTTGCACGGCTGCTTGAGCGCCCCTTCGCGATGCCCTTGAACGTTGAGCTGCTCGCCGAGGCCCGCCAGGAACTGCGCGGCGAGTCGTTGGCGGGCGTGGTCTATCGGGTGCTGCGTGACCAGGCGCGTGACCTTGAGCCCTTGCGCCTGGCCGAGGGGAGGGGGTTCGCAGCGGTCGAGCAGCCCATCCCCGGCTTCTATACCCGGCGGTATGTGCAGTACTTCGAAAGGCAGGGCTCTCGGCTGGTGAATGCCATTGTTCAGGACAACTGGGTACTTGGGGAGGACGCAGACCTCAGCAGCCTGGATTTGCGCCAGTTGATGCTGGAGCTCGAGCAACGTTATTTCAGTGAGTACGCCGACACCTGGAGCCAAGCCATTGGCCAGGTGCGCCTGCAGGAAAGTGACAGCCTGAGCCAGCATGCTGACGGGCTTGCCAGCCTGGCGTCAGCGCAGTCGCCGTTGATGCAGCTGTTGCGACAGGTTCGGGAAAACACACGCCTGCTGTCGACCAACGATCCCCTTGAGGATTTCAGCCCGCCCTCCGGCGAGTTCGGGACCAGCGCTTCCAGCGTGCTGCCCAGCCAGCTGCATGGGCAGGCAAAGCCTGATTCTGCCCGGCGTGCACTGCAGCGTCGGTTCGAGCACCTGCATCAATTGCTGGACGCGGATCAGAACCCTGGAGCTGAACTGACGCAGGCGTTGCGGCTGCTCGATGAATGGCATCTGCAACTGGCGGCCCTTAACCGCGAAGCTACCCCAGGGCAGGCGGCATTCATGATGGCCAGGCAACGAATGGAAGGGCAGCAGCCATTGCTGGGGAATCTGCGGGATGCTGCCGGGCGCCTGCCGTTGCCGGTCAAGGGGTGGTTTGAAGGCATTGCCGATGACAGTTGGCGGCTGCTGCTCGATGATGCGTATGTGTATATAAATCAGCGTTACCAAAGTGAGGTCTATGGCTTTTACGCCAAGGCGATCCAGCGTCGGTACCCATTCAACCCACGGTCCGAGAGTGATGTTGCCCTTGGCGATTTCCAGGACTTTTTCAAGCCGCGGGGTGGCATGGCGCGCTTTTATGAAAGCTACCTGCGGGCCTTTGTCAGTGCCGAGTCCGGTCGCTATCGTCTACGCGGCCTGGATGGCCGTAGCCTGGCGCTGTCGCGCTCATTGCTGGACCAGCTGACGAAGGCCCAGGTGATTCGCCAGGGGTTTTTTACCGAGGACCAGGGTGAGTGGGCGGTTCGCTTCACGCTGGCGCCCTATAGCCTGGACCAGGCGGTCAGCCGAGCGATCCTGAGCATTGGTGATCAACACCTTGAATACCGCCATGGCCCGATCGTGCCCATGGCTTTCCAGTGGCCAGGCGAGGCGGACGATGGCCGTAGCAGCCTGGTGCTGGAGCGGGGGGCGGAGCGGCCGCTGGGCATGGAAAAAAACGCTGGTCCCTGGTCGTTGTTCCGGTTTTTCGAGCTGATGCAAAGTGAGCCTGGGAGCGGCCGGGGTTCTCGGCTGCTCAAGGCTGAGCTCGCTGGCACGCATGCCACCTTCCTGCTCAACAGCCATCGCAACCCTGGTCCTTTTCAGATGGCGAACTGGCGCACCTTCCGTTTGCCGGAGCAACTGTGAGGCAGGTGCATGCCGATGGGTGCAGCGCCGGGCGAACGGCGCGAGGCAAGACGCGCGCGCGTAATGAGGATGCGTTCCTCGACTGCCCCCGGCGCGGTTGTTGGGCGGTAGCGGACGGAATGGGTGGGCATCTGGCTGGGGATGTGGCCAGCCACTGGGTCATCAGCAGCCTGGCTTCGTTGCCCGACCAGGGCAGCTTTGACGAACGGATCGATGCCATACGATGCTGCTTGCGACGGCTCGACCGTCAAATGGGGCAAGCCACCACGGAACAAGCTGCCGACGGCATCATGGGCAGCACCGTGGTTGCGTTGCTGCTGGAGGGTAATCGCGCAGCCTGCATCTGGGTCGGGGACAGCCGTTGCTATCTTTGGCGGGGACGACGTTTGTACCAACTGTCGCGGGACCATTCCCTGTGGCAGCAACTGATGGACAAGCAGCAATTGAGCCTGGAGCAGGCCCTGGCGCATCCGGATGCCAGGGCCTTGACCCGTGCCATCGGTGGGCGGCAGCCATTGAGCCTGGCGGTGCTGGAGTTCATTACCCAACCTGGGGATGTGTTTTTATTGTGCAGCGATGGTTTGTATCAGGGGCTCAGCCATGGCGAGTTGGGCAGCGCCCTGAGTGTGGGGCCGCCCCGACAGGTAGTGGATCGGTTGTTTTCCGACGTGCTACGGGGGGCGGCCCAGGATGACCTGACGGCCGTGGTAGTCCAGCCATGAGCGAGGTCGCCGGCCCGCCGAAACTGCTTGCGGGACGCTATCAGCTGGATCGGTTATTGGGCAGCGGTGGCATGGGAGTGGTCTACCGAGCCCGGGATATGCTGCACGAGGCGTTCGGCGAGCCCGACGCGTGGGTGGCACTCAAGTTGTTGAGCGATACGCTTGCCGAATCTTCCGACGGCCATGTATTGCTGTACAGCGAGTTCGCCCTGACCCGGAGCCTGCGGCACGATCACGTGGTCAGAACGTACGCTTTCGAGGTCGATACTCCGCGTCAGGTGGCGTTCTTCACCATGGAACTGCTGCAGGGCAGGACCCTTGACCGCATCCTCTCGGAGTGCCCGGATGGATTGCCGTGGCGGGAGTTGCAACCCATCTCCCTGCAACTGTTGGATGCACTGGCTTATGCCCACAGGCGGGGCGTTCTCCATGGCGATGTGAAACCGGCCAATATCATGCTGGGCGAGCAGGGAGTGCGGCTGTTCGATTTCGGCCTGGGCCATGCCGAGGCGGAGCAGGCTGCGGGGCTGCCCACTTTGAGTCGCAGTCGCTTTAAGGCTTGGACGCCCGGGTATGCGGCGCCGGAACTGGTGGCCGGGGGGAACATCTCCGCCAGGGCCGACTTGTATGGCGCCGCCTGCGTAATCTATGAGCTCGCCCAGGGACGGCGCCCCGGCGAGCATCAGTCGGATCAGCCATTGTCCAGGCCTCGGCAATTACCTCGGCGGTGCTGGCCGGCATTGCGTTCTGCGCTGGCCCTGGACCCTGAGTGCCGAACCATTGCCGTCGAGGAGTTGGGCGAAGCGATGAATAGACGACGGCGCTACTGGTTTGTGTAGTGGGGGTGTCAATCAGCCAAATCATGCAGTTGGCAGTATTCGGTCCAACTCAAGCCGGCCATCTGGGCAACTTCCTTGTGTACTTCCAGGCGCCGCGCCTCGAAGTCAGCAGGGGATTGGCTGGTCAGCCTGAGGGTCAGCTCCCAGGCAAACAAACCCAGGCGTTCTGCTTCCGCCTCGAAGGCTTCATGCAGCCGTTCGGCGCGGTACTGTGCCAGGGTTTCACCCTTGGCCTGAGCGGCCAGTGGGTTCAGGGTGTTCAGTTCGGCAGCCACATCGGGATGTTCGTTCAGGAATCGATCCAGCGCGAGCTGGTGGTTATCGCCGGGAGGTGACAAGGGCGTGCTCCAAATCAGGTGGGACCAGGCCTCGGTTTCTGGCCCGGGGCAAGCCGTGTGTGCACAAGCAACACGGATAACGGGTATTGAAGCAGATTCCAGGACCGGTCCAGACCAGAAAATTAAACTATTGGAGATACCCGGCTTTGACTGTCACTCATTGCTGGAAATTCACCGATACCCATGGCAAAGGACTTTCGCTCCCGGTGCCAGGACGTGTAGCGTTAGCCCCGGTGCTTCCGACCCTGCTTTCCAAGGGCAGCGGGCGATGGGCAGAGGGATGGGTCATGGCGCAAACGCTGTTCAAACTTTTCTTTACCCAGCGCCTGGCCGCTTTGGCCAGTGCCGATTCGTTGCGAGCGATCCGCGAAGGGCTGCTGTGGATCTTGCCGTGCCTGCTGGTGTCTGCGGCCTTTCTGATCCTGTCCGAATGCGCTCGGGTGTTGGGCTGCAGCCCGCAGGTGGTAAGCTTCCTGGCGGGGTTGCACAATCAGATCAGTTCGGTGATCCCGTGTCTGGTGGCCGCCTCCATTGGCTACATGCTGGCGATCCAGCACCGCCTGCCGCAATTGCCGGTGGCGTTCCTGTGCCTGGCCCATGTGGTCTTGGCGACGTTTATCCTGCGGGAATATCCCCGGGCATCGGCCACCTTCCTGCTGTTTATTGCTATTGCCTCGCCGCTGCTGAATGTACCGGCCTTGGCCTGGCTGCACCGTTTTCGCTGGACGCGCCTGGTTAATGAAGACCTGGTGGGGTACAACCTGCGAGGCACGATCAATATGGTAGTGCCAGGGGCTATTACCGCCCTGGCGCTGGTGGCTGCGCTGTCCTTGTTGTTGCAGATACCCTATGTGGCGCAGCTGCAGGGCCCCCAGGTGCTCGATGCGCTGGAGTCGCCCTACGGCAGCGGTTTGTTTGTCACCGTGATGAACTCGCTGTTGTGGTTTTTCGGGGTTCACGGCGTCTATGCCATGCAACCGCTGTTTGATGTGCTGGACCAGGCCGTGGTGCTCAACGGCGCCGCGTTGGCAGCGGGCGAGCCAATCAGGTATGTGCTGAACGGCGGCCTGTTGGGCAGCTTTGCCTTTATCGGTGGTTCGGGCGGTGCGTTGTGTTTGTTGATCGCAATCCTGCTGTTTTCCAAGAGCCAGTCCATGCGCCTGGTGGCCGTGGCGAGTTTGCCGCTCTCGCTGTTCAACGTCAGTGAAGTCCTGCTGTTCGGCCTGCCGATCATCCTCAACCCGCGTCTGTTCATTCCGTTTCTGCTGGTGCCTGCGTTGAACGCAATGGTGGCGCTTACCGTGGTGCAACTGGGCTGGGTATCCCCGGCGGTGGCCAGCGTCCCGTTTACCGCACCGGTGTTGCTCAATGCCTACCTGAGTACTCATGGCGACCTGGCGGCCGTCGCGCTGCAAGTGACGCTCCTGGGCCTGGGCACGCTGGTGTATGCACCCTATGTGCGCGCGATTCATCGCCAGGCTGCCGAAGGTGGCACGGTGTACCTCAAGTCCCTGGACATGACCTTCCGCGGCCTGGAAGAAAAAGGCCGGCTGCGCGAACTGGACCCGGTCCTGGCTTCCCACAAGGCGCTGGCGCGCCAGGCCAATGAACTGAATCGCATCCAGCAGATCAGCGATTATGAGTTCTACCTTGAATACCAGCCCCAGGTCTCGACCCGCACCGGGCTGTGTACTGGCTGCGAAGCGCTGATGCGCGCCCGCGATGCCCAAGGTACGGTGCATTCACCGTGGGAGTTCCTGCAATGGCTGGCCCAGGCGCGGTTGATGCCGGACGTGGATATGTGGGTGGCATCCCAGGCGATTCGCCAGTACCAGAAATGGCAGAAACTCGGCTTTACCCTGCCGATGACCATCAATATTTCCAGCGCCACCCTGACCGACGCCGCCCACGGCGAGCGCCTGGTGGAGATCCTCGCCCAGGCCCATGGCCAGGTATCGGTGGAGATCACCGAAGACGCGCTGGTCAGCGATATCCCTGCCACGCGCCAGAACATCCAGAAACTGCAGGGCATCGGCGCCAAGGTCTATATCGATGATTTCGGCACCGGGTTTTCGGCCTTGAGTTACCTGCACCAGTTCCCGGTGGACTTCATCAAGATCGATCGCAGTTTCGTGGTGGCGCAGCACGATCCCAAGGGCGCCCAGGTCCTGACCGGCATGCTGCGTTTCTGCGAAGCGCTGAACCTGGGCGTGGTGGTGGAGGGCGTGGAGACCGCCGAGCAGTTGGCCTTCTTGAACACCGGCGCCGAGCTGATTATCCAGGGCTGGTATTTCAGCAAGGCACTGCCGGGCGATCAGTTGGAAGGTTTTGTGCGCGAGCGTGCGGCCATGGCGCAGGTCTAGTAGCCGCGCTGGGTCTGTTCGATCTCCTCGACCAAGCGATCGATACCTGCCAGGCGTGCACGGTTGTCGTGATCCCAGGGGTGAAAGCCGGGTTTGAAGTAGTGCAACCACGGCCTCAGCATGCGTGGGAAGACGCCCTTGGGGCCATAAAGAAATTTCAACATGCGCCAGAAGCCTTTGAGGTGCCCACCCGCCTTGCGGTCGGCAATCAACAGACGCACATGAAAATCCAGCACCACCAGCCAGAAAAACACCGTAGTTGTCAGCATGGTCCCGGTGCGCAGCAGGTAACGCTTGGGCCCGGGTTTGATCACCGTGTTCCACACATCAAAGGCCACGGCCTTGTGTTCGGTCTCTTCCAGGGCGTGCCAATACCACATCTGCTGGTAGCCCTTGAGCGAATCGCCAAAGCGCGACGGGTCACTCAGGAGGATTTCCGCGAGCATCGCCGTGTAGTGCTCAAGGGCAATGGTGATCGCCAGGTTGAACGACGGTGCGAAGTGTTTCTTCTGCAGATCGAGAATGAATTTAAGCCGACGGTCCAGGGTGTGCGCCGGAAGCCCGGCTGCTTGCATCAGGTCGTTATAGGCCACATGTTCGCGGCTGTGCATGGCCTCCTGGCCGATAAATCCCTGGATCTGTTTCTTTAGCGCCGGATCGTCGACGCGTTTGCGGTAGTGACGCACGCTGTCCATGAAAAACAGTTCGCCCTGGGGGAACAGCAGCGACAAGGCATTGAAGAAATGCGTGATGAACGGGCCCTGTTCGTGCCAGTCGGTGATGCGTTCGGCGGGCAGGGCAAAATGGAGGTCGCGGCGGATCGGCAACATGATTCGTGCTCCTGTTCAGAGACGGGGCTCGTCGTTGGTTTCAAACACTGGCCTGCGTTGCTTGGGGGCCATGCGCTTGCTGGCCAGCACCACCAGCGCTTGATAGGCCGCCGGCAGGCAACGGGCGAGCAGGTCGAGGAAATACGCGTCGCGGCCAATCAGCACGCGACGCTTGTTGTTGCGCACGCCTTGCAGGATCACCTTGGCGGCCTGGTCGGCATCGGTGATGAAGAGTTTTTCGAAGTCGGCGCGGGCCTGCTGTTCGCTGTGGATCAGGAAGCCGGTCATGTTCGCGTCGATGCGGCTGCTGCGGCAGATATCGGTGCGGATGCCGCCGGGGTGCACGCAGGTGGCCGAGACGCCGCTGCGTTGCAGGTCCAGCTCCTGGCGCAGGGCTTCGGTAAAGCCGCGCACGGCGAATTTGGTCGCGTTGTAACCGCTCATGCCGGGCTGGGCAAACAGGCCGAATACGCTGGACGTGTTGATCACATGGCCGTCGCCACTGGCCTTGAGGTACGGCAGGAACGCCTTGGTGCCGTGGACCACACCCCAGAAGTTGATGCCGACGATCCACTCCAGGTCGGCGTAGTCCACGCCTTCGACCGTACTCGACAGGGCCACGCCGGCGTTGTTGAACACCAGGTTGACCTGGCCATGCTCGGCCACGCAGCGCGCCGCCCAAGCCTCCATGGCCTGGCGGTCGGACACATCCAGCACCTGGGTGGTAATCGTCACCGGCGCCAGGGTTGAGGTCTTGATCAGTGCCAGGGTCTGCTCCAGGCCCTGGGCGTTTTTGTCCGCCAGTGCCAGGTGGCAACCTTCGCGCGCGAGTGCCAGGGCCAATGCGCGGCCCATGCCGGATGCCGCGCCGGTAATCGCCGCCACGCGGCCGTTGAATGACTTCATGAGAGGCTGCCTTCTGCGGTGGAGTGGGGCGCCGTGGCCGGGCGGGTGGGAACAGTGAGGGGCAACAGGTCGACCGCATAGTCCTTGAGTGCGAACTGCCGGGTGACCCGCTTGAAGCGCCATGTCGAAGCGGGCCACAGGGTGGTGTTCTTGCCGGTACGTGGGTCGAGGTACCAGCTCTGGCAACCGCCGGTGTTCCAGATGGTGCGCTTGAGTTGGTCTTGCAATTGACGGTTGTAGGCCTGTTCCACCATCGGTTTGACGTCCACCGTGGCGATGCGATGGCGCTGCATCTGCCTGAGCGCGTCGAGGATGTAGGTCACCTGCGCCTCGATCATCAGGATCATCGAGTTATGGCCCAGGCCGGTGTTCGGCCCGATGATCAGAAACAGGTTGGGATAGCCCGGCACCGTGGTGCCCTTATAGGCGTGTGCACCGTCGCGCCAGGTGTCCATCAGGTCCACACCGTCGCGACCGATGATGCAGCCCCGGGGCAGCGGGTCGGTGGCCTGGAAGCCGGTGCCGAAAATCAGGCAGTCGGCCGGGTGCTTGATACCGTCGGCGGTGATCACACCGTCGGCTTCGATGCGCAGGATTTTGTCGGTCACCACCTCGACATTGCTGCGCGACAGCGCCGGGTAGTAGTCATTGGAGATCAGCACACGCTTGCAGCCGATGGTGTAGTCCGGCGTCAGGGCCTTGCGCAGGGAAGGGCGCGCCACTTGTTTGCGAAGGTGGCGCAGGGCGACTTTCTGCACCATTTTCATCAGCCGTGGGTGCAGCGCAAAGCCCAGCACACGGCCTTCCAGTGCCCAGTAGAAGGCGCCACGCACCAGACGCTGGGTAACAGGCAGGTGCTTGAACAGCCAGCGTTCGAACGCTGAAATCTCGCGGTCGGGCTTGGGCATGATCCACGGTGGCGTGCGTTGGAACAGATCCAGGTGCGCCACCTGCGGCGCAATCTGCGGCACGAACTGGATGGCACTGGCCCCCGTGCCGATCACCGCCACGCGCTTGCCCTTCAAGGCGTATGCGTGATCCCACTGCTGGGAGTGGAAGCGCTTGCCCTTGAAGGTGTCCAGCCCCGGAATCGCCGGCAGCGCCGGGCGTGCCAGGGCGCCCATGCCCGACACCAGCACCCGCGCACTGACGTGGCGGCCATCGCTGAAACTCAACTGCCAGCGTTGTAGCTGTTCATCGAACACCGCGCGCTTCAGGCCCATGCCGAAACGCAGGTAGGGCGCCAATCCGAAGCGCACCGCGCAGTGTTCCAGGTAGGCGCGGATTTCCGCTTGCGGCGCGAACTGTCGAGTCCAGTCCGGGTTGGGTGCAAAGGAAAACGAATACACGTGGGACTGCACATCGCAGGCGCAACCTGGGTAATGGTTGTCCCGCCAGGTGCCGCCGAGGGTGTCGGCCTGCTCGGCGATAAAGAAGTCGGTGAACCCCGCTTCCTTGAGTTTGATGGCCATGCACAGGCCGGCAAAACCCGAACCGATGATGGCGATGTCGATGGAATCACTGTGGGCATTCATAGGCGGTCCTTCATGGGCATCGGATGTGCTCCTGTTTTTTGTTGTGTCTTTTAGATAGAACACCATTGCAAAGAAAAATTGAATTAATTATTTTAAAAAAGATTTTAAATAATCTACCTGAAAATAGCGCCTACGCTAGGACCTTGTGCCTTATGTGCGACTTGTCCGACGGACGAGCGTGGTACGCACGCCGTTCAGGTCCAGGGTGTGGACGTTGGCCGAGGCCTTGATCAATTCCGGTCAGGTCGCCGGTCACAGGGAAGCCGAGGACGAGCTATGGCTGTGCAATGGGTGACTGCTGCAGGTGTGCTGGTGGGGGCAAGTGCGGTGCTATGGGGTTTCAGCGCCTGGATGACACGGCGCATCGAAGCCGCTGTTCCAATCAACGGGCGCTTCGTGGAGGTGGATGGCGAGCGCTTTCATTATGTGGAAGAGGGCAAGGGCCCACCGCTGGTGATGATTCACGGGCTGATGGGCTGCAGTCGCAACCTGACCTATGCCTTGTCCGGCCAGCTGCGTGAGCACTTTCGGGTGATCACCCTCGACCGTCCCGGGTCGGGGTATTCCACGCGGCATAAAGGTACCGCTGCGGACTTGCCGGCCCAGGCGCGGCAAGTCGCGGCCTTCATCAACCAGCTTGGCCTGGACAAACCCCTGGTGCTCGGGCATTCCCTCGGCGGCGCGATTTCCCTGGCCCTGGCCCTCGATCATCCTCAGGCTGTATCGGGCCTGGTGTTGGTGGCACCGTTGACCCATCCCCAACCCAGGTTGCCGCTGGTGTTCTGGTCGCTGGCGGTGCGACCGGCCTGGTTGCGACGCTTTGTGGCCAATACCCTCACCGTGCCCATGGGCCTGTTGACTCGACGTTCGGTGGTCAAGGGCGTGTTTGCGCCGGACGCCGCTCCCGAGGACTTCGCCACCCGGGGCGGCGGCTTGCTGGGGATGCGCCCCGACAACTTTTACGCTGCCTCCAGCGAGATTGCGCTGGTCAACGACTGCCTGCCCGGGATGGTCAAGCGCTACCCCCAACTGACCCTGCCCATCGGCCTGATCTATGGCGCGCGGGACAAGGTGCTGGACTTTCGCCGGCATGGCCAGGCCCTCGCCGATAAAGTGCCCGGCCTCAAGCTGCAAGTGGTGGAAGGGCGTGGCCACATGCTGCCGATCACCGCCACGGCGCGGGTGGTCGAGGCCGTGCTGCACGTGGCCAAGCGCGTGCGCCCGGTGGAAACGGCCACGGTCCTGCATCCGCCCTTTGCCTTGGCGAACAAATAATCGTGGCCCTCATTGTCGGGTCTAACGTCGCAAATGCCTGCCCTAGAGACCTGACCAAACAGCTGAAAAACAGACTGTCCAGTCACGTAAAAAAGGCCTCGAAAAAGTAGTTGACGACCTAACGATTCCGCGCTATTTATTTAAAAAAATATTTCAATATTTATTTTGAAATGATTTTTGAAATGCCTAAGAGCGAATAAAAATGAAAAAAACGTCTTTTATCGCATGGTTGATTTCCCGGAGCACCCAGCGCTCCCTGAACCTGTTTTCCGCCTGCCTGCCAAGGAGGCTGCCATGAACCGGACTCTGGCAGCGCCAAGCGTTTGGACCGACGGCAAGCGCCACCTGTGGTGGTTGGGCATCCTGCCATTGGCCACCCCTCTGTTGTCCGGCGCCCTCGCCATTGCCACTGGCATCCAGCAACTGTGGTGGGTCGGCGTACTGGTGATCTTTGGCCTGATCCCCCTGATCGACGGGCTGCTCGGCGAAGACATCAGCAACCCGCCCGAATCCGCCGTCAACCACCTTGAATCCCAAAGTTATTACCGTTGGATCGTCTACATCGGCGTGCTGTTCGTCATCGCGTCGGTGGTGATTACCGGATGGCTGGCCGCCGGCGGCATCGACTGGATCATCCGGGGCGGCCTGCTGCACGCCACCGCCAACCTTGAACCTTCCAGCTGGTTGGCCCGCGCCGCCGGTTACATCACTGAGCGTGCGCAACTGCATGGCCAACCAAGCTGGTTTACTTACCTGGGCATGGCCATGTCGACCGGAGCCGCCACCGGTATCGCGATCAACACGGCCCATGAACTGGGGCACAAGCCTAATGCCCTGGAAGTGTTCCTCGCCAAGGTCACCCTGGCGCCGACCTTCTACGGGCACTTCTACACCGAGCACAACCGTGGCCATCACGTGCGCGTCGCCACGCCGGAAGACCCGGCCAGCTCGCGGCTGGGTGAAAGTTTCTGGGCCTTCCTGCCGCGCTCGGTGTGGTTCAGCGCACACTCGGCCTGGAACCTGGAGCGCGAGCGCCTGCGCAAACTCGGCCTGCCGGCCTGGCATTGGAAAAACGCTGTGCTCAGTGCCTGGATGTACAGCGTGGTGTTGTGGGGCGCGATGATTGCCTGGCTGGGGGCTGCGGTGATTCCGTTCCTGGTTATCCAGGGCATCTACGGCTTCTCGTTGCTGGAAGTGGTGAACTATGTGGAGCACTACGGCCTTAAACGCCAGAAGTTGCCCAACGGTCGTTATGAACGGTGTTCGCCTCGGCACTCCTGGAACAGTAATCGGATTGTCACCAATATCTTTCTGTTCCAACTGCAGCGGCACTCCGATCACCACGCCAACCCGACGCGCAGTTATCAGTCGTTGCGCCACTTCGATGAGTCGCCGCAACTGCCTTATGGTTACGCGAGCATGATTGTCTGGGCCTATGTACCGTACTTGTGGCGGCGGCGCATGGATCATCGAGTCCTTAATCATTATGCCGGGGATATCACCCTGACCAATCTTCAACCTTCACAGCGTTTGAAGTACCTGGAGAAGTACAGCGGCAGTGCCAAGCCGTTTTGATCTGAAGTAACACTTAGTGTTGTCGTGTACTCGGGGCCTGATTGCCGCGCAGGATTTTATCGCCCCGAGAAAGTGCTTTGACCCGAACAACAATAATTAAAGGGAAGGACGTACACCATGCAAACACCTGCCAAGTTCACCACCCATATCGTATTGGCCGTGCTGGGCCTGATCGCCTATCACCAGGCCCAGGCCGCGCGTATCGAACCGGCGGGCAGCGCCTTTACCGCCCAGGGCCCGATCAGCTTCTCCAAAGGCGCGCTGATCAGCGCCGATTGCACCATCAAGGTGGCCGGCAAGGTCGCTGCGGACGGTTCCTCGGTCAATGTCGACAAAGTCGAATTCGACGGCGGCCTCAAGTGCAGTCGCGTCGAAGCCATCAACTTGCCGTGGATCCTGGTCGCCAAAGATACCAGGAGCGGTTCCATGTCGAAGATCAGTGTGGATGTTCACGCCTTCGGCCTGGGCGGCAAGTGCGGGCCTTCTACCGCCGATGGCACCTGGGATAACGCCACCGGCAAGTTGGAAGCCGCCAATGTACCGATTGGCGAAGACTGCAAGATCAAGACGGTGTCGATCAAGATGCCGCCGAACTTCAAAGTTGTTGAATAGCGTGCTGCGGTAATTGAATTGAAATTTGGCTGGAAAGGGAAGTTCTGCAGTTTCACCGTGACCTCTCGTTCATGGCCATTACCCCCTGGCGAAATGACTCGCCATAACATGTGAGGAAAAACAATGAAAAGCTTGAAAACCCTCGTATCGTTGTCTGCTTTGGCTGTTTGCATGGGTGCTGCTTCGATGGCCAATGCCTATAGCATCACCCCGGTGAACTCGAGCTTCACTGCGCCAGGCACCATTTCGGTGAAGTCGCCATCGTCGTTCCAGGCCACTGTTAACTGCGGCGCAACTTTTACCGGGAACGTCGATGCCAGCGGTGTGGCAAAAATCACCGGTGTGGCGGTGACCGGCGGTGGTCTTTGTGCGCTGCCGAAAATCACCGGTCTGCCATGGACCTTGACCGCCACCGGTGCCGCTGCGGGCTCGGTCAGCAACGTTGGTTACACCATCGCCGCGTCGGTTCTGTATCCGGCGTCCAATTGCGGTCCATCCACCATCACCGTGGGCTACAGCGGGGGTGTGCTGACCGCCTCCAACCAGACCTTGAGCGGCAGCTGCACCGTGGTGAGCCTGAGCGTTACCCCAAGCCCGACATTTACCATCGTGCCTTGATGGGTAACTGACACACCGGGCTGATCACCTGTTGAAAGACTGGCGCCTCGATCGGGCGCCAGTTTGTGAACTGCCGGAAGCAAAACGAACCGGCGGGGCCGGCTCAGAGAAATAACAATAAGGAGTGCCGCATGAATAATAAGAAACAACACGTGCAGGTTTTGCTGGGGCTGGCACTGATAGGCGGGGCGATGGTGAACGCGCCTGCACAGGCCGGCGGTTTTTCAACTCCGACCTACGGCGCACCCGGTTGGGGCCGGGCATTTGCCGGTGGCTCGTTGTTCAAGAACGATCCCAGTTCCGCATACAACAACCCGGCGGCCATGGCGTTTGTCGAACACAACGTGGCGCAATTTACCGTCGACTACGCCCGCATCAAGATCAAATACAAAGGTGACGCCTCTGATTATGCAGGCAACCCGATTTCCAATACGCCCTTGGACGCCAATGGTTTTCCCGACGTCGCAGCGACCACGGTGAATAGCAACGACGGCGGTCAAGGCGGGTTCACTGCCTGGTTGCCAACCGGTTTCATGGTCATGCCCCTGGGGGATCGGTTTGCTTTCGGCCTGAGCCAGGTTGTGCCGCAAGGTATGCGCTCCACTTGGGATCAGGACTCGAAACTGCGCGACTTTGCAGTGGACACCAAAATTGAAACCGTAGGATTGACCGGATCCCTGTCCTTTAAGGTGAATGATCAATTTTCTATCGGCGGTGGCGTGATCGTGCAACACAGCAAGGGCTTCGTCAGCCAAAACGTGGACTTGTTGTCTGCCGCCGCGGTGTCCGATTCCGTGCTGGGCGGGATCAATTTTCCATCTGATGTCGGCAATGCCTTGATGCGTGTGAAGGTCGACAACATTTCAGCGGGCTGGTTTACCGGCATTGTTTGGAAACCCACGGAGCGAGACACCCTTGGCTTGAATTACCACGCCAAGATCAAGAACAAGATGACCGGCAAATACAATATTTACGCCGATCAGTTTTCCTACAACCTGATGACCCAGCCAAGTCCGTTTGGCGGTAGCGGTACGTTGGTGAATACCGCTTATCCAGGGTTAGAGCTGGCACCGGACGGCGCCCATGCCAGTGTCCAACTGGACATTCCTGCCACGGCCGGCCTGGACTGGGTACACCAGTTCAACGATCGCTTCACGATGGGGGCCAGTGTGACCTGGACTGAGTGGTCCTCTTTCAAAGACCTGACGCTCGAGTCCGGTGGCACCACCATTGTGTCCATTCCCTACAACTACAAGAACACCTGGATGTACTCCCTCGGCGGTGACTACCGCTTGACCGATGAGTTGACCTTGCGTGCAGGTGTAGCCCTTGACCAGACACCTACACGCAATTCGACCCGCGACCCGCGAATCCCGGATGGCGACCGTACATTCCTGTCGTTGGGGGCTGGTTACGATGTGAAAGCAATCAAGGGCCTCAGTCTTGACCTGGCCTATTCCCACCAGTTCGTGCAAGAGGTCAAGCTCAAGACTCAAAACGTCGATCGCCTGGGTGGCGCAAGCCTGAATGGCAAGGCGGAGTCGTCGGGCGATGTGGTGAGCGTGTCGGCCACCTACGCGTTCTGATATTTCATAGAGGGTGATGGAAAAGGCACCAGGCGCATCTTGATGCCTTCACCCTCATTCCACGTCGACAGTTCCTTGAGTATTGGCATTCCAGGCTGATTCATTCAGCCGCTATTTTTTCGCCCAAGCATTAAATAAAAATTTCAAAACAAAATTTGAATTTATCTTTCCAAGTTTGTAGTGTGGCTTTACGCCGCAGGTCGATCCGACCTTTCGCACGTAAACCACGCCCTGAATCGAGTAGAGGTATCCCCATGGTTATCTGGTTATTGGTGGGTGTCGCAGCCGCGATTGCCCTGGCGTATCGACAAGCTGCCGCCACCCTGTGGCTGGGCGCTGGCCTGATCTGGCTGACAGCGGGTTACCTGTTCAATGGGGTGGCGGCTTTCGGCGCCACCGTCGCGGCCGTGCTGGTGGTATTGCCGGCGTTGTTGATGAGCCTCAAACCGCTGCGCCGCGCGCTGTTGACCGGCAAGGCCCTCAATCTGTTTCGCACGATCATGCCGGCGATGTCCGACACCGAACGCGCCGCCATCGAGTCCGGCACCGTGTGGTGGGACGCCGAGCTGTTCAGCGGCAAGCCCGACTGGCAGCGCCTGCTGCAAGCGGCCCCGGCGAGCCTCAGCGCCGAGGAGCAAGCCTTTCTCGACAATGAAGTGGAAACCCTGTGCGACATCGCCAACGACTGGGAAACCACCCAGGTCTGGCAGGACATGTCCCCCGAAGGCTGGCAGTACACCAAGGACGCCGGCTTCCTTGGCATGATCATTCCCAAGCAGTACGGCGGCAAAGGCTTCTCCCACTATGCCCATTCCCAGGTAGTGATGAAGCTGTCGACACGCTGCTCGGCGGCGGCGATTTCGGTGATGGTGCCCAACTCCCTGGGCCCGGCCGAACTGCTGCTGCATTACGGCACCGATGCCCAGCGCAATTACTACCTGCCACGCCTGGCCCGGGGCGAAGACATCCCGTGCTTTGCCCTGACCAGCCCGTACGCCGGCTCCGATGCCGGGGCGATTCCCGATCTGGGCATCGTCTGTAAAGGCACCCATGAAGGCCAGGAGGTACTGGGGTTTCGTGTGACCTGGGACAAGCGCTATATCACCCTCGGGCCGATCGCCACGGTGCTCGGTCTGGCGTTTCGCGCGGAAGATCCGGACGGATTGCTGGGGCCGAAGGGCTCTCTCGGCATCACTTGTGCCCTGATCCCCACCTCCCATCCCGGCGTAAACAGTGGTCGCCGGCACTGGCCGCTCAACGCGGTATTCCAGAACGGCCCGACCACCGGCAAGGATGTGTTCATCCCGCTGGAGTGGGTGATCGGTGGCCGCGAACAGGTCGGCAACGGCTGGCGCATGTTGATGGAGTGCCTGGCCGCCGGCCGCGCGATTTCCCTGCCGTCGGCCAACGTCGGCCTGGGCAAGGTCGCGGTGCGTGGTACCACGGCCTACGCGGCGATGCGCAAACAGTTCGGCTTGCCCATCGGCAAGTTCGAAGGGGTGCAGGCGCCGCTGGCGCGCATGGCCGGGCATCTGTATGCCTGCGATGCGGTGCGCAAGGTCTCGGTGGCTTCATTGGATGCCGGTGAGAAGCCCTCGGTGATCTCGGCCATCGCCAAGTACCACGTCACCGAACGCGCGCGGATGATCGTCAACGACGGCATGGACATTGTTGCCGGCAAGGGCATCTGCATGGGCCCGAATAACTTCCTGGCCCGTGCCTATCAGCAAAGCCCCATCGCCATCACGGTGGAAGGCGCGAACATCATGACGCGCTGCCTGATCATCTTTGGCCAGGGCCTGATTCGTTGCCATCCCTATGTGTTCCGCGAAATGGAAGCGGCGCGCAACCCGGACCGGCGCCAGGCGCTGGAAGACTTTGATAGCGCGATGTTCGGCCATGTGAGCTTTGTATTGGCCAACACCGTACGTTCGGCGGTGCATGCCCTGACCGGCGGGCGCCTGATTTCCGTACCGGCCAAGACCGACCCGGCGCTGGCGTCCTACTATCGCCAGGCCAATCGCCTGTCGGTGGTGCTGGCGCTGATCTCGGATATTTCCATGGGCGTGCTGGGCGGTGCCCTCAAGCGCAAGGAAAGTATCACCGGGCGTTTGGGCGATATTCTGTCGCAGCTGTACATCCTGTCCTGCGTGCTCAAGCGCTTCGAGGACGACGGCCGGCCCCAGGCAGACCTGCCGCTGGTGCATTGGGCGGCACAGGACGCATTGCTGCGTGCCCATGAAGCCCTTGCCGAAGTGCTGGACAACTACCCCTCCACAGCGGCGGCGGCGGTGCTGCGTGGCTTGACGTTCCCGTTCGGTATTGCGTTGCGCAAACCTTCGGATCAGCTGCTGGCCCAGGTGGCCGATGTGGTGCAGATCCCCGGCGAAACCCGCGACCGCCTGCTGGCCAATTCCTACATTCCGCGTCCGGAAATCGACAAGCTGGCCTACGGCGAGTTGGGCTTCCGCCTGCTGCCGCAAGTCGAGCTGATCGACGCCCGGCTCAAGCCGGCCATCAGGCAAGGCCTGCTCGAACCGATGCCGATTGCCGCCACGGCCTTTACCGCCTGGCGCGTCAAGGCGCGGGCGCTGGACCTGATCAGCGACGACGAAGACGCCTTGCTGGCGCGCTATGTGGAATACGCCGACCACGCTATCCAGGTGGATGACTTCCCCCAGGACTTCGGTTTGCTGGAGGCGTTGCAGCAGCGCAGGCAGGCGTTGGAACCGGCGCCCAAACGCCGAGCCGCCCAAGGTGAAAACGCCCCGGTCAACTGATGTGGGAGGGGGCTTGCCCCCGATAGCGATTTGTCTATACCCATCCTGTGGTCTGACACACCGCTATCGGGGGCAAGCCCCCTCCCACACAGACCGGGTTTACACGGCAAGTTTGTGTGGTGAGTGGATCTATCTATGAGTGACAGCTACCTATCGTTCGTCAATTCCCCCTGGGGCCGTCGCCTGGCCCAGGTGGTGGGCTTGCCCCAGCCCGTGCCGTTGCAGCGTCACCGCAGCGGCCAGCCAGGCCTGGCCAACCCGGTGATTGTCGCCGGGGCAGGGCGCCTGGCTGCGCAGGTGCAACAGGTATTCAGCGCCACCGACACGGTCACCGCCACCCCGGCGACGCTCAAGGCGCCGTCCACGGTCAAGGTGCAGGGCGCAGTGTTCGATGCCAGCGACATAACCGGCCTGCAGCAACTGGACGAGCTCTATGAGTTCTTCCACGCCAACGCCAGGCGCCTGGGCCAACACGGCCGCGTTGTGGTGCTGGGCACCGCGCCGGAACACTGCACCGAGTTGCCCCAGGCCATCGCCCAGCGTGCGCTCGAAGGCCTGGTGCGTTCATTGGCCAAGGAGTTGCGCCGGGCGATCACCGTGCAGTTGCTGTACGTGGCACCGGGAGCGGAAGACGCACTGGACAGCAGCCTGCGTTTCTTCCTGTCGCGGCGTTCGGCCTATGTGTCGGGGCAGGTGGTGCGCCTGGAAAAACCGGTGGATGGGCAGGTCGCCGTCAATTGGGACAAACCCTTCGCCGGCCGCCGCGCGCTGGTCACCGGCGCTTCCCGAGGCATTGGCCTGGCCATCGCCCAGGTCCTGGCCCGCGAGGGCGCCCATGTGGTCTGCGTGGACGTGCCCCAGGCCCAGGACTCGCTGCAACAGGCGGCCGCGAGTGTGGACGGTTCGGCGCTGCCGTTGGACATCACGGCAGCGGACGCCGCTGCCCAGTTGCATGCCCATGTCGGCCAATACGGTGCCTTCGATGTGGTGGTGCACAACGCCGGGATCACCCGCGACAAGACCATCGCCAAGATGCCTGAAGCGGCCTGGCGCAGCGTGTTGGCGGTCAACCTTGAAGCGCCGTTGAACCTGAGCAATGCCTTGCTGGACAACCAGGGTTTGAATCCTGGAGCTCGCATCGTGTGCGTGTCGTCGATCTCCGGCATTGCCGGCAACCTCGGGCAAAGCAACTACGCCACCTCCAAGGCCGGCGTGATCGGCCTGGTGCAAGGCCTGGCCCCGCGTGCGGCGGCGCAACAGGTGACGGTGAATGCGGTAGCACCTGGATTTATCGAGACCCAGATGACCGCCAAGATCCCGCTGATGATTCGCGAGGCCGGGCGGCGCATGAACTCGATGTCCCAGGGCGGGCAGCCGATCGATGTGGCCGAAACCATTGCCTGGCTGGCGCACCCGGCGTCGGGCGGGGTCAACGGCCAGGTCGTGCGCGTGTGCGGCCAAAGCCTGCTGGGAGCCTGAGCCATGGACTACGTGACGCAGATCATCGACCCACCGCCATCACGCGCGCGCCTGTTGCTGGACGGCGTACGTGCCCTGCGCAAACCCAAGCTCGACGGCGCACCGCTGTTGCCCAGGGAGCGCCTGGTGCGCTCGGCGGTGGAATTGTCCGCTGCGGGCATTGCGGCTTACGGCCGTGCCTGTGGCTTTCGCCGCGAACAGGGCGTGCCGCTGTCGTACCCCCATGTGCTGGCGTTCCCCCTGCACCTGATGCTGCTGACCCGTCCGAGTTTCCCGTATCCGGCCAGCGGCATGGTGCACCTGGCCAACCGCATTCGGCAGCACCAGCGCCTGCAGGAAGGCCAGGCACTGCGCCTGGAAGTCTTTTGCGAACGCTGGGTGGCCCATGCCAAGGGCCAGGCGCTGAGCATCGCCACCCGGGCCTACAGCAGCGGCACCCTGGTGTGGGAAAGCGACAGCCTGTACCTGCGCCGCGAGGTGAAAGGTCCCGTCGGCGAGCCATGGGAGGACGCGCTGGCGTTGCAGGAGGAGGGCCTGTTACGCACCCAGCGCTGGATACTGCCTGCGGACCTGGGCCGGCGCTTCGCCACGGTCTCGGGGGATTTCAATCCGATCCACACCTCGCTGATCGGCGCCAGGCTCTTCGGCTTTCGCCGCGCCATCGCCCATGGCATGTGGACCCTCGGCCGCGCATTGGCCGCTCAACAACCCCCCGGGGGCCTGGGTCAGGCCGAAGCCCATTGCGACTTCAAGCTGCCGATCTTCCTGCCCGGCCAGGTCGCCCTGTGGCAACACCCCGTGAGCGGCCCGCGGCGCGAATTCGAAGTGCGCAATTTCGCCGGCGACAAACCGCATATGCGCGGGCTATTTGTCTGGAATGAGAGCCCTACATGAGTGACTACAGCTTCAACCCGGCCCCGACCCGCCGCGTGGCGATCATCGGCGGCAACCGCATTCCGTTTGCCCGTTCCAACACGGTGTACGCCCACGACAGCAATCAGGACCTGCTGGTGGCGGCGCTGCAAGGCCTGGTCGACCGTTACAACCTGCACGGCCAGCGCCTGGGCGAGTTTGCCGCCGGCGCGGTGATCAAGCATTCGCGGGATTTCAACCTGGCGCGTGAATCGCTGCTGTCGACCACCTTGTCCCCGCAGACCCCGGCCTACGATGTGCAGCAAGCCTGCGGCACCGGCCTGGAAGCGGCCTTGCTGGTGGCGAATAAGATCGCCCTCGGCCAGATCGACGTGGGCATCGCCGGTGGCGCCGACACCACCTCCGACGCGCCCATCGGCATCAATGAATCCCTGCGCCACACCTTGCTCGCGGCCAACCGCGCCAAGGGCATGGGCGACAAGGTGAAGGCACTGCTGAAGGTGCGTCCGTCGATGTTGTTCAAGCCGCTGTTGCCGCGTAATGGCGAGCCGCGTACCGGTTTGTCCATGGGCGAACATTGCGAAGCCATGGCCCAACGCTGGCAGATCAAGCGCCTGGCCCAGGACGAGTTGGCCCTCACCAGCCACCAGCGCCTGGATGCCGCGTATCAGCGCGGTTTCTTCGACGACCTGATCAGCCCCCATCGCGGCCTGGCGCGGGACAACAACCTGCGCGCCGACGCCAGCCTGGAGAAACTCGCCGGCCTGTCCCCGGCCTACGACCGCCAGCACGGTACCCTCACGGCGGGCAACTCCACGCCACTGACGGATGGCGCCTCGGTGGTGCTGCTGGCCAGCGAAGAGTGGGCGGCCGCCCATGGCTGGCCGGTGTTGGCCTACCTGCGCACGGGCGAGACGGCGGCGGTGAATTTTGTCGACGGCAGGGAGGGCCTGCTGATGGCGCCGGCCTACGCCGTACCGCGCATGCTCAAGCGCGAAGGGCTGAGTTTCGCCGACTTCGATTTCCTCGAGATCCACGAAGCCTTTGCCGCCCAGGTGCTGTGCACGCTCAAGGCCTGGGAAGACGCCGACTACTGCCGCGAACGGCTCGGCCTGGAGGCGCCGCTGGGGGCCATCGACCGCGCCAAAATGAACGTCAACGGCGGTTCCCTCGGCTGCGGCCACCCGTTTGCCGCCACCGGTGGCCGGCAATTGGCGGCGCTGGCCAAGGCCATTCACGAGCGGGGCGGCGGTCGCGGCCTGATTTCCATCTGCGCGGCGGGCGGGCTGGGCATTACCGCTATCGTCGAAAAGTAGCCCCATCAATAACAACAATAAGGAGACTGCCATGAACGCTATCAGCCTGGAACATACCGAACGGGTCTGGTTGAACGCTTACCTGCCCGGCGTCCCGGCGGACATCGATGCCGGTATCGAGGACTACCCGTCGTTGCGCGAGGTGTTCCTGGAGCACCTGGAGAAATTTCGCGAGCGGGTCGCCTACGTCAGCATCGGCACCGAAATGACCTACGCCGACTGGCAGGTGCAAGGCATTGCGTTTGCCGCCTGGCTGCAGGGCCAGGGCGTACAGAAGGGCGACCGCGTGGCGCTGATGATGCCCAACTGCTTGCAGTACCCGATCTGCCTGCTGGGCACGATCCTGGCCGGTGCGGTGGTGGTCAACGTCAACCCGTTGTACACCGCCCATGAGCTCAAGCACTTGCTCAAGGACAGCGGCGCTGAAACCGTGGTGATCTTCGAAAACTTCGCCCATACCCTGGAAAAAGTCATCGCCGGCAGCCGCGTCAAGCGCGTGGTGGTGGCCGCCATCGGTGATCTTCTTGGCAGCTTCAAGGGCGCGGCGATGAACTTCATCCTGCGTCGCGTGCAAAAGCAGGTGCCGGCGTTCAACCTGAGGGGCTCGGTGCGTTTCAACCAGGTGCTGAAACAGGGCCGCGCGCTCAACCACTTCCCGGTGGACATGCACCTCGACGACCTGGCCTTCCTGCAATACACCGGCGGCACCACCGGGGATGCCAAGGGCGTGATGCTCAGCCATCGCAATATCATCGCCAACCTGTTGCAGGCCAAGGCCTGGGTCGGCGACCAGCTGGACCAGGACAAGCAGGAAACCAACGTCACCCTGCTGCCGCTGTATCACATCTTTTCCCTGACGGTGAACTGCCTGATGTTCATGTGCCTGGGCGGGCGCAACATCCTCATCGCCAACCCGCGGGATGTGAAGCGGGTGCAGATGATCCTGCGCAAGGAGCGCTTCAATGGCATTGCCGGGGTCAATACGCTGTTCAACGGCTTGCTGGAGAATAAGGAGTTCTGCGCTCGGGACTTCTCCGACCTGCGCATGGTGATCGCCGGCGGCATGGCCACGCACACGGCGGTGGCCAAGCGCTGGAAGGACGTCACCGGCCTGCCGATCATCGAAGGCTACGGCCTCACCGAATGCTCGCCGGTGGTGAGCATCAGCCCGATCGACATTGCGCGCATGCGCGAAATGGAATTCACCGGCAGCATAGGTGTTCCTTTACCGTCGACCTGGGTACGGTTTATGCGTGAAGACGGCGAACTGGCCGATATCGGCGAGCAGGGCGAACTGCAGGTGCGCGGCCCACAGGTGATGCAGGGGTACTGGCAACGGCCGAAGGAAACCGCCGAGGTGCTGGACGCCGGGGGCTGGTTGTCGACCGGTGATATCGGCGTGATGGACGAACGCGGCTATATCCGCCTGGTGGACCGCAAGAAAGACATGATCCTGGTCTCGGGCTTCAACGTGTACCCCAATGAAATCGAAGACGTGGTGGCGCTGCACCCGGGCGTCGGCGAAGTGGCGGCCATCGGCGTGGAAGACGGCGTGACGGGGGAAAAGGTCAAGATCATCGTGGTGCGCAAGGACCCGAACCTGACCCAGGAACAGCTCCTCGCCCATTGCCGGGAATACCTGACGGGCTACAAGGTGCCCAGGTATGTGGAGTTTCGCACTACCGAGTTGCCTAAAACGACGGTGGGCAAAGTGTTGCGTCGAGCCTTGCGCTAGAAAGGCAGGAACTGATTCGGACAGGCTTGCCACATAAGGACTACTTGCAACCCAGCGTTATCGCTGTGTATCTGCGTCCTGGTGCGACGCTGGACAGGCAGGTGAACACTTTTTGGCCAAACCGGACTGGAGACATCAAACGATGTTGGCGCCTGCTCTTGATAAACCTGTTACTTCCTCACGCCTGGACCCGGAGGTGGATCAGGGCAATAGCTCTTCCCCAAAACCAACGGCGAATGCGTCCGCCACTCCGCAAAAGAGCGCCTCAATCAGCTTTCAGTCGAGTGACACCCCGCGGTCGGCGGCGTTTTACGCGAACGCGGGTACCGCCGGCTTCGAGGCGCGTGACCGTGCACAGCAGATCAAAGCAGGTTATTGGCCGGCGGGGGTTATGAGCAATTTCAAGCAGTTCGTCCGTCACTGCTTTGGCGCCCATCGCCCTCCAAGGCCCGACCCGTTCCCCTGCAAGCCCTGCTACGGTTTTGGTAGCAAGAGCAATGCGGACCTATCACGCATGCTGCTCGACAGGTTCGATGACTTCAAGGCACCCCATGGGATCATCACCAAGGACGGCCTGAAGAATATGGCCGGCAAACCGCTGACCGGCGATTATGACAAAGACCAGAATATCCGCCTGGCACGGGAACTGATGAGGCGTGGAGACCTGGTCGACGATATGGACCGTCACCATATCACCGGCGGGCTGGATAGCCTGATCGATCGAAACAACCTCAACATCACGATGTTTAAAAACCAGAATGACAAAGAGTTGGCCCGAGAGCTGATGCGTGATTTCGATCTGTTCAAGGACCCGCAGTGGCCCATCCACCTCAGCCTCGAAAAACTGCATGAAGTTGCCAACTGGACCGTTACCAGGCATCCCTACTTCGGTCGCCAGGCCTGGCTGGCGAAGGAACTCCTCAGGCGTCCCGACATGCTCGACAGGCTTCACTTCCGCTGATTGAGAGGTGTGCAGGTGATCTGAAAGTTGGGAGGGGGCTTGCCCCTCCCACAAGGGTTTTGCATTGCGCTTCAGAGCGAGTTTAGGTTGACCCAGCGCTCTTCACGGGCCGCCACACGAATCGCCGTCGCCAGCCGTTCCACCTCCCACGCCGCGTCAAAGTCGGTGCCATCCGCGCCTTGCCCCGCCACGGCCATGATCAACTCCTGCACCTCCAGGGTCTTCAGCTCGTTGTACCCCAGTTGATGCCCCGCCGCCGGGCTGAATGCCGCGTAGCCGGGCAGGGCAGGACCTGCCAGCAGACGCTGGAAACCGTCCTGGCCGACACGGCACAGGCGCAGTTCATTCAAGCGCTCCTGATCGAACGCCAAGGTGCCCTTGGTGCCGCTGATCTCGAAACTCAGGTGGTTCTTGTAACCGTGCTTGAGCCAACTGCTGCTCACCGTGCCGCGCGCACCGTTGGCGAAGCGCAGCAGGGCGTGCACCTGGTCATCCACGGCGATGGCTTTCTGCTCGGCGCTGCCTTTGACGGCCGGGCGTTGGGCGTGGACGGTCTGGGTGTCGGCACACACGCCGGTCACATCGCCCACCAGGTAACGCGCCATCGACAGCAAGTGGCTGCCCAGGTCCGCCAGGGCGCCACCGGCATGCTCCACTTCACAGCGCCACGACCACGGTGACGCCGGGTCGGCCATGAAGTCTTCGCTGAACTCGCCCTGGAAGCTGATGATGTCGCCGAGGTCGCCCTCGGCAATCAGTTGCCGCGCCAGGCCGATCATCGGGTTGTGCTGGTAGTTGTAGCCGACCCGCGTCACCACCCCGGCTTCGCGGGCGGCCTGGCGCATGGCATCGGCCTGCTCCAGGCTGACCGCCAGGGGTTTTTCGCAGTACACCGCCTTGCCCGCTGCAATGGCCGCCATCGCCATGGGAAAGTGCAGGTGGTTCGGCGTGGTGATGGCCACCACATCCACGGCCGGGTCGTCGATCAGCGCCTGCCAGTCGCCGTGGGCCTGGGCAAACCCCCAGGCCGTGGCACAGCGCTGGGCGCGCTCGGTATCGGCATCGGCCAGGGCGGCCAGCTTGAGGTGTACCGGCAGTTCAAATACCGCCCGGGCATTGTTGAATGCCAGGGCGTGGGCGCGGCCCATGAAGCCTGTGCCGATCAAGCCGATTCCGAGTTCACGCATAGCCGTGGTCCTTTGGATTATTGTTTTCAGGAAGGCTATTAATGGAATAAAAATTCCTAAATTTCAATAGATGGAATAAAAATTCATTAATCAGCCTGGTTGATACCCGCCTATTCAGGCATGGCCAAACGCCGTCAGTTAACAAAAGATAACGTAGCACCGATTGTCAGACGATTCGAAAGCCCGATAGGATGGCCCCTGCTTCCTCCAGGCGCTCTAGATTGCAGGTTTCAGGGCCCGGGAAGGCGAGACGACCTAACAATAATAAATGGGAGAAAGGTCTATGAGTGAGCCTGTCATGGGTTGGGTTGTTTGCCGCCCACGCGCCGCACGCAGGGTTGCGTTGCTGGCCGCAGCGCTCTCGCTGTTTGGGACTGTCGCGTTGCCGACCGTTGTCCAGGCCGCCAGCGATAGCTCTTTTGCGATTGAATCCCCCAAGGCCGCCAAAGGCCTGATGATCGATGTCGTGCATGCCGGCAAGCGCCTGGTGGCGGTCGGTGATCGCGGGCACATCCTCTATTCCGATGACCAGGGCAGCACCTGGACCCAAGCCAAGGTCCCCACCCGGCAACTGCTCACGGCGGTGTATTTCGTCGATGACAAGCAGGGCTGGGCAGTCGGCCATGATGCGCAAATCCTCGCCAGCACCGACGGCGGTGCCACCTGGACCCAGCAGTATCAAGACCTCAAGCGTGAAGCGCCGTTGCTCGACGTGTGGTTCAACGATGCCCACCACGGCCTGGCCGTGGGCGCCTATGGGGCGCTGATCGAAACCACCGACGGCGGCAAGACCTGGGAAGACGTCAGCGACCGCCTCGACAATGAAGACCAGTTTCACCTCAACGCCATAGCCCGGATCAAGGACGCCGGCCTGTTTATCGTCGGCGAGCAGGGCAGCATGTTCCGCTCCAGCGACGACGGCCAGACCTGGGAAAAACTCGAAGGCCCCTACGAGGGCTCGCTGTTTGGCGTGATCAGCACCGCACAACCCCAAACCCTGCTGGCCTACGGCTTGCGCGGCAATCTTTACCGCTCCACGGATTTCGGCAGCACCTGGGAACAAGTCGAACTCAATGCCGCACGCGGGGCCCTGGAGTTCGGCCTGTCGGGGGCCACCTTGCTCGAAGACGGTTCGCTGGTGGTGGTCGGCAACGGCGGCAGCGTGGTGGTCAGCCATGACGACGGCCGGACCTTCAGCGTGTTCAATCGCCCCGATCGTATTTCATTGTCGGCCGTCACGGCGGCAGGCAACGGCAACTTGATTCTGGTCGGGCAGGGTGGTGTTCGCGTCGCCACACCCACTGGCGCCGAACCGACAAAACAATAAGAAGGCGGGGAACGCATGAGCAGTCATCACAACGATAAAGCGACCTTTCTTGAGCGCCTGATCTTCAATAACCGCCCGGCAGTCATCGTGATCTGCCTGCTGGTGAGCATTTTCCTGTTCTGGCAGGCGACGTTGATTCGCCCGTCCACCAGCTTTGAAAAGATGATCCCCCTCAAGCATCCCTTCATCGAAAAGATGATGGAGCACCGTAACGACCTGGCCAACCTGGGCAACACGGTGCGTATCTCGGTGGAGGCCAAGGACGGTGACATCTTCACTCAGTCATACATGGAGACCCTAAGGCAGATCAACGACGAGGTGTTCTACATCTCCGGCGTCGATCGTTCGGGCCTCAAGTCGCTGTGGAGCCCCAGCGTACGCTGGACCGAAGTCACCGAAGAGGGCTTCGCCGGCGGTGAAGTGATCCCGCAGAGCTACAACGGCTCGACGCAAAGCCTCGATCAACTGCGCAATAACGTGCTTAAGTCCGGCCAGGTCGGACGGCTGGTGGCCAACGATTTCAAGTCGAGTATCGTCGACATCCCGCTGCTGGAGTCCTACCCGGACCCGCAGGACCAGGGCAAGCTGCTGGCCCTGGATTACCGCAAGTTCTCCCATGAACTCGAAGACAAGATCCGCGACAAGTTCGAAGCCCAGAACCCCAACGTCAAGATCCACATCGTCGGCTTCGCCAAGAAGGTCGGCGACCTGATCGACGGCCTGGTGATGGTGGTGCTGTTCTTCGGCGTTGCCTTCGTCATCACCCTGGTTCTATTGCTGTGGTTCACCAACTGCCTGCGCAGCACCATCGCCGTGTTGAGCACCACACTGGTGGCGGTGGTCTGGCAACTCGGCCTGATGCACTTCTTCGGCTTCGGGCTGGACCCGTACTCGATGCTGGTGCCGTTCCTGATCTTCGCCATCGGGATTTCCCACGGTGTGCAGAAGATCAACGGTATCGCCCTGCAATCCAGCGAGGCGGACAACGCCTTGACGGCCGCGCGGCGCACCTTCCGGCAACTGTTCCTGCCGGGGATGATCGCGATCCTGGCGGATGCGGTGGGTTTCATTACCCTGCTGATTATCGATATCGGCGTGATCCGCGAACTGGCCATCGGCGCGTCCATCGGCGTGGCGGTGATCGTGTTCACCAACCTGATCCTGCTGCCGGTGGCGATTTCCTATGCGGGTATCAGCAAGCGGGCCATCGCCCGGAGCAAGAAGGACGCGCACCGAGAACATCCGTTCTGGCGCCTGCTGTCGAAATTCGCCAGCCCCAAAGTCGCGCCGGTCTCGGTCCTGCTCGCGCTGGTCGCCTTTGGCGGCGGCCTCTGGTACAGCCAGAACCTGAAGATCGGCGACCTCGACCAGGGCGCGCCGGAGCTGCGCCCGGACTCGCGCTACAACAAGGACAACAACTTCATCATCAGCAACTACTCCACCAGCTCCGACGTGCTGGTGGTGATGGTCAAGACCAAGGCCGAAGGTTGCTCGCGCTATGAAGCCATGGCGCCCATCGACCAGTTGATGTGGAAGATGCAGAACACCGAGGGCGTGCAGTCGGCCATCTCGCTGGTGACCGTGTCCAAGCAGATGATCAAGGGCATGAACGAGGGCAACCTGAAATGGGAAACCCTGTCGCGCAACCCCGACGTGTTGAACAACTCCATCGCCCGCGCCGACGGCCTGTACAACAACAATTGCTCCCTGGCGCCGGTGCTGGTGTTCCTCAATGACCACAAGGCCGAGACCCTCGACCGCGCGGTGCATGCGGTACAGGACTTCGCCAAGGAGAACAACAAGGACGGCCTGGAATTCATCCTTGCTGCCGGTAACGCCGGGATCGAGGCGGCCACCAACGAGGTGATCAAGGAATCGGAGCTGACCATCCTGATCCTGGTGTACCTGTGCGTGGCGACCATGTGCATGATCACCTTCCGCTCCTGGGCGGCGACCCTGTGCATCGTGCTGCCGCTGGTGCTGACCTCGGTGCTGGGCAACGCGCTGATGGCGTTCATGGGCATCGGCGTCAAGGTCGCGACCTTGCCGGTGGTGGCCCTGGGGGTGGGGATCGGCGTGGACTACGGCATCTACATCTACAGCCGCCTGGAAAGTTTCCTGCGTGCCGGTTTGCCGTTGCAGGAAGCCTATTACCAGACGCTCAAGTCCACCGGCAAGGCCGTGCTGTTTACCGGCCTGTGCCTGGCCATCGGCGTGTGCACCTGGATCTTCTCGGCGATCAAGTTCCAGGCCGACATGGGCCTGATGCTGACCTTCATGCTGCTGTGGAACATGTTCGGTGCGTTGTGGCTGCTGCCGGCGCTGGCACGCTTCCTGATCAAGCCCGAGAAGCTGGCGGGGCAGAAGGGTAACTCGTTGTTTGCCCACTGAGCCTGGCTAAAGAGCAGCGAGCGAACTGTGGTGGCGAGGGAGCTTGCTCCCGCTGGGCCGCGAAGCGGCCCCAACAATGGGACTGCTGCGCAGTCCAACGGGAGCAAGCGCCCTCGCCACAGTCCTGTCAGCGGGCCAGCGGCAGGAACCAGCGCTGCGCCAGCGCCTTGCCGATCAAGCCACGATGCACATCCACCACGGCCTGGGGGCTTTGGGCCCTGGCCAGTTGCGAGTAGTAACTGACCCGGCGCTGTTCGCGGGTCTTCAGGTGGGCGGCGGTGTAGGCCAGCTTGGGCGTGTCGGCTGCCGGGTAGTGGAAGTGGGCGTACCACAAGGGGTAGCCACCCTGGTCGTTGATTGCGTATTCCTGGACAAAGTCCCGGCGGTCGCCGATCAGTTGAATGCGTTCGCCCAGCAGCGCCATGTTCGCGCGCTTTTGTTCGATCAGGAATTCCAGGTTGCCGTGGGTGGGGGGGAGCTCCAGGCACAGTTGAATACGCAGGGCCAGGCCGCGCTCGCTCAGGCGTGCCGCCGCCTGGCGCATGTCACGCTCCAGGTTCTGGTCCGCGAGCGTGCGGGCCTCGGCCGATTGGGCCTGGATGGCCTGATGCAGTTCGGTCGCCAACTTGTCGTAGCGCACCGACTCATACTGCAGCACCTCCTGGACCTCTTCCGGATGCCTGGAGATTTTCTTGTATTGATCGCCGCGTTTCAGGTGCTCTTCCAGCATGCCCAGCAGTTTGCGCGCTTCCCCCTTGACCAGGCTCAGGCTGCGGGGAGCCGGCGCGGTAGGTGAGGGCGGCGACTCCTTGAACTCGATCCATTGTTCGCCCCGTTGCGAGTAGGTGCCCAGCACCTCGCCCGTGACTTCCGAGCGAACCTCCACGGTTTCCAGCGTGCCCAGCGGTTTGACCTCGCCGATAAAGGTGCCTTTTTTCGAGGTGCGGATGACCTTTTTCTGCGGTCTCCCCACCGCCGTCGGGCTGCGCCGGCTCGGGCGCGGGGCGGGCAGGGCAAGCGGCTTGATTTCGCTGGCCAACTGACTGGCGGCCTCCTCGTACAGCGCCTGCACCAGCTTGACCAGCTTGGCGAAATAGTCGCCATCGAACTCATCGGCGTTGACGATCCCAACCCCCTGCAACGAGTCCAGCCCCCGGCCATAGTGCTCCACCAGGCTTTCCAGCACGTTGACGCGTTCCTCTGCCGACAGTTCCAGGTCGTTCAGGTCGGCCTGGGTACGCAAGTGTTCCTGGAGCGGCTCAAGGATATCGATCAGCACCTCCACCAAGGGATGACCAGGGTGTTTATGGGTCATCAGTTCGTAGTTGCGCATCAGCAGGTCCTTGACGGCCAGCACGCTGATTTCCTGGGGGCGTTCCGCGGTCAGGCGAATGTAGTCTTCCGCGCTGGCAGTGCCGAGGTTGAACAGCTGCTCGAGGTAGCGATCGCGCAGTTCGAGCCAGCGCACCGAGCGCTCATTGATGGCAATCATTGCGCGAATGAACTGGCGGTAGGCCGGGAAATCGGTCAGCACCGCTTCGGCCAGGCGGCCGCCCTTGGTAGTGAAGTGAGGGTGGCTGCGGTAGAGCGCCGCGCGGTCTTTTTCGGCCACCACCACGTGTTTGCGCACGTTGTTGATGACATTTTCCAACAGGCTCGCCACCGACCGGGGCGGCAGGGCAATCCCCAGCCTGCTGCGTTCCGGCAGGCTGTCCAGTTGCTGCTGGTAGCCCTGGGTCTGTTCCTGCAGTGCGGTATCGAATCGTTGGCGACTGTCGGCGTGTTGCGCTTCGCTGAAGCGCGAGTCTTCGGCGGTTCTGGTCATCACCGCCAGGATCACGTCGAGCCGTCCCTGCATGGCCACCTGGCCCTGGATGAACTGTTCGAAACTCTTCTTCAGTTCGCTGATGCGTTGCGCCTGGCGCTGGCGTTCGGCGGCAATCCGTTTCGGCGGCATGCCGCCACGCAGTCGCAGGCGGGTGTCTACCGACCACTCCCCGTGGCCGTCGCTGCGCAAGTACGGGCCGTTGAGGCTGGCGTCGCCAGGCATCACCACGCGGATATCGCCTTCCGGCTCCAGGGCAACTTGCAGCCACTGGTTGTCCACCAGGGCATGCCAGCGGTTTTCGACGGGGTAAAGCCCCCGGCGTGGCCCGTTCAACACCGGTTGGGGCAGGGGCGTCGGGCGTGGGGTGCTGAAGCTGGCCAGGCGGCGGCGCTGGATCGTGGTCAGGCGCGAGCGAGCCTGGGTAAAACTCAAGTCCAGTACGGTGTTGTCCACCCGCTCCAGCGCACCGGGCAGGATAACCGCGCCTTCGCGGATGGCGGGCGGGGGCGGTTGCGGCCACTGCTCGGCGACCCACGGGGCCAGGGGCGGGGGCAACGCTTGGTCCTTGAGCCCCGCCGCCAGCGCGGGGGGCGCGGCGGTGATCGCGGGCACGGCTTCGAACAACAGCAACCCCAGGTTGAGCAGCAGGTCGACGCTGGCCAGTTCGCGCGCTTGCGGGTCTTCGGAGGCCAGTGCCGGAATGTCCTCGCCCAGGCTGGCCATCAGGCCCCACAGCCAGCCGGTCAGCATGGCCGGCCCACGCAGCAGCGGAAGCAACAGGTTGCCGAACAACAGGCTGCTGCCTTCGCGCAGCACCTGCCAGCGGCTTTCGCTGTTGGACACCGATTCGCGGTTGGCCTGTTCGATCAGGGCCCGGGCGTGATCACTGTACAGGTACGTCATCAGGCGCCCGGTCACCAGGCACTGCTGCAACTCGTCATTGATGCCATCGGCGGCCAGGGTGGCCGGCGCTGGCCTGTGCAAGGGGGCAAACTCGTCGCCCTGGCCAAAGCGCAATGAGTGGGGCTCGCGGAACCCGCCATTGGCGTAGATCGGCCGGGCCCTGTCACTCAGCCAGGTCAATACGCTGTCCTGCAGCGGCCCGGTTTCGGCGATGGCCTCCAGCAGCGCCTCACGGCTGGCAAATTCCTGCAGCGCCTCGGCGTACAGCGGGCGATACAACACATGGGGGCCGCCGCCGATGTCCTGCGGCTCGATCAGGTACATGGCGCTGACCGTGTCCGGATGGGCGCCGGATGCCGACAGCAGGGCCAGGTGACGGATCACCACCGGCTGCTGGTCGACCTTCTGGTTGGTGGCTTCGGGCTCCATCAGTGCCGCCACCAGGCGTGCGCCCCGGGCGCTCAGGCCGGCTTGCTGCTTGAGGGCCAATTCCAGGGCCAGCAACGGCAACTGCACGGCCTGTTGTTGGGCGAACAGGGTTTCGCGCCGGAGTGCCTCGGGGCTTTCCCCCAGCCAGTGGGCCTCCAGCAGCCGCGGGTAGTGCTGGCCGATGTCCACGCGCGCCACCGGGCCGTCGGCTCCCATCAGGTAGTCGGCGGTCAGCCAGGCCGGCAGGGGCAGGCCGTGGCGGTGGGTGAGGGTCACGCTGCCGCTGGGACGGCTGGACAAGTTGTCGATGGCCAGGTCGGTCAGGCTCATGCGTTCATGGCGAATGATCCCTGACGTACCTGGGTAGCCGGCGGCAATAGTGAAGGTCAGTTGCAGGTCATCGGGGTGCAAGGCGCCGACGGAAGGCAATGCGAGGGCCGAGCTGCCCAGGGTCACGGCATCCTGCTGCAAGGCCTGCAACAACGCCTTGACGGTGTAGGTGCGCAGGTCATCGATCTGGCTGAAGGCCGTACGCCCCGCCGCGCGCCGTTTGGCGCCGGCCATGGCGAGGGCGTAGCGCCGGTACGTGGCCTGGTCGTCGGCATCGGCGTCGCGCAGCCAGGCCGGCAGGTGCTGGCGCAGGGTGTCCAGGGTCTGGGGCGGGGCGGTTGGCGTGTCGCGGAAAAACCGCCCCGGGTCGGTGATCTCGGCGTACAGCGCCTGCCAGGTACTGAACGGCTGGCCGGTGGGCAGGCGCAGGTTGCCGAGGTCTTCGAGCTGGCGATCGAGGATCATCGACGCCTGGTGCTCGAAGATATCGCCATCGGGCTCGTAGCGTTGAATCAGGATGTCGTCGACCTGGTACTGGCGGCCCAGTCGCTGGCCACAGGCCTGGATCAGGGCGTCCATGCTCGGGAAAACCTCGGCGGTGTGCTGCGGGTCACACAGCACCACCGAGACCTTGCTGTTGACGGCACGAATCAATGCCAGCTGCGGCCCCATCCGTGTGACCGAGCGTTCGGCGTGGGTGAGGGTGGCTTGCAGGGCGTAGGCAAACACCGCATTCACCCCATGCCGCGCAAGGCGGGCCTCGCGGTCAGGGCAGTCGATCAATTGTTCCAGGGTTTCCCTGGCGGGTTGGTCCAGGCCGGCCTGGCCCAGGGCGCCGATGCGCAGGGTGTCCCGCAAGACGCCGGCCAGCCAGTGCCAGGGGCCGGTGTCCCAATACGCCGCCAGCGCATTCTGCAGGGCGATGGGCAGCGTTTGCGGCAGTTCGCCGACCTGCTTCGCGATGACCTGCATGTCGAGTTTTTCCTCGGTCAGGCCGGGCAGTTTCAGGCGTTTGGGTGGCTCGTCCGAAAGGTACCAGGGCGAGCCGTTGACCTCGCTGAAATCCAATGGCGCACCACTGGCCAGGGCATCGTGGACCACCGGCATAAAGGGTTGCAGCAGCCAGCCGCGGCGTTGTGGCCGGGCCAGGCGGGTGCGGCGCAGGTCCAGGCTGAGGCTGGGGTACGTGGCGCCGATGGCCGTGGCGAGTTGCTCGCGAATCACGGTTTCCAGCGCCGGGCGCTGGGTGAAGCGTGCGCTGACGGCGTGGGCAATAGGGTCAGGTAGTTGCATAAAAATCCTTTTCAGGCGATGCCATGCATGGCGGGGGTTCAGGCGGGCAGCAGGCTCAGGAACAGACGCTGATCCAGCGGTGCCGTGATCGGGTTGTACAGGTCGCGCACGATGCTTCGGTTATCTGCCCCGGCCTGGGCGATCAGGTCCCGGAGGGTGACAAAACGCTGTTCGGGGCGCTTGAGGTGGGCCGCCGTATAAGCGCCCGGCGGGCTGTCGGCCTGGCTGTAGTGAAAGTGCGCATACCACAGCACCGTGAGGCGGTTTTTCTCGCGCACGGCGAACTCCGACACATAGTCCTTGGCGGCGGTGCGTTGCGGGCCGTGGACCAGGCCGATGTCGACGGCGGCATGGGCGCGCAGGAATTCGATGTTTTCCTGGCGCGGGCGCTGGGCCTTGTAACCCTCGATGCAATGCCGGCGGCCTTGGGTGCGCAAATCCTCGGCGCGCAGGCGCAGGCGCTCGACGGTCTGGAGCACGTCCGGCTTGTCGGCCGCGTGGCTGGACAATTCTGTCGCGACGCTGTCGAGGCGCTCGGCCTGGTGCGCGAGCATGTCGTGCCAGTCACGCGGGTTGAGGTCATCGCGACGCGTCGGGTCGCTGAGTTTGCGTTTCTGGAAGTCGATGGAGCGCTCGATGGCCGGCACTTCTTCCTGCAACCGTTGCGCCTGGGCGCGCAGTGTGGACAGCGCCGGTGCCTGGGGTGGCTCGGCGGGACGGCTGGGCCTGGCCTCGACAATTTCCACCCAACCCTCGTTGGGGTGCTCCATAAAGCGCCCGCTGACCTGCTGGGTAATGGGGTTGCGGGTCACGATGGTGGGGAAGGGCTGGTCACGCTGCGCCGGTTCCAGGTCACCCACCAGGGGGCCCTTGTCCCGCGACTTGAACACCCGTTTGGTTCTTGACGGAGCCTGTACCGGTTTGAAGGCCCCCGGTTGCGGCGGCAGGAATTCATCTTCGCGCAGCAGCGCCGCCAGGTCGGCCTCGGCGCTGTCGCGCACGGTGTTCAACCGCTCGATCAGCAGCGGCATGTAGCGCGGGTGCGCCAGGGGCGAATCGAGTTCCAGCAGGCTCTGGTAAATCTGCAGGCGCCGGTTGTAGTGCCTGACCAGGTTGGTCAGCACCTCCTTGCGTTCGGTCGTGGTGAAACCTTCGGTGGTCAGCAGGTCCAGGTGGGAGTCTTCCAGGGAGACAGGGAGGATTGCAGGTGCCCATGGCGCGCGAGGAAATAGTGCTCCTGCGGGGTGCTGGCCGGGATCGTCCGGTCGATGCTCAACTCGGTGAGCACATCCAGGGATTCGAGGGTGGCATTGAGGCGGTTGTAGAACCGGCGCTTGGGATGCCCGTTGAGGTAATTCAGGCGCTGGGCCGCGCCGGTTTTCAAGCGTGCGGCCATCGCCTCCAGGGTGTCCTCGATGGCAATCATCGCCTGGGCATGGCGCTCGGACACGGCAAAGTTGGTTTCCAGCAGGTCGTTGACATAGCGCAGCGCCTGCACATCCTGGGCGCTGCCTTGCAGCTCGATCAGCGATTCGCCCTGCTCGGACACAAACGTGGCCAGGTACAGGGACGACAACTGGCTGACGCGAATTTCATCGGTGGCCAGGATCGACTGATATTGCTCCACACATTGCCCTTCGTAGTCGAAGCGGCTGTCCACGGCTTTCATCCGCCCGTAGGCCTCGATCAAGGCGCGCCGTTGTTGCAGCAACTCGGCGGCGGCCGCATCGAAGCGCTCCTGAAACACCTGGAACCCGGCCCTGGCCCGGGAGCGCTGGGCGACGCTGGCGAGGTGCTCGGCCACCCGCGCCGGGTCGTCAGGTGCGCTGCGCAAGCGGGTGCGGGCCAGACCCAGGGCGTTATGGGCCTGCTCGAACTTCTGCCGGGCGGCATCCAGCACCTGGTCGATAGGCTGCAGGCGTTTGATCAGGCCGCTGACCTCATCACTGATGCGATTGATCTCCTCCGACGCTTGGGTGCGCTGCTGGTCGATGTGGGCCAGCTTGGCCTTGAGGCGGTTTTTCGGCCCGCCGCCGCGCAGTTTAAGACCCAGGTCCAGGCCCCATTGGCCCTGGGCATTGCGCACCAGCACGAAGCCTGGATGCTGCGGTTTCTGCGGATGGATCAGCCACACCTCACCCAGGTCCGCGGCGATGTTTACCCGAAACAGCAGGCCGCCCACCGAGGCATGCCATTGCTGGTCGATGCGATACAGCCCTTTGAACATGCCGGCGTCCAGCGGCTCGGGGGCCGGCACCGGCCATGGCACATGCAGTTCGCGCAGGGCTTCGAGCAGGCGCCGGCGGCTGGCGTCGCGGGCGTTGGAATGGACAAAGTCGACCAGGGTGCGGTCGCCGGCCGGCGGCTCTGCGGGCAGGCCCACCGGGCCCAGTTCCACTGGTGTGGCCGGACGGGGCGCAAGGCCTGGCGGGCGCTGCAGGGCCGCGAGGGTGGCCGGTAAGGCGGGCTCCGAGGGTAACTCGAGGGTCGGGTGTTGCCGGGGGGCCATGTGCAGCAGGATCAGGCCGATGTTGAGCAGCACGTCGACCCAGGCCAGTTCGCGGGCGGCGGCGTCGTCGCCGTGCAGGGCGGCCATATCGTGCCGCAGGCTGACCGCCAGTTGCACCATCCAGCCTGCAACCAGCGCCGGCCCGCGCAGCAGCGGCAAGAGCAGGGCGTTGAACAGCAGCCAGCCACCTTCGAGCAACACCGCCCAACGGCTTTCGGCATTGGACACCGCGTCGCGATCCGCCAGGTCCACCAGCGCCCGGGCGTTGCTGCCGTAGAGGTACTGGGTCAGGTTGCCGGTGGCCAGGCATTGCGCCAGGGAACCCTCGACTTCGCTGCCATTGAACTCCTGTACCAACTGCGCGGGCGGCGGCGCCGGCCACTGCACCGTGTCGTCGCCCTGGCCGAAGCGCAGGATATGCGGGCTGCGGAAGCCGCCGTGGCTGTAGATCGGCCGGGCCTTGTCGCTCATCCAGGCCAGCACGCTGTCTTGCAGTGCACCGGGCTGGGCGATGGCGTCGAACAGGGCCGCGCGGCTGGCGAATTGCTGCAACGCGTCAGAGTACAGCGGGCGATAGAGAATCGACGGCCCGGCGTCGATGTCACGGGGTTCGATGATAAACATGTTGCCGACGATATCCGGCACGGCAGCGGGCTTGCGGGCGAAGGCCAGCGGGCGCATCACGATGTCGAGGGTGTCGACCACGCGCCCCGCCGCGCTGGCGTGCAGCACCGCCTTGACGTAGCGATACCCCAGGAAGTTGAAGCCCTGTTGCCCGCGAATCGCCAATTCCAGGGCCTGGTGCGGCAGTTGCACGGTCAGCGCCTGGCCGAACAGCGTCTCACGCCGGCGTACCTGCGGGGTGTCGCCCAGCAGCAGGTCGCGCAGCTGTTGCGGGTAGCGCCGGCCGATATCCACTTGGCGGATCAGGCCGGGCGTGCTGTGGAACAGGCCTTTTTCCCCGAGGATATAGTCCTCGGTCAGCCAGGCCGGGAGGACGGCCCCGGAAGTGTCCTGCAGGGTCATGCGGCCGTGCGGCGCGGCGGCGAGGTTCTTGATCGCCAGCTCGGTCAGGCCCAGGGTCACCGGTGCCAGGTAGCCGCTGTGCAGGTCACCCACCGGGACGTGGAAGGTCAGCCGCAGGTTGTCCGGTTCCACGCTGGCGCCAGGGTGGTCGCGGCGCATCTGCTCGCGCAGGGTGCGGGAGGCAAAGGCCGGCAGGCTCTCGACCCCGTCCAGGAACGACGCCCCGGCCTGCAGGCGTTGCAGGCGGGCCTGTTCCAACAGCCCTTGGCGATAGGCGAAACGCTGCTGGGCATTGGCGCTCTGCAGCCAGGCGGGCAACGCCGTCTGGATGGCGTCCTGATGTGTCGGGTCGGGTGCCGGCGCAGCGACAAAGGCGGCGCTGGGGTCTGTCGCCAGGGCAAAACGCTGCTCCAGGCTGCGCACGCCGTCGGAGGCGGGCAGGGCGATGGCTTCGAGGTCATCCAGTTGCTGGTTGAGCAACAGGGCGGCCTGGGTATCGAAGAGATTGCCATCGGGCTCGTAGCGCCTGACCACCACCTTGTCGACCTGCAACCGCTGGCTCAGGCGCTGGCCCCAGGCCTGGGTGAAGACCTCCAGTGAGGCGAATGGCTCGACGCTGCCCGACGCCTGGCACAGCAAGGCCTGGTGGCCTTGCACCAACAGCAGGTCGCTGCTCAGCAGGCGGGCTTCACGGCCGTGCCGGATCACACAGGCTTCCAGGCAGTAAGCATGCACAAATCCGTTGGGCCCGGCCTGGCGTTCACGTCGGTCAGGCTGGCGGGTCACGCTGTCCAGCATGTTCCGAGGCGTGCCGGCGGGCAGCAGGCTGGCGCTGCTTTTGAGGGTGTCCGCCAGTAGATCGCCAAGCCATTGCCAGCGGCTGCTACCGGTGTCGGCAGCGCCGTTCCAATAGGTGGCCAGGGTTTGCTGAAAAGCGATGGGCAGGGTGAAGGCCAGGTCCAGGATCAGCCGTTCGATCACCGCCATGTCCGGCTCGCGGGGGCCATTGGCCTCATAGGTCAAGCGTGAGGGCGGGCGCTGGGACAGGAAGCAGCGGCGTTGGTCGACCACCTGCGTCAGGTTCAGGGCCGTACCATTGCCCAGGTGCTCGAGGACCACATCGGTCAAGCGCCTGAGGTCCCAGCCGCGCCGCTGGTTGGGGGTGGCCAGCTTGAGGGTGGGCAGGTCCAGGGGCAGTGCCGGGAACTGTTCCTGCAGGCGTTCGTGCAGGTGCCGTTCGACCACCTGGCGTAACGTCGGGCGTGTGGCGAACTGCTGGGTGACCGCGAGGGCCGGGGTGTTGCTGCGGTGGGCGAAGTGCAGCGGCCCTGTCGGCGGGGCGTTTGAAGTGTCTGGCATAGGAGATTCCATTCTGTGGGGAGTTCGCCCCCAGAATGGCAAGCGCCGGCCGCTGCCGTGCGGTAGCCCGCTATCGCGACACGACGGCGTGGCCGGATTGGCCTATCATCAGCGTTTTTTCCAGCGATGAATGAGCCTGATGACTGCCGCTTCCCTGCTTACTGAACTCCACACCAGCGACATGCTCGAAATCGATGGGCTGCATGCCTTTGATTTCAGCCTCGACGATCAACAGTTGCTGATCAAGAGCATGGACGGCCGGGCCGAGAAACGTTGGTCCTTCAGCCTGGTGCAGGTGCAGGCCGCAACCTTCGATGACGCCTTGCAAAGCTGGACCCTCACCGGTGATTCGGGCGAGCACCGCCTGGTGTGCATGGCCGCCTTCACCGGCAACAATAACGACGAGGAAGACGAGCATGATGATGCGTAAATTCTGGCCGCTGCTGATGGCCGGCAGTGTGGGTGCGATGTCGGTGCAGGCTGCACCGGCGGACACCTATGAGTTGCTGGTGGGCAGCTACACCGCCGGCTCCAGCGAAGGCATTTATCGCCTGCAATTCGACAGCCGCACCGGCCAGTTCCAAGGCAAGCCGGTACTGGCGGCGAAGTCCGCCAACCCTTCGTGGCTGACGGTCTCCAAAGACCAGAAGCACCTGTTTGTGGTCAATGAAAACGGCCCGGGCCAGCAAGACCCGGTCGGCCGCGTCAGCAGCTACCGCATCGACCCGAAGAATCATCAGCTCACCCTGGTCAATCAGGTGCAGAGCCTGGGCAACGAGCCGACCCATTCCAGCGTCGCGGCGGATGGGCGCTACCTGTTCGTCGCCAACTATTCGGTGCTGGAAGATCCGGGCGGCAGCCTGGCGGTGCTGCCGGTGGATGCCGAGGGCAAGCTGTCGGCACCGGTGCAGTTGAGTGCACACCCGGCCAGTCGCGTGAACCCTGAGCGCCAGGCCTCCAACCATGTGCATTCGGTGGTGTCGTCGCCGGATGGCAAGTACGTGTTTGTGCAGGACCTGGGGGCGGACAAGCTGTTCGCCTATCGCTACGACCCCAAGGCCAACCACGAGCTGCCGCTGACCCCGGCCGATCCGGCCTTTGTGCCACTGCCACCGGGCAGCGGCCCGCGTCACCTGTTGTTCAGCGCCGATGGCAAGCATGCCTGGCTGACCACCGAGATGAGCGCCCAGGTTGCGGTCTTCGATTACACCGATGGCAAGCTCAGCCAGACCCAACTGGTGGACTTCGCCGCCGGCCAACCGGTATCCGACAAGGCCGGCGCCGCACTGCACGCCTCCAGCGATGGCAAGTTCCTGTACGTGAGCAATCGCGGCACCGCCAACCAGATCATCGTATTTGGCGTGGACCCGGCCACCGCCCACCTCACGGAGCTGCAGCGCCGCAGCGTCGAAGGCGACCACCCGCGGGAGTTCAGCCTCGATCCGAGCGGCAAGTTCCTGCTGATCGCCAACCAGAAGAGCAACGAAATCGTGGTGGTCGAACGTGACCCCAAGACCGGCCTGCTGGGTAAAACCGTGCAGAAACTGCCGATCGATGCCCCCAGCGACCTCAAGTTTCTGGTGCGTCAATAAGCCACAGGCCCCGCCATGCGGGGCCTGACCCTTAGTATTAATTGTATTAATAGCGGCTACTGTTTCAAAGCATTTCTAAGGTTCAATCCTCGGGCGTAAGTTGGGTTCCAAGGCCTTCCCCGGCCATCCAACCGAACGAACACAAGGGTTACCGACATGAACTTGAATCTCTTCTCCGTCATCGCCGCCTCCGCCGTTTCCGCCACCGTCGCCCTGCCTGCCGCCGCCAGCGTGGAAGTCAGCGGCAAAAAATCCAGCACCAGCGCCTACACCCAGAAATACCTGCAACAAAGCGCCAACTTCTACGCCGCCCTGGATCACAAGACCCAGCAATGAGCGCTGATTGACCCTGCACACAAGCAGACGCCAAACCACTGGAACGTAAACGCGCGTTCGAGTGGTTTGGCGTTTGAGCAGCTGTCGAAGAAAAAAATGAGGTAATGGCGCATTGCCATGTGTTTAAATTGACGCTTAAATATTGACGCGCTCTTTCATGGAATCGACAGCATGGCACTTCGACTCGCCGCACTTATCCTCGCCCTTTATTCCACCCCGATCCTGTCATCCGTGCAGTTGACGGACGGCGAACCGGAGATCGCTCGCGAGCGGTTGTTGAGTCTGATCGAAGGCTAAGTCTTCGCCATCACGCCGATAAACAGGGGCGATTGCAGGAATTCTTCCAACCAGCGTTGCAACGCTTTGTACGGCGTACCGGCAAACCATTCGCGGTCCACGTGGGCAAACTGCCGTATAAACGGCGCGAGCGCCATGTCCGCCAGGCCAGGGTGGTCGGCCAGCAGATAGGCGCGAGTGGCCAGCAACCCCTCGAGCTTCTGCAAGAACACCTCGCCTTCGGCTCGATAGTGTTCCACCGGCTGCTCGGGATAGCGTTCGGGGTACTTGTATCGATTCAAGTGATGTTTAAAGGTTGAATCGTTCTCGGCGATCAGCTCAAGTACCGCCGGATCCCCCTGCAATAACCAGTTATCCGGATCATGCCGGGCCAAGGCCCATTGCATGATTGCCAGGCTCTCGTCGATCACCACGCCATCCACCACCAGCACCGGCACCGTGCCCTTGGGCGACAGTGCCAGCATCTCCGCCGGCTTGGCCTTGAGGCTCACCTCGACAATCCGCACCGCCACCCCCGAGTAGCGCAGCGCCAGGCGTGCGCGCATCGCATAGGGGCAGCGCCGGAACGAATACAGCAACGCCTCGCTCACTTGACCTCCAGGGTGCTCAGGCCATTGCCCTGGCGCTTGACCTGGATCTGCACCGGGATGCGCTCGTGCATTTCCTGCACGTGGGAGATCACCGCCACCTTGCGCCCCTGGGCCTGCAAGCCGTCGAGGGCGTCCATGGCCAATTGCAGGGACTCGGGGTCGAGGCTGCCAAAGCCTTCGTCGATAAACAGCGATTCGATCTTCAAGGTGCTGGAGGCCATCGATGCCAGGCCCAGGGCCAAGGCCAGGGACACCAGGAACGTCTCGCCGCCGGACAACGAATGCACCGAGCGCAGTTCATCGCCCATTTCCGTGTCCATCACCAGCAGGCCCAACATGCTGCCGCCGCGCTTGAGACGGTAGCGGCGCACCAGTTGACGCAGTTGCACGTTGGCATGGTGCACCAGCAGGTCGAGGTTGTAGGCCTGGGCGATCTTGCGGAAGGTGTCGCCGGTGGCCGAGCCGATCAGTGCGTTCAGGCGTGCCCAGCGTTGCCACTCGTCATAGGCCTTGGCGATCTGTTCGGCCAGGGCACTGTTGGCGTCCTGGCGACGCTGGTCTTCGGACTGGCGCGCGCGCAGTTCGGCGCAGTGTTTTTCGCCGTCGGCCAAGTGTTGATTGAGCGCAGCCAGGGCGCCGTCGAGTTGTTCGGCGTCCAGGTTGCCGTTGTGCAGGGCCTGGTGTTCGGCGAGGCGTTGTTCGCGTTCCAGCAGCAATACCTTGGCTTGCTCGACGGCTTTTTCGCTGCTGTGCAGATGCTCGCGCAGCGTGGCGATGTGTGTGTCATCGAACGCCAGCAGACGCGCCAGGCCCTCGTCATCCAGCTCGGGGTGCAGGGCGCGCCATTCGGTGGTGCGGGCATCGAGGCTGTGCTGTTCGGCTTCGAAAGCTTGCTTGCGCTCCTGCTGGGCCTTGAGGTCGGCGGCCAGCTGGATCAGTTGGTTGCGGATGTCCTGCAACTGCTGGTTGGCGTCCGTCTCGCTCTGGCGTGCCTGCTCCACGGCCTGTTCCAGTTGCTGTTGCCAGTGTTCGGCGCTGGCGTGCTCGCCCAGTAAGGCCCCGAGTTTTTCCTGGGCGGCCTGCTGCTGCGTGGCCAGCTCGGTAAATTGCTGGTTCAGGGCCTCGAGTTGCTGTTGGCGATGTTGTTGATGGGTCTGTTCTTTCTCGATGGCCTGCTGGCGTTCCTGCTGCTCGGCCAGCTCATCCTTCTGATGGCCCAGTTGTTCAAGGCGTTGGCTGACCTGCTGGTCCAACTGCATAAAGGTCGCGGCCGGGTCGCTGCGCAGGCCTTCCAGGGTGTCGGCGGGGAGCAGGCTGGCGAAGGCGTTGAGTTCTTCGTCGAGGCGCTCGCGGTCGTTGGACAGCTCGCGCTGCTGGTCCACCAGCAATTGGCGCGCCTGCTGGCTCGCGTCCTGGGCGGCTTGCAGTTGTTGCTGCAAGCGCCCGGCGTTTTGCTGCAGGTTGAGCAGGGCGCCCTGGCGCTGTTCGTCCTGGGTGATGCTTTGGCTCAGTTGGCTGAGTTGCTGGGCCAACCAATGGCTGCGTTTGGCTGCGTCCTGATTGAACAGCGAGGCTGCCAGTGGGTGCGCGTCCAGGCTGGGCTGGAGCGCCTGCTGTTGGGTGACCAGCTGTTCCTGTTGTTGCAGGAATTCTTTTTGCTGGGCGATCAGGCCGCCGACTTCACCGCGCAGTTCGGTGAGTTTTTCCTTGAGGGTATCGACCGCTTTCTGCGCCGTGGCCTCTTCGTTGTCGTCGTGGCGCCCGAGGCTCTGCAGCAAGGCTTCGGGCTGGTGGTACGGGTGCTCGTGGCTGCCGCACACCGGGCAGGGCTGGCCGTCCTGCAATTGTTCGCGCAATTCCTCGACGCTGGCACTGCGGGCCAGGCGCTGACGCTCCAAGAGTTGCTTGGTCACCGTCAGGGTCTGTTCAGCCACGGCCAGCTCGGCCTTGGTTTGCAGGCCGGTCTGGTTCAGTTGGTCGCGTTGCCGGGCGGCATCGGCGAGCTTTTGCGTGAGGGCAACGGATTGCTGCTCCAACTGCTGCTGGCTGTCCCACAGGCGTGACAGGTCTTCGAAGGCGCGCTGCTGCTTGCGATTGTCCTGCAACAGGCTGGCCAGCAGTTGCACCTGTTCGGCCACGGCATGGGGTTCGGCGCCGGCTTCTTGATACAGCAGGTCGAGGGCTTCGCGTTGCTGGGCAAATTTTTCTGCGGCGCTGGTAGCACGCTGTTCAAGGTCTGGCAGTTCGGCCTGGCCTTTTTTCAGGCGATTACCGATCAGCATCAACTGTTGCAAGCGATCGCGGTAGGCGTTCCAGGCATCGCCCAGCGGCGCGAGGGCGCTGCTGCGCTCCAGTTCGGCGGCGAGGCGTTGCAGGCGCTCGTCGACTTGTTTTTGCTTGTCGAGCAAGCCATTCAAGTTGGCTTGACCTTCAGTGCAGGCGGTTTGCGCCAACTGTTTTTCAGACGCAAATTTGCCCAGGCTCTCGGTCAGGTGGGCGAGGGTGTTTTGCGCATCGAAGGCTTGGCGTAGCAGGGGCGCGGCGGCAGTTTGTTGCTGCTGTGCGTCAACCAGCGCCGTCTGGGCCGCGGTCTGCTGTTGTTGCAGTTGCGCCTGGCGGGTCTGCAGTTCAGCCTGTTGCTCGGTGTACTGCTGAATCTGCGCGGCCAGTGGCGTCAGCAAGGTGAGCAGTTCAGCCCTGCGCGCAAACTGATGGCGCTGCGGTGCCAGTTGGTCGAGGCGGCTCAGGTCCTGGCGCTGCGTGGCCTGGTTGTCCCACTCCGCTTGCGCACGCTGGAGCTGCTCGGTGGCACTGCGCTGGCGGTCCTGCCATTCGCGCAGTTCCTTGAGCCAGGTGTGCTGTAACTCCAATTGCTTGAGTTGGGCCTGTTGGGTCTTGAGCTGTTGCTGGGCCGCGTCGAATTGCCGGTCCAGTTCGGCGCGCGCCTCGGGGGCCAGGGGCACCACGCCGGTGGCCTGGTCCTGCAGGTGTTTGTGCGCGTCCTTGGCGTCCTTGGCCTTGTCGAACGCACGGCGGCCGAGCTGGGTGTACAGCGCGGTGTCGGTGAGCTTTTCCAGCAGTTCGCTGCGTTCGTTGTCGTTGGCCTTGAGGAAGGCGCTGAACTCACTCTGGGCCAGCAGCACGGCGCGGGTGAACTGCTCGAAGTTCAGGCCCAGGGCCAATTCCAGCTGGGTCTTGTATTCGGTCTTCTGGCTCGCCAGCAGTTGGTCGCTGTCCAGGTCGATCAGGCTCTGCCGACTGTTCTGCAATTTGCCGCTGGCCTTGTCGCGGGCGCGATTGGCTTCCCAGCGCGCCCGGTAGCGACGGCCGCTGACACCGACAAAGTCCACTTCGGCGTAGCCGCCACCGGTGCCGCGCCGGATCAGGGTGCGTGGATCGCCGATGGAGATATCGCTGTCGGCATCCGGCATCTTGGCCTGGCCGGTATCGCCCAGGCGTGGCACGGCGCCAAACAGCGCCAGGCACAGGGCATCGAGCAGGGTGCTTTTACCGGCGCCGGTCGGCCCGGTAATCGCGAACAGCCCGGCACTGGCCAGGGGCTCGGCGGTAAAGTCGATCTCGAACGGGCCGGCCAGGGAGGCGAGGTTTTTCAGGCGAATGGCAAGAATCTTCATGGCTGTTCACCTGCCTGTTGCACTTCCTGGAGCAGCACGGCGAAATCCTTCAAGGTCTGTTCATCCACTTCACTGCCGTAGCTGTCCTGCCAGGCACGGCTGAACAATTCCTGGGGCGTGAGCTGGTCGAGTTCGATCAGTGCGTCTTCGTTGCTGTCGTCGCGGCGGCCTTGGCCGGCGTATTCGGCGGCGATGCGCACCAGGCGTACGGCCTTGCCTTGCAGGGCGGTTTCGATTTGCTGGCGCAGGTCCGGTTGCGGTTCGTCGAGGCGTACGCGCACTTCCAGCCAGGGGTGGCGCTGGGTTTCGGCGAGCAGGTCGATGTCGGGCAGTGCCTCCAGGGCCTTGAGGATGTCCGCCAGGGGCGCGGCTTCCAGGCGTTGCAGGTTGACCGAGCGGGGAATCAGCAGCGGTTCGACGCTGACCAGTCGTTCGCCCTGGAACGTCACATCGAGGATCTGGTGCTTATAGCCAATTTCGGAAAACGACAGCGGTATCGGCGAGCCGCTGTAGCGAATGCGCTCCTCGCCATTGACCTTTTGCGGCTTGTGCAAATGCCCGAGGGCAACATAGCCGACACTTTTGTCGAACAGTTTGGCCGGCAGCGCCTCGGCATTGCCGATGATCAGGCTGCGCTCGGAATCTTCCGACACCGAACCGCCGGCCATGTGCGCATGGCTGATGGCAATCAACGCCTGGCCTTTCTTGCGTTTGGCGTTGGCCGCCGCGATCAGCCATTCATGGACCTGGCCGATACCCTGCAGGTAGTCGTCACCCAGGTGGGCACCGGTGACTTCCGCCGGGCGCAGGAACGGCAGCGCCAGGCACCACGCGGCGACCTTGCCCTTGGCATCCGGCAGGGGAATCAGCAGGCGTTCGGCGTCCAGCTGGCCGTCGTCCAGCCACAGCACGCGGCCCAGCGCATGGGTGCGCAGGCGCCGCATCAACGGCGCGGGCAGCTCGATCCGCGAGCCGGAGTCGTGGTTGCCGGCGATCATCACAATGGTCAGCTTGGGGTTTTGTTCGTGGGCGCTGATGATGAAATCGTACAGGCGCTCCTGGGCCTTGAGCGGCGGGTTGACCGTGTCGAAGATATCGCCGGCGATCAACAGCACATCGGGTTGCTGGGCCGCGATCTGGCGCAGCAGCCACTCGAGGAAGCAGGCGTGTTCGAAGTCGCGTTCCTGGCCGTGGAGGTTTTGGCCCAGGTGCCAGTCGGAGGTGTGGAACAGACGCAAGGCGAACTCCGTAGAGGAAAAGAGGATGAATGGCCGCCGAAAACAAAGCAGGGCGATAAAGCTGGAGAGTTTACCTGTAAATACCCTGTTACCAGGCGCGCTTGGAACTGACCGCTGATGAACATGCACTCAAAACAGGTCCCAGCTGAAGGTGGGATACCTATGAACTGTTTGAAGGATAAATTGAATATGATTGAAACTAATCCCGGTGGTGATCACCTTCGTTACTCGTTCACCTTACCTCCCCTACATCATCAGACGCCGGAAAGAAAAAGCGAGTCAAAGGAAAAGCCAATGACTCCCAGGGAAGTGCTTGAAAGTGTGACCAATGGAAAGCGCGATCAAAAACTGGCTGAGGCTGGCGCTGATTACGCGCGGTTTATGGTCAACTGGTTCGATTCCGGAAAACCCACATCATAAGGAGCCGATGCAGGAGTGCTCATCGGCATTGTCTGCCAATCAGTAGGGCCTGCTTTAACGCCTTCGTGAACCTTTAGACGGTGGATGTCCTTTGATTGATTATTTCCACGCCCCACGCGGGAATATTCAAAGGAGGGTGTCCACCCTGGATGCGGCCCGCCGCTCCGTCGGCGAGGGTGGTGGCGTTGCTGATCAAATGCACGTCCTGCAATTTTAACGGGCTCTGGATTGCTGGCCTTTAACAATGCAGGTCCAGGCAGCACGAGTCAAATCTGGGAGGGCTTATTTGGGATACAGCGGCGGCAAACTGGTGGTGTCCGTCGCCGGGTCCTGCTCGCGCTCGGCCATGGGGATGGCCTTGACCGCACGCCACAGCTCTTCGCCCAGCCAGTATTGACCGCTTTCGCTGTACAGCGCGCCATTGAGCCCATCCAATGCATCCGACAACGGCACGAACCGTGCCGCCATATCCGCCAACGTTTCCGGCTGTTGCCGCGCCCAGGCATCCAGCGCCTGGCGGGTGGCCTGGGGGTCGTTGGCCTGGGTGGCACGCTTGAGGTCGTCGAGCAGGGTGCGCGGGCTCGGGCCGGTTTGCGTGGCGCGCAGTACCGCCGGTTGCCGACGGGCCCGCCACCACAGGCCGAAGCCCAGCAGGGTGGTGCAGGCCAGGAGCAGGGTGCTGAGTTGCCACAGCCACAGGCGGCTGTCGTCCGGTGCGGTGATGATGGTTGGGGTGGCCGGCGTGTCCACCGCCAGGCTGGGGTTGTTGGCCACTTGCAGGGTGCGGGCCGGCAGGCTGGTGCGTTCCAGATGGTCCTCGTGGGTGTTCCACCACACCACCTCGACGGCAGGCAGTTCCAGGGCGCCGACCCGGTTGGGCACCAGGGCCTCACGGTCCTCGCGACTGCCGATCAGGCCACGGTCACTGGTCTGGTTGCCGAGCACCGGCTGGTCCGGGTAGCGGCGCAGGCCGTTGATGTCGGTGCTGGGCAGGGCCGGCAGTTGGGCGCTGGACAGGCCCTCGGCCTTGACGGTCAGGCTGCGGGTCAGGGAGTCGCCGACTTGTACATGTTCCGGCTCCGGGTTCCAGCTCTCGGTGAGCGTGAGGCTGCGGGCCGGCAGCCAGGGGGCATCGACGGGGTACAGCGCGGGCTTGGGCTTGACCGCCAGTGGCAGCGCCGCCGAACTCACATGGATCAGCTTGCCGGGCTTGGTGCCCTGCAGCGTGTTTTCCTGGGGCGGACGCGACTCCACCAGCGTGGCGCTGAACGTCTGCGACGGAATCTCCAGGGTGCCGCTGTGCTGCGGGTAGATCGCGTAGCGGGTTTCGATCACGCCATGGCGGATGCTGTTGATGACCTTTTCGTAGGTGCGCGACTCGCCCAACTGTTCGACACGGGCATCGGGGATCTGCAACGGCGTGAGACTGCTGTCGTCATACAGCGACACCGAGTGGTACACGCGCACGGTCAACAATGCCTGGGCCTGCACATAGACGCTGGTCTGGTCGAGGTTGGCTTCGACAAACACCGGGGCCAGCTCGGCGTTGGTGTCCTGGCTGGTGGTTTCCAGCACTTGCAGGCTGATCGGCTGGGTCGTGTACTCACCCACTTGCAGTGGCGGAATCACCACCGTGCCGTTCTGCTTGGGCAGCAGGGTAATGATCCAGCGCGTGGTCGCATGGTTATCGCCACCCAGTGTCGTGAGTTGGTTGAGCTGGCGCGTGCCGCTGACTTCGAATTGCGCATCCAGGGGCGACAGGTCGGGCTTGCCGAACTGGGTGACATCGCTGGATTCCACCGTCAGTTCCACCGTTTCCCCGGAATTGAGACGGTTGCGGTCGACGCTGGCGACCAGGCTGGCCGCCTGGGCGTGGCCTGCCGACAACGCGAGCAGAAGCAGAAGGGTGGTGCGGCGGCTCATCGAGTCTTGTCCTGATGCTGTTGCTGTTCGTACCAGAATTTGCGTCGCAGCAGTTCGCCGGGATTGTCCGGGATCTCCTGCAGCCATTGTTCCAGGGCCTGGCGGTGTTCACCGTCGAGGTTGGCGTCGGCAGCAAGCAGCGGCGGGGTGGTGGTGTGCTCATCGCCCAACTCGCTGCCCGGCACGTCGTTGCCAGCGGCTGGCGGCGGGGTGCCGGCCTGGGTATCGCCGCTGCCGGCTTCGCCCTGGCCCTGGGACGACTGCTCGCCACCTGTGGCATTTTGCCCAGTGGCGCCCGGTTGCGCAGTTTGGCCGGGTTGGGTGGTTTCGTCATCCTCGTTTTTTGCCTGCGTTTGCGGCTCGGGTTCTGCCTGTTCCTGGATCAGGGCTTCTACCAGGGCCTTGTTTTTCAGTGCCGGTTGCAGGTCGGGCTGGGCTTCCAGGGCTTGTTCGTAGGCGTCGATGGCCGCTTCGAGTTCACCGGACCTGGCCAGGGCGTTGCCGCGATTGTAGTGGGAATAGGCGTCATTACCCTCGGCAAACCGCTTGATGGCCTCGGCATAGTTGCCGGCCTCGTACAGGGCGACGCCTTGCCATTGGGCATCCTCGAAATGTTCGGCGGCTTCGGCGGGGCGTTTCTGCTTGAGCAGGTATTGGCCTTGCTGGTCCGGACGCAGCCACAGATCCTGGAATTCAAAGGCATAGCTGGGTTGGGGCGAGCCCAACAGCAGCAGCGGTAGAAAGAACAACCAGCCGCGCCGCCCGGCGCAGGCGGCCAGCAGCAACAGCGGCAGCAGCAGCCAGTAACCCTGGTCGGCCCAGGTGTCGAGGTGCAGCAACTGGCCGTCATTGCGCAGGGCTTGGGGCGGGTCCAGCACGCCGAGCTGGCGCAGGTCTTTATCGTCCAGGCGTGCGGCCCGGTAGCGTCCGCCCATTTCGCTGGCGAAGGCCTTGAGCGTCGGGCTGTCGAGGCGCGGTACCAGGATTGCGCCTTGTTCGTCCTTGAGGAATTCGCCGCTTTCCTGGGTCACCGGCGTGCCTTCACGGCTGCCGATGCCCAGGATCGACAGGCTCGGCGCCTGGTTGCCCTGCAGCAGCAGGCGAATGCCCTGGCGTTCCTGTTTGGACAGCGATGAGCCGACCAGCAGCAGGCGACCCTGGCCCAGGCCGCCATGCTTGAGCAGGTCCAGGGCTTTCTCCACGGCCAGGTCGGCGCGGTGGCCGGACTCCGGCATGATCGAGGGGCGCAGGGCCTCGAGCAGGTTGCGGCTGGTGGCCAGGTCGTCCGACAGCGGCACCAGGGTGTGGGCGCTGCCGGCATAGACGACGATGGCGGTTTGCGCATCGCTGCGCGCCTGCAACAAGTCGTAGAGTTTGCGCCGTGCCTGTTCGAGGCGGTTGGGCGGGCTGTCGGTGGCGAGCATTTCCGGGGTCAGTTCGAGCAGCACCACCAACGGGTCGGAGGGTTTCTGGCTGGTTTGTTCAACCCGTTGCCAGCTGGGACCCAGCAACGCCAGCACCGCCAACAGCCAGGCGAGGCCCAGCAACACCCATGGCGATTTGCTTTCGCGCCCGCTGCCACCGCTGAGCAGTACGGCGTGGAAGGCCGGCGGCAGGATCATCTGCCAGCGCCCGGCGCGCTTTTGCCGGTGCCACAGCTGCCACAGCAACCAGCCAAGCAGCGGCAGCAGCAACAGCCACCAGGGGCGGAACCAATACGGCCACAGGGCGATCATCGACGCCTCCGCAGACGCAGGCGTTTAAGGCGCTGGCGCCATTCCGGATGCTGTTGCAGGAAGATCCCCTTGCTCGACAGTTTGTTGAACCCGCGTTGCAGAGCGTTGTTCGGCCAGCGTTCGTGGATCACCAGCAACATGCTCAGGATCAGCGCCAGGGCCAGCGGTCCGCTGTACAGCGCCTGCGCCGGGCGCGCCTGGGTCGGTTGCTGTTCGACGGGCTCGAGCTTGTCCAGTGTCTCCTTGATCGCTTCCAGCTCCTGGCCATCGCGGGCACGGAAGTATTGGCCGCCGGTGGCTTCGGCAATCGCCCTGAGTGCCGGCTCGTCGAGGTCCAGGCTCGGGTTGACGCCAAGGATGCCCAGGGAACCGGTTTGCTCGGGGTCGGCACCGATGCCGATGGGGTAGATCTTCACCCCTTCTTCGGCCGCCAGGCGCGCGGCGGTCAGTGGGTTGATCTGCCCGGCGTTGTTGGCACCATCGGTGACCAGGATCAATACGCGGCTTTGCGCAGGCCGCTGGCGCAGGCGTTTCAACGCCAGGCCAATGGCATCGCCAATGGCGGTGTTCTTGCCGGCGATGCCGATGCGCGCTTCATCCAGCCAGGTGCGCACGGTGCGGCGGTCAAAGGTCAGCGGCGCCTGGAGATAGGCCTGGCTGCCGAACAGGATCAGGCCCACGCGGTCGCCTTCGCGGCCTTCAAGGAAGTCGCCGAGCAGGTGCTTGACCAGGTTCAGGCGGCTGACGTCTTCGTCCTGCCAGTGCATGTCGGGGAAGTCCATGGAGCCGGACACGTCCACCGCCACCAGCAAATCGCGGCCGCTGGCGGCAATCGGCAGTGGTTCGCCCAGCCATTCCGGGCGCGCAGCGGCGGTCAGCAGCAGCAGCCACAGCACCACGAAGGGCGCCTGTTGGCGCCAGCCCGGCAGGTTCACCCGCGCACGGCGGCGGGCCAGGCTTTCGAGATCGCCGAGGTAGCTGACTTTAAGGGCGGGCTCGCCGCTGTCGGCCGCCGGCAGGATGAACCGCATCACCCAGGGCAAGGGCAACAGGACGAAGATCCACGGCCAGGCGAACTCAAACATGTTTGCGAATCCAGGTGTCGACCGCTTGGGTCAGGCCGGCGATGGCCTTGTCGTCGAGTTTGCATTCGGGTTTGTAGGCTCCCTCCACCAGCACCATCCAGCGCGTGAGGCCGGCGGCGGGGCAACGGTTGTCGAGGAATGCCAGCCATTTGCGGCCGTTGAGGGTATGGCTCTGGCTATAGGGATAGTCGTTGCGGCACAGGCGCTTGAGCAGGCCATTGAGCTGTTGCAGCCAGGCACCGGCGGGCGCGCCATCGTAGGGTTTGGGCATCAGCGCCAATTCCGCCAGGGCGGCGATGCGCAGCGGGTCCAGCGGTTGTTCGGCGCGGGCCAGGGGGCGTCGAGTCGGCAAGAAGCGGCGCAGCGACCACACCCCCCAACCCAGCAGCGGGATGACCAGCAGCAACAGCCACCAGCCCGGCGCGGGCGGCCAGAAGCCGATGGGCGGCGGGGCGATCAGCGGTTGCAGTTGGTCGAGGCTGCTCATTGCTTTTTAACCGGGCGTTGCGGGTTGAGGTATTCGCGCAGTTGTTCGACCATTTCGCTCTGGGTGCTCAGGGGCATCAACAGGATTCGCAGTTTCTGCGCGAGCAGTTCCCAGCGGGCGATGCGCGCTTCGGCCTGGGCCTTGTAGGCCTGGCGCAAATCGAAGTTCAGGGTATCCAGTTCCAATTGCGCCCCACGCTGCGCAAAACGCAGCAGCCCGGCGGCAGGGAGCGCGTGGTCCAGCGGGTCGGAGATCGGCAACAGCAGCAAGTCGCAATGGCGTGACAGCAGGCTCAATTGCTGCTCGGCGCCCTCGGTGAGGGCACGTTCGTCGCAGATCACGATTACCAGGCTGCCGGGACGCAGCACTTCGCGGCCACGGCGCAGGGCCATGCCCAGGGCGTCGGCCTCCGGGCGGCTTTCGGTGTCCAGGCTCTGGTTGACGCGCACCAGGCGGTTGAGCAATTGCAGCAGGCTTTGCTTGCTGCGGCGCGGCTTGATTTCGTAGTGCTCGTTGTCGCCGAACACCAGCCCGCCGACGCGGTCGTTGTGCCCCAACGCGGCCCAGCCGATCAGGCTGGCGGCTTGAGCGGCGAGCACCGACTTGAACATCTGCCCCGAGCCGAAAAACAGCCGGCAGCTTTGCTCCACCATGATGAAAATCGGTCGTTCGCGTTCTTCGTGGAACAGCTTGGTGTGCGGCTCCTGGGTGCGCGCGGTGACGCGCCAGTCGATGGTGCGCACGTCGTCGCCGGCCTGGTACACGCGCACCTGGTCGAAGTCGACACCGCGCCCGCGCAGCTTGGAGTGGTGCAGGCCGATCAGCGGGCTGCGCTGGCTTGGCGTGGAAAACAGCTGCACTTCGCGCACGCGGTGGCGCATCTCGATCAGCTCGCTGAGCGTGACGCGCACCCCATCGCTTGCGTTCATCGACTTCAAGCGACGGCAACGACGTCGAGAATGCGTTGCACCACACGGTCCTGGTCAATCCCGGCCGCTTCGGCTTCGAACGACAGGATGATGCGATGACGCAGCACATCGAACAGCACCGCCTGGATGTCTTCCGGGCTGACAAAGTCGCGACCGGCCAGCCAGGCATGGGCGCGCGCGCAGCGATCGAGGGCGATGGAGCCACGGGGGCTGGCGCCGTAGGCGATCCACTCGGCCATCTCGGGATCGAACTTGGCCGGGGTGCGCGTGGCCATGACCAGTTGCACCAGGTATTCCTCCACCGCATCGGCCATGTACAGGCCGAGGATTTCCTTGCGCGCGGCAAAGATCGCCTGCTGGCTGACACGGCGCTCGGGCTTGGTTTCGCCGTTGAGGGCTTCGCCACGGGCCTGTTGCAGGATGCGCCGTTCGACGGCCGCGTCGGGGAAGCCGATCTTGACGTGCATCAGGAAGCGGTCGAGCTGGGCTTCGGGCAGCGGGTAGGTGCCTTCCTGCTCGATGGGGTTCTGCGTGGCCATCACCAGAAACAGCGGGGACAGGTCGTAGGTACTGCGCCCGACGCTGACCTGGCGCTCGGCCATGGCCTCCAGCAGCGCCGATTGCACCTTGGCCGGGGCGCGGTTGATCTCGTCCGCCAGTACCAGGTTGTGGAAGATCGGCCCTTGCTGGAACACGAAGCTGCCGGTTTCCGGGCGATAGATCTCGGTGCCGGTGATGTCGGCGGGCAACAGGTCGGGGGTGAACTGGATACGATGGAACTGCGCTTCGATGCCTTCGGCCAGCTCTTTGATCGCCTTGGTCTTGGCCAGGCCCGGCGCGCCTTCCACCAGCATATGGCCGTCGGCGAGCAGGGCGATCAGCAGGCGATCGATGAGTTTTTCCTGGCCGAGAATCTGCGTAGAAAGAAAGGTTCGCAGCGCGAGCAGCGCTTCACGATGTTCCATCGATGACGGTTCCTGGAGAGATGAGCCTGTGCGTCATGTAACAAACGACAGCCTGGGGCGCCTACTTTAATGCATGGCAGGGGGTGGCGACTAACGGCACGCGGGGTATTTTTAGCAAAACTTGTAGGAAAATTGTGTGAGAGGCACAAAGGGCGGTGAGCAGGCGTGCCCGCTCACCGCCTCTGCTTCAACGGCAGGGCACCCCGGGATGCCAAGGCTGGCTGTGCACGGCAGAGTTGAGATCCGGGCGTTTGTCGCGGCTGTAGAAGTTCTGTTTGTAGACCATGCCGTTGTACGCCACCGACTCTGCGTAGGTTGAATACACCTTGGTGGGCGACCACGCCGGAATGTCGCGGCAACTGCCCGAAGGTGGCGGGGCCTTGACGGTGATCGGTTTCTCCAGTCGCAGCGTACCGCCGCGCCCGTCACTGACCACGACACTGACGGTGACGCGGGTATCGCCGCTGACGGCAGGGGCGGTGAGGGTGACGCTGCGGGTATTGCCGATGGTGCCGGTGAAGCCGGTCGGGCGCGTCCAGGTGTAGCTCATCGGGTCGCCGTCAGGGTCGCTGGCGTTGGCGATGAAGCTCACGACCTGGCCCGAATCGACCGTTTCGCTGCCCTGCAGGCTGCCGACGGGTGGGCGGTTGGCGGGGGTGCCGGTGGTCACCGTGAGGGTGTGGCTGGCGGTTGCGCGGCGCTCGCGTTCATCGGTGACGGTCAGGGTGATGACGCGTGTTCCCGCCGTATTCGGGGCAATGAAGCTGCTGGACGCTTGCGCCGAAGAATCCGGGTTGAAGCCAGTGGCCGCCCAGGCGAAGCGCAAGCCTTGGCCCGTGGAGGAAGCCCCCGATAGCAGCACCGCCTTGCCGGCTTCAACGCTGGAGGGGCCGGTGATCCTGGCGACCGGCAGCCCGCTGCCGCAGGTGCCCAGGCGTCGCCAGGGCTTGGCGGAGCCGGTTTCAACAAAGTTCAGATCGGGACGAGCGTTTTGCGTCCAGTGCGCCACTTGGTAGTTGTAACCGCTGTAGGAGACTTTTTCGCCGACCACGGCATACACCTTGCTCGCAATCCAGGGGGCGGCGCAGTCGCCGACCGGAGGCGCGTCAGGGGCCTTGATGGTGATGTTTTCCCTCAGGTTGAGGGTGTGGGTGCCGTCGGACACCGCCACGGAAATCGAGGTCAGGGTATCGGCGGTTACGGGCGGTGCGGTCAATGACAAGGTCGGCCCATCCCCGTCCGGAGGGGTAAACCCGTCGGCATTCCAGCGATAGGTCAGCGGTTTTTGCGTGGGCGATTGCGCATAGACATGGCCGTTGAACGTCTCTCCCGATTTGGCTTGCTCGGGGATGGCCAGCCGGCCCGTGGGCGGTTGGCCGGCGCCGTCGGCAAGCAGTTTGCGGATGGCGGCCTCCAGGTCCGGCTGCACGCCAATCTCGGTGCGGTTGCCGTTGGCTTGTGGATAGCCGGTTTCTACCAGGATCCTGCGCAGCTCCTTGGGGGCGAGGTTGCCCAGGCCATTGGCCCGCGCCACACCTTGCAGCGATGCCATCACCCCGGCAATGATCGGGTTGGCGGAGGAGGTGCCGCTGTAGGTGTGGGTATAGGCGCTGGTGGGGTTGGCGGTGGTCCAGGTCGTCGTGGTGACGGAGCCGCCCCAACTGAACAGGTCGACGCGTCGGCCGTATTGGGAGTAATAGGCTCTCAAACCGCTCGTGGGGTACACGGCGCCCGCGTAGATGCTGCCGGAATCGAATCTGTTGCGATCAAAGTAGCCGCTGAAGTAGGGGTGGTCCAGGTTGATATTGCCGTTTGCCGCAGCCAGTACGACATGCACACCTTTTTCCATGGTCAGGTAGGTGATGATGTCGCGTACCGTTCGGTTGTATTCCACGGGCATGTAGCAGTTCTGGCTGCAACCGACTGCTGGAAAGGGCGTGTAATTCATATGCACGCCCAATTGCACCACATCGCCGGGGCTCAGCAGTTCGGCGGTTTGCAGCAATCGGCTGGGGCCATATTGCGAATAACCCAGTTGTGCATGGGGCACGATGCCGGTGGTGCCGAAGCCGTTGTCCCTGGAGCCGATGGTGCCGACGCTGGCCGTGTCGTGGTAGCCGGTGATAGCCCCTGCATCGACTTCCAGGAAAGGCTTGGGCAGGTCCACGTGGTTGTAGGCCCAATGATCGATCTCCGAAGAGATCACCCGCATGTTGTTGCCCTTGCCACCGGGTACGGTCCAGGCCTTCACCGCGTTTACACCGCCGATGTTGTAGGGCGGTACGGCTTGTCGGCCGAGCAGGTAGTACTGGCGTCCGGTATGGTCCGGTATGCCGCTGCGCGCACTGCCCGCGATGGGGTCGGCCTTGTCCTCGTGCATGCCCTCCACCACGGGTTCAAAGTCGACGTCTTCTATGACCGGGTCTTGCTTGAGTTGCTGGCGCAGTGCGTCAGCCTGCCTGTGGCTCAAGTGGCGGGTGTCGACGATGTAGTAGCGGTCCAGTCGATGCCGGCGCAGGGCTTCTACATCCGCCAGCGTGCGGGCCTTGCTCGGCGTTACCAGCGGCTTGATGTTGGGCACGCGGTGCTGGAAGGTGCTGGAGGGGTCGACGAGGTCCTGAAGATTTCGCGACCTGGATCCGTCATCTTTGATCAGCAGGATCAAATGTGAGTAGTCAATGTTGGCTGCGGATGCCGCCAGCGCTGATGAAGCCGTGGCCAAAAGGCCAATAGCCAGAAACTTGCTGATGGATTTCATCGAGGCACCCGTGCAGTCACCGTTGCTTTGCTCAGCTAAGGCCGGAAACACGGGGCCGGGTACTGTTAGAAATAACAGTACCGACCAACGGTCAAGGGCATCGGTGAAGGCTGCGCCAGTGCGATTCAGGCGCGGATGTAGGTGCCGGTGCCCTTGAGAATGTTCTGCAGGGTCTGTTCCACTTCTGCCATCTCCGCTGCGGCGGTGGCGTGGGTTATCTCCAATTGGTCCTTGCCGCCCAGTGCATCGGCATCGCCCGCCGCCAGCTCTACCCGCAATGTCGTATCGCTGAGGGTGACTTTCAGCCCGTCCAGGGTCGACGGCTCGTAGTCCCAGGTCAGCTCCACTTCGTCTTCGTCGGGGTAGCGGGTGAGCATGAACATCTCGCCGTTCCTGCCGTGGCAGCAGAGCATGGCCATGTTGTCTTCTTCGTCGTCGCACGGGGTGGCCATCAGGGCGTCGGTTTTCAGTTGCAGCATGGGGAATCCTGTCTGGGGTAGGGCGTTGCGTAGGCAATTGTGCCATTGCGGCGAATTTTGTGCTGCTTCCTGTGTCAGACCCAGTGCATGACCTGTCGGGCTCTACCAGTCATTTTCGGTACTCGGTGGCGGAAAAATAGCCGGTTTTTCTACCGGAAATTCCGGGTTGCCCAAGTCGCAACCCCAAGCCTGCGTACCGATGACCGAATATGTCGCAGCACCGCAAGCACCCGGCTTCCCACACTCGTTAAGCTGCGCAACGGATGTGCACGTGCCAGGCGCCTGACCTGCCCGTCGTACCGTCACCCGGCAAGGTGCGCATCTTATGGAAGTTGTATGTGACCTCATTGTCTTGTCCAGCTTCACCCACCTGTCACTCTGATTCGTTTATGGTGCTTAACTCGTTACCAGCGAACAGAGCTGACGGTCTCCCCACCAGGGGATAACACGCGACGCTTCCATCAATAACAAGCCCAAGCGGAGTACCACAGATGGCGTTCTTCACCGCAGCCAGCAAGGCCGACTTCCAGCATCAACTGCAAGCGGCACTGGCGCAGCACATCAGTGAACAGGCACTGCCACAAGTGGCGCTGTTCGCTGAACAATTCTTCGGCATCATTTCCCTGGATGAACTGACCCAGCGTCGCCTTTCCGACCTGGCCGGTTGCACCCTGTCTGCCTGGCGCCTGCTTGAGCGCTTTGATCACACCCAACCGCAAGTGCGGGTCTACAACCCCGATTACGAACGTCATGGCTGGCAATCGACCCACACCGCGGTCGAAGTGCTGCACCATGACCTGCCATTCCTGGTGGACTCGGTACGCACCGAGCTGAACCGCCGTGGCTACAGCATCCACACCCTGCAGACCACCGTGCTCAGCGTGCGCCGTGGCACCAAGGGCGAGTTGCTGGAAATCCTGCCCAAGGGCACCCAGGGCGAAGGCATCGAGCAAGAATCGCTGATGTACCTGGAAATCGACCGCTGCGCCAACGCCGCCGAACTCAACGTGCTGAGCAAAGAGCTTGAGCAGGTACTGGGCGAAGTGCGCGTGGCCGTGGCCGATTTCGAACCGATGAAGGCCAAGGTCCAGGAGCTGCTCGACGGTATCGACGCCAGCCCGTTCGGCATCGACGGCGAAGAAAAAGCCGAGATCAAGAACTTCCTGGAATGGCTGGTGGGCAACCACTTCACCTTCCTCGGCTATGAAGAGTTCGTGGTACGTGACGAGGCGGACGGCGGTCATATCGAATATGACGCCAACTCGTTCCTCGGTCTGACCAAGCTGCTGCGCGCCGGCCTCACCGCCGACGACCTGCGCATCGAAGACTACGCCGTGTCGTACCTGCGCGAGCCGACCGTGCTGTCGTTCGCCAAGGCCGCGCACCCGAGCCGTGTACACCGCCCGGCTTACCCGGACTACGTGTCGATCCGCCAGATCGATGCCGACGGCAAGGTGATCAAGGAGTGCCGCTTCATGGGCCTCTACACCTCGTCGGTGTACGGCGAAAGCGTACGCGTCATCCCGTATATCCGCCGCAAGGTCGCGGAAATCGAGCGTCGCTCGGGCTTCCAGGCCAAGGCGCACCTGGGCAAGGAGCTTGCTCAAGTCGTTGAAGTGCTGCCCCGTGACGACCTGTTCCAGACCCCGGTCGACGAGCTGTTCAGCACCGTGATGTCGATCGTGCAGATCCAGGAACGCAACAAGATCCGCGTGTTCCTGCGCAAAGACCCGTACGGTCGTTTCTGCTACTGCCTGGCCTACGTGCCGCGCGACATCTACTCCACCGAAGTGCGCCAGAAGATCCAGCAAGTGCTGATGGATCGCCTGAAAGCCTCGGACTGCGAGTTCTGGACCTTCTTCTCCGAATCCGTGCTGGCGCGCGTGCAGCTGATTCTGCGGGTCGACCCGAAGAACCGCCTGGACATCGACCCGTTGCAACTGGAAAAAGAAGTGGTGCAGGCCTGCCGCAGCTGGCAGGACGACTACTCCAGCCTCGTTGTGGAAAGCTTCGGCGAAGCCCACGGCACCAACGTGCTGGCGGATTTCCCGAAAGGCTTCCCGGCCGGCTACCGCGAGCGTTTCGCTGCGCATTCGGCTGTGGTCGACATGCAGCACCTGCTCAGCCTCACCGAAGCCAACCCGCTGGTGATGAGCTTCTATCAGCCGCTGGGCCAGGTGTCCGGCCAGCGCGAGCTGCATTGCAAGCTGTATCACGCCGATACCCCGCTGGCGCTGTCCGACGTATTGCCGATCCTGGAAAACCTCGGCCTGCGCGTGCTGGGTGAGTTCCCGTACCGCCTGCGTCATGCCAACGGCCGCGAGTTCTGGATCCACGATTTTGCGTTCATCGCCGCCGAAGGCGTGAACCTGGACATCCAGCAGCTCAACGACACCCTGCAGGACGCGTTCGTGCACATCGTGCATGGCGATGCCGAGAACGATGCGTTCAACCGCCTGGTACTCACCGCCGGCCTGCCATGGCGCGACGTCGCGCTGCTGCGTGCCTACGCCCGTTACCTGAAGCAGATCCGCCTGGGCTTCGACCTCGGCTACATCGCCAGCACCCTGAACAACCACACCGACATCGCCCGCGAGTTGACCCGGTTGTTCAAGACCCGCTTCTACCTGGCGCGCAAGCTCACCGCCGATGACCTGGAAGACAAGCAGCAGCGCCTGGAACAAGCGATCCTCACCGCCCTGGACGACGTCCAGGTGCTCAACGAAGACCGCATCCTGCGTCGCTACCTGGACCTGATCAAGGCCACCCTGCGCACCAACTTCTACCAGACCGACGCCAACGGCCAGAACAAGTCGTACTTCAGCTTCAAGTTCGACCCGCGCGCGATCCCTGAGCTGCCCAAGCCGGTGCCGAAGTTTGAAATCTTCGTCTACTCGCCCCGCGTCGAAGGCGTGCACCTGCGCTTTGGCAACGTGGCCCGTGGCGGCCTGCGCTGGTCCGACCGTGAAGAAGACTTCCGTACCGAAGTGCTTGGCCTGGTCAAAGCCCAGCAAGTGAAGAACTCGGTGATCGTGCCGGTGGGCGCCAAGGGCGGCTTCCTGCCGCGTCGCCTGCCACTGGGCGGCAGCCGTGACGAGATCGCGGCCGAGGGCATCGCCTGCTACCGCATCTTCATTTCCGGCCTGTTGGACATCACCGACAACCTCAAGGATGGCGCCCTGGTGCCGCCGGCCAACGTCGTGCGCCATGACGACGATGACCCGTACCTGGTGGTAGCCGCGGACAAGGGCACCGCGACCTTCTCCGACATCGCCAACGGCATCGCCATCGACTACGGCTTCTGGCTGGGCGATGCGTTCGCCTCCGGTGGTTCCGCCGGTTACGACCACAAGAAAATGGGCATCACCGCCAAGGGCGCGTGGGTCGGTGTGCAGCGTCACTTCCGTGAGCGCGGCATCAATGTGCAGGAAGACAGCATCACCGTGGTGGGCGTCGGCGATATGGCCGGTGACGTGTTCGGTAACGGCCTGTTGATGTCCGACAAGCTGCAACTGGTCGCGGCCTTCAACCACCTGCATATCTTCATCGACCCGAACCCGAACCCGGCCACCAGCTTCGTCGAGCGCCAGCGCATGTTCGAGCTGCCGCGTTCGGCCTGGACCGACTACGACACCAGCATCATGTCCGAAGGCGGCGGTATCTTCTCGCGCAGCGCGAAGAGCATTGCTATCTCGCCACAGATGAAGGAACGCTTCGACATTTCGGCCGACAAGCTGACTCCGACCGAACTGCTGAACGCCTTGCTCAAGGCGCCGGTGGACCTGTTGTGGAACGGTGGTATCGGCACCTACGTCAAGGCCAGCACCGAAAGCCACGCCGATGTAGGCGACAAGGCCAACGACGCGCTGCGCGTCAACGGCAACGAGCTGCGCTGCAAGGTGGTGGGCGAGGGCGGTAACCTCGGCATGACCCAGCTGGGCCGTGTGGAGTTCGGCCTCAATGGCGGCGGCTCCAACACCGACTTCATCGACAATGCCGGTGGTGTGGACTGCTCCGACCACGAAGTGAACATCAAGATCCTGCTCAACGAAGTGGTGCAGGCCGGCGACATGACCGACAAGCAACGCAACCAGTTGCTGGCGAGCATGACCGACGAAGTCGGCAGCCTGGTGTTGGGCAACAACTACAAGCAGACCCAGGCCCTGTCCCTGGCTGCGCGCCGTGCCTACGAGCGTGCCGCCGAGTACAAGCGCCTGATGAGCGACCTGGAAAGCCGTGGCAAGCTGGACCGCGCCATCGAGTACCTGCCGACCGAAGAGCAGCTCACCGAGCGCGCTTCTACCGGCAAGGGCCTGACCCGTCCGGAACTGTCGGTGCTGATCTCCTACAGCAAGATCGACCTCAAGGAAGCGCTGCTCAAGTCGCTGGTCCCGGATGACGACTACCTGACCCGCGACATGGAAACCGCGTTCCCACCGAGCCTGGTGGCCAAGTTCGGCGAAGCCATGCGTCGCCACCGTCTGAAGCGCGAGATCGTCAGCACCCAGATCGCCAACGACCTGGTCAACCACATGGGCATCACCTTTGTGCAGCGACTCAAGGAGTCGACCGGCATGAGCCCGGCGAACGTGGCCGGTGCCTACGTGATCGTGCGCGACATCTTCCACCTCCCGCACTGGTTCCGCCAGATCGAAGCCCTGGACCACCAGGTCTCCGCTGACGTGCAATTGCAGTTGATGGATGAGCTGATGCGCCTGGGCCGTCGTGCCACGCGCTGGTTCCTGCGCAGCCGTCGCAACGAGCAGGACGCCGGCCGTGACACCGCGCACTTCGGTCCGCACCTGGCCGCGTTGGGCCTCAAGCTCGACGAACTGCTGGAAGGTCCGACCCGCGAAGGCTGGCAGACCCGCTACCAGGCCTACACCGAAGCCGGCGTGCCGGAGTTGCTGGCGCGCATGGTTGCAGGCACGACCCACCTGTACACCTTGCTGCCGATCATCGAAGCCGCTGATGTGACCGGGCATGACGCCGCCGAAGTGGCCAAGGCCTACTTCGCCGTCGGCAGCGCCCTGGACCTGCCGTGGTACCTGCAGCAGATCAGCGATCTGCCCGTGGCCAACAACTGGCAGGCCCAGGCCCGCGAAGCGTTCCGCGACGATGTGGACTGGCAGCAGCGGGCGATCACCATTTCCGTCCTGCAAATGGCCGACGCGCCACAGGACATGGAAGCCCGCGTGGCCCTGTGGCTTGAGCAGCACAAGGACATGGCTGATCGTTGGGTCGCAATGATGGTGGAAATCCGTGCTGCGGTCGGCACGGACTACGCCATGTACGCGGTGGCCAACCGTGAACTGCTGGACCTGGCGTTGAGTGGTCAGTCGGTGCTGCAACCGGCTTGATGCCTGGGTAAAACCAATGTGGGAGGGGGCTTGCCCCCGATAGCGGTGGGTCAGTCATGTATGTGTTGACTGACACTCTGCTATCGGGGGCAAGTCGAATCGTCGCACCGCCCCTCCCACATTTGGATCTTTATTTATCTGGTGGTCAGTGGTGTTTCAGTAATTTGCTTTCCAGGTGATCCAGGTGCCGGGTCATCAAGCCCACCGCAGCAGTCACATCCCGCTGCTCAATCGCATCCACAATCGCCACATGCTCCTGCCACGCGCAATACGTGCAGGCTTTCGCTTCGTACTGGGCAATGATCAGCGACGTCAATGGCACCAGGCTGTTGAGAAACTGCGCCAACGGCGCGTTGCCCGCCATCTGCGCCAATTGCAGGTGAAACTCCCCTGACAACCGAATCGCCGGCCCACGCTGGTTGCGTTCCATACCGTCGCGTTCCCGTGCTATCAGCTCGCGCAACTGGCGTATCTGCGTGGGCGTGGCCTGGGCGCAGGCCAATTGCACCACCGTGATTTCGGTCATGCGCCGCGCTTCGAGAATCTGCCGCGTCTGCTGGGCATCCGGCGCTGCGACCTGGGCGCGCTGGTTGGGGCGCAGGATGACCACTTGCTGGTGGGACAGCTTGGCCAGTACCCGGCGAATCACGCTGCGGCTGACGCCAAAGGTTTCGCCCAGGCCTTCTTCGGTAAAGCGGCTGGACGGGGCGATGCGCTGTTCGAGGATGGCGTCGAACAACCGTGGGTAGATGTCGTCCACCGAAGGCTTTTTACCGGCCACCAGGCGCAGGGCAGGAATGATCGGATCGCGTTGCAGGGCGTGGGCGGTCATGGCCTGTCTCCAAAAAATCAGTTGCCGAGATGGTCGTCCGGAATGTTCAAGTGAATGCCCATGCGCAGGCCTTCCTGGAGGATGTGCCGACGCATCTCGGCACTGGCCAGGGCGCTGTTCTTGTTGCGGATGGCGCGTACCACCGCTTCATTTTCCTGCAGGCGTTCCGCCAGGTGCTCGGGGGAGTTGCGCAGTACCTGGGCGCTTTGCTTGAGGGCGGTGCTGGTTTGCTGCACCACGTTCTGGAAGATCGGGTTGGCGGTGAGCGCGAACAGTTCTTCGTGAAAATCGAGGTAGGCGTTCATGCCGGCTTCGGCGTCACCTGCATCCAGGGCTTCGCGCATGTCCATCAGGGTCAGGCGCAATTGGCCGACTTCCTTGCTGCTGATGGACTGGGCCACCAGGCCGACGATAAAGGGTTCGAGGGTGTAGCGCAGTTGCAGGATGTCTTCGAGGCTGGCATCGGCCACGGCGTCGCTCGATTGTGGTTCGCTGACGCTGGTTTCCAGCACGACCACACCTTTGCCGGGCATGGAGCGCACCAGGCCGAGGGTTTCGAGCACGATCACCGCTTCGCGCAGGCTGGGGCGGCTGATACCCAGCTGTTCGGCCAGTTCGCGCTGGCCCGGGAGCATTTCGCCCCGGCGCCACTGACCCTGCTTGAGTGCGGCGCGGAGTTTTTCTACGACTGAATTGACGACGGTTGAGGTGCTGATCACGTCGATGGTTCCTTGATGGGGCGAATCCAGTGTGGGAGGGGGCTTGCCCCCGATAGCGGTGGATCAGTTACAGATAGATCAACTGACCGTCCTCATCGGGGGCAAGCCCCCTCCCACATTAGCCAGTGTTGCCCATGAGACAGCATTAGAATTCCTGGTGGACCGGCACTACCGGCTTCCTGGCCTGGAAGGCATAGCCTTGCTGGCCGTCGAGCACCTTGTTGGCGCGTTGGATATCGATGTCTTTTTCCCAACGGGCAATGGCCACGGTGGCGACGCAGTTGCCGATCAGGTTGGTCAAGGCGCGACCGATACCCATGAACCAGTCCACCGCCAACACCAGCACCAGGCCGACCACTGGAATCGCCGGGATCGCCGTGAGCGTCGCCGCCAGGATCACCAGGGCCGAGCCGGGAATACCGTGGGCGCCCTTGGAGGTGATCAGCGACACCAGCAGGATGGTCAGCAGATCGGTCATCGACAGCGGCGTGCCGGTGGCATTGGCGATAAACACGATGGCCAGGGTCAGGTAGATCGAGAAACCGTCGAGGTTGAACGAGTACCCGGTGGGAATCACCAGGCCCACGGTGGAGCTGCCGATGCCCAGGTGTTCGAGTTTGCGCATGACCTGCGGCAGCACCGCGTCGGAGGAAGCGGTGCCCATCACGATCAGCAGTTCTTCACGCAGGTACTTGAGCAGCGGCAGCATGCGCAGGCCCGACAGGCGCATCACCACGCCGAGGATCAGCGCGACGAAGGCAAGGCAGGTCAGGTAGAACAGGCCCACCAGGCTGCCCAGGTGTTGCAGGGAGTCCAGCCCGTAGGTGCTGGTGGTGAAGGCGATCGCACCAAACACGCCGATGGGCGCCAGGCGCACGATCATGCCCATGATGCGGAAAATCACATGGCTCAGTTCATTGATCAGCCGAGTGATACCGGAGGCCGCTTCGCCCACCAGGTTCAACGCGCTGCCGAACAGCACCGAAAACAGCAGTACTTGCAGGACATTGTTGTCGGCAAAGGCGCCGATCACCGAGTTGGGGATCAGGTCCATCAGGAACTGGCTGGTGCCCTTGATGTGCTGGCCCTTGTCGGCCAGTTCATTGAGACCGGCGGAGGAGAGCTGTTCCAGATGGATATTGGCGCCGGTGCCGATCCCGGTGCTGAAGGCCATGACCAGGCCGATCACCAGGGCGATGGTGGTGAGCACTTCAAAGTAGATCACCGACTTGAGGCCGATGCGCCCGACCTTCTTCAAGTCGCCAGCCCCGGAAATACCACTGACCACCACGCAGAACACGATCAGGCCGATCAGCATCTTGATCAGCTTGATAAAGCCGTCACCCAGGGGTTTGAGTTGCGAGGAGAATTCGGGAAGGGCCAGGCCGCACACGATGCCGAGCATCAGGCCAATCACGACTTGCAGGAAAATCGAACGCGAGCACCATCTGAGCATGGGAGGGATCTCTATTCGGTGCCCTGGTGGTTCCAGGGCTTAATTGTTGTGGTCATACCGGTAAGTCCAGTGCGTCGCCAGTCTAGGCCAGGTATTTTTGAAATCACAAGTAAAAATTCGGCGGTTGGCAGGTCCCGGTCTGACCAGTTGGTCGCGAAGGTTGATGCTTGAGCGGTTGGCGGGGCGCAAATTTTTTCGCTTATCATCCGCCGCCTGGCACATGAGGTGATGGATGGACAAACCAGGACTGACCACTGACGACACCGGGCTGACCCACTGCACCTGGCGTACGACCGCGCCGGAATACCTCCGTTATCACGACCACGAGTGGGGCGTACCGGTGGCGGATGATGTTCAGCTGTACGAGAAGATCTGCCTGGAAGGCTTCCAGGCCGGCATGGCCTGGATCACCATCCTGCGCAAGCGCGAGCCGTTCAGGGCGGCATTCGACGGTTTTGATTTTCGCCGGGTGGCGCAGTACGGCGAGGCAGATATCGCGCGGTTGATGCAGGATCCGGGCATCGTGCGTAATCGGGCGAAGATCGTTTCCACCATCAACAACGCCCGCCGGGCGTGCGAGCTGGTGGCTGAAACCGGCTCGCTGGCGCAGTGGTTATGGGCGTTCGAACCCGGCCCTGAAGAGCGCCCGGCAGTGGTGGACCTGGCTTACTGGACGGGCAATCCCACCTCCCCGGCCTCGGTGCGCCTGTCCAAGGCCTTGAAGAAACGCGGCTGGACGTTCGTCGGGCCGACCACGATGTATGCGCTGATGCAAGCGATGGGGATGGTCAATGATCACCTTGATGGGTGCGTGTGCCGCCCAAAGATCGAAGAACTGCGTCGCCAGTTCAAGCGCCCGTGAGCCGCTGGCGGTGGGAGGGGGCTTCACCCATGCTGCTGATTGGTGATGAGGCCAATCCCATCAATGGTCGAACGCAAGCCGGCTCGCCAGGTTTGCCGAGGCCAGCTCGATAAAGCCTTGCAGGGCCGGCAGCCCGAAGTGTGCGTTGAGCGGTTCGGCACCGGCCCAGCAGCCATTGACGGTCCAGAGGTCGGGGTCCACCGGGCTGCGCTGTACGGCGTAATCGAGGCAGCCTGGGGTGGCGCGCACGAGCTCGGCGATCTGCCGCAGGCGCTCGCCCAGTTCCCTGGAGCGCCCGGCAGCCGCGCGGACATGAACAGTGTTGAAGGCACGGTCGGGCATGGCGATGGTCTCCGAGGTCGGGTGTCAGCGCACAGGCTAGAGCCTCGACGCGCCAGGACCAATGACCAATCCCTCGGAAAACCCCCTAGCCAATCTGCTGGAGAATATCGCACACCTTGTCCAGCGCCGGGTCGATGTCGAGGGTCTCGATGGCCCCAAACCCGATGATCAGGCCTGGGCGCACCGGCGTGTCGTGGAAGAACACGTCCAGCGGGTACAGGCCGACTTCCACCTGGCGTGCCAATTCCATCAGCAACGGGATATTCACCGGTACTTTGCACAACGCCGCCATATGGAACCCGGCGACGGTGGGCACCGCTTCGAACCATGGTGACAGGTCGCCCGCCAGGCGCTGCAAAATGCGCTCGCGGCGCCCGGCGTACACGGTGTGGCAGCGGCGAATATGCTTGAGCAAATAACCTTCGCTGATGAACTTGGCCAGTGCCCATTGCGGCAACGTGGAGCTGTGCTGGTCGGTCAATTGCTTGGCCTTGAGCACCGCGCCGTAGATCGCCGGCGGCAGCACCGCATAGCCCAGGCGCAGTTCGGGCAACAGGGTCTTGGAGAACGTCCCGACGTAGGTGACCACGCCACGGCTGTCCATGCTTTGCAGTGAGTCGGTGGGCCGGCCTTCGTAGCGGAACTCGCTGTCGTAGTCGTCCTCTATGATGATCGCACCCAGCTCGAAGGCCCGCGCCAGCAGCGCTTCCCGACGTGACAGGCTCATGGGCATGCCGAGGGGGAACTGGTGGGAGGGCGTGACGTAGATCAGCCGTGCGCCATCGGGGATCCGGTCGACCTGGATGCCTTGCTCATCGACGGGAACACCGATGACCCGCGCGCCCATCGCCATGAATAACTGGCGCGCAGGGCTGTAGCCGGGGTCTTCCATGGCGACGATGCTGCCCGGTTCCAGCACCACGCGGGCGATGAGGTCCAGGGCCTGCTGCGCGCCGTTGGTGACGACGATGTCGCTGTCGCGGCATTGGACCCCACGGGAAAACGCGATATGCCCGGCGATCGCGCTGCGCAGGGCCGGCAACCCTTCCGGCTGGCTGTAGAACCCGCTGTCCCGGGCGATGCGCCGCAACGCGTCCTGGGTGCAGCGCCGCCATTCATCCTGGGGGAACTGGTTGCGGCTGGTGGCGCCGCCGATAAATTCGTAGCGCAACGTGCTGTCGCGAGTGGGGTGGCGCATGGGCGAGGGCAGTGACTGCCACTTCGCCAGGTTGGCGGCGCAGGCCAGGTCGGTAGCAGTTTGCAGGCGCCCGGTCTGCGGCGTACGGGCGTTGACGAAGGTGCCGCGGCCGGTCTTGCCGACCAGCAGGCCTTCGTAGGTCAGGGTCGCGTAGGTGTCGGATACGGTCTTGCGGGATACCCCCAGTTGTTCGGCCAGCAAGCGGCTGGGCGGCAGTTGCGCACCGGCGGCCAGGCGCCCGGAGCCAATGGCCTCGCGCAACTGCTGGTACAGCTGTTCGGCCAGATCCTTGCGGCCATTGATGACGACGTGCAGTTCCATGTTTTATCCCGGGGTCTTCGCTCTGCGCCAAGGTTACTCGCTCGCGAGGTGCGCTCAAAATGGTCCCTGGGTAAACCGTCGGATTGGCTATAGGGCTGACACCGTGAGAGTTCTAGGCTGAACGGTCATTGCCCCGAGAGCTGCCCATGGAATCCCGTCTGGACTACTACACCGCGTCACCGCAAGCGCTCAAGGGCATGTTGCTGCTGGAGGCGAACACCTTTGGCCTGTCCATCGAGCGGCCGCTGCTGGAACTCATCAAGATCCGCGTTTCGCAGCTCAACCACTGCGGCTTTTGCACCGATATGCATTCGATGGCGGCGCGTCAGCGCGGCGAAACGGAGCGACGCTTGTTCGCGCTATGCGTATGGCGTGACTCGCCGTTCTTTACGCCGCGGGAGAAGGCGGCATTGGCCTGGTGCGAATCGGTGGCGATGCTGCCGACTTCCAGTGTTTCGGACGAACTTTTCAGCGCCGTGCGCGAGGAATTCAGCGAACAGGAACTGGTGGACCTGACCATGGCGGTCTCCAGCATCAGTGGCTGGAACCGCCTGGCGGTGAGTTTTCGCCAGCAACCGCCGAATGCTTGAGCGGGATATTCACCCGCGCTCTACCTATGCACCCCAGGTTCATCCCTCAACACTTCAGTATCGACGCAGTGCGCACACAGGGTGTTCGCGTTGATAACGACGAAGCGTGCTTCGTCAGTGACTGGAGTGCCGTAATGGAAGAGTTGCAGGACGACGGCGCGTCGGTCTTACCGCTGCGTCAACAGACCTTGATGGATCTGGATACCGCATGGGGCCCGATGGGTATCGGTGAGACTTCGGTTGGCCGCGTGGCCCTGGATAGCATGGGCGCGCGCCTGGAGGGCGCGGAACTTGATGTGGAGCGGTATCGCGTCAAGGAAGCTGATCAGGCATTGATCGATCAGATCACGTTTTCTGCCGTGCACCTTAAAGCGTATATGACGTCCGCCAGCGGTGAAAGCTGTGACCAGGCCACTGCCGCACTGTTTGAACTGGCGTCATTGCGTTCGGAGTGGGCGCCCGGCATGTTGAGCCCGCCGGATGCTTCGGACGAGGCGATTGTCAAACTCGATCGATTGCTGCGGCGGGTACAGAGCGTCAACCTCAACGACGTGAGTGCCATGGAAAGCCTGCCCGGCTGGGCCGATAAGCTCAGGAGCGGGAGTGCGCAAACCTTGGGAGTCGGGCTGCAGCTCTACGGTTTTTACAGTGCCATTCGAGGCATAGGCGAAGCGCTCAGAACGGGGGATACGGGCGAGCTGTTGTTCGAGGGCGGCGCCTTTTCCGCAGAAGTGGCGTCCCTCGGTGTGGAGTTGGCGTTGGAGCGTATCGGCCAGAAAATGATGAGCGCCGGCCATACGGTTTATCGCGGGTTCTGCGCATCACGCGCGGGGTTGCTGTTGCGCCGTGGTGCCGGATTGATCGCCTCGGTATTGACCGTGCCTTTTGATATTGCCCAGGCGCTCATTGCGCTTTCAAACGCGCTGAAAGCAAAAGGCAAACAGGCGCAGGATCTCTACGTCGAGGCCGGTTTCAGTCTCGTCAGCGCAACCCTCAGTCTTGCACTGGGCGTCTCGGCGTTGGCGGGCTTCGGCGCGGCCGGGCCCGTAGGCCTTATCGCCGCAGCGGTGCTGATTGTCGGCGCGCGGATTTATGCCGCGTGTCGAGTGGTGGATGAGATCGATGATTACATCGAGCTGAGCACCCTCGAGCGCCTGCGCACTGGCTGGTTCGCGTTTGCGGGCGTGGAGTTGGATGACAGCGTACTCGATCGCTACAAGACCAGCCGCGCGCGCACTGCCTACGCAGAAAGCCTCAAGGCCCAAGCCCGGGCATTGCTTGGCGCAGAGATGAAGAACAGTGTGCAGGCCATCGTCAATGGCAGGTTCGAGGTCCGCCTGCAGACGATACGGCACTGGAAACATCAATGGGATGAGCAGGCGGGTGAGTCCCCTCACACGCTGGTGCGTGAACCGGTCATCCATGAGGTGGATGACTACTTCGACGCGAGCAAGGAGGGGGCCGTCGATTTATTGCCCGAAGCCACCTGGGGGGCGAAGGGACCCGAAAAAGGTGTGCTCTGGCTGCTGGGTGGCGGGGATGACTCGGTGTTGGGCGTGCCGAATCGCCCGAACCACTTTCGCTATGGCTGTGGTCGCAAGCACCTGGTGGGCGGCAGCCAGGACGACGAATTCATGTTCGAGGTACCGCCGGATACTTTTTCTGGTGCAGAAGGGCGGGTGCCGATCTCGGTGTTGGTGGGCGGTACCGGGGCTGACACCCTGAGCTTTCTCGGCGAGACGCCGGGGCCGCGTGCGGCAGGCTTCAATGTCAATCTGGGGGCGGGCAGCGTGACGTTGATGACCGACAATGGCCGCGACGGTCTCAAGTGCATGGGGTTGTGGAGCATTGAAAATGTTGCGTCCCTTGCCGGCGCTTCCAGCGTGATTACCGGCAGTAACGAGGCCAACCGTATTGTCCTGAAGGGGGAGTACGACCAGGCCCACGCAATGGCCGGAGACGACCAGTTGTTGATACAGCGTGGCAGCGCCAGGGTGAATGGCGGGCCAGGCGCCGATTACTTCGAGATTCTTGAGAGCGCCAAGGACGTGGTTATCGAGGAAGACGGCCAGCAGCGCAGCCTCATCATGCTCAACTGGCCCTTCAGCCGGATTCAACGCTGGTGGGTCTCGGGCAGCGCTCTGAAGGTGGCGTCCACCCTGGGGCTGGACGGTGAACTGCCGGGCCCTTGTGTCGGGATCGAAAATGTCTACACGCTACGCGAGGGTAAACGCCACCTGGCCAACGCGCTTTTCAGCTTTCTGACCCAGGACGGCTATCGAATAGCGCCCTTGCTGCCTGAAACGTTGGACCCGACCGGGGAGCCGCAGGTGAGCATGGAAGTGCTGGCGCCTCCCGGGCCCAGGATTTTCCCGATTATTCTGGGACCCGGTCAGTCGGTTGCCTTGGCGGCAGGCACGTCCAGTTACTTTGTCAGCCGCGGCCACGGGATGACGGTCATTGATGCACATGCAAGCCAGGAGCAGGGCCGATGCTGTGTGTATGTGGACTATGACAGCCAGGAATTGGCAGGGGTGTATACGACCTATCATGTGGTCACGCGACGCCGGAGCCACTTCGACTACCTGGATTACACGGGCGCGAAGATAAAGTTTGAGTGGGCTGATGGCCGCACGCTGTATCTGGACGAATACGCAGCGCAACCCTCAGCGACGTGGACGAGCGTGGGCGCTTCATTACAGGCATCAGCCTTGAAGTTGAAGGCTGAATTTGTCGTGGTGATGCGCGACGGTGTTTCGTACCGGCTATTATCGCCGGTGCAGTCTTACGTCAGTGATTTCGCCAGCCCGGGTTACAAAATCAAGGACGCAATGGCTTCGCTGAACCTGAGGTACGGGCACTACCCGTTCTTGAGGCCGCGCAGGCCTAAAAGCCTGAATCTGACCGCTCACTCACAACGGGTGCACCTGGGCGCGGCCCCTCACCTGGCAACCTGTGTGTTATGCGGACGGGGCGGGGTGTACGAAATCTATCTGACGTCCTGGGCGATCGTTGAGCTGTCAACACCGCAGGCGCTGAATAAAGAGTCCGATGCATCGACCTGGGACTTCTTTTGTACAGCGCTGGCGGAAGATATCCGGCTCGACAGCATTGTTGTCAGCCCCGGTCACATCAAGGTGGGCAGCGTGTCGATTCGGGTCCCCCGGTATGACGACCCCGACGTGCCCTTGGAGAACATCCGGATTCATTCAAAGGACGGCGGGCGTTTCGACGTCAGGCTGGACCTTGGCAAGGTGTACCTGGCCAGGGTCGCTGCCTCGGGCAATAGTTCGATTGCGCAACTGTTGAAGTCCTTGCGTCACCACCGGCAAAGAGCCGCCGTGTTTACGCCAACCATCAACGTGACCGGCATCGGCATGGCCGATGGGACAACGGGCACCGTTTACTACGACGTCATGGCGGATTGCTGGAGGCTGGAGGCTGACAGGCATCGGCGGCTATCCAGTGAGGAGCTGGCTGTTTCAACCTGAACCCATCAGCAGCCGAGGTGGTTCTGACGGGTGGCTGAACAACATAGTCCAAGGACATTCTATGAAGCAATTTACTTCCCCTTCCGTGCCACCGGTTACAGGGCGTCCGGTCGATCGCCCCAGCGGCGCAGCACCCAGTGCGCGTACCGCGTTTCCTGTGGTTGATTTTGCCGGCGGGCCCCTGCCGCCTGAAGCGATACCCGTGCGCAACACGCCATCCGCAGCGGTTCCGAGCGCGACTTATCAGCGCATGACTGATCTGCCCACGCCCCCCGCCGTCACCCGAGACGCCATTTTCGCCGCCCTGGGTGACCCCATACCGGCGCCTGATCCCGCTACGGGGTTGCGTGAATATGATTCGCGCACTTACCTGAACCTGGACGACGGCACCACCGTCCTGGCGGTGCGCGATCCGCAGACCGGGGAATGGCGTGAAAGACCGCCGGATTCACGTTTGCCACAAGGCCCGGCACTGCATCGGGTGCCGCAGACGAACACCTGGCGCAGTCACTCTGCGGCCAGTTCGTCCTCGTCTTCCCCGAGCCTGAGTCATAGCTCATCGGCGTCGTCACTGAGCCACAGTGCTTCGTCTTCCTCGCTGACCGCCCCACTGAGCAGTGTGAGCTTGTCGGCGACCCAGCGTATTGATCCGGTATGGGACCTGGGGCTTTACACGTTGCCGGTGAGTCCGGCCCCCACCAACACCCTGGCGTTCCCGGGCAAGAGAGCCTTCATGATCGGGGCTGAGCAATATTTTATGGATGCCAATTATGGCAACCCATCAGGTGCCGTGCCGAATGCGCTACCCCATCTGTTTGCTGTGGGGGCGGGAGGCAATCTGGTAAACGCCGGGCGTATCGAACCGGATGGCCTGTTCAGGTTAAACGACAACCGACATTATTTGCCGGTGGACACCGGCTTTTGCTCCGTGAGCTTCGATAGTGCAAGGCTGCGTTGGAAGGTGATGGAGGCGGGCGGGCATGGCGGGGCAGGGATTTTTATTGAAATGGGTGGCGCGCCCGATAGCTGGGTGCCGATGCTGGCTGTCGATCAACTCTCGAATCTTTTTCAAGCGGCGCGGAATATCAAAGGTTATGCCGGGCGTGTGGGGGCAGTCGATCTGCTCAACAGCAGTATCGACCAGCGGGTTTATCACTACATGCAGGGCTACTTGCGGCAAATAGTCGGGTTTTGCGAGCCGACTGTCCGCAGTGCGCCAACCGCGCAAAAAGGTCGACTGATCGATGCCTATATCTGGCGCAATGGTTACCCGTATGACTGTCTGGCTTCCATCTGCAGCGCCTTGGAAAGCCGACGCCCATTGCCGCCGGGGATGCCGATATACGACGGGTTTCAAGGTTTGGGCACGGTCAGTTGCTCAAAAGACGGTAACTTCAATGTGGCGCGTATCAGCCGAACGATGCAACTGCACTATCCCGACAGAAGACGGTCGGTGGCCGAAGAGGCGTTACTTGAGACGTGGCGGGAAAAAGACGCTGCCCGGGACAACAAGCGCAAGGGCGAAGTGAATGAAGCGATGTATGAGGCCCGGTTGACGGAAGATGGCTATACGGTACTTCCCGGCGGAACCTACGGAGGTGGGCAGAATGGCTTCGATCGGGTGTTTGAAGGCCCGGCAGGCGATATCTACATTCTGGAAGCCAAGCATGTCAGTCATACCTCTGCCGGCGAGCTTGCCAACGTCAGCCTGGGAGGGACGACAAACTCACGTCAAATGACCGACAGTTGGGTGCGGCAAGTGCTGGCGTTATCCCAACCCGATACGCCGGCGGCCAGGCGCGTTTCCGACGCGTTGTGGCGTGGCCAGTTATTCAAGTTATTAGGCGCGACGTCCAAGGACGGCAAACTTGTCATGTTCAAGATTGACATGAGCCCCGTGGACTTCTAGCCGTGCCGGTATGCCTGGGAGCAAGCGCACCTGCTCCCAGGCACGTGTTCAGGACAGGAAGCCGCCATCCACATTCAGCGACACACCGGTGGTGTAGCTCGACGCATCGCTGGCCAGGTACAGCACCGCACCGGCCATCTCGCTCGGGTCGGCCACGCGCTTGAGCGGGATCTGCGCCAGGGCCATTTTCAGGATCGCGTCGTTCTTCACCAGCGCCGAGGCGAACTTGGTGTCGGTCAGGCCCGGCAACAGGGCGTTGCAACGAATGCCGAATTCGGCGCATTCCTTGGCGAACACCTTGGTCATGTTGATCACGGCGGCCTTGGTCACCGAGTAGATGCCCTGGAACACGCCCGGCGAAATGCCGTTGATCGAAGCGACGTTGATGATGCTGCCGCCGCCGTTCTCGCGCATCAGCTTGCCGGCTTCCACCGACATGAAGAAGTAGCCGCGAATGTTCACGTCAACGGTCTTCTGGAAGGCGCCGAGGTCGGTGTCCAACACGCTGCAGAACTGCGGGTTGGTCGCGGCATTGTTGACCAGGATATCCAGGCGGCCGAACTGTTCGCGGATGCCGGCAAACACCTGGGTAATCTGCTCCATTTCACCGATATGGCAGGCAATCGCCGTGGCCTTGCCGCCGTCGGCGATGATCGCGTCCGCCACATGCTGGCAGCCTTCGAGCTTGCGGCTCGAGACGATCACGTGGGCGCCTTGCTGGGCCAGCAGCTTGGCGATGGCTTCACCGATGCCACGGCTGGCGCCGGACACAAAGGCAATCTTGCCGTCGAGGTCGAACAGGTGGGTCTTGGACATTAGCGATTCCTTAGAGGGCTGATTTACCGATGACATTCAGGCTCATCTGCTCCAGCAGCTTGTTCATGTGGATGAACTGTGCAAAGCGTTTGTCCTGGGTCTGGCCGTGGAAGAAACGGTAGTAGATCTGCTGCACGATACCGGCCAGGCGGAACAGGCCGTAGGTGTAGTAGAAGTCGAAATTGTCGATCTGGATCCCGGCGCGCTCAGCGTAGTAATCCACGAACTGGCGGCGGGTGAGCATGCCGGGGGCATTGCTCGGCTGGCGGCGCATCAGTTGCACCGGCGCCGGGTCGTCGGCTTCGATCCAGTAGGCGAGGGTGTTGCCCAGGTCCATCAGCGGGTCGCCGAGGGTGGTCAGTTCCCAATCCAGCACGCCGATGATCTGCATCGGGTTATGCGGGTCGAGGATCACGTTATCGAAGCGGTAGTCGTTATGCACGATGCTCGAGGTGCGATGGTCGGCGGGCATCTTGTCGTTGAGCCAGGCACGTACCTTTTCCCAGTTGGGGGCGTCCGGGGTCAGGGCTTTTTCGTAGCGGTCGCTCCAGCCACCGATCTGGCGTGCCACATAACCTTCAGGCTTGCCCAGGTCGGCCAGGCCGCAGGCGCGGTAGTCGACCTGGTGCAGTTCGACGAACTTGTCGATAAAGCTTTTGCACAACGCCTCGGTCCGGGTGGCATCCAGGCCCAGTTCGGCGGGCAGGTCGGAACGCAGGATGATGCCGTTGACCCGTTCCATCACATAGAACTCGGCGCCGATCACCGACGCGTCGGTGCAGTGCACATAGGCCTTGGGGCAATACGGGAAACCATCCTTGAGCTGGTTGAGAATGCGGTATTCGCGGCCCATGTCGTGGGCGGACTTGGCCTTGTGGCCAAAGGGCGGGCGGCGCAGCACGAATTCCTGGCCGGGGTATTCCAGCAGGTAGGTGAGGTTGGATGCACCGCCGGGGAACTGGCTGATCGTGGGCGTGCCGCTCAGGCCTGGGATATGGGCCTTGAGGTAGGGATCGATCAGGCTGGCATCAAGTTCTTCGCCTGGGCGAATCTGGGTCGATTGATCGTTAAGCGCCATGCTTATCCCTTCTGCTTATTCTAAAGGCGTCGGACTATTTCCTAATCTAATGCGCACCACCGCCCAGCGACAAGGTCGGGGCGGCTTAATAGGTTAGCGTGTTGAAGGGTGATCAGCCTGCCTGATCGGTCATTTTTCGGGCGCGGGCAATACGACCGGGGTAAGCACCGGACGGCCGGCGAAGTACTCCACCAGGTTGTCGGCCACGCGCTGCACGGTGTCGTGGGCGGCTTCCGGTGACAGCCCGGCTACATGGGACGTGAGCACGGTATTGCTCAAGCGCTTGAGGGCATCCGGCACCTTGGGTTCATCGTCGAACACGTCCAGCGCCGCGCCACCGATACGGCGTTGCTCAAGGGCGGTGATCAGGTCGGCGGTGACCACCACGCTGCCACGGCCGATATTCACCAGGTAACCGTTCGGGCCGAGGGCGTCCAGGGCGTGGCGGTCGATCAAGTGGCGCGTGCCGGCGCCGCCGGGCGTGGCCAGGATCAGGAAATCCGAGCTGCGCGCCAGCTCCACGGCCGTGGCGCAGTAGGTGTAGTCCACATCATCGCGCGGCTGGCGGTTGTGATAGCTCACTTCCATGCCAAAGCCCAGGGCCGCGCGCTTGGCGATTTCCAGGCCCACCGCGCCGAGCCCGAGGATGCCCAATTGCTTGCCGCCCAGGGACGGGCGCATGACCTTGGGCCATTCGCTGCGGCGTACCGCTGCGTCCGTCTGGGGAATGCCGCGCACCAGCGACAACAGCAGCGCCATGGCGTGGTCGGCCACCGACGGCGCATTCACCCCGGCGCCATTGGTGACCACGATGCCGCGATTGCTCGCCGCCTGCAGGTCGACATGCTCATAACCGGCGCCGATCACGCAGATGATCTCCAGCAGTGGCAGGGCGGCGATTTCCTCGGCATACAGGCCCAGCGGGCCACGGGTCAGTACGGCCTTGATCTGGCCGCCGTGGGTTTTGATCGCCTGGGCGCGCTCGCTGGGTGTGGGCGCCAGGATCACATGAAAGTCGTTGCTCTCGATGATTTGCAGGTATTCATTGATGGTTTCAACCAGAACCAGAACAGTGGTGGTCATCGGAAGGCTCTTCCTGAAGGGTTTGAGGGCATCAGTATGCGGGATTTGCAGGAGGGCGCGTTTTGCCCGGGTAGAAAAAATCTACGACTGCAGGCGCAAGCACGCTTGCTCCTACAGTCTGTACCGGTCAGAACCGGACGTCAGCCGCTTTCACGCTCAGCCCGAACGCCCCCGCCAGCGTGGCATTGTGATGCGCGATGATCGCCTCGGCCTTCAGCGCCGGGGTGTCCATGCAGGTATGGGCGTCTTCAGGCACGATCACCGAGAAGCCCAGCTCTACCGCCACGCGGCAGGTGGTGTCGATGCAGTACTGGGTTTTCATCCCGACGATCACCAGTCGATTAACCTCCAGGGCCCGCAGTCGTCGGGCCAGGTCGGTACCCAGGAAGCAACTGGGGCGGGTTTTGTCGAAGAGATGGTCGTGAGTCTCGTCTACCTGCAGCCCTTGCCACAGTTGCCAATTCGGGCTGCCCGCTGCTATCGGCGAGCCCGCCGGGCCGGTATGGCGGGCGACCAGGATCGGCGCGCCGGCTTCACGGGCGCGGCCGATCAACGAGTTGATGGTGCCCAGCACGCGCTCCCGTTCAAAGGGTTTGTCGGGGCCATCGTACAGGCCGGTTTGCATATCGATGATCAACAGGGCGTCAGCCATGGTATTGCTCCTTGTGAGTGCCAGTCGACGGAGCAATAAAAAGGCCCCGTCCATTGCTGGCGGGGCCTTGGGTTGAATCTGGGTGGTGTCTAGCTCGAGCACCCACGGCAACCGCACGACCCGCCTGGAGCGGTCGTGGTGGTGGTGCGGGTGAGGAGCTGCTGGAAAAAGGTCATGCCTCGATCATGCTGGGACAGGGGCGAGGCTGTCAAATGCATCAGGTGCCGAAAAAGTTGCGCCCCAGCTGGAACAGGGGCGCTGCTGCCAGCAGGAGATCACTGCGGGGGGCTAAGTCGTGCCTTTTCCTGCTCGGCCTGAGCGATGGGCATGAAATTGTAGGTGGGGAAGAATTCCGTGGTGTAGACCCCCCATGCGGTGTTTTCAATCGCCAGGTTGACTTCCGCCAGGCGCGACGCTGGCAGGCGCAACACGACGACCTGCCCGATACCCATGGTGATGTTCCAACTCAGCACTTCCACCCCGGCAGGCGGGAACACCTTGTGAAATTCCTGCTTGGCCAGTTGTTGTTTCAATTCGCTCAAGGGGCGTGATTGATCGTGTTTAAGAAATACGGTCAACATGACGGCGTTGTCCGCTGTGGCAGCAGCGTTTTCTGCAGGAAGGGCTGTTGAAGTGTGTGCAATCGCTGCACCGGGTAACAGTGTCGCGGCCAGCAGTGCGGGTATTAACCGTTTGCGCATATTCATTATCAGGTGCCTTTTTTATTATTCGGTTTTATCACTAAACATGAGTGTTTAATCAGTTCGACATGACTGTCTTTATGGGGCCGGTGTAGGGGGCGTGTACCACATAAATTCGAACTGGCGGGTTAGTGCTGACCATGTCGCGCGACACTTCGCGGGAATAAGTGAATTCGCTGCTGTCGAGTTTTTCGAGTCTTCTGACAATGGTTCTGGTCGGGCCAAGGTCAGGGACCAGGATATGGGTCTTTTTATCGCCGGTGACCAGGAAGTAACCGCCGCCGCCATCGGCGTATTTCGAGCGGCCGGTATCGGTGTAGAAGAACTCATAGCGATTGCGCTGCGGGTCCCACATCGATATGCCTACCACCCCAGGGTAGCTGGCCTTGACGTCGGTGTCCGGCTCGCCTTCGATATAAACCCTGGTGGTCAGCCATTGAGGCGAGGACGCCAGTGCGTGAACGTCAGTGGCGTAACTTTCGGACGAACAGAGTAGGCCCGTGATCAATAATCCAGCAAAAACAACAGTAGGTCTTCGCATATTGGAGTCCTTGTTATTTTAAATAAGCATGTTGTTCTTCGGTTGGAACGGGGCGATGTTAGTTGGGTTTTTGGCGATTGCTCAATGGCTATGTAGGGTTGTGTAACAATTGCAAAGGCGTCGTGGTTAAACTTTTAACTGGATACGAGAGATTTCTTTTTTTGCTGTAGGTGACTTCTCTAAAAGTATGGAGAGTCTATTGACTAGAGTCATGGATCGCTCTCGTCAATGGCGCCTGGCAGCCACTCGAGAAACCCGCGGCGGCTCCCCGAAACGACTGCCCAGGGCCGCGCTTGAGCCTCTGCACCGCATAACCGTTCCTCAGCTAAGTCTTTGCTTATTCACGAGAATCCCGGACAATCCGGCCCCTTCTATGGTCGGGGCGCTGCCTGTCAGGTTTTTCTGACTCGTCCCGGCCGTGTAAATGCGGAGATCCGACCGGATGAATGATCAGGCCAATAGCGTCGACGAACGCTATGCAACGACACCTGCAACCCTCTCAAGCTGGAGCCGCCAGGACACCACCTGGATGCTTGGCCTGTTCGGCACCGCCATTGGCGCCGGCACCTTGTTCCTGCCGATCAACGCCGGCCTGGGCGGCTTCTGGCCCTTGGTGATCCTGGCAGTGCTGGCGTTCCCGATGACGTTCTTTGCCCACCGTGGCCTGACCCGTTTCGTACTCTCCGGTCGTGCGGGTTCCGACATCACCGATGTGGTCGAAGAGCATTTCGGCGTCAAGGCCGGTGCGTTGATCACGCTGCTGTACTTCTTCGCAATCTTCCCGATCCTGCTGATCTACAGCGTGGCCCTGACCAACACGGTCAGCAGCTTCATGGAACACCAGTTGCACATCATGCCGCCGCCACGGGCGTTGCTGGCGTTTGTGCTGATCCTCGGCCTGCTGGCGGTGGTGCGTTGCGGTGAGCAGGTGATCGTCAAGGCCATGAGCCTGATGGTGTACCCGTTTATCGTCGCCTTGCTGTTCCTCGCGGTGTACCTGATCCCCCATTGGAACGGCGGCATCCTCAGCACCGCCAGTGTGGTGCCGGCGCCGTCGGCGTTGCTCAACACCTTGTGGCTGGCGATTCCGGTGATGGTGTTTTCGTTCAACCACTCGCCGATCATCTCGGCGTTTGCGGTCGACCAGAAGCGCCAGTACGGCGAACACGCCGATGAGCGCAGTTCGCAGATCCTGTCCCGCGCGCACCTGTTGATGGTGGTGATGGTGCTGTTCTTCGTGTTCAGTTGCGTGTTGACCCTGTCGCCGGCGCAACTGGCTGAAGCCAAACAGCAGAACCTGTCGATCCTGTCGTACCTGGCTAACCACTTCAACAACCCGACCATCGCGTTTGCCGCGCCGTTGATCGCGTTCGTGGCGATTGCCAAGTCGTTCCTTGGTCACTACATCGGCGCCAGCGAAGGCCTCAAGGGCCTGGTGCTCAAAAGCGGTCGCCGTCCGGCCGCCAAGACTCTCGACCGCATGACCGCCGCCTTCATGCTGGTGGTGTGCTGGATCGTTGCCACGCTGAACCCGAGCATCCTCGGCATGATCGAGACTCTGGGCGGGCCGATCATCGCGTCGATCCTGTTCCTGATGCCGATGTACGCGATCCGCAAGGTGCCGGCCATGGCCAGGTACCGTGGGCAGGCGTCCAACGTGTTTGTCACGGCAGTGGGCCTGGTGGCGATTACCGCATTGATTTACTCGCTGCTGTCCTGACCCCGGGGCTCACGCCCGCAAGCCGATTCGCGTCCACCGCGAATCGGCTTTTTTGCCTGCGCAAAAGCTGACGTGGCGCAACCGCAGTCGGGCAATGAGGGCTAAGCTTACCCACGCTTTTTGCCAGGATGGGTTGGGCCGATTGAAGACTGAAACCGATGCACCCGTTGCCGTACCGTCGAACCGCATCCAAGACCTGCTGGCCGGCTTATCCATTGCCGGTTTGCTGCTGCCGGAGGCCGTGGCCTATTCCAGTATTGCCGCGCTGCCGCCCCAGGCCGGGGTGATCGCCTTGTTTGCCGGGCTGGTGTGCTACGGCCTGTTCGGCAGCAGCCGTTTTGCGATTGTCTCGGCCACTTCGTCGTCGGCGGCCGTGCTGGCGGCGGCCACGGCGAGCCTGGCGGGTGACGACCCGGCGCTGAGGCTGTCCCTGGCCTTCGGGCTGGTGTTGCTCACCGGGGTGTTTTTCCTGTTGGCCGGGCTGTTCAAGCTCGGCGGCGTCACCTCGTTTATCGCCAAGCCGGTGTTGCGTGGCTTCGCCTTCGGCCTGGCGCTGACCATCATCCTCAAGCAATTGGCCGGTGTGGTGGGTGTGCACCTCACCGATAACAACCTGATCCGTTTTCTGCCGCAGTTGCTGGAACAGCTGCCGCGCTGGAACTGGCCTGCGGCACTGGTGGCGGGGCTGGCATTGCTGGTGCTGTGGCTGTGCGCACGCCTCCCGCGCCTGCCCGGTGGCCTGGTGGTCGTGGTGCTCGGCATCGTTGCCGGGCAGTACCTGGACCTGCAGGCCTATGGGGTGGCGCAGATTGGCATGATCGACCTGCGCCTGGAGCTGGGGCAGTTGCCGGTGCTGCCGTTTGCCGACTGGCTGCGCCTGGGGGAATTGGCGTTTGCGCTGGTGATGATCCTGTACGCGGAGTCCTACGGCTCTATCAGTTCGTTCGCGCTCAAGCATGGCGACCGGGTGTCATCCAACCGTGACCTGCTGGCGCTGGGCGCGGCCAACCTGGTTTCCGGGTTGTTCCACGGCATGCCGGCCGGTGCCGGGTATTCGGCGACGTCGGCCAACGAGGCGGCCGGCGCCTATTCGCGCCTGGCGGGGATTGTCGCGGCGCTGGTGATCCTGCTGATTGTGCTGACGGTGCTGCCCTATGTCGCGCTCACGCCGGAGCCGGTGCTGGCCGCCGTCGTCATCTATGCCCTGGGGCGAGGCTTGAGCGTGCAGCCGCTCGGGCGTTATTTCCTGTGGCGGCGCGATCGCGTGCTGGTGATCTGTGCGGTAACGGCAGTGCTGGTGCTGGGTGTGCTGGATGGTTTGCTGCTCGCGGTCGCGATCAGTGTGATGTTGATGTTGCGCCAGATGTCCTCAGCCGACATCCAGGTGCTGGGGCGCCTGGGTGACAGTCATGACTTTGTCGATCGCCAGCACCATGCCGATGCCCTGGCCGTGCCGGGGGTATTGATCGTGCGGCCCAGCGAAGCGCTATTTTTTGCCAATGCCGAGCGCATCCTTGGCGCGGCCTTGCGCCTGATGCGCCAGTCGCCGGTCGAGGCGGTGGTGTTGAGCCTGGAAGAATCCCCGGACCTGGACGGCACCAGCATCGAAGCCCTGGCGGCGTTTTTTGCCCAGGTGCGCGGGGAGGGCAAGCGCCTGGTACTGGCCCGTGTGCGGCATGACGCCCGCGAGGTGTTGCAGGGGCTGCCCGAAGCGCTCGCGCCCCATGTGCTGCTCAGTGGCTTGAGCGTCGATGGCGCGGTGCAGCTGGCGCTTGAGGTGGGTAAAGCGTGACGCGTGAGGCTTGCTCCAGATAGCGGTGGGTCAGTGGCAGATGCGTCAACTGACACTCCCTCATCGGGGGCAAGCCCCTCCCACATTTGGAGCGATGTACATCAGTCGGCTCATTCTCAGGCTCAGGATCAGACGGTGGTGCAGCTGAAGGTATAAGGTCGCCTGGCGCGGTCAAAACTGTGGGAGGGGGCTTGCCCCGGTACAAACCGGGGACATCGTTTACATTTCTAACCGGGGACATGGTTTACAGGCTAATACGCATGATCAGGAGGTAACTGATCATGCCCTGGAACCAAGAGTCCCCCATGAATCAAAGAATCAAGCTGGTAGCTGATTGGCTTTCTGGCAACTTCACTAAAAGCCAGTTGGCACGCCGCTTTGACGTTAGCCGACCTACCGTCGATAAGTGGATTACCCGGCACGACGGCGATTTGAGGTCTTTATCCGAACTGTCCCGGCGACCTCACAACAGCCCAAATAAAACCGACGACGAGATTTTGGCCCGTGTAGTCGCGATGAAGGAGGCTCACGATAAATGGGGGCCGAAAAAGCTTCTCGAGCTATTACGGCTGGAAGATCCCTCCGTCACCTGGCCCTCTCCAAGTACGGCCGGTCAATGGCTTGACCGACTTGGGCTCGTCAAAAAGCGGCGCTTCAAACGCCGACACAGCATTTCCCACGCACAAATGCGAAAGGCCGACGAACCTAACAAGACGTGGTGTGCTGACTACAAAGGGCAGTTCAAGATGCTTAATGCTCAGATGTGCTTCCCTTTGACCGTCACAGACCATGCGTCGCGGCTGATTTTAGCGTGCAGGGCCCATCCCAAGATCATGACCCAGCCTGTAAAACAGGCCTTTGAGAGGCTTTTTCAGGAGTACGGCATGCCGGAAGTTATCCGTTCGGACAACGGGGTACCGTTCGCCTCTCCTGGCCTGGCAAGAATATCCACACTGGCAGTTTGGTGGATTCGGCTGGGTATTTATCCCGAGCGAACCATGCCGGGAAGGCCCGCCCAGAATGGTCGCCATGAACGAATGCACCGTAGCTTGAAACTTGAGTTGCCCTTAGGGAAAAACTTAGTCGAGCAGCAGCTTTTGCTGGAGCATTTCAGGCATGAGTTTAATTACGTACGCCCTCACGAAGCGCTCGGCATGAAAAGTCCGGGAGACTTGTATGTGCCGTCCACCCGAATTTATCCAGGGTGCTTGCCCGATGTGGAATATCCGGCAGAAATGAAAGTTCGAAGCGTCAGGCAGGACGGATCGATCAAGTGGAACGGCAAGTTGGTATTTATCAGCGAGGCGCTGTCCGGGGAAAGGATAGGGCTCAAAGAAGCTGAAGATGATGCTTGGGATTTGTACCTGTGTGATTATCCCTTGGGGAGGCTTGGACGAGGTATGACCCGCGTCCAGGCCTCAAATGTGTAAACGATGTCCCCGGTTTCAGATGTAAACGATGTCTACGGTTCTACACCCCGATAGCGGTGGGTCAGTGGCAGATGCGTCAACTGACACTCCCTCATCGGGGGCAAGCCCCCTCCCACATTTGGAGCGATGTACATCAGTCGGCTCATTCTCAGGCTCAGGATCAGACGGTGGCGCAGCTGAAGGTATAAGGTCATCGGGGTGTAGCCCCCTCCCACATTTGGAGCGATGTACATCAGTCGGCTCATTCTCAGGCTCAGGATCAGACGGTGGCGCAGCTGAAGGTATAAGGTCATCGGGGTGTAGCCCCCTCCCACATTTGGATCGGTGTGCATCAGTCAGCTCATTCTCAGGATCAGACGGTGGTGTGGTTGAGGGTATAAGGTCGCCTGGCGCGGTCAAAACTGTGGGAGGGGGCTTGCCCCCGATAGCGGTGGGTCATTAGCAAAGGGATCAACTGAATGTGTTGGTATTCCAGGCATAAAAAAACGCCGCGTACCTTGCGATACGCGGCGTCCTTCACATCAACACACCGTTAAGCCTGGATCACCGGGATGTTGGCGCTTGCTGCGATTTTGCGGAACTCGGCGATCTGGTCGAAGTTCAGGTAGCGGTAGACGTCACTGGCCATGGTGTCCAGTTTCGCTGCGTAGCCCATGTACTCTTCGACGGTCGGCAGGCGACCCAGGGTGGACGCGACTGCCGCCAGCTCAGCCGAAGCCAGGTAGACGTTCGCGCCGTCACCCAGGCGGTTCGGGAAGTTACGGGTCGACGTCGATACCACGGTCGAGTTCGGCTCTACACGTGCCTGGTTACCCATGCACAGCGAGCAGCCCGGCATTTCCATGCGCGCGCCAGCCTTGCCGTAGATGCCGTAGTAGCCTTCTTCGGTCAACTGGTGAGCGTCCATCTTGGTCGGCGGCGACAGCCACAGACGAGTTGGCAACTGACCCTTGACCTGCTCCAGCAACTTACCGGCAGCACGGAAGTGACCGATGTTGGTCATGCACGAACCGATGAACACTTCGTCGATCTTCTCGCCGGCAACACTGGACAACAGACGGGCATCGTCCGGGTCGTTCGGTGCGCAGAGGATCGGCTCGTTGATTTCGGCCAGGTCGATCTCGATGACTTCGGCGTATTCCGCGTCGGCATCGGCTTCCATCAGTTCCGGGTTGGCGACCCAGGCTTCCATCGCTTGGGCGCGACGTTCCAGGGTACGGGCATCGCCGTAGCCTTCGCCGATCATCCAGCGCAGCAGGGTGATGTTGGAGTTCAGGTACTCGGTGACGGATTCTTTCGACAGCTTGATGGTGCAACCGGCAGCCGAACGTTCGGCCGAGGCGTCGGAGAGCTCGAAAGCCTGCTCCAGCGTCAGGTCGTTCAGGCCTTCGATTTCCAGGATGCGGCCGGAGAAGGCGTTTTTCTTGCCTTTCTTCTCTACGGTCAGCAGGCCAGCCTGGATCGCGTAGTAAGGAATGGCATGAACCAGGTCACGCAGGGTGATGCCAGGTTTCATCTTGCCTTTGAAGCGCACCAGGATCGATTCCGGCATGTCCAGCGGCATCACGCCGGTGGCGGCGGCGAAGGCGACCAGACCGGAACCCGCCGGGAACGAGATGCCCATCGGGAAACGGGTGTGGGAGTCACCACCGGTACCGACGGTATCCGGCAGCAGCATGCGGTTCAGCCAGCTGTGGATGATGCCGTCGCCTGGACGCAGGGATACACCGCCACGGGTCATGATGAAGTCAGGCAGGGTGTGGTGGGTGGTCACGTCGATCGGCTTCGGATAGGCCGCGGTGTGGCAGAAGGACTGCATCACCAGGTCGGTCGAGAAGCCCAGGCACGCCAGGTCTTTCAGTTCGTCACGGGTCATCGGACCGGTGGTGTCCTGGGAACCCACGGTGGTCATCTTCGGTTCGCAGTAGGTACCTGGACGAACGCCTTTGCCTTCCGGCAGGCCACACGCCTTGCCGACCATCTTCTGGGCCAGGGTGAAACCCTTGCCAGTGTCGACCGGTGCTTCAGGCAGCTTGAACAGGTCGGTAGGGCCCAGGCCCAGCTCGGCGCGCGCCTTGTCGGTCAGGCCACGGCCGATGATCAGCGGGATACGGCCGCCGGCGCGAACTTCGTCGAGCAGGACCGGGGTCTTCATTTCGAAGGTGGTCAGGACTTCGTCGGTGCCGTGTTTGCAGACTTTGCCAGCATGAGGGTACAGGTCGATCACGTCGCCCATGTTCATGTTGGTCACGTCGAATTCGATCGGCAGCGCGCCGGCATCTTCCATGGTGTTGTAGAAGATGGGAGCGATCTTGCTGCCGAAGCAGAAGCCGCCGGCGCGCTTGTTCGGCACGTAGGGAACGTCGTCGCCGAAGAACCACAGCACCGAGTTGGTCGCGGATTTACGCGAAGAGCCGGTACCGACCACGTCACCGACGTAGGCGATCGGGAAGCCTTGGCCGCGCATTTCTTCGATCTGCTTCATCGGGCCGGTCTTGCCTTGCTCGTCCGGCACGATGCCTTCACGTGCCATTTTCAGCATGGCCAGGGCGTGCAGCGGGATGTCAGGGCGGGACCAGGCGTCCGGGGCAGGGGACAGGTCGTCGGTGTTGGTTTCGCCGGTGACCTTGAACACGCGCAGGCTGATCTTGTCGGCCAGGGTCGGACGGTTGCGGAACCACTCGCCGTCAGCCCAGGACTGGATCACGGCTTTGGCGTGCGCGTTGCCATTGCGGGCTTTTTCGGCGACGTCGTGGAACGCATCGAACATCAGCAGGGTGTGCTTGAGTTGGGCTGCCGCGACAGGCGCCAGCTCGGCGTCGTCCAGCAGCTCGACCAACGTCACGATGTTGTAGCCGCCCTGCATGGTGCCGAGCAGTTCAACCGCGCGTTTCTTGTCGATCAGGGGGGAAGTGGCTTCGCCCTTGGCCAGGGCAGACAGGAAACCGGCCTTGACGTAGGCAGCTTCGTCAACGCCCGGTGGAATGCGATTGGTGATCAGGTCAACGAGGAATTCTTCTTCGCCAGCCGGAGGATTCTTCAGCAGCTCAACCAGGCCTGCGGTTTGTTCGGCATTAAGCGGCTGGGGAACGATACCCAGTGCTGCACGCTCTTCGATATGTTTGCGGTAGGCTTCAAGCACAGTTATTACCCTCATCAGTGGTCCCACGGGACGCTCATCCAGAAATGAACGGCACGCATGCGCTCGGGGGCTTTTTGGGCCGCAAAGCCAGCGCTGCCGGCATTCCTTACAGAAGCTGCTTTCAAAGTTTTACGCCTGCAGAACGGAGCTGATGAGGGTTGGCGCTGATCATTACCTACCGGGTAATAACCATCGCCAACACCGTTCTGAAGGAACGACTGTGCTCGTGACGCTTTGAAAACAGCTTCCAGCGGATTATTGGCGCCTTACAAGGCCGGATGATTCTACGGCAAAAAATTTCGAAAGGTAAGTTGCATCACCAAGTTTGCTGGGTGATCAACCTTAGACAAAGGGCTAACATGGCGCACTGTTTCGCTGATTTGCGTGTCGTTGCCCATGTCCAACCAAACCATCAAGACCCCCTGCGTCGGCCTGTGCTCCACGGTCTACGGCGATCTCGTGTGCCGTGGCTGCAAGCGTTTCCACCACGAAGTGATCCAGTGGAATGGCTATAACGAGGAAGAAAAACGTGCGGTCTGGCTGCGGCTGGAGCAACTGTTGGTGCAGGTGATGGCCGGCAAGCTCGAGATTTTCGACCCCAAGACCCTGCGCGGTCAGTTGGAGCAGCGCAAGATCCGCTTCGTGCCGCACCAGTCCGAGTACTGCTGGGCGTACCAGCTGATTGCCCGCGGCGCGCGGGTGATCAATAACCTGGAGGCGTACGGCATGGTGCTGTTGCCGGAGTTTCGCGACTGGGCCTTGCCGGAACTGCGCGATGCCATCGACCGTGAGTTCTTTATCCTGTCCGAGGCCCATTACCAGCGCTATATCGCCCCGGGGTTCCTGAGAGACGCGCTCGCTGACTGACAACATACATCCAACTGTGGGAGGGGGATCGGCGTCAGGCCTTGGTCGCCAGTTCCTCCAGGTGATCCATCAATGTCTGCGGCTTGAGCACCAGTACATCACTGTCCACCGCATCCAGGATCACCTCCGCCGTATTACCGATCAACGCCCCGGAAATGCCGGTGCGCCCCACGGTGCCGATGATGGTCACGGCCGCTTTCAATGTGTGGGCCAGGTGGGGGATCAATACATCCGCCGGGCCCTCCTCGACATGCAGGTGCGCGTCATCCACATCGAATTCCGCCTGGAACGCCTTGCACTGCTCGCGATAACGCGCCTCGATGGTTTCCTTGAGCTGGAACGTCGGGTCCGCCGCCGACAACATCGGCGACGGATGGGCGCTGATCACATGCAACTGCGCCTTGGCCAGGCTGGCGATGTCGAAGCCATGGTCGATGATCGCGTGATGCAGCTCGCGGTGTTCTCCGTCGTTGTTGCCCACATCGATCGCCGCCAGAATCACCCCGCCCGCCCACGGTGTGGACGTCTTGACCAGCAACACCGGCGTCGGGCACAAGCGCAACAGCTTCCAGTCCGCCGGCGTCAGCAGCGCCTTTTTGAGCGGGCTGTCGGGAAAGTGCTGCTTGATCACCAGCCCACAGCCTTCGGCCTGCTGCACGTCGATAATGGTGTCATGCAGGCTTTCATTCCACGCCTGCTCGGTGGTCACGCTGTAACCGTCCTCCTGCAAGCCGGCCTTGAGCAGGCTCAACAGCGCCGAATGCTCGTGTTTCTTGTCGCAGACCAGCAAGTGCAGGTGCGCGCCGGTGACCCCGGCGATCAGCTTGGCGCGCTTGAGGGCCAGGCTTTCCGAATGCGCGGGCTCGATGACCACCAGGATGCTGCGAATGGCTTGCATGATCGGATCTCCAAAAGGGTGGGCGTGGAACAACTATAGTTGCTGCCCGCCAGACGTCATGTTGATGCACATCAAGGCCGGTGGCTGGTGGTCTGCGGTGCGGTGGGTATAATCGGCGGCCTTTTGTGATCCTTTGCCCGTGAGCCCGATGAACCTGCCCGAAATCCACGAATTCCTCGGTTGCCGAACCCCCGACGCCTGGGTGCAGGCCGCACTGGCCGATCAGGACACCCTGTTGATCGACCACAAGAACTGCGAATTCAAAGCGGCCAGCACCGCCCTGAGCCTGATCGCCAAGTACCACGCCCACGTTGACCTGATCAATATGATGTCGCGGCTGGCCCGGGAAGAGCTGGTGCACCATGAGCAGGTCATGCGCCTGATCAAGAAGCGCAAGGTCGAGTTGCGCCAACTGCACGCCGGGCGCTATGCCTCCGGTTTGCGCAAGGTGGTGCGCAGCCACGAACCGGTCAAGCTGGTGGATACCCTGGTGGTCGGCGCCTTTATCGAAGCCCGCAGTTGCGAGCGTTTCGAAGCCCTGGTGCCGCATTTGGACGAAGAACTCGGCAAGTTCTACTTCGGCCTGCTGAAAAGCGAGGCGCGGCACTTCCAGGGTTACCTGAAGCTGGCCTACCAGTACGGCGACGCCAAGGACATCGCCCAGGTGATCGAGCGGGTGAGGGCGGCCGAGCAGGAGCTGATCGAATCACCCGATATCGAGTTCCGCTTTCACAGTGGCGTGCCAGCCTGAGGCCACGGCCACGCCGATCAAGGCGGTGATCCCGGTCAGCAGCAGGATCACCGCTTGCGTGCCCAAGGGCGCCGCCAGCAGTGCAATCACCAGGCCGGCCAGCGGCTGGGGCAGGTTGTTGAGCAAGGTGATCACGCCCACGGTCTTGCCGAAGTCCTGCACCGGAATGACCCGCTGGCGGGTGCTGCGCAGGTAAACGTTAAACATCTTGTCGAAGCCGGTGACCAGCAGGAAGCCCAGGGTGTATGCCCACAGGTTGGGACTGACCGCCATGATCAACGCGCCGGCGCCGATCATCGAGTAAGACAGTCCGCCCAGCACTTTCAGGGGCAGGGTGGAGCGTGCCAGGTAAAACAGAATCGCAATGGTCACCCCCGCGCCGGCCGCCTGCAGCAGGGCATAGGTGTCCTTGTCGGCGGCGTACAGCCCGGTGACCATGGCGGCGGAGGTGGCCAGCGTCACCCCGATGATCAGGTTCACACCGACCGCCAGGGTAATGATCCGCTTCAGTTCCGCCAGGTGACGGATATGCCCGAAGGCGATGCGCAGCGGCTGCAGCCAGATGTCCCGGTGCTGCCGATGGGTTTCCAGGCTTGCCGTGGTTTTACGCTGCCAGGCCAGCATCGCCAGGTCCGCCAGCACAAACAGCCCGGCAATCCCCAGCACCACCCAGTGCCAGGCCCACACCTCCAGCATCAGCGCGGCCACCAGCGGCCCCAGCACCAGGCCGCTCTGGTCGGCGATCTGCGAGTAGGAGAGGGTCTTGGCATAGCTGTACTGCTGGAAGACATGGGGCATCAGCACTTCGCGGGCCATGATGCCCTGGGTCGTCAGCACGCCGCACAACGCCGACAGCAGCACCAGCCAGTAGATACCGTCGAACATCCCATACAACGCCACCGCCACCACACAGGCCAGTGCCCGGTAAACCTGGCTGATATGCAGGATGCGCACCGGCGAGTACTTGTCGCACAACGCCCCGCATACCGGAAACGCGAGATAGCGCGGCAGTGATTCGACGAAAAACGCCAGCCCCGCCCAGGACACGCTGTGGGTGGTCTGGAACACGATCAGTGGCACGATAAACAACAGGATCTGGTCCGCCAGCCGCGACAGGAACAGCGAAACGAAGAACGCCAGGTAATCCTTGCGCATACAACTCCCTGTGGATGGCGTTAAAAAGTGCAGGCTATTTGTTAAAAACTCTTAAAAGCATGAAGCTTCGTCGGCGACTGCTGGACCGTTGCTTTAGTTGCCCAGCTTGCCACCTATAATGCCCGCTCTTCAATCCGCCTTTGCACACTGAGAACTTATGGAAAACCTGGGTCTGGGCAAGGTCCTGCTCGTTGAGGACGACGAGAAGCTGGCAGGGCTGATCGCGCATTTTCTGTCACAGCATGGCTTTGAGGTGCGCGTGGTGCACCGTGGCGATGAAGCCCTGGCGGCGTTCCTCGACTTCAAACCCAAGATTGTCGTGCTCGACCTGATGCTGCCGGGCCAGAGTGGCCTGCATGTGTGCCGCGAGATCCGCACGGTGTCCGACACCCCCATTGTGATCCTCACTGCCAAGGAAGACGACCTGGACCACATCCTCGGCCTGGAGTCGGGTGCCGACGACTATGTGATCAAGCCGATCAAGCCGCCGGTACTGCTCGCACGCCTGCGCGCCCTGCAACGTCGCCAGGCGCCCGAGCCGACGGTGCGCGGCGCCCTCGCATTCGGCCGCTTGGCGATTGACCGCAGTTGCCGGGTGGTCAGCCTGGGGGACGAGCAGATCGACCTCACCACCATGGAGTTCGAATTGCTGTGGTTGCTGGCCAGCAGCGCGGGCAAGATTCTTTCCCGCGACGACATCCTCAACCGCATGCGCGGCATCGCCTTCGACGGCCTTAACCGCAGCGTCGACGTGTACATCAGCAAATTGCGCGGCAAGCTCAACGACAACCCCCGTGAGCCGGTGTGCATCAAGACCATCTGGGGCAAGGGTTATCTGTTCAATCCGTTTGCGTGGGAGGTCTAGATGCTGCGCCTGTTTCTGCGCCTGTATGTGATTCTGGCGATCGGCCTGGCGGGGGCGATCTGGCTGGTCAACTACACCTTCGACGAACTGCTCCCCGAAGCCAACGAGACCTATAACCGCGAAGCCATGCGTGGCCCGGCATACGGCTTGGTGGAGCAACTGCGGCCGTTGCCCGTGGAGCAGCGCGCTGCACGTCTGGCCGAGTTGCAGTCCCACTATGGCCTGCGCCTGAAGCTGGTGCAGAAGGATGCCCAGGCCCTCACCGAGCGCGAACAGAAGCTTCTGGAGCAGGGCTTGCTGGTGGTGCGCGGCGACTTCATGGAGTTTCTCACGGGCATCGACGGTGGCACGCAACTGCTGGAAATCAAACTGCCGGAAGAGCCCAAGTGGTTATACCTGTGGGCCTACGGTTTTCTCGGGCTGTGCCTGGCCATCGTCCTGTATTTCTGGGTGCGCCCGCACTGGCGCGACCTGGAACATATCCGCCTGGCCGCGCAGCGCTTCGGCGACAACGACCTCGGCTCACGCATCCTGCTGCCGCGCAGCTCCACCGTGCGTGCGCTGGCCGGGCACTTCAACCAGATGGCCGAGCGCATCGAAAGCCTGATCGCCAACCAGCGCGAACTCACCAATGCGGTGTCCCACGAGCTGCGTACGCCGATTGCACGGTTATCGTTCGAACTCGACCAACTCAAGCAACAGGCCGACCCGCACCAGCGGGGCGAATTGATCGCCGATATGTACGCCGACCTCGGCGAGCTGGAGGAGATGGTGTCCGAGCTGCTCACCTACGCCAGCCTGGAGCGCGGCGCCACCCAGGTCACCCGCGAGCGCATCGAGGCCCACAGCTGGCTCGACAGCGTGATCGGCAGCGTCGCGCTGGAGGCGGAGGCGGCCGGCATCCAGTTGTCGTTGCGTACCTGCGAGGTCGACGTTATCCAGATCGAGCCGCGCTTCATGGCCCGCGCCGTGATCAACCTGCTGCGCAATGCCATCCGTTATGCCGAGCGCCGGGTCGAGGTGTCGCTGGTGAAGTTCGGCGAGGGCTACGAAGTGCGTGTGTGTGACGACGGCCCCGGCGTGCCCGAGGAAGGCCGGGCCAGGATCTTCCAGCCCTTCATGCGCCTGGATGCCAGCCGCGACCGCCGCACCGGCGGCTTCGGCCTCGGCCTGGCGCTGGTGCAACGGGTGTCGCAGTGGCATGGCGGGCACGTGCACGTGATGGATTCGGAGTGGGGCGGGGCGTCGTTTCGCATGACGTGGGCGTATGCCGAATAGGTATCCGGAGAACAATGGGAGGCAAATGTGGGAGGGAGCCAGCCCCCTCCCGCATTTTCTGACGGGTTTACCCGGTCAAAAGGTGTATTCCAACACCCCCATCACCGAGGTCTGCAAGCGCCGCTCCACAATCGGGCTCTTGCCCGCGTCATCCGCCAGGTATTGCACATCCAGCAGGGTCGAGAACTGGGTGTGCTCGCTGATCGGCAGGCTCCACACCAGGTTCATGCCATTGCTGATGTTGCCCGCACCGGCCTTGTAGGCCTTGAAGCGACTTTGCGCGGCCTGGCCGGTGGTCACGCCGTACCAGGTCTGCAGGTAATTGCGGTCACCAAAGTGACTGTTGAGGCTGGCATCGACCGATCCGTAGCGGCCGTCGTAGAGCGTGGTGCCCAGGCTCAGCTCCAGGTGGGTGAACGCCTTGCCGCTGTCTTTGTGGTCATCTTCCTTGAGCGCGTGTTCCAGGGTCGCGCCGGCAATCACGCCACCCAGGTTATAGCTGGCACTCACCCCCACTTGCGGGCGGGCCTTGATCTCGCCCATGCCCTTGAGCCGCTTCGAGCCGGCGTGCAGGCTTTGATTCTTGTCCTTGCGTGAATGGCTGGCACCGATGTAGGTGCTGAAGCTCAAGGCGTTGCCTTCATAGCCCCAGCCCAGGCCTTTGTCGGTGTCGAGGAATATCCCCCAGGGGCTGACGACTTTGCCGCCCAGCACCGGCGCGGTCATGCGTTCATCGCTGCCGCTGTAGCGGGGCACGTTGGCCATGCCGGCCTTGAGGCTGTATTGCCAGTCTTCGGCAATTGCGCGGTCGGCAGCGGCCAGCAGGCACAGTGAGGAGAGCGACAGGTACAGGGGGGTTGAGCGCATAAAGGGTTCCATATGGGGGTTAGAAGACCAAGGGGTTATGAGGGGAGCGAGTGCGTTTGAAGGCGTAGCCCGAAGCGCTGAGACCGTTGATCTGGCGGCTCACCGTATCGCCCAGGCCGTAGCCGTTACCGGCGAGGACGGCATGGGCGTTGTCGATCGGCAGCAGGATGTAGTCGGTCAGCGGTTCGTCGTGCAGTTGGCCGCGGATCACCAGGAAGCCGTCTTCCAGGCGCACGCTGATGCCGCTCAGGGGCGCGTCCGGCTCATGGGTGTTGAGCACTTGATAGGTGCCGATGGTGTCGGCCCAGGCCGAGGGCAAGGGCGGCGGTTCGATGCGCTCACCGATAGCCACGCGCTGGCCGTGGCTGCGGGCGGTGAGCATCTGGCGGCCTTGCACGCTGATCACGTCCAGTTGCACGCGGCCCAGTTCGCCGAGGTCCTTGAACCAGAAGCCGAGCACTTTCTTCTGCGCGCGCAACCAGCCATCGTCGTCGCGCAATAATTCGAAGGTGTAGCCGGCCAACTCGCCCGACAGCCGCTGATCGTCATCCTTGATCCGGAACACGCCCCAGGCGGTGGCGTAGAAGCCGGCCAGGCGCTTGCGGTCAATGGCGGCCGGCACGTGGCGCAGTTTCAGGCCGTGGCTCGGCGCCTGGCAGTCGTCGGCGCAGACCGCGTGGCCGGTTTGCGCCTGGAGCAGCAGGCGCAGGGTGTCGGTGGCGAGGCCGGCCACCAGGTCTTCGGCGTTGCTGTCATTGGCCATGATGATCACGGCCAGTTGCTGGTCAGGCAGCAGGCTCAACTGCGCGGCAAAATCGTCGCCGCCACCGCTGTGCTGGTAGGTGCGTATACCGGGGCCGACGGGTTCGTCACCGCAGGGGGCGAGGAACCAGCCCAGGCCCATCTGGCAATCGAAGTCCAGCGCATTGCCGGTGTTCTGCTGGGTGAACATCGCGTCAATCGAAGCGCTGCCCAGCACGCGGTTGCCTTTGTAGACGCCTTGGGCGAACAGCATGTGCACGTAATGCGCGAGGTCTTTCGGGCTGGCCCACAGGCCGCTGGCGGCGAGGTCGCGCACCGGGGCATCGGTACTGGCAACGCCGTCCGTATAGCCCAGGGCGCGGAACGCCTGCTGGCTGGCGGTGCCGACAAAACTCGACTGGTTCATTTCCAGCGGCTTGAGCAGGCTGTTTTGCAACTGGGCTTCAAAGCTTTTGCCGCTGCTGCGCTCGATGGCCGCGCCCACCAGGGCATAACCGAGGTTGGAATACGCCACCTGCGAGCCTGGCGGGCTGCTCAGCCAAACCCCCGACACGCGCATCGGCATCTGCCCCATGGCGTAGGTGCTGCGCAGGTCACGCAGGTGTTCACTGGGCAGGCCGGACTGGTGGCTGAGTAAACGCCGCAGGGTGACAGCGCGGTCGGCAGCGGCCTGGTCGTCATGAAAGCGCGAGCGCACGTAAAATTCGCGCAGGGTCTGCTGGATCGGCGCATCCAGGGCCAGCCGTTGTTGTTCCACACAGTGCAGCGCGGCCGTGGCGGTGAGCAGCTTGGAAATGCCACCGGCACGGAACGCGGTGTTGGGCGTGACCGGCACGCCCCGGGCCTTGTCGGCCAGGCCGAAGCCCTGGGCCCAGATCAGCTCCTGGCCATTGACCAGGGCAATCGACAGGCCGGCGATATGCTCTTGGGTGATCGCCCGGGGAATGCGCGCTTGCAGGTAGCGGATGATCGCGCCGTAGTCACCCTTCTGAATGGGCGGCGGTGCCGGCGGTTGCCCATGGCAACCGAGGCTGCCCAGCAGGCAACCCAGCAGCGGAATACCGCGCAATCTGCGAAACATGAGGAGCACCCGAATGGCTGTTTGGATGCTCGAATGCTAGGGAAGGGCCGTCCAACAATCTTTGCGAGCTTTGTCGGGAAACTGTCAAAGACTGTTAACGGCTGAGCCCATGGCGTTCATGCCACTGCGCGATGGATTCTTCGGGGTATGCCTCAAACTGCAGGTCGCCCTTGCGCACGCTGACCTCGACCCACGGCGCCTTCGAGCCCAGCATCAGGTGCGTATGCGCCGGCGGTACTGGCAACGGCGTGTCGATGGCCGAGGCAAACGGGTGGATCAGCTCCGGCCACTCCGGGCTGAACAGCCATAGCGCACTGCCGCACTGCGAACAGAAATGCCGCTCGGCGCTACTCGCATGGGCACGGCTGGCGCCCTCGGGTTTGAGCCGGGCGTGGTAGATCGAAATCTGTTTGCGTCCGCGCACTTGCAAGCTATTGGCATCCCCGGCCAGGTTGATCGCATAACCACCGCCGCCTTGGGTCTTGCGGCAGATCGAGCAATAGCAACGCTGGTAAGGGTACGGGTGGGCGCTGGTGAGGCTGAACGTCACGGCGCCGCAGTGGCAGGATCCTTCAAGCTGCATGGGAGGTTTCCTCTGGCAAGGTGACTTCTGAGCTTAGGTGCTTTGCGGCATCAACGTGGCAATCAATGCTCGTATGGTGCCGGGCAGTGCCTCAAGCTCCCTGACCAGAATACTGCGCTCGCGAATCGCCCACGGCTCATCCAGCGTCACCGCCACCAGTTGCATAGTGCGGCTGTGCCGTACGGCGGCGGACTCGGGGATGATGCCGATGCCCACGCCCGCTTCGACCATCCGGCAAATCGCCTCGAAACTCGACACCTGGATACGCAGGGACAACTGTTTGCCCAGCCGCTCGACGTGTTCACGCAGGAAGCTGAGCAAGGTGCTGCCTTCATGCAGGCCGATATGCTGATAGGCCAGGGTCTGTTCCAGGGTGACCGAGGCTTGATCGGCCAAGGCGTGGCCGACGGGCACCATCAGCACCAGTTTGTCGGTGCTGAAGTGCAGCACCTGCAAACCCGCCGCCTCCACGGGGCCGGCGATGATGCCCATGTCACTGGTGCCATCCAGCACGCCGCGCACGATATCGCGGGACAAACGCTCCTGCAGATCGACGGTCACGCCAGGGCGCTGGGACAGGAAGCCGGCCAGCACCTCCGGGAGGAACTCGGTGACCGCCGTGGTGTTGGCGAAGATGCGGATATGCCCGGCGGAATCCACGCCGTATTGGGTGAACTCACTCTTGAGGTAATCCACCTGGCGCATGATCAACCGCGCATGGTGCAGCAGCCGTTCGCCCGCCGGGGTGATCTCTACGCCACGGCTGTCACGGTACAGCAGGCGCGTGTCGAGTTGGCCTTCCAGCGCCTTGATCCGCGCACTCGCGGCGGCCGGCGAGAGGAACGCGCGCCTGGCGCCCTGGGTCAGGCTGGGGGATTCGGCGATATGGATAAACAGGCGCAGGTCGGCCAGGTCGAAGTGCATGCAAAACTCCAGGCTTGCGAAGACCTGTGGCGAGGGAGCTTGCTCCCGTTGGGGCGCGAAGCGGCCGCAAAAAACCAGGCCTGCTGCGCAGTCCAGCGGGAGCAAGCGCCCTCGCCACAAACGGTACGGGTTGGAATGCGGCGTTCAGCATAACCGAACGCTGGTTTATTGAAATGCAAATTCTCAGAACGGGCCCGCGCTTGCATGATCCGGGGCAGACACTCACTGCCCGAGGACCTGTACCCGATGAGCGCCACTGACTGGATCGGCCAAAGCGAAACCGCCCACGACCACCTGAGCCATAACCTGCTCAAACGCATTGCCGCCACCTTTGGCGAAGCCGTCCCCGAGCAGGGCGCGGACCTGCCGCCGCTGTGGCAGTGGTGCTTCTTCCAGGACCCGCTGCCGGAAAGCGCCCTGGGCGGCGACGGCCACCCGGCCCGTGGCGGCTTCCTGCCGCCGGCGGATAACCGCAATCGCATGTGGGCGGGCGGGCGTATCGAGTTCCTGCACCCGCTGCGGGCCGGCGAGGCGGCCACCCGCGTGTCGACCATCACCCAGGTCGAAGAAAAGACCGGCCGCAGCGGCTCGCTGTTGTTTGTCACCGTGCGTCATGACTATGCCCAGGACGGTCGCCTGGCGATCCGCGAAGAACAGGACATCGTCTACCGCGAGCCGACGCCGCCCAAGCCGGGCAGCGGCGAGGCCCCGGCCCAGGGCGAGTGGCAGGAAACCATCGACCCCACGCCGACCCTGCTGTTTCGCTACAGCGCCGTGACCTTCAACGGTCACCGCATTCACTACGACTACCCCTATGTCACCGGCACCGAAGGCTACGCCGGGCTGGTGGTGCATGGCCCGCTGATCGCGACCTTGAGCCTGCGCGCGTTTTGCCGCGCCCATCCCGAAGCCAGCGTGCGGCGCTTTGCCTATCGCGGCGTGCGCCCGTTGATTGCGCCGCAGCCGTTCGACGTGGGCGGTCGCCTCAGTGAAACCGGGGTGGCGGCGTTGTGGGCCGGGAATACCGATGGCCTGGCGCAGACCGCTGAAGTGCATTTCGAATAAGCCAAGAACAACAGGCGGAGAGCCATGAGATGAACCCGAATGACAACGAAGCACTCAATGCCATCCGCGACGGCGTGCGCGCCTTGTGCGCCGCATTCGACGCGGCCTACTGGCGCCGGATCGACGAAGAAAAGGGCTTCCCCGAAGCCTTCGTCAAGGCGCTGACCGACGCCGGCTGGCTGTCGGCGATGATTCCCGAGGAGTACGGCGGCTCCGGCCTGGGCCTGGCCGAAGCCTCGGTGATCCTCGAGGAGGTGAACCGCTGCGGCGGTAACTCCGGCACCGTGCATGGGCAGATGTACAACATGTTCACCCTGTTGCGTCACGGCAGCGAGGCGCAAAAACGCTTCTACCTGCCCAAGCTCGCCAGTGGCGAATTGCGCCTGCAATCCATGGCCGTCACCGAGCCCACCACCGGCACCGACACCACCAAGATCAAGACCACCGCGATCAAGCGTGGCGACCAATACGTGATCAACGGCCAGAAAGTCTGGATCTCGCGGGTGCAGCATTCCGACCTGATGATCCTGCTGGCGCGCACCACGCCGTTGGCCGAGGTGAAGAAAAAGTCCGAAGGCATGTCGATCTTCCTGGTCGATCTGCGTGAGGCCATCGGCAACGGCCTGACCGTGCAGCCCATCGCGAACATGGTCAACCACGAGACCAATGAGTTGTTCTTCGACAACCTTGAACTGCCCCTCGATAGCTTGATCGGCGAGGAGGGCAAGGGCTTCAAATACATCCTCGACGGCCTCAATGCCGAACGCACCCTGATCGCCGCCGAATGCATCGGCGACGGCCGCTGGTTTATCGACAAGGCAAGCGCCTACGCCCGCGACCGCGTGGTGTTCGGCCGGCCCATCGGGCAGAACCAGGGCGTGCAGTTTCCGATCGCCGAAGCCCATATCGAAGTCGAAGCGGCCGACCTGATGCGCTGGCGCGCCTGTGCGGAATACGACAGCGGCGCGAATGCCGGCGCCAGCGCGAACATGGCCAAGTACCTGGCGGCCAAGGCGTCCTGGGAAGCGGCCAATGCCTGCCTGCAGACCCACGGCGGCTTTGGCTTTGCCTGTGAGTACGACGTGGAGCGCAAATTCCGCGAGACGCGCCTGTACCAGGTGGCGCCGATCTCCACCAACCTGATCCTGTCCTACGTGGCCGAGCACCTGCTCGAGCTGCCACGCAGCTTCTGAGGGCCTGCCCATGAGCCATACCCAAGCCCTGTGTCGGTTCCTGGCCGACCTGGCCTACGAGCAGTTGCCCGAACCCGTGCTGGCGCGCACCGAAGACCTGTACCTGGATTGGCTGGCGTCCGCGTTGGCCAGCCAGGGCGCGCACCCGATCCCATTGTTCGAGCGCTATGCCCAGAGGATGGGCCCGAGCAGCGGCCCGGCCCAGGTGATCGTCAATGGCACCGGCAGCAGCGCGTATTTCGCCGCGCTGGTCAACGGCGCCTCGTCCCACCTGGTGGAACAGGATGACCTGCACAACAGCTCGGTGCTGCACCCGGCCACCGTGGTGTTTCCCGCTGCCTTGGCCGCCGCCCAGGACCTCGGTAAATCCGGCCGTGACTTGTTGCTGGCCTCGGTGGCCGGGTATGAGGCGGGGATCCGCATCGGCGAATTCATGGGGTGCTCCCACTACCGCATCTTCCACACCACGGCCACGGTGGGCACCCTGGCGGCGGCCGTGGCGGTGGGCAAGTTGCTGGGTTTCAATCAGGACCAGTTCATCCATCTGCTCGGCAGCGCCGGCACCCAGGCCGCCGGGCTGTGGGAGTTCCTGCGCGATGCCGCCGACTCCAAGCAACTGCACACGGCCAAGGCGGCCGCGGACGGTTTGCTCGCCGCGTACCTGACGGCGGATGGCCTGACCGGTGCGCGCAATATCCTCGAAGGCGACCAGGGCCTGGCGGCGGGCATGTCCACGGATGCCGAGCCGAGCAAGTTGTCGGCTGGCCTTGGCAGCCGTTGGGCGCTGCTGGAGACCTCGTTCAAGTTCCACGCGTCGTGCCGCCATACCCATCCGGCCGCCGATGCGTTGCTGGCGTTGATGCAACGCGAAGGCCTGGAAGCCGTCGATGTCGCCCGTGTGGAAACCCGTGTGCACCAAGGCGCCATCGATGTGCTGGGACGGGTAAGCGTGCCGACCAGCGTGCATCAGGCCAAGTTCTCCATGGGCACCGTGCTGGGGTTGATCGCCGTGCATGGCAAGGCCGGGCTCACCGAGTTCCATGAGTACGCGTTGACCGATCCCGCCGTCGCCGCCTTTCGCGACAGGGTCAGCATGACCCTAGACCCCGAGGTCGATGGCGCCTACCCGCAGCGCTGGCTCGGCCGCGTCACCGTCACCACGGTTGACGGCCGCACCCTGCACGGCGCCATCGACGAGCCCAAGGGCGACCCGGGGAACAGCCTGAGCCGTGCAGAGCTGGCGGATAAATTCCAGCGCCTCGCCCGGTTCAGTAGCGCCCGCACACCGGCCCAGGCCGACATATTGATCGCCAAGGTCTGGGATGTGCGCAACGCCGCGTCCATGGCCCACTGGCTCTGAGGAACTGTCATGACTGACCCACGACCGCTGGACGGCATCACCGTTGTCAGCCTGGAACACGCGATCGCCGCGCCCTTTTGCACCCGTCAACTGGCCGACCTCGGCGCCCGCGTGATCAAGATCGAACGCCCCGGTGCCGGTGACTTCGCCCGTGGCTACGATGAGCGCGTGCGTGGCCTGGCCTCGCATTTCGTGTGGACCAACCGCTCCAAGGAAAGCCTCACCCTGGACCTCAAGCAGGACGAAGCCGACGCCATCCTCGACAGCCTGCTGGCCGATGCCGATGTGCTGGTGCAGAACCTTGCACCGGGCGCGGCGGCGCGCATGGGCCTGTCGTTCGAGGCGCTGCATGCACGCTTTCCACGGCTGATCGTCTGCGACATTTCCGGCTATGGCGAAGGCGGGCCCTACGAGAAAAAGAAAGCCTATGACCTGCTGATCCAGAGCGAGGGCGGCTTTCTGTCGGTGACCGGTGGCCCGGGTGACGAGCAGATGGCCAAGGCCGGTTGCTCCATCGCCGACATCTCCGCCGGCATGTACGCCTACAGCGGCATCCTTTCCGCGCTGCTGCTGCGCGGCAAGACGGGGCAGGGCAGCCGCATCGACGTGAGCATGCTCGAAAGCCTGGTGGAATGGATGGGCTACCCGATGTACTACGCCTTCGACGGTGCGCCGCCGCCGCCGCGTGCCGGCGCGGCGCATTCGACCATCTACCCCTACGGGCCGTTTCCCACCGGCGATGGCGGCACGGTGATGCTCGGTTTGCAGAATGAGCGCGAATGGGCGGCGTTCTGCGACAAGGTCCTGCTCACGCCTGGGCTGGCGACGGATGAGCGCTTCAGCGCCAACTTCAAGCGCTCGGCCAACCGCGAGGCGCTGCGCCAGATCATCGTCGACAGCTTTGCCCAACTGGATGCCGAGGCCGTGATCCAGCGCCTGGAGGACGCGCAGATCGCCAGTGCCCGCGTCAACGATATGCAAGGCGTGTGGGACCACCCGCAGCTCAAGGCCCGCGACAGTTGGCGTGAAGTGGCAAGCCCTGCCGGCCCGCTGCCATCGCTGCTGCCGCCGGCGCGCAACGGGGCGTTTACCCCGCGCATGGACGCTGTACCGGCGCTGGGGCAGCACAGCCAGGGCATCCTCGAGCAGCTCGGTTACTCCGGCGATGCCATCGACAGCCTGCGCGCGCGCGGCGTTATCTAATAAGGAAGTCCGTTATGCCAAATCCTCTTGTGCGCTCTGCGCTGTTTGTTCCCGGCAGCCGACCGGAACGCTTTGCCAAGGCGCTGGCCAGTGGCGCCGACGCCGTGATCGTGGATTTCGAAGACGCGGTGGAAGAGCCGCTCAAGCGCCAGGCGCGAGATAACCTCGGGGCGTTCCTGCAAAGTCACCCGCAGGCCCGGGTGTGGGTGCGCATCAATGCGCCGGAACATGCCGGGCATTTCGACGATGTGGCGTTTTGCAAAGCCTACGCCAACGTGGCGGGTGTACTCCTGCCGAAAGTGGAAAGTGCGGCCCAGGTGGCGGTGGTCGCCACGGCGGGCAAGCTGATCTGGCCGATTATCGAAAGCGCCCGCGGCTTGCTGGCGCTGGCCGACATCGCCCAGGCGCCGCAGGTCGAACGTCTGTCATTCGGCGGCCTGGACCTGGCGCTGGACCTCAACCTGAGCAGCAACTCCCCGGCCGCGCAGTTCGCCCTCGACCAGGCGCGCCTGGCGCTGATCGTGCACTCCCGCGCGGCTGGCCTGGTGGCGCCACTGGATGGCGTGCACCCGGCCATCGACGACCCCGACGGCCTGCGCCGTTCGATCCGGCATGCCTATGAAATGGGCTTTGCCGGCGCGTTGTGTATCCATCCCAGGCAGGTGGCGGTGATCCATGAAGCGTTGGCGCCCAGCGCCGCAGACCTGGCCTGGGCGCAGCGGGTGGTGGACGCCGGGGCGCACGGGGCGGGGGCTTACCAGATTGATGGGCAGATGGTGGATGCGCCGGTGTTGTTGCGGGCGCAGCGGTTGCTCGCACAGTCATAGCTGACGGAGCCGAATCAAATGTGGCCGGGGGAACTGCATTTTTCTTGAGGTTGGTGTTCGGCGTGGCCGAACGCAGGTATCAAAAATTCGAAATTCACTACACGCGTCATATCAGGCACCTTGCCCTAACCACAACAATAAGAAGGTGATTTCCATGCTCAAGCTTTCTCGGGCGCTGTTCTGCGCCGCCACCTTGTTTGCCGCAGGCCTGGCCCAGGCGGCGGACCCGATCGTGATCAAGTTCGCCCACGTGGTCGCTGAAAACACCCCCAAGGGCCAGGGCGCGTTGCTGTTCAAGAAACTCGCCGAAGAACGCTTGCCGGGCAAGGTCAAGGTCGAGGTGTACCCCAACTCGTCACTGTTCGGTGACGGCAAGGAAATGGAAGCGCTGCTGCTGGGCGACGTGCAGATGCTGGCGCCATCCCTGGCCAAGTTCGAGCAATACACCCGGCAAGTGCAGATCTATGACCTGCCGTTCCTGTTCAACGACCTGGCCGCCGTCGACCGCTTCCAGGCCGCCGAGGGCAAGCAACTGCTGACCTCGATGCAGAATAAGAACATCCTCGGCCTGGCCTATTGGCACAACGGCCTCAAGCAACTCTCCGCCAACAAGGCGCTGCATGAACCCAAGGACGCCCGTGGCCTGAAATTCCGCGTGCAGGCCTCCAGCGTGCTGGAGGAACAGTTCAAGGCGATCCGCGCCAACCCACGCAAGATGAGCTTTGCCGAGGTGTACCAGGGCTTGCAGACCGGCACCGTGAATGGCACCGAGAACACTTGGTCGAACTATGAAAGCCAGAAGGTCAACGAAGTGCAGAAGTACTTCACCGAATCCAACCACGGCCTGATCGACTACATGGTCATCACCAATGCCACCTTCTGGAACGGCCTGCCGCCGGACATCCGCAGCACCCTGGAGCAGGTCATGGTCGAGGTCACCGTCGAGGTGAACAAACAGGCCGAAGCCCTGAACCAGTCGGCCAGGCAGAAGATCATCGACGCCAGGACCAGCGAAATCATCGAGCTGACCCCCGAGCAACGCCAGTTGTGGCGCGACGCGATGCGCCCGGTATGGCAGAAGTTCGAAGGCGAGATCGGGGCTGATCTGATCAAGGCGGCGGATTCCGCCAACCAGTAAAGGCCGGTTTCCGCCCTGACATCTCATTTTGCTTTCGCGAGGTTTTGCCATGCAAACGCTAAGGCGCGTCTGGGAGCACCTGGAGGAAGGCTTTATTGCCTTCCTGCTGGCGGCCATGACCCTGGTGACATTCGTCTACGTCATGCTCAATAACATCTACACGCTGTTCTTTGCCCTGGCCGACAAGTGGGCCTTCAGCAGCAACTTCTTCAGCGCCCTGGGCGACGGCACCATGACCTGGGCCCAGGACATGACCTGGAGCGTGGCGCTGACCAAGGCCATGTTCGGCTGGCTGATTTTCTTCGGCATTTCCTATGGGGTGCGCACCGCCGGCCACCTGGGGGTGGACGCGCTGGTCAAGCTGACCCGGCGTCCGGTGCAGCGCGTGCTGGGCATGCTCGCCTGCCTGTGTTGCCTGGCCTATGCCGGGCTGTTCATGGTCGCCAGCTACAAGTGGGTCAGCGCGGTGATGACCGCCCATATCGGCGCCGAAGACCTCGATAAGTTCGGCATCGACGTGGGTGACATCGTGATCATCGTGCCCATCGGTTTTGCCCTGGTGTTTATCCGCTACCTGGAAATTTTCTACCGCATCTTTACCCGCCGTCAGGTCGGATTGGGGCTGGCCGATGAGGCCGGTGAGGCCAGCAAGTTGGCCGGCAGCCATGGGGAGCGTCACTGATGGCCGTGCTCTGTCTGTTCCTGCTGTTGTTCGTGTTCATGTTCCTCGGCGTGCCGATTGCCATCGCGCTGGGTTTGTCGGGCGCGGTGTCGATCCTGATGTTCAGCCCGGACTCGGTCAGTTCCCTGGCGATCAAGCTGTTCGAAACCTCCGACGCCTATACCTTCCTGGCGATCCCGTTCTTCCTGCTCTCTGGTGCGTTCATGACCACCGGCGGCGTGGCGCAGCGGCTGATCGACTTTGCCAACGCCTGTGTCGGGCATATCCGTGGCGGCCTGGCGATTGCGGCGGTACTGGCATGCATGCTGTTTGCGGCGCTGTCCGGCTCATCCCCGGCGACGGTGGCGGCGGTGGGGTCGATTGCGGTGGCGGGCATGGTGCGCTCCGGTTACCCGAAGGAATTCGGCGCGGGGATCATCTGCAACGCCGGCACCCTGGGCATCCTGATTCCGCCGTCGATCGTGATGGTGGTGTACTCGGCGGCGACGGAAACCTCGGTGGGCAAGCTGTTCATGGCCGGGGTGATCCCGGGCTTGCTGCTGGGCCTGATGCTGATGGTGGCGATCTACATTGTCGCGCGCATCAAGAAGCTGCCGGCCCAGCCACGGGCGACGTTTCGTGAGTGGCTGAGCTGTGCGCGCCGCGCGTTCTGGGGCCTGTTGTTGCTGGTGATCATCCTCGGCGGCATCTACAGCGGCATGTTCACCCCCACCGAAGCGGCGGCGGTGGCGGCGGTGTACTCGGCGTTCGTGGCGTTGTTCGTCTACAAGGACATGAAGCTGCGCGACTGCCCCAAGGTGCTGCTGGAGTCCGGGCGCCTGGCGATCATGCTGATGTTTATCATCGCCAATGCCATGCTCTTCGCCCATGTGCTGACCACCGAGCAGATCCCCCAGGAAATCACCGCCTGGGTGCTGTCCGAGGGCCTGACGCCGATTGGCTTTTTGATCATGGTCAACGTGGTGCTGCTGATCGCCGGCAGCTTCATGGAGCCTTCGGCCATCGTGCTGATCCTGGCGCCGATCTTCTTCCCGATCGCCATGAAGCTGGGCATCGACCCGATTCACCTGGGCATCGTGATGGTGGTCAATATGGAAATCGGCCTGGTGCACCCACCGGTGGGGCTGAACCTGTTCGTGACCTCGGCGGTGACCGGGTTGACGCTGGGGCAGACCATTCGTGCGGCGTTGCCGTGGCTGATGATCCTGTTGGTGTTCCTGATCATGGTCACGTACTTGCCGTTTATCTCGCTGGCCTTGCCGCATTGGCTGGGGATGTAGCGCGGGTCAATAGGTGGGAGGGGGCCAGTCGAATCGTCGCACCGGCCCCTCCACCGTTAGTGGTCCAGCGCACTCAAGATTGCATGGGCGACCTTTACCCGTTCGGCATTCGGGTAGTTCTTGTTCGCCAATATCACCACGCCCACTCCCTTGCTCGGCACGTACGCCACGTAGGCGCCAAACCCATTGGTGGAGCCGGTCTTGTTCACCAGGGTGTCGGCGTGGGGCGCCTGGGGCGGGGTCAGCCAGTTGACCGTGTGCGGTTCCATTGCCATGGGTGTGGAGTTGCCGGCCATCAACCTATCGAGCGGGATGGGGTAGGGGTACATTTCCCAGCCCAGGCCCTGGGTCATGCCCTCCACGTTGTAGTAACCCGTGTGAGTCACGCTGATCGCCTGCTGCAGGGTTTTATCCAGCGTTGCCGGGCGCATGTTCGCGTCAACGTACTTCAACAAGTCCGCAGCGCTGGTCTTGATGCCGTAGGCCTCGCTGTCCAGGGCGCCGGGGCCGACGCGTACCGGTTTGCCATCTTTGCCATAGCCCTGGGCGTACAGGCTCATCTGGCTCTGCGGCACCTTGATGAAGGTGTGCTTGAGCCCGAGCGCGGGCAACAGGGTCTTTTCCATCGCCTGAGCGAACGGCTGCTTGAGGCTCTGCGCCGCCAGGTAGCCGAACAACCCCAGGCTCGGGTTGGAATACAGGCGCTGGGTGCCAGGGGCGAAGTCGGGTTGCCAATGCTGGAAGTAGCTGATCATGCGCTGGCTGTTATCCGCGTTGGCGGGGAATTGCAGGGGCAAGCCGCCGGCGGTGTAGGTGCCGAGGTTGAGCACGCTGATGTGGTCGAACGTGCCGCCGCCCAGTGCCGGCAGGTAATGGCTGGCCGGGTCGGAAAGCGTGAGTTTGCCGCTGGCTACCGCGTAACCGGCCAGGGTCGCGGTGAAGGTCTTGCTCACCGAGCCCACTTCGAACAGGGTGTTTTCGCTGACCGGCTGGCGAGTGTCGGTGGCGGCGACGCCGTAGTTAAAGTATTGCGCCTTGCCGGCCCGCACCACGCCGACCACCAGGCCGTTAATCGACTGCTGCTGCATCAGCGGTTTTACATTGGCATCCACCACCGCCTGCAGGTCGGTGGCCGCCAGGCAGTTGCCGGCGGCGATAAACACCGCGAGGGCGGTGAAAGTACGCACGCCAGACAGTAAATGTTGGGGCATGATAACGCTTCCATCAGAATGATCGATTGAATGAAGGGCCTGCGCGGGCGAGGCAAATGTAGGCCGTTCGCCGGTCCTGGGCAAACGATGATATCTCGCAGCAGTCATTAGAAATATTGGGGTCAATATGCTCCGCTCCCACTTACCGTTGAACGCCTTGCGCGCCTTCGAAGCGGCCGCCCGGCATCTGAGCTTTACCCGCGCTGCCATCGAGTTATGCGTGACCCAGGCGGCGGTCAGCCATCAGGTCAAGAGCCTGGAGGCGCAGCTCACTGTCACCTTGTTCAAGCGCCTGCCCCGCGGGTTGATGCTCACCCGCGAGGGCGAAACCCTGCTGCCGGTGGTGCGCGAGTCGTTCGACCGTATTGCCCACACCTTGGGTCAGTTCGAGGGCGGGCATTACCGCGAGGTACTCACCGTGGGCGCGGTCGGCACCTTTGCCGTCGGCTGGCTGCTGCCACGTCTGCCGGACTTCCAGAGCCGCTACCCGTTCATCGACCTGCGCCTGTCCACCCACAACAACCGCGTCGACGTGGCTGCCGAAGGCCTGGATTACGCGATCCGTTTCGGTGCCGGTGCCTGGCACGGCACGGATGCGCTGGAGTTGCTGGAAGCGCCGCTGACGGTGCTGTGTGTGCCGTCACTCGCCGCGCAGTTGCACACGCCGGCCGACCTGTTGAAACACACGCTATTGCGCTCCTACCGCGCGGATGAGTGGAGCCTGTGGCTTCAGGCCGCCGGGCTGCCCGCCGACACCCTGGTACCGCGCAGCATCGTGTTCGACTCGTCGCTGGCGATGATGGAGGCGGCGCTGCAAGGCAGCGGCGTGGCGCTGGCGCCGGCGATGATGTTCTCGCGGCAACTGGAGAGTGATGTGATTCGCCAGCCCTTCGACGTCGGCATCAGCACCGGCAGCTACTGGCTGACGCGCCTGCAGTCGCGGGCCGAGACCTCGGCCATGCAGGCCTTCAAGGCGTGGTTGCTGGAGGAGAGTGGGCGTGTCTGAGTTTATTTCTGAAACATAATGAAACATTTGCTCGGGGCCGGCGTTCTACCGCTACACCTGCACTGAGTTATTCCATGAAAATACCGCGCCCCTCCGCTCGCATGCCACACCTCACCCAACTGCGTAATTTGAAGATGGCACGCTCCGCCCACGCGTATGTGCGCGGCAGCACCGTGCAATTCTACGAGTGGCTGCACAGCCAGATGGGCAGGCGTCTGCCTCAAGGCCCGGCGATCTGGATCTGCGGCGACTGCCACGCGGGCAACCTGGGGCCTACCGGCGACAACAAGGGCCGCATCGATATGCATATCCGCGACCTTGACCAGGCCGTGATCGGCAACCCGGCCCACGACCTGGTGCGCCTGGCGCTGTCCCTGGCCACCGCCGCGCGCGGTTCGGACCTGCCGGGCGTGACCACCGCGCGCATGCTTGAAGAAATGATGGTGGGCTATGAACAGGCGTTCAAGGACAAGCCCGACGAGGTACCGCCGCGTCCGTCCCAGGTCAAGGCGGGGATGCGCAGCGCCGTCGAGCGCACCTGGAAAAGCCTGGCCCGTGAGCGCATCGACAACGTGCGGCCGACGATCCCGCTGGGCAAGCATTTCTGGTCGCTGTCGCGGGCAGAAAAAAGTGCGCTGGAAAGCGTCTGCGCGTCGGATGACATCCATCAGTTGGTCACCTCGCTCAAGGGCCGTCCCAAGGACGCCAAGGTCCAACTGCTGGATTCGGCTTACTGGGTCAAGGGCTGCAGCTCCCTCGGCCTGTTGCGCTACGCCGTCTTGCTGGGGGTGGGCGACAAGGACGATGAGGAATACTGCCTGATCGATATCAAGGAAGCCGTCGGCGCCGCCGCACCGCGCGCGGCACGGGCGAAGATGCCCAGGGACAACGGCCGCCGAGTGGTGGAGGGCGCCCGCCAGCTGTCGCCGGGCCTGGGTGAACGCATGGTGGCGACACGGTTTCTGGACCATGGCTTTTTCATCCGCGAACTGTTGCCCCAGGACATGAAGCTGGAACTGGACGAACTGAGTGAACTCGATGCCATGCACGCCGCCGGTTACCTGGCGCGGGTGGTCGGTATCGCCCATGCCCGGCAGATGGACCGGGCGACGCGCAAGGGCTGGATGGCGGTGCTGCAGGAAAACCGCACCAGGCAATTGGATGCGCCGTCGTGGTTATGGACCAGCGTGGTGCAGTTGGTGGGCAGCCATGAGCAGGGCTACCTCAACCATTGCCGCCGGTATGCGCTGGAACACTGATCTGGAATGTGGTGATGGTCAATGTGGGAGGGGGCTTGCCCCCGATAGCGGCGGGTCAGTCACCTCAATGGTTGCTGATACACCGCAATCGGGGGCAAGCCCCCTCCCACATTTGGACTGCACTTAGGCCAGGTACTTGCGGAACCAGCCGAGTGTCCTTTCCCACGCCAGATTCGCCGCTGCCTCGTCATAACGCGGCGTCGAATCATTGTGGAAGCCATGGTTGGCACCCTTGTAGATATACGCTTCATAGGTCGTGCCGGCGGCCTTCAGGGCCTTTTCATACGCCGGCCACCCCTCGTTGATCCGCGTATCCAGCTCGCCGTAATGCAGCATGATCGGCGCCTTGATATGCGGCACGTCCTTGGCTTCCGGCTGGCGCCCATAGAACGACACCGCTGCGCCCAGTTCCGGGTAAGCCACTGCCGCCGCATTGGTCACGCCGCCGCCATAGCAGAAGCCGGTGATGCCGACCTTGCCGGTGCTGCTGTCGTGGTGCATCAGCCATTCGATGGCGGCGAAGAAGTCGTTCATCAGCTTGGTCGGGTCGACTGTCTGTTGCAGCGCCACGCCTTTTTCATCGTTGCCGGGATAGCCGCCCACCGAGGTCAGGCCGTTCGGCGCGAGGGCGATAAACCCGGCTTTGGCCAGGCGCCGGGCTACGTCTTCGATGTAGGGGTTGAGGCCACGGTTTTCGTGGACCACCACCACGGCCGGCAGCTTGCCGGTGGCCTTGGCCGGGCGCACCAGGTAGCCACGCACGGTGCCGTTGCCCTTGGGCGAGGGGTAGGTGATGTAGTCGGCAACGATGTCCGGGTCGGTGAATTTCACCTGTTCGGCCAGGGCATAGTTGGGGCTCAGGGCCGCCAGCAGGGCCGAGGCGGTCAGGCCGCCAAAGGTGAACAGCGCCGCGCGGTCGAGAAATTCGCGGCGGTTGAGCTTGCCGTGGGCGTAGCCGTCGTAGAGTTCCAGCAGTTCGGGGGCAAAGTCTTTCGCGGTGAGACGAGTCATCGGTTCGGTCCTCGATTAGCGGTGCCAGTCAATGTAGACCAGGATCAGCCGTCACGGCCATGGGCGGCCGCAGCCAGTTCGCGGGTGTCGACGCGCACGAACAGCGAATCGCCGATGGCCGTGAGCACCTCGCCGGCGTACACCTCGCAGACCACGCGGCTTTTGCGACCCACGTCGCCCTCGACCCGCGCACGCAAGGTGAGCGGCACGCCCATGGGGGTCGGCTTGATGAATTTGATCGCCAGGTTGCCGGTGACGCAGTCGATGCGCGGCAGGCTGCCGGGTTCGCGCTGTTCGGCACGGTAGTGGTAGGCCATGGCGGTCCAGTTGGAATGGCAGTCCACCAGCATGGCGATCAGGCCGCCGTAGACCAGATCGGGCCAGCCGCTGTATTTTGCCTCGGGGCGATGTTCGGCGATGAGATGGACACCATCGGCATCCCAGCGGCTCTTGATATGCAAGCCATGGGGGTTACTGCCGCCGCAGCCGTAGCAGATGCCTTCCGGCGCGGTGATGTCCTGTAGAGAAGGGGTGGGCATGCAGCGTCCTTATTGTTGTGAGCGGCTAATCTGTTTAGCAGGACAGGCACCTGATGGGAATACATCCTTTTTTTGCGGAGCGTGGCATGAAGCGTCGAATTCTCCCGTTGGTCCTGGTCCTGGGTGCTATCGGCTGTTCCCAGGCGGCGGAGTACACCGACGTCAATCGCACCGCCAGCCAGATCAGTTTTACCTATAAGCAGTTGGGGCAGCGGGTGTATGGCACCTTCGGCGACTTCGAAGGCACGCTGAGCTTTGACACGCAGAAGCCCGAAAGCGGACATGCCTTGCTCAAGATCCAGCTGGCGAGTATCGATGCCGGCAGCCCCGATGCCAACGACGAGCTGCAACGGGCCTCGTGGTTCGATACCGCGACCTATCCGGTGGGCGTGTATGAGTCCACCGCTGTCAAGGCCCTGGGGGATAACCGCTTCAACATCAGCGGCAACCTGACGATCAAGGGCACCACGCGCCCGGTGGCGGTCAAGGTGGTGCTCAAGGAGCTGGATGGCATTGGCGTGTTCGACGGTGAGTTCATCCTCAGGCGCGGCGACTTCAGGATCGGCGAAGGCGAATGGGCCGGCAACAGCGTGGTGTCCGACGACATCAACATCAAGTTCAAGATGGTCGCGCCCCAGCGTTAGCGCGCGAAGCGCTTGGCCCCGGCCACGCAGCCGATCACCGCGACCGTCACCAGCAGCATGCCCAGGCTGACCTGTTCATGCAGCAAGCCCGCTGCCAGCGCCAGGCCGAAGAACGGTTGCAGCAGTTGCAATTGGCCGACGGCGGCGATGCCGCCCTGGGCCAGGCCGCGATACCAGAACACAAAGCCGATCAGCATGCTGAACAGCGACACATAGCCCAGGCTCAGCCAGGCCGGCAGGCTGATGCCGCTGACGCTCGACGGCGCCAGCACCAGGCTCAACGGCACCACCACCGGCAACGACATCACCAGCGCCCAACAGATCACCTGCCAGCCGCCCAGGCTGCGCGACAGTTTGGCGCCTTCGGCATACCCCAGGCCGCACACCAGCACCGCCAGCAGCATCAGTACGTCACCCGCCGGTGCGGCGCTCAAGCCCTGGGCGAAGGCGTATCCCATCACCAGCAGACTGCCGAGGATCGAAAACAGCCAGAACACCGGGCGTGGACGCTCGCCGCCACGCAGTACAGCAAACACGGCGGTCGCCAGCGGCAGCAGGCCGATGAAGACGATGGAGTGCGCGGAGGTCACGTATTGCAGGGCCAGCGCGGTGAGTAACGGAAAGCCGATCACCACGCCGAGGGCGACGATGGCCAGGGGCATCCATTGCTGGCGCGCGGGGCGTTTCTCCTTGAACAGCCCCAGCAAGGCCAGCCCCAGCAGCGCGGCAATGGCGGCGCGGATCATGGTCAGGAACACCGGGTCGAATTCCATCACCGCCAGGCGCGTGGCCGGCAGCGAGCCGCTGAAGATCACCACGCCGATAAAACCGTTGATCCAGCCTTGGGTGCGGGTGTCGAGGTTGCTGAGGGGAGCTGTACGTTCCATAAGGGGCGTCCGAAAGGAGGAGTTGCGTGGCAGGCATCCTAGGGTTGAAGATAAAGACAATCAAAAAATTGTCATGGATACATCGCTTATGCCCCGTGCCCGCTACAAGTCGTTGGTCGACAGCTTCGCCGAGGCCATTCGCTCAGGCAGCATGCCCCCCGGCACGCGACTGCCGACGCACCGCCAACTGGCCGCCGAGCATGGCCTGGCGTTGGTCACCGCGAGCCGGGTGTACGCCGAGTTGGAGGCCATGGGCCTGGTCAGTGGCGAAACGGGCCGCGGCACCTTTGTGCGCGAAATCTCGCTGCCGCCGGGGCAGGGCAGCGGGCAGATGAGTGTGGCGGCGGGCATGCTCGATCTGAACTTCAACTACCCGTCCTTGCCGGGCCAGGCCGACTTGCTGCGCACCGCATTGCGCCAGTTGGCACTGTCCGGCGACCTCGACGCGCTGCTGCGTTACCAGCCCCACGCCGGTCGCCTGCATGAGCGCGCGGCTGTCGCGCGGCACCTGTTGAGCCGAGGGCTGACGGTCGAGGCCGAACAGGTGCTGGTGGTCAGCGGCGCCCAGCACGGGTTGGCCGTGACCATGATGGCCTTGCTCAAGCCCGGTGATGTGATCGCCGTCGACGCCTTGACGTATTCGGGGTTCAAGGTGCTGGCCGAGACCCTGCACCTGGAAATTGTCGCCATTCCGGTCACCGCCGACGGCCCGGACCTGGACCACCTGCACAGCCTGTGTCGCAAGCGTCCGGTGCGTGCCGTGTACAGCATGCCGACCCTGCATAACCCGTTGTGCTGGGTGCTGAGCCTGGCGCAGCGCGAGCAGTTGGTGGCGATTGCCCGTGAGCACAACCTGATGATCATCGAGGACGCGGCCTACGCGTTCCTGGCCGAGGACGCGCCGCTGCCCGTGGCCAGATTGGCGCCGGAGCGCACGGTCTACGTGGGCGGGCTGTCGAAAAGTGTCGCGACCGGCCTGCGCGTGGGGTTTATCGCTGCCCCGTCGGGTTGGGTCAAAGCACTGGAGCGCACCATCATGGCCACCACCTGGAACGTCCCGGGGGTGATGAGTGCGATTGCGGTGGCCTGGCTCGAGGATGGCACGGTGGCGCAACTTGAAGCACAAAAGCGCCAGGATGCGCAGGCGCGGCAAGCCTTGGCCGCGCAGGTGCTCAAGGGGCTTGCCTACACCAGCCACCCGTCATCGTATTTCTTGTGGCTGCCCCTGGCGGAAGAGGCCCGCGCCGATCAAGTCGCCATGACCTTGCAGCGCGACGGTATTTCCGTCTCCACCGCCGAGCCCTTCGCCGTTTCGGCCCACGTGCCCCATGCGTTGCGCCTGGCCTTGGGCTCGGTGGACATGCCGGCGCTGCGCGAGGCGTTGCTGAAGGTGCGCAAGGTGGTGCAGTGGTGAGCCCGATGGCCCACCGCTAGCCATCAGAATTTGAACGCCTGGCGCCCGATCAGCAGCCAGTGGCCTTTCTGTTTTTGCCAGATCTGGAAGTTCTCGATTTCGGTGGGCACTTCCTTGCCGCTGTTCACCGCCAGGGCGGAGAAGTGGTTGCGTACCAGGGCGGTATCGCCACTCAGGGTGATGGTCTGTTTCTGCATTTCCAGGGTCTTGAAGCCGCTGCGTCCGGTCTCGATGTCGGCGATGAATTCCTGCTTGTTCTGGATCTTGCCGCTGGAGTGGCCGTAGGTGAGGTTCTCGGCGGTCAGGCTCTGGAGCTGCTTGAGGTCTTTATGCAGCATGGCCTGGGTGAGGTGGTCGACCGCTTGGGCGACGTCTTTGTCGGCGGCAGGGGCGGCGGCCACATAGCCGCTGAACAGGCACAGAAAACCGATCAGCACTTTGACGTTTTGCATGGATGTTTCCTTATTGTTGTTGGGGGCGGATATGACTCGCTAAGTCATCGTACAACCATGCAATATTTTCCCCAGGGAAGGAAAGAAAAATTTGAAATATCTCGAAAGGATTGGTGTTTCAAGGGGTGTGGACATCTGGGTTTCTTATACGATGTCTCAACACCTCGTTTGGCTTAAACCTCGCTTCCGGTGCAAGTAGCACATCGCTATGCTACTGCCCGACCCCCAGATCTCCGGAGAGACAAAATGGATGTTGACTGGCACAGCGAACCCATCACCCGCGCCACTCCCGTGACCCCACACTATAAAAATACCCAGAACGTGCGCCGCTTCATGCTTGAACACTGTGGGCCGGGGTTCAAGTTCGACCGGCCTTTCATGGCGTGGATTCGCAACGCAACACCCAAGACGATGGGCGACGTGGTGGATGAGTGGCAACGACGCAACGAGGAAGCACGCCCATGACGCCCGATGAAAAATACCAAGCCGTGCAAAAACGCCTCGGCTATCAATTGGATGAATTCAAAGTCGGCGGCAACTACACGCCGCTGGTGCGCGACGGTAACCAGCTGTACATCAGCGGGCAGATCCCTCGCGTCGGCGACACGATCATGCTGCCGGGTAAAGTCGGTGACACCCTGACCCTGGCCCAGGCCCAGATCGCCGCCGGCATCAGTGCATTGCGCTGCCTGGGCCTGCTCAAGCAGGCGCTCGGTTCGCTGGACCGGGTCAAGGCTATCCCGCGTATCACCGTGTATGTACGCAGCGCCGAGGACTTCGATCAGCAGAGTGAAGTGGCCAACGGCGCCTCGGACCTGTTGCACGAGATCCTCGGCGGTGCCGGGGTGCATTCGCGCACGTCGGTGGGAGTGATGCAACTGCCGAAGTCGGCGGCGGTGGAAATCGACATGGTCGCGGTCGCGCACGACTGATGGTCAGCCAAGGCCTGGTCGTCCTGCTCAACTACGGCCTGCACCTGGCGCCGGGCTTGCTGCTGTTCGGCCTGTGGTTCGGGTTGACGCCGAAGTCGTTGCCGGCCATGCGCATCCTGATTCTGCTCGCGGCGTTCGTGCTGATACGCGATGCGATGACGCCCCTGGGCATGTGGGCGCTCAGTGACGACGTGCAAATCGCCTTCACCGCGAATGCCTTTGTATTGGCGGCGCTGGGTGGCCTGTCGGTGCTGCTGGTCGTAGGGTTGGTCCGGGTGGCGCCGGAGTTGTGGCGCCTGGTGGTATGGACCCGGGGCCACCGCGCCCTGGGCCTGGCGGTGGGGCTTGCGGTCGGTTGCCTGATCGGTGTGCCGTTGCGGCTCTATCAAGGGATAGAGCTGCACGCGATCCCCGGCTACTGGGTGTGGCTGCCGGGCATGGTGGTGTTGGCCTATGGCGCCAATGCGCTGGAGGAAGTGTTGTTTCGCGGGTTTTTGCAGGGCTACCTTGAACAGCAGGTGACACCGCTGCGAGCGGCGCTGATCAGTGGCGTGGCGTTTGCCGCCTGCCATGCCTTCCTGGCCTTGAGCGTGACCCAACTGGGCTGGCCGGTGTTGCTGTTTACCCTGATCGAAGGGCTGGCCTGCGCATTGGTGCGCATGCGTCATGGCGTGTTGGCTGCGACGGCCTGCCATGGCACGGCAATCCTGCTGATTGCCGTGCCCTACATGGCCTGACTTGAAATGCGGTTAGAACGGTGGGAGGGGGCTTGCTCCCGATGGCAGTGGGTCAGCCACCGATGCATCAACTGACACTCCCTCATCGGGGGCAAGCCCCCTCCCACATTTTTTACCGAGTACACCAGCCCAACTCCAGTTGGCTCCAAGGCCGAAAAAGCCAGAGTAAAAGCAGACCGAGATCTACCTGATATATGCAGTTCCAAATGTAAGAGGGGGCTTGCTCCCGATTGCAGTGGGTCAGCCACAGATGCATCAACTGACACTCCCTCATCGGGAGCAAGCCCCCTCCCACAGTGAATCAGTTAGTTTGTCGCCAGCGGCGGCGTGCGCGGCGGGATCAGGCGTTTGCTGCCGGTGGCTTCATACGCCGCCGCAAAGCGCAGCAATGCCGAATCATCGTAGGCGCGCCCGGCAAAGGTCAGCCCGACCGGCATGCCGATGTCCGCCATCACGCCCATGGGCACGGTAACGGTAGGCACGCCCAGGTGGCGGATGGCGAGGTTGCCGTTGGCCACCCATACACCATTGCTCCAGGCGATATCGGCACTGGCTTCGTTCACGTCGGCATCCGCCGGGCCCACATCGGCCACGGTCGGGAACAGCACAGCGTGGAGGCCGAGCTTATCCATCCAGTCTTCCAGGTCGATCCGCCGGGTTTGCTCCAGGCCGCGCAGGCCATCGGGCACGGTGCTGATCTCGTTCCACGGGGTGATGCCGCGCTCGGCCATGCGCACGTATTCGTCCATGCCGGCGGCCAGGTCGTCTTCACGGTTGGGCAAGGTGCCGGGGTCGTGGGGGAAGATCTTCGGCCCGTCCACATCGGCCAGGCGGTTCAGGGCCGGGTCGTTGTTGGCGCGCAGGAAATCATCGAAGGCCCAGGCCGACAGTTCCCACAGTTCATCGTGCAGGAATTCCCTGGACACCAGGCCACGGGTAAACACGGTCGGCGCGCCGGGGCGGTCGCCTTCGCAGTTGGACACCAGCGGGAAATCCACCTCGATGACTTCTGCACCGGCCGCTTCAAGGGCCTGGCGTGCGTCCTTCCATAAGTCGATCACGCTGGCGCGGGTGTTGATCTTCTGCCCGGTGGGGCCGCCGATGCCGGGCTTCTCGCTGGTGCCGGCCTCGGGGTCGGCGTTGATGTACATGCGCGGCACGCCGAAGCGTTTGCCGGCCAGGGATTCGGCTGTAGCCGCCAATTCGGGGTAAGACGCCGGGCGTACCGAGGCGACGCTGGGGATCGGCACCCACGGCTGCAGGCGCCACAGGTCGCCACGGGTGTGCGGGTCTTCAGCCACTACCACGTCGAGCACTTCCAGCAGGTCGGCCATGGTGCGGGCGTAGGGCACCACCACGTCCATGGTCGGGGCCAACGGCCAGTTGCCGCGCACCGAAATCACCCCGCGGGACGGGGTGTAGGCGCACAGGCCATTGTTGGACGCCGGGCCACGCCCGCTGGACCAGGTTTCTTCCGCCAGGCCGAAGGCGGCAAAGCTGGCGGCGGTGGCGGTGCCGGCACCGTTGGATGAGCCGGAGGCAAACGGCGCGGTGAGGTAGTCGGCGTTGTACGGGCTTTCCGCGCGGCCATACACGCCGCGCTGCATGCCGCCATTGGCCATCGGCGGCATGTTGGTCTTGCCCAGGCAGATGGCGCCACCGGCGCGCAGGCGCTCGATGGTGAAGGCATCGCGCTGGGCGACCAGCTTGGCGAAGGCCGGGCTGCCGGAGGCGGCCGTCAGCCCCTTGACCAGGTAGCTGTCCTTGGCGGTGTAGGGAATGCCATCCAGTGGCCCCAGGGTTTCACCCTTGGCCCGGCGGGCATCGGAGGCCTCGGCTTCCTTCAGGGCGTCGGGGTTGCGCACGACGACGGCGTTGAGTGCGGTAGCGGTCTGCGGACCGTCGTAGGCATCGATCCGCGCGAGGTAAGCCTGCACCAGTTCAACGGCCGTGGTCTGGCCGGATTCGAGCGCCGCGCGCAATTGGGCAATGGAGACTTCGGTAACTTGCATGACGTTTTCTTCGCCGCCTTAAGTTGAGGTATGGCGGCAGTCTACGTACAGATATTTCACAAAACCAGTGCGGCATTTTCCCCATGGGCGGCACGCATCACCTGCCAGGTGGCGTCGTCTGCGGGAATCAGATGCTCGATACGCAGGGAGGCGAGGGTGATGTCCTGGGGCATGCCGAAGGTGGTGAAGGTGGACAGAAAGCTCAGCTCGCCCCGGCTGGTATGCACGCGGGTCAACACCAGTGGCGGCATTTCAGGCGGCGGCGTGGTGTGGGCGGGGGCGGGCAGGCTCGCCAGGAGAGCGGCCAGCGCAGGGTTGTCCAGCGCCTCGCGGCTTGCCCGTTGCCAGGCCAGGGTGCGGATTTCTTCGGCGTTGACCAGGTGGTCGCCCAGGCCGCCGGGTTGCAGCAGGGTGGTCAGCAGGTTCAGGCCTTCCAGCGGCGGTGTGACTCCCGCCAGTGCCAACAGCACGCCGGTACTCGCATTCGCCGCCAGCACTTCCCAGTGGCTGCCCAGCAGGATCGCCGGGGCCGGGTTGTTGGCGTGCAGGACATGGCTGACCGCCTCGCGAATTGCGGCCATGGCCGGTGACGCGAGCGGGGTAGCGGCGTAACGCGGGGCAAAACCGGCGGCGAGGAACACGCGGTTGCACTGCTCCAGGGGTGTTTCCAGGGCGCTGAGCAGGTTGTGCAGGGTGCCTGGGCTCGGCTTGGCACGGCCGGTTTCGAGGCAACTGAGATGGCGCTGGGAAATGCCGGTGATCAAGGCCAGGTCGAGCTGGCTCAATTTGGCGTGTCGACGCAGTTGGCGCAAGTGTTCGCCGGCAGTAGCGGGGTTATCCATGGCGTGACTATGACCTCCGAGGTCATTGCGAGGAGGGCAACCTTATCACTAGGGTGAGCCTCGATCACGTCAAGGAGCCGACCATGCACAAACCTTACCTGGCCCTCGCCGCTCTGCTGGGCTTTTCGCTGTACACCCTGTTCACGCTGCTCACGGCCGAGCAATCGCTGCTGGCCTTCGGACGAGAGTTGATATCGCGCCCGGACACCGCGCAGGTCGTCATCGACCTTTACCTGATGGCCGTGCTGGCCTGTGTGTGGATGTACCGGGATGCACGGTCGCGGGGGCGGTCGCTGGCGTCGGTGCTGCCGTACTTCTTGCTGACGGCGGTGTTCGTGTCGGTGGGGCCGTTGCTCTACATCGTCGTGAAGGGCGCGCGGGATGAATGAGCTGTTGCACATCTACGCCCTGTGCGTGCTGGTGCTGTGCCTGAAGATGTTCGGCATTTCCTGCTATCAGGGATTTTTCCGGCTTCGCGGGCTGGCGTTCACCAACCGCGAAGATGCGGCGGTCTTCAAGCGTGCTGCGCATCCCGTGGAGTTATCCCAGGTGAGTCGGGCGGCCAGGGCCTGGGCCAATGACCTGGAGAATATCCCGCTGTTCTTCGTGCTCGGTGGGTTGTGTGTGGCGCTGGGCACTGCCGGTGCGACCACTGCCTGGTTGTTCATTGGTTTCACCCTGGCGCGGATGGCCCATACGCTGATGTATCTGGCGGGATGGCAGCCGTGGCGCACGCTGGCGTATGGGCTGGGGGTGGCGTGCCTGTTCGGGCTGGGTGCAATGGTGCTTTACGCATTGCGATGAGCCGCAGCGACACCCCCGGTTTTTGTGGCAAGCCCTAACGTCGTTCAGTTAAGCGAAGGTGATTCACTGACTGGCATTAGGACAACCGTTTATGGGTTGAGGAATGCCTGGTAGTTGTCCTTGGTGATCTGCTGGTAAGGAATGGTCAGCTCGGCGTCATACGGCTGTTTCTTGACCATCTTCACCGCCAGGTCAATGGAGCCCACGGCCTGCCCTTTGTTGTCCTGATACGCTGTCACCAGCAACTGGCCTTTCTTCACCGCATCCAGCCCGGCCGCACCGCCATCGCTGCCGGCCACCAGAATATCCTTGCCGGGCTGCATGCCGGCCTGGCTGATCGCCATGGCCGCGCCAATCGCCATTTCGTCGGCATTCGCCGCCACGGCGTCGATTTTGCGCCCGGACACGATCCAGTTGTTCATCAGGTCAATCGCCTTGCTGCGCTGCCATTCGGCACTCTGCTCCTCGACGATCTTGATACCCGGATAGTCCTTGAGCACGTTCTTGACCCCCTGCGTGCGGTTGTGGGTGGCGTTGTTGGACAGCAGCCCGAGCATGATCGCCAGGTTGCCCTTGCCTCCCATTTTCTCGGCCAGGTAGCGCATCTGGATTTCACCGGCCTTGATCTCATCCGAGCCGACATAGCCAACCCCCGGCGGTACTTCCTTGAACTCGGGGCGGCGGTTGACGTACACCAGCGGGATCCTGGCCTGTTGGGCATTGACCGTCATTTTCTGGGTGGCGGCGGTGTCTACGGCGTTGACGATGATCGCGTCCATGCCCTGGGCGGTGAAGTTCTGCACCTGGTTAAGCTGGCGCACCACGTCGCCCTGGGCGTCTTCGAATTGCAGGGTCACGCCGGGCAGTTCCTTGGCGTGGGCGACCATGTAGTCACGCATTTGCGCAAGAAACACGTCGTCGACCTGGGCGATGCTCACGCCGATCCGTATATCGGCCAGCGCCCAGGGGGTGATGGCGAGGGTCAAGAGTGCCGCAAGGAGTTGCTTCTTCATGGTTGTGCTCCGTTGTTTTTGTTGTTGTTAAAGCATCACGCCTGGCGCTTGGCCCGCAGTTGCGTCACGGCCGCAGCGAAGTCCTCATACGCCCAGCGTTCGTCGAGGGCTTGCAGCATGAGTTGTTGCCCGGTTTGCGGGGCCAGGCCCTGCAAAGGTGGGTCGGTGTCGAGGTTGGTGGGGAAGGCATAGCCGTCGGCGGTGCAGGCCACCACCGCTGCAATTGCCTGGGCATCCAGGGCCGTGTTGGCCAGCAAGGCCGGGTACACCGCCAGCATCATGCGGTCGCGGTCGAGGGCTTCCATGGGCTTGCCGAAGGCCGAGGAGATTTGCAGCAGGTTGGCCATGCGCTGGTGGCCGGTCGTGCGGTTGGTGCCGGCGGCGTGGAACAACGCCGGGTTGAAAAACAGCAGGTCGCCCTTGTCCAGCGCCAGTTGCACGGCGTGTTGCTGGAAGTGCTCGATAAATTCGGGGCACCGCCAGGCCAGGTAACCCAGGGCGTATTGTTGGGAAAACGGCAGCAGCTGGGTGGGGCCGCTTTCCAGCGGCATCGCCGAGTGGGCCACGGCGCCCTGCAACGTCAGGTACTGGGACAGCACATGCAAGGGCAGGGGAAAGCGTTCCACCACCTCGGTGGTCTGGAAGCCCAGGTGATAGTCGCGGTGTGGCTGTTGCGCCTGGCCGCCGGGGTGCACCACGTTCACTTGCGCCGTCACCTGATAGCTCGGGCCCAGCCACGCCTCGGCGATCAGCCCCAGCAGCGGGTTGGCGTAATACTCCACAAAGGATTGCGGCGACTGCAGCGCCGCCTTCTGCAATGAATTCCAGATACGCCCGTTACTGCCGGCCTTGGCAAAATGGTCGGCGGCCACGCCTTGGGCGGCCTCCTGGGCGAAGATCGCCTCGAACACCTGGCTGTGGCGATCCACCACTTCCAGGTCCTCATAGGCGCGGCGCACCACCATCACGCCCGGTCCATCGCGAAACAAGCGGTGCAGCTCATTCATCACCGTGTGGCGGTCGCTGTTGCGCAAGGTGCGGGCCTGATAGACCGGCACGTTGCCGAGCACTTCCGCAGCCAGGGGATATTCCTCGGCACGCGCCTGTTGCGCGCAAATCCGCTTGAAATCCTCAATGCGCACATCCTGCAGTGTCACGAATGCCGACATTACTCACCTCCCAGGCTCAGGGCCTTGAAGGGCTGCGGGCTGCCGCTGTCGGTGCAGCCGACCACGCCTTGCTCCAGGTCGATCACCGCGCCGGTCATCATCCCCGACTCGCGCGACAGCAGGAACGCCACGCTTTGCGCCACCTCTTCGGGCTTGAGCAGGCGACCGAACGGCTGCGCGCGTTCAGCCTCAGCCAGCCAACCGTCCTGGGCGCCGTGGTACTGGCGCTGGATCTGATCCTCATGGGGCGTGTCCATCCAGCCGATGTTCAGGCCGTTGACGCGGATCCGGTTGCGCAGCGCACTGAACGCCACGTTCCTGGTCAGGATCGCCAGCGCACCTTTGGACGCCGCATACGCGCAAAGGAACGATTGCCCGCCATGCCCGGTGATGCTCTGGATATTCACCACGGCGCCTTCCACACCCTGGCTGATCATCAATTTCAACGCGTCCTGCATCAGGAAAAACGGCGCGCGCACATTCACCGCCATCAGCCGATCGAACAGCTCCGGCGAGGTGTCGACAATGGTGCCGCGGTCCGACATCCCGGCGCAGTTCACCAGGCCATGCAAGGTGCCGAAGTGGGTGCGCGCGGCGTCGATGATCGCGCGGCAATCCTCGACCTGTTCGAGGTCGGCCTCGACAAAAAACGCCTGGCAATCCAGCTGCGCCAACTGCCGCACCTGTTCTTCGCCCTGGGCGCGGCGCCGCCCGCAAATGATCAGCCCGGCGGCGCCGCGTCGCGCCAGGGTGTGGGCCACGGCGGCGCCCAGGCCCTGGGTGCTGCCGGTGACGACAAAATATTGGCCGTTGAAGGTACTGGCGAGGTCGGCTCGAGGCATGGGGTTCTCCTGGATTGTTGTTGTTTTGATTGCCCGGCTCGACGCCGGACAAAACTGAGACTAGCATTGCAAAACCTCAGTAATGCCTAAAAAAGACCTCATAAACACCTCAGGCGAAACCCATGCTCGAACGCGCCAAACACTTCTCCATCAAGCAGCTCGCGACCCAGGCGGGCGTGAGCAAGGCCACGGTCGACCGCGTGCTGCACCAGCGCGGCAGCGTGCACGCCCAGACTCGCCGACGTATCGAGCAGGCGCTGGATGAACTGGAATCCCAGGAGAAAAACGGCCTGGCGGTAGGGCGCACCTTCCATGTCGACGTGATCATGCACACCCCTCAGCGTTTCAGCGCCGCAGTGCAGGCGGCGATCACCGCGCAACTGGCCAGCCTCGCGCCGTTTCGCATCGCCCCGCGTTTTCACCTGTTCGAAGAAATCGAACCCCAGGCCATGCACGATCAGTTGCTGCGCTGCCTCGACACCGGCAGCCAGGGCGTGGTGCTCAAGGCCGCCGACGAACCGGCGGTGAACCAGGCCGTCAAGCACCTGATCGCGGCGGGCATCCCGGTGGTGACCTTGGTGACGGACCTGCCGCAAAGCGAACGCATCGGCTACGTCGGCATGGACAACCGCACCGCCGGCCAGACCGCCGCCTACCTGATGTCGCGCTGGCTGCCGGCGTTACCCCAGGACGTGGCGGTGGTGATCGGCAGCGAGTTGTTCCGGGGCGAGGAGGAGCGCGAGATGGGCTTTCGCGCCTGGCTGCGCGGGCGAGCCCCTCACCTGCGGGTGCTGGACGTCAGCGGCGGCTATGGCGTGTACCCGCGCACCTTCGAGCGGGTCACCCAGGCGCTGCAACAGCATCCCGGCCTCAAGGCGGTGTACAGCGTCGGCGGCGGCAACCGTGCGATTGTCGACGCCTTCGCCGCCCTGGGTCGCCCGCTGGAAGTGTTTATCGGCCACGACCTCGACGAAGAAAACCGCCAACTGCTGCTGGACGAAAAAATCGCCGCGATCATCGACCACAACCTGCAGATCGATGCCCGCCACGTGTTCCTGCACATCCTGCACTACCACCGGTTGTGGAAGGCCGGGCCGATTGCGCCGTCACAGGTGCAGATCGTCACCCCGTTCAACCTGCCGGACTGAGTACTCCCTCCAACAACATCAGGAGTTCAACCATGCTACGTATCGCTGTTCTAGGTGCCGGGCGCATCGCCAGGATCCACGCCGCCAACGTCGCCGCCCACCCGAATGCCACGCTGGTGCTGGTGGCCGACCCCTGGCGCGAAGGCGTCGATGCCCTCAGCCGCCAACTGGGCTGCGAGGCGGCCTACGATTGTGCCGCCGCCCTCACGCGCAAAGACATCGACGCCGTGGTCATCGGCACCCCCACCGACACCCATATCGACCTGCTGTTGGCCGCCGTCGCCGAGGGCAAGGCGGTACTCTGCGAGAAGCCCATCGACCTCGATATCGCCAAGGCCCGCAGCGCCGCCCAGGCCGTGGAGCGCCAGGGCGGCAAGGTGATGCTCGGCTTCAATCGCCGTTTCGACCCCGACATGCTGCGCCTGCGCCAGGCCCTGGATGCCGGCCAGATCGGCGCGGTGCGCCAGGTGATCATCACCAGCCGCGACCCAGGCCTGGCGCCGCGGGACTACCTGGAACACTCCGGCGGCATCCTGCGCGACATGACCATCCACGACTTCGACACCGCCCGCCACCTGCTCGGCGAGGAACCGGTGGAAGTCAGCGCCATTGCCAGCCGCCTGGTGGACCCGAGCCTGGAACAGATCGACGACTACGACAGCGTGATGGTCCTGCTGCGTACCGCCTCCGGCAAGCAATGCCATATTAACTGCTGCCGCCAGGCGGTGTACGGCTACGACCAGCGCGTGGAAGTCTCCGGCGCCCTTGGCGTGCTGCTCACCGACAACCATCGCCCCAGCACCCTGCGCCACTGGAGCGCCGACCACACCGAAGCGCTGGAACCGTTGCAGCATTTCTTCCTGGAGCGTTACGCCGATGCCTATCGCAATGAGCTGACCCGGTTTATCGATGCGCTGAACAGCGGCCAGCCGCTGCCCACCAGTGTGCGCGACGGGTTGTATGCGCTGCATCTGGCAGATTGTGCGTTGGAGTCGGTGAGGACGGGGAGGTGTGTGGCGGTCAGTTACGACCTGTAGGCCCCGGTCCGATCCACCAACCGAATGCTGTCCCGTCCGCCACGCTTGGATTCATACAGCGTGGTATCGCCCTGTTCGATCAGCGCCGCCAGGCTGGCCGGCGGCTGGTCGAACAGGGTGGCGCCGATGCTCAGGGTCACCGGCGCGGGCGTGGCGAAGGTTTGTGCGGCCAGTTGCTGGAACTGCTCGCGCAGGCTGCTGCCCAGTTCGACGATCTGCTCGGTCGAGGCCGGGTTGAGCAGGATCACAAACTCATCACCGCCCAAACGTGCGGCCAGCGCGCCTCGGGGCACGACGGCGCGAATCATCTCGCTCAAGGCGATCAGCACGCGGTCGCCGGCGGTATGGCCGTGGAGGTCGTTGACCGACTTGAAGTTGTCGATATCGATCAGCAGCAGGGCGCCTGGTTGTTGCGCCGACACCTGGGCCAGCAGGCGCGGCGCGCGCAGGTCGAGGGCGCGGCGGTTGTAGAGGGCGGTGAGTGGGTCGCGGGCGGCGAGGCGGGCGATCTGCTGTTCGCGGCGGTAGCGCTCCGAGCCGGTCATTGACAGCGCAATCAGCATGATCGCCATGGCGCCTTCCACCAGGGACACCTGGATGATCTCGCCCTTGAACGCCGCAAGGTCGATCAAGGTGCCGGGGATCACCACCGACAGCGCCTTGGCCACGTAGAACATGCCGTGGACCAGCAGCACATAACGCAGTTGCACCGCGCCGATGCTCAATGATCGGCCGTGGGGCCGCAGCAGGAAACTGGCGCGCAGGGTCGGCAGTGCGACCAGCAGCGACTGCACGCCCAACATGGCTTTGGACCACGGCAGGTCGGTCGGGAGCATCAGCATGCCCAGCCACACGGCCAGCAGCAGCCACCATCGCGGCGACAGGCGTACCTGGGTAAAGCGCGCGACCCCGAGCAAGAACAGGCAGTGCGCGGCCACCAGCAAGCCGTTGGCAAACCAGATGCCGATGAGCAGGTAGCCATTGATGCGCAGCAGGGCCAGGGTGGAGCCGACGGTGATGGTGGCGAAACCGGCGCTCCAGAACAGCAGCGAAGGTTCGCGTACGCTGCGCCATTCTATGGCCAGGTACAGGGCAGCAGCAGCGGCCAGGGCAACGGTGAGTGCCAAAATCGTAGGAGGGTCGAGCGTCATTTCGTGCCGGGTCTGCCTGGGTGTGCGTTGAAGCCGGGGATTGTAAGCGCACACGCAGGTTTTTCAGAGCCCAAACGATAATGGCATACAGCCATCCGATGATCGGCGGTCTAGACGCCTTTGGTCGACGGCAGCAGTATCGTCAGGATGCCCACCAGTGGCAGGAACGAGCACAGTGTGTAGACGTACTCGATGCCGTGGCTGTCGGCGAGCAGGCCGAGCAAGGCCGCGCCGATCCCGCTGAAGCCGAACATCAGGCCGAAAAAGATCCCGGCGATCATGCCGACATTGCCCGGCACCAGTTCCTGGGCAAACACCACGATGGCCGAGAACGCCGAGGCGAGGATAAAGCCGATCACCACGCTGAGCACGGCGGTCCAGAACAGGTCGACGTAGGGCAGGGCCAGGGTGAACGGCGCGGCACCGAGGATCGAGAACCAGATGACTTTCTTGCGCCCGATCCGGTCGCCGATCGGCCCGCCCGCGAAGGTGCCCACGGCCACCGCACCGAGGAACAGGAACAGGTACATCTGGGAACTCGATACCGACAGGTGGAATTTTTCAATCAGGTAGAACGTGAAGTAGCTGGTCAGGCTGGTCATGTAGAAGTACTTGGAGAACACCAGCACCGCCAGCACCACCAGGGCAAACGTCACGCCGCCCTTGGACAAGCCGTGGGTGGCCTTGCCGCCTTGCTTGAGCTTGAACAGGTTGAGGTGGTTGCGGTACCAGCGGCTCAAGCCATACAGCACCAGGATCGCGAACACGGCAAACAGCCCGAACCAGGCGATGTTGCCCTGGCCGTAAGGAATGATGATCGCCGCCGCGAGCAACGGCCCCAACGCGCTGCCGGTGTTGCCGCCGACCTGGAAGGTCGATTGCGCCAGGCCATAGCGCCCGCCGGAGGCCAGGCGGGCGACGCGCGAGGTTTCCGGGTGGAAGGTCGACGAGCCGACGCCCACCAGGCCTGCCGCCAGCAGGATCGCCGGGAAGCTGCCGACAAACGCCAGCATCAGGATGCCGACCAGGGTGCAGACCATGCCCGCCGGCAGCAGCCACGGCTTGGGATGCCGGTCGGTGTGGTAGCCGATCCAGGGTTGCAGCAGCGAGGCGGTCAGCTGGAACGTCAGGGTGATCAGGCCGACCTGGGTAAACGTCAGGCCGTAGTTGGCCTTGAGCATCGGGTAGATCGACGGCAATACGGCCTGGATCAGGTCATTGATCAGGTGCGCCAGGGCACAGGCGCCGAGGATACGCAGGACTAACGGGCTTACTTGGGGCGGACTCGAGGTGGCGGCAGGTGATGCGGTCAGGGTCGACATGCAGGCATTCCATACAAGGCAGCGAACAGGGGCAGCGAGTACTTGAGCAGGCTGCCCATTTCAATTTGTTTCAGAGCTTATGCTAGATTCGCCAGGAATGCCTGTCTCGCGTAATTCGGGAGGCAACCATCGTAAAAAGGGCGAAATGATCAAATCACTGGATAAATTTTTGCAGGAAATCGATGAGGGCGACTGGGCTGTCATCAGTTCGGCCACCGATTATCCGGAAAACTGGGTGATCCCCGACCACAGTCACGAAAAGCATCAATTACTCTACGCCACCGAAGGCGTGATGGTGGTGCATTCGGCGCACAACCAATGGACGGTGCCGCCCCATCGCGGCTTCTGGATGCCCTGCGGGCACGTGCACTCCCTGCGCTGCGTGGGCGCCCTGAAAATGCGCAGCGTGTTCGTGCGCCCCGACAGTTTCCCCAACCTGCCGACCGAGACCAAGGCGGTGAGTATCTCGCCGCTGCTCAGCGAGCTGATCAAGGCCTCTGTGAGCTTGAAACCGCCCTATGCCGAAGACTCCCGCGATGCGCGGATCATGCACTTGATCCTCGACGAGCTGGCGCTGTTGCCGGCCTTGCCGCTGTCGCTGCCGCAGCCTGCCGATCTGCGGATCCAGCAGATCTGCCTGGCGTGGCAGGAGGACCCGGGCGATGCCTCCACCGTGGCGGATTGGAGCGAGCGCCTGGCCCTCGACCAGAAAACCATCCAGCGCCTGTTCCGCAAGGACACCGGCATGACCTTCGGCCAATGGCGCCAGCAGGCGCGGCTGCTGCTGGCACTGGAGCGTATCGCGGTGGGGCAGAAGATTATCGACGTGGCCCTGGAGCTGGGCTACGAAAGCCCCAGCGCATTTACCAGCATGTTCAAGAAACAGTTTGGCAAGACCCCGAGTCATTTTTTCCGCTGACGTCGGCGCAGTAGTCGTCCAGCAAACCGTTGAATGCGTCGATATCCAGCGGTCGGCTGAGGAAGTAGCCCTGGCCTTCTTCACACGCCACGCTTTTGAGCATGGCCAGGTGCTCAGCGGTCTCAATGCCTTCGGCCGTGACCGTCAGGGCAAGGGCACGGCCCAAGCCGACAATGGCTTGGATAATCGCCTTGTCATCCTCGCTTTCCTCCAGGCGGGTGAGGAAGCTGCGGTCGATTTTCAGGCCATCGAACGGGAACGCCCGCAGGTAGCTGAGGGACGAATAGCCGGTGCCGAAGTCATCCATGGCAATGCGGATGCCCAGTTGCTTGAGTGTGCGCATCACCTCAAGTGCGCCGACGGCGTCCTCGAGCATGACGCTTTCGGTCATTTCCACCTCAAGGCGCGCAGGGTCGATACCCGAGGCGTCCAGGGCGTGGCGCACGCGCTCCACCAGGTTGCCGCGCTTGAACTCGGTGGGTGACAGGTTCACCGAGACGAACAGCGTGTCCGGCCACTGCGCCGCGCACGCACACGCGGTGGCCAGTACCCAGTCACTCAGCGCCAGGATCAGCCCCGATTCTTCGGCAATCGGAATAAAGGTGTCCGGGGCGATCAGCCCGCGTACCGGGTGCTGCCAGCGCACCAGGGCTTCGGCCCCGACCATCTGCCCATCGGCGATGCGATAGCGCGGCTGGAAGTGCAGGCGCAGTTCGGCGTGCTTGATCGCAAAGCGCAGATCGCTCTCCAGGCGCCGCCGCTCGATGATCCGCGTATTCATGTCCCCGGAGTAAAAGCGCCAGGTATTGCGCCCGGCCGCCTTGGCCTCATACAGCGCGATATCGGCGTAGCGCAGCAGTTCGGTGGCATCGCGGGCATCGGTGGGCGCCAGGGCAATGCCGATACTGGCGCTGATAAACACCTCTTGTTCGTCGATTTTGATCGCCTGCTCGATGGACTCGATCAAGCGCAGGCACAGGCTTTCGACTTCATCCTGGCTGCCGGCGTCGCTGAGGATCAACACAAACTCATCGCCGCCGACGCGAGCCACCAGGTCACCATGGCGCACGCAAGCAGCCAGGCGGGCGGACACTTGATTAAGCACCCGGTCACCGGCGGCGTGGCCGAGCAGGTCATTGACCGGCTTGAAGCGGTCCAGATCGAGGCTGAGCATCACCAGCGGCTGCTCGGTGCCGGGCAGGGCCTTGAGTTTTCCGTCCAGGAACGCCTGCAGGCGTGTGCGGTTGGGCAGCCCGGTCAGGGCGTCGTGTTGAGACAGGTACTCGATGCGCCGACGTGCTTCGACCTCTTCGGTGACGTCGGTGGCCGTCCCGCGAAACCCGCCACAGGGCATTTCCCGGGCCGACAGCCGGGTTGTGCGCTCCTGTCCCTGGGCATCGATATAGCGGCATTGCACACTGATGTCCACGCGCCGGCCCGGAGTGCTCAGCCACTGCGACAGCAGGTCGGCCTCGGTGTCCAGCAGGTCGCTCATGGCCGCCCCGAGCCAGGCTTGCCGGGTCAGGCCGGTGACGCTTTCGAAGCGTTCCGACAGGTAGGTAAAACGCCAGCCGACATCGATTTCCCAGACCCAGTCCGAGCTGGCCTCCACCACGTCACGAAAGCGCGCCTCGCTGGTGGCCAGGGCGGCCTGGCTGTCCAGCAGGGAGGTGTGGCTGGCATCCAGGGCGAGGGCGGCGGCGGTGGTGCGGCGCAGTATCACCCAGGTCATCAGGCACACCAGCAACGCGGCCAGGCCCAGCAGCGGCAGGCCTACGCCCATCAAGCGCAGGCCGGGCCGGGCCGGTTCCCAGTGCAGGCTGCCGGCGGCGCCGTTGTCGCCCAGGGGGAAAACCAGGGTCTGGCCGATGTCATCGGGCGTGGCCACATGCAGCTTGCCCACGCCGAACTCATCGCCGATTGCGTGCAACTTGGCGCTGTTGAGGACATCGACGAAGATCAACACCGAGGCCGGCCGGCCATCGGGCACTACCGTGGGGTCGGTGCCGGGTGTGATCGCGGCGGCGGCCACCAGTGCCGGGCTGCCGCGTACATTGATGAACGCCGTGACCGGTGTTTCGTTTTCAGCCCCGGCACGCGCCTGCTCGATAATTTCGGTCAAGGGCTGGTCGAGCCACTGCGAGAGCTCGACGCTTTGCAGCTCGCCCTTGATCACCGAGTAGACCGTGCGATTGTCGTTATCGGCCACAAACAGGCCTTGGAAACCGAAGTCCTGATACAGCGTGGCGCCGACGTTGCCGCGCGCGTAGGCCCAGTCGCTGTCGACGGTCATGTGCAGGTGCTTGTAGGCATCGCTCCAGAAGGCGTAGTCCTTGACGGTCACCCGCAGGGACTTCTCCAGGGATTGCACGGCTTTACGCGTATAAAACGCGCTTTCCTGCTGTTCGGAGTGATCCAGTTCGTGCGCGAGATAAACCAGGGAATAGGCGGCGGCGGCAAAGACCAGGGCCAGCAACGCCACGAAATTGAACAGCGACGTGCGCGCCAGCGACAGGCTGCTGCGGTCGGACAAGGTGCGGACGATAGGGGCGAGAGAGTTCGGCATGGTTTCCCGCAGGACGTCGCTGCAAGTCATTGGTATGACGGGTTATCGGCGGCGCGGGTAAAAAACTTAGCGCTTCGGTGTTGGCGGGCGTTGAAGCGCGGTGCGCCCTCGGGATGGCGGCTTCACCGGCAGGCTTTCGCCGTATTCAGCCCACCACGCCATCAGCGCCTGCAGGGTCGGCGCGAGCGCGCGGGCTTTGGCGGTTATTTCATATTCGACCCGGGGCGGTACTTCGGCGAACACCGTGCGGGTCACCAGGCCATCGTCTTCCAGCTCGCGAAGTTGGGCCGTGAGCATATGTTGGGTAATGCCGCCGATGGTCTTGCGCAGCTCGCCGAACCGATAGACCCGCTGGTTCAACAGCCACATGATTTCCAGTTTCCACTTGCCGCTGAGCAGTGAAAATGCACGCCGCATTTCTTCATGCATATTCAGCTTTTCAACGCTTTTAGTCTGGTTTTCCATACTGACTGCCACTTTTTCATCCTACTTGTGCGAATTCATCTCGGCGGGGATCTTAGCTGAAATTCATCCCTCACAGACTGGAGAAAACACATGTCCCGACTCAACGCAAAAGTCGCCATTGTCACCGGTGCCGGACGTGGTATCGGCCGCGCCACGGCCAAGCTGTTCGCGGCCCAGGGCGCCAAGGTCGCCGTGGTGTCGCGCACCCCGGAAAACGTCGCGCGCGTGGTGGCCGATATCCAGGCCGCAGGCGGCACGGCGCTCGGCGTGGTGTGCGACCTGGCTGATGCGGCGCAGGTCAGCGCAGCGGTGGCGAATGTCGTCGCCACCTATGGCGGCATCGACATTCTGGTCAATAACGCATTCGACCCGTCCGTGGTGTTTTCCTCGGTGCTCGAGTTGCCGGTCGAACAACTGCAACGCAACCTGGACATGGGCCCGATCGCCTACCTGCGCACCATGCAAGCCTGCTACCCGTACCTCAAGGCCAGCGGCGCAGGGCGGGTGATCAACTTCGGTTCGCTGGCCGGCATCATCGGCCTGCAAGGCTACGCGCCCTACAACATGGCCAAGGAAGCGGTACGCGCGCTGACCCGCTCGGCCGCGCGGGAATGGGGCGTGGATAACATCACCGTCAATAACCTGCTGCCGGTGGCCGATACCTGGGGTGATAGTTATGACGCGCCGGCACCCACCAATGTGCTCGGGCGTTATGGCTCGCCGGAAGACGACATCGCGCCGGTGGCGCTGTTCCTGGCCAGCCAGGATGCGCAGTTCATCACCGGCTACAGCCTGACACCGGATGGCGGGCAGATCATCGACAGTGCGCGTTGACTGACCCGCGCAGCGGCCCAGGCGAGTATCGCCGCCATGCACAGTAGTGCGGCGCTCAAGGCAAACGTCACCTGGTAGCCGCACAGGTCAAACACCACGCCGCCCAGCGTTGCCCCGGCAGCGATTGCCAGTTGGATGATGGCAACCATCAAGCCGCCCCCTGCCTCGGCATCTTCAGGCAGGGTTTTTGCCAGCCAGGTCCACCAGCCCACCGGCGCGGCGGTTGCTACCAGGCCCCACACACAGAGCAGCGCGCCGGTGATAACGGGCGAACTGCCGAATGCGACCAACGCCAGGGCGATCACCGCCATCAATACGGGAATGGCGATCAGCGTGGGGTACAGGCGGTTCTTCAGGAAACGCTCGATCAGCAGTGTGCCGGCCAAACCGGCCAGGCCGAGCACCAGCAGCATCAACGACAGCAGCGATACACCCACCTGGGTAACACCTTCCAGAAACGGCCGCAGGTAGGTGAACAGCATGAACTGGCCCATGAAAAACACGCTGACGGCCAGCATGCCCAGGGCCACCGGGGCGCGCTTGATCAAGCGCAACAGGTGGCCGTTGCCGGCCTGGCTGCGGGGCTTGATCGACGGCAGGCTCAGCAGCAGCCACAGCACCGCAACCACGGCCACCGGCACCACGCAGAAAAACGCGCCACGCCAGCCGATCAAACCACCGAGGAAACTGCCCAACGGTGCTGCGATCACGGTTGCCAGTGCGTTACCGCCATTGACGATAGCCAAGGCGCGCGGCACCTGGCCCTCGGGCACCAGGCCCATGGCGGTGGCTGCCGACAGCGACCAGAAGCCGCCGATGGCCACGCCGATCAGGGCGCGGCCGAGCATGAAGATCAGGTAGTTCGGCGCGAGCGCTACCACGCTGCCGGACACGATCATCAGCAAGGTCAGCGCGACCAGCAGGCGCTTGCGATCCATGCGCGCCGCCACTCGGGCGATCACCAGGCTGGTGAGCAAGGCAAACAGGCCTGACACCGAAATACCCTGGCCGGCCTGGCCTTGGCTGATGCCCAGGTCGGCGGCCAGCGGGGTCAACAGGCTCACCGGCATGAACTCCGAGGCCACCAGGGCAAAGGCCGCCAGGGACAGGGCGAAGACGGCGCCCCAGCGGGGCGCGTGAGGGTTTATCGAGATCACTTCAAGTGACTGTTAAAGAAGCTGGTGAGCTTGGCGAAGGGGATCAGGTTGACCCGGTCGTAGAGGTCCACATGGCCGGCGTTGGGGATGATCACCAGTTCCTTGGGCTCGGCGGCACGGTTGTAGGCGTCTTCGCTGAACTCGCGGGAGTGGGCGTCGGCACCGGCAATCAGCAACAGCGGGCGAGGCGAAATGGTCTCGATGTCGTTGAACGGATAGAAGTTCATGAACTTCACGTTGCTGGTCAGCGTCGGCATGGTGGTGGTCTGCGGCGACGCGCCGGCCGGTGTGACTTCACCGCGCGGTGTGCGGTAGAAATCGAAAAACTCATCGCCAATCGGGTTGCCGCTCCGCTTGAGCGGCGTGCCGCTGGTGTAGAGGGTCTCGCCGCCCTGGAATTCCACGTAACGCTGGTTGGCCGCCTGCACCAACACCTGCCGGCGTTGTTCCGCTGTCATGCCGTGCTTGAGACCGTTGCGGTTGGCGGCGCCCATGTCGTACATGCTGACCGTGGCAATGGCCTTGAGGCGTGGGTCGATCTTGGCCGCCGCGATGGCAAAGCTGCCGCTGCCGCAGATGCCGATCACGCCGATGCGCTCACGATCGACCAGCGGCCGGGTGCCGAGGAAGTCCACGGCGGCGCTGAAGTCTTCGGCGTAGAGGTCGGGCAGCACCGCATTGCGTGGTGTGCCTGCGCTTTCGCCCCAGAACGACAGGTCCAGCGACAAGGTGACAAAGCCCTGTTCGGCCATTTTGGTGGCGTAGAGGTTGGCGCTCTGTTCCTTGACGGCACCCATCGGGTGGCCGACGATCAGCGCGGCATTTTTCGAGGCCGGGGCGAGCTGTTTGGGCACGAACAGGTTGCCCGCCACCGGCATGCCGTATTGATTGTTGAAGGTGACTTTTTCGACGGTCACCTTGTCGCTTGTGTAGAAGTTGTTTGCACCGTTGGACATGTCGGCTCCCAGAGAAGAGAACGAAATCACCAGCAGACTCAGGGTGAGCAAGAGGCTTTTCATGGATGGATCCTTGAGAAGGGGGTCGGCACATCTTCCCGGCGTGGCTGAGGGTTCTGTAGTGCGTTCCACTGGATTACTTGCCTGATCCTCTGAGTCTGGCGGGTTGCCGGGGACGCAAGCGGGCCGGTCGGGGTAAAGTCCAACGATCAGAGCGAAGGGCCCTTTATGAAGATCAATCAAACGCCCCTGGACGTGCTGGTCCACGCGATCGGCTCAAGGGTCTGCGTACCCGGCGACTACCCCATGCCCATCCCTGGCCTGGGCTTTTATCGGCGTGAGCAGCCCGCGACACCCGTGGTGTGCATGGTCGAGCCGAGCATCGTGCTGGTTGCCCAGGGTGAGAAGCGGCTGTGGGTCGGCGGCGAGGGGTACCCGTATGACACGGCACGATTTCTGCTCACGTCGCTGGATATACCGGCCAACTCCGAAGTGCTGGTCGCCAGCCCGACCCGCCCGTGCCTGGGCCTGACCTTCAAGCTCGACCTGCGCATCCTGGCCGAGCTGATCGCCCAGGGGGCGTTGCCGCCAACGCGTGAGCGGGCGGTGATGAAAGGCGTGGGGATTGGTGTCGTGACCGGCGCCATGCTCGCCTCCTTTGCGCGCCTGGTTGAATTGCTTGATGAGCCCGAAGCGATACCGGTGCTCGCACCCTTGATCCAGCGCGAGATTCACTTCCGGCTATTGCAGAGCGACCAGGCCGGCCGACTGCGCCAGATCTGTTCCGTGGACGGGCAGGGTTATCGGATTGCGCGGGCGATCGATTGGCTCAAGCTCAATTACGACGTGCCGTTGCGCGTGGACGAACTGGCCGCGCGCGTGCAGATGAGCGCGGCGACCTTTCACCATCACTTTCGCCAACTGACGGCGATGAGCCCGCTGCAGTATCAGAAATGGCTGCGCCTCAACGAAGCGCGGCGCTTGATGTTGAACGAGCACCGGGACGTGTCCAGTGCGGCGTTCAAGGTCGGCTATGAAAGCCCGTCGCAGTTCAGCCGCGAGTACAGCCGGCTTTTTGGTGTGCCGCCCAAGCGCGATATGGCCATGCTGCGCGGCAAAGCGCCGGTCAGCGATCCGTTGGCGTCAAGTTAGCGTAGAAGATGCAGCCGATCAGCCGCGCAAACAGGCTGAGGGTTTCCGGCAGGTTGGGGTCGTCAAACAGCATCGCCCGGGAATCCAGCGCACACAGTGCGCCGAACAGGCGGCCATCCGGCAGGAAGATCGGCGCCCCGGCGTAGCTCTCGATGGCGTATTGCTTGACCACCGGGCGCGTGGCAAAGCGGCCATTGGCGCTGACCTGCGGGATAAACAGGGTCTGCGGGTTGATGCAGAACTCGCTGCACAGGGTGGTTTCCAGGTCGAGCACGTCATCGGCATGAATGCCCATGTCGAAGGGGTCGTGCGCTGAACAGACAATCCATTCCAGGTCAGTGAACTTGGCGATGCCGGCAAAGCGCATGCCCGTCAGGCGGGTGACCAATTGCAGGATGCTGGTGGTGGCTTCGATTTCGGCGATGGCAGCGCGTTCGTCGGCGCTGAGTAACGCGTGTGCGGCGGTGAAGCTTGGAAGCATGGTTGAACACTCCACTGGCGTGGCGGCCCTTGCCACCACGCTTGGTCAGGTCTTAATTGATACGCGGATGCTGCTGCACCAGGTTCTGGCGCTTGGCTTCCAGTTCGGCAATCTCGGCGTCGATGTCTTCGATTTTCTGCTCGATATTGTCGTGATGCTCCTGCAGCAACTCCTTCGCTTCTTCCATGTCCGACGCAGCCGGTGCGGCGCCGCGCAGGGGTTTGTTGGCGGTTTCCTTCATGGTCAGGCCGGTGATCAGGCCGACCACCGCAAACACCATCAGGTAGTAGGCGGGCATGTACAGGTCGTTGGTGCTTTCCACCAGCCAGGCCACCGCGGTAGGGGTGACGCCGGCGATCAATACGGAGACGTTGAACGCACTGGCCAAGGCACTGTAGCGCAGGTGCGTGGGGAACATCGCCGGCAGCGTGGACGCCATGACGCCGATGAAGAAGTTAAGCACGACGGCCAGGATCAGCAAGCCGGCGAAGATCAGGCCGGTCTTGCCGCTGGTAATCAGCATAAAGGCCGGAATGGCCAGGAACAGCAGGCCGATGCTGCCGGCGATGATGAAGGGCTTGCGGCCGATCTTGTCGCTGACAAAACCGATGAACGGCTGCACGAACAGCATGCCGACCATGATCGCGATGATGATCAGCACGCCGCTGTTTTCGGAGTAGTGCAGGTTATGGGACAGGTAGCTCGGCATGTACGTGAGCAGCATGTAGTACGTCACGTTGGTGGCCGCGACGATGCCGATGCAAGTCAGCAGGCTGCGCCAGTGCTTGGTGGCGATCTCCTTGAATGACACTTTCGGGCCATGGGTCAGGCCTTCGCGGTCACCCTGTTCGAGCTTGTCGACATGCTGTTGGAACGCCGGGGTTTCTTCCAGCGCATGGCGCAGGTACAGGCCGATCATGCCCAGGGGCAGGGCCAGGAAGAACGGCAGGCGCCAGCCCCAGGCCTCGAAGTCGGCTTCGCCCAGCACGCTGGAGATCAGCACCACGACGCCCGCACCGAGAACGAAACCGGCGATGGAGCCGAAGTCCAGCCAACTGCCGAGGAAACCGCGCTTGCGGTCCGGCGCATATTCGGCGACGAAGATCAAGGCGCCGGTGTATTCACCGCCCACCGAGAAGCCCTGGGCCATTTTGCACAGCAGCAGCAGGATCGGCGCCCAGATGCCGATGGAGGCATACCCGGGGATCAGGCCGATGGCGAAGGTGCTCAGCGACATGATCACAATGGTCGCGGCGAGGACTTTCTGGCGTCCGTATTTATCGCCCAGCGCGCCGAAGAACAGGCCGCCCAGGGGACGAATCAGGAACGGCACGGAGAACGTCGCCAGTGCCGCGATCATTTGTACGCTGGGGGAGGCGTCGGGAAAGAACACCTTGCCCAATACATAGGCGACAAACCCGTAGACACCAAAGTCGAACCATTCCATGGCGTTACCCAGTGCGGCGGCGGTGATCGCCTTGCGCATCTTGGCGTCGTCAACAATGGTGATGTCTTTCAAACCGATGGGCTTGACGCTTTTCTTACGTAATTTCATGCGGACCACTCTAAAACAGAACAGGGGAGGTGCCATCGTTGCAATGGCACCGCTCTGTCAGTTCAGATACAAGCGGACATGAAATAATTCACCGCTATTTGCGTTTTTTTGCCTGGGGCGCAATTTGCGTGCAATTGCCTGGGTTTTCGGGGTGAGCACCTACCCTGGGGCAAACCCGTTCGCCACAGTTGTAAAGAGGACTTATCCCGATGCCTGCCACCGTTTCCCGCCTTGTCTATCGTCCGCCACAGCTTGGGGATGTGCAGCGATTATTCGCGATCTTCGGTGACCCGCTGACCAATCTCTTCAATCCCTCCGGGCCCATGCCCAGCCTGTCCGCGGCCCAACGCCTGCTCGATCACTGGCTCCAGCAGTGGGCCGACAACGGCTATGGCTGGTGGGCGGTTGCCCGTATTGACGCGCCGGACTTCATCATCGGCTTTGGTGGAGTCGCCCCGCTTAACTACCTCACGCAACCGCGCGTCAACCTGGGCTACCGCTTTGCCGTGGAAGCCTGGGGGCAGGGCTACGCCACTGAGCTGGCACGCGATGCCCTGGCGTTGGCGTTTGACACCCTCCGTCTGCCGGAAGTGTTCGGCCTGGTGCGGCCCGATCACGCGGCGTCGATCCGTGTGCTGGAGAAGGTCGGCATGCAGCCGTTCGGTGTGCTCGACGATGTGCCCGGCAAGGCGCCGAGCCGGGTCATGCGCATTTGTCGTCCTACAACCTAGCCGCGCCTGACACTTTTCACACCCGTGAGATAGCCCGCAAAAGCCGTAATCTTTCAGATTGACAGCGGGTAGGTAGCCCGATATAAAAGCCACAGTTGTACGACGACATATGACGTTACATATGTCCTACCTAACAAAAATAAAAAGTGATGCCATGAACTTGATCGAGCCCATCAACGCCCAGCGCGTTGGCCAAGCTGTAGGCAACTATCGCTGGACCATCTGCGCGATGTTGTTTTTCGCGACCACCGTCAACTACCTCGACCGCCAGGTGCTCAGCCTGCTTGCGCCGCAGTTGTCGACGCAATTTGGCTGGAGCAACACCGATTACGCCAATATCGCGGCGGTGTTCCAGTTTGTGTATGCGATTTCCATGCTGTTTGCCGGGCGGTTTGTCGACAAGATCGGCACCAAGGCCGCCTACGTGATCGCGATTGCGGTCTGGTCCACCGGCGCCATCATGCATGCGTTCTCGGTGCCGATGGGCGAGGGCATCGCGGCGGTCAGCGCCGCGTTCGGCCTGGCGGTGATCCCCGTGTCCATCGCCGGCTTCATGCTGTCCCGGGCCGTGCTGGCGATTGGCGAGGCGGGTAACTTCCCGATTGCGATCAAGGCCACCGCCGAATATTTCCCCAAGAAAGAACGCTCGCTGGCCACCGGGATCTTCAACTCCGGCGCCAACGTCGGCGCGATCCTGGCGCCGATCTGCGTGCCCCTGATCGCCGGGATGTGGGGCTGGGAAGCGGCCTTTATGGTTATCGGCATGCTGGGCTTTGTGTGGGTGGCGGTTTGGGCGGCGGTGTATGAGAAGCCGGAGCAGCAGAAACGCCTGTCGGCCGAAGAGCTGGCCTATATCCGCAGCGACCAGGCGCAGCAGCCCTCTATCCCGCCGGTTGCAGGCGCGGTACAGAAAAAAGTCTCGTGGTTCAAGTTGCTCACCTACCGCCAGACCTGGGCGTTTGCCTTCGGCAAGTTCATGACCGATGGCGTGTGGTGGTTCTTCCTGTTCTGGCTGCCTACCTACCTGTCGGCGCAATACGGCATGAAAGGCGCCGATATCGTCATGCCGCTGGCCGTGCTGTACAGCATGACCATGGTCGGCAGCATCGGCGGCGGCTGGTTCCCCAGCTACTTCATGGCCCGTGGCGATGCCCCCTATGACGGCCGGATGAAAGCCATGCTGGTGATCGCGCTGTTCCCGTTGGTGGTGTTGCTGGCACAACCGTTGGGCTACATCAGCTTCTGGGTCCCGGTATTGCTGATCGGCGTCGGCGCCTCGGCGCACCAGGCGTGGTCGTGCAACATCTTCACCACCGTGTCCGACATGTTCCCGCAGAAAACCGTGGCCTCGGTGGTCGGCATCGGCGGCATGGCCGGCGGCATCGGCGGTGTGGTGATGACCAAGATCGGCGGCTGGGTGTTCGACTACTACAAGTCCATCAATGACATCCACACCGGCTACATGATCATGTTCGCGATCTGTGCGCTGGCGTACCTGGTGGCGTGGAGCGTGATGAAGACCCTGGTGCCGCGCCACAAGGAAATCACGGACCTGTAAACCCAGACCCGCTACCTCTGTGGTGAGCGGGCTTGTCGAATCGTCGCACCGCCGGCGTTGGGGTGCGAAGCGCCCCTAATAAAGACGGATGCGTTGTATCAGGCACTCCGCTGCGCCTGGTTTAGGGGCTGCTGCGCAGCCCAGCGCGGGACAAGCCCGCTCGCCACAGGTCCGTCGAATCACCCATAACGTTGTGTCGAGACCCATTCCTTCAAGCGTCTTTTCTACAACGCGCGCGCCCAGGTCTGGCTGACCAGCTGCTTGCCGAAACTCAAGGTGGGCTCTTCTTCCACCAACTCGAAACCGGCTTTCTGGTAGAGCTTGCGCGCATCGGTCAGGGCGCTCATGGTCCACAGCATCATGCGGGTGTAGCCGGCATCGCGGGCAAAGCGCAGGCATTCGTCCACCAGGCGCTGGCCGATGCCCAGGCCCCGCGCACTCGCATCCACGTAGAGCATGCGCAGCTTGGCGGTTGTATCGTCATGGCGCACGACGAACACCGAACCCACCACCTCACCATCCTTCTCCGCGATCCAGCAGCGCTCCCGCGCCGGGTCGAACTCGCGCAGGTACTTGGCGACGATCTCCGCCACCAGCGCTTCAAACTCCCAGTTCCAGTGGTATTCGCGGGCATACAGCGCGGCTTGCTGCTGCACCACCAGGCCCATATCCCCGGGGCGTGGGTCGCGCAGCAGGTAGCTCGACGGGCGGCCTTGCAACAGGGCCTGGATGCGTTGCATGGCGTCGGTCAATTGCTGCTGCTGGGGTTCGGGCAGGCTCTCGAGCAGGGCGATGACTTCATCCTGGGTCTGCTGTTCCAGGGGCGCCAGGACCGCGCGACCGAGATCGGTGAGGTGCAATTGCACCGCGCGCGCATCGGTGGCGCAGCGGACTTTCTGGATCAGGCCGTTTTTCTCGAAGCCACTGGTCAGGCGGCTCAGGTAACCCGCGTCGAGGCTGAGCATCTGGCACAGGTCGGCGCTGGTGAGGTCGCCACGGGAGGACAGCTCGTACATCACCCGAATTTCAGTCAGGGAATAGTCGCTGTGCAGCAGGTGTTCCTGCAGCACGCCGATCTGGTGGGTGTAGAAGCGATTGAAGCCGCGCACGATGCCGGCGCGTTCCACAAGCAGGGGAGTGGACATGGCGAATGCTCGAATGGTTGCCTGAGGCAATTATATTGTTGCTTCAGGCAACCATGTCAATGGCTTTGCTCGACGGTCACCGTCCTCCCTGCACTGGCCGTCGCCTGTGGGCTCGTCAATATGATTCGAATCGCCATGACCACGCCGATCAGCACCGCGCCCAGGCCCGCGGCTTCCATGAGTGTGGGCCAGCGCCCGTGGAACCCCAGGCCAAGCAGGGTGGCGAAGAGGGATTCGAGGGCGATCAATTGGCCGCTGAGCACCATCGGCAGGCGTCGGGTCGCGGCGTTCCAGGCCCAGGCGCCGACGAGGGTCGACATCACCGCAATGATCAGGGCCCAGGCATAGAGCGGGCCTGCCTGGGAAAGGCCGAAGCCGAGCGTCGGCAGCGTGAACAAGCCAAGTGCCTGGATGAACGGCAGCAGGCACAACGTGGCGACACCGGCGCCCACCATCATCAGTGCGGTCCAGAGGCCGGTTGCCTGCGCCGCGAGGTGCGTCAGTTGCCGTTGGTTGATCACGCTGAACCACAACCAGAGGGCGACCGCACTCAGGGAAAAAAACAGCCCCGCCAACCAGGCGCTTGTATCCAATGCAGGTTGATGAAAGCTGCTGATGTTCGACAGCACGAGGCCCGTCGTGAGGCATGCCAGGGGGGCTGCCAGTCGGCGCCATGGGACTGTCCGGGTGCTGGCGTTACCCACCAGAGCCAACAATACCGGCACCGTGCCGATAAACGCCGGGGTCATGACCGGGCCGCCGAACATCACGCCGGCAGCGATGCACAGGCCGTAGCCCAGGCAACCCACCGCCCCGAGGGCGGCAGCGAGGCATCGCTGGGCGGGCCTGAGCGTGCGCAGTTGTGCCCGGCATAGCAGCACACCCGTGCCGCCCAGCACGCCTGCGATCAAAAACCGCACGGCCATCAGGTCATAAAGGCTGTAGCCGCCAGTGACGTAGGGCGCGATGAAGTTCAGCGCCCAGCCCAGTGTGGCAACAATCGCGAGCAGCACGCCGACGGCAATGGAGGTCTGTGCAGCGTTCATCCGGGGCATCCATTGAGGTAATGGATCCATGGTGCCCAGTCATGCGGGTGTGCTACAAACGAGTTCTCGGCCGTGGATGTATAACCTCAGATTATGAATACACTTGGCAAGACCCTGCCGCCCCTGGCCAGCCTGTTGCCGTTTGAAGCGGCGGCACGCCTGGGCAGTTTCTCCAAGGCAGCCGATGAGCTGCACATCACCCAGGCCGCCATCAGCCGCCAGATTCGCGGGCTGGAAGACAACCTGGGGGTGAAGCTGTTCAGCCGGCGCAACCGGGCGGTGTTCCTCACCCAAGAGGGGCGGGAACTGGGCAAGGTGGTCGGCGAAGCGCTGCGCAGCATCAGTGAGAGTGCTGCCAGCCTGCGGGCGTCACTGCACAGTCATCGCGTGGTGTTGCTGTGCCAGTTGTGCGAAGCGTTTTATTGGCTGATGCCGCGCCTGTCGACGTTCCACCAGCAATACCCGCACATCGAAATCCAGGTGGTGACCTCCACCCGTCCCCTGACGGAGTTCACCAGTCACTTCGACGTGGCCTTGCAAAGTACCGGGCGCGCGAGTGGCAGCCATCCGCTGATGTTCACCGCCGCCGACGAAGTGTTCCCGGTGTGCAGCCCCGGCTATCTGGACAGCAAACCACCGCTGTCGCTCGCCGGGTTGCAGTCGCGCACCTTGTTGCACCACAGCTCTCATCCTCCGCACCTGATGGAGTGGGACAGCTGGTTGCAGGTGTTCGGCCAGGCCTTGGGCGGGGAGGTGCGCGGTGCGACCTTCGATAGCTACCCGCTGATGTTGCAGGCGGCGGTGGAGGGGCATGGGATCGCCATGGGCTGGCGGCGTACGGCGAGCCGGTTGATTGACAGCGGGGCGCTGGTAAGGCCCTGTGTCGAGAGTGTGCATTTGCCCCAGGCGCTATCGATTTATCGGCAGCAGGGAGAGGACATCCGCGCTGAAGTCATGGCGTTGCTCGACTGGCTGGAGGTGCAATTGCAGGATGAAGGCTGACAGGGGCGCCGCCGCCCCTGTCATATGCCGCTATGGCTTGCGCGTCACCCGCCACACGGTATTGGCCAGGTCGTCGGCGATGATCAGCGCGCCTTTCGGGTCGACCGTCACCCCCACCGGGCGCCCACGGGTCTTGCCGTCGTCACCGCGAAAGCCGGTGGCGAAATCAATCGGCTCACCCGATGGCCTGCCATTGCTGAACGGCACGAAGATCACCTTGTAGCCCACCGGGTTGTCGCGGTTCCAGCTGCCGTGCTCGCCGACGAATACGCCGTCGGCAAATTGCTCGCCCATGGCCGGGATGGAAAAGTCCACGCCGAGTGCGGCCACGTGGGAGCCCAGGCTGTAGTCGGGCTTGATCGCGGCGGCGACTTTGGCCGGGTTCTGCGGTTGCGCGCGCGGGTCGACGTTCTGGCCCCAATAGCTGTAGGGCCAGCCGTAGAACGCGCCTTCTTTCACCGAGGTCAGGTAGTCGGGCACCAGGTCGGGGCCGAGTTCGTCGCGTTCGTTGACCACCGTCCACAGTTGCCCGGAGTCGGGTTGGATGGTCAGCGCCGTCGGGTTGCGCAGGCCGGTGGCGTATGGTTTGTGCGCGCCGGTCGCTGCATCGATCTGCCAGACCATGGCGCGGTCGATTTCCACTTCCATGCCACGTTCGGTCACGTTGCTGTTGGAGCCGATCCCCACATACAACTGGCGTCCATCGGCACTCACCGCCAGGGACTTGGTCCAGTGATGGTTGATCTGCGCCGGCAGGTCGGTGACTTTCACCGGTGCGCCGCTGGCCTTGGTCTGGCCATCGGTGTAGTCGAAGCGCACCAGCGCATCCTGGTTGGCCACGTAGAGCTTGCCATCGGCAAACGCCAGGCCGTAGGGCGCGTTGAGGTTGTCGGCGAACACCGTCTTCAACTCATAGGTGCCGTCACCGTCGGCATCGCGCAGCAGCGTCAGGCGGTTGCCGCCTTTTACCTTGGTGTTGCCCTGGGCCTTGATCACGCTGGCGATCACATCCTTGGGCTTGAGCTTGGCCGCACTGCCGCCACGGCCTTCGGCGATCAGGATGTCACCGTTGGGCAGCACCAACGTCTGGCGCGGGATGGCCAGGTCGGTGGCGATGGCCGTGACGCTGTAGCCGTCGGGGACCTTGGGTTTCTGATCGCCCCATGGGGTAGGCTCGGCGATCTTCATGCTCGGCAACAGGCTGCTTTGTTGCTCCGGCAACGTGGGGTCGGGGCCACGGGCCTGGGTCTTGTCACCTTCGCCGCCGCAGGCGCTCAGCAACAGCGCGGCGCTCAATACGCTCAGTGTGTGGGGCGTTTTCATTTGGCACCTCCCGAGCGCAGGCCGGTCCAGGTGGCCGCCAGTGTCAGCAGCAAGACGACGGCCGACATGATCAGCCCGGCAGGCATTGAGGCGTAGGCATCCTTGGCATGTTGAAAGGCATTGACCAGCCCTAATACCCAGGTGGCTAACAGCAGCAGGACATACCGCGTGGGTTGCCCCGCCTTGCGCTCGGCGCGAAGCAGGTTGACCAGCGCAAACAGGAACGCGAACCCACAGAACACCAGAGCACCGGCAATCAACCAGGACGCAAAGTTGGCCCATTGAATCTGGTAGGTCTGGGTGTAGGCAATGTCGCTGAGCAAGGCCCCGAGAAACAGCGGCACGGTGCCGGCCAGCAAGGTCGCATGCAGCGGCCCCGGCATGTATCGGTAGGCGGGAAGGGTTGTCATGGTAAGGCGGCTCCTTGTTGTACAACGCCCCTGGTCGGGGCTGCGCATAGGAAATGAACGCCTTACCTGTCAGATAGTTCAGCATAATTCGTGTCGAAATATTAAGAACCAGCCGGAAAGCTGGCATGCTCAAGGCTTCACATAAGGAGCCGTACCCATGCCAACCCTGCACCTGCTGTGCGGCAAGATCGCCTCGGGCAAGTCGACACTGGCCAAGACCCTGGTGGCCGAACACGCCGCCATCCTGCTCAGCGAAGACACCTGGCTCGCCCAGTTGTACCCCGGTGAAATCCTCTCGATCGCCGACTACCTGCGCTGTGCCCAGCGTATTCGCGGGGTGTTGGGCCCGCTGGTGATCAACCTGCTTGAATCCGGCGTCAACGTGGTGCTGGATTTTCCCGCCAATACCCTGGCCAATCGCGAATGGCTGCTGGGGTTGGCGCAGGCCGCCAAGGTGCCGCACCGCCTGCATTACCTCGAGCTGGACGACGCCACCTGCCGCGCAAGGCTGCATGCGCGCAATGCCCGGGGCGATCATGATTTCGCGGCAACGGATGCCGAGTTCGACCTGATCACCCGGCATTTCTGCGTGCCGAGTGAGGCGGAAGGGCTGGTGATCGAGGTGCATCGCCCATGAGTCCGCCTTCTGCGGGCATCGACGCGGACGGTTTTATCCTCACCGTCCCCGACACCGCCGTGCAGCTTGAATACCAGCCGTTGCTGGCGGATGTCTGCGCGTCGCTCTCGAGGGACGACCTGGGCCTGGACGGCCTCTATCTCTACGGCAGTGTCGCAAGGGGCGACGCCATTCCCGGCGTTTCCGACCTCGACCTCACCTTGGTGCTGCACGAGCCGGCAACCGCGGAGCTATTGGCCCGGCTGGAGGCAGTCCGGCGTGCGCTGGAGCAGCGGCACCCCCTTGTCACCAAGGTGGATTTCGATATCGGCCACCGCGCGCAAGTACTGGCGGCGGAAAACCGCAACAGGTGGGGCTTCTGGCTCAAACACCAGTGCCGCTGCCTGTGGGGCAATGATCTGTCAGTGCATTTCGAACGGTTTCGGCCATCCCGTGACATCGCGCTGGCGGTAAATGGTGATTTTCACGCCGTATTGAGCACGTACCTCACGCGCATCGCGTGCGCCGACACCGAGGTGCAGCGACTTCGCTTGCAGCGCGAGGCTTCACGCAAGCTGATCAGGTCCACCCATGTATTGCTTTCGGAAGATGCGTCGACATGGCCCCTCACCCTCGAAGAGCATGTGGCGATGTTCGTCCGGGGGTATCCGCAGCGGGTCACTCACCTTGCGTTCTTTCTCTTTGAGGCCAGGAACCCTGGCGCCACGATGGAAAACTTCACCGCGCGGCTTCGGGCTTTTCTGGATTGGATGGATTCACCCACCGTCCTTCCTACGTACGTAGCGGATTAAAAATGTGGGGCTGTGCTTGCGCCATAAGGCTTATCCAAAGATGATAGGTTTATTAGCGTTAAACCTGACCTTTCATACGTCAAGCCTATGGAACTCTCATGATCAACTTCCGCCTTATTCGCCACCTCTGGCTGTTCCTCGCCGTGGCCGAAGAACAGAACTTCGGCCGTGCCGCCAAGCGCCTGGGTATGTCGCAGCCGCCGTTGAGCGAGCAGATCCAGGTGCTGGAGCAGGCGCTCAAGGTCACGTTGTTCGAGCGTTCGCGGCGGGGCGCCAAGTTGACGCCGGTGGGTGCGGCGATCCTGCCGGCGGTGCGCAAGTTCGCCGAACAGTTGGAGCGCCTGGAGCTGGCGGTGGAGGAGGCGGTGGCGGGGCAGTCGGGCATGCTCACCATTGGCGCGATTTCCACGGCGATGTTTGATGTGTTGCCTGGCTTGATCGACCTGCTCAAGCAGCGATACCCCCAGCTCACCGTATCGGTGCGCGAGATCGACAGCGTGGAGGCGGTACCGGCGCTGGAGGCGGGGGATATCGACCTGGCGTTTGCGCGATTGGACGGCGACCTCGGCCCGGCGATCCAGTCCTTGCCGTTGCGCGAGGACCGCCTGATGGTGGCGCTGCCCGGCGATCACCCGCTGGCGTCGCGCACGCGCATCAGCCTGTCGAGCCTGGCCAGCGAGCCTTTGGTGATGTTTTCGCGCAAGGTCAGCCCGGTGTACTTCGACAACCTGATCGCCACGTGCCGCGCCAGCGGGTTCTCGCCGCGGGTGCTGCATGAGGTGCGTTCGGTGGCCTCGCAGATTGCCTTTGTCAGCTGCGGCCAGGGCATCGCGCTGGTGCCGGCCTCGTTGAAAAAACTCGCCCCGGATAACGTGGTGCTGCGGGCCTTGACCCAGAAGCTCAACGTCGTGACGACGGCGGTCGCCTGGAACTCGCAAAGGCCAAACCCGTTAGTCACAGAACTGGTCGCGCAATTCCAGGCTCATACGATTGGCGTATGAAAACGTTCTGCAATCGGTCATTTACACGCGCAGGGAAACCCTTGAAATTGGCCGCCTTTGTGTTCAAGGAGCCCTCGCCATGTCGTTCACTCACACCCGTCTGCCGCTGACGGTAGATGGCGTATCGCTGGATATCGCCGCCCTGCATCGCTCCGGTGAGCACGCGCCGATCCTGTTCCTGCACGGCTTTGGCTCCACCAAGGAAGACTACGCCGATATCGTCCTGCACCCGGCTTTCGACGGGTATCCCTTTGTTGCGTATGACGCGCCCGGCTGTGGCGAAAGTGAATGCGCCGACCTGGGGGCAATCAGCATCCCGTTCCTGCTCGAAACCGCCTTGCAGGTGCTGGAGCACTTCCAGATCGAACGTTTCCACCTGGTCGGCCACTCCATGGGCGGGTTGACGGCCTTGCTGCTGGCGCACCGTTTCCCTGGCCGTGTCCTGAGTTTCACCGATATCGAAGGCAATATCGCCGCGCAAGACTGCTTTCTCAGTCGCCAGATCGTCGACTACCCGGCGGATGACCCGGAGGTGTTCTTCAGCGCCTTCATCGAACGCACCCGCCAGGCGCCGGCGTATGCCAGCGCCCTGTATTCAGCGAGCCTGCGCCACAAGGTCCGCGCCGGCGCGGTGCGCGGGATTTTCCAATCGATGGTGACGCTTTCCGATAACGCCGACCTGATGGACAAGTTCCTCGGCCTGCCATGCCCGAAGCTGTTCATGTACGGCGCGCAGAACGCCGGGCTGTCCTACCTGCCGCACATCCAGGCTAACGGTGTGCGCCTGGCGCCCATTGCGACGTGCGGGCACTTCCCGATGTATTCCAACCCGCAGGCCATGTGGCAACAGATCGCGGCATTCATCAGGACTTGAAGCGCCCCACCAGGCCATTCAACTCATCCGACAGGTTCGACAGGCGCCCCGAGTCGTCCTGCGCCGAGTTGGCCAGGCTTTCCACCAGGCGTGCCTCGTCGTAGATCTGCTGGATATGCCGGTTGATCTCTTCGGCCACGCTGTGTTGTTCCTCCGCGGCTGCGGAGATTTGCAGGTTCTGGTCGCGGATTTCGTTGACCGACAGCTGGATGCCTTCAAAGCTGTCCCGCGCGCTTTCGATGGACGACACACTGGCCCGTGACAGGTCCAGGCAACTGCCCATTTTTTGCGTGACTTCCTGGGTCTTGTTTTCCAGGGTGCCGAGCAGGTGCTCGATCTCGCCGGTGGAGTCGGAGGTGCGCTTGGCCAACGCGCGCACCTCGTCGGCGACCACGGCAAAACCACGGCCCTGGTCACCGGCACGGGCAGCTTCGATGGCGGCGTTGAGGGCCAGCAGGTTGGTCTGTTCGGCAATCGCACGGATGGTGCCGATGATTTGGTTGATGCTGCGGCTGCCGGCTTCGAGTTCGACCATGGCGTCGGACGATTCGGTCAGGCGGCGGCCCAGGCGGTTGACGTTATCGGTGGTGACTTCGATCTGCTGCTTGCCCTCGGCCACGCGGCGATGGCCGTTCTCCGCCGACTCTGCCGCACTGCTGCAGGAGCGGGCGACTTCGTTGGCGGTGGCGACCATTTCGTTGAACGCGGTGGACACCAGTTCCACCGCCTCGCGCTGGCGCCCGGCGGCTTCGTTCATGTTATGTGCGACTTCGCTGTTGACCTTGGAGGCGTTGTGCAAATTGGCCGACGCCGCGCCGATGTGCTGGATCAATTGGCGAATCGCGGCGAGGAACTTGTTGAACCAGCCGGCCAGTTCGGCGGTTTCATCCTTGCCCTGCACCTGCAGTGCGTGGCGCAGGTCGCCTTCACCCTCGGCAATCGACTGCAAGCCGCTGCTGACCTGGCCGATGGGCTTGACGATCACCTTGGAAAACGCCGCCGCAAGCACGCCGAAGATCAGCACCAGCACGCCGACGATGACTGCTGTGAGGTAGGTCATGCGCGTGGCTTCGGCCATCACTTCGCGGTGCTCGATCAGGCCGATATAGCGCCAGCCCAGGCCGGGAGAGGTCCACACGTTGGCCATGTAGCGCACGCCGTCGATTTCCACCTCGGTAGAACCCTGGGACGTCTCGGCCAGGTGCGCATAGGCGGCGCCCAGGTCCTTGAGCGGCTTGAAACTGTGGGCGGCGTCGCGCGGGTCGACCAGCACCACGCCGTCTTCGATCAGCATCACGTAGCCGCTTTCGCCGAGCTTGATGCTCTTGACCAGTTCGGTGAGGTTCTTCAGCGACACGCTGACCACGAACACGCCCTTGGCCTTGCCGGCGTTATCCAGCAGCGCCCGGGCAGTGCCCACCAGCGCCACGTCGTCTTTGTCGTAGTAGTAAGCCGGCGTGCGCACGGTCTTGCCGGGGCTGGCCATCGCGGCCTTGTACCAGGGGCGCGTGCGTGGATCGTACTTGGCCAACTGTGGGTCATCCGGCCATTTGGCGTAGGTACCGTCTTCCAGGCCGATGGACAGGATCGCGGCGGCCGGGTGCGTGGCGCCGAAGCGTGCAAAGCGCTTGATCACATCCTGCGCCGCCGCCGGCGTCGGTTGGCTGGCTGCATCGGCAGGCTGGTAATTCTTCAGAGAGTCCACGGCGGTGTATACAGGATCGGTGGCCATTTGATCGACGTTCTGCAGTGTGCCGTCGAAGAACTGGCGGATATTGCCGTCGATCTGGCGGATTTCCCGGGTGCTGCCATCGATGAACTGATCCACCGCCTGGGTCCGTGTGTTCATCACGGAGATCACGGCCACCAGGCTTACCGGAATAAACGCCACAGAGACAAATGCCAGCACCAGCTTATTTTTTATTTTCATCGAGACGACCATCAGCGCAGAGGGTGGTCAAATCGTCCGCTCAGGAAAAACAGCGCGGCGATTTGCTATCACTGCTGTTTCGGCCCGGTGCCGGTAAATCTTTAGGGTTTTTTGTACACAATACAAAGTGCTTATTGTTCTGTATCCAATCAGTAGACATCACGCAGGTAACGCTTCTGTTCGCTCAACTGGCGCCAGTACTCCACTGCGCCCTCAACGCCAAGCCCGCCGTGGGTTTGCGCGACCTGGCGCAGCGCCTGGTCGACATCCTTGGCCATATGGCTGGCATCCCCGCAGATATACAGCCTGGCGCCGTCCTGCAACCAGCGCCACAGCTCGGCACCCTGTTCGTGGATGCGGTCCTGTACGTAGATCTTTTGCGCCTGGTCGCGGGAGAACGCCAGGCTCAGGTGGGTGAGCAGGCCGTCGCGCTGCATGCCTTGCAGTTCATCCTGGTAATAGAAGTCGCTGGCCGCGTGCTGCTCGCCGAAGAACAGCCAGTTGCGGCCCTGGTGCCCCTGGGCCCGACGTTCCTGCAAAAACGCGCGGAACGGCGCCACACCGGTGCCGGGGCCGATCATGATCATCGGTACGTCGCCGTCGGCCGGTGTGCGGAAGTGCTTGGACGGCTGCACGAACAACGGCACCTCGCTGTCTGCGGCGCGGTCGGCGAGGAAGGTCGAGGACACGCCCTTGCGCTTGCCATAACGCACGGCGGCCACGGTGAGGTGCACTTCCTGTGGGTAGGCCTTGGCGCTGGAGGCGATTGAATACAAACGTGGTTGCAGGCGCTTGAGGGTGCCGAGCAGTTCGTCCGCCGAGCAATCGATGGGGTACTCGTGCAGCACATCCACCAGTTGCCGGCCCCACAGCCAAGCCTGCAGTTCGGTCTTGTGCTCGGGGCTCAGCAGGCGCTTAAGGCCTGGGTTGGCACTGCGCTCGGCGATAAAGGCGAGGGTGTCGCTGCTGGGGCGGGCGATTTCGAAACGCTGGGTCAATGCCTGGTGCAGCGGTACATCGCCGAAGGTGTCGATGTTCACGCAGGCACTGGCATCCAGGCGCGTCAGGTCGAGCAGTTCGTTGACCAGTTCCGGGCAGTTGCGCGGCATCACTCCCAGGGCATCACCGGCTTCATAGCTCAGCCCGGAGTCGGTCAGGTCCAGGGCGAACTGGCGGGTTTCCTTGTGGGTGCTCTGCGGGTTCAGGTGCCGGTTGAGCAGCAGCCGTGAGCCATGCAGCTTGGTTTTGCCGGCCGGTGTGGCGGGTGTTACCGGGGCTACGGGCTTTGCCGGGTGGAGGGTCTGTTGGAATTGGGCCAGCCACGCATCGGCGCGCTCTTCGAATTCGGTGTCGCAATCCACGCGCTCCAGCAGGCGGGTCGCGCCCAGCTCCAGCAGGCGCTGGTCAAGGCGTTTGCCGTGCTTGCAGAACTGGTCGTAATTCGGATCGCCCAGGGCCAGTACCGCAAAGCGCAGCGATTCCAGGCGCATCTCGGCGGTGCTGAGGCTGTGCCAGAAGCCTTCGCCATTGTCCGGCGGGTCGCCGTCGCCGAAGGTACTGCTGATCAGCGCCAGGTTTTGTGTGCTCGCCAGTTTGCTGGCCGGGAAATCCGCCATCGCGCTGAGCTCGACGCTGATACCGGCGTCGCGCAGGCGCTTGGCGAATCGCTCGGCGAGGGCTTCGGCGTTGCCGGTCTGGGAGGCCCATAACAGGGTGACGGCCGGGGAGGGCGTTGCGGCGATGGCGCTGACGTCTGCGCGGCTGAACAATCCGCCGAGCAAACCGTCCAGCCACAGTCGGGAATCCTTGGTCAGCGGCGCATGGGTTGGCATCACCGGCACACCCGCTGCCAGGCGCCCGGCCTCGGAGCGCAGACCGCTGAGGAAACCTGCCAGGTAAGTACGCTCGCTGTCGCTCAGTGTCGGCGCCGGCACGTTACGGAGGCCGGCAATATCGGCGAAGGCGTCGAGGCGCGACAGGGTGAGGTCCTCTACTAAGGGGGGCAAGTCTTGCGAGACCGGCCCATCGAGAAACTGGTGATCGATCAACTCGACCCGGGCCAGGGCGACGGCACAGAACTTGAACTCGGGTTGCAGGGAAATCGGATCGACCGCGTCGTTGGTCACCGCGTTGATCGCCAGGTTTTCGCCAAATACATCGTTCCAGTGGAAAGGCGCAAAACAGTTGCCCGGCCGCACGCGGTCGGTGACCACCGCAGGCAGTACGGCACGCCCGCGGCAGGAGCGCACCTCCACGCGGTCCTTGTCCTGGATGCCCAGGCTGGCGGCGTCTTCGGGGTGCAGTTCGACGAAGGGGCCGGGGTTGAGTTTGTTCAGGGTGGCGACCTTGCCGGTCTTGGTCAGGGTGTGCCACTGGTGCTGCAAACGCCCGGTGTTGAGCACGAAAGGGAAGGCCTCATCCGGCATCTCCGCCGGCGGCATATGCGGGCGCGCCAGGAACTGGCCCTTGCCGTTCTCGGTGGCGAATCTGAGCGTGCCTGTATTCAGGTAGCGGATCGGGTTGCGGTCCGCGCCGGCGTCTGAAGCGCAGGGCCATTGCAGCGGTTGCGCGCGCAGCCGTTGATGGCTGGCGCCGCGAATGTCATAGCCGGTCTTGGGGTTCCAGGCGCGCTTGATCTCGTCGAAGACCTCGGCGGCGCTGGCATAGGTGAAGGCTTCGGCAAAGCCCATCTCGCAAGCGACCCTGGCGATGATCTGCCAGTCGGGCAAGGTCTGGCCCGGTGGTTCGACGGCTTTTTGCATCAGGGTCAGGTTGCGCTCGGAGTTGATCATCACCCCATCGGCCTCGGCCCACAGCGCACCGGGCAGCAGGATGTCGGCGTAGCGGTTGGTTTCGGTGTCGAGGAAGGCGTCCTGGGTGATCACCAGTTCGGCGGCTTGCAGGCCTTCGATGACCTTGCGGCGATTGGGCGCGCTGGCCACCGGGTTGGTGCAGATGATCCAGCAGGCCTTGATCTGCCCGGCGCTCATCTGCTCGAACAGCGCCACGGTGCCGCCGCCGACCTGGCGCGGCAGGCTGCCTGGGGGGATCTGCCAGAGGTCTTCGATAAATGCGCGGTCGGCTTCCACCAGCACCGAGCGCTGCCCCGGCAGGCCCGGGCCCATGTAGCCCATCTCACGGCCGCCCATGGCATTGGGTTGGCCGGTGAGGGAAAACGGCCCGCTGCCGGGGCGGCAGATGGCGCCGGTGGCCAGGTGCAGGTTGCACAGCGCGTTGGTGTTCCAGGTGCCGTGGGTGCTTTGGTTGAGGCCCATGGTCCAGCAGCTCATCCACTCGGCGGCGGCGCCTATCCAGTCGGCGGCCTGGCGGATATCCGCTTCCGCCAGGCCGGTGATCTCGGCGACCGTGTGCGGCGGGTAGTCCTCGAGAAAGCCGGGCATGGCCTCCCAGCCCTCGGTGAACGCGGCAATGAACGCGGGGTCGGTGTGGCCGTTCTTGACCAGCAGGTGCAACAGGCCATTGAGCAGGGCGAGGTCGGTGCCGGGTTTGATCGGCAGGTACAGGCCGGCCTTGTCCGCCGTGGCGCTGCGCCGTGGGTCGACCACGATCAGCTTCGCCCCGGCCTTGATCCGGTCCATCATGCGCAGGAACAGGATCGGGTGACAGTCGGCCATATTGGCGCCGATCACGAAGAACAGGTCGGCGCGGTCGAAGTCTTCATAGGAGCCCGGCGGCCCGTCGGAGCCCAGGGACAGCTTGTAGCCGCTGCCGGCGCTGGCCATGCACAGGCGCGAGTTGGACTCGACGTTGTTGGTGCGCACAAAGCCCTTGGCCAGCTTATTGATCAGGTACTGGGCCTCCAGGGACATTTGCCCGGAGACGTAAAAGGACAGGGCATCCGGCCCGTGACTGTCGAGGATGCCGCGCAGGCGCCCGGCGGTTTCGCTGATGGCGGTGTCCATGGCGATGCGCACCGGGTCGTGGTCACGCTTCTCGCGCAGGTAGGCGTTTTCCATCCGCCCGGACTCGGCGATGGCCTGCCCGCAGGTGGTGCCTTTGGTGCACAGGCGGCCGAAGTTGGTGGGGTGGGCCTTATCACCGATGACCTTGACCACCTTATTGTGCTCGACCTGCATGATGATGCCGCAGCCCACACCACAATAGGGACACACACTGCGTACGCTTTGGTTTGCCATCCGTCACCCTCGAAACTTTTTCTGCCCGCCAACAAAAAAGCGCCCTGCAACCCTCCGTTGGAAACGGGGATTGCACGGCGCCTTTGTCGTGAATGGGCAATCAGCGTTGACTGCTCTGTGTGTGTTCCTAGCAAGTCACGCGCCAATTTCTTAAGCACAGGCAAATTGTGGCAAGCCAGCTTGTTGTGGTGAGCGGGATTACTGTGGTGAGCGGGCTTGCTGTGGTGAGCGGGCTTGCCCCGCGCTGGGTGGCGAAGCCGCCCCATCACTGCCGCTGCTTACTTCCTGTAAGGACTGAGGTGCCTGGGTTTAGGGCTGCTGCGCAGCCCAGCGCGGGGCAAGCCCGCTCACCACAGCAAGCCCGCTCTTCTGTGACCCTTTGATTTTTATCCGGGAATGCACTTTTTTGTCGCGGGATGCACCAGTTGGAGGCGCTGAAGTGTGCATTCAGACTCGATGAGTACCGCCAGAAGGCGTCGCAGTAAGGCTCGCGACCAATTGGCACAGACCCTGCAAGCTCCCCCCTCAACCCACCTCGGTCAACGACGATCGACAACAGGGGTATAAAGCGGTAGATCCGGCGCAGTCGCCGATCCGATCCCGCATAAGAACAGGCAAAGGCGCCTGGAACCGCAAGGTTTCAGGCGTTTTTTTTTGCTTTTTAAACCGTGATGAACGTTGTCGGGTGCTTGCTATGAACAAACAGATGAAAACCCTGATCGTCGTCGGCAATGGCATGGTCGGCCACCATTGCGTGGAGCAATTGATCGAACGCGGCGCGCTGGATCACTACCGGTTGCACGTGTTCAGCGAAGAGCCGATGCGTGCCTATGACCGCGTGCACCTTTCCGAGTATTTCACCGGCCGCGATGCCGAGTCCCTGGCGTTGTCGGACGCCGCGTTGTACCAGACGCCGGGTGTCACCCTGCACCTGGGTGTACCGGTGCTGGAGATCGATCGCGAACGCTGTGAAGTGATCACCGCCCAGGGCTGCGTGGGCTACGACAAGCTGGTGCTGGCCACCGGTTCCTATCCGTTCGTACCGCCGATCGAGGGCGCCGAAGGCGACTCGCGCCTGGTGTATCGCACCCTCGAAGACCTCGACGCCATCCGTGCCGCAGCCGCCAATGCCCGCCGTGGTGTGGTGGTGGGCGGTGGCCTGCTCGGCCTGGAAGCCGCCAACGCCCTGAAAAGCCTGGGCCTGGAAGCCCATGTGGTGGAATTCGCGCCGCGCTTGATGCCGGTACAGCTGGATGATTTTGGCGGCCTGGCCCTCAAGGCCCAGATCGAGCGGCTGGGCGTCGGTGTGCATCTGTCCCGCGCCACCCAGTCGATCAGCGCCGGCGAGCGGTACCGCTATCGCATGAACTTTGCCAATGACGAGTTCCTTGAGACTGACCTGATTGTGTTCTCCGCCGGGATCCGCGCCCAGGACGCCCTGGCTCGCCAGGCCGGCCTGGACATTGGCCCGCGCGGCGGCGTGGTGATCAACGACGAGTGCTTGAGCTGCGACCCCAACATCTATGCGATTGGCGAATGCGCTTCCTGGAACGGCAGCCTGTTCGGCCTGGTTGCGCCGGGTTACCAAATGGCCCGTGGCGTCGCCGCGCTGTTGTGCGAGCACAGCGCCGAGCCGTTTGTCGGCGCCGACATGTCCACCAAGCTCAAGTTGCTGGGCGTGGACGTGGGCTCCATCGGCGACGCCCACGCCCATACGCCGGGTGCGCGCAGCTACCAGTTCATCGACGAGGCGACCGCCAGCTATCGGCGCCTGGTGGTGGATGCGAGCGGCAAACACGTGATCGGCGCGGTGCTGGTCGGCGACAACAGCTACTACGACACCTTGCTGCAATACATGCAGAACAGCATCGCGCTGCCGGCCGAACCGGCCAGCCTGATCCTGCCATCGTCCAGCGGCGCACCGACCCTCGGCCCAGGCGCCTTGCCGGACTCTGCCACGGTGTGCTCGTGCCATAACGTCAACAAGGGCGCGATCTGCTCGGCCATCGACGGCGGTTGCAGCGACCTTGGCCTGCTCAAGTCGCAGACCAAGGCCTGCACCGGTTGCGGTGGGTGTGCCGGGTTGCTCAAGCAGGTGTTTGAGCACGAGCTGATTGCCCGTGGCGTCAGCGTCGACAAGAGCCTGTGCGAACACTTTGCCTATACCCGCCAGGAGTTGTATGCCCTGGTGCGCGTGGAAGGGGTGACCACCTTCGAAGAACTGCTGGCCAGGCACGGCCGTGGCCACACCGGCTGCGATGTGTGCAAACCGGCGGTGGGGTCGATCCTGGCCTCGTGCTGGAACCAGCCGATCATGGACGCGTCCCTGGTGCCGTTGCAGGACACCAACGACACCTTCATGGCCAACATGCAGAAGAACGGCACCTACTCGGTAGTGCCGCGTATTCCGGGCGGTGAGATCACCGCCGACAAGCTGATCGTGATTGGCGAAGTGGCGAAGAAATACGACCTCTACACCAAGATCACCGGCGGCCAGCGCATCGACCTGTTTGGCGCGCAACTGCACGAGTTGCCGGACATCTGGGCCGAGCTGATCGCGGCCGGGTTTGAAACCGGCCACGCCTATGGCAAGTCCACGCGCACGGTGAAGTCCTGCGTGGGCAGCACCTGGTGCCGCTACGGTGTGCAGGACAGCGTGAAAATGGCGCTGCTGATCGAGGACCGCTACAAGGGCCTGCGTTCGCCGCACAAGCTCAAGTTCGCGGTATCCGGCTGCACCCGCGAATGCGCCGAGGCGCAGAGCAAGGACGTGGGCGTGATCGCCACCGAGAAGGGCTGGAACCTCTACATCGCCGGCAACGGCGGCATGCGCCCACGCCACGCCGAACTGTTCGCCACCGACCTGGATGACGCCACGCTGATCCAGTACATCGACCGCTTCCTGATGTTCTACATCCGCACCGCCGACAAATTGCAACGCACCTCGGTCTGGCGCGAAAGCCTGGAAGGCGGCCTGGATTTCCTCAAGGACGTGATCCTGCACGACAGCCTGGGCCTGGGCGCCGAGCTCGAAGCGCAGATGCAACTGGTGGTCGACCGCTATGAATGCGAGTGGGCCAACGCCCTCAAGGACCCGGAAAAACTCAAGCGCTTCCGCACCTTCGTCAACGACAAACGCCCCGACCCGGACATCCACTTTGTCCAGGAACGCGGCCAGCGTCGGCCGATCATGGCCGCCGAACTCAACCTGATTGCCGTCACCGAGGAGCTTGCCTGATGAGCCAGTCCAACACGCAGCGCAACCTTGCCACCTGGAAAAGCGTGTGCAACGAGACCGACCTGGTGAGTAATTCCGGCGTCGTGGTGTGGCTGGACGGCGCCCAAGTCGCGCTGTTCTACCTGCCCGGCGCCCGGGACCAGACGCTGTACGCCATCGACAACCACGACCCGGAATCCGGCGCGAATGTGATCGGACGCGGGCTGGTCGGCAGCATCAAGGGCGACCTGGTGGTGGCCGCGCCGATCTACAAGCAGCATTACCGTTTGGAAGACGGCCAGTGCCTGGAGGCACCGCACCAGCGTTTGCGGGTATGGCCAGTGCGGCTGAGCGGTGGGGTGGTGGAGTTGGGAGTGGACTGATGCAGCGCTGCAGGTGAGTGGCCAAGCCGCTCTCCTGCAGCACCCTGGCGCCTACTTGCCGGCTTTGCGGCTGGCCGGCCTGAACAGCAGGCTCAAGAGGAACACAGCCGTCTTGATATCAAGCAGGCGCAAGGCTGCACGTGCTTCTTCCGGTCGCACCCTGGCCAGCATGGGCATGGCGCCGAAGATCTTACCCTTGAGTACTAGGTCGTCACCGCTGCGCTCTATGGCGCTCACGGTCATCAGCTCGCTGTTGTCGCTGCCGAATATTTTCATGATCAGTTCCTTGTCACACGGTCGAAATCGATGCCCAGGTCATCGAATATTTTGATTGCGGTGCCCCGGCCGGCGCCGAATACGCCGCCGCCCGGGTGCATGAAAGGACCCACCAGGTACAGGTTGTCCAGCCCGGGTACGCTCAAGCGGCCGAGGTCGGGCGTAGGGCGGTGGGCGAAACTCTGGTAGAAGTAGGGGGCGACGCCGTGTACATCGCCCTTGACCATGGAGTTGGGCGAACTGCGTTCCAGGTCCAGCGGCGAGCACACCTTGCGGGCGATGATGTTATCCGGCGTAAGGTTCTTGACGAACTTGCGGTACGCCTGGAGGCTCAGATCGCCGAATTCCTCCTTGTACTCGTCCCAGCGTGCGGCACCGCCTTCGGCGAGGTCATAGGGTGCGAACGTCATACCGTGGAACATGCCCTTGCCTGGCGGCACGCGGGTCGGGTCGTTGATGCTCTCGTCGCCACCGGCCACCAGCCTGCGCCTGGACACCCGCCCACGGCGCAACTCGTCGAAGTCGTCGAGCATGTCGCTCAGGCGGTCGCAGCTCATCATGGTCAGCATCGTGGCGCGACCGACATCAGCGCCGGCATGAAACTCGGCCTGCCGGTGCAAGTCGTAGTGGCTGACGAACAGGCTGAATGGGGCCAGCGTGGCGCGTTCGGCGCGTGCGGTCACCCCAGGATCAAGCCCGTCGACGAAGCGTTTGATGACATGGGGGTGCAAGGCGCCGACCACCGCGTCTCGGGCCAGAATTCGCTCACCGTCGGCCAGCTCCACACCGTTGGCGCGCCCGCCTTCGACGATCACCTTGCGCACTTCGCTGTTACAACGGATCTCGCCGCCGTGGTGCTCGATGCAGCGCACCAGGGCTTCTGAAAGCTTGCCACTGCCACCCACCGGTTGCGACACGCCGTAGGTGTGCATGATGCCGACGAACACATACACACCCATACCTGTACCCAACTCGTCCGGGGCTTGCAGGTTTTCGGCGATCACCCGCAACAGGTGGATCTTGACCTTGTCGTGCTCAAACAGGTTGTCGACGATGTCCAGGGTACTGCGCTGCATGGCGTCGAACATCTCGCGGCCTTCCTGGCTCTGGTCAAGCATGGCGACCATGGCCCCCATGGGCGGCGGGGGCGAATAGAAACCGGAGAGGAACATCGGCAGCAGTCCGGCGGCCTTGGTCGCCAGCTTGCGATAGGTCTCTGCGTCGCGAGGCGACACGCTGGCGATGGATTCGCAGGCCTTGTCCAGGTCGCGGTAGGTGATCAGTGCGCTGCCGTCTTCGAAGACGGTCGCATGGGGCACATCGGAGTAGTTGTACTTGAGGCCGAACCGGCTGAACAGACCGAGCTCGTCGCGGGTGATCATGGGGTTGCCCTGGATCATGATATGCACGCTGGAGTGCTCGTCATGCCAGAAGCCTGGAGTGTTAAGCTGGCGCGTTGTCACGCCACCGCCCACATAGTCCTTGCGTTCCAGCACGAGGACTTTTTTGCCGGCCTTGGCCAGATAGGCTGCGGCCACGAGGCCATTGTGCCCGCCGCCGATGGCGACGATATCGTAATGATTCATAGGATCTTCCGCTTCTGTTGTTTTTGTTGTCGGCGTACTGCCCGGGGGCAGGGCGCCGCTGTGCCGGATACTGGGGCAGCGGGCCGGCAGGCGGAAGACGGCACTTTAATGTAGGTCGGTTACCTGAATGTACGTACCCCCCAGGGGCTGGCAGGGAGAGAGGGATGCACAAAGGTGAAGGCTCGATGCATGTGGTCGACAAGATTCAGCGCCAGGCGCTGGATGATCTGAAAGCGCGGGTGCTGCGCGGCGGCAATGATCCCCATGGGCCTGTGCGTGAATCCCTGGCTCGGCTTGGCGACCGCTGGACCCCGTTGCTGTTGCTGGTGCTGCACACCGGTACGCTGCGTTTTACCGAACTGCAACGGCAGGTCAACGATATGGCGGAGGGTAGCTTGTCGCAGCGCATTCTCACCCTCAAGCTGCGTGCGCTGGAACGTGACGGCATGCTCGAACGTCGTGTGATCGCTACCATTCCGCCGCAGGTGGAATACAGCCTCAAGCCATTGGGCGTTTCATTAGTCACCCAGTTTGAGGCGCTGCTGGTGTGGCTCGAACAACAGGCCCCGGTCATCGAGGCCGCCCGCCAGGCCTACGATGCCTGATCGGGATCCATCGAGGCGGCGGTCTCGATGATCAGGTTGCGCAACCAGGCCAGCCCGGGGTCGAGCTGCTGGTATTTGTTCCACTGCATGGACATGGTCAGCGGCGGCGCGGTCCAGGGGGCGGACACGATCCGCAGCGGCAAGTATTGTGCCCATCTCTCCGCCAGGCGACGGTGCATGGTGGCGACCCGCAGGGTACCGATCAGAAACGGCGGCACACTGTTGAAGGTGTTGGTGGTCACTTCCACCCGGCGTGTGAACCCGAAACTGCGCGCAAACCACTCATCAGCCATCGGGGCGCGATGTTCGCCGCCCCAGCGCACCAGCACGTGCCCCAGCGCCTTGTAGTCATCCATGGACAAAGGCCCATTGGCCGCCGGATGGTCCTTGCACATCACGCACACGTATTCATCGCTGAACAGCGCCACACAGGGGTGTTCCTTGAGGATGTTCTTGTCCGGCAGCACCAGGAAGTCCACGTGCCCACGCTCGATCTCAAGGGCGGCCTCATCCGTGGGCAGGAACTGTTCGATGGAGCATGACGGTGCCAGGGTGTTCAGCCTGCGACTGACCTCGGGCAGCAGCACCATGCCCACATAATCCGACGCCATCAGCGTGAAGTTTCGGCGTGCCAGGTCCGGCTGGAATCGGCTGCGGTTTTCCAAGGTGGAGCGCATCTGGATCAGCAAATCACGAATCGGCTGGGCCAGGGTTTCGGCCATCGGTGTACGGACCATCCTGCGACCGACCTGTACCAGTAAATCATCTTCGAAATAGTCGCGCAGGCGTGACAACGCCGCACTGGTGGCCGGCTGGCTGAGGTGCAGGCGCTCACCGGTACGGGTGATGTTCTGCTCCGCCAGCAGCATGTCCAGCACCACGAGGAGGTTCAAATCCAGACCGTGAAAGCGCATGGCTTTACTCCGTTTTTTATGATTGTGCTTACGGGCATCCAGGCTTGTTATACCTGCCTGGCAAAGGATTTGAAACGCAAATAGCGGTGGCTGTTGGGCTATCCATCTGATGGATGGGACCTATCCGAACAAACAATTTCCGGCATACCTGAGGGGTGAGTAAGGTTGGCCCATGTTCAGCCAGCCCCCTGTGAGGCCGGCCATAACAACAATAAATATGGAGAGCAGTCCTGTGTCCCACCTCACGCTTCCAAGCCTGTGTGCCCACTTCACTCTGCATCCAAGAGGAGTGCGTTGATGAGCGCCATCAAGCATGTGCTGATCGTCGGCGGTGGCATTGGCGGCCTCAGCGCCGCCATCGCCCTGCGCAAGTCCGGCGTAGTGGTCGATATTGTCGAAATCAGCCCCCAGGCCAAGGTGTATCACGTGGGTATCGTGGTCCAGGCCAACTGCATTCGCGCCATGGCGCAACTGGGTATTGCCGACGCGGCCGTGGCCGCGGGTTTCCCTTACAAGGGCCTGCGCATCTGCAACCAGCAGGGGGAGGTAAAAGCCGAACTCAGTGGTGCACGGCTGGCCGGCGAGCAGTATCCCGCGAACCTCGGACTGACCCGTCCGGCGTTGCATCAGGTATTGCTTGATGCGGTGGCCGCCAGTGGCGCCAACCTGCGTCTGGGCCTGACCTTCAGTGATATTTCTCAACATGAACACGGCGTCAGCGTGGGGTTCACCGACGGCAGTCGGGGTGATTATGACCTGGTGGTGGGGGCCGACGGTGTGTACTCCAAAGTGCGTACGACGGTATTCGGCGAGCAGTACACGCCGCAATTCACGGGGCAGGGCGTGTGGCGCTACAACCTGCCACGGCCCAAGGACCTGCTCTGGTCGCACATGTTTGAGGGCAAGCCGGGCGGCAAGGCTGGCTACACGCCATTGACCGAAGACAGCCTGTACATCCTGTCGGTGTTCGAAGAACCCGGCAACCCGTTCTTCGACCCGGACACGCTTGCCGCCGAGTTCCGCCGACGCCTTGAAGGCTACGGCGGCCTGGTGCCGGAGCTGAGCGCCCAGATCACCGACAACACCCAAGTGGTCTATCGCCCGCTGGAAGCCCTGTTGATGCCGGCCCCCTGGTACCGCGGGCGCGTGTTGTTGATTGGCGATGCCGCGCACGCCACCACGCCGCACATGGGCCAGGGCGCCGCGCAGGCGGTGGAGGATGCCGTGGTGCTGGGTGAACTGTGTGGCGCCGAGCTGAGTCTGGCCGAGGTGCTCGAAGGTTTCATGCAGCGTCGCTACGAGCGTTGCAAATTCATCAACCAAGGGTCCGTGCAGATCGGCGAGTGGGAGCAGCGGCCGACACCGGATGCCAACTTCGCCGGTTTGATGAAACAGATGATCGATGTGGTCGCCCAGCCTATCTGACCCAAGGACATGCTCATGCAACGTAATCCGCTCAAAGGCTGGCAGGTCGACCGCGACGCTATCGGTTTCGTCGGCCACGATCTGCAACGCCCCGAATGCATCATCGCCCAGCCCGACGGCAGCCTGTGGTCCGCCGACGCACGTGGCGGGGTGATGCATATTACCGCCAATGGCGAGCAGACCTTGTTGGCGCCCACGCAGGTGGAGGCGCAGGCGGCGTCCTTCGAATCGCGCTATGTGCAGTCCCAGGGCGCGTCGCTGCCCAATGGCCTGGCGCTGACGGAGCAGGGCGACTTCATCATCTGCAACTGGGGCCTGGACCGTATCGAGAAGCTCGACCGCCAGGGCCATGTCCAGGTGCTGTTTGACCAGCTCGACGGCAAGCCCCTGGGCAAGACCAACTTCCCTCTACGGGATAGCAAGGGGCGTATCTGGTTCACGGTGACGACCACGATGCAACCGTGGACCGACTCGATCAATTCCGGCGTGCTGGATGGCTACATCGGCGTGATCGACGCCCAGGGCATTCGCATCGTCGCCGAAGGGTTTGGCGGCACCAACGAAATCCGCTTCGACGACAACGAAGAATGGTTGTACGTGGTGGAAAGCAATGTGCGGCGAATCTCCCGCCTGCGCCAGCAGGCCGACGGCTCGCTAGGGGAACGTGAAGTGTTTGGCCCGGCGGAGCTGGAGGGCTTTCCCGACGGTTTTGCCTTCGACAGCTTCGGCAACCTGTGGGTGACCTTGGTGATGAGCGACAAGCTGATTGCCCTGACCCCCGATGGCGAAGTACTCAACCTGCTTGATGACGGTAACCCGGTCGCCACAGCGTTGCTGAACCAGCACTACCGCGCCAAAACCCTCACCCCGCAGATCATGCAGGCTGCCCACGGCACACTGGCACCTTGGATGGCCAGCCTGACGTTTGGCGGGCCCGATTTGAAAACCGTGTACCTGGGCAGTCTGCAGGGCACACGCATTCCGTTTTTCCGGGCGCCACTGGCGGGCCAACCGCTGATCCACTGGCGCTGAATACCGAATAACAAGACAGGAACCGGCTCATGATTCGTTATCTGAAAAAAGGCAAACCGGCGGAGCACAAGGCGGCACTCAACGCCCAGGTGCGCGACACGGTCGAACAGATTATCCATGCGATCGATCAGCGTGGTGAAGCGGCTGTGCGGGATTACTCGCAACAGTTCGATGGCTGGAACCCGCCGAGCCTGCGGCTGAGCCAGGAGCAGATCCAGGCGTGCATAGACAGCCTGTCGCCCCAGGCCATTGAGGACATCACCTTCGCCCAGGCCCAGATCCGTCGCTTCGCCCAAATCCAGTTGCTGTCGATGCGCGACGTGGAGGTCGAAACCCTGCCGGGCGTGGTGCTCGGGCACAAGCACATCCCGGTGAGTTCGGTAGGCTGTTACATCCCTGGCGGCAAGTACCCGCTGCTGGCCTCGGCGCACATGAGCGTGCTTACCGCCAAAGTGGCCGGTGTGAAACGCGTGATCGCCTGTGCACCGCCATTCGATGGCCAGCCGTCGCCGGAGATCATCGCCGCGATGGCCATGGCGGGGGCTGATGAAATCTATGTGATGGGTGGCGTGCAAGGTGTCGCTGCCATGGCCCTGGGCACCGAACACATCGAGAAGGTCGACATGATCGTCGGTCCGGGCAATGCCTACGTGGCCGAAGCCAAGCGTCAACTGTACGGTCGCGTCGGTATTGACCTGTTCGCCGGGCCTACGGAAACCATGGTCATCTGCGATGACACGGTGGATGCCGAACTGGTGGCGGTCGACCTGCTGGGCCAGGCCGAACATGGGCCGACTTCACCGGCGTTTTGCGTGACCACCAGCCGCCGTATTGCCGAAGAATTGCCGGCGGCCATCGAGCAGGTGCTCGCACGCCTGGACACCGCTCCGGTGGCCAGTGTGGCCTGGCGCGACTATGGCGAGATCATCTTGTGTGACAGCGACGAAGAGATGCTCGCCGAATCCGAGCGCATCTGCTCTGAACACGTGCAGGTGATGACCCGCGACCCGGACTGGTTCCTGGCGCGCATGACTCACTATGGCGGCCTGTTCCTGGGGCATCGCACCAATGTGTCCTACGGCGACAAAGTGATCGGCACCAATCACACGCTGCCGACCATGGGCGCCGGGCGTTACACCGGCGGGCTCTGGGTGGGCAAGTTCATCAAGACTCATACCTACCAGCGGGTGCTCACAGACGAAGCCAGCGTGGCCATCGGTGAAGTCTGCTCGCGGTTGTGTGCACTGGAGCATTTCTCCGGCCACAAGGAACAGGCGGATATCCGTGTGCGTCGCCTGAAGAAGGCCTCCTGATGGGCCGCCTGGAAGGCAAGGTCGCCGTCGTTACCGGAGCCACCGGCGGGTTGGGGGTGGTGATCTGCCATGCCCTGGCCCGCGCGGGTGCCAGCGTAGTGGCGGGGTACAACCGCTCCAGCGATGCCGCCCATACCCTGGTGACTGACCTGCCGACTGTTGCCGGTGGCCACCTCGCCGTGGCGGCACCTGTCACCGACAGCGCCATGCTCGAGCGACTGGCCACTCAGGTACAGAGGCACTTTGGGCGTTGCGACATTCTGGTCAATTGCGCCGGCACGACGCGGTTTGTCGAACATGCCGACCTTGAGGGTCTGGATGACGGGCTGATCGACAATATCCTGGCCATCAACGTGCGCGGTCCGATCGCCTGTATCCGGGCCTTGGCACCGCTGCTCAAGGCCGGCGGCGATGGGCTGGTGGTGAACATCAGCTCGATTGCCGCGCGTACGGCGATGGGCAGCAATATTGCCTACTGCGCGAGCAAGGCGGCGGTGGACAACCTGACCCGGTCCCTGGCCCGTGCCCTGGCGCCTCAGGTAAGGGTGGTGTCGGTGGCGCCGGGGTTGGCCGATACGGAGTTCGTCCAGGGCCTGGCCCAGGGCTGGCGTGACGAGCAAGCCGCACGTACCCCGTTGGGTCGCCTGGCCTTGCCCGAAGAGGTCGCCCAGGCGGTGTTGGCCCTGGCCTGCCACCTGACATTTACCACCGGCGCGGTCATCCCAGTGGATGGCGGTCGGGCACTGAACTGAGGAAGGCTGCCATGTTTGCGATCAAACCCCATCACGGCGGGATCAGCGTCCCCGACCTGGAGGCGTCCATCGGCTGGTACCGGCGGATGCTCGGTTTCGAGCTGGAAAGCCGCGCCTACATTGACCGGATCCCGGCGCATATCGCCTTTATCCGCTGCGGCGACTACCGCATCGAGCTGTTCCAGCTGGACCAAGCGCACCCGTTACCGAGTGACCGTCGCGAGCCGCACCTGGACCTCAAGACCCACGGCCACAAGCACTTGTGCTTTGCCGTGCAGGATGCCGCGACTGCCTTCCACGCGTTGCGCGGCAAAGGTGCCGACATCGTTTTTGAGACGGTCATCGAAGGCAGCCCCATGGGCTTTGTGCGCGACAACAGCGGCAATCTGCTGGAACTCATTGAATGCCCGGCCCTGTGGTCCGGGCCAGGAGCACACCGATGAAACTTGCAACCCTGAAGGATCACACCCGCGATGGGCGCTTGGTGGTTGTCAGTCGCGACCTGGGCCGCGCGGTGCTGGCCAGTGGAATCGCCGGCACCCTGCAGGCTGCGCTGGAAGAATGGCCCCGCTGCGAACCGGCATTGCAGCAGTTGTCCGCCGCACTTAACGCAGGCCGGGCACCCCAGGCGTTCGATTTTGACCCGCGCGCGGCCATGGCACCGCTGCCCCGTGCCTACCAATGGGCCGATGCCTCGTCGTTCCTCAACCACGGCAGCCTGATGGAGCGTGCGTACAATCTGGACATCAAGAAAGATCCCGGCGTGCCTATCATCTACCAGGGCGCCGGGGACGATTTCTTCGGTGCCTGCGACGATTACCCGGTGCCCGGCGAGGACCACCAGATCGATTTCGAGGGCGAGGTGGCAGTGGTGCTTGATGATGTGCCCATGGGCGTTCAGCCAACGGCAGCGGCGGCGCATATCAAGTTGCTGATGCTGCTCAACGACGTGAGCCTGCGCGCGCATCTGTTCAAGGAGGTGAGTATCGGTTTCGGTCCACTGCGGGCCAAACCCAGTACGGTGTTTGCGCCGGTGGCGGTCACCCCGGATGAACTGGGCGAAGCCTGGCACGACGGCCGCGTCAAGCTGCCGCTGCATGTGCAGTGCAACGGCCAGCGTTTCGGCGAACCCAACGGCGATGAAATGGACTTCAGCTTCCCGGAACTGGTAATGCACCTGGCTCGTACCCGCAACTTGCGCGCCGGTACGGTGCTGGGCTCGGGCACCTTCTCCAACCGTGACTACACCGCCAAAGGCTCGGCCTGCCTGGCCGAGCGACGTGCAATAGAAGTGATCGAGCAGGGTGAGGCGAACACGCCTTTCCTGAAATTCGGCGACCGTTTGCGCTTTGAAATCTTTGGCCTGGACGGGCAAAGCCTGTTCGGCGCCATCGATCACCGGTTTGTTCCAGCCCCCGTGCAGGAGCACTGACATGCATGTATTGATCACCGGCGCCAATGGTTTTGTGGGCGCCACCCTGGTACGTCGCTTACTGGCCGATCCCTATGCACTGCCGGGCTGGACACGTTTGACCCTGCTGGACCTGGCGTTTCCTCAGATACCGCCGGACCCCCGCGTGCGCTGCCTTACCGGCAGTATCGCCGACCTGCGGTTGCTGGCCGATGCCCTGGAAACGCCGGTCGATATCGCCTTCCATTTGGCGAGCATCCCCGGTGGGGCCGCCGAGCGCGACTACAGCCTGGGCCGTCGAGTCAACCTGGACGCCACGCTGGCGTTGCTGGAAGGGCTCAAGGATCAACCCAACCCGGCGCGGGTAGTGTTCGCCAGCACCATCGCGGTGTATGGCTCGCCCTTGGCGACCGCGGTAGACGACCACACGCCCCTGCACCCGCAATTGAGTTACGCCACCCAGAAATTGATGGGTGAGTTGCTGATCGATGATTTCAGCCGCCGTGGCTGGATCGATGGCATCAGCCTGCGCTTACCGGGCATTGTGGCCCGCCCGCCGCAACCTTCCGGGTTGTTGTCGGCGTTCATGAGCGAGGTGTTCTGGGCGCTGGCGGCGGGCACGCGTTTCGAGTGCCCGGTATCGCCGCAGGCGCAGGCCTGGTGGATGTCGGCGGCACGCTGTGTCGATAACCTGCTGCACGCCGCTACGCTGGCGCCCGAGCGACTGGTGGCGCGGCGAGTGTTTGCGCTGCCGGTGTTGCACCTGAGTATGGCGCAGTTGGTCGACGGGCTGTGCAGGCGTTTCGGCGAAGACCGCCGTGCACAGGTGGAGTACCAGCCTGATGAACACCTGGAGGCGAATTTCGGCCGCTATCCGCCCTTGCATGCCGAGGCATCCGAAGCCCTGGGCTTGCGCCATGATGGAGGCATCGAGCAACTGATCGAGCGAACCCTGCAGTTGTAATACCCAAGCGTGCGTTTCACCCTTTAATAATAACAATCCGGAGAGGCCATGAACGCTCCTACCCGCGTCACCCAGTCAAAGGCGACCCTCGCTACGTACCTGTTGTTGTTGATCAACTGTCTGTCACCGATGGCGGCCATCGTGGTAGCGCCGAGCCTGCCACAGATGCAGGCGCATTTTTCCGACGTGCCTAACGTCGAGTTCCTGATCCCGGTGGCACTGACTATTCCCGGCTTGCTGGTGGCGTTGCTCAGCCCGCTGGTGGGCGTGTTGGCCGATCGGTATGGGCGCAAGCAATTGCTGGTGGCGTCGATTGTCGGCTACGGCGTGTTCGGCCTGATGCCGATGTTCCTCGACTCGCTCTACGCAATCATCGTCAGTCGTATCGCCCTGGGCTGCGTGGAGGCGGTGGTGGTGACCATCAGCACCATGCTGATCGGCGACTACTACAGCGGTGCGCAACGCCAGAAGTACCTGGCGCTGCAAACCACCTTTGCGTCGTCGTCGGCGATCCTGTTCTTCATGGTAGGCGGCGCCTTGGGTGAACTTGGCTGGCGCATGCCCTATGTAGTCTACGCGGTGCCCCTGGCACTGGCGCTATTGAGCAAGGTCATGCTGTGGGAACCGCGCGCAGCCAGCATGGCGTCGGACGAAGAGCAGGCGCGCAACAACGTGAGCTTTCGGCCGTTGCTGATGCTGGGGATTTGTGTGGTGACCTTCATCGGCGCGGTCATGTTCATGATCCTGCAGATCCAGATGGCCTACCTGCTCGGGGACATCGGCGAACCGTCCCCGCAGACCGCCGGCCTCGTCGCGTCGGCGTGCAGCGTGATGATCGTGCTGGGTACTCTTAGCGTGCACCTGCTGACTCGCCTGGGCCTGCGTACCCCCCATTGCCTGGCCCTGGCCTTTGGCCTGATCGCTACCAGCTTTCTGTTGATTCCGGCGATGCACACCTGGCAGGCAATCATGGTTGTTGCACTAATCAACGGCCTGGGCTGCGGCCTGATGTTGCCCACCCTGGCCATCTGGAACATGCGTGAACTGCCGTGGCAGCGCCGCGGGTTGGGCACTGGCATGTGGTACGGCAGCTACTGCCTGGGCATGTTTTTCAGTCCGATCCTGGTCGTGGCCGTTGGCAAGGTCAGCGGAAGCCTGGCCACCACCATTGGCTGGGCCGGCTGGCTCTGCCTGCCGGTGGTACTGCTGGCACTCGGCGCCAGCCTGGTGAAGTGCCGGGCGGCACGCAACCTGCGCCTGACCGGCGTCAATCTCGAAGACGCCTGACCCTGGAATGACCGAACACTCCGGTGCCCTGGTACCGGAGCAGGCCCCCTTATCTCATAAAAACAACAAAAGAGACTGAACATGACGATTCGAATGGTGGTTGGTTGTGCATTGATCATCGTGACGGCAGGCCCCGCCCTGGCTGCCGACGCGCCGAGCGACGAGTACCCGAATGAAAAAGTCGGTCCGCGCGTATTGAATGTGGAGCCCAATGTGCCACCCAAAAGTGGCAAGCTTCTTGAGGCGCAGGGCAAGTGGCTCAACGACCATGGTGTGAGCCCGCACCTGTCGATGACTGAGATTTACCTGCGCAACCCCAGCGCCGGCCTGTACACCGGTAACCACGAGTCACTGACCATCTTTGCCATCGGCGCCGACTTCAACCTCGACAAGCTCATTGGCCTGCCCGGTGGGACGATCCACTTCGAGCAGCTGTACGTGCCCTGGACCAGCAACCTGGACTACGGTCGGCAGGTGGGTGATGTGATTGCCGGTAAACCGGGCCCTTACATTCCGAATGTCAGCCACCTGAGCCTGTTCACCTACGAGCAGAAATTGCTCGACGACAAGCTGTCCATCGAAGCGGGCAAGAGCAACGCCGGCAACTACTTTGCGCTGCCGCTGTGCAACGTGCCGCTGGGATGCGTGAACGCGATCCTGCAGGACACGGCCGGTATCAACCCGCCGCCCTACGCCAACTGGGGCGCGCGCGTCGGCTACGATTTCAGCCCCGCCGTGCGCGCGCAGGTCGGTGCGTGGCGCAGCAACAATGCCTATCCCTTCACCAATGGCTGGGAGCGCGGCGTCGGCGAAAGTGGCGGCACCTTGAGTACGGTGTACCTGGCGAACCTGGCCTATCGCACCGACTACCGCATGCAAGCCTACCCGCAAACGTTCGAGGTGCTGGGCTTTCACAATAACGGGCAACAGACCGACCCCTATTTCACGGTCAACGGCACCTCGAAAGTCACTGACACAACTGCCGCTGCCGATACCCGCAAGGGCGTGACAGGTTTCTACCTGGGCGCCAAGAAAACCGTCTGGCGCCAGGACGGCGGCGCCACCCAAGACCTCAACCCAACGGCGGTAGCGGCCTATGCCAGCTTGACCCACACACTTGATGAAGGCACCACCAATGGCGTCGGCACCCAAGGCAACGCAGGGCTGATTCTTTCCGCACCCTTTCGCAGCCGACCGTTCGACAGCTATTCGGTGAACGTCAACTGGGCACAACTGACCAGTCGCGAGCAACGCTTCCTTGAAGAGGCCCACGCGGCATCGGGCGGTGGCAGTTACCGCCCCGGGCGCAACGAGTATGCGGTCGCGCTGGACGCCAACTTCATCCTCACCGACAGCATCGTCCTCAGCCCCTTCGTGCTGCGTACGTGGGGAGCCAGCAGTTGGTTGAACCCCTACACCGGCGTCAACCCGCGCGATGGTTATGCCGCCGGGCTGCTGTTGCATGTGCAATTCGACGAGATGCTGGGTTTGAACAGCCGTCACTGATTCGCCGCACTCCATGGCGGGCGCCTGAAGCCATCCACGCCATGGATAGAACCCATGTCGACAAACGATTAGTCGGCATGGGCCGGGCTTCTTACTCTGGCCTTAGACCCCTGTTTGACGAGGACACAACCATGCAGCGCAATTTCACTTTCCAGGAGACCTGAGATGGCGATCATCGGCATCGACACCCTGTTGTATGGCGTCGAGGACCTGGCCCTGGCCTCGCGCTTCTTTGATGATTTCGGCCTGGTGCGCCTCAGTGCCAACGATCAGGAAAGCCTGTATCGACTGGAGGAAGGCTCGACCATTATCGTGCGCGAAATGCATCACCCCTCTATTCCGGCGTCGCGCTACGAAGGCTTCGGTGTGAAGGAGACCATCTGGGGCGTGGACAACGCTGAAAACCTGGCGCGGCTGGTCGCCGACTTGTCCAGCGACCGTGAGGTTCTCCTGGGCGATGATGATGCCTGGCACTTTCTCAGCGATTGCGGCCAGGCCTTGGGGCTTCGCGTGTTCAACCGCAGGAAAGTCACTTACGCCCCCGACCCGGTCAACGCTGCCGGCAACGTCAACCGTCTCAACCAGCACCGCAAATGGCGCACGCGGGCTCGACCTAAAACCATCAACCACGTGGTGTTTGCCGTGGATGACTATTGGCAGAGCTTTGCGTTCTTTCGCGACCGTCTGAACTTTCGCCTGTCCGACCATCAGAAAGGCGTGGGTACCTACCTGCGCGCCGACGGTGCCAATGAGCACCACAACACCTTCCTGCTCAATAACAAGGCACCGGGGGCGGGCGGGGTGCCGCGTTTTCATCACACCTGCTTCGGGGTCGAGGACTTCGACGAGGTGATGGTCGGCTCCAATTACATGACCCGACGCGGTTGGCAGCATGGCTTTCTCGGTACCGGCCGCCACCGCATCGCTTCGGCAATCTTCTGCTACTTCAACTCACCCACCGGTGGTGAGGCCGAGTACGGCGCCGACACCGATTACCTCGACGACAGTTGGGTACCGCGCGAATGGGAGTTTCGCTTCGGCACGGCCCAGTGGATGGGCAACCCGCCTGCGTTCATGCAGGACGACATTCCCTGGGACGTGACCTTTTACCAGGGCGAATTCCCGGCTATGCGCCGCTGATTTTCACAAGGATTGACCCATGAGCATGTTCCAGTATTTCGAAACCAATTATGTGTGGAGCCTGGCAGTTGCGGCAGCCATCGAGATGGGCGGCAAGATCGGCGAGATCGACACCATGTGCCGGCCGCTGCTGGAGGTAGCCCGCCAGGGTGACGATGCGGGCACCCAGGCGTTTATGGCCGCCTGGGAGGCTGGAGGCGACAACCTGGTGGCCTTGGCGCAGGAAGACAAGGCGGCCGGCAGGTGGCTCAGCGCCGGTGACAAGTTGAACCGCGCGGCGGTGTATTTCATCACTGCCGAGCGTATGCAGGCTCACGGTCATGCGCCTCGCAAAGCGTTGTACGCCAAGTTTCTGCGCACCTTCGCCGAAGGCGTCGAACTGTCTGGCGAAAATACCCGGCGGTTTGAAATTCCCTACGACGGTGCCCATCTCGCCGGGCTGTTCACCCCGGCTGAGGGCGTAACTGACGCGGCGCCGTGTCTGGTGGTGATCAATGGCCTGGACAGCACCAAGGAGATGGTCCATCGCGCCGGGCTGTTCCCGCAATTGCTTGCCAAACGCGGCATCTCCAGCCTGTTCATCGACCAGCCCGGCACCGGCGAAGCCCTGCGCCTGCATGGCATGACCGCAGTCGTCAACACCGAACTGTGGGCCAGCCCGCTGATGGACTACCTGCAAACCCGCCGCGAAATCGACCCGCTGCGTATCGGCTTGCTGGGGGTGTCCCTGGGTGGGTATTACTGCCCGCGCGCTGTAGCGTTCGAACCGCGCTTCGCCCTGGGCGCAGTGTGGGGGGCGAACCATAACTGGGGCGAAATGCAGAAGCGCCGCCTGGCCCGCGAAGGTGAACGACCGGTGCCGCACTACTGGGAGCACGTGTGCTGGGTGTGGGGTGCGAGCAGCATGGAGGCGTTCATGACGCTCGCCGAGCAGGTGCACCTCAACGGGGTAATGGAGCGTATCAAGGTGCCGTTTCTGGTGAGTCATGGCGAGGCCGACCGACAGATTCCGCTGGCGTACGCGCATCAGTCCTATGACCAACTCACCAACAGCCCGGATCGCGAATTGAAGGTGTTCACCCCGCGTGAAGGCGGTATCCACCACAGCAGCCTGGACAACACCTCGAACGCCGGCGCCTGGATTGCCGATTGGGTTGCTGAGCGCCTGGGCGGTACTACCCACTCCGGGTGAGCGCTCAACAACGGTCTATTTCGGGCTTACTGCTCTTTGCTGCAATCCCGCGGCGTGATGCCTTTCTCCTTGGCGTACTGCGCCGCCGAGGCTTCGATGATCGGCCGCAGCAGGGCGCGGTCGGCCTGTACCCAGTCGCTGATCAGGTTCCAGCGTTGGCCATCCCATTGCTGGAAGCGCACGGCGCCGCCGCCTTCGTGGTCGGCGCAGGACAGTTTCAGCGGTTGCACCAGGCCCTTGGCGCCCAGGGCCTGCAGGCGTGCGTCGTCGAGGTTCAGGTGTTCGAAGCCCCAGCGTACCTGCTCGCCGGTCAGTGGTTTTTGCCCGTATTTTTCCTGGGCCAGGCGCAGGGCTTCGACGTTGAGAATGCCGTTGACCACGCCCAGGTTGTAATACACGGTGCCGAAACGCTTGGGGTCGGCCAGGTTGCCCTTGCCGGCGTCTACCACGCTTTGCTGGATGCCTTGCAGCACCGGGAAGTCGGTGCCCGACGGGTGGGTGGTGATCGAGATAAAGCCTTTGGCGGCGGCGCCGGCCGGTACCACGTCTTCTTCGGAGTTGCTCCAGATATTGCCGATGATGTGATCGGCCGGGTAGCCGACTTTCTGCGCGGACTTGAGCGCCACCGGGTTCATCACGCCCCAGCCGCGCAGGATCACCCAGTCGGGCTTGAGGCGCCGGATGTTCAGCCACTGCGATTGCTGCTCGTTGCCGGGGTGCGGCACTTCCAGCAGGGTCAGTTCGAAGCCGGCGTTTTTCGCCAGGGTTTCGAGCACGCCATTGGTTTCCTTGCCGTAGGGCGAGCCGTGGTAGAGCACGGCGATTTTCTTGCCCTTGAGCTTGTCGGCGCCGCCTTCGCGTTGGCCGATGTAGTTGATGATCGCCGAGACTTCCGAATACGGGTTGAGCTGCAGCGGGAACACGTAGGGGAACACGCTGCCGTCGGTGGAATCGGTGCGGCCATGGTTGATGGTGATCAGCGGCAGTTTGTCGGCGGTGGAGCGGTCCAGGGTGGCATAGGCGATGCCGACTGACAGCGGGTTGGTGGCGGCGGCCGGCGCACCGTTGAGCCCACCCTTGAGGCGCTCATAGCATTCAACGCCTTTTTCCACCACGTACTCGGTCTCGCATTCGCTCCAGGTCAGCTTGACGCCGTTCACCCCGCCCTTGGCATTGATGTATTGCAGGTAGTCGATAAAGCCCCCGAAAAAACCGGTGCCACCGGCCGCGTACGGGCCGACCCGGTAGCTCTGCAACGGGAAGTATTGTTCGTTGGCAGCCTGGGCGCCGGCCGTGAGCCCGGCGGTGATCAGGGCCAGGCCCAAGGCCAGGCGGCGCAGCGATAAGCGATGTGTCATGGAGGTGATTCCTGGGGGGTTATTGAGTTCAGTAACGCAGCGGCCAGACCCTGGCCCGTTGACGAAAGCGCTGCCACAGACGGGCCAGCCCCTCCGGTTCCTTGATCAAAAACGCGATGATCAGCGCGCCAAACAGCATCTTCTGGATGTTTTCCAGCTGTCCGGCATCCATCAGTCCAGCGGGCAACAGCGCGAAGAGATTGGCCAGCAGAATCGGGAACAACACGATGAATGCCGCGCCAAGGACGTTGCCGAGCACGCTGCCCAGGCCGCCGATAATGATGATGAACAGCACCTGGAACGAGCGGCTCAGGTCAAAGCCGTGGGGCTCGACCGTGCCCAGGTAGGCGAACGCCCACAGTGAACCAGCGATGCCCAGGTAGAAGCCGCTGATGGCAAACGCCAGCAGCTTGGCCTTCAACAGGCGAATGCCGATGACCGCAGCGGCGGTGTCCATGTCGCGCACCGCCATCCAGTTGCGGCCCAGTTCGCTGCGCACCAGGTTCTTGCCCAGCCAGAACAGCGTCACCACTACGGCCAGCGTCAGCACGTAGCGGCCGCGCGGTGAGCTGAAATCCAGCCCGGCAATCAGCAGCGGCGGTGAGGTGATCACGCCCGAGGCGTTGTCGTTGGTAAACCAGCTGAAGCGGGTGAGCACCCACTCCACCACGAACTGCGCGGCCAGGGTCGCCACCAGCAGGTAAAAGCCCTTGATGCGCAGGCTCGGCAAGCCGAAGAACACCGCCACCGCGGCGGCGATCACGCCACCCAGGGCAAAGCTCACCAACAGCGGCAAGCCCGGCACGCGCAGTTGCAGGTTGTAGGCGGCAAACGCGCCCACCGCCATGAACGCCGCCGAGCCGAGTGAAAGTTGCCCGGCGTAGCCCGTCAGCAGGTTGAGCCCAAGCCCGGCCAGCGACAGCACCAGCAGCGGCACCAGGATCGCGCTGAACCAGTAGTCATTACCCAGCCAGGGCACCGCAAAGAACGCCACGCCCAGCAGCAGCCACAGCGCGACGCGGTCCTGGCGCAGGCGAAAGGTGCGGCGCTCGGCCGCGTAGGAGGTGCTGATTTGACCGACTTCTTGATACAACATGCAGGCATTTCCCCAAGGACAATCAAACCCGTTCGATGGCGCGCTCGCCGAACAACCCGGCAGGCCGCACCAGCAGGAACAGCAACGCGAGGACGTAGGGCACCCAGTTCTCGATGCCGCTGCCGATGATCGGGCCGAGGTAGATCTCGGCGACTTTCTCCGCCGCCCCGATGATCAGGCCGCCGACAATCGCCCCGCCGATGGACGAGAACCCGCCGATGATCAGCACCGGCAGCGCCTTGAGCACCACCAGCGAGAGCGAGAACTGCACTCCCAGGCGTGCGCCCCAGAGCAACCCGGCCACCAGCCCGACGAACCCGGCCACCGCCCACACCAACGCCCAGATGCGCGGCAGGCGAATACCGATGGCCATGGACGCCAGCGGGTCATCGGCCACCGCACGCAACGACAGGCCCACCCGGGTCTTGTTGAACAGCAGCGACAGCACGATCACCAGGGCGGCGGCGGTGCCGGCGGCAAACAGGTCGAATTGCGAAAGCAGCATGCCGCGGATTTCCAGCGGTTCGTCGGCGATGCCCAGGTCCAGCCCGTGCACCTGCGCACCCCACAGGAACTGCGCGAAACCTTCGATCAGGTAGGACAGCCCGAGGGTGGCCATGAAGAGGATGATCGGTGGGCGATTGACCAAGGGCCGCAGCACCACTTTTTCGATCAGCAGCGCCAGCACCACCATGCTCGCCAGGGTGATCAGGAACGCCCAGGCAAACGGGAAGCCGCGCTCCAACAGGCTGACAAACGTCAGCGCGGCGAACAGCACCATGGCGCCCTGGGCAAAATTGAACACGCCGGAGGCCTTGTAGATCAGTACAAAACCAATCGCTACCAGGGCATACATCACGCCCGCCAGCAGGCCGCCGATCAGCACTTCGAAGAAAAATTCCATGCTCAGGTCCCCAGGTAGGCGGCGATGACATGGGGGTTGGCGCGCACCTGTTGCGGGGTGCCGTCGCCGATCTTGCGACCGTAGTCGAGGACCACCACGTGGTCGCACAAGCCCATGACCACGCCGATGTCGTGCTCGATCAACACCACGGTGGTGCCGAACTCGCGGTTGATGTCGCGGATGAACTGGCTCATCTGGGCTTTCTCCTGGGCGTTCATGCCGGCCATGGGTTCATCCAGCAACAGCAGGGTCGGTTCGGCGGCCAGGGCGCGGGCCAGTTCGACACGTTTTTGCAGGCCATAGGGCAGGGTGCCGACCAGCACGTGGCGCCAGGGATGGATCTGCAGGAAGGCAATCACCTTTTCCGCGTGCAGGCGGTGGGCGTCGTCCTCCCGTGGCGCACGGCCCACGCGCAGCATCTGCTCCAGCCAACTGCTGCGGCGCTTGAGGTTGCGCCCGGTAAGCACGTTGTCGAGCACGCTCATGCCCTTGAACAGCGCGATATTCTGGAAGGTCCGCGCAATCCCGCCTTCGGCCGCCTGGTGCGCACGCATGCGCCGCCGGGTCTGGCCGGCGTAGCGGATGCTGCCGCCCTGGGGGTGGTAGACCCCGTTGATCACGTTGAGCAGCGAGCTTTTACCCGCGCCGTTGGGGCCGATCAGGCCGCAGATGTCACCGGCCTTGACCTCGAAACTGATGGAGGTGATGGCCTTGATGCCCTTGAACGACAGGGAGATGTCATCGAGCCGCAGTAATACCGCTTCAGTGGGTGTGGGCATGGAAGGCTCGTCAGGCAGATTGAGGCAGCAAGTGGTCACTGGGTTCGTGGCGGGTGGACGGCTCTTGCCAATGGCCGGGACGAATGCCCAGGGCCGCAAAGAAGGCGGCACTTTCCGGATGCAGTGGCGGTCCGACCAGCAAGGGCACGCGCAGGCGGCTCATGCCCAGTACATCCAGCAAAGGCCGCCGCACCAGCCAATGGCCCAGCCAGCGGCGCACGGGGGAGGGGGGCGGCTGCATGGCCCAGTCGTATAAACGATGGCTGAAGCTGCCCGGCAGTGGCAGGCGTTCACGCACCCATTGCTCCAGGCGCCCATAGGATTCGCGGGTGCCCAGCACCAGGGTCGGGCCCAGCTCGCGGCGGTCGGTGTCGCGGGTGGCCAGGGCCTCGGGGAAGTTCAGCCGAAAGCCGGCGTGCAGCCAGGGCGCGAGCAGGTAGCGTGCCTGCCCGCTGGCGGCAAACACCCGTGCGGCGAGGGCTTCGTCGTCGGCGCCGAGGTGTTCGCGGTCGATCAGCGTCCGCGCGCCCGCGAGCAGTTGCCCGTGGGTCAAGTGCAGGGAGGTGTCGGCATGAAAGACGAAGGCGGTGTCGCTCGGCTGCGGGGCGTGGGCGGGTGGCGGTGCATCGGCACGCAGCTCGGCATAGTCGATCAAATCGGTGTCTGCGAACTGGCTCAGGCCACGCCCGTCAAGAAACACCACCACCCCGCGTTCACCGAGTTGTTGCAGCGCTTCCAGGTCTTGCACGAGCACGAAGCGCGGTCGCAGCCCGGCCAGCAGCGCCCGGTTGTCGCGGTCCGGGTCCAGCAGCGTGACGCTGGCGCCCAGCCATTGCGCGGCCAGCGCCAGCAGCAACGCTTCGGGGCGCGCCTGGCTGAGGATCAACAGGTTATCGTCAGGCCCGAAGCGGCGCTGATGCAAGGCGGCAGCGAGCTGGCTGACCTCGTGCGCCACCTCGCTCCAGCTGCGCTCATGCCAGATACCCAGGCGCTTGAAGCGCAAGGCAATCGCCGACCCTCGGGTGTGGGCTTGGCGCAACAGCGCTTGGGGCAGTGTCTGGGGCATGGGGGTATCCTTCGTCAGTATGCGAAGGCGATTGCACGCGTCATGCCAGAGGATTAAATGCTTTTATTTCAATGGGATATGTGGATTTTTTGGGGAGGAGGCGTGTGTTGATTCAGCACAAGCTGTCCAAGCAGTGTTGTTGGGCCAACAGCGATGGGGCCATTGCTGGAGCGCTACCTGTCGCCGGCAGGGCTCCAGCTTGTCACGCCGGGATAAGCCCCGCGTCCCGATAACTCTGGACCAGTTCGTCGTACAAACCGAGATCGGCCCGGGTGCGGGCAATCAACTGCGCGCCGGCAATGGCGGTGTAGATGGCACGCGCGCGACGCTCGCATGCCTCTGTATTGCCGGGTTCGATCTCGGCAAGCAACGCCCCCAGCCAGGCTACGTTGATATTGGCAAACGTCAGTATCTCTTCCTTCACCGGCTCCGGCAGGTCCTGATATTCGGCCGCCATAAAACTGGACAGGCACAAGCGGTTGCCGTCTTCGAGTGATTTTCGAAAGATGCTCGGATAAGCACGCAGGCATTGCAGCGGCTCCGGGTTCTCGCTGCGTATCGCCGCGAGGGCGCTGGCGGCGTCTTCCCAATAGCGCCTGGCAACGGCTGCGCCGAGATCGGCTTTGCTCGGGAAGTGGTAATAGATACTGGCGTTCTTGATCCCCACCGTTTCGCCGATGCTGCGGAAGTTGATGCCACTGTAGCCGTAGTGCTGAGCGGCGAGTCTGGCGGCTTCCAGAATCGCTTCGCGGGCATTTTCACTCACGGGTGGATTGCTCTTAAATGTGGGTAGGGGCGAATTCTACGCTGATAAGGTTTTACCTGCCAACTGGTAGGTAATGCTTGACGGCCTGAAATAATACCTTCAATCTCTACCTACCATTTGACAGGTAGGCGAGCAGATCATGACGTTCCAACAACCACAACCCGACGTATCCCAACCTCCGTTGATGAAAATTTATGATTGGTACAACGGCCCCTATCCAGCGCGCGTTCGTATAGCGCTGGCCGAGAAAGATCTGTTGCCGCGCGTTGAGTTCGTGTCGGTCAACCTATGGAAAGGGGAGCACAAACAACCTGAGTTCCTGGCCCTCAACTACTCCGGCACCCTGCCAGTGCTGCAACTGCACGACGGCACGTTCATCGCTGAATGCACGGCTATCACCCAGTACCTGGACACGCTCGATGGCAACCCGACCCTCACCGGCAGGACGCCGACCGAGCAAGGCCTGATCCACATGATGACCAAGCGCGCAGAGATTGAATTGATGGATGCGGTCAGCGTGTATTTCCATCATGCCACCCCTGGGCTTGGGCCTGAGGTCGAGCTTTATCAGAACGCCGAATGGGGCATGCGCATGCGGGACAAGGCGGTCAGGGGGATGCACTATTTCGATAACGTGCTCAAGACCCGCGCCTTTGTGGCAGGCGATGCCTTCTCAATGGCCGATATCGCGTTACTCGGCGGCATGATCTTCGCGGACCTGGTGCAATTGCCGGTGCCGCAGACGTGTGAAGCCCTGCGCGCCTGGCAGGCCAGGGTCAACGAGCGACCTAGCGTTCAGGCCTGGCGTGCAATGGTTGCACAACCGCACTGAGGGCAACGGCCCGCATAGCGGCCGCCAGCCCGGCCGCTGCGCTGGTGAGGGGCAGCGGGCCGGCCGTTACCTGCACGGCGGCCGCGCTCATCGACGCCTGGCCCAGCGCAACCCGTGTCATTCCATCCCTATAGGCGGCATCGGCAGCTTTGGCGATTGTCGCCAGGTAGCCGTCGATGTCACCCGCCTTGAACAAGCGCCATGCCCCCGGAACCAGCCGCACTTCGACGACCGCGTTCGATTGCAGCGCGGCCTTGTGAAACAGCCGCGCGGTCGGTTCGAGGGTGGTTTCCACCGCGCACAGCACCGCAATTTTTCCGCCCGCCTGCACCGCCGAGGCGGCCAGCGCTTCGTCTGTCCTCAGGATCGGGACACTGCTGGAGATACCTTCAACGACCGGACCCAGGGTCGAGCAGGTGAGCACCACGGCGTCGGCCTGTTCAGCCAGTGCAAGCAGGGCTGATGCGGTGGATGCGCAGATGTCGGCGCTCAGATGACCGGCGTTTTCGGCAGCAGCCAACAGGTCGGCGCGCACTTCATGGCGTAGCACATCAGCGCCGATACCCAGTGCTTTCGCGGCGGTTTCAAACACGCTGATATTGCTGGCTGCGGTATGAAGGCAGGCGATGCGCATGGGCTGTTTCCAGTGCTGAAAATGTCGACGATGGTTAAGATGCAGCCCGCACTCACCTAACGCAAGGACAGGGTATGCCGCTGATCATGGAACGCGTAGAACAGGCCCGCAACGGCACTAACGACAAAGTCATCTGCCGCATGCCCTCAGGCTGGGCAGTGATGGGCGATGTGCAATTCCTGCCTGGCTACTGCCTGCTATTGCCCGACCCGGTGGTCGCCAGCCTGAACGACCTGGATGCCGACGCCCGCGCGATCTACCTACTCGACATGGCGCGCATCGGCGACGCGGTGCTGCAAGCCAGCGGTGCATTGCGGATGAACTACGAGATCCTGGGCAATTCGGAGCCGGAGTTGCATTGCCATATTTTCCCGCGCTACGCCTCGGAACCGGATGACAAGCGCAAGATGCCCGTTTGGTTTTATGACTGGAAAAATGCGTTGCCGTACGCGGAAGACGTGCATGGGGAGTTGCGTAAGGCTATCGCGCAATTACTGGCAGGCTGATGCGTTTACCCTGCGATGTCGTTCAGTTCTGCCAGCACGTCGTCCGTCAGGTCCAGTTCGGCTACGGCGAGGTTTTCTCGCAAATGAGCGACCGATGAGGTCCCCGGAATCAGCAGGATATTCGCTGAGCGACGCAGCAACCACGCCAGGGCCAGTTGCTTTGGCGTTACGCCCAGGCGCAGGGCAACGTTAGTCAGTGTCGATGATTGGACCGGGGTAAATCCGCCTAGGGGGAAGAACGGTACATAGGCGATGCCGTCCCTGGCCAGCTCATCGATCAAGGCGTTGTCGTGTTGGTGGGCGATGTTGTACAGGTTCTGCACGCAGACGAACTCAATCAGGCCACGGGCTTCGGCCACTTGCGTCGGCGTGACGTTGCTGATGCCGATATGGCGTACCAGGCCCTGCTGTTGCAGTTCGGCAAGTGCGGCCAGGGGCGCTGCGATCGAGCCTTCTGCCGTGCCCATCAGGTTGTGGGTGCAACGGAAATTGACCACATCCAGCACGTCCAGGCCCAGGTTACGCAAGTTGTCATGCACGGCCTGGGTCAGTTCCGCCTTCGATGCTGCGCCATGCCATCCACCTTGATCGTCGCGACGGGCGCCGATCTTGGTGACGATCGTGAGGTCGTCCCGGTAAGGATGCAGCGCCTCTCGGATAATTTGGTTGGTGACGTGCGGTCCGTAGAAATCGCTGGTATCGATATGGTTCACACCGGCTGCGACGGCCTCACGTAGTACCGCCAGGGCCGCATCCCGGTCCTTGGGCGGGCCGAATACACCCGGCCCAGCCAGTTGCATTGTGCCGTAGCCGATGCGGTTGACCTTATGGTCGCCAAGGGTGAAGGTGCCGCTGCTTGCCAGGTTGCTCATGACTGCTGCTCTTGCTTGAACTGAATAAGGCCCTAATATGAAGGATCCTTCAGATTTTGGAATTCGCATTCCATGAGCACCGTCAAAGCGTCATTGAAGCCAAGAAAATCAGCGGTTCAAGCACGCTCTGCGGCAACCGTCGAAGCATTGCATGAGGCAACCCTTCAGGTTTTGACCCAGCAGGGCCTGGTGCGCTGCACCACTACGCGGGTGGCGGAGCGCGCGGGAATGTCGGTGGGCAGTCTCTACCAGTACTACCCAAATCGCGATGCGTTGCTCGCCGCCATTCTGGAAAAACACCTGGTGCGCGTGGCCGATAGCGTCGAGCTGGCGTGCTCCGGGCTTCAGGGCGCGTCGGTTGCGGAGATGGCGGGCGGCCTGGTCAAGGCATTACTCACCGCAAAATTGCGCGAACAGGCGGTATCCAAGGCGCTCTATGCGATCGCAGCCGAACGCGGCGGGCCGGAGTTGGTCGCACGTATCAACCTGCGCATGGTGGGCGCGATTGCAGCCATGCTGGCAACGGCGTCCGACGCCCACTTTGACGACCCTGGCCTGGTCGCGGCGATCTCGCTGAGTGCCATCGTCGGCCCGGTGCGCACCCTGCTTGAGGGGAACGCCGCGCCTGCGTTCGAGGCTGCGCTGGAGCAGCAAACCACCTTGATGCTGAGGGCGTATCTGCAGGCTCATCAACCCCCGACCCCAAGGAAGACCCATGCGTGAACGAAAGGCTGCACGACTGCTGGTGATCAACCCCGCGCACGAAGTACTGCTCTTCAGGTTCATCCATAAAGACGGCGCACTGGCCGGTCAAAATTACTGGGCTACCCCTGGCGGCGGTGTCGAACCGGGGGAGACTTTCGAGGCCGCTGCCATCCGCGAGCTGCGCGAGGAAACCGGTATCCAGGTGCAGGCCGTTGCCGCGCCTATCGCCGAGCGCCGGTTTGCGCTGATGCTGCCCAGCGGTGAAACGGTGTCGGCCGTCGAGCATTACTTTGTAGTGCACACCGCCAGCACCGAACTGTCCAGGGCCGCATGGACCCTGGAAGAGACCCAGGTGATGGCGGACCATCATTGGTGGTCGGCTCAGGCGTTGCGTGCCACCGAGGAAACGGTCTGGCCTGAAGCGCTGGTTGACATGCTGGTGCAAGCCGGTGTGTTCAGCGCATAGCGCCGAGAATCCCGGCCGTCTCGACCACCCTGGCGTAGTCCATGGCCAGGTTGCTCAGCGACAGCGCGTGCACGTCCTCCGCTGGCCACAGGCGCCCGGACCCATCGGTTTGATCGAAGGTGTAGCAGGCGTCTGCGGCGACGAGCACGTCAAAGCCGAGGTTGCCGCCTGTGCGTGCGGTTGCTTCGACGGAGTTGTTGGTGATCACCCCGGCGATCACCAGTTGCTTGATCGAACGCGCGTGCAGCCAGCGTTCCAGCCCGGTGGCGATAAAGGCACAGGGTACGTTCTTTTCCACCACGTGTTCGTGGGCCAGTGGTTGCAGCGCAGGCTGAAATTCGCAGCCCGGCTGGCCCGGCCAGAATACCGAGCCGGGGGTACGGGAGATGTGCCTGACGTGCACCACAGGCCGCCCCGACTGCCGCCAGGCGCCGAGCAATTGCTGCAACTGTTGCTCGGCCTGCGGGTTGTTGCGGCGCCCGAGCTTCGGGTCATTCATGCCCTGCTGCATGTCGATGATCACCAGTGCGGCGTTTATGGCTAACGGTTCCATGGCACGTCCTTTGGCTCGTGAGGCACAAAACATAGCAGCCATTGAATGGGCCTAAACAGCGATTTGTTCGATGCCTTTGCCATTTGCCTTTACACTGCCGCCCCCGGAATTTCAGCAAGGATGCGTTGGATGCGTACGCGACTCAGCGGTGTACTCCTCTCCCTGGCCCTGGCCGCTCCCGTCATGGCCGACCCCCGTTCGTTCTCGGTCAATGACCCCAGCGGTCAATACCTGGTCGAGGTTTTGTTCCCGGACGTGCCGCAGGACTTGCAGCACTTGGCGCCGGCGCTCATCACCCTGCGCGACAAACGCTCCCTCGAAATCCTTCAGCAATTGCAGACCCCGGATGCCCAGGTGCCGCTGGACCAGCAAGGCAGAACCGTAGACTGGCGCCTGATGGGGGAGAACGGCGTGGTGTACTTCGCCGATATCAACCAGGATGGCCGCCAGGACCTGGCGATCCGCAATGGCACCGGGGCGGACAAGGACTTCCAGTCCAGTTACGACGTGTATCTGCAAGACCCGCACACGTCCCACTGGGTGCTGAATGGCCCCTTGACCGACCTGGCCAACGAGACCTCCGGCGGGATGTTTTCGATCAATCCCAAGGACGGCATTATCCATTCGCAGACCGACCGGGGTTGCTGCTGGACCCGCGCCAGCCGCTATCAGATGCGCGACGGCAAACTGGTGCGACTCAGCGCGTACACCCAGGCGGAAGTGCCGGCGACGGACGATGACGCCAACAACAGCATGCCCAGCGGCTACATGCTGCGCACCACCGGTGAGTGGAAGGACGGCCAGTGGCTGGAAACGCCCAGGCTGGAAGGACCGGTCAACGAAGACCCCGAGTTCCTGGCCGGCACCCTCAACGGCAAGATCCCGGTGCAGCTCTGGTACCAGCAACAGGGCGCGGTGCTGATCGGTGAGGTGCGCTACACCAAAAGCGGCAGCGGCAAGCCGATCAAACTGGTGGGGGATCAGGGTGAATACGGCGACCAGTCGTTTATCTACCTGCACGAATACGCCGATGATGGCCGTCAAACCGGCATCTGGCGCATCACGCGGGAAACCGTCGAACCTTATGCCTACGCGGGCACCTGGGTCCGTGGCGCCAAGGGCGACCAGCCCGAGCTGCAGATTCAACTGCACAGGCAGGACCGGGCGCCTGAGTACGACAAACTCGGCGACGTGGCCCGCGACCAGCGCGATGGCCATTACCAGATGCGCGATGACTTCCTCGGCCGCGACGGTGACCTGGACCTGAAAATCCTTCCCGAACGCGACGCCCAGGGCCGGGAAGTGGCGGAACTCAACGTGACGCTCAAAGACACCGGCACCGACAAGATCATCATCACTACGCACCAACGCGTGCCGATGGAAACCGCAAACCTGATCATCGTGCGCACACCCCAGGCGCCCCCTCGGGCCGGGCCGTATCACATCCAACTGGTGAAGGGCTTTGCCGTGATCGAGCACAACTCGGCGCCGGACAGCCAGGACTACCTGACCGGGTTTTATCGTAAGCAGCCCTGAAACCGGGGAGTAATGCCGCCTGAGTGTCGATCCTGGATCAGGCGGTTAGACACATCGGGTATCTTCAACCGCCGGCCGCTTCAGGCTCGGCGCACAATTGATTGATCAAGGAAGCAGGCAATGGCACTCAGGGTGATGGTGATCGGCGGCTACGGCAACTTTGGCAGCATCATTTGCCGGCACCTGGCGGGCGCGCCGGGCATTGAACTGGTGGTCTCGGGCCGCAACTCACACAAGTTGCAGGGCAAAGTCGACGGGTTGAAAACGTCCTCGGGCCGCGAGTGCGAAAGCTGGTGCGGCGATGCCATGGCGGCCGGGTTCGCTGGCGTCTTGCAGTCGATGGACATCCAGTTGGTGATCCACACCGGCGGCCCGTTCCAGGGGCAGTCCTATGCCGTCGCCCAGCACTGCATCGACGCGGGCGTGAACTACTGCGACCTGTCGGATTGCCGGACCTTCGTCAATGGCGTCGGCGTGCTGGATGCGAAAGCCCGGCAGGCGGGCGTGGCCGTCCTCAGCGGTTGCAGCTCTGTGCCGACGTTGTCGTCCGCCCTCATCGATCAGTACCGCTATCGCTTCATGCGCATCGACACCATCGAGCATGGCATTTCTTCTTCGGCGAAGATGCCGGGGCTGTCGACCATCGAAGGCGTGCTTGCCTACGCGGGCAAACCGATCAAGCAACTCAAGCAGGGCCAGGTGCACGAAGTGCTGGGCTGGCAGGACCTGACCCTGCGCAGGATGCCCCAGCTCGGCACGCGGGTGCTGGCCAATGTGGACGTGCCCGACATGGATATATTCGCTGGCCGTTATGGCGCCCATACCCTGCGCTTCAAGGCCGGTGCGGGGCTCAAGCTGGGCGGTGTCGCCAATTATCTGCTGGCGCAAGCGCTACGCATGGGCATTGTGCGCGACCACCTTGCATGGGCCGCCAGACTGCATCGCCTGGGCACCTGGTTCGAACGATTTGGCGATGGCAAAAGCGCGATGTACATCGACGTGCAGGGTCTGGGCATGCAAGGCCAGCCGCTGTCCCTGGCGGTGCAACTCACGGCCCTGGACGACAAGGGACCGGAAATCCCCAGCTGCGCGGCCGTCGCCCTTGCCATCAAAATGGCCCACGGTTACGTGCCCGAACCCGGTGCCCGCCCGTGCGTAGGTGAAATCAGCGTCGACGAATACATGGCCGCCATCAACGAACCGACGAAGCTCAGCCTGGCGGTGCGCTTCTCTGACGGGAAGGCCTGACCGATGCTCTACCTGTGCCTGAAGTACCTGCACATCATCGCGGCGATTTTCCTGTTCGGCTTCGGCATGGGCTCGTACCTCTACCTGATCGCCGCCAGTCGCACGGCCAACCCGCAAGTGATCGCCCAAGTGGCGCGCATGGTCGTGCGGTTTGATACCTGGATTACCACGCCGGCGGGCGTCATTCAGATCATCACGGGCTTGCTGCTGATCCAGCTTGCCGGGCTGCCTGTGACCACGGAATGGGTACTGACCGCGTTGATCATCTTCCTCGGCGTGGGCTCGCTGTGGCTGCCGGTGCTGGTACTGCAGAAGCGCATGCAGCAGATGGCCTCGCGGGCGGTCGAGACCGACACGGAGCTGGATGATGGATACCGTGGTGTGTACCGGCAATGGTTCTGGCTGGGCGTCTTCGGCTTCCTGGGGATGTTTGTGATCGTGATGATCATGGTGACGAAGATGACGCCGTGGCAGTTGGTCGGGCTGTTGGCGGCGGGCTGAGTGCCCGCTCAAGGCTTGGCATCCCAAACCGGTGCAACGATGCATAGCGCTGTGTTCATAGCGGCCCCCTCAAAAAGCGCTGCTCATGCGTCGGCCGCTGCTACGGTTTGGACGGTGTGGGTGCTTAACGCGAGAGCAGCGGCGCCGGGCTTTTGTCCTCTGCGCCCACGTCGTGCAGGGAAATCCTCGACGTCTCCGGCAATGCCAGTCCGCCCGCCAACGCCAGCAATGCCACGGCTATCAGGTAGAACGCCGGTGACAGGTTGCTGCCGGTGGTGCTGATCAACCACGTGGCCATCAGCGGCGCGGTGCCGCCGAAGATCGTATACGCCATGTTGTAGGTAATCGCCGAGGCGGTATAGCGCGTGCGGGTCGGAAAGGTCTCCGACAGCAACGCCGCCGTCACCACACCACACAATACTGCGCCGACCGCCAGCAACATCACCCCGACAATGGACGCCGTGAACGAACCGGAACTGGCCATCAGGAACGACGGATACACCACCACCATCAACAACACGCACGCCGTCATCACCGTGACCCGACGCCCCACGCGATCCGAATACAGCCCCGCCAGCGGGCAAATCGCCGCGGCGAAGATCAACGCGATCAGCGACACCAGCAACGCCATCGCCCGACTCAGCCCACCGGCCACTTGCAGGTACGTGGCGAAGTAGGTGGTGAACATATAAAACGACAGCGCCGTCAGTGACACAAAAGCGCCCAGGCAGCAGATCGCCGCACCATGGTTGCGCAAGGTTTCCTTGAGTGGTGAGTGGGCCACCGCGTGCTCCTGCTTCACGGCCTGGAAGGCGGGCGTCTCATCCAGCTTCCAGCGCAGGTAAAGGCCCACCAGGCCCAGCGGCGCGGCGATCAGGAACGGCAGGCGCCAGCCCCAACTGCCCATCGCCTCGGCGGACAACGACGCTTCGAGTGCGTACGCCACCACGGCGGCGGCGGCGAAGGCAGAGAACGTCGACACCGGCACGAAGCTGCCGTACCAGGCGCGTTTGTCCCGGGGCGCGTGCTCCATCAGGTAGGCACAGGCGCCGGCGTATTCGCCGCCGGCGGAGAAGCCCTGGGCGCAGCGGATCAGCGATAACAGGATCGGCGCCGTGACGCCGATGGCGGCGTAGGTGGGCAGCAGGCCGATCAAGGTGGTGGCGCCGGCCATCAGCAGGATGGTCATGGCCAGGGTGCGCTTGCGCCCGATACGGTCGCCGAGCATGCCGAAGAAAATCCCGCCCAGGGGCCGGAAGGCGAAGGCGACGGCGAACACCGCGAAGGTTTTGAGCAAGGCCGCGCTGGCATCGCCGCTGGGGAAGAACTGTTGGGCGATGGTGGTAGCGAGGAAACCGTACACGGCGAAGTCAAACCATTCGACGAAGTTACCGATGCCGGCGGCGATGATGACCTTGCGCAGGGTTTGGGGGCTTACCTGTTCGGTGGAGGGGCTCGTCATGGGGAAGGCCTCGGAAGGGGGTCGGAGATGCTGGATTATCCGGGGAGGGTGTTGGGCGGCCGGGCTCAAAAGAGTCGTCCGCGTAGTCAGTAGCGACCGGGTGGGATGAGGGAGGCAGGAATTGGGCCAGGTCAGGCGGGGATTTATCGTTACCGGGCAGACGTGCGATAGGTCAGCAGCACAATCCCGGTCACCACGATGACGCCGCCGACTATCTGGCCGGCGCTGAGCATTTGATCGAGCACGACCCAGCCCATCAACAGCGTGGCCAGCGGCTCAATGTTCATGACCGGCGCATTGCGCGGCATGTCCAGGCGCGGGACCGACATGAACAGCACGATAAAACCGGTGCCGTACAGCACCACCAACGTTGCGAGTGCCAGCCAGCCGGTACCCGTGGCCGGCGGGTTCAGGCCGCCGGGGAGGGCGCCGCTGAGGCCGGCGAGGTTGACACTGCTGAATACGATGAAGATGGTCAGCAGGCTGCGCACGGAGCCGCGCACCTGGGACAACTTGTGGTCGGTGATCCACAGCGCGCAGGCGAACACGAACGCGGCGCAGAGGGCCAGGCCGACGCCGAGCAGCCAGTGCGGGCCGATATCGGCATGGCCTGAGAGGCGGCCGGGTACGTCCAGCACAAACACCAGGCCCACCAGAATCAACCCCATCAGCAAGGCGGTGCGCGCCGTCGGACGTGGGCCGCCGAATGCCCAGTTGAGCAGGGCGAGCAGAATCGGGAACACGTTGCCCACCAGCAGCGCCAGCGCCACCGGCACACGGGCGACGGCGGAGTAGAGGCACAGGCTCTGGGTAGCGATAAGCAGGCCCAGCAGCACTTGCCAGCGCCATGCACCTGCGGGCAGGCGCAGGCTTTGGCGTTGCCACAGTACCAGCACCGCCAGCACCAGCAAGGTGCCACCCGAGCGCAGCAGAATGGCCAACAGCACACCGGCACCATCATCGAAGGCGACCCGAGCGGCGATGTGATTGCCGGCGAAGGCACAGCCCATGCAGAGCAGAATCAACACGGCAATGGGGCGGGAGAACAGGGCGGGGGCAGTTTGCGTCGGGGCAGGCGGAGTCATGCTGGGGCTCGGGCGGTTGGCGCCATCGTCGGGGATGGCGATTTATTTTTAGGTTGTCGTACAACTTCGCGACGGGGTGATTTGTAGCGTGTTTGCGCCGAGGGAGCAAGGAGGGATTTGGTCTGGAAAAAAACTCAGCGCCTGCTGAGCGCGAGTTTTGCGGCAAACAGCAAGAAGATCACACCGGTGGTGCGATCCATCCACTGGATGACCTTTTCGCGGCGCAGGAACCCGGACAGCGACTGCGTGGCGCCGATCAATACCAGCGACCACAGCAGCCCGAGCAGCACATGGATGCTCACCAGGCCGAAGGTCCAGGCAATCAGCGAATGCCCTTGGGGGATAAATTGCGGCAGGAACGACACGTAGAAAATCCCCACCTTGGGGTTCAGCACATTGCCCAGCATGCCCTTGATAAACCAGTTGCCGCCGGGCTTGCGGTCGTCTGCGGCCGGTGCCAGTGAGCGACGCGGACGCACCAGCATGTTCAGCCCCAGCCAGGCCAGGTAAGCCGCGCCGCAGTACTTGAGCAGGTTGAACGCCATCTCCGACACCGCGATCAACGCGCCCAGGCCAAACGTAACCGCGGCGCCCCACACCAGGCAACCCGCGTTGATGCCCAGCGTGGCCTGCAGCGCCTGGCGCTTGCCTTCCACCGTGGCGGTGCGCAGGACCAGGGCGGTGTCGAGCCCCGGCGTGAGGGTCAGCAGAGTGGCGGCGAAGGTGAAGGCGATGAGGTTGTCGGCGATGGACATGAGCGGGCTTCATGCAGAGGGATGAGTGGGCGTTAACCCAAGCTTGGCATGAGTGGTTATCTTGTGGCGAGCGGGCTTGTTGTGGTGAGCAGGTTTACTATGGTGACCGGGCTTGTTGTGGTGAGCGGGCTTGTCTGCCTTCAGCGGTTGAAGCGTTCAACCAGCGCGTATTGGGTGGACGCGGTATTGGTCAGTTCCTTGCTCAGGTCCGTGGATTGATGGGCTTGTATCGAGGTCTGGTCGGCCAGTTCGGCGATGGTGGTGATGTTGCGGCTGATCTCCTCGGCGACGGCGCTTTGTTCTTCGGTGGCGGCGGCGATCTGGGTGGTCATGTCGGTGATATGCGACACCGCTTCGCTGATCCCCACCAGGGCCTGGTCCGCTTCCAGCACCCAGGCCACGCCTTCCTGGGCCTGGCGCTGGCCGTTTTCCATGCTTTGCACCGCGTTGCTGGAGGATGCCTGGAGCTTGGTGATCAGCCCATGGATCTGGGTGGTCGATTGTGACGTGCGCTGGGCCAGTTGGCGCACTTCGTCGGCTACCACGGCAAAGCCTCGGCCTTGCTCGCCGGCCCGTGCCGCTTCGATTGCGGCGTTGAGGGCGAGCAGGTTGGTTTGGTCGGCGATGCCTTTGATCACATCCACCACGCTGCCGATTTCGTCGCTGTCCCTGGCCAGTTGCGCCACGGTCACCCCGGTCTCGCCGACCATGGTGGACAGACGCTCGATGGCTTCACGGGTATCGCGCGCCACTTCGCGGCCGCGCCCGGTCAGCACGTTGGCCTGTTGGGTGGCGTCGGCGGTGCGTTGTACATGGCTGGCGACTTCCTGGGTGGTCGCGGCCATCTGGTTGACGGCCGCCGAGACCTGTTCGGTTTCCACGCGCTGGCGGTTCAGGCCTTTGGCACTGGCGGCAGCCAACTGATCGGATTGCCCCGCCAGGGTACTCAGTTGTTCGGCGCTGTCCTGCAGGCGGGTGAGGCAGGTTTTCAGGCGCGCGGTCTGGCTGAGGAACGCGGTTTCCAAACGCGACTGTGGGCCGCGTGCGTCACTGTACATCTGCGCGATCAAGGCATCCGACGTCGAGGGTTCGACCCCCTCCAATAGACGCAGGGTACTGCCCTGGCGCCAGCGCGAGCACAGCAGGCCCACCGGCAGCGCGACCGCCACGGCCACTGCGACGGCCGCCGGTGCACTGAGGAACAGCCCGGCGACGCTGCCCGCCACACCGGTGGCCATGTACGGCACGCAACTCACTGCCGCCGGCAGCCAGGCATCCTGGCGCGGCACGCCCGGCTTGCCTTGGCTCAGACGCCGGTAGAGGGCCTGGGCGCGGCGGATTTCATCGGTCGTGGGCTTGACCCGCACCGACTCGAAGCCAACGACACGGCTGCCGTCGAAGATCGGCGTGACGTAGGCATTGACCCAATAGTGGTCGCCGTTTTTCGAGCGGTTCTTGACGATGCCCATCCAAGGCAGGCCTTGCTTGAGCGCGCTCCACATGTGGGCGAAAACGGCGGGTGGCACGTCGGGGTGACGCACGATGTTCTGGGGCGCGCCGATCAGGTCGGCGCGTTCAAAACCGCTGATATCGACGAAGGCGTCGTTGCAGTAAGTGATCATCCCTTGAACATCGGTGGCGGAGATGAGTTTTTGCGAAGGCGCGAGTGAAATCTCGCGCTGTGTTACAGGCTGGTTGTTGCGCATTCCGACTACTCCCTGAATTGCCATAAGTTCATCGGCATCACACGGAATAAGTTGATGGCGATTGTTTGATATAAACCGAGACGTGACGAATGGCGTTCAGGAGGGCCTAAATGGCGAATTGTCCTGGTGCGATACGAAAACAGTTTTTGCCTGCGCGCTTGGCTTCATATAACGCACCATCCGCATGGGCAATCACTGTTTGTGCACAGGTATGTGACGTACTGTCGGCGCCTTCAAAGAGGGCAATGCCGATGCTGGCTTGCAAGGCATAGGGAAGAGCGCAACGCTCAGAGGCCTGTCGCAATGTGTCTATAATTCGTTGCGCTGCAAGGGTGGCAGAGGTCATGCCGGAATTATTCATCAGCAGAATAAATTCGTCTCCGCCCAAGCGGCCGGCACAATCCTGGTTTAGCCTGACAATCGATTTAAGTGTTGCGCCAAATTCGGCTAACGCCTTGTCACCTTCAGCATGTCCGTGGTTATCGTTGATGCCCTTGAAACCATCCAGATCTATGTAGAGCACCGCAAAGTGTTTATCGGCATGCCGGCTGCGGGCCAGGGTGTTTTCAATCAGTTCGAGTATCCCCATACGGTTGTACAGGCCCGTGAGGGGGTCATGGGTCGCGCGGATTTGGTTTTTGGCCTCGGCCAGTAACGCGCGCACCAGGTTATCGTTCAACGTGTTGAGCAGTAGCCACATGCCCGTCAAGTACAGCGGGGCCTGGAGCAGGAATATCCTGAGCAGCGGCTCCGGCTGAAACAAGGTGGCGAGCTTCATGGGCACATCCGTCAGCAATATTTGAGTGAATGCGTAGCGCGGTACGCCTTGGTTGCGCATGGCGATCGCGGCATTCACGCTGACCATTGACGTGCACCCGAGAACTTGAAGAATCGCATCGCCGCTGATCAGGCAACCAGCGGTACCCAGGCCCAGCTCCGCCGCCCAGACCAGGCCCAGTAATAACGATAGATCAATGACATAAGGATATTTTTGGCCGCCGTATGTATTGATCCAATACAGCAGTGCTAACCGTGAGACCCAGATCATCGAATCAATGATGAGCCAGGCAATGAAGAATTGGCTCGGGCGCAGTGTAACCACGACTGTGCATATCACCAGGCTGTTAAACCAGCCGACCCACAGCACCCCCTTCGAAGAAAAAGGCCCGGCTATAAGTTCGCTGCGTATACGTGTGTCATACGGCGCGTCTGCATTTGTCAGCCATCTCATCGCCTTTGTTGCAGGGAGTTGATATTCCATATTGACCCTCACCTGAAGCGCTGAAATTAAATAGTGGCACATAGCCATGCTGGCACCGTTCCAGCGGCTTTTCAAATGCTATGAGATAAAATTTGCGGGGCATTGATGCATGAAATATTCACTTGTTATTCAGCACGTCCGGTGGGGAATCGCGCCGGCAGAACCGCTATCCATCACCCCGCATGATTGAAAAGCCTGAAACTTCCCGATGAAAAACCTCATAATGGCGGCCATTTTGTTTAGCCCGTTATTCTGGTGTGCCCCCATGGAAATCAAGGTCAACTTTCTCGACAACCTCCGGCTTGAAGCCAAGTTCGATGACTTCACGGTGATTGCCGACCAGCCTATTCGCTATAAAGGCGATGGCTCGGCACCGGGGCCGTTCGATTATTTCCTGGCCTCGTCGGCGTTGTGCGCGGCGTACTTCGTCAAGTTGTACTGCAGCACGCGCAACATCCCCACGGACAATATTCGCCTGTCGCAGAACAATATTGTCGATCCGGAAAACCGCTATAACCAGATCTTCAAGATCCAGGTCGAGTTGCCGGCCGATATTTCCGATAAGGACCGCCAGGGCATCCTGCGTTCCATCGACCGTTGCACCGTGAAGAAAGTGGTGCAGGCCGGGCCGCAATTCGTGATCGAAGAAGTGGACAACCTCGACGCCGATGCCCAGGCCCTGTTGATGCCGGGCGCGGGCAGCGAGGCGGGCACTTATATTGCCGGCAAGGACCTGCCGCTGGAGCAGACCATCGCCAACATGTCCGGGATCCTTGCCGGCCTGGGCATGAAGATCGAGATTGCCTCGTGGCGCAATATCGTGCCAAACGTGTGGTCGCTGCATATCCGCGACGCCCATTCACCGATGTGCTTTACCAACGGCAAGGGCGCGACCAAGGAGGGCGCCCTGGCGTCGGCGTTGGGCGAGTTCATCGAGCGGCTCAACTGCAACTTCTTCTACAACGACCAGTTCTGGGGTGAGGAACTGGCCAACGCGCCGTTCGTGCATTACCCGGACGAGCGCTGGTTCCAGCCGGGCCCGAATGACGAGCTGCCCGGCGAAATCCTCGATGCCTACTGCCTGAAGGTCTACAACCGCGACGGCGAGTTGCGCGGCTCGCACCTGTTCGACACCAACTCCGGCAACGAAGCGCGCGGCATCGTTTCGCTGCCGTTCGTGCGCCAGTCGGATGGCGAGGTGGTGTATTTCCCGTCCAACCTGATCGAGAACCTCTACCTCAGCAACGGCATGAGCGCGGGCAACACCCTGGCCGAGGCCCAGGTGCAGTGCCTGTCGGAGATTTTCGAGCGTGCGGTGAAGCGCGAAATTATCGAGGGCGAATTTGCCCTGCCGGACGTGCCGGCTGACGTGCTCGCTAAGTACCCGGGCATCCTGGCGGGTATTGCAGGCCTGGAAGCCCAGGGTTTCCCGGTGCTGGTCAAGGACGCGTCCCTGGGCGGCGAATTCCCGGTGATGTGCGTGACCTTGATGAACCCGCGCACCGGCGGCGTGTTCGCCTCGTTCGGTGCCCACCCGAGCCTGGAAGTGGCGCTGGAACGCAGCCTTACCGAACTGCTGCAAGGCCGCAGCTTCGAAGGCTTGAACGACCTGCCGCAGCCGACCTTCGAAGCCCAGGCGGTGACCGAGCCGAACAACTTCGTCGAGCACTTTATCGACTCCAGCGGTGTGGTGTCGTGGCGCTTCTTCAGCGCCCAATCGGACTACGAATTTGTCGAGTGGGACTTCTCAGGCGAAGGTGAAGACTCCAACGCCCAAGAGGCCGCGACCTTGTTCGGCATCCTCGAAGGCATGGGCAAGGAAGCCTATATGGCGGTATACGAACACCTCGGCGCAACCGCCTGCCGCATCCTGGTGCCGGATTACTCGGAAATCTACCCGGTGGACGACCTGATCTGGGACAACACCAACAAGGCGCTGTTCTTCCGCGAGGACATCCTCAACCTGCACCGCCTGGACGAAGCGGAATTGCAGGGGTTGGTCGAGCGCCTGATCGAAAGCGAGCTGGACGACTACACCGACATCACCACCCTGATCGGCATCGAGTTCGACGACAACACGGCCTGGGGCCAACTGACCATCCTCGAATTGAAGCTGCTGATCTTCCTCGCCTTGCAACAGTACGAAGAGGCCAAGGAGTGCGTGGAGATGTTCCTGCAGTACAACGACAACACCGCCGAGCGTGGCCTGTTCTACCAGGCGTTGAATGCGGTGCTGGAGATGGAACTGGACGACGACCTGGAACTGGCGGACTACGAAGCCAACTTCCGCCGCATGTTCGGCAATGAGCGGATGGACGCGGTGATCGGTTCGGTCAACGGCAGTGTGCGCTTCCATGGGTTGACGCCGACCAGCATGAAGCTGGAAGGGCTGGACCGGCATTTGCGCTTGATCGAGAGCTACAAGAAGCTGCATTCGGCGCGTGCCAACATCGTCCAGGGGTGACGCATACCCAATGTGGGAGGGAGCAAGCCCCCTCCCACAGTTGATCTTTGTTTTCTGGGGGGATTTATATCCGGGCCAAGGCCTGGGCGAGGTCTGCCCGTAGATCCTCCACGTCCTCAACCCCCACCGACAACCGCACCAGCCCGTCGCCAATCCCCAACTGCGCGCGGGTCGCCGCCGGGATGCTGGCGTGGGTCATGATCGCCGGGTGTTCGATCAGGCTTTCCACGCCGCCCAGGCTCTCGGCCAGGGCGAAGAGCTTGACGGTTTCCAGGAAGCGCGTGGCGCCGTTCAGGTCGCTGTTCAAGTCCACCGAGATCATCCCGCCAAACCCGCGCATCTGCCTGCGCGCCAGTTCGTGCTGCGGGTGGGACGCCAGGCCTGGGTAATAGACCCGTGATACCTGCGGTTGCTGCTCCAGCCAGGTCGCCAGGTCGAGGGCGTTGCTGCAATGGCGCTCCATGCGCAGGGCCAGGGTTTTCACGCCGCGCAGGGTGAGGAAGGCGTCGAACGGGCCGGCGATGGCCCCAACCGAGTTTTGCAAAAAGCCCACGCGCTCGGCCAACTCGGGGTTGTCACCGACGATGGCGATGCCGCCGATCACATCGGAGTGACCATTGAGGTACTTGGTGCTGGAGTGCACCACGATGTCGACACCCAACTCCAGCGGGCGCTGGATCCACGGGCTGGCGAAGGTATTGTCGGCCACGCAGAGAATGCCGCGGCTGCGGCAGATCCGGGCGATGGCGGCGAGGTCGGTGAGGCTCAGCAGCGGGTTGCTTGGGGTTTCGACCCAGACCATCCGCGTGTCGTCCTGCAAGGACGCTTCGAACGCCGTCACATCACTCAGGTCGACAAAGCTGAAACGGTGCCCGGCACTGCGCTGGCGCACCTTGTCGAACAGGCGGAAGGTGCCGCCGTAGAGGTCGTTGCCGGACACGATATGGGCGCCGGCATCCAGCAACTCCAGCACCGTGGAGATTGCCGCCAGCCCGGACGCGAAGGCAAACGCCTGGCTGCCGCCTTCGAGGTCGGCCACGCAGCGCTCCAGGGCAAACCGCGTGGGGTTGTGGGAGCGGCCGTAGTCGAAGCCCTTGTGCACGCCGGGGCTGTCCTGCAGGTAGGTGGAGTTGGCGTAGATCGGCGGCATCAGCGCGCCCGTGGTCGGGTCGGGTGACTGCCCGGCGTGGATCACACGGGTGGCAAACGCGCTTTTATCGGGCTGGCTCATGCAAGGGATCTCCGCAGGTGGTTGAGCAGGTCGACGCGGGTGATCAGGCCGTGAAAGCCCGCCGCGTCGGCAATGATGGCGACCAGGCCGCGGTCCAGTTCGGCCTGCAATTCGGCCAGGCTGGCGCCAGGGGCCAGGGTGTGGACTTTGTCGCTCATGGCGCTGGCGACCATCATGGAGAAGTCCGCCGCGTCATGGTGCAGGCCCAGCAGGATGTCGGACTCATCGATCACCCCCACCAGTTCGCGGCCGTCCACCAGCACCGGCAGTTGCGACACGTCCGCCAGGCGCATGCGCTGGAAGGCGGTGAGCAGGGTGTCGTCGGGGCTTACGCTGATCACGCGGCCATCTTCGAAGCGCCGCGCGATCAAGTCGCGCAGGTCGCCGTAGTGCTTGTAGTGCAGCAGGCCCGCATCGGTCATCCATTGGTCGTTGTAGACCTTCGACAGGTAGCGGGTACCGGTGTCGCAAACGAAGGTGACCACGCGCTTGGGCACGGTCTGCTCGCGGCAATAACGCAGCGCGGCCGCGAACAGGGTGCCGGTGGAGGAACCGCCGAGAATGCCCTCGGCCTTGAGCAGCTGGCGGGCGTGATCGAAGCTGTCTTCATCGCTGATGGAGTAGGCGTGGCGCACGCTGGACAGGTCGGCAATCGACGGGATGAAGTCCTCGCCGATGCCTTCCACCGCCCACGAGCCAGGTGTTTCCAGCTTTCCGCTGCGGCTGTATTCGGCCATCACCGAACCCACCGGGTCGGCGAGGACCATTTCCAGCTCGGGCTGCACCCGTTTGAAGAAGCGCGTCAGGCCGGTGAGGGTGCCGGCCGAGCCGACACCCACCACGATCGCGTCCACATCGTGTTGGGTCTGTGCCCAGATCTCCGGCGCGGTGCTGGTCTCGTGGGCCAGGGGGTTGGCCGGGTTGTTGAATTGGTCGGCGAAGAAACAGCCGTCAATTTCCTTGGCCAGCCGCGCGGCCATGTCCTGGTAATACTCGGGATGGCCCTTGCCCACATCGGAGCGGGTGATATGCACCTCGGCGCCCATGGCCTTGAGGTGCAGCACTTTTTCCGTGGACATCTTGTCGGGCACCACCAGCACCACCCGATAACCTTTCGCCCGGCCCACCAGCGCCAGGCCCAGGCCGGTGTTGCCGGCGGTGGCTTCAATGATGGTGCCGCCGGGGCGCAGGCGGCCGTCGCGTTCGGCGGCGTCGATCATGGCCAGGCCGATGCGGTCCTTGATGGAACCGCCGGGGTTTTGGGATTCAAGCTTGAGGAACAGCGTGCAGGGGCCGGTATCGAAACGGCTGACCCGAACCAGCGGCGTGTTGCCGATCAGCTCGAGTACGGCAGGGCGGGGGAGCGTGGGCATGTCGTCACCTGAAGGCTTAGGGTGGGGGACAGCAAATGGCAGAGCATGGTCTGGAACAGTAGGTCGGTATCGGGTCGGTCGCAACCGAGGGGTCGATTGAATGTCTTTTTTTGGCGCATGGACGATGCCCGGGTGCGCTATCTAAGCGCACGTTGTGCGGCGATACCTGCGTAATCACTGGCAGAGTGACCTGGCGTGGGCTTTGCTTTAGAGAAATCCAAACTTGGATACAAGATGGAGTTTCCCATGCACAACGTTTTTGGCTGGACCCTCGGTGAATGGCAGGCTGCTTACCGCAGCGGCGCGATCACGCCGGACATTTTGCTCACCCTGGCCGCGCAATACCCCCCCGAGGACAGCGCCTGGATCGCCCGCGCCCAGCCGTCGTCATTGGCCGAGCAGTTGGCACAGTTGAGCGAACGGCTGGCAGCGCTGGGCGGTGATATGACCCAGCTGCCGTTGTATGGCGTGCCGTTTGCGATCAAGGACAACATCGACGCGGCCGGCTGGGACACCACTGCCGCCTGCCCAGAATTTGCCTACCGCGCGACCCGGGATGCCTCGGTCGTGCAGAAGCTGCGCGCCGCCGGCGCGATCCTGATGGGCAAGACCAACCTCGATCAGTTCGCCACCGGCCTGGTGGGCACCCGTTCGCCGTATGGCGCGGTGGGCAACAGTTTCAATGGCGATTACGTCAGCGGCGGCTCCAGCTCCGGCTCTGCGTCGGTGGTCGCCCGTGGGCTGGTGGCGTTTTCCCTGGGCACCGACACGGCGGGCTCCGGGCGCGTACCAGCGGGGTTCAACAATATCGTCGGGTTGAAGCCGACCAAGGGGCGTTTGTCCAATACTGGCCTGGTGCCGGCTTGCCGCACGGTGGATTGCGTCTCGGTGTTTGCCTTGACCGTGGAAGATGCCGAGACCGTGGCGCACGTTGCGGCGGGATACGACGCCAGCGATGCCTATTCCCGCGCCAACCCCAACACGGCGCCAGTGGCGGTGGGCGCTTCGATCAAGCTGGCCATCCCGGCGGCCCTGGAGTTTTTCGGCGATACCCAGAACCAGGCCGTGTTCGAACACGCGGTCGAACACTTCAAGGCGCTGGGCGCGGTGATCACCCCGGTGGATTTCACTGCGTTCAAGGAACTGGCGGACCAGCTGTACTTCGGCCCCTGGGTCGCCGAACGCACCGTGGCCCTGGAAAGCATGCTGGAAAACCAGCCCGAGGCAATCAACCCGGTGGTGCGCGGCATTGTCGAGAATGGCCGCCAGTACAGCGCCTGCGACGCCTTCAAAGCCGAATACCTGCGGGCCGAACTGAGCCGCCGCATCAACGACAGCCTGGCCGGTTTCGATGCCTTGCTGGTGCCGACTTCGCCAACCCTGCGCACCATGGCCGAGATGGCGGAAGAGCCGGTGCGCTACAACTCGCAGTTCGGCTACTACACCAACTTCACCAACCTGGCCGACCTCTCGGCCCTGGCGCTGCCGGCCGGTATCCGCGCCGATGGCTTGCCCAGCGGCATTACCTTGCTCGCACCGGCCTGGCATGACACGGCGCTGGCGCACCTGGGCAAGCGCTGGCAAGCCAGCCTGGAGCTGCTTTTGGGCGCCACCCAGCGTTATCTGCCGTCACCGTCCGCACCCGCCCAAGCCCCCGGCTGCGTGCGCGTGGCGGTGGTGGGCGCGCACCTCACCGGCATGCCACTGAATGTCCAACTGACGACGCGTAACGCGGTGCTGGTGGAGCAAACCCTGACGGCCGACACTTACCGCCTGTACGCGCTGCCGGGCACGGTGCCGCCCAAGCCAGGGCTGGCCAAGGCGGACAGCGGTCGGGCGATCATTGTCGAGCTGTGGGACATGCCCCTCGCACGCTTTGGCGAGTTCGTCGCCGAGATCCCCGCACCGCTGGGGATCGGCAACCTGCTGCTGGCGGATGGGCGCAGCGTCAAAGGCTTCATCTGCGAGCCCTGGGCACTGGCCGACGCCCTCGATATCACCGAGTTCGGTGGCTGGCGCGCCTTTATTGCGAGCCGGGGCTGAGCATGGGGGCCAAGACACGCCCCGACAGCCTGGCCGAGCAGGTCTACGCGCAGCTCAAGGCGGATATCTTCGACTTCCGCCTGCTGCCGGGCGATCGCTTCAGCGAAGGCGAGGTGGCCGAACGCATGCACGCCAGTCGCACGCCGGTGCGTCAGGCGCTGTATCGCTTGGAACGGGAAGGGTATGTGGAGGTGTATTTTCGCAGCGGCTGGCAGGTGAAGCCGTTCGATTTCGCCTACTTCGAAGAGCTCTACGACGTGCGCATCGTGTTGGAACTGGCGGCTGTCGGCCGGTTATGTGCGATGGATGAACCGAACCCGATGCTGCAAGCGTTGCAGGCCACCTGGCAGGTGCAGGAGGGCGAGCGCCTGGAGGACGCCCAGGCCGTATCGGCGCTGGATGAGCGTTTTCATTGCGCGTTGGTGGAAGCCACCGGCAACCGTGAAATGGCGCGCATGCACTACGCCATCACGGAGCAGATCCGCATCATCCGGCGGCTCGACTTTACCCAGGCGCCCCGCATTGCGGCGACGTACGAAGAGCATGGGCAAATACTTGCGGCCATCGTGCAACGCCAGGCTGACCAGGCGCAGCACCTGCTGAAGCGGCATATCGAACTGAGCAAGCAGGCGGTGCGCGAGATCACGTTGCACCGGTTGCATACCGCCCGGCAGGTGGGGGGGCAGATTTCCTGATGCCCTGAGCTTCTGTGGTGAGCGGGCTTGTTGTGATGAGCGGGCTTGTTGTGGTGAGCGGGCTTGCCCCGCGCCGGGCTGCGCAGCAGCCCCAATCAGGCTCCCTGTGTTCTGTCAGGTAAACCGCAGCGCCTGGTTTTGGGTCTGCTGCGCAGCCCAACGCGGGGCAAGCCCGCTCACCACAGGTTACGAGTAGTCCTCAGATCACGTGGGGCGTGGAGGTGCAATGGGTGAGCCTGCGCAAGCTTATTGTGATGAGCGGGCTTGCTGTGGTGAGCGGGCTTGTTGTGGTGAGCGGGCTTGCCCCGCGCCGGGCTGCGCAGCAGCCCCAATCAGGCTTCCTGTGTTCTGTCAGGTAAACCGCAGCGCCTGGTTTTGGGTCTGCTTCGCAGCCCAGCGCGGGACAAGCCCGCTCACCACAAGTTACGAGTAGTCCTCAGATCACGTGGGGTGTGGAGGTGCAATGGGTGAGCCTGCGCAAGCTTATTGTGATGAGCGGGCAAGCTCGCTCACCACAGGTTATTGGGCCTGGCGTGAAAGCCTTTGCAGCTTTGCGATGACCGCCTCGGTTGCCCGCTGCATCGGCGCCCGCAACTCACTCTCGATCAAGCCCTCCAGCGCCAGTGCGGCTTTCACCGGCGCCGGGTTGGGCTCCATGAACAGTGTGTTGATCAACGGCACCAAGCCAAGGAACGTCGCCCGCGCCTCAGCCAACTGGTTGTCCCTTACCTGTTGCCACAGCGCCACAAACTGTTCGGTGCACACATGGGCCGACGCGGCAATCGCACCGCTGGCACCCAGGCACAGCGCATTGAAGATCTGCAGGTCCTCGCCACACAACACATCGGCCTCACCGCTGGCCAACACCGCCAGGGTATTGCCCAGGTTGCCGCCGCAGTCCTTGATCGCCACGATCTGCGGGTGCGCGACGATGTTCAGCAAGGTCGCCTGCTCGAAGGTCACGCCGGTACGGTAGGGAATGTCGTAGAGAATGATCGGCACGCTGGACGCATCGGCCACCGTGCGAAAGAACGCTTCAAGGCCGGCCTGGGAGGGGCGGATGTAACTCGGCGCGGGCACCAGCAAACCCGCCAGCGGGCGCTTGAGCACCTCGGCCTGGAATTGCAGCAGCTCAATCTGGTTGTTGCCCGCCAGACCCATCACCACACGGTGGGCGGGCACCTGTTGCAATACCGCATCCAGCACCGCCAATTGTTCCTGGCGGCTGAGAGATGCGGCTTCGCCGGTGGTGGTGCACACCATGATCCCGGCCACGTGCTTGTCCAGCAGGTGGCTGACCAGGCGGTGCAGGCCGACAAAATCGATGGCGCCGTCCTGGAACGGCGTGACCACGGGAACCCAGATACCTTGAAACGATGACATGCACTTTCTCCTGATGATTGACCGTTTGAGTCACCGTCAGAAAGGCATGGGCAATTGTGCAAGGGGGAGGGAGTCCGCGCTCAATGTCCTGTCAGCTCATCTGACGGGACAGCGCGCCCCGGTCACATGAGCGACTGTTTCTTCGATTTGAGGGCGTGCGCCACGCAACCTTGCGCCTTGGCAATCAAGCCAATGACGGAAAGGTTAACCACTGAGGTTGCGGACATAAGCTGACACACCCATGAAGACTGGGGCTATCTTCATGGAATATTACGAGGTGTGTCAACTTCCCCCGTGGCTTGAATGCGCCGGTGCAGGTGGATCAGCCTTTTATCGCGGCTTCAATCGCCGCAATGTCGATTTTGGTCATGGTCATCATCGCGTCGAAAGCACGTTTGGCTATTGTCGGGTCAGGGTTGGCCACCGCATCGGTCAACACCCGAGGCGTGATCTGCCACGACAATCCCCACTTATCCTTGCACCAACCGCAGGCGCTGGCCTGGCCGCCGTTGTCGATAATGGCGTTCCAGTAGCGATCGGTTTCGGCCTGGTCATCGGTGGCGACCTGGAAGGAAAACGCTTCGCTGTGGGGGAATATCGGGCCGCCATTGAGGCCGATGCACGGGATGCCCATCACGGTGAATTCCACCGTGAGCACATCGCCCTGTTTGCCGGACGGGTAGTCACCGGGGGCCAGGTGCACGGCGTCGACCGTGCTGTCGGGCAAGGTGCTGGCGTAGAAGCGCGCAGCCTCCTCGGCGGTGCCGTTGTACCAGAGGCAGAGGGTGTTCTTGGGTTTCATGATCGGTCTCCACGGACAATGGGTCCATGGAGTTTAGACGGCCAACTGCCGTTCGATCGCCGCCTTGTCGATCACCGACCAGACCTGGGCGATTTTGCCGTCGACGAACGTGTAGAAAACGTTCTCCGAGAACGCCACCTGGCGACCATTGATCGCCAGCCCGAAAAACTCGCCCCGGGGCGTAACATTGAAGTTCAGCCGGCTGGCGACGGTGGGCGGATCGGCGATCAGCAACTGGATGTGGAACACCAGGTCGGGGATCTCGCGAAAGTCGCGCTCCAGCATGGCGCGGTAGCCCTCCAGGCCGACCACCTGGGCGTTGTAGCACACGTCCGGGTGGACGAAGTCGCCCAGGCGGTTCCAATCCTGCCGGTTGAGGCAGTCGATGTAGCCGAGGTACAGGTCGGCAAGTTGGTTGCGGGTCATGTTTTTTCCTCAAGCCCTGCGCGCGGTCAACAACACCGTCGCCGCCGCCGACAACAACCCCGCACAGCAGCGATTGAATATCCGCTTGCCACGCGGCTCGGCAAACCAGCGGCGCATGTGCAGGCCCATATAGGCGTAGAGGCTGATGGCGATCCATTCCAACACCAGGAACAGCGCGCCCAGCACGGCGAATTGCGGGGTGATGGGTTGGCCGTGGACCACGAATTGCGGGAGGAACGCGGTGAAGATCAGGATGGCCTTCGGGTTGCCTGCCGCCACCAGGAACTCCTGTCGCGCCAGTGCCCACAAACCCACCTTCGCGCCTGCCGATTGCGCCTCAGCCTGCTGATCAGCCCGCCACAGCTGGAACGCCAGATAAAACAGATACGCCGCGCCCACAATCTTGATCGCGTAGAACAACAACTCCGACGTCTGCAGCACCACCGCCAAGCCTGCGGAGGCGAGGGCGATCATCCCGGCAAAGGCCAGCAGGCGACCGACACCGGCCAGGCACGAGGTGCGGTAGCCGTAGCGCGTGGCGTTGCTGACGGACAGCAGGTTGTTCGGGCCGGGCGCCATGTTCAGGGCGAAGCAGGCGGGGAGGAACAGGGCGAGGGTGGCGAGGTCCATGGCGGCTCCGGTTTTGGACGGACGGGGACCGTCGAGGATAAGGGGAGTGGAGGTGGTTGGACAATGTGCGCGTTGCTTTCGACCAACAGTGGACTCAGCGGCTCGTCTACTTGTCATGCCCAAAACCCTTCTCACGCGCATGTGGCGCATTATGCGAGTCGCTTGGCACCATCCGCTAGTGCTGCGAACCGGCAGAGCAGGCAAGCTGAGGGTAAATCTGAGCCAGGAGCCTGATATGCATATCGACAAAACCAAACCTGTAATGGTCACTGGAGCTACGGGCTATGTGGCCGGTTGGCTGGTCAGCCGCCTGCTGCAAGAAGGTTTGACGGTGCACGCTGCCGTCCGTGACCCGGATGATGCATCGAAACTGCACCCTCTGGCTGCGCTGGCTGAAAGCATGCCGGGCACTATCCACTTCTTCGCGGCAGATCTGCTTGCGCCGGGCTCTTACCAGAAGGCGATGCAAGGCTGCGAAGTCGTGTTCCATACCGCCTCGCCCTTCACCCTGGATATTCAGGACCCGGTCAAAGAACTGATAGAGCCGGCTCAACTCGGCACGCGCAATGTTCTGGAGTCTGCCAATGGGACGCCTTCGGTAAAGCGCGTTGTGGTGACTAGCAGCTGCGCCGCCATCTATGGCGACAATGCCGACCTGGCCAAGACCCCAGAAGGGCTGTTCACTGAAGAAATCTGGAACACCAGCTCCTCGGTCGATCATCAGGCCTATTCCTATTCGAAGCTGCTGGCGGAAAAAGAGGCTTGGTCCATTGCAAAGAAACAGGATCGCTGGCACCTGGTAACCATCAACCCTTCGCTGGTGATCGGGCCAGGAGTGAACCCCAACGGTACCTCCGAAAGCTTCAACCTCATTCGTCAGATGGGCGACGGCACCCTGAAGATGGGCGTGCCTGACATCGGCTTCGGTGTCGTCGATGTCAGGGATCTTGCGGAGGCCCACTTCCGGGGCGGTTTTGTCCCAGAGGCCAAAGGGCGCTTCATCGTATCAGGGCATAACACCAGCTTCCTGAAGATGGCTGAGACGCTGCTGGAACGCTATGGTGCGCGCTATCCAATCCCTCGTCGCAAGCTGCCCAAGTGGCTGGTCTGGACGGTCGGGCCACTTATGAACAAGGGACTCACGCGCAAAATGATCAGCCTGAATGTTGACCTGCCATGGCGAGCGGACAATCGTCGCAGCCGTGAGATATTGGGTGTGAGCTATCGTCCGATGCAGGACTCCATGAATGATTTCTTCGCGCAGCTGATAGAAAGTGGCCGCATAAAGGCACGTTGATCACATTATGGAACGATTCTCCGTCTCGTCAGGCTGGAAGGTACTGCTCGCAGACCTGGGCGTCCCGGTCCGCGAGTTCTTGGCTATGGCGCAACTGCCTAAAGACCTGTTCGAACGACGCGATGCCAGCCTGGCGAGCGCGGATTACTTTCGGCTATGGGAAACGCTGACAATATTGCTCGGTGATGCGCAGTTACCGCTGCGCATACTGCGTAATTTTTCAGCAGAAATGTTCGACCCGGCGACTTTCGCGGCATTTTGCAGCCCCAACCTGATTGTCGCATCCCAGCGTATTCAGCAATTCAAACCCCTGATCGGTCCAATGCACCTGGACATCGAGGTACACCCGGAGCGGCTGCGCCTGGGCATCCACTTCGGCGCGACCAGCGAGCAGCCCGCCACCGCGTTGATCGCTGTGGAACTGGGTTATTTCGTCCAGATTGCACGCATGGCGACGCGACAGGTTGTCGTGCCGCTGCGTGTCATTTCCCCCAGGACGCTCGAACCGAAACTGGCATACGAAGAGTTCTTTGGTTGTACCCTGGAGTTAGGTGACAGCATTGGCCTGGAGTTTTCCCGCGCCGACGCCGAGCGCCCGTTTATTACAGAAAACCAGGCCATGTGGGCACTGTTCGAGCCGAAGCTGCAGGAGCGGCTGGCCGAGCTGACCAGAGACTCATCCATAGCCAGCCAAGTGCGTAGTGTTCTGCTTGAGCTGGTGCCAAGTGGGATTACAGGTGCTGATGAGGTCGCACGCAAACTTGCAGTCAGTCGGCGCACCTTGCAACGACGACTCGCCGAGGAGAAAACAAGCTTTTCGCAAGTCCTGCACGGACTACGTGAAGAGTTGGCCCGCCATTACATCCGCAATTCAGAGCTGCCTTACACGCAGATTTCATTCTTGCTGGGTTACGACGACCCCAACTCTTTCTTTCGCGCCTTTCACGGCTGGACCGGGACAACACCGGAACGCTTGCGCCATGAGAACAAGCATTGATCCGAAAAAAAGCTCCACTTTAGTCGCTGGTTGTTGCAGGCATCCCAGGCATTGAATCTGGGGCAGGCGTACAGCAAATAGTTCCCTTGCATCCAACCCTCAAAAGACAGCCCCACAGTGGCCACCATTGATTGCTATGTCATCGCTATCGAATTCGCCTGCGCCACTGCGGGCAAGCTAAGCCACCTGATTCGCAAACCTGCCCACCGCGTCGACCACCCGCTTGGCGCCGTCCTGAATTTCCACAATGACCTGGCCTGCCTGCGTGGCGAGTTCAAGACCTTGCTCTGCCTGGGATTTGCTGTTGGCCATTTCGGCGACGGTCTCATCCACCAGTTTCTGGTTCTGCAGCACCACCGAGGCGATTTCTTCCGTCGCCGTGCTGGTGCGCCCGGCCAGTTGCCGCACTTCATCAGCCACCACCGCAAAGCCTCGGCCTTGCTCGCCTGCACGGGCGGCTTCAATCGCGGCATTCAATGCCAGCAGGTTGGTTTGCTGGGCAATGCTGCTGATGGTCTGAATGATCGAACTGATCAGCAGTGACTGTTTTCCGAGGGCTTCGACTCCGCCGGCAGCCGCCTGCATATCAGCGGCGATTTTATGCATGGTATGCATCGTGTCGTTGACCACCACGGCTCCGCGCTCGGCACTGACATCGGTCTGCCGGGAAATTTCAAATGCGGTTTGCGCCGCGCCACTGACTTCCTGTTCCCGGGCAACCTGGTCGGAGACCACCGTGGCGAACTTGACCACCTTGCACAGTGCGCCTTCAGTGTCGTACACCGGGTTGTAGGTTGCTTCCAGCCACACGGTCTGGCCGCGGCTGTCAACGCGTTCAAATCGGCCGGCTACAAACTCGCCCCTGTTCAGGGTTGCCCAGAAATCCTTGTAGTGCTGCGACGAGGTTTCCTCCGGCTTGCAGAAAATCCGGTGGTGGCTGCCTTTGGCTTGCTCCAGGCTGTAGCCCATGGCGTGCAGGAACTGTTCATTGGCGGTGATGACATGCCCGGAGAGGTCGAACTCGATCACCGCCGTCGAGCGCAGCAATGCCTGGATGAAAGAGGTGTTTTCCGAGGCTTTTTCTACCCGGGCGGTAATGTTCGTTGCATAGCAGGTGACATGACTCAGCTGGCCGCTCGCATCCGTAATCGGCTGCCAATGTGCATGCAGCCATATCAATGAGCCGTCGGCATGCAGGTAGCGGTAATCGTCGGTAATGGACTTGCCAGCGGCGACCGCCGCTCGAAAATTATGAAAGCAGGGCAGCTTGGAGACGTACTGCGGCACGATCTCGGCCATGGCACGGCCTCGAAGTTGCTCCGGGGTGTAGCCCAACGACTTGGCAAAGTTGTCGTTGCATGCGGTGATCTTGAATGTCGAGTCGATACTCAACGTCAGCATTTCACGGTTCAGGCCATCGCGCAGTTGGCGCAGTTCCAACAGCTCGGCTGCCTGGGCGTGAAGCTGGTTCTTGGCTTTTGTATTGAACATGGGAAACCGCCTCCTTGGGTTACATCCAGCCTATCGGCACGTCATTCTGCAAATTTAGACCGTTCGACGGGTAAAGCTTCATCAGCCAGCCGGATCCCTGCTAACGCGTTGCGGTACGCCGCATGTACCGCGCCGGCGGCGAGCCCAGAGTCTTGCGAAACATACTGATGAACGAACTGACCGACTCGTACCCGAGGGCTTCGGCGGTGCGTTGCACGGATTCGCCCTCGGCCAGGCTCTGCAAGGCCACGATGATTTGCCATTGCTTGCGCCATTGGCCAAAGGTTAGCCCAGTTTCGCTTTTAACCAAGCGCGCCAGGGAGCGCTCGCTCATGGCGACCTGGCGTGCCCATTGGGCCATGGTGCAGCGATTTGACGGGGCCTGGGCCAACCCCCGTGCGATGAAACGCAGCTGCGTTGTGGCCGGAAGCGGCAGGTACAGCTGTTCCGAGGGGGCCAGTTCCAACTGTTCGAGGAGCACGCTCGCCACGCGTGCATTGGCGGACGCCGGCGGATAGTCCTGGGCTTGGGCGCTCAGGTGCAGGATCAATTCCAGGACCAGCGGTGACAGCACCAGCGTGCAGCATGTGTGCGGTAGCGCGGCCGCACCGGGCTCGACGAACAGATAGCCGATCTTGCCGTTGGCGGTCACCCGGTTGCTGTGGGCAATACCGCCCGGGATCCATACGCCGAACCCCGACGGCACCATCCACACGCCATCCTCTACGGTGCATACGATGCCGCCGTGATACGCCACTACCAGTTGGCCTTTGCGGTGGGTATGGACGGGGAATTCGGTGTCGTTTCGCTGACTCCCCAGCATCAACGCCACTGCGGGCTGGTCGAAACTGTCCAGTTCGAATTGATCCACCCCGTAGAGATGTGTCTCGTCCACGTCGCGCCACCTCGATTGTCTGAATTTGATTATATCTTGGCAGCATACTCAATATCGGCACAGCCTTGCAGTCCCTACCATCGTCAGCAAGGCCATTGCCGACTGCGAGATTCAACGATGCTGAGCGAAATCACGATTGCCCACCTCTACCTGCCGCCTTTCTTGCTCTACCTGGGCGTTACCGCCGTGGTTTACGCACTGCTGGAGCGGATCATGCGGCCCTGGCTGGACTGGGCCTGGCACCCGAGCATGGCGCGTTTCTGCATGTCGTTGATCGTTCTCTCGATCCTTGTGCTGAAGTTTTGAGGCGCGGGCGATGACGATCAAACACCTGCTCAAGACCCTCGTCACCCTGGTGCTCGGCTTGACCGCACTGCTGCTGTGTACGCAGTTGTGGCGCGCCTATGAGTTGGCCCCCTGGACACGGGACGGGCGGGTCAGTGCGCAAGTCATCCGCATTGCCCCCGAAGTGTCCGGCCAGGTTGAACAACTGCTGGTCGAGGACAACCAGTGGGTCGCCAAGGGCGCGTTGTTGTATCAGATCGACCGCAGCGCCTATCTGCTGGCCCGGCAACAGCGAACGGCCGAGCTTGCCGAGGCGCGCAGTGTGTTCGAACAGCGCCGCTCACAGCTCAGCCGTCGCCAGCAACTCGGCGATGCGATTGCGCGGGAGGAGACCGACAATGCGGCCCGGGACCTGGCGGTGGCCAGGGCGCGGTTGGACGCGGCCCAGAGCCAGTTGGCCCACGCGCAGCTGGATCTGCAGCGTACGACGGTTCGTTCTCCGGTCGACGGGTATGTGACCCAGCTGCGGCTGCAGCCGGGTGACTACGCGGCGGCGGGCGATACCAATATCTTTGTGGTCGACAGCCATAGCTTCTGGGTCACCGCTTACTTCGAGGAGACCAAGCTGCCCGGTGTTCGCGTGGGCGCCGCGGCGTCCATCAAGCTCATGGGCTTTGCACCGCTGCTTGAAGGGCATGTGGCGAGTCTCGGCAGAGGCATTGCCGACGGCAACGAGCTGCGCAGTAACAGCGGCTTGCCCCAGGTGGCTCCTACGTTCAGCTGGATACGCCTGGCCCAGCGTGTGCCGGTTCGGATTGAGCTGGACAAGGTGCCACCGGGCGTGGAGCTGGCGGCGGGGATGACCGCGAGTATCGAGGTCGCCGAGGCGGGGGCCGCCCCCCATTGGCGGCTTACCCAGTGGCTGCAGGATTTCATGTGATGGCCGGTGCACTGCGAATGCTCGGGGCATGGTCGCCCGAGACCTCGGGGTATGTGCTGCGCAGTCTTGCGGCGGCGACATTGGCCCTGTGGCTGGGCTTCCAATTGCACCTGGAGGCGCCGTTCTCGGCGGCTTCGACCGTGTTGCTGCTGATCCATCCGCTGCAGGGCGCGGTGGTCGGCAAGGGCTTCAATCGCGTTCTGGGAACCCTGGTGGGGTTGCTCGCCGCCCTGGTCCTGACCGGCCTGTTCGCGCAAAAAATGCTGCTGTTCATCCTCGGGATCGGGGTGTGGCTCGGCCTTTGTGTCGGTGCCATGACCGTGCTTCGGCACTACCAGGCCACGGCGGCAGTGGTCGCAGGCTATACGGTTTGCCTTGCCCTGGGCCCGGCCATTGTCGCCCCGCAGCAAGGTTTCGAGCATATCGTGGCGCGGGGCACGGCCGTGGTCCTCGGGGTGTTGAGCCTGAGTCTGGTGGCGACGTTGTTCAGCCGCAAGACCGTCGAGTCCAAACTGAACAAGACGCTTGAGGACATCGCCGCCCGTACCTTGGAATTGCTGGCCTTGCGAATTGAGGGGGAGCAGGGCGCGCAACTGGCTAGTGCGCAGGGCCAACTCGCCATCGAGGTGAGTAAGGTGGACGAGCTTCTCGGGATCGGCCGAGGTGAGTCCCGCCTGATCCGTTCCAGGCTCGCGACCCTGCAGGCAGGGCTTGCGTATGTGCACGGGGTGATCCTGGACGAGTCACCGCTCAACCACGGTGGCTTGCCTTCCCTCGTTCGAATGGGCGCGCAACTGCAACAGCTGGCCGACGCAAAGCCGGGTTTTTCCGCGGCAGCCGAGCATGTCCGGGAGATGCAGCACTGCCTCGCCCAGGCCCATGAAAACCGTCAAAGCCAGCAGTGCTTGAGTGAACAATTGGCAGACCTGTCCAGCGCCTTGCTGAGCTTTGCCTGCCTTGAGCGCGCGCCCCGGACGCCGGCCCGCGCCGTGGGGTTCCACCGCCATTACGGCGACGCGCTGCGCAACGGTCTACGCGCCCTGGCGGCCACGCTTGCTACCGCTGCGGTCTGGTACCTGAGCGCCTGGGACCAGGGGCCAACCTTGCTGGCAGTGTTGGGCCCGTGCTGCACCTTGCTGGCCACCAGCCCGGCGCCCGCTCAAGGCATCGGCCGTTTCTTCGAGGGAACGCTGTACGGCATCGTAACGGCAGCGGCGTGCAAGTTCCTGGTGTTGCCGCACATCAGCGGGTTCGCGTTGCTCAGCGTCGTGCTGATCGCCTTCTGGACCGTCGGCATTCATGCCACCACCCGGCCGCGCCACGCCTTGCAGGGCATTGCCTACCTGATCGCGTTCAACACCCTCGTCGGCACCGGCGGCACGGCCCAGTACGACTTCACGGACTTCGCCAATCAAGCGCTCGCCTGGCTGGTAGCGCTTGCCATCTGCCTGCTGGCCTTCCAGCTACTGCCGGGGCAATCCGCCCGCCATGTACACGTCCTGACCCAGGCGCTGCACAGGGACACCCGGCGCTTACTCCGGCACGGGCGCCGCATGGACCTGCTCAAGTGGCAGGCCCGGCAACAGCACCGATTGGTTGCCTTGCAGGCACTCTTGGGCGCTGGTCACCAACCGGCGGGCGGCGCCGGCTCTGTGTCCCTTCAATTGAGCCGCCGGCTGCTGACTTTGCAACGCCAGACACGGGAGCTGGAACCTGACTCAGCAATCGCCAAATGTGCGCAAAGGGGCGAGCGGCGTATTTCACGGTATGCCTCCACTCCCGCGATCAGCGCGGCTCAGGCACGTCGGACGTCGAGATCATTGACCCGGCTGGGGGCTCACGCTCTGGCGGCTGGCTACCAGGATTTAGCCGGGCTGCTCGACACCTATTCAAGCATTACCAACGCGGATATCCGCATCCATTCCAGTTCAAACAACCAAGGTGAGATGAAATGAAGCAACTCCTTATCTGGACGCTTTTCGGCATGATCGCGTCGACGCCATGGGCCGTGCAGGCATCGGACGGGGCTGAGGCGCTGGCGCGCTGGCAGCAGCAATTCAAGCAGGAGCAAAAACAGCGGGCTGAACGCCCGAGGGGGGATCAGGGCTCCAGGTCCAAGGCCGCAATGATCGGGAAAGGGAAAACCTGATCGGATAGCGGCCGGGGCAGGGACATTCATCGGGCGAGGGCTTGATTGAACAGGTTCTGCAGAAGCCCCTCACCCCGCCGCAGAGTCAGAAGCTCTCAAGACGCACGTGGATTCCCGCTCGTCCAGCCAGCTCGATAACGTCTTCGAGTCGATCCGTGTCAACAATGAAACCGTCGTAATTTTCACCTCCGGAATCCAGGTGAAGAAACCGTTTACCGAACCGGGCGAGCCACTGATCAAAGTTATCGAGAACCTGTGGCATGGAGGTAGCGTTTTCCCGTACATAGGCGTAGGGCGTCTTCAAGCCACTGGCGCTGACCAGAAAGGGCGCTAGATACTCAAACACGTCATAGCCCCTCCAATCCACGCTGAGGAGTACAAGGTGTTCGAGTTTTTGCCCCTTGGCGTCATTCAGGAAACCTTCGGTGAGGGCACTGCAGGGGTCATCTCCCATCGCGTATCTGCGCATAACGCGGCGGACAAGTCTGGCGCCTTCTTTTTCCGCCGTGGTCGCCACCAGCGCCTGGGCAAAGGCTTCGAGGGCTTTTTTCTGGGAGGGGTCGCTGCGCTCGGGCCGCAGCTCTTTCATGATCGCTGAAGCGCTGAGGTTGGTTTCCTCGGGAGGAGGCATGGTAAAGCGTCCACCAAACAATCGATCCAAAATGCCCATGTCTGTCCCTGTATGAGTGTGAGGAAAACCATTGAGTCAAATGCAACTGCCGTTCAACAACTGCCCAGGGGCGATCAAGGCAAGGGCGCTGGGGTCACGGTGTACCAGCCCGACGGTGTTTTGGCACACACCTGCGGTCTCAGCGGCGTTTCTACGGTGGTGTCGGCCTGGGTGGAGAGCTGGCGGACGGCAATCACGCAGCCGGCCTTGAACGTGCTGATTTTCATCATTTGAAGTTCCATTTCATAGTCTTTACCGGGCTCGGAGATAAGCGTGACGGGCGCGGGAAAGCAGGATAGCTGCGATCCCCCCATGGCGAACCCTGCAATAAAGGGTTTACCGGCCGGGATGACATGTTCGTCAAACACCTTGGGCGATTGATTGATGGCTTTGCTCGCCTTGCTGGCAGGCATGCCAATCACGCTGTTCTGGCGGTCTGTCGCCCGGAAAGGGTAGAGCCCCGCCGAGTCGACATGGGCTGTTTGCCATCCGGCTTCTTCGGGGGTTTTGGTCAGCAGGGACTCGTTGTAGAACATCTCGCAGGTCTGGCCACTGATAAAGCCGGCGTGGGTGGTGTCACCGGTGATCAGGCGGACACGCGCGGTAGTGGTCGGGTCATATCGGCTGATGTGTGCTTCGTTGCGAACGTCGGTCTTGGTGGTGGCGCAGCCGATCAGCGTCAAGCTGACGGCCAGGGGAAACAGTAAACGCATGGGTAACCTTCATATCCTGTGAGGGTTGGGGGCCGCAACCATACTATGGCGGGGATATGTTCGCCCACTTGCGATACACAGGGGAAGGGACAGGGAGGGGACGTTCATGGCGGCTGTACATTGACGTAACATAGCCGCATAACACTCAGCCTCGGATGTTATCGGGAATGAAAATTGGCCCACTGGACGGGATGAAAATTGCCTATCACATCACCAGCCCACACGTTGCGTGCACTGTCGGAGCTCGATTACTACCACATTAGGTCGGTTCAGCTCCCCGTTGAAATCACCATGCTTGACGCGTGGAACATCACAACGGCTGAGCCGGGACTGGCCATGCGGCTGGCTTTCCGAATAAGGGACGCAATTTCTTCGTTATTCGGTGTGAGGCGAATCGGCGGGTTCTCCGGCGTTGCGCGAAAAACGGTACACGCAGGCGAACACCTGGATTTCTTTCTGGTGGAGCACAGCGCCTCCGATATCCTGGTTCTTACCGAGCGTGACAGGCATCTGGATGTCATGATCTGCCTTTCGATAACAGATCGTGTGCTCACCATCACATCATCGGTCGTCACGCATAACCTCTATGGACGCATCTACATGTTACCGGTAGGGCTCGCCCATAAAGTGATCGTCAGTAGTCATCTGCGCCGACTGAAGAGAAGCCTTGAAAGGCCGTAGAGGTTGGTTGTTCAGGTCGATCAGCGAACCCATACACGCGTCCATCAGCACCCATCCTGTCGCCCACTGACAGGCGCATGCACGGCCAGCAACTCAGCCACCCATTCGATAAACACGCGCAGCTTCAGGCTGATATGCCGGTTCGGCGGAAAGGCCACGTAAAGCGGCATCGGATCAAGGTGCCAGTCCTTGAACAAGGGCACTAATTCGCCCCGGTCCTCGAAGGCTTTCGACATGTAGCTGGGCAACCACAGCACGCCAAGTCGGCAGCCATGCAGACGGCTCGCCCGAGCCCGATCTGGAGGATCAGGTCCGTCTGGCGTTCAACAACCTGAATGCGATCCTGGGGGCTGCCGGCTGCACCTTTGACGATGTGATCGATGTGACGGTGTTTATCGTCGATCCCGAATCCAGGTTCGAGACGATCTGGAAGGTGGTGCCGGAGTTCTGGGACGAAGCGCCGCACCCGACGCTGACTGGCGTGGGGGTTACGTGGCTGTATGGGTACCAGTTCGAGATCAAGGTGATTGCCAGGCTTCCTTTGTGAATCCGTGCTGGCACATCCACCTCAGCAAGCACGGCTAGGCGCAGGCTGTCGGTATAGTCGATCCTATCGTCCAACGCCTATCCCGGAGCTTGCAACCCGTGTCTGACTTGCCAGGCAACGCCGCCTACACACAGCGCTTCGACGCCGTACTCGCTTATATCGACGCGAATCTTGAAGGTGACTTGTCGGTGAAGGCGCTGAGCGAGGTGGCGCATTTTTCGGTGTTTCACTTCCATCGGCAATTCACCGCGTTCGTGGGCATGCCGGTTGCGCGCTATGTGCAACTGATGCGCCTGCGCCGCGCGGCACATGACTTGTCTTCCCGCGCTGATTATTCGGTGCTGGAGGCGGCGCTGGGGGCCGGCTTCGAAAGTCCTGAAGCCTTTGCCAGGGCGTTCAGGCGAGCGTTCGGCATGGCGCCGAGCGCATTCCGGAAACGACCGGATTGGCAGCTCTGGCGCGGGGTATTCAGCGTCCCTTACTTTTCCAGGAGCATCATCATGCAGGTACGAATTGTGGAGTTTCCTGCGGTCAAGGTGGCCGCATTCGAGCACCGCGGCGCCCCAGGGCGCGTGAATGAAAGCGTGCAGACATTCATTGCGTGGCGCATGCACAGCGGGCAGTCGCCGGTGGCTTCAAGTCGCAGCTTCGGTATTCCCTTCGACAATCCTGATACGACCCCGGCCGACGAGTTCCGGTTTGCCATTTGCGGCGAGATTCACCAGGCGCTGGCCGCGAATGAGTTCGGCGTCACTGAACGCGTCATCCCCGGCGGGCGCTGTGTGGTGGTGCGTCATGTGGGTTCGCCGGATCACATCGCAGAGTCGATCTATCCGATCTACCGCGACTGGCTGCCTGGCAGCGGCGAGGAGCTTCGGGACCAGCCGTTGTTTTTCGAATACCTGAGCATTTTCCCCGAGACACCGCAGGATCAATGGCAGACCGATATTTATGTGCCGTTGCAATAGCGGCGCTCGCCGGCCTGTGGGAGCGCGACTGCGCTTCCACGCCTGGTGTTGCGGCCAGCTACGGCTGAGCGGTCCACACCGCCAGTTCATAACCATCCGGGTCAATGAAGTGAAACCTGCTGCCACCGGGGAACGAAAAGGTCTCGCGGCTGATCACGGCGCCTGCGGATTTGAGCCGCTGCTGCGTGCCTTCGAGATCATCCGCGTACAGGATCACCAGCGGGCCACCCGGTCGAACGGGCTTTGCGGTCGTGAACCCGCCGGTCAGCCTGCCATCGCTGAACTCGGTGTAGGTGGGGCCGTAGTCGACGAATGCCCAGCCGAACACCGCGCCGTAGAAGGCTTTGCTGCGGGCGATGTCGCCCACGTTGAACTCGATATTGTCGATCTGTCGGTCTTGACCGCGAACGCTCATGGTTGCCTCCTTGGCGGATGGTTGAGGGGCGAGTGTAGCGGTTTACACCCAGGACTGGGTTACCATGCCGGCGCGAAATTCCCGCCGAACCCTCTGGCCACTTATGTCCTCCAACGCGCTGTACACCGACCTGTCCATCTACTACGACCTAATGTGCGCCGACATCGACTACCGCGCGCAGAGCCACAGCGTGCGCCGCCTGCACCAGTTGTTCGGCAATGAGGGGCGCCGCCATCTGGACCTTGCCTGCGGCACCGGGCCCCATGTGCGGCACTTCCTCGACTTCGGCTACCGCAGCACCGGCCTGGACATCAGCCAACCGATGCTGGACCTCGCCCAACTGCGTTGCCCCGAGGCACGGTTCAGCCGCCAGGACATGGCCGGCTTCCAGGTGGACGAACCGCAAGACCTGATCACCTGTTTCCTGTACTCGACCCACTACAACCCCGGGCTGGCCCAACTGCGCGCCTGCCTCGCCAGCGTGCACGACGCACTCGCCGACAAGGGCGTGTTCTGCTTCAACGCGGTGGACAAACTGCATATCGACAACCGCTTGCTGGTACGCCATAGCGTGGAGTTTGAAGGCAGTCATTTCACCTTTGGCTCCGGCTGGCATTACCGCGGAGAAGGGGAGCAGCAGGCGCTGCGCCTGAGTATCGAGAAGACCACGGCGGGTGTGACCCAGGCCTGGCAGGATGAGCACACCATGGTGGCGCTGAGTTTCACGGAGTTGCAGGGGCTGTTACAGCCGTACTTTGAGGTGCAGGTGTTCGAGCATGACTATGAACGGATCACGCCCTGGGCGGGCGTGACCGGCAATGCGTTGTTTGTGTGTGTGAAACGTTAATAAACTGCCGCTCCTTCATATGCCTGAAAAAGGCCCAGGCAGATCAACCGTCGCCTCCACCTCCGCAAGCAATCAGTTCAATAAGTCCCATTTGGTACCACTTATTCTGGCAACTCCATCCATGTTCAAAAGTAAAGGCGCTGGCCGTACCGCTGAACGCAAGGCCTGCTGAGAGAGCCAATGCTAATGCGATGGTCGAACGTACTTTCTTCATATTGTCTTTCATAAAAACTCCCTCTATCACTTGATCGCTGTGTGGCCCGAGTCGGTCAAGGTGGCGCGGTTGTCAAAACCAACCGCCCGTCTTTCGGCTGGGACACTCCTTACGCTTAATTGAACGGTATCTGAATCAAGGCAGCGGAGGATCGGCCTGCGCTGAAACAACGTTGATTCAGCGCAGCACGTTCCTCAGGCGCATTGGATAACGGGGAGCCAGCGACATCAATACGACAAGTGACCTATTACCTCGCCGCAAACCGACAGGCGAATGGCAAGCCGCGCTAATGATAGGCGTGCATTCCACACACCGCCGCACCCGGATATATCCGGGCATGGACATCCTCCAGCTAACTCATTTCCCTGGCGAAATGCTTGGTCAGTTCGAGCAGGGTCGTTCGCAATTCAGGCGGACGCACGGGCTTGGACAGGATGGAGATATTCATGTGGATCAATGTGCTGCGGATACGCTCGATTTCATGGCCGGTCATGATCATGGCCGGTACTTCCCAGCCACGCTGTTCGCGAATCGCGGCGATACACTCGGCGCCTGAAATCCTAGGGCCCAGGTCGAAGTCGGCAATGATGATGTCGCATTCCGTGGTCACGTTCAGTCCATCGCTATGACTTTCTACCTCGCATCCCCATTTTTCCAGCAAGGCCGAGGTCGCCATCAGTACGTTGGAATCGTCTTCCACCAGGCATACCCGCAGACCCTGTAGACGGCTTTGCGTGGGCGCTGGCCGTTGTGTCTCGGTGCCCGGCGCGACGCTTTCCAGGCGTTGGATAGTGGCGCGGGTGCCTTGGCCGAGTCGGGAGTCCAACTGGATATCCAGATTGAGCAACTGGCTGATGCGCTTGACGATGGACAAGCCCAACCCCAGGCCCTCGACATCCTTGTCGCGTGCGTGGCGCACCCGGTAAAACTCCTTGAATACGTCCGGCAGATGTTCAGCGGCGATGCCGCGTCCCTTGTCGTAGATAACAATGGCCAAGCCCTTGCCTCTGGGACGCACACCGATCAAGACCGGTTGGCCGGACGCGTATTTGAGTGTATTTGACACCAGGTTCTGCACCATGGTGGTCAACAGCCCCGCATTGACATTCACCCAGTGCTCGCAAGGGCGCAGGCGCAGTTGAACCCCGGCCCAGCGCGCGGCCTCGGTGTTCTGTTTGACGACGTCCCGCAGCAGCGCGCCCAGGTTCACCGGCTCCGCTTGCGGCTCCAGCTTTCCGTTGTCGAGGGTGTAGATATCCAGGATCGAACGGAACAGTTGAGAGACGGTATGCAGCGAGCGGTCGATGTTGTCTACCAGGCGCAGTTCTTCGCCGCCCAAATTCGCGTCCCGCAGGCACGCGGTGAACAGGCCGATGGAGTGGATGGGCTGGCGCAGGTCGTGGCTGGCCTGGGCGAGAAAGCGTGATTTCTCCTGATTGGCGGCGATTGCCTCTTCCGATGCTATGCGAGTGCGCTTGAGCAGAATATGCGCATAGGCCGGCACTACGATGGTGGTCACGATCAGCATCAGGAACATGTAGGGCTGTGCGCGCCAGAAGGGGGTAAGCATGAAGATCATGACCAGCATGCTCAGCGCGATGAGTGTCGCGGCGGTCAAGTAGCGCGAGCCAAAGCGCATGCCATTGCCCAATGTGACCCAGAGCAACGCGGCATAAACCGGCAACGCGCCTTCTCCACCCACGATCATGGCGAAAGCGATGCCGGTATAGTCATGGGCCATGGCGAACAATCGGCGCCAGAAAAAGTGCCCTGGCCAGCGCTTGATCGCCATGCGCAGGGGGACTGCCACGCTGATGAAAAACGCCATGTACCACATGATCGGTACATAGGTGGCGAAGTCACTTGAAGGAAGGAGGGCCACCACAAAGATGTACAGCGAAGCACAGGTGCTGACCGTCAACCGCAACGTGGCCTGGTCCAGTTCACTGTTCTTTTCCGTCATGTTCATTGCGATTCTCCAGGGTAAGAAGTCGCTTAAAAGTTGAAACCTGGCGTTACAGTTTGCGTTACGATGCGCCGGACCTGAGGTGAGATGGACCTTGACATGACGCACAGAATCATAGTGGCAGATGACCATCCTCTGTTTCGCGAAGGTATGCTGAGAACCATAGAACGGCTTATGCCGACAGCGATGATAGAGCAGGCGGGCAATCTGGATGAAGTACTGGCGCTGGCGCGTGCGGGCGCAGAAGTTGATTCGTTGATTCTGGACCTGCGCTTTCCCGGTATCACGTCTATGCAGGTCATAGGCCAGCTGCGCAACGAGTTCAAGCGCACCTCGATCATTGTGGTGTCGATGGTCGATGACCTGGACATTATTTCCCAGGTCATCGCCCAAGGTGCTGATGGCTTTATCGGCAAAAACGTTGATCCGGCAGGCATTGCCGAAGCCATCCTGGCGATTCGGGAAGGGGAGGTCGTGGTGAAGTACAACCCCGAAAATCCCCTGCTGGACCCAAGCCTTGCCTCACTCACCGCCCGCCAGCGGCAAGTGCTCGGCCTGGTTGCGGCGGGCAAGACCAATAAGGAAATAGCCAAGCAACTGGGTATCTCCCCGTTCACCGTACGCATCCATGTTTCCACTCTGCTTAAATCCCTGGGTGTGCCCACCCGTGCGGCGGCGGCGGCTCAATTCAGTAACTTTCCCGGTGCCAGTGGGTGGCCGGGCAAGCTCGATACGTGAATCAAGACGGTGCAGTGACCATTAGAGCGTGGGTTGGGGCACGGGGGTGTTACCGGGGATCAACTTGGCGCCTTTAGGCCTTTTTGGACAGTCGCCAGATGAATACCAGCGGGTCACCACGCCCTTTTCAATCATGAACCGCTGTTCGCAACGGGCGTAATCAGGCACATAACCCCATTCCATCGAATGGCTGCCGTTTGTAAGCCATACGTAGTCGTAGCCGATGATTTTCGAGTTGCCATCACTGAGGCCATGGCTGTTTTTCGGCGCCCCCCATGACGTCACCAACTCATCTTCGGATGCACCTACCCATGAAGCAGTAATGTCCGATGTCGTTTGATAACGCTGGTTCATGACCAGATTACTCAAGGGAGAACCCGCACACCCGGACAGCATCAGAATGGATAAGACGGTGATCCATGATTTCATATTTCGACTCCATTCATGCGGCTTCAATAATCGGGCATTACATCAACTGGCGAGCAATTCATTACATTGATTCAAGCCATTAATGTCCATCTGGCTATGCTAGACAAGTCCCTGTTGGTCGCCTATAGCACACTTGTACTATGGCGTCAGCTCACGCGCCCTCATAAGCTGTACACGCTCGAAAAAGTCTTAAAGGCTTTGAGCCCGAGCGCACACCGGAATGCACTTTAACTTCAGCGTTGAAGTGTTCCAGTGTGTTTGCCCGCCTGTGAATCCAAAGGCTCGATTAGTTGCACTACGTTGTGTCAACTTCACCGTGCATCCGGTCGAAATGGAATGGTATTAATCACAACTCAAGGTAAGTCTATGTGCTTGAAATATGGAAAACTACTTAGAATCGGATTCACGCTGTGCATACTGACCGCAGGCCTGGGAGGCTGTGCTAACACTGGGGATTTGATGAATTCCTTAAATCCGGGAGCACAAAAGTACGATGTTGCTTACCTGAAGAAAACCATCATCCCGGGAAAAACTACAAAGACTCAGGTGACGCAATTGTTCGGCGCTCCAGCCGAAGAGGAACTTGATTCAACGAGCAGAAGCAATGGGTCCAACTGGACCTATGATAAAAACCAGGAGGGCCTGGAAAAGTACATGACCCTGGCCCACAAATATGTCTCGACCGAGACAAGCCTGAAGATGTACGACGCCTCGTCGCAAGTGTCCAAGGCTCAGGGTGTCGCCAATGATGTCGGCAGTGTGACGGGCACGAAAAAAGCTCAAAGCCAGACCAAGGGAACGAGGTTGATAATCTACTTCGTGGATGACGTGGTGGATTACTACAGGCTTTACTGACACGTTCCACTTCTGATACGACACGCTGTGTCGTTTGATGCCTTAACACGCCAACCTACGCCTTATTGTTCTCAAGGGGGCGGCATCCAGCGATGCATCCCCCATGGTCCATGAGGTTGAACGCGTGGAAAAGAACAGCGAACTCAATCAGGCCACGTTACGCCTGACCGTCAGCGCCTGTGCGCTGCTGTACATCATCGTACTGAGCGGGCTGCGCCCCAGCGATACCGCAGCCTACACGCCCATCATCGTGTATATCTCGACATTCATCGTGGTGTCGATATTCCTGCGCATGGCGATCAAGCGCTGGCCAGGACACTTTTTTTGGCGGCGCTTGCTCTCCATGCTTCATGACTACACCGGTATCGCTTTCGCCATGGTGCTGGGAGGCGAAGGTGCATTGCCTATCTATGCCGCGCTGCTCTGGGTAACCCTGGGTAATGGCATGCGTTTCGGCTCACACTATCTGGCCCTGGCAACCGTGATCGCGTTGTCCACCCTTATCGTTATTTTCTTGTTCAACCCCTTCTGGCGCGCACAGCCCTACATGTTCCTGATGCTGATCGTGACCACCATCGTAGTACCGGCCTATGCGCACATTCTGCTCAAGCGCACGCGTATCGCATCGGAAGAGGCAATCGCCGCCAATCAGGAGAAATCACGCTTTCTCGCCCAGGCCAGCCACGACCTGCGCCAGCCCATCCACTCCATCGGCCTGTTCACCGCGTGCCTGCGTGACGCGAATTTGGGCGGCGAAGAACTGCGCCTGGTAGACAACATCGACCGCTCGCTGCATACCGTCTCTCAACTGTTCCGTTCGATCCTGGATATCTACACCCTCGACAACGGAAAGCTGGAGCCGCGAGCGGAACCGGTGAACCTGGGCGCGCTGTTGCAGGAGGTCGTCAAACAGAACACCGAGGCCGCGCGCTGGGCCGGGATTGAACTGCGCCTGCGCCCTTGCGAGCACTGGGTGAATGTCAATGCGGGGCTGTTGACCACCATGGTGCAGAACCTGGTGTCCAATGCGATCAAGTACGCATCGGGAGAGCCCGTGCTGATCGGTGTCAGACGCCAGGCAAAGGGCTTGGCCGTGGTGGTTTACGATAAGGGCTGCGGTATCGCCGCCGAACATCTGCCGGACGTATTCAAAGAGTTTTACCGGGTGCGCCACGCACGCGACAAGGATGTCGAGGGCCTGGGGTTGGGCTTGTCCATCGTCAAGCGCATCAGCCAGTTGCTCAATGTCGATGTACATATTCGCTCCACGCCCGGGCGCGGCACCCAGGTTGCAATCAGCGGATTGAAACATGCCGCCCCCAAGGTCATCGCGCCTCGGATGAAAAGCACCCATGAGCGCCTGAACGGACTACGGATATGCCTGATTGAAGACGACGCCAATGTGTTGCTGGCCACCAAGGCCCTGCTGGAGAAATGGGGCTGCGTCGTCGAGACCCACAGTGATGCGGATACCCTGGCCAGCGATTGCGACATCATAATTGCCGACTTCGACCTGGGCACAAAGGTCTCGGGGGCCGAATGTATCGCGGCAATACGCGAGTTCCGGGGTCAAGAGATACCGGCATTGGTCATCACCGGGCACGAAATCGAGCGCATCCGTCAATCACTGCACGCATTCAATATCTCGGTACTGGCCAAACCCGTGCGACCGCCGGAACTGCGTAACGTATTGCTTGAACAGGTCAAGTCAATGAAGTGTGAGTTACCCGTAGATCCATCAAGGGACTAGCAGGTGTAGCGCCCCGCGAAACGCGCGGCGGCTACTGCTCTATTGGGTACGTTCAAGGCACGTATCAGCGAAGACACGTGAATACGCACGGTATAGGGAGAGATTTCCAGTTCAGCGGCAATTTCCTTGTTGGTTTTACCTTGTGCGATCAAATGCCAGACTTCCCGCTGCCGCGACGTCAGTTTGCCCATCGCGTGATCACTCTCAAATGATGGCGATTCGGCCGGTTCGTATTTGACCACTACTTGGCCGTTCCGAATATCGTTGATGGCGTTACGTACCTCTTCGGCTGAAATGTTCTTGCCAATAAAACCATTGGCGCCGGCCTCCATCACTCGGGTAATGACCACGCTGTCATCGACTGTCGAAACAACAACGACTGCAGTAGTGCCTCTTTCCTCGCACAGTTTTGCAAGCTCTTTCAAGGAGCAAAGCCCTGGCAAATATACTTCGATAAACAGCATGGCGACAGGTTGCCAGCGATTCAGGAGAGCCCAGACTTCCTCCAGGTTTCCTGCCTGTTTTATTTTTGCTCCAGGTATTAAGCACTCCAGTAATCCTGTCATGCCCTCTCGATAAAGTGGATGTTCGTCCGCCACCACAATTCGGCAACTCATATCAGCAAGCACAACCCGTCCAGATCAATGAAAACACGCTTTGATCATGTCCGACTCATGCAACTTATGATATAGAACAGCTGAACTAGTACACCTGTACTAGTTACTAAAGGCCATTAAGCAATTAAGTACATTTTGCTTGATGCAACTGCGGCACAAACAGCGTGCTTGAACCCGTTGCCAGGAAGGGCAGTGCTATCCTCCTTCTCAGCGCCTGGGCATAAAGCTACCTAGTTGGCTCGCGTCTCATATCGCATCTTGACCACTTCAACGAGCCGCTCCTGTCCACCATTCGTTCCGGAGAGACTGGTCGACCTGATTGATTGCCCACGGTAGGGCCCTTCGGCAGCAAACCAATTCTGCACCACGACCTTCTGGGTCGGTTGTTGACCGGACGTTGATCCAGTGGAAATTTCATTGGTGAAGCGACAGGTCTCGAATGTCCCGAGTGCTGTTTTGATCGTCTCGCGGCCATGGTAGGTCAGCTTTTCTGATACCTCAAACTCAAGCGTGGTGCCGCCGCTGACGACCTGGTTCTTGTAACTGACGGCGACTGTCTGCCCGGGTTGTAAATCCAGCGGCGTGGTGGGAGGAGGGGTGTAAAGGGTCGTGGTCAACGAAGGCCCGGCACCGTGCCGATCACCATAGCGAATCAACTGGCCGTCCTTGATTTGCGCAAAGGTGGTCGTTAAATACACCGGCGAATTGCTTATGAACGTGGTGTGTAATGACGCCACCGGGTTGGCCCCGGCGAAGTCTTCATGGCCCAGCGTTTCGGTTTTACTACGATTGGTTACTGCAGAGGTGTTGTCGCGACTTTCAGACTCCACAACGGTGCCGGCCTGGAAATCCGCTTCATTGGTACACGGTGCCGAGGAGGCCGTTGCACCAACGGCTGCCTCGGTCCAGGTAGCGCTGGTGGTTAACAGCGAGATCAAGGCCATCGCCAGCGCAGCGTTCATTTCAATTTTTCTGGTGGTTATAGGTTTCAAAAAAAGCATCCCTGTTCAATACGATCGGCAGCGTCGAATAGCGTAGAAAAGACCTATTAGAGCGCGAACAACTGTGATCCAGCGCCAAAGCGCGATGCAATAGGGCAGCTGTGCTATTGAGTTATCTCGATAGCCCCGGTTTTATAAGCAGCCAACTACAGCAGCACCCTTTATCCGCTCGACCATCACCCTGGGTGCTAAGGATTTGCGGGAATAACATGACGTTAGTGAAAAAAACAGCAGCGACTACCCTGGTTTTAATCGTCACCCTGGGGCTGAGCATTCAAGCCTCGTCATTCGAGAGCGGAGCAGACAACAAGGTATTCGATGCCGCGAGTCTTGAGGTGTCGAACGTGCCGTTGGGCGCCTTTCCCTACATCGCCCTTCCCGACGGATATGTCATCGCCACCGCGCCCGATGTCTCCGACTTTGATCAGGTACCCTTCTGGACCGGTGATCGCCTGGCAGTAGTAGAAGGCAAGGTCTGGTCAGCCCATATCGACGCCGCGCAGGGCAAGGCGTTCTCCGACCTGGAATTGCAGCGCAACCTCGAGTCCGTCGTGTCCTCGTTGGGCGGCAGCAAGATCTTCGATGGCAGGATTCCGGAAGACCCCGGCCAGAAGATCAAAGAATGGCCGCGGGACTTCGCGCTCAAATACAACAGTGGCCTGGGGGACATTTGGAATAACGCCGCGCAGGTGTTTGTTATCCATCGCGCCGACCGCGATATCTGGATTCATTTGTGCAGCTACGCGTTCGGCGGCGGCCTGCTGATTGCCGAAACCAAACCGCTGCAAATAACGGCCAGCCTGTTGCCGGCCAGTGAACTGAAAGCGCAGATAGATAAAACCGGCAAGGTGGCATTGCACATCAACTTTGCGACTGACCAGACCCGCATCCTTCCGGGTTCACAGCCACAGATCGAGCAAGTGTTGTTGTTACTCAAGCAAAATACATCGTTGAAACTGGCCATTAACGGCTACACCGATCACACCGGTGACCCCGCGCACAACAAGACACTGTCATACGGCCGCGCCAAGGCCGTCGAGGCCGCCATCACCGCCAAGGGCATCGACGCGGCGAGGTTATCTGCGGCCGGGTTTGGCGAGGCTGACCCGGTGGCCGACAACACCACCGAGGCAGGCAAAGCTGAAAACCGCAGGGTCGAGCTGGTCAAGCAAGACTAAGCGAACGCTCAGGACCAGGGGCGGCCCGGGCCGTCAAGACGAGACCCGTGATGGCTTCCGGCCGATGGCGAGCCCCAAACTATCACGGGTGAAACCGCCGCCCCAACGCATCCAACCGCACCGCAATCGGCGGCAACTGCTCGCTGCTCCTGGCCAACATCTCCACGTCGTCAGCGGTGTTTTGAGCAATGCTCTGCACCGATTGCAAGCGCCCGACAATCTCCTGATTCGCCGAGGTCTGTTCGCGTGTGGTGGAGACAATCCGCCCATTCAGCGCATCGATCTGGGTAATGTCATTGCCCACCGCTCGCAGCATTTCCACTGCCAGCTGACTGTCCTCCACACACCGTTCCACGCCCTGGCGGCTGTCGTGCATGGCTTCCACGGCCTGGCGGCTGCCTTGCTGCAGGCCCTCGATGATGGTTTTGATTTCCTGGGTGGAAACGGCGGTGCGTTGCGCCAGGCTGCGCACTTCGTCGGCGACGACGGCGAAGCCGCGGCCTTGTTCGCCGGCGCGGGCGGCTTCGATGGCGGCGTTGAGGGCAAGGAGGTTGGTCTGGTTGGCGATGCTGCTGATGACTTCCAGTACCGAGCCGATTTGTTCGGCCTGGACCGCCAGGCCTTGCACGGTGTGGTTGGTGCCTTCCAGGCGTGTGGCCAGTTGGGTGATTTCGTGTTGGGCGCGGCCGACGCTTTCCTGGCCACGCAGGATTTGTTGGCTGGCGACGCCCGCGTGCTCAACCGCTTCTTCGACGTGCACCGTAATGTGGCCCATGGCGTCTTCCATGCGCTGCATGGAGTCGGTCATTTGCGCGATTTCGGCCAGTTGGTGGCGAGCACCTTTTTCCAGGGTGCCGCTGGCGTGGGCCAGTTCCTGGCCGAGTTGGCCGAGACCGTGGGAGTCGCGGGCGACGCCGTCGATGAGGTGGGTGATTTGTTGCAGGAAATGGTCGAAGCGCTTGGCAAGAGAGACGTGCACCTTACCTTCACCTTTGGCGCTGTCCACGGTGAATTGGGTGGTGACGGCGAGCATTTTTTCCAGCATTTCCTCGCTTTCCACCGCCTCGGCCTGGCTGTTTACCGCGAGGTAGAGCAGGGCGATGGTTTCCATCACGACGTAGAAGGCGTGGACAAATACCATGGTCCAACCGCCGTGATGCGCCATCACGAACACCGGGAAGCCTTGATGCTGCAACGCATGGAACACCACGTGGTGCACGGCAATCGTCAGGGCGGCCACCAGGATCGGCAGCCAGTCTCGATAGAACGTCAGTACCGCCAGCAGCGCGAAAATCCCGAAGTGCGCTTCGATCACGCCCTGGGCCTGGTTGATGTGCAGCGCCGCCATGACCATCAAGCCCGCGCCCAGTGCACAACGCATCACCCGCGTGCCGCCGATGGCGCGGTAGAGCGCGGTGAGCACCGTGCTGGTGCCTCCTCCCACGACAATTGCCTGGGTCAGGGTGTCGTGCCAGAACGCGAGCCCGACGGAGAACAGCGTCATCAGCCAGATCAACGCCAGCATGATGCGGTCGGCCTTGCGGTAGTGCTCCAGGAAACGTGCGCGTGCGGGCATTCACTCTTACTCCATGTGGTCTGGCAAGGATCAAAGCATGCGGCGTGCCACTAAGGCCCGCATTCAGGCACTTTGCGGGTGCAGGGAAACCAAAAAGTTTATCGGCATCGGGGGAGGGGACTTTAAGCGCGAACGCGTTCGGAGGGGGCAGAACACATTCCTGGTGGCAAGCGGGGTGCAATGTGGGAGGGAGCAAGCTCGCTCCCACATTTAGGACCCCCGTTCGCCAGGTGGATCAGAAGCTGTACTTGGCCGTCAGCATCATGTTGCGTGGGGTGCCGTAGGCGTCGCCGCCATAGCTCACGGAGTTGGCGATGGTGGAGTAGTAGCGGCGGTCGAAGATGTTGTTGGCGTTGAGCTGCAGGTCGAGGTGGTCGTTGACCTTGTAGCCGGCCATCAGGTCGGTGACGGCGTAGGCGCCCTGTTGGAGGCGGTAGGTGCTGCCGTCAGCCAGCTTGACGTCATTGTACAGGCGGCTTTGCCAGGAGATGTTGCCGCCCACGCGCAGTTTCTCCAGCGGGCCCTGGAAGTTGTAGCGGGTGGTCAGCTTGAACAGGTGCTCCGGAACGTCCGTGTCGTACTGCTTGTTGACCTTCTGCGGGTTGGCTTCATCCTTGATGGTGTGGGTACGCGCGTAGGTGTAGCCACCGCCGACCTGCCAGTTCTCGGTCAGCGCGCCTTGCAGTTCGAAGTCGATCCCCTGGCTGCGAATCTCGCCGGAGGCCTCATAGCACTCCGTCTGTGGGCAGTTTTGCACGGTCACCTGGGTGGCGCGGTTTTCCTGGTCGACACGGAATAGCGCCACGCTCGCATTCAGCGCGCCACCCAGGTACTCGCCCTTGATGCCGACCTCGTAGTTCTTGCCGACAATCGGCTTGACCGGAGTGCCGGAGGTGTCCTTGGCGCTCTGCGGCGTGAAGATGTCGCTGTAGCTGACGTACACCGAGTGGTGATCGTCCAGCTCGTAGATCAGCCCCGCGTAGCGGGTGAGGTTGCGGGTGACGTGATAGTCGCCGTCGTTGCTGCCATGGGCATCGTAGTCATACCAGTCCAGGCGCCCGCCGAGGATCAGCTTCAACGGGTCCGCCAGGCTCAGGCGCGTGGTCACGTAGACACCGTCCTGGGTGGTGACCTCGCGATCGTTGGTGGTGTGGACGAAGTCCGGTTTGCCTGCGGTGAGGGGCCAGTTGGTGTTGTAGGGGCTGTAGTTGTGGGTGGTCATGTCGTAGATGCGTCGGCTGGCGCCCACCACCAGTTCATGGGTGCGCCCGAATGCCTGGAACGGGCCGCTGGCAAAGGCGTCGACGCCGGCCTGGTTTTCATCGTAGGCGGCCTGGTAGACCGTGCGCGCCAGGGTGTTGTTGACCCAGCGCGACTGGTAGGAGCCGGAAAACAACGCGTTCTGTTCAGCGTAGTTGGCGTTGACCTGAAGCTTCCAGTCATTGGCCAGGCGCTGGCGCAGTTCGGCGAAGACCGTGTTGATTTCCTGATCCTTGTTCTCCCAGTCGGTACCGGGATTGTAGGAGCGCGGCAGGTCCAGGTGATGGCCGTCCTGGCCGATCATCGACGAGCCCCAGAAGTAGTTGGTCTTGTCCTTCTGGTTCGAGAAGCCGAGGGTGAGGGTGGTGTCTTCGCTCAGGTCGGCCTCGGTGACGGCATAGAACAGGCCGTGATAGGACTCGGCGTTGTCGATGAAGCTGTTGGCGTCGCGGTAGGAGGTGACCACCCGGCCGCGCCAGGTGCCGCTGTCATTGAGCGGGCTGGAGGCGTCGAGCTCGCCACGGTAGTCATCCCAGCTGCCGGCGGCGCCGGTGAGGGTGACTTTCTGTTCGTCCAGCGGCCGCTTGCGGACCAGGTTGATGGCCGCCGACGGGTTGCCCGCACCGGTCACCAGGCCGGTGGCGCCACGCACGACCTCGACACGGTCGAACATCGCCAGGTTCGGCTGGGCGCCTACGGAAACGCCGTTGTAGCCGCTGGGAATGCCGTCGTACATCAGGTTGTCGATGTCGAAACCGCGTGAGGTGTAGGACTGCCGGCCCGGGCCGTTGGAATAATTGAGGAATAGCCCAGGCGTGGCATTGACCACGTCGTTGATGCTGGTCATCCCCTGGTCATCCATGCGCTGGCGTGTGATGACGGTGACGGCCTGCGGGGTTTCACGCAGGGTGAGGGGCAGTTTGGTCGCGGTTTTCATCGCGCCGGTGGTGTAGGACTGCGTACCCTCGGTGGTTTCGCCCAGTTGCTGCTCGCCGGAGATCTGGGTCGCACCCAGTTCCAAGGTGGTTGCCGGCGTTTCAGCGTCGGCGGCGAAGGCCGCGTGCGAAGTGGCGAGACACACCGCCAAAGCAATCAGACTGGGTGTAAAACCTTTACCGCCGTGTTGTTGCACAGACATGGAACGGACTCTCCCCTAAGTGCCGTCCTTGGCGAATAATAAATCTGTTGATAATTATTCGCATTAGTTTGGCAGATTAAACCTGTCGGAAAAAGCCTTTGGGGAGAATTAGTTAACGAATTTTTCACATCTGCAGGGCAGGCTTTTGGCCATTACCTGCCGTCGGCGAGTGCTTTTTTTGCGTGTTCAATCGCGCTTCGGAATCGCCATCCGACTCGTCGCCTTCACCTCGCGCAGCGCCAGGCTCGACTGGATCGACGCAATCCCCAGCTGCCGTCGCAGCACGCTTTCCACAAACTCGCTGTAGCTGTCCAGATCCTCCGCCAGCACCTGCAAGAGGTAATCCGCGTCGCCGGTGATCTTGTGGCACGCCAGCACCTGAGGAAGCTCCTTCACCACTGCTTCGAACGCATCCGGCGCGTGGTCGGTGTGGATCGCAAAACGCACATGCACAAACGCCATGATGTCCAGGCCGAGCAGCTTGCGATCGAGGTTGGCCTGGTAGTCCTTGATCACGCCTTCTTCCTCCAGGCGTTTGCGCCGACGCCAGCAGGGGGTAAGGCTCAGGGCCAGGCGCTCGCTCAGTTGGGCGTTGGAAATACTCGCGTCTTCCTGCAGCAGGGCGAGGATGGCGAGATCGGTGTCGTCCAGAACGACCTGTTTGGTTTTATTTTTCATATTTGGCTGTAACCAGGGTAAAAACACCCGATAAAGCTATCAGTGTAAGAAGTAAAAGCAAAGAAAGCCCTGCGCAGCCAGAACAAAATAGACCCTGTCTTTTTCTGGCGGATGTATCCAAATGCTGACTGTTTTTAGTGATGACCACCGTTTGCACCACGGCACCGAACTCAAGGACGGCGTGCTCAAGCCCTCATTCGAACAACCCAGCCGCGCCGACACCGTGCGTGACCGCGTCCGACACGTCGGGCTGGGCGATATCATCGTGCCGCGCCGCTTCGAGCGCGCCTGCTACGTCAACGCCCACAGCGAGCGCTACGTCAGCTTCCTCGAAACCGCCTGGGCCGAGTGGACCGCCATCGGCCGCCGCCATGACGCGCTGCCGCTGGTGTGGCCGGTACGCGACCTGGCCAATGAGCAGGTGCCGGATTTTATCGACGGCAAACTGGGCTTCTTTGCCATGGACGCCGGCTCGCCGATCACCGCCACCACCTGGCAGGCGGTCAAGACCAGCGCGGACATCGCGCTCACCGGCCTGGCGCTGATCGACGAAGGCCATCACAGCGCCTTCGCCCTGTGCCGCCCACCGGGGCACCACGCGGCCCGCGAATACATGGGCGGTTATTGCTACCTCAACAATGCCGCGATTGCCGCGCAACAGGCCATCACCCAAGGTGCCAGGCGCGTGGCGGTGCTGGATGTGGATTTCCACCACGGTAACGGCACGCAGAATATTTTCTACGACCGCGCGGATGTGCTGTTCATTTCCCTGCACGGCGACCCGTCGGTGTCCTATCCGTACTTTTCCGGCGCCGACAGCGAACGCGGCGCAGGTACGGGGGAGGGCTTCAACCTGAACTACCCCTTGCCGAAAAACACCACGTGGGACCATTACAAAACCGCGCTGAACCACGCCTGTCAGCAACTCAAACACTTCGCCCCCGAGGTGCTGGTGATCTCCCTCGGCGTCGACACCTTCAAGGACGACCCCATCAGCCACTTCCTCCTCGACAGCCAGGACTTCCTCAGCATGGGCGAGATCATCGCCGGGGTCGGCGTGCCGACGCTGTTCGTGATGGAAGGCGGCTACATGGTCGACGAGATCGGCATCAACGCCGTCAACGTCCTGCACGGCTTCGAAAGCAAGACTGCCTGACCTGATAACAACACTCGCTCGATTTTTTTTCTGCCAAAACTCAAAAACATAACAAGAGGTTTTGTGATGAAAACAACCACGTCCGGGCTGTGTGAAAAGCCTGCGTTGCAACGCACCCTGAGCAACCGCCACATCCAGCTGATGGCCATGGGCGGTGCGATCGGCACCGGCCTGTTCATGGGCTCCGGCAAGATCATCGCGTTGTCCGGCACCTCGATCATCCTGATCTACATGATCATCGGGCTGTTCGTGTACTTCGTGATGCGCGCCATGGGTGAGCTGCTGCTGTCCAACCTCAACTTCAAGAGCTTCGCCGACTTTGCCGGCGCGTACCTGGGCCCGCGTGCGGCGTTCTTTCTCGGCTGGTCGTACTGGCTGAGCTGGAGCGTGGCGGTGGTGGGGGACGCGGTGGTGGTCGGCGGGTTTTTCCAGTACTGGTTCCCGCATGTGCCGGCATGGATGCCGGCGGTGGGCATGCTGTTGACGCTGTTCGCGTTGAACGTGCTGACGGTCAGGCTGTTCGGCGAAGTGGAGTTCTGGTTCGCGATCATCAAGATCATCGCGGTGCTGACCCTGATCGGCGTGAGCGTGGTGCTGATTGCCAGCTCGTTTGTCTCGCCCACCGGGGTCACGGCCTCCGTGAGCCACTTGCTGGACAAACAGGCGGCGTTTCCCAATGGCCTGTTCGGTTTTTTCGCCGGCTTCCAGATGGCGATCTTTTCCTTTGCCGGCACCGAACTGATCGGCACCGCAGCCGCCGAAACCCGAGCACCGGAGAGGACCTTGCCCAAGGCGATCAACTCGATTCCGCTGCGCATCATCCTGTTCTACGTGTTGGCCCTGGCGTGCATCATCGCGGTCACTTCGTGGCAACAGGTGTCGCCGAGCAAGAGCCCGTTCGTGGAACTGTTCCTGGTGGCGGGCTTTCCAGCGGCGGCGGGGGTCGTCAATTTCGTGGTGCTGACCTCGGCGGCCTCGTCGGCCAACAGCGGGGTGTTCTCCGCCAGCCGCATGTTGTTCGGCCTGGCTGACCTGGGGGACGCCCCGGGTATCTTTGGACGCTTGTCGAAAAGCAGCGTGCCGTTTATCAGCCTGGCCTTCACCACCTTGCTGATGCTGCTGGGCCTGGTGTTGCTGTTTGTGGTGCCGGAGGTGATGACCGCCTTCACGATTGTGTCGACGGTGTCGGCGATCCTGGTGATTTTCACCTGGTCGACCATCCTCGGGTCCTACATTGCCTACCGCAAAAAACGCCCGGACCTGCACGCCAGATCCCTCTACAAGATGCCTGGCGGTGTGCCGATGGCCTGGTTTTCCCTGGCCTTCATGGCCTTCGTCCTCGGCCTGCTGGCGTTGAGGCCGGATACACGCCTGGCGCTGTACGTGATGCCGGCCTGGTTTATCTGGCTGGGCATTGCCTTTCAGTTTTCACGCTTCAAGGCGGCCGGTGTGGTCAATCCCGGTCATAGGTGATTCACGGGTTCCCTAGAACTCCATTCTCAGGCCGACCGTGCCCTGGCGGCCGTTGAAGGTGTTGCTGTCCAGGTTGCGGTTGTAGCCCACCTCGCCGTACAGGCTGATGCCCGTGGCCACCTTCAGCGTGGCGCCGGCGCTCAGGTCCAGGGTGGTGGACTTCTGCTCGGTGTCGATGGCTGTCACACCGTTGAAGGTGACGGTGTTCTGCCCGGCACTGGTGTGCCAGACATTCGCCCGTACGTAGGGTTGAAGCGGCATGCTGCGGACCTGATAGTCACCGCGCAGGCGCACCCCGAGGCGGCTGGTGACGTTAGTGTCGGCGTCATAGGAAACGTCGGAGATCCCGTCGTTTTGCTTATCCAGTCTGGTCTTGCCGACGATCAGTTGCGCCTGGGGTTCAACCACCCAGTTACCCATCCCGGCAAACGGCCAGCCGACTTCGGCGGACGCCGTGACATTGTGCCCCCGGGTGTCCATCTTCACGCCACGATCCGACTCGTTATTGCCGTCGAAGCGGGTGCCCATCAATACCAGGTCGAGGTAGGCCTGGTTGGCGCCGATCAGCGTCCAGTAGACCCCCAGGCTGTCCCCGCGCAAGGTGGTCTTGCCGGCGTCCTTGTCCTGCCAGCCGCCGTTGAAGCCCTTGATGTTGCCTTTGAGGGTGCTGTGGCCGACGAAGAACCCGCTGCGTTGGGTCAGGCCATTGTCGTAGGTGCTGGCGTACAGGTCGGTACCCACCTGGAAGCCGGTCACCGAACTGTCGAGCGACGGGCTGACCGTCCCGGTAAAGCTCTGGCGCGTGCTGTTGCCGTAGGTCCGCCCCCAGCCCGAAGTGAACGGGCCGGTGTGCAACTGCTGGCTTTGGTCGCCCATGCGTTGGTGAAAGGTGCCGAGCATGCCCTGCACGAGTTGCTGTGCGGCGGGAAACAACGCAGCGTAGATCGGCACTTCCGGACGATAAATAGGGATCGGTTCGGTCCCGGGATTGGGCGGCAGCGGTGGTTCACCGGGAACCGGGGTGGGTAACGGCACGATAATCACCGGGCCAGGCGGCACCACGGGGATCGTCGAGCGCAGGTAGTAGTTCTCCGCCGTACCGGCCGTGACACCGCCTTTGAACAGGTAGTAGTCGAACGCGCCGGCAGGTACCGGGCCCGCCAGTGTAAATGCGCTGCCACTGCCAGACGCGCCGTTGAGGGCCTGCACCACCTGGATGCCGTCCTGCAGGGTGGCCGCGCCCGCGCCGCCGAGGTTGGTGACGCTGATGGCGGTGGTACCGGCGAGGGTGCCCTGGTTGATGATCAGTTTGTCGCTGGGGGAATCATCCGCGCCCAGGGCGCTTTGCAGTAAAAGCCGTCCATTGTCGCCGGTGTAATTGCCATTGATGGTCAAGGTGTCGCTGGTGCGGGTGTTGCCGGTGGTCATGTTGAGGGTGCCGCTGTTGGTGACGTTCACCCGTTGGCCGGCCGTAAACGGGTCGATCACCCCGGTGCCGATCAACAGTTCACTGGTCCCGTCGATGCTCAGGCTGCCCGTGCCGGTGTCGCTGTCACCCAGTTTCAGCGTTCCGCCCAGGATCAGCTGCGACTGGTTGTCCAGCCGAATGCTCTCCCAGTTGGAAAACAGGCCCGGATCGCCTGCCTTGGTATTGTCCAGTGTGAGCGTGTCGACACCCAGGCCAGCGTCGATCAACTGCGCCGCGGCCAGTTGGGTATTGACCAGGTTTTGCAGCACCGCCGTGTCGTCACCGGCGCCCAGCAGTACGAACGAATGCAGGTTGCCACCGGTCCATTCGAAGTGATCGTCGCCAAAGCTGAGGAGTATCTGGCCGTTGACGTCACCACCGGACACCGCCACGTGATCGTTGCCCCCGCTGACACTGATATTGCCGCCGACGAAGGCCGTGCCCGAGATCAGGATGGTGTCGTCGCCGAAGCCGGTTACCAGGTTGGCGATGATGCTGCCACCCGACATATCGAACAGGTTGTTGTCGAGTTTCATGTCGACTCGGCCAATGCGGCCGCCGCTCATCTTGGCCCGGTCGCCATCCTCGAAAGCACCGTCGATGATGCCGCCGCTCATGTTGAAGTCGTCCAGCCCATCGCCCTGGGCCAGTGACGCAATCCTGCCGCCGCTCTGGGCGTAGCTGTCGACGCCTGCGCCCTGGCTGACGGCGCCGGCCTGGCCGCCGCTGATCTGCGCCACATCCGCGCCCGAGCCCTGGCTGACGCTGCCGGTGATGTTGCCCAGGTTGAGCCGGAAAATATTACTGCCATCGCCCTGGTTGAGGTTGCCATCAATCCCGGCACTGGGCCCGTTCACATCCACCAGATCGTTGCCGGCGCCATAGGTGACATTCCCGGTAATCCGCCCCGTGGCGCTGAGGTTCAGGGTGTTATTGCCGGCACTGTCGGTAAAGCCTGGTGCCGTGCCGCTGTCGCAGGAAGAGAGGTCGTCGCCGGCGGTGTTGCTGATGGTGCACGCCCCGTAAGAGGCGCTCGGCAGTGTCGCCAGGGCAATCAGGTACAACAGGGTCGGAGTCCGTGAGCGCATGATCCATCCTCGTGCGAGGGGAAAGTTGCCCCGGCACCGGCAAAGGCCGGTGCAGGCCAGACCATGACAACGTGACACGCGATACGGAGCAGGGAGTGCGGGTTACCTGTTCGAAAACACCGGCCAATGCAAGGAGTTGGCATGGCTTTCTCGACTGCACCTCAACGGGTGCAGCGCTGTTTGCACCCTAGCCATACATCGTGCAGGGCGCTACTGTCAGAGTTGACAGGTATAGACGAGCTGCCGGTCTTACGAAAACACAATCTCGTAAGGCTCGCGCATACGCTCCAGCAGCACCTGGGCCAATATCGGCGCCAGGCCGATCTGCGGGTCGCCCGCCAACTGGCTGGCATACGCATGGACGGCGTGGAGTTTGCGCGCCACGGTCCAGGTGTCCAGGCGTACCTTGCGCGCCCGCTGCCAGGGGATCGTCGCACCCTCGCGGGCGGGGCAGTGCCAGGCCCAGATCGGCAGTTCATAGAGCTGCGCGCCCACCAGCCTGCAGGCGTTGGCGCTGGCACGGCCGACGGCCTCATGGTCGTCATTGCCGTCGTTGCGCCATGTGGAAAACACCACATCGCCCGGTTGCAGGTAGCGCGCGATAAATTGGCTCAGTTGCGGTTCGCGGGCGGCGAGGGCGTTGTCGCAGAAACCGCCGCGAATCCACTTCAGGCTGTGCAAGGGCATGCCCAGGCGGCGCAGCGCCTCGGCGCTTTCCTGGGGCCGCACCACACTCAGGCGGCTGGCTGGCCACACGTGGGACCCCGGGTGGCTGGCACTGCCGTCCGTGATGGAGATCATTTGCAGGGGGTGTTCCAGGGTGCTGAGCAATTGCAGTAGACCACCGCAGGCCACCACCTCGTCGCCGGGATGGGGCGCGATGATCACCACGCGCGCGCCAGCGGGCACCAGGGAGGTGGTAGAGATAGGCGGGATTTGCGCCAGCTGCGGTGCGCTGTTCCAGATTTGCGCGGGGCCGCGACGGCCTTCACTGAGGGAGGCAGGCTTCATGGGCGTTACGTCCTTGTCGATTGATGCTGGGTCGTGCCCCGTTGACGGGACGACTCTATTTATTCACCACAGACTCCGCCGTGGTGCACGCGTGGTAATCCAACCCTGAATTACCAGCAAGGCGTCATCAGCATAGACAAGGATTGGTCGCTTTTACATTTTGCAATGTCGTTTTTTTCAAGACGCGCACATCAGGCTCTTCAAATAATCGCCGAACCCGCCCTGGGCACGGGCCTCCAGGCGCGCGCTGGTGATGACTTGCGGGGCGTGGCTCCAGGCGATGGACGCCCCGCAGCGCTCGAGGTCGCGCACCAATTGCACATCTTCGTGACAGGGCAGCGGTTCGAACCCTCCGGCCCGCACATAGGCCCCGGCACTGATGCCCAGGTTGGCGCCATGGATATGCCGGTGGCCGTCACGGGCGTGGTACGCCTGCTGGTAACGGATCTGCGCCGCCGGGTCGAACCCTTCGCTCCAGGCGTCGACGGTCACGGTGCCGCACACCGCGTCGGCGCCCAGTGCCAACTGGGCCACCAGCCAATCGGGGGCCACGCGGCTGTCGGCGTCGGTGCATGAGATCCAGCGCGCACCCTGGTTGAGCAGGTGTCGCGCACCCACCCCGCGCACATGGCCCACATTGCGTGCCTGCACCTCCAGGCGCTGCACCGGGAACCCCTCGGCAATCGCCGCACTGGCGTCGCTGCAACTGTCGAGCAGCACCAGGATCTGCACCGCTTCACCCAGCAGGCCTGGATGACGGGCAGCCACCAATGCGGCCTCCAGACACTCGCCGAGCAGCGCCTCTTCGTTATGTACCGGGATCAGAATACCGATCATCGCAGGCCCTCAAGGGTGGCAACCGAAGTGCCGTCACGGCTCCACAGGTCGAGTAGAAAGTCGGGTTCGTGGTGGGTGGCGACCAGGGGCATCCCCAGCCGCTCATGGAGCAGGGCATGCACCTGTTCGGCGGTCTGCGGGCACCCGTCGATCGTCGGGCGCCAGTGGCAGGCCAACACCTGGCCGCTGGCGGTGAGGCTGCCGAGGGCGCGATCGATCAAGCGGCACAGGTCATCGCGGTCGAGGTAGTAGCACAGCTCGCTCAAGACGATCAGATCGAATTCGCCGGTCGGCCATTGCCCGGGCAGGCGGCTCTGCTCCACTCGGGCATGGGCAAAGCCCAGCAAGCGGCTGCGTGCCAGGGCGACAGCGGCCGAGGCCGTGTCGCAACACAGCAGGTGATCACAGCGCGGAGCCAGCTCGAAGCTCAATTCGCCATTGGCGCAACCGGGTTCGAACACCGAGGCATAGCGCGGCCGGGTCAGGAGTGCCAGGGTCAGCGCCCGTTTGCGACGCTCGTACCAGCGTTGGCGAAAGGCCCAGGGGTCGTCGTTACCGGCAAACAGTTGATCGAAATACGGTGTCGCCACACTCATACGAATACCACTTCAAAAGGTTGTAGCAGACGTTCCACCACATAGGGCGCCAGCACCGGCGGCAGGCCGATCTGCGGGTCACCCTCCAGCTGGCTGGCGAACGCATGGATGGCGTGGCGCTTGCGCGCGACGGCTTCACAGCTCAGGGGGATTTTGCGGGCACGGTGCCAGGGCACCAGGCTGTTCTCGGGAGACGCCCAGTGCCAGGTCCACACCGGCAGCTCATAGAGGGCCGCACCCACCGCGTGCGCTGCCTTGGCGCTCGCGCGGCCAACGGCCTCGTGGTCGCAATGGCCGTCTTCGCGCCAGGTGGTAAACACCACATCCGTGGGTTTGAGGTGGCGCTGGATAAAGGCGCTGAGCTGCTCTTCCCGCGCCGCGACCTGGCTGTCGCTGAAGCCGGCCCGCAACCATTTCAGGCTGTGCAACGGCACACCCAGGCGATGCAGGGCCTGGGCCGACTCCTGGGGGCGCACCACGCTCAAGCGCTCCACCGACCAGTGGGTGGAGCCGGGGTGACTGGCGCTGCCATCGGTGACCGAAATCAATTGAATGGGCCGGCCCAGTTCGGCCAAGCCTTGCAACAGGCCGCCACAGCCCAGCACTTCGTCATCCGGGTGCGGGGCGATGATCACCGCGCGGTGGCCCTCGGGCACCAATTGTTCGACGCTGATCTGCGGCAGTTCGGCCATCAGCGGCGAGTCCTGCCAGCGCTGCAGGGGCGTGCCCTGGCCGACGATCGGGTTGGGTTTCATAACTGCCACCTCCCTGTGGGTTCGCCGGCGACCAGTTCGCCGAGGCCGGCCAGGTCGCGTTCGGCATGGCTCTGGCGGACATACACCGGCAGGTCCGCCATCAACTGGGCGAAGTGCGGATCCTTGCAGTACGGACCCGCGCCCACGGCTCTGCCCACATGGCGCATGACCTGCTCGACGGTGTCCTCGATGCACGCGCGCACCTGCTGGGCCTGGTGCCGGGCATTGGCCCTGGGGTAGCGATCGATCTGTTCAGCGCTGGCCCGCAGCACACAGGCCGCGCTGTTCAAGGCGCTGTCGACCGCGCCCAGGTGGGCGAGGGCGTGGGGCTCCGAGCGCCTGCTGCAGTGATCGCGCAACACTTCGGCCAGGCGTTGTGCGGCACCGTACCAGCAGGCGGCGATACCGATGCCGCCTTGCCAGAACCCGGGGCGCGCGAGGTAGTCGCCGGGGCCGCCCACGGCAAGGCCATGGGCGCCGTCAAAGACGACCTCGACGCTGCCGGTGGCGGCCATGCCCACGGCATTCCAACCGTCGTGGGTGACCGTGATGCCCGGTTGGTCCATCTGCACCGCCACCAATTGCTGGCCGCCTTGTTCATCCCACGCCGTCAGCAAACCATGGCTGAGCACCGCCGCCCCGGAACACCAGGCTTTACGCCCGTCCAGACGCAGGCGATGGCCCTCGCAGCGCACCTGCACCTTGGCATTCGGCGGTTCTGCGGCCCACATGCCCCACAGACTGCCCAAAGGCGGCGCCGGGCTGCGCAGCTCGGCAATGATCGCCAACGCATCGGTGTGGCCTTCGAACAGCTTGCACAAGCGCAGGTCATGGCCAGCCACCTGCGCCAGGCGGCTGAACCGCCCGAGGGTGTCGCCGCTGCCAGGCAGCGGCAACTGATCGAGGCCTTCCTCCTGAAGTGCCCTCAAGGCCTTGGCCAGGGCCTGCGTGTCCGCATAGCCCTGGAAGCCTTGAAGGAATCCATGCAGTGCCATGTCACACCTCGTCGTCACGCTGCAGTTCGAACAGCAGCAGCGAGCGACCGGTCACACCGTACTCGTGGTCGAACTCGAAGCGTTCCTGGCCACGTACCGCCGGCTCGTTGGTGTCGAGCATGCAGGTCCAGAACTCACCCTCCGGCACCGGCGGCAGGCGGAAATTGACCACGTCGTGGTGGGCGTTCACCACCAGCAACAAGGTGGCGTCGGCACCGGCGCGGCGAATCCCGGTTTCCTGGGCGCGGCCATCCATCAGCATGCCCAGGCAACGGCCGTGGCTGTCTTCCCACTGCTCGGTGGTCATCTCGTCGCCAGCCGGCGACAGCCAGGTGACGTCCTTGACGCCGATGTCCTCGTTGTAGTCGCCCACCAGGAAGCGCCCACGACGCAGGATCGGGTAGGCCAGGCGCAGCTTGATCAAGCGCTTGACGAACTTGAGCAACGCCTTGCCGTCCTCGTCCAGGTCCCAGTTGACCCAGCCGATCTCGCTGTCCTGGCAGTAGGCATTGTTGTTGCCGTGCTGGGTGCGCGCGAACTCGTCACCGGCGACCAGCATCGGCGTGCCCTGGGCCAGCAGCAGCGTGGCGAAGAAGTTGCGCATCTGGCGCAGGCGCAGTGCGTTGATTTCCGGGTCGTCGGTGGGGCCCTCGACGCCGTGGTTCCAGGACAGGTTGTTATTGCTGCCGTCCTGGTTGTTTTCGTCGTTGGCTTCGTTGTGCTTGTCGTTGTACGACACCAGGTCATGCAGGGTGAAACCGTCATGGGCGGTGATGAAGTTCACCGAACTGTACGGGCGGCGGCCACGGTGGTTGAACATCTCGCCCGAGGCGGTCATGCGCCCGGCGAAGTCCGCCAGTTGGCCGTCATCGCCTTTCCAGAACGCGCGAACGGTGTCGCGGAAACGGTCGTTCCATTCAACCCAGCCGGGCGGGAAGTTGCCCACCTGGTAGCCACCGGGGCCGCAGTCCCAGGGCTCGGCAATCAGTTTGAGCTGGCGCAGCACCGGGTCCTGGCGGCAGGCCACGAGGAAGCTGTGGCGTTCATCGAAGCCATCGCGGTAGCGGCCGAGGATGGTCGCCAGGTCGAAGCGGAAGCCGTCGACGTGCATCTCGTTGGCCCAGTAACGCAGGGAGTCGGTGACCATCTGCAGTACGCACGGGTGGCTCAGGTCCAGGGTGTTGCCGGTGCCGGAGTCGTTGATGTAGAAGCGCTTGTCATCGGGCATCAGCCGGTAGTACGAGGCGTTGTCGATGCCGCGCATGGACAGGGTCGGGCCGCGTTCGTTACCTTCGGCGGTGTGGTTGTAGACCACGTCGAGGATCACTTCCAGCTTCTGCTCGTGCAGGTGCGCGACCATCTCCTTGAACTCGGCGATCTTGCCGCTGGCCAGGTAGCGCGGGTCGGGGGCGAAGAAGGCAATGCTGTTGTAGCCCCAGTAGTTGGTCATGCCTTTTTCCAGCAGGTGCTGGTCGTTGACGAAGGCGTGCACCGGCAGCAATTCCACCGACGAGATGCCCAACTGGCGGATGTGCTTGAGCACATCATCTTCCATCAACCCTGCACAGGTGCCGCGCACGTCTTCGCCCACCGAAGGGTGGCGCATGCTGATGCCGCGCAGGTGGGTTTCGTAGATGATCGTACGGTCCCACGGCACCCGCACCGGCTGGTCGTTGCCCCAGGTGTGCGCCGGGTCGATGACCTTGCACTTGGGCACGAAGGGCGCACTGTCACGCTCGTCGAAACTGAGGTCGTCGTCCGGGTGGCCGATGGTGTAGCCGAACAGCGCTTCGGACCATTTGAGTTCGCCCACCAGTTGCTTGGCGTAGGGGTCGATCAGCAATTTGTGGTGGTTGAAGCGATGACCATTGGCCGGATCATACGGCCCGTACACGCGGTAGCCGTAGATCAGCCCAGGGTGGGCGTCGGGCAAGTAACCGTGGAAAATTTCGTCGGTGTATTCGGGCAATTCGATGCGCTCGAGTTCCACTTCGCCGGTGTCGTCGAACAGGCATAGTTCGACTTTCTCGGCGTTGGCCGAGAACAGCGCAAAGTTGACACCCAGGCCATCCCAGGTCGCGCCGAGGGGGAAGGGCAAACCTTCACGAATCCGCGACGGCTCGCTGCCCGGCGTCGAAGGGGTCTTATGGGGTTTGCTCATTGAGTTGCTCCTGCAAGGCTGTTTTTTCGGGCCGAACGCGGCCGTGCTGACGAGTTTTCAGCGGATGATAAGAAGAGTGAAATCACCTTTTGCCGACCGCGCCGGCAAAAGGTCGATGGCGCCGTGCGCGTTAAGCCTTGGGCTTTTTCGGCGCGGGGGGCTTCTTGGCCGCCGGCGGCGCCGGCTTGCTCGCGGCTGGCTTGGCTTTCGCCGCAGGCTTGGGGGCGGTCTTGGGCTTGGCGGCGGGCTTGGGTTTGCTCGGCGTCAGCGCTTCGGCTTCGGCCAGCTTGCGCGCCATCTCCCAGTGGCGCGCGTCTTCCCCGTGGGGTTTGCCTTCAGACTCCCAGATCTGATGCGCCAGTTCGCGTATGCGTTTGTCTTCAGTACTCATCACAATGCTCCTCACAGAAAATTTTCAGCTTTCTTGATCATCAGGATTGATAAAGACATTGACCGGGAAATCCCCCAGGGCAGTGCTGATCAACAGCTCCTTGTCTGGTGTGACTGCGCCTGTATGAAAAAGTCCCTTCCAGTTTTGCGTTGGTGCGGCGAACGGTAATTTCACCCGTGTATCGCCCCAAACCTGCGCATTGATCTGGGGATGCACACCGTTTTCAAGCAGTTCATGGGACCAGCGTGGCACCACTACCAGCACGCGTTTGCCCTGGTGTTCGCGGCAGAATGCGACCACCCGCCCGGCGTGTTGGCCGACCACTTCCAGCGCTGTATAGCTGCCGCTGCGGAACACCTGCGGATGGGCCTTGCGCAAGGCCAGTACCTGGGCAATCAAGGTTTGCTTGATACGCCCGTCACGCCAGTTGAACAACAGTTCGCCGATGTCCGGCGGGGTATTGAGTGCCTGTTGCCGCGCGGTGAAATCCACCGGACGACGGTTGTCCGGGTCCACCAGGCTGAAGTCCCAGAACTCATCGCCCTGGTACAGGTCCGGCACACCCGGCACGGTAAGGCGAAGCAAGGTTTGCGCCAGCCCATTCAGTGCGCCGGCAGGCGCGATGGCCTGAGCGGCGCTGCCGATCGCGCTACGCAGCGGCCGACCTTCCTCTGTGAGCAGCAGGCGGGTGAGAAAAGCCTCGACACCCTGTTCATAGGCCTCATTGGGCGCACTCCAGCTGCTCTGCAGCTTGGCTTCGCGCAGGGCTTTTTGTTGCCACTGCCACAGGCGCTGGTGATAGCCTTCGAAGTCCTCGGCCTGGTCCAGCGGCCAACTGCCCAGCAACACCTGGTACAGGATCAGTTCATCGCCGGCCGACGGTGTGGCCGCGTCGTCGCGCAACGGCGCCGCCAGGGTACGCCAATGCTCCACCTGCTCGACGTACCACGGCGCACACTCGCTGAGCACGGCCAGGCGCGCGCGGGTATCTTCGCCGCGCTTATGGTCATGGGTAGCGGTGGCCAGCAGGTTGTCGGGGAAGGCCTGCAAGCGCTGTTGGTTGATGGCATGAAACTCGGCCAACGGCGCGCTGAACTGCTCGGTACTGAAGCCCACATCGTTGCGCGACAGCAGCACGGCCGAGCGGTAGAACGCGGTGTCTTCCACGGCCTTGGCCGCTGCCGGCGAGGTCAGTTGCTGGAAGCGCACACAGGCATGCTTGAGCATCTTGCGCTCGCGGCCCACCGGGCGATTGCGCCAGGGTTGGCCGCCGAGCCAATTTTCCAGATGCTCGAGCACCGGCCAGTCGCCCTCGCCAAGGGTCGTGCGGGCGCCGTCCATGGCCTGCTGGAACACCTTGTCGTCATCTGCGCTGCGACCGCGAGCACTGATATAGGTGCGGTACACCGGGAAGTGCACGATCAGTTCCTGCAGCGCGCGGCGGATTGCGCCGAGGGTCAGGTCGCGGGTCATCACGTCGTCGCGGGCCACTTGCAACAGGGCCTGGGCCACGCTTTCAAAGTCGCCGCCCAGGGAGCCGTTGAGGATTTGCTGGCGGGCCAGCCGCGCCTCTTCGATAAACGCCGAGGGACGTTCGCTGTGACGCGTCCATAAGTCCGCCAGCGGCGCAAAGCCCTCGGGATGGTGTTGCAGCAGCGACAGTTGGTTCATGAATTCGTAGCCGGTGGTGCCGTCCACTTGCCAGTCTTCGCGAAGGGTTTCCCCCTCGCCGAGGATTTTTTCGACGAAGATCGGCAAGTGCCGTTCGGGCGACAGCGTATCCACCCGACGGCGCAGCTTGCGGCAGTAACCGCGCGGGTCGGCCAGGCCGTCGATGTGGTCGATGCGCAGACCATCCACCAGGCCTTCGCTGATCAATTCGAAGATCTTGCCGTGGGTGGCTTCGAACACTGCGGTGCGCTCCACGCGCAGCCCGCCCAGTTCGTTGACGTCGAAGAAGCGCCGCCAGTTGATATCGTCCGCCGCCGTGCGCCAGCTGGCCAGGCGGTAGGCCTGTTGCTCGAGCAACTGGTGCAGGCGCTTGAAGCCCTCGGGCGTGCGTCCGTCGAACTCGGTCAGCCGGCGTTCGATAAGCTCGAGGACTTCGGTGGCACGCTCGGCCAATGCCTGCTTGAGCCAGGCGGCTTCGGCGTAGGCGTCATCCTGATAGGCCAGGGCGCTGAAGCGGTCGGCCAGGGGTTTGAGCAGCTCGTCGGTGCCGAGGATCGCCGCGTAATCCCGTGGGCAGATCGGGAAGCGATGTTCGTAATGCTCAACATGAAACGCGCCGTGGGCGGCATCGAAATGCAGCGTCAGCGTGCCGCTCTGCAAGGCTTCGCCGTAGTCGCTGCCGAGAAAGGGCATGAGCAATTGGCCCTTGAGCAGCGGGTCGGGGGAGTGCCACTGGATATCGAAGAATTCGCTGTAGGGACTCAGCCGGCCCCATTCCAAAAGGTCCAGCCACCAAGGGTTGTCAGCGCCGCCCACGGCCATATGATTGGAGACGATATCGAGGATCAGCCCCATATCGTGCTCGCGCAGGGCCGCGACCAGGCGACGCAGGGCCGGATCGCCGCCCAGCTCGGGGTTAACGCTGGTGGGGTCGACCACATCGTAGCCGTGCATCGAGCCGGCGCGGGCACTCAGCAGTGGCGAGGCATATAGATGGCTGATGCCGAGCCGGGCGAAGTACGGCACCAGTGGCACCGCATCGTCCAGGGTAAAACCTTTGTGGAATTGCAGGCGCTGGGTAGCGCGCAGGGGCAGGGCTTTCATCGGTCACGCTCGTAGGCTTGGTTGCGCGCGACGGCCAGCAGTTCAAGGCGGCGCGCGGCACCGGCGTTGTCGAGCAGGCTGGAGGCCTCGCCCGGCAGACGGCGGCGCCAATTGGGGTGGGTGTCGGTGGTGCCGGGCAGGTTGGCCTGTTCTTCCAGGCCCAGGGCATCTTCCAGCGGCAACAGCACCAGCGGCGCACGGGTGTGGCCGAGGTAGCGCACGCTGGCGTCGATCATATGGTCGGTTTCATTGCGGATCTCATCGACGAAATTCTGCGGGTCCTGGCTCAAGGCCTGGCGCAGCGCCTGGCGTTCACGCAGGCGGTGCTCGCTCCATTGCTCCACGGTGGGCGCATCGATCAGGCCCAATTGGACGTTCCAGTCGATATCGCGGCTGTGCCACCAACCGTTGAGGGTCGGCAAGTCGTGGGTGCTGGTGGTGGCCAGGGCGTTGTCCGGCCAGTCGAGGATCGGCTTGAACTGGCCATCGTGGCCCTGTTCGAACAACAGCACGCGCATGCCGAGGATCGAGCGGGCGATGAGTTTTTCGCGCAGCCCATCGGGCACTGTGCCGAGGTCTTCACCGAGCACGATCGCCTGGTGGCGGTGGGATTCCAGCGCCAGCAGGCGCAACAGGTCGTCCACCGGGTAATACAGGTAAGCGCCCTCACGCGGCGAGGCGTCCATGGGGATCACCCACAGGCGTTGCAGGCCCATTACATGGTCGATGCGCAAGCCGCCGGCATGGGCGAAGTTGGCCCGCAGCATCTCGATAAACGCGCGGAAACCGTTGCGCTTGAGACCTTCGGGCGAGAACGCGGAAATGCCCCAGCCCTGGCCGGCACGGTTCAGGATGTCGGGTGGCGCGCCCACGGTCAGGTCGGCCAGCAACTCATCCTGGCGGCTCCAGGCCTGGCTGCCACCGCCGTCGGCACCGACGGCCAGGTCAGCGATCAAGCCGACGCCCATGCCGCTGCCTTTGGCGGCTTGTTGGGCGCGCTCCAGGCAACGGGCGATCAGCCATTGGCCAAAGGCGTAGAAGCCGATCTCGGCGTGGTGCTCTTCGGCGAACGCAACCAGCGCAGGGCTTTGCGGCGAGCGCCACTCTTCAGGCCAGTGGCGCCAGTCAAGGTCCTCGCCTGCAGCGGCGCGCACTGCCTGCACGGCTTCGAAGCGACAATGGTTTTCCAGCGCCTCGCCACCGGCCTGGCGAAAGCTCAGGAAGTCGGCATGCTGCGGGTGATGGCCGTGACGGAAGTCTTCATACAGAACGCGCAACAGCCGCTGTTTGGCTCGCGCAGCGGCCGGCCAGTCGATCAGGCTGTGCTGTTCCAGCGCGCGCAGCTCTTCTTCCAGGCCAAGGGCTTCAATCGCATTGCGCACCTCACGTTCGCCGAGAATGCAGGCGGGCGAGGCATACAGGCTGTTGAGGAACAGGCGGCTGGACGGCGAGTACGGGCTGTAGCGCTCGGTATCGGCGCTGAACATCGCGTGCATCGGGCTGATCGCCAGGGCATCGGCGCCGCGTTCGGCGGCGGAACGGACCAGGTGTTCCAGGGCCAGGGTGTCGCCGAAACCGCCATCGCCCAGGCGGCGCAGTGAATACAGCTGGGCGCTCAGGCCCCAGGCGCGGGCGGGGCGGTTGTCCACCGCTTCGGCCACGCTGTAGCAATGGGTGGGCGCGACCGCCAGGGTAAAGCTCTGGTTGTCGATCTGCACCTGGTGGTAGCCCAGGGCGATAACCCCGGGCAGCACGGCATCGCCGTCGAGGCGCAGTTCCAGGCTTTCGCCGTCTTCGAGGTTGACCCGGCACAGGGTGTCGGGTTCGAAGTAGCGCGCCAGGTCGAGGCCTTCGCCGCTGTCGACGGTCATCAGGGGCGGCAGGTGCTTGTCTTGTTGCGCCCGCTCCAATTCAAGCAGGCTGGCGTTGATGTCGGCATCGTTGTCGGCCGGGTGGCCCAGGCCTTTGAGAACCGCGCGCAGGGCGTCGGGTGTCACTCGTTGCGGGCGGCCGTTTGCGTCGATCCAATCGACGGCCAGGCCCGCGCGGCTGGCGAGGATTTCCAGGTTCGCTTCGCTCAAGGGTGCTCTCCAACAGGGGATAAGGTGACGCGGGCGCTGAAGGGCGGCAGTTGCGCACCTTGCAGGGCCGGCGTTTCGAACAGGACCGGCGCGGTGGCCGGGTGATCCAGCGGCGTGGCGCTCAGGTTCAGGTCGATCTGCAACAGGCTGCCGTTGCCCAGGCGCCAGCGCGCACTGACGGCGGCGTAGGCCAGCACCTGCGCGCCCAATGCCACGGCGCCAGGCAGGTGCGGCACGATATGGCGATGGCGCAGGCCCAGCAGTTGGCGGTAGAGCTCGGCGTGTGGGGTGTCGGCGATCACCGGGGCCGATTGCGCGAATGTCGACAGTGCGTTGGGATCCGGGATGCGTTCACGGCGCTCGGGGTCATGGAACGCGGCGAAGTCGGCAAATTCATTGCGTCGGCCTTCGCGTACCGCTTCAGCCAGTTCACCGTGGTGGTCGGTAAAAAACAGGAACGGCTCGCTCGCGTTCGCCTCGTCCCCCATGAACATCAGCGGAATCATCGGCGACAACAGCAGCAGGGCGGTTGCTGCCTTGAGCGCCTGGGGCGAGCAGAGCTGGTGCAGGCGCTCGCCCAGGGCGCGGTTGCCTATCTGGTCGTGGTTCTGCAGGAACGCGACGAAGGCCGTGGGCGGCAAGTCAGCGCTCGGTTCGCCGCGCTCGTGGCCATGGCGGGTGGTGTGGCCCTGGTAGATAAACCCTTCGCCCAGGCAACGGGCGAGTTTGGTGGTGGGATCCTGGGCAAAGTCGCTGTAATAGGCATCGGTCTCGCCGGTCAGCAACACGTGCAGCACGTTATGGAAGTCATCATTCCATTGCGCGTCGAAATCCTCCTTGAGCAGGCTGGCCTGGTTCAGCTCGTTTTCCAGCACCAGCCACACCTGCCGACCGGTATCCACCTGCTGGCGTACCCGATGCGCGAGTTCCTGGAGGAAACCGGGGTTGTCGATGGCGTGCACCGCGTCCAGGCGCAGGCCGTCGAAGCGGTACTCAAGCAGCCACATCAGCGCGTTATCGAGGAAGAAATTCCGCACCTCACGGCGCTCGAAGTCGATCCCGGCGCCCCATGGGGTGTGCACGTCTTCCTGGAAGAAGCCCTTGGCGTACTGGCCCAGGTAATTGCCGTCAGGGCCGAAGTGGTTGTAGACCACGTCGAGAATCACGGCGAGGCCGTGTTCGTGGGCGCTGTCGACCAGGTGCTTGAGTTGCTCGGGCGAGCCGTAGGAAGACTGCGGTGCGTAGGGCAGTACGCCGTCATACCCCCAATTGCGCTCACCGGGAAATTGCGCCAGTGGCATCAATTCAATCGCGGTGACGCCCAGCTCGGCCAGGCGTGGCAGGTGCTTTTCGACTTCGGCGTAGCCCCCCATCGCGCCGACGTGCACTTCGTAGATCACGGCTTCGTGCCAGGGGCGGCCTTGCCAGTTGGCGTGACGCCAGGTGTAGGCGAGCGGGTCGACCACCAGGCTCCAGCCATGCACGTCCGAGGCCTGGGCCCGGGACGCGGGGTCGGGAACGTCCATTTCCCCATCGATGTTGTAGCGATAGCGCGTGCCCGCCGGGCATTTCACTTCAGTCTCGAACCAGCCATCTGCCTGGGGCAGCATGGCGATGGATTTACCGTTTTCCAATTCAACGCTGACATAAAACGCGTCTGGCGCCCACAAGGCAAAACGCGTGTGTTGCGCGTCCAGCATGATTGCGCCGTGGGGCCAGGTTTCCAAAGTCCGTAACGGCATCTATGAAGACCTCCCTTGATTATTTAGTCGATTTCCCCAAGGCCTTGGCCACCAGTTGTTCATACAGCTCGGCGTAGGGTTCCACCGCCTGGCACCAGTTGAAGGGTTGGGTCATGGCGCGGCTGCGCATGGCGTTGAGCAGGCCTTTATTGGCGAAGACCCGGAACGCGCGGCTCAGGGCTTCTTCGTAGCTTTCTACGGTGGATTCATTGAACAGGAAGCCGGTGACGCCATTCTCGATGGTGTCCGCCAGCCCGCCGGTGTTGCGAGCCACGGGCAGTGAGCCGAAGCGCTGGGCATACATCTGGCTCAGGCCGCAGGGTTCGTAGCGCGATGGCATCAGCAGGAAGTCGCTGCCGGCGAACATGCGCCGCGCGTCGGTCTCGTTGAAGCCGATGCGCACACCGACCTGGCCCGGGAAGCGCAGCGCCAGTTCACGCATGGCCTGTTCTTCTTCCGGCTCGCCGCGCCCGATAATGGCGATCTGCCCGCCGTTCTCGACGATAAAGCTCGCCACCGCTTCGGTGAGGTCGAGGCCTTTCTGGTAGACCAGGCGCGAGACCACCGCGAACAGTGGGCCGGTGGAGTCATGCAGGCCGAACAGCTCGCGCACGTGGTCGGCGTTGATGGCCTTGCCTTCCCAGTCACCGATATTGAAGTTGTGGGTCAGGTGCGTGTCGGTGGAGGTTTCCCAACTTTCATCGATACCGTTGGGGATGCCACTGAGCAGGCCCTGCTGGGTCTTGGCGGCGAGGAAACCGTCGAGGCCGCAGCCGAATTCCGGGGTGGTGATTTCCTGGGCGTAGGTCGCACTCACGGTGGTGATGTGGCTGGAATACGCCATGCCCGCCTTGAGGAACGACATCTTGCCGTAGAACTCCATGCCTTCCTGCTGCAAGGCGTGAGGCGGGATACCCAGCTCCGGCGTCGAGGCCAGGCTGACCACGCCTTGATAGGCGAGGTTATGGATGGTGAACAGTGTGGGTGTACGTGACCCACGCCAGTGCATATAGGCGGGGGCCAGGCCGGCGGGCCAGTCATGGGCGTGCACCAGGTCCGGGCACCAGTGGATCTGGGCCAGGTTGGCGGCCATGTCGGCGGCGGCCAGGCCCAGGCGGGCGAAGCGAATATGGTTGTCCGGCCAGTCGCGGCCGTTGTTGGCGCCGTAGGGCGTGCCTTCGCGCTCGTAGAGCTCGGGGCAGATCAGCACATAGATGACCAGGCCGTCCTTGAGGTCCATGCGCCCGATCTTGCACGGCGGCAGCGCGGCGTGGCCACCCAGCTCACCGATGATATGGATCGGGTTGTCGCTTTCCATCACCTGCGGGTAACCGGGGATCAGGACGCGCACATCATGCAAGTGGGCCATGGCGCGGGGCAGGGCCGCGGACACGTCGCCCAGGCCACCGGTTTTCACCAGGTCGGCGAACTCGGAGGTGACGAACAATACCTTCTTGCGATTGGGATTATTACTCACGATCGGCCGCACAGTGTTGGGCAGGTCGGCCAGTGACGTTGGCCCCTCTGCCGCCTTACTAAAACGCTCTCCCTGAGTATCTACAGCGGCACTGATCATAGTTCTCTCCCAATGTTGGTTGGCTAATGGCCCGCTGCCACTAGCTCCGAAGACCGCATCCTGCGGCCAGGCGCACAAGCGCTATACAAGCTGGCAAGGCTTATGCCAGTTGCACGGTCGGCTTAAATAGATTGGATGGACGGGCATCGGGTGTGAACCGCGTGCACTCGCCCTACCTTAAAACTGGACCTACGGCAGAGTTCGAAAGTTTAGATTTTTTGCGGGGTTTTTGTTTTGGAAGGGACCCATCGGTCATCAGTCTAGGACAGATTCCAGAGCCTGTAGGGTTTGTGCGGGAATTTTGTAGGACAAAAAACTTGTAACCATATGCAATTGAGGACGGCGAGAGGTTGTAGTGAGCAGGCTTGCCCTGCGCTGGAGTGCGAAGCGCTCCCAAACAATTTGGCGGCCTGCCACCCCGTTGCCGGTTTTCAGGGCCGCTTCGCGCCCCAGCGCAGGGCAAGCCTGCTCACCACGAAGATTAAGCTCACACCCTTAGTGCGGGTCGCACCTGATTGGTGCGTCAGCCAAGCACCCGAATGGGCGCGCCCTTGGCCCAGGCCTGGATATCTTCAATCATCTGCTCGTAGAACTGCCGGTAGTTTTGCTCACTCACGTAGCCCACATGGGGCGTGGCGAGTACGTTGGGCAAGTGGCGAAACGGGTGATCCACCGGCAGCGGCTCTTCGGCGTACACATCCAGCGCCGCGCCCGCCAGGCGACCAGTGGTCAATGCCTGCACCAGCGCCTGCTCATCCACAATCGGCCCGCGCGCGGTGTTCACCAACCGGGCCGTCGGCTTCATCCAACTCAATGCCTCGGCGTCGACCAGGCCACGGCTGCGGTCGCTGAGTACCAAATGAATCGTGAGAATGTCGGCCTGCTCAAACAGCTCGCGCTTGCTGACCCAGGTCGCCCCGGCCTGCACGGCGCGCTCCGGCGTGAGGTTTTCACTCCAGGCCAGCACCCGCATGCCGAACACCTGGGCAAACTGCGCGACCCTCTGGCCAATACTGCCCAGGCCGAGCACTCCCAGGGTCTTACCGTGCAGGTCGCCACCCAGGCCCACCTGCCAGCCACCCGCGCGCAATGAGTTGGCTTCGGCCAGCAGATTGCGCGTAGACGCCATGATCAGCGCCCAGGTCAGCTCCGGCGCCGCCTGCTTGTAGCTGTCGGTGCCGCACACCTGGATGCCCAGGGCCTTGGCGGCGGCAATATCGATGGCGGCATTGCGCATGCCGCCGGTCACCAACAACTTGAGGTTGGGCAAACCCTGCAACAGCGCTTGGTCGAAGGTCGAGCGTTCACGCATGACGCAAATGACCGTGAACGCCTTTAAACGCTCAATCATCGTGGCGGTATCGGCCGGATAGTCGTGCAGGAAGTGCACCCGCCCCACGGCCTCCAGCGGCGACCAATCCACCACGCCACGGGCGACATTCTGCCAATCATCAATGACTGCGATCTGTACCGACATGCACGCGTGCCTCGAAAAAAGTTGGATTAAAGGGCGTTCAAGCCCTGCAACAGCGCCTGGTGAAACTTCGCCGGCTCTTCCATCTGCGGCGCATGGCCCAGGCCTGGAAACTCCACCAGTGTGGCGTGGGGAATCAGCTTGGCCACTTGCTTGCCCAATACCGCGTAGTTGCCGATCCTGGCCTTGACCGCCGGCGGCGCAATGTCTTTGCCAATGGCGGTGGTGTCGGCGGTCCCGATCAGCAACAGGGTAGGCATCTGCAGATGCTTGAACTCGTAGTACACCGGTTGGGTGAAGATCATGTCGTAAATCAATGCCGAGTTCCATGCGACCAGCGTATGCCCTGGGCCATTGCTCAGGCCGGCGTACATGTCGACCCAGCGCTCGTACTCCGGCTTCCAGCGTCCGACGTAATAGGTATTGAGTTGGTACTTGCGAATCCCCTCGGCACTGACTTTCTGCTCCCGCGCATACCATTGGTCGACGCTGAGCGTGGGCACGCCCAGGGCTTTCCAGTCTTCCAGGCCGATGGGATTGACCAGCCCGAGCTGCTCGGTCTGCTCGGGGTACATCAGCGCATAACGGGTGGCGAGCATGCCGCCGGTGGAATGGCCGAGCAGCGTGGCCTTCTGAATGCCGAGTTTTTCCAGCAGTTGGTGGGTGTTGAGGGCCAATTGCTGGAAGCTGTACTGGTAGTGGTCGGGCTTGCTGGAACTGCAGAAGCCGATCTGGTCCGGTGCAATCACCCGGTAACCGGCGTCGCTCAAGGCCTTGATCGTGCTTTCCCAGGTGGCGCCGCAAAAGTTCTTGCCATGCATCAGCACTACGCTGCGACCGTTGGGTTGCCCCTTGGCCGGCACGTCCATGTAGCCCATTTGCAGGGATTTACCTTGGGATTGGAATTGGAAATGTTCGAGGGGATAGGGGTATTGGAAGCCTTGCAGCTCAGGGCCATAGCTGGCGGCGAACGCCGGGGCGATGCTGGCCGTCAGCAGGCCGGCGATGCAAAAGGCACGGGATAGAGGCATGGGCGGGGCTCCGAACAGGGTGCTCGGATGCTGTTTGCGGGGGATTAACGGGGGATTAACACCCACTGCAAGGTCACGGCGGCGAGCACCGCGTATCGCAGGCCCTTGGCCAGAGTCACCAGCAGCAGGAACCGCCACAACGGTTCACGCATCACCCCGGCCACCAACGTCAGCGGGTCGCCAATGACCGGCAGCCAACTGAGCAGCAGCGTCCAATGCCCCCAGCGCTGGTAATGATGGCGGGCCTTTTCCAGCTGCTTGTCGCTGACCGGAAACCAGCGACGCTGCTTGAAGTGCTCCACCCAGCGCCCCAGCCACCAATTGACCAGCGAGCCGAGGACGTTGCCCAGGGTGGCGATACCCAGCAGCAGCCACAGGCTGTAATGCCCGCTGATCAACAGGCCAACCAGCACCGCTTCCGATTGCAGGGGCAGTAACGTCGCCGCGCCAAATGCGGCGAGAAACAGCCCCAGGTAACCCATCGGCACCGATCAGTGCGCCGGGTAGTCCGCCACCACCACATCCTGGCCGTCGCGGGTCAGGCCGATGACTTGATAGGCCTCGGCATGGCCGTCCATTTCCATGCCGGGCGAACCCATGGGCATGCCCGGTGCGGCGATACCCTGCAGGTCGTCGCGCTTGCGCAAGGCCAGTACCTGCTCGGCGGGCACATGGCCTTCGACGAACTTGCCGTCGATCACGGCGGTATGGCACGAGCCCAGGCGCGGGGCCACGCCCAGCCGCTGCTTGACCGCGCTCATGTCGGCTTCGACATGGTCATTGACCTTGAAGCCGTTGCTTTCCAGGTGGCTGATCCACTTTTTGCAGCAGCCACAATGGGCGTCGCGGTGCACATCGATGGGGATCAGGTCGGCGGCCTGGGCCAGGGTGGTGGTGAACAGCGCTGAAAGCAGGGCCAATCGCAATGGGGTTTTCATTGGGGTCTCGTCCAATACGGGCAGTAAGCCGGGCATTCTCCCTGCTTTTATCCGTGGGACGTCGGGTTAATGTTTCAAAATTATACGGAGAGCGAGTTTTCCATCCGTTGCTTGAGCCGGTCCAGTGCAATCGCCGACAGCTCGATCATGCGTTCATGGAGGCTGGCCAACTGCAATTCGGTTTCATAGGTCAGCACGCGCTTGAACAGGGTGCCGTCGCGAAAGGGCTGCAAAAAGTAATGGATCGAACCGTCGACGGCCAGTGAGGTGAACACTGTCTTGAACTCGTCGGGACGCCGGGCGATCTGTACGCGGTAGCTCATGGGCACGCGTACTCCGAGCAGGTCGATCATTTCGGTAAAACGTGCGCCGGCGGGGAGGGGGCCGCTGGTGCCGGTGTCGGCACCGAGGGAGGTGGGGTGCCATTCGTGCCAGCGATCCGGTTGGGTCACATAGTCGTAGACGGCATCGATAGGGGCCTGGATAAAACGTTCCTGACTGATCCGTTCCAAGCGGACCGACTGCTCGACAGCGCGCATGGCACACCTCCTGTGTGGCTGTGAACTGTCAGAATAGTCCCACTCCCGCACATTGCACGGGAGTGTTTCAGCCATTTATCAGCGCACCTTGAACCGGCCCATCAACGCAATCACCCGGCCATTGGCGTCCAGCAGGCTTTGTGTATTGGTTTGCGTGGCATGGCCGCTTTGCACCAGCTCTTCGACCATATGTCGGATATGCACCATGCTGCGGTTGATCTCCTCGGTCACCGCGCTTTGCTGCTCGGCAGCGGTGGCGATCTGGGTGCTGAGGTCATTGATATGGCTGACCGAACCGGCCATCTCGTCGAGCCCGGTGTTCACCCGTGCCGTGGCATCCGCCGCCGACTGGCAGCTGGCCTGGGTGTTTTCCATGGCCGCCACCGACGAACTGACACCGGTGGTCAGGCGTGCGAGCATTTCATTGATCTGCGAAGTGCTGGCCTGGGTACGCGCCGCCAGGGCGCGGACTTCGTCGGCCACCACCGCAAAACCACGACCCTGCTCGCCGGCCCGCGCGGCTTCAATCGCGGCGTTGAGGGCCAGCAGGTTGGTCTGGCCGGCAATCGCGCCGATCACGCCGAGGGTTTCGGTGATGCGCGCGGCGTCCTGGCGCATGTTCTCCACGGTGTGAGTGGCACTGGCGACTTCGCCGATCAGCGCACTGACGCTGGTGGACGCTTCACCCACCACCACGCGGGAGCGGTCGGCGTGTTCGTTGGCGCGCTGGGTGAACGAAGCGGTTTGCGCCGCGTTCTGCGCCACCGTATCGGCGGTGGAACTCATCTCGGTGATGGCGGTAACGGTCTGGTCGGTCTCCGAGGCGTGGCGCACCAGGATGCTGTTGGTGTGCGCCGAGGTTTGCTGCAATTGCTCAAGGCCCGCTGACATGGCACCGGTGGCCTGGGTCACTTCGCCGATCATGTCTTGCAGGTAGACGATAAAGCGGTTCACCGAATGGCCGATGGCGCCCAGTTCGTCTTCGGCGCGGATGGTGATGCGCCGCGTCAGGTCGGCATCGCCGGTGGACAGTGCGTCGATGTTGGTCTTCAGGATTTTCATGCGCTGCACCAATTGGCGGATCGCATACACCGCCAGCAGCACCAGCAGCAACACCATGGGGATCTGCAACAGGGCCAGGCTGCCGAGTACGTCATCGCGCTGGGCGGTGATCAGCGAGGTGGGCAGGGCGGTGGCGAGGAACCACGGCGTGCCTTCGATGGGGCGCATGTAGAAGGTACTGGCCACGCCCTGGTTGTCGAACTCGTTGCGCTGCAAGGCCTGGTCGCGATGGGCCAGGGCCTTGCTGACCTGGGCGGCAAAGGCCGAGGTCCCGGTCAGTTCACTGATGTTCTTCAACACCACCGGGCTGCTCAGGCGCGTGCTGTTGCTGATGATCTTGCCATCGCCTTCGACGATCAGCATTTGCCCGCCGATGTCCTTTTCCTTGCTGGCTACCAGTTCGTTGAAGAAACCCAGGGTCACGTCGATGGTGGCCACGCCGTACGCCGCGCCGTCACGCTGGATCGCCATGGCGCAGTTGGTGCGCGGCTCCTGGCTGGCGTCGTCCTTGTAGGCCGCGGCCCAGGCACATTGGCCACGTGGCGACGCGAGTCCGCCCTTGTACCAGCTCTGGTCGTAATAGTTGGGGGCAGGATCGCTGTTCCAGAAGGTGTTCACTGCCAGCTTGCCCGAGGCATCGCGGTGCCAGAAGGTGCTGTGCTTGTTGCGCCCCGGCGTGCGCTGGTTGGGCAGCGGCCAGATACCGCCGCCGAAGACCTTCAGCTCACCATATTGGTCGACCAGGCCGGGCAGGACCTTGTCGATGGCATCGCTGTCGAGCAGGGGAATGGTCTGGGTGATGGTGCGTTGCTGGGACTGAACCTTGTTGAGTTCGCCCTGGATCTGCTCGGCCACCTCACTGATGCGGTTGAGCACCACCTGTTCCTCGGTATGGCGCAGCGTGGGCGCGACCAGTTGGCCGATGCCGACGACCGTCAACACGAACAACACCAGGACGAACAGCACCAGGAACAGGGTATAGCGAGCTTGGATGGAGCGCAGTGGGGGCATGGGGGTCGTCCTTACGAAGCGTTTATTATCGACGCGGCTGTTTTGGAGCTTCGTAGGGCTATCGGCTTGGCGAGGAAGAGCTTTAGGTACGGGGGGGCCAAATCAGGTTTTTAACATGGCGAGGCCAGCAGCTGCCTCGCCATGGGGATTACCGCTTATCGAATCAATGCCTGGCCTGCCGGCGCTGCATTAGTTCCCGCGACCTTGAGGGCTGGGTGTCCATAAGTAGGACTGCCTCAAGGGTTTGCCCATTTCTGCATTCAGGGCGTTCTCAGTGAAGTGTTTCGGATTGGTTACACGCGCTGATGTCGAGGGAGGGGTGCCGTCCTGAGAAGGTTCTTCAACGTAGGGTAAACCGATGACTTGACGTTTGTTGTTCTCGACAAGGCCTTCCTCCCCCGGCTCTTCGCGGGTGTACCCATGCTCGGATGTACCGGTTGCGTAGGTGTAGGCTTGGTTTATCTCATGGGCGAGACCGGTTACGGGCACCATTGTATTGGTACGCTCGGCGTTTTCGATAATAGATGGCGGTTCATAGCGAATGATGCCGCGAGTGACGCGGAAACCGGGAACGCCATCCGTGATATGCCCATAGGTTCCGGCTTCTGCGCTTTCGCGCTCCTCGGGCGTCAATTCATCCAGTTCACTACCGCCAGGAATGTAGTCGGTACCGCCGTTCCCGATTGGCTCAATGGTGACCTTGCCGCCATTTGTTACCGCGAGCTCATCCATTTGTTTGAGTGCTTGTTGCCCTATGGGTGAACTGCGCAGAAATTCAAAATCGTCGGCGACGCGCTGCTTGAAAGCCTGTGCGTCCTCCTCCGGGGTCTGAGGGGGAGTTTCTACACTGAATCCCAGGTTGCCGGCATTGCTTGGCTTCACTTCGGTGAAAGTCGAACCCCTGGTGCGGTCGAAACCATCCGTGGCCTTGGCGTAGATAAGGTCCTTGCGCTGGTTGTTCCAGATAGTGTCGTTTCCTTTGCCGGTGTAGAAGGTCGTGCGCTCGTACCCTGCAAGGACGTCGTCGCCATTGCCCCCATGTGCAACGGTATGTCCGCTGCCTGAGAGAAGTACATCGTTGTCGTCGCCACCGTCCAGATAGGTCTGCCTGGTGGAGGGGCCAAAGCCTGCAATGAGCAGGTCCTTGCCTTTATTGCCGTACATTACGCCATTGCCGGGACCTCCCATGATTGTGTCATCGCCGTCGTTGCCCTCGGCATAACCCAGGCCGCTGCCCAACTGCAGGATATCGTTGCCAGCCCCTCCGAAAAGCCTGCTGCGACCTCCGCCCGCCTGGAGATAATCGTTGCCGTCGCCGCCTTGCACGCTCACGCGAAGCTTGACGTCATCGTCGATGATGACCGTGTCGTCACCGCCGTGGCTTTCGATGAATAGCTCGTGCTCGCTTCTTTCGTTTGTATTGATATCGACTAAATGCGGTTTATCGTTGATGAAGATCTGCAGCTTGTCCACCGACCAACTGCGCACGTGGATACGGTCGGCGGCATTACCGGTTTGCAGGTGCAGATAACTGGTCAGGATCTCCGGTTTTTCGGGGTCAGATGGGTCCCAGTCAACGACCCTGCTGATTTTGGTGTCACCGTCTACAAGCAGCGTGTGGGTGCGGCGGTTCACGATGCCTGGCGTCAGGTCGGTGGGAGGGGTGAAGTGCGAAACGTTTGTTTCAGCGAAAGGCCGGGGGAGTTGGGCGTAGAGTCCGGATGTCAAGGAGTGGGCAAGTGCAGATAACATCGGTATGTCCTCTGGGGTGGCGTGTAAGGGCACCCTGATTACGTATCAGGGTTGCTATTACGTGGAACTCCGACTGAGAAGGTTCCCCGCCCCCGGAGGGGCTTTAGTGCTAAACGTGTTGGCGTCGGAGCACCGCAAACCGGGTGCCCCTTGAGCTTGGCCGTCAGATATCCAGCATGGCCATCACCTCTGCGGGATAGCGCAGGCCGGCACTTGCATCGGCCGGAAAGATCCTCTCCAGTGCCGCCAGTTCAGCCGCGCCGAGGCGGATTGACACGGCCTCCACGTTCTCCTGCAGGTACTTGCGCTGCTTGGTGCCAGGAATCGGAATAATGAAGTCGCCTTGTGCCAACACCCACGCCAGCGCCAGTTGCCCGGCGGTGACGCCTTTGTCGGCTGCGAGGGTTTGAACCTGCTTGACCAGTTGCAGGTTCTTCGCGAAGTTCTCGCCCTGGAAGCGTGGGTTGGTGCGACGGTAGTCATCGGCATCGAAATCCGCCGGGCTTTTCAGGGCGCCCGTCAGAAAGCCTCGGCCCAGCGGGCTGTAAGGCACAAACGCGATGCCCAGGCGTTGGCAGGCCGCGAGGCAGCCGTTGCTTTCCTGGTCGCGGCTCCACAGGGAATATTCGCTTTGCAGGGCGCTGATCGGGTGCACCTTATGGGCGCGCTCCAGCGTGGCGGCGGATGCCTCGCTCAGCCCCAGGTAACGCACCTTGCCTTGCTGCACCAAGTCGGCCATGGCTCCGACGGTTTCTTCGATGGCCACCTGCGGGTCGATTCGGTGCTGGTAGTACAGGTCCAGGGTGTCCACGCCCAGGCGCTGCAAGGTGCCGTTGATGGCATCGCGAATGTACTCGGGGCGACCGTTCACTCCACGCACCGCCGGATTGGCCGGTTCACGCACAATGCCGAACTTGCTCGCCAGGAACACCTGGTCACGTTTGCCGGCAATGGCTTTGCCGATCAGTTGCTCATTGGTGTGGGGGCCGTACATATCGGCGGTATCAAGGAAATTGACGCCCAACTCCAAGGCGCGATGCAGCGTGGCAGTGGCCTCCGAGGTGTCGGTGCCGGGGGCGTAGAAATCACTCATGCCCATGCAGCCGAGGCCGATGGCACTGACGTGAGGACCGTTCTTACCGAGTTGACGAGTGTGCATGGGTGCAGCTCCTGATGAGGTAGGACGCCATTGTTGCCCTCGACAAAACCGGGATAAACCGGCTAAAAGCACTATCACTATTGATAATTTCTAAATAATCCTCCTGGAGTCGGCCCTTGGATCGTTTTAACGCCATGCGGGTGTTTACCCGGATTGTCGAGTTGGGTGGATTTGCCAAGGCCGCCGACAGCCTGCAACTGCCGCGCGCGTCGGTGACCATCCTGATCAAGCAACTGGAAGCGCACCTGGGCGTGCAGTTGCTGCAGCGCACCACGCGCCAGGTCAGCCCGACCCTGGACGGCGCGGCGTATTACCAGCGTTGCGTACAGTTGCTCACCGACCTGGAGGAAACCGAGGCGGTGTTCTCCACCCGCCGCCAGAACCCACGCGGCACCCTGAGCGTGGATATGCCCTCGGGGATCGGGCGCCTGATTGTGATTCCCGCGTTGCCGGCGTTCACCGCGCGCTATCCGCAGATCGAATTGGACATCGGCCTGAACGACCGCCCGGTGGACCTGATCCGCGAAGGTGTGGATTGCGTGCTGCGCGGCGGTCCGGCGCTGGATGAGTCGCTGGTGGCCAGGCCTTTGGCAATGATGGACCAGCTGACCCTGGCGAGCCCCGGGTACCTGGAGCGCATGGGCATACCGGCGGGCCTCGACGACCTGGCCAATCACCAGATGGTCGAGTATGTCTCCACGGCCAGCGGCAAGCGGTTCGGCCTGGAGTTCCTGGTCGACAACGCCGTGCACTCGATCCAGTTGCCCAAGCGCGTGGCGGTCAACAGCTCCGATGGTTATTTCGCTGCGTGCGAAGCCGGCTACGGCCTGATTCAGGCGCCGCACTATCATGCGATGCGGCAACTGGCCGAGGGCCGCCTGGTGCCCGTGCTGGCGCAGTTGCCCGTGCCGACAATGGCGCTGACGGCGCTGTATCCGCCCCATCGCCAGTTGTCACAGCGGGTGAGGGTGTTCGTGGACTGGCTGGTTGAGCTGTGCCGACAGCCGGGCACCGGTTTGCACCGCTAGGCCTGGGCCTTGCGGTAAGCGCCGGGTTGCTGCCCGGTCACTTTGTGGAAGGCGCGGGTAAACGCCGCCACGGACTGATAACCCACCGCCACTGCGACATCCGCGACGGTCTGGTCCTGCTTGAACAATTGGCAGGCGTGGCGCATGCGCATCATCAGCAGCACCTGGCCGGGCGACTGCCCGCACAATTCAGTGAAGCGCTTGAAAAACGCCGAGCGCGACAAGCCGGTGCAGGCCGCCATGCTTTCCAGGGTCCAGGCGTCTGCCGGGCGGGCGATCAAGTGTTCCAGCAGGTTCGCGAACGCCGGCTGGCGCCCCAGCGCGGCCAGGCCACCGAGTGCGTGGTTATCCAGCACTTGCTGGCGCAGTACATACAGGAACAGCAGGTGGCACAGGCGCTCGAGCAAGGCCGCGGACGGCGCCGGGTCGCGCTGGCACTCCTGCAGGATCAGCTCGAACAGGTTGCGGGCGGCCGTCAGCGAGGGGTCGCCGGCCCGCAGGACGATCCACGCGGGCAGGGTGTCGACGATCATCGCCGACAAGCCCGACTGGAAGTGAAAGAACCCGCACACCAGCCCCACGCCGTCGCTGGCGCCGTTGTCCAGGGGCAGCATCGGGCGTCGCGGACATTCCTGCGCGCCAGCCGCCGTGGCTGCCCCGGACAACCGATATTCCAGGTCACGGAGCAGGAACACCGCGTCGCCGTTGTTCAACGCTACGGCGGTGGGTTCGCCGGCGATGTGCAGCCAGCACTCGCCTTGCACGATCAGGTGGAAACTCGCACGCGCCAGGCCGTGGGTGCTGGCATGCCAATCGCCGCAATAGCGCCCGACATGGAACAGGCTGGTGTTGAGTTCGAGGCTGTCTAATAACCAATCGACAAGGGCACTGGAAGAATTCATCTAATGGAAAGACTCAAGAGCAAGTAATCGCTACTTTAGCCTATTGAGAGGATTTCTTATAACCAACAGACTGGATACACGAACCCTCAGGAGACCGCTCCATGTCCCGTGTACCGCTGCTCACCCCGCAAACCGCGCCACCCGCCGCCAAGCCGCTGCTGGAAAATGCGCTGAAAGCCTCGGGCTTCATCCCCAATCTGCTGGCCGTGCTGGCCAATGCCCCGGCGGCGCTGGAAACCTACATCACCGTCTCGGGCCTGAACGCCAAGGCCGAGCTGAGCCTGGCCGATCGCGAAGTGGTGCAGTTGATTGCCGCCACCACCCACGGCTGCGATTTCTGCGTCGCCGGCCACACCGCCGTGGCGCGCAACAAGGCCAAGCTGCCGGAAGAGGTGATCGACGCCCTGCGCCAGCGCGGCGAATTGCCCAATGCCCGGTATGAGACACTCGCTGCCTTTACCCGGGAAGTCATTGCCACCCGTGGCGATGTCAGCGACGCCGGTTTTGACGCGTTCCGCGCCGCCGGTTACACCGAAGGCCAGGCCCTGGAAGTTATTTTGGGAGTGAGCCTGGCAACCCTGTGCAACTTCGCTAACGTGTTTGCCCGTACCCCGCTGAACCCGGAGCTGGCGCAATACCGTTGGGAAAAACCGGCCAGCTGAATGGCTGATGGTCCCGCTGCTTTGACAAGGAGAAACATGAATGCTTGACCCGATCTTGAGCCGTTGGCTCGATGTTCAAGCGCAGGCCCTGGATGTGGGCAGTTGCGATCCCCAGGAAGTGCTGCCCCGGCTGGCAGAGGCCAACGTACTGCGTATCGGTGTGCCAAAAGCCTTCGGCGGCCTGGGCGGCGATGTGGCCGGCGCTGTCGAGGCCATCGCCCATGTCGCCAGCCATTCGTTGGCGGCGGCGTTTGTGTGCTGGGGCCAGCGCTCGTTTATCGAGTATTTGCTGCAGAGCCCGAATGAGCGGCTGCGCGAGCAATTGCTGCCGGACCTGCTCAGCGGCAGGCTGGCGGGGGCCACCGGTTTGTCGAATGCCATGAAGTTCCTGTCGGGCATCGAGACGCTGCAGATCAGCGCCGAGCCCACCGATCACGGCTGGACCCTCAACGGTCGCCTGCACTGGGTGACCAACCTGCGCAAGAACGGCTTTGTCGCGGCGGCGGCGGTCGAGCATGCCGGCGGCGGCGCGCCGTTTATCCTGGCGATCCCGGATTCGGTGGCTGGCCTGCAACGTTCCGGCGACCTGGAACTGCTCGGCCTGCAATCGAGCAACACCGCAGCCCTGGGCCTGGAAGGTGTCGAGCTGAGTCGCGAGTGGTTGCTGCACGAGGATGCACGCAAGTTCCTGCCGGCCGTGCGCCCGGCGTTCCTGGGTTTGCAGTGCGGTATGTCGATCGGCCTGGCCCGGCGCTCGCTGGCGGAAGTCGCCCATCACCTGGGCGCGGCCCGCACGGTGCTGCGCGAAGAACTCGAAGGGTTGCGCGGGACCTTGGATCACCTGGTGACCGAGCTGCAGAATGGCCTGCTCGCCGGGCGCTTCGCCGCCGAGCCGGTGGCGCTGTTCAAGTTGCGCATCGGCCTGGCCGAAACCGCCGCCAGCGCGGTGCAGCTGGAACTGCAGGCCAGTGGCGGCAAGGCTTACCTCACGGCCCATGGCAGTGGGTTTGCGCGGCGCTGGCGGGAGTCGGCATTTGTGCCGATCGTCACGCCCAGCCTGGTGCAATTGCGCACCGAGTTGCAACGCCAGGCCAACCTGTGAGCCCGGTGGTATTGAGTGCCCGGGGCATTGGCCTGGGGTACGCCGGCGGCCCGGTGCTGCAAGGCTTCGACCTGCAATTGCAGCGCGGTGAAGTGGTGTCGATCCTGGGCCCCAGCGGGGTCGGCAAGTCCAGCCTGTTGCGGGTGCTCGCCGGTTTGCAGACGCCCCAGGAAGGCAAGGTGCAGGTGTTGGGCGAGCCGTTGAGCGGCCCCCATCCACGTGTCGCCGTAGCGTTCCAGGACCCCAGCCTGTTGCCGTGGTTGAGCCTGGAAAAGAACGTCGCGTTCGGCCTGGATTTCGCCCGCCAGCCGCACCTGAGCGCTGATGAGCGCCGCCGGCGCGTCGACCACGCCATCGCGGCGGTTGGCCTGGAGCACGCCCGCCAGCAATTTCCGGCGCAGCTGTCCGGCGGCATGGCCCAGCGCACCGCGTTGGCCCGTTGCCTGGCACGCCAGCCCCAGGTGCTGTTGCTGGATGAGCCCTTCGGTGCGCTGGATGAAGTGACCCGTGCCGATATGCAGCACCTGTTGCTCAAGGTCAACCGTGAGCAGGGTTCGGCGGCGGTGTTGATCACCCATGACATCGACGAAGCGCTGCTGTTGTCCGACCGCATCCTGCTGCTGGGCAACCGCCCGGCGCGGACGCTGGGCGAATGGCGCATCGACCTGCCGCAACCGCGGGAAGAACAGGTGGAAGCGATCGGCGCGCTGCGCATCGAGATTCTTAAAACCCTACGGCAGGCGAGCCGCCCTCAACCCCAAACCCTTGACCTGCCGGAGCCCAGCCATGTGCCTGGATGACCTGACCCACTCGCGCCGTGACTTTCTCAAACTTTCCGCGGTACTCAGTGCCGCCGGCGCCTTGCCGCTGCTGAGCAGCCTGCAGGCCCGCGCCGCCAGCGAGCCGGATGCGCCGGTGCGCATCGGCTACCTGCCGATCACCGACGCGACGCCCTTGTTGGTGGCGCATAACAACGGCCTGTTCGAAGCCGAAGGCATCAAGGCCGAGCGCCCGGTGTTGCTGCGCAGTTGGGCGCAGGTGATCGAGGCGTTTATCTCCGGGCAGGTCAACGTGATCCACCTGCTGTCGCCGATGACCGTGTGGGCACGCTATGGCAGCCAGGTGCCGGCCAAGGTGGTGGCGTGGAACCATGTGGGCGGTTCGGGGCTCACCGTGGCACCGGGCATTACCGAGGTGAAGCAGCTGGGCGGCAAGTCCGTGGCGATCCCGTTCTGGTATTCGATCCATAACGTAGTGGTGCAGCAACTGTTCCGCGACAACGGCCTGACCCCGGTGGCGCGTGCCGCCGGCAGCGCGATCGGCGCCAATGAAGTCAACCTGATCGTGCTGCCGCCTTCGGACATGCCGCCAGCCCTGGCCAGCCAGCGCATCGACGGTTATATCGTCGCCGAGCCGTTCAACGCCCTGGCGGAGAACCTCAAGGTCGGGCGTGTGCAGCGGTTTACCGGCGACGTGTGGCGCAATCACGCGTGCTGCGTGGTGTTCATGCACGAACATGATCTGAACAATCGCCCGGAGTGGTCGCAGAAAGTCGTGAATGCGATCGTCAAGGCCCAGGTGTGGACCCGTGATAACCGCGCAGAGGCGGTGAAACTGCTGTCCAAGGACGGCCCGAACCGCTACACGCCACATGCCGAGCCGGTGTTGAGCAAAGTCCTGGCGCCAGCCGCTGCCGACCGCGCGGCCTACCTGGCCGATGGCGCGATCCGGCATGCCGACTGGGACGAGCACCGCATCGACTTCCAGCCCTATCCATTCCCCAGCTACACCGAGGAATTGGTGCGACGCTTGAAGGACACGCTGATCGAGGGGGACAAGAAATTCCTCGCCGACCTGGACCCGGCCTTTGTAGCGAAGGATCTGGTGGATGACCGCTTTGTGCGCAACGCCATCCAAGCGGTGGGCGGCATGGGCACCTTCGGTTTGCCCGAGGGCTTTGAGCGGATCGAGGAGATTGGCGTTTGAACAACCGCAGAGTCCCGGGCTGGTTGCTCGGGTTGAGTGGCCTGGCCGGCCTGTTGTTGCTGTGGTGGCTGGGGGTGAAGGTGTGGGGCGATGGGGGCGGCCTGGCTGCGCGCTTTTCGCTGGCCGCCACCTTCAGCAGCCTGTGGGAATTGCTGGGGCGCGGTGAGCTGTATCTGCATATTGTCGTGAGCCTCAAGCGTATCTTCGTCGGGCTGTTCCTGGCCTTGCTGGTGGGGGTGCCGCTGGGGCTGCTGGTGGGCAGTTCGCGCAACCTGGAAGCGGCGACCACGCCGGCCTTCCAGTTTCTGCGGATGATCTCACCGCTGTCCTGGATGCCCATCGTGGTGATGCTGATGGGGGTAGGGGACCAACCGATCTACTTCCTGCTGGCGTTTGCCGCGGTGTGGCCGATCATGCTCAACACCGCCGCCGGCGTGCGCCAACTCGACCCGCGCTGGCTGCAGTTGAGCAGCAGCCTGAGCGCCACGCGCTGGGAAACCTTGCGCCGGGTGATCATCCCTGGCGTGGTGGGCCACGTGCTGACCGGCGTACGGCTGGCCATCGGGATCCTGTGGATCGTGCTGGTGCCGTGCGAAATGCTCGGGGTCAGCGCGGGGCTTGGCTACTACATCCTGGATACCCGTGATCGCCTGGCCTATTCGGAACTGATGGCGATGGTGTTGCTGATCGGGCTGTTGGGGTTTGCCCTGGATGCGCTTGCACGCGGGTTGCATCAGCGCTGGGTGCATGGCGGGAGCCAGTGACGGCATGGCCTGAGCCCGGCGGCCCGCCGTCGTCGGGGTGAGCGGCACACCGGAGGAGCCAAAGCTTTTCATCACCTGTAACATAAGACCCCGTCGACCCCGCGCATCCCGTCGCCGGGTATGTGCCTGGCGTGTTCGGCGATACACAGTGAATACATTCTTCCGGTTCAGGAACCCGTCATGACCCAAAAGCAACGCTTGAAATACTCGATCCTGATCGCCCTGGCGGTATTGGCGACGATGTTTGGCCTGTCCTACCTGCAGAACATCGGGTTTATCAGTGAGAAGACGTTCCAGACCATCGCCATCGCCGTCGCGGTCGTCGTGGTGGTGATCAACGGCATCATGCGCCGCAAGGTCAAGCTTTAAGGTCCGCCTCAGCTTCGAGCGTCGAGTACCTTGGCAGCCTCTTCATGGAGGCTGTAGCTTTTATCTGCGTTAAGGGTGATCACGCCTTCGCTGCACAGGCGCTTGAGCACCTCGCGCACACTCAGGAACGACAACGGGATCCCCAGCTCCAGCAAATGGCTGTGCACGCCACGTACCCCCAGGGTGCGCTGGTTGTCGGCGGCGGTGAGCAGGGCGTCGATGACCTTCAGCCGGATCAGGCTGGTGCGCAGGCCGAAACACTTGAGCAGGTGGCGAATACGCTGGTTGCCTTGCTGTTCGGGGGTTTTGCCGAACGCTTGGGCGCCGTTGCCAAATTGGCTGTCGGCTGAGGGTGAATGTCCGTCCGTGGGCACTTGCGGGTTGTACATGCAAAAACTCCTTATCAGAGCCTGATCAGGAAAATGATGGCGCTCTTAGTTAATAAGACGAACGAGCGTGCTAAATCATGAAGGGCGTGATGTAGAAAATTTGTCGGTATCGGCTTTGTCACATCTGCAGCGCCTCGAATAAACCCGCTCCAGGGTTAAATTTCTCCCGGTTTTTTGCGTCCTTACGGTGGGGTGGTTACCCCTGTGAGGGTGTTCAATTTGACTGCGGAGTCTGTGTGATTATTTCCAACGGGTTGGCCAGGGTGTGCGTGACGGGGCTGTTGCTGGGGGTGAGCCTGGCTGCAACGGCACGGGAGTCGACAACGCAGGCGTCGGCGGATATCCGCCGCACCAGTTTCGGCGTGCCGCATATTCGCGCCAATGACGAGCGTGGCCTGGGCTTCGGGATCGGTTATGCCTATGCCCAGGACAACCTATGCCTGCTGGCCAATGAAGTGGCTACCGTGAACGGCGAGCGGGCCCGGTACTTCGGCCCCGAGCAGTCGACCCTGGAAGAGCGCAACAACCTGGCCAGCGATGTGTTTTTCACCTGGCTGAATACTCCGGGCGCGGTGGCGGCTTTCTGGAAGGCGCAAAGCCCGCAGATCCAACAGCGCATGCAAGGCTACGTGGCCGGCTACAACCGCTATCTGAAAGAACAGGGCGCACCCGCCCAGTGCCAGGCGGCCTGGGTGCGGCCGCTGGTGGTTGAAGACCTGGTGAAATTGACCCGCAGGTTGTTGGTGGAGGGCGGTGTCGGCCAGTTCGCCGAAGCCCTGGTCGGCGCCGCGCCGCCCCAGGCCACCGCGAGTGTGCAACCCAGCGCCAAGGCATTCGAATTGGCCGCCGCCAATCAACAGCGCTTCAGCCTGGATCGCGGCAGCAATGCCGTGGCGGTGGGCCGCGACCGTTCGTTCAATGGCCGTGGCATGTTGCTGGCCAACCCGCATTTCCCGTGGGTGGGCGGCATGCGCTTTTATGAAATGCACCTGACCATCCCCGGCCAGCTGGATGTGATGGGCGCCGCGCTGCCCGGCCTGCCGGTGATCAATATCGGCTTCAACCAGCATGTGGCGTGGACGCACACGGTGGATACGTCCAAGCACTTCACCCTGTTTCGCCTGACGTTGGATCCCAAGGACTCCACGCGCTATATGCTGGATGGAAAATCCATCCCCCTGGAGAAAACCTCGGTGACGGTGCAGGTCAGGCAAGCGGACGGCAGCGTGAAGCCGGTGACCCATCCGGTCTATAGCTCGCAGTTCGGCCCCGTGGTGCAATGGCCCGGCAAGCTGGATTGGGACAGTCGCCACGCCTTCAGCCTGCGCGATGCCAACCTGGGCAACGACCGCGTCCTGCAACAGTGGTATGCCATGAACCGTGCCACGAGCCTCAAGGACCTGCAAACCTCGGTGCACACCCTACAAGGCATCCCGTGGGTCAATACCCTGGCCGCCGATGACCAGGGCCAGAGCCTGTACATGAACCTGTCGGTGGTGCCCAACGTCAGTGCGGCCAAACTGGCGCAATGCAGCGACCCGCGTGCCGGCCTGCAGATGATCATGCTCGACGGCGCCCGCAGTGCCTGCGCCTGGGACGTCGACCCGCGCGCCGCCCAGGCCGGCATCTTCCCCGCCGACCAGTTGCCGCAGCTGGAGCGTAGCGACTACGTGCAGCACTCTAACGATTCGGCGTGGCTGGCCAACCCCAAGGCACCGTTGACCGGCTTCTCCCCGGTGATCAGCCAGGACCACATCGGCCTCGGCCCGCGCGCACGCTTCGCCCTGCAACGCCTGCAATCCCTGGAGGCGCAACCGATCAGCGTCGCCGACCTGCAAAACATGGTCATGGACAACGAGGTGTACCTGGCCGGCCAGGTCATGCCCGACCTGCTGGAATTCTGCGCCAAACACCTGGGCGCCGACGCGGCTGCGCTCAAGCCACTGTGCACCAACCTCACCGATTGGGACCGGCACGCCAACCTCGACAGCGGCCTGGGCCTGGTGCACTTCATCAATTTGGTTGAAGACCTGCAGCAACTCCCCGATGCCTGGCGCGTCGCGTTCGACCCGGCCCAACCCCTGACCACCCCACGGGGCCTGGCCATCGAGCGCGCCCCCGTGGCCAAGGCCCTGCGCGAAGCCATGCTGGCCTCCACCGCAGCCGTGGCCAAACTCGGCCTCAACGCCGACAGCAAATGGGGCGATATCCAGGTCAGCGGCCAAACCCCGATCCACGGCGGCCCGCAAGCGCTGGGGATCTACAACGCCATGCAAACCGTGCCCCGGGCCGACGGCAAGCGCGAAGTGGTCAGCGGCAGCAGCTACCTGCAGATCGTCACCTTCGACGACCACGGCCCCCACGCCCAAGGCCTGCTGGCATTCTCCCTGTCCAGCAACCCGGCATCGAAATACTCGAAGGACCAGACCCAAGCGTTCTCCGAGAAAAAACTGCGCCCACTGCCGTTCACCGACGCCCAGATCAAGGCCGACCCGCAGTACCAGCAGCAGCTCATCAAGGAGTAGGGCAGGCGCGCAACTCCTTGATGCCAATACGAAATATTTTTGAAATCAAGGGGTTGCAGGCAAAAGCAAATAAGTACATAATGGCGCCCATCGAACGCAACGAAGCATTAAAAACTTCAATGTATTCAATGAGTTAGAGTAGAGGTAGGGCTCTATGGCCCACTCAAGTTTTTATGCGGTGAATGCCAGTGGCAAGGGCATTGATCGTTTGAGGCCGAGTAGCAAAATGGTTATGCAGCGGATTGCAAATCCGCCTACGCCGGTTCGATTCCGACCTCGGCCTCCACTCTTGAAAACCCCGTAGATTAACGTCTACGGGGTTTTTTATTGGGCGGAAGAAAAGGCCCGGGTGCCAACCTCTCGAGCAGGCCGATCTACCTCCCTCCGCATCCGCCTGTGCAGGCGCCATTCCCTTGCCGTTGTGTACAGCGTTGTGCCTTGTTCCTCCCGCGCTCGAAGGGTTTTTCGACGAGTGACGTGTCTAGATCAAGGGTCAGGAGGCTTTTAAGGTTGTCATGGCCCGTGTTGGCGACTACCCTGAAAATGTTCGTATTGTTACGAATAATTTCGGTTGTGGCTGTTTTCAAGTCACGCTACTTCAGGATGAGGAACGAAAATGTTTTCACACGAAGGTCCCGCAATAGAGCTGTTGCTATTCATTTTTGGTCTGGCGATGCTACTTTTGGTCGTTTGGTTTTTTCATCATCAATACGAGCGAAAGACGGGGAAGGGTGTTAAAAAACTACATGATCTCGACGACAAACGCTCAACCTGACGCTGCTGTCGAATGACTTGATCGAGTCGGCTCCCGCTGGCTCGCACTGTTCACTGACGTAAAGATCGAGGGCTGGCTACGATTTCCGAGTCGAGGCCCTCATTCTTGAGCGTACTGAACTCTATCTTCAGCGCCAGTCTCTGACCTGCTGATGCGCTGCGCCTTCACTTCACCCGCGTACCTGGCGATTTTCTCCCGCTGAGTTGCCAGCAACGTGCAGATCTTCACTAGCGCCAACGCCTCACTCGGCGTCCTGCTGCTGTTTGCCAGGGCTGTCAGTTCAACCACGGACCAGCCAATGACTGCAGTTGCATCTTCCAGGTCATAAAACAATTCCTGCTGGGCGGTTCTGGGTCCATCGAGGCCCTGTATCAACTCGTTCATCTACTTCTCCGCCTGGTGCTGATTCAGTTCAAGGCCCATGACCACCATCCCTATTTCTACCAAATCCGTGCTGAAGGGGATTTCACCGATCCGGCGAAACCCAAACCCCGCGTAAAACCGCTGGGCATTTAAATTGCTCTTGAGCACGTCCAGCCACAGCAAGCGTTCCCTGCGCTGCACCGCCTGATCGCAGATAACCTGCAAAAGTTGCCTGCCATAGCCAAGACCGGCGGCGGACTTGAGGAAATAGATTTTCTGCAGCTCTGCCCCCAATTCGCCAGTGATCGGCGCCGGGGTTGACCAGTTGACCTTGGAGAAACCCAAGGGGTTACCCCGTTCGTCTGAGGCGATAAGCCACGAATGACGGTCGGGCAGCTCAAGTGAGCGGCTGAGCGAATCCTGTGAGAAATCCTGTTCGAGAAAGTCCTGCATGCCTGAGGGAGGCCAGAGTGTCGAGAAATGCGCTTGATAGGTTTCGCAGCCGACTGCACGCAGGCTATCGAGATCGGCCTTGGTCGCTGCGCGAATGTTGAGCATGTTCTTCCCCCCGGTTAACGCGTACCCAATGAGTTGACGTGTATCCACCCCAACACAAACCCTACCAAGACGTTACACGAAACCCATGACGGACTTCATTTAACGCGGTCTTACTTGACGTACACCCAACCTTGTAAAGCAGAGAGCGTTGTCATGAAGTTGAATTACCTAACCAAGGCGGCTGTTGTTGTCGCGCTGTTGTCGACCTTGTCGGGCTGCTGGATATTCATGCCACCGGGCGGTGGCGGGGGTGGTGGCCATGGCGGTGGTGGTCATGGTCAAGGCGGCGGCCCTGGTGGCGGTCCGCGCTGACAGTCAGTCAACGGGAGGCAGGCCATGAACAATGGCCTGCCTCTTTTTTGCCCCGGATAAATCCCAGGCAAAGAAAAGCCCGCGATGGGGAGCACGGGCTAAAAGGGATGTTCATTAGGAGCTGGGTTCACCATAAGGGTGCGTCTGTGAAAGCTTTGTGAAAACGCCGGAGCCATCTGAACCTGAAGTGTATGCCTCGATCCGTGCCTGGCTGTACGAGGCGCCGGGCGGCATAACCCACTACTGTCGCAGGCCTACCACACCGCTCGGATGCCGCACCATGTCCATGTCTACCAGCCTGCTGTCGGCTTTTGTGCTGTTCGCCTTCGTGTCCTCGATCACCCCAGGTCCGAACAACACCCTGTTGCTTGCCTCGGGGGTGAACTTCGGGTTTCGCCGCTCGATGCCCCATGCGCTGGGGATCAGTCTCGGATTCATGCTGCTGGTGATTGCGGTCGGCCTGGGCCTGGGCGAAGTGTTCAAGGTATTCCCGTGGGCCTACACGGTGTTGCGCTATGTGGGCGCGGCGTACTTGCTGTACCTGGCCTGGAAGATCGCCACGGCGGGCGGCATGTCCGATAGCAATGAGGAACACGGCAAGCCCATGACCTTCCTCGGCGCGGCGGCGTTTCAGTGGGTGAACCCCAAGGCGTGGATCATGGCGCTCGGGGCCATCACCACCTATACGCCGGCTGAGGGCTATGTCACCAACGTGCTGGTGATTGCGCTGGTCTTTGCCGTGGTCAACCTGCCCAGTGTGTGCGTGTGGGTCGGGTGTGGCAGCGGCTTGCGCAACGTGCTGCGCGAACCGCGCTGGGTGAGGCTGTTCAACTGGTCAATGGCCGGGTTGCTGGTGCTGTCGCTGTACCCGATGTTGTTTGCCGGCTAGGCGCTAAACCGGCGAGATGGTCGCCAGCAGCCCGATGCCGATGGTCAGCACTAAAAAACCGAACAGGAAAATCGCCATCTTGGTCATAAGGCCTCCGAAGGGAAGGGGGTAGGGATGGGGGCCATTGTCCGCCCAGGCGGCGTTTCAATACAGGCGCAGATAGCAAAGAAAAAACCGTATCAGATGCGCCGGCGAGGGTTCTGCCACGGGCTTTTGGCGCCCGTGGTTTTTTCAAGATCAGTGCCTGAGACAGCCAGCGTTTTTCCCCCTAAGATGGCGCCCATTGCATCAACAATAAAAGTGGGCCAACCCTCGATGGAAAGACGCCAGTTCAGCGGTGGCATGAAAGGCAAGAACCTGCGCTACCTCAATGAAACCTCCCAGCCGGCATCGGTCACCCGCGTCGGCTTCCTGCTGCTCGAGCATTTTTCCCTGCCGGCATTCACCCAGACCCTCGATACCGTGGTCACCGCCAACCTGCTGCGACCTGATCTGTTCGCCACGCGGACCTTCGGGTGTGACGACGGGGAAGTCATCAGCGACCTGGGCCTGGTGATCCGCCCCGACGCGCGTCTCGATGCGCCCGCGCTGCAAGGCCTGGATCTGCTGGTGATCTGCGGGGGCTTTCGCACCGAACTCAAGGCTGACGATCCCTTCATCCAGCTGCTGCGCACGGCCGCCGAGCAGGGTGTGAGCCTCGCGGGGTTGTGGAACGGCGCATGGTTCCTCGGCCGCGCCGGCCTGCTGCAGGGCTACCGCTGCGCCATCCACCCCGAACACCGCCCGGCCCTGGCGGAAGTGTCCAAGGCCACCCACGTTACCAGCGAGCCCTACGTGATCGACCGCGACCGCCTCACCGCGTCGAGCCCCTCCGGCGCCTTCCACATGGCCCTGGACTGGATCAAAAGCTTGCACGACAAAGCCCTGGTCGAAGGTATCGAGGACATCCTGGCCTTCGAAGAATCGCGTTACCGGCGGATCAAACCCACCGAAAACGTCAGCGTCAGCGCGCCCCTGCGCGAAGTGGTCAAGCTGATGGACGCCAACCTCGAAGAACCGCTGGAACTCGACCAACTTGCCGTCTACGCCGGCCGCTCGCGCCGCCAACTGGAGCGCCTGTTCAAGGAACAACTGGGCACCACGCCGCAGCGCTACTACATGGAACTGCGCGTCACCGAAGCACGCCGGCTGTTGCAGCACACCGAACTGTCACAGGTGGAGGTGCTGGTGGCGTGCGGGTTTGTCTCGCCGAGCCATTTCAGCAAATGCTACAGCTCGTATTTCGGATATCGCCCCTCCAAGGAGAAGCGGTTGGTCAAGTAAGGTGACTGTCGCTCTATGCGCGCCGGCATGATTTTTCAAGGAGGACCCATGTCTCTTACACGTTTGGATCGTTATCGCGGCAGTTTGCTGGGCTTGGCCTGTGGCGATGCAGTCGGGACCACGGTGGAGTTCATGCCCCGTGGCACATTTACTCCGCTCACCGATATGGTGGGAGGAGGGCCGTTCAACCTCAAGCCCGGCCAGTGGACCGACGATACTTCAATGGCGCTGTGCCTGGCCGAAAGTCTGTTGCGCAAAGAGGGGTTTGACGCGGCGGATCAGATGGGTCGCTATCTGAATTGGTGGAAATGGGGCTATTTGAGCTCCACCGGCGACTGTTTCGATATTGGCCTGACCGTGAGTAAGGCGCTAACGGCGTATCAAGACAGCGCAAACCCCTTTTCAGGCTCTACGGATCCGTATTCCGCCGGAAATGGTTCGATGATGCGCCTTGCACCGGTGGTGTTGTTTTACTTTCCGGACCTTCAACGTATCCGCTATTACGCCGCCGAAAGCTCGCGCACCACCCACGCTGCTCAGGAAGCAATCGAGTGCTGCCTGGTGCTGGCCCAGGCAATCAGCAATGCGCTTGAGGGTGTTTCAAAGGATCAGGTATTGCAGTTGGCGCATATGGACCTCGCGGCGGCCAACGTCGCCGCACTTGCGCAGGGCAATTACCTGGAGAAGTCCCGTGATGACATCGTCGGCACCGGCTACGCCGTGGCGTCCCTTGAGGCCGCACTCTGGTGCTTCCACCATACCGACAGCTTTGCGGCGGCAGTGCTGATGGCGGCCAATCTGGGCGATGACGCAGACACTACCGCAGCCATCGTTGGCCAACTGGCCGGTGCATATTATGGCGCCCAAGCGATTCCTGGCGACTGGTTGGAAAAGCTGTGGATGCGCGAAGAAATCCAAGGCATGGCGGATGCCCTGTTGGCAGCTTCGACCGGTAATCTCGTGCAGTGAAGCGAGCACCGTCTGCAAAACCATGAAGATCAAATGTGGGAGTTGTCGAGCTCAATTGTGGTGAGCGGGCTTGTCGAATCGTCGCACCGCCCGCGCTGGGCTGCGCAGCAGCCCCAAAACCAGGCGCAGAGGAGTGCCTGAGACTCGGCATTCGTCTTGATCAGGGGCGCTTCGCCCCCCACGCGGGGCAAGCCCGCTTACCACATGAAATAGCGTGTGCAAGTTGCTGTGCTTGGAGGTGGCGGTTCTTCTCAAAACCGCCCCAGTCGATACGGCCCTAGCGCCGGCAACCCCGAAAACGCAGGCGCCCCCGACGCCAATTGCCCCACCATCTCCGCCGTCACCGCCGCCTGGGTCAGCCCCAAATGCTGATGCCCGAACGCAAGCAGCACCTTCCCGTCACACACCCGATCAATAATCGGCAGCGAATCCGGCAGCGACGGTCTGAAGCCCATCCACGGCGTCGCGTCCTCTGCACTCAGATCCTCACGAAACAACCCCTGGCTCAACCGATGCAACTGCCACGCCCGCGCCATGTTCGGCGGGCGGTCGAGGCCGGCGAATTCCACGGTGCCGGCCAGGCGCAGGCCGCCTGTCATGGGCGTCATGATGAACTTGCGCTCCAGGGACGTGACGGCAAACGGCAGGCGCTGCTGTTCATGGGGCAGCATCAGGTGATAGCCCCGTTCGGTGTCCAGCGGGACTTTTTTGCCGGTCAGGGCGGCGGTGAGTCTGGCCGAGTGGGCACCACAGGCGATCAGCACCTGGCGGGCGGCAAAGGTGCCTTGATCGGTGCTCACGGTGATGCCATCGCCTTCAATCCGCGCATCCAGCACCTGGCGTTGGAGGAACTGCACGCCACTGGCCTTGGCCGCCTCCACCAATTCGCAGACCAATCGGTAAGGGTCGAGGAAGTGCCCTGTTCGCGGGAAAAACAGGCCGCCCTGGATCTGCGCGGCCAATTGCGGGGCAATCTCATGTATGGCATCCCCCGACCAGAACTCCACCGGCACGTTTTGCGCCTGCATGCGCCGTTGCAACCCATCGATGGCCGCGCGGGAGTCTGAACGTTCGAACACCAGCAGTGAGCCATCTTCGCGCAACAGCTCCGGGCGCTGAATACTGGCCAGCAACCGTTGCCAGGCGCCAAGGCTCGCTTCATTGAGCGCGCGCAGACCCGTCACCGTGCCCTGGTAACTCGCCGGGCGCAGGTTCAGCAGCAGGCGGATGAACCAGGGCAGGGCGCGTGGCAGGTATTTCCAGTCCAGGCGCAGCGGGCCCATGGGGTCCGTGAGCATGGCGGGCAAGCGCTTGAGGATCGACAGGTCGGCGATCGGGAACACTTGCTCGGTCGCCAGGTGCCCGGCGTTGCCGTAGGAGGCGCCCATGCCGGGCGCCAGCTGGTCGATCACCCGCACTTTCCGCCCCTGGCGCGCCAGCTGCAGGGCGCAGGCAACGCCAATGATGCCGGCTCCGATTACGGCGATATCCGCAGGGTCAGGGTCGTGCATCCGCTACGCCTCTCTCGACCAGTTGGCATACCACTGGCGAAACAGCGCGTACTGGGTTTCGGCGTAACGCCGCTGGGCATCGCTGAGCACATCGGTCTCGTTGAAGTGCAGGGCGTAGCCCATATCGCCGTTAAGCACCATCAGATGCTTGTAATACAGCACCAGGTCGCAGCCTTCATCGAAGGACGACAACACCGCCAATGCCGCTTCCAGTTCCCGGGCCAGGCGCCGGGCCTTGGCATCACCCTTGGCGGCTTGCTTGCTCAGGGCCATCAGGTGCAGCACTTCGCGGGGCAAGGCATTGCCGACGCCGGTGATCGCGCCCGTGGCGTTGCAGTTGACGAAACCGTGCACCACCTGGGTATCGACGCCCACCATCAGGGTCACGCTGTCGTCCTGGGAGGTGATGTGCTCGGCGGCATAGCGCAGGTCGGCAGCGCCACCGAACTCCTTGAAGCCGATCAGGTTCGGGTGTTCGCGGCGCAGCTCGAAGAACAACTCCGCGCGGGTGGCAAAGCCGTAGTAAGGGCTGTTGTAGATCACCGCCGGCAGGTTGGGCGCGGCCTTGAGGATTGCCGAAAAGTGCGCCTTTTGCGCGGTGGCGGACGCACCTCGGGACAGCACGCGCGGAATCACCATCAAGCCCTGGGCGCCGACCTTGGCCGCGTGGGCGGCGTGGGCCACCGCCTCGCGGCTGTTCACCGCACCGGTACCGACAATGGTCGGCACGCCGGCCGCCACCAGGCGCGCCACGCCTTCCTGGCGCTCGGCTTCGGTGAGCAACGGCCAGTCGCCCATGGACCCGCAATACACCACGGCGCTCATGCCGATATCGATCAACTCGCGGCCCTTGGCGACCAGCGCGTCGAAGTCCGGCTTGCGCGCGGCGGTGCATGGGGTCATCAGTGCGGGGACGCAACCGGTGAAGATGTTGTCGCTCATTGTCCTGGCTCCTTGCAGCGTTCAATCAAAGGGGGTGGGCTCAGATGCCCCAGGCAAACGGGTCTTGCTCGTCGATCAGCAAGGTGCTGTCGGCGGTCATGTAGGCGCGGCCGGTGATGAAGGGGATGACACGTGTGCCGTCCCATTCATATCGGCCTTCGAAGCGGCTGCCGGTGATGCTGGCTTGTACCCAGGTTTCACCGGGGTTGAGTTTCCCATCGGCGGCCAGGCACGCCAGCTTGGCGCTGGTGCCGGTGCCGCAGGGGGAGCGGTCGTAGGCTTTGCCAGGGCACATGACGAAGTTGCGGCTGTCGGCGTGGGCGTCGTCGGCGAACAGTTCGATATGGTCGATCAGGGCGCCGTCTGCGCCGTGGATGCCCTGGGCCTCGAGGGCCTTGAGCATCGCCCAGGTGTAGTCGGTGAGGGCGTCGACGTTGCTCATCTCCAACGCCATGCCATGCTCGCAGACCAGGAAGAACCAGTTGCCGCCCCAGGCAATATCGCCCTGGACTGCGCCATGGCCCGGTACATCCACCGTCACCTGCTGGCGATAGCGATAGGCAGGCACGTTGCGCAGGGTCACGGCGCCGTCGTCGTGCAAGGTCGCGGCCACCGGCCCCACCGGGGTGTCGAGGGTGTGCACGCCCGGCTGGATACGCCCCAAGTGGTGCAGGGACGCCACCAGGCCGATGGTGCCGTGGCCGCACATGCCCAGGTAACCGGCGTTGTTGAAGAAGATCACCCCGCAGGTGGCGCCCGGGGTGACGGGCGCGCAGTACAGCGCGCCCACCAGTACGTCATTGCCACGGGGTTCCAGCAGGCAGGCGCGGCGCCATGGGTCGTGCTCCGTGCGCAGGTTCTCCAACTGGTCGGCGATGCTCGCGCCCTTGAGCGCGGGGAAGCCGGTCATTACCAGGCGCGTGGGTTCGCCGCCGGTGTGGGAGTCGATCACATGCAGTCGCTTCATAACGCGCTCCATCAATAAGAGCTGTGGGCTGCCTTCTTGTGAGTGTAGGGATAGGCATGCAGTGGCCCTATCGTGAACGCGCAGGCTGGGCGGCGATTGATGTTTTTTGCCGACATTGATGACGAAATCAGCACAGTTCGCCCTGCTCGACAGCACCCCGGGCATGGGGCAATCTGCTTGCCATCAAGGTGACAGCCGGGGAGAGACACTCATGCTTCAACGCGCGTTTGCGAGCCTTTGCCAAGGGGCCAGTCCTCCCCACAGCATCGAGCAACTATTGGCCGGCGTAGCGCAATTGCTGCCGATGCTGGACGTGATCCCCAATGCCGCCATCTTCATCAAGGACCTGGAGGCCCGTTACGTCCTCGCCAACCGCACCCTGGTGCAGCGCTGCGGCCTCAAGCAGTTGCAACCGTTGCTGGGCAAGACCAGCGCCGACGTCTTTCCCGCACCATTGGGGCCGGGCTATACCGAGCAGGACCGGCGCGTGCTGCAGCAGGGTTTTGTGCTGGAAGACCAACTCGAACTGCACCTCTACGGCAGCCGCGAACCCGGTTGGTGCCTGACCCACAAATGGCCGCTGTACAACCACGAAGGCCGCATCATCGGCCTGGCCGGGATATCGGTCGACCTGCAATCGGCCAGCCAGACCCACCCGGCCTACCAACGCCTGGCCGCTGTGGACGAGCACATCCGCACGCACTTCAACCGCCGAGTCACCCTCGGCGAACTGACGCGCATCGCCGGGATTTCCGTGGCGCAACTGGAGCGCTACTGCAAGCGCGTGTTCCACCTGACACCCCGGCAGATGATCCAGAAAGTACGCTTGGAACACGCCCATCGGTTGCTGCACAGCGACATGCCGATTACCGAAGTCGCGCTGCAGTGCGGCTATACCGACCACAGCGCGTTCACCCGGCAGTTCAAGGCATCGACGGGGTTTACGCCGAGGCAGTATCGGCAGGCGACGGGAGGGGCAGAAATGTGAGGGCTTGAGTCAGATGGCAGGACGGGGAAAATGGCAATGAGCTATCATGGCTTGCGCCTTCGCGTGCCCTTCCAGATTGCAAGACAGGACGATTCAGTGACTCAAGGAATAGTGCTCAGGTTTCAACGGAGTCTTAAGGCTTTTCTAAAGGCATGGAGGGCTTCCAAGGCTGGCTCCAGGAGTGAGGGGGCGTTCGAACCTCTGACGCCTGTTTTACTCGAGGGCAAGCAAGCGGATCGTTATGAAAGTGAGTTGTTGCACGCGCTCGAAAACGATCAGGTTCGCAATATTGCGATAACCGGCGGCTACGGTGCCGGTAAGAGCAGTGTGATCAGAACTTTTTTTGAGCGTCACCCGGAGTACGAGCACGTACTGGTTTCACTGGCGACCTTCAGCAAGGACACGCCGAAAGGGCCCGAGGCAGAAGCCGATCTGATGTCGCGCATCGAGGAGACCATCGTCCAGCAACTGTTGTACGCAGTGCCCGCCAAGCGACTGCCGAAAACGCGATTGAAGCGCATCGTACAAGCCCCCGCTTCCAGCATTGCGCTGCACACGGTGTTCTTCGCACTGCTGATTGTCAGCGTTCTGCGCATATATCTCCCCTCCGTCAATATGCTCCCGAAGATCGATCCCGCGTGGCTGATTCCCGCGCTGATGCGCCTGCCGGATTGGTGCGCTGTGGTTTTTGCCGGTGCATCGAGCCTGTACATACTCCATTGCGTGTTGAAGTACCTCTCGCTCTTCAGCATCGATGGGCTGACGCTGAAGGGCGGAAAGCTGGAAGCGACCCATCATGGGTCCGTATTGCACAAGTACCTCGACGAAATCATTTACTGCTTCGAACGCAGTGATATCGACGTGGTGGTGATTGAGGACCTCGACAGGTTCGGCATTCAGGACGTGTTCTTCCGGTTGCGCGAGATCAATTTCACCATCAGGCAATCTCCCCAAATCAAACGTCCCGTTCATTTCATCTATGCCATCCGTGATGAGCTGTTTTCCGTGGGTGAAAAGACCAAGTTCTTCGACCTGATCATTCCCGTGATTCCCGTCGTGAACTTGGAGAACTCAGGGGAGAAAATGATGGGCCTGCTGAGGGCAGAGCGCTTTAAAGCGGTGATAGGGCACCTGGATCCGGGGATGATCGAGACGGTGTGCTACTACATCGATGAGATGAGGTTGATCAAGAACATCGTCAATGAGTTCGACATGTTCTCCAGCCTGCTGGGCAGTCATGGTGTGGTGCTGGACGCGAATAAGCTGTTCGCGATGGTGGTGGTGCGCAACCTGTACCCGGAAGCGTTTGCCGATCTGACCAAGCGGCGCGGCACGATCTATTCGGTGTTCAGCGAGTTTGGTGGGTGGCGGGTTGAACAGGAAGAAAAGACAGAACGTCAGATCCTCTTTCTAGAGGATCGAGGCTCAAATACCGAGCCAGCGCGTTTCGAGCAAGAAATCGAACCGTTCAAAACCAAGCTCATCCATATCAAGCGAATGACCTTCAGAGTCGGCGCAAAGCAAGCGTACGGCGAGGTTCTGGCCGGCAAGCTCGCGGGCCTTGACGCCGTGGCCGACCTGATGCGTGCCGGCTTTATCGATACCGATTACAACGATTACCTGAGCTTCTTCTACGAAGGCGCACTGACGCAGGATGACAAGAACCTTATCCTGGCCTTGCGCCGAGGTGAGTCCCTGCCGGTGATGACCATCGTCAACGACCCAGCGAGGGTGCTTGGTAAACTTGAGCATGAAACCCTGGAGGAGGGCCGCGGCTTGATCTGCGGGTTGGTCGAATACCTGTGCAGTCAATACAGCGCTGCCGATGATGGGCCCAACGCAGGGAAACTGTCTACGATCCTTAACACGGCCCCTCAATTCATGGAGCGCTTTGCCGAGACGGTCGGCTCCATTCTGCCGAGCCCGCATGCGTCCGCCTTGATTCAGGCCATCTATCACGTTGATCCCATGCTCTTGGAGACGCTGGTGTTATTTGTGCCAAGCGATCCAAGGCAGGCGTTGCTTTGCGCGATCTTCAGCAGCCTGACCCATGAGCAAGCCGCCGTGCTTGACGGGGGCGACAGCGGTGTTCTGTACAGCGTTCAGGGACTGCCGGATGTTTCCGATCTGGTCCCACTGCTGGCGCAGGGTAAGGGCGCGTGGACGTGGTTGCATGAACAGCCCGTGCAATTTCATAACCTGAGCGATACCACGCGTGCAGATGACCTCAGGCAACTGGTGAGCTTGGGGTTTGTCGAGCCTCAACTGAATATGCTCAGCCTGATTTGTTCAACGTTTGACGTTAAAACAGGCCATGAAGCGCTCGTGACCTACCGTCGGCTATTGGCGTTGCAACTGGATGGCATCGACAAGTTGCTCATTCACTCCCCGAAGACGCTGGTTAAGGCATTGCTGGGGCAGCAGGGGATGCTGGATGAGTCCGCAGAGTCGTTGAGTGCTTTACTGGCGGCAATTGAGGGTGAACCTGAATGGGTGGCGTCATTACTCGAACGAACCGATTGTTCCCTGGCTGTACTTGAGAGCGCTCCTGTTGCAACCTGGGGACGCCTGCTGGACGCTGATAGAGTCAGTGAGACGGCTCAGGCGGTCTGGACGTATTTTCGATCTATTCCTAGAAGGGACGGTCGCCCGCTTCTTTTCGGAAAGGGCAATGCATTGGGCCGCAAGCCAAAAAACGAGATATTGAACAGGTTTCTTGAGCGCCACGTAGATGTCCTGGCTGACACGCTGTGGACGCTGCATCCCGACGAGCATGGTGAGCTGCAACAGTATTTGCTGCGCCAGAAGGCGATCTCGAATGACACGCTTGCACGGTTATTGTCGACGACCCGCCTCAAATCGATTGATGTCTTGGATAACGTTCCGGAAAACCGCTGGGAGCTGCTCATAGTTTCCGACTTCCTGCCGTACACGGACGAGATCAACAACATTGTTAAAGATAACGCCAGTCAACGTGAAGCTGATCGCTTCGAGCAACGCAACCGCATATTCAATGCAACGAATAGCCCCACCACGCCTCATATGACTACACCCGGTGTTATCGACCCTTGATACCGCCGCGGTGGAACCATTCACGACGACAGGTACCACGCTTATGACCGCGGCTGAAAACAACCATGTGAACTGGCTGGTGGAACAATCGATGCTGCACGCGGCACGCCAGCGCGCCAAGCTCTATTCGGGCCAGGGCCGGTTGTGGCAGCAGCCGTACGCGCAGACCCGGCCCCGTGATGCCTCGGCCTTGTCGTCGGTGTGGTTTACCGCCTACCCGGCGTCGATTGTGACGCGTGAGGGCGGTACGGTGCTGGAGGCGCTGGGGGATGAGACGCTGTGGCATGCGCTGTCGAAGATCGGCATCCAGGGCATCCATAACGGCCCGCTGAAGAAATCCGGTGGCCTGACCGGCACCCGGCACACGCCGACCATCGACGGCAATTTCGACCGCATCAGCTTCGAGATCGACCCGCAGTTGGGCACCGAGGCGCAGTTGCAGGCGTTGACGCGCATGGCGGCGGCGCACAATGCGGTGATCATCGACGACGTGATTCCGTCCCACACCGGCAAGGGCGCGGACTTTCGCCTGGCGGAGATGGCCTACGAGGATTACCCCGGCCTTTACCATATGGTGGAGATCCGCGAGGAAGACTGGCCGTTGCTGCCCGAGGTAGCCGAGGGTCGCGACGCGCAGAACCTCAGCCCGGCCCAGGTGGACGCCCTGCGCGACAAGCACTATATCGTCGGCCAGTTACAGCGGGTGATCTTCTTCGAGCCCGGCGTCAAGGAAACCGACTGGAGCACCACGCCGGTGGTCATTGGCGTGGATGGCAAGCCGCGTCGCTGGGTGTACCTGCATTACTTCAAGGAAGGCCAGCCGTCGCTGAACTGGCTCGACCCGACCTTCGCCGCGCAGCAGATGATCATCGGCGACGCCTTGCACGCCATCGACGTGATGGGCGCGAAAATCCTGCGCCTGGACGCCAATGGTTTCCTCGGCGTGGAACGCACCCTCGATGGCACGGCCTGGTCCGAGAGCCATCCGCTGTCGATCACCGGCAACCAGTTGCTGGGCGGGGCGATTCGCAAGGCCGGCGGTTTCAGCTTCCAGGAGTTGAACCTCACGGTGGATGACATTGCGTCGATGTCCCATGGCGGCGCCGACCTGTCTTATGACTTCATCACCCGCCCGGCGTACCAGCACGCGCTGTTGATGGGCGATGCCGAATTCCTGCGCCTGATGCTGCGCGAAATGCACCGCCAGGGCATCGACCCCGGCTCGCTGATCCACGCGTTGCAGAACCACGATGAGCTGACCCTGGAGCTGGTGCACTTCTGGACCCTGCATGCCCACGACACCTTCCTTTACCAGGGGCAGACATTCCCCGGCAATATCCTGCGCGAGCACATCCGCGAGCAGATGTACGAACGCCTGGCCGGCGAGCATGCGCCGTATAACCTCAAGTTCGTGACCAATGGCGTGTCCTGCACCACCGCCAGCATCATCACGGCGGCGCTGGGCATTCGCGACCTGGAGGCAATCAGTGCCGCCGACATTCAACAGATTCGCCAGATCCATTTACTGCTGGTGATGTACAACGCCATGCAGCCCGGGGTGTTCGCCTTGTCCGGCTGGGACCTGGTAGGCGCGCTGCCGTTGGCCGCCGAGGAAGTCGCGCACTTGATGCAGGATGGCGATACCCGCTGGATTCATCGCGGCGCGTACGACCTGGTGGATCTGAACCCTGACGCAGAATTGTCGGCCGGCCAGATGCCACGCTCGAAAAGCCTCTACGGCAGCCTCAACAGCCAGTTGCAGGACCCGGACTCGTTCGCCTCGCAACTGCAAAAGATCCTCGCCGTGCGCCGCGCCTACGACATCGCCGCCAGCCGCCAGATACTGGTGCCCGACGTGCAGAACCCCGGCCTGTTGATCATGGTCCACGAATTGCCGGCCGGCAGAGGCACGCAAATCACCGCGCTGAACTTCGGCGCCACGCCGATCACCGAAACCCTGAACCTGCCGGATATCGCGGCGGGGATGGTGGTGGACATCATCAACGAACGGGTGGAGGGCGACCTGACGGCGGAGGGCGAGTTCACCATTACCCTGGATGCGTACGAGGGGTTGGCGCTGCGGGTTATCAGCAGCACGCCGATGTAACCTCAATCTTCCAAGCACCGAAGAACCCAATGTGGGAAGGGGTGTTGTCAGGCCTGTGGCTGCTTTTCAGCCAACTGAAACCGATACCCCACCCCATACAACGACTCAATCGGCGTTTCCCCCGGGCATACCTGTTCCAGCTTGCGCCGCAGGTTGCGGATATGGCTGTCCACCGTGCGGTCGGTGACCACGCGGTGGTCGGAGTAGAGGTGATCCAGCAACTGGTCGCGGGAAAACACGCGGCCGGCGGCGCGGGCGAAGGTGTTGAGCAGGCGCAGTTCCAGGGGCGTGAGGTCCAGCGCGATGCCGTCCAGCGAGGCCTGGTAGCGGGCTTCGTCGATCAGCAGGCGCGGCGCGCCGGTGCCGAGCAGCTGCGGGCTGCGGCGCAGGATGGCCTTGACCCGGGCCACCACTTCACGGGGGCTGAAGGGTTTGCAGATGTAGTCGTCGGCGCCCAGTTCCAGGCCGAGCAGGCGGTCCACTTCTTCGACGCGGGCGGTGATCATGATGATCGGCACCGCGCTGAAACCGCGCAGGTCCTGGCACAGCTGCATGCCGTCACGGCCGGGCAGCATCAGGTCGAGCAGGATCAACCTGGGCTCGTGGGCACGCACGGCGGGCACCACGTGCAGGCCATTGTCCAGGCACCGGGTGGTATAGCCGGCGGCCTCCAGGTAGTCGCGCATCAGGGCGGCGAGCTTGGGTTCGTCTTCGACGATCAGGATCGGCGGTTCATCGTGCATGGTTCACAGGCTCCGGGGCAGGCGCAGGGTCAGCCACAGGCCGCCGCAGGGCGAGTGGTCGGCAACCAGGCTGCCATCGTGGGCGTTGGCGATGCTGCGGCAGATTGCCAGGCCCAGGCCGGCGCCGCCATGCTCGCGGTTGCGCGATGACTCGCCGCGGTAGAACCGCTCGAACAAGCGTGGCAACTGGCTTGCGGACACGCCCGGCCCGGAGTCGAGAAAGTCGATACGCACCGTGTCGCGGTCGACCCCCACACTGAGGCGCAACCTGCCGTTGACGTCGGTGTAGCGCAGCGAATTTTCCAGCAGGTTGGAAAACAATTGCTGCAGGCGACTGGCATCCGCCAGCAGCTCCATGGGCTCGCGCGGCAGCTCCAGGTCGAGCTGCAACTGGCGGGCAGCGAAGCGTTCCCGGTACATCGCCAGGCTGTTTTCGAGCACGTCGTTGAGCATGCATGGGGCCTTGCGGTAGGTCAGCGCACCGATATCCGCCAGGGACAACTCATACAGGTCATCCACCAGCTTGCTGAGCATGCCGACTTCGCCGAGCAGGGATTTCATCGTATTCGGGTCCAGGCTGCGCACACCGTCCTCGATCGCCTCCAGCTCGCCGCGCAGCACCGACAGCGGCGTGCGCAGTTCGTGGGAGACATCTGCCATGAACTCCCGGCGCATTTTTTCGTTGCGCTCCAGGGTATAGGCCAACTGGTTGAAGTCACGGGCCAGTTGGCCGACTTCGTCGTGGGAGGCCACGGCCACGCGGCTGCTGTAGTCGCCGCCGGCCAGGCGGTGGGTGGCGGCGGCCACGCGCTTGACCGGCTCCAGCAGTGTGCGGGCGATCCACCAGGCAATCAGCATCGCCAGCAGCAGCGAGAACACGCCCATCACCAGGCTGGTGCGCAGCTGGTATTGCTGGAAGCGTTCGCCACCGGCCTCGGTCACGCTCTGGAACGGGGTCACGGCCAGCCAGCCCACGGTTTCGCCCGCGACCACAATGGGGCTCACCAGCGCATCCTCACCAATCGCGGTGTAGCCGGTGACGCGCTTGCGGTCCTTGTCGAGCAAGGCGATGCGAAACAGCGCACCGGTCAAGTCCGAGGCCAGCGGTGTACGTAGGTCATGGGTGACCCGTTCTTCGTCGGGGTCTGGGCGCATGATGTCGAACCAGCGATCCGGGCGGTTGCGCATGAACGCCCAATTGCCTTCGCGCGCATAAGCACTGGCCAGGCGCGGCACCACCGTGGCCATGCGCTCCAGCGCCTGTTCATTGATATAGCCAAGGAACCCGCGGCCAAAACTCCAACTGGTGGCCAGGCCCATGCTGAGGATGACCAGCAGCACACCGGCCGATACCGCGACAAACAGTTTGGTGGAGATACTCAACTTCATGAACAAGGGCCGTAAAAGAGTGGACCCGCCCATTTAGGGCCCCAGGGAGGAAACATTCAACCCAGGCGGGCAATCTTCAATTTTCCTGCACATTTGCCCAGCAGCATGACGGTAAGGCTTGCACCACCCCGTCTTGCAGAGGCAACTATGTCGACCAAACTTTTCGCCAAATACCTGGTAACCGCCGCGGTTCTCCTGTCGTTCGTCATTCTGGTGCTGCTCGGCGGCTGCTCGTCTGGCGACCCCGCGCCCGCAGTCGCCACCCCCAAGGTCTCGGTGATCACTGTGCAGCCCAAGCGCCAGGTCATGACCACTGAACTGGCCGGGCGCACCCAGGCGTTTATGGTCGCCGAGATTCGCCCGCAGGTCGGCGGTATCGTGCAGCAGCGCCTGTTTGTCGAAGGCGCCGAGGTCAAGGCCGGGCAGGCGCTGTACCAACTGGATGCGGCACCCTACAAGGCGGCATTGGCTGAGGCCCAGGCGAGCCTGGCCAAGGCGCGCGCCACCTTGAAGTCGGCACAGACCACCGCCGCGCGTAACGCCCGGTTGGTGAAGATCGACGCCATCAGCCAGCAAACCAACGAAGATTCCCAGGCCACCCTGCTGACCGCCGCTGCTGACGTCCAGGTGGCCCAGGCCGACCTCGACACTGCCCGCATCAACCTGGCCTACACCCGCATCAGCTCGCCGGTGGCCGGGCGTATCGAGACGTCCACGGTCACCCCCGGCGCACTGGTGGTGGCCAACCAGGACACCGCACTCACTACCGTGCAGCAACTCGACCCGATCTATGTGGATGTGACCCAGTCCACCACTGAATTGCTCGCCCTCAAGCGCGACCTGGCCCGTGGCGTGTTGCAGGCCAACGGCGACGGTGAGGCCCGCATCAGCCTCAAACTGGATGACGGCAGCACCTACAACCACGACGGCCGCCTCAAGTTCAGCGGGGTCAGCGTCAACCAGGGCACCGGCACCGTGACCTTGCGTGCGGTGTTCGACAACCCCGAGCATGTGCTGCTGCCCGGCATGTACGTGCGTGGGGTGTTGGAGCAGGCCCGGGATGACCAGGCGATCCTGATCCCGCAAAAAGCCGTAAGCCGCAGCGCCAGCGGCGTGACCTCGGTGTTGCTGGTGGTTGACGGCAAGGTCGAGCAACGCGTGCTCAGCGTTGACCGCGCCGTGGGCAACCAGTGGTGGGTGACGGCGGGTTTGCAGGCCGGTGACCAGGTGATCGTCGAAGGTGGCCAGAAAGTCCGCATCGGCGCCATGGTCCAGACCCAGGCCGCCGATGCCGGCGCCCTGGCGCAGGAGGGTTGAACATGGCGCGTTTCTTTATCGATCGACCGATTTTCGCCTGGGTCATCGCCATCGTGATCATGCTCGGCGGCGCGTTATCCATCAGCCAGTTGCCGCTGGAGCAGTACCCGGACATCGCGCCGCCCACCGTGCGTATTTCCGCCACCTACACCGGCGCTTCGGCCAAGACCGTCGAAGACTCGGTGACCCAGGTCATCGAGCAACAGATGAAAGGCCTGGACAACCTGACCTATATGTCGGCCTCCAGCAGTTCGGCGGGCAGCGCCAGTATCAGCCTGACCTTTGGCGCCGGCACCGACCCCGATGTGGCGCAGATGCAGGTGCAGAACAAGCTGCAACAGGCCGAGTCGCGCTTGCCGCAGTCGGTGCAGAGCGAAGGCCTGACCGTGACCAAGGGCGGCTCGGACTTCCTGATGATTGCCGCCCTGGCCTCGGACAACCCCAGCGTCACCGGCACCCAGATCGGTGACTACATCTCCAGCACCTTGCTCGACTCCATCAGCCGTATCGACGGCGTGGGCGACGTACAGACCCTCGGTTCGGGCTACGCCATGCGCATCTGGCTGGACCCCGCGCTGCTGGAAAAATACGCACTGATGCCGTCGGATGTGAGCACCGCGCTGGAGGCGCAGAACACCGAAGTGTCAGCCGGCCAACTCGGCGCATTGCCGGCGGTGAAGGGCCAGCAACTCAATGCCACCATCAGCGCGCGCAGCAAACTGCAGACGGCCGAGGAGTTCCGCAACGTGGTGGTCAAGTCGAGCAGCGACGGCGCGGTCGTGCTGCTCGGTGATGTGGCAAGCGTGGAGTTGGGCAGCGAGAGCTATGACATCAACTCGGCCCTCAACGGCAAGCCGGCCGCCGCCATGGGCGTGCAACTGGCGGCGGGCGCCAATGCGCTGGAGGTGGGCGAGGCGGTCAAGGCCAAGCTCAAGGAACTGGCGCCGTTTTACCCCACCGAAATGCAATTGAAGAACGTGATCGCCTACGACACCACGCCCTTTGTCAGCCTGTCCATCGAGGAAGTGGTCAAGTCCCTGGGCGAGGCCATCGTGCTGGTGGTGCTGATCATGTTCCTGTTCCTGCAAAACCTGCGGGCCACGCTGATCCCGGCGATCACTGTGCCGGTGGTGTTGCTGGGCACGTTTGGTGTGCTGGCGTTGTTCGGTTACTCGATCAATACCCTGACCATGTTTGCCATGGTCCTGGCCATTGGCTTGCTGGTCGACGATGCGATTGTGGTGGTGGAGAACGTCGAACGGGTGATGAGCGAGCAGGGCTTGTCGGCCCTGGCGGCCACGCGTCAATCGATGGATGAAATCACCAGTGCACTGGTCGGCATCGCCCTGGTGCTGAGCGCGGTGTTTATTCCCATGGCGTTTTTTGGCGGTTCCACCGGGATCATCTATCGGCAGTTCTCGGTGACCATCGTCTCGGCCATGGTGCTGTCGGTGGTGGTGGCGATGACCCTCACGCCGGCACTGTGCGCCACGCTGCTCAAGCCGGGGCATGCGGTTCAACGGGGCTTCTTCGGTTGGTTCAACCGTTCCTTCGAACGCTGTTCCAGCGCCTATGAAGCGTTGGTCGGCGCTGTCCTGCAACGCTCACGGCGCAGCCTGGTGGTGTATGTGCTGATCGCCGCAGCCATGGCGGCGGGTTATGCCAGCTTGCCTACTTCGTTTCTGCCGGATGAGGACCAGGGCATTCTCATGGCGCAAATCCAGCTGCCGGTGGGCGCTACCGACAGCCGCACCCAGGCGGTGTTGCAGCAGTTCGAGGCGTACATGCTCAAGCAGCCGGAAGTCGAGGCGATGATCAGCATCAGCGGCCTGGGCATGGGCGGCAACAGCCAGAACACCGCACGGGCGTTCATTCGCTTGAAGGACTGGAGTGAGCGCTCGGACGATGCCGCCACGATTGCCCAACGTGCCACGTTGGCCCTGGCAAGCATCGGCGATGCCGATGTATTCGTGATGCAACCGCCCGCCGTGCGTGGCCTGGGCCAGAGCTCGGGGTTTGATTTGCAGCTCAAGGACCTCGCCGGTCTTGGCCACGACGCATTGGTGGCGGCGCGCGAGCAGTTCATCGCGCTGGCCAGGCAAGACCCGCGCCTGCTGGGCGTGCGCAGCAATGGCCTGGACGACGCGCCGCAACTCAAAATCAGCATTGATGACCGCAAGGCGGGGGCCCTGAGCCTGAGCACCAGCGACATCAACAGCACCTTGTCCACGGCGTTGGGCGGTACCTATGTGAACGACTTCCTCAACCAGGGCCGCGTGAAGAAGGTCTACGTGCAGGGCGAAGCCAGCACGCGGATGCAAGCGGCCGATCTGGACCACTGGTTCGTGCGCAACAGCAACGATGAAATGGTGCCGTTTTCGTCATTTGCCAGCAGTGCCTGGAGCTATGGCTCGCCGTTGCTGGAGCGCTACAACGGCACATCCTCCCTGGAAGTGGTCGGCGACCCGGCACCCGGTGTGAGCTCCGGCGCGGCGATGGACGCGGTGGAGGCGATTGCCCGGCAACTGCCCGATGGCATCGGCTACGAGTGGACCGGCCAGTCGTACCAGTTGCGTCTTTCCGGGTCCCAGGCGCCGTTGCTGTATGCGGTGTCCATCCTGTTTGTGTTCCTGTGCCTGGCCGCGCTGTACGAGAGCTGGTCGGTGCCGTTCTCGGTGATCCTGGTAGTGCCCCTGGGTATCGTCGGCGCGGTGTGGGCCACTCGCTTTACGGGGTTGAGCAATGACGTGTACTTCCAGGTCGGCCTGCTGACCACCGTAGGGCTGGCAGCGAAGAACGCGATCCTGATCGTCGAGTTTGCCAAGCACCTGCAGGAGCAGGGCAACAGCCTGCGCGAGGCGACGCTGATCGCCGTGCGCCAGCGCCTGCGGCCGATCCTGATGACGTCCCTGGCCTTCATGTTCGGCGTGCTGCCCCTGGCCGTGAGCAGTGGCGCAGGTTCCGCCGGGCGCCGGGCCATCGGCACCGGTGTGCTGGGCGGCATGTTCAGCGCCACGGTGCTGGGGATCTTCTTTGTACCGCTGTTTTTTGTGTTGATCCGTCGCCGCTTTGGCCGTGTCAGCACGACGCCCATTGTCGAAAAAGGTGACGCATGACCCGCTTTCTCTTCCCGTTAGTGGCCGCAGTGGTCTTGAGTGGCTGCATCAACCTGGCGCCACACTACCAGCAACCCGAGGCACCGGTGCCTGGCGAATGGCAAGCGGGTGTGCAGGGTGAGGTGCCGGCCGACATCCAGTGGCAGCAGTTCTTTACCGACCGCCGCCTGGCACACCTGCAAACCCTGGCCCTGGCCAATAACCGCGACCTGCGCCTGGCCAGCCTGAATATCGAGAAGGCCCAGGCGCAATACCGCATCCAGCGCGCAGCGGCGTTCCCGACCCTCGACGCCAGCGTCAGCGGTACCCACAGCCGCACGCCGGGCTCGCTGTCCAGCGGCGGCACGGCCGTCACCAGCCACGACTACAGCGCGCAATTGGGCCTGAGCAGCTATGAGGTCGACGTGTTCGGCCGCGTGCAGAACCTGCAGGACGAAGCGCTGGAAGACTACCTGGCGCTGACCGAAACCCGGCGCAGCACGCAAATCAGCCTGGTGGCAGAAGTGGCCACCGCCTGGCTGACCCTGGCCGCCGACAACGAGCACCTGCAACTGGCCGAAGAGACCCTGGCCAGTCAGCAGTCCACCTACGAACTGACCCAGCGCAGCCACGCCCTGGGTGGCTCCACGGCGTTGGCCGTGGCCCAGGCGCAAACCACCGTCGAATCGGCGCGGGTCGATGTGGCCGAGTATCAGAGCCAGATCCTCCAGGACCGCAACGCCCTGCGCCTGCTGGTCGGCAGCGACATCCCCGATGCCTTGTTGCCCGACGCCCACCTGCGATCGGCAGCGGCGTTGGTGCAGGTGCCGGCCGAGCTGCCGTCGAGCCTGTTGCAGCGGCGCCCCGACGTACTGGCGGCGGAGCACAGCCTCAAGTCCGCGAACATCGACATTGGCGCGGCCCGCGCGGCGTTTTTCCCCAGCATTAGCCTCACCGCGAATGCGGGCTCCGCCAGTGCGTCACTGTCCAGCCTGTTCAAGGCCGGCAGCGGCGCGTGGACCTTCGCCCCGAGCATCAGCCTGCCGATCTTCGATGCCGGCAGTAACCGCGCGACCCTGGATGCGGCCAAGGTCGAGAAAGAGATCCAGGTGCAGACCTACCAGCAAACCCTGCAAACCGCATTCAAGGAAGTCGCCGACGCCCTGGCCGTGCGCAGCACCCTGGACCAGCGCCTCACCGCCCAGCAAGCGTTGACCGAGGCGAGCCAGAAGAGCTACGACCTGTCCGACGCGCTCTACCGCGCCGGCTCGCAAAGCTACCTCGAAGCCCTGGATTCCCAACGCTCGCTGTACAGCGCCCAGCAGGACCTGATCACCCTGCGCCTGGCGGAGCAGAGTAATCGGGTGAGTTTGTATAAGGTGATGGGGGGAGGGTGGCAGTAAATATGGCGAAGTCTGTACAGCAGTTCAGCGTCGAACGGTTTTGGAAGCGCGTTATGGATTTGCTAGCGAGATGAACTTCATTGTCTTGTCACTCAGCACTGACAGATCATCAGCCGTGATGCGTATACGAAGGTTGCTGTCTACACCGCTGGAGATTTCACAACACCCAAACAACGCAATTGATGCGGGTTTGCCCTTGGATATCCAGTAATCAAACAACGCAGCGTACAGACACTCGGACAGCTCGTCGAACTCAAGCCGTTTTTTGACGAATAGGAACAATTGCTCAAGATTTCGGAGATCGTCTTTCTTGTTGTTGAAGTCTTTACAGGCGAGGGTCAAGGTGTTCGCAAAAAAGAGGTTCGTGCAACGTCCTGTTTGGCTGCCAAAGGCCGATAAATGCCGGGTAAATTTTGCAAGGCAAATTTGCTCGATAGACAGTACAGCTATACCTTCACGAATTAGCTGCAGGTTTTGGGCAAGCATCCACACCACGCCGTCATCGTCACTGAGTAGCGGGCAGAGAGTGAAAAGTTTTTCGCAGTTGCCGAGAAAACCCTCGCAGTCGCGTGCTGCCAGCGTGAGGCTGAGGCTTCGTCCCCATAGTGACAAGTGCGCCTGGCCTGCTTCATTCGAATAAGACACGTTGAATACCACTTGGATTTGACTCGCCAGGGCTAAAGCGCTTCGTAGGTCATTTTCAAGCAGTCGCGCAGTCTGCGCGTTGAATACCGCTTTGGCCTCCATGGCGATTGCGACTGCCGGGTCGCTGACCCGTGCGACGTAGCGTTCTATTTCAGGATGCAGTTCGAGTACCTTTGCTGGCGTTTTTAGTTTCGCGTATGCGTACATGATATTGACCAATGCCCAAGTTGAACTGACGTGGAAAGGCTGGTCCAGGTTTCCTTGTTCAATGCCCTGTCCCACCTGTGGTGCCAGCAAAGGAAGGCAGCGTTTGGCCAGCGGGATCAGTTGGCTACTTAGCGAGTAAGTATCGCCCAAGGGCTCACTAAGGTACTTGGCGACTTCTTTGTAAAGACGCGCCAGGAGTGTGTTCAGCTCAGAGGAAGCGCCAAAATTCGTTTGGAGGATTTGGGCAGAAACCAGCGCCTCAGCCAGCATCTCTTCATGGTGGTTTTGTATAGCTGCCATGGCAACGTTCACAATAGCGTCCCCCCAGAAGAGCTCAAACTTGTCGTCTGGATGTTCTATGACTTCGGTGACGAACTGCCTGGCTTCCAGATTGACTGCGCGCGCACGCGCTACGTCGACTTGTTTCTTGACTGGGTCAACGATCAGGTGCATAAGCGCTTTGAGCTGCCGGTACGCCACTTCTCGATCGGCGGGGAAGTGTTGTGCCAGCCTGGATAATAGCTCGCAAGTACGATTGATTTGCGCCGCAGACGGTTTTTGCGTGCCGAGTTTGATCATCGCGTTATAAAGCAGCCGTGCGAGTAGGCTCAGCGCAAACTTATGAGTTGTCGGCACCTTACAGGCGACCGCCGTCAGCATGTCGAGTAGACGCAGATATCCTGGGAGGCAGATCGTGGTTTTTTTCAACGCATCCAGGGTTTCGAGCAGGTTGTAAGGGTGGAGAGTCCATGCCGAACTCAAGATAGCCTCAAGCGAGGCGTCGGTTAGAGTCGGCAGTGCGGTAGCGGGCGCGAACTGCATTTGAGGGCGCCACAATTCATCGATAAAGAACTCGCCGATCAGGTCGGGCTGCAGGATGCCTCTCGGAGGGCAGACCTCTAAGGCTGCTTTGGTAGTCGGCGCTAACTGTGTTGCAGGAATCAGCTGCGCAAGGTCATCCCAGAGTTGTTGCTGTTGTGTGCTCAACAGTTCGAAGATGTGCTCATGCTGTCTCAAGTCTTCGACGGTGGGGATCCGATATGTCTGGGTCTTGGGGTCTTTGACCAGCAGGTAGTCCGACTCATCATCGCCGGTTCGAACAAGTACCCGGTGATCCTCCTGGAGGATATCCAGGCCGCGAATAAGAGTGGCCACTGCGAGCAACTGCACGAGCCTTGGAAACAGACCTGTGTCATTGCATCTGGTTTTCCAGCGCTGCGCCTCACGTTGCAGCACCGGCAGCAGCAACTCGCGCAAGGCGGGCACGTGAGTATCATTTGGCGCTCGGCTGAACGCCCCTGCAATCAGCGCAATCAACAAAGGACGGCCTTCGCTGACGTGCATGACCTGCGTCCAGAACGGTGAGGACGGCGGTGGCAGTTGCTCCACGACCGCTGGTGCTCCGGCTTCTAGCCAGGCCCGTAATATCTCGCCAGCCTGTGCACTCAGCGCGGTCAGTTCGCGCGGCGCCTGGTACTGATTGTTTCTAATCAATGTCGCGGTGGTGCTTTCAGTGAGGACCAGCTCTTTCCACCAGTCTGCGTTTTCATTTGCTTCTCGCTCAAGCAGTAACACACGCAACTTCGAACTCAGGCTATCGCCCAGTGCGCAGCACATTCTTAACAATGCCTTGAGCGCTTCAGAGTCCCGTGCCGCATAATCGAACACCAGCAGAGTGGGGCGTTGCAATTGTTGAAGTTGCTCGACGGTCGGTAGGTTTTTCGCGTCGGTGAAGCCGCAATACCAGTTATCTTTGTACTTGAGCTCAAGTTCATGGGCCAAGCGCGTCTTGCCAATTCCCGCGGGACCACACAGCGTCCACCAACTGAATGGCGACGGGCTTTCCATGAAGTCCGCCAGTACGTCCAAGTCACCGCCACGCCCCAGCAGCGGAATCTTACGTTCGGCGAAAAACAACCAGCGGGGAGTGAACGGCGGGATTTCCTCTTGGGAGACTTCAGTCCTGAGCAACCAAACGGGACGGTGCGCGGGGTCTTCAGCATGGCGATAACTTTTAAGTATCTTCCACACCACCAGAAGCGGTTCTGGCGTTAGCTTGGCAGCCTTTTTCAGCAGGTCGGTGTAGTCGAGAATATCCGTCTTGGCATTGAATGCCAGCCGGCTTCCCACCACTTCATCAATAGCCTTTTGAAAATAGCTTTGCTGTTTATTGGTCAGCACATAGACGATGACCCGTGTGTAGGTTTTGTCCAGGTCGTGGTTCAAGAACTTTGCCAGTGTGTTCTTTACTTTTGTCAGGGTGGTGGTGCCAGATATTTGGATGCCGATCTGTTTGACCTCATCCCCCAGGTCGATGGCTGGGTAGTCCTCTTTCTCTTCGTTGAGGTTACGCAGGTCCGGCCAGCCCATGATGGTTTGGAATAGGGGCAGAACGACTTTTTCTGAGATCCTGTGGACGTCGAACAGACCCATTGCCGTGCTGGCTTCGACATTCTTCACCAACCAGATGAATTCGTCTTTGACTTCAAGCAGCAACTTCTGGTGATCCATAGAACGCCTTCATCCTTGAAAAATAGGGTGTGTTTCGACTCTGTAAGCGAGGCGAATCTACCGTTATCACACGTTGCTCTCAAGTCGTAGGACGAAGGGGGCTGGAAAAAGCCGCCCAAGGCGGCTTTTTCCAAGAGGTTGGATACCCGGGCGTTGAACTATGGCCGCCGCTGATCCTGCGCCGCCTGTAACACCCGCAGCAGATTCCCGCTCCAGATATTCGCCACCTGCTGCTCGCTATACCCGGCATCCAGCAACCGCTGGGTAATCACCGGCAACTGGCTCACATCGTCCAGCCCGCTTACGCCACCGCCGCCGTCCCAGTCGGCGCCGATACCGACGTGGTCCGGGCCGGCCACTTCCAGCAGGTGCAACAGGTGCTTCATGAACACATCGAGGCTGGCCTTGGGTTGGGCGAAGCGCTGGTTGAGGCTGTCGCGTTCCTGATAGAGCGCCTTGACCTGTTCCGGGCTGAGGGCGGCAAGGTTGTGGAAGCGTGCGCCGAGCGCGGCCATGGCTTTGTTGCGATCCGGGTTGGGCGTGAGGGGGATCAGGTAGTCGCTGTAGGCGTTGACCTGGATTACCCCGCCCTTGGCCGCCAGTTGGCGCACGCGGTTGTCGTCGAGGTTGCGTGGGTGCGGGTTGACCGCGCGGCTGCTGGAGTGGGAGGCGATGAGCGGGGCGCTGGACAACGCCAGCATCTGGTCGAACACCGCGTCGCTGGCGTGGGACACGTCGAGCAGGATGCCCAGGCGGTTGGCTCGTTGCACCAGGTCGCGGCCCTTGGGGCTCAGGCCTTTCCATTCCGGCAGCGCGGTGGCCGAGTCGGCCAGGTCGTTGTTCATGAAATGCACCAGGCCGAGCATGCGCAGGCCTTGGCGGTAGTAGGTGTCGAGCAACTCGGGATCGGAGCTGAGTGGATCGGCGTTTTCCATGCTGATAAACACCACGCGCTTGCCTTGGGCCGCGATACGCCGGGCGTCGGCGGCGGTCAGGGCCAGGGCGAAGCTGTCGGGGTTGCGGTCGATCACATCGCGGATGCGGGTGAGGGTGGCCAGGCCATAGGCGCTGGCGTAGGCGCGGCCTTCCTCGGTGCGTGGGCCCTGGGGGGTGTAGACGGCGAAGAACCCCCCATCCAGGCCGCCTTCGCGCATGCGCGGCAGGTCGACTTGGCTGCCGTCCTGGCGATAGTCGTGGCGCTCGAGGATGTTCCAGCCGGGGCGCGTCAGGGTCAGCGGTGTATCCAGGTGGCTGTCCAGCACCAGCAAGCGCTGGTGCAAGGCCAGGGTGGTGGGACTGACGGCGGTGTCGGCGTGGGCCAGCAGTGGCAGCAGGGCGAGCAGCAGCAGGCGCTTGTTCATGCTCAGAACTCCATGCTCAAGGTGCTTTGGAAGGTGCGCGGCGAACCCGGGCGGAACACGGCGGGGCCACTGGTGCTGGTGAGGATGTAGCCCAGGTAATCCTTGTCGAACAGGTTGTCGACATTGAACCGTAACTTCACATTCTTCAGCGGGCCGTAGTGCAGGCGCTCGCCCCCCAGATCCAGGTAGGCGTTGTACAGGGTGTAGCCGGGCACCGATTCACTGTTGGTGAAGTTGCTGTAGCGCTCGCCGATATAGCGTGCCGAAAAGTTCAGCAGTGCCCATGGCGCCAGTTCATAGGTAACCCCGGCCTGGGCAAGCCAGCGCGGGCTGTCGGGCACCTCGTTGCCTTTGATCGAAAGGCCGCCGGCGTCGTTCCGGAACGTGGAGGTGTTGTAGGTCAGGTTGCCGTTGAGCACCACCTTGTCGGCCAGGATCGGGGGTTTCCATTGCCCGCTCAGCTCGCTGCCGTAGGCCTGCACTTTGCCGACGTTCTGGTAGTAGGTTTCCACCTGGCTGCTGCCGGGCACGGCTGAGGCGAAGGCTTGCAGGCGGTTATCGAAGTCGGTGCGGTACAGCGCCCAGGCCGCGTTGAAGGTCGGCCGGTTGATGCGATAGCCCACCTCGTAGTTCTTCGCCCGCTCCGCCTCCGGTGGCGGCGCGCTGGGGCTGGCCGCGCGGAAGATGTCGTCGGCGCCACGGGGCAGGGCCATGTTTTCCGAATAGGAAGCAAATACCTGGGTGTCATCGGTGAGGTTGTAGACCAGCCCGGCCTGGGGCAGGAAGGCGTCGTTCCACTGGGTGGCCAGGCGCGGCTGGCGGTCGTTGATGTAGTCGCCGGCGTTGCGATAGCCCTCGATGCGGTACTTGAGGTGCAGGCTCTTGAAACCGAACTGCAGGCGCAGGCGGTCGTCGAGCAGGGTCCAGGTGTCCTTGAGGTGGTACTGCAACGAATTGCGCGTGGAGCTGAAATCCCCTTGCAGGTGCACCGGCTCATTGAGCAGCGGCTCGCCGGCCGGGCTGCCGTCGGTGAGGTTGTAGCGCGCCTGCTGGCGGTTGAACACATCGGTCTCGGCCCACACACCGGTGTCGATCTGGTGCTGGCCGATGTCCCATTGCAGCCCGGTGCGCCCGCCGAAGCGGTGGCCGCTGAGGGACGACAAACCGTATTGCACGCCCCGTGGGGCAAACAGGCCATCCACCGTGTTTTCGGCAGTGTGCAGCGCCAGGGAAGTTGCGTAGGCCTCGGGGGACACGCCAAAGCCCTTCTTGGCCTCGTAGTAGAGGGTGGTGTAGTTGAGCAGGTCCGGGCGGATCTCGAACTGGCCGCCCAGGCTGTACAAGGTGTCGCGGCGCTGGTTCACCGCCTGTTTGTAGAACTGGTTGTAGTTGGTGTTGCTGTAGCGCACGCCGGGCACGCTCTCGGGTAAGTCGGGCAGGCTGCCGAGGTAGGCGAAGTAACGGCCCGAGCGACCGAACGGGTCATTGGCGCTGCCGTCGTACTGGGCGCTGCTCACGTAGGGCGAGTCGTAGTCGTAGAACGCGTTGTGCACGGCGCGCAGCCACACCTCGTCACGTTCACCGAAGCGATAGCGCACCTTGGCTTCCAGGTGTTCACGGTCGATGGTGCCGGGGCCGCGCCACAGGTCGCCGTCGATTTTCGAGCGGCTGAAATACGCCGACAGGCCCTGGTATTCGCCGCTTTGCAGCTTGACGAAACTGCGCCGCAGGCTGTCGCTGCCGAGGGTGTAGGACAGGCTGGCGCCCGGCTCGAGGGTGGGGTTGCTGGTCTGGTAATCCACATACGGGCCCAGGGACGCATAGCCCGATTGCGACACGTCGCCCGCGCCGGTGGAGGCGGTGACCCGCTCGGTGTTTTCATTGTCGACGTAGCGATAGATCGGGCTGCCGCCGAACTGATCGGTACGGCCCAGGGGCACACCGTCGATGGAAAAGCCGATCTGCTGCAGGTTGAAGGCGCGCACGAATACCGAGTTGCCGAACTCATACAGGCCCAGCGCATCGTTGACCTGCACGTTGAAGCCGGGCAGCGCCTCGAGCATTTTCAGCCCCGAAGTGCCGGCCGGCGCCGACAGCAACGCCTGGTGCGAGATGCTCAGGGTATTGCTGATCTTGTCTTCGCCAATGGCGGCGCTGGCTTCAGTCACGCGGGCACCGACCACCTCGACTTTGCTCAGTTGCGGTTCGGTGGAATCGGCGGCCTGCGCCGCCCAGCTTGAATCGGCGACCAGCAGGCTGGCCAGCAGGGTCTTGCGGTACTGAGCAATCATTGTCTGTCCTTGGCAAAGGTGTGGCGTTAAAGCCCGGCGTGGGCTTGGGCGAGAAACTCGGGCTGGGCCCACTCGTGCACGCTGAAGTCGTTCTGCAGGAAGCCGCGTTGCACCAGGAAGTCCTTCTTCAGCTCCAGGGCCGCCAGGTTCTGCGGCGCCAGGTTCGGTACAAAATCCAGCTCGGCGATGGCACGGCGGATAAACCCGGCGTCCGGCAGGAAGGTCACGCGGGTGAACAGCTCGGCGGCGGCATCGCGGTGCTGGTTGATCCAGCGCCCGGCGCGGATCGCGGCGCGCAGGAACGCCACGACCACCTGGGGATGCTCTTCGGCAAAGGCACGGTTGACGGTGGTGGCGTAGGGGCCGTTGTGGTTTTTCAGGGTCCAGTCCGGGTAGCGTTCCAGGTCTTCGATTACCGTGAATTCACCGCTGGCGAGCAGCGCCGGCACATGCCCGGCCGCGACATGCAGCGCATCCACACGGCCTTCGGCCAGGGCCTGCACCTCATGCCCGGGTTTGCCATGCAGCCCATGCAGTTGCGACCAGAACGCCGAAGGCCGCACGGCCGGCAGCAAGGTCTGCGGGTCACCTTCATCCTCCAGCTCGATCAGGCGCACTTGCGACGGCTCCAGCCCGGCCAGTTGCAGGGCATTGAACAGGCCATGCTCGGCCAGCGCCTTGAGCACATCGACCCGCGCCGTGTTGCGGCTCACCGGCACGCCGATGCGCTTGCCGAACAGGTCGGCGACCTGGCGGATACGCCCGTCGGCACGCACCAGGATCTGCCCGGCGCGTTGGGTGGCGGTGCTGGCCACCAGCAACGTATCGGCCTGGTCGGCGCGCGCCCACAAGGCCGGCACCGCGCCGCCGTCGCGAATCAAGCGGGCTTCGCCATGGGTGAAGTGCGGCAGCCAACCGAGGTTGTCGGGCAGTGAGCGCAGGTAGATCGCGTCGGCGCCGACGCGTTGGTATTCCTCGTCCAGCCAACCGAGTTCAACGGCAATGTTGGACGCGACCAGCAGCGGGCAAATGCTGTAGTGGGTGGGCAGTGTTTGGCTCATGGCAGACTCCTTGGTGAATGGGGGGTGGCGCTTAGGCGTTCGAGGCCTTGTTGCAGGTCGGCGAGCAGGTCCTCGACCGCTTCCAGGCCCACGTGCAGGCGCAGCAGCACGCCCGCTTCAATCTGTGCCGAAGGGTGGCGTTGCTGTTGGCGAATCAGGCTCTCGAAACCGCCCCAGCTGGCGCCCATGGCGAATAACCGCAGGCTTTCCAGGAAGGCCTTGGTGTGGGGCTCGAAGCGCGGCTTGAGGACCACGCCGAACAGCCCGGTGGAGCCGAGGAAGTCACGCTTGAACAGGTCGTGCCCGATGGTCCCCGGCAGCGCCGGGTGCAGCACCTGGGCCACTTCGGGACGCTGTTGCAGCCACTGCGCGACGGTGAGCGCCGAGCGCTGGTGCTGGCGCAGGCGTACACCCAGGGTGCGCAGGCCACGCAGGCCCAGGTAGGCGTCGTCGGCGCTGGCGATATAGCCCAGTTGGCGGACGGTCTCGCGCACCGTCGAATACAGGGTTTCAGTGGTGACGATCACGCCGAGCATGGCGTCGCTATGGCCCACCAGGTACTTGGTGGCGGCATGAATCGAGATGTCCACGCCGTGGGCGAACGCCTTGAAGAACAGCGGCGTGGCCCAGGTGTTGTCGAGCATCAGCAGTGCGCCGTGGGCATGGGCGACGCGGGCCAGGGCGGGAATGTCCTGGACCTCGAAGGTGCTGGAACCGGGTGCTTCGGCGTACACCAGGCGCGTATTCGGGCGCAGCAAGCCGGCGATGTCGGCACCGAGCATCGGCGCGAAGTACGTGGCCTCAATGCCATAGCGCGGCAGGATCTGGTCGAACACCTGGCGCGCATGCCAATAGCAATTGTCGGTCACCAGGATATGGTCGCCGGCCCGCGCCACCGCCAGCACCGCGCCGACAATCGCCGCCAGCCCGCTGGGCATGATCAGCCCGCGAAAGCCGCCTTCCAGCTGCGCCACGGCGTCTTCGAAGGCGGCGGTGGTGGGGTTGCCGTTACGGCCGTAGATATGCCCGCGATAGTGCGGGTCGGCGGCCTGTTGCAGGTGGTTTTCGAGAGTGCCGGTGTCGGGCCAGATAAAGGTCGAGCTGCGATACACCGGGGTGTTGACGCTGCCTTCGTGGCTGGCGGGGTCGCGTCCCAACTGGGTCAGCAGGGTATCGTCATGCATGGGGTCAGTGCTCATGTGCGCTCCAGCCGTTTGGCCAGGCGGGAGAGGGGGTAGATGTAGACAAAGAAGGCGATGAACACCAAGCCGTAGGCGGGCAGCAGTAGGTCGTTGCGCAGTTGCGTGGACAGGTGCGATTGCACGGTGGTCATCAGCTCTTCCACCCCCAGCAGGTTGGCCAGGGAGGTGGACATGGTCACCGCGCAATACAGGTTCATCCACGGCGCCACCAGGCTGGGCAGGGTCTGCGGGATGATCACGTGGCGCAGTGCCTGGCCGTGATGCATGCCCAGGGCCTGGGCGGCTTCCCACTGCCCCAGCGGCACCGCGCGTACGGCACCGCGCACGATCTCCGAGACATAGCCGACAGCGGGCAGCGCCAGGCCCAGTGCGACCTTGAGCCAATCCGGCAATTGCCACCAGCGCCCGGCCCAGTGCACTTCATAGGGCAACAGGTAGGCCACATAGAACATCACCACCAGCCACGGCAGGTTGCGCAGCAGGCGGCTCAGGTGCCCGGCACCACGACGCAGGCGCGGCCGGGCGCTGACCTGCAGGCTGCCGAGCACGACACCGGCCAGCGTGGCCACCAGCATCGCGGTGACGCCCATGAGGATATTCAGGCCGAAGCCTTGCAGCAGCGCCGGCGCCCACTGCCACAACAGTGCGGGCCAGGACGGTTCAGGCAGCATCGGGCAACTCCTGGCCTGGCAGGCGCAAGTGGTTTTCCAGGCGGCGCAGCAGCCAACTGCTGGTGCCGATCAGCAGCAACCAGACCAGCAGCAACACCTGCATCATCTCGGCGACGTTGAAGTTGTCCGACCAGATCCGATTGCTCGCATAGAGCAATTCCGGCACCGCAATCGCGTAGGCAATCGAGGTCGACTTGATGGTTTGCACCACCGTATTGCCCATGGCCGGCAGGCTGTTGCGCAGCGCCAGCGGCAGTACGATATGGCGCAGTACCGTGGTGCCCTGCATGCCGAGGGCGGCGGCCGCGTCGAGGGTGGCGCGGGGCACGGCATCGATCCCGGCGCGCAGGTTCTCGGCCTGGAACGCGCCGCTGTGCAGGGCGATCACGATGATCGCCCATTGCGTGCCGTTGAGCAGCCGCACACTGGTGTCGTCCGCCAGCGGCAGCCAGGCGCCGACGCCGAAGTAGAAAAAGAACAGCTGCACCAACAGTGGCGTGTTGCGAAACAACGCGACGTACCCCGCGCTCAACCGGCGCCACAGCGAGCGGCGCGAACCCAGGCCGGCGGCCCCCCACACACCGATCACCAGGGACAGGGCAATACTTGCCACCGACAGCAACAGTGTCAGGCCCAGGCCGAGCAGGAAGCGCTGGCGGTCCATCGGGTCCCACAGGATGCTCAGCGACAGGCCATGCTGTTCCAGCCACAGGCGCAGGTTGGCCTCACTCATGGCTGGCCCGCGCATGCTGCTGCGCTACCCAGGCATTCGGCGCCAGGCCGTAGCGCTGTTCCAGGCCGATGATCACGCCCTGGGCATGCCAGCCTTCGACGATGCTCGACAGCGCCGCCAACAACGCCGGCTGGCCCTTGCGCAAGGCGATGCCCCACGGCGCCGGATCCTGGCCCGGCAGCTTGACCTCGTAGTCGGCCCATTCCGGCTGGCGCGCCAGGGCGCTGTACAACGCATCGTCACCCATCGCCCCCAGGCAACGGCTGTCGGCCACCGCCTTGCGCACTTCGGCCGTGCCGTTGAACGAGGCGAACTGCACGCCGTAGCGCGTTTCAAACGGGCGCACCCAGACACTGGTGGCGGGCGCACACAGGGTCTTGCCGCGCAGGCTTTGCCAGTCCGGCACGGCGGTGCTTTTCGGCGCAAACACGGTGGCGGCCGAGCTGTAGAAACCGGGGCTGGCAAAATCCACTTCGCGCCGCCGTGCGGGAGTGTCGAGCAGGGACGTGACCAGCACCTCGCAACGGCCCTGTTCGAGAAACAGCAAGCGGTTGAGCGGATTGACTGGCACAAGTTGCAGCTTGAGCGGCTGGCCGACCTTGGCAGACAGCTGCTGTTGCAGGTCGACGATCAGGTCCAGGATCAACCCGCCGGGCTTGCCTTGGGCATCGAAGGTCTTGAAGGGGGGGAATTCGTCGCTGGTGCAGACATTGAGGGTGCTACGGGATTGGGCCCGTTCCAGCAGGGGTTCGGCGTGGGCGTGGAGTGCGCCGAATGCAAAAATAACCAACAGCGCCCGCTGCCAAAGTGACCTGTCGTAAGGGCCGGGGGCAAGTCGAATCGTCGCACCGCCCCTTCCACTTTTATCAGGGCGATGGGCGAGCGCACTCATGTCGCACTCCAGCCCAGGCGCGACCGCTGCGCCGCGCCGCTGGGAAAGGGCTGCGGCGTACCGAGCTGCTGCGCCAGGAAGGTCAGGTAGGCCGCTTCTTCCAGGTTCACCAACAACCGTGTCGCGGCCAGCACGTCCCGTTCCGACCAGGCAAACGGCCCGTGATTGGCCAGCAACGCCGCCGGCGCACGCGGATGTTCACGTAACGCCGCCACCACCGGCTCCGGCGCATACCGCGGCCCCCACGCGGTCAGCGGCACCTCCTGGTCTTCATCCAGAATCCCCAGCAACTGCGTGGCATGGGGGCGCAACGCTCGCCCGGCAATCGCGAAGGCGGTGAGGTACGGCGAGTGCGTGTGAATCACCGCATTCACCAAGGGCCGCTCGCGGTAGATCGCCACGTGCAGCGCCGCCACTTCCTTGAGGTTGTCGGTGAGGCTGCCCTGGCTGTGTTGCAGGTCGAAATCGACAATCGCCGCCACGCCACTGTCGGCGCCGCTGAGCGAGGCGATCACCAGCCGTGCTTCGCCGGGAATACGCAGGCTGATATTGCCCGCCTCATTGCTCGACAACACCTGGTGCTTGATCAGCAGTTGCTTGGCCAGGGCAAAGTCGTGTTCGAACACTTGGGTAAAACGCACAGGATCAAAGCTCATGGGAACTCCTTGGTTGAGTCAGAAGCGGTAGTCGGCTTTCACGTAGTAGAAGGCGCCTTCGGCACCGGCCGGGGAGATGCTCTGGTAGGCCACGCGCCCGCCGACAAAGCGGTTGGCCACGTCGATCTTGTCCGGGTAGCTGTCGAAAATATTGTTGCCGCCCAGGGTCAGGGTGAGCGACTGGCTGATGTCGTAGGACAGGCTGGCGTTGCTCACCCATTGCGCCGAAAAGGTCTGGTCGCGGGCTTCGCCAAGGTTGGAGTCGAGGGTGTAGGTGCCGTAGCGAATCGTGTTGACGCTCGCCTGCCAGGCGCCCTTGCGCCAGTCGGCACCGAGGATCAGCTTGCTGTTGGGCGAGGCGCTTTCCACATAGCTCAGGGCTTCGCGATTGATCAGGGTGATGCCGGTGCCGGCCAGTGGGCCGGGGTTGTCCTTGATGTCGGTGACCTGGGTCTTGCTGTAGTTGAAGGCGCCGTTGAGGGTCAGCTGGCTGGCGTCGGCCAGGTCCAGGCGATAGTGGGCGGCGAGGTCCACGCCGCTGGTCTTGGTGTCGAGTGCGTTGGTGAAAAAACTCACCCCGGAGTAGTTGCCATAGCCTTGGTTGGCGAGGATCTGGCTGACCTGGGTGCCGCTGAGGGTTTCCGACAGGGCAATGCGGTCCTTGATGCGGATGTGGTACGCATCGAGGCTGACACTTGCACGCTCGAGCGGCTGCCAGACCACGCCGAGGGACAGGCTGGTGGATTTTTCCGGCTTCAGGTCACTGGCGCCCAAGGCGCGGGCGACCGGGGTGTTCACGCTGACGGTGCCGACCTGGTAGGCGGTGGGGTCGCCGGCCTTGAACTCGGTCTGGGTCGCCGAGGTGCCGATCTGCCCCAGGGTGGGCGCGCGGTAGCCGCTGCTGAGGGTCGAGCGCAGGCCCCACTGCGGGGTGAAGTCGTAGCGCGCGGAGAACTTGCCGGTGCTGGTGGTGCCGAAATCGTCGTAGTGCTCGCTGCGCCCGGCCAGGCCCAGTTGCAGTTTGTCGGTGACTTGCTGCTCCAGGCCCAGGTAGCCGCCGAACACGTGGCGGGCATAACGGCCTTCGTCGCTGTCCTGGGTGCCGGGGAAGCCCTGGGCGCCGCCGGCACGGGCGGGCAGGGCGCTGCCGTGGGTCCAGGAGGCGAGGTCACCGGCGATCACTTCATAGGCTTCATTGCGCCACGCCAGGCCGCTGGAGAACACCAGCGGGCCCGCGCCCCAGCCGACCTTGAATTCCTTGATATGGTCGAGGCCGACGTTGGTTTGCTCATTGACCAGCGCCCCGGCATTGAAGCTCGTCGGGCTCGCGGCGCCGAGGCTGGCGTTGAGCGAATCGCTGAGGTGATAGTCGATGCGGTTGCGCCCGTAGTTGGCACTGAGGTCGAAGCTGCCGAGTTGCTCATCGCGAATCTTTACGCCGCCGGTGACCGAGGCATCCCGCGAGCGCACGTCGAGCAGCGGCAGGAAGCCGTTGGGGTACACGGCCACCAGGTTGTTGGGGTCGATGGGGCGGCGAAAGGTTGCCTGGGATTCGCCGGTACGGTCCTGGTAGGTGGCGAAGCCGTACAGGTCGACCGTGTCGCTCAGGGACAGGCCGCTGTTCAGCGCCAGGTTCCAGTCCTCGAGGCCCGGCGAGCCGTAGCGCCAATGGCGGTCGGCATCCGCTTCACGGGCGTCGCCGCTGGGGTAGAACTGACGGCCATCGGTGCCGCCGGTGGAGGTGCGTTCGCTGCGCAGGCCTTCGCCGCTGAGGGTGAGAAAGCCATCGCCGGGCAAGGTGAAACCGCTCCACCCCCCCACCGACCGGCGAAAGCCATCGCCCTTGGTGTACTGGCCGAAGGTGCTTTGCACGGCGCCGCCGTGGTCCTGCTCCTTGAGCACGATATTGACCACCCCGGCAATCGCATCCGAACCGTATTGGGCCGAGGCGCCATCGCGCAGCACTTCGATATGGTCGACGGCGCTGACGGGAATCGTCGACAAGTCCACCGCCTGTGAGCCACGCCCCAGGGTGGCCTTGGTGTTGACGAACGCCGAGGCATGCCGACGCTTGCCATTGACCAGCACCAGCACCTGGTCGGCCGCCAACCCGCGTAACGACACCGGCCGCTGCGACGACACGCCATCGGTGCCGTTGACCTGCGGGTAGTTCACTGACGGCACCAGGGTTTCCAGGGCCTTGGCCAGGTTATCGGTGCCGGCGCGCTGCAACTGCTCGCTGCTGATCACATCCACGGGGGCCGCGCTTTGCAGCGCGGTGACGTCGCTGCGCCGGGTGCCGATCACCTCCACGGATTTCAGGCGTGGCGCCAGCGGTTCGCTGTTGGCCGCCGCTGCCGGGATGGCCAGTCGATGGATCAACACTGCACCGCTGGCCGTCTGGCTGAAGCCCAACGAGGAGCCGCCCAAGGCAATGCCCAGCGCCTGTTCCTGGCTCAGTCGGCCCTGGATCGCGCGGCTCCCACGGCCTTCCACAAGCGGCGGGTCGAAGGCGATAGGGTGGCCGCTTTGCTGGGAGATGCTCAGCAGCACCTCATCCAGGGGGCCTGCGGGGATATTGAAGTCAATCACCCGTTGTACCGACGCCGCGTCGTTTTGCGCCAACGCCAGGCTCGGCAGCGTCAGCCCGCCCATGGCCAATGCACACGCCAGGGGCGCCAGGGTGAATCCTGTTTTCAACATGCCAATCTGCTCCAGGTCGTGATGTTCTTTACGACCTTGAGCAACTTCGCGTGTGGATTTTCACTACTAAGTTAGAACGATTAGTTGGGTGTCTAGATGATTTAGTTGCGCTTATAAGCTTCGATCAAATGGGTCTAAGTGCGCAGTGAAAATATAAGGGACTATCTGCACAAGGGTACTGACAGCCAGAACGGGTTGTCCGCGCAAAGCATACAACGTTCACCGCGATGAACGTGTACGGCGGTCTGCACGCTTACGGAGAAGCTCATCAGGAGACAGATGCCCATGTCTGAAGTGCAAGTTCTACAGGTTCATGTCCAACGACCTAGCCGTTCGGTCAGTTGTGGCGAAAAAACGTTTCAGCTTAGCCTTCTCGCGGTAATCAAAGGAGGAGATTGCTATGTCTGAAGCCCTGGCTATTCGTTGCGAGAACACCGTGCCGCGCAGCATGGTGCACCGTGCCGCCGTCAGCGAAGTGTTCCTGACCGGCGCGGAACTGGTAAAGGAAGGACACTTTCGCTGCAGCGCCCAACTACCGCGTACCCACAGTTACTTCAGTGAACATACCCACCGCGCCGCACACTACGACATGCTGTTATTGCTGGAAGTATTCCGCCAGGCGTCAATTTATATCTCCCATGCGTTCCTCGACGTCAGCGCCCAGGACAAGTTTATCTACCTGGACAGTGTGACCCGCGTGACCGACCGGAGTTTATTGGTGGTGGGGGATCGTCCGGCATCCGCCGAGATCGATGTCTACGTGGTGGATGAATACCTGCGTCACGGCGAGCGCAGTGGCGTGACCCTGAACATGTCCCTGAGCATCAATGGCGAAGTGGCTGCACGCCACGAACGCATGAGCATTCGCTGGATGAGCGGCGCGGCCTGGAACAAGATGCGTGCCCGTGGCCTGGCGGTGATTCCCGCCAACGCCGACCCATTGGCACAGTTGCCGCCACCCTTGAGCCCATCCGCCGTAGGGCGTCACTGGCTGAACAATGTGGTGCTCGGCCGTGAACTGGAGCAGGGCGCCGCGACGCTGGTGGCGCCGCTGATCGTCGACCTGAACAACCCGGCGATCTTCGACCACCCCCTCGACCATATCCCCGGCATGCTGTTGCTCGAAGGCTTCCGCCAAGTGGCGCTGGTGGCGGCGGACCGGCAGTTGCAGGTGGGCCCGGAGCAGTTGCTGTTATCCCGCTGCCATGTGGTGTTCACTCGCTTCGGTGAGTTTGGTTTGCCAACCCAGGTGCGTGCGGACCTGACCTCCCTGGCCCGTGACGAACACGGTCGCATCACCCTGGCGCTGGAGGTCGAGCAGGGCGGCGCGGTGATTGCCACCGCTGAGCTCGAGTTGCTGCCGCTGGTCGCCAGCCAACCCTTGGCCCTGGTGGCGGGAGGTGTGCGATGAGCGACCTGCAATTTATCTGGTTCGATTTCGGTGGCGTGCTGTCGCCGCCGATTCCTGCGCTGTTCGAGCAATACCAGGTCAAGACCGGCCTGGCCCCGCACGTGCTGCAACAGGCCATGGGCGATGTGGCCGATGAGTTGGGCGTGCCCATGCTCGCGCCGGTGGAGAGTGCCTTGCTCACCGAGCGCGAGTGGGGCGAGCGCCTGGCGCAGGCCCTGCGCCGCCGTGACCCGCAGGTCGATTTATCCCGCGCTCACCTGCACACCTTCGGCGCGCAATGGTTCGCCGGGGTGCCGGCCAATGCGCCGCTGGTGGCCGCCGTGCGCGCACTCAAGCGTGCCGGTTTTCGCGTCGGCATCCTCACCAACAACGTGGTGGAGTGGGAGCGGCATTGGCGGGCGATGGTGGGCCTGGATGAGGTGGTGGACCTGATTGTCGATTCCAGCCGGGAGCGCAGCCGCAAGCCGGAGCCGGCGTTCTTCCAGGTGGCGACTGCGCGCTCGGGCGTCGCACCGCAGCACAGCCTGCTGATCGACGACGTCGCGGAAAACATCGAAGCCGCCGCCGCGCTCGGCTGGCAAGTGCTGCACTTCATCGACAACCACCAGGCGCTCGCCCAGCTGCAGCGCTTCACCGGTGTCAGCCTGTTGCAACCTGCCGTGGAGCCTGCCTGATGAATATCGCCGTGATCGCCAGACCCGAGGTCACCGTGGCGCGCATCCCGCAGTTGGATGCACCGCCGGCCTATCAACCCGCCAGCCCCGCCAATGGCCTGCCGAGGATTCTGCTGCCCAGCGGCCACCTGGCCTTTCACCTGACCCGTTACGAACACGTGCAGGCGTTGCTGCTGGATAACCGCGCGATACGCGCGCCGTGCAACGAAGAAGACGGCGCGAGCTTTTTGCCGACCATCACGCCGCCTGAACTGCTGCTCAACAACGACATCCCCGACCATGGTCGCCTGCGCAAGGTGGTGGCCCGGGACTTCAGCCCCAGTGGCGTGGCGTTGCTGCGCGACAAGGTGGAACACGCCACCCATGAACGCCTCGATGTACTGCAACGCCAGGCGCCCGGTGCCGATCTGTTTGCCCAGGTGCTGGACCACATCCCCGCCACGGTGGATTGCCAGTTGCTCGGTATCCCCTTGAGTGACCGTGAGTATTACCGGCCCCTCAGCCATACCGTGCAGGTGGCGTCGGACGCCGATGTGCCGGAACTGCTGAACCAGTTCTGGGGCGTGTACAACTACCTGACGGACCTGGTCACCGGTGCGCGGCCCACCGCTCCCGATGGGCTGATCCAGCGCTTCGTCGCGACCCGTGCCGACAGCGAGCCGCCGCTCAACGACAAGGAGCTGGTGGGCATCCTCCTGGGGGTATTGATCGGCGGCGACCAGAACATCCTCACCGTGCTGACCAAATCGGTGTACACCCTGTTGGCGGCCCCCGAGCTGTGGCAGCAATTGGTCGACGATCCGGGGCTGATCCCGGAGGCGGTCGAGGAGCTGCTGCGCCTGATTCCCCTGGGCACCATCTCGACCTTTCCGCGCCTGGCCAGCGTCGACCTGGAAGGGCCGTGGGGGCTGATTCCCGCAGGCAGCATCATTTACGCCGATGCGTTTGCCGCCAACCGTGATCCGGCGGCGTTCCCCGAGCCCCTGGCGATTCGCCTGGACCGCAAGGGCGCGCGGCATTTGCAGTTCGGCTACGGCATGCACAACTGCATGGGCGCCGCCCTGGCGCGCCTGGAAATCACCACGGTGCTGCAGATCCTCGTGCAGCGCTTTCCGAACCTGCGCCTGGCGGTGCCGGCGGACCAGGTGCCCTGGGTCGACGGCATCATCCTGCGCCGTCCTGCCCGCTTGCCGGTGCACGGCTTCACTTCAACCTGACCTTGGAAGGACCCATGAAAACGACCTTTGCCGATACGGCTCTACTGACCATCATCCTGCTGGCGATTTTCGTCGTGCCCAGTTCCATCTCGGGTACGGCGCTCGCGTTGCCGGCCATCGGCGCCGACATCCAGGCGCCGCTGACCAGCCTGCAATGGGTGGTCAATGCGTTCAACCTGGCGTTTGCCTGCTTCACCCTGGCGTGGGGCGCGCTGGCGGATCGGCTCGGGCGCAAACGCTGTTTTGTCGCCGGCGCTTCGCTGTACGTGGTGGCCTCGGTGCTGTCCGCCGTGGCCGAGAGCGCCTGGCTGCTGGATGCGGCGCGGGGGCTGGCGGGCATCGGGGCGGCGGCGATCTTTTCCTGCGGCATCGCGATTTTGTCCACCCACTTCAGCGGCCCGGCGCGGCTGCGCGCGTTTGCCCTGTTCGGCACCGTTGCCGGCCTGGGCGTGAGCCTGGGCCCGACCTTGTCCGGCCTGCTGCTGGACAGCGTCGGCTGGCGCGCGATTTTCTGGGCCCATGGGGTGACCCTGGTGATCGTGCTGCTGGGCAGCCCGTTGATTACCCGCGATGGCGTGCTGGCTGAACGCACCGCGCGCTTCGATGTGCCGGGGGCGACACTGTTTGTGCTGGCATTGCTGGCGCTGATGGTGGCGATTGTGCAGGGTTCGCAATGGGGCTGGAGCAGCCGCGGTGTACTCGGCCTGGTGGCGGTCGCCGTGGTGCTGTTGGCGGTGTTTACCTGGCAGGAGCGTCGCCACCTGCAGCCGATGCTCGACCTGTCGCTGCTGGCGCGCGGGCCCTTTGTCGGCCTGGCGCTGGTCACCGTGGCGGCGTCGTTCGGCTTTGTGACCTTGCTCACGTACCTGCCGAGCTACCTGTTCGGCGTGCTGCAATTGAGCGCGACCCATGCGGGCCTGGCGATGTTGCTGCTGACGGTGCCGATGCTGTTTTGCCCGATCCTGGCGGGCAAGTGGGCGGCACGCGGGGTGTCGGCGATCGGCATTCTCAAGGCCAGCCTGATTGCGTTGCTGGTCGGTGTGGTGGCGTTGGCGCTGGTCAGCCAGGTCGGTGTGGCGCTGTGGCAACTGGCAGTGCCGCTGTTGCTGGTGGGCATTGGCATGGGCCTGTCGGCCGGGCTGGTGGATGGCCTGGCGCTCAAGACCGTGCCGGAGCAGAAGGCCGGGATGGCGGCGGGCCTGCTCAACACCTTCCGCCTGGGCAGTGAAGCGATTGCGGTGGCCTTGTATGGCTCGCTGCTGGCGACCTTGCTCGACAGCCAGTTGCGCGGCACGCTGAGCCGCCTGGCGCCCGACCCGGCGACCCTGCAACGCTGGATCGATGACGTCGCCGCCGGCAACCTCACCGGGTCCCTGCAAACCCTGGGCGCGGAGCAAGCGGCGACGGTGCACAGCCTGTTTATCGGCGGCTATGACAGCGCCTTCCACGGCGTGCTCTGGGCGCTGGCGGTGATTCTGCTGGTGCTGACCGTGGTGGTCACCTGGCTGGTGCGCCCCCTGCGCGAACAGGAACGCAGCGAGGCGCAACTGGCCACGCACTGAGCCACGCGCCGTACCGCCTGCGACAGCCGCAGGCGGTACTTTGGCGTGCCCGTAAAAGCGCCGAAGGTTATGCAAAAAATGCAGCTTGATGGCTTTTTTTATTCTTTTATCTGGTGAAGCCCCCTGGGGCAAACTGGACTCACCTGCCCGGACGCAGGTCTACCTCAAACCGACAGGCCCACCACCACTTGTCCGCTGGCGTGTGCAGTCCATGAAGATTATGGACCTATGGACCCGAATGCTTTGCTCAAGACCCGCCTTATCGGCCAGATTTTCCAGCAGCACTACAGCTGGTTGTGCGCGCGTTTGTCGTACCGCACCGGTTGCAGCCACAGCGCCGAGGACATCGCCGCCGAGACCTTCCTCAAGGTGTGGATGCTGCCCGACCCCACGGCCATTCGCGAACCGCGCGCGCTGCTGACCACCATCGCCCAGCGCCTGATGTACGAGAGCTGGCGCCGGCGCGACCTGGAAAAAGCTTACTTGCAGATCCTGGCCGACGTGCCCGAACACGTGCACCCATCGCCCCAGGAACAACTGATTCTGATCGAGAGCCTGCTGGCCATCGACCGACTGCTGGACGGCCTGTCGGGGCAAGCCAAGGCGGTGTTCGTGCACAGCCAGTTGGACGGCATGACCTACACGCAGATCAGTGAACGCCTGGGCCTGTCCCTGGGGCGCATCCACCAATTGATGACCCAGGCCCTGCGCGCCTGTTACCTGGGGTTGAGCGAGTGAGCAAACAGCCTTTGAACGACCCGGTGGCCGAGGAAGCCATCGGCTGGCTGGTGCAGATCCAGTCCGGCGACTTCAGCCCCGCCCAGCAGCAGGCGCTGGATGAATGGCGGGGCACCTCGGCCCATCATCGCCAGGTATACGCGCAACTGCTCGCCGGTCTCGATCAGCTCAAGGCCTCACCCTGGCGCGGGCGCTCCAGCGCGCAGTTGCTGCGCAGCCTGGAGCAACCCAACAGCCGTCGCGCATTCCTGCGTACCAGCCTGTGCGCGCTGGGACTGGCGGCCGGCGCGGGGTGGGGCTGGCGTTTTGAAGACGCAGGGCAGACCTACGCCACCGGTACCGCCGAGCGTCGCAGCTGGCAACTGGCCGATGGCAGCACCCTCAAGCTCAATGCCCGCAGCGAGGTGGTCTCGACGCAGGCCGGGGACGCGCACAGCCTTGAACTGCGCACCGGCGAAATGCTGGTGAACCTGCTGCGTCCGCTGCAGGTCAAGACCCGCGCCGCCCATATCAGTGCCACCACGGGCCGCCTGATGCTGAGTGAACAGGACGGCGCGATGCGCCTGGTCACCCTGGATGCCGATGCGGTGCTGCACTTCGACGGCGGTGCCCAGCAACGGGTGGCCATGCACCAGAGCACGCTGTTCGACCACCAGCGCATCCTCACCCAAGTGCCCATGGCCGCCACCGAAACCGCCTGGCTCGACGGCTGGCTGGTGGTGCGCAACCAGACACTGGCCAGCGTGGTGGAAGCGATCCGGCCCTACCGCAAGGGCATCGTGCGCCTGGATGCCGCGGTGGCGCAGCTGCGCGTGAGTGGCCGGTTCCCGCTGGATGATGCGCGCCAGACCCTGGAGGCCTTGGAGCAAAGCTTGCCGATCAGGGTGACGCAGTGGGGTGGGGTGCTGGTGTTGATCGGGGCGCGGGCCTAGGGGCCGGCCAGGCGCATGGATTGCTGAAGACGACCCCGCCACGCTGCCTGCCGGGGTTATTTCATGTCCCTTGCCTGCACCATTCATTCAGAGCATGCGGCGCAGCACGTCGTTGCGCGGATCGCGGTCGTAGAAGCGGTGCTTGAGGGCGCCTGCGACATGCAGCACGATCAGCACCAGCAGCGTGTAGGCGAGGACTTTGTGCAGCCACTGGAACACCGCGAACCAATCGTCATTCTTCGGCAACAGCTCCGGCAGGTTGACCCCGAAAAAGAACACCCCGTCGCTCATCGTAAAGGTGCTCGACATGGAGTAACCCATCAGCGGCACGATCACCAGCAGGACATACATGACGCGCTGCGTCAGGCGTGACAGGAAGCGTTCATATCCGGCCAGGGTTTCCAGTGGCTGCGGCAGCCTGGGGGTACGAAAGCGCACGGCAAGCTGAGTCAGCACCACCAGGAACGTCAACACCCCGAAGGACTTGTGCCACGGGTAATAGAGCTCGAATTTGCTCGCCACCTCATCATTCATGCCGGTCATATGCCAGCCTGCCCAGAGCAGGCCCAGCACCAGTACTGCCCGCAGCCAGTGCAACAGGCGCAGGGACGTCGGGTAGCGATCGATTGTCGGTTGATCCATTGGGTTCATATCAAGCTCTCCAGGGAGCGATGCACGGTGGAATGGCCACCCTCGACGTTGGAGGGTGGCTCGGTCAGGACAGCGCGTGTGCTCAGGCCGGCAGCAGCACGGTGATGACTTTCTCCTCGGTGTAGGCCAGCGCGCCGCTGAACCCGCCTTCACGCCCGATACCGCTGGTCTTGACGCCGCCCCAAGGCAGGTTGGCGTCCAGCGGGCTCCAGCAGTTGATACCGACGGCGCCGGCCTTTACCGCCGCCGCCACACGGTGCGCCCTGGCCAGGTCGCCGGTCCAGACCGTGGCCGCCAGGCCGTAGGTGCTGTCGTTTGCGAGGGCGATCGCTTCGTCTTCGCTGTCGAACGTGATCAGCGTGCCGACCGGCCCGAAAATCTCGTCCCGGGCGATGTCCATGTCGTTGCGGGCGTTGGCGAAGATCGTCGGGCGCACGAACCAGCCCTGCTCGGGCGTCGAGACGCCGCCGGCCAGCAGGGTTGCCCCCTGGTCGATGCCCCGCTGGATGTAGCGGTTGACGCGATCGAACTGGGCTTTCTTGGCCACCGGACCCATCTGTACCCCGGGCTCGCGCGGGTCGCCGACGTTCACTGTGTGTGCGGCCTCGGCCAGCGCGGCGCCGAAACGCTCGGCGAGGCTGCGCTGCACCAGGATCCGCGAGCCGGCGGCACACACCTGGCCCTGGTTGGCGAACAGGCCGAGTGCACAGCCGCGCAGGGCATCGTCGAAGGACGCATCGTCGAACACAATCTGCGGGCTCTTGCCGCCCAGTTCCAGGGCCACGCGCTTGAACAGCACGCCGGCCGTGCGCTGGATTTCACGCCCGGCCTCGGGGCTGCCGGTGAAGCTGATCTTGGCCACATCCGGGTGCTCGCACAGGGCGCGACCGACTTCGTTGCCGTAGCCGGTGACCACGTTGATCACGCCGTCCGGGAAGCCGGCTTCCTGCGCCAGCCGCGCCAGGTGCAGGGCCGACTGCGGGGTTTCCTCCGAAGGCTTGACCACCACGGTACAGCCTGCCGCCAGCAACGCGGCGAGCTTCCACACGGTGATCATCAGCGGCGAGTTCCAGGGCACGATGGCACCGACTACGCCGACGGGCTCGCGCACCGTGTACGACAGGGTTTTGGTGCCGAAGTAACCGCCGGTGGGAATGGTGCGACCTTCGAGCTGATTGGCCCAGCCGGCGGCGGCGCGCAGGTTGGCGATCGCGTTGGGCAGGTCCATCCGGCGCGGTTCGATGGGCGAGCGGCCGATGGCATTGGCGTCCAGATCGGCCAGCCGTTCGCTGTCGCGCTCGACCAGGTCGGCCAGTTTCGCCAACAGTCGGCCACGCTGGGCGCCGCCGAGTTGGCTCCAGTCGCCCCTTTCCAGTTGGTGGCGTGCCGCCGCCACGGCACGTTCCACGTCTTCGCGGGTGCCACGGGCGGAGCTGCCATACACCTGCTCGGTCACGGGGTTGACCAGGTCGAAACGGCGACGGTCGAAGGCTTCGCAGGGCGTACCTTCGATGAAATGATTCAAGTGCTCAGTCATGTTGCGGTCCTCGAGTAGTGGGCAGGCTCACGCCTTGAGGGACGCCAGGGCGTCGCCGAAGATGTCCAGGGCCTTGAAGAACAGTTCGCGGGAGATCGTCAGCGAGGGCATCACGCGCATCACGTTGCTGTAGCGGCCGCAGGGGATCATCAGCACGCCGTGGTTGAGCAGGTAGCCCATCAACTGGCCGATCTTTTCGCCCGCCAGGGGCGCCTTGGTGAGCGGATCCTCGACCAGTTCGATACCGATCATCAGGCCGCGCCCGCGCACTTCGCCGACCAGCGGGCTGTTGAAGCCGCGAATATGCGCCTGGGCTTCCAGCCCCAACGTGTGGGCGCGGTTGAGCAGGTCGAGTTGTGGATCCTGCAGGATGCTGATGTTGGTCAACGCCACGGACGCCGACAACGAGTTGGCGGCAAAGGTGTTGGGCATCGAGCCGTCGGGAATCTTGGCCGCCAGGTCCGAACGCATGATCAGCCCGGCCATGGGCAGGTCGCTGCCGATGCCCTTGCCGAAGGTGAGCATGTCGGGCTTCACGCCGGAGTGTTCGACCGCCCACATCTTGCCGGTGCGTCCTGCGCCGGATTGCACTTCATCGACAATCAGCAATGTGCCGCTGCGGTCGCAGGCCTGGCGCAGCAATTGCAGGAATTCCGGCGAGGGTGGCACGTAGCCGCCTTCGCCCTGCACCGGCTCCACGATCACTGCCGCCACGTCATCGGCGGCGGTATAGGGGGTGTTCAACAGGTAGTCGATGTACTCGCCGGCGATCTGCTCGGCGCTTTTGTGGGTGGTGTCGAAGGGGAAACGGTAGGCGTACGGGTAGGGTGCGTGGATCACGCCCCCCATCTGGGCACCGAAGCCCTTGCGGTAGGCGGTGCCGGTGGTCAGCGCGCCCGAGGCATGCCACACGCCGTGGTAGCCGCCATGGAAGGCGATGATCTGGTGGCGTCCGGTAATGCGCCGGGCAAACTTGATCGCGGCCTCCAGCGCATCGCTGCCGCTCTGGGTGAAGAAGGTCACGCAGTCGCCACGCAAGCCATCGGGGGCGATCTCGGAGAGCTTGGCCGCCAATTCGGTGCGCCGCGTGCTGTTGATTTCCAGGGCGTGCATCAGCACTTCGGACTGTTCGCGAATCGCCTGCACCACTTTGGGGTGGCAGCGGCCGACGCTGCTGACACCGACGCCGGCGGACAGGTCGATGTAGGTGTTGCCGTCGGGGTCTTTGAAGGTCGCACCGAAGGCGCGGTCCATGGCCACCGGCATGCGGCCGCCGCCGCGTGCCATCGACTCGGTGCGCGCCGACAGCGCCAGGGCCTCGCGGGTCTTGGGGCCGGGCAGTGTGCCGGAGACAATGTGCGGGGCATCCGCGAAGTGCAGGGCTTGAAAGTTGGCTTCACTCATGACGGTCTCTCTGGAATGTCGATTTAAGTGTGCCGATCATCTCCGCCGCGGGTTCCCGGCCGGTAGCCCGAATCGGCACATGAGACGCGGGCATTCCAGCGCATAAACAATTTGCAGGATGTGACCGATGTGCGAGTATCAAAGGCATCGGCGATCTAAAAACAAGAATGTTGGTAGAGGCACACCCCCCAATGAAAAACCAGACGATCAGCCATTTCCGCGATATCCACGTCCACGCAGCCACCATCCAACAGTGGAGCCAGGACTACAGCCAGCTCACCGCCGGTTCGGCCGAGAGTTCGCTGATGCAACTGACGACGACCGGTTGCCACCTGTTCCTCGAGCAGATCAACCAGCGTGTGGTGCAGAACGGCGTGGCGCCTCGCGACAAGATGTGCTTTGCGGTGCCGATCAATGTGCCCGGCTCGGTTCGCATGCAGGGCCGCGAGGTGGATGACAGCAGCCTGTTCTTCCTCCACGGTGGCGAGGAGTTCATGTTCCATATGCCGATGGGCATGGAGCTTTTGTCCATTACCTTTGAGCGTGAATTGTTCGAAGAGGCGCTGGAACAGACGGCGTCGGCGAAAGAACTCAATCGGTTGCTGCGCCAACCGGTGATAAAGGTGTCTCCCCAGCGTTTCGTCCAGGCCCGGCGTCGATTGCTGGCATTGTTCTCCGAGGCCCTGGTGAACGATGACCTCGACTACACGCGCGAGCGTGAGTCGGCGCTGGAACAGGCCATGCTCGGCGAGCTGCTGCAACTGATGACCGACCCGGCCTGTGACAAGCAGCAGCGCAGCCCCAGTTCCACGCGCAGCTTTATCGTCGAGAAATGTCATCGCCTGGCCACGACCGAAATGATCAACGTGCCCAGCGTGATCGATTTGTGCCAGCGTCTCCAGGTGAGTCGGCGCACGGTGCAGAACAGCTTCCGCTCGGTCGCCGAGACCACACCGCTGAATTACCTGCGTTCAGTGAGGCTCAACGGCGTACGCCGAACCTTGATGTCTACCCGGGCATCCGAGCTGTCGATTGGGGATGCCGCCGCCCAGTGGGGCTTCTATCACCTGAGCCATTTTGCCGCGGAGTACCAGGAACTGTTCGCGCAGTTGCCTTCCCACACGACCCGCGCCGCCATTACCGGCAACGTGCGAGCCTGAACCCAAGCCTTTAGCAAGATCTGAATCAGCCTGCGTCGTCCGCTCGGGATGCGCAGGTGTTTCGCCGTGGGCGCTTGCGTTACCGATTTGGGATACCGGCACGCTGTCGGGCAGGCATAGGATCGATGCCAGCGTGCAACAACAACGACAAGCTATTCGGTATCGGTCGACAACCGGCTGCACCGATCCTACAGCGACTGCCTCATACAATAAGGTCAACAGCATGAGTGTATCCAACTCGATCAACAGCTCCACGGAGCTCAAGCGTGGTGCCCTGGGTGTGGGCTTTATCATCTTCTTCGTGGTATCGGCGGCAAGCCCGCTGAGTGTGATCGCCGGCGGCTTCCCCATCGGCATCATGCTGGGTAACGGCGCGGGTACCCCGGCGTTGCTGATCCTGGCCTTGCTGGTGCTGCTGGCGTTTTCGGTGGGCTACACCACCATGGCGCGCCACCTGACCAATGCCGGCGGTTTCTATGCGTTCACCGCCCGTGGGCTGGGCGGCCTGGCCGGTGGCGCGGCCGGGGTGCTGGCGATGTTTGCCTATAACATCCTGCAGGTCGGCTTGTACGGCATGTTCGGCGGGGTAGTCAGCGGCACCATGGAAGCCGCCTTCGGCCTGGTGCTGCCATGGTGGTCCTATTCGCTGATGGCGATGGCAAGCATCGCGATCCTGGGGTATCGCAAGATCGACCTGTCCGCGCGGGTATTGTCGGTGATGGTGATCGCCGAGTACCTGGCGATCCTGGTCCTGGATTTCGCCATTCTCAAGTCCGGTGGCGACAGCGGCATCAACCTGGATTCGTTCAGCCGCCGCCATGTGTTCAGTGGCACGCCGTCAATCGGCCTGCTGTTTTGCTTCGCCGCCTTTATCGGCTTCGAGGCCACCACCATCTACGGTGAAGAAGCCCGGGACCCGCAGCGCACCATTCCGATTGCGACCTACTGCTCGGTGTTGCTGATCGGCGGTTTCTACGCGTTGTCGGTGTGGTCGATGGTGGTGGGCGTGGGTGCGGACAAGATCGTGCCGATGTTGCAGGCCTTGCAGGACCCGACCACGTTTATCTATGGCATGTCCGACCACTTTGTCGGCCCGCAACTGACCCAGGTTATCCGCGTGCTGTTCATGGTCAGCATCTATGCCGGCCTGCTGGCCTTTCACAACGCCGCCGCCCGTTACTTCTACGCCATCGGCCGTGACGGCTTGTTGCACAGCCAGTTGGGCACCACCCATCGGGTGCACCAGAGCCCGCATATGGGCTCGGTCTTGCAGAGCCTGATCTCGGCCGTGGTGGTGTTGATTTTCGCAGCGCTGGATGCCGATCCGATCCTGCAGCTGTTTGCCTGGCTGTCCAACCTGGCCACGCTGTGCGTGATCCTGCTGATGGCGCTGACCTCGGCCGCGGTGCTGGTGTTCTTCCGGCGCCATCCGCAGCTCAAGGTCGGGCTCTGGCGTGGGCAGATCCTCCCCGGTTTCTCGTGCCTGGCGCTCGTGGCCGTGCTGGTGTTGGCGGTGGTGCATTTCGATGTGCTGACCGGTGCCAGCCAACTGCTGTCCTACGGCCTCTGCGCGATCATTCTCCTGGCGTTGCTGGGCGGTGTATTCCTCGCGGCGCGGCTGCGCAAGGCGTCGCCGCAGCGGTTCCTGGCCTTGGGCAGCCACAAGCTTTAAGGCGTGGGCGGTGGTGTCTGCCTGCTCAGCCTGACCAGCAGCGCGTGGTCAAGGCTGTCGAAGGGTCAACCAGGCTGGAATGACCACGCCTGCCGAGTAGGCCCCGCTGGAAATAATCCCGAGGATCAGCCAGCGGCGTGGATAAATCATGGGTTAACTCAATGTTGGAGAGTTGAAAGGCGGCCACTGCAGCTCAGTCAGACGGCACGCCATTACACGCGGAAATGCCCGACCAGCTGTTGTTGGTGATTGGCCATCTGATGCAATGCGTCACTGGCCTGCGACGCCTCGTGCATGCGCCCGGCGAGTGTTTCGCTGATACCGCGGATGTCGCTGACGCGATGGCTGATATCGTCCACCACGCTGCTCTGCTCCAGGGCCGCACTGGCGATCTGCTGATTCATTTGTTCGATCACATCCACGGCCTGGGAAATATGCCCCAGCGCCACCCGGGTCTGTTGCACCTGGAGCACGCTGCCGCCCGCTTGCTCGCGGCTCAGTTGGGTACTGTGCACCACCGCCTGGCTCAGCTGTTGCAACGTTTCGATCACCGTGCGCACCTGTTCGACCGAACTCTGGGTGTTGCTGGCCAGGTGCCTGACTTCATCGGCCACCACCGCAAAACCGCGACCCTGTTCGCCGGCCCGGGCCGCTTCGATGGCCGCATTCAACGCCAGCAGGTTGGTCTGTTGCGCGATGGCGCTGATCACGTCCAGTACCTGACCGATCTGGTTGCTGCTGTCGGCCAGGGCGTTGACTTGCTGGAGGGTGGTTTCCAGGCGTTGGTCGAGGGCCTCGATGCTGCGTTCGGCGGTGGAGAACACCGCCTGGCCTGAGCGGCTCGCGTTTTCGGCGGCGGTGGCGGCGTCGGCGGCGCTGTGGGAGTGACGGGCCACTTCCTGGGCACTGGCGCTCATTTCGTGCAGCGCGGTGGCGGCCAGCTCCACTTCGCGGTATTGGCGCTGCATGCCGGCGCTGACTTCGCGGGCAATACCGGAGGAGGTGTCGGCGCTGTCGCGGGTGTCCAGGGACGCGGTCTGGATGGCGCGAATAATCGGCTGCAAGGTGTCGAGGAAACGGTTGAAACCATTGGCCAGGCGGCCCAGCTCGTCGCGTCGCCCGAGGGGCAGGCGCTGGGTCAGGTCCCCGTCGCCTTCGACAATGGCATCGAGCAGCTCGGCCATCTTCAGCAATGGGCGAGTCACGCCGTAGGCCGCCAGCCAGATCAGCAGCATCCCAAGGCTGCTGGCCAGGATGCCCAGGCCAAGGTTGAGCCAATTGGACTCACGGCTTTTGTCGTCCAGTTCGCTCTGCATCTGCCGGGCGGAGGCCTGCACCCGTGCCTGCGGGACCTTGATCTGCAGTTGCCAGGCTGGAGTGCCCGCTGCCGTTTGCACGGATTGGCGGATGTCCAGGGTTTCCCCCGCGACATCGCCGCTGCGTCCCGCCACTTGACCCGAAGCCGACACCAGGGTGACCTGGCTGTCGCCCTGGTAGAGGTCCTGGCTGAGGTTGGCGGCCAGTTTCTGCAAGGTGTCGAGGCTGATGTCCATGCCCACCACGCCGAGCACGTTGCCGTCGACGATCAGGGGGATGGAAATGCTGCTCATCAGGGCTTTGTGGCCTTCCACTTCGATGGTGTACGGCTCGACCACACACACCTGTCGTTGCGCCTGAGGGCAAGCGTACCAGGCGTTTGCCGGTGCGCTGCCGGGGGGCGCTGTGTTGGCGGCGATTTGTGCCTCGCTCAACACCTCCTGCACCAGTTGCCCCGGCTGGCTCTGGGACCAGTACAGCGCAAAGCGCCCGGTTTCATTCCCGGCCAGGGCGCGTTGGTCGCGCCAGTCGGCGTCGCTGCCGGCCAGTGCATCGGGCAGCATGATCACGTACAGGCCGAGGACTTTTTCGCGCTGCCTGAGGGCTTCTCGGGCGATGCCGACCAGGGCTTGACGCAATTGCACGACCGTCAGGCGTCCATTGAGGGTTTGCTCGCGCAGTTGCAGAACCTGCTGGGCGAACCCTTCGCCATACAGCGCGGTTTCATTGAAAAACCGCTCCACCTGTTGGCCATGAGCCACGGCCTGGGCCTGCAAGCGTTCCAGCGCGGCCTGTGTCAGCAACGCGCTGCTCTGCTCTTTGAGCAGCTTTGCACTGGTTTGATTCTGGTAGGCGCTGGCGCCAATCAGCGCGCCCACGACTGCCAGCAGGCAAAGTCCGCTCAGCAGGGTGATACGCCATTGGAGGGTGAGATGGGCTGGACGCATGGCTGGGGCTTCCTACGGGGGCGTTGGCGGTGATGGGCACGTTCTTATTCTTGTTGCCGGCATCCGCGCATAGCACGGGTGAGGCTAGGGTGCGGGCATGACAGGCCGGGCGGCTATCCCGAATCGGCAACAGCGCGAGGAGGGATCGGGCGGCCCCGACCTGTTTTGGGGCGGGGCTTTGGATGCTACCGATTTGGGATAGCGAGCCGTTCCAGGGCGGGCATAGGATCAAATTCAGCGCGCAACTAAAACAAAACGCTAACCGGTGCCGATGCGGTGTGGTCGGGCCAACCCAAAAGCGACTGCCTCATACAATAAGGTCAACAACATGAGTGTATCTATCCCGGTCAACAGCTCTACGGAGCTCAAGCGTGGTGCCCTGGGTGTGGGCTTCATCATCTTCTTCGTGATATCGGCGGCAAGCCCGCTGAGTGTGATCGCCGGCGGCTTCCCGATCGGCATCATGCTGGGCAACGGTGCCGGTACCCCGGCTTTGCTGATCCTGGCCTTGCTGGTGCTGCTGGCGTTCTCGGTGGGTTACACCACCATGTCGCGCCACGTGACCAATGCCGGTGGCTTTTACGCGTTCACGTCCCGTGGCCTGGGTGGCCTGGCGGGCGGTGCCGCTGGGGTGCTGGCGATGTTTGCCTATAACATCCTGCAGGTCGGGTTGTACGGGATGTTCGGTGGTGTGGTCAGTGGCACCATGGAAACCGCCTTCGGCCTGGTGCTGCCCTGGTGGGCCTACTCGCTGATGGCGATGGTGAGCATCGCGATCCTGGGCTATCGCAAGATTGACCTGTCGGCGCGGGTGCTGTCGGTGGTGGTGATCGCCGAGTACCTGGCGATCCTGGTCCTGGACTTTGCCATCCTCAAGTCCGGCGGCGACAGCGGCATCAACCTGGACTCGTTCAGCAGCCGTCATGTGTTCAGTGGTACGCCGTCAATCGGCTTGCTGTTCTGTTTCGCCGCCTTTATCGGCTTCGAGGCCACCACTATCTACGGCGAAGAGGCCAGGAACCCCAAGCGCAGTATCCCGATTGCCACCTACTGTTCGGTGTTGCTGATCGGTGGTTTCTACGCGTTGTCGGTGTGGTCGATGGTGGTGGGCGTGGGGGCGGACAAAATCGTGCCGCTGCTGCAGTCCCTGCAGGACCCGACCACCTTTATCTATGGCATGTCCGACCACTTTGTCGGCCCGCAGCTGACCCAGATCATCCGCGTGCTGTTCATGGTCAGTATTTATGCCGGGCTGTTGGCCTTTCACAACGCCGCCGCGCGTTACTTCTACGCCATCGGCCGCGACGGCCTGTTGCACAGCCTGCTGGGCACCACCCATCGCGTGCACCAGAGCCCGCATATGGGCTCGGCGCTGCAAAGCCTGATCGCTGCGGTCGTGGTGCTGATATTTGCCGCGATGGATGCCGATCCGATCCTGCAACTGTTTGCCTGGCTGTCCAACCTGGCCACGTTGTGCGTGATCCTGTTGATGGCGCTGACCTCGGTGTCGGTGTGCGTCTACTTTCATCGCCATCCCGAGCTTAAGGTCGGGCTGCTGCGTGGACGGATCCTGCCCGGTATTTCGTGCCTGGCGCTGGTGATGGTGCTGGTGTTGGCGGTGGTGCATTTCGATGTGCTGACCGGTGCCAGCCAACTGCTGTCCTACAGCCTCTGCGCGATTATTCCGGCGGCCTTGATCATCGGCATCGTGCTCGCCGCGCGACTGCGCAACAGCTCGCCGCAACGCTTCCTGGCCTTGGGCAGCCACAAGCTTTAAGGCCCCCGCGTTTTTATCGCTCGACTAACCAGACAATCGCAGCCTGCCGTTGCTCGGCATGGCGCGCCAGCGTGTGAAAGGAAGGTTTCAAATGCACAACTATAAAATGCTCATCGATGGGATCCAGGTGGCCGGTGAAGAAGGCCGGTTCGATGTGATCAACCCGGCCACCGGGGCCGTGTTCGCCCAATGCCCGGCCGGTTCCCTGGGGCAACTCGACCAGGCGGTGAACGCCGCGCAGTTGGCCTTCAAGAGCTGGCGCCACAGCAGCCACCCTGATCGCTGTGAACGTTTGTTGGCGATTGCCGCCGATATCGAGCAGGAGGCCCCATCACTGGCCCGGCTGATTGTGCTGGAACAGGGCAAGCCGCTGGAGTTGGCCTTTTCCGAGGTCATGGGCGCCGCCGCCTGGACCCGCTACGCGGCCGGGCAGGAAATTGCGGTGGAACGGGTGGAAGAAACGCCCACCCAGCGCATTGAGCTGCACCGCAAACCGTTGGGCGTGGTGGCGTCGATCACCCCCTGGAACTGGCCGTTCATGATCGCCGTCTGGCACATCATGCCGGCGCTGCGTGCCGGCAACTGCGTGATCAGCAAACCGTCGAGCCTGACGCCGCTGAGCACCCTGGGCCTGGCCGAGATCATTGCCCGGCATGTGCCCCGTGGCGTCATCAACTGCGTGACCGGCGAGCAGGGCTTCGGCAGTGCGATCACCTCGCACCCGGGGATCCAGAAGATCGTGTTCACCGGTTCCACGGCCACCGGGCAAAGCGTGATGCGCGGTGCCGCCAGCAACCTCAAGCGCCTGACCCTGGAACTGGGCGGTAACGACGCCGCCATCGTGTTGCCCGGCACGCCGGTGGAGGCGGTGGCCGAGGCGATCTTCCAGGCGGCCTTTCTCAACATGGGCCAGACCTGTGCTGCGCTCAAACGCCTGTATATCCATGAGTCGCAGTACGAGGCTTTTGCCGACGCGCTGATGCACATTGCGGCGCGCCAGGTCGTGGGCGACGGCCTGGACGCCGGTGTCACCTTCGGGCCGGTGCAGAACCTTGAGCAACTGGAACTGGTGGAAGCCCTGGTCGATGACGCACGTGCCAACGGTGCGCGGGTGTTGTGCGGCGGTGCGCGTCTGGACCACCCCGGGTTTTTCTATCCACCCACCCTGGTGGCGGACGTGACCGACGGCCATCGCCTGGTGGACGAAGAACAGTTCGGCCCGGTGTTGCCGTTGATTGCCTACCGGGATGTCGAGGATGTCCTGAAGCGCGCCAATGCCGGTGACATGGGCCTCGGCGGCTCGGTCTGGGGGCCGGATGTCGAGCAGGCCCAGGCCTTGGCCAGTCGCCTGGAGAGTGGTGTGGCGTGGGTCAACTGCCACGCCCAGATCCAGCCGAACACGCCGTTTGGCGGCAGCAAGATGTCGGGGTTCGGTGTCGAGTTCGGTCTGGAGGGGCTGCTGGAGTTCACGGGGCAGCAACTGTTGTTTGTGCGCAATCAGGCTGTCGAAGAAGGAGTTTGAGCCATGCGTTATCTATCCCGTCATCCCGTATTCGGTTGCACGCTTGTGTGCACCCTGGCGCTCGGCGCTATCAGTCAGGTGCACGCTTATGAGCTGTACAGCGATGAGAGCCGTCACCTCAACGCCGACATGACCGCGGTGTTCGGTCAGTTCAACAGTCGCAAGAACTACGATGGCACGCCGGGCGGCTCCAGTTGGCGTGAAGGCTTTATCAAGTATGGCTTGAGTGGCGACCAGGCACTCGGCGGCATTGGCCGCGCCTACGGGGCATTTGCCCTGGTCAGCTCCGCCACGTGGGGCGATGGCGATCCGGGTGGCAACAGCCTCGGCACCGAGCGCACCACGAAGATTGAAGACGCCTACCTGGGCTGGCGCTCCGGCGACCTGTTCCCGGCGCTCGGTCAAGACGGCGTGGATATTTCCGGCGGGCGCCAGGTGGTCAAGGTCGGCCGAGGGTTCCTGATCAACGACGATGGGCTGAACCCGGGCAAGGGCCCGGCGGATGGCACCTTGAACCGTGGGGGCGCCTACTACCTGGCGGCCCGGCACGCGTTCGACCAAACCGCGGTGGTGCGCCTGGGGGGGCAGGATGGCCTGCACGGCAGTGTGCTGTGGCTCAAGTCCGATAACCGTATCCAGGCCGAAACCGAACTGGCCGCCGCGACCCTGGACTACACCGCCCGGCCGGGGACGCTCGGCTTGACCTGGGTGCACGGCCTGGACGTGAACGATCAATGGGCCAGCGACTTTCAACGCCAGCGCAAGGGCATGAATGTCTACAGCGTGCGCGGTGAGGGCGATGCGGGCATCCCCAACGTCAGCCTGGCCTTCGAGTACGCCTGGCAGGACAAGGACGCGGGGCCAGAAAAAGCCTGGTACGGCGAAGCGGGCTACACCTTCGCCGATATCGCCTGGGCGCCCAAGGTGACGTATCGCTACACCCGCTATTCGCAGAACTGGGATGCACTGTTCACCGGCCAGAGCACGGGCTACGGCACCTGGTTCCAGGGCGAAGTGGCCGGCAACTACGCCGGGCCGTTCAACACCAATACCCGCATCCACCATGTCGGGCTGAAGGCAACCCCACTGGAAAACCTGAGCCTGGGCGCGCTGTATTTCGACTACGCCACCGTGCGCAAAAGCAACGCGTTGAACCTCGATGGCCGTGAGTTGGATGTGTACGCCGAGTGGGCGGTCAACCCGCACTTGATCATCACCCCGCTGGTGGGGCTGTACACACCCAGGCAGGACGCGACCACCGGGGGCAATCAGGTCGGCGGCAACGGCACCAACCTGTACAGCCAGTTGACGCTGGCCGTGCCGTTCTGAGCATGACGCCTAGGGGGCGGTGTGGCTCGGCGGGTTGCGCATGTTTTCGGCAATCCGCTGGGTGGTGTCCATGACCATTTCGATCACGGTTTCCTGGCGCAGCAGCTTGAAGTTCTGGGTGGTGCCGACGGCCGACAGGCTGCCGACCACCTCGTCGAGGTCCGCCTGGATGATCGGCGCAGCGATACCGGTCAGGCCCAGGTTGAGTTCGTCGTGGGTCAGGCAGTAGCCGTCCTTGCGGATTTTTTTCGCGGCCCTGGAGAAGCCCGCCCAGTCATACGGGCTGTCCGGGTCGTTGGCCATGTGCTCGTCGAACAGGCGTTGCAGGCGGCGTCCTTTCTGGAAGGCGATCAAGACCTTCGATTGTGCCCCGCGGAAAAACGGCAGCGGTTGCCCGCGCCCGAACGCGAAGTGATAGGTGTCGGTGGGTTCGGCGATGTAGGTGTTGATGATGCGCCCGTCGTAAAACACGCTGGCGAACACCGCCAGGCCCGTTTGCGCCGACAGCTCGTGCATCAGCTCGCGCCCGGCGAGAAGGATCGGGTCGTACTGGCGCATCATCCAGTCCAGCTCGATGACCCGCGGGCCCAGGCCGTAGCTGCCGGCGTCCACGCGGGTCAGCAGGCCGGCGTCACACAAATCCTTGACGTAGCGGTACACGGTCGCCCGTGACAGGCCCATGCGCTCGGCAATGGTGTCGGGGTCGATCTTTAGCATTTGCGGACCGAACAGGTCGAGGATGCTCAGCAATTTGCTCAGGCTGCTCATTGTGTTCCTAAAAGAAAGGGAAGGGCGCTTGTGGCGTCCCCACGGGGAGCCGGTTGCCCAAGCGCTGGCGCAACACTACCGCAGTGAGAGAAAAACGCAATCGCGGGTTAGATTTTAAGGGTGTTTAAGTCGCATAAATCTCACTTAATGAGAAAAACAAACATAAAATGCTTGTTGGTTGCGGATTTGTATGTGATAAATCTCATCACTGCAAATGCTCAAGCAAGAGGGCTGAAAATGAATGGTGCGCAACTGATAGTGAATGCGGCAGCGGCAAGCGGTATCGAGTACTGCTTCGCCAACCCCGGGACCACCGAGATTCCCCTGGTGGCCGCCATGGCCAGCGCACCTGCTCTCAAGCCGGTGTTGTCGCTGTTCGAAGGGGTCTGCACGGGGGCTGCGGACGGCTATGGCCGGATCGCCGGCAAGCCGGCCATGACCCTGACCCACCTGGGGCCGGGCTTTGCCAATGGCATCGCCAACCTGCACAACGCGCGTCGGGCCAATACGCCGATCGTCAACGTCATCGGCGATCACGCCTCCTGGCATGTCAACTACGATCCGCCCTTGGCCAGCGACATCCAGGCCCTGGCCGGTGCCGTTTCCGGTTGGGTGCGCACCTCGCGCACCGCTGCCGGTATCGGTGAGGATCTGCAGGAAGCCGTGCGTGCGGCCTGGCAGGCCAAAGGCCAGATCGCCAGCCTGATCCTGCCCATGGACCTGCAGGCCCACGCAGTGACCCATAACGGTGTATTCGCCCCTCTGCGCGCACCGGTTCGTCGGTTTGCCGGTGACCGGGTCGAAACCGTGGCGCAGGCATTGCGTGACGGCCAGCGGCTGGTGTTTATCGTCGGCGATGAGGGCTTGTCGGTCGCGGGCCTGGAAGCGGCGGGACGCCTGGCGCAACTGCCCGGCGTGCGCCTGTTTGCCGAGACCTTTCCGCGCCTGAGCTACCGTGGCGGTGGCTTGCCCGACCTGGATCGCCTGCCGTATTTCCCGGAAGTGGCGATTGAAATCCTTGAGCAGTACGACCTGGTCATCTGTGCAGGCGTGCCGGAGCCCATCAGTTACTTTGGCTACGAAGGCATCCCGTCGCGCCTCGCCGAGCGTGAGCGCCTGCTGAGCCTGGCCGAGGTCGGTGACGATGTCGCCGGCGCGTTGACGGCGCTGGCCGATGCCCTGGCTGCACCGGCCTACGTGCCGACGCCGGAGGGCATCGAACTGCCGCCCGGCCATGCCGAACTGACACCGCAGTCGATCGGCCAAGTGCTCGCTGCGTCACTGCCCCACGACAGCATTGTCTCGGTCGAGGGCGGCACCTGCGGCTACCCGTTCTTTACCGCCTCCGCCCGCGCCGCGCGGCATCGGGTATTGACCAATACCGGTGGCGCGATCGGCCAGGGGATTCCGGTGGGCTTCGGCGCCGCTTTGGCGGAACGCGGCAATAGCGTGTTCTGCCTGCAATCCGACGGCAGTGCCCAGTACACCATCCAGACCCTGTGGAGCATCGCACGCGAGCAGTTGCCGGTGGTGATCCTGATTGCCGCCAACCATCGCTACGCGATTTTGCAGAACGAGCTGCGCCGTTTCGGCATGACCGAAATGGACCCCCAGGCCCTGCGCCTGACCGTGCTCGACAACCCGCGTATCGACTGGAAGGCCCTGGCCAAAGGCTACGGAGTACCGGCCTGCACGGTCCAGACCAATGCCGAACTGCAACGGGCCCTGGCCAATGCCAAGGCCGACCGTGGCCCTTGCCTGATCGAAATGGCGCTGTGAAGGAGTCGACTATGCATCCGCTCGAATTATTACCTGCCGTCCAGGCATTCCTGGCGCAGCCCGGTCGCCTGTTTATCGGCGGCACCTGGCAGGACGCCGTCGGCGGTCGTCGCTTTGCCGTGGAAAACCCGGCCACCGAACAGACCCTGGCCGAAGTCGCCCAAGGCGATGAACGCGATGTGAATGCGGCCGTTGCGGCCGCCCGCGCAGCCTTCACCGGCACGTGGGCCTTGCAGTCACCGGCGCAGCGCGGCCTGTTGCTGTTTCGCCTGGCCGATCTGTTGGATCAGCACCGCGAGGAACTGGCGCAACTGATCACCCTGGAGAACGGCAAGCCTATCGCCAACGCGCGCGGTGAGGCGGCCAGCGCGGCAAACATCATTCGCTACTTCGCCGGCTGGCCCACCAAGATCGAAGGCAGCACGCTGCCCGTATCCCCGGCCAGCGGCGCGCCGATGCTCAACTACACGTTGCGCGAACCGGTGGGGGTCTGCGCGCTGATCGTGCCGTGGAACTTCCCGTTGACCATGTGCGTGTGGAAGCTCGGCCCGGCGTTGGCCACCGGTTGCGTGGCGGTGCTCAAGCCCGCCGAGCAGACCCCGCTGGTCGCGATCCGCCTGGTGCAACTGATCGAGGCCGCAGGTTTCCCCGCCGGCGTCGTCAACCTGATCACCGGCCTGGGTGCCGACACGGGTGCACCGCTGGCACAGCACCCCGACGTGGACAAGATCGCCTTTACCGGCTCGACCCAGGTTGGGCGGCTGATCGCCCAGGCGGCCACCGGCAACATGAAAAAGGTCTCGCTGGAACTGGGCGGCAAGTCGCCGAACATCATCCTGCCCGACGCCGACATTGTGCGCGCCGCCAAGGGGGCCGCCGATGGGATTTTCTACAACCAGGGCCAGGTGTGCACGGCTGGCTCGCGCCTGTATGTGCACGCCAGTGTGCTCGACCAGGTGCTCGAAGAATTGCAGCGCCATGCCGCCGCCTATGTGCTGGGCAATGGCCTGGACCCGGCCAACAGCATGGGGCCGTTGGTGTCTGCGCGGCAGTTGAACACGGTCAAGGGTTACCTGCAGCGGGGCCGGGAGGAGGGTGCCGAACTGATCTGTGGCGGCGAGCGCCCCGCGCACCTGGAGCGTGGGCACTTCATTCAACCGAGCGTGTTCCTCGACCGTGCCGAGCGCGCCTGCGTGGCCCGCGAAGAAATCTTCGGCCCGGTACTGACCGTCATGAGCTGGACCGACATCGACGACCTGGTGCTGCGCGCCAACGATTCGCCGTATGGCCTCGCCGCCGGCCTGTGGACCCGCGACCTGCGCTCGGCGCACCGCGTGGCGGCACAGCTCAAGGCCGGCTCGGTATGGATCAACTGTTGGAACGTGGTCGATCCCTCTTCACCGTTCGGTGGCTACAAACAATCCGGCTGGGGCCGGGAAATGGGCAAGAACGTGATCGATGCCTACACCGAGACCAAAAGCGTGTTTGTCGATCTGGCCTGAACTGAATAATCACACGAGGTAATTGCTATGGATCTGGAATTGAAAGGCCGCGTGGCCATTGTCACCGGTGGCGGTATGGGCATCGGCAAGGAAGTCGCACGTTTTCTCTCCGAGGAAGGCTGCAAGGTGGTGATCTGCGCGCGGCGCATGGCGTTCCTGCAGCTGGCGGCCGAAGAGATCAGTGCACAGACCGGCAATGAAGTGCTGCCGCTGTTCTGCGACACCAATGACATGAAGGCCGTGTCGGAGATGGTCGAGGCGGCTCACAAGCATTTCGGCCGCATCGACATCCTGGTCAACGGGGCCGCGGCGCCATCGGGTGTGGTGCGCAATGACATCGAACACGCCGGCGACGATGAGTTGCTGTCGGACCTCAACACCAAGGTGATCGGCTATTTCCGCTGCGCCAAGGCTGTGACCCCGCACATGAAGGCGGCCGGCTTCGGACGCATCATCAACATCGGCGGCCTCACCGGGCGCAGCAGCAAGGTGCTTTCGGGCATGCGCAACCTGGCGATCGCGCACATGACCAAGACCCTGTCCGACCAGCTCGGCCCGTCGGGGATCACGGTCAACCTGATCCACCCGGGCGTGGTGGATACCCCGCATATCCAGGAGCTGTACGACCGCGAAGCCGTCAAGCAAGGCAAGACCGCGCAGCAGGTCGAGCAGGCCTACATCGACGCGACACCGATTCGCCGCACCCTCGCACCGATTGAAATGGGCTGGCTGATCGGCTTCCTGGCATCGCCAAAAGCTGGCGCAGTGACGGGCGAATCCATCGGCATCGACGGTGGCTTGACCCGTGGCATCTATATCTGAGGAGCATCTGTGATGAGTAACGGAACCCTTTTGGTCGCCACCGTCGGGCAAGCGGTGATCCGCAGTGCCGACGATGGCCGTACCTGGCATCGCCTGGGCCTGGGGCAGGACCTGGAGTTCGATGCGATCACCCGATCCTTGAGCCTGCACCCCGACACGCCCGAGCGGATCTATGCCGGTACCGATGTGGGCTTGTGTGTGAGCCACGATACCGGTGGGCATTGGCGGCGCATCGATTCGCCTTTCAACGGGCAAACCGTGTGGAAAGTTGCGGTTGACCCGCAGGATGCACAACGAATTTTCGTCGGCACCGGCGCGCCTTCGCGTGCCGTGTTGTGGCGCACCCTGGACGGCGGCCTGAGCTGGGATCGCGCCCCGGTGGAAATCCCCGAGTTCTGCGACGGCGTCAGCCGCCCACGCCTGCTGGCCTTCGCCTATGACCCCACTGACCGCAACCAGCTGTGGTTCGGCCTCGAGGAGGGCGGGCTGTTCCATTCCCGTGACGGCGGCGACAGTTGGACCCGCGTCGACGACCGGCTGCTGTGGGACTACAACTCCGACGTCCACAACATCCTGGTGCTGCCCAACCACGGCGAGAAAGTCATTGTGGCGGTCTGCGTCAATGCGGTGTACCGCAGCCTGGACGAGGGGCTGACCTGGACCGGCATCATCGGTCGCGAAGCCTTCGGCCTGTACTACATCCGCGCCATGAACGCGCCGTTGGGCACGCAGAACGAACTGTACCTGAGTATTTCCGATGGCACCCCCGGCACCACCAGCAAGATCCTGGTGTCCCGTGATGCCGCACTCACTTGGAACGTGCTGCCGCTGCCACAGCAGCCCAACTCCTGTGTCTGGGCGATTGCCTTCAACCCGGCCAACCCGCGACAGATCGTGGCGGGCACCAAGTACGGGCATTTGTTCACCTCCGACAATGGCGGTGACGGCTGGCAGAAGCATTGGCGGGAATTCAGCGAGATCGCTGATGTGCTCTGGACGCCTGCGGTTGCGCAGATCAAGTCCGGGCATCAATCCATCGTCAAAAAGCACTGAGGGATAACGCCATGAAGATCGAGATCCTGCGGACTCACTTATCGCTGTGGGTCAGTGACCCTGACGTGTCGGCACGCTGGTACGCCGACATCCTGGGCATGCACGAAAGTGCCCGGGGCGAGAGCTGGGTCATGATGGCATTTGGCGGCAAGCACCACGACATCGCCCTGATTCGCGCCGACCCCGGCGCCCATCAAGGCGGGTTGGGCCTGCAGCACTACGGCCTGGAAATCGCCGGGGACATGACCACCCTGCGCCAGCTCTACGGCATGTTGCTGGGCAAGGGCGTCGAGGTGGTGAAGATCACCGATCACGAGATCGGCCATGGCGTGTATTTCAACGACCCCGACGGCAATCGCATGGAGTTCTTCCTCGAGACCGAACACGACGATGCGCGCGGCAAGGCCCGGTTCAAGGCCGCCGGCGCGCCGAGCCGACATTTCAACCTGGATCCACTCGACCCACTTTGAGGCAACCCTGATGAAAACCGCGAATTTTGCTACGTATCACATCCGCAAATGGTACAGCTTTGTCGAAGAAACCCTGGCCAACGAAACCGGCCAGCTGGCCGATGGCGAGCCCCTGTTCAAGTACGCGATCGCCGCCGTGATCGCCAACCCCTATGCCGGTCGCTACAGCGAGTCGCTCGCCGAACTGGTCGACCCATCGCCGTTGCTGGGCGAAGAGTTCGGCCGGCGCATACAGGCACTGGCCGGTGCCCATGAGATTGTCAGCTATGGTAAGGCGATCCTGGTCGGCAGCGCGGGCGAATACGAGCACGGCAACGCGTTCCTGACCAACCCGGCCGCCGATCCGATTCGCGTCGCGCTGGGCGGTGGCAAGTCGTGGGTGCCTTCCACCGGCAAGCGCGGCGGCCCGGGTTCGACCATTGACGTCCCCCTGGCGCACAAGGATGCGCTCTACGTACGTTCCCACTACGACAGCATGTCGCTGATGTTCGGCGACGGCCCCGCGCCGGACGAAGTCATCGTGATCTGGGCCTTCGCCACGCGCGGGCGCCTGCACGCACGGCTGGGTGGCCTGCGTGCCGAAGACATCCAGGGCGTTGACGGGCTGCACTGATGACACGCGTGCGGCCTTGGCAACGCCGGTTTAAAACCACAACAAGAAAGCGGTGAACAGCGATGAAGCAGGAGAAGACCCAGGTTGTGATTGTCGGGGGCGGGCCCAATGGGATCACGGCCGCGCACTATATGGGGATGTACGGTATCGACTGCGTCGTCCTTGAGCTTGCCGACTGCATACTGCCTTACCCACGCGCGGTGGGCATGGATGATGAAGCGCTGCGCGTGTTGCAGGCCATCGGCATCGCCGAATTGGCAGTACGTGACATGATCTGCGATGTGCCGCTGCGTTATTACAACGCGCGGGGCGTGTGTTTTGCCGAGGTCAAGCCAAGTGCCGCGCAGTACGGCTGGCCGATGCGCAACATCTTCATGCAGCAGTTGCTCGAAGGCACGCTGCGCGAAACCCTGGGGCAGCGCAGCACTGTGGTGTTGCGCCAGGGGCATGAAATGCTGGAGCTGGAACAGGATGGGGAGGGCGTGACCTTGCAGGTCCGCGATGCCCAGGGCGAGGTCTATCAGCTGCGCGCCGATTACGTGATCGGCGCCGATGGCGGGCGCTCCACCGTACGCAAAAAGCTGGGCGTCGAACTGCTGGGGCTGACCCATGCGCGCAAATGGGTGGTGGTCGATACCGCCAATGACACCCTGGATGCGCCTTACACCGCCCTGCACGCCGACCCGCAGCGGCCCTTCGTGTGCATCTACCTGCCGTACCAGCAGCGGCGCTGGGAATTCATGCTGATGGAGGGCGAGGACGAGGCGAAGATGTGTGACGAGAACACCATTCGCGACCTGATCCGTGGGCATATCGGCGACGCCGTGGACGCGCTGAATATCATCCGTATCCGCGCCTACACCCACCATTCGCGTGTGGCGGCGCGGTTTGTCCAGGGGCGTGTGGCACTGGTCGGCGATGCCGCGCATATATCGCCACCCTGGGCCGGGCAGGGCCTTAATTCCGGGTTGCGCGACGTGGCCAACGTGGCCTGGAAACTGGCCGCGATCATCCAGGGGCGTGCGGCCCATGGGATCCTCGCCAGCTACGACCAGGAACGTCGCGGGCACGCCACCGAACTGGTGGCCCTGGCCGACAATATGGGCACGGTACTGGGGCTGACCAACCCGTTGATGGCCGGCGTGCGCGACTGGTTGTTCCAGGCGGTGAACAGCGTCGATAACCTGCGTTCGCACCTGCTGGAGTTCAAGTTCAAACCCAAGGCCACCCTCACCAAAGGGCTGGTCTATCACGAACGTGCCGAACTGCGTGAAGACGACCTGGTGGGCCAGCTGTTTGTGCAGCCGTTTATCGAAGACGCCCAGGGCCAGCGTCGGCGCCTGGATGACGTGCTGGGCAATTCCTATGCGGTGCTGGGTTACCGGGTCAATCCCCGTGAGCCACTGAGCGAAGACATGGCAAGGTTCTGGGCGCGCTGGGACACGCGCTTTATCCAGGTCAATCGCTCGCGCAGCGGCCTGGGCCGCCACCAGCCCTTGACGGCCACGGACGCCATCAGCGTGGAGGATGTGGATAACCGCCTCGGCGAATGGTTCTCCAGGGTGCGTGACTGCGTCGTCGTGGTGCGTCCTGACCGGTTTGTCGCCGCCATTACCACGCCTGAGCGACTTGACGCGGTATTACGCAAGTTAGCGGGGCAACTGTCATGAGCATCGATACGGGCGTATTGAGTCAGTTAGACCAGGCCACGCGTGCGGTGCAAGCGATTGCGCCACTGGCCCCCGAAGCGTTGGACCTGCGCGGCGGCTACGCCCTGCAACGCCAGGCGCTGAATGCGCGCCTGGCGGCGGGCGAACAGTTCAGCGGTTGGAAGATCGCCTTCGCCGGCAGCGCCGCGCAACGGCGCTTCGGCATTGACGAACCGGTGTATGGCGGCCTGACCGACGCGATGTGCGTGCAGCCGAACACGGCGGTGGCGCTGTCGCGGTTGATCCAGCCCAAGCTGGAGATCGAAGTGGCGATTGTGCTGGGACGCAGCCTCGCGCCCGGTGACTACAGCGATGAACAGATCCTGGACGCGATTGCCGAAGTGGCGCCGGCGTTCGAGATTGCCGACTGCCGTTGGCAGGGCTGGGCGTTCGGGGTCGGAGCCTTTCTTGCCGACAATGCGGCGGCGGGGCTGTATTGCCTGGGGCCACGAAGCGCGTTCGATGCCGTCGCGCACACCCACGTCGCCTATCGCCTGGAATGTGCCGGCGCGCTGTGCGGCGAAGGCGATACCGAGGGCCGGGAGGACCCGCCGCTGACCAACCTGTGCTGGCTGGTTCGCCGTCTGCTGGCCGACGGTCAGCCGGTGGAGGCCGGGCAGGTGGTGCTGTCCGGTGCGTTGTTGGCGCCCATGGATATCCAGCCCGCCACCTACCGCCTACAGATGTTTGGCACGGAACTGGCTTTGCTTTTCACCGCGGACACCACCCCCGTGTAAGCGACAGCTGCCGTCATGGATGACTTGAGTCCCCTTCAGGCCGATGACAACAACGGGGCCCCCGAGGAACGACCACCATGCTTGCCGAAGTTCGAACCTTCAATGACCCTCAACTGCACGCCGGTTCCATCCAGGGCTGGCAGCAGGTGTATGACCAACTGGGGCGCGGCTGCCTGACCAGTGAGCTGCGCCAGCTGTCGGCCGAGCGCTTTCAGATCTTCCAGGAAGTATTGGACAAACGCGTGGTGCAGCGCGGCCATGCGCCCAAGGGACGGCTGTGCGCGGCCATGTCATTGGGCGGCGAGCCCGTCGTGCAGGGCCAGCAGGTGGGCACCCACAGTGTGGTGCTGTTGCGCGCTTGCGAGGAGTTTGTGCTGCATGCGCCGGAAGGCACGCACTTCTTCGCTTTCAACGTCGACACGGTGCGTTTCGCCAAACTCGCCGCCTTCGAGTTGTCCAGCGACCAGCTCAAGCGCTTGAGCACCCGCTCCCAGCTGTGCGTGGATGACGCGTTACTGCTGCGGATACGCCAGCGCATCTACCCGCTGTTTCGTCACCTTTTGCAACAACCCGAGGCCATCAGTGCAACCGCCGAGAACATGCTCGAAGACGAGTTGCTCAATGCGTTTCTCGACCTGTTCAGCAATGCCACCGATGAGGTGCGCTGCCGTCGCGGCAACTTCGCCGTGAGTGCGTACCTGGTCAAGCGTTGCCAGGAGTTGATCGATGCCAGCGGCGATACCCCGCTGAGCATCCTCGACCTGTGCGAACACCTGCGGGTCAGCCGGCGCACCCTGCAGAACAGTTTCCAGGCGGTGACCGGCATGCGTCCGCTGGAGTACCTGCGCAACCTGCGCCTGAATGCGGTGCGTCGACGCCTGATCGCAACGCCGGCCTGCAGCCAGAACGTCGGTGATGTGGCGGTGGCGATGTCCGCTATTTTTACGTATTTTGAGTTCTATTGCTGTCTGGTTGTGTGCTAAAAAATCTTTATTAAACATGTAGATATCCTGTTTTTTGTCTTTTGTGTTCCAACGGACGTTACCGAAAGCCATCATCCAAGGTGTGGGCTGGCGTGTGGGCTGGAGCTGATTTAGATTAGGTCATCGTCCTTAAAAAAGATGAGGTGACGCATGGCTTCACTTACGACAAAGGCGGTGGAGAAAATAGTCAGGATCGGCTTGCCTGGCATGACCAATGACGGTGATGGGTTGTATCTGAGAGTTGGCCCTACCGGCGGCGCCAGTTGGCTTTTCCGCTACAAACTCTCAGGAAAGAGCCGATACATGGGCTTGGGGAGGCATCCGGAGACAAGTCTGGCGGTAGCTCGGGAAAAAGCAGCTGATGCCAGAAGACTTAGCAGATCTGGAGTCGACCCAATTGCGAGTCGAGATGAGGAGTTGGAGCGGAAAAAACTGGAAAAAGAAGCCACTTTTTTATCAGAGGACGAGGCCCCGACCAAACCGATAACTTTCAAGGAGGTTGCTCTCGATTACATTGCTGCCCATAAGGCAGGCTGGAAAAATGCCAAGCACGCCCAACAGTGGAAGAACACGCTGACTACTTATGCGTTCAAGGTCATAGGCGATCTTCCCCCCCAGGAGATAGGCATTGAGCATATGCTGAAAATCCTCAAGCCGATTTGGACAGAAAAGCCCGAAACCGCCAGTCGATTGCGAAACCGAATTGAATTGGTCCTCGATGCAGCAAAGGCTCGGGATCTCCGTGCTGGTGAAAATCCCGCTCGATGGCGAGGGCACTTGGACAAGCTTTTGCCTCCCCGCCAAAAAGTGCGTGCTGTGAAACATCACGCAGCCATCCCATGGGGCGAACTTCCCGGGTTTGTGGCGACTCTTGAAAAAGCACAAGATCTGAGCGCTAAAGCTCTACGCTTCACTATCCTTACTGCGTGCCGAACCAGCGAAGTGCTCTCGTCCACATGGGCGGAGGTTGATCTCGTAGCAGGGGTATGGACCATTCCGGCGTCGCGAATGAAAGCCAGGAAAGAGCACCGCGTTCCGCTGTCGAAAGCAGCATTGAATCTACTGATCGATCTTCCTCGTGTAGAAGGGAACAATCACCTATTTCCTGGTGCTCGAAAAGGGAAGCCGCTAAGCAATATGGCGATGTTGATGGTGTTGCGTCGAATGAAGCGCAACGATCTCACGACTCATGGATTCCGCTCGACTTTTCGGGATTGGGCGGGTGAGGTCACCCACTATCCTCGAGAGGTCTGCGAGCATGCACTTTCACATACAGTAGAGAATGCGGTCGAAGCTGCATATCGGCGTGGAGATCTCTTCGAGAAGCGACGGTGTCTCATGGACGATTGGGCGAAATATGCCACGGTAGCCCAGGAGAGGTAGCCAGAACGCTTATGCTTACCGGGTTAATTGCGAACTCCGAAAAACATTTTGACTGGGCTCTAGGGCGATGGTTGCAGGGCTGGAAATTTTGACGTTGCCCCCAATCTTGCCCCCGCTCGTACCCGCTACACGAGCGATCGAGAACAGGGATTCTAACGGAATTCCAGTACGGCACTTGGTGGCTTTCAGTGTAAACGCCACAACTGGATTCGGTGGAGAAGCTTAGGACTTATCCTAAAAAAGTGATCCTCCGACTTACACCGAAAGTCGTCCGCCACGACCGGTTGAATCCACAACCCATTGCTGCCGGTCAACATCGGCAGAGATCGGCCAGAGGAATTCATTCGGCTGAAGGCTAGTCATGCAGCCTCCTCAGGGCGAAGTAAAAATCCTCAAATCCACATCTAATTCGTCCGCAGTGCTCAGCCAATCCTCGATAAGCTGAAAGGCTTGAATACTCTCGGGCGAAGACTTGAGTGGATTTCCCATGCTTTTGATGAAATGGTCACTGGAGAATGAATTTCCGCCTACGATCCAGATCTCTTTTTTACATCTCATTGATTTTCTTCGTTCGCAAATAAGATCCCAAACTCGCTCAGAAAGAGAGCCGTCAGGTGCTACTGGATGATTAATCTGACCATCGAATAATCTATAGCGCGTCCCGAGCGGATAAGTTGCATCGTTGGAGGGCCAGCACCCATTCCACGTTTTGAAATTTCCCGGTTTTATATTCTTGTTATTAGAAACAAGCATATGAATATTTTTGATCGCTTGACTGCCGACCTCGGCGAGAGCACCTGCTGATGATTTTGGATTGAGGGTGTCGCCACACTTAACATGAACGAAACATAGCCTCTCAGGGGATGACAAAATGAAATCGCCCGGCTCAACGCCCATATCGCAGCAAAGCACGAGATCACAACCAGGTATGAACTTGGCGAACGGCCCCAGATCACCGTGTGGAGTGCCTGAATTCCCATATCCCTTTAACCTGTCGATGAGATGGAAAATCGAGTCCGTATCAAAGCTGTCTTTGGTGGTTCGAAAATATTTGTGATCCCGGACGTGACCTTTCTCCTTAAGATTTTGGCTCCGCATCTCTGGAAGTGGAAACAGCGAGGCACCCGCGAAACTTTGTTCAGCCTCGATTCCCCGCTCATAAGGAAGTGCCAACCGGTAAAAATTTCCTCCTAGATACGTTACCCCATCCTCATACAGAACTTTCAATCGATGACCAAAATTTAGATATTCCACTACCCATTCATGATCAGCCCTTCCTTCAGAAACACCAGTGAGCTGGACTTCGAAAGATGAAACATCGTCCGAGTACGTCAAAGCTAGTTCCACCAACTCACCCTGCGCATGGAAGCTGATTCCGTCATTGAAGTCTACGTAAAGAAACTCAGCATGGATCTCGCCCCGGCCTATCTGCGCTGGTCCGTCGAGTTCATTGAAATCCAGCAATACGGAAAGAATTTTTGTGTCCGGCCTTTCGGCTATCGGTTGCGCGTAGGACTTAATAAGCCGTCCAGCATTGCCTCCTGCCTCGATGCATTCGCTAACCACGTCGATCCATTGAGAAAGATCATATAGCGTGAAATTGGATTCCTTCTGATCGACCACTCGGCCTGATCTGGCGCCAATGTAGTAGCTGCTATCTTTCTTTCCGTCCAGGCCAATATTGTCGACTTTCACCATCGTTAAGGCGTATCTGGAATTGCTCTGATTACTACGACTTCCATCTAGGTTCTGTCCCTTCAAAGCCACAGACTCTGGACGTCGTACAGCTTGGCCAATAGCTCGGGCGTGAGTCTCCTTGACCTGATGAATCGCGGTCCTGGCCGCCAACGCAGTAAGCTTGTCGATATGGATGGCATTACGAAGCCGATACTGCTCTTGGTTGTAGTATCGCCCGCCGCCGCTATCGAATATTGCTACACCTGAATCCATCTCCTTTACGACAATTACATGAAGTTTTGGCTCAAAAAACAGCTTGTTAGAAAAGAATTTTGAGCTGTTAAACGACACGTAGACCATAACTTTTAGGTCGAGGATATCCTCATAGCTCTTGACCAAAGCCCCGGATCCATGAAGCTCCCAATAGAGGCGATCCATAAGTAGGGGCAGGGAGAATTCTTCCTCCTTCTGCACGAAGCACACCGAAGCATGAGGGATTTTGATGTCGTCCTCAGGAACTAGCTCATTGAGATCCACTCGCTCCTTGAATTTGCCATCGAAATAGCTGTACTTGGGGAAGCTATCGAGGAAGGACTCGATTAGGTAACTCGTACTGAGAGACTTTACGAACTCTGACGCTCCTCCACTGGCGAGATAATCGTCAAATTTTTGGTAGCCATCCCACATCCCCTCATTCGCCCCCCGGCTAAGATCCAATACCAAGGGCCGCGCTTCCCCGTAACGCCGGACGATCCGACCGACGGCCTGTACGAGCTCTCGCCCACTACCCAACTCGTAGGTCAAGACCAATAATTTTGCTTCGGGAATGTCTATGCCTTCGTCAAGCTTATGCTGGTGGATGATTACCCTGAGGCCCTCAACTTTAAGCGCTCGTCCAACCCGCTTAAACTTATTCTTCTCGTCCTCATTTTCCAATCGCTCATGGACGCTTGCGGTGCAAAAAAGTGGCGCTATTAGGTCGTGATATCTCTCGATTTCCTCAAGACTCTTGCACTTAACGATGCATTTTAGACTGTCGTCGACTTCCAAATAATCCGTAATCTTCGCGAGCATTTTCGCTTCATCGGCAATCTGCTCATAAAAAGGTTCCGAAATTACTCCATCGACTACAGCGTCTTTGAACGTAAACACATAGAAGTGGTCTGTACTCACGTTTAATTCAAACAGGTCATTCCTATAAGGCGTCGCGGTAATCACCACCTTCATAGCGGAAGATTGTCGGATTATTTCTCGCCAAACGGGTGACGGTTCAGAATGGCCTTCATCAACGATAATTAGATCGAAGTCCTGCTGAATTTTTCCAAGCTCCTCATCTCCGATAAATGTTAATTTCTGAAAGCTGGTGATATAAATACCATCACCTTGACCGAAATCAGAATCCCTGAAGGTTTTCTTCAGTTTGAAGTCCGCATCATTGATTGTGATGCGAAAGAATTTTTTAGAAATCTCTCGGAAAAGTTGATCTTTCACTGCTTTGCGGTGACATATAATAAGGACTTTAGCTGCGCTCGAGAGATGGGATATAAGCGAAATGACACCCGTTTTTCCCGCACCGGTAGGCAGATTTATTAAGAAGGCCTTATCGGCTTCGTTTTCCTCAGCATACGTCACGAAACTTCGCACCGCGCCGAGTTGACAGTTTCTTAGTTTTTCTTTCGCTGAATCCAAATACTCGAGAATGTTCACAACGTTCGTCCATGTCGAAGTAGGGCGTGTTCGTAATACCTCTGCCTGCTAAAGCAGTGCCTTAGCAGGCAGAAGTGTCAAGATGCCATGACTAACAGTATCTTGATACTAAGTGACGGTAAAGTGAGCGATTACAACCGCACGGGAGCAAGAGGTCGATGCTCATTCTTGCTTCTCATCATGTACGGCTTCCACTTCGGTACCAAGCTGTTCAGCCGTCCGTGTTGCACTGCTTTGCACGAAAGGGGGCAGCGTGGGTTGCTCCAGGCGGAGCCCCTGAGTAGTAGAGCCTCGATAAGTCATCAAGGCAGCAGGGTACCAACGTGTTGCCCCATTGATCCGCGATCGCAGTGATTCATATGAATTTTCCTGAGTTTTCATAGACATCGAATGACTGCTTGTGGCTGGACAGCGACGGTCTAGCATCGACCGGTTGAATCCACAACCCAAAGTAGGCATTCGCTTGTTGTAGAGGATGTGACCCAGCCATCGATCTCAATGGTCATCAGGCCGCAGTAGATCTCTACCAGCTCCGAGCGCTCAATCGGTTATTGCCCGGGGAACCGAACGTAGCTTCGCGCAGCAGTTCGTAGACCTCTCGAAGGGGCAGTATTCTCGTGTTCAAACTCTTGAAACCAAGAGGATAGGGGAGGGAAGGCGTCACCGACCGAATAGCTATCAGCAAGACGGTCAGTGTCACGTACAGGGTCTGAGCTAGAACGGTGCAGCCTCCTCGCCCAGCAGAAGCCCTATGTCGCCGACTTTGTTTTCAAGGGCTAGCTTGATGCTGGCTCGAAGTTTTTCGTCGACCTCCTTGTGCAGACGAATCTTTCCTATCGCCAGTGAAGTGATGAATTCCATAGCAGCGTCACCGCGTTCGAACCCGTAGCCCTGGACGACACGCAAGATGATATCTGCCATGGACGCGCTATAGGTTTCGTGGGCGCTATAGTCGAGCTCTGTAGGTAAGGCAGCTCGGAGGAATGCACCTTGTATGATGCCGTCGTCGTAACGAGAGAAGACTTCAGGCGTCAGCAGGACCTGCTGGAGCTCGCCTGATTCAAGTCGTTTCGCATCCTTGATCTTGGCGTTTTCCCGGGCGTTCTGAAGGATCCACAAGATGGTCAGGAAAATGTCCACACAGGCAGCAACCGTGACATCTTTACTACCGCTTACGAAGGCAAACCCCTTTGTCAGCCGCATTTCTCCTTCTTGATAACTACTCTGCCAGAAGGCGTGATCGGTGAGGCCGTCGGCACCAGCATTGTCAAAAGCGTCGACGCGAGTCTGCACCAAGGACGATACGCCGTTGCCATCGAAGGTAATCAGTCTGCTCAACAACAGATGTTCCTGATGCCAATGGCTGTTGCAAGCAAGGCTGGCAGCAGGGATTTCGAGGTACGTCTTGAGCACGTATCTACGACTTCCTTTAGGTGGCTGAGTAAGGTTTGCAGTCAATTCTTTCATCAGTTCGTAGGAACGGCCGAACAGCGCACCCACCATATATACGCGCGTGCCTGAGTTCTGAGCTGAGCGAAGCCGGCGACTGATGCTTAGGAGAAGAGATCCTCGCTCAGCTGCAGCTGCAACGATGATCACCGAGCCGTCGAACTTCTCCTGTGGATCGAATTTAGACGCGCTGACTACATCGCACCTCAGTCCTCTGACCTTGAGGAAGTCCAGGGCATCGTTAGCCATTTTCTGGCTAGCGGCATCATCGTCGTGGATGATGAGTGACGTTGATGCAGAGGATTCTTCAAGCAGGGCTTTGTTGAACCAAATCTTGAAATCGTCGGTGGCGACAAGCTTTTCCTTATCGACATGGACGGTACGCTGCCTCTCCCGCTGGGGAACCTGGCTGAAGCACTTGAAGAGCCCCTTACCCATGAACGAATAAAACTTGGTCTGTAGGTCACCCGGCAAGTGATCCATGCTGATGTTCAGCAACCTTGTCTCGGTGTGCTGCGCGGCAAAGCGTTCCCCATGGATGCGAATCATCTGCCTGGTTTCGCTGGATTCTGCTTCGGCTAGAGATTCGAAATCTTCTGGTTTTTCAATGGTGTGAAGAACGGCGCACCATTCAGATTCAGACAAGAACGAAAGGAAGGTCGCCACGCGATTAGGCGGCGCTCCATTGACCTTCACCCACTCCTTGGCGAGTCCGCAATTGGTCGAGGCGGAGATCAAGCAGAGCGAGGACGCTCCATTCGGGAGTGGCCCATCTTTCAAACCATCGTGGGAGTGGAACGACTTGATACTCAGGATCGTTTGCTTCTTGAACTTGGTTTGGAACAGCTGGATCGAAAGCGCAATGGGCAGGAAAGCCATTGTATCGAGATAGATGGTATCGGGCTCACGCATGCCATCCTTGGACGCCTCTTTAAGCACCTGCAGGCAGGAAAATGCCAGAAAGTGAGAGTGAAGGGTTTCGGACAGCAGATTCTCGGCTCGAATAAAGTAATTGGATGACCTGGACGATGGCTTCGAGAACAGGAAGCCGGCAGGAGCCTTGGTGAGGACAGAGGTGCACTTCACCAGCTTTTTCATCCCAGCCTGGATGATTTTGTCTGATCCACCGGTGATGAGCCGACCAACCCCTTTTGTAGCGCCTGCGACAACCACATGCTTGGTAATGTCGCCATGCTCGTTGAAGAAGGAGAAGCCATAGGATGGAGCGGAGCCAGCGCCGCGACGCTGGAGCGCGATTGCGATAGGTGTTTTTTTGTCAGTGCACTGATCCTTGATCCAGTCTTGATAGCACTCAGGTACCAGGAACGTGACATGGTCAGGAAGAATGTACTCGCTCAGCCGTTTCTGCAGCGCCTCAGTGATATGAGCGTCATCGATCCTTTCAGGGCCGGTGAAGAACACGACAACCTGAGCCGGTTCTGCGTCAGGGGAGGGAGTGAGAGAAACCTCGAAATCGAACAAATCAGGCATGTCAGTTCACCGGGATGCAGATGGTGAATACAGTGCCTTCAGCTGCCGCCAGCTCACGGTCACCGCTCCAGTTTTTGGGATTGTACTCAACGACTTGTTCATGGCCTTGGAACGTCTGATAGAGGCAGAGTCTTCCTGTGCGTAGACGAACAAATGCCTTGAGCTTGTTGAGCGCCTGGACGGCGTTGTGCAACCCCATGCCTGATGTGACAGAGTCTTTGGTCGTTACATGCTTTTTGAAGCAGTCCAGGGTGGCCTGTAGCTCCTCATCCATGGGGAGATCTCCCAAGTCTTCAATCGGCACACCTTCCCTCGCGGAAAGCCACCGCCGTGCGAGCCCAGGCCCGCTATCGATTACAGAGATTTCGAGAAAGTCGAGGTAGTCTTCGCCCTTCACCATGTTCTTAACGATGAATCTGGCGAATTCTGGTTCCCTGTCCGAGTGAAGGTGAATGTCCTGCTTTTTGATCCGGCTAGCCTTCACTGAGGTGCCTCGCAAGCCCTTTTTGTACTTGACGCCGTGCACATCCGTAACGGAATGCTGATCAGCGTTTGAGATGAGTTCGGCCAACACGCTTCCTAATGCCGGAAGCCCACCTCGATTCAGTGCGCTTTTTTCGTGCTTCGTATGCATCAGCGCGGATGACGTCTCGATAAGGCTCGAGAATGAGGCGTGGGGATGGATCTGCGGGTTCCGCTCACCGTAGTAGAACGGCTTGATGTACTCCATCTTGGCGAAATTGATGCTGAAGAGATTGATCGTTTTGGGGCGAGCACCTCGCTCATTCGAAGTGTTCTTCAGATCACCGTCGTACATCGCTTCTATGAGCGGTTTGATGACGGTGAGTGCTGCTCGCTTATCGATTGGCTCATGTGATTCTGTTTCGATGCTGGAGCACATGATCAGCGCAGCGAGCCCTGCGGCCGTCCTGCCCAATTGCGAAATTTGCTCGGATGCGTTGTCAGCGTCTGCAAAAAGATGCAACACGCTTTGCTCCTGCGCGCGAGCCCAGCTGATCACCAGCTGGGCGAGCGAAGCATCAACTCCCAGTAGCCCCCCATGACTCATGCTGACGGGAAGGCGGAGGAAAGCATCCGTGTGGCAAAGGCCATACAGGTCTTCGATATCGTAGGTGTTCAGGTTTCTGGTGATCTTCATCAGCACCTCTGACAGTCCATCGTTCCGAGTGCTGAACCAGGCTCCTGGTCTGGACACACCCACCCCTTATCATATCGTTTGGCTTGATGCGGGCGATAGGGAGACTAAAGGCAAAATGATATTGTGCGCAGGCCGACGTGGGCTTTCTACCAAGTCAGGAGCAGTCTTTGCTGGAGCGGTGCTCCTGCACATTTCGATGATCACTGCTGGCCTAGCTTTTGGAAGTTGGGCTGAATGAGAGGCAATCTAAGCTGGGTATGGTTTGCGCCCCGCTTTGGGTTGGGGAGGCAGAGCTCGCAAGTGACTTGGGCGAAAGCGCGTATTCCGGGGGTGCATTTCAGAGTGGGAGTGCCGTAGGAGGTGAGCGAGGACTGTTTTCAGTAAATTTATGGTTGCCCAAGTATGGGTAGTTGTAATTTGGGAGTGGTAAGGGACTCAAGTCGATCCTTGGCCGCTCCCTTTGCTGATGATCGCTGATCAGCTTGGTAGCCATTGATTGATGGCCGCCTACCCAATCACCAGTCATGCGCTCGCGCACCCAGCGCCGAGAGATGGTAATTAGATCGAGATCCCTACGCGGGGCTTCGTTTCAATCGGGGAGCCCATAGTTTACAAGGGTGGCCAGTGCAAACTCTGTCAAAGAACGATCTCGGTCGCCTCGGCCCACGCCCGATCAAATAGCTGGGCAAGAGTCTTCTGATAAACATCAGCCGAGTGTAGTCCGATCCCTGCATCGATCCTCCTCTTTTTGCCGAAGTCGGAGCTCATGATCCACACCGTTTCGGGTGCGATCAGCAATGCCTTGGCTCCGATGTCGGGATGAAGGGCAATTCTTACCTGGGGTAATTTTCGTTTTACGTACTCGGCTGCTTTTCGGGCGTCCACGTGGGCCACGATCTGAACGTCCGAGGTCCGCTTGCTCAGCACGTCGATCACATAATCGGGGTCCGGAAGGTTTGTGGTCAAAATGCATAGCCGTCCGGTCATCCTCCCAAGCTGGGTCAACCGAGTCGCCCAGGTGCTCGCATTGATGGACATCTTTGCGTCATTGCAGGAAAAGGCAAAACCGCCGCCGTCGGTGCTGAAAGCCATTTGCAACCCTCCATCGTTAACTGTGAAAACTCTGCATGAGTCAGTGGCACACTGCTCAAATAACGCAACATAAGGCATTTTGCTAACATATTGCCATCACGCTACAATCGGACAGATATTGGTATAGATTGCTGTATATATAATCAGTATGTTGGGTATTTAAGCTTCTCAAGGTACTGCCGCGCGCAGTAACGAGGTTGATTTTTCACAGTTTGGTAGTGGATTTGCCAGGAAGGCTTCAACCCAACGCTCCTAGCGCTACGTCCTTACCGCAACGATGAAGCAATGAGCGGAGAAATGTTGTGGAGAAGCTCGCCAACGATGCGACAAAGCTACTCGAAGCATTAAGCTACCAATTAATCGTGACACTGGAGTATTGCCATTCATTGGTTGAAGGCCAGACGCTTTGGCTGGAGGTCTATGGTGATGTAACTGTTGGTGGGAAAGTCCAAGTCGAAGTAAAAAACTTTGCTGATGATCTCACGGATGGACACATCAATTTTTGGAATACTCTCAAAAACTGGGTCACATCGAAATTCAAGCAGGAAAAGTACTCCGAGCTAATACTACTAACGACTCAGAAGTATGGCACTACAGCGCAGCTGAGTCACTGGAACCAGCAGTCTGTGGAAGAGAGGTTAAGCCAGCTCGAAAATGTTCTCGCTGACAGTGAGGTGCGGCTTGCTGTATCGGGTAAAAAGCCTTCTAAATCTGTTCAAGCCCAGCAGTTTGTGTTGGCCGAGGAGAGGCGTGAAGCGCTGCTGGATGTCATCGAAAAACTGAAGATCGTATCTGCTGAGCCAGATCTCGAAACTCGCGCAAGCGAAGCAAAAAGTCGGTACGGGAAGGGTTTGGATCCCTCAAAGCGAGGAGATTACTTTGAAGCGCTACTAGGTTACCTGATTGAGCCAGGCATGGTGAAAAAGGGCTGGACTATCAGCTACGAAGATTTCGATATGAAAATCGCGACCTTATTCGCAAGGTATGGTCGAAACTCTCGTAAATTCCCCTCGATTGATTCAGCTAGCTTCCAAGACCAGGTGGATGTGTCTGCGTATGTTGACCGCTTGTTTGTGAAGAAGCTCCATGAGATTGAGTATGGGCAGAAAGTGCCCGCGGCGATTCTTGAACATATCGTGGCCGTGCATACGATCAATCAGGAGTTCAGGAGATTTACTGTCGACAGGATAGATGTCGATGGGTACAAGGCTGATCAGCTTAAACGTCACGTTAGCCTAAGGGCGGGGGCAATAAGACTCTGCCGACGGATGCCGCAAGAATACTGGTGTGAAGAATCACAGGGGTTCTTTGATGCGCGATGCGGGGAGCCTGTTGACTGTTTCCCTGCATTTGACAATACCTCTGTGGATTTTCGAAACGGTATCTGGCATATGCTTGCTGATGATGAGGACGAAGAGGGTAAAGATAAGCTTCACTGGAGATTATGGTAATGAAGCTTACAACGACTGACCACCTTCATACTCTGCACCGCAGTCCTTTGATAATGGCTCCGATTCTTCTGGCGTTTTATCAGCAGCTCCAAGAGACACAAAACAACATTCTGTTAAGTTATTTAGTACTTCCTTTCGTTCTTCACGAGTCGACAGCCACATATCTGTATCGAGTGAACGATCGTTACTCATTGCGTACAATGTGCTCCGATAAAACGCGTGTGGCAGGTGTTCATAAGCGTATCCATTCCCTGCGGCAGGTTACGAACACCACGCTGATGAACCTCGTGAATACAGGGTACTTGATTGTTGGTGACGACTTGATTGTACGTGCTACCAAGAAAACGTTTCCGCCCCTGAATGGCATGGTGCAGCAGGTTGCCTCGGCGCGCAATCTTGCAAAGCTCTTTGAAAATAGCGACGCCCCGCATGTGTATAAGTTGTTAGGGATTGCTCAACTATGAAATGTATTGTAAAGGCCATAGGCGTTATCGATCATGATAATGAAATTCATAAAGTTACCTTTAAAGCTGGACTGAATATTGTCACCGGAAAATCTTCTACAGGCAAAAGCGCGATTATCGAGATCTTTGATTTTTGCCTTGGAAATAGTGACAATACAATACCGAAAGGCGTTATCACTGCTCGTACAAAGCTTTATTTTACCATTCTCGAATTTGACAGCGGCCTCCTTGTCCTGTCGCGGGATGGAAGTAGTGAAAAATTATTCATTAGGGATATGTGCGGTGCGACTCTTGAAGACGTGCTGCTGGGAATGAAAAATCTAAAAGATTTCTTCAAGGCTAACTGCTATTTTCCTCTGCGAGACTTCAAAAAAGAGCTTGGTCGCTATTTTGCTGTCACGATGACTGATATTGATGAGGACGCGGGAGGGAGGGATTATGGAGCTGCCAAAACCTCGACGCCTTCGATTCGTAGTTTTGCATCTTATATGCTGCAGCATCAGAATTTGGTGGCAAATAAACATGCTCTTTTCTATCGGTTTGATGAGAGGCGAAAGCGCGACCAGGTCATTGATCACCTGAAAATATTTATGAACTTTGTGGATCAGCAATATTTTTGGGTTTCGCAGGACTATAATGAGCTCAAGGCAGAGCTAAAGAAGATTGATAATCAAATTCCTAAAAGCAAGCAGGAAAAGGCCGATTTCACATCCAAGATTGAGGGTTTGCTTGCAGAGTACCAAGTGATTAGTGGCACCGCACTAACCCCACTGACTGCTGCTCAGATTGCGAACTCTCCCAAAGGCTCGTTAAAGAAAGTCAGAGACGCTAACGTTCGAATAGACAGTGTTGCGGACTCGTACACTATCCAGAAAAAAGCGCTAGAAGAAGAGCGTGCAGCACAAACTGTAAAGGTGCGAGAGCTTCAAGATAAGCTTTTTGCTGTGCGTTCATCAATAAGCCTTACGGAGGATTTTGCTAGCACCGTAAATAATCTGCCTGTGCCGGAATATGCTGAGATAAGCGAAACGCAGTGCCCATTCTGTGATGCTCCTAATCATCAGGTCGAGAGCGAGGCTAACAAGCTCACGAAAGCCATCGACTGGATGAACTCAGAGTTGAAAATTTCTTCCTATGCGCGTGAAAGTTTCCGCGAGGAGGAGGGTAAGATAACCAAGAAGCTCACAGAGCAAAAAGAAATTCTGTCTGGCATCCAGTCGAGAATTACTCGCTTGGAGAAGCAGGTTGAGGATCTTAAGAAGAGTAAAACGGTCGATGAGATTGCGCTGCGAGTGAAACATCGTTTGGAATTGGAGATTGAAAACTACTCCAATAAACCGAAGTCAGAGCTTGAAGGCACGCGAAAAATAATTGAAGCTAAGATGGCTGAGCTTAAGCCCATCCTGGATGGATATGACGTGCCCGGGAAAATGCGCGATTTGAGCGACTTGATCAATAGTGAGATGGAGCGAATTGGTGCTGGCTTTGATTTCGAGCCTGCTTATATGCCGATCAACCTGAAATTTGATCTCGAAAATTTCGACTTGTGGCATGAAAGCGACGAGATGGGGAACGTGTACCTTCGCTCAATGGGCAGTGGTGCGAATTGGCTGTATTCGCACCTGACGCTATTCCTGGCTTTGCATTCGGTATTTGCACAGAAGCACAAGGATGGGTGCAAGATCCCTCCAATCCTATTTCTGGATCAGCCAACGCAGGTCTATTTCCCGGCTAAGATCGACCATGGGCAGCAGGGCTTTGATGCACGGGCCTTGGCGAAGCTCACCGATCGGGTTGAACAGGTTGACGAGGACATCGGGTCTGTCACCAATATGTTCGACAAGCTCGTAGAATTCTGCCAGGAAACGAAAGAAGCGACCGGGATCATGCCCCAGATCATCGTCACTGATCACGCTGATGAACTCGAGCTGAGTGGTGAAGCTGATTTCCAGGCCTTCGTGAGGGTCACTTGGCGCAAGCGTGGGTTCATCGCTGACCGTCCCGCTGAAGTGACTGCATGATCACCCTGGGCTCACTCCAGTCTGGAGTGAGCCCAGATGGCGTTAAAGCTTTGGCAGCAAACCGGCGCATATGCCTTTTGCAGGTCTCTCAATCCTCTGAGAAAGCCAGAGCCAGCCGACCGTGGCAAGCCGAGGCGCGCGCTCACCGAGGCTTGGGTCTCGTCGGCAGCCTTCGCCTAGCGTTTGGCTTCGAGCTTCTGCGGGTCGATCTGTCGATTTGGCCTTACGCAGATAACCTTGCCGTCCTGGTAATGCCCGCCAATACAATCGGTTGCACCGAGAGCGTCGATCTTCCGGAGTTCGCTACTCAGCAACTCAAGCGCCTGCTCATCGTTCAAACCTTTCTCCAGCGCTGACACTTCGTCGAGCAGTCTCCGCTTGAAACACTTGATGAGGTGACAAAGGCTTTGAGCAGGGAAGCGAGTAGGAAGCAGCGAGCCTTGTGTCGCGAGTACAACAAAAGACTGAAGGATGTGATGAGCGTCGTTAGCCATCATCAATCGCAAGAAACGGGTTATCTGGCGGTATCGATTCTAAAAATGACGTCGGTTCCGAAATCAGATACCCCTTCAAGGTCGTTTTCTTTCTGGGACCTTGCACTTTGCACGCCCAGATGTTCAAACCGTTGTCTCGCTTCTTATGGATCTTCAGTTTCTCGAATTCCTTCTGCACCCAGCGCCACTCTTCGATTTCTTGATTGGCACCTTGTGAGATACCAGGAAACTCCTGGGCGTAGCGTTGGAAGAGACCGGGTGTTACTAGAAACACCAAACCGCTCACCGTGTGCACCTTGGCCTTGCTGTCATTGATGATCAACTTGTGGCTCTGGATGCCTTCCTTAACCCAATTCACAAAAAACTGACCAGGGTTACTGGAAAGGGGTGTTGAGATTTCGAGAATGCTTTCTGACAGCGCATCACTGGCCTCGGGTTCAGCCAATTCGAACATATCCAGCAGCGTGCCGAGGTAGTCGGCATCCTCCGTCGCCATGGTATCTGGCTGCGATGGGCTTTGACCCGATCCTGTACTGACTGTCTTGGGAGCTGGTGGTGATACCGGAGCGTCAGCCGGGTGGTCATCGATTGCAATGCTCACCGTTCCGCTGAACGCCTCCGGGCGGTTTTCGCTCCCCCAAATCAAAGCCGGTTGTAGTCGCAGAAAGGTAAAGGTTTGCTGCCAGTCTCCCTTTGCCACGAGCGCAGTCCAGATGGCTTTGCCTTCTGGTGTGGACTCGACCAGCCCATGCGATTGCAGTTCGTCGAACACCGCGATGTTGGATGAGGGAATGCCCTCAATCGCTTGCGACAGCAGATAGGCTCGCAGCTTGTCCGTGACCGTCTTGCTGACCAGCCACAGTGCGTCTTGGGTCAACCAACCCACGGCACCCGGCTGGTTGAGTTTTAGCTCGTGCTGAACCAGATGGCGTAGCCCAGTGATCAAGTGATGTTGCAGCGAATGAATCGGCGCTTGCAGCGCCTTGCTTGGGTTACCGCCGATGTTCTGCGCGGTGGAGACGCGGTCGGCCTGAATCACCAATTCGCCCAGCACGCCAGCACGTTCGTACTGGCCCGCCAGGACATACAGCAGGCTGGCCCAGAGTGGAGGGAATCCACTGAGCCAGTCCAAGATTGTTTGGTCGAGAATTTGGGTGTAAAGCAAGCCTGCGGCAGCGCCATGCAGGTGATAGTCGCGACCCTTGAGGTAACGAAAACGGTAGGGCTGGTCCAGCGGTCCCTGCCAAGGATGCCAAACACGGCCATCCTGGCGTTCGACCAGCAGGTCCACAGCGATCTTGCCGATGTCATGCAGCAGGGCACCATAGGCGATGCCAGCGGACCAGGCATCAGTCTGGGCGGCCTGGTCTTCGGGGGCGGCGCCGGTGGGAAGCAGATAGGATTGGCGCAGTTTCAAACTGCAGGCGACCAGTTCCAGGCCATGGTCGAGCATGCCACCAAGATAGGCATGGTGGTGCGTTTCGCTGGCCGGGAGTTGTTGGACCTGTTCGGCGTAGCGATGGATCGGATTTAAGTAGAGTTGGATGAACTGCGTATGGGAGAGGGCGGTGTACTGCCAGATGTGATCGAGCAACTGGCGGCGATGCTCCGCTGCTAACAAACTGTGGGCCGACTCGATGGGCAGGTAACCTTCGGCGACGCTCATGGTCAGTGGCAGAGGAGGGTTTTGCCTTTTTCGACGAAACAGATTGAGCATCGTGACCTCCGGGAAGTGGCTGGGTCAGTGGTCTTTTAGCCTTTTCGGATAGAGCTCTTACCCTTGACTCCCCATTCCCTTCCAACCCTTCCCCGTCCTTTTGTCTCGTGTCCCTTTGTGCGGCAATCGGGATATCGATTTCTCCTGGTGCCGTTTTGTTGGAGGTGCGTGCTAGTACGGAAAAGGGAAGAGTCGGTACACTGCTGTGCACATTTTTTGGGGACGGTCATGAACCTCACTGACGCCACGCTCGTGCTGCTGCTCGCGGCACGTATCCATGGGACCGACGAAGCCGTCAGGGCCTCGGCGAAGAGCGTGGTCAAGAAGTTGCCGCGCAGTAAACGCGATCTGATCTACAAGGTGATCGACAGCCGGAGTCCGCTTGAACTGGTGGATTTTCTGGCGCAGAACCTGGATGCGGAATGACAGGCTGCGGGTGTGTGCCCATCTCTGATTCTTTGCATCAGAGCCCCGCGGCATGGGGTTTTTTCTGGGCGCAGAAAAAAGGGCCCAACTCGCGTTGGGCCCTGTGATGCGATTGCAGCTGTGAGGTAACGATCAAACTCCATCGTTCATGCATCGTGAGTCATCCATTACCATCTGCTTCAGTTGCTGCTCCAGATTGAGTACATACTCCGAAGCGCTTCGGGCGTGACCACTGGCGCGAAAGATCGCGCGTTTGTCAGCCTTGAGCAGGCCGAGCCAGGAGTCGATGTATCCCTCGTGCCGCAGCTCCCCCTGTATACCGGCGTAGGCACATAAAAAAGCAGCGCCCATCTCGGCGATCAACTCCTCAAACGCGTAGCCTGGCGAGCCGAACGGACAGGCTGACGTCACGCCTTCGCGCTGCAACCGAGAGTGATGCCCGGTCCAGTGCGTCAGCTCATGAAGTGCCGTGGCGTAGTACCCGCCTTCATCGTGAAATTGTGCTTTTGTCGGCAGTTGGATGAGATCCCTGATCGGGTGGTAAAAGGCTTCGTCGGCAGGCCGATGAACGATGCGTGCACCTGAACTTAACAGCAGATTTTCCGCAGCGCTGTTGGCCTGGAAGGGATCACTCTGTTCCGTCTCGAGCGCGGTTTCATTAAGCATTTCGAGCCCCTCTGTTTGCTCGATGTTGAACAAAAAATGCGTCCTGAGAATGCCAAAGTGAGCGACCTTGGGCTGACCGTTTTCATCGAGTACGGGTTGGCCTGACTCAGTCTGTTCCTCGCACTCCATCGGCTTGTAGAGCACTGCCAGGGTGCTGTGCTCACCCTTACGGATGTGCCCACCGGCCTTTTTGGCTTGGTTGAAGGTCAGCCAACGATCTTGAGTGAATCCCTGCAACCTGGCCTCGGCCCAGAGCAACGGTAAATTGATGCCCGAGTAGGGGCGACGCGTGATTGCGTTGATGGGGTAGGGTTGGTGATGATTGACGTAAACTGAGCCACTTGGAGACCAGGGTTTGATCCAGGGGGCAACGCCTTGGTCTAAAGCAGTAACGATCTTGTCAGTCACGTCTTGGTAGATATCGCGCATGGCATTTTCCTCAACAGAAAACGGAGGAACGCCTTACCCGTCGGGGAGGGCTCCCCGGTGGGTGATGGGTTGGATTGATGCAGGACTTGCATGCCGTCTGAGTGTGGATCTGGATGCCGAGTACGGTCGTATGCGTTTAACGTTGGTGTTCTCCTGCGAGAGCTATCAGCAAGGCGCCAGGTTGGTTTGGCTCGAGGAGCAGGCTAAGGCTCAGTTGCAGCAACGGGTCATCGTGTGGATGACCCATTGGCGCGATGTGGGCTACCTCGAACACCACATAGGGCTCGTGTGGAGAGGACAGGTGAGCCTCGAAGGCTGCGCGCAATACCTGGCTCAGCCGACCGACCTTCAGCTTCTCAGCGTGATCGGAACGCTCGAGCAGGACTGCGCGTTGCCACGCGCCAGGAGTGAACACGATGGGCAACCGAAGGGTGTTCAGTGTTTCCGGTGTAAGTGAGTCGGACATGGTGTGCCTCCGTTGAAAGCGCGAAGAAACCTGTCCCGTGCGGGAAAGAATTTCCCCACGGTGGGTTGAAGAAAAACAAGAAGGTTTGCCTGGCGAGCAGAGCTCGAAAGGCACTCAGGAGAGCAGTAGGCGTTCATCACCGTAGAAACGGTCACCGTGCGAGCTACCGAACGCTAATCGCACTTGGGGAGAACCATCACCGAGGTGACGTAGTCTTGAAGGTCCTGACTATCTGGGAAGGGTGCTGTCGGTAACAGCGATCCGTACCTAGTATTTAGCCGGACGAATTACATGGGTCAATCACTGTAGAGAAGCTGTTTTATGGGGCTTGTCTTCTGTCTTCCAGTGAAGATTTTTCGACTGGGCAAACTGATAAGCGGTCAGGCACGGACCGTTTTCAGTAGTAGGCTGTTACTCCTGTCTCAACCATGAAAACGCTCAGAAGAGGGCGAGACCATGCCGACGCAGAACCCTGTTCAGATTTCCCGCGCCCACCGCTGGGCATATACCTGTGGCATGTCGATAAAACGCGGGTATCGCATACTGAAAGCATTCGAGACCCGTTTAGCTGAGCGCGCGATGGTGGCAGGTGTGCCTGCGGGTAATTTACTCGTTCGCGGAAGCTTTCTGATCGTCAAGTTCACTATGGTGGGAGCGTTGCTTTTTGTAAGTTTTTGGCTGTTCCTGTCGTTGATGACTCTAATGGGTTTGTATTGGGTAATCGTCCATCGCCGACCCAACGCCTCAAAGGACTTTTACGGGGCTCAGGCATTCGGCGATCCTTATGGCGAGTACGAACTCAATCGAGCACCGGGACAGCCTGACCTGGACGAGCATTAGTGGGTTGTCGTTAGCTTTTTCTGATTGAAGTACCTGCAGAGATCAGAGCATCAGTACCTTTCGAACCCGCATTTTGTGCACTGAGTGTCCCTTTTCCTAACATGCCTTCTGCTATGGAACCTACGCTATATCCGGCCCAACTCATTGCGGCTAGAAAGACCATCGGCAGCACGATAAACATCGCCCCCATCACATACTCAATTACCTGCGCCGTGACCGTCCCATCCATAAACCCGGATGTGGGCAGCGATAACAGCACTTGATTGGAGGCCGAAACTTGGTTGTACAAGGTGTCGAGCATGCTGGAGTCGACCCAGCGTGCTAACTCCCACCAGAAACTCAGCATGTGCAGCGTGAACAGCGCGAACGTCACGGTCATGACGGTCTTCAACTGATAGGTACTGACCAGCAAGATCAGCGGCAAGCTGATGATGATGCCCATGATCAGGAAAGCCTGCACCATCGGTAGGGCGGCGCGTAGCGCATTCATCGCCGGGAAGTTGCTGAAAGAGCCGAGGGCCAAGCCGGTATTGGTGGCCAGGTTATTAAGCCCCTGATTGATCGAGCCGCCACGAGCGCTGGAACCATAGTCCTGGTACACCTGTCCGGGCGACATGGACATCGATTGCTGGCGCGGACTGACCAGTTCGCGCAGGGTGGCATCCTCGATCTCGTTGCTCGAGCGGCCAGTTAGCCAACCTTTCAGCTGAGTCAGCAGAGAGGGATCAACCTGCTGGATCAACCGCTTGCGCAAGCCAACACCGCTGTCGCTCCACCACTGCTTGCAAGTGGGGTAGCCCGCGCCATTCTCCAGCCGCGGCAAGGAAACATCGCGGCTTTCGTCATACGGCCAACTGATTCGCGGTGTGCGTGAACGATCCGTGTCGTAGTAGCCGGGCGTGTCGAGAAGATAGCTTGAGCCGATCCAGGACGCGTCGTGACTTTGTGCCTTGTCCAGTTGCGGGCGATTGGTAAACAACCGAGAACGGGAATAGCCATAACAGTCGCGGGTGAAGTCGGCGACTTCCTGCAGCAGTACCTGGCTGTTGATACGCGAGTTGTCGATCTCCATGCGCATCTGCCGAATATCCGGAGCGCAGGGAATGGAGGCGGTGGCTGCGGCGGTTACCCCTTTGCTCAAGGCATGCACCAGAAACCACCAGATCGGTACGTTGGCGGAGCGTTCGTCGATAGTATTGAAGGTCGTCCCCCAGGCGGTTTCCGCCGGCTTGGCCACACTCACGCCGCAGCGCTGACTCGCCGCATCATCGAACGCCATTGAGGCGAGGCTCAACGGAAAGACCGGCGCGCAGCCGAACAATACGACGATGTAGGCCAGCCACAACCGGTTCTCGATCCGCGGCACCGAGAGCAATCCCTTGTTACCTTCATCCGTGCCTTGCTGACGGGCCGATAACCATTCTTGCAAAATGATTGCACCAAAGGGCGCGGCGAATAGCCCAGTGTCGGACAGGACACTCCAGAGGCCGTTGTTGATGATCCAGGCCAGCAGAGAGAGGTAAAACTCCAGGTAGCTATTGGTGCTCATGAGCATGGTGGTGACCTCACAGTCGGGTGAGTTCGACGCAGGTAAAGAGCACGAGCCCTAATGTTCCGATACGTTTCACCCGCAGTCGATCCTGTGGTCGATGGCGGTAACGCCGAAGCAGGTCCCACCAGAGCGCAAAGAGGGCTGCGTAGAGCAGGGCACGCCACCACCGCAGATAGGGCCCTACGGATTCGAATGCCTGCTGCCAGACCTCGAAACTACCCAGCGCAGTTCGGCCGATCCAGGCGACCAGTGCGGCGCTCAGGATCATCACCGCGGCAATCCCCAGACTCGAAAGCAAAGTGAATAGGGGGGAACGTTTCATGGCTCACTTGCGCCAGGCGTCCGCATCATTGAGTCGACCGGGCTCGGGGTCGCCTTGCTCGACGGTACGCGAAGCATCGGCACCACCGGCATGCCGATCGAGCACTAGGCTGGCGGTATTGGTGGTCAGCATCTGCCGGACCTGCAGCTCGGTTTGCAGCAGGCGTATTTCGCGCTCCAGGGTGTCGATGTTTTTCGTCAAGGCGGTCTGGGCCGGCTCGGCGGAGGCAATGTTCGGTTCGTGACTGCCCGCCAGCAGCGTGCGCAGCAGTAGCAATGCCTTGTCGAGTACGCTGGACAAGGCCGTCTCGCTGGCCAGACGGCGTGCCAACAGATCCTGGTCGGGGTCGTCGCGCAGGGCTTCGATCACACCACGGGTCACCGGCAGCATCGGGCTCGAGGCTTTAGCCAGGTTGTCAGGAGTAGTCGGCAGTGAGCCTGACAGCAACCCTTGCAGGGCCTTGAGGCGTTCGCTGTAGGCCTCCTGGATCAGTGGCGTCAGCCCGCTGCCAGCGGTCGCACGCAGAGTTTCGCAGGTGTCGCAGGTCGCGACTTCGGTCTCGCCCAATACGCGAACGGCCCATTCGGATTCCTCCTGGGGCGAAGCCCAGGTCTGGCAAATAGCCCCACCCAGGCAGTCACTGCTACTGATCGAGGCACTGTCATCCACCGTCCGGTTATGCAGCAAGTTGTAGCCTGCTCGCACTACGTCGGAGGTCACCCGGATGGGCGTCTGTCCGCTACCTCCAGCCTTCTGGCTACCGACCCAGGACACCCCATTGTTGCCGTTATGGCTCTCGGTATTTTTCACAGCAGCCACCGCATCACCGCCAGTTTGTTCCAGATTGCCCTGCATTTCCTGGTTCTTGGCCAGCGCACCCCAGCCGGCTTGACCGACCTTGTCCGCCATCTTCTCGGCCATGGCCTGGCAGGTCAGCTTGGAGCGGTCGAAGTCGATACGCCCCTGCATCACCCCGTTACTGAGCAACTCATAAAGGCCTGGGTTGGCGCGCTGGATGATCAACGCGGGCAGCGACATCACCGCTTGGGTCGCGTTCTGCACGATGCTGCCCATGATCTGCTGGAAACCTTCGGTGGCACCGTTCAGCTGGTTTTGCAGGGTATTGGTGAGGCTCATGTTTCCGCACATCATGTTCGCTCGCCATGACCCGCCGACGCCGAGACCACTGGGTCGATAGAGCGAGCTCGGTGAGCCGACTGCCGAGCCGCCACCGATGGTGTACATCACCCGGTCGTCGAGCACTTCGCCTTGAGTGCCCAGGCGGTAATCGTCCTCGGCGGCGTGGGCGTGCGTGGCCATGGCGAGCAGTACGTGGAGCAACAGACTCATCACGCCCGACCATGATCGCGCGCAAAGCCGACTCATGATGCGCCGCCTTCGAAGTCGATGCTGAACAGGAAGGTCTGCCCCTCGCGCTTGCAGCAGCTATAGGGGCGCCATAACGACCAGGCGTAGCCGCCATCCGCGCTCTGTACCGGATCGCTGGGGAAGACCGCGCAAGTCGATTGAACCTGGGGGTAGAGCAATTGCCATTTGTGGGTCGAAGCATCGTTTTCAACGATGGGACCAGGCGGCCAGTAGCCGTCACGTTTGGCGGGTGTGAGTGGTACATACACATGCGGCTGCCAGTTACGGGTAATCACATCACCGGCCCGTTGGGTCATCACCGCAGCGGCTTTGAAGTCGTCGGGTTGTACCAGAAATCCCTGCCGGGGATAGACGTTGCCCCACATGTTTCCTGAGGCCTGACGACCGATTTCACGGATCCCCGGCATGAGCGACTCGGGATAAAGACTTTCCGGGATGCCATGGCGCCAGGCCAGTGAGTCCAGGGTACTCAGGTAGTAAGGCATGAATGCAGTTGCACCGCTGGCGCAGGCATAGCCGGATTGCGAAGCCAGTTGCGTTGCGATCCAGCCACCGGGGTGGCCGATGCCATCGACGTTTTTGAAGCGAGGCAGGTTGTCGCGGTGGGTGTTCGGCGTGATCAGGTTGCCGCCACCCTCCGCGCCACTGATAGGAGACGAGAGGGCGGCCATCTCGGTCCAGGGATTGTTGCCGGTGGTGGCGTAGCTCGAGACCACGAGTTCAGGAATGAAATGACGAACCTTGGTCGAGGTTTTAACTGTGCAGCCGAAGGGCGTGCAGAGGAGCCAGAAACAAATGCCGACGACCCTGTATGCGAGGCAATTTGGCGACAACACTGAGGACGTGATGCTGCCGGTATCTAGCGCCACGCTTGGCCCGCACGCCAGCAGGATGCTCAACGCCAAAGGTCGTAGCTTCTGGGGCGCAATTGACGGGTATACGACAGGCATGATCCAGGCTCTTTGGACTAATGGCCTGGACAGGTTCAATGACGTAAGTGGGAGTTGTCAGTGATAAAGCCGAACGTGGGGTTGTCGGTTTACAAGGATTTACAGGACGATGATATGGCTACTCGATGTCCAGCACACGGCGAAGGGCGTCAGAATCGATGAGTAGCTGATCTGCGGTGATCTCGAAAATATTGGCGAGTTTGCACAGGACCAATAGCGACGGGTTGCCTACCCCTCGTTCGATTTGACTGACATAGGTACGATCCACCTCGGCCATGAGCGCCAACTGCTCTTGGGTAAGGTTCTTCACGCGCCGTATCAAGCGGATGTTCTCCGCCAGTTGCAGGCGAAGCTGTTCGTAGTCTTGAGTCATGCGCGCAAATTGCGCTTTGAGGGACTCTCAATCCACGGGATATAGTCTACATTGGTATTGATCTAGGCCAATTGATGCTCATGCCTGTTATCGAGCATTCATTTGGTGTCGTTAAGATTATCGAGGCTGGACTCAGCGTCTAACAATAAATCAGAAATCTAGGGTGGGTATGGACGAAAACTACATTTCAATTCCTGCGGCGGATGGTTGCCCAAGTCTTCTGACACCTTGGGGCAACGAATTTGCCCCGATGATCGAACGTGGCGTGCAATGTGCTCAGGATTGGCTTGATACGCCCGGCGAAATTCCCCTGTGGTGGGAGCTGGCGCAAACCCGCAAGACCTTTCCTGACGGTGACTGCCAGGATGCCTTCGAAGCCGGATTCCTGTTGAGGATTCAGCAGCGGCTCCGGGGCGTACCGCAATAACCGGTCACTCGCTTTAGAGCGCGAGGAATAGATTCCCCTATGCGGGTTCTATTCCTCGCGCTATATCGATCCGTTCAGCTACCCTATACGCCGCTTCCAGTTCTGAGCAGCCGTTCTCTTGCATCAGTGTCCAGCGCTCGGATTTTTCCTCGGGCTCCGTCATGGCCAGGGCGAGATAAAGACTCGGCGGCACGGCCCGAAACAGCGTTTCGAGCTTCTTCGATAGCACGACCCCCTCAGTGTATTTACCCGGCTCCTTACTGGCGGAGAGAAGCAAGGCTTTCTGTGCCGGCGTGAGTTTCTTGAACCGTGCGATCTCTTCGATTTCCGCGGGCGGCATGTTCAAACAAATCCACCATTCGATCATGTTGAGCATGGTCTGCGCGGCAGTGGGAAAGTCGGCAAGGTTTTGCGTCGCCAGCCAGAACCAAGCGCCGAGCTTGCGCCACATCTTCGTGCCCTTGACCACGAATGGCGCCAGCAGCGGGTTTTTGGTGATGATATGGCCTTCGTCGGTGACCATTATGATTGGCCTCCCCAGGTACTGGTCGCGTTCGGCTAGGTTGTTCACGGTGTTCATCAGGCTGATGTAGCTGATGGACATCTGCGCCTCGTAGCCTTCGCGAGCGTAAGTGGCGAGATCGACAATGGTCACATCGCTCTCGGGCCAAGGCGTGCCCTCGCGATCGAACAGCTCACCCTCGAAACCTTGGCAAAACAGGTCGATGGACTCACCCATTTCCTGGGCACGCTCGCGACGCTTCTCCGGCAGGTGCGGGTCAGCGGCGACGCGCAGCAAGGCGTCGCGCACGTTGCGGGTCAGTACCTGGCGACACGCCGCAACACACGTTTGCGCCGCATCGAGAATGCACTCGCGGATCAAGCTGCGATCGGCTCGACTCAGGCGCGCCTCTTCCTTGGCCTCGCCGCCGGTGATCATCAGGCGGGCAGTGATTTCCAGTTCGCCGAGAACATCGCGCTGGTCTTCGCGACTGGCTACCGCCTCATCGTCCAGCTCATCGATCGACAGACTCGCGACCTGATCCGGCTGCTCGACCAGGCGCCAAGCGTCGGCAAAGGGCGCGAGGCTGACCGAGGCACCAGGTTTCAATTGGACCTTATTGACCGACAGCCCCTGTGTCGCGAAGTAGTCCCCCTGCAAGCCGAACGAATTGCCGGCCTCGACGATAAAAAGGCGAGGGCGGTACACGGCCATGACCTGCATCAACAGGGTGACCAGGGTGGCCGACTTACCGGCGCCGGTGGGGCCGAACAACAGCAGATGACCATTCATGGCTCGGTCCAGGCGTGATAACGGATCAAAGCTCAACGGCGAACCACCGCGATTGAACAGGGTGATACCCGGGTGGCCGGTGCCCGTGCTGCGACCCCACACCGGAACCAGGTTCGCCAGGTGCTGGGCGAACATCAGGCGCGTGTACCAGTTGTGCGTGTCGCGGGCCGGGTTGTAAGCCATCGGCAACCAACGCAGGTAGCTGTTGCAGGCGGCGACTTCATCGCCTTCGCGTACCGGCTGCAGCCCCGCACCCAGCAGCGCATTAGCCAGGCCGACCGAGCGCTGGTGCAGTTGCTGTTCATCGTGACCGCGCACGTAAAATGCCAGGGTGCCGCGGTACAGCTTGTGCTGGCGACCGATGATCGCACGAGCCTCTTCAACATCTTGGCGGGTCTGGGTCGAGGCTAGGTTTTCACCGATGGCTTTGCGCGCCAATCGGTTTAACTGGTCTTCGAGCACATCCTGCGGTTTGACCACCAAGGTCAGACTCATCACCGTGCCTTCAGGTAACTGGTCGAACAGGGCATTCACCGCGTCGCCCTTGCGGGTTTCTCCGGTGAGTTGACCAATCAAGGGCGCCCGGCGAAGCTTGTCCACCACCATGACCCGGTGGGGCTGATCGTCAAAAAACCAGAGTCCGTGCTGCACATCTGAATGCGGCTCATTGAAAAATAGGCGCTCGGCGAAATCGTGATCGAAGGGCAGCTCCAGCGATTCACCGTCACCCGATTCCGGATAGGCCACCCGGCGGTAGAACTCCTCGGGTGCTTCATCAATGAGCCTGGGTGCCGGATTGAACCAGGGCACTAACCAGGCATAAAGACCTCGGCCATCGACTCGTGTCGATTGCACCCCGCATGCTTGCAGCGAGGCACCGATTCGTTCGCAAGCCTGTTGCAGGGAGTGCACCGGGGTGAGTCCTGTCTCCTCAGCGTCAGACTCAAGCCAGCGATAGACCACCAGGCGCACCCGTCGGTTATTGCCACGCCAGGGCAGGCGTGTCACCACTTTATCCTCAAACAGACCGCCAGGCTTGGCGATGGCCTTCAGATGATGGCGGCTGAGCTCCAAATATGCCTCGGTGAAGGCCGTGCCTCGTGCTCTATCTTGGATATAGTCGGTGAACCGGGTCAGGTAGGGGGTGAAGTCGTTGTCGTCCTGGCAGAAAAACTGCGCAACCCAAGGCGCTTGATCCAACTCATCAAAGCTATCCTGCAGGGCATCCTCGAGGGCATCGCGGGCGGCCATCAACCAATCGGGTTCGCGCCCTTCGGTGCCGATGGGCAGTAGCTCGAACACCGCACCCACCGAGCGATTGTCATCCAGCAAAAAACACTGCTCGGTGTCGAGGTATTCGACCCACGGCAGGTGATCGGTGAAGCTGGGATTGTGCGCATAGAGTGCGGCGTTATCGGCCAAGGTGGCGCGAGGGCGCAATGGGTTGCGCCAGGCTTTCCACGCAGGAGCACGGTTCCGCGAATCGCCGGTACGCACTACAAGTCTTCCTGACGTTCACCCGGCAATGCGTACTGCACCCGTTGGTAGAACGGAAAGACGGTCGAGTAACCGGGGACCGGTGCCTGCTCGGTACCACTCAAGTGCGGATACACGTACAGCACCAGATCGGGATTGGGCAGGCGAGGGAACAGGTTGCGGATCTCGTTCGCCGCTGTGCGCGTGTACGGTTCCTGGATAGCCGCGGAGGCATCTGCCTGAGCCAGCGGGCGGCGTAACTGCTGCCGAGCATCCAGCAGTTGCTGCTGAGTGCCTTGCGAACCAGCACCGTTCCAGATGTCCAGCATGGTTTGCTCGCCGTGAGGCAGAAGCGTTTCCTTGTCGGTGGAACACCCCGTCAGGACCACGCAGAGCAAGCTAATCCAGGTCAGGCAGGGAGGCATGGTCTTTTTCATGGCGAACGCTCCGGCCCTTGGGCTCGTAGTCGATGGTGATCTCATGGTCGAGGTGCAGTGCGACCTGTGCGGCGGGTGGCACATACACGGCAGCAAAGGCTTCGCCATACAGTTTGTTGACCCACTCGCGGATGTCGCTGACCCCACCACTGAGAATTGAATTCAGCGCGCTGTTGCCACTGCTGCTGGTAACCCCGAGGGTACTGCCGCCCGAACTGATTACACTGCTGTTGTTCTGCTCATCCCCGAGCAAGGCGGCGACACCCGCACCAGCCGCAGTGATCAGGCTCTGGCTGCCGAGGTACTGCTGGGCGTTCGAGCGGCGCTCGCCAGCGATGCACGGAATGCCATGCGGATCGGACAGGTAACCGAGGCCGCCACGGATCTTGTCAATGTTCGAGCTCTGGGTGGTGGAGGCAGTGCGGCTGGCTACAGCTTTTGGCTGAGGTACCGTGCGGATGGTGCCATCGGTAAACACAAAGGTGATTGACTCGACCTGCCCGCGGACGCAAGACAGGGTCCAGTCACCGGACGCCGTGCCGCTCATCACAGCACCCGCGACGTCCGGCAGGTCGATGCCGTTGGCCGTCAGATTCTCGGGGCCGACCAGCACTTTGAAGGGGTAGGGATCATTCACTGTGCCGTCCACTGGGACTCGGCCGATCAGCGCGGTCATGGCGACCGAGCCCATCAGCGTGGCGTTTTCGGGAATGGTGTAGACCGGCTTCGCGCCTTCGGTTCGGTCAACGGATCGCGTCAGGTCACGCTCACCTTTGGTGACCGCACGTAGCTGTTTCTGGCTGCGATCAATAGGATTGTTTTTCAAGCCTTCCAGTGAGTTGAAGGCGGTAGGCAGACTCTGCGCGGGGGAGGTCTTGGTTTTGCCTCGGGCGTCGGTGGACAGAGCATCCGAGGGTTCAATCCATTGCAGCGCATCATTGGCAGAGTGCCGCCCTTCAAACTGAGCACCGTCGCCGGGCTCAAGCCCCAATCCGATTGGCATATCCTTGCCGCTGCCGGTCAGCCCCGACAACTGATCCTGCAATTGCGTCAGCAGACCGCGAGCCTGACGACTGTCTTGTTCGGCTTTAAGTCGGGCCTCGTTGGCTTGTCGACGGCCTTCGTCGACCTGCTGGGTCACGCTGCCAAGCGCCGTCTGGATACGCGAATCCACACCGTTTTCCCGCTCGCGCAAGCGGTTGTTTTCCGTCTGCAGCGACTCGTTGTGTTTCTTCAATCCGAGCATGTCGCTGCGCATGGCTTTCACCTGGCCGACCAGGGTGGCGACCGTGTCGCGTGGGGTATCGCCAGCAATGCCGAGCGACTTGGCTTGCTCGGCGGATAACTGAATATTACCCTGATCAACTGGGTGCTCTGGAGAGGGAGTACTACTACCCGCGACCCAACTTTTCAGGATGATCAACACCACGGCCAGTAGCGCAGCCGGTACCAGCCATTTGAGCAATGCGTTAGCCTTCATCGTCAGCACCTCGCGCAACGGGCGGGAGCAGCACGGCTTGTTCGAGGCCAGCACCGAGGGTGACGAGGTAGGCAATCGTGGTGTCTTCAGCGCTGCCGACAGGCCCGAGGAAAGAATGCTGGAAGGCCGCGGCGAACAGCTTGGCCTGAAGCCGACGCGGGTCGAGTTGCAGAGTCTCTGAACCACGATTGCGCAACTTCACCGCCGTCACCCAGTAATCACCGAGTCGCCAGGCGGCGATAGGTGTGCTGGACATGTTTTCGGTCGGCAGCAGGGTTGGCAGTTCGGTGCGTAGCTTGAGCGGGACGCGGCGTACACCGGGCAGGGACTCCACGGTGCGCAGCGGCGCGTACAGGCTTTGCGCGGCGTAGCGCGTCAAAGCGACCGGGATCGGTGTACGTTCTGGAGCAGGGACGGTGCTAGATTCAGCCTCGGTAGCTTGCACCTGAGCATTCTTGAGAATACGCACGGGCTCCAGCGGTTGATCGCCGGGAGTGGCCGCGATATCTAGAAGGATGATCTCGCCCGTCGTGACTGATTGCAGTTGCAGTCGGGTCGGCGCAATGGCTTCCGACGCGCGCAGGTACAGAGTGCCGCCAGTTGATTGCACGCGCAGCTTGCCCGTCAGGGTTGAGGGTACGCCGACTCGAACATCCTCATCGATAAAGACCACTCGTTCCTGATTGATCACCAGAGGGACCGCGAGGGGTAGGCGTTCCCAGTGCATCAGTTCGACGGCCTGCGCTGCAGCTCCCGATAGCATCAGTGTGACGGTTAGTCCCAGGGTACGAATCCGCTTCATGGCTCACCTCCAGGCAGGGAGATTTTTTGCGGAGTGCCCTGATAGCAATCCAGTGCCAGCCCCCACTTATTGCGCTCGGGATCCAGGTCGAAACGCACTACGCGTAATGGATAACGCACCACCACCCGTTTCACCGGTTCTGCGGCGTAATACTCATCGGCATTGAGGTCGAGCTTGACTAGCCAGCTATCGCGATCGAGTTGCTTGACCCTGAGTTCCGGATCTTCGCTGTAACCTCGGCCCAGAATTTCGTAGACCCCACGCACTCGCTGGCGCAGCTCGCCGGCGGCCTTGCGGTACTCGTAGTCGCCGTCGAGGAAGGCCTTACAGGCGGGTGTCAGATAGGACTGCAAGCCATAGATGGCACGGCGATAATCCTGCTCGCCATCCGTGGGCCAGCGGTTGAGTTGGCCAAAGATGTAGAGGGCAAAGGCATAAACATTCTCTGAGGGGATATCCCACCACTTACGGGTGCTGCCCGAGCGCAGATCCGGCGGTACATGCACGGTCAGATCGGTCGGTGCCGAGCGCCAGCCATACCAGAGTCCGGCACAGACCAGGGCGAGGATCACTACCGCCAGACGCAGGCTGAAGATATGAGCCTGCTGGGCATCCACCTTGTTTCGAAATCGGCTCATGGCTGCCACCGTGACAGGGCAGGGCGCAGTCGACGTGAACGGCGAACCGTCCAGGCACCGGAGTGAAGGATCAAACTGCCGCGACCCAGGCGCCAACGGCTGGCCAGTACCCATTCGAGCTTGCGGTACAACCAGGTCTCGGGGCGGGCCCGTTTGGCCCGACGCAGTAGCGTGCCACCGGCAAATAGCACCACCGTCATGCCTGCGATCATGCCGGTCGGCGCTACGGCAATGGAAGCGGTGGCGATCGTCAGAGGAACGCCCAGCATCAGGCCAATGATTGCGCCGGTACCGAGCGCTACCCACATCTCATCATTGGTCAAACCACGCAACACGGCAGGATCACGGTTAAGCCGCTCCGGCAGAAAGACCAAGGTGTTGTCGGCAAGGCGTTCGATAGTGTCGTTCATGTCGACCTCACAGAATCGCGGCAGCCTTGGTCAGGAACCAGATGATGATCACCACCAGCAGGGCACCGATGCCGACCACTGCCCCAAGGTCCTTCCAGGTCTTGCGCTGGTTCTGCACGTCGGCATAGACAGTTAGTGAGTGCCAAGCCACGCCGAGAAACGCGAGCAGGGCGATTAGCAGTCCGAGCAGGATGCCGCCGTCGTAGGCGTAGTTTTTGATCGTCTCGATCAACCCTGATCCTTCACCACGTGAAGGAGCCTCCATGGTCGGGAGTTCGGCAAAAGCCAGGCTTGGACCGAGCACCAGCAGCAGACCGATCAAGCGCTGGCTGGCACGATCACGCAGGTTGTTTTTCAGGGGGACAAGGCACTTGAGCATGGAGGCGATCTCCTGGGTTAGGACAGGGTGAAGAACATCAAAACCAGCAAGGTGAGCAGTACGCGAGCGGCGCTGCCACCGAAGGCTCCAAAGCGCACACTGCCGGCGGCCCACCCCCGGTAAGCCGTCCACATCACCCAGGCACACCAAAGCAAAGCCAGGACTAGAACCAGGGACAGCCACAGCGTCGAACTGCTCTGTGCGGAGAAACCGGAGGCGTTTTGGAACGCAGAGGTCTGGGCATCAGTCATGCTCATGGCGACGGCTCCGCGGACGGAGCGTCGAGGCGGTAATCGCCGACCAATTCAGTGGGATCGCGAGGTTGAGCGCGAGAGGGGGACAGATAGTCCTGCACACCGTGACGGATGCGCTGGATATCTTGGATCAATTGGGGATAGTCGAAGCGATAGCGTTCGTTTGGTTCAGCAATACTGGACGCTTCGGCTTTATGGGCTGAGGTCTCTATAGTGTCGAGTTGCCGTTGGATAAAGCCGAGTTGGACCTGTTCATGGGCGGATGCGGCACAGCAACTGCCATGGAGGATGGCCAGCGGGAGAAGTAACAGGTAGTGAATGACAGAAGCAGGCATGATTATGGCCCTGAGTTAACTAGGGGCAGAATCGGGGAAGGGTGGCAATATAGCTGCAGAAAAATTGAGACGAAGGCTATCGTATTGATGAGGGAGAGCAACGTTGAACCTTACTACAGGCATAACTCCAGAGGGCAAGCTCAAGCGGGGGAATAGCCGTTTGTGTAAAAAGCCCTTAAAGAGATAAGTGAAAAATTCTGGGTCGTAAAAAATTGGAGGAGTCTTGTGAGCTATTTGTTGTCGTTGCTTGCCTTTGTAATTGCCTTGGCTGGAGTGAAGGGAGGCACTTGGAATTCAAAGCGGTAGGGGTTCGAAAAGTTAATTTCACGGGTTGGGTTGTTATTGTTTCTTCGCTCGCCATACTTGTTTTTTCTTTGGTTCAGGAATATCGGAAAAGTCTTCTTGAAGAGCAAGTGGTTAGGTACCCATATAAGAGATTTATGGAAGCGTTAGAGATTTCACTTAGGCCGATTAATATGGTTTATAGTGAGGGTGGTGGAACTATTGAGTATCGCGAGAGCCCGTTCGTGATTCTTGATAGGAAGGATGCGGCTGGCGTAATAAGTAAGTTTGACTTCGAAAGAACCCAGGTGGGGGCAAATATTTGGAGTTCGGATTTTAGTGGGAACTATGCGTCGTATACTTGTCGAGAGCTTAATGATGCAGTTCATCTGATGGAGTCTACGTTGGTAAGCAATCTCTCTGTGCTTGATCGGGAAGTGGTCGTGTTGGTGCAGGAGTTTAAGCAAGTAGGTTATGTGAGGGAGTTTCTTCTTAATGGATGTGATTATTATGTCGGGGTGAGTCATGGTGGGACTATGATCAGAGCTTATCCTCCAAAACTGACGGAGGAAAAGGTTAGAGTTACTTTCAATGCCATAATTTCTATTAGACGGCACCTGAGTAAAGTTTTGGGGGATGCGGCTTAGTGTTCGGTCTATGAGTTATTCATGGTTTTGGGGTAAGGCAGAAGGTATTTTGGCTTGGGGCGTTGTTATATTGAGTCAAAGGTATTTCTTAAAAGTCGACGACGTAATTACAGTGGTCAGACCAAGCGTTACGGCGCAAGGTAGAAAAACGACCATAGGATTGAGCGAAAAGGGTAGGGACAGGTAAATGACCCAGGGCACGATCAGCAGCGGTATCACTGCTCGTTTAGCGCGGTGATAGACAAAACTGCTTTCTCGTCCTGCGCCGAACTTGCGCAGGTCGCGGCGCATCAAACCATCGACAAAACCGGTGAGCGTGGCCAACAAAAATAGTGGTGTGGCCAGGATTAGAATGGTTAGGCGCACCACGAAGGTGAAAGTGACATACACCGCCGACAGTACAAAGTCCTCGATATGCACATATAGCTGGTTGATCCCACTCCAGAGACCGTTGCCCTGACTCGCCACTCGCGCCTGCTGGGCAAAATCCGCCAAACCGGTCTTGACCACCAGCCACTGATTGAGGAAATCCAGCCACTGGACAATCGTCTGTCCGGGTTGTTGGAGGATGAGTGAATATTTGAAGTGCTCGCTGAGCCAACCCAACTCACTGGTTAGCATGGCCTCACTATGCCGCCAGCCCTGATCACCCCAGAACAGCAGCAAGCCGGCGAACTCGATCAGAATCGAGAACAGCAACGAGGCGATCAGCAAACCGATGATGCGCAGGACCAGGTTGATGGCTGAGACGATCATTCCCGGACGCTGGATCGGTTGTGGCGGCGAGTTCTGGGCGGAAGTTGCCATCGTTCACTCCATTGCGCGCTGCAGTGTTGATGTGGTCACGACGCCTTCTGGATAGTTTTCTGCTGAATAGAAACCGGTGGCGGAGGCGGGCTACCCCACCCGATCCAAATCAAAGTTTGTTGTTGGGCCGTCACCGCTAGCGCTCCACCATTGCCCTGCTTGCTCGTTGTAGGTGGCCCGCATCCGTTGAGTGAGTTCCTGCAGGTCCTTGGGCATAGCATCGTCGTTGGAGGCTTTTGGCAGCGGCATGCGCACTTTCCAGAGTTGTCCACCGGCCTGGAAGGAGAACATTTGCCCCTTGGGCAAACTGACGATGTGAGCCGGTTCGATCAACGGCACACTGGTGCTGCTGACGCGGTCCTGTGAGGATGAGGTGAAGTCCGTCTTGGCCTCGGGATCGGAGGTGTCAGTCGCCCCCGACACCAGGGTCTTGGTCAGCACGTTGACCTTGGGCAACTGCTGGGTGAGCAGTTCTGCGGTGGCGGTTTCGCGCACCCGCAGCATCTGCAGGGTGTTGAAGTTGCCAATAACCTGGCCAGCTTTGGCGCGGTTGCCGATACGTGCTTCGATATCGCTGAGGGTCTGGGTGTAGGCGGTTACCTGGATACCGGCACCGCCACCCTTATTGATCAGCGGGATGAATTCATCACCCATCAACTCGTTGAACTCATCGGCGTGGAGGTTGATCGGCAACTTGTCACTGTTGTTACCTGATTGGGGCAGGCCATGGTCTATGCCGTGTTTGTAGATGTGTCCGGCGACCGAGACCAAGTCGGCGAACATGGAGTTGCCCACAGCGGCGGCCACCTCGGCGTCGGTCAGCGCATCCAGGCCGACATACACGATGCCGCGTTTCCGGATGATCTGTATCCAGTCAAAGATCGGTCGTGGGTCATTCAGATCGGTGTAGTTGGGGGCCAGCAACTGGGCTGTCTTACCGGTGGTGAGTTTCTCCAGCAGCGGCAGCAGTGAAGCAACGATTTTGTCGAAATAGGTGCGGTCGTACCGCACCGCTGAACGCAATCCATCCAGTACGGGATCAAATACCCGTTTCGCCGCCAGATACTGCTCGATGGCCACCACACGCTTTTCGCGCCCCACCATATGCCGGGGAATGTTCTTCTCGTTGAGTTTGCCTTCAAGCTGGACGATCACTTCCCACGCCTTCGGGTCGGTCTTGGCGAAAAACTGCTGGGCATATTCGATGAACAGTGCGTCGATGTTGACCACATGTCGCTGGATCTGCAAGTAGTCCGGACGTCGGCCCAGCTCGATCAGTGCCCGGGCGATGATGTTGACGAAACGCCAGGCGAACTCACGGAAGGCCGCAGAGTTGCCTTCACCACTGAGCTGCCCCGCGATGCGCGACGCCACTTCCGAAATGCGTCCGAAACGTCCCACGGCGTTGTAGCGGGCGGAGATCTCCGGCCAGCCTAGATGGAAAACATAAAACTCCTTTTCCCGACCAGCGCGTTTGGCTTCGACGTACATCCGTTTGAGCAGGTCGGCATCGCCCTTCGGATCGAAGACGATGACCACCTCATGTTCGACGCGGTGAATGTCCTGGGTGATGTACACTTCGGCGAGCCGGGTCTTCCCAACACGGGTAGTACCCAGCACCAGTGTGTGCCCGACCCGTTCGCCCAGCGGCAGACTGACTTCCGTTTCGTCGGGTTCGACCCCATGCAATAGCGGCGAACCACCGACCGGGGGCAAAGGGCGCAACGGATTGAACGCGCTATCCCAGGCGGTGACACGGGCCAATGTCGAGAGTGGAAACGCTGCATGTTCCAGGCGCCGTTCGAGTCCACGGGCCAGGCGGTAACAGGTCGGTTGGTCGACATAGTGAGCGACCGCCGGGTCTTGAGCTTCGATCAAGCGCTGGGTGTGCAGGCGGGTCCAGCGAAAGCCGCGCCCCATGAACAGACGCTTTCGGCTGACCGGAATCTGGCGACTGGTCAGTTCGTAGCGCGGCAGCCGACGGATATTGCGCCGATAGCGCAGCACCTCCCAGGCTTGTCGCAGCCGGATCAGGCCGAACAGGGCATAGGCCAGCGCTGCAACCAAACCGATCTCGGGTGACATGGCCACAGCCCAGGGCGAGTACACGCACAACACCGCGGCGGCGATGCAGATCGCTACGGTGTACAGCTCCACCGCTGGCCGGAGCTTGGACTCCATCGCATGCTCGGCCATGACCTGGGCTCACTGTTCCAGTGAGGTGGCAGTGATCAAGACGGGATAGTGCTCTATCTGCAGGCGAGTGGCGACGTCGTTGCCGTTGACCGGCAGAATGGTGATGCCCGGAGCGGCTGCTCGAATCCGGCCCAGGGCTTCAGTATCGGCCACTTCGACGGCGAGGCCAGCCGCGCCCATTTCCTGCAGTTCAGCCGCGCGTTGACGCAACCAAGCCAGTGAGTGGGGATCCTCACCCACCAGGAAAAAGGGCCGCAAGCCCGGCATGTTCAGGGCACGAGACGTGATCTGGCCGGGGCTCAAGTGAGAGCTGCGGACGGGCAGTATCCAGGCTTCATCGGAGAACGTGGACAGGTCCGCATGCATGGCCCGATCAGGCTGGATCTTGTTGTTTATTGACGGCCTGGCAACTTGAAAAGGGGGTCGGGTGAAGTCGCTAGGCTGATCCCCGGCTACGGTCAATTGCGCCTGGGTAAAAGGTGCCAAGAATAGGATGCAATAACAGGCAAGAGGTATTCGCTTCATGGTGGTGTGCCTTGTTCGAAGGAAACCAGAAACCGTTCGAGTTGCCGGGAAAATCCGGCGCGGTAACGCGCGGCCGGCATTCCTCCCGCCGGGCGGTGATAGCGTCCGGCAGCTGATACCCAATCACCGGTGGCGGCGTGATGCTCGTGCAACAGCGAGGCTGTCACGGCTAGGTTTCGGTAGGGATCGAGGGCTTCGCAGGGGCTGGAAAAACGTTGTCCGTGGTAACCCAGGTTGGTTTGTCCGAGTCCGGCATCGACCCGCTTGGCGTCATGACCCGCGAGCGCCTGAAGCAAGGCGTGACAGGCGGCCTGGCGAGTGGCGAAACGGTAGGGTGTTCCGGCGATGTTCAGGGTCCACGGCCAGGGCAGCAGTCGACCACGGACGCGGATACCACTCTCCTGCAGGGCAATCGTGAACAGCACCGTAGAAGGGATGTCGGCGTCATGCGCCGCCAGTTGGTAGGCTGGTGGTGGAAGCTCCTCGGCCTGAGCCGCCAGCATCGCCAACATCAGAGCAATACCACTCAGTTGAGGCGTTGCCATTGTCCATTCACCTGTTGAAATGTGGCGGGCAATGGTCCCGGGGCACCTAGGCTGAACCAGCGACCACGGTCATGGTTCAAGGTGATTTGCCGGTGTTGCACCTTGGCCGGATCGATGTTTGTTTGCCGAGCCCAGCTACGGACGCGGTCATCCTCGCCTTGGCTGCCCACCAGGTAGATATCGAACGCAGCGTCACTGCTTTGCAGACGCTGCGCTTCAGCGGTGCACGCCGGGCAATGGTCCTCCACAAACAGGGCCTGGCGTGGCGCGACCGATGAGCTGACAGGGGACGGGGATGCCATGCCATGGATTGGCAGCAGCCCGGGAAACAGCTTGGCCCAGGCCGCGGTGTAAGCGTTTTGGTAGGCCAATTCGCGCTCGGCGCGTTTGGCTTCCAGCGCTACCTGTAATTCGGCAAAGCGCTGGCGCTCTTGGTCGGTCTGGGCCTCGACTCCGAGTGCGGTCAGCGGATCGAGGTTCGGGCTCCAGAAACCACGCGGGCCGGCTTGGATCTGTTCGAAGCGCGTCCACTCCTGCTCCGTCAGACCCCAGCTCGCAGCCTGTTCAGAGTCAGAGCGCCCCAGGGGAGCGGACTGCGTGTCCCGGAACCGTGACTGTGTCGTGACGGGGTTACTCATCGCAGCGCCTATGGCCAGTAGCGAAGCGAGACAGACAATGGTGGGTAGTAGCGCTCTGTTCATGACCGCGTCTCAAGGGAAGTGCACGGTCTGGTCTGGCTGCGCGGCCAGCGCGAAGATGGCGGAGTTCGGTTCCAGCACTTTCAGGTGCCAGGCGCCGAGCTGCTCGCCGCTATGCAGCAGTCGAACATCTCTGAGCGAGCGACTGTCTTGAGGCACGACTGCCAGAAAGCGCTCACCACCACGAGATTCGACCCCCAACACAGAGAACGGGGGCGAGAGGGGGACGGGCTTGGGGCGAGCCTTCTGTTTCGGCTTGGTCGTGGAAGACGTCGGTGGTGGGGGTGATGGCTGGGTCTTGAGCTCCGGGAGCTGTTGCTCGACGTGCTCAAGGCGTGCGCGCAGCGCTGTCAGGTCTGCCTGGGTGGCGCGGGCTGCGAGACCATCGCGCAGTCCCTGTATCTCTTGCGCCCACTGATCCAACATCGGATCGAGGGTATTGGCCTGTTGCTCACCAGTATCGACCATCTGCTTCAGGTCTTTCAGCGCGTACTGCAGTTTCTCCTGGGCGTCCTTGAGGGCGCTTGAATCATGTTGCAGGGAGTCCAGGGTTTGTCGGTATTGCGTGTTCGTGCTCTGCAGTTCGGCCACGCGTTGATACTGGTTATACAAACCACCGCTCAGGCCGGCGACCGCCAAGCAAAGCAGCCCAATGATGAGGGTTTGAAACGTCGAGGCTCTCATGGGCGTGCCTCCAACAGATGGGGCGAGAGGGGTGTGATCAGCGCGACGCCGGCCTCCGTTTTCTGCTCTTCGAAGCAGACCGAACGGCGGACTTCGTCGGTCGTGAGTTGCCAGGCGGGGCCAGCGAGCACTTGTAGCGCGCGGCGCAAAGAGATCGGGCCGAGCCGGTAATGGGCCGCGGGCAGGGGCCGAGTAAACAGCACCCTCACGGACGCGGTAACGGGGCAGAGCGAATAGCCCGAGCGCTGCAATACGTACTGCAATGCATCCTGCACCGAAGGGTTCAGGCTGGACGGGATGCTCACGTCAATGATTTGGGCAAGAAGATCGCGTTGTTCCGTGGTGGGCTCGGTGCTGATCAGCGTATAGCGACCATAGCGGAGTTCTGCCGGATGGCTTCCTTCGATTGGCCCCCTCGAGAGCTGGGCCCGATTGGGGCTGCTGTCTATCTCTGGATTGGTCGGCAAAGGGTTGGGGATTTGCGCGGTGCAGGCGCTCAGTAAACCCAGTAGGCAGACAGGCGTGAAAAAACGCTCCATGGAAAAAACCTCATGTCAGATTCAGTGCAGAACCTGACATGAGATGAAGGAGCGATTCAGTGAGAAAGTTGATTCAAGGCGGGTCGTGTTAACGCTGAACACGTTGCTATTCATCAAAAATGGCGAGCCCATCCAAAACGGGAGCGTCGGGGTCGAAGATCAACAATCGCACATCCGCCAATGCCGCGAGGTACAGCACCTCGATCAACGCTACTGGCGTACCGGCATCGAGTTGCTCTTGCCTCAGCGATGAGTAAAGACGGCCCTCAATCTTCACCAGGTTATCGTCGGTCCATGGCGTGCCGATCAGTTTGCAACCGATACCGCAGCAATCTGGCAGCGTAAAAAGCTCGAACAAGAGGCCGGTTTGTCGCGGAGCGGAGTGACTGATCCACCCTTCCAGATAGAGCATCGCTTCTTCAGGAAGGTGTGCGGTACTGATCTCCCAAGCTCGACTGTAGTGTCCCGTTTCGAAGCTCAAGCGATGGACCATGGCTTGGGCTTCTTCCAGGGAGTACAGGTCGCCAACGTGATAGCGCTCGTTGAGCATTTCGCCAATCACGGCGTAGATCACTTGGCGAACCAGCCCGGTGGACTGGCAGCGTTCATCCAAATCATCCGGAATGGATTGGCCTTCGCTGATCAAGGCGAAATCGTCATTGAACAGGCAGGGGAACAGTTGCAGCTCATCGTCGGGCAGATGGGCTTGTGAGTCGTGCACGGGTCGAAAGCAGGGAGGGCAGTCGTTTTCGTAGGTGATCAGTAGCAGCCGTTCGATATGAAGGTTGTCGTAACCGCGAGCAAATGGGTTTGAGGCTGCCAGCAGGGCTACGGCTTGGGGTGTGAGATTCATGAGGGTTCTCCGGAATGAAAATGAACTAGGCGCCCGAAGACGCCTGTAAGGGTTAGAGCCAGCCATGTTCGGCAAGGGAGAGCGGACGACCTTCACCCACGATGAAGTGATCCAGTACGCGTACTTCGATCAAGGCCAAGGCCTCCTTCAACCGTGCGGTCAAGACGCGATCCGCCTGGCTGGGTTCCGTACAACCTGAGGGGTGGTTGTGAACAAAAATGGCGGCCGCAGCGTTATGCGCTAGGGAGCGCTTAACGACTTGGCGGGGGTAAACGCTGGCGCCATCTATGCTGCCGTGAAAGAGGACTTCGAACGTCAACACGCGGTGCTTGGCATCGAGAAATATCACACCGAAGACTTCATGCTCTTGTTGCGCAAGATGCAGTTTTAGGTATGAGGTCACGGCGTCAGGCGACGTCAGGTTAGGGCCGCGGGTGAACAGCCGACGATCCAGAATATGCAGCGCTTCGTCGATCACCTGGTTTTCTTGGACGATACGATCAGCCTCGAAATCCGAGGTTTCAATCAGTGTGAGTTGGGTGCTCATGGTAGTACCTCCGAAGGGAACAATCAGGGGTACACGCCCGAGGGGAGTGGTATCCCCGAGGTGGAAATAGAGTCGCGGGCATTAGCCGATGGCGCGCTGTTTACAGCCGAGTGAATCGGTGGCGTTGACCGTGTAGGTGTGAACCACAACCGTCGCAGGGCAACGGGGAAAAGGCTCTTATTCCCCAGCCGGCTTCGGGATCAAAGTCGGCACTGATGGGCATTAAGCGAACCAGTCCACGATGGATGTCAGCGATGCGTTTCTCGATTTCATTCGTCGTGTAGTAGAGCGACAACGTGCTGTAGTCCTCGTAAGCCGCAGCGAACAGGCACTCGTCGCAAAGCCAGAAGGATTCCATGTTGGTTCTCCTGTGCTGATCGAAGAAAAGGCGCTCGAGGGAGCGCCTTGATGAGGAACATCGTGGACTGTTCAGGCGGACTGAGCAGTAGGGGTGGCATCACGGCGGGCCGTGCGGGGAGTGGGTGGAGATTCAGGTTTGATCCGGGCCTCTGCCGAGTTTTCGGTCTCCTCAGCTTCGGCATCAGCCGATGGTGGGGATAGCTCACTATTTGACGCTTGCTCAGCAGGTGCTGTTGCTTCCTGCCTGGCGGGCGCTTTGTACTCGAACGTGCCGTTGACCTTGATCCAGTCAATGAACAGCAAACGACCTTTCAGGCTGGCGCCCGGTTGGCCTTGTTTATCGCCTTTCTCGTAGAGAAACGGATCGATCCACAGGTCGCCGATACGGAACGATAGCAAGACCTTTTTCTCGGCGTTGACCGCGTCCATATAAAGACGAATCAAGCGTTCAGCTTCACCCCCAGCGACTTTGCAGTCGAAGCGGGTGTACTCGACCGCATCGGTGGCACCGTGCAGGGCGGCGATATCGCAGGCCATGAACGGCTGGCCGCGGCGAACTTGTACTTCACGAACACGGTTGAGATAGCCGATACCGACGGTGTGCAGGTTGAAGTATGGGGTCGCTTCTTGGGAATGGTTGGTGTGGGCCATGGTGGTTCTCCTGTTTCAAGGGAAAACGGTGACGCACAGCCCCTGACGGGGAAGTGAGCCCCCGTCAGGGTGGGTAAGGTGAAGGCGAGCAATGAACGACTCGTCATCGGCAAGCCAATGACGATCAGAACGATGCGTCTGGCGGAATAACGGTGCAACTGAGGAACGTCTGCGGTGGTGATCCGCAGGCATGGGGTAGTGGGCATTCATCACCGCTGAAGCGGTAATCGTGCGAGCCTCCGAACGCTGATCGCACTTGGGTAAACCACCACGAATGTGGCGTAGCCTTGAAGGTTCAAGCTACCTGGGCTGGGCTGTCAACGACAGCGAACCACGCCCTTTGTATAAGCCTGTCAGAGGGGAGCGTCAAGACGCCGCAACCCGATTTTTTATGGCCGGAATACAGTGGCAGTCACTGGACTGAAGAAAGTGAAGAGTGGGCCTGGCGGGTGCCAGGCGAGGAACAGAAAAGCCACCTTTGGCGGTCTTACGCAGTCGACAAGCTCCTCGCAAAACTTGGTTTGACTGCGGCATGATTCGCCAACCGACCCTTGTCGTGGCCTGGGTCGGAACATGCTGGCACGCATCCGCGCACAAAGGGTGCCCAGTGTTTCCCCGGCGGGCTCCGGGACTGAATACGATCGCCGAAGCGGATGACCGCTGTTGCCTGGTAGAGGCAACAGTGGTCATCCGCCACCACGATCAGGTCGAGCACAAAGCGGGAATAAAATTCTGCAGAAGAGAAGGCTCCGAACTCAAGGAGTCCGACCGAGCTACCCGGAGCGCATCGGTCTTGGGTCGCCGTTGGCGATGATCCTGAGGCACTACAGCAGAGAGGGCGGGATGACGTCAAGGCAGAGGGCAATCCTCAGTGCCCCTATAATGAATGCGAGCGAATGAGCTCACTTGTTGGCGAGATGAGCAGCCAACTGTTCGACGGTCGCCAGGATAAAGGCACGGTCGCTTTCCTTCAGTCCGCTCAGCAGACCCGCGATCATCTGGCCTTGGTCATTGGGACGATTGCTCGACTCCGTCAGCAGTTCATCTATCCGGCAGTCGAAAATGTCCGCCAGTTGCATCAGCTTGACCACAGAAAGCTCCACTACACCCCGCTCCAGGCGCGATATGGCTTCACTGCCGATTCCCATGCGTTCAGCCACCTCTTCCTGGGTCAGATTACGCTCGGTCCGGTGCTTCGCGATCATGCGCCCGATTTGGGTTTGGGTTGGATGTTTATGTGCCAAGTGATGAGTTCTCCAGTTCAACCCGAATGGTTGAGCAAAGACCCATTGACATGAACATCCTTATCGGTTGAGTATCGACTTGTCGGGTTGTTATATTGGCTCAAATCGCTGTGTAATGCGACGTGGCTTCTATTCCTCCAGGAATCAGAGTCCAGGATGGTCAGTGAGAGTGAACGGTCTGATAGGGCCAAGCTGAGGAATGGTTGAGCATGGAAGAGGAGAGCGAGAACGTCATGGATCAGATCTGGGATCGAACACTGGAGCTGTTCATCAAGATCCATGATTGCCCGGATAACCCCGAACACTTCGATAGCCTTGTTCATTGGCTCAACGAAAATCCTGCTCACCTGAAAGCGTTCAACGAACTGGGGCAGATATGGATTTCGACAGGCATCGCCTTGGCCCGTGAGATCGGGCAACCCCTAAGCGATTTAGAGAGGGATGAGTCGCCGTTGATGATGCACTGACCGGTAGATCGCCCCAATATTCATGTTGATCTTCAATGGTGCGTCATGGGCGACGCGTATTTTTACTGACCGACACAGTGCCCTTACAGTCGGGGTAGTGGGAGCATGACCAGAACGGCCCTGATTTCCCCTTTCTCCTGAGCATTGAGGCGTTGCAAATGGGGCAGGTCGGGCCGGCTTCGACAGGTACCGCGAAGGTGAGTGGGTCACAGTGTTCGACCAATTGTGCAATCCAGTTCGCCTGCTTGGCGACGAACGTATCAAGAGTCAGACGTCCCGCTTCGATTTCGTCCAAAGCCTGTTCCCAGATTGCGGTCATACCTGGATCTGCGATCGCAGCGGGTACCGCCTCGATCAGGGTATGGGCCGCTGCGGAGGCCATCAAGGCGCGTTTTTTCTTCAGCAAATAACCGCGATCAATCAACCCTTTGATGATGCCGGCTCGCGTGGCTTCGGTACCGATACCGGTGGTGTCCCGAAGTTTCTGTTTCAGGCGTGGGTCGTTGACCAGCTTGGCCACATTTTTCATGGCCTTGATCAGATCGCCCTCAGTGAGAGGTTTGGGAGCGGCAGTGCGCATGGACTTGAGTTCGACGTCGTCCACTGCGCACTGAGTACCTTGTAGCAAGACGGGCAATACTTGGGACTTGTGACTGGGCTCATCGTCTTCGGTGTTTTCGTAGAGCAAGCCTTTCCAGCCCTGGACCAGGATCTGTTTGCCCACAGCGGTCAATCGTTCTTCGCCACACTGCAGTTCGACCTGGGTCCGATCAAACTCATGATGCGGCAGAAATTGTGCGAGGTAGTGGCTACGGATCAGTTCGTAGACTTGGCGTTCTTGTTCGGACATCCGCGCAAGGTTCGCCGGCTCGGTGGTGGGGATGATGGCGTGGTGCGCGGTGACCTTGGCATCGTTCCACACGCGGGAGTGCAGTGATTGATCGAGTTTTCCCAATGCGGGCTGCAGCGCGGGATCCGTTTTGAGCAGGGCATCGAATACTGCGGGTACCTCGTTGAACATACTCTCTGGTAAATAGCGGCAATCGCTGCGCGGGTAGGTGGTGGCTTTGTGGGTTTCGTACAGAGCCTGGGCGATGTTCAGGGTTTCCTGGGCGCCTAGTCCCAGCTTGCGTGAACAGACTTCTTGCAGTGTGCTCAGATCGAACGGCAGGGGTGGCGCTTCGCGGGAATGCTCAGTCTGCAGCGAGAGGACTGTGGCGGTCTTACTGCAAGATATCGCTTGGGCCGTCTGACGGGCAAGCGTCTGCTGCAGGCAACGACCGGCCTCATCTCGTCCTGAGCTGGGTGGTTGCCACGATGCAGTGAATGGTTGCCCCATGGAGGACAGGCGCACCTCCACTTCCCAGTAGGGCACCGAGACGAAGCTGGCAATCGCGCGATCCCGATCGACCACCAGACGTAAAGTGGGTGTCTGGACGCGTCCAACCGACAGTACGCCGTCGTAGCCCACCCGCCGACCAAGGAGGGTAAACAAACGACTCAGGTTCATGCCGATCAGCCAGTCGGCGCGGCTGCGGGCCAGGGCCGAGTGGTAGAGCGGGAAGGTCTCCTGTCCAGACTTCAGCGAGGACAGTGCTTTGCGAATCGAGGCCTCGTTGAGTGCGGACAACCAGAGCCGCTCAACGGGACCTCGATACCGGCAGAGTTCGAGTAACTCGCGGGCAATCATTTCACCTTCGCGGTCGGCGTCGGTCGCGATCACGACAGCGGAGGCTTCACTGAGCAGGCGCTTGATGACTTTGAACTGTGCCGCAGTTTTGGGTTTGACCTCAACCTGCCACTGCGTGGGAATGATCGGTAGATGAGCCAACGACCAGGATTTGTACTGATCGCCATAGGCTTCAGGTGGGGCTGTCTCGAGCAGATGGCCGATACACCAGGTGACGGTTGAAACGGTGCCGATAAGGCAACCATCACCGCGCCGAGTGGCTCCGAGAACCTTGGCGATGTCACGACCTTGGGAAGGTTTCTCGCAGAGGAAGAGACGCATGGAACTGCTCCGGATTGAGTTCGGAGCAGCGTTGTTGGAAACAGCGGTGGCGAGATATGAGAAACCTGAATGGCAGGTTCCTCATATTAGTCGGTGAGGACGGGCATAAATGGTCCGAGGCCGCTAGCCGATTGTAGCGTGGACGATAGTGTGGATCTACACGAACAGCGAGTAATAACAACCAGCAACTTCGCGCAAAGGCGCAATTTTTATGCCCGAAGTCAGTTCGTAGATGCCTGTCCTCTGCGCTTTCTGGGTTTGGACGTAGCTGAACTGGCTTGCTCAGTGTTTTGCCCGACGTGCGTCGCAGATGCCGCCGGTTCACTGGAGCGTTCCCGCATGACCACACTGTGCACCCGGTGAGGTAGGATGCCGATTCGACGGGCCTCGATCTTGAAGGTCACCCGCGCATTGTCTTCGCTGTCCTCCCACTCATCGCGCACGGTGCGGCCTTCGACCAACACGCGCATGCCTTTCTGGTACAGCGTGCTCCAGTGTTCAGCATCGCGGTGCCAGAGCTCAACCGGCGCCCAATAGCCGCCTCGATCTTCATAGCTGCCTTCGCGTGGCACGGGGTTGTCGAAGTAAACATTCAGCCGCAGCAAGCGTCGTGGCTCGTCATTGCCTGATGGAAACTCTTGAAACTCTGGCGCACTGCCTATATTGCCTTCGCCGACAAAAAAAGTACTCATCGTGATAGCTCCACTGCGGTGGTGAGTTGGCACAGTAACCGTTCGGCACTGGCCATTTTGATCGCGCAGGTTGAGGCCTGGCGGTAGAGCGAATGCACCACGCTCATCTGCAAGTTCAGTGCAATGCGCTCGCATTCGAAACGTTGCAATCCCTCGCGTACGGCCTGCGGCAGGGCTTTGTTGGAGACCTGGCGTTCCCAGACCGCAACCCCCATACGGGCAAAATCACGGGTGCGCCAACGCAAAAAGGTGCTGCCAGCGCTGGTGTTCTGCAGCACCAATCGAATATCCAGCAGTGAGTAAGGAGGTTGTCCGGCCTGCTGCACCACAGCCTCCATCAGGTGACTTAACTGCGCCTCGATTTCCCTCGCCACCTGCGCCAGGTGTTCCAACTCCCCCTTACCCTTAAAGGGCTTTAAAAGGCCTTTTAGAGAGGCTGCGTGTTCGAGCTGTCGATAGGCATCCGGTGTCAACGCTTCGAAGGGCACTGGTTGAGCCGAGGTCAGGTGATTCATGCTTCGTCCTCCGGCTTATCCACTGTTGCAGATGGGGCTCCCGTTTCCTCTGCCAACGCGTCAGCGTCATCCACTGCCACCGCACCACGACGAATGATTGGCGGCGCGAACTGGGAGCGGCGATGTCCCTCAAGAATGTCCATCGGGGGAAAACCCATTTTCTCGATGGCCGCTATGGCACGGGCATTGTTCGCCGCCATGTCATCACGGGTAACGCCGGCATGCCGATAGCGCTGGGCCTGGCCGAACAGGCTGCGCAGCAGATGGGCGCCGTCGTCGATCCAAGCTTCCATGTCGACGCGGCCAATCAGGGCGGTGTGATGGGCCAATAGCGTACGACGCACCAGGGTGTCGTAGTCGGTCAACAGGTAGACCGCAAGAAAACCCAGCTGGCTGCCGATGTACAACGGCAAAGTGACGGGGTGGATATTGAGGTTGTCGCTCATGTCGATCTGTGTCGGCAGGTCCTGTCTGATTCGATCCAGCTGTTGGGTCAGTTCCAGCATCCCAGCTTTGGCTTGCATCAGTTTTTCTTCGAGTTGCACGATGGCCCAGTCAGCATAGGGATCGTCCTGGGCTGCGGTTTGTTTGATCAGGTTGGTGACACTGATGTAGCCGGCCATACCCATGATCGAGTGGACGCCTTCGCGTGCGGCTCGACCTTGCCAGATCCGGGCGGCGTGGTGAGTGTGTAGGGTCAGGGTGATGCTGCTGCGCAATGAACCCAGGTTGAGTTGATAGTGATCGGCCACGGTGTTGTCCTCGCATTAGCTTGGACGGAAACGTTGCGACAGATGAGGGGCAAGGGCAGCCAAAAAGCTGAATGCCGTCTGTTCGGTTTGGTGTGAGAGGATTGATTGCGCAGACGTTCGCGAGTGATGCCAGTGGCATCATTGCCTTGGATGGAGATGGCCGTATCGTCCGGATTGCGCTGATTCGGCCCGTTGCGGTCGCACAGTAGACCTCAGTAGATTTGATGCCAGTGGCATCAAATCTACTGAGGTCCAGGCCGTTTGCCACGCAATTGGCGCAGCTCATTCAAGCACGCTTGGGCGAGTGCGGAAGCGGGTTCGCCCTGTTGTCGGGGCAGGCGCGACGGTGCTGGTGGGGGCGGTTCTGCAGTGGGTGACGGTTCGGCCTGACCTGCCCAAGGACGAAAGTCGCCTTTCAGCGCACGCTGGATCAGGCCCATCAGATAGGCCGCTGGCTTGCGGACGCTTCCTGCCGTACAGCGTGCCCCCGCTTCGTTGAGCACCGCCTGCCGATCCGCTGGTTTGAGCTTGTTCAGCGCCACGGCGACAGCCTGACGCTCGCTTGGGCTCAGGAGCAGCGGATCGGGCCAGTGCAGGTTATCCACCGCTGGGGTCGCGCGCGGTACAGTACAAATACTTTCTTTTAATACAGTACAGGCGGCGTTCGGATTCCGAACGGTGCTGGAAATGCTGGCGTTCAGGCCCGGTTCGGATTCCGAACGAGGACCTGCACGATTCCGAACGTGGTGATCTTCTCCCAGTTCGGAATCGTGTAACGCCTCATCGATTGCTTGATCCAATCCTTGCTGCGTCCAATGTTCGCCCCAACTGTCGAGCCGCGTCGGTAACCGATCCTGATCGATATTCGTGTCCTGGCGGACTTCTTCCACAACGTGATGGGCGACAATACGCACCGCCTTGGTGGCATGAGCGAGGGCATGTCCGACCAGCTCCAGGTAATCCTGATCCAGTTCCATGGCTTCGGCGGGGGTTAACGGCTCATCGTGCAGAACATACAGTGAACCTTGATGACGTCCGCTGAGCTGATCGCGGCCGCGACTCACCAAGCTGAGCCAGCGAGTAAGTCTGAGCATCATCAAGACGCGAGCGATGCTTTCACGGGAAGCTGATGCACCGTAGGGCACACTCGACAGGTAAGGCTGCAAATCCTCATAGTGCGGCGTGACCACGGCCTGGCCTTGCAGCATGAGTCGAAACACCTGCCAGGCATTACGTTCCAATGGCGTCAGGCGATTATCCAACAGCAGCCGACGCGGCACGACTTCGTGTGACTGGCCACTGAATATAAAGCCAGCCTGCAGCGCCTGGTTGGAGGGTTGCTCAGTGGTAGGACGCGAGGGCCAGCGTTCACTCAACTGCTGGGTGCATTGCTGCAGGACACGCTGCCAGCGACTGGAAGGGGCGGTGTTCATGTTCCGTTGCTGTACTGGTCGATCTGCTGCCAAACGATGGTCAAGCTGATTTTTTGCTCCTCCGCTAGCATCATCATGGCGTCGAGCTGATCCTCGGCACCATCCTGATCTCGTAACTGGCACCATCGCTGCCAGAGCGCATGTTCCTGCGCTTCGCTTAAATGCTGAGGGCGGCCCTTACGGGTTTCTATCTTGAGCAGACGTCGGCGCAAGGCGGTTTCCGAATGTGCCAAACCGAAGCACTGATACATGATGGTGCTGCTGGCGCCGAGCTTGAGCGCTCGGTTGATCAAGCGCTCGTTCTGCTCGTCGCGTTCGGCTTGTTCGATCAACCGATGCAGCACCGGCGAGTCAATCTTGACCTCAACCCAGGGGACGGTGGCATGGGCAAGGCGTGACAGTGTGGTGGGTGGTAAGGATTGCAACAGGTAGATGTCGTCCTCGCCCAGTCCGAGTGCCTTACAGCGTTGCAGATTACCCAGGCGCAGCTCATGCAGCACCTGGGTCAGCATGGCTTGGTTGAGTACATTGAAGGACAGGCTCATGGCAGTTCCCTCGTTGTGTTGTCTGCAGGGGTAAGCGTTAAGTCGATCAGGCGGCGGGCCAGGCGGATCAGGCGAAAGAGTTTGATTAACAGATTGTCGGGTAGTCGCTCCAATCCCACATCCACGGCGGGACGATCTGCCAGAGGGAGTTGATAGATCCCCAGCAACAACTGACCGAACAGGGCTGAAGGGAGTTGCTTGCGATCCTCCCAGTTCACGTCGTCTTGAGCGCGCAACAGGGCCAGGAGCAGTAGATGAACGCCGGTCGCACGAGGCGCTGTAAGATCAAGTTGCTCGATGTTCAAGGTGAAGCCCAAGCCATACTTCTGATCGATGATGCTTTCGGGGTGTCCGGTATAGACCGCCATTTCCCGTACCAGTCCGGCAATGGCTAAACGCAGTTGTTCGGGGGTATCCAGTGTTGGTGCGATGATCCAGATGTCGTCGATCGAGCAGGTGTCAACGGTTGCTGTTACTTCAGTAGCAGTGTCGCGATCAATCTGTTCGCGAATCTGTTGGACACGTGACGGAGGGCTGACTGCTGATACGACATTTGTTTCGGGTGGTGTGAGCAGCTCCTCTCGTGCTGTTTTGGTCTGGAGCCCGGTCCCGGTTGATGTTGGATGGGACTTGGAGGTGGTAGGTCCCGCCGCAGCTCCATCAACACTCGACAGATGCTTGTTCTCTGAGGGCGTGACGACGACATCGCCAGGCATCGAGATGACCCGTTGGGTATCGCTCAGCTCCAGGGCCAACATACGGTAGGACTGTCCGAGGAAGCGGCTCATGCGTTCGAGCATTTCATCCTGGATTTTCTCAAGATCGAAGGACTCCGGTTCGGTATCGAAGTAGCTCAGGGTCTCGAGCCAAAACTCGGCGAACATGAGGGGCGCGGTTGGATAACGGTTCCAGGTTCGCTCTGCCTGACTACGCAGAGCGATCAGGCGTTCGATCTGGGGCTTCCCCAAGCCGGCATACAGGGTTTGTGGAATGGCGGGCAGTAAGTGTTCGAGGGTGTCCAGCATCCGGCTGATGTGTGACTGCGAAATTGGATAGCCTCCCGCGGCAAGACGTCGTGCCAGCTCACGTTGCGAGAGCACAATTCCCTCTGGTTCGAGCATGGTTTTGAGTTTGGCTACCGCTAGCGCACGCTCGATGAAGGTGAGTTGGCCGTGCAGATCGCTTTCGGCCAGATGGCCGAGCAGGACGCTGAGTTCATTGGTCCACGGTCGGAACAAGCAATGAATGCGGAAGAAGCGCTCGTCACGAGTTTCCTGCCACAGCTCGCCGAGAATCGCCAATCGCGTATTACCGCCGTTGCGGATAATGAAACAGGTTTCACCCGGGCGGCGGGTAATCGGCGGTGGTTGATCCAGCCCGCGCTCACGGATCGAGGCTTTGATATCATCGTAAAGCGGATTTCGGATGAAGCGCGGGTTGTGTTCGTAGGGCCGCAACTGCTCCAGAGTGACCAGCATGGGCGTATCGGTAAGTGGATCGGACAGCCGCTCCAGTTCTGGACCACTAGGGAAGTGCTCCTTCAGCAACTGGTCGGTGATCTCCTCCTGACTGAGCTTCTTCATCGGAACTACCTCAGTCAACGCCGGTTACACAAATGGTCACCGACTTCGAACTTGACGATCTTGGCGGTCCCCGAGCTTTCGAAATGTTGGGACAGTTCTGCGAGGAACCACCCCATGGCCGAGCGCCCACCCTGCAGACGGAAGACCACGGTGCAGTACTCCTCGCAAGGTGGGTGGAGTGGTCGAATGGATGGCTGAACGATGATGGGAAACTGATCCAACATCAAAAGACTCCTTGCCAAACACTGTTGGCTTCAAGGTCGAGTAAACAAAATGACTTGGCGAGAAATGTGGGCTTATCGATTCGTCTCATCGAACCTCCGCGTATCTGCTCACCGTCGAGATCGCTTCGCGCCATTCCGGAAACAGTTCGATGGACAGCGCTTGCATGGTTTCCAGCGCTGATGGCGAGCGTCGTTCGCGTGACCGATGGGCCTCGATTCGGTGGACCGGCAGACCAAGGGAGGCGGCATTGAGATACGCCACTCGGTTTGGAATTACGGTGTCTAGAACTGAGATGTTGGTAGCCCCAGCGAAGGTCTCGCGCAGGCCACGGATGATCATTCGGGTGTCTATTCGAATGGCGTTCACCTGGTTTAGCAGCAGTCGCAACGGTGGTGGTGTAATGCCTAGGTGACGGAATGGTTCGAGCTCACTGAACAGCTTCAAAGTGCCGCGGCGCAGTTCGCGGGCGGCGAGCATTTCCGGCGTGATGGGAGAAAGGGCGAGATCGGAGGCAAGGATGGCCATCTCAAGCATCACACTACGTGCGCCTTGGGTGTCGATCAAAAGCAGGTCATAACGGGGGCGGAAACTGTCGAGCAAATTGCGCAGCCGTAATCGCCCGTCAGGGGCGTGAAGCAGCAATGAACTCAGCTGGCCTTGATCGTCGTTGGAGATGATCAGGTCGAGCCCCGCAATCACTGTCCTGGAAACAATCTGCGCAGGCGCTGTTAAGTTGAGTGCAATGAGCTGGTATGCACCAGCAACAGCTTTCTGACTCAAGGCGTAATAGCTGGAGAGGGTGGGTTGGCTATCTAGATCGAGCAGCAGGACGCGTAGACCAACATCCGCCAGCAGTCCACCGAGATTGGCCGCAACTGTGGTTTTGCCTACCCCACCTTTAGTGGAAACCACCGATACCACGCGCATCACATCAGACCTGCTGGCCTAAGCGCTCAGCGACCCACTGCTCAATTTCCAGTGAGTCCCAACCGACCGCGCGCAGACCGATGCGCTTGGCCTGAGGGAATTTACCTTCCTTCATCAGGTTGTAGATGTGCGCGCGTTTGAAGCCAGTTTTTCGCTCCACCTCGTCGCGCCGCATGATGTGACGTTCGATTTGAGGTTGTGGCACTTCAACTATGAGTGAGGATTGGCTGGACATGCTGGTCACTCCTGGCGCCGATTGGCGCGTGGTGGGAAGTGACCTGAAGTGAATAGCAGAAATGGGAGAGAGTCATTGCACCGCAAGCCGGTGGGTTGCAGTGCAATGATTTGGTTTAGGTGGTTTTTTTTAGAGCGCGATTGGCTGCCGCGAATTTTTTATCTAGCGTTCGTTTGCTGAGACCGGAAATGTCATTGTGGCGCGCGGTCAAAGCATCGACGATTGCGGCTTGACTCTTGAACACGGAAAGAGGTTTACCTGCGGGCGACACGTCCAAGACGGTGTTGATCAAGGCACCGATGATCTGCAGGTAGGTGTGTTCACTACGATCGCTGAGCTGTCCCTGCGTTTTTACCAGCGTTTTAAGGCTTTCCTGTTCAAGTCCTAGTGCCTGAAGGTCAGCTTCGACATCTTGGAGCTGACGTTTTAGAGCATCGCGCTCTCGAAGGAGGGCATCACGCTCGGCCTGGAGTGCAAAGTAAACACCCAGGCTGATGTTGTCCTGAGTGTCATCGACTGACGAGAACAAAAAAACGGGCCGCTGATCGGGATAGTGGATCTGCATCCAATAACGCAAATCAGAATGTCGTACCGTCAACAAAGTAGGCTCCACGGGAGTGCCCAAGGGTACCGAGATACCGAGATAACCATACGGTAATTCGCCATGGCGGACGGCATCATAGATTTTTTCGGTATTGGCGTGCAGGCAAGGCCACTGGGGAAACAGGATCCTGAGCTTCTCCGGGCTGGACCCAGCAGCCTGCAGGACCTGCGCTTCGTAACGAATGAGGTTGCACCAACGCAATGCTGCGTCGATGGGTCGATAGAAGATTTTAGCCTGCGGGTTAAAGTTGTTTGAAGACATGTGCGAACGGATCTCCATTCCTTATGGATCGGCCTCCCGCGAAACATCTCTACATCGCCTACCTGCTGAAAACTGCTGGTAGTGCCTGTGTTATTCGGATTTTTTACTCGATGAGGTCATTCCATTTAACTTTACGTAAAATATCTACCTTTGATTTTTAACGCCTTCATGCCAGGCGGATAGGTCAGGACCTCGTCGCGCACGGCGTTGACTTAATAAGCCTGAATACCTCGGACAGCTAGATGGTCACCGACGGCAAGAGGGGCGCGATAATTTCCGCGCGGCATACCTCCAGAATCTCATCCGCCAGGGCGGAGTCATCCAGACAGGCACGCCAATACGACCGCACCGATCGCATGGGCCTGCATGTCATTCATCTTTGCTCGTAAGTTGTGCTGATCCGCCACGGCCAGGGTTGCGCCCTCACGCTCAAGGGCAGCCAGCATGCTTTCGAGCCCGCCAGCAAACTTCGCCTTGATCTCCTCAGGTTGACGCGCAGCGTCCCCGCAAAGGGCTGCCATTGTACAACCGACACTCCGGGCATCACGGTGATCTCGTGACACATAAAAATCTAAGAACTCGTTGATGTCGAGGACTTCGCTATTGGCCTGGGTCTGCGCAAGCCCGATCGCTGTTGCTTCAGCTATCAGGTCGGCCTTGGAGCGGAAGTGCTTGTAGAACCCTCCATGTGTGAAGCCGGCCGCCGCCATCAGATTCACCACCCCCTCGCCGTCATAGCCACGCTCACGAAACAGGAGAGAGGCCGTTGCGACAATTTGCGCCCGATTCACTTGTACCTGGGCTTTGCTGACCTTCATATCCACCTGCCTTTTGTTTACGACAACAAACAGGCGGTCAATATACATTGATGTCGATCATCATCAAAGCCTGAAGATTATGATTGACATCATAATCACCGGCACGTTTTTGGAAGAGCTTAAGCCATGACAGGTTTCCAGCGGGTGGCGCCGACCTACTTCTTCGACGTCTATCGCCGCTGAGGCAAACCCTCCGGCGTATTTCCCCCAGAGTCCTAGACGGCGATGAAAGTTGCAGAGTCGACCTGAAGCAGGTTTGACCCCGGCTTTGTCATTGAGCACCTGCGTGACCATTCGAACACTGGTGATGTTGCAGTTGATATCGTCAGCGACTGCACTTTGTTCTTCGGCAGCCGTTGCAATTTAGTGGGTCAGCTATCCGTCCCATATGCTGATCGAGGGAAGGATGTTTGGCTGTGAACGAGCCCCATGAAAGACAGGACACCGTTTCCCCCTTACGATAAGGGATAGGCAAACGGTTATGTTTATGACTAATAGCAACGATAAGAGTGGGGAGCTTTTGGGCCAGGAGCGGCGATGCCGCTGGAGCCCAGAGCAAAAACTGGCCATGGTTCGCGAGAGTCTTGAGCCAGGGCAAAGCGTTTCGGTGGTGGCTCGGCGCAACGGCATCAATGCCAACCAGTTATTCCTGTGGCGCAAGCTGTATCAGGACGGCAGCCTGTCGGCGGTCAGTGCAGGCGAAGCCGTGGTGCCTGCCTCCGAGTTGAGCGATGCGCTCAAGCAGATCCGTGAACTGCAACGGATGCTGGGCAAGAAAACGATGGAAGCAGAAATCCTCAAAGAGGCCGTGGAGATCGCCCGATCGCGAAAATGGATTGCGCACTCACCCTTGTTGCCGGGGGACGACCAGTGAAGCTGGTCAGCGAATGTCTCGGTGTGACGCGCTCGCAATTAACGGTTCGAATCAAGCAATCGGTATCGCCCAAAGTACGGCGAAGCAGACCTGTGAACGATGCTGATTTGGTGATCGAAATCCAACAGCAGGTCAGTGAACTGCCCAGCTATGGCTACCGTCGAGTCTGGGGATTGCTGCGTCGCGCCCGTGAAACCCAGTTGCTACCCGCGATCAACTTGAAGCGGGTTTACCGGGTGATGCGTGATCACAACCTGCTGCTTGAACGCCGGATCAAACAACCCGGCGTGCCGAGCCGGCACGAAGGCCGTATTGCGGTGAAAACCAGCGATACGCGTTGGTGTTCAGACGGCTTTGAGTTCCGTTGCGAGGACGGCGCCAAACTGAGCGTGACCTTCGCCCTGGACTGTTGTGATCGCGAGGCCATCGGCTGGGTCGCCAGCCCGACCGGGTACAGTGGCGATGATATCCGGTGATCAACTGCCGACCACGCCGGTGCAATGGCTCAGCGATAACGGTTCGGCCTACACCGCCGAACAGACGCGTCTGTTTGCTCGACAGATCGGCTTGCAGCCGGTGACCACACCGGTGCGTAGCCCACAGAGTAATGGCATGGCAGAGAGCGTCGTGAAGACGATCAAGCGTGACTACGTGGCGCACATGCCCAAGCCGGATCGAGAAACGGCGCTGCGTAACGTGGCTATTGCCTTCGAACATTACAACGAGCACCATCCGCATAGCGCCTTGAACTATCGCTCACCGAGGGAGTTCAGGCGCTTGGCAGTGGCATCAATTTAACGGGGAGTTGGTGTCCGGTTTTGAAGAGGCAAGTCCAAGCCCCTCGTGTCTGTGTGCTTAGATACGGAAAGAACTCGCTCGGCCTCTGAGTCAGCACTGTATGGCTAACGGAATTCGCATCTGCTGTTAGCATCGATCTTGCACAGCATGGCTGTGCTCCTCGCTGCCTGCATCCTGAATCGTTCCCTTCACGCGACGTAGCACGTCACGTTTGTCACTCATCTATGGATGAGGGCTCGGATTGAACGTGCATTGAGAAGCACTTTATTACCAAGTTATGTAGTGCTAGGGAATTGGCACACGCATTCCCTGGATAATGACGTCATGGGATCTACCCAATGGTTTTTGGGATTGAAAGTAAAAGTTAGTTTGCAATTTTTCTTGAAGAGCGGGTGCTGCCTTGCCTGACGTGCGTGAAGGGGCGCGGTGTTTCCACTACCATCGCGTGTTTCAGGCGCAACAACGCGAGCACGAGTTACGTCAGCATGAGGCTCATCTGCAACCCTGGGTTCAAGGTGGGTTCTCTTGTGTGGAGCCCACTTGAAGCCGATGGCAGAAGTCGGGGATTTTTTATCAGGGAGTTTGATCGCTTCTCCTCAGACCCGTAGGTTCCACGAATCGAGTTGGCCAATCCGATGCAATTGGTAGGTCAAGTTGAATGCCCAAGGGTATGTTCGTTCCGTCAGAAAAAATGACGCTGAGCGATCATCCACTTGTGAAATACGTCACTGATCAGCGCTGTTTTTTCTGCCACCCCCGATCCATGTTGCTCATCGCCGCAAGCTAGTGGACTGGATGAGAACAAGTCTAGTCGTCCCGCTAAAGGGAGGATCGACGATAAACTACTTCCTGAAAACAGGCAGTGAGCGACGACTCTCGATAAAAATATCGGCGGCATTTCTTCGCCAGTTGTCGCGCGGCAGGCCGCCATAGTCGGTGAGCCGAAAATGGTAGGCCTGCTGTCCAGGTGGTGAAACGGGACCGGCCGGGGGCGGAAAAAATCTGCGCCGCAAGATCCGGGAGTTGACATGAGTCTACCGGTGGCCGGTCGCGACGGGCCTGCAATGGCCCCTGCGCAACCGGTCTCTTCGGCCAATCAGGCCGGTGTCAGGATCAGGTCCACCAGACGCCGCGCTGGCGGTGACAGGGTGCGTCCCGCCAGTTGCACGATGGCGCACTCGATATTCATGTCCGATGGCGAAAGTCCGGGACGTAGCAGGGAGCCGAGGTTCACCAGGCCGCCGTTACGGTCGTCGCCATCGAGCCAGGAGCTCCAGGTGAACAGGATGTTGTCGCTGCACAACGTCAGGTCGCGCAGCAACGACAGGTTGTCACAGGACAGTTCCACCGGCAGCGCCTGATTCGGTTTCATGCCGAACATCGCACGCAGGCGCGGGGCGAGCGACTTGTCGAGCATCACGGCGGACCAGGGATACCCCGGCACCTGCGTCGGTGACGGGGGTGTACCCTGCTGAAGCAGTGGATGCTCAGGTCGGCAGTAGAGGGAGGCGGGCTCGGCCGGCAGCCAGGTCAGGTCGAAACGACCGTCCAGTTCTAACTCGCCTGGGTAGGCGACGAAAAACTCGATGTGTTCCTGTTCCAAGTGCAGTTGCAGGTTGGGCGTCTGGCTGGCTTCAATGTGCAGCCTGAGGCGAGGACAATGCCGTTTCAGTTCGATCAGGGCATGACGCAGCGGTCCGCCCATGGCCAGCAGGCTGGCCCCGAAGTTCAATTCTCCGCGTTCCGCGTGGGACAGGTAGTAGACCTCGTCCGCCAGATCGCGCGCGCGTCCAAGAAGCATCTTTGCCTTGACGATCAGGTAGCGGCCGGCGGGGGTCGGTCGCACTGAACGCGTGTCACGGTCGAACAGGCGTAGGCCGAACTCGGCTTCCAGCGACTGAATGCTGCGGCTGAAGGCTGTTTGCGAGAGGTGTGCGCGGTCAGCCGCCCGGGAGAAGTTCAATTCCTCGGCCAGCAACTCCAGATGATGTAGACGCTTCAGGTCAATTGATGCCTTCAACGCATTAGATTCCTGAGAAAAATGCATTAGACGCGAATATAGGCCGCTAATAGTGTATCGGCAAGAGCGCCAGCGTCCGTCCGGGAGTTGGCCTGCCTACCGGTCAGGCGGACCTTCCGCTACTGGATACGACGACTACAACAACATCGCGCCGGCATGGCGCATTAACGTCGAGGAACAGCCCCATGAGTCAGCACGCCACCTTCACCCGCATGGACCAGAGTACCCAGGCTGACTGGGACATCATCGGTGCGGAGTTCCAGCACTTCACCAAGGAGCTGCCCAATCGGGTCTTGGCGCATCTGAAGCTACTGGATGGCGACTACTCCGGTTTCCCCATCGATCGTCTCAGCCATAGCCTGCAGACGGCAACCCTGGCCCATCTCGACGGCCGTGACGAGGAATATGTGGTCTGCGCCCTGCTGCACGACCTCGGCGACACACTGGGTTCCTTCAACCATCCCGAAGTGGCGGCCTCTATCCTCAAACCCTTCGTTAGCGAAGCCAACCACTGGATGGTCCAGAATCACGGTGTGTTCCAGGGCAACAACTTCTTCCACTATATCGGCATGGATCGGAACATGCGGGAGATGTTCGCCGAGCATCCGTACTACGAACGTACTCGCGAGTTCGTCGACCTGTACGACAATCCCGCCTTCGATCCCGAAGGCGAAATCCTCCCGCTCGACTTCTTCGCGCCCATGCTGCGCCAAGTGTTTGTCAAGCCCAAGCAGAGCCTTTACATGGCTGCGATGGATCTGGCCGAACAACAGGGTTGAACGATCAGTGGCGAAGGAAAGAACCATGCAAATCGAATCCGTGAAAGACAAGGTCAGTGAGGCCGAGTGGCGCCTGCGAGTGGACTTGGCGGCCTGCTACCGGCTGGTTGCCCTGTACGGCTGGACTGACCTGGTGTTCACACACATCAGCGTGCCCTTGCCCGTCGCGCCTGGCGAAAAGCAGCAGTTCCTGCTGAACCCTTACGGGTTGTTGTTCGAAGAGATCACGGCTTCCAGCCTGATCCGGGTAGATGCCGAGTGCAACAAGCTCAGCGACTCGCCATTCCCAGTGACGCCGGCCGGGTTCACCATCCATAGCGCCATCCATGCCGTGCGCGAAGATGCGCACTGCGTGCTGCACACTCATACGCGCAGTGGCGTGGGTGTCAGTGCGCAAGAGTGCGGTGTGCTGCCGATCAGTCAGCAGTCCATCTTCGTGCTCAACTCGCTGGCCTACCACGACTACGAGGGGGTTGCCCTGCGTGATGACGAGAAGCCGCGGCTGCAGGCCGATCTGGGCAATGCGAACTACCTGATGCTGCGCAACCATGGCTTGCTGGTGGTGGGGCGTAGCGTGCCGGATGCCTTCCTGAAGATGTATACCTTCGAGAACGCCTGCCGGATCCAGATCGACGCTCAGACCGGTGGCAAGCTGATCGAGATCGATCCCTTTATTCGTCAGGGGCTCGACGAGGTATTCCAAGTCGCCACCAGCGGCATGGGGCCCGATATCGCCTGGCCCGCGCTGCTGCGCAAGCTGGATCGGCTCGACCCGAGCTACAAGAGCTGAAAACGACTCGAAGCATAGAGACGCAACCTGCTTGCATGCCCCGGAACCGAACCTGGCTCCGGGGCTCAGCCCATTACAAGAGAGGGTGGGCGGGCCGGGGCGTAGTCAGCTCCAGTCGGCAGCGCTCCGGAGAATAAGAAATGAGCGAGATCGATACCGCGGCGTCGGGTAGCGACGTCCCTAATGCCCGTGCCCTGCCTGCTGAGATCGATGCCGTTGTACGCAAGGCAGCATGGCGGCTGATACCCATCCTGTTCCTGGCCTACGTGATCAACTTCATTGACCGGGTCAACATCTCCTTTGCCAAACTGCAGATGAGTCATGCCCTCGGCCTCGATGATGTGGCTTTCGGTGTGGGTGCCGGCATGTTCTTCATCGGCTACTTCTTCTTCGAAGTGCCCAGCAACATGATTCTCGAGCGTATCGGTGCCCGACGTTGGGTACCGCTTATCATGCTCACTTGGGGTCTGGCCACGGCCGCCGTGGCCTTCGTCACTACACCGCTGGAGTTCTACCTGATCCGTTTCTTTATCGGCTTCGCCGAGGCCGGATTCTTTCCCGGTGTGGTCCTGTTCATGACCTACTGGTTTCCCCCTTCCCATCGCGGGCGGATGATGGCGCTGTTCATGACCGGGCTTGCCATTTCCGGGGTGATTGGCGGACCCGTCTGCGGGGCGATCATGGAATTCCTCGAAGGCTATGCGGGGCTGGCGGGTTGGCAGTGGCTGATGATCGCGACGGGGCTGCCTTGCCTGCTGGTCGGTGTGGGCATTTACCTGCTACTGACCGATCGTCCCGACCAGGCCCTCTGGCTCAGCGCGCGGGAGCGCCAGGTGCTCAAGATCAGCCTGGGTAGCCAGGAACGGCCGAAGACTTCCGTGAAGGCTGGCTTGCTCAATTTCTGGAGTTGGAACAGTGCCTGGATCTACTTCCTACTGGTGTGCGGCGGCTATGGCGTGTCGTTCTGGATGCCCACTCTGTTCAGTCAGGCAGGGGTCAAGTCCAGCGCCGAAATTGGCTTGCTAGTGGCCGTGCCGAATCTGGTCGGCGCGATTGCCATGTTGCTGATATGTCGTCACTCGGACAGGACTCGGGAGCGCCGCTGGCACCTGGCGGCCTGTTTTACTTTGGCTGCCATTGGCTATGCCGTGATTGCCAGCCAACTGGGTAACGTGGCAGGCCTGTTGATCGGGCTGAGCATCGCCCATGTCGGTATCCTTGCCGGTGTGCCCGCTTAGCTGGACCATTCCGACACGCATGCTGGTGCCGTCGGCCGCGGCGGTTGGCATCGCCATCGTTGCATCGGTGGGTAACCTCGGAGGCTTCGCCGCACCGGTGCTGATCGGCAAACTGACCGAGGCGACCGGGGACCTGGTAACTGGCTTTCTGGCCATAGGCGTATTGCTGCTGCTTGGGGCGCTATGGACTGCGCTGACCGTGCGCATACCCCGCTAGCGTGCGGCCTGCCCGCTGGGCTGCATCGGTGCAACCCGCATCACACTACAAAAATGAAAAGCCAGCTGTTACTGAATACAGTGGTTTCCCGGTAATAACCTGAGGAGTAATCCAATGACGCTTCCACAAGCCTTGGCATTTGACGTCTTCGGTACCGTTGTTGACTGGCACTCGAGTATTGCGCGTGAAACGAGCACGTTCCTGTCTGAGTACCTGCCGTCAGTCAGCCCTGCGGATTTTGCCTTGCAATGGCGCGAGTTGTATCTGCCGGCAATGCGCGAGTGCGTCAGCGGCCAGAGAGGTTTCGTTGTCCTGGACACGTTGCACTACGAGACGCTGCAGAAGTTGTTGGGGGCTCACGGCCTGGACGTCAGCCAGATCGCCTCTGATGTATTGTGGAAGCTTGCCCATGCCTGGCGCCGCCTGGACCCTTGGCCCGATGTGGCTGAAGGTCTGGCCCAACTGCGCCGGCGCTTTCCAATTGTGACCTTGTCGAATGCCAATGTGGAATTGATGATCGCAATGAACCGGTACAACGGTTTGCAGTGGGATGCCCTTTTGGGGGCGGAGTTTGCACAAACCTATAAACCGGACCCTGTTGCCTATCTCACCACTGCACAAGCGCTAGGCCTGGAGCCACAGCAACTGTGCCTGGTTGCGTGCCACCACAGCGACCTTGCGGCGGCCAGAGCCTGTGGTTTGATGACGGCTTATATCGATCGCCCCATGGAATATGGTGGAGCCCCTGCGCCCGACGCAGGCGATGTCCAGAGCTGGGACTGGCAGGCCAACAGTTTCACTGACCTTGGGCATAAGCTGCAGGATTAGGAAGCTGACTAAGCAACAAGAAAATCCATACGAGACGGAAACTGTACAATGGCCCTCACCGATACCGCGGTCCGAAACGCCAAACCCTGTGCGAAGGACTACACCTTTCTGACTACGACGGCCTCGCTCTTTTCGTCAATCCGAAAGGTGTCAAATACTGGCATTTCCGCTTTCTTGGGTGGAGAAGCGATCGCGTATTTCTCTCGGTACCTACCCTGAAATCGGCTTGAAGGATGCACGCGCTTTGCGTGATGTTTCCAAGGTTCCGATTGCCAGGAGCATTGTGCATCTATTCATCGCTTGCTCCCTTGTGCGGATGTCCTAATCGCTACCAGCGTGGTTCAGGCGACTATCCGAGCAGCATCATCAACTGCCCAGAGAACGGGCTTTCTTGCCGGCGCAGAGGGCACGAGGCTGCTGACGGTATCAAGCCGACTGATGTGCTCAGCCGAAAGCTCAAGCGACAGAGCGCCGAGGTTGTCGGTGAGCTGGATTAGGGAACGCGGTCCGAGGATCGGAACTGCTCCGTGCGTGCCGGCCCATGCAATGGCGACCTGGCCTGCGCTGACGCCAAGTTCGCCTGCGACGGCGAGTACGGTGTCGAGTATCTGTGTGCGCTGTGCCGAGTTCTCGGGTTGAAACACTCGGCCACCGAAGCCTTCGGCACGCCCCTTTTCGCCCTCGCGATACTTGCCGGTCAGCATCCCTCCGCCCAGCGGCGACCAAGTGACGACACCCAACCCGAGTGCGTTGGACGCTGGAAACAGGTCAGCCTCGGGTTCGCGACGTACAAGGCTGTGCTCAAACTGCGCTGCCGCAATGGGGACCGCACGACTGAGTTCTGCCAGAGTGACCGCGCGGGCGAGCCGCCAAGCGGAGAAGTTCGATAGGCCCGCATAGAGAATCTTGCCGGCGCGTGCCAGGTCCTCGAAACCGCGGACTATTTCCTCGGCTGGTGTGACGCCATCGGGATGATGCGCCCAGTAGATGTCGATCCGATCCGTCTTGAGCCGCTTGAGGCTCGCCTCTACTGAAGCAACCATGGCCTTGCGGCTATTTCCGGTGACCAGTCTGTCGGCGTTGGGGGCTGCACCGTTGGTGAATTTGGTCGCGAGCACGAAGTTTTCGCGCCGCCCTTCGAGCAGGGTACCGAGGAACTCTTCGGATTGTCCGAACTGATAGATATCTGCTGTATCGATGAAGTTGCCGCCGGCCTCGGCATAGGCGTTGAAGACCGCCTTGCTGGCATCGGGATCGGCACCATAACCCCAGCCAGTGCCAAAGTTTCCCGTGCCGAGGGCGACCTGTGAAACCCTCAGGCCAGTCCTGCCAAACGATGTGTATTTCATACTTTGCTCCATTGATTAAGCCAGGATGATGTTGTCAAAGTCTGTCGTCTCTGTGCCGATCAGCTCTCCTGCTTCACGTAGCGCGGAACCACGAGGTTGCTAACGGAAATCTGGACGATTGCCCCGTCTTGGTTCAGCGTCGTCGCGCGTAGCTTGACCAGCCCTTGCTCCGGCCTCGATTTCGACGGCCGCACCTCCAACACTTCGCTTTCCACGCGCAATTCATCACCGTGACGTACTGGAAGCGGCCAGCGCAATTCATCGATACCAGCGCCGACGATACCGCCAGCAGGCTTGAAATCGCTGTCCACGAGCAACCGCATCGTGACTGCGGCGGTATGCCAACCGCTCGCGGCCAGGCTTCGGAAGATCGAGGCGCTCGCAGCGCCCTCGTCCAGGTGAAATGACTGGGGATCGAACTCGGAGGCAAACGACTTGATCCGTTCATTCTCAATGCGTACCCGTGCATTCCCGCCAAATCGCTGTCCAGGCACGAGGTCATCAAGGTAGTAGAGGTCCATGGTCGTCCTTTTTGTCAGAGTGTCTCAAGAGCGCTTATCGATAGCGCCTATGTCATAGATAATTGCATATACAAATATTGTAGATACAATAAATCACATGAAGAACGCCATCAAGCCGCAGGGATGTACCAATCTGAAGCTTCGCCAGCTCAATCGCATGGTGACGCGTCACTACGACCGTTACGTCGGCGAGACGGGGCTGAAGAACACGCAGTATTCGCTGCTATCACATGTCGTGAAGCTGGGGCCTATCCGTCCGGGCGATCTCGCCAGGCGCATGCAAATGGAAGCTTCGACGCTGACGCGCAACATGCAGTCGCTTGTGGCACACGGCTGGCTGAAGATTGGCGCGGGAGACGATGCCCGCAGCCGTCTTGTCGAGGTAACCGAGGCAGGGTGCGCGAAGCGCGCCGAAGGTCAGCATGCGTGGAAACTGGCGCAACAGGCACTCAATGAGCGCCTCGGTCCGGAGAGCGTTATCGCATTACACGAGATGCTCGATATGTGGATCGAATGCCTTGGCGATAATCTTGACCCGCCATCGGAGGGGTAAGCCCCTTGAGCGCTCCTGACAAGGGGGCTCGGTCGAGGCAGGAGGTCTCATCTTGAGAGGGGCTTGCAGGTTTTAATCGAGTCTGGTGATCGCCTGCGTGCTTGACTCGGTGGCGACGCGCCATTCGTCAGTAAGATGCTCTACCCCTTCTTGACAGCCAGCCTGCAAGGGGGGAAATACTTGCCCCATATTCATATAGATGACTAGATGACAAGGTGAATAAAGTCGATGAGTTCTCTTTCCAGTGATGTTCGGCTACCGCTTTACCAACGCCTGCGTGACCACTTGGCTGAGCAGATCGCCAATAATCGCTGGCGTCCGGGGGAGGCTATTCCTACCGAAGCCGCGTTTTCGGCGGAATACCAATTGTCCACCGGTACCGTGCGCAAAGCGGTCGACGCGTTGGTCAGCGAGGGTATTCTTGAACGTCAACAAGGACGCGGCACTTTCATTCGTCGGCCACAGTTTCAGTCGTCACTGTTCCGGTTCTTCCGTTTTCAAACCGCTGCCGGCGAACGTCTGGTGCCGGAGAGTCGCATCCTGTCCATCGAGCCGGTGACCGCACCGTCGGCGGTAGCCGAGGCGTTGAGGCTGCCGCTCGATGCCCCGGTAATTCGCATTGTCCGCCTGCGTCTGCTCGACGTTAAACCGGTGCTGGCCGAAGAAATCTGGCTGCCGCGCAGTCGTTTCCAGGCGTTGCTGGATATCGACCTGAGCAGCAAGGGGCCATTGCTGTATCCGATTTACGAAGAAGTGTGCGGCCAGGTGATCGCCTATGCCGAAGAAACCCTGACCGCCGAATCGGTGAATGACGTACATGCGCGGTTGCTGCAGGTACCGGTCCATAGCCCGGTGGTGGTGATCGAGCGTCTGGCGCGCGACTACGCCGGTCAGCCATTGGAATGGCGTCGCTCACGAGGGCACGCTGAGCACTTCCGTTACAGCGTGGATATTCGCTAACGCCCCACAACTGCAAAAGGGGCGAGCCGCTCGCCTCTGATTTCAAATCGATGTGTTTTCAAAACTGGCCCTGTAGCGGTGCGGTTCGCTCTCGGCTGCCTCATGTTCCACTTATAAGGATAAGAATCATGTTCAGCTGGTATCGCCAAGTCACTCCTCGGGAGCGCAAAACGTTTTGGGCCTGTTTCGGCGGATGGTCGCTCGATGCATTGGAAGTACAAATGTTCGGCCTGGCAATTCCGGCGTTGATCGCTGCGTTCGCCTTGACCAAGGGCGATGCGGGGTTGGTCAGTGGCGTCACGCTGGTTACCTCGGCAATCGGCAATCGGCAATCGGCGGTTGGGTAGGGGGGACGTTGTCCGACCGCTACGGCCGGGTGCGCACACTTCAGTGGATGATTTTGTGGTTCTCGTTCTTCACCTTTCTCTCCGCGTTCGTCACTGGCTTCCACCAACTGCTGATCGTCAAGGCGCTGCAAGGTTTTGGCATTGGCGGTGAGTGGGCCGCAGGGGCGGTGCTGATGGCCGAAACCATCAACCCGAAATACCGTGGCAAGGTCATGGGCACAGTGCAAAGCGCCTGGGCCGTGGGTTGGGGCCTGGCGGTCGGGGTGTTCGCGCTGATTTATTCCCTCGTGCCGCAGGACATGGCCTGGCGGGTGATGTTTATCGTCGGCTTGCTGCCGTCGTTCCTGATCATCTGGGTGCGACGCAATGTTGAGGAACCCGACAGCTTCCAGCGTCTGCAAAAAGAAAAAGCCATCCCGCAAAGCTTCTTCAAATCCCTTGCCGGCATCTTCCGCCCGGAGCTGCTGCGTGTAACGCTGTTTGGCGGGCTGTTAGGCCTGGGCGCCCACGGCGGTTACCACGCGGTGATGACCTGGTTGCCAACGTTCCTCAAAACCGAACGCAATCTGTCCGTGCTGAATTCCGGCGGCTAACTGGCGGTAATCATCTTTGCTTTCTGGTGTGGGTGTGTGGTCAGCGGCTCCTTGATCGACCGTATTGGCCGTCGCAAAAACATCGTGCTGTTCGCGCTGTGCTGTGTCGTCACCGTGCAGTGCTATGTGTTTCTGCCGCTGACCAACACGCAGATGCTGTTTCTCGGTTTCCCGCTCGGCTTCTTCGCGGCGGGCATTCCGGCGAGCCTTGGTGCGCTGTTCAACGAGTTGTATCCGGCGGACGTTCGTGGCGCCGGTGTGGGGTTTTGCTACAACTTTGGCCGAGTGCTCTCGGCGGTATTCCCGTTCCTGGTTGGCCATATGAGCGACTCCATGTCCTTGGGTTCGGCGATAGGCATCGATGCCGGGATCGCTTATGGCGTGGCGGTGATCGCGGCCCTTTGTCTGCCGGAAACCCGTGGTCGCAGCCTTGAAGCCACGAACACGGCAGCGCCCGTCACGGTCAATGGCAACGAGAGTGCCCGGGCCTGATGATCATTACTTTCGATAGATGAAATCCATGTCTGAAACCTGTTCTGCGCCGATTTCCGGCATCGATTCCCACGCTCATGTGTTCAGCCGCGCACTGAACCTGGCCTCTGTGCGGCGCTATACCCCTGCGTTTGACGCCACGCTTGGGGAGTATTTAAAGCACTTGCAAGCCCATGGCTTGAGTCATGGCGTGTTGGTGCAACCAAGCTTTCTCGGCACCGACAACGGTTATCTGCTGGCGGCGCTACAACAGGCGCCAGCGCAGTTGCGAGGAGTGGTGGTGCTGGAGCGAGAGGTCAGTCGAGACCTGTTGAACTACATGGCTCGAGTGGGTGTGGTTGGCGTTCGTTTGAACCTGATGGGTAAAGCGTTACCTGACTTTCACGACTCAGACTGGCGAGATTTATTTGGCCATCTCGCTGAACTGGGCTGGCATGTCGAGTTGCATCGTCATGTGGAGGATTTACCGCAGCTGATTCGTCAACTGATCCCGTTCGGCATCAAGCTCGTGATCGATCATTTCGGTCGTCCGGACGCTCGTTCCGGCATCGACCAGCCAGGATTTGACGAGCTGCTGGAGTTGGGGCAGAGCGGGCAGATCTGGATGAAGGTGTCCGGCATCTATCGTTTGGCCGGTACACCCCAACGGAATCTTGGATTCGCCAGGGCGGCATTACGGCTGCTGGAGCAGAGCTTCGGCCGACGCCGATTGGTGTGGGGCAGCGATTGGCCTCATACACAACATGAAGACAGCGTCGGTTTCGGTACGGTGATCGAACAACTGCAAGCACTGGAATGTTCAGCGCCGCTAATGCATTCGTTGTTAGTGGAAGCGCCTCAAGCGTTATTCGGGTTTGAAGAAGGAGAGGCCTGAAGCAACAACAAATCAAGGGCGCTGTCGGTTTGAGGCGCCCCAGATCAGACAGGGTCCACTGCATCAAAGTCTTAGCGCGTTGAAGGGTGAAGTTGTGATGTTTTTTTGATGGGCTGCAAGTAATCAGTAAATCCCTGGAACCACATCACCTCAGCAAAATCACCGCTGATAACCAAGTCCTCTTTATGCAACCCTGTCAGAAATGCATCTTTACTATCTTTAGCAGACAAAATAGCAAAACCCTTCCCTGCATCTCTAAACGACAGGGTGAATTTTGGCTTTTCAGTTAAGCCGGCAGAGGATTTTATCTTGCCGTTTTTAATGGTGTAGTAGCGACCCACTCCACCCTGCGTTCGGATTTGAAAGACCAACTCCTTATCTTTAACGAATTTTGCGCAGTCAGGACTTTTTCTGATCGCTCTCTGTAATAGCTTGGTTAAAGCCCATAACAAAAATTTAAACTTCAGCATGGTGAGCTTGCTCCGTAAGTTATTACTCGTTGAGGAACTGAATGGCGTGTTTCAGGAAACGCTCAGGGCATTGGAATTGAGCACCGTGGCCAGCATCTGGATACAGGAATAGCTGGGCGTTCGGGATGTTCTGAGCCATGTACCAGGAATTGACCGTTGGAATCATAACGTCATCCACGCCGTTCAGGATGAACGTCGGCTGTTTGATTTCGCGCAGATGATTGAAAGGAGCGTTCGGGTCCAGCTTTGGCAAATAGTGCATATGTGCTTCGATCTGGGCCTGTATCACTTCAGGAGAACTTGGTGGATCCTGGTCGACGCGCTGATGACGGCGCCCCCAGAAGTCGCTTCCGGCCTGTCGCGCCGCCTGGGATCGACCGAAGAACAGAAACAGAAAGTCTTCCAGGGTCGGAACGGGGCGCGGTGCAGTTTCGAGCACTCCAGGGTCTGAGTCCGGATTACCGCCACGAGGACCCGTGCCGAGCAGCATGAGCTTGCGGACGAGATTGGGATGGCGTCGCGTCAGGTCCTGAGCTACAAAACCACCGAGCGAGAAACCTAAAACATCGACCTTGGATAGACCCAGCGTTCGGATCACCGCAGCAGCGTCGTCGGCCATATGCTCGATCCGGGTACGCGGTTTGCCGGAAGAAGAGGCAATCCCGCGACCGTTGTAGAGGATGACCTCGCGCCCTGCAGCGAGGCCATCGGTCATGAGTGGGTCCCAATGATCCATACCGCCGCGGAAATGTTGAAGGAAGAACAGAGGGGGCAGGCCTGTCGTATTGTTGCCCCAGCGGCGATAGGCAAATTTATCCCCATCGACTTCCACGAAGCGGGTGGGGGCGGTGAAATGGGTGTCGGTCATGTTGAAGTCTTCCAGGTGGTTATTGTCATGTCTTGATATGCATCGCCATCAAAACCTTGGTCCAGATAGAGACGCAGTGGCGAACGATGCGATTGGATCTTTGGCGAGCTGCGGGCTCATACCCGCGTGCGCATGCGCCGTGTACGGAACGTGCCCCAGCCGCTTTTCATCACCGATTTTGAAAGCGCCCAAAGCCCGCTTTCATTAGGGCGTGGATCACCGCCATTGGCGATTCGTTTGAGTTGCAGCGTGTACCAGAAGATTTCCATGACCCCCATCTGATCAATTTGTTTGATACCTGTGGTGATCGGTTTTACACGCTGTTGACTGTCCTGGCCTTGCAGCAGGGCTGCCGGTGCTTCGGGATCAATGGCCAATAGCCGCGCGAGGCCAATGACATCGAGCGCTCCGGAACGCAGCGCAGTGTTCATGGCAGTGGCACTGCGAAAACCGCCAGTGACCATCAAAGGCACCTCGATCGAGGCGCGCACCTTTTCAGCAAACTCAAGAAAGTACGCCTCACGCGCTACGGTGGATGCTTTTTTAGTCTCTTGGAGGCCGCCGCTCATGGCTGGAGCCTCGTAGGTGCCCCCCGAAATCTCAATCAGGTCGATGCCTGCTTCGGCGAGTGCATGAATCGTCGCCATTGATTCTTCTTCGGTGAAGCCTCCGCGCTGGAAATCCGCTGAGTTGAGTTTTATACCAACGGGAAAATCGGCACCGACCTGGCGACGGATCTCGGTATAAACGGCCAGCACGAAACGCCGACGCTTTTCCGGGCTGCCACCCCATTCATCCGTACGCCGATTGTGGTGTGGCGACAGGAACTGGTTGATCAGATAACCGTGCGCGCCATGGATCTGCACGCCGCTGAAACCGGCCTTCTTGCAAATGGCCGCGCTGCGCCCAAAGCGCTGGATGATGTCTTCGATCTCGGCTGTAGTGGCTTCGCGCGGGGTCTCGAAGAGTGCGGCCATGTCCTCGCGGAACGGGACGGCTGATGGCGCGAGGTTGCTGTCATTCAAGCCTTTGGTCGACTGCTTGCCAGGGTGATTAAGCTGCACCCAGATCGCCGCGCCCTGCTCGGTTGCAGCACGGGCCCACTGGCGTAGCACAGGCAAGTCAGCTTCATCCTCGATCACCACGTTGCCTGGTTCACCGAGTGCACGCCGGTCGATCATCACATTTCCGGTTATGAGCAAACCAATGCCCGACGCGGACCAGCGCCGGTATAACTCGACCAGTTTTAATGTCGGGTGATTGTTGTAGGTGCCCAGCGTTTCGCTCATGGACGCCTTGCCAAGACGGTTGCGAAAAACACTGCCGTTCGGGAGTTGCAAGGGCTGGTTCAGCAGATTTTCTTCAGGCGCGGAGGAGGTCATGGTGAGTTCTCTATAAGGGCTATTTCAAGATTGAAGGGTGTGCAGCGGGATGGGGGCCGACACCCGCTGGGTTTGCGTGTTTTTCACTGGGATGTACGACATGGCGTGCTCGGTCAGCGCGGTGATCGTCAGGCTTGGATTAACCCCGAGATTGGCGCTGAGCATCGAACCGTCGCAGACCAGCAAGTTCTGATAGCCGAAGACACGGTTCTGTACGTCCATCACGCCGCGCTCCGGTGAGTCCGCCATCGCACAGCCCCCCATGCAGTGCGCCGTGGTGGGGATGTTGAATAAAATCTCGGACAGAAAGGTCGTCGGTATGCCGCCAAGCGCTTTTGCGCCTTTTTCGGCAAAGGCATTCGCCTCTGGAATGAAGGTGGGGATGGGGCCGCCCTCGCTGTCGAGCTGTTTTGCGAATGGCCAGAACCAGCGGCGCTTGAGCCGCATGTCGAGCGACGCGTCCACTGTCTGCATCACCAGCAATAACATGGTCTGACGCGCAAAACCGATGGGGTTATGCACGTGCATTGCTTGCAGTGGGTGGGTGAGCAGCGTCCATAGCCAGGTAAAAATCCGTGTCCACCCGGCACGTCCGCCGCACAGCAAGGTCATCATCAAACCCACCGCATCTGAGCCTTCCGGGTAACGCACGACGCCAATGTGGGTGCGCTCATCGAGATAGATGCCACCCCCCCCCGCCAGTCCTGGCGACATGCTTTTGTCCGCGGCAGGAAAACGCACGCCGATTAGGGACTCGGCATTGGTGCGCACACGCTTTCCGAGGTCGTCGCTGATGCGTGGCAATGACCCGCTTTGCTTGAGCCGGAACAACAACTCCATCGTGCCCAACGACGATGCGGCGAAGACCACACCGCGGCAACGGAAGCTGCGACGCTGCTTGTTGAACCAGGCGGTCGAGCATTCTGTGAAGACTTCATAGCCGTCACTGCCGTCTTCTTTGCCATTGAGGGGCCGGACGTCCACCACCTTAGTCTCGGCAAAAACCTGGGCGCCACGCTTTTGCGCCAGATAGAGGTAGTTCTTATCGAGGGTGTTCTTGGCGTTGTGCTTGCAACCCATCATGCAGCCACCGCAACCGGTGCAGGTCCCGCGCTCCGGGCCCTCGCCATTGAAGTAAGGATCCGGGTAGGTCTTGCCGCCTGCTTCACCGTCGGGAGCAAAGAAGGTTCCTACGTGGGGGGCGTGATACGTGTGTCCGATACCTTGCAAATCCGCCATTTTCTTGAGGCGCAGATCGGCCTCACCCATGATCTTGCTCTCTGTTACGCCCAGCATCTTCTCCGCCGTGGCGTAGTACGGCGGCATGATCCGTTTCCAGTCCGCCAAGCCAGCCCAAGAACCCTCACTCCATACGCTATCGCGCGGTGTCAGCAAGACATTGGCGTAGGTGATGGATCCTCCACCGAATGCGTTGCCGCTCACGATCATCACGTGGCGGAACAGACGCATGTTGTAGAAGCCGAACATTTTCAGCCCGGGTCGCCACATCCAGCGACGCGTGTCCCAGTTAGATTTGGGAAAATCCTCAGCCGTCCAGCGTCGGCCCATCTCCATTACGGCGACGGAATAGCCTTTTTCGGTTAACCGGAAGGTGGACACGCTGCCACCAAATCCAGAACCGATAACGATGTAGTCGAAATCGAAGGATGGATTCATTGCGTGCGGCTCAGGCAAGCGCTACGTACATACGTGAAAAAACTAGTCATGTTGCGTCTCCTTATTTTTGTAATGGCGCTTCGGACACTAGTCACAGGACAGGCATTGCTGAATGGGATGTTTGTTGTATGAGCGCGCGACGGGCGCAGGTTCACCTCCGGGCAACATCGGATTCAGGTAGGTAAAGGCAAAATAGGGACGGCTGACGGATCAGCAAATGTTTGACAGCTGGTAGGGTGAAAGGCGAGGCGAGTGGGAGGCTGGCGTCGAGCCAAGGCCCCCCGATTCTCATGAAGCGAGGGGAAGTGGTAGAGGGCCTGCGGTCTTAGGGCTTGTACTCGAGTACTTTGAACACACGTGTAAACGCTGGCCGATCCCCTTGCAGCAGCTTTGCGTGCCCTTCGCGAAGCGCACGCGTTGGAGTGATCTGGCGCAGGACTAGCGCGATGAAGGTTTCCATGTCGCACTGTATCTTGACGTCGGTGGGCTCTGTGCTTGGCCCAGACCGTGCCAACAGGGTCCCGTCGTTTACTTGAACATGGAAGACCTCCGCCCCCACCTGAAACTCGTACAGCTCCTGCAAACCGGCGCTCGTCGCCGAATCGTTCGCGCTTGTCAGGCAAAGGGCTATGAGCTCCGCACGAGCACTGGCCGGATCGATGCGCTCGTCGATCGGCAGACCCAGTCCCCAGAATCCCAACGCGAGCACTGGTTTGCGTAATTGCTCGCCCAAAGCCGTCAGCTCGTAAGCTGGCGTAGTAGGAGGCGTGCGTAGCGTGACTTGTTGAATGACGCCGTTCTGGACCAGCATGGCCAGGCGTTCGGACAGCCGGTTTGTACCCATTGCAGGCAGAATCGCGAGCATGTCCTTGAATCGCTTCGGACCTAACAGGAGTTCGCGAATCAAGAGCAGCGTCCAGCGATCTCCAAGTACGTCGAGCGATCGGGCTATTGGGCAGATTTGACCGTAGGTTTTGTTTGTCATGTCTCATTGTACATATTCCGCTCAGCCGATACGCAGCGGAATGCGGTAGCCGATAGTCAGGCTGGAAGTTCTCCAGCAGTTCAAGGCTAGAAATTTTTCCCTCCGGCAGCGCCGCTAACCGCGCCCCCCCCCAATGGAAAGAGGGCAGCGTTTCCGTGCCTATTGCCGCTGATCTCACAGCCGTTTTCATGTGTTGCTCACTGCCTGAATTTGTTGGGTAAGTCCAATTATTTAACTATACGTATTATATAGTTTAAGCGCTATACGAAAAATATAGTTTGACGATTGCTGGGGGCATTGTTCCGAAAGGCATCTTCACTTATTGCTCATAGGGCGGCTTTCACCTGCCGAACAAGCCTTCAGCGATGACGGGCATCTGTGCCCTTTGATGGGAAGTGTTTTTGCATGCTAACGCTGACATGGGTTTGCTTATCAGGAGCAAACCCATGCCAGATAGAGCGTTGCGTTGGACTCAAAAACGATACGTCAGTTGCGCCACCAAGCCGTTGGCGCTGTTCTCGTACTTGGCGCTATAGGCTGGTTGGAGTCCGGAGGTATTGGCTTGACTAACCGAGCTGCGGTTTTCCCACAGGTAGGCGTAGGCAAGGTCGACGGTGAGGTCTGCGTTGGGTGAGTAGCCAGCACCCAAGGTCAGGGCGCGGCGGTTGCCCACAGGAATACGCACTTCCCGGTCGGAATTGGTGGTCGGTGAAGGATCATAGGCGAAGCCCGCACGCAGCACCCACTGCTTATCAAGCTGATAGGAGGCACCCACTGCCACCGACAAGGTGTCGTGCCAATTCAGCTCTTCGCCAATGGTGTTGAAGCCGAGTTGCTGCCCGAGCGGTGGGACACCTTTATTCTTTGCCTCGAGCTTCGATAGGCGGCTCCAGCGCGTCCAGGTGGAACCCAGGTAACCGGTCCAACGCTCGTTGAAACGATGAGTTAAAGAGGTATTCACCGACTCCGGGAGGGTCGCATCCAGCGAGGCTTTGTACTTGCCGTTCAGGCCGAAAATGCTTGGAGAATCGCTCACTTCAGTGTGGCCTGTGAGGTGATAGTCGACCTTGGAGTGGTAAGTAATGCCCCAAGTGGTAGCGTCACTCAGATCGACCATCAGGCCAAGGTTGTAGCCGAGCGCGGTATCGTCGCCCTTGATCTTGATCTGGGTGTCCCTGCCGGCATTCAGTGCGCCGGTGGCCAGATCGTTCTGCAGATTGCCTTCTATGTGGTTAATGGTTGGGCCGCCGCCGATGGTGACGCGATCGTTGATGCGATAAGCGAGAGTTGGCTGCAAGGTGATCACTTGTACCTTGCTATAGCTGCCGTGATAGCGTCCCTGGAAGTTGCGTTCATAATCGTTGACCAGGCCGTTGGGGACATAAACGCCCATGCCGAAGGTGAAGTCCTGATTGATCGGTGTAGAAAAGTAGCCGAAAGGCACCGCAGTCAGTGGTACCGAATCACCTTTGTTGCTGCCCGAGGCACTGCTCTGGGCGTCACTGATATCGACTTTGGCGCTGATTAACGCAAAGCCACCACTGACCTCGGTGCGCTTGAGCTTGCTCAGACCGGCGGGGTTACCATAGACAGTGCTGGCATCCAGCGCCGTAGAGGCGCGGCCGGCATAGGCAATGCCGGCACCGCTCGCGCTTTGCTCGTTGACGGCCAGGCCATTGGCAACAGCGGTGGCGCAAAACGCGCAGGCGGTCAGTGCGAAAGTGCTTTGGAGAATAATCTTGTTCACTGTTTTACTCCGAACAGGGTGACAGCGTGGTTCATCACCACTTTGAAGCGATCACGTTTTTCGCCATGCACTAGGTGCAAAGAAGCGGATCTGGTGTAACCGTAATAATTGCTCATCTTCATGCAGCCCAAGGCTTACAAGGGATTCTAGATCAGCGATGGCCGCAATGGCGCTCTTGGTAGACTTCGGACAACGGTTCCACCAAAAGGACTTTGCTTGTCACGCTCTGGGGTGCGCGTGGATGAACTGGCGCGTCGGCCTTGCTCGGCGAAGCCAGTGCCCACTAAGGATGAACAAATAGGCTGCGTGATGAGACGTCGATAGGACGGGGAGGGAGGGATAGCGACGAGCGTTGATGCATACATAAGCGATCTCCGGTAGCGCCTGGATTATTGTTATGGCAATGGCGCTTACGGAGTTGATGGTAGGGTGCGTTATTGGGAGGAAACGTCTTCCAGATGACATTGTGTAAGCTATTTTTCATTCGGTCATATATCACCGGCAGTGATCGCCGTGGCTGAGATCAGGATTAGGCACGGTTCGTAAATGACACCTCGCCTATGCTGGGCGAATAGCAAGGATCTGGTCGATCAGCCAGGCCAGGGCTGGATCATGTTGGCGTTGCGCCAGATAGACCAGTTCGAGGTGGAACTCCCCAAGGGCGAAGGGCAGATCGAACAGTTGTAGTGGCAGCAGTGTTGCGAACTGACGCGCCAGTTGACAGGGCAAGACAACACACAGATCCGAGCAGGCGACTAGGTGCGCGGCTTGCAGGTAATTGGGTGTGGTGTAGACAATTTGCCGCACTAGACCGTGTTCGGCCAGCCACTGGTCGACCATGCCACGTGTCTGGCCACCATGTACCCAGAGATGGCGCAACTGCAGGAAGGTGTCCAGCACAAGCGAGTTGCTCACCTGCGGGTGGTCTTTACGCACTGCTACCAAGAGGGTTTCGCTGTGCCAGTGCTGGCGGGTAAAGCGCGCCGGCATCTCGTCGAAGCGACCGAGCACAAGATCCAGTTCACCCTTGTCCAGTGCTTCGGCAGGCAGGCTTGAGGCAAGGTGCATGATGTCGATGCGCAGGTTCGGCGCCAGTTCTTGAAGGCGCGTCAGCAGTGGCGGCATGCATAATTGTTCGACAAAGTCAGTCAGGGCGATGCGAATCTGTTGATGGCTCAGGCGCGGGTTGAAGGTCTCTCCGGCATTGAGGGTCTGCTCAATCTGTTGCAGTGCCGAGCGAATCGGACCCTCCAAGGCCAGTGCTCGGGGTGTCGGCTGCATGTGGCGGCCGACGCGTACCAGCAGTGGGTCCCCGAACAGCAAGCGTAAACGTGAAAGCGAGTTGCTCACAGCTGGTTGGCTCAGTGCCAATCGCTCCGCTGCCCGTGAGACATTTTGTTCACGCAACAACATGTCGAGCACGCGCAGCAGATTGAGGTCGAAGCTCGCTAAATTCATACAGTAAATACCTGGCATATGAAAATGAAATTTCAAAAATAGTAGGCGCCTGCTTAGGGTGGCGGCAATCCTTTCTCATCCAAAGCAGGAGCGCCAAGCGTGAGCACCCCGTTCAACGTGCAGCAGGCCGCCGTCATTGGCGCCGGGACCATGGGTCGCGGAATAGTTATCAGCCTCGCCAGTGCAGGTATTCCTGTCTTGTGGCTGGACAGCAATCCTCAGATGGTTGAAGTCGGTCTGAAAACGGCCGAAGAGACGTGGGCATACCAGGTCACCAAGGACCGAATCAGTAGCGCAGAGGCCAGTCAGAATCTGGCACGGATTCGCAGCGTGGATAGCTACGCTGCACTCGCGGATGCTGACCTTGTGATTGAGGCGGTGTATGAGAACCTCGAACTCAAGCAGGCGATCTTCAAAGCCGTGGACAAGACGCTCAAGCCGGGAGCAATCCTGGCCAGTAACACTTCTGCCTTGGATATCGACGCCATTGCTGCCGTCACAAGTCGCCCTGAGCAGGTGCTGGGCCTCCACTTCTTCAGCCCTGCTCACGTTATGAAGTTGCTTGAGATCGTGCGCGGCGAAAAAACGGCTGCGCCGGTGTTGGAGGCTGCGCTGGCGTTTGGGCGGAGCATCGGTAAGGTGGCGGTAGTGTCCGGCAACTGCCGCGGCTTCATCGGCAATCGTATGCTCGCCAACTATGTGGCCGAGGCGCGCAAAATGCTCCTTGAAGGAGCGATACCCAAGCAGGTGGACGATGCACTGCAGAAATTCGGCTTTGCTATGGGGCCATTTCGCATGTACGACGTGGTCGGTCTTGACCTGGAGTGGCGTGCTCGCGAGTTGGCTGGGCGGGGCATGAATGACCCGCTGGTGCAGATCGACAATGAACTGTGCGAGCTCGGTCGTTTCGGCCAGAAATCGCGTATGGGCTATTACCGTTATGCAGAAGGCAGCCGGCAGGCTGAGCATGATCCCGAGGTAGACGCGCTGGTGCTTAATGTGTCTCGGGGCCTGGGTTTCTATCGCCGCGAGATCAGTGATGAAGAGATCGTCGAGCGTTGCCTATTGGCGCTGGTCAATGAAGGGGCAAAGATTCTTGAGGAAAACATTGCCGGCAGTAGCCATGACATTGATCGCGTGTACCTCAACGGATACGGTTTTCCTGAAGTGACGGGCGGGCCGATGCGTTGGGCCGATAAACAGGGCGTGCGGCAAATGCGTATACGCCTGGAGCGTCTGCAAGGGATATTCGGTGACCACTGGCGTCCGGCCAGTCTGATCCAGCGCCTGGTCAACGCCGACAAGCGCTTCGCCGACGTGAAGGAGGGCCGCGTATGACCTATCAGGCCCCCTTGCGCGACATGCGCTTCGTACTGCACGAAATGTTCGATGTTTCAGGCCACTGCAAGCGCTTGGGCAACGGCCTGGATCACGAAACCATCGACGGCATACTGGAAGAGGCTGCCCGCTTTGCTGGCGAGGTGGTTGCGCCGCTGAACCGCAACAGCGACGAGCAGGGCTGCCAGTTCAACCAGGGGCAAGTGACCACTCCGGACGGTTTCCGCGAGGCGTATCGGCAGTACGTCGACAATGGCTGGGCGAGTATGACTGGGCCGTCGGAGTACGACGGACAGGGTATTCCGCAGCTAATTTCGGCCAGCTTCCACGAGATGCTGATGGGCGCCTCATTGTCCTTTCGCATCTATTCCGGCCTGACTGAAGGCGCGGTGCTGGCCTTGCATCGGCACGGCAGTGAAGAGCTCAAGCAGGCCTATTTGGCCAAAATGGTCAGTGGTGAATGGACGGGCACAATGTGCCTTACCGAGCCCCAGGCTGGCACCGACATGACACTACTGCGTACTCGAGCGGAGCCTCAGGCCGACGGTAGCTATCGGATCAGTGGCAACAAAATTTTCATCAGTGGTGGCGAGCAGGATCTGAGCGAAAACATCGTTCACTTGGTGCTGGCCCGGTTACCCGACGCACCGCACGGAGTGAAGGGCATTAGCCTGTTTCTCGTGCCCAAGTTCATCGCCACAGTCGACGGCACTCTGCAAGCACGCAACGAGCTGAGCTGCGGTGCGCTGGAACACAAGATGGGTATTAAGGGCACCTCCACCTGCGTGATGAATTTCGACGAGGCCAGTGGCTGGCTGGTCGGAGAGGCCAATCAGGGATTGGCATGCATGTTTACCATGATGAACGACGCGCGGTTCCAGGTCGGCTTACAGGGGCTGGGAATCGCTGAGGCGGCATTCCAGGGCGGTCTTGCTTATGCCCGTGAGCGTCTGCAGTCACGGGCCCTAACCGGCCCGGCGGTGCCGGACAAGAGTGCCGACCCGATCATTGTGCATCCGGATGTACGGCGCATGCTGCTGACGCAGAAGACCCTGAGTGAAGGTTGTCGTATGCTCGCGGCTTATACAGCGCTTCAACTCGACCTTGAACACGGCGATCCGGATGTTCTGGCACGCAAGGCTGCGGGCCGTCGGGCTGCGCTGCTGATCCCGATCGTCAAGGCATTCCTTACCGATGTCGGCCAGGAAGTCGCCAGTCTTGGCGTGCAGCTGTATGGCGGCCACGGCTACATCCGCGAGTGGGGGATGGAGCAGTTGATGCGCGATAGTCGCATCACGCAGCTCTACGAGGGCACCAACGGTATCCAGGCACTCGACCTGATCCGGCGCAAAGTTCTCGGTGACGGCGCGACGGAACTGGGAGCGTTGATCGATGAGCTTACGGTGCAGGTCGAAGCGGCGGGTACTCAGGCATCGCTGCGGGAAATGACCGAAGCGGTAGGGCTGCGTCTCGCCGAGTGGCGTGCACTTGGCACCTTGGTCGTCGATGCTTGTCGGCGCGATCCTCAGGAGATCGGTGCCGTGTCCGTCGATTTCCTTGCCTACTCCGCTTATGTGTTGCTGGCCGGCCTGTGGTTGCAGGTCGCGGTGCGTGCCAGTGCTACGTTGGCGGCAGGTAGTGATGAATCCACCTTCTACCGAGCCAAGCTACAAGCCGCCGATTTTTATTGGCGCCGGGTGCTTCCACGTGCCAGTGGTCACCGCGAAGCCTTGCTGGGTGGCGCGGATTGTTTGATGTCGATGGCCGAGGACGATTTCGCGTTCTGATGGCAGTAACCCGCATCAACCGATGCGGGCATTTCGAATAACGACGACAACAATAAGGACCTCTCGTATGCAGCCTTTCAGCTTTGCCACTACCGCCCAGATTCTCAGTGAAGCCGGCGCGGCCTCGCGCTTGGCCAGCCTGTGCTGCGAGCGCGGGGCGCACGCGGTATTAATCGTCACCGACCCGGGCATCGCCCGGCTGGGTCTACTCGATACGTTGCTGCCAGGTTTTGCTGCCGAGCAGTTGAAGGTCTCGGTGTTTGACGAGGTATTGGCCGATCCGCCGCAGGACTGTGTGCTTGCGGTGGTGCAGCAGGCCCGTGAAATGGGTGCCGACTTGATCGTCGGCTTTGGTGGCGGCAGCTCGATGGATGTGGCCAAGCTGGTCGCGTTGCTTGCGCACCCGGAGTGCCAGCAGGACCTGGCTGCGATCTACGGCGTTGGGAATGCCAAAGGGCGTCGCCTACCGTTGATTCAGGTGCCGACCACGGCCGGCACCGGCTCTGAGGTGACTCCGATTGCCATTGTAACCACCGGTGAAACCACCAAGATGGGCATCGTTTCACCGTTGTTGCTGCCTGACCTGGCGTTGCTTGATGCCGACCTGACCTTGGGGCTGCCGGCGGCGGTGACGGCGGCTACCGGTATTGATGCCATGGTACATGCGATTGAGGCCTATACCAGCAAGCTCAAGCGCAACCCAATGTCCAGCCTGCTGGCGCGCGAGGCGCTGGGGCTGCTCGCGGCGAACATCGACCAAGCGGTACACAACGGCGGTAACCGCGAGGCTCGCCAGGCGATGCTGCTCGGCGCGTGTATGGCCGGGCAGGCGTTTGCCAACGCCCCGGTGGCGGCTGTGCATGCACTGGCGTATCCGTTGGGTGGGCATTTTCATATACCCCATGGTCTGTCCAACGCCTTGGTGTTGCCACATGTGCTGCGCTTCAACCTGCCTGTTGCCGCGCCACTGTATGCCGAACTGGCACCGCTGCTGTTGGGGGGGCGTCTGCGCGCCGGCGATACGCAAAGCCTGAGCGAGCAGTTTGTCGTCGAGCTGGCGGCGCTCGGTCCACGCTGTGGACTGCCCAGTCGCCTTCGCGATGCCGGCGTGACTAAGGCCATGCTCGGGCAGTTGGCTCACGACGCGATGCAACAGCAGCGCTTGTTGGTCAACAACCCTCGTGAGGTTAGCGAGTCTGATGCGTTGGCGATCTACCAGGCCGCGTACTGATGTCCCTCATTACCGAATGGATCGAGCACCCATGAACCCGACGCAACCCTCGCGCTGCGACTATCGTCATTTCCAGATGATCGGAACCCGTTGGCACGACAACGACCTCTATGGGCACGTGAACAACGTCGTCTACTACAGCTTTTTCGACAGCGCGGTGAACAGCTGGCTAATCGAAGAGGGCGGCCTGGACATTCATGACGGCCCAGTGGTCGGCTACGTGGTCAGCTCCGGCTGTGACTACTTTGCTTCCATCGCCTTTCCCGAACGGATCGAGGTCGGTTTGGTGGTCGGTAAACTCGGTAACAGTTCGGTGCAATACGACCTGGCGATTTTCAAATCGGGTGAAGACTCCGCCTGTGCAGCCGGGCGCTTCGTGCATGTCTTCGTCGACCGCAATAATAACCGTCCTGTCCCTATTCCTGAGTCCTTGCGCATTGCACTGGCCCGGCTGCTGCGTGACTGAAAATCCCGCACTTTATGTGGCATTGCTCGAGGCGAGTCGGCGTGAAGGGGGTCGGTGACGCGGGATTTTACGGTGTTCAGACTACTTTTTCCGAGAGAGAGAGACTGTTGTCGCAGTTCGGATCAGCTGTCAGCTAAGTGAGAGTAGAAAAAAGCTCTAACAATGTCTTCTGGGCGACGTTGTTTAGCGCCTGGGTCCCCTACCATCGGCCTCGACGGTGTCACCCAATAATAATCAAGGTGCTTATCCGGAGGCTGTTCCAATGATTGGATTGACTCTCGCTGACGTTGCTCGTATGACTGATCAACCCCGGCCCGAGCGCAAGGTTCTCGTGTGTGGCGATCGAGAAACGACCGCCTCGCAACTTGACTTGCACGCCACCCGGGTGGCCAACGGTTTGTGGGATTTTGGCCTTGAAGATCGAGAGCGTATTGCGATCCTTGATCATCACAGCGATCAGTTCTACGAAATCTGGCTAGGTGCTGCTAGAACAAATCTTGTTCTGACACCGTTGAGCATTCACCTTTCGGCATCCGAAGTGGCTCAGGTGCTAGTGGATTGCGGACCTCGCGTCTTGTTCATCGGAGCAGATTTCGAAGAGTTACTCTCGCAGATTCGGCCCCAACTCACATTTGTCGAGCAAATCATTACCACTGGCGATGCCTATGTGGCGTGGCGGGATGAGCAATCTACTGTCGCGGCGAAACCAACCATGAAGGCGTCCGATGACTGCCTCCAGGTGTATACCTGCGACTCAACCGACCTGCCAAAGGGCGTTCAGCTTACAAGCGATAGCATTTTCAAAGCCCCGCTTGCCGCGTTATTAGCGGGAGAAATTAGTCCATACCGTGACATCGGGCCTGATGACATAGTGCTGCTCTGCTTACCCAATGGTCACATTGCCGGTTCTATTCTCGGTGCATTGGGTTTGGCCGTAGGCGCTCGCCTGGTCGTGATTCATGATTTTGTTCCCTCCCAAATAGTTGCGTTAATCGAACGAGAGCGAGTGACGTTGAGCATCATGGTGCCTGCGATGATCAGAAGTCTTGTCGCAGAACTTAAGCAGTCGGGACGTACCTGCGCCAGCTTGAATACCCGCATTTACAGTGCCGCGCCCATGGCGACCAGCGTGCTGATAAAGACAATGGAAAAACTTCCATATAGCAGGTTCGGGCAAATTTATGGACTGATGCAAACGTCTGGTCCGATCTCGGCATAGCTGTACCGAAAGCCTAAATCCACGAGGTGATTCAAATGCGTGAAGCTGTAATCGTATCGACTGCCCGTACACCCATTGGCCGTGCCTTTCGAGGCGCGTTCAACGACACTAAGTCGCCGACGCTCATGGCACATGCCATCCGCCATGCTGTTGATCGATCGGGACTGGAAGGCGATGTGTTCGAGGATGCGGTGATTGGGACGGTGCTTTCTGCAGGCACTGCTGGCGGGAACCTCGCTCGTACTTCAGTGTTTGCCGCCGGTCTGCCGGTGACAGTGTCTGGCCAAACCATGGATCGACAATGCGCGTCGGGGCTGATGGCTATTGCTACGGCGGCAAAGCAGATCATTTTTGATGGTATGGAAGCCACCATCGCAGGTGGGCAGGAGAACATCTCCGCAGTACAGAACGACTACTTCAACTGGAGCTTGAAAGAAGCTGATCCAGCAGTGGTCGCGCACGTCCAGAATGCCTATATGCCCATGTTACTCACCGCTGAATTCGTATCGGGCAAGTATGGTATTTCTCGCGAAGATCAGGATCGCTACTCGCTCGAGTCTCAGCTTCGTACCGCCCGCGCTCAAGCGCTCGGCCTGCTGGATGCTGAAATCGTTCCCTTCCAGGCGCGAGTGAAGGTTCAGGACAAGACCACGGGCGAGATTAGCTTTAAAGATGTGCTGTTGAGCAAAGATGAGGGTAATCGCGCCGATACCACTTATGAAGGTCTTTCCCAACTGAAACCAGTTGTTGAGGGGGGAGTCATCACGGGGGGCAACGCCAGTCAGCTGTCCGATGGCGCCTCAGCTTGTGTACTTACCGAAGCGCGATTTGCAGAGCGTCGGGGGCTGGAACCTCTGGGGGTCTATCGCGGGATGACCGTAGCAGGCTGTGCACCCGAGGAGATGGGCATCGGGCCGATCCACGCTATTCCGAAGCTCCTGAAACAGCACGGTCTAAGAGTCTCGGACATCGGCTTGTGGGAATTGAACGAGGCGTTCGCTTGCCAGGTGCTTTACTGCCGCAATCAACTTGATATAGACCCAGCGTTATACAACGTAAACGGTGGAAGCATATCGATTGGTCATCCTTATGGTATGACTGGCGCGCGCCTTGTTGGGCACGCACTGCTCGAGGGCAAACGTCGAGGAGTGAAATTCGTAGTCGTATCTATGTGTATCGGCGGCGGCATGGGCGCAGCTGGGTTATTCGAGGTCGTCTAGGTCGTTTTAAAAAGACCATCACCTCCAGGTTTTGGGGTGACGCAAAGGAGCCACGTCCCTTTGCGTCGCCCCATTTTTTCGAACGCCATTGATAGCGGTAACCTTCTCAACTCCGGCGCCCATGCAGATGTGGACACCATTGCATCTCAGAGCGTCTTTTTCACCGAGGCGTAGACGGCATCGCGGATAGCGAACGGGAAAGTGCCGGACATGCCCTCAAAGGCGGTATTGGTCAGTGAAACCACCGTCAGTTTTTTGATTGGGTCGACGAACCAGTAATGACCATAGACGCCACCCCATTGAAGCGTGCCCTGGCCTTGAGGTGAATTGGATTTACTGGCATCGGACAGAACCGCCCAACCGTAACCGAAGCCCCACCCTGGTCCCTGGGTTTGTGCTTGGATACCCACGTGATCCTGCATCATTTTCTGCGTCGTCTGCGATGTAAGCAGCCCAGTGCCGCCCGTACGAACCGCTTCAAGAAAGCGCAACAGATCACCAGCCGTGCCAACCATGCCCGCACCACCGGAATGGTAGGACTCTGGGTTCAGGACACGGCTCGGCGCGAAGCGTACCGCGCCTTGAAGTCCTGGAATGTCGAGAGGCACTGAAATGCCGTCGTTCATCTCCATCGGTTCGAGTGCGCCATCCACATAAGGTTTGGCTAGCCGGGCGAGATCGCTGACCTGAAATCCGGTATCCAGCATTTTCAGAGGGCCGGTCACACGATCACGTACTACTTCACCCAAGCGGCGGCCTTCAACCCGCTCGATCACGGCTCCGAGCACGTCGATGGCAAGTGAATAGTTCCAGCCCTTACCGGGTGCGAACAGCAGTGGAGCGGCAGTCAGACGACCGAGGTTCTCATCAATACCGAGTCCTGGTTGATCCAGCCCGTCGGATACATTGAGACGGTGATAATCGCTGGCGTCCGGCATCGCGAAACGGTAACCCAGGCCACCTGTGTGAGTGAGGAGTTGATGAATCGTGATGCTTGGGGCACTTCCGTCAGCCATGCGAGGACGGAAGTTCGGGAGATAACGGGTTACTGGCGCATCGAGAGCAAGGTGTCCGTCTTCCACCAAGCCCATGACCGTGGCCGAGACAACTGGCTTGGTGAAGGAGGCCAATCGAAAAATCGTATTCTCTCGCATGGAGGTACTGGCTTCACGATCAGCCTGTCCGGCTGCATTGATGTAGACCAGTTCGCCATCCTGGCTGACAAGCACGACGGCACCAACGATACGGCGTTGATTAATGGCTTGCTGGATCACACCGTCCAGTCGTGTGTTCAAGAATGAATGTGGCATAGCGTTCCTCTCTTCAAAGTAGGCTTCCCGGTTTACATACCGGCAAGCACGTCCAGGCGCGTTGGCCGGACGCTTTCCGATATTGAGGGGAAACGTTTTCCAGATTGCATTGTGTAAGCTATCGTTCGTTCAAGCGGTGATGCTCTCGAACGTAACGGTTCAGCCCTGGCAGGTCCTTGATAGTGATCTTGCCGTAGAGCGGCTCTATCAGGCCCAGCCCTCTCAGTTCGTTGACCACTCGATTGACGCTTTGGCGTGTGCTTCCGACCATGAGGCCTATATCTACCTGAGAAAGCAGCAAGTCGATCCCTCGATCAGTAGGCTTCTGCAGGTCACTGAGTTGAGCAAAGCGGGACGCGATTCTTGCCGCGACCGGCAAGGTCAGCAGCTCCTCTATCAACTGAAGTGCTCCCCGCAAGCGACGGTTGATCTGGCATGCGAGCGCCGTTTCAACTTCATGGTGCTGTTCGCGCAGCAGTTTCAAGTCACTCGCCGACCAGACCCTCAATTTGGTTTCTCCCCGGGTAGTCAGCGTGACGGGGGAGGGCTCGTCATCAGTCACGGGAGCATCGGCTACTATGTCGCCTGGTCCATAGACGTAGAGCAGAACTTCCTGGCCGTCCTCGGTGAGGATGCATTTTCGGATGGCTCCGGAAACGATCTGGAAAATTTCCGTTACTCGATCGCCGTTTTGATACAGGATCTTCGAATCGGCAACGGTTCTTGGATGAGCACATCGCAAAACGGTATCCCGTACTTGAGGGCTCAGTTCATCGATCCAGTTGAAGCCTTTCATTTTTGGTGGCAGCTCCATCGTAGGCAATGTGCATCGGGATCCTGTTGGAAAGCGAGGTCGATCCGGGCTCGGCCGGTCGCGCTTTCGGATGTCTCGTCCTGGTTCGTTTTCGAGAGTTGTAAACCTCTCCGTTATCGAGCAATGCGTTGGACGATCCAGCGGCTGAGGGCTGACGGCGCGAGACGAGTGGCGATCGCCAGGAATCCGGCTTGCAGGCCGACAGTCCAGTGGGTTTTGTGGTTGCGTCGTTTTGCCGTCGCGCAAGCCCATACCGTGGATGCGACGTCGTGCGGTGTGAGCCGAATGCCCAGCGATTTTGCGCTGGGGATACGACCGTAATCATCAGCCATTGCGGTCTTTACGAAGCTCGGCCAGATATCGCTCACGCGGATGCCGAACTTGCTCCATTCCAGGTCGAGCCCTTCGGTGAATCCGCGCACGGCAAACTTGGTCGCCGAGTAGGTGGCCAGTTCAGGCTGGCCATAGATTGCGGTGGCCGAGGCCATATTGATGACATGAGAGGAGGGCGTCCCTCGCAGGTATTGGAAGGCGCTGTGGCAGCCGGTGATCATTCCCTGAACGTTCACGTCAAGCATTGCATGGTGTCTGGTCAACGGAACGGCTTCAAACTGCCCGGCTGTAAGAATCCCCGCATTATTGAGCAGCACGTCAAGCCGCTGGCCGCTTTGCGCCCAGAACTCCGTAAGAACCCGTTCCCATGCTGAAGGATCGCTTACGTTGAGAGCTCCAGAGATGGAGTTTCCTTCCCCCAAGGTCGCGGCGACCGCAGCGACACCCTCTGAATCTATATCGTATAGACCAACGAACCAACCGCGCTGCGCAAACAACTCAGCGCAGGCACGACCGATTCCGGAAGCAGCGCCTGTGACGAGGATTGCTGGCCTCCATTCTGGAAGAGGGGATTCGGACGGATTCCTGGCGGCTCGATTACTCTGCACCACAGTGATATGCGGTTTCATATTGTTGGTTTCCTCACGTGATGAACATTCATGTTTTCGAATAGGAATACCGCGACAGGAAAGGACTGTTCATAATGAAAATTTCAGTACCATTTCCCGTAACCCCTGAGCAAGTTTGGAAAGTTCGACACTGGCAACGTTAGACTGGCCTGCACCTTCGGCAGATTGCATTGACAGTTGACGAATATTGATCAAGTTGCGATCGACGTCACGAGTCACTTCTGCTTGTTGCCCGGCAGCGCTAGCAATGAGGAGATTACGCTCAGTGATTAGCTCAACTGCAGAAGCTATTTCATCCAGGGCACTGCCTGCGGAACTTGCCGTCGAAAGGGTGTTTTCTGCGCGCTTCGTACACTCAGTCATGGACTGTGTCGCGCCATCGACGTAACTTTGAATACCTGAAATCATTGATTCGATTTCAATCGTCGCTAGTTGAGTTCTGCGAGCCAGAGCCCGTACCTCGTCTGCCACAACAGCGAAGCCGCGGCCGCTTTCGCCAGCACGAGCGGCCTCAATGGCGGCATTGAGCGCTAGCAAGTTAGTCTGGTCTGCAATATTACGAATCACATCCAACACTCGGCCAACTTCTTTGCTCTTGTCAGCCAGTTCTAAAACCAGGACTGAGGTATTGCTCAAATCGTCCGCCACGCTTTTAATTGCACCGATTGTTGCAATGACTCTGTCGCGGCCCTGTTGAGAGGAGCGATTGGCAATGATTGATGAGTCGGAGGCGGAGACCGCATTTCGTGCTACATCGTCTACAGCCATCGTCATTTGACTGACCGCTGCAGCGGCCTGGATCACTTCTTCACTTTGCTTCTGCATGTGCTCAGCACTTTTGGTCGTGGCCGTCTGCATGCGTTCTGCTGAATCAGCCACTTTGTCTGCTGTGGTCGAGATAACCCTGATAGTGCTACTTAGACTGGATTGCATTCTAAGCAGGGCATTGAGCAGTTCTGCCAGTTCGTCCGTACCCTTGACGTTTACAGTCTCGGATAGGTTACCGTCGGCAATAGCCTGGGCTAACCCTGAAGCCATACGCAATCGTTGTGTAATGTTGCGAGTAAGAAGCCACGCCATGACTACTGTTAACGATATTACCCCAAACACAAGTCCCCGCATGAGTGCATTAAATGCTATGGCAACGCTCCGGGCATAGGCTGCAGCGTTCTGGTTAATTTTTTCTTCCATGTCGATCATTTGGTTAACGACCCGTAGCCATTCCACAAACGCAGGCCGGGCTTCGGTAAGCATGACTTCCGTTGCCTGAGGAACTTGGTCGCTCATTCGCAGGCTTACAACTTTGTCGATCAAGGGTAAGGCTCTTGCTTCTACCTCTTTGATTTTAGCGAGCGCCGCCAACTCTTCGTTTGTTATATCAACGCGGGACGAAAATAGTTTGTCCATAGACACGGTCGCCTGAGCGTAGTTTGCGCCAAGCTGTTCTATTTTTTTGAGTTCGTAGTCGATGTCCTGCTTTTTCTCAATCAGCAGGATATCGCGCAAGAGTATCGCACGGTCATGCACACTTCCTCGGAAGTTTACAGCTTCTCGACTTTTCAAGTTGTTGACGTCATTGATTAACGTCAGGGTATCCTCGATTTCTTTAACTCTACTCATGGCCAGCAGCATAGCGGCTAGTGTTAGAGCCAGCACAAAAGAAAATCCTAACCCCAACTTCTGCCCTACGCTCAAATTTGGTCCCATTTTTATCATCGTCTGTCAGTATTGTTAAAGTGAGAACCCGTTCTGCTGATTCCCGAAAAGTTACCGTTGGCAACGCGTACTTTGTGTCTGGACCAATGTGGCGTCGACGATGGTGCCTTGACGCAGTGACAGCCCCTGATTACCCAAATAGCCATCGACCATTGCCTGGATGCCAGCAGCCAGTTCGTGCTTCTCCAGAAAGCGACGGAAGTTGAGGAGGGTGATTTCATCCGGGATACGCCTCAGGTTCAGCCCCGTGAACAGGAGCAGAATCGTGGTTTCGTATAGCGCCTCTTCCATCGCCGGATCGCTGTAACCAAACCAATCTTGCATCAGGTGAATACGCAGCATCGCCATCAATGGGTATGCCGTATGGCCAATTTCACTCTGGAGAAAGTACGGCTCGACCAGAGCGATCAGGCGTTCCCACGGCACCAGCCAATCCATCTCGATCAGAAACAGTTCCTTGCGGGTTTGCTTGCGCTTAGCGTCGTAGTCGGCATCGGCGAAGGTAATCGGCGTCATCGGAAAGCTCGAGCAGGAGTGGGCGTATTGCGACCATACTATAACGCTGTTATTCTGCACAATAACAATGTTATATAATTTGAATCGATAACCGATGGTTGGTGGTGCCCTGAGCAGAGCTGATAGCCGCTAGGCGATGGACATTACAAATGGAGCACCGATCCGCTCTCCATACGTATCAGCAGAGGATCCAGAAAAATGAGGAAGGCGCATATTCTCCCCCCGGTTTTTGACACAGGACGCCTGGCAGCGGCATTTGCCGGAGGGCTCAGCCATCGAATGGAGAGTCCACATATGAGCATTACAATATGAGCCATCTATCGTTCTGGCTGTGGTTGACCGTAGCTTTCTGCATCGTGATGCTCGTCGCTTTGGGTATTTTTTACTGGGGCAACTTGAGCATCAACGCCGAGCCCAATGCCCCCATCGAGCCCATTGTCGAGGTTGAACCCAACGAATTGGAGCGGATCAAGCAAAGTGCACTGGGGCAGCTCGAGTACATTTCTGCCGTTCTGCACAGATCCACCAGCAACGCCTTGAAAGCCGACCGAACAGTTGGTCTAGAGGCGCCTATCATCACCCGTGACAATCAGTTCGACACTCTTGCCGAAAAAATGCATCAATTGATCGAGGTAACCTCCCACCTGCTTGAAAAAAGGCAGATCCTTGCAAGTACAGCCATCGATCGACTGTTGACCAGCAACGACACAACACCAAACGGGCACTATCTCTTTTTCACCCTCAACAGAGAGCCATTCGCGGTGAGCGTCTTAAGTGTCGATTCCATCGTCGAGGCTACTCAACTCATCATAAAACCGAGCATATCGCCGAAGCTCCGCCAGGCGATCAGGGTGCGAAACTCTCTGGTACCGGTGATTGACCTGGGGGCGCACCTCAGTGGAAGGCCCATCAACGTTGGTTTGAGCACCCGTATCGTCATCCTCGAAGTGAGCAGCGGCGATCGTATGCAAATGATCGGAGTGATGGTCGATGCGGTCGGCAAAGTGCTGGAAATTCCCCGGGTGGAAGTCGAACCGCCAGCGCCCTCCGACAGCAAGATCCACAACGACTTCAGCGCCGGCACGATCTCGGTTAACAACCGTACGGTCACCTTGCTCGACATCGGGCGAGGGTTGCTGACGAATGAGTTCCTCGTGATGCGCTCTTGATCGGTAAAACAAGATGACAAGCATGAATGCGGAACCATTCTTTACTAACCCTTACGACGACAGCCCGCCCGCGGAGCAAGCGGATACTGCCCACCGGCTCTACCGCAAGGCATTCGAGAACAATACCGATTGTTTGGCCTTTTACGAACTCGGTGAAGACAGCCGCTTGCGCATCCACGAAGTGAATCCGGCGTTTGAGCGGCTGCTCGGTCTGGACCGGGCAGGACTGCTCGGACGCTGCCTGGATGAGCTGCTGCCTGAAGCTATTGCCTGTCGAATAGTGAGCGACAGCCGCACCTGCCTTGCTACCGGAGCACCGATCGACATCGAGTATGAACTCGACCTGGCCATCAATCGTCGTTACTTCCTGCACAGTCTGATCCCTATGCAAGATGGGGCTGAATCCATTACACGCCTCTTTCATATCGCCCGCGACGTCACTGCAAGCAAGCGCTATGAACAGCAATTGCTGAGCGACAAGCTGACATTTTGCACTTTGGTCGAGAACACCCCCGATACCATCGCCCGCTACGACCGCCAATGCCTGCGTACCTACGCCAACCCCGCCTTCGCCCATATGGCCGGAGTATCCGCTGCGACTCTGCTCGGTAAAAAACCCAGTCACGCATCCAGCCCCCCCCAGATGCTCGCCTACGAGGCCGTGTTGCTGGAGGTGCTGCGCAGCGGCCAGCCCGACGAATACGAACTGGCTTGGCCTGGCGCCGACGGTCGCCTGATCAATAGCCACATCCGCATCGTCCCGGAGCGGGTTGCTGACGGCGAGGTGGTCAGCGTGTTGGCCGTGGGGCGCGATATCACCCAATTGCGACACACCGAGCAAGAGTTGCAGATCAGGGAACAGGCGTTCCGCACACTGGTGGAAAACTCGCTGGACGTCATAGTGCGCTTTGACCGCGAAGGCCGGCGTGTCTACTTCAACCCCGCCTACGAGCGGTTATGTGGCATTCCTGTCGACGAGGTCATGGGCACTCCCATTACCCACAGAAGCCCGCTTCCGGAAGAGATGACGAGGCACTATCACAGAGGCATCCTGAAGATCCTGCAGGGTGGCGAACCCGACACAGTGGAGGCCACTTGGATCAAGGCCAATGGCGAGCAGATCGTCCAGCATGTCCAGGCTGTGCCCGAACTCGACCAGAACGGCCAAGTCACCAGCGTGCTCACTATCGCCCGCGACATATCGGCTCTCAAGGCAACCGAGAGGCGTCTGGAACAGGCTGAAGCCATGGCTCACCTTGGGCACTGGCAACTGGACTATCAACTCGGAACCTTGCGGCTGTCGGCGGAGCTCTGTCGCATGCTCAACAAGCCCTGCGGTTGGTTGCCGTCCCTGAGTGAAGTTCTCACTCTACTCGTGCTTGAGGATCGTGGGCGGGTTTTCGGGCATATCCACCAAGCCTTCTCTGAGCGCAGCACATCCCTGATGCTGGAGTACTGCATCGCAGTAGGCGAACAGCACCTGCATCTGCATTCTTATCTGAGTATTGAATACGCTGCCGATGGCACACCGATACAAATGCTCGGTACCGCCCAGGACATCAGCAAACTGAAAGCCTATCAGAAACGACTGCATACTCTGGCCTTCTATGACGCGTTGACCGAACTACCCAACCGTGCACTGTTCAAAGAGCGTCTGCAGAACGCTCTGCTCCAGGCCGAACGCAGTGCTCGCCAGGTCGCGTTGGGGATACTCGACCTCGATAACTTCAAGGTGATAAACGATACGCTGGGCCACGGGGCTGGCGATGAGTTGTTGCGGGAAGTCGCCAAACGCTTGCGAGATTCCGTGCGCAGCATCGATACCGTGGCTCGTCTCGGAGGTGACGAGTTTGCCCTGATCTTGCCCCACCTCATCACCACAGTCGACTTGGACAGCATAGGCAGAAAAATTCTGCAGGCCATCACGGGTATCTACTGGATTCAGAGTCGGGAAATCTTCGTATCCGGCAGCCTCGGCATCGCCCGCAATCCGACAGATGCCGATAACATCGCCGAGCTTTTGCAATTCGCCGATTCGGCTATGTACTACGTCAAGGCGCGCGGCCGAAACAATGTTCAGCTCTATTCGCCGCACCTGACCCAACAGACCACAGACCACAGAGCGCCTGGCCTTGGCAGCCAGCTTGCGACGTGCGCAGCACAACGGCGAGCTGGCGTTGCACTATCAACCGCAAGTCGACTTGGCCAGTGGGCGCCTGATCGGCGCCGAAGCTCTGCTGCGCTGGGACCACCCGCAGCACGGGCAGGTACCGCCGGACACGTTCATTCCGATTGCCGAGGAAACCGGGTTGATCGTCGGCATCGGCGAATGGGTTCTGGACATGGCCTGTCGCCGTGCCGTCGCCTGGAACCGTGGCGATCGCTACCCGCCACTGAAAATAGCCGTCAATCTGTCGCCGCGGCAGTTCCAGATGAACGACTTGCTTGCCTCATTTCGCAGGATCATGCTGGACACCGGCTGCAAATCGGGCTGGTTGGCGCTGGAAATAACTGAAGGCTTGTTGCTGGACAACAATATTGCCGTACGCGAAACCCTCGAACAGCTGAATGCCATGGGTCTTGCCATCGCCATCGACGATTTCGGCACAGGCTATTCAGCACTCAGTTACCTGAGTCGCTTGCCCATCGAAACGCTGAAAATAGACCGTTCTTTCATCCACGACATTGAACACAACCGCGATAGCGCCGAGCTGGTCAAGGCAATTATCTCCATGGCCCACAGCCTGCGCTTATCGCTGATAGCCGAAGGCGTCGAAGAAAATTTCCAGCAAGAATTTCTGCAACGCTACGGCTGCCAAAGTGCGCAGGGCTGGCTGTATGGAAAACCCGTGTCGCAAGAGGATTTCGAAAACCTGTTGCTATTCCAGGATCGCGGACGGTGATACTTCTAGCGCGACTCCACGACAGTCAGGCGGGTTGTACTTACGCGCAACGCACCCAGCTTGGCGCACGCAAAAAAAAGCTTGGCGCGTGGCACCAAGCTTTTGATTCAACCTAAGAGATCAAGGCAAGATGAACAGTACTTTGACCTTGTCACTCACCGCCGATTTATCCACGTAACCGATAGCATCTGCCTGCGAAGCTACTTGGGTGATGACGGCTCCGTCGTCCGCTACGCTGGGCAACGGTTGACCCTTGCCGGTAAACACCAGACCCGACCAATAGGACTTGAGCTGCGACTCATTCTTGTTGGTCACAGCGCTGTAGAACTTGTCCTTAGTGGGGTTCCAGGGAGTCTGGTCCACACCCTTGAGCGAACTGTCCTTACCGAGAAAAATATTTGCCACTTCCGACTGGGTGGGTGTCGAACTTGCGCCTGTGTTGACGATCACCGCCACTTCGGCCTGAGCCAACGAGCCAAAGGTCAGTAACGTGCAGGCGCTGAGAGCGCTAATGGTAAGTTTCATTTTTGCTCTCCTTAGAATACGAAATCGACGCCGATACTGAAGATGTCACCGTCGAAATTACGCGAGGGGTTGCCGAAAGCGCCAGAACTCTGGGCAAACAGAATATTGTTGACGGTTTCCTGGGGGGTCTTGATGAAAACACCTGAAGTACCACCATGGGTGTCTACTCGCTTGAACTCGCCCTTGACTACAACTGACGGGGTGACGTTGTAGTTCAGGCCATAGGTCCAGGAGCTTTCGTGCCCAGAGTCATCTTTCATCTGGCCATAGGTGACGTGAGCCAGGAAATCGCCGAAGCGGCGCCCACCCATGAAGTACATTGCGTCAACGGGACTTGCTCCGGCTACAGTGCGATGAGTCAATTCGTCGCTGCTGACCCATACGCCGTTATCGTATTGGTAACCCAGCGAGGTAAACGCAGTATGGGTGCTATCAAGTTCAATGATTGTCTGGTCCACCATTCCGAACGGCGTGCTGACAACCGCGCGGTCATTAGAGGTCACATCCGTCTCGGCATAGCTGATACGCAGTGAACCGAAATCGTTGACGGCCAACGTAGCGTTAGCGGCAAAATAATTCTTGTAGTCCGCGTCGTAAAGCTTATCGAGTATGAATAATTTACGATTGTTGGCGACACCGCCGGACACCTGAACAGTCAGCGAGCCAAACGACAATGGCTCGGTATAGATAAAGTCGGCACCTTCGTAGTTGCTGATTTGGACCTGACTGTAGACTTCGTCTGGCAGACGAATCCAAGGGTTGGTGTAACCCACATTGAGCGTTTCCGAGTACATATAAGTCGATCCGCCCAGGCGGCCGACGCGGAACTTCAATTTATCGGTTGCCTGCCATGACAGGTATAGCCACTCCAGATTCCCCTGCCACTCATCTTGTTGTGGCTTGATGATCGCTTGAGCGGTCAAGCCGACAGTATCGGTAATACCGTACTGGAGTTGCCCACCCAGCTTCGACAGTTGGTCCCCCCGCCAATGATCGGTCGTCTGACCGGTGATGCCGTAACCATGGCTATCGTCCGCACCGCCCAGGTGCGTGACCCCCAAGGTACCAAAGCCATTGAAACGATAGTCGCCTTGATCCAGCGCGAACGCCGGACTGCTCGCCACGCACAACGCAGCGATACTTAAGACTCTTGTACTGATCATTCGGTTTGCTCTCTAAGTGTTGTGTTAAACGCTGAACTGGGCTGTTGCCGCCCTTAGGTCATCGCCTGTGCCAACCAACTGTTCGCCAAGGCGAGCAGTGGCGTCGGCACCATTAGCCGATGTTTGTGAATCGAGCTTGAGCACTTCAGTCTCTCGCTGGATAGAGTTCGACAGGTCGATTTGCTCATGGGTGAACTGAGCGATACCTGCATTCAACTCATTGATCTGGTGCACTGCTCCCGCAATGGCTTCCAGCGTTTGGGTGGCCTGCACTGAGCGTTCGATGCTGGCTTGGGCTTTGTCGCCATTGAGCACCATGATGTTGAGTACTCTGTTTGCACTGCTCTGCAAGCGCTGAATGATGTGCTGGATTTCGGCAGTGGACGCCGTGGTCTTCTGTGCTAGGTTGCGCACTTCATCGGCCACCACCGCAAACCCACGTCCTTGATCACCTGCGCGGGCTGCCTCGATGGCGGCGTTGAGTGCCAACAGATTGGTCTGTTCGGCAATATTACGGATGACGGTCAGGACGGAACCCACTTGCTGGGTTTCCTCTTCCAGTTGTTGCATAGCCTGCACGGCGTCAAGCACGCTGACACCGAGGTCACTGATGTTGTTCGACAGCCCGCCGATATTTTGGCGAGCGGAGTCGGCCTGCTTGAAAGCTGCACTAGCCTCCTGCGAGGCCAGTTGGGAGCGTTGCGCAACTTCCTGGATACTGACTGTCATCGTATGGATATCGCTGCTGATCGAATCGATACGACCTTGCTGGGACTTGGTGTTTTCTTCTGAACTCTGTGTCAGCAGGTAGAGATGCTTGGACATATCACCCAATGGGCTCGCCGCATCAACTATCTGGTGGATGGTTGCCTGCAACTTATTGAGAAAACTGTTGAACAGTTTGATCATTTCTCCAATTTCATCGTCCGAACGCACATCAACTCGTCGTGTCAGGTCGCCGTCGCCGCTGGCAATAGCTGTGAGGGAGTCAATCACGCCGTGGACGTTGTTCATGATCCTCCGAATGATTAGCACCGAACCTATGGTTACCAGCAAAACGAGTATCGCCGTCAGAATGTATCCAGCACGAGTGGTGGTGGCGTTATCCTTGCGGGTCTGCACCAGGCTGGCCTGAAAATCCTGGTAGGCATTGGTCCGGAAGGTTTCACCCAGCACTTGGGCGGTCTTTAGGTCAATGCTCATGCGGTCGATGTTGGGGCGTAAGCTTTCGAAGGTACCGGAGCCCTTAATCAGCTGCTCGGACGTCGAGAAAGCGTTATCGGAGTAGCGTTTGATCGCATCGTTCCACACCGTCAGTTTTTGACTGCGCACAGGCTGGTGCTCGGAAAGTTTTTTAAGCTCATCTTGCTTGGCAATAATTTCAGCAACCACTTTGCGCCCCTCGTTGAGGGTCTCCATCTCACCGGCAGCGACAGCGCTGTTGAGTTGACCCGGCAAGCGGGAAAACTGGAAGATCACGGCGTCTGCTTTTTCAAGCGTTGGATAACTGCCGTTTTCCAGCTCGAACAAGCGGGTGTCCGTGTTTGACAACTGCAAAGAGGTATAACCGACAAAAACCAGCAGTCCCAAAAGTGCCACTGCTGGCATGACCGACAACTTCAATGTCAGGGATGTTTTACTTAGCATTGATTGGTTTCTCAAAGGCGCAGCAGTGACGTTTAGAGTGCGCAAGGCAATGCTTGCCAGCCGGAACTCCATTGACCATTAGGATGGGTGTACAACCCACCTGCACCATTACAAAGGTGGCAGGATCGGAATCTGTATCGAGGCCACGCGCTGGCCATCGGGATGGCTGGGCGTGACACTGGAGGGTCTCGGAGCGACCACCGCATCTCGCTTATGAGTACCTTCCTCATTGCTCCGACTGGCCTCTGGAATCTGCGCCATTGCGTACTCAGCGAGTGCCGTGATGGTCAGCGCAGGATTTACTCCAGGATTTGCCGGCATCGCTGAGCCGTCACAAACCAGCATGTTTTGATAACCAAAAACGTGCAGATTCCGGTCAATCACTCCGCTTTTGGCGTCTGCGCCGATGACAGCACCACCCAGTACATGGGCGGTTGTCGGAATATTGCCCAACGCTTCCAATACGTTACTTTGGGCAATGCCGCCGGTGTGTCTGGCCAGCCATCGGGCCGCCTGGTTACCCATCTCGATGTATGTCGGGTTTGGCTTGTCGCGATTCTGCTCGGTGACGAGGCGATAGCCACTGCCCAGCCAACGCTTCCTGGGACGTAGTGCGATTGCATTGTCCAATGTCTGCATCACCAGCAGCATCACCATGTTTCGGCTCCAGCCAAATGGCCACAGCGACTTGAGCCACCGCACCGGGTGCAACACGATATTTCCCATCCACTTTAGTGGCCGCGTTACGCGGTTACCGTTACCGACCAACAGTGTGCTCATTAAACTCAGGAAGTCGGCGTTGCGGCCGTAGGTGAGAAACTCAATATGGGTATCTTGATCGACGTGCACACTGCTGCTGGCGGTGACATCGTTCCAGGTTTTGCGGTCCTGAGGCAGGCGCACGTTCAGAACTGACTCGCTATTGGTGCGTACCAGTTCACCGAGACGATCGCTGATCCGGGGCAGCGAGCCGCCGTGCTTGCAGTTGGCTAACAATTCATTGGTACCGAGCGCCCCGCCGGCGAAGATTACTCCGCGAGCGGTATAGGTCTGGCGATCACGAGCGAACCAGGCTCCGGGACGCTGGGTGGTCACGCGATAACCCTCGCTGCCATCGGCAGCCCCGAGCGGGATCACATCAACGACCTCATGCTCTGCCAGGACCTGCACTCCGCGCTTCTGCGCAAACCACAGGTAGTTTTTCACCAGCGAGTTTACGGCACCGACGCGACAGCCCACCATGCAGGCACCACAGCGCGTGCACCCTGTACGGTCAGGGCCCTCCCCGCCGAAATAGGGGTCCTTGACGGTCTTGCCCGGCTCACCAAAGAACACCCCAGTGGGGGCGCGAGTGAAGGTGTCTTCGGTTCCGAAGTGTCGCGCCATCTCTCGAGCTAGTTGTTGGTTAGTCGAATCGAAAGGCACCGTTTTTACGCCAAGCATGCGTTCGGCCGTATCGTAGTGGGGCTGCAACAGACTGTTCCAGTGACCGAGCTCGCGCCACTGCACGTTTTCGAAGAACGCTGGCTTGGCGCGATACAACACACCGCCGTACACGGTGCTGCCGCCACCGACACCCGTCTGGCTGGGGAAAAAGACATGGCGAAACAGCGACATTCGCATAATGCCCTTCAAGCCCAATGCGGGTGCCCATAAGTACTTGCTGAACTGCCAGGCCGATTTGGGAAGGTCCTCATCGCGATAACTTCGGCCGCGCTCGAGCACTCCCACGCGATAGCCTTTCTCCACGAGGCGCAGTGCCGAGACGCTGCCGCCAAATCCCGATCCGATCACCAGCCAGTCGAAGTCGGTGTTTTTCATAGTGTGTTCCCTTCTACGTGCCAGCTGCTTGCCGTCTAATGTCCATCAGGGAATTACGCGTCAATCGACCCATTCGATCCACATCTTGCGCAGCCTCAGCTTGTCGACCTTGCCCACGGCGTTCTTTGGCAGGCTGTCGATGATGTTGATCATGGAAGGTCTTTTGTAGCGCGTGAGCCGGTAGGTACAGTGCTCGTTCAAGTCCTCATGGGTTCCGGTTGATCCCGAACGAAACGTGACGTAGGCAACCACAATTTCGCCAAAAGTATCGTCGGGGACACCGAGCACCGCGGCTTCGAGAACCCCGGGGAATTCGTAAAGAGCATCTTCGATTTCCTTTGGATAGATATTCTCGCCGCCGCGAATGATCATCTCTTTAAGGCGCCCGACGATGGCCAGGTAACCGTCCTCATCGATCCGACCAATGTCGCCTGTGTGCAGCCAGCCATCGATGATGGTCTTGGCTGTTTCTTCAGGTTTTCCAAGGTAACCGCGCATGACGTTGGCGCCTTGCACCAGCACCTCGCCAATTTCGCCTTGTGGCAGATGCAGCCCCCTGGGATCGGCGATTGCGATGCGCTGCCCGGCTAAAGGCAGGCCGACAGTACCGACCTTGCGCAGGCCGTCGAAGGGGTTCATGGTCGAAGCGCAGGTGCCCTCGGACAGCCCATATCCCTCAAGCAGCGGAAAACCGAAGCGATCTTCAAATTTTTGCAGGAGTTCCGCCGATGCAGGCGCCGCGCCGCAGATGCCGTACCGAAGACTGGAGGTATCGGGTTTGACCTCACAAGGTAACGAGCTAAGCATTGCGTAGATGGTTGGAACGGCGGAAAAGTACGAAGGTTGAAGCGATTCGACGTCATCAAAAAAAGTGTCGACATTAAAACGCTTGCGCATCGTAACCCGACCTCCGCTGGATAGCGGAAGCAGGGTACTCACCAAAATGCCGTTAACGTGGAACAGCGGCAGCACCATTAAACAATGGTCCGCTGACGAGACCTTGAGCGACTGCCGGCCCATTTCCGACATAGCCTCAATGTTGGCATGATCGAGCATCACACCTTTTGGCAGACCAGTGGTGCCACTGGTGTAGATCAACAAAGCCAGTGCGGCAGGCTCTTCGAACGGTATACCTGTGCAGGGCGCCCCAGTTTCCAGAGAGGCTGCTGACAGGGTCGGCAGATTCGGGACTATGGTTTCACCGCTGGAGTTGATGAGCAGCTTCGCCCCTGAATCAGCCAATTGATGGGTGGCTTCTTTGATGGTAAGCCCTGGGTTAATAGGCGTGACCGCCGCCCCCAGACGCCAGGCGGCGAACATCGCCACCACAAACTCCACCTGATTGGGTAGCATGAGGGCGACGACATCCGCGAAGCCGACCCCCTTATCCGAAAATACTCCCGCTGCCGCGAGGACCCTAGAGTGGAACTGTTGGTTAGTCAGTTGGGTGGTATCGTCAGCGATGCACGGCGCATCAGGCTCGGAAGCTGCGCGCAGATCTGGAAGTTTGGAAAAGCTCATTTTTGTTGTTCTCTCCGAAAAATGACGGAAATGTTTTAATTAGTTGGCTGAAGGGCGGAGTAGGTGTTTTGTCAAAAATTGGACCTGATCCGACACCAGTTCTTCGAACGCCTCGCCCATGTAGAACTCGAAATGCCCAGCGCTATACAGTTTGGTTTCTCCATGCGGCGCCTTGCGCACCAGAGCGATCGTCTGTTCCGGTGGCGTGACGGTGTCAGTGGTGCTGACGCAAAACAGGATGGGGAATTTCACCTTCGAGGCGGATCGACCGGGTCGATAAGCCATGATCTCCGGGAGCACCCGCGCGGCGACGTGATTGACGAAAACCACGCCCTTTGGCATCAGGGCCAGATAGCCCGGCAAGGCGTCATGGGCATTCATCAAAGCCGGTTTACCGGGAGCTGCAGCGATTGGCACCATCACGGGAGGACGCCCCAGCAGCTTGGCTGCAAAATCACGCAGGAGCACCGGGGCTACCTGTAGCGAACCCTTCAAGCCCAGTGCAGCGGCGGAGGCCAGACCGTCGGTAAAAGGACATTGGCTAATGGCCGCCAGTAACTCGGGATGTCGGCTGGCCACGGTAATCGCATGGCCACCACCAAACGAGCTTCCCCATACGGCAGCCCGGCTCCCGTCGACATCGGCGCAACCTTTGACGAAGTCCAGCGCTGCATCCCAGTCCTCTAGTTGGCGCTTCACCGACATCAACTGTCTGGGCTGACCACCGCTGTCACCGAAATAGCGGTAGGTGAAGGCCAATGTAGCGATTCCCGCAGCAGCGAAGCGCTCAGAAAAGGCATCGAGGCGCATCTCACGAATCGCACCAAGCCCGTGACCGAGTATTACGATAGGCGGATTTTTCACTCCGACCGGCAAGTAGAGCCAGGCCGAACAGTAGGCTTCACCCGAGTCAAAGCGGATGTCCTTGCGTGTAAATGTGTATGGAAGTGGTGACATTTGATTCATTTCTTGCCCCCTTCGTTTGACAGGGGCAAGGAGCCTTGCTCAAGCGTTTGCTCGAAAATGGCCGGGTTGTAGAACGGTACACCGCCGTCGCGATCGGTCCGTTCAAGGTATTCGACCATCAGCGATTGAGCAGTTTCGGTCGGTGAGATCTTGATAAATTCGGTACGCTCTATATGCAGCCCCTCATCGAGGGTGCTGGATCCGCCGAAGTACACGGCCCGCTTGATTGCCTCAATAGACCCCCTGGATCGGGAGCCCAGATACCCGGCCAATTCGACGGCTCGATCCAGCAGCGCATCTGGCGCAACCACTTCGTCGATATAGCCAATTTCGAGGGCTTTGTGTGGCGACACCGGGCGGCCTTCGAGCATCATCATAAGCGCTCGATGGGCGCCGATCAGCCGTGGCAATCGCTGACTGCCGCCGCCACCGGGAAGGATTCCAAGAAGCACTTCTGGCTGCCCGATAAAGAAATCGCCGTCCGCCATCAGGCGGGCGTCGCAGGCAAGCGCGAGTTCACTACCAAGCCCCAGCGCAGAGCCGTTTAGAGCGGCGACGAAAATGACGCCACTGCGGTTCATCCGCAAAAAAGTGTCGTGCAGCTTGTCAAGCTGCATCCCACCGTCCAGCGGTGTAATGGACGCCGCTGCCGCTAAAGGTGGAACACCGCGAACATTCTTCGCGGTTCTTGCGATCACCGAAGCGAGACCCCGCCCGACTGTCGGAATACTCTTTCCGCCTTCCTGCAGCCAACGAACGTCTGCATGACCAATGAAACGCTCAGGATGAGTGCCGATGAGCACCACAGCTTTGATTGCGGCATCGCTCTCGACTTTGTCCAAAAGCGCCGATAGCTCGTTGGCCATGTCCAGTCCCATCAGCCCATGTGGACCTCCATCCAGCCGTGCAATCAACACAGAGCTACGGGGCTCAAAATCAAGGTGCGTGCTCGGCGTATATGTCTTTGTCATTTTTATTAGACCCTCTGGTGATACGCGTGGAGAGCAGGTCCGCGCTCCATCTGAAATATCCATCGCCTGACGGCTATCAGCTCTGCTTGGGTGATAACTATCGGTTCAAAATAATAACACTGTTATTGAGCAACATAACACCGTTATTCCGTGATCGCAATACACCTCCCTTGCACGAGCTTCCTGATGATGTCGATGACCTTCGCCGACACCGAATACGATATTGAAAGTCTAGTCGGAGGGGGACTTGAAACGGCTGCGCGAACAGCACCGCGGGGTAGAAAAACGGCGCTCACATTCCCGATTAGCCGACGCTTATGGGGAGCTCTTCGGTTGATCGAGGAACCGCTGACCCAGTTGGTCGCGGCAAGAATGGGAATACCCACCGAGAAATCGCGGTGGCTGCTCAAGCACCTTGTTGAAGCGGCGTATCTTCAGCTTTATTCGCGCGTTGCCCCCAAGCCCACAACAATGTTGGTGCACGTCGCTACCAGGATCTCCGAAGCAGGATCGTTGATGCCAGCGAAGAAACCCGCGAGTTCGAGCATGATAAATCCATGCGCGGCACTCCACAGTTGAAGTGCAATGAGGGCTGGATCTACCTTATCGACACATTTCGCGTCAGCCAGACGAGTGCATGCTTTGAGCAGCACCGAATAGGTCGAGTTGCGCTCTGCCGAATACCCGCTTGAAGCGGGCGCCGGGGTTCCACGTGAGGAGCTGTATCTACCGTCAATCGAAAGGCCGAACATCAAGTCATACAGGTGGGGATTGATATGTGCCAAGTCCCGGCACGCCAACACCATCGTACACAGGTCGACAATCGGGTCATCGGTAACAGGGACGCATTCGAAGACAGCAGTCAACCGGCTGAATCCCTCGTCGGAAACCGCTTGAAGAAGCTCCGAAACACCACCGAAGTACGTGTAAACCCCCATAGTCGACAGGCCGGCTTCGCTCGACACGGAGCGCGCCTTGACTTCGGAGGGACCGCTTGTAGCAAGCACGCGGATGGTCGCCTCGACGAGGCGAATGCGGGCATTGGGGAGTGAGTGATCATAGGTCATGCGCAAAAGAGTGACATAACAACGTTATACTTATCAAATCACATTGTGAGATGACCTAGCTTGCCAGTAGGGGAATGCCAGGTGGGTAGTGAAGAGTGGCAGGGCCGCATTCTGCACGCGGCGCCTGCGTGCTCGAGCTGAAACACCCATTGCACCGCGCTACCGACTGGTTGCGTGGTTTTTCAACTTTCGAGAGGGCTTGCCCACCCAGCAATCACGCCCGCAGTGGAAAATTCCACTTTTTCGCGTTTCGCTCCCAAGCCAATAACAATATTATTGCACATAGGCACCAGGATTTCCGAAGGGGGATCAGCCACATCCGTGAAGTGACCTCCGAGCTCAAGCATGATGAATCCATGCGCGGCACTCCACAGTTGTAGTGCAACGAGGGAAGGATCGACCTTACGAATGCATTTCTTATCAACCAGGCGGGTGCACGCTTTGACCAGAACAGAGTAAGTCATCTTGTACTCCGCCGAGTGTTCATTAGACACGGGCGTCGTGGTGCCACGTGAGGGGGTGTATCTGCCGTCTATTGATAGGCCGAACATCAAGTCATACAGGTGAGGATTGATTCGTGCGACGTCCCGGCACGCCAAAACCATCGTACAGAGATCGGCAACCGGATCCTCTGTAATGGGTACGCGATCGAAGACGGCAGTCAGCCGCTTGAATCCCTCGTTGGCGACGGCTTGAAGAAGTTCTGGCACACCGCCGAAGTGCGTGTAAACGCCCATGGTTGATAGGCCGGCTTCGCTCGACACAGAGCGGGCCTTGACTTCGGATGGGCCGCTTGTCGCAAGCACGCGGATGGTCGCCTCGACGAGGCGGGTGGGGGCATTAGGGAGTGAGTTATCAAAGGTCATGTTGCAATAGTGCCATAACGGCGTTATATTTATCAAATAACAGTGTTATACAGCAGGCGGTTAGAGGCCTAAGCAGGGCTGATGGGGGGTATCGATGCCAGGGGCATTCGGGGGCGTATCTCGAAGACGGTGAAGCGCAATAGGTGCTACGCCGGGTCCATCTACAACGAAAAACAATACTTTAGGATCTTCCAATGCAAATCAACTTCAGAAGTCTCGCAATCCTGTCCGCGTTCCTCTTCTTCGCCCTGGCTTTCACCTGGATGTTTGCCCCCAATATTTTGCTGGCAAGCTGGGGCGTCGATTTCTCTGACTCCGTCGGGCTGGTCGGACGCCGTGGGGCGGCGTTGTATGCGGGGATAGGTGTCATGTTTTTTTCGGCAAGAAATGCGGGGCCGTCCTTGGCGCGCTCATCTTTGATCGCAGGCTTTGTCGTGACCTGCTTGATACTCGCCGTCCTTGGTGTATTTGAACTGGCTATGGGGCATGCGGGCTTTCGGATCTTGTCTGCCGTTCTCATCGAAGTCGCGCTCATCTTCGCGTTCCTTTACGTCTCACGTGCCTCAAAAAGCGACCTTCAAACTGGAAGCACAATTCGATAGTCGTGAGGCACAAGACCCATTTCACAATCCGCAAAATGGCATCAAGTCGACAATAAAAATACGCTCAACCATGAGGATTCAGGCAATGCGCACTTTGAAAAAAGCAGGTGTCATCGGACTCACCCTAGCAGCAGCAGTCATGTCATCGGCACTGTGGGCAGACGACAACTCTCCCGTTGGTCTGTGGAAAAACATCGACGATGTCAGCGGTAAGCCGAGGGGGTTGATTCGAATCACCGAATCCGATGGCGCTCTGAAGGGCGTTATCGAAAAAGTGTTTCCCGCCCCCAACGAAGATCAGAATCCGAAGTGCGACAAATGTGACGGCGTGAACAAAAATGCGCCAATTGTCGGCCTGACTATTTTGACCAACTTGCGAAAGGACGGTGATGAATACACCGATGGCCAAATCCTCGATCCGGAAAATGGCAAGGTCTATAGCAGTAAAGTCAGCCTGACCGACAATGGCAAAAAGCTCAGCGTGCGCGGCTACATTGGCACGCCGCTGCTGGGGCGTTCACAGACCTGGGTACGCCAGGAATAAGGAAGTACGATGAAAGCATTTATTATCGATCGCTATGGAAAAAAGGTTGCGTTGCGGGTGACCGAAATGCCGGAACCTGAATTGGGCAAGGATGATGTTTTAGTCCAGATCCATGCGGCGGGTGTGAACCCCCTGGATGTAAAAATCAGGGACGGTGAGTTCAAGATGATTTTGCCTTATCGTATGCCGCTTATTCTGGGCAATGATTTGGCCGGGGTCGTCGTGCGGGTTGGCTCACAAGTGCAGCAATTCAAGCCGGGCGATGAGGTCTATGCGCGGCCAGATGATGATCGAATCGGTGCATTCGCCGAATTCATTGCTATCAATCAAGGCTCGCTGGCGATCAAGCCGAAAGATCTCACGATGGAAGAAGCTGCTTCTATCCCTCTGGTTGGCTTGACGGCCTGGCAGGCGCTGGTCGAAAAAGCGGACGTGAAGAAAGGCCAAAAGGTGTTAATTCATGCGGGCTCCGGTGGTGTAGGCACGCTGGCCATTCAGCTGGCCAAGCATCTGGGAGCGATCGTTGCGACGACCACGAGCACGGCGAATGTCGAGTGGGTAAAGCGCCTCGGTGCCGATATCGTGATCGATTACCGCAAAGACGATTTTGAAAAGGTCCTGCACGACTACGATGTGGTCTTGAACAGCCTGGGCACAGAGACTCTCGAGAAGTCGTTACGCATCCTAAAACCGGGTGGAAAGCTCATCTCAATCTCTGGGCCACCGGATGTGGACTTTGCGAAAAGCGCTGGGTTGTCCGGGTTCCTGAAACTGGTCATGGGCCTGTTGAGTTATGGGATCAGGAAAAAAGCCAAACGTCGTGGTGTCAGCTATTCATTCCTTTACATGAGAGCCAGTGGTGAGCAATTGCGTGAGCTTACTGCACTCATCGATTCCCGGATCATACGTCCGGTGGTGGACCGGGTTTTTCCATTCGAATCGACCCCGGATGCCTTAGCCTATGTTGAAACCGGTCGGGCAAAAGGCAAGGTCATCGTCAAGGTAAAATAACGAGTCGACCAATGTTCGAAAACTTCGAAACGCAGAGAATCACTGTAGGCGATATGGACATCGCCTGTGTTGCAGCGGGTGAAGGTGAGCCCGTATTGATGCTGCACGGTTTCCCCCAAACCATGGCGCTCTGGGCGCGTATCGCGCCTGGACTGGTCGCGCGTGGCTTTCGGGTTGTCTGTGCTGATTTGCGTGGGTATGGCGCATCGCAGAAGCCGCCGGCTCAGCCGGATCTGTCAAATTACGGATTTCGCGCCATGGCCGCGGATCAGGTCGGACTGATGCGTGTGCTCGGACATGAACGGTTCCATCTTGTTGGACACGACCGTGGCGCGCGCACTGCATACCGGATGACGCTGGATCATCCGGGCGTGGTGGCTAGCGTCACGCTGATGGACATCGTTCCTACGGCTGTGATGCTGACAGATCTGCGCAAGGACGTAGGCCACAGTTACTGGCATTGGTTTTTCCTTTCTCAGCCCGCACCCTTTCCGGAGCGCATGATTGAGGCGGATCCCGATTTCTTTTTCGAGAGCTGCCTATTCGGCTGGGGTGCCGCAGGGCCGGAGGATTTCGATGCTGACCAACTGGCGGCATATCGGAAAGCCTGGCGTGATCCAGCAACGATCGCTGGGTTTTGCAACGACTATCGCGCCGCCCTCACGGTGGATCTGGAAGACGATTTGTCCGATTCCGGACGACGCATCACCGCGCCCGCGCTGATTCTCTATGGCGCCTCGGGTGCGATGGCCAAGCACTATAATTTACCCGCCACTTGGGCGGATCGCTGCACCGTGATGGAGGCTTCTGCGATAGTGGGCGGCCATTTTTTTGCTGATTCTCGGCCGGGCGAGGTCATTGAGCGAGTCGCCGCATTTTTGGCAAACCATCCCATGCAATCGAAGTTTTCGTAAAGCGCGACGCCTCGCTTGGAGGCGGCGTGCTCATCGTCTCCGGCGTGAGGTTTAGAACAAGGTCGCGATACGGAGCTGGAATATCACATCTTGTTGGAAGCCCCCCCGTACATCGATGTCGGTGCCTACCATGCCCTGAATCTGCACTGTTGGCGCGATGAAGGTGCTGGCAAAGACGCGGAGTTGATCCTCGCGGGTGCGGGTACCGCTATCGATGCCGTTCAAGGTTGATTTACCGCCAAAGGTGCCCGAATAACCGAAAGACAGGGCGGTGGCGGGTGTGAAGTTGTAGCTGAGATACGACTGAACCTGATAGGTGGGATCGTGACTGACCTGGATACCGTCATTGGTGTGGTCGAAGCGGAAACTGGCATCTGCCGCGATGTCCAGTTTGACGCCATGGCCGAGTCCCTGGCTGAAACCGATCTGCTGCGTCAGGGCGACTGCTCCCGAGCCAAGCGAGGCTTCCAAAGGATGGTACGCACCGGTCGGCAAGGTGATGTAGCTGGTAAAGCCGAGAGTGGTGCCGGTCGGGTCCGTGGAGTGCAGCGCCCAAATCGCGGCGCCTAGCGTTAGATCGCCTATTCCGTTGTTTCTGGAAAGGTCGTTGCCACCAATTTTTGCGTCGGTGATCTTGCCGAATGGCAGGACAGCTTGCACTGCCCAGTCGATTCCATCTGTCTGGCCATAGTAGAGCGCGCGCTCTATTCCAAGGGCCAACCGGTCACTGGAATCGGGTACCTTGTTGCCGTCTTTGTCCTTGAACTGGCTGCCTGTCGCATAGTTTGCGTAGTGCACCAATGCAACAGTGCCTGCCGGCAGGTGGACATAATCGCCGGGGGCGAGGTCAAGCGCTGCGGCGTGTTCCGAACCGAGTACCAAAGTGAGGCAGATTGCTGTTCTGAATGTCGTAATTCTCATTGTATCGACTCGCTATATTATTGTTGTTTTTAGCTTTTTTTCAGGCGACCTTTTCCATCACTCAAGGCCTGGATCAAGGTGAGTTGCTGTGGCGCAGTAAGGGGGAGGGCCCAATCAATCCGGGCCCGACCAATCACTCAGTGAGTGGTCACAGGTTTTGCAGAAAGGTCAGCAACGCCTCATTGACGGCTTCGGGCTTTTCCTGTGGGGTCCAGTGCCCGCAATCTTTGATGATGAGCGTCCCACGCAGGTCGGTGCATTGCTCACCGGCTCGGGCGATCGATTGCTGGCTCCAGATGGTGGAAACGTCGCGGTCCCCTCCGATAAAGAGCGCAGGCATGTCTATCGTCCTGCCCTCGTATTGACCCAGTTCTTCCCAATCGAGATCGGCGTTGCGGTAGTAGTTGAGGGGGGCGGCAAGTCCGCTGTATTCCAATTCAGCTGCCCAGAGATCCAGATCGTCCTGACTGAACCAGGCTGGCAACGTATCCGGCTTCACCAGCAAGTCGTCGAATTGACCCGACCGGGGTACGCACATCGTGGCGCGTACGAATTGCGTGAGTGCTTCTTCGGGCAATTGCGTCAGGTCAACACCGATAAGTTCAGGCGGGAGAGGGGGATCAGCTGACAAGCTGTAGAAGACGCTGGCGAGCCAGCCCGGAAGGTCGCTTTCTGCATCGCGTAGTGCGCGATTATCAGGAAGGCAGAAATACTCCTGATAGAACAGCAGGTCCGGTCCGGCGATTTCCCGTTCCGCGATGCTTGGACGAACCTTGCCAAAGGTATTGCCCGGCAGGCACGCAAGTCCACGCCCGCCGAAAGGCATGCTAATGCCGACAACGGCATGAAAAACATCCGGCCTTGTCCATGCCGCCGTCCAGGCCACTGGCGCACCGATGTCGTGGCCGACGATCACGGCACTGGACTCGCCGAGTGCCTCCACGACGCCGACGCAGTCCGCGACCAGTTCGCTGATGCGGTAGGCGCGCGCGTCGCCGGGCTTGGATGATCTGCCATAGCCCCGCATGTCCATGGCTACTGCGCGATATCCGGCGGCCGACAAGGCTGCCAGCTGATGCCGCCACGAATGCCAGGATTCGGGAAACCCATGGCAGAGCAGGACCATTGGCCCCGACAAGCCGGCGATGGTCAGGTGGATACGTTGTTCATTGACTTGAACAGTTCTTGATTCCCAGTTGCTGGTATTCATTGAAAAACCTTCATTGTGGGCAGGCTCGGGAACCTAGTCGTGTGCGTATCGCGCGGTACCGCCAGTCAGGTATTGGACACCTTCATCACCGTTCGCCTGATCCCATTGCTCGGTCAGTTTCTGAACTGTGATTGCGTCGAGCACTGAATGAAATTGGCCATCGTCGGTGAAGCCGATGTTGGCTCCATTCACGATAAACAAAACGACCGTGTCGCCCTTGTTCGTATCGGGGACGTAGAAGGTGTGCATCGATGAAGCGGGTTCGTAGAGATAGGAGCCCGCTGTCTGAACCTGATCCGGGTACTCGGTATAAATCCAGCTACCTTTCAGCGTGTAGCCATGGACACCCCCAGTGTGCAGGTGAGTCGGCAACTTCGCGCCTGGGGCGAAGATTCCCATGACGGTCCAGATTCCGAGCTCGGGGTCAATGAACAACGGTTGAAAACTGACGCCGGGCCCCGCCGCATCCTTGAGGACCGGAATGTCGTTTATGTTGAGTGTGAGCAGCCGATCCTGCGGGAGCGAGAAAACCGGCGTCTTGCTTGCAGCCTGTGTACTGGTCATGGGATAGCCCTTGTCATTGTTATGGCGTTGTGTGAATCCGGACGACTGATTTCGGCCAGTGTTGTTTGCCGGCCGGGTCAGCCATTCATGGAATGATGATGACCTTGGCGTCCCGTTCCGGGTCCGCGAGCCGGTCGAAAGCATCCTGTACACCGTTCAGCCCGACATGGCTGGTGATGAGCGCGTCGACCTGGAGTCGGCCCGACGCAACATGGTCGAATGCCTGGGCGAACTCTTCGAACGAGTAGGCAATACAGAAGGAGAGATCGATTTCCTTCATGATGGCGAAGGACGGATAGAAGGTGTCCCGCTCCATGCAAAGACCCGCCACGACCACTTTTGAGCACGGCGCAGCGCCGGCCAGAATCTGCTGGATCACCCCCGGTACGCCGACGCACTCGAAGATCACTGAGGGGCGGAAGGGGAACCCGGCGAACATCCCGGTCTGACGACCATATCGGGATGGATCCGACGTACCGGCCATAGTTTTCCAAGAGTCATAAGGAGAATTTTCCCGTGGGTCGACCACAACGTCGGCACCGAGCTTCGCGGCCATCGCGCGTCGTGACGGCGAGAAGTCGGCGGCCACGATCGGGCCGATTCCGCGCATCTTCAGCACCGCAATTACCGCCAGTCCAATCGGGCCGCAGCCAATGACGATCGGCACGTCGTCAACGCCCAGGTTGCCCCGATTGACGGCGTGAAGCGCCACGGCGAGCGGCTCGGCGAGAGTCGCGATGTCGTTGGGGATGGCCTCGGGCACAGGAATCAGCAGGTCCTCTGACAACACCATGTACTCGGCGTAGCCGCCTGGTGTGTCGAGTCCGCCAAAGCCCAGGGTCACTGGTCGTGGGCGGAGGAGGAAAGGGGCCGAGACTGCCCGGGTGCCGAGCGAAAGCGTCCGGCGGCAGTCCGCACCGAAGTCGACCACTTCACCGCAGATTTCGTGACCGAGAACAACCGGTTCATCAACATTGAAGAGGTCGATGCCGGCGACCTCCTTCACGCTCGAAAGCAACTGGGCACCATGTTTGACGCAGTGCAGGTCGCTTCCACAGATCCCGCACGCAAGGGTTTTGACCAGAACTTCGCCCTTGCCAGGCCGAGGGATAGGCGCTTCGGTCAGCGCAAGGCTACCGTGGCGCATGACGACGGCGCGCATGCTCATGAGCCGCTCCTGTCATCGAGTGGTGTCTTGGGACCTATTGCCAAAGCAATCAGGCAGCAGCCGCTGGCAAATCGGCTGGTTTCGATATGGCGGTGATCGAACTCATGAAGAATGCTGAACGTGCTCGTCCTCATTTTCTTGATCCTCTATGGCGGAAGGCATCCGCTCTTTTTTATTGGTTTTAATAAACTGTCAGATCACCTCTCCTTAAACTTGGCATTGCACGAATTTTATTTGGCATTTGGCGACTAAAGCGGTCTCAAGAAATTGCCGCGCAAGGTTTTCCATCTTGCCGCGTGCCGACCTTGAAGACCGAGAGGCTAATGGTGGGCTTATGTGGGGATTGGGAGCTCAGGGGCTTTTATGGCGGCGTGTGATTAGCTGCCGTGGGGATTCGCCGTACCAGCGGCGGCAAGCCCGGGAGTAACTGCTCTGTTCGGAGTAACCGAGCATGCTCGCGATCTGTGCGACCTGCAGACCCCGCGTCGACAGTTGCCAGGCCATTTCTCGACGCACGTCATCGAGTATCTGCTCGAAAGAGGTGTCGGATTCGGCCAACCTGCGCTGGAGAACTCGAGGGTGGATAATCAAGGCTCGTGCAACTGAGACCAGGTCGGCCTGATCGACCTGCAACATACGATGGATCAACTCTCGCACGTGCTCGACCAGGGGAAGCATCTGACCGATCTGGGCGAGATAGTTTTCAGCGAGCGCCAGCACGGTGGGATCCCGCCCACGGATCTCACGGTTCAATGCATTACTGGGGATGTGGATGGAGTTACAGACACTTGCGAACTCAACCCGGCAACCGAAGACTTCACGATAGGTCTCGGGTACAGAGAGGGGATGATGCTTCATCGTGACTCGCAGCGGCACGAAGTCTTCGCCCAGCATCAGACGGAAGGCTTCCATGGCAACCACCAGGCCTTTCTCAATCATCTGGTTCCGGTAGGACAGTTGCCGTAACGCGATTTCAAACGTGAATACCGATGATCTTGGCCCGCGTTTCAGCTCTGCGACGTCGGGTGGTGCGCAATGGTAAAGATAGTGCGAGACGCCTTCGATCGCGTCAGCAACGGTCTCTGCGTGACGGATAAGAACCGCTACCGGCCCCAGAATCTGGATGCCCTGTCGCTTTGCGAGGCGCATACCGAAGTCTGGGCAATTCAGTTCCACTGCCGCCGTGCCGATCACTGTGGCCATCGCCCCGTAACTGATAAGGCGATCAGCGACACCGGCTGCCGACGGGTCCACACCATGGGCGCGCAGAAACTCATCGGGGTTGCCGCCGAGACTAGAGACCAGACTTGCGAAGTGGAGGAGCCCTGTGCCCGCTACTAAATCTGTCATAGTTGTTTAAGGGCCTGCATGATCTGCGTGATCGCCGCCCGGCCAGCTAGTTGGCCACTGACGGCGACAGTGGCGCAAGAATTTCCGCGCGGCAAACCTCCAGAATCTCATCTGCCAGAGGAGAATCATCCGGACAGGCCCGCGACAATACGACCGCGCCGATCGCATGGGCCAGCATGTCGATCATCTTTGTCCGCACTGTGTGCTGATCCGCATCACCCAGCTTAGTGCCCTCACGTTCAAGAGCTACAAGCATGTTTTCGATCCCGGCCGCAAACGTAGCCTTAATGTCCTCTGATTGACGCGCGGCGTCCCCGCAGAGGGCTGCCATCGTGCAGCCAACGCTCCGGGCATCACGGTGATCCCGTGACAAGTAAAGATTGAAGAACTCGGCAACGTCGAGACCGCCGCTATTTTCCAGGGTCTGCGAGAGCCCGCTCGCAGCCGCTTCTGCCATCAGATCGGCTTTGGAGCGGAAGTGCTTGTAGAACCCGCCATGGGTGAAGCCAGCGGTAGCCATCAGCTCCACCACCCCTACGCCGTCGTAGCCACGCTCACGAAACAGTGCGGAGGCTGTTTCGACAATGCGCGCCCGATTTTCCTGTGCCTGCGCTTTGGTGACTCTCATGTCCACATGCCTCTTTGATTCAGCCAGATGTCAGGTAGTCAATATACATTGATGTCAATCATAATCAAATTTGTTGACGGTTAAGATTATGATCATCATTATAATGGCTCGCTAATTTTTGGAAGGTCTGAGGTCATGTGCGACGCCCACCTGACCATCAATCAACGTTGAGGAAAAGAAGATATGACCGAAAAAAATTTATTTGAGACATACACCCTCGGCTCCCTGACGCTCTCCAATCGGGTGGTCCTGGCACCGCTGACGCGCAACCGCGCCGACGCAGGCTTCGTTCCGAGCAAGTTCGCCGCAACCTACTACAGCCAGCGTGCATCGGCCGGCTTGCTGATCGCTGAGGCCACGCAGATTTCGCAGCAGGGACAGGGCTACCAGGATACGCCCGGCATCTACTCGCAAGCGCAGATTGATGGCTGGCGTGAGGTCACTGCTGCCGTCCATGCGAAGGGCGGGCGGATCTTCCTGCAGCTGTGGCATGTGGGGCGTGTCTCACACATTGACCTGCAGGAGAACGGCGTCGCCCCTGTGGCGCCCTCGGCCATTCAGGCCGCGACCAAGACGTTCGTCAACAACAGCTTTATGGACGTCTCGGAGCCTCGGGCGCTGGAGCTCGACGAACTGCCGGGGATCGTCAGCGATTTCCGCCAGGCCGCGGCTAACGCCATTGCTGCTGGCTTCGATGGTGTTGAAATTCACGGAGCCAATGGCTATCTGCTGGACCAGTTTGTCAAGGACGGAGCCAACGTACGCACCGATGCCTACGGCGGCTCGATCGAAAATCGCGCGCGGCTGCTACTGGAGGTGACCGCGGCCGTGGTGGACGAGATCGGCGCCGACCGCACCGGTATCCGTATCTCTCCGGTTTCGCCAACCAATGGTGTCTCGAGCAGCGATCCGCAGGCACAGTTCGACTACATCGTTGACCAGCTCGACGCCTTGGGCATCGTTTATCTCCATGTCGTCGAGGGTGCAACCGGCGGCCCGCGAGATGTTGCGCCGTTCGACTTTGACTCCCTGCGTCGGCGATTCAAGAACACCTACATCGCCAACAACGGCTATGACGTGGATCTTGCTACGTCCCGGCTCACCGAAGACAAGGCAGACCTCTTTGCGTTCGGGCGCCCGTTCATTGCTAACCCGGATCTGGTGGAACGTCTGAAGACCGCGGCGCCGTTGGCTTCATTCGATCCGACCACACTCTTCGGTGGTGGCGCCGAGGGATACATCGACTACCCGGCACTTGTTGACTCCAACGCCCTGTAACGCTGGCGCCTCCTCGATTTGTACGTTGCATTTCCCAATATGGGTTCACCTAATCAAGAGAGCCAATACATGACTACCCGTTCCGCAGTTCTCATAACCGGCGCATCCACCGGCATCGGCGCCACTTACGCCGAGCGCTTCGCACGTCGCGGCCATGATCTCGTGCTGGTTGCCCGCAACAAAGCGCGACTGGAAACGCTCGCGGCTCGCCTCCGCGAGGAACACAGCGTCGCAGTCGATATCCTCCAGGCTGATCTCACCGAATCCAGCGACTTGGCCGCCGTCGAGACACGCCTGCGCGAAGATTCGCGAATCGGGATCCTCATTAACAATGCTGGAGCTGCCCAGTCCGGCAGTTTCATCGAGCAGACGACCGACGATGTCGCTTGGCTCGTCGCGCTCAACACAACCTCGTTGGTGCGACTCGCCAGCGCAATCGCCCCACGGCTTGCGCTGGCCGGCGAAGGCGCGATCGTCAATATCGGCTCCGTGGTTGGCTTGGCGCCGGAATTCGGCATGGCGGTTTATGGTGCCACCAAGGCCTTTGTGTTGTTCCTTTCCCAGGGACTGAGTCTGGAGCTCACGCCCAAGGGCGTCTACGTCCAAGCCGTGCTTCCTGCCGCAACTCGCACGGAGCTTTGGGGGCATGCGGGCATCGACGTCGATACACTGCCCGAAATGATGGAAGTGGGTGAGCTGGTGGATGCAGCACTGGTCGGCTTCGATCAGCGTGAGCTCGTGACCATCCCGCCATTACACGACGCTGCGCGCTGGGACGCCCTGCAGGTCGCTCGGCTAGCCCTGCTTTCGGACATCAGGCAGGCGCATGCAGCGGAGCGGTATCGCACGCCCTCGTAAACACTCCAGAGACGCGCAGAGGTAAGGGCGTCATCACCTTCAATCACCACAAACTAGACCGGAATCTCCCATCCCAGGATTGCCGGTCTACACCAGACATCTGGAGTAAGTAATGACCAATGCCGACAAATACCTTGGGTCGGGTACGTCCTACGCGAGTGCCGTGAACCGCTTGATCAATGTCGCAGGGACTGCGTTTGCCTACCGTGACCTGGGGCCTCGCAGTGGCGTGCCACTGATTTTTCTCAACCATTGGGGTGCGGTGTTGGACAATTTCGACCCGCGGATCGTCGATGGCCTTGCCAGTAGGCATCGTGTCATTGCCACTGACTATCGGGGGATCGGTGCGTCGGGAGGAACAGCACCCGTGACCATCAATGAGATGGCGCAGGATGCGATAGCCTTGATCCATGCGCTGGGATTCGAGAAGGTTGATCTGCTCGGTTTTTCCCTCGGAGGATTCGTGGCGCAGGACATCGCGCTGAAAGCACCAGACTTGGTGCGCAAGCTGATTTTGACCGGTACGGGACCAGCAGGTGGTGAGGGTATTGACAAGGTAGGAGCGGCATCCTGGCCACTAATGATCAAAGGCTTGCTGACGTTGCGCGATCCGAAGTTCTATATGTTCTTTACATCCACGGCCAATGGTCGCCAAGCAGCGAAGGCCTTTCTGAAACGACTGACGGAACGCAAGGCGGACCGGGACAAAGGACCCACGCCTAGAGCCTTATTGCGGCAGTTGAAGGCGATCAAGGCATGGGGGCAGCAGGCTCCCCAGGATCTTGGCAGCCTCGGGATTCCGGTACTGATCGCCAATGGTGATAACGACATCATGGTGCCCACTGTGCACAGTACTGATATGGCGCTCCGCATCCCGAACTCGCAACTGGTCATTTACGAAGATGCCGGGCATGGTGCGATTTTCCAGAATCATGCCAATTTCGTGTCAAGAGCGCTGTCCTTCCTACATGTCTGACACCCTGACTAGAGTGTTTCATCAATTCCCGAATTGGTTGCATTGAGCCTGCAACACTGCCACGCGGTGTTGCGTGGCGCAGTTGAACCGCGCTCGGCTCGTCTCGAAGCATGGTCGCGGCTCGATCGAAATCTCGATCTTGACAGCTTGCAGAAACGACGCAGGTAGCCGGGTTGGCCGATATCCCGCTGTTGCTCACGGACGTCGGCGTGTTCGACCTAGCAGTGGGCTGGGGTAATTCGAGCGTCCTGTTGACGGTCGTGCTCAAAGTCGCCCTCGCCTTGGCGTTCCGATTCGTCTCGCCCACCGAGCGAGAGGGCGCAGTGTTTCAAGCGAGCGTTTTAATATGATTCTAATTGAGGTTCGTTGAGATTTGGTGACAGCGACGTATATGACGCACGTAGCCGGGATCACGACCAAGCAGCCTCCGGAGGTCACATCGATGAAGTACGGCAAGCACCATTTCAGCCCCAGTTTGCACAACGAGGTGCGTTGTGATCTGTGTGGTGAGCATCTGGTCGACAGTCAGCACATCCAGGTCCAGCCGCCTAAGCCCGTCAAGAGCAAGGCGCAGAAACCCTGGAAGGGCTGTTACGTCCAACCGGGAGCCCATGTTGGCTAGAGACATGCTCGGCATGGGGCGCACCCCGAGTTGCGCGAGGCAAGCCCTGACTCTTCAATACGGGCTTGCGGCTCCAGAGCTTGGCAATACACAAAATGCGCCGGTTATTGATTCATGACTCGTGAGAAAACAGCTTGATGCAACCAGCTTGGCGTTGTCCACATAAAGAGCACGTTGAGTGTGTTCATCACGCCGGGCACGACACTGATGCGGCCAGCCTGTAGTGCGCGAATGCCCGCCCGTACTACTGGTGGCGGGTCCATCATGAGCATTTTCAGGTCGGGTGTGATCTTCTGTTGAGCTGTAGTAGCGAATCCTGTGTTTGTGCCACCTGGGAGCCAGCGGTGATCAATTGCGTGAGCTTACCGCTTTCATCGATTCCGGGGTCGTACGTCCGGTGGTGGACCGGGTATTTCCATTCGAATCGACCCCGGATGCCTTGGCCTATGTTGAAACCGCTCGGGCAAAAGGCAAGGTCATCGTCAAGGTAAAATAACGTCGCAGATATGCATCGTCGATCCGGCTTATACAAAGACTCAGTTCGACGCGAGCTTTCTGGAGTCCGATTCGAAGCTTGATGACTATCTGATGTCCGTGGTAACGGTCTGGGAGTACGCACTTTCCTGATCCAAACGCTTAGGGCAGTGGTGTCTACCTATTACGCGGATACTATCGCCGTTAATGCTGGAGTTCGGAAGGTAACTTCCCCGGACACTGACCTTTGTAAGCGAAAAGGCCACCACTGAGTTGCACATCCAATAGTTACCCATAGTCAACATGCTGAACAAAACGCTCGTGTCGGGTTCGATCGGCACCTTTGTCCCTGAAGCCAGTACACACTAAATGGGCAAGATATTGAATGGCGCTAGGCAAAGCGGGAAGTCAGTGCAATGTAGTTGTCCGGATTTCACCATTCATCAAGCGCGCCGCGTTGTTTCCCTGTGGATCCTCAGCATTTAGATCGGCGCCTCTTTTTGCCAGGGCGTCAAGCAGCTCCACTCGCCTGAACAGTCCGGCGTACATGGCGGCGGTTTGACCAGCGCCATTGCGCTGATCTGGGCTGCAATCAGTCGCCAACAAGCGTTGGGCAATCTTCACCTCACCCTTGAAGATAGCCCCCATCAGTGCCGTATTGCCTCTTTTGTCCTGCATGCATGCGTCCGCGCCGGCCGCCAGCAAGCGCTCCAATGCCTGCATATGACCGTGATAGGCCGCGAGGATAAGGGCGGTATAACCCTTTTCGTCTTGGGTATTGAGCGAGTACCCCGCGTCGATAAAGGTATTGAGTATTTCTACATCGCCCCGGCGTGCAGCGTCGAAATAGTAATCTTGCAACTGATTCTTTATAACCGTCGGATCGGTTGGCTGGTCTGCATAGACACTCAGCGACCAGCAGGTTAAAAATACTAAGGCATACATACGCATCGCACGACTCCTCTGTCTTCGAACGACGTCAAACCAAGAACTGGAGAGACGTCGTGTTGAGTACGATTCAATCAGTTAGTCGGTCAGCTTCGCTGCCAGCGACTTGACCCGAGCCAGATCGCCCTTGGCAACTTTGGTCACCCCGGTCCCGTACTCGGGATCGGCCTTGTAGAGAAACGACAGCATGATGTGCTTGCTCTCATCATCGGTGGTAGCTAGGGAACTGCCGAAACTCTCGATCAAGTCCTGACGTTCCTTCTGACTGAACGAGCGATACAGATCCCCGGCCTGCTTGAAGTTCTGCTCGCGCTGTATCTTCACCTGCTGGGTGCTGCCGGACAGCGCCAATTGGCTGTAACGCGCGCTTTGCGACTCTTCACGGGGCATCAGCCGACTCGGCTGGTAGTTCACCCCGGTGCTGGCGCTGCCGCTGTTCATCGCGCCATCCTGGTTGCCATTGTCCACCGCGACTTTCGGCGCGTTGATCGGCAATTGCAGGGCGTTGGCGCCCAGGCGGTACATCTGGGTGTCGGCATAGGAGAACACTCTGCCTTGCAGTAGGCGATCTTCCGATGGCTCGATACCCGGCACTAAGTTGGCCGGGGCCATGGCCACCTGCTCGGTTTCCTGGAACACATTGGCTGGGTTGCGATTGAGCACCATCTGCCCAACCTTGCGCTCAGGTATGCCCGGCCAGATCTTGGTGGCATCCAGCGGGTCGAAATCGAATTTGGACAGGTCCTGAGGTTTCAAGACCTGGACATACAGGTCCCATTTCGGGAAGTCCCCCTTGTTGATATGGGTTACCAGATCATTGGTCATATGGCTGTAATCACGACCTTGTACCTCGAGCACTTGTTTGGGATCGAGGTTGTTGATCCCCTGCAAACTCTTCCAGTGAAACTTCACGTAGTGCACCTCATCCTTGGCATTGACCAACTTGTAGGCGTGCACACCATTACCATCCATTTCCCGATAACTGGCCGGAGTGCCGGAGTCGGAATACAGCTCGGTCAGGGTCCGGGTGGCTTCCGGAACATGGGAGAAGAAATCGAAGCGCCGGGAATCGTCATCCAGGTTGGTGCGTGGATCGGGTTTGAACGCATGAACCATGTCTGGGAACTTGATCGCATCACGAATAAAGAAGGTCGGGAAGTTGTTACCGACCAGATCCCAGTTGCCGTCCGCCGTATAGAACTTGGTGGCGAAGCCGCGCGGATCGCGCAGTGTTTCCGGCGAGTGGTTACCATGCACTACCGCAGAAAAACGCACGAATACCGGCGTCACTTGGCCTGCAGCAAATACTTTGGCCTTGGTCAGGTCGCTCAGGCTATCGGTCACGGTGAAGGAACCATGGGCACCAGTGCCACGGGCATGCACCACCCTTTCTGGAATGCGCTCGCGGTCGAAGCGCTGCAACTTCTGAATCAACTGCACATCCTGCAAAAGCACAGGACCGTTAGCTCCGGCGGTTTGTGAGTTCTGATTATCTCCCACCGCCGCTCCGTTATCACGGGTCAGAGTGGCGGCCTGAACGGAAAGGGAAAGCAGACTTGCGGCAAGAATGCCGAGTATGCGTCGGTAGTAAAACGCCCCATGGTCAATGTTGGTAGTCATGCGAGATTCCTCTGGTTATAGGCGCATTCGAATGCGCCACGCAGAGGCTAGTGACCAGTGATTCAAAGTCTAAATAGAAAAAATATAAGGGTGCGATAAGGATAAAGGGATGGACAACGGTTCAATCGGCTAGCTTCTACTGTGGTGTGGTGTGGTGTGGTGTGGTGTGGTCATTTGCCCGGGCAACTGTTTGGCGCTCGCATGACCAATCCGAACCTGCCAAGGTGTGACTGTTGAGCCAATCATCCGTTTAGCCGAGCCGAAATGAGGCAGATGTCCACTGCCTTTGATGGCTACGTCGAGCGTACGGCATAGGTGCAAACGCACGCCAGGTATAGCGCGGGGTGGCTGTCGTGACTTGCCATATCTGCGGGCTGCGATTGTCGAGCCTCACCAAGGCGCGCACGGGTGCTTGTGCCGGTCCCTGCGATGGACACGGCCCTTTACCATGGTATGCCGCTGGAAGTGAAATGCGCCAAGCTGGGCTAATCGAGCAGGTTGATTTCAACGCTCGAATTGCTGCACTGGTGCTCACTCAAAAATCAGGGGATCAACGAGCATTGAGGCCCTTTGGCGCTGATTATCGTGCGACTACTTTCATCGCAAGGCTGACGGTAGTTTGCATGTCGTCAAGGCCTGAGGATGTCTTGCCGATTACGCGTACTCCTTGCAGAAGACAAAGCATGAATTTAGCGGTAGCGGCACTATCTACCGTGGTTTCGACAGAGCCGTCGTTGATGCCAGCTTCAATGAGCCGTTGCAGTAGTACCTCCCGCTCCCGCATTGATGCCAAAGCCACTTCCGCAATTTCAGCGTCAACCCCCCCCACCTCGACTATGGCATTGGTAATAAGACAACCATCTCGACCGTCCTCTCCGCTTGAAATGGCAGCGTAGAAAAGAAGTGCCTGATGCAGCATTTCCCATCCAGATTGCCCGCTGGCTATTGCGTGCTTCAGCTGCCTTCTATGCTTGACTGACTGATGTTTGAGCGCGCGAAGGAATACCTCACGCTTATCCTTAAAGGCATTGTAGAGGCTGCCGCAGGTGAGATTTGTTGCATCGCAGATATTGACGATAGACGTGCCGTGAAAGCCACGTTGGCCAAAAAGTTTAGCTGCTTTATCAAGGATCTGATCTATGTCGAACTCACGGGGGCGGCCTAGGCTAGGGGAATCTTTGGTGGTTTTCATTGGCTGTCTATATGTAAATCTGCGGTTTTGAGGCGCTGTACCTGTCGCCACTCGAAAGAACTGAAGGGGGCTTGACTTCAGATGGTCCGATAGTCGCAAGCACGCGGACTGTCGCCTTGACGAGGTGAGCAGGGCATTAAGGGGTGAGTTATCAGAAATCATATTGCAACAATACCATAACACTGTTATGGTTTTAAAGTAGCGACGTTATGCCGCTGAGCTTAAAACTATAAAAAGAAATCGTTCGCAATGGTGCTGTTTGACTGACCAACAATACCGCCGCCAGTGATGTGATTTTGGGGGGGGGGGCGAATTGACCCGTTTGAGAACGCTACCGACTTCGACGTTGCGCCCATGCGCCAAATAGTCTGGTCCTCTCTTGCTCTTCCAATATGTTTAGATTACGATCATAATCATATGAAAATACATTCCTCTCGCTCCAAATTAGCGACACATGAACGCATTGTTGAAGCGGCCGCGCGGGCCATCAGGCGTAACGGTTACGCCGGCATTGGCATCGCTGAAATAATGAAACGTGTTGGTTTGACCCATGGCGGGTTCTACGCGCACTTTGCATCACGCGACGCGATGCTGGCCGAGGCCGCCGATCACGCGGGTGCAGAGATGGTCGCCCTGCTGGCCCGAGTAGCTATTGCCGCTCCGCCTGAGCAGGCGCTAGAACGGTTGGTGCAAACATATTTGTCGAAGGAACACCTCGAAAGCATTGAGAGTGGGTGTCCCATCGTGGCGCTAGGCTCGGAAATGCCGCGACAGGCGCCCGAGGTTCGACATCAGGTTACGTTCGGCATCAAAGAGATGATCAATGTCGTTGCCCGCGTATTACCCAGCAGGGGAGCGGCAGGCGCTAGCAAGGAGGCACTGGTAACGATGTCGACCATGGTGGGCGCCCTGATACTTGCACGTGCGGTGGATGATCCTCGGCTATCTGATGCATTACGCGAAGCAGCAATTGACAACCTCAGTACCACCAATCATTGACGCTGATATCTCCGCTAAGCGGGCCCCAGCCTAGGACGCTGAAGTTGCCGGAGAGAGCCCCAGATCCATGCTGACTACATCAGATGCAGGCCGCTTCGAGTGTGCGGCATCGACGGCCATCACCGGCTAAAAAGAGGAGAAGACGATGACCTTCAAAGCATTACTCGCAACAAAGACTGGCGATAAAATTTCGGCGAGTGTCGTTGACATGCATGAGCAAGATCTCATGCCTGGAGACGTTACCGTCAAGATCGATTATTCCACCGTGAACTACAAGGATGCGCTGGCCCTTAGCGGGTACGCCGACGTCATCAAGCAGTTTCCATTGATTGCCGGTATTGATTTTGCCGGCACTGTCGAAGCCTCATCTTACCCCGGCATCGCTGTGGGGGACCGCGTAGTCGCCAATGGTTGGGGGCTGAGTCAGACCCATCACGGCGGATTTGCTCAGAAGGCACGCGTAAAAGGCGAATGGCTGGTCAAGCTACCGGACATCTTCTCGACAATGGACGCAATGGCTATCGGCACGGCAGGGTACACGGCGATGCTGTCGGTACTGGCGCTGGAACATGGCGGTCTCACACCGGCTCGCGGTGACGTCCTCGTCACTGGCGCTAATGGGGGAGTTGGTTCCATCGCGATTGCGATTCTCTCCGATCTCGGCTACCGCGTGGTCGCGTCGACCGGGCGTGTTGAGGAGCAAGATTATCTGACCAGTCTAGGTGCGGCGCAGATCATCGACCGACGAACGCTCTCTGCCCAAGGAGCACCGATAGCAACTGAAAAATGGGCCGGCGCTGTGGACTCGGTCGGCAGTCATACGCTGGCGAGCGTATTGGCGCAGACCCAGTATCGCGGTGTGGTGACTGCCTGCGGTCTGGCTCAGGGTATGGATCTTCCAGGGTCGGTGTTGCCCTTCATCCTGCGCAACGTGACCCTTTCAGGCATTGACTCCGTCAATGCCCCGCTCGAATCCCGACTCCAGGCTTGGACGCGACTGGCAAGCGATCTCGACTTGAGTAAGCTCGCACGCACGACGCAGGTGGTTGGTCTCGCTGAGGTGCCCGAGGTGGTCGACCGGATGTTCGAAGGCAAAGTCCAAGGTCGCGTAGTGGTTGACGTCAACGCATGACCATAGGCTCCATCAAGGGATGCGAAATGATGCAACCGAGTACGATCAGCATTGCGCGACTTACACCGAAAGTCTGCAAGATCAAGTTCTCGAATCCACCGACAAATTTGATCGTGCCCGAGACTGTCACTCGGTTGCATGAAGTCGTAAAGGAACTGAGTGAGGACGAGAACGTTCAAGTGGTCATTTTCAGCAGCAGCGTCTCTGGCTACTTCTTCAATCATTTCGATCTTGATGAAGCTGGAAAATTTCCGATGCTGCCAGAGGTAGAAGGGATGCCGATGTGGGTTGATCTTGTCGTGCGACTTTCCAAAGCGCCGTTTATCAGTATTGCTTCAATTCGTGGGCGGACGAGAGGCGGGGGAAACGAACTGGCGTTGGCGTGCGATCTGCGTTACGCAAGCCGAGAGCATGGAGTGTTCGGTCAACCCGAGGTTGGTGTCGGCATTCTGCCGGGTGGTGGGTGCAGTGAGCGCCTTCCACGGCTCATCGGGCGTGATCGCGGGCTCGAAGCAATATTGAGCAGCGATGACTATGACGCTGATCTGGCAGAACGCTATGGATGGGTGACGCGATCTATCCCTGACGAGGAATTGGATCGATTTGTGGGTAGCATGGTGTCCCGACTTGCGTCATTCGACAAGTCAGCACTGGTTGCCGCCAAAGCCCAGGTCAGCAGAGCAACACTACCACCGGATGCTGATCTCTTGGCGGCTTATGGTGAGTACGTTGAGTCGCTGACGTGGCCGGGGTTCCAGGCGCGATTACCTCAACTTCGCCAACGAATTGTTGAAAAAGGGATCGAGGAGGTGGAGGCGCGCATGGGGTATTACATTGGTCTCACAAATCAACCACCTCTCATCTGGCGAAGCTTGTTATTGCAACCTTAGCGACTTTAATTAAATGATTTAGGCATAAGGGGCATAACAAGAGTCAAGTCCATTCCGGTTCCACGTATATGCAAAACCTGCTCATTTGAGCGGCGTTTTGTCCAGGATTAGTTGACCATTACAAAATGAGCTACCGGTGAAGACCAATACTTCATCCAAGGTTTTGGTTGAAGTGTGGGCCGGTAGGTTTTTCCAAAAGCCAGAAACGAATAAGCTCTTATTAACCCTGGTACACATGGTGGGTTAGTAGATGGGAAGTGGCTGAAAAATTACGGATCAAGTACAGACTATTAAAAAATGGTGAACCCATGAACTGTCTTATTTGTGCAGGTATCGCTGAACGTATTCAGTGCCATGGCTCTTGGGAGGAGAGAGATTGTCCCGCGTGCGGTCACTATAGAGTTTCAGATGCGCTCGTGTTGACACTGATGGAACAGGGGCAGATTTTTGATGTGACCAAAACAAGGATCTGGCTTGCCGGCAAGCGCAAGGAGGGTGTTATCCCTTCCATAGAGATCCATGAGGCGCTGTTGATGCAATGAGCGCCGGCAAGAACAGAACATCATGTTTCTGAATGGCGAATTTTGCCGGGGGGAGCTTCGGCGTTTGCAATATGTCAGCCTCTTTCTGTGCGGATATCGACGTCAGGTACTAGGGGAGAGTGCCTTATCCGTGCCGCCAGCGGGTTCGGCGCCTAATGTTAAGAAGCAGGCACCAGGCAAAGGCGGAGGTCGTATGCGCTGTGCAAACTGCGGATTCGAGAGTCTCTCTGGGGCCAGCTTCTGTGGCGCGTGTGGGGACAGGCTGTCTCACAGCTGCCAGCGTTGTGGCTACGAGGCGAGCCTTTCCGCCAAATTCTGTAGTGAATGCGGCGCACCGCTGACCGATGCGCCTGCTACGCCTTCACCGCGCCTCCCACCTGTTTCAGAGCCTTCGCCCGCGCCCATTCTTTACACGCCCCCACTACCTTACCGAGCGCATCCGCGCCGAACAGGCGGCCATGGAAGCCCGGGGCGAGACCGCCGGTGAACGCAAGACCGTCACGGCGCTGTTTGCCAACATGGCCGGCTCCATGGCGCTGATCCACGACCTCGATCCGGAAGAGGCCCAGCGTTTGTTCGAGCCCGTCATCGCGCTGATGATGGAAGCCGTCCACTACTACGAAGGCTACGTGGCCAAGACGCTGGGCGATGGCATCCTCGCGCTATTCGGGGACCCCATCGCCCATGAAGACCATCCGCAGCGGGCGCTGTATGCGGCACTGCGAATGCAGGAGGCGATACATGGCGACCGTATTCGTCTGGAAAAAGGCATTCCGCTGCAAATCCGCGTCGGCATCCACACTGGAGAGGTCGTCGTGCGTTCGATTCGCACGGACAATTTGCACACCGATTACGATCCGGTCGGGCACACGATTCACATTGCGTCTCGGATGGAGGGAATCGCCGCGCCATCGTCGATCCTGGTGAGCGAGTCCACCTACAAGCTGGCGGAGGGCTATTTCGAGTTCAAGGCTCTGGGGCCCACCCAGGTCAAAGGCATTCCCGAGCCGCTCATCGTGTACGAGGTGCAGGGTCTCGGCGCGCTGCGCACGCGCCTGCAATTGGCGGCACATCGCGGGCTGGCCAGATTCGTCGGCGGCCAGGTCGAGCTGGACCACCTGCATCAGGCGCTCGATCAGGACAAAGCGGGCCACGGGCAGGTCGTCGCGGTGGTAGGCGAGGCCGGGGTCGGGAAGTCGCGACTGTTCCATGAGTTCAAGGAACGCTCGCGGCGCGGCTGTCTGGTGCTGGAGACGTTCTCGGTATCGCACGGCAAGGCCTTTGCCTATTTTCCGCTCATCGAGCTGCTGAAAAACTATTTTCAGATCACTGCCCTGGACGACGAGCGGCGGTGCCGGGAAAAGGTTATGGGCAAGACCCTGACGCTCGAGCGCAGCTTCGAGGATCTCGTGCCCTACCTGCTCTATCTGCTGGGTATTGGCGAACGCAATTCGGCGCTCGCGGAAATGGATCCGCAGATCCGGCGCGATCGCATCTTCGACGCGATTACGCAACTTCTGGCGCGCGAGAGTCGCGATCAGCCGATCGAACTGCTGTTCGAGGACCTGCAATGGTTGGACCGCGAGACCGAAGCATTCCTCATGTGCCTCATCGACCGCGTGGCGAATGCTTCGATTCTGCTCCTGGTGAACTACCGGCCTGAGTATCAGCCTGTATGGACGCGCGCGGGTCATTGCAGCCAACTGGGGCTCGAACCGCTGGGCCCGGCCGAAGCCCAGGGGCTGCTCGCGGCCCTGCTGGGGGACGATCCCACCCTCGTCCCCCTCAAACAGCTCATTCTGGAGAAGACGGAGGGCAACCCTTTCTTCATGGAGGAAGTGTCGACAGACTGCATAAGAGGAGGGCGGCTAGGTACCGATTAGCGCAGAACAGGCGCCAAAACATCACCACTGATTTGATGCAGAGCCTGCCTCTTTCAAGCCAGGGTAATCATTGAGCGCAAGGCTAGACTCACCATCGTCCATTGGCTCGCGCACCTGTTTATGTATCACTCCGGCTTCAGCATCCGCACGCATCTGATCGAGCTCCCTGTGAAATGCCTTGTCCTGAACCGTGGGCTTACTGGTGTATGGCTTTCTTTCGGGTTCAGGTTGTGCTGCATAAGTCGTTACCGCATCAGGGGCGTGCTGTAGCTTTTCTTGAACTTGCGATTCCAGCATCGCACGTAGCGCATCTTTGTCGGGGCGAGTCAGCAATTTGTCACTCCTATTAGGAAACCAGGCACCCAGCAATCGACTGGGCCAGTGGCCGGTTGGGGAACATCCAATCAATCGTGTTGGACAATTTGGGTTGCAGATACAGCCACAGGATTTCAGGTTGAAAAGAAGAGGCGAATCATCAATTTCTTCCAACACGGCGATCGTGTCAAATTGGGTACATGCCTGGGATGATTCCGTAATCGATAGGAACGCAGGCAGTGAAAGAGTACCCGGCCGATCCTCAGCCGTTGGCACGTAGAAGGTTGCATGAACTGCCAGACGCACCTGGAAACCAACGCGACCTTCAAGCTGCCACTCAACGCCGATAACTCGGCGATTGACGACGATAGTATCGAGGTGGAAGTACAGACCCGTTACACGATACTTATGCGGCCAAATGCGGCAGGCCTGCTCAGCGCCGACTGCGCCGCCTCTGCGGACGCGCCGTTTAAGCTGGAAGCCTACTGATCCAGGCGGGCTTTGCCCGCAGCTGGTGCGGCGGCCGAAGGCAATCTTCGGTCGTTGCGTCTAGGGGGGCTTGTCGGTGGGGACGGATCTCGATCTGAACCTGAGTAATTGATGCGTTCGGGTTAATGACATACTCCCGATTGGTTATGAGCAGAACCCAATAGCTTGCCTTGGAATTTCTCCTTTTTTTGCTCTTGAAACACCCCCAAAACAAGTCCAGAATTGAGTCGTTTCTTGCTTCGGGAAGAAATGAAACCCCTTAATTTTCAATGGATCGGACGCTAGATACGAGTCTCGTTTCCCGCTCCAAAAACGCAAAAACGCCGCTCACTGAGCGGCGTTTTTGTTTGTGCGTAATTTGTTGGACTGCGTCGCAGTGAGATCACACCTCTGTTTTCGTTTCGGCGCTTCCTGCAGAATCTGATTCCAAACCCGTTCTTCAGGGCTGCAGGTGCAGGCAAGAGACCATACGAAGAATTAGCCGCTGGTCGAATAGTAAAGCTTCATCCAAGGTGTGGGCTGGAGTGTGGGCTGGGGTTATTTATCAGACAGCAGAAACGACAAAGCCCTGAAAAATCAGGGCTTTGTCGTATAAAGATGGCGGAGGCGATGGGCTTTTTCCACCTGAGCCACTTTGCCGCCCATTACCGCGAGTTGTTTGGCGAGTCGCCTTCGCACACCCGGCGGGCGATCGGCTGAATAGACGAAGGGTCAGGCCGCCGTGTCATCCAGTCCCGGGTCCACGCGTTTGCCGATGTCCTTGAGCCGGGCCAATTGGTCGACCACGCTGGGGGCTTCATCCAGGCAACTGACGAACGTCCATAGGTACGTCATCACCGCATAGATATGGCCGGCCTTCACCGCGGGCGCCAGCGCCAACTGGCTGATGGCGACCACGAACAGCAGGGCCGCAAGGATGCCGATGGTGAGGAAGGCAACCGCCTCACGGTCCGACAGCCCGATACGCAGCCGCGACAGCACCTGATAGTGGCGGCGCAGCGTGGGGGCGCCGACCTTTTCCACCAGGCTGATTTCCTTTTCCAGGCGGTTGTTCAGCCGCTCATGCAAGCGCTGGTTGCGCCGTGCAAAGCCAGGCACCACCACCAGGCACAGCCCCAGCGCCACCAGGCACGCCAGGCCGACCCAGGGTTCGATTACCAGCAACATGGCCGCCGCGCCGATGATCGAGACCAGCGCCGTCGCAATGGTGGGCACGTGTTTTTCGAAGAAATCGACGAACTCCCGTGCCAGCACCACCCGCGCGGCGGACGTTGAGGTGCTGTGGCGTTGCAGGCGCTGGTTAAGAATCACCGGCACGGCAAGGTCGGCGTAGATACGCGTAAAGGTGCGGGTGTCCAGGGCCCGTCGGGCGGCGCCCACCACCCAGAACCCGAGGACCACGGCGGCGTAGAGCAGGGCATTGCCGGTGTCGCCACGGATAATCGCGTCGACGGCAAACCCCGCAAACAACGGGTAGGCCAGCAGCAGCGCGTTTTCCAGCGCCACCAGCGACAGGGTGCCGGACAACTTGCCGGGGTAGGCCTTGGCGATCGCCTTGAGTGTCTGGCTGGCGGATTGTTGACCGATTTTGCGGCTCTGCTCGATCAGTAGTGGAGGTGTGACGGAGGGCATGGGCCACCTGGTTTACGCAAAGTAGGGGGGCGGGAACTCAGGGTCCCGGTATAAAGACCGCGGGTGAAGTCGAGCAGATAGCGCGTTTCCTCGGTCATCAGTAACAAGTCGATCTGCACTTCTTCGATCACGATTTCCAGGGTGATCAGCAGGCAAATCGCCGGCGCGGTAAATAACCAGTGGTAATAGGACTGGCTGAACAGCGATGCGACAACCCCCAGGACCCACAGTGACAACACCAGGCGTGGCGCCTGTTTCTGCAGGGGAATCCAGAAGCGCTGCAACCGCTTGAGCTTGGCGCTATAGAGCCGTACCGAGTCTTCAAGCAGTGCCACGTCAATCACGTTTCGATCACGATAGTTGAAAGGCATACAGGCAATTCCTGGCTGACTACACGAGGCGGGTGTGTGGCCTCTGGTCAAGGCGCGCGCAGGCAGCGCGCGGTTCAACCAGGCCAGGTTGATTTCGTTGACTTGCACCCATTCGCCGTTCTGTGGAATCCCTTCGCAGCTCTTGAAAGCAATGCAGCGTCCTTGTGCATCGAGCAAGGCAAAGTGGCGGTACCGATTGACCCTGAAAATACAGAGGCGCATGCCTTCACCTGGGGGCGGTTGGGGTTAGATGGCGACCAACTGGTCGGGCCAGCTCAGCTCGAACAAGGTGCCGCCGTTGTCGAGGTTCCGGCAGGTCGCGCGACCTCCATGGGACAGGGCAATCGCGCGTACGACGGCGAGCCCCAGGCCGCTGCCGCCCTGGGCGCGGGAGCGCGAGCTTTCGCCGCGCTGGAACGGCTCAAAGATGTGCGTTGCAAACGCTTCTGCGATCCCCGGTCCTTCGTCCGCGACACTCAAGGTATTCAGGCCATCCTGGTTGCCCAGGCGCACCGTGACGTTGCCGGGGGTTGCATGGCGTTTCAGGTTGTCGAGCATGGCCAGCAAGGCTTGGCGAATCCGCGCCGGATCACACTGCACAGGCCGTTCGAGCAGGTCCAGGTGCAGCACGAACCCGCAGGCCTGCAGGCCCGGTTCGAACAGGCAGGCGTCGGCCTTGATCTCCTCGGCCAGGTTGGCACTCTGGATCTGCACTTCGAGGTAGCCGTTGTCCGCCAGGCCTACGACCCGCAGGTCCTCGATCAGGCGCGTCAGGCCTTCGACCTGGCTCAGCAGGCTGTAGAACTGCGCCTGGTCCGGGGTGAACACGCCTTCCGCCAACCCTTGCAGGCGGCCGCGCAGGATGGTCAGCGGGGTGCGCAGTTCATGTGCAATCGCGGCGTTCCAGAACGACTGCTCTTGCGCCATGCGTTTCAAGCGTTGGGCCATGCTGTTGAAGTCATCCACCAGCAAGGTGGCCTCTGCCAGTGAGCGGTCGGACGCCGTCGCCCGGGCATCGAGGTCACCATCGGCGAGGCGGCGAAGGCTGGCCGCGACCGAGTTCAAGGGCATCAGAATGCGCCGGGACAGCTTGATCGCCACCACGGCGCCCACCGCCAGGCTGATGCAGGTGATCAGCGCCATCCAGGCCCACTCCATGCCGGTGGGCAGCCATTCGTCCACGTCCAGATCCGACGGCGGCCAGAACGTCCAGAGCAGCGCGTAAAACACGTAGGAGCCGACCACGGCCAGGGCGATCACGCAGAGCACCACGGCGGACATCGACACGATGATCTGCCGGCTCAAACTGTTGGCGGTCTTCATGGCTGGCTTCCGAACCGGTAGCCGACCCCACGGATGCTGGCCGGTACGCCCTGGAGGCCGAGGTCTTCGATTTTGCGCCGCAACTTGCTGATATGGCTGTCGACGGTGCGCTCCAGGCTGTCGCTCTCGGGCGAACACAGGGCCAGCAACTCGGCGCGACTGAATACGCGCTTGGGGGCCTTGGCCAGTTGCGCCAACAATCTGAACTCGGTCACCGTCAGGTTGAGCCTGTGCGTGTGTGCACCGACCTGCACGCTGACTTCATGGCTGTCGATGTCGATTTCAAAGGCATTCACCCGCAGCACGCGCTGGCGGGCGCCGTAGCCATGATCGAGGGAGCGACGCAGCACCGCCTGGGTCCTGGCGACGACCTCGGCGGGGTTGAACGGCTTGACGATGTAGTCGTCGGCACCGATGCGCAGGCCCATGAGTTTGTCCATGTCCTGGTCCTGGGCGGTCAGCATGATCACCGGTGTGGTGCCCCGGTGGCGGATCTCGGCCAGGACCATCCAGCCATCCAGCTTCGGCATCAGCACGTCCAGCAGCACCAGGTCGGGCTTGAGCGATTGATGCAGTTCAAGGGCACGGCGCCCATCCAGGGCATGGGCGGTCTGGAAGCCGCTGCGCTTGAGATAGGCCGCGAGGATATCGGCGATTTCCGGCTCGTCTTCGGCGATCAGTACCAACGCCTGGCGTGGGGCCGCGAGGTCCGTCGGTGTCGATACAGGGTGTGATTCAGTCATGGTCGGCTCGGTCGTGCTGTTCGGTCATCGCAGTATGGCGAATTACCTTGGGGCGACGAAGACTACTGTGCACCACGAGCATGCGCTTTCATGGGAGGTTTTATGGAGAAACGATGGAGACGCGGGCTTATTGGCAAACAGCGTGATCAGGCGTAGCTGATCCTGTCGTTGTAGGCGTTTTGCGTCATGGTGCGCTGGTAGTCGCAGGGGGTGGTGCTGACCAGTTTCTTGAAGTCGCGCAGGAAGTGGGATTGGTCGGAAAACCCCAGGTCGAGGGCCAACTGCGAAAACGATACATCGTGCTGGGTATTGAGGGTGTCCAGGGCCGCCTGGCAGCGGATGATCCGGCAAAACGCCTTGGGTGACATGCCGGTGTCCTGGTTGAACTGGCGGTGCAGGGTCCGGCTGGTGTAGCCGCTGAGGTCTTCGAGTTGCTGGATGCGGATATCACCGCGATGGTGCAGCGCCTGCTGGATGATCATGGCGGTGAGTCGCGACGTCTTGCCCATCAGGCGCGGGGTCAGGTAGTCGTTGAACAGCCGCATCTGGTCGCCCAGCAACGGGGCCTGGACGATGCTTTCGAAGAGGCGTTGGGCAAACTCGGAGACTTCCAGCAGATCGAGCTCCCGCTCGGTCAATTCTTCGGCCAGTACATTGACGAAACCGGGGATCACACCCGGCGAAAAGCGCACGCCGAAATAGTGGTGGTGCTGGTGCAGTTCGACCGCCTGGGCCACCAGCGGGGTGCCGCAGATGCGCGCAGTCGGTCGCGTCGCATCACAGTCGAACAGGATATCCACACAGCCATCCGGCACGGCCAGCAGGTTGGTCGATTGCGCCACATCGAAGGCATAGAAATGCGAGATCGCCGGGTGCGCGGACGGCATCACTGAATAGCGTGAAGAGTTGAGCACGAACCAGGGTTGTTCGTTCGCGGTGTGGAGCCGGGGAGTCGGCACACTCGGTTTGATCATGGTTGTTCCTTGGGCAGGCAGCGCCAGGGGAAAATCAACGCATTAATCGCGCCAACTATCGTCATGCCCGACTGAACGGTATGTCCGAAATTTACAATACCGCCGCCATCCCCCGCCCGATACTCGATCTCGACAGCGTGGAGCTGCGCCTACCGCAGCGATATCACCTTCAGCCCGAGAATAACTATGTCTGCAACTACAAAAATCGATTTTATCTACCTCTCCGAGCAGGACATGATCCGCGCGGGTGTGACCGACATGCTGGCCTGCGTGAACACCATGGAGGAAATGTTCGGCCTGCTGTATGCCGGTGACTACCGCATGGCCGGCCCGAACAATGATTCCCATGGCGCGATGGTGATTTTCCCGCAGGATTCGCCGTTCCCGAACATGCCCAAGCCCACGGCGGATCGGCGCATGATGGCCATGCCGGCCTACCTGGGCGGCAGCTTCTGCACCGCCGGGGTGAAATGGTACGGCTCCAATATCGCCAACCGCGAAAAAGGCCTGCCGCGTTCGATCCTGATGTTCACCCTGAACGACCCCGACACCGGCGCGCCGTTGGCCCATATGTCGGCCAACCTGCTGTCGGCGTACCGCACCGGTGCGATCCCCGGCGTGGGCGCACGCCACCTGGCGCGCAAGGACTCGAAAGTCGTCGGCCTGCTTGGCCCGGGCGTGATGGGCAAGACCACCCTGGCGGCCTTCATCGCGGTGTGCCCGCATATCGACACCCTGAAGATCAAGGGCCGTGGCCAGCAGAGCCTCGACAACTTTATCGCGTGGGTCGAACAGACGTATCCGCAGATCACCACGATAGAGGTGGTCGACACCCTCGAAGCGGTGGTCCGCGACTCGGACCTTGTTACTTATTGTAGCTCCGGTGCCACGGGCGACCCCTCGATCTACCCAATTGTGCGGCGTGAGTGGGTCAAGCCAGGCGCTTTCCTCGCGATGCCGGCGTCTTGCTCCCTCGACGCGGGAATGGAGCAGCCCGACGTACGAAAGGTGCTCGACAACACCGGTCTGTACCAGGCTTGGTTCGAGGAATTGCCCAAGCCTGCGCATCACAACGTGCCGGTCATTGGCGTGCGCTTCATGGACATGATTGCCGAAGGCAAGATGCAGCTCGATGACGTCGAAGACATCGGCAAGATCATCGCCGGGGCCGCGCCTGGCCGCAGGAACGATGAGGAAATCATCATCATGTCGGTGGGCGGCATGCCCGTCGAAGACGTGGCCTGGGGCACGGTGGTGTACCGCAACGCCGTCAAGCACGGCATCGGCGTGACCTTGAACCTGTGGGAAACCCCGGAGCTGCGCTGAGCCGTAGCTTCATTCACTTTGACGAGGCATTCGACATGACAAAAATCACCAAGCTCAAGACCGGCTCACCGTTCGAAGACCAGGCCAGCTATTCGCGCCTGGTGTGCGTGGACAACTGGATCTACGTGTCCAACACCGCCGGCCGCAACCCCCAGACCAAGCTGATCCCGGAGGATGTCCTGGAACAGGCGCACCAGGTGTTCGCCAACATCGAATCGGCCCTCAAGGCTGTCGATTCGAGCCTGGCCGACGTGGTGTGTTCGCGGGTGTTCATCCAGGACCCCAAGGACGTGCCGGCGGTGATGGACCTGATCGGCGAGAAGTTTCGCGGCGTCGACCCGGCCAGCACCGTGACCTGCCCGCCACTGGGCTCGACGGTCTACAAGGTAGAGCTGGAAGTGACGGCGTATCGCAACGCGTCGAAGGCGCAGGTCGACCTCATTCGCCTGTCGCAATAATCGTCACGCGGCCATGCACAGGCCTGGCCGCCCTTATTCGTTTACCGAGTCCTGACCATGGCACCGACAATAGCGCCCGTGACAACCTCCACCGTGTTTCCCAGCGCGACCGCCGTCGTCATCATTGGCGGCGGGATCATCGGCCTCACGGCTGCGCTGACCTTGGCTGAGCGCAATATCGCCGTGGTGGTCCTGGAAAAAGGCCGGATCGCCGCCGAACAGTCATCCCGCAACCTGGGCTGGGTGCGCAAGACCAGCCGCCACGCGGCCGACATCCCGCTGGCCCTGGCCGCCGACCGCTTGTGGGCGCAGATGCCTGAGCGGGTAGGGGCGGATGTCGGGTATCGCCAGGAAGGCATCATGTTTGTCGGGCGCACCCCGGCGCAAATGGCAATGCACGAGGGCTGGCTCAAGTCGGTGGAGCATTTGTCGCTGGATTCACGCCTGCTCAGCAAGCGTGAGATCGACGCGCTGGTGCCAGGCGGCACGGGTGACTGGGCCGGTGGCATCTTTACCCCTTCCGATGCGCGTGCCGAACCGACGCTGGCCAGCAGCGCGATTGCCAGGGCCGCCATGGACAGGGGCGTGGTGATCATCGAGCAGTGCGCGGTGCGTACGCTGCAGATGTCCGGCGGCGCGGTCAGCGGTGTGGTCACGGAAAAGGGCGAAATCCGTTGTGATCATGTGCTGCTGGCGGGGGGCATGTGGTCGAGGCGCTTTCTGGGCAACCTCGGTGTGGCGTTGCCGACCCTGCCCCTGACCTGCTCGGTGCTGCGTACCCACCCCATGGAGGGGCCGACGCAGATCGCGGTCGGCGCGCCGGACTTTTCGTTTCGCAAGCACCAGGACGGCGGTTTCATCATTACCCAACGGGGCAAGTTGGATGCGTTCCTGACCCTCGACCATCTGCTGCTCGCCAAGCAATACATGCCGCAGTTCCGTGCGCAACGCAGTGTGCTGAACGTGTCGCTGGGCAAGCCGTTCATCAATGACCTGGCCCTGGCGCGGCGTTGGCGCGCCGACAGCGTCAGCCCGTTCGAGCGCGTCAGGGTGCAGGATCCGGCGGCCAACCCGCAGCTCAATAACGACGCGATGAACAACCTGATGGCCGCCTGGCCGGTGTTTGAACAGGCACGGATCGCCCAGGCCTGGGCCGGCACTATCGACGTGACACCCGATTCCAACCCGGTCATCGGCCCGGTCGCGCAGATTCCGGGGCTGACCGTGGCCACCGGTTTCTCGGGGCACGGCTTCGGTACATCGCCGGCGGCGGGTCATCTCGCCGCGGACCTGGTCAGTGGGCATGCGCCGATCATTGACCCAAGCCCTTATCGCTTCGACCGTTTCTAAAGGAGCAAGCCCATGCCTGCAGACAGCTGTTTCTTCACCAACCGTTCGGGCCTGCGCCTGCATTATTTGCGCTGGGGCGCATCGAGTGGCGTGCCCCTGGTGCTGTTGCACGGCCTGCGCGCCTATGCCCAGACCTGGGAGTCGCTGGTGCAATCCCTGGGGGAGGGCTACTGCATCTATGCCCTCGACCAGCGTGGTCGTGGGTTGAGCGACTGGGCCGAGCCCTCCACGTATCACACCCAATCCTATGTCGAGGACCTTGAGGATCTGATCGCCCATGTCGGCCTGCAGCGTTTTGTCCTGCTCGGGCATTCATTGGGCGGCGCCAACGCCCTCGAGTATGCGCGGCAACATCCGGGACGCTTGCTGGGGTTGCTGATCGAGGACATCGGCCCCGGCTCTTCAACCCAGGGCGATGGCGCTGCACGTATCCGTCGCGAGATGGGCCAGACGCCGTTGCAGTTCGACAATTGGGACGCGGCCCGTGGGTTCTGGAGGGCTTCGCGCCCAGGGTTGTCGGAGCAGGGCCTGGCGTCGAGGCTGGCGCATTCGATGCAGGAACGCGACGGTGTGATTGGCTGGCGCCATGATCAGCAGGGGATTGCCCAGGCCCGCCTGAGTATCGAGCCGACGGACCTGTGGCCAGCGGTGCGCGCGCTGGATTGCCCCAGCCTGTTCATTCGTGGTGGTCGCTCGGACTTCCTGCCGCCGGCGACGCTGCAGGCGATGAGGGCCAGCAACCCCCATGTGCGGACGGTGGAGGTCGCCGACGCGAGCCACTATGTGCACGACGATCAGGGCGCGGTGTTCAACGCGCTGATTGCAGGCTTTCTGGCGAACCTTGACCCGCCGAGGCAATGAGCGGCGGCTGCCCGCCAATGTCGATATCAGGCACCGGCGTGCCGCTATGAGGCTATTTTTGCGGCACGCAGGCCGCGTACTGTGACCCGTCATTAAGAAATGATGATCGCCTGACCTTCCAGTCAGTACGTCTTAACGTCGATCACAGAGAATAAAAAACAACGATGAATAGCCTGATTTCCAAGGATTCCAACGGCCAGCTGGCGCAGGGCTTCAAGCCGCGTCATGTCACCATGCTCTCCATTGCAGGCATTATCGGCGCGGGGCTGTTTGTCGGCTCCGGGCACGCCATCGCGGCGGCGGGGCCGGCCGTGATGCTGGCGTATCTGTTTTCCGGCCTGTTGGTGGTGCTGGTCATGCGCATGCTGGGGGAGATGGCGGTGGCCAACCCCGACACCGGCTCATTCTCGACCTACGCCGACCAGGCCATCGGCCGCTGGGCCGGGTTTACGATCGGCTGGTTGTACTGGTGGTTCTGGGTGCTGGTGATTCCCATCGAAGCCCTGGCCGCCGGGCATATCCTCAACCAGTGGTTGCCGCAGATCGACGCTTGGCTGTTCGCCTTGTTGTCGATCTTTTTGTTGGTGGTCACCAATTTGTTCAGCGTCTCCAAGTACGGTGAATTCGAGTTCTGGTTTGCCATGGCCAAGGTGGTGGCGATCATCGGCTTCATCGGCCTGGGAGGCGCGGTGCTGATGGGCTGGATTCCCGAGCGGGAGGCCAGCGGCCTGAGTCGCCTGATGGAAGAACACGGTGGTTTCGCGCCTAACGGCCTGTCGGCGGTGGTCGGGGCGTTCATCACCATCATGTTCAGCTTTATCGGCACGGAAGCCGTCACCATCGCGGCTGCCGAGTCCAATAACCCGGCGCAGAATATCGCCCGGGCTACGCGCTCGGTGATGTGGCGCATCGGCGTGTTCTACGTGTTGTCGATCTTCGTGGTGATTTCCGTGGTGCCGTGGAATGACCCGCTGTTGGCGTCGGTAGGCTCTTATCAGCGCGCCCTGGAACTGATGAACATTCCCCACGCGAAGTTACTGGTGGACGTGGTGGTGTTGATTGCCGTGGCGAGCTGCATGAACTCGTCCATCTACATTGCTTCACGCATGCTGTATTCCCTGGGCAAGCGCGGGGATGCGCCCACGCTGATGAAAAAGACCTCCGCCGCGAGTGTGCCGAGGGCCGCCGTGATCGCCAGCACGATCCTCGGGGCTGGCGTGACCTTGCTCAGTTACTTCATGCCGGCCGGATTGTTCCAGTTTCTGCTGGCCAGCTCGGGTGCCATCGCCTTGCTGGTGTACCTGGTGATCGCCGTGTCGCAACTGCGCATGCGCAAGGTCCTGCAGCGCCGCAATGTCACCCTGACGTTCAAGATGTGGCTGTTTCCCTGGCTGACCTGGGTGGTCATCGTGTTCATCTGTTGCGCATTGGCGGTGATGCTGCTGACGCCCGAGCACCGCTTCGAGGTGTCGTCGACCATCGGCCTGGCCTTGCTGATTTCCCTGGTCGGCGTGATCACGGCGCGGCAGCCGGACCGCACCCAAAAATCGATCCCCCTGGCTTCGCGCCCATGACCCCCCGGCCGGTCACCTGTTTGGTATTCGTGCTGCTGGATCAGTTCACCCTGATCTCGTTGGCGTCGGCGGTAGAGCCGCTGCGCATGGCCAACCAACTGGCAGGCCAGGAGCTTTATCGTTGGCACACCGCCAGTGTCGACGGTCATCCTGTGTGGGCCAGCGACGGCATGCCCATCACGCCGGACTGTTCCATAGCCGCTGCGCCCTCTGCGGATATCGTCGTGGTGTGCGGCGGCACGGGTATTCAACACACCCTGAGCGATGAATTGATGAAGTGGCTGCGGACCCAGGCGCGTTATTCCAGGCACCTGGGCGGTATTTGTACCGGCAGTTGGGTATTGGCCCGGGCGGGGCTGCTCGACGGGTTTGAATGCAGCGTGCATTGGGAGTGGCTGGCGGCCATGCAGGAAGCTTTTCCACGGGTGAGCCTCAGCGCCAGCGTGTTCACCCTCGACCGCGATCGCCTGACCAGCTCGGGCGGCACCGCGCCCATGGACATGATGCTGCACCTGATCGGGCGTGAGCATGGGCATGAGTTGTCGGCGGCGATTTCGGACATGTTCGTGTACGAGCGCATGCGTAACGAGCAGGATCATCAGCGCGTGCCGCTCAAGCATATGCTCGGCACCCAGCAGCCGAAGCTGCAGGAAATCGTCGCGCTGATGGAGGCCAACCTGGAAGAACCGATCGACCTGGATGAATTGGCCGAGTACGTGGCCCTGTCACGCCGGCAGCTTGAACGCATGTTCCAGAAGTACCTGCACTGTTCGCCCTCGCGTTACTACCTGCGGTTGCGGCTGATCCGCGCGCGTCAGTTGCTCAAGCAAACCCCCATTTCGATCGTGGAGCTGGCCTTGCTCTGCGGGTTTGTGTCCACGCCGCACTTCTCCAAATGCTACCGCGAGTACTTTGGCGTGCCGCCCAGTGACGAGCGCCTGGTGACGGCAGGCGAGCGAGCCGTCATGTTGAAGCCGATGATTCGCGCCGTACCGGTGCCGATGCCAATGAGTGCCCTGGAGCAGGCGCGGGGGGAGTCGACCTTTGCCAGTGTCCGGCTCAAGGCCAGGCGCTGAGAGTACGGTGAGTGGCGCTGATCAGCGACGCTTGCGTTTCAAATTTCAGGCCCCCCTCACGCCGGGTTCAAACCCGCATGAACGCCTTGATTCGCTCGCCGCACTGATCGGCACGAATCATCCCAGGCGCCGCATCCAGTGCAACCAGGCCGTCTTCCATGAAGATCACCCGGTCGGAAATGGACAGGGCGAAGTCCATCTCGTGGGTCACGATCAGCATGGTCATGCCTTCTTTGGCCAGGTCGCCGATGACCTTGAGCACGTCGCCCACCAGTTCCGGGTCAAGGGCTGACGTCGGCTCATCAAACAGCATGATATGTGGATCCATGGCCAGTGCGCGGGCGATTGCCACGCGTTGTTGCTGCCCCCCAGACAACTGATGCGGATACTTGTGCGCGTGAGCCAGCAGTCCGACCTTGTCCAGCAGGGCGTAGGCGCGCTGCTCGCTGATGAGCTTGTCGCGGCCGTGATAGCGCGGCGCGAGGGTGACGTTGTCGAGAATGGTGCGATGGGGAAACAGGTTGAAGCCCTGGAACACCATGCCGATGTGCTGTACCCCACGGCGTACTTGTTGGGTGTTGGTGTTGTCACCGGCGTGGATATAGCTTTCGCCGAACAGAATGATCTCGCCTTGGTCGATGCTTTCCAGGGCGTTGACGGTGCGAATCAGCGAGGTTTTCCCCGAGCCCGATGGGCCGATGATGGAAATCACCTGGCCCACATTTACATCAAGGTTGATGCCCTTGAGCACAGCGTGCTGGCCGTAGCGCTTGTGAATGTCGACCAGTTGCAGGGCGGGTGCCGAGCCAGGCCCGGGGGCTTTCCGAGCGCTTGCCGAAGGAGGGGCGGGTTGTGATGCGCGTAGGTGCCCCATGCTGGTGTCATCCAGCGTCCGGGGTGTGCGGTTGTTGAGTTCCAGGTGGTGCTCCAGCCAATGAAACAGCCAGCCGAGCACGGTCACGATCAGCACGTAATACACCGCCACAGCCGACAGGGTTTCCATCACCAGGAAGTTTTGCGCGTAAAGGCGCTGGCCCACGGTCAACAGTTCGGTCAAGGAAATCACCGAGACCAGTGAGGTCAGTTTCACCACGGTGATGTATTCGTTGATCAGCGTCGGCAGGGAAATGCGGAACGCCTGGGGGATCACGATCAGGCGCTGCAAACCGATCAGGCCGATGCCCAGCGCGCGGCCGGCCTCTTTTTGACCTTTGGCCACGGATATCAAGCCACCACGGTGGATTTCCGCCATATAGGCCGCTTCGGTGACCACCAGGGCCAACAGGCCGGAATAGAACGGGTTGGACAGGACGCCACGGGTGACCGGGAACATCTGCGGCAGGTTATAGACGAACACCACGAGTACCAGCAGCGGCACGCTGCGAAAGAACCAGATATAAATCGACGCCGGCACGCTGATCCAACGCGCGGCCGAAAGCTTGGCCGAAGCCAGCAGGAAGCCCAGCAGCATGCCGATGAACCAGGCCAGCGTGCTGAGTTCCACCACCGTAATGCAGGCTTTCCAGAAGTCCGAGAGCGAAAACAGAGAAAAAAAGTAAGGCCATTCAAATTGCATGTGTCTCTCCAACTGCTGGCGTCGACACAGGCTTTACCTGGGCCGGGCAGTCAAGCGAAAGCCGCCGACTGTGGGAGCGGCTGCGCTCCCACAGGGCTGCACCGGGTCAGTTAGTCGGTTCTTCGAGGTTGTATTTCTTCAACAGGGCGGTGTATTCACCGGAGGCCTTGCTCGCCTCAAAGGCCTTGAGCAGTGCCTGATAGAGCGCGTCGTTGCCTTTCTTGACGTAAATCCCCAGCGTCTGCTGATAGATCGAGTGCTCGGTGCTCACCACGACGCGGCCCTTGGTGCGTTCTGCGATCATGCCGGCGGCGCCGTCGATCTCCACCTGAGCCTGCACATTGCCGGAGAGCAGCGCCTGGGTTACCTCCGGTGCGGACGGGAACTCGCTGACCATAATCGCGCCCTTGTTATTCGGAGTGCAGTAGTCGGTCGAGAGCGTGTTGAACTGCGTCACCCACGTGGTGCCTTTTTCCAGGCCGACTTTCAGGCCGCAGAGGTCTTCCGGTACTTTCGGTTTCAGCGGGCTGTCCTTCAGCACCATGATCGCTGCGCCGGTCTTGGCGTACGGGATGGTTTGCGCTTGCGTCTGCCGCTGGGGCGTGATGTACATGCCGGAGATGATCGCGTCGTAGTGGCCGGCGTTCAGGCTGAGGATCAGGTTGGAAAACTTGGTGTCGACGAAGTCGGCCTTGAGGTCCAGGTGCTTGGCGAGCAGGTGCGCCAGCTCGGGGTCGGAACCGACGACGTTTTTATGTTCGTCGTATGACTCGAAGGGCGGATAGGTGATTTCCATGCCGACCTTGAGTACGCCGGGTGTCACCGTCGTTGCTGCATGGGCGCCGGCCGCACCAAGGAGTGCGACGGCCAGCAGGGTCAAGCGGACAGCATGATTGATTGGATTGCGCATCATCGATGACTCCACGTCGGTAAAGTAGGGCTGGGCGGGTGGTTAAACAGGGCGGTGTGACCAGGCTGAGGGTTGCATCAGGACGCGTCCTGCGCCTGGCTCTTCAAGTGACCGAAGCTCGATGGCTTGCGTGCTTTCTCGTACAGCTTGAGTTCGCCCCGTTCGACTTTGCGGCGCAGGTACTGATAGGTCTGCAACGCTTGGCCGAACATGTGCTCACCGATGGTGATTTCCTCGTAATCCTTAGCGCCTTCAAGAAACTGCGGCAGTGGCTTGATCTGCGTATGGAAGTCGCACGCGTAGAAGAGTGGGAAGGCGTAGCGCTCTTCGCTGACGGTTCGCACTCGGTGAGCCGTAGCGACGAACGTACCCGCGGTCATGACCTCCAGCATGTCGCCGATGTTGACCACAAAGGCACCGTCCACGGGTGGCGCATCAATCCATTGGCCTTGATCGTTCATCACCTCGAGGCCTGGCTTGTCGGCAAGCAAAATGGTGAAGCACTCGTAGTCGGTATGTGCACCAATGCCGGGTGCGTCTTGGGCGGCCAGGTCAAAGGGGTAGTGAATCAGGCGCAGTTTCGACGGTGGGCGGGTAACCAGTGCCTCGAAATAGTCCTCTTCAAGGCCTAATGCGAGCGCGAAGCCCTTGAACAGGCGACGCCCCAGCGCAAACACCGCAGCGTAGTACGCTTCGACGGCGGGACGGAAACCCGGCAGGTCCGGCCATTCATTGGCCCCGATCAAGGGGGTTCCGGCCCTGACCAGCGGGTCGTCTTCGCCTACTTCAAAACCGATATCGAACGCCTCCTTGTGGTCCGGCTTGCCTTTGGCATAGACCTCTTCGCCTTCAGGCACAAACCCCTTGTGGCTGCGGGAGGTGCCGATGTAATGCTGCATCTTGTACGCAAGGGATTGCGCAAACAGGTCCTTCGCCGCGTGGCGCAAGCCGTCGATCAGCGACGACTCGATGCCGTGGTTCTTGATGTACAGAAAACCCACTGCGCGGGCGGCGTTACCGAGTTCTTCGGCCACTGCCTGGCGCTGTGCGATGTCGTCGCTGTACAGCCCGGCGATGTCCACCAGCGGAATGCGATTGAAGTTGGCGGCCTTTGGCGTTTGGTCAGGCATTAAGTAACGCTCCTTATCGGGTTGAGGCGCCGCTGAAACGCCGGAAATGCTCGCGCTCGGTATTTGCCATCCACACATTCAGCGACCACAGGTCGGCCACCGGCACATTGGTGAAGGGCAGGTGATGCAGGTAGCCGTCGGCACCGAACTCCGGTGTCAGCGTGCTGACCTGATAGCCGCGACTTTCCTGGGATCGCCAGATGGCCTCCCAATGCTGCTGATGGAAGGCCAGCGCTTGGGTGTACTCGGGAGCGGCGGGGTGGGGAACCTGGGGCCCCTGGTCATAACCGACCCGGGCTTGAATGTGGTGAACGCGCTCGACGAAAGCGCTGAGGTCATCTTCCGGATCGTTGAGCAGGCGCTCGCAGGTGACCACCCAATGACTGATGTCGCTGGTGAAGCGCAGGTCCGGCAGTTGACGAATCAGCTCGAGGGTGACCCAAGGGTTGAACAACGAGCGCGCACGATGGGTTTCAAAGGCGCACACCTGGCCGTGCTTGCGCGCGACGTCCATTGCGCGGCCAAAGAAGTCGACTTGCTGTGCCAGTGGCCAGCGGTCGTTGCCAGCCAGCAGGTTGATGAAGCGCGGCGACAACTCAGCCGCCCAAGCGAATTTTTTATCGAGGTCCAGAAGGTGTTCGTCGACGCTCGCCGATTGTTGCGGCAGAACATCGTAGGCGCTGAAGACGGTACTGATATAGCTGACATGGTTGGCGCGTAGAAAGGCTGCGAACTCGGCGCGTTCGCTGGTGGTCATGGGCAGGCGGGCTTCCATGCCATCGAACCCGGCCTCAAGCAACTCTTCGAGCGCTTGTGCCTTGCTCGCGGTGTAGCCCCACAACGTCCGGAATACTTCCAACTTCATCGATCTGCTCCAAAGGTGCCTTCGCATGATTGACACAGCGGCGTTTCGGCGTGGACCGAAACGCACAAAAAACGGCAGTGACAATCAGAAAAGGCAATCTTCGGGCCCCATCTCTGTGGAAAGGCTCCTTTGTTGCCGCCAATAGTAGGGAGGGGCGCTTGGCGGAAAGAATAGGGAAGTGCAAATAGATAGTTCAGAGATTTCTAAACTATTGAGGGGCGACGGGTAACGCGCGGGTGACGGCGAATCTGAAGGCGACGGTAAAGCCGCCTCCTGCTTTATGGCTACTGGGCGTTCAGCCCGTCGAGAAACTCTGTGTGTTGCAACGTCCTGGAAAACATCGGCAGCGTGAAGCGTTCTGCGGCCTGTTGTTGTTCGTCGGTGAAGGTCGCTGTGCAATCGATCAGGGTCACCACGTTATAGCCCTTCTCATAACCCGATCGAACCGTGCCTTCGACACAGCAATTGGTCAGGAAGCCCGCCACCACCAGGGTCTGGATGCCGTTGTTGCGCAGCACCAGGTCCAGGCCTGTGGTAGCAAAACCGTCCAGCCCGCGCTTGCCCTCCACGAGGATGTCGCCGGCTTCCCGGGTAATCGCCTCGCTGATGTCGACGCCCCAACCGTTCATGTACGGGTTGAATCGAGCCAGACCGTGACACTCAGTCCGCGTTGTTGCGCGGTATCGGTAAACGACAATTGGACGCGTGCCCCGGTACGCTCGGTGATCGCCTTGACGATGGACAAACCGAGCCCCGAGCCCGCCTCATCGGTTCCCAGGCCGCGATAGAACGGATCGAATACCCGTGCCTGTTCCTCGAGGGGGATTCCAGGCCCTGAGTCCTGGATCAGCAGTTTGACCGCACCGGGCACCGACGCCACCGACAGATCGACGCGGCCGCCCGCTGGGGTATAGCGGATCGCGTTATCCACCAGGTTCTTGACCAGGGTAAACAGGTCCATCCGGTTGAAGGTGAGGTGCACATCCTGGGTGCTTTCGACGCCAATATCGAGCTGTTTGCATTCAGCCAATGGCAACAGGTCTTCCAGGACCTGTCGGTAGATTTCATGCACTGACACCACGCTTTGATCCCGGGCTGCCTCCGATTGCGCCGCGGCCAGGCTCAGCAGTTGGTCGATCAATTGGCGTCCGCGCTCGATACCCCGTGAAAGAGGCAGCAAGCGCTCGCGGGTCTGGGATGACATGTGCGTGGCGGCCAGTCGTTCGGCCTGCAGGGACAGGGCGGTCATGGGCGAGCGCAATTCATGGGCCGCGTCGGCAACGAAACGGCGTTGGTTGTCCATGGACCGGGCAACCCGTGCCAGCAAGCGATTGATGGCCACCACAAACGGGCGGATTTCGGTGGGCAGATGCTGTTCATGTATCGGGTGCAGTTCCTGTTCGGCGCGCTGATCTATTTCCGCCGACAGGCTGGCGATGGGGCGAAACAGCTTGCGCACCAGGTCGCCGACGACCAGCAACAGCACGGGAAACAGGATCAGGAACGGCAGCAGGCTGCGCCAGGCGCTTTCTCGTGCATCGTTGTCGCGGGCGTCGGACTCCTGGGCCACCGCAATACGCTCGCCGTTGGCGGTGGTCCTGACCAGTACACGGAAAGCCTCGCCCGCCACCTCGACCGTGGACAACCCTTCGGCCAAGTTGGCCGGGAATGGCAGTGGAATGACCTCATCGGTGAGACCCGAGGGATCGATACCGTCGCCAAGGTGTTGAATGATCAACCGGGACTCTTCGTCGTCGCCGTCGATGGTGGTGCCTTGCGGGTACTGCAGGGTCATGTGCTGGCGATCAAACAGGATCGCCACCTGGCGCAGGGTGTCGTCCTGCTGTTCGTGGGCTTCTTCGAAGGCTGAGACGAATGCAAACCCGCTGGCAATCAAGGCGACCAGCAAAATGGCCAGCGACAGGGCCACCGAAAGCCGCAGTTGTACCGATTCACTCAAGCGTTTCTTGACACCATCCATCCCATGCCCCTGACGTTCTTGATCACATGACTGCCCAACTTGCGCCGCAAGGCGTGAATCAGGAACTCGATGGCGTTGCTTTCAACTTCATTGCCCCAACCATACAGGCGCTCTTCCAGTTCGCAGCGCGAGAGGATCGCACCGGGACGGATCAACAGGGCTTGCAGCAGCGCGAACTCGCGGCTGGATAGCGCTATATCGCTGAGTTCGACGGTTGTCGCTTGCTTGGACAGCAAGTCCAGCGAGACCACGCCATTACTGAGCACGGGTAATGCATTGCCGCCCTTGCGGCGCAGCACGGCACGCATGCGCGCGAGCAATTCCGCCATGTTGAACGGCTTGAGCAGGAAGTCGTCGGCGCCGCCATCCAGGCCGCGCAGGCGATCATCCAGGCTGTCTCGGGCGGTAATGATCAGCAAGGGCACCGGGTTGTTACGCTCGCGGATGGTCGCCAGCACGTCGAGGCCGTCCTTGCCGGGCAGGCCAAGGTCCAGCAGCACCAGGTCATAGTGATGGGTGTCGAGTGCGGCCAGGCCGCTGAGGCCGTTCTTGACCCAGTCCGCGGCATAGCTGGCGTCGCTGAGTGCGCGCTGGATAGCATCGCCAATCATCGAATCGTCTTCGACCAACAGTATCCGCATGTCCCTCTCCGCAAAAAAACAGGCGCGGCAGGGCTGACTGTCGCGCCTGTATTGAAGCACCTGCGCGGGTATTTGTCCGCACCGGACGGTATCAGCCTTTCATCGCGTCGAATGCCTTGAGCAGGTCGTCCATAGCAGCCTTGCAATCAGCCTGTTTCGGGCTGCTGTCACGCAGTGCCGACAGGGCACGGTCGATGGCTTTGTCCAGTACATGCCAGTCACTGGCCGCGCGCGGCTTGATGCCGGCTTCGGCCGAGTCCCAGGTGGACTCCAGGTCTTTGATCCGGGCTTTCGCGCCAGGCAGGTCGTTTTTGTCGACCAGGCCGGCCACTTCGACGGCGATGCTGCGGAACTCGGACAGGTCGCCCAGTTTCGAGGCGGCCTTGCCCTGGCTGTTGGTCGAACCTGGCGTGACGGGGGCCTGGGGTTTATCGGCAGGTTTCGAGCAGCCGGCAGCGATACCCAACAACAGGATCGAAGCGGCGATTGCGGCGCGGCGAATAAGGTTTTGAACAGGGCGCATGATGAGGTCCTTGAGGGTAATTGAGTTATGGGCGCAGGGTTCTGCGGTTGCCGACGCCGATTTGTGCGACGGCCACCAACAGGACAATCACGCAGAGGAAGATCGCGCTGGTCCAGCTGGCGCCCATGCCCAGGCCGCCGTAGGTCTTGGCCTGGGTCAGCAAGTCGCCGAGGGAGGCACCGAAGGGGCGAGTCAGGATGTAAGTGATCCAGAAGGTCAGGACCACATTGGCACCCAGGCGCCAGGCGAGCAGGGTTGCGCCGATCATCAGCGCAAAAATCACCGCGCCCAGGGTGAAGCCCAGGCCCAGCGCTTCGGTGGCCAGGTCGCCGGCGGCGGTGCCGAGCGCGAAGGTGCACAACACGGTGGCCCAGTAGAACACCTCGCGCCGTGGGGTCACGATGGCCCGGATCGACAGGCTGCGTTCGGTGCGGTACCAGACCAGGAAGTTGAGGGCGAGCAGGACCGAGAAGATCACCGTGCTGGTATACAGGCTGATGTCGAGTTTATCGGTGAGGATGTCGGTGATCTGCGTCCCGACAATGCTCACCAGCACCACGGTCAGCCAGTAGATCCAGGGGGTGTAGGCTTTGGTGCGCAGCTGGAAAAACAGCGCAATGGCCAACAGGGCGGCCATGCCGATGCTGGTCCAGCCGGCACCCAGGCCCGCATCGACGGCGAGATAGTCCGCGCCGGTTTCGCCCACGGTGGTGGACAGGATCTTGATCACCCAGAATGACAGGGTCACCTCGGGTACTTTGTTCAGCCAGCGGGCTGCTGTGGCATTCATCGGGTTTACCTCTCCTGTGCGCGGTGGTGGCGCAGGGGAGAAGGTACGGCACGAAACTTAGCCGGGACTGAGGGCCGGCGACCTATGCGGAAAATACATGCGCCACGCCGATTGTCGTCAGCTGCACCGTGCTGCCGGTCAAGGGCGCCTGCAGGCCCGAACTGCGTACCAGGATCGCGCGCCCCGGTGCGCCATCGTCAGGCTGCAGCGCCACGGTCAGGGTGCAGGTGTTCCCGCCAAAATCACGCTCGGTCACCACGCCCTGGCAGCCGGCGCCTGACCCCGTGCTGACCTGCAACTGCTCGGGGCGCAGCATGATCTGTGCAACGGGACAATTGTCCAGGCTGTTGACCGCGATACGGCCCAGTTCGCAATGGGCCCATCCGGCTTCGAGCCTGGCAGGCAGGATCACTGCATCGCCCAGGAACAAGGCGGTCTGTTGGTCGCCGGGGGACTGGTACAGGTCCATCGGATGGCCGGACTGCACCAGGCGTCCCTGACGCATCACGGCCAGTTGATCGGCAAACGACAGCGCCTCACTCTGGTCGTGCGTCACCAGAATCGTGGTAATACCGGCGTCGCTCAGCAGCCGTGCGACCATCTTGCGCATCGCCGCACGCAGGCCGGTGTCCAGCGCCGAAAAGGGTTCGTCCAGCAGCATCAGGCGTGGTTGTTGCGCCAGTGCACGGGCCAGGGCCACCCGTTGTTGCTGCCCGCCGGACAGTTCGTGGGGCCAGCGCCGCGCCATGCTGGCGTCAAGGGCCACGCTGTCCATCAGTTCGGCGATGCGTGATTCGCGTTGCGGGCCCTTGGCGGCCAGGCCAAAGGCGATATTGTCGGCCACGCTCATATGCGGGAACAGCGCACCGTCCTGCGGCACATAACCGATCTGGCGTTGATGGGCCGGGACGGCGTGCGTGGCGTCGACCAGCAGTTGGCCATTGAGCGCAAGGCTGCCGCTATCGGGAAACTCGAATCCGGCGATCATCCGCAGCAGCGTGGTCTTGCCTGAACCTGACGGCCCGACGATCACCGTTCGGCTGCCGGTGGGCACCGACAGGTTGACGTCGGCCAAGGCGCGCTGGCTGCCGAAGGACTTACAGATTGCATTGAGTTCGAGGGCGTTCATCGGCCAGCCGTGCGTTTGGATTGGTGATAGAGGAGGCCGGTCAACGGCAGGGACAACAGGATCATGATCAGCGCGTAGGGGGCTGCGGCGGCGTAGTCAATTTCACTGGTCATTGCCCAGAAGCCGGTGGCCAGGGTGCGGGTGCCGTTGGGGGCCAGCAGCAATGTGGCGGTCAGCTCATTGGTGATCGCCAGGAACACCAGTGCGGCACCGGCCGCTGCACCTGGTGCGGCCAGGCGCAGGGTGATCAGCCAGAGTGCACGGGCGGGCGAGCGGCCGAGGCTGCGTGCCATGTGTTCCAGCTCCACCGGCGCCTGGGCGATCCCGGCCCGCAAGCTCACCAGCGCCCTGGGCAAAAACATCAGCAGGTAGGCGAGCAGCACGGTGATCGTGGTCTGGTAGATCGGTCGCGCGAAGTGAATGGTCACGGTCACCAGTGCCAGGGCGACGACGATGCCGGGCAAAGAGCTGGTGATGTAGTTGCAGCTCTCCAGGATGCGCTGCAAGCGCCCTGGCGCACGTATCGACAGCCAGGCAATCGGCACCGCCGCGCAGGTGGTCAGCAGCGCTCCGGCAGCGCCGAGCAACAGGGTTTGCTCGAGGGCCGGCAGCAGTTCATTCATCTGCCACACGGCCACGCCGCCGGCGACCAACCATTTGCCCAGGGTAATCAGCGGCACACCCAGGGCCAGCGCGCAGGTGAACGCTTGCAGACCAAGGGCGGCGATGCGGATGGGAGTGCCCAGGCGCAGGGTGCGCTGGTCCCGGGCACTGCCCGAGCCGACCCGTGCATAACGCGCGGCACCGCGGGCCGCCGATTCGATCGTCAGCATCGCCAGGCAGCACAGTGCCAATACCGCCGCCAGCATGTTGGCGGCCGGGCCATTGAAGGTCGACTTGAACTGGTCGAAGATCGCCGTGGTGAAGGTGTCGAAGCGGATCATCGCGTACAGGCCGTATTCGGCCAGCAGGTGCAGGCCCACCAGCAGCGCGCCGCCGCAGATCGCCAGGCGCAACTGCGGCACCACCACCCTGAAGAACACCGCCCAGGGTTTGAGCCCCAGGGATTCGGCTACGTCTTCGATAGCAGGATCGAGTCGCCGCAACGTGGCCGCCACCGGGAGGTACAGAAACGGAAAGTAGGCGATGACCGAGACCAGCACGCCCGCCGGCAAGCCATGGATCGACGGCACCAGGCTGACCCAGGCATAGCTGTGCACAAAGGCCGGCACCGCGAGGGGAGCCACTGCCAGCAATGACCACAGACGGCGTCCCGGCAGGTCGGTGCGTTCGGTCAACCAGGCCAGCGCGACGCCCAGCGCCACGCACAAGGGCAGGGTGATGACCACCAGCAATACGGTGTTGACCAGCAACTCGGCAACCCGAGGCCGGAACACCAAGGCCTCGATCTGTGCCCAGCCGATTTGCCAGGACACACCGATCACGAAGGCGATGGGCAACAGGGCCAGCAGCGAAACCAGCACCGATAAACCGGTGACCCATGCGCCGCCACGCCTGAAAAAAAGCGCGTGGCTGCGCTGTGAAGGTCGCGCGGGTATCGACCGGGCGGCAGCCGCCTCCAGGGTTTCAGGCAACAATCAGAGGAGTCCGGCCTGGGTCATCAATGCGACGGCTTTTTTGCTGTCGAGTTTGGACGCATCAACCTTGGGAGCATCGAGCTGCGTCAGCGGTACCAGTTTGGGGTTCGACTCGGCGTTCCGGCCCACGGCGTACTCGAACGAATTGCCGCTCTTGAGAATCGCCTGGCCGTCCGGGCCGGTGATCCACGCCAGGAAAGCCTGGGCCTGCTCCTTGTGTGTGCTGGAGGCCAGCACGCCGGCACCGGAGATGCTGACGAACGCGCCCGGGTCCTGGTGCTTGAAGTAGTGCAGCGCGGTGTCCTTGCTGTTTTCGCCGGTCTTGGACTGATCGACGAAGCTGTAGTAGTGGTAGATCACGCCACTGTCGACCTGGCCGGCATTGACGGCCTTGAGTACCGCACTGTTGCCGCGGTAAATGCTCGCGTTGGCTTTCATTGCCTTGAGCCAGTCGAGGGTGGCGGCCTCGCCCTTGAGTTCGAGCACGGCAGCGACGATCGCCTGGAAGTCGGCCCCGGCCGGGGAGGCGGCCCAGCGGCCTTTCCAGTGGGGAGAGGCAAGGTCCATCAGGGATTTGGGCAGGTCGGCTTCCTTGAGCGCGCCCGGGTTATACACAAACACCGTCGAGCGCGCAGCGATACCCACCCATTTGCCGTGGGCCGGACGATAGGCTGCACCGACCTGTTCCAGGGTGGTCGGCGCCACGGGGGCAAACAGCCCGGCGTTATCGACCAGCACCATCGCCGGTGAGTTTTCGGTGAGGAACACATCGGCCGGGGAGGCAGCACCTTCCTGCACAATCTGGTTGCCCATCTCGGTGTCATCGCCATTGCGGATGGTCACCGGAATCCCGGTTTCCTGGGTAAACCCTTCGACCCACGCCTTGGTCAGGCTCTCGTGCTGGGCGTTGTACACCACGATGCCAACGCTGTCGCTCGCGGCATAGACGTGCCCGGCGGCGAGCAGCGCGCCGACCAGCAGGGCTTTTTCAAGGAACGACGGAAAACCGATAGTCATGAGAGGGCAAGCTCCTGATGGTGAGGGTGTGCTTGAGGAATATAGCTGGAGATTCCTGACCAATAGGAATCATTTGCATGCTGAGGCGCGGCGAATGTAGAGCCGGGAATGAAAAAAAAACGTGAAAAAAAGGTGAGTTTTACCGAGCGCGCCCCACGGTGTTTGCAGGCATGTGTCATTCACCCGAAATGGCGCGCTACGGCAATTACTAAGTTCTGAAGCGAAGCACCAGGTCGTTCAGGTTTACAGCCAACCGTGACAGCTCATTACTTGCCGTCAGCGTCTGGCGAGTGCCTTCGCTGCTTTGAACGGCAAGGTCGCGGATGCTTATCAGGCTGCGATCCACATCACGCGCTACGTGAGCCTGTTCCTCGGAGGCGGTTGCGATCTGGATATTGCGATCGTTGATTTCGAGTACGGAATCTATGATCTGGCGCAGCGACTGGCCGGCTTGCTCCGCCGTATCTCGCGTGCTGTAGACCTCAGACGTGCTCATCTGCATCGATTCGACGGCGGCTGAGGAGCCTGTTTGAATCGTCGAGATCATCTGTTCAATTTCCTGGGTAGAGGTTTGGGTGCGGTGCGCCAGTGCCCTGACTTCGTCGGCGACCACTGCAAAACCGCGGCCTTGTTCTCCTGCGCGGGCTGCTTCAATTGCAGCGTTCAACGCCAGCAGATTGGTTTGCTCGGCAATCGCCCGGATAACGCCGAGTACCTTGCTGATGTCTTGCGCCTGGCCTGCTAGCGCTTTTACCTGCTCCGAGGAAACTTCGACTAACCCCGTCAGGCCGCGCATGGCCGTGAGCGTTTCAGTGACCCTTTTATTGCCAAGATCGGCTGCCAGGCTGGACTGCATTGCGGCTTCCGAGGTGGAGTTGGCATTGCGGGCAACCTCTTCGACAGCAGCGCTCATCTCGGTGACGGCCGTGGCAGCCTGCTCTATCTCGCTGTTCTGCTGTTGCAAGGTGCGATCAGCACTTTCCGTGATCGAAATCATTTCGACGGCAGCGCTGCTGAGTTGAGCTGAGGCGCCTGATATTTCCAGTATCGTGCTCCGGAGGTTCTTCTGCATGATATTGAGCGCATGCATCAAGCGGGATGCTTCATCCGAACCGGTGACTTCCAGGTCATGGGTAAGGTCGCCGGCCGCGATATCTTCCGCCAGTTTCAGGGACGAACTGATGGGGTTCACAATACTGTTGGTGAACAACGTGGCCAGCAGGGTAGTGAGCGCAAAAGCCACCACCAGCACAGCTATCAGTACCCTGACGCTATGGGTATAAACCTCTGCTGCATCCTGCCCCGACAAAACCGCCTGGCGTGCATTTTGCTCACGTAGAAGTGTGAGCTGCTCTTGATAGGCACTGGCCCGCTGTGCCTGCTCGGTGTTGGCGAACGTGATCGCTTGTTCATGGTCAGGCTGATCGAGGGCGAGTACTTTTTTCAGGCCCTCAATGTAGGCATCCATTGTTTGGCTGGCCTTCTCAAACTGCAGTTGATCCTGTTCGCCGGAGATCAGGTTGTCACGATAAAACGCGCTCTTCGCTTCAAGCGTTCGCATGGCCTCTTCGACCTTTGACAGCGACGCATCATGCACGTCTTTGGAGGTACTCGAGAGCATGCGGATACTCTCAAGGCGCGCATGCAGAAGGGCGATCTGAATATCGTCAATCACCTGGATGCTCGGCAGGGAGTTTTGCTCGATGTTCTGCTCCGCCGTGCGCAAATGACCGATTTGTAAATAGGAGAAGCCTGCCAAACTGATCAGCAAGAGGGTGATCAGACCGAAGCAGACGAACGCTCTGCGCGCGATATTCAAGGATCTTAGTTTCATATAGGCCTCCGAAGGCCGAGGTGTCAGGGGAGGGGGCAGCCCCTGCGTCAGTTTTTGTTGATCACGAACAAGGGCTGCCTTTGCAGGCGGCACATTGGCGCTGACTGTCATCCTGGCGGCGATGCGTACAGTGAGGAATTCAAAAAAATGAATCGAGGTGATAGTTGCGATAAATTATTGCGCGCTAATCATTAGTCTATTAAATATTTCCGTGGGCGCCTGATCCTTTGTCAAAGCGGCCGGAAATTCGTGCGAAGGAAACAAGGGCCTGCATGAGGTTAATCAGGCAAGCCCTTGATAGGTGGATGTTCAGGGTGGCGCTATGGGTCAAAACTCGGTTATGACGGTTACCCCTGCCGTCTCGAAGCGGTCCATGTTCGTCAACGCGTCGATGGACTGTTCCAGGCTGATGGTTTTGCCCACGAGTTTTTCAGGCGCCAGCTTGCCTGAGGTGATCATCTCGATCATGGCGCCATAGCGATGCGCCTGCATGCCGTGGCTACCGTAGATCTCAAGTTCATGGGCGATAACCTTGCCCATGGGGATGGCCGGCGTGGCGTGATCAGCGAGCATCAGCCCGACCTGGACGTGCTTGCCGCGACGGCGCAGGTTGTTGATGGAGTTGAAACAGGTGGTTGGGTGGCCCAAGGCGTCCAGCGAGACGTGGGCACCGCCCTGGGTGATTTCCAGCACGGCTTCGGTGACGTCCGCGACGCACTGGGCATTGATGGTGGCGACAGCGCCGAGGGCGCGTGCCATATCGAGTTTTTCCTGGGAAATATCGATGGCGATCACGTTCGCGCCAATGGTCTGGGCGATCATCACCGCAGACAGGCCGACACCTCCGCAGCCGTGAACCGCGACCCACTGACCGGCGCTGACGTTGCCTTGGTCGACGACTGCACGGAACGAGGTGGCGAAGCGACAACCCAGGCTTGCAGCGGTTGCGAAGTCCATGCTCTCGGGCAGCGCGACCAGGTTCAGATCGGCCTGGTGGATGCCGACGTACTCGGCAAAAGAGCCCCAATGAGTGAAGCCCGGCTGGAATTGCGTGTGGCACACCTGCTGATTGCCGCTGTTGCACTGCGCACAAGCACCACAGCCACCCACGAACGGCACGGTCACCCGGTCGCCGACCTTCCACCGCGTGACGTCGTGGCCCACCTCGGCCACGATGCCCGCCAGCTCATGACCCGGTACATGGGGCAGTTCAATGTCGGGGTCATGACCTTTCCAGCCATGCCAGTCGCTGCGGCACACCCCGGTGCCAAGCACCTGGATCACCACGCCATGGCGTTCCGGGGATGGGTCTGCCACGTTCATCAGGCGCGGCGGCTTGGAAAAGGCTTCGTAGACGACTGCTTTCATTCAAATTACCTCGGCTTGGAGGGGCGATTCAGGCATTGCCATTATGAATGAGCGCCTTGAAATTACCTTTCAATTTGCAATTGACCGAACGCAAGAATTGAAATTAACCTTCATTTTTAGGCGAGAATTTGAAGGGGTATTTCATGATTGAGCAGCTCGACAAGGCGGACATTGCAATATCGGAGCGTTTGCAGCGGGACGGCAAGCTGTCGAATGTCAAGCTGGCCGAGCAGCTGTCCCTCAGCGAAGCGTCCTGTTGGCGCAAGCAAAGACGGCTGGAGGAATGCGGGGTTATCGAGGGATACCAGGCCATTCTCAATCGAAAGAAACTCGGGCTGGGCCTGAAGGCCTTTGTCCAGATCTCCTGCACGGATCACAGCGAAGAAGCCACGGCAACGTTTGAAAAGATTATCCAGGCGGCCCCGCAGGTATTGAGTTGCCATAACACAACGGGGGAGGCGGACTTTCTCCTTGAGGTGGTTGCACGGGACCTGGACAGCTATAGCCGCTTTGTCGAAACAGTGCTGAGGAAGCTCCCTGGGGTTTCCAGTATTCGCTCGAACCTCTCCCTGCGAGAGATGAAGACCACTCATCGACTGCCCGTCAGCGAGCTCTTGAGCATCTGAAGGTCGTCGGGCACGTGGAGAGCCATCGTTCGTCCGGACAATCGAGCATTTCGGCACTGTTATCGAGCATTTCGGCACAGTCTCCCGGTTTTGTTCAACCTAGACTCGAGCTTCACTTTCAGACTCAGATGGAGCCGCGATGAACATCAGATTGATCCTGCCAGCACTTTCCATGGCCGTCACACTCAGTGGCTACGCTGCGGATTTCTCACTGACCAGCCGGGATATTGCAGACAACCGCCCGTTGACCCGTCGCGAAGTGTTCCAGGGCTTCGGTTGCGAAGGTGGCAACACGTCTCCTGAGCTTTCGTGGAAAAACGCCCCCGCAGGGACCAAAAGTTACGCGATCACCGTTTACGATCCCGATGCCCCCACCGGCAGCGGTTGGTGGCATTGGACGGTGGTCAACCTGCCAGCCTCCACCCATAGTTTGCCAAGCGGCGTGGGGGCGAACCTGCCTGCGGGTGCTGTGCAAGGGCGAACCGATTATGGCCAGCCGGGGTTCGGTGGCGCTTGCCCTCCTGTCGGCGATAAACCCCATCGCTATCAATTCACCGTGTGGGCCTTGAAAGCCGATAAGCTACCGCTCGACAACCAGGCCAGCGGAGCCTTGGTCGGTTACATGCTCAACGCCAACGTCCTGGCCAAAGCGACCATTACTTCCACTTACGGACGTTAAGAACCATGCGCCCTTGTGACGGCATACAGCACCGGGAAAATATTATCGATGCCTGTGTCATTCGGGCGCGACATGCCCTTACCTTGCCCAGGGTGCCGGTGTTCGTGACCACCTTGTGTCGAGTGCGGCAGGGGGAAAAACTGTTGCAATGGGATGACCGGGAAATGCGCGCAGGGCCTCGGCATCTGATTCTGATGCCGGCCGGGCGCGAGCTGGGTATCTCAAACTTCCCCGGCCCTCAGGGTCACTACATCGCCGATGCGGTGACCTTTCCCGTCTCGACATTGCGTCAATTCAGCAGCCGATATAGCCAGCAGATCAAGAGTGGTCGCGGGGCACTGAAGAGCGATCTATGCGTTCCCCTGGACAGGCACACCACCCAGGCATGGGAGCAGTTGCTGGTCGCCATCCATGCAAACGCCCCGCAGGCACTCTGCACACATTATGGGGAAGCAGTGCTGCTGAGCCTAAGCCTTGGCGGCCAGGCCGGACCTTTGCTGATGGGGCGCAACGATCCCTTGTGCGAGCGGGTGCAGCAACTGGTAATGGCCAGCCCGGAGAGAGACTGGACGGTTGCGAGCATCGCACAGCACATGAACCTGGGGGAGTCGACCTTGCGTCGCCAACTGGCGAACGAGGGTAATAGTTTCAGGAACATTCTGGAGGGCGTTCGACTGTCGACAGCATTACAACGGCTGCAGACAACGTCTCGCCCGATCGGTGAAATTGCCAGCGCCTGCGGCTACGCCTCCGCCTCCCGTTTTGCCGTGCGCTTTCGCTCACACTATGGCCTGTCACCCCGTGAATTGCGGGCTGCGATTTGAGCATTTGCGGGAGGGCTTTCCCCAGTCTGCCGGCCGGCAGTGCGAGCCAGGTGTTGACGTTTATCGGTGGGTACCGGACCAGACTGTCTGGCGATAGTGCTACTGTCTACGCAGTCCCCCCGGAGCCTGCTGGATGCCCCATCAAACTTCAGTTCACCCCATCGCAACGCCTCCAGCCGCGCCAGGCGCTGAAGAACCGCGCGCTCACCCACCTATGTGGCATGGCAATCCGGACTTACCCACCTTTGGCAGCACTGGGGCGGCCATATTGGGTTTCTGTTTTGTGCTGCTTATGTTCCTGCCGGTCATAGGGGTGACGGTGCTGATCCTTTTCGGTCTCGAAGCGATGCAAGGCGCATCGTCCAGCGATGGGGCGAGTCCCACCACGTCGCCTCTCATCCTGGCTATGCTTGGTGTTGTTGTGCTCATGGGGCTGGTTTTCGCGTGGATGTTCTCTGCGTCCAGAGTGCTGGCCTTCACCTTTGACGAAAACCGGCAACTGCTGACTCTCACCGTCACCCGTCGCGGCCGTAAACCCGCCGAAGTGCAGGTGCCCTTCAGCGATATCATTTGTATCAGCCCTTACGTGCTCGCCAGTTATGACCGCCATGGCCATTTCAGCGTCGTGTGTCAGGGGCGGAGGGGCAAGGAGTTCGAATATCGATTGGCTGAGGGGACTTCTCTGGAAGACATGGAATTTCATGCTGCATGGCTGCGCGCAATAATAGGCGAACGGATGCATGAACCAATGAATCTGGACAAATGAACGAAGCACCTCCGGGCACTATCACCTTTCAATCGCATCGATAATTGCGCCGCCGTCAGCGCCATCCAGCAAATACCCACGGCGTCGAATGGATCGAAACACGCACCGGCAGTGTCACCTTGTGCCAGCCTGGGCGCGTCCATTCGTCTGTTGCCCGGCACTCTGGGGGGCATGGCGTTTCTCAACCTTAAGCACGGATATCCCGAGCCCAAGAACGGAGAGCCAGCATGGAAATCAATGAGAATGCCCCGGGCAACATTTCACAGCAGGCTGTAACGCGCGGGACGGACAACGAGACAGGGCACGACCCGAGGCGTGATGAGGATAAGATCCCGCTGCCGCCGGACGACGATGCCCCCCTTGAGGAGGATATGTCTGATGTGGACGCTGCCGATTCAGTGGCGAGCGAACACCCTGACAACTGAGGTGTTTCAGATCAACGAACCCGGCCAGGGTGTCGCAGGTGGCTGGGAATCCGAAGGCGGCTGTAAAGCCGCCTCCTGGGCGATGGCTACCGGGCGTTCAGCCCGTCGAGAAACTCGGTGTGTTGCAACGTCCTGGAAAACATCGGCAGCGTGAAGCGTTCGGCTGCCTGTTGTTGTTCGTCGGTAAAGGTCGCGGTGCAATCGATCAGGGTCACCACGTTGTAGCCCTTCTCATAACCTGATCGTACCGTGCCTTCGACACAGCAATTGGTCAGGAAGCCCGCCACCACCAGAGTCTGGATACCATTGTTGCGCAGCACCAGGTCCAGGCCCGTGGTGGCGAAACCGTCCAGCCCGCGCTTGCCCTCCACGAGAATGTCGCCGGCTTCCCGGGTAATCGCCTCGCTGATGTCGGCACCCCAGCTGCCGGCGCGGAAAGCGCTGCCATCGGCAACGCCCTTGAGAATCCCGTAGTCGCGGGTGGTCAGCTCCGGGTAGCCCTCGGCGAACTGGATCGGCAGGTGGATGATCTTCACGCCGAGCGTGCGCGCCTGTTCAACCGTGGTGGCGGTGTTCGCGAGCATATTGGACGTGTGCATGACGTCCTTGACGGCGTCATGGAACACGCCGCCTTGGGTGGTGAAGTCGTTCTGGTATTCGATCAGCACCAGGGCGGTGGTGTGTGGGTTCATGTCGGGTCTCCGATAAGTGGGTCGAGCAACAAGCGTAGAACAGCAGGCAGGGTTGGGTGGGGCGGCAGTCAAACACAAAACTATGGCTAAGAGCGCCGCATCCGTTTACAGACCGCAAGCAAAGCGGGCACTTTGATACTATGCTCATTGCCAATGCGAGCCATCTACGGGTTTCAATGTTCGGCCGCCAAGGGCTCCGACCCTGGCAAAGTCATTGACGTTGGCGACAGCCGGTGGGTGGTCTTCAGGCGTTTTCAACGGCTCACGCAACAACCCGCACGCGGCATACAGGGAAACGTTCAATGCCTGCCCCACACCTCACCTGCTTGAAAATCTCCAATGTGGGGGCCAACGGCTCCAACCAGAACACGCCGTCGATCCAGGCTGTAAGCCGGAGCGGGTGGATAACTGTTGGTAAATGCCAAGCACGATGGAGAACAGCATGAACACCCAGTCGATCCACACGATCTTGAGGCGCTTCGCCGGCTGCGTGGCGGGGCTGGCGATGGTTGCCGCCAATCCGGCCCAGGCTGCCGCCGAGGGCATCGCCAGCGGCCCTACCGCGAGCTACAGCATTGCCTTCAGCAATTCCTACGCAGGCAGCGATTTTCGCAAGGTGATGGTGCGCAACTGGCAGGAAATTGCGCTCCAGGCGCAAAAGGAGGGCTTGATCCGTGAGGCTCCCGTCGTCAGCGCCAATAACTCGGCTTCGGAACAGGCGGCCCATATCCAGGACATGATCGTCAAGGGCGTCGATGCCATCGTGATCCTCGCTGCCTCCGACACGGCCCTCAACGGGGTGATCCGCGATGCCTGCAACGCCGGCATCGTGGTGGTCGTCATGGCCAGCCTGATCACCGAGCCCTGTGTCTATACCGTGGATTACAACTGGTCCGCCATGGGCCGTGTGGAAATGGACTACATCGCCGAGCGCCTGAAGGGCAACGGGACATTACTGGAGATCCGCGGCATCGCTGGCGATGCCACGGATAAAAACATCAGCGATGGCATTCGCAAGGCCGCCAGCGACTATCCGGGCCTGAAATTCGTCAAGACCGTTTACGGGAACTGGACGGCTTCTGTCGCCCGCAGGGAAGTGACGCTGGCGCTGCCGTCGCTGCCCACCATTGATGCCGTGGCTACCCAGGGTGGCGACGGATATGGTGCGGCCATGGCGTTCAAGGCGGCGGGACGCCCTTTGCCGATCATTGTGATGGGGAACCGTCAGGACGAACTTGCCCTGTGGAAACAGGAACGCGATGCCAATGGCTACGAGACCGTCTCTGTCTCTGCCTCCCCGAGCGTCTCCCAGATGGGGTTCTGGGTGGCCCAGCAGATACTGGCGGGCAAGCAGGTGCCGAAGTTCGTCGAAGTGCCGCTGGTACGTATTGATGCCAAAGACCTGGACGCCTGGCTTGCCACTATGCCGGTGGGCGGTGCCGCCAATCCGTTCTACGGCCAGGCTTCCGTTGCGGCGATGATCGATGCGGCCATCAACCATACGGCGCCGCCGGCGCCTTTGCCGGAGGTGACGAAACAGTAGCGGCGGGCTAGGAGGCGAGGCCCCATGTTGACATTCAAATCAGCCACGGCCAGGCCCATTGCCGTCAGGATCGGCCTGGCGGTTGCCGCACTGGTGTTGCTGATGCTGGCGGTATCGCTCGTGAACCTCTACGGCCTGCGAGGCATGGTACGTGCGGTGGATTCCGCCAGCCATTCCGCGGAAATTCTGGCCTCGGTCAACGGGGCTACCGGGCGGGTGGAAAACTTCATTGCCACCCGCGACCAGGGCAGCGTGTCCCAGGCCGAGGGCTTGGTCGCGACCGCTATCAACGGCCTTAACGCCATCCCGGCGGCAGAGGCGCAATCGCTCAAGGGCAGCCTGGAGAGGCTCGCTGCGGCGATCGCGTCCTTGCGGGCGGCGACCCTGACCATGGATGGCGAAACCGAGAATATGACCGCCCATTACGCCCGGATGCGAGAGGCGACGGCCCTCGTTGAACTGGGTATCGCCGCTGGGCTGAAGGGCCTGGACTCCCGCGCCGCCGACCACCAGGCGCGGGTGAGCAACGCCCAGAGCGCCCATCGCATCCTGGATATCCTGCGCAACGGCGAACGCATCATTACCGCCAATGTGGCCCAGGTGCTGGTGAGCGGTGATGGTGCCGCCGCCACTGCGGCGCGCAACGCCTGTGCGGCGCTGCCGCCTGTGGTCGAGCAATTGCGTGAGTTGATGGGGGCGCCGCAACAGGTGGAGACCCTGGAGCAGTTGGCGACGGCGGTGGCTGCAGCCAGCCTGGCGCTCGAGCAGCTTGGCGAGGCTCCCAGGCTCCGGGGCGGCGAGGCTTTGCGGCATCTGGGGGCTGTTGGAGGCGTGGCAGAGCGCCTTGAAGTCATGTTGGCTGAAGTGGACGAGCACATTGCCCATGACGCCAGTGACATTCAGGCCGCCATCGGTTTGCTGCAAAACGCCGCCGCGTTGTCCAAGCGTTTCGCCGAACGTGTTGCCACCCTGGAAGCGCAGACCTTGTCGTTTCGCCTGGTGCCGTCGGCCGAGGTCGCCAGCTCTGTAGGCGTCATCCTCGATGAACTCTCCCGTCTCGCCCGGGTTCTGCCATCGTCTGTGGGGCAGCAGGCCAGCGCTACGCCCCTGACGGTCAGCGATCAGATTGCTGGCTACCGGGCGGCATTTGCCGGGTTCCATCAGGCGAGCAACGCCTTGGGCGACGCGCGCGACCAGGTTCGTATCGAGGCACGCAGCGCTGGCCTGTTGGTTGCGCGCTTCGCAGGCGAAGCGCGTTCAGACGCCTTGGTCCACAAGGATCGCGGCATGCTGGCGACAATAGTCGCTGGCGCCGTCGCCATCCTGCTGGCCGGAGCCATTGCCTGGAGCACCTCGCGGTTTGTCGCGCAGCCCATCGTCGCCCTGGCTTCGGCCATGCGCCGGCTCGCTGCCGGTGACTTGACCGCCGAAATCGCCCGTGCTGGACGCGGCGATGAGATTGGGATCATGACTCGCGCCGTCCGGGTGTTCCAGGAGAATGCCTTGCGCATCCGGGTGCTGGAGGCCGAGGCCGAAGCCGAAAGACAGCAGGTGCAGGCCTCTCTGGAGAGAATGGTCGCCGAGCGGACCGACACGCTGCACCGGCAGACCGAGGTGCTGGAGGCGCAGGCGGTTGCACTTATTCAGGCGCGCAACCAGGCCGAGACGGCCAACCAGGCAAAGAGTGATTTCGTCGCCACGGTCAGCCACGAACTGCGCACCCCTTTGACCCTTATTCTCGCCCCGTTGGAGCAGCTCTCGGTGGCGATCACGCCGCCGACGGACTGGCGCGTGCAAATCGAGCGCGCACAACGAAACGCACTGCGCCTGATGAACCGCGTGAACGATATCCTTGACTTCTCCAAGGCCGAAGCAGGCAAGTTTGAGCTGTGTCCGGCGCCCGTTGATTTGAACAAGGCGGTGGGTGTGCTGGCCGAGGACGCCGCCATGGTGGCCAAGGGCAAAGGCTGCACGTTAACCTGCAGCATCGATCCTGCCCTCGGTACCGTGTTCCTGGACCCCCGACACTTCGAGAAGATTCTGCTCAACCTGGTGAGTAATGCCATCAAGTTCACCCCTGCTGGCGGTACGGTGCATCTGGCAGTCACTGCGCTTGATGACGAGCGATTTGAGCTCGCGGTGCAAGACTCGGGCATTGGCATCGCGCCTGACAAATTACCCCTGCTGTTCCAGCGTTTTTCCCAGATCGACAATTCCGCCACGCGGCATTACAGCGGTACCGGTATCGGCCTGGCCCTGGTCAAGGATCTGGTCGAACTGATGGGGGGCGAAGTCAGTGTCAACAGTGAGCCTGGAAAGGGCTCGTGCTTCCTTGTTCGATTTCCTCGGGGAACCGAGCAAGACACGGTGCCGACCGAAGCCGGTCATCTGCATGAGGGATCGTCACCCACCGCAATGATCACAACCGAGCAGCGCCACTTGCTGTTCGACGACGGCCGCCGTGGCAGTAGCAACGACCAGGCGTCCATGGCCGATGCAGACAACGAACGGCACCCGGAACGCACCTCGCAGTCCAGGGTCCTGGTGGTCGATGACAGCCCGGAAATGCTTGGCTACCTCAGCGAGCTTTTGCGCGACGACTACAGCGTCGTCACCGCCGCTGATGGAGAACAGGCCTGGGCCATGCTGCAGCGTCAACCGATCAATGTCGTTCTCTCGGATGTGATGATGCCGGAGCTTGACGGCTTTGGCCTGACCGCCAGAATCAAGGCGAGCGCCGGTTTTGCCCATCTGCCCGTCATCCTGTTGACCGCCCGCGGCGGCAGCGAAGCTTGCATCTCCGGGCTGGAGAGTGGCGCCGATGACTATATCGCCAAACCTTTCTCGCCATTGGAGCTCAAGGCTCGCGTACGCGCGGCGCTACGCATGAGCCAGGTGCAATCCGAGCTGAATGCGAAATCCCGTCAGGCGGGCATGGCCGAGATCGCCACGACGGTGCTGCACAATGTCGGCAACGTCCTCAACAGCGTGAACGTTTCGGCCGAGTTGGTCAGCAGCCAGATGCGCACCTCCAAGGCCCAGGGCCTGGGCAAGGTGGCGCAGATGATGAACGAACACATCCATGAGCTGAGCGATTTCTTCACCCAGGACCAGCGGGGAAAGATGCTGCCCGACTACCTGCTCAAGCTGGCGCAGGCGGTGGCGGCAGAACAGCAGGGCATCATCGAAGAGCTCGAGCAACTCACCAAAGGCATTGACCACATCAAGACCATTGTCGCTGCCCAGCAGTCCTATGCCGTTGCCGTCAGTGTCGTCGAGACAATACCGGTCTCGGAATTAATCGATGATGCCTGGCGCATGAGTGCCGGCTCACGGATGAATCAGGAGGTGACGGTGGTCAAGGACATTGCCGACTTGCCCCTGCTGTCGCTGGACCGGCACCGGGTGCTGCTGATTCTGGTAAACCTGATCAGAAACGCCAGGCAGGCGTTGGACGGCGTGGTCGATCGCAGCCCGTGCATCACGTTCAGCGCCTCCCTCATCGCTGACGGGGCAGTCTTGCGTATCACGGTGGCCGACAATGGCAACGGGATTACGCCAGAGCACCTGACGCGTATCTTTTCCCATGGCTTCACGACTCGCAAAGACGGTCACGGTTTCGGCCTGCACAGCTGCGCGCTCGCCGCGCAGGAAATGGGTGCCAGCTTGACCGTGCACAGCGACGGGGCAGGGCAGGGCGCAACCTTCATTCTCGAGACCCCTCTTGATGCGCCGCAGAGTAAGCGATGAGCATCGAACAAGCGCCCTATGGGCTGGGCCGTGGATAAAGTTCTATCAGGTTCGATTTTCAAGTCAGCTGTGCGCTCCCACTCAGTTCGAATCTCGCGGGCCGGTCTTATCAGCAACCATCATTTTTCCGTACTGGTCGTTTTCGCATCATTTGACGCCTCTTTTTGAAAGCGCAGCAGGGTATCGTGATACGTTTTTCTTCGACGATGGTCCGTGTCATAGCCGCCGTTAGCGGCGACAGTGCCGGCTTGAATATGGTCCAGGTAACTGAACAATCTTCGTGCTGACAGAAAGCTGATCGCATAACCCAGCTTGACCATCTTGTCTTGTAGCGCGTATCCCGGTACCCGGTTATCCATCATGAAGCGCAAGTTATGTTGTTTAATTACATCGCAGTTCCATAAGGTGCAAAAACTTTTCAAGTGGGTTTCTCTGAAAGGCTTGGGGTTTTTAGAGGGTAGCCCCACGTAACGCATGAGTGTTCGGTAGTGGTACTTCATCAGTCGAGTGCCGAACCGCCAGGCAGTTCTTAAAAAACCGCGATTGATCTGTTCTGTACAACCGACTGCCACTGTACGCGGCGTTGCAGTGCTTTGGCTCATCATCATACTGAACACATCGGTATCAAATACAAATGTGTCCGTATGAAGCAGGAATAAGTACGGAGTTTCAACATATCCCAAAATCAGATCAAGGGCTTTACCATGCGCGATATATCCGGCTTCTCGAGGGTGGGGGATCCTTTCTACCAAGTTGATCCAATCAAGTGTCCGCAAGTAGTGGATGCTTTCATCGGCGGAACCGTTATCCACTACCCAGACCGGAACTTGATGGTATATAGCGTAGTCGCGTAGCAATCCTAAGCAAAGGCGTGTCATGTGCAGCGTTTTATAATTAACCAGGGCAATACTGAACAAGGCATGTTTTGCCGAATGAGCGTTGTCGTCAGGCATTAGTGAAACACTCCAGAATGATATATCGGTCGTGCGCCGTTTGCGACCCGGCCGGCAGGCTCGATGGGTCGCCATCACCTCATGAGTTGTCGGGGCAGGAGAGGCGCATTAGCCAAGCTTAATAGGTTGTTCTGTTTGGTAGCGTTAATTTATGGTTAAGGTGGGTAAATAACAGAGTGGGAAGTAACTCGAAGCGCTCGTGGTATTTACCATAACCTTACCGACTTCTGACATTTTTCAGGCTGGGTACGTCGTAAGCTTGTTCGTGATAGTGCGCAGTAGTGCTGGCACTGCGTAACCGATAAAAGTGGAGGTGGTTATGTTGAGTAAGCAATTCGCCAATGGCCCATGTGTGTCTCGGCAGCTGGAAATATCTGGCTTGCACCAAGACAGTCTTCAGGATCAATTACGTAAGCTCCTCGGTCATGGTTTTAATTTGATGTTATTTTGCAGCGGCGGCCAATATGGTGGTCGATACTGCCATGTGCAAATACACCATGACAAAAGTGGGATTGAGCTTGAGTTGCATGGCGTATTCGACGAACGCTTCGTGCATGAGGCGTGCCTGGCCATAGAGGAAATAAAGAAGCAAGTGCGCTTGGCGATAGGACCACTTCGAGGTATACCAGCACCTGCTCGGAGAAAAGTACATACAGCCCATTATTGACGAATTACACGGGCTGGCGAAGTTACGCCGCACACGCCAACGGCGGAGCAATCAACGGTCCCAATAGCGCGCTGGTCATGGGCTGCCTGCACGTCAAGTCAATCATTGGTGCTTTCTTCATCCCTGAGTTGGCGGCTCATGGCATCGCAGCTCTGCGACCACGAGGCCAGCCATTCCGGCATCTCTGGCGACCGTTCGGGCAGTCCCAGTTCTCGAACAAACTCGCTTGGCGGAACAATACCTTTCGCTGAACGAAATAGACCTCGCATTACGATAACGCCGATCACTCTGCCTTTGCTCACAAATCGATGCTCCATGAAGCTCCACTTGTCGTCCCAGCCAAGCATCCTTGTGTGGATTTCAAACGCTTCAAACAGTCTAAGCTCACGACGAAATTTACCCCAAGTGTCTCCGACGATGGGCAGCGCCTTTGCTCTAATAGCTACTCGATAGGCGCCACTGCGCAAAACGAAATCCATGCGTCCGACATCGGCCAGGTTGAAATATCGGCCGTTGGTGACATGTCGATTGAAGTCGAGGTCCAGTGGCCAGACGCGCATTCGGATGACGGTTGATTCCAGCGCTTTTGCCGGTCTGCGCCAAGGTCGACGAAGCAGCATGAGGAGAAGTCGAAACCAGAGATTCATAAAGACGCCGATAGTTGAATGATTGGCGTACTTTAAAGTGCTGAGGGGTGAGCCAGGTAGGTCCCTAAATGACTTAATTCTGCGCAAAAGTACATTCCGATCACTCATTCTATGGTTTAAGTTTTTCTAGCGGGTTTCGCAGGCGTCTATCGCGCTATCTGCGGCCTGTGGGTTTCGCGACCTTTGTCCGCCCGTTCTCGGCGATTGCCCAAGGTGCACGGCGAGTCGCTGGGGGGCGTCCTCCCTCGACCCCCTCCAGCAAGCAAGCACCCGAAAAGCTGCAACTGGACGGCTTTTAATCAGTGCCATCTATCTCAGGTCCTCTGTTAGATTAAATATATATAGCTTGCCGAGTGCAAAGCTGTTGGAAGTCATAAGAGGGTTAAAAGGTCAGGCACTAAGCTGCCTTGTGCGAAAAAGTGTCATAAATAAAATTTCTTTTGATTCAATGGGTGAGAACAGGCAGTCAGTAACTTTAAGAAAGTCAATATGCGAAACCATGAAGTTTTATTCATGTTGGTGGCTGAGGAGCCCTGATTTGCGATGCTTGATATTGCTGCAACCCTTCAAGTACATTTCATTTAACTTCCAGTATCAACGCTCACCAACAGGAAGTTACCTTCTTCCCGCGCGCATCAAGATGGTATTGATGCGGTTACGGCGATAGGAGCAAACTGGGTAGGCATATTTTCTGGTATCAATGAAACGTCACATAAATATCGAATTAGAAAATCAAAAGCACAGATACAAGATCTCATTAACCGAGGTGTACTGTATGCAAAATCACTGGGCCTGAAAGTTCGCTACGCCGCCCGATTATCGGCGAGTACAGCTTCGTACATACCGCAAAGCTTCATGTGACCGCCGGCTCCCGAAATAGAAACTGCTATCACTGGATAGACCCGGTTTACTTGAGCGAGTAAGCCGTGCCATGAATCTTATGCGAGCACCTCAACATGATGGGGCATGAGTGGTTGACAGGCGTCGGTCTGATTTTCCTTGGAATAATAACGGGATTCGTCGGGACCAACACCGGTGGCAGTGTGTTTTTGACCGTTCCGGTGATGATCTGGCTGGGGATTGCACCTCAGTCGTCGATCGCCACTGCGCGCCTGGCCTCGGTAGGCACCATCGTTGCCGGACTGCGGCACTTCCATAACCAGGGAAAGGTCGATTATGCGCTGGCCTTTCCAGCTGCGGTACTGGGGTTGGTTGGGGCTCTGGCAGGCGCGAGCCTGCTTCTTCAAATAGATCCCGCGCTGCTGCACAAGGTAATTGGCGGGCTGACATTGCTGCTCGTCGCACTGTCTCTTATAAAAAAACCTCGTAGCGGCGAAACACCTCCCTCAGCGATCAGACGTCTGTTTGGCTATATCCTCTTTATCCCCGTGGGAATGATCGGCGGGCTATTTGGTGGGCAAGCCAAACTCTCGACGTATTTATTCATTATCTTTTTCAGAAAAACCATCAGCGAATCGGTGGGGACCCGCAAAGTCGGTGGGCTGGTTCTCTCCGTGGGTTCATTACTGATTTTCGGCGTCAGCCGCCTCATTGACTGGCAGTACGGATGTTGCCTGATTATTGGCACGCTATTGGGTGCAAATGCCGGCGCGAAGTTTGCCTTAAAGAAGGGCGACCAGTGGATGGAAGCAGTTTTCAATCTAGTCGTGGTCGCGTTGGCATTGAGGATGCTGTTCTGGTGACCAGATCGGATGGGGACTCGCAAATACGTAAATGGCCTCACCTGTTTGCCAAGCCTTCATCCACAAATGGTCATGTCCTGTCTTTCATGTATTCGATCTCACAGGCTGTAGGCGTAAGCTTTGGGTTTTGCTTGCCTGGCGGCGGTATCAGGGAGTGCCAACTAGTACATCACCCAAAATCGAACTCAGGATGTACTAGAAAAATGTTGGGGTGAAGTGAGTGTGGGGGACAAATGTTGGCAACAAAAAACCTGCACAAGGCAGGTTCTATGTGGGTTTCAGCGACTTCTTGGGAGGTCGTGGAACGTAATGATGGTGCCCGAACCCGGAATCATAAAAAAAATAAGCTTTTGATATGTATAGAGTATTTGCGTTTTGTGTGCTGCTTCTATCCCTAAAAATATCCTAATTTTCCAGGTCTGCTGCGTGTTCGGATCCTGGTCATTTTGTGAAGTGATTTTAGTGAGTTTTTTATTGGAAAGTCCGAAAAAAGTTTGGCTGTAAGCGTCCGCCCGACACCCTCTTGCTGATCAGACCTTTGCCTGCTTCAACCTCTGATTGATCCACTCGCAGTCAAACGCCGTCGGATCGAACCCATCATCCCCATACCACTCCGACATTGCCTCATGCTCAGGGTGATTCGGATCCGCCAACGCTGCCAGAAAATCGTCATGCCCAGGTGCACCACCAATGTCTTCCAGCGGGCGGCACGCGAACGCAAAAACACCGTTGTCATCGCTGAAAGCCATTTCGTTTCCTGCTCACTGTTTAGTGCCCGATCGTGGCACGTAAGGCCGTATGACGTAGCAGAGTGATGCCAGTTGCGATTAGGGTATTCTTCATAAGTGAGAGTCCTGCCTCAGATTCAATCTATGCGCTTAACGATACCGAACCGGCCGTTTTTAAAGTCGCTGGCACGGAGGACATCCGGGGCAGCTTGGTCGCAGCTGTAGGTCGAGTAGCTCACAGGGGGGATTACCAAATCGATCTGAGCTACGATTCGCGCAGCCTGAAGATGAGGCAACGATGTGTAGCGGCTTGGTTATCGCTTCATTTGAGACTTGGAGCCCCATGGAGAATCTGATATTCGCCTTGTGAGCAAAGTCATTCGCTTCGTCGTGGTAATTACCAGGAACGTCGCATAGCTGCTCCAGCTGACAAATCAATCCCCATGCTGACCGCAAATATAAGCGACACGCTGCGGCTGTGAACAACATATGGGCAAGTGAGCAGGCAAGTAAGCTAGGCTGTTCGCACGACAGTCCGTCGATATTCGATGGCCTGAAAATAAAGGCGCTATGAATGTCAAAGCATTTGCTGTTGGGCTGGACCCGTTCCTTGTGCGTGCTTGCTGCCTTGAGCGGCGCGGCCACCATGGCAGTTGCTGCCCCGCCTGAAAAAACCGCTACGGCGCCATCGGACATGCAATCGGTGTCCCTGGCAGGCGGCAAGCTGAAGTTCGTGCTGGAAGGCGTCGAGGCCCGTGCCTTGAACAGCGAGAACGGCGGCACGATGTACTTCGATCCGAAAAGCGAGCGGGCCATCATCGTTACCGAAGGTCCGGCGCCGACTGCGGGCACCACCCCGGACGCTGCGTTTCGCCTTGCCGTGGATACCTTGAAGGAAAAGCAGCAGGCCGCTTCACCCAACTTTCGCATGACCAGCGAGAAGACCATTCAGGTGAACGACTTGAAGATGTACCGCCTGGACGGCACCGACGATTTCAACGGCCTGAAACTACTGATGGCCTCGTTGATGGCGATGAACGATCAGACGATCACCATCATCGAAGTGATGTCCAGCGTAAACGACCCGGCCGGCCATACCGCTGCGTTGAAGAACATTCTGGGCAAGTAAACCGCAGGTTTCCGGATAGTAGGCTGTTGGCTTGCTACGGTCTGTCCATCACAAGGAACCCGTATGAGCTCGTGCGCAAAGCTTGCCCAACTCGGTCGTTCCATAGCTTTAGCGCAATATAAAACTCAATAAATAGCTTTGCCTGCACGCGCTGATCGGATTTCTGGTTCTAAAGGGAAACGCCACGATTTGGCTGCAGCACACTTGCGCTATAGCTTCGATACGAAGCTGCCTTCTAAACTGCGGACAGACTCCTGATACTTCTTGTTGGGTTGCCGCAGTGTGTGATGAATAGAGTGCTTATCCAAGGTTTCAAGGGCACTACATCAGATGTTCGGTCTTGCCGACCACGTAACGCCAATCGGCGCCGCCCAGATCGACGTCTTCCCACCGCATCTGCACTAATTCGCCAGGGCGGACCGGCAACATGACCAGCAGGCGCAACGCTGCCGTCGTTGCAGTCATCCAGACGCAGCGGAAACCTGCCCAGGTCGACTGGCCTTTCGATTGCCGGATTGCTGGTGACGATATGGCGGATCTTCAGCTCCTCGATGTTGCTGAGCGCCACGTTGCGCTCCACCCAGCCGCGGCCCTCGGCAACCCCAGGATGGCGCGGATGATGGTGCGCACGCGCCGGGCCATGGCCAGGGTGCGTTGACGACGCAACTCGGTGATGATCGTAGTGATGTGCTCCAGCTTGATCTCGCTGACCGGTTTTTTGCCAATGGCGGGCAAGATGTGGTTGTTCAGCGCTCCGGTCGACCCGAGATGGATTTGGTCACCAGTTCGGCAGGCTTGAATGCCAACCCTTGCTTGGCCACGTACGCGAAGGTGCGCTCTTCATTGAGCAACTTCGCCTCGATCTTGGCGGTCTTGGCCTTGAGCGGGACGATGTGATTAGCCACATCGCGGCGTGCGCCGCGGGCAATGTCGCGCGCCTCCTTGAGACCAATGTCGGGGTAAGCGCCGATGGAGAAGCGGTTTTCCTTGCCATGCAGGCGATACTTCAATCGCCCAACCTTGGAAGGAGATTTGTCGACCTTGCTTGACGCCCTTACCTCCAAGTAGAGCCCAGGGACTTCGCCATCGGCGTGTTTACCCGGTTCGGCCAGCGAGCGGATCAAGGCATCGCTGAGTTTTCGTTTGAAAACAACCGCAATATCTGGGGGCATCGGTGGGGGCATCCTTTTTAAGGAACCGAAATTTGCCCCCCATTGTGCCCCCAGTCACATGCGCTGCTCGAGCAATTGTGAATTCGCGCCCTAGCGGTGATCCACCGCAGTATTTGATCGGGCTCAGTGGTACAACCCCTTTGAAATTGGCAGGTTCGTCCACTTTGCAGATGCTTACTGACGGCCAGCCTGCTGCTATCTACTGATGCATCTCGGTCACGGACATAGTGAATACCAACTTGGATCTGCCAGCGTTGGAATAGGAATGGGGAACATCGGTTCTGGCCACTGCCGAACTCCCCGCAGGGATGACCAGCTCTGTTTCCCCTACCACGCATTTCAGCGTGCCTTTCTCCACATGAAACAGCTCAAGCGTGCCCTGAGGATGTCCCTGTGAAGCGAAAAATTCGCCTGGGTGCATTTCCCAACGCCACAGCTCGATCATATTAGGACCGGACGTTCCTGCCAGAAGCCGCGCCGTTCCTCCCAGGTCCCCGGTCCAGAGCGTGGGGATGTCTTGGCTGTCGATGATATGGGCGGATGGGGCTTCGGTCACGTTGACGATGTCTGCAACGGACAGGCCCAGCGCGGCGGCGATTTTGCAAAGGATGCCGATACTGGGGTTCGCCGTACATTTCTCTATTTCGACAACCATTCCTTTGCTCACCCCTGAGCGGCGAGAAAGCTCATCCAGCGTGATCTTCTGTGCTTTGCGCGCCTGTTTGAGCGTGCGCGCAACGGCCAGGCTGACGGCTTGAGCATCAGCGCCAGGGGTAATCGACAGGCTGGTATTCGTGGTCATTGATGAATGTCATGAAAAAAATGTAGTGGGATTCTCGGCCTTTACCAATTGCCCCGTCAATCTGCGCACGCGTTATAGTAGATGATATTGGTCATTATATTGACTTTATTGGTCGTCACTGACTAGCATGAAATGACATTTGGATTTCTGGAGGTTTTTGATGCTGTCCCTACTGCCGTTGATCGATCAAGCCGTTGCAGAATTGGCTCCGGAGTTCAGGGCCCTGAGCATTGTGGTGGACGCTGCGTCACTGACCCATCCTGAGGTTGCTCAGGCAGCCCTGGACCGTGCTTGCAAGGCTGTACAGGAAGGTGGGCCAAGCTGGGGAGAAGCTCACCTGGCCGCATGGGCGGAGACATTCCGAAAGTTCGGCGCCAAGCCGCAGCGTACGCCCTGTTCAGCTGAGGCGCTGCGTAAACGGGTTTTACGTGACGGAAGCTTGCCTAGCCTGGATCCCATCGTCGATCTCTACAACGCAATCAGTATTGAGTACGCCATCCCTGTTGGCGGGGAAAACATTGAAGCCTATGTGGGCTCCCCTCGGCTCGTAGTCGCTGATGGCACTGAGCCTTTTGACACGATGAAAGAAGGTGCTCCTGCTTTCGAATATCCAGACCCCGGCGAGGTTGTCTGGCGCGATGACAAAGGCGTGACCTGCCGTCGCTGGAATTGGCGGCAAGGTGTCAGGACCCGTCTCGGTGCTGACGCGAAGAGCATGTGGTTCATTCTGGAGAGTCTGCCGGCGATGCCGCTTGAAGCCTTGACGGAAGCGGGGGACAAACTCATCGAAGGGTTGCAGCAAATGATGCCAGGCGTCCAGATCGAAAGCTCACTGATTGGTCCTGGGGCCAAATAGTCCATAGACCACTGCAAGGAGTGATGACGATGTTTACCGGCCTTAGTGTATTTCCTCTGACGCCTATGGATGAGCAGGGTGTGGACGAAAATGCTTTTACTCGTCTTGTGCAGCAATTGGTGGCAGCCAAAGTAGATTCCATCGGGGCTCTAGGATCCACTGGGGGCTATGCGTATCTTTCTCGAGCCGAACGTTCTCGAGTTGCTCAGTTGGCAGTAGAGGCCGCGGAGGGCGTGCCAGTGATGGTGAGCATCGGTGCGCTGCGTACACGCGACGTTTTGCTGCTGGCCGAGGATGCGCAAGCCGTGGGAGTCAAAGCCTTGCTGCTGCCACCCGTGTCGTATCAAAAACTGACTCAGGACGATGTGTTTTCGATGTACGAAATGGTTTCGGCCAACGTCTCAATCCCGCTATGTGTCTATGACAATCCTGGTACCACCCATTTCGAATTTACCGATGAGTTACACGGGCGTATTGCAGAGCTACCCAATATCAGCTCAATCAAAATCCCTGGCGTCCCCGAGGCGCCGCATCTGGCCAGGGAGCGCGTGGAGCGCCTGCGAAAATTGATTCCGAGTCACGTAACTATTGGAATAAGCGGCGATGCGTTTGCCGCTGTTGGAATGAACGCCGGCTGCGATGCCTGGTATTCGGTCATGGGCGGTTTGTTCCCCAATACGGCGCTCGCCATCACACGAGCAGCATTGTCAGGTGACGCCTTTGAGGCTACGCGCCTCTCCGAATCCTTGAAGCCGCTTTGGGCATTGTTCAGCCAATTTGGAGGTAGCTTTCGCGTGATAGCCACTGCAGCAGAGCTACGCGGCATGACTCACTCTCCGAGCCTGCCTTTGCCGCTTAGACCCATCGAAGGGGAAGGACGCAAGCAAATTGCAGCGGTGATAGACGCGCTTGAATTGAGCTGAGCACTGCGGTGAATACTCTGCCTCCTCATGGTTGAGGAGGCAGACATCCAACTGCCTACAGTTTTAAAAACGTTGTGAAATGATCTTGGTATCCCTCCAGGATTTCCCTGGGTAGGATCGTGCTAACACTTCCTCGATGCTGGAGCCCATGAGAAAGCACATGAGCAAGGATTTGCTCCTTGGTCATATTGCCCGGTTTGCCATCCTTGAAGAAAAATTCCACCGGTTCACACAGCTCTTTTGCAGTGACTGATTTTGTGTAGTCAACAAACCATTGATTTGCCTTTGTGAATGCCTCTTCCAACTGACGAATGTCTTGCTGCTGCTCAGTGACGACGTCGTCAAACTTCTCCGGTTTTCCCTGCAGTCTGGCGATGAATAGCTGGTCCACAATATTGATGTGCCTGAGCCAATAACAGGCCTTCTCCATCTCCACAGGGAAGGACTGTGCAACGGGCGCTTTCAAGCACCTGAGTAACACATCCTCAGACCATGCCTTGTACTGATAAAGCGAGTGCAGCAGATTCTTGGCACACATAGTGTTCTCCCATTTTTCAAGCATTGTCGGCCGTGGCACATCCCATGAGCTGGTGCAAAAGGGGGGCTCGTGTATCAGGAACGGAATACCGTTGGTGAGATATTATAGTCGATATATTGACTTTTTTGGTCGTTGGCTTGAAGCTGGATCAAAGGCGATTAACGCTACCGCATTGAATTCCGGCGAAGACCCAGCTTGCAGGTGGCCCGCTCGGGAATAGCTTGAGGGTGTCTTGGATCATGAAATACGTCAGCACACGGACCCCTGGTAGAACGTACGAATTCAGCGAGGTGCTGATGGGGGCGTACGCGCCTGACGGGGGCTTGTACGTGCCGCACAAGGTTCCCCGCTTCAAAAAGGAGGAGCTCTCAAAGCTCGAATGGTTGCCCTTCCATGAATTGGCTCGCTACGTAATCGAGCCCTTTCTGGGAGGTTGGATCGAGCGGGATCAGTTGTCTCGTATCCTTGAGAAGACTTTTGATTGTTTTAAAAGTAACGCAGTGACACCGCTTTACCAGACCGCGAGTAACGAGTGGATACTCGAATTGTTTCATGGGCCGTCAGGCGTCTATCAAGACGTCGGCCTTCAATTGATGGCTCGCTTTATCGATCATAATTTGCTGAGGTCTGGGAAGAAGGCGCTGGTTATAGGTTGTACCGGTGGAGATACTGGCGCTGCAGCAATAAAAGCATTTTCGGGAATGAAGGGCGTTACGCTGTTGGTATTGCATCCTTCCACGGGGTTGACGGCGGAGGACCGCCGACGCTTACTGAGTACGCACGAAGATAATGTTGTGAATGTTGAGATTGACGGAGACTATTCTGATTGTCATCGTTTGTGTGAGCAGTTCCTGAAAAAAAATAATGATGCGCAGCAGCATCTCATTTCGTTCAACTCAGTGCATTGGGTTCGCGTGCTTGCGCACCTGTCGTTCTATTTCTATTCTGCTCTTCAACTCGGTGCGCCTAAAAGAGAGATTGCTTTCAGTGTCCCGACTGGAAATTTTGGCGCCCTGTATGCTGGTTATATTGCCAAGCAAATGGGGCTGCCCATTCGACAGCTTATCGTTGCCACGAATGCTAACGCCGGACTGCATAATTTTCTCCAATCAAATTTTTACAGGCGAAATGAGATTCGTGCTACCAAAATCCCCACTATGAATGTTTCATTGGCCTCTAATTTTGAGCGCATACAGTGGAGCATCTTAAATCGATGCGGAAAAAAAGTAGCTCGTAATATGCAGCTGCTAGAAGGCGAGGGCACTATTCAGTTAGCGCAGGATGAATGGTTGGAGGCACGCAAACTGTTTGACTCATTGGCTGTGGACGATGCAGACGCATTCAGTTGTATTCATGAGGTCTTTGCAGAGAGTGGATATCTGGTCAGTCCCAATACCGCTATCGGCTTGCGCGCTGCACGTATAAACAGACGCAGCTTGATGATCCCCATGATTTGCCTGGCAACCACACATCCGTCGAAAGTTGGCACTGCAACCCAAAAGTCAGAGGTTGTTGGCCACATAAATACTGTTGGTGCTCCTGCAGTAGCCGAACAAGACTGTACTTCAATTCCCAACGACGTCAGGTCGCTGATCTCACTGGTCAGGGCCTTATCAAAAGACACGGAGTCTCACTCGTTATAAGTCCGGAGCCAGAGATGAAACGTGTTTTAGATAAGGTTGATGAAAAGATTTTGGAGGAGCTAACTCGCAATGCACGGTTGGCCCACAACGATATTGCCCTAAAAGTCAATTTGTCCAGGAACGCAGTCAGGCTGCGGATTGAGCGATTGGAGCGCGATGGGTATGTCCGAGGCTACACAATTATTAAAGGTATGCCCTCAGCCGATGCAGGACCCATTAATGCATTAATCTTCGTTTACCGTAAGGATCGTATGCGAGATTCAGAAGTTGTTCGCTCCGTTGGTGCAATGCCTGAAGTTATTTCCTGCAATGTGATGAGTGGCGACCTCGATATTGTACTGACGGTTCAGGCGATGAATGCAGATCGTATCCACAGGGTATGGAGTGAGATCTCGACGCTGCCGGGAGTCCTGAATACCGTAACGTCTTTTGTTCTGTCGAGCACAAAATAGCAAGTTGCGCTGTTGCACGAGCATTTTGCTCGCAACAACGTTCTGTTTGCCATATTCGTAAAGTTAAGTTGGCGGCTTACTATCTCAGCACCACAACATAACAATGAGAACCCTGTCGTGACTGAATACAAAATTGCGTTGCTTGGATTTGGTGGCGTTAACCGCGCGCTGACCCAGCTTATTGCCGATAAGAATTCGCGTTGGGCCGATGAATTAGGTTTTACCTTGAAGATTGTCGGTGTCAGTGACCTTTACCTCGGTTCGATCATTAACAAAGACGGCCTGGACGCTCGTGAATTGGCAGCAGTGCCTGCTGCTAAAGGCAGTTTCAGGACCCTGGCCGGCGGGACTGCTGAGCCGGCAAACGAAACCGTTATCCGCTTCTCTGGCGCCGATATTGTCGCTGAGGCAACGTTCACCAATCCTGTGGATGGTGAACCGGCTACGACCTTCTGCCGCTGGGCTCTGGAAAAGGGCGTCAGTGTCGTGACCACCAACAAAGGGCCCGTGGCGCTGCATGCACAAAGCTTGAAGACGCTGGCCGATAGCACCGGCGCCCGCTTTGAATTTGAAGGTTCTGTCATGAGCGGGACCCCGGTTATCCGTTTGGCCAAGGAGTCACTGGCAGGCTCGGAAATCACCGGCTTCAAGGGGATCCTCAACGGCACGTCAAACTTTGTCCTCTCCAGCATGGAGACGGGGTTGGACTTCTCGAGTGCTGTCGCAAAAGCCCAGGAGTTGGGTTACGCCGAAGCCGATCCAACAGCGGATGTAGAAGGGCACGATGTGCGCTTGAAGGTCGTCATCCTCGCCAATGAACTACTGGGCGCAAAACTCAAACCAAGCGATGTCTTGTGCAAAGGGATCTCTGAAATCACGGCCAAGGATATTGCCGAGGCGACGAAAGCAAATGCCCGCTGGAAGCTGATTGGCAGCGCAGAGAAACGGAGCGATGGTTCGATTTCGGCATCGGTGAGTCCCCAGCTCTTACCGGCGAACGACGCGCTCTCAGCCGTGAGCGGAGCCACCAACGCAATTACCTTCAACACGGCCATTCTCGGTCCCGTCACTGTAGTGGGGGCGGGGGCAGGTCGTTTTGAAACCGCATTTGCCTTGCTCGCCGACATCGTAAGCATCCACAACCACAAAACCACGTCAGGTAAGTAATCATGAATAGCTTGAGTCTCTCGCTCGCTGCTGATTATAAGGCCATTACGGTGCTCAGCCCGTTTGACGGCAGCAAGGTGGGTGAAGTGGCAGACATACCCGCATCCTCCGCTACCACGATAGTTGACACCGCCATTTTAGGCGCCTTGATTGCCAAGGATCTGCCACGCCATGAGCGTGCGCGTATCTTGGAAAAGGCTGCAAGCTCAGTCGAGCGTGACAAAGACGCCTTTGCCAAACTGATCGTCGCGGAGTCGGGAAAAACGCTGAAGCAGGCGCGAAAGGAGGTGTTGCGCTGCGTCAACACCTTGAAGTTGTCTGCCGAAGAAGCCAAGCGCAACGCCGGTGAAGTCATTCCTTTTGACGCCTATGTCGGGTCTGAATCCCGTCAGGGCTGGTTCACCCGTGAACCGTTGGGCGTCATCGTCGCCATCACCCCTTACAACGACCCGCTTAATCTGGTCGCGCATAAATTAGGGCCTGCCATTGCAGGAGGAAATGCAGTTGTTCTCAAGCCGTCTGAGCTCACACCGCTATCAGCGATCAAGCTGGTGGAGTGCTTGGTCGACGCGGGTCTGCCTCCGGTTGTTGTCACCGTCGCGACAGGCGGCGGCGCCCTGGGCAAGGCTCTTGTGGCCCACCGTGCAGTGCGCATGGTGTCTTTCACCGGCGGCTTTGTCACGGGTGAGCAGATCGCTCGTACAGCTGGCCTCAAGAAGCTGGCGATGGACCTTGGCGGTAACGCGCCGGTCATCGTGATGGCTGATTGTGACTTGGATGAAACCGTTGATTCATGCGTGTCGGGGGCTTTCTGGGCGGCCGGACAAAACTGCATCGGTACCCAACGGATCCTCATCGAAGCTTCACTCTATGAAGCCTTCAAAACGCGCTTTGTTGAACAGACCTCTAAGTTGATCGTCGGCAACCCTGCAGATGAGCAGACGGACGTAGGGCCGATGATTACCGAGGCGTCAGCCAAGCGTACCGAGGAAGTGGTCAATGACGCCATTGCCAAAGGCGCCACGTTGTTGGTTGGCAACACACGTAACGGCTCGCTCTATTCACCTACCGTGCTGGAAGGCGTCGACCGCCATTGCAAGTTGTGGTGCGAAGAAGTGTTCAGCCCGGTAGTCATCCTCCAGCGCGTCGGCTCCCTGGATGAAGCATTGGCGCTGGCTAACGAACCAGAATACAGCCTGCATGCCGGGATCTTCACCAGCAATCTGAAGGTTGCATTGACCGCCGCTAAACGACTGGAGGCGGGCGGGGTGATGATCAACGACTCTTCCGACTACCGCTTTGATGCAATGCCTTTCGGCGGTTTCAAGTACGGGAGCATGGGCCGTGAGGGCGTACGTTTCGCTTACGAAGACATGACCCAACCCAAGGTCGTTTGCATTAACGGTGTGAGTGGAAGCTAAGCAACTCACTCAACTCAAGAATGAAACACACAACAATAAAGAGGAAACGACATGCGCCCCGACAAGCACAATCTTTCGACATTATCTGCAGCGACGCTGGCTGTTCATGGCGGCAATGTCGCGGATGTCACCAGTGGCGCCGTCCGTACACCATTGGTCATGGCAAACTCCTATCTCTTGCCGGAAGATCCGGCGACCATGGACTGGTCGAGCCCGGACGGGCTCGTGTACACACGCAATCAAGGCCACAACCAGGTTTGCCTTGAGAAGAAACTCGCAGCCCTTGAAGGGTGTGAAGACGCGGTGGTATTCGCGACCGGTGTTGCCGCCTTGCACTCGGTATTTTTTTCATTCTTGAAAAGTGGTGATCACGTCATCGTCAGTGACATCACCTACCAGGCAGTCTGGCGGCTTTTCGCCGAACTACTGCCTGAACGTTACGGCATTGAGGCAACCTTCGTAGACGTCGGTGACCTGGAATCGGTACGTAACGCCATTCGCCCCAATACCAAGCTGATCCACACTGAAACGATTGCCAACCCCACCACGAAAGTTGCGGACATTGCCGTATTGGCTGAGATTGCACACGCCCATGGCGCGCTGATCTCTGTGGATGCCACATTCACGCCGCCTCCATTTTTTCGTGCAAGTCAACATGGTGTCGACTTCGTCATCCACTCATTGACCAAGTACATCAATGGCCATGGTGATGCCATGGGCGGGGTGGTGATCGGCTCCGATCCGTTGATCAACAAGATCAAGAATGATGCATTGGTTGACCTCGGCGCGACCATTTCGCCGTTCAACGCGTGGATGATCATGCGCGGTTCGGTCACGTTGCCACTGCGCTTGAAGCAATTGCTGAACACGGCCGAAAAGTTGGCCCAGTTTCTGGATGGCGACGATCGGATTGCCTATGTCTACTACCCCGGTTTGCCTTCCCACCCGCAGCATGAGTTGGCGCGCCGGCAATTTGCGGGCAAAGGCTATGGTGCTGTGATGGCGTTTGCCGTAGAGGGCGATCCTGACACCCAGAATCGCTTTGTCTCGAACCTGCGCATCATCACGTCGGCCGTTTCATTAGGGCATGACGAATCACTGATCGTGCACGTAGGGGCAGAGGGTCGAGGTGGCTTTGACAAGTACCCTGAAGAGTTCCGCGAGTATGGTCATTTGCGCTTTTCTGTCGGATTGGAAGATCCAGATGACTTGATCAAGGATATTGCGTTCGCGCTGGACGCAACATTCAAGTGATTTAGTTGATAGCGTCACGGAACTAGGGTTTGGTCAACCCGTCTTTACCCCCGTCCTCGCGGGGGTCTTTTTAATAACGTTGACGTTTTAATTGCGCCTGGCGCGGACAGTCTTTGCGTTTTTTATTGTTTGGGAGTTGCTCATGGCTTGGGTGAGTTTGATCATTGCAGGACTATTTGAAGTCGTGTGGGCTTTTTCGATGAAACAATCTGAAGGATTTACGCGGTTAGTGCCCACAGTCATTACATTTGTCACTGTGATTGCCAGTTTCGCGCTTTTATCCTTCTCGATGAAGAGCTTGCCGCTGGGTACGGCGTACACCATCTGGACGGGGATCGGCGCTGTGGGCGCTTTTGCGGCGGGTATTTTCTTCATGGGTGAACCCGCCACGCTGTTGCGTATCGTGGCGGCCGTATTGATTGTCAGTGGGTTGTTAATGATGAAGCTGGTGTCTGCTTGAAAGGCGAGCATTTTGCTCGTGATAACGTTCAATTTGCCATATTCGTAAAGTCGTCGTACTCAGGTAACGTTCAAGTCGAGACGCAGGTCTCGCTAAATAATAATGAGTGTCACGGTTAATGCTGACAGATGTTTACTGCCCTTAATCCAACTACAATATCTAGGGATGTAATTATGATTTCGCTAAAGAAACTGTATTTAGTAATGGGCTTGGCGTTGTGCACAAGTGCAGTGTCTGCCAAGGAATACTCCACCTTGCGTTTCGGCGTAGATGCCAACTACGCACCGTTTGAGTCCAAGGCCGCCGATGGCAGCCTCAAGGGATTTGATATTGACTTGGGCAACGCGATTTGCGCCAGGCTTTCAGTCAAATGCATCTGGGTGGAAAGCGATTTTGATGGCCTGATTCCGGGCCTCAGGGCCGGCAAGTTCGACGGCATCCTGTCATCCATGACCGTGACGGCCACTCGTGAAAAAGCCATTGATTTTTCAAACGAGCTTTTTTCCGGGTTCACGTCCTATGTGTTCAAGAAAGGTTCGGGCCTGAGCACAGATGTGGTGTCACTCAAAGGCAAAACGGTTGGCTATTTTCAAGGCAGTATCCAGGAAGCCTACGCCAAGGCCGTGCTGGACAAAGCCGGGGTAAAAATCCAGTCCTATCAGAACCAGGACCAGGTGTATTACGACCTGGTAGCGGGGCGGCTGGATGCATCCCTGCAGGATGCGCTTCAAGCTCAACTGGGTTTTATCAACTCACCCCTGGGCACTGATTACGAAATGAGCCCATCGGTAGAGAGCCCTTATCTTCCCTCCAAGACAGCCATCGGCATCGCCAAGGGCAATGCAGAGCTCAAGGCCCTGCTGGATAAAGCGATCCAGGCCCTTCACGACGATGGCACCTATGATTCGATCCAGAAGCAGCACTTTGGCGATCTGAATCTTTACAGCGGTAAATAACCACCCGGCGCTCGTCCGCTGGATGGGCGTTTTTCGCTATAGGTTGTTGATCATGTTCGAAACACTATTAGGCGCATTGGGGCTGTCTGCATTCAGCTTGCAAGGCTTCGGCCCACTGCTGCTCGAAGGCGCCTGGATGACCGTCAAGCTGTCCCTATCCGCCCTGGCGCTCAGCGTATTGCTCGGGCTGATTGGGGCCAGCGCCAAACTGTCCAGTCTTAGGCTGCTGCGCCTGCCAGCGCAGCTCTACACCACGCTGATTCGTGGGGTGCCCGATCTGGTACTGATGCTGTTGATTTTCTATAGCCTGCAAACCTGGCTGACGGTCATCACGGTGGCGTTGGGCTGGGAGTACATCGAAATCAATCCCTTCGTCGCAGGAATCATCACCCTTGGGTTTATCTACGGCGCCTATTTCACCGAAACTTTCCGCGGCGCCATGCTGGCGGTACCCCGTGGCCAGGTTGAAGCTGCTACCGCCTACGGGTTAAGTCGCACACAGCGTTTTCGCTTCGTGGTGTTCCCGCAAATGATGCGGTTTGCCTTACCGGGTCTTGGCAACAACTGGATGGTGATTCTCAAAGCCACCGCGTTGGTGTCGATCATTGGCCTCGCTGATTTGGTAAAGGCTGCCCAGGACGCAGGAAAAAGCACCTACCAATTGTTCTTTTTCCTGGTACTGGCTGCACTGACCTACCTGATCATCACCAGCGCCTCCAATTTCATCCTGCGCTGTCTGGAAAAATACTACGCCGCCGGTTCACGGGAGGCGGTGCGATGATCGAACTACTGCAGGAGTACTGGAGGTCATTCGTCTACAGCGATGGCCAGCAAATCACTGGTCTGGCCATGACATTGTGGTTGCTCAGTGCATCGCTTTTCATCGGATTTATCGTGTCTATCCCACTGTCCATCGCACGCGTGTCGTCCAGGTTTTATGTGCGCTGGCCGGTGCAGTTTTATACCTACCTGTTCAGGGGTACACCGCTCTATATCCAGCTGCTGATCTGCTACACCGGGATCTATAGCCTGGCCGCAATACGTGCTCAGCCTGTGTTGGATGCATTCTTTCGCGATGCGATGAACTGCACCATTCTTGCCTTCGCGCTGAACACCTGCGCCTACACCACGGAGATATTTGCCGGGGCTATTCGCAACATCGCCCATGGGGAGGTCGAGGCTGCAAAAGCGTATGGCCTCTCTGGATGGAAGCTCTACGCGTTTGTGATTATGCCGTCAGCCTTGCGTCGGTCGCTGCCGTATTACAGCAACGAGGTGATCCTGATGCTGCACTCGACCACTGTGGCATTCACCGCCACGGTTCCGGACATTCTCAAAGTCGCCCGTGACGCTAACTCTGCGACCTTCTTGACCTTTCAATCGTTTGGGATTGCGGCGCTGATTTACCTGGCGGTGACCTTTGCGCTGGTCGGTTTGTTCCGAATTGCCGAACGTCATTGGTTGGCTTTCTTAGGGCCGACTCACTGAGTCCTGTGTCTGACAGGGCCGCTCCCGAACTGCTTAGAGGAAGATTGCGAACATGTACAAATTGACGGTTGACGGGCTACACAAAAGTTACGGTACCCATGAAGTACTCAAGGGTGTTTCCCTGCAAGCCAAAACGGGCGATGTCATCAGCCTGATCGGCGCCAGTGGCTCGGGGAAGAGCACGTTCCTGCGCTGTATCAATTTCCTCGAAACACCCAACGACGGCGCCATGAGTTTGGATGGCAAGCAGATCTGCATGGTTAAAAATCATGCAGGATTACGTGTGGCGGATGACCGCGAGCTGCAACGGCTGCGTACCCGCTTGGCCATGGTCTTCCAGCATTTCAACCTGTGGGGACACATGACCGTGTTGGAAAACATCACCATTGCCCCGCGGCGGGTGCTAGGCGTCAGCAAAAAAGACGCAGAAGATCGTGCCCGGCGGTACTTGGATAAAGTCGGCTTGCCTGCCCGTGTTGCCGATCAGTTCCCTGCGTTTCTTTCCGGAGGTCAACAGCAGCGGGTAGCGATTGCCCGTGCCCTTGCCATGGAGCCCGAGGTCATGCTGTTCGACGAACCCACCTCGGCGCTCGACCCAGAGGTGGTGGGCGAGGTGCTCAAAGTCATCCAGGGCCTTGCTGAAGAGGGGCGCACCATGATCATGGTGACCCATGAAATGGGGTTTGCACGCAAAGTGTCAAACCAGCTGCTGTTTCTTCACCAGGGACTGGTTGAAGAGCAGGGCGGACCTGAGATCCTGGATAATCCCAGAAGTGAACGTCTGCAGCAGTTTCTCTCCAACGGGCTGAAGTGAAATACCTTGGCTATGACCAGCGGAAGGAAGATCCACGGGCCCCCGGAGTGTTTGGGACGCATCGACGAGGCCATCGTCGATGTACTGCGCCGTAACGGGCGTATTACCTATAAAAAACTTGCCTCGCTGGTGCACTTGAGCGAGAGCCCTTGTCAGCAACGCGTTCGCAAGCTGGAGAGGCTGGGCGTCATCCGCGGCTACGGGGCATTCATTGACGAGCATAAGCTATCGCCCGGTTTGTCACTGGTGGTTCTAGTGACACTGGCTGAGGGCAGGGGAAGCAACACGCAAAAAGCATTTGAGGCCCTTATCATTGCTTGCCCGCAAGTCATTGAGTGTCACCTGGTGAGTGGTGCGCTTGATTACTGCCTGCGGATACGCTGCCGGGATATGGAGCATTTCCGATCAATCACTGAATGCTGGTTTGAGAGCACTGAACTGCACATCGAGAAACTGGTGGCCTATCCACAGTTGGCCGTCATCAAGCCGTCATCAACGCACCTCGGTATCGAATAACAATTACAACACCCCAAGCCTATGGATAAACCATGATGATTGCGAACCTGAAGTTCAGTCATAAGGTATTGCTTGCGGCATCATCCGTTGTTGTCGCAGCGTTTTCGCTTTTTACGCTTTACAACGACTCGATTCAACGCAAAACCATCCGAACGAACCTTGAAAACCACCTCGAGGAAATGAGCAAGATCACTGCTGCAAGTGTTCAGTCCTGGCTCTCCGGGCGAATACTTCTGGTTGATCATGTTGCCCAGACGGTTGCCAATGATCCCGCGTCGCAACACATCACGCGGCTGCTGGAGCAGAAGTCGTTGCTCTCGACGTTCACCTTCACTTATCTAGGCAGTCGTGACGGCAGTTTCGTCATCAGGCCAGAGGACGATCTACCTGCTGATTATGATCCTCGCACCCGGCCTTGGTATACCGACGCAATGGCTGCCGGAGGGACAACGCTGACCGAACCTTACCTGGATGTGACGACAGGGCAACTGATGATGACCATTGCAACGCCGGTCAGTCACGATGGCCAGGCGCTTGGGGTGGTAGGCGGGGACCTGACACTTGAGACGCTGTCGACCATAGTCCGCTCGCTCGACCTGGGTGGAATGGGCTATGCCTTTCTGGTCAACGCAGATGGCAGGGTGCTGGTTCATCCCGAAAAAGAACGGGTGATGAAGCAATTGAACGATATTTACCCGCTGAACACGCCATCCCTTAGCTCTCATATCAGCGAGACGGAGCAGGACGGAAAACCTCAAGTTTTGATGTTCTCGCCGATCAAGGGACTGCCTTCGGTGAACTGGTATATCGGTTTGTGCATCGACAAAAGCAAAGCTTATGCGGCACTTGATGATTTTCGCACTTCCGCCATTTTATCGATGATTGTTGCCGTGGCGACCACGCTGCTTCTGCTGGGGCTGCTTATTCGCGTACTGATGCGGCCCCTGAGATTGATGGGTACAACCATGCGGGATATCGCCCAGGGAGAGGGCGACCTTACCCGCCGCTTGGGTGCACACTCGAAAGATGAGTTCGGAGAGTTGGCCGCAGACTTCAACCTTTTTGTGGAGCGCATCCAGCGCTCAATACGTGAGGTGTCTTCTGCCACCGAGCACGTCAATGAAGTGGTCAGGCACGTAACGCAGACCTCCAGTGCCTCCATGGCAAACTCGGACGACCAGGCCAATCGCACCAACAGTATTGCGGCCGCGATTAACCAACTCGGCGCGGCGGCCCAGGAAATCGCGCGTAACGCGGGTGATGCTTCCCTCCAGGCGTCGGATGCCCGGTGCCAGGCTGAAGATGGTCGTGAGGTAGTGACCCAAACGATAAATGCCATGGGCGCGCTCTCGGGGAAAATCCGCACGTCATGCAGCAACATAGAAGCGCTGAATGGTAAGACGGAAAATATCGGGCGGATTCTTGAAGTCATCAAAGGCATTTCCGAACAGACCAACCTGTTGGCACTTAATGCCGCAATCGAGGCCGCGCGGGCGGGTGAAGCCGGGCGTGGGTTTGCTGTTGTAGCGGACGAGGTCCGCAGCCTGGCTTACCGCACTCAGACCTCAGCCCAGGAGATCCATTCAATGATTGCAGAGCTTCAGATGGGCGCACGTGAGGCGGTACTCACCATGAACGAAAGCGAGCGCTACAGTAAGGACGGTGTGATTATCGCCAACCAGGCCGGTGAGCGGCTGGGCAGTGTCAGTCAGCGCATCGGCGAGATTGACGGAATCAACCAGTCGGTAGCGACAGCAACGGAAGAGCAAACTTCAGTTATCGACTCACTGAACATGGACATCACCGAGATCAAAACCCTCAACCAGGAAGGGGTGGCAAACCTGCACGCCACACTGCTTGCCTGTGATGATCTTGAACGACAAGCCACACGACTCCAGCAGTTGGTGGATGGCTTTCGAACATAGGCCATCCCCCACAGAGGGAAGCGTTAAATCAGGTGCGGGAGAGTAGAAGCTTAAAACCTGCGGCGCCAAAGACCAACGCAAGGGTGCCTTCAATCCATCGACGCGCCCTGCGATAACCCCGAATCATCGGCGCCGTAGAGAAAACGATCGCATAACCGCAGAAAATAGAAATGCTCAACACGGCACAGCCAGCCAGGATGATCATAACTGTTTCAGGTGTCGCTTGTGGTCCCAGACCGAGCGTCATCGTGGCGATCCAACCCAGTAAAGCCTTTGGGTTGGTCAGGTGCATAAGCAAGCCCCGCCGATAGAGGCCAAAACCCGAGATAGGCGGTGCTGCGGCCAGCGCTTTCTCAATTTTCTCGTCAGGTGTCAGGGCAGAACGTCCCGCTTTCAGGGCTAGGAACAACAAGTATGCTCCGCCGACGATCTTGAGTACGAAGAGTGCCTCTGCGAATTGAAGCAGAATGGCCGAGACGCCTGTGGCGGCCATTGATCCCCAAAAAAAAGAACCACTGATGACTCCGGCTGCAAGCATCAGCGCAGGTTTTCTGCCTTGGTGCATGGCAACGCCCATGATTCGCATGTTGCTGGGGCCAGGGCTGGCAGCTCCCACAATGTAGGCTGTGAATACCAGCAGTAAGTGGTGCAGATCAAATGACATTGTTAGCCTCTGGAAGAATGCATGGCAGCCAGCAGCTTAAGTGGTTCCAACGTGCACGTCATTCCATCAGTTGCCCAAATCTGACCCGTTCTCCTCTAGTTCTTCTCGGAAATTTTTTGTTCGGAACAGCCTTTTCAGGCATAACGCTTACCCCAAAACAGACTGTCGGTGTTCAAGGGGGATGATTCAGCCCCTGCAGTTTTAAATCCTATGATCAACCCTTGATCTGCACGCGCACAGCATGGGTAGAAATACCGTAGCGATCGTGTAACGTCGGAAGCGCACCAACATCGAGAAACGTGCCCTGCAACACTATTTGTCTGAACGTCGGCGTAACCTGGCGTTAAAGGCTCTCAGGGTCGCCGAAGAACATTTTGACAGGGCTCTAGGGCGGTGTTTTCAGGTCGATAAAGCTTTTTTGGCCCCATTCGCACCGAATGTGCGAGCGATCGCGGATGGCGATCTCCGACGGACTCCAGGATGGCAGTGGCTGGTATTCAGTGCGCCTTCGTATGCTGTTGAGCAACCCGTATCTGGCAAACGGAATCGTCCCGGATTCTTTAGATAACTTGCAAGCTTTTCCACCGTTGGCTTGCACTAAGAGAGAGACCTTCTCCATCAAAAAGGTTATAAGCGCGGTCTCGCGGTTTGGCTGTTCGAAAAGCTGCGTCAGGTAGAAGAGTTGTAGTGTGCGACATAAGGGTACTACCTATTATCGAACTGACCTGTACCCCAGATCTTCCCCTTAAAAATGCCGGAATCACTTGGAAACCAACGGAACGCCATAAACGAAAAAACCCGCCAAGTGGCGGGTTTTAAAGGGTTCCATGGACTTTACTGGCTGTCAGTGGAACTAGAGATGGTGCCCGAACCCGGAATCGAACCGGGACGCCCTTACGAGCGGGGGATTTTAAGTCCCATGCGTCTACCAGTTTCGCCATTCGGGCGGTAGCGCGTTGTTGCAGGGTTGGGAATATATAGATCCAGGCGCTTCGACGCAAGGTCGGGCTGCCGCTTTCTTGCATGGACGGCGTATGAAAAAGCTTGGCAGATCAGTGATCTACATCGGCTTTAACAGGCGAACCAGAGGATTCCTACTGCACGGGAACAAGCGGCATAAATGACAGTCATAGCGATATGCCATCCCGGCCGTCTGGAAAGGAATCAGTTGATGCTCAGTGTTCACAGGCGCTATTGGATGGTTATTGCAGGTGTCGTGGGATTGTTGGCCGGTACGGCACAGGCTGGGAGTGCGGTGAAGTGGGGGGATTTCAGCGCGTCAGGCGGTGACCGGTTGACGGGGGCTTCGCTGGAGGCGGGCAACCAGTATGTGTTGAAGGCGTCGAGCATTTCGGTGGGGGATATTGAACAGCTGCAGGCTGCGCAGAAACGTACCGAGAGTGAGGTACAAGGCCTGAAAGGCAAGCTGGAGGGGCAGGACCGCGCGTTCGATGAGTTCAAGCGCAGGGACGGTTCGAGCGCCAGTTCCAGTGACAGCCAGTTGGCGAGCCTCAAGCGCACGGTCGAGGATCAGAACAGCACGATCGAACGGCAGAAAAACGACATCGACGGTTTGAAGCGCAGCCTGGATGATCTCAAGCGCAGCCTGGATACCTTGAGCAGCAAGGTCAAGTAGCCTGGCCGCCGCGACATGCGGTCAGTCATGAGCCTGGATGCGGGTGTAAGGTAGGGCGTGCAACGCTGGGAAATCTCAGGAAAGCGAGGTGACTATGAGCGCTCCACTGCTGAAGAAGCTGCACCTGAATGGATACGACATCGTGCAGGTCAATTTCGGGCCATGGCGGGTGTGTACGCCCCAGGATCGGCTGGCGTCCTTCAATTCCCGTGAACAGGCACTGGCGTATGCCGCCACGTTGCCGGGTTACCAGGCACGCAACAGGCCGATGTCCAATGATGATTGATTGAAAACGAAGCCCCGGTTTGTCCGGGGCTTCTGCGTTTCTGGCTTATACGAAAGGCTGTGCGCCGAAGCCGCGGGGCAGGCGTTGTCGCCCTGGCAGGTCGGTCAGGCGCTGCGTCCAGGCACTGCGCCAGTCGGTGCTGGTGTGTGTCTTGGCCTGGCGTGAAGCGCGGCGTGCGGCGTTGCGCTGGTTGCGGCGCGCTTCCTTGTAGGCATCGGTGTTGCGGCAGGTGCGGCACTTGACCCGATTCAGCTCGGTGCTGGAGGGCAGGTTATTGCCGTGATGGCCGCAGGCCAGATGCCCGGCAACCTTGAAGTGAATGACCATGTAAGCGTCTCCTTCTTATTGGGTACGCACATCGGTAAACCCACAATGCACGCGGGGAGGGCGGGGCTGAAAAATCCCGGCACCTGAAGTTAGGACCCCATGGGCGCAGTGGCGTTCGGTTTTGCCCCCGGACCTGTTCAACACCCCCGCCTCGGCGCTACCCTGCCACGCCACTGATCATGAAAAGGAGTGTGTGATGAGCGTCGAAACCCTGCCCCTGGAAGGCAGTTGCCGTTGTAACCGGGTGCGCTTCAGCGTGAGCCAGGCGCCGGTGATTACCATGGCGTGCCACTGCACCGGCTGCCAGAAGATGACCGCCAGTGCGTTCTCCCTCAGTGCACTGGTTCCCGCCAGCGCGTTCACGGTGACCCAGGGCTGCCCGGTGGTCGGCGGCCTGCACGGGGTCGATCGTCACTATTGCTGCCCGCACTGCATGAGCTGGCTGTTTACCCGCCCCCATGGCATCGATGAGTTCGTCAACGTGCGTGCGACGTTGTTGGATAATGCCGCGGAGTACGTGCCCTTTATGGAAACCTGGACCCGCGAAAAACTGGCCTGGGCTACCACGCCGGCAGTCGAAAGCTTCGAGCGGTTGCCGCAACCCGAGGACTTTGCACGGTTGCTGCAGGCCTATGCCGAATTCAGCGCTCGCTGAGTTCAGTCAATCAAGGCGAGCAGGTCCGTATCGCCCACGTCCTGCCCGGCCTGGGTCAGCAGCGTGGTGGCCTGGCCTCGATGGTGGGTCTGGTGATTGAAAAAATGCACCAGCAGGGCGCCGAACGGCTTGCTGGCCGCCGCGCCGCGCATGTTGTGGTAGTGCAGGCGATGGTCGAGGTCGGGTTCGCGCAGGGTGTGTACCCAATCGATGATCAATTGGTCCAGCCAACGCCGCCGGGCGGCGAGTTCATCCAAGTCGGTGAACGCCAGTTGCTTGAGGTCCGACGGCGCGGCGAAGCTGTTCAGCGGCGCCAGCGCCGCGTAGCCGGCGGGGTGCAGGGCAAAGCGTTTGAGCCAGACGGTGTCGCCCAACGTGAGATGGTTGAGCGTGCCGAAGACCGAACCGAAAAACGCTTGGCGGTCCACGCGCAACTCATCGTCCGTAAGCCTGGCAGCCGCGTCATAGACCTTGTGGTTCATCCACTGGTTGTAGGTCGCCAGCAGCGTCATTTGTTCGATACGGTCCACGTGCTTTACCCCTCGTTGGCAATGGTGCCGCCATCATAAGGCAATTACCTGGACGACCCGCCACGGCAACTGCACCGGGAGCAGCAGGCCAGGCCTAAAACCTGAGCGTCGCACCGGTGGTCAGCCATTGATTGCGTTCACCGCCCAGGTCGCGCCCGAGCACCAGGTCGACGTCGACAAATTCCCCGAGGTGCAGGCGCGGCCCTGCTTGCCAGGCCTGGTCACCGCCTTCCTGGCCGTAACGTTCAGCGATCAGCGTAAGGACATCCATCAGTTGATACTCGACGCCGGTGCCCCAGGTCAGGCGCTGGGTTGGCTCGCCGTCGTTGTAGGCATGGGCCCAGCCGGTATTCAGGTTCAAGCGCAGGGGTGCCAGCGGTTGCCAGGTCAAGGGGAGGGTGAAGTCGGCGCCGTCGAACCCGTGTCGTCGATCAAGGGCAAGATGCGCCCCGGCGGAGATCGCCATTTCCAGCCCCAGGTCTTGCCGTGACAGCACCTGCGCCTTGAGTTGCGGACTCACCTGGGTCTCGCCCCGGCCTGCGCTGTCGGCCCGTGACAGCGCCGCGCCCCACTGCACCGAAGGCAGTGCGCTGAATGTGCACGCGGGAGACAGCGTTGCCGTGTGCGTGTTGCCGGCGTGCCGGTCGGCGCTGTACCAGGCGTCGAGATTGCAGGCACCCGGTGCGTTGATTGCGCCGTCATCGACCACATAGGCGCCACCGGCGGCATGGGCCTTGGACACCAGGGCGATTAACAGGATCGAACCCAGGGTGATACCGATAAACAGCAGGTTGCGCCGCAGCGCTCGCTGTTTTGCCGGCGGCAACAGCAGCAGGGTCTGGCGCGCGCCGCGATAGTGCCGCGCACGGTATTTGGCAAACCCGTCCGGGCGCTTCGGGGTGTGTTTGTTGTGCATGATGCACCTCGCTTGAATATCAGTTCTCTACGCTCAGCACCGAAATGCCGCTGGCCCTGGCCTGGCAGACCAGCTCCGACGTGTCGTCACCACCTGGCAGCGCGATGACCACATCCGCGCGGCTGTCGGTCAGCATGAAATGGTTGCGCTGGCGCTCCGCCTGCTTGCCGTGGCGTTGCCAGTTGGGCGGGTAGCGCACCACGTCGATGCCGAGTTCCCGCGCCCAGTCCTCGATGGCGCTGCCGAGGAACTGGTTGCCGCCGTGAATCAGCACCTGCACCGGGCGCAGGCGGTGGTAAGCGTCCAGCACTTGGCGGGACTTTTTGCAGTCGGCGTAATGACGACCGGCACAGATCAAGACGCGCATGATCCTATTCCTTGTAATGCACGGTGGCGGCCGGGCGACCGCCACCGTTTAAACGGCGGGGGAACTCAGTACCACTGCTTGAAGCGGCGGATGTAGAGGGTTTTCATCAGTTGGGCCACGCAGCAATAGCTGAGCAGCGTGCCGACCAGCCACGGGAAGTACGCCAGCGGCAGCGGTTGCAGGCCTACCAGGGCGCCCAGGGGCGAGAACGGTACGTAGATGCCCAGCGCAATCACCACTCCGGTCATCATCAATACCGGCCATGCGGCCGTGCTCTGGAAGAACGGAATCTTGCGGGTGCGCAGCATATGCACCACCAGGGTTTGCGAAAGCAGGCCCTCGATAAACCAGCCGGACTGGAACAGGGTCTGCATTTCCACGCTGTTGGCGGCGAACACGTACCACATCAGGGCAAAGGTGGTGATGTCGAAGATCGACGAGGTCGGCCCGATCCAGATCATGAAGCGGCCGATGTTCCTGGCGTCCCACTTGCGTGGTTTGGCCAGGTACTCCTTGTCCATCTTGTCCCACGGCAGGGCCAACTGGGAGATGTCGTACATCAGGTTCTGCAGCAGCAGATGGATCGACAGCATCGGCAGGAACGGGATGAATGCACTGGCCACCAGCACCGAAAACACGTTGCCGAAGTTGGAGCTGGCGGTCATGTTCAGGTACTTCATGATATTGCCGAAGGTTTCGCGGCCTTTGAGCACGCCTTCTTCCAGCACCATCAGGCTCTTTTCGAGCAGGATGATGTCGGCCGATTCCTTGGCGATGTCCGTGCCGCTGTCCACCGAGATACCCACGTCGGCATCCCGCAATGCCGGTGCATCGTTGATGCCGTCGCCGAGGAAGCCGACGGTGTGGCCGTTGGCTTGCAAGGCCTTGAGCACCCGGGATTTCTGCAGCGGCGTGAGCTTGGCAAATACCGTGCGCTCCTCCACATGGCGCGCCAGGGTGGCGTCGTCCATAAGCTCGATCTCCACCCCCAGCAGCGGCCGGCCTGGCTCGAGGCCGACCTGGCGGCAGATCTTGCTGGTGACCACGGCGTTGTCGCCGGTAAGGACTTTGACCGCCACGCCGATCTGCTGCAGGGCTGCAATCGCCGCGCCGGCGGTTTCCTTGGGCGGATCGAGGAAGGTCAGGAAGCCCTGGATCACCAGGTTGCGCTCATCGGCGGTGGTGTACTGCTGGCGGGCCAGGGCCTTGGGAATGTTGCGCGTGGCCACCACCAGCACGCGGAAGCCGTCTTCGTTGTAGTCATTGGCGATCGCCAGCAATTCCTCGCGGCGGCGCTCATCCAGAGGCACTGCACTGCCGGCCTCCATCACGTGGGTGGCAATGTCCAGCATCTCCTCGACGGCGCCTTTGCACACCAGCAGGTGGTCGTGGGCAGCGTCCTTGACCACGATGGACAGGCGACGGCGTACAAAGTCGAACGGCAATTCATCGACCTTGCTGTAGGCAAACGGCACCTGGAACCTGGGGTTCTGCTCCGAGAACTGCACCACGGCCTGGTCCATCAGGTTTTTCATGCCGCTCTGGTGGTAGCTGTTGAGCCAGGCCAGGGACAGCACCGCATCATCGCGCTGGCCGAAGGCGTTGACGTGATGCTCGAGGATGATCTTGTCCTGGGTCAGGGTGCCGGTCTTGTCAGTGCACAGCACGTCCATCGAGCCGAAGTTCTGGATCGCGTTGAGGCGCTTGACCACTACTTTGCGCTTGGCCATCGCCGTGGCGCCCTTGGCCAGGTTGGCGCTGACGATCATCGGCAGCATTTCCGGGGTCAGGCCCACGGCGACCGCCAGGGCGAACAAAAATGCATCGCCCCAGTCGCCCTTGGAGAAGCCGTTGAGGAAGAACACGATCGGTACCATCACCAGCATGAAGCGGATCAGCAGCCAGCTGACGCTGTTCACCCCGCGATCGAATGCGGTCTGTACCCGGGAGCCGACAATCGCCTTGGCCAGGGAGCCAAAGTAGGTGCGCGGCCCGGTCGCCACCACCACGGCTTTGGCGCGGCCGCTGACCACATTGGTGCCCATGAAGCAGATGTTCGGCAGGTCCAGCAGGTTGCCCTGGTCGGCGGCTACCGGCCCGGCGGATTTTTGCGTGACGTCGCCGAGGGTGTCGTACTTCTCCACCGGCAAGGCTTCGCCGGTGAGCACCGCCTGGCTGATAAACAGGTCGCGGGACTCGATCAGGCGGATGTCGGCAGGGATCATGTCACCAGCCGACAACTGCACGATATCGCCGGCCACCAACTCGCGCATCGGCACTTCGCGCAGGGTGGGCTGGCTGCCCACTTGCTCACGGCGCAGCACCGTGGCAGTGGTGCGAACCATGGCTTTCAAGGCTTCGGCGGACTTGGCCGAACGGTGCTCCTGCCAGAAGCGCAGCAGGCTGCTGAGCAGGACCATGGTCATGATAATGACGACCTTGGTGGGGTCGGCTTCCTCGCCGTCCTGCATCGGCAGCCAGCAGTCGGTGAAAAAGCTGATGCCGCCCAGGGTCAGCAACACGTAGATGAACGGGTTGTTCAGGGCCTGCAGGAATTGCACGATGGCGTGAGGCGGCTTGTCATGAGCCACTTCGTTGTGGCCTTCCCGGTGCAGGCGGGCAGTGGCGTCCAGTTCGGTCAGGCCATCCTGGGTGGCGCGTACGTTGGCCAGGGTGGCCGACAGGCCGTTGTGGGCTTCGCGGGCGGCACGCATCGACAGTTTGGTGTCGCTGGCGGTGCCGGTTTTCTTTTGCAGTGGCGTGTTTTTTACGGCGCTCATTGTCTGTGCTCCTGTCGCCAATTCTCGACAAAACATACCCGGTACTTGCCTGAATACAGGCGAGCGAAAGCATGCCGAGTCGCTGACTTCGCGATCGGTTTAAATAAGATGCTTGGATAACTTCTACTGGCGCGTTAGTTATAAGGCGCGCAGCGAACTACAACTGGAAAGTTTCATAAAGAACTCCAGGGACTTGATCAGGAAGTTATTGTTTCAGCGGGATTGAACGGCGCGGGCGCTCTGCACTATCCCAGGCTGAAAAGCGGCGGTCTCTGCGGGTCTTTGGGGGAGGGGGCAACGCCGGGCGTGCGTCGTGGCAGAAAAACCACGCGGGCATGGCAACGCTTGGCTCGCAAGGCTGCGGCCAGTGTGGGTACATCGGGCAAAGCAAGGGTTGGGAAGGTCATAACACACCTCGGGACCGGACGGGCGACCGGCGAGGCAGTTACGGCGGAGCATCAAGCTCCAGCGCAGCTTACCGGACCGGGGAGGCGAGTCCTGTCATGTTCTGGATTGGGCGCCCGATGCCCGCCAGGGCGGTGCTCGGACAGCGACTGGATACTGTGTCCATTGGCTTCTTTTGTGAGGGTTAAAAAAGGCCCCAGTTGCGGGCAGGGGCAATCTACTCAGGCAGTTACAAAATGTCAACGTATGATTAATTAAATAGCCCGGTGTTCAGAGTTCATTCAGACAAGAGACACTCGAAAGTTACCCGATATATAACTTCATACGCCCTGTGCGGCGAGAACGGCCAGATAGATCAATACCAACCCGCAGGCGCCATAACTGATGCGTTGCCACATGGGCGATGCATTCTTGCGCAGCAGGTTCACCAGTGCGGCGATCAGAAAACATGACAGCACCGAAGCCAACATGAAGCCGGCGAAAAACATCAGCGTCTGCCCATGGCTGGGCGTAGCGCCGACGATGCCTGACAGCGCGCTGCCCAGTGCCCCCCAGTAGACGATGTTTTTCGGGTTGGCCAGGGAAATCGCCGCACCCACGGCCAGCGCGTTTTGCCGAGTACTGGCCGGCGCATCATCGGCTTCGGGCAAGTGCCAGGCGTCGATCAGGCTGCGTACGCCCAGCCACGCCAGGTACAGCGCGCAGATGATCGTCAGCGGCACGCGCACGGTGTCATGTTGGATCAACAGTGCGATGCCGGTGAGGCCGATCACCGCCCACACGGCATCGCCTACCAGCGAGCCAAACTGCACAAGCAGGGCTGGCGTAAACCCGTGCAGCAAGCCACGGCGCAAGGTCTCCGCCAGCACCGCGCCGGGGGAGAGGCAAAACACAAAACCGAATACCAGTGCGTAAAAAAAGATCGTCAGCATGCCCGCGTCCTTTCAGGAAAGTGCGAGAGCATACGCTGGCAGAGGGCTGGGAATCCATATCGCCGCAGCGGATCCATCCAGCCGTCAGGGTGTGTTCATGTCCAGCAGCGCTATGCGCTCGAGTTCGACCTTCAGCTCGCCAGGGCTGAGGCGGGCAAAGGGCAGGGCGAAAAACGCCCGGCAACGGCTGGCGATGGTCTCCAGCGTGGCATCGAATGCCGCCTGGATGCTGGCCTGGTCACCTTGAACGTCCGAGGGATCTGCCAAGCCCCAATGCGCCTTCACCGCCGGCCCGAAATACACCGGGCAGGCTTCGCCCGCCGCCTTGTCGCAGACGGTGATGACCACATCCGGCGGGCTGCCTTCAAACGCATCATTGCCCTTGCTGTACAAGCCTTCGGTGCGGATACCCGCTGCCTGCAACGTGCTCAGGCTGCGCGGCAGGACCTGGCCCTTGGGAAAGCTGCCGGAGCTGATCGCGGCAAAACCCTGGGGGGCCAGGTGGTTGAACATCGCCTCGGACAAGATGCTGCGACAGCTGTTGGCGGTGCACATGAACAGGACTTTCATTGCGGTTTCTCCGTTAGATGCTCAGGCGCAACGCGAGGGCGGCGAGGGTGATCAGCAGCACCGGCAAGGTCAGCACAATCCCGACCTTGAAGTAGTAGCCCCAGGTGATGGTGATGCCCTTGCGCGCCAGGATATGCAGCCACAACAGGGTGGCCAGGCTGCCGATGGGGGTGATTTTCGGGCCCAGGTCGCTGCCGATCACGTTGGCGTAGATCATCGCGTCCTTGACCACGCCCACGGCATGGCTGGATTCGATGGACAGCGCACCGATCAGTACCGTCGGCAGGTTGTTCATCGCCGAGGACAACAAGGCCGTCAGCACGCCGGTGCCCATGGCCGCACCCCATACGCCGTAAGTGGCAAAGGTATCGAGCCAGGTCGCCAGGTAGGTGGTGAGGCCGGCGTTACGCAAGCCGTAGACCACCAGGTACATCCCCAGGGAAAACACCACGATCTGCCACGGGGCTTCCTTCAGCACCTTGCGCGTGGAGATCTTGTGGCCCTTGGCGGCGATCACCAGCAGGAGCACGGCGCACACCGCGGAAATCGCGCTGATGGGAATGCCCAGGGGTTCCAGGGCAAAGCAGCCGATCAGCAGGATGCCGAGCACCCACCAACCGGCGCGGAAGGTGGCGCGGTCGTGGATCGCGCTGGCGGGGTCTGCCAGGTCGGCGGGGTCGTAGGCCTGGGGAATATCGCGGCGGAAGAACCACAGCAGCACCGCCAGGGTGGCGGCGACACTGACGACGTTGACCGGCACCATGACCGCGGCATATTCGTTGAAGCCGATCTTGAAATAGTCCGCCGAGACGATGTTCACCAGGTTCGACACCACCAGCGGCAGGCTCGCCGTGTCAGCGATAAACCCCGCGCCCATCACAAACGCCAGGGTCGCCGCCGGCGAAAAGCGCAGCGCCAGCAGCATCGACATCACGATGGGGGTGAGGATCAGCGCCGCGCCGTCGTTGGCAAACAGCGCCGACACCAGGGCGCCGAGCAGCACCATATAGGCAAACAAGCGCCGGCCACGCCCGCGCCCCCAGCGCGCCACATGCAGTGCCGTCCAGGCAAAGAACCCGGCTTCGTCCAGCAGCAGGCTGATGATGATCAGTGCGACAAACGTCCCGGTGGCATTCCAGATGATGTGCCAGACCGCCGGGATATCCGCCAGGCTGATCACGCCACAGGCCAGTGCCAGGATCGCGCCCATCGTGGCGCTCCAGCCCACTCCGAGACCCTTGGGCTGCCAGATGACCAGGACGATGGTGAAGATAAAAATGGCGACTGCGACAAGCATGAATTAACGCTCCGGTGGCTCAGCAGCAGGTGCTGTCTCGTTGTGGTCTGTCGCCCATGGCATCCAGACGCTGTGTGTCGTTGTGCAGCCATGGCTGGTTGGCTTGCAGGGTGACGTCCAGCACCTGGGTCACCCAATCGGGCAGTGCCGGGTTGACGCGGTAGTAGATCCATTGGCCCTGGCGACGATCCAGCAGCACACCGCAACTGCGCAGTTGCGCCAGGTGGCGGGAGATTTTTGGCTGGCTGTCGTCCAAGGCATGGATCAGTTCGCACACGCAAAGTTCGCCTTCACGCTGAATCAATAGCGTCAGGCGTGCGCGAGTGGCGTCGGCCAGGCATTTGAACAGGGTGGGCGGTGTAAGGGGTTCCGACATGACCATTGCCTACATACATATGGAAATTCGAATATACGTATATCCATATGTTTTGGTCAAATCCTGTTTCAATTGATATGGATCAAACCTCGGGAAAACTGCCACAAGTGATTGAAATTAAAATGAAACACGAATGTCCTAAAGTGCCTCCCCATTGCTGATGAAGGAAGACCCGCGTGACCCGTGCCACTCGCAACCTGCGCAAAACCCTGGATTCCGTCGCGGAAAATAACGAAACCGCGGCATTCGACCTGATGCGTGCCGTTGAAAAGCTCGGCGATGAAGTGCTGCGCCAGCGCTTGCTCAACACCATTCACCGGCTCAACCAGGACGCTCACGAACTGCGTGAAGCGCGGGACTCGGTGGAGCAGGTGTCGGTCAGGCTCGCCTGAGCAAGATCGTTCAAGACAAGCTCCATCCTACGCTGGCATGCTTGTGGACTGTCTGTCGATGAGCCGTTTCCATGCCTGCTGCCTTACCTCATTACGCCTTCGCTCGCGGTGCAATCGCCGTCATTCCCCTGTCCCTGGCCTGTGCACCCTGGGGGCTGCTGGCCGGTTCCATGGCCATCGATGCGCAATTCACGCCACTGCAAGCCCAGGGCTTGTCCGCCATTGTGTTTGCCGGCGCTGCGCAGTTGGTCGCCATTGGCATGGTCAAGAGCGGTGCGAGCCTGATTTCCATCGTGTTGACCACCTTGCTGCTGACCTCCCAGCACCTGCTGTATGGCATGCACCTGCGCCCGATTCTGTCGCCGCTCAAGACCCGCTGGCGCATGAGCCTGGGCTTTCTGCTGACCGATGAGTTCTTTGCGCTGGTCAACCACTATGACCGTGAAACCTTCAATCGCTGGTACGCCCTGGGCGTTGGCCTGACGTTTTATATCGCCTGGAACCTGTTCACCCTGGCCGGTATCGTGCTGGGCAAAAGCATCCCAGGCCTTGATCAGTTGGGCCTGGAGTTCTCCATCGCCGCCACCTTTATCGCGCTGATCACCCCGGTGGTACGTGATGTGCCAACGGTGGTCTGCGTGGCGGTGTCGTTGTTGTTTTCGGTATGGCTGAGCTTCCTGCACTGGGAGTCGGCGGTGGTGGTGTCGGGTGTGCTCGGCATGAGCGCAGGGTTTTTCTGCAAACGCCTGGGGGTTGGGCAGCGATGATTTACCTGATGATTGTGGCCATGGGCCTGGTGGTTTTTTTCAACCGTTATCTGTTTATCGAGCCGCGCCTGCCGGTGCGCCTCAGCCGTGGGGCACGGGAGTTTCTCGGGTTTGCGGTGCCGGGCATGCTCACGGCGATCTGCGGGCCGATTATTTTCCTGGCTGATCACCAGCTCAACCTGAGCCCGGCCAATCCGTACTTGCTGGCCGGTATCTGCGCCGTGGCGCTGATGTTCTGGACGCGCAACGTATTGATGACCGTGCTGCTGAGCATGGCGTTGTTCTACCTGTTTCGCTGGTGGCTCTGAAGCGCAGGCGAAAAAAAGCCCGCGGGAGGGCGGGCAGAAGGACACTTCTAAAAATGAGCCAGGCCACTATAGGCGGCATATTCTCCCTCCACAGTGAAACAAAATTCATGGGGGCGTCAGTCAGCCTTGCGGCAATGGTACAGTCGCGTTTTTTCCAACGAGGCAAGGGCATGCACAAGGTGGTAATGGGCGCATTGGTATTGACGGCACTGGCCGGTTGCGCGGGTTCGAAGATGAACGAGGCGCGCCTGGGGGCTCCCTACAAGGCCATGGCATCGGACAAGGCCACGCTGGTGGTTGCCGAGTGCATCCAGTTCGGCTGGCAGGATGAAAGCGTGTTTGGCGTCGACGCCGGTGGCTTCAAAGAGCCGAACGGGGCCGGTGGTTTCACCGTCTATACCACGGGTGGCGATTACTTCGTCGACGTGCAAAGCGCCGGTGCCGGTTCGTCCGTCAAGTACTACGCCGTTGAAGATACGATGCCGGCCAAGCGTCGTTTGGCCGCACTTGCGACCTGTCTGTAATCCGTTGCCTTAGTCATTTCAGGAAACGCCCGGCGGGACAGCCGCCGGACATTCGCTTATGATTCAATCCGCCCGCCCGACATGATGGCTCTTTACCAGTACACGGACGTCGAGGCCTTACCGTCGGGCGGGCACCTTTAGTCCTTATCGCGGCATAAAACCCAAATGCCAGCGCCGGGGAATCTTCAGCGACACCAGCCCCAACACGCCGGCCAATACACCGCTGACCACCAGCGCCCTCAGCCCCATGTGCTGCTCCAGCAGCGCGCCAATCACCGCGCCGACAAACATCCCCGCCCACGGAATCAGTTGCACCCGCCAACCGTTGCGGCGCTCCCCCAGCATCCAGCGTCCCAGCCCGCGCCCAAAGCGTGACAGTGCCCCGGTCACGTAGGTCAGCCCCACCGGCAAGCCGTTGACCTCTTCCACGGCTGCGTTGAGCATGCCCATCGCAATGATCGCCGCCAGCAGCGCCGGCAAGGTGTCGACGAAGGGCAGCAAGGCTGCGCCGCAGAGCAAGGTGGCGATACACAGCAACAGGGGCAGGGCATGGCGCCGGCTGAGACGGCCCACCACTACGCCCAAGGCGTTACCGGCGACGAATGTGGCGACCAGCAACAGCAGGCGTGCGGTCAAGCCGAGATCCCCCACACTGATGGCCACGGCCAGGCGCGTGGTGTTGCCGCTCATGAACGATACAAAGTCGCCGCTGGCCATAAAGCCGATGGCGTCAGTCATGCCCGCCAATACCGAAAGGCTGGCCACCAGCATCAGGCCGACGCGGCCGCGCCAGCGCTTTTGATGGGCCAGTGCGGCATTGGCATAAGGCTTGTTGGGCGAAGGCAGCATAGGGCCGGGTTCCTCGGTGAGATTATCCGGCCACTACCCTAGGACGCTTTGATTGCGCGCGCAATGACCTCAGACACACTCCAGGCGCCAACCCTCAGGTTGCCAGAGCAAACGGTGGGTTGGCCCGAACGCCTGGATGAACGCCTCATCATGGGATACAACCATCATTGCCCCGCTGAAGCCCTGCAGCGCCTGTTCAAAGGCGATCACCGATTCCAGGTCCAGGTGGTTGGTGGGCTCATCAAGCAACAGCAGTTGCGCGGGTGTTTCACCCCACAGGGCAATCGCCATCGCGGCTTTCAACCGCTCGCCGCCGCTGAGCTGCGCGGTCGGTTGGGTGACCCGCCGGGCATCCAGTTGCAGCAAGGCCAGGCGCGTACGCAGTTCGGCTTCGGGCAGCGGTGTGTCGAGCAGGTTGAGCTGTTCGACGAGGGAGCGTCGGTCATCCAGCAGCGCCTGGTGCTGGTCGATATACGCGCAGGGCAACGGCACCGTGCACTCACCGCTGGCGGGCTGCAATTGGCCGGTCAGTACCTTGAGCAGGGTGGATTTGCCGCAGCCGTTCGGTCCCAGCACAGCCACGCGCACCGGCCCTGTGAGGTTGAGTGTGAGGGCGGGATGCTCCAGCCAGGGTAACCGGACCTCCGTCAAGGCCATGACCTGTCGGCCATTGGGCACGACGGACCCCGGCAACTCCAACAGGGTCGGCGTCTCATCTACCACGCGCTCGTAGGCTTGGCGCACCTGCTCATCCAACGTGTGTTTGTACGCGTGATGGGCACTGCGCACGGTGCCGACGACTTCGGTGGCGGCGCTTTTCCAGCGCGCCTTGGTAAACCGGTCCACATTGGCCGTCTCGGCGTGCTTGCGGGAGCGCGCCGCCTGGCGTTGCAGGCTGTCATGGTCTTTCTGCACGCGCCGGCGTTCGCGGTTGCGCTCAAGGCGTGCGTGCTCCAGCGCCGCGACGGCGGCGTGCTGTTCGGTGTCGCGCTGCAGGCGATAGGCATCATAGTTGCCGCCGTAGACGTGAGGGCCGAGGGGGGACAGTTCAATGATGCGCCCGAGGGTGTTGAGTATTTGCCGGTCGTGGCTCACCACCACCAGGCCGCCACGCCATTCCTGCAACAGGTGCAGCAGCCACCGGCGGCCGGCGCTGTCGAGGTGGTTGGTGGGTTCATCGAGCACCAGCAGTTGCGGTGCGGCCAGCACGGCGCCGATCAGCCTGAGCCGCGCCAGTTGCCCTCCACTGAGTTGATCGGCCGGCGTATCCACACCCAGCTGCGCAAGGCCTGCCGTATCCAGTGCGGCGCGCAAGCGTTCGGCAAGGTCCCAGCGGTTGTCGATCAACTCAAGGTCATCGACCTGCGCCGTCCCTGCCGCCATGCGTGCCAGTGCCGCCAGCACGGGCGTGGTGCCCGTCAGGTCAGCGAGGGTGTCTCCTGCTGCAACCGCCATGTCCTGAGGGACATAGGCCACGCTGGCCGAGCGCTTGAGCGAGCCGGAGGAGGGGAACAACACGCCGACGATCAATTGGGCGAAGATACTTTTGCCCCGTCCATTGCGTCCCACAATCCCGGTGGGCGTGTGGTCGATGGACAGGTTCAGGTCGTCCAGCAAGGTCTCGCCATTGGCGAACTGGAAGCACAGGTGTTGCAGGGAAACCAATACGGGCAGCCGGTTGACGTCAGTCATCAGCACCTCCAAAAAATGTCGGACAGGCCAACAAGCGCGCCAGGCGGCTCGTTGCAGGTACATTCTGGAAGGCTTAGTGATTCACTTCGGCGGTCGTCCCGGAAGTCAGAAGGGAGCCAGAGCCTAACCCGCCTTGGCATTGCCGGGCAAGTCGGCGGCCAGTTGTTCAAGGAACATCGCCAAGGCGACTTCCTCGGCCTTCAGGCCTTTGCGCACCCGCGGCTTGGGCAACCTGGACAATTCGCCCAGGCTGAAATGCTCGAGTACGGCCGGGTGGATATAACACTTGCGGCACACCGCAGGCGTATTGCCCAGTTGCCTGGCGACATCCTTGACCATCGCCACCACATGCCGCTTGGCGTCGGATTCCGGTTGCCATTCCAACTCCCGCAGCACCGCCAGCGCCATGGCGGTGCCGGCCCAGGTGCGGTAATCCTTGGCAGTGAAGTCGGCACCGGTAAGGTCGTGCAGGTAGGCGTTGACGTCATGGGAGCTGACGGTGTGCCGCTCGCCGTCTTCATCCAGGTACTGGAACAGGTTCTGCCCCGGTAACTCCAGGCAGCGCTTGACCACCGTGGCCAGGCGCCGGTCCTTGACGCTGACCTGGTGCTCCACGCCACTCTTGCCGCGAAACTGGAACTGGATCTCGCTGCCGTTGACATCCACATGGCGGTTGCGCAGGGTGGTCAGCCCGTAGGATTTGTTGTCTCGCGCATATTGGGTATTGCCGACGCGGATCAGCGTGGCGTCCAGCAGCATCACCACCGTGGCCAGGACTTTTTCGCGCGTGAAGCCGGGTTCGGCGATTTGCGCTTCGAGCTGCTTGCGCAGTTTCGGCAGGGCGTTGCCAAACTCCTGCAGCCGCGCGTACTTGTCGCTGTCACGCACCTCACGCCAGCGTGGGTGATAGCGGTATTGCTTGCGTCCACGGGCATCGCGGCCGGTGGCTTGCAGGTGCCCGCGCGGGTCGGCGCAGATCCACACATCGGTATACGCCGGAGGGACGGCGAGGGCGTTCAGGCGCTTGATCTCATCGGCATCCCGGATGCGCTCGCCCTTGGCGTCGAAGTACTGGAACTTGCCGCGCACTCGCTTGCGGCGGATGCCGGGCTGGGTGTCGTCAACGTAATGCAGGTCGCGGGGCAGGTCGGCGGGCAGCGCGGAGTCGGGCATGGTGCGGGTTCCTTTGGCAACGGATCAGGCCGGTATTCCTGATTGACCGCAGCCGTGTGCGGTCGTGCCAAAAGGTTTCTTATGCCAGCACGGCCACCGCCTTGATCTGCGCCCACAGCGCCTGGCCGGGCCGCAATTGCAACTGGTCGCGGGAGAACCGCGTGATCCGCGCCAGCAACGGCGTGCCATCCGCGTCCAGGCGCACCAGCACATGGGCGCTGTTATCCGCCGCGATCTCCTGGGTAACCGTCACCGGCAGGCGGTTGAGGATGCTGCTGTGCTCTTCGGCCTGCAGGCTGAGGCTGACGTCGCGCGCCTGTACCTTGACCCGCAACACCTTGCCCAACGCCAGCGGTGCATGGGCCACGCGCAGGTGCTGGGCGCTGTCGGGCAGTTGCAGCGTGAGCAGACGGTAGTGATCGTCATAGGCGCTGACGCTGCCATTGATCACCACGCCCGCGTCGTCCCCCAACGCCAGGGGCAGGTCGAGCCGTGCCAGGGTTTCGCCGATGGGACCACTGGCCAGGGCCTTGCCGTCGCTGAGCAACACGATGTGATCGGCCAGGCGCGCCACCTCATCCTGGGCATGGCTGACGTACAGCACGGGGATGTCCAGTTCGTCGTGCAGGCGTTCCAGGTAGGGCAGGATTTCGCCTTTGCGCTTGCTGTCGAGGGCGGCCAGGGGCTCATCCATCAACAGGAGTCTTGGGCTGGTGAGCAGGGCACGGGCGATACCGATGCGCTGGCGTTCGCCGCCGGACAAGTGTTGGGGGTGACGCTCCAGCAGATGGCCGATCCCCAGCAACTCCGTGGCCTGGAGCATATCCACCCGGCGTTGCGAGCGCGGGATGCGCTTGAGGCCGAACTCCAGGTTGGCCCGCACCGACAGATGGGGGAACAGGCTGGGCTCCTGGAACACGTAGCCAAGCGCACGCTTGTGCGGCGGCACGAACAGACCGTTGCGGCTGTCTTGCCAGACTTCATCGTTGATCTGGATAAACCCATCTTCGGCCCGCTCCAGCCCGGCAATGCAGCGCAGGCAGGTGGTCTTGCCGGAGCCGGAATGCCCGTACAGCGCAGTCACCCCTCGACCGGGCACATGCAGGTCCACGTCCAGGGCAAAGCCTGTGTACTTCAAGTTCAGGCGCACATTGATCATCGGCATCAACTCCAGCCCATCCTGGTTTTACGGCTGGAGTAGAGCGCCAGCAACACGAGGAACGCGAACACCACCATGGCGCCGGCCAGCCAATGGGCCTGGGCATACTCCATGGCTTCGACATGATCGTAGATCTGCACCGAGACCACGCGGGTCTTGTCGGGGATATTGCCGCCGATCATCAGCACTACGCCGAATTCTCCGACGGTATGGGCAAAACCCAGGATGGACGCGGTGATAAACCCCGGGCGCGCCAGGGGCAGGATCACCGTGAAGAAGGTATCCCACGGATTGGCGCGCAGGGTCGCGGCCACCTCCAATGGGCGTGTGCCGATGGCGGAAAAGGCGTTCTGCAACGGCTGCACCACGAACGGCATGGAATAGATCACCGAACCGATCACCAGCCCGGCGAAGCTGAAGGTGAGGGTGCCCAGGCCCAGCCATTGGGTGAACTGGCCGAAGTAGCCGTGGGGGCCCATGGTCAACAGCAGGTAGAAACCGATGACGGTGGGTGGCAGCACCAATGGCAAGGCCACCACCGCGCCAATGGGGCCGCGCCACCATGAACGGGTGCGCGACAGCCACAGGGCAATCGGAGTGCCGATGACCAGCAGGATCACGGTGGTCAGTGACGCCAGTTTGAGGGTCAACCAGATTGCGGAAAAATCGGCACTCGACAGGGGCATTTACTTGCTCAGTTCATAACCGTAGGACTTGATGACGGCAGCGGCTTTCGGCCCCTTGAGGTACTCGACCAGAGCCTTGGCAGCGGCGCTGTCCTTGCCTTTGTTGAGGATCACCGCGTCTTGTTTGATCGGGTCGTGCAGGGCGGCCGGGACGATCCAGGCCGAGCCGCTGGTGACTTTGCCGTCTTTATAGATCTGCGACAAGGCGACGAAACCCAACTCGGCGTTGCCGGTGGAAACGAACTGAAAGGCCTGGGTGATGTTCTGGCCTTCGACGAGCTTGTCCTTGACCTGCTCGGTCAACCCTTCCTTGGCCAATACCTGGGTGGCGGCGAGGCCGTAAGGCGCGGCTTTCGGGTTGGCGATGGACAGGTGCTTGAAGTCATTCTTCTTCAATACCTCGCCCTTGGCGTCTACATAACCTTCCTTGGCCGACCACAGCGCCAGGGTGCCCACGGCGTAGGTGAAGCGCGAGCCCTTGACCGTGTCGCCTTCGCTTTCGAGCTTTTGCGGGGTGGTGTCGTCGGCACTCAGGAACACTTCGAACGGCGCGCCGTTCTTGATCTGGGTGTAGAACTGCCCGGTGGCGCCGTAGGCTGCGACCAGTTTGTGGCCGGTGTCTTTTTCGAAGTCGGCGGCAATCGCCTGGATCGGTGCGGTGAAGTTGGCCGCTACGGCCACCTGGACTTCATCGGCGTGGGCCGCTGCGGTCGCGAGCAACGCAACCAATGCCGCCAGGCACGCGGGTACAAAGCGAGGGGTATTGAAAGTCATGAACGGCTCCGTTTGAGAAGGTGTAGAACCTGGTGCCGATTATAGGGACGGGCGCTGCCAGGCGCTGTATGTATAGGTATATAGCGTAAAAATGGCAAGGGAAATCCATCCTTGGAATCGATGTCGGCGCGCGGTCGAGATTTCCTCCCGTCGACGCACCCATGGCTGACAGCCAGGCGCTGGTCGCAACGCGATAGTGAGCGGCGTATTGATCTGAAACGGAAGCACATCATGGGCAAGGAATACGCTTACATCGACGTGGGCGCGACAAACACCGAGAGCAGCGAGGCTTACACGCAGGCATGGATAGAGCGTGTAGTGGCTCAATCCACGCTGGAACCCCAGGCCAAGGCACTGATCCGGGCAGACGCCCTGATCCCCGTCGAATTCTCGATATTCGATACCGATGACAGCCAGCGACAGCCGATCATCGTCGAGCACGATTCGTTGCCGCTGTGGCACATCCTCAACGATCGGTTTCCCTGGCAGGCATATGCAGGCAAACAGCAAAACACCGACAGCGTACAAACCAAAGTCCTGATGCCGTATTTCTATGGCGAGGTGGCACGGGAGCTGAATTTCACGCGATTTTTTCTCGGTCGCATTCAGGTCGGGGGGCAGATCCACGCGGGCTTTTGGGTGCAGCATGAGTTGATGATGCCTAACCAGGCGGTACTCAAGACCGAGGTGGTGGTGCTATCGGTGTGGAACACCCACGCCGAAATGATGGCGGAAATCTGGTTCGACCTGCCTCCCACATCCCGGGGGGCCAACCAATGGCCCAAGGCGATCAGCCTGGAGTGGCCGGGCATGCGCATTGGTGCGCAATCAGGCAGCCGCTTCGATTATTCAGCCGATACGAGCCAGAACCGGCTGTGGCTCAAACCCTTCGAAGAGCCGGTGGGGGTTGCGATCTTGAGTATCCTTCCGCGGTGGACACTCAAGGACGTGCAGCTGCCAGACACTCACATAGAGCCCAATCAATTGCTCAAGGTGACCCTCGGCAATCTTCCCGGCGGTGCGCCGGCGCTGGAATACTCGATCACCGTCGCCCAGGAATATCGAGCGTCAGGACGCTGGCAATATTATCTTGCGGTCTATTTGAATCACCGTTGTCCTTGGGTGAACTGCGGGGTGATGGATGAAGAGGGCGTGATCCGCGCTCAAAGTGACCAGCAGAATTTCTGGTTCGTGCGCAGCGACGCCTCCCAGGCGTCTTTTTCGATACAGATACTGCCTGGGGACCTGGCACAGTGGCTGGAGGGCGTGCCGACGTCGACACAGCCGGTTACGCCCCCCAAGGCCTGGCAAAAATGGGACAACCTGCTGAACAGTGTGTGGAACGCCGAACTCTCCAAGGACTATATCCAGAACCTTATCGAGCGCTGCCTGAACAAGTCCGGGCTGCCGCAACGTACCCAGGATCGGTTCAGGGACGAAAAACGGTTTCGCTATAAATACCAGGTGGGCTACCCGGTCTATTCGGCGGGCATGACCGCCTATGCGCCACCGCGCTACAAGCATTTTTCTTTCCTGCAAGTGCTGACGGGCGAGCCGCAGCGCACGGCGTATTTCCAGGAAACCATCGCCAACATCCATGTCAGCGGGGAACCGCTGTCGAGCGTGGAAGTGCGCACCCTGGGCCGCTTGCGCGACATCCTGTATGAAACCTTTGTCGCCGATATCGACGAACTGGCGCGCAACACCGACTACAAACAACTGTTTGGCGAAACCTGCGAGGCCTTGGCCAAGGTCCGCGCGGCACAATTCCTGGTCGATGATGCTGAGCAGGATGTGTCCCTGCGTGAACTCGCCCATCGTTTTCTCAAAGGTGAAGTCAAGCCGCGCCTGCTGCTGTTCCGGGAAAAAGTGGTGCCCAATGCGTTGGTGCTCAAGCTCAGTTCACAGAAGGCGCTGCTCATCTCACTGAACATGGCAGAGCTCACTTGGGCGGTGTGGCAGCCCAGCGGCGTGTCGGGGCAACCCAGTGACGACTTGATGCGGTTTATCACGCACCACCTGCCATTTCCGGAAAAACTCAGCGTGGAGCGCTCGGATTTCTATCCGCAGAAAAAGCGCTACGGCTACCACTACCGCCGCGTACCGCCGCAGCCGGTGTCTTTCCGGGAGGTGACGAACATCAACGATGCGCTGTATGAGATCGGTATCAGCGAACTCAAGCACATGATGAATTACGCGGTATTTTCCTCCGATGAAGAGCGGCGCCTGGCGAAATGGGGCATGTTCAAGGTCGCTACCCGCGCGGTGTCCAGCCTGGTGATAGCGGCGGTCGGTCCCGCATCGGGCGTCGGGGCGTTGCTGTTGTCCGGCGGTGTTGGCCTGATCGCCAATGTCGCGGACGCAAGCTTCTCCTACCAACTGGCCCGCAGCATGGACCGACCCGAGGATTACGCCGCCTATGTGTATGAGTGCAAGTTGGGCGTCTTGCTGGGCGTGGTGGAGCTGGTTGCCGACGTTACCCTGGCCCGGGGGCAACTGCGCACGCTGTTGAAACGGTCGGCCCAGACCGGGAAGTTGCTGTTGCCGGCCTTGAGATCCCGTGAGCGCCCGGCCCCCCCTGTTTCCCTGGAACAGGCAAGCGCCTCCACGTTGTTCCTGCCCACATCAGCGGACCTGCTGGGCATGCGCGGTCGTCTGGAAAAGCTGTATCGCGACGCCAATAAATTGGCCGAATTGGCGGGCGACTCCGAGGCTTCTACTACAGGCGGCTTCGTTGAGTCCAAGCGCTGTGCGGACTACCTGTCAAGCCAGTCCTGGGACGTCCAGGCTATCGGCGTCTTGCTGTTCGCCGAACCGAACGACCCGCGTCCCCAATGCCATTTTGCCCTGTCGGTTCGCAATGAAAGTGATGCGGCGGTGCTGGACACGGGGTTGGGGCGCCTGGACCCTTCGGCGCAGCAACTGGCCTATTTTGATTCCATCGCCGGCTGGGAGCAGCGCGTGCAGCAAGCACCGGCGTCGAGCGGCAAATTGGTGGTCTACAAGCTCTACGCCAATGTCATCGAGGCCAGTCTTGAGCTCAACACGGTGTTCCGGCTGGGAGTGAGTTGGGGGCGTTTCTTCAATACCGGCAGCTATTCGGTCCTCGCGTGTCCGCCGCGATTTATCACCGCTATCCAACGGCAACTGCCGAGGCTATGGGATGTACTTTCCCGGGAGCTGCCACGGGGCGCGTCGCAACTGACAACGGCGCTGCAAAGCACGCCGCAGCCGTTCGATCACGCTGGCCTGTTGTTGCAGGTCAGTAACCTGCGGGGCTTGATCGATGAGTCCGAGGATATGTTGCGCCGTACCGTTGGAGTGCCGGTCGTTGGCAACCTCAGGGCGCATCTGCTGGGGGCTTTCCGGAGCTGGCGCCACGAGTCGCTGGAAGAGTATGTGGAGCTGATGGACAGCGTTATCGCAGAAGAGGCGGAGTTGGTGCGCGGGGCATTGGCTCACCTGGATCAGTTGCAATCGGGCCTCGCCAGCCCGATTGCCACGGCGGAGAACGCCCTGGTCGATTGCGTCGACTGGATCGCACTGCGGGCCGGCCAGGAAGACGACGACTGGCGCAGTTTGCTGCGCAGCGAAATCGAACGCTATGTCACGGGGGATCGCGCCAGTGCGGAACTGTGTACAAGGGCGCAACTCGATTACCTGCACCAGACGCTGGCCGCCCATCGCGAAGTGCAGATACACCACGTACTGGGGGCCAGCTACGAACGACTCTCCATGAGCACCGGCCAGGCGCTGTTTGCTATCGGGTTGAAGTTGATCAACGCCATGGCCACCCATCGGCAGTCCGATTGCTTCTTCGCCCTGATCATGACCTGCCAGCCCTACGAGAACAGTAACGAGCACTTCGCCCGGATCATCTACGGTATCCACGCCCTGCGGCAAAAGCGCTTCATGGTACTGACCCAGGCCCACGAAAACCGCCTGAGCGGGCTGCGACCTGCGGAACCTGTACCGCTCTAGTCCGGCGTGCGGGTAAGCGTCTTGAGGGCTTGCGCGGCGAGCAGCGTGGTCAGTTCGCGCGTCGACAGTGCGTGCTTGAGCCCGACGGCCTGCCCGGCCCACTGACTGCCAAAACCGGCTTCCTCCCTGGCCTTCAATGGCATCAGCGCGCCGCCTGCCAGAGGAAAGGCCGGCGCCGCCGGGTTCACCGGGCCCAGCTCACGCATCAGGCGATTCAAGAGGCCACGGGCAGGGCGCCCGGTGAACAGATTGGTCAGCGCTGTGCCACTGGCCTGGGCCGTCAGCAAGGCCAGATGGTGGGCCCGGCTGAGCGTCGCCTCCGGGGTGAACAGGTACGCGGTGCCGATCTGCACCGCCGAGGCCCCGAGGGCGAAGGCCGCGACAATACCGCGCGCATCGCCGATTCCACCGGCGGCGATTACCGGGACGCGCACTGCGTCCACCACTTGCGGGACCAGGGCCAGCGTGCCGATCTGGCTGCTCAGGTCCGAAGCCAGGAACATTCCCCGATGCCCGCCGGCCTCATACCCCATGGCGATAATCGCGTCGCAGCCGTGCCGCTCCAACCAGATCGCTTCCTCGACCGTGGTGGCCGAGGACAGCACCTTGGCTCCGGTCGCCTTGACACGTTCCAGCAGGTTTTTTTCCGGCAGGCCGAAATGAAAGCTCACGACCTCGGGGCGGTGTTGCTCCACCACTTCGCAACTGGCCGCGTTGAACGGGGCGCGATTGGAGACCGGTGTCGGCGCATCAAAATCGGCGCCCAGTTCGCGGTAGTAGGGTTCCAGCAAGGCTTTCCAGTGGCGATTGCGCTCCTCGTCCGGCTCCGGCGGCTGGTGGCAGAAGAAATTGACGTTGATAGGCCCGCTGCTGGCATGGCGCACGGTGGCCAGGGTTTCGTGCAGTTGCTCGATGCTCAGCATCGCCGCAGGAATCGAACCCAGCGCGCCGGCCTGGTTGGCGGCAATCACCATGGCGGCGCTGGTCGCACCGGCCATCGGTGCCTGGATGATGGGCACGTCGATGCCCAGCAGGTCGAGAATACGGGTGTCTGGCCAGGTGCTCATGGGACGTGTCTCCAGTATCAGTGAGGCTTGTCGCTGTTTTAACAGGGCCCTTGGCACCCGGCCAGTCTGTTTTATTCACTGGACGAGGGACGTTTTTCGTGCGCGTCAGTGGTCTCTTTCCCGCTCCAGCAGCTGCCGCTTGCGTTCAACCCCCCAGCGATAGCCGGATAGATCGCCATTGCTGCGCACCACCCGATGACACGGAATCGCCACCGCCAGGCTGTTCGCCCCGCAGGCCTGGGCCACCGCGCGAAAGGCCTTGGGCGCGCCGATGCGTTGGGCGATCTGCCCATAGCTGGCCGTGCTGCCCACCGGAATCTCGCGCAGGGCCTGCCACACCCGCTCCTGGAACGCGGTGCCACGCAAGTCCAGTGGCAAGTCCAGGCCCAGGGCCGGCGCCTCGATAAAGCCCACCACGTGCGCGATCAATTGTTCGAAACGGCGGTCGGCGCCCACCAGGTTGGCCCTGGGGAATTGATCCTGCAGGTCGCGCACCAGTTTGTCCGGGTCATCCCCGAGCAGAATCGCACACACGCCACGGGCGCTCTGCGCCACCAGGATTGCACCCAGCGAGCATTGCCCGACGGCGAACAGAATATCGTTGTTGGTGCCGCCGGCCTTGTAGTCGCTGGGCGTCATGCCGAGCCGTTGGTTGGCCGACTCATAGAAGCGGCTGTTGGAATTGAAGCCGGCTTCATACAACGCATCGGTTACCGAATGCGCACCCTTGAGCCCCTCGCGAACCTTGCGTGAGCGATGGGCGCTGGCGTAACCCTTGGGCGTCAGGCCGGTCACGCCTTTGAACACCCGGTGGAAATGGAACGGGCTCAGGCCGGCCCGGCTCGCCAGCGTGCCGAGGCTGGGCGCGGTGTCGGCGTGTTCGATCTGCCGGCATGCGTCAGCCACCAATTGCGCATGCTGCGCAGCCAGTTGTGTCTGGTCACCGGCTGCGCGTTTGCTGGCGCGATAACCGGCGGCCTCGGCCTGTGCCGGGGTGTCGAAAAACTCGATATTTTCCGGGCGAGGCAATCGCGAGGCGCTGCTCGGGCGGCAATACACACCGGTGGTTTTCACGCCGTAGACGAACAGCCCATCGGCTTTCGGATCGCGGGCAAGAATCGCAGCCCAGCGCGGATCTTGTTCGGTAGTCATGGTTGGCACTCTTGACGGATCCTGGCCAGATTAGCCGTGCTGCAGTGGCCTGGCACTCCGAAGCTTGCGGTCAAATCAGCCGGCGGTGCGAAAAGTGAGGTTGATACGTTGCGGGCCCATGATCGGGTGCACGCCTTCCTTGATCGGCATCACCCCATGAAAACGCAGCCGATCGACCCCGCCCCAGACCACCACGTCACCATGGAACAGCGAGACCTTGCGGGTCTTGTCGCTGCGGGCGTGGCCACCGAACAGGAAAACTGCCGGCAACCCAAGGGATATCGACACGACGGGCTCGCTGTAGCGACGTTCATTCCTGTCCTGGTGCAAGGACATTTTCGCGCCCGGAACATAACGGTTGATCAGGCAGGCGTCGGGGGCAAAGTCGACAAACCCGGCGTCTGCCGCGGCTTCTATGGCCAGTTGGCGCAAGGTGTCCGGCAGCGCTGGCCAGGGTTGCCGGGTGCGAGGGTCCAGGGGCGTGTAGCGGTAGCCGCTGGTGTCGCTGGTCCAGCCCAGCGCGCCGCAACTGCTCAAGGCCGCCGACATGGTAAAGCCACCGGGCGTAACCATTTGCCGAAATGGCGATTGCGCCAGCACACGACGCAGTTCTGGCAGAAGGCGCTCAATCCAGGGCAGGGCATAGCCCCTTAGCACGTAGGACTGTTCGCCGATCTGCTCACGTGCTGCGGGTTGTTGCAGGGCGTCATCGGCGAACAGGTCATCAGTGGGGCCGGGCATTGCCTTACAGCGCCTTGCTCACGTTGATGTCGGTGATGACATCGCTGGCATCGTGGATTTTCGCCAAGGCCTGCAAGGCCTCTTCCACGCTATTGTTCGTCAGTTGGGCGAACTCGAAGCGGCGTTCGCCGTTGAGCTTGTACTTGATTACGTATTTGGTGGTAGCAGTCACGGTGATTTCCTCTGGCGTCTTCGAGTCAGCTCAGCTTGGTGCTGGTGCGACGTACGATGCGAATCTTGTGGGACAGCGCCGGCTTGCGGGTGACGCTGATCGCGCGACGCGTCACCACGTCCAGGGTGATGTTCCAGAACCCGGTGCTGGGTGCGGTGATCTTGGCGGGGAACGTGTCGAAGGCGCCGCCGTGGTATGTGTGGCGACCGCCATTCTTGAAGCTGCGAAAGTTCGCGTCGCTCATCAGGCGAATATTGCAAGTCTGCGAGCATTCGATGACGACAATGTCTCCCTCGTTGAGGTGCTCGCGCTGGTGGATAAATTTCATGAGGGTGTCTCCAGAAGGGCTTTTTCTGCAAAATCAGAATGATACGTAGGTTAAGATAGAGTTTATCAGCCCCAGCGCGTTTATTATCGGCCCGTCTTCAATGGCGTCGACAATTTAAAACAGTTATTTACCGAGTTATCAGGGATAAATCCTACGTGGGCGGGAGAAAATTACCATCTCCGCTGTCGTAGGGTCTTTATTGGAGGTTTTGTATGAAGTGGAGTGTGTTGGTTCTGGCCTTGGCGATAGGTGGGTGTGCTTCGGTTGCAGATATCAAGCAGACCCCGCCGACGTTGGCCGTCATTTCCGGGAAAAAACCCCAGGAGTATGCCGCGTGTGTGGTAAGGAAACTGTCGGCTACTCGTCGGCCGCCGCAGATTGAACCGCATAAAGATGGTGTGCAGGTTATCGTGCCGCAGAAATTTTCCGCCGATCCTTCGGCTATTTTCGAAATTGAAGAGCGCTCCAGCGGTAGCAGCATCAAGCTCTACGAGAGCATGTCCAACGTGCCGATCCGCCCGGGTGATGTGAAAAAAGCCGGGGAAGAGTGCATTTCCGGTTGAGGCCGCTGGGGAAAGCCGATATGAAGCGTGAACACGTCAAGGCCCGCCATGCCGAGGGTGAAATCTCGGCCACCCATGTCATCCAGAACCCCGCCGACCTGGGCGAATGGATCGTCTTCTTCAAGAAAAGCGGCGGTCGCAGCTTTTTTCTGGTGGATGATCAGGATGAAGTCGAATCCTTTGCCAGTCTTGACGAGCTGAGCGAAATCCTTCGGGAACTGGGGATCAAATTCGCCGAGATCCACCTGTAACCCCTGGGGTTATTTGCAGACCACCACCACACTGCGACTTTTGTAGTTGCCCACATCCTGGCCCAGGGTCTTGTCGCTTTCCTTCAGTGATGGCGTGCCCTCGGTGCCGACAATGCGATAGCCGGTGCCTGCGCAGGAGGCATCGGCTTTTTCGTAGCAACTGGCCCAGGAGTTGGCTTCGCCTGAACAGTCGATGGTCAGGCCTTGCTCGCCGTTCTTGAGGTAGACATCGGAAGTGGTGGTGCAGCCGGCGAGTGCCAGTACCGCAGTCAGTGCCAGAAATTTGTTCATGTGTGTTCGTCGTCGAGGGTGTGGGAGGGGCGCTGACACTGTCGTGGGGCGTTTCTTGAAGATTATAGCGAACTGCCATCTAGGTACAGGCAAAACCAAAAAAGCCCCGTGAGTCGGGGCTTTTGGCGCAGGGCTGCAGGCTTACTTGCCCTTCGGCCTTTTGCTCGACGCGTGGCCCGCTTCGTCAACAAACACTTCGGCGACCGCGATCGCCATGCTTTCGGTCTCGAAAACGCCCGCGACGCTGTCTCCATGGAAATTGATCAGGTGCCAGCCGTCTGCTCGCTTGGTGATCAGGTAGCCGTTCACGCCTTTTGGTTCTGACATCTATTAACAATCTCGTGGTCTGATTCAAGGATGCAATGATAGCGCCAAATGTTCCAGGACCGCGCAAGTTATTCCAAGTCAGTGTTCTGGGCTGAAAAGCGTGTTAAAAGGGTTGCAACCCCTTTAAACATGAGGGGACGGACTTTTTTAGCGTGCAGGCGGGGCTGCTCTTTGTGAGATCTGCGGAACTTACGCCGACATTTTTTCTCTATGATGACATCGCAACGCCAGCAGGACCCATTGTAAGGTGACTGCGGCCTGATTAGACTGCGCCGAATTCCGTACGCACAGCCCTTTGTAAGGACTTATATGATCAAGAAATGCTTGTTCCCAGCAGCCGGTTACGGCACTCGCTTCTTGCCAGCGACCAAGGCCATGCCCAAAGAGATGCTGCCGGTGGTAAACAAGCCACTGATTCAGTACGGCGTCGAAGAGGCATTGGATGCCGGTCTGAACGAAATCTCTATCGTCACCGGTCGCGGTAAGCGCGCACTGGAAGACCATTTCGACATCAGCTACGAGCTGGAAAACCAAATCAAGGGCACCGACAAGGAAAAATACCTGGTCGGCATCCGCAAGCTGCTGGACGAGTGCTCGTTCTCCTACACCCGCCAGACCCAGATGAAAGGCCTCGGCCACGCCATCCTGACCGGCCGCCCATTGATCGGTGACGAGCCGTTCGCCGTAGTACTCGCGGACGACCTGTGTGTGAACCTGGAAGGCGACGGCGTACTGACCCAGATGGTCAAGCTGTACCAGAAATACCGTTGCACCATCGTTGCGGTTCAAGAGGTCGATCCTCAAGAGACCAACAAGTACGGCGTGATTGCCGGTGACGACATTGGTGATGGCCTGATCCGCGTACGCGACATGGTCGAGAAGCCGGCGCCTGAAGATGCACCGTCGAACCTGGCGATCATCGGTCGTTACATTCTGACCCCGGACATCTTCAAGCTGATCGAAGAAACCGAGCCAGGCAAGGGTGGCGAGATCCAGATCACCGACGCCCTGTTGAAGCAGGCCAAAGACGGCTGCGTGATCGCCTACAAGTTCAAGGGTCGTCGTTTTGACTGCGGTGGCGCCGAAGGCTACATCGAAGCCACCAACTTCTGCTACGAGCACTTCTACAAGACCGGCAAGGCTTACTGATTCACGCAGGCCTGCCTTTGAAAAAGCCACCTTCGGGTGGCTTTTTCGTTTTTCAGTCCCATGTAAGTCGGTATGCTGATGTCCTGCCGAGGAGAATGAAATGGCCTACGATTTTGACCTGTATGTAATTGGCGCCGGTTCCGGCGGTGTTCGCGCGGCGCGCTTTGCTGCGGGCTTTGGGGCCAAGGTGGCCGTGGCGGAAAGTCGCTACCTGGGTGGTACCTGCGTAAACGTTGGCTGCGTGCCGAAGAAACTGTTGGTGTACGGCGCACATTTTGCCGAAGACTTCGAGCAAGCCAGTGGCTTTGGCTGGTCCCTGGGTGAAGCGAGTTTTGATTGGGCGACCCTGATCGCCAACAAGGATCGCGAGATCAATCGCCTCAATGGCATCTACCGCAACCTGCTGGTCAACAGCGGCGTGACCCTGCATGAGGGGCATGCGCGCCTGGTTGATCCGCACCAGGTGGAAATCAATGGCGAGCGCTTTACGGCCAGGCACATCCTGATCGCTACCGGGGGCTGGCCGCAGATTCCTGATATTCCGGGACGTGAGCACGCCATAGGCTCCAATGAGGCGTTCTTTCTCAAAGAGTTGCCCAGGCGTGTGCTGGTGGTAGGTGGCGGCTATATCGCGGTTGAGTTCGCCGGGATTTTCCATGGCCTGGGCGCGCAGACGTCATTGCTGTATCGCGGCGACCTGTTCCTGCGTGGCTTTGATGGTTCAGTGCGCACACACCTTAAGGAAGAGTTGACCAAGCGCGGCCTCGACCTGCAATTCAATGCGGACATCGAACGCATTGAAAAGCAAGCCGATGGCAGCCTCAAGGCGACCTTGAAAGACGGTCGCGTGCTGGAGGCCGATTGCGTGTTCTATGCCACCGGCCGGCGTCCGATGCTGGATAACCTGGGCTTGGAAAATACCGGCGTGAAACTGGATGAGCGCGGTTTCGTCCAGGTGAACGACCAGTACGAGACCACCGAAGCGTCGATCCTGGCGATCGGTGATGTGATCGGCCGTGTGCAACTGACGCCGGTGGCCCTCGCCGAGGGCATGGCCGTAGCGCGTCGCTTGTTCAAGCCCGAGCACTACCGCCCGGTGGATTACGCGATGATTCCGACAGCGGTATTCAGTCTGCCGAATATCGGTACGGTCGGCATGACGGAGGAGGAGGCGAAGAAGAACGGACACAGGGTGCAGATCTTCGAAAGCCGGTTCCGCCCGATGAAGCTGACCTTGACCGAGTGCCAGGAAAAAACCTTGATGAAACTGGTGGTCGACGCCGACACCGACAAGGTGTTGGGCTGCCACATGGTCGGTCCGGACGCAGGCGAGATCGTCCAGGGCCTGGCGATCGCGCTCAAGGCCGGCGCGACCAAGCAGCACTTCGATGAAACCATCGGCGTGCATCCCACGGCGGCGGAAGAGTTCGTCACCATGCGCACGCCTGTGGCTGACTGATCAGGCTGGCGGTGTTGCCTCTGGCGCCGTCGCAACGGCGGCGGCCAGGCGCAACGCTTCGATAGTGGCGTGGGCCTTCATAAGCTCCAGTTCCAGGCGCTTGTTGGTGTGCCCGTGCTCAGCCAGCGCTTGTTGGCGTGACTCACTTTCAAGCAAGGCCACCCGCAGGCGCTCCTGAAGGAGAGTGCGCTCGCTGTCGATCTGGCTCACGTGTTCGCTCAGTTTCAGTTGCTGGGCCTGACCTTTGCGGGTTTCCTCCTGCAGCGCAGCCAATTCCTTTGCCGTCACTCGGTGCTCGATCAGCAGGCGCTCGTTGTCGCGGTGCAACTGGGTAATTTCGTCCTGGCGAACCATTGCACTTTGCTGGGCTTGGCGCAGCTCTGCCTGTACTTGCTGCAGCTGGCCTTCGTGGCGCCGTTGCTCCTGCTCGCGCTGCTCCTTGATCGCATTGCGATAGTGCTCCAGTGCCTCGCGGGCATGCAGGTGCTTTTCTTCCAGCGAGCGAATCTGCTCATCCTTGTCATTGATCCGCAGTTCGTAATCACTGCAGGCCTGGCTGAGGCCGGCGTTGCGCGTTTGTTCAGTTTGCAGGCTGGTACTGGTGGTTTGCAGGGCAGCGCTTTCTTCTGCCAGTGCAGCCGCCTGAATATCGAATTGTTGCTTGAGTTCGCCGTGAGCTTCTTCAAGCGCCTCGATCTGGGCGAGCAGGGCGGTTTTTTGCTGTTCGAACTGCGCCAGGGCCAGGTCAATCGGCTCTTGAGCCTTGTCCTTCAAGCGCTGCGCCAGGCGTGCAACCAGTTCGCCCAATTCGTCGTCAATCGGCGCTTCGGTGATGGTCAGGCGGGCTTCGCTGTCGTCCAGCTCCTTCAAATAGCGGTGAATAGTGGTTTTCGAGCCGGTATTGCCCATCTCGATGCGTACCGCGTCGATGCTGGGGTTCTCGCCACGGGCGAGGATCGCCAGGCGTGCCGTTTGAACTACTGCTTTATTAATGCCGCCGCGAGCCATGGGGTCTCCGTCGATTTAGTACTGTGGTATGTATTATGTAGATACATACTGTATCACGAATAAAAACCTGTTCAAATTCATGATTTAACAGATGGGATATTGGCGTATTATCCCGTGTCATAAGCGACTGGAGCGCTTACATCTCTGCCAGCAGTACAAATAGGCCTCCCATGAGCGATCTGGACCTTTACCTCAACGCCGCCACCCGCGATAACACGCGCCGCAGCTATCGTGCGGCGATCGAACACTTCGAAGTCAGTTGGGGCGGATTTCTGCCGGCCACCAGCGATAGCGTGGCTCGTTACCTGGTGGCGCATGCCGGCGTGCTGGCAGTCAACACCTTGAAGTTGCGGCTCTCGGCATTGGCGCAATGGCATACCAGCCAGGGCTTTCCCGATCCGACGAAAGCGCCGGTGGTGCGCAAGGTGCTCAAGGGCATTCGTGCCGTGCACCCGGCGCAGGAGAAGCAGGCCGAGCCGTTGCAGCTCAGGCATCTGGAGCAGGTCGTGGCCTCCCTCGAGGCTGAAGCGCGAGAGGCCGTTGAGGCACATGACCAGCCGCGATTGCTGCGGGCCCGGCGTGACACTGCACTCATTCTGCTGGGCTTCTGGCGTGGTTTTCGCAGCGATGAGTTGTGTCGCTTGAGCATCGAACATGTACAGGCCACACCCGGTGCAGGCATCCGCCTGTACCTGCCGCGCAGCAAAAGTGACCGCGACAACCTCGGCAAGACCTATCACACGCCGGCGCTGCTGCGCCTCTGCCCGGTGCAGGCCTACAGCGAATGGCTCAGCGCCTCGGCCCTGGTGCGCGGTCCGGTATTCCGCGGTATCGATCGCTGGGGAAACCTGGGGGAGGGGGGCTTGCACCCCAACAGCGTGATACCGCTGCTGCGCCAGGCGCTTGAGCGTGCGGGCATCGCCGCCGAGCAGTACACCAGTCACTCGCTGCGCCGGGGCTTTGCCACCTGGGCCCATTCCAGCGGGTGGGACTTGAAGTCGTTGATGAGTTACGTCGGCTGGAGCGACATGAAATCCGCCATGCGCTATGTTGAAGCGACGCCCTTTCTCGGCATGACATTGGCTACTCAACCGCTGCTTTGAGATTTCTTCTATTAATACCGTCACCTGATAGGGAAAACCAATCGTCAGCATCAGGTTTGCCAATGAGCCATCCGCCGGGAGAGTGGGTAGGATTCACCTCATCAACTTCTTAACCCCTGACGGAGAGTCAACGATGCCTATCATCAACAGCCAAGTAAAACCGTTCAAAGCAACTGCATACAAAAACGGCAACTTCGTAGATGTGACCGACGCTGACCTGAAAGGCAAATGGTCGGTCGTGTTCTTCTACCCAGCCGACTTCACCTTCGTTTGCCCAACCGAGCTGGAAGACCTGGCTGACAACTACGCCGAATTCCAGAAACTGGGCGTGGAAATCTACAGCGTGTCCACCGACACCCACTTTGCCCACGCTGCCTGGCACAACACTTCGCCAGCCATCGGCAAAATCCAGTACACCATGATCGGCGACCCGACCCTGACCATCTCCCGCAACTTCGACGTGCTGATCGAAGAAGCTGGCCTGGCTGACCGCGGTACCTTCGTGATCAACCCGGAAGGTCAGATCAAGATCGTTGAGTTGAACGACGGCGGTGTTGGCCGTGACGCTTCCGAGCTGCTGCGCAAGATCAAGGCCGCTCAATACGTGGCTGCCCACCCAGGCGAAGTCTGCCCAGCCAAGTGGAAAGAAGGCGAGGCCACTCTGGCGCCGTCCCTGGACCTGGTCGGCAAGATCTAAGTCTGTGAAGACGTATCAAGGGCGGAACTCCGCACTTAAGTAAGCTGCATCCGCCCTCAAAACGCCCGGGCGATAGTCGCTCGGGCGTTTTTTTGTCTGCAATAAACCGAATTAATAGGAAATCGCCCGTATGTTGGACGCCAATCTTAAAGCTCAGTTGAAGTCATACCTGGAACGGGTCACCCAGCCGATCGAGATCGTCGCCTCCCTCGACGACGGCGCGAAATCCCAGGAAATGCTCGCCCTTCTGCAGGACGTAACCAGCCTCACCACGCTGATTACCCTGAAGACCGATGGCGATGATGCGCGTAAGCCATCGTTCTCCATCAACCGCCCGGGTGCCGATATCAGCCTGCGTTTCGCCGGCATCCCCATGGGCCATGAATTCACTTCGTTGGTGCTGGCCCTGCTGCAAGTCGGTGGCCACCCGTCGAAGGCCAGTGTCGAAGTGATTGAACAGATCCGCGCCCTTAAAGGCGAGTTCAGCTTCGAGACTTACTTCTCGCTGTCCTGCCAGAACTGCCCGGACGTGGTCCAGGCGCTGAACCTGATGGCCGTGCTCAACCCGAATATCCGCCACGTCGCCATCGACGGCGCGCTGTTCCAGGCTGAAGTCGACGAGCGTCAGATCATGGCGGTGCCGAGCGTCTACTTGAATGGTGTGAACTTCGGCCAGGGCCGCATGGGCCTGGAAGAAATCCTCGCCAAGCTCGACACCAGCGGCATTGAAAAAGCCGCCGAGAAAATCAGCGCCAAGGAGGCTTTTGATGTGCTGGTCGTCGGCGGTGGCCCAGCCGGTTCCGCAGCCGCCATCTACGCCGCACGTAAAGGCATCCGCACCGGTGTTGCCGCCGAACGCTTTGGCGGCCAGGTGCTGGACACCATGTCCATCGAGAACTTTATCTCGGTGCAGGAAACCGAAGGGCCGAAACTGGCCAGCGCCCTGGAAGCCCACGTGCGTCAGTACGACGTGGACATCATGAACCTGCAGCGCGCCAGCAGCCTGGTGCCGGCGAAGAATCCCGGTGACCTGCACGAAATTCGCTTTGAAAGCGGTGCGACCCTCAAGTCCAAGACCGTGATCCTGGCCACCGGCGCCCGCTGGCGCGAAATGGGGGTGCCGGGCGAGCAGGAATACAAGGCCAAGGGCGTGTGCTTCTGCCCGCACTGCGATGGTCCGTTGTTCAAGGGCAAGCGTGTGGCGGTGATCGGCGGCGGTAATTCCGGTGTTGAAGCAGCCATCGACCTGGCCGGTATCGTCAGCCATGTGACCTTGCTGGAGTTTGACAGCAAGCTGCGCGCCGATGCGGTATTGCAGCGCAAGCTGTACAGCCTGCCTAACGTTGACGTGATCACCAGCGCGCTGACCAGTGAAGTCAAAGGTGATGGCCAGAAAGTGACAGGCCTGGCCTACAAGGACCGCGATACCGGTGAGTTCAAGACCCTCGACCTGGAAGGCATCTTTGTACAGATCGGCTTGCTGCCCAACACCGACTGGCTTAAAGGCACTGTGGAACTGACCCCCCGTGGCGAGATCATTGTCGATGCCCGTGGCGAAACTTCACTGCCAGGGGTATTCGCCGCCGGTGACGTGACGACCGTGCCGTACAAGCAGATCGTGATTGCAGTAGGCGAGGGCGCGAAGGCTTCCCTGAGTGCTTTCGATCACTTGATCCGTACCTCCGCTCCGGCCTAAGCCCAGGTCCTGAAACGAAAAACCCCATGAGTGATCATGGGGTTTTTCGTTGTGCGTTAGAAACTTACAGCGGTGCTGGCTGAATAATCTCAACCCAGTACCCATCCGGGTCCTTGATGAACGCCAGGCTTTTCATGCGGCCATCGCTCAGGCGTTTCTGGAAATCGCAGCCCAATGCTTCGAAGCGTTCGCATGCGGCGACAATATCGGGCACCGAGATGCAGATATGGCCGAAGCCCCGTGGATCGGTGTTGCCGTTGTGGTAGGCGAAGTCGGCATCGTTTTCGGTGCCGTGGTTGTGGGTCAGTTCCAGGATGCCCGGGATCGACTTCATCCATTGGGTGCGCGCGGCGGCGTCGGCCGGGATCTGGGATTTGTCCACCAGGGCCAGGAAGTACAGGCTGAATTCGGCTTCCGGGAAGTCGCGCTTTTCAACCAGGGAAAAACCCAGGACGCGGGTGTAGAAGTCCAGGGACTTGGTGATGTCCTTGACCCGCAGCATGGTGTGGTTGAACACGAAGTTCGAGGTGGCGGTATCGGGTTGGGCGGTGACGCCCGGGAAGGTGTTCAGTTCGTGCAGGCTCATGGGCCCTCCAGAAAAAAATGGGGCAAACGCGGCTCCAGGTGCGAGGAGCGTTCCCTTGGCTTGCGGCTGGCGTCCGTGCAGCCGGGCCATGATACGCAAGGCCCGCTTGCTGCGCCAAATGAAAAAGCGCGCGCAGGTCTTGCGACCGGCCGGTGGCGGGGCTCACACTTTGTCGCTTGAACCTTGGGTGTCTTTTGCAATGATCGAATGTCGTATACCGCTGTTGAGCGCTCTGTGTTTGCTGTTGGCCAGCCCCTGGGTGTGGGCGGGCGACCCGGAAATTCACTGGCCCAGCGGCTGGCAGGTCGAGGAAGTGGTGCCCGACGGCGCCGCGCCGGCCACCCCGCAGCCGGTCTCGCGGCAGCGTGCGATCAAGAACGACGAAAATGGCAACACATTGATGGTGATGGAGTTGACGGGGACGCCGATCGAGGCCGGGCATAACGTTAATCTTCAGGGCGTATTGCTGGAGATGCGCAAGTCCATCCAGAAGGATTTTGCCCAGGGCGGTTATCAAAGTGTGTGCAGCAAGATGCACTCGACAACACTGAGTCGCCTTGAGGCCGTGGAAACTACCTGTGTGATTACCGAGAATGGACGGCACGTCCTTTCGCAAACATTGGTGGGGGCTGTTGATACCGATAAAGCGTATGTTTTTTCATACGCGGGTCAAGCCGACGCTTACGAAGCCAGCAAGGATGAAGTCAGTTCGGTGCGCGCCAGCCTCAAACTTTAAGTGCGTTTCGCCCGTCGATTCTCAACAAGGTGAAATGTTATTTAAGTTCGGTTTCGAGCCCTTGAATAAAAAAGCCCCGCATGTGCGGGGCTCTTTGTTAGTGCGCTGCGATCAGCCGCGAAGCCAGGAGTCTACAGTGGCCGCGCCATACTGTTCTTTCCAGGCCTTGAGGCCACGGTGGTTACCGCCCTTGGTTTCGATCAGTTCACCAGTGTGCGGGTTGTGGTAAACCTTGACCACGCGCGCACGGCGCTGTTTGGGTGCGCTGGCGGCGGCAGCGCTGGTCTTGCCCGGGTTTGGATCAAGGATCAGGATAATGTCGCGCAGGCCTTTGCCGTAGGTTTTCATCAGTCCTTGAAGCTTTTCTTCGAATTCGATTTCTTTCTTCAGGCCGGCGTCGTTCTTCAGGGACTCCAGCTGGGCGAGCTGCTCTTGAAGGGCTTTTTCTGCTGCGCGAAATTCGGCGAGTCTGGACAAAATCTATACTCCAATAGTGTATTTGGCTGATGTCAACTACAGACAAAGCTATAAGCCAATAGCGTTAAGGCGACTCACAGAAGAAGTCGTCCTGCGAGTTCTGCACAGGCAAGAAAAATTGTAGTAGTTAATCCGCCACGAGTAAATCACGTCTTTTGTCGTATTAACATTATTTCAACGCCGCTAGTGCATGGCTATTGAATGGCTGGCCAGATTTTTAATGAATTCATCGCTGGGTAATGGCTTTCCAAACAGGTAGCCCTGGAGGAAATCCACGCCGTGAGCGGCCAGGTATTCGCACTGCTCGGCAGTCTCTACACCCTCGGCAACGATGCCCAGGTCCAGCTTGCCGGACAATTCGATGATGCTGTCCAGAATATGCCGCGATAGTGCATCGGCACCGATCATGGCGACAAAACTCTGGTCGATCTTCAAGTAGTCCACATTGAAGTTACGTAAATAACCCAGGCTGGAGTGACCGGTACCAAAGTCATCGATGGCAATCATCACGCCCAGTTGATGCAGGGCGTCGAACAGTCGACGGGTAATATCCGTGGGCTCGATCAACTCGCGCTCGGTCAGCTCCAGCACCAAGGTCACCTGGCCCGGCGCAAAGGCGGCGAGAAATTCACGGCAATCCTCCACCAGTGCAAGGTCGTGGCAATGGCGCGCGGTGATATTCACGCCGATATGGAAGCCCGGGGTGAACTGCGTCGCATGGGGCGCCAGTTGGACGGCGGTCTGGCGCAGCAGGGCGCGGGTCATCGGTACGATCAGGCCGGAATGTTCGGCCAGCGGGATAAACAGATCGGGCCGGACCAGGCCTTCCTTGGGGTGCTGCCAGCGCATCAGCACTTCGCAGCCGGCCCATTCGCGGGTGTCACCGCGCACCACCGGCTGGAAGTACGGGATGAACTCATTGGCCCCCAGCGCCCGCTGCAGCTCATGGGTGGGCGCCGAGGAGCGCTTTTGCAGCCAGTGCGCAAGCAGGCCCGCGAGCACGCCAAAGAACACCACCAGGCTGAACAGCGCCGGGTAACGTGCCTGCATATAGCGCCACACCTCACCGGCCGGCATGCCGGCGTCGACGCTGTAGCGATAGCGCTCGGACGCCAGATGATGATGGGCCACGGCAAATACCGGGACGGCGGTGTCGTGCACGTTGCCATCGGCGCCGAGCCAGTGAGGCCCGACTTGCAGCACAAGCTGGGCATAGCGGCTGATCAGGCGCAGGGCGTTGGTCAGGTGATAGCCGTCGATCGAGGCAAACGCCGCTTTGTCCCCGTCGACCAGGCGGTAGACCAGCAGCGCGGTATCCGGCGTAACCGGGTTGCCGTTCATCAGCCACAGGCGGCCATCGACGTAGTCATCCGGGTTTACCGGTGACTCGTAGTTGCTGCCGAACAGGGAGCTGCAATAGATGTTTTTCTGCCAGGACAAGGTCGTCGCCCGCACAAACGGCCGGCGCGTGACCTGTTCACGCAACGCCAGTTGCGCGCCACTGTCACACGGTTGTCCGGCCAGGGGCAGCAAGGCCTGGGCGGCGAGGGCGGTATTGTCGAGCATCAGGTCGAATTGACGTACGGCTTCCTGGGCGGTTTGCGCCGTGCTTTGTTCGAGGGTGCGTTCGGCTTGCCAATACAGGATGGCCGCACCCAGCAGGATCGGCAGCACACCCGCCAACAGGCTGATCGCATAGCGGGTAAGAAGTCTTCGCGGGCCTTTGACAGTGAGGGGCATGGGTTCAGGCCTGTTGCGCAGGGAGAGGGCTTTACCGGCAGGCCGGCGGGGAATGTTCCGATGATAGATGGCCCGCTTGGAATTTGCTCGCCCTGACAAGGCCTTGCGCAATCTCGATAAAGGCCAGGGTGGCCGGTGACGACTGCCGACGATCCAGCACCGCCAGGCCGATCTGGCGCGGCACACGGGGCGAGAGCGGTCGCTTCACATAGCGCATATCAAGTGCCTGGGGCAGCGACGCTTCGGCGACGATGCTCAGGCCATCGCCACGGCTGACCGCTTCCAGGGTGCTCAGCAGTTGTGCGCAGCGATAACGAATCCTTGGTCGCAGTTGTCCGGCGTCGAACAGGCGGGTGACCAGTTCCGAGGAGCCGGCTTCGGTCAGGATAAAGGCATCGTCGCACAAGTCCTGCAGGGCCAGGGTGTCCCGCGCAGCCAATGGATGATCTGCCGGCAGCAGCGCCACCATCTGGTCCTCGAACACGGCAAAGGTGTCGTAGCGCTCCTGTTCCAGCACCACAAAGCCCACATCGATCCGTCGCTCATCCAGCCACTGCAGCACCTGGCGGTCGGGGCCTTCGTCCACATGCACCTCAATCCCCGGATGGGCGCTGCGAAACTGGCTGAGGATGGCGGGCAGCAGGCGAATCGACGCGGTCGGCCCGAACGAGCCGATGCGCAAGGTACCGCGCCGCATGCCCCGGGCATCGGCCGCTTCTTGTTGCAGGGTGTTGGCCAGGCCGAGCATGGCACGGGCACGTCCGAGTAATTGCCGGCCGATGTCGCTGAGTTCTACCTGCGACTGGTGGCGGCGAAACAGCTCCACACCGAGCTCCTGCTCCAGGGCCTTGATGGCATGGGACACCGCCGACTGGCTGATGCCCAGGCGGTGGGCGGCACTGGTGAAGCCCTGCAGCTCGGCGACCAGCGAGAAGATTTCCAATTGGGTCAGGGTCATGAGTGAAAGCTCATTTTACGATGATCAGATATTAGCTGAAGAATACGTCAATTCTCTCCGTACCTAGAGCCATCCCCATGCATCCCGCCTCCGATTACCTGACTTATTGCAAACTCGCCGTCGTCATCATGATCTGGGGCGGCACCTTTGTCGCCGGGCGCTTCCTGGCCGACCACCTCAATCCGCTGCTGGCCGCCAGCCTGCGTTTTATCCTCGCCAGCCTGGCGTTGTTGCTGTTCATGGCCTGCGCGCGTATTCGACTGTTACGCCCGAACCTTCGGCAGTTTGCGCAACTGGCGGTGCTGGGCTTCTGCGGGATTTTTTTCTACAACCTGTGCTTCTTCTATGGGTTGCAGTACATCAATGCGTCGCGGGCTTCGTTGATCGTGGCGTTGAACCCGGCGGTGATCGGCCTGGCGAGCTGGCTGTTATTCAAGGAGCGGCTGAGTCGGATCAAGCTGCTGGGGATCCTGTTGTGCCTGGTCGGTGCCGGGACGGTCATTGTCAGTCGTAACCCGCAGTTGTTGCAGGCCACCGCCGATGCCTGGATCGGTGACCTGCTGATCCTGGGTTGTGTGGCAGGGTGGGGCGTTTATTCGTTGTGCGCGCGGGGGCTCAACCAAAGCCTGGGGCCATTGCAGACGGTCACGTGGTCGGTGCTGCTGGGCACGTTGATGTTGACCTGCACCGCGTTTGTCACCGCAAGCGTCAGCGTAGAAGCGCTCGGCCGCTTGCAACTCACCCAGTGGCTCTGCCTGGCCTATCTCGGCGTGTTGGGCTCGGCGCTGGCGTATATCGGTTACTACGACGGCATCCGGCGTATCGGCGCGACGCGCTCCGGCGTGTTTATCGCACTCAACCCGCTGACGGCGGTGATCTGCGGTGTCTTGCTGCTGGGGGAGCAACTGACGGCGCCCATCCTGGCGGGCGGGGCCGTCATCCTGCTGGGGATCTACCTGTGCAACAAACCCCTTGCACAGCCCAGGGCAATGGGGATTTGATAAGAGTACGGACAAATGCAGTTACGCTGTGTAGAATCGATTTACGCATACAAGAATATGGACTTGCGCTCACGCAAGCCTCGGCCGTCAGAGACTGATGTAACCATGAAGCTACTCGGCTCCCCCCTCATCTTTGGTGACTTCCTCGCCCGCAGTGTGCGAGGCCTTTCCTGCGCGCCGCCCTCCGACCTCATCCTTGCTCGCACATAACCAATTGCTACCCACAAGAATGATGAGGCGCCGGCCATGACCGACCACTATGAAAACCCAATGGGCCTGATGGGCTTTGAATTTATCGAATTCGCATCGCCGACCCCGGGCACCCTGGAGCCGATCTTCGAGATCATGGGCTTCACCAAAGTCGCGAATCACCGCTCCAAGAACGTCCAACTGTTCCGCCAGGGCGAGATCAACCTGATCCTCAACAACGAGCCCAACAGCATCGCCTCCTACTTCGCCGCCGAGCATGGCCCGTCGGTGTGCGGCATGGCGTTCCGCGTCAAGGACTCGCAAAAAGCCTACAACCGCGCCCTGGAACTGGGGGCCCAGCCCATCCATATCGAAACCGGCCCGATGGAGCTGAACCTGCCGGCCATCAAGGGCATCGGCGGCGCGCCGCTGTACCTGATCGACCGTTTCGGTGAGGGCAGCTCGATCTATGACATCGACTTCGTCTACCTCGACGGCGTCGAGCGCAACCCGCAAGGCGCCGGCCTCAAGGTCATCGATCACCTGACCCACAACGTCTATCGCGGGCGCATGGCCTACTGGGCCGGCTTCTACGAGAAACTGTTCAACTTCCGTGAAGCGCGCTACTTCGATATCAAGGGCGAATACACCGGCCTGACGTCCAAGGCCATGAGCGCCCCGGACGGCATGATCCGCATCCCGCTGAACGAAGAGTCGTCCAAGGGCGCCGGGCAGATCGAAGAGTTCCTGATGCAGTTCAATGGCGAGGGCATCCAGCACGTCGCGTTCCTCACCGACGACCTGGTCAAGACCTGGGACGCACTCAAGAAGATCGGCATGCGCTTCATGACCGCACCGCCGGACACCTACTACGAAATGCTCGAAGGTCGCCTGCCGAACCACGGCGAACCGGTGGATCAGCTGCAGGCGCGGGGCATCCTGCTGGACGGCTCGTCCATCGAAGGCGACAAGCGCCTGTTGCTGCAGATCTTCTCGGAAACCCTGATGGGCCCGGTGTTCTTCGAGTTCATCCAGCGCAAGGGCGATGATGGGTTTGGCGAGGGCAACTTCAAGGCGCTGTTCGAGTCCATCGAGCGGGACCAGGTACGTCGTGGTGTGTTGACCGCCGACTGATCCATGTGGGGCCTGGCAGGCTGCCCAGGTGCTTGACGAACATGCTCCGTATCCCAAGGTACGGAGCATTTTTTTTGCCTGCCAATTCAGAACGAGCTTGAAACAAACGACTTTTCCAGGCCTGGGAACCCGATTGATCGCGATATCCACACATGGGGGGCGCAAGAGCTGATGTTCTCCTGTGTCGCAACCGTGCATTCCGCGAACCCAACTTTAAGGAAAGACTGACTATGACAAAACAAACTCTGGCGGCTGCAGTGCTGGCCTTTTGCGGCTTTGCCGCCAGCTCCGCTTATGCGGCAGACGGTACCATCACGATCACGGGCTCGGTCAGTGGCACCACCTGCACCATCAGTGGCGGTACCGGGGCCTCGCCAGGTTCGGGCGCCAACTTCCCGGTAGTGCTTGACCGAGTGCAAACCTCGGCCCTCAAGGCCGCAGGCGATACGGCCGGCGCCAAGCGCTACTTTGTCTATGTCGGCGGCTCGGGCGGATGCCCGAACGGTACCAAGGTCGCCGTACGTTATGAGCCGACCAGCCCTGGCATCAACCCGGCAACCGGCAACCTGCGTAACACGGCCACGGCAACGCCGGCCTCGCGGGTTGAGGTACAAATCCTCGATGGTGCGACCTCCACGCCGATGGACTTGCGCACCGGCAACAACTCGACCGTTGCCACCGTTACCAATGGCCTGGCGACCTTGCCGTTCTACGCACGCTATATCGCCAACGGTGGCGCGGCGGGCGCGGGTAATGTCACCAGCAGTGTGCAGTACTCGGTCACCTTTCCTTGATGCAGCCACGCAGATGACCATCGCCTGAGATCCTCGCTCGACCCGGCGGTCGGGCGCAGGACAACTGTTATCAAGGATTACCCGATGCAGGATTTACTGATGATCTTAAGTCGTCGAGCGATGTGCGTGGCGCTGAGCCTGTCCTTGGGGATGGCCTCGCACATGGCGCACGCGGGCGTGGTTATCGACGGTACGCGACAGATTTACCCCGAGCAGCGACGCGAGGTCACCCTACGAGTGACCAATGATGACAAACATGCACCCCGCCTGGTCCAGGCATGGCTGGACGCCGGTGACCCAGAGGCAGCGCCGTCGCTGAGCGATGTGCCTTTCGTGCTGTCTCCGCCGGTATTTCGCCTGGACTCAGGCAAAAGCCAGTCCATGCGCCTGTCCTACACCAAGGCACCGCTGCCTGCGGATAGAGAGTCGCTGTTCTGGTTGAATGTACTTGAGGTCCCTGGTGCGACCAGTGAGTTTGATCCCACGCTTGAAGACGATCAGCGGAACCACTTCAAGTTCGCGTTCCGTATCCGCACCAAAGTGTTTTTTCGTCCGGCGCAGTTATCCGGAACACCCGAGGAGGCGCCCGGGCTGTTGCGCTGGTCCCTGGCGCGGGTCGCCCAGGGCAACGAGATACAGGTGCATAACCCATCGGCGTATCACGTCACCTTCAACGACATTGCCCTGCTCATGGGCGCCGATCCAAACGCGAAAAAACTGATCCTGCCGGAAGGGATGGTGGAACCAGGAGGCACGTTGAAGGTACCGGTGCCGAAAGCCGCGAAGGCAATACCTGCCGATGCACGGGTGAGTTTCACCTACATCAACGATTTCGGCGGCTTTTCATCGGTGCAGCCTGCTGTGTTGCACCGCTGAACGCGTCCCCGGAACGTTGATGATGGCAAGCAAACGTACATTTCCCAGCGTCCACTGAAGTCATAACTATGCCTAGTCACATCCAGGTAAGGGTGCATCGTTGCGCCCCGATTTTGCCATTCCAGCCTCGCACGATGATGTTGGGTGGTTTGATGAGTGCGGCCGTGATGGCAAGCGATGCCGCGCTTGCGTCTGAGTTGAGCTTTGATCTGAACGCATTCTCCAGTGGCCTGGCGTCGTCGGTCGACACGTCACGGTTCAACACCGGCAACCCGATGAGCCCCGGCCTGTACCGCGTAGATATCGTGGTCAACGGCCAGGCATTGGGGCGCAGGGAGGTGGAGTTCGTCGCAGCCCAGGCAAAGGCCGGCGCGCAGCCATGCTTGAGTCGCGAAGTGTTGGAAAAAATCGGTATCGCGATGGATAAAGTCGATACCGAGGCCCATGGGCGCGAGGTCGGCAACCCTGCCGCAGCCGGCCAGTACTGCGGCGACCTGGGGCAGTGGATTCCGATGGCATCCAGCACCTTCGACCCGGGTGCGCTCGAGTTGGCCGCCAGCGTGCCGCAGGCCTATATGAAGCGTTCCATGCGTGGCTACATTGACCCCGAGTCGCTGGATGAGGGGATTGCCGCAGGGTTACTCAATTACAACTTCAGCACCAGCGCAGTCACCGCCGGTGAAGGTGACGGTCGTACTTACCTGGGCCTCAATGCGGGGATCAATCTGGGCGCCTGGCGCTTGCGGCACCAGGGCGCCCAGGCCTGGAGCAATCGCACAGGCTTCGAGACTTATCAGAACACGTCCACGTATGTGCAGCGCAGTATCATCCCCTGGCAGTCACAACTGACCCTGGGAGACACCTTCAGCAACGGACAGATTGTCGACGGGGTCCGCCTGCGGGGCGTGACCCTGGCCACCGATGACCGCATGCGCCCGCAGACGCAGCAAGGCTATGCACCGCAGGTACGGGGTGTCGCCGACAGTAATGCAACGGTCACGGTCAGCCAGAACGGCTACACCATTTATGAGACCACGGTGGCGCCTGGCCCCTTTGTCATCAGTGACCTGCATGCCACCGGATACGGCGGTGACTTGATCGTCAATGTGACCGAAGTCGACGGGCGTCGGAACACCTTCGTCGTGCCGTACTCAGTGGCCCCGCAGCTGCTGCGGGCCGACACGACAAAATACAGTGCCACCCTGGGTGAGGTGCAGCAAAAGGGCATCGACGCCAAGGGGGCGAGCGTCTTTCAAGGCACTCTGCAACACGGCTTGACCGATGACCTGACGGTGTATGGCGGCGGCAGTCTTTCCAAAGGCTATGAGCAGGGAAAGGTCGGTGTTGCGTTGAATACGCCCGTCGGCGCCTTTTCGCTGGACACCGCCACCTCACGTACCGCGGTGCCAGAGCATGGACGCCTGACCGGGCAAAGCCTCGGGCTTGGCTACAACAAAAGCCTGCCGGCCTCGGGGACGCATTTTGCGCTGGGCGCGTATCGATTCTCCACGGAGGGATACCTGAACCTTCCGGATGCCCTGAATGTGCGTGAGATCGCGAGCGGCTCCGGTGATGTCAACGGCTATGCCCGGCAAAAAAGCCGGCTCGACCTGACCATCAGCCAGCAACTGGGCATCGGCACCCTGAGCCTGTACGGCAGCTCTGTCGACTATTGGGGCGAGAACGAGGGCCGCCAGGTTTCATTCACCGCCAGCTACGGCTCGACCTGGAACAAGCTCAACTGGAACCTTTCGGCGCAACGTTCGAGGGTCCAGGACACGCGACAACTGACCCAAAGCGAACTCAGTGACGATGTGTTCTTCGGGCGTATCGGTCAACCCGGGCGCATTGATAACCGCTACATGCTCACGCTATCGATGCCCCTGGGGAGTGAGTCGAGGTCGCCGACGATCAATACTTCGCTGTCCCGGGATACCGGCGATACACGGGGCAGCCAGCAGCAGGTGGGCATCAACGGCTTCCTGGGCGAGAACGCCGAGGTCAACTACGGTGTTTCCGCCCACCGTGCGACCAGTGATAGCACGCGCTCCAGCCAGTTCAACACCTATGCGGGTTATCGCACCGATGCCACCCACCTGCGCGCCGGATATGGCCAGAGCCGCGATAGCTCGCAGCTTTCGTTCGGCGCCGACGGCGGAGTAGTCGTGCACGCCGACGGTGTGGCGTTCTCGCAAAGCCTGGGCGAAGCCTCGGCGCTGGTCCATGTGCCGGGAGCCGAAGGCGCCCGGCTTGGCGGTGGCGGCGGTACACGGGTCAACAGCAAGGGATACGCCGTCGTGCCCAATCTGACGGCGTTCCAGAACAATACGGTGGAGATCGATCCGGAAGGCATGTCGCTGGATGTGGAGCTTCAGGAATCGACCCGCAACGTCGTACCGACCTCGGGTGCGGTATCGCTGGTCAAGTTCGACACGGTCAATGGCCGGGCAGTGGTGGTCAAGGGCGTTCGCGAGAATGGCAGCCCGCTGCCATTTGCTGCACAGGTATTCGATGGGCAAGGGCGTGAGGTCGGTGTGGTGGGGCAGGCCAGCAAAGCCTTCGTCCGGGACATCCCGCAGGAAGGCCGCCTGACCGTCAAGTGGGGCAGCAAAATCGCCGAGCAGTGCGATATCCACTACCACATGCCGCCGGCCACCGCCGGCCAGCGACAGGTCACTACCGACTTCATGCAAGGGGTATGTGTGGCGAGCCAGGCTCGCCAGGTGGCGGGCCAGCCATGAGCGAGCGCCGATTCATGATTGATGCGATGCAAGACTTATCCGATATGACAGAGGTGCTGTTTTCATGACTAGGTATTCGCTTGCCGGCGTGTTGCTGGGAGGATGGATGGTGGCGCTGGAGGCTCAAGCGATCACCTGCGCCCCCGGCCCGTCGGTGAATATTACTATTCCCCCGATCACCGTTGCGGCCGGGCAACAGGTAGGACAAGTGATAGGGTCCGCCAGCGGCTATCGCTTTGACAGCCCTCCAGGATCTGCGCTTCGGTGTACCACTGGCATTGCTTTTGGGGCACAGGCCAGGCTGGCGCTGGTCAATAGCCCGCCGACGGGCCAGACATTTTCCGCCAACGGGCTTTCAATGCCGGTGCACGCCACCAATGTGCCTGGGGTCGGGTTTGCCATGATGGCGAGGGACCCGAATCGGCCGTTCATGCCTATCAACACGGCGGGTGTCACACTGATTGTTGGAGATATCAGGGCAAGGCCCATCGTCCTCGGGCTTGATACCCGTATCTACTTTGTAGCCACGGGCCCCATCACCGGCGGCACGATCGCCGCCAGGAACCTTGCAAGGTATACGATCACCGGCACGCCCATCAGCGGGGCCGGCTATTACGCGGTGAACTTTTCCAATATCACGATCAATGCGCCCCGCAAACCCACCTGCAGCATCACCACGCCTTCGGTTGCAATGCCCATGCCGGCCGTGGCTGCACGTGACTTTCGCGGGGTGGGCAGCTTCGCCGGCAGCGTGACCCGTAACATCACACTGTCATGTACGGGCGGCACCAGCGGTGCTACGCGTGACGTATTTATCACGGTGACAGACCAGACCACGCCGGCCAATCGCAGCGATGTGTTGTCGCTGACCCCGACCTCCGTGGCCAGCGGCGTCGCACTGCAACTACTGCGGGGGAGCACACTGGTGCGTTACGGCGCCGACTCCACGACCATTGGCAACCCGAACCAGTGGCTGGTCGGCACAACCGGCAATGCAACCGTGCAGATTCCTTTGACTGCACGTTATATCCAGACGGGCTCATCGATCCGGCCCGGCAGCGCGAACGGGTTGGCGTCCTTCACAATGAGCTACCGATGAGCATCGCGCTGTGGAGCAGGGGCCTTGGCGTGCTGATGAGCCTGCAGGCGATCGTCGCGCAGGGTGAAATCGTGATTGACCGCACACGTGTCATCTATCCGGGCGCCGCGCGCGCGGTGGTGATCAACCTGCACAACGAGGCTGACAGTCCGCGCCTGGTGCAGGCGTGGATCGATGACGGCGATGCGGCGGCGGCGCCCGAAAACAGTGATGTGCCGTTCACGATTACGCCACCCATCGTTCGCATGAATGCAAGCACCGGACGCGCCTTGCGGATCATGCATTATCAAACGCCGAAGCCGATGGCTGACCGGGAGTCGGTGTACTGGCTGAACGTGCTGGCAATCAGGCCGAGTGTTGAGGCCTCGGCTGAAACCAACGTCCTGCAATTTGCCTTTCGTACGCGGATCAAGCTTTTCCTCCGGCCCGCCGAACTGCCGGGGCAGGTGCAGGACGCGGCTCACGCGCTGCAATGGTCCGTAAGCGGTGGAGGCGAGGCGGGGTTGGAGGTGCTTAACCCCACGCCCTATCACGTGACCTTGTCCGGGGTGGTACTGACACTCCGCGCAGTGGAGCATCGCAGTGAAGATCCGCCGATGGTCGCGCCCTATGGGACTGCACGGATTGCGATGCCCGGGCTGCCTCACGAGGGCCTGACCGGCACGCCGGTAGAATTCACCACCCTGGACGATGAGGGTGCCACTCAACACCATCAGGCGCTGTTGCGGCCTGTCGCCTGTTCGTCGCTCAAGCCCTGCGCTGACGCACCAGGTGCTTGACCCCTTCGAACACAAGGACCATGACCGCTATCCAGATCGGGATGTAGGTCAACCATTCGCCGGCCTTGATGCCTTCACCCAGCAGCAGCGCCACCACCAGCAACAGCACCGGCTCGACATAACTGAGCAGTCCGAACAGGCTGAACGCCAGCAGGCGGCTGGCGATGATATAGCTCACCAGCGCCGAGGCGCTGATCAGGCCCAGTATCGGGATCAACCCGTACAGCTTGGGGTGGGCATCCATCACCGCAAAGCCCTGTTCGCCGCTTTGCACAAACCACCAGGCCACCGGCAGCATCAGCGCCATGTCCAGCCAGAGTCCGCCCAGGTGGTCGGTCTTGAGGTATCTGCGCGCAATGAAATACAGCGGGTAACCGATGATCACCACCAGCGTCGCCCAGGAGAACCCGCCGGCCTGGAACAACTCGTTGAGTACCCCGAGGCCGGCAAAAAACACCGCGATCTTTTGCAGGTAGGACAACTGTTCGCCCCATACCAGGCGCCCGGTCAGCACCATGGTCAGCGGCAGCAGGAAGTAACCCACCGATACATCCAGGCTGCGCCCATTCAGCGGCGCCCACATGAACAACCACAACTGCACGCCCAGCAACGCCGACGACAGCACCACACCGCCGATCAGCCGAGGCTTGGCCGCCAGCACTCGCAGCAATTCCCAGACCCGCCGCCATTCGCCGCTGACGATCATGAACACCGTCATGCACGGCACGGTCAGCAACATGCGCCAGCCGAAAATTTCCAGCCCGCTCAATGGCGTCAGCAATGACGTGAAGTAATACATCACGGCAAACAACACCGAGGCCGACACCGATAACACAACACCTTTAGACACGCTGTCCTCGCGAAAACCGATTTCAAACAAGTAGGGGGAATTTCAACAGGGGATTATGGTGCTTTTGAAGCGAGAGGGTTGCGCTGTTTTGGGGCGTTTTTCAGGAAAATGTCTCGCTGCCGCCGCTTGGGTCTGCCTGGCAGGGGCAGTCGGGGTGTTGTTGTTGTGGTTGTTGTTGTGGTTGTTGTGGTTGTTGTGGTTGTTGTGGTTGTTGTGGTTGTTGTGGTTGTTGTGGTTGTTGTGGTGAGCGGGCTTGCCCCGCGCTGGGCTGCGAAGCAGCCCCAATAACTGGCGACGAGGTTTTCCTGGAAAAACGCGACGGCTTTAAAGGGCTGCTGCGCAGCCCAGCGCGGGGCAAGCCCGCTCACCACAGCAAGCCCGCTCGCCGCAGTAAGGCCGCTGCGCAACCCTTAATTGGTCAATCAGCCTACGCGCGCGCCACTCGGCCCGAGACAAAATGGCCCACATCATTGAACCCCGGCGTAGAGGAATGCCCCGGCGTTACCAACGAATCAATGAACGCTTCATCCTCAGCCGTGATCTTCACGTCCAGCGCGCCGGTGTAGGCATCCCACTGCGCCTCGGTGCGCGGCCCTACGATCGCCGAGCTCACCGCCGCGTTGTTCAGCACCCAGGCGATGGCAAACTCGACAATGCCCACGCCACGGCCCTGGGTGTATTGCTGGATCTGCTGGGCGATGCGCAACGACTCCACGCGCCATTCGGTTTCCAGGATGCGCTTGTCCTGGCGTGCCGCACGGCTGCCGGCTTCGGGTGTCACGTCCGGTGCGTACTTGCCGCTGAGCACGCCGCGGGCCAGTGGGCTGTAAGGCACGACGCCCAGGCCGTACGCGGCAGCGGCGGTGATCTGTTCGACTTCAGCCTGGCGGTTGACGATGTTGTACAACGGCTGGCTGATCACCGGTTTGTCCACGCCCAGGCGTTCGGCGACGCGGATCACCTCGGCAATTCGCCAGCCGCGATAGTTGGACAGGCCCCAGTAGCGGATCTTGCCCTGGCGAATCAGGTCGCCGATGGCTGATACCGTCACCTCCAGCGGGGTGTCGTGATCTTCGCGGTGCAGGTAGTAGATGTCGAGGTAGTCGGTATCGAGGCGGGTGAGGCTGGCTTCCAGCGCGTTGAAGATGCGCTTGCGGCTCAGGCCACTGCGGTTGGGCAGGCCCTCGGTGGGGCCAATGGCGACTTTCGACGCCACCACCCAATCCTGACGATGGCGAGCGATGGCCTCGCCGACGATTTCCTCGGAGCGCCCGCCGGTGTAGACATCCGCCGTGTCGATAAAATTGATGCCCTGGTCCCAGGCCTTGTCGATGATGCGCAGCGAGTCCTCGGTGTGGGTCTGTTCGCCAAACATCATGGTGCCCAGGGTCAAGGCGCTGACCTTCAAACCGGACTGGCCCAATGTGCGGTAAATCATGCAAAGCTCCTTGCGGCAGTGAGACGTGCCCTATGCAATACCAGACTCGCAGGCTCTGGAACAAGCCCTGGGGGCGTTTCTTCATGCACTCAGCAAGGCCTGGCAACGCCCTTGCAGAAATCGGTGCAGCGCTTTCACCCGCTCCGACACTTGCAGGCGGTGCGGGCACATCAGGTTGAACGGGGTGGGTTCGCCCTGCCAGTCCGGCAACAGGTGCACCAGCCGTCCGGCCTTGAGGTCCCGGGCGATGTCGAGGTTGGCCTTATAGGCAATGCCGTGGCCGGCCAGTGCCCAGCGCCGCACAATCTCGCCGTCATCGCTCAGGTAGTCGCCCGTCACTTCGACTTCCTGCAACGTGGTGCCCTGGCGAAAGTACCAGGTGCTGTTGGCCCGGCCCTGGCGCATGTACCGCAGCGTATTGTGCTGCGCCAACTCCGCCGGGATGCGCGGCGTGCCGTGACGCGCCAGGTAGTCGGGGCTGGCGCAGGGCAGGCGTTGGTGATCGGGCACCACCGGCAGCGCCACCAGGCTGGAGTCCCGTGGGACGCCGAAGCGCAGGGCGATGTCGACGGTGTCGCGGAACAGGTCGGCATTGCTGTCGTTGAGCAGTAGTTGCAGGCGGATGTGCGGGTGTTCCAGCTTGAACTCATCCAGCCAGCCCAGTACCACATTGCGGCCGAAATCCGAGGGTGCGGCCAACTGCAACAAGCCGGTCAGGCCCTGGCTCTGCTGCTTGAGCGCTTGCTCGCCTTCGGCCAAGGCGGCCAGGGCCTCGCGCACGCTGTCGAGGTAACGCCGGCCTTCTTCGGTCAGGCGCATGCTGCGGGTGGAGCGTGCCAGCAGGCGGGTACCCAGGCGGGTTTCCAGGCGCTTGAGGGCAATGCTGGCCGCTGCGGGGGTCAGGCCGAGCCCGCGTGCGGCGGCAGACAGGCTGCCGGTGTCGGCGGTGCGTGCGAACACTTCGAGGTCGAGGATTGAGCTCATTTGTAAAAATCCTTTAAAGATCCTGTCGTTTTACCGGGATTTTTCGTTGATTGCCAAGCTGGGATGATGAACGCTCACTTTCTAACCCAGGACACTTCCCCATGAATTCCTCACTCAACGGCAAAACGGTGATCGTCATCGGCGGCAGCAGCGGCATCGGTGCAGCCGTGGCCAAGGCCGCAGCCGCACGCGGTGCCCAGGTGGTGCTGGCGGGGCGGCGCCTATCGTCTGGCCGCGATAACGGCCTGCGCAGCGAACCGGTGGACGTCACCGACGCCGCGTCCCTGCAACGGTTGTTCGAAACCGTCGGGCGCTTTGACCATCTGGTGTACACCTCCGGCCCCTCGGTACGCGCCAAGGCCCTGGCCGAAACCGACCTGGGCGAGGCCCAGGACAACTTCAACGTGAAACTCTGGGGTGCCTTGCGGGCGATCCAGTACGCGCTGCCTTTCCTCGATGAGCACGGCAGCATCAGCCTGACCTCCGGGCAACTGGGGCGCAAATTGGCACCGGGGCAGTTCATCAAAGTCGGTATCAACGCCGCCACTGAAGCCTTGGGCAAGCAGTTGGCCAAGGAGTTGGCGCCGCGTCGCGTCAACGTGGTGAGTCCCGGTGTGATTGATACCCCGGCGTATGCGGGGTTGGCCGAGGACCAGCGCCTGGCGATGTTTGCCAAGGCAGGTGGCGCGTTGCCGGTGGGACGTGTGGGGCAGGCCGAGGAAGTGGCGGCGGGGTATGTGCTGGCCATGGAAAATGGCTACATGACCGGTGCTGTCATTGATATCGACGGCGGTGGCCTGCTGTAAACGCAGGCTAAATGTGGGAGGGGGCAAGTCGAATCGTCGCACCGCCCCTCCCACATGGACCGCGTTATACCTTCAAGGTCCGCGTCATCCGCAACGCCAGCACACTGCCCGCCACAATCACCGCCGCCAGCAGGTACAGCGCCATATCCGTGGACCCGGTGGCGTCCTTCACAAAACCGACGATATACGGACTGAGGAAACCGGCCATCTGGCCCATGGAGTTGATCAGCGCCAGGCCGCCGGCCGCTGCGCCTGCACTGAGCATGGCGGTCGGCACCGGCCAGAACATCGGCAGGCCGGTGAGGGCGCCCATGGTGGCGATGGTCAGGCCGAGGATGGCGATGGCCGGCGTGGTGGCGAAGTTCACCGCGATCACCAGGCCGATGGCGCCCATCAGCATCGGCACCACCAAGTGCCAGCGACGCTCCTTGCGCAAGTCCGCCGAGCGGCCCACCAGCAACATGAAAACCGCTGCCAGCAGATACGGAATCGCACTGAGCCAACCTATTACCAGGTTATCGCTGAAACCCAGGTTCTTGATGATCGACGGCAGCCAGAAGTTGATGGCGTATACGCCACTCTGAATGCAGAAGTAGATCAGGCCGAACGCCCAGATCGCCGGGTTCTTGAACACTTCGGCGAGTGAATCGGTGGTGGTTTTCGGCTTGTTGGCCAGGTCGGTGGCCTGGTCGGCTTCCAGCACGGCGCGTTCGTGGGGCTTGAGCCACTTGGCATGGGCAAAGCTGTCGCTGAGCAGGAAGTAGGCGAGGGCGCCGAGGATCACGGTCGGGATGCCTTGCAGCAGGAACATCCACTGCCAGCCCGCCAGGCCGCCCTGGCCGGCGGCGAAGTGGTTGAGGATCCAGCCGGAAAACGGGCTGCCGAGCAAACCGGACACCGGGATCGCCGACATGAACAGCGCCATGATCCGCCCACGGCGGAACGTCGGGAACCACTGCGAGAGGTACAGCACCACACCGGGGAAGAAGCCGGCTTCAGCCGCACCGGTAAACAGGCGCAAGGTGTAGAAATGCGTCGGCGTGGTGACGAACAGCAGGCAGGTGGACAGTGTGCCCCAGACGATCATCATCAAGGCAATCCAGCGCCGTGGACCGAACCTGGTCAGCGCCAGGTTGCTCGGCACGCCGCACAGCACGTAGCCGATAAAGAAGATCCCGGCACCGAGGCCGTATACGGTTTCGCTGAATTCCAGCGCATCGAGCATCTGCAACTTGGCAAAGCCAACGTTGAACCGGTCGAGGTAGTTGAACAGATAGCAGATGAAAATGAAGGGGGATCAGGCGCAGGGTAATGCGCTTGTAGATGGCGTTTTTATCGTCATCGGTGGCCAGTGTGACAGCGGCGCTCTGTGACATGGGAGTCTCTCTTTATTATGATTTTTTGCGATGCGAGGGTAACGTTGATCGCCCAATGAGTCTCGGCCACGTGGCGGGGTGCTGTCTTTGTGCTTGCGCACAGTGATGCATGCTTTGCGCTGTGCCGATGAACAACCACGCTTTCAAGGACTTTCTTTCAAGGAGATGGCCGCATGTTCGAGCTGGATCATGACCTGGCGCAGGATATCGTCAATCGCACCATGGCGATCCTGCCCTATAACGTCAACGTCATGGACAGCCAGGGCCTGATCCTCGGCAGCGGCGAACCCGAGCGCATCAACACCCGCCACGAAGGCGCACAATTGGTGCTGGCCAACGGTCGCGTGGTCGAGATCGACGGGCAGACCGCCAAGCACCTCAAGGGCGTGCAGCCGGGCATCAACCTGCCGCTGATGCACGATCAGCGCCTGATTGGCGTACTGGGCATCACCGGCGAGCCCGAGCTGTTGCGCACCTATGCCGAATTGGTGCGCATGACCGCCGAAATGCTCGTCAGCCATCGTCATCAGCAAGCCGAGCAGCAATGGCGACGCCAGCGTTGCGATGATCTGTTGGCGTTGCTCCTCGCCGACAGCGGCGACTCACCACGCCTGGTCGACGAAGCCCAGCAATTGGGCCTCAAGCCGCAGCTGGCACGCACGCCGTACCTGTTCGAACTGGGGGCGGGCCAATCGGCGGAGGCCTTGAACACCTGGCTGACCTCGCGCTACCCGGACAGTTGGTGCGTGAGCTCGGCGCAATTCTCGCTGCTGTGGTGCCGACCGGCGGCGCAGCAGGTGGACAATCCACGGTTGCTGGAAAAGCTCCAGGGCCTGGGCTGGAACATCCTGCGGGTGGCCGTCGGCGGCCAGGCGGATGGCCTGGCCGGATTGCGCCGTTGCTATCGTCGCGTCGGCGATTTGCTGGCCTACGGTCGCGATGTACTGCCGCACTCGCGGCTGTTGACCCTCAACCGCTACCGCCTGCCCGTGATGCTCTGGCGTCATCGCAACGACGATGCCCTGGACGAACTGCTCAACCCCTTGCGCAAGGTGCTGGCCAAGGACAGCAACGGCCAACTCCTGGCCACGCTGCGCAGTTGGTGCGAACACGACGGGCAAAGCCAGGCCTGTGCCGACGCCCTCGGCATTCACCGCAACAGTCTGCGTTATCGTATGGAGCGCATCGCCGAACTCAGCGGCGTCGACCCGTTGACCCTGGATGGCATGCTGGCGCTATACCTCGGCGTGCAGCTGCTGCCCCAGGCTTTGTCGGAATGAACAACAAACCTTACCCGTACTTGTGCATCGGACCGGCGTCAGCGGCGGTGCCAACTGGCAGCATGGGCGTGATAAAAACCGGAGAAAGCCCATGAAAATCATCATCGCCCCCGACTCGTTCAAGGACAGCCTGAGTGCCGAGGGCGTCGCCCAGGCCATTGCCGCAGGGTTGGCGCAAGTCTGGCCGGACGCACACGTGATCCAGTGCCCGATGGCGGACGGTGGTGAAGGCACGGTGGACGCGGTGCTCGCCGCCTGTAACGGCCAATTGCGCCGCCAGGCGGTACGTGGCCCGCTGGGCGGTACGGTTGAAGCACGTTGGGGCTGGTTGGCCGACAGCCACACCGCGATCATCGAAATGGCCGAAGCCAGCGGCCTGCAATTGGTAGCGCCAGGCCAGCGCGATGCGTGCACCAGCAGCACCTACGGCACCGGCGAGCTGATTCGCGCGGCCCTGGACCTGGGTGCCCGGCGCATCATTCTGGCAATTGGCGGCAGCGCCACCAACGACGCCGGCGCGGGGGCGATGCAAGCCCTGGGTGTGCAACTGTTCGACGCTGCGGAACAGGCCTTGCCACCCGGAGGCCTGGCCTTGTCACGGCTGGCACGTATCAACCTGGAAAAACTCGACCCGCGCCTGGCCCAGGTACGCTTTGAAATCGCCGCCGATGTGAACAACCCGCTGTGCGGCCCCCACGGCGCCTCGGCGATATTCGGCCCGCAAAAAGGCGCCAACCCCGAGCAGGTGCAACAACTGGACGCCGCCCTCGGCCATTTCGCCGATTACTGCGCCAACGTCCTGCCCAAGGACGTGCGCGACGAGCCCGGCAGCGGCGCCGCCGGCGGCCTGGGTTTTGCCGCCAAGGCGTTCCTCGGCGCGCAGTTCCGCGCGGGAGTGGAAGTCGTTGCCGAACTGGTGGGCCTTGACGACGCCGTACGCGGCGCCGACCTGGTCATCACCGGCGAAGGCCGCTTCGATGCCCAGACCCTGCGCGGCAAAACCCCCTTCGGCGTGGCCCGCATCGCCCGGCAACATGGCGTTCCGGTGATCGTCATCGCCGGCACCCTGGGCGACGGCTACGAGCAGATGTATGCCCATGGCGTGGAGGCGGCGTTTGCCTTGCCAAGCGGCCCGATGAGCCTGGAGCAGGCCTGCAGTGAGGCACCGCGTTTGCTGCGCGAGCGCGCGGCTGATATTGCGCGGGTGTGGCGTGTGGCTGCGCAGGGCTGATAGAGGCAGCCCTTGGCGTCGTGACAGATCTGTCGATAATTACTATGATCCGTGCTTACTTTGAAGACTGGCTGACCTGGCCGGGCACGTTGGAAGCCGATCATGCAGATCAAGCGTTTTACTCTCGTCAATTTTCGCGGCATCGAGCACATGGAACTCGACTTCGAGGGTAAGAAGACTGTCGCTTTGGTGGGCGTCAATGGGGTGGGCAAGTCTTCGATTCTGGATGCGTTGGCGATTACGCTTTCGAATTTGACGGCACGTATGGTTGGTCAACCTTCTAAATCAAGAACGATCTCGAAAGACGACATCAAAGTTGGGGCCGAATACACACGCTTGCACGTCGAGACAAAGCTGTTTGAAAACTACGATGTAGATTGGGCAATTGCCCTGAATCGAAAAGCCGGCAAACATCCACGTGAGCGCAGCAGTGATTTGTTTCGGTTGAATGACGCTGCTGATGGCGTTGAATATGGCATCAATCAGCGCGAGTTTGAGGGTGGCGGACCAATAGAATTGCCTTTGGCCGTTTACTATGACGTTCATCGAGCGGTGCTAGACGTACCCTTACGCGTCCGCGAACGTCTGGAGAATGCTATTGCTGAAGGTTATGACGACGCGCTAGGGCATGGCGGCGCCGACTTCAAACGGTTCTTTATCTGGTTCCGCAATCAAGAAGACTTGGAGAATGAAAACAGCCGGGATACCCCGGGCTATCGAGACCCTGCGCTTTCCGTTGTTCGCCGGGCAATTGAAACCTTTACTGGATTCAAGGATGTCCGGATTCGCCGCAAGCCAGCATTGAGAATGACCGTCCTAAAAGGCAACCTTGAATTCAACGTGTTGCAGCTTTCGGATGGAGAGAAATGTCTCTTGGCATTGGTCGGAGACCTTGCCCGCCGACTTACATTGCTTAATTGTGAAGTACTTGACCCTTTAGAGGGAAAGGGTGTTGTCCTTATCGACGAACTGGACCTTCACCTTCACCCGGGTTGGCAACGCACCGTCGTCGCCAACCTGGAAAAAACCTTTCCCAACTGCCAATTCATTATCACCACTCACTCTCCGCAAATATTGGGTGAACTTCCTGCTGAGGCGGTGATGCTGCTCAAGGAAGGCAAGTATATCGGTCATCCGGAGCGCTCACTGGGCCTCCGAAGTGGTGAGGTCATAGAGGAACTGATGGGGGAATTGGCCCAAAACCAAAACGTCAGCCAGCAACTCAGAACAATCTACCGTGACCTCGACGACGACAATCTTGAATCCGCCCAGGCTAAACTCGCGAAATTGCGCGAGCAGGTCGGCAAAATCCCTGATGTCCTTGAAGCCCAAGCCAGTATTGACTCTCTGAGGTCGCTAGAAGAGGGCGGCGCGTGAGGTCTATCAAAAAAGGCGCCGAGCCACGGGCGCTGATTGAATGGAAAAGAGAAAACCGCAATACGCCGCATAACCTTTACTACGGCAAGGGAAGCAGCTTTCCGAGCGAGTCCGTTCGCCAGGCGCTCTTGAAGGAGCAGTTCCATTTATGCGCCTACACCTTGCGGCGGTTGCCCACTGCGACCGAATGCCAGGCAAAGGGACAGGGCACACAATTCAGCTGCCACATTGAGCATGTCCTTGCACAAACGCATCACGAGGCTGACAGCATCGCCTACGACAATTTGGTGGCGTGTTACCCCTCCAGCCAAACCAAGATGGCTTGTGGTTATGGTGCCGTGGAAAAAGCCGACTACGACGTGGCCCGAAAGCCCTTCGTTTCTCCGTTGTCAGCCAATGTCGAGCGCCAGTTTCGATATTCCAGTGATGGCTACGTAGAAGGTCTGACGCCTGACGCTGTTGCCACCGTCGAGGTCCTTAAACTCAACCATCCAACGCTGGTAAACGATAGGGCCGCCGTTATCAGAGGCCGATTGCGACCACGCGGCACTCCGATCACTGCCGCTGCTGCCCGGCGCCTGGCAGACGAAGTCGACTCACCCGATGCCCAGCATTGCCTCCCCGAATACTGCCAGGCACTCAAGCAACAGGCCGAACGTCACGCACAACGTCTCGAAAAGTACGCAGCCCGTGTTCGCGGCCAAGCCAGGCCCTGAGTACTACCGTCTTAAATAGTGAACATGGGACAATCCGCGTCATTTTTCGACACGGAGAGTCCCCATGCTGCGCCCCGTACTCCTGGCCCTGCTGCTGACCGGCAGCGCCACCCAGGCCTTCGCTCAACCGCCCGCTGAAACCGTACCGCTGCTGCGGGAAATCAAGAACTGGGTCACCGGGTGCGACAACCTGCGCAATTGCCATGCCCTCAGCGCGCCCAGTGGCGTCGATGAAGAAGACTACAGCTCCCTGACCTTGCATATCTGGCATCAGGCCGGTTCCGAAGGGTATCTGCGCCTGCGCTTCGACCACCGTGGCGAAGCGCTGGACCTGTCGACCTTGCTGTTGGACGGTCAGCCGCTGGGCCTGGAGCTGACCCGGGATCTGCATGTGGAACTGGACGATCAGGGCGGCGATCCCGAGGTGCAGTCTTACGGTGTGATCGAGGACGCTGCGGCGCGTCGCTGGTTGCAGCGTTTGCGCAATGGCCAGCGCCTGCAATTGCCGGGCGACGAACAGGCCCATGTGTCGCTGAGCGGCCTGAGCGCTTCGCTGCTGTTGATGGATGCGGTGCAGGGGCGGGTGGATAACGTGACGGCCCTGGCACGCCCCGGAAAAGCGCCGGCCCGTGAGGTGCCGCCACGTTTGCCGACGCCGGTGTTGCGCAAGTTCCCTGCGCCGCCGACGTTGACCGCGCAGGAACAGGCCGGGCTGGTGGCCGCTGCAGTGCAGGCCGTGACCTCGGAGGAGGGTGAGCCCGAGGCAAAGGCCGGGGCGCTGACGGCGCAACAGGCAATGACGGTGGTGCGTTACGACTGCGCGGCCTACAACTGTGAGTTCGACGTGGTCAGCCGCCAGCGTCAGGCGCCCTATGCGCAAACGCCCCTGGAGATTGAGCCCTTGCCGTTGGACGGTGCTGCGCTGCAAGGCTCGGTGGGCTATGACGAAGCCACCGGCACCTTGAGTTATTTCTACAAGCAGCGCGGCATCGGTGACTGTGGCGGCGGTGGTGTCTGGGTGTTTGACGGCAAGGCGTTCCAGCTCAGTGAGTTTCATAGCATGCCGCGCTGCACCGGTGTCGGTTACGGCGACTGGCCGTCGTTATGGACGACCGTGCCGGCGCCCTAGCCAGGGAGCAGGCATGGCCTCTACACTGGCCGGCCACGTGTCTTTCAAAGGATGAAACCCCATGCACGCACCTGAGCCCCATATCGTGATCCAGCGCTTTACCGAGGCCCACCTTGAAGGTGTGGCGGCGCTCTATAACGAACCGGCCGTGTGCCGGCAGGTGCTGCAGATGCCGTTCCAGTCGGTGGATGTCTGGCGCAAACGCCTGGTCACCGACAACGAGCGGCGCCTGCAACTGGTGGCGGTGCACGGCGGCGAGGTGATCGGCCAACTGGGCCTGGAACAGTACCTGCGCGTACGCCAGGCCCATGTCGGTTCGTTCGGCATGGGCGTGGCGACGGCCTGGCAGGGCAAGGGCGTAGGCTCGCGGCTGTTGACGGCCGCGCTGGACGTGGCCGACAACTGGATGAACCTGCACCGGGTGGAACTCACGGTGTACGCCGACAACGACGCCGCGCACCACCTGTACCGCAAGTTCGGCTTCGAGATCGAAGGGCGCTTGCGTGACTACGCCCTGCGCGATGGGGTGTTTGTCGACACCCTGAGCATGGCGCGCCTGCGCCAGTCGGCTTGACCCTCCAGCGCAAACGCCACCGCAGCCTGCGCATGCAGCTCGGTGGTGTCCAGCAGCGGCAGGTCGCTGTGTTCGGGCTTGACCAGCAGGCTGATTTCCGTGCAGCCGAGGATGACCGCCTGGGCACCCCGTGCGGCCAGGGACTCGATGACCCGCAGGTAAACCTGGCGTGATGCATCGCTGATCACGCCGACGCACAACTCCTCATAGATGATCCGGTGCACGGCGCGGCGCTCCTCCGCGTCCGGCACCAGCACGGTGAGGCCCTGGGCGGCCAGGCGCGACGTGAGAAAATCCTGCTCCATGGTGAACGCGGTGCCGAGCAAGCCGACGGTCAGGGTGCCGGCTGCCACCGCCGCCGCAGCGGCCGCATCGGCGATATGCAGGAACGGAATCGACACCGCCGCCTCGATACGCGGCGCCACCAAATGCATGGTGTTGGTACACAGCACCACACACTCGGCGCCGCCGGCCTGCAAACGGCGCGCGGCGTCTTCCAGGATCAGCGCGGTGTCATCCCAGCGCCCGGCGTGCTGGGCCTGTTCCACCGGGCCGAAGTCCACGCTGTACATCAACACCTGGGCCGAGCGCAGCGGGCCGAGCTGGTCGCGCACGCGCTGGTTGATGATGCGGTAGTACTCGGCGCTGGACTCCCAGCTCATGCCGCCGATAAGGCCGATGGTGCGCATGCGATGCTCCTGACAGGGAAAGTCGCTTCACCTTACCCATCGGCCGCTGAATAGTCATACGCAGTTGCCCGCCAAATGACCGGAGCAGTTTCACATGTCCAGGTTGACCCATCCCGGCCGGGGTTGCTCCGCGGCAATGGCGCGGATGGGTTTACCCGTGGCCTGCTCCACGCGCCGCGCCACCTCCGGGTCGTCGGCGAACGGCAACATGCTGGCTTCGTCCAGGCTCGTCTCGGTCTGCCCGCGCAGGCAATACTCCACCGCAGCGTACAGGCACACCACGATCAGCACGCTCCACATATCAGGCGATCCGCGCATCGAGCCGGGCCACGTTCAAGTCTGCGACCCGCACTGTGCGCCACGTGTTGTAGGCCATCAGCAACATGCCCGTGAGGAAAAACACGCCGCCGACAAACCGCACCACAAACCCCGGATGGCTGGCCTGCAAGGCTTCGACAAACGAGTAGGTGAGGGTGCCGTCGTCGTTCACCGCTCGCCACATCAGGCCTTGGGTAATGCCGTTGACCCACATCGACGCGATGTACAGCACCGTGCCGATGGTCGCCAGCCAGAAGTGCAGGTTGATCAGCGCCACGCTGTGCATCTGCTCGCGGCCGAAGACCTTGGGGATCATGTGGTACAGCGAGCCGAAGGTGATCATCGCCACCCAGCCCAGGGCGCCGGCGTGTACGTGGCCGATGGTCCAGTCGGTGTAGTGGGAGAGGGCGTTGACGGTCTTGATCGCCATCATCGGGCCTTCGAAGGTCGACATGCCATAGAACGCCAGGGACAGCACCAGGAAACGCAGGATCGGGTCGGTGCGCAGCTTATGCCAGGCCCCCGACAAGGTCATCATGCCGTTGATCATGCCGCCCCAGCTCGGGGCCAGCAGGATCAGCGACATCGCCATGCCCAGTGACTGCGCCCAATCGGGCAAGGCGGTGTAGTGCAAATGGTGCGGGCCGGCCCAGATGTACAGGGTGATCAGCGCCCAGAAGTGCACGATGGACAGGCGATAGGAGTACACCGGCCGGCCCACCTGCTTGGGCACGAAGTAATACATCATCCCCAGGAAACCGGTGGTCAGGAAAAAGCCCACGGCGTTATGCCCGTACCACCACTGCACCATGGCATCGGTCGCGCCGGAATACACCGGGTAGGACTTGAACCAATCCACCGGGATCGCCAGGTGATTGACCACGTGCAACATGGCGATCACCAGGATAAACGCGCCGAAAAACCAGTTGCCCACGTAGATATGTTGGGTCTTGCGCCTTACCACCGTGGTGAAGAACACAATGGCGTAGGCCACCCACACCACGGTCATCCACACCGCGCCGGAAAACTCGATCTCGGCGTATTCCTTGGTGGTGGTGTAGCCCAGGGGCAGGCTGACCAGCATGATCACGATCACCGACTGCCAGCCCCAGAAGGTAAACGCAGCCAGGCGGTCGGAAAACAGGCGCACCTGGCAGGTCCTTTGCACCGCATAGTAACTGGCGGCAAATTGCGCACTGCCGGCGAAGCCAAAGATCACCAGGCTGGTGTGCAAAGGCCGCAACCGGCCGAACGTGGTCCAGGGCAGGTCCAGGTTCATCTGCGGCCAGACCAGTTGCGAGGCGATCCACACGCCCATGGCCATGCCCACCACGCCCCACACAAGGGTGGCGATCACGAATTGGCGGACGACTTTATAGTTATAGGCCTGCCCGGTTGTTGCTGTGCTCATGCTCAGTCCTCCCACGGTTCCAAGTGGCGGGCACTGTAGGAAACGCGGGAAAAACAAAACAGGCTCAGAAAAAGCTCATTACAGCGGATCAGTCGACAGGCACGCCCACAGGCCTATCAGCGTTAATCGTACGGTGAGTGGCCGCATCTGCCATGATCCGGCATCGCAACCTGGCACACCCAAGGAAATCCGCAATGGACGATGTACAGCAACTGGGCGAGATGCTTCGTCATTACGCCGATAGCGAAGCGCACAAGAAGCAACAGTTCGATGTGCAGTCGGCGCGCTGGACGCACAAGCTCGACGAGCTGTTCGGGCAGATCGAGCAATGGCTGGAGCCGGTCAAGACTGTCGGCCTGCTGGAGGTGCACCGTGAAGCCTATGTCGCCAGCGGGCCGGGCGTGCCGGTGGAGACCTCGACCTTCAAGACCGAAAAGCTGCTGGTGCAGATCACCGGCAAGACCGTGGAGTTCGTGCCTGAAGTCATGGGCGTGGGCGGCGTGATCTCGCTCTCGGTGATGGGCTTGACCGCTGCCCGCCACGGCAGCGTGTCGCTGGTGCTGCCGGCCGACAAAAACGACTGGCTGTGGAAGAAAACCAATGGCCTCAAAGACCCGGACACCTTTGGCTTCGACGCCAATTTCCTGGCCTCGCAGTTGCAGAGCCTGATTCCGCGCGAACGCGGCTGAGGGGCTCCCGCTTCGCGCAACGTCGATGGGGGACGCCGGTGTGTCAAACACTGGGTGGAAATACGCATTTTTTGCCCAGGATTGGCTATACCTACAGCTCCATGTTTCGATGATGATCGCCAGGGAGTTCAATGATGAAACTAAGGCTAATGATCAGTACGCTGTGCGTGGCCTCCATCGCAATGGCCGGCTGCGCCAGCAAGGTCACCCAACCGGACGAGTATTCAGGCTTTCTGTCCGACTACAGCCAACTCAAGGAAGCCAAGTCGCCTTCGGGGGTCGAGGTGATGCGCTGGGTAGACCCCCAACTCGACCTGAGCCGCTATACCGCGGTGTATATCGAACCGACGCAGTTCTACCCCAAGCCCCAGGCCACCACGAAAATCCCCGAAAGCACCCTCAATGGTATCAACACCTACTTCAACCAGGCGCTCAAGCGTGAGCTGGGCAAATCACTGCCCCTGGCCAACGGGCCCGGTCCCGGTGTGATGGTGGTACGTGCGGCGATCACCGCCGTCAGCAGCAAGACCGAAGGCCTCAAACCCTATGAATTCGTGCCGGTGGCCCTGGTGGCGGCAGCGGTGAGTACCGGCACCGGCATCCGCGACCAGGAAACCACCCTGGGCACCGAGGCGCAGTTCCTCGACGGCGCCAACGGCAAGGTGCTCGCCCAAGTGGTGCGCAAGGGCACGGGCAAGCCGCTGTCCAACGACTCGCAGGTGATGAAGGCCGATGACGTGAAAGGCGTGATCGATGGCTGGGCGTCGGACCTGCATCAGTCGTATGTGAAGCTGAAAAAACACTAGGGACTAGAACGCATTCCTGGCGGGTTTGTTGTAGTAGCTGAGCAGGGCGTCGTAGCGACGGGTGATGAGGTAGTAGTCATCACTCAGTTGCTGCGGCGAGGCGTGTTCCCGCCAGTCCCGATGCAGGGTACGCAACGCCTGGAGGTACGCGTCGGCTGACGAGCGGGTGGCATACCAGAGGTGAGTAGCCTCATCCTCCCGTTTGCTGCGTGGCATTTTAACCAGGAAGGCCTTGCTGGCATCGCTGGCCTGTTGCAGCGTCTCGGTCAAACTGAGCAGTTGCTGGGGCGTCAGGCTGGCGTCGCGTACACCCTGGTCAATCTGGTTCATCGCCTGGCGAGCCGCGATCATATGGTTGAGCAGGTGCCAATGCAGGTCCCGGCCGAAGCGCGATTCGATTCGCGCCAGTTGTACCGGACGCAGATGGATGTCTTCGTTTTCCAACTGGGTGCGTAACTCGGCGGATGCCCTCAGGTATTCTTCGCCCCGCTGAGCCAGTTTCCCTTCCAGACTCTTGTTCATGGCCTGCGCCACAAACTGGCGCATGTTCGACGGCATACCTTCGGTTTGTATCGGGTCAACCATGTCCGCCAGCGAGGTGAATTTATTCAGCTTGTCGGCATACACCGTGGCGAGAGTACCGAGGTGGCTTCCGGGCTGCTGGCGCTCTAGTTTGAGTGTGTACAGCTGCGAACAGACCGCCGCCTGGATAAGGCGTGGCTCGGGCTCGTCACGGTCGCCAAACTTATCCTGGGTGGGCGCTTCGGGCTGTGTCGAACGCATACGGTAGTACGCCAGGCGCGTATCGCGATCAATGCGGTTCACGCAGTCAATGATCGGCGCCAGTGCGCTGGCCGTCGCGGTGGCAGGGCTGTCCCGTTGGTCGAGCCATAATTGCACGCGTTGCAGCGGTTTGGTGGCGCCGGCCACACCGAGCAATCCCAGGCCCAATACCAGGCTGATGGGTAACAACCATTTCGGATTCATTGCGCGGCCTCCTGGCCATACCACTGTGCCTGGGTGGCGGGCGCCTGACAGTCGGGGGCGGTGCGAGGCATGCGGCTGCACAGGCGTTCGGGCCACTGTTGCAGGCCCTGGTTACGGGTCACGTGTTGCTGGTTGTCGAGCACCGTCAAGCCGGCGTACAGCACAATCCCACTGGTGACCAACAGCACCATGCCCAGGGCCGTCCAGCGTGGGTGGCGGGCGGTCCAGGGGGTGTGGCTGTTCATGAAGGGCCGCTTGATGACGCCGATAACCGCCAGGGTCGCGACCAGCGCCAGGCTGGCAAACGGGCCGAACGCGTAACCCAGCGCTGCGGCAAGGATCAGCCCTGGCAGCAGGTCCCGTATCGGCAGCAACGGCAGGTGAGTAGGGCTGAACCAGCGCGGCAGGCGCTCACTGAATCGTTCATCGAGCACGCGGTACTGATGAGCCAGCGGGCGCCAGACCTGCCAAGCCAATCCCGCGCCTATCACGGCGCTCAACGCCCACAGCAGGCCGTAGCCCAAGGTCGGCAGCACATTGCCGGCCAGGGGCTCGGCATTCACCAGCACGCCCACCAGGCAGCTCAACACCAGTGCGACAATCCAGGGCCAGGTGTCCATGGTCGTGTCCCAGCCTTGCCAGAAATACACGGTACCGCCGGGCATCGCTTCGGCTTCGGCCACATGGTCGGCGTAGATATCTGCGCTGAGTGCCTGGCAAGCTTTCCAGTCATGTTCATCGAAGCGTTGGGCGAAGGCACGGCGCTGCCCCAGGCTCATCGGTGCCAATAGCAGCCGGGCGGCACGTTGTTGCGGGCTGTTGGGCGCTTCAGTGGCCAGTGCCCGTTGACGTGCCATGAAGACCGGGCCTTGCTGGCGTTGCAACAGCCGCGCCCAATCCCCCGCCGGGCAGTCATGACCGGCGCCGCCATGCCAGTGCTGGCCGGCGCACACCGCGTCGAACACCGCGCTCGACCAGTAGTGACTCTGCGCAAGCAGGCGGGCCAGCCATTGGTTGAACCACTCGGCATGCGGGTGATTGTTCACCCAGGGATGCTCGGAGCGCGCGGCATAGGCAGCCAGGAACGCAGCCTCGTCCTTTTGCTCAAGGGCCTGGCGCAAGGGTTGCTGCAAGGCGCTGCGGTGCTTGCGCTCGAGTCTTTCGATCAGCTCGCCGGGCAACTCCAGGCGCTGCCAGGCCGTCAGCCAGTTGAAGGTTTCAAAGGCCCAGCGGGTGTCTTCGGGGTTGAGATGCCCCTCGATGTCGCGCAACAACAGCTGGATTTCAAAGTGCAGCGCATTGCCATGGGCCATGGCCGCCTGGTAGTGGTCGGCAAGGCTGTCGCCCCGGATGTCGATGATCACTTCGTCGACTTCCTGCAGGCTCTGGCTCCACGCCAGTGCGGCCTCATAGGCTTCGCGCAGGCGCTGGAAACCCTCGGGGTCATCATCCGGCCGGGTTTTCTTCAGCAGGGCGGCGTATTGGCGCTTGATCGCGCGGCTATCGGCATCCGGGGCCAGGCCGAGGACATTCCAGCAAGTCATGTGCAGTGCAACTCCGTAGGCAATCGCGCGCACATTACCTGTTTTACGGGTTGATAAACCAGCGGTAGTAGGGGGTAGGGCTCGCGGTAGGACTGGCCCGGTCCAGCCCTGCGGCGACCGGGCACGTGGTGTTACTTAAGCGGCGTCAACGGCGGCAGCTTCCACTGGCCGTTACCCACCTCAGGCGTGGGCAGGTAAATCCGCAGGATTGCGTAGAACGGACCGGGTGGGGCCGGCAACCAGTTGCTCTGCTCGGCTTTAGGCGGCTCGTGGTGCTGCAGGGCCAGGGTCAGGCCGCCATCGGCGTCGCGCTTGAGGCCGGACAGCATGTGCGAGTTGATCAGGTAGCGTTTCTTGTGGTTGGGCACCAGTTGCTTGGTCTTGGCGTCGTACATGGTCAGCGACCAGAACGCATCGGCCGGTGGCAACTGGTCCTTGGCGAAATGCACGGTGTAGCTGTGGCGTGCGCCGTTGGCAGGCTTGCCCTCGCTGTCGATGACGTAGCTCAGGTACGCGACCTCATCGCCGGAGTTACCGAAAACCCCCATGTCCGCACCGGCGTAGCGGTACAGGTAATTGTTGTTCAGGTGGTCGCGGCTGCCGTACAAATCGGCACTGGAGACCTGATGCGTGTCGACCTTGTCCTTTTTGAACGCGGCAAACTCGGCGCGGGCATCGGAGATACCGTCTTCCAGGGCCTTGCGCTGTTCAGCGGTCAACGCCTTGACCTTGAAGGGCGCGCCTGGGGCGATACCGATCTTGGCGAAGCGCGCCAGCAGGTCTTTCTCGCTGTCCTGGGGCGCGGCGAAGGCCAGCATGAAGTTCAGGTAGCGAAACAGTTGCGGGCCTTCGGTCATGGTCGCCATGGGCTTGGGCCACTCCACTTTCGGAGCCTTGGCCGGCGCGGCTTGCTTCACGTAGCTGCTCAGTGACTGCACTTTGTAGCCGTTCTGGATCTGCTTGACCTTGTTCAGGTCCTTCTCGTCGAACAACTGCGTACGGTAGAGGGCGTAGGCGATGTTGCTTTCGCTGTACACCACCCGGTCCACGTTGACCGGCTGCTGACCTTTCCAGTCAGGGCCGGCGATCATGTAGTGGCCGCCGTTGTTGCCGGTGCTGCGGGTGCCCAGGTAGGCGATGTTCTGCGTGTAGAGATCGATCAACTGCACCGAGTAATAACGGTTGTCTTCGATCCTGGGCAGTGTCAGGACCTGGGGCTCGCTGCGCAGGTCCAGCCAGACGAAGGAGTAGGGCGTGTCCAGGTTCGGGGTGGCGAAGGCGGTGTCCTTGGGAGTGACGATCTGGGCAGTGTTGCCGATGTGGTTGAACGGTGCCTTGAAGTTGGCACCGCCCTTGTCGACGGCCTGGGTGTAGAGCGTCTTGTACATCTCCACCACCGGGTAGCCATACAGGTAGGCTTCCTTGGCGATGGCCCGGGCTTCGCTGGGGGTGGCGGTAAAGTCGGCCCAGGCGCCGGTACTCATGAGTATCGAGAGGCTCGCCAACAGCAGGCGCGTCGGTTTTCCAATCATGTTGTCGCGTCCTTCCAAAGTGCGTTTGACTGACGGGGAATAAAGGCGATGAGTTTCCTGTTTTATTTCCCGAACGTCACGTTAATCCCTGCGAATTATGCGAACTCATCAATGCCGATCCGTACGGCGGCTTGAACCTGTGGGTAAAGACGCACAAATAGCCGCCTCGATGGGCGGCATTGTGTAAAAGAGGGGGGGGGTCAGGCGGCAGGCAGCATCGATTTGACTTTGTCGCGCAATTGATCGATGGAGAACGGCTTGGCGATCACCTGCATGCCGGCGGGCACATCGATGTTCTCGGCATAGCCGCTGGCAAACAGGATCGGCAGGCTGGGGCGCAACGCTCGCACCTTGGCTGCCAATTGCTTGCCGTCCATGTCCGGCAGGCCGACGTCGGTCATCATCAGGTCGATGTGCTGCGCGGCATTTTCGACAATTTTCAAGGCTTCTTCAGCGTCTGCAGCTTCAAGCACCAGGAACTCCAACTCTTCGAGCACATCAACGATCAACATGCGCACGATGGCATCGTCTTCGACGACAAGGAGGGTGGAGGGGGCTGCGGACATAATGAGGGTTCCCGAAAAAATGGAGGTGCAGGTCTTTAGCGGTTGAAAGATCATTCTCTAATGAGTCGCGTCAATCTCGGCAAGTTCCGTTGGCGCGGGCATTGTGACGGGAATGGAGGAAAATGTCGCGTTAACCACGAGGGGCCGCGAGCTGTCAGTGGCACCCTCCTGCGCGCCGTTCAACGCCTTGCTTTTTCAGGAGCCCCAGCCCTGCCGGGGGCCGGGGCAATCCCATGCATCAAGACGGCAAGGGCGTGGACACCATCATTGAAACCGCAAAACTGTCGATCTTGTCTGTGACGATGTCATTGGGCTGGAACGCGCTCACGTGGAATTCCTTTTTGCCCGCCGGCGAAACCTTAGGTTTCAAGGTGCTGCTGATACTGCCGCTGTTGAGGATTTTTTCGACGCCTTCGCGCATGGACTCTACGTTGTCAAACCTGACCATCCCGCTATTGGGTTCGAAGAAAAACCACTCTTTTTGGCCATCCTTGACTCTGATGCCTGCCAGCATGGCGTGATCTTCCGTGCTGATCCTCAGGTATTTTGACGTCGTGGACTTGCTCAGATCGTCAATGATGGACTGAGGATTGAACAGTGAAGGGGTGGCGTTTATATGGAAGGTGTCTTTTGTGTTTACGGCGTAATGCAGTGTTTTTAAATCCTGATTGAATTTGTCATGCAGCGAAGAGGGAGATTTAGTCGTGGAGGCCTTGCGAAGGTTGTCGAGGAATGTTGTTTCGTCTCCTCGGTGCAAGGCGAGCGCCATAGCATTCGATAGCCCTGCGCAATCTCCGTTGGAGGTCAAATCAACACGGCCGAGGTAGTCCGTCTGGGCAAAGCGATTGATGGAGACGCCGGGAAGATTCTCGACGTCGCGGGTAAGCAACGCAGTGAAATACTCGCCCTCTTCAATTCTTTTGGCCTTCAACTCCCTGGCCAGAATCCCCATTTCTTCAGGGGTCCTACCAGGTTTTGCCGCCAATGCCATCAACGCCTCGAAACTGCGCTGTCCAGCGTAATCCGGCAGATCATCCAATGCGCCGTTTCGATAACCCAGGTTGAATTTTGGAAGTGTGTTGGAGGTTCTCGCGCCGGCGATATTCGTTCCGACACTCGCCAGGCATTTATCTGCGACTCTACCGAACAGATTGCCGCGCAGGGGGGAGAAATCCTCGATTGGCGGGCCATAGGGCAGGTTCCGGACAGGGTCATAACTGAACCACTGATCGTTTTTCAACACGGCAAAGCCTTCGACACTTTGCTCTCCGACCTTATAAGACCCTATCAGCGTCGGGCCATGTTCCTTGTTTGCGGCCTTCAACAGGTCATAGCTTCCGGACGCGCCACGCACCTTGTTGATCAGTAACTGCCCGGAATCGCCGAGAAATCGTGCGCCGCGCGTGGCCAGCTTGGCGGCTCCCGTCGCCGCGCTCCTCACTCCGCTCAACGGGTTGAGCGAGCTGATAAGGCTACTGCCGATGACGCGACCCGCCTGCAGTGCCTTCATGGCAGCGGACGCCGAGGATGAAGCCACCTTGGCGACCTTTGCGCCCGCACCGTAGCCCGCGGTCAGCAGCCCCAGCGCATCCAGGCCAAGGTCCATGAGCCCGGCTTCATAGTCACCGTCGCGGAAGTTGACAATGGCCGATCTCAAGGGAATCAAGTTGAGAGAAAACTGCCTCAGTCGCTCATCATTTTCTTTCTGCTGATCGAGTGTGGTGCTTCCATTGGCTTGCTGCCATTGGCTTTCGATATCAAGGTGCTCAAAAAAAGCGCCTGCCAGGTCGTGTGTTCGGGCAGAGGTGAAACTCGATGGGGGACGAGAAGGGTCCTCCGGCGGCTGTTCTTGCCCGAGCCGGTCCTGATGCCCAGGGGTGAACTTTTCGACTTTGGTCAATATATTCGCGTCGCGCCATTCACCCCGCGTAATGGCTGCCTCACTCTGTCGCTTGACGATGCGTTTGTTCCGGACATCGATCTCATAAACATTGACCTCGGTTTTTCCGTCAACCTGCCTTTCGGTTCTTACCAGCAATTCGTTGAGCTTGGATTGGAAAGCGGCCGGGTTTATGAAACCCCTGCCAATCTTGTATTGGTTGTATTGAAATAATTCGATTTTACCGAACTCCAGGTTTTTCCGATCTTCCACTGGCAGCTCGGAAATCATGTGTTTTACCTGGGTCTGAATGCCATCTTTGAGTGATTCGATTGCCGATTCGTATTGCCCCAGGAATGTCCCATTGACGTTGAGCCTGGGTTGCTGGTTGATCGCGTGGATAGGAAGGCCAGGGTCGTCGGTTCTCCAGTTGACGTTAATGCCCATCATCGCCATGTCCAGCATCGAGTGCTTGCCAGGCAGTTGCCTGGCCTCGTCATCGGAAACGGTTGAGAGACTTTTTGACTCAAAGTCGATGCCCTCGCCAAAGTGCTCCTTGAGCTTTTCCAGGGCGATGGCTTTTCTGCTTGGAGTCTCGGCCATCAATGATTGGGAGGCCTTGACTCTGGCGCTTAACTGCTCATTGAACGCGGTCCGGATGCTGTCCACTTCCTGAGGGGTGTAGGAGGCATCGTCCTTCTTTGCGACCAGTCCGTTGGACACGCCCCAATCCAGCAACAAGGGCGTGATGATGTGCTCCGCTGGATCATTCAGGGCTTGTGCGGCACTCATGACCTGGCCGTAGCTCATCCGGGATGCCGTCCCCGGGGCACTCGCCTCGACCTTGGCCACCGCCAGGCAGAAACTCACCCAGGCCTGGCTGCCGTTGACCAGCGAGCCGGGAATATCCCTGACCAGGAACTGGGGCGCTGTACGTGACAGCAACAGGTGAGTGGCCAGCTTGGCCGTGGCTGGCGTAGCCCGGCCTTTAGCCACCAGATGATCACTGAGCCCCTGGACGATGGCTGACGGTGGCAGGCCCCAATAGTTTTGATGGCCCAAGTCAAAGCCAGCGATTGAATTTCTCACAGGCAACACGACGGACTCACGATCGAGACCGATGTGAAGGGCGGCCAACAGGTAGTCGCTGATACTGGTGGGCGTGGCGATTCCATTCAGCCCGCCCTGGATTGTCTGCCCTATGGTCTGGGCCATGGGGGACTTGAGCAGGGTGTCCAGCGCCCTCGCGGGGTCTTGCAGTTCGACATCCGAAAGCGCGCTGGCCTTGATAAGCGCACCCAGCGCCCCTTTGGCCAGCTCTGCCCGAGCTAAGGAGGGCTCTGCCTGGATATTGCGGCGCAGGATGCCGGACTCGACGATGACCCGTATCTTGCGGCGTTGTTCCTGGGTCAGGGGAAGGGGCCAGGATAAGCCTCCGCCGAGATCACCCAGCGGCGGTTCCAAGGCGCGGGCGTTCGCGGCATCTGCCAGGTGAAGCAGGTCGGCTCGGGTTTCAGGGATAGGTAAATCATGGTGCTTGATAAAGCTTTCCAGGTTGACAGTGGAGTCGCTGCCCGGAGCGCCGGACGCGTGAAAGGCCGAGTGTGGATCAATGACTGTTTGAGTGGTTTTCAAATGTGACAACACGGCGGCTGGAGCCGCGTCCTCTCCCAGGCTCTTCGTCGCCTCGGTGAGCTGGTGCGCGAGGTTTTTCCAGTTCTGTGCGTTTGCCTGTGCGCGTGCTTGGGGTGAAAGAGGCTGCGATTCATCCGCGGAGCGTCGTGCAGATGTGGCGACGGGGTCGCTGTGGGTGGACAGGGTGTTACCAGGGGTGGCCTGCGACTGAGCAGGCGTCGATGCAATGGAGTGATCTATAACCGAGGGGCGTGGTTGGAAGCTCAATGAGGATGCCATCTTCATTACCTGTGGTTGTTGGTCCTCCCTGGACCTGCTTCAGACCTCCGTTGAGTGTCGGGAGCGCACCAAGGTGTTCCTCCGGCATTGGTTCCATAAATGTCGGGCGTCGGCGGTGGCAAGTTGGGCGTGTTCATGGGTTTAAACCTTAATCCGCGTCAGAAACGTAGCCCTCTACCGACACTTTGGGGCAAACTCCCGGTTTTTCCCTATTTGGCCAAGGCATGCCCATGACTCCCGCGTCGTCCGTCGATGAAAAGAGCTTTCGTACACTGCTCAGCCGAAACGTGGCATTGCCCCTGGGTGTGGGCGTGCTCAGCGCGGTGTTTTTCGTCTGTCTGATCACCTATTTGCTCTCGGTGATCCAGTGGGTGGAACACACGGACCGGGTCATCAACAACCTCAATGAGTCGTCCAAGCTGACCGTCGATCTTGAAACCGGCATGCGTGGTTTCCTGATCACCGGGGACGAGCACTTCCTCGACCCGTACGAAGTGGCCAAGCCGCGCATCATTGCCGACCTGCGTAACCTGCAGGAGCTGGTGGCGGATAACCCGCAACAGGTGGACCGTCTGAAACGCCTGGAAGCCCTGCAAGCCGAATGGAACAAATACGCCCAGTCGATGATCGACCTGCAGCGCCAAAGCGGTGACTATCGCAACGCCGTGAAGTCCGGCCGGGGCAAGCGCCTGACCGACGAAATCCGCAAGGAATACGAAGACGCGGTGGCGATGGAGCAACAGTTCCGGATCACTCGCAATGAACAGGTCACGCGCACCACGGTGATCAGCGTCACCCTCTATCTGTTGTTCGTTCTCGGCCTGAGCGGGATCCTGGCGTATATCGGTAGAAAAAATTTAATCGCCCTGTCAGATAGTTACAGCGCAAACCTCGCGTCACAACAGAAGATCGCACAACGCCTGGAGCGGCAGGCGTGGCTGCGTAACGGCCAGACCGAACTGGCCGAACAGGTGCTCGGCCAACTGACCTTGAACATGCTCGGGCGCAATATCCTGCAGTTCTTTGCCCAATATATGGGCTCGGCGGTGGCGGCGCTGTATGTGCGCGAAGAGCACGGCGGCCTCAAGCGTGTGGCCACCTATGGCTTCTCCCGCGAGCAGGAACAGCTGGAGCAGTCGATCTACAGCGATGAGGGAATCGTTGGGCAGGCCGCCCAGCTCGATCGCCTGATTCGCCTGGACGACGTGCCGGTGGACTACTTCAAGGTCAGCTCCGGCCTGGGCGAAGGCTCGACCCGCAGCGTGCTGGTGGTTCCGACCAGCGATGACGACCGCGTCAACGGTGTGATCGAACTGGGCTTTTTGCGCCCGCTGGAGGAGCGCGACGTCGAACTGCTGGAGCTGATCGCCGGCAATATCGGCACCTCCATCGAGGCCGCCCGTTATCGCCAACGCCTGCAGGAAGTGCTGGCCGAAACCCAGCAGCTCAACGAAGAACTGCAGGTACAGCAGGAAGAACTCAAGACCGCCAACGAAGAACTCGAAGAGCAGTCGCGCATTCTCAAGGAGTCCCAGGCTCACCTGGAAACCCAGCAGGCCGAGCTGGAGCAGACCAACGAGCAACTGGCCGAACAGACCCAGACCCTGGCCGAACAGCGCGACGCCATGGACCGCAAGAACGTCGAACTCAACCAGGCCCAGCTGGAGCTGGAAGATCGCGCCGATGAATTGCAGCGCTCCAGCAAGTACAAGTCCGAATTCCTCGCCAATATGTCCCACGAACTGCGCACGCCGCTGAACAGTTCGTTGATCCTGGCCAAGTTGCTGGCGGAAAACCCCCAGGAAAACCTCAGCGCCGAACAGGTCAAGTTTGCCGAGTCGATCTATTCGGCGGGCAATGACCTGCTCAACCTGATCAACGACATCCTGGATATTTCCAAGGTGGAAGCCGGCAAGCTGGAAGTGCGCCCGGAAAACTCAAGCGTCACGCGCCTGGTCGATGGCCTGCGCGGGATGTTCGAACCGTTGGCCGCCGACCGTAAGCTGGGCTTCCAGGTGCAGGTGCAGGCCGATGCACCGATCATGCTGTTCACCGACCGCCAGCGCCTGGAGCAGATCCTCAAGAACCTGCTCTCCAACGCGATCAAGTTCACCGAGCAAGGCGAGGTCAGCCTGTCGGTGTCCCGCGCGCCTGGGGAAGGCATCGCCTTTACCGTGCGCGATTCGGGCATCGGGATTGCCCCGGACCAGCAGGAAAGCATCTTCGAGGCGTTCCGCCAGGCCGATGGCACCACCAACCGCCGTTACGGCGGCACGGGCCTGGGCCTGTCGATTTCCCGCGACCTGGCCGCGTTGCTTGGCGGCTATATCAGCGTGACCAGCGAACCCGGCAAAGGCAGTACCTTTACCCTGGTGCTGCCGGAGCAGTATGTCGAACGCGAGGAAGATGCCGCGCCGATCGAGCAACCGCGCCAGGTGGTGACAGCGCCCGCACCCACGCCCATCGCAATTTCGCCGCTGCCGGTGGCCGACACCAGGCAGATCCCGCGCTTCGCCGATGACCGCGACAAGGCGCCGTTCACCACCCGCTGCATCCTGGTGGTGGAGGACGAACCGAACTTCGCCCGCATCCTGTTCGACCTGGCCCATGAGCTGGGTTACCAGTGCCTGGTGGCCCACGGCGCGGACGAGGGCTACAGCCTGGCCGAGGAGTACATTCCCGATGCAATCCTGCTGGACATGCGCCTGCCGGACCATTCCGGGCTCACCGTGCTGCAACGCCTCAAGGAGCACGCCAACACGCGCCATATCCCGGTGCACGTGATTTCCGTGGAAGACCGTGTCGAAGCCGCCATGCACATGGGCGCCATCGGCTATGCGGTAAAACCGACGACGCGCGAAGAGCTCAAGGACGTGTTTGCGCGCCTTGAGGCCAAGCTGACCCAGAAGGTCAAGCGCGTACTGCTGGTGGAGGACGATGACCTGCAGCGCGACAGCATTGCCCGCCTGATCGGCGACGATGACATCGAAATCACCGATGTCGGCTACGCCCAGGCCGCCCTGGAGCTGCTGCGCACCAACGTCTATGACTGCATGATCATCGACCTCAAGCTGCCGGACATGCTGGGCAACGAGTTGCTCAAGCGCATGGCCACCGAAGATATCTGCTCGTTCCCGCCGGTGATCGTCTACACCGGGCGCAACCTGACCCGCGATGAAGAGGCCGAACTGCGCAAGTATTCGCGCTCGATCATCATCAAGGGCGCCCGTTCGCCAGAGCGCCTGCTCGATGAAGTCACACTCTTTCTGCACAAAGTCGAATCCCAGCTGTCCCATGACCGCCAGAAGATGCTCAAGACCGCCCGCAGCCGCGACAAGGTATTCGAGGGGCGCAAGATTCTGTTGGTGGACGACGATGTGCGTAACATCTTCGCCCTGACCAGCGCCCTGGAGCATAAAGGTGCCGTGGTGGTGATCGGGCGTAACGGCCGCGAAGCCATCGAGAGACTCAATGAAGTCGACGATATCGACCTGGTGCTGATGGACGTGATGATGCCGGAGATGGACGGCTACGAGGCCACCGCCTTGATCCGCCAGGACCCGCGCTGGAAGAAACTGCCGATCATCGCGGTGACGGCCAAGGCCATGAAAGACGACCAGGAGCGCTGCCTCGCGGCGGGTTCCAACGATTACCTGGCCAAGCCGATCGACCTGGATCGCCTGTTCTCGCTGATTCGCGTGTGGCTACCGAAGATGGAACGCATTTAAGTGGAGCAACGTTTTTTGGAGAAGAGCAGCGATATTGAGCTGCGCCTGTTGATCGAGGCGATTTACCTCAAGTACAGCTACGACTTTCGCGACTACTCCGGCGCGTCGGTCAAACGCCGCGTGGCCCATGCCTTGCGCCAGTTCGACTGCGCTACGATTTCTGCGCTGCAGGAGCGGGTGTTGCATGACCCGGCAGCGTTCATGCAGTTGCTGCAGTTCCTGACGATCCCGGTGAGCGAGATGTTTCGCGACCCGTCGCACTTCCTGGCCATTCGCCAGGAAGTGGTGCCGCTGCTCAAGACTTACCCGTCGATCAAGATCTGGATTGCCGGCTGCAGCACAGGGGAGGAGGTGTACTCCATGGCCATCCTGCTGCGTGAGGAAGGGCTGCTGGAACGCACGATCATCTATGCCACCGACATCAACCCCGCGTCCCTGGATAAAGCCAAGCAAGGCATCTTCTCCCTGGAGAACGTGCGGGCCTACACCGCCAATTATCAGCAGGCCGGGGGGCAGCGATCATTTGCCGACTACTACACGGCGGCTTACGATTACGCGATCTTCGACAAATCGTTGCGTGAGAATGTGACCTTCGCCGACCACAGCCTGGCGACCGACAGTGTATTCTCAGAAACTCAATTAATTTCATGTCGTAACGTTCTGATCTACTTCAATAAAAAATTGCAGGATCGAGCGTTTGGATTGTTTCACGAGTCGCTGTGCCATCGCGGCTTCCTGGTCCTGGGCAGTAAGGAAACCCTGGACTTTTCCGCCTACAGCAAGCAATTCGAACCCTTGGTCAAGCAGGAACGGATCTACCGCAAATCATGAACGACGTTGCCGCCAACCCGATTCGCGGGATTGAAGCCATCGTCGTCGGCGCCTCCGCCGGCGGCGTCGAGGCGTTGCTGAGTATTTTCAGCGAACTGCCCGACACCTTCGGCCTGCCGATCATTGCCGTATTGCACCTGCCGGATGAGCGCCGCAGCCAACTGGCGGAAGTCTTTGCGCGACGCCTGCCGATTCCGGTAAGGGAAGGGCAGGACAAGGAAGCGATCCAGGCGGGCACGTTGTATTTCGCCGGGCCCGGTTATCACCTTTCGGTCGAGCATGACCGCAGCCTGTCCCTCAGCCAGGAAGAGCGGGTACACCATTCCCGGCCGGCGATCGACTACCTGTTTGCCTCCGCCGCCGATGCCTATGGCAAGGGCCTGCTGGCGATTTTGTTGACGGGGGCCAATCAGGACGGCGCCCACGGGCTGGCCCATGTCAAGCACTCGGGCGGTACCACGGTGGTCCAGGACCCCAGCGAAGCACGGATTGCCGTGATGCCGCGGGCGGCCCTGGCCCTGCACACCCCTGACCATATTCTGACCCTGAGCCACATTGCCGCATTGCTGGCTTCCCTGGAATCCTCCCCATGTTAAGTACTGTCCAGGCCAAACTGCTGATCGTCGATGATCTGCCGGAAAACCTGCTGGCCCTCGAAGCGTTGATCAAGCGCGAGGACCGTCAGGTCTTCAAGGCTTTGAGCGCCGATGAAGCCTTGTCCCTGTTGCTGGAACACGAGTTCGCCATGGCGATTCTCGATGTGCAGATGCCCGGCATGAACGGGTTCGAGCTGGCCGAACTGATGCGCGGCACCGAGAAAACCAAGAACATCCCGATTGTGTTCGTCAGCGCCGCCGGCCGTGAACTCAACTATGCGTTCAAGGGCTATGAAAGTGGCGCCGTGGACTTCCTGCACAAGCCGCTGGATATCCACGCGGTCAAGAGCAAGGTCAATGTGTTTGTCGACCTGTACCGCCAGAGCAAGGCGATGAAGCAGCAAGTCGAAGCCCTGGAACGCAGCCGCCGCGAGCAGGAGCTGTTGCTCACGCGCCTGCAGGCCACCCAGGCCGAGCTGGAGCAGGCAGTGCGCATGCGCGACGACTTCATGTCGATCGTCGCCCACGAGGTGCGTACGCCCCTTAACGGCCTGATCCTCGAAACCCAGCTGCGCAAGATGCACCTGGCCCGGGATAACGCCGCCGCGTTCACTCTGGACAAGATGCACGCCATGGTCGACCGCGATGAGCGCCAGATCCAGAGCCTGATCCGCCTGATCGAAGACATGCTCGACGTCTCGCGTATCCGCACCGGCAAACTGTCGATACGCCCGGGGCGCTTCGACCTGGCGCAATTGGTGAGCAACCTGGTGGAGAATTTCGCACCGCAGGTAGCCGCCGCCGAATCGTCGATGCACCTGGCGGCCGAGGGGCCGGTGGTGGGCAATTGGGATGAGTTTCGTATCGAACAGGTGGTCACCAACCTGCTGACCAACGCCCTGCGCTACGGGGCCAAGAGCCCGGTGGAGGTGCGCGTGTATACCGAGCATGGCGAAGCCAGGGTAGAAGTGCGTGACCACGGGATCGGCATCAGCGAAGAGAACCAGAAGCGTATTTTCCAGCAGTTCGAACGGGTGTCAGCCAGCCAGGTTGCCGCGGGACTGGGCCTTGGGTTGTTTATTTCCGAACAGATCGTGGCCGCCCATGGCGGCACCATCGAGGTCGAGAGCCAGATAGGCCAGGGCGCCTTGTTCCGGGTGTGCCTGCCCCTTGAACCGTCGGCATGAAATCAATCGTCACCCCGACGCAACCTCTACGTGACCCCATGGTCGTAATTGCAGCAATTGACCGGACAAAGGCTTCCCATGAGTGAAGATGCACAAGATGTCGTACTGATCGTCGAGGACGACGAATCCATTATGTTTGTGCTGGGTGAGTACCTGGCCGGCCTGGGGTATCGGGTATTGAAGGCGATCAACGGGGAGCAGGCCTTTGAAATCCTCGCCACCAAGCCACACTTGGACCTGATGGTCACCGACTACCGTTTGCCCGGTGGGATTTCCGGCGTGCAGATCGCTGAGCCGGCCATCAAGTTGCGCCCGGAATTGAAAGTGATCTTTATCAGCGGCTACCCCCAGGAAATTCTCGACTGCAACAGCCCGATCACGCGCAATGCGCCGATCCTGGCCAAGCCGTTTGACCTGGATACCTTGCAGGAGCATATACAGCGTTTGTTGGCCTGAAGGGCCAAGTGGTGAATCAGGCTCTTCCTGAGCCTGAATGACACTGCTTGGCTAATGGCCATTTACGCCCGAATCATCTCCCGCACCTTCGCCGTCAACAAATCAAAGGTAAACGGCTTGGTGATCAACTGCATCCCCGGATCCAGGAACCCACCACGCACCGCCGCATGCTCGGCATATCCGGTAATAAACAGCACCTTCAGGTCCGGACGAACCTGCCTGCCTATCTCTGCCAGTTGGCGTCCATTCATGCCGGGCAAGCCGACGTCACTGATCATCAGGTCAATGCGCTGGCTGGATTCGATAATCGGCAGTGCGCCATCGGCATCGCCCGCTTCGACAAAGGCGTAGCCCAGCTCACTCAATACCTGGCTGACCAGCACGCGCACCGCCGGGTCGTCCTCGACGATCAGCACGGTTTCCCCCCTGTTGGCGATCGGCAACAGGGCAGGGTCCACGGTCACATCGGGGGTGATTTCGCCGACAAAACGTGGCAGGAACAGGCTCACCGTGGTGCCTTTGCCTACCTCGCTATGGAGGGTTACATGGCCCCGCGATTGGCGCGCGAAACCGTAGATCATCGACAAGCCCAGGCCGGTGCCCTGGCCAATGGGCTTGGTGGTAAAGAAGGGGTCGAATACCCGGCCCAACAGGCTTTCCGGAATGCCGCAGCCGGTGTCGCTGACACTCAGTTCCACGTAGTCGCCGGGCTTGAGCGTGCCGTAGGCGGCGGTGAAGACGCTGTCGAGGTGACGGTTGCAGGTTTCGACAACCAGGCGGCCCCCACTCGGCATGGCATCCCGGGCGTTGAGCGCCAGGTTGAGCAGGGCACTTTCCAGTTGATTGGGGTCGGCCTCGGCGGTCCACAACTGAGTGTCCAGGCGCATGTCCAAGGCGATGCTTTCGTTGAGGCTGCGTTGCAGCAGCTCGCCCATGGAGGTCACCAGTTGGTTGATCTGTACCGGCTTGGAGTCCAGCGACTGGCGCCGCGAGAACGCCAGCAGGCGGTGGGTGAGGCCGGCGGCGCGGTTGGCGGAGGTCACGCCGAGGTCGATCAGGCTGTCCAGATCATCCAGCTTGCCGCGGGACACGCGCCTTCGCAGCAGCTCCAGGCTGCCAATAATACCGGTGAGCATGTTGTTGAAGTCATGGGCGATACCGCCGGTCAACTGGCCGACGGCTTCCATCTTCTGGGATTGGCGCAAGGCTTCTTCGTTGCTGCGCAACTGCGCCGTGCGTTCTTCGACTTGCTGTTCCAGCGTCTCAAGGGTGCGCTGCAGGCGCAGTTCGCTCTCGCTCAGGTCGATCAACCTGTCCCGTGCCTCATATTGCCGACGCCGTCCGCGCAGGGCGGCGCTCACCAGGCTGATCAGCGTCACGGGGTGGAAGGGGCGCTCCAGGAACGTCACGTTGCCCAGCAGGCCGCTGAGGTGGGATGAACCGTTCTGCTCGCTGCCGCCGTGATGGGTCATCAGCACGATGGGCAGGTCGGACCAGGCGGGCTGCTGGTGCAGGTATTCCAGCAGGGGCTCCAGGTCCGCGCCGCGCAGGGCTTCGGCTGCGATGATCAGCATGCCGGCGCCTTGCTCCACGGCCTCGCACAATGCGGGCAGGCTGCTGGCAACCATGCCGGTGTAGCCGGCTTCCTTGAGCATCATCAGCGCCAACGAACCATCACGGCCCATGGGCGCCAGGACGATTGCGCGTTCGGATACAGGTGAAATGGTGGTCACACGCCCTCATCCTTGAGCAAAGGCGAACCGGCGCCCATGTAGGTCGGGATGCCGCGCAAAACCCCTTGGAAATTGTCCAGCGGTTCTCCGACGGTCATGCCACGGCTGCTGATACGGTATTCACGGATAGTCGACTCATGGGCGCCGGTGCGTTTCTTGATAATCGAGATGGCGCGGCGCACCTTGCCCAACGCCTCGAAATAACGCAGCAGAATCACGGTGTCGGCCAGGTAAGTGATGTCGACAGGGGCCTGCATGTCGCCGACCAGTCCATGTTGCGCAACGGTCATGAACGTCGCCGCGCCACGGCGGTTGAGGTACAGCAGCAGTTCATGCATATGCAGGATCAGCGCGTTTTCTTCCGGCATTGCCGCCTGGTAGCCATTGATACTGTCGATGACCACCGTCTTGATCCCGCGCTCGTCCACACAACGGCGCACGCGGTGGGAAAACTCGCCGGGGGACAGCTCGGCCGCGTCCACCTGTTCGATCAGCAGGTTGCCGGTGGCCTGCAGGGCGGCGAGGTCGATGCCCATATTGTTCATGCGCTCGAACAGCAAACCCAATTCTTCATCGAAGATAAACAGCGCGGCCTTTTCGCCACGGCCTACCGCCGCTGCGGCGAAGATCATCGAGATCAGCGACTTGCCGGTACCGGCCGGGCCGAGAATCAGGCTGCTGGAGCCGGTCTCGACGCCGCCGCCCATCAGGGCATCCAGCTCGCGAATGCCGCTGCTCAAGGTCTGGCGTATGTAACCGCCACGATGCTCGGCGGCGACCAGGCGCGGGAATACGTGAATGCCATCGTGCATGATGGTGAAGTCGTGAAACCCACCCCGATATTTCTGCCCGCGATATTTCACCACCCGCACGCGACGGCGTTCGGCGCCGTAGTTGGGGGTCAGTTCTTCCAGGCGAATCACCCCGTGGGCCACGCTGTGCACGGTTTTGTCGAGGGATTCGGTGGTCAGGTCGTCGAGCAGCAGCACGGTGGCGTCGTAGCGCACGAAGTAATGCTTGATCGCCAGGATCTGGCGGCGATAGCGCAGCGAGCTTTGCGCGAGCAGGCGGATTTCCGAGAGGCTGTCGATGACCACTCGGGTCGGCTTGACCCGTTCCACCACTTCGAAGATCTGCCGGGTTGCTTCGCCCAGCTCCAGGTCCGAAGAGTACAGCAGGCTCTGCTGATGCTCGGCATCCAGCAGGCTTTCCGGCGGGGTCAGTTCGAAGATATGAATATTGTCGTCCAGGTCCCAACCGTGGGACTCGGCGCCCTGGCGCAACTCACGCTCGGTTTCGGACAGTGTGATGTAGAGCGTTCGCTCACCCGCTTTCGCCCCGGCCTGCAGGAAGTGCAGGGCGACCGTAGTTTTACCGGTACCCGGTTCGCCTTCCAGCAGGAACAGGTGGCTGCGCGATAGACCTCCGGCAAGAATGTCGTCGAGACCTTCGATGCCGATGGCTGCTTTTTCGGTTAACAACGCTTTGGATGTAGACAAGAAGTGCCCTCAGGTCACATACGAGTAGAGGATGCGCATCCAGGTGGACGCGCCATGTTCTCTTGACCGTAGCGCTTTGTGGCGGTTCAAACTGATGCGCGATTATTGTGCCTACAGGCCTTGCTGCAGTGCCGGATCGTCAGGGTTTTGCTGTTCGAGCTGGGCGAGCAGCACCTGCACATTCTGCAATTGGCCGCTTTCTTTCCAATAGTTGACCAACAGCACCCGCGCCTTGCGATTGGCCGGGTGACGCTGGACGATTTCCTCCAACTGGCGCTGGGCCGCTTCCAACTCCTGCTGGGCATGCAGGGTCGTGGCGAGGTCGTAGCGGTAATCCTGATTGTCCGGTTCCAGCTCCACGGCCTTGGACAGGCCGAGCAGCGCATAGGGGCGCTCGCCATGGTGCAACAGCCACATACCCAGGGCATGTTGCAGGTAAGCCGACTCAGGGTGCGCCGCCAGTTGCCGGGCCAGCAGTTGGCGGGACTCATCGGTCTTGCCCTGTTTATCCAGCAACTCGATCTGCGCCACCACCGCTTGCAGGTTATCCGGCTGCAAGCGCATGGCCTGTTCCAAGGCGTTTTGCGCTTCAGGCAGCAGGGCGCTGTGAATGTACAGGCGCGCCAGTTGAATCCAGCCTTCAGCTGTTTCCGGCTGGGCCTTGAGCTTTTTCACGAACTCGTCCAATACCTGCTGCAATGGCCCGAAATACAGGCCCAAGGTGTCGGGCGACAGGCCGAGCAGGGCATTGGCGGCGGCAAAGCGCACGCTTTGTTCGGGATCATCGAGCACCGGGCCGAGCAGCAGGGTGCGCTGGCCGCTGGGCACCAGGCCGACAATGCTGTGGATGGCCGCTTCGCGCACCTGCGGGGCGTCGCTGGTGAGGTCTTTGTCGGCGAGCTTCAAGGCCTGGGGGCTGGGGTAGTTGGGCAGTTCGGCATGCAGCGCGGCGCGGCGCTCGGGTGACAGGTCCGGCCGGCCCAATTGCTGATACAGCACGCGCGCGGCGCCCGGCTCGCCGTTATGCGCCTGTTTCAAGGCTTTTGAGTAACCGTGGGCAATGGCAGGAGGCACGGCCACCTGGGCGGAGCGGGAGAAATACCAGGTGATCAGCACAATCAACAACAGGGCGCACAGGCCGACGATGGAGTAACGGCGTGACTTTGACATGCAGGCGTCCGAAAAGCTGAAGAAGCAAAGCCGCAAGCTTCGGCCAGACCACGGCAGGTGTCAAACCCGCATCAGGTCAGCACGTATTCCACCGGTTCCAGGGCCGGCGGCAGGTCGGTTTCGCCGAGGGCGGCCAGCAGCTCACGCTCCAGGGTGCGCAGGATCGCATTGCAGGGCAGGTCGTTTTCGTCAAAGCCGAAAGGGTCTTCCAGGTCGTCGCCGATCTCATCGAGGCCGAAGAAGGTGTAGCTGACAATGGCGGTAAACACCGGCGTCAGCCAGCCCAGGGGTTCGGCCATGGCGAACGGCAAGAGGATGCAGAACAGGTAAATGGTGCGGTGCAGCAGCAAGGTGTAGGGGAAGGGCAGCGGTGTGCTTTTGATGCGCTCGCACGCGGCCTGTACCTGGCTGAGGCTGACCAGGCGGGTTTCCAACTGGGTGTAACGCCATTCGCTGAGGGCGCCTTGCTCGGCCAGGGCGGAAAATCCCGCGCCAATCTGTTGCAGCACCCGGTCAGGCAGGTTGGGATGACTCGCTTCCACACTGGCCCAGGGCTGGATCGCCCGGGCTTCGTCTTCGTGGCGCAAGCGCGCGACCAGCCCGTGGGCGAAGCCGCCCAGGCCCCGTAGCAGGCGCCCACGCTCCGTCGGGTCAGTGAGCACCTGGGTCTCGCGAATCAGCGAGCGCACCTCGATGATCATCTGCCCCAGTTGCTTGCGGCCTTCCCACCAGCGGTCATAGCAGGCGTTATTGCGAAAACTCATGAAGATCGACAGCGACAGCCCGAGCAACGTAAAGGGCGTGGCGTTGACCTTGGAGAAATAGGCCGGGTGCAGGGTTTCCACCAACACGATCACCGACGCCAGCAGCGTGACCAGCAGGCTGCGCAGGGCGATGCGCTTGGCAATCGAGCCCTTGAGGGAAAACAGGATGCCCAGCAGGTTCGGTTTGGGACGTACGATCATCGCGGGGAGGACTTCTTCGGTGGCGCAGGCCCTCAGGTTAGGAGCTTGCACTGCGCACGTCCAATCGCTTGGGCTGACCGGACGATCAGCGCGGTCGATGATTGGCCAAACCAGTCAGCCATGTTGAAGGCTTTGACCATTGCTGCCGTGGCGTTGCAGAGCGACTATTTCGACGATCTCGACCGTTCAAGGAAACAATAATGCAGATTGAGAACAAGGTTTTTCTGGTCAGCGGCGGCGCTTCCGGCCTCGGTGCGGCCACCGCAGATATGCTGGTCGCGGCCGGCGCCAAGGTCATGCTGGTGGATTTGAATGCCGACGCCGTGGCGGCCAAGGCCAGGCAGCTCGGCGACAACGCCCGCAGCGCAGTGGCGGATATCAGCCAGGAGGCCGCAGCCGAAGCCGCCGTGCAGGCAACGGTCGCGGCGTTTGGCGGATTGCATGGCTTGGTCAACTGCGCGGGGGTGGTGCGCGGTGAAAAGATCCTCGGCAAGACTGGCCCCCATGGGCTGGCCAGCTTTGCCCAGGTGATCAACGTCAACCTGATCGGCAGCTTTAACCTGCTGCGCCTGGCGGCGGCGGCGATCGCCGAAACGGAAGCGAACACCGACGGCGAGCGCGGGGTGATCATCAACACCGCTTCGGTGGCTGCGTTCGACGGGCAGATCGGGCAGGCCGCTTATGCGGCGTCCAAAGGCGCGATAGCCAGCCTGACCCTGCCCGCCGCACGGGAGCTGGCGCGCTTCGGCATTCGCGTGATGACCATCGCCCCGGGCATTTTCGAAACCCCGATGATGGCCGGCATGACCCCGGAAGTACGCGACTCCCTGGCCGCCGGCGTGCCGTTCCCGCCACGCCTGGGCAAGCCTGCCGAATACGCCGCGCTGGTGCGGCACATCATTGAAAACAGCATGCTCAACGGCGAGGTGATCCGTCTCGACGGCGCCTTGCGCATGGCGGCCAAGTAAGGAGGATGAGCCATGAATGATCCCATCGTGATTGTCAGCGCCGTGCGCACGCCCATGGGCGGGTTCCAGGGCGACCTCAAGGGCCTCACCGCACCGCAACTGGGCTCTGCCGCCATCCGAGCGGCGGTCGAGCGTGCCGGCATCGCCGCCGATGCCGTGGATGAAGTGTTGTTTGGGTGCGTGCTGCCGGCCGGCCTGGGCCAGGCGCCTGCGCGTCAAGCCGCCTTGGGCGCCGGGTTGGATAAGTCCACGCGTTGCACCACCCTCAACAAGATGTGCGGCTCGGGCATGGAAGCGGCGATCCTCGCCCATGATTCCCTGCTGGCCGGCAGCGTCGACGTGGTGATCGCCGGCGGCATGGAAAGCATGTCCAACGCGCCCTACCTGCTGGACCGCGCACGCAGCGGCTATCGCATGGGCCATGGCCGCGTCATCGATCACATGTTCCTTGACGGCCTGGAAGATGCGTATGAAAAGGGCCGCCTGATGGGCACCTTTGCCGAGGAGTGCGCGCAGCTCAACGGCTTCAGCCGTGAGGCGCAGGATGCGTTTGCCATCGCGTCGCTGACCCGTGCGCAGGAGGCAATCACCCATGGCAGCTTCGCCGCCGAAATTGTCCCGGTACAGGTCACCGTCGGCAAAGAGCAGAAAACCATCCTGCATGACGAACAACCGCCCAAGGCCAGGCCGGAAAAAATCCCCGGCCTCAAACCGGCGTTCCGCGAAGGCGGCACCGTGACGGCGGCCAATTCCAGCTCGATTTCCGACGGCGCGGCAGCGTTGCTGCTGATGCGTGAGTCCGAGGCGCAAAAGCGTGGGCTCAAGCCGCTGGCGGTGATCCACGGGCATGCGGCGTTTGCCGATGAACCGGGGCTGTTTCCGGTGGCGCCGGTGGGCGCGATTCGCAAGCTGATGAGCAAGACCGGCTGGAGCCTCGACAACGTCGATCTGTTCGAAATCAACGAAGCCTTTGCCGTGGTCAGCCTGGTGACCATGAGCAAGCTGGAAATCCCCCACGCCAAGGTCAATGTCCACGGCGGTGCCTGCGCCCTGGGCCACCCGATTGGCGCGTCCGGCGCGCGGATCCTGGTCACTCTGCTCTCGGCCCTGCGCCAGAAAGGCCTCAAGCGGGGCGTCGCCGCCATTTGTATCGGCGGCGGTGAAGCCACGGCCATGGCCGTCGAATGCCTGTATTAAGGACTGAGCCCAATGCTGCCCAATGACGAACAACTGCAAATCAGCGACGCCGCCCGGCAATTTGCCCAGGAGCGGCTCAAACCGTTTGCCGCCGAGTGGGACCGTGAGCACCGCTTTCCCAAGGAAGCCATCGGCGAGATGGCCGAACTGGGCTTTTTCGGCATGCTGGTACCCGAACAGTGGGGCGGGTGCGCCACCGGTTACCTGGCCTACGCCATGGCCCTGGAGGAAATCGCCGCCGGTGACGGCGCCTGCTCCACCATCATGAGCGTGCACAACTCGGTGGGCTGCGTGCCGATCCTGAGCTTCGGCAACGATCAGCAGAAAGAACAATTCCTCAAGCCCCTGGCCAGCGGCGCCATGCTCGGTGCTTTCGCCCTGACTGAGCCGCAAGCCGGTTCGGATGCCAGTGGCCTGAAAACCCGTGCACGCCGTGAAGGCGATCATTACGTGCTCAATGGCTGCAAACAGTTCATCACCTCCGGCCAGAATGCCGGGGTGGTGATTGTGTTCGCGGTGACTGACCCCGCAGCGGGTAAGCGTGGGATCAGCGCGTTTATCGTGCCCACCGATTCGCCGGGCTACAGCGTGGCGCGGGTCGAGGACAAGCTCGGCCAGCATGCCTCCGATACCTGCCAGATCCTGTTCGAGGATGTAAAGGTGCCGGTGGCCAACCGCCTTGGGGAGGAGGGCGAGGGCTACAGGATCGCCCTGGCCAACCTTGAAGGCGGTCGCGTCGGCATCGCCTCGCAATCGGTAGGCATGGCCCGCGCCGCGTTTGAGGCTGCACGCGACTACGCCCGCGAGCGCGAAAGCTTCGGCAAACCGATCATTGAGCATCAGGCCGTGGCCTTTCGCCTGGCGGACATGGCCACGCAAATCGCCGTGGCGCGGCAGATGGTGCACTACGCCGCCGCCCTGCGGGACAGCGGCAAGCCGGCGTTGGTCGAAGCTTCCATGGCCAAGCTGTTCGCCTCGGAAATGGCTGAGAAAGTCTGCTCCGCCGCCTTGCAAACCCTCGGCGGTTACGGTTACCTGAGCGACTTCCCCGTGGAGCGGATCTACCGCGATGTGCGGGTCTGCCAGATTTACGAAGGCACCAGCGATATTCAACGCATGGTCATCTCACGCAATCTCTAAGGAGCCGATACATGAGTTACGAAACGATTTTGCTCGAAGTCCAAGGCCGCGTCGGGCTGATTACCCTCAACCGCCCGCAAGCCCTGAATGCTCTGAATGCGCAGTTGGTCAGTGAGTTGAACCAGGCCCTGGATGGCCTGGAAGCCAACCCGGAAATCGGCTGCATCGTGCTGACCGGCTCGAAAAAAGCCTTCGCCGCCGGCGCCGACATCAAGGAAATGGCCGAGCTGACCTACCCGCAGATCTACCTCGACGACCTGTTCAGCGACAGCGATCGCGTCGCCAACCGGCGCAAGCCGATCATCGCCGCGGTCAACGGCTTCGCCCTCGGCGGCGGCTGCGAACTGGCGCTGATGTGCGATTTTATCCTGGCCGGTGACGGCGCCAAGTTCGGCCAGCCGGAAATCAACCTCGGCGTGCTGCCGGGCATGGGCGGCACCCAGCGCCTGACCCGCGCGGTGGGCAAGGCCAAGGCCATGGAAATGTGCCTGACCGGACGGTTTATCGATGCGGTGGAAGCCGAGCGCTGCGGGATCGTTGCGCGCATCGTTCCCGCCGATGAACTGCTCGACGAAGCGCTGAAAGTCGCCACGCTGATTGCCGGCAAATCGGTGCCGATCAGCATGATGGTCAAGGAAAGCGTGAACCGTGCGTTTGAAGTGAGCCTGTCGGAAGGCGTGCGCTTTGAGCGCCGGGTGTTCCATGCCGCGTTCGCCACGCAGGACCAGAAGGAAGGCATGGCGGCGTTTGTGGCCAAGCGCGCGCCGGAGTTCAAGGATAAGTAGCCGTTGCAAGCTGTATAGCTGCAAGCTTCAAGTAATCGCCAATGCGCTTTTACTTGAAGCTTGCAGCTTAAGACTTGCAGTTCTTACAGCTGGTAGTTTTTGAGTTCCCGGGCAATCACCATCCGCTGTATCTCGCTGGTCCCTTCGTAAATCTGCGTGATCCGCGCGTCCCGGTAGTAACGCTCCACCGGGTAATCCTCCAGATATCCATAGCCGCCATGAATCTGCATCGCGCTGGAGCAGACCTGCTCGGCCATTTCCGAGGCAAACAGCTTGGCCTGGGACGCTTCCGAGAGGCAGGGCTTGCCGGCGCTGCGTAGGCGCGCCGCATGCAGGATCAGTAAACGGGCAGCGTTCAGGCGGGTTTGCATGTCCGCCAGCAGGTTGGCCACGCTTTGGTGTTCGATGATCGCCTTGTCGAATTGCACCCGGTCGCGGGCATAGGCCAGCGCCGCCTCAAAGGCCGCACGGGCGATGCCCAGGGCTTGGGCGGCAATGCCGATGCGACCGCCTTCGAGGTTGGACAGGGCGATGGCCAGGCCTTTGCCACGCTCGCCGAGCAGGTTGGCCTCGGGCACGCTGCAGTGGTTGAGGGTGACGGCGCAGGTGTCCGAGGCGCGAATACCCATCTTGTGCTCGGTGCGGTCGACCACAAACCCCGGGGTGTCGGTGGGGACCAGGAACGCGGAAATGCCTTTCTTGCCCAGGTCCGGGTCGGTCACGGCAAATACAATCGCCAGCTTGGCGCGCTTGCCGTTGCTGACGAACTGCTTGGCGCCATTGATCACCCACTGGCCGTCGCGCAGTTCGGCGCGGGTGCGCAGGTTGTGGGCCTCGGAGCCGGCCTGGGGTTCGGTCAGGCAGAAGCAGCCAATCGCCTGGCCACTGGCGAGGTCGGCCAGCCAGGTGTGTTTCTGGGCATCGGTGCCGTAGTTGAGGATTGGCCCGCAACCCACTGAATTATGGATACTCATCAGTGCGCCGGTGGCGCCATCGCCGGCCGAGATCTCTTCCACGGCCAGGGCATACGCCACGTAGTCGACATAGGTACCGCCCCATTCTTCCGGCACTACCATGCCCAACAGGCCCAGTTCGCCCATCTTCGCCACCAGGGCGTCGTCGATCCAGCCGGCTTTTTCCCAGGCTTGGGCATGGGGGGCGATTTCACCACGGGCGAAGTCGCGCGCCATGTCACGGATCATTACCTGTTCTTCAGTATATTCAATGTCTTGCATGGCTTATTTCGCAACCTGCTCGAAGTGATGAAAGAAGCTGTCGACGTGGCTTTTGTCCAGTCCATGGAGCGTCGGCGGGTTCCAGCGAGGGTTCTTGTCCTTGTCGATGATCAGCGCGCGGACCCCTTCGATCAGGTCGCCGCGTTCGAACCATTGGCGGTCAAGGTGCAGCTCCAGGGCAAAGCACTGTTCCAACGGCAGGCGCCGGCCGCGTCGCAGCATTTCCAGGGTCACGGCCATGGCCAGGGGCGAGCGGGTCTGCATCAGGTGGACGGTGTTCAGTGCCCACTCATGGCTGTCGGCGACAGTGACTTCCTGGAGCTGCTCGACAATGCTCGGAATGTCCGGCAGGCCGAAGAAGTGGTCGATAGCCGGGCGCAATGCGGCCAGCGGCGGGTCGGGCAGGCGCTGCACCGCCAGCTTGGCCAGCACGCCTTGCAGGTCTTTGAGGGGCGACTCGTGCCATTGCAGGCTGTCGAGTTTCTGGTCGAGGCTGGCCAGCTTGGCGCTGTCCAGGTACCAGTTGGCCAACCCGCAATACAGGGCGTCTGCCGCGCGAACCTGCACGCCCGTCACGCCGAGGTAAATGCCCAGCTCACCGGGAATACGCGGCAGGAAGTAGCTGCCACCGACGTCCGGGAAGTAACCGATCGCCACCTCCGGCATCGCCAGGCGGCTGCGTTCGGTGACGACGCGCAAATCCGCCCCCTGCACCAGGCCCATGCCGCCGCCCAGGACAAACCCGTCCATCAGGGCCAGTACGGGCTTGCGGTAATGGTGGATGGCCAGGTCCAGCGCGTATTCCTCGACGAAGAAGTCTTCGTGCAGGGTGTCGCCGCGTTTGAAACTATCGTACAGGGAGCGGATATCGCCGCCGGCACAAAATGCCTTGTCGCCCGCACCGCGCAGGACTACGGCATGCACCTGCGGGTCGTCTGACCAGGCCTGCAGCTGTTGCGCGAGGCGGCGGACCATGTCCAGGGTGATGGCATTCAAGCCGGCGGGGCGATTGAGGGTGAGGTGACCGATATGGTTGCGTACTTCGGCCAGTACGTCGTCCTGACGCCTCTCGGCGCTGCTTGCTTCGCTTGAAACCTGAGCAGTCATCTGTAACTCCCTGCTTTTATTGTTCTTTATCAAGATGTTCGTGAGTAAACACTCTTGTGAGAGTATCAGTGCAAATTTGCACAGTACAACCCGGAATCATGCAGGTCGTTTTTGCATTTATGCAGGGTGGCGGGCGTGGGTTCAGGTCACGCGGGTTGCCAGTACTTCACCGATGCTGCGGCGCCGAGCGTGGGTTTCTGCAGCATGGATCAATTGCTCCAGCTCCGTCGGGGCCACGTCGTAGAATTGCTCCATGTCTGCCAGCGCCAGCTTCAAGTCGGCGGCCGTGATAGCGGGGTCTCGGGCGGCCCTGGGGTCAGGCAGGACAGTCGTCGACGTCTCGACAGCACCCTTGGGGTAGCGCGTTCGCGTCGCATTATTGTAGGCCAATGCGCAGGCCAGCAAGGCACCGGCGCCGAGTAATACGGCCCCCAATTCGTGCCAGCCCAGGGCGGCGGAGGCAGGGTCGGCCAGGACCAGGCTCATGGCCAGGCCACCGGCGGGCGGGTGCAGGCACCGCAGCCAGCACATCAGCACCACGGCCATGCCGGCCGCCAGGCAGGCACCGCCTAGGGTGCGCCCAAGGACGCGGGCCACCAGCAATGCCACGACACCGGCGCACAGGTAGCTGCCGATGATCGACCAGGGTTGTGCCAGCGCACCCGACGAGACCGCAAACAACAACACCGCCGATGCCCCCAGTGGGCCGAGCAGGTGCAGGGCCACCTCCATGCCAAAAACCTGGGCACAGAGCCACACACTGAAGAATGTACCCAAGGCCATGCCAATCGCGGCACGGCTCCATTCGGTGGGGCGGGTGTTGATAGCAGCGGGAAACCAGCGAGAGCGCATTGAAAGGAAATCCATAAACGGCGGGCAAAAAAAAGGCTTGTCTGGTTGCCCGGAAAAGCCCTTTGAAAGTTCCTGCATTTGGGGGAGGAACCCGCGCAGTGTGCCGCGCCCGGCAGGGCAGCGCCAATGCATATTAATGAGGGTTAAATACAAAAATAATGAGGTTATCAAGGCGTGGCGGAGCGCTAGATAGCTACCGCATGTGGCCATCGAGTTTACAGTTGGGGTTCAGACGCAACTCAAGGTTGGGCAGGTTTAGCCAGGTGCAGCAGCACATAGGGGTTTCGGTCGAACTCACCGCTCAACGTAGGCGTGATAGAGGCAAAGCGCGGGTCTTCGAGCCCTTCGAAATCCGCCTGGCTCATCACCAGCCACGCCGGCCCTTGCAGCGGTGCCAGGTCAGAGGCTTGTTGGGTAAACAACGGCACCTGGTCGCAGTCGAGGTTGACCATGTATTTGATCGCCTTGGCGTCTTTGCCCAGGCCGTGCAATACCACGGGGGCGCGCTGTTGCTTGACCTGCTCATGCACTTGCAGGGTAAAGGTGCGGGTGTCGTAGACGCTGCGTTCGAGCGGTTCGACCACGGCAATATAGGTTGCCCACACCGCAAGCACGGCGGCAAGCGCCGGACCCAGCGGCCGCAGGCGAGCCCTGAACAACGCCAGCAATGCCAAGGCTTGCAGCACGCCGAGAACGGCGAACACCGGTCCCAGCTGGCTCAACTCTTGCGGATAGCGTGGCCGCGCGAATACCAGCCCGACGATCAGCAGGCCTGGCAGCAGCGTCCATAGACCCAACATCAGCCCACGCAACCCTGCAAACAACCGCCCCTCAGCGGCCTGGAACGGGTACGCCGCAATGATCGCCGCCATCGGCAACATCGGCAGCACATAGCGGGCCTTCTTTGCCTGGGGAATCGACAGGCCCAGCATCACCAGCAAGCCTGCCGCGGCGCAGTACAGCACCAGTTGCAACGCCGGTGTCGGCACGCGGCGCCCACCGACCGCAACCGCCAGCAGCACCAGCAGCGCCACGGGATAGGCGAGGGCGTAGTTGCCCAGCGAGCTGGTGAAGTAATACAACGCGCCGCTGGAGCCTTCACTGCCGTCCATTCGCCCCAGGAACTGCATGCGGATCACATCCTGCATGAAGCTTTCGCCGCCACTGAGCTTGGCCATCAGCAACAGCAGGCCGACACAGGCCGCCAGCAGCGCCAGGGCCAGCAGGCCAAAGCTGAACAGTTGGCGCCATTGCCGGTTGATCAGGTAGTAGCTGCACAGCACGCCCGTGGGAATGACCAGCCCGATCGGCCCGCGAATCGCAAAGCCGAGGATCAGCAGCAGGTACAGCCAGTACAGGCGTCTGCCCGCACCGAAATGGTCATGGGCATAACCGAGGTAGAACACCGCCAGGGCGATGGCGGCGAGCATCTGGTCAAGGGACACCGCACGGGTTTCACTGATGAAGGTACTGCTCAGCAACAACAGCGCGATGCTCAGCAGCCCCCAACGCTGGGAGTAGGGCGCCGTCAGGCGATACACCAGGATGACGATCACTGCCGAGGCAATCGACGTGGGCAGCCAGGCCGTGAGGCTGGTGACCTCGCCCAGGGGCAGGGACAACAGCCAGGTCATCAGCGTCGAGGTGGCCAGGTAATCGGCATACGGCTGCCCGTAGGTGGTGGGGAAAAAACCCGGCCCATGGCGCAGCATCTCCTGGGCAAACACCACGAAGCGTGAGTCGAAACCGATAATCGCCTGGTGCCAGCTGCCGGCGATGAACAACAGCAGCGCCAGCAATCCCAAGACGAGGGATTGGCGGCGGATCGTCGGGCTGAGCAGGGGCGGTTGAGCTTTGTTCACGAATCAGGCTTCCACGACCTGCGGCACCCACTGTTGCTGGGGGATCGGCAACTGGCAGGAATCGCCACGACCGATCGGGTAATACTGGAAGCCCTTGCGCGCCAGGCGCTCACCGTCATACAGGTTGCGGCCGTCGAAGATCACCGGGGTTTTCAGGCGCTGGTGGATCAGCTCGAAGTCGGGCGCCTTGAACTGCTGCCATTCGGTGCAGACGATCAGCGCATCGGCGCCGAGCAAGGTGGATTCCGGCGTGCCCATCAGCATCAGTCGCTCCTCGTCAGCGTAGATACGCTGGGTTTCCTGCATGGCTTCCGGGTCGAACGCCCGTACAGTGGCGCCGGCGGCCCACAACGCTTCCATCAGCACGCGGCTGGGTGCGTCGCGCATGTCGTCGGTGTTGGGCTTGAACGCCAGGCCCCACAGGGCAAAGGTCTTGCCGCGCAGGTTGCCCTGGAAGAACGCATTGATACGCTCGAACAGCTTGCTCTTCTGGCGCTGATTGATGGCTTCCACGGCTTCCAGCAGGTCGCTGGAGCAGTTGGCCTGCTTGGCGCTGTGGATCAAGGCACGCATGTCCTTGGGGAAGCACGAGCCGCCGTAGCCGCAGCCGGGGTAGATAAAGTGATAGCCGATGCGCGAGTCGGCGCCGATGCCCAGGCGCACGGCTTCGATGTCGGCACCCAGGTGTTCGGCCAGCTCGGCGATCTGGTTGATAAAGCTGATCTTGGTCGCCAGCATGCAGTTGGCGGCGTATTTGGTCAGTTCGGCGCTGCGCAGGTCCATGAAGATGATGCGGTCGTGGTTGCGGTTGAACGGCGCGTACAGGTCGCGCATCACGTCGCGCACTTCTTCGCGCTCGCAGCCGATGATGATGCGGTCCGGGCGGCGGCAGTCGGAAACGGCCGAGCCCTCCTTGAGGAATTCCGGGTTGGAGACGATATCGAACTCCAGGTGCCGGCCGGCCAGGTGCAGGGCTTTTTCGATATGGGCGCGCAGGGTGTCGCCGGTGCCAACCGGGACGGTGGATTTCTCCACCAGGATCACCGGTTCGATACGGTGGCGGGCTACTGCGTCACCCACCGACAGCACGTACTTGAGGTCGGCCGAGCCGTCTTCATCCGACGGCGTACCCACCGCGATAAACAGCACTTCGCCGTGTTCGACGGCAAGCTTTTCGTCAAAGGTGAAGTGCAGTCGCCCGCTCTCCAGGTTTTCCTTGACCATGGCCGCCAGCCCCGGCTCGAAGATGCTCACATGGCCTTGCTGCAGGAGCTTGACCTTGTTCTGATCGACGTCCATGCAGATGACATCGTGACCGACTTCGGCTAATACGGTGGCCTGTACCAGACCGACGTAACCACTACCAAATACACTGATTTTCATGGGGCATTCCTGGCGCTTGCAGCGCTAGCACGGCGAGAGTTAATAACCAGCACACCAAGGATGACAAGCGCCACCCCCAGGGTTTTCGAGAGGGAAAAATGTTCGTTGAACACCGGCAGGCTGGCGGCCAGCAGGTACACCAGCGCATAGCTGATGCTCAGCAGCGAATAGGCGCGGCCCAGGGGCAGGTGCTTGAGGGCGCCGAGCCAGCAGAGCATCGACAGCGCGTAGGCCAGGATCGCCAGGCTCACCACGCCGAGCGCCGCGAAGTCGATGGCATTGCTGTGGAACGCCGTCAGCCATTCGGTAGGCAAGGGCAGGCGCGTCATGCTCCAGCGCATGCCCAACTGGGCGGCGCTGACCAGGCCAACGCTGCCCAGGGCCAGGGCAAACCCACGCACGCGGCTCATACCTGGCGCCCCAGCAGCACCACACCGGCAATCACCAGCACCACACCCAGCCAATGCCGTGTGTCGATGGGCTCCTTGAACACACAGCGCGCCACCAGGGTGACCAGGACAAAATTGAGGCTGAGCATCGGGTAGGCGATGCCGACTTCCAGGCGCTGCAACACCAGCAACCACACCAGCAAACCAAAACCCAGGCACAGCAGGGCCGACCACAACCATGGCGAGCGCAGTTTCAGCGCCCAACCGTCGGGCTGGTCGCGCCAGCCTTCCACGGCGAATTTCTGCGAGACCTGGCCCATGCATGTGAGCAGGCAGGCCGCCAATAACAGGAGCAGTGTGATCATGGCGCAACCTGCGGGAACACCAGGATCACGATATTGCCTTGCTCGTAGCGCTTGCCGTCCTTGGGCAGCAAGTCCACTTCGGCGAGTTCGTCGTCGCCCTTGACGCGCATGACCACACCGACCGCGCCGTGTTTGCGCGCGTCGCTCATCCATTGCTGGACCTGCGTGGTGTCGACCTTGTGATGGGCCGCATCGTCGAAGGCCAAGCCATATTTCACTTCGCCGACGGTGTTATAGAGGGTCACGTCCGGGCGCTTGACGCGCCACGCCAGGGCGGAGGCCGCGCCGAGGTCGTTGCTCAGCAACGCGCTGGTCTGGCTCAACTCCTGGAGGTGATCGATGATGAACTGGTCCGGGGTCTTGTTATAAACCACCGAATGGGGCAATGCGGCCGGGACCAGCGCCACCAGCAACCAGCTGCCGACCACCGGCGCTGCCCACAAGCGCAGCGGGCGCGAGGCCTGCAACAGGTTGGCAACGATCCAGCCGAACAGGAAGACAAACACCAGCACCAGGCTGAGGGTTTCACTGCCGTGCTCGTACACCGGTTTTTTCAGTTGGAACCAGGTCAGGGCCAGTAACGCCACAACGCCAATCACCAGGTTCAGCCAGCCGTTGATGCGCAACACGCGCCCACGGGCCTGGGCCAGTTTGTCGGCCAGGGTGTGGCCCATCAGCAACGCCAGCGGCAGCAGGCACGGCATGATGTAGGAGGGCAACTTGCCCTTGGCCAGGCTGAAAAACGCCAGGGGCATCAGCAGCCACAACAACAGGAAGGCGGTTTTCGCCGCGCGTTTTTCCTGCCACGCCTGTTTCAGGGTGGACGGCAACAGCGCCACCCACGGCAGGCAGAAGGCAATCAGCAGCGGCAGGTAATACCAGAACGGTTCGGCATGCTGGGCATCGTCGCCGGCAAAGCGCTGGATGTGCTCGTGCCAAAAGAAGAAGTTCCAGTAGTCCGGCTCCTGCAGGTGCACGGCCAGGGCCCACGGCAGGCTCACCGCAATGGCCACGACCACGGCGACCAGGCCGTAGCCGAGCAATTCGCGAAAGCGTTTCTGCCAGATCGCGTAGGGCAGGGCGATCAACACCGGCAACAGCCACGCGAGGAAGCCCTTGGTCATAAAGCCCATGCCACAGGCAAAACCGAGCAGCGCCCAGGCCCCCAGGCGGCCGTTGCGGGTGGTGCTGTCGAAGCAGAACCACAGGGCGACGCCGGTCAGGTTGACCCAGAACGTGAACTGCGGATCGAGGTTGGCATAGCCGCCCAGTGCCGCCACGCTGACAAAACTCATGTACAGCACACTGCTGACCAGGCTTTTTTGCGGGTCATTCCACAAGCGGCGCGACACCAGGTACACCAGCAGGATGCTCAAGCCGGTGCTCAGCGCCGAGGCGAAGCGCACGCCAAACAGGTTCTGCCCGAAGATCGCCTGGCCCAGCGCGATCATCCAGTAACCGGCAGCCGGTTTTTCGAAGTAGCGGATCCCCATGAAGTGCGGCGAGGCCCACTTGCCGGTCAGCAGCATTTCCTGGCTGATCTGTGCATAGCGGGTTTCATCCGGAATCCACAGGCCGTGGGTGGCCAGCGGCAACAGGTAAAACACACCGAACGCCAACAGGAGCAGGGGCAAGGCCCAACGCCGGATCATGCCTGCTGCACTCCGAGCCACCCCTCACGGCCGCTCAAGGCGCCGCGCACCAGGTGTTGCCGGGGCAGGGTGGTCAGGTCCGCAGGCAGCAAGTCGCCCAGGGGGTTGAAGTCGATGCCGCGCTGCCCTGCCTGGGCGAGCAACTGGCGAAAATCATTGGCCATCAGAATCCCTTCTACTTCTGCGTGGATCGTGTAGACGTTGAGCTTCGACTCGGCAAACCGGTCAAGAATGAAGCCGTTGAAGTCTTTGGCGGCCACCACCGGCCCGACGACTTCGTCGAAGGTCGGCAGGTCCACCGGAATTTGTGGCGTACCCGCGCTGCCATCGGCCAATGTCGGCCGAAACAGGCTGGTACCCCGGCAATCGCTGTTGTAGCGGAAGTTGAAACCTTGCTTGGCCTGCACCACCCGCTCATCGGCACGCCAACCAGCAGCCGCCGAACAGTCGATGCGCTCGCCGAGGATGTCGCTCAAGGTCTCCACGCCGCGTCGAATCTGCTCCACCAGCTGTGCATCGCTCCAACGCCCGGTGTTGGCCTGCCAGCCGTGGTGATCCCAGGCGTGCAGGCCGACTTCATGCCCCGCCGCCTTGGCCTGGCGCATCAAGTGCCCCAGGTCACGACCGATCGGCTTGCCTGGCCAGGCGGTGCCGGCCAGCAGGATGTCCCAGCCGTACAGGCCGGCCGCGTTGGAACGCAGCATCTTCCACAGGAACTGCGGGCGAATCAGGCGCCACAAGTGGCGCCCCATGTTGTCCGGCCCGACACTGAAGAAGAACGTCGCCTTGACCCCGGCCTCATCCAGGGATTCGAGCAACCGTGGCACGCCTTCACGGGTGCCGCGGTAGGTATCGACGTCGATGCGCAAGCCTGCCTTCATTACTTTTTGTCCGCGATTTCGAGCATGGCTTCACGCAGGAAGAAGTCCAGCGTATTGCCGATGGTTTCGCTCATCTCCACGGTCGGCTCCCAGTTCAGCAGGCGCTTGGCGTTTTCGATGCTTGGCTTGCGGTGCGCCACGTCCTGGTAACCGGTGCCGTAGAACGCCTTGCTTTCGACGTCGCGGAAACCGGCGAACGGTGGGAAGTTGCCGCGCAGCGGGTGCGCCTCGAACTGACGCAGCAGCTCTTCGCCCAACTGGCGGATGCTGGCTTCGTTTTCCGGGTTGCCGATGTTGATGATCTGGCCGTTGCAGGCATCGTTGTCGTTATCGATGATGCGCGCCAGGGCTTCGATACCGTCGGCGATGTCAGTGAAGCAACGCTTCTGCTCGCCGCCGTCGAACAGGCGGATCGGCGTACCTTCCACCAGGTTCAGGATCAGCTGGGTGATCGCCCGGGAGCTGCCGATACGCGCCGAATCCAGGCGGTCCAGGCGCGGGCCCATCCAGTTGAACGGACGGAACAGGGTGAAGTTCAGGCCCTTGGCGCCGTAGGCCCAGATCACGCGGTCCAGCAGTTGCTTGGAGACCGAGTAGATCCAGCGCTGCTTGTTGACCGGGCCGACCACCAGGTTGGAGGTGTCTTCGTCGAAATACTGGTCCTGGCACATGCCATAGACTTCGGAGGTCGACGGGAAAATCACGCGCTTGTTGTACTTGACGCAGTAGCGCACCAGCTTGAGGTTTTCTTCGAAGTCCAGCTCGAACACGCGCAGCGGGTTGCGGGTGTATTCGATCGGTGTGGCGATGGCCACCAGTGGCAGGACCACGTCGCACTTCTTGATGTGGTACTCGATCCACTCGGTGTGGATGCTGATGTCGCCTTCGACGTAATGGAAGTTCGGGTGGCTGCGCAGGCGCTCGATGGCGTCGGAGCCAATGTCCAGGCCGTAGACTTCATAACGGTCGTCACGCAGCAGGCGCTCGGACAGGTGGTTACCGATAAAGCCGTTCACACCGAGGATCAGCACGCGGGTCCGCCGCGGCTTGCGGCCGGACTCGGCACCGCGCAGCACGGAGCCGTCGACCAGGCCCAGTTCGTTGGCCAGCGACGGACCCGCCAGGTACAGGCCGTTGTCATTGCGCTGGCCAAACTTGACCACCAGGGAGTCTTCGCCGCAGGCGATGCGCAGCGGGTTGACGCTGATCACACGGCCCGGCGCCAGGCCTTCATTGCCCTTGACCACTTCGGCTTGCCAGACGATGAGCTTGTGCTCGCCGACGGCGCAGAACGCGCCTGGGTACGGTTGAGTCACCGCGCGCACCAGGTTGAACAGTTCTTCAGCGGGTTTTTTCCACTCCAGCTTGCCGTCGGCAGCCGTACGGCGACCAAAGTAGGTGGCCTGGCTTTCGTCCTGAGCCGTCTCGCTCAGCTTGCCCGCAGCCAGTTGCGGCAGGGCGTCGCGCAGCAGGCTGGTGGCCGCATCACGCAGCTTGGCGTGCAGGGTCAGGCCGGTGTCGGTGCGCTCGATCCCGACTTTTTGCTGGGCCAGGATCGCCCCGGCATCGGCGCGCTTGACCATGCGGTGCAGGGTCACGCCGGTTTCGGTTTCGCCGTTGACCAGCACCCAGTTGGCCGGGGCACGGCCACGGTATTTAGGCAGCAACGAGCCGTGCAGGTTGAACGCGCCTTTGCTGGCGGTGGCCAACAGCGGTTCGCTCAGCAGGTTGCGGTAGTAGAAAGAAAAAATGTAGTCCGGGTTCAACTTGGCGATGCGCTCGATCCACAGCGGGTGGTTGGCGTCTTCCGGCGCGTGTACCGGGATGCCGTTGCGCGCGCAGAGTTGGGCGACGGAGCCGTAGAAATTGTTTTCCTTGGGGTCGTCGGCATGGGTGAACACGGCGGCAATGTCGTAGCCGGCAGTCAGCAGGGCTTCAATGCCCGCACAGCCAATATCGTGGTAAGCGAAGACAACGGCTTTTGAATTCATGACGAAACCTGATCGGAAGGAAAAGTAGTGGTGGAATGGGAGGACACCAGGCCGTCGACGACGACCACGGGTGCCGGTGCCGCCGGTTGGTTGCGCAGCACTTTTTCAATAAAGAAGCGGGGGCGGGCGCGCACGTCGCTGTACATGCGCCCCAGGTATTCGCCCAGCAGGCCCATGCCGATGAACTGGCCGCCGGTGAACACGAACAGCACCGCGAACAGTACGAACAGACCGTCACCGGCCCAGTCGGCGCCGAAGGCCAGGCGCATCACGATCAACGCAAAGGCGAAGAACACGCCCAGCGCCGCCAGACTGAAGCCGACGATGGACAGCAAGCGCAGCGGCGTGGTGGTCATGCAGGTCAGCAGGTCGAACATCAGGCTGATCAGGCGCATGGCGCTGTATTTGGATTCGCCGTGTTCACGCTCGGCGTGGTGCACCAGGATCTCGGTGGTGTGACGAGCAAAGCCGTTGGCCAGGATCGGGATGAAGGTGCTGCGCTCGCGGCAGGCGAGCATGGCGTCGACGATGGTGCGCCGGTAAGCGCGCAGCATGCAGCCGTAGTCGCTCATGGCCACGCCGGTGGAGCGTTGCACGGCGAGGTTGATCAGGCGCGAAGGCCAGCGGCGAAAAGCCGAGTCCTGGCGATTGTTGCGTACCGTGGCGACAACGTCGTAGCCCAGGGCGGCCTGTTCAACCAGGCGCGGGATTTCTTCGGGGGGGTTCTGCAGATCGGCGTCGAGGGTAATCACCACGTCGCCCCGGCACTGCTCGAAACCGGCCATGATCGCCGCGTGCTGCCCGTAGTTGCGATTGAGGATCACCGCCACCACGTTGCTGCCGTCTTGCGCGGCGGCGTCTTCGAGCAATTGGGCGGAGTTGTCGCGGCTACCGTCATCCACCAGGATGATTTCGTATTCGTAGGCCAGTTGCTTGCAGGCGGCAGTGGTACGACGCAGCAGTTCAGGCAGGCTTTCTTGTTCGTTGTAGACCGGGATAACGATCGACACGCAATGAATAGGGTAGGGTTTCAAAGATTCATGACCTCGGGACTGGAGCAACTTGGCGCGTGAAAGCAGTAGTAATCATTGGACGAACACCTGGCCCGCACTTAAAAAGCGGCACTAAAGATGAAGCGTAATCAACAGCTTAGCTGGTGTTGTGGAATTCGCTCTGAAGTTTCACGTTCAAGATTAAGCGCAAAAATGTGCAACAGATATGAAAGGCAGATGAAAAACTCGTTTATTTGACAGGTAGACAGCTAGGGTTCAGCTAGGTAACTAAGGTATGGCAGGGGAAGGTCCGCAGGCTGAATAGGCGTTGTCTGCAGGTGAGGCGCTTTAATCCGCCAGCCCTTGGTCCTAATTGAAGAATCTTCTCTGCAATGCGCTTCAAGTGCCGGTAAAGTAAGCCATCTCTTGCCAGGGTACTCGGATGAATAGCGTGCAGCGTATAAGCGGCCAATGGCGGCCCGTTTTGATCGGATTGTTGATGACGGCGGCCTGCGCCAGCGCCGTACGGGCAGATGATGGCGTGGCGCTCACCGCGCTCACCCAAGTGCCTGAGGGTGTTGAGGTGCGCGGCAGGCAGGTCGCCGCCTACACCTGGGACGACCGCCAGGGCAAGAACCTGCTGGTGCTCTCCGAGCAGGTCAGCGAACGCGAGGATGACGGTACCCAGTCGGCGTTTGTCTATGCGGCCCAATACCTGATCGACGGTGACCGTCCCAAGCGCATGTGGATGCTCTACGACGACGTGCAGCATTGCCAGTTCGATGCGGCGCTGCGCTTCGACATGGCCGCGACCAAGGTCACCGACCTCACTGGCGATGGCATCACCCAGGCCACCGTGGGCTATTCGCGCTCCTGCACCAGCGATGTCAGCCCCAACGAATTCAAGCTGATCATGCATGTCGGCAAGTCGCAGAAGTACCGCCTGCGCGGGGTCGACCGGGTCGGCGCAGCCTGGTGGGATGAGGAGGCCGGGGCCCTGCGTGGCATGCCGCTGCCCAAGGATTGCAGCGTGGCCGGGCAGCAGGCGCTGGTCAGCCAGTACAAGGAGCAGGGCACGGAGTTGCCGTTGCCGGGTTGCTATGGCGATGAGAAGGACTTTGCCAAGGCGCCGGACGCTTACCTGGCCTTTATGCGTCAGCACTGGTTCGCCCTGATGCAGAAGCAGGATGCCGAATGGAGCCAGGCCCAGACCCAGCCCCAGGCGCCCACCGAGGATGAAGACACGGCACCGTGATTTTGTGCCAGGGCTTTTCCTGGGTTAGACTCGGTCTTCGCCAATTCACTAAATACCTCGATTAAACAATGAGTTGTTCGAGGTATTTAATCCAAAGGCTGATCTACCTTGACCGAGTCTATCCGCAACCCGTTGACCCTCTACCTCACCCGCCTGGCCCCCTCCAGCCAACTGACCATGCGCTACGTGCTGCAGGACGCCGCCGACCGCCTGGGCTTCGAAGACATCAACCTCGAAGACATCGACTGGCACCTGCTGCAACCCGAACATATCATCGCCCTGGTCGCAGCATTGCGTGAAGACGGCTACGCACCGAACACCTCATCCTTGTATGTGAATGCCGTGCGCGGGGTGATGAACGAAGCCTGGCGGATGAGCCTGATCAGCCAGGAACATCTCCTGAAAATGCGCACGGTCAAGGCCACGCCCGGCACGCGCCTGGGCCAGGGCCGCAATCTGCGGCGCACGTTGATCCGGGAAATGATGGAGGTCTGCGCCGCCGACCCTCGCCCCCAGGGCCTGCGTGATGCAGCGGTCATCGGCATCCTGTATGGCTCGGGCATGCGCAAGTCCGAGTCGGTCAACCTCGACCTGGCGCAGATCAACTTCGATGAACGCAGCTTGCGGGTAATCGGCAAGGGCAATAAGGAATTGGTCAAGTATGCGCCGGACTGGGCTTTCGCCAAGCTGCAGGCGTGGTTGGCGTTCAGGCGCGAACAGCTCAAGGAAGGCGAGCAGGACGATAGCTTCCTGTTCAACCGCATACGCCGGGGCAGCCATATCACCCGGGAACGTATCACCAAGCATGCGATTTACTACATCGCCCGCCAGCGGGGTGAGCAGGTGGGGGTGAAGATCATGCCCCACGATTTTCGCCGCTCGTTTATCACGCGGGTGATCGAGGAGCATGACCTGTCGATTGCACAGAAGCTGGCGCATCACACCAATATCCAGACCACCGCCAGCTATGACGTGCGTGACGACAACGAGCGGCGGCGGGCGGTGGATCGGTTTGATCTGTAGACGAACAGCTGCGGACCTACAGAATCGGTTTGCCGCCGGTGACCGCATAACGCGACCCCGAGATATAGCTGGCCTCGTCCGATGCCAGCAGCACATAAATCGGCGCCACTTCCACCGGTTGGCCGGGGCGGCCCAGTGGGGTTTCGCTGCCGAAACTCTGCACGTCGTCATCGGTCATGGTCGCCACAATCAACGGCGTCCAGATCGGGCCGGGCGCGACGCTGTTGACGCGGATGCCCTTGCTGCCGAGTAGTTGCGCCAAGCCGCCGGTGAAGTTGGCGATTGCGCCCTTGGTGGCGGCATAGGCCAGCAGGGTCGGCTTGGGCATGTCGGAATTGACCGAGCTGGTGTTGATGATCGAACTGCCGGCCTTCATATGCGGCAGCGCGGCCTTGCAGAGGCGAAACATCGCGGTGATGTTGATATCGAAGGTCTTGACCCATTCCTCATCCTCGATCTCTTCGAGCGTTTCGTGGGTCATCTGGAACGCAGCGTTATTGACCAGCACGTCAATGCGCCCGAACTGTTCCACGGTCTTGTCGACCAGCGCCTGGCAGGTGGCTTTTTGCGCGATGTCACCGGGCAGCAACAGGCATTGGCGGCCGGCTTCCTCGACCCAGCGCGCGGTTTCCCTGGCGTCTTCGTGTTCGTCCAGGTAGGCGAGGGCCACATCGGCGCCTTCACGGGCGAAGGCGATGGCCACTGCGCGGCCAATGCCGCTGTCGGCACCGGTGATCAGGGCGATCTTGTTGGCCAATCGGCCAGAACCCTTGTAACTCTGCTCCCCACAGTCCGGGTACGGGTCCATGGTGCTTTGGGTACCGGGTACGTTTTGCGCCTGAGGGGCGAAGGGCGGGCGTGGGTAGTCAGTCATTTCCAATCTCCATAGGTTTCGAACGGTGCTATGGGATTAGTAGTTTCATGGCCGGCGATAGTTGTAATGGATGCCGGCCAGGCCCGACGAGCGGTATCGCTCAGCCGTGGGGCGGGGCGCTCGCCAGGTGTGCCGGCAGACGGCCCAAGGTCCACAGCGTGGTGAACATCGCCGCGAGCGCACACAGCGCGATACCCATGAGCATCGGCGCCGGTGTGTGGTCGGCGAACACTCCGACCAGGGTCATGGACACGGCAGCGGTGATCATCTGGATCGCGCCCAACAGGGCGGAGGCAGATCCCGCCACAGCACCATGATCTTCCAGGGATAACACGCCCGCCGCCGGCAACAACAGGCCGAGGAAACCGAAGCCGATAAACAGCAACGCCATCATCAAGGCCAGGTTGTCGACCCACAGCGTGGTCGCGGCCAGCAGCACCATCACGGCGGCTACGGCGACCACCGACCAGCGAATCAGTGGCGCCAGGCCGAAGCGCGCGCTCAAGCGTGCAGTGAGTTGGCTCATGGCAAAAAACGACGCGGCGTTCAGGGCGAAACACAGGCTGAACTGGGTAGGCGTAAGGCCGAAGTATTCGATATACACGAAGGGCGCACTGCCGATAAACACGAAGAACGTCGCCAGCCCGAACCCGCACACCACCGACAGACCGATGAAGACCGGGTCACGCAGCAGTGCGCCGTAGCTGCTGAACGCCGTGCCCAAGGTCTTGCCCAGCCGGCGCTCGGCGGGATGGGTTTCGGGCAGCTGCACAATTGTCATCACCAGGCACAGCACGGCCACCACCGCGAGCACGGCGAATACTTCGCGCCAGCTCCACAATGAAATCACCAGGCTGCCGGCCAGCGGCGCGAGAATCGGCGACACACTCATCACCAGCATCAGCAAGGCCATCAGCCGCGCAGCTTCATGGCCGGTGTACAGGTCACGCACGATCGCCCGGGGAATGACCATCCCGGCACAGGCACCGAACGCCTGCACGGCACGAAAGCCGATCAGCACTTCAATGGTGGGCGCCAGCGCGCAGCCGACGCTGCCCACCGCAAAGATCAGCAGCCCGGCGTAAATCGGCGGCTTGCGTCCGAACACATCACTGATCGGTCCGTAGAACAGCTGGCACACCCCAATGACCATGAAGAACACCGTGAGGCTCATCTGTACCGCCGCCGGCGAGGCGTGCAGGCTGGCGCCCAGGGTGGGCAGGGCAGGCAGGTAGATGTCGATGGCGAACGGGCCGACGGCGGTAATCAACCCCAGCAGTAACGCAAGGTGGGCAATACTTCGGGACATGGGCGGTTTCCGGCAGCGCAAAAGTCGATCAGCTTAAGGGATCCGCGCAGATCCGCAAACTTAGGCTTCACTAACAGGGATTGATGCCGATAACGGTAAGAACGTTGCTTCGACGGTTGGGTATGGGGATGTCAGCATGACGATCAAATTACGCTTGATGCTGTTGATTGCCACTGGGTTGCTCACGGCTCTGGTCATGAGCCTGGCCGGCTACCTGGGGAATGTTCGGATGAGCGAGGCCGTACAGGATAGCGAGGTGAGCATGACGGTCCTGCGCAACCATATGGAAGCCGACATGATGCACGACGCACTGCGTGCCGACGTGCTGTCTGCCATGCTCGTGGGGTTGGGCAAAAGCACCAGCAGCAAGGATGAGGTCAACACCTCGTTGAAGGAACACGCCGAGCATTTCCGTCAGGTACTGGGGGACAACCTCAAGTTGCCGCTGGATCCCACGATCAAAAGCGGCCTGGAAAAAATCAGACCCAGCCTGGACACCTATATCAGTGCCGGCGAGCGCATCGTCGCGCTGGCACTGGAGAATCCTGAGGCCGCTCGCGGGGAACTGGACACCTTCAACAAGGCGTTTTCCCAGCTGGAAGATCAAATGGCGGCGATGAGCGAGCTGATCGAAAGCAATACCCAGGAGACCAGCGCCAGCACGCGGCAGACCATCAGCCACGCCAATTTGACCTTGGGCGCCGTATTGCTCGCCAGCCTGTTGCTGCTGCTGGCCCAGGGGCGCTGGGTGTTGTCGAGCATCATGGCGCCGCTGCAGGCCGCCAGTCGCATTGCTGCCAGTATCGCCCGGGGTAACCTGAGCGAGCCGATTGTCGAACCTAAGCGCAAGGACGAAGCCAGCTCGTTGATCCGCAGCCTTGCCACCATGCAGCGAGATCTACGCGGCATGATCGAGGTGGTGCGCAGCAATGCCCACGGCGTCAATGGCATGAGCGAACGCTTGAGCCAGGGCTGCCATGACGTCGCCGGCAGCAGCCAGCAGCAAAGCGCGGCCGCCAGCACCATGGCGGCCGCGGCCAGTGAAATGACCGCCAGTATCGAGGAAATCACCCGGCATGCCGGGCGTGCCCTGGATATGGCCAACCAGGCCGAAGCCCTGGCCAAGGACGGCGGCCGGGTGATCCATCAGGTGGTGAAGGACATGGATGGCATTGCCCGCTCAGCGCAGCAATCGGCCCAGGTCATTCGTACGCTGGACAAGGAGTCCGAGGCAATCTTCAGCATTATCCAAGTGATCAAGGGCATCGCTGACCAAACCAACCTGTTGGCCCTGAACGCCGCGATTGAAGCCGCCCGCGCCGGCGAACAGGGACGCGGCTTTGCAGTGGTCGCCGATGAAGTGCGCAGCCTGGCGGGCCGCACCAGCGCCTCGACCCAGGAAATTGCCAGCATGGTCGGGCGTATCCAGCAGAACACCCGGGAAGCGGTGACCAGCATGGAGGAGGGCGTCACCCAAGTGGACAAAGGCATGGCGGTAACTGCCGAGGTGGAGCGAGCGATCCGCGATATTCTGCAGGCCACCCTGAATACCACCGAGTTGGTGAACGACATCTCGCGCACCATCGGTGAACAGAGCCTGGCCAGCAACGAGATCTCCCACCAGGTGGAGATGATTGCGGGGATGTCGGAAAACAACAGCCGCATCATTGGCGAAACCGCCTCGACCACCGATGAGCTGGCCGGGCTGGCCGGCAAGTTGTCGCAGTCCGTGGATCGCTTCAGCCTGTAACACCGCACAGACCTGATACACGCTTTATGGACCGGCCCCCTGTGGGTCGGTTTTTTTTGCCCGGTCCACCGGCCCACCCGCAGCGCTCATTGACCGGGCCTTGCAAAAAAAGATTGAATATTCACACCTAATGTTATTTAAATAACAAAACAAGAGCGCCACGACCTGCCTGGTCGGGGTGCAACAAGGTGGAATAGCAATGAGCAAGATCGCAGTCATCGGCAGCAATATGGTGGATTTGATCACCTACATCGACCGCATGCCGGCCCAGGGCGAAACCCTGGAAGCGCCTGGTTTTGCCCTCGGGTGTGGCGGCAAGGGGGCGAACCAGGCGGTGGCGGCAGCCAAGCTTGGGGCGCAGGTGCTGATATTGAGCAAGGTCGGCGACGACATGTTTGCCGACAACACCCTGGCCAACTTCCAGCGTTTTGGTATCGACACCCGTCATGTGCAGCGGGTGCCTGGGGTTTCCAGCGGTGTCGCGCCGATTTTTGTGCGAGCCGACTCCCACAACAGCATTCTGATCGTCAAAGGCGCCAATGCGCATTTGTTGCCGGCGGACATCGACGCAGCGGCCGCCGACCTGCGCGAGTGCACCCTGATCGTGCTGCAGTTGGAGATCAATCTGGAGACGGTCTACTACGCCATCGAATTTGCGCACCGGCACGGCATCGCGGTGCTGCTCAACCCGGCACCGGCCCTGGCCGGCCTGAGCGGGGAGCACCTGGCGCAGCTGGATTTCCTGATCCCCAATGAATCGGAACTGGCGTTGATCACCGGCCAGGTCGTGGACTCGCCGGACGCCGCCCAGCGCGCAGCGCGCACGCTGGTGGCCAGCGGCATTCGCCACGTGATCGTCACCCTCGGTGAACACGGTGCGTTGTACGTGGGAGAGGAGGGCGAATTCCGGGTGCCGGGCCGAAAGGTCGTGGCACGGGACACCACGGGCGCCGGCGACGCCTTTATCGGTTGCTTCATCCAGCACTGGAGCCGCGACGGCGGTATCCGGCAGGCCATGGAACAGGCCGTGGCGTATTCCGCCTGCTCGGTCATGGCCCTGGGCACCCAGACGTCATATCCCGACAGCGAGGCGTTCGCCCGTTTCCAGCAACAGCCGTAACCCCCAAACCAGCCCGGAGAACAATAATGAACAAACCTGCGCTGCAACAGACACCCGATGGTTTCTACCTGAACCGCACGCCCTGGTTCGCCTTTATCCTGCTGTGCAGCATCTTTGCGCTGTGGGCGGCGGCGGCAAGCATGAATGACGTGCTGATCGCACACTTCAAGAAAGCGTTTTTGCTCAGTGATTTCCAGACCGCCTTTGTGCAGTCGGCGTTTTACCTGGGCTACTTTTTCGTGGCGATTCCGGCGGCAATGGTGGTGCGCCGCTTCAGCTACAAGAGCACGATCCTGATCGGGTTGCTGCTGTACATGTTCGGCTGCCTGCTGTTTTTCCCGGCGGCGTCGACGGCCAAGTACGGCATGTTCCTGCTGGCGTTGTTTGTGATTGCGGCCGGCCTGTCGTTCCTGGAAACCGCCTGCAACACCTACTCGACCCTGATGGGGCCCAGGGAAACCGGGACGCGGCGCTTGAACATCTCGCAGACGTTCCACCCCTTCGGTGCGATGGCAGGGGTGTACGTCGGCAGTTTCGTGATGTTCAAGGACACCGACGCGACCACGGAACAACTGACCCGGATGAGCGCCTCCGAGGCCGCCGTGCAGCAGTTGCAGATGATCCAGTCCACGCTGTTGCCCTACAAGTGGATGATCGCCGTGCTGGTGCTGATGTTTATCCTGGTTGCGATCACTCGGTTCCCGGCCTGCAAGGGCAATAAGCCGGCTGACAGCAAGCCTGGCAGCCTGCGCCACAGCCTGGGCCGACTGTGGCGTAACCCGCGCTTTACCTTTGGCGTATTGGCGCAGTTTCTCTACGTGGGCGCCCAGGTCGGCGTGTGGAGTTTCACCATTCGCCTGGCGATGCAAATGGGCGGAATGAATGAGCGCAGCGCCTCATGGTTTTTGCTGACCACCTTTGCCGCCTACTTTGTCGGCAAGATGATCGCCAACCTGTTGATGCGCCGCCTGCATCCGGCCAAGGTCCTGGCGATCTACGGTGTGCTGTGCATTGTGCTGCTGGCCTACACCATTCTGGTGCCGAATATTTCGGCGGTGTACGCAGCGGTCGGCGTGAGTATTTTCCTCGGCCCGTGCTGGCCGACCATTTACGGCCTGACCATCGATGGGCTGGGTGAAGACACCGGCGTCGGCGGTTCATTGCTGGTGATGAGCATCGTCGGCGGCGGGGTGATTCCGATCTTCCAGGGCCTGTTGTCCGATGCCAGCGGCGGCAATATGCAACTGGCCTACAGCGTACCGTTGCTGTGCTTTATCGTGATCGTGATGTACGCGGTCAAGTGCATGCGCCAACCCGGCACGTTGCCGTCGAGCGCCGCCGCGGCGGTGGCCTCATGAATACGCGGATCCCGCTGTATCCAGCGGTGTTTGCCGAGCAGGAGAGAATCCTGTTGCAGTCCGAGGATTTCAAGGTCAGTGCCTGGATCTATCCATCCGGGGTGCTGGCCGTGAGCCTGGAGAATAGCCGTGGACGCCTGGTGCTGCTGCCTTATCAAGGGCAGATGATCTGGTCGGCGATGTTCGATGGCTGTGACCTGACCATGAGCAACCTGTTCGAGCAACCCCGGCCCAGCCCGACGGTCGTCGATACCTACGGCTGCTTCATGTTTCACAGTGGCCTGCTGCGCAACGGTTGCCCGGCGCCGGATGACACCCACGCCTTGCACGGCGAAATGCCTTGCGCCCCGATGGACTCGGCCTGGCTGGACATCGGCGAGGGCTTTGTGCGCCTGGGCGGTTGTTATCAATATGCCAAGGGCTTCGGCGATCGCTACCGTGCGTGCCCCAGCGTGACCCTGCGCGCCGATTCGGCGGTGTTCGATATCGACATGGACGTGACCAACCTGGCCGGCAAGCCTATGGAACTGATGTACATGGCCCACATGAACTACGCCTTTGTGGCCGGCGCGCGGTTTGTCGAGCCATGGGGCATGCAGCGCCTGCGCCTGCGCACCAGCATTCCGGGCCACGTCAAGCCGACGCCGGACTGGAGTGCCTACATGGCGCAACTGGCCGAACAACCCGGGCAATTGGCCTGCCTCGATCAGCCGGGGTTGTACGACCCTGAAATCGTGTTTTTCTTCGACGGCGTCGGCACGGACGCCACCGGCCAGGCGCACTTCCTGCTGGATCATCCCGATGGAGCGGCGTTCTACACCCGCTATCGCCCCGAACAATTCGCCCACGCCGCACGCTGGATCCTGCACACGCCGGATCAGCAAGTGGCGGCGTTCGTGCTGCCATCGACGTGCGAACCCGAGGGCTATAACGCCGAGAAAGCCAAAGGCCACGTGCGTCTGCTGGCGGCGGGCGCCAGCGCTTCGTTCAGGGTAACCACTGGCTACCTGAGCGAGCAGGAACGCCAGCGGTTGCTGGGTTAAACCAGCAATTGCGCGCCGTGGGCCTGGATGGCGTCCTTGTAGCTGCGGGGGATTTTCTTGTCGCTGACCACGTACTGAAAGTCCTCCAGGGTGGCGAAGTGAGCGGTGCGCACCGTGTCGAACTTGCTGAAATCGGCGAGCAACACACGTTGCTGGGCCTGGCGCATGACCTTTCGCTTGACCTCGACTTCGTTGAAGTTGAAGCACGTCACGCCGAATGCCTGGCTGACGCCGGCGGCCGTCACGAAGGCCCAGGTCAGGCGCACGCTGTCGAGGATGCTGCTTTCGGCACTGTTTTCAAACACCTGGTTCTTGCGGTGGAAGGTGCCGCCGCACAACACGATGTGGCAGTTGGGCTTGTTATGCAGCTTGAGCAGCACGTTCAAGGAGCTGCACACCGCCGTGAACTCCAAGTCGTCGGGGATGAAGTCGATCACGAACGGCGAGGTGGTACCGCAGTCGAAAAACACCGTGTCACCGGGCTGGATCAGGCGCGCGGCGAGTTTGCCGATGCGGCGCTTTTCCTCGACGTGGCGGGTGTCCTGCTCGGCAACCCGGTAATCGCTGACCTCGCTGCCGACCCGGGTGATGTAGCCACCCAGCAGGCGCAGGTGATCACTGAAGTGGTTGAGATCGCGGCGCAGGGTCATCTCCGAAACCTCCAGCAGCGCCGCCATTTCCCTTAGGTGAATGGCGTTCTGGTCCTGCAAGGCTTGTTGGATAAGCTTGAGTCGCTCGGCTTTTCTACTGTCCACGAGTATTCCAGGGCTTGATTGTTTGTGTTAGACAAGTAACATTTAATGTTATTATTGTAACGTATTAGTGTGAGTGCTGTGACAAGCGGCACACGACCATTCGCAACATACAGGCAAGGGCACGTTAAATGAACACTCTTCAACCCGCAGCATTGGCCAAGTACATCGATCACACCTTGCTGGCGCCCGACGCCTCCCGCGAGCAGATTCGCACCTTGTGCGAGGAAGCCCGGGAGCACGGTTTTTATTCGGTGTGCCTGAACTCGGGGCAGGTGCCTTACGCCGCTTCCTGCCTGACCGACGACAGCGTGGTGATTTGTGCCGTGGTGGGCTTTCCCCTGGGCGCCGGCCTGAGTGACACCAAGGCCTTCGAAGCCGAACGGGCGATTGCCGCCGGGGCAGGGGAGATCGACATGGTGCTCAATATCGGCTGGTTGAAGGACGGTTTGCTGGAGGCAGTGCGCGAAGACATTGCCTTGGTCCAGAAGGCCTGCGGCGCCGTGCCGTTGAAGGTCATCCTGGAAACCTGCCTGCTGGACGACGAAGAGAAAGTCCAGGCCTGCGAAATCTGCCGGGACCTGGGTGTGGCGTTCGTCAAGACCTCCACGGGGTTCAGCCGAAGCGGTGCCACCGCCGAAGACGTGGCCCTGATGCGTAAAACCGTGGGCGCCGCGGTTGGGGTCAAGGCGTCCGGGGGCGTGCGCGATTATCCGACGGCACTGAAAATGATTGAAGCTGGGGCGACACGCTTGGGCAGCAGTTCGGGGATTGCGATTGTCGGCGGGGCGATGACGGCGGCCAGTGGTTACTGAGTTTCGGGCCGGCGCTTGGCAGCCTGTAGGGAAATCCCTACAGGCCGCGCAAATCATTAGAGCACTATCCGGATTTCTTCATGGCTCTTTGCTATATGTCACGCTAGAGTGATTGGAAGATTCAATGAAGTCTTGATTTCTCCGGCCTCGGCCGAGGCCGCAGGACACTTCATACCTGTGGAGTGCACCATGAAAGTTCTAATCGCCGATGATTCATCCATGTCCCGCAAGATGGTCTTGCGTTCCCTGCCGGAATCACTGACCGAAGATGTTCGCCAGGCCTGCAACGGTGCCGAGGTGATGGAGGCTTACCACGCCGGGTTGGTCGACCTGCTTTTTCTCGACCTCACCATGCCCGTCATGGACGGCTTCCAGACCCTGGAGGCACTCAAGCGCGAAGACGCCAATGTGGTCGTCGTGGTGATCAGCGCAGACATCCAACCCCTGGCCCGGCAACGGGTATTCGACCTGGGCGCTGCTGCATTCGTAGCCAAGCCGGTTACGGCTGAAGCTGTAGTCAGTGCCTTGCACGTCATAGGAGTGCTTTGATGGAAACCTTGGCCGCACTCACCGAAGACCAACGTGATGCCCTGCAGGAACTGATGAACATCGCCATGGGACAGGCGGCCGAGCGACTGGCGCTGCTGACCGATACCATGGTGACGCTTTCGGTTCCCTTTATTCACCCGCTGATCCGGGAACAGAATCACCTGTTGATTCCGGAGCATCTGCGCCGGAGCTTCATGATCGTCACCCGCCAGTCTTTTCTGGGTGAGTTACGTGGCGAAGTGTTCGTGTGCTTTGGCTCCAAGGGGGCCGATGAACTGGCCGAACTGCTGGGCTACAAGGGCAGCGGCCTGGAGCAGCAGCACGAATTGATGCTTGATGTCACCAACATCCTGACCGGCGCCTGCATCAGTGGCCTGGCAAGGCAGGTGGCGACTCAGGTGAGCTATGACGCACCGTCCATTCTCGTCCACACCGAACATGCGGCGAATGCACTGGATGAATTGAACCTGAATGAACACCTGGCGATGGTGCTGGAAATCCGTTTCGAGGTTCAGGCTCATCAGTTCTCCTGCGACTTGTTGATCTGCATCACTGAACGTACGGCAGGCGTTGTCGTTCGGGCCATAGATCGTTTGCTGGACGAGCTTTGAAGGGGCCTCTTCATGACAGACAGCAAGGTAATTTCCCGGGAAACCCTTGAGTCGATGCTCAAGGCCATCAATATGGGCGTGCTGCTGGTCGACCAGGACTGCAAGGTGCTGTTCTCTAACCATTTCATGTCCATCAACAGTGGCCGCAGCGCGGAAGAACTGGTCGGCCGTACGTTGTTCGAAGCCTTTCCGGAGCTGCCGGAGGCCTGGACCCGGCAGAAGATCAACAGCGTCATCACCCTGCAAAACTTTGCGTTCACGTCATGGCAGCAGCGGCCGCACCTGTTCAATTTCGAGAGTACCCGGCCCATCAGTGGCATGGTCCGGCTCATGTATCAGAACTGCACCTTCTTCCCCGTGCAAGATGCCGATGGCAGCAATCTTGGCGTGGGCCTGGCCATCAGTGATACGACTGACACGGCTGCCCGCCAACTCGAGTTGACGCAACTTAACAAGTTGCTGGAAGAAGAGAAGGGTGCCCAGGCGCTGCTGATCGCGCGGCTCGAAGACGCACAGGCGCAGTTGCTGCAGTCCGAGAAAATGGCGGCGATAGGGCAACTTGCTGCAGGCGTGGCCCACGAGATCAATAACCCGATCGGGTTTGTCGGCTCCAACGTCAACAGCCTGCGTCGTTACCTGGTGGACATCTTCGCGCTGCTCGAAGCCCATGAACAGGCGACCGACGAGAGGCATGCCAGCGCTCATCCCGAGCTTGCGGTGATGCGGGACAAGATGGATTACACCTTCATGCGCCAGGACATCGACGACCTGCTGGCCGAGTCGGTCGACGGCCTTGACCGGGTCACTCGCATCGTCAAGGACCTGCGCGAGTTCTCCCACGTCGACAGTTACGAATGGCAGTTGGCCGATCTGCACAAGGGGCTCGACAGCACCCTCAACGTTATCTGGAACGAGATCAAGTTCAAGGCTCAGGTGATCAAGCGCTACGGCGATGTCGAGCCCATCGAATGCATGGGCTCACAGATCAACCAGGTCTTCCTGAACCTGCTCATCAATGCCAGCCATGCCGTGGGGGCCGACGGCGAAATCACCCTCAGCAGCGGCAGGGAGGACGGGGGCGTCTTCGTCGAAATTGCCGACAACGGCCACGGCATTCCCCTTGAAATCCAGAACCGGATATTCGAACCGTTCTTCACAACCAAGCCGGTGGGCATGGGGTCGGGCCTTGGCCTGTCGTTGTCGTACAGCATCATGGTCAAGCACCATGGACGGCTCACCGTCGACAGTGAGCCGGGCAGGGGAAGTCGCTTCCGCGTCTGGTTACCCTTACGCCAGCCGGTAATCGAGGCTGTCTCTACCTGCGCCGTTGAAGGACGCTGATCATGGATACGCTGTCTTCCTGCGAAAAACGACACACCGTCATGCTGGTGGATGATGAGGAAAGTATCCTCAACAGCCTTCGGCGCCTGCTGCGCGCAAAGCCTTACGACTTGCTGCTGGCCACGAGCGGGGCCCAGGCGCTGAGCCTTTTCGAACAACACGCTGTCGACCTGATCGTCTGCGACGCGCGCATGCCGTTCATGGACGGGCCGACCTTGCTGCGCGAGGTGCATAGGCGCGATCCGCACTGCGTGAATATCCTGCTGACCGGCTACGCCGATATGAGCATGATCACCCAGGCGATCAACGATGGGTATGTGTTCCGTTACATCAGCAAGCCCTGGAATGATGAAGAGCTCAAGCTCACTCTCGATCAGGCTCTGGAAATGAAGAGTGCTCGCTGAGCGTAACCCTGCGAATTCGTCGCCAAGCCTATAACTCAACTAAATAGTCATTTAGTTGAGTTGGCTATCGGGGCAGGGCTCAGGCCTGGGCGAGGGCGCTGATACGCCGTTCGCTGATGCGCTCGACCGTGTCCATATGTTCGGTGCCCCACACGCACAACGCGCCCAGCGCAGTGGCCAGGGACTGCCCGAAGGGTGTCAGGGAATACTCGACCTTGGGCGGGATCTCCTGGAAGTCGATCCGCGCGATGATTTCGTCGCGCTCCAATTCCTTGAGTTGCTGGATCAGTACCTTGTCGGTCACGCCGCCAATCGCACGCCTTAACTCGCCATACCGATGAACATGTCGCGCCAGGTTATACAGGACCAGCGGTTTCCATTTGCCGCCAATCACCGCCAGGGCAGCCTCGAGCCCGCAATTGAAGGTGTTGTTCGCCATGTGATGGTGCTCCAAAGGGGTACTTACTAAAAGGTGCATACTATTCAAAAGAATAGTCTGGATCTAGAGTTGGGCCTCAACATTCTTCGGAGTTAACCATGAGCAGGCTCGACGGAAAAATTGCAGTGATCACCGGTGGCAACAGTGGTATTGGCCTGGCAACCGCCATGCGCTTTGCAGCGGAAGGTGCACAGGTTGTGATTGTGGGACGCAGGCAGGAAGAACTGGACAAGGCGCTCGGGCTGATCGGGCCTGGAGCGCTCGCCATTCAAGGGGATATCTCGAGGCTGGACGACCTGGAGCGCATTTTCACCCACATCAAAAGCGTCAAAGGTCGCGTAGACGTGCTGTTCGCCAATGCGGGCCTGGGGGATTTCCAGCCGCTCGGGTCGATCACCGAAGAGTCGTTCGATCGCACGTTCGGCATCAACGTCAAAGGCACACTGTTCACCGTGCAAACAGCGCTGCCACTGATGCACGCCGGCGGTTCGGTCATCCTCACCGGTTCGACTACCGGCACCATGGGCACACCGGCGTTCAGCGTGTACAGCGCCACGAAAGCCGCATTGCGTAATTTCGCCAGGAGCTGGGCGCTGGATTTGAAAGGCAGCGGTATTCGCGTCAACGTACTTTCACCGGGACCGATCTCGACACCGGGCCTGGACCTGGCGCTTTCAAGTACCGGCCAGAAGGATGCAATCATTGACGACATGACGGCACAGTTGCCACTGGGCCGTATCGGCCAACCGGAAGAAGTTGCGGCGGCGGCATTGTTCCTGGCGTCGGACGACAGCAGCTTCATGACCGGCAGCGAAATGTTCGTGGATGGAGGGTTCGCTCAGGTTTGAGCCAGAGAGGGGTTTTGCCTGTTGGAATCTGACGGGCACTGCCCCTCATTACGTAACATCATATTACGCATAATGTATATTATGTTAAACCAGGTGCTATGTCAGATATGTTCATAAGCCACGTAAGTCATTGATTCGACCTGTGGGTGTTACCAGTTAATCGGAAACCACCGCTGGTTTCGCGGAAAGCCTTTCAGGTCGCGCAGTTGAGCTGCTTACCTAAGCATATTTCTGAGGATTCTCATCTCCAGCGTGCAACGAATAAACGGAACCCAGTTTTACCTAACCCACTGATTTTCCTGATCTTCGAAACAAACCGATGATGTGCTAAAGAAAAATGCAAACCTGCCTCGTCACCTCAGCATGCTTTGATAATTAATCGGAAGAACGAAAAGTCAGCCTCGTTCAACTTGCACAGCTAGTTGATTTTCATCTTAAAATCCGACGAGTTTGTAGCTGCGATACATGCGCACCTTCGCGTCTTGCCGAGACTTAATCGGAAGAAAGTTTGGCCTCGATCAAGAACTCGACGTTATGATTGCCGCACCTCGCGACATTACGTACATTCCAGTGAATGATCATTTCCACTGGTGGGCTCAGATGGACGTTTCATTTCACCCTTTGCTGACGAACCTGGGGCTACCATCGGCAGTTGGCTCTGAGAGTTCCGCAACCGAGAGCTGGTTGATACAGGACTATCTAAGATCGCTTCCCTCAACGCTGCATGCTCAAGAAGGCTATAAGCTCCTGTTGGATTATTATCAGGAAACCAAGTCAAAGCGCGTTGATACGAGGGCAGAACTATACGTAATTGAACGACTGCTTCTGTGGTGTTTTTCTGTAAAGCAGATCTCTCTTCGCATCCTTACCGTTGTAGATGTTGCAGAATTCATTGATTTTTTAATAGCACCACCTGGAGATTGGCTAGGTACAAGGGGAGCCAAGCGCTTTGTAGCCGAACGAGGTGTGTCGAGGTCAAATCAAATGTGGCGTCCATGTTCCACTTCAGTAGTGGATTATGAGCGTGCGCGTTTTACTTTGAATAAATTTCTGAGGTTTGGCTCCGGAGTCGTCGGTCTTGTCATGTGCCCTCCTCCAGCAAAAAAAAACACAGTCAGACAGTGCTGCTGTCAAAATGCAGGAAAAATCGCTTTGGAGTACATTAAGAGACTTGAGCAATATCGGCCAGGTAGGGCTGCTAGTGAACGGGGTCTGTTTTTATTTGCAACTTCGTTTTATCTGCGCATTAGTCACGGTGAGTTGGCAAAATATTGCGATGAATTTTGTATGCGGTGTTTTTTACTGACTGCTGCTGGAGGTGGCTCGTTTAAACTTGCCACAAGCACCGGAATGTTAGAGCGGGAATTACCTATCAGTTATATGAAATTCTTCTTTCGTTGGAGGCAGTATCTAGGGCTTTCTAAGTATCCACAGTCCACAGAGCCGCATGCAATGTTCACGCGTAGGGCTCTAGTGAATTTCACTTGTGAACTACCGGATCTAAGCCCTGATAGCTATCCACCGACTCAGATACTCAAATCGTTATTCTCGATGTGCGTGGTCTGCAAGAGAAAAACTAAAGCTGAGCAAATAGTTAAAATAGAAGCATCCGCGCGCTTCAGGAAGCGAGTTAGTGACAAGCAGCAGACTCATCGAGCATTTCAAGAAATATTTTTAGTCGCCAAGGAAAATCCCCCCAGCTTCCCGGTGACACCAGCCCCTCTTTTCAGCATGTCCTCTCGGAGCTTTACGCCTCTGAGTACTTTAATTAGGGTCAATATACTGGTTGAACTCAATAAGGCTTTGGATGTTGACGTCTGTAGGGATGCCGTATCTTTTTTTGATGTATTGGCGGGGCTAGACTCCAGCCGATTAAAGCTCATGGCTTTCGAGAAGCTGACGCTTTGGGCTCTGTTGATTCTGAAAAAAAATGCGGCTGATCTCTCGGAACATGAGGTGGAGCAGTTTTACGTATTCTGTCTAAACCCTCCATCTGAATGGGTGGTGCAAGGACGCGCGCTTAGGGATAACGGCTTATATGGGGGTCCGAAATTCAGGATCAATCAGACCTGGCGTCCGTTTTATCGAGGAGTCCCCGACAAAGCTACTCAAGTAGCACGCGTGGGGCGGATAATAGGATGGTGCAATTCTTGCTTTGTCACTCTTGTGCGAGCGGGGCACATGCGCAACAACCCATTCTCAAACTTTCACAAATACATAAACTAAAGCGGCAATCACGATCTCTTAAGCTTTGAACGACGGAGCACGGCGCTGCGATGTTCGAATTAATGTGAAGCGGAAAAGTCGTTAGCAGCATCGTTATTCAGTAAATAATCGAGCCGTGCTGCCCTGCTCTTGTCGGCAAACAAGGACAGATCAAATTACAATATAATTGTAAGTCGACCTAGCCCGACAGAGTCTTTGCGTGGCTTTGGCGACAAGCAGTATCCAGGTTGACTGGACTATGCACGGGCTCGAACAGCGAACCGCTGTAAATGTGGCTTGGCGGCCCATCCTAAGCTTCACATGTGTAGCGTGCGCATGAAGTCTCGCGCAGCGCCTGCTGTCAAAGCGGGTTATCTATAGTAATTCAAATTGACCCATATCCCGGCCACTCGCCTCTTTCTTGCCAAGACCGTATCATCTGGATCACGACCGAGCTCGGCTATGCCTGAGCAATGGATTGCTTGGAAGGAGTTGAGATGACCACCCCATCGCGAGAGGACATCATTGGGGCCGCGGCAAACGGCGGCCTGATTGATCTGATTTTCAAGGACAGCTGGCGGTATGACACCGCGCCTTTTTCTCAGTCCTTGATCGATGCTCATAACGCAAAGGAGATCGATCTTCGCGCTTTGCTGCCCCAGCTAGAACCGTCTAGGTCTACGGGCAATGAATGGTATCTCGGGACTGAAATTCTTCTGCCGGCATTGAGCTCCCTCGCTACGAGCTGTGCGGATTTGCTTGAGCTAATAGCTGGAGCAATCCCTTACGATGACCCCATGCTCAGCCATTCCTCCTACGCGGTGATAGTGAACTGGTGCCAGGCTTCGCAAGAGCGCCTCGTTGAGTTGCTGCACCTTATCAAATCGGGCGCCCCGCTTACTCAGCGATTTCATTGCGTCCAGGCATGCATCAGTGCCGGACTGAAATCCGATGCTGAGTTCTACTTGGGCCAGGCGCTAGAGCTTCTCCACAATGGAGATGCCCCTCAGCGTGCCCAAGCTGCCAGAGCTCTCTGCAATTTATCTGCTGAGGTACGAAGCTCGGATGCTGGTTTGGTTGATACCCTCCTCGCTGTGGTCGAGCGTGAGACCGAATCAACAGTGCGGGACGCCCTGCTCACCTTGGCACTTGCATGGCACAAGGATGCCCCGTCGGAACTTCATCACTCAACGTACGAACTGATCACGCAAGCTGCCAGCCCTGTCACTCTGACGGCGAAACAGACGATCGCCCGTGAGCTGCTGGGCAACTCAAGTCCATACACCGTCCAAGTCCGTCGCGATCTACTTGCGCTTGTAGCGTCAGGTCAACCAGAGGATGAAATCGTACAGCTGTTGGATGTCGTCTTGGCTGGTCTCATCAGGAACGGTGAGGTGTTGGTGGTTCGCCAGGTGATCGAAAAATTCATCCTTGATGAGCCCGGCGTCCCATTCACACGTTTCAGCTCTGTGCTACGTCAACTCGAGAGCGGCGACAATACAGTCTTGGATGAGTGGGTGGTGTCTTGGCTTCAGTCAGGGTCAGTGCGCCTCTCCACGGCGCTCAGGCGAGGCCTATTTGCAGCCTGTGAGGGGCGAATATTCACGTTCGATTTCCGCCTAACGTTGGATGTGCCGGATAGCGATTACTTGTACATCGCACGCAAAGCACTTGGAGTCTTTTTCTCAAAGCCCGTTTACATGGCATCCCTGATAGTCAGCCTGATGCGTAATGCCGAGGATGCAACCATGGCGGCGTTGCAGTCCCTTCTGTTCGATCCTGTTCTGATCAACTATTCAGGTTTGCGATCAGATTATCTAGACAAGATAGCGGCCGATGCCACCGATCCCGCTTCGCGGGCAGTCGAGCACGCATTGCTGGAGCTACAGATGTACCTGGACGGCCTCGGCAACGCACACATCCGCGAGCTGCAGCCGTCGGAGCGTGAGCGTCAACTGGAGCATCATCGACGTAATGAAGAAATGCAAAGTCAAATGGTAGAGGCCCGCAAATCTTCATTCATAGCGAGCCTGGGCAGTGAGAAAATACTGCTCTATGGCACTGGCATGGCCAGCTGGATACCGGAATTCCCACCGCCGCAGGGTGTGGCCGAAGGTGAACCGGGGCCTATGCGCCGCATGGAGCAGTCGCTCGCCACTATTCAACACTCCTTCCAGTTAGCGCGGCATTCGGTTCTAGAACCCTCCACGCTGGAGCTCCAGATCCTCAACTTTCTGTACGAGACGCGATCGCAATGAAACTCGTCTTCCGTGAGTACCTCGCCTCGCTCCGCGAACGCAATGAGCTGGACGTAGTTTTGCCTGATCTCTTAAGCGAGCTCGGCTTCAACGTGATCTCGCGTCCATCGACGGGGCCACGCCAATTTGGGGTAGACGTTGCCGCTATCAGCCCGGAGGTGGACGGCGAGCAGAAGCTTTACCTCTTTACAATCAAGCAGGGAGATTTGACCCGGGCCGAGTGGGATGCGGTACCCCAGGGAGTCCGAACCTCGATCAACGACATCATTGACGTCTATATCCCCAAGCGGATCTCTGCGCAGTACGAGTCACTGAAGATCGTCATTTGCCTGTGCTTCGGCGGTAGTGTGAAAGAGGCTGTGAGGGACAACCTGACAGGTTTGATCAGCAGGCTTACCGATGAGCGAATTTCCTTTCAGGAGTGGAATGGCGATTACATGGCGGGCTTGCTCGCTGACGGATTGCTCCAGCACCAGCACGTGAGCAAGACTCTTCAGTCTCGGTTTCAGAAGTCAATCGCGATGCTCGATGAGCCTGATGTCTCTGTTCGCCATTTCACTGCGTTGATTGAAGGACTCGCGGAGGCGGATAACCTGGACGCCTCTCAGCGGCTCGCCACGCTGCGGCAAATGTATATCTGTCTCTCGGTGCTATTCGTTTGGGCGCGCACGCAGGAGAATCTCGAGGCACCCTACCGAGCCAGTGAGCTGGTCATTCTACGCGCTTGGGAGCTGGTCAAAGCTGACATTGAGGCTGCATCGATCGGACATACTCGGATTGGGCTGACCTTCAGTGAGCTGCTTGATCTGCACACCAAGATCTGGGCGGAGCTAATGGAGGTTAAGATCTTGCCCCTGGCGGCCAAGCGTGATGCGCTAGCCAGTTCCGTGAACTCTCACAGCCCTGTGGACATCAGCCTTAAGCTGTTTGAGATACTGGGACGTATCGCGGTCAGGGGGCTATGGGTTCTGTGGCCTCATTTGGACTCTGATGGGATACGCGTACTTGACGCCTCCGAGGTGCCAGAGGAAGCATCCAGACTCGGCCGGCATATTGTCGAACTCATCAATAACAATCGGACGCTATTCTCACCTATCGCCGATGAGCAGGTCATCGAGGTCAGTTGCGCTTTGATGTTCCTGTCGATGATGAGTGACTGGCGTAATCATGCGCAGGATTACTGCGGTGAGCTTTTGACCCACTACGAATTCAATTTCACAAGGCATTATCAATACCCCACTATCCACAGCAGCTATCAGGAACTGATACGTCATCCCGCGGCTAAGACTAAAGAGTATCGGGCGCAGCATACGAAGGGCAGCGCTCTGGTTCCGATCATGCTGCTCTGGGCTACTTTGAATGGAAAAACGGAGGCCAGTGAACACTTCGCTCAATTCATACGAAGCGAAATGACACATTGCAATCAGCAGCTCTGGATGCCTGGGCCTGATACTGAGGCTGTCCTATATCGCGGCGACCCCTCGCACGGCTTAGCGCTATGTGACATACCCATCACGGCTGACGGCGATGCAACCAGGAATATTCTTTTGAAGGAGTGTTCAGAGGATGGGCACTACACCGGCCTCTCTGCTATACGCCTAGGCCATTGGCCGATCTTCGTAATGGCATGCCGCCACGGTCGGCTTCCGCTTCCGCCACCGCTCTGGTTACCACTAGTGATCAGAGAGAATTCTGCTGCCCCCCCTGTTGGAGATAGCCGTCTGTCTAGTATCGCCACCGTCCGCGCTCACTCGGCCTACTGGTCAGCGCGCCAAGCCGGCGCAGACCTTAGATCAGGCGGGGATTCAGTGATTAATTTCGTTTCATTACCGACATGGGAAGCTGATTCCGGGGAGTGGCCGGGTGAGCACTGAACGCCGACTCGTGCCATGGATAGGGAGCAGACCTGAACCCATAGCGGGATCGAAGGCTAGAGGGCGCGCTCTACGTTACTCAGGCAACGAACCCATGCTCCAATCGCCTGATAAACTCGATGGCCGTATCCGCTTCCAGCCTGGTTGCGATCATAGCGGCAGGAGCTTTGCCGCCAAATGCTTTTACCGGACGTGACATCCAGTGCATGGCTGCGTCGATATCGCCGCCATACAAGCGCTTCGCGGCGTCGAGCACCTCCAAATAACGGGCCTGTTGATCGGGGGGCAAAGTGCTCATGAGTACGCTCCTTCTGCGGTCTGATCCTAGACTACATCATCGCCATCCGCTCACTGTCTCCCCCTTATAGGCGAGCCTGGTGCCAGTTTCAGGCGTGCCTATTACTACGATCCCGGCAGGCGGTTACGTTGGCCTGAGGCTGGCGTCTCAGGAAATGTGTAAACCAGTTTTTTGACGTGTAAAGCGGGGTGGTTTACACATCAAAAAATTGGTTTACACACCGGGTCGAGGGCGGTTTCAAGCTAGATCTTCACTTCTCTCACGGATTCCCTCCCCGTATCCCACTGCGTACCAGCACGCGTTGACTCAAGTCCACAACACCATGGTTTCGTCATTTGCATGCTCGCTGGAATTGCTCAGCAAACAGAGGCAGATAAAGCTCAGATTCGGCTACTTGCCACCAAACCTTGTTCTCATCCTTGTCGGTGAAGGCCAGCAGATCGTGCGCCAGAAAGACCTCAAAGCCCGCCCTCGCGATCTTATCTTCGGCGGTGAACTCGTAAAGCCCCGCTTGGGCAAGTAGCTTTTTGACGATCAGCGGCAGCAACCAGACAGAGAAAATGAGGTGGTTATGGCGAGGCCAGATGCTTCCCTTCTCACCATTTGCGGGGCCATGAGCTGCCGCGTTACGAGCGGCACAGAAATCGTGAACCCAGGCGTCGAGCGGGCGATTTACGTGCTTGTCCCAGTGCTTGCACCACCACTGTTCGTCCAGGCTCCCTTTATGCCAGATGGGCGGGTTCGGTAGCTCGTCGAAGTGTTCGTTGATAGCTCTGCGGAAGGCAGCTTTGTCATGCGGAACGTCAAGCAGCGTGTCTATGGCGACCCGCATCAGGATCAGTTCGGATCGTTCATCTATGGATGACGCATCGGTATTGGCTCTGAGGAAGGAAACGACCGCTTCGTCGATACGTTCCTTAAGCTCCCCAACAGGTAGCTTGAGTAGTGCTTCAAGCAGTGGGATGTCGAGCGTAATTCGCGAGCTGTTGTCGACGTGGTAGGGGCGAATGAACTTGAGCCCTCCCCTGCCCGCCAGCATGTTTTGTGTTCCACCGTCACGCCGGCGCGTGGTCACACAGGAATGAGCTGGTGACGCGACATCAAACCGCTGCGCAACGACCTGGAGTGTGTCGGCGTTGCAGTAGTCGAAAGTGGAGCACAGCGACCGACCTACCAAGGCAGAGAATGCGAGATACGAACACTGAACCAGTCGCTGCTGGATCTGGGCATCCGAGGCTTCAAGGCCCGGTGTGTCTTCGTCCCAAATGATGACCGCGGCTTGCTGGATTGGCTGTGAAGGCTGGGAGCCGAACCCTCGATCGCCGTAGTTGCCTAGTACGCCGTCGAAAGCTTCCTGCGGTATGCCCAGAAACTCACCCGGAAGTCGACCTCGCTCGTAAGGGATCAAACGAAGATCTGCTATTCGCACCTCTTTGGTAGCAGATACCCACGGTAGAAAGAACACAACTGCCATAGCCCCTCGATGCACTTGGTCATAAGATTGAAGAATCTTAGCTCAGTGATAATGGGTTGGTGATCGAGGAGCAAGCAGTGTGGTGGGAAATGTGAATGGTGCTCTGACGACTCTCGACGACAACATCGATGCCGTACGGCAAGGCATCGCGGAACTAGTAGCGGCGAGCGTCAAGCAATAGGTGGGCTCAAAATCTGTGCCTCTGCGCGCATGATCCCTACGGCTCGGGCAGTGAGCGGTACCACTCAGCATAGGGCGTGTTAACAGCCTTGTGGCGGTTGTAGTCCGGGCTGCCATCGCTCCACCATACCGGGCCCCTCTCCCCTAGTGCCCTTTTCGCCTGATCTACTTCTGCTCGAGCGGTGCGCATCTGATCTGCATGATTTGTTGCCTTCGCTACTTTGACGGCTCTCCGCGCCTCCATCAGCATCTGCACCAACTGCTGGCGCTGGTCATCAGATAGCGCGGGATTGCTGCAGCGCCATAACTGACCTTTGACTACGAAGTAGCGACCGTCTGGTGTCGTATGGCGCATCAAGCAGATCTCGTGAGCTGATACTTCAAAGACATCACAGACGACTCACAAGCTGCACCGGAGAGATACACGGATCGCTACATGGCGTTAATCGTCAATCGATAAAGTGCTTGAAGCCACGCTGACTCAATGAGCAAGACGGGGGTGGTGAGTTCTCATCAGTCCTTAGGGGTACATCTGTACTCCGTCACTATCCCGGTCTCCTCGGCCCTGACAACCTCCACTAGTGACCAGGGCATTTCCACACTGCTGGCAAAAAACGCCTATACCCACCCGCCCTCAGTCGTCATGGATGAAGGCCTGGTAGTTGCGATGATGACGTCGTCCTCTGGTGTCACCGTTGCCAGGTACCCCTCAGATTTCATCGCGCCCACCAACCTCTGATTTGACTCAGTGTTTCTTACCTTGATCTTCTTGACCTTCGAGCTCACGGTTTTGAAGTCCTCATCGTCGAGCAACGCCAGAGCTGCTGAAACGTCTGGCCACTTCATCCCTGGAAGACATTGTGTCAGCATTTCAGAGCGATGCTCCGGGATGAGGCTTGCGTTGCGAACTAGATGTCGCAGCACAGGCGTCAGCGAATCAGCAAACCTTTCGCCAGCTTGGTTGGCTAGTGCAGATACACGGCCGAGCTCAGGAACCGCTTCGGGTTTGCTTTCAATCGTCTCCAGGCTAAGCCCTGACCACATCTGAATTTTCAGTGTGAGTGGCAACGCTTTGCTTCTGCTCAGCGTGAGCATCGAGTCGAGTCGGAGCGAGCCTATATCGACCTCGGCTTTTGCTAGATCCCACCGTTCAACCAGGTACTGGCCTTCGAGGTGTGGGCAAGTACTCAATACGATGTTCCTGACCTCCGAGCTGTATGGAAGGAATGATGAGGTCACCAGCATGACCCAGCGCCCCGCAGGTAAGACCGCATTGATCATTGATAGATCTTGGAGCACGACTCCATCGAGCAATACCTTGAGCACGTCATTACTGATGCTGGGTGAGCTCAGAAGATACTGTTGCAGCGCCCAGTCTGCGCTCGTTGACTGCCACAGCGTTCCCTTGAGAGCCGATGCATTCCGAGTGATGAAGGCGGTGAACACCGTTGTGGGTTCCGATCCGATTTCTTCGCCCGAAACATTGCCGTCTGGCGCAATGAGTTTCTCAAAAAAGACCCACACAGCGTCAGCTTTGGCCACCAGGCGATCACTTTCAAGTGCCTTTGCCCAAAGATGTCTTGGGGTGTCATTGAGAGTGTGCAAGTCACAGGTCGTGTGATCGAAGAGTCGATTTGTCAGGTCGTCATCTGTGTCCAGTTCTGCTAGTAAACTGGCCAAGGAATCGCTTGATTCATCCAGGACAGCAGACTGACCTAGCAATGCGCTACCGAGCTCATCCGCGTGAGATAGCAGATAATCACCGAGCCCATTGATGCCCAAAGCCTGCAGTCTACGCAGAGACACGATGCCCACATCTGCAGGTTCGGATTTGGCGTCTTTAGAATGCTGCCCAGCTTCCGACTTCGCGCATATCAGCGATAGCATTGGCAGGTTGATCTTGATGCAGCGCCATTCGATCAGCCTTTCGAGGTCTGCGAGACTCATCATATGGCCCAGTGAGGCAAACTGGACTGGGTAAGCCCTTAGCCACGCCCAAGCTCCCACATTGCTCTCTAATCCTGGCATCAGTCGTGATGCATCTTCCAGCCAATCGATTGTAGGAACCAGATCCGTTGAAGCGTCATCGGCAAGGGTCTTAAAGTCGGATCCTAACAGGTTGTCGGCGATTACTTTGACGAGGGACTGACGGGCCTCGCTTCCTTCAAACACGCCGCCAGCGTCCCCCGTGCCCCTAGCGTCGAAAAGGCTCTGAAACAGTCTGGGTTCGAGCCGGTACACGGCGCGGATAAATTCAGCCGCTTCTGCTCGGTTCAAAAGTTCCCGTACAGCGACAGCCATCCGTTCGGGGTGTTCGTTGAGGCCGCTCTTAAGTATGTGGCTTAGCTGGGCATCTGCTGAGTTAGTGGCGAACGAGGTTGGTCGGGCGCTGAGACAGGCGATCAAATCGACGATGATCCCCCTGCCCTCGTCGAGCTCGTCGCTCTTAAGCTTCTCCAGCACGGTACTCGGGCTATCGACAGGCGTGGATACCTCAGGCAGCACACCACGTCTCAGCGAAAGGATCAGATCTTTGTCACCAGGTGTCAGCGAACCTTGATAGAAATAACCAAGGTAGTCCGTGTAGTCGGCGTCGAGGAAACCGTGCAGCATCAGATAGCTCACGACGTTCAAGCCTGGAAGTTTGTTTCTTACGACCTCCCCATAGCCTTTTTTGACGGCAGTACTGAAGGACATCCGGATGACCTGATCCGATTGCTTCTGCACCGCTGCGATTTCGTCCGCGATTGTGCTGAGTCGCCGCCCAAGCAAAGCATGGCGCCGTTCATAGGATGTAGCGGTGAGCAGCTCAGCCTTCGAGACATTTCTAGATGGGTTTCTGGCCCGCCCGAATTGATCCAAGACAACCATTGAGAGGGGCCCGGCGTGATTCATGAATACGTCGAACACCTCGTCGGTCACGAACTGCTTTGGCGTGTACTGGGTACCAGTAATTAGGACATGGGTTGCCGTGTCCATTTCGGTCAGTCGAAGAAGCGTGAACCACACGTAGGCCCTCAACTCAGTGACATTGTTGGCCAGTTCGAAGACCCGGTCATCTCGCTCACGCCGCAAGTCATCAAGTCGCTTGGCATTGGCGCTGTTCTCCTGGGTTTTCCAGGCAGCCAGTCCCTTGATGACGCCATAAATCGCCCCTCGGCGTTTGACCAGGTCGGCGTACGCGCCGGGATGCAGATTTCGAATGGCGACAATCGCAAACAGCTTGTCTGGCTCTAGACGTAGGCCGCTGGCAAGGATATTTGAAAACATATCGAATTCATTGACGATATTTTTCACCAGCCGGAGGTCATCGATGTAGTAGCAGACCGTCTCCACCAGTCGACGGTCGAGATGTTCGCCCAAGGGTTTAGATTTGAAAGTTCGATGGTTCAGCAGCTCCATCATCTTTTCTTGGGAGTTTTCCGAGTTGATGACGGGGATCACTGGGACGATGAGGTCAAAAAACTTAGTTTTCTCGCCGACGACGAACATTTCATCGCGCAGCGCGTAGACGAAATAGACGGGGCGTTTCACCTGAGGTGATTGCTTGATGATGAAATTGATTTCTCGCAATCGGGTGAACACGTCATGGATGCCGAACCGGTCGAGATCCTCAATGATCACCACGTCAATGCTGCTGCGCTCAAAGCAGTAAATGATCTCATCGATATTTTTATGCAGGACGGAGCCATGGTGGGTGGTCTCCAGTTTGCCGCCTTTGAGCGTCAACCCATCGATACTAAACAGCGAACCCAGCCTCAGGCACGTGTGTATCAGGAGTACGCACCCTAACACTGCGACCCCGACGGCCAGCGGGCTCGGGATCCACAGCAGCCATTCCATGAGCCAAGTCGGTTCGATCTTCGGCAGCTTTTCTGCCACAGGAACGTAGAGTCTCAGCGCTGCCAAAATGAGGGCGCCATAGCAGAGCGTTTTCCACCAAATCTTCAGGCCGGAAGCCTGATCGATTCTCTTAAGGCGGGTCTTGGGAAGCGTCTTTGCTGGGACGGCGTACAGGAGCTGCTGGACGATCGTCTCCTCGATCCGAGCAACGAGATCGGATTCAGCCTTGTTTGCCTCGGATTTAGATTCCTGCCCTGCCTTGGTGGAGGATTCGGAGGGCCGCGAAGAATCCGAGGCCACGTCGGTATCGCTAACAAGCTCAGACGCCCCGGAGATTTCGTTATCCTTGCCGAAGGTAGCCAACGAAACAAACGCGTAGACAAACTCTGGGTGGCGGTGGACGAAGGTGCGAAGCACGCTGCTCTTCCCTGCCCCGTACTCCCCCGTAATAGCGATGTTCCTGACTTGATCGTTCCTCAGACCGTTCAATAACTCACGTTCATACCGCTGTATCTTCGCAGGCTCAATGAGCACAGGGGTTAGCGGCTGGAACAGATTTTCATGAGTAGGTATGGCCAAGAACGCATATGCGGCCTTATAAGCAGCGACGACCGCGCAAGGGTATCGCTTCAGGGCGGCCAGCTTGCGGCGAGTCTCGTTGTTCCAGACGATATAGGCATGTAATGCCCGGTGATAGATGGCGCGCAAGCGAATGAACATCCCTGTCTCCAAGCAGGCTGGCGGCTACCAGGCATTCATCTGCCAAAGACTGAATGATCGATCTTGGGTCTGAGCGGGAAGGTGAACTTCCGGTGAGCCTGATACGAGGTTTGGGATGATAGCTCACCGCCATCTTCGCCTGCGAACCCTTTGTTCACCAGGCAAGAGCTAAGCCCTAGCTTACCTCTGCACGATCCGCACATTGATGGCCTGTAGCCCCACACCTATACTCGACGCACCATATACAGGAGTATCAAATGTCCAGACTCGCCGAATTCCGTGCCCTGGAGCAACAACTGGCTGCTCAGCTGGCCGAACTTGAGACCCTCAAAAACGATGATGGCCTTAAGCGCGAAATCGAATTTGAACAAAAACTCCGTAGCCTGCTCTCGGAGTACGGCTACAGCCTGCGCAATATCGTGTCCATTCTTGACCCACAATCTGCCAGTCGACGTGCACCAGCCGCTGTGGCTGAAAAGTCCAGCCGCAAGCCCCGTCAGCTTAAGGTCTACAAGAACCCACATACGGGCGAGCGCGTTGAGACCAAGGGTGGTAACCACAAGACCTTGAAAGAGTGGAAAAGCCAGCATGGTGCCGACGAAGTCGAGAGCTGGTTAGCGTAGTAAATCCTCATGAGCAAAGATAAGGGGCCTCGTAAAGGCCCCTTTTTTATTTACCTTGAACAGTGATGCCTCTCTGGGCGCCCCTACAACTCCCGCCTACTGCACGCTCCAGGTGCCCTGCTCGCTCTAAGGCCACCGTACCAACTCCAGCTCCTTGAGCCGGATGGCCATCGCCGAGTCCGAGACACCGAATTGCTGGGCCAGTGACACTAGGTGCTGGTTGTTAAATCGGGTGCATCGCGCCAGCGCCAGCTCACGTTCTCCCGACTCTTTCGGGGAGTAGAGAAGCCGATCCGGATTGTTGGGGTCGAGGTGATAGGCAATCACGTCGCTGAAGCGCAATTGGCCCTTGCAGCAGAACATGAACTCGAACCGTTCCCTCACCAGTTTTTGAGGCATGAGGAAGCAGGCGGCGAAGCGATCGGCTTGTCGCTCTGCAGGTGCACGTGGTGCCTGCAGAATACTGCCGTCAAAAGCGCGGTCGCGGTGCATGACAGTGTCTTCGTGGAGCACAAGATGGCCGATCTCATGCGCGCCGGTGAAGAGCTGGACTTTGTCACCAAACTCAGTCGCGACGGCGATCTTGTTCGATTGACGGTCAATCAGGCCCGCGATACGAGTACCGGTGTTGTGCCGATTGAACTGGGTGTCTCCCAGGGTGGGATGCTCATGGTAGTCGTAGCCGCAGACCATGGCAGCGATCCGGGGGCTGCGCATCATCATCGGCGGAATATCTTGATCTGGCCACAGATAACGGCGATCACGGTAAATCTGCATGAGCAGATCGGTCGCTGCTTTCTCGATATGGGCTTCGTTCATGGCAAAATACCAGATGTAGGCTCTCAAGCAAAATTTAGACCAATATGTAGTGTTTTCAAGATATACCTAACCCAATATATAGGTTTTACCGATGAACGGTACGGCTGGTAATGGCCCGCCAAACTCCGATGGGTTTCGAGATCCCTTACCAGATCCGAGCTCTCGTTAGTAACCAGCCACGCTATCGAAACCCATGGTATTTTCCTGTCCTTCGACCAAGGAACATAGTGGACTGGGTCGATCTCGGTGCTGAAGCGGACTCCCTGGATTTTGTGAATCACAATGCCGTCTCGAGCTAGACGCAGGCTTGGCTCCGGTGGAGGTACCAGAGGGACGTACCGGGAGGATTGATCTGAGTCTTTAGGTTCCGCTTCCGAGAACTCTGGGTAATACACCCACCTATCTTCATCCGGCTCCCAGAGACTCACATACTCAGCCTTTTGTGTGTCCTCGAGCCTTTCTACCCCACTGGCCTTGTGGAAAAGAATGACGTTCTGCCCCGGTGACGTATCCTGTTGCACCTGCGCAGAGGGAAATAAAATACCGTCGAGATTCAGCTTTTCATGGGTTGCTAGGAAGTCGGCAATAGCTTGCGTGATCAGATACCCGCTTTCCGCCGAGTCCGGCATGACTGGCATCGTCAGCTGGCGCTGTAAGTCTTTCAGAAACGCGCAGCGTTCGCTGAGGCTCCTGCGAATTGGATTGAAGTAGCTCAACCCCCGGTGCGGACGCATTGAAGCCAGGTCGTTTAAGTTGAGAAGCCTCAGAGGCCGGATTACGTCGAACCGCGCGGTAACCACCATGCTGCCAACGGGAGGGCGCACCTCCGCAATCGCCGTGTGGTCATCTGTTGCGCCGTAAAAAACCGAAATCCCCTTGGCGTTCATTCGGCCAGGAGATCCTTTGCCTCCTGGTACCGGGCCGAGATGCTTTTCAGGGTGAGTCAGCGCTTCCTCCATACTCTGTTCATCCTGGAACACCCTACCCCGTTGGAATGACGAGATTGGAAAACCTTGGCCTGCGATCACAATGGCTGACCTGTCGTCCTTCGAGCGCAAATCCTCTATGTCGTCGAAGACCATAGTCAGAATTGACCCGACCATGGGGTTTGCTAGTCGGGATTCAAACTGCAGGCTGTGCTCCATTTTTCGCCAGCCTACCGTCAGCTCCGACGATGCCTCCGTCTCTTCGACAAAATAGGGGTCGTCATCGCCCCCCGTGTAGCTCCAGGAGTCGAGCAGGTGTTCATGGATATCAGAAATTAGGGCCTGATCGGCACCTAGCATGAGCTCCAAAATGTCATACAAACTGATGCCGACGGGAGGATAGCCGTGATGGATCACTGAGCTAGGTTGTTGGATAGCTCGGAAAGAGGCATGGATTGCTGTTTCGCAGAGCTCTACCAGCTCTTCCATGTCCATGGCAGGGAGCTCTCGCTCGCAGTAGTCACACTCGCTGATGTCGTTGTCCGAAGCGTGATCCTGCAGGAAGGTTTCGGTAAGGCAATCGGTACACACCACTTGACGCATCACTTGCTCCTTGGCTGCATTACACGGCACCTATCTATGTCTAGGCGAAGGCCTTTCGCTGATTTAAGCATTTACCCATCGGGTGCCGCCCTTGCCAATGGTTTGGAGCTGCCATCTCTACTGAAGCTCAGCTCCTCAACGGCCCCAAGTCAATCGCCAGGCAGCGAAGGTCAGTAACCTGTGCAACCATGGTGTCGCTGGCCTCGTGATAGGTGAAGGTGCCCAGGAAATAGAACGTGAAGTACCTTACCAGCCGTGCCTGATCGAGAAGTTCATTCACATAGCGCCTCGATCGGTGCTGAGTCATGACCTCATCAGAGACCTGGAGAGAGGCATCTTTGTCCGCAACCTTGTCATAGAAGTTGAATACGAAGCCGGCCCCTTCCCGCGGCTCAATCCGCCCACCGCCGTTGTAGACGTAACCTGCAGTGTCAGGCCTGGCCCAAGCCACCTTCTTGAAGTACGAACGCAACGGTATCTCACCACGCCCTGTCACGTTGATCGTTACCTCGGGAAAGAGGTCTTTCAAGGCTTCGCGTGTGTCGTGGTAGTAATCCACTAGCTCACGCAGGTCACCGCTTCGGTGCTTCCGATCGGATCGGGTGCCTTCTGCGCCGCCACCGCCCCGTCGACGAATAGCTCCTGCCTCGTCCTCGTCGCCTGGTGCGGCTCGAGGTGGACGTACCACGGGTTGTTCTGGCTGTGTCGGGGGAACAAAGATATCGATTACCGAAGTGAGTTGGCGTTTTGCCAAGCGTGTGCGGGTCTGTAACTCCGTCTCTCCGGGCAACGGCGCATCGCTACCTTCGTCCTCATCTGGCAGCATCCACTCGCACTCCGCATGATGGTCATAGTGCTCGTTGTCTTTGTAATGGGGAGATTTGACGCGCGCTTTTTCGGTCGGGTGGATGTAGTAATTGACGGCTGTGATTTTTGGCACCACCTTGAGCGCCCTGCATTCCGGTGATGAGCATTGGAACAGAAAGCGGCTGCGTGGCTGGTTTTGGTTGAAATAGGCTTGGCGTGCACCGCCTATGGTTAACTCCTCGCCCAACTCCACACAGTACGCCCGGGTAATCCTTCGCTTCGTTCGCATCTCCAGCCTCAACGCAAAAGCTCGAGACTAACTCGCCCGGGGTCGAGCGCCAAGGCCCGAGCTAGAGCTGTTAGCTACGACCTTTGTCGCGCTATGCCTAACTGTGAATTTTGGGTATAGGCCAAGGATTTGGCCAGGTGAAGTCCCGAGAAAGTGCTTGAGGGGGGGCGCGGTACAGTTGACTGCAGCCTAGCAATCGTCGGCTCAGCCTTCGTGATGGATTGAATTTTGACAAGCAGCAACGAGTGAGCTCCTGTCTCGGACACAAACCCGGGCGTGCTCGCCAATTTTGAATATATCATTAGTCGCTACGGACAGACGGAGACTCAGCATGGCAGTGCCCTCATACGCCGAAATCATGGAGAAGGTTCAGGAAGGCACGTTGATCGACGCTATCTTCAACAGGTACTGGAAAAGCGATTACAGCGAGTATGGGCCGTACACCGATACACTCGCGCAAGTCCACAATGACGGCGCCATCGATTTGGTTGAAGGGGTGTCCGAAGAGTTCTTGAGCCGGTACACCGACATACGAAGAGCCATAGGCAAGATGGTCTATGCGAGTCTTTTAGGTAAGCTGAACATCGGTCTGCCCACTTTACTAGCCGTCATTGAACGTCTGTACGAGCCAGTGGCTGACAGTGGCGACGTTTCTCAGGTACTTGAAACCTGGTGTCATGATCGGTCAGACCGCGTTGAACAAATCTTCAAGTCCGTGGATGCGATGGACTCGCGCTGTGAGCGCTTCCAAGCCCTGACAGCAGCCATCTCACAGGGCGTGCGGTCGGATACGCGGAGGCATGGGCCAAGAGTCTTCGCTTATCTGTCCAACCCCAATCAGACTTTAAGGGATCAAGCCTTAGCAGGGCTTCGATACGCAAGATACGATGACGACGAGAAATGGCTAAGCGCGATCAATGCTCTGAGGGCTACTGCCGAAGTAGACAGGTCAGACTCGCTCCGTGCAGCTCTGCTGAAAACTATCTTCTGCTGGCTTGAAAAGGCTCCGAAGCCTGCTCTTGTCGCTCTTCACGATCTCGCTCTCGAGATCTTGCTCCCTGTGACCCCAGCGGTAACTAAAGAAATAGCCTATACGCTTGCCCACCGCTCCAGCTGCCTCACGCCCCCGCTTTGGCAATCTCTGCTTATAGCGGTGGGAGGGGCCACGCTTCAGCCCTACGATTGCTCAAATTTAGACTTGTTCCTTGGGCGGTTAATTGATGCAGGCGGCGCTAATCATGCCCAAGACTTTCTGCAGAGTTTGTTTCTCAGAGATGACCAATCAGAGCACACACTTAGCCAGTTCGTCATGACGGTTGAGGGGCTGCTCAAGGGCAAACCTGGTGTGCTCAATTCATGGGTCGTAAGATGGCTTAGAACGGGAGATCAGCGACTCTGCACAGAGCTCCATAAAGGATTTCTGCTGGGCCAGGAAGCACCCCACCAGTTCGTCTGTGAAGGTTCTTCGTTTGACCTAAAGCCAGAAGAGTACGGCTTCATCGCGCGTAAAGCGGTGGGTCACTTTTTCGCCTACCCGATACCTCTGGCGACAATCCTTGTGTTGTTGGGCACATCAGCGCCTTCGACGCAGCGGGCAGAGATTGGTGACCTGCTATACGATCCTGTGCTGATTAACTATCCAAGCCTTGCCCAAGGTTGTCTAGCTCCTATGGCCAATGGTGATGGTTCGACAGCAGAAATGATCAGCGCTGCGATCACCCGCCTAAATAGCTATATGAATGGTATCGATAAAGCTAGGGGTTTGAAAGAACTCTTGCCTCCAGCACATCACCGGCAAATGGAATTTGAGCGTTACAGCGATCAAGTTCAGCAGGCTATCGATGAAGGCAAGAAAGGGTCGTTCCTAGCGGATATATTCGTCGAGCGGACTCTCCTTTATGGCAATGGACTCGTCAGTCTGAGGCCGGTTGACGGTAATTATAATACTTTTGAGACTAAGGCCACCCCGTTCCACCACAATCTAGAAATCGCTCGTCAGTATTTCTTTGCGCCCATTTCGCTGCGTAAGCAACTATTCCTATACAAAATGGAGAGTCACTAGTGAAGCTCGTGTTTAAGCAATATGTCGCTTCGCTGCGCGAGCGTGATGAGCTCGATGTCGTACTGCCTGACCTACTAAGTGAGTTAGGGTACAACGTAATCTCTCGCCCTGGTAGAGGCACAGACCAAGGAGGAGTAGACGTCCTTGCAGTTGGCCCTGCCGATGAAAATGGCAAAAAGAAACTGTACGCTTTTACCTTGAAAAAAGGAGACTTGACGCGTGACGGCTGGGATAGAACTAATCAGTCGTTGGTGAGTTCTGTGAGCGACATCGTCTTTGTCTACTTTCGATCCAGGGTGCCGCCCGAATTCCAGGACTTGGAAAAAGTAATTTGCATCTGCTTTGGGGGTGACGTCGATGAACCCATGCGTGGTCGCATGACAGGGCTCATGGCCGAATTTACTGAACGGTATGGGGTAAGCTTTGAAGAGTGGAACGGAGACAAACTTGCTGACCTGTTAGCTGCAGGAACGCTGCGCGAGCAACTTGTTAGCAAAGATTTACGTGGTTATTTTCAAAAGTCGATCGCGATGCTCGATGAACCGGAGGTTTCTTACGCAAATTTCGTTCCGCTGCTTAAGGGCCTATTGCACAATGAGCCAAAGGGTCGCAAAAGTGATCTGAGTTCCCTGAGGCGCACATATATTTGCCTATCGGTTCTTTACGTTTGGGCGCGAGAGGCCAAAAACCTCGAAGCCCCGTACAAAGCCAGCGAATTGACAATTCTGCATGCTTGGGAATTTATAAAAACGAAATTAACAGGTGAAGAATCAAGAAGTCTGCGTAGCACTTTCGACGAACTCATAAATTTGCACTTCCGGATTTGGGATGAGTACTATGGCGAGAAAGTAATTCCGATTATAGGTTTAAGGGACGCCGTATCTGCGGCCGTGAGACCCGACAGCCCAGTGGATACCAACCTTAAACTGTTTGACACGCTTGGAAGACTCTCTCAACGGGGGTTGTGGATGCTTTGGAAAGCACAGCATGCGACAGACTCAGAGTCGAAAATCTCACATCAAGCCAACGCTAAAGCGATGGCAGAAAATGTCTTCCATCTGATCAACAATAACGACGCGCTATTCAGCCCATGTACGGACTCCCAGTCGACTGACATTGCCACGGCGTTGCTTTTTCTTTCCCAAATCGAAGGTTATCGAGAGCTCATTATTAGCTACAGCCAGGAAACCCTAGACCAGTACCAGTTTGCTTTTCGCTGTCATGATCGTTACCCAACGCATGTTTCTCGTTACCGTGATCTGATCTCTCATCCCCAGGAGAAAACGGAAGATTATCGACAGTGGCACACGTCAGGCAGTTCGTTGATCCCCCTGCTCATCCTTTGGGCAACCATTGATGGAGCTAGCGACTACACCGACAACTTCGTAGCCTTCGCGAATGAGTCTTTAAGGCACTGTAACCACCAGCTATGGTTTGTCAGATTAGACTCTGAAGAACACCTTTATACAAATCATCAATCGCATGGCGCGGTTTTCACTGAAATCCCCATTACCGCTGACGGTGATCTCGCTATTAAACTGGTGGAAGCCGTATGCCTAGATGGCGACGCGTACTCTACTTTGTCTGTTGTCAAGCATGGGTACGATCCTATCCTCGTTATGGCATGCCGGCACTACCGTCTTCCGCTTACCCCTCACGCCTGGATTCCAGCGTTGAGAAACTTGAGGTCAAGCAGGTAGCAAGATTAGGTAACGTCTGGTTCTGGTTCGTCAACAGGTGCGCCTTGGTCACTCGGACTGGTTGATTGAGCATCGGCTGAGGCGTTGTTGCGTTGTGCTGACTGGGCCCAATAGACCATGGCTACCCACTTCAACATGAACCACCAGGCGTAAACCGCATCCGCCGAATAGAAATCATCGTCGTCCATCAGGCCATGAGCAAACGCGTTGCGCAGGTTCGGCCCGAATGCGCTGCAGAACAGGGCTTTCATCTCGAACACGATGTCGGCGCCGAAGACAGCATCGACCCCCTCGACGTCCAGAAGCGTGCTTAGGCCATTCTCATTCTCGATACCCTCTGCGTCAGTGTTGGAGGTTTTCAGTTCCGCGCCTTTCATGTGGAACCGAACGATGTTCTCCAGTTGTGGGATGAGGAAGTGCACTGCCATGCCAAAATCGCCCACCATCCCCCAATACAGACCTTTGCCGACCATGAGCGCCCGCTCGGGCGGAACCAGAGCCGACGCCTTGGCAAGTTCAACCAGATCCTGCTCTTTGTAGCAGTGTTCCCTCTGCATAACGCCCAATGCTGGAATCAATCCGCCTTGCACGGTGAGATTGCGTGTAAAGGTGTGGTTTTTGACCATCTCTGCCCAAATGCGCTCCTCGTTATCTTGCGAGGGCTCAGCGCCTAATGAAATAGGTTTGGTCTTGGCGATCACACGCCCACCCTTGTCGAGGTATGTCGCGCCACTAAGCGCACCGATCAAGCCTACACGCAGCGTGTTCAAAGCTGCCTGCCGAGCGCCCTCTTTCTTGGCAAATGGATACAGCGTGGCTAACGCATGGAGTGCTTCAACCGGGGACTTGCCAGAAACCTTTTCCAAGGCATCATTGACTAGGTCTGATATATCCGTAGGCGGCGATGAGATCATGCGCATCATCCCCACCGAACGATTGCCCGCATCTGCGATGCGTTGAGGCAAGCGAATCAGTAGCTCGGTCACGCCAAGCTGATCCCTGAATCTCTGCGGTACCTTTCTGTAGATCTGCAACGCCTTCTCGAGGTTGTTCAGGGCGATCAGCGGCTGCGCCCCTTCTCCATCACCAAGCACCTCCGCTTCTGCCACCCACGTATTGGCGAGGGCTGCTGTCATGCGTGCCGATGAAACAGGGTCTTTAGCAGCACGGTACGCGTCCATGCTCAACTCATAGCAACGTCGAGCCCGTAAAATATTACCGTTGCGCTCTGAGTTCCGGCCGACCTCCTCCAACCTGGACGGCAGATCAGCTGCTTGGCTGTGCACCACGCGATTCTCGAGTACCAAGGCCGCTATTGGCGCCAGCATGGGGGACGGAGCTTCAAATTCTTTGTCGAGTGCATCGAACAAACGATTCGATAGTTGTTCCGCGATGTCCTTGCCGGCCTTCCCTAGCCTTGGCGCCAGCATTAGTGCACGGCCCCAGCAATCTTCCCCGCCTCGCCACCAGGTGTCTTCATTCAAGGGGACTGTCTGATACCCCGCCAAAGCCGCCTGGGCCTGCTTGATATGACGTCGTCCTTGGGTGATCCATAGGGCTTCTGCAACGCGGGCCTTCACGAGACCAGTACTGAGCTCATCCATCGCGGATTCGAGGAAATCGAACTCGTCTCCAGTTACATCGGTGATGGCCAGTGACCGCTTGTCCTCCAGGATGGCGAAGGGCCTGAAGAGCTCGTTTGGATTAGAGGGGTTGAGCATCATGGAGCAAAGATCGGACAGGAGCCAAAGTACCCGGGCTTGGGCGAACTCCTCGCTGGCCAGGGTTGTTCTTGCGGCGTCAGCCAGTGCACGCCAAATGTCGTAGTAGCGAGGTGCCACACCGTTCAGCACGGTGGCGAAATCAATGGCATGCAGTGCTTCTAGGGTGAGTGGTGTGGCTTCAGGATAACGGTAGAAGTCTTGCGACACAGCGAATCCTCATGAGGGGGATTTAGAGCGGCTTGCGTGCTCACAGCTCATATGAAGGTAAAGCTGAACCACGTGGTCAGACCGAGCAAAACCTGGGCCTCCTGTTCAAGCATCAATACCCTGCACTCCCGGCTTGTCAACAACGCGCAATATGCGATTAAAGCGTGCTTGAGCGCCAGCTAAGTCGCCAGGTGCAGCTCAACCACCTCGGAATTTTCGACCATGCACATTCAACTGGATCTGAACCACAATGATCGCGACGCGCTGTTGCGCCACTGCCGGGAGTTTACTCCCAGCAGTGGGGACGCGCGTGAGGATTCCCGCTTGGCTGACGCCTTGGAGGTGCTTGCAGCGGCACTGGAGGAAGCCGCGCTAGCGAGTTAAGCCTTTAGCCCATCTGCAAGACTCCGCGGATAGTGCCTGAGGTTTTATTCTGGCGGAAGGCTGAACCAGTCAGGCACCAGCTTGGTGTCTCGCCACTCTTCGGTCAGTACAACTCCTGGAATTTTTCCCCAAACGCCATCGTCAGCATGATCGAGCACGATGATCTGCAGCCGTCCTTCAGACGAATTGACCGCGTCGGCGAATGCCTTGAAGACCTTACGCACCGCAACTCGGTCTTCATCATTGAGCTCATGCTCTTCTTCGACCTGCGCGGCACGTTTTACCGGGAAGTAGACTTGGCTGGGCTGATCGAATACTAGGAAATGTGGCACTGGGTGCTCGACCGCTTTCTTGGCCATAAATAGCTTCTGCAGCGCGAGGAGCATGGCCACATGGTAGGCGAGCCAGTTCGCACCACTACCAATTTCCCAAAGGAAGTCATCACGGCCATCATGGCGCACCTTGATGGCCAAGTCCGTGATCGACAGCCCAATCCTCGCGTCCTTCCACTCAGCATCAAGAGTCGGGGTGATTTTCGCGCAATAAGCACTCAAGGAATCCAGGATCTTACGGGTGTTCGCTCTGATCAAATCCACGGACACTAGTGGTGCAAGCTCCGTCATCCGCTTGTCCACCTTCTCCAACTCGCTGGCTAGGGTGCTATCGAATTGAGCCTCTTTGTAATTTTTGACTGCCTCTTCAAGTCTTCCCAGGTATCGGTCAATGTCTGCTTCGCGTAACGCTTGTCCTTTGGCTTGCGCGTCGACCAACTCAATCGCTCTAATCTCTTTGCGGATGGCATCAAGTTCATCTGAGTCCTCGTTCATCGCGTTTCGGAGCCGTAGCGTTTCGCTCTCAATCGATATGGGAACTACCGGCGCGACGCGCGCGCTGTCTTCGATGCTGCTGAGGGCCTCGCATAGCGCGTCCAGTTCACCCGATGCTGACAGGGTTGGGGACACGAGTGCACCGATAGGTGTCACATTTTCTTTTTTCACCAAGCCTTTGAGCCATGTCGAGAGAGACAGGCGATCCTTCATAGTTTCTAGGGCAGAAACGTAGGCATCTGCATCTCTCTGCAGTCCGCTCAGCTGATTTAGCTTCTGGCGACCTGCGAATAGATTCGCGGCAATAATTTCTTCCCTGATCTTGAGCTCACCAATGGTGGTGATCGAGGCCTGGATTGTCTCTAGTTTCGGTTGAGCATCCCTTGAGGTTTTCATCAGAATCGCGGCAAGCTGTTCGACCGCAACAGGCCACTCCTCGGAGAGCACCGAGTCGATACCAACCAGACCATACTCACGCGCTCGGAAGTACCAGCTATTGGCTTCTCCCCGCAGCCGAGCTGACGCGTCCGCCAGTGTCTTGATTTCTGACCGAAGCTGTTTTTGTCTGCGCTCCAGATCCTTCATTTCCCAAGACGCCAGCAATGTCTGGGGCGTGACAGCACCTAGGATGAAGGGAAAGATGTCTTTCAGTTTTTCCCGGTGGCCAGTCGTGTCTGCCTTATAGAAGAGGACATCCGGATTGGCGACAATGTTCTGCGGCTGAAAGGTGAACGCCATCAGGTCTCGGAAGCTGGGCCGGTTCTTGAATCCGAATTTGACGTCTTCGCCGAAACCGATGTTGGGCAGGCCTGACAGCCGATTCAGGATCTCTTTAACGATGTTGCGATTGGAGTTTTTTCGTTCGATCCTGGCTGGGATAGAAATGCTCTGCCCCTCTAGCACGAACATATCATCGGTGGAGCGCTGGCGGCCCGGCTCAGATCTCGCGAACAGCTTCATGCCCTCATCCGTGTCCACCAGCAGTCCAAACCATGCACAAGTATTCCTGATCGTGCCTACAGGAATCGCACATTTCTCTGAGGCCAGGCAGTAGTCGATAATAGGAATGACCGCGGACTTGCCCGCCTTAGAGGAGCCGCTGATGACGTTCACGGCACCAGGTGTAAACTTCACTTCACGGTAATGGCGACCATTTTTTGGCCACAAAATCAGTTTTTCAATTTGCAGTTTCATCAAAAACCTATCCGTAGGGCGGTCTGGACTTCCTGGATGGAAAGCGCTCCACACCAACCACCAAGCTTGTCTGCGTGTTTGCCTAACTCTCTTACCGTGTCAGGGATGTTGGGCGGGTATCGCTTGGTGCTGTAATTGACGACTGCAGTGGTACAGTCGAGGGTTAACAGGCCACTGTCCAGTGCGATGCTCACGCTGCTAAGCGATGTTTGTCTCAGCGCTAGCATCCGGCGCTGGATGGATAACAATAACTCCTGTTCTTTGGAAAATTTGGCGGCGAAGAGCCGTAACCCTGAGGTTGAATTGGTCTTGCCTATAATCGTCCGTAGGGGCTCACTGAAGATTATCGGCAATACGAGAAATAGGAACGGCAGCGATGGGCCAGCGCCTGTGCATTGCCGCTTATACCCTTTGACGAACTCCCACATAAGAATCGCCCCAAGGGCAGGATTTTGCACCAAGTAAATCTCGTCGTTGAGCCGAGGAGACATTTTGAATTCAGGGGTTTCCATCCTGGCCAACCTGTTTCAAAGCCAAGCCGCATGCCTCCAGATGGAGCCGGGCAGCCAGCGGTTATAGTATTTATTGACGGGATTCAGAAGCTTCCATCAATCTTCGAGCAGGTTCAGGTAGCGAGGATGCCAGCCAATTTTCTTCACGTTGGCGAACTCCTGATAGGTTCCGCGCACGAAGAACCTTGGGGGCTCAGTACCGTCCAGAGGCTCGGATATATCCATGCACTCCATTTTCAACAGCTGTCCTTTATCCTGTTCTGAAGCGCTGGGATAGGTCATGTTTGTCTTCTTATTCAGAAGCTCCCATTTGTTGAATAGAGTCTTGCGGAACACCTCAAAATCCTGGTCGCACACCAGGCCTTTCTCGCCCCATCGAACCTTGTTCGTTTTGGACTGCAAGAAATCTGACACCGCTTCAAACCCATCCCCTGCCTTGTCAATGAGGTCTAGCTGACGAAGCAATGTCAAAACCAAGGGGCGGCACTCCTCGATTTCGTCTTCGGAGGGCGCAGGTACGGTATAGGTCTTCAGGAGGTTCAGGGCGCTTCGACTAACGAACGTCGACATGTAGTCTTTGAAAGCGTTGCGCGACAGCGCAGGGTATCGCCTTGCGGCGATCAGCGCATCGGAGTTGTTTTTGACCCAACCAATGGCAACGTTGCAGGCGTCTTCGAGCCTGTCATCTGGAACGGTAAGCGCGAAGAAATTCGAAATCCTGCCGATCAGATCGTCATTTCCTGTTTCGAGCTCGAAGGCCATGACAAGGTCGGCCCGCTTCGCCTCGTCGTAGTCGAGAAATTTTTCAATGTAGGGTTTGCACTGCTCGGGCTTTTCCGCCTCATAGGCATCACGGATCTCCTGCACGACTCGATCAACCAGCGTCCTTGTGTGGGCGAAGTGGAGATGGTTGGCAAACTCGCCGTCTTTCTTCTGCAGGACGTACAGACGAAAGCGGGTTTTGCTCAAGTCGATTAGGCCTGCCTCAATGACATCGATCCAATTGGCGAAAGTCTTCCATAAGTCGACAGAAAAATTGCTGATGGGGTTGGTAACCAAGCCGCTTTTTGCCTGCTCAAGTAAGCCAGAGCCGTCGGCATGGTGGACATCCGTATCATCGAAGACCTCCAGTGCGACGTAAGAGCCCTGTAGGGCGTCGCACAGGTGCAGACACATCCGGGTGGACTGCAGGGAGAACCCCAAGAAAGACCCCGGCCGGCTGGACTTAAGTTGAGGAGCCTGGGTTGGTATTGGGTTTGATTCCGAGCCAGTCACATTCATTCATCCCTGCTCTTCTATTAAATTGCGCACGTTTTGCCCAGGTCGAGCCAGGCATGGCCACCGTACGCATGCACGCGAAGCCCAGAAGACGCCAAGCTTGCCAAAAAGATCGCACATTGCCATCACTGCAGGCAGGATATTAACGCATTTGGGGCGCCGGAAAAACCGAGATAAATCCGCCAACATCATGACCTCACTTAGCCCGGACGAGTGGGGTACGCCTCTGCGGAGAAAGAGTATATTTTTACTCCATCAATTGCTTAGCGCCCGCCTTCATGGTCTTTAGGCGATTCACCAGCTGCGTTCAAAGTACGTAACACTTCTAACTCTGCTTCGCACTGTTCAAGCTGCTCCCGTAATTCCTCAACCCTCTGCTGTGTTGCTATTCCTACCGAATGGACTTCAATGGCCTCTTTTGATTTGGCTTCAAGCTGATGAGTGAGCAGTTCCTTGGCACCTTCCGCACGTGCAGTAGCAGCATTGGCAATGCTCAGGTCGCCCCGCAGGGTTTCGACAGCCTCACGATGTTGCAAGGCTTCCCTGGCATGCTGGCGATTTTCAGCAATGAAGCGCTCGTTATCCCTTATCAGACGCGAGATCTCCTCTTGCTTAACCATGAGCGTCTGCTGGAGGACGGTCACCTCTTGCTGCATTTGATAGACCTGGGATTCATGGCGGCTCAGATCCTGGTCTCGCTGTTCCTTAACTGAAGCACGATAGTGTTCGAGGGCCTCCCGGGCGTGTGCATGCCTTTGATCCAAGGACTGGATCTGTCCATCCTTCTCTAGAACCCGCACCTCTAGATCAGTGCAGCTCTGGCTGAGCCTGGCGTTGCGCGTGATCTCAGCCTGCAGTGTGGACTGAGTGGTTTTGAGCTCTTCAGTTTGAGCAGCCAAGACATCTCCTTGCGCCCTGAAACGGAGCTTGAGTTCATCGAGCTCGCTCTCAAGTGCCTTGGCTCGGGAGACCAATAGCCTACGCTCATGCTCGAACTCTGCTCGTGCCTCAAGAAAAGCCTGGCCGCCCTCCTCCTGGACTTGATCCAACAAGCTTTCGACGACCCCGCGCAGCGCGGCGCTCATGCGTTCACGAGGGTTCGCTTCTGATCCTGGTGATTCCAGCTGCTTTAGATACCGAGCGATCGTGGTCTTTGAACCCGTATTTCCGATCTCTACCCGGACTGCATCAATGCTGGGATATACGCCACGCATTAGCAGGCTGTTCCGGGCCTTTTGCACCACCGCTAGGTTAACGCCGCCTCGTGCCATACGCCCTCCAGACTATTTCGTGTCATGTCACATGTCATGCAATTACATAATACGAAAATGCCAAACCTTGCCGGAAAGTTGTCGACAACTGGCAAGCTATAATCGAGGTTTATAGCTCGTTAGCTCTAGCAGCCGGGGTAAAATGGCCTGAAAGTCGGTACAAATGGTCATGGCGAGCCGCCGAAGGCTGGGATGGGTAAATAGGGTGGTTGAAGTGGTCAACAAGGCAGACAGATACTTGGAGGCGAGCGTTCGTCAGAACACGTCGAAGAGCTATGCTGCCGCCCTCTCCCATTTCGAAGTCACCTGGGGCGGGTTCCTGCCCACCACCACTGAGTCCGTGGTGCGTTACATCGCTGAATACGCCGACCAGTTGGCGCTGAGCACGCTGAAGCAACGCTTGGCTGCGCTCGCAAACTGGCATCAAAGCAACGGCTTCCCCGACCCCACTAAAGCCCCCAAGGTCAGGCAGTTGTTGAAAGGCATCCGGGCGGTACATCCCGTGCAGCAGAAGCAAGCAGCTCCTCTGGCGCTACTGCACCTCGAAAAAGCAGTGGCCCACCTAAAGGATGAGGTTGCTCAGGCAAGGGCCGCCGGCGACATGGTCGCCGTTCTCAAAGCGACCCGCGACATTGCCTTGCTCACCATTGGCTTTTGGAGGGGATTCCGCGGAGATGAACTAGCCAGGCTCACGATCGAGAACACGTATGCAGAGCGGTACGTCGGGATTAAGTTTTATCTGGGCTCGAGTAAAGGAGACCGTCAAAACATCGGCCGTGAGTACAAGACGCCATCGCTGAGCAAGCTCTGCCCGGTGGAGGCGTATCTGAACTGGATCGAAACTGCAGGCCTAACTCGCGGCGGGGTGTTCCGGGGAATTGATCGCTGGGGAAACATCAGCGATCGGCCTCTCGCGGCGCACAGCTTGATACCCCTCCTACGCGACACCCTAGAACGGTGTGGCTTGCCGTCGGAGATCTACAGTGCTCATTCGATCCGCCGAGGATTTGCCACCTGGGCTGCAAGCTCAGGCTGGGACATCAAAACGCTAATGGAGTACGTCGGCTGGAGTGACATGAAGTCCGCGCTGCGTTATGTCGAGCCTGCGCAGCAGTTTGGCGTGCTTATTAGAAAGCTTGAAGGCTGATCACGAGAGAGCAACCACGTGGTCGTGATCGCCCTCACGCCAATAAACACTTTTGTGTCGATCTAATGGTTGCCTGAGGAGGTTGCATGGTGAGGCTCGCGCCTGAAAACCGTAAAAAGCTTCGTGAATTGTTGAAAGCTTACGATCAAAGGATGTGGTTTCTCGTTTCGTATGCTCGAGAAGCTGAACTACTGAAATATGATCCAGAGTATGCGACCACCAACGAAAGCATTCGGCGCCTTGGTGCCACAGCTCTGAGAGAGCTTCAAACTCAGATACTGGCCAACGATCTTGAGATCCCAGTCTTTGCAAAAGCAATTGAGGCTGGCGAGTTGAATCTCAAAAAGATAATCGCCCACCAACCCAGGGGTGATGTCCGGTGGCATCTCAACAACGCGCGCCACGAAGTGCTGAATGAGATGAGGAAGGATTGGGCGAATGTACGTATCACCATCCGATACATCCACCCCGATGCATGAGCAAGTGTTCGTATGCTGCCTGCGAGATGGTCAGCGATGATCAAATCGCACCCGTCGCTTGTGGCTGAATCTGCGAAACGTCTGCCCTTACCACGATCAGCAGAAGAGCTGTTGCAACCCGTTTAGGCGAAACCTTAAGCCTGCGCGGGTTGATCTCTCAAGGCGGGGTATTTCGTCGACGCATTCAGATTGCCTAACGCTGAATCTCGAATTTCACGGTTATCACCTGAAATAAACCTTTTTTATCAATAACTTAAAGAATCTTACCCCCGTGACGATAAACCCATAGAATCATCACGTGGAGAGAAATTATATGGCCAGTAAGCTTACCCCTGAGGATCACCTTAACGATTTTGGGGGCAGGATCGCGGACGCGTTCCAATGGGTCGGTCAGCAACTGGCTAGCCAGTGGGCTCTCAGCATCCTCACGCTGGTCGCGACAGCAGGGTCTACGGTGGCAGCATTCTTCACATGGGAAGCGGCGCTTACCGCCAATAGTGTGTCTTCAGCGTCGCAGGCTTTCGCCCAAAAGGTCTACAACGACCAGATCGCGATGGGTCATCCCTCTATTTCAGTTTTGTCGGGGGAGACGACCATCTCTGCCGTCACATTGGACAGCCGTCAAGAGCAACCGCCGGAGTTTACCGCCACTGTGGTTCTGAGGAACTCTGGGCAACGTGACTCGCCTCGAGTATGGGTGACACTAGCATCCGAGTCTTCTATTGGGGAGCAGACTTCTGCAGTGCTGGTAAGCCTGCCCAAGGACATAGATGTACCGGTGCGATTTAATCTCAACTCTCAGCCCCAAACCCGCCGCAGTGAAAGCGGGTGGTTTGCCGCGGTAATCTACGAGGATGAACGCCCTTCGCCCATGAGCGCCCCAGGCACAGCATCCGCCCCGGCGCAGATGAATTTGGTGTGTTCGAAGCCTACGGTCTATAAAATGAACACTTGGCCTAAAGACCCCAGCCAAAACTTAGCGGTACGTGTGTTCTCCTTGGGCTCGCCGGTTGTAGCTAACCCTAACCCACAGGATCCATTTGAGCGCTCCACGGCCTCGAGAATCAAGGCAACGAGCGACCGCGTGCTTCAATCCGCTCGTGCCGAGGGGGCCTGCAACTAGGTATCGAGACATCTTTCCGTCACGGAATGAGCCCGATGAGCTACATCCCTTGCAAGATCATCACTTCTTGCAGGGGGAATCAGGCTGACCAAGATCATTCCTGACAGCCGTCGGTGCTTTTACTGGGCGTGACGCAGTGGCATCATTGGCGCACTCACCCCCTCTCAGGATGGATATCACGTGCAAAAGTGGGTGTCCAATGGACGAAGTGCTGTTCGTTGCCAACCATGCATTCGACTGCTGAGGCGCCAAGGCTGCTGGCATGCGCAGCGCATTCATCGATCGTCGGAATCGCCCGTTCGGCGGCACTCCTCACCAACCAGACATCTGGGTCAAAGACATGAAGTCCTGGCAGATGCGATGGTTGATTATGCCTACCAGAGCCACTGAATCGAGAAGGCATGCCCCAGGGCATGCCTTTTTTGTGTTTGCTCCAAAAAATTCTAAGCTTTTTGGCCAGCTCAACAGGAATTGTACCGCCCCATTTGTTTCGTCTTGACACATGCCAGCAGATTCAAAATAGTGGCATTTCGATGGCGTTGTTCAATTGAGTATCCACCCTTCCACATATTGGTACCAGGACGTCCGTATGCAGAACACACCGATGCCTCTATCCTCTGGCTCCCGTTGGTTGAGATGGGATCCCCATCTACACGCCCCAGGAACGTTATTCAACGATCAGTTCAAAGGCGATTGGGGTGGTTACCTCAAGGCTCTAGAAGAGGCGACGCCCACCCTGAGCGCAATCGCGGTGACTGACTATTACCTGCTTGATACCTACCGGCAGGTGAAAGACCACAAACGTGCAGGCAGACTGCCTAACTGCGACCTTATCTTCCCCAACGTCGAACTGCGCCTCGACGCCGGCACCGCAAAGTCTTGGGTAAATGCCCACCTGCTGGTGTGTCCTGATGATCCAAACCACCTTGAAGAACTTGAGCGGTTTCTGGCCTCACTGACGTTCAAGGCATTCGATGATGAGTTCCCATGTACCCCGAGCGAGATGAAACGGCTAGGCCGGAAGTCCAAGCCTGAGTTGACTGACGACCACGCGGCAACGCGTCACGGGGCGGAACGATTCAAGGTTTCCTTCCAGCAATTGAGGGAAAAGTACAAGCAAAGCCAATGGGCGCAGCAGAATCTGATTTTCGGGGTGGCTGGGAAGCAGAATGATGGTACCGCTGCGCTTCAGGACGGTGCCGATGAAGTACTTCGCCAGGAGATCGAACGCTTTGCGCATGTAATCTTCGCGTCGAATCCAAACCAGCGGGACTACTGGCTCGGTCGAAAAGGTGTTTCGGGTGAGGAGATCATCCGCAGGTACGATGGTTTAAAGCCTTGCTTGCACGGTAGCGATGCGCACCAGACATCTAAAGCAGCTGCGCCAGACGGGAAGCGTTACAGTTGGCTGAAGGGCACGGCTTCGTTTGATACCCTCCGCCAGGCGTGCATCGATCCAGAAGGCCGAGCCTTCGTAGGCGAGGAACCTCCACCCCACGGAAACTCTTCAGAAGTTCTTTCAAAGATCGAGATCAAGAACGCTCCGTGGCTCATCACCCCTAGCCTGGAACTGAACCCAGGCCTAATCGCAGTAATCGGTGCGCGAGGCTCAGGAAAGACGGCCTTAGCCGACGTGCTCGCTGCGGGCTGTGATGCTCATGGTAGTACCATCACCGGTCACTCATTTCTACGAAGAGCCGAGGAACACTTACGAGATGCTTCGGTTGAAGTCTTCTGGTGCAACGGCGACACGCACTCAACGTCGCTCGGGCAGATCGAGGTCGATGACTACGTTTATCCCCGCGCGAGGTACCTCTCTCAACAATTTGTTGAGGAACTGTGCTCCGCAGACGGTATGACTGACGGCTTGCTTATGGAGGTTGAGCGGGTCATCTATGAGTCTCACTCTACCTTGGAACGAGAAGGCGCCGTCAGTTTCACTGATTTGAGAGACCTCCGCTCGGAGCGCCATAGAGAGGGTCGTCGACGTGCTGAGGAATCATTGGAAATCCTTTCCGAACGCATCAATACGGAGCTCGAAAAGCGTAGTCTAGTGCCACAGCTGCAAACCCAAGCCCAAGAGAAAGAGGCGCTTGTGAAGCGGCTGACTGCCGACCGAAGCAGATTGGTGGCTAAAGGAGCGGAGGCGAGAGTCGAGCGTTTGGAGGCTCTCACCAAAGCCTCAGAAAAGGTGAGCGGCTACATCAGATACTACAAAACTCAAGAGCAACAGTTCCTGCTCATGCAGGATGAAATCAGAAACATCAAAGGTGTTGTTGCGCCTAACGACCTGCGAGCGATGCAATCCAAGCATGCGTCAAGCGGGATTGAGGGTGATGACTGGAGCGCGTTCTACAGGGACTTTAACGGGAACGTGGTTGAAATCCTAAGCGCCAGGCTGATTAGCGCCCGCAAGAATAGAGATGCCTGGGTCGGCACCCCTCCTCCAGTTATCGAGGACTTGAATACCCCTTACCTCGAGGATTCGGCAGAGCTTGAAAAGCAAACGCTAGCGCTGCTTGAGGCAGAAATGGGTAGACTCCAGCAGCTCGTCAGCGTGGACAAAGACACTGCCACGAGATTCAGGGAGATATCCCAGAAAATAAAGACGGAAACGGAGCTGCTCAGGGCGAGTACAGAAAAGCTCGTGGATCACCAAGGCGCAGCATCCCGCTTGGAGCAGTTGGTAGCTGAGCGCTATACGACGTACAAAGACGTCTTTTCTGCCCTTGTGTCCGAAGAAACGGTGCTCAACGAGCTCTACTCTCCCATTAAAGAGCGGCTGGACAACTCAGAGGGCACGCTCAGCAAGCTGTCCTTCATGGTTACTCGCACTGTAGACATCGACGCGTGGGCGGATGAAGGCGAAGGGCTTCTGAATCTTACTAAGAAAGGGCCATTCCGCGGCAAGGGTTCGCTCCGTGAAAAGGTGCAGGAAACCCTGTACACCCCATGGAAGACCGGCAGTGATGAAGATGTCCTGGGTGCGCTCAAGGCCTTCATGTCCAGCTTTCAAGCGCAATTGCTCGAGCATGCGCCCGTAGCATCAACAGACCTGACTGAATATCGTAAATGGACAAAAAAACTGGCGAAATGGCTATATGGAACAGATCACATATCGATCAGGTATGCCATTCACTATGATGGGATCGAGATCCAGAAACTATCCCCAGGCACTCGAGGGATAGTGCTACTCCTTCTTTATCTTTCCTTGGACGAAAATGACAGTCGCCCACTGATCATCGATCAGCCAGAGGAAAATCTTGATCCAAAGTCTATTTATAATGATTTGGTTCCATTGTTCATGGAGGCGAAAGCCACTCGTCAAGTAATCATAGTGACACACAATGCTAACTTGGTGGTCAATACCGACGCCGATCAAATAATTATTGCAGAGTGTGGGCCTCATGCGCTCGGTGAGCTTCCACCCATTACTTACACATCGGGAGGCCTAGAGGATCGAGCTATACGCGACCGAGTCTGCGAGATCTTGGAGGGTGGAGAGACCGCGTTCAAGGAACGCGCGAGAAGGCTTCGGGTAAGGCTTTCACGATAATAGCGGCGCAGTAGGTTTTCCGCCAATAAGCCGCCTGGATATCCGGGCGGCTGCACTGGATCAATTGCTTACACTGCTGTTGAGCGCTGAGGCACCTGTTGGTCTGGCACTAGAATTTCTGGAGCTACGCGTGCATCTGCCTCTTTCCAACCTCATTCGTTCCAAGCTCTCCTTCCCATTTGGCTACGACAGCGCATGCGATCGAATTGCCCACGGCATTGGTCGCAGACCTGCCCATGTCCAGGAACGTATCAATGGCCATGACTAAGAGAATGCCTTCCTCGGGCAGTCCGAAGTGAGTCAGGGTGGCCGCAATCACGATCAGCGAAGCACGCGGTACCCCTGAAATAAAACATCTCGACTGAACAACTCGTAGGAAGCGTCGCCTATGAAATAGCTATCACCACTTGGCCGCTGGCCCGCGTGGGCTTCACGTAGGGCTTCAATGGCACTCCCCCAGTTCATGACGGATAAAATGTCATGGGAGGAAAAAATCTTCATTCTTTGTCTGCCTATACCATGTGTGTAGTCCCTATAGGGGCGCACGACCTAACCCGTAAAGTTTACTGAGTTTGCCGGCTAAGCTTCCTTTTCGGCCGAATTGGGAGGATGAATGAGATGATGAGTCCCAAGCAACGTCGTTGCGAACATTAAGTCCGCCGTGTCGCGGATCAGGTACCCGCCACACGCTCGAATATTGCTCCGACCCCATCACGACTTTGGAATATCACCTGGCTAGCTGAAACTACCTTTCCGTCTCCGGAGCTTTTCGCATTGTCAGGGGGCGGGGCCAGCATCGCCGGGGTCTCAGCAACTGCCGGAGCGTTATCAGAAACCAGGTTTTCTAAGGCCTCCTCCAGCACGTCGAGCCTACAGAACGGCTGCATTGTCCAAGCACCTTGATCGCCCAAATCGACAATTCGTCGTTTGCCTGTGTACACGGAACCTAGATCATCGATATCTACTGCACTTCGCCGAGCAGCATCCATTTCGGCTCTCGCTAGCCCCAGAGGGCCACCAATGAAATGGTTGGCCATAGCGTTTAAACCTAAGAGATAGAAAGCGTTGGTGAAATTGATTTTCTGAACAGTTTTTATCGCTTTGCTGGTAGTGCTCACTCGGCTCGAATGCCCAGTGCCCGGAGGAAGAGAAGAGCCTAGAAATCGTCCGTGCGCGGTTACTAGGCCGACACCATTCGGATTTGCCAACGAGGCCGCGATAATGCGCCCCTCGGTAGCCGTGCCACCGCCAGCTAACTTTACTAGTCTGTTTGAGTAGATTTGACGCTTCCACTCATTCTTGGCGATCTGTCGCACTTCCTTCATCGTTCGAACAGACCCCTTAGCATCGACTAAACATACGTTGCTCGAGGAAGCAAACACAAAGTCAGGCGCGGGTGCTTTGGTTTTAGCTTTGGCTGAGCCGGAAGCCTTCGACGTCGATGCTGCGGAGCTTGTGATCAAAACTGCGGGAGTTGTACAGTCCTCCCAATGACCGCACCATGCGTATCCTAGATCTTGCATCTCCAAGTAAGCCAAGGCTGCTCCGATTGTTCCTTTTATACTGGAACCAATGAAGTCTTTGGTATAATTAAAATTGTGATGAAGAAAAATCTTATTAGTAACCTTTGCGCCCGGACTGTAGAGATTAGGTGTCAGATAGCATAAAGCAGCTGCGCCCAGCGCTCGTCCAGCCAGCTGACCTCTTAGTCCAATTTTTTGCCCGAGTATTGATGCGCGGGTTGACGCATAAATAAAAAGCGTTGGATCAATAGCTAGCGGTGGCCCAGTTGGAATAACGGGTTTATCCCATGAAGCCTTCGTTCGGACTTGTTTCAATTTGTAAAGTTCGTAACGTGGAACATCCTTAATTCCGTGGAACCACATTTGGCCGTCTCCAGTCGTTTGCACATGATGATGGAGTGCGACGATATCATGGTGCCACCTCGAGCAGGATCCCTGGCAGCAGCCATGTCGCTTAGATGTTGGTAGCGAAAGCCTCGAGGATGTTATCCGGGTATGGTTTAGTTCGACGTCCCCGCTTGCCTCTTCAATTCGGCAACCTTGAAAGCGATTTCCTCTTTGACGCTCAGAGGGGGGATCTGGATTGGAGGCAAATCCTGGATGCTTTTCAACATGGCCCATGCCGCGAAGTCATGGAAAGGGTTAAGCCCCATCACATTGCCTAACGTTTCATCCGCCTGTAGCTTACTCGAGGCAATTTGCGCAAATCGGCTGACCGCAGCGTCCAGCTGCCAGTCGGAAATGAACAATAGCAGTGCCGAAAACGCCAACAGCGGTTTGACATTTTTCAGCCCATTCAAGGGGTAGTGAGCTTTCGACAATCGTCTCAACGAGCTATGGTTTGAGCACATGAATGCTGCAAGCCGGTTAGTAAGCTGGAAGTGGTTTTGCAGAGCGGTGGGGTCATAGACCGATTTTCCATGGTAGTCAGTGGCCAGCTTTTCGAGGCGCTCAACCATTGCACCTGGGTACAGGCGTTTCTCCCGGATGATGTCTAGCGTAGCGCGATGGCGCTGAGAAACCTCTCGCGTTGCTGCTGCCTCGAAATTAAAACCGGGAATGCCCAGCACCTCTGTCGTCAGCTCAATAGGCACAGCATCCAAATCTTGTGACCATGAGGCATGACGATGCAGTCCATCCAGCCATCCAGGCACTTTGGGATCCAGGGTAATGGTGAACTGCGACTGTAGCTTGGTCTGGAAGAACCACTCGCGCATCCGCCGAATATCCCACTGCGTGAATATCTCTAGCTGAATGCCTTTGCATACGAGCTCCCGTACAACCCTGGAGACGCCATCCTTCGCAGACGAAAACTGGACAAGGTTTTCCGGGATGAACGCAGCTGAGACATTGCCCGAAAAGTCACAGAATGGATGGTGTCCTGCTGAACTATCGCTTTGAGGGAACCGGAAGTAGGCCTGCCGCACATCGTGACCATCGACCTTGGACTTGCTCGCCCTTACAACCTCCGCACCTATGCAGAAGCACGAGGGGCACTCGAGATCCGTCGAACAATGCACCTTCCAGCTTTCCGGAATGGGCGTACTCTTCGACGGCATGACATAACCAGTCTCAGCCCCTAGCTGTGTTAATAGCTGCTGAACGTCCAATTCCATCCGGCGGGATGCGGAAAAAACGGTTAAGGGCATGGCGACTCCATTCACGCGAGGGTTGATCCATCATGCTCGAGCTTAACCACATTTCGCCTACTGCGCTAAGGGTGGAGCTGGCTCACTCGCCACTGCTGATGATCACAGGTCAATAAAACCTTTCGTAGTCGCCTCGGAAATCACCGAGCTCCACCAAACCCTCTAGCACAGCTGCACTCGATGTGAGGAGAGACTGCGTACGCTGAGGGCTATCCCAGCCAGCGGCGCCATGCTTGCCACCATGGAATAGATTGTTGCGAACTGTTTTCACCGTTCGGACAACCTTTGCTAGGTCAGATCTACAGTCTTGAAATCCAACTGGTGCCCACTCCAAAACCAACCCGGCCCCAACCACTTGCCGATCAGGTGGAGCGGCAAGCAGCTCTGCCGCTTCAGCGGTCAGCACGTAGGTTTCGGCATGGCGCTCTACAAATTTGTCCCAACCTGGTTCAGCTTTCTGCCCAGGGATTTCGGATTTTAGGTAACCGTTTTCTTTGAGACAGAACTCAAATCGTGAAAACCAGTAGAAGAAGTCAAACGCGAGCAATGAGAGCTCGGTCGGTATCTCACCTTTACGCATAGCACCCTCTCGAACGGCCTGAGCACAAGGGTGAAGAATAACTCTACGAGCTTGGGCGCGCAGTCACTGGCTGAGCACACAGGAACAAGCCACGCGCCACTTCAGCCTTCGAATCCTTTGGAGGTCAAAGCAGCGAAGCCGCCCGAGGGGCGAAACGCCGAACTGATTGGTGGAATACACCACCCGATGACGTAATGGCTTGCGACCACTCAACCAACTCGCGTGGCCGGCCTTGAACAAAGTGAGGCGTTACCAGGACGTACATCTATGGGCATCAAGATGAGCCAGGCACGAGACCAAAATGGCCATTTTGGGGATGCGGAGACCTATCAGAAAGGGCTAGGTGCAGAACCGCTGGCTGTGGGCATCAACCTCTGCTGGTGTTGATACCTGTAACAAACTCAAGCAGGTCACAAAAGCGACCCGCCCCACTACGATCCAGATGGTAACCTTCGATGCCGGCTACTCGGGGGCCATCAGCATCACATCGCCGGGAGTCTCCGATCATCAAGACGTGAGGCGATCCTGGGAGTTGGCTGGGTGCAACATTGAGCTGGGTGCAGATGTGTTGGTACATGGCCACATCAGGCTTCATCAGCCCAACCTCGGCACTGAGCGCATAGCCATCGAGCCCCGGCAGCAAATTCCGGGCTAACGGGCAATACGGGCCACCCAAGTTCGAGCAAACGCCAATTTTTATTTGGTGGTGTCGCAGCAGAGCGAGCGCCGGCAGCGCATCCTCAAAGAGTGTGATCGATTCAAGTTCGAGCTCTAGGCAGCTCTGGAGCTCAGTGAGTTGAGTGGAGGAAAGTTTGATTCCAAAAAAATCAGCAGCCTCCTGCAACCCACAGGCGTTGGTGATAATCCAGCGCAAATCTCCAGGGGAAGCGGCGCGTCCCTGCTGTGAGCCTAGGCGGAGGAGCCGTCGAAAGGGGTTCTGCCGGTTTCGAATCTCTAAAAGCGTAACGAAGAGATCAAAAATTACTGCTGTCATTTATTGCTCCTCATCGACACGCGGCCTTGGCTCTGCATCGCAGCAGTCCAGCTTGACAGCTACTGTACAATCACTCCAAGCGCGGCGAGCTCGTTTACCAGCGTATCCCGGCGCAGCATCCGGGGGATTTTAAAGAGACTTCTGTATGCATAGAAGAGGCACACAGGCGTAAACAGCAGCCCGATACCAAAAGTCGCTGTTGCGATGATCAAACCCGCAGGAATTGCCGCTACCGCGAAAACAATCCCTTTAAGAATGCTGGATTTAGCAACCTGTCTCAGGTGATCAAGGTCATACTCAACCTTTCCATCTGCCTTTTGGAACGCCACTAGAACGATGGTTTTCTTGTTCAAATGCTTGTAGTACCACGTACGAGGCTTGTCAGTAACAATCGCCCCGTGCCTTTTCAAGTAGTCCAACATGCAAACTTCTTTGAAATAGAAAGTTTTTCCTTCACTGTCTTCGCACCGAACTTGGCTATAGAGCGTATCAATGTCAGCAGAGTTTTTAACATTGTAGTTCTTGACAGTGAGCTCAATTTTTTTCAGATCAGACATGCATTTTCCTTAGTGCACTTTGAAGTGCTACGTGAATACGAGCGCACACGAAGTCGTCCAGCGGATTGGTCAGCGGGATATATAAAGCTCTAAACCCAAGGTACTCGCCGCGCCTTGCCAAGTACTACAGCTTGAAAGCGGCCTTTAGGCTGAGTGAGTCAACCCAATTGGATGCTCACTGCGGCTCGCTGAGCTCGCTAGCGATAACGTAGTAGTCTTTGCCACTTAGGCTGCGCATTAGCTTGAACCCCGCCCTTGTCTCAACCAGCTGAAGTGGAGGGGTAGCAACCGTCATTCCATTCGAGCTCACGTTTGACTGATCGTTGTAAACGAGCGCCGCATAGCTCTGCCCTACCCTTGCTGCGTTGACAAGGTAAGCGTCGACCACCATACCCCAGGAAATGCCCCGCGCCTGAATGACCTCCGAGGGAAGATCCCGATCGAGCTCTATCGGCTCGACGGCGTGGTCAAAAAAGTGCTTCATCGCCGAAGTGGCCATTAGATTTGGATCTCGAAGTAAGGGTCAAAACCAGTGCTCTCTCCAGGGTAGCCACCTGGGTTCGAGACCACCCTGCAGCCGGCTAGCTCAACATCTGTAGCCTCATGCGTGTGACCGAACACCCACACATGGGCCTTCTCGATCAAACGCGGCCAGTCGTTGGTGTACGCTGCAGTAAGATGCCCATCATGCTGCTCACCAATCACCACAGGGGATGGTGAGTGATGGGTCACTACTACCGTTTTGCCGTCAAACGGTCGAGCAAGCTCTTGGGTGAGCCAGTCCCGGGCGATGTGATTCCGGGTAACCAAGTCGTCCAGTCTCAATCGCCTGTAGTTCGAGTCTGCCCTGATGTACTTGAAGTCGTTCATGCCTTGCCTGGCAGCGTTGCTGGCCGCTAACAAATCCCCTGTGACGCTGTAGTCAGTCCACGCAGTAGTACCCAAGATCCTGACGTCACCCAGTATGAGTGCTTCATTCTCTAGCACGTGGACATGGCCGGCCGCAGCGCCCTTCATTTTTTGCAGGGTGCGATCGATGTGACCGTCGTAGTACTCATGGTTCCCTGCGATATACGCGACGTGGCAGGCGAAGGTATCGTTGGCCCACTGGACGCCCCTGGCCTTCTTGTTGATGTCGCCGGCGAGGATCACCAGGTCAACCCCCGCATCGAGGGATGGGGGGGCGAAACGGTGGAACTCGGCGTGGAGGTCTGAATAAATTCTGATTCGCAAACGCTGGCCTTGAGGATTTAGCGGTAAATTGACTGAGGCCGGATCTATAAGCGCGGCAAGCACTAGCGCACTCCAACGTAATGAGCGAGGGCGCCCCATCTTGCCCAGCATGAATGGTTAGGCGACTCCAGTTGCCTTGTGCGCACTATATTGCATGGAGAACAACTGCGCAATATGGCTTTATCCTCGGCTTTGGGTGCTCCAAATGTCGCTGAGAGAACCGTTAGCCGCAGTCTTGAGGCTGTCACGCGCAGCTCGGAACCTGTCCCAAGAAGATTTCCATGGTCGAGTCGAGGCTCGGCAAATGAGTAACATTGAGCACGCCAAGAGCAATCCCACCCTGTCAACGATGGAAGAATTTTCCTCAGTACTCGACATTGATCTTGTCGCTCTACTGGCGGTTGCTTCGTCCTATGCGCGTCACCAAACACCCAAGGAATTCCTGAAAGGAGTGGCAGTCGAGATCGCGAAGCTCGAAAAGCTGGGCGTGCTCGATAAGCTCCATCATGAGTTCGAGGACGGCAAGCTTCACTCCGTGCATCCCCGTATCCGATCTGGGGAGGCCAATCGACAGGCAGTGCTCAAGTACAAGGCTGAAGGAAAAAGTCAGAAAGAGACGGCGGAACTGTTGGGGCTCGACAAGTCGAGGGTTAGCAGATTGTGGAAAGAAGACCATTAAGCGTCCACACGCTTGGAGTAGGTACGCGTGATCATCTGGGCAGCACTAGCAACTACGCAGGATGCTACCTTTTATGGCCCCGTCGGCAGCGGCTCACCGGCTAAAACTTGCGCTACCTCAAGCAGCAACTCATGCACGCGATTCGGCGCTTTCTGACCCAGAACACGATCGATGGAACGAAATCCGTAATCGCCTCGGAGACTATGAGCGCGTTCGGTTAAGCGACCAGCCACTCGTTGACGTATTTCTTGAGAAGGAGCTCCCTCGCTGGCGAGCATCGCGCAGAACTCGACCTTTAGTTTGATCAAACTGCCCTCGGCTTCATCGACGAGTGCCAAAGCTGTCAGCCCTTTCACAACAGACTCCAGAATCTCCCACCCGGTTTCGGGCCTACCACCTTTTTCCCCCACCCTAACAAGAGTCTGCTGGACTTGGTATGGAGGTCATCATCGCCACGCCTTAGGCTTTCCAACGCTGCCTCGAACAGGCATTCGGTTAGCGCGAAGTTCTCAACAAAGGTCACAGAATTCTTGTCTTCTGGAATCCATGAAAGCGTATCGATGAGCCAACCCGCGTGACGTTTCAGTCTATCCTGCAGACGCTCCGGACAAGCAGGAGCATCCGCAAGGGCTCTTAGCAGCGCCGAAATGTCGGTAGCCCAGCCTATAACATCAAATGTGAATTGAGATCGGTGGCTGTACTTCGTTATGGTCTGCTGGCAATGTCGAATTTAGCTTGCAGTGAATTGAGAATACATCCATTAAGTCTAATGACTAACGTCCCAAAATAGGTACGTTTAGCGACGCCCTGATTGCGCCTGTTGAAAAATGAATGGGAGCGCCGCAAAAAACAAAACACTCAAAAGAGAGTCCGCATAGGTTTTGTCAAAAAACAACCAGACAGAAAACGCTGCCACTGGAATACAGAGCAAAACTGACACTAGCATTGTTATGGCTACAAAAATGCGATCCGTCACCTCTTTGAAGGAATCGACCAGCGGCGCGATCAATTCAGCTAAAAACTCAGAAACAAGAAGCAAAGGAACATAGAGCAGTGCTGAAATCAGAAAAAAAGCAAGCTGGAGATTAGTTTTAGCAACAGGAATCTCAGGTAGATACTCTCCAATAAAGCGGGCGCTGCTTAGGTAAATATCTTTACTCGAAAATAGCGCCTTAAATACTGGCGGAGTAGAAATTGACAGGTAGAGCATTCCAAATGTCACTAGATAGAAAACGAATTTGTACGCTGCTTCATCAGCCTTTTGACGATTATTCAATCGTCGGTCTGTCTCCATAATTCCAGCAGGTGCGATTGGTTCAATTGTCTCAGCTGTCGTTGCATTCTGGCTTGAGATAGGTTTCTGGATAGACCGCCTCCTTCTCCCCCCCCAGAGAGACATAATTCCTGCATAAATGAATGATGCCACAACATTGAGTATCAGACTCCAGATATCACTAGCCATATTAATTCTTAACTGCTCGACGATTCAGATTATTCCGTTCCAGCAACGCTTTGAGCTCTTTGACTAAAAGTCACCAGCAAAGACCATCCTGAATCTAGCAATACTAAGGGCAAATAGCCACTACTTCAACTATTTTCAGAGACCTGCTTCTCATTGTAGTGGTCAACTATTCTCGGATCGGACACGACTCTAAATTTTTCCTCGGCCTGAGCTGGGGCTTGTCCGTGGTTGAATTGGTACGGTCTGCACCAGTAGATCTATATAGAGCCGAAGCTCGATCCGTGCAGCTGACACCGACAAAGACAGATTCCATAGCCGCAGTATCGTGGCGCGCCGAGTGGAAGGCTTGGCGCTGTCGAAAAAGTCGAGTGGGGATCTGGTTATCAAGGCATTGGGCATGGCTTACGAATAGCGTGGCAGGCTAAAGGGCTGCTGTTCCACTCGGATCAAGGGTCGCAATATGACAGCCATCAGTTTTGCCAACGTCTCTGGCGTTACCGTATACGCGAAAGCATGAGCCGTCGTGGCAACTGTTGGAACAATGCGCCGATGGAGCGTGTGTTTCACAGCTTGAAGCTCTAAGGCCGTGCCACTCACGGAAGTAGGAAACGCAGTACGTACCACATAAAGCACTAGAACGCCGATCGGTTACAGAGTATATGACTATCGGCTATTGCATACACCGCAAAGGATTACACGTGACATTTCTCTCCAGATTATTTTGGCAAAAAACCACCCAAGCAACTGGCTACGAGCAGGAATTTAATGCCAGCCTACTTCGCACAAAGAAATGGAAGCTAAACCCACCAGCCTTTACAGCTCTGCCGGGGCGGCTCCTGACCGAAGATGTGATGCCCCTGATTCAAGAGTGTTGGATTTCTGAGCTAGACGGCTGTGGCTATGAGGACTTCTCCCAGAAGTGCTTCCAGGTCACATGTAGCCTGCAGGAGCCTCTCCAAGAACTGCTTGGTGTTCCTTTGTTCTACACACTGGGATATGTGCAAGAAGACGGAAAAGGGCCTATCTTTCACACGGAGGTGGCGGAACTAAAACGGTTGGCTAGGAACAAGCAGCCACTCGCACATATTAATCTACATGCCTGGCTTACGCTGCCCACTTGTGAAGTATTGGATTTCACACTGCTAACAACGCTTGGCACCTTGCTAGACATGCCTGATCTCAAAGGTCGAGCGGTCGCAGGACACCCTGCCGACTTTCCGGGGCACCCGAGCTATCATCCGCAACTTGTAGGAGATGAGTATCTGATCCAGAGTGGGCTCTCGCAACGGGTCATATTTTTCACTTGAAGACGTTGGAACTGGGGGCTCCATCTCTCGTGTGTACTTCGCAGTCACCACGCAGGTGCTTGCCATTTCTCAACGTAGCCAAGAAACTCTTCATGTGGCCTACGCACGGTTTTCCAACTGCTTATGTCGGCAAGCTTGTCTCTTGTCTTAGCCGTTGTGACCACAAGACGCCTCTTGGCGCGGGAAATACCCACGAAGAAAGTGCATCGAACTTCATGGGTGTCATTGCCCCAATAGGCCTCTTTCTCCAGACCTAGCAATATGACCGAATCAAACTCAAGGCCCTTGCTCTTGTGAACGGTCAAGATGCGGATTGACTGGTCATCAGACAGCTGGGCAAGGGCCTTGAGCAGGTCAGGCTCCTGGTCTAGTGCAGCATCAATATGTTTCTTGAGATCACGGATGACCTCCTTCAAACGATCACGCGACTCGTAATCATGGGAAAGGCCCGTCAGCAGGCTCACACCCACCATGGACAGAAACTCTTTTAGTAGCGTCCACCTCTGGGCATAGTTTTTTGCGGCGAGATCTTCGGCAGCAGTCTTGCGTGCTTCCTTGATGAACCTGTGCCAATCGTTTCGCACTGAGCCCCCATGGTCGTCGTCATCGGCTGGAATGATCCGCCTCAACAACCGCGTCCAGGCTTTCGGCTCCCGCGAACCATAAAGGCACAGCAGGAAGTCCACGACGACCAAGGCAATGGGCTCGGTGGTGATATCCTGCATCTGATTTTCGTTGCGATAGGTGATACCAAGCACTTCAAGCGCAGAGGTCAACCGGACGGTGTAGGCCTCAGGATAACTCCTGACCAAGACCGCAATTTCGGAGGGCGCCACACCCTCGACGTTGATCCAAGTGTTGACCTGATCGGCAAGACTGAAGGCCTCGTCGGTGCAGTCTTTGAAAGAATGAAGCAGGATCTCGCCGCCCTCACCGCCCAAGAGCCCTGCGGGCATTTCAGAACCAGGATCGAGCACTTTGATGAGGTCATTCTGCAGCCTGAGAAGCTGAGGTTGCGAGCGAAAATTGCGGTAGATGTTGAGATGGTTGGCTGCAAAATCCGCTTCAAACTTTCCGAATACGCCGTCGAGCGCGCCGGCCCAGCCCATGATTTTCTGTTTCACATCCCCTACCGCAGTGATACGGCGCGCCGAACCACCAAAAATCTTGTTGACCAGCGCGTACTGCTCCTCCGTGCAGTCCTGAAATTCATCGAGAAACACATCACTGTAGGTTTGCCTGATGGCATTCACTGCCATGGGATAGACGTCGAGGATCTTCAGAGCCAACGGAATCAGCAGACCGAATTCAGTCTGGTCAGGGTGGGCCTTCCCCCTGGGTACCACTCGAAAGCCGGCATCCAACGCATCGTCGCCGGTGAGAACAGGCCGAAATCGCTCGATAATTCGCTTCGCGAAGCCATGGAACGTGTAGCTGTCGAACCGGCTGGCGTAGTCGGGCCCACATCGCCGCCACACCCGCTCTTTGAGGTTATTGCTCGCATCCACCTTGAAGGCAATGGCCAATATCCTCCTCGGATAACGGCATGCCCCCGTGGTCAGCAGGAAGTCAGCGCGCTGGGCAAGCAGTTCAGACTTACCGGCGCCCGGGCCAGCAGTCAGCGCCACGCACCGTCTGACCTCCCTTACGGCTGCCTCCGCATTTGGCTCTAAAACAATGCCTTCGGAGGGCTTCCAATCCTCCGGCGAAATCATTCCGATAGCCCTTCGATCTTGGCGATGACAAAGTCTGCTAGTCGATCTAAGGAAGCTGGCATAGCCGCGCGCAGTTGGTCATCTGTCAGTCTTGAAAGCGCTTCGATATGCGATTTGGGCTTGCTATCGAGCTTGAAAAGCTTGTGGTAAGCGATGAAGTGCTTACGCTCCTTGAGGGAGTATTGAAGGCGATCATGGTGGCTATCTCCGAGCACTGATTTGACCTGAGGCAGTTTCGGGACAACTAGGGCTTCAGGGGGCAAACCATAGGCGTGCGGATAAGCCTTTAGCATCGAAAAATCCAGATCCATCGGCGCTGAGAAAAACACCCCCAGAGGCTCTAGCTCGGCGATGTAGGATACGTATCCGTGTTTTTTTTCGATTTCCAGAATCTTGATATCGGGATCGTTCCAATTTGGCAGGCCTTTGACTTCATCATCTGACAAGTACAGATCACTTGGGCGATGCTTATTCAGCTCCGTCGCGACGTATTTGATACGGCCCCATCCCCCGCCGAAGCGCGCCACATCCAGATCTAACAATGTGACGTAAGGGATCTTGAGGCCACTGAGCAGCCTCCAGAAGTGATTGATATGGCGACCACCCAGCGGCGCGATGGTAATGGCTGCTTCGTCGACTTGCAGATTCTTCGCTGCGAGCAGCCGGGGCAGGACTATCTCCTCACTGTCGCCCTCCCCCAAGATGACCAGGCGGGAAAAATAGACCTCTGGATAGGCCTGAACGGCCTCCCTCACAAACTTGTAGGCCTCCCCCTTCTTATTAGGTGGCATTCGAATCTTCGTCACCACCGTGCAGCGTGACTCGTCCAACCTCAGATACCTGATGGCTGAAGGATCTACGCGCCGGAGCATCGAAGGCGCATGAGTCGCAATTAATGCCTGGGCGTCGGCAAATTGAGAATCGCCAACCAACCCTTTGAGGGATGACACGATTCGCCCCAGATAATGAGGCGACAGGCTGTTCTCAGGCTCTTCCAACGCAACGATGGTGAACACCGCAGGACGCAGCTTTTCAGCGTCAAAGGAGTCGTCATTGCCATGCAGCACCGCTCGCCCGACGGCTTGGGAGGACAAAACCAGCGAGAGGTAGAGCATCGATTTTTGGCCATCGCTGAGCCGTGAAAAATCGACCAACTGCTCGCCATGGCCTGGGGAGAAGGACACCGAAAGATGGCGCAGCAGCGACTCGATTTCGTTGGCCATGAATGTCACGCTCGGCTGCGTGAAAAACTGGCCCTTGTGGAGCTCTTTCCAAGTCTTGGTCAGGCCGGCGCTAAGGCTGAGCACCGATTCATTCTGAGTCAGGCTCTGGGAAATATCCGTGGTGAGCTGCTGGATCGTCTCGCGCTGCTCCGACCAGTTTACGGCGCGCAGCAGACGCCCCAGCAAGGCGTTCGCGCCATAGGCGATGTGATCAGCAGGATCTCGGCGAGCCGGAAGGTAGTGAACCTGGATGAAGTTTCGCTCGTCCCTGGGCACCGGGGCGGTGTCGACGGGAGCGTCATCTTCATCCACGTCCAAGACGTACACGAGGCTCTGCTCGATTTCATCGTCAATGCCAATGGTCGCATCCAAGCGGTATCTGACCCGAGGCACACCATCCGGGGTATCGAGGCGCATGTGCCCAAAGTGCGTTGGAATCGTCGGGTGTTCGTTCTCGTCGTCGCTGAGTTCGGGAAAGGTGAACTCGGCCTCGATCCATAGCGCTCGCTGATCTGGCGCCTGCGTCTCATCATGCGGGACGAAGAAATCCGATTTACGCAATCGCCGCTGATTGGGGTCAAACGAAAAGAGGCGACAAAGCGCTTGGAGAGTCGCTGTCTTGCCGGAGCCGTTGGGCCCAATCAGAAATGTGAGGTCGGCCAAATCAACGGTGACTGGTTCCGCACCAAACGACTGAAAACCACAGATGCGAACGAACTGAAGCTTCAAAGTAGAATCCTTTCCATGTGAGGTCAGCGGTACGGGAGGGAACACGCCCCAATCCCAATCAGAAGCTCAATCAATCCAGCGGTACATTTCTGGCGCGATCGCGCGACCAGTACCGACGCGATTGAGCACATACAGCAGCCAATGGCCCCGAGGCTATTACGACGGCTCGGGGGCTTATTCTTTGTAGGACATGACAAAAGGTCGTCTGCCGCTAAGCGTATGCGAGTATCTGGCGGATCTTGCGCCCCCAGGTTTTATCGTGGATGAAACGTTGATGGTCGTGATCGCCATTAATGATCTCGTCCTTGGTCAGTGTCGATAGAACCTCCCAATCCTCACCAAACTTATAGGTGGCGTTATCCAAATGTGAGCTCTCAAGGAGATAAATCCCACGCTTGGAAAAACCAAAGACGAAGTAGCCTTGATATCCCCCTCGGCCCGTCGCGAAAAAATCAGGCTCGAACCGAGTGATCTCTCTGATCCTGTGTTCGATCACTCCCTGCTCTGACGCCCGCAGACCGGCCAGATAGGGTCTTACGATGGCTTCAGCGCTCTTCCAAGGGTATTTACCAGGGGGGAGCAAATCCCACTGCAACTGACGTGCCTGCACCTTCGCTATGCGCTGACGCTCAACGTCGAAGATCTCAAATTCGTGGAAAAATTCGAGCATGAGGTTTGCCAGGTGAACAAGCACTGCGGGCGGCTCATTGACTTCCACCCGGCGAGTCACGATGTACTCCTTCCCATCGATGACGCTTAGAAAAAGGTGCTCCATGGGCGGGCGAACAAAGTCGATGGGATATACATCCATTGTTCGAATCTGCACACCGCTGTGCTCTTGACCATGCCAGTCTTTCCAGCTCCGGTATTGCGGCACTGATTTTTTGATTAGCGGGAGATCTCGCCGTTTAATCTCTTTGCCGCGAGCATTGAATTCGCTGATTTTTCCAATCACCGCAGGAAGGATCGAATCACCGTCTTTTTCGAGGTGAGCAATCGCCAGTCGCATCTGAACGTCTTGATCGATTTTGTCTCGCTCAATCACAAATAGCATCTCGCGAGCACCATGCGAGTGCGCGATGATTCTGTTGACGCTATTGATTGACTTGCCTGTGACCATTGCTTAAGTCCTCGCCATCCGTGAGAGAAGCCAACGGTAGCATACTGCCAGCAGAACTGAAGTGGCTGAGCTGTTGGCCCAGTAGCGTCTCTATCATGCTCAAACTTCACATTGGTCACCCCAATCCTTCCGCACGTGCTCCCGGACTTAACAAACTCCGTTATCCAAAGCGATGCACTCTGGCTGGCCTATTGTCGCAAAAATAAAAACTAGAGAAGGTTCATCCCGATGTGCGGACGCGATATCGATCTGAACAAAAAGGGTGTGTCAATTTCAAGAAAACCAGAAAACCTCGCAAAACCTATCGCACCAGAAACCTCGCCACTCCATCACTCACGCCTCGCTTTTCACTGTGGCCACAGCAAAAACCTCTCGGCCAACGTTCGAATAGTGGCTCCTTATTTTTCAGTTGGATTCGTCGGAGCTGAATGTTCTGGCATTAGCTTAGGCTGGGATATCGGCTCGCTAATTATTGCTGGCGGGTTTGCAGGTACGGGTGCTGAAATATGGGGCGCCACAGTTGCTACCGGTGATGCCAATGGAGGCGGGGCGTAAAGGAAGGCAAAGACTGCAATACCTATCGCTGCAGCCCCGAGCATCAGGAGACCTTGGCAACTGATCCTGTAAAAGAAGCTCTCGGCCTGTTCAATAGGATCGCCGACCATCTTTTTGTATTCGGATTCCGAGAGGAAACGATACAGTTTCGATTGCCAGTCCTGGCGTAACTGCCGCTGAATGTTTATGAATTTACGACCCGACATCACGTTCAGCGTCGTGTAGCCGAATGCAACCGCCATCACGAGTGAAATAAGGTATGGGTTGATCTGGAGAGTTAGTCGCGCAGCGATCAAGCCCAAGCCCACAGTCAGCGCTGTCGAAATCGCTGCGATCGCCTGACGGGTCGCATCTGTCGCTTTGGAAGTTTCTTCAGTGACGGCCTTGCGGAGGTCTCCTAAAGATTTGAGGGTGTCCTTGGTGATCTCAGAGACCGCCATCTGATAAGCAATCTTGCCGCAATCCAGCGCAGCAGCAAGGTTCTCTCTGAAATACTGAAGCGCCTCTCCATCCGCCCTACCCGATCGAGCAATCTCAGCAGACAGCAGGATATGCTTCACTTCGGCTTCACGCGCATTTTCGTACACCCAAACCGCAGCATCCTGTACGACCTTGAAGTCGTTCAGCGTGATCTGCGGGGCGTCATTGATCGCTTTCGGGAGTGTGAGGTTTAGCTTAGGTGGCCCTCTGAAACTGAGCTTGCTCCCGGTCGCATCAATCTCGTTCGCGAAACACCGGCTTAGGGCGTCAAAGGCCTGAGCTGCCCAGACAATATGCAACGGATCAGCTTCATCGAGCTCATGGCCATCAGCGAGCAACCAGTGGCGAACATCCTCGGGCACGGTGCGGACGTCGGCTGACTCTTTCACCAAAAGCCGGGGCGACTTCGTTGCTTGAGACTCCACGTAGAGCACTTCAACACCCCAGTCGGCATACGCTCGAGCACGGGTGTTGAAGGATTCCAGCAGGCCAAGGACGTGCCATCGTGATGCCGAATGACCCTTTTCGAGGAAAGCTCTGAATCCCGCCTCTGTGGCCACGTACAAAACCGCAGTCTGATCATGCTCCTCCGGAAGCGGTTTCAAGAGCTCAGCGCGAAACGGCCCGAAAGCCTCATCCCCCTCCTCAACCTCGGTTTCGCCACCGGCGCTGTCATACGTGGTGACCGACCAAGCGGCAGAGGCTACTTGAACGATTGACCTAGCAGCATCAGCAGACAGGTTAGACACGATGAGGGTTGCATTTCCCTCAGTGATCAGCGCCTGACCTTCGCGCGATAGGTCGTTAAGTAGGTTGGCCAGCTTTTGGTGTGACAACGCTGTCCTCCGTGACTCTGTCTGTATCCACGATGATTTGCACCTTTCCCCCTTCCAGCTCCACCACCTTTACGTTCGGGTTCTCCGCCCTGTCGGGGAACAGGATGGTGACGCCTTCGGTCGTAACAATCCTGCGCATGTAGGGCTGCCGGAGGATCTTACGATCGGGCTTGAAGCTGAGCTCATGCAACTTGCTTTTTTTAATGCGCGTGCGAGTCTCTTTCTCAAGGCGACCAGCTACCTTGTCATCTTCTGGGTGACCAGCAGCCAGCATAACTGCCTCCACGATCGCATCTTCATCGATCAGAGTACGAGTGCCGAGGTTCGCTTGTGCTTTCTTCAGGGCCTTGGCCACATTTTTGCCAGGAAGGTGTTCGATACAGGCTTGGAGCGCCCCTTTGAGCACTTTACGGGTAAGCTCGCTCAACTCCGTGTCGGAGACATCCCTAGTCACCGACAGAAAGTCGGTGAAGTAATCTGCCAGATCTACGCCATGCTTCGTACGATCAGTGGCCGAAACATTCTTGTCTGCAACACCATTAACCACACGGACGAGCGCCGTCTTCTGGATAGCTTTCTTTTCGTCTACCAAGGCGTTCACGATTCGGCGCAGCTTATTGCCTGGAGCTCCATCGTTTTGCTCCAGGGCCAGCTTATAGTCGTACTTGATCAAGCTATAGATCTTCACACTGGGGTCTTTGACCGACAGCTCGAACATCAACAAAACCCCGTCAGCACTACCGACGACATGCGCCCGATTGAAGCTAGCAGCCAGGCTCTGAGCACCTATGACAAACGGCGTGGCCCCGGTTGCAATCGCCTCAATTTCATTCCGCGTCGTGGAGACAGCCTTGAACATGAACACTGGCGCAGCAGCCATATCCACAACTTTACCGATAAAGAATGCTTCCTCCTCCAAGGCGCGCTCCGGCAGTGCCTCGAAGTTCTTGGTACCCACCACGTGCAGGATCATGCGGGCGATCTTGAGGGAATCTATTTCTTCGTCCGAAAAAAAACTCATGCAGTCTCCATTTCGTAGCTCCCTCCTATACGGTAGGAGAAGTGGCTCGCCTCAGCAGATATAGAGGCGGCAGTGCCGCATCCGTTGCAGCCTTGCAGAGGCCGACTCCATCCCCGAAAACGCAGGATTGGTAGAGATGCAGTGATCGGAGCATATACGTAAAGGCTGGCAAGCAGCCAGTATCATGAATTGCGTGTCACTCCCTGCCTAGATGGGGAATGAACAAGCTGAGGGGCAAGCAGGCGGAGAGAAATGCGGACGCCTTCCAGGAGCTCAACTTCAGGAGCAACTGAGGCTACGTGAAAATGATTGAGCTGAGGCGTCTGAGCTTCTGCGCTTACAAAAAACTATCTCAGCACGTACCGTTCGTCGGGGAAAATCTGACCTTCTGACTACCGAAAATGTCAACGTTGACACGTTTTTGAAGGGTTTAGTGGGAAGTAAAAATTAATCTATACAACTGAATTTAAAAGGATTTCTATAAAACAACTTACAATGTCAACGCAGATCCCAATCGGATAGCGAAGTCGCCGTTTCGCAAGATGATGTGTTCACTGCAGTCATTCGCTGAGTAAGCTTTCGACCTGCCGGTTGTAACGTGCAACCGCTCTACGCATTAACGAATCAAAATTACGTTTCGGGATCTCACGCACGGTAGAGCGACTGCCATATGCTGCAACCGGAAAGTCGTAAAAAATATCCAGGAAGGCGTCTACCACATCCTCGTGCTTCTGGGTTTCAGATTTTTTTTTGGAGTTAAACCCTGTCGTCTTTTTCAGGCCGGACGCCAGCAGTCCAGGGAAAATCATGCTGGGCAATACTGCCGGACACTTCGCTACGTGGAACCACGTTATGATCCTCCGTGACGGCAATGAGACAAGCATTCCGACCTTTGCTTGCTCGCCAAAAAACTCGCCTTCCTCAGTCATTGTCACTGCCAAGGAGAATTTGACTTGGATTACAAAATGCATTTTCAACTCCCCCTCCGATCGTTTGCTATCCACGCCCGCCACCAAATCCTGCGACGAAGTCCCTCAGATAAGGGCTCTCAATATCTTTCGCGAGCTCCAATAACTGGCTTAGGAGCTGCCGTCCTCGTTCAGGAGTAAAGATATTTGCTGCCCTTCCCAGCCCATACATATTGTCAAAGAAGTGGTGGCGCTGATCATAAGACCCCAAATACCGCTCAGCTGCAGATCGATCTGCATGGTCGACATAATCTAAGAGCAGACCTGTGAGGAGCACAGCAAGCCGCCTACGAATCACCTGGCTGATTAAAGGCCCGAGATTGAGATTATACCTGAACTGTTGAGAGTCAGTGCTAACCGGCTGCTTGGGAAACAGAGAAGTTATTACTCCGTGCCTTGGATAGAGCAACACTCGGATAATTAATTGTATCAGCCGCCACTGATGGAAATTTCCTCCTGCCTGGAAGTTTGGCTCCAATTTCGACATCAGAGACTGTATTGCCAGCAACGCTGACAGTACTCCTGACTCCAACCCTAACGGTTCCTTTGAAACAATATTCGGATTGGAGTGATAATGACCAAACAGCTTTAAAGCCATGTTGAGTTTGTAGTTATATCTCCCAGGAGTATCGAGTATGGGAGCTGAGTGATGAGGGCAAACCGTGTGATAAACGTAACACCACTCCGTTAGCATTGTTGGCAGCCGAAAATTCGTGATGTGTTCACAAAAACATTGGTAGCAGAAGGCTCCTCGGTAGTATCGAGGTATCAGCCACGAACTCGTCGTATCAAAACATTGGAAGTCGACCTGTGACATTTCGATGCGTTCAAGGCAAGTTCGTGTGAACTCGCTCCCCGGATCAAAATCGGGATCGAAGTCTCCCTCTTGCATACAGCGCTGATAAACATCTGTTACCTCCCTCAGTGCGAGCTTTCCGATCCTTGGAATGGCGCCCTGCCGATGTAACCAAGACGAAAAAAGCTCATTTGGTAGCGGCTCATTAGGGTTACTCATCTTTAGAAGACCCGACGAACCATTGCGCCCTTAAAAGCGGATGGCATAAATTCAAAATTGTAGATGCGAGATTACCCTCTGTCCTCGCATAGAGATCGGACAGCACTGAGTTCGTAACAGCACTCAATCCAGTATCCTCGACGAAATCCTCGAAATAGTCCATGTATTGCTGCTTACATTCGAAACTTTGCAAAATGCTCTCAGTACGATTTTGACTACCTGTAATTTCGCGCTGGTGAATAACACATTCGGCCTTTCCCCTTAACGGGCTTTGCGACATCAAGAAGCTAATGCTAGGTAGCGCCACGGCCATTTTGCTCAAATGACTAACAGTTGTTTTTTTCATCGAAACAGTGAGAGCAAAATCGTCGAGATCATCAATTGCAATCACCGATATAGACTGAATGCTAACCAGTTCGGTGACATATGAAGGGATGGGAGCACCATGGTATATTCCTTCTGCCCCCAACCCAAGCTCATAGTAGAAGGTCTCCAGCAAATTCATGCCGGTGAGTGCGGGGCGCGCCGCCAAATTTAAAATACATTTACTATGGGCCCTCAAGATATTCTCCATCAAAGTAGAAAGCCCCGCCCCTGGATATGCATTGACAATAGTAATCACTGGGTCAGCAGAAACGAAACTATTCATGATAGTTTCATATACGGCTTGCTGGCACCGGGTCATTTTATGCTTTTGCATGGACATCTTCACGTTTAGTCTTAGGAGTGTGTAGATTGAAGCCAAATCTCATTGCGGTTTCACGAAGGCGGGGGAATTGCCCTACACTAATCCGCTCAGCGCCGGAATCGATTGCCTCCATTGCCAAGCACTTCATGATTTTAACAACGTTATCCATGATGCCGTACGACTCAGAAAGGATCAGCGCGTTGATCTCCGGACATGAAATATTAGATTTTATTTTTAAGGGCAAATGCGCTTCATAGGTCGCGAGAAAATCTACGAAATCCTGTCCCATTTCCCAGTCCTTCACATAATATTGCACAAAGCGCCTGTCTATGATTCGATCAAGCGTGAGAATACTGCATGCTTCAGTATTCCCAAACGCGATCACACACAGCTTCAACGTACCGGCAAGATTACGCATTAAGGAAAGGAGCGTCCGCTTTTGAGCGTAAGGCTGCAGCAGCGCATCATTCAGCTCATCAATAACGATTGCGCGTATTCCATTCTCAGCGATATATTTTAAAATAAGCTCCTCTTTGTCGGCAGTACTTCGGCGACTAATATCAATTCCGAATGCCTGACAAAGCCGATCATGCAGCTTAAAGCGACTTGTATTCTCAGTTAATTCGATAAAGACCATTTTTTTATCGGAATTGGAGCTGAGATATTTCAGGTGATGCCAAGCGGCTGTTTTGCCATCCCCCCCATTCCCATAAATAAAAATGCAAGACGCCTGAATTTGGTGAGCCGTGTAAAGCATGTGACTTAGACACTCAAACACTGGCGCAAACTTCGGGTTATCGATCCAAAAATCATGTCTGCAAATCTTAATTCGCTCCTCCACAGGTAACTCAAGCTTGTGGCGATGCGCCTCCAGAACGTGGGAATAGTCAAAAGTAGGATGAGAATTCATAGCTTGAACCTATCTACAATGATTTTTGGCTCGAAGGTATTTGCGACACCTCCGCTGTTAGTGATGACACGTGGCGTACCGATTACAGGCTGAGGTGCAGGAGGGTTAGGCAGCCGCTCTCCTTGCGCGGTGACGTCTTTAGCACCGGCGTCATCAGGCAGTGGCAGAGCCTGTTTTGGTTTAGCTTTTACCTGTTGCGCCAAGAGTCGCTGGCGCTCTTGGGCTTCGAGTGCATACTCATCGTCGAGCATTCCACTTGGAGCGTTGTGGCCAACAAGGCGAGCGCGAGACAGCCCTCGGTGATTGCTGTAGGACTCCCAGTTGTTAGAGAGCCTATCGCGTGTAAAACTACACGCGACATGCACAAACTGCCCTTCAATCAATACCCATATCGACCCGAGATCATATGGCTGATACCTAATCTCAACGTCTCGATATCCAATGTAGGGCTCAAGCTCGTATCGACCATATCTTCTTCCCGCAAAGTTAATTCCGTAGGGATGGATGACGTGACCATAAGAAGGCGAGAGAAAATCAATCAGAAAACGATCATGATCCTCAGGGCGGATGACCCTATCTCGATCCAGCAGTCCCAGAGAGTCATAGTGATCCCACGCTTGACGTGGCGTGCATCCGAGCTCCTGACGAACAGTTCCGTTATAAAGTATTGCCTCGTCCAGTAAAAACTTTGCGCACTCAATTACATTATATTTTGCATCGTGCTCAGGAGTTAGCCCCTGCCGCTGAATCACATTACTTCCAGTGGTGCCCGGTAAAAAATGCACCGAGGTCATGAAGGTGCCAATCACTCTTTCTATCAGTCCTCCGTACCATTTCTTGTCAACAGGGCGATGATCCCAGTCCATCCCCCAGCGCTTGCATGTTGCAATGAAGCGAGGACTTGTGAACTCCGCAGCATTATCTGTGTAAATCTGAAAGGGGATGCCGTGAAAGGGATAAGAATTAATGCCAGGAGCGTATAGCCCCAAAGATTTCGTCTTATCAAGAATTGCGAAACTCAAAGCATTTGCAACTGTTCTCAACCCAGGCGCCTGCAGGCTTAAATACAGTCCGAGTATGACCCTTGTTAAGGAACACATTAAAATTGTCAGCCAGGGACGCCCAACTATTACGCTCGGATCAAATTCATCCACAAGCAGAATATCTACGGAGGTGTGATCCATTTGCACTTGCTGAAGCACCCGCTCCATAACCTTTTTCCCAGACTTAATAAGATACTTGTTATCACCTTTTTCCTTGCCATGTTTACGATAGTACTTCTCTTTCTCCGGCTTAGCCGCCACAAACCTTCTAGCTTGATACTTACTGGGGGTACGTTCATTGTCAGGACATAAACCTTGCGATTCCTTCCAAACCTTCGCCGAGGACGCGCTCGGCCCTCGATAGTATTCTTGATACGCCATTTCCAAGGCGGCGCGCTGCCCTTCCGTAAGTGTTTCGCGTCCGGGTTTGGTTCCTCGCTTCTTCCTTGCCAGCTCAAGATAGCTTTCGGACGCTAGGAATTTATTGTACAGCTTGTAAAACTGGCTCTTTTTAAGTTCGAGAAGTTCCATCGCCTTGGGCTGATCAATCATGTTTTGTTTTAGCTGCTGAAAAATGGCATCCCGTTTCCGGGCGAGCCGCAGCTCAGCGTCACTTACATTCAATGATTGATATGGCACAGCCTCACGCATCACAGTTGGATTGGCGGGCTTCCAAGGCCTTGGAATCCTTAAAGGAGGAACCTTGGCCCTAACTGGTCGTGATGTGTGAATTGTAATTGAGGTGCCAGAGTCCTTCGCCATTAACATTCACCATACTAGAGACATGAAGATTTTGGCAGCAAGTTATGTGAGTAGCCCTTATTAATTCATAGATGCCTCATAGCTGATGCCAGATTAATTCACTTGCTCTCTTTAACTGCCAAGACTCTAAGTAATCACTGAGATCATTGATTGCTTTCTCAAAGGAGGCCTAGTGACTTCGCATTGGCAACACGCTAGCTCACCATGTCGAGCACATCAACTAATTTTTAATACCGCCACCAGTCAGAAAGTTGACACTTCGAATATCTAATATATTGCTTCAAGCCGTGAAAATATCCGCTGAGTTTCGCAGCAAAACCTTACCACTTGAAAATCAATAAGTTACACTACGCCTGACTATTTATGCATAAATTGAAAATCACCAATAAACAACTAATTCGGATTTTCGAGTGAGCTAGAACTCGCTATAAGCTTACAAACATTTCTACCTGCCAACGTCAAAGAAATAGACTCTGCGGGTGCCTTGACGCACAGTAGCTGAGCTCGTGCCAAGCATATTTGCACGATTTCAATGGTCGAATTGAATTGACTGAAGCGATTTAGCCTTCTAGAGCCATTTATTAAGGTTTCCTATCTGGCGTGCCGTTGGCACCTCACTAGCTAGTAGGGACTCATAAACTCAGAAAGCAAGAATCTTAGTTTCTTAACTACTGTAGGGCCTTGTTTCGGCGCTCTCAGAGGATGACAGTTTTACCTTCGAGGTCGAAAAAACTCTTCATCAGATTCAGACCGTGAAGACGAGCTTCCAAAAGACGGTCATCTGCATACGCATATCTACCACTAAAGCTTGGGATGCGTGTTTGCCAGCCAAGAAGACGAGTTTGATACGTGCTGAAGCCCCGCTTACAGCAGCGATGGAAGGGTTGTGGAGGTGTGAGCGAAACCAGTCGATGACGCGCATTCACTGTGGGGCCTTGCAGACTCGTGGTGAAGCCATTGACCGGAAAAAAGACGCGCTGCAGCCTTTGAGCGGAAAAAAGAATTCATTCTTCCGGTCTACGTCTTCGTCCCTGCAAAAACCTCAACCAGATCATAGGGATATGATTTTCCACTTAACTGATAAAGCTCACATCGACCAATTCGTATTTGACGTCTACTCTCTCAACGGGCCATGTCCATAGTGTTCATGACGATTCCTTGAATGAGGTGGCTGTCGATGAAACTGATTCAGTGCAGGTTCTCTTCAGGTCAACGACTACCGCTGCTTGTACAAGCTGGTGATGCGACGCCGTTGCCCATACTCATTCCGTTCATCTACGTCCAACTCAAACTCAGGCACCGCGCTTACAACACGGCTGCGGCGCACCTGCGCGCTATCCAGGCTTTCTACGCCTATGCCAAAAGCCGAGATCTGGATATCGATGAGGCGATCTTGGCCTGCCACTTTGAGTCGATTCTGGCGTTACTGGACGGCTACGCCATCTGGCTCCAAAGCGGCCGTCAAGCCGACAACCTGGTCGCCCGAATCGGCAAAGCTGGCACTGTACTTTTTCAGCAGATCAGTTCACGAACACGTGATCAGTACATGCGCCTGCTGAAGAAATACCTGTCTTGGTGCGTCACCCGTTACATCCCGCGCGCCCGTCAGAATTCAGCCACACAGGCTGACATCAACGTGGTATTTGCCGATGTTGCCGACGTCATTGAGCGGCGCTTTGAGAGCCATATCATCAATGCACGTCCCGATCGCACTCGTTACCGCAGCCTGACAGATACGCAACTACAGATCGTTCGCACACTGATTCGCCCTGGCGCTGTGGAGAATCCGTTCCCGGAACGTTTGCAGCTGCGTAATTGGCTAATGATCGAATTGCTCTTGGAGACCGGCATCCGTCGCGGAGAGCTTCTGAAGCTCTACTCCACGGATATCAACAAAGGGTCTCAGCACGCCTATGTCAGCATCAATGATCGAGAACATGATCCCCGCGATCCGCGCGTTGAAGAGCCTGCGCTCAAAACACATGGGCGGACCGTGGGTATCTCCGCACAGCTGTATGAGGTCTACGAGCGCTATATCCAGAGCGACCGGCGCCCTTTGCGTGACGGCAAACCGATGAAATTGCTGTATCGCTACTTGTTCATCTCGGATCGTGGCCGCCCGCTGTCGATCCGCGCGTTGTCTACGGACAATTTCGTTTAGGTGGGAGAGAGTCCAATGTGTTCCGTGCCATACCGCGACGGGTCATGCTGACCGACATCAACCGGGCACTCGGCGCGGATCCGCAATTCTCGTCCATATTCTCGCGCCGTTCATTATTGGAAGCTGATGGGACACCGATTAAGCTGACTAGTCATCAACCGCGGCACTGGCGAAATACTATTTATCATCTGACTGGCATGAGCAATGTTCAACAAGCGCTTGCCCTGGGGCGGAAACGGCTCGACCAGAATGTCTATTACCAACACACAAGCATTGAAGAAGACGCTGCTACCCATCAAGAGTTTTTGGCTTTCAATAGCCATCACGAGCGTATCGACTTTCTACATGCGGGCATAAGAGATAAGCGCATTCAGGGCGCTTTGACCGACAGTTACCATGCGCTGCTGTCAGATAAAGGCACGATCACGGCAGACGCATTCCTTACGGTACACGCAACGGCGCTGCACGTGACACCCTTTGGAGGTTGCATTCACGACTTCTCCCAAGCGCCCTGCCCTAAGCATCTTCAGTGCTGGAATGGCTGCTCGCATCTCCATCTGATGGGCACTCCATCGGAACGGACGAACCTTGAGAAACAAGCCGAAAATCTTACGGCCGCAATTACTATCATGCGCGATGCCGGCGCCGGAGAGGCAGGCAGCGATGTATGGCTGGCGGACCAAGAGGACAAACTCAATAATCTAAAATCGGTCCTAGCACGCGACACCAATGCAGGTGTGCAACGCGTGTTTCCAAATGGGCGTCCAATGACGGTTGCGGACTCGGACAAACGACACAGTTCGGTTTCAGATGACTAGGGGCAATTATGGCGCGACGACAGACATTGAGGGGTGGCACTCTTGACGAAGCAATAGACGCTCTCCTCGCCCAGATGATTAGCTCTGGAGTGGAGCTCGCTCCCATTTCCCGACCGGAGGTGCAGCGCCGGCTGGGCCTGACAAGCCGAGCTACGCTAGGAGGTGACCGTGGAGACAGAATTGAGGCCGCTCGTGTTGTTCAAATGAGGGAAAGCGGGAGGGATCCGGATGGTGCCCGCCGGCGCAGGAGTCTCGAAGAGCGTATTGCAAGTCTTCAAGCGGAGAACGCTGCGTTGGCAATACAGCGAGACAAGCTTTTCGAGGCTCTGTCAGTAATAGCACACAACTGCCTTATGAACGGTTTGGACGTAGAGTCAGTAATGGCACCGTTGAGAAACACCCGATAATCAGGCTGAGTAGTCTTCGTATCGACTACAGATTACGGCATGGTAATCTGCCCACATTGCTAGACAGGACTGCGTCAGCTCTGACGACTGCACATTACGGTACACGTTTGTCCCAGACGCAGAGCGTTGACATGAGCGCCAACCGCTCGTAGAGTTTGGCTTGTAGCCCTTGAGGCACTTCAGCTTTACCTCCCCTTGAGGGATCTGCAAAGCCCGGTAACGACCGGGCTTTTGCCTTTCTGCTGTATTGCTCTGAACTCTCATAAGACGTTCCCTCGTATTCACCCTTTTATCGCTGTTGTGTTTTCAACCAGACACGGCTTGCTCAGGGCTCCTCGTACTCGGCCTCAGTTTAGGGAAGCGAGGTATCTACAAAACGCAGGGCGATTCAATAGTGAAGCGGCAGCGCATCAATTGGATGAAGGTTGGGCTCATTCAGTTAATCAGGGGAGCAGCTTTTTTCGGACAGAACCACGCAAGCCCTGCTACCTCCGCCCATGCACTGGACAAGTTCCGAACCTCGGGTTAGCGTTCCTGCAGGAATGGCCTTACGCCACTTTGCCGGCGTCAACTCAGAAGGAATTGAAAAAGTGCTTGTGGAATCGCTTCGTCTCGTAAATTTCAAAAAATTCAAAGATCAGACGTTTGACTTCAATGATGACGTCAATATTTTTGTCGGAGACAACAACGCTGGAAAGAGCACAATCTTGGAGGCCATGGAGATTGTCTTAAACTTCCAGTACCGCAGCCGACCATTCGCCAACGAATTTTCTCCTGACCTGTTTAACAGTGATGTCGTCGCGGCCTTTCTGAACTCACCGAAGACGCCAGCCGACCTACCCGTCCTCGTAATCGAGGCTTATATGAAAGGTGTGCCTGATTACCGAGGCACCAACAACAGCCTACACAAAGATGCACAGGGCGTGCAGGTCGTTGCAAGCTTCGACCCGGATTTTACGGACGCCTATAGTGACTACATGGCCGCTGGCGCCCCGATGACCAGCATCCCGGTAGAGTTTTACAAGCTTGAGTGGATGGACTTCGCCTGGAACGTCATCAAGCCAATGAGCAAACAGTTCAGGGCGCTCTACATTGATCCAACGCGTATCCATCCAACCTTCGGGAAGAATCAGTACATTTCCAATGTCCTGAGCACCGCCCTTAAGAAGGACGAAGAATACCGACTGACCCTCAACTATCGTGAAACCCTCCAAAAATTTAATGAAACCGATGAAGTAAAGACGGTTAACAAAGATCTGGACTCCGACAACAAGATCACGGACAAGACGCTCACGATCGCGGCGAACACCATGCCGTCGGGCGCCCTCCAAAATGGACTGCAGCTCGAAGTGGATACCGTGCCTTTCCACATGATTGGTAAAGGCGAACAGAGCAAGGTGCAGATAAAACTGGCCCTCCACAATAAATCGAAAGACATCGATCTGGTGATGATGGAGGAGCCTGAGAATCACCTGTCGCACGTGGAGTTGAGCCGACTCGTCCAGGATATTGAGGATCAGCGCGATGGCAAGCAACTGTTTTTGACCACCCACAGTTCCTACGTGCTTAACAAACTCAGCATCGACAAGATTTGCCTGCTCCATGATTCGTACAAACGCCTTCATCTTCTGGATAAGGATGTCGTCAAGACGCTCAAACGCCTCCCCGGTTACGATACTTTACGCGTAGCCCTCTCCAAGAAGGTAGTGCTGGTAGAAGGCCCATCTGATGAATTGGTACTCAAACGTATCTATAAACACAAGAACCATGACCGCCTACCTGAGCAGGATGGCATCGACATCATCGTGGTGCGCGGCGTGGGCTTCAAAACGTTCATCGAAATCGGGAAGGAAATTGGTACAAGGGTAAATGTTTTGCGTGACAACGATGGTGACTATGAGAAGAACGTCGTCGCGGCGCGTAAGGACTATGAAAAGCATCCTAACATCCAACTGATCTCATCCAAGGTTGATGAGGAGTTCTCGTTGGAGCCTGCCATGATTTCGGTCAATTCCACGTCAGAGAAGGAATTACTGGCATTTGCAAAAATCGTACTTTCTCCCCAGACGTTTAACCTACTGAAAGCCGAGCCTACGTTTGCCGCCAAGTTGGAATTTATCATTAAGTGGTTCAAAAGCGCAGACGGCGATGGCAAGGGTAAAAAGAAGGTCGACTCTGCAATAAGGCTGTTCGAAACAATAGAGGCGTTCAAATACCCCACTTTCTTGGATGAGGTGCTTCACTTTGCCTAACGTACTGTGCATGGCGGGTGCGGGGTCGGGCAAAACCCATAAAATCATCACCGAAGCAATCGCTGAGATCAGACGCGGCGGGAAGGTGCTAGTGGTCACCTACACGACCAGTAATCAGCAAGAGCTGCGGCATCGGTTCCTGACTGAATTTGGCCAACACAGCAGTCGATTCGTGGTGAAGGGACTGTTTACTTTCTACCTCGAAGACATGATAAGGCCCTATCAACAGGCCTATTATCAAAAACGGATCGAGGCATTCTTTTTCAATGCCAGCAATCCTCATCTAAAGCCGAAGACGAAGTTTACCTTGCCTGGCAGGAAAGAACAGCTGGATGACAAGAGTTTCAATCCAAACCACTTCCTAACGCAGTGCCACACCAAGGCGCACACAGGGTTTCTCGCGAAATTATCCGCTAGGTTGATGAAAACTACCAAGCATGCTGCCGCACTTCGTCTCGGGGAAATCTACAGCCAGGTCTACTTCGACGAGGTTCAGGATTTGGTTGGATGGGATTACGACGTGTTGAAGGGCCTCAACAAGGCCATGAAATCTCCAATCACCTGCGTCGGAGATTTTCGTCAGACAGTCTACGAGACCACGTTCGGTCATAAAGCACCTCAGACATCGGACGAAAAAATTGCTGCATTCAAAGCCATGGGCTTTACCGAGGAAGCCCTCGTCCTAAATTGGCGAAGCCTGCAATCCATCTGCGATATCGCTGATGAAGTGCACAAGGGAGCCTACAAGGCAACCAAGTCGGCTGTTGTTGATGTCCCGCCAGCGTTCATACACCACCTGGGAGCTTTCATCGTCAAGCAGTCGGATGTCACCGATTACGTTACAAGGTACGACCCTATGGTGCTGAGATGGAGCGTGACGTCGGGAAGAAGCTTCATTCCTTCTTATGCCCGATGCTATAACTTCGGAGCCAGCAAGGGCTTAGGTTTTGATCGTACACTGATCCTTCCCACGGACAGCCAAATCGACTTCGTATTGAGCGGTGCGAAGCCCTTCCCCAAGAAGGCGGAAACGGCCCAGAATAAGCTTTATGTGGCCATCACGCGTGCAAGGTATAGCCTTGGCTTTATCGTGCCAGACAATCAAGCGGACGGGCTGCGCTTTCCTCTCTGGACGAAGGCCATGGCTTGACTGGGAACATCTGTTCTTGACCGCAGGATTGGCAGATGGACGTTGACCCGAAGCGAAACGATAAGCGGGAAAATGTCGTGGAGCTTCTGGTCGGCGCGCTCCTTGCCAAGCTGGTCACCCTACACGGTTGCTTCATAAGATCGACTACCTGGCTTCAGCGCGTCACAGATCATGCGCCCCCAGGTACCGCTTAGATCGGGAGCCCCTGGTAGTCAATGGCGGTTGGCATCGGCAATCAGCTTGGCGAATTGCGACAGATCCGTAATCCGCACGCCTCCTTTGCGATCAAGGTGATGCCCCATGATGCCCACAGCACGTGGGCCATCACGATCACATCGAATCGAGTCGCCGATCATATGCACTGAGTCCCCGGTTCCGAATTCACAGCCTGGCGCCACGCCCAGTTGATCACATACCCACCGATACATCTGGGGCTCAGGTTTGAGCATGGCGAGCTGATAGCTGTATGCGTAAACGTCAAGGTACGGAAACAGGCGGCTTACCACTTCGCCGTATGGGTGAGCGAGGTCCGAGCACACAGCGATGGCTACGTTATGTTTCTAGAGCAATTCAATGCCGGCGATCGCATCTGGAAAGGGAGTTATGCTGGCAAGATCAGCCTCCAAGAGCGCCTGGATTTCGGTCAGACGAGCTTGAGAAAGATCAATACCCAAATGCTCGGCTGCGCCTTCAATACCGCAATCAAGCGTCATCACAGCCCGGGCATCATTTGATTTAGGACGCCGCCCTTGGCGATGACCCTCTTTGAACAACTGGCGATAAGGCGGTGCCACTGCCGTGCTGGAAAGGATGGGCCCGAACGCATCCAGAATCACTGCTTTAATCGTCATTTAGCCTCCAAACAAGCCCAAGCGCCAAGCTTAATACTCCCGCCGGAGTTTCCAGAACATCCGCTGGAGGCAACGACCGACCATCATTGAGCCTTCACGAGCGACTAAACACAGTCCGACCCTCGCTCTCGCGCAGACCAGTCAGAAGCGACAGTTTCAGCTCACGCTTGCGCGAAGCTTTACGCCATACGAAGCATCGTACGGCCGGATCTCGGGGTTTGAGCGGATGGTTAGTGCTACCCCTGAACGATCCCAGGCCTAAGGGCCCTCAAAGTCTCGAAGTCATTGGTCACTGAGTAGAAACCAGGGTACTCGATCCGGGAAAATCAGGGATGCGCAGAGCGCACCGATTCGCGTCGCGGGATTTTGAAGAGAGGCATCCTGGAGGATCTGCGGCTTGCACACCTCATCCCAGCGCTGAGCCACATCGGCCACAGTCCACACCTTTTGCCCAATCTGGAATACGTGATTGATACCGTTGCGAACGACTGGCTGGCTGAATTCCAGGTAATTCTGCGGGAGAAATATGTTGAGGTGGGCGTGATCAAGACTTGCCAGGTTGTAATCCAGCTCTTCTTCAAGGGAGTGACGGCGACTGATGAGCAAGACGAGAGCCAAGGTCTCTGAGGGCGAGCTGCTCAAGCGCTTTAACTCAACAGGATCTTTGTCGGCGCGCGCCTTGAGATAGCCGAACACGTCCTCTGCCGACAGCGATCGCTGCGCAAGCCGCCCCTTATGCTCAACCAGGGCGTTGATCAAGGTGCTGACGACCAGTTCGCCAAGGCCGTTGAGCTCATCAGTCTTGATCGCTGTGAGGAATGCCAGCCAGTACGGAGCCTCATCTTCGCTCATACCTGCGCAAGCACTGGCGTAATGCTCAATCAGAGGGCTACTGATCTGCTCCAGCGCTTCTTTGAGATTCGCATCATTAAGTCCGAGTTCACAAGCTAGGTGCATGGCAGTCCCCGCCCAACCCAATATCCGCGAGATCCGCTGTGGGAGGTAGAACAGGTCGGGAATACCATGCCGGCACAACGAGTACGGGTTCTCTCGAAGCCCAGTTGCGATTTCCCATAGCAGGCACTCGACCTCTGAAACGATCTCGTAGGCGAGACCCTTTATACAATCGCGCGAGGCGCTGTCTTTTTGGGACGATTGAAGTAGCAGAGCAGCGCATGTGGCGCTCAGTTCCACGCGAGAAAAGCTGTTTGTGTGCCGACCCGTTCCTTTCTCCAATGATTGCCAGATGCCGCCTATGAACGCCCCAACTGCGTTGGGTATATCTACCAGGCGATCAACGAAGCTGGACAGCACAGGGAAAAGCTTTTCAGGGGTGAGTTCATATTCCGGTGCAAACATCAGCTTATACAGTTCGGCTGAATGGCTGCTGATCGCCTCTCCCGCCGGGGATTCAGGCGAGATGCCGGTAATACCCAACAATGAGGACGTTGGATTTTCTGAAGCATGAGGATTGCGATACAGAGGCATGTGGCCGTAGAGATTGACGCCCCACACTGAAGGCATCTGTTCCCTACTGCTCTGCTCTGACACGTAGTGGGCGGCAGGTCGGCCAATGTCCAGCAAATCAAGCATGGCGCCGCGTGATCCGGTGTCGATCTCTCCTCTTAATACTTTGAGCAGCGCGAGTGTTCCGTACCCGCCCTCGCTGGTCTCGCGGGCGTATTGATCTGCCGCCGACGATACAAAAAATGAGACGCCGAATGTCTTGGCCTTACCGACCACTTCCGGCTTGAGCAGGATACCGAGGCTCGACACCATGCCCCCAGCCTGACAAGCGTCGATAATGACGTTGCAATGCGCTGCTTTGAGCTCGTTGAAATACTCGAAAAGCCGGCTCAGAGCGAAACCCGTTGTGGACAGACGATCAAGGCGGGTGTCCGTGAGGCATAGAAAATAACTGTCGTTTGCCACTCCGCCGTGTCCAGCAAAAAACAGCGTGAAGCTCTCGATTTCCTGATACCTGTCCTGTATCTCAAGCAGTGTCGCTTCTAACTGACTCCTGATCGGAGAGTTCAGCAAGTACGCGTCTTCTGGCTGGATCAGACTCAATCGCCCTGTCGACAGGGCAGTCTGAATCGAAAGCGCATCCCGCTCGGCTCCAGATAACTGTTGGAGCGAGGGAGATTGATAGTCGTCACAACCGATGCACAACAATACCTTGGCGGCCATCACTGCTCCCTAGTACGAAATTTAGCTTTTCGCGCGGCTTCCGCTGCCAACGCCTTCGCAGTCTTGAGCTTTTTGACTTCTTCGATTCTCGCTAGCAATGCGGGGTCTTGCAGCGAGGGATCGGAATGAAGACGCTTTGCGACGCTGGGGTGCATGCGAAACTCTGGAAGCGACACCTGGCCATCCCGATCGACCGAGTATTCGACTTGCTCGATTGCCTTGAGCATCTGTTCGGCCAAGCTACCCGCCGAGGCATCGACGACATTACCGTGCTCCTCACAGGTGTCGGAGAGCATTTGGTAAAACGCTTTGGCAAAGCTGTCGGCCATGCTGTTGGATATCTCATCGACCGTGCGCTCAATCACGTCGAGCCGACCTTCGAGGATGTCCTCGAAACGCAGCCTAGTCTGGTGCGCGATCGTCTGCATCTGGTCGACGCGATCGGGGTCGTAACTGTTATGCGACTGCCAAGACCCACCATGATTGAATCGCTGGACGTCATCACCCCCACCCACCTCTCGTTGGGCCCTGCTGAGCTTTTCCCCCGTGACTTGCATGAACGCCTTCATGACCAGTTCCGCCTGCGCATCGAACGGGAAAGGATGGGATTTATCCCTCATAGTCACACTCCAGACTGATTCAGCAGGGCTTTTAAGGGGCACGTTTCAGAAGGAGCTTGAGGCTCCTGCTGCGCGGTTTAACCATTGTATTGCATCTCACACACTGCCCCTACCCCGACGCCCGAGCAGACTTCGTAATTACCGAAGTGCCCCTTGCGGGATCACTGATTCAGCAGCGCGCCCCAGTCCTGCATGCTAAGCCCATCGTTAAATCTAGGTGCAGATCATGACTCAACATATCGTAATCGTGGGAGGCGGCGCTGGCGGTTTGGAGCTCGCGACTCGCTTGGGAAATCGGTTAGGTCACAGGGGACAGGCACGTATCACCCTGGTGGACGCCAACCTGACCCACATCTGGAAGCCGCTGTTCCACGAGGTGGCTGCAGGCTCGCTTAGGTAACCAGTTAACCTGACCTCATCGTTGCAGGCAGCACCACCGCTGCCTGCTCTGTCTTCCTCATGACCCCCCTTTGTTGTGGTGCTCATGCCTGACCTCCTTCAGTGCTGGTAGCCACAGGTGCGGCGGTAGCGGCAACCTGTGGTGTCTGCAAGCAAGTACGAGGATCGGCCAATGAAGCAGCTTGATGGCAGAAAGATTTCTAAAGTGCTCATCGTGCCTACATTCGTGCTCCAGCGCCCCAACAGCGGCATGACCATCCTGGGTCACCGGGATATCGATCAGGCCTAGCCCATGTCGGCTCTCGCCGAGGTAGACCTTGGATTCGCTATCGCTCCCAGCGACCCACATCTGATGAGTACAGTGCTTCAGCTTTTCCTCTGCGAACTTTGCAAAAACCTTTGTGCGCTCAGACGCACCACCCGCAGAAGCCCATAGCGCTGCCAACGGGATCAGGGTTGACCCTTTCGTGTGATCTTTCCGGTAGTCATCCGTGCGCTCAGCAGGGTGCCGCACCAGTTCCCGGTAGCTGCCATGGATCGATGGATACCTGTCGTGCGCCTGGTAAGTGAAGATGAAGGCGCTCAAGATATTTTCGCTATAGCCGATCGCTGTCGGCTGCCAAGGTTGCACTATCGAGAGAAAGAGGAGCGTGATCCCTACGTCAATCGATTGATCGTCCGCGATCGGCGTGAGCAGCGCCGGGTTATTTGAAATCAACGCCCTCAGAGCATTAGCGATAGCAAGCGCTCCCTTCGGAGCTCTAAAACGACTGACCTTGGGTACATCGTCCCTAGGGTTCGCTGACCACATAATCCATAAGCCTCGAAGGGCTATTCGGCCCATTGTCTCGAAGAGCTTTCGGTTCACGTCCACCGAAGACCTCGCATCCACAGAGGCCGCCACTGCGTCGCGATGTGCGATGTGTGGAAGCAGCTTTTCCCCGTAAAAATCTTCCCAAATTACTCCATACAATTTGAAGAGTTCTTCGAGTGTCGTTCGCGCTTCCTTTGCCAACTTGCTGTTGCCGGTCAAATCCTGGCTGATCAGATGCCATGCTTGAAGAATCGTATTCTCACAAGCCTTGTATGGCGCCTCCAGATTGTTCGCATCACGAGCCCATACATAGAGTACCCACAGGCAGATACACATCTGTCTGAGCGACGACAAGCGTCCGCGAGCTGTGCCGCTGTTCTCTTCTCTGAGGCCTTCTACCAGGTTCTTGAAATACCTGTTGGCGATTTCGGGCTCGTCCAGCATGGCGACTGCCTTTTGGAAGCTGGTACGCAGCTCTCTCTTGACCAGTTGCTGCTTCAAAACCCCATCACTGAGAAGCGCAGCCAGGAAATCCCCGTTCCAAACTTGGAATGATATCCGCTCGGTCGAGTTGCGGTCGGTAAAGCCCTTGACGTTGTCTCTGACGGCCTCTTTGATCTCGCCCCCAAAACAAAGGCAGATGACCACCTTATGCGTTTGGTACTGGCTCTCCAGACGGGACGGGATGTAAATCTCCAGTATTTCGTTCAGTGACGCTCTCAGGCCTTGTTCGCCAGTATCCCATTCCGCACGATCGAGATCGCCCTGTTTAACGGAAAACAGGTAGACCTTTTCTTCCCCCTTCTCGAAGCCGACCGCCATAACATCCACGCCGTGCTGTCGAGTCCCTCGGCCAGGCCGAGAAATCACGTTGTAGCCAAGCTCACTGAGCAGGTCAGGAAGCACAACATCCAGTTCATTTCGCTCTCGCAGGGACGCCAAATACTGTCGAAATACGAGCTTCATGGATCAGGGCGCTCAAAATGAAAATGCATCAAAGTGTGGTGTATGCCGACTGGGTTCAGTATCTCTTCGCGAGGGAGCTCCATAGGGTGATAAAACTCGGTCAGCGGCGCCTCATATCGCTTTGGGACGCCCTCCCCTGGATTTGACGGGTTCGGGTGACTCAACGTCCAAGAGGCCATACCGGCGCCGTATAGCAGCACACGCTGGGCGAACAGTCTCTCAAGCGACGATTCGTCTTTCACCGCCTCTGCAGCGGTTTCCATTGCATCGGTTTGATGTTGCCACGCTATCAATTGCTCGCGTTCAGATGGACGCATTTCGGGTAGAAGACCAATACTACGAGCGCCCTCCGTGTAGGTCTCGATTCTCTGCAGTAGGCCAGAGAGCCTCGTGGCTACCGGATCCGCTGGATCATTGGCTATCGAATGGAGAGTCTCTTTCGCCAGATTTGGGTAGTTGATGAGCATGGGATCAAACAGCAGATCTTCTAGCTCTTGCACCACCGACAATGGGGCGTGCCTTAGCAATGACACAATCACCGTAACCGCTGCAATTGGCTTGATAAAAAACGTCAGGATCGCTTTTTTGGCAATGAATCCATACTCAACATCCCTAATGCCATAGGGCGTGAAATCGATCGTGAAGTGATGGTCTTCCGTCCCGGGAAATATCCATTGATCGAAGCCTTTGAGCAGCTCAGCGTCTCCGCGTCTTAACCAACTTACCAGCCATAACTCTAGGGCTCCACTTGTGGATTTGGAGAGCTCGTGGAAGACCATATTGAAATGACCAAAAGCGCACCCGGATCTCGACAGCCGCTCGGTAACGAACTCTTGCACATGACTGACGTCGCCCAACTGCAAGGAATTCTGCAACGCAATGTCGAGCAGATTGAACGTACTGGAGCTCAATTCCAGATGGGAAATACCATCGAGCAGTTGCCGTTTGGTGTGCATCGAAAGGTGCTGGTGGCTGAATGCAAGCGCATAGGCAATCTGATGAGCGATGAGTGGCTCTGGATCTCGGCTCATCTCAAGCAGCAGTTGGGTCAGCTCCTCCCTCTGCTCTTCACAAACGAAAGCGACCCATGAGACTGAGGTACGGAATATCGCAGCGCGAAGCTCGTCTAAGGCAGGTCTAACAGCTGCGTCTCTAGCCACCTGAAAAAGGATTTTCCAACCAGGCTCCGTTGATGGCTGGGCATGAGTAAGTGCCTGAATCGCGGCGATCTTTTGCAGTGCACTCCCCTCGCGCACAAGGTTGATTGCGGCCTCAGCGAAATGGTGGTAATCCGCTTTCAGTCCGGTTTGGATGGAAACGGTAAGCGCATGGAAAAGAACATGCTCTGGAAAGCCGACGCTGTATTCCAGCAACTCCAACGCTCTGCTAGGTACGTTCTTGCACCATCGAGTCAGTACGTCGGTAGCCGCGTAAGGGATTGATGAATCCGTACCGTACAGCGCGCTGAGCGTTGAGAGCAACCGGGCCGCGCTCGCGTCGAGCTGGGGCAAAACCTCCTCGCAAATCTGCCTGCCTCTCCGCACCTCGTGATCGGCCAACTCTGGAGGAATCGAGGTGCATAGCGTTTTGTGAACATCGATCATGCGGCTTCGATGAGCCTCGACAAGCGCCTGTGACAAGGCGTCGTACTCAGAGAATTTGCAACCAAATTGGGAGGTAAAAATGCTCTCAGCCAGCTGGCCAGCTACGTACTGGGCAACGATGTCAGCTTGAGTGGGTACGGTCATTGGCCAACTCCAGATAGATCGGCATCAGTGGACTCTCCTGGTACGGCACATTCAGTCCTCTTGAGGGACAGCATCTCTCAATTCAATCACCACTTTCATCCTTCGCCCCTCGATTTCACGATCAGGCCTGACGATAGGAGTGAATGTTAGGCAGGTCACTGCTCATCACGAGGATTTTTTGCAGCCAGGGACGCAGTTACACCCTTGCTATCGCTTTCTCCAATATCTGTTTGAGATCCGGCGCCACCGTAAACCCCTCTGGAATGGTGAAGGTGTTCAACAGATTGGCGTTATAGCCATTCTTGGTCGCAACAACCTTGATCTGTCCCAACAGCTTTTTGCCCTTGACTGTGGCAGGACTTGGCCCAGCTTGCTGTGTCCATAAATCATTGGCTTCCGGTGAACCACCGTTGGGCCAGATTAGTCGGTTGATTACTAGACGTTTTTTGATAAAGGCATCTCTGGCCCCGCTAACCGCCTTGGACGCAGCCTCCCGCCAGCGCTCCGCTTCTTCAACCGGAATTTTATACAACGCTGCCAAATATGCCGCTGAACAAAAATATCCCTCGATGTCCGACCCTTCCGTTGTCCATGGATATACCCCTCTGGTGCTGAATGCTGCAGCCCATTTGGATGCTTCCTGAGATGTCATGAAGTCCCCATCTCGATGGATAACAGCGCTTACGTCGATTTCTCCATCGACCAGCAGGCCAGAAAGTAGTTTGTCTTTTGGAAGGTTTTCAATCCCGAAGCATCGGCACAACGACAGCTGTCGGCTAAGCTCCGGCCACTGGCGGAGAATTGCCCGGAGTGGCTTGTCGTCTTCATCCTCGATGAAAAACAAAACAGATTTATCCAACCCCCCCCATCCGAGCAATCGACGGATTGCTTCGTCATCGTCTGTCTTGACCTCACCACCACTCATCCAGACCAGTTTCGTTGAGGAGCTAGCGGCACGAACCACATGCGGGCTGTGCGTGGACAATATGATCTGAGTGTTATGTTCGTCCGCCGCTTGCTCCAAGGCTTCAATAAGTCGCTCTTGCCGATTGGGATGAAGATGCGCGTCGGGCTCATCAATCAACATGAGCTTAGGCTCGAAAAATATGAGATAGGCGAAAATCTGGATGGTCTGGAGGATGCCTGTGGCGGCTGTTTCAAGCGGCCTCTTGTACCCATCCATTTGTACCGTGGCCGAGATGTGGAAATCTTCCCGGTCATTGTATGACACATCGATGGACACGGAGGGATGTACTTTTTGGAGCAACTGGTTGAGTTGCCTCAAACGCTCTTCCCCAGCTAAACCGTCTGGTTCGTCTGCTTTGCGTGCCTTGAGGTTAAGCAGGATATTGCGTAGTACACCCCCGGCGTCGCCGCTGGCGGCCTGTCGGCGAAGCGATGGCTGTGCCAGGATGGTCTCTTTCTCTGAGAGGCCAGCAAGCCCGGGGATGTAGGTAGTGAGAAACTGATAGCGCTGCTTGTATGGCGTAACCGCGTTTCCACCATCGATATGGACAGTGATCCCTGCCTTGTTTCTCGCCGCCCGGAGTTTCACCACAGTCTGAACCACATCCTCCCCTGCCTTGACATGGTTGAATGCGACTTCAACAGGTGTCGAGATCGCGCCTGGCTTTAATTGACCGTTGTGAAGCATCGAGAGCGGATCGCTTGAAGGTATGTAGTCCAACCGCTCGAAGGAAATCATTTCCTTCGTATTTTTGGGCAGAATGTAACTCGCGGCGCGTGCTGCCCAGTGGACGCCTTGGAGCACGGATGATTTACCGCACCCGTTTGGCCCGACTAAAATGGTTACCTTCCCCAGCGGGATGACCGCGTTCTTAGCTGCCTTGAAATTCTGGACTGCAATAGATTCCAAGGGGCTCCACCGCTTCGCCCGGCTTGAGCGTGTATCTGGGAAGGCGACTGCCGTATCTAAGATCTGCGCTACTTCAACTTCATCCTTAAGCGTATCGGCGGCTCGGGATCTGCGGAAAATTCGCTTAACCACTGTTACGTCCTCACGTACTTCGATCCCATACTCTGGCTTCACTAGGTCTTGCATCGGTTCCTTCCTATCAATACTTCAAAGCTCACCGAGACGGCGGGAGATGTAGCGTTTGGCCAGTATAAGGGAAGCGGAGATTGAACACACGATGACCCAGTAAGGCCGGTGGCGGCTTGTACGGCATCGACTGTTCAGTTGGTAGCGCTGCCGGCACCTCATAGGGGTGCAATACCTGATCGTCCCGTCGGTGCGTTACGACGTAAGCCTTGGCGTGAGCCCTGTAAGTGAATCATGGCTGCAGCAGCAAACCGCCGAACGCCTTAGCCAGCAGATCTGTCATCACCTCAGACGCCCGCCCTTGTAGGAAATACTCATCATGGCTTATCTCAAATCTCTGCGGATTGATGTGCACGACCGTTGCCCGGTACCTCAACGCATGCATTGGCAACTCAGCAGCCGGGTAAACCATGCCGGATGTTCCTACCGATAAAAACATGTCGCACGCTTGTGCCTCGTCCATAGCCGTCGCCCATGCGGCCTCTGGCAGCATTTCCCCAAACCAGACGACACCTGGTCGGACATAACCACCGCATACGTCACACACTGGTGGATCTATCCTGGCCCCCCCCTCGGGGAGAACCACAGATGGCAACGTCTGAGAGTACGGCGTATAGCAGTCAATGCACCGGGGTCTATGCAGGCTGCCATGCAGGTGAATTACGTCACGGCTCCCAGCTCGCTCGTGAAGATCATCAACGTTCTGCGTGATGACCGTGACTTTGGGAACGAGATCGGCCAGTTGTGCGATCGCGCAATGAGCCGGGTTTGGGCTCGCCTGGACAACCTTCATACGCCGCCACTCATACCAGCCCCAGCAGAGGTTTGGGTCAGCACGAAATGCCTCAGCGGTGGCCAGCTTTGAGGCATCAAATCGCTCCCACAGGCCTGTCAAAGTATCGCGAAAAGTGGGAATACCACTTTCTGCAGATGCTCCAGCACCCGTGAATATGACGACATGCTTAGCGGCGCGCAGCCATGAAGCAACCAGTTCTATGGACATGTTGAATTCCGGCGTTTTTGTATTGATTCTGCAGGTGTCACGGGAACACTCGGACGCGCATTGAGAGGAGTCTTGGTTCCCCGAGCTTTGGCGTACCTGCTATCACAAAAATGTGGGTTGGTCTGGTTTCTGATCGCTCACCGGCGACTCAGAGCCTTCGGCCTCAACGGGAAGCTTGCCGGCGTACAGGAGCATAGTGCCGCATACCGACAACAATTCGCCATCGCGAAAGGGTACACCGTGAGGGTTGAGCACATGGCCCAGTGACACGGTGCCATCAGGCGCCTCGGCGATCGAATAGCCCCAGCAGTTCTCGATGTGGTTCTCAATTTCGTACGCACGCCAATCCTGCATCATCTCGCTGTTAAGGCAGGTTGGCAGGCGCACCAACAGCCAGGCAAGGGCGCTCATGAACTGTCCGTGCGAGAAAACCGCAACCTGGTTACCAGGCGCGTAGGCAAGACGATCTAGAAACACCTGCACACGCTGAATGAAGTCCACAAAGGACTCTGCGCCCTCCCCGTGCACATACGTTGGATCTGCTTTCGCCCAATACTCGTCAACCCAGGCTTTGCGGTCAGCACCGGTGGTATTGATACAGCGGCTAGGTGCCAAGTAGGTGAATTCATGGATTGGCCAAATCTCTATCGCTGTCATCGGAAAGCGCGTAATGGTCGCATCAGCGGTGGCTTTAGCGCGGGTAAACGTAGACGAGATTATCAGGTCGGGCTGGGCATAGAACCCGCTTGCTCCAGGCCTTTCAGAGTCAAGGGGATGCTTGCGTGATCTTTAGACGCGGCCCCTGCGTTCGCAGTGCTCTCGCCATCCCCAAACGATGACGTCTGGTCGTAGGTTAAGACTCTATGCCAAAGATAGAATGAGCGTAACCTTCCCTCTGGCAAGACAGGCCCCTCCTGGTAGCTCGTGCCGCGAGACGTCAGTGCCGTACCGCAGTTACCACCGAACTTCATCGGACGCGCGCCTCCCCAACCCGCGTTCCAATAACAAAGGTCCGCTACGACTTGCTCGTCCACCTTGATCTCCAACTGCCCGTCGCGAGGAGTGAGTTCGGCTTGTTGAAAGCCAGGGAGCGCTGGAACGAATAGACGGCCAGGGTACAAGTCGTGCTGAAGATAGCCTATACGGTCGAGATCAAGCGGCCAGGTGTTGCATCGCCCCTCCATCAGTCCGCCAAGATGGGGAGGCGCCAAGAGGGTCGTCATACTCAATGGCTCTGGAGCTGCATTGCGAATGCATCCCCCCGTGAAGCCAGAAATTATCTAGACGTGCAACTAAGTCCGCATCGGCGATGTTGCTGAGATCGACGAGGACGTACCTGCCCTCGCCTGTGTGACAGTGACTACTCTATTTCCAACCAGATCCCAAAGCATGTTTTTAAAAAATCAGTATCAATCACCCTCTGGACTGGAACCGTCAGAGGTTGGGCGATGAGGGTAAGGACGGCGGGGAAAACTAGGTCTATGAACATCAATCGATGAACAGGCGCGTTAATTTTTAGAGAGGTTAGCCAGTAATTTCAGGCTCATGAGCTGCTTATGAACAAATGACATCGCCCACTTGTATAATCGTGTGTCAGGCTCAGCCACTTCCCGCTCTCGTCGCCTACTGCGGTGCACCATCGCTATCATAGGTGCTGGATTCGTACCTGACGGCATTACTCATCGCCGGAGGGAACGCTGATGCTTGACTTACTTCTCAGCGAATCAAGATTCATGAGTGTGTTCCCGGAACGCTTACGTACTCGGCACCGTGAATCCGGCTTCACGTCCATGATAGCGCTCGAGGCGTTTAAGGGAGAAAGACGAGAGATCCAAGTCGGTCGAACCGCGTATGCACCACTGTGCAAACGCCTCGCCCAACGCGGCGGAATGTTTGAAGCCGTGACCGGAACAGGCGGACACCACCAAGGTGTGCTGCCACGACGGATGCTCATCGATAATGAAATGGCGATCCGGCGTCACGGTGTAGGCGCAGACAGCAGACTTGACCACGCTCGAGGTCACACCGACGATGCGGCCGCGCACCTGGTGCTCATACATGTCCCGCTCTTCCGCCGGCGAGACCGTACGATCCATTGTTTGCGGCAACGAAGTAGTGTGGTATTGCGCGGTGGCGATTTTCAGGCTGCCCTCGCCGTGTAATGCGGGAAAGCCGTAGTTGATTTTGTCGTCGCCACGGCCGTGAGTGAGGATAAACGTCGGTGAGTGATCCACCCACTCGGCGCCCTCCTCCAGCCCGAACCAGAACAGCTTCTGCCGGTAGACGCTGAGCAGGCTGTCAAACGGCTCGCCCAGCAAACCGCCGCTCCAGTTGCCGGCGCTAATCACAAGCTTGTTTGCAAAGAGCGTGCGCAGATTCGTAGTGACATGGACTCCCTGCTCATTCGAGCTAATCCCAGTGACGGTTTCGCCTTTGTAGAGGATTGCTCCGTGTTGCTCGGCCAATTTGAGCTGCACATCAATGCAACGTTCAGGACGTACAAAACCTCCACCTGGCTCGAAATAGCCGATGGCAGTGTCGTGTACGTTGGCAAATTGTGGAAAGCGCTGGCGAATCCGGTCGGCGGATAAAACGTCGTGCTCGATGCCATAGGCCTGTGCTAGGCCGATGGTGCGCAATGTGAAGTCGGTTTTATCGCTGGGGTCAAACTCGGGACTTGAAGTCAGAACCAATAGACCCGACTGTTCGAACAGCGACTCCCCGGACAATTGCTCAAGCTCGCGCCAGATGCGGTGGGAATTGCGCACAATGGGAACGTACTGCGCGCCCTCACCCACCGAAAGCCGGGTAATACGCGTATCGCCATGGCTGGAGCCCAGGTTGTGAGGTGGGTGATGGCGGTCGATACCCACAACATTCGCACCCGCCTTCGCCAACTGATACACCGTAGCGGCCCCCATGGCCCCCAATCCCAGTACCACTACATCACACCGCTCGGACATCAACTCTCACCTGTCAAAAAGAAGCCAGTTGAAAGTGAAGCCGATTAAGAATCAACGACTAAAAGAGCATATGCATATTATCAACCGAGCATCACCGGCCGCTCTGCTGCTGCAATACTACGCAGTGCTGAGTCCAAACACGCGCCTCTCCCGGCAACGCAGGAGAGGCCGTCTGCCTGCATACCGTTGAGCTATCAGAGGAATAGAAAAAACAACATCATAATGATGGCACTGTCTGATACCGTGCACATAAACACAGCCACTCCGAGGATTGTCATGGGCGCAGGCGCTCCTATTCCGCCGAATGAAATTGAACGGCTTAAAGAGGTCGCGAAATTTTGTCCAGCTGACAGCGAGTACGATACTGTCTTCGATAAAATCGTCGAGATGGTTTCTGCTTACTTCAACGCCCCCATAGCGCTGATTTCGATCGTCGATGAGCATCAGCAATGGTTCAAGGCGCGCGTAGGGCTTGAAGAGACGCAGACACCACGAGAAGTGTCCTTCTGCGCTTACTCGATGCTGGATAACGCCCCGCTGGAGGTATTGGACGCGACGCTTGATCCCCGTTTTAAAGACAATTCCCTGGTAACGGGGCCTCCGTATATTCGTTATTACACAGGCACCCCACTGATTACCGAAGAGGGTTTTACGCTGGGAAGCCTGTGCATCATTGATACAGTCTCACGTGCCGCTATGAGTGAGCGTGATAGCGCGATGCTCAGCGGTTTTGCTGAACTGGTGATGATGCACATCCACAGCATGCGCTCTCGAAACTTCGTCGACCAACCCACAGGGTTATTTAATCGACTCCGGTTTGAGGAGGATATACGCCAAGCGCTAAAGACCCACAGCGCGTGCCAAGCGTATGCGGTTGACATCATCTCGCCAAAGTTCCTCAACGATATCGTGAAGGCGCTGGGTTACAGTTTTGCCACAGACTTGGTCCTGGCAATCAAAGCGCGCCTACAAAAACTATTACCGCCACAGTGTCTACTTTATAAAATTAGCCCGACGCGGTTTGGTTTCCTCCTTGAGGAGGATCAAACGGCCGAGCACATTTGTGAAAACATCCTCAAGGACTTCAAAAAGCCTGTCGAATGCCACGCCATCCCCATACTCATGCAAGTCGGGATTGGCGTCCTGCCTATTCATAGCTCAGGGCTCCAGCAAGACTGGCTTCGCCTGGTGGTCAGCGCTGCGGATGAGGCGCGTGACCGCAGGCTGGGATGGTCGCGCTATGAACCCCATTTTGATGCGGCTCAACAACGCGCGTTCATGTTGTTGAGTTCGTTGCCGGAGGCGGTCAGCGCCGACAAACAGTTCAGCCTGGTGTACCAGCCAAAAATCAAACTGCCCTCAGGACGGTGTCATTCAGTAGAAGCACTATTACGTTGGACACATCCTTTACTGGGGCCCATCAGCCCTGCTGAATTCATACCCTTGGCTGAAAAAACCGCACTCATACCTTCTGTTGGATTGTGGGTGCTCAACGCAATCATCCAGCAAGCGGTTATTTGGAAAGCGCAAGGTGTGCGCCTGCGGATAGCGATGAACATTACCGTCAGCGATCTTGAAAGCGCCGAATTCGTCGACTCGATGATCCATGAGATTCAACAGCACGGCCTGGACCCAGCTGGCTTTGAACTTGAGTTTACCGAAAGCATGCTCATGACCAACCCTGAAGAAGTCATCCGGCAACTGGAGCGTGTCCGTAAGTTTGGCGTAGAGGTTGCTGTTGATGACTTTGGCACCGGCTACAGCAACTGGGCTTATTTGAAGGAGCTCCCGGCCAATACCGTCAAGCTTGACCAATCTCTGATCAGCGGGCTGGGCAGCAATCAAAATGACAAGCAACTGGTTAAAACCCTGATCGGACTGGCTAAGGGGCTCGGCTACCGGGTGGTTGCAGAAGGCGTAGAAAATCAGGAAATCCTGGACCTGTTAATACAGTGGGGATGTTCCGAAGCACAGGGTTATTTGATAGCCAAGCCTATGAGCGCCGAGGCATTAGAAGCCTGGATAGCACAAGGAATCGATGGAGGTCGGGGCCGGTAGAATGACTGCCGGGGACGCGCAAGCAAGGACTCTATAGATCGCGGACACCACCTGCATTGTTGCGTCTTCGATCGTGCCTTCATTACGGCACAAAACCCAACCGTGATCTGCCAACGCTCGCTCGAATGCCTGGGTACACGCGCTATGTTCTTCCAGCTTATGGATCACCGTGCTGCTCAGCCCACGCCGTCGTGCCGCTGCCCTCGCCCATGAAATCTCAGGGGCGGTGACAATCCCGACATGCAGGTCTGGCACTCGCACGTTTCGATCAATGTTCAACTGCAGGATCTCTGCAAACGGAATTATCCGGCGAAACGCGGCATCCGACGGGTACCAGCGATCGATCAGGATGATGCTGCCTGGTGGCTGTTTAGCCAGCACCTGCCGGGAAATCCAGGCACGGCTGTCAGCAAAGCGTTCACACACCCTCAGCTCCAAGTCCCGGGAGGGACTTCTGACGAGCTGGTTAACAAGCGCCATTGTTCCCTCCCGGTACGGATCGCTTTTTCTCTCGCAAAGCCGGATCACCTTTTTGTTGCCTGCCCTCAGTGCTTTCGTAACGGCCTCCAACAGCGTGGTTTTGCCGGTGCCCTTGGGCCCATCCAGAGAAATAAACAGCGGACGATTCATTCTTCACTTAACAATTGAGATACCGTTTTTTTGCCCTGTCCGGACGCTGGAACCGCTCGGTGCGACTGCGCGAAGGCCCTATGAACAGAAAGTGATGAACACTCTACCCTTGTTTTGGCTCACGGGTCCCAAATCCACGCTGACAACCGCTGGTGAGCATCGGTTATCGCCCATCAGTCATGCGTGAGTGAGGTACCAGCGCCAGTCCTGCTCCCCGACTTCAGCGTTGAATTGACGGAACTCGCGCCATTTGATCGCCAGATACACCTTCAGGAATTCGGCGCCCAGCGCCTCGCGTGCCCAGGTTGAATCCTGCAAGGCCTGCAACGCGGTCAGCCAGTCGGTGGGTAGAAAATCGGTCGCCTGCTCATAGCCATTTCCCACGATCGCCGGGCCGGGATCGCTTTGATGGGTGATGCCGTAGTGAATCCCCGCGAGTAATGCGGCAGCGGCAAGGTACGGGTTGGCGTCCGCCCCGCAAATGCGGTGTTCGATGTGCCGACTGATTGCTGACCCGCCGGGCACGCGGAACGACACCGTACGATTGTTGACGCCCCAACTTTTGGCCAGTGGCGCGTAACTGCCGGCCTGGAACCGGCGATATGAATTGGCATGGGGGCAAAATATCGCCAGCGAGTCAAACAAGGTCGCCATCATCCCGCCAATCGAGTGACGCAACAGGAGCGTACCCTGTGGGTCTTCGCTCGCATACAGGTTGTTACCCTCCTCGTCGGCCAGGCTGACGTGCAAATGCATGCCACTCCCGGCCTGGTCACTGAACGGCTTGGCCATGAAGCAGGCTTGTAGCCCATGTTTGTTGGCGACACCTTTTACCAGGCGTTTGTAACGTACGCCTTCATCAATAGCCTGGAGTGCGTCGAAACGATGTTCCAGGGTCAACTCGACTTGGCCTGGAGCGTACTCGGAGATGGCCGTCCTGACTGGCAGGCCCTGTAGCGCACACGCAGCGTAGAGGTCATCAAGAAAGGGTTGCAGCTGCTCCAATTCGTATAGGCCATAAACCTGCGGTGCCTGGGGACGGATGCCGTTGGTCTGCTGCGCTGGCTGCGGCCGACCGTTGGCATCGCGTTGCTGGTCCAGCAAGTAAAACTCCAGCTCAACGGCCATTACCGGGTGGAAACCATCGGCTTTGAGTCGGTCAATGACATGCACCAGTACGTGTCGCGGGTCTGCCGGTGCGGCATGAATACCTTGGGTCGGGTGCATGCTCACCTGCACCTGGCCGGTGGGGTTGGTGCGCCAGGGTTGCAGGGTCAGGCTTCCCGCCAAGGGGTATGTCCAACAATCGGCATCGGCGACATCCCAGACCAGGCCTGTGTCTTCGACGTCTTCACCCTGCACGGTCAAGGCGAGAATGGAACTTGGCAGCGGCCGACCGTTTGCGTAGATCGCCAGCAGTTCGTCGCGATGCAGCAGTTTGCCTCGCGGAACACCGTTCGCGTCGAGAAGGAACAACTCGATGCTCAGCACTTCAGGGTGGGCGGCCAGATAAACTTCGGCCTCTTTTTTATCAGCAAATTGCATGTCACACCTCTTGGCGCTCATTCAAGCGACTGGACAGTATTCAAGAACAATGGAACTTATGAACAGATAACCCGCGCTCCAGGTAAGGCAAGCAGCGCGGTCAGCGCGTTATCCAACTCACCGATCAGCCTGTCGACATCCCCTTCACTTGTTTGCGGACAGCACAGGGTCATGTTGTGAAAAGGCGTGATCAGGATCCCGCGATTGATCAGATAGAGATGCAGCGCCATTTGAAGGCTGTCATGAAAAGCCGCCTCGGCTTGCGCGCCGGTTCTGGGCGAGGTGGCACAGAATTGAAACTCACAACGAGCCCCCAACTCGGTTACCGACCAGTTCAGTTGGTGCCGCTTGAACAACGCTCGAAATCCCTGGGCCAGTCTTGAGGCCAGGGGCAGCATGCGCTGGTACGCAGACTCGGTCATGACCTCTTCGAGGCTGACGCGCATGCAGCGCATCGCCAGTGCGTTGGCGGACAAGGTGGTGCCCATGCCACTGTGGCCATGCCCGCCGCTCGCTTCGCTGATGCTTTTCTGCGCATCGTGCATGGCCAACGCAACGTGCTCGGTCATGCCAAAGACTGCGCAAGGCACGCCACCGGCGATGGGTTTCCCCACTACGAAAAAGTCGGGCTTCAAATCCCATTGGCGCGTGCATCCACCGATGCCGGTAGAAATAGTGTGGGTCTCATCAATGACCAACAGGCTGCCGTATTTTCGCGTCAGCTCGCGGCACTGTTGCATGAACCCCGGATCGGGCAGGACCATGCCGATATTGGTCATCGCCGGCTCGCACATCAGCGCGCACACGTCGCCCTGAGCTAAAGCAGCCTCCAGTGCAGCGACATCATTGAAGGGAATGGATCGACTGTATTGGGTCAAGTCGTAGGCTTGTCCCACCAGGCCCGAACGGTGCACGGTCTTGCCCTCTCGGTAACGGACCATCACGTCATCCACGGTGCCGTGATAACAGCCGTCGAACACCAGTAGAACATTGCGCTGGGTGATAGCGCGCGCCCAGCGCAGCACATAACGATTGGCGTCGGTAGCGTTGGCGGTAACTTGCCAATAAGGCAACTCAAATCGCTGGGCCAGCAACTCAGCGCAGACCACCGCGTCTTCGCCGGGCAGCATCGTGGTCAAGCCATTGTTCGCCTGCTCGGCTATGGCGCGGGCGATAGGATCAGGTGAGTGGCCAAACATCGTGCCGGTGTCGCCGAGGCAAAAGTCTATGTAGTCATGACCGTCGACATCGGTGAAGCGGGCACCTTTGGCACGCTGGACAAAAAGCGGCGAAGGCATCGACCAATCGCTCATCCAGTGCATGGGCACACCGTTGAACAGCGCCGCCTTGGCACGCTTGGCCAGCGCCATTGACATTGGGTTGTTTTCTATAAAACGGGCACGCTCGGCTGCGGCAAAGGCAGCAATCGCTGATTCACCAACTCCACTGTTCGACATGATTAGAACCCTTTGTTAAGTATCACCTTAGTTAAACTTCGTTGCCGTATAGATAAGCCACACGCCCTCATTCTCCAGGTGCAGCAACAGCTCCCGAATATTGGGTGAATATCGCTCCGCAAACTTATAACGTGGGTGTTGGCTTTAACTATTTACATTGCCAGCTGATATACAGCCTTGATATATCGCGCAGATGTTCATTCAAACGTCATTAACCGGATTGAGGGGCTTTATTCTCGACCAGGCAATTACCGCCATCGACCACGATAACTTCACCGGTGATGTAACTGGATTCTGGAGACGCCAGAAATGCAACCGCCGCCGCCACTTCGTGGGGACTGCCTGCCCGCCCGATCGGGGTAAAGCGCCCCGCCTCTGCTTCAACCGGCGTGGTTGAGCCCGTGGTGATCCATCCGGGCGCCACGCTGTTGACAGTAATCCCGTGCTTGGCGACTTCAAGTGCCAGTCCCATGTTCATGCCCACCATCGCGGCTTTGGCAGCGCTATAAGCGGCTTCGCCCGGGTTGCTCCCGCGGGTGCCCGTGGTGGAACTGATATTGACAATGCGCCCGTAACTTCGCGCCCTCATAGCGGGCAAAACAGCCTGCGTCAGAAGAAAAGCGGTGGTTAGGTTTGTGGCCAGTGAAAGGTTCCACTCATGCAGTTCCATACTCGCCAACTCCGAGAAAACCTCAGGGCTGCCTTGCATGGCCATACCGGCGTTATTCACCAGAATATCGACCCGCCCCCAGACCGACACCGCCCAGAGGCCGAATTCCCGCACCTGACGTTCATCGGTGAGGTCAACCGCCCTGCCCTCCACTTCAAACCCTTCTGCGAGCAGCTCTTTAACGCGTTCCTCGATGCGGCGGCTACTGGCGGTGATGATCAATCTCGCACCCGCTGTACCTAGCCTGCGAGCGATCGCCATGCCAATACCCGCTTCACTGCCGGCACCACTGACAAGTGCCACATGCCCCCTCAAATCAGTATTTAACATGGTGTTCCCCACGGACTTCATTTGGAATAGAAGTGGAAATTAGGCTAATAAACCTGATAAAAAAAGACGATCATCATCAGAAAATCTGACAACCACCATGGCGTTCACCAGTGAGTCACTGAAAGTTTTCCTTGCGGTTGTCGACAGCGGCTCCTTTTCCGCCGCCGCACGCAAATTGGGGCGGGTCCCCTCGGCCATCAACATGGCGGTGTCGCAGCTTGAAGCCGAACTGGATTTATTGCTTTTTGACCGATCAACCCGCAAAGCCATTCCTACGGCAGCCGCCAAAGCACTGGAGCCCCAGGCTCGACAGGTCGCCAGCCAGTTAAACCTGCTCGACGCCCATGCGCTCCAGCTTCATCAGGGGTTGGAGGAGCGCTTGGTCCTTGCGATGGCGCCGGAGTTGCAGACAGGCGTATGGAATCGTCCGCTGTCCATTATCGCCCGGGAGTTTCCCACGCTTGAAATCGAGATTCGCTCCGCGTCCCATCCGGAGGCGATGCGCATGCTCCATGAAGGGCGTGTGCAGTTGGCCCTTGGATTTGAACGACCAGGGCTTGACGAGCGGGAGACGTTTCTTGAAGCGGGGAGCCAATTGCTGGTAGCCGTTGCCGCTCCGGATCATCCTGCGGCCGCCGGCAAGAAAAGCCCCTTGAGTGAAGAGCAACTGGTCAACGTTCGGCAGATCATCGTGGCTACTGGAGGGCCTACAGACTCTGATCCACGTGTTGTGCTGTCACGGCGGATTTGGCACAGCGACAATTACCTGGCAACGCTGGATCTGGTCCAGCAAGGATTGGGCTGGGCTTATCTTCCACAGCCGTTGGTACAACCTCTGATCAGTTCGGGCGCATTGACGGAGGTGGTGTTTGACAACATGCCGAGTCAGATGCGGCTATGGGTCGATATCATCTGGGTAAAGAACCGTCCCCTGGGGCTCGCAGCGAGTCGCTACCTGAGCCTGATGCGCAAGATTGTCGAGGACGAGCCGCGGCGTGTTTGAGAAAAAAACCAGCCGTATGGCTCATTGAGGCCATTGCTCAAGCAGTATCGAGACGAATTTCTCCGCCGCCGGCGAAAGCGATGCTCCCCGGCGATAGACCAGGCCCAAGGAGCGGTTCACAACCGGCTCGATCAACGGGACGCTGACCAAGGTTGGATGATCTTCAGCCGGCATGGCCAGGCTCGGCATCGCCGAAACCCCCAGGCCGGCCTCCACCAGGCCCAGCGAAGTCGAGAGGTGCTGTACCTCGTAGAACCATTGCGGCCGCCAACTCAAGCCTGACAACGCGTGATCGAGCAGCATGCGGTTGCCGCTCAGGCGCCCTACCCCGATCAGGCGGTAATCGCTCAATTCGGACCAGGTGACCGAACTGCGTCCAGCCAACTCGTGATCACGCCGGCACGCCAATACAAAGGGCTCGCTGACCAGGGGCACGAACTCAATGTCCGGATGCTGCCCACTCATCATGTTGATCCCGAAGTCGGCCTCTCCCCGCAGCACCGCTTCAAGCCCCTCATTGGCACTCAAGTCCAGCAGGCGGATGCGGATTTTTGGGTAGCGCTCGTTATACAGGCGAATGACTGACGGCAGGAAATAGAAAGCCGCAGTAGGGATACACGCCAGGGTTACCCGGCCAATCTGGCGTTCGGCCAGTTCACGGATATTGAGAATCGACTCATCGAAGTCATCCAGCAACCGACGTGCCTTGGGAAGAAAGTCACGACCGACACTCGTGAGGCTGACCTTGCGCGTGGTGCGATCCAGCAACGAGGTGCCCAACCCCTCTTCCAGTTTTTTAATTCGGCGACTGAGTGCCGGCTGAGACAGGTGCAAGGCATCGGCTGCTTCGTGAAAACTGCCAAGTTCAGCGATTTTCACGAAGGATCGAATGTCATTCAGCTCATATTCCATGTCTTATCTCACCCGCACAAGGCGTCAAAAGGAAACTCAGCGTAAATTTATCATTCGCAAAACGCAATAATCTCTTCAATCTTTGCATTTGAAACATTTTTTAAAGCTTGAGACTCTTGCTCCAAGAACATCAATTACACCGATTGATCAACAAGAGTCAGTATCATGCAAAGAATTCCCTGTGTGCTGATGCGCGGCGGCACCTCGAAAGGTCCGGTTTTTCTTGACTGGGATTTGCCCGCCGCCGTTGAGGCCCGCGACGAACTGCTGCTTAACCTGATGGGCTCCGGTCATGAACTGGAGATCGACGGCATCGGCGGTGGCAGCCCGCAAACCAGCAAGGTTGCGATTGTCAGCCCTTCGCTGCACCCGGATGCGGACGTTGATTACTTGTTCGTTCAAGTGATGGTTTCACAACGCAGGGTCGACAGCGCCCCCAACTGCGGCAACATGCTGTGTGCGGTGGGCCCGTTCGCCGTCGAGCAGGGTCTGGTCAAAGGCACCCCGGAGCGCACCCGTGTGCGTATTCGCAATCTAAACACCGGCACCTTTATTCACTCCGACGTGTACACGCCGGATGGCAAAGTCAGTTACGAGGGCGATACCGCCATTGATGGCGTGCCCGGTACGGCCGCACCGGTGCAACTGACGTTCCTCGACGCAGCCGGCAGCAAGACAGGCAAGCTCTTTCCCACCGGTAACACGCAGGACGTGATCGATGGCATTGCGGTGACCTGTATCGACATGGCGATGCCCATGGTGCTTGTCGAAGCCAGCCAACTGGGCAAGCGTGGCGATGAGAGCCCGGCGGAACTGGACGCCGATAAGGAATTCCTGCGGCGCCTCGAGACACTGCGGCTTCAGGCCGGCCTGGCCATGGGCCTGGGCGATGTCAGCGACAAAGTGATTCCCAAGCCGGTACTGGTTTCGCCCGCGAAAGCCGGGGGCACGATCCAGGTTCGTTACTTCATGCCGCACAACTGCCACCGCGCGCTCGCCATTACCGGCTCGATTGGTTTGGCCACTGCGTGCGTGATCGAAGGCAGCATCGTTGCGCAGATGCTCGGCGGGATCAGTACGCCGCGCCTTGAAGCGGTGCGGATCGAACACCCGAGCGGCGGAATTGATGTCGTATTGTCCTACACCGGCGTCAACGGTGAGACAATTCAGGCCTCAGTCGTACGCACCGCCCGCAGGCTTTTCTCCGGCTACGTCTACGCCACTGACTCGCAGCGCCTTGCCGGATAAATTCCGATAGTCGTTGGCATTTTTGCATCCGCACAATTCTAAAAATGGGTGATGCCATGAAAGTTGTTAAATCGCTCTACTTCCAGATCCTCTGCGCCGTGGCGCTCGGCATCGTGGTCGGGCATTTCTGGGCCCAGCAGGCCATTGCACTCAAACCCCTGGGTGACGCGTTCATCAAACTGATCAAGATGATGATTGCGCCCGTGGTGTTCTGCACCATCGTCACCGGCATCGCCGGGATGAGCGACAAGCGCTCCCTCGGGCGCCTGCTGGGCAAAACCATGCTGTTGTTCTTCGTCCTCACGGTGATCAGCCTGGTGATTGGCCTGGTCGCGGTGTACGTGTTCCAGCCGGGCGTCGGCATGAACATCGATCCCAGCCAGCTGAGCACCAAAGGATTGGCCCAGTACACGGAGTCGGCCGCAAAGCTTGGGGTGGTGGAGTTTTTCATGCACATCATTCCCGAGACGTTTATCGGCGCCTTCAGTAAAGGTGAAGTGTTGCCGGTGCTGTTTATCGCGGTGTTGTCCGGCTTTGCCTTGTCGTCGCTGGGCGAGCGTGGCAAACCGGTACTCGACGTGCTCGAATCCGCCTCGCAAATGGTCTTCAAGATCTTTTCCTACCTGATGCGTTTTGCACCGGTCGGCGCTTTCGGGGCCTTGGCGTTCACTGTCGGCCAGTACGGCATCACCTCGCTGGGTTCGCTGGCGAAGTTGATCATGACCTTGTACATCGCCTGCGGCTTTTTCGTCTTCGTGGTACTGGGCAGCATTTGCCGCGCCAACGGCTTCAGCCTGTGGAAGCTGCTGCGCTACTTTCGGGAAGAGTTCCTGGTGGTACTCGGCACCTCCTCCACGGAACCGGTGATGCCGCGCATGCTGGAGAAACTCGAGGCACTGGGTTGCAAAAAAGGCGTCGTCGGCCTGGTGCTGCCCACCGGCTACTCGTTCAACCTGGACGGCACGGCCATCTACCTGTCGTTGGCGGCGATTTTCATTGCCCAGGCCTGCAACATTGATCTGAGCCTGACGCAGATCATCACCATGCTGGCGATCATGCTGCTGTCCTCCAAAGGCGCCGCCGGGGTTACCGGCAGCGGGTTCGTGGCACTGGCCTCGACCCTGACGGTCATTCACGACATCCCATTGGCCGGCCTGGCATTGCTGATCGGCGTTGACCGCTTCATGTCTGAAGCTCGCGCCCTGACCAGCCTGGCCAGTAACGCCGTAGCGACGGTGGTGATTTCGATGTCTGAAAATGCCTGCCACCGCGACACGCTGAACCGGATGCTCGACGCAAAATCTTCTGCCGCACCGGGAAAAGCCTGGGACGACCTGAAGGGCGCCAAACGCGTCTAGAGACAACCGGATAACGCTTCCCCCCTGACTTGACTGCCCCCCCTCCCCGCCAGGCGCGTTGTGCCGCCCGGCGGGTCAGGGCTCGTGCGCCTCGGCGTCAGCCATTTTTACGATAACAACAAGAGAATCGTCCTATGCTCGCTTTCCTTGGCTTGGCCATGGTGGTCGTATTCACCTATCTCATCATGACGAAGCGCTTGTCGCCCATCGTCGCGCTCACCGTGGTTCCCATCGTCTTCGCGGTGATCGGCGGCTTTGGCGGCACCACTGGCAAGATGATGCTCGACGGCCTGAAAATGGTCGCCCCGTCTGCCGCGTTGCTGCTGTTTGCGATCCTGTTCTTCGGCCTGATGATCGACGCAGGCCTGTTCGACCCGCTGATCCGCAAAATCCTGAAGAGGGTCAATGGCGACCCGATGAAGATCGCCGTAGGCACGGCCCTGCTGTCGTTGCTGGTAGCGCTCGACGGCGACGGCACAACGACTTACATGATCACCTGCGCCGCAATGCTGCCGCTGTATAAACGCATCGGCATGAACCCGATGATCCTGGCAACCATCTCCATGCTGTCGCTGAGCATCATGAGTGGCATGACGCCCTGGGGCGGCCCTGCGACACGGGCTATTGCCGCGTTGGGCCTGGATGCCGGCGAGTACTTCGTGCCGTTGCTGCCGACCATGATCGGCGGTGCCCTGTGGGTGATCTTCACGGCCTTTATACTGGGTCGCGCAGAGCGCAAGCGTATCGGCAACGTGCAGCTGCAAAGCGGCGGCGGCGATTGCTACATCGACGCGATTCTCGAGGACACGCCCCACAAACGTCCGAAGCTGGCCTATGTCAATCTGGTGCTGGTGATCGCGGTGATGGCGGCGCTGGTGATGGGGCTGATGCATTCCGCGATCCTGTTCCTGATCGGCTTCGTGCTCGCGCTGATGATCAACTACCCGCAATTGGACATTCAGAAAGAACGCATCCTGGCGCACTCGGGCAATGCCATGACCGTGGTGTTGCTGGTATTTGCCGCCGGGATCTTTGCCGGGATCTTTTCCGGTACAAAGATGGTGGATGCCCTGGCACAGACCCTTGTCGACTGGATCCCGCCATCCTGGGGCCACCTGTTTCCATTGGTGGTTGCGATCACCAGCATGCCGCTGACCTTTGTACTGTCCAATGACGCCTACTATTTTGGCGTGGTGCCGATCCTGGCCAATGCCGCCGCCGCTTATGGCATCGATCCGGTTGAAATCGCCCGCGCCTCGATCCTGGGCCAGCCCGTTCACCTCATGAGTCCGCTGGTGGCCTCGACCCTGCTGCTGGTGGGCATGGTCGATCGCGATATCGGCGACTTCCAGAAGGCCACCGTCAAATGGGCCGTGCTGACCTCCCTGGTCGTCACCGCCCTGGCCTTGTTGACCGGGGCCATCAGCCTGTTCACCTGATCCACCCATAACCCCTGCTGCCTTCCAGCGCGCCTCACTCACGAGGCGCGTGCCGACCTGTACCCCAAATAACAACAACGAGTCATTTGCCATGAACCCTATGTATACCCGTCGAGCTTTGTTTTGCGCGTTAGGCCTGGTACCCGTCGCAGCGGCCAACGCCGAAGGTTTTATTGATGACAGCAAGCTCAAGCTGCAACTGCGCAATGTGTATTTCAACGAGAACTTTCGCGACGAGCACGGCTTGAGTGCGCGGGCCGCCAGAACGGCAAAGAGCGAACGCACCGAGTGGGCCCAGGGATTTCTGCTGGACTATCAGTCCGGATTTACCGCGGGCACCCTCGGCTTCGGCGTGGACGCCTTGGGGCTCTATGGGGTAAAGCTCGATTCAGGGCGCGGGCGCAGCGGCACCGGGCTCATGCCGGTGCATGATGACGGGCGGGCGGCCGGCGAGTTTGCCAGCGCCGGCGCTACGGCAAAAGCCAGGTTCGCCAAAACCACGGTCAAGTACGGCACCTTGCTGCCCAAGACGCCGGTGCTGATTTACAACGATGCGCGCTTGTTGCCCCAGACCTACCAGGGCACCCAGGTCAGCAGCAGCGACATCGAGAACCTGACCGTGACCGGCGGGCATCTGGACCGTTTCAAACTGCGCGACTCCACCAACAGCGTGCCGATCGTGCCTGATGGCTACAGCGGGGAAAAGTCCGGAGATTTCAACTACGCCGGGGCTGAGTACAAATGGGGCAAAAACCTGCGCTTGAGTTATTTCTACGGGGAACTCGAGCACTTCTACCGACAGAACTTCGCCGGTGTCCAGCACGACCTGCCGCTGGCCGGTGGCGTGCTGACCAGCGACCTGCGCTACTTCAACAGCGTTGATAGCGGCTCGGCCTATGCAGGCAAAATCGACAATGACATGTTCAGCGGCCAGTTGTCCTACGTGATTGCAGGCCATACCCTCGGTGGCGGCTACCAGGCCCTTCGCGGTGATGCCGGATTACCCTACATCAGCGGCGCGACCGTCTACTCGTTCAGTAATGCCGGCATCGGCAAATTCATTGAGGAGGACGAGAAGACCTGGATGCTCAACTATGGCTACAACTTCGCCGCCGTCGGCGTGCCCGGCCTGACCTTCTCAACGCGCTACCTGAGCGGCAATGACGGCAAGTCCACCACCACAGTCAAGGAATGGGAGCGTGATACCGAGCTGGCTTACGTTGTGCAAGCCGGCACGTTCAAGGGGCTGGGCGTGCGCATGCGCAACTATGTCTACCGTTCTGAGTTCTCCCGCGGCCGCGACAGCAATCGCCTCTACCTCACCTATGACATCGCCCTTTGGTAAGTCGACGATCGCGGCCCTTGCGGCCGCTTTCCTGCAGATTCAGGTGAGGAACCCCACGCATGCTGTTTAAAAACAAAGTACTGATGCTGGTGCTGGCCCCAGTGGTGCTGTTGTCCACGGTGCTGGCGCTGACAACGAGCACCACCTTGCTGTCGAGCGCCGAGCAGGAAGTCACGGCGACCCGGGAACGCCTGCTGGATGAAAGCCGGGAACGCTTGAAAGACTACGCCAACCTTGCCCGAACCTCGGTAGCGGAGCTGTATGCGCAGGCCGAGACGGGGGACACCGCAACGCGTGCGCTGGCGATCGCGCGGCTGTCCCGGATGAAGTATGGGGACGACGGCTATTTTATCGGCTACGACAGTCAGGTCGTGCGCCTGTTTCGTGGTGACAGCAGCGAAGGCGTCGGCACCAACATGAGTGAGCGCAAAGACAGGAACGGGCTTTACCTGAACCGGGAAATGGTTGCCGCCGCGAAGAACGACACCCACTTCGTCAACTATTCGGGGGCCCTGATCAATACGGATAAAGTCGTTCCCAAGCTGGCTTACAGCTTTTACCTGCCGGCCTGGGACATGGTCGTGGTCACCGCGATCAATCTCGACCGAATCGAAAGCCAGGTTGCCCAAGTACGAGGGGAAATCCATCAGCGTGTGCGCAGCCTGGTCTACGGGATAACCGTCATTGCCTTGATTGCGCTCGGGATCACCGGCGTGCTCGCAGGGTTAATGGTTAAAAGCAGCCTGCGTCCCCTGTCGCGGATTCGCGAGCACCTCGATGAAATCGCAGCGGGCGAAGGCGATCTGACGCGGCGCTTACCCATCAGCCGCGACGAGTTCGGCCAGGTGGCCGTGTCGTTCAATGCCTTCGCCGATAAGATTCATGGGCTGGTCGGCCAGATCGTCGGCATGGCCAGAGAACTGAATATATCCGTGACCCAGGTGGCCGAACAGAGCAAATGCATCGATCAGGTCATGGAACGGCAACGCCAGGAAACCGATCAAGTCGCTGCAGCAATCAATCAGATGTCATCTGCGGCGCAAGAGGTCGCCAACAGTGCCCAGAGTGCTTCAGAGGCAGCAGGCGAAACCGATGTGCAGGCCCAGCACGCCAGGCAGGTCGTCAATGAAAGCATCACCCGGTTGGGCAGCCTGACCGAGGACCTGTCCGCGGGAGGCGCCTCGCTGAAAAACCTGCAAGGCGATGTAGCAGGCATTGTCACGGTGCTGGATGTGATCCGCTCGATCGCCGAGCAAACCAACCTTCTCGCACTCAATGCCGCGATCGAAGCCGCCCGGGCCGGGGATGCAGGTCGTGGATTTGCCGTGGTTGCCGACGAAGTACGCGCGCTGGCAAGCCGGACGCAACTCAGCACCCAGGAAATTCAAGCGATGATCGAGCGCCTTGACCAGGCCACCACCAAGGTCGTCACTGCAATGAGCCACTCCGGTGCAGCAGGCCATGGCGCCAGCCTGCACGCGGAACAAGCCGGGCAATCGCTGGGCAAGGCGGTCGAGTTGATCGTTACCATCAACACCATGAACGCGCACATCGCCAGCGCCGCGCAAGAGCAGACGTCGGTTGCCGAAGCCATCAATCGCAGCGTCCACCAGATAGCCCGCGCGATTGAAAACGTCGCAGACCAGACCCAAAGCGGCGTACACACGGTCGATGAGCTGTACGCCATCGGTCATCGCCTGGAAGGCCTGTTGAGGCAATTCAAGATTTAACCAGGACGGCGTTCAACCGGGACTGTCATTTTTGCCGAGGCGTTTCTGCCGCTTGAATCGGCCCGGTAGGCGGAGCGAGATGATCGCAACTGCCCAACCCCCTATCGCGCGTTTAACGTATGCACATTCACAAGTAATTTTCCCAGCCCATAGGTATGCTCCGCGTTTATTGCCGATCACTGATACCGGGATGCCAGCCCAAGTCTCTGCTGCTCAGTCGCAGTTTATGGAGCCGTATCCTCAAGGACGCTTGAACGATGAGTACCCTCACGCTGGACATCAGCAACCTGACGCCACTGCCTTACCACCAGCAGGTGGTCGATTACCTGAAAACCAGTGAGTCCGCCGTGTGGAGTTGGGCTTCGTCCCTGGGCGCCCAGCAGGAGCACGCCCAGGATGTGCGCGCGCAATTGCTGCGGGACACCTATCGGCTCAGCCCCGAGACCCACCCGCAGGCCTATCAGGCGTGTGAAACGGCTTTGCAGCAGTTGCAGATCCAGGCGCCCGCCACTTTGTACCAGGCCGGTGATGGCGCGATGAATGCGAGCCTTTATTACCTGGCCGGTGAAGTGCATGTGGTTTTTTACGGACCGATTCTTGAGCGGCTCGATGCCCAGGAGTTACTGGCGTTGCTGGGGCACGAGCTGGCCCATTACCGATTATGGTCGGAGCACGACGGTGACTATCTCACTGCCGAGCGCATTCTCAATCACGCAATGGCCGATGCGTATACGCCGCCAAGCCTGGAGCAGACCGCACGCTTATACAGCCTGCACACCGAAATCTACGCCGACCGGGGCGCTGCGTTGGTAGCCGGCGGGCCAGAGGCGTCAATTACCTCGCTGGTCAAGGTGCACACCGGGCTTGTCAGTGTTGACGCGGCCAACTATCTGCAGCAGGCCCGCGAGCTGGATGACAAGGATGCGCAGTTGTCCCAGGGCGTGTCGCATCCGGAGACGTTTCTACGTTCCCAAGCAGTCGACAGCTGGTGGCGGCAGGTCCCGGATACAGAGGCGTGGCTGCACCGCCGTCTACGCGGGCCGTTGTCGCTCAATCGCCTGGATGTGACCGACCAGGTCGAGCTGACCGCCCTCACCCGCGGCTTTATCGCCAGCTTTATCGGCGCAGCCGTGTTGCAGTCGGAGGTTGTACTCAATCAAGTGCGTGGCTTCTTCCCCGACTGGAAGGACAATGAAGTGCCCCTGGACCTGGGTACGCTGAACGCCGAACGTATCGACGCGAGCATCCACGAATACCTGCACTTCATCATGCTCGACCTGTGCCTGGTCGACCGCGACCTGCGGGATGAAGCATTGCTGCATGCCGCCCGCACCGCGAAGAAACTCGGCAGCGCCGACGACTTTATCAGCGTACTCAAGCGCGATATCAAATTTCCAAAACGTGAGCTCGACCCGCTCGTTCGCGCGCTCAAAGCGGAGGTCGACACATGGACCCAATAACCCCAACCGTCACGTTCACTCAATTGCTGCAGAGCCACGATGGTGCCGCCGTGCCCATCGATGATGTGCTGTTCCTGGCGCTGCCCCTGCTGCGCCAGGTAGCGCAACTGCATGAACTGGGGCGTGTCGCCCAACTCGGTTACCTCGATGTAATACAAGGGCCGGAGCGCTCCCTGCAACTGCGTAACCCCGAGGGCGTGACGCCGCGCCTGGCGCTGGACGCGATCAAGCAGGTGCAGCCCAATCCGGAATCGGCGCTGAATATTGTCGGCAAGGTCCGCCTGGTCCGGGATTCTGAAAGTGGCGTGGCCATTACCGACCTGCAAGTCCAGGAAGACCCGCACCAGGCTATCGACCACCCGGTGTTCCTCACAGAGTTGCACGCTTGGGAGCATCGTCTCGGGCATCACGACGAAATCACCGATATTTTCCAACTCGGCCAGTTGCTGGCGTGCCTGGCCTGCGGCTTGGACTTTGCCGACATCAACGACCTCAAGACGTTTGCCCGGCACCGGCGCAACCTGTTCCAGCTCAATGGCCGGCTCAACCCGGTGCTGGCCAATCTGATCGTCGAGATGACAGAGCTTAACCGCCATGAGCGTGCCACGGATGTCGGCTCGCTGGTACGGCGCCTGGAGTCCTGGCGCGAGCAGCCGGCCAGCCTGGATGTCGAGCGTGTGCTGGCCCAGGCCGAAGGGCCGGCTTCACGGCGCACCGTCGTGCTGGAACACCTGCGCAACCGGCTATTCGACCTGTCGCGGCGCAATCGTCTGCTGTACTTCCGGCCGACCCAAGCCAACGTCAACCTGACTGTCGCCAGCGTACCGCTGGTGATGCGTATTGAAAGCATCCGCCCCGAAGCACTGTGCACCTGGCAGCCGACCTTCGGCGGTTTCTCCGAGCAGGTACTGAGCGGCAAGCCCGTTGGCCTGCAGCAATGGCTACGCTTTGACGACCAGACCTGGCTGCAAGCGTCCCTGGAACGCATCATCCAGGAAACCCGCCGCGACCGCGCCGAGTTCGGCTTCAGCAACCTACGCCTTGTGGTGGCCTTCATGCGCTGGCACAACCTCAAGGACACGCCGGAAGAACGCATTGTCACCCCGCTGCTATGGCTGCCGGTGGAACTGAGCCGCAAGAAAGGTGTGCGCGATCAGTTCATGTTGCAGTGCGATGAAACCGAGGCTGAATTCAACCCGGTATTGCGCCATCAGTTGCGTCAGCTCTACGATATCCAGTTGCCGGAAACCGTCGACCTGCAAAAGACCTCTCTGGAAGACATCCACGCTGATATTGCGCGCCAGATCAAGCTGACCGAGCCCGGCGTTGAGCTGCGCCTGCAAAGCAAGCCGCAAATCGAACTGATCCACCAAAAGGCCGTACAGCACCTGCACCACTTCCAGCGCCGTCGCGCACGTCAGCGCTCGGCCATGCCGTTGGTGAAGCCGGACTTCAGCTACGATCGCGAAGATTACCGCCCGCTGGGCCTGCAACTGTTCCAGCAAAAAGTGCTGCCCAGCGAGTTGCCGCTGCGCCTCGCGGTCGGCGCCAAACCCTCGCTGCGCACCCAGCATCCGAAGATGGTCGCCAGCAGCACCGAAAACAGCACCTTCGCCATGCCCGAAAACCAGGGGCACCGCTACGCATGGGACATCGACCTGACCCAAGTGACACTGGCCAACTTCAACTATCGCAAGATGTCGCTGGTACGCGACTACGCGCAGTTGATCGACGACCCGGCCCAAAACGAAGCGTTTGACCGGATGTTCTCCATCGAACCGAGAGAGGTCGAAGTTCAGGCCCCGGAACCGATCCCGCTGCCGGAACAATGGAACGTAGTGGCCGGCGACGCTACGCAGAACGCTGCCGTCGCACTGGCCCGCACCGGGCGCAACTTCATCATTCAGGGGCCACCCGGCACCGGTAAGTCACAGACCATCACCAACTTGATCGCCGACTATGCGGGGCGCGGCTTGCGGGTCCTGTTCGTGTGCGAAAAGCGCGCCGCACTGGATGTGGTATTCCACCGTCTGCAACAGAGTGAACTGGGCGAATTGTGCTGCCTGATTCACGATTCCCAGACGGACAAAAAAGCCTTCGTTGGCAACCTGCGCGAGTGTTATGAGCGCTGGATTGCCGGCGATGCCCAATCGCCCCAGCTCCAAGCACGACGCAGCGCCACGCTGAGCACCCTGAGCCAACAACTGGGCCTGATTGAGCGCTTTGAACAGGTTATGGCCGGCGTTCCAGAGACGCTGGCTTGCTCGGTGCGTGAGTTGGTGCGTCATTTGATCGACCTGCCGGCTGTTGCAACAAAACTGCCACCCGAAGTTATGGAGCGGTTGCCCGAATGGCGTCACTGGCAGGCACATAGTGAGCTGATGGGGCGCGTGTATCAGGCGATCAACGAACGCTTTGGCCTCGACAGTTTCGCGCGTCACCCCTTCAGCCGCCTCGGCGCAAGCCTGGTTATCCACGAACACGCCTATGGCCAACTCAAGGCATTCCTGGATGAAGCCTGCGGGCTCATGGACAGCGTCGAGCAGTTTCTGGAGGCATCGTCGAGCCTGCTTTCCAATGACACCCGCCTGGACGATGCGCGGGTACTGACCCAGGCTGCCGAACAACTGAGCGGCGCCAATCTGGCCTCGCACCTCGACCTGCTGGAGCCCGGCTCACCGGGCTCCCAGGCGCTGCATGCGGAACAGGCGGCATTGCAGACCCTGGCCGTGCAGCAACACAACGCCAGTGAAGCCAACTATTTTTGGCGCGACAAACTCGCCCCCCAGGACACTGACGCCGCCCGGGAGCTGGTGCAGCGTCTGGAAGGTTCGCTGTTGCGTTGGCTGAAACCGTCCTGGTGGCGACTACGTGGCGAACTGCAACGACGCTATGACTTCAGCCAGCACGCGATCCGCCCAAGCTATCGCAGCGTGCTCGACAACCTGGCCGGCGAACACCGCGCCACCGCCGAGCTGCAGGCCGAGCAGCAGCGGTTGCAAAGCCGCTACGGTGTCCGGGATATCGATGTGTTCGTGCAACACCTGCAAGCCCTGCTCCAGCAATTGAGCACATCACCCTTATTGCGCCAGTGGGTCGAAGGCCAGCGCGCAAATCCGAACGCCTTGGCCAGCGTGCGTCAGGAAGCCAGCCTGCACCAGCCATTGGCACGCCTGGCCGAGTTGGTTGCGCAACATTGTGCATTCCAACCGGCGCCAAGCTTGGGAGTGCTGGCTGAATACCTGCGCGACCTGCGTGAAGAAATCGACGAACTGCCCGACACCCTCCCTCTGCTCAATGAACTGTACCAGGCCGATTCCGCCTGCCTGATGGCCATGCAACAGCACGCCCTGCCGCAACCGGCGCTGGATGGATTGATTGCCCAGGAGAACCTGACCCGTTTGTATCGCGCCAACCCGCAACTGGCACGCTTCGACGGCCCGGCGTTGAGCCTGGCAGTCCGTCAGGTCAGCCAAGCTGAAAGCAACCTGCTCAAGCACAACGCCCATGTACTCAGTGCCACGCTGCATCAGCGCTTTCTGGAAAATGTGAAGCAGTCGGCGATGTCGGTGACCCAACTGGATGCCCAGGCCCGTGAGTTCAAGAAAACCTATGCCAAGGGCCGCCGCGAACTGGAGCATGAGCTGGGCAAGACCATGCGTTACCGCTCCATCCGCGAAATGGCGAGTGGCGACAGTGGCCGGGTGATCAACGACCTCAAGCCCATTTGGCTGATGAGCCCGCTGTCGGTGTCCGACACGCTGCCACTGACGCCGGACCTGTTCGACGTGGTGATTTTCGACGAAGCCAGCCAGATCCCCAGCGAAGAAGCCGTGCCGGCCTTGAGCCGTGCGCAGCAGGTGATCGTGGTGGGCGACGAGATGCAATTGCCACCCACCAACTTCTTCTCCAGCGCCGGCGACCAGGACGATAACGAACTGGTTGCCATGGAAGACGGCGAGCAGATTGCGATCAACCTCGATGCCGACAGCCTGCTGAGCCAGGCCGCGCGTAATTTGCCGGCGACCTTGCTTGCCTGGCACTACCGCAGCCGCCATGAAGCGCTGATCAGCTTCTCCAACGCCGCCTTCTACGAAGGGCGGTTGATCACCATCCCCGACCGTCGCATCGAACGCCCTGCCCCTGCCCATGCGGCGCTGGACTCCACGGACGCCCAGGCAGTGATGCAGGGCGCCGACACACTGCTCGACAGCCCGATCAGCTTTTTGAAGATGAGCGATGGCGTTTACCTCAGCCGCAGTAACCTGGCCGAAGCGCGTTATATCGCCAACCTGGTGCGTGAGCTGCTGCAACGTGAGACCGGCCTTAGCCTGGGGATCGTGGCTTTTTCGGAAGCCCAACAGGGCGCCATCGAGCAGGCCCTGGAGGACTTGGCCGCCAGTGACTCGGCCTTTGCCACTCGCCTTGAGCGCGAGTATGTGCGTGAAGATGCCGGGCAGTTCAATGGCCTGTTCGTCAAGAACCTCGAGAACGTTCAGGGTGATGAACGCGACGTGATCATCCTGAGTATCTGCTACGCGCCCGGACCGAACGGCAAGATGCTGATGAACTTTGGCCCGATCAACCAGCGCGGAGGGGAAAAACGCCTCAATGTGATCTTCAGCCGTGCGCGCAAGCGCATGGCGATCGTTTCCAGCATTGAGGCAGAGGCCATCACCAACACCCACAACGACGGTGCTGCGGCACTGCGCGCTTTCCTGCAGTTCGCCCAGGCCAGCGCCAGTGGGGATGCGCTGCGCTCCCAGGGTATCCTCGCCAACCTCAACCCAGGCGCCAAGCAATCCTTTGCCGTCAGCCTGCCCAAGGACAGCCTGCGCGGAGCCATCGCCGTCGCGTTGCGCAAACGCGGGCATACGGTGCAGGAGTATGTCGGGCGTTCGCAGTTCCGCTGCGACCTGGCGATCAGCGACGCCAGCGGTGAGCACTTCAGCCTTGGCGTGCTGCTGGACGGCGATACGACGCACGCGACTGACGTGAGAGAGCGTTATATCTTCCGCCCGACCGTGCTGCGCAGTTTCGGCTGGAAGATCATCGACGTGCTCAGTCATGACTGGCTGCGGGACCCAATGGACGTGCTGAATCGTATTGAAGCGCTGTTAAGGAATGATGAGGTGCCCGCGCTGCCAGAGCCTGAACCGGAAGTGGAACCTGCAGCGGTTGAAGTCGAGCCGCCGCCAGCCACTGAAGCAGCGATTCCGATGCGCGAGTTCACCTTTGGGGAAGGTAACTCCAACAAGTTCTGGCGTATCGGCGTCACAGACGCAGAGGTCGTGGTGAGCTTTGGCCGTATCGGCACCAAGGGCCAGACCCTGATCAAGTCCCTCGACAGCCCCGAACGGGCAGAGCGCGAAGCGCAAAAGCTGATCGCGGAGAAACTGCGCAAAGGGTATCAGGAGCAGGCGGGGCTCGATCACACCGAGCCGCGCTGAGTCGATCCGGCATTGTGCGCCCTCCTGCTCCAATACCATCAACGTGCGCTTTCCCCGCATTTTTTGATCGGGCGTGCCCTGACGTTGAAAGCTAAGCAGACGTCATCCGAAGCCCCCTCCGGGGCTACGAATGACCGCCGACTTCGTCACCAGTATTTAGCGCTCCACGGCCTGGGCGCTATCGGACCAAGGAAGAAACCATCGCTGTAACAAGCGCTCCAGATCATCCACATACGTGAACGCGACCGGCACGACCAGCAGACTTAAAGCGGTTGACGTTACCAATCCACCAATCACCGCGATGGCCATAGGCTGACGGAAGCTGGCATCCGCTCCCAGCCCCAGTGCAATGGGCAGCATGCCCGCGATCATTGCCAAGGTCGTCATAACAATGGGCCGGACACGTTTGTGACATGCATTAACCAAGGCATCGAAAACGGACAGGCGTTGCTGGTGAATGCCCATCACGGCGTACTCTACTAGGAGGATAGAGTTTTTGGTCACAATGCCCATCAACATCACAAGACCTATCATGGACGGCAGGCTTAGCATGCCTCGGGTCACGAGCAGTGCGACAAAGGCCCCACCCACTGAAAGCGGGATGGCGAAGAGAATGGTCAGTGGTTGAAAGAAGTCACGGAAAAGAAGCACCAGCACGCAGTACACGCAGAACACCCCGATGACAATGGCCATGCCGAACCCACCCATCAGCTCAGCCATGATTTCCGCATCGCCGGTTTCGATCAGCTTGACGCTGGTGGGCATAGCCTGGATCTCGGGTAAAGCTTTAGCCAGGGTCAGCGCCTGCCCTAACGGCATGCCCCCCAGGTCTGCACTGACGGTGGCGTACCTGCGGCGGTCATAACGGTCAATCTGCGTAGGGCCACTCTCTACCGTCAGGCTGGCAACACTGGATAAGGGGATCAAGCCATCGCGACCACGAACCCGAAGATTAGCTATCGTTTCAAGGTCCTGTCTTGAGGTATCTGGAATTCGCACCTGAATCGCTACCTGACGATTGTCCAGGTTTAGCTTGGCCATTTTTGCGTCAAAGTCCCCATTGGTTGCAATGCGAACCGTCTCACCAATGGTTGATGTAGTAACACCACGTTCCGCTGCCTGCTGAGCGTCGGGGCGTACGATGATCTCGGGGCGCTCCAGGCTTGCCGTGGAGGTGATGTTGGCAAGACCCGGGACATCGCGAAGTTGCCGCTCCAGCGCCTGCGCTGTAGTTTTCAGCGCTGCTTTATCGTCACTGGAGAGAATCAGCGAGAGTTTCTCCCCCAGCCCCCCCGAGCCGATTGAAAAGCGGGCTCCGGGTACATCGCGCAGCGCGACGCGTACCTGAGTTTCGATCTCAACCTGGGCTGGGCGCGTGCCGCGAGGAGAAAGTACCATCGTCATGGTCGCCCTGCGTAATTCTGCCGCCTGTGTCTGCCCGCGTCCGGCAGGTTGGGCGACCCCCACGCTGGTCATTACATGCTCGATGCCGGGAATATGCTGGATTGCACGACTCACCGCTCCCGTCGTCGCTCGGGTCGCCTCCAAGCTGCTGCCAGGGGGCAACTCAATATTGATATTGCTATAGCCCTTGTCGGAGGCCGGCATCAGACCTGTCTCAAGCAGTGGCACAACCGCGATCGAAGCAGCGAATATAAGGACCGTACCCAACAGCGTGAGGCGCCTATGGGTAAGACACCATTTCACTGCGCTGAGGTAGCGTGTCATCAGCACGCCGTCCTTGGCCTCAACATGACCGCTATGGGTCTTGAGCAGATAGGCTGCCATCATTGGGGTCAGCACCCTGGCAACCAGCAATGAGGAGAGGACCGCCACCACCGCGGTCCAGCCGAACTGCTTGAAAAATAGTCCCGGTATGCCACTCATCATGGCGGTGGGTAAAAACACCACGACAAGGGTCATGGTGGTCGCCATAACCGCCAAGGCAATTTCGGTTACAGCATCACCGGCGGCCTGTTTGATCGGTTTGCCCATACGACTGTGACGCTCGATATTCTCAATCTCGACAATAGCGTCGTCCACCAAAATACCCACGATTACTGCCAATGCGAGCAGGGTCAGGGTATTGAGCGAGTAGCCAAGCCAGCTCATGACCAGGAACGTTGGCAGGATAGACAAGGGCAAGGCTGAAGCCGAAATCAAGGTTGCACGCCAGTCGCGCAGGAACCACCACACCACCAGCACGGCCAGTAGCGCGCCCTCGTAGAGCATGTGCATCGATCCTTCGTACTGCTCACGCGTATAGTCGACGGTTCCGCAGACCTTGGTAAAACTCAGGCTTGGATCGGTGCCGTGAAGCTTGTTGAGTGCGTCGGCCACACCGGCCGCCACTCGCGTCTCATCGAAATCCTTGGCACGGAATATCCTGAATCCGACCACGGGTTTGCCGTCCAGGGTGGCGATCTGAGTCCGGTCCGCGTAGCCATCCTTAACCACCGCGACCTGGTCCAGGTTGACGCGTCGCCCACTCTCCAGCACCACCGGCAGGCTGTTCAGTTCGGCAGCTGTACGCACAGTCGCAATGGTGCGCACCGCCTGTTCAGTGCCCCCCACCTGCCCTCTTCCGCCAGACGACTCTTGCTCAACCGTTTTCAACGCCCGTGATACATCCGCAGCTGTTGCCCCCATGGCAGCCAAGCTTGCCGGATCCACCTCTACCAATACTTGACGCTGGACACCGCCGACCCGCTCGAACTTGCCGATACCGGGCACGCCCAGGATAGTCTTGTTAATGGTGTCATCCACAAACCAGGACAGGGCCTCTTCGTCCATTCGCGAAGACGCCACGGCGTAGAGCAAGGTCGCCTCATCACCACCCACCCGCACCGCACTTATAGAGGGCTGCTCCAAGTCGCCAGGCAGATCGGAACGCACTTTATCCACTGCGTCTTTGGTTTCAATCAGGGCATCGGAGAGTTTCTTTTCCAGGATGAACTCAACGTTAATCGTGACCAGCCCGTCGACGATGGAGGTGCTGATGTGTTTGATACCTGACAACGTCGCCAGGGAATTCTCGACCTTACGTGCAACCTCGGTTTCCATTTGAGCTGGCGCAGCGCCAGGTTGCGTCAAAGCGATAACGACCGTTGGGAGATCAATGTCCGGCATGTTGGCAATTGGCAAGGCACGAAAGCCAAGGATCCCGGCCAAGGAAAGCAGGATAAAAAGCAGGATGGACGGAATGGGATTACGGATAGACCACGTGGCAAAGTTCATCATTCACTCCTGGGCCGCAACCGGCGCTGCGGTAACGTGGACCCGATCGCCGTCGTTCAAGAAGCCGGCGCCTTGCACGACGACTTTGTCTGTAACACCAAGCCCTAAAAGGATTTCCACCTCGGCGTTTTGTCGACGCCCCACGATCACTGGCTGCATACCGATGCGGTCACCCTCGAGCAGTTTGGGCACATAGCTGCGACCATCGCGGATCACTACGCTTGCAGCCGGTACCACCAGAGCGGAGCTTTCAGCGACGACGACCCTCCCTCTTGGATACATGCCAGCTCTTGCCAGGCTGCCGGGTTCAATATCCGCATAGACAATACCGAGCCTGGTCTGGCTATCCAGGCTGGGCGCCAGCTCGCGCGCTACCGCTACGGCTGAGGTACCGTCAGGCAATACCAGGCTGATACGCTGGCCGGGTTTGACTTGGGATAGCTGCACAGCTGTCAGTTCACCACGCCATTCCAGGCGACTTTGGCGAATCATTCGAAATAGCTCTTGTCCCGTCCCATACACCGCACCCACCGTTGCACTACGGGCGCTGATAACGCCATCATCCGGGGCGATCACTTTGGCGTACCGTATTTGCAAAAGCGTTCCTCGCAGCAATGCCTTCGCAACACCGGCCTGGGTCACATACTGGAGAACGTCCTGCTCACTCATGCCGCCAGTACCCTTGAGCTGCAAAGCGCGCTGGCTATTGGCTTCGGCCTGTTGCCAGGACGCCCTTAGCCGTGACTCGTCGGCACCCAACAGGTCGGCATCGAAAGTCGCCAGCAATTGCCCGCGCTTAACGCGGTCCCCCACGTTCACGAGCATTTCAGCCAATCTCAAGCCCGATACCTGGGAACCGATGATTGCCTCCTCCCATGGGGCAATAACCCCGCTGGCCTCAAGCGTTGCAGGCCACTGCACCAGCGTTGCTGTGGTGGTAGTCACAGCCATCGCGACGGCAGGCTGCATGGGTGCCAGCGTGGCGTTGGAGTGAGCGGTGAAGAACAGGACACCGCCGACCATCGCCCCAATGCATAGGGCAACGACACTGACTGACCTGCGGCCGAGACGGCCCGAAGAAAAAAACAAGTTATTCATGGGCTGTGTTGTCCGGAATTAGGGCGATTGCTCCGCCGGTGGCTTTGACTAGGGATATCCAGGCCTGAGCCTGGTCGCGACGCGCAGAAATCTGCGCGTCCTGTGCCGAGGCGAACTGGCGGCGACTGTCTTCGAGTTCGAACAGGCTGACAGCGCCAACCTTCCACTGAGCATCGGAAGCCAGCAGTGTGGTGCAAGCAGCGATCACACCTTCTCGGGTCGATGCACCCCGTAATTCGGCCGATGCCTGAGCAGCAATAGCGTTTTCCACGTCCTGAACGGTAGTGCGCAACGTGCCTTGCAGACTGGTTACTGCGCGCCTGTAGCGAGCGTCAGCGACTTTCACATTCGCAGCGCCTGTACCGCCATCGAACAGCGTGCCGCTCAGGCTGGGGCCAATGGACCACGTGTTGAAATCAAGACTGGAGCCTGCGGCGCGGATCCATTGACCGGTCAATGCTGCCGTCAGATCAATACGCGGCAGGCGGTTTGCGCGAGCAACAGCGATATCTGCCCAGGCAGCGGCGACTTCACGCTCAGCCGAGATAACATCCGGGTGTTGCACCAACACCGTTGCAGGCATTGCAGGTACCGCCGCCGGCGCTCGTGGCATGAACACGGGCGCCGCATCAGGCGTTGACGGAGCAACACCTACCAATGTCTTAACCCTGCTAGAACTCTGGCCGCTGAGGGCCACCAAAGCGTTCACCTGGCGAGCGCACTGTTCTTGCTGAGTCGCCAGATTGGTACGGGACGTCGCAAGGCCCGTGAGTATGCGAGCTTCGTCAACCGCAGCGGCAAAGCCGCTTTGCAGACGTCGTCGAGTCAGGGCGAGGGTTCTTTCCCGGGAAGCGATGTCATCAACCAGCACACGCCGACTGTTTTCGCAGGCACGCAGAGTCAGCACATCGTTCGCGATATCGGCTACCAGGGTCAGTCGCGTTGATGCGGCATCAGCCGTGCGAGCATCAAGGCGGTTCTGAGAAGCTTCAACCGACTCCCGAACCCGTCCGAAAAGATCAATCTCCCAGCTGAAGCTCGGCCCAACCGAAGCCGAGGTGCCAAGCACAGTGGTGCTGGAAGAAAAAGGAGACGTGTTCTGGCTTTGCTCCCGCGTCAAGCTCGCACTCGCACCGATGGTGGGCAGCGTATCTGCGGTAGTCACTCCCAGCGTCCCACGGGCTTCGTCGATACGCATAAGCGCTTGAAGCAACGTTGGGTTATCAGCAAGCGCCTTATCGATCAACTCGTCGACAGCATCATCACCGAGCTTCCGCCACCAGGGCTTTGCCGCCAGTGAAGGCTGATTGTCCTCGGGCGCCGACGCCCCAGACCAACCGGAGGGCGTGGCCAGGGTCGGCTTGGTATAGGCCGGCTGCAACGAACAACCACCAGATGCCAACAGCGATGCAGCGAATGCATACATCGCCAGCCGCCTGCAGCGCACCCACGCGTGCCCGTTACGCTTGGCACGACTGGCGTCACGTTTGATTTTTGAAGTCATCTCAGATAACCGAAAATAAAGCACGTTAAGACCTTAACGGCAGACGCAAAGCCTTAAGCTGGCGCGTCGAGAGTCAAGTCGGATCATCGTGGGCGGCAGCAACTTATTCTTTACCGTCAAAGCAACCCCGGCGTTTTTTGGGCTGACTCACGGCGACAGTGAAAAGCTTCGCCAGCCTCTCAATAAGCCCTAGTGCGAAACCACAATGTCGGAGATCGGGTAGCGCCACCTCTCTTCGATCCGTGCATCATCCGCGCGATACCCAAGGGCAATCACAAGAGGAATCACCGCACCCCGTGGGAGATCGAGAAGTTTGGCGACCTGCGACGCGGAAAACCCTTCCATCGGGCAGGAGTCGATGCCTTTGGCTGCTGCGCCAAGCATGATTGTTTGAGCAGCGAAGATCGCATTGCGTGCTGCCCATTGACGACCGCCGGTGTGCCCAATAGGGATCAGCGATAAGGTGGGACGGATAAGTGCGGCAAGAGACACCAGCGGTGACCAGAATGCCGAAGATCCAATGCCCAGGATTTTCTGGAACATGCCTACTTGCTTGCGATAGTAAGCCTTCGAGTCAGGGCCCAGTGTCGTCGAGCTTTCTACATGAGCGAGTTGCGCTCTGGCGGTTCGCAGGCCCATCGCGGGGCTGGCCACTACGACAACAAAGTCTGCCGCTGTCGCCGCCGCTTTCTGCCCATTGCAGGCCGCAGCGACTTTAGCTTTCAAGGCCGGCTCTCGAATCCAATGCAGCTCGTACGGCTGCATGTTCCCGCTGGAAGGTGCAAAAGCAGCTTCAGCAAGCAATGCATACACGTCACCTTCGGGAATCGTCGTCGAGTTGAATTTACGAATGGCCCTGCGGAAACGGTTCGCTGCTTGAAAGCCGTCCCAAGGAAGTACCGGGTGATGTGTATTCATGATTGAGTTGCTCTCGGTTGGTTAAGAACGTTGTGTTTCCTCAACTCAAATCGTAAGTTAAAGCTTATATTTTAAAAACTCGCGTTCTGGAGCGTCCCATGAACAAAAGCCGAACGACCGTAACCCCCCGTAAAATCCCGGCCCAGGCACGCTCCCGCGCAACTGTCGAAGCGATTATCCAAGCGGCGACTTACATTTTGACCAAGGTCGGCTGGGAAGGCCTGACGACCAATGCAATTGCAGAGCGCGCGGGCGTCAATATTGGTTCGCTCTATCAGTTTTTTCCGAACAAAGAGGCGGTTATCGCAGAGTTACAGCGACGTCATGCCGCTGCAACGCGAACCGATTTGCTTAACGCGTTGGAAGTTTTGCCAGGACAACCGTCTCTTCGAGAGGCGCTCACAATGATCGTGGAAATGATCGTCGCGGAGCATCGCATCGCGCCTGCGCTTCATAAGGCGATTCATGAAGAGCTGCCCCGCACCGTTCGCCAGGAAGAGCATGAAAAAGATCATATGCAGCGACAGTTTTCAGACGTCCTGAGACCTTTCATGAAGAATGTTCCCGATCCGGATCTTTCGATCTATCTGATGGGCATCGCTGCGCATGCGATCATCCATACCGTGACGGCTGATCGGCCACAATTGTTGGGGGATCAGCGCTTTATTACTGAGGTTGTCACCCTGCTTGAAAACTATCTCTATAGGCAAAATGGGGACAGGACCTGATATTCCTCAGTGGCCCCCCTTCGATAAAATACCGTTGTTCGACGGCAATCCCCTGGCGCTCCGCCAAACCGGCGAATGCCTCATGCTGCGCTTCGTTCAGCGCCTCATAGAGCCAGATTGAAGTGTCCAAAATCATTAGGCCAGTTCATGGTGGGAGGGGCAATCAATAGTAAACGCGGATTCTGCAATATAGGGCACCTCGGCACGTGGCCATCTCAATCTGTGAATTGGCCTCCAGTGAGCCGTGCACAGCGGCGGTTAGTTGATCTTTATCAGCTGAGCCAGCAAAAAGCTGATTTTCGTCAACAGCCCACCCGAGCCTTGCACCATGGCCTGGGGGTATGTGTTACACGCATACCTCATGCTCAAACGTCATAATCCTATTTTTTGCGGCGTGTTAATCTGCTGCGACTATGAATAGGCATTGATCGTCAGTCGACAATGGCCCCAACCAGGAAAGATCATGCCAAAAAAGTCCCACTCAGCGCTTCGCCGCAATTTTCGTGAGCTGTTTGCAACGCCAACCTGCGTTGAAACCGCGTCCGTGTTCGACCCTATGTCGGCACGTATCGCCGCCGACCTGGGCTTCGAGGTCGGTATCCTGGGTGGCTCCGTGGCCTCGTTGCAGGTACTGGCAGCACCCGACTTTGCCTTGATCACGCTGAGTGAGTTCGTCGAGCAGGCTACCCGTATCGGCCGCGTCGCCCAGTTGCCTTTTATTGCCGATGCCGACCACGGTTACGGCAATGCACTCAACGTGATGCGCACCGTCGAAGAGCTTGAGCGCGCCGGCGTCGCGGCATTGACGATTGAAGACACGCTGCTGCCTGCACAATTCGGGCGCAAATCCACCGACCTGATTTCCATCCAGGAAGGCATCGGCAAGGTCCGCGCCGCCCTGGAAGCCCGTGTCGATCCTGAACTGTCGATCATCGCCCGGACCAACGCCGGCGTGTTGTCCACCGAAGCGGTGATCGAACGCACCCGGGCTTATCAGAAAGCCGGTGCCGACGGCATCTGCATGGTGGGTGTCAGCGACTTCGAGCACCTGGAGAAGATCGCGGAAAACCTCACCGTGCCGCTGATGCTGGTGACCTACGGCAACCCCAAGCTCAACGACGCCCAGCGTTTGGCGGATTTGGGCGTGCGCGTGGTGGTTGCCGGCCATGGCGCGTACTTTGCGGCGATCAAGGCTACTTACGACAGCCTCCGCGCCCAGCGCCAGCTGACCCACAGCACCTCGAACCTCAGTGCGACGGAGCTGACCCATACCTACACGCTGCCTGAAAGTTACGTGGCGTGGGCCAAGGAGTTCATGGACGTGGAAGAGTAATAACTGCGTGGAATAAGGGGCCAATTACTCCAGCGCCCTCGCCCTTGTTAGTTCAACTTAAAAACTCCCCATGGAAAAAATCCGCCGTAGCAACTACGGCGGCAACCAAAGGGTATTGTCGAAGCAGAGCGGCTAAGACAGTGCCCACGCTACACCTCCCGCCGATTAAAAATAGTGAAGTTTAATTAATCGAGTTTCATCCCCGGCACACCTGCAGGCCGCGCAAAATCTGCCTGGAGTCAGCTTCGGCAAACCCGTCGAAGACAATAAGAAACCGTAACGCCTCACTTTAAAACTCTGCCCATACAAGCGTGTACGCCTGCCAGACAGTGCGGCGTTTCTGTGCGCGTTCATTATTCCGGGGAAGTTAATAACATGATTAAACAGTGGAGCCTGTTGGCGCTGGCGGTGTGCGCCAGTATCAGCCCCGTGGCGTTTGCCGAGTCCGTCACGGACCAGGCCGACTCCAAGGGTTTTATCGACGGCAGCAGCGTCACCGGCTTGTTGCGCAACTATTACTTCGACCGCGACCGTGCGAGCGGCAAGGCCGACAACCGCGACTGGGCCCAGGGCGCCATGCTCAACTACGCCTCGGGCTTCACTCAGGGCACCCTCGGCTTTGGCGTGGATGCCTACGCCTACGGCGCGCTGAAACTCGACGCTACCCACGCGGACGCCGGCACCGGCGACCTGCCGACCGATCGGCACGGCGATCCCGAGAATGCCTACGGTTCCGTCGGTGCTGCGGTGAAACTCAAAATTTCCAAGACCCAGTTGAAGTTCGGTGACATGCAGCCCACCGCGCCGGTCTTCGCCACCGGCGGCACCCGCCTGCTGCCGCAGACCGCCACCGGCTTTGATCTCACCAGCAGCGAAATCAGCGGACTGGACCTGGAAGCCGGGCACTTCACCAGCACCAACAGCGGCATGACCAGCAACCATGACCACGATATCTACGCCACCTACGCCAACGTGGCGGCCAACAGCGCGAGCTTTGTCGGCGGCAAATACACCTTCACCCCGTCACTGAGCGCGACACTGTATGCCGGCGAACTGGAAGACATCTGGCGCCAGTACTACACCAACCTCAACTACGTCATCGCCCTGCCCCATGACCAATCCCTGGCCCTGGACGGCAACCTGTACCGCACCCTCGACACCGGCGCCGCCAAGGCCGGCGCGATCAACAACACCACCTACTCGGTGGCGGCGGCCTATTCGTTCCTGCAGGCGCATACGCTGACGCTGTCGTTCCAGAAGGTGCACGGCGACACGCCCTTTGACTACATCGGCACCGGCAACAACGGCGCAGGTGAAGGCGGCGACTCGGTGTTCCTGGCCAACTCGGTGCAGTGGGGCGACTTCAACGGGCCAGGCGAGCAATCGTGGGGGATTCGTTATGACTTGAACATGGCCAGTTATGGCGTGCCGGGGTTGAGTTTCATGAGCCGCTATATCAACGGTTCGGACATCAACGGCACCCACACCCCGGTCAACAGCGCCTATGCCGGCGATTACGGTGCCGACGGCGCCCATCACGAGACGGACGTGGAGGCCAAATACGTGATCCAGAGTGGTCCGGCGAAAAACCTGTCGTTGCGCGTGCGTGATGCCATCGTGGCGTCCAACGCCGACCAGCGCGATGGCGACTTGAATGAGCTACGGGTGATCGTCGACTACCCGTTCACCTTGCTGTAAAGGGAGCCTTGTCAGGAGAGGGAATGGCTCCCTCTCCACGCCTAAGACGCGATCAGCCTACCCAGCCGACGGCAGTTTTTGGAATCACTTCCGACTCATCCAGTTTCGACGCAAACATACTCACGGCCTGCACCGCATCACTGGTGCTGGTGCGGATCTGCAAAATCACCGAACCCGCCTGGTCGGCCAGGTTCACGCCGCGTTGCGCGCCCTCTTGGGTGGAGCTCATGCTGGCCACCGCGTCGCGGGTTTCCGACAGGATCATGCCGATCATTTCGGCGATTTCCGCAGTCGAGCGGCTGGTACGCCCCGCCAACTGCCTGACCTCATCGGCCACCACGGCAAAACCACGCCCTTGGTCGCCCGCACGGGCAGCCTCGATGGCCGCGTTGAGGGCCAACAGGTTGGTTTGGTCGGCGATGCCTCGAATGGTATTGACGATGGCGGTAATTTGCTCGGAGCGCTCGCCCAATTGCCCGACCAGACGCGCCGACGCGCCGATGTTCTCCGCGATCCGGCGCATTTCAGCGGCGGTTTCATGGATTACCTGGGTGCCATGTTCGGCAAACCGCTCGGTCTCGGAGGAAATATGGTAGGCCCGGGAGGCGCCGCGTGAGTCTTCCTCGAACTTTTCCACGCGTTCAGTGATGTCACTGGCAAACTTGACGATCTTGATCAGCGTGCCGTCGCCGTCGTAGACCGGGTTGTAACTGGCCTCCAGCCACGCGACACGGCCATGCTTGCCGAGACGTTTGAATTGCCCGGTGAAAAATTCACCGTTGTTCAAGCGTCGCCAGAAGTCGGTGTACTCGCTGCTGTTGATCAGGCTGGGTTCGCAAAACAGGCGGTGGTGCTTGCCTTTGATTTCGGCCAGCGTATAGCCCATGACGTGCAGAAAGTTCTCGTTGGCGTCCAGCACCTGACCGTTCAAGTCGAACTCGATCACTGCCATGGCCCGATCCACTGCGGCCAGTTTGCTGCGGGTCGCCGCCTCCTGTTCGACTTTGGCGGTGACATCCAGGGCGTACTTGACCACTTTCAGCACTTGGCCACGCTCATCCAGTACCGGGTTGTAGCTGGCTTCCAACCAGACCGTCTTGCCGTGGGCATCCACGCGCTTGAAGGTGCCCGATACGAACTTACCGGCCTTGAGCTCACCCCAGAACTGGCTGTAGGCGGGGCTGTTGGTCAGCGCCGGCAAGCAAAAGTCCCGGTGGGATTTGCTCGCCAATTGGTCGCGACTGTAGCCCAGGGTTTTCAGGAAGTTATCGTTGGCACGCAGGACCTTGCCGTTGAGGTCGAATTCGACGACCGCCATGGAGCGTTCCAGGGCGCTGATCAGTCCTTTGTACTCGGTGACTTCGGCCGTCCTGGCCGCCAGTTCGGTTTTGAGTGTTGTATTGAACATGACGAGCCCTCAGCCGTGCGGAAAAACCTGTGTCTTGACTCGCTATCGGCTGGGAAATACGCGACTTTAAGGGGCGCAGCAGGATTATTTTCTGGCGTCAAATTATTGCTTGAGCCCGCAGGATTCAAGGCTTTGCGGCAAGCGAAGCCAAGCGCTCCCGCATACCGGTACTGGCCGCCGGGCCGGCCTGCAACACACAGTCCTCCAACGCTACGATGTGTCCCTCTGCACTCGCCAACATCGGCTGCACCGGCCGCCCCGTGTCCCGCTCGACCAACTCGACACTGGTGCCTTCTTCGGCGTAATGCCGGTTACCCCACGCCACCAGCGACATCAGCACCATGCGGAAATCCTCGCCCTTGGCGGTCGGCACATATTCATAACGCGGCGGCCGCTCACTGTAGGCCCTGCGCTCCAGCATCCCCGCCTCCACCAACGCTGTCAGGCGACGCGTGAGCATGTTCGGTGCGATGCCCAGGCTGCGCGAGAACTCATCGAAGCGGCGCAGCCCCTGCAACGCGTCGCGCATGATCAGGATGCTCCACCACTCCCCTACCCGGTCGAGGCTGCGGGCGATGGGGCATTCGTCGCGGGTCAGGGACTTGCGTTGCATAAGGATTCCTTGGGGCCGGTGCACAGTTGTGTGACGCCATGTTACTTTCATCATGATAGTGACGTCCATAAGGTCTGGACCCTCAACGCAACCGGAGTCGATTGATCATGAGTAAACGTATCGTTGTGACAGGCATGGGTGCGCTGACACCGTTGGGCGCCGATGTGGAGTCAACCTGGAAACGCCTGTTGAACGGGCAGTCGGGCATTCGTCGCCTGCCTGAAGAACTGATCGGCGACCTGGCCATCAGCATCGGCGGCCAAGTGCAGAGCGTGCTGCAGGACCCTGAAGCCGGGTTCGATCCTGATCGCCTGCTGGCGGCAAAAGAGCAGCGCAAGATGGACCGTTTTATCCTGTTCGCCCTGGCGGCGGCCGACGAAGCCCTGAAGCAGGCCGGCTGGGCACCGAACACCGCGCAGCAGCAGGAACGCACCGCCACCATTATTGCCTCGGGCGTCGGCGGTTTTCCGGCCATCGCCGAGGCGGTACGTACCACCGACAGCAAGGGGCCGCGACGTTTGTCGCCGTTCACCATCCCATCGTTCCTGAGCAACATGGCCGCCGGGCATGTGTCGATCAACTATGGCTTGAAAGGCCCGCTGGGAGCGCCGGTCACGGCCTGTGCCGCGGGTGTGCAGGCCATTGGCGACGCCGCGCGGATGATCCGTGCGGGCGAAGTGGATGTGGCAGTGTGCGGGGGCGCCGAAGCGGCGATCCACCGGGTCAGCCTGGGCGGCTTCGCCGCTGCACGGGCCTTGTCCAGCGCCTTCAACGACGCCCCCGAGCGCGCCTCGCGCCCGTTCGATCAGGCTCGGGACGGCTTTGTGATGGGCGAAGGCGCCGGCATCCTGGTCATCGAGGAACTGCAACACGCCCTGGCACGCGGTGCCCGGCCTATTGCCGAATTGGTGGGCTACGGCACCAGTGCCGATGCGTACCATATGACCGCCGGCCCGGAAGACGGTGACGGCGCGCGCCGAGCGATGACGCAGGCGTTGCGTCAGGCGGGGATCGAGGCGTCCGCGGTGCAGTACCTGAATGCCCACGCCACCTCGACGCCGGTGGGCGACAAGGGCGAATTGGCAGCTATCAGGACCGTATTCGGTGTCGGTGGCCAGCTGGCGATCAGCTCGACCAAGTCCGCCACCGGCCACTTGCTCGGGGCAGCAGGCGGGATCGAGGCGGTCTTCACCGTACTTGCCCTGCGCGATCAGGTCGCACCGGTGACCCTCAACCTGGAACACCCGGATGACCTGGCCGAGGGGCTGGACATGGTGCGCGGTGATGCGCGGCCGATGGCGATTGAATACGCGCTGTCCAACGGCTTCGGGTTTGGTGGCGTAAATGCCAGCGTGTTGTTCCGCCGCTGGGTATAAGCCAGCGGTTTGCCCCTGGGATTGTTTTCGGGGACCATGGCGCCTTTCCGTTATTGCCAACAAGAGGCGCCCATGGCCAACCACGACCTGTCCTACACCCCCGATCCGGATGCCGACTCGATTTCCTCCGACGTTGTCGGTTTCAACGGCATCCTGGTCTCCACCCAGATCCCGACCCGCGCCGACGGCAGCCTGGAACTGGGCGATATCACCCTGCAAAGCGAATGCACCCTGCAAGCGCTGAAAGTCGCGCTGGAAAAAGCCGGCAGCTCCATGGACCGGGTCATGCACCTGACCATTTATCTGACCGATATGGCCGACCGCGCCGCCTTCAATGAGGTCTACAAACGCTTCTTTGCCAAGCCCTGGCCCGTGCGCGCGGCGGTTGGCGTGGCTGCACTGGCGGTAGACGGCATGCGTGTGGAAGTCACCGCGATGGCCGCTCAAGCCTGAAGTAATGCCGGTCAGGCATTTCACAGCTACAATGCGCGCCTCAACCGTGACAAGCCTGACTAAAAAAACTATGTCCTTGCCCAAGCATCACCTGGAATTGCTCAGCCCTGCCCGCGATGTCGCCATCGCGCGCGAGGCCATCCTGCATGGCGCCGACGCCATCTACATCGGCGGCCCCAGCTTCGGCGCGCGCCATAACGCGTGCAACGAAGTGAGCGATATCGCTCAACTGGTGGAATTCGCCCGTCGTTACCACGCCCGCGTGTTCACGACTATCAACACCATCTTGCATGACAACGAACTCGAAGCCGCGCGCAAGCTGATCCATCAGCTCTACGACGCCGGTGTCGATGCGTTGATCGTGCAGGACCTTGGCGTGATGGAGCTGGATATTCCGCCCATCGAGCTGCACGCCAGCACCCAGACCGACATCCGCACCCTGGGCCGCGCCAAGTTCCTCGACCAGGCCGGGTTCTCGCAGTTGGTGTTGGCCCGCGAGCTGAACCTGCAGGAAATCCGCGCCATCGCCGACGAGACCGATGCCGCCATCGAGTTCTTTATCCACGGCGCCCTGTGCGTGGCCTTCTCCGGGCAGTGCAATATCTCCCACGCGCAAAATGGCCGCAGCGCCAACCGTGGGGACTGCTCCCAGGCCTGCCGCCTGCCGTACACCTTGAAAGACGACCAGGGCCGCGTCGTGGCCTTTGAAAAGCACCTGTTGTCGATGAAAGACAACAACCAGAGCGCCAACCTGCGCGCGCTGGTGGAAGCCGGCGTGCGCTCCTTCAAGATCGAAGGCCGCTACAAGGACATGGGTTATGTGAAGAACATTACCGCCTATTACCGCCAGCGCCTCGACGAAATCCTCGAAGACCGTCCGGACCTGGCCCGCGCGTCCAGCGGCCGTACCGCGCACTTCTTCCTGCCCGACCCGGAAAAAACCTTCCACCGTGGCAGCACCGACTACTTTGTCAGCGACCGCAAGATCGACATCGGCGCCTTCGACACCCCGACCTTCACCGGTTTGCCGGTGGGTGTGGTGGAAAAAGCCGGCAAGCGTGACCTGCAAGTGATCACCCATGAGCCGCTGTCCAACGGCGACGGCCTCAATGTGCTGGTCAAGCGCGAGGTGGTGGGCTTCCGCGCCAACATCGCCGAGCCCAAGGGCGAGTTCGAGGAAGACGGTGAGAAGCGCTACCGCTATCGCGTCGAGCCGAATGAAATGCCGGCCGGCCTGCATCAGTTGCGCCCGAACCACCCGCTGAACCGCAACCTCGACCACAACTGGCAGCAGGCGTTGCTCAAGACTTCGGCCGAACGCCGTATCGGCCTGTCATGGGTCGCACGTCTGCGCGAAGAACAGTTGGAAATCACCGCCACCAGCGAAGAAGGCATCCACGCCAGCGTCACCCTGCCCGGCCCGTTCGGCGTGGCCAACAAACCGGAACAGGCGCTGGACACCCTGCGCGACCTGCTTGGCCAACTCGGTACCACCGAGTATCACGCCACCCGCATCGAACTGGATGCACCGCAGGCATTCTTCATCCCCAACTCGCAGCTCAAGGCATTGCGCCGCGAAGTGATCGAAGCCCTGACCGCCGCCCGTGTTGCCGCCCACCCCCGTGGCGGGCGCAAGGCCGAGACCACGCCGCCGCCGGTGTATCCGGAAGCGCACCTGTCGTTCCTGGCCAACGTCTACAACCAGAAAGCCCGCGACTTCTACCACCGTCACGGGGTGAAGCTGATCGACGCAGCCTTTGAAGCCCATGAAGAGAAAGGCGAAGTGCCGGTGATGATCACCAAGCACTGCCTGCGTTTCTCCTTCAACCTCTGCCCTAAACAGGCCAAGGGGGTGACAGGGGTGAAGACCAAGGTCGCGCCGATGCAGTTGATTCACGGCGATGAAGTGCTGACGTTGAAGTTCGACTGCAAACCCTGCGAGATGCACGTGGTGGGCAAGATCAAGGGGCATATCCTTGGGTTGCCGCAGCCGGGCAGTGTGGTGGAGCATTTCAACCCGGAAAATATCATCTTTCAGGGCACGCACTGACCCTGTGGGAGCGGGGCCACCACCAGCCCCGCTGCAACCCCGCCGCCGCCAGCAGGATCGCCATCACCCCCAGCCATTGCAGCCAGCCCAGGCGATGCCCGAAGGCAATCCAATCGACGAAGATCGCCGCAATCGGGTAGATAAACGACAGTGCGCCGGTGATGGCGGTGGGCAGTTTCTGGATCGCGCCATAGAGCAACACGTACATCAAGCCGGTGTGCACCACACCGAGCGTGACCAATGCCGCCCAGGCGTTGGTGGTGGCAGGCAAGCTGTTCCAAGGCACCAAGGGCGCCAGTAACACTGCGCCGGTGGTCACCTGGATCAACGCCATCAAATGCGGTGGTACGTCCTTCAAACGCTTGATGATCAGTGCGGCAATCGCATACAGCAATGCCGCGCCCAGCGCCAAGGCGATGCCCGCCAGATAATCGTCGCCGGTTGGCTGATTACCATGGGCGGTGACGATCGCCAGCATTCCCAGGAACGCCACGCTCAACCACGCCAGTTTCTGCACGGTGATCTTTTCGCCCAGGAACAGCGCTGCCAGCATCACCAACATGAACGGCTGCACGTTGTACACCGCCGTGCTGATGGCGATCGACGCGCGGGAATAGGATTCGAACAGCAGCAACCAGTTGCCGACAATCGCCACGCCACTGAGCATCGCCAGGCCGAACGTGGCCCAACTGAGCAGGTCCAGGCGCAGGTAGCCGAGCAGCGCGCACACCAGCAACAGGGTCAGGCCGCCGATCACGCAGCGCCAGAACACCACTTCGATCACCGACACGCCGGACACCAGCACAAACCAGCCGATGGTGCCCGAGATCAGCATGGCGGCGATCATTTCCCACGAACCGAGACGGATGGATGAATCCATGATTGATGCTCCTCAAGTGAGGCTCAATTATGGCAATCTGCTGGTGAGCGGCTCCAGTGGGTAAAAAAGGCAGAATCCCGCAATCACCTTTTCTTATTAGGCGAACACCATGATTGACACCATCGACCAGCAACTGATCGCCGCCTTGACGGATGACTCGCGGTTGTCCCTCAAGGCCCTGGCGGGCAAAACCGGGCTGTCCTCGCCCAGCGTCGGCGAACGCCTGCGCCGCCTGGAAGAACGTGGCGTGCTGACCCACTACACCGTCGACATCGACCCCAGGCACTTCGGCTACCTGCTGCAAGCCATCGTGCGCATCCGTCCCCTGCCCGGCAAATTGCAGGAGGTGGAGCGGCAGATCCAGGCGATACCCGAATTCACCGAATGCGACAAGGTCACCGGCGAAGACTGCTTCATCGCACGCCTGCATGTGCGCACCATGGACCATCTCGACAGCCTGCTGGATCGGATCAATGCCTACGCCGAAACCAACACCGCCATCGTCAAGAAAACCCCGGTAAAGCGACGTTTGCCGCCGCTGACCAACGACTGAACAACAACACACCGATTCTTGTGGAGAGTGGGCCGGGTGTGGTGAGCGGGCTTGTTTGGGCAAGCAGGCTTCCTGTGGCAGGCAGGCTTGTTGTAGTAAGCAGGCCTGTTGTGGTGAGCGGGGCTGTTGTGGTGAGCGGGCTTGCCCCGCGCTGGGGCGCGAAGCGGCCCCTAAACCTGACCACTCACCATGCCTGGATAAACGCGGTGCCTTTATTGGGGCTGCTTCGCAGCCCAGCGCGGGGCAAGCCCGCTCACCACAACAAGCCCGCTCACCACAACAGGCCCGTTCACCACAACAAGCTCACTCACCACAACAGGTCTGCTCACCACAACAGCACCACGCACAACAGGAGCCTAGTCGTGAAGGGCCTTGGCGGCGGGCAGCAAACTTTGAAACTTGCGATAACGCGCCGCCAACACCGGCTGCTGCATCAGGTCAGGTGTGTACCGGGCTTTAACCGGCATCCCCGCCGCGAGTAACTCAGCCCCCTGCCCCATCGCCACAAACCCGAGCTTTGCCGCGCCAATACACGCGCTCAATTCACTGCCCTGCAAGGTGAAGATTTCCCGCTGCAGGATATTCGCCAGCAGCTGCGCCCAGTACTCACTGCGCGCACCACCGCCCACCAGGGCCAAAGCGGTAACGTCGGCGCCGGTCGATTGCACCGCGCGCAACGCATCGAGCAAACCGAAACCCACCCCTTCCATCACCGCGTAACCGAGCATCGCCGGTGTGCAGTCGTGGCCCAGGTTCATGAAGCCGCCGCGCAGCAAAGGATCGTTGTGGGGTGTGCGTTCGCCGGCCAGGTACGGCAGGAACAACGGCGTCTCCAAAGGCACGTGCTGCTCAATCGGCAATTGCACCTGCACCTGCTCCAGCAACGCTTGCTCATCGGCCATACCCGTCAGCCGTGTGACCCAGCGCAGGCAACTGGCGCCGGCGAGCATGGCGCCCATGGTGTACCAGCGGTTGGGCAGCGCGTGGCAGAAGCTGTGCACTGCACTGGCCGGGTTGCCTGCAGCGTGATCGGTGATCGCAACAATGGCCGCGCTGGTGCCAAGGGTAATGAAGCCATCACCGGCATTGACCGCGCCGATGCCGACTGCCGCCACAGGGTTGTCACCGCCACCGCCGGCAATCACCACGTCAACTGACAGGCCCAGTCCCATGGCCGTCAACAACGCGCTCGCCGCACCACCCTCCACCAGCCTGGGCAATTGCCCGGGCGTAAGGCCTGTAGCGCGAACCATAGGGGTAAACCATGCCCGCCGCGCCACATCCAGCCACAACGTACCCGCCGCGTCGGACATCTCGCTGATGCGCTCGCCACTCAAACGCAAGCGCAGGTAATCCTTGGGTGACAGCACGCAGTCAATCGCCTGGAACACCTCGGGCTCATGCCGTTGCAGCCACAGCAGTTTCGGCGCGGTCAGCCCGGCCATGGGCAGGCTGCCGGTGACGTCGGCGAAGCCGGGACCCAGTTGTTCGACCTCGGCCACGGCACGGGAGTCGTCCCACAGGATCGCCGGGTACAACACGCGGTTGTCCGCCCCCAGCAACACCGCGCCGTGCATCTGCCCCGACAGGCCGATACAGGCCACGCGGGTAAACGCCTCGTGTCCGCGCAGTTGCGCCAACGCCTGCAAGCAGGCTTGCCACCAGTCTTCCGGCGCCTGTTCAGACCAGCCGCTGTGCCGGCGCGACACGCTCAAGCGCACGCCGGCATGGGCCAGCACCGCGCCCGTGGCGTCCATGAGGATGGCTTTGAGTTCCGATGTGCCCAGGTCAATGCCCAGGGAAACAGGACTGTTCATGCGTGTGTTATTCCCATCAAGGACAGCCACAGGAGTTACGTAACTGCAGGGTCGGCGCCAGGCGCACGCTCTGGGGCGGTGCGTCAGGCGACGCCATACGTTGCAGCAACAGGTCGACCGCGCGGGCGCCAAGGGCCTTGACCGGCTGTGCGATCAGGCTCAGGCGCGGCACGAAAAAATCCGCCCAGTCAAAATCATCAAAGCCCACCAGGGCCATTTGTCTCGGCACTTCAAGCTGCGCGTCACGCAGAGCGTGCATCGCGCCGAGGGTCATCAGGTTATTGCCGGCCATGATCGCCGTGGGTGGCGAAGCCAGGTCCAGCAACTGCGCCGTGGCCTGGCGCGCCGGTTCGGTGTTGGAGCCACCGTTGACCAGCAGCTGCGGATCGAAGGCCAGCCCCGCCGCGTGCAACGCCGCGCGGTAACCCGCTACCCGCTCATCCGTAGTACTGAAACCCGTGCGCCCGGCGATAAAGCCGATGCGGCGGTGCCCGTGACCGATCAGGTGCTCAATCAGGGCCTGGGTGGCCTGGGCATTCTCCACCCCGACCTGGTCAAACTGCTCGCTCATCATGCGGTCCACCAGCACCGCCGGAATCTCGTTGGCGCGCAGGTATTCCAGGGCCATCGAGCCGTTCGACGGCGCCAGCACGATACCGTCGACCCGCCGATGATGCAGCGCCATGACGACCCGCAGCTCCTGCTCCGGGTCGTCGTGGGTGTCGACAAACAGCATCATGTAGCCGTGCTTGGCGCACTCGGTTTCAATCGCGTGCACCGTCTCGCTGAAGTAATGGTTGGACAGCGCCGAGATCGCCACGCCGATCGTGTTGGTACTCGACCGCGCCAGCGAGCGCGCCAGGGTGTTGGGGATATACCCCAGCGCCTGGATCGCCCGCTGCACCGCCAGCACCGTGGCCGGGCTGACCTTGCGGGTGCCGTTCAACACGTGTGACACGGTCGACGTCGACACCCCCGCCCTGCTTGCCACGTCATCCATGGTCACCACGACGCTGTTCCTCTCACGCTATCAATGTTTACTCGACCAGCCACTGTACGTACCGACGTTGTCGCGGGTGATCAGTTTTGGCGTGAGCAGGGTCACCGCTTCGGCCGGGGCCTTGTCGTTGAGCAGGTCATTGCCGACATTCACCGCCGTCTGCGCCATGGCCCATGGGTCCTGGCTGGCTGACGCCTGGATCTGGGTATCGGTCTTCAGCGCGTTCTCGATATCCGGCGCGCCGTCCACCGAGGTGATGATGATGCCGCTGCGCTTGAGCTGCTTGGCCGCCAGGTCGCTGCCGATGGCCTGGGGGTCGTTGATCGCAAACAGGCCGTCGATTTTCGGGAAGCGCGTGAGGTAGCCCTGCATCACGTTCAGGCCGCCTTCGCGGGAGCCTTTGCCGTCCTGGTCGTCGGACAGCACCTTGATCTCCGGCGCGCCGGCCAATGCGGCTTTACAGCCTTTGACGCGGTCGGTCACGGCGGTGACTTGCGGGCCGTTCTGGATAATCACGTTGCCCTTGCCGGCAAGCTTGTCCACCAGGTATTGGCAGGCCAGCTTGCCGGCTTCGACGTTGTCGGTCTGCACGGTGGCATTCACGCCCTTGGCGTCCACATCCACCGCCACCACGACGATGCCGGCATCGCGGGCTTTCTTGATCGCCGAGGCCATGGCCGAAGGGTCGACGGCGTTGATCAGGATCAGGTCGACCTTGGACGAGATAAAGTTGTCGATCTGCGAAAATTGCTTGCTCAGGTCATAGTCGGCCGACACCGAAGTGACCTTGACGTTGGGGTTCAGCTCCTTGGCCCGGGCCGTGGCGCCATCGGCCAGGGTCACGAAATACGGGTTGCCGAGCGAGCCCATGCTGATGCCCAGGGCCTTGAGTTCGCGGGCCTCTGCGGCTTGGGACATCAGGGCAGCCAAGGCAATGACGGGAAACATGCGTTTAAGGTTCATGCGGGTCTCTCTTGTGATTGTTGTATGAGTGAAATCAGGTCCGTGCACCGGACTGGCGGTAGCGATCCAGCGCGACTGCGCCGATGATCACGATGCCCTTGATGATGTACTGCCAGATGTCCGACACCCCCAGCAGCACCAGGCCGTTGGTGAGTACCGCGATGATCAGCGCGCCGATCAGCGTGCCGCCGATGGTGCCGACGCCACCGGTAAAACTGGTACCGCCGAGGATCACGGCGGCAATCGCATCCAGCTCGTAGGATTGCCCCAGTTGCAGGCCATTGGCAGCGAACAGGCGCGAGGCGCTCATCACCGCACCCAGCCCGGCCAACGCGCCGGACATGGCGTAGACGAACAGCAGCACCTTCCACACCTTGATCCCGGAGAGTCGCGCCGCTTCGGGGTTGCCGCCTACCGAATAGATCTGCACGCCCATCACCGTGCGGCGCAGGATGAACCACGACAGCGCCACCACCGCCACGGCGATCACCACCAGCCACGGCACGCCAAGGATCGAGTCGTTGCCGATAAAGGCAAACGGCAGGTCGGGGTTGAACACGGTCTTGTCATCGGCCAGCAGACGCGCCAGGCCGCGCATGGCGGTGAGTGCGCCAAGGGTGACGATAAACGGCGGCAGGCGCATAAAGGCAATCAACCCGCCGTTGACCAGGCCCAGCAGCAGGCCGAAGCCGATACCGGCGGCAATCCCGAACATGCCGAACTGCGGCGACATCGACGCCTGCAACGCCACCACGGCCGACGCCGCCAGGATCGCCCCCACCGACAGGTCGATCCCCGCGGTTAGGATCACAAAGGTCATGCCCGCCGCCAGCACCACGTTGACCGAGGCCTGCTGGGTGATGATCGACAGGTTCTGCATGGTCAGGAAGTTCTCGCTGGCCAGGGCGAAGCCCACCAGCAGCAAAATCAACACCGGCAACATGCCGACGGTGCGCATCAGTTCGCGGGCACGTTCGGCCTTGCCTGTTGTTGCAATCATCGAATCAGCCATGGGCAACCACCTGATCGCCACCGGTGGCGAGGTCAATAATACGTTCCTGGGAGATGACGTGGCCGGAGGCCCCGCCGACTTCGGCCACCAACTGGCCTTCGCGCATGATCAGCACCCGGTCGCAGGTGCCGATGATTTCCGGCAGCTCGCTGGAGATCACCACGATGCCCACGCCGGCCTGCGCCAGTTGATTGATGATGCGGTAGATCTCGGACTTGGAGCCGATGTCCACGCCGCGTGTGGGTTCGTCGAGGATCAGCACGTGGGGCTTGACCTCCAGCAGCCGCGCCAGCAGGACCTTCTGCTGGTTGCCGCCGGACAGCGTGCCGACATTGACCTTGCCCGACGCCACGCGAATCGACAGTGACTTGATTGCATCATTGGCACGTTTCAAGCCATGGCCACGGTCGAGCACGCCACCGGCGCGGGCATCCGGCACACAGGCGCAGACGTTGATGTTGTCGGCCACGCTCATGTCTAGGAACAGGCCCTGGGCCTTGCGGTCTTCGGTGAGGTACACCACGCCGGCACGAATCGCATCCGCCGGGTTGCGCAGTTGGGTCACGGTCTTGCCCACCACTTCCAGGGTGCCGCTGGTGCGCGGATCGGCGGCGAAGATCAGCCGCGCCAACTCGGTGCGCCCTGCCCCCACCAGCCCGGCGATACCCAGCACTTCACCGGCATGCAGGTCGAAACTGCAATTACGCACGCGCTTGCCATCGGCCATATCACGCACACGCATCACCACCGCGCCGGGGTCGTAGGCGGCGTGTTCCTTCTTGTAGAAACCGGACAGATCGCGGCCCACCATCATCTTCACGAGGACTTCGGCCGACAGCGCGTCGCGGCTCAGTTCGCCGATGTATTGGCCGTCGCGCAGCACCGAGACACGGTCCGACAGTTCATAGATCTCGGCCATGCGATGACTGATGTAGATGATCGCCAGGCCCTGGCTGCGCAGTTGCTTGATCAGCGCAAACAGGCGGTCGGTCTCGCGGGACGACAGCGGCGTGGTCGGTTCGTCCATCACCAGGATCCTGGCGTGGGCGTGCAAGGCCCGGGCAATTTCCACCAGCTGACGCTCGGCAATCGACAGGCTGCTGACCTTAGTGGCCGGGGTGAATTCGGCGCCCAGGCGTTGCAGCACTTCGACGCAACCGGCTTGCATGCCCTGGCGGTCGATGGTCCAGCCACGGCGCAGTTCGCGGCCCAGGTAGATGTTCTCGGCCACGCTCAGGTTCGGGCACAGGCTCAATTCCTGGTAGATCACGGCGATGCCGAGGGCTTTGGCGGTGGCGGGGGTAAAGGTGGCGACGGCCTGGCCGGCCATGCGGATTTCACCGCCGGGATCGGCCTGGTAAGCGCCGGAGAGGATTTTCATCAGGGTCGATTTGCCGGCGCCGTTCTCCCCCATCAAGGCGTGGATTTCGCCGGGGTAGACCTTCAGGCCGACATTCTTGAGCACGCGCAAACCGTTGAAGGTTTTGCTGATGCCCTGCATCTCGAGCAAGGGTTCAAGGCTCATCAATGAGCTCCTGGTTTTATTATTTTTGTCGTTCAGCCCCCTTTGATCAGAGCCGATTGCCACCGACTCTAATCAGATACATTTACTTACGCAAGCGCTTGCGCAGGCCGTTTGTCGCCAGAAGAAACGTTTCATCAAGCGCATAAAGTGCAATTTCGGCATTTTTAACGTTTTGGCAGCATGCGCACCAGGGTGTTGTCACGCACCCAGTAATGGTGGAACAGCCCCGCGGCAGCATGCAGGCCGATCAACCAATAGCCGGCGCTGCCCGGCCACTCATGCCAGTGCTTGAGTTGCTTGGCCAGGTCGGGGTCCACCGCCACCAGTGCGTGAAACGCTTATTCAGCTGACACCCTGGCCGCTGAGCAAAGGCCTCGATCTGGTGTTCGATGTCGACGATGCCCAGTACCGCGTCACAACCGATGCCGGCGCAATCAACATCGCCCTGACCAACCTGGTGACCAACGCCGCGAACTTCTCCCCGGAGCATGGGATGATTACCGTGGGGTTGTGCAAAACAGCAAGGGGATGGGGTTCCGAGCGTCGACGATCAGGGGCCTGGCATCGACGAAAGCCAGAGTGAGCGGCTGTTCGAGCGTTTCTACAGCCGTGGCAATGCCTTCGACTCACCGCCAGCAGTCCACACCATGCTCAGCATCGCGGCATGCCCCATGTCGGCTCCATGGAGCGCGAGAATGGCACTCAACCCCTTCCACTTGGTTAAAGCTCGGGGTAATTCAGGTCGACGATTCTCTGCTTTGTACGATCTGACAGATCAAACCCCCAATACTCAAAGTGTCGAATCAGGTTTTTACCGGCGCACTTTGACGAAATGGACGCGAACATATCTCGCCGAAGGTCTGAGGTCGTCGTGTCTCTGATGAAGTCAGGATTCTTGAAAACCCTTCTGTATTCCCTATAGAGCATTGGATAAAATCCTGTGCCAAATAGTTCTGTGAGCCTATTAAACATGACAAAGTTAATCATATTGCCCGCCGTTTCTATTTTTTTATCATCTCGTTCCAGCCACCTCTCCGCCTGCTCTCTTCCACCGTACCTATCTATATAGGTCGGTTGTACTCCAAACAAAGACTCCATTGCCGCAGCTATCACATTATTTGTTGATTCCGTAGTGCCAATCCAGTTCCACAGAGGCATTTGGCACCAGTGCCCAATCTCATGCCAAGGCCCCCAACCGTTGTACCCTGTTAACCCCCCCACCGTGATGAAAGCATGTGCCGTTTCGCGATGAAATCCTATATGGTAGTAGCTGGCATACATATATACGTCATCGCTATCGCTCTCGTTAAGTTGGTAATAGGACTGGGTCGGCCAATGAAGGGTTGTGCTATCACTCTGATTAAGCCCGCACACCTCGTCGACCCTGGAAATAATCCGATTATAACTATTCAGGAGCTCATCAATATTTTCATCTTCATACTTTCTGGCATTAGCTACCGTTATGGCGATGATGGCTTTTCCACTTGAAAGCTGAGCGACCGGAATATGTGCCGACGTGGCGAGCGCGAGACGCCATTCGTCCCGAGTGGTTTTTCCGAGCACATAATAAGCTGAGCGACTGACGTTTCTGAAAGAGATAGGGACTAGAAATTTTCGATCTGGATGGATCGTTGAGACATACAGAAGTCCCTCTCGTCCCGGCGTTATGATATTTGCCCCTTTTGTTAACTTGTACCGGGACGGCGTCGGTTGACGGCCCATTGTTCCAATGAATAGCTCGATGTCGATATTGCCCGGCAGATCCCTCTCTATATATACATAGAAGGAGCCGGTTGCTGAACAGTAGAGACCTGTTGGTTCAAACTCGGCTCTGGGAGCAGAAAAACCTCTGTCTATCATGTCCTCGACATGAGAATGCTTTCTGGAAATGAAAAACAGGTCCTGCCTATCCGTATATTGAATTAAGACGATATCTTGAGGCGCGTTTCCGGGATTAAAACTTCCATGTTTAACGGTTCGCCAGCCTGTGTGATCATTATAAAAAGCCAATGCATAGGATTTTATTCGACCGTGAGTTGTTCGAATTGTATTTTGCACCGGAATATAACAAATAGAGCCGATAGTATGCTCGCGCCCCATATCGATAGTAATGTAGTGACCTCGCAACTCAGGTAAATTATCAGTGGACCAGAAAGTTTCTGGGTTTTCATCCAGGACATTTTCCGCCAAATTCGAAGCATTTTGATTGGTGACCTCATGTATGCACCATGTTGATTTGTCGATGATTGCGCCAGTTTCACTTCTGGCCTCGAAACCAGAGATAGCAATTACATTTGCCCCGTGAAAAAGTTCCAGAATAATCATCCGAAAGTATCGAGTACTGGAATAATTCGCGGATGATGACTCTGTATCCAAGTCCAGGCTTTCCAAAGGGAAAGTAAACATGTTATTTTCCATGATCACCTCTTTAGTAACGTAGTGCCAGCTTGAAAGCCAGCGCGTAAAAATCTCTACACAGACTAAGCTGGATAGGCTCGACACTACGCCCGGCAGATTAATTTTGACACTGTCATAAATAACAGTTGGCCATATCAATTCGCTCTATTACGGGAGCGCGCAAAAGTAACTGATTATTAGCGGTCATGCGCTCGCCAAAAAGGCGTCGAATTAAACCTGCGTATTGCAACACCCAACTAACTAATTGATAGATGTCGATAACCAAGTCATCAGCACCTGAGTGCTCTAAGCCGCGCCGCCCTGTGTCGGCGTACACCCGTTTGAGGGTATCCATACCGTAGTGCGGGCGGTATCTGCTATTGTCCGGGGATCTCATCTCCTCCTCATCGCGTCCACGCGATTTTCTGTGAGCATGCTCTGCGGCCCTGTCATCGACACGGCCGGGCCGATCTGCCTGGAAAACACCGCCATGGACAAACCCGTCACTGGACCACCGCTTGAAGCCCAATCGCGGGCCGAAAAAATCGTCGAATTCAAACGCCAGAAGACCCTGCTGAAAACCGGTGCCCTGCAAGACGCAATCTTCAACAGCGCCTACTTCTCCAGCATCGCCACCGATGAAAAGGGCGTGATCCAGATCTTCAATGTCGGCGCAGAACGCATGCTCGGCTATGCCGCCGAGGATGTCCTCAACCGCATCACCCCCGCCGATATCTCCGACCCCGCCGAACTGATCACCCGCGCCGCCGCCCTCAGCCTGGAGCTGGACACGCCGATCACGCCGGGTTTCGAAGCCCTGGTGTTCAAGGCCTCCCGTGGCATCGAGGATATTTACGAGCTGACCTATATCCGCAAGGACGGCAGCCGCCTGTCGGCCATGGTCTCGGTGACGGCGCTGCGCAACCGTCATGACACCATCATCGGTTACCTGTTGATCGGTACCGACAACACCGCACGCAAACAGGAAGAAGCCGAGCGCAAAGGCTTTGAGCGCGCGCTGGAGGAAAAGAACCTGGAGCTGGAACATGCCAGCCATATGAAATCCGAATTCCTCGCCACCATGTCCCACGAATTGCGCACACCGCTGAATGCGGTGATCGGTTTTTCCGAGGCGTTGAAGGACGGGCTGGTGGGCGACATGAGTGAGACCCAGCGCGAATACATCGGCGACATCTTTACCAGCGGCCAGCACTTGTTGTCGCTGATCAACGACATTCTCGACCTGTCCAAGGTCGAAGCCGGGATGATGGACCTGGAGCTGGAGTCCGTGGAACTGGCGGGGTTGCTCGCCAACAGCCTGTTGATCGTGCGCGAAAAAGCCGCCCTGCAACGCATCCAGTTGAAGCTCGAAAGCCAGGGCGACTTCGGCACACTGGCCCTGGACCTGCGCAAGACCAAGCAGATCATCTACAACCTGCTGGCCAATGCGGTGAAGTTCAGCGAGCACGGCAGTTCCGTGACCCTGGCGGTGCGCCAGGTGGCCCGCGAACAGGTCGGGCGAGTGCCCGGCGATTGGCCGATGCACGGGTTTGTCCTGCAACCCAGCGCCCACCAGCAGTTCCTCGAATTGAGCGTCAGCGACACCGGCATCGGTATTGCCGAGGACGACATGGGCAAGCTGTTCAAGGCCTTCAGCCAGATCGACAGCAGCCTGGCGCGCAAATTCGAAGGCACCGGCCTGGGCTTGGCGATGGTCAAGCAACTCACCGACCTGCATGGCGGCAGCGTTGCGGTGGCCAGCCGTGAAGGCCTGGGCGCTCGTTTTGTGGTGTGGCTGCCACTCCACCGGGGCACGGAGGCTGAATGGCCCATATCCTGATCGTCGAAGACAACGAGGCCAATATGCGCCTGGCCCGGCTGCTGCTGGTCAACGCCGGCCACACGGTGGTGTGGGCCGCCGACGCCGAGAGCGGCCTGACCCTGGCCCGCGAAGCCCAACCGGCGTTGATCCTGATGGACATCCAGCTGCCTGGCATGGATGGCCTGGCCGCTACCGCACTGCTCAAGCAGGACCCGCACACCGCCCATATCCCGGTGATTGCCCTCACCGCCATGGCCATGAAGGAAGACCGTGAAAAGACCCGGCTGGCCGGTTGCGATGCCTACATCAGCAAGCCGCTGCGCTACAAAGAGCTGTACCAGGTGATCGACACGCTGTTGCAACACACAACCCTCGCCCCCCTCAGATGAGTCCTCTCCATGGCCAGCCAACCCGCAACGCTGTTGATCGTTGATGACGAACCCCAGGTTCGCAAGCTGCTGGAAACCCTGTTGCAACACGAGGGCTACCGGACCCTGAGTGCAGGCAGCGGCGAGGAAGCCTTGCAACTGGTGGCCAAGCAACCACCAGACCTGATCCTGCTGGACATCATGATGCCAGGCATGGACGGCTACGAAGTGGCCAGCCAGCTCAAGGGCGACGCAGCCACGGCGAGCATTCCGATCATCATGCTGTCGGCCCTCAGCGAGTCGAGTGCGCGGGTCAGTGGCCTGGAAACCGGTGCTGAAGAGTTCATCAGCAAGCCGGTGGAACGGGTCGAGCTGTGGCTGCGGGTGCGCAACCTGCTGCGGCTCAAGAGCCACGGCGATCAACTCAAGCGCCATAGCCAGTTGCTTGAACAGCAACTGCGCCAACATGCCGGTGACAGCACGCGCATGAACGTGCACGACCTGGCCCGCCAGGACCTGGAAAACGCCCTGCGCCAGGCCGTGAAGCACGATGAGTTCACCCTGCACTACCAGCCAAAAGTCGCGTTGGCCGACGGGCAGATCTGCGCCCTGGAGGCACTGCTGCGTTGGGAGCGCCCAGGCTACGGCGCGGTATCGCCGGCGGTGTTCGTGCCCGTCCTGGAAAGCCTGGGTTTGATCGTGGAGGTGGGAAGCTGGGTGATCCGCAGCGTATGCCAGCAGATTGCGATGTGGCAGCGCAGCGCGATTGGCGCCGTCGAGGTGTCGGTGAACGTCTCCGGCCATCAGTTGATCGAGGGCGACCTGATTGCCGATATCGCGCGCATTCTCACTGAGACCGGCGTCGAACCCCATTGGCTGGAAGTGGAACTGACCGAAGGCTCGCTGATGGAGAATACCCAGCACACCATCGCCAGCCTGCAACGCCTGCGCGCCATGGGCGTGAAGATCTCCATCGACGACTTCGGCACCGGTTATTCCAGCCTGGCCTACCTGCGACGCTTTCCCATCGACACGCTGAAGATCGATATTGCGTTTATCCGCGAGGTCACCAGTAACCCCCAGGACGCCGCGATCACCCGCACCATTATCGAGCTGGCCCACAGCCTGAGCCTGCGGGTGGTGGCCGAGGGCGTGGAAACCCAGGCGCAACTGGCGTTTTTGAAAGAGGCCGGTTGTGATCAGATCCAGGGCTATCTGTTCAGTCGGCCATTACCCGCGACAGCACTGGAGCGCTTGTTATTGGAGCGGTGAGATCCAGCGGGGGGCAGATTAATGGGCGTTCATTTGCACCGGCATGGCGACGGAGGGCTTGCCAGGCGTCTGCGCTGCAGGCAGGTTCTTTAATGCCGGGCTGTCGGGTTTCAACGCCAGGTTATCAGCAAGGTCCCGTGTCTCCTGAACACTGAGAGGCTCATTCCTGATCGCTTTGGCAAGTAACGATCCCAAGCTCCTCGCCTGTCCATAAACAGGAACGAACCGTTGCGCCAAATCGCCGACCCCTTTCAATGCCGAGTCCATGGTTTGCTTGTCAACGCCGAATACCTTGCCGATCTGGTTGCGGGTATTCAAATCAACCAGCAGCGCGCTGAAGGGATTGTCCAGGTACCGCTCTGTGGCATCGGCGGCGTTCTTATTCACCCCGAACGCCTGCAGGGCATCGGCGATGCCGGCGGAGGGATGTTCAAGGTGCCTCAACAGTTCTTCGTAGAGCCCCCGCGTATCGTTTGCACCGATATTGTCGAGCGCTTCGTTCCGAACCGTTTGCTTGAATGCACTTTCCGTCATCGGCACCAGCGGCCTGGGGCTGTTCAAGCCGTTTTTAACAAAATAGAAATTGCCCTTTTTATCTCCACCTTGAAGGTTTCCGTAGGCGTCATATTCAAAGAGTACTTTTGTACCATCCGGTCGCAGTCCTGAATAAAGCACCCGCCCTTCGGGGGATATCTGTTCTTCCTCAAGCCTTGTCAAACCGTTGACCGCAGCGGGCGGTGCGGACGGCCCCTTGTCCAGTCGGACAAATATATCGTCACCTTCGTTGGCATAAGGCCCGACGACGGCATTGATGTCATGGTTTCTGAATCGAATCAGTGTATCGGCGACATGGGCTTGTTTTTCGGGAGCGCTGTCCCGCGCAAAGTGCCGGGTAAATGCCTTGAGTAGCCTGGGGTCGTCAGCGCGTGTTTGCAACCAGGCGTTCATGTCTTCGACAGTATTGAAAGACTGGTATGAACTGCCGTCTTTCTCCGGAACATAAAGCACGATGTCAGGCCCATCAGGTACAAGCGGTACCCGTTGAATGAATATGATGTCCTTGGCTTGAACACCATCCACGGCGAAGGTCCTGACTTGCACGTTGGGCAGGCCTGCCTGGCCTGGCGACAGCACGGCCTCGAGGAGGTTGTTGACGTCAGGCGGCATTTTGCCGCTGTTCAAGTCCTTCACCAGGCTCTCGTTGAATTTTTCCCTGGCATTTTTAATGACAAAGGTGTCCTCGGAATCCTCCCAAGAATTGGCACTTATCGGCGCAGTGTTTATGGGGCGGGCGGCGGCGGTAGTGGTGGAAAAAGTCATAATCGGCCAAGATCGGTAGGGAGTGAGGGAAATGTTCCCCAGCCGCGCAGCTGTCTTCCTGCGATGCTGTCTGAGGTGTGTGTGCTTGGCTGACGAGAGTGTTCCAGCTTCAGTCGTTACCGTTTGCTTCAACGGCCGAGACATTGTTCATACCCGCAGCTGCCTTGCCAGGGCTCGACAGCTACAGGGCCGGGATTAATCGGGCTTTTCGGTATTGCCCACATCCGCCGCGTCATCCAGATCATTGAGCGGTACTTCTGCATCATCCATCAGGGAACCCGGGTCTTCATTGCCCGGATCGTTGAGTTCTTCTTCCAGTTCTTTGGACATGATCGTCTCCTCTAACCGCCCTGGGTGTCGATATCGGCATCGGTTTCAGGCTTGGGCTCGCGCTCAGGCTTGAAGTCTGGACTGTAGTCGTTTTCCTTGGCCTTGGGGTCGGCGGCGGGTTTCGGGTCTTTCGGTGCATCGGCCGCCGTGCCTGGGGCCGGTTCGCCGCCGTCGATTGCCGGGTCGTTACGGTTGCTGGTCTGGGGGTCTTTGTCTGTGCTCATGGCTCACCTCGTTTGAAAAACGCAGACTGCGTAAAGGTAAGGTCCCGTGCCGGCCGCTGAAGTTCCAACTGCTTAAGAGCCCGGGTTATCCACCTGGATATAAAACGCGTACGCCCCCAGCAACACCCAGAACACCATGAACAGCCACGGCGCACGCATGGAGAACAGCAGCGACTTGCGATAGCCCTTATGGGAGGACTCCATTTCGGAAAACAGCGGCGACTCATCGTAGGCCATGCCCATCACCGGCTCGCTGCGCAGCAGTTCGCTCTGCTTGTAGTGCCAGTGATCGATGATTTCGTACGCGGCGCGGATCCCCGGCCAGGCATTCAGGGAACTGAGTATGCCGAGCAGCGTCAGGAACACCGGCACCACCAGGGTGAACAACTTGCCCCACTCGGGGTTGAGGTTGCCCATGCCGGAGACAAAGGCAATCACCAGGAACGACTGCGCCGTCAGGTAGGCATCGGTGCGGTTGGCGAGGATGGTGGTTTCGTATTGGATTTCGCGACGGTAGAAGTCCAGGCGGTCCTTGGGCGAGCCGAAGATCTTGGCGTTGTGCTCGCTGTGGTCGGCCAGGTTCGCTTCCGGGGTGTCGGGTGAAATGATTCTGGGCACATCCGTGCTCCCTGCTGGGCTCAAACCCCTTAGAAGAATCGGGCCGTGGCGAAGTTCAAGTTTGTTGTTGCACCATCACGGTGCGAAAGCCGCTCCCTTATGGTGAGCAGCCTTGTCATGGCCGGCCTTTTTTCTGTGGCGAGCGAGCTTGTTGTGGTGAGCGGGCTCACCACAAAGGGAAATCAGCGCGGGATGCCCATTCCGGCACACGCATTGCTTTATCCATTCATCTGCCCGAATACAGGAACATTCGTTACCCCCCGACCCAGAGCCGACCCCATAAGAAAGTAAGGACCAGGCCCGGTGGCACCATCAGCCACGGGCTCATAAAAAATGCGTTTTTTAAAGCGGCAGTGCCACCCCATGCGTCCCTCGGCACTGACAAGGTACTGGAATGGCTCGATCTTTCTTCGATGAAATGAATGACGCAAACGGCGTGTGCCGTGCGCACTATCAGGACTTCTCCCGCTGGCTGGCCAACACGCCGCCGGAATTGCTGGCCCAGCGTCGCCGCGAAGCCGATTTGCTGTTCCATCGCGCGGGAATCACCTTCACCCTCTATGGCGACGAGCAGGACACCGAGCGCCTGATCCCCTTCGACATCATCCCCCGCAGCATCCCCGCCAGTGAGTGGAGCGTGATCGAGCGCGGCTGTATCCAGCGGGTCAATGCGCTGAACATGTTCCTCGCCGACATCTACCACGACCAGCGCATCATCAAGGCCGGGATCATTCCGGCCGACCAGGTGCTGGGCAACGAGGGTTACCAGAAGGCCATGGTCGGCCTGGACCTGCACCGCGATATTTATTCCCACATCTCGGGGGTGGACCTGGTACGCGACGGCGACGGTACCTACTATGTGCTCGAAGACAACCTGCGCACCCCCAGCGGCGTGAGCTATATGCTCGAAGACCGCAAGATGATGATGCGCCTGTTCCCCGAAGTGTTCGCCAAGCAGCGCATCGCGCCGGTGGACCACTACCCCAACCTGCTGCTCAAGACCCTGAAAAGCGCCAGCCGCCTGGACAACCCCAACGTGGTGGTGCTGACGCCCGGGCGCTTCAACAGCGCGTTCTTCGAACATGCGTTCCTGGCCCGGGAAATGGGCGTGGAACTGGTGGAAGGCGCCGACCTGTTCGTGCACGACCTCAAGGTGTTCATGCGCACCACCGACGGGCCCAAGGCGGTGGACGTGATCTACCGGCGTATCGACGACGCGTTCCTCGACCCGCAGGCGTTCAATCCCGAATCGATGCTCGGCGTGCCAGGGCTGGTCGCGGCCTACTGCGCCGGCAATGTGGTGCTGGCCAATGCCATCGGCACCGGCGTGGCGGACGACAAATCGATCTATCCCTATGTGCCGGCGATGATCAAGTTTTACCTGGATGAAGAGCCGATCCTGCAAAACGTGCCGACCTTCCAGTGCCGCAAGCCCGATGAACTGTCCCACGTGCTGGCCAACCTGGCCGAACTGGTGGTCAAGGAAACCCAGGGCTCCGGCGGCTACGGCATGCTGGTCGGCCCAGCGGCCACGGCGGCCGAGATCGAAGATTTCCGCCAACGCATCAAGGCCCGCCCCCATGCGTATATCGCCCAACCGACCCTGAGCCTGTCCACCTGCCCGACCTTTGTCGAAAACGGCATCGCGCCCCGGCATATCGACCTGCGGCCCTTTGTGCTCTCGGGCAAGGAAACCCGCCTGGTGCCGGGAGGCCTGACGCGGGTGGCATTGCGTGAGGGCTCGTTGATCGTCAACTCGTCGCAAGGCGGTGGAACCAAGGACACCTGGGTGGTGGAGGGCTGAGTATGTTGAGTAGAACCGCCGCAGATCTGTATTGGATGTCCCGTTACCTGGAACGCGCCGAGAACCTGGCGCGCATGCTCGAAGTCAGTTATTCGCTGTCGCTGATGCCCCAGGCCGGGCGTAGCGATGGCCTGGACGAACTGGCGATGTCGTTGCTCAGCAGCGGCACCCTGGACAGTTACCTGGAGCGCCATCAAACCCTGGATGCCGAGCGCATGCTGCACTTCTTCGCCCTCGACGAAGAAAACCCCGCCAGCATCTACAATTGCCTGCGCGCCGCGCGGGGCAATGCCCATGCTGTACGCGGGCGCATCACCGCCGACATGTGGGAAAACCTCAACGCCACCTGGCTGGAAATGCGCAGCATCGCCGCCGGCGGCCTGGCACGCCATGGCATCAGCCACTTCTGTGACTGGGTCAAGCAGCGTTCGCACCTGTTCCGCGGCGCCACCTCGGGCACCATCATGCGCAACGACGCCTATCGGTTCATTCGCCTGGGCACTTTTGTCGAACGCGCGGACAACACCTTGCGCCTGCTGGATGCACGCTATGAGATGTTCGGCGAAGAGTCGGAAGAAGTCAGCGACCTGTCGGCACGCGGCTATTACCAGTGGAGCGCCCTGCTCCGCGCGTTATCGTCGTTCGAGGCGTATACGGAGCTGTATCCGAATGCGCTGAATGCGCGGTCGGTGTCCGAGTTGCTGTTGCTACGCAGCGATGTGCCGCGTTCGTTGCATGCCTGTATCGAAGAGTTGAGTCATATCCTCGCCGACCTGCCTGGCAGTTACGGGCGCACGGCGCAGCGGTTGGCGGCGGAGTTCGAGGCGCGGCTGCGGTATACGGGGATTGATGAAATTCTGGAGGATGGGTTGCATAGCCGTCTCACGGAATTCATCGAAACGGTGCGGGGGGTGGCGCGGGCGATCCACAGTTCTTACCTGGAGGTTGTTTGAGTGCGCTTGCTGACTGTATGTCGTGCTTAGGATTCAGATAAGGTGAAGCAGATTGATTCAACGTAACCTGCTTCGCCTTTCAACTGTATTACCTCGTAGACGTTATACCTTTATTCCAACGGCAGACCCTCTGAAGCGACCGTCTACAGCGCTTTGGCTGCCATCGGAAAATTTCAAACAATAATAGCTGTTATCGCCAGGCGCTCTATCACTAGACCAGTGAGCATCACTGTCCAATGGCCATCTTGCCCCATAAGTATTATAAATTTCGCGTAACTGAGCCATGCTCGGCATACTTGCGCCTTCCCTTGCAAGCGCATTACGAACATCCTCAAGAAAATCTCGAGCAAGTGGAATAACCGCAATAGCGTTGGTCACGGTCAATGTATAGCTTGCAGTTTGTTGCTTTTGATCTCGGACCGTTATCGTCGTAACACCTCTTCCGCTCACCTGGACAACACCTGTGGTGGGATTCACAAACGCGGCGGCTGGATTGGAAGATGAATAGTAGTAACCCGGCTGTCCTCCTGTTGCCTGCCGTTGCATGGTCGTTCCGGCAGGCCAGGATGGAAGCGCATGTGAGTACCCTCGAATCACATACACCTTACCTGCCAGCGTTGCTGGAGAAGTATCAAATACCAACGGGGGCGGAGCACTTTTGACGGTGTAGGTCACCTGCGGGAAGACAATGGCATTGGCCTCCGTCACGCCAGGAACTAAAGCTGCCTTGAAATGCAGTGTCAGTTGCGTGTTGTCCCCTAACTCTTTCAAGTAGGCCGCATAACTGATTGGACTCTCCCACCACCCTTGGTTGAACCAGGTCGTATTCACATAGGCCCCCCCACCGTTCCAATGTTTGAGGTTGTGCACCACCCCTCCGCTTTTGAAACCCTTGAACTCAATCCAGACCGGGCAATTGGTCGCAATGAACGGCCAGGTGCCGACCCGCAGTCTCCTGTTCCCCGTTCCGGTCGATAGATCCAGCACCTTCGTCGCTGGGTTGGCCTCATTGATTTGGACTACGGTTCCCGCCAGTTCGCTCGCAGGTATCGGGGTCACTGTTACCGTCAACACCGACGACGGCCGAACGACATTTCCACGGGTGAGCTCGTACTTGAGGGTAAACATCGTGTGGGTATTGCCGATATTCGCCGCAATCGCCGTCTTGGGAATATCAAACGTCACCACACCACTGGTCAAACCGTTCTTCGCCGCAATAACCGGTGACCCCGCACCGGCAGTCCCTTCCATCGTGACCTTGATGCTGTCAGTGGTGTACATCGGCAAAAAACTGACTTTCAGCGTTGCACCATTTTGCGCATTCATCGGCGCAAGGGTCACCGAAACACCTGAGCCTGTGGCTTGGATCAATTCGGGAACAGGCATCTCATTCGGCAGGTGCACCTGATATAGCTGGCGCAGGGATTCCTGAGGCAGTTCATTGCCCCGTGTCACGCTGTAGAACACGTCGATAAAACGCCCGTCAAAACGCTTGAGCTCAGTGCCCGGCACATCGAACGTCATATCATCGCCGGGGGTAACCTGGCCCACGAGCCGTCCTGCCGTGTAATCGACGGTGCCGCCGGCGTCGCTGGCCAGGATGGTCACTTGTACCCTGTCTGTGCTAACCCAACTCGCCTGCACAGGGAAGCGGATCGTAATCAACGGCAAGCCTGGGTCCAGATCCTCTCCCAGGGCTTGGTCTACGGTCGGTGCCGGCCATCTGACAATCTCGCCGATCACCGTGAGATAACGGTTATGCGAGCGTTTGTCAGGCAAGCCAGCGCCTTTCAACTCGTAGTACACCACCGCACTGCCTTGGGCGATCGCACTGACCAAGGCGTTGCCGATATTGAAAAAGTAACCCTTGGCGCCTGACAGTGGCCGATCCTCAAAGTAATGAACCGAACTGCCCTGGGCACTTACCCCGTTCCAGTACAGAAAAACATGACTGTAGACACGAGCATCGGCCCCGCCGACGGTCAGGCCGATTTGTGCGTCCCGAGTGCCGAGTATTTCCAGATCGATTTCTCGGTCGGTCTCGGGTACTTGCACCCAGGGTGCGTCCAGGCGGTCAGTTGCCAGGTACACCGAAACCAATACCGTGGTCGACCAGGGCGCCCAGGGATCGGGGTAGTTGCCGGTCGGTCCGCGAACCTGGAAGGCCACTGGCAGCAAGTCGCTGTCCCCGGCTTCCTTGATTGCATCCTCGTCGAGCATGCAGGTGATATCCCGCCCGACTTCGGCGGGCAGGATCAACCGCTCGATTCGCACCGAGCCCCAGACGAGGATAAGCAGGTCATAGGCGGCCATGTTCAGCCAATGCCGGACGACCACCTCAACGCCCTGCCTGGCCCGATCGGCACTGACCCCGCCCAGCCTCACATCGTCTGGAAGTTCAAAGACCAAGCCCTGATTTCCGGGGGCGGGATTGGGGTCTTGTCCACCCGGATGTTGCAGGTTGACCCTCAAACGCAAAGGCTGGGTTCGGGATTCGTTTCCGCTGCTGCGAATAACCCGGACGTACACCGGATCTGCCCACGGCTCGCGAATACTGTCATAGGGCACGGTGAAGGGAATGCGCGTCAGGTTCTGGTCGCCCTCGCGGATCAGGTTGTACGCGACCGGATCACCGCCGCCCCAGAACAATTCGAAGAACGTTCCTTCAGGCGTACTGCTTGGTCTGTCGATATGCACGACCAGGGGTCTCAGGGTATGCGACACACCAATCCCCCCGTCGGCCTCCTCCAAATCTCCTGCAATCGGCGGTTGCATCAGCGGAATATCCACCGGGGGCAGCTCGGAGATCAGACTGGGAGGTTGAGCGCGATACTTGGCCATGCTGGTTTCCTCGGCATTCCCCTGCGCACTGGGCATGGGTTTGAGAGAAATCAGACATCCAGTAGCAGGGTGTTGGCAACTGTCAGAATTAACAGGTGGCGACCGATGGCGTGGCACCTTAGATACCCACGACCGTCTGTCAGCACCTGTGAATTCTGACAGTTGTCAGCGCGAAAACGTGGGTATTTGATATCGCCAGAGGCAGGTAAATCGTTAACAGCGTCAGCCCCCCCATTCAGGGACTTGTTCAGGAGAATAAAGAGCATGAGCACTGAAAGCGCCAAGACCTCCCCTGGGCAGCCCAAGCAGCTTCCTCGCCTGTCGATCCCGGGCATGACTCCCAATGTGGACGGTTACGACGGAGGGATTCCCGACTGGCTGATGGTCTCCGGGCTGACGGTCCGAGTGGATAACAGTTGGGTTGCCAGTCCTGGCGACATCATCAATATCGTCATGATGCCAAGTATGACGTCCTTGGCGATGAAGCCGGTCCGGGCGGGAGAGGAACAACACCACAGTTACTTTTTTTCCATTCCACGGGAAAAGCTGCCCGACGGAGAACTACGCCTGGGTTACGTGGTGAATTACAGAGGCAGCGACGACTACGAGGCATCCTATCCCCTGAGTATCTTGGTAAAAACCGAACTGCCGGCGGGCGAAGACCTGGATCAGCTTGAGCCGGGTCACTCGCAACTCAAATACACACTCTCGGCCCTGGAAGTCTATCCGCCCGAGGCAGCCAAAGGCGTCAGCGTAATCGTTCAGCCTTACCCGAATATGCATCCAAGCGATCGCATCCACTTCCAATGGGGCAGCCTGAACGTCGTGCAGAAAGTTGCAGGCGTCGGCCAGGCGACCCTTATTGTGATTAATCACGCCCAGATGATTAAAGCCGGTGACAGTGATGGCCTGCTGGTGGGGTTTTACATCGTCGACCTCGTCGGCAACGCCTCAACACCACGATCCAAGTACACCCGCGTAGTGGTGGCGCTCGACAATGCGCAACGGGAAGGCCCATTCATCCAGTCCGACGATCAGCCGGGCTATATCGATATCGAAAGACTCAATGGCGCCAACTTGAAGGTTGGCATGTACACCCCTGGGCACATCGGCAGGACGGGAGACTGGTATGTGATCACCTTCAAGGCCTACCCTCCGCTTGGAGGTGAGGTGGTGCACCGACGCATCGAAGTGATCACCAGGGCTGGCACCGCGACCTATCATGAAGTGCCCTACAGCAAAGTCCGTGCTGCGGCCGGAGGATGGGTGGCGATCAGTTATGAACTGATCCGGGCAGACGACTTGACCCCTTACGTTTCCAAGCAGACCTGCGCTGAAGTCGTGGGGTCGGTCATTCGATTGGAGGCGCCCTATTTCGAAAAATACCCTGAAGATACGGTGTTCATAGAAAACTCCCTCGTTGTGAATATCCCCTGGTACGCCTGGCGCAAACCGACAGATACCCTCACGTTGATCCTGCGTTACGTGAAATCACTCAACGAAATCATCCTCTTCAGCGTGACGAAGCCGGTGGGATCGTTCTGGTCGGATGGGCAGCCGGTTCAGTGGGCGCTCACCGGTACGGATCTTCAACCGTTCGTGGGCTACGCCCCTGATCTGTATTTCGTGTACGAATCCGAGTCCGCCTCTGTTGTCAGGGCCCGCTCCGTGGATTTGAACGAATCGCTGCGCCGTCAAGTGCAAATCCTGCAAGGTTCCTGACCGGGCGTGCTGCGCGCCGTCCGCCCGTCGCCACCTGTTAATTATGACAGTAGCCAAATCCTTCTTTAACGGCGTTTGATAGGTCCAAGCGCAGGAGCATTTCCTGTCACGCGTGACAACTTTCTATTGGAGAAAGCCATGCCTACCAAGAACAGCAAGCCCGCCACGACCAAACCCAAGAAGCCCTCGCCGGTCAAACCCAAGTTTCTTGACACGCTGCGCGTCCCTGGGATGTCCCCTGCATTTGCGGGCTATGACGGTGGTATTCCGCTCTGGTTGCTGGCCAGAGGACTGACCGTGTCGGTGGACAAGAATTGGCCCGCGAAACCCGGAGACAAGATTGAGGTGCTTTCTATAGTGGGGATGAAGGTACTTGCAGAGAAAACCCTGGAACCTGGGGAAGAAGCCCGCAGCAGCTTCTCCTTTGCCATTTCGGACAGCGACCTCCCCAATGGGGATCTGATACTGGGGTACAGGGTGTGGTACACCGGCGGCCCGTCCAATGACCTCTCTTATCCGCTGACCCTGATGGTCAAGCGAACCCTCCCGGCCGGGGAGGATCAGGACCACATCACTCCCGGCCATTCCGAACTCAATTTCAAAATATCCGATACGGAGATCAGGGAAATTCAGGCCGGGCGAGGCGTGACCCTGACCTTCGAGCCTTATCCGAATATGCATGCACTGGATCGCATTGAATGCCAGGTTGGTAGTTTTCTAGCGCCCCCTCAGCAGGTAACCGGTGTCGGCCAACAGACCGAGATAAAACTCAACCGCGATCAAATCATCTCAATCGGTAATGGCAACAGTCGGTTGGTGAGTTTCCAGGTTGTCGACGCCGTCCGCAATGTATCCACGCCCCGCTCGCGCAACATTCCGGTGCTCGTGGACGTGGGCAGCGCCAACTATGCCGCGCCTATCTTCGCAACCCAGAACTATCCAGGCTTGATCGACCTTGAGTCACTTAACGGCGAGCCCTTGCATATGCAGTTGTTCACTTATCCGGATCAGGGCCCTGTTGGCTACACGTTTTTTGCGTCTTACCAGGGCTACCCAAAACTGGGGGGTAGGGTACTGCACGATCAATACATCCCTATCGTAGCGGCCGGTCGGCCTCATGATTTTTTCGTACCTCATGACAAAGTGCGTGCCGTGGCCGGTGGCAAAGTGGAGATCAGCTTTATCCTGTTCCAAGGGCTCAATATCGTGGGTTACTCAAAAATCGCCTCTGCCGCCGTGCAGGACGCGATCATCCGATTGCAGGCGCCTATTTTTTTGCGATACCCCTCCCATGTCGTCAACCCCATCCCCACCGGTGGCGCCGCCGTCGAAATTCCTTGGTACGCATGGCGCAGGCCCACTGACAAGATCATGTTGCTTATGCGTTACGTGATACCGGGCAGCCATGACCTGATCCTCTACGACGACCTATTTACCGTGGGGCAGGTGCCTGAAGGCGTGCCCATAAGACGCCTGATTCCCTATGAAGATCTCTTGAGGTTCGACGGCACCACCCCTGAACTCTATTACGTGTATGAGCCCGAAAATATTCTGGCGCGCAGCACATCGCTAAACGAATCGTTACGCCAGGAAGTACGGATTGGTGCGCCGGGCCGTGGGAGATGAAGCGGCTGCGGTTTCTATCAGCCACACCGCCCCTCTTGGAGGCCTGACCATGTCCCGTAAAACCAGAACCCCGGCCCGCCGTCCCCGCAATGACTATGACCTGGGCCCAGTGCTGATCAGCGGTATCGAGCCCCCTCCCGAAGGGGATACCCAGTCTGACGGCGCACTGGGCGCACGACATGTGGAACATAATCTGGAGGTGCTGCTCCTGGCGTTCCCGGGGGTAGTGCTGGACACGGAGATCTACCTGATTTGGAACAACCCTGAAGCCCCGGTGGATTACCTCATCATCCAACCGGACAACGTGAATAACGGGTTTTTCAGCCTGAGGGTGAATAAAGAACAAATCCTGCCGGAGTGGGCCGAAGTCTATTGCCTGATCAAACGCCCCAGCGGCAACCGGTCTAAAACCAAACCGTTGAAGCTCAGGGTGAAACGCAGTCGCCCGGGGTACCCTGATCCGAACCCGGACGCCGACGGTAACCAGGGCCTGGTGTTTTTTCTGCCTGCCGACCTGGAAGCCGGCAGCCACGTGGATATGGCCAGGGCAAATCGCGGTGTAGTGCTCGAGATCCACCCCTGGGAAAATATGGCCGAGTGGGACACCTGCCGTATCGCCTGGGGTTCCACTCTCATCGAACACGTGGTGACGGCCAGTGAGGTGCAACGGCCATTTGAAATGTTCATTTCCCCCGAGCAGATCAAAGAGAACCCTCATTACGTGAACATGCCGGTGGCCATGCAAATCAAGGATGTGGGCGGTAACTACCCCGCTGATCCCGACTCCAAATCGAACTGGTCGGAGACACAACGAGTAGACGTCAACCTCGGGCTCTTGCGGCCACGGCCACCGTTCCTTATGCAAGCCGGAGAAACCGTTGAACTTGATGAGCTGGGTGAGGCCGCACAAGTCGTCCAGATATTCATCGATAACGACTTTTTCGAGCGCAACGACAAAATTGCATTTGAATGGGAGGGCCGAGACACTTATAACTTGCCTTTTTTCCATGGCGAGGAAAGAGACGTCAACCTTGTCAACTTCATCGAAGACTTCGACGTGCCCAACGAAATCGTCAGTGCAATCGCCGGCGGCACTGCAATTATGTACTACAACCTCTATAAGGCCAGAGATGATGTATGGTTGCCGTCAAGAAAAGTACGGGTAACGGTTAAGGGCGAGTTCATCGCCTGGCCCGCGCCGAGCATCGTAGAAGCGCCAGACGGAGAATTGAATCCAAACTCAAATGCCACGGTTAAATACCGTGCCCAACTTGGCTGGACCGCCACCACCCGCATCCGAATAGTATGGGCCGCGCACTCGGTTAATTTTACTGAAGAGTTTGTGCTGGGACCTATTCCGGACGACCGGGAACTTTCATTTACCGTTCCGAATGCACAAGTCAGGCGCTTTAATACATTGCCTGTCGAGGTGTATTACGAACGCATCGACCAGTCACCCCATCGGCAATCCCAACGTCTTCAACTGCAAGTGGGCGAGCCTACAAGGACACTGCCAGCGGTAAGGGTTGACAGCGCTTCGGGTAACTATCTGGACCCGGATAATTTTGGCACCCATTTGATGGTTACGCTCCCGCTTACCGACAGTCTGGGCGACGATGTGATCAAGTTGGATTTGGATGGAGATGTCATCAGCACCTCCGTTCAGATGAAGTTAAATAATGACCAGGCAGGGGAAACACTGGAAATCCCTATCGCACGTAACTTCATCACTGGAAACCTCGATAGATCCATAAGGCTGAAATACAGTTTGGCCCGGGCCAATGTTCCCAGGCGATTTTCCCCGATTCTCGCGTTGCGCGTAATCGCAGGCTTCGACCACCTCACCACCTTCGACAACAGCAACTTAAACGGATGGGTGCCAGGCCCTGCGGTCAATGGAGGGCGTGATATTGAGTTTAGAAAATACGCCACCAACACCGTTTTCCATAACTTTACAAACACCCCCGGGGATAAAAGTGGGGTAATCCTCAGCCAAGGATTTGCCAACTTGCTACCAGGTCATCGATACGAATTCAGTATAAAAGCCAGAAGATTCCGCGGCCTATATGTAGTCCCTTCCCTCTCCCTGGGTACCACTCAAGGCGCTGTCACAGCCCCCACCCAGCTCACCGACTTAGTAAACTGGCGAACACTTTCGGGAAGTTTCCTCGCTAACAGTTCTTATGTCGTGCTTTACATCAATAGTCATGTAGTGACTACCAGTGGTAACGACTACGAAATTGACGATATTCGCTTCAGACGCCTCTAGCCCGAACTATGCCTTTCGGTGTCTTACCCGTTGTTTCATAGAAAGGAGTCACTACATGTCCAACGTCGCCCCCCCTCCCCCTGCGCCCACCGCCGAACTAGGCGATCTTTACATCCCAAGGCTCCATCCGGCCGCGGCCGGTGATGTAGGGGTTGACGGCAACCTGGGCCTCAGGAATATCGAAACCCCGCAGGTTGTCTACGTGAAAACCAGCTCGCGCACGTCACCCGGTCAATTGCTCGAACTGTTCAGCAACGACCCTATCCTTCCCGTCGCTCACACCTTTGTCATGCCCGGGGATACCCAGCGTGAATGGCTGCCAATTCTCCTGCCGACAGCCAGTATTCGACCTCAATGGATAGACCCGTTGGTGTGCCGAATCAACGCCTCGGGCGCGTCTACCCTGCCCCTGCGCTTGCGGGTTGACCTTGCACGTCCGGGCGGCCACGACCCCGACCCTTCCAGGCCAGGACACCAGGGACTGGTCATGTATCTGCCTGACGATGTGCTGGTTAACGGCGTCAGTGAGGCCAGGGCTTTCGAGAATATTGAAATCACGCTGATGCCTTACGCCCACGCGGCTGCGGGAGACCAGGTCCTGCTGTGCTGGGGAGATCAACAGGTCACCTATTTACTCACCGAGTCAGATCTGAACCATGCGGTCAACCTGATAGTGCCTTACAGGACAGTCATGGCCGCCCGCGACGGCAGAGAACTGAACGTGAGGCTTCAGGTGCGCGGGCATACCGGTAACTTCACTGACCCGGCTGAACGCTGGTCTGCCGTCAGCAAGGTATGGGTATATGCACAACGCGATATTTTGAGAGAGCCTTACAGCGCCGAGGTTGACCCGCAAACCGGGGTCATTGACCTGGAGAAGCTGGCAGGCAAATCCGTCACGGCTTCGGTGTTTGCTTCAGCGGATTACTTCGAGACGAGAGATACCCTGGAATTTGTCTTCAGGGCTACCGATGCTCAAGGAAACACTGTCACACATCGCGAGGAACGCCCAGTGGAGCGGATCAACGCGATCTATGACTTTCCGATCCCTCCTGCGTTCATGGGCGGTCTGGCCCAGGGGCATGCCAAGCTGTATTACACCCTGCGCAAATATGTCGGTTCAACGACGATGTATTCGCAAGCTGCCTACGTGAGTGTCAAAGGTGCAACGGTTCTGTGGCCAGCGCCCTATGTGATCGACACCATGCCCTTCGCTGAAATACGTCCGGTACCGAAAGATGGGCAAGCCTACGTGCCTTACCAGGCCAGCTGGAAACCGTGGGACCTGATCACACTGGTCTGGCTCTTGCCTGACCGAGACGGCAGCGTGGAATACCGCTTCACCCGCAGTGCAGGTGAGCGCCCGGAGCACGACATCATTGAGTTCGTACTGCCCGTGGCCCAAATCAAGCGATTCGAGGGGCGCCCTTCCGAAATGCACTACGAGGTCAATGGTACTGATGGGCGGCGGCTGGGTGAGTCTGCGCGCAAAAGCCTGCTGGTGGGGAAACCGTTGGAGCCCATGGCCGCTCCGGTAGTCGACAAGGTTGCCGGCCATTACCTTGATCCGGACCTGGTGCCGGAGGGCGTCTGGGTCACCATCCCTGACCCGCCTGTCGGCCAGCATGTTCGACTGCACTGGTTTGGCCCGGTGAACCGCATTGTCATGCTGATGCATATTTCCACACCCGGTGAAGCTCGAATCAAAGTCCCGGCGAAGTATGTATCGGACAACCTCAATCGCATCGTAAAAGTCTATTGGGAGGTCAACCGTCACGGTGTTCCACAGCGCTATTCCGGTGTGGTGACGCTGCGTATTGCTCGCCGAGGCATTTTCGGATTCGAAGACGTACCGTAAGGATGATCATCACGCGGCTGCCTGATCGATTTTCAACCCCGTTCATGTGGAGGTTTCACGATGTCTCGTGCTCCTGAAAGAAAGCTTGGAAGTACAGTCGACGATAGACAATCCGAGCTGTACATCTCGAACCTGGGCATGCCTATCAAGGAGGACACCGAACCTGACAGGTGCATTGGACTGCGGCATGTCGAGCATGATCTCAAGCCGTTACTTTTCCCCAAGCACAAGTTGGCGCTGCACACAGAGATATTCTTGTACTGGAACGGCCCGACGCCAGAGGACTACCTGATTATCGACGAGAGCAATGCGAATAACCCGATGCATACCTTGACCGTGTCCAAGGAAAACATTCTGCCGGAGTGGGCTACTGCCTACTGCACCATTGAGGAGCCCGGAAACGGCCTCGTCGACACCAACCGGCTCAGGCTTCGGATCAAGCTCAACCGTCCCGGCAAAGAAGACCCGGACGCTGACAAACCGGGCCATCAAGGACTGGTGTTCTTCCTCCCCGAAGATCTCGAGGCGGGCGCAGTGATAGACCCCGAACGGGCCAGGCTTGGGGTCGTTCTTGAGGTCCAGCCCTACGAATACATGGCCGAATTCGATACCTGCACAATTGCCTGGGGTTCGCAGCCTATCAGTCATGTGGTAACCCCCAGGGAGGTCGGCAGACGGTTCCAGGTAACGGTTAATGAGAGCGTCATCCGTGCCGCCGGCAGCAACCCTTTCCTGCCCATCGCCATGCAGGTCGTTGATGCCGTGGGCAACTATCCGGTCTTCGACCCCGAATCGGACGCAAATTGGTCACCACCAACCTGGGCAAATGTGGACCTCGGTACTCGGCCACTTGAAGCACCTTTTCTTGAGCAGCCAGGAGACGTTATCGACTTGAAACGGCTCGGGGACGCGGCGCAGAAGATCAAACTGTTCCTTGATCCAACGGTGTTCAAAAAAGGCGATCGAGTACGCCTGGATTGGGAGGGGCGAGACGCAGAGAACTTTCCTGTGCCCTACAGCGAGGAAAAGACCGTCGAGCGCACCAATAGCTTTATGGAGTTCTATGTCCCGAATGAAAGAGTCAAGGCCCTGGGCGGCGGCGTCTCAATGCTGTCTTGCAGCCTTCATTCGCTGAACACCGACGATGTGCGTGTTTCGATGAAGACGCGTGTGAGCGTACGCGGGGCCGCCAGTCCCTGGCAGGCGCCCCGTGTCCAGGAATCCGCGGCTGGCTATCTGGATCCGAGTGTTCCTGAGGCGACGGTGGTCATAGTCGCTCCCGACGGATGGGCGGCGTCGACCCGGATTCGTCTGGTGTGGGTGGGTGGCTCGGTGATCTACACCCAGGAATACACACTCGGGGCGATCCCCGCGGATCGCGTCCTGGTGTTCAAGGTCGACGGCGAGCATATCGAGCGTTTCAATGCCCTGCTCACCGAGCTGTATTACGAACGCGCGGACCGGCCATCAAGCCGTGAGTCGCTGCGCTTGCAATTACAGATAGGCAAGCCTGCCAGCGCGCTGCCCCAGGCACGGGTTGAAGACAGCCGTACCGAACAGCAAGTGCTGGTGATACTGCCTTTTACCGAAACCGAACCCGGAGACGCCGTGACATTACAGTGGATTGGTGACCAATCGAGAACCACGGTACCGAACACACTGGATTCAGAAACGGCTGGCCGGGAACTGCACATTCCGATCCCAGTGAATGACCTTGAGGAGGGGGAAATCGTACGGGTGTATTACAGCCTTATACGACGAGGCCAACCCGTCCGTTATTCGAAGCTGCTTGTGTGGGTAATGGGCTACGGCGCTGGATGCCAACCATCAGTTGAACGACCGAACCCGCCCTAAAAACTCGAGCACCAGCGCATTGACCCGTTGCGCCTGCTCGTTCTGGATCCAGTGACCGCAGTTGGCCAGGCTATGCAGTTCAAGGTCAGGCACCCACTCAGGCATGCGCTTGAGCGTGTGGGCCTCAAACACCCCGACCGGATCGCGGTCGCCAATCAGGAACAGGGTCGGCTGCAACACCTGGCGGCCGGCGAGGAATTCGGTGCGCTGCCAGTTGCGCTCGAAATTACGGTACCAGTTCAACGGGCCGCGAAAGCCGTGTTCAGCGAAGGTTTGCACGTACACGTCGAGGTCTTCCTGAGTACACCAGGGCGGCAATGCATCGGGCGTTGAAGTGCCCTCAAGCAACGTGGCGGTGGCCGGTTTCTGCTGTAGAAACACATCCTGGTCCTGCATGAACAGGCGCAAGGTGCGTTCGATATCGGCATCCAATTCCTGCTCGGCTACACCCGGTTCCTGGAAATACAGGATGTAATTGAAGCGGTCGGCATACAGCTCGCGCATGATCTCGATCACCGGCCGCCGAGCACGCCCGGCGAAAGGCACGGACATCGTGATCAACCGAGTGACGCGCTCCGGCTCGAGCAACGCCAGGTGCCAGGCCACCACGGCGCCCCAGTCATGGCCGACCATCACGACCTGTTCGTGCCCGAAATGGTCCATGGCCTGCTGGATATCGCCGCACAAGGTCATCACGTCGTAGTCGGCTATCTCGGCGGGTGCGCTGGATTGGCCGTAGCCGCGCATTTCAGGGGCAAATACCCGGTAGCCTGCGGCGGCCAGCGCGGGTATCTGTTCACGCCAGGAGTGCCAGCACTCGGGAAACCCATGGAGCAGCCAGATGGGGCGGCCCTGTTCCGGCCCCGCGACATGCACCCATAGCTCAATACCGTTTACAGGGATCTTTTGCGCGGGCAGTTGGCTCATGGGCGGGGCCTTTCCTGGAGGTTTTTGCCTAGCCTGGGGGATCCGTCGTGCAAGAACCAGCATTATTGATGGCAGGAATAGCTCAATAAACCGTCCACCATCCCGGCAACAACTGGCGGACCCGCGCCTCCCCGAACCGATCATCCATCAACATCACCACACCCCGGTCGTGCTGGCTGCGGATCACCCTCCCCGCCGCCTGCACAACCTTTTGGATGCCGGGGTACAGGTAGGTGTAGTCGTACCCTGCGCCAAAAATCGCCGCCATGCGCAGTTTTATCTGCTCGTTGACCGGGTTGAGTTGCGGCAATCCCAGGGTGGCGATAAATGCGCCGATCAGGCGTGTGCCCGGCAAGTCGATGCCTTCACCGAACGCGCCGCCCAGCACGGCAAAGCCGACGCCTTGGCTGTGCTCGGTGAATTGATCGAGAAAGCCTTGGCGTTCGGCCTCGGCCATGCCCCGCGACTGTTGCCACAGCGGGATCTGCGGGTGTGTTTCGGCGAGCAGTTGCGCCACCTGTTGGAGGTAATCAAAGCTTGAAAAAAACGCCAGGTAGTTGCCCGGTTGCCGGGCGAACTGGCGGGCGATCAGCTCGACAATCGGCGCCAGGGAGGCTTGGCGATGCACGAAGCGGGTGGAGATGTCGTCGACGATGCGCACGTGCAGTTGTTCGGCCTTGAACGGCGATTCCACGTCGACCCAGGCGGTGTCCGCTGGCAATCCCAGCAGGTCGGCGTAATAGTGGCGAGGGCTCAAGGTGGCGGAAAACAACACGCTGCTGCGGGCCGCCGTCAAGCGCGGCCGGATGAATTCGGCAGGCACCACGTTGCGCAGGCACAGGGTCGAGCTGCTGCGTTTGCCGCCGAGCTGGCGCTTGCTGATGTCGAAGATAAAGTGCTCGTTGAACAGCTCGGCGACCTTGGTAAATTGCAGGGCTTCGAAGTAGAAGGCTTGCAGGTCACCGCTGAGGGCTTCGGGGTGGTCGTTGAAGTAATCGCCCAGGGCGCTGGTGCACAGGCTCAGGGCCTGAAGCAGTTTGTCCGGGCGCACGGTGTAGGCCTGGTACGGCGCGAGCTGGTCCTTGTGCAAGGCGTTCCATTCACGGTTGAGGCGCTGCAGGGGTTTCTTCAGCGGCTCGGGCGCGGTGTCGCGCAGGATCTTCAGGCTGTACTGGTCGAGGCTCGCGCTGTACATCGAACGGGCGCGTTCGACCAGATTGTGGGCTTCGTCCACCAGCACCGCAGCGCGCCATTGGTTGAGTTGGGCCAGGCCAAAGAGCATGGCGCCGAAGTCGAAATAGTAGTTGTAGTCGGCGACCACCAGGTCGGCCCAGCGCGCCATTTCCTGGCTCAGGTAATAAGGGCATACCCCGTGAGCGAGGGCGACATCGCGCAGGTTGCGCTGGTCGAGCAGGCGCACCTTGGACGCGGCGATGCGTGCGGCGGGCAGGCGGTCGTAGAAGCCTTTGGCCAACGAGCAGGCGTCGCCGTGGCAGGCTTTGTCCAGGTGTTCGCAGGCCTTGTCCCGCGCCACCAGTTCGAGAACGCGCAGGGGCAGGTCGCTGCTGGCATGCAGCACCGTGGCGGCATCGAGGGCGAGTTTGCGACCGGGGGTCTTGGCGGTAAGGAAAAACACCTTGTCCAGTTGCTGGGGCGCCAGGGCCTTGAGCAGCGGGAAGATCGTGCCGATGGTCTTGCCGATGCCCGTGGGCGCCTGGGCCATCAGGCAACGGCCGGTGCTGACAGCCTTGTACACCGACTCGGCCAGAGTGCGTTGGCCGGGGCGAAAATCGGCATGGGGAAAACGCAAGGTCTGCGCCGCAGCGTCGCGCGCTTCGCGGTGCTGCATTTCCTGGCGGGCCCAGCCGAGAAACAGTGCACATTGCTGATTGAAGAACGCTTGCAGCTCGTCCGCCTGGAAACGTTGATCGAGCAGGGTCTCGCCTTCGCCGACGATATCGAAGTACACCAGCGCCAGGTTGATTTCCGTAAGGCCCAGCTTCTGGCACATCAACCAGCCGTACACCTTGGCCTGGGCCCAATGCAGTTGCCGGTGGTTGGCGGGCTGGGCAGCCAGGTCGCCGCGATAGGTCTTCACTTCTTCCAGGCGGTTGGCGTCCGGGTCATAGCCGTCTGCCCTGCCCCGCACCTTGAGCTGCTGGTAGTCACCTTCAAGGGCCACTTCGTTCTGGTAGTGCGCGCTGCGCCGCGACGCGACGGTGCGATGGCCCGCTATGCCTTCCTGGGCGCTGGGCGACGGGGTAAAGCGCAGGTCCAGGTCGCCCACCTTGGCGGTGAACTCGCACAGCGCCCGCACGGCTACGCTGTAGCTCAAGCGGGTTGCTCCGCCCAGCGTACGTAGCAGACGGTGACGGGCATCTGGTATTCGCCGCAGAACTCCAGCCAACGCAGCTGGTTGTCCTGCAGGCGGTCGCCAGGGCCCTTGACCTCGATCATGCGATAGGTCTTCTGCGCCGGCCAGAACTGGATCAGGTCCGGCATGCCGGCGCGGTTGGCGCGGATATCCAGCAGCAGCCGTTCGAACCAGTAGCGCAGGTGTTCGGCAGGCAGGCAGGCCAAGGCTTGTTCCAGCAGGTCTTCACTGAGCAGGTTCCAGAACACAAAGGGCGACTGGATCCCCCATTTATCGAGGTAGCGTTGGCGGATGGTGGTTGTGTAGCGCCCGTCCTGCAGTTGCGCAAAACACGCGTCAAACAGGGGGACGCGGCGCGCGTGGAAGTCTTCGCTGTGCAGGTCCGCAGGCCCACGCTGGAACGGGTGGAAAAACGCCCCCGGCAGCGGTGCGAAGATCGCCTCCCAGCACAGCAGGCCGAACAACGAATTGATCAGGCCGTTCTCGACGTAGTGCACCGGTGCATCAGGTGCGCTCAGGTGAGCCTGGACACAGTACTCCACCGACATCAACGGTTCCGGTAGCGCAAGTTCCAGGTCCAGGCGCGTGACTTCGCGGGATTTGAGCGTGGGCAGCCGGGGTTCGCCCAGCTTGCGGCGCAGGCGGGGCATCACGCGCAACAGGTGTTGCTGTTCGGCGGCACTTTCCGGTGCCTGTTGCGCGACGCTTGCCAGGGCCATGGCCTGGGCGTAATCCTCCTGGCGCTCCAGCACGCGAATCAGCCGCGCGCGGGCGCCGGGGTAGGCGCAGGTGCGGTAGATCTGCTGCGCCAGGTCCAACTCGGCACTGCGCTCGCAATACTGGCCGAGCTGGAACAACAGCTTGGCCCGGCGTTTTTCCAGCCAGGGGTTGTCGGTGTTCAGCGTGGCCACTTCAGCCAGCACCTGCGCCAGCGCCTCACCGCGTTCAAACGCCTGCTGGCATTGGTGCAGGAACAGAAAACCGTGCACGTCGGCGCGACTGCGCAACCCCCGCGATTCGGCGCAGAACTCGACTTTTTCATAGGTGTAGATGCCCAGGTCGGCGAGCACGAACTCGGACCAGTCCTGGTGCAGGTTGCCGAAAAACATCAGCCGCAGGCGGTCGCATAACTCCATCACGGTGAGGCTGTACAGCGTGTCGGCGAGGTCCGGGCACCAGTCGGCGAAACGGCGCGTGTCGGTGAACTGCGCCGCCAACCCTTCCAGCCAATCGACCTTCTTGCCCTTGGGCTGGCCGATCCAGGGGGCGAAGGTGCTGAGGATCTCGCCTTTTTGCAGCAAGGCGAATAATGCTTCAAATGCCAGAAGATGGTTGTCGTCCACCCATCCCAATTCCCGCAAAGGCGCGGCAGCGGCATGGGGGCAACCGATCTCCACGTAGTGCAGCTTGCCCGCGCGAAAATGCACGCCCTTGCGCATCACCATGCGCACCAACAGCGCCTGGGAGGCTTGCGGCAACCTGTCGAATTGCTGAATGAAATGCTGTTCGTCAGGGTCGAGCAGATCGGCATAGCGTTGCCCCAGCCAATGCAGGACCTGGCGGAAGTTATGCAGGTAATAGAGCGGGTTTTCGAGGGGATTGGCCATGGTACGCATTGGTCGAATACTGGTTATGCATACAGAGTGCCGTCGTAAATGCGGTGTTGCAATCGGTAATAGATAAATGGCACACGCAACTTTTTGCATAAAAATGATCAGATGGGGAGTCGATGGCGTAACATTTGTCGCCCGCGTCCCTGGCGTGGGATTTTTCAGGGTTAAAGGTAAGGGTTATGAACATGAAGAATTTGGGGCTGCCACTGGTTGCACTCACTTTTCTGGTATTGGCCGGTTGCGCGACGCAAACCGTAGTGACGCTGCAAAATGGCACGCAGTATTTGACCAAGGACTCTCCAAAAACCAAGACGGCCGACGGGTTTTATGAGTTCACCGATATCGCCGGCAAGCGCATCCGCGTCAAAGCCGACGATGTGGCCACGGTGCGCAAGGAAGACTGATTTCCAGCGGCCCGCACTGATCAAATGTGGGAGAGGGCTCGCCCCCTCCCACCGTTTTAACCGATCACAATCCCCTCCCCCGACAAGCCAACTACCCCCACCAACGTCACCGAGTCCGCGCCAAAACTGATCACCGTATCCCCGCCCACGACCTTGGCGTGATCACGGTAATCCGCACTCCCGTCAACGTCCCTGAACACCAGCTTGTCCGTTGCTTGATAGCCGATAATCCGGTCCTGGCCAAACGGCCCGCTGAACAAAAAGGTGTTATGCCCGCTGCTGTCGCGGATTGTGTCATTGCCCTTGCCGCCCTCGATAAAGTCCGCGCCCTTGCCGCCCTGGATCAGGTCATTGCCGTCGCTGCCAATGATGTAGGTATCGCCCTTGTGCGGTTCGGCATTGCGGTTGAGGTCCTGCACCCAGGTGGTGGCGCGTGCCGGGTCGGACAGGTTGGCGACGATAATCGTCGAGTCGCGGCTCATCTGCCCATAGAACCCGGACTCGAGGATGCGCGTCATCCCGTCGCCATACCCCGTAGGCAAATGGGAGATCCAGGTCGGCAGGTTGGTGATGGAAAACGGCAGCACATTCCACAGCGTCGAAGCGTAGTGGTCGTTGAAGCTGACGATAGTGTCGGTGGTCGATTCATGGGGTTTGTCATGCACGCCCAACGACGACCAATTGAAGGATGAGCCGTCCAGCGCCCGGAATACCGGGTCGTTTTCGTAGCCGATATTCAGCACCTTGTCGCCGGCGCTCTGGGTCGGCGAGGCGTAGGCCAGGTAGTTGGCGTCCTGGTAGAAACCTGCCCATTTGCTGCTGCTCAAGTCGGCCATGCTGTTGACCGCCAGGCCGCCCAGGCTGTGGCCGCTGACCACCACGTCGTGGCCGCTGAGGCCGTGGGCACTGGCGTAGTCGGCGACGTTCTTGAGCAGGCCGCCAAAGGCTTCGCCGGCGTAGTTCTTGGCGTAATCCTTGGGCCCCAAGGCCGCGAGCAGATCGCTGACCAGATCGCCAATGGAGTCGCTGACCAGCGTTTCCCGAGGGCCCGACGTACCGCGAAAACCGATACCGATTTCCAGCAGCTTGCCGGCGTCATCGTACTTGCCCAGCACCTCGACCTGGGCAGTGGTGTATCCGGCTTTTTCGCCGAAGAACGTGCCGCGGGCGTCGACCTTGCCGGTATAGCCCAGGGTGCTGGCGCTGATGGGGGTCCAACCGGCTTGTTGCACGGCCTCCAAGGCGGCTTTCTCCGAATCCGGGTTCCAGGGAATGCCGGGAATCACGCCCTGGGAATCGGTGCTGCCCAGCAGTGCACCCACCAGCGTGGCGGGCAAACCGAGCCCCAGGCCGTTGTGCTGGTAGCCCACGGCAAAGCCGTTATCCAGGTTGTGGTAGGTATACAGCGTGATCGCCATGGCATCGGCGAACAACGCTTTGGAGCCCTCGGTCCCGAGGTTTTTATAGTCGAACACACCCATGGTATTGCCTCTCTGTTGTTGGAATTGTCGAGAAAGTCAATTAATGCGGTGCCGGCCCGAACGCCTCATCCACCTTGGCCAGGTCGGTGTCGCGCAGGTTGCCGGCGTAGTAATGCAGTTTGGTCCAGGCCATCAGGTAGTCGTAACGCGCCTGGGCCAGGTCGCGCCGCGTGCTGTAGAGCTGTTGCTCGGCGTTCAGCGCATCGAGGTTGACCCGCTCGCCACCGAGGATGCTCTGCTGGGTCGACACCACCAGCGCTTCTGCGGAGGCCAGGGCCTTTTGATAGGCGCGCAGTTTGCTCACGCCCGACAGGCACGCGCTGAACTGCCGACGCAGTTCGATCAGGGTCTCGCGGGTCTTGCCTTCCAGTTCGTACTCGGCCTGTTCCATGGCGCGGCTGGCCTGGCGGGTGGACGCAGAGATGCCGCCACCGGCATACAACGGCAGGCTCACTTCGACGCCGATCGTGTTGGTGTCGTAGCGCTGGTTGTAGGTGTTGCCGCTGTCGGACTCCTGCTGGCGCGAACTGGCATACGCAGTGACCTTGGGCAGGTGCCCGGCGCGGTTACGCTCCACTTCATAACGGGCGACTTCCAGGGCCTGGCGCTGGGACGCCAGCGTGGGGTTGTTGCTGATCGCCAGTTCATGCCAGGTGTCGTAGTTCGCTGGGGTCAAGGTGAACGCGGCGAAGCCTTCGTTCAACGGGGCGAGGTCGTCGATGTTGACGCTTTGCACACCGATCAGCGCGCCCAGTTCTCTAAGCGAGGCATCCTGTTCGTCCAGCGCCTGGATCTCTTCGGCGGTGGCCAGTTCATAGCGCGACTCGGCTTCGAAGATATCGGTGCGGGTGCCCTCGCCCTGCTGGAACAGGTGCCGGTTCTGCTGGAACTGCTGCTCGAAGGCCTTCTTCTTGGCCCGTGCGATGTCGATCTGGTCCTGGGCAAACAGCGCCTGGGTGTAATAGCTCAGCACCCGCACCAGCAGCGCCTGGCTCTTGTCGCGAAAGCTTTCATCGGCGAACAGCGCCTGGGCCACGCCCTTGCGGTAGTTGGCGTAGGCCTCATAGTCGAACAGCGGCTGTTGCAGGCTGAAGGTCGAGCCGTAGCTGTTGTAGTTGCGGTCGTCGTGGTAATTGCCGCCGCGCCCGTCGGGCAAGGTGGCCTGGGAGTTGTTGCGGCCCTTGTTGTAGTTATACGACAGCTTGGGCAGCAGGCCTGCGCGGCCGATGGTGCGGTTTTCCAGGCCGGCGTCGCGCTCCTTGATCGCGCCGAGAAACACCGGATCGTTACGCAGGGCCTGCTCGTACACATCGAACGGGCCCATGGCGGCCTGGGCATTGACGCAGGTGAACAGCAAGGCGATGAACACAGCTTTCATGTTCATTCCTCGGTCAACGCGGAGCCGGCGCGGTCGAGCAGCGGCTTGAACAGGTAATTGAGCAACGAACGCTCGCCGGTGCGCACAAACATCTCGGCGGGCATGCCCGGCTTGATCACCAGGCCGTGGAGGGTCTCCAGTGCCGCCTCGCTGACGGTGGTGCGCAGCACGTAATACGGCGCGCCGGTTTTTTCGTCGAGCATCTGGTCGGCGGAAATCAGACTGACCTCCCCCGGCACGCGTGGGGTGCGGCTCTGGTTAAAGGCGGTGAACAGAATATCGACCGGCAGGTGCGTGCCGACCTTGTCCACCAGATGCACCGGCAAATGCCCTTCCACTTCCAGGCGCGTGCCCTGGGGCACGATTTCCAGCAGGGTTTCACCGGCACGCACCACGGCGCCTTCGGTATGCACGCTGAGGTTGACCGCAATGCCGTCGGCCGGTGCGTTGATCTCGCTGTGTTGCAGATCGAAGCCGGCCGAGGTGAGCTGCTGCTCGAGGGTCAGGCTGCGCAATTGCGCGTCGGCCAACTGGCTGCGCACGTCCTTCTGGTATTCCTCACTGTGCTGCTGCAATTTCAGGCGCGATTCAAGGATGCCCTGCTCCACCCGGCCGCTTTCGCCGGTGTTCTGCGCCAGGTCCTGTTGCACCTGGGACAGCTGGCGTTGGTACTCCATCAGCCGGTTGCGCGGGATATAGCCGTTGTCGGCCAGGGGTTGCAGGTTGCTCAGTTGGTCGCGCAGGGACTGGGCCTGGGCGGTCAGGTCGCTGCGGGCGCGGCGCATGCCGTTGAGCTGCGCGGTGGCGCCCTCGATATTCGCACGGATGCCCGCCTGTTCACGGGCAAAGGCTTCGCGACGGCTGCTGAACAATTGGCGCTGGCCTTCCAGGACCAACGCCAGTGCCGGGTCGGGGTTGCTGCTCAGCTCGGCGGGAAAGGTGATAGCGGATTGATTGTCACGCTCGCTCTGCCACCGCGCGACGCTGGCCCAGGCCATGCGGTACTGCGCCTGCAGGGACTGCACGTCGGCCTGGTGCTGGGTCTGGTCGAGACGGAACAGCGGCTGGCCTTGCTTCACAAGCTCACCCTCCTTGACCAGGATCCGACTGACCACGCCGGGGCTGAAGGTTTGCACCGCCTTGCGTTTGCCCGACACCACCACCGTGCCCTGCACCGGGATGCCCTGGTCCAGGGGCGCCAGGCTGGCCCAGAGGAAAAAGCCACCGGCACCGACCATGGTCAGCAGCCAGCCCATGCGCGCAAAGAACCGGGCGTCGCGCTCTTTGAAACGTGGTTCAACAGTGATACGGCTCATGCGCCTGGATTCCTTCCGGCTTGATACTGACGGCTGAAACTCACACCGGGTTTTTCCTTCGGTGCTTCCTGCTGGCCGGACAACGCCCGCAGCACGTCCTGGCTCGGCCCGAATGCCTGCAAACGCCCTTCGTTGAGCACCAGCAATTTATCGGCCTGGGCCAAGGCCGAAGAACGATGGGTCACCAGCACCACACTGCTGCCCTGGGCCTTCATCTGCACAATGGCGCTGGCCAGCGCGGCTTCGCCGACGGTGTCGAGGTTGGAATTGGGCTCATCCAGGACGATCAAGCGCGGCCCGCCGTACAGCGCACGTGCCAGGGCTACGCGTTGTTTCTGGCCGCCGGACAGACCACCGCCGTTATCGCCGAGGACCGTGTCATAACCGTGGGGCAGGCGCAGGATCAATTCATGCACGCCGGCTTGCTGCGCAGCTTTCACTACCAACTCGGGGTCGGCCTCGCGAAAACGTGCGATGTTGTCGGCGATGCTGCCGCTGAACAGTTCGATGTCCTGGGGCAGGTAGCCGATGTGCGGGCCGAGGTCGTCGCGGTCCCAGCGGTGAATGTCCGCACCGTCCAGGCGCACGGTGCCGGCCAGGGTCGGCCACACGCCCACCAGCACGCGGGCCAGGGTGGATTTGCCGGAGCCGGAGGCACCAAGCACGCCGAGCACTTCGCCGGCGCCAAGGGTGAAGCTGACCTGATGCAAGGTGGGCATCCGCCGCCCGGGCGGCCCCGCGCTGACCTGTTCGAAGCTGACCTGGCCCTTGGGTGCGGGCAATTTCATCTGCTCCACTTCCGGCGGGAACTCGCGCAGCAGTTCGTCCAGCCGCTGATAGGCCAGCTTGGCCGAACTCCATTGTTTCCATACCGCAATCAACTGGTCGATGGGGCTGAGTACACGGCCCATCAGGATCGAGCCCGCGATCATCATCCCGGCGGTCATATCGCCCTTGATCACCAGCAGCGCGCCCAGGCCCAGCACCAGGGATTGCAGGCACAGGCGCAGGGATTTGCTCAATGAGGTGATCACCGAGCCGGTATCACTGGCTCTGTTCTGCAAACCCAGGAACTGCGAATGCACAGCAAACCAGCGGTGGCGCAACGCGCCGAGCATGCCCATGGCCTGGATGGTTTCGGCGTTGTGCAAATGGCTGGTGGCCAGCTGCGTCGACTGCTGGGAGAAGCCACTGGCCTCGCCCAATGGCTTCTTCGTCAGGTATTCGTTGAGGCACGCAAGGCCGATCAACAGCACTGCGCCGGCGGTGGCCAACACCCCGAGCCAGACGTTGAAGAGGAAAATCACCAACAGGTAGATGGGAAACCACGGCGCATCGAAGAACGCAAACAGCGCCGGCCCGGTGATGAATTGGCGGATATGGGTCAAGTCACCCAGGGATTGCCCGGCATGCCCCTGGCCGCGTTGCAGGTTGCGTTCGAACGCGGCCTTGTATACGCGCAAGTTGAAACGCCGCTCCAACTGGCTGCCGATGCGGATCACGATAAAACTGCGGATGACCTCGAGCAGGCCAATAAAGGCAAAGAAGCCCACCACCATCAGGGTCAACATCACCAGGGTGGTTTCATTCTGCGAGGAGAGCACACGGTCATACACTTGCAGCATGTAGATCGACGGCACAAGCATCAACAGGTTAATCAACGCGGTAAAACAACCGACGCTGATCAAGATGCTCTTGTATTCACCCAGCGCCTTGAATAAAGGCGCAACCGCATGGGGCCTGGCCATAGGTTCTGATCTTCCTTGAATCAAATTACGCGCATAAGTTTGCCGTCCTCCGCGATAGAGGCCGCTCAACTAATGAAATCGAGTTATAGGTTTATAACAACAACTAAGGCACTCGTTTTAATTCAACCACGGTGCCGGACTTCGTCCGTGCCTGGTACTCACCGTCTTTCTGACGATTCAAATGGGTGATCCCGCTGCCTTCGGCATTGAACAGCCAGATACCGTCGGGTGTGGGCGACCAGGTCAGGGGCTTGTCCCCCAGCCACTGCGCCACACAGGCCACATCGCCGCCCAAAGCATTGGCCTGCTCGAGCAGGTCCAGTGCACACACCTGATCCTGCTGGTGCAACTGCCAATGCCCGGCCAGTTGGGCGCTGGTGGGTAAAACAAGACTGCTCGCCATTGCGTGGGCTCCTGCCGACACGAACATCACCTGCAACACGCAGGCGATCACATTGTAAAAACGCTGCATCTGTACGCTCCAGCCTGGAGGCGCGGCGCTTGCGCGCCGCGCCCGTGCATCATGCCACGATGTCGCTGACCGCTGCCTGGCCGACGGTGGTGACGAGGAAATCCGCCACGCCGTGCCCGGAGAAGTCGACGGCCAGGGTGCCCAGGTTGGTACCTGCCGCGTAGGTCAATACCGCATCGCCGGCATGCCCGGTGAAGGCATTGACGAAGGTCAGGCCGGCCCCTTTGGTGATGCCGCTGAGGTCGATCTTGTCGGAGCCCGAGGTGAAGTCAAAGATCTTGTCCGCCGCCCCTGGCTTGGAGTCGGAACTGGCACCGAACACAAACGTGTCGTTGCCCGCGCCGCCCCACAGTTGATCCGCGCCGCCAGCGCCGTAGATGAGGTCGTTGCCGGCCCCACCCTTGATCACGTTGGCCGCGTTGTTGCCGATGATCAGGTCGTTGCCCGCACCGCCGAACGCGTTCTCGATGGTCACGCCCTTGGCGATGGAGACGTTGCCCACCAGGCCGCCAACGTCGGAGAACGAAGCCTCATTGAGGTTGATCTTCTGGTTCTGGGTGAAGCCGGAGAAGTCCAGGGTGTCATTGCCGCCACCGTCCCAGACCGAGAACACCAGCTTGTCGGCGTTGGAAGTGGCGCTGAGGAAATCACGCCCGGTGTTGGAGTTGAACCCGTAGGTGGTGTCGCCGGCGCGGGTGTTGTAGTTGGCACCGTAGAGCTTCTGGATCGCGGCGATGTCGTCGATCAGCGGGCCGGAGGCATAGGCTTCTACCCCGCCTTTACTGAAGTTCTGGTTGGTGTTGCTCTCGCTCCAGTAACTCATGAGGCTGTAGCCGCGCGTGTCCTGTCCATAGGTCGCGTCGTTGTAGGTCGGGGCGCCTTCGCCGGCGTTGTAGTCGCCAGGGTGAGCCAGGCCCAGGGTGTGCCCGATTTCGTGGGTCAGGGTCTGCCGGCCGTAGTTGTTCAGGTCCGGGGTCTTGTTCGGCGTGTAGCTGTTGTTGGTCAGGTACCACGAGGTGCCGTCGTAGCCTGCACCGGTGCCGGGCAGGTAGGCGAAGGCTGCCGCGCCGTCCTGGCCGCTGCTGTAGTTGCCGAATGTCATGTGGCCGTCACCGCCGCTGGCTTTCTCGGTGAAGGTGACGTTGGCCACGTCCGACCAGGATTGCATGGCCAGGGCGGCCTGTGCCTTCTGCTGGGCGTTGAACTGGCTGAAGCCCGAGATGCCATGTTTGTTCATGGTGCTCGAGGACGCCGAGGTCAGGAAGGTGTAGGTCAGGTCGATCTTGCCGTTGCCGTCAAAGTCCCGGTACGCGGCGCCGTCGCGCAGCAGCTGGGTGGCCGCCTGGTCAACGGTGTAGGAGGGTTTGCCATTGATCGTGAGGTTGCCGCCACGGTCATACAGATGGCTGAAGCTATCGATTTGCGAGTAAGCGGTGCTGGCTTGCGCCGCCGACACGATAGCCTTGTCTTTTGCTTTTGACATAAACGTACTTCCTTGTTTGCAAATGCATCAGTCTTGGGTCGATAGGAATCCCGTGGGCGAGATCGTCCTATCACTCGCCTCTTTTGAAGGCGTCACGAAACTGACACAACTTGAAATCTTTCGTCTACATCTTTTCCAGCATGAAAATCGGGCAACAAACATGCATTCCAAGTTAGGCGCCGTATCTGTTGGGCAACGTTGCTGTTGTCCGACAAAAGACAGCGGAGGATTATTTAAATATTAAATAGCGCTAAAGCCGCTCAAGTTGAACGGCGTACTTGATAATTGGATCCATTGTATTGTCACGGTGTCATTAGCGACATTAAACGGCCACTGTTTATATTTATATATCGGCGCCAGCCCTCCATTATCGGGACCCGCGCCAGCCCGTGTCGTGCAATGCCCGCAACAACGTTTCGCCTTTCAAGCCCGGCACCTGTACACCGTCGTCGGTCACCATGTCTTCGCCCGCCAGGATCGCGTTGATGATCGCCTCCTCCACCGCCTCCGCCGCAGCGCTGAACAGCGGAGAAATATGATCGTTATTCACCATCTGCAAGGTGCTGCTCAACGGCAGGCCTTTGCGCGCGTAGTCTGCTGGCGGCAGATCCTGGTTGCCGGTGGCGAAGCCCAGGAACAGGTCACCGCTGGAGTCCTCGGTGCCGCCGCCGGTGCGTGCGATGCCGATAGACGCGCGTTGTGCCAGGCGCTGGCATTGGTGCGGCAGCAGGGGCGCATCCGTGGCGATGATCACCACGATCGAGCCCATGCCCGGCGTGCCTCGTTCGGCGAAGGGTGACGGGATGTCCATCAAGCAGCGGCCCACCGGATAACCGTCGACCCGCAGTTCCTGGCGCTTGCCATGGTTGGCCTGGACCAGCACGCCGACGGTCCAGCCGCCCTGCTCTGCCGGCAAGCGCCGCGAAGCGCTGCCGATACCGCCCTTGAATTCATGGCAGATCATCCCCGTCCCACCACCCACGGCGCCTTCTTGCACGGGGCCGCGTTCGGCGCTGTCCAGGGCCTGGCGCACATGCTCGGGGGTGACGTGCTGGCCCCAGATGTCGTTGAGCAGGCCGTCGTAGGTTTCCATCACCACCGGCATGCACCAGTACACCGCCGGGTCCGCCAGGCGCTCGCGCTCCAGGGCAATCAAGGTGTCGCGCACGATGCCGATGCTGTGGGTGTTGGTGATGGCCAGCGGCGTGGTCAACAGGCCCGCCTCGCTGATCCATTCCAGGCCGGTGGCGTCGCCATTGCCGTTCAGCACGTGATACCCGGCAAAGCATGGCTGCAACCGCGCTTCTCCGGCGCGGGGCTGGACCACGCTGACGCCAGTGCGCACCTGTTTACCGTCGACGCGGGTCTTGAGCGTACAGTGACCGACCCGAACCCCGGGAACGTCGGTGATGGCATTCAACTCACCGGGTGTGCCCAGCCCCAACGTGATGCCCAATTGACGTGCACGCATAACCACTCCTTACAATTTTTGAAAGGCCGGACTCGACCGGCCGCTGATGCAATACAGAATCACCGACAGGGCCAGCAAGCCGATGATGATCATGATGTCGCGTACTGACGCCGCGTAGATCAAGGTCACCAGCAAGTAACCCGCGCCCAGTGCAGCCAGCAACGCCGGCAGCGGCCACAGCGGCATGCGATAGGGATGCTCGCGGTCGCGCAGCAGCACGCGGCTCATCAGCGCGCTCAACGCCACCACCAGGTACACCAATATGATCAGCAATACGCTGAACGAGGTGAGGTCGGCCAGGTTGGAGCTGAAGCTCAGCAACGCCGACGGGATCGCCAGGAACAGCGTGGCCAGCCAGGGTGAATCCCAGCGCGGATGAATGCGGGTGAACAGCTTGTTGATGGTAGGCGTCCACAATGCATCGCGCCCGCTGCTGAACACCACGCGGCCGATCTGGATAACGATGGCGACGATGGCGTTGAACACCGACAGGAAGATCCCCGCACTGACCAGGCGCGACAGGGTTTCATTGCCATGACTGGTGAGCAGGTAGCCGATGGGGTCCGGACTGCTGATCATCGCACTCAGCGACGGCGCGCCGATCAGCAGCGCCGTGATCGGCACCAGCTCGATCACCACCACCAGGCCCAGGGACCACAGCACCGCCTTGTGTACGCCCTTGCCCCCGCATTTCATGTCTTCGGCCAGCAACACGGCGGGGCCGTAACCGTTGTAGGAAAACAGGCCAATGCCTACCGCGCCGATCACCAGGGCCCAGGGCGCCAGGTGCAATACACCGTTTTCGACGATCTGGGGTTGAAACAGCACGCTGGCGGGCTGCACCGGGTTACCGAAGCCGATGCACACGATCACCAGCAACGCCGCGACTTCCAGCAGCAGGCAGGTCCCGGTGATCCAGGCGTTGAGCTTGATATTGAGGATGCCCAGGGCGTAGCTGCACACCACGATCACCAGGGCCACGGTTTGCGCGTCGAATGTCGTACCCAACGCGTTGTTGAGGTAGGTGGCGGCACCGGTGGCCAATACCGGCGGGATAAACAACAGCATCACCAGCACGGTCAGGAACGTCGCGTAGCCGGCCATGCCGCCGAACACGCGCTTGGCATACACATACTCGCCACCGGCGCTGTTATGGGCGCGGCCCAGTTCGGCGTAGCAAAACGCGAACATCAGCGCGAGCAGCCCTGCCATCACGAACGCCAGGAACACGCCGCTGCCGGCCTGCTGGATGGCAAAGGGCGCGATCACGAAGACGGAACTGGCGGGGGTCACAGCCGAAACGGTAATGGCCACCACATCGAAGACGCTCAGGGTAGGTTTCAGCACGCCGTCGGGCGTGGGGGAAGTGCTCATATCGTTATCCTCTGTCGTTGTTCTTGGTGTGAGGCAGAAACGAAAGGTCTGAAAGTGACGGGATATGTTTCCCGCTGAATGATGCCAAAGGTAACCGTGGGGTTTATGCCAGCCAATTCCCCTATTGGCGTACTCCCCTTGACGGCTCCCGGCAAAAGCCGAACCCTTGGCCGACCTTTTGCTGGCGGGAGCCTGCTACATGAGCCTGTTTCGTGAAGTCGGCATGCACGCCGGCCTGGGCCGCACCGTTGCGCACATCGGCACCGAGCGTTTCTGGAAACAGCTGGTGCTGTTGCTGCACCAGTGCATGCCCTTCGATAACGCGCTGGCGATCTTCTACCCCGTGGATGGTGCGCCCCAGGCACTGGAAGAGTACGACGCCCAGCCGAGCAGCAAGCCTGCGTCGATGCTGGTGTACCTCAATGGCCTGTATTTGCTCGATCCGTTTTTCCAGGCCTGTCGCGAGGGGTATGCCAGCGGTGTGTATCGCCTTGAGGAAGTGGCGCCGGACCATTTTCGCCAGAGCGAGTATTTCCTCAGCTACTTCCACGACAACGTGCTGGAAGACGAGGTGCAGTTGATCCTGCAATTGCCGGGCGCGGGGACGTTGTCGCTGTCACTGGGCATGCAGCGGCGATTCAGCGTTGAGGAGACCGGGTTGCTGACGACGCTGGCCGCCTGGGTGCTGCCGTTGATGCAGCAGCATTGGCAACAAAGCACCCGGCGCGTGCCGGCCATGGACAGCCAGATCAGGGATGCACTGAGCCAATTCGGTTGCGGCGTGCTTTCGGACCGCGAACTGGAAATCGCCCGCCTGGTACTGCGCGGGTTCTCGTCCAAGGCCATGGCCGAACGCCTGCATATCTCGCCGGACACGGTGAAGGTGCACCGCCGGCATCTGTACGCGAAGCTGGACATTTCGTCACAGCCGGAATTGTTTTCATTGTTTATCCAGTCGTTGGGGCATGACCTGGAAAACCCGTGAAGCCCAGGGTGTACTCAAACCCAGTGTGGGAGGTCCCACACTCTCTTCGACCTGGCGCTGTCGCCCAGCAAACTGGGACTCCTGTGGTGAGCGGGCTTGTCCCGCGTCGGGCTGCGCAGCAGCCCCAAAACCACGCGCAGAGGAATACCTGATACACCGCATTCGTCTTCATCAAGGGCGCTTCGCACCCCAGCGCGGAACAAGCCCGCTCACCACAAGAATGCGGTCGCCTGAAATTGTTTATGCAAGACTCCGATTAATGGGGGGCTCGCCCTCCCCCCACATCAGACTTCTTCAGCGGCCCATACGAATGGTGTTCCACACCCGCGTGCGAATCCGGTCGATATTCAGCGGCATCGCTTCCAGCGCGAATAACTTGCCCATCATTTCGTCGCTGGGGTAGATCTTGGTGTCCGCCTTGATCTCAGGGTCTACCAGGCTATCCGCTGCACGGTTGCCGTTGGCGTAGTGCACGGAGTTGGTGATATCCGCCATCACCTGGGGCTCCAGCAGGTAGTTCATGAACGCGTAGCCGGCCTTTTCATCGGGGGCATCGGCGGGCATGGCGACCATGTCGAACCAGATTGCGGCGCCTTCCTTGGGAATCTCATAGCCGATCTTCACCCCATTCTTGGCCTCCTTGGCGCGGCTTTCGGCTTGCAGTACGTCGCCGGAGAAACCGACCGCCACGCAGATGTCGCCATTGGCCAGGTCGCCGGTGTATTTCGAGGAGTGGAAGTACGCCACATAGGGGCGCACTTTCATCAGCAGCGCCTCGGCCTTTTTGTAGTCCTCGGGGTTTTTACTGTGGGGCGGCAGCCCCAGGTAGTTGAGGGCGATGGGCAGCAATTCCGGGCCGTTGTCGAGGATCGCTACCCCGCACTTGCTGAGCTTTTCCATGTACTCGGGCTTGAAGATCAGGTCCCAGGAGTCGACCGGTGCGTTATCCCCCAGCACCGCCTTGACCTTGTCGATGTTGTAACCGATGCCGGTACTGCCCCACAGGTACGGGAAGCCATGGGCATTACCCGGATCGTTGTTTTCCAGGGCCTTGAGCAGGACGGGGTTGAGGTTTTTCCAGTTGGGCAACTGACTCTTGTCGAGCTTCTTCAGGGCGCCGCCCTGGATCTGCCGTGCCATGAAGTGGTTGGACGGAAACACCACGTCGTAGCCGGAGTTACCCGTCATCAGCTTGCCGTCGAGGGTTTCGTTGCTGTCATACACGTCGTAGCTGAAACCGATGCCGGTTTGTTTCTGGAAATTCTTCGTGGTGTCCGGCGCGATATAGCTGGACCAGTTATAGATCTTCACCGTCTCGGCGGCCTGGCTGATAGCGGCCACCAACATCATGGGCAACAGGGCAATGGCTTTCATGGTTCGATTTCCTGGCGATTTTAGGGCTGTTTTTATGGCAGGCGATCAAGGATCAAAGCGTTACAAAATCAGTACGTAGGTTTTGCGCACGGTTGCCTGGATGTCCCAGATACCGGTGCTGTTGGCCGGCAACATCAGTGCGTCACCGGCTTGTATGTGAACGATTTCACCGTTGTCAGGGGTGAAGGTGCAGCGACCCTGGATAAAGTGGCAGAACTCCTGGGATGTGATCTGCCGACGCCAGCGGCCCGGGGTGCATTCCCAGATACCGGTCTCGACGCCGTCGCTGCGTTCAACGCTCAAGGTCGAGGCCACGGCGATCGGCTCGCCCAGGGGCACGGCCACCGGTGATGAGTCCGGCAGGTGGGCATGCAGCGTGTCTTTGAATTGAGTGATGCTCATGGGGGTTTTCTCGTGTAGGTGAAACGGCTCAATGCATGAAACCTTCCATGAACCCGGCTATGCCGATCGCCAGCTTGCGGCGCCAAGGCGCTGTGTTGGGGTTGGCCAGCACCTGGTCTTCATGGACGAAACTGCGAATGATCGCGTTGTAGCCAAGCCAGCGGCATGGCTCCGGCTCCCAGGCCTTGAGCGCGTGCAGGCCACGCTCGCGGATCACCCAGGGTTGGTGGATCAGCGGTGTGTCGCGACCGAGGATCAGGTCGGCCAGGGTGCGGCCACCCAGGTTGGTGGCGCCGACGCCCTCCCCGCCGTAACCACCGGCCAGGGCGATGCCGATCTTGTGATCGCAGAGCATGTGCGGGCGGAAACGGCGCGACATGCCAAGGTTGCCGCCCCAGGAATGGGTAATTCGCACCTTTTTCAGCTGTGGGAAGAGTTCGCCGAACAGGTAGCGGCGCAGTGCCACTTCGCTGTCAGTCAAATCAAAGTTGTGGCGCAATTTACCGGCGAACTGGTAACCGCCGCGGGCGCCGAACACCAGGCGGTTATCCGCCGTACGCTGGCCATAGGTGACCTGGCGGCTACTTTCGCCAAAGGCCTGTCCATGGCTCAGGCCGATTTCATCCCAGGTACCGGCGGGCAGCGGTTCGGTGGCAACGATCAGGCTTTGCACCGGCAACTGGTATCGGCCCAGGGGCGGCAGGGTATTCGCATAACCTTCGACAGCCGGCACCACCCAGGCAGCGCGCACACGGGCCTTGGCGGTGCGCACAGTGCCGGACTGCCAGTGGGTGACCGGACTGTTTTCATAAATCGTCACGCCCATCTTCTCCACCACCCGCGCAAGGCCGCGCACCAGCTTGGCCGGGTTGATCGTGGCGACATGGGGGGCATGGATACCGCCATAGGGCTTGGCGATGCGGATCTGTTCAGCCAACTGTCGAGGGCTCAGCCAGCGGTAGTCGGCTTCGGTCAGGCCTTGGGCGTAGAGTTTGTCCAGGTAAGCGCGCAGGCTGCCTTCCTGTTCGGGATAGCGCGCGGCGCAGTACAGCACGCCGCCCTTGCGGTAGTCGCAGTCGATGCCTTCACGGGCCAGGACCTGGGCCACTTCGTCGGGAATGCCATGCAGCAGGTCGAAGGAGGCGCGGCGCTGTTCAGGCGCAAGGCCGGCCAGCAGGCGGTCTTCGCCCAGCAGATTGCCCATCAGCCAGCCGCCGTTACGGCCCGAGGCGCCGAAGCCGGCGGTTTGCGCCTCGATAATCGCGATCTTCAGCTCAGGCGCCTGGCGTTTGAGGTAGTAGGCCGTCCACAGGCCGGTGTAGCCGGCGCCGATAATGGCGACATTGACGTCCAGGTCATGCTCAAGGGACGGCCGCGCTATCAGCGGGTCATCCAACTGGTCCATCCATAAACTGATGTTGCGCCATGCCGGCATGCCAAGCTCCCCAACCACGTTTCGATGGGGGGATCCTAGAACTGCGGGTTATTCGCTGTCTTGCGCGCGTGCACGCAGGGAAATTTGTTTGACGTAGGCCTTGGGCGACTGGCCGGTGTGCTGGCGGAAGTCGCTGTAGAACGCCGACAACGAATTGAAACCGGCGGCGAAGGCCAGGTCGTCGATCTTGATCGGCGGTTGTGCTGTATCCAGTGCGGCCAGCAGGTGCTGGAGCCGAGCCTGGTTGACGTAGCGGTAGAAACTTTGCCCCAGCACCTGGTTGAGCAGGTAGGAAATCTGATTGCGGCTGTAGCCGCATTCCTTGGCGACGCGCTGCAGGTCCAGTTCCGGGTCCAGATACGGCTGCCTGCGCTCGAAGTACTGCTGCAAGTCATTGGCCATATGCCCCAATTGCTGGGGTGACAGGCCCAGGCGGCTGACGCTGGGGCGCTGGGCCTGAGAGGGTTGTTCATGCACCAATGACGCGTACTCATTGACGCGCCAGATCAACCCATCGCGGACGGTGATGGCTTCGCTGGTACGGAATGACACCAGCCCCTGACCGCCGCGCAAGGTGATGCGGTACTGGATGAATGCCGTGTCGCCATCGGCGCGGATGCGGTCGGTGTGTTCAATGGCCTCGTCGGCTTCCCGGGGCATGCTGGCTTGCAGGTACTCACGCAGTTCGGCGTAACCGACCACACGGTTCTGGAAAAAGTCGTGGTACTGGATGTCCGGGTGGTAGTAGGACATCACGCCGTCAAGGTCGCGATGACGCCAGCACAGGTGGTGGCGCAGCACCAGCTCACGCGTGGCATGGGTGTTATGGCAATCATCGTCTGGCGCGATGTCGGGCATGGAAGGCTCTGAGGCGGGTAAACCTCGGAGATTGCCGAATTTTGTCAGTGCCGACAATGGCCAATTGGAACTTCGCATTAGTGGCACTGTGCCCAGTCGTGAGTAAGAGATGACCCACATCAAGTGAATGGCTGACAACCGCCGAACGGGGCAGAAAAAGTCACCTTGTACTTGCGAACGAATGCTATTTTTAGCTTCTACGACGCCACGACCAGTGACGGTCCTGGCCCCCTGCCGCGAGCTAAAGGAAGCGCTCAATGAACAAGGTGGGCAACATGAACAAAGTGACATTCCCCAACGCCTGCCAGCTGATGCGCTGGCATTTTCATCCGATGGGCTTCGAGGGCAGCATGGATGCGCCCGGCAGTATGGTCGCCCGCCTGTTCGACCGGGCCAGCGGCGAGACGCTGATTGCCATCGCCGGGATCCCCTGCGCCACTGTGATGAATGCTGCCGATGTGGAGCGGATTATCGAGGCGGTGGAGGATGAGTTGGAGTCGTTTGTGCCGCCGTTGTCGCTGAGGGCCTGATCCCGGCCCAGCCAACAGAAAGAAGCTCAACTGTGGGAGGGAGCAAGCCCCCTCCCACATTGGAATCGCATTTATCCCCTGCTAATGGCGCTGATCGTCGAAAAACGCTTTCTTGCCGTCGACCCGCTCCGAGGCCTTGGGCACATTCACCGCCTGGCCTTCGGGTTTTTCCACATACCAGTAGCAATGGCTCACGGCCCGGGTAATCCCGACGTAGGCCAGGCGCAGCACTTCGTCCTTTTGCGCAGTGTCATAGGGTTCGCTGTCCCCGTCCTTACCCAGGCCCGCCATGCGGTAGACCTGGTTCTTGTAGGGCGAGCTGGTCACATGCTGGCAATCCCCGAGCAGGAACACCGTATCCGCCTGCAGGCCCTTGGCGCTGTGGTACGTCAGCTGCTTCAACCTGCGCGTCGCTGCAGGCAAGCTGGAATCAACATTAACAATCGACTGAATATGCTCTTGAATCAGTAGCTTATCGCTACTTTTTCGATACAGCATTAATATCGAATCGCCCCTTTGATAATGCTCCAGCAGTTGCCGCCCCAACGCCGCATCGTCCCGCTCCAGTACCGTGACCGGCACCAAGGCTTTTGGCGTGCCGCTGGCCTTGGCCTTTTTTCCCGGGATTGCCGGCGCAGCGCGCACGATATGTTCGGCGGCGTCGATGATGTGCTGATGGCTGCGGTAGTTCTCGCCGAGCATGACGCGGGTAGTGCTCGGCGCCGGGAATTGCTGGTTGAATTCCATGAAGTACTTGGGCGAACTGCCGCGCCAGCCGTAGATCGACTGCCAGTCATCACCCACGCACAGCAAGGACGAACGTTGCGCGCCACGGCCCACATGCATCGCCGGCCCACGACTGCGGATTTCCCGCAGGCTGGCGCGTATCCACGAGACGATCTGGGGCGATACGTCCTGGAATTCGTCGATCATCAGGTGCGACATCGGCCGCAGCAGCGGATCGCTGAGGAGCTTGAGGTTTTCCGGGGTGTTCTCGCCGAACAGCGAGAACATGCGGTTATAGGTCATGATCGGCGGCGACTGATCCAGCAGGTGATCTTCCAGGGCTTTCCAGAAGATGCTCAGGGCCTCGAAGAAGAAGCGGTCCGGGTCGTCCTTGGCGAAGCTCATCTGGCCGACGGCAGTCGGCACGTCCAACCCCAGGTTCTCGATAAAGCCGGCGGCCATCACGAAACTGTCCAGCAGCGGCGCCGACACCAGCTCGCCCTTGACCTTGTAATCAAAACCGGGACCCGCGCTGGCATCCCCGGCGAGGCTGCTTAACAGACGCTTTGATGCGTCATAGCTATCAAGCCATATCAATGGCTTACGACAGAAAGCTTGAAACAAGGTGCGCTTTACCGCCCACTCTGCACGGACCGACAGCTTCGAATTCGGCCGGCTGATCTGGGCATTTTCCCTGGGATCAAAGCCCAGCATTACCCACGCATCCAGCGCCGGGATATAGCCGTGGCAATGGAACTGCGCGCCATTGATTTCGAAGCGCTGGCGACTGGGCTCAATCCCCTTGATCGGCCAGGCGCCGGCACGAAACCACAGGTCCTCGATCACATCGCAGAGTTCTTCATCGCGCTTGGCCGCCAGTTCGGTCACGGCTATGCGCTTTTGTACATCCGGATGATCGCGCTCCAGTTCGCGCAGTTGCAGGCCCTGGCGTGCCAGTGGCGCAATCAGTTCACGAAACCGTGCATGTCGCCCCTGCAACTGGTGGTAGCACGCATTCATCTGCTGGCGCTGGGCGTCGCTGATGCGCAGGTCGAACGGGTTGCTGTCAGCGTCTTCGAAACCGGCACTGAGGTTTTCAAACGCCTGCAGGCGTTCAAAACCCGGCAGGCTGCGGACCATCGGCAGGATGCGCGAGTGAAAGGTCCGTACCACCGCCTGGGCTTCTTTCATATCAATGGGTTGGCCCCACAGGGTGAGAATGTCCATGAGCTTGTTGATGAAGTCTTTGCGCGACTCGCGGGTGAAGGTCACCACGGTCATCGAGCTCAATTCGAAGCCCAGGTAATGGGTGAGCAGCAAAATACGCAGCACCAGCGAGGTGGATTTACCCGCGCCGGCACCGGCGATCACCGAGGTTGACGGCGTGTCGCTGAAGATCATCTTCCATTGTGCCACGCTCGGCTGGGCATGGGCCGGCAGCAAGCGGGCCACGTCGGCCTTGATGCGTTTTTTGATATCGGCCGTCAGGGGCAGGCGCCAATCATCGAACAGGCTGTCGTCCACCCCAGGCGCGCGGTGCTCATCGGGACGGAAGTCGCGGATCAACAGGACTTGTCGGCCTTCCTCGATGCCATCGGCCTTGCCCTCGCGATAGCCATACTCCACGCCGGCCTCGTGACCACTGCGAAAACCATCGGCCTGCCCGTGCAACCAGGAAAACCGATGCTGTGCGCGCAAACGCGTCAGGCCATGGCCAAACAGGCGTGCGGCAAGGCGTTTGAGCAGCGGCATTTCCGCCAATGGGCGCAGTTCGGGGGGCAGATCAGGCTTGTGTTGCGGCACGCGGACTCCTGCGATGAGCTGGGTTTTGACAAGGGCACCATGGTCGCCGGAATCGGCGCTCAGTTCCAGCCAATTGCTTTACCGTCATGCAGTTAGGCGATGAAGTGAAAGTCAAAACGCCAGCAATCAATCTAATTCACCGATAGGAATCAGGCATTTTTTAAGCTTTTTATCGATCATGGGCTCACGGATCATGGGCGCCATCAACAGGAGACGATCATGCTTGAACTTCGACCTTTCAACACCCTGGGAGGCGCCCACCACGGCTGGCTTGACGCCCATCACCACTTTTCATTTGCCGAATACCACGACCCCAAGCGCATGCACTGGGGCAACCTGCGGGTCTGGAACGACGACATCATTGCCCCCGGCACCGGCTTCCCGCAGCACGCCCATCGCGACATGGAGATCATTACCTATGTCCGTGAAGGCGCCATCAGCCACGCCGACAACCTGGGCAACAAGGGCCGCACCGAGGCCGGTGACGTGCAGGTAATGAGCGCAGGCACGGGGATCGCCCACAGCGAGTACAACCTGGAAGCGACGCCGACCAAGATCTTCCAGATCTGGATCATCCCGAACGAGGCCGGCCTGCCACCCTCCTGGGGCGCCAAGCCGTTTCCGAAAGGTGATCGCGAAGGGTTTGTGACCCTGGCCAGTGGCAAGGCCGGTGACAGCGAGAGCCTGCGCATCCGCGCGGATGCCCGCCTGGTAGCGGCGAACCTGAAAGCCGGGGAAAGCGCGGAATACCGCTTGGACAGCGGCCGTCGAGCTTACCTGGTGCCGGCGACCGGCGTGATTGAAGTCAACGGCTTGCGTGCGCACGCTCGAGACGGTGTAGCGGTTGAGAATGAGCAGGTGTTGCGGGTGACGGCGGTTGAAGACAGCGAGATCGTGTTGGTCGACCTGGCCTGATCAACCCTGTGGGAGGAAGGCAATCCTCCTCCCACAGGGGTTTTGCGTTTTTACTGGGAGATGGCGCCGTCTACCAGTACCTGCGCCTCTTGCACCAGCTGCTTGAGGTGATCTTCACCAATAAAGCTCTCAGCGTAGATCTTGTAGATGTCCTCGGTGCCCGATGGTCGTGCGGCAAACCAGCCGTTTTCGGTCATCACTTTCAGGCCGCCAATCGCCTGGTCGTTGCCCGGCGCGTGGCTGAGGATCTGCTGGATGCTTTCCCCGGCCAGTTGCGTGGAGGTCACCTGCTCTGGCGACAGCTTGCCCAGCAAGGCTTTTTGCGCCGGGGTGGCCTTGGCGTCGACACGAATGGCGAACGGCTCGCCCAAGGCATCGGTGAGGCCACGGTAGATCTGGCTCGGGTCCTGGCCTTTGCGCGAGGTCATTTCCGCCGCCAGCAAGGCCGGGATCAGGCCGTCCTTGTCGGTGCTCCACACCGTGCCATCCTTGCGCAGGAACGACGCCCCGGCGCTTTCTTCGCCGCCAAAGCCCAATGAACCCTCGAACAGGCCATCGGCAAACCACTTGAAGCCTACCGGCACTTCATACAGGCGACGACCGATGCGTGCGGCCACGCGATCGATCAGGCCGCTGCTGACCACGGTCTTGCCCACGGCCGCATCGGCGCGCCAGTCGGGACGGTTCTGGAACAGGTAGTCGATGGACACCGCCAGGTAGTTGTTCGGCGCCAACAGGCCGCCGGACGGGGTCACGATGCCATGGCGATCATGGTCCGGGTCGCAGGCGAAGGCCACGTCGAAGCGTTCCTTGAGACCGATCAGGCCTTGCATGGCGTAGCTGGAGGACGGGTCCATGCGGATCTGGCCGTCCCAGTCGACGCTCATGAAGCGGAACGTGGCGTCGACTTCAGTGTTCACCACCTCCAGGTTCAGTCGATAGTGCTCGGCAATCGCCGACCAGTAGCGCACCCCTGCTCCGCCCAGCGGATCCACGCCCAGGCGCAGGCCGGCACTGCGGATGGCGTCCATGTCGATCACGTTGATCAGGTCGGCCACGTAGCTGTTGAGGTAGTCATGGCGATGGGTGGTGTCGGCCTTGAGCGCCTGCGCATGGGGGATGCGCTTGACCCCGGCCAGTTTATTGGCCAGCAGTTCGTTGGCCTTGGCTTCGATCCACTTGGTGACGTGGGTATCGGCCGGGCCGCCGTTGGGCGGGTTGTACTTGTAGCCGCCACTTTGCGGCGGGTTGTGGGACGGCGTGATAACGATGCCGTCGGCCAGGCCGCTGGTACGGCCACGGTTGTAGCAGATGATGGCGTGGGAAATTGCCGGGGTTGGCGTGTATTCATCGCCTTCGGCGAGCATCACGTGCACACCGTTGGCAGCCAGCACTTCGAGTGCGCTGGCACCGGCCGGGGTCGACAGCGCATGGGTGTCCAGGCCAACGAACAGCGGGCCGTCGATGCCCTGGGCCTCGCGATACAGGCAGATGGCCTGGCTAATGGCAAGCACATGCCATTCGTTGAAGCTCAGTTCGAACGAGCTGCCACGGTGCCCGGACGTACCAAAGGCTACGCGTTGGGTGGAGATCGCTGCATCAGGCTGGCCGGTGTAATAGGCCGTGACCAGTCGCGGGATATCCACCAGCAACTGGGCCGGCGCCGGCTTGCCCGCAAAAGGACTGATTGTCATGCATAAACCTCGGATAGAAGGATTCGGAAAAAATGGCAGTTTACTGAGAGTTGGACTGCTGCGCGACGGTATCGATCCTACATCGTTAAGAGAAATTTCACCCAGTCTGCGCCTGGCGCAATGCGTCGCTCAATGCTTCCAGGGCAATGTCCAGATTGGGTTGCCCGTGGAAGGTGTGACTCACGCGCAGGTGCTGCTGGTGCAAGCCACTGACACTGAACAGCTCCCCGGGGGCGATCACCACTTGCCGTGCCAGCAGGCGCTGAAATGCCTGGCGCATGTCTACGGCCCGGGTGGAGGCCAGCCAGAACGCGGCACCGGCGGCCGGCATCCGATAAGTCACCTGGTCGCCCAAGTGCTGTTCCAGGCGCTGGCTCATGTGCGCCGCCTGCTCGCTCAGGCGTTGGCGCAGTGTGCGCAGGTGCTGGTCAATCCGCCCGCTTTGGTACAAACGGGCAATCGCGCGCTGACGGATCGACGATAAACGGAATGAGCGCAGCAGGAACTGACGCTGCAACTCATTGCTCATGCGCCGGCACAGCAGGTAGCCGTAGGGGGCTTCCGAGCCGAGCGCTTTCTCGAACGAAGAAAACACGATCAGCCGCTCAGGGTTCACCCGTTCACGCAATGCGGTGTGGGGGGCTTCAAAACCCAGCTCGCCAAAGGTGTCGTTTTCAAGCAACCAGCAACCGGACTGCTCCAGCAGGTGTGCCACGTCGAGACGCTCGTCGATTGACATGGCCACCCCGCTGGGCAGGCTGACGGAAGACGAGAGCAACACCAGATGCACCGGCTCATCACGCAACAGCTTCCCCAGCACAGTTCGATCCAGGCGCCCCTCCGGCGTCCAGGGCAACTCGATGATGCGCACCCCGGCGTCCTGCAACAGGCGCAGGATCAGCCAGTCGCAGGGCGACTCGACAATCACGGTGGTGCCCCGCAGGCCCAGCACTTCGATCAGGATATCCAGCACGCCGCGCAGGTCGGCGCCGATGTACACGTCGTCGGCATGCCAGCAGCGCATGGGCGACGAGGTATAGCGCGCGGCCAGGGCTGCGCGTAATTCCCATACACCGCAGGGCTGGGACCAGGGCTGCAAATGCGACGGGTACTGGCGCACCAGTTCCCGCTCGAGCCGCAGCAGTGTTTCATCCAGGGAGCCCAGCAATGCCGGCTCGTCACCACTGAGTACCAGCATGCCGGGGCGCCGGGCCGCCGCGTAGAGGCGATCAAGCAAATCCCCGCCGGCCCAGGCCAGCGGGTTTGCCGACATCGGCCAGGCGTAATAGCCGGATTTGGCCACCGAATACACCCTGCCCTCCTTTTCCAGCAGCGCATAGGCGTACTGGATCGTTGAAATGGACACGTTCAGGCGTCCGGCCAACTGCCGTAACGACGGCAGTTTTACCCGGGTGTCGGTACTGACCTCGTTGATCAGGCTGATCATGTAGCGATAGACCGCCTGATACGCGAAATCCGCCTGACGCTCGCCGCGCAGGGTCATCGCCCGAACAATGGCACGGCCTGCGCGGCGCCCTGGGCCGCAGCGGCGCGACACATGCCGTTTTCTCTGGCCAGCGGCCGTTTGCGGTACAGGTGCTGCAACAAGGGCATCGGCAAACCGCTGGTGTCCGTTACCCACTGCTGCAGCATTTCGGCGGAACCGTTGCCCTGGAGGACTTTGTGCAACTCAGGCAACGCCACCAGCATGCCCGGGTGACATTGGCGCAAATAACCTTCCAGTCGCTCTCCGTGATGAACAAAGGGTGAAAACAGCAGGCAGGTCAGCTGGGTCTCATCCAAGCCGAAGAACTCCTGGGCGTAGGTACTCCAGAGCATGCGCCCTTCGCGGGTCCCGGCCTGAATGAGCAAGTCGTCGGGCATGCGCAAATGGCGCATGTACGCGGCGGCCTGCTGCACAAAGCCTTCGACGCCGTCCTCATAATCCAGCGCACGCAGGGATTCGGCCTGCAACCCACGTAGGTGAGCCATCAGCAACGGATTGGAATAGGCCGGATGGCTGAAGTGAAAGCCCAGTGGATCGGGAGCGTAGGCCATGAACTCGGTCAGCAGGGAGGTCGACGCGATGTCGACATCCTCCAGCAGGTCGGCGATGCCGATGTAGGCCAAGTGACGATGCCCCGCCGTGCTGGGGTTATCGCTGGCCACGTAATGCTCACCGAACACATCCTGGTAATAAGCGGTGCTCCACTCGTCCATGTGGGCGAACAACGCGTTGAGCGACAGCGGATGGCCCTTGGGAACTCGGACGCCTGCGCCCTGGGCGGTTTTCTTGAGCCAGGCAAGAAACTGACTTTGCCTGCGCGGGGAGTCACCACTGACCAGCGCGTGGACGCCGCCATTGCACGTGGTGACACGCTGGTAAAAATCACCGACGGCCAGGTAAGTGTCGTTGCACAGGGTGGCGCGGCAGTCCCCGGCACTCACATGGCCCACCATCAACATATTGCGCTGGCTGATCTTTCGCCCGATCGCTGAGGCCGGACGCTGGTGATTGAAGGGTTGTACCTCCTGGTTTTCCACCATCAACAACTCGACACGCGGGTCGTCGTGGAGAAACAGCCGGCCGTAGCCGCGATTCAGGGTATCGAGCTGCCCCTCGGTCATGCCCGCGTGCCGTAACGTCGCGACCCTCAGTTGAAAGGTACGTGGCGCACGACCGGCAATGGTCAGTTGAGCAGCTCGCAGCAGCGCCAGGGTATAGCTGCTGACTTCACCGCCACCATGGGCCACCAGTACCTTGAAGTCCCCCACCTGTTCCATCCCGCCTGCCGCGACAATGATTCGCTGGACCAGTAACTGGAGAGCGGTACGTCCCGCGCGACTGAAGTGCCCGATCAGACGTTGCAGAACTTGCTGGTAAACATGATTCATAGCCTGTTCGTGAATAGTGCTCATAGTTCTACTACCCGAGTTGAAATATCAGTTTCAAGCAACTGCTGACAGTGTTTGCTTGACCTATTTTGCGTGTAGGAAAATCGCGCCTCGCATTGTGCGCCGATGATTAAACACTAGCACCACGCAACAAAACGACAGGGATTGCCGGGAAGCATCTTTTACCCGCACAGGCGCATAACCTAATGAAAATACTAGTAAAAATTTATAAAAGGTTAGCCTTAGGAGTCTTCCGACAAGGTCCTACGCGTTTTTAACCAGCCTTTTAAAGAAGTGTCCGACAATAGGCTCAAACAACTTTTCCATTTGCATGGCCGGTACGCTTTATGAAAGTACCTGTCTTGCTGAGTACACCTGTGGGCCGCGTCGATAGTTCGAGCAACTATCAGCAGCCGAGTCATGGATTCAATCATTGCTCAGTCCTTGAGATGAAAGTGAAGGCGCAATTATCAGTGTTGGAATAATGATTAATAGATACAGAAGCGGGCCGAAAACCAGTTCAGATGAACAACCGATGTCGCGTAAAAGGTGCACATGCAACGACGCCGCACTGGGATTCAGGGCGGCGTCAGGGAGAGAGGGCCGGATTTGTGGGCTAAAGTGCCAGGTCGGCAGCTTCTGGGGCGGGCGGGTTAAGCCCTGTCAAATGGCGCATTTGCCCCATTCACTCAGGCGTCGGAGCGCTCATTTACGAATACTCCTACAGCTCAAACAGCCGCAACCTGCAACGCAACCCGCTCGCGGCACGGGCATTCATCCATGTAACGGTGGGCTTCGACAAACTGATTGAACGGAAACACCGTGGTTTTCAGGGGCACGAGCACACGATCGGCGGTCAGTTGGTTGATGTCACGCAACGCACGCTGCAACGCCACCTGATCCTGGATGATGCCCAGCTCCGGCTTGCCGGTGAAGTTGCCGATACAGTGCACGAAGAACTGAATGTTCTTCTGGAACGCCGCGCACGCCGGGAACGGTGTCTGGTTACCACCCTGCAAGCCATACAGCACCAGGCTGCCACGGGGCGCCAGCACATCACCGAGCAGCGACATCTGCGGGCCCCCCAAGCCATCGAACACCACATCGACACCGCGGTTGTCGGTGAACTTGTTGATTTGCATCAGCAGGTCCTGTTCCTCGGTGACAATGACTTTTTCTGCGCCAAGAGAAAGCAGGTACTCGCGCTCAGCGCTGTCCTTGGTGGCGGCAATCACCCGCACACCCAGGGCCTTGCCCAGTTGCACAAACGAAGGGCCGGCGCAATGGCTGGCGTCGGTCACCAGGGCAAACTGCCCGGGCTTGACCCGTGCCAGGTCCACATACGCAAAGTAGGCAATCAGCAGCGGCGTGTAGTGCACGCTGGCTTCGATGGGGCTCAGGACGTCCGGATAGCGGGTCAGGGCCGAACGGGGCAGGACGATCTGTTCGCCATACACCGGGTAATCATTGGGGCTCTCGGCCGGAAAACTGGCCACTTTATCGCCCACTGCCAAGTCATCCACGCCCTCGCCCAAGGCAACGACCACCCCGGCCATCTCATGGCCAAGGCCGGATGGAAGGCGTGCGTGGGAAGACGCCAGGTTCTGGCGCCACAAAATGTCATACCAGCTGATGCCAATCGCCTCGACACGGACCTGCACTTCGCCCGGTGCGGGCTGCGCGGCTGCATGCTCTTCGCACTTGAGCACCTCGGCCGGACCAAACTTGTGAAAACGGATCGTGCGGGACATCGCAAACCTCGTCAAAGTAACCTCTATTGCCATGAACTCTATCTGGGCTTTCCGGCTAAGGCCACCGGTCGCCGTTAATAGTCGACATGTCTGTCATTGATTCCGCATCTGAGGAATAGACCTCAAGTATCGTAGGAAAACTCAATTAGCCGGTGCAGAGTACCAGCCTTTCCCCGTAAGATTCATACCGGTCACGCGTCTGAATGGACCTTCAGGGCTCTTATATCGCCGTTCTCGTCAAATAAAGCTGACTCTTCCAGGACACAAGATGAACCGTAACGACCTGCGTCGTGTCGACCTTAACCTCTTGATCGTATTCGAAACCTTGATGCATGAGCGCAGTGTGACCCGCGCCGCCGAGAAATTGTTCCTCGGCCAACCAGCCATCAGCGCCGCGTTGTCGCGCCTGCGTGGGCTGTTCGACGACCCCCTGTTCGTGCGCACCGGCCGCAGCATGGAACCCTCGGCCCGGGCCGTGGAAATCTTCGCCCTGCTCTCCCCGGCCCTGGACTCGATTTCCACCGCCGTCAGCCGCGCCGCCGAGTTCGACCCGGCCACCAGCACCGCGGTGTTCCGCATCGGCCTGTCCGACGACGTCGAATTCGCCCTGCTGCCCCAACTGCTAAAACGCCTGCGCGCGGAAGCGCCCGGCATCGTACTGGTGGTGCGCCGGGTCAATTACATCCTGATGCCCGGCCTGCTCGCCTCCGGCGAAATTTCCATCGGCGTCAGCTACACCGCCGACCTGCCGGCCAACGCCAAGCGCAAAGTACTGCGCCGCAGCCTGCCGAAGCTGCTGCGCGCCGACAGCGTCCCGGGCTCCCTGAGCCTGGACGACTTCTGCGCCCGTCCCCACGCCCTGGTGTCGTTCGCCGGCGACTTGAGCGGGTTCATCGATGAAGAACTGGAGAAACTCGACCGCAAACGCCATGTGGTGCTGGCGGTGCCGCAGTTCAACGGGCTGGGGACATTGCTGGCAGGCACGGACATTGTCGCCATTGTGCCGGACTATGCCGCCGAGGCACTGACCGCCGCAGGGGGGTTGCGCGCGGAAGAACCGCCGTTGCCGGTGCGTTCGTTCGAGCTGCATATGGCTTGGCGTGGGTCGCAGGACAATGATCCGGGGGAGCGGTGGTTGCGGTCGCGGATACAGATGTTTTTTGGGGACCCCGAGAGTTTGTAACAGAATTCTACCATGATCTATAAATGTCTATAAAACATTAGCTTACAGCATCTCGAGTCCATGGACGCCCGTCCAATTCCAAGGAGTTCTGAGGCTTTTGGGGGCATAATTGGGGGCACATTTTTTATTTTTTAAAAAACGATGCCCCCAATTATGCAAGCCCGAGAAGGCGCTTTCCTCAAGCGAAAACTGACTGACGCTTTCGTACGCGCACTGACTACCCCTGGCAAACATGCCGATGGAGAAGTCCCCGGTCTTTACTTGGAGGTGAGCGCGTCACGAAAAATCGGAAACCCTCCTTCCAAGTTCTGGCGCTTGAAATATCGCCTTCATGGCAAGGAAAACCGGTTTTCGATCGGTACGTACCCTGATATCGGCCTTAAAGAGGCGCGCGACATTGCCCGCAGCGCACGCCGCGACGTGGCGAACAGCATCGCGCCGCTCAAGGCTAAAACTGCCAAGATCGAGGCACAGCGGCTCAATGAACAGCGCACCTTCGCCTACGTAGCCGAGCAGTGGATGGCTTTCAAGTCTGCCCAACTGGTGAGCAAATCCATTGCGGGTTTTCGCGGAGCATTGAGAAACCACATTCTGCCTGCAGTCGGCAGTAAACCGGTCAGCGAGATCAAGCTTGAGCACATCACCACCATCATCACGGAACTGCGCCAGCAACGTCTCATGGCTATGGCCCGGCGTGTACGCACAATCATCCGCTCCATCCTCGGCTTTGCTGAAGGTCGCGGCTGGGTGGAGCGCAACGTGGCGCTCAGTAATGTCGAGGAGTTGAGGATTCGCCACGTCGTAACCAGCAATCCGGCGATTGAAAGGCCAGCCGATCTGGGCAGGTTTCTTTTACGCCTGGATGAGTGCGACGACGGCAGTGTTGCCAACGCGATGCGTCTGCTGGTCATGTTGCCAGTGCGCCCTGGCGAGCTCGTGCGGATGCGCTGGGAAGATGTCGACTTGGTCGGCGCCGATTGGCGCTACGTAGTGAGCAAAACCAGGCATCTGGACAAAAGCAAACACATCGTGCCTTTACCTGAACAAGCATTGCTCCTGTTGCGCAAGCTAAGACAAACCCGCGTAGTGGATGACGAAGGTAAAGGTTGGGTGTTCGTCTCGCCGGTCTATCCAGGCCGCCCGATCAACCCGACGTCAATGCTCAAGTCGTTTCAGCATATCTGGCCAGAGTACGGCATCACTGCCCACGGCTTTCGTGCCACCTACCGGACTATTGCCCACGAACACTTGGGAATTGATCCCATCGTGCTCGAATTGTCGCTATCCCACCGGATGCCAGGTGCGCTGGGGGCTGTGTATGCACGTGCGCAACTGCTAGCGCAACGCCGGGAAGCGGCTCAACAATGGGCTGACTATCTGGACCTGTTGAGGCAGAACGCCGCGCGAGTGACGACAGATTGACGATGCTGGTTAAAAATCTAGATAGTGGAGCGGGAAACGAGACTCGCATCTAGCGTCCGACCCTTTGAAATCTAAGGGGTTTCTTTTCTTGCCGAAGCAGGAAAAGACTTAATTCTGGACTTGTTTTTGAGGTGTATCAAGGGCCCAAAAGGGGGGAGTACGCCATGAACCTGATAGGCAACGTCATTGACTTCGTCAGCAGTTGCAAACGCACACAGGCTCAGCAGCGGACAAAGCCTCTGTGAGAAATGTACGCACGCAATGGCGATCAGCATGCCTCTCACCAAGCGCAGACGGCCAGGGATTACGAGACGCGTCCCGCGTGAGCATGCAGCCTCCCTCGCACTTTGTGGATCGGGAAAACCTGGAATCACTCGAAGTAGACTCCATCTGCGATAGTGTTGCACAAAACCCGCAACGCCTGCGCAGCAAACGCGATTTATCCCTGGATGCCCTCGCCTGCCAATGCGGTGTGAGCCGGGCGATGCTGGCGCAGATCGAGGCCAGCCGGAATGTGCCATCAATCAAAGTACTGAACAAAATTGCCAAAAGCTTGAGGGTTTCAGTGACCACTTTTCTGGAGCACCGGGTATTCGAAGGCGTGGCGGTGTTGGCGGCGAGCCAGAATAAACGCTTGATCAGTGCCAGTGGCGCTTTTGCCACCAGCGCGCTGTTTCCGTTCGATGTGGCTCGGCAATCGGAGTTTTACGAACTGCGCTCGAGCCCTTAGGTGAAGAGGCGAGCGAAGGCCACGCATCTGGCGTTCAGGAGTGGGTTTAGTGCGCTCATGGGGTCCTGGAACACCATGCCGATAGCGCGCCAGGGGTTGGCGCATCGCGGTTTCACTGAGGTTCGCCAAGTCTTGTTCACGAAACACCAGCCGCCCGCTTTGCAGCTCAGCGGCGTCGGTAATCGCCGCTTTGGCCAGCATGGATTTGCCCGAGCCAGACTCGCCCACCACACACAGGTATTCGACACTGCACAGTTGCAGCGACAGGTCGCACCATATGCTGACGAGCTAGGTACACGCCGGTCACTTACTCACGTGAACGATCAAAAACGACCAATTGCTTTAGTCGCGGATATATCGATCAAACCCTCGCTGACGCTCCCAACTCACCAATCTTTTCCAGTCGTGCACGCACAATGTTGCGACTGATATTGAGCAGGCGCCCAGTTTGCAATTGGTTGCCATGGCAGTACCGGTAAGCAGCACGAAAGATCGTCTCTTCAATATGCTCGTAAAGGTCGGGAATATTCTGTTCGAATAACGCATTGAGGGCCGTTTCCAAGTCCACGGGACCGCTGAGGGCGGCTGGAGTATGGGTAGCCTCTTCCTGGCGAATACCCGAGGATCGCATGTCCACCAGATGAAGATCCGGCGGCTGCACCAACTGGTTGCGGCACACCAGCAAGGCGTGGTGAATGGCATTTTCGAGCTCGCGGATATTGCCCGGCCAGCTATGTTCCAACAGCTTTCGCTCAGCATCGATGCTCAACGTGGCGCGGTTGTACCCCAGTCGCTGGCAGTGCTCTTCGAGAAAAAATTCCGCCAGGGGCAGGATATCGCCCGGCCGCTCGCGCAGAGGCGGCAGTCGAATGGTGGCGACGTGCAGACGGTAGAACAAGTCTTCGCGGAAGTTACCTGCAACGACGGCATCGGCAAGGTTAACGTTAGTGGCGGCCACCAGCCGCACATTGATCGGGATCGGTGTCCGCGAGCCCAGGCGCACCACTTCGCGCTCCTGCAAAACGCGCAGTAACTTCACCTGCATGTTCAACGGCAGATCACCGATCTCATCGAGAAACAGCGTGCCGCCGTTGGCGGCTTCAAACCAACCGGCCTTCTGGGTGGTAGCGCCGGTGAACGCGCCTTTCTCGTGGCCGAACAATTCGCTTTCCACGAGGGTCTCGGCAAACGCGCCGCAGTTCACCGCCACGAAAGGTTCACGTCCGCGACGGCTCAGATGATGGATATGTCGTGCGACCAGTTCCTTGCCGGTCCCGGTCTCGCCAATGATCAAGGTATTGGCTTCGCTGGGCGCCAGGCGTTCGATACGTGACAGTAATTCCTGAGAGCGCGGGTCCTTGAAGACCAGCACGGTAGCACGCACCGACTTGGTCAATTCGCGAGGATTGGGGTGAGTGATCAGCGACATGGTGCGTTCCTGGCAGTAAAAGCGCGTACTCAATAGTGCATGAAGTTTTCTAGACCATTTAATTATAAATTAATATTTATATATTCCCTTATCGCATATACCAACAACATCACCTACCACTGCTGCTGGAGCAGCAACCGGCCAGCACCCACGTGTTCGTCAAACAGCAGCAGATCAGACAGGCCGTTGCTGCCTCAGACACTGCAGCCCATACAGCACGCGGCCTAGAGCGATTTTTCCGGCAGCTGGCATGCAATCTGCTCTCTCCCTCCCAACACGACCCCCTGTAGGAGCCGGCAAGCCGGTGCCTGCAAAGAGTTTTGAATTCAGGTAGGGAGAAACCTCATGAGAAATTTCTGGCACAGAAGCCTCATCGCTCTGTTCGGCCTACTGGCAAGCAGCGCGGCGCTCGCCGAGTCGGCTGCCCCGGCCTCGGTAAAAATCGCTATCGTCGCCTATACCCAAGGTGGCAAGCCAGTATTTGGCGGGATTGCCGGCCGCGTGATCGAAGACGGTTGGCTGGAGGCCCAACTGCGCGAGCGCGGGGTGAAACTCGAATGGATCGCCCTACCCCACGCCGGCGCCGGCCCGCAGATCAACGAAGGGTTCAGCAACAACAGCCTGGACTTCGCCGTACGCGGAGACCTGCCCTCAGTGATCGCCGGTGCCGGCGGTGTGCCGGGCAAGCTGATCGTGCCCGGCGGCAGTGGTAACAACATTTACCTGGTGGTGCCCGAAGGCTCCAGCGCCAAGACCATCGAAGACCTCAAAGGCAAGCGCCTGGCCCTGCACCGTGGCCGGCCTTGGGAGTTCGCATTCAGCAACTTCCTCGCCAGCAAGGGCCTGAAGCTCGATGACTTCAAGATCGCCAACCTCAACCCGCAGGTCGGCGCGGCAGCGGTGTCTGCCGGCAAGGTCGATGCAGCCGTGTTGCTCAGCGAGGCCTATGCCCTGGAAGACAAGGGCGTGGGCAAGATCATCTGGTCGACCAAACAGGGCAACAATGACTGGCGCCTGATCTCCGACCTATGGGGCACCGAGTCTTTCGTGCAGCAGCATCCAGACATCACCCAATTGCTGGCGACCGCCTGGGTCAAGGCAGCGTGGTGGATTTCTCAACCGCAAAACCAGGACGCCTATTACCAGCTGTCCTCTCGCGCCGGTACCGCTGAAAGCGTGCTGCGTCGCGACGACCAAAACGACCCGGTGGCCTGGAAGGAGCGCTGGGCGCCGAAAAGCGATGCGCAACTCAAGGCCCACTATCAGGCCCTCACCACCTACGCCCTGGCCAACCACCTGATTCGCGACACCTATGACATCGGCCCGTCACTGGCTACCGGCTTTACCAACCAGGCTTTGATCGACCTGAAACTCACTGACTACTGGCCGGCCCTGCGTGGCCAGGTCAGCACCAATCCTTGATAGGGAAATTGATAATGAAACTGCCGCATTCTTTCGCCTTCGGTCTCAGCGTACTGGCCTTGTCCATGAGCGCATTCGCCGCTGACGTATACGCCCCAAAACCGGACCCACTGCAAGGTGATGGCCGCGTCTCGGCGTTCTACACCTGGGAAAAAGCCATTCCGGCCATTCCGGGCAAGCTGTTGCGCAGCGAACCGCTGGACAAGACCATCAGCCTGGCAAACGCCGCCAGCGCCCAACGCATCCTCTACACCTCCACCGATGGTATCGATAATAAAACCCCAGTCGTGGTTTCCGGCGCGTTGTTCCTGCCCAAGGGCACACCGCCGGCCGGCGGTTGGCCGGTCGCAAGCTGGGGCCATGGCACAGTCGGCGTCGCAGATGTGTGTGCACCGTCCTGGCAAGGTCGCTCCTACCGCGATGTGGCGTACCTCAACCGCTGGCTGGCAGAAGGGTTTGCGGTGGTCGCCACCGACTACCAAGGGCTCGGCGTACCCGGCGGCCACCCGTTGCTGAACAGCCGCATGGCCGCCTACGGCATCCTCGACGCCGCCAAGGCCGTAGTTGCAGGCGTACCTGGGTTGGCTGACAAGGTATTGATCGTCGGCCAGTCCCAAGGCGGGGCCGGCGCGTTTGCCGCAGCGGCCTATGCCGCCACTTACGCCCCGGACCTTGGCGTCAAGGGCAGCATCGGCACCGGCGTGATCTACACCCTCGACTACGCGAAAAATCCCAGCGAGGAAGTGCGCAATAAAGTCGACCCGACCCTGGCCTACGGCTTCTACACCTTGCTCGCCGCCCAGCAATACGACCCGAGCATCAACCCGGCGGACTTCTACACCGACAAGGCGCTGCCGATCTTCGAACAGGCTCGCACTAGCTGTCTGTTCGCTCTAGAAGGCGACGTGGAGGGCCTGGGCCTGAGCATTGCCAACACCAAGAAAGATTACAAAGGCAAACAGCTCGCGCCGTGGCTCGCGCAAGTCGCCTACCCCACCCTGAAAACGTCCAAACCGGTGTTCATCGGTACCGGTGCCGAAGACGTCACCCCAGCCGCCGCGACCCAGGTCAAGCTGATGCAGGACGCCTGCAACGCCGGTTCCGTAGTCGAAGGCCACCTGTACAAAGGCCTGGGCCACAGCGCGACGGTCAATGCCTCGCTCAAGGACTCGATCCCATTCGCCCACAAAGTCATCAATGACCAGCCGATCACCCCAGTCTGCGCCCCAACCGCGCAGTAAGCAGGAGGCTTGCATGAGCATCGAATTTTTTACTCGCCTGCCGCTGCACGGCGAAACCCAGTTCCTGCCGGGCGACCCGCGTAACCGTGGCGACTGGCATCGGGGCGGTCCCGACAGCACCGGGGCTGTGTCCGGGTTCAGCGTGGGCGACCACTTCACTTACATCGACTACCTGGGCCAGATCGCCAAGGCCGCCGAGATCAATAAGTTCGGCGGTGTGTTGATGGTCAACGCGCCCAGCGGCGAAGAGCCATGGACGGTGTGCTCGCTGCTGGCCCGCGAAACTCGCACCCTGCAATTCGTCACCGCGTTCCAGCCCTACCACTACACCCCATGGGTGGCCGTGCAGCAGGCGGCGACCTACCAACGCGCCACCGGCAACCGCCTGGTATGGAACATCATCAACGGTGGCTCGGACGCGATCCAGCGCCAGGTCGGCGACTACAGCGACCACGATGCACGCTACGAGCGCGCCACCGAATTCATGGACGTGGTCAAGGGCTATTGGCACAACGAGTCATTTCACTACGATGGCAAGTTCTACAAGGCCGACGGTGGGGGCTTGCACGCGCCGCTGAAAAAGGCGCAGTTGCCACTTATCTGCACGGCTGGCTCATCCATCGCTGCACGGGAGTTCGCCGCCAAGCACGCGGATTTCTACTTGATGCGTGCCGAGCACCCGGATGAAATCACCGCACTGATCGCCGACCTGCGCCAACGTGCGTTGAAATGGGGGCGCACCGATATTCGCTTTGGCCTGTCGATTGATGTGATCACCCGCGAAACCGAAGAACTGGCACGCACTGAAGCCAAGCGTTTCTTCGACGAAGGCATCGCCCGTGGCGCGGTCAAGGCCGTGGCCGCCCACGCCGGGCTGCGCACCGCACGCAAACTGAGCTACGAGCATGGTTTTGCCGAGAAAAACGAGGCGCAGGGTTTCGAAGACTTTTTTATCCACCCGAACGTGTGGGCTGGCTTCGGCTATATCGGCATCCCACCGGGCTGCGCGCTGGTTGGCAGTTATGAAAACGTGGTGGCGCGAATTCGCGAATACAACAACCTCGGCATCGACCTGTTCTTCCTCGCCGGCTATCCGCACCTGGAAGAAGCCTACCGACTCGGCGAGCATATCCTGCCGCACTTTCGCAGCGAACGTTCAGTGTTGAGCCGCCCGCTGGAGCCGGTGCACGAACTGCACTCGGCCAACGGCGGAGCCTGAAACCATGACCTTACTGCTGAGCCGTCGAGACTTTCTCGGCTACAGCGCGACCGCCGGCGGCGCACTGCTGCTGGCGGGTTGCGGCCCGAATAACGCACCGGCTGCCGCCACCGGCAGCGACCAGCCACGCTACGGCGGCCGCCTGCGCCTGGGGATTCTCGATGGCAACCAGAGCGGCAATCTGGACGCGCATAAACCGGTGGGCAGCGGCATCGTTCGTGGCTTTGCGCTGTATAGCAAGTTGTGGGAGTGGGATGAGCAAATGCAGCCGCGCTTGGCACTCGCCGAGTTCGCCGAGCCCAACGCGGATGCCAGCACCTGGACCCTGCGCTTGCATCCGGGCCTGGAGTTCCACAACGGTAAGACCATTGACGCCGACGACCTGATGTTCTCGATCCGCCGTCTCACCGATCCGCAACTGGCCTCGCCGTATGCGGCACTGTTGCACTGGGTAGACCGCGACAACCTGGTCAAACTCGACAACCGCACCGTGCGCCTGAACTTTCGCGACGGCCGCAGCTATATGCCGCTGGCCGAAACCTGGGTCAACTTCGGCGGTATCGTGCCGGTGGATTACCACCCGGTCACCAATCCGGTGGGCGCCGGCCCCTACAAACTGAAAAGCTTCACCCCCGGCCAGCGCTCCCTGTTCACGCGTTTCGAGAATTACTACAAGGAAGGTAAGCCGTACGCCGACGAGCTGGAAATCATCGATTTCAAGGATCAGGTCTCACGCCTCGCCGCACTGCGCGCCGGGCAGATCGACATGGCCAACTCGATGCCCACCGAACAGCTGCCGATCCTGGAGAAGGACCCACGGTTGAAGGTCATCAAATCGGTGACCGGCAACTGGCTGTCCTTCGATATGAATCTGGACAAGCCGCCCTTCAACGACCCGCGGGTGCGCGAGGCATTTCGCTTGCTGGCCGACCGCGAAGAACTGGTCCGTCGCGCGCTAAATGGCCAGGGCCGAGTGGCCAATGATTTGTATGCGCCCAGCGACCCCACCTTCAACCACAGCCTTGGCCCGCGACCGTATGCCCCTCAGCGCGCCGCACAACTGCTCAAGGACGCCGGCCAGGAAAACCTCGAGGTGGAACTGATCACCACCCCGGGTCCAGGCCTGAGTTCAGCATTAGTGCTGGCTGAGCAGGCCAAGCGCATCGGCGTCACCCTTAAGGTCAAGCAAGTAGACCTCGCCACTTTCCAGGGCCCACTGAAAAACGATTGGACCCTGAGCACCGGGGGCAGCATCGGTGCACCGTTCCTCGCCAGTGCAATCCACACCGACGCTCCCTTTGCAGTATCCAACAAGACCCACTTCAACGACGCGCAATTCAGCGAACTGTTCCTCGCCGCCATGGCCCAGCCCGACCTGGAAAAACGCAAGGTTCTGGTGCATCAGGTGCAGCAGATCCAGTACGAACGCGGCGGCATGTTGATCTGGGGGTATGCCGACCTGCTGGACAGCTTTTCCACGCGCGTCGGTGGGGCCCAGGCAGAACAGTCGCTGTTCAGCACCTGGCGCTTCGAGAAGCTCTGGCTCAAAGACACGGCCTGACACCTCATTCCCCGCAGGAGCCCGACTTGCCGGCGATAAGGCCCCCAAGCCTTGCCGATCAACCGGGCGCCTACGAGGCATCACATTGATACCCATTTTCGACAGGAGTCATTTCTGCCATGCACGCTATCGCCTTGCGTTTTCCCCTGCTGCTGGCAGTCACCCTGCCGCTGCAGGCTTTTGCCACCGATACCCAACTGCAAACCGTGACCGTGCAGGCAAGTGCCAGCGAGTCGGATGACGACGCACTGCCCACCCGCCCGCCGACCTCAGTGTACGGTGGCACGGAAACCAAAGTGCTGGACACGCCGCGCTCCGTGGTGCAAATCAACGCCGAGCAATTGGCGAGCGGCGCGATCCATAGCGCCGACGACCTGGTCAAATATGCGCCCGGCATCACTCGGGGCGGCGGGCAAAACGCGGGTATCGCACCGCAGTTTCGTGGCCAGGGTTCGGAGATTTTCCAGGACGGCCAGCGTGGTTACGCCGTGCGCCACCCCGCCAACTTCAACGCCTATGAAGGTGCGGACATCGTTGCCGGCCCGTCCTCGGTGACCTACGGCTCGGTATCCGGCAGCGGCGGCTACGTCAACTACCTGAGCAAGAAACCCGACTTCAACGCGTTCAAGACCAAACTCAGCGGCGAGCTGGGTTCGTGGGTTCCAGACGGCACCTCACGCAGTTCCAACAAATTCAGCATCGACAACACCGGGCCTCTGAGTGACAACCTGGCCTACCGCATGAGCATCACCAAGCAGCGCCAGGAGGACTTCTATGACAATGTCGAGAACAATTTTGACGCCTTCTATGGCGCGTTGGCCTGGCGCAACGACAACGTGCGCGTCGACTGGAACGCCAGCTACGACAATTACTACGACTACAACATCACCCACGGCTGGAACCGCGCTACCCAGGACCTGGTGGACAACGGCAAATACTACGCCGGGCGCGCCACGCCGATTATCCAGAACGGCAGTACCCTGTGGTCGCCGGTGCTGGCTTCGGGCGCCGCCGATGCGCCAACACTCGGTTGGGTAAAACGCCAACGCAACGCCCAGGGCCAATACAGTGTGGTCGACGGCAGCTTCCAGACCGCCCCACCGAATACCCAGGCCAACCCCGGCAGCCTGCGTGGCTGGGTGTATGACCCGACGCTGGCGGGCAATGGCGAGCAGTCGCTGTCATCACAGACCGGGCAGCGCAAAGAGGACGAAAGCAGCTCGCGGCGCTTTACCACGCAACTGCGTATCGAGGCCGACCTGTCGCCGACTATCACCGTAGCCAACAGCACTTTTTATGAACGCTCCAAGGACATCACCGATGCCGTGGGCGCATTCCAGGTGCAATCGAAGGACAACATTTTCGATAACCGCTTCGAGTTCCGCTCGCGCAACGAGACCCAGCTGGGCGGCTGGACCCTGCGCGATGACAGCAACAGCGGCCTGATCTACCGCCGCGAATTCAACCAGTCGATTGCTGCGAACAACAGCTTTGGCTCGACCATTAATGCCTATGACCTGACCCAAGACCCTTCCGGCAAAAACCCTGGTGACTTACTCGGCCTCAACGCCAGCAACCCTGCCGGCGGCAACGGCGCTTGGATCGGACAACCCGGCGTGCCGCAATACTCCAACTACTACGGCTGGCTCAACCTGCCGCCCATGTATGAAGCTGGGCACGGCCTGTACGCCGAATCGGTGGCGCCCTACACCGCTGAAAGCACCTGGACCACCAAAACCCTGTTCAGCCAGCACAACCTCAAGTACGGCGAGTATTTCGGCTTGAATATTGGCGCCAGCCGCAGCTGGATCGAGGCCGAGATCGACAACCCGTTCGTACTCGCCGGTGGCAACCGGCGCAAGGACAGCGACAATTACCGGCTGTTTGCTTTCCAGGTCAGCCCGTATGTAAAACCGACTGAAAACACCACGCTGTACTACACCTTCGACCGCTCGTTGGCGGTCAACACCGGGTTCTTTTCCAACGGCCTTGGCTGGGGCAGCGGCAGTGGCGCCAACCAGCTCAACCCGCTGGCGTTCCAGAGCTTGAGCGTGCTGCATGAAGTCGGGGTAAAGGTCGAAGCAGTGCCTAACCAGCTGTTCATGACGCTGGCGGCGTTCAAGCAAGCCCGCGACCAGGCACCTGACAGCAATAACAACATCGCGCGGCTGATGATCAAGGGTGTGGAAGCCACCGTGCGCTATCAACCGGACGACCACCTTCGCAGCGGTCTGAACCTGTCCAAGCTCAACGCCTATAACGAGTTCACCTCCCAGGCCGGATTTGCCTCAGCGGGGTTCATTCCCGACAACGGCACAGTGTTCGGCGATAACAATAGCCTCAACCAGCGGCCGTCCGGGCGTTTCGACGCGGTGCAGATTCCTGAATACACCGCCAGCGGGTATGTCGACTACCGCTTCGACTCAGGCTTTGGCGCCGAACTTTCAGGCTGGTGGACCAGCAGTTGGTACCTGAACCTCAGCAAGACCGTAAAGATCCCGAACGAATACAACCTCGATCTCGCCGTGTACTACCGCCAACCGCAATGGAGCACCACGTTACGGGTGCTCAACCTGACCAATGAACTGAACTTCGTCAGCGGACTGGCCGGTTCCACCAACACTTTTTTGCAACCCATGCCTGGCCGCACCTTGTTGGCCCAGGTCGACTATCAATTCTGATCCGCACCAGGAGCACGTTATGTCTATCGAATTTGTCGGCATGATTTTCCCTCGCCAGTGGTCCGAAACCCGTGGCGTTCGCAGCCCGGATTTCGACCTCGACTTTATCCGTCACCATGCCCGCGCCCATGAGCATGCAGGCTTCGACCGTGTGCTGATCGCCAGCGGCCCCGGCAGTGCCGACAGCCTGCAAATTGCCGCGTATGCGGCGGCGCACACTGAGCGATTGGGCTTCATGATCGCCCATCGCCCCGGCCTCACCGCGCCGACCGTCGCTGCCCGCTCGTTTGCCACGCTGGACCATACCACTGGCGGCGGGCGCATTCGCTTGCACGCGATTACCGGCATTACCGCCGAGCCACAGGAAGGCGACTTTCTGCTGGACAAGACCGAACGCTACAGGCGCACCGATGAATATCTGGAGATTGTGCGACGCACCTGGACGGCCGAAGAGCCGTTCGATTTCGAAGGTGAGTACTTCAACATCAAGGGTGCGTTTTCACCGGTCAAACCGTTGCAACAGCCGCATATTCCAATCTCGTTTGGCGGCTCTTCCGACATTGCCTATCAGATCGCGGTGAAGCATGCGGACCTGTATTCGCTGTGGGGCGAGCCATTAAGCGGCGTGGCTGAGCAAATTGCCAAGCTGAAGGCGGCAGCATTAACAGCGGGTGTTGAAGCGCCACGGGTCAGTTTGTCGGTGCGGCTGATTTTGGGGGCAACAGAGGAATTAGCCTGGCAACGCGCCGAGCAGATCCTGGAGCAGATCAAGGCCAATCCACAGTTTGCGGCGGGCAGTCCGTGGCAGAAGCGGCTCAAGGGCACCGGCTCCGAACGTCTGTTAGCGGCGGCGGCGTTGGGTGATCGTCATGATCGCGCGCTATGGATGCCGACGGCGACAGCAGTGGGCGCTTATGGCGATACCACCGCGCTGGTGGGTACCCCGGAAACGGTGGCGCAGGCACTGCTGGATTATGTGGACCTGGGCGTTACCACGTTCTTGAATCGCGGTTATGACCCGCTGTACGACACCGTGGATTATGGGCGGTGGATTATCCCCGCAGTGCGTGAAGAGGCGTTGCGGCGCAAGGCGAAAATTGCTTAACGACGGCTGAAGCCATCGCCGGCAAGCCGGTTCCTTCAAGGGGTTTGTGTACCTATAGGGGCCTGCTTGCCGACGATCACTGTGCAGCGGAGCCATTCACCCCAACGACGGCGAATGCTCCAGCAACGTGCGCGTATAGGCCGCCTGTGGTTGATCCAAAACATCATCAACGGCCCCCTGCTCCACCACCCTTCCGACCTTCAACACCAGCACCCGATCAGCAATCGCGCGCACCACGCCCAGGTCGTGGGTGACGAATAACATCGTCAATCCTTCACGCTGTAGCTGGCGCAGCAGGTCCAGGATCGACGCCTGTACCGATACGTCCAATGCCGAGGTGATTTCATCGCAGATCAGCAACCTGGGCTCGCACAACAGCGCACGGGCGATGGCCACTCGCTGGCGTTCACCACCTGACAGGCTGTGGGGATAGAGGCCGGCGACTGATCCCGGCAGTGACACACGCTTGAGCACGGCTTCCACTCGCTCCCGTGCTGGCGCCCCTTTTACGCCGAAGAAATGCGCCAGTGGCGCGCTCAGAGTCTGGTACACGGTTTGCCGTGGGTTCAACGCGCGATATGGATTCTGGAAGATGTATTGAATCTGGTGGCGCAGGCCTGCATCGCGCTGGCGGGCGTGCAACGGTAAATGCCGGCCGGCGTAGTCCAGTGCCCCCTCGGCATTCTCCCCAAGGCCAGCAATAGCCCGCGCCAGGCTGGTCTTGCCCGAGCCCGACTCACCCACAATCGCCAGGCATTCACCCGGTTGCACCTGCAGCGAGACATCGAACAACACCTGCCGGTCATAGGCGACGTTCAAGCCTCTGACCGACAACAGTGACCGCTCTACCCGGCCCTTCAAGGCCGCAATTGGCGCGAGTGCCTTGACCTGTAACGCCTGATCGTGAGGCGCCAGGCAAGCCACCCCACGACCGGCCGCGTTCATCTGCAATAACGGCTCAGCCACCGCGCACCCAGCCGTAAACCGCTCACAGCGCGGCCCGAAACTGCACCCCTGGGGCCGACGCCCTGGCGCCGGTGCATGCCCGGCAATCGCCGTCAATTCGCGCCGTCCCGCCACATCCGGAATCGCCGCCAGCAACCCTCGGGTATAGGGATGGGACGGTCGACTGAACAACTCATCCCGCGTCGCCGTTTCAACGATGCGCCCGGCGTACATCACCATCACCCGGTCCACCAGGTCCTTGATCACCGCCAGGTCGTGGGACACATACACCGCCGCTACGCCCTGGCTTTTGCAAAGCCGACGCAGCGTGGCGAGGATATGCGCCTGGGTGCTGACGTCCAGCGCAGTGGTTGGCTCGTCCAGCACGATCAGGCGCGGGCGCAGCACAAAAGCCAGCGCCAGCATCACCCGTTGCTGCTGGCCGCCGGACAGTTGATGGGGAAAGCGCCGCAGAAACCCGTGATCGTCCGGCAAGCCGACATCACGCAGGGTCTCGATGAGGCGCTGCTGTTGCGCCTCGCGGTCAAGCCCAGAAGGATGCGCCGCTAAGGTCTCACGCAACAGGTGACCGATGCGCAGTGCCGGATTGAGCGCGGTGGCCGGGTCCTGGGCGACATAACCGATCAGGCTGCCACGAGCACGGCGCAAGGCTTCGCCTTCCAGGCTCAACAATGCTTGGTCACCTACGTGCACCTGTCCGCCCACAATCCGTGCACCGCGCCGGGCATGTGCCAGCAACGCAGTCGCCAAGGTGGTCTTGCCCGAGCCCGACTCCCCCACCAAACCGAGAATTTCCCCGGCAGCCAGGCTGAACGAGATTCCCGACACGACATCCACATGCCCCGGCAATTCCACCCGCAGGTCGCGGACCTGCAACACCCCGGCTTCGATTTCGGTAATCACATTCATGCTTGTCTGTCTCCCAGCCTTGCGCTGCTGCGGCCGATGCCTTCAGCCAAAATATTGGTGCCGTAGGCAAACACACCGATCAGCACCGCCGGAGCCAATACGGCCCAGGGTTGCACCAGCAGGCCGGCCTGGTTTTCATTGATCATCAGCCCCCAGTCAGCGGTGGGTGGCGCCACGCCGTAGCCAAGAAAACTCAGGCCCGACAGCATGCCCACGCCCCAGGTCAGCATGTTGCCGAAATGCACCAGCAGCGGCGTGAGGATGTTCGGCAGGATCTCCTTGAACAGAATTCGGCGTCGCGAATAGCCCATCATTTGCGCCGCTTCAACGAACTCCTGACCTGCCACTGCTACCGCACTCGCCCGCGCCAAACGGATAACGCCCGGTATAAAGGCGATGGAGACTGTCAGCACGATCAACCACGGTGCGCGCCCCAACATGGACACAATCAGCAGCACCAGAATCAGGTCGGGGAACGCCAGGGACACATCCGCCGACCAGGTAATAAACTGATCCAGGCGCCGACGCGACAAACCCGCCAGCAACCCCAACGTAGTACCCACCGCCAGTGCAATACTGGCGGCTGCGACCGACATCCACAGCACCGACAAACCACCGCTGAGCAACCGCGACAGCACGTCATGCCCCAGGAAGTCATACCCTAGCCACGCGTCACCTGCAGGCGCGCCGTAGACAGGACCGACCATGTCCGTCGACCCGTGAGGTGCCAACCAAGGCCCTGACAGCGCCACGGCCACCACCAGCAAAGTGATCAACGCGCCCTTACGTGTTTGTGGTTCGGCCAACCATCGACGGGCACTCATGCATCACCTCGGGAGCGGCGCCACCACGGGGTTATTCCCCTTCGGTTGCGTTGAATCAGGGTCACCCGCCGTGCGGTGCGCAGCTTGGGTGTAAGCAGTACGGTAAATAGGTCGGCCAGTAGGTTGATCAGCACCACCGCGAGGGTGATCACCAGCACAATCGCCTGGATCATCGGCAGGTCGCGCATCTGGATCGCGGCGTTCAGCGCGGTGCCGATACCGGGATAGCTGAAGATGACTTCCGCCAGCACGGCGCCTCCGATCAACGTACGCAAGGTCAGCGCCACACCCTGGATCGCCGGTACCAGCGCATTGGGCAACGTGTGGCACCAGACAATCCGCCGCTGCGGAATGCCGCGTAGCCTGGCGGCAATCACGTAGTCGGACTCCTGGGCCTCGATCACGGCGGCCCTTACCATGCGCGTGAGGTACGGCAATGCAGTGAGGCTCAAGGCGAATATCGGCAATACCAGCGACTTGAGTTGGCGCAGCAGCGACAGGTCGGGATCCAGGATCGATACCGCAGGTAAGAAATCCATGTGCGGCATGGAAAACAGCAATACCAGGCCAATCGCCAACAGAAACCCCGGCGTGGCTTTCAGAAAGATCAGCAACGACAGGCTCCAACGATCCAGCCAGCTGTCGCGTCGCAATGCCAGGGCCACGCCAAGGGCCAGTGCGCCAGGCACTACCACGGTGATCACTCCGACTAGCAACGCCAGTGTGTAGCCCAAACGCCCCCACAGGATGTGGCTGACCGGCGCGTTGGAGTCCAGGGAAACCCCGAGGTCCCCGCACAAGACGCTGCCGAGCCAGCGCAGGTATTGCCACAGGATTGGCTGGTCGAGCCCCAACTGGTGTTGCAGGGTAAGGATGCTTTCCAGCGGCGCGTCCGGGCCGAGGATCACCCGCGCGGGGTCGGATGGCAGTGCCTGAGTGGCGATGAATACCACCAGGCTGATAACCCAGGCCGTCAGCAGGCCGTAACCCAGGCGCCCGATAAACCATGACAACCAAGCAGGCGTGCGTGGAGGGTTGGTAGACGGCTCAAGCATGCTTCAACCACAGTTCGTCAAACCGCCAGGAAGCGAAGGTGGTCTGCTCTGGCGCCAAACCGCCGACCTTGACCGAGGCAGCGTCCAGCACATCGTTGAAGCCCCAAATCAGCAATCCGCCGCGCTCGTGTTGAATCTGCTGGGCCTCGTGTACCAGGCTTTTACGCAACTCCAGGTCTGGCTGCGCAAGGGCCTCACGGTAGAGGTCATCAAAACGCGGGTCATGGAAGTTGCTGCGGTTGTAGATCGCCAAAGGCGCGTCGTTGTGCAGTGCCGAGGCCAGGAAACCCCGGGCCGGCGTAGAACCCGGCGACACTTGCCACTGCTCACGCTGCGGGCCGTTGAACACAGCGCCATCCACTTGGCTCACGCGTATCTCGACACCGGCCTTTTTCGCTTGCTGGGCAAGCACCAGAGCGGCGTTCACACCGGGCCCAGGCGTGGTGGTCAGTTCCACGCGCAAATCCGTCTGCCCGGCCTGACGCAGCAGCGAACGGGCCTGCTCCAGATCATACGGCCGCTGAGCAATCGCATGGTTGTAGGTGGGATCGTGAGGTGAATACAGGTCATTGGCAACGCGACCGAAACCGTTAAGGCCACGGTCCACCAGCTCTTGCCGATCCGCCAGCAAGCGAAACGCCTGGCGCACCCGCACATCATCGAAGGGCGGCTTGGCCAGGTTGAGATTGAAACCGGTAAACGAAGTGCTTGGCGACACGCACAACGACAAGCGTGAGTCGGCCTTGAGCAACGCACTGTGCTCGGCCTGCACACCGCTGGCCACATCGATCTGTCCGGCGCGCAACGCGGCAACACGGGAGACCTGGTCCTTGAACTCGATGATTTCCAGCTCATCGGCATAAGGCTGGCCGGGTTTGTAGTAATTCTCAAACCGCGTGTACAACGAGCGCTGGCCCGGTACGAAGCGCTTGAGCTTGTAAGGGCCGGCACCTACCGGATTGGTGACGGGGTCATAGTCGGTGGGGACGATGCCGCCAAAGCTGATCAGGGTTTCATCCAGAGGGAAGAAGCTCTGGCCTTGCTTGAAGCGGATTTCGATGGTGCGCTCATCCAGCTTGCGTAAGGCATTGCGATCAATGGCACCGACCAGGCCGGCAAACGGCGATGCCAGCTTGGGATCGGTAAGGCGCAACAACGAAAACAGCATGTCGTCAGCGCCGATGGTCTTGCCATGGTGAAACTCCAGGCCCGGCTTGATGCGGATAGTCCAGGCACTCGCGTCGGCATTCGGTTCGGCGAACTCGGCCAGGGCCAGGCGCGTGCTGACATCGGTGTTCCATTCCCAGAACTTGCTGTACAGCGCCCAGCCACGAATGATCCCGCCGCCCACCGGTTTATGCGCATCCAGGTTGCCGGACTGATCGCCATCGATAATGCCAACGCGCAGGCGTCCACCGCTGACGGGCTTACCGCTCAGTACGGCGGCACCCTGAGTCGTCGCGCCGCTGTCGCAGCCGCCCAACAGCAAGCCACCGCCGATGGCCAAGCTGTTGCCGAGAAACACCCGGCGAGAAAATCCATCACTCATGGTTCAAGCCTCTTGGCGCTGCGGCGACTTTTGGCTGACACCCAGGCGCGGCGCTTCAAAGCCGTGGTCCAGGTCCAGCAGCGGGAACAGCAGGTCGGCCACGCGGTGGGCTTCATCGATCAGCGGGAAGCCAGACAGAATGAACGCGGAAGTACCCTGGGCTTCGTATTCGCGGATGCGCTCGGCGACCTGTTCCGCGCTGCCCACCAGGTAGGTACCAGCGGCCGGCCCGAGGATATTGAAACCGAACAGGCTCGGGCCAAGCCATACGTTAGGATAGATCTCCAGCTCACGCGCGGTCGGCAAACGCCCGGCGCGAATGGTCTCGACGTTACGCTGGGTCTGCGGGTCGTCGCTGTGGAAATCTTCCAGGCTCACACCGGCCGGTAACTGGCGCTCGATGGCGTTGCGCGCAGTTTGCAGCGAGGTGCGTTGCAGGAGTCTTTCGGCGTGGGCCCAGGCTTCTTCCTCGGTCTCGCGCACGATGATTTGCAGGCGTGTGCCAAAGGTCAGTTCGCGGCCGATCTTCGCCGCTTCAGCGGCGACTTTGCGAAACTTGTCGCCGAGTTTTGGCGGAGTGTTGGCGAAGCTCAGGTACACGTCGAGCAATTGCACCGAATGCTCGACGCCGGGCCCTGAGGTTCCGGCGCCCCACAACGGGATGCCCGGCTTCTGGTAAGGCGGATGCCAGCCGCCCAGTGGATGGTTGGCTGCGCCCGGCGAACGCGGTGCGAGCTTGACGTACTCACCGTCATAGCCACGCGTGTCGCCGGCATAGAAACCCTGGAACGCCCGCCAGTATTCCAGGCTGAAGGCGTATCGCTCGTCATGCGGGTAGTGCACCCCAAGTGTCGCCAGGCCCGCGTCATTGCCATTGACCACGTTGAACAGCAGGCGGCCATTGGAGAACTGGTCGAAGGTCAGCGCCCACTTGGCCAACACCGCTGGCGATAACTCGCCCGGGTGCTGCGCCACCAGAAAACGCAGGCGCTGGGTGGCGTCGATCAACGACGCGGCCACCGCCAGGCTTTCATTGGGGCTGGAACCGAGCAGCGAACCGTAGTAGCCCAGGCGATCACTGGCCACGGCGAGCTGCTTGAGGTGCTGGAAATCAGTGTTCCAACGGCCTTGAGGCTCCCATGGATAGGGGCCATCGGGCGTGGTCAAGTACCAAAGAATTTTTACCGCCATAAAAAACATCCTTGAAATAGAGAACCCTGTGGGAACTGGTAAGGCGTTAACGGCGGTCGATGGCCGGGACCAGGCCCAGTGCCGTGGCTTGTTCGAACAGGCCGCTCATTTTCCATTGCTGGGTCAACACGCCCGGCCCGTAGGCCCGTGAGCCACCGAGTGCATCGGCAAGCAATTGCAGTTGTGCGCCCTCCTCCAGCAACAGGATGAATTCGGCGGTGGCGCGCAGGCCTTGCTTGCCCCACACGGTGGAGCCGCCATTGGCCTCCAGGATCGCCAGGTTGAAGGGGTTCTCGGCGATCTTGTCGAGGATAAAGTCCACTTCCTGTTGGCGACGGTCGATATACACCGGCAGCTCACGGGCCAACTGGTAGCGCTGCACCGGCACGTAATGGAATGGCAAGGTGCGGTGGGTCTGGGCCCAGGCGCCCAGGTACGGCGAGTGCACGTGGGACACGGTGGTCACATCCGGGTGTTGCTGGAACAGCTTGGTGTAGCGCCCCAGACCACCCTTGCCCTTGCCAAAAACCACGTTGCCGGCAAAGTCGGTAACCGTGGCTTGCAGCGGTTTGCGGTAGTTCCACGGGCCTGCGTAGTTCACCGATACCAACAGTTCCTGGCCCGGTACGCGCTCGATAAAGCCGACGGTCCCAGCGGCGGTGATGGTGTTTGTTTCACGGAACACGGTGAAGGCTTCTTCAGCCTCCAGCAGGACCTTGTCGATAAAGGTTTGCAGTTCCTGGCTGATCGGTTGTGTGTGGGCAATGGCAGTCATGGGGATTCTCCGGATTCAGGCGCGGCGCTTGGCCAACAGTTCATGGGCAGCTTGCAGGGGGCGCGGGTCGACCCAGTCGGCGATGGCAAAATCGCGCTCCAGGAAGCCGTGCAGGTAGAGGAAATCTTTCTGGATGTCGAGGAATTCCAGGCGCTGGGCAGACAGGTCCGGCGCCAGGGTGGTGTGGAAATCACCGCGATAAGCCTCGGCCACACCGGCACTGCCGGCACGAGTTTCTTCTTCTAGAATGGCGTTCAGGCTGTCGCGGTTGTTGGCCGCCCAATCGGCGGCGCTGAGGGTTTGCGCGAGAAAGCGCACCACCAGGTCAAAGTGGTTGTCCAGCAGGCTCTGGTGAACGGTGATCGGACGCGGCGTGCCGTTGTTGATGCGGTAGCGCGGCTCGGCGATCAGGTCCAAGTCGATCCCCACCACCAGCCCCAGGCGGCGTGCGGCGTCGGCCGCCGAAGCGCCCTTGACGTAAACCGCATCCACCTCTCCACGCACCAGGTAATCCAGGCCGGACCACAAGCGCTGCAAACCTTGCTGCGGGTCAGGCGCTTGTTCCTGGTCCTGCAATGCCACCTCCACCAGTTCCACATCATCAAATCCCAGTCCGGCCAGGCTCAATGCGCCCTTATAGCCATGCAGGCTCATGGCGCGGGCGATGCTGCCGGGACGGTTTTCACCCCAGGCTGGCAGGGCCAGGCGCTTGCCCCTCAGGTCTGCGGGACGGGTGATGCCGGAGTCCGGGCGGACCAGGATGGTCTGCCATTCCTCGATCCAGGTCAGGCCAATCAAGCGGCTCGGCGCACCCGCAGCACGTGCTGCCAATGCAGGGACGTTGCCGCCTTCGCGAAACAGCCCCGGCAAATCGTGATCGTAGTGGTGCCGGCCCAACTGACGCGCTTCCTGCAAGGTCGACACCGGCAGGCCGTCGGGGGCGAACTCCTCGGTCAACCAGCCCAGCTTGTAGGCGATACCGGACGCAGTCGGCACCGGGCAACGGGTAAACCAGATCTGCTCAAGCTCAGGCGTGGGCAGGACAGCGGAAAGGGTCATGGGCAGCTCCATTTAATTGGGCAAGTCAGTGGAGGGGGTATTGCAGAGGGCGTGCCAATCGCTCAAAGCCCCGGTTTACAAGGGCATCGAAACAAACATCCAAACGCGACTGCTGGCCTGCCAACAGCACTGCTGCTCTTCCAGCAGCCGTCTCACGACGCTGCTTCCCCAGCAGCAAACCGGCATGCCCCCTCCCCGGTACAGCAGGGTTTTGCGCGTTGGCGCAGAACTTGCTCAAGCCCTCCCAACACCAACCTCCCCGTAGCAGCCGGCTGGCCGGCGATGTTCGTCAACGATGACGCACAGCCATAGGGGGAACGGGGCAAACCAAAGGATGAATGAATGACAACGTATGAACAGGCGCCCGTCCGCCACCTGCACAGCGAAGCCGAGGCCATCGCCGCCGCCAGAGAAATCGCTGTGGAGATCGCCAGCATTGCCGCCGACACCCAGCAAAATGGCCAACTGCCCTGGCGCCAGGCGCAATTGCTGTCCGAAAGCGGCATCACCGCCATCGGTGTACCTAAGGCCTTCGGCGGCCTGGGCGCATCGGTGCAGACAATCGTCGAAACCGTGCGCATCATTTCGGTGGCCGACGGCGGCGTCGGGCAATTGCTGCAAATCCACAATGTGATGCTGCGCGGGATTTTCAACGGTTACCCGAATGCGGTACGCGATCGGCTGGTCAGCGATGTCCTGGCTGGCAAGCGTTTTGGCAACGCCCTGGCCGAGGTAGGCGGCAAGAACAAGTTCGCCCTCAAGACCCGCGTCGAACGCCGTGAGGACGGCGCCCTGGTGCTCAATGGCAGCAAGTTCTACTCCACGGGCTCTTACCTGGCCGAATGGATCTCTCTCACGGCCGCCTCGGATGACGGCGGTGCCGGCGTACTGCTCAACCGCAACACGCCAGGCCTGACCCTGGTGGACGACTGGGACGCCTTCGGCCAGAACAACTCGGTGAGTGGCACGGTGAACTTCGACAATATCGTGCTGGATGAGGATTTTGTTTCACGCCGCAAGGGCCCAATGAAGCGTACGGGGTTGACCTTCCCGCAGATCCTTCACGCGGCCATTGATACCGGTATCGCGGCCGGCGCGTTGTCGGCTGCCGTCGACTACCTCAAGCACAACGCTCGGCCTTGGGTGGAAAGCGGCGTAGACCATGCCAATGAAGAGCCGCACATCATCAAACAGATTGGCGAATACGCCGTGGCCCTGCGCGCCGCTGAGTCCCTGCTGCGCGATGCGGCACGGATATTTGACCGCCATGAGCAAGACCCGGAAAACAAAGAGCTGCAAGACGAGCTGATCCTTTCGGTGGCCACTGCCCGCGCCCATTCGGACAGCGCCTCGCTGAAGATCTCCAGCGATATCTTCTCGCTGCTGGGGGCCAGTTCATCGCTGAGCAAATGGAACCTCGACCGCTTCTGGCGCAATGCCCGGGTGCACACCACCCACGACCCGATCCGCTGGCGCCTGCACCATGTGGGCAACTACTACCTCAATGGCGTGGACCCCGGTGAATACACCGCGATCCTCAACGCCAAGGAAACCCAGGGCGCTACGCGCAAATAAATCACCGTAGGGTGTTGTGTGTGCCCCTATACGCCGTTTATGCCAATGAGCTTTTCATGATCGAACGACACCCTCTTCTACGCAGCCTGGCGATCTATAGGGAAATGCCCTGGCGATTCATCCTGGTGGCGGCGCTGTACGTGGCCATCAACCTGGGCCTGGTCTGGCAGCAATGGCTGATCGGCCATGCAGTCAATGACGTGAGCGCCGGGCGTGCCGTGGTACGCCTCGGCGACGGCAGCCTGGATGCCGGCCTTGGCTGGTACTGGCTGGGCCTGATGCTGGCCGTCGCCCTGGGCCGTGGCGTGATGCAATACATCGCCAGCGTGTTGTCGCTGGTGATCAGCCAGGAACTGCTGACGCGCCTGCGCGAACGCATCCTGGCCCAGGTGCAAAGCCTGCACATGGGCTATCACTGGCAGCACGGCATGGGTGAAATGATCACCCGCACCACCCGTGATGCCGACAAAGTCCGCGATGCGTTGATCACCTTCTGGCGGCAGTTGGTAGAGACACCGCTGGTGGTGCTGGCCACGGTTGGCCTGCTGGGCTGGTACAACCCGCTGCTGGGGCTGGTGCCGCTGTTGCTGACGGTGACCGGCTTGGCGATTTTCGTGCGCCAGACCGAACAGCTGGTGAGCCTGGATCGCGCGGTCGGTAGCGCCTATGACCGGGTCAACCAGGACCTCAGCGAAGGTATTGGCGGCGTGCGGGTGATCAAATCGTTCGCCCTGGAACAGCAGCGTATCCAGGGCTTTGCCGATCAGGTGGCGGTGTTTGCTACGTTGGCGCGCCAGGCCCTGGCTTATTCCAGCTCACGTATTCCGCTGCCCCAGGCCGTGGTGGCGCTGGGTCACGTGTGGATTCTGGTATACGGCGCACACCTGGTGGCGACCGGTCAACTGGGAATCGGCGAATTGGTCACTTCGCTGCTGATCGCCACCACCCTGGTATTTCGTATAGAGGGCATCGGCCGGGTAATGCAGACCTTCGCCGATGCCCGCGCCAGCGCCGAACGCATCTGGCAACTGCTGGACGCCCCCGCCGCGATCCGCAGCGGTGCTGCCACCCTACCCGCCAGCCCGCTGGGACTGAAGCTGGAACAGATCAGCGTGACCGCGCCCGGTGGTGGTCGCGACATTTTGCACGGCTGTTCGCTGACCTTGCAGCCGGGTGAAATCGTCGCGCTGGTGGGCGCAACCGGTACCGGTAAGAGCCTGCTCGCCAGCTTATTGCCACGCCTGAGCGATGTGACCGCCGGGCGCCTGTTGCTCGGTTCGGACAACGACGGCTGGCAGGACATCCGTAACCTGCAACTGGGCCCGCTGCGTCAGCGAGTGCATGTGGTACCCCAGGAGAGTTTCCTGTTTGCCGGCAGCCTGGCGGCCAACCTGCGCCTGAGCGCGCCTGATGCCACCGACGAAGAACTGCACGAAGCGTTGCATCAAGCCGCTGCTGAAGATGTCTTGCAGCGCCTGCCCCAGGGCCTTGAAACCCCGCTCGGCGATAGGGGCGTGACCTTGTCCGGCGGCCAGCGCCAACGCCTGTGCCTGGCCCGGGCGCTGCTCGGCAAACCCGACATCCTGTGCCTGGACGACGCCACCAGCGCCCTCGACGCCATCAGCGAGCGCCAGGTGCTGCACAACCTGCGAAACCTGCGCGGCACCACGGTGCTGGTGATCTCCAGCAAGCTCTCGACCATCCTGCTGGCCGACCGCGTGCTGATGCTGGACGACGGCAGGATCACCGCCCAAGGCACCCATGCTGAACTGCAATCAACCAATGCGCACTACCGCGACCTGCTGGGGATAGACCATGGCTAACCCGCTGCCAGGCAAAGCCTTGAGCGATATCGAAATCGAAGAAATGCTGGCGAAAAAGGCCCTCGATCGTGGCATGTTCAAACGCTTGCTGCCGTTACTGCGACCGATCCGACGGCAGATTGCGGCTGTCATCGGCCTTGAGATCCTACTGGTGTTCACCGTGTTCCTGCGGCCCTGGTTTGTGCGCGAGCTGCTGGACCGAGGGTTGATCCGGCAAGCCGATCACTGGCTGCTGGATGAACACCTGGTGCTATGGCTGGGCCTGGGCCTGGCGACCAGTTGGCTGGCGCGTTTCCTGCTGGCCGGGGTCTCGCAGTTTGTTGCCGGCGGCGCGGCGATCCGCGTGTTGAATGCCTTGCGCGTGCAGGTGTTTGCCCATGTGCAGAACCTGAGCGTGAGCTATTTCGACCAGACCCGTGCAGGGCGCATCATTTCCCGGGTCGACCGCGATGTCGACGCCCTCGAACCGCTGGTGATCCAGGGTCCGCCGGAATTGCTGGGCGCCGTGCTGCGCTGCGGCCTGGCCTCGGTAATGCTCTGGCGCATCGACCCACGGTTCTTCCTCAGTCTGGTGGCGACAGTGCCATTGCTGGTGCTCGCGACATGGAGCTTCAAGCGTATTTCCCAGCGCAACTGGGCCAAGGTCGCGGAGAACCGCAGCCGCTTTACCGCGCACTTGGTGGAAAGTGTCAGCGGTGCGCGCTTGCTGCAACAGTGCGCCCAGGAGACACCGAACCTGCAGCGCTATCGCGTGCTGCTGGATGATTTCAACCATGCGCTGATTCGCGGCAGTTTGCGCTCGTCGTGGTTTGCACCGTTTACCGCACTGCTCAGTTCAGCAGGCATCGCGCTGTTATTGCTGGTGGGTGCGTATGGGCTGGCGGCGGGTGACGTCAGTGTCGGCCAGGTGGCAGAAAGCCTGTTCTACGTGTTTCTGTTCCTGGGGCCATTGCAGGAGCTGTCGGACCTGTTTGAACGCTACGCCACGGGTTCGGCGTCGGCCCAGCGGATCTTCCTGTTGCTTGACACGCGCCCGCAGATCGTCGACAGCATTACCCCCCGCGCATTGGAGCGCGCTCGTGGAGAAGTGCAGTTTGACCAAGTGGAGTTCGGTTATGGTCAGGCGCCCGTCATCAAAGGCTTGAACCTGCATATTCCAGCCGGGGAAGTGCTGGCGATCGTCGGCCCGTCCGGCCACGGCAAAAGTACCTTGGTGCAACTGCTGACACGCTTCTACGAAGTCCAAGCCGGCGCCGTGCGACTCGACGGCATCAATGTGCGCGACCTGGCGCAACACACCTTGCGTCGCCATGTGGGCGTGGTGTTGCAGGACAATGTATTGTTCAGCGGCAGCATTCTCGACAACCTGCGCCTGGCCGCGCCCCATGCCGATGAGGCAACGCTGGTCGCCGCTGCCCGTGAACTGGGCGCCGATGAAGTGCTGGAACGCCTGCCCCATCAATACCACACTGAAGTAGGGCCGCTGGGTGCACATCTGAGCCATGGCCAGCGGCAACTGGTGTGCCTGGTGCGCGCGTACCTGGCGGACCCGGCGGTGCTGGTACTGGATGAGGCGACGTCGGCGGTGGATATTCATACCGAACGGCGTATCCAACAGGCCTTGCGACGCCTGTGTGAGGGGCGCACGGCAATCATCATCGCCCACCGCCTGGCAACCATTCGGGATGCCGACCGGATTGCCGTCGTACGCCACGGCCAAGTGGTGGAACTGGGGCCACACCAGCAATTGATCGCACAGGCCGGGCCCTATGCAGCGCTGTACCACACCTACCTGCGCAGCGCCCATCAACCTGACGCCATCGCCCTGTAGGAGCCGGCGTGCCGGCCCCCTGAAAGCCTATGTTGCGCGTCCAGCATTGGTTGCTGGGAGGCTGCTGCTACAGCAGCAGCCCTCTCCTGCTGAAGTGCGGTTGCCCCCGTAGCCATTGGCCGAAGCGCCCATGGCATGCACGTTGCACAGACCTTGCGCATCAGGTCTGCGCCCCTTGCACGACTCAAATCAGGAGCACCCATGAGCACTGAATTTTTCTGGCGCCTGCCGTTGGGCACCGACGGTCCGCAACTGACCACCGACAAACACAACCGTGGCAACCCCGACTACCGACCTGGCAATATCGCCCCGGGGCGATTACCCAACGGCGAGCCGGATGACTTCACCTACATCGACTACATCGCCCAAGTGGCCAAGGCCGCCGAACTTGCAGGTTTTGAAGGCGCCCTGCTGCCCACTGGCCCCGAGCCCTGGATCGCCGCTGCAGCGCTGGCCCGCGAAACCCGGCGCATCAAGTTCCTCATCGCCTTCCAAGCCACCTGGACCCTGCCCGCCTACGCCGCGCAGCAAGCCGCGATCCTGCAGAACCTCAGCCGTGGCCGCCTGGAGTGGAACATCATCACCGGCGGTAACCCCGCGAGCCAGCGCGCCAATGGTGATTTCCTCGAACATGACCTGCGCTACAAGCGCACCGGCGAATTCCTGGACATCATCCAGGGCCTGTGGAAGAACGAAAAATTCTCCTACGACGGTGAGATCTACCAACTGGAAAACGGTGCCCTGCCCACCGGCCTGCGTCATGAGCGCAAGCCAGGAGTTTATTTCTCCGGATTCTCCGATGCTGCGTTGGGCGTTGCCGCCAAACACGCCGACGTGTACCTGAATTGGGCCGAGCCCATCGACAAGCTCAAGCCGCATATCGAGCGCGTACGCGAGTTGGCTGACAAACAAGGGCGCACGGTACGTTTCGGCCTGCGGGTCGACCTGTTCGCCCGTGAGACCGAAGAGCTGGCCTGGAAAGACCTGCGACGCCAATTCGACAAACTCGAAGGCAAGACCAGTACGGTTGCCAAAGGTTTTACCAGCGGTTCGGATTCAGTCGGCGGCGCGCGGCAGACCGCCTATCACCAGAACGTCGACCGCTTCGACGACCTGACCATCGGCCCCAACCTCTGGGCTGGTTTCGCCAAGGCCAAGCCGGGACCCACCGTCGGCCTGGTGGGCAGCCACGAAAACATCGCCGAGCGCCTGGTGGAATACCGCGACGCTGGCTTCTCGACCTTTATCCTTGCCGGCAACCCGCACCTTGAGGAAGCCTTGCGCATTGGCCAGGAAGTATTGCCGCTGGTGCACCAACGCCCGGCGATCCAACCTTTGAAAGCCAGCGCCTAAGCGCTGGGGGAGAACCTCTGATGACACAACCCCTCGACACTCTCTGGTATACCCGTTGTCCTGTGCCAACCGGGCTGGGCATCGCCGTACAAAAGGGCTGGTTGCAAGACACCGTCGGCGCCTTGGGCACCGAGGTGCAGTCCCTGCGCGAATCGAATGACAAGGCCGTGCGCGAGTCGCACTTCGACCACACCTTGCAGAACTCGGTGCGCCATGGCGGCAATATCCCGGCGATCTGGGCCCGCGCCCAAGGCCGTGAAACCCGGGTGATCGGCTTGTCCTGGGCGGATGAAGTGCAACTGATCCTGACCCGCCCGGACAGCGGTATCAAGACCGTCAAGGACCTCAAGGGCCGCACCTTCGGCTTGCCAGACTGGGCCGGCGTTCAAATCGACTTCACCCGCGCCCAGGCCCTGCGCGGCCTGGAAAACGCGCTGTCGCTGGAAGGCTTGAAAGTCGGCGATGTGAAGCTTGTCAACTTCCGCTACGGCGGTACCTTCAGTGACAGCGCCGTGCGCAATGTGGCCGGCACGCCGGTCAACACCCAGGTCAGCGCGCGCAACCTGGAACTGATCGGCCTGCTGCGCGGCGAGGTGGATGCCATTTTCCTCAAAGGCGCCAGCGCCGCCCAGCACGCCCATGATTTCGGCCTGCATATCGTGATCGATACCGGCGCCCACCCCGACCCACTGATCCGCAGCAACAACGGCACACCGCGCACGCTGGCGGTCGACCTGAACCTGCTGGAGAACCATTTTGACGTGGCCACCGGCATCCTCGACGCGGTGCTGCGCGCCGAACAGTGGGCCCGTACCCACCCGGAAGACACCCGCCGTTACCTGGCGCGGGAAACCAACAGCAGCGAGTATTGGGTGACAGCCGCCTATGGCCAGGACGCGCACCGGCGCCTGCGTACCGAGCTGGATGAACAGGCGATTGCCGCCCTGCAGGACTTCACCAACTTTTTGCACCGCTGGCGCTTTATTCCACAGGCCTTCGATGTGCGTGAATGGATCGATGCACGGCCGTTGAACACTGTACTCAACGACAACGCCAACCCTGCAGGAGCTGGGTTGCCAGCGATGGCCTCCTAATGATCACGGCATCATTCACGGGCGCCATCGCCAGCAAGCCGGGCTCCTGCAATGTGCGAACATTTCATGGATTTGAACGAAGAATTTTATGAGCAAACCACTCGATACTCTCTGGTATACCCACAGCCCGGTCCCCACCGGGCTTGGCATCGCGGTGCAGTCCGGGCGACTGGCCGAAGCCTTCCTGCCCTTTGGCACCAATATCCAATCGTTGCGCGAATCCACCGAGCGGGAAGTGCGCGAAGCCCACTATGACCATCACCTGCAGAATTCGGTGCGCCACGGTGGCAATATCCCGGCGATCTGGGCCTACGCCAGTGGCGTCGACACCCGCGTGCTGGGCTTGTCGTGGAGCGACGAGGTGCAGTTGATCCTCACCACCGCAGAGAGCGGCGTTAAGAACGTACGCGACCTGAAAAACCGCCGTTTCGGTCTGCCCAAGTGGGCCAACGTACAGATCGACTTCACGCGTGCCCAGGCCCTGCGTGGCCTGGAAAACGCACTCAAACTTGAAGGTTTGAACGTGTCGGACGTGGAACTGGTGGATTACCCCTATGGCGGGACCTACAGCGACAACCAGACCTCCTATGTGTATGGCCCTGAAATCGGACTGGGGGTGAGCCGCTTCAGCCGGCGCAACAATGAACTGATCGGCCTGCTGCGCGGCGATATCGACGCGATCTTTCTCAAGGGCGCCCACGCTGTGCACTTGGCCAATGAGTTCGGCTTGCATGTCGTGGTAGATACTGGCTCGCACCCTGACCCCTTGATCCGCAGCAACAACGGCACGCCGCGCACCCTCACCGTGGATATCAACCTGCTGCAAGAGCATTTCGATGCCAGCGTGAAAATCGTCGATACCGTGCTGCGCACCGAGCAATGGGCCTGGGCCAACCCGGATGAAACCCGGCGCTTTCTCGCCAAAGAACTCAATACCAGTGAATACTGGGTCACCGCCGCCTATGGTGAAGACGCGCACCGTCGACTGCGGACCACGCTGGACTCGCGCTCGATCGATGCGTTGCAGGACTTCACCGACTTCCTGTTCCGCTGGAACTTCATCCCGCGTCGCTTCGATGTACGCGACTGGATCGACTTCAGCGTGCTGGAAAAAGTCATCGGTTCCACTTCCCGCGTCGCTGTTTAGTCCGCCCCTACCTGGAGGCGCCCGGCTTGCCGGCGATGGCGCCGGTGAAAACGCCAGCGCCGGCAAGCCGGGCGCCTACAATTAATGTGTGATCAGTGCCAGCGGTGTTGGCCTGGCAACACTTCCCCTGCTGCTCCAGCAGCACCCTGCGCGCACTTTCTGCTGAATCCTCCGCAGGCCGTTTTCACGCCCCTTGAAAGCGTTATGAAACTCAGCCTTATATAATTTTTTTATGATTAAAATCATAAGCTTATGGCTATGTATCAACACTGAAATCCTCTTGGCACGATCTCTGCTCTAGCCCCTTCAAGGACACACTTTCCGGGGGAGACTGCAATGCATAAAATCAATCCGATCACCAAGGGCCTGTGGCTCGCTTTGCTCGTCGCCGGCAGCACGCACGCCGCTGAAGACGACGCCAGCAAGACCGAGCCGTCACTCAAGACCGTGACCGTCACCGCGCAACACCGCGAGCAAACCCTGCAAGAGGTTCCGGTGGCGGTATCGGCGGTCCAGGGCACCAGCATCGTCGCCGATGGCGTACGTAACATGGGCGACATCACCACCTTCATTCCCAACGCCTCGGCCAAGAACCCCGACGGCGACGGCCGCCCGCGCTGGTACATCCGCGGGCTGGGCACCGGCGACACCGGTGCGGCCACGGTTTACCCAGTAGGCATTTATGCCGATGACGTGTACCTGAACGCACCGATTGCCGGTGGCGGCCCGCTGTGGGACCTGGAGCGCATCGAGATCCTGCGCGGGCCACAGGGCACGCTCTACGGCAAGAACACCACGGCCGGCGCGGTGAACATCATCTCGAAGAAACCGACGTTCGACACCGACGGTTTCGGCACCATCGGCTTTGGCAGCAAGAACGAACGCATCCTCAGCGGCGCCCTCGGCGGTGCCCTGGTGGATGAGAAACTCGCCGCGCGGATCTCGCTGTACTCCGAAGAGCGCGACGGTTTCCAGAAGAACCTGGTGGACGATCACACCTACGGTGACGTGAACAAAAAGGCCGTGCGCCTGCAGTTCTTCGCCCAGCTCAACGACGACCTGGACGCGCTGTGGAAGATCCACAGCCGCGAGTTCAAGGGCGATGGCGCCAACGGTGCGCTGACCCTGGGCCGCTATTACAACGTGGGCTACCAGCGGCCGGCCGGGCGCGATATCGCGCTCAATGTGAAAGACGATTCCAAGCTCAATCACGACGGTACTTCGCTGACCCTTAACTGGCACCTGGGCGACTACACCCTCACGTCCATCAGCGCCTATGACTATATTCGCGGCCAGTCCAGCAGTGACGGCGACTACACGCCGTACGAGGTCAACGGGACCTCCACCGCAGACAACAAATACGCTCAGTATTCCCAGGAAATCCGCCTGGCCTCGCCCCAGCAGGAAACCCTGCGCTGGCTGGCGGGTGCGCACTATTTCCATGAAGATCTGGATAGCACCGCCGGGCGTTTTATCCAGCCCGGCCCGACCCCCAATGGCACAGGTTCGAACCAGATTGGGGGCGCCACGGATTTTCGTGACCTGAGCTACGACCATAATACTGACAGCTACGCGCTATTCGGCAACCTGACCTACGACTTCACCGACAACTTCAGCGTGACCGGTGGCCTGCGTTGGACCCAGGAAAAGAAAGACATCGACCTCAGCCTGACCCAGTTGACCCGCGCCACCGCCAACGGCCCATTGATCCCGCTCGCCGCCGCCGGCAGCAACGGCAATCGCCAGGAGGATAAGACCTGGGAAGCCTGGACCTACGACCTGACCCCGGAATACCGCATCAACGACAACGTGCGCGTGTTTTTCCGCTACGCCCATGGCTTCCGTTCCGGCGGTTTCAACACCGGGTTGTCCACCAGCCTGTCGCAACTGACCACGGTAGACCCGGAACAACTCGACGCCTATGAGTTCGGCGTGAAGTCCGAGTGGTTCAACCATCGCCTGACCGCCAACGCGAATATCTTCTACTACGACTATTCGGACATTCAGGTGAACCTGCTGACGGTTAACAACGGAGTACTGACAACCGCCTTGACCAACGGCGCCAAGGGTAAGGTCAAAGGTGCCGAGCTGGAGCTGGAAGGCCAACCCACCGACTACCTGCACCTGCGCGCAGCGATCTCGTTCCTGGACAGCGAATACACCGATTTCAAAAACACCAACCCCACCACCGGCGCCGTCACCGGCGACTACAGCGGCAACAGCTTCGTGCGCTCGCCGCGTAATGTGGTGTCCTTAGGCGGCGACTACACCATCCCACTGGAAATCGGCGGCAAGCTGGTGGCGGGGGCGGATGTGAGTTTCCGCGACAAGGAATACTTCCTCGCCGACCGCCAGAGTAGCGCCGACAAGGACCTGAGCCAGCCTCACTACACCTTGGCCAACAGTCGCCTGACCTGGTACAGCACCGACGAAAAACTCAGCGTCACCGGCTTCGTCAACAACCTCACCGACCGCCGCTACCAAGTCCATGGCCGGCCGAACGGTGGCTTGGGCCAGTACGTGATCACCTACGGCGACCCTCGCACCGTAGGCCTGAGCGTGACCAGCCGCTTCTAACCCAACCACACCTCCACTCCCTGTAGGAGCCGGCAAGCCGGGCTCCTACATTCTGAAAGGACCTTTTTATGTTCCAACGCACTCCGTTGGCCGGCGCCATTGCGCTGGTCATGGGCAGCCTTGCCGTGCCTGTCTTTGCGGCAGACGATACGCAGCCCACTGCAAAAAACGATCACCTGGACACCGTAGTGGTACTCGGCACCCGCCGCAGCGACCTGACCGCCCTGCAAAGCGCAGCCCCCGTCGACGTACTGTCCGGCGAGCAATTGCAGCAGACCGGCGCCACCGACCTCTCCGGCGCCCTCACCGCCTTGTCGCCGTCGTTCAACTTCCCACAATCGCCCCAAGGCGCCTTCGGCGGCTCCATCGCCCAGGGCGCTTCGCTGCGTGGCTTGGCGTCGGACCAAGTGCTGGTGCTAGTCAACGGCAAACGCCGTCACAGCAGCGCGAATATCACCCGTCAGAGCCTGGTGAATGGGCGTGGCGCGGCAGCGGTGGACTTGAGCCTGATTCCGTTGAGTGCGATCCAGCGCGTAGAAATCCTGCGCGACGGCGCCGCAGCCCAATACGGCTCCGACGCCATCGCGGGGGTAATCAACATTGTGCTCAAGGAAAACGACGACGGCGGCAACCTGGGCTATCGCTTTGGCGGCTATGACAAAGGCGATGGCCTGCAGCGTAAGCTCAGCGGCTGGAAGGGTTTCACCCTGCCCAACGACGGTTTCCTGACCTTGAGCTTCGACGCCGGCAGCCAGGACCCGGCCAGCGACACCAACCCCGACAACCGGATCTTTTACCCCGGCGATACCAGCGTTAACACGCCCCGCGAGCAGAATAACCGCTACCGCACCTGGCGTTGGGGGGCAGGCAATGTCTCGGACCAGTACAACTTCGTGGCCAACAGCGAGGTCGGCATCGGCGAGAGCCTGACCGCCTACGGCTTCGCCACCTACTCCCACAAGAACACCGACGCCGAAGGCTTCTTCGATCCGCCCACCACCTTGCGTAACAACTACGGCAGTAACGCGTTGGCGCGCTACCCGGACGGCCGCTTGCCGATCACCCGCTACGGCCTGGAGGATTATGCGGTGACCGGCGGGCTGCGCTGGGAGAACGAGCGTCTGGGCAAATTCGACCTGGCGCTCAATCATGGCAACAACACCCTCAAATCCACCGACCGCAATGCGATCAACCCCAGCTACGGCACCAATAGCCCATCGAATATCTACACCGGAGAGCGCGAAAACGACCAGACCAACTTGACCCTGGACTGGGTGCGTGACTTCCCCACCGCCCTGTTGTTCAAGCCGCTGACACTCTCCGCCGGGTTGGCCTGGCGCAAGGAAAACTACCAATTGAGCGCGGGTGAAGCGGCAGGCTGGCAGAACGGCCCGCTGTTCAATACGGCCGACCCGATCACCGGGCGCCGGATTCCCGGTTATTACTCAGGCATCACCCAGGTAGATGCCGCCTCGCTGGATCGCAAGGTACTGGGCGCCTACATTGACGTCGAAGGCCAGATTACCGAGAAATTCCAGGCCGGCGTGGCGGTGCGTACCGAGCACTATTCGGACTTTGGCGACACCACCAACGGCAAACTGTCCCTGCGCTACGACTTCACCCCACAGATCGCCGCACGGGCCACTGCGAGTACCGGCTATCGCGCGCCTTCGCTGGTGCAGAGCGGCATGTCCTCGTTCAGTGTGCAGGTGGTAGAGCAACCGCCGGGCAGCGGCAACTTCGTCGAGGTGCAACAACGTACGTTGCGCGCGAACAGCCCGGAAGCCCAGGCGCTTGGCGGCAAGGCGCTCAAGCCAGAGGAGTCGACCAACTATTCCCTGGGCCTGGTCTGGCGCCCACTGGAAAATGCCTCGGTCACGGTGGACGCGTACCGCATCAACATCGATAACCGCATCACCCTTTCCGACCAGTTACCCGCCAGCGTGGTCACGCCGATCTTTGCCGGTACGCCCTACGCCAATATCCAAAGCGCGGCGTTCTACACCAACGTCGCCGACACCCGCACCGACGGTATCGAGTTGACCGGCAATTACCAGTGGGACCTGCAGCAATGGGGTCGCCTGAACCTGAGCAGTGGCTTTGCCAAGACCGACACCACCATCACCGGCTTGCGCGATGTGGGCAATATCAAGGGTTCGCAGATTGTCGGGCGCAACACACAGGGCCTGATCGAGGAAGGCACGCCGGACACCAAGCTGACCCTTAGCGCCAACTGGATATATGAAAACTGGGGCCTGACCGTGGCCCAGCGCCGCTATGGCGAATGGAAAAGCCTCAATGCCACCAATCCCAGCCTGGATCAAACCTACAGCCCGCAATGGGTGACCGATCTCGACCTGTCGTACACCTTCCACAAAGGCGTAAAAGTCTCGGTGGGTGCGATCAATCTGTTCGATACCCACCCTGACAAATCCGATGGTGCGCAGTTGTACGGCGTACCGAAATACTCCATCACCAGCCCGGAAGGCGCACAGGGCGCGTTTTATTACACCAGCGTGAGCTACGACTTCTGAGGCGGCTGCTGAATGGGTGCTGCCCCAGCAGCACCCCATCACCAATTGCCCGTTTGCCATGAGCTGATCTTACGGGCCTCATCGCCGGCAAGCCGGGTTCCTACAGATGGGTTGGGTTGTGGCACATGTTTTGCGATGGACACGTTGTACTTCGCTGAAAAAGACTTGCCATGCGCATCCATCGATTGTTCACCGCTCTCACCTGGCTGATCTCGCCCCTGGCTTTGCTCGCCGTCTGGACGTGGGTGGCCCATCTCGGGATTTTCCCGCGCAACCTGCTAGTACCACCGGCCCAGGTGCTGCACACCTTCGAAGAACTGCTGGCCAGCGGCGAATTGCTCGAACACCTGGGTAATAGCTTGTCGCGGCTCGGCCTGGGCTTTGGCATTGGTTCACTGTGTGGCTTGGCCTTCGGCGTGCTGATGGCCTTGTCCAAGAACGTCGAGGTGTACTGCGGGCCGCTGTTCCACACCCTGCGCCAGATCCCCAGCATCGCGTTGATACCGATGTTCGTGCTGCTGTTCGGCATTGATGAAACCTTCAAGATCATTATCGTCGCCAAAACCGCGTTCTTCCCGGTGGCACTCGCCGCAGGAGAAGGGGTACGCGGCATTCCGCGCAGTTACTTCGAAGTGGCCGACGTGTACCGCTTGCGCTGGCCGACCTTTGTGCGCCTGGTGGCTCTGCCCGCCGCCGCGCCGCCGATCATCACCGGCTTTCGCATCAGCTTGACCCGTGCATGGGTGGTGCTGGTCGCCACTGAATTGCTGGCGGCCGACAGTGGGCTGGGGCAGATGATCGAGATGGCCCGGCAGATGCTGTGCATCGATGTGGTGATGGTCGGTGTAGTGGTCACCGGGGTGATTGGGTTTGCCCTCGACTATGCCTTTCGCCGTATCGAACAGCGCCTGTTTCGCTGGCAGACCCGCTAGGAGCCTCACATGCTGCCCTTACTGAAAAAATCCCGAGGACTGCTGCTGCCACTGCTGCTGGTGCTCGCCTGGAAATACGCCTCACGCCAGGACGCTGCCGGCGCCTATGCCTTCGTGCCGTTATCGGCAATCGGCTCGGCGTTGCTGGAAATGCTCGGCAACGGTGAACTACTGGTCAACCTGCTGGCAAGCCTGGCGCGTACCAGCAGTGGCTTGCTACTGGGCATTGTGTTCGGCGTGATGCTGGGGGTGCTGATGGCACTGTCCAGCGTAGCCAACCGTTTGATCGGCCCGCTGTTCCACTCGATTCGTCAGGTACCGATGCTTGGCTGGATCCCGCTGATTGCGATGTGGTTCGGCAACGGCGAGTTTTCCAAAGTGCTGATCGTCACCCTTGCCGCGTTCTACCCGATGGTACTGAACACCTACCAGGGTTTCAGCCATGTGGAGCGCCGTTACCGGGAAGTTGGCCAGGTGCTGGTGCTCACCCCTGTTCAGCAATTCACCCAGGTGCTGCTGCCGGCGGCGTTGCCGAGTATCGCCACCGGCGTGCTGCACGCGCTGGCATTCGCCTGGGTCACCGCGATAGGCAGTGAATTGTTCCTGTCCTCCGGGGCGGGCCTGGGCAATCTGATGATGAACGCAGAGGCCGGCTCGCGCATGGAAGTGATCGTGCTCAGCGTGCTGTGCATCGGCTTGCTCGGCTACCTGATGACCCTGTTATTCACCCTGCTGAGCCGCCACCTGTTGCGCTGGCGCAACCTCCGTTGAAAGGCCCTGATATGAACGCAATCGCTTCCCCACTTTACGTGCAAACCGGTGCGCTGCAGATTCGCGGCCTGAACAAGACATACCAGATCGAGGGCCGTTCACTGCCGGTGTTGCACGATATCCAGCTCGACGTGCGCCCTGGCGAGTTTGTCAGCATTGTCGGCGCCAGCGGCTGCGGAAAATCCACTCTGCTGCGACTGATTGTCGGCCTGGAAGCCGAATACGGAGGCGATATTTTGCTGGACGGTAAACGTATCGTCGCCACCAGCCTGGAACGCGGCATCGTGTTCCAGGACCACCGCCTGTTCCCGTGGATGACTGTCAGCCAGAACATCGCCCTGGCCCTGAAAAACCACAAGCTGCCCCAGGCGGAGAAAGACCGTCAGGTAGCTGAACACATCAGGCTGGTGAACCTTGAAGGATTTGAAAATGCCTACCCCCATCAGCTCTCAGGCGGTATGGCGCAGCGCGCCGCGATCGCCAGGGCGCTCATCAACAAACCCAAAGTGTTGCTACTGGATGAACCGCTGGGCGCCCTCGATGCCTTGACCCGCGTGCACCTGCAACGCGAGCTGCAACGCATCTGGGTACAGCAGCGTTGCACGGTGATTATGGTCACTCACGATATTGAAGAGGCGTTATACCTGGGAGATCGAGTGATCGTGATGGACGCACATCCGGGCCGGATCAAGCATGAAATCCGGATAGACCTGCCCCATCCGAGGGACCGGACATCATCAGTGCTACAGGGGTACAAGGAGCAGTTGCTGGAAGAATTGGTAGGGCATTGAACCTGCCGCTCACAGGCTGCACCTTCCGATCCCGTACGTCTAACTTGGCGCTGCATTGGCGCGACGCTTTGCCCGTGAGGGTTACCGGTCGATTCGCGGCGGAATAGAGCTGAGCATCCACCCACACCTTTGGGTATCCGATCTCGTTCAGCGCCGTCGAGATCGTCGCCCTCATCCCATGACCAGTGAGTTGATCGGCATACCCCATTCGACGCAACGCGCCATTCAGCGTGTTCTCGCTGATGCGTTTGCTTAGATCGCTTCGATGCGCAAATAAGTAGCGCTGTGCGGGAACAACCTGGTCCAGCAAGTGACGCACGATCTCCAGCGCCTGAACCGACAGCGGCACGATATAAGGCGGTACATTTTGGGTCTGCTTACCTGGCTTCCGCATCGCTAGCTGGAGTTGTTTCACCATGAATCGCTCTTGGTTTCGTAGACACCTCCAAGCCCAGCAAACAAATTACGCGGATGCAAATATTAGGTCGAACACAGCCGATCGGAGTTGCTGTTCTCGACCGAGAGCGGATTAGCTGGTCCTTGATGAGCCCTGCCCCCTCCCGTCAGATCCGATGAGGAGTTACACTGAAAGCCATTGACGACCACCCTGCTCCGCCTCAGAGATCGCCAATCTCGATCACCCGCATATCCCGCGCTACTGGGGGCAAAACTGGGGGCATATTTTAGGTTTTCCGACCTGAAAATACTGCGCTAGAGCCCAGTCAAAATGTTCTTTGGCGATCCTGAGAGCCTTTAACGCCAGGTTACGCCGACGATTCACAAAGCCTGTACACGTGAATAAAACGCTGTCCTAACCAAGCCTCAATCGTCCATCAGCCCCGCGAAAGGACGTTCAACCTAACCCAGGTCGAGCAGCAAAACGACCTATCGAAGGAACTCTCCTGATGGAGCTCAGACAGCTTCAATACTTTCTTAAGATTGCCGAACACAGAAGCTTGAGCCGGGCTGCTGCTGAGCTTGGCCTGGGGGTTTCTGCCTTAAGCCAGCAAGTCAGTAAGCTGGAAAATGAACTGAGTACTCGGTTACTCAATCGCACGACCACTGGCGTGACACCGACCAGCGCCGGCATCGCGTTTCTTCACCATGCGCAACTTGCGGTAAGGCAGATAGGTAATGCGGTACATGCCGCTCAGCGAGGTCGCATGAGCGGATACGTCAGTGTGGGCCTGCCACCCACTACGGCCAGCGTTCTGGCGTTGCCTCTGATCGAGCGCATGCGCACCCGCTACCCTGACATTCAGCTGCACTTAGTGGAGATGTTATCTGGCCATCTCGCGAGCCAGCTTAACGCTCGGCAGTTAGATCTGGCGGTTGTGTTCCAAGCCGATGCCGGAAGGCGATGGCACGTCACTCCGTTGCTCGACGAAAAGCTGTTTGTCATAGCAGTCCCGACTCTGCTTGATATCCCTGAAGGCGATACCGTGCAAATTGATCAACTCGGGCATGTACCGTTGGTTATGCCGAGTGCACAGCACGGATTACGCACTAGCATAATCATGGCGTTTGAGCGCAGTGAAACCGTTCCTCACATCGTGATGGAGATCGATGGGCTAGCGACGCTGATGCAAGCAGTCAAAGCTGGACATGCAGCGACAATACAGCCTGGTGCCGCCGCCGCTCGCTTAGGGGATGCAGAACTTCGCATGGTCGAAATCTCTGACGACCATGTGGGGCGCCGCAACTTCCTAGCCAGCCTTTCGGACGACGAGCTGTCCCCTGCTGCGTTAGCCACGCGCGTCGTTCTTCTTGAGGTCAGCCGTGAGCTAGTGAATATGCACCTTTGGCCGGGGGCAAGCCTTCAACCGCCAGAGGCTCTCCATCGGGTAGGCCTTTAGTAAAAGTAAAGGCCCTGCCGCTAGCACGTTCTTTCGACCACCCAGACCTCGCATTAAGCTTCGCTCACTCACAAGGAGCACCGTGCTCCAGCCGGTTGTAGAGTCGAGTCGAGGAAAATAACAATGATTGATGTGTTAGTCATCGGAGGGGGTAATGCCGCCTTATGCGCTGCGCTGATGGCGCGGGAGGCTGGTGCGAGCGTCATGCTTCTGGAAGGCTCGCCCAAGATTTGGCGGGGTGGCAATTCGCAGCACACACGTAACCTTCGGTGTATGCATGATGCGCCGCAAGACGTTTTAGTAGACGCCTACCCGGAGGAAGAGTACTGGCAGGATTTGCTGAAGGTCACCGGCGGGATCACGAATGAAAAACTTGCCCGAATCACGATCCTTGCATCTTCCAACTGCCGAGACTGGATGCGCTCCCACGGCGTTCACTTCCAGGCGCCGCTCTCCGGCGCGCTCCATGTTGCAAGGACAAATGCCTTTTTCATGGGCGGTGGCAAAGCCTTGGTCAATGCTTATTTCCGAAGCGCTGAGCGAATAGGCGTTCAGATTCGCTATAACGCCCAGGTCACCGATATCGAGCTCAAGGACGGAAAGTTCATTGCTGCACATCTCCCTGAACGCGTGGTGGATGACGAGCATCTGCCGGCTGAACGGATCGAGGCCAAGTCCTGTGTGCTCGCTGCTGGCGGTTTTGAATCCAACCGTGAATGGTTGCGAGAAGCCTGGGGCCAGAACGAACGGGGTGAATGGCCTTCCGATAACTTTTTGATTCGCGGCACGCGTTTCAATACCGGAGTGCTACTTAAACGCATGATAGCGCTGGGCGCGGATGTCATCGGTGACCCGACTCAAGCCCACATGGTTGCGATTGATGCGCGGGCTCCTCTCTACGATGGAGGGATATGCACCCGTATCGACTGTGTGTCTCTTGGGGTCGTAGTCAATCGGGAAGGTGAGCGCTTCTACGATGAAGGCGAGGATTTCTGGCCCAAACGTTATGCCATCTGGGGTCGACTGGTCGCAGGGCAGCCCGGTCAGCAAGCGTATTCAATCATCGACCAGCAAGCTATAGGCAGATTCATGCCACCTGTGTTTCCAGGCACCACCGCTAACACACTGGCAGAGCTTGCCCGGAAACTGAACCTGCCCGTCGAGACCTTCGTTAAGACGGTGGAAGATTTCAATCAGGCATGCCAGGCAGGGACATTCGATCATACCGCGCTCGATGACTGCCACACTGAGGGCCTAACCCCTGCGAAGACCCACTGGGCGCGCCCTCTAGTTAACCCCCCTTTCTATGCATATCCGCTCAAGCCGGGAGTTACGTTCACATACTTGGGACTGGCGACTGACGAAACCTCTGCCGTTCATTTCAACGGCAAGCCTAGCCCCAACTTGTTCGTCGCAGGGGAGATGATGGCTGGGAACGTACTGGGAAAAGGTTACACAGCCGGGATTGGCATGGCCATCGGCACTGCTTTCGGTCGCGTTGCCGGGGTCCAAGCCGCAGCCAGCGCAGACATTGCTTCCAAATCAGAGACAGGGGGATCTCGATATGCAGCTTTATGATCCCAAAACTGCCAACCCGTTGATTCCGGTTCTAAATGTCGATGAGACTGAAGTTCAGCGACAAATGACCATTTGCAACTCGTGCCGTTATTGCGAAGGGTTTTGCGCAGTTTTTCCAGCCATGACGCGCCGCCTGGCGTTTGGGCAAGCAGACATCCATTACTTGGCCAACTTGTGTCACAACTGCGGCGCATGCTTGCATTCTTGTCAGTACGCAGCCCCGCACGAGTTTGCGGTCAATGTTCCCAAAGCCATGGCCAAGGTGAGGGTCGATACCTATGGGGAATACGCGTGGCCTAGACCATTTGGCCAGCTTTATCAGCGTAATGGGCTGACCCTCGCTGTAGCCTCGGGTATTGGCCTGGCGCTGTTTTTGTGTCTGACGCTGGCCATCATGGGCAACCTGTTCCGTGAAATGCCGGGCGGTAATTTCTACGGCATTTTCCCTCATAACACCCTTGCATTGATGTTTGGCGCCGTGTTTGGTTTCTCCATATTGGCGTTAGGGATTGGCGTGAGGCGTTTCTGGAAAAATGTGTCACCCGCCCAAGTTCCTACTTCCCTGAAGGCATCGGCAGCCATCGAGGCAACAGCCAATGTCGCTAAGCTCAAGTACCTGGACGGCGGTCATGGTGAGGGGTGCAACAACGCCGATGACAAATTCACGCTCTGGCGACGTCGCTTCCACCACTTCACGTTCTATGGCTTCCTGTTGTGCTTTGCAGCCACTTGTGTGGCCACGCTTTTCCACTACTTTCTCAACTGGTCCGCCCCCTACCCTCTCTTCAGCCTTCCAGTGATTCTCGGCGTACTAGGCGGCATTGGGTTGTTGGTGGGTCCTGCAGGCTTGTTATGGTTGAACTTCCGGCGTGATCCCGAACATGGCGATGCGAACCAAAGGCCCATGGATCGTGGTTTCATAGCCCTGCTGTTTCTGGTCAGCCTTAGCGGTCTGGCTTTGCTGGCCTGGCGGGAGTTTTCAGCCATGCCGCTGCTGCTGGCGATCCACTTAGGATTCGTTATGGCCTTCTTCCTGACGATGCCTTACAGCAAATTCGCCCATGGGATTTTTCGATGTGCGGCGTTGCTTAAGTTCTCAATCGAGAAACGCCAACCAAATCCTATCAACGCCGGGAGCGATTGAATCCGGCCTTCACGATTAGAACCCGTTTTTTCACAGAAATAACTAATGCAAGGAGACGAAATTGAAAACTCTCGAGTTTCTCACCCATGCTCTCAATAGTTACGTATTGCGGAGGAAACGCTCGAGCACATTGTTGGTGATCATCACGGTGTAGATGTCTGCCTGCATGAGCCCATGCACCCATTCGCACGTGGCGGCAGTGAACACCTCGCCTCGACCTTTGTGGAAGTGCACCACCATGCCGGCCCCGCGGCTATGCATATCGATGCTGGCGTCGCTGAGGTCCGGCGCCAGGATGGAAGCACGAAACCGCGCATCGCCATCGCCGAGCATGAATGAATAGGCATCCTCGGACCGGCCATGCTCGGCATTGGTCGCCCAGCCCATGGCGAGGATTTGCAATCCGCAGGGCGCCCCGTCTGTGTAGAGCGGTTCCGGGAGGCCGTCGACGAAGGTGTATTCCAGGCCATCCACCTCATAGCCGAAGAGGTTGGCTTCGTCCGCGAACATATCCGCGTAGCCGAGGCCCGTCCCCATGAACGCCCAGTGCTTGGGCCTGAAGACTGTGTAGCCGCGCGGGCTGCGCGGCGCCATGCCTCCAAAGCTGGCGTAAATGCCTCGCAGAGCATTCACCCCGAACGTCGTTGCCCCGGGGTGATTCACCCTCGGATCTTCCCAGGCCCCCGTTAGCCGATGAGGCTCGGTAGCGGCCACAGGATCGAGCGCACCGGCGTCGTACTTGTAGGCCACCTGCCGCCGGCCTTCATCCTCCAGGCGAATCTGCCACATGAAATTGCCGGCGAAGCGCGCGACCTTGCCGCCCTCCTCGACAAAGGCGTCGACATGGTCGCGCATTTCCCGCGTCCAGTACTCGTCGTGCCCGACGAAGACGGCGCAGGCGTAGCCCTCGAGCGCGTGGGGGTCGTGATGCAAATCGTCCTGGGTCAGGATATGCACCGTATAACCTTGCTGCTCGGCCCAGAGCACAAAAGGTCTCTCGTAGGAAGCCCACCCCGCCAGCGCGTAGTACTTGGCGTAGCCGTTTAGGCTGGCCCATTCGATGAACTCATAGCGCGCCGGCCCTGGCGTGCGGGGCCGGGTCGCGTTGACGCAACGTGGCGCATCGGCCGGCAGCCACACCTGCCCTCGCGCCCAGGGGCGCTGTGCCGACAGCAACGGTGAGCGGCCACGTGGCGTGCCGGGATGAACGCCAAAGTAATGATTGGCGCCGCCCCAGTCGTTATAAGCGGCCCACGTCGAGGTGGCCGCGACGAGCACCAAGGCATCGGCACGCTTGCACAGCGCCTTGACGATAAACAGATGATGCCCGAGGACGCTGTCGTCGCCGTCCCGCACTTCCACTATGTAGCCACCCTGCTCGGCATCCGCCGGAATTGGCCATTGCATGAAGACAGGCCATTGGCAGCCATGCTCGTAGGCACGTTCGGGTATGGGGTGGAATCGAGCGTCAAGGCTGTCGGTGGTATGCAGCGTGCGGGCGATGGCGCCATCACGATAGATCCGCAGCCTCACGTGCGGGCGGTTCGACGACAGATACAGGCAAACCGAATCACCCGGGCTATAGGCGCGACGGTCCGAGTAGCACCAGGCGGCCGCCGGGCCCGACTCGCAAGGAACTTCGACCCAGGTCTCGCGTGCGGCCTGACGTGGGCCCGAAGTCTGGCTGACGATCACGTTGGCGCCCAGGCGTTCGCCTCGCGCAGCGGTGTTTTTGAGGTCTGTGGAATTCATTGAGTCGTACTCCTTTGATCGGCTGATTCTGCGGATCGACCAGCCAACGTGTTTACGCTGACTCGAGCACCAGGCGCCTTGATGTGCGCAAGGTCGATGCCCGCTGTTTCGTCGATAAGAAACCCCGCCAGGACGGTGACAACGCCCAACCCGATCACATAGCTGACGTACAGATAGCCAAGGTCGGCGCCGCTGAGATAGTTGTGTAGATAAGGGGCGGTGCCGCCAAAGATCGCCACCGAAACCGACGAGACCAAACCCACGCCCTGGGCCCGTGCCTGGGTGGGCACCTGCTCGGAGAGCACAGCAGGGAAAATCGCCGCGATCAGCGACCAGGCGCCCAGCCCCAGCACCTGGGCCAAAAACAGCGTCCAGGGCTCAGTGGTCACCATTATCGAAAGGGGATAGGTCAGCACGATCACGCCCAGGCCCCAGGCGATAACCATGGGCCGGCGCCCTACCCGATCGGACACCATCCCGCAGACCGGCAACCAGCACACACAGAGGAGCTGCGCGAGAAGGCTGGCCACATAGGCTCCCGTGGCGTCCATGCCCTGGGCAATCGCCGTCGAAGCACCGAACGTGACCCACGCGTAGTAAGTGACATTGGCGGCCGCTGCAAGCATGACGATGTTGCGCGCCACCCGTAGCATCTCCCCCCTGGACAGCTTGCGCGGGGGCCGCGCTTGCCCTTGCTGCTCTACGAACACATGAGACTCCTGCGCACCGCGGCGCAGAAACAGCGCGTAAATACCGAGCACTCCACCAATGGCGAAGCCGATCCGCCAGCCGTAGTCACCCATGGCCTGGGCGCCCAGCAGCCAGGTCAGCGTCGCCGCCACGGCCGTTGCCGCCATCACGCCCAGCGTCACCCCCACATACACGGAACTGGACCATAAGCCACGGTGCTTGCTTGGGGCGATCTCAGCGACATAGGTGTAGGAAACCCCTGTCTCGCCACCATGGGCGAGCCCCTGCATCAGCCGGAAAAACAGCAGCGCGCCCGACGCATACAGGCCAATGCTCTGGTAGTCAGGGATAAGCGCGATGCCCAGGCTGCTGATCGCAAGCAGCAGCATGGTGAGCACCATGATGGTCCGGCGCCCCAGCCGGTCGCTCAGCCGGCCAAACAACCAGCCGCCGACAGGGCGTGCGACAAAGCCAACCGCAAACACCGCAAGGGTCGCGAGCATCGCCGAGCGCGCATCGGTCTTGTCGAACAGGTTGCTTGCCAGGTACACCGAAAAGGTGGCGTACAGGGTCCAGTCGAACCATTCGAGCGCATTGCCGATACCGGCTGCGCGCAACGATTTGAGGCGTCCTTGGTGAGACGTCGTATTGTTCATGGGGTATCTCCTGGTGACGAGCGGGATCGAAGCGGTTTGGCAAACCGGATCAAAGGTGCAACGCGGGCTTGGGCTGGCGTACGCCCTGGACAGAAGGGACGCGGACACGCAGCGCAATCAGCAACGCCGCCAGCAGCATCAGCACGGCCGCCGCTACGAATACGCCTGCGCTGCCACCGAAGCTGAACACTGCACCGCCAGCGGCGGCGCCCGTGGCGATGGCCGACTGCACAGAGGCCACTACCATCCCTCCGGCGCTTTCCGCCTGGTCAGGTACCGCGCTGGCGACCCAGTTCGACCACGCCACCGGCACACCACCAAAGGCCAAGCCCCAGACCGCCAGCAGTAGCGCCTGCCCCGGCACCGAGGCCGGCAACAGCACCAGCGCCAGGGCTGCAACGCCGACCAGCGCCGGCATCAACACCAGCGTGGCCAGTGGGTGGCGCTCCAGCAGCCTGCCGGCCAACAGCGTGCCGGCGAAGTTCGCCACGCCAAAACCCAGCAACATCAACGACAGCCCCTGGGGGCCGATGCCAGTCGTCCCTTCAAGGAATGGCCGAACATAAGTGAACATCGCAAAGTGGCCGCTGTGCACCAGCACACAACCGAACATCCCCATGGCGATGCCCGGGCGCTGCAACACCTCGAGCACAGTGCGCAGACGTGCCGGCCGGCGCGGCGCCAGGCGCGGCAGCGTGAACGACTGGAAAGCCAGGGTCACCATGCCTACCGCCGCTGCGGCAAAAAAAGCGCTGCGCCAGCCGTACAGCCCGCCCAGATAGCTGCCCAGCGGCACAGCCACGACCGTCCCGACGGCAATGCCGCTGAAAATGATCGACAGCGCCCGGGGCAACAACGCACTCGGCACCAAGCGCATCGCCACCGCCGCCGCCATGCTCCAGAACCCGCCAAGGGCAATGCCCAGCAAGATGCGCATCACCAACAGCACCGCGAAGCTGGAGGAAACGGCGACCAACAGATTGGAGGCGACCATCAACGTGGAAAAACCCAGCAGCACCCAACGTCGGTCGATGCCGCGGGTCAGGCCGGGCACCAGCAAGCCGGCGAACAGCGCAACCACCGCTGTCACCGTTACCGCCTGGCCAGCCAGCGCCTCGGACACGCCCAGGTCGGCAGACATCAGCGTCAACAAACTGGCCGGAAGGTACTCAGCGGTCAGTATTCCGAACACACCCATTGCCAGCGAGAAGACGGCCATCCACGCGGGCGTCGCAGGCTCTACGTCCGCACCGACGCCGGAATGGCGGTCGGATACGGTGTTACATACACAGTCAGTCATTGCACGGATCTCCCAATCTTCATGGCGAGCCGAAGTCTAGGCGCGGGAAGCTGGATGATCTATGATCGAAAATCTCTTCTTTTTGACTAAAACACCTGAATGATGCCAGCAGATCAGTTTGCTCTTTCCTCGGACCTCATCAACGAGCTGTTGCGCGGCATGCGCCTGCGTGGCGTCGAATACCGGCGTATCCAGGCGGGTCCAACCTTTGGTTTGGGCTTCGCGGAAAAAACTGGGCACGCCTGGTTCCACTTCATGGCCGTCGGCAATGCTGTGCTGCGAATGGAGGACGGCAGCACCTACGCGCTGTCTGCCGGCAACGCCGTGTTCATTTCCCACGGCGCGGCCCACCAACTGTTTTCCGATCCGGACGCGCCCGTTCAAGACATCGACCGCCTGGACGGCGCGCCCTTAGGTGACACCGTCAGCGCGGTTAATACCGGAACCGATGCCAGCCCCACGCCGAGCACTATTTTGTTCAGTGGTTGCATGGAGTTCGAACTGGGCAGCATCCATGGCCTTGGCCGGCTGATGCCGGGACTGATGCTGATTGATGCCGGCGGCCAGCGTTACCCCGGACTGGTGCCGATCCTGACCACCATGGAGCGCGAGGTCGGCGCCGCGCGTATCGGCTTCGCCGGTATCCTCGCGCGGTTGGCTGACGTGGTGGCCGCCATGGTCGTTCGCGGGTGGGTGGAGTGCGCCTGCGGGAATGCCTCTGGCCTGGTCGCCGCCTTGCGCGATCCACGCTTGGCCGGTGCACTGCTGGCGCTCCATCAACAACCGGGCCGCGACTGGACCGTTGCGCAGCTGGCCGAGCACTGCAATACCTCGCGCTCGGTCTTCGCGGACCGCTTTCAGGTGACGATTGGCATGACCCCGCTGCGCTACGTCACCGAACTGCGAATGCGGCTGGCAAGCCAGTGGCTGACGCTGGAGAGGCTGCCGATTGAAGAGGTGGCGCAGCGCTTGGGCTATACCTCCCAGGCCGCTTTCAGCCGCGCATTCAAGCGCATTACGGGCAAGACACCGGGTTTGAGTCGCAAGGTGAGGCCGCACGCTGTTACTTGAAGCCGATGAGCCTTTGACTCATTTACCCCCCGTTACGTCGAGGAATGTACCGGTAACGAAGGATGCCTCCGCGCTCGCCAGCCATAGAATCGCGTGCGCCACTTCCTCCGGCTGACCACCCCGCCCCATGGGGATCGAATCCTTGACACGATCCACCCGCCCCGGCTCACCGCCACTGGCATGCATGTCGGTATAGATATGTCCGGGGCGAATACAGTTGACCCGTATGCCTTCCCGGGCCACCTCCTTGGCAAACCCGATGGTGAACGTCTCCAGCGCGCCCTTTGACGCCGCATAGTCGACGTACTCATTGGGGCTGCCAAGGCGTGCCGACGCCGAAGAGACATTGATCACCACCCCGCCCGGGCCGTTGTAGCGGTAAGACATGCGCTTCACCGCCTGCTGGGCACAGAGTATTGGCCCGATGGCATTGACCGCAAAGATGCGCTGCATCCGCTCGAAGCCGAGGGCCTCCAGGCGTGACTGAGGTGCGAGCATCCCGGCGTTATTGACCAGTACGTCGATACGACCGAAGGTGCGGTCGATGGCCGCGAACATATCGGCCACCTGTTGCGGGTCCGCACTGTCGGCTCGCATCGCCAACGCCCGGCGCCCCAATGCTTCTACATCCGCCACCACCGCCAGCGCTGCGGACTGGTTGGCAACGTAGCTGATCGCGACGTCATAACCTCTTTCGGCGGCCAGCCGGGCGGTTGCCGCCCCCACTCCACGACTTCCACCTGTGATTAGAATCAGCGGTGCCTGCGAGACGTTGACCATTAGACATTGCTCCTGAGCCGTTGGCTGTATCAGCCGATGATGAGGGTGCCGCTGGCGATCACTACGCATGCCAGTATCCGGCGGGGGGTGAGCGTTTCGCCGAGAAACACATAGCCGATCAACGCCGCAAACAGCACGCTGGTTTCGCGCAATGCGGATACCGCGCCCAGTGGCGCTTCGTTCATGGCGTAAATGATCATTCCATAGGCGAGCAAAGAGACCAGCCCGCCGACCAACGCGGTCACTGTTCCAGGCCGGACGCGGAACAAGCTGCGGGTGTCGCGCAGGCCGATGTAGACCACCGGCATCAGCACGCCCCACAGCGCGCACATCCACACCGTGTAGGCAAGCGGCGCACCGGAGAGCCTGGCGCCGATGCCGTCGACCACGCTGTAGGCCGCAATAAAGCCGCCCGTTCCCAGCGCATAGGGCAGGCTGGGAACCGACAGACTGCGCCCTCTGAAGGCCAGCGAAATAATCCCGCCGGACACCAACGCAATACCGAGCAACTCGCCAGGCGTGATGCTTTCCCCGGCAAACACGGCGGCCCCCAAGGTGATCAGCACCGGCGACGATCCCCGTGAAATCGGATAGATCTGCCCCAGGTCGCCGACGCGGTAACTGCGCACCAGAAACAGGTTGTAGCCCACATGCAGCAACCCCGACAGCACCGCGTAGCCCCAGCTTTCAATCGCGGGGAGCACCATGAACGCTGCGGCGACGACACTGGCGATGGCGATGGCAATGCACATCACCGTCATGGACCACAGCCGGTCGGCGCCGCTACGCAGCAGCGCATTCCAGCCGGCATGCAGGAGCGCGGCGAAAAGCACGAGGAGGATGAGATGAGTAGGCATGCTCCACTGTAGGCAATCCGGCGCCGGGGCTAAAGCGAAGTCTCCTCAGCACAGCATGAGCGGAAACTCATGACTCACTCATCCGGTCGTTGGACCTTCAGTGCCTCGCTGACCAGCCATTGGCGAAAGCTGGCGATGTGCGGCTGGGATTCGATGCCCTTGGGGCAGACGAAGTAGTAAGCAAGCGGCGACGGAAGCGGTACGTCGAACAGCCGCACCAAACGGCCATCGCTGATTTCGTTCTCGACATGCCCGCTGCGCACCAATGCAACGCCCTGGCCGAGCAAAGCCGCCTCGACCGTCATGTTGGTATCGCCAAACCTGACGCTTTCCTGGAGCGGCAAATAGGCCAACCCGACGGCTTGAAACCACACCTCCCACTTTGGCACCAACTCGGCGCCATCCCGAGTCAGGAGCGGGAAATGCAACAAGTCTGCCGGGCGTTGCGGTGTGCCAACGCGCCGCAGCAGTTCGGGACTGGCCACGGGAAATACCTGCTCCCCAAACAGGAACTCCGAATACAGGCCTGGGTAATTGCCCTTGCCGAGCCTGATCGCAACATCTGGCTGGCCGTGAGAGAAGTGGATGATTTTATCCGTGGTGTCCAGCGAGACCAGCAGCTCGGGGTGCTGGCGAGACAGACGCGGCAAGCGTGGCAGCAGCCATTTGAGCGCAAAGGAATAGGTGGTGCTGACGCTGAGCCGAACCCGGCCCTTTTGCTCGCGCAGGTCACCCAAAGTCGCCTCCAGGCTGATGAAAAACTCCCGCACGATGGGCGCCAGCGCAGCCCCCGCCGCCGTGAGGCGTAACGCCTTGCCACGTTCAAACAACGGCAGCCCCCAAAGCGCCTCAAGGTGCTTGAGCTGGTGGCTGACCGCGCTTTGAGTCACATGCAGTTCCTGTGCGGCTGCAGTAAACGTCGGGTGGCGGGTGGCAACTTCAAAGGCGCGCAAGGTCGCGGTAGGCGGCAGGTCTCTCATCGGGGCAGGATCCAGCGAGTTATGGGAAAAGCGCATGCATGAACGTTAGCTCATGCAGCAGATTACCTCACTGTACCCATTTGAATCCTCGTCCTTGTTCAATCCGCGCCTACAGAAGCAGCCGCTTTGGCGAGTTGACCGACGAGAGGACGCCGGCGCCCTCCCCTCGAACACCCCTTGCTCAGGTAGGTTGCGCCGCTTGAGCCTTGCTCGCGTTGCCTGGGCGGATTTTGAACCAGATGGCGTACATCGCCGGCAGGAACACCAACGTCATGATGGTGCCGACCAAAGTACCGCCGATCAGTGTGTAGGCCAGCGTGCCCCAAAAAACAGAATGGGTCAGCGGGATGAATGCCAGGATGGCCGCCATCGCCGTCAGCAGTACCGGGCGAGCCCTCTGTACCGTGGCTTCGATGACGGCGTGAAAGGGATCCAGGCCTTCCTGGGCGTTGTGATGGATCTGCCCGATCAGAATCAGCGTGTTGCGCATCAGGATGCCCGACAGCGCGATCAGCCCAACCAGGGCGTTGATACCAAACGGTTGATGAAATATCAGCAGCGTCGGCACCACGCCAATAAGTCCCAGCGGTGCGGTGAAAAACACCATGATCATTGCCGAGATCGAACGCACCTGGACGATGATGATCAGCAGCGTCAGCGCAATCATGATCGGAACCAGCGGCACTATCGCCTGGCCTGCCTTGCCCGACTCCTCGATTGCACCCGCTTGCTCGATCCGATAGCCGGCGGGGAGCGTGTCGATAATCGGCTGCAGTTGCTTGATGATCACACCCGATACGTCCGGTGGTTGAAGGCCTTCGTCAATATCGCCACGCACGGTGATCGTCGGTGTACGGTCACGGCGCCTGAGGATCGGATCCTCCATGCGCACATCCACCTCTCCGACCTGGGATAGCGGGATCCGCTGGCCCGCGGCGCCTACCAATGTAAACCCTTCAATCCGCGCAGGGTCCAGACGTATATCGCCTGCGGCGCGGCCAACCACCTGCACTGAACGAATGTCTTCACGAACCGACGTGATCGGCACGCCCGTCAGCAGGAATTGCAACTGCTGGGCGACGGCGCTGGAGGTCAGTCCAACCGCCTGCAAGCGATCCTGATCCAGGCTGAAATGCAGGGTCGGCGCCAGAGGGCCCCAGTCGCTGTTGACCGTCCTCATCAACGGACTCGCGTGCATGACCGCTTGTACACGGCCCGCAATCTCGCGCAGCTTCGTCGGGTCAGGCCCCATTACCCTGTAGGCGACGGGATAGGGTGAATACGGACCAAACACAATTTGAGTCGCCCTGACACGGGCCTCGGGGGCGAGCCCGGCAGCGACCGCCTCGCGAAAACGCAGCTTGAGGGTTTCACGTGCCTCCTGGCTGGACGTCAGCACCACGATCTTGGCGAACGAGGGATCCGGCAGTTCTGGCGCCATCGCCAGGAAGAAACGCGGCGCGCCCTGCCCGATATAGGCCGTGACGATTTTTGCCTCTTCCTGCTTTTGCAGCCAGGCCTCGACCTTTTTCGCAGTGGCACTGGTCTGCTCGATGGAGGTTCCGTAGGGCATCTGCACCTCGACCATCACCTCGGGACGGTCTGACGTCGGGAAGAACTGCTTCTTCACCAGGCCCATGCCCAGGACGGCCACGACAAACAGCGTGATAACCGTGCCAGCCACCAGCCACTTGAGTTCGATGACCCGGGTCAGGACCCGGCGGAAGCGGTTGTAGCGCGGGGTATTGTAGATAGCCGCATGCCCACCCTCTACCTGCTTGATGTCTGGCAGCAACTTCACGCCCAGGTAAGGGGTGAAAGCCACTGCGACAACCCAGGAAGCGATCAGAGCAATACCCACGATCCAGAACATGTTGCTGGTGTACTCGCCGGCAGTGGACTGGGCGAAACCGTTGGGCATGAAGCCAACCGCCGTTACCAGTGTGCCAGAGAGCATCGGCGCGGCCGTATGACTCCAGGCATACGCGGAGGCTTTGATGCGGTCGTAGCCCTCCTCCATTTTCACGACCATCATTTCGATCGCGATGATGGCGTCATCTACCAGCAACCCGAGCGCCAGGATCAATGAACCGAGGGTAATACGGTCAAAGTTCTTTCCGGTGGCCGCCATCACCACAAACACGATCGCCAGTGTCAATGGCACGGCAGCTGCGACCACGACGCCCACACGCCAGCCCATGCTGAGGAAGCAAACAAGCATCACCACGAGCAGCGCGACAAAAAACTTGACCATGAACTCGCCAACGGCCGAGTCGATGTTGACGGCTTGATCGGTCACCTTGGTCAGCGTCATGCCCAGTGGCATGCCTTCATTGATCTTGGTCGTCTCGGCGTCCAGCGCCTTGCCCAGGTCCAGGCCGTTCCAGCCTTCGCGCATGATGACCCCCAGCAGCAGGGCCTCTTCTCCGTTACTGCGCACCAGAAAGGTTGCCGGGTCTTCATAGCCACGTTCGACAGTGGCCACGTCGGAGAGCTTGAGCGTGCGCCCCTGAACCACAATCGGCGTGTCACGAATCTTCTCCAGCTTATCGAAGGCGCCGTCCAGGCGGAGGAAGACCTGCGGCCCATTTGTTTCAATCGAACCGGCGGGCGTGAGCACGTTCTGGTTATTCAGCGCGGCAAAGATGTCCTGAGGCGCAATGCCCAGGGTGGCCAACCGATCATGGGAGAACGAAACAAATATCCGCTCGGCCTGCTCACCGATGATGTTGACCTTCTTCACGCCCGGCACATGCAGCAGTTGCTGGCGCAACGACTCAGCATCACGCACCAGCAGCCGCTGCGGCTCGCCTTTGGCTTTGAGGGCGAACAGCGCAAACGTCACGTCCGAATACTCGTCGTTGACCAAGGGCCCGATTACACCCGCCGGTAGCTTGGTGGCTTCGTCGTCGAGCTTTTTGCGTGCCTGATAAAACTCTTCCTGCACCTGTGAGGGGGGCGTGCGGTCCAACAACGACACCATGGTGAAAGCAAGACCGGGCCGCGTATAGGTTTCCGAGCGGTCGTACCATTTCAATTCCTGCAGGCGTTTTTCAAGTGGCTCTGCGACCTGGTCCTGCATTTCCTGCGCAGTAGCCCCCGGCCAGGCAGTAATGACCGTCAACTGCTTGACCGTAAACGGTGGATCCTCCGCACGCCCCAGCTGGAAGAACGCCAGGGTGCCCGCAACCGCGATCAGAAAGATCAGGAATACCGTAATGGATCGCTCACGAACGGCGATCGCAGAAATATTAAAGCGGCCTTCGCTCATGGATGACTCCCGGCAACATGGGCGTCATCCTGCTGGGGCACTCTCACGTCTTCTCCATCGCGCAGCAGATGGGCGCCTAACGCGACGATCTGCTCACCGACCTTGAGATCGCCTGCCACGCGTGCGGCATCGTCGCTCAATCCCAGCACCTGAACAGGACGCCAGCTCACCTTTGCCGGCGAGCCTGCGATCACCCACACACCGGTGCCATTGCCTGGGTCATAAAGGGCCGCGATGGGGACTTGCAGCGCCTGCCCGTGCGCGGCGCCTTCTGCGATCCGCAACGTGACCGTCGAACCTATCGGGGCATTGGCCAGCGCGCCCTCAAGCACATACCGCGCCTCAAACGTGCGCGTCACTGGGTCGGCAGAGTCAGAAAGCAGCCTGAGCTTCGCTGTAACAGCCCCTGCGGTACTGCCGTAAAGCGTCGCTTGCGCGCTGGATCCGGCTGCAGGACGCAACGTCTCGGGCAGATGCACGATGGCTTCGCGCTGGCCTGCGCGGGCCAGTCGAACCACGGGCTGCCCCGGGCTGACGACTTGCCCGGGCTCTGCGAGTGTCTCCACCACGACCCCGTCGGAATCCGCAAATAACACCGCGTAGCCGGAAGCATTGCGGGCGACATCGGCCTGGGCTTGTGCGGCGCTGAGCTGCGCCTTTGCGCTATCCGCTGCGGCCTTGACCTGGTCGTAGGCCGATGCAGAAACAGCCCCTGCGGCGACGAGGTCGCGATATCGCGCCTCGTCATCGGCTGTCTGCCTGGCGCGGGCCCTGGCGGCGGTGACCGACTCTTGCTGTGCTCGCGCCTGCAACCCCAGGTCGATAGGGTCAAGGCGCATAAGCGGCTGACCGCGTTTAACGCTCTGGCCGGTATCGACCAGCCGCTCGAGGATCTTGCCGGAGACCCGAAAGCCGAGATCGCCCTGCACGCGGGCCGCCACCACTCCCGTGAATGAACGTGATGTCTCCGAGGAACCCTCAACCGTTCCGGGCCTTACCAGAGGAGCCTGCGTGCGCGGATCGTCAATGTTGGATGAGTCACCACACGCCGTCAGGACGAGAGGCAACAAGCAGGCTGCAATGGGGATGGGTCGGAGCCGGAGCATAGGTTCCCTTATTGAATAGAAAGAACAGGGATCACATATTCAGACTAGTGACTATTATTGTCAACGGTCACATTCGAACTCTCCAATGGCGCAGAAGGATGCACCACCCCACTACGCGATCGCTCATGACCCCGTTACAACAAGGCTAGGTTGATGCAGGACTGCATATTCCAAAGCAGCACATGACGGGGATGAACGATATTTTTCAGTCATACCTGAATTTAGCCCAGGGGCCTCAATTGACAGAGAGTGACCATACAGTACTATGGTCACCAACAATATTCGATTCAAGGAATCCCAATGCACTCCCTCCGCCCCGCTGCTTTTTTGATCAGCGCCAGCTTGATGACAGGTTGTGCGGTCGGTCCGGACTATCGCCGTCCGGACGCCCCGCTCCCGGACCGTTACCTGGGCCAGTCTTCTGTCGAGCAGAGACCAGGGGCGACGCCTGCCAGCCTCGTCATCTGGTGGGAGGGCTTCGGTGATCCACTGCTCGCCGACTTCGTCGCCAAGGCGCTTGAACAGAACCTCGATCTGGCGCAGGCCCAGGCACGAGTCGCGCAGGCGCGGGCAGGACTAGGCGCCGCCAATGCCGCTTTATTGCCCTCGGGAAATATCAGCGGCCAGGCCGCCCGCGCCTACCAATCAGTCGAGACGCCACTCGGCCAGGTGCTGAACTCAACCCCTGGCTATGATCGCTATGGCAGTTCCTACGAAGCCGACCTCAATGCCAGCTGGGAAGTGGATGTCTTTGGCGGCCTGCGACGCGGACGCGAGGCGGCACTGGCCGAGTACCAAGCGTCCGAGGCTGGCGCCGCGGCCACGCGATTGGCCATCGCCGCACAGACTGCGGATATCTACATCACTGTCCGCGGATTGCAGGCTCGGCTGGACATCGCGAATCGACAAGTCAAAACCCAGCAGGGGCTGCTGGAGAAAGTCCAATTGCTCTACAGCAAGGGGCTTGCCGCCAGCTATGAGGTTCGTCAGACCGAGGGGGCTTTAGCACAGGTCCAAGCCACCGTACCGGTGCTGCAGACCGGTCTGGATGCGGCCATGAATTCACTCGATGTCATGCTCGGCACGCCACCCGGTACTCATCGCACGCAACTTGCCATGGTCGCAAGCATTCCGGCAGCGCCGCAGTTAAAGACCATGGGAACGCCAGCCGACTTACTGCGCCGCAGGCCTGACCTCATTGTGGCCGAGCGCCGCCTTGCCGCCTCAAACGCACGCATCGGGGAGGCGATTGCCGAGTACTACCCTAAGTTCTCTCTGAGCGCCTTACTGGGGAGTGCAACGGCTGTATCGGCAGGCAATCTTTTTTCCGGCGGCGCCAGTCAATCGTCGGGCGTACTGGGACTGCGCTGGAGACTCTTCGACTTCGGGCGCATCAACGCCCAAATCGACCAAGCCAAGGGACAGGAAGCCGAATCCCTGGCCGCGTACCGTCAGTCTGTGCTGCGCGCCACCGAGGATGTCGAGAACGCGCTCTCCTCACTGGTGAATCGGGACGCCCAAGCAACCACCCTCATTGGAGGCGAGACGTCTTTGACGCAAGCGCGCCAATCGTCGTTCACTGCTTATGAGAAAGGCACGGCCAGCTTGATTGACGTCCTGCACGCTGACGAGACCCTGCTTCAGGCTTCCGACGCTCGGGCGCAGGCACAAACCGAATCGGCACGCGCGGCAGTCGCCGCGTTCAAGGCGCTGGGTGGCGGCTGGCAGCCCTCGGATAGCCGACTGACGAGCCGATGACACGGGTGGTTTTCGAGATTCAAACAAGGGGTATGCAAGATGGCCGTGAAAGAAAATTCATGGGTGCTCATTACTGGAGCCTCCAGCGGATTCGGCAAGGAATTTGCCCGACAGTACGCCGCAAAAGGGAAATCGCTGATTCTGGTAGCCCGCAGGCTGAACGAGCTTGAAGCACTCGCGGACGAATTGCGTAGTCGTTTCGACGTCGACGTGATGGTGCAGCAAGCAGATCTTTCATCAATAAATGTGATTATCGATCTGCATCGGCGCCTGCATGACAGCAATACGGTGGTCGATGTCCTGATCAACAATGCGGGTTACGGCTTGCAGGGAGCATTCCTGGATGAGCCCCTGGAAAGCTCCCTGGCGATGATCGACCTGGACGTCGCCAGCCTGACCGCCATCACTCGTCTGTTTGCAGAGGATATGCGGGCCAGGCGCAAGGGGCATATCTTGATGACAGCCAGCCTGCTGTCCTACCAGGGCGTGAAGAACTTTGCGGTTTACTCTGCCGCCAAGGCTTACGTACTCAGATTCTCCGACGCCCTGCATCGTGAGCTCAAACAAGACGGTGTGGTGGTCACAGCGCTTTGTCCAGGCATGTCGGATACCGGGTTTGCAGCAAGTGCCAAACAAAAGATAACACCGGTCTTGAAGAGGGTCATGATGCAACCCGAGCCTGTAGTGCGAGCGGGGATACAAGCGTTGCACGCAGGCCGCATGAGCGTCGTGCCGGGCTTTGGCAACAAGGCTATTGCGGTCTTGACCTGGGCCACACCCCGTCGACTTCACCAGGGCCTGATGTCACGGGTAATGGGTGTTTGAGCGGGCCAGGCAATGCCCCCGACGACGGATACCTGATCCACTAGGTATCCGCTCTCAGGCCCCGCCGCGAGTCAGAATCGATAGCTGACAGAAGTGCCCAAACCGCTCGCGCTATTTTTATACTTCGAGCTGTAGGCGCCTCTTGAGGCGGATACGTCATTGACCTGTACGCTTTCCTCCCATAGGTAGGAATACGCCACATCGATCGTGACATTCTCCGCCGGCGTCCACCCTGCCCCGACACTGATGACTTTCCGGTCACCGGTAGGGATTCGCGGCCCACGGTTGACGTTGTTGGTGGGGGACTGGTCAACCGAGAAGCCGGCGCGAAGAACCCACTGATTGTTCAGCTTATACGCCGTGCCGATAGCGTGCGCCCACGTGTCGTGCCAGTTCTGCTCCTCGGTAATACGACTCAGCGTTCCGCTCAACGCCGCAGGCAAGCCACTGTTTTCGAACACCAACTCCTTGAAGCGACTCCAGCGCGTCCACGTACTCCCCAGGTAGAGCGTCCAGTCATTGTTGAGTTGATGAGTCACGGAAAAATCGACTGATTCCGGGGTGTCCACATCCAAGGACGCGTCATAGCTCGTACCGCTTACACCCAGCACACTGAAGATGCCGTCGGTGAGCTTGGTCTTGGCATCCAGCCGGTAGCTGACCTTGGAGTGATAGGTCAGACCCAACCGAGTTCGATCTGTCGCTTGCACTAGAATACCCGCGTTAAATCCAAGCGCCGTGTCATCGCCGGTGCTTTTGAGCTTTCCGTCATTGCGGCCTGGGCTGAGTGGATTGAGCACCATCCCGGAAAGCTCACCACTGATACGGTTGATGGTCGGTCCGAAACCGATCGAGACCTTGTCGTTGAACGCATAGCTGATGGTGGGCTGAAACGTAAGGGTCGTGACCTCACTTTTGTTGGCGTAGTAGCGGCCGGCGAAACCACTGCCATAATCGGTCATTAGCCCAAACGGCACATAGAAACCCACACCGAACGCCCAGTGCTCATCGATGGGTTTGACGTAGTAACCCATGGGCACTGTGGTGGTCGGCACCATGTCCCCGTCCTCCTGCCCCCCGAATGTGCTGCGCGTCTGGCTTATATGGGCCTTTGCGAAAAGCGTTGCCGCCCCGACGCTGGCCTGCTCTTTTTTCAAGCGAGACATACCGGCCGGATTACCGAAGACGGTACTCGCATCTTCTGCCGATGAAGAACGGCCGGCAAATCCGGAGCCCATCCCACTGATGCTTTGTTCATTAAGAGCGAAACCGCTCGCGAACAGTTGAGTCGACGAGAGGGCAACAGCAAGGCCAAGCGGGGTCCTGCGCAGTATTTTTTTCATTATTAGGACTCGATAGATCATCGGGATAAAGCGGTAGAGAGCGTCACGCTGAACGCGGGCTATCGGGAGGGGCCGCAGCGCAGATTTACGAAGATCGTGCGCGCCACGGCGATTCCTCCAGGATAGGTACAGCATACTTATTCATGTGACCATTCATGTCAATAGTCACAAATCCGGCAAATGAACATGCATGGCTACGCGGCAAATGCTGCGCGGATAATCCACTCAGTTACCTAGTGAGGTTTGATACGAGGCCCTGAATATGGGGATCAGGCCCCGGATTCGAGTTAATACCGCGCCCCGGAAAAGGGTGTCCACCTGGATCGGTGTTCACCATCATCTAAGCGTTGATATCAGAGCAAAGTGATAGAGATGATTAACGCAGGCTCACGGCATCAAGCTACGCAGAATGAGATTGGAAGTGAGGACCGGAGCCAGCTCGACGAAGTCAAGGTTGTATTGCAAAAGCAACGGATTGACGAAAGGGCGCAGCGTAAGGTGGATCGAATCGACTGTTTCGTCCAAGGGTGTTTTGCGTTCAAATTCGCCGATTTCTCGGCCTTCACGCACAATCTGCAACACGAAATCCCTGACCAAGGCGTCATATTGCTGAGCGCAGGGCCAGTTCTCAGACGCTGCAAATGCGGCGATGTCATAGAGCTTTCGATCACTGAAGAACAAATTCACCCCGGTAGCGATCAGCGTTTTCACCAAACGTCGAAAACGTTCGGTCGGCGAAATGTCCTCTACATTGATGGCCTGTTCTACGGCCGCGATGATTTCCGCCAGGCAATTGCCACAGATAGCCTCACCAATCGCCTGCTTGGAATCAAAAAACTTGTAGATGTACGCCTTGGAAAACCCGATCGCTTTCGCCAGGTCGGAAACCGTGGTTTTGCTATAGCCGTATTGACTGAAGTGCTGATTGGCCGCCGCGACGATCTGATTCCGGATCTCATGATCGGCTGGGCCACGGATGCTGGGGGAAGCTATGGATGTCTTGTTCATGCGAGCTAGCTTACGCATCCGAAAAGCGCTTGACAACGAGTGACCAAATTATACTTTTGTCACAACCTCGCAATGATCAGGGTTGGTTTCAGGTCAATGTCTCTACGCGGAAGGCCAAACACCTCCCCTATCAATCCCTGTCAGCTTGCCGGATTGCGTGCCATGACGATCCACGTCGCGCCGTCGATCATCACCGACCGCTTGCCGGCTAGGCCCGCGAAGGCGGCGCGAACCGCGGCCCAGGCGCGGGCTCGGATGGCGTCGGGCTGATCAGCGAGCACAAGCGCCAGCGGGCCCCCCTCGAATGCCATCTTCACCGCGTCGTCGATCGCCGCGTCCCGCGTCCCGCCCTCGCCGAACGGGATGGAAGCATCGAAGGGCGTGCTGGTGATATCGGTAAAGCCGGCCGCTGTCAGGATGCGTGCCACGCGCTCCCGGTCGCCAAACGAGAATGGGCCGGGCGCTTCGGGATCGGGCCGGGCGGTCAGCGGGAGGATGCCCTTGAGCACGCCCATCGGCAGGCGCACCCAATCATTCTCGGCCACACCACGCCAGCAGACGAAAGCGACCCGCCCGCCCGGCCGGAGCGCGCGTCGCATATGGGCGAACGCCCCTGTCGGATCGTCGAAGAACATCACCCCGAAACGCGAAAACAGGAGGTCAAACGCGCCCTCGGGCAACTCGGCGCTGCTGGCATCGGCTACCCGGAACCGGGCCGGCGTATCCTGTGGCGCCAGCGCACGCGCGCGGCCGATCAGCGGTTCGGATATGTCCACACCCAGCACATGACCACCCGCGCCGACGCGGGCGGCCAGAGCCAGGCTCGACGCGCCCGCGCCGCAACCGATGTCAAGCACGCGTTCGCCCGTGGCTGGCGCGGCGGCTTCGATCGCGGCCTGGCCGAATACCGCAAACATGGCGTCGAGCCGGGCCTGGTTAGCGGCCCAGTATTCTCCGCTTTGGCCATTCCAGTCGGCAACCTGATAGGCATTTTGCTCTGTCATGACATCTCCTCGTTTTGATTCGTTTTTAACCAGGCCGTGCAAAAGCCGGGAACGGCGACCTTCTGAGACCCGTGTTCCAGAAGCCTGCGACAACCGAATTGTCCTCAAACCAGCATCGACTGTTGGGCGGAGATACCCGCCGTCGCGCCGTGCGATATTGCCAGGGTGACCGAGGCCATAAGGGGGTTTGCCAGGTCGCCGGCGGCATAGATGCCGGGCACGCTGGTTTCGCGACGCTCGTCGACCTTCAGGGCTATGCCCTGGGGCGTATCCACCGTGGCGAGGCCCAGCGACTCATGCAGGCGCGCAGACGGCTTGTTGCGCGGATGCGCAAACAGAATGTCGACCGCGACAGGTGGGCCGGCGTTGAGCCTGACGGTGGCATTATGGTTCTCGGCATGGTCGATTTCGGTGATCCGGCCATTGACGACAGAGATGCCACGTCGCGCCAGATCGGCCTGGATGTCGGGTGGAAGGTCATGCCCATTGGTGAAGACCGTCAACGTGTCGGTCCAATCGTGGAACAGCCTGACCTGATTCATCGATTGCGGGCCGGACCAGACGAGGCCCCAATGCTGGCCGGCGACTTCAAAGCCGTCGCAATAGGGGCAAGGCACGATGGAGGTGCCCCAGTTTTCGGCATAGCCCGGAACATCAGGCATCTGGTCAACGACGCCATAGCTCAGGATCAGGCGGCGGGCCCTGAGGCTTTCGCCATCGCCAGTGAGGACGCAGAAATCGTCGATGGCGCCGGAGATGCTCTCGGCACGGGCAGTGACCAGCCTGACCGTGGGATAGCGTGCCAGCTGCCGCCGCGCCTCGGCCAGGATCTCCAGCGGTGGCTTGTGATCGTGGCCGAGCAGGCCATGGGAGTGGCCGGCGAAGCGGTTGCGTGGCAGGCCGGTATCGAGAACGGTGACCGTGCGCCGGGCACGACCGAGCTGCAGGGCTGCAGCAAGACCGGCAAAGCTGCCGCCGATGATGATGACGTCATTCATGGTGATGGGCTCTGTGCTGTGGATGAAGGGAGATCGGCTTGCATGCTTAAGATACTTTGAAGTACCCTAATTCAAGAATTAGAATACTGTCAAGTACTGGAATATTTATGACTGAACACAACCAGGGTCGGCGCGGCCGGCCCGCCAACGAGGCGCTTGGCCAAACGATAGTCGACGCCGCGTGCGAACTTTTTGTGGAATTGGGTTTTCAAGCGACGACAATGGACAAGGTCGCCCAGCGGGCGAAGATATCCAAGCTCAGCATCTATCGGCACTTTGAGAACAAGGAAGCGCTGTACAGCGCGGCCATCGCGGCCCACTGCCATCAGTTTGCACCACAGACCCTTATTGAAGGCGTCGACGGTTCGGCGGCAGATCAGCTCATGGCGGTGGGAACATTCCTGCTTCGCACGTTGTTGAGCCCGGATGTGCGCAGTGTCGAAGCCATGATCATGGTCGACAAGACGAATCAAACGTCGTTAAGCAAGCTCCATTACGAAGCCGGCCCCGCCTATGTCATCGCCCAGATCGAGGCCCTGTTGCGTCAGTTGCACGGGAAAGCGGTGCTGAACGTGCCCGATCCTCTGGGGTCCGCCCGCTTGTTTGCCGCGCTTTTCAAAGGCTCCGATCTCCTGATGATCGCCCGCTTCGATGAGGCGAGAGCAGAGGATGAAATCGAATCCTATTGCCGATCGGCCGTCACCCTGTTCATCGCCGCGCATGGTGGTAACGACCGCGCTGGCGGATAAGCATTCGTTGCTCCAGGCAGCTTGGCCTGAGCCGCTGCCCGGGCCTTGGCAGCTATCACCTGATCTATTCGAGCCAGCAGGCCAAACATCTGCATGGCCCCATGGCTTAGCTGAACACCGAAGAACTCTCAGCTTCGATATCGACCAAGGCGCGCCCTTTCGACCAACGCTTATAATCCGCGGGAGTCATCCCCGTCAGTTGTATAAAAGAACGACGAAATGACGTGTCCTCGTTATAGCCACAATTAAGGGCTACCTGTTTAACGCTGGCCCCTGGTATCTGTAGCAGTACACAGGCCGTCTCTATTCTCACGCGGGTGATGAGTTCTTTAGGCGATTCATTTGTGAGGTTCTTGAAGCGTCTGTGTAAAGTTCGCTCGCTCACATTCAACGCCTTGGCCAGCCCCGCAGCGGTCAGGCCAGGATTTCCGTGTCGAATGATTTGCTCGGTTTCCAGCAGCAGGGGATCGGCATTGTTAATGAATCCTCGGGGCGCGTAGACGGACTGGGGCAATGGCAAGCTATCGGTCACAGAAATATCAGCCGTTAATTTCGCTACCTCCGCGCCTGCCAGGCTCCTGATCACATAAAGCGCCAAATCAATCCACGACAAAGGCCCGCCGGTAGTCACGATACGATCCTGGGACTCTACTGCGGAACCCCATGCAACCAGCGCCTTGGGAAATCGCTGTTTGAAAACATGGTGGAGCCACCACGTTGTAGTACAGCGCCGACGGTTCAACAGGCCTGCCTCGCCCAGCACAAATGTGCCGGCACACGCCGCCCCCACCAGTGCTCCCTGTTGGTGATTGGCTTTAATCCACTGTGCAGCTCGCGTGAGGGATTCAGAGCCAGGTGGCAGCCGATCAGCCCCGAGTGCCATCCCGGTAACAAGTACAGCGTCGCAAGGCCCGACATTTTCAAATGTTGTATCAACGGGGATCACCCGCCCTTGCGGGTCTCGCACTGCGTTGCCATCGGCACTGACTATGATCGTCTCAAACTCGTCGCAGACGTGGGCCTTTAAGGCCGATGGCAACCCCGCCGGTGGAGACCTCAACGCCTGATTGGTCATCCAGAACAAATCAGCCAGCCCGGTAATCGCAGACATCAGGCTGCCCTCTAAAGCAACGATGGCAATGCGCATGGTAATTCCCTGTTTAAAGATCAAGATGGCGAGTTTTGCATGAAATATGGCCGATCCGAGCCCTCACGGTTTTAGCAGAGTCTCCCTAGACTTGCAGCACAAACTGTAGAGACGGCCTGCATGAAAAAGCTATTGCACCTAAATGTTCACTGCGCAAAAGAACGTTTGTGGGCGTTTCTAAGGTGGTCAGGTCGACTCACTTTCACAGTGGGAGCGTTCCTGCTGATATCTGGAGGCTCCGCCATGGCGGCAACAACCGCACACCCCGTGCCTAATATCGTGCTGGTACATGGTGCTTTCGCAGATGGCTCGAGTTGGTATGCAGTGATGGAGCGATTGACTGCGATGGGCTATCACGTCACCGCTGTCCAGAATCCATTGACTTCATTGAGTGATGACGTAATCGCCACGGAGCGCGTTCTGCGCAGGCAAAAGGGCGATGTACTGCTGGTGGGACACTCGTGGGCTGGCGCGGTGATAACACAGGCTGGCAACGCCAGTAATGTAAAAGGCTTGGTCTATCTATCCGCGCTCGTGCCCGACAGTGGTGAGTCTGCTGCGGATCTCTTGGCGCGGTTGAAGGCGCCAATGACGGGCCTCAGCCCGGATGCGGATGGGCTGCTTTGGCTGGATGACCCAGCGCAATTTCATCACGTGATGGGCGCAGACCTGGCGATGTCAAACGCACGGTTTCTGTCATCAGTGCAGCAGCCAATTGCCGCCGTCTGTTTCGCCGCAAAGGTCAAGCATGCGGCCTGGCATGACAAGCCAAGTTGGTACTTGCAAACAATCGATGACCAGGCACTTCCCTACCCGGTACAGCAAACCATTGCGCGCCAGATTGGCGCCAGGACCTTGTCTATTCGATCCAGCCACCTGTCATTGATTTCTCAGCCCGATGCAGTAGCCAAATTCATCGACCGTGCTGCCAGCGAATCGGAAAGATGAGCCTCTGCCCACAAACAACGTTGATAACAACGCTTTTCCACTCCCGAGGAAATCAAGAATGAAAGTGCTCCATATTGACTCCAGCATCATGGGCAAAGATTCCATCACCCGAGATCTTACCGCCTCCATCGTTGCGCACATTCAAGCCAGTAATCCTGGTGCCCACGTGCAGCGCCGCGACCTCGCCGACCAAGAAGTGAGACACCTGAGTGGCTCAATTGCCGCAGGGTTTCGACAAATGGGAAACAGTGATTTTTCGGCAGAAATTTTATTGGAGCATCAACTCTCGGAAACGCTGGTGACCGAGTTTCTCGCGAGCGAAGTGCTCGTAATCGGTGCGCCAATGTACAACTTCAGCGTTTCGACTCAGTTGAAGGCTTGGTTAGACAGAGTCGCGCAGGTGGGGCGCACGTTCAAATATACCGAACGCGGCCCTGTTGGCTTATGCGGCGGGAAGCGCGTCATCGTGGCATCGGCGCGCGGAGGTTTTTACGCTGAAGGTCCTTTTCAGAACATGGACTTTCAGGAAAGTTACCTGAAAGCGTTTTTTGGCTTTCTGGGAATTGACGATATCGAATTCGTTCGTGCCGAAGGCGCCTCTAAAGGCGAGCAGGTTCGCGATAACGGCGTAACGCTGGCCAAAAACGCCATTACCTCGGCAGTGGCACACTTGTCAGCCGCCCACTAATAACCATTAAAGCCAGGAGATTAACGGATGCTTTACGCCATAAAGTTGACCTACACCAGTTCTGCCGAACAGATTCGGGAGCACCTGGATGCGCACAAGGGCTGGCTGATCAAATACATCGGATCGGCACATGTGCTTTTCGCCGGCCCGCTCATGGATAAGAGTGGCGGATTCATTCTTGCCCACGCCCATCAGTTGTCAGACATTCAGAAAATAATGGCCGAGGATCCTTTTGTTGCCCACAGGCTTGTAAGCCTCGACATAATTGAGTGCGACCCGGCAATTCGCTCGACGGATTTCGCAGCACGCTGGGCCGAGAATGCGCAGTCTGTATAAATGACCGGTGAGTTTGGAAACAACAGGCTGCTTTAGACGAGGGGTCCAGAAATACCAACTTTGTCGACTCTTCACACCAATCTTTGGCTTGCCTGCACCACCGCGATTCGATGAGTAATCCGATTCTATACGCTATGTAGAAGCGTTCCTCATCATTCACCTCTGATTGATCTGGAACTCCCCATGGATATTTCTTTCACGACCTTGGTTCTATTTGCTACGTCAGTGGCGATTCTAATGATCACGCCCGGAGCGGACATGATCTACATCCTGTCTAATTCGATCAGTAATGGTGCCCGCGGGGGTATGGCTGCAATTCTTGGCGTGGCGAGTGGCGCGTTTTGTTATGTGCTTCTGGCGATAGCGGGTGTGGCGGCCCTGATCGCCGCGTCTCCACTGTTGTATGGCCTGTTGGTAATAGCAGGCGCGGCATACCTCTCCTGGCTGGGTGTGGGCCTGCTCCGCTCCGGTCAATCGGTGACACAGGTCCAGGGCGGAATCAGGGCAAGTTTCTGGCCCGTCTACCGACGCGGGTTGATGACCAACTTGTTCAACCCGAAGGCGATGATGTTCACCCTCTCATTCATGCCGCAATTCATTCCACAGCACGCAAGTCATAAAGCACTTTCGATGCTTTATCTCGGTGTCGTCCTGGTAGTGGTCATGATTTTAGTAGAGCTGCCCCTTGCGCTCTGTGGACGACAGATTGGCCTTAAGTTAGGTAATAATCCACGCATTGGTGTGTGGATCAACCGAGTCGCAGGGGCGTTGCTGCTGTCCATTGGTGTTTTTCTTGTACTCTCTAACGTCTTCTAAACCGTCTTGCCCAGGATAGTCGTTGGACAAATAACGGTCATTCCCTTTGGAAAACCACAGCGCTAGAACACAAAGCTATGCCCTAACTCCACCTCCATCCACCCCAAGAACCGCCTGACCCTGGGAAAACTGGAGTGCGCCTTCGGGAACACCAAATGGTGGGCGGCAACCGCAGCGCTCAACGCTTCGGGGGCGACTTCAACCAGCGAACCGTTGGCGAGGTATTTTTGCGCCAGCAGCGTGCTTTCAAGGGCGAACCCCAGGCCGTGGCTCGCGGCTTCCAGGCTCATGTAGGAACGGTCGAAACTCAAGGCGTAGGGCTTTTCGGGGCGCGCCAGGCCATGCTGGGCGAACCACTCAGGCCACCTGAGCAAGGTTGCTTCGGAAAGGATCAGCTCTTGTGCCAGGAGATCCGCGGCGTTTTCTACCGCGCAGCGCGCGATCAGCTTGGGCGAGGCCAGCACCGCGAAACTTTCGTTGCGTACGGTGCGCACTTCATAGCTGGGCCAATTAGGCCGGCCGTGACGAATATCCACATCGATCTTGTCCTGGCTGAAATGCAGCGACTCATAGGAACACGACAAATTGATCTGGATGTCCGGATTGCTCGCGCGAAACGACTCCAACCGCGGCATCAGCCAGAGCAAGCCAAAGCTGGGGGCCGAATGCAGCCGCAGGCAATCCAGGCTGACGTCACTCGCGGCGCGCTCGGTGGCGACCTCAAGGCTCTGCAACAGACCGGAAATATCCTTCAAGTACTGCTCACCCACTGGCGTCAGGGTCACCCCACGCGCTGCCCGCACAAACAACTGCCGACCAATCATCACCTCCAGCTTGGCCAGTTGATGGCTGATCGCTGACGGTGTGAGGTCGAGCACTTCGGCGGCCCTTGCCAGGTTGCCGAAACGGGCTGTCTGCTCGAAGGCCTGAATGGCTCTCAGCGGTGGCAGATTGGAGGTGGGGATATCGTCCTGGCGCATCGGTATTCAGCCTATTGTTTTTTGGGTCGCGGGCGGATCGTGCCATTCAAGCATTTGCGGTCCACATTGACGAGTGCTGAATTTTATTCATGTAGCAGTGAGGTTTGCGTTATTGCTCGGCCCGTCGACGGGGACCACTCTGAGCCATCGATCGCTGAATCGAACCATAAAAACAATCAGAGGTATCCCTCATGCTTCTTCAAGGCAAAGTCGCGATTATTACTGGCGCCGCATCCGCACGCGGCATCGGCCGCGCAACCGCGCTCACCTTCGCCCAACACGGCGCCCGCGTTGTCATCCTGGATCTCGACGAGTCCGCCGCCCGTGACGCCGCGGCCACCCTCGGCGAAGGCCACCTGGGCCTGGCTGCCAACGTGGCCGATGAGCAACAAGTCCAGGCTGCGGTCGCCAAGGTGCTGGAGCACTACGGCCGTATCGACATACTCGTCAACAATGCCGGCATCACCCAGCCCATCAAGACCCTGGACATTCGCCCGAGCGATTACGACAAGGTCCTGGATGTCAGCCTGCGTGGCACGCTGTTGATGTCCCAGGCGGTGATTCCGGTGATGCGCGCCCAGGCTTCGGGCAGCATCGTCTGCATGTCATCCGTATCGGCCCAGCGCGGCGGCGGCATTTTCGGCGGCCCGCACTACAGCGCCGCCAAGGCCGGCGTGCTCGGACTGGGCAAGGCCATGGCCCGCGAATTCGGCGCGGACAACATTCGCGTCAACGCCATTGCGCCAGGCCTGATCCATACCGACATCACCGGGGGCCTGATGCAGGATGAGCGCCGCCACGCAATCATCGAAAGCATCCCCCTGGGTCGGCTTGGTGCCGCGCAGGATGTTGCCAATGCGGCGCTGTTTCTCGCCAGCGACTTGTCCTCCTATCTCACCGGCATCACCCTGGATGTCAACGGCGGCATGTTGATCCACTGACCACAGGTGCCAGCACCCGCTGTCCATTAAGTTCTGGATCGAAGATACGTCGGGCTTCAAGCCCGGCGTTCTATAAAAACAAGAGATCAGACCCTCATGATGACCACCATGACGCTCGACACTGTGTCCACAGTGCGCGCAAGCGCGTATCGCAAAACTGCCTGGCGATTGATGCCTTTCCTGATGCTGTGCTACCTGTGCGCCTACCTGGACCGGGTAAACGTCGGGTTTGCAAAGCTGCAGATGATGAATGACCTGTCCCTGAGCGAAACCGTATACGGGCTCGGCGCGGGCATGTTCTTTCTTGGCTATTTCCTCTGCGAAGTGCCGAGCAACCTCATCCTCCACAAAGTCGGTGCCCGGCGCTGGATCGCGCGGATCATGATTTCGTGGGGCATTATCTCCGCCCTCTTCGCCTTCGTGGAAACGGCCTGGCAGTTCTATGCGCTGCGCTTCCTGCTCGGTATCGCCGAAGCCGGGCTCGCACCGGGCCTGCTGCTCTACCTCACCTACTGGTTCCCCTCCTACCGCCGCGCCAAAATGACCGTGCTGTGGTTCATCGCCATCCCGCTCTCCGGCATGATCGGCGGGCCGCTCTCGGGCTACATCATGACCCAGTTCGCCGGCGTACATGGCTGGGCGGGCTGGCAGTGGATGTTCGTGCTCGAAGCCATTCCGACCGTCATCGTTGGCCTGATGGTGCTGGCTTACCTCAAGGACGGCGTGCACCAGGCGACCTGGCTCACCGATGAAGAAAAAGCGCTGGTCAGCAAAGAACTCGCCGAGGACAACAGCCGTAAAGTCACCCATGCATCGGTCGGCGCCTTCCTGCGCGACCGCCGCCTGTGGATTCTCGCCTGCATCTACTTTTGCGTGGTCATGGGCCAGTACGCGATCACCTTCTGGCTGCCGACCCTTATCCGTAATGCCGGTGTTGCCGACCCGATGCACATCGGCTTGCTCACCAGCCTCCCCTACCTGTGCGCCATTGTCGCGATGGTGCTGATGGGGCGCAGCGGCGACAAGCACCAGGAGCGCCGTTGGCATCTGGTGGCGCCAATGCTTGCCGGTGCGCTGGGCCTCACGTTGGCGGCGGTGTTCGGCACCCAACTGATGCTGTCGGTGTTGTGCCTGTGCCTTGCAGCAGCAGGCGTGCTGTCGGCGTCGTCACTGTTCTGGATGCTGCCGACCACCTTGCTCGGTGGCGTCTCCGCCGCTGCCGGGATCGCTGGAATCAACAGCTTTGCCAATCTGGCGGGTTTCTGCTCGCCCTACCTGATTGGTTGGATCACCACCACGACCGGTTCGAGCGCCATCGGCATGTACCTGATTACCGGTGTGCTGTGCATCGGTGCCTGCCTGGTGCTGCGCATTCCTGCCGCTTCGGTCAATCGTTGAGTTAACGGAGAACTTCCATGACTGCCACTTTATCTCGCGCGTCCTCCACCACGCTGGTGCAGCGCGCCCATAACATTCGCCGCCATGCCTTGCGCATGGGCCAAGTCCAGGGCCAGGGCTATGTCGGCCAGGCGCTGGGCGCGGCAGACTTGCTCGCCGTGTCGTACTTCCACGCCTTGAACTACAAGCCCGAAGACCCGGAATGGGAACAGCGTGATCGCTTTTACCTTTCCATCGGCCACTACGCGATCGCCCTGTATGCGGCGCTGATTGAAGCGCAAATCATCCCACTGGATGAGCTTGAAACCTACGGTTCGGATGACAGCCGCCTGCCCATGTCCGGCATGGCCGCCTACACCCCCGGCATGGAGATTACCGGCGGCTCCCTGGGCCAGGGGCTGGGCATCGCAGTGGGTGCCTGCCTGGGCTTGAAGCGCAAACAGTCCGCCTCATTCGTCTACAACCTGCTGTCGGACGGCGAGCTGAATGAGGGATCCACCTGGGAAGCGGTCATGTCCGCTTCGCACTGGAAGCTCGACAACCTGATCGCCATTGTCGACGTGAATAACCAGCAAGCCGACGGACATTCCAGCGAAGTGCTGGCATTTGAACCCATCGTTGACCGCTGGCAAGCCTTTGGCTGGTTCACCCAGCGGGTAGACGGTAACGACCTGGATGCCTTGGTCAAGGCGTTCGACGCGGCCCGCAGCCACCCCGGCGCACAACCGCGCGTCATCATCTGCGATACCAAAATGGGCAAAGGCGTGCCGTTCCTGGAAACCCGCGAAAAGACTCACTTTATCCGCGTCGACGAGCATGAATGGGATGTGGCCCTGAACAACCTGGAAGAAGGCAAAACCGTATGAGCAACGCACACAAGACTGACGTTCAGGCACCCGCAGCGGCGAAGAAAAAGCTGACCACCTCGGCGATGATTGCCTCGATTGCCGCTGAAGGCCAGGCCACAAAACCAGCGCCATTCGGTCACGCATTGGCCGCACTCGCGGACCAGCGCCAGGACATCGTGGGTTTATCGGCTGACTTGTCCAAATACACCGACCTGCACATTTTTGCCAAGGCGCATCCGGAGCGTTTCTACCAGATGGGCATGGCCGAGCAACTGTTGATGAGCGCGGCAGCCGGCATGGCTCGGGAGGGGTTCGTGCCCTTCGCTACCACTTACGCGGTGTTTGCGTCGCGCCGGGCCTATGACTTCATCTGCATGGCGATTGCCGAGGAAAACCTCAACGTCAAAATCGTCTGCGGCCTGCCGGGCCTGACCACCGGGTACGGCCCCAGCCACCAGGCAACGGATGATCTGGCGATTTTCCGCGCCATGCCCAACCTGATGATCGTCGACCCCTGCGATGCCCTGGAAATCGAACAAGCCGTGCCCGCCATTGCTGCGCATCAAGGGCCGGTCTACATGCGGTTACTGCGCGGCAACGTACCGCTGGTGCTCGACGAATATGGCTATACATTCGAGATCGGCAAGGCCAAGACCCTGCGCACGGGCAATGAGGTTTTAATCATTTCCACCGGTTTGATGACCATGCGCGCCCTGGAAGCCGCCAAGGAACTACAGGCAGATGGCGTGGATGTCGCGGTGCTTCACGTGCCCACTATCAAGCCTTTGGATGAGCAGACCATTCTGGCTGAAGCCAGAAAGCCGGGACGACTGGTAGTGACGGCCGAAAACCACTCCATCATTGGCGGATTGGGCGAAGCGGTGGCAACCGTGCTGTTGCGCAATGGCGTTACCCCGACGTTCCGGCAAATAGCGCTGCCGGACGCGTTTCTCGATGCGGGAGCGCTTCCGACGTTGCACGATCGCTACGGTATTTCCACCCAGGCTGTGTGCGCGCAGATCAAGGGTTGGCTATAGGGTTTGAACCTGCTGGGGACTGAATGAATCCCCTGCAGGAGTGCCTCCGTTTGAGGTGGGGCCGCTCAGGACGCTACAAACGAAAAGCCGCGACTGGCCGCACTGCGCTCATATTCCAGGAGACACTCATAGTCAGCCTCACTGGCCGGCAGGACTTCCTTGATCGCGAGGTCACGGGACACCTCAGGAAGCTGCCCCAAGGCTTCGTTCATTGCGTTGCTGATTGAAACGGCGTCCTGACCAATCGAGGTGATGTAAGGCAGGCAGGGACTGCGCGCACTTCGTGTCAGGATCCTGAGGCCTTCGATCTCGTCACTGTGATCTCTCGCAAGATAGTCGTAGGTGACACTGTCGATGGAAGCCAAATCACCCTCGCCTTCTCTAAGCCTTCGCAGGCTCTCCCTGTGGGATCCGGTGAAGGTGAGTTTCGAGAAAAAACCTCGGTCGCTGATCCCGGCCAGCGTGTGGCGAAATAAATTCATTCCAGAGTTGGAATCCCGGGCGTTGATCAGGCCATGGCGGCCCTGGAAACCCGCCAGGTCAGTCACGGCCGAATCAGCCCTGCAGAGCAGCAAACTGCAATGGTCCCCGCCGGAGCCATGGGTAAGCTCATAGCTCGGGCGCCCTACCAGCTTTACCTTTCCCCGCAGCGACGTAACGAATGGATAGCCGCAGGTCTGGGATAACAACAGATCCGGGGAAAGCCAGTGCGCCGCGAGATCAACGACCTGTGTTTGCCCACGGCGCTCGCCGAGAATCGCCAGGATGCGCTCAAGCCAGGCATCCTGTGCGTGTAGAACCCTGGCGGGAGCGAGGTACATGGATAGATCGCTGGTCATATGACATCCATTCAGAGGGTGCGATTGATACTGCTCACAACAGGAAACGGTTGGCCGGCGTCTTCAAGCCCAAGCGATCCCTCAGTGTCCCGGGCTCATATTCCTGGCGGAACACCCCTCTGGCTTGCAGCAGAGGCACCACGCCACGGGTGAAGGTTTCGAAGTCAGTGGGCAAAAACGGAAACATGAGGTTGTAGCCATCGACGGCATTCGACTCGTATAACGCTGAAAGCTTGTCGGCAATATGCTCCGCCGTTCCGATCAACAGCCAGGTGCTGGAGCTCTTGACCAACCGGCGCCCTATTTCGCGGATGGACAGGGAGGTGTCGTACTGCTTGAGCAGGGCCAGCTCGGTTCGAATGCCATCAAACTCGGACTCATCCGGCAACGCTGGCAACGGGCCGTCCGGCGATAGTCCTGTCAGGTCCAGGCGGGTGTAGCTGGAGACCAGGTCAATCGCCACCGCATCGATAGTCAGGCTGTCCTCCAGGTGCCGACGTCGTTCCTCCTCAGTCTCATCCCCGAGCACCACCGGCAGCACGCCGGTGATGATTTTCAGATCACTGGAATGCCTGCCCTTCAACTCGAGTCGGCGATTCAAATCGGCCCTGTACGCCAGTCCCTCCTCGACCGAGTTGATAAAACAGAAGTGTACGTCCCCATGGGCGGCGGCCAGGTTCTTGCCGGCTTCAGAAGACCCCGCCTGGGCAAGGACCGGATGCCCCTGGGGTGGACGCGGCACGTTAAGCGGCCCACGTACGCTGAAATGTGCGCCTTTGTGATTGATCGGGTGGATTTTCGAGGGGTCGGCAAAGTCGCCGGTGCCCTTGTCAAATTCAAGCGCGCCCTCCTCCCAGGAGTCCCAAAGCTGCTTGACGACCTGGATGAACTCCTCGGCCCGCAGATAACGATCGCCGTGTTTCGTCACGCCTGACAATCCGAAATTCGAAGCCTCTTCTTCCAGCCAGGACGTCACGATATTCCAGCTGGCCCGCCCTGCGCTGAGGTAGTCCAGCGAAGCAAAATAGCGCGCGAGGTTGAAGGGCTCGTTATAGGAAGTCGAAGCCGTGCCCATCAGCCCGATGTGCTCGGTAACCGCCGCCAGTGCGGACAACAGCGTAATCGGTTCCAGGCGGGCGTTGGCATAGTGCCTCAGCCCGCTGGCCACGGAGTCCCAGACCGCAACGTGATCCGCAACAAAAACCGCATCAAACTTCGCCGCCTCCGCCGCCTGCACCAGTTTTACGTAGTAACCCAGGGTCAATATCTCTTGGGTCGGTGCCTGCGGGTGGCGCCAGGAAAAACGATGATCGCCCTGGGGGTTAAAAAAGAACAAATTCAAAATCATACTTTTATTCGACATAACGCCTCCGCGACCTTACCCACGTCGCATTGATTTTCACTGGACCGTCTTGACGGTATGTTCGGCGACCCACTGCGCCGCGACTTTCGCGGGGTCCTTGTGATCGATATCAACCAGGCGATTGAGTTGCTTGAGGTCGTCATCGGTCAGCTTTGCAGAAACCTCGTTAAGCACCTGGGTGACTTCCGGGGTCAGCAACGCCTTGCGCCCCAGTGGCGTGATGTTTTGCAGGGGCTGTTGGTGCTTGTCGTCCTCGAGGACAACCCAAGGCTCTTTCGCCAGGATGCCTTGCGTGGAGACCACCGTGGCCACGTCGATGGCGCCGGAGTTCAACGCCAGCCGCGACAAGGGCCCGCCCATGTCCAGCGACTTGACGCTCTTGAAGTTGATGCCGTAGACCGCCTTCAACCCGGGCAGGCCTAACGCGGCCGTGGCGACTTCGGGAGGCCCGCCCAGGGTGAAATCACCCGAGACGGGCGCCAGGTCGGACAAGGTGCGCAGGTTGTACTTTTCTGCGGTCTTTTGGGTGACGGCCCAGGCAGTAATAGAGCCTGCGGACGAAGGCTCAAGCAGCTGGAGGTCCGCCGGCAACTTCTGTTGCAAAGCGCTGAGGATCTCCTTTTGGGTGGTCAGGGCGGTCTTGTCGTCATAGAAACTCAACAGTGACCCCAGGTATTCGGGGACGACGTCTATATCGCCGTTTTCCAGGGCCTGGGCGATGATCTGGCGGTTGCCCAGATTGAGTCGGGTCTTGACGTCTATCCCTTGATTTTTCAAGGCTGACGCATAGATGTTGGCGAGAATCGTCTGCTCGGAAAAATTGGCCCCTCCAATGGTGATGGACTGAGCGCTGGCCAACGCGCTGCCCACCAGCAAGCCCAGCCCCAGCAGCAATGAAACCGAGTGCGCTGAGCGAGCCTTCGAACGTTGTTTGTTTTTCATGTGGGTTTGCACCTCTGCAGAGTTAATACACACTTTCAAGTGCCTCAGGTCATGTAGCGCTTAGTTCGATTTTCCCCGCGCGCCATTTTCTAACCATGAATGTTTCTATCATTGAACAAACCCACTCACTGGCAATCGCCAGTGCCGACACCATCAGTGCGCCGCCAATGATTTGCGGCGTATCATTTCGGCCCAGTCCATCAATCAGAAACCTGCCCAGCCCGCCGAAGCCGGCATACGCGGCGATGGTGGCCGTGGCGATAAGTTGCACCAGGGCTGAGCGGAACCCTGAAAAGATCAGCGGAAAAGCCAGCGGCAACTCGAGCTGAAAAAACATCTGCCCTCTGCGCATGCCCATCGATCTGGCAGCCTGCTTCAGGGATGAATCCACCTGATCGATGCCAACATAGGTATTGGTTAATATCGGCGGGATGCTCATGGTCACCAACGCGATAATCACCGTGCTGGTTTCATAGCCAATAAGCATGATTGCAAGTATCACAATACCCAGGGACGGTAATGCTCGCCCAATATTGAACAGCCCTATCGCCACCTGCGCGCCTTTGCGGTAGTTAGCCAGTAGTACGCCGAGCGGCAACGCTATTGCGCAAGCAATGGCCAGGCTCAAGGACACATAATAAATATGCTCTGCCAGCCGAGTCAGTATGCCGTTTTCACCCAACCAATTATCAGGTAGAGAAAACCAAAGGTAGACACTTGCGATCATGTTCATCAGCGCACCCAAGGCACCAGCCATTTATTGATTGAATAAAACAGAAAATCAAAACATAACGCCAACATCACGGTCAGGACCAGGCTGACTGCCACAGGTGTAGTGAAACTTTGAGCCAGCCCGGTAATGAACAGCTGGCCCAATCCGCCTTGACCAATCAAGGCAGTAACCGTCACCAGCCCCACCAAAGTAACCGAGGTTGTTCGTAAGCCCGCCAATAACGCAGGCAGCGCCAGTGGAAGTTCAACCCCGAGGAACCTCTGCATGCGCGTATACCCAAGCGCGCGGGCTTCCTCCAATACGTCCGCAGGGTTGCTCGCAAGTCCCGCCAAGGTGTTTTGCAACACAATAAGCAAGGAATACAGGCTCAAACCAATGACCGCAGTGGTCTTGGATAAGCCGGTAAAAGGCATTATCAAAATAAACAGTGCCAGGGACGGAATGGTAAAAAGTATGCCGCAGGCATAAATCATCGGCCGCGCCAATCCTGGCTGCCACAACGTCAAGAGCACCATTGCACCCGCCAACAGCATCCCTATACACAGGCCCAGGGTCACCAGTTGAATATGATCGACCAACAGCTGGCCGATCTGCTGCCAGTTTTCAACGATCCAGGACCAGTCAATCATTGCGCACTTCCGAAGCGGCGTTCATTAAGTGCGCTGTGAAGGCTGGCAATCGACAGGCAACCTTCGTAACCGCCGGCCTCGTCCACGCGAACAACCACACCCATAGGCGCCGTTAGCATCTTAACCAGAGCGTGATGCAACGAGTCGTGACTCGACACTGTTGTCAGCTCCGGAACAGGCATGTCCGAGTCACTGACCCACTTCAACGGGTTGGACTTGTCATCCAGTAGAAGTTTGAATTCACAACTGACCTCATCCACCGGAAGATCAGAAACCTTCATCAGCGAAAGTCTTTTTAACAGCGGATCTTTGCCGATAAAGCTCCTCACAAACTCGCTGGCAGGATGGGCAAGGATGTTGTGAGGGGTATCGAACTGGACAAGTTTCCCTTCGCCCTCGAAGATCGCAATCCGATCACCAATCTTGATGGCCTCCTCCATATCATGGGTCACCAGGATAATGGTTTTATGCAGACGTCGCTGAAGCGCAACCAGTTCATCCTGCAGTCGCTCGCGTATCACCGGATCAAGCGCGGCAAAGGGTTCGTCCATCAATACAACCGGTGGGTCCGAGGCCAATGCCCTTGCCAGGGCGACACGACTTTGCTGCCCGCCCGACAGCTGATTAGGGTAGCGGTCCAGAAATTCCGGCTGAAGCCCAACCAGGGAAATGAGCTCGCTCACGCGCTGGCGGATTTTATGTTGGCTCCAGCCCAGCAGCCGCGGGACTGCGCCAATATTTTCGGCAACCGTCTGGTGAGGAAACAAGGCGGCGCTCTGCATCATGAAACCAATGCCGCGACGTAGCGTAACGACGTCAAGTTCATCGGTCGCCACGCCGTTGACACGGATGCGGCCACTGTCCTGGGTATCCAGCCGGTTGATCATGCGCAGAATGGTGGTTTTGCCGCAGCCACTCGGCCCGACAAATACACAGATCTCCCCCTCCCGGACGTGAAGCGTTAAATCGCTCACGGCCATTCGCGGGCTGCCTTTATGAGTTTTCCTGATGGCTTCAAAACGTATCATTTTCCGACGCCCACATTAGCTTGCCTAGTGTTAGTGCTCAGCAGGATGGCGAGGACAATCCACGGGACTGACCAGATGTTTCTGCAATAACTGGAAGTAGCCATGAATGACATAGCCATTGTTTCGCGCGATCCATTGTTCACGCCTGGCTCTATACACCCTGGGTAAGTAAAACCAGGGCAAACCGGGAAGATCGTGATGAACCAGGTGAAGATTGAGGTTGAGAAACAGCCAACTCAACAGCCCCGACGATTCATTGATAACCGTGCGGTGTTCCGGATACGTTGACGGACGATGTTCGTAAAACGACCTGATCATGGCAATCGACAAAGCCGGCAACGAAACCAGGAATAAGTACTGTATGGCACTGATGGCGCTGTATTCCTCAACCAAAGCCAGCACTACGCCAACACTGAGTAGATGCGCGGCCCACATCCGCCAAGCGATTCGGCCGGTATGAAACAGCCCTCTGATTTCGCTACCCGCAAGGGCTATCACCGCCAGTGGCGCGCCCATAAGCAAACGACCGCCCAAGGTCTTGTTTACCCATAACAACGTTCTGATATACCGAGGCGAGCGCAACCAAAAAGCACCGTTGACATAACGACTTTCCGGATCTTGCCCGGGTACCGTCAGCACTTCGTCGTTGTGATGTGCCAAATGGGTGTCCCTGTAAATGTCATAGGGGTACCAAACGGCAAACGGCAGAAATCCCAAGGACTTGTTTATGGCGGGCCAACGGGTTGGGTGACCATGGATAAGCTCATGCTGAATCGACATCCACAGCACAACCAGTGGCACCAGCAGGACAAGGCTGAATACTTCGCCAAGTACTTGCCCATAAAAAACAATAAACGCCCAGGCCAGATAAAACCCGACTAACAAAAGCCAGGTGGGCCATTCGGTTCTACTGGTCAGGGTAGTGCTCAGCTTGACGATTTCCGCTCGATGAGCGTCATCCAAATAGTTTGGCATTGTTGTCAGTCGCGATAGAACGTGCTCGGAACGGGCGCCCAATCACTCACACTTCAAGCTGCAACCCATAAACCGGGATTACCTGAAGATGAATGGCTGGACTAACGGTATGGAAGTGCCCAACAACGACGATTCACATGGCGTAGAGAAGAAACGCCAAGCCTTCGCTGATTGCACTGCAGGCTTCGCTGTTGGCCTGACAAGGGAGAGGTTTGCCGGTAACGGATGGAACGGCAATGGAAGAAAAAGGACGGGTGCTGATATTGTCGGCGTGAGAAATCGCGACATGGGCGCCGTCATGTGACAGAGCCTCAAGGCTGATTTGGAAGATTCGGGCGCCGGACATAGTCGTACCATAACAATAGGATTGAACATATCCGGCGGTCCGGTGACAGCAAGGTAGCATGATGATTAATACGATCAAGGACTATATTTTATTATGCTTATTCCTAAAATGAATAAGTGATCCAGGCGAACGATGCAAGCCAGCTACATCGGAACAGACCTCGAATAAAAACAACGGAGGGTTGCCTACCGACTATGAACATTCTCTACGATGAACGCGTCGACGGCGTCCTGCCTGACGTCGACAAACAGGCGCTGCTGCACGCCCTGCAGACTCGCTTGCCTGACCTGGAAATCCTGCACCAGCACGAAGCGCTCAAGCCGTACGAATGCGACGGACTCTCGGCTTATCGCACCACGCCCATGCTGGTGGTGCTGCCGCGCCACATCGATCAGGTCCAGGGCGTGCTTCGAGTCTGCCATGAGCGGCGTGTACCGGTGGTGGCTCGCGGCGCGGGCACCGGGTTGTCCGGCGGTGCGCTGCCGCTGGAAAAAGGCGTGCTGCTGGTGATGGCGCGCTTCAACAACATTCTGCACATCGACCCCGCCGCCCGCACCGCCCGGGTTCAGCCGGGGGTACGCAACCTGGCGATTTCCCAGGCGGCTGCGCCGTTCGGCTTGTATTACGCGCCGGACCCTTCCTCGCAGATCGCCTGTTCCATCGGCGGTAACGTGGCGGAAAACGCCGGTGGCGTGCATTGCCTGAAGTACGGGTTGACCGTGCACAACCTGCTCAAGGTCGACATCCTGACCGTCGACGGCGAACACGTGAGCCTGGGTTCCCAGGCCCTCGATGCTCCGGGTTTCGATCTGCTGGCATTGTTCACCGGCTCCGAAGGCATGCTCGGGGTGATCACCGAGGTCACGGTCAAGCTGCTGCCCAAACCACAAACCGCCAAAGTGTTGCTGGCAGCCTTCGATTGCGTTGAGAAGGCTGGCCATGCGGTGGGTGACATCATTGCCGCCGGCATCATCCCGGGCGGCCTGGAGATGATGGACAACCTGGCCATTCGCGCCGCCGAAGACTTCATTCACGCCGGCTACCCGGTGGACGCCGAAGCGATTCTGTTGTGCGAACTCGATGGCGTGGAAGCCGACGTCCACGACGACTGCCACCGCGTGCGCCAGGTGCTGGAACAGGCCGGCGCCACCGAAGTGCGCCAGGCTCGGGATGAGGCCGAACGCGTGGGTTTCTGGGCCGGGCGCAAGAATGCGTTTCCGGCGGTGGGCCGCCTCTCACCGGATTATTACTGCATGGACGGGACAATCCCGCGCCGCGAACTGCCTGGGGTGCTGCACACTATCGCGGCGTTATCGACCGAGTACGGCCTGCGGGTAGCGAATGTTTTCCATGCCGGCGACGGCAACATGCACCCGCTGATCCTGTTCGATGCCAATCAACCGGGCGAACTCGACCGCGCCGAAGCCCTGGGCGGCAAGATCCTCGAATTGTGCGTGAAGGTCGGCGGCAGCATTACCGGTGAACATGGTGTGGGCCGCGAGAAGATCAATCAGATGTGTGCCCAGTTCAATAGCGATGAGCTGACCGTATTCCACGCCGTCAAAGCCGCCTTCGACCCGGGCGGATTGCTCAACCCCGGCAAGAACATCCCGACGTTGCATCGATGCGCCGAGTTTGGCGCCATGCACGTTCATCTGGGTCAGATGCCCTTCCCCGACCTGGAGCGTTTCTGATGCGCAGCGAACACCCTATCGACGCCAGCGCAGCGCTGCTGGAGCAGGTCAACCAGGCGCTGAAAGACGCCACGCCGCTGCGTATCCAGGGCTCCAACAGCAAGGCGTTCCTCGGCCGCGCAGTCACCGGGGAAGTCCTCGACACCCGCGTCCACCGGGGCATCGTCAGCTACGACCCGACGGAACTGGTGATCACCGCCCGTTGCGGCACGCCCTTGGCGGAGCTGGCAGAAGTGCTGGACGCCGCGCACCAGATGCTACCCTGCGAACCGCCCTCCTTCGGTGAGCACGCCACCGTCGGCGGCATGATTGCCTGCGGACTCTCGGGACCGCGACGCCCCTGGTCAGGATCGGTCCGCGACTTTGTCCTCGGGACGCGGGTCATCACCGGACAGGGCAAGCATTTGCGCTTCGGCGGCGAGGTCATGAAGAACGTCGCCGGCTACGACCTGTCGCGCTTGATGGCCGGCAGTTACGGCGCACTTGGGGTGGTGACCGAAGTGTCCCTCAAGGTCCTGCCCAAACCACGGCAAACCTTGAGTATCAGCCTGGAAATGGACACCGACCGTGCCTTGCTGCGCCTGGCGGAATGGGGGCAGCAACCGCTGCCGATCAGCGCGGCGTGTCACGATGGCCAGCGCCTGCACCTGCGGCTCGAAGGGGGTGAAGGCTCGGTGGCGGCGGCCCATGAGCGCTTGGGCGGCGAGGTGCTGGACGCTGCCTACTGGCAAGACCTGAACGAACACCGGCTGGGTTTTTTCGATGGGGATCTGCCCCTTTGGCGCCTGTCCTTGCCGCACAACACGCCCCGACTGGCGCTGCCAGGTACCCAATTGATCGACTGGGGTGGCGCCCAGCGCTGGCTCAAATCCGACGCCGACGCGAGGGTCATTCGCGCGGTGGTCGAAAAAGCCGGCGGGCATGGGACCTGCTACCACCCGGGCCTGATCGACAGTCCCTTCCAACCGCTGCCCGACACGTTGATGCGCTACCACCGGAACCTGAAGCAGCAACTCGATCCACGGGGCATCTTCAACCCCGGTCGCCTGTACGCGGAGCTTTGAACCATGCAGACCACCTTGAGCGAAGACGCCCGCCGACTGCCGCGCGCCGAAGAAGCCGAACGCATCCTGCGCAGTTGCGTGCACTGCGGTTTTTGCAATGCCACCTGCCCGACTTATCAACTGCTGGGCGATGAACTGGATGGCCCGAGGGGACGCATCTACCTGATCAAGCAGGTGCTCGAAGGCAATGAAGTCACGCAAAAGACCCAGCAACACCTGGACCGGTGCCTGTCCTGCCGTAACTGCGAAACCACCTGCCCCTCTGGCGTCGACTATCACAACTTGCTCGACATCGGCCGGGCGGTGGTCGACGCGGCAGTGCAACGCCCACTCAGTCAGCGTTTGCTGCGCGAGGGGTTGCGCAGCGTCGTTCCCAATCCCGCCCTATTCAACCTGCTGATCGGCAGTGGCCAGCTATTTCGGGCATTGTTGCCCAACACCTTGCAGGCCAAGTTGCCTCGCCGCGTCTACCCGCCCAAACCGCGCCCGACCACGCGCCACGCCCGCCAGGTATTGATGCTTGAGGGCTGCGTGCAACCGAGTCTGTCCCCCAATACCAACGCCGCCACGGCGCGGGTGCTGGATCGCCTGGGGATCAGCGTCATATCCACCCGCGAGGCAGGCTGCTGCGGTGCGGTGGATTATCACCTCGACGCTCAGGCGGCGGGCCTTGAGCGCGCCCGGCGCAACATCGATGCATGGTGGCCGAGCATCGAAAACGGGGCCGAGGCCATTGTGCAAACCGCCAGCGGCTGCGGGGCCTTTATCAAGGATTACGGCCACCTGCTCAGCACCGACCCGGCGTATGCCGACAAGGCGCACAGGGTCAGTGCCCTGGCCAGGGACCTGGTTGAAGTGCTGCGCGGCGAGCCGCTGGATAAGCTCGGTGTACACAGCGACCAGCGCCTGGCGTTCCACTGCCCCTGCACCTTGCAGCACGCGCAAAAACTCGGCGGAGCCGTTGAAACTCTGCTGACAAGCCTGGGCTTCAACCTGACCGCGGTTCCCGACGGCCACCTGTGCTGCGGCTCGGCGGGCACCTATTCGCTGACCCAGCCCGAATTGTCGCGGCAACTGCGCGATAACAAGCTGAATGCGTTGGAAAGCGGCCACCCCGACGTCATCGTCACCGCCAATATAGGCTGTCAGTCCCACCTTGACGGCGCGGGACGCACCCCGGTCAGGCACTGGATCGAACTGGTCGAGGCCGCGTTGCCCTCACCAGGTACTGCAGAATCCTTGCAGCTGCACGCACCGAAGCCCCCAGCAATCTAGCCGGGGCGCAATGCCTGGATTGAATCGGCCCCTGTGGTGAGCGGGCTTGCCCCGCGCTGGGGTGCGAAGCAGCGCCTGATGAAGACGAATGCGGTGTATCAGGCACGCCTCTGCGCCTGGTTTTGGGGCTGCTGCGCAGCCCAACGCGGGGCAAGCCCGCTCACCACAACAAGCCCGCTCGCCACAGGTTTCTTTGCGCTCTCCCGGACAGGGTTCAGCCACGGCGGCCTTAAGCAAGCGTGAGGAACAATGCCGAGGTCCAGACCCGGGACTGGTCGCGTTGGCGCGCGCAGATGAACAGCGGATGCTCGCGCCCCGCGTGCAGATTGAGTGGCGCCAGCTCGATCTGCCCCTGCAGTTCACGGGGCAGCGCTTCGGCGGTGGTCCTTTCCAGGGAGACTTTCAGCTCCGCCCCTGGCAGCTCTTCGATCACCTGGGATTGCGCCAGCAGTTCTTCGCCGGACAGTTCCATCAGCACCGTCGGCGCATGCACGTAGGGCTGCGGTTCGGACGGATCGCCGACCTTGATGTAGTTGTCGATGCGGCTGCGGACCTGCAACGTCGCGCCGGCCAATTGCGACAGGTCGATTTCGATGCTGTCGGTGTCGCCGTTGGTGTCGGTGCGAAAGGCCAGGGTCGTGGCGTCCTTGCGCCATACGGTTTGCTCCGGATGATCGAGGCCCAAGGCGCGAAAACCATTGATGACCGCGCCCGTCACCCGGATTTCGCCGGTCCAGTACGCGCCGCGATAACGGTCCTTGATGCGTGCGCCCCCCAGGCGCAGCCGGATGCGTTGGGCGGAAAACCCCAGCTCCTGATGCAGGTTGCGCGACCAGATCAGTTTATCGCCGTCGAACAGGTCCACCTGCTCCCAGCCCGCCTCGCCCAGCAATCGATAGTCCAGCGTCGCATTCGAATCGGCGCTGAAGACCTCGCCCATGAAGTGCTGGCCCTGGCGCAGGCTGGCAAATGCACGCTCGCCCGTCGTGGCAAAGGTGCGACGGGCGCGAAGGGCCTTGCCGACACTCGAACGGTCGAAAGACTCGGCAATCACACCGGTCAACCCGCCGCGAGAGCCAAACACGGCCGTGGCCGGAACCCCGCCGCCGCAACGGCCCTGATGCTCATCGCTGTTCGCCGCGGCGCCGACCCGATAGCCACGCTGAAGGGCTTCGGCGTAGACCCAATGGAACTGGCCCCAGGCCGAGCCGACTTCGATCAAGCGTTCCAGCTCCGGATGGTGCCAGTCGAGGTTGCAGCGGCGCCCGCCGACATGGGGCATCATCAGGTGACCTTCCGGGTCTTTCGCATAGGCCGCGTACAACTCGTCCACCGGCCAGGCGCCCGGTTTGATGGTGCCGGCAGTGAACTCGTTCCACTCGAAAGAGCGCACCAGGCGCCCTTGGTTGTCGAACGGAAACTCGGGCTTGCGATCATGCAGGAAGACGACATTACGGTCGCCGCCCGCGCAGGAGTTGCCGCACCACTCGGTGCCGGGGTAGCAGACGAAACGGCCGGGCTCGTTGAGTTCGTGAATCAGCTTCACCGCCTGATCCCAGCGTTGCTCGGTAATATTGAAGTCGTTGGCGGTGTAGCCGAGCACATCGAGGCCGGCGACATCGCGGCCGTAGCTGAGGTTGTAGAGCGTGTCGTTGGTGCCCACGGTGTCATCGGAATGCACATGCAGGTCGGCGTACAGCGGGCGCAACGTGCTGCCGGCCGGGTCAACCGTCACGAAGGCCTGGGCGCCACGCACGCCGGGCGCCTGCACCTCGGCGGACAAACGCCACTCGCCCACCGCCCCGAGGTCAAACCCCTCGAGCCGCACCGTCGCCCACCCTTCATTGGCCAGGGTAAACGCTTGCTGGCGCTCGCCGCCTTCCGGATCAACCAGGGTCAGTACCCCGTTGAGCGGCAGGTTGCGGCACGTGTTGCCCCAGGCATCGTCGACTCGCAGCAGCACGTCGAACGCCTCACCGGCGCCGACCAGGCGCGGCACAATCAGCTGCACACTCTGCGCCGGTCCCGGCACGATGTTCAGCAACGGATCGCCGGGCACCTCGGCAAATTTCGAGCTGCCCAAGGGGTCGATAAACAGCCGGAAACGGAAGTCTTTCTCGACGAAACTCTGCACCCGTGTGCCCGCCCCGCCCTGGCGACGGTCACCCAGGCGAATAGTGATTTTGTCGCCGGGATTCAGGTAGCCGTCGATGATGTCGATGATGATCGCTTTCTGGAACGGCCGTTCGTGACCCTTCTGGTCGAAGCGCACTTTCAGGTGCTGCACGGTGGCCTGGCTCTGCCCGGGGACCAACTCGCCCGCCTGGTACTCGGCACTGACGTAGTTGGGACCGGCCGGGTTCGAGGTCTGGAACAGTGCCCAATCGGAGTAGAACTTGAACGCCAGTTTCAACCAGGCGCCATCCGCCAGGCCGCTGCCGCCGACCTCGTAGACCAGGGTGATTTCATCCCATTGCCCGGCAATCAGCGTGTACCGATCACAGTCGATGCTGCCGAGGAACGGGCGTTGCTTGTTGCGTTCGTAGAGGCCTTGGGGGGCGATGTAATGCCCGGCTTCGCGGGGATCGAATACGTTACTCACATGACACCTCGTGCAGTGGTCCACTGAAGGTTTGAAAGGGTTCGAAGGCAAAGGACGATGCTTACTGCACGCGCCATTTCTGGTAGTGACGCTCGATGCGCCGGAACACAAGACTCTCCATCAGCCAGGCAATCAGGCCGATCAGCACGATGCCCAGCAGCACCTGGCTGCTGTTGCCGATCTGCCCGCCGGTGGAGACCATCCAGCCGATGCCCTGGGAGGCGCCGATCATTTCTGCGGCGACCAGTGCCCGCCAGCCCTGGCTGAAACCGATGCGCAAGGCCGCCGTCACGAAGGGCAATGAGGCCGGCAGGTAAACGTGGGCCAGCAATTGCCAGGGGTTGGCACCCAAGGTGCGCGCCGCGCGGACTTCGCCACTGCGAATGCTCTGCACGCCTTCCTGGATGGTCACCGCCATGGGGAACATCGCGGCAATGAAAATCACCAGCACGATGGAGACATAGCCCAGGCCGAAAATGATCATGATCAGCGGCGCCCAGGCAATCGGCGGGATCGCCATGAACAGGCTGTTGAGCGGCGAGATGAAATCGCGAAAGCGCGAAGACAAGCCGCCGGCCGTGCCCAGCACAATCGCGACAAGCACCGCCGCACAGAAGCCGCCGACTTCCTCCAGGACGCTCGCCCTGAGGTGCTGCCACAGCGAACTGTCGCTGAGCCAACGCAGCGCTTCGCGCGCCACATCCCAGGGCTGCGGCAGGATGTAGGTGGGAAAGCGGCTGGCCAGGGCCATCCAGATCAACAGCAGGAATGGCAGCGAAGCCCATCCCCAATTAGGTTTTGGCAAGGACATGACAGGCTCAGACTCAGCGCGAGGCTTTTTCCAGGTAGGCGGTATCCACGATCTGCTCGGTCTTGAGCGTGGTGTCGATAAAGCCCAGGTCGTGGGAATAATTCATCAGGCGCTGGATGAATTGGATATCCGCAGGCTGCAAGTCCGCCGACCAGCCCAATCGCGTGCGCGCCTGGGCGACGATGGCCTCCGGGGCAATGGTCTTGCCGTCAGGCCCCTGGACCGCTTCAAGCTTGAACGCCTCGGCGATGATGCGATTCGACTCGTCGGGATGCTCGTTGAGGAACGCGATGGCCTTGCGGTGCGCACGCAGCAGCTTGACCACGTCGTCCGGTCGCTCCTGCAAGGTTTTGGGCAGCGCGATCACCACGTACCACGGGTAGTTCGGCAGCGCCTGGTTGACGTCGAGCAGAATCCGGCTCGACCCGCGCAGCAACGATTGGCTGACAAAGGGTTCCCAGGAAAACGCCGCGTCGACGATACCGCGCTCCAGCGCCGCGTTCATGTTGCCGGGTGGCATGTCGATGATGTCGAGGTCCTTGTCCGGGTTGAGCCCGGCTTTTTCTTTCAGCACATAGCCGCGCAGCAGCACGTCCATGCCACTGCCCTTCTTGACCCCGGCGAGCTTTTTGCCCTTGAGCTGCTCCAGGCTGTTGATCTGGCTTTTTGCATCGACAATCACCGCCGCCTGACCGTAATTGACCTTGGCCAGAATCCGGCTTTGCAAGCCTCGGGAGAACCATTGGTACACCGGCGGCGTGCCCACATAGGCCACGTCCAGCTCATTGGCGGCCAGCGCCTGCTGGATCACCGGGCCATCGCCCAAGGCCTTGAGGTCGACATTCAAGCCTTCCTCGCGGTAGTAACCCTGCTTGTCGGCGATCAGCGCCGGAGCGTTGGCCATGGCGAACACATACCCCACGCGCAGGGGTTTCTCTTCAGCGGCCACGGCACCTGTGCTGCTTGCCAAGGCGGCAACAGACAAGGAAAGAGCAAGCAGCGAACGTTTGATCATGGGGTTAACTCGGGTTGGCAGGTGGGGTTAGGGATGGCTTCGGCCGCGCCCATGACCTGGGAAATGCGCTCCATCAGCTCATTGCGGTAATCGAGAAAGGCCGGCAGGCGTCGTGTTTTGAGGTTGGAACGCGGGCGCGGCAAATGGATATCCAGTTCGCTATGGATACCGCCGGGGGCGATGTTGAGCACGATGACCCGGTCGGCCAGGAACACCGCTTCGTCGATGTCGTGGGTGATGAACAGCACCGTCTGACCCAGCTCGGCCCAGATCCGCAGCGTCTCTTCATTCATGCTGTTGCGGCTGATGGCATCCAGCGCGGCGAAGGGTTCGTCCATCAGCAATACGCTGGGCTCCAATACCAAGGTCCTGGCCAGGGAGACGCGCTGCTGCATGCCGCCCGACAGCTGATGGGGCAAGCGCTGTGCAGCGTTCTCCAGGCCGACCAGGCGCAAATACTGCAACGCCTGGGCACGCTGTTGCGCCTCGCTGAGCTGCGCCGTCATCCGCAGGCCGAAACGCACGTTCTCCAGCGCGCTCAACCAGGGAAACAACTGCGGCGCCTGAAACACATACCCCAACTCCGAGCGCTCCGGGCGCACGGCGGTCTGGTTGATGCTGATCCGGCCGCTCTGGGGTTGCTGAAAACCCGACAACAGATTCAGCAACGTGGTTTTTCCGCAGCCCGACGGCCCGAGGATCGCGACGAATTCGCCCGGCTTGGCATTCAGGCTGAACGCGTTGAACACCCGATGGCCGTTGGGGTAGCTGAAACTGATGTGATCGACCGTCAGGGCGTCGGCTTGCGGTGGTGCGTAAGGCAAGGAGTCGGGCATGGCAAGTATCGTCAGGTCGTTTACAATGGGAATGCCTGACATAATACGTATTAATACAAGTTGTCCCAATAACCTATTTTTATAACCTTAGAAGTGAAGGCGCACCGCCCCACTCCTAGGCCCCTGGAAGCCGACCGTGTCCACGTCCATTCTGCGCGACAGCACCACCTCGCTCTACGAACAGATCGCCCATCGTTTGCTGGAAGAGATTCAGCGCGGCGATTTCGAACCCACCGGCAAACTGCCGTCAGAAGCCGAACTGGGCGAACGCTTTGGCGTGAGTCGCGTCACGGTGCGCCTGGCGGTGGGCAAGCTCAGCGACGACGGCGTGGTGGAGCGCAAGCAAGGCAAGGGCACGTTCGTCGCCGCGAAGCAGGTTCGGCATGGCCTGGATGCGTTGCGCAGTTTCCATGAAGCCTTGTTATTGCAAGGGCTCAAACCGAGCATGCAGGTGATCAGCCACACGCTGCAGCCCGTTCCGGAAGCCTTGATGGCGTTGTTTGAAGGCGCCCACGATTGCCTGCTGCTGGAGCGCCTGCATTTCGTGGACGATGAGCCCATCGCCCTGGGCCGCAGCCATCTACCGGCCGAGTTGGCCGGCGTGGTCTGGACAGACGTCGAGCATCAACCAATCTACTCGATCCTGGAATCGATCACCGGCCAGGCCGTCACCCGTGCCGACCTGGCCATCCGTGCGCAAGCAGCCGATGCAAGCCTGGCCAGTGCCCTGCACGTCAAACGCGGTGCCGCATTGCTGGTGATGGAACGCAGCTCTTACTTTGCCGACGGCCGTTGCTGCGACCGCACCACCTTCTTTATCCGTCCGGAACGCTATGCGTTTGTCCTCAGCGGCGTATTCAAATCCGGCCCTGCCAAATAGCGATCTGTACAGGTCATTTGAAGGGATCGGCAGACACGCGGCGCTGGGTCTTCTAGCGATAGCCCCGCGCCTGAACGTCGAACAGCTCGGCATAACGTCCACCCGCAGCCATCAGCTGGTTATGGCTGCCCTCCTCCAGAATCTGCCCGCGTTCCAACACAATAATGTGATCCGCACTGCGCACACTGGAAAAACGGTGGGAAATCAGCAGGGTCATGCGGCCCCTGGCATGCTCACGGAAGTGCTCGAACACCGCCGCTTCAGCCCCGGCATCCAGCGCGGCAGTGGGTTCATCGAGGATCAGCAGATCGGCATCCTGACGCATGTACGCCCGCGACAAGGCCACTTTTTGCCACTGCCCCCCGGACAGTTCCTGGCCTCCAAACCAGCGTCCCAGTTGGGTTGAATAGGTATGGCTCAAGCGCTCGATAAATTCCGCCGCCACGCCTTGAGTGGCAGCGCTGCGCCAGCGGGCCTGGTCGTCCAGGGCATCGACGTCCCCCACGCCGAGGTTCTCGCCGACACTCATCTGGTAGCGGATGTAGTCCTGGAAAATAACGCCGATGCGCTGGCGCAGGGTGTGTTCGTCCCATTCCTGCAGGTCGCTGCCATCCAGCAGGATGCGGCCTTCATCCGGGGTATACAGACGGGTCAGCAGTTTGATCAGGCTGGTCTTGCCGGAACCATTTTCACCCACCAGGGCCAGGCTTTTCCCCGGTGCCAGGTGCAGGCTGATATTGCGCAGCGCGGCGGATCCGGCGCCTGGGTAGGTGAACCCCACCTGCTCGCAGCGCAGGCCATCGCCGGGGCGCGCGCCCTCGGTGAGCCGGCCGCGCGGCGTGATCACCGGGGTTTCAAGGTATTCATACAGGTCCGAGAGGAACAGGCTGTCGTCGTACAGCCCGGCAATGGCGCTGAGGCTGGCGGTGATTGCGGCCTGCCCCTGCTTGAACAGCACGATGTACATGGTCATCTGGCCCAGGCTCGTCTGGCCACGCACGGTGTCGAGTACCACCCAGGCGTAGGCCAGGTAAAACGCTGCGGTGCCCAGCAGGCCCAATGCAAAGCCCCAGGCATCGCGGCGCAGCGTCAATTGGCGGTCCTCGGTATACAAGCGCTGGGCGTTGTCGCGATAGCGCTGGAGGAACAGCGGTGCCAGGCCAAACAGCTTGACCTCCTTGGCATGGGACTCGTGGGAGAGCAAGGATTCCAGGTAGTTCTGCCGGCGCGTCTCCGGTGCACGCCGGTGGAACAGGCGAAACGCATTGCCGGAAAAATGCGTCTCGGCGAAGAACACCGGCAACGCACCGACCACCAGAATCAACAGGGCCCACGGCGAAAAGTGCACCAGCAGGACTGCAAAGCTGACCAGCGAAATGAGGTTCTGCACCAACCCCAGTCCTTTGGTGACCAGGCTCAGCGGGCGCGTCGAAGCCCCCTGGCGCACGCGCACCAGCTTGTCGTAGAACTCGGCGTCTTCAAATTGCAGCAGCGAAAGGGTCTGGGCTTTCTCCAGGACCATCAGGTTGACCTTCACGCCCAGCTTCACCCGCAACAGCGACTGCTGCATCGACAGCGCCCGTTGCGCCGCCGCCAACAAAGCCAGCACACCGGCCTCGGCCAGCACGTAGCGCATCGCCGGCCACACGGGGGCCTGGCTGCCGGCCGCATGAACCTGCATGGCGTGGACCACGCCATCAACGATGCGCTGTCCAATCCAGGCGGCCAGTGCAGGCAGCAGTCCGGCGACAATCGTCGCCAGCAACAGCCCCGTGAACAGTGGCCGCGAGGTTTCCCACACCAGTCCCAGTGCCCTGCGCGCCTGGGTCGAAAACGCGCTCAATCGATTGAACAGCACCATGAATGGCACGGACTCCTTGAGGGGGGTGAAATCAGGCCGGACGGCCGAGAGCCATGGAGATGGGCGGGTCACTGCGCCACTCGCTCCCGGATCCAGGCGCGCCCCGGATTATGACAGGCCGTGACACCAGAACCACGCGTATTCATCGATGTTCTTCCCAGGCGCGTCGTCGCCAGTGGTTGGCGTGACGTCTTTTGACTCGATGGCGGTTGGGCGCCCGACCTTAGGTCAAGTCCTGACGCCCCGCGCGGCCCAGCGACCAGCCAAAGTTCATGCCCGCCGCCGCCAGCAGGATCGCGCCTGCGCCCATCACCTGCAGGGTGCTGAGGGGATGGGCGAAGGCTACCCAGTCGACCAGGATGGCAACAATCGGATAGATGAACGACAGCGCCCCGACCAGTGCCGTGGGGATTTTCTGGATGGCGCTGTACAACAGGGTCGACATCAGCCCGGTATGGACCACCCCGATAATGATCAGGTAAGTCCAGGCGCCCTTGAGCGTTTCGCCCCCAGTGAAGTCCACGAACGGTGCCAGCACCAGCACGCCGACCACCATCTGGATCAGCACGATCAGGTGCGCGGGCAAATCCTTGAGACGCTTGGTGATCGCCGCCGCCACGGCATAGAAGAAGGCTGAAGCCAGGGCCAGGCAGACACCCAGCACGTAGTCGGCACCGGTGGCCTGCCCACGGCCCTTGGCGGACACAATCAGCATCAGCCCGGCGAAGGCCAACAGCAGCCAGCCGACCTTGGCGATGCTGAGGCGTTCGGCAAAAAACAGCACACCCAGGCCAACCAGCATGAACGGCTGGACGTGGTAGACCACCGTGGCAATGGCAATGGAGGAATGGGTGTAGGCACCGAACAGCAGCACCCAGTTGAGGACCAACGCCACCCCGCCCAGGCACACCAGAAGGAATTGCCGGGCAGTGATCCGGGAGCGACGCAGCACCCCAAGCGCCAGGCACGCGACCAGCATCGCCAGGGCGCCGAACAGGCAACGCCAGAACACCACCGCCTCCGGGCCCTGCCCCGACATGACGACGAACCAGCCGACTGTGCCGGAGATGACCATGGCCGAGATCATTTCGAGCGTCCCACGGGTTTGCGACTTCATCACTCACGGCTTCCTTGCTATCGACATCGCCATGGCCCAAGCCACCGTTCGCGGGGAAATAGGCTGGCAAATACAACTTTATAATGAACGTATGGCCGATATACTGAACATGGTACCCAAGAGCGTCAACCCATTTAGGGATGGTTTATAAAACAAATGACCGATATAACGAACGACCTACCGAAAAATAATCTGACTCGAATCGATCTGCTGGCGCTGTCAATCAAGCGCGAGCGCCTGGCCGCCGGGCTTTCCTTGACCGAGCTGGCGAAGCGCGCCGGGCTAGCGAAGTCGACCTTGTCTCAATTGGAGTCGGGCATCGGTAACCCCAGCATCGAAACCTTGTGGTCGCTGGCGATGGCCATGGGCTTGCAAGTCACCCGGTTCTTCGAGCAACCCCGGCAGGCCCTGCGGGTGATTCGCGCCAACGAGGGCATGACCGCCTATGCCGAGACGGCCCATTACGCAGCGACCCTGCTTGCCGATTGCCCGGCTGGCGTACAGCGCGACATCTACCGACTCAAGGTGCAGCCCGGCGAAGTTCGTCTGTCTCAGCCTCACCCGCAGGGCACCGTAGAGCATGTGGTGCTGTGCAGTGGCAGTGCACGTATCGGCCCGGCGAGTGGCCCGGTGTTGCTCAACGCCGGCGACTACATCAGCTACCTGGCGAATGTGCCGCATGTGTTCGAGGCACTTGAGGCGGACACCACGGCAGTGATGGTGATCGAGCATTCCTGAGGTGGGAGCACCTTGACGCCTGTCAAATCCGTAGCTGCCGAGCCCTGGCGAGGCTGCGTCGGCCGGGACTCGGGCTTGAATCGGCAGGGGGATCGCTAGCAACTTAACCCTTTCATCTCGTCCATTTTATCGAGCAGGACGCCAATAACCCCCGCCTTTTTTTTGGGGGGCCCATCAGTTGCGCGTCAAGAGCGTGTGCGGCGCAACCCCAAACGCCTTGCGAAAAGCATGGCTGAAGTGGGAGAAATCGGAAAAACCGAAATCCAGTGCGGCTTGGGAAACGCTGCGCACCTGGCCGCACTCGATCGCCGCGCGACTGGCATTCAGCCGTTCTTTCCAGATCTCCGCGACCGGGCTTTTCTGATGACGGGCGAATGCACGGGTCACCGTGCGGGTGGACACGTGGTGGGCTTGGGCGATCAGTTCGATCGACAGTTCTCGGTCGCTCAAGTGGTGCTGGATGTAGGTCATTATCCGCGCATACAGATCCAGCTCTTGGTGAGTGGTCTTCAGGTCCTGGAGTTCCAGGCTGATCACGAGCAGGTCGATTATCGTGTTGGAGTAACGATTGCAAATGCCTCCATCCTCCAGAAGCACGGGAGTGTTCGCCATCTGGCGCAGCATCTCGCGCAGCGGCACCACGCCGGGGCGGCGGTCATCCAGCACCATTGCGGTGCATTCCGCCACACGCGGCAACCGCTCGGTCAGCAACTGCCGAGGGATGCGCATCAAGTGGTTTTCGCTCCCCCCCAGGCTGAATCGGAACGGTCGGGTTGCGTCATAAAGGAACAAATTACCCGCGCCCAGTGTGGCCTTGCGCCCCTCTTGCTCAAGTTCGCCATACCCATTGAGGGTGAAGCCCAGCCACAGGTCGTCGGCGGGGCCACTGCGTAAATGCCGCTCGGAACGGACCCAATGGTGCAGCGGGGACGACAGCCTGGAGACATCCAACGCCCCTACGCCGGAGACCTGGAGCGTTCCGTTGAAATCGCTCTGGGTCGAGGGTTTGCTGTCAGCCATAAGACAATGGCGACACACCACTTCTTTCCAGTAATCGAAGCGACGCGGTTGCGAAACGGCAAGGGTGGAATAGTGATTGTTCTGAGCCATGGCACTCACCTTAATGCAACGACTTGAAGCAGCGACACGCTGCCGGTCGATCTTGGAAAGCAAAATTCAGACCACGCACAGCCCCCTTTATCGCGCCTGAGCCCTGGCATCGGGCATCTGTCTTTTCCAACCAAACGGTTGTCCTGGCGAACAAAGCGAGGCGGTTCGTACCTGCCTGACTATGACCTCACAGCCTGTCCAGCCCGCTACGCCTGAACCTGAAAAAAACAAGGAGCCGCCCATGGAATCTGCGATCGACAAACACCTTAGATGCCCACGGACGTTGTCCCGCCGGGTGCCCGAGGACTACCAGCCGCCCTTCCCTATGTGGGTCGGCCGCGCTGGCGAACAATTGAAGCAGGTAGCGATGGCCTACCTGGGCGTGCAGTTTCGCGGTGAGGCGCAGCGTGAGCGTGCCCTTAAAGCCATGCGCGACATCGTCGGCAGCTTCAGCCTGCCCGACGGCCCGCAGACCCACGACTTGACCCATCACACGGACAACAGTGGCTACGACAACCTGATGATCGTCGGCTACTGGAAGGACGCCGCAGCCTATTGCCGCTGGTTGCGATCACCGCCCGTCAATGACTGGTGGGCATCGCCGGATCGCCTGAACGATGGCCTGGGTTATTTTCGCGAAATCACCGCGCCGCGTGCCGAGCAGTTCGAAACCCTCTATGCGTTCCAGACGCAGTTGCCGGGGGTGGGCGCGATCATGGACACCACCAGCGGCGAGATCGAAGAGCACGGTTACTGGGGGTCGATGCGCGATCGTTTCCCGGCGTCCCAGACCGACTGGATGAGCCCCACGGGCGAACTGAAGGTGGTGCAGGGAGATCCGGCCAAAGGTGGCCGCGTCATCGTCATGGGCCATGACAACATCGCGCTGATTCGCTCCGGCCAGGATTGGGCTGACGCCGAGGCTGACGAGCGTTCACTGTACCTCGACGAAATCTTGCCGACATTGCAGGACGGCATGGATTTCCTGCGCGATAACGGTGCGCCCCTGGGCTGCTACAGCAATCGCTTCGTGCGCAATATCGACCTCGACGGCAACTTCCTCGACATGAGCTACAACATCGGCCACTGGCGCTCGGTCGAGAAACTGGAACGCTGGGCGGAATCCCATCCCACCCACCTGCGCATCTTTGTCACCTTCTTCCGTGTGGCGGCCGGCCTGGTGAAGTTGCGGCTGTACCACGAAGTGTCGGTCTCGGACGCCAAGAGCCAGCTGTTCGAGTACATCAACTGCCACCCGCAGACCGGCATGTTGCGTGATGCAGGTGTCGCGCAAAGCTGACACCCGGCACCGCCCCATTCGTCCCGATTATTTTTTGGCCCTCATCTCTAGCGCATGGGGTCGGGGCCACTTTTTGACAGGCATCTGACCACGAAGTGGCACCGCGCTGAGCTGTCCTGTTCAGCCAAGCGAGTGTCCTGTTCAACCAAGCCGCAGTGGCAAAAGAGGCCTAATTTGTTCTCCATTACGACCCGGAATGATCCGACCCCGACAGTGCTGGAAGTGTTTGAACAGTCTCAAGTCTTCCCGCCGTTCATCGATGACATCAAGGAAAATCATGGCCATTATTCGACCCACGCTTGATCAACTGCAGGACCTCGCCACCCAGTTGCACATGCAGCTGACGCCAGAGCAGGCTGCGCAGTACCTGGACCTGATGCAACCGAGTTTCGACGCGTACGACCTGGTCGATGAGCTGCCTGATTTCGTTCCGCCCGTACGCTACGAACGCAGTTCGGGCTATCGGCCCTCGGACAAGGAAAACCCGTTGAACGCCTGGTACTACCGGGCTGAAGTGAACGGGGCCCGGGAGGGCCTGCTGGCCGGCAAAACCGTCGCGCTGAAAGACAACATCGCCCTGGCAGGCGTGCCGCTGATGAATGGCGCCGCGCCCCTGGCCGGTTTCGTACCGTCATTCGACGCCACTGTGGTCACGCGTCTGCTGGATGCCGGGGCGACGATCCTGGGCAAGGCCACCTGTGAGCATTACTGTTTGTCCGGCGGCAGTCACACCTCAGACCCTGCCCCCGTGCACAACCCCCATCGTCACGGTTATGCCGCCGGTGGATCTTCATCGGGCAGTGCGGCGTTGGTCGCGGCCGGAGAGGTGGACATGGCCGTTGGCGGAGATCAAGGCGGGTCCATCCGAATCCCGTCGTCCTTCTGCGGCACCTACGGCATGAAGCCGACCCACGGCCTGGTGCCCTACTCCGGGGTCATGGCGATTGAAGCCACGATCGACCATGTCGGCCCTATTACCGCCAACGTGCGCGACAACGCGCTGATGCTGCAAGCCATGGCCGGCGCGGATGGGCTTGACCCGCGCCAGGCTGCGCCGCAAGTCGACGACTATCACAGCTACCTGACGAGGGGCGTGCGCGGGCTCAAAATCGGTGTGTTGCAAGAGGGCTTCGCACTGGCCAACCAGGACCCTCGCGTCGCCGAGAAAGTGCGTGACGCCATCGCCCGTCTCGAGGCGTTGGGCGCGCAGGTCGAGGCGGTGTCCGTTCCCGAGCACAACCTGGCGGGCTCGTTGTGGCACCCCATCGGCTGCGAAGGCTTGACCATGCAGATGATGCATGGCAACGGCGCGGGCTTTAACTGGAAAGGCCTCTACGATGTCGGCCTGCTGGACAAACAGGTCGGCTGGCGCGAGCAGGCCGACCAATTGTCCGCGTCGCTCAAGCTGTGCATGTTCGTCGGCCAATACGGGCTGAACCACTACAACGGACGTTATTACGCCAAGGCGCAAAACCTCGCGCGCTTCGCCCGGCAGGGCTATGACAAGGCGCTGCAGACCTACGACCTGCTGGTGATGCCGACCACACCGATCATTGCCCAACCCCATCCACCGGCGGATTGCTCGATCACCGAGTACGTGGCGCGCGCGCTGGAAATGATCGGCAACACCGCGCCACAGGACATCACCGGGCATCCCGCCCTGTCGATTCCATGCGGGCGGGTCGACGGCCTGCCCGTCGGGCTGATGCTGGTCGCCAGACACTATGCCGAAGGCACCCTTTACCAGGCTGCGGCGGCGTTTGAAGCCTCCGTGGACTGGCGCACGCTCTGAGCCGTCTACGGGCGCCGCCGGCGCCCGTAGAACAATAAGAAATCCAATGACTTTTACCACCGTGTTGACTGATAGGAGTGACCCCATGAATACAGCGACTTCAACGCCCGGCGAAAGAGCCTGGGCATTGTTTCAAGTCCTCAAGAGCAAGGAACTCATCCCGGAGGGCTATGTCGAGCAGCTCACGCAATTGATGGAGCACGGCTGGAGCCCCGAGAACGGCGCCCGTGTGGTGGCCAAGGCGTGGGTCGATCCGCAGTTCCGGGCACTGTTGCTCAAGGACGGCACGGCGGCCTGCGCCCAGTTCGGCTACACCGGCCCCCAGGGCGAATACATCGTCGCCCTGGAGGACACGCCGACGCTGAAGAACGTGATTGTCTGCAGCCTGTGCTCCTGCACCAACTGGCCGGTCCTCGGCCTGCCACCGGAGTGGTACAAGGGTTTCGAGTTCCGCGCACGCCTGGTCCGGGAGGGGCGCACGGTACTGCGCGAGCTGGGGACGGAGTTGCCCCGGAACATGGTGGTCAAGGTCTGGGATACCAGCGCCGAAAGCCGCTACCTGGTGCTGCCGGTCAGGCCGGAAGGCTCAGAACACATGAGCGAAGAGCAGCTTCAAGCGCTGGTGACCAAAGACGTGCTGATCGGCGTCGCCCTGCCCCGCGTGGGCTGAAAACAACACCTCATCATCGTTCACTCCCGGAGTTTTGATTATGGATGGCTTTCACGATCTCGGCGGTTTCCAAGGCTTTGGAAAAGTCCCCCACACCATCAACAGCCTGAGCTACAAACAGGTGTTCAAGCAGGACTGGGAGCATCTGGCCTACAGCTTGATGTTCATCGGTGCCGACCACTTGAAAAAGTTCAGCGTGGACGAAGTGCGTCACGCCGTCGAACGCCTGGATGTGCGCCAGCATGTCGGCACCCAGTACTACGAACGCTACGTCATCGCGACCGCTACCCTGCTGGTCGAAACCGGCGTGATCACCCAGGCGGAGCTTGATCAGGCCTTGGGCTCCCACTTCAAGCTGGCGAATCCCGCCCATGCCGAGGGCCGCCCGGCGATCACGGGGCGGCCGCCCTTCGAGGTGGGGGATCGGGTGGTGGTGCGAGACGAATATGTGGCTGGGCACATCCGCATGCCCGCCTACGTGCGCGGCAAGGAAGGCGTGGTCCTGCACCGCACGTCAGAGAAATGGCCGTTCCCCGACGCAATCGGCCATGGCGATGTAAGCGCAGCCCATCAACCCACCTACCACGTCGAGTTCGCCGTGAAGGACCTGTGGGGAGATGCCGCCGATGAGGGTTTTGTGGTGGTCGACCTGTTCGAAAGCTACCTGGACAAGGCCGCCGGCCCGCGCGCGGTGAACCCATGACAGACGGCGCCCAGGCAAGCCGACTGCCGGTGACGGTCCTTTCGGGCTTCCTCGGCGCCGGCAAGACCACCCTGCTCAACCACATCCTGCGCAATCGCGAAGGCCTGCGCGTGGCCGTCATCGTCAATGACATGAGCGAAGTCAATATCGATGCCGAAGAAGTGCAGCGCGATGTCGCGCTGCACCGTGGTCGCGATGAGCTGATCGAGATGAGCAACGGGTGTATCTGCTGCACCCTGCGCGCCGATTTGCTCGAGCAGATCAGTATGCTCGCACGCCAACAGCGTTTCGATTACCTGCTGATTGAATCCACGGGGATCTCCGAGCCGATGCCGGTCGCGGAGACGTTCGCCTTCCTTGACGCTGAGGGTTTCAGCCTCAGCGAACTGGCGCGCCTGGACACCTTGGTGACGGTGGTCGACGGCAGTCGTTTCCAGGAACTGCTCGAATCGCCGCACACCATTGACCAGGATGACGCCACGCCAGACGCACCCAAGCGCCACCTGGCCGATCTGCTGATCGAACAGGTGGAGTACGCCAACGTCATTCTCGTCAACAAGCTGGACCTCATCGATGCTGCGCAGTACCAGGCCGTGCAGGCGATCCTCACGGGGCTTAACCCGACGGCGCGGATCATGCCGATGGCCCACGGTAACATCCCGTCAGCCAGCCTCCTCGGCACCCATCTGTTTGATTTACCCAGCCTCGCGGCGTCGCCGGGCTGGATGCGGAAAATGGAGGCGGCAGACGCGCCGGCCTCCGAGTCAGACACCTATGGCGTGACGTCCTGGGTGTACCGTGAGCGCGCACCTTTCCACCCGCAGCGGTTGCTCGCCTTTCTCCAGCAGCCCTGGAGCAACGGGCGGTTGCTGCGCAGCAAAGGTTACTTCTGGCTCGCCAGCCGCCACCTGGAAACCGGCCTGCTGGTGCAAAGCGGCAAGCGGTTCCAATGGGACTATGTCGGGCGCTGGTGGAACTTCATCGAGCCGTCGCAATGGCCCCGGGACGAATACCGGATGCAGGGCATCAGGGCCAAATGGGACAGCGTGGTCGGCGACTGCCGGCAGGAGTTGGTGTTTATCGGCCAGGGCCTCGACACCGACGCGTTACAGCGCGAGCTCGACCACTGCCTGCTGAGCGCCCAGGAAATCGCCGCCGGCCCACTGGCCTGGCAGGCACTGCCGGGGGCGACCGCCTTTGACCGACAGGCCCTTGCCCGCACCCCCACACAGCCCATGGCGATTGCCCCCATTTGATCCGAGATAGAGGTGCCCCATGCTCTTTTTCAGCCGAACCAACCGCTGGGTATTGGCTCCGCTTGCCGACAGACTGGATGAGCCTGACCAGGCGAGTACACCGCTGTCGTCGAGCAACCCGTTATTGCGACGCATCCTGGCGGGCGTCGAGACATTGCTGCAAGAGCGGCGAGCCCTGAAAGCACAGACACACGCGCTGGCATTGGAAGCCACCCAATTGACCGAGCACCTGGCCCGCCGCGACGCGCTTTTGCAGGAGCAGGAAGCGCGCTGGGCACTTATCGCCCAAGGCGCAGGTGAACTGTTTTGGGAACTGCAACCGGCAGGTATGGCTGCACCCGCACCGGAGTGGGCTATGAAGTGGACAGGGTCCGCGTCGATCCCGACCCAAGGTATTGATCAACTTGGTCGCTGGAACGAGCACCTGCACGCGACGGACCGGCAACGCTTTCTCGACGCGCTGGCCCGGCACCTGGCTGATCGCAGCGGGCGAACGCCCTTTGCGCTGGACGTACGCATGGCCCTTGCATCAGACGGTGACTATCGTTGGTGCAGGATCAGCGGTGTGGCGCGCCGCGATGCGCAAGGCGTACCGGTCGCCATCGGCGGAAGCCTGCGTGACATTCATGAACAGCGCCTGCACGAAGAGTCACTCGAACTGGCGGCCACACGCTTCGAGATTTCCCGTGAAATGCTCCATGACGGGCTCTGGGACATTGAGGTGGTGGCGGGTGACCCGGCGAACCCGAACAACACCATCTGGTGGTCTTCGCAAATGCGGCGACTGCTGGGGTACACCACGGTTGAGGAATTTCCCAACACATTGGAAAGCTGGACCTCACGCTTGCATCCAGACGACAGCGCACGGGCAATCGCGGCGTTTGTCGCCCACGTCGAAGACCACAGCGGTAAAACACCCTTTGATGTCGATTATCGGCTCAAGCACAGCAGTGGCAATTACCGCTGGTTTCGCGGCCGTGGGCAGACGCGACGCGCAGAGGACGGCTCCCCGCAAAGGGTGGTGGGTGCCATCACCGATATCCATGCCCACCATGAAGAAAACAGCATGCGTGAGGCTCAGGAACACCAGCACCGAGTGATGCAGGAGACCCTGCGCAAGCTGACGCACATTGTCGCCACCATCCAGGGCATCGCCAGCCAGACCAACCTGTTGGCCTTGAACGCCGCCATTGAAGCCGCCCGCGCTGGCGACGCCGGACGCGGGTTCGCGGTGGTCGCCGATGAAGTTCGCAAGCTGGCGACCCGCACCAGCCAGGCGACCCAACAAGCGGCCGACATGATGGACAGCTAGCGCCACCGCGCCGAGTCGTGAGCAGCGCAACTATTGGCCGTACAAACCCAACAATAAGAACCAGGTATCGTTATGCGTGATTATCAAGCTGTGGCCACATCCTTCAATTACCAACAGACCGCCGAACTGGCTTTGCAAGGTGACCTGACTGCCCTGAACGCCTGCGTCGAATGCTGCGACCGGCACGCCCACGACGACGCCGTGGCGTTGTATTGCGAAGCACAGGATGGCAGCGCCGCCCAATACACATTCAGCCAATTGCAGGCCAGCGCCGCCCGCTTCGGCCATTTCTTGCGTGAGCAAGGGGTAAAACCGGGCGACCGCGTCGCCGGCCTGATGCCGCGCACGGTTGAACTGCTGATTGCCATCTTGGGGACCTGGCGGGTGGGCGCGGTCTATCAACCGCTCTTCACCGCATTTGGTCCCAAGGCGATCGAGCAACGATTGGGCTGCTTCAACGCGCGCTGGATCGTGACGGATGCGCAGAACCGTCCCAAGCTGGATGAGATCGGCAACTGCCCAAGCGTGATCGTAACCGGCGGGGGCCCGCAGAACCCCAGCGATTATCCGTTCTGGAGCATCCTGGACGGCCAAGACGTCGAGTGCGAACCGGTACTGCTGGACGCCAGCGCGCCATTCCTGTTGATGTGCACATCGGGTACCACGGGGCCGGCCAAGCCTCTGGAAGTGCCGTTGCGCGCCATTCTCGCCTTCAAGGGTTATATACGCGACTCCATTGGCCTGCAGCAGGACGACCGCTTCTGGAACCTGGCCGATCCCGGCTGGGCCTATGGCCTGTATTACGCGGTGACCGGCCCGCTGGCCTGTGGTCATGCCACGCTGTTCTACAACGGCCCTTTTACGGTGGAGAGTACGTGCCGAGTCATTGCCAAGTACGCCGTCAGCAATCTGGCCGGCTCCCCGACGGCCTATCGCCTGTTGATTGCCGAGGGGGCAGCGTTCGCCGACGCCGTGCGCGGCCGCCTGCGTGCCGTCAGCAGTGCCGGCGAGCCGCTCAACCCACACGTGATCCGCTGGTTTGCCGAGCAACTCGGCGTGACCATTCACGATCATTACGGCCAGACGGAAATCGGCATGGTGTTGTGCAATCACCATGGTTTGCGTCACCCGGTCCGTGAGGGCTCGGCGGGTTATGCGGTGCCCGGCTACCGCATCGTCGTGCTGGACGACGCGCATCGGGAATTGCCGGCGGGTCAGCCGGGCGTCCTGGCGGTGGATCGCGAACGCTCGCCCCTGTGCTGGTTCGACGGCTACCTGGGTATGCCCACCCGGGCCTTTGTGGGGCGCTATTACCTCAGCGGCGACAGTGTGGAGCTGAATGACGACGGCAGTATCAGCTTCGTCGGCCGCAACGATGATGTGATCACCACGTCCGGCTACCGCGTCGGGCCGTTCGACGTCGAGAGCGCGCTGATCGAACACCCGGCGGTGATCGAGGCGGCGGTGATCGGCAAGCCCGACCCGCAACGCACCGAGCTGATCAAAGCCTTTGTCGTGCTCGACAGCCAGTACCAGCCCAGCGCCGAGCTGGCCGAAGTACTGCGCCTGCATGTAAGGCAGCGCCTGGCCGCCCATGCCTATCCCCGGGAAGTGGAGTTCGTCGAGCAACTCCCCAAGACCCCCAGTGGCAAGTTGCAGCGCTTTATCCTGCGCAATCAGGAAATTGCCCGGCAGCAGGCGCCCGGGACATGAACCCGTGGCCGGCGTGCCGGAGCGCCAGGCGTGCGCGCAATACGGGGCAAAGCGTGTGCTGAACCGATCAGACTTCCAGCGCAAAGCCTCGGAGTTATTCAAGGAGCGCAGTTTCAACCAGGTCAGCATGCGTGAACTCGCCGCCCATGTCGGCATAAGCCCGGGGGCGATCTATCACCATGTGGAAAGCAAAGAGGCGCTGCTTTACGAACTGCTGATGGAGCTGTATCAAACCCTGTTGTCCCAGGTGCACGGCATCAAGAATCGCCGATTGGCACCCGACCAACGCCTGGCCCAACTGATCGACTGTCACCTTCAATTGCATGAACACATGACCGGACACTTCAAGCTGGCGGTCATGGACGCCAATTGCCTGGGCGACCCGATGCAGGCAAGCGTCCAGCAACTGCGACGGGCCTATGAGTCGGAAATAATGGATCTGATCGGCCAGGCAGGCCATCCACCGGGCGGGCCGTTGCGCGAGGGCGCGCTCACGGCCATTTTGCCCATGCTGAACAGTCTACCCACCTGGTTAAGCCCGATGCTCGATAACGCCCAGCGGCGAACGATTACGAAGACCATCGCCTGTGCGGTGTTACAGGCCATTGATTCCCTGCCCTGAGCCCACCATGACCCATACTGAAACCCCAGGCTGGCCCGAGGCGGATTGCCGGAGCGCCTTATCAATCAGCACAGAACCCCGAACCGTCAGCGCCGCTGGTGCATGGATTGCAGAATCGCCGCCGAGATCTGCTCAAGGGGCACCTCACGCTCCACCGCACCGAGCTTGAACGCCTCCTTGGGCATGCCATACACCACGCAGGACTCTTCATCCTGGCCCAGGGTGCGGGCGCCGTTGTCGTGCATTTCCTTCAGGCCCCGGGCGCCATCGTCGCCCATCCCCGTCATGATGATCCCCAGCGCGTTACTCCCGGCACTGCGGGCCACCGAACGAAACAGTACATCAACGGAAGGTCGATGCCGGCTGACCGGAGGTCCGTCGACAATTTCCACCTGGTATTGGGCACCGCTGCGCTTGAGCACCATGTGCCGGCCACCGGGGGCAATCAGTGCACAACCGGGGATAACCCGGTCACCGTTCTTCGCCTCCCTGACCTCGATCTCGCACAGTCGATTGAGGCGCTCGGCAAACGCAGCGGTGAAGTGTTCGGGCATGTGCTGCACGATGACGATGCCCGGACAGACCCTGGGCAAGGCGGTCAACACCAACTCCAGGGCTTGGGTGCCGCCCGTGGACGTCCCAATGGCGACAATGTTCTCGGTGGTGCGCGCCATTGCCTGGGTGCCCGCCGGCAATATGACGTCGGCCGTCAGCCTGGCGGGAGCGCGTTCGCTGGAAGGCACCATGCGTTTCATGTTGGCCCGCGCGGCGGCCTTGACGGCCCCCGCCAATTCATCGGCACTGTCGGTGAGAAACTGGCGCAGGTTGAGTTGTGGCTTGGTCACAATGCTGACCGCGCCGGCCGCCAGCGCCTGCATGGTGGTGGCCGCACCCTTTTCGGTCAGCGTGGAGCAGATGACCACGGGCGTGGGGTGTTCGGCCATCAACTTCTTGAGGAACGTGATGCCATCCATCCGTGGCATCTCCACGTCCAACACAATCACATCCGGCCATTGCTTGTTCATTTTGTCCATGGCGAACACCGGGTCTGCCGCCGCGCCGATAACCTCGATAGCGGGGTCTTGCCCCAGGGTCGCCGTCAGCACCTGACGCACCACGGCGGAATCATCAATGATCAGCACTTTGATAAGGCTCATGTCGCACGCTCTCCACGAGGGCTGCTGGGGGTTCACTTCAAGGCCAGGTAGTTGAGTTCGATTTCGCCGTTGGCCAGATCGAACACAATCGTCCGATAACCCACGCCTTCCACATGGAAGTGTTGACACCGCAACTGATGCAGGTCGAGCAGGCGCATGGCCTGTTCGACATTGCGCTGGCCGACGTAATCATTGTCCGAGCGCACAAGCCCGGGAAACATGTTTCCACCGCCGAATACGCTGATCCTGAACTCCGTCGGCAGGGCCTTGATCGACTGTATTCGAGCGAGCAACAGTTCAAAGGCTTCGTTGCCGTAGCGACCATCCAGGACGCCCTGTTTGGTCACGGCGCGCTGTGGCAGCAGGTAGTGACACATGCCCCCCAGCAAGCGCCGGGGATGCCAGAACACCAATGCAACACAGGATCCCAGCACCGTACGCAGGCGAATCGCACCCGAGCCGAAAAACCAATCGCCGGGATTCAGGAACACCTCGTTGGGCGGTCGACGGTCAGGCATGCGGCCTCCGGTAGATGGAAGGCTTGACCAGCCGCAGCTGATCGGTAATGCCGTTGAGGCTCTCCGAATGGCTGACCAGAAAGTACCCGCCCGGCTTGAGGTGACTGACCAGGCGCTTGACCACCTGCACTTTGGTGTCGTTGTCAAAATAGATCATCACGTTGCGCAGGAAGATCACATCGAACATCCCCAGTTTCGGCAGCGGGTTATTCAGATTGATCGACTGGAAATCGATCTTCGCCGCCAGCGCCGGGTCGACCATGAAACAACCGTGGTTGGCGCCCACGCCCTTGAGGCAATACTTGTTCAACAGCGCCTCAGGGATGCCGCGTATGCCGTCGAGGGGATAACGCCCAAGGCGGGCTTTTTCCAATACCCGGCTGCTGATGTCCGACGCGACAATCTCCCAGGGCCGGCCGGCGAGGTTGTCCGCCAGCACCATCGCCAGGGTATAGGGTTCTTCGCCGGTCGAGCAGGCGCCACTCCATATGCGCAACGGCCCGCTGCCCCGCAGCTCGGGCAACGCTACATCGCGCAGGAAATCAAAATGCTTGGGCTCACGGAAAAAGTAGGTCTCGTTGGTGGTCAGCATGTCCACCGCGACCTGCAACTCCACGCTGTCCTTCATCAGCACCTTGTAGTAAGCGCCGTAGGTATTGAGCTTGAACACCTGCAGTCGCTTGGCCAGGCGAGCGCTCACCAACTGTTTCTTGGCATCGGACAGGCTGATGCCGGCGATTTGATAGATGAGGTCACGAAACTGCACGAACTCGGCGTCAGAGAGGATCACGTTCATCAGGACATTCCCCCAGCCTGTTCAGGCGATCGAAGGTAGCGAAGACTCAAGGTTGACCAGCGCATCGACCTGTTCCAGGGACAACACGCGACCGATGTCCAGCAACAGCACGAAACCGCTCTCCAGTTTGCCGATGCCCAGTAAAAAGTCGGCCCTGACATCGGTGCCGAAATTCAACGACGGCTCGATGTCCTGGTCGGCGATTTCCAGGACCTCGCTGACCGCATCGACAATGATGCCCACTGGTTTGCGCTGGGCATTGGCCTGCACCTCGATAATCACAACGCAGGTCCTTGGAGTCTGCACCGAGCGTTCGCCGCGAAAGCGCACCCCCAGGTCGAGCACGGGCACCGCCGCGCCACGCAGGTTAATCACCCCACGTATGCTGGGAGGCAGCAACGGCACGCTGGTGATCGGCCCGTATTCGATGATTTCCCGAACGTTGAGCGTGCCCACGGCGAACATCTCCTCCCCCAGCACAAAGGTGAGGTACTGGCTCGGGCTCGAGACGCTGGCATTGCCTGGACTGTCGATGGGTGGGGCCATGATTCACCTCGGGTCACATACGTTTTCGTCTTCATCAGGGGCGCTTCGCACCCCGGCGCTGGGCAAGCCCGCTCACCACAACAGCTCTATCCGCCGGGGAGATACCTAGACAGCGATCAGGCCGGCTATCTCATCGACACACAGCACATGCTCGATCTGCAGGAGCGTGACGAACTCGCCTCGCACCTTGGTCATCCCCCCGATGAAGTCGGTGCGAATGTGATTGCCGAACGCCGGAGCGGGCTTGATATCGATCTCGAGTATCTCGATCACTTCGCTGACCGAGTCCACCACCACCCCCAGGACCTGGGATTCGCCCTCCTTCGCCGCCTCAAGGATGACGATGCAGGTGCGACTGCCCAGTACCGTCGTGCCCTTGCCGAAACGCGCCTTGAGGTCCACGACCGGCACCACCGAGCCGCGCAGGTTGATAACCCCCCGCAGGAATTCCGGCATCATTGGTACGCTGGTCACCTGGTTGTATTCGATGATTTCACGAACGCTCAGGGTATTGACCGCGTACATCTCCTCGGCCGCCAGGAAGGTCAGGTACTGCAAGGGTTCATCCACTGGCGACGTAGCTTCGACAGCGCCCTGCATGCCCGCTGAGGTGCCCATGGGTCAACTCCCGAAGCGGACGAAACCGCCGTCCGAGGAGCGACTGTCCAGGTCCTGGGTGGACATGGCTCGGCTGATCTGGGGCATCGAGACATTGCGCCCGGCACGTTTGCTTTGCACGGTGAAAAACCCCATGAGTTCCTGCAACTGCTCGGCCTGGCCACTCATTTCCTCGGCCGTCGCCGCCAGCTCCTCGGAGGCCGACGCGTTTTGCTGGGTCAGTTGGCTCATCTGCGACATCGCGCTGTTGATTTGTTCGGAACCGATGGATTGTTCTTCCGAGGCAGCCGCAATTTCCTGCACCAGGTCGGAGGTCTTGGCAATCGACGGCACAATCTCGTCCAGCAGGTTGCCCGCCCGTTCGGCCAAGGCCACGCTGTTCTTGGCCACCTCACTGATTTCCTGTGCGGCAATCTGGCTGCGCTCCGCCAGTTTGCGCACTTCGGCCGCGACCACCGCAAAGCCTTTGCCATGCTCGCCGGCCCGTGCCGCTTCGATTGCCGCGTTGAGCGCCAGCAAGTTGGTCTGGTAGGCAATGGAATCGACGATGCCGATTTTTTCGGCGATGGTTTTCATCGCCGCCACGGTGTCCTTCACGGCTCGACCGCCTTCCGAGGCTTCCTTGTTGGCTTTGCCCGCCATGCCGTCGGTGACCTTGGCATTTTCGGTGTTCTGGGAAATGGACGCTGACATTTGCTCCATCGACGCCGAGGTCTGTTCGACCGATGCCGCCTGCTCGGAAGCCGACTGGGCCATGCTTTGGGCGGTGGCGGAAATCTCTTCCGAAGCACTCGACAGCGAGTCCGCCGAGCCGCGCACTTCGCCGATGATTTCCGAGAGTTTTTCCACGGTGCCATTGACCGAGTGCTTCAGCTCCAGGAACTTGCCCTGGTAGTCGCCGGTAATGCTGCGGGTCAGGTCGCCGGCGGCCATCGCCGACAGCACCTCCATGGCCTCGGTGATCGGTACGATGATCGCGTCCAGAGAACCGTTGATACCGAGGATGATGCGGCGGAAATCGCCCTGGTGCCGGGCGGCGTCAGGGCGGGTGTCCAGCTTGCCGATCAGCGCACTGTCGCTGATCTCGCTGGTATCTTCCACAAGGGCCAGGATATTGGCGCGCAGTTGCTCGACGTTTTCATTGATAAAGGCTTTCTTGCCAGGGAAACGCTCCAGGGGCGCGGACAAATCCCCTTCGCCGAACGCGCGAATACAGGCCATGGCCTTTTTCTTCACGTTGATATGGCCGTTGACCATGTCATTGATGCCCTGGCCGATATCCCGATACGAACCCGCGAAGCGCTCGACATCGATCATCACGTCAATGTCACCTTTTTCATGCTCGCTGGACATGTGCTGCATTTCATTGATCAGCGCCAGGATGTTGCTGCGCAACAGCTCGATGCTGTCGTTGATAAAGGCTTTTTTGCCGGGGAATTGTTCCAGGGGCGCAGACAGATCACCGTTACCGAAGGCGCGTATGCAGGCCATGGCTTTTTTCTTCACCGCGATGTGGCCGTTGACCATATCGTTGATGCCCTGGGCCATGGAGCGGTAACTGCCATGAAAGCGGCCGGCATCGATCTGTGCATCGATCTCGCCCTTGTCGTGCTCACTGGACATACGGTCCATCTCCACGATCAATTCATGCAGGTTCGCGCCCAACTGCTGCATGCTCGCCATCAGGCTGGTGGTGTCTCCCGCCCTGAGCGTCGCCTTGGCATTCAATTCGCCGGCCGATAGGCGTGCCGCATAGGCTTGCACCACGGTAGGTTCCGCCCCGAGCCGGCGCATCAGATTGCGCCCCAGCAAGACGCCGATCAGCAGGGTAGCCACCAGGGTCAGGCCGCTCACCAGCAGGATGAGGGTGCGTGCGTTCTTCTCGGTGGTGGTGGCGAGCACCTGGCCCTTGCGCCCCAGTTCCAGGTTGTATTCACGCAGCTCGCCGATCGCCGTGAGCACGGCGGTCTGCAGGGGCTGGCTGGTCTCGATCAATGCACGGGCCGCGGCCTGGTCACCGTCATCGATGAGCTTGTCGAAGTGGGTCTGCAACGCCGCAAACTCAGCCAAGTGGCCGCGCAGTTGTTTCAACAACGCCGCATCGTGCTCGTCGGAGGTCAACTCGGCCTGATAGCGATCCAGGGCTTTGCCAACGGCGCTGAAATCCTGCGCCACGCTGGCCGCGTAAGCCGGCACGCTGTTTTTGTCGGTCTCGTTCAAGCGTTGCCATTGCAAGGCATGCAGGTCGGTGAAGGCCGCGGCGGCGCGGTCGATCTCCAGCAGGCTGGGCACCGTATTGACGTTGGCATAGCTGGCGCTCGTATTGATTTCACCGGCCAGGTACAGGCTGGTGCCACCCAACACGAAGACACCCAGCATGGCTGTGAAAACCAGCAACATGATATTTCTGATAACAGTCATGGCGAGGCACTCCTGATGACGCTTCAATGAGTCGATAAAGGGCTTGGGATCGAACGATGGGGGGTTTCCTTGGCAACCTGTCCTAGCAAATTCGGGATATCCAGGATCAGCGCAACGGCTCCACTTCCGAGGATGGTGAACCCGCCCAGCCCATGGGCATCACCAAACACTTTGCCCAGTGGCTTGATCACGGTTTGGAACTCCCCCTGCAGGCGATCGACCACCAGGCCGGCACGCAAGCCTGCGTATTGCACGACGACCACGTTTTCCCGGTTGCCTCCAGGCTCTTGCACATCAAACATGTCGCGCAGCCGCAGGATCGGCAGCACCTCGCCCCGCAGGTCCAGGTAGCCGGTTTCGGTGCCCCGCTGAGGTGCCAGCTCGATGCACTCCTCCACCATGTTCAGCGGAATCACGTAAGAAGCCTTGCCCACCCCGATCAGGAAACCGTCAATGATCGCCAGCGTCAGCGGCAGGCGGATGCGCACCGTGGTGCCCTGCCCGACTTCGCTCTCGAGGCTGACACTGCCGCGTAACGCCGTGATATTGCGCTTCACGACGTCCATGCCTACGCCACGGCCGGACAGGTTGCTGACCTGGTCGGCGGTGGAGAATCCCGGCTCGAAAATCAGATTCAGAATGTCTTTGTCCGACGGCTGCTGGCCCTCTCCCACCAAACCACGCTCACGGGCCTTGGCCAGGATCTTGTCCTTGGCCAGGCCACCGCCGTCGTCGGACACCTCGATCACGATGCTGCCGGATTCGTGATAGGCATTCAGGCGGACCGTGCCCTGGGCCGGCTTGCCCCGCTGGAGGCGCGTCGACGCAGGCTCGATGCCGTGGTCCATGGCATTGCGCACCAAATGGGTCAGCGGGTCGCCAATGCGTTCGACGACGGTCTTGTCCAGCTCGGTCTCACCGCCGCCGATGTGCAGCACGATGTCCTTGCCCAACTCTTTGGAGACGTCCCGCACCACCCGCTGGAACCGCGTGAAGGTTGCGCCGATCTGCACCATGCGCAGGGTCAGCGCCGAGTCGCGGACTTCCTCGACCAGCCGCGATAACAGGCTGGTGGCTTCGATCATCTCGCCAATCCCACTGCGTACCGCCACCAGGTTGGCGCCGGCACCGGCAATGATCAGCTCGCCGACCAGGTTGATCAGTTGGTCCAGCTTGGCGGCATCAACCCGAATCAGGTTGCCTTCGTTGCTCGCCGCGCTTTTGCCGGCCTTGACCGGCGGCGTTGTCGACTCCTGGACATCAGGCTCGCTGCGCGTTTCGACCGGTGCCTGCTCGGCGTCCTGGGTCACGAGCAAGGCCTGGGCCTCGGTCAATGTGCCGCAACGCACCAGCAGCTCGACCAGCGTGGCGTTATCTTCCGGCAAGCCGTCGAGATGGGTCCGACACGCCTGCACCGTGGCATTCGGTGCAAGGATGCGAACCAGCGCGTCCTCGCGGACAAAATCAAAGGCGCCATCGATGACCTCCAGGGACGCGTCGCTGGCCAGTGCGAGTTCAAACCCGAGGTAGTTGGTTTCCGGGTCCATGGCGGTCATGGGCGGCAACCCATCGAACAAGGTAACGGTGTGCAGCAAACGCCCCAGCGTGCTCAGGTAACGCAGGAACGCCAAGGGGTCCATGCCATTGCGCAACACATCCGGGCCGAAGCGCAGCGACAAATGCCAATGGCCGGGACTGCCGCCTGGCTCATCCGCCGGCGCCGGCGCTTGAAGGGCCGGCGCCGAGGTCGAGACCGCCGCGTCCAGATACAGCGACAGCCGCTCAATGATAGATTGACCCTGAGCCCGCACTGGTTCGTCCAGGCGATCCAGGTTGCCGTCCTCGGCCAGCAGGTCGATCAATTGGCCAATATGGTCACGGGCGTCGAGGAACAACGCACTCAACGCCTCGTCGACGCGCACTTCCAGGCTGCGCACCCGGTCCAGCACGCTTTCGGCGACATGGGTGAACTCAACGATCGGCATCAAGCCAAACAGGCCGGCCGACCCCTTGATGGTGTGGGCCACGCGGAACAGGCCGTTGATGGTGTCCAGGTCCTGGGGCGACTTCTCGATCTGCAGCAGCGCATCTTCCATTTGCAACAGAAGCTCGCGACTTTCGGCAATGAACGTCTGCAGCACGTCATCCATGTTCATACGCTTACGCTCCGACCGACTGGGTGAAACTCGCATTGGTGAAGTAGTCGTCAAGGCCGCTGAGGCGAAAAGCTTCGCTCACCGTCGAACTGGGGTTGCTCAGCAACAACTGGGTGCCTTCCTTGAGAGACTCGCGCTTGATGAGGATCAACAGCTGCAAACCGGCACTGTCGAGTTCATCGACACTGGACAGGTCCAACTCCACTTCATGGGCCAGGGGAAACAACGACAACAGCACGTCCTTTTGCTCGGCAGCCGTGTAGATCGTCAGGGGGCCTTCCATGACCTGGATTCGACGTAGCATCGGGACGGCGCTTTTCATGTAAACCTCCTGGCCAGCGGTCGCTGGTCATCGCTATGGCAGGATCAACTTGGAGACGGCGGTCAGCATTTGCGCAGGCTGGAAGGGCTTGACCATCCAGGCCTTGGCGCCGGAGGCCTGGCCTTGCTGCTTCATCGCATCGCTGGCTTCGGTGGTCAGCATGATGACCGGCGTGAACTTGTAGGCCGGCAACAGCTTGGCCGCCTTGACGAAACTGAGGCCATCCATGTTGGGCATGTTCACGTCACTGACAATCAGGTGGATTTTGCGGCCGTCCAGTTTGCTCAGGGCGTCTTTGCCATCACAGCCTTCGATCACGTCGTAACCGGCGCCTTTGAGGGTGATGCTCACCACCTGGCGGATGGAGGCCGAGTCGTCGACGATCAGAATGGTCTTGCTCATCGGAAAAACTCCTCTAGAAAAACGTGATTTCGTTGGCATCGGCCTGGGCAGGCGCTTTACCACCATGAATGGCGTGCTGCTCCGGCATGGTGTAGGCCGTTGACAGCTCCTGCAGCCAACGGTCACTGCTCATTGGCGCCAGGGACTGTCCGCTGAGGCTCGACTCATGACGTTCGTCCAACTGCTGCTGCAATTTGTCGAGGTCGCGGGTAATCAAGGTCAGCATCTGGCTGACGCGGTCCTGGAACTGCAGGGCAACCAGCACCTGGGCAATCTCGTCGGCGACGTTGGCGCTCTGCTGCTGCAGGTCATGGCTGTTGCGCACAATGGTCTGGGCGGTCGTGCGAAAATGTTCGATAACCTCCGACACCACGCGCTCCGAATCGGCGAGGGTCAGGGTGTCTTGTTCGGCGTGGTGGCGGGACATCTGCACCGTGCGGGCGATGGCGGCGTTGACGGTGATCACGGTTTCGCTGATCTTGCGCCCGGTCTCGCCGGACATGCTCGACAACTTGCGCACTTCATCGGCGACCACCGCAAACCCTCGCCCCGCCTCCCCGGCTCGCGCAGCCTCGATAGCCGCGTTGAGGGCAAGCAGGTTGGTTTGACTGGCGATGTCACCGACAAACTTGGCCATCTGCTGAAGCTGCTCGGTGAAGCTCGAGAGCTGCATGACTTCCTTGAGCTCATTCTCCTTATTGGTGAGCGCGGCGCGCAGGGCCATGACGATGGAGTTGAGGTCGGCCTGGCCGACCTCCAGCAAGTCGACCAATTGTTGCGAAGCGTCCTGGCCGCCATTGCTGGAGACGCTGTGGCTGATGTTGGATGACAGCGTGCCAAAACGCTCGCTGAGGCTGAGAATCGAGGTTTCACTGATCGAACGCGCCGCTTCTATCTGCCGCGACCAGATCGGCAGCACGCTGACGCACACCTGTGCCAGGCCGTTATCGACGGCCAGTGCCGGAGCAATGGATGCCTGTTGATCGAGCTGCTGCAGGCCCCTCCACTGCGCCCGGCTCCTGCCGTTTGCCCACAGGCCCATGCCGATACACAACGCCAACACCGCGCCGCCGGCGGCCAGCGCCCCGATGCTGAAGCGCTCGCTCCAGGCAATCGCAAGCCCGCCCAGCAGGCCCGCGAACGCAACCGGAAACAGGGTCAAAGCAGCGGAAGGGGGTGGTGTCGGTGCGCTCACGGTCTGTCTCCCTGTCAAGGCATGTCGTCACGACCTGACCGGCCATTCGACTGCTTGAAAGAGATACTGGCCCGATAATGGCACTGCCACCATCGGAGCATCCCTATTCTGGGGTAGGGATCCTGGAAAACCGCCTAGGAAAATCCCTACCCCCGTACACGCTTCACGAAATACCCAGGGTCATGGCGAAACGCACAATGTCGGCGGTGGAGGAGAACCCCATCTTTTCCATCAGCCGGGTCTTATGGGTGCTGACCGTCTTGTTACTGATGACCAACTGCTCGGCGATCTGGTTGACGCTCATGCCGTGCGCCAGCAGGCGCAGGATCTGGAACTCGCGATCGGACAAACTCTCGACAAAGGTCTGCTGCTTCAAGCCACTGCTTTGCAGCGCGATCTGTTCCGCCAGCCCGGGGTCGAGGTAGCGTTGGCCACTGACCACTCGACGCATCGCGACCAACAGGGTTTCGGGATCGCGATCCTTGGTCAGGTAGCCCAGTGCACCGGCGCGTAATGCCCGTTGCGCGATATGGATTTCGTTATGCATGCTCAACACCAGAATCGGCAGTTTCGGGTATTGGGTATGCAGGCGCGCAATCAGAATCTCGCCGCTGATACCCGGCATATTCATGTCGAGCAGCAGCAGGTCGATCTCGACCTGGCGCAACAGTTCGATCAGTTGCGTGCCACTCTCGGCTTCGGCCACCACCTGCACGTCGGCGACCAGCGAGAACAGTTGCTTGAGCCCTTCGCGCATGATGGTGTGGTCATCGGCGATCAGCATGCGAATCATCAATACCTATCCTTGTGCATCGGAATGAACGCCTGGACCGTAGTGCCCTGCCCAGGATGACTGAAAATGATCACTTTGCCGCCCAGCATCAGGCCGCGCTCACGCATGCCGGCCAAGCCCAGGGTCTGGCGGCCGACGGCATCCGGGTCAAAGCCCTTGCCGTTGTCCTGGACCTCGAGCACCCAGTGGGTCTCCTGCGGGCTCAGGGTGACGCTGACCTGCGTCGCTTCGGCATAACGCGCGATATTGGTCAGCGATTCCTGCACGATGCGAAACGCTGCGGTCACGTGGGTATCCGGAAGGGTCAGGGCAATCAGCGGCAGGTTCAACGCACAGGGGACCTGGGTCAGGGTGACGAATTCGGCTGTCAGCCATTCAAGACCGGACACCAGCCCCAGGTTCAGCGCGGAGGGGCGCAGGCTCGTGGACACGTTGCGCACCACCTGGATGGTCTTGTCGGTCAGCGCCATCAACCGCTCGACCTGAGGGGTGAGTTCAGGCGTATCGGTGCCGAACTGAAACCTCAGCAACGAGATGCCCATGCGCAGCGCCGTCAGGTGCTGCCCCAGTTCGTCATGGATCTCCCGGGCAATCAGTTTGCGTTCCTCTTCCCGCGCCGTTTCCCGGCGGGTCGACAGGTCGCGTAATTGCGCGTTGGAATTGGCCAGGCGCCGCTCCGCCGCGCGCAGCTTGGAAATATCGCGCCCGACGGCCAGCACGCTGACGACCCGCTGGCCGTCGACCTCGGGAACAAAGTGGATCAACACCACCTTGGGCGCGGTTTTCAAACCCGACAATAAGAACTCCTGTTCCGTGGCTTTGTTCTGGCGAATCACCTGGGCCACCAATTCTCGAAAAAGCTGGGACTGGGCGTTCAGCGGCACCACTTCATCCATGGGCATGCCCATCAGTTCCGGCCAGGCCCCGCCCACCCATTTTCGCAACTGCGCATTGACGTAGAGCACCTCCCCGAAAACACTCAAGCGCGCGACGGCGTCCGGGCTGTTTTCCACCAGGGCGTTGATGTCGTGCTGGCGTTCCAGTTCTTTCTGCCGGGCCCGGGTCAAATGGGTCACATCACGACCGATCACCAACACCCGCTGGCCCTCGCGCCCCGAGTCGGCCACCGGCACCAGGGTAAAGTGCAGGTTGCGCACTTCGTTGCGCAGCACCATGCTCTCCTCAGACTCCACCACCCGTTCGGCGGCCCTGCATTGGTCATGGAGGGTCTGGATTCTTTCCGCGTTGAGCCGGCCAAATATCGACGCCAGCGTCTCGCCAATAACCTCGCCATGGGGTTTCCCAAGCACCTGCAACAGGGCCGGATTGACCTCGACACAGCGCAGCTCACCCCGTGGCGCAGCCTCCAGCAGGCACAACATGTCCAGGGTATGGTCGAAAATATCCCGGTAGCGGCGCTCGCGCTCCCTGAGCAAGGATTCGGAGCGCCAGCGCTCGATGGCAATCGCGGCAATGTGACAGGTCTGGCGCACGCGCTGCCGGTCGCTCTCGTCCAGCGCAGAACCGGGTGAGCGCGACAACGCGAAAGCCCCAAGGACCTGCCCCTGATTGCCGAGGATGGGCTCGTACCAGCCTGGGGAAGAAGCCATGGACTCCCCCGAGCCGGGGCTTTGCGGGTCAGCAAGCACGACGCCACAGGAGCAGTGAGGCAAGGCCAGTTGAAGATAACTCACCAGCAACCCCAGGGTTTCGTCCAGTGAGGCGCCCGTGGCCATTGTTTCGAAGATGCGCAGACGTGCGTCCTCAAGCACTTGCTGTTTGCGCAACTCAGTGATGTCGTGGGCCAGTGCCAGCACGCCTGCCACCTCACCGGATGGGCTGCGCTCAGCCATCAGGCTGACGACACAACTCACCGCTTCACCACCGGGGCCGGCCGGCCAACTGTTGAGGAATTGAGCGGTCTGGCCTGTGGATGCCACATGGCGCAGATGGTCGAGGTAATCGCCGGGCTGCTCCTCGGGGCCGGCGCCTATGGCTTCGTCATAAGACATGCCGGTCAAGAGCAGGAACGTCGGGTTGACGTACGTACGCGACAGGTTGCGATCGTAGCGCACAATGATGTTGGGTGAATTCTCCGCCAGGGTGAGGAATTTCAGCTCGCTGCCCAGCAAGGTTTCGCGAAGCTGCCAGTTCTCGGTGATGTCTTCCAGCTGGGAGACAAAACAGATCGGCTGCCCCTGGTCGTCCCGCACCAGCCCCACGGTCAGGCGCACCCAGACAACCTGGCCGTCGTGGTGGATGTAGCGTTTATGCAAGGTGGCGCCCTGCCGTGTACCGCCCTTCAACTCTTCTATCAGCTGCTTGCCCACTTCGCGGTCTTCGGGGTGGGTCAATGCCATGAACGTGGTGTTTTGCAGCTGTGCCTCGCTGTAGCCAAGCAGCCTGCAAATGACGCTGTTGGCCCTCAGCCAACGACCGTCCAGTGACACAAGCGCCAAGCCGGTGCCGGAGGAATCGAAAATGGCTTCAAGGGGGATCTCGGAGAAGCGCTCGCTGTGGGAATGCGCGGTTGGGGGCCCAGGCAGGGGAAGGATTTCAACAATAAAATAGTCGTCGCGCCACGGTGTCATCGACAGGTTCAACCGGCCGGACTGCCTCGCGGTCGCCTCGAAACACACCCGGGATCGCCCATCGGCCTTTTCCAGTGCCGCATAAAAAAGCCGGCTGTCCTGGGGGCGCAGCAAGGAGAGAAACTCAGTGGTCGTCTCGGGAGGGACGCCGTTCTGGCACTGCAACCTTGAAAACCCAGGGTTGCCCAACACGACCCGGGCAGATCGATCCAGGACCACAACCGCGCCCGACAGGCAATCCAGCACACCTTCAAGGGTTTGCAGCACATCCTTGTCTGCCATTACCGCTCCTGCATGCGTTCACGCTTACGATGAAAAACCCAGCGTAAATACTTCATCAGTCCGTGCTGGCTCGCTCCATAAAAGCCTGAAACCCATTCAATTGAATGTATGCCCAACGGGTGCCCACAAAAACAACACCCTATGGATAGCATTGCCCGGCACTTGATGGAGACTATCGTAGTCTCATTTACAGCCGGCGCCAGCCAGACTAAAGATTTACGTTCAGCCGCAAGGAATCCTCACGCCGGCCTCCGGCATGCCACCCCACGTGGATGTTTTGGATGTCGAACACTCAACCCACGCCAAGGCCCTGCACATAATAAAAATAGATGATCTTATAAATTCGCAAGATAACAATATCTAATAATTAGCTTATTCCAAAAAAGACTTTCCCCACGGTTTTTTATAGGGATATCTTCATTCCACACACCGACCCCATGCCTGGCGGAGGACGTACCCCCGATCACCAGGAGCCTTCAGCAGGCTTACATGGACCCTTTCCGACATGCCAGACATCGCCGCCCCCCTACCCCGCAGAAGATTCCACCTGTCACTGCTGACCAGTTCCCTGCTGCTGGCCGGCGCACCCTCCTTCGCCGAGGCCGCCGCCGACGAGGCCAAGCTCGATACGGTGACCGTGATCTCCACCGGTTTGCGTGGCCAGCAACGCACCGTGGCCGACAGCCCGGCGCCGATTGACGTGATCAACAGCGAACAGCTGCTCAAGACCGGGCGCGCCGAGTTGTCCGAGGCGATTGCCAAGCTGCTGCCGTCGTTCAACTTCGGCACCAATATCGCCGGCTACAACTCGGTGACGCGTCCGCTGAGCAACCGCAGCCTCGGCCCGGCCTATACCCTGGTGCTGGTCAACGGCAAACGCCGACACAACGGCGCCACCGGCCAGCGCGGGTCGATCGACAACAGCGGCGCCAATGCGGTGGACATCGACCTGATCCCGGTCAGTTCGGTGGACCATATCGAGGTGCTTAAAGACAGCGCGGCGGCCCAGTACGGTTCCGATGCCGTGGCCGGGGTAATCAATATCATCCTCAAGGCCGGCAATAGCGGCGGACACCTGGAAACCAGTTACGGCCAGTTGTTTTCCGGCCAGGGGGAAACGATCAAGGTGGCCGGCGACCAGGGTTTCAAGCTCGGCGACGGCGGCTTTTTCCACCTCTCCGCCGACGCCCGCAAGCGCGGCGAGGCCTCTTGGAACGACAAGGCCGACAGCAGCGTGCGCGCTTTCAACGACCCGGCCAGGGAAGCGGCCTGGGACCGCGTGGCCATCAAGAACGGCGACCCGGACCTGAAAGCCTTCAACCTCGCCTATAACGCCGAACTGCCCCTGGAAGACCTGACGCTCTACTCGTTCTCGACCTACGGCGAGCGCGATGCCGAGGCCGCCAACTACTTCCGCCTGCCGACCGGCCGGGCCGCCGTGCCCGAGGTGTTCCCCGACGGCTACTACCCGCTGAACAACATCAAGGACCGCGACTACCAACTGCTGTTCGGCGGCAAGGGCCAGGCGGCCGAGTGGAACTGGGACCTGAGCACCACCTACGGACGCAACAACGTCCACCATTCCAGCGACCTGAATATCAACCCGTCCCTGGGCACCGCGTCGCCGACCAGGTTCGACAACCTGGCCACCTTCCGTTTCGAGCAGTGGGTGAACAATCTGGACGTCACCCGCCGCTACGACAGCCTGTTCAACCTGACCTCGCCGGTGCAAGTGTCGGCCGGCCTGGAGCATCGCTGGGAACATTTCAGCACTTTCGCCGGTGACCCCGAAGCCTATATCACCGGCACCTACCCGGCGGCATCGGGCGCACAGGCGGCGGTGACGATTCGCCCGGAGGATGAAGTCAGCCTGATCCGCAACAACTACGCCGGCTACCTGGACCTGGGCTTCGACCTGACCGAACGCTGGTTTCTCGACGTCGCCGGGCGGATCGAACATTACGATGACGACTCGGGCAACACCTTCGGCCTCAAAGTGAATTCGCGCTACGAGTTGACCGACAGCGTCGCCGTGCGCGGCACCGTCGGCACCGGCTTCCGGGCGCCGTCGCTGACGCAGATCGGCTACACCGTGGCCGACAACCGGGTGGCCGTGGATGTGAACGGCAACGTGGTGCCCGCCGTGACCCGCCTGACCCCGTCGGGCAGCAACCTGGCCAAGGCCTTGGGTGGCGACGACCTCAAACCGGAAAAGTCACGCAACCTCGGGCTGGGCTTGACCTGGCAGCCGGCACCGCGCACCAGCGTCACCGCCGACGCTTACCTGATCGACATCGACGACCGCATCGCCCTGACCAGCAATATCTACGACCAGGGCAACGGCGTGATCAACGGCATCCTCAGCGCCCAAGGCGTGCCCTCGGGGACCTGGGTCAACTACTACACCAACGCCTTCGATACCCGCACCCGTGGCCTGGACGTGGTCGCCGACCACACCACGCCGCTGGATGCCTGGGGCGATGTGCGCTGGAGCCTGGGCTTCAACTGGAACAAGACCACTATCGAAGGCACACGGGACACCCCGAGTGCGCTGGCCAACTCCGGCGTCACCCTGGTGGGCCGCGACCGCGAAGGCGATCTCACCCAAGCCTCGCCCAAGACCAAATGGATCCTGGGCGCCAACTGGAAGGTCGAGGACCTCGCAGTGAACCTGCAAACCAGCCGCTACGGTGCGGTCAAGACCCTGGCGGTAAACCCATCCGGCGACCGCAGCTTCGGTGCGAAATGGATCACCGACCTGGACGTCAGCTACACCTTCGTCGACCAGATCACCGTCAGCATCGGCGGCACCAATATCTTCGACGTGCGCCCCGACCGGCACGCCGTGTACAGCAACCTGGGCTTGGCGCCCTACGGTAACCCGCCGTTCTACCCCGGCGGCGGCTACTGGTACACCAAGCTGGCCTACGACTTCTAAGCCAATCGCCATACGAGGGCATCCCATTGAACACCTCCAACTTGATGAGCCGTCTATTGGCCCCTTGCGCCCTGGCATTGAGCCTGGCCGCCTGCTCGCCTGCGGGCACTGACAGCCAGGCCGGCAAGACCTTGAACATCGCCTTCTTCGGCGACAACACCACCCTGGTCAGCGTCGACCCGTTCCAGGTCTATTGGCTCGAACACCGGGTGCTGCTGCGCAATATCGCCGAATCCCTCACCGACCAGGATCCGCAGACCGGCAGGATCATTCCCTGGCTGGCGAAAAGCTGGGAAGTCAGCGACGACGCGTTGACCTACACCTTCCACCTGCGCGACAACGTCACCTTCAGCAACGGCGAACGCTTCGATGCCAAGGCCGTGAAAACCGCCTTTGACAGCAACAAGGCGCTGGCGACCGAGCTGCCGGCCACCTTCGGCGCGACGTACCTGGCGGGCTTTGATCGCGCCGAAGTAGTCGACGACTTCACCGTCAAGCTGGTGCTCGCCAAGCCCAATGCGGGCTTCCTGCAGGCGACCTCCACCACCAACCTGGCGATCCTCGCGCCGGCCTCCTACGCGCTGAGCGTCAAGGAGCGTTCGCTTGGCAAGATCATCGGCACCGGCCCGTTCGTATTGGCCAGCTACACCCCGGAAGTCGGCGCGCACCTGACCAAGCGCAAGGGTTACGCCTGGGCGTCGGCGAATATGAAAAACCAGGGCGAAGCGCACCTGGAGGCGGTGGACGTCACCTACATCCCCGAGGAAAGCGTGCGTAACGGCCTGTTCCTGCAAGGCAAGGCCGACATCCTGTGGCCCCGCAACCCGTTCTCGGAAGTCGACCTGAAACTGTTCCAATCCAAGGGCGCCACCATCCAGAGCCGCTCGCTGCCGGGGCCGGCGCTGAACCTGTACCCCAACACCCGCGGCGAGCGGGCACTGGCCGACAAGCAAGTACGGCTGGCGGTGCAAAAGGCCATTGACCGCAAGAGCTACGCCAGCACCGTGTACAACGCCGAATTCCCGGTGGTGGACGGTATCTACGACGTCACCACGCCCTACTTCAAAAGCCAGGGCGCCAAGCTGGCCTACGACCCCGCGGGTGCCGAGCGCCTGTTGGACCAGGCCGGCTGGGCCAAGGGCACCGATGGCTACCGGCACAAAGACGGCAAGCGCCTGAGCCTGAGCTACAACATCACCCCGGCGGAAACTGCCGGGGACGTGCTGCTCCAGGACCAGCTGCGCAAGGTCGGTATCGAGGTCAAGCTCAACGTGGTCACTCGCGCCGAATGGGTCGCCAACAACTCGGCCGGTAACTATGACCTGACCAGCACCTACATGACCCGCGCCGATCCGATCATCTTGCAGACCATCCTCGACCCTCGCACCGCCAACAGCTCGACCCTGGCCACCAACCTTTACGCAGCGCCGACCCTGGAAAAAGCCAAGGGCCTGTTCGATGCCGGCATCACCGCCACCCAAAGCGCTCAAAGGGCGGCAGCCTACGGCGACCTGCAGGACCTGCTGATCGACGAAGGCTCGGCGTTCCCGGTGTACGAGCGCGTGTGGCAGGCCGCGACGTCGCCCAAAGTGAAAAACTTCCGCTGGACCGCCGAAGGCTTTGCCTTGTTGGGTGACATCGAGGTCGGCACGCCATGAGCCGCTACCTGATCGGCCGGGTCGGCCAGGCGCTGCTGGTGCTATGGGGGGCCTATAGCATCACCTACTTCATCCTCTATCTGCTGCCGGGCGATACCTTGTCGATCATGCTCAGTGCATCCGGCATGGAAGCCGACGCCCTGTCGGTGGAAGACCTGGCCAAGGCGCGCGCCTACTACGGGCTGGATAAAGGCCTGTTCGAGCAATATATCGACCTGCTGCTGGGGGCACTGCACGGTGATTTCGGGCAGTCACTGTCGCTCAATCGCCCGGTGGCCGAGTTACTCGCCGAACGCCTGCCCCAGACCCTTTCCCTGGCCGGCCTGGCGATTGTGCTCTCGCTGCTCGGCGGTATCGGCCTGGCTTACCTCACCGCGTATATCCGCTGGCAACCGTTGAAAAAAGCCCTGGCGCGCTTGCCGTCCCTGGGCTTTTCGGTGCCGGTGTTCTGGATGGGCTTGCTGCTGATCCAGGTATTTGCATTTGGCCTGGGCTGGTTTCCCGCCACCGGCAGCAAGGGCTTCGAAAGTCTGGTGCTGCCGGCAGTCACCCTGGCGATTCCGAGCGCCGCGGTGTACGCCCAGGTGCTGCAACGCAGCTTCCAGGGCGTGTGGAAAGAGGCCTATATCGTCACCGCCTACGCCAAGGGCTTGAGCCGCGGCCAGGTGCAGGCGCGCCACGGGTTCAGGAACGCCGCGCTGCCGATCCTCACCCTGATCGGCCTGCAGGTGGGTAACACCGTGTCCGGCGCGGTGCTGGTGGAAACCATCTTCGCCCGCTCCGGCATCGGCCGCCTGGCCCAGGAAGCGGTGCTGCGCCAGGATATTCCGGTGGTGCTGGCCATCGTCGCGGTCTCGGCGGCGGCATTTGTCCTGGTGAACCTGCTGGTGGACCTGCTTTATCCCTGGCTCGACCCGCGCATCTCCCACACGCCCAAGGTGTCCTAGACCATGACGACGCTTACCCGGAAACTGATCCGCAGCGAAACACTCTGGCGCCGCCGCAGCCCCTTACAACGCGCAACGGCGACACTCCTGCCATTGCTGCGCCGCCCAGGGTTCAGCCTGGCGGTGCTGGTGGTGCTGTTCTCGCTGGTCGCCGCCGTGACGCCGCAGCTGCTGAGCAGCTTCGACCCTTACGCCACCGCGCCGGCCGCCAAACTCAGCGCCCCCAACCTGACCCACTGGTTCGGCACCGATGAACTGGGCCGCGACCTGTTTACCCGCGTGGTCTACGGCGCCAGCCTGTCAGTGCTGGCCGCCTCCCTGGCGGTCGGCATCGCCCTGGTGGGCGGGTTGGGGCTGGGCATTTTGTCCGGGTTTGCCGGTGGCCGTATCGATGCGCTGATCATGCGCGTTGTCGATGTGCTGCTGGCCCTGCCCGGCCTGTTGCTGGCCCTGGCGATTGTCACGGCCATCGGCTTCGGTACGGTACCGGTGGCGATTGCCGTGGGCATCGGCATCATTCCCGGCTTTGCCCGCACCACCCGTGCCGAAGTGCTGCGGGTGAAAACCCTGCCCTATGTCGAAGCCGCTCGCCTGGGCGGTGCCAGTTGGGGCCGCACGTTGTTGCGGCACATCCTGCCCAACGCCTGGGGCCCGGTAGCCGTGCTGGCGACTCTGGATTTCGGCGCCGCGATCCTCGCCACCGCAGGCTTGAGTTTTCTCGGTTTCGGCGCCGCCCCTCCGGCGGCGGAATGGGGCACCTTGATCGCCAACGGCCGCCACTTCCTGATCACCGCACCGTGGGTGTCTTTGCTGCCCGGCCTGTTCCTGGTGGCCGTGGTGTTCAGCCTCAACCATATCGCCCGCACGTTCGAGGAGATCCAGCGATGAATACCCAACCGCGTTTAATCGATGTGCGCCAACTGAGTGTCGACTACCGTTCCGGCGGCCAGCTCAATCCGGCGGTGCGCAGCCTGTCGTTTTCACTCACCCAGGGCGAGACCGTGGCGATTGTCGGCGAGTCCGGCTCAGGCAAATCCACCCTGGCCAATGCGATCCTAGGCCTGCTGCCCGAGAATGCGCAGATCGGCGCCGGTGAACTGTGGGTGGATGGTCACCACCTGACCCACGCCAGCGAACGGCAGAAACGCAAGCTGCGCGGGCGCACCATCGGCCTGGTGCCCCAGGACCCGATGGTCAGCCTCAACCCCACGCTGCGCATCGGCCAGCAGATCGCCGAGGCGCTGATACTCGCCAAGGGCAAACGCTACCCCGGCGTCGATGCCGACATTGTCGAGCTGCTGCAACAGGTGGGCATCGACAACCCGGTATTGCGCGCGCGCCAGTACCCCCATGAACTCTCCGGCGGCATGCGCCAGCGCGTGCTGATCGCCATCGCCCTGGCCGGCAACCCGCGCCTGATCATCGCCGACGAACCCACCAGCGCCCTCGACGTGACCGTGCAGCGCAAGATCCTCGACCACTTGCAGCGCCTGGTCAGTGAACGCGGCATTTCCCTGCTGATCATCACCCATGACCTGGGCGTGGCGCTCGACCGTGCCGACCGTATCCTGGTGATGCAACAGGGTGAGGTGGTGGAACAAGGTCCGCCACGACAGATCCTCGCGCAGCCCAGCCACGATTACACCCGCGCGCTGATCGCCGCCGCACCCGCCTTCGCCAGGCGGCGTGAACCGTTGCTCAACCTCGACCTGGGACGTGAGCCGATCCTGAGCCTGGACAACGTCGGCAAGACGTTTGCCCTGCCCAAGGTCAAGGGCGAAGCCTCGACCTTCGTGGCCCTGGAGGATCTGAGCCTGGAGGTCTACCCCGGCCAGACCCTGGCCATCGTCGGCGAGTCCGGCTCGGGCAAGAGCACCGCGCTGCGTATCGCCCTGGGCCTGGAGAAGCCGACCCAGGGCCGCGTCCGGTTCGAGCAGCAAGACGTCACCGACCTGAGCTGGCGCGACTTCCGCCCGTTGCGCCAACGCCTGCAACTGGTGCAACAAAACCCCTTCGCGGCGCTGGACCCGCGTTTCACCGTGTTCGACAGCATTGTTGAGCCGCTGGTGTCGTTTGGCTTGCTCAAGGGCGCTGCCCTGGAACAGGCGGCGCGGGCGTTGATCAGCCGCGTGCACCTGCCGGCGAGTTTTCTCGATCGTCTGCCCCGTGAACTGTCCGGCGGCCAGTGCCAACGGGTCGCCATCGCCAGGGCCCTGGCGTTGAAACCCGACCTGCTGTTGCTGGATGAACCGGTCAGCGCCCTCGACGTGTCGGTGCAGGCGCGCATTCTTGACCTGCTGGAAGAGCTGCAACGGGAAATGGGCATCGCCTACGTGCTGGTGTCCCACGACTTGTCAGTGGTGGCCAACTTCGCCCATGAGGTGCTGGTGCTGCGCAATGGCCGCGTGGTTGAACAGGGCTCGGTGGAGCGCATCTTCAACCAGCCGGCCAGCGACTACACCCGTGAATTGATTGCGGCCATCCCTGGCCGTCACGTCACGGCAAGCGCCGCCTGAGCCTGATTGCGTCGCGCAGCCCCAGGAAGGAAGCAATCGATAACACTCTTGTGTGGAATCAAACGTCACCACTGCTCACTCAGGCTACGAGCCCGGTCGATCGAACCAGAGCCGGGCGCCCATGTTTGAGTAAGGCAGGGAGATAAACCTTAATGACCCTATCAGCAACCGGTGCACGCCAGGATATCGAAACCAGACTGCCGCTTCCTCCGGAGGGCGCCACGCCTCTCCCATCAGCAGAAGACAGCACTGCTGCACACACGCCCGACGAAGCCCCTTACGAAACACCTGCAGCCAAGGGGGACAAAGACCTTGCACTGGTTTTCGCCAAGGCCCTGCATAACATCGCGAAGACCGGGCCTTCATTTGACGGCACCGACAAACTCGACGACATCCCGCCTGAATCGACCTTCGGGCAGTGGTGGACACACCTGCACAAGCTGCTTAAAAATCCACAGTTCGTGGACTGGGCCTGGCACAAGAACATCGATCTTTCCAAGCCGCTGTCGATCAGTTCCTTCGGTCATTTCACCGCAACTGCCGGTGGTCGGCGCCAAACGTTCAGGGCCGCTGATAAAGACCCGTTATGGGACACCGTCGTTGCGCCGTTGCTGCGCGCTATAGACGTCGTGGCGGCGGGTAAAAACCCTGTGGAAGTAACGCCGGGCACTGCGCCCTCCTCCGCGCCTTTTGAGGTCGTGGCGAATTTTTATGGCGAAGATGGCAATGCCACTGCTGCGCGAGCCAATCAGTTGCAGCAGAACCCGGCTTTCAAAAAAAACGCCGCCAACGTTGCAGAAAGTCAGGCGGCGGTGGCTGTCAGCCTGGACAAACTGGATGCGGAAAAAACCGCATTGGGGGATCTTGCGGATATCCACGTACTGTCAGGAAAGTTGACGCAACTGGCGAACAGCGGATCTCGCCAAATCGAAGCCGCGTTGAAAAGCACAACCATGAATGTGGATCCGGATTCGTCATACGGCCGGCTGAGCGAATTGGGCCACACCTCGTCGCCTACCCTCGAGGCGTTTATTCTTGCAAACAACTGGATCCCGCCAAAAACACCGGACGAACGCGATAATTTCAGGGCTGTCATCAATGCCCCACCGCTGCCGGTGGCCAAGCTCGGCAATCTGGGCGGCGCGCTGTCCTGGCCAGTGCCGCTGGGGGAATACGAACAAAAAGCGGTTTACAGCCACTTTGGCTACAACCTCAAACTGCCAGACCTGATCAACGATGGAACATCACTGCCGGACAAACGAGGCGCGTTGGGTTACCTGACGAAAAATATGCAATTTTCGGCGCGAGAATTTCGCGATCCTGTGAAAGTCATAGAGAAAATACTCAAAACGCCCAAAGCCGCTGAACTCGAATCGGCCCTGAAAGAAAAGATGGGCGAGCAATGGCAAACCACTTCTCCCCATGACTGGGTCTTGACCGCTATCGCGACAACCCTGGACCAGGAGAGCATGTTTCGTCCGCAGCTCAACCATGTGGCTGGATATAACCTGGCAGACGATCGTTTCAATGGGAAGCCTCTTGAAACGATCAAACAGGGGCTCGCCGACCACCTGATAAAGCTCAGGCGGGTATCGGCAGAAATGGCCCCTGTTGCCGCGCACCTGCTGCTGGCACGTGCAGCGCCGGAACTGCTGGTAAAAAATATTCCCAACAACGTGACTTACGGGTCGACCGCGTGGGTGGCGTTGAAGGCAGCCGTAGCGCGCATCGAAGCCTACAGCCCTGGCATCACAGCGCAAATGACCTTTGCTCAGGTGTCGGCACAGGATGCCAAGGACCCGATTTCCTCTTCAGGCCAGGCGATTCAGAACGAGACTTCGCGCCTGGCGCTGATCGAATGGGGGAAACTACACGGCAAGCTCACCCCCCGGGAAGACGGCGACTATCCTCAAGCGCAAATCGAGCAGACCCAAAAAGCATTTCAGGACAAAATAAGGCTATTGCAAACCACCCTCGAAAACCTTGCCGCCAAGGTGCCCACCCAGCGAGATGTTGCATTGGCGGAACTCAAGAAAAAGTTCGGCGTAGAACTACCTTACGATCTTCCTTGCTTCAGGGATAACAGCCCTAGAGGACGTAACAGTGGAAACCTAGCCAGTCCTACACAACCGATGTTTTCACTCTTGGATTTTTACCTGTCCAATCCTACATTAAGTAGATACTCAAATTGGGTGTCCGATGACGCTCGCTTCTCCACTAGCATGATCAATCAACTTTCGAGTTTGCCTGCGCCTAAGACCAAACATGAGAGACTATTTAACACCTACAAAAAACAGTATCTCGATGCATGCGCCACGATTATAAAAAATCAGATTGCCAGCCTCCCTACGGAAGACCGGAAAAACCTTGAGTTCGGCAAACTGCGCATTTTCACTGAAGGCGAAGTCACAAAGTCAATAAGGCACTACCCCGGCGGAAGCATTCATAGTCAAGACAATACACCAACACAACCACAGGGCAAGCGATCACTTATTTTCCAGACCGAGCGTGATGGCAAATTTGAGTTTTATGAAATGTCATCTCAGGAAGGGAAAATAACCAAACGTGACGACTTGAAAAAAAACTTCAAGGAGGGTTTGCAAGGCGAGTGGATCAGAGACCTTAAGAGTAGTGACCAAGTCTGGAAAAACACCATGATTCATGAGCGTCCTCCGACGTCGGAGCAGGCTTCCAAACAAGCAGCCAGCCCCTTGCCTGTCATCACGCCGGACTCGCTCAACAGTGCACGCAGCAACTATATCAGCGAACGGGTTACTGCTTATTGTTTCTCCGTGTACAAATTCGATGAATTATTTGAGCTAACCAAGGAAATTACCACATTTGATAAAGAGGAAGCCAAGGAGGAGTTAATATTAAGTATCATCCTGGCACTCATACCGGGAGCCATATTCCTCGCAAACCTTTTCAAAGGTAATTACCTGGAAGCACTTGGCGATGTGCTTTCTGACGGCATCCTCTACCTGACAGGTGCAGCCTTCGCCAAAGGCGCAGGCGCGGCCGGACGAACCGCATCCGGACTGACCCGAGCAGCAGGCACGTCCGGAGTGTCGAGAGCAGCAGGCACGACGAGCAAGTCATTTGGCCGCGGCGTGCTGGGAAAAACCCCGAGCCTGCCCGCCAGTAATGGGCCCGCTTCGGCCGGCGCAAAGTTCGCAAATACCCGCCAATTGCAACAAAGTGGGATGAACAATGCGCAATTCAGAGAGTTCGTCAAAAGAGCGGATGTGGCTGAAGGCACCTATCAGGTAGGCGCGAGCGCTGAACGGATCAAAGCGACTGCCATACGCGATAAAAAAACAGGCGATTGGTTTCATTATGACGCAGCCAAAGACCGCGCTTACGGCAAAGCAATAAATAACTTTTCAGCGCAAGCACCCAGTCCGGTGTCAAACAGTCCTTCAGCAGCTGCCTCGCCACCTAACAGGCTCGACCAAAGCCTTGGAGCTGACAACCTTATTAAGGTAAACCCCATGAAAGACCTTAGAATGATCGCCAACGAAATACACACTTTTGTTGACGAGTACAAAAAACTTGACCGTCTTAATATCGTTGCGCACGGACGCCCTCGTGGTTTCGTTGATAAAGTATTGGCGCGCGGTACCGAAATCGTTATTGACAACAAGCCTTACTCTGCTAAAGAGCTGCTTTCTTTGTTACGGAGCAAGGGGGTTAATCCGTCCAACTACAACAACATCAGACTATTGGTTTGCTACTCCGGCGAGGGCGGAAGTCGCTCTTTTGGCCGACTGCTTCAGCGAGAACTCCGGCGACCAGTCAAGGCTTTTGAAGGTGAAGTGACTATGGACTACGGATCTACCACTATGACCAACAAGCGAAATACGGTAATGCAGGCGGCACGAAGTGCGTACCCTAACGCCAGGAACTCACTCATCGAGCAAACAGCAGACGATATATTGCGAGATCGCTTTGTCGGGAAAATAACACCACAAATTCAAAAAAACCACGGTAGCACCATGAGCATTAACGTAGCTGAAGTGGGACAACCGGCGCATTATGTCGATAGAGTTATCACTTATAAACCGGTGCATTTCCACTAAAGTCATTAGTTCATTCAGCCGAACAATCACGCGCCACAATGCCCTTCTCCTGTGCATACGCAGCCGACTTGGCTTCGATCAACGGGCGCAAGGTGGCGCGGTCGGCCTGCAGCCAGTCGGTCACCAGCACCCACTTTTGCCCATCCCATTGCTGCACCCGGGCGGAACCGCCACCTTCGTGGTCGGCGCAGGACAGCTTCAACGGTGCCAGCAGACCTTCGAAGCCCATGGCCTTGAGGCGCGCGGCGTCGATGTCCAGGTGTTCGAATGCCCAGCGGGTTTCCTCGCCGTTCAGCGCGCGGTTGCCGAATTTGGCCTGGCCGGTGCGCAGCGCTTCGACGGCAATCGCGGCGTTGATCAGGCCGATGTTGTAGTAGACCTTGCCGAAGTAGCTGGGGTCCTTGAGGTTGCTCTTGCCGGGATCGAGGATGAACTGCTTGAGCTTTTTATGGATGTCGAAACTGTCGCCACCGGGGAACGGCGCCAGCGCCTGGTAGCCCTTGGCGGCGGTGCCGGCGGGTATCACATCGGCTTCGGAGCCGGCCCACACATCGCCGATCAGGCGGTCCACGGGGATGCCAAAGCGCACGGCGGTCTTGATGCCGACGGGGGTGGACACGCCCCAGGTGCGCAGGAACACCCAGTCCGGGTTGATCTGCCGCACCTGGCGCCACTGGGTGGACTGCTCGTTGCCGGGATCGGCCACGGGGATCTGGATGTTCTCGAACCCGTACTTTTGCGCCAGCAACTGCATGGCCGCCTGGGTTTCGCGGCCGTAGGCGGAGTCGTGGTAGACGGTGACGATCTTCTTGCCCTTGAGCTTGTCCAGGCCGCCTTCGCGCTGGGCGATGTAGTTGATGCCCACCGACGCCTGGCCGTAGTAGTTGAGCAACAGCGGGAACGCGTAGGGGAACACGCGGCCATCGGTGGATTCGGTACGCCCGCCGGCGCCGTCGATCAACGGGATGTGGTCAATGGCGGCACGGTCCATCAGCGCATAGGAGGCCGGTGTGCTGTGGGTGAAGAAGAACCCGGTGGGTGCGCCGTCGAGACCGGCTTTGTAGCGCTCATAGCATTCGATGATGCGGTCGGTCTTCCACTCCGTCTCGCATTCCTGCCAGACCAGCTTGACGCCGTTCACGCCGCCTTCGACCTCGTTGATGTAGCGGAAGTAATCAATCTCCCCCGCCCACCACGGAATGCCGCTGGACGCATAGGCGCCGACCCGGTAGGTAGCCAGCGGGATGAACTGTTGATCATTGGCGGCCTGGGCCACCGGCCCGCCCAAGGCGCCGAGTGCCAGCAGGCTGGCGATGACTGTGCGTTGCAAGACGTTGTGCATGGGTGTGGTTTCTTATGAAAGGTGAGGTTTCCCTCCCGTTGTCGGGTCAGCGCCAATCGGGTCACAACACAATTCATGCCAAGCCTGGAAGCCCTCACATTCGAGGGTTGGCGCTGTACCGGTCACCCTTCACGACCAGGACAATCGAACACTTTATTGAACCGCTGTTGCGCCACCAACACCGCGCTCGGTCGTCAGCGTCGACCTGCAACTGAAAAGCCTCACCAACCGCTACTACGAGTACGCCTGGTATGACCCGGACGGCGCCAAAGCGTTGCTGCACTCACCGGGTGACGGGTACACCGAGTCTGGGCGAGGTGCCGAGTGGTGAGGGTGGTTGCTTCCGTGGCGGCCTTCGGGCCGACCATGCGCTGGAGTTGGAATGAGTACATATCCGTTGCTGCGGTCACGACCACCTATGGTTCCGCTCTTACAGCGGGTCACTTTGGAAAAGCCCCAAAGTAACCAAAGGGCTCTTGCCCCAACACTCGGCACCTCGCCCAGGCTCGGTGTGCCCGAACGCAGGCTTGAATCCGTGGGCCGCCGTCATGGGCCATCCTTGGCCCAGGACGGCTAACCCGGCGTCCTGCCGGGTTACCCACGGATTCAAGCCTGCGTTCGGCCAGCGTGTTTGACGGGGCGCCTAGGATCAAGATCAAAAGCCAGAGCAAAAGCAGAGCAAAAGCAGACCGAGTTCTAGCTGATATGTGGAGATCCAAATGTGGGAGGGGCGGTGCGACGATTCGACTTGCCCCCGATAGCGCCGGGTCAGTTAAAAAATAAGTGACTGACACTCCCTCATCGGGGGCAAGCCCCCTCCCACATTTACCCAGTACACCAGACCCAACTCCGGTCGGCTCTAAGGCCGCCACGGAAGCAAGCCACAGACCGCTGAAAGTTGTGTAGATACCTATGGCCATCGGGGGGATAAGCGCCCTCCCACATTCAGGTCGCGGACCATCAGTTAGACAGGCGCCGGTTCCCGAGCCGTCACAGGAACAATCTCCCAGCCCCAACAAAAAAATGCCCACCCCCGGCAAGGGATGGGCATTTTCCCTCCAACCATTACTGCTTGGCGTGCTTGGCCTGGACTTCAGGCATCGCCGAAGAATGATGGTTAAGAATTTTCCACTGGCCACCCACCTGCTCATAGACGAAGGTGTAGCGCGCCTGCACCTGACGCACCTTGCCATCCGACTCGGTCAGGGTGAAGGTGTAGACGCCACTGTCCATGGCCACGTTGCTGCCCAGTTGGCGGATCTCGCGGTAGTTGATCTGGCCCACCGGCTTGAGCGCCAGGAAGTGGTCGAAGTAGTCGGTGATCTGCTCCGGCGTCGTGCGCACCTGGTTGGACACGGTCGGCTGCAACACAGCGCCCGGCGCGTAGAGGTCGACCACGGATTTCACGTTGCCGGTCTGCAGGGCGCTGTTCCAGCGGTCGAATAAACCGGCAATCTCGCGGTCTTTGACATTGGCCGGCGCCTGGGCGACTTCACGGTAGACATACGGGGCCGTCTCGGCGGCATGAACAAACGGTACGCTCAGGGCAAACATCAGGGCGATCGGGGCAATCTTGAATTTCATGGCGATACTCCAGTGGTCGTCGTTGCGGCCACTTTGCCAACCTGCCCACCGGCCGCCATCGGCCAACCGGAGGTATTTACCTATGCCATTTGGCAGATAGCGCCCAAGGGGTCCGACCCTGTCTAATAGATCCCCCTCGCGCCCGCAGCAATGGAGCATCAACCATGCATGACACGCCCCATGATCCCGGCAGCGCCCTGGCCATGCGCGCGCACTTTCGCCAATCGCAAAGTCGTACGGCGCGCCTGCGGCTGTTGGTGGATACCGGCCAGGAGTTGCGCCAACTGCCCCCCGACGCCATGCGCGAACGCGTGCTCGCGCGGGCCTGCGCGTTTCTGGCCATGGACCACGGGCTGCTGCAGGAGTGGGACGCCGAGGGCATCGCCTATACCAGCGCCCGCCATGGCAATCCGTCGCGCTTGGGCAGCCTGGCCGCCCTCGCCGACCGCAGCCTGCGCACGGCGTGTTGGCAGGAGCGGCCATCCGAGGAGGTGCCCAGCGTCTTGCAAGTGCCGTTGCGCGCCGGTGACGGCGCTGCCTTTGGTGTACTGGTGCTGGGCAATAGCGTCAGCCTGCGGGCGCCGGAGCACGAAGACAGCGAATCCCTGCAACTGCTCGCCACATTGCTGGCCGCCCACCTGGAAAACGACCGGCTGCTGAGCACCCTCAAGCTGCGCGACAAAACCCTGTCCGACCTGGTCAACCGCTTGCTCCGCGCCCAGGAAGACGAACGCAAGCGCGTCGCCTACGACCTCCACGATGGCCTGGCGCAAACCCTGGCGGGCCTGCACCAGCGGCTGCAAGGCTTTGCCGGGCGCTGCCCGCCGCTGCCGGAGGCATTGGCCGCCGACCTCGAGGCGATTCTTACCCTGGCCCAACACTCGGTTGGCGAGGGCCGGCAACTGATTGCGGGCCTGCGTCCCACGGTGCTGGATGATTTCGGCTTGTTCAAAGCCCTCGATAAGGAGGCCGACCGCCTGCGTGACGCCGGCATCAACGTGGTGTGGCAGGCGTACTGTGAGGCGCGCTTACCCAGCCAGGTGGAAATCGCCTTGTTCCGGATCGGCCAGGAAGCCATCAACAATGTGCTCAAGCATGCGCGCGCCAGCCAAGTGCAACTGGCCCTGGCGCTGCACGACGGCCAGGCGTCCCTGCGGCTGGACGACAATGGCCGAGGCTTCAAGGCAGAGCCATCAACGGATGACTCCCAGCATCTGGGCCTCGCCACCATGCAGGAGCGCGCCAGCCTGTTGGGCGGCAGCTTCACCTGCGTCAGCACCGTCGACGGCGGTACCCGGCTGCACGCGCGCGTGCCTGCGCACTTGATTGGAGTCCCCCAATGACCCACGTCCTGCGCCTGGTGCTGGCGGACGACCATGAAGTCACGCGCACCGGCTTTGTCTCCCTGCTGGCCGGCCATCCGCAGTTCGAGGTGGTCGGCCAGGCCAGCGATGGCCTGCAAGCGGTGGAGCTGTGTGAGCAACTGCTGCCGGATATTGTCATCCTCGACATTCGCATGCCCGGGCTCAATGGCCTGGGCGCCGCACGCTTGCTGCAACAACGCCTGCCGGCGGTGAAGGTGGTGATGTTCACCATGGACGACAGCCCCGAGTACCTGGAGGCGGCCATGAATGCCGGTGCGGTGGGCTACTTGCTCAAAGACGCCAGCCGCGCCGAGGTGATCCAGGCGCTGCAACACGTGGCCGCCGGTGGCGAAGCGCTCAACACGGCGGTCAGCGCCCGGCTGTTGCGGCGCATGACCGAACGCCAGGCCAGCGGTGCCGCCCCCGGCGAACCGCTCACCCCACGGGAACGCCAGGTCCTCGGCCTGGTCGCCAACGGCATGAGCAACCGCGCCATCGGCGAACACCTGGGCATTACCACCGGCACGGCCAAGGCCCATGTCGAGCGGGTGATCGGCAAGCTCGGCGCGGCTGACCGTACCCAGGCCGCCGTGCGGGGCATCGCTTTGGGCCTGGTGACACCCACATGAGGCGGCCCAAATGAGAAAGCGTTGGGCCGACCTGCCGCTGCGCGGCAAGGCGCTGGTGGTGATTTCACTGCCACTGGTGGTGCTGTTGCTGTCCCTGGTGCTGATCTACACCACGGAACGCCAGACCGCCCGTGCCGAAGAGGATGTGCGCCGGGTTTTACGCGTGCAAGGCGATATCCAGGCCGTGCATACCCTGCTCGCGGAAGCCGCCGCCAGTGTGCGCGGTTACCTGCTCACCCGCCGCGAAGACTTCCTGCCCAGCTACCTGAACGCCAAGCCCCAGATCGAGTCGGCCCTGCACCGACTGGACCGCAACGTGCGCGATCCACGGGTGCGCGAGCAGCTCAGCGCGATCAAGCCGCTGATCGACGGCAAGGTCGACGGGCTGGAGGAAATGCTCAAGGACAGCGACGCCACACCGGAGTCCATCAGTGCCATCCTGATCAGCAACAAGCACATCCTCGACGCCCTGCGCCAACACATCAGCACCATGCTCACCCTTGAGGCGTCGTTGCTGGCCGAGCGCAGCGCCGCTGCGTCCGAGACCCGCCAGCGCTTGTTGCTGTCGACCTGGTTGGCGGCGATCTGCGGGTTGTTCGGGGCGATTGTCGCGGTGCTGTTTCTGTCCAAGGGCATTGTCGCCCGGGTGCAGAATGTGCAGCGCAATGCCCAGCGCCTGGCCCTGGGCTCGCCGCTGCTGCCACAGCCGCCGGAAAAAGACGAAATCGGCCAGTTGGGCACCAGCCTGGTGGAGGCCGGACTGTTGCTGGCCGAGCGCGAGCGCGCCTTGCGCGACAACGAAGAACGCTTGCGGCTGATCATCGATGGGGTCAAGGACTACGGGATCTTCGCCCTCGACACGGCGGGCCATGTCACCAGTTGGAACAACGGCGCCGAGCGGATCAAGGGCTATACCGAGCAGGAGATCATCGGCCAGCATTTCTCGCTGTTCTACCTGCCCCAGGAATGCCCGCAGCACCCGGACATGGCGTTGCGCGAGGCCACCCGCAACGGCGATTACACCGAAGAAGGCTGGCGCTGCCGCAAGGACGGCACGCGGTTCTGGGCCAGCGTGGTGATCACGGCGCAGTACGACGGCACCGGCGCCCTGCGCGGTTTTTCCAAGATCACCCGCGACATCACCGACCGCCGCGCGGCGGAGATCGCCCTGCGCACCGCCCGCGAGGAAGCCGAACGCGCCAGCCGCGCCAAAAGCCAATTCCTGTCGCGCATGAGCCACGAACTGCGGACCCCGCTCAACTCGATCCTGGGCTTTGCGCAACTGCTGGACATGGACGCGCCCAAGGCGCAAAAGGCCGATGTCGGTCACATTCTGCGCGCCGGCCAGCACCTGCTCACGCTGATCAACGAGGTGTTGGACATCGCCAAGATCGAGGCCGGAAGCCTGGCGTTGAATATCGTGCCGATCCCGCTGGCGGGCACCTTGCAAGAGGCGCTGACGCTGGTGTCGCCCATGGCCGCCGACGCAGGCGTGCAGTTGCGGCCGCTGCCGGCACTGGCGGCGGATACGGGCATCGTTGCCGACCGCCAGCGCCTGACCCAGGTGCTGCTGAACCTGCTGTCCAATGCGATCAAATACAACCGGCGCGATGGTCAGGTGAGCCTTGAGGTCGATATCCGTGGACAACGAGTCAGCGTGGCTGTGTGCGATACCGGCAACGGCATCGCAGCCGATCATATGGGGCAACTGTTCAAGCCTTTCGAACGCCTGGGGGCCGACCCGAATGTGGAAGGCAGCGGCCTGGGCCTGGCACTGAGTAAAAGCCTGCTGGAGAACATGGACGGCCGACTCAAGGTGCAGAGCCAGCCTGGCGTCGGTTCGCGCTTCACCCTGGAACTGCCCTTCGTGCGCGTGGCCCACGCCCAGAGTATTGCCACGCCCGGCATCGACACCGAATTGAAGCGCCCGGCTCCCGTCGTCAGCACCTTCGAGGGCAAGGTGTTGTGCATCGAGGACAACCTCTCCAGCCTGGCGCTGATCGAAACCCTGCTGCAACGCCGGCCCGGCATACGGCTGCTGTCGAGCATGCAAGGCCAACTGGGCCTGGACCTCGCCGCGCAGCACGCACCCCAGTTGATTCTGCTGGATGTGTCGCTGCCGGACATCAATGGCTTGAAGGTGCTGCAACGCCTGCGTCAGTCACCGATCACCCGCGACACACCGGTGCTGATGATCACCGCCGACGCCAGCGACCTTACCCACCAGGCCTTGCAGGAGGCCGGCGCCACCGCGGTATTGAACAAACCGATCAACGTGCCGGCGTTTCTCGCCCACCTCGACCAAGCCTTTCCGGAGCCCGCGTGAACCTCGACCTGCGTATCCTGATCATCGACGACCAACGCCCGAACCTCGACCTGGTGGAGCAACTGCTGGCGCGCGAAGGGCTGACCAACGTGCTGAGCAGCACCCAGCCGCTGCGCACCCTGGAGTTGTTCAACAGCTTCGAGCCGGACCTGGTGATCCTCGACCTGCACATGCCGGAGTTCGACGGCTTTGCCGTGCTGGAGCAACTCAACCGGCGCATCCCCCAGGGTGAATACCTGCCGATCCTGGTGCTCACTGCCGACGCCACCCGCGACACGCGCCTGCGTGCCCTGGCCCTGGGCGCCCGGGACTTCATCAGCAAACCCCTGGACGCGCTGGAAACCATGCTGCGGGTATGGAACCTGCTGGAAACCCGGGTGCTGTACAAGACCTTGCGTACGCTGGTGCCGGCGGACCGGATTGAGTTGTTGCAGCGCAGCGGATCAACGGCTATTCGACGCTGCTAGGGCGATTGGCTCACAAATCCACCACGTAGCCAGCGCCGGGCAGTTGTATACGGCGGCCCGACACCGGACAATCCTGCGCCCGTCCATTTCGCCCTACAGGGATATTCCGCGCATGGCTGCTTCCAATAAATGGCTGATGTCATCGGTTGCTTATTACCTCGATTTCTTCACCGTTCCGCTGTTCGTGGTGGCAGCCCTCTATCTGGCGCCCTTTGAGCCTTGGCTGGCACTGTCGGGCCTGCTGGCCTGGACCTTGGTGGAATATTCGGCGCACCGTTTCCTGTTCCACTCGCTGTATCGCCGCGAGCATTGGACCCACCACATCGACGTGCTGGCCTACATCGGCGTGTCCAGCTGGAAAACCAGTTCGACCTTCGCCGTGCTGTTGCTGCTCGCCTGGTCCACCGGCCTTACCTCGGCGTTTATCGGCGCGGTGACGGGCTATTTCGTCTACATCTCGCTGCACTACGTGATGCACCGCCCGCAGCATTGGGCCTACGCCTTTATTCCGGGATTGGTGGCCAATCACGACCTGCACCATCGCAAAGGCATCGAGAAGAACTTCGGGGTGTCTTCACCGCTGTGGGACCATGTGTTTCGCACTTACATTCGAACAGGGCGCGCCTGAACCGCCTCTTGGCGATTGTTTTTATTACGAACAAATCTAGCCGCCCATACACCTGCGCCGCCAACCTTATCTACGCTCTAGCCCGTGCCAGGAGGCGCATTGAAGAGTCCATGACGGACCCACTGTCTCCCGGCGCCTGATGCCTAGGAGATACCGATGAGAATGGAAACCCATCGCCCCCGGCCCGGGTTCGGCTGTGCGCTGTTTGGCGCGTTGCTGAGCCCCCTGGTCGTCGCGGCCCCCACGTTGTCTACGCAAATACCCTTCGATGTCACGGCGACCCCGCCCTTTTCCCTGTCCAGCCTGCAAGCCAACTTCGATGAAATGTCGTGGCAGACGTTCATCGCGCTGAACTGGCCGGCCCTGGACACGGGTCAACCCAACAGCGCTGTGCAGATCGGCCAGCAGGACGCGGCCACCGTGTGGGAAAGCTATAAGGAGAGCTATCAGATATTCCTGGCCCAAGGGCAGAAGCCGCTGCCTTTTCATGCGCCCGCCAGCATACCGAAAGCCTGTGAAGGCAAGGGTTCCGGGCGCTTGCTGCAACAGATGGGCAAGGTTCCGGATGTGCTCGACGAGTTTATCCAGCCGTTTGAAAGCGGCCCCCTGGTGGACCAGAGCGGCGTGTACACGCGCAATGAAATCGTGGTCAACCAAGCCATGTTCGACGGCATCGTCAACAACGGCCTCTACAGCATCCAGGGCCAACAGGCGTTTTTTGCCGCCAGCCCGACCAATGCGGTGGCGTTCAGTTGCGGTAACCCGAGCACCAGTGAGGTGGGTTCGCTGATGGTCAAGGCCGCGTGGAAGGTGTTGGACGGCAACGACAATCCCGCCAGCTTCCACAGTGTCGATGCCCTGGTGTATACGCCGGGCAACAGCGACCCGAGCAAGGGGCCGGTGGTGGCCGAGTCCTGCGTGGCCGAGCCGGTCGGGCTGGTGGGCCTGCATATCGTGCACAAGACCACCAGCGCGCCGCAGTGGGTGTGGTCGACCTTCGAGCACGTCGACAATGTGCCGGAAAAGACCACGCCGCCCGCCGAGCGCAAAGGCCCGTACCTGTTCTACAACGCCAGCAGCCAGGCCGAGGTCAACCAGCCGCCGCCCCGGCCATGGAACCCGGCGGTGAAGGCCACGCCCTCGCAGATCGTGCGCGAGATACCGTTGACGGATGAAACCAAGGCCCTCAACACCACCTACCAGACCCTGCTGCGCACGGTGAATCCCAACAGCGTATGGGCCAACTACCAGTTGATCAGCACCCAGTGGCCGACGCTCAGCGGCCAGCCGCCGTGCCAGATCTCCGCAACCCGGCCGCTGGGCAACCCGGCACCGTCGTTCCTCGCCAATGCCACGCTGGAGACCTATATCCAGGGCACCGTACCCCAGGCGTCGTCCAGTTGCATCGCCTGTCACGGCAATGCCGCCACCCACGTGACCCAGTCGCCGCGCACCAGCTTCGCGGACTTCACCTACCTGCTCGAGCGCGCCCAATCCACCGGTGCGACAAGGAGTCAGCCATGAGTACCGACCTGGACAATTTCACCGGCCTGAGCGTGGTGCTCACCGGCATCGATCAGGAACTGCTGGCGCCCTCCGTGGATCCCATCGGCCTGCCCAGCACCTTTCTCAACTTCATCGGCCCGCGTGTCGGCCAAAGCGTGCTCAGCGCCCTGCTGGCCCAGTACGCCACGCTGGCGGCCGAGCAGGCGACACCGCAGCAAATCGGCACAGCGATCCTGATGCAGAACGGCCAACCGGCACCGACGCAAACCGCCCAGGTGGCACGCGCGATCATGAAGCTCTGGCTGCTGGGCGTGTGGTACCAGCCGTATACCCAGGGTGCCTTCCCGGTCGACGAGCAAACCGTGGTGAGTGACGAGGCCTACACCCAGAGCTGGGCGTGGAGTATTGCCCAGGCCCACCCCATGGGCTACAGCGAGTTCTTCTTCGGCTACTGGAACAGCCCGCCGCCCAGCCTGGAAGACTTCACCGGGGTTAACGCCAGCACGCAGCCAGGAGCATCGTCATGAGTAGCGAACAAGCAGATGTGGTGATTGTCGGTGCGGGCCTTGCGGGCAGCCTCATTGCCTATCAATTGGGCCTGGCCGGAGTGCAAGTGCTGGTGCTGGAATCGGGGCCGGAGATCCCGCCCAATCGTAACCAGTACCTGGAGCGTTTCTATACCGCGACGTTGAAGACCCCCGAATCACCCTACCCGCCGGTGAGCACCCTGAGCCCGGCGCGCAACCCCGCCGAACAGAACGCACCGCGCGCGACCATCGCCGACCTGATCAACGGCTGGAACAACCCCGACATCAGCTACCTGGTGCAAAAAGGCCCGCTGCCGTTCACCAGTACCTACGAGCGCGTGGGCGGCGGCACCACCTGGCATTGGGTCGCCACCTGCCTGCGTATGTTGCCGAATGACTTCAAGATGAAGACGCTGTATGGCGTAGGGGTGGACTGGCCGATCAGCTACAACGACCTGCAAAGCGCCTATTGCCGTGCCGAGGCGGAAATCGGTGTGGCCGCGAATGTGGCCGACCAGGCGTACCTGGGCATTACCTTCCCGGCCAACTATGAATACCCGATGACCAGTATCCCGCTGTCGCTGGTCGATGGCAGCTTCGTCAGCGCGGTGCAGGGCCAGTCGTTCGAGGGCCTGCCCCTGGTGGTCAGCCCGACGCCGGCCGGGCGCAACTCGCAGCCGTATGCCGGGCGACGGGTGTGCGCGGGTAACACCAACTGCACGCCGATCTGCCCGATCCAGGCCAAGTACGATGCCACGGTGACCATGAACAACGCGCTCAACACCGGCAATGTGCGGGTGCTGTACAAGACCGTGGCGAGCAAGGTCACCGTGGCGGCGGACAACAGCATCAGCGGTATCGAGTTCATCCAGTACCAACTCGGCGATGGACCACCGACCGGCACCGGCGTGGCCGTGGGGCAACGTTATGTGATCGCCGCCCATGCCATCGAGACGCCCAAGTTGCTGCTCAATTCCACCAGCAGCGCCTGGCCCAACGGCGTGGCCAACAGCAGCGGCCAGGTCGGGCGCAGCCTGGCGGACCACCCGATCTACCTGGCCTGGGGCCTGATGCCCGAAGGCAAGACGGTCTTCCCGTATCGCGGCCCGGTGTCCACCTCCGGCATCGAAAGCCTGCGCGACGGCGCCTTCCGCAGCCAGCGCGCGGCCTGGCGGATCGAGATCGGCAACGAGGGCTTCAACTGGCCGATCGGCGATCCCTACACCACCGTCGCCGACCTGATCGATGGCACCAACGTCAGCCACACCAACCCGCTGCCAAACGCCACGGGCGCGTCCCAGGTGCTGTTCGGCACGGCGCTGGTGCAACAGCTGAACAACCTGCTCACACGGCAATTTCGGATAGGTTTCCTGGTGGAGCAAGTGGAGGAAGATCCCAATAACGCCAACTGCTATATCGTGCCTTCCAGCCAATACAAGGACCGCCTGGGCATCCCGCGCCCGGAAATCCACTACGACCTGTCCGACTACACCAAGGAAGGCTTCAAACAGGCGCGGATCCTGGCCAGCCATGTCATCACCGAACTGCTCGGGGCTACCGAACTGACTGCCGACATCCCGCCCGGGGTGTTCACCTACCAAGGGCAATCCTATTCGTTCCAGGGTGCCGGGCATTTGATGGGCACCTACCGCATGGGGGACGACCCCAAGACCTCGGTGGTGGACAAGAGCCAACGCAGTTGGGACCACAACAACCTGTTCCTGGTGGGTGACGGCGTGTTCCCCACCACCGGCACCTCCAACCCCAGCCTGACCATCGCCGCGCTGTCGATCCAGGCCGGCGACACCCTGTGCAACGAGCTCAAGGCCGCGACGCTACAGGTGCAGGCCAACCAGCCATGGCAAGGCACCGGCGTGCAGATCAGCGGCCCGAGCCCGCGCCGGGTGCGGTATGTCAGCGGCAAGTGGCTGGCCAGCCCGGTGGGCGGCATGGTCGATGGCAACGGCAGCCCGGGGTTGATCGCCAAGGCGGGCTACACCTTGCCGGGCGCCAATGAGGGGGCGCTGATTGGCCGGGTGAGCAGCAGCGGGACACCGTTTCTGGTGGGTGACCTGGCGGAGATTCCGGCGGGGCAGACCGGGGAATTGCAGCTGTGTATCAATGATGATCTGGAGGGGCGTTATGGCATTGGTTTGGGGGATAACCAGGGGGCGCTGACGGTGCAGGTGGGGTTCGGTACCGCCTGACGCACCCTGGAGATTGGCGCCCGGCTCAGGTGAACCGGGCGTTTTTTTACCCATCCTGGCCTTCGTCGCCCCCTGCAAACCGCTGTTGAAATAGTTCCTTGCACCCTCGACAACAGTCCTTTGTCATCACGCCCATTGATAGCCCCCTAACGAAAGCCCCATGCTAGAGGGCTAATCCCGCGCTTATATCATTCCGAATGATAGTTACCTTTGCTTCATTCGATTCGTGACATACCGCGTCGCCGCGCATGATCCGCCCATCTCAAATACATTGGCGGATGCACCTCATGGAACAGTCACTCAAACATTTGCGCTTCCCCCTGGCGATCCTGGCCGTGGTGGTGATGAGCGCGTGCGGCAAGACCCCGGACCAAGCGGCCGCCATGCCACCGGCAAAAGTCAGCGTGGCCAAGGTGCTTGAGCAGCCGGTCAACGAGTGGGATGAATTCACCGGTCGCCTGGAAGCGCCCGAAACCGTACAGATTCGTCCACGGGTGTCTGGCCAGATTGACCAAGTCGCTTTCACCGAAGGCGCCTTGGTCAAGAAAGGCGACCTGCTGTTCCAGATCGACCCGCGTCCGTTCCAGGCCGAAGTGCGCCGCCTGGAAGCCCAACTGGCTCAAACCAAAGCCGCCGCCACCCGCAGCGACAACGAAGCCCAGCGCGGCGAACGCCTGCGCCAGAGCAATGCGATCTCCGCCGAACTGGCCGACTCGCGCACCACCGCCGCCCAGGAAGCCCGCGCCGCCGTCGCCGGGATCCAGGCGCAGTTGGACCTGGCCAAGCTGAACCTGAGCTTCACCCGCGTGACTTCGCCGATCAGCGGCCGCGTCAGCCGTGCCGAAATCACCGCCGGCAACCTGGTGACCGCCGACGTCACCGCGCTGACCAGCGTGGTCTCCACCGACAAGGTCTACGCCTACTTCGACGCCGATGAACGTGTGTACCTCAAGTACACCGAACTCGCTCGCCAAGGCCGCCGTGGTGCCACCACCCCGGTGTACCTGGGCCTGTCGAATGAAACCGGTAACCCGCACCTCGGCCAGATGAACTTCGTCGACAACCAGGTCAACCCGGCCACCGGCACCATCCGTGGGCGCGCCGTGTTCGATAACAGCAAGGGCGAATACACCCCTGGCCTGTATGCGCGCCTGAAGCTGGTCGGCAGCGGCACCTACTCCGCCGTGCTGATCAACGACGAGGCCGTCGGCACCGACCTGGGCAAGAAGTTCGTGCTGGTGATGGAAGGCGACAAGCCGGCGTATCGCGCGGTGGAACTGGGGCCGAAGATCGAAGGCCTGCGCATCGTGCGCAGCGGCCTGAACAAGGACGACACCATTATCGTCAAGGGCCTGCAACGCGCGCGCCCCGGCTCGCCGGTCGCCCCGGAAACCATTCCGATGGCCAGCAAGGAAACCCTCGCCGCCTTGGCCCAACAACGACAAGCGCTTGAAGCCAGCAACCTGGAGCAAGTGGCGCCGGAAAAAACCGCGCCCAAGCTCGCAGCCGTTGCGTCTCCACGCGGTTAAGGGATACGACTCAAGATGAATTTTTCCAAGTTCTTCATTTCACGGCCGATCTTCGCAGCGGTGCTGTCGCTGCTGATCCTGATCGCCGGTGCGATCTCGCTGTTCCAATTGCCGATCAGCGAATACCCGGAAGTCGTGCCGCCGACCGTGGTGGTACGCGCCAACTTCCCGGGCGCCAACCCCAAGGTCATCGGTGAAACCGTGGCCGCGCCGCTGGAGCAAGCCATCACCGGCGTCGAGGGCATGCTGTACATGTCCTCGCAATCGACGGCCGACGGCAAGCTGACCCTGACCATCACCTTCGCCCTGGGCACCGACCTGGACAATGCGCAGGTGCAGGTGCAAAACCGGGTGACACGGACTCAGCCAAAACTGCCTGAGGAAGTGACGCGCATCGGTATCACCGTGGACAAGGCCTCCCCCGACCTGACCATGGTGGTGCACTTGACCTCCCCGGATCAGCGCTACGACATGCTGTACCTGTCCAACTACGCGATCCTCAATATCAAGGATGAACTGGCCCGCCTGGGCGGCGTCGGCGACGTGCAGTTGTTCGGCATGGGCGACTACTCCCTGCGTGTCTGGCTGGATCCGAACAAGACCGCCTCGCGCAACCTGACTGCGACCGATGTGGTCACCGCGATCCGCGAGCAGAACCGCCAGGTGGCAGCCGGTGCCCTGGGCGCCCAGCCTGCACCGTCGGACACCAGCTTCCAGTTGTCGGTGAACACCCAGGGCCGCCTGGTCACCGAGGAAGAGTTCGAGAACATTGTGATCCGCGCCGGCGCCAACGGTGAAATCACGCGCCTCAGGGACATCGCCCGGGTCGAGTTGGGGTCGAGCCAATACGCGCTGCGCTCGCTGATCGATAACCAGCCGGCCGTCGCAATTCCGATTTTCCAACGCCCCGGCTCCAATGCCATCGACATCTCCAACGATGTGCGCGCCAAGATGGCCGAGCTGAAAAAGAGCTTCCCGGCCGGCATGGATTACCGCATCGCCTATGACCCGACGATCTTTGTGCGCGGTTCCATCGAAGCGGTGGTGCACACCCTGTTCGAAGCGCTGATCCTTGTGGTGCTGGTGGTGATCCTGTTCCTGCAGACCTGGCGCGCCTCGATCATTCCGTTGGTGGCGGTGCCGGTCTCGTTGATCGGGACCTTTGCGGTGATGCACCTGTTCGGCTTCTCCCTCAACGCGCTGTCGCTGTTCGGATTGGTACTGGCCATCGGTATCGTGGTGGACGACGCTATCGTGGTGGTGGAGAACGTCGAACGTAATATCGAGCTGGGCCTGGAGCCGTTCCCGGCGACTGAAAAAGCCATGAGCGAAGTGACCGGCCCGATCATCGCCACGGCGCTGGTGCTGTGTGCGGTGTTCATTCCAGCGGCGTTTATCAGTGGCTTGACCGGGCAGTTCTACAAACAGTTCGCCTTGACCATTGCGATCTCGACGGTGATCTCGGCGTTTAACTCGCTGACCCTGTCCCCTGCCCTGGCCGCCGTGTTGCTGCGCGGTCACGATGCACCGAAGGATCGTTTCTCGAAGGTCCTCGACAAGCTCCTCGGTGGCTGGCTGTTCCGTCCCTTCAACCGCTTTTTCGAAAAGTCCAGCCATGGCTACGTGGGTACCGTACGCCGGGTGATTCGCGGCACGGGCATTGCCCTGTTCGTGTACGCCGGCCTGATGGTGCTGACCTTCTTCGGGTTTGCCCACACCCCGACCGGTTTCGTACCGGCCCAGGACAAGCAATATCTGGTGGCCTTCGCCCAACTGCCCGATGCTGCGAGCCTGGACCGCACCGAAAACGTGATGAAGCGCATGTCGGAGATCGCCCTGAAGCAGCCCGGTGTGGAAGCTGCGATTGCGTTCCCCGGCCTGTCGATCAACGGGTTCACCAACAGCCCGAACAGCGGCATCGTGTTCGTGACCTTGAAGCCGTTCGATGAGCGTAAAGACCCGAGCATGTCTGCCGGTGCGATTGCCGGTGCGCTGAACGGCCAGTACGCCAACATCGAAGAAGCCTACATGGCGATCTTCCCACCGCCGCCGGTACAGGGCCTGGGCACCATCGGCGGGTTCCGCCTGCAGATCGAAGACCGTGGCAACCTGGGCTATGACGAGCTGTACAAAGAAGTGCAGAACGTCATCACCAAGAGCCGTGGCGTGCCCGAGTTGTTCGGCCTGTTCACCAGCTACACGGTCAACGTGCCCCAGGTCGATGCCGCCATCGACCGCGAAAAGGCCAAGACCCACGGCGTGGCGATCAGCGACATCTTCGACACCCTGCAGGTCTACCTGGGTTCCTTGTATGCCAACGACTTCAACCGCTTCGGGCGTACCTACCAGGTCAACGTGCAGGCTGAACAACAGTTCCGCCAGGACGCCGACCAGATCGGCCAGCTGAAAGTACGCAACAACAAGGGCGAGATGATCCCGCTGGCGACCTTTATCAAGGTCAGCGACACCTCGGGGCCGGACCGCGTGATGCACTACAACGGCTTTATCACTGCCGAAATCAACGGCAACGCGGCGCCGGGCTACAGCTCCGGCCAGGCCCAGGCGGCGATTGAAAAACTGTTGAAGGATGAACTGCCCAACGGCATGACCTACGAGTGGACCGACCTGACCTATCAGCAAATCCTCTCGGGCAACACCGCGCTGTTCGTGTTCCCGCTCTGCGTACTGCTGGCGTTCCTGGTCCTGGCCGCCCAATACGAAAGCTGGAGCCTGCCGCTGGCGGTGATCCTGATCGTCCCGATGACGCTGCTGTCGGCCATTACCGGGGTGATCATCTCGGGTAGCGACAACAACATCTTCACCCAGATCGGCCTGATCGTACTGGTGGGCCTGGCGTGCAAGAACGCGATTCTGATCGTCGAGTTCGCCAAGGACAAACAGCAGGAAGGCCTCGACCCGCTCGCTGCGGTACTGGAAGCCTGCCGCCTGCGTCTGCGGCCGATCCTGATGACCTCGTTCGCCTTCATCATGGGTGTGGTGCCACTGGTGTTGTCCAGCGGCGCCGGTGCCGAGATGCGTCATGCCATGGGCGTGGCGGTGTTCTCCGGGATGATCGGGGTGACCTTCTTCGGTCTGTTGCTGACACCAGTGTTCTACGTACTGATCCGTCGCTATGTGGAGCGCAGCGAAGCGCGCAAAGCGGCCAAGGCCTTGAAGCTGGAGACACAGCAATGAGTGTGAAAGTATTCCTGCCGAGCTTGCTGGTCCTGGCGCTGAGCGCCTGTGCCGTGGGCCCGGACTACAAGACCCAGACCCCGGAGGCGGCGAACATCACCGCCGCCGCGGACGCCAAGCAGTATGACCACGCCAAGTTCGAAGGCATCTGGTGGCAGCAGTTCGACGACCCGACCCTCAACCAGCTGGTCACGCAATCGCTGCAAGGTAACCGTGATCTGCGCGTGGCGTTTGCCCGTCTGCGTGCTGCCCGTGCAATCCGCGATGACGCCAGCAATGACGCCATGCCGACGATTACCAGCCGCGTCAGCAGCGACCAGGGCAAGGGCCAGATCCCCGGCCAGACCACCAGCCGGGTCAAGACCGAGCGGTACGACCTGGGCCTGGACATGGCCTGGGAACTGGACCTGTTCGGGCGCATCCAGCGCAACCTGGAAGCCACCGATGCCGACCAGCAAGCCGCCGAGGCCGACCTGTACCAACTGCAAGTCACCCTGATTGCCGAACTGGTAGACGCCTACGGTCAACTGCGCGGCGCGCAACTGCGTGAACGCATCGCTCTCGACAACCTGAAGAACCAGCAGGACTCGCGCACCATCACCGTCAGCCTGCGGGATGCCGGTGTGGGTGACCAACTCGACGTGGAGCGCGCCGACGCACGCCTCGCCGCAGTGGAAGCCAGCGTGCCGCAACTGCAGGCCGAACAGGTGCGCGAGCGCAACCGCATCGCCACCCTCCTCGGCCAGCGTCCCGACAAGCTGACCGTGGACCTGAGCCCGAAAGACCTGCCGGCGATTGCCAAGGCGTTGCCGATCGGCGACCCGGGGCAACTGCTGCAACGGCGCCCGGACATCCTCAGCGCCGAACGCAAACTGGCCGCCGCCACCGCGCGCATCGGCGTGGCCAAGGCCGACCTGTTCCCACGGGTCAGCCTCAGCGGCTTCCTCGGCTTCACCGCCGGGCGCGGTTCGCAGATCGGCTCATCCGCCGCGAATGCCTGGGCCCTTGGCCCGAGCATCACCTGGGCCGCCTTCGACCTGGGCAGCGTCCGCGCCCGTCTGCGGGGTGCAGACGCCGAAGCCGATGGCGCCCTGGCGACCTACGAGCAGCAAGTACTGCTGGCGCTGGAAGAGTCCGAAAATGCCTTCAGCGATTACGGCAAGCGTCAGCAACGCCTGGTCTCGCTGATCCGCCAAAGCGAATCCAGCCGCGCCGCCGCCGACCTCGCCGCGATCCGCTACCGCGAAGGCACCGTGGACTTCCTCGTCCTGCTCGACGCGCAACGTGAGCGTCTGGCCGCCGAAGATTCCCAGGCCCAGGCCGAAGTGGACCTGTATCGCGGGATTGTGGCGATCTACAAGGCGCTGGGGGGTGGCTGGAAGCCGGACACCGTCGTGGCGACTGCCCAGTAACGTAAAGAGCTCCTTTGGTTGGTCGCATCCAGCCAATTTTTAGCCCCGTAGCCTATTTGGTTATGGGGCTTTTTTTGTTTGGAGCGTCCTAAAATGTTGAAAGTTACTTCTGTAAGCGAAACAAGAAGTCCTTCGTAGGTCACTTCCTAATACCGCGCTGCGCCTGGCAATCAGGAGTACATGCTTTTTATTGCGGCTGCCATTTCTTCTACAACACAGAAAATGAGGCCTTCTAAAACAAATGCATGCACCTTAAACTTTAAATATCGTCAGCTTAAAAAGACAGATATTTAAATAAAAATGAGCACCCTGAACCCACTCAAAAACAAGCACGATAACCTATATTACTCCTTATCAATTTTTATGAACCTGGATGTCCAAAGAAGCCTGTTTGTCCTTTACCTGCTGCAACTTGGAATCACACAAGGAGAAATAGGCATTCTTCAATCTTTTTTATTCTTCTCTTCCGTAGCGTTAGAAATCCCATCCGGTTTGCTCGCAGATCGATATGGTCGTAAATGTTCTCTCATACTCGGCTTTTTAGGGCTATTTATAAGCGGCATTGGATTTCTGCTATTTTCCTCCTTTATTCCTTTCGCCATAATATTTTGTCTGTTCGGCGCCAGCATTGCCATGGGCTCCGGTTCGGACAGGGCATTACTGTATGATAACTTACTGGCCCAGCATCGCGCCGAAGAGTATCCTAAAATACTCTCACGCACCCGCGCTATTGGTGCGATTTCATTAGGCTTATCTATGCTGCTTGGTGGCGTATTACAAGACACATGGTCTTGGAACAGTGTTTATATTTGTTTTGCGGTATCAAAGCTCATTGGAGCTGTTGTTGTGACATTCATTCCCGAAATGAAGCTCCCGGCGCTCTCACTGAACTTGAATAAAAAAAGTCAGAAAAGTAATGAAAAAACGGAGGGACATCTCACCTCGCTGATTATTTTTTTTCGGTCTAAAAAAGGCGCATTTCTTATACCTTTGTTTATTGGATATGCTTTATTCGAGCTTTCAACGATCCCCTTGTTCATCTATGGCCAACCCTTTTTTTCCATGCAGGGTTTAGAGGTACCTATCATCGCTGGCATTTATGCTGCTGTTGAAGCCCTATCGGCATTAATGTTCATGGCTGCTGGCTTTTTTTGTTCTCGTTTTTCTCTCGGCATAATTGCTTTCTCTACCACCCTTATTGCCACCTTTCTTCTTTTCATTCTTTCATTGAATATCGGTACAACCACTTCAGTCGCAAGCTTCCTTCTAATCATGTCGCTCCCTGCCATATATGAAACCTCATACGAAACCTATATTCATGACAATATTGAGTCACACATCCGAGCATCGTGTCTCTCTGTTGCGAACCTGGTTAACTCAGTTATTATCGGCATCTCCTATACTGTTTTCGGCGGTTTGCTGGATGCATATGGTTTTTCGGTGACGTTGATCATCGTTGCAGTCTCCTGTTTTGTTGGTTTATTGGGTGTAAGTACAACATTGCTGTCAAGTGGGCAAAAAGACCATTTAAAAAAACAAGAAGCTTGAATCGTCCCAGGTTTTCCACGGGGCCGTCGAGTCGTTGAACTATCGTGGTTTTAAACGGCAAATCTCAGCCACGCCGTTGCTTCCCCAAGTGCATTCAAACATGCGCTTCAGTGCCACTTGAACACCTCTTGAACAACATCGCTGACAGACCGTGGAGCATGAGGCCCGTGCCCGCCCGGCCGGGGAAGCCGCTCCAGCACCTGGACGATTTTGCCGGTCTGATCATGGCGTACCAGTACAAAACGCGGCAAGGGAGCGCTGCTGACTGCACGCTTGCGAATAATCCTGACGGGCAAGTGTTCGGTAATGACACCACCTGTGGCCTTGGCTTTTTCCAACGCCTGTTGAATCGCTTTCACATTTTCCTCGTACAACGGCCGGTTGTTTTTAGCCTGGTCCAGCAACGCAATGCCGAACAGGGTCGAGTCGGCGTTATGCGCCTGGGGCGCCTTGGCGAACAAGCTCAAGGTCGCCTCCTTCACCTCGTCACCCAAGTGGCGAAAGTGCTTGGGGTCCGTGGTGTTCCCCAGGTTGAGCAGGTCTGCAATGTCCTCGCGTCCGCCTTTGATCGCGCCGGAATAGACATAATCCTCATCACCGGGAAAACCATGGGCCTGCTCATGGATCAGTGTGTTGGCCATGGCATCGTCGCTACTCCCCATGCTGCGGTAATAGTCCGTGGCGCCGTTCACATTCACCTCTATGTATTTTTCCTGGCGATAGCCTGCTTTGTAACGGCTATAGGACGACGGCAGGAGCTGGGCCTGCCACTCCGAGCCTTCGTTTTCGAGGAAGTTGATGTTGGAAAGATCCAGCTTGTCCAAGTCCACTTTCATGGTGCGCTGCTTGCGTGTAAAGGCAGCCACGACCTCCTCGGAATCCGCGCCGAAGAAGGTTTTGCACACGAATTTGAGGTCTTTCTCGAACTCAGGATCAGACAACGCACTCAAGGCACCATGGAGTCGCTCCCGGGCGATGGGCAGTGCTCGTTCAATGGCTTGGCGGCTTTGCTCAAGAGGGCTTGTCGCGGCGGGCGCTTCGGCGGTCTCCAGGGTGGGCAGTCGAGCCGGGTCGTGCGGACGCGGTTGCTCACCGTCAACGGAAGGCCTGCGCATTTTCCGGGGACGCTCGGTGGCAAAAGGCGGCGCGCCCAGTTGCTCCTTCATCGCGGTCTTCCAGGTCGCACGGAGCTCCCCCAGCGGCCTGCCAAGACGAAAAACAGGGCGGCTGCTCAACCATTCGTAGCCTGCCTGTAACGGCTGCTCCAAACCCGCAACAGGGTTGAACAGGTTATTGCTCAGCGCACCAAACGCTCTGGTGGCCGCCGACATCTTGGACAAGGCAGTCTCTGCCCGACTGACAGCCTGCGCCCCTTCCACAACCTCGCCAGCGACCACGGAGCCAATCATCACGGCGTCGAGCGCACAGCCGGTGAGCGCGCCCAGCTCGGTCTTCACGCGCCCGGAGGCGATGTCGTCGTAGCATCCCTTGAACGGAATAAGCAGGTCTTCAATGGTCTTGACCGCTTCCTGCGTGCGCGCCTCGAAACGCTCACGCGGCGTCGTGCCCATGGCGGAGTCCAGGAGTTCCTGGCGATTGAGCACCAGGTCATGGCGCCGCACATAGGCGGCAAAATCCCTGGTTTTCTGCGAAAAGTATCCGCCGTCTGCCAATGATCCGCGCCCGCTGCCGGCCGGCAGGGTCTCGCGCAGGGCCCGTATCTGTACCTGGGACTCCCTGGCCCCATGGCCGTCCGCGTGGGATTGCAGTTTCGTCACCCACACACGGGGCACCTGCGCTTCGCCTCGGGCCAGTGCCTTGAGGAAATCGGGACGCTCGAAGTACTCGCCCCTCAAGGGCCAAAACTCAAAACATTTCGCATTGTCACCCTGTCCCGCCTGGACGATAAAACCATAGCGCCCCTTTACCCGCTCCGTTTGTTCCGCCGCACCGCTGATGGCCTTTCCTTCGGCGGTGATGGACTCGCCCTCGACCCGGTAAAACGTCAGTTCTTCTCGCTCCAGCAGCTGTCGGTCCTGATAGGGCATTTTGCTGAACAGGTCCTTGAGACATGTGGTGATGGCTGAGGTGAACGTGTCGACCTCCGACTTTACCGAGCGGTCGAGCATGTCTTTGGTAAACCGAAGCCGATTAAAACCCGCCTGCAGGTCGGCGAGCTCTCTACCTATGTCTGCCGTAGTCCCGCCAAAGGGGCCGTTGGCCACTTTTTGCGCATACCCACCGTTCTTCAACGCCCCCATCATATGCAGGTCGATCAAGCTCAATTCATGGGAGGGATCAGCCATGAAAAAAGGCATCGGATAGGTATCTCTCTGCACGGGCTTATCCAAGTCCCGCCCTGGGAACACCGCCTTGAGGTCCGCCTGGGCCAAGGCTCTGCGCGTCACGGGAGGGGTCTGCAGGACCGCAGTGGCCTTTTGAGTGGTCTCGATATAGTCCTTGTATTTGCCCGCGCTCTTGCGCAGATCTTCCACGGTGTAACGGTCATCGGCACGGCCCGCGATCACGCCATTGAGCACGCCCCAATCCAGCAACGCATCTGCCTCGGCTGCCTGGAACAACGGCACCAGTGGGGGTGCCGGAGGCTGGAGAGCCGCGCGTTCCAGCACCTGAGCATAGGTCAGGGTCCGACTCGATCCTGGCGCGTGGGCTTCAAGCAGGGCAACGGTTTTCCTCAACACCAGCCAGGCGGGAGAACCGATATGCACGGTGTCGGGGATATCCCGCACCAGAAATTCCGGCGCGACAGTCGCCAGGAATAGATGGCTGACAACCTCCACGGCGTCCGGACTCACGCCTTTGCGGTGCACCAGGTGCATGTGCAGGTCTTCGCGGGCATCGGCCATCTTGAGCCCGGCATTTTGCAGCGAGTACAGGTCATACCCCGCCACGTGATTTCTCTGCTGCCCCAGGTGCGGATCAATACGCAACAGATGGGCGGTAACCTGCAACTGATTGAGCTGCTGTTTGCGCCAACCATCGTGGGGAGCGTTCAGCCCTTCCAGCAAGCGGTGCTGGCGGTACACATTGAGATTCTTCTGGCTGCGTAACCGCCCAAGGATGTGCGCATCGACGTCTCCGGAAAGAGGCGGCTGCTTATCCAGCCACTGCGGGCCGACGAAGCGTTCAAAGGACCCAACCAGCGTTTGGCGGTCTTGCTGGCTGAGTTTCAGCGGCGAGTCCAGCGCCAGCCAGGGCCCGGTATAGTTGCCCATCGGCGGGCTGGAGGGAAGCGGATGGCGCTGCCAGCCAATCAGGTTGCGAATGACCTTGGCCGAGCGCGGGACATCCTGCCCGTCGGCGTTGGGCAGCGTCACGCGCAGCATCTGCAATGCATCGACTTCGCCCGTGGAGTGCAGAATATGTCCGGTGGTTTGCGCCATATCCAACAGCGTGTCGAAGCGTTTCTTCAAGCCTGGCCGGGCGGATACAGAGTCGCTCAAATCGATCCAGCGCCCTGCACTGTCCAATACCTCCAAGCGTCCATCGAAGATGCGTAGATGGGCAGTCTGGCTGTCGATTCCATATTTTTCCAAGGCCGCCTGCATGCCGGGACGATTTGCCAAAGCGGCCAGGGCCTTGCGCCCACGCTGTACATCGGTCGCCAGCGTGGATCTCGTGACGCTTGAAAAGCGGATCTCGGCGAGGTCGATAGTGTCCTGATCCGCCTTGCCCTGCACGTGGTGCTCCAGGGCAGCGATCCAGCGTTCCTTATTTCTGGCTTCCAGTATCGCCGTGTCGAGCAGGGCTTGCGAAAAATCGCTGATGCCCTGCAATTGGCCTGGAATGTGATGAACCAGTGTCGAAGGGCGCAGCAAAGGCTCCGGACGGATGACCTCTGGGGAACGATCTGGCTGAATCCCGGCGGCCGTGGATGGCAAACCCACTGCAACAGGTTCAGGCGTAGCAACGACCTTGGACATCAGGAGAACTCGCTTTCACGATTGAAGAGTGTCTACCCTGCCCCGGAACACGAATGGATGGGATCGGAAAAGTCCTGGCCGCCAGCAGCCTGTGCGCGACTCAACGAGGTTCCCCCAGGATCAAACTTCGGTAATGCCCAGGATTGGACCCCACCCACTTGCGAAACGCCTTATAAAACGAACTGGTATCGGCAAACCCCAACCGCGCCGCGATCTCGGCAAAGCTGATCTGCGGTTCGGCCAGCCAGACAATCGCCAACTCCTTGCGCACGCTGTCCTTGAGTCCCTGGTAGCTCTGCCCTTCTTCCGCCAGGCGGCGGCGCAGCGTGGAAGCGGAGATACACAGCGTGGCCGCAAGGCCCTCGGTCTCAGGCCAGGTGTCGGGAGGCATTTGCCGCAGGTCGTGCTTGATGCGTGTAGCCAGGCTGTCGGGGTTGCGGTATTTGACCAGGATGTTGGCCGGCGCATGGGCGAGGAAGCGCTTGAGTTCTTCCGGGCTGCGCTTGATCGGCAGGTCGAGGCAGTCGGCGGAGAAGATCATCCGCGTGCGTGGCCGATCAAAACGCAGGTTGTCGGAAAACATCACCTGGTAGTCATCGCAAAAGTCCGGCTGCGGGCAGCGCAGTTCGATGGCCAGGATCGGGATGCGCCGGCCTGCCAGCCAGCAGGCGACGCCGTGCACGATCATCCAGTAGGTGAAATAGGTGAATGCGCGCTTGGGCGCTGGCTCGGGTTCTTGCAACACAATTTCCGCCAGGCTCTGTTGGCGCACCAGCTGGGCTGGCAGGTGTTCCAGCATCAGCGAGAGGAACCCCAGGCCGGTGTGCAGGCCCGATGCCAGGCTGGGCTGTGCAATGGCGGCGCGACAAAGGAACTCGAGGCTACCGGACTTGAGCTTGCGCGGGTCCATGCCGAAGAACTCATCGTCCATGCGCCTGGCCAGCAGACGCCACAAACGGGCGTAGGCGGTGGCCGGAACCCGGGCGTCGGGTTGCTCCAGCAATGCTGGATCGATCCCGACCTTGCTCAAGGCTTCGACGGTGGCCGGCCCCGGTGCGCAGCTCTGCAACAAGGCCTCGCGCACGAGATGGATGGAGATGGTGTCTTTTTCCGACATGGGAGGTTGGGCAATCCGGCGGCGCTATCGATGCCGCGCATCATAAGGTGGCTTGCGATTCGCCACCACCGTTCAGCCATTGTTCAGCAAACGTCAAGTTTTCCTGTTTAGCAATGAGTATCATTATGTTACAACTTAGCTTCCTATCTACTTAAGCTGCGGTGCCCGATGCTTGTTCCCTTTTTAATCATGCTGCGCGAAGGCATTGAAGCCGCGCTGATCGTCGGCATCATCGCCAGTTACCTGCAACAAACCGGCCGCGGCCAGTGGATGCCGGCGGTGTGGATCGGCGTGTTCCTCGCCGCGGCCCTGGCCTTGCTGGTGGGCGGTGGCCTGGAACTGGTCAGTGCCGAGTTTCCGCAGAAACAGCAGGAATTGTTCGAAGGCATCGTCGGCCTGGTCGCCGTGGGCATCCTCAGCTCCATGGTGTTCTGGATGCGCAAGGTCGCGCGCTCCATCAAACATTCGCTGCATGCCTCCCTCGATCAGGCGTTGACCGGTTCCAAACACCAGGTCACGGCGTTGATCCTCATGGTGTTCTTCGCCGTCGCTCGTGAAGGCCTGGAAACCGTGTTCTTCCTGCTGGCGGTGTTCCAACAGAGCGAAGGCCCAGGCGCACCGATTGGCGCCCTGCTCGGCCTGGTCCTGGCGATCATCGTCGGCTTCCTGATCTACACCGGCAGCATGCGCCTGAACCTCGGTGCATTTTTCCGCTGGACCGGCCTGTTCATTCTCGTGGTCGCCGCCGGCATCCTCGCCAACTCGGTGCAAGCCCTGCATGAAGCCGGCGTGTGGAACCACTGGCAGACCGTGCTGTTCGATTTCAGCGCCGAGCTGCCGATGGACAGCCCGCTCGGTTCGGTACTGGCCGGCATGTTCGGCTATCAGGAAGCGCCGACCGTCAGCACCCTGGGCGCCTATCTGATGTATCTGGTGGTGGCGCTGGTGATGTTTTTCCTGCCCGCGGCACCGCCCAAGCCTGCCGCCAGCCCTTCTTCCGTTTCCAGCCAGTAAGGACCGTCTCTTGTCCAACCCAACGCCTCAACCCGCTTCGCCCCCCCGCGCCCTGCGCTGGGCGGTAGCCGGCTCGGTGGTCGTGATGATCGCCGCCGGTGGCCTGTTCTATTACGCCTCGCAACTGGCGGCCAGCAAGCGCCAGACCAACCACGATGAAATCGCCGTGACCATCCATGGCCATGCCTGCGAGCCCAATGCACTGACGGTGCCGGCCGGCCGGGCGAGCTTTCGCATCATCAACCGCTCTGACCGGGCGGTGGAGTGGGAAATCCTCGACGGCGTGCTGGTGGTCGAAGAGCGCGAAAACATCGCCCCCGGCCTGAGCCAGGTGATCAACGCCAACCTGCTGCCAGGCGACTATGCAATTACCTGCGGCCTGCTGAGCAACCCGCGCGGCACCCTGCATGTGACGCCAACCGCAGAATCCGACGCACAGGCCAAGGCCAAGCCGTCGATGGTGGCGTTTATCGGCCCGCTGTCGGAGTTTCGCGTGTACCTGAGCAGCCAGGGCAGTGCCCTGGTCAAGGCCGTGACCGCCCTGCAACAGGCGATCGACGCCGGTGACCTGGCTCAGGCGCAAGCGCTGTACGTGCCGGCCCGTGAGGCTTACCAACGCCTGGCCCCGGCCTCGCAGCGCCTGGCCGAGCTGGACAACGCCATCAACGCCCGGGCCGATTACTTTGAAAAACGTGAGCAAGACCCGGCCTTCAGCGGCTTCCATCGCCTCGAATACAGCCTGTTCCAGCAACGCAGCCTTGATGGCCTGGGGCCGATTGCGCAGCGCCTGGTCACCGATGTCACCCGCCTCAAACAGCAGTTGCTGGCGCAGTCACTGCCGCCGGAACAACTGGTGAGCATCGTGGTGCGCAACCTCAACAGCCTGGCGGATGTACGCGCCATCAGCGGTGAAGAAGAGCGCTACAGCCATGTCGACCTGAATGGTTTCGCCGCCAACCTGGAGGCCGCGCACAAGGTGGTCGAACTGATGCGTCCGCTGCTGACCAAGTCCGCCGCCGACCTGCTGCCGACAGTCGACAGCGCCCTCGCCGCCTTCGATGCCGAGCTCCAGGGTTTCAAGCTCGATAAGGGCTACGCCACGTATGACAGCGTTACCGCCGATCAGCGCAAGCAGATCGCCGACAAGGCCAAGGCTCTGGCCGCCGCACTCGATGGAATCGACCCCGCCCTTGGCCTTTCCGGCCTGCAGTGAAGACGACCGCACACATGAGTGATTCAGAACAGTTTTCAGCACAACGTCGCCGTGTCCTCCTGGGCATGGCCGCCACCGGTGCCGCCATTGCCGGCAGCACCCTGACCTGCCCGGCCATGGCGGCCGCCGCCGAGCAAGTCACCACCGCACCGCGCAGCGACAAGACCCAGGACCACCACGATTTTTTCGGCCAGCACCAGAGCGGCATCGTCACCCCACGCCCGGCCTGCGGCATGCTCGTGGCGTTCGACGTCCTGGCCAGCGACCGCGAAGACCTGGAGCGCCTGTTCCGCACCTTGAACGAACGCATCGGCTTCCTGATGACCGGCGGCACCGTACCCCAGGTCGAACCGAAGCTGCCGCCCACCGATTCCGGCATCCTCGGCCCGGTGGTCACGCCGGATAACCTGACCATCACCGTGTCCGTCGGCGCATCGTTGTTCGATGAGCGCTTCGGCCTGGCCGCCGTCAAACCCAAGCGCCTGATCCGCATGGTGGGCTTCCCCAACGATGCGCTGGAACCGGCGCAGTGCCACGGCGACCTGAGCCTGCAATTCAGCTCCAACACCCCGGACACCAATATCCACGCCCTGCGCGACATCGTGAAAAACCTGCCCGACCTGCTGCTGGTGCGCTGGAAGCAGGAAGGCAGCGTGCCGCCCCAGGCACCGGCCAAACCCGGCGAACCGGCACAAAGCGCGCGCAACTTCCTGGGTTTCCGCGACGGCTCGGCCAACCCCAACTCCAACGACAACAAGGCCATGGACCAGATTGTGTGGGTCCAACCCGGCAGCGACGAACCGAGCTGGGCGGCCCATGGCAGCTACCAGGCGGTGCGCATCATCCGCAACTTCGTCGAACGCTGGGACCGCACGCCCCTGCAGGAGCAGGAAAGCATCATCGGCCGTGTGAAGACCAGCGGCGCGCCCATGGATGGCCAGAAAGAATCCCAGGTGCCCGACTACAGCAAGGACCCGGAAGGCAAGCTGACCAAGCTCGATGCCCATATCCGCCTGGCCAACCCGCGCACCCCGCAGACCCAGGCCAACCTGATCCTGCGTCGGCCGTTCAACTACTCCAACGGCGTCAATAAAAACGGTCAGCTGGACATGGGGCTGTTATTCATCTGCTACCAGGCTGACCTGGAGAAAGGCTTTATCAGCGTGCAAACCCGGCTCAACGGCGAACCCCTGGAGGAATACCTCAAGCCGGTCGGCGGCGGGTATTTCTTCACCTTGCCGGGGGTCACCGGACCTAAGGATTTCATCGGGCGCACGCTGCTCGCTGCAACGCCTTTTCAAACCACTGCCCACACCTAAAACAAACCAGAGCGGAACACGTCCCATGAAGAAGTCGACTATCGCGTTGTCGTTGTTAATGACCCTTTCGCCGCTGGCAGCGTTTGCCGCTACCGCGCCGTTGGACCTGGTAGGCCCGGTGTCGGACTACAAGATCTACGTCACCGAAGAAATCGGCGAGCTGGTCACCCAGACCCAGGCGTTCACCGACGCCATCAACCAAGGCGACCTGGCCACCGCCAAGAAGCTCTACGCGCCGACCCGCGTGCACTATGAGTCCATCGAGCCGATCGCCGAGCTGTTCAGCGACCTGGATGCGTCCATTGACTCCCGGGTCGATGACCACGAAAAAGGCGTGACCGCCGAAGACTTCACCGGTTTCCACCGCATCGAGTACGCGCTGTTCTCCCAGAACACCACCAAAGGCCTGGAAGCCCTGACGGCCAAGCTCAACACTGACGTCAACGACCTGAAAACCCGTGTCGACGGCCTGACCTTCCCGCCGGAGAAAGTCGTCGGCGGTGCCGCTGCGTTGCTGGAAGAAGTTGCCGCCACCAAGATCTCCGGTGAAGAAGACCGCTACAGCCACACCGACCTGTATGATTTCCAGGGCAACATCGACGGTGCGAAGAAAATCGTCGACCTGTTCCGTGGCCAGATCGAGAAACAGGACAAGGCTTTCCTGGCCAAGGTCGACAAGAACTTCGCCAGCGTGGACAAGATCCTGGCCAAGTACAAGACCAAGGACGGCGGCTTCCAGACCTACGACAAGGTCAAGGAAAACGACCGCAAGGCGCTGGTAGGTCCGGTCAACACCCTGGCCGAAGACCTGTCGACCCTGCGCGGCAAGCTGGGCCTGAACTGATACGGCCTCCCGCGCCTGGCGCGGGAGGTCGTCGGCTCAACGGGTTGGCTGGAAGCCGTTCAGTGGCGTGCCGAAAGGCGTGCCGCTGCGCGGGTCAATCGCATACCAGCGGCCGTTGTATGGCGTGGCGTGCACGTCAACCTCCCGATAACGCCCCGCCTTGCCCGCTGTCGGTGTCACCACGGGCGCCTCCGTGCCGCTCGCCTGCCCGGCTGCAATCAGCAGATACGCACGCAACTTCTCCTCGGCGGTCACCAGATGCGGGACCGTCTTGCCCCACTTCATTGCCCCACCCGCCAGCAACGCCGGCAGTTTTACCAGTCCCTTGGTCGCGGCATTGATCATCTGCGGGTAACCATCCAGCGGGTTCAGCGCCGCACTGGTAAACAAACCGGACTGCTTGATGAAGTCAAATGCTCGATCGCTGAAACTCGCTCCAGCTTTCACCTGGGGCACTGCAATCGCCGATGGCTTGAGTCGTGTAACAAGCTGGGTCAGGCGGCTGGGCACCAGGGCCCTGGCCGAGCGGATCAGCGCCCGGGCCTGGCTACCCGCACCAATGGCCACGCCGACTACATCCAGTGCCAGGTTGGCCAGACCTGCGCTGATATTGCCTTGTTTGAACTCCTGATACGCCCCCACGAACGGCACGAACCCCAGTAGAAAGGCATGATCGCGTGCCCGCGCTTCACGGTGCTTCTCCAGCGGCAGTGACTCGCTTGCGCGTTGCAACATGCTTTCGGCGGGCTCGTAAAAGTTGTCCTGGGCGATCCTGTTGACGATGCTCGCTGTTTTTCGCGAACTGTAGGTGTCCGGGACGAACGATTCCGGCGTATGGCTGGGCGGTAATTCTCGCGCAGCAAATGCGCCGCCCAACGCCGACACGATCACCGCCTGGAATGCTGGGTTGGGATCAGGATGGGAACCGTTGGCATAGGCGTCCAAATCAAGGTTCATCTGCGCGCCGCGTACCACCGGTAAATACACCGGGCCATGGGGTGATGGAAAACCCTCGCGGTGAATGACGCCGTCGAGCTCCATCGCGTCGGGTAGATCCGTACGCTTGATGATCTTGCCGTTGGCGAACACCTCGAAATGCACGACCGTGGGTCCATGCTCAACGCGCATCAGGGTGCCGTGGCGCGCCCTGCTGGCGTCTTTGAGTGCGTCGGTCTCCTCGGCCTGGATCTTCCCGGTTTCCCGGCGCAAGGTGAACAGTTCGACCTTGCCCAGTTCAAGCAACTTGCGATCCTCCAGAGGCAACTCGGCAAACATCAGCTTAAGCTTGGTGGCGTACGCGTCCTGGAGCTTTTTCCGGTGCTGGAGCACCGAGTTTTCCAGCAACTTATCCAGCTCGGGCAGACGGCGAATACGTGTATCGAGCCTGGCCCGCGCCGCCTCGGTTACCTGGGGTGCCCGCGCGTGCTGGTAAGGCGTTTTCGCCGTCGCGGGGAAAGCAGGCATGTCGTCACTGAGCACCCATTTGCCCGGTGCCAGGTCGCCGGTCATATAGGTCTCCACCAACGAGCGGGTGCGCGGTTCCGAGACCGGCAGGTTGCGACGATCCTCTGCACTGGCCACATGCACGGTCATGCCTTCCAGTTCGGCCTGGGTGATACCAGGAAACACGCGCAGCAATTCCTTGATCGCCAGCGCCTTGCGCGTCGGCAGTTCACTGCTCGCAGTCGTGAAGGCGGTGGCGACGTCTTCACGCTGGCGGAAAAATACCCGCGCAGCCTCCTGGATATCCCCCGACGAGTATCCACTGTCACTGCGCTGCCTGATACAGCCGTTCAACACCCCCCAATCAGCGATGACTTTCAAGGCATTGAGTTGCATCAGCGTCGCCTGCGCGTCACTGACGGGTTCCAGGGTGGTCAAGTCGGTGACCTGCTGTTCATTCATCATCCTCGACGTCCCTGGCGCATTGTGATCGGCCAATGCGCAGCCCAGGCGCAGCTCCATCCAGGCCGGCGTGCCGATACTCACGGACTCGGGCACATCGCGCACGAGCATTTCCGGCGCCGCCTGCGCCAGGCACACGTGGGCAGCCAACACCGCCAGCTTGGGGTCCAGGCCTTTGTTGTGCTGAAGGTGGCGCTCGATGTCACGGCGTACCTGACTGAACGAGCGCCCCATGTTCGTCGGCTGGTAGATCGGATAGCCCGCCACTTCCCCGGGCTTGTCGGACATCGAGGGATCGACGTGCAGCTTGATCGCGGCGGTTACCAGTTGCTGGAGCAGCGTCCTGGGCAGCGTCGAGTTAGCGCCCTGGCCCACCTGCCAGCGCAGCGCGCCAGCCATTTGCTCGCCGAACGCCAAGGCATCCGGGCTGTCCAGCAGCCTGTCCAGGTGAGCCTGCGGGTCGGCCTGCAACGCCTGCAATGTGACCCCGGACAATGCGCTGAACCCACGAGCCAGGGGACCGCGCAGGCGGATGTCGGCCATGGTGCCCATGTGCTTTTGATCGTCTGCGGTCAAGGTGCCCGGCTTCCACTCCTGGGGCAACAACGCGCCGTAGTCCCCCAATGGCGGCGGCGTTGGCAAGGCAGTGCGCAACCAGGCAACCAGGTTGCGCGTTTCACTCACGGTACGCGCCGAGCCCAAGCCCTTGAAATCCAGGAGCTGGCGCATGTCGTAGCGTGGCGTCGAGTACAGGGCGTTGCCCAAGGGCACGCTGAGCGCCGCCAGTGCCTCGAACTCATCGTTCAGTTCCGGTACGGCTTCCACGTAGCGGGTCAGATTCACCCAACCGCCTACCGGACTCAGGCGCTCAAGCCTGCCTTCAGACACCCTGAATGGCGCACCGGCCCAGGCGAAGCCCTCCTGCTCCAGCAGGCGAACCATTTGCGGGCACGTGACAAACCGCTGCAAACGCTCCACCGCAGCCTGGCTATGCCGGGGCAATGACGATGCCGGTGAAAGCTCGGTCTCATGATCCGACCAGTCCGTACGCGCAGTGTCCGGCAGTTCTTCAAGTTCTGCTTCAAGGCGATCGGCCAGGGCAAGGCGCTCCTCCAGTTCGCTGATCACTTGCCAGGTCTGCTCAAGGTTGCCGGCAGTGATCTGGCCGACCCCTTGGCGCGGCAGCCACAATGCGTCGTCTGGCCCGATAAAAGGCAGCCCCTGGTCCGAGGGGTCCAGCAGTTCTCGAATCGGCCTCAGGGTGCGGGAAACTTCGTTCCAGCCGGAGTTATCGGTCAGGCTGAATCTGACGGCGCTGCGTACACCATTATGGTTGGCGTAGCCCTCGATATGATCGCGGTGAAAGGTCAGGGTCGCAGGCTCAAGGCGCTGCTCGGCAATCCACTGTTGCAACGCTGGCCGGTTCAGCAGGTGTTGGTACAAGCGCGTTGCCAGGCCCGGACTGCTGTCCGGCGGCACCTCGACCATCGTGTAGCCGCTGCTTTCAGCGGCGGCAACGCGCTCAGCCAACTGAGTGTCGGCGGCGGCAGTGCGCGCCTGATCCCGGGGAGGCAGTCGCGTCCACGGGCCAGCCGCGGCCGGCGTTGCATCGGCAGTGGATCGCCGCCTGCGCAGGGTGGGTGGTTGAGTCGGTATGGGATCAGGCGCAGCAGGCACTGCGCTGGGTGGGGTGGGAAACTCCGGAACGGATGGGCGGCTGTGAGGCAGTAGCATCAACATAGTCATCGCTCTCTCGGATGAGTCCATTAAGAATGGATCCGTCCATCCGTGAACGGTGAGAGGCAATCTAAAGACGCTTATCCCAGGCTGGATATAGGAACTGTCCGATACCCTCTACGATTGCATTGCTGATGATTTCACAAGGCGGCTTAAAGGATTCGGTACAGCAATCGCTCAATCCTCACCCGGCTGACGCGACGCAGGAACTTGCCCACCGCCTGCGGATAATCCACCAGGGTTTGCAAGTCCTGGTAACGCTCGATCCGCGTGGTGTGCTGGAAGATCTGCGCCAGCTCCGTGCGTCGCGGCTCCAGCCACTGGCCTTGGGGGTCATCGACGAGCAAGGCGTTTTCCAGGTCGAGACGAAACGCCCGTGGGTTGAGGTTGTTGCCGGTGAGCAAGGTGTAGCGCTGATCGACCCACATGCCCTTGAGGTGGTAGGTGTTGTCGCCGTCGCGCCACAGGTGCAGGTTCAACTGGCCGCTGTCGATCACCGGTTGATGGCGTTTTGCGAAACGGCGCAGGCTGATTTCGTACAGGTACGGCAGTGCCGAGATCACCTTGAAGGGTTCGCTGGGCGGGATGTAGAAATCGTTGGCGGTCTTGTCGCCGACGATGATGTCGACCTTCACCCCACGCGCCAGGGCGCGGTTGATCTCCCGGGTCACCGGCAGCGGCAGGTTGAAGTACGGCGTACAGATGGTCAGTTGGTGCTGGGCGCTGGCGATCAGTTCGAGGATCACGCGGTTCAACGGGTTGTTCTTGCCCACGCCGAGCAACGGGCTGACAGACAGGTGGCCGTTGGGCAACTGCCCTGCGGTGGTGTCGTAGGCCGCGTGCTTGAGACGGCTGCGCAGGTCGCCGATGTCGTTGCGCAGGCTGCGGGTGGTCGGCGGGTTGGGCAGGTCGAGGCGGTGCACGGCCTTGGAGGCCACCAGGCCGTGTTCCACCAAGTGCTGCATGGAATCCGCCAGGGGCTGGCTGTGGATCAGGTGGTAACGGTCAAAGCGGTATTTATCGAACTTGTGCAGGTACACGTTGTTCAGGCTGGCACCGCTGTACAACACGCTGTCATCGATCACGAAGCCCTTGAGGTGCAGCACGCCGAACAGCTCGCGGGTTTGCACCGGTACGCCGTACACCGGCACTTCACTGGCATGGCGCTGCGTCATGGCCTGGTACCAGGCGCTGTTGCCCGGTTGCTTGCCGGCACCGATCAGCCCGCGCTGGGCGCGCAGCCAGTCGACCACCACCACGATGTCCAGCTCCGGCCGTGCGGCCTTGGCGGCGTGCAGGGCGTCGTAGATCTCCTGCCCTGCCTCGTCCTGCTGCAGGTACAACGCGACGATGTAGATGCGGCGGGTGGCCGTGGCGATGTTCTCCAGCAGGCAGCGACGGAACGCGTCAGCGCCGGACAGCACGTCAATGGCGTCGGGGGTCAGGGGAAAACCGCGCAGTTTGGGCAACAGGGAGCGTTTGAAGAACGACGGCATAAGGCTCGCAATGGGTCGAATCCGAAGAGGCCCCGAGCTTACACCATGGGGGTGCTCAGGTCTCGCAGTGGCAGAGAGTAAAATTCCTGTTGACCAAGAAGAACGATCGTTCTACTTTAGCAGCCATGAACGATATGACCCCCAATGAAACACGCGACATTATCCTCGACGTCACCGAGAAGTTGATCTATCGCCACGGCATCGCCGCCACCGGCATGGACTTCCTGGTGAAAACCGCCGGCGTCTCGCGAAAAAGCATTTACCGTTACTTCGCCAATAAAGATGAGCTGGTGATCGCGGCCCTGCAGCGCCGTGACGAGCGTTGGATGCACTGGCTGCGCGCCGAAGTGGAGCGCGTCGATGGCAGCGGCGCACGCTTGCTCGCGCTGTTCGACGCGCTCAAGGCCTGGTTCGGCTCGGCGGATTTTCGCGGCTGCGCCTTTATCAACACCAGTGGCGAAACCGGCGACCCGCACGACCCGGTCCGCCTGCTGGCCAAGGCCCATAAACAGAAACTGTTCGAGTACGCACTCGAACTGTGCCAAGCACATGGTACCCCCGACCCCGAACGGCAGGCCGCGCAACTGCTGATCCTGATCGATGGCGCCATTACCGTTGCCCTGGTCATGGGTGATTCAACAGCTGCCGATAATGCGCAATGCATGGCGCGAACGTTATTGGGACTGTGAACGCACCCGCCTGGCAACTTTCGATAACGCTGTATGGTTTTGAGGAGCCGCCTGATGTCATCTACCGCAGAAACACGTCCGCCCTTGCCGCCGTTTACCCGTGAATCGGCGATTGAAAAAGTGCGCCTGGCCGAAGACGGCTGGAATTCCCGCGACCCGCATCGGGTGTCGCTGGCTTACACCCTGGACACGCAGTGGCGTAACCGCGCCGAATTCGCCCATAACCGCGAAGAGGCCAAGGGCTTTCTCACCCGGAAATGGGCCAGGGAGCTGGAGTATCGGCTGATCAAGGAGCTATGGGCCTTTACCGACAACCGCATCGCCGTGCGCTATGCCTACGAATGGCACGACGACTCGGGTAACTGGTTCCGCTCCTATGGCAATGAGAACTGGGAGTTCGACGAGAATGGCCTGATGGCCAATCGTTTTGCCTGCATCAACGACCTGCCAATCAATGAGAGCGAGCGCAAGTTCCACTGGCCGCTGGGACGGCGCCCGGATGAGCATCCGGGGTTGTCCGAACTCGGGCTTTGACTGAAGCCGCAAGCTTGAAACTTCAAGCTTGCGGTTCATTGCTCAATCCTGATTGAGGCCCACTCGATACAGCACGCCATCGTCCTCATCCGTCAGCACATACAGAAAGCCATCCGGCCCCTGCCGCACATCGCGAATGCGTGCCTTCAAGCCGCCCAGCAAGCGCTCTTCATGGATAACCTTGTCGCCATCGAACTGCAGACGAATCAGTTCCTGGCTGGCCAGCGCACCGATGAACACGTTGTGCTGCCACGCCTTGAACCGGTCGGCGTCGTAGAAGGCCATGCCACTGATGGCCGGTGATTTCTCCCACACATGATGGGGCGCCACGGTGCCTTCTGCGGTCTTGCCCCTGGCCTCGGGAATCGGTGTGAGCGAATAGTTGATGCCGTGAGTCGCCAGCGGCCAGCCGTAGTTCTTGCCCCGCTCGATAATGTTGATTTCATCACCGCCGCGCGGCCCGTGTTCGTTTTCCCAGAGCGTGCCACTCCATGGGTTCAGCGCCAGCCCTTGCGGATTGCGCTGGCCGTAGGACCAGATCTCGGGACGTACCCCGGCTTGACCGACAAACGGGTTGTCATCGGGTACGCGGCCATCCGGGTAGATCCGTACGACTTTGCCCTGCAGCTTGTCCAGGTCCTGGGCGGTCGGGCGGTCGTTGTTTTCCCCCAGGGTCACGAACAGGTAGCCATCGCGGTCGAAGGCCAGGCGCGAACCGAAGTGGTTGCCGGTGGAGAGTTTCGGCTCCTGGCGCAGGATCACGTTGAAATCGGTCAAGCCACTCAGGTCCGGCGCCAGGCGCCCGCGACCCACAGCGGTGCCGGCCGTGCCGCCCTTGCCACCGCCTTCGGCGTACGTCAGGTAGACCATGCGGTCCTGCTTGAAGTCCGGCGACAGCACCACATCGAGCAAACCGCCCTGCCCCTTGGCCCACACCTCAGGCACGCCGGTCAACGGCGCAGACAGCTTGCCGTCCGGACTGACAAAGCGCAGGCGCCCCGGACGCTCGGTCACCAGGAAACCTTGCTGGTCGGGTAGAAACGCCACGGCCCACGGGTGATCGAGGCCTTTGGCAATCGGAGTCGCGGTGATGCTGCCTTGTTCACTGGGGAACTGCTGCCCATCGGCGGCATAAACGGCCGTCTGCGCAAGCAGCGCGGTGGCGCACAGGGTGGCGAGCAGGGTTTTGCGTATAAACATAAGACAGCGTCCTTACCGGCGATTGCCGTTGGCATCATAGGTGGGGGCTTTGGTTTCGGTGGCGGGACGGCTGGGGGCCGCATCGCGTTGCGGGTAGCGATTGCCGATACCACCGTTTTCCAGGGTCGGTGTGCGCGGCGTTGGCACGGTCTGAATACCACGCACCACCGGCGTATTGGGCTGGGTGCCCTGCATGCTGTTGGGGTTGGCCCGGTGGATCGGGCCGGTATTGGAATCGCTTCTGCCGGGCAGGTTTTGCGCGAGGGCAACTGGCCCAAGTGCCAGGCCCAACACCAGCACCGCGAGATGACGCACACAGCTGTTCATGACAAAGCCTCTCTGGGGCGAGGAGTACGTGCTTTCGATACCACGCTACGCCCTGGGTTCGGCTTTCGTAACTAAATAGTTTCTGATCAGGTGTAACGAGATCTGTCCACGCATCTGCCCGGCGAAACTTTTCACGCAGCCTTCGAGTCACCAGAACACAGCTTCTTGTTAAGGAATCGCACGTATGCCACGGGCAATCTGGAAAGGCGCCATCAGTTTCGGCCTGGTTCATATTCCGGTATCGCTGGTCTCGGCCACGTCCGCCCAGGGCGTGGATTTCGACTGGCTGGACAAGCGCAGCATGGACCCGGTGGGCTACAAGCGCATCAACAAGGCCACCGGCAAGGAGGTCACCAAGGAGAATATCGTCAAGGGCGTAGCGTTTGAGAAAGGCCGCTATGTGGTACTCAGCGAAGATGAGATCCGCTCTGCCCACCCCAAGTCGACCCAGACCATCGAAATCATCGCGTTTGTCGCCAGCGACCAGATTCCGTTGCAGAACATCGACACGCCCTACTTCCTGGCCCCGGATAAACGCGGTGGCAAGGTCTACGCACTGCTGCGCGAAACGTTGAAGAAAACCCGCAAGGTGGCCCTGGCCAATGTGGTGTTGCACACCAAGCAACACCTGGCGGCACTGATGCCCCTGGAGTCGGCGCTGGTGCTGGTGATGCTGCGCTGGCCGGCTGAAGTGCGCAGCCTGGATGAATTGGAACTGCCCAGCGATGTGACCAAACCCAGCCTGGCCAAGGGCGAGCTGGACATGGCCAGGCGCCTGGTGGAAGACATGAGCGCCGACTGGCAGCCCGAGGCATATCGCGACAGCTTTCAGGAAAAGATCATGGCGCTGGTGGCCAGGAAGGCCAAGGCCGGCAAGATCGAAGACGTCGAATCCCAGGAAGGCAGCGAGGAACGCAAGTCCGCCGATGTGATCGACCTGACCGAGCTGCTCAAGCGCAGCCTGGCCGGCAAGCCGACGACGAAAAAACCGGCCGCGAAAAAAACCGGCAAAAAGGCCTCTTGAGCCTGACGTATGCGGGAGAACCACATGGCCAAGCCCCTGAGCGAATACAACCGTAAACGCGATTTCGAGGTCACCGCCGAGCCATCAGGCCGCGCACCGGGCCGTAAGCCCAAGGCGTCGACCCTGAGCTTCGTGATCCAGAAGCACGCTGCGCGCAACCTGCACTATGACTTCCGTCTTGAGCTTGACGGAGTGCTGCTCAGTTGGGCAGTGCCCAAGGGGCCGAGCCTGGACCCGAGCCAGAAACGCCTGGCCGTGCACGTTGAAGATCATCCCCTGAGCTATGGCGGTTTCGAGGGCAGCATCCCGGCCGGCCAGTACGGCGCCGGCGATGTGATCGTGTGGGACCGCGGCATCTGGCAACCCCACGACGACCCGCGCAAGGCCTATGCCGCCGGCAAACTCAAATTTACCCTGGTCGGTGAAAAGCTCTCCGGTGACTGGGCGCTGGTACGTACGCGCCTCAAGGGCAGCGGCGACAAGGAGCAGTGGCTGCTGATCAAGGAAAAAGACCAGCAGGCCCGCCCCGCCACCGAATACGATATCGTCCAGGCCCAGCCAAAGAGCGTGCTCAGTGACGCCTCGGTCGGTGAACCCAAGACCAGGCCTCGCGCCAAACCACAGAAGCGGGCAACGGCCCTCCCCGAGCAGTTCGCCCCGCAACTGGCGACCCTGGTGGACCGTGCGCCCGAAGGCGACTGGCACTACGAGATCAAGTTCGATGGTTACCGCATGCTCGCCCGCATCCGCGACGGCGAGGTACGCCTGTTTACCCGCAATGGCCACGACTGGACCGAGCGCCTGCCACGCCAGGTCAAGGCCCTGCAGGCCCTGAAGCTCAAGGACAGCTGGCTCGATGGCGAGGTGGTCAGCCTCAATGACGACGGCCTGCCGGACTTCCAGGCGCTGCAAAATGCCTTTGAGCTCGGCCGCAGCCTGGACATCGTCTACTACCTGTTCGACGCGCCGTTTTTAAACGGCAGCGATCAGCGCCAGGCGCCACTGGAGGAGCGTCGCGCCGCGCTCAAAGACGCCTTGTCCGGCAGCCGCAGCAAATTGCTGCGTTTCTCCGAGGCGTTTGCCGCCAACCAGCGCGATATTGTCGAAAGCGCATGCGAGCTGGCCTTGGAAGGCGTGATCGGCAAACGTAAGGGCAGTCCCTACGTCTCCAGTCGAAGTACCGATTGGATCAAGCTCAAATGCCGCCTGCGCCAGGAGTTCGTGATCGTCGGCTACACCCTCCCCCAGGGCTCACGCAGCGGTTTTGGTGCGCTGCTGCTGGCCGTCCATGCCGATGGCGCGCTGGTCTATGCCGGGCGCGTGGGCACCGGGTTCGACCAGGCCTCACTGAAAAATATCCATGCCCGGCTCAAGCCTTTGGAACGCACCGCGTCGCCCCTGGCAAAACCGCTTACCGGCGCCCAGGCGCGCGGCGTACATTGGGTGGAGCCGACACTGGTGGGCGAGGTGCAGTTTGCCCAATGGACCCGAGAGGGCGTGGTACGCCAGGCAGCGTTTGTGGGGTTGCGCACGGACAAACCCGCCGCGCAGGTCATCCGGGAGCAGCCCCGCGCGGCCAAAACCCTGAAAGCACCGGCGGCCCGCAAAGCCAGCGGGGTGACGATCACTCACCCCGACCGCGTCATCGACCCGCAAAGCGGCACGCAGAAACAGCAATTGGCGCAGTTCTACGAAGGCATCAGCGAATGGATCCTGCCCTTCCTGCGCCATCGCCCCGTGTCCCTGCTCAGGGCTCCGGAAGGCATCGAGGGCGAGCAGTTCTTCCAGAAGCACGCGGAGCGCCTGGCGATTCCGAACATCAAGCAACTGGACCCGGCACTGGACCCAGGCCATGCGCGCCTGATGGAGATCGACACGACAAAAGCGCTGATTGGGGCCGTGCAAATGGGCACCCTCGAACTGCATACCTGGGGCGCCACCTCGGACAAGATCGAAACCCCGGACCTGTTTGTGCTGGACCTTGACCCGGACCCGGCGCTGCCCTGGAAAACCATGCTGGAAGCCGCTCAGCTCACCTTGTCGGTACTCGACGAGCTGGGGTTGGAAGCCTTCGTCAAGACCAGCGGCGGCAAAGGCTTGCACCTGGTCATACCGTTGGCGCGGCGGGATGGCTGGGACAGCGTAAAGGCCTTTGCCAAGGCCATTGCCCATTTCATGACCGAGCAACTGCCCGAGCGCTTCACCGCCACCTCCGGGCCGAAAAACCGTGTAGGCAAGATCTTTATCGATTACCTGCGCAATGCACGAGGCGCGAGCACCGTGGCGGCTTATTCGGTGCGCGCACGCGCTGGGCTGCCGGTGTCGGTGCCGGTCAGTCGCGAGGAATTGAAGGGATTGCGCGGCGCTCAGCAATGGACGGTGGCCAACCTGCACCAACGCTTGCAGGAGCTGAAGGTTGATCCTTGGGCCGGCTACGCCAATCGGCAGAAGATCAGTAAAAAAATGTGGGAAAAGTTGGGCGCAAAGCCACCGGAGTGACTAACGCCCGAATCGACTTCAAATCAGTATGAAGATGAGTGCCAGGGCCGCGAAGATCGCCCATTTTTCCAGGTAGTAACGTGTGCGGTTGCGTTTTTTCAGCTCTTTGCCACGCAAGCGAATCTTGTACAGCCGGTTAAATGCGCGATTGAGCCCGCCGGTCTTGTCGCCTGCATCGTTGGGCGAGCCTGCAGCGGCCATGACGTTACGACTGAACCAACGGTTGAACGTGGCAGCCCAGCGATATTTCATCGGCCGCTCGATATCGCAAAACAGGATGATGCGGTTCTGCTGCGTGGTGTTTTCGGCGTAGTGGATGTAGGTCTCGTCAAACATCACTGCCTCACCGTCACGCCAGTAATAGTTCTCGCCGTCCACATTGATATAGCAGCCCGGATCATTCGGGGTCACCAGACCCAAGTGATAACGGTACGAACCGGCGTAGGGGTCACGGTGGCGCACCAGCTTGGAGCCCGGTGGCAACTCGGCGAACATTGCCGCCTTGATCGAGCCGATGCCCTGCAACAGCTCGGTAGTACGCGGGCACAGTTTCATCGCCGAAGGATGGCTTTCGCCGTACCATTTCAGGTAAAAGCGTTTCCAGCCAGACTTGAAGAACGAGTTGAAACCTACATCGTTGTACTGGTCCGAGCGCTTGATTTCACCCATGTGCATGAGGTTAAGGCCCTCCTCGCGAATCTCCTTCCAATGCGCCTCAAGGGGGCTCAAGTCAGGAAAGTCACTGGGTGACAGGTAGGGACGGCCGGGTAACCTGGAGCACAGGTACAGCAAGCAGTTGATCGGGGCCAGGAAGGTCGAATGATCACTGAGTTGGCGGCCCAGCTTATGCCGCACCCGACCACGCAGGTGTACATACGCAATGGAGGCAACGTAGAGAACAACAATGATGAGTTTCAAGGGATTTCGTCACATGTCAGGAGAAAACAGGCTGCTCCTGCGCGCCCACAACGGCTGAGGATGGATAGCAGCATCTGAAATCACAATTCACACAATTGGCACGAACGGCTGAGTAATGTCCCGATACGTGGTCCGTGGCAGTTATTTAGCCACAGTTTGTAACCAAAAGTTAATCAAGAATTGTGAAAACCTGTCTACCGAATGTGCCTTGCAGACGCCTCGACGGGCTGGCCTTGGGGCCCGGCAACCACCGATCATCGAACGGCGAAAGATGGTAAAAGGCAGCACCGCCGGCAACGTCCGGCAATTACTCCTGCAGCAAAAAGGAATTTGTATGTCATCCATTTCAGACCCGGATATTCAAGCCCTTCAAGGCGCCTGGGAGCAAACCTCACTCGAAGACAGTGGCGTACTCAATCCCATCGATGCCCACAGCGCTCCGGGTGCTTTAACCACTATCAGCGGCGACCGCTTCGAAGTGAAGACCGTCAGTGGCGAGGTGTTGTTGGCGGGTCGGTTTTTCCTCGACAGCAGCACGGTTCCCAAAAGCATTACCTGGGTGGACGCCCTGGGCGATGACGCCGGTAAGCACCTGCCCGCCAGTTATCGCCTCGAGGGGGATTCATTTGTGTTCATTGCGGCGGATGAAGGTATGCCCAGGCCCATCGTGTTCAGTACCGGCCCAGGCCAAACCATGCGCACTTTCGTGCGCCGCGCTTGATGCTGTACGCCATCCGAACGCGTGACAGCATTTTCACAAAGCCTTCACTTTCAGCCCTATAGGGTGAAGCCTACCTACTCCAGTAAATCCCTTGGCCCGCCAGTTCGCGGGCTTTTTTTTGCCTGGTGCGAATCGGCTCAGGCGGGACGCTTGGTGGCGGCCAGCGTGAAGCACAGGGGCAACTGGGCAGGCTGGTGCTCGTACTGGTCGTAAAGTTCTTCGCGATTGGAGTGGGCATATTCCTGCAGATGGTCGATCTGCAATTGCGCAGCAATCGCCGCGCTCACCACATCCCCCAGGGTGTGCACATACCAATAGGAGGTCGGCCCCGCCACTTCGCCCTGCCCCTCATAGACAATCGACTCCTGCAGCACAAAAGGCTCACGCTGGAAGTACGAACTGGCCGGCAACAGTGGGTCTGGCGCGCGCGGGTCGAACATTTCCAGAAACGGGTGGGTTTCATACATCACCAGCGTGCCACCGGGTTTCAAGGTCCTCGCAACATGGCGCATGAACAGCGCCACATCCGGCATCCAGCCCAGCACGCCGATGGTCACCAAGGCAATGTCGAAGCGCTCGTGCAAGCGGGATGGCAACTGGTGGATATCGCTTTCGATGAATTCCGGGTTGTGGGGCGAAACGTCGGCAAGCTCACGGGCCTGCTGCAGGAACGCCCGGGATTGATCCACACCGACCACCAAACGCGCGCCCAGGCCAAACAGCGACAGGCTTTCGCGGCCGTTATTGCAGCACACCTGCACCACCTCTTTGCCGGCAACGCCGATGTCTTGCAACAGCCCGGTAAGGGTGGGGTCCAGGCACGAAAACCCAGGGTCGCGGACCCCGTTAAGCAGGGCGCTCCAGGTCTCGGTGGTTTTGTGCAGGTCGGCGGATTGATCCCAGGCGTCCTTGTTGCAGGCAATCGCCTGTTGAGCTGAGGGCATGTCCATTGCGTCTCCAGATAAGTCATACGGCGAGGCAAAGAAAATAAGCCACAAGCCCGCAGATTAAAACCCCAGCAGCAGGCGAAACTAAATGAACTGCGCGCAGGTCACTAGCGCAATGAGTGTTCAGCCTTTGAACGCCCCCTGCGAAGTCCTGATCATGGCCACACACGCCGACCTGCGTAATACCCTGTCCCTGGACAGCCTGAATTTTTTCCTGGCGGATGTGCGCGACGGCCTCGGTCCATACCTGGCCATCTACTTGCTGGCGGTGCACAAATGGGATCCGGCCAGTATCGGCGTAGTCATGACCCTGGCAGGTATCGCCGCGCTGATCACCCAGGGCCCGGCGGGTGCCCTGATCGACCGCACGCGCAGCAAACGCGCGGTGATTGCCGTTGCCGCCCTGCTGGTGACCGGCAGTTGCCTGTTGCTGCCCTTCGTCAGTTCATTCAGCCTGGTTGCCTTGACCCAGGCGGCCAGTGCCATCGCCGCCTCGGTGTTCGCGCCGGCGATTTCCGCGATTTCCCTGGGCATTACCGGGCCACGTGCGTTCACCCGGCGCACCGGGCGCAACGAAACCTTCAACCACGCCGGCAACGCTGTGGCGGCGCTGTTGGCCGGTGGCCTGGCGTACCTGTTCGGACCCGTGGTGGTGTTCTACCTGATGGCCTTTATGGCGGTGGCCAGCGTCGTCGCGGTCAGTTGCGTCTCCGCCAAGGCGATCGACCATGAGGTGGCCCGGGGCTTCGACCCTGCCCACCACAGCGACCATGAGCAGCCGTCCGGCATTGCGGTCTTGCTGGCCAACCGGCCGTTATTACTGTTTGCCGTCTGCTGCGCCCTCTTCCACCTGGCCAATGCGGCGATGCTGCCACTGGTCAGCCAGAAGCTCTCGCAGATCAACCTGCAGATGGCCACGCCGCTGACCTCGGCCTGTATTGTCGCCGCACAATTGGTGATGGTGCCGATGGCCTGGCTGGTGGGCAGCAAGGCCGACGTGTGGGGGCGCAAGCCGCTGTTGCTGTTCGGCTTCATGATCCTGCCGCTGCGTGGCGTGCTCTATACCCTGTCCAGCGATCCCTACTGGCTGGTGGCCGTGCAGATGCTCGACGGTATCGGCGCAGGGATCTTCGGTGCGCTGTTCCCGGTGATCGTCAAGGACCTGACCCAGGGCACCGGGCGTTTCAACGTCAGCCTGGGGGCGCTGTCCACCGTATTTGGGCTGGGCGCGGCCTTGAGCAGCAGCCTGGCCGGTTTTGTGGTGCAGCAGGCGGGCTACAATGCGGCCTTCCTCACCCTGGCCGGGGTGGCGGGCGTCGCGTTGGCGCTGTTATGGCTGGCGATGCCGGAGACGCTGGCGAAGCCCATCTTGGCCCCCCACGCATCTGCCGCATGATATAAGCGACACTGTGCGCCGAACCCAAACAGCAAATGGAGTTGCCCCTATGAAGAAATACATCCTGTATCCGCTACTGCTTCTGCTCGCAGGATGCAGCACGGGGCCCTATCTGCATCCGGAGTCGACGGTGGGCAGCAACGCCCTGCTTTCGCGCACCTGCCCCGGCCCGAAAGCGGCGATGAGCTATGCCCCACTGGCAGAAGAACTCAACTGGGTTCATGTGCTGGTCTATGTGGCGCCACCCGGCACATCCAGCTGGCCGGGTAACCAGCGCTCAACCGCTGCTGAACTGCGCCTGTTCGGACGGCTCTACCCATCCAATAGCACAGCAGCCGTCAAACAGGCCGACCCGGCGCTTTGGGTCAGTGCAGCGTCGCCCGTTGTCACGGTCACCCTGGCGAATGGGCAAAGCTATCCTGTCACCATTGAACAACTCAAAACCGGTTTCGACCCCAGGAAAACATTCCACAGCGAGTTCAAAGGGACAGCATTGGGCCAAGGCGACATGGATGATTTCACGCTCACCTTCCCGGACATATTCGTCAACGGTGAAAAAGTCCCTATGGCCCCGATTCACTTCAAGAAACGCGAAGAGCGTTATGCGCCTGTGTTTAATTGCTGACGGGCCGGGTTTCTGGCGCTCAGCCGACTCTGTTACCGTGCGTCCTTCGACCGCAATGGAAGCATCGAAGAATGAATTCCTGGAAGACGCTGGCAATCGCCCTCATGGCATCGATCAGCACCAACGCTATGGCATGGTATGTGGAGAACCCGGTCGAGAGAGCGCTGAGCGCCACCACCCTGTTCCCGACCATTGTCCTCGGCGGGACCACGGCATTTACGGTCTACTCGCCCTCAGTAATGAAAAAAGCGAAGGATGATGCCCTTGCATTCATTGGCTCCGAGGGCGAAATTCGCGGCGCTCAGTTTGAGCAGGCATCTCTACACTACCGCTCGGCCCCTCACACGCGCCCCATGACCGATATGCAGCTCGCACAGGCAATCGCAACAACTTACTGAGCGCGGCCTCGTCGAGAACGGCTTGCCACATTCAAAACGCTGAACATCCGTCGTCGGCCGCCATACAACTGTCGCCTGACATATGCGACAATGCGCGCCAAATTCCAACACACATCCCCCATTTTTTGCTCAGCGACCGGGTTTCGCGCCTTGATGTCGCTGTTGATGCATGCCTGAAGGCTCCTGCCGCCACGCTCGCAACCCATTGATAGGTAAAGTAATTGATCTCCACAGCTAACATCACCATGCAGTTCGGCGCCAAGCCGCTCTTTGAGAACGTCTCGGTCAAGTTCGGCGCCGGCAACCGGTATGGTCTGATCGGTGCCAACGGTTGCGGCAAGTCGACCTTCATGAAAATCCTCGGCGGCGACCTCGATCCGTCCGGCGGCCAGGTCATGCTGGAGCCGAATGTGCGCCTGGGCAAGCTGCGCCAGGACCAGTTCGCCTACGAAGAATTCACCGTGCTCGACACCGTGATCATGGGCCACGAGGAGCTGTGGAAGGTCAAGGCCGAGCGCGACCGTATCTACTCGCTTCCGGAAATGAGCGAAGACGACGGCATGGCCGTGGCCGAGCTGGAAACCGAATTCGCCGAGATGGACGGCTACACCGCCGAATCCCGTGCCGGTGAACTGCTGCTGGGCCTGGGTATTCCCCTGGAACAGCATTTCGGCCCGATGAGCGAAGTCTCCCCCGGCTGGAAACTGCGTGTGTTGCTGGCCCAGGCACTGTTCTCGGACCCGGAAGTGCTGTTGCTCGACGAACCGACCAACCACCTGGACATCAACACCATCCGCTGGCTGGAAAACATCCTGACCCAGCGCTCCAGCCTGATGATCATCATCTCTCACGACCGTCACTTCCTGAACAGCGTGTGCACCCACATGGCTGACCTGGACTACGGCGAGCTGCGCCTGTTCCCGGGCAACTACGACGAGTACATGACCGTGGCGACCCAGTCCCGCGAGCAACTGCTGTCGGACAACGCCAAGAAGAAAGCGCAGATCTCCGAGCTGCAGTCCTTCGTCAGCCGCTTCTCGGCCAACGCCTCGAAAGCCAAGCAGGCCACTTCCCGCGCCAAGGCGATCGACAAGATCCAACTGGCCGAGGTCAAGCCTTCGAGCCGTGTGAGCCCGTTCATCCGTTTCGAACAGAACAAGAAGCTGCATCGCCAGGCGGTCATCGTCGAGCGCATGGCCAAAGGTTTCGACGGCAAGCCGCTGTTCAAGGACTTCAGCTTCCAGATCGAAGCCGGCGAGCGCGTGGCGATCATCGGCCCGAACGGTATCGGCAAGACCACCCTGCTGCGCACCCTGGTCAACGAACTGACCCCGGATGCCGGCAGCATCAAGTGGACCGACGCCGCGGAACTGGGCTACTACGCCCAGGACCACGCCCACGACTTCGAAGACGACGTCACACTGTTCGACTGGATGGGCCAGTGGACCCAAGGCGAGCAAATGATCCGTGGCACCCTGGGTCGTATGCTGTTCTCCAACGATGAAATCCAGAAGTCCGTCAAGGTGATCTCCGGTGGTGAGCAAGGCCGCATGCTGTTCGGCAAGCTGATCCTGCAAAAGCCGAACGTGCTGATCATGGACGAACCGACCAACCACTTGGACATGGAATCCATTGAGGCGCTGAACCTGGCGCTGGAGAACTACCCGGGCACGCTGATTTTCGTCAGCCATGACCGTGAGTTCGTATCGTCCCTGGCCACCCGCATCATCGAGTTGAGCGCCAACGGCGTGATCGACTTCAGCGGCACCTACGACGATTACCTGCGCAGCCAGGGCGTGGTGTTCTAACAGTAGCGACGTGAAACCCTGGGGAACAGGCTCGTTGTGGTGAACGGGCTTTTGTGGTGAGCAGGCTTTTGTGGTGAGCGGGCTTTTGTGGTGAGCGGGCTTGCCCCGCGCTGGGCTGCGCAGCAGCCCCAATAAAAAACACCGCATTCTGCCAGGCAAAACGCGGTGTTCGTTTTCAGGGCTGCTGCGCAGCCCAGCGCGGGGCAAGCCCGCTCACCACAACAAGCCTGCTCACCACAGTAGGCCGGTTTCTCAGCCAAAGTAGTTAGCCTGCTTCCTTTTCCCCCAAGCCCTTGCCATGATGCATTCACCGCCCGCCCGCGAACGAGTGCCCATGTCCAACGCCGCCCCCTCCTCCCTGTCGATCACCCTGCAGATCGTCTCCATCGTGTTCTACACCTTCATCGCCTTTATCTGCATCGGCCTGCCGATTGCGGTAATCCCGGGCTATGTCCATGAGCAACTGGGCTTCAGCGCGGTGGTGGCCGGGATTACCATCGGCTCGCAGTACCTGGCAACCCTGCTCAGCCGCCCCATGGCCGGGCGCATGTCCGACAACGTCGGCACCAAGCGCGCGATTGTGCTGGGGCTGGCGGGCATCCTGGTCAGCGGTGTATTGACGTTCTTCGCCACCCTGGTGGACAGCCTGCCCAGCCTGAGCCTGGGGATTCTGATCGTCGGCCGGCTGTTACTGGGCGTGGCCCAGGGTCTGATCGGCGTGGGCACCATCAGTTGGTGCATGGGCCAGGTCGGGGCGGAGCACACGGCGCGGTCGATTTCGTGGAATGGCATTGCCTCCTACGGTGCCATCGCCATCGGCGCGCCGCTCGGAGTGGTGATGGTCGCCGAATATGGCTACACCAGCCTGGGTATCGCGCTGTCGGTGTTGGCGGCGCTGGGCCTGATGCTGATCCGCAACAAACCCTCGGTGCCGGTGGTGCGTGGCGAGCGCCTGCCGTTCTGGGCGGTGTTCGGGCGCATCGCACCCTTTGGTGCCAGCCTGTGCCTGGCATCCATCGGCTACGGCACCCTGACCACCTTTATCACCCTGTATTACCTCAATCGCGGCTGGGCCGGCGCGGCGTACTGCCTCACGGTGTTTGGCGTATGTTTTATCCTCTCGCGGCTACTGTTCATCTCCGCGATCAGCCGGTTTGGCGGCTTCAGGGCGGCGATTGCCTGCATGATCATCGAGACCCTGGGCCTGACACTGCTATGGCTGGCACCGTCCACCGGCGTAGCCTTGATCGGTGCAGGGCTGACCGGCTTTGGCTTGTCGCTGGTGTACCCGGCGCTCGGCGTTGAGGCCATCAAGCAGGTGCCCAACAGCAGCCGCGGTGCCGGCCTGAGTGCCTATGCGGTGTTTTTCGACCTGGCCCTGGCGATTGCCGGGCCGTTGATGGGCGCCGTGGCGTTGAACCTGGGTTACAGCTGGATTTTCTTCTGCGCAGCGCTGTTATCGGTCACGGCGCTGGGCGTGACCTTGCTGCTCAAGCGCCGCGCTTACTGATCGGCGGTCTGCAAGCCGGCGCGGGTAGCCTGGCCGAGGGTATGGGTGAAAAAACGCCCGGCTTCGGAGATCAGGTCGCGGTGGATGCCTTCACGGTCGACGCCGTCCGCATCGGTGCAGATGGCCGGCATCGCGGCCAGTTGGTCGCTGTCGCACGGCGCCATGAACACGAAGTGCCCTGCCCCCGCCAGCAGCTTGAAGTCCGGTGGCTCCGGCAGTTTGCGTGCCAGGGCGGCGGCATTCTTGTCGACCGCCACCAGCTTGTCACCATCGCCGCTGTAGAGCAGCACCGGCACATGCACGTCGGCCAGGGTGTGGCGGCCGAACATCAGGCTCAACGGCGCCATCAACATCAAGGCATGAATGCGCGGGTCGGATTGCGGTTGCAGGTCGTCACGGTCCACCACCAGTTCGCCCTTGGTGGTGCAGGCATCACGATCTTCGGGGCGTTCCTGGCAATAGCGGCGCAGGCGGTCGAAGTCCGGCTTGGCTCCCGCCAGGATCAACGCGGTTTCGCCACCGGCCGAATAGCCGATAACGCCCACCTGATCGACGTTGACGAACGGCGACAGCATCGGGTCGGCCAGGGTCGCGGTGATCGCTTCGGAAATCTGGATCGGCCGGCCGTACAGGTTACTCACCGTGCCCAGGCGGCTGTGGTCCTTATAGTTATCGCCGGGATGCAACACCGCGACCACCACAAAGCCTTTGCGCGCCAGGGAGGTGGCCAGGTCATGCAGGGCCAGCGGCGTACCGGTGTTGCCATGGGACAGCATCAACATCGGAAAGCGGCCAATCGCGATCTTGGAATCTTCGCTGGCGGCGACGTGGTAGGGACCCAGTTGCGTGCTGTGTTCATCGTCGGTGGACGGGTAGAAGGCCACGGCTTTCATCGGCTGCAGGTCCAGCGGGTCGAGAAAGCTCATGCGGTGGAAGCCCACACTCCAATGGGGGTGCGGCGCGGGCGCGGCGTGCACTGAAATCAGGCCGCCGAGCAGGGAAAGAACCATAACAGCACAAAGACGCATCATGAGGATGTCCACCTTTGCTGCGTGACCACGTTCAACACCCGCGGCATGTCTATATGAAAAGTCCATGGTTCAAGGCACTCGCATCGGGTGATAAACCCATGCGTGCATAACCTGGGCCAAAGTAATGACAGCGGGTAAACGAAAAAACTCCGTACTCCAGTCGTTTCAGGCGACAAGAATACAGAGTTTAGGCGCCCGGCTTCGGATTGAAACCGAGCAGAGGCGAAATTTACACAAGCCTTACGCAGCAGCGAACAATTGTTCGTTGATGAGCACGTTGGCGTCGCTCAGGGATTTGCTGCGCACTTCATCACCGTAGGCCAGGCCATGGGCGCGGACGAATTCGATGTCGGTAATACCGAGGAAGCCCAGCATCACCTTGAGGTATTCCTCGTGGGCCACACCGGTTGCCTGGCCGACATGCATGCCGCCGGAGGTGGACACAATGATGACTTTCTTGTTACCGCACAGGCCTTCAGGGCCCGCTTCGGTGTAACGGAAGGTCTGGCCGGCAACGGCGATGCGGTCGATCCAGGCTTTCAACTGGGTTGGAATGGTGAAGTTGTACATCGGCGCACCGATCACCACGGCGTCGGCGGCGAGGAATTCGGCCAGGCTGTTGGCGCTCAGGTCGGCCTCGTGCTGTTGTGCGGCGTCACGCAGTTCGGCGGCGGTGCCCAGGGCGCCCAGGGTCGCGCCGGAGAAGTGGTTGATGCCTTCGCTGGCGAGGTCACGGTAGGTCACTTCCACACCTGGCTCGGCCGCTTGCCAGGCCTTGACCACGCCAGCGCTGAGCTGCCGGGAAGCCGAGTTGTCGCCGAGGATACTGGAATCGATGTGCAACAGTTTCATGGTGGATCTCCGAGGGTGGGATCGACAGTGGCGATCAGATGAAGGGGATGCTACGCATGAAACCAATAGTCGATAAGACGCCTGAAATGCGATAGTTTGTCCCACTGACAGGACAATAGGCTGACCATGCAAGACCTCAACGACCTCTACTATTTTGCCAAAGTCGTCGAAGCCGGCGGCTTTGCGGCGGCCGGGCGGCTGTTGGGCATTCCCAAGTCGCGGCTGTCGCGGCGCATTGCCGAGCTGGAAGAACGCCTCGGCGCGCGCCTGCTGCAACGCACCACGCGGCAACTGACCCTGACCGCCGTCGGCGAGCGCTACCTGCGCCACTGCCAGGCGATGCTGCTCGAAGCGGAAATGGCCGACGAGGCCGTCGCCAGCATGTCCAGCGAACCCCGTGGGCGGCTGAGGGTGACGTGTCCGGTGGGCCTGGCGCAAAACATGATGCCGGATGTGGTCGCGGGTTTCCTGGCCGCCCACCCCCAGGTGCAGTTGGAGATGACCCTGGTCAACCGCCGTGTCGACCTGGTAGCCGAAGGCATCGATGTGGCGCTGCGCGTGCGCGAACTGGGCGATGAAGACCCGCTGCTGGTCACCAAGCGCCTGCGCCCGGCCCAGACGGCACTGGTCGCCAGCCCGAACTTTTTGCACGGTCGGCACATCAACAGCCTCGACGACCTCAAGCAACTGCCGATACTCGGCGCGCTGGAAGCAGACCGCATGGTGCACCAACGCATCCTCGATCCCGAAGGCAACCCCCACGACCTGGTGATGGAAGCGCGCCTGGGCGTCGATGACTTCAACGTACGCAAGGCCAGCGCCATCATGGGCCTGGGCTTTACCGTGCTGCCGATGATGTACTGCGAAGAAGAACTGGCCAGCGGCCGGCTCGTACAATTGCTGCCGGAATGGTCGTTGCCGGGCGGCTGGCTGCAGGCCGTCTACCCGCATCGCCGTGGCGTGCTGCCGGCGATTCGCGCCTGGATCGATTACCTGGAAGAAGGCTTCAAAAGCTGCGGAGACCGCCTGCTATGAAAATGACCGAAGCACAGGTCGCAACGTTCTGCCTGAGCCTGCCCGGCGCGCGGGAAGACTACAAATGGGGTGGCGTGCGGGTGTTCTCGATAGCAGGCAACAAGATGTTTGCCCTGCAAAACCTGCGCGGCGACTCGCTGGCGTTCAAGGTCGACAAGGACTTGTTCCTCGGCCATGTGGACCGTCCCGGCATCCACCCGGCGCCGTACCTGGCACGCGCGCAGTGGATCATCATGAACACGCCCTACCCGCTGGGGGCCGAGGAACTGCGTAGCCTGTTGCAGCGCTCCCACCAGTTGGTGGTGAGCAAACTGCCCAAGCGCACGCAGGTGGGGTTGCTGCTAGAGAACGGACAGTAGCGTGCCACCGAGGAACAATTGGTCCAGCCAGAACACCTGGTGCAACAGCACGAGCACCCAGAACAGCACCTGGTAAGACACCTTGCGTGTCTTGTGCCGGAACACCTGCTGGGCAATCAGCGCCCCTGGCCAGCCGCCCGCCAGTTCCACGGCGTGGAGAATGTTTTCCGGAGTGCGCCAACTGTCGGTGCGGGCCTTGCGCTTGTCGCTCCAGTACAGGAAAAACGCGATCATGCTGACCACCCCATAGGCCACCAGCGGGATCACGGTTTCGCCGCGTTGCCACACCAATACCGACCCCACCAGCGGCGCCGCGCACAGCAGCACAAAGATCGCCGCTTTCAAGCGCGGATGCTGAATCATCATGCCTTGGCCGCTGCCCAGTCGATCCAGCCGAATTGCCAGGTCGCCAGGATCAGCAGGCCGAACGCAATGCGGTACCAGGCGAACGCCGCGTAGCTATGGCTGGCGATGAACTTGAGCAGGCCCTTGACCGCGATCATCGCGAAGATGAACGAGGTGACGAAGCCGATGGCGAACACCGGCAGGTCCGCCGGCTGGAACAGGTCGCGGTATTTGTAGCCCGAGTACACCGCCGCACCGACCATGGTCGGCATGGCCAGGAAGAACGAAAACTCGGTGGCGGTCTTGCGCGACAGGCCGAACAGCAGGCCGCCAATGATGGTCGAGCCGGAGCGCGACGTACCCGGGATCATCGCCAGGCACTGGGCAAAACCGACCTTGAGCGCGTCTTTCCAGGTGATGTCATCGACGCTTTCGGCGTGCACTTCATGCTCGCGGCGCTCGGCCCACAGCATGACGATGCCGCCGATCACCAACGCGGCGGCCACGGTGATCGGGTTGAACAGGTAATGGTGGATCAGGTCGGCAAAGATCACCCCCAGCACCACGGCGGGCAGGAACGCGATCAGCAGGTTGACCGTGAAGCGTTGGGCGTTGCGCTGGGTCGGCAAGCCGGTGACCACATCGAGGATCTTGCGCCGGAATTCCCAGACCACCGCGAGGATGGCGCCCAGCTGGATGATGATGTTGAACGCCATGGCGCGTTCGCCGCCGAAGTCGAGCAAATCGGCGACGATAATCTGGTGTCCGGTGCTGGAGATCGGCAGGAACTCGGTAAGCCCCTCCACGACGCCAAGAATCAATGCCTGAATGGCGGTCCAAAAATCCATGCTTCCCCCAAAGGTCATGCGCTGTGGCATGCCTTATCAATCTTTTAATGGTTCACTGACGAGCGCACTCAAGTGCCCGGTGTTGACCATGGTCAATGCCGGCCTGCAAAAATTCTGTGAAAAATCAGGCAGTACTCAGGTTTTGCGATTTCAGGCCGAAAGCCTATCAGACGAGGCGTAAAAGTCGATGCGACGCCCACAATTATAAAAAGCCCGGAGTGACAGGACGATGAACAGTTTGCGCAATATGTCGATCAGCCGACGCCTCTGGATGATCCTGATCGTCGCCGTGCTGATGCTGATGGCCCTGGGTTTGCTGATGCTCAAGCAGATCCACGACGACCTGTACCAGGCCAAGCGCCAGCAGACCCAGCACGTGGTCCAGACCGCCAGCGGGATCCTGACGTTTTATCACAGCCTCGAAACCACCGGCGTGATGACCCGCGAAGCCGCGCAAAAACAAGCCCTGAGCGCGGTGCGCGGCTTGCGCTATGACCACGACGACTATTTCTGGATCAATGACCTCACCCCCGTGATGATCATGCACCCGGCCAACCCCAAGCTGGACGGCCAGAACCTCTCGGCCATCCGCGATCCCGACGGGTTTGCCGTGTTCAACGAGTTCGTGATCCTGGCCAAGGCCAAGGGTGCCGGCATCATCAACTACCGCTGGCCGAAGCCGGGCGCGGAGGCGCCGGTGGCGAAAACCTCGTATATCCAGTTGTTCGAGCCGTGGGGCTGGATCATCGGCTCCGGCGTGTACGTGGACGATGTGCAGGCCGAGTTCAACAGCCAAGTGTGGAAGGCCTCGCTTATCGTCCTCGGCATCGCACTGGTGATGGCCCTGCTCGTATCGCTGATTGCCCGCAGCATCGTGCGCCCCCTGCAGGATGCGGTGAACGCCATGGGCAACATCGCCAGCGGCGAAAGCGACCTGACCCGCAGCCTCGACACCCACGGCCGCGACGAAGTCACCCAGCTGTCCCAGCACTTCAACACCTTCACGGCCAAGCTGCGCCAGGTCGTCAGCCAGTTGCAGGTGTGCGCCAACGCCCTGGGCCAGTCCTCCACGGAACTGGGCAACAACGCGACCCAGGCCCACGACCGCAGCCAGCAGCAGTCCCAGCAGATGGAACTGGTGGCCACCGCCATCAATGAAGTCACCTACGGCGTGCAGGACGTGGCCAAGAACGCCGAACACGCCGCCAGCGAAATGCGCGATGCCCAGGCCCAGGCGCAGCAAGGCCAGGTCAATATCGACAGCAGCCTGCAGCAGATCGACCAGCTCTCCACCACCATCAGCCAGGCCGTGGAAGTGATCCGCACCTTGTCCAGCGAAAGCACGCAGATCGGTGGCGTGTTGGAAGTGATCCGCTCCATCGCCGACCAGACCAACCTGCTGGCCCTCAACGCCGCCATCGAAGCGGCGCGCGCCGGGGAACAAGGCCGTGGTTTTGCCGTGGTGGCCGATGAAGTCCGCCTGCTGGCCCAGCGCACGCAAAAATCCACCGCCGAGATCCAGGCGATGATCGAGCGCCTGCAAGGTCACTCGGAAGCCGCGGTCAAGGTGATCAGCGACAGCCACAGCGCCTCGCAACTGACCATCGAACAAGCCGGCCAGGCCGGTGCCAGCCTTACCGCCATCGGCCAGGCGCTGCACAACCTCAACGGTTTGAATGCCTCGATTGCCAGCGCCACCCTGCAACAGGCCCATGTGGTGGAAGACATCAACCAGAACGTCACCCAGGCTGCGAGCCTGTCCCACAGCACCGCAATGGCGGCCGAGCAGTCCAACGTGGCCAGCGTGCATTTACGCGGGCTGAGCGAGCAGCTCGACGGCCTCTTGCGCCAGTTCAAGGTCTAACACTGCTCCAAATGTGGGAGGGGGCTACACCCCGATGGCGATACATCAGTCTGCATATGTGCAGCTGACCCTCCGCTATCGGGGCAAGCCCTCTCCCACATTTGCCTTACTGTGTTTTGAAGATTGCTGGCCTCTGGTTACAATCCCCGCCCTCTCCCACTCTCCCAAGGAACCGCCATGTCCGGGCTTGAACTGTTCGCCGCCGCCCTGGGGGTGATCGCTGTCTGGCTGACGGTCAAGCAAAACCCCTGGTGCTGGCCCATCGGCCTGGTGATGGTGTTGCTGTACACCTGGGTGTTCTATGACGTGAAGCTCTATTCCGACATGCTGCTGCAAGTGGTCTACGCCGCCCTGCAAGTCTACGGCTGGTGGCAGTGGACCCGCGCCGGCGAGGTCAGGCAAGGGCGCCAGGTCACCCGCCTGGGTTGGCCGGCAATCATGATCAGCATGACCATCGGTGCGGTCGGCAGCCTGCTGCTGGGCGCTGCGATGGCGCACTGGACCGACGCCGCGCAACCCTGGCTGGATGCCGCCCTCACCGGTTTCAGCCTGGTGGCGCAAATGTGGATGGCGCAGAAACGCGTGCAATGCTGGCCGCTGTGGATCACCGTGGACGTGATTTTTGTCGGGCTGTTCCTCTACAAGGGCTTGTACCTCACCGCTGCGCTCTACGCCCTGTTCACCGTGATCGCCGTGCAAGGCTGGCGTGAATGGCGCGCCGACCCGGCGTTGCAACCATGAAGGTGGTGGTACTGGCCGGACCCGAATCCAGCGGTAAAAGCTGGCTGGCTGCCGAGTTGCACGCGCATTTCGGTGGGCTGATGGTGCGTGAATACGTGCGCGATTTCATGGACCGCCACCAGCGCGACACCAGCCTGGCGGATATCCCGGCCATCGCCCACGGCCAACTGGCCTGGGAAGATGCCGCCCGCGCCCGGCAGCCGCGCCTGCTGGTCCTCGACACGCACCTGCTGACCAACAAACTCTGGAGCCAGACCCTGTTCGGAGACTACCCGGCATGGCTCGACGACGAACTGCTGGCGCGTCACTACGACCTGCACCTGCTGCTGTCGCCGGATGATGTGGAATGGACCGCCGACGGGCAGCGCTGCCAACCGGAACTGGCCGACCGCCAGGCGTTTTTCCAGGACAGCCTGGCGTGGATGCAGGCGCATCGACAGGCGGTGGTGGTCATCAGGGGGAGTTGGGAGGAGCGCCGCACCGCCGCGTTTGCTGCGGTAGAACAGCTGTTGTAGTGAGCGGGCTTGCCCCGCGCTGGGTGGCGAAGCCGCCCCAATAAAAACACCGCAGCCTGCCAGACAGGACGCGGTGTTTGGTTTTAGGGGGGGGTTAGTAGCCCAGCGACAGGCCGGTATTACGACGCGGGTCATTCGCGCCATAGAAGCGGTTGTTGCCCACCGGCTTGCCATCCAGGGACGGTGCCCCCACCAGGATCGCCGCCAGGTGGTTGGCATCCTGCGGCCCGGCAAACTTGTGGCCCCAGCTTTCCAGAATCTTCTGGGTGTCCGGGCTGACCGCGAAGGTCTCCAGGTTGGTGGTTTCCGGCATCCATTGCTGGTGGAAACGCGGCGCGTCCACGGCTTCCTGGATATTCATCTTGTAGTCGATGACATTCAGGATGGTCAGCAGGGTCGCGGTAATGATGCGGCTGCCGCCCGGCGTACCTACGACCATCACGGCCTTGCCGTCCTTGGTCACGATGGTAGGGCTCATCGACGACAGCGGCGCCTTGCCCGGTGCGATGGCGTTGGCTTCACCCTGGACCAGGCCGTACATGTTCGGCACCCCGACCTTGACGGTGAAGTCATCCATTTCATCGTTGAGGATCACCCCGGTCTTGCTCGCCATCACGCCCGCACCGAACCAGTCGTTGAGGGTGTAAGTGACAGAGACCGCGTTGCCCCACTTGTCCACGATCGAGTAGTGCGTGGTGTTATTGCCTTCGTGCGGAGACACACCCGGCTTGATCGCCTGGGAATCCCCGGCCTTCTGCGGCTCGATGGCGTCACGCAGCTTGGCCGCGTAGTTCTTGTCCAGCAGATGCTCGATCGGGTTCTTCACGAAATCCGGATCGCCCAGGTAGCTGTTACGGTCCACGTAGGCGTGACGCATGGCTTCGATCTGGTAGTGCAGGCCCTGGGCCGAGTGATAGCCCAGGTCGGCCATCGGGTAGCCTTCGAGGATGTTCATGATCTGGCAGATCACCACGCCGCCCGAGCTTGGCGGCGGTGCCGAGACCACGTGGTAGCCGCGGTAGTCGCACTCGATGGGCGCCAGTTCGCGGGTCTTGTACTTGTCCAAGTCGGACTGGGTGATGATGCCCTTGCCGGCCTGGCTGGAATCCACCAGGGCCTTGGCGACCCAACCCTTATAGAAACCGTCGCTGCCCTTGGCGGAGATTTCCTTGAGGGTCCTGGCCAGGTCTTTCTGCACCAGCTTCTGGCCGACCTGCAGCGGCTGGCCGTTGTGCAGGAAGATCCCGCGCATATCCTTGTCTTTTTCGAACTCACCGGTGGCGGTGTGCAGCAGGTCGATATCGCCCTGCTCCAGGGCAAAGCCGTTTTCCGCCAGCTTGATCGCCGGGGCAATCACCTGGGCGCGCTTGAGGGTGCCGTACTTGCTCAGGGCCAGCTCCATGCCGGACACGGTGCCGGGCACGCCGACCGCCAGGTGCCCCTTGGCACTCAGGCCTTCGACCACATTGCCGGCCTTGTCCAGGTACATATCGGCGGTGGCCGCCAACGGGGCCTTTTCGCGGAAGTCGAGGAAGGTCTTGCGCCCATCCGCCAGTTGCACGGTCATGAACCCGCCGCCGCCCAGGTTACCCGCCGCCGGGTACACCACCGCCAGCGCGTAGCCGACCGCCACGGCGGCATCCACCGCGTTACCGCCGGCCTTGAGTACATCCACGCCGACATGCGTGGCCAAATGCTGGGCGGTCACCACCATGCCATTTTCACCGGCCACCGGGGCCTGGGACGCGGCTTGCACGCCGCTGACCGTCAACACCAGGGCGGTGGCAATCAGTGTGCGGCTGAAGGGTTGGTATTTCATCCATGGCTACTCTAGTTATTGAGATGCACCAAAATAGCCCGTCCCGAATTTAATCCCCAGCGCAATGGCGTTTTTATTACAGAACCTGTCGGTCACAGAACGGCACGTGCAAAGCCGCGTTGCAGATCCTCGATCAATGCCGCCACATCTTCCAGACCGATATGCAGGCGCACCACCGGGTTCAGCCCACGGTCCGCCGCACTGTCGCGGTCGCCGGTGTCGGCCACGGTGACCAGGCTTTCATAGCCGCCCCACGAAGCGCCCAGGCCGAACAGCTGCAAGCCGTCGATAAACCGCTCGACGTAGGCGGCCTCGGCATTCACCAGTTCAAACGACACCAAGCCATTGCTGCCGGTGAAGTCCCGGCGCCACAACCCATGCCCCGGATGCCCGGGCAAGGCCGGGTGGAACACGCGCTTGACCTGGGGTTGCCCCTGCAACCACAGGGCGATGTCCACGGCCTGGCGTTCGTGCACATCCAGGCGCGAGGCCAGGGTGCGGGCGCCGCGCAGGATCAGGTAGGCGTCGTCGGCACTCACCGCGTTGCCGAAGGTGTCGCTCATCCTGCCCAGCGCCGGCCAGGCCGCTGGTGTGGTGCACACGCTGCCCATCATCACGTCGCTGTGGCCGCCGAGGTATTTGGTCAGGGCCATGATCGAAATATCCGCGCCCAACGCCAGTGGCCGGTACAGGTAGCCCGAGCCCCAGGTGTTGTCGACGGCGAGCAGGATGTCGCGAGGCTTGCACAACGCGGCAATCGCCGGCAGATCGCACAGCTCATACAACAGTGAGCCCGGCACTTCGGCGTAGACCAGCCGGGTATTGGCTTGCAGTTGCGCTTCCAGCCCCTTGCCATCGGGTGCGAAGTAGCCGACCTCGATGCCGAACGGCTGGAGGAATTCCCGTGCCAGCTTGCGCACCGGGGAATACACCGCGTCGGTGATCAGCACATGATCGCCGGGGCGCAGGTAGGCCAGGAACACCTGGGCCGCCGCCGCCAGGCCCGTACCGTAGAGCCGTGTGCGAAAGCCGCCCTCCAGCTCGGTGACCAGGTCTTCCAGCGCATGGGAGGTCGGGTTGCCACGCGCGCCGTAGCTGAGCACCCGTTCGCTGTCGCGGCGGGCACGGGCGTCGCGCATCTGCGCCAGGTTGTCGAACAGCACGGTGCTCAGGCGCGTGACGGGTACGTTGACGGCGCGGCCGCCGTGGCCTTTTTCGGTACGCGCGGCATGGATCAAGCGCGTGCGCACCCGCGACACAGGTACCAGCGGCTTGAAGCTGGCGATTTCCGCTTCGCTCATTTGTGCGAGCAGGCCGATTTCCCAGGCCAGGTACTGGCGCGCGGCGTCCTTGTTGCCGCTGTGACGGTCGTGGGTGAAAAACAGGAAGTCGATGCACTCGGCGTCGGGCGGTGTCTGCGGATCTTGGTTGACCGGCAGGCCGGCCGAGACCCAGGCAGCGAAGCCACCGTCGAGCAACCTGGCCGACAGGCCTTCGGCAGCAAAGGCCGCCAATGCCGGGTCATCCGCCACCAACACCAAGGGACGATGATCGGTCTTGAGCCGCGCACGAATCGACCAGCGGGACCCGGCAATATGGCCCTTGCGGTAGGCCATGCTCGGGCGCAGGTCGATCAGGTTCACATCGCTCAATTCCAGCGCCAGGGCCTGGGCGCTGATCAGCGGCAACGGCTCGTACGCCACCGTCGGCAACACCGGCAGCGCCAGGCCGCTGTCGATACCACCGCTGAGCACATAGGCTTCGTGCCCGAGTTGACGCAGCCAACTGGCGACAATCGGCGCACGCACACCATCGCTGTCCACCAGCACGATGCGTGCCTGGCGCACGCCGATATACAAGTCGGTGGACTGGATCAACTGCCCGCCCGGTGTATGTTGCGCGCCTGGCAACGAGCCAAGGGCAAACTCTTCAGCGGTGCGCACATCACACAGGAACAGGCTGCGTTGCGCGTCCTCGGCCCATTGTCGAACCTGATCCGCCGATACCGTCACCACCCCTGACCGCTCTGCCAATTGCCGCGCAGCCAGGCGCTGCCGAGCCAGGTCAGTGCTGACCTGATCGGCATAGCGCCGAGTACTGCCATGTTCCAGCTGGAAATCTTCCAGGTACCAGCCCTGGGTCCCGTTTTCCAAGGCATAGACAGGGTTTTTCAGGCCCAGGTTGATCAGGGTCTGGGCGCCGATAATGCTGCGGGTGCGTCCTGCACAGTTGATAACGACGGGCGTGCTTTCATCCGGCACCAGGTCCTGTACGCGGTAGCCCAGCTCACCGTTGGGGCAGCAGATGGAACCGGGGATGGTCATCTTGCGGTACTCCTCGAACGGTCGTCCGTCCAGCACCACCAGCGGCTCGCCGCGCGCCTGCCAATCCGCCAGCTGCCGCGCAGTGACATGGGGCGTGTGACTGGCCTCTTCCACTAACTCACCAAAGGCCTTGGACGGTACGTGCACACCGGCAAACAGCTGCAACCCCGCCGCCTGCCAACCCTCGGCACCGCCCTCCAGCACATGCACGCAGCGGTAGCCCAGCGCCTGCAAACGCGCGGCAACCAGCGCCGCCACCTCGCCGCCATCCTGGTCATAGATCACCAGCCGCACCTGCGGGTTGGGCGCCAGGCGGCGTACTTCCAGCTCCAGGCGGCTATAGGGCAGGTTCACCCCATGGAACAGGTGGGCTTCGCCGTATTGCCCGTGCTCGCGCACGTCGAACACGGCGATTTCCTGCCCATCGAACAGCCATTGCTGCAGTTGAAGTGGGGTGATGGTCTGGCTCATGGAAGTCCCAACAATTAAGAGAAAAGTGACTGCAACACCAACTGTGGGGGGGGCTTGCCCCCGATGAGGGCGTGTCAGTTAATCCATCCGGTGACTGGCACTCTGCCATCGGGGGCAAGCCCCCTCCCACATTTGATCCGGTTGACACCCCGCGATCAGTAAGCGCGAATAGACGGCGCCATCTGCGAGGCGTTGTAGTTGAGGATGCGGCCGTCCGCGTCCACGCCGTAGCGGCCATTGAGGGATTCCAACGGCAAGCCATACAGGTGGAAATGCAACGTTGCCTGCTCACCTTCAACCTTGATGCCATGCAGGTCTTCACCGAGGAACGAGATCGACGTGCCTGGCTGCACGATCACTTCTTTCTCCAGGCTGAGGGTGGTGAAGCCCGGTTCGCGGCCTTCGTCATTGCGCGCATAGACGTAGTTGATCTCCTGGCCTTCCACCGCGCTGATGATCGCCCAGGTCTCATGGTTGTGCGGGAGCGTGCTTTTGCCCGGCAACAGCGAGTTGAGGTACAGGGTCGGCGTATCGCCGTCGTCGTTGAGGCGATAGCGGAATGCGGTGCTGCCCTGCCCTGGCACAGGTGCGGGGAATGCCTCGAAGTTGAACAGGTCGCGGCGCTCGGCCAATTGCTCCAGCAGGCCGACGATTTCCACCAGGGCCGCACGGTCTACGCCGCGCTGGTTGATGACGCGGATCTGCTGCAAAAACGCCTCGATCACGGCGGCACGGTTTGCGTTGCTCATCACGGTTTTCCTCTTATCAGACTGACAGGCTGTAACGGCTCAAATGGGTCAACAGGTACGGGTCATGGTGGATGGGGCCACGGCGCCCCGAATCGCCCAAGGCATGGCGCAGGAACGTCTGGGTGCGTTCGTTGCCAGGGTTCTGGAAGATCTGCGCGGCGCTGCCATGCTCGACAATCACGCCGTTTTCGGTGAAGTACACGACGTCGCTGATCTCTTCGGCGAAGCGCATTTCGTGGGTGACCAGCACGCAGGTCATGCCCTCTTCGGTCAACTCGCGGATCACCGTCAGCACTTCGCCGACGGTTTCCGGGTCGAGCGCCGAGGTCACTTCGTCAAACAGGATCAGCTCCGGGCGCATCGCCAGGGCGCGGGCAATCGCCACGCGCTGCTGCTGGCCGCCGGACAACTGGCCCGGGTACGCATCGGCCTTGTGCTCCATGCGCACCTTGGCCAGCAGCGCCCGCGCGTCTTTTTCCGCATCGGCACGGCTGCGACCGAGCACCTTGCGCGGGGCGATCACCAGGTTTTCCAGCACCGACAAGTGCGGGAACAGGTTGTATTGCTGGAACACAAAGCCGACGCGCTTGCGCAACTCGATGCGCTGGGCTTCCTGGACCAGGCTGTCGACCTGGGTCTGGTCCACGCGAATGCTGCCGCGCTGGGGCTGCAACAGCCCGGTGATGCAGCGCAGGATCGTGGACTTGCCCGAGCCCGACGGGCCGATGATCGACACGGCCTGGCCGCGCAGCACGTCGAGGTCGATGCCCTTGAGCACCGGGTTGGCGCCGAACGACAAGTGCACATCCCGCAGGCTCACCAGGGGTTCAGTAGAAGGCATAACGGCGCTCCAGGTGTTGGGTCAGGCGGGAAATCGGGTAGCAGTACGCAAAGAACAGCACCAGCAGGCTCAGGTAGATCACCACGGTAAAGCCGGTCATGTTCACGGTGTTGCTGGCGATCTGCGCGGTGTCGATCACATCATGCACGCCCACCAGCGAGGCCAGCGCGGTGCCCATGGTGACCACCGCGTAGAGGTTCATCCACGGCGGCAACATGCGCTTGAAGCACTGCGGCAGGATGATCGAGCGAAACAGCTGGCCACGGGTGAACGCCAGGGACCGCGCGGCTTCCCATTGGGTGCTGGGGATCGAACCGATGGCGCCACGGAAGATTTCCGCGACATTGGCGCTGGCCGGCAAGGCCAGGCCGATAGTGACCTTGACCCAGTCGGGGAACGACACGTAGCCGCTGCCGATCCGGATCTCGAACGGGAACACATAGGTGGTGAAGTAGATCAGCACCAGCCATGGCGCATTACGAAACACCTGCACCCACAGCCGCGCCACAAAGCCCAGGGGCGACAATGCCAATGCACCGATCAACAGGCCCAGCACCGAACCAATGCCGATCGCCAGCAGGCTGATCAGAATGTTCTGGCCAAAGCCTGCGACCAGCGCCGGCGACCATTGCCACAACGCCGACAGCACGGGAAATGAATCAATGGCCATAGCCGGGCATCCTCAGGCGCGCTTCAAGCCAGCGCCCCACACAATTGACGATAAAACTCAGCAGGCCGAAAAAGCTCAGGATCAGGAGCATCAGCTCCAGCACGTTGTCACTCTGGGTCCAGATCATGATCGCCGCGTAGGTGATGTCGCCCACCGCAATCGCGGAGGCCACGGCGGTCATCTTCACCAGGTCGATCAGGTTGTTGATCAGCGATGGCAAGGCAAAGCGCAGCGCCAGGGGCAACTGCACATTCCACAGCAACTGGCGGCGGCTGAAGGCCAGGGAGCTGGCGGCCTCCAGCGTGACGGCGGGCGCCGCTTCGATGCCGGCGCGCAAGGCCTCGGCATGGAACGCGCCCTTGTGCAGCGAGATCACGATCACCACCCAGGCGAACGGCGTCAGCGGGTTGGCCGCGCCGACCGCCTGGGTCAACAGCATGTTCAACACCAGGAACGCGCAGTACAGCTGCACCAGTGTCGGCGTGTTGCGCGTGACTTCCACGAACACCCGCGCCGGCTTGGCCAGCCAGAGGTTGCCTGAAGTCAGCATCGCCGCCAGCGTGATCCCCGCCAGCAAGCTGCCGAGGATCGTGAACAGGCACAGCAGGCCGGTGGTCAGCGCGCCCTGGACCAGGCTGCCGCGCTGATAGGCGTCGAGCAGGAAGGTGTAGTTCAGGCCGATACGCGCGGCCCAATCGACGAAAAGCTCCATCATTGCAATTTTCCGCAGGCTGTCGCGATACGCCGCCCGGCTTCGGCAACGCTGTCGGTCGCGGTGGCGATGGACAGGCGGAACCACGGCGACAGGCCATAGGCACTGCCCGCCACGCCGGCCACGCCTTCCTCCAGCAACCAGGCCACCACATCGGCGTCATTGTCGATACGCTGGCCGTCCGGACGAGAACGCCCCACCAGCCCGGCGCAACGCACGAAGACGAAGAAGCCGCCTTGGGGCTCGAGTACGTCCAGTCCATCGATGTTTTTCAGCGCCTCGACCAGCATGTCGCGGCGCAATTGATAGGCTGCGACCTGCTCCGCGAGGAAGTCCAACCCGCCGGTATACGCCGCCAACGCTGCCGCCTGCCCCACCGATGAGGCGCCGGAAGTGGATTGGGATTGCACCACCGCCATGGCGTCGGTGAGGGTTTTCGGCCCCGCCCCAAAGCCGATGCGCCAGCCGGTCATGGCGTAGGTCTTGGACACGCCGCCCACCAGCAGGCAGCGCGCCTGCAAATCCGGCGCGACATTCAACAGGCTCTGCGCCGGGCGACCATCGAAGCGGATGTGTTCATACAGCTCGTCCAGCAGGATCAATACGTGGGAATGACGCCGCAGCACCTCGGCCAGCGCCTGCAGCTCGGCTTCGCTGTACACCGCGCCACTGGGGTTGCCGGGGCCATTGAGGATCAGCCAGCGTGTGCGTGCGCCGATGTGCTGCTCCAATTGCGCCGGCAGCAGCTTGCAGCCCTGCTCCAGGTCGCATTCGATAAACACCGGTTCGCCGCCATTGAAACGCACGCTGTCCGGGAAAGACGGCCAGTACGGCGTCGGCACCAGCACTTCATCACCGTCATCCAGGGTAGCGGCGAAGGCATTGAAGATGATCTGCTTGGCGCCATTGGCAATCACGATGGACGCCAGCGGGTAGTCGAGTTGGTTTTCTTCGGCCAGCTTGCGCTGCACCGCGACGCGCAAGGCTTTAACGCCCGGCGTCGGTGTGTATTTGGTCGCACCGGCAGCGATGGCTGCGCAGGCGGCCTGCTTGATGTGCTCGGGCGTGTCGAAATCCGGCTCGCCGGTGGTGAGGTCGAGGATGTCGCGACCGGCATCGCGCAATTCAGTCGCGCGGGATTTGGCCGCGGCGTTGGCGGACAGCGACACTCGCTGCACGCGCCGGGACAGGCGTACGGTCATGGCTGAACCTCGAGGACTTTGCCGGGGTTGAGCAGGTTGTGCGGATCCAGCGCCTGCTTGATGCGGCGCATCAGGTCCAGCTCCACCGGGCTTTTATAGCGGCCGAGCAGGCCGACCTTGCGCTGGCCGATGCCATGCTCGGCGCTGATCGAACCGCCGTGGGCGTTGGCGCTGTCATGCACCAGCGCGCTCAATTGCGCGTAATGGGCCATATGCGCCTCCACCGTCGAATCCAGCGGATGGGCCACGTTGTAATGCAGGTTGCCGTCGCCCAGATGGCCAAAGGTGAAGTTGCGCACGCCGGGGAAATGTTCCTGGAGCACTGCATCGGTGTGGGCAACGAAGGCCACCACCTGAGAAATCGGCACCGAGATGTCGTGCTTCATGTTGCCCCCGGCACGTTTCTGCGCCTCACTCATGTTCTCGCGCAGCAGCCACAAGGCGTCGCTTTGCGCCAGGCTTTCGGCGATCAGGGCGTCGGCGATCAATTCGTGCTCGAAGGCTTCGCCAAGCACGTGTTCAAAAGCCTCGCGGGCATGGCTTTCGCCATGGTTATCCGAGAGTTCGATCAAGGCAAACCAGGGTTGGCGCGCGCTGCTGAACGGCTGGGGGCCTTCAGGGAACTGGTCGCGCAGCAAGGCCAGGCAATCGGCGCTGAGTAATTCGAAAGCGGTGAGATTGGCGCCAAAACCGGCACGGGCGTGGGACAGGAACGCCACCGCCTGGGCCAGCTCATCAAAGGCCAACAGTGCGGTGGCCTGGGCCTTGGGCAGCGGGAACAACTTCAAGGTGGCGGCAGTAATAATGCCAAGGGTGCCTTCGCTGCCGATGTACAGGTCGCGCAGGTCGTAGCCGGTATTGTCCTTGCGCAAACCGCGCAGGCCATCCCATATCTCGCCTTCGGCGGTGACGACCTCCAGGCCCAGGGTCAGCTCACGGGTGTTGCCATAGCGCAGCACTGCGGTGCCGCCGGCATTGGTGCCGAGGTTGCCGCCGAGGGTGCAACTGCCTTCGGCGCCCAGGCTCAACGGAAACAGACGGCCGGCCTCGCGGGCCAGGTCCTGGATGTTTTGCAGGATGCAGCCGGCTTCTACCGTGAGGGTGTCATTGTCGGTATCGACATTGCGCACACGGTTCATGCGGTCGAGCAACAGCAACACCGAGCGCCCGCTGGCATCCGGCGTCGCGCCGGCCATCAGGCCAGTGTTGCCGCCCTGCACCACGATGGGCGCTTTCAACGCCACACAGGCGCGCACCACCGCGGCAACTTCTTCGGTATTCCCTGGGTGCACCGCCGCAACCACCCGCCCGCTGTAGCGCCCCTGTTTATCGGTGAGGCGGTGCGCCGCCTCATCACTGGTTTGTACATGGGCCGCGCCGAGCAGTTGTTGCAAGGTGGCGAACAGCGCATCACTCATGGCTGAACTGCTCATGCAGGTCGCGCAAGGCCTGGGACGGCGCCATGCCGGTGCGCTCGCCGAGGGCGATCAGGAAGCCGCTTTTATGCCAGCCCTTCACGATGGCATCGAGTCTGGCCTGGGTGTCGTGCTCGCCCTTGCGAATCCAGATCACCGATTTCGACGGGATCAAATCGCCAGGCAACGGGATTTCATAACCGGCCCACTCGGCATCGCTGAGCAGCGCATGCATGGTCGGGCTGACATGTACGGCGGCCACGCAACCATTGCCACGCAGCGAGAGCAGCGATTCGGATTGGCTGCGGAACGCCTTGATCTGTGCGCCGTAGATCTCCTGCAAAGGCTTGATGAAGTTGCTGCCCTGGGACACGCACACCGGCTGGCCCTTGAGGTCGGCCCACTGCTGGATGCCGGCGCCTTTGCGAATCAACGCAGCGCCGCCGACTTCTTCATAGGGCGTAGGCACGTAGTCGAGGATTTCGGCGCGCTCTTCGGTGAACTGCATATTGGCGATCAGGATGTCGACCTTGCCCTGTTGCAGGAACTGCACGCGGTTGGGCGCCAGCACCGAGACAGTCTGGGTCTCGACACCCAGCGCCTGGCCGATGCCTTTGGCCAGCTCGACGTTGTAGCCCAGGTGTTCGCCGGTCTTGGGATCAATGGTGCCGAACGGCGGACCGCTGAGGATCACGCCGACGCTGACGACGTGGCGTTGCTGGATCTTGTCGAGGGTGGCGTCGGCATGGGCGAGGCCCGCGCACAGGGCCAGGCCGAGTGCGGTGAAGGTTCTCAGGTTCATGCTCAGGCGCCCTTGAACTGTTTCTGCAATTCCACCAGGGCCGGTGATGCCGGACTGATGCGGTTGCGGGTCTGGGCGTTGATCAGCCAGCCGCTGCGGTGCAGTTCCTTGACGATCGGGTCGAGCCTGGCCTGGGTGTCATTCTCGCCACGACGGGTCCAGATCACCGACGGTGCCGGGTTGAGTTCCGGACCAAGGACGCGGTAGTCCTTCCATTCGGCACTGTCGTTGATCAACGGGTTGATCAGGGTAGAGTCGTGTACCGCCGCGACGCAGTTGTTGCCCCGCAGGGCCAGCAGCGATTCGGACGAGCTCTTGAACGCCTTGAGCTGCGCGCCGAACCCGGTCAGCGGCTTGACGTAGCTGCTGCCCTGGGAGGTGCACACGGGTTGGTCCTTGAGGTCTTCCCAGCGGGTGATCTGGCTGTCTTTGAGCACCGCAGCCGCACCGCCGACGCGGTAGAACGGCGTCGGCACGAAGCCGAGGATTTCACCGCGTTCGGCGGTCCATTCCATATTGGCGATGAGCAGGTCGACCTTGCCCTGCTGCAGGAACTGCACACGGTTGGCCGGCAATACCGGCACCAGTTGCACTTCGGCCTTGAGTTGACGGCCCAGCTCATTGGCCAGGTCGACGTTCAAGCCCTTGGGCTGTTGCGTGGCCGGATCGATGCTGCCAAACGGCCCGCCGGACAACAACACGCCCACCACCAGCACATGGCGCTGCTCGATCTTGTCCAGGGTCGCATCGGCCTGCGCCGCCACACTGCCGCCCAGGGCGATCATCGACCCCAGGGCCACCGGCAACCATTTCTTCAACATCATTGGACTTCCCCCTGGCGAATGATCGGCGTACCCCGACCTGATGGAGGGGCATGCTAGGGAGAGTGCGCGGGCAACGGAAATGCAAATATCTCATATCATTATAACTTGCCGTGTCTACCCCGCCTTCGTTTTTGGCATAACCCTTTATTTATTGACCCACGCAAAAATAATCTTCAGAAAAGCATAAATATCTGTAATGTTTAACTTCACGTCCTTGATATAAAACCGCCCCTGGAAATGGCCATGTCGACCCTCGACCTTGAACTCCTGCGCACCTTTATCGCCGTGGTCGACCACCACAGTTTCGCCGAAGCCGGCACGCACCTGGCGCGCACCCAGTCGTCCGTGACCCAGCATATGCAGCGCCTGGAGCAGCAAGTGGGGGTCAGCCTGTTCGAGAAGCGCGGCCGGCAAAAACAACTGACCGAGCCCGGCCTGCAACTGCTGCGTCATGCGCGGCAGATGCTGGCGCTGAATGACGATGCCTTGAATTCCCTGCGCGAGAGCAGCCTGAGCGGTGTGCTGCGCATCGGCTCGCCCCACGATATTGCCGACACCATCCTGCCGCCGATCCTCAGCCATATCGCCCGCTCGGCGCCGCGCCTGCGCCTGGAGATCGACGTGGGCCGCAGTCCGTTCCTGATGGACGACCTGCACCGGGGCAAGGTGGACATGGTGATCTCCACCCGCGCCGACCCGAACCTGGAAGGCTTTGCGCTGCGTACGTCGCCGGTGTGGTGGATCTGTTCGGCGCAGTACATCCACCAGCCGAGCGAGCCGCTGCCGCTGATCCTGGTGGATGAGCCGAGCATCTACCGGCGCTACGCGCTGGAGGCGCTGGAACGGGCGAACATTCCCTGGCGCCAGGCGTACCTGGCGTCGAACCTGATCGGGATTAAAGCGGCCACTCGCGCGGGCCTGGGGGTGACGCCGCGCAGCATGGAAATGCTCGGCCCGGACATGCGCGTGCTGGGCGAAACGGATGGGTTGCCGAGGTTGCCGGAGGTCACGTATTACCTGTGGATTCGGCCGAATACGGCGAACCCGATTGCGCGCAAGGCGTATGACTTGATTCGGGGCAGCCAGGGCCTGTAAAGACGGGGCTGGCATCTGGATTTTATCCCGTTAGAATCATCGCCATTCCCGCCTGCCCTCCCTGACACGAGCCCCTTCATGAGCTTTGATTTCGACACGATCCACCCCCGCCTCGGCACCGGCAGCACCAAGTGGAACCGCTACCCGGCCGATGTGTTGCCGATGTGGATCGCCGACATGGACATCGCCGCGCCGCCCGCCGTGCTGCAGGCCCTGCACGCGCGCCTCGACCAGCAGATTCTCGGCTACAGCGTGGCCGGCCCGGATGTACGCGAGGCCATCGTGGCCGACCTGTGGGCCAAGTACGCCTGGCGCGTGCAGCCCGACGACCTGCTGTTCCTGCCCGGCGTTGAGCCTGGCTTCAATATGGCGCTGCACGCCTTCGTCCAACCGGGCCAGCCGGTGGTGCTGCAAACCCCCAACTACCGGCCGATTCGCCTGGCGCCCGGCCACTGGAACCTGCCGCGCATCGAAGTACCGTTCGAATTGAACAACGCTGAATACGTCACCCCCATGCCCGCCCTGCGCGAGGCCCTGAGCGGCGCCGGCGCACTGCTGCTGAGCAACCCGCACAACCCGATCGGCAAGGTCTTCCCCCGCGAAGAACTGCTGGCCCTGGCCACTGCCTGCCTGGAAAACGGCGCGCTGATCATCAGCGACGAAATCCACGCCGAACTGTGCTTCGACGGCCGCCGCCACATCCCCACCGCCAGCCTTAGCCCTGAGATTGCCCAGCGCACCATCACGCTGATGTCGGCGAGCAAGGCCTACAACGTGGCCGGCCTGAAGACCTGCTTTGCGGTGATCCAGAACGCCGAGATCCGCGAGCGCTTCAACCAGGCCCGCTGCGGCATGGTCGACAGCGTCAGCCCCCTGGGGCTGGAAGCCACCCGCGCTGCCTACAGCCAGTGCGGTGAATGGCTCGACGCGCTGAAGCACTACCTGCAAGCCAACCGCGATTACCTTCTCGACGCCGTGCAAACCCGTTTGCCCGGCGTGGTGATGCATGCGCCGCAAGGCACCTTCCTCGCCTGGCTGGACTGCAGCGCCCTGGGCCTGGACGACCCACAGCAGTTCTTCCTCGAACAGGCCAAGGTCGGGCTGAGTGCGGGGATCGAATTCGGTGACGACAGCCAGCAGTTCGTGCGCCTGAACTTCGGCTGCCCACGGGCTTTGCTGGAAGAGGGTCTGCAACGTATGGAGCGTGCGCTGCAGCAACGCTGAGGCAGGCTTTATGGATGTGGGAGCAGCGCTCCCACATCCGGTGGGCTTCACAGCTTGGCGATGGACACTTCGGTGGACTTCACGAAGGCAATCACTTCGCTGCCCACCTTCAATTCCAGGTCACGCACCGAGCGGGTGGTGATCACCGAGGTGACGATGCCGGACGCGGTTTGCACGTCGATTTCGGACACCACCTCCCCCAGCAGGATTTCCTTGATCACACCCTTGAACTGGTTGCGCACGTTGATCGCTTTAATGGTCATGTCGGCTTTCCTTTTGGCTGTTGGGTCAATCCGCACGAATGCGCAGGCCCTCAAAGTGCGCCATCACGCAGAACATTAAAAGGAATATATAACTCTTTATTTATTCCATAAAAATATATGCGCACTGTTGCCCCACCAACAGCCGATCAACAATTTGCTACCCCCGTAGCAGCTGCGGATTTGGATAAGGCGATATTTACGGTTAAGACGATCTCTACGCGGGGTAGCGGTAACCTTGGCATAGAGACTGCATATTCCTGTAAAGCATGATGAGACATTAAAAATCATCTTTCTGAATATAAGAAAAGCCTTCTCTCAACGCCTTGTCCGGAGCTGTTCCATGAAACCCTTCACCCAGCGTCTACTCGGCGCCTGCGCCCTCATCCTGAGCCTGCAGGCACATGCCTATGCCGCCGAAACCGATCCCGCCGAAGTCAACCTCGACTACGCCTACTACTCGCCGGTCAGCCTGGTGCTCAAGCACTTCGGCTGGCTGGAACAGGCCCTGCCCCACAGCAAGGTCGGCTGGGTACTCAGCCAGGGCAGCAACCGCTCCCTGGAATACCTCAACAGCGGCGGCGTGGATTTCGCTTCGTCCGCCAGCTTGTCCGCCGTGTTGAGCCGCGCCAATGGCAGCCCGATCAAATCGGTGTACGTCTACAGCCGCGCCGAGTGGACCGCCCTGGTGGTGCGCAAGGACTCGCCGCTCAACAGCGTCAGCGACCTGAAGGGCAAGAAAATCGCCGCGACCAAAGGCACCGACCCGTACCTGTTCACCCTGCGCAGCCTGCAACAGGCCGGGCTGAAAAAAGACGACGTGGAACTGGTGCACCTGCAACACCCGGACGGCCGCACCGCCCTGGAAAAAGGTGACGTGGACGCCTGGGCCGGCCTCGACCCGCACATGGCCGCGAGTGAAATCCAGGCCGGTTCGCGCCTGCTGTACCGCAACAAGGATTTCAACAGCTATGGCGTGGTGAGCGTCACCGAGCAGTTCGCCAAGGCGCACCCACAGACCATCACCAAGGTGCTCGGGGCGTATGAAAAAGCCCGGGATTGGGCGGTGAAGCACCCCGATGAATTCGCCAGGTTGCTGGCGGATGAATCCGGCCTGCCGCTGGAAGTGGCCAAGCTGCAATTGTCGCGCACCGATCTGAGCACGCCGTTGTTGAGCGCCAAGGATGTGCAGTCGTCGAAGGCGGCGGCGCCGATCCTGGTGTCCGAGGAATTGGTGCGTCGCGGGGTGAATGTGGACCAGGTGATCGATCAACTGATCGACCCTTCGTTCGGCCAAACCCTGTCGAAGCAATAAGGGGCGCGCGATGACCAGCAAAAGCCAGGCATTGCCCCTTCCGGTCCCCGCGGTCAGCCAGCGCAGCGCCTGGCCACGACGGTTCAAAGGCCTGGTCCTGCCGGTGCTGATACTGTTGATCCTGGAAGTGGTCGTGCGGGTGGGCTGGCTGCCGTCCTACCAGATGCCGGCCCCCAGCGAGATCGCCGTGACCCTCACCGACCTGGCCGAGGGCGCCTTGTGGAAACACATCAGCGCCAGCCTCGCCCGCGTGCTGCTGGGCTTTGCCATCGGCGCCAGCCTGGCCCTGGTGTTTGCCGCCTGGGTCGGTTTGAGCCGTGAAGCCGAAGCCTACCTGGAGCCGACCTTCGCCGGCCTGCGTTCGATCCCGAGCCTGGCCTGGGTGCCCTTGCTGCTGCTTTGGCTGGGCATCGATGAAACCTCGAAGATTGTGCTGATCGCCATTGGCGCGTTTTTCCCGGTGTACCTCAATGGCGTCGCGGCGATTCGCGATATTGATCGCAAGCTGGTGGAAGTCGGGCAAATGTACGGTTTCAGTCGCCGCCGCCTGGTGCGCCGGATCCTGCTGCCCGCGGCCCTGCCCGGCCTGTTCACCGGGCTGCGCAGTGGCTTGAGCCTGGCGTGGATGTTCCTCGTGGCGGCCGAACTGATCGCGGCGACCAAGGGTTTGGGTTACCTGCTCAGCGATGGGCGGGAAACCTCACGGCCCGACATTGTGCTGGCCGCCATCATCGTATTGGCGCTACTGGGCAAGGTCAGCGACGGCCTGCTCGCGGCGCTGGAGAAACGCTGCCTGGCCTGGCGCGACACCTTCACCGGCCAAGGAGCGGAACAATGAGTACGCAGCCGTTATTGGACATTCGGGTGGAGCGTAAAAGCTTTGCCAGCACCACCGTGTTGAAAGACGTACGCCTGGCCTTGCAGCCGCGCGAAGCGGTCAGCCTTCTGGGCCCCAGTGGCTGTGGCAAAAGTACCCTGCTGCGGATCGTCGCCGGGTTGGAAAAGGACTTCCAGGGCGAACTGCGCAGCCCTGACGGCGACGTGGCGTTCGTGTTCCAGGAACCGCGCCTGATGCCCTGGCTCACGGTGGAGCAGAACATTGGTTTCAGCGATGACAACCGCTACGACAGGGCCTGGGTCACACAATTGATCGAGGAAGTCGGCCTCAAGGGCTTCGCCCAGGCGCTGCCCAAGGCGTTGTCCGGCGGCATGGCACAGCGGGTGGCGATCGCACGCGGCCTGTATTCACGTCCGCAGGTGTTGCTGCTCGACGAACCGTTCAGTGCGGTGGATGCCTTCACCCGCATGAAGCTCCAGGACTTGCTGCTGCAACTGGCCGCGCACCACGCCATCGCCCTGTTGCTGGTGACCCATGATGTGGACGAAGCGCTGTACCTGAGTGACCGGGTGCTGGTGATGGACAACCGGCCCAGCAGCATCCGCCAGGAGCTGACGATCGACCTGCCGCACCCGAGGGATCGGCGTGATCCGTTGCTGGCCCGGCTCAAGGCGCGGGCCTTGACCGAGTTGCAGCGTGCCCACGTGATCTGAGGACTACTCGTAACCTGTGGCAATCCCGCTCACCACAATAAGCTTGCGCAAGCTCACCCGATAACGCATTCGAGATTGCACCTCCACGCCCCACGTGATCTGAGGACTACTCGTAACCTGTGGTGAGCGGGCTTGCCCCGCGCTGGGCTGCGAAGCAGACCCAAAACCAGGCGCTGCGGTTTACCTGACAGAACACAGGGAGCCTGATTGGGGCTGCTGCGCAGCCCAGCGCGGGGCAAGCCCGCTCACCACAGCAAGCCCGCTCAGCACAATAAGCTTGTTCACCGCAACAAGCAGGCTGGCCACAAAACCGCATCATGCCGCCTTGCGCAGGCTCACCCAATAGCGGGTTCGAGCTTGCACCTCCAGCCCCAGGGTCGAGGCCAGCAGGTTGAGGATGCGGTCGGTGTCATCCAGGCGAAAACTGCCGGTCACCCGCAGCGTTTCCAGGCTGGGATCCCAGCGCAATACGCCCGGACGATAGCGTTCCAGCTCGCGCAGAAAATCCCCCAGCAACTGGTTCTGTGCGGTCAACACGCCGTCGCGCCAGCCTAATTGCAGCACATCGAAGGGCACCGAGGCGCCAAGCCCGGCGGCTTTCAACGGCGCTTGCTGGCCCCCCTGCAATGTCGCCAGGTTTGCGCGCAAATCACGCACCTGCACCGTGCCCTTGAGCACCGACACCAGGCAGCCGGAAGGCAGTTGACGCACGCACACCTCGGCCTGGCTGACGAGCAATTGGCCGTAGCGGGTTTGCACCGTCATCGCCGCCGTACCCGGAACGTTCAGCGCCAGCTCACCGTCGACCAGGGTGATGCGCCGTTGTGCCAGGTCCACGTCTACGGCTGTAGCGGTATTGAGTTGCAGGCTGCCCCCCTCGGCCAACGGCAGGCGTTTGCGTTCGCCGGTAGCGGTGTGCAAATCGGCACGCCAGGCGTCGATGGGCAACTGGCGGCTGATCAGCCAGGCCGCCGGCACCAGCGCCGCCCCCCCCAGGGCGCGCTTGAGCACGGCACGTCGCCCCGGTTGCGGGCGGTCGAGGCTGGCCATGGCGAGCGCCTGGGGCAAATCGCTGAAACGCTGGCGCAGGGTTTGGGCTCTTTGCCAGGTCTGTTCATGCTGGGGATGGCTGTCGCGCCAGTGCTGCAAGGCGACGTGATCGCGCTCGGTGGCCGCGCCGGATTCGAGCAGCGCCAGCCACTGGGCGGCGGCGCGCGCGACGTCGCGGCTCACAGCTCCACCAGCAGGCAATGCTCGTAGGCCTGGGCCATGTAGCGCTTCACCGTACGTTCGGACACGTCAAGGCGCTCGGCAATCTCGCGGTAACCCAGGCCTTCCAGCTGGCTCCATAGAAACGCACGGCGCACCAGCACGGGCAAGCCGTCGAGCAATTCATCCAGGGCTTGCAGGGTTTCCAGCACCAGCCAGCGCTGTTCGGGCGACGGCACACAGGTGTCGGGCAAGGTGGCCAGGGCATTCAGATACGCCTGTTCCAAACTGCGGCGCTGATGAAAATTCACCAGCAGGCGCTTGCCCACCGTTACCAGGTACGCCCGGGGTTCCTGCATCTGCGCAATCGGCTGCGCACTGGCAAGCACCCGCAGGAACGTATCCTGGCTCAGGTCGGCCGCATCCCAGGCGTTGCCCAGGCGCCGCCGCAGCCAGCTTTCCAGCCAACTGCGATGGTCACGGTACAAGCTCGATAGCGTCAGTTCAGAAGCGTGCGTGGGGACAACAGCATCAGTCATGGCAACAACCTGCACGGCGCGATTGAGTCTCAAATGAGATTCATTCTATTTAATATCGTGCCGGGACACCATGATCTTTTCAACTTCGCGTTTATACCGACGCCTCGGCATCAAAAACCCGCCCACGCCCCACGACACTGCCTGGCACCAACAGCGCCCCAGGCGCCAGCACCGCGTTAGCGCCGATCCGGCATTGATCCCCCAGCAACGCGCCGAACTTGTCGCAGCCGCTGCGCTGCAACACCCCGTCAACCCGTACCAGTACTTCCTTGTCGTCCCGCTCGTTGCGGTAGTTGGCGACGATACTTCCCGCCTCGAGGTTGACCCCATGGCCCAGCACTGAATCACCGACAAAGTTGAAGTGAGCCAGTTTGCTGCCGCTGAACATGAAGGTGGTTTTCAGTTCGGCGCCGGGGCCGATGATGCAGTGCTCATCCACCCAGCACCCACCGCGCAGCAGCGAGCCGCTGGCGATAAAGCAATGGGCGCCGATGATCAGGGGCGGCTTGAGCAAGGCACCGGGTTCGACGATGGCGGTACGGTGGATGGCGACTTCGTCGTGCACGCGGTAGTCGTCGGCCGGCAGTTCGGCGAGCATCTGACGAACAACGGCCGGCGCCTGGGCGACCAGGGCCCAGGGCGCCAGGCCGGCCCACGGGGCCAAGGGGGATTGAGCAAGGTTGGCGATGTAGTCGGTGAGTCGAATCAAGGTCGAGCCCTCACGTGGTCAGAGACAGTCAAGAAACCCACATTGGCGATCATTCGACCTCGAGTACAGCACTTCCAGGCCCTCGCCTCTCACAGACCGCGCTTGCGCAACCACTGCAAAAAGCCCTTTTTCACCGGCACCACCGGCGCTTCCTGGGTCAGGACCTGGGCGGCGTGCAGGCGGAAATCCAGCAGCGCCTTCATCGCCTCGCCGATGTCGTGACGCGCGTCCAGGCACGGTTTCAAGTATTCATTCTCGATGCGGTACAGCGTGCAGAAGGTCTTGGCGGAAAAGTCCGCCAGCGCGGCCTGGTCGGACAAGATCCCGGCCTCGCCAATCACTTCTCCCGGCCCCATGCGCCCGGCTTCGAATACATGGCCGCCCTTGGTCAACATCACCGAAACCACACCGGACTCGACGATAAACAAATGATCGCTGACCTCCCCCGCCGGCAGGATCATCTCGCCGGCGCGGTAGGTGTGCAGGGTCATGTTCTGGCTGAAGGTGTCTTTCTCTTCCTGGCGCAGGGTGGAGAAAATCGACGACCGCTCCAGCAACGCCCGCGCGGCGGACATGGCCGGCGGCGCGCTGCTTTCGGTGGCGGACAGCACAGCCACGCCCGCCGCCTGCAGGTGCCGGAACGCCAGGTCATAGAGCTGGTTGCGCACCTCGCGCTTGAGGGCCATGGCTGGCACGAAGCCGCTGATTTCATACTCCACGCCGCCACTGGCAGAGGTCTTGAACGCCACGCTCGGCGCCGGCTTGGCCAACAGTGGCCGACACCCCTGCATCGCACGCTCCAGCGCCTCGATCACGGTTTGCGGGCGCGCATGGGGGCTGACCTGCAGGCTGACCGCCAGGCCGAACATATCCGCCGGGCGCGAAAAGTTGATGATCTTGGCCTTGGCCGCCAGGGAGTTGGGGATCACCGCCAGGCTGCCCTGGGAGGTTTGCAGGCGCGTGGCGCGCCAGTCGATGTCGGTGACCCGCCCTTCGGTGCCGTCGATGGAGATCCAGTCATCGATCTGATAAGGCTTGGTGGTGTTGAGCACGATCCCGGAAAACACATCGCTGAGGGTACTTTGCAACGCCAGGCCGACGATGATCGCCACCGCGCCGGAGGTGGCCAGCACGCCCTTGACCGGCAGGTCGAGCACGTAGGCCATGGCGGCGATGATCGCGATGAGGAAAATCACCGCGCCCATCAAGTCCTGCAACAACCGCCCGGTGTGACCCACCCGCTGCATCATCACCGCGCCCAGCAACACCGTCAGCGTGCGCGCCGCAAACAGCCACCAGCCGATCTGCAGGGCCGTGGCGGCCAGGTGCAAGGCGGTACTGTCGGCATAGGGCGCAAGTTGCATGGGGTTCATGCCGTCGTTGAACAGCACGGCACTGAACACGGCAAAAATCGCCAGTCGCGCAGCCAGCTTCCAATTGGCCAGGTCGGCAGAGATCAGGCGCCACACGGCGATGTCGATAAAGATCAGCGCCACGGCGCACAGCATCGGGTGATCAGCGATAAATGAGGGCATCCAGGCGACTCCAGGGCGAATGACGGGAAGATCGCATGAAATAGAGGTTGCGGGTATAGCGCAGAAAAAATATTCGGGCAATGGCACAGTGATTCGAAAACCACAGACAGGAGAGTTTTAACTGAGGGGTATTAGCATATACAACTTCCTTCAGATAATTCTGAAGAAGCGTCTAAACACATTACAAACATCACGAACAATTCAAACCACTCAGTCTAAACACGCTCACGATCCAAGACCAAAAGAAATGTACTACATGTCTTTGGGACGTGATTGCTTTGAAAATAACAAAATTTAGTACGAGGCTGTAAGCGAAAGCCAATAGGAAATTAATCATGACCATAGCAAAAGACGTTTCAATTATTGGGGCGGGCCATATGGGGTATGCAATCGCTACCGGTTTAATACAATCATCTCCAAACATATCGATAGCAGCTATTGACCTTGATCATGTCCACGACAAAGAAATGGAAGATATGGGCATCCATGTACTAAACAGCTTGCCAGAGCACTCAGCTTCGAAAGTCATGATTCTGGCCATCCCACCCCAAGCATTTATAAAATTCGCAGAAATCAATTCGCAGATTAAGCATCATGCCGGAATAACAGTTTCAGTCATGGCAGGAATCAATCTATCTGATCTAGTAGGCCATCTTGAAACCTCCCAAGTCTGCCGAGCCATTCCAAATCTTTCTTGCGCTGTCAACGAAGGCATGAGTGTATTAATGTACGCACCCCGAACTATGCAGAAAAACAGGCGAGTCGTTAACGAACTATTCTCGAAACTCGGTAGTTTTCTCATCGTGGAAGAGGAAAAGCTCATTGACGATGCCACAGCGTTGGTAGGCGGAGGTCCCGCCTACGTTTCTTACTTTGCACAAGCTCTTATTGAGTACGCTTTGATGGCAGGCTTCGACAAACCTGACGCTTATTCCATGGTTGCGCAAACTCTGCGAGGATCCTCAGCGCTTCTGGAGTCGTATAAAGAGTCGCCAGCAAAAATTTGTGAAAACGTCATGACGCCAAATGGAACAACAGAAAAAGCCATAAGTTTTTTCAAGGAGAAAAAGGTACAAGCAATCATTATGGACGGGCTGAAATACGCCTGTGCACGCTCAAGAGAACTTGGACGGAGACCTTAGGTATGCTGGGATTAATTGATCATGGCTCGGCAGGTAATTTTCACGTTGAAAATAACTGCAAGAAATGTCTTGATGAGCCCTATAAAATTTATTTTGGCTTAGGGCAAAGCGTGAGCCTGACTCAGGCTCCTGACGTCTTTAAAGTGAGCCGTGCAGGCATAAGACTAGGAAATTACCTAGTACAATCATTAAATCCAAAAAACCTCAATAGCAGTTTTTTGGATATTGGCACAGGAAGTGGAGTCCTTGCGCTATTGATGCGCAAGCTCGGTGGCAATGATATTACAGCTACAGATATCTGCGAAAAATCCATTGCACAGGCAAAAATCAACGAACATCTCAACTTCAAACAACCGACCATTTCCTTTTTTGTGAGTGATTTATTTGATGGTCTTTCGGAACAACGATTCCAAACTATCGTTTTTAACCCTCCTGGTTGGCGAACACCCTCTCGATCACTGATTCAGCGATTGGAAACCCGAGGCCGGACAGGCCAGTTGCCCATACACAGTATGTTCTACGGTGATGAGGTTATAAGCCGCTTTCTTAATGAGTTACCAAAATATCTTAACCCCACAGGGGTAGCAATTGTCGGGTTAAACTCGCTGGTAGGAATACGCGACATTTTGGAAAGGTACAACCAAAAATATAGCAACGCCCTTCCATTAACCTATAAACTAATTGAGCGACACACGCTCCCACTTATTCATTATTCAACGCACTGGAAAGCACTAGAGAAACACTTAAAATTAGAGTTTGAAAAGTGGCAGGCTTTGGATTTAGCCACATACTCCACCGATAAAAATGGCGATATTTACTGGTCATATGAAATTATCGAATTTTCTCATCACCAGAAATAACCGATCATGAGCGCATATAAAACATCTAGATCAACGCACGCGCTTTCCATATTTCTATGTGGACTGGCAAACTTTCTCCTGGGGATCTCATCTCTTTACTGGAGAGAGCTCAGCGATATTTCGCCCATAACATTGATCGCCTATCGAATCACACTATCCGCTGCCATCCTCACTCTTTTCGTCGGTTTGTTTCGTCAAAAAAGAAACATAAAAAAACTCACTATAAAATTAGTTTTTCTACATTGCATTGCTTCGTTACTCATCGCAGTAAATTGGGGATCTTTCATCTGGGCCTCCATTCACGGGCTTTTTTTAGAAAGTGGCCTTGGCTACCTGTTAGCTCCTTTCTTTTCTATTGCCTTAGGGATAACACTTTACCACGAGTCAATCACTTTTAAAAAAGCCCTCTCCGCACTAATCGCACTCAGCCTCATAATCGCGCTAATCATATCCTCCAACAACCTAAACCATTTGACTTACATTATAATTTCCACAACATGGGGGCTTTACACCTACATCAAAAAACTCACCCCCTTAGACATGGTAAGCGGACTGCTTGTAGAAACCATATTCTTAACTGCATGCCTAGCAATAGCTACTCTAGCATTCAGCCTTCCAGTTATGTATCCCAGCGATTTTTTCACCCACTCAAACAAGCTAATCTGGCTGGCGGGCGGAGTATCCATAGTTCCTTTATTAATGCTGTCTTACTCAACAGGAAAAATACCGCTATCCCTAACTGGCCTCCTACAATTCATACTGCCCGCCACGCTTATTTTAGTTTCAATACTCACACACACTTAAAAGACATCAGACACACCACCAGAATAACCACTTATAATAATTAGCATTTTAATCGCCCTCACAACTTATAAAACTACAAGTATCCAAAATTCTAAAAACAGGACTCACAAATGAACAGAAGCTATGACGTTATCGTTATCGGCCTTGGGATTATGGGGGCTGCTGCGTTGTGGAGAGTCGCATCAAAATGCACCCGATCATTAGGAATCGACGCATCCGGCCCCAGCCATTGCCACGGATCCTCCCATGGAGCGTCGAGGATATTTCGCCGGGCGTACTGGGAGGGCGAAAAATATCTTCAACTACTTAATCACGCTGTTTTGCTGTGGAAAGAACTGGAGCAAGTAACTCAAAGACACCTGCTGTTTCGCACGGGAGGAGTTTTCATCGGAGATAAATCCAGCCGTATAGTGTCCGGAAGCATTGAAACCGCGAAAAAGGGAAAAATTGAGCACGAGGTATGGATCGCTTCAGATGCTAGAAAGCATTTGCCAGCATTCAACATACAGGATGAGATGGCAGTTGTTTACGAGCCTGGTGCATATGCAATTTCGGCCAGCGAGGCGAGACTGGCAATGCTGAACGATGCCGTTCTAAATGGCGCTTTCACTGAATTCGGCAACAATGTCGTAAAACTCGAGAAACATGGCACTGGCGTGCGTGTAACGACCAAAAGTGGATGTATTTATTTTGCTGGCTCGGTAATAGTCACAACAGGACCGTGGATCACTACCAACCTTATGCCGGAGCTCACTAGGTTCCTAGAACCACGTCGAGTACCAATTTATTGGTTCAAACCAAAAGCAGGCTGCGAAACTCCATTTTCTCAAGAACAATTTCCCATTTTTCTTTACGAGAGGCAGGATGGCGGACTTCTCTACGGCGTTCCCTCAATAGTCAGTAATGAACCCGACGTAAAAATCGGCTTTCACAATAGGCAGCAAAGTCCCTCGCTCCCCGGCTGGGAAAATGTTCCCGTACAACATAGATATATAACGGAAATCCCCCCAATCATAGAGTCCATATTCCCTAAACTTGAAGGTATCCCGACACAAGCAAAGAACTGTTTCTATACAATGAGTCGCGATGAATCTTTTTTGATAGGACACTCTAAAGCACTGGAGTCAACCTATTTCGCTTCTGCGTGCTCAGGACACGGATTTAAATTTGCGCCGGCTATTGGGGATGCCTTGGCTAATATGGCCATTGGTCAACAAGCAAGCTTTTCGCTGTCAGCTTTTTCAGTCGATCGATTTAACTGAACGTCGCCTAATCTTTAAAGATTAGGGCATCCAGGCGACTCCAGGGCGAATGACGGGAAGATCGCATGAAATGCCGTTACAGGGTATAGCGAAAAAAAGTGGGAGGAGGCTTGCCTCCGATAGCCGAGTGTCAGGTTGAACCTCTGTACCTGATCCACCGCCATCGGGGGCAAGTCGAATCGTCGCACCGCCCCTCCCACATTGGCCTTGTGGCCGACCTTAATCCTGCATCTGTCCGAAACGACCCGATTGGAAATCCGCAAACGCCTGGTGAATCTCCTGCTCGGTATTCATCACAAACGGTCCATGCCCAACGATAGGCTCGTCAATCGGTTCGCCGCTGAGCAGCAGGACCTTGGCGTCGTCGTTGGCCTCCAGGGTGAGTTGGCGGCCGTCGCGTTCGAATAACGCCAGTTGGCCTTGGCGTGCGACTTCTTCGCCATTGACCAGCACCGTGCCGCGCAGGATCACCAGGGCGGTGTTGCGCCCGGCGTGCAGGTCGAGGGTGACGGGCTTGCCGGCGTTGAGGCGCAGGTCCCACACATCGATCGGCGTAAAGGTGCGCGCCGGGCCCTGGGTGCCGGCGAATTCACCGGCGATCAGCCGCAGGTGGCCGGCGTCGTTGGCCAGGGGCAGCAAGGGGATATCGCCGTCGACGATGGTCTGGTAGCCCGCGTCGGCCATTTTGTCCTTGGCGGGCAGGTTGACCCACAGTTGCACCATCTCCAACGCACCGCCGCTGCGGGCGAAGGCGGCGGAGTGGAATTCCTCGTGGAGGATGCCCTTGGCGGCGGTCATCCATTGCACATCGCCCGGGCCGATTTTGCCGCCGGCGCCGGTGGAGTCGCGGTGTTCGACTTCGCCATCGTAGACGATGGTCACGGTTTCAAAACCGCGATGGGGGTGCTGGCCGACGCCGCGACGCTGGTCTGTCGGGGTGAAATCGGCCGGGCCGGCGTGGTCCAGGAGCAGGAATGGGCTGATGTGCTTGCCCATCGAGTCGTAGGAAAACAGCGTACGCACGGGGAAGCCGTCGCCGACCCAATGGGCGCGAGGGCTGGTGTAGATGCCGATGAGTTTTTTCATGGTAGTCCTCCAAAGTGCATACACCTTAAAACTCGCAGCAATTCGGCGCTAGACGGTAAAAACAACCTTGATCGTCCTACCGGCAGGACGATCTACGGCGGCATCCTCACAAAAACAGCGTTAATGATAATGACTCGTAGTAATATCCACCCTCTCCCGCTCAACCCTCGAGGGCTGCAATGCCGTTTGCCCCTGCGCCTGCCGCACCGCGCGTACTGGTGGTGGATGACCACCGCAAGATTCGTGAACCCCTGGCCACGTACCTGCGACGTTACACCTTTGAGGTGCGCACCGCTGAAGACGCGGCCGGCATGTGGCAATTGCTCAAGACCCAGGCGTTCGATGTGGTGGTGCTCGACGTGCTGCTGCCGGATGGCGATGGCTTTGAGTTGTGCAACCAGTTGCATCGGCGCAGCAACACCCCGGTGATCCTGCTGACCGCCCGCGACACTGCCGCCGACCGCATACGCGGCCTGGACCTGGGTGCCGACGATTACGTCACCAAGCCGTTCGAGCCCCGGGAGCTGGTGGCGCGTATCAACAGCGTGCTGCGTCGTCAGGGCCGCGCTACCGGCCCCACCGCGCCCGGCGCCGGCGCACGGGCCTATGAGTTTGCCGGCTGGCACTTCAGTGTGACCAGCGCCACCTTACGCCGCGATGCCCACCCCGACATCCAACTCAGCACCGCTGAAAGCCGGTTGCTGCAGGTGTTCCTCGCCCACCCCAACACCCTGCTGCCCCGCGAACGCTTGATCGACCTCACCGCCGCCGCCGACAGCGATGTCAGCGACCGCGCCATCGACCGGCAAGTCAGCCGCCTGCGCCGCAAGCTGGCCCAGGGCGATGCGGCGCCGGAACTGTTGCGCACCATCTGGGGCGGCGGTTATCTATTGGCCGCCGAGGTCAGCGAATGCACGCCCTGAACCGGCTGTGGCCGCGCACCCTGGCACGGCAATTGAGCCTGTTGTTGTTGTTGGCACTGCTGGCGTCGAACGCCATTGCGATGTTGTTTTTGCAACGCACCGGCAGCCTGATCCACCCGCTGTCGCGCAGTTTCAGCCTGGAACGCCTGGGGATTGCCCATCACACGGCAATCGACCTGACCCCAGGTGAAACCGCGCACCTGCTGGCCGGCATGAGCACCGACGACACGCGCTTCTGGATCGGCCCCACGCCGGAGGTGGCGCCGTTTGCGCAACGCCCGGAAGAACAGCGCCTGGCCAACGAGCTGCGCCGCCAATTACAGCTGGATAACAGCGCCGCCATTGGCATGCAGTTGGAACGCATCAGCGGCGCCGACGCCCGCACCCATGTGTTCAGCCCCGCCGGCTGGGCGCCGTTGCGCCTGCGCAGCAGCGTGCCGCTGCCCAACGGTACCTACCTGAATGCCGTGCAATACCCCGCCGGCGCCTATGAATGGGGTCGCGTCCTGGCTTACAGCCTGCCGGTGACCACACTGCCGGTGCTGCTGATCGTGATGTTTTTCATTGCCCGCGTGGTGCGCCCGATCAAGACCCTGGCCCAGGCCACCGAGCGCGTCAGCCGCGGTGAATGGATCGCCCCGCTGGCGGAAACCGGCCCACAGGAAGCCCGCGACCTCACTGCCGCCTTCAACACCATGCAGGTCAACCTCGCACGGCATGTCGAAGGGCGCACGCGGATGCTCGCAGCGGTCAGCCATGACTTGAATACGCCGATCACCGAACTGCGCCTGCAAGTGGAGTTGCTGGAGTCCGGCGCAGCCCGCGATGACATGCTCGAAAGCCTCGGGGAACTGAGTGCGATGGTGCGTGAAACCCTGGATTTCGTGCGCGACGACGCGGTGCAGGAAGCGACTGCCACGCTTTCGTTGAGCGACTTGCTGGATGACCTGGCCAAGCGTTACCAACGCCTGCGACAGCCCGTCACCTGGGCCGGCGCACCCGCGTTGCTGCTGACCTGCCGCCCGCTGGCGCTCAAGCGCGCACTGACCAACCTGATTGACAACGCCCTGCGCCATGCCGGCGACGCCGACCTGAGCCTGGCGCGCGAGGACAACGGTTGGCTGCGCATCGAGATTCTCGACCACGGCCAAGGTCTACCCGAGGCGTGGTTGAGCAAAGTCTTCGAGCCCTTCGTACAACGGGGTGTCAGTGACGGCGGCGTGGGGCTGGGCCTGGCGATCGCACGCTCGTGCATCCAGGCCCATGGCGGTGAACTGGTCTTGGAGAATCGCCCACCGGCCGGCCTGTGCGCGGTGGTACGATTGCCCACAGCGCTCTAGAAGTTGAGCGTGGCGCCCATCCACAGGGTGCGGCCGTAGTTCACCGTGCCATAGGTTTCATCGTCCAGGCGCTTGTCGGTGAGGTTGTTGAGGGAGGCGTTGAGGGTCAACGAATCGCTCACGTCATAGGAGCCGCCCAGGTCGGCGGTGGTGTAGCCCGGCGCCGGTTCGTCGGTGGTGATGGTGTTGCCGGTTTCCTCGCCGTAGTAGCTCAGCGAGGCCCAGGCCTGGGTGCGATCGTTAATAGTCCACTCGGTACGCACATTGGCTTTTTGCTCAGGGGTGAGGGCCAGGGGCGCACCTTTGTTGGCACCGCTTTTCTGCTCGGAGTCGGTGTAGGTGTAGTTGGCCTTGAGCAGCACGCTGGGGTTGATGTCCCATTGGCCGTTGAGCTCAACGCCCTGGATGATCGCCTTGTCGACGTTGACCCGCTCCATGATGGTGTAGCCGTTCCAGCGCCGGTCGGTGGTGACGGTGGAAAGCTTGTCCTGGAAGTCGTTGTAAAACAGCGTCACGCCGCCGGACAGGTTGTCGCGGTTGCTCCACAGCGCCGAGACTTCGTAGTTGGTACTGGTCTCGGGCTTGAGGTCCGGGTTGCCGAACATCACGAAGCGGTTGCGGCGCAGGTAGGCGTAATCCTCGACGACTGCACGCAGTTCGGGGGCCTTAAAGCCACGTGCAACACCGCCCTTGAACGTCCACTGCTCGGTGGCGCGCCACACCCCGTAGACCCGTGGGCTGAGGTGGGCGCCGTACTCTTCGTGCTCATCCAGGCGCAGGCCGGTGGTCAGGGCGAAGTTGTCGGTCATCGACCACTCGTTTTCCGCGAACAGGGCTTTTTGCACCACCGAGAATTTATAGTCGACGCGGTCACCGAGGCCCTGGTTCCAGTCGGTCAGCTCGCTTTTATTCCATTGCACGCCCACGGTGCTGACGTTGTGGGCGGTGGGCACCACCAGCTTGGCGTCGAACACGCTGTTCTTGATCTCGGGTTTGCGCCCGTAGATGTCAGTCTGCGCCGGTGTCGCCTTGCCTTCACGGCTGGAGGTTTCCTGGGACAAGGCAATGTCCGAGGTGGCCCAGCCCCAGCGGCCCTGATGGGACAGCGACCAGTGATCGCGGTTGTTTTCCTGTTCGCGGGTGGCCCAGTTGGCGCTCATGCCGTCGCCATTCTTCAAGCGCGTGGCGCCGGCTTCCAGCAGGATGTCGTGGTCGATAGTGGGGGTGAAGGCCAGGCGCGCGGTGAGGTCGCGGTGGTCAGCCTTGCTGAAGCCATTGGTCTGCTCGATGTCGTCATCGGCCTGGCGGTCCAGGTAGCGGCCCCACACCTGCAAACCGAGGAAATCTTCCTTGAGCGGACCACTGAGGTAGAACTGGGTCTGGCGTGCATTACCCTGGTCGCTGTGCTGGCGCGCCGAGTAGTCGTACCCGACGGAGCCGCCCCAGGTCGGTGAGACCTTGCGCGTGATCACGTTGATCACCCCGCCGATGGCATCCGAGCCGTACAGCGACGACATCGGCCCGCGCACCACTTCAATCCGCTCGATGGCCGCAGCGGGTGGCACGAAGCTCTGTTCATAGCCACTGTTGCCGTTGACCCGCGATTCCCGCGCACTCTGGCGCTTGCCGTCGACCATGATCAGGGTGTAGTCGGCCGGCATGCCACGGATGGAGATGTCGGTTTCATTCGCACCGCCGTTGACGGTGACGCCTTCCACGTCTTTAACCGCGTCGCCGAGGTCGCGGTAGGACTTGCGACGCAGCGCCTCGCCATCGATCACGGTGACCGAGGCCGGCGCGTCTTCCACGCTTTGCGCAAAACCGGATGCAGTCACCACTACATCATTGAGTTCCAGTGCAACAGGCTCATCGGCGTGGGCATGAAGACTGGCGGCCACTAGCAGGGCCAGGGGCGAGAAACGAAAAGCAGGCAGCATGGGCGAAGACCTTCGGATTAGACTCAAAAGAGAATCGTAATCATCCAGCCCCGAATAACTTGGACAAAGTGTGACAACTCAAGCCGCCGCGACCTCCGCGGTACGGCGCTCACGCAACAGATGGAAGGCCACGAAGGCCGTCACGGCAAAACACGCCTGGATCACGATCATCGGTGTGGCACTGCCGTCGCGCAGATGGCTCAGTAACAGGCCGCTGCAGGTCGCGCCGAACATCTGCGCAAAGCCCATCAAGCCCGCCGCCAAACCGGCGCGGTGAGCGTTGGGCATGACCCCTCCGGTCACCGACCCGGGCAATACCAGGCCGCCGCCGAGGGTCGCCAGCGCAATGGGAATATCCAGGCCCAGTACCGACAGGCCAAACAGCGCATAAATCACCAGTGCGGCAATCCCGCCCATGGCCACCAGCGTCACGCCCATCGCCACAATCCGTTGCGGCCCCAGGCGCTGGATGTTGCGTCGGGTGTAGGTGGAACCGATGATCAGCATCGACACGATCAGGCCAAAATTGATGCCGTACTCCAGGCTGCTCAAGCCCAGCAGATTGATATACACCGCCGAGGAACCGGCGATCACCGCGAACATGGCGCCATAGGTACACGCCAGCGCCACGGCGAACGCGCGGTACGGGCGGCCCTTGAGCAGGTCCAGGTATTGCCCGCCGAGGGTGCGCCAGTGGCCGGCCTTGGGGTCGAGGAAGTGGTTGCTCTCGCGGAAGAACAGCAGCGCCAGCAGCAACACCCCACTGCCAATCGCCAGTGCCAGCAGGATCGGCGCACGCCAGCCCAGCAGCTTGATCAGCAGGCCGCCGACCATCGGTGCGACGACGATGGCGTACAGCATGCCGATCATGGTCAGCGCCAGCGCCGGCCCCGCCTGGGCCTTCCACACGTCACGCACCACGGTGCGCGCCAGTACCAGCGCAGCGCAGGCGCCGAGGCCTTGTACGACGCGAGCGGCGATAAATTGCTGGATGTCATTGACCAGCAGCATCGACAAGGTCGCCAGCACATACAGCAGCAGCCCGCCGATCAGCACCGGACGGCGGCCGATACGGTCCGACAGCGGGCCGAACAGCAGTTGCCCCAGGCCAAAGGCGGCGACAAACGCCGACAGTGCCATCAACGCCGAACCCGGTGGCGCCAACAGGGCATGCTCGATCAGACCCAAGCCTGGAATGATCAATTGGGTCGAGACTTCACCCAGCGCCGTCAAGGCCACCAGTAAAAACAACAAGCTTCGCGATGGGGCCGGGGCGTTCGACATGGGGATTATCCGGGGCTGGTTTTATTTATATTTCGACCATAATATGCGTAAAAAATTATGTCCATAATTTTTTGCCCACTGGTCATCCCCGGAGCCCGACATGATCCCTCTCCCCTCGCGCCTTCTCACGCCCCTGGCCGTGTTGATCGTCCTCAGCGGCTGCAACAGCCAGGCCGACACCACCGCCCAAGCGCCGCAACCACGCCCGGTACTCGCCGCCAAGGTCGACGCCGCCGGCACTCAGCAAAGCGCCTATACCGGCGTGGTGGCTGCACGTACGGAAAGCGACCTGGGCTTCCGGGTCGGCGGCAAGGTCATCGAACGCAAGGTCGACCCCGGCCAGCATGTCTCCCGTGGCGACACCCTGCTGGTGCTGGACATCGGCGACTTCGAGCTCGCCCTGCGTTCGGCGAAAAACCGCGTCAACGCCGCCCAGGCCCAGCTGCGTCAGCGCCGCGACGATGAAAACCGCTACCAGCGCCTGTCCAGTACCGGTGCGGTGTCACGGCAGATCTTCGACCAGTCGGCCACCAACCTGCGCGTGGCCGAGGCCGAGTTGGCCGCGGCGCAATCCGACGCCAGCCAGATCGAGAACCGCCGCACTTATTCGGTGCTCAAGGCCGATGGCGACGGCATCATCACCGACGTGCGGGTGGACCGCGGCCAAGTGGTCGCCGAAGGGCAAGTCGTCGCGCGCCTGGCCCATGACGGCGCCCGCGAAGCCATCGTCAACCTGCCGGAAAACCAGCGCGACCAGGCCGCGCAAAAAGCCCTGGCCTTCCCCTTCGGCGCCCCGGACCAGGCGGTGACGGCGACCTTGCGCGAACTGTCGGCCAGCGCCGATCCCACCACCCGCACCTACCGCGCCCGTTATGTGCTGCACGGTAACGTCGAGCGCTTCGCCCTCGGCTCGACCATCACCGTGCGCCTGCAAGGCGACGGCCAGGCACAACAAACCCGCGTACCGATCGGCGCCTTGCACGATGCAGGGCAAGGCACCGGTGTGTGGTTGATCGGCGCGGATGACAAGGTCAGCTTCGCCGCCGTCAAGGTCGCCAGCCTCGGCCAGGAAGACGCCCTGCTCGACAGCGGCGTGAACCCCGGCCAGGTCGTCGTCGCCCTCGGTGCGCACCTGTTGCACAGCGGCGACGCGGTGCGCCTGTTGCCCGCCCAGGTACTGGCCCTCAACCGCAAACAGGACCAATGAGCATGCGCGGCATCAACCTCTCGGAACTGGCGGTCAAGCACCGCGCAGTCACGCTGTTTTTGATCATTGCGATCCTCGCCGCCGGGATCTTCTCGTTCGGCAAACTGGGGCGCGCCGAAGACCCGTCGTTTACCGTCAAGGTCATGACCATTACCGCCGCCTGGCCCGGCGCCACTGCCCAGGAGATGCAGGAGCAGGTGGCCGACCGCCTGGAGAAGCGCCTGCAGGAACTGGACTACTACGACCGCGTCGAGACCATCGCCCAGCCGGGCTTTGTGTCGATGCGCATGACCTACAAGGAGTCCACGCGCCCCAGCGAAATCCAGGAGCTGTTCTACCAGACGCGCAAAAAACTCAGCGATGAAGCCGCGAGGCTGCCCAGCGGGGTGATCGGGCCGTTCTTCAACGATGAATATTCCGATGTGTACTTCGCCCTGTACGCCCTGGAGGCCGAGCACCTGCCCCATCGGCAACAGGTGCAGATGGCCGAGGCCTTGCGCCAGGGCCTGCTCAACCTGCCGGGGGTGAAGAAGGTCAATATCCTCGGCGAGCAGGCGCAGCGGATTTTTGTCGAGTTCTCCTATGAGCGCCTGGCGACCCTGGGGATCAAGCCGGAGCAGATCTTCGCCGCCCTCGCCGCACAGAACGCCGTGGCCCCGTCAGGTTTTGTCGAAACCGCAGGCGCGCGCGCCTATATCCGTATCGACGGTGCCTTCGACAGCCTGGCGCTGATCGAAAACGTGCCCCTGGAAGTCAACGGTCGCGTGCTGCGCATTGCCGATGTGGCCAGCGTCAGCCGCGGTTATGAAGACCCGCCGAGCTACCGCATCCGTCACCAGGGCGACCCGGCGCTGATGCTCGGCGTGATCATGGAAAAGCACTGGAACGGTCTGGAGCTGGACAAAAGCCTCAAGGCCGAGGAAGCCCGGATCCAGGCGGACCTGCCGTTGGGCGTGAACTTCGCCAAAGTCTCCGACCAGGCGAAAAACATCAGCCTGGCGGTGAATGAATTCATGCTCAAATTCTTCGTCGCCCTGGCGGTGGTGATGATCATCAGCCTGTTGGCCCTGGGCTTTCGCGTCGGCCTGGTGGTGGCGGCGGCGGTGCCGCTGACCTTGTCGGTGGTGTTTGTGATCATGCTGCTCACCGGGCGTGAGTTCGACCGCATTACCCTGGGCGCGCTGATCATTTCCCTGGGCCTGCTGGTGGATGACGCCATCATCGCCATTGAGATGATGGTGGTGAAACTGGAGGAAGGTTTTGACCGGATTCATGCGGCCACCTTCGCCTGGAGTTCCACGGCGGCACCGATGCTTACCGGTACGCTGGTGACGATCATCGGCTTTCTGCCGGTGGGGTTTGCACGGTCCGGTGCGGGGGAATACGCCGGCAATATCTTCTGGATCGTCGGCTTTGCACTGATCTCGTCCTGGCTGGTGGCGGTGGTGTTCACGCCGTACCTGGGCGTGAAGTTGCTGCCGCAGATCAAACCGGTGCCCGGTGGTCACGACGCGATTTATGCCGGGCGCTATTACCAGAAGCTGCGTGATTTGGTCGAAGCCTGCGTACGCAGACGGTGGCTGGTGACCGGGTTGGTGATCGCTGCCTTTGTACTGTGCGTACTGGGCATGGCCGTGGTGAAGAAACAGTTCTTCCCCAACTCCGACCGTTCCGAGCTGATTCTTGAGGTGTATATGCCGCCCGGCAGTGCCTTCAAGAGCACCGAGGCGGTGGCGGCGCAGTTGGAAAAGGCACTGCTGCAAGAGCCGCAGACCAGCATGGTCGACACCTATGTGGGCGGTGGTGCACCGCGTTTCTTCCTGTCGCTGAACCCCGAAATGCCGGACCCGGCGTTTGCCAAGTTGATCGTGCAGACGCCGGACTCTCACGCCCGCGACGCCTTGAAGCTGCGCATGCGTGAGCGAATTGCGGCCGGTGAGTTTCCGGCGGCGCGGGTGCGGGTCACCCAACTGCTGTTCGGTCCGCCGGTGCCCTTCCCGGTGGTGTTCCGCGTGTCCGGCCCGAATGTGGAGGTGCTGCGCGGGGTGTCCGAGGACGTGCGCAAGGTCGTTGCCGCCAACACGCTGACCAAGGACGCCTTTCTCGATTGGGGCGAGCGCACCAGTGGTTATCGCCTGGTGCTGGATCAAGACCGCCTGCGCCTGCTGGGCTTTACCCCCAACGAGGTCAAATCCCAGCTCAACGCCTTGCTCAGCGGCAACCCGATCACCGAAGTGCGTGAGGGCAACCGCACCGTGTCCGTGGTCGCCCGGGCCCAGGGCAACCAGCGCGAGAACCTCGGCAACCTCAACAACATGACCCTGACCAACAGCGCCGGCACGTCGGTGCCCCTGGCCCAGGTCGGGCAGTTCCAGGCGGTGATGGAAGAACCGATCCTCAAGCGCCGCAACCGCGCGAGCACCGTGGAAGTGCGCGCCGACATCATCGACGGCGTGCAACCGCCCGACGTGGAAATGGCCGTGTACAAAGACCTGCAACCGCTGATCGCCCGGCTGCCGGCCGGTTACCGGATCGACATCGGCGGCCCGGTGGAAGAAAGCGCCAAGGCCAACGTGGCGCTGGCGGCGCTGTTCCCGATCATGATCCTGCTGACCCTCACGGTGATCATGTTCCAGGTGCGTTCCTTCGGCGTGATGTTCATGGTCTTCGCCACCGCGCCGCTGGGCTTGATTGGTGCGGTGCCGACCTTGCTGCTGTTCAACCAGCCGTTCGGGTTCAACGCGATCCTGGGCTTGATCGGGATCGGCGGGATCCTGATGCGCAACACGTTGATCTTTACCGACCAGATCCGCCAGAACCAGGAACATGGCATGGCGATCCACGCGGCGATTGTCGAGGCCACGGTGCGGCGCGCGCGGCCGGTGATATTGACCGCGCTGGCGGCGGCGCTGGCGTTTATTCCGCTGACGCTGTCGGTGTTCTGGTCGTCCCTGGCATTCGTGCTGATTGGCGGGGTGCTGGTGGGCACGGTGTTGACGCTGTTATTTCTGCCGGCGCTGTGCAGCCTGGTGCTGGGGCGGGAGAAGACAAAAATTGTCGAAACGCCCCACGTAAGCGCCGGATAAGCGCTACTCCCCTGCCCTGAAAACCGCTGCAAAGTCCCTCGCCTGAATACACAGTGCGAGGGATTGCAGATGGTGGTTTTCGTTAAGGCCCCGGTTGACGGGGCTGTTTCATGATCGAGGTGACCCGCCAAGCCATTGGCTACCTGGTGCTGGCCGCCATGGATTCAAAGACGCGGGACGTCGAATCCGTTCTCAGCGACTTCGGGCGCTGCCTCAATACCTACGAGACCTGGGCGGAAAGCTTCTTTAGCTTTTCGGCCCTGGATATCGAACAGGTCTTCAAGGTCGGGGATGACGTGGCGCTCGTCGCGCCGATCAACCGCGCCATCCTTCCCAGCAGCACGACCGCAATGTGCCAGGCAAACGGCACGTTGACCCTGGTGCATATGTTCCAGAGCGCTCGGTTCGTGCCCATTGGCAATACGCCCGTGATGGTGCAACGCATCGATCCAGAGGGCGGTCCCCTGGGCGAGCCGATCCACAAGACCATCGGCCCCAGCGGCATCCTCGAAATCACCGAGTGTGATCGCAACCAACAGTACCGGATCAGCTTCTACCCCAACGTCTCCAAAGACCATTTCAAGGCGCTGTATGCCTCTTATCAGTCGGTTATCGCCCCGCTGGACGCTTGGTTGCGCAGTGAATGGGAGACCATCTTCGAACCGTTGTGGAAGGGTTACGCCGAAGCCAGCCTCCCCAAGCGTTACCTCGCCCTGCATCAAGCCTACGCCCGCGGCTTCGGCGAAGCGCTCTACTCGCTCTGGGACACTGTCAAGCAGCTGTTCCAGTGGCTTGGCGACCCGTTGGCCTATGCCGAACAACTGCTGCACTACCTGTCAGCGGACGAACTTGAAAAGCTGCTGAGCCTCGGCGCCGACACCCTCGCCAAGGGCTTGTTGGTGCTCAGCGACGAGCCGCTGCTGTTCATTTATCTGTCGGCAATGGTCAGCTGGATGCGCCTGTTGCCGCCGCCCTATATGAACGAGTTGCTCGGGGAAATCAGCGCCGACGTATTGATCAACTTGTTGCTGTGCCTCGCCACTGCCGGGATGGGGATGGCGGTTCGAATAAGTACCAACGTGCTGGGCGGCATCAAGTCTCAACGGGCGCGCCGATGGTTGGAGCGCATGGCGGGGCAGTTCGGAAAATCGCCCATGGATGAGCATGTAGAGCTCGCCAGACCGGTTCTGCTGGGTGGCCCTGCGACGTCGATCAAGACCGTACCGGTTGCGCCGTTGAAGGCGGGGGAGCATGTGGTTTCGAACCCGGTGCCGGCGGTTCGTAACAAGACACAGAAGACCGCGTTGGTCAGGCAGGAGCCTGTCGATGATGTGCCGGTTTCAGGGAAGAACCCGAACGGGGATGCGGCGGCCCCTTCGGATAAGACCGTCACCAACGGCTGCCCCGTGTCGATGGTTACCGGGGAGGAATTGCTCACCCTCACCGACGGCACGTTGGATGGAATCTTGCCGTTCGAGTGGACGCGGTTGTACCGCACCAGTGCGGTGGAAGTGGATGGCGGGTTGGGGTTTGGCTGGAGTCATTCGCTGGCGCATCGGCTTGCGGTGTCGGGCGATTCGGTGGTGTGGACGGACCATGAGAATCGCTCGATTGGGTTTCCACTGCCGACTGTTGCTCGACCCGCCATCACCAATAGCCTCGCGGAAGCAGCGATCTATTTGGGCGCGTCGCCGGATGAACTGGTGTTGGCCCAGGCGTCGCGGTTTTATCACTTTCGCGACGGTGTGCTGGTCTCGATCAGTGATGCGTACGACAACCGGCTGCGGATTTCTCGGGATTTTCTGGGGCGGATTGAGCGGCTGGATAACGGTGCGGGGTGTGCGCTGTTCCTGCGCTATGCGTCGGCACGCATCGTCGCGGTGGACTACCAGGTGCAGCGGGCCGAAGGCCGTGGCCCGTATGTCTGGATTACCGAGCAGACCGTCGTTTCCTACGCCTATGACGACGCTGGCCGACTGGTCTCGGCGACCAATGCGGTAGGTGAAAGCGAGGTTTATCGCTACGACGATCAGCACGTCATTCTTGAACGTGGACTGGCCGGTGGGGCGAGTTTCTTTTGGGAATGGGAACGGTCCGGCAAAGCGGCGCGATGTGTCCGGCATTGGGCCAGTTTTTCGCAGATGGATACGCGGTATGCCTGGGGGGACGACGGCCGGGTCACGCTGCATAACGCCGATGGCAGTCAGGAAGTGTACGCCCATGACGACCGGGCGCGACTGGTGCAGCGGATTGATCCGGACGGTGCACAGCATTTCAAATCCTACGATGCCAAAGGCCGGCTGACGGTTGAGCAGGATCCGCTGGGGTCGGTGACGGCGTATCAGTACGACGAAGCCGGACGCTTGGTGGCGTTGTTTCCCGGGGATGATGAGCCGACGTCCTACGAGCATGACAATGGCTTCGTACGGGTTGTAAGGCGGGGTCTGGCAGTCTGGAAGTACGAGCGTAATGACCAGGGCGATGTCATCCGCAAGACCGATCCCGACGGCAATATCACCGACTACAGCTACGACAAATACGGGCAACTGGTTGGGGTTTGGTACCCGGATCACAGTTGTCAGCGGCTGGTGTGGAATGAGCGCGGACAGTTGCTTGAAGAGCAACTGCCAAATGGCGGGATCAAGCGTTATCGCTATGACGATCTTGGCCGGCCGGTGGCCCGCGAGGATGAGCATGGCGCGCTGACCCAGTATCAGTGGGACAGCGTGGGTCGCTTGGTTCGCGTCGTATTACCAGGCGGTGCATGTCGGGAATACAGCTACAACCCCTACGGAAAAATCACCGCCGAACGCGACGAACTGGGCCACGTCATCCGCTACGAATACGCCGACGGGTTGCACCTGATCAGTCGCCGCATCAACGCTGATGGCACTCAGGTCAACTACCGCTACGACAACGTGCGGTTATTGCTGACCGAGATCGAAAACGAGGTCGGCGAGACCTACCGACTTGACTACCACCCCAATGGCCTGATCCTGCAGGAAACCGGGTTTGACGGGCAGCGTACGGCCTACGTCTACGACCTCAATGGCAACCTGCAGGAAAAAACCGAACACGGTGACGATGGCAGTCAGCTCGTTACCCGTTACGAGCGCGATCACGCCGGACGCCTCGTACGAAAAACCCTGCCCGACGCCAGCGTTGTTGAATATGCCTACGACCGCCAGGGCAACCTGCTCAGCGTCGACGACGGCCATTGGGCGCTGGCCTACGAATACGATCAACAAAACCGCCTCACCGCCGAACATCAGGGCTGGGGCACCTTGCGCTACGGCTACGACGCCTGCGGCCAGCTTCAACACCTGCGCCTGCCGGACAACAACCGCCTGGTGTTCAACCACAGCAAAGGCGGCCACCTCGCCACCATCGAATTAAACGGCGCGCTGCTGACGTCTCACCTATTCAAGGCCGGCCAGGAACATCAGCGCCAACAAGGCCAACTCCTCAGCCACTACCACTACGACGACCAACACCGCCTGCACGCCCACGCAATCACCCAGCAACAAGACCACCTCTACCAACGCCAATACGACTACGACAAAACCGGCAACCTCACCCGCCTGCTCGACACCCGCAAAGGCGAACACCACTACCACTACGACCCGCTAGGCCGCCTCACCCGCGCCGACCACTCCCAAGACCTGCAGGAACGCTTCGGCCACACCCCCGCCGGCAACCTGCTCATGCAAGACCGCCCCGGCCCCGACATCGTTGCCGGCAACCGCCTGATGATCCAGGGCGACCGCCACTATGACTACGACGCCTTCGGGAACCTGATCCGTGAACGACGCGGCAAAGGGCATCAACTCGTCACCGAATACCGCTACGACTGCCAGCACCGACTGATCGGCATCACCCAACCCAACGGCCAAACCGCCAGCTATCGCTATGACCCGTTTGGGCGGCGCATCAGCAAAACCGTGGACGGCATAACCACGGAGTTTTTCTGGCAAGGCGACAGGCTGATTGCCGAACACCATGCAGACCGCCATCGCAGCTATCTCTACGAACCCGACAGCTTTCGCCCGCTGGTTTTGTTGGAAGGCTTCGGCCCAAAAGATACCAAGCCCTACCACTACCAACTCGACCACCTCGGCACGCCGCAGGAACTCACCGACCCCGACGGCGACATCGTCTGGTCCGCGCACTACCGCGCCTACGGCCAGATCAGCCGACTCGACAAAGGCACAATCGACAACCCGCTACGTTTTCAGGGTCAGTACTTCGATCAGGAAAGCGGACTGCACTACAACCGCCATCGCTACTACAATCCGGATATTGGGTGTTACCTGACGCCAGATCCGGTGAAGCTGGCGGGTGGGATCAACGCGTACCGGTACGTGCCCAATCCGACGGGGTGGGTGGATCCGTTAGGGTTAAGCTGTAAGATTGGAAATTGCCCGGATTCAAAAAACGATTTAACAAAAAAAGCACCTCCTGGAGTATTAACTACTCACGAGAAGGCTGGAGGACACCTGATTGAAAAACATGTCGGTCGAACAGACGAACAGTTAGCGGCAAGATTTGAATCAGAACCGCACATCCCAGCCTCATCCACCTTCAAAACTCTAGAAGAGGCTGAGGCTATAGTGTCCAAAAGCTTGACTGCACACCAGCAAGAAATAACTACATTTTTAAGTGGAAACAAGGAAAAACTCTTAATTAAAGGCAGCTCAAGTCAACCCGTAGGGGTAAGCATGCTAAATGGAGCAACAAAATCCGTACCTGTTTATAAGTTCCTATTAGTCATAAAACGAGCTCCTAAAATGCCAGATGGCTATCTATTGCTAACAGGATACCCAGAAAAATGAATGAACCATTAACAGAGCTACAACAATTTTTTGGTGCTTACTTTAATCAGGATTGGGCGGAAGATCATTCATCGGCCGATGATGTCATCGATACATTTCTACTGGACTCGCCTGGAGAAATAATCATGACAGTAAAACAGGAAATTTTAGAGCTGATAAATTCGTATACCAATGAGCCAGACCTTCAAGAAAATTTACTGCATATACAGCATTGCTATTACTACTATCCACACCAATGGGCCTCAGGCCCGTTATGGCTAAATCACATAGTTCGAAAGTTTGATGAACACCTACAAAAAAACCAATATTCAACTTAAAAAACAGCCGTATAACGATCTTTGCTATTAATATTTTGGCCTGCTGCGCAGTCCACGCAGGGCAAGCCTGCTCACCACAAGGAATGAAGGCTCAGCCAAATTGAATGGGCGAGCCTCCCAGGCTGATCAGCGTTTACTCAGTTCCATAATCATCCGACTCAGCAAGTAAATCCGCGGTGCCACGCTCTCCACCTCCGCATACTCCTGCGGCGTATGAATATTCCCCCCCACTATCCCAAACCCATCCAACGTCGGCGTCCCTACCCCGGCGGACAAACTGGCATCCGCCGCGCCGCCGCTGCCTTCAATGGTCAACTTTTTACCCAGCTCCCCATAAATCCCCTGGGCAATCGCCACCAGCTTGTCCGACTCCGGCGTCTGCGGCATGGGCGGCAGGCCGCGTTTGAGGGTGGTGGTCACTTCGGTTTCCGGGATCAATTTGTTGGCGGAGACCCGCACCAAGTCCTTCTCGATCCGGTCGAACTCTTCCGGCAATGCCGCACGCACATCGGCCTTGGCGGTGGCTTGGTCGGGGATGACGTTGGTGCGGTCGCCCGCGTTGATCACGGTGAAGTTGATGGTGGTCTTCTTGTCTTCATCGCCGAGTTTGCCCAGTTGCAGAATCTGGTGCGCGGCTTCCATGGCGGCGTTGCGTCCCAGCTCCGGGGCGACGCCGGCGTGGGCGGCTTTGCCTTTGACTTCGACCACGGCGGTGGCACTGCCTTTGCGCCACACCACCAGGCCGTCGGCTGGGCGGCCGGGCTCCAGGTTCAGCGTGACGTCGTGGGCCTTGGCGGTGTTACGGATCAGTTCAGAGGCGATGTCGGAACCGGTTTCTTCGCTGGCATCGAGCAGGAAGGTAATCTGTGCATAGTCCTTGAACCCTTGGTTCTTCAGGACTTTGAGCGCGTAGATGCCGGCGACGATGCCGCCCTTGTCATCCATCACGCCGGGGCCATAGGCGCGGCCATCCTTGATATGAAACGGCCGTTCGGCCGCCGAACCTTCCTTGAACACGGTGTCCATGTGGGCCATCAGCAGGATTTTGGCCTTGCCGTCGCCCTTGAGGGTGGCGATCACATGGCTGCTGTTGGCGGCGGCATCCGGCACCCGTTCAATGGTGAAGCCCAGTTGTTTGAGTTCATCGACGGCGATGTCACTCACCTGGGTCAAGCCTGGCCCGTAGCCGGAGCCCGAATCGATATTCACCAGGCGCTCCAGCAGTTTCAAGGCCGGGGCCTTGTACTGCTCGGCGTCGGCCTGGATCTGTTTGTGGGGTTCGGCGCTGTAGGCCGGGACTGCAAAAGACAAGGCCAACGTGGCGGCCAGGAAAGTACGCGGGAAGGTGAAGGGCATGAACCGATCCTTGTTTTTTGTTGGGGTGCCGCCTCACCCTACCCCACTAGACCGACCGCAACCAAGTGCCTTGCACCGAACTGACCCGGTTGCGCCCGCTGCTCTTGGCTTCATACAGCGCCAGGTCTGCCTCATTGAGCCAACGGGTCGAGTCGGCGTGCCCTGGTTGATACGGCGCCAGGCCGATGCTCAAGCTGGCGCGCAATGACGGGTCCTGGGCGTAGGCCAACGCGTTGAAGCGATCGCGCAACGCATCCATCACTTCGGTGGCGCGGTTGAGCGGCATGCCCGGCAGGATCACGCAGAACTCATCGCCGCCATAGCGCCCGGCCAGGTCAGTGGCGCGCAGGTTCTGGCGCAGCACTTTGCCGAGCTGGCGCAGGACGATGTCGCCGGTGACGTGGCCATAGGTGTCGTTGATAAGCTTGAAATGGTCGATGTCGATCAACGCAATCGCGGCCCCTTGCTGTTCGCGGCAGCAACGTTGGAACTCGATCTCCAGGTGGTCTTTCCACGCGCCATGGTTGAGCAGGCCGGTCAGGCTGTCGGTGCGACTCAGCGCCAGCAGTTCGCGTTTGTGCCGGGCCAGGGTCACCGCCTGGCGGTAACAGATCCAACCCAGCGCCAGCGGGTACACCATCAGAATCGGCAGGCAGGCATAGAGCTGGACCGGGGTGGTCGTGGCGATAAAGGCCGGGGTGAATATCAACAGCGACGTGCCGATGCCCAGCGCCTGCGCCGCCCAGCCCGCCAGCATGAAGCGCGGACCGCCGATGGCGACGTTGTTCATGGTCATCATCGACAGGGTCGTCACACCGGGAAGCGGGTTGAAGTGCATGGCCGCGACCCAGAAACCGCCGCAAAACGAATCGAACAGCAAATTGCGGCGCTCACTGCGCAGCGTATGGGTAGTCCGCAACGAGCGCTGAAAGGCCACGACCGGCCAGACAAAGGCGTTGATCACCATCCAGGCCCACACCCATGGCGCCGGATCCAGCGGGTACATGCCAAACACCACGCACACGAAACCGAGCGTCAGCCCCAAGGTGCGGGATTTATACAAACGGGTAGCGAGCGGAAGTCCTTTTCCTCCGACGGCTGGCATGGAGGGCTGTAATCCTGGATGAATGCCTGGAGTCTATCAGGGCGCCAGCAATTAGCCACCATTGCTCACTCCCCCGCCAAAACATTCAGTGGGAAAAACCGCGGGCCAGCATCAACGCCACCCCCAGCAGCAGCACCGCCGTGATCCGCTGCAATAGCACACGGCGCTGGGGGTTTTCCAGCACGTGCTTGATGCGCTGGCCGAAGTAGCAATACAGGCAACCGCTGGCAAATTGCAGCACCAGAAAGGTCGCCCCGAGGATGGCGATATCCACCGCTGCACGGTGCTCCCCTGCCCCGGCGAACTGTGGGAATACAGCGCTGAACATGATGAGGGTCTTGGGGTTGGAAAAGCCGGTCAGCAGTCCTTTGCCGAACAGGCTGCGCGAGCCCTCCACGGCAGCCGCCTTGCCGATCGACACGCCGCTGCCGGTCCACTGCTTGTAGGCCAGATAGAGAATGTAGGCCACTCCGACCAACTGAATGGTCAGGGTGATGGCGAGATTGCCCTTGATCAGTGCCGAAAAGCCCACGGCAAAGATCAGGATGGAAATCAGGTACGACACACTGGCACCGAGTTGCGCCGGGATCGAACTGCGCAAACCGCTCTTCAAGCCCAGGCTCAACAGCAGCAGGGTCATGGGGCCGGGGCTGAAGGTCATGGTGGCGCAAAACAGCAGGAAGTAGAGAAACGAAGAGAGCGTCAATGCGCTGGTCATGGCCTTGGACCTGAGACGAGAAGGCGTGCAGTTTAGGCAAGCGGCGTTGCATAAGGCAGGTAAAGTCAGGCCTAATCCGGCCGAACTTCACCGGTAAAATCACCGGTAAACACAAGGAAGGTTTATGTTTATACCCGCCATCGCGTTTGTGAACGGCACACCCAAGGTGCAGCAGATCGTCGAGGCGTTCAGCCAGCTCATCGAGACCGGCGAATGGGCACCCGGCAGCAAGTTGCCGTCGGTGCGTGAGTTGACCCAGGCCCTGGGTGTCAGCAAGTTCACCCTCAACGAAGCCCTGGACCGCCTGCGCGGGCGCAACCTGCTCACCTCCAGCCAGGGCCGTGGCTACTTCGTGGCCGTTGACAGGGTGCGCCCGGCCTCGGCGAGCTGGGTCGACCTGCTGCCCCAGGACCTGCTCAGCGTATTGCGCCGCCCCCTCGCCTCAGTCTACGGCGACCTGCGCCCCGGCGGCGGCCACTTGCCAGAAGCGTGGCTGGATAACGAAGCCTTCCGCCAGGCCATGCGCAGCACCGTGCGTGCGCCGTCGCTGCGCATCGCCGCACTGGGCACATCCGCCGGGCTGCTGCCCTTGCGCCAGGCCCTGCAACAGAAGCTGCATGCCGACGGTTTGTCGGTGCCGGTGGAACAAATCATCACCACCCCCAACACCGTGCAGGGCCTGGACATGCTCATGCGCCTGCTCGCCAGGCCCGGCGACACGGTGCTGCTGGACGCACCGTGCTATTTCAACTTTCACGCCAACCTGGCCTTGCACGGGGTCAAGATCGTGACCATCGAGCGGCGCCCCGACGGCTTCGACTTCAGCGTTCTCGAGCAGTTGCTGGCCGAACATCGTCCCAGCCTGTACCTGACCACCAGCGTGCTGCATAACCCCACCGGCCACTCCTTCAGCCCCAGCCAGGCGTTTCGCCTGTTGCAACTGACCCAGCAGTATCACTGCCATATCATCGAAGATGACCTCTACGCCGACCTGCACCCCAACCCGCCGCCGCGCCTGGCCACTGTCGCCGGCCTCGACCAGGTCACCTACCTTTCGGGCTTCTCCAAAGTCCTCAGCGCCAACGCCCGTGTCAGCTATGTGGTGGCCGCACCGCAACTGGCGGCCAACCTTACCCATATGAAGCTGATGAGTGGCGGCGTGACCTCGGAGCTGCTTGAACAGATCGTCTACCGCACGCTCAGCGAAGGCAGCTACACCAAGCATCGCAAGCGCATGGTCCAGCGCCTGATGGAGGCCGGCGGACGTGTCGAACAGTGGCTGCGGCGTTGCGGCTGCGAACTGCCGATGCCCTATGAGGGCGGGATGTTTATCTGGGCGCGTCTGCCACCTGGGGTAAGCGGCGAGCAACTGGCCCAGGATGCGTTGAAACAAGGCATGGTGCTGGCGCCGGGTGCGTTGTTCGGTAATGACCCGGCGCACCGCGACTCGATGCGCTTCAATGTGGCCCACAGTGATGAGCCACGGGTGCAGCAGGTGTTTGCGGCGCTGTTGCAGGCTGCATCCGATGGGGCTCCCCCGCCCCCCTAACATGAGACGGGTTTACTCCCGACGGCCGTGCGCCGGTGAGCTTCTGTGTTACCGAGCCGTCGGGGTCGGCCCCACAGCCCACGCCGGCCACTACTGGAAGGCGCGTTCCATCTTGATGATCTCGATTGAAATCGCACTGTTGCCACGGCTGAAGGTGCCTTCGCCAATCTTGCGAAAACCGAACGCGGCATAGAATTTTTCGGCGGTAAGGGTGGCTTCGAGGTAGGCGCACCTATGGCCGGCAGCCTCGATAAGCAGCAGCGCTTTGGTCAGCAGACGGGCGCCGACGCCCTGCCCGGCCGCATCCCCACGAATGAACAGCTTGCTGACCTCATGCCCGTCCACCTCGACGAAACCTTGCACAGTGTCGGTGTACGCCAGCCAAAGGTTGCCGGCAGCGATGGCTTCGCGGTACGTGTCGGGCGAGCGTCCGTCCAGCCACATGGCAATCTGTTCGGTGCCATAGTCGGCCTTGCACAGGTGTTCGACAGAGTGTCTATGCACCAGGAAGAGGCTTTCAGCGTCGTCCTGGATGGCTGGGCGGATCAGCAGTTTTTTCATTCCCTTGAGATTCCGAGCGAGGCCAATGAACCCACGCTTTATAGCCGAATGAGCGCCGGGGAGCGACCCAGGACCGCACATCTTGTGCGTTGACCATGCCCCCCACACACCATATAGTGTGCCCACAAACAGAACAGACCACTACATAGTGTGCAGTATCGGTAATCACCGACCACACTCTGCGCAGTATTTCAATGCCTGACAGCCTGCAAATCAGATTTTTTTGGACGGGTTCACATGCCGTCAAACCAGAACAGAAGGGAGTATTTCAATGCTGAGTTGGGATGAAGTCGACAACGAGGACACCGGTGCAGCCGTGATCAAGGGCGCCAACGCCGGCCATGCCAGCGAAGCCAACATGGACCGCCTCGACGGTGCCGGCGCCGCTGCCGCCATCGAAGCCCGCGCCGTCACCGCCAGTGACTCCGCCGCCATCGTGCGCGCCAAGGCTGCCCTGGACAAACTCGACGTCGCCGAAGGCCTTGCCGAACTCGAAGGCGCCTCCGCCCGCGTCGCCGTTGACGAAAAGCGCATGATCAACTGCCGCGCCGACCTCAACCAACTCGTGCCCTTCAAGTACGACTGGGCCTGGCAAAAGTACCTCGACGGCTGCGCCAACCACTGGATGCCGCAGGAGGTCAACATGACCGCCGACATCGCCCTGTGGAAAAACCCCGAAGGCCTGACCGACGACGAACGCCGCATCGTCATGCGCAACCTCGGCTTCTTCTCCACTGCGGATTCGTTGGTCGCGAATAACCTGGTCCTGGCCGTGTACCGCCTGATCACCAACCCGGAGTGCCGCCAGTACATCCTGCGCCAGGCCTTCGAAGAAGCGATCCACACCCACGCCTACCAGTACTGCATCGAATCGTTGGCCATGGATGAAGGCGAGATCTTCAACATGTACCACGAGATTCCATCGGTGGCTAAGAAGGCAGCCTGGGGCCTGAAATACACCCGTTCGATCTCCGATCCGAAGTTCGAAACCGGCACCGTCGACACCGACAAGGAACTGCTGCGCAACCTGGTCGCCTACTACTGCGTGCTGGAAGGCATCTTCTTCTACTGCGGCTTCACCCAGATCCTGTCCATGGGCCGCCGCAACAAAATGACCGGCGTGGCCGAGCAGTTCCAGTACATCCTGCGCGATGAGTCGATGCACCTGAACTTCGGTATCGATGTGATCAACCAGATCAAGATCGAAAACCCGCACTTGTGGGATGCCGAGATGAAGGAAGAAGCGACCCAGATGATCCTGCAGGGGACTCAGCTGGAGATTGAATATGCGCGGGATACCATGCCGCGTGGCGTGCTGGGGATGAATGCGGCGATGATGGAGGATTACCTCAAGTTCATCGCTAACCGCCGCCTGTCGCAGATCGGCTTGAAGGAAGAGTATCCGGGGACGACCAACCCGTTCCCATGGATGAGCGAGATCATGGACTTGAAGAAAGAGAAGAATTTCTTTGAGACTCGGGTTATTGAGTATCAGACCGGCGGCGCATTAAGCTGGGATTAACCCCGCAGCCCCATGGACCGTAGCATCACGGTCCATGGGCGGGGTTCAGTCCGAGACCTGCTCCAGAAAGATCAACTGCAAAGGCTCATCGAGCCAGTCATCCGCCGCTGCGGCGAAGCGCTGGAAGTATGGCGTCGCAAAATGCGCATCGAGTGCCGCCTGGTCCTTGAACGCCTCACGCATGTAGAACGTACCGGGTTCGTCCCGCTGCTCGAACAACACATAGTCAAGGTTGCCTGGTTCGGTGCGCGTCGGCTCGATCAGGTTCAACAAGCCTGCTTTAAGGGCCTGTTGCTTGCCGGGTTTGGCCTTGAGTACGGCGAGGGAAACCAGGGGTTTGTGCATGGCAGTGACTCTTTCACGGGGTGGGCTGGTACATCCGGCAAGGGCAGCAACCATCAGGGCGCTTAGCCAATAACCTGAAGCGTTGATCGGGTTTTTCATGCTGGGTGCTCTCAGTGGACTGGGGGCATCGTTGTCCACCTGGCAATAAAGAAACACCGACAAAACCCGCTTACACTTTCTTCAAAGGCTTGAAAATGCCTCACACCATCAAGACCCCCTGCGTCGGCCTGTGCTCCACCGTTTACGGCGACCTGGTCTGCCGGGGCTGCAAGCGTTATCACCATGAAGTGATCCAGTGGAATGGCTACAACGCCGAGGAAAAGCAGGCGGTATGGCTGCGCCTTGAGCAATTGCTGGTGCAGGTGATGGCCAGCAAGCTGGAAGTGTTCGACCCCCAGCGCCTGCGCCAACAACTGGAAGACCGCAAGATTCGCTTTATGCCGCACCAGTCGCCGTATTGCTGGGCGTACCAGCTGATTGCCCGGGGCGCGCGGGTGATTTCCAGGCTGGACGCCTATGGCTTGGCGTTGTTGCCGGAGTTTCGCGAACGCAGCCTGGCGGATTTGCGCGATGCCATTGACCGGGAGTTTTTCCTGCTGTCCGAGGCGCATTACGAGCGGTATATCGCCCCGGGGTTTATACGCGAAGTGTTCGGTCAGCCTCTCATCGCCAGCAGCATGTGACCGTCGTAGCAGCTGCCGAGGGAATCAGCAGGTCCAGGAAGCTGCGCGATCCACCTGCAAGCCATACCGCTCAATCGCCTGCTGGCACACGTGCCGCTCAAGACTGCCCTGCTCCACCAACGCGGTAAGCGCCGCCAGCACGATGTGATGCCGATCCACCTCAAAGAAATCCCGCAGCGCCGCCCGTGTATCACTGCGACCAAACCCGTCGGTGCCGAGCACGGTGTAGCTGGAGTCCAGATAGGACGCAATCATCTGCGGTACTGCGCGTACGTAGTCGGACACGGCAACCACTGGCGCACCTGCCGGCAAGCAGTCATTCAGGTGACTGACGCGCTTGCCGGCCTGCGGATGCAAGCGGTTCCAGCGCTCCACTTCCCGCGCCTCCCGTGCCAGTTCGCTGAAACTGGTCACGCTGTACACCTCGCTCGCCACGAGCCAATCCTCAGCCAGTAACCGCGCGGCGGCCTGGGCTTCACGCAGCAAGGTGCCCGAACCGAGCAGGCGTACCCGGGCGTCAGCGGCGCCTTCCAGGCGATACAGGCCCTTGATGACCGCCGCCTCCACGCCTGCGGGCAGGCTTGGCTGCGGGTAGTTTTCGTTCATCAGGGTCACGTAGTAGAACTCGTCCACATCCTGTTCCAGCATCTGGCGCATGCCGTGGTCGAGGATCACCGCAAATTCCCCGGCAAACGCCGGATCGTAGGCGCGGCAGTTGGGCACGGTGGCGGCGGTGAGATGGCTGCTGCCGTCCTGGTGCTGCAAGCCCTCACCGCCGAGTGTGGTCCGCCCGGCCGTGGCACCGAGCAGGAAGCCACGGGCGCGCTGGTCGGCGGCGGCCCAGATCAGGTCGCCGACGCGCTGGAAGCCGAACATCGAGTAATAGATGTAGAACGGCAGCATGCGCAGGCCATGCACCGAATAGCTGGTGGCCGCCGCGACCCAGGAACTGATGGCACTGGCCTCGCTGATGCCTTCTTCAAGAATCTGCCCGTCGGTGGCTTCGCGGTAGCTGAGGATCGAACCAATGTCTTCCGGCTCATAGCGCTGGCCGACGCTGGAATAGATGCCGATCTGCTTGAACAGGTTGGCCATGCCGAAAGTACGCGCCTCATCCGCCACGATGGGCACGATGCGCGGCCCGAGCGCCTTGTCCTTGAGCAGGTTGGTCAGCATGCGCACGAAGGCCATGGTGGTGGACATTTCCTTGCCGTCGGCCGCCGTGGCGAAACCGGCGTAACCGCTCACGGGCGGGACGTTCACCGGTGCTGCGGCCTTGCTACGGCTGGGCACGTAGCCGCCCAGGGCCGTGCGCCGCTGATGCAGGTAGCGCAATTCGAGGCTGTCATCCGCAGGCTTGAAGAAGCTCAGCGACTCGGCCTGTTCATCGCTCAGCGGCAACTGGAAGCGGTTGCGGAACGCGAGCAGCGCCTCGCGATCGAGCTTCTTCTGCTGGTGAGTGGTCATCTTGCCCTGCCCGGCCTCGCCCATGCCGAAACCCTTTTTGGTCTGGGCCAGGATCACCGTGGGCTTGCCCTTGACCCGGCGCGCTGCGTGATAGGCGGCATGGATCTTGACCATGTCGTGGCCGCCACGCTTGAGCCGGTCGATCTGCTCATCGCTCATGCCCTCGACCAGGCTGGCCAGCGCCGCGCTCTGGCCGAAGAAGTGTTCGCGGTTGTAGGCCCCGTCCTTGGCGGCGAAGGTCTGGAATTGGCCGTCCACGGTGCTCGACAACGTGTTGACCAGGGAGCCGTCGGCGTCCTTGGCGAGCAAGGGGTCCCAGTCCGAACCCCAGACCAACTTGATCACGTTCCAGCCCGCCCCCGCGAACAATGCCTCCAGCTCGTCGATGATCCGCCCGTTGCCACGCACCGGGCCGTCGAGGCGTTGCAGGTTGCAGTTGACCACCCAGGTCAGGTTGTCGAGGCCTTCGCGCGCGGCCAGGGTCAGGGCCGACATGCTTTCCGGCTCGTCCATCTCGCCGTCGCCGAAGACACCCCACACATGGCGCTCGGCGGTGTCCTGCAAGCCGCGATGCTGCAGATAGCGCATGAAGCGCGCCTGGAAAATCGAACTGATGGGGCCAATGCCCATGGAACCGGTGGGGAACTGCCAGAAGTCCGGCATCAACCACGGGTGCGGGTAGCTGCACAGCCCACGCGCCCCGGCCTTGGCGCCACCGAGTTCCTGGCGATAGTGGGCCAGGTCGTCCGCGTTCAAGCGCCCTTCAAGGAAGGCGCGCGCATAAATGCCGGGGGCCGAATGCGGCTGGTAGAACACCAGGTCGCCGCCAAAGTCGTGATTGCGGGCGCGGAAAAAGTGATTGAAACCCACCTCGAACAAATCCGCCGCACTGGCGTAACTGGCAATGTGGCCACCGAGCTCGCCATAGGCCTGGTTGGCCCGCACCACCATGGCCAGGGCGTTCCAGCGTACCAGCGAGGCCAGGCGCTCTTCGGTGGCCAGGTCGCCGGGAAACGCCGGTTGCTGCTCGACGCTGATGCTATTGATGTAGGGCGTGCCGTGGCGGGGTTTCCAGTCGATGTGCGCAGCGCTGGCAGCGCGGGCCAGCAGGTCGAGGATCTGGCGTGCGCGCTCAGGGCCGGCATTGGCTACCAGCGACGCCAGCGCGTCACGCCATTCGTCGAGCTCTGGTTGATCCAGGGCTGTGTGATTCACTGCACTCGCGAAACCGTTCATGGGCACCTCCGGGTTTTTTTCCAGTTTATGTCGGTGCCTGAGGATTTTTTGCCTGTTATCAGGCGCAGCTTGCAGAATTTTGAGCATGAATCACTGCCTATGGGCTTTTTCCCAGCACGTTGTGCTCAAACAACCCGAAACCTCACCAGTGTGTTTAAAATGCCGCCCGCTCAATGACCGACGCTCAACGATGAACCCAGACGCACTCGCTACCCTGCACGCCCACCTGCTCACCGCCCTGGCCAACCCGCCGGCTGAAACCCGGCGCCTGTTCCATGGCCGTGGCCGCTGCTGGCCGGGCCTGGAGCAATTGACCGTGGACTGGCTGCAAGGCGTGGTGCTGGTCGCGCTGTTCAAAGAGCCCGAAGCGCCCCACCTGGAGGGGTTGAAACAGCTGTTGATCGACTTCGACTGGGGCCAATCCGGCGCCCACAGCGTGGCGCTGCAACACCGCTACCTGCCGCAAAGCACCACGGAATGGCTGGTGGGCGCAGCCATCGACGAGCTGACCATCACCGAAGGCGGCCTGCGTTACCTCATCGACCTGGGCAAAAAGCAGAACAGCGGGCTGTTCCTCGACATGCGCTACGGCCGCAACTGGGTGCGCGAACAGGCCAAGGGCCAGCGGGTGCTCAACCTGTTTGCCTACACCTGCGGCTTCTCGGTCGCGGCCATCGAGGGCGGCGCCAGCCACGTGGTGAACCTGGACATGGCCCGTGGCGCCCTGAGCCGCGGCCGCGATAACCACCGCCTGAACGGTCATGACCTGAGCAAGGTCACCTTCCTCGGCCACGACCTGTTCAAATCCTGGGCCAAGGTCACCCACAGCGGCCCCTACGACCTGGTGATCATCGACCCGCCGTCCTTCCAGAAAGGCAGCTTCCTGCTGACCAAGGACTACCAGCGCGTACTGCGTCGCCTGCCGGATTTACTCACGGCCCAGGGCACTGTCCTGGCGTGCATGAACGACCCGGCCTTCGGCGAAGACTTCCTGATCGACGGCGTCACCCGCGAAGCACCGGGCCTGCGCTTTATTGAACGGCTGGAAAACCCGCCGGAATTTCCGGATATCGACACGCAAAGTGGCCTCAAGGCACTGGTGTTTCGCCAGGGCTGATGCCGAAACGTCCTACGCTTGCTACGCTATGTGATGCGCCGGGCGGTGAACCTTATGACCCCCTTCCCGGTCGATACCTGCATTCCCCGGCCAGACTCGACAGCGTCACGTTGTCGGCTGCCCCGTTTCACCTTTTGGAGAACCGCCCGTGATATCGACCCTGCATGTAGCCAGAATCAAAGCCTGGGGCGCCCACGGCTTTACCGCCACCGGTGTGGTATTGGCCTTCCTGGCCACCCTGGCGCTGCTGGAAAACTCCCCCAAGGCCTGCCTGCTCTGGCTGGGCCTGGCCCTGGTGGTAGACGGCGTGGATGGTTCCCTGGCGCGACGGGTGAATGTCAGCACGGTATTGCCCAGCTTTGACGGCTCGGTACTGGACCTGGTGATCGATTACCTCACCTATGTGTTTATTCCGGCCCTGTTTATCTACCGCTATATCGACCTGCCGGACTTTACCCACCTGTTCACGGTGTCGGTGATCCTGGTTTCATCGCTGTTCTGCTTCTGCAACGTGAACATGAAGAGCAAGGACAACTACTTCGTCGGCTTCCCCGCCGCCTGGAACGTGGTGGCCTTGTGCGTATACATCATCCAGCCGGATGCCTGGGTCACCTTGCTGACCGTGATCGGCCTGGCCCTGCTGACCGTGACGCCGATGAAGTTCCTGCACCCGTTCCGGGTCAAGCGCTTCATGCCGATCAATATCGCAGTGACCACCATCTGGTTGCTCTGCAGCTTCTTGATGGTGGTGGATTATCCCAACACCAACCCGTGGACGTTTGGGTTGTGGTCGGTGATGTCCGCGTATTTCCTCGGGATCTGCGTGTGGCGCACGGCGCTGGAGTGGATGGGAACCCACAAATAGCCAGATGAACACTGTTCAACTGTGGGAGAGGGCTTGCTCCCACAGTTGGTTCTGCGCACATCAGGCAGGTAAGATGGCGCCCCTTCGCACAGCGCCCTGCCAACCATAAGCCCTCCCATGCCTTTCGAACTCAGCGTAGACCTCACCACCCTCGCCATTCTCGCCGTCGTGGCCTTTATCGCCGGCTTTATCGACGCCATCGCCGGCGGCGGCGGCCTGCTTACCACCCCGGCGCTGCTCACCGCCGGGATGCCGCCCCACCTGGTACTGGGCACCAACAAGCTCAGCTCCACCTTCGGTTCGGCCACGGCCAGTTTCACCTTCTACCGTCGCAAGCTGTTCCACCCGCGCCAGTGGGTGCATGCGATCGTCGGCACCTTGATCGGTGCGCTGGCCGGTGCGGTGGTTGCCCACTACCTGCCCGCCGAAACCCTCAACAAAATGCTGCCGGTGATCGTATTCGCTTGCGGTGTGTATTTGCTGTTTGGTGGCACGCCCAAGGCGCCACTGGACGCCGACGCACCGATCAAGAAGAAATGGCAAGGCACCCAGGGTTTCGGCCTGGGCTTCTACGACGGCGTGGCCGGCCCCGGTACCGGTGCATTCTGGACCGTGAGCACCCTGCTGTTGCACCCCATCGACCTGGTGAAGGCCAGCGGCGTGGCGCGCAGCATGAACTTCGTCAGCAACGCGGCGGCGCTGTCGGTGTTTATCTTCAACGGCTCGGTGGATTGGATTGTCGGCCTGGCGATGGGCGTGTCGGTGATGTGTGGCGCATTTTTTGGCGCGCGCAGCGCGATCAGCGGCGGCGCCAAATTCATTCGCCCGGTGTTTATCACCGTGGTTCTCGGCCTGACCGTGCGCCTAGCCTGGCAGCACTGGTTCAGCGTGGCCTAGGCGACGGGCCAGGTAGAGGTCGATCAGGTAGCGCGCAATCGAGCGTGACGCCGGCAACGGCGGCAGGTCGTGGATGCTGAACCACTGCGCGTCCTCGATCTCGTCGGCCTGGGGCACGATGTCGCCACCGGCGTACTCGGCATGGAAGCCCAGCATCATCGAATGGGGGAACGGCCAGCACTGGCTGCCCATGTACTGGATGTTCCTGACCTCCACCTGCACTTCTTCGCGCACCTCGCGGATCAGGCAGTCCTCGGCCGACTCACCCGGCTCGGCAAAGCCGGCCAAGGTGCTGTAGACCCCGGTGACAAAACGTGGCGAGCGCGCCAGCAGGATCTCGTCGCCACGGGTCACCAGCACGATCATGCTCGGCGAAATCCGTGGGTAGCTGCGCAGGTCGCAGGCCTGGCAATACATCGCCCGTTCCCGTGGCACCTGGACCATGGCCTGGCCGCAACTGCCGCAGAACCGATGCTCCCGCGCCCAGGTGCCGATCTGCGCGGCGTAGCCCAGCACTTTGTAGAGGGTGTGATCACCTTGCAGCATGAAGCCGCGCAGGCCCTGCCAGCCGCAACCCGGCACTTCGCCCGCCGAGTCGAGTTCCAGCAGGTACACCGGCTCACCGTCGAGGTGGCCGATGCCGTGTTCGGCAAACACCGAAAGCTCCTGGCGCTTGAGCCATTCCCGAGGGAACAGCGGGCCGTTGGCGTCATGCAAAAAGCCCTCGCGGCTGCGGGCGACGGCCCAGCCGCCGGGGGCGTCGTTGTCCAGCAGCGTTGTGGTAATCCAGCCTGGGGTCATGTCAGTCAATCCACGAATTCGGGTTTCTGCTTGCTCATATGGGCCGCGATGGCCACGCGCAGGTCGTTGGATTGCAACATAGCCGAGTTCCAGGTGGCAACGTATTCCAGACCGTCATTGACCGTATGGTCACGCATGTAGCTGATCATGGCCTTGGTGCCGGTGACCGCAATCGGCGACTTGGCCGCGATTTCATGGGCGATCTCGAACACCCCGGCCAACAGGCTTTCCTGGTCGGCATACACGCGATTGACCAGGCCGATGCTGCGCGCCTCCTCGGCACCGAACGGGCGGCCGGTGTAGGCCAGCTCACGCAGCATGCCGTCGCCGATGATGCGTGGCAGGCGTTGCAGGGTGCCGACGTCGGCGGCCATGCCGATGTCGATTTCCTTGATCGAGAATTGCGCGTCTTCAGCCGCGTAGCGCATGTCGCAGGCGCTGATCAGGTCGATGGCGCCACCGATGCAGTAACCCTGGATCGCCGCCAGTACCGGCTTGCGGCAGTTATCGACGGCATTGAACGAGGCTTGCAGCTCGAGGATCTTGCGCCGCAGCAGGCGCGCATTGCGGCCCACGTCCTTGCCGAAGTCGTTGGCCACCGAGGCGAGCATCATCAGGTCGATGCCGGAGGAAAAATGCTTGCCGGCACCGCTGAGCACCACGGCGCGTACGGCGTCGGTGTCTTCGATCCATTGGAAGATGTCGATGATCTCGGTCCAGAACGCCGCGTTCATCGCGTTGATCTTTTCCGGGCGGTTGATCTGCACATGGGCTACGTTGCCGCTGAGTTCGACGACGAAAGCTTGGTATTCGGACATGGCAGTGATCCCTGGCTGGCGAGTGATAAGGCCTGAACTATAACAAGGGTACGTGACGGCGCATCGGCCAAAAGCGGGACTGGCAACGGCGATGGAAAAGACGCTGGATAAAAGCCCCGGCACACGCCATCCTTCGCGCTTTGAGCCGCCCCATCAGCGGCGTTCGACGTTTAAAGGATATGCCCATGCACACCCAACCCCTCGCCCCCGCCGATTTCGAATTCATCGAAGAAACCCTGTTGAAATACGGCGACGACCATTCGGTGCTGAACCTGGCCGAACTCGACGGCTACTTCACCGCGCTGGTGTCCAGCCCGGCACAGGTGGACATCGCCGAGTGGTTCCCGGCGATCTGGGGCGGGCAGAACCCGGAGTGGGAAAGCGCCGAAGAGGCCCAGCAGTTCCTTGACCTGTGCGTGCGTCATATCAACACCCTGGCCGCACAACTGGCGACTGACGCCAAGGCCTTTAAGGCACGCTTCGATGAAACCGAACACCAGGACCAAGTCGTGACCCTCGCCGAAGAATGGTGCTTTGGTTATATCCGTGGCGCCGCTATCGGCAATTGGCCTGAGTTGCCCGCGGAGCAGGCAGCGAACCTGGAGAAAATCTCCTGGTGCGCCGAGCAGGACAACTTCGAGTTGCCCGCCGACCTGGATGTGAAGCTGCATCAGCAACGGGTCAGCGCTATCGAACCGGCCGCACGGGCACTGCACGATTACTGGTTGAGCAAGCGCTAGACCTCGACAAGCACCGCACCTTTGGCCGATTATTCGGGTCCGCCCGTCGGCCACTCCGTACCACCTTGCCTTGATCAGGAGCCTTGCACCTTGAGTTCGCAGAAAACCGTGACCGTTACACCGCCCAACTTCCCCCTGAATGGCAAGGTCGCGCCCCCCGGCTCCAAATCCATTACCAACCGTGCCTTGCTGCTGGCGGCCCTGGCCAAAGGCACCAGCCGCCTGAGCGGCGCCCTGAAGAGCGATGACACCCGGCATATGTCGGTGGCCCTGCGCCAGATGGGCGTGACCATCGACGAGCCGGACGACACCACCTTCGTGGTCACCGGCACCGGCAAGCTGCAATTGCCGGCGCAGCCGTTGTTCCTCGGCAATGCCGGCACCGCCATGCGCTTCCTGACGGCCGCCGTGGCTACCGTGCAAGGCACCGTGGTACTGGACGGCGACGCGTATATGCAGAAACGTCCGATCGGCCCGCTGCTGGCCACCCTCGGCCGGAACGGTATCCAGGTCGACAGCCCGACCGGTTGCCCGCCGGTGACGGTGCACGGCGTGGGCAAGGTCCAGGCCAGGCGCTTCGAGATCGACGGCGGTTTGTCCAGCCAGTATGTCTCCGCCCTGTTGATGCTGGCCGCGTGCGGCGAAGCGCCGATTGAAGTGGCACTGACCGGCAAGGACATCGGTGCCCGTGGCTACGTGGACCTGACCCTGGACTGCATGCGGGCCTTCGGCGCCCAGGTCGAGGTGGTCGACGACACCACCTGGCGCGTGGCCCCCACCGGCTACACCGCCCATGATTACCTGATCGAACCCGACGCGTCCGCCGCCACCTACTTGTGGGCTGCCGAAGTGTTGACCGGTGGCCGCATCGACATCGGCGTGGCCGCCCACGCCTTCACCCAACCGGACGCCAAGGCCCAGGCGGTGATCGCGCAGTTCCCGAATATGCAGGCCACCGTGGTGGGTTCGCAGATGCAGGACGCGATCCCGACCCTGGCGGTGCTGGCTGCCTTCAACAACACCCCGGTGCGCTTCACGGAGCTGGCAAACCTGCGGGTCAAGGAATGCGATCGCGTACAGGCCCTGCATGACGGCCTCAATGCGATCCGTCCGGGCCTCGCCAGCATTGAAGGCGATGATCTGCTGGTCGCGGCCGACCCGGCGCTGGCCGGCACGTCGTGCAACGCCCTGATCGACACCCATGCCGACCACCGCATCGCCATGTGCTTTGCCCTGGCGGGGTTGAAAATCGCGGGGATCCGCATCCAGGACCCGGACTGCGTGGCCAAGACCTATCCTGGGTACTGGAAGGCCCTGGGCAGCCTTGGGGTCGCGTTGAGCGACTGACTCAACGGCGTCGGAATGGGGAGGTAAGGATCATGACCATTCGCCAACCCTGCCCACCCGGCGCCTGTGTCTGCGACCGTGAACAGCTGCTGGAGGCCCCCGGCGCCGACCTGCGTATCCTCAGCCTGACCCGCCAGGAAGAAAAACGCCTGGTCGAGCGCCTGGAAAACCTGCAAAGCCTGCAAGACCTGGAGCGCATGCAACAGCGGATGCACGAGTTATTGGGCATCCGCGTGCATGTCGCGCCGGGGCACACCGAGGTCAAGAGCATGCGCGGCATCCAGATCGTCATCGACGAGCTGCCAGGCATGTGCCGCAAGACCCGGCAAGCGATCCCGGCGGCGATTCGCCGGGGCCTGGAGAAAAACCCGGAAATTGCCTACCGCCTGCTGGACGCCCACGACCTGTTTCGCGAAGGTTGAATCAACCGGCGACCGTCTCGGCCTCGAACAGCCTCTGCCCGATCGCTTTCGCCGTCTTCAGATGCGCCGGGGCCGCGCCGCCTTCCGAATCCAGCAACAGCTCGGACGTCATCACCTTCGCCCCGCAGTAATCGAAGATGCCGTAGTCGATTTGGGTGCGCATCGCCTTGGCATAGCCATGACGGTCAAACGCGCTGTCATCCGCACCGCCGAGGGCCAGCAAGTGCACCTGCAAATGCCGCAGTTTTTTCACCACCGGGGTATCCGGGCCGTAGTCGATCGCCCAGCCGTTGACGAACACACGGTCGACCCAGCCCTTGAGCAGGCCCGGCAGCGACCACCAGTAGATCGGGAACGCCAGCACCAAGGCATCGGCGCGCTCGATGCGCGCCTGTTCCGCCAGCACGTCGGCCGGGGGCGTGGCCTGGGTGCGGTGTACCCGGTGATCGGCGGCGGTGTAGCGCGGGTCGAAGCCTTCGGCGGCGAGGTCGGCGATTTCGAAGGTGTGGCCCTCAGCAGTCAGGCCGGCAGCCACCTGCGCGGCCACGGCGTGGGTGAGGGATTGTGGGTCGTGATGGGCAACGACGATGAGTGCGTGCATGACTTTGACTCCGTTTGGGTTTAAGCTACTTTTGGTAAGTTAACGCCAACAAGTTACTTTTGGTATATAAGCATGTCAAGCCCTGAATCCCCTGCCCCACGTCGTCGCCTGTCCCGTGAAGATCGCCTGCGTCAGTTATTGGAGGTGGCCTGGCAGCTGGTGCGCGAGGAAGGCACCGAAGCCCTGACCCTGGGCCGCCTGGCGGAACTGGCCGGCGTCACCAAACCGGTGGTCTACGACCATTTCGTCACCCGTGCCGGGCTGCTCGCCGCGCTGTATGAAGACTTCGACGCGCGTCAGACCCAAGTGTTTGCCGAAGCCCTCGACGCCAGCCGCGCGACCTTGGAAGAACGCGCCGGGGTGATCGCCTCGTGCTATGTCGATTGCGTGTTATTGCAGGGCCGGGAAATTCCGGGGGTGATTGCCGCACTGAGCAGCTCGCCGGAGCTGGAAGCGCTCAAGCGTAAGTACGAGGCGATTTTTCTCGACAAATGCCGTGCCGCATTGGAACCCTTTGGCCACGTATCACAGGCAGGATTAAGGGCGATGCTGGGCGCTGCGGAAGCGTTGTCCTACGCTGCGGCCAGTGGCGAGATCAGCCGTGAAGAGGCGCAAGATGAGTTGCTGGCGACCATCCTGGCAATGGTCAACCGCCCACGGCGTTGAAGACTGAAGAAGCTTCTGTGGTAAACGAACTTTGCTGTGGTGAGCAGACTTGTTGTGGTGAACAGGCTTGTTGTGGTGAACAGGCTTGTTGTGGTGAGCAGGCTTGTTGTGGTGAGCGGGCTTGCCCCGCGCTGGGCTGCGAAGCGGCCCCGATAAGAGCGCTGCAGTGTGCCAGGCAGATCCGGGGCTGTTTCTGGGGCCGCTTCGCAGCCCAGCGCGGGGCAAGCCCGCTCACCACAACAAGCCCGCTCACCACAGAGGCAAGCTCACCACAGAAGCCCGCTCACCACAAAAAAAGCCAACCAGGCCAGGCTAACGCCCTGCCACAAACAGCTGGACCTTGCGGGCCAGTTGATCGAGGTGCCGATCACGCTGTTTCTCGGCGTCCACCATCGCCCGCTTGCCATGTTTTTGCAGCAGGTAGGTATGGATCTGGCGTACCTCCAGCGAACTGTAGATCGCCGCCACATCCAACACGCCCATCAAGCCATCGGTGCCGTAGTCCCGGGTATTCATCAACACCTGGGTGCCCCGCGCACCCCGCACTTCAAACCCCATGGCCTCGAAGGCCGCTACCTTCTCCACGGCACAGGCCAACTCCGCATGGGGATAGCGCGCCAGCACGTCCGCCATCATCCCGCGCGCCACACCCTGGCGCCGGAAACCAGCCTGCACCGCCATGAAGGCGATGCCACAGGCCTCAGGATCATCCTTCACCGGCAGATACAGGCAAAAGCCAATCACCTGCTCCTCGAGCATCGCCACGATCAACTCAACGGCAATCCCCTTCGACCCGCCCACTGCCTCCAGGTACAGGTGCACCTCAAAGCCGATGGCGTATTGGTAAATGTTGTAGAGCAGGTTGCTCGGCGGCAGTGCGACGCTGCTGATGTCGGTGAGGTTGTCCACCACCATCTGCAGGATCTGGGCATTGATGGGCTCGGGGCACGGTGTGGTATAGCGGGTAAGGCTGAACATGCAGATTCCTGGGGTTTCGCGTCAAGGCAGCGGCGATTGTACCTGTTGCAGGCCGTTCAGTGCCCGCACACCTCACGCACGCACCCGCGCAACCAGCGGTGGGCCAGGTCGGCATCCAGCCGCGGATGCCAGAGCATCGCCACGGTGAACGGTGCCAGCGTCAACGGCAACGCAAAGCTGTACAGGCCTTCGCGCTGATGGGCAGTGTAGCGTTCGGGCACGCTGGCAATCAGGTCGGTGTCGCGGGCCAGGGCGATGGCCGTGGCGAACCCGGCGACGACGGTGCCGATCTGCCGCGTCAAGCCCAGGGCTTCAAGCCCATCGTCGATCTGGCCGCGCTCCTGCCCGCGCCGCGAGACATAGACGTGCCGCCCCAGGGCAAACCGCTCGGCACTGATGTCGCCCTGGCTCAGGGGATGGCCGCTGCGCACCACGCCAATCAAACGGTCGCGAAACAGCGCCTGGGTCAGCACTTCGGGGCTGGCGTCGGGGTCGACCACACCGGTCTCCAGGTCGACGCTGCCTTCGCGCAGCAACGTGCTGTCCTTGTCGGTCTTGCTGACGAAACGCAGGCGTACACCAGGCGCCTCCCGTGCGATGCGCGCCAGCAACGCAGGACCGAAGTTTTCGACGAACTCTTCACTGGTGCGCAAGGTGAACGTGCGCTCCACCTGGGCCAGGTCCAGGGCGTGTGCCGGGCGCAGCACTGCGTGGGCGTCCTGCACCAGGCGGCTGACCTGCTCACGCAATGCCTGCGCCCGCGGCGTCGGCACCAGCCCGCGCCCGGCGCGGACCAACAGCGGATCGCCGGTGGTCTCACGCAAGCGCGCCAGCGCCCGGCTCATGGCCGAGGGGCTCAACTGCAAGCGCTTGGCCGCTCGGGCGACACTGCCTTCGGCCAGCAAGACATCCAGGGTGATCAGCAGATTAAAGTCGGGCATGGGCGCTCCTTAGCAGGCGTTTGACGCAGGTATTAACTGCAAACCCTGCGTCTTCCGCCATGTTAGGCGAGGTCGTAGATTTGTGACAGTTGCGTCCACCCAAGGAATCTTCCATGCATACGTCTTCACGGGGCGGCCTTGCCAGCCTGTCGCTGTCCATGTTGCTCGCCGCCCTCGGCACCAGCATCGCCAATGTCGGCCTGCCCAGCCTGGTACAGGCATTCGATGCGTCGTTTCATGCCGTGCAGTGGGTGGTGCTCGCCTACCTGATGGCGATCACGGCGGTGATTGTCATGGCCGGCCGAATGGGCGATCGCCTGGGCCGTCGCCGGCTGTTGCTCGCCGGGCTGCTGCTGTTTGCGCTGGGCAGTGGGCTGTGTGCAGGCGCGCCCTCGCTGGGCTGGCTGATTGCCGCACGCCTCCTGCAGGGCTTGGGCGCGGCGAGCATGATGGCCATGGCGCTGGGGATGGTCGGCGACACGGTGCCCAAGGAACGCACCGGCCGGGTGATGGGCCTGCTGGGCACAATGTCAGCCGTCGGTACCGCCATGGGCCCCGCCGCTGGCGGGTTATTGCTCAGTGTGTGGGGCTGGCGCGCGCTGTTTCTGGTGGGCATGCCCTTGGGGTTACTCACGGCCAGCCTCGCGTGGCGCTACTTGCCGGTTGATCGACGCCAAGCAGGCTCACCTTCCAGCGTCTGGTCACCGTTGAAGGAAGCATCATTGCGCACGAGTCTCGCGATGAGTGCGTTAGTAGCGGCGGTGATCATGGCAACCTTTGTGGTCGGCCCTTTCTACCTGTCCAAGGGGCTGGGGCTGGACCCGCAATGGATGGGCCTGGCCATGGCCGTCGGGCCCTGTGTCGCGGCGCTCAGCGGTGTACCGGCGGGGCGCCTCACCGACCGCCACGGCTGGCGCCTTATGACTTTCGCCGGGTTGGGCATCCTGGTTTGCGGCGCATTACTATTGTCGTTGGCCTCGGGATTGATCGCCTACCTTGGGGGGCTGGTGATTCTGACGACGGGCTATAGCCTGTTCCAGGCCGCCAACAATACTGCGGTGATGTGCGATGTAGACGGTGCGCGCCGAGGTACGGTCGCAGGCTTGCTCAACCTGTCACGCAATATCGGGCTGATCTTCGGTACCTCGGCCCTGGGGGCGGTGTTCGCCTGGGCGACCCCGGATGTCACCCGCGCCACCGCGCAATCCGTGACCAGTGGCCTGCATGCGACTTTCACCGTCGCCGTGGGCTTGATCCTGCTGGCCACCGCGATGACAGCGGGCCGCATCCGCGCCGTGAATGCCCCACAGAATGCCCGTTGAGGCAAAAAAACAAAAAAGGCGTTGCGCCAGACGGGGTTACATCGCGCATCATGGGCACTTTCAAGCTCAAGGGTAACGTCCATGCGCGTTCTGTCATTGATGATGGGTCTTACGACGCTGGCCGCCAGTACGGTGTTCTGCGCCAGCGCGATGGCGAATGAAGAAAGTCAGTTGGTGCAACAGATCAACGAGTACCGCAGCCAGGTGCAGCGCTGCGGCGACCAGGGTTCCCAGGAACTGCCACCGTTGGCCAACGATACACGGCTGGTGCTGCCGGCCAATAACGTCGGCGACCTGCAGCAGGCCCTGGCCCGGGCCGCGTACCCGATGGTCAATGTGCAGGCCATCAGCCTGTCCGGGCCCAAGGACGCCCAGGCAGCCATGAAAGCCGTGCGCGAGAGTTTCTGCCGGGTGGTGCTGGACCCGCAATTCGTCGACATCGGCGTGAGCAACAGCGGCCAGGACTGGCGCATCGTGCTGGCCCGCCCGTTGCTGTCCAGCGGCCTGGGCGATTGGCAAACCGAAGGCCGCAAGCTGCTCGACCTGATCAATGCCGCCCGCACGCAACCGCGCCAGTGCGGCACCCAGGCGTTTACCGCGACCACGCCATTGTCGTGGAACGAGGCGTTGGCCGGGGCCGCCAACAGCCACACGCGCAACATGGCCAACGGCAATTTCTTCGACCACCTGGACCACGACGGCCGCACGCCTGGCGACCGCGCGGAACTGGCCGGGTATATCGCGAAAAACATCGGCGAAAACATCGCCGCCGGCCTGGACACCCCGCGCAAGGTGGTCGACGGCTGGCTCGCCAGCCCGGGTCATTGCGCCAACCTGATGAACCCCCAGTTTCGCGAATTGGGCGCAGCCTATGCCATGGACCCGAAGAGTGACGCGGGCATCTACTGGACCGCTTTATTCGGCACGCAATAAGGGTTGGGCAATCGCCCACCCCCCGGCCCTTCGCTCTTTCAAACGAATACAGCATCAAAATGCCATCTAGCGGATAATCGTGCTGAACTGGCAGCGACCAGACAGGTCTGTAGCTTTACGCCACATCCTTGCGGGCGCGTTGAAGATTCCGGAATACAAGGTGTTCTCCCAATGATGAATTGGCTGCAAAGCAGCAGCGACATGGCTGAGCAAGTACGTCAGCATGATTGGGCCAGTACGCCCCTAGGACCGCTGGAACAGTGGCCGGACGTGTTAAAGACCACCGTGGCGCTGTGCTTCGCCTCCAGCTTTCCCCAGGCGATTGTCTGGGGCCCGCAACTGATCACGCTCTACAACGATGCGTTTATCCCGATCCTGGGCAGCAAGCCCTACGCGTTGGGGCGCCCGTTCAACGAAGTGTGGGCCGAGGTGTGGGATGACGTCAGCCACATCGCCAACGCCGCCTTCGAGGGCCACGCCACCTATATCGAAAACTTCCCCCTGGTGATTGAACGCGGCCCGAGGCGGGAGCAGGCGTACTTCACCTTCTGCTACAGCCCGATCCGCGATCCCCAAGGCAAGGTGGTCGGCATGCTCGACACCGTCACCGAGACCACCGCCACGGTGTTCCTGGCACGCCGCCTGGCGGTGCTGGACGCCATCGGCAACGCGGTGGTCAACGCCGTCGATGCCGAAGCCATCATGACCAGCACCACCCGGTTGCTGGCCGAGCACCTGCAGGTGAGCAATTGCGCCTACGCCGACATGGACGCCGATGAAGACGGCTTTACCATTCGAGACAATTGGACCGCGCCCGGCTCGCCCAGCATCATTGGCCGCTACAGCCTGGCGGCGTTCGGCGAGATGGCCGTCAAATGCCTGCGCGCCGGCGACCCCCTGGTGATCCACGACAATCTGCGCGAGTTGCCGCCCGCAGAGTCCGCCACCTTCCAGGCCCTGGGGGTGACGGCGACGATCTGCATGCCGCTGATCAAGAACGGTCGCCTGACCGCCCTGATGGCCGTCCATGACAAAAGCCCACGCCCCTGGTCACCCTACGACCTGGCCCTGTTGCGGGAAGTCACCGAGCGCTCCTGGGCGCATATCGAGCGCGTGCGTGCCGATGCCGATGTGCGCAAGGGCCTGGCGGCCTATGCCGAACTGAACACCACTCTCGAACAGCGCGTCGAAGAACGCACCCTGGCGCTGGCCAAGGCCGAAGCCGCGCTGCGCCAGTCGCAGAAACTCGAAGCCATCGGCCAACTCACCGGCGGCGTGGCCCATGACTTCAACAACCTGCTGACGATCATCCGCTCATCGGTGGACTTCCTGCGTCAGCCAGACCTGTCGGAGCAGCGTCGCCAGCGCTATATGGGCGCAGTGGCGGATACCGTAGAGCGGGCCAGCAAGTTGACCAGCCAATTGCTCGCCTTTGCCCGCCGCCAACCGCTGAACCCGGAAGTCTTCGACGTGGGCCAGCGCGTTCAGAACATCGGCGAGATGCTGGAGAGCGTCACAGGCGCGCGCATTCATGTACGTGTCGAGATGCCTTCGCAGCCGTGTTTTGCGCGGATCGATGCCAGCCAGTTTGAAACCGCACTGATCAACATCGCCCTCAATGCACGGGACGCAATGGAGGGCCAGGGCACCCTGACCCTGAAAGTCCTCGGGGCACAGCCGTTGCCCCATATTCGCGGCGACGCCGGGTCGGGTAAGGCGTATGTCGCCATTTCGCTCGCCGATACCGGCCCCGGCATTCCCGAAGACACCGTCGAACGCATTTTCGAGCCGTTCTTCACCACCAAGGCGGTGGGTAAAGGCACCGGCCTGGGCCTGTCGCAGGTCTTCGGCTTCGCCAAGCAGTCGGGGGGCAATATCGATGTGACCAGCACGCCCGGCCAAGGCAGCGTATTCACCTTGTATCTGCCCCAGGTCGAAGCCGAAGCAGCACTGCCACTCCCCTGCGAGGAAGCGCCGGCTTCGTCCCACGACACATCACAGTGCCGGGTGCTGATTGTGGAGGACAATCTGGAGATCGGGCGGTTTGCCAGCCAGATTCTTCAAGACCTGGGCTACCAGGCCACCTGGGTGACCGATGCCGAACAGGCCCTGACCCTTGCCGGGCACGATGGGAGGGCCTTCGATGTGATCTTCTCCGACGTGGTCATGCCCGGCATCACCGGGGTCGCCATGGCCAAGCTGTTGCGCCAGCGTCGAGCGGACCTGCCGGTGATACTGACCTCGGGCTACAGCGAAGAGCTGGCAGACAATGGCTATGACGGCTTCGAGTTCCTGCCCAAGCCTTACTCTGCCGAGCAGGTTTCGCGGGTATTGATCAAGGCCATGCACAAGGACTGAGCCGCGCCCTACTCCGCCACGGCCACCTGGTTGCGGCCCAATGCCTTGGCCCGGTACAGCGCTTTGTCGGCGCTGTTCATCAGGCCGTGCAGGTCCTCGTCCACGGCATGGGTGAACGCCACCCCAAGGCTGGCTGACAGCCCCTTGACCGGCTCGGCGGCCAAACCGGCGATAGCCTTGATCAGGTCCTCGGCAATAGTGCGCGCGGTGTCCAACGACGTATTGGGCAACAACACGGCAAACTCTTCGCCGCCCAAGCGACCATACACATCGGCCTTGCGGAACGACGCACTGATCACCCCGCCAATCTGGCGCAAGACCTGATCGCCGGCCTGGTGCCCATAGGTGTCGTTGATTTGCTTGAAGTGGTCCATGTCCATCATCAGCACGCACAGCGGCTGCTGGTTATGACGGCATTGCGCATACAGCAATTGCGCATGTTCGAAAAACGCCCGGCGGTTCATCAGGCCGGTCAGCTCATCGGTCTGTGCGGCACGGGTCGAGATGTTATGGGCCCGTTCCATTTGCCGGGTCAGGCGAAAGGCTTTCTCCAGTGCATCGGACAATTTGCGCGTGGCACTGGCCACAAACGTGGAAAACACCAGGACCGCGATGCCGATGCCCACTTGCATCGATGTGGGCTGGAACAACAGCCACAGGGTGCACGGCAGCAACACCAGGCCGATGGACACCAGGGTCATATAGCGATAGGCCGAATAACACGACACCGCACTGACCGACATCCCCACGGTGAACAGCATCACCAGCGCCTGGGACAACCGATCATCGGGGGGCATCAGCGCGAGTGCCCCAGCCCCCCAAATGCCCGCGGACAGTACCAGCGTGACCCAGTAGCGGCGCTCCCAGCGGTCCGGGGTGCGTTCGCTGTTGGGGCAGCGGAACCAGTCCAGGAACATCTTGACCCGCAGCAGCGACGACGCGCCCAACACCACCAGCCACACCAGCATCAACGTGTGATCGAAGCGCTCCCAGCACAGCCAGCAGAGCATGGCGGCTGCCATGTAGCTGCCGAAAATGGCTGCAAATGACTGGCGAAACAACTGGTGCAAACGGTCGGTTCGCACCTGTGCCTCTATAAAGCAATCCTGGTCCCGCCCATGCCCAAGGCCATTCATGAAATTCGCCTGATTCGACTGCCATGACAAAGGCGCCATTGTGGCGCCCTGCCACCAGCGTGGACAACTGAATCCAGCAGGGTAGAGCCTTTAACTCCCGTCAGGCCGCAAAATCAGCACCCCCAACGGCGGCAGGTTCAACGACAGTGACACCGGTTGCCCATGGCGTGGCTCATCCTCGGTGAACACGCCACCGCCATTGCCGTAATTGGAACCCGCGTAGGTATCGGCGTCACTGTTGATCACCTCGCTCCAACGCCCACCAAACGGTACGCCCACCTTGTAGGCCTCACGGGGCACCGGGGTGAAATTGGCCACCACCAGCACCGGCTTGCCGTCCTTGCTCCAGCGCAGCCAGGCGTAGACGCTGTTGATCGCGTCGTCGCCGATCAGCCACTGGAAACCCTGAGGCGCATCATCCTGCTCGTGCAGGGCCGGCTCTTCGCGATACAGGCGATTCAAGTCACCCACCAGCTTTTGCACGCCTTTGTGCTCGGCGTACTGCAGCAAGTACCAGTCCAGTTGCTGGTCGTGGTTCCACTCGCGCCACTGGCCGAATTCGCAGCCCATGAACAGCAGCTTCTTGCCCGGATGCATCCACATGAACGCCAGGTAGGCGCGCAGGTTGGCAAACTTCTGCCAACGGTCGCCGGGCATCTTGTCGATCAGAGAGTGCTTGCCGTGCACCACTTCATCGTGGGAAATCGGCAGGATGAAGCGCTCGGACCACGCATACACCAGGCCGAAGCTCAACTCGTTATGGTGATGGGCGCGATAGACCGGATCCTGCTGGATGTAATGCAAAGAATCGTGCATCCAGCCCATGTTCCACTTGTAGTTGAAGCCCAGGCCGCCCTGTTGGGTGGGCTGGCTGACGCCGGGCCAGGCGGTGGACTCTTCGGCGATCACCAGGGCGCCGGGCGCTTCCAGTGCAACCACGTCGTTCAAATGGCGCAGGAAGTCGATGGCTTCCAGGTTCTCGCGCCCGCCATGGCGGTTGGGCACCCATTCGCCGGCCTTGCGCGAATAGTCGCGGTACAGCATCGACGCCACCGCATCCACCCGCAGCCCGTCAATGTGGAAGTGTTTGAGCCAATGCAGCGCCGAGGCCAGCATGAAGCCGTGGACCTCAGTGCGGCCCAGGTTGTAGATCAGCGTGTCCCAGTCCTGGTGGAAGCCTTCCAGCGGGTTGGCGTATTCATACAACGCAGTGCCGTCGAATTGCGCCAGGCCATGGGTGTCGGTAGGGAAATGCGCCGGCACCCAGTCGAGGATCACGCCGATATCGGCCTGATGGAGCGCGTTGATAAAATAGGCGAAGTCCTCCGGCGAGCCAAAACGCGCCGTCGGTGCGAACTGTGAAAGCGCCTGGTAACCCCACGAACCGCCGAACGGGTGTTCCATGATCGGCATCAATTCAACGTGGGTGAAGCCCAGTTGCTGCACATACGGCACCAACCGCTCCGCCAGCTCGCGCCAGGTGTATTGGCGCGCCACTTCGCCGGCCTCGTCCAGCTCGCACTGCCAGGAGCCCACGTGCAGCTCATAGATCGACAGCGGCGCCGTGGCCTTCTGGCGCTCGACCCGCGCTTGCATCCACTCGTGGTCCTGCCAGTCCACCTGCAACGGCGCGGCGACTTTCGAGGCGGTATCGGGTGGCAACTGGGTCGCCAGCGCCATCGGGTCGGCCTTGAGCGGCAGAATCCCGTGGGCACCGAGGATTTCGTACTTGTAGGCGGCGCCAGGTTGCAGGCGTGGAATGAAGATCTCCCACACGCCCGACGGATGCCGCAGGCGCATCGGGTGGCGGCGGCCGTCCCAGATATTGAAGTCTCCCACCACCGAAACCCGCCGCGCATTCGGTGCCCACACGGCAAAACGCACGCCGTCTACGCCATCGACGCTGGTCACCTGGGCCCCCAGGCAACTGCTGAGGTCACGGTGGTTGCCTTCGGCGAACAGGTACAGGTCCATCTCCCCCAGCAACAGTTGCTGGAAGCTGTAAGGGTCTTCGGTGATCTGCTCGCCACCGGCCCACTGGATTTTCAGCAAGTACGCCTGGCGGGTGTTGAACTGCCCGACGAACAGGCCCGGCACCTGGGTCGCATCCAGGCTGCCGATCTGTTCACCGCCATCGCGGCTCAGCACCTGGACACTCAAGGCTTCCGGCAGGAACGCGCGGATAAATTGGCCGCCCTGCTCGTCATCGTGTGGCCCGAGAATGGAAAACGGGTCGTGGTGCTCGGCGCGCACCAGCGCTTCGACGTCCTTGGACGCCGGCATGGCTGTCAACTTCGGTTGCAGCGGTTCTTTATTCGTAAAGCTCATGACGTCTCCCCACCGCGTGCAGTGTTCGATTTAGATGTAATCCCGCTCAACAACCCGTGCAAGCCCTGCAGGGGCACCGGCAACCAGGTCGGGCGGTTTTCCGCTTCGTACGCTACCTCATACGCGGCCTTCTCCAGGCTGAACAACGTCAGCGCGGCGTCCTGGCCCTTGGCATCCTGCCAGTCATGCGCCAGTGTAGACGCAGCGGCCTGATAAGCCTGGATAAATGCCTGGCGGGCCTCTTTCAGGTAGCGATCGGTCACGCGCCTGCGCGCCTGGTCCGCTGCGGGCGAGTGATCCACCCCTTGTACGTTCAAGGCCATGGCCGCCGCGTAGTCAAAGGAGCGCAACACGCCGCTCACATCTTTATACGGGCTGTGCTTGCCGCGCCGTTCATGCAGCGGCCGCGCCGGTTCGCCTTCAAAGTCGATCAGGTAGGCATCGCCCTTCACCACCAGCACCTGGCCCAGGTGCAAGTCACCGTGGACGCGAATGCGCAGCCCGCCCAAGGTGGCTTTCGCCAGCGCCTGGACATGCGCGCCGATGGCTTTTTTCTGCGCCAGCAATTCACTGACCAGCGCCTGATCGGCAGGGTTCAATTGGCTTTGATGCAGCTTGAGCAATTGCAATGCACGGTCGATCTGCGCACCAACGTCCTTGGCCCAGGCTTGGGTATCCTTGGCGCTGGTCGGTTCGGGCTTGAAGTCCTTATTGGTCGTTTTGGCCCCCAGCACCCCGTGCATTTCACCCAGGCGCTGGCCGAGCAGCCCGGCGAAGTCCGCCAGCTCGCCCAGTGCGTTGTAATGCTGTTCCTGTTCGGAGATGGCCTCGGCCAGTTCATCGCGAATGGCACGTTCCAGGTTGTTCTGGGTCCAGCTCCATGCGTCACCCTGGTTGCTCAAGTAGCCCTGGGCGATCATCAGCAGGTTGTCCTGGCCGGCGCCATCATGGCGAATCACCGAGCCCATCAGCGGCGAGATATTCGGATAACCCGCCTGCGTCAGGTAGGCGCTCATTTCCAGCTCGGGGTGCACCCCGGCGCTGACTTTGCGGATCAGCTTGAGCACCAGGCTCTCGCCCACCACCACCGAGCTGTTGGACTGCTCGGCAGACAAGTAACGCACCGGCGACTCGTCCGTCAGTTGCAGCGTGTCCAAGTGTGGCGTGGCTTCAAAACGCAGGTCGCCGTCGCTGCCGTTTAACACGGTACCGGCCTGCAGACCTTGGATCACCGCGCGAATAAAGTGCTCCAGGCTGAAGGCGTCTGTCACCAGGCCCACCTGACGCACCCGCCGTACGCGGGCCAGGGCCAACTGTTGCGGCAAGGCGCTGGTGAACTGATCTTCGCCAAGAAAACCGAACGGCAGCTGATAACGGCTGACCTGGCCACCGGCGGTCACTTCCAGCTCGCTGAGCAAGACCGGGTGCTGCGGGTCGCCAAAGCGCACACCGTAGGCGATGCGCACGCTGTCGATGGCGGTGTCCTTGCCGGCAAACCAACGGCGCTTGGGCAGCCAGGCGGGCAGCGAGGTCTGTTCGAGGGTGGTGCGGCACGGTTCGTCGAGCAGCTCTTCCATGCGTTTTTTCAGCACCAGGGTGGTGAAGTCCGGCATGCTTTGCGCCGGCTCCACGTGCCAGCTGGGCATCTGGTTTTCCGCCGCCAGCACGAACCAATAGAAGCCATACGGCGCCAGGGTCAGCAGGAAATTCAGTTGGCCGATGGGCGGGAACGCATTGCCGCCGAGCATCTCCACCGGAACCATGCCGGCAAAGGCCGACAGGTCCAGCTCAGCCGCCTGGGCGCTGCGCGAGACGTTGGCCACACACAGGATGATTTCGTTGCGCCCGTCTTCGCCGGTGAATTCGCGGGTATACGCCAGGATGCGGCGATTGCTTGGGGAGAGCATTTTCAGGCTGCCGCGCCCAAACGCCTTGGACTGCTTGCGCACCGCCAGCATGCGGCGGGTCCAGTTCAACAGTGAGTGCGGGTCCTGGGCCTGGGTTTCGACGTTGACCGACAGGTAGCCGTATTGCGGATCCATGATCGGTGGCAGCACCAGGCTGGCCGGGTCGGCGCGGGAGAAACCGCCGTTGCGGTCAATGGACCATTGCATCGGCGTGCGCACGCCATCACGGTCGCCGAGGTAGATATTGTCGCCCATGCCGATTTCGTCGCCGTAATACAGGGTCGGCGTGCCAGGCATCGACAGCAGCAGGCTGTTGAGCAACTCCACACGGCGGCGATCACGCTCCATCAAGGGCGCGAGGCGCCGGCGAATGCCCAGGTTGATGCGTGCGCGGCGGTCAGCGGCGTAGTAGTTCCACAGGTAGTCGCGCTCTTTATCGGTGACCATTTCCAGGGTCAGTTCATCGTGGTTGCGCAGGAAGATCGCCCATTGGCAGTTGGCGGGGATCTCCGGGGTCTGGCGCAGGATATCGGTGATCGGGAAGCGATCCTCCTGGGCCAGCGCCATGTACATGCGCGGCATCAGCGGGAAGTGGAACGCCATGTGGCACTCATCGCCGTCATCGCCCTTGCGGTCGCCGAAATACAGTTGCGTGTCTTCCGGCCATTGGTTGGCCTCGGCAAGCAGCATGCGGTCGGGGTAATGGGCGTCGATCTCGGCGCGGATCTGCTTGAGGACGTCGTGGGTTTCCGGCAGGTTTTCGTTGTTGGTGCCATCGCGCTCGATCAGGTAAGGGATGGCGTCCAGGCGCAGGCCGTCGATGCCCATGTCCAGCCAGTAGCGCATCACCGACAGCACGGCTTTCATCACCTGCGGGTTGTCGAAATTGAGGTCCGGCTGGTGGGAATAGAAGCGGTGCCAGAAGTACTGGCCGGCGACCGGGTCCCAGGTCCAGTTGGACTTTTCGGTGTCGAGGAAAATGATGCGGGTGCCGTCGTATTTCTGATCGTCATCGGACCACACGTAGAAGTCCCGCGCCGCCGAGCCCGGCTTGGCCTTGCGTGCCCTCTGGAACCACGGGTGCTGATCGGAGGTGTGGTTGATCACCAGCTCAGTGATGACCCGCAACCCGCGCTTGTGGGCTTCGGCGATAAAGCGCCGGGCATCGGCCATGGTTCCGTAGTCGCTGTGCACGCCCCGGTATTCGGCAATGTCATAGCCGTCATCGCGGCGTGGCGAGGGGTAGAACGGCAGCAGCCAGATGGTGTTGACACCCAGGTCGGCGATGTAGTCGAGCTTGGCGATCAGGCCGGGAAAGTCACCGATGCCGTCGTTGTTGGAGTCGAAATAGGATTTGACGTGAACCTGGTAGATCACCGCGTCCTTGTACCAGAGCGGGTCTTTGATGAAGGTGGCAGCCTTGGGTTTCTTCGCCATTGGAAACTCCTGAAATACTCGAAAAATCGTGCAGACTGAACCGGGTCAATGTGGGAGGGGGCAAGCCCCCTCCCACATGTTGATCTTCACCAGGCTCAGGAGGTGCTGATGCGCCAGATCCCGAACGGCATCTGCGGCTCCAGCCGCGTCCACTGGGTCTTGCCATACCAGGTCCAGCGATGGCCGTTCATCAGGTCTTCACCCTGGGTGTGCGCATCGTCCGGCAGGCCCAATTCCCACAACGGCAACTCGAAGTGGGCCTCCTGGGCATTGAACGGATCGAGGTTGACCGCTACGAGAATGAAGTTGCTGCCATCCTCGCTGCGCTTGCCGAAGTACAGGATATTGTCGTTCCAGGCGTTGTAGAGCTTCAGCCCCAGGTGGGTCTGCAAGGCCGGGTTTTGGCGGCGGATGCGGTTGAGCTGGGCGATCTCGGCGATGATATTGCCGGGTGCGGTGAAGTCCCGAGGACGAATCTCGTATTTCTCCGAGTCCAGGTATTCCTCTTTGCCCGGCACCGGTGCCGCTTCACACAGCTCAAACCCCGAATACATGCCCCACAGGCCCGAACCCATGGTGGCCAGCGCGGCGCGGATCAAAAAGCCCGGACGCCCGGATTCATGCAGGAAACCTGGGTTGATATCCGGTGTGTTGACGAAAAAATTCGGCCGGTAGCATTCGCGCCACGGCGACTCGTTCAATTGCGCCAGGTATTCGGCCAGTTCGGCCTTGGTATTGCGCCAAGTGAAGTAGGTATAGCTCTGGGAGTAACCGACCTTGCCCAGGCGCGCCATCATCGCCGGGGTGGTGAAGGCTTCGGCGAGGAAGATCACCTCGGGATACTTTGCCCGTACATCGGCGATCAGCCACTGCCAAAAGGGCAGCGGCTTGGTGTGGGGATTGTCGACGCGAAAGGTCTTCACGCCTTCTTCCACCCAGCCCACCACGATGTCACGCAGCTCGGTCCACAGGCCCGGGATCGCATCCGCGGCATAGAAGTCGACGTTGACGATGTCCTGGTACTTCTTCGGCGGGTTCTCGGCATATTTGATCGTGCCGTCCGGGCGCCAGTTGAACCAGCCCGGGTGCTCTTTGAGCCACGGGTGGTCCTGGGAGCACTGGATGGCGAAATCCAGGGCGATCTCCAGGCCATGCTCGGCGGCGGCCTTGACCAGGCGCCGGAAGTCATCACGGCTGCCCAACTGCGGGTGGATGGCCTCGTGGCCGCCCTCCTCGCTGCCGATGGCATAGGGGCTGCCCGGATCGTCGGGGCCTGCGGTCAGGGAATTGTTCTTGCCTTTGCGGTGGCTGCGCCCGATCGGGTGGATCGGCGGGAAGTACAGCACGTCGAACCCCATGTCATGGATCATCGACAAGCGCGAGTGCACGTCGTTGAAGGTACCGTGGCGGGCCGGATCGTCGGTGATCGAACGGGGAAACAGCTCGTACCAACTGGCAAACTGCGCCGCCTCGCGCTCCACATCAATCGGGTAGACGGTGCTGATGCTCAAGTAGGCGCGGTGGTCGGCCTGGGTCATCAGGTGTGCACTGTCTTCGTGCAAAAACAGCGCGACCTGCTCGGTTTCCAGCAAACCGGAGAGTTCGTGGTGCAACAGCATCAGGCGGTCGCGTAGTTCGTTGTCGCTGCGCTCCGCGGCCTGCAGCACCAGGCTGCGGCCTTCCTGCAACTCCAGGCTGACCGGCACGCCGGCTTCATGTTTTTTGCGCAGTTCATAGCAGAAGCTGGCGAAGGTATCGATCCAGGCCTCGATGCAGTATTCGTGAGGGCCCTGGACGGTGACGGTAAACGCCCCTTCCCAGCCATTGTTGCCCACGTCGTTCATGACCACGCTGTGCCAGCTTTCGTCATGCAGCGGGCGCCAACGGATCAATACGGCCAGCTTGTCGTGGCCATCGGCGAATACCTTGCTGGTGACGTTGACCCGCTGGCCCACCACGGCCTTCACGGCAAATTCGCCGCCGTCGATCACGGGTGAAGTGCTTTCAATCGCGATCCTGGGCAGCAACAGCGCCTGGGACAGCGGCAATATGGAGTCTTCTGGAGCCAGTGTTTCAGCAGTCATCGAGCATCTTCCCCTTACGCCCTGTGGACGCTCTTTGCTTGATCCGAATTCCGATACGGCAGCGCTCTCCCTGAGCAGGGCCGCTATAGGTCCGAGCCTGGGCCAAGGTTAAAAGTTCAGCTGGATGTTCCGCCATTGGGCGGGGAATCAATTGGCCCCGGTGGATGTCCACCGCTAGAGCAAAGCACAAAGGAGGCCACACCGATGAATATCCCGATCCCGGCTGAAACCCCGGACCCGAATATCGACAACCCGACCCTGCCGCCTACAGAACCGCAACCCATTCCCGAGAAGGAACCGCCGGAAAATGAACCGCCCCCCGTGGAAGAACCGCCGACGACCATGCCACCGGTAATTGTCTGAAAGACTCGATGAGGCTTGAGGTTCGCTCGACAAAAAAAGCTGTCCCCCCGCGAGCGGACCACAAACAAAACAGAAGCTTCCTGCACAATCTGGAAACTACGGCTGAAAGAACGTTACTCCATTGGTTTTTATACTCACCTCGCGTAAACGCTTCGTCCGATATCCAGGGACGTAGCGTTACGACAATTCATCTGATCGCGAGGATACTTATGTCAATCATCTCCCCCCAGCACACTTCGCCTCTTTCTCAACTTCCTCAACCAGACCGCGCCCCACAACCGTCGTCTTACCCGGCAAGTGCATCCACCCCCCTGGCACCCTCACTGGACGCAACACAGGCGCACAGCAGCCTGAACGACGTTAACGCCTTACTGACCCCCACCAACCTCAATCGGATCATGCGCAACCCCCACTCTAAGGAATCCCGTGAAATTATTGATCTGACCCGTTCGACATTGAGCCCAGCCAATCTCCGCTCAATGTTGCAGGGCGCTAACGCTCAAGCTAACGCACAAGTCCTTGAAACCATCGGGCATAAACTCGGAAAAGACCAACTTGCCCCAAGCCTGAGCTCGGCCAAGAACGCGGTAACAAAGCACCAGATAAATCTATTGGAACTGCAGGCCCTGAATAATTTGACAAGATTAATTGACGCCGATGGAAGCGATGGTGTGCTGAACACCCTCCTCGCAAACGACATCGCCCTGGACAACCTCCAGCAAAAGTTTTCCAACATTGACTCAACAGCCAAGTCCTTCTCTGATCTCGGCGGCTTGTTGACGAAGAATAACCTCGACGCCCTACGTTCGCCCTCAGGCATTGGTCACGCCTCCCGGGGACCTGACACCGCCAATCCCAACGCGGGTAATTCGTCCACTCAAGTAGCGAAGATTTCCTTTTAATCAGGGCTCCTTTTCCAATGATTTGACAATCCTGGGCATCACGCTGAACACCGCCAATGCCAACAGCGTACTCAACACCGCCGTCGACTCGCGGCCCATTCCCGCCGCCACCCCAATGGCGGCGGTCATCCATAACCCGGCAGCGGTGGTCAGGCCTTTGACGTGCTGGCCCTCTTCGTCTTCCTTGCCCTTGAGGATCGTCCCTGCGCCGAGGAAACCAATCCCCGCGATCACCCCCTGGACCACACGACTCATGGCATCCGCCTGATTGCCAGACATCTGCGGTACCAGCACAAACAATGCGGCGCCCATTGCCACCAGCATATGGGTGCGCACACCGGCAGCCTTGCCCTTGTGCTCGCGCTCAAACCCGAGGATGCCGCCCAACAGCGCTGCGATCAGCAGGCGAACAGTGATTTGAGTGAGCTGTTTCGCGTCGCCAAGGTCGGCGAATTCGGCCTGCAGGGTTTGCCACACTTCGTGCCACCAGGCGTCCATGGATGCTGTCCTTTATTTATGGATAAAGGATGGACAGCGGCGACCGCCAGTCAGTTGCCTTGAACCCACACACCTTGCTGCCCCCTAACCTTCATACCCCATGAAAAAGGAGACCGGCATGCCCCTGCGTATCGAAAACCAACTGTGCTACTTCATGCTCGATGACAATGGCCAGGAACAGAGCGTGCCGGCGACCCGCGTCCATATCGTTACCGACACCGACAAATCCATGTCGTACGTGGAACTGGCGGCCGAGCGGATCTATATCACCGAGGCCGAGGCCGACGCCCTGACGGTGGCAGGTGCCCATGATGGGCGCCAACATGTAAAGGCTGAAGAACCTGGTTCGCTGATTTAATTGATCTGTATCAGCACGCGCCAGATCTGCCTGCACCTCACGCGCCATGGGGTGCAGCACATTGACGCAGGCCCCTGGCCAAAGCCCATCTGATCCGCTTTTTATCGCCATACCTGAGTCTGTTACGCAAACAGACCGGCGCGCATAGTTCATCGGCCTGATGGAGGCTGATGAGCGAACGACCATGAGCGAACGAATCCCAACCGTGGAAACCTTTGAGCCGATGCACCCAAAGAAGGTGAAGGCCAAATCCAGCGATAACCTGATCCATACCCGCAGTTTCACCGGCCTGTTCCGCACCTTGCGCGTGGTTGGCGCGGGCTTTCTGTTCCTGGCGTTCTTCGGCACGGTGTGGCTGAACTGGGGTGGGCGGCAAGCCGTGCTGTGGGACTTGGCCGAAAGCAAATTCCATATTTTCGGCGCCACCTTTTGGCCCCAGGATTTCATCCTGTTATCGGCTTTGCTGATCATCTGTGCCTTCGGCCTGTTTGCGATTACGGTGTTCGCCGGCCGCGTGTGGTGTGGCTACACCTGTCCGCAAAGCTCGTTTACCTGGCTGTTCATGTGGTGCGAAAAGGTCACCGAGGGCGAGCGCAACCAGCGTATCAAGCTGCAAGCGGCGCCCTGGAGCCTGAACAAACTCGCGCGACGCTCGGCCAAACACACGTTGTGGCTGGGCATCAGCGTGCTCACCGGGCTGACCTTTGTCGGCTACTTCACGCCGATCCGCCCCCTGGCCGCCGAACTGCTGACCTGGCAAATGGGCGGCGTGAGTCTGTTCTGGGTGCTGTTTTTTACCGCAGCCACCTACATCAACGCCGGCTGGCTGCGTGAAGCGGTGTGCATGCACATGTGTCCGTATGCGCGGTTCCAGAGCGTGATGTTCGATAAAGACACCCTGACCATTTCCTACGATAGCGCCCGTGGCGAACATCGCGGCCCGCGTAAACGCGAGGTCACGCCGGCCGCTGTCGGCCTGGGCGACTGTATTGACTGCCAGCTGTGCGTGCAGGTCTGCCCCACCGGCATCGACATCCGCGACGGCCTGCAAATGGAATGCATCGGCTGTGCGGCGTGCATCGACGCCTGCGATTCGATCATGGACAAGATGGGCTATGCGCGGGGCTTGGTGAGCTACACCTCCGAGCATCAACTGCAAGGCGGCAAGACCCACCTGCTCAGGCCGCGCCTGATCGGCTACAGTGCGGTGCTGCTGGTGATGATTGCGGCGTTGGTGGTGGCACTGCTGGAGCGGCCGATGGTATCGCTGGACGTGACCAAGGACCGTGGCATGTTCCGCGAGAACGCCCAGGGCCAGATCGAAAACATCTACAGCCTCAAGGTCATCAACAAGACACAGCAGCGCCAGGAATATCGGGTGGAGCTGCTGGATGCGCAGGGTTTCCAACTGCAAGGCAAGACCGAGATCAGCCTGGCACCGGGGGAAATCGTCGATGTGCCGGTGTCGGTGGCGTTGCTGGCCGACAAGCCGGCGAGCAGCTCGCAGACAGTGCGCTTCAAGGTTTCGGATGTGGACGAGCCGTGGATCTACAGCGCCGCCGACAGTCGCTTTGTGGCACCACTGAACCGCTGAGACCTCGCTGTCGAAAATGATGCAGATCAAATGTGAGAGGGGCTGCACTCATATTATTTATTTGTTTAAGGCCAACATGAAACGCTACGAAAAATTCGCCGACGACATCGCAGAACTGATCCGCTCCGGCGTGCTCGGCCCCGGCCAGCGTGTGCCGTCGGTGCGCTATGCCAGCCAGACCTATGGCGTCAGCCCGTCCACGGTGTTCCAGGCCTACTACCTGTTGGAGCGTCGCGGGCTGATCCGGGCACGGCCGCGCTCCGGCTATTTCGTCAACACCCATGCACCCAGCCCGTTCTCCGAACCGGTGGTGAGCGAGCAGGTGCATGAGTCCACCGAAGTCGATGTCAGCGAACTGGTGTTCTCGGTACTCGATTCGATCAAAGACCCCAACACCGTGCCCTTCGGCTCGGCCTTCCCCAGCCCCATGCTGTTCCCGCTGCCGCGCCTGGCCCGCTCCCTGGCCAGCGCCAGCCGCGAGATGGACCCGCGCCTGGTGGTCACCGACATGTCGCCGGGCAACCCGCAACTGCGTCGGCAGATTGCCCTGCGCTATATGGTCGGCGGCCTGATGCTGCCCATGGAGGAGCTGCTGATCACCAACGGCGCCCTGGAAGCGTTGAACCTGTGCCTGCAGGCGGTCACCGAACCGGGCGACCTGGTGGCGATCGAGGCCCCGGCGTTCTACGCCTGCCTGCAAGTGCTGGAACGCCTGAAGCTCAAGGCGGTGGAAATCCCCGTGCACCCGCGCAACGGCATCGACCTGGGTGCCCTGGCGCAAACCCTGGAGCGCTACCCGATCAAGGCCTGCTGGACCATGACCAGCTTCCAGAACCCCATGGGCGCGACATTGCCGGAAGCAAAGAAGCAGGCGCTGGTCGAGTTATTGCGCAGCCATCAGGTGCCGTTGATCGAGGACGACGTGTACGCCGAGTTGTACTACGGGCAGCAGGCACCCAAGCCGGCCAAGGCCTTCGACACCGAAGGCCTGGTGATGCACTGCGGCTCCTTCGCCAAGAGCCTGGCGCCGGGCTATCGCGTCGGCTGGGTGGCGGCCGGGCGCTACGCCCAGAAGGTCGAGCGCTTGAAGCTGATGACCTCGCTGTGCCCCTCGATGCCGGCGCAAGCGGCGATTGCCGACTACCTGCAACACGGCGGCTATGACCGGCATTTACGCAAACTGCGTTATGCCCTGGAAGAACAGCAAAGCGCCATGCTGGCGGCGATCGCCCGCTACTTCCCGGCGCAGACACGGGTGAGCCAGCCGGCCGGCGGGTATTTCCTGTGGTTGGAATTGCCGGAGCAGACCGATTCGTTGAAGTTGTTCCAGATGGCCCTGGCGCAAGGCATCAGCATTGCGCCGGGGCCGATCTTTTCGGCGACCCAGCGCTTTCGCAACTGTATTCGCCTGAACTACGGCAGCCCGTGGACCGAGACCTCGGAGAAGGCGATGGAGACGTTGGGGCGGATTGTGCGGTCGTTTTGAGTGATGGCGTTGCGCTTTCTGACGCCATCGGGGGCAAGCCCCCTCCCACATTTTGGGCTGTGAATACGCTCAGTGTGGGAGGGGGCTTACCCCCGATGGCGCCGGTGCAGGCACTGCATGAGCTAGCGACCGCCACCCAAATCCAGAAAAGTCCCCGTGGCATACGAAGCCTTGTCCGACAGCAGCCAGATAATCGCTTCCGCCACTTCATCCGGCCGCCCGCCACGGGCCATGGGAATACCGGATTCGAGCTTGCTGACCCGGTCCGGGTCGCCGCTCAGGGCATGGAAGTCGGTGAAGATGTAGCCGGGGCGCACCGCATTGACGCGGATGCCCTCGCCCGCCACTTCTTTGGACAGGCCCAGGGTGAAGGTGTCGAGTGCGCCCTTGGATGCGGCGTAGTCGACGTATTCACCCGGCGAACCCAGGCGTGCGGCCACCGACGACACGTTGACGATACTGCCTCCCTGCCCGCCATGCTTGGGCGACATCCGCAGCACCGCGTGTTTGGCGCACAGGATCGGACCGAGCACATTGGTCTTGAGAATGTTCAGGATGCGGAACTCGGACATCTCATCCACCCGCGACTTGTGGCCCACGGTGCCGGCATTGTTCACCAACGCGGTGACCCGGCCCAGTTCGGCGTCCACACGATGAAACAGCGCAATCACTTCATCTTCGATACTGACATCCGCGCGCACCGCAATCGCCTGGGCACCGAGGCCGCGAACCTGCTCGAGCACGCTGTGGGCGGCTTTTTCATCGGAGCGATAGTTGATGCAGAGGCGATAGCCCTCGCGGGCAGCCAGCAATGCCGTCTCGGCGCCGATACCACGGCTTCCCCCGGTGATGATGAGGACTTTGTCCATGCGTGCGGTCTCCTGATCCAACCTGGTGTTTAGGGTTGGATCCGATACTAACCGTCACGCACGGCTTTTGTCAGGCGCCGCTGCGTCTTCACCGCGCTGGATATGGTCCATGAAACCGTCCGCCGGCAACGGGTGGCCGAGCAGGTAGCCTTGCAGGGAGTTGCACCCCAACCGTGTGAGAAAACTCTGCTGCACATCGGTTTCCACACCTTCGGCGACGATTCGCAGCCCCAGCGCCTGGCCCAAGGCAACAATGGCAGACACGATGGCGGCGTCGTCGCTGTCATGCTCCAGGTCACGCACAAAACCACGGTCGATCTTCAACTCGTTGGCCGGCAGGCGCTTGAGATACATCAGGCTGGAGTAGCCCGTGCCGAAATCATCGATGGACAGGTCCACGCCCATGTCCGACAGCTGCTGCAACACCGTCATGCTCGCATCGGCATCGCTCATCGCGGTGGTTTCGGTGATTTCCAGGGTCAGGCTGTTGGCCGGCAACCGGTGCCGCGCCAGGGCGCCGGCCACGCTGTTGACCAGCCCGGCGTGGCAAAACTGCAACGCCGACAAGTTCACCGCAATGCGCCAGTGCTCATAACCCTGGGCGTACCACAGGCTCATTTGGCGACAGGCTTCATTGAGCACCCATTCGCCGATGGGGATGATCAGGCCGGTTTTTTCCGCCAGTTCGATAAAGGTCGCCGGCAACAACAAGCCTTGTTGCGGATGCTCCCAGCGCACCAGCGCTTCGGCGCCCACCGGGATCCCACTGATCGCATCAAACTTGGGCTGGTAATACAGCCGGAACTGCTCGTGCTCAAGGGCATTGCGCAGGTCTTGCAGCAGCTGCAATTGCTTGCGCGCATTGGTGTTCATCGACACATCAAAGAAGCTGTAGCCGTTCTTGCCCATGCCCTTGGCATGGTACATGGCGGCGTCGGCGTTCATCAGCAGTTCCTGGGGGGTGTTGCCATTGCCCGGGAACATGGCGATGCCGACGCTGGCGGAAATCTTCAGCTCATGCTCGGCCACCTGGAACGCGCGGTTGATCAGCACCACCTGGCGTTCGGCAAGGCCGAGGGCATCGTCGGGCTGGGTCAACTGCACCAGCAATACAAACTCATCGCCGCCGATGCGCGCCAGGGTGTCGTGACTGCGCAGGTCTTCGCGCAGGCGCAGGCCGACTTCGCGCAACAACTGGTCGCCCATGTGATGGCCAAAAGCATCGTTGACCGGCTTGAAGCCATCCAGGTCGATGAACATCAGGGCAAAGCAACCGCCCTGCTCCTTTACCGCCTCGATGGCCTGTTGAATACGATCGGCCAGCAAGGTGCGATTGGGCAGGCCGGTGAGCATATCGTGCAGGGCCAGGTGGGTCAGTTCCTGGTTGGCTTGGGTCAGTGAGTCGGCGAGCACCGCAGTGCGGGCTTCCAGGCGCGCGTCGAGCAACGACGTCAGCAACGCGATGGCCAGTACCGCCAGGGTCGTCACCAACACCAGGTTATCCAGGCCCTTGCCACTCAAACCGTCCAGCACAGCGGCGCAGTAGCTTTCATCGGCAAAGCGTGCGGCCGCCATGCCGGTGTAATGCATGCCGACGATTGCAAAGCCCATCACCACCGCCGCACCACCACGGGCCAGGCGTACGTAAGGCGTGTTGCGGCGCAGGTTGAACGCAATCAACAGCGCGGCGCCGGACGCCACCACCGCGATCAGCAACGATAGGCCAAATAGCGTGGGGTCATAGTCGATGCCCGGCGTCATGCGCATCGCGGCCATGCCGGTGTAGTGCATGGTGGCAATACCGCTGCCCATGACCAGCGCGCCAAACGCCAGTTGCCAGGCAGGCAAACGCGCTTGGCTGACCAGCCATAATGCAAAGCCGCAGGACAATACCGCGATCAACAACGACAGCGCGGTGATACCGATATCAAAGCCCAAGGCAAACGGCAGGCGCAACGCCAGCATGCCGATAAAGTGCATGGACCAGACGCCTACCCCCATCGCCATGGCCCCGCCGGCTATCCATAAATACACAGCGCGCCCCTTGGCGGTCGCGATGCGGCCGGTAAGGTCCAGGGCGGTGTAGGAAGCGAGGATCGCGACAAACAGCGAGATCGCGACCAGCGAAGGGGAATAGCTACCGATAAGCATGGGACTTCTCGTGGGCAACGGACCCGAAACGCCCGTGCCAAGTGGCAAAGCGGGCGATTGTAGCGAGAATAATTCTTGGACAGTTGATTAATTATCAGAGGGCCATTAGTGGCAATTTGACGTCAATTCACCGACTCAAAAGCATCAGATAACTGGCAGGCATGATCCTACAAAACATAGCGAACGGCCTGACATAAAAACCGGGAACTATTCCCCAGGCTCTTTCACCTCTATCGACTCACCGGTGAAAGGATGCCAAGCGATTTCCTGCGTAGCGGTGTGCCGGATGCACACTCCACCACCCGTCAACGACTCATGAGTCTGTTGGACCTGCCCGAACTCTATCGAACCATCGACGCCGACCCCGGCATCGTTGGTGCTGGAGTGGTGCATATCGGCAGCGACTATCAGGTAACAGTGTTACGCGAGTTTGTGCCGCTGTGCAGTATCAAGCCCAAACGGGTGATTTTGCGCGAGGCGGCCGGGCCTATTAAGACTGCCGACGAATATGCAGAACTGGCGGCAAGTTCCCCGCGTGAATCACAGCTATGGAAGGAGGCATCGGGGATGGCGATTTCCTGCGGCGGAGCTGTGATTAGCTACATCGTGGCGAAAACGGGTATTGCGGCAGCGCCATTTACCCTAGGTGCGAGCCTAGTATTGACCTACATCGCTTTTGTCGGGACAGCGGCCAGTGGGGCACAGTGTTTGAACAGTTTATGGAGGACCCGAAACGAGTTAATCAATCCCGCCCAGAATGATCACTACGACACGTTAAGGTGGTATCAGGCAACGACGCTTGCCTTAGACGGCATCTCACTTGTGGGAGCAGGCTCCAGCAGCTTCGCAGCGGTCAAATCAGTGTTGGCCATACGGCGTTCGACGGGGCGCCACATGACGGACATCCTGCGGGCCATGAGCCGTCAGGAACGGGCAGCGTTAACGGACGAAATCCTGCGGCTTAAAAATCCCCGCCACCCATTCGAAATCGTCCGGCTGAAACAACTGGCCGGGGAGTTACCCAAACGGTATAGCAATCCACAATTACGCCAGGACATCCTCACTCAAATCAAAGATCAAATCGGAGCGACCCTATCGGTTACTGGCAGCGCGCTGTCAGGGAATATCAGCCACATGATTATTGCCCTGTATGAGGAGTTCGACAGCCATGACTGATGACACCGACCCTCTGCGCGAGTACCGGATATGGCGCCGTTACGCCTATCGATTCTTGCCGTCGTTCGGCGGTGCTCTATTGCTTAGTCTCAACAATATCGCCGCCAACATGTCACTTAGCCTGGCGTACTACGCAGAAAGCCATCACTTGCCCAATGAATATGCTTTTGCGACCGGCATGACGCTTTGCCTAGTTTTTAACACTGGGCAAATAATGCTATGCCAAGGGTTTCGTTATGCGGCCCGAGTACTCATGCTCGTGGCAATCGTGAATATTCTATTGGCGACCGGTTATCTCGCCAGTCACCCACCTACGCTGCTCAACCTATCCACGCTCATCTCGGCCTTGATCTATGTCCTGGTCCTCAACTCAAAAAACCACCGCCGCTACACCGGCATGTTGCGGGTCAAGCGTCGGCGCAAGCTCAGGGCCCTCAGCCAGGTCAAGGCCCCCACTTGACGCGTAATCAATCCTTCTCGGCAATCGGCGTCTGCCCATCCCAGCCACCGCCCAGCGCGGCGATCAGTTGCACGCTGGCCACCAGGCGGCTCTGCAACAGGGTCAACACGGTGCGCTCGTTGCTCAGCGCCGTGGCCTGGACCGTCACCACATCCAGATAGGCAATCAGCCCGGCCTTGTACTGGTTCTGGGTCAAGCGCAGCGATTCTCGGGCGGCCTCGAGGGCTTCGTTGCTGACCACCGCCTCGTCTTCCAGCACCTTGAGCTGGACCATGTAGTTTTCCACTTCACGGAAGCCGTCGAGCACGGTCTGGCGGTACTTGGCCACGGTTTCGTCGTAGGACGCCACGCTGCGGTCGACTTCCGCCGAGCGCTGGCCGCCGTCGAACAGGGTCATGGCCAGTTTCGGCCCTACCGACCAGAAGCGGTTCGGCAGGCTGATCCAGTCGGCATAGGTGCTGCTGGAATAGCCGCCGGCCAGGCTCAGCGTCAGGTCCGGGTAATAGGCGGCCTTGGCCACGCCGATATTGGCGTTGGCGGCGATCACCGAGCGTTCGGCCGAGGCGATGTCCGGGCGCCGTTCAAGCAATTGCGACGGCAGGCTGACCGGAATCTGCGGCAGGGCCGGGATGTCCTTGCTCACCGCCAGGTTGAAGTTGGCCGGTGCCTCGCCGATCAACACGGCGATGGCGTTTTCCAGTTGGGCGCGTTGCCAGATCAGGTCGATCAGGCTGGCCTGGGTGGTCTTGAGCTGGGTTTGCGCCTGGGCCACCGCGTCCTTGCCGGAGACACCGGCGCGGTACTGGTTTTCGGTCATTTGCAGGGAGCGCTGGTAGGTGTCCAGGGTGGCTTGCAGCAGGCGGGTCTGCTCGTCCATGACCCGCAGTTGCAGGTAGCTTTGCACCAGTTCCGACTGTTGGCTCAGGCGCATCGCGGCCAAGTCTGCCGAGCTGGCTTCGGCGCTGGCCTCGTTGGCCTCCAGGCCACGGCGCAATTTGCCCCAGATATCGGCTTCCCAGCTCACGCCGAGCTGCGCGTTGAGGGTGTCACGGATCCCGCTGCTGGAACTGCTGAGGCTGGCGCTGCTGCTGCCGGTGCCCTGGCTGGCGCGGGTTTTACCCGCGCTCAGGTCGACGCTGGGGTAAAACGCCCCGCGTGAGCTGCGCACCAGGGCCTGGGCCTGGCGAAAACGCGCTTCGGCCTGGGCCACGGTCTGGTTGGAATTATTCAGGCGCAGCACCAGGTCGTTGAGTTGGCGATCGCCGTACAGCTCCCACCAGGCGCCACGGGCCAGGGAATCACTCGGCGCGGCCTGGCGCCAGCCCTGGGCCTCCTTGAACTGCGCGGGTTCAGTGACTTCCGGGCGATGGTAATCGGGGCCGACGGCGCAAGCGCTGAGCAGTGCGCCGCAAAGCACCAGGCTCGCAACACGGGAACCCCGGGTCATGGCCAATTTGGCAAAGGTTGAATCGGTCATAGCGCAGTGTCCAGGGCAGCATCGGTACGCACGCCGCGCCAGGCATTGAAGCGGTGGCGCGCGCGGTCGAGATAGAGGTAAACCACCGGGGTGGTGTAGAGGGTCAGGACCTGGCTGAAAATCAGGCCGCCAATGATGGTCAGGCCCAGGGGATGGCGCATTTCCGCGCCATCGCCGGTGCCCAGCAGCAACGGCAAGGCGCCGAGGATGGCCGCCAGGGTGGTCATCAGGATCGGCCGCAGACGCAACAGGCAGGCGCTGCGAATCGATTCCAGCGGGCCCAGGCCATCGTTGCGTTCCAGCTGCAACGCCAGGTCGATCATCAGGATCGCGTTCTTCTTCACCACCCCGATCAACAGGAACAGGCCGAGCAGGGAAATCAGGCTGAACTCCCCTCCCGTCAGGTAGATGGCAAGCATCGCGCCGACGCCGGCCGACGGCAGGGTCGAGAGGATCGTCAGCGGATGAATGTAGCTCTCATACAGAATGCCCAGCACCAGGTACACCGCCACCAGCGCGCCGAGGATCATGAACGGCTGGCCCTTCTGCGTGGCCGCAAAGGCATCGGCGGTGCCGGCCATCTTGGCGATCACATCTTCCGGCAGGCCGACCTTGGCAATCGCCCGCTCGATGGCCGCCGTGCCCTGCTCCACCGTGACCCCGGGGGCCATGTCGAAGGCGATGTTTTCCGAGGCGAACTGGCCTTCGTGGCTGACGCGGTCGTCCGCCAGGCTGTTCTCGTAATGGGCAATGGTCGACAACGGCACCCGCGCGCCGCTGGAGGTGATCACCTGCATCTGGTTGAGGGTGATCGGGTCCTGGGCATATTTGGGGTTGACCTCCATCACCACCTGGTACTGGTTGAGGCTGTCGTAGATGGTGGAAATCTGCCGCTGGCTGTAGGCGTTGTTGAGCACCGCAGTGACCATGTCCATGTCGATGCCCAGGCGCTTGGCCTGGTCACGGTCGACAATCAGCGTGACCTGGGCCGCGCCCCGGCCTTCGCGGGCGTCGATGGCGGTCAGTTCCGGCAGCTCACGCAGCGCCGCGACCACTTTCGGGTACCACAGGCGCAGCGCGGCCAGGTCGCCGCTTTGCAGGATGTAGGAATACTGCGCGCTGGTCTGGTCACGGCTGCCGCCGAATTGCAGGTCCTGGTCGGCCATCAGGAACAGGCGCCCGCCCGGCACCAGCGGCACATCCTTGCGCAGCCGCTCGATCACCGCCTGGGCGGACACCTTGCGTTCGCTGATGGGCTTGAGGCGGACCAGCATCACCGCGTTGTTGGTACCGTTGTTGCCGCCGATAAAGCCGGCCACGCTGAGCACCGCCGGGTCGTTGAGCACCGCCTTGCGGAAGATTTCCATCTTCGGCTGCATGACGCTGAACGACAGGCCGTCGTCCCCGCGCACAAAGCCGATCAATTGGCCGGTGTCCTGTTGCGGCATAAAGGTCTTCGGGACCACCACGTACAGCGCCACGTTCACGCCAATGGTCAGCAGCAGGCTGAGCAAGGTCAGGCGGCGATGGCGCAGCACCCAGTCCAGGCTGGTGGCGTAGCCGGCCACCATGCGGTCGTTGATCTTCTGGCTCCAGCGCTGCAGGCCGGTCATCTGCCCTTTCACGTGGGGCTTGAGCCAACGGGCGCAGAGCATCGGCGTCAACGTCAGCGACACGATCAGCGACACGATGATCGCCGCCGACAAGGTGATGGAAAACTCGCGGAACAGGTTGGTGACGATCCCGCCCATGAACAGGATCGAGAGGAACACCGCCACCAGCGATACGTTCATCGACAGCAAGGTAAAACCGACTTCCTCGGCGCCCAGGTAAGCGGCCTTCATCGGCGGCACGCCCGCGTCGATATGCCGGGAAATGTTCTCCAGCACCACGATGGCATCGTCCACCACCAGGCCGGTGGCCAGGATCAGCGCCATCAGCGAGAAGTTGTTCAGTGAGAACCCGTACAGGTACATGATCGCGAACGTGCCCACCAGCGACACCGGCACCGCCAGGGTTGGAATCAGCGAGGCACGGAAGTTGCCGAGGAACAGGTACACCACCAGGATCACCAGCCCCACCGCAATCAGCAGGGTCATCTCGGCTTCATGCAGGGTCGCGGTGATCACCGGCGAGCGGTCCATGGCCAGGCTGAGCTTGACGCTGGACGGCAGCACCGCCTGCAACGCCGGCAGTTGCGCCTTGATCTGCCTGACGGTCTCGATGATGTTGGCGCCGGACTGGCGGTTGATCACCAGCAGCACCGCCGAATCATTGTTGAAGAAGCCACTGTTGTAGCGGTCTTCCACGCCGTCGCTGATCTTCGCCACATCCTTGAGTCGCAGGGCGGCGCCGTCCTGGTAGCGAATCAGCAGCGGCTCGTAGTCCTTGGCCTTTTCCAGCTGGTCGTTGGCCTGGATCTGCCAGTTGCGCTCACTGTCTTCCAGGGAGCCCTTGGGCCGACGCTGGTTGGCAGCGGCGATGGTGTTGCGCACGTCGTCCAGGGCCACGCCGTACTGGTCGAGGGCCTTGGGCTCCAGCTCGATGCGCACCGCCGGCAGGGAGCTGCCGCCGATCTGCACCTCGCCCACGCCCGGCACCTGGGACAGGCTTTGGGAGAGGATGGTCGAGGCCAGGTCGTACAACTGGCCCTTCTGCAACACGTCCGAGGTCAGCGACAGCACCATGATCGGTGCCTGGGACGGGTTGATCTTCTTGTAGGTGGGCATGCTGCGCATGCCGCTGGGCAGCAGGTTGCGCGAGGCGTTGATCGCCGCCTGCACTTCCCGCGCGGCACCGTTGATATCACGGTCGGAGTCGAACGCCAGGATCACCCGGGTGGAGCCCTGGCTCGACGAGCTGCTCATGGTGGTGATGCCGGCAATCGCGCCGAAGGAACGCTCCAGCGGCGTGGCCACCGTGGAGGCCATCACCTCGGGGCTGGCGCCGGGCAGGCTGGCCGAGACCACGATCACCGGGAAATCGATCTGTGGCAGCGGCGACACCGGCAGCAGGTTGAAGCTGACCCCGCCCAGCAACATGATCGCCAGGCTCAGCAGCAGGGTCGCTACCGGCCGGCGAATGAAAGGTCCGGACAGGTTCATGACTCAACCGGCTCCAGGCTTTGCGGCTCTTTGCGCCAGCGGCGGCCGAGGCGATCGAAATACAGGTAGATCACCGGCGTGGTGAACAGCGTCAACACCTGGCTCACCAGCAGGCCGCCGACCATCACCAGGCCCAGGGGCTGGCGCAGTTCGGCACCGGAGCCGGTGGCGAGCATCAACGGCACTGCACCGAACAGGGCGGCCAGGGTAGTCATCAGGATCGGCCGGAAGCGCAGCAGCGCCGCCTGGTAGATCGCGGTCTGCGGGTCCAGGCCCTGGTTGCGTTCGGCGTCGAGGGCGAAGTCGATCATCATGATCGCGTTCTTCTTGACGATACCGATCAGCAGGATGATGCCGATGATCGCGATCATGCCCAGGTCGTTGCCACTGAGCAGCAAGGCCAGCAAGGCCCCCACCGCGGCCGAGGGCAAGGTCGAGAGAATGGTGATCGGGTGGATATAGCTCTCGTAGAGCACACCCAGCACGATGTACATGGTGACCACCGCCGCCAGGATCAGCAGCAAGGTGCTCGACAGCGACGCTTCGAACGCCTGGGCCGCGCCCTGGAACTGGGTCTGCACGCCCACCGGCATGCCGATGTCCTTCTGCGCCTGGTTGATCAGCTCCACGCCTTTGCCCAGGGCAACGCCGGGGGCCAGGTTGAACGACATCATCACCGCCGGGAACTGGCCGATGTGCGCAATCGCCAACTGCGCCTGGCGCTGTTCCACATGGGCCAGGCTGGACAGGCGCACCTGGCCGCCGTCGGTGGTCTTCACATGGATCTGGTTCAGCGCCGCCGGGCCCAGGGTTTCCCCCGACTGGGCCTGCAAGACCACGCGGTACTGGCTGGCCTGGGTGTAGATGGTGGAAATCTGCCGCTGGCCGAACGCGTCATACAGGGCATCGGTGATGGTCGACACACTCACCCCGAGGCGCGAAGCCGCATCGCGGTCGATCACCAGGTACACCTGCAGGCCCTTGTCCTGCAGGTCGCTGGCGACGTCGGTGAGTTCCGGCATCTGGCTCAGTGCGTGCACCAGCTTGCCGCTCCACAGGGCCAGCAGGTCGGCGTCCGGCGAGGACATGCTGAACTGGTACTGGGTGCGGCTCACACGGTCTTCGATGGTCAGGTCCTGCACCGGCTGCATGAACAGGCGGATACCCACCAGCTTGTCGATTAGCGGTTGCAGGCGCGTGATCACCTGGGCCGCGCTCAAGTCGCGCTGGCCGTGGGGCTTGAGGTTGATCAGCAAGCGGCCGCTGTTGAGGGTGGCGTTATCGCCATCCACGCCGATATAGGACGACAGGCTTTCCACCGCCGGGTCGGTGAGGATGATCTGCGCCAGTTCCTGCTGGCGCTGGCTCATGGCAGCAAAGGAAATCGACTGCGGCGCCTCGGAGATCCCCTGGATCACCCCGGTGTCCTGCACCGGGAAGAAGCCCTTGGGCACCACCAGGTACAGCACCACGGTCAGGCCCAGGGTCGCGATGGCCACCAGCAGGGTCAGCGGCTGGTGCCTGAGCACCCATTGCAACTTGCGCCCGTAGGCTTCGATCAGCCAGTCGATCCAGGCGCCGCTGGCCTTGTAGAACCGGCTCTGTTCTTCTTCCTTGGGTTCGCGCTTGAGCAAACGCGCGCACATCATCGGCGTGAGCGTCAGGGACACCACCAGGGAAATCAGGATCGCCACCGCCAGGGTGATGGCAAATTCGCGGAACAGCCGTCCCACCACGTCAGCCATGAACAGCAGCGGGATCAATACGGCGATCAGTGACAGGGTCAGGGAAATCAGGGTGAAGCCGATTTGCCTGGCGCCCTTGAGCGCAGCAGCCAGCGGCGTCTCGCCTTCCTCGATATAGCGGGAAATGTTCTCCAGCATCACGATGGCATCGTCCACCACGAAACCGGTGGCAATGGTCAGGGCCATCAGCGTCAGGTTATTGATGGAGAACCCGGCCAGGTACATCACCCCGAAGGTGCCCACCAGCGACAGCGGCACGGCAATCGACGGAATGATCGTGGCGCTGACCCGCCGCAGGAACAGGAACGTCACCATCACCACCAGGGCGATGGCGATCAGCAATTCGTGCTGCACATCGGTGACCGAGGCGCGGATGGTCTGGGTGCGATCGGTCAGCACCGTCACGTCGAGGCCGGCCGGCAGGTTGTCGGTGATGCTCGGCAGCAGCGCCTTGATGCGGTCGACCACCTCGATCACGTTGGCGCCCGGCTGGCGCTGGATATTGAGGAGTACGGCCTGGTTTTCATTGGCCCAGGCGGCAAGGCGTTCGTTTTCGGCTCCGTCGACGATCTGCGCCACATCCTTGAGGCGCAAAGGCGCGCCATTGTTGTAGGCCAGGATCAGCTCGGCGTATTGCTGGGGCGACACCAACTGGTCGTTGGCATCGAGCATCGACACCCGCGTGGGGCCGTCGAAGTTACCCTTGGGCTGGTTGACGTTGGACGCGGCGATCAGGGTGCGCACATCGGAGAGGTTCAAGCCGTTGGCCGCCAGGGCTTCGGGGTTGACCTTGATGCGCACGGCCTGGCGCTGGCCACCGGCGATGCTGACCATGCCGACGCCGCTGATCTGGGCGATTTTCTGCGCCATGCGTGTGTCGACCAGGTCATTGAGCTTGGGCAGCAGCATGGTCTTGGAGGTGATGGCCAGGGTCAGCACCGGGGTATCCGCGGGGTTGACCTTGTTGTACACCGGCGGCGCCGGCAAATCCTTGGGCAGCAGGTTGGTGGCGGCGTTGATCGCGGCCTGCACCTGTTGCTCGGCGACATCCATATTGATGTCGAGGTTGAAACGCAGGGTCAGCACCGAGGCGCCGCCGGAACTGGTGGACGCCATCTGGGTCAGGCCGGGCATCTGCCCGAACTGGCGCTCAAGGGGCGCGGTGACCGCGCTGGTCATCACATCGGGGCTGGCACCGGGGTACAGGGTCATCACCCGGATGGTCGGGTAATCCACCTGGGGCAGCGCCGAGACCGGCAACAAGCGGTAGGAAATAATGCCGGCCAAAACAATCGCCAGCATGCTCAGCGTGGTGGCGACCGGGCGAAGGATAAACAGCCGCGACAGGTTCATGAACCGACCTTTTGCGCCTTGCCGGCGGTGGTGCCGGTCTCCCCTTTAGCCGCCGGCTTGCCTTGCAGGTGTTCGGTGGGCGTCGTCGGCACTTCGCTGCTGTCGTTGACCACTTCGATCTCGCTGCCGTCCTTGAGGCGGTCGGTGCCTTCCAGCACCACACGGTCGCCGGCGACCAGGCCTTCCTTGATCACAGTGTTGTCGCCATCGGTGTCACCCACCACCAGCGGCTGGACCTTGACCTTCTTGTCGCCATCGAGCTTGTAGACAAAGGTACCGGTGTTGCCGAACTGAATCGCGGCGGACGGCGCCAGCACCACGTTGTGCAAGGTATCGGCGAGCAAATGCACGTTGACGAACTGGTTGGGGAACAGCGCCTGGTCCTTGTTATCGAAACGCGCCTTGAATTTCAGGGTGCCGGTGGTGACGTCGATCTGGTTGTCCAGGCTTTGCAGCACACCAGTGGCCTGGCGCTTGACGTCGCCACGGTCCCAGGCTTCCACGGGCAGCTTGTTGCCGGCGTGATAACGGGCGAGCACGGTTTCCAGGGTGTTTTCCGGCAGGGTGAAGGCCACGCTGATCGGTTGGGTCTGGGTGATCACCGCAAGGAAGGTGGTGTCGTTGGCCGCCACCAGGTTGCCCACATCGACCTGGCGCAAGCCGACGCGACCACTGATAGGCGCGCGGATCTTGGTGAACTCGAGGTTGAGCTTGGCGTCGTCCACCGCGCCCTGGTTGGTCTTGACCGTGCCCTGGTATTGCAGGACCAGCGCTTCGGCGGTGTCCAGGGTCTGCTTGGCGATACTGTCCTGGGCGTACAGGTCGCGATAACGCTGCACGTCGACCTGGGCGTTTTTCAACTGGGCCTGGTTCTGCATCAGCGTGCCCTGGGCCTGGAGCAAGGCATTCTGGTAGCTGCGCGGGTCGATCTCGGCCAGCAGGTCGCCGGCCTTGACCATCTGCCCTTCTTCAAAGGCGATCTTGACCAGCTCGCCACCCACCCGGCTGCGCACATTGATGGTATTGAGCGCGGTGACCGTGCCCAAGGCCTTGTAGTACACCGGGAACTCCCCCAGCACCGCCGGCGCTACACGCACCGGCACCGGGCCGGTGGACCCGCCGAACCCCGGGCGCGCCATGCCGGTTTTACCGGTATGCCCGGCCGGTGCGTCTTTGTGGGCGGCGCCGCCTGGCCAGAATTTCCAGCACAGGCCGGCGATAACCAGCAGCACGAGCAGGCCGAACAGCCAGCGGCGGGAGTTGCGGGGGGAGGATTGCATGGAGTGATCAACCATTGGGCGCGAGAGCTTCTTCTTCGGGAGGCTGAAAGATAAGCACTGGAGCGCGTTAAGAAAAGCGCCTTTACCGGCTATTTACCTTGGGCTTACAACTTTTAACTTCTGCGGCTTAGTCTGCGGGCTATTTCGCTAAACGTCTGAGCCACAAATGAAAACGGCCTGGACTAGGCCAGGCCGCAATCATGTCTTACGGGTGTTACTGCAAAACGACAGTAACGCGCCGAAACAGTTACTTCAAAACAGCCAGGGCCGCTTCGTAGTTCGGCTCCTGGCCGATTTCCGAAACCAGTTCGCTGTGCAGCACGGTGTTGTTTTCGTCCAGCACCACGACCGCACGGGCGGTCAGGCCTTTGAGCGGGCCATCGGCAATCGCTACGCCGTAATCGACGGCAAAACCAGGGTCACGGAAGTCCGACAGGTTCTTCACGTTTTCCAGGCCTTCGGCGCCGCAGAAACGCGCCTGGGCGAATGGCAGGTCGGTGGAGATACACAGTACGACGGCGTTGTTCAGTTCGTTGGCCTGGGCGTTGAACTTGCGTACCGACGTGGCGCAGGTCGGGGTGTCGACGCTTGGGAAGATATTCAGCACTTTGCGCTTGCCGGCAAAGGTAGCCAGGGTTGCATCCGACAGATCGCCGGCGGTCAGGGTGAAGTCTGCTGCTTCAGAGCCGACTTTCGGCAATTCGCCTTCAACCTGGACAGGGTTACCGCGAAGAGTGACTTGAGCCATGAACAGAATCCTTATGCTGGGTTTTGGTTAAACGAATTCGAGAGGCGGAAGTTAACCACAAAGTACCGTGGCTACCTACCGCCAGACACAAATTGTCATGCCACGCGGTTGTGGTTTAATTGCGCGCTTTGCGCCTGCCCTCCAAGGAAACCGTTGTTAATGAATCAGCCCGCCACCAAAGTCCTGGTCATTGGTTATGTCTGGCCGGAGCCCCGTTCCTCGGCCGCGGGCGGGCATATGATGCAGATCCTCGAAACTTTTCTTACGCAAGGTTGGGATATTACCTTCAGCAGCCCGGCAGCACTGGGCGAGCACAAGGCCGACCTGCTGGCGCTGGGCATCGCCGAATGCGCGATTGAGCTCAATAACAGCAGTTTCGACGATTTTATCCGCGAACTGGCCCCGGACATCGTGCTGTTCGACCGTTTCATGATGGAAGAACAGTTTGGCTGGCGCGTGGAGAAGTGTTGCCCCGACGCCCTGCGCGTGCTGGAGACCTCCGACCTGCAAAGCCTGCGCGACGCCCGTCAGCAGCGCCTCAAGGCGCACCTCAAGGCCCACCCGGGCAGCGACGACTTCAGCGCGCTGTTCGCCCCGGCCCTGGAGGAGGCGTTCCAACTGATGGCCGACACCGACCTGGCCAAGCGCGAAATCGCCGCGATTTACCGCTGCGACATCAGCCTGATGATCTCCGACGTGGAAATCCGCCTGCTCACCGAACAGTTCAAGCTGCCCGCCGCCCTGCTCCACTGGTGCCCGCTGATGATGACGCCGCCAACCGAGGCCTTCGTACCGTTCGAAGAGCGTGCACACTTCCTCAGCATCGGTAACTTCCGCCATGCGCCGAACTGGGACGCCGTACTGTGGATGAAGAACAGCGTCTGGCCATTGATTCGCCAGCAATTGCCCGGTGCCCAGCTGCATATCTACGGCGCCTACACCCCGCCCAAGGCCACCGCCCTGCACAACCCGGCGCAGGGCTTTCATGTGATGAACTGGGCCGAAGATGCCCTGCAAGTGATGAGCGCCGCGCGCATCTGCCTGGCGCCCCTGCGCTTTGGCGCGGGTATCAAGGGCAAGCTGGCCGATGCGATGCTCTGCGGCACCCCCAATATCACCACCCCCATCGGCGCCGAGGCCATGGGCGACGAGCGGCCATGGCCCGGCGCCATCGAGCAATGCGCCGAAGCCCTGGCGGCGGCGGCCGTGGCGCTTTATCAGGATCGCGAACGCTGGACCCAGGCCCAGCAGGATGGGCGCCAACTGATTGCCGGCCGTTATGACCGCACTGTCCACGGGCCTGCACTGGTGGAGTGCCTGCAACACTGCCGCAGCCACCTCGCCGCCCATCGCCGCAGCAACTTCACCGGCAGCATGCTGCGCCACCATGCCCATAAAAGTACGCAGTACATGTCCCAGTGGATCGAGGCGAAAAACCGTAGCCTGTGAACCGCGGCGCTGGCGAGGTCGTGCGCGAGGGGGCATTATCCCCAGCAGCAACCACAATAAAGCGACGGCAGCATGACCCGAGCAACGCGTATCACTGACCCTTCCTACGAGCTGATGGACGATCACAACGGCCTGTCCATCATCTATCGCCAGCATGGTTTCCCCTGCCCGCTGGTGCGCTGGCATTTCCACAAGGAATACGAACTGCACCTGATCGTCGCCAGTTCCGGCAAGGTGTTTATCGGCGACTATATCGGCAACTTCTATCCGGAAAGCCTGTTCCTCACAGGGCCCAACCTGCCCCACAACTGGATCAGCCAGGTGGAGGAAGACGAAGTGGTGCCCAAGCGCGACATGCTGGTGAACTTCACCGATGAGCTGTTCGAGCAGGGCAGCCATATTTTCGCCGAGCTCAAGACCTTGACACCCATGCTGGAGCGCGCGCAGTCCGGCATCGAGTTTCGCTGCAAGAAAACCATCGCCCAGGCCATGACCCTGATGCAGCGTATCGAAGATGCCCGGGGCATGGCGCGCCTGGGGCACTTCTTTATCCTGCTGGAAGTGTTGAGCAGCTGTGAGGACTACCAGTTGCTGTCCGGCGTGACCACGCCGCAACTGGCGGATGAACACAGTATCGACCGCACCAACCGCGCGGTGGACTACATTTTCGCCCACTACGCGCGCGAGTTGCCCCTGGAGGAAGTGGCGGAGCACCTGGGGATGAAGCCGACGTACTTTTCCCGGGTGTTCAAGCAGGCGACCGGGCGCACGTTTATCGAGTTTGTAAATCGGCTGCGCATCAGCAAGTCCTGCGAGCTGCTGGCCGATGGCGACAAGGCCGTGACGGATGTGTGTTTCGAGTCGGGTTTCAACAACATTTCCAACTTCAACCGGCGCTTTCAGCAACTCAAGGGTATGACCCCCTCTCACTACCGCCGCCTGGCGGTACAACGCTTGACCGAGCAGAACCTGGCCTAATGGAGATCGTTCCCAGGTAAGCATGGGCACGATCATCGAGTGCAAAAAAGTATCAGTCCAAGTGCTCCCAAGGATTTGTCACAACCCCATTTGAAGGCTGTAATCAACGCACACTCTTCCTGACTCCCCGTAGGAAGACACAACAACAATAACTGTCCTTCCGTAGCCCCTGGGCGCGGAAATGGAGTGCGCGATGAAGTTCACAGCAAAAGCTCTGCTTGCCTGTACCTGTATGACCCTCAGCGCCGTCAGCCTTGGCGCGCAAACCCTGACCATTGCCACCGTCAACAACAGCGACATGATCCGCATGCAGAAGCTCTCGAAAACCTTCGAGGCCGAGCATCCGGAGATCAAGCTGAACTGGGTGGTGCTGGAAGAAAACGTGCTGCGCCAACGCCTCACTACCGACATCGCCACCCAGGGCGGGCAGTTCGATGTGTTAACCATCGGCATGTACGAAGCCGCACTCTGGGGCGCCAAGGGTTGGCTGGAGCCGATGAAGGACCTGCCGGCGTCCTACGACCTCGACGACGTATTCCCTTCCGTGCGTGACGGTTTGTCGGTCAAGGGTTCGCTGTACGCCCTGCCGTTCTATGCGGAAAGCTCGATCACCTATTACCGCACCGACCTGTTCAAGGACGCCGGGCTGAGCATGCCCGAACACCCGACCTGGAGCCAGATCGGCGAATTCGCGGCCAAACTCACCGACAAGAGCAAAGAGCAATACGGCCTGTGCCTGCGCGGCAAAGCCGGTTGGGGCGAGAACATGGCGCTGATCACCACCCTGGCCAACGGCTACGGTGCGCGCTGGTTCGATGAAAAGTGGCAGCCTGAATTCAACGGCCCCGAGTGGAAGGACGCGCTGAACTTCTACGTCGACAACATGAAGAAATCCGGCCCGCCGGGTGCTTCCAGCAACGGTTTCAACGAAAACCTGGCGCTGTTCAACAGCGGCAAGTGCGCGATCTGGGTCGATGCCAGCGTCGCCGGCTCGTTCGTCACCGACAAGACCCAAAGCAAAGTGGCCGACCATGTGGGCTTCACCTTTGCCCCCCACGAAAAAACCGACAAGGGCACGTCGTGGCTGTATTCCTGGAGCCTGGCGATCCCGACCAGCTCCAAGGCCAAGGACGCCGCCAAGGTGTTCACCAGTTGGGCCACCTCCAAGGAATACGGTGCCTTGGTCGCCAAGACCGACGGCGTTGCCAACGTGCCGCCAGGTACGCGCAAGTCGACCTACAGCGACGAATACATGAAGGCTGCACCGTTCGCCAAGGTGACCCTGGAATCGCTGAAAGTCGCCGACCCGACCAAACCGACCCTCAAGCCGGTGCCGTATATCGGTATCCAGCTGGTGACCATTCCCGAGTTCCAGGCGATTGGGACCCAGGTCGGCAAGTTCTTCTCCGGCGCGCTGACCGGTCAGCAAACGGTCGATGCTGCACTGACCGCCGCGCAGACCACCACCGAGCGGGAAATGAAGCGGGCCGGTTACCCCAAGTAACCTGAGCGTCACCACCGTCAAATGTGGGAGGGGGCTTGCCCCCGATGGCAGTGGATCAGCCAACTGATTCATCGACTGACACTCCGCCATCGGGGGCAAGCCCCCTCCCACACTGACCGCACTCCGATCCTTGCTCCGCACTGGCCTTGATTATCATGAATACATCCGCCAAAAACCGCCTGGCCAACCCCGGCTGGTTCCTCGTCACGCCCTCGGTCGCCCTGCTGCTGCTGTGGATGATCGTGCCGCTGGGCATGACCCTGTACTTTTCACTGATCCGCTACAACCTGCTCTACCCCGGCGAGAACCAATTCGTGGGGCTGGAGAACTTCACCTACTTCATCACCGACTCGGGTTTCCTGCCCGGCGCCACCAATACGTTGTTGCTGGTGGGCAGCGTGCTGTTGATCAGCGTGGTGTTCGGCGTGTTGATCAGTGCGCTGCTGGAGGCCAGTGAGTTCCTCGGGCGTGGCATCGTCCGGGTGTTGTTGATTTCGCCGTTCTTCATCATGCCCACCGTCGGTGCGCTGATCTGGAAGAACCTGATTTTCCACCCGGTGTCGGGGATTCTCGCCGCCGTGTGGAAGTTCTTCGGCGCCGAGCCGGTGGACTGGCTGGCGCACTATCCGCTGCTGTCGATCATCATCATTGTGTCGTGGCAATGGCTGCCGTTCGCCATCCTGCTGCTGATGACTGCCATGCAGTCCCTCGACCAGGAACAAAAGGAAGCTGCGCGCCTGGACGGTGCCGGCGCCATCGCGATTTTCTGGCACCTGACCCTGCCCCACCTGGCCCGCCCGATTGCCGTGGTGGTGATGATCGAGACCATCTTCCTGCTCTCGGTATTCGCCGAAATCTTCACCACCACCAACGGTGGCCCCGGCTACGCCTCGACCAACCTCGCCTACCTGATCTACAACCAGGCATTGGTGCAGTTCGACGTGGGCATGGCCTCGGCCGGCGGCTTGATCGCCGTGGTCATCGCCAATATCGCGGCGATCATCCTGGTGCGGATGATCGGCAAAAACCTGACTGACAAGCCTTGAGGGCCGCGCCATGACGCTTCAACAATCCCGCCGCCTGCAAAGCCTGTTGCTCGGCACCCTGGCCTGGGCCATCGCGATCCTGATCTTCTTCCCGATCTTCTGGATGGTGCTGACCAGCTTCAAGACCGAAATCGACGCGTTCGCCACGCCGCCGCAGTTCATCTTCACGCCGACCCTGGAGAACTACCTGCACATCAACGAGCGCAGCAACTACTTCAGCTATGCCTGGAACTCGGTGCTGATTTCATTCAGCGCCACCGCCCTGTGCCTGCTGATTTCGGTGCCGGCCGCCTACTCCATGGCGTTCTACGAAACCAAACGCACCAAGAGCACGCTGCTGTGGATGCTCTCCACCAAGATGCTGCCGCCCGTGGGCGTGCTGATGCCGATCTACCTGCTGGCCAAGAGCTTTGGCCTGCTGGACACGCGCATTGCGCTGATCATCATCTACACCCTGATCAACCTGCCGATCGTGGTCTGGATGGTTTACACCTACTTCAAGGACATCCCCAAGGACATCCTCGAAGCCGCGCGCCTGGACGGCGCCACCCTGTGGCAGGAAATGGTCCGGGTGCTGCTGCCGATCGCCAAGGGCGGCCTGGCCTCCACGGTGTTGCTGTCGCTGATCCTGTGCTGGAACGAGGCCTTCTGGTCGCTGAACCTGACCTCGTCCAACGCCGCGCCCTTGACCGCACTGATCGCCTCCTACTCCAGCCCCGAAGGCTTGTTCTGGGCCAAATTGTCTGCCGTCTCGACCCTGGCCTGTGCGCCGATCCTGATCTTTGGCTGGATCAGCCAGAAACAGCTGGTGCGCGGTTTGTCCTTCGGTGCAGTTAAATAATAATTTCTAGCGGAGGGCCCATCATGGCCAACCTCAAAATCAAGAATCTGCAAAAAGGCTTCGAAGGTTTCTCGATCATCAAGGGCATCGACCTGGAAGTGAACGACAAGGAATTCGTAGTCTTCGTCGGCCCCTCGGGCTGCGGTAAATCCACCCTGCTGCGCCTGATCGCCGGCCTCGAAGAGGTGAGCGAAGGCACCATCGAACTGGATGGCCGCGACATCACCGAAGTCACCCCAGCCAAACGCGACCTGGCCATGGTGTTCCAGACCTACGCGCTGTACCCGCATATGAGCGTGCGCAAGAACATGTCGTTTGCCCTGGACCTGGCCGGCGTCGACAAGCAGCTGGTGGAGAGCAAGGTCAACGAAGCCGCACGCATTCTCGAGTTGGGCCCGCTGCTGGAACGCAAGCCCAAGCAACTCTCCGGTGGCCAGCGCCAGCGCGTGGCGATCGGCCGCGCCATCGTGCGCAACCCGAAGATTTTCCTGTTCGACGAACCGCTGTCCAACCTCGACGCCGCCCTGCGCGTGCAGATGCGCCTGGAGCTGTCGCGCCTGCACAAAGAGCTGCAAGCGACCATGATCTACGTGACCCACGACCAGGTCGAAGCCATGACCCTGGCCGACAAGGTGGTCGTGTTGAACAGCGGGCGTATCGAGCAGGTCGGCTCGCCGCTGGAGCTGTACCACCAGCCGGCCAACCTGTTTGTGGCGGGCTTTCTCGGCACGCCGAAAATGGGCTTCCTCAAAGGCAAGGTCACCCGCGTCGACGGCCAGGGCTGTGAGGTGCAGCTGGACGCCGGCACCCTGATCAGCCTGCCGCTGAGCGGCGCCAGCCTGAGCGTGGGCAGTGCGGTGAACCTGGGCATTCGTCCGGAGCACCTGGAAATCGCGTCGCCTGGGCAAACCGCCCTGACCGTCACCGCCGACGTCGGCGAGCGCCTGGGCAGCGACACCTTCTGCCACGTCATCACCTCGAACGGCGAGCCGCTGACCATGCGGATTCGCGGCGACATGGCCAGCCAGTATGGCGAAACGCTGCACCTGCACCTGGACCCGGCGCACTGCCATCTGTTCGACACCGACGGTGTTGCCGTGGCCCGTCCACTGCGCGCCGCCGCCTGATTTCGCGAGTATTGACCGATGAAACTGAATAAGCAGAACCTCACCCAGCTGGCGCCGGAAGTCAAACTGCCGGCCTATGCCATTGCGAGTACCTCCCAAGGTATCGCCCATATCGGCGTCGGCGGCTTCCACCGCGCGCACCAGGCCTATTACACCGATGCACTGATGAACACCGGCGAGGGCCTGGACTGGAGCATCTGCGGCGTCGGCCTGCGCAGCGAGGACCGCAAGGCCCGCGACGACCTGGCCGGCCAGGACTACCTGTTCACCCTGTACGAACTGGGCGACACCGACGACACCGAAGTGCGTGTGATCGGCGCGATCAGCGACATGCTGCTGGCCGAAGACGGCGCCCAGGCATTGATCGACAAACTGGCCAGTCCCGAGATTCGCATCGTCTCGCTGACCATCACCGAAGGCGGCTACTGCATCGACGACAGCAACGGCGAGTTCATGGCCCACCTGCCGCAGATCCAGCATGACCTGGCTCATCCGTCGTCGCCAAAAACCGTGTTCGGTTTTATCTGCGCGGCATTGACCCAGCGCCGCGCGGCCGGCGTCCCGGCGTTTACCGTGATGTCCTGCGATAACCTGCCCCACAATGGCGCTGTCACGCGCAATGCACTGCTGGCGTTCGCCGCCCTGCACGATGCCGAGCTGCATGACTGGATCAAGGCCCATGTGAGCTTCCCGAACGCCATGGTCGACCGCATCACGCCGATGACCAGCACCGCCCACCGCCTGCAACTGCACGATGAACACGGCATCGACGACGCCTGGCCAGTGGTTTGCGAACCCTTTGTGCAGTGGGTGCTGGAAGACAAATTCGTCAACGGCCGCCCGGCGTGGGAAAAGGTCGGCGTGCAGTTCACCGACGATGTGACGCCCTATGAAGAGATGAAGATCGGCTTGCTCAACGGCAGCCACCTGGCCCTGACCTACCTGGGGTTTCTCAAGGGTTATCGGTTTGTGCACGAGACCATGAACGACCCGCTGTTCGTGGCCTACATGCGCGCCTACATGGACCTCGACGTCACGCCGAACCTGGCGCCGGTACCGGGCATCGACCTGAGCGACTACAAGCAGACCCTGGTGGACCGCTTCTCCAACCAGGCGATTGCCGACCAGTTGGAACGGGTGTGTTCGGACGGCTCGTCGAAGTTTCCCAAGTTCACCGTGCCGACCATCAACCGCCTGATAGTCGATGGGCGCGAGACCGAGCGTGCGGCGCTGGTGGTCGCGGCGTGGGCCTTGTATTTGAAGGGTGTGGATGAGAATGGCGTGAGCTACACGATCCCCGATCCGCGCGCAGCATTCTGCCAGGGGCTGGTGAGCGATGAGGGGTTGATCAGCCAGCGGTTGCTGGCAGTGGAAGAGATTTTCGGTACGGCTATTCCCAACTCGCCTGAGTTTGTGGCAGCGTTCGAGCGGTGCTATGGGAGCCTGCGTGACAAAGGCGTAACCGCTACCCTGAAGCACCTCCTGAAGAAACCGATTTAAGTGTGGGAGGGGCCAAGCCCCCTCCCACACTGGACCGGGTTGCCAATCCAAAAAAATAACACTGCTGAGCACACCCTCATGACCCAGCAAAACCTGTTCCTCGGCATCGACTGCGGCACCCAAGGCACCAAGGCCATCGTCCTCGACGCGTCCAGCGGCAAGGTACTGGGCCTGGGCGCCGCCGCGCACACCCTGATCAGCGGCGCCAATGGCCGTCGCGAGCAGCACACCCAGGAATGGCTGGACGCCTTTACCGAAGCCACCCACCGCGCCTTGCAACAGGCCGGCGTGGACGGCCAGGACATCCTCGGCATCGGCGTATCCGGCCAGCAGCACGGCCTGGTGTTGCTGGATGAAAGCGGCCAGGTGCTGCGCCCGGCCAAGCTGTGGTGCGACACCGAAACCGCGCCGGAGAACGAGCGCCTGCTGGCCTACCTGGGCGGCGAGAGTGGCTCGCTGGAGCGCCTGGGCGTGGCGATTGCGCCGGGCTACACCGTGTCGAAACTGCTGTGGACCCGCGAGCAGCACCCGGATGTGTTCGCGCGCATCGCCCATGTGCTGCTGCCCCACGACTACCTCAACTACTGGCTCACCGGCCGCGCGGTCGCGGAATATGGCGATGCCTCGGGCACCGGTTACTTCAACGTGCGCACCCGCACCTGGGATATGGCGCTGCTCAAGCACATCGACCCCAGCGGCCGCCTTGAAGCTGCGCTGCCGACATTGATCGAAGCCGATCAAAGCGTAGGCACGATCCTGCCGGCCATCGCCGAACGCCTGGGTATCAACCCCAATGCCAGGGTGTCCAGTGGCGGCGGCGACAACATGATGGGTGCCATCGGCACGGGCAATATCGCCCCCGGCGTGATCACCATGAGCCTGGGCTCATCCGGCACCGTGTATGCCTTCGCCGACCAGCCCAATGTCAGCCCCCAGGCGTCGGTCGCCACCTTCTGCTCGTCCAGCGGCGGCTGGCTGCCGTTGATCTGCACCATGAACCTGACCAACGCTACCGGGGTGATCCGCGAGTTGTTCGAGCTGGACCTCAACGCTTTCAACGCACTGGTCGAGCAAGCCCCGATTGGCGCCGATGGCGTCAGCATGCTGCCGTTCCTCAACGGCGAACGCGTACCCGCCCTGCCCCACGCCACCGGCAGCCTGCATGGGCTGACCATGACCAACCTGACCCGTGCCAACCTGTGCCGCGCGGTGGTCGAAGGCACCACCTTCGGCCTGCGCTACGGCCTCGACCTGCTACGTCACACCGGCCTGCAAAGCCAGAGCATCCGCCTGATCGGCGGGGGTTCGAAAAGCCCGGTGTGGCGGCAGATGGTCGCCGATATCATGAACACCGAAGTGATCTGCACCGAACAAAGCGAAGCCGCCGCCCTGGGCGCGGCGATCCAGGCGGCGTGGAGCCAGTCCGGCGAGTCCCTGGCCAGCCTGTGCGACAAATGCGTGAGCGTCGACCCCGCCAGCCGTACCCTGCCGGTGGCGGCCAATGTCAGCGCCTACCAACTGGCTTACGAACGCTATCAACAGCACGTGGCAACCCTTTAAGAGCGAACGACTATGTATCTGGTGTGTGGTGAAGCGCTGTTTGATTTTTTCAGCGAGGAAGATGCCAGTGGGCAGGCCTCCAAGGTCACTTACAAGGCGATTGCCGGTGGTTCACCGTTCAACGTCGCGGTGGGTTTGCGCCGCCTGGGCATCGAGGCCGGGTTGTTCGGCGGCCTGTCCAACGACTTCCTCGGGCGCCGGCTGTTGCAGGTGCTCAGGGATGAAGGCGTCAGCGAGCGGTTCCTGGTGGAGTTTGCCGCGCCGACCACCTTGTCGATGGTCGCCGTGGGCGCCGACGGTTCACCGCAGTACAACTTCCGGGGTGAAGGCTGCGCCGACCGACTGCTGGAAGTCGCGCATTTGCCGGTCCTTGGCGATGAGGTGCGCGGCCTGCATGTCGGCTCGTTCTCCCTGGTGGTGCAACCGATCGGCGACACCCTGCTGAACCTGGTCAAGCGCGAAAGCGGCAAGCGCCTGATCAGCCTCGACCCCAACGTGCGCCTTAATCCGCAGCCGGATATCCAACTGTGGCGCGACCGCGTCGCCGAGTTGGCCAAGCATGCCGACCTGATCAAGGTCAGCGACGAAGACCTGCACCTGCTCTACCCCGGCCAGTCGCCGGAAAGCGTGCTGCAGGGCTGGCTGCAACACCGTTGCCAGCTGGTGTTCCTCACCCGTGGCGGCGATGGCGCCAGTGTGTTCAGCCGTCAGCATGGCACCTGGTCGCAACCGGCACAGCGCGTGGTGATGGCGGATACCGTGGGTGCCGGGGATACCTTCCAGGCTGCGTTGATTGCCTGGCTGACCGAGCACCAGCTGGACTCGGTGCAAGGCCTGCAACAACTGACCCGCGCGCAGATCGACGCCATGCTCGGCTTCGCCATCCGCGCTGCGGCACTGACGTGCGGCAAGACCGGGCCGGACTTGCCGTATCGCCAGCAGCTTGGATGAAGGTTTTGTCAGCCAGGGCAAAATTAATCGATGGTTAATCCCGCAAGTCGAGAGTGAAATTCCACTCACTTGCGGAGCACCACCATGAAACTGCACACCTTAATGCTCGGCGGCGCCCTGGCGCTGTCGGCAGTATCGGGCCTGGCCCAGGCTGACGATCAAACCCAGGCGGTCAAACCCGTGCCTTATCATTACGGCATGCCGATGAACATTGCCAAGGTCCTGGCCATGAACGAAACCCCAACCGGCGACTGCAAAGTCATTGATGCGGATATCAAGTTCCTGGACAAGGCGGGCAAAGTGGAAGACGTGAGCTACCGGAAAATGTCCGAAGCCTGCGATTTCCAGAATTGATGGGCAAACATACACAGCATTGGGCCTGGCATTTACCAGGCCCACCGTTCATGACCAACGATCAGTAGTAACCGCGCCCTCCAGCCCGCTGCTGGACAGGTGCATGGCTGTGCTTGAGGTCTTCACGCAACCCGGTAATGAGGTTGCAAATAGCTCGACTGCTGTCGAGTTTGTCAGCATTGATACCTTTGACCTCCAAATCCACCCGGTCACGGTCGCGGTCGTCATAGACCTTGATCGTCAGCGAAGCATCTTCGGCTTTGGTGCATTCGCACCGTTTAGGCAGGAAACTTCCTTCAATAATGCTGCGAAGTTCTAATTCCGAAAGCATGGCCAACCTCTCCTTTTTTGAGACTTGCCAATCGATTGTTATAAGTCTGCAGGCGCGTGCCTGCCACGTCTCGCCAGCCCTGGAAGACGCTTACCTTTACCAGCCTACTCGGCAAATTCCGTTTTTGTTGTAACTTTTCTTCATAAGCAATGTAGGAATTTATATAGCTTAGATCACATCAGTTAAATCATCGTCGAACCGCTTCGATTAATCGTTTAACCCCACGCTTCGAATTAAACTGCAACTTGTGCCGCCACTCTTTCAGCAACATATCGCAAACTATCAAAGTTGATATTTGCACCTGAATTAACCGCGACCAAGGTCTGCCCACTTACCCCCCGACTGGCCACGTACTTGCGAACCCCCGCCACCGCCAGCGCACCGGAAGGTTCGGTGATGGAACGCGTATCGTCATAGATCAACTTCATCGCGCTGCACAGTTCGTCATTGCTGACGGTGATCACTTCGTCGACCCAATCGCGGCAGATCTCAAAGCCATAGGCGCCGATCTGCGCGACTGCGGTGCCATCGGCGAACCCGTCGACACTCGGCAACACCACCCGTTCCCCGGCCCGCAGCGCGGCGAGCAGGCAACTGGAGCCTTCGGGCTCGACCCCGATGATGCGCACTTCGGGCCGCAGGTATTTGACGTAGGCCGCAATGCCGGCGATCAGGCCGCCGCCGCCCACGGGCACGAAGATCGCGTCCAAGGGGCCTTGTTGCTGGCGCAGGATTTCCATGGCCACCGTGCCCTGGCCGGCGATCACTTCCGGGTCATCGAAGGGCGAAACGAAGGTGCAGCCGGACATCTCGGCCAGTTGCAGCGCATGGGCCAGGGCAAACGGGAAGCTCTCGCCGTGCAGCACCGCTTCGGCGCCCCGGGAGCGCACGCCCAGCACCTTCAATTCCGGCGTGCTGCACGGCATCACGATCCGCGCCTGGAGCCCCAGCGTCTTCGCCGCCAGTGCCACGCCTTGCGCATGGTTACCCGCCGACGCCGTCACCACACCGCGCGCTTTCTGCGCGCCGGTAAGCTGCACCAGCTTGTTGTAGGCGCCGCGAATCTTGAAGGAAAAGGTCGGTTGCAGGTCTTCGCGCTTGAGCAGCACCTGGTTGCCGAGCATTGCCGAGAGTGCCGGCACGGCTTGCAGGGGCGTACGCACCGCGAGGTCATAGACCGGCGCGGCGAGGATCTTTTTCACATAGTGTTCAAGCAATGCCGTATCAGCGGTAGGCGGTGCGGGGCACGTGCTCATGGGTGTCTCCTGGTTTTTAAAGGCCCTGGAGACGGAACAAACAAAACCCGCCTCTAAGGCGGGTTGGGGTGCAGCCGTGTGCTATCCCGCCAAATGAGGAATGGCGGTAATAATGCTTGGCTGGCTGCGGAAGGCTGGATAGGTCATGCCTGGAAATTAACCGGCCATCCGGATCAAGTCAACATCATGTTTACTGACGACATATGAAACATATACGATTCGTATATCCAACCACTACAGTGAACCTCATGGGCATCGTCAAGATCAGCGACCAACTGCACGAACAACTCCGGCTGGCCAGTGCGGCCATGGACCGCTCCATCAACGCCCAGGCCGAGTTCTGGATCAAGGTCGGCCTGCTCGCCGAACTCAATCCCAGCCTGCCCTACCACGAGCTGATCAACAAACTGTTGCTGGACAAGCCCGACCTGATCCGGGGGCGCAGCTGATGATCAAGACCGCCGCCCAACTGGCTGTGATGCGCGAGTCCGGACGCCTGCTGGCCCAAGTGTTCGACATGCTCGACGGTTTTGTCGCCGCCGGCCGTTCCACCCTGGAACTGGACAGCGCCGTCGAAGCCTTTATCCGCAACGAATTGAAAGCCCGCCCCGCCAGCCTCGGGCAATACGACTACCCCTTCTCCATCAACACCTCGATCAACGAGGTGGTGTGCCATGGCATGCCCAGCGCCAAGGAAATCCTCAAGGACGGCGACATCGTCAACATCGACATCACCCTGGAAAAAGGCGGCTTTATCGCCGATTCCAGCAAGATGTACATGATCGGCACCGTCGCGCCCAAGGCGCGGCGCCTGGTGGACATGACTTTCGAGGCGATGTGGGCCGGGATCCGCCAGGTCAAGCCCGGCGCGCGCCTGGGTGATATCGGCCATGCGATCCAGAGCCATGCACAGGCCAATGGCTACAGCGTGGTGCGTGAATACTGCGGCCACGGCATCGGCAAGCAGATGCATGAAGAACCGCAGGTCCTGCACTTCGGCCGCCCTCGCACCGGGCTGGAACTGCGTGAAGGCATGGTGTTCACCATCGAACCGATGCTCAACCAGGGCGGCGCCAAGGTGCGCAGCCTGAAAGACGGCTGGACGGTGGTGACCAAGGACAACAGCCTGTCGGCGCAGTGGGAGCATACGGTGGCGGTGACGGCGGATGGCTTTGAAGTGCTGACCCTGCAAACCCGCCCTTGATTCACCCACCGCCGTAGATACCGCCTTGAACCTCACCAGACCTGGCCCTGGCGTTTCAACTCCAGGCGCCGCACGAACTCTTCCAGCACCAGGCTGTACAGATCGTCCTGCAGGTAGGCGTCTTCGATGCCGGCATCCAGGTTGGGGTTGTCGTTGACCTCGATCACCACCACCTTGTCGCCGGACTGCTTGAGGTCCACACCGTAGAGGCCGTCGCCGATCAGGTTGGCGGTCTTCACCGCCAGTTCCACCACCGCCCTGGGGGCTTCATGGACGGCCAGGGTGCGGCATTCGCCGTTGATGGCCTGGCCGAGGGCCTTGTGGTTATAGATCTGCCAATGGCCCTTGGACATGAAGTACTGGCAGGCAAAGATCGGCTTGCGGTTGAGTACGCCGATGCGCCAGTCATACTCGGTGTAGAAGAATTCCTGGGCCAGCAGCAGCACCGAATGCTCGAACAACTCGGCGGTGGCCTTGAGCAAGGCTGCCTGGCTTTCGACCTTGATCACGCCACGGGAGAAACACCCGTCGGGAATCTTCAACACCAGCGGAAACCCGAGGCGCTCGCCGACCCGTTCAAAGTCCTGCGGTCGTTCCTTGTAGAGAATCTCGGTGGCAGGCATACCCAACTGATGGCTGTTGAGCAGGTCGGTAAGGTAGACCTTGTTGGTACAACGCAGGATCGACGCCGGGTCGTCCATCACCACCAGGCCTTCACTTTCGGCTTTTTTGGCAAAGCGGTAGGTATGGTTGTCGACACTGGTGGTCTCGCGGATCAGCAAGGCGTCGTATTCGGCCAGGCGCGCGTAGTCCTTGCGCTCGATCAGTTCCACATCGATGCCCAGGCCCTTGCCGACGCGGATGAAGTTATCCAAAGCCTTGGCATTGGACGGCGGCAATTGCTCCTGGGGATCATGGAGGATCGCCAGGTCATAACGGGCCAGGCGCCGTGAACGGGGCTGGCGCCAGATCCTGCGGCTGAAGTTATCGAGGGCGTGGGCGAATTGATCTTCCTGGTCGTCGCGTAACTTGTGCAATACGCCGGACTTGACCCCTACGATATGCCAACCGTTATGTTTTCTGAACTCAACTAACAAGATCGGACATGGGAATGTTTCAAACAACTGGCGGGCCAATTCCTGCAACGGCTCTATAGTGGTCCTGCCGAAGTAAAGTGTCAGGGTAAACCCTTCGGTATTACTGTAGAGGTGATGACTCAAGGCTTTATCAAGGGTTTTATCCAAGTCGTCCAGCGCCAGGCCGTACAGCGACTTCCTGGTCAGCTCACTGATGGTGCGCATCGAAGGAATCACCTTGTGTCCGCGCGCTTCGGCCAGCAACGAGCAGTAGTAGCCGTGCCCCAGGTACTTGTAGCTGCGGCACAGGTTGATCACCTGCACCCGCTTGCCTGACTCGTTCTGGCGGGTTTGCTCCAGGTACTCCTGGGCGGTGACGATGTCTTCGCTGGGAAAGTAGGAGGCCCAATCTTCCTTGCGTTCAACAATGATCACCACTTGACTGTTACTTCGAGGCGGCGAAGAAAAAAAGCCCTTCGATGTTATTGTCGCCGCGACGATTTGCTCGGATACTTCACGCCAATGACCTTGTACCGCCGACATAATATTTGATCCGCTTTAGAGAACTCGACCTTTTCTATTAAGCACGATCTTTTAGGGAAGTCCCGTTTCGTTACGCAACTTTTACGGCGGTTATATGGCTCTTTTCTCTCGCATTGCATTACCCGGTGATATACCGGCATTAGTGGCATTGGAGCACCAGTGTTTCACCACCGACCGGCTCTCATCGCGCAGTTTTCACTGGATGATCAGCCGCGCCCACGGCCAGTTGCTGGTGGCGGAACAGGACGGGCAGTTGCTCGGTTATGCGCTGGTGCTGTTTCGTCGTGGCAGCGTGTTCGCGCGCCTGTATTCCATCGCCATTGCCGAGCACGCACGCGGCCTCGGGCTGGGCAAGCAGTTGCTCAGCCATGTCGAGGCCTGCGGGGTGACGCACGGGTGCGCCCACCTGCGCCTGGAGGTGCGCACCGACAACCGCGGCGCCCTGGCGCTGTATGAACGCAACGGCTACCGGCGTTTCGCCCAGGTCAACGACTACTACGCAGACCACACCCCGGCCCTGCGCCTGGAGAAAACCCTGGTCAGGCCACCTGCTTGATCCCGGCCTTGGCTTCCAGCTCGCGCACCAGCGGCAATACACGTTTGCCGAAGTACTCCACTTCTTCCTGGAAGTGCAGGAAGCCCGCCAGCACCAGGTCCACGCCCACTGCCTTGAGTGCGACGATGCGCTCGGCAATCTGCTGCGGGGTGCCGATCAGGTTGGTCTTGAAGCCATCGTTGTACTGCACCAGGTCTTCAAAGCTCGACTTGGCCCAGTTGCCCTCGCCTTCGGGTGATGCCTTGCCGGCCTGCCTGGCCGCGTCGCCAAAGGCGTTCACGGCTTCCGGGTCGGCCTTGTCGATGATCTCTGCGAGCACGGCGCGGGCTTCTTCCTCGGTGTCGCGGGCGATGATGAACGCATTCACGCCGACCTTGACCGAATGGTTGTTGGCGGCGGCCTTGGCGCGAATGTCATCGACCTGGGCCTTGATGCCTTCCGGGGTGTTGCCGTTGGTGAAGTACCAGTCCGACACGCGGGCCGCCATGTCTCGCGCGGCCCGCGAGCTGCCGCCCTGGAACACTTCCGGCTGGCCCAGGGGCTTGGGCTTGAGGGTGTAATTGTTGAAACGGTAGAAGTCGCCCTTGAAGGTAAAGTCGTCCTGGGTCCAGATGCCTTTGAGGGCGCGGATGAATTCTTCGGAACGGCGATAGCGCTCGTCGTGCTCCAGCCAGTGTTCGCCGATGGCCTGGAACTCGCCCTTGAACCAGCCACTGACGATGTTCACCGCAATGCGGCCATTGGTGAGCTGGTCGATGGTCGCCAGTTGCTTGGCCGCCAGCGCCGGTTGCCATGGGCCGGGCAGGATCGCGGCGATAACCTTGAGCCTGGTGGTAGCGGCCAGCAAGGCATGGCTGAACGCCACGGACTCATGCTGGTTCTCGGCGCCGTAGCCGGCGGTGAAGCGGATCTGGGTCAGGCCGTATTCGAAGCCGGCTTCCTCGGCCAATTGCGCCAGTTTGCGGTTGTAGTCGATGCCCCAGTGGGTACGTTGTTCGATCTTGCTGACCACCAGCCCACCGCTGACGTTGGGCACCCAATAGGCAAATTTCACGGCTTGCTGACTCATCGAACGGTACCTCGCACTAAGGAATGTACTGAGGGGTTGAGCAGCAAGCGTGCCAGACGCGGGCAAACGCCCGCGCCACAAGGGTTGCGACACGAATTCGGGGCTGGGAAGCTTGGAATGCCAATGTCAGGGATTGCAGCGCTTTGTCGGTTTGCTGTTGCTGGAGCAACAGTAAACAGCGTGCATCCCCCCGTAAACATTGGGCCTGGCACCCGGCACGGAGTGTGCAATCACTCCCGGCACCGATCACTGCCCCGGAGCCTTGCTCATGACCGAACACCACGTTATCAACCCGTTGTCTGTCGGCGTCGACTACCCCACGCTGGCGGCGCGCTTTCGTCCGATTTTCCAGCGCATCGCCGCTGGCGCGGTGGAGCGCGAACAAACCCGCGCCCTGCCCCATGAACCGATCCAGTGGCTCAAGGAAGCCGGCTTCGGCGCGGTGCGGGTGCCGGTGGAATATGGCGGTGGCGGTGCTTCGCTGCCGCAACTGTTCGAACTGCTGATCGAACTGGCCGAGGCCGACTCCAATGTGCCCCAGGCCCTGCGCGGGCATTTCGCCTTTGCCGAAGACCGCCTGAATGCGCCGCCCAGTGCCGGCCGCGACCTGTGGTTCAAGCGCTTTGTCGACGGCGACATCGTCGGCTGCGCCTGGACCGAAATCGGCACCGTGGCCATCGGCGAGGTTGTCACCAAGGTCAGCCCGGACGGCGATCGGTGGAAACTCAACGGTGAAAAGTTCTACAGCACCGGCAGTATTTTCTCCGACTGGATCGACGTGTACGCCCAGCGCAGCGACACCGGCGGCGATGTGATCGCCGCCACCCGCGCGCGCCAGCCCGGCGTGGAACACAGCGATGACTGGGACGGCTTTGGCCAGCGCACCACCGGCAGCGGCACCTCGCGCTTTACCGATGCGGTGGTGGAGGCGGAAAACGTCATCGACTTCGCGACCCGCTTCAAATACCAGACCGCGTTCTACCAACTTGTCCTGCTGGCCAGCCTCGCCGGTATCGGCCGTGCCGCGTTGCGCGATGTGGCCCACCAGGTGCGCAGCCGCAAGCGCATCTACAGCCACGGCAATGCCCAGCACGTCAGCCAGGATGCCCAGATCCAGCAGGTGGTGGGCGAAGTCGCCGCCCTGGTCTACGCCGCCGAAGCCAGCGCGCTGAAAGCCGCTGTGCCGGCGCAGCGGGCGTACCTGGCGCGGTTCGGTGGGGATGAAGTCGCCGAGCGCGAAGCCAACGTCGCGGCCGAAATCGAGTCAGCCACCGCGCAAGTGGTGGTGTCGGAGCTGATCCAGCGCGCCACCAGTGAGTTGTTCAACGCCCTGGGGGCGTCGGATGTGCGCCAGGGCAAGTCCCTCGACCGCCATTGGCGCAATGCGCGGACCGTGTCGTCGCACAACCCGGTGATCTACAAGGCGCGGATCGTGGGGGACTGGGTGATCAATGGCACCGAGCCGCCGTTTGTGTGGCAGATCGGCAATGGCCCGGCGAAAGCCTGAGGCTGAGCGGGGTCAAAACTGTGGGAGGGGGCTATGCCGATCAGTTAAGAGATAGAACGGGCAAACAGTAACCTGTGGTGAGCGGGCTTGCCCCGCGTTGGGCTGCGCAGCAGCCCCAATAAGAGCGCTGCAGTGTGCCAGGCAGGTCCGGGGCTGTGTTTTGGGGCTGCTACGCAGCCCAACGCGGGGCAAGCCCGCTCACCACAGTTACAGTGTTCCTCCTTAACTGACTGGCATTAGGGCTTGCCCCCTCCCACATTTGGCCCCTGTGTATTTGAATCCTGTGTACGCCTCAAAAGGCCAATTTGTAGCCGATGGTCATCAACATGATCGCCAGGCACGGGCGCAATACGCCGTCCGGGACCTTGCCGGTCATGTGGCTGCCGAAGTAAATGCCCGGCAGCGACCCCATCAGCAGAAAGCCCAGCAGGTGCCAGTCCATATTGCCCATGCCGGCATGGCCCAGGCCCGCCACCAGGGTCAGGGGCACGGCGTGGGCGATCTCGGTGCCGACCAGGCGGCGCGTGGCCAGGAACGGATAGAGGATAAACAGCGCGACGGTGCCGAGGGCGCCGGCGCCGATGGAGGTGAGCGCAACCATGGTCCCCAGCACCGCACCGGTCACCACGGTCAGGGCATTCAGGTTGCGCGGGTTCATATGGTAATGATCGCCCGCGTGGCGCTGGGCGAATGCCAGCAGGCGTTGCTTGAACAGGATCGCCAGGGCGGTCAGCAGCAGCACCACGCCGAGGGCCTGCTTGATCACCGCGTTCATGGCGCTGGGGTCGGTGTGCAGGCTGGCGAGGAACCACAGGGTCAGCAACACCGCAGGCACGCTGCCCAGGGTCAGCCAGCCGGTGATGGTCCAGTCGATGTTCTTGTTCTTGCTGTGGACCAGCACACCACCGGATTTGGTGATGGCCGCGTACAGCAGGTCAGTGCCCACGGCCGTGGCCGGGTTGATGCCGAACCACAACAGGATCGGGGTCATCAAGGAGCCCCCGCCGACACCGGTCATGCCGACGATAAAACCAACGATCAGGCCCGCAATTACAAAACCAAAGTTACCCACTTCCATCAACGCTACCCGCGGCCTTATAAATTTCTGGCCGCAGGATAGCGATTTTTCTTATAACGACTTATATCAATATGATCTGACTTTATGCCTTTTATGGCAGTCGACGACAGACATACGCCTGGGTCTGATAAGGAAACGCCACCGTGTCGCGGTCCTTCAGGGCCGGATGGCTGGCGATCAAGCCACGCAACTGCTCGCTCACAAGGGCTTTTTCAGCCTCGGGCAACGCAGCAATAAAGCTCACGGAGAGGAAGCGATCCATGATCACTTCCTGGGGGCTGCCGACGTGGCTATAGGGGAAACAGGTCATTTCGGGGTCGGAAAAGTACTTGCCGTCGAAGGCTTCGCGCCAGCGTCCGGAGTGAAAACGCGGGGTGTCACCCTCGTAGGGCGTAATGATCGCAGTGATCGCCGCTACCCAGTCCACCGACTCATCGCGCACATTCCACACCAGCCCGAGGCGCCCTTCGGGCTTGAGCACGCGGTGGATTTCCGCCAGCGCGGCCTGGGTGGAGAACCAGTGAAAGGCTTGCGCGCAGACCACCGCGTCGGCGCTGGCGGTTTCCAGGGGGATGGCTTCGGCGGTGCCGTTGACCAGGCGCACGTCCGGCAACAGCCGGGTCAACTGCGCACCCATGGCCTGCACCGGTTCGACGGCGATCAACGTCGGTGCCAGGGTGCTGAGCAGGCGCGTGAAATTGCCGGTGCCGGCGCCCAGGTCGATCACCCGTGAGTGCCCATCGACGCCGAGTACATCCGTGAGCCAGCCCGTGAGTTGCCTGGGATAATTCGGCCGGCCCTGGGCGTAGGTGGCGGCCTGGGTAGAGAAACCTCGTTGAGCAGACGTGTGGACACCAGTCATTGCCAATCTCTCCTCGGGTAAAGCGGGGGCACAGTGTGCGCCTTCCCCGGGAGATTTTCTAATCGGCAGCCGTGGGCAACCACACCCGGAACCGTGCGCCGCCCAACGGCGAGGCCAGTGCGGTCAGGGTGCCGCCTTGGGCCTCGAGGGCTCGCCGGCTGATGGCCAGGCCCAGGCCAAAGCCACCGGTGGCGCGGTCGCGGCTGCGGTCGAGACGGTAAAAAGGCTCGAAGATACGCTCGCGCTGGTCCAGCGGAATGCCGATGCCATCGTCATCCACCCAGATTTCACAGCCTTTGGCGCAGACCTTGACGCCCACCTGAATGCGCTTGTCGCAGTAACGCGTGGCATTGCGCAGCAGGTTCTGCAGGGCACGGGCGGTGAGGCGCGGGTCGAGGCTGAAGCGTTCCACAGCGCAGTCGAGTGCTACATCGATGACGATCTCGGGATTTTCCAGTTCGTCATCGACACTGCCGAGCACGCTGTCGATAAACTCATCGAGCACCACCTCCACACGCTCGGGCAATTGCGCCGGGTTTTGCAGGCGGCTGTAGGACAACAACTCCAGCACCAATTCATCCAGCTCGCGAATATGCGCAACCAGGCCATGCAAGCGCTGGCGACTGGCCTCCGGCAAGTCTTCCGACAGCGCCAGGGCCAGGCCGAAATCCAGGCGCGTAAGGGGCGTGCGCAGTTCGTGGGAGACCGCGTTGAGCAGGTCGCGCTGTTGGTTGAGCAGGTGTTCGATGTCGTCGGCCATAGTATCGAACACCGCTGCCAGGCTGCCGATATTGGAGCTGGCCGGGATGTGTGTGCGCTCGGCCAGGTTGCCTTTGCCCAGTTGCGTGGCGGTGCTTTTCAGGCGTTCGAGATCGCGCCAGTGCGGACGCAGCCAGAACAGCAGGCAGGCCAGCAACGCCGCACCGATCAGCACGTTCATCGACCAGTACAACAGGTTCATGTCCAGCGGGTCTGGCGGAATGGTCAGCTTGACCACGAACTGCTCGTTGAGCGGCGAGCTGATGTCCTCCATCCAGCCGAACTCCCCCAGGTGAATCACGGGGTTGCCCTGCTCCAGCAGTTTGGCTTCCTGCGTGGTGTAGCTGGCGTCCTGGCGCAACAGCAATTGCACTTTGAGGGGGGCGAAGTCACGTCCCAGTTGCTCGGTCACCTGGGACCAGCGCTCCACCGGCGCGCGCAGGTACTGCTTGACGATCAGCTTCTGCATGCCTCGGGACTGCTCGACGTTGTAGTCCAGGTAACGGTGCTCGAACAGTTGGATCACCAGCTTGGGAATCAGGAAGATCGCCGCGCTGTAGGTAATGATGGTGATCAGGTAAAGGCGTAGCAGTACACGAAACATCGGTCAGCATTCCCACTCGGAACGGCTGAACAGGTAGCCTTTGCCCCATACGGTCTTGATCTTGCGCGCTTCACCGGCGTGGTCGTCGAACTTGCGGCGCAGCTTGGAAATGGCCACGTCCACCGAACGGTCGGTGCCGTTGAACTCGATACCGCGCAGGCGTTGCAGGATCTGGTCGCGGCTGAGCACCTCGCCCGCGTGCCGGGCCAGTACCACCAGCAGGTTGTATTCGCCGCTGGACAACTCCACCGCCTGCTCGCGCCAGGTCACGGTGCGCTCCGACAGGTCGATGCACAGGTTGCCCATCAGGATCTGGTCGTTGGCCACCTGGGGCTCGGACAGGCTGCTGCGCCGCAGCAAGGTGCGCACCCGCGCCAGCAGCACACGCGGCTCGCAGGGTTTGGTCACGTAGTCGTCGGCGCCCATTTCCAGGCCCAGCACCTGGTCGTGGCTGTCGTCGCGGGCGGTGAGCATCAGGATCGGCAGGCCCGCCGAGTCGGCGCGCAGCAGGCGGCACACTTGCAGGCCGTCGAGGCCGGGCAGCATCAGGTCGAGGATCACCAGGTCCGGCGGGTCGAGGCGCGCGCGCTCGCGGACGTGGTCGCCACGGCTGAGCACACTGACGTGGTAGCCATTGCGTTCCAGGTAGCTGGCAATCAGCTCGGAGAGTGCGGCGTCGTCTTCCACCAGGAGGATGTTGGGCATGGTGTTTCCAAATAATGCGGTTTGTTGGTGTGTTGCAGGATTGTGCAAGGATATACGCCCTCGGCGCCCCGCGCGCCGCACCTTACATTTCTTCACAGACGACCTACACAGCTTCACAGCACCACGGCGCAGGTGCCCTTAGGATGCGCCAGTCAATATTGGGATAAGAGCATGTCGAAGAATCTGTTTGCGCCATTCTGCCTGTTGGCCCTGACGCTGGCCCTGAGTGCCTGTGACCAATCGGCCGACGAAGCGCCGCCAATGCCCCTGGCCAAAGTGCGCATCGAAACCCTTGAGGCCAAGCCCCTCTCCATCACCAGCGAATTGAGCGGACGCATCGCCGCGCCACGCATCGCCGAAGTGCGCGCACGGGTGGCCGGGGTGGTGATGCAACGGGTGTTCAAGGAAGGCCATGACGTCAAACAGGGCGACGTGTTGTTTCGCATCGATCCGGCACCGTTCAAGGCTGACCTGGACAGCGCCCAGGCCAACCTGAGCAAGGCCGAGGCCAATGCGTTCCAGGCGCGCCTGCAGGAGCAGCGCTACAGCCAACTGGTGGAAGGCAATGCCATCAGCGGCCAGGACTACGACAACGCCCGCGCCAACCTGCGCCAGACCAACGCCGAAGTCGCCGCCAACAAGGCCGCCGTCGAGCGCGCCAGGTTGAACCTGGGCTACGCCACCGTGACCGCGCCGATTTCCGGGCGCATCGGCCGCGCCCTGGTGACCGAAGGGGCACTGGTGGGCCAGAACGAAGCCACGCCCCTGGCGATCATCCAGCAACTGGACCCGATCCACGCCGACCTCACCCAGTCCACCCGCGAGCTCAACGACCTGCGCCGCGCCTTCCGCGCCGGCAGCTTGAAGCAGGTAGGCCAGGACCAGGCCAAGGCCACGTTGATCCAGGACGATGGCAGCCTCTACCCGCTGCCGGGCAAGTTGCTGTTCGCCGAGATCAGCGTCGACCCGGGCACCGGGCAGATCATCCTGCGCAGCGAGTTCCCCAACCCGGACCTCGACCTGTTGCCCGGCAGCTTCGTACGGGTCCGCCTGGAGCAGGCCGTCGACAAACAGGGCATCAGCGTGCCGCAACGCGCCATCACCCGCGACAGCGCCGGCATCCCCATGGTGCTGCTGCTCGACGCCGAGCAGACCGTCAGCCAGCAGCCGGTGGAACTGGGTGCGGTGATCGCTGACCGCTGGGTGGTCAGCCATGGCCTCAAGCCCGGCGACCGTATCGTCGTCGAAGGCCTGCAGCACGCGCGCCCCGGTGAAAAAGTCGAGGTCGATGACAGCCCCACACCCGTTGCCCAGGCTTCCGGCCAATAAGGATCTTTGACAATGCCGCAGTTCTTTATTGACCGCCCGATCTTCGCCTGGGTGGTCGCCCTGTTTATCCTGCTGGCCGGCTTGCTGGCCATCCCGCAGTTGCCGGTGGCCCAGTACCCCAACGTCGCGCCGCCGAAGGTGGAAATCTACGCGGTGTACCCGGGCGCCTCGGCCCAGACCCTGGATGAAAGCGTGGTCAGCCTGATCGAGCAGGAGCTCAACGGCGCCGATCACCTGCTGTATTTCGAATCCCAGAGCAGCCTCGGCTCGGCAACGATTACTGCCACGTTCCAGCCCGGCACCAACCCGGAAATGGCCCAGGTCGATGTGCAAAACCGCCTCAAGGCGGTGGAGCCGCGCCTGCCCCAGGCCGTGACCCAGCAGGGTTTGCAGGTGGAGAAAGTCTCCGCCGGTTTCCTGCTGCTGGTGACCCTCACCTCCAACGACGGCAAGCTCGACGATGTGGCGCTCAGCGATTACCTGGCGCGCAACGTGATGAACGAGCTCAAGCGCCTGGACGGGGTCGGCAAGGCCCAGCTGTACGGTGCCGAACGCGCCATGCGCATCTGGATCGACCCGCAGAAACTGATCGGCTTCAACCTCACGCCGGCCGACGTGAATGCCGCGATCAGCGCACAGAACGCCCAGGTCTCGGCCGGCAGCATCGGTGACTTGCCGGGTACCAGGACCCAGGAAATCACCGCCGCGATCCTGGTCAAGGGCCAGCTGTCCACGCCGGCGGAATTCGCCGATATCGTGTTCAAGGCCAACCCGGACGGCTCCACCGTGCGCATCGGCGATGTGGCGCGGGTAGAAGTGGGCAGTCAGGAATACCAGTTTTCCACGCGCCTGAACGGCAAGCCGTCCACCGCCGTCAGCGTGCAACTGGCGCCCGGGGCCAATGCGCTGAACACCGCGACCCTGGTGCGGGCGAAGATGGACGAGCTGTCGCGCTATTTCCCGGCCAATGTGGAGTACAAGATCCCGTACGACACCTCGCCGTTCGTCAAGGTCTCGATCACCAAGGTGGTCTACACCCTGCTCGAAGCCATGGCCCTGGTGTTCGCGGTGATGTTCCTGTTCCTGCAGAACGTGCGCTACACCCTGATCCCGACGCTGGTGGTGCCGATCGCGCTGATGGGCACCTTCGCCACCATGCTGTTGCTGGGCTTCTCGATCAACGTGCTGACCATGTTCGGCATGGTGCTGGCCATCGGCATCCTGGTGGATGACGCCATCGTGGTGGTGGAGAACGTCGAGCGGATCATGGCCACCGAGGGCCTGTCGCCCAAGGAGGCGACGAAAAAAGCCATGGGCCAGATCACCGGCGCCATCGTCGGCATTACCCTGGTGCTGGTCGCGGTGTTCCTGCCGATGGCGTTCATGGCCGGCTCGGTGGGGGTGATCTACCAGCAGTTCTCGCTGTCGATGGCCACCTCGATCCTGTTCTCGGCCTTCCTCGCCCTGACCTTGACCCCAGCCCTGTGCGCCACGCTGCTCAAGCCGATTGCCAAGGGCGAGCACCATGCCAAGGGCGGGTTCTTCGGCTGGTTCAACAAGCGCTTCGAGCAACTCACCGACCGTTACGAAGGCTGGGTCGCCTATGCCCTCAAGCGCAGCGGCCGTTACCTGCTGATCTACCTGGTGCTGCTGGTGGGCCTGGGGCTGATGTTCAGCCGCCTGCCCTCCTCGTTCCTGCCGGTGGAAGACCAGGGCTACACCATCACCGACATCCAGCTGCCGCCCGGCGCGAGCAAGAACCGCACGGTGCAGGTGGCCGAACAGATCGAAGCGCTTAACGCCGGGGAGCCAGGGGTGGGTGACACCACCATGATCATGGGCTTCAGCTTCTCCGGCTCCGGGCAAAACGCCGCGCTGGCGTTTACTACGCTCAAGGACTGGTCGGAACGCGGCAGCGATGACTCCGCCGCCTCGATTGCCGACCGCGCCAACATGGCCTTCAGCGAACTCAAGGACGCGATTGCCTATGCAATCCTGCCGCCCCCGGTGGACGGCCTGGGCACCTCCAGCGGTTTCGAGTTCCGCTTGCAGGACCGCGGCGGTGTAGGCCATGCAGCCTTGATGGCGGCGCGTACCGAATTGCTCGACGCCGCCGGAAAAAGCCCGATCCTGGCCAACGTGCGCGAAAGCGCCCTGGCCGAGGCGCCGCAAGTGCAGCTGGAAGTCGACCGCAAGCAGGCCAACGCGCTGGGCGTCTCGTTTGCGGATGTGGGCAATGTGCTGTCTTCGGCCATCGGTTCAGCCTATGTCAACGACTTCCCTAACCAGGGCCGCATGCAGCGCGTGGTGGTACAGGCCGAAGGCGACCAGCGCAGCCAGGTGGCGGATTTGATGAAGATCCACGTGCGCAACAAGGATGGAAAGATGGTACCGCTGTCGGCGTTTGTCGAAGCCAAATGGACCCAGGGCCCGGCGCAACTGACGCGCTATAACGGCTACCCTGCCATCGCCATTTCCGGCGAGGCCGCACCCGGCCACAGCACCGGCGAGGCGATGGAGGAAATCCAGCGCCTGGTCAGCCAATTGCCGGCAGGCCTGGGCCAGGAGTGGACCGGGTTGTCGTTGCAGGAACGTTTGTCCGGCTCCCAGGCCCCAATCCTGTTGGGCCTGTCGCTGCTGATCGTGTTCCTGTGCCTGGCGGCGCTGTATGAAAGCTGGTCGATCCCGACGTCGGTGTTGCTGGTGGTGCCGCTGGGCGTGCTCGGCGCAGTGCTGGCGGTGACTTTGCGGGGCATGCCCAACGATGTGTTTTTCAAGGTCGGCCTGATCACTATCATCGGCTTGTCGGCGAAGAACGCGATCCTGATCATCGAGTTCGCCAAGGACCTGTATGACCAGGGCGAAGACCTGATCGACGCCACCCTGAAAGCCGCACGACTCCGGTTGCGCCCGATCATCATGACCTCGCTGGCGTTTATCCTCGGCGTGGTGCCCTTGGCGATTGCCACCGGTGCCAGTTCGGCGAGCCAGCAGGCGATTGGTACCGGGGTCATCGGCGGGATGATCACCGCGACCCTGGCGGTGGTGTTTGTGCCGGTGTTCTTTGTGGTGGTCATGAAGCTGGTGCGCAAAAAGCGCTAAGGCTTTTGGGGGGACACTGTAACGGTGGCAAGCCCGCTTGCCACAACAAAAATGCGCTAAGGTGCTCACAGGTAACCATCTGTGAGCTGCCATGCCCTTTCTAGCCCGTACCCACCCTCGCCTCTCCGCCGCCGCTGTGCTCGGCCTTGCCGTCGGCATCCTGGCGCCGGCCGACACCCTCGCCAGCAAAATCCTCATCGGCTGGAACGCCGGGGTCTGGACCTACCTGGTGCTGATGCTGTGGCTGACCAGCCGTGCCAAGGCCGACGATGTGAAGCGTATCGCCGAAATCGAGGACGAAAACGCCGGGCTGGTGCTGTTCACCGTGTGCATCGCCGCCATCGCGAGCCTGGCCACCATCACCTTCGAACTGGTGGGCAGCAAAGACCTGGCCACGTCCGAGCGCCTGCTGCACTACGGGTTTACCGGGCTGACGGTGATCGGTTCATGGCTGTTGATCGGGGTGATTTTCAGCGTGCATTACGCCCGCCTGTATTACACCTGGAATGGCAAGGAGCCGGCGTTGCGGTTTGCCGAAGGGCTGTTGACGCCGAACTACTGGGACTTCCTGTATTTCTCCTTCACCATCGGCGTGGCGGTGCAAACCTCTGACGTCGGCGTCGCCACCCGCGGCATGCGCAAGGTGGTGCTGGGGCAGTCGCTGATCGGCTTTTTGTTCAATACGGCGATCCTGGGGTTCTCGATCAACATCGCCGCCGGGCTGTTCGGCTAGGCTGCACAAACCTTCTAGACGCTCAGGTGTCGGTGGGCGCTAATACCCTTACACATTCCGTCCCGGTGTTTCATGGCTGCGCATAATTGGATCGATCTGTCCCAGGACGCCGACACCGGCATCGAGACCCTGCGCGCGCATTTCGAGGGCCACGCCTACGACCCCCACTGGCATGACAGCTATCTGGTCGGCGTCACCGAACAAGGCGTGCAGCAGTTCAACTGCCGCCGCACCCGGCACAACAGCGTGCCCGGCCAGGTGTTCCTGGTGGAGCCCGGTGAATTGCATGACGGTGACGCGCCCACGCCGGACGGCTTTACCTACCACATGCTGTACCTCGACCCGCAGTGGCTGGCGCGGGAAGTGAGTGCGGTGTTCGAAGAAGCGCCGCTCAACAGCCAACTGGGTTTCGCCACGACCTTGACCAGCGATCCACGCCTGGCCATCGCCACCAGCCAGGCGTTCCAGACGCTGCACAGCGGTGAATTGCGCATCGTGCGCCAGCGTGTCATGGACCAATTGCTGGAGCGCCTCACCGGTCACCTGGCGTGGCGCGCGCGCTACCGTGACGATCCACGCTTGCCACTGGTCGCCCATAAGGCCCGCGAATACCTGCATGCCCACTTGCATCAAGACGTCGGCATGGACGAACTGGCCGTAGCCTGTGGCGTCGACCGCTTCCGCCTGACCCGCGCGTTCAAGAGCGCCTTCGGCCTGCCGCCGCATGCCTACCTCGTACAACTGCGCTTGGCCCGTGCCCGGCATTTGTTGGCCAAGGGCGAGCAACCGGCGGATATGGCGATTGCCCTGGGCTTTGCCGATCAAAGTCACCTGGGCCGCTGGTTCGTGCGCGCCTACGGCTTGACACCGGCCGCGTACCGCAAGCGCTGCTCAAATCTTCCAGACAGTAACGCACAGGCTTGTGAGGATGGACGCCACTGAACGATTCACTGGAGTCCCCAGCATGTCCTCCCCGTTACTGCCCTTCCTGTTATTTGCCTTCGTTGCCTCCATCACCCCCGGCCCCACCAACATCCTGGTGCTGAGCAACAGCGCGCGTTATGGGCTCAAGGCTGCACTGCCTATCGTATTGGGTGCCTGTCTGGGGGCTGCGGGAATTGTGTTGCTGGTGGGCTCGGGCGTGGGCCAGTCGCTGGCGCAATTGCCCAGGGTGCAGGCCGCGATGCAATGGGTGGGCGTGGCCTGGCTCAGCTATCTGGCATGGCAGATCTTCCGCGCGCCGGCCGAAGCCATCGACCCGAACACCCCGCAAAAACGCCTGGGCCTGGCCGGCGCCGCCAGCCTGCAATTGGTCAACCCCAAGACCTGGATGATGGCGCTGGCGGTGGTCAGTGTGTTTGCCGACAACGGTGAGGCGCGCCAGAGCCATGTGCTGTACCTGTCGTTGGCGTTTTTTATGATTTCGTTGCCGTGCCTGGGGGCGTGGGCGTTGCTGGGGGTGGGGTCGAGCCGGGTGTTTCGCTCGACCAAGGCCATGCAGCGTTTTAACCAAGGTATGGCGTTGCTGTTGTTCGGCTCCGCCTGGCTGAGCGTTTTAGCGGGAGCATAGAAAAGGCGACGAATGGCGAGCAAACCTGTGAATTCTGACAGTTGTGGGCAAGGCGTTAATGGCGCTGAATAAAGCCACTTGTCAAAAAGCACGGGCCATGACGGGTATCAAAGCCTGCGGGAGCACGCCATGTCACCACTTGTTCCGTTAAATAAGAATCTGATCCTGAATGGAAACTTTATCGACCATGGAACCCATTGGACAGCCACCGCGACACTTCCCGGCAGGGTTGATTTTTCCCAGCACAGTTGCATCGTCAGAACTCAAGGAATGGCTGAGCAAACGGTACCTGTGGTTGAGGCAACGGTCTATACCCTCAGCCTGTTTACGCTGATTACTTACAGAGGTACCGGCTCGATAACGGTGGTTTTTCAGCCTTCGGGGGTCAATGAATCGATATCGATGTCCGGCAACCAAGGCTGGTTGCGTCAGTCATTAACGTTCACGCCTCCCACAGGCACTGTCAGCGCAACCGTGCAATTGACAGGAACGTCGGGGGACGTCTGGTTCGATAACGTCAGGCTAGTGGAGGAAGAAGGGACGATCATACCGATTGAGTTGATCGGTAACGGGGACTTCTCACGCAACGGCGATGAATGGACTTCGTCACCGCCACCCAATTCCGCGACCTTCCACGATCAACGGTGTCAGTTGAATCTGGGCGCTTATATCGAGCAGGACATCAGGGTCGTTCCCGAGCAGGCGCTGGTCTTCTCTATCGATGCACAAACACCAACCGGCGGCCATGGGGTTGTAATGTTTCATATAACCCCCGATCACGTACCTGAGTTCGAGTTACGCGGAGAGGGAGGCTGGGATTCATACACCTACTTATTCACCGTCCCCGCTGGCATTCATGACATCACGCTGCAAATACAGGGCATTACTTTTCTGATCGTCGACAATATTTCATTAAAGGCAATGGAATGAAAGCGCGTGCAAAGGAGGCAAACGTAAACCGTCGCATTTAACAGGCTTGTCCCAAGTGGGCAATGATGCCTTCACAGGACATTTATTGACGAGAGCGGGAGACTATAACCATGAGTACTGCAACTGCATCTGCGGTAAGTGAAAACAGCCGGTCCACTAACCAAGTTTACTTTCAGGGAACGATCGCGACTCAGGCTTTCAAGGACGATTTCCCCAAACATGAACTCAAATCCGATTATTGGTGGGTTGAGGCCACTCAGCGGGATTTAGGCATTGGCAACCGCCGGCGAATCGTTGTTTTCCAATATCTGGCGGATCCGGCGACATTGCCCTCCGGCCGGTATACCCTCAAGCCCGACGAACCCGACGAGCGTTTTTCAATTATTTATATGGAGCTCAATGACGCGCCACCTCCCGCTTATACAGCCTCGCGCGGCACGATTGAGTTTATCCATAACCAGCAAACCAACCATGTCAGTGGCGCCTTGGACGTCTACTACGTTGACGTCAATATGAAGGATCAACGTATGCAAATCCTGTTCAATGTTTGACCCGCCAAAAAACGCCCCGGAAACCGGGGCGTTTTTTATCACTTGATCCAGGGCATTGTTGATTACCAGCTGTAACGCACGCCCACGTTGGCGCCCCAAGGCTGATCAATCCGCTTGCCTTTCGCATGTTCGAAGTCGGCATGCAACTGCAGGTTCTGGGACAAGGACACCGAAACCCCCGCACCGAACTCTGCACGGCTGCCCGAGAGATCGTTATTGAAAGCCTGGTTATTCACCGACACCTTGTTGTTCTTGGCAAATTCATGAGCGACCGCACCGCGCAAGTAAGGCTGTACAACGCTACCGCTATCGAGCACAAAATCACGGCCGACAGTCACCCCCAATTTACCCAGGACCGAGTGGGTGTGATCGCCCTTGGCCTGCATCCCGTTATCCAGTTGGTAGCTCTTGCCCTTGGTAGTCATCACCGACGCTTGGGCAAACGGTTCAACGAAGAACGCATCATCCAACCGAATATTACGCCCGACCTCTGCCGAAACACCCAAGGCATTAGTGGAGTAGTTACCCTTGGCCTGTGCGCCATCGCTCAACCCCACCTTGGAGTCATTGCGCAGGTGGTTCACCTTGGCCACACCGTCAAAGTAGTAGCCACTGTCTTCATCCATCCAAGTGGCATAGGCACCGACGTAGTAACTTTTGATAGTGCCCGACGTTCCACGGCCAACATCCAGATCTGATTCACTATGACCGGCCATGACCCCCAATAGCCATGGGCTGTCCATCATCGGCATATCCGCACCGAGGGAAAAACCGCGTTGCGATTGGGTGTAGCCATTTCCGGCACCACCTTTGGCCTCGAACTTGTTGCCATAACTGCGGACCCATCCGCCGGACTCAGCACCATTGTGGCGCAGTTCACCCATACGGGTACGCAGAGAAGACAGCTCGCCATACCACACGGTAGGCGCGGCATTGAACAGCGCCAGCACCGAGCGGGTGCCAGGGCTGATGACCCGCGACGACGGGTCGAGGAACCAGTCATTGCCGTCTTGCTTGAGCCCATAAGACCACGCCCCCACATCGACCGATCCGCCTATCAGCGAAAACTGCGCATCACCGCCACCGGTATGAACAATACGCACCTCATTGGCACTGACCGGCTCGACGCCGCTGCTGGATAGCAGCAATTGATGGTTGCCGCTGGCGGAACCCGTGATGTTGAGGAAGTCGGTCAAGCCCCGGGCAAAATCAGTGCCCATCACAAACGTACCGTTACCTGACAGGCTGGTCAGGTCCAACTGGTAAAAGGCGTCACTCGCACCAAACCTGATCATCCCGCCCGACAGATTCAAGGCGCCGACCTGGCTGTTGCCGGTCATGTCCCACAGCGACTGGCTACCGATACTCAACGACGAAACATTTTCCAGGCGACCGGTCAACGCAGCCCGGTTCTGCAAGTCAAGGTGTGTGGTACTGCCCGACTCAACGATCACGTTGCCCAGTAGTTGGCTGTTATCAACCCGTACAGTGGCCGAAGACCCATCCTTGACCTCAAGGAGGTTGCCGTTGCCACCGGACAGTGTCGAGCCATTCAGCACCTCAATCGATGCGTTGGCCCCTCTGCCCAGCAGGCCTTCTACCACAATCGCTGCACCGGTTTCGCCAGTCACGTGGGTATTGTCCAGTACCAAGCTATTGGCAAGCACACTACGGGGTTCATTCGTCAGGACTACGCCGTTAAGGCCGCCTGTGATTACACTTTGACGAGCATGGGCCTCTGCGCCCTGCAACTTCAAACCGAAACTGCCAGCGTCTGTACCCTGCACGATGCTGCGGTCCAGGTTCAGCACGCTGTGGCCTCCAACCGCTGCGCCGCCGGTTGCCCCGGAAACCACGCTGCCATTGACAGTCGCGTTGGAACCCACGGTGGAGCCTGAGAAACGACTGAGCACCAACCCATCGTAGTCGGCACTGGAAATCACGCTGCCGTTGATCAACGCATTACTGCTGTACAACGTGATACCCGCATTGAAATCACCCTGCGCCACAACACGACTGGTATCCACGTTGACGTTCGAGCCCGCCTGTGCAACGACGGTGCCGAGGACGGTACTCGAGTCGCTCAGGTTCAGGTTGGAGCGGGCGGCATAGACGCTCTCGGTTCGCCCCTCTATCACGTTGAGCGTGGCATTTTCCAACGTATAGCTGTCGAGCACGTCGTGAAAGTCAATGGTCTCGGTTCGATTTTCGATCAGCCTTGCCTGAGCGTGCGGAGCGAGAGCTAACAGTGATGCAATCGACGCAACCTTAACGACGAAGGCTAAAGGATTTAACTTAAAAATAGACTGGGTATTCATGATCACTCACTCGTTCAACAGGCGTTCCATAACAGAAAAATTCGGCCTGTTTCGAATGCAGTGGAAACTGGCCAGTTAAGGCCCGCAAAATTACCGGTGAGCACTAACGACGGATGTAGGAATTATCCGAACCATCCTAAGGAAAATCGCGTATCAATGGCGGGAATGGGGTAACGCAACTACGCAAGGAAGCTCATGACAGGTGAAAACCAAAGGGCGCCGAAGCGCCCTTTGAACAACGTGTATTGACTATTCATCCTCCCCGAGAACCGGCAGCTCCTCGCAGTACAGTGGCGGCGTAGACCGGTTTGCGAACAGCGTCGTTGTAAAGCCCTTCTCAGATGGCTCCTCAACGCCATTAACCATCGCAAAGTATTGAATGCTGACTGAGTTGCGCCCAGCAGGCCTGATGACGGTGGTGTAAGGCTGAATCGTCAGGAAGAAACCATTTGAAACCATATCCGGTGTCAACGGTAGCGAGTTGAACGATACAGGATCCCCCAATGGCGTAGTGCTGGCCCTGTCGCTGTATACCTGCCATTCCACGCGGACGACAGCGTCCTCCTGGAAGTAGGTGGTATTGCCCGGCACTCTGACACGTGCGGAAAAGTTAAACGGATCCAGATCCGTACAAGCCATATCCGTGCCAGCTTTGACGAAGGTCGGCTGCTCCATGACGACTATGTTGGCGTCGACCTCGACATTCTGGGGACGAGATCGCTGGAGGTTGTCATTGACTTCCCAACTCAAGGTATAGAACACCGGGACCGTGCCATTGCCAACCTCCTTGATGATTGGCCAAGGCACGTTGAGGGTAACGGTGTCTCCACCGGCTTCGCCATCCAGCTCGATTGAATCGAAGGGGTACGCAAAACTGCCCCAATAACCAGTAAGGGTGATACCGGGTACAGGCGGGGGAACCTCCCACAGCACAATCTCGACGGTCGCGTCGTTACCGAAATCTTCCGGCAGCAAATGGTTTTCCTGATCGGGATCGCTACCGTACACGGTCACCAGGTTGAGCCGAGAGTTTTCCGGGTCTGGCGTCGGGTCGGGGCCGGGGCCTGAAAGATCCACTTCAATGGTTAGCGTGGGCGCGGGATATTCGTTGCCATTGCGATCAACCAGGTAATCGATATCCGTGTCCACTTCCCCGGGGCCGGTACCATACACGTCGAAGATGATATCGGTATCAACCGGCAGCCTTAGAGGAAACGGCGTGTAATCCCTGACATTGAAGCGCCCCACGCTCTCGCCGCCCCAGGTGAGGTCAATGACATCCAGCTCCTCTCGCACATTGGCGTACTGAGGAATCTCCACCGTCACGCCATCGGGCTCGTGAGCATCCGCCAGATCAATCAGGCCATCGGCCGGCAACAGCGCCAACGGCACCCTCGCCTGCAAAGGATCAGGAACCCCCACCAGGTTCAGCCGGACGGGACAGGGAACAGATTCCCTGCTTTTGTTACGGGCCAGGTCTTTCAGGACATAAAACAAATAGTATGTGCCAGCTTCCAGCACTTCGATCCGGTCCCATGGAATAACAAACTCAAGGCTATCTTCCACCGGCACCGTGTCGATCTCTGTAGCAAGAAGCGATGAGGAATACTTCGAGAAATAGACCGTGATTGTGTCACCGTCTGCTCGACCATAGTCCTCGTAATTCGGGTAGGTACATACCAATCCCTCATCATGTTCCTCTACATAGAGTTCGTCGATTTCCGGCCCTAGGTCGGCCGGTAATAACGGAGCAAACGGATGGATATCGTGTTCTTCATCGTCGTCGACATTGAATTTGTAGGGTGCCGTCAGATCCACCTCCAATGGCGCGATTCCTGACAGGGTAGGGAGCTTGTCTTCATACAAGATATAGGCAATTTCGTACTTCCCCTGACTCAGGCGGGAGGTCGGAATATTCCTGACAATAATGTCGCCCGCATTGATTGCACCGGCTCCCGAATAGCGAAGCGTATACAGAGACGGTGCCCAATTTGTCACACCTTTATCGCGCATCACCAATTCCAGCCGGGCTTCTGCAGGAGGCACCTCAAGCGATGGGGCTACAAACGTAACAGGTAAGTCTTTTCTTGAGGCCGCTGCGAGGATCAGCCCCTGATCGTTTAGCGAGCTGAACTCCGGCGCCTCAAACTCAAAAATACCGCCGCCATACTTGGAAACATACTCTCGATTGAGCTTTCGAGAGGCAAGTGCAGCCTGTTGTTTCTTACTAAAGATAGTCATCTACGTTCTCCATAAGCGAATTATTAACGCCGGTTACCACTTCAATGTCACAGGCGAAACGAGAAATCGCTCGCCTTGAACCGAATAGTTGGCCCCGCCTCTAAAACACTTGAGACCACTATCGAAGCTCAATTTTATTATTGGACTCAGTCACTCGTTAACAGGCGAGTCCTGTTCCCCGTCTTCGTCGGGACCGCAATAACGTCCACTGGAGTAGCGTTGGTCAATCTTGACTTGCCGCTCCCGTGCCCTGCCTATGATTCTGGTGCCACGGAGCACTTCGTAAGACACCAGTGCCGAACTCCCCACGCTTGCCGGATTGTCTGACCGTATGGGCTTTATCTTTTCTTCATAGTTATCTTGCTTAAATATATAACCATTCTTCGCTTCTTCCGCCGAAAGGAAATGCAGCAAAGAGTCTTCAGTCCCGTCAATGGGCCCGGTAAAAAAACCCTCATAACCCTGCCAACTCAAGAGCACCGCATCGCCTTCTCTGAGCTGTGTATTTCCCGGAATTCCCAGGGGGATATGGTCCCACATGGGAGGAACAGTCTGACAATTTATCCAGGCGTCTGCAGTTGCACTGGGAAATTGCACTTGCGTAAGACTCAATATAGGAACCACGGCCACTGTCACGTTGGTGAAGTTGGCCAATTGTTCATTAACGCCGTTAGAGGTCGTGTAATAAACAGGCATTCTGTCGTTATTGCCTGCTCCCGTGATGACATTCCAGGGAATATCACTGAACTCGACAATGCTGCCTTCCGCATCGCCCTTACTTACATCCACCGTGTAGTGTGCAACCGGTACAGCGGTACTGGGAAAGTTGCCCCAATACAGCGTCAACTTTTCCCCATCCTGAGGCCGGTGGTACAACGGAACACTGGCGTAAATGCGCTGATCCTGATCACGTATATCGATAAGGTTCTCGGTCATGGAACCTTCACCCCAGACCATCACGGCAGGAAGGTCGAGATTAAGCAGTTGCGGTGCATCGCCGTGGTCTTGCCCCGCCACCGTGAAGTTCCATCTGATCACCGTCGGCGGGCTGGGAGGGGTGGGGAGCGTGCCACCGGTGCGAGTAATGGTGTACGTAGCAACGCCGGAAGCTTGCCCCAGCCCCTGGGCAATCAACGTTTCCCAAGGGATGCTGACATCAAAAGGCAAATGGGTGACCGGCTGTGGCGGTAACGGCGTAGTGCCCCACGTAACCGTGACATGGTCCCCCTCCTGCCAATTGTCGTACAGCACCTTCCCCACAACGCCAAGGCGTGCATCCTGGCGATCAATCAAGCCGTTCACCATCGCCGGAACAACCAGTGCCTGGAGGTCGGAGGGCGAGGGATCCAGATCAACAATAACCGGTGTCTGGATTGATCGCGGCCCTGGGTTACCGGAGCGGTCCCGCAACACAATATGCATGTATTGAAGGCCGTTTCGATAAAGCCGAAACAGATCTCCTGGTACGGGGAAAACCAACGGCTCAGTTTCAGAAACAAAGTCAAAAAAACCATCAGGCGTATCCCGCTCCGGTGGTGGTGTTTCATCCGAAAGGTAATACTCGACGCGGTCCCATGCGCGACGGCCAGTGTAAAAAGGTATCCGCATGTTCACAGTCGGGTTCTCAGCCAGATAATCCTCATCGATGATACTGACGGGAAATTCAGGCACCTGGGGGGCGATATTGTTGTTGGGTGGGGTACGGTCCAGCACTAACACGCGCGTTGGCGAAGAGGTGGGCAAAGTGCCCTGTTCAAGCACCTCATAGCTCAGCAACACGGTGCCGTCGTTCTCCAGATACCTCCGGTCGACGGGAATACGCAGTGGAAAAATCGCCGGATCAATCGGGCCATTGAACCGCCGGCGCAGGAGCGGCTCTCCCTCACTTCCACTACGGCGCCAATGAACGACCAGGACGTCGAAACTCCCCTCCGGCGCGGACTCTGGCCAAAGCTCCTCGATGACCACCTCAATATCCGAATCAAGGTACTCGCGCGGGATATACCCCTCGATAATCGGGGGCACGGCATCATCAAGGATGGGCACCTTGATCTCGGAAAAAGACAAAATATTGCTTCTGGAGACACGTCTGCGACGAGGGTTGGAAGTGTTCATATAACTGTCCTGCCGACGATACAACGGAAGATGCCCTTGGCAAGGATTAAGCGCCCAAATACCACGCTTGGGTACTGTCAAAACTAACAGGTAGGCATCGCCGCTCGTCGGTTTCAACAGCTACGTCGGCGCCGCATTGGCTTGACGGATCTTCTGATTTGGTGTTTTCTGAAACCGGTTTCAAGCATCCTTGTCGATGTTTAATGACCTCCAACACCAATAAGAAAGGCCCGCGACCGTGACCCCTTTTTCCGCCGCCCAACGCACCCGTGTCACCATGCTCGACGTCGCCCAACGCGCCGGCGTGTCCAAAGCCAGCGTGTCCCGCTTTATCGGCGAGGACCGCGCCCTGCTCTCCGATGCCATCGCCCTGCGTATCGAACACGCCATCGAACAACTCGGCTACCGCCCCAACCAGATGGCCCGCGGGTTGAAACGTGGTCGCACGCGCCTGATCGGCATGCTGGTGGCCGATATCCGCAACCCCTATTCCATTGCCGTGATGCACGGCGTCGAAACCGCCTGCCGCCGGCACGGCTACAGCCTGGTGGTGTGCAACACCGACCGCGATGACGAACAGGAGCGCCAACACCTGGCGGCGCTGCGCTCCTACAACATCGAAGGGCTGATCGTGAACACCCTCGGCCATCACCTCGACCAACTGCTGGAACTGCAACGGGAAATGCCCCTGGTGCTGGTGGACCGCAAGGTCGAGCCGCTGCACAGCGACCTGGTGGGGCTGGATAACCCGGCGGCGGTGCGCATGGCGGTGGAACACCTGGAACAGCAGGGTTACCGCGATGTATTGCTGGTGAGCGAAGCCTGCGATGGCACCAGTTCACGGCAGGAACGCCTGGACAGCTTCAAGGGCGAAATCGCCCGGCACCCGGCGCTGACCGGCGCGGTGCTGGCGCTCGATGACGGGCTGGAACCACGCCTGCAAGCCTTTCTCGCCAAACCCGGCCCCAAGGCAGTGTTCTGTGCCAACGGCGTCGCCACACTGGCCTGCACCCGTGCGCTCAAGGCGCTGGACTGCAACCTGTTCGACGATATCGGGTTGATCGCCCTGGACGACCTCGACTGGTACCCGTTGGTGGGCAACGGCATCACCGCCCTCGCCCAACCCACCGAAGCCATTGGCGCCAGTGCGTTCGACTGCCTGCTCAAGCGCTTGCGCGGTGACACCGAACCGACCCGCACCCTGGACTTTTTGCCCCAGTTGATCATTCGAGGTTCGACCCAGCGTCCTTACGCGTAGCAGAGTCGATTCAACCTTTATAACGTGAAAAAATGAAACCGGTTTCAGAGTTAAACAACAATGCACAAATACCCCGTCTCCATCAGCCTTTCCAGCTACGGCGCCGACCTGGTCCGCCAGCAAGGCCAATTGAGTTTTGTCGAACTGCTGGCCGCCGCCGGTGCCCGGCGCATCGAGTGGCGCGAAGAACTGCTGACCAGCGAGCAACCTGCACAACTGGCCCAGGCTGCCGCCGAGCAAGGCCTGGAGTGTGTGTTCTCATCGCCCCTGGAATTGTGGATCGCCGGCCGCGCCCAGCCGAATGCCGACCTCAACGCAACCCTGGACCGCGCCCAGGCCTTTGGTGCGCGCTGGCTGAAAGTCTCCCTCGGCTACTTCACCGATACCAACGACCTGGAAAGCCTGCACGCCCTGCTCGCCCACCATCCGGTCAAACTCTTGGTGGAAAACGACCAGACCCTGCACGGCGGGCGCATCGAGCCGATGCAGCGCTTCTTCACTGAAGTCGAACGCCTGGGCCTGCCGGTAAAGATGACCTTCGATATCGGCAACTGGCAATGGCAGGACCAATCCGCCCTGACCGCCGCGCGCCTGCTCGGCCGGCACGTCGACTACCTGCACTGCAAGGCCGTGGCCCGTCGCGCGGACGGCAAGCTGGTGGCACTGCCGCCCGGCGCCACCGACCTGCATCTGTGGGAACAACTGCTCACCCATATGACTCAAGGCATTACACGGGCGGTGGAATTCCCGTTGCAGGGCGATGACCTGGTCGACGTCACCGCGCAACAGGTGGCCGCCCTCGCCCTCCTTGGCCAACCCCGTGGGGAGAATGCCCATGTCTGAGATCGATATCCTCTCGTTTGGCGAAACCATGGCGATGTTTGTCGCCGAGCAGACCGGCGACCTGGCCCAGGTGGCGCAGTTTCACAAACGCATTGCCGGCGCCGACAGCAATGTTGCCATCGGCCTGTCGCGCCTGGGCTTCAACGTCGCCTGGCTGAGCCGGGTGGGCAATGATTCCCTTGGGCGCTTTGTGGTCGACACGCTGAAAAAAGAAGGCCTGGATTGCCGGCATGTGGCGGTCGACCCGTTGCACCCCACCGGCTTTCAACTCAAGTCCCGCGAAGAAGCCGGCGATGACCCGCAGGTGGAGTACTTCCGCAAGGGCTCGGCCGCCAGCCATTTGTCCACTGCGGCCATCAGCCCGGTGCTGTTGCAGGCCCGCCATCTGCATGCCACCGGCATTCCGCCGGCCTTGTCCGAGGCCACCCGCGAGCTGTCCCGCGAATTGATGACCCAGATGCGCAACGCCGGGCGCAGCGTGTCGTTCGACCCGAACCTGCGCCCCTCGCTATGGGCCAGCCAGGAACAGATGATCCGCGAAATCAACGCCCTCGCCGGCCTCGCCGACTGGGTCCTGCCGGGCCTGGGCGAAGGCCGTCTGCTCACCGGTTTCGACGACCCGGCGGATATTGCCGCGTTCTACCTCGACCAGGGCGCCGAAGCCGTGGCGATCAAGCTCGGCCCGGACGGCGCCTACTTCCGCACCCAGCTGGACCAGGGCTTTGTCGCCGCCGTGCGCGTGGACAAGGTGGTGGACACCGTCGGCGCCGGCGATGGCTTTGCCGTGGGCATGATCAGCGCCCTGCTGGAAAACCTCAGCTTCCCCGAGGCGGTACAACGCGGCAACTGGATCGGCAGCCGCGCCGTGCAAAGCCGCGGCGATATGGAAGGCTTGCCCACCCGCTCCGAATTACCCACCCGATCCGTCGCTTGACCCACACCCTGTTGCCACAACTACAACAAGCTCAGGAGCAACCTTATGGACACCGTGAAACTCGCCACCCGCCGTTGGTGGTACATCATGCCCATCGTCTTTATCACCTACAGCCTGGCCTACCTGGACCGCGCCAACTACGGCTTTGCCGCCGCCTCCGGGATGGCCGAGGACCTGATGATCACCCCCGGCATGTCGTCGTTGCTGGGTGCACTGTTTTTCCTTGGCTACTTCTTCTTCCAGGTGCCGGGCGCCATCTATGCGCAAAAGCGCAGCGTCAAGAAGCTGATTTTCGTCAGCCTGATCCTCTGGGGCGGGTTGGCCACCCTGTCCGGCGTGGTGTCCAACGCCTACATGCTGATCGTCATTCGCTTCATGCTCGGCGTGGTCGAGGCCGCCGTGATGCCGGCCATGCTGGTGTACCTGTGCCACTGGTTCACCCGTGCCGAGCGCTCGCGGGCCAATACCTTCCTGATCCTCGGCAACCCGGTGACCATGCTGTGGATGTCGGTGGTGTCCGGCTACCTGGTGCAGCATTTCAGCTGGCGCTGGATGTTTATCATCGAAGGCCTGCCGGCGGTGCTGTGGGCATTTATCTGGTGGAAGCTGGCGGATGAAAAACCCGCAGACGCCAAGTGGCTGAGCGAGCAGCACAAAAAAGACCTGGAAAGCGCGTTGGCCGCCGAGCAGGTCGGTATCAAGGCGGTGAAGAATTACGCCGAAGCGTTCCGTTCGCCCAAGGTGATCATCCTGGCGCTGCAGTTTTTCTGCTGGAGCATCGGCGTGTACGGCTTCGTCTTGTGGCTGCCGTCGATCCTCAAGAAAGGCCTGCAGATGGACATGGTCGAAGCCGGCTGGCTCTCGGCCCTGCCCTATCTCGCCGCCGTGATCGCTATGCTGGCGGTGTCGTGGGGCTCGGACAAACTGCAAAAGCGCAAGCGCTTCGTGTGGCCGCCGCTGCTGATTGCCTCCATCGCGTTCTACGCTTCCTACGCTCTGGGCGCCGAACATTTCTGGTGGTCCTACACCCTGCTGGTCATTGCCGGAGCCTGCATGTATGCGCCGTACGGGCCGTTTTTTGCCATTGTCCCGGAAATCCTCCCCGCCAACGTCGCCGGTGGCGCCATGGCGCTGATCAACAGCATGGGCGCCCTCGGCTCGTTCGGCGGCTCCTACCTGGTGGGTTACCTCAATAGCAGCACCGGCTCGCCCGGCGCCTCGTACCTGCTGATGAGCGGCGCGCTGATGCTGTCGGTGGTGCTGACGATTTTCCTCAAGCCCGGCGCCAGTGACCGTGAACGCGCGCCCATCTCGACCCTCGAATTGAAGGTGAAAACCCCATGAAAAAGTCTGTGGTTCTGTACAAGAAGCTCTCCGCACCGTTGATGGCGCGCCTGCATGAACAGTGCGACGTCACCCTGATAGACGCACTGGACGAGACCGGCCTGGCCAAGCTGCGCGATGCACTGCCTACCGCCCATGGCCTGCTGGGTGCCAGCCTGCGCCTGGATGCCGGCTTGCTCGACCTCGCGCCGCAACTGGAAGCCGTGGCCAGCGTGTCCGTGGGGGTCGACAACTACGATATCGACTACCTGACCCGGCGCGGCATCCTGCTCAGCAACACCCCGGACGTGCTCACCGAAACCACCGCCGACACCGGCTTCGCGCTGATCCTGGCCACCGCCCGGCGTGTGGTGGAGCTGGCCGACATGGTGCGCGCCGGCCAGTGGAACAAGAATATCGGCCCGTCACACTTCGGCAGCGACGTGCATGGCAAGACCCTGGGCATCATCGGCATGGGCCGCATCGGCGAAGCCTTGGCCCAGCGCGGGCATTTCGGTTTTGGCATGCCGGTGCTCTACCACAGCCATTCGCCCAAGCCGGCGGTGGAACAGCGCTTTGGCGCGCAGTACCGCAGCCTCGACGACTTGCTGCAACAGGCCGATTTTGTCTGCCTGACCCTGCCGCTGACCGCCGAAACCGAGAAGCTGATCGGCGCCGAGCAATTTGCGCGGATGGGCCCGCAGACGATCTTTATCAATATCTCGCGGGGCAAGGTGGTGGACGAGGCGGCGTTGGTGGACGCCTTGCAGCAACGTACGATTCGGGCGGCGGGGTTGGATGTGTTCGAGAAAGAACCGCTCAGCCACGACTCGCCGTTGCTGCGTTTGAACAACGTGGTGGCGACGCCGCATATCGGCTCGGCGACCCATGAGACGCGGGAGGCGATGGCCAAGTGTGCGGTGGATAATCTGTTGCAGGCGCTGGCGGGTGAAAAACCCAAGAATCTGGTGAACCCAGGGGCCTGGAAGCAATAGCTTCTGACACCACACAGAACACATGTGGGAGGGGGCTTGCCCCCGATAGCGGTGGATCAGCTATAGATAAGTTGATTGTCACTCCGCCATCGGGGGCAAGCCCCCTCCCACATTTGATTGCATTGCAAAAAGTGGGTCAGATAACGAACCTCGCCACCATCCCATTCAAGTCCACCGCCAGGCGCGACAGCTCATGGCTGGCGGCACTGGTCTGGTTGGCGCCCGCCGCCGACTGGGTCGCCAGGTCGCGGATGTTCACCAGGTTGCGGTCCACTTCGCGGGAGACCTGGGCCTGTTCTTCCGACGCGCTGGCGATCACCAGGTTGCGTTCGTTGATCAGGCTGATGGACTGGGTGATCTGCTCCAGGGCCACGCCGGCGGCGCGGGCCATTTCCAGGGTGTCCTGGGTGCGCTGGTTGCTCTGCTGCATCGACTGCACCGCTTCACCGGTGCCGTTCTGGATGCCGGCGACCATCTTCTCGATTTCCTGGGTCGACTGTGCCGTGCGATGGGCCAAGGCCCGCACCTCATCCGCTACCACCGCAAAGCCGCGGCCGGCTTCACCGGCGCGGGCCGCTTCGATGGCGGCGTTGAGCGCCAGCAGGTTGGTCTGCTCGGCAATCGCGCGGATCACGTCCAGCACCTTGCCGATGTCACGGCCCTGGGTGGCCAGGCCTTCGATCATCGCGGCAGTGTTTTGGACGTCCTGGGTCATGGTCTGGATCGCGCCGACGGTTTCCATCACCCGGTCGCGACCCGACCGCGCGGCCTGGTTGGACTGGTTGGACGCCTCGGAGGTGGACACCGCATTGCGCGCCACTTCTTCCACCGCCGCGGTCATCTCGTTGACCGCCGTGGCGGCCTGGTCGATTTCATTGTTCTGTTGCTGCAGGCCCCGGGACGCTTCCTCGGTCACGGCGCTCAACTCTGTCGCCGCCGAGGCCAGCTGCGTGGCCGAACCGGCAATGTGCTGGATGGTCTGGCGCAGGTTGGTTTGCATGGTCGACAGGGCGTTGATCAGGCGCGCGGGTTCATCGTTGCCATTATCTTCAACGACGCTGGTCAGGTTGCCACCGGCGATGGTTTCAGCCACCTGAACGGCTTTGCGCAACGGCGTGACAATGCTGCGGGTCAGCAGCCAGGCCAGCAGCACCGTGAGCAGTGCAGCGCTGACCGAAACCACGATAATCCCGGTGATGGCACTGGTGTAACTGTGCCCTGCCGCGTCGCTGGCTTGCTTGGCGTTGGCGGCATTGATCGCAATCAGCTTGTTCAACTGCTCGCCCATCTGATCGGTGCCTTCCTTGATCCGGGTATTGATCAGGGTGCGCATCTGCTCGACGTCGCCTTGCTTGGACAGCGCCAGCATGTCCGCCTGGGCCTTGAAGTAGTTATCCAGGGTGCTGACAAACGTCTTGTACAACGCCGCTTCCTCAGTACCGGCGGGTAATGCCGCGTAGCCGGCCTGGGCCGTCTTGACCTTGTCGACCAGCACGCCGATGCGGGTTTCGGCTTCCTGCAGGCCGGCTGGCTCGCGGTTGACCAGCACTCGAAATGACAGGATACGCATGCGCAGGACGTTCTCCGTCATCTGGGCCAGGTACGTCACACTGGGCAGCTGGTTGCTGCTCATGTCCACCGAGGCCTGGCGGATCAACGTCATGCGGTTGGCCGCGAACCCGCCCAACACCACCACTAACAGGGCGATGAAGGCGAAACCGAGGGAAGCGCGAGGGGCGATATTCAGGTGACGGAGCGACATAAGGGCGATCTCGAAATAGAGTGGCGGCGCGCGTCCATGCCACGAAACGATCAGCCAGCGTCAACGCACTGCCTGACACCGGCCATCACTGTTGTTTTTGATAGATGGGCCTATAAGCAGTATCGGCAGGAATCAGGGTTTTATGCAGGGTCTTTATAAATATTTTTTTACACTTCTGACGCCGGGCCGTTTCTGGCATCCTGCGCCTCCATTTTCTGACCCGAGCCCTCATTTTGTCTGACGCTCAAGCCCCCCGCCCCCGCTATAAATCCGACCTGATCTACGGCCTCGAGGACCGCCCGCATTTCAGTGCGGCGATATTTGCCGCGTTGCAGCACGTGCTGGCCAGTTTCGTCGGCATCATCACCCCCACCCTGATCGTCGGTGGCGTGCTCGGGCTGGAAAGCGAAGTGCCCTACCTGGTGAGCATGGCGCTGTTTGTCTCGGGGCTCGGCACCTTTGTGCAGGCGCGCACGTTCGGCCCTATCGGTTCGGGGCTGCTGTGCCTGCAAGGCACCAGTTTCTCGTTTATCAGCGTGATTCTCAGCGCGGGGTTCATGGTCAAGGCCCGGGGCGGCGGCACCGATGAGATCCTCTCGACGATCTTTGGCATCTGCTTTTTCGCGGCGTTTATCGAAGTGGTGCTCAGCCAGTTCATCGGCAAGTTGCGCAAACTGATCACCCCGGTGGTGACCGGCACCATCATTACCCTGATGGGCCTGTCGCTGATCAAGGTGGCCGTTACCGACATGGCCGGCGGCTTTGGCGCCAGCGACCTGGGCGCGGCGAGCAACATGGGCCTGGCGGCCCTGGTGCTGCTGACCATCGTGGTGCTCAACCGCTTCAATAACCCGTTCCTGCGCCTGGGTTCGATCGTGATCGGCCTGGCCCTGGGCTTTGTGGTGGCCTGGTACCTGGGCCGCGTCGATATGGCGGCATTGCCCCAGGTGCCGCTGATCAGCGTGCCGGTGCCGTTCAAGTACGGTTTTTCGTTCGACTGGGTGGCGTTTATCCCGGTGGCGGTGATCTTCCTGATTTCGCCCCTGGAAGCGGCCGGTGACTTGACAGCCAACTCGATGATTTCCCAACAGCCGGTCAAGGGCCCGCTGTACATCAAGCGCATCAAGTCGGGCCTGTTGGCCGACGGCCTCAACTCGGCGATGGCGGCGACCTTCAACAGCCTGCCGATGGTGACGTTCGCCCAGAACAACGGCGTGATCCAGTTGACCGGCGTGGCCAGCCGCTACGTGGCGTACTTCATTGCCGGCCTGCTGGTGCTGCTGGGGCTGTTCCCGATGATCGGCGCGGTGCTGCAACTGATGCCCAAGCCGGTGCTGGGCGGCGCGACCCTGATCATGTTCGGCACTGTCGCCGTGGCCGGCATCAAGATCCTCGCCGAAGCCGGGCTGCACCGCCGCAATGTGCTGATCGTGGCGATCTCCCTGGGCATGGGCCTGGGCGTGGCCGCCGTGCCGGAAGTGTTGCGCGACCTGCCCAAGGCGCTGCACAACATCTTCGAATCGCCGATCACCGTGGGCGCGTTCTGTGCAATCCTGCTGAACATTTTCCTGCCGGAAGCGTTCATAGAGCTGGAAGAAGATGAATTTGATCCGGAGTCCTCTACCCTCAAAGTGATGCAGGACCCGGACGTCACGAAATAGGAGCACCCTTTGCATGCGCAAGCTCATGGTTCTATCGCTGCTACTGCTGAGCCTGAGCGCCTGTGCGCTGTTCCCCAACCGCGACCCGGTGAATATCAATGTGGTGGGCATCGAGCCGCTGCAAAGCCAGGACCTGGAAGTGCGCTTCGCCGTGAAACTGCGGGTGCAGAACCCCAATGAAACGGCGATCGACTACAACGGCGTGGCCCTGGATCTGGAGGTCAATGGCCGGCCGCTGGCGTCGGGGGTGAGTGACCAGCGCGGCAGCATCCCGCGTTTTTCCGAGACCGTGCTGATGGTGCCGGTCAGCGTTTCGGCGTTTTCCGTGCTGCGCCAGACCTTGGGCCTGAGCCAGACCCAGAGCTTGAACAACCTGCCCTACGTGCTGCGGGGCAAACTGGCGGGCGGGCTGTTCGGCACGATGCGCTTTGTGGACCGTGGCACGCTGGACTTGCCGAATACCGCGACCTGGTAATGACACCATGCAACCGACACTCTTTACCGAACGCCTGATCCTGCGCCCGCTGACCCTGGACGATGCCGAAGGGATCCAGCAGCAATTCGCGCATTGGGACGTGGTGCGTTACCTCAACGCCCTGGTGCCGTGGCCCTACCCGGCCGACGGCGCGCGCACCTACCTGGAGCACATCGCCCTGCCCGCCATGGCTTGTGGCGAGGAATGGCATTGGTCCCTGCGCCTGAAAAGCGCGCCTGGACAGTTGATTGGTAACGTCAGCTTGATGGACGAGCAGGATAACAACCGCGGGTTCTGGCTGGGGCCGCAATGGCAGGGGCAAGGGTTGATGGCCGAAGCCAGCGCGGCGGTGACCGACTACTGGTTCGGCGTGCTCAAGCGCCCTGTGCTGCGAGTGCCCAAGGCCGCGCCCAACCTGGGCTCGCGGCGGATTTCCGAGCGTACGGGTATGCGTTTGATCAGAACGGATGAAGGTGAGTTTGTGGCAGGTACTTTCCCACGGGATATCTGGGAAATGACCCGCGAGGAATGGCTGGAAAACCAATCCTCTAAACGCTGAGGGGCCCTGCCACATTTCCACCCGCTTTCAGTCGGTGATATAGCGCACACCTGGCTTGGCGCGCTCATCCACCACCAGCTCGAACACATCCGGGCGGGCGTAATGCCCCACCACGTCATAGTCGTACCGCGCTCGCACCAGGTCATCGGTGTCGATCTGCGCCGTCAGCAGCCCGGCCTCCCCCACCAGTGGCCCGGCAAGGATGTCGCCCATGGGGCCGACAATCACGCTGCCGCCGGCGATCAACGGGCGTTCCGCAGGCCAGTTGGCGACCTCGATGCCCAATGCCTGGGGCGAGGCCTGCACCTGGCACGCACTGACCACAAAGCAGCGCCCTTCATGCGCCACATGGCGCATGCTCACCTGCCACATCTCGCGCTCATCCACCGTCGGCGCGCACCATACCTCGACGCCCTTGGCGTACATCGCGGTGCGCAGCAGCGGCATCATGTTTTCCCAGCACACCGCACCGCCGATACGCCCTGCCGCCGCGTCGATCACCGGCAAGGTCGAGCCGTCGCCCTTGCCCCAGATCAGCCGCTCGGTGCCGGTGGGCATCAGTTTGCGGTGCTTGGCCACCAGGCCGCCCGTGGGTTCGACATACAGCACGGTGCAATACAAACTGCTGCCACTGCGCTCGATCACCCCCAGCACCAGGCTGGCGCCGGTACGTGCCGACAGGCCGGCCAGGGCCTCGGTCTCGGCGCCCGGCACATCGATGGCGTTGGCAAAGTAGCGGGCAAAGGCTTCGCGGCCTTCGGGCAGGCGATAGCCCAATTGGGTGCCGAATCCTTCACCCTTGGGATAGCCGCCGAGCAGCGCTTCGGGCATCACCACCAATTGCGCGCCGCTGCGCAGGATCTCGTCTTCATAGGCGAGGATTTGCGCCAGGGTGTCGGCCTTGCCGCCAGGCAGGGAACCGATTTGCAGGGCCGCCACAGTAGAAACGGGCATCACGATCACTCCAGATAAGGGGGGTTGCCCATTCTCTCGCCAGGCTCGATCATGAATAAAGCCCACCTCAGTGCTGAATGATATGAGCCAGATGAATATCGCCCAGGTCGACCTGAACCTGCTGAAAACCTTCGAAGCCCTGCACGATGAGTCCAGCGCCAGCCGCGCGGCGTTGCGCCTGGGTGTCACGCAGTCGGCCATCAGTGCAGGCCTGCGACGTCTGCGCGACGTCTATGGCGACCAACTGTTTGTGCGCACCGGCCGTGGCCTGGCGCCGACGCTGCGGGCCAACCAATTGAAACCGGTGATCAGCGAGGCGCTGGCGCGCTGTCGGCAAAGCCTGGCGATGGTCAATCCGGACAACCCGAATTATCAAGGCCGGTCCGTGGTGGTGGGCCTGTCGGATGACTTCGAGATCGCCTATGGCCGCCGGCTGATGGATGCCATCGCACAGCGCTTGCCGAAGCTGCGGGTGATCTTTCGCCAGACCCATAGCCAGATCGTCGCCGGCGCCCTGCTCGATCGCACCCTGGACCTGGCAATTACTGCAGGCGGCTTTGCGCAAAGCCGGTTGAGTCGGCAGGTACTGGGAGAGGGGGATTATCGCTGCGTCGTGGACCCACGCAGCCTGGCGCCGGGCCAGGAAAGTCTCAGCCTGGATGAATTTGTCACCCGCGAGCATGTGCTGGTGTCGTCAGGCGGGTTCATCGGCATCACCGACGAAGGGCTGGCAGCGCAGGGCCTGAGCCGCCAGGTGTGCGCCTCGACCAGTCATTTTGCCGCACTGCCGTTTCTGCTCAAGGGCAGCCAGGCGGTGGCGACCATTCCCGGGCATGCGGCGCAGGCCATCGCCGAGATGACCGGCCTGCGGGTCCTGCCCTGCCCGCTGGCGCTGCCGCGCTACCCGGTGGAACTGGGTTGGCGCACCCAGGCCCAGCTTGATCCGATGTTGCTTAAAGTACGCGAAGCGATTGCCGCCGGCTTTACTTCGCCGCCGCCATCAACTTGTTGACTTCGCTGCGCACCATGTTGGAAAACTCCGGCGGCGACATGCCGTCGAGTTCGGCGCGGACCCATTCGGCCCACTTGCCCTTGCGCTTGGCGCGCTCACCGAACAACCGCGCGGCTTCGCCCTTGGCTTTGCCCAGGTTGGTTTGCCACAGGTCGTAGAGGCGGGACTTTTCATCTTCCAGCTCGGCGCGTTCGGCGAGGGTCTTGTTGGCGAGATTGAAGCTCATGTTGAAATTCCTGCTGCACAAATAGACGACATCTTACACTGTAGGTCGATTTTTCCGGATTCGGATTTCGTTCGCCAGTGCCGACCCGGCAAAAAAACTGCAACTTTTGCCACCGCCCGGCACTCCATTGTTCACTGTCACATTCACCTGCAAGGAGTCACACCCATGGCCCGCAAAACTGCCGCCCAAGCTGTTGAAGATCAAATCAAGGATCAAGCATTCAGTGAACTGACGGCCCTGATCGAAGAATCGGACAAGCTGCTTAAAAGCAGCGCTGCCCTGGTGGGCGAAGAAGGCGAAACCCTGCGCGAACAGGTCGCCATCAAACTCAAGCAGGCACTGGACTCGGTATCCAACGTGCGCGAGCGCAGCAAGCCGGTGGTCGATGCCACCGAAACCTACATCGGTGGCCATCCATGGCAGACCGTGGCGATCTCCGCGGGCTTTGGCCTGGTGATTGGCCTGCTGCTGGGTCGCCGTAACTGACCGACACATGCCCGTAGCAGCTGACGAGCCTCGTCAACTGCTACGTAGCCCAGTCCCGCAGCTGGTTCAACGCGTCCAGATCCACCACCACGCCCTCCTCCAACGACTTCGCCCGTGTGCGATGACGTCGATCCCCCGGTAAGCGCCGCAACCCCGCCGCATGCATCTGCCGCACCAGTTCCTGGCTGCGCTCGGCGAAGCTTTGCCCGGCGGTTTTGCTGGGGTCGATCACGATCAACAGTTGCCCGGTCCAGGGCGTGCGTGCGCCGGGGTGGTCGGCCCAGTTGAACTCGAAGGAAAAGTTACCGCCCGTCAAGGCCGCCGCCAGCAATTCGACCATCATCGACAACGCCGAGCCCTTGTGCCCGCCAAAGGGCAACAATGCGCCGCCTTCCAGCACAGCCTTGGGGTCGGTGGTGGGCTGGCCGAGGCTGTCGACCCCCATGCCCGGCGGCAAGCGCTCACCCTTGCGCGCGGCAATCTGCACGTCGCCGTGGGCGATGGCGCTGGTGGCCAGGTCGAACACAATCGGCAAGCCGTCGGCACGCGGCGCGGCAAAGGCAATGGGGTTGGTGCCGAACAGCGGCCGGTCGGCGCCATGGGGCACCACGCAGGTCATGCTGTTGACCACGCTCAGCGCCACCAATCCTTGCTCGGCGAAGGGTTCGACATCCGGCCACAAGGCCGCGAAGTGATGGGAATTGTGGATCGCCAGCAGTGCGATACCGGCACTGCGAGCCTTATCCACCAGCAGCGCGCGCGCCGCTTCAAGGGCCGGCTGGGCAAACCCGTTGCCGGCGTCTACCCGTACAAAGCCGGACGCCACATCAGTGACCACCGGCACCGCCTTGCCATTGACCCAGCCACTGGCCAACGTGCTGAGGTAACCGGGGATGCGGAAAATGCCGTGGCTATGGGCGCCGTCACGCTCGGCACTGGCGCAATTGCGCGCCAGGATTTCGGCCACTTCCGGCGCGGTGCCGTGTTTCACGAATACCGCACTCAGCAACCCCACCAGGTCGTTGAAACCGATGAGGGCTGTGGCGTTGTCGACTATCGGGGACTGGGCAGACATCTGTAGCTCCGATTTTATAATTGGAAGAGACAACAAGAATCCAGGCCGATGATTAAACAACGCCTGCCGTGCCTGCTGTCAACGGGCGCTTGAGATCTGCGCCAGTTATCTACCGCCCTCCACGTGATGCCAGCACCTACTTTGGAGCCTCAAACGCGCCATACCGATGGAGAGTGCAGCATGGCAAACGTCACCCCACCTTATTTCTTCGAAGAACTGTTGCGCCCGGACCGACGCAAGGAACCGACGGAACGGGAGCGTGCGCTCGGGTTCACCGTCAAGGACCTTGACTGGCTGAACACGCTGTATTACGCCACTGACGCGATACGCATGGCGCCGACGGAAACCGGCTATCCCATGCGGGTGGAAAGGCTGCTGGTGGGCCTCGCCGACCAACCTGCCATCCCATTGGCCGGCGCCTTCGTGATGAGCCCGACACCCGACGAGGCCAAGACCGTGCTCTATACGCCCTACGGCGGCCTGGAGCTGTTCGCAAGCCACACCGGGTTGTTCGATGCACTCGGCGACCGCCTGGCTCAACCGCAGCACCGCGCCGACCTGCTGAGTTTCCTGTCGATCGACGAGCGGGATGGGCTTGGGGCGGACACACGACTGACAGTCACCACCGCAGTGATCCAGGGCGCAGTGATGGAGGACCAGGAACGCGTGATCCTCGCGGCCCAGCAGAAAAATGTGCTGGCGATGCTCGCCGAGCTGCGCAAACTCCCCAGCCTGCGCGAGATGCTCGACACCTTGCTCGGCATCATGGCCCGCACCTATTTTCCAGGGGTGAACCAGAGCAACACCCGGGTGAACTTTTTCCGCCGTGCGGCCACGGCCGCGGACATGCACTGGGTCGCCTCCGAACCGCTGCGGGATGCGCTGTTGCGCTTCTATGTGCAGCAGGCCTGGCCCACGGACCAGACCCACACGTATTTCAACATCGGGCATGACACCCGGGCCTTCAGCGCCGAGCAACTGGTCCAGGAGCAACAGCGCTGGGACAGCGTGGTCGAACAAACCGCCAGCATTCTTTCGAAGTTATTGAACAGCCTGCTGCAAACCTACTGGAACGAAGACTTCAAGGATGGCCAGTCGCGCGTGCGCTTCTTCAGCCGGGTCATGGCTGACAAGTTTCGCGCCGACCTGTTGTTCAAGCACCAGGCAACGATCCTCAGCAGCGCTGAAAGCCTGCGGCTGCGCACGGTATTCCTTCCGGACCAGGCCGCGCGCAAAGCCGTTGACAGCCAGCTGAACATCGAAAAAGTGCGGGTGCATGCGCCTTTTCAGCATTACGTCGAGCTGGCCAGCACCCTGATGATCAGCACTGCCCACGCGTACCTCTACACCCAATCCCGTGGCTTGCAGGTACTCGCCGACCTCAAGGACCTCAACGACACCCTGCTGGCCATGCTCAAGACCGCGGGGCACGAAGACGAGTTGCTCAATTTCCTGTCCATGGATGAGCGCAGCGTATTCGTCGGCATGGATCACATCCAGGTGACCGGAACACCTGTCGCCGGCGATGTGTTCCAGGAAACGGTCGCGGACATCGTCGCCAAACAGCTCGGCAACCTTGAGCATGCGCTCGGGCTTTATCGGCGCAGCGCAGGCAACGTCGACCTGGCCGCCCTGCTCGACAGCGCCCTGGACGTACGCAACATGCTCGACACTCGGTTGCTGGAGCAGGAAAGCGACGGACGCTGGTCCATCCATCCGATTAGCAGCGGCAATGGCCGCCCCTCCACCGTCCAGGCGGAAAAAGCCAGGCTGCACCTGCAACGCCTGCAGGCGGTCGAGGCGGCAATGGCACGGGAGCGCAGCCAACTCCCAACCCTGCGCACCCTGGCCGCCCATGCGCTGCAGGTGGAGTTGAGCAGACGAAACCTGGACCTGCAGCCCGAAGACGTCTACATCAATACCTACCCCACCCAGGCCCAGGAGCGCGAAGAGCGCTTGCCCCAGGCGTCTTCGAGCATGGTCGAGCACTTTATCGCCCGCCTGGCCAGGCAAGCCGATGCCCTGCCCGCGTCCTACCTGACCTGGTTCTACGGCAAGCGCAGCGCCGGTGCCGCCTACAAACTGAACAACCTGACCCTCGCGACCTTCAACGCGATCATCGACCAGGTAGTGAGCACGTTTGCCCGCAATGACCTGCGCAGCTTGCCGAATGTGCTGCTGGAGAATAACCAGGCGCACCTGAGCCAGGGCATGCTGCAAGGCCTGAACGGCGAAGCGCAACTGCGGGCGCTGAACAAGAGCCTGTCGCCCGCCGGCCTGGCGTTGCTGGACAGCACGCTCCAGGCCGACAGCATGACCCGCCTCACCCGCCATGGCTTGAACGGCTTTATCCCGGATGCGTTCGGCCTGACTGTCCGCATCGGCTCGGATGCCACGCCCCATGCCCTGGCCAATTGTTTTGTATTGACCGAACGTGGCGGCCTGGACAACGTGCATTCAGGCATGGCGCTGTTGTGGACGCCCCATGGCGGCTATGAAGCCTTTGCATCGATCAAGGCCCTGCGCGATGACCTGGAGCAACGCCTGCAGGATCCCCGGCGGCGACTGCCCCTGATGGAAAACCTGCGCGTCTCCAAGCGCGTGCCCCATCAGGCCTGTCAGCTCGGCCCACTGCAACGTATCGACGATCACCTGCTGCATGACCGGCAACAGACCTACAGCGACTTCACCCGTGACGAGATCAATCATCTGTTCTGGATGGGACTGAAGGCCGCGCGTTTGCAGACCGGCATGGACAACCTGATCCGCCGCCCGCCACCGAGCAACCTGCCCAGGGCCATCGCCATCGCGCACGCGCTGGTCCGCCAGCAGGCGCTGCCGGTAGGGCTGGGCATGGCGCCACCCCACGAGCAAATCCTCCACGCCGAACTGCTGGAGCAATACCGCATCAGCGCACCGGACGCACGTGACTACCTGCACAGCATCACGCCGATGCGCAATGAAGCCCGGCGTGTGCTTGCGGAACTGCTCAACGCGCGTTTTCCGGGGCAAGTGGTCAATCCGGATAACGTATTGATACCCGGCCGTATCGACCTGAAAGGTAACGCCCAGACCCTGACGGACTTTGCCTTGCGGCACTTGCCCGAACTCAGTGGCGACGCCATACGGCCACGTTCGCGTACCGCCACGCCGCTGCCGGCGGCATTGGACGGCAATGCCATCGTGCAGCTGGTGCGCCAACTGGATTTGAAACGCCTCTACCAGGCCCGGCTCACCCCTCTGCTCAAGGGTCAGTCCGAAGATGCCCGCGAACGGCGTCGATTGTTCTGCCGGCAATTGCCCTGGCAATTGCTGCAATACGCCCATGGGCAAACCCTCGATGAGCGGCTGTCCGCCTCGGCCTGGAGCTATATCCAGCAAGCCTTCGACATGCCCGATGCGGTGGCGCGGGCCGCCGTGCGTGGCGCGACCGCGATCGTTCGTCCGCTTGAGTTGATCGCCACCGAGGGCGCGGCGCGGGTCAAGGCGCTGGGCTGCTACCTGATCGGGCCGGCCGCCGGCGTCCGCGGCCCACTGGTCCTGTACGCGCCCTACAGTCCCAGGCATCTATTGCGCGAATACGCGGATGAAGCCGCGCTGCTCCATGAATTCACCACCCCGGGCGCACTGCAGGATTGGATAGTCGGGCAGCTGGATGCGCCCCATCAAGCGACTTACCGCAACTTGCTGGGCGAGCGTTGGAGCCAAGGATTGTCCGAGATTCGTCTTGGCGTATCGCCCATCGGCGGCAACCTGCTGAACCAGTTGTTCGATGACAATAGTGAGATGCTGCTGCGGATGCTGGCCCGCCAGTTCGAGCGATTGGGCAGCGCCCAATGGGACGCGGTCACCAGCCTGTTCAGCGAGGAAATCCCCAAGGGCCTGCAATTGCTGGCCGGCAAGCTCGCCTATCCGCTGGTGGTGTGGCGCAGCTATGAATTGTTCAAGGTCTCCGCTGAAGACCTGCAGCAACATCGCTGGCAACACGCGCTCAAGACCTTTGCCGCCGGGGTGGCCGAGCTGGCCTCTTTGCGCAGGGACATGGACAAGGCCTTTGCGCCCTCACCCGATAGGTCGGCTGACCTGGACCTGACCGCTCCCGGGCGTACCCATTTGCAAGCGTTTGAAAACCATGGGGTGGCCTTGGCTGATTTGAAGCAAGTTTCACCCAACAGCCCCTATCGAGATGAGACCGGCACCCGCGATTTTGTCGCGGTGGCAGGCAAGGTCTACCCGGTGAAAAAAGCGGGGCAACGCTGGCGCCTGAGCAACGGCGAGTTGCACGGCCCTTATGTACAACACCATGCCCAGGGCGGCTGGACACTGGACCTGGATCGACATCATCCACGCTACGGAAAAACCTTGAGTCGCTACACCGGCAGGGTGCAAACACGGGCGGCCGAGCGCGATGCCATCAATATCGAAGCGGCGGGCATGCGGGAAATTGCGGCGTTGTCGAGTTGGAAAGCCCAGTGCATCGATGAAGCGCTCAATGTCGCGACGTACTATGCGGTCACCTGCAAGCGCAACCTCCTGCACTTTGCCACGCACCTGGACCCCAACGGCCGCGCGGGGCGGTTTTTCAGTGAGTTGTTCGGCGTGGTCACGCTGACCTCCGATCAAGTGCAAAGAGTCGAGCGACGCGTCGACGAACTGCTCGATGAGTTGACCAATCACACCCTGATCGGTCCCGACTCACAGCGTTTTGTCGCCGGCACCCATCGCTATAGCCCACACGACACGTTTGCCTTCGTACTGCCCAATGACACGGAGCAGAAAATCTATTTGCTCGATCGCTTCTTCGACCCGCACATGGATATCTACCAAAACCGTCTGAACACGCCCTTCAACCTCTCTGCCCATGCACGGGCAACGGTGCTGATTCACGAAATCACCCACATCAAATCCTTGACCGAAGACCTGGCCTACCTGGACAGCATGCGGCCGTTCCACGACCTGATCAATGTCAGCATCCGCGGCGCCAGGCCGATGCAGACCGACCTGGCCGACTTGCGTGAGACCGCCTTGTCCACCCTCACGCCCGCCGCCCTGCTGTTCAAGACCTGGGACGATTTTTCCCAGGAATGGGAAGACTTCGGCAGCAACCGCGGGACCACACCGGCCAAGGACAAGGTGCTGAGCACCACCGGCACTCGCACCCTCAGTGATGCCCGTGCCATCTTCATGAGCGACGCCGATAAACGTATCGATACCATTCTGGCGAATGCCGACTCGGTGACCTACATGATCAGCCAACTCGGCCGGGAACTGGATGCGGGAGCCTGAACAGGCTCCCGGCGGGTCTATCAGTCTTTCTGGTCACGCAGGATATTGCCCGAAGCGCCATCGATGCGCGCTTCATACACGGTGCCGTCTGACTTGCGGCCCTTGACTTCCCAATAGCCGTTGTCATCGGCTTCGGCCGCATAGACTTCGATGTAGCCGGCCTTGGTCTTGGCCACTTCAATCGCCTTTTCAATGGTGATCCAGCCCGCACCGGGCTTATCGGCCATGGCGGCGCCGGCACTGAGCAGCGCGGTGGTTGCACACAGGGCGACTAAGGTTTTCTTCAGCATATTCGTACTCCATTGTGGGAATGTCCTGAATTTTTTAGGTCCTGGCAAATAAGAATAAGTTCCAATTGATGTGCAATCGCCATGACGCCTGTTCTCGCGGTCCACCTCGGGAGGTTAGAATGTGCGAAATCAGGATGAGTTAATGAGCGAAAAGTCCGTTTCAGAAGCCGAATATGACGCCATCACCGACGCCGCCGCGCATTGGTGCATGCGCCTGCACGCCAGTGATTGCACCGCGGATGAACGTCAGGCTTTTGCGCAATGGCATGACTCCCATCCGCTGCACGCCTTTGAATACGCGGCCATGCTGGAAATCTGGGACGTCGCCGACCACCTGCCGCGCCACGAGATCCCGTCGGTGGTGGTGCCGTTCAAGCCGCGCAGCCGGCTGCGCACCTACGCGGTCGCGGCGGCGATCTGCCTGGTCGCCTTGCCTCTGGCCGCCTTCACTGGCTGGGAAGCCGGCTGGCTGCCGAGTTCCTATGAGCGTTTCCAGGCCGCCAACGGCTTGCGCCAGGTCACCCTGGGCGACGGCAGCCAGGTGGAACTCAACCTGGGTACCGAGCTGGTCTTCAGCAACTACAAGGATCAGCGCCGCGTCACGTTGAACAAGGGCGAGGCGTTCTTCAAAGTCAGCCATGACAGCGCCCATCCGTTTATCGTGCACGCAGGCGAAGGCCAGGTGCGCGTCACGGGCACCCAGTTCAACGTCTGGAAGTATGAAGACCAGGTGCGGGTCACGTTGCTCGAAGGCTCGGTGCAGATTGCCAGCGACGCGTTACACGGCAGCGTGCCCCTGACGCCGGGCATGCAGGCCAGCTACCAACAGGGCGATGCAACGCCGCGCATACAGGCAATCACCGCCAATGACAGCGCCCTGGCCTGGCGCCAGGGCAAGCTGGTGCTCGACAACCTGGCGCTGGTGGATGCGTTGCCGTTGATCAACCGCTACCTGAACAAACCGGTGATGCTGGCAGACGCCAACACCGGGACGATTCGCATCGGCGGCATCTACAACATCACCGAGGTCAATAACCTCATCCCCTCCTTGCCCAAGGTCTTGCCGGTCTATCTGACCCAGAACCAGGATGGCAACCCCGTACTCAATTCCATCCCGCGTAAATCCCCCAAAGGCTGAGCTTGCCCCCGGCTCGGGCGTCGTTGCGCCTGAAGTGTCCATTTTTGAGACACTCGACTCCCCTGGACCGCCCCTGTGGTGCGGATTCATCGTTTTGTCATAGGCAGTGTTACAACGCTGATACAGCTTGGTGAATCGTTTGTGGTACGGCGCTGTGTGTATGCCTGGGCGGCAGGTGTCTCAGCGCTGAAACAGCACTGACATCACTTCGCCCACAAACAACTCCAAGCCATTGAATAACAACGGTAAATAAAAAGCGGCACGGCTTCTGCTCTATCCCTTGCAGCGCTGTTTAGGGTCAGCGCGACGAATAAGGAATGCCGCCGTGGCCACACTCACTCAAGGTTCGATGAACGTGCTGCTGATCAGCTGTGTACTCAGCGTCGGCATCAGTGTTCCCAGCTTTGCAGAGGATGGCGTGATCGTGACAGGGCGCAACGTACAGGCTCATATGTACGGCCGCGCCGCCTTCGGTAAAGACCCCTACCCCACCACCGCCAACGCCAACCCCAGCCGGGACATCATCGGTGCCACTGGCGAGCTCAGTGATATGGATATCGGCGGCATCAGCAGCGGCTCAAGCATTGTCCGCGCAGTTCAGACCAACGGCACCTTGACCGGCCTGCACGCCACACAAAACAGCATGTCCACCCTGGGGGCCGGCTCCGCCGCGGGCCACGGTGCGGGCAGCGGCATGGGCGGGCAGATCAGCGACTCGGTCCAGCGCGGCATGGCGCCGTTGAATAACATCGGCAGCATGCTGGGGGGCAAGTGATGAATCGTTCCCTGCTCGTTCTCGCCCTGTTGGCCAGCGCCCCGGCATTCGCCGACGACACGGCGGTGATCCACAACAGCGGCCAACAATACCAGGGTGTCGTGTCGATCAACCAGGCGGCCGGCAACCAGCAACAAATGTCCAACAGCCGCGCCATCGCGCTCGGTGGCCAGGCCACCAACGTCAACATCCAGCGCCTCGACGGCAGTGTCGACCCGTCCCTGAACGCCAGGGCGGCGATCCAGGGCAGCTCATTTACCAACGGCAACGGTGTACTGGGCATCAACCAGTCGGCCGGGGCCAATAACCAATCCATCAATGCCGTGCGGATCAGCATCAACCCTGGCCCGCAAAGCATCGATGACAGCGTCCTGTTGCAACAGAACACCACGACGCTGGCAACCGACTCAGGGCTCACCCCCACCACTGGCAGCCGCCTTGTCGTTACGAGCGACCAGGCCTTCACAGGCAGCCGAGGAGTGATTCAGGTGAACCAGAGTGCCGGGGTGGGGAACCGAGTGGCTAACACCCTGGGCATCACTATCAAGTAAACGCTTGGTAGCACTCGTTAGACCGTACCAACACTTAACCAACTAATTAGAAGCAAGGAGAAACACCATGAAACCTCAAATGGCTCTGAAACCACTGGTTTTCGCACTGGCCGCACTCATGGCTGCTGCTGCTCAAGCAGGTGGTGGCTGGCACCCTGCGCCTCAACCCACCGGTGTGGTTGCCTCTGTGGTGACCGATGTGCAGAACAGCGTGGGCAACAAGTTCGATGACACCAAAACCGAAAACAACGCCTCCGCCGACGGCTCGGTCACCAGCAACAGCGGTAACACCGGGGTCAACGTACAGGCGGGCAGTGGTAACCAGGCCGACAACTCCGGCGCCATCTCCAGTGCCAAAGGTGACTTTGCAACGGTATTCGCTGTCGTCGATGTCAATCAAAACAGCGGGCTCAACAACTTCGTCAACAAAGGCACCCAGAACAACGCCTCGTTGGATAACTCGGCTAACGGGAACTCCGGCAACCTGGGTTACAACGGCCAGGCCGGTCAAGGCAACCAGGGTAAAAACAACCTGGCAATCACCACCGCTGATGGCAAAAACATCGCAGCGGCCGCCAACACCGAGCAAAACTCGCTCGCCAACAGCTACCTGAACACTGCCGCTACCAGCTACGGGTATGGCCATGGCAGCAAAGCCCAATACGTGTCCAACAACTCCAGCCTCGACAACTCGGTTAACCGCAACTCCGGCAATGTGGGTGTGAACCTGCAATCCGGTTCGGGCAACCAAGGCAGCAACAGCCTGTCGATCGGTCAAGGTTGCAGCGTCTGCGCCAGCGGCGTGCGCTTCTGATCCAACGGGGCCTTGGCAACAAGGCCCTTTTTTATTCCAGTGTCCAGCAGGTCACACGATCATGCGCCTCGCGACCCTCACCCTCCTGATGCTGCTCACCGGCCCGACCTGGGCAGGCACCATGGCGATCTCCGCCCTGCCTGGCGGTACAGTGATCTACAAGAAGGTCGAGAGTATTCGTGAACGCCGGTTCGCCAACCTGGTGGAACAGAAAACCGATTTCAGCTGCGGTGCTGCGGCACTCGCTACCATTCTGCGCCAGGGTTATTGGCTGGATGTAGACGAAGATCACGTCATCAAAGGCATGCTGGTCAATGCCGACCAGGACCTGGTGCGTACCCAGGGCTTTTCCATGCTGGACATGAAGCGCTACCTCGAAAGCATCGGCATGCGTGCCCGGGGCTACAAAATCGCGCCAGAAACACTGGTCACCGTAAGGATCCCCGTGGTGGTCCTGCTGGAAATTCGTGGCTACAAGCACTTCGTGGTGATGCAGCGGGCCGACAAGGACTGGGTCTATATCGGCGACCCGGTACTGGGCCATAAGCGCTATTCCCATGATGACTTCGTCAAGGGCTGGAACGGCATCGTGTTCGCCGTGCTGGGTGAAGGTTACGACAAGGCCAACGCCCTGCTCGACCCGCCCACGCCACTGACCGCCAAGAACCAGTTGAATGAGTTCAGGCCCGTAGGCGATGCCGAGCTGATGGATTTCGGTTTTATCCAGAGCGACTTCTTCTAAGAAGCGCAATAAGGGGCAGGACGCTCCAGGAGCAAAAGATGAACACTTCCCGTTGGCTGACGGTCTTGTGTCTGGCAGCCTCAATGCCCGCTTATGCTTCGTCGGGGTTCAAACCCATCGAGCTCAAGGATTCGGAAATGGCCGACCTGCGCGGTCGTTACGTGATGCCGGGACGGATCATCAGCTTCGGCATTGTCATGAGCAGCACCTGGACCAACGCCGTGGGTGACACCATCACCGGCAAGGCCAGCATGCAGATCGATTCGTCGACCGTTACCCCGCAATTCTATGTACAAACCACCGGCTCGACCGGCAACGGCACGAACCCGAATACCGGCACCGGCACGGTTACCGGCGGCGCCGGCCTGGGCACTGGCCAGGGTGTGACACAAAGCGTGCGCACCGCCGGCGATGGCAACACCGCCTACAACAATGTGGGCATCACCGTCGAGAACGGCTTTGCGCCCTCCAACATCGTGCAATCAGGGCAAGTGCTGGTCGCCGGCGGCACCGTTACCGGTGACAGCGCGGCAGGCCGCGTGAGCGTGTCGGCCAACAACGGCGGCTTGCAGATGGCGATCCAGGCCAACCACAACCAGGGCAACAGCCTGCAGCAGATCGGCGGCGGGAATGTGCTGCAAGGCACGGTGCTGACCGGCAACACTAACTTCGTCAACAACATGACCCAACTTAACGTCGTGATGAACAACAACGGTTTGAACAACGGTGCGTTGAACTGCAATCTGGATCAACTCAAAGCCCTACGCACGCTCGGTTATTGAACTACGCTGACCGTCGACACTTACGCATTAGAAAAGGACGGCTTATTTCATGCATCGATCGTTATCGCTCCGTGCTGTGATCTGTTTAAGTACGCTCTTGCCCGCATCCGTTCTGTATGCAGCGCCAGACAGCGACATCGAAACCCTCAAACGGGAACTCCTGGAACTCAAGCAGCGGTACGAAGTGCAGCAAAAAGCGCTGGCCGTGCTGGAGCAGCGCGTGCGTCAGGTCGAAGACCAACCGGCAACCCCGGCCCCCAAACGCCTGGCCAAGTCGCCGGCAGACTTTCAAAAAGCCAACGGCACCGCCGTCGCGGGCACGGGGGCCGCGGCGGCATCCGGTGGGGCGGGGGGCGGCGGCAGTTCCTACGGCCAGTCCCTCAAGGATGATTCGGCCCCGGCGCAAAGTGTCAGTAACCTCTATAACGAAGCCAGCGGCTTTTTCGGCAACGGCAAGTTCAGCTTCGAAACCGGCGTTACCTATGCCCGTTACGACGCCCGTCAGTTGACCCTCAACGGGTTCCTGGCGCTGGACTCGATTTTCCTCGGCAATATCAACCTGGACCGGATCAAGTCCGATAACTGGACCCTGGACCTGACCGGGCGCTACAACGTCGATAACCGTTGGCAGTTCGACGTGAACGTGCCGGTGGTGTACCGCGAGTCGACCTACCAGTCTGCCGGTGCCGGCAACAACGGCACCGCCACATCGGAACAATCGGTGACGCGCGACCCGACCATCGGCGACGTCAACTTCGGCGTGGCCTACAAGTTCCTCGACGAAACCCCCACCCTGCCGGATGCGGTGGTGTCGGTGCGGGTCAAGGCGCCCACCGGCAAAGAACCGTTTGGTATCAAGCTGATCAATACACCCGGCAACGACAACCTGTTCGTGCCGGAAAGCCTGCCTACGGGCAATGGCGTGTGGTCGATCACTCCGGGCATTTCCCTGGTCAAGACCTTCGATCCTGCCGTGTTATTCGGCTCGCTGTCCTACACCCATAACTTCGAAGAATCCTTCGATGACATCAGCAGTGACGTCAACCAGAAGGTCGGCGGCAAGGTCAGCCTGGGCGACAGCTTCCAGTTCGGGGTCGGCGTGGCCTTTGCCCTCAACGAGAAGATGAGTATGTCGTTCTCGGTGTCCGACCTGGTGCAGCGCAAGAGCAGGCTCAAGCCCAACGGCGGCGACTGGCAATCGGTGGTTTCCAGCGATGCCAACGCCGGTTATTTCAACGTGGGGATGACCATTGCCGCGTCGGATAACCTGACCATCGTGCCGAACCTGGCAATCGGCATGACAGACGATGCGCCGGACTTTACGTTCAGCTTGAAATTCCCGTATTACTTCTAACCCGACCGCTACAGAATCCGGTGCACAAGGAAAAGCCCCGCAACGATAAGGGTCGTTGCGGGGCTTTTCGGTTTACCCGCCCTAGCGGATCTGGTGTTTGTGCAGCAACCGGTAGAACGTCGGCCGGGAAATCCCCAGCACACGGGCCGCGACACTCAGGTTGTCGCTGTGCCGATTGAGCACATCGCACAGCGCCTGGCGTTCAGCACGGTGCTTATAGTCTTCCAGTGTAGCCATGGGTGGCGAAATTGCCTGTTCGCCCAGCAATCCCAGATCGGCGGCTTCGATCTGGCGCCCTTCGGCGAGTACCAGGCCGCGGCGCACGCGGTTGGCCAGTTCGCGCACATTGCCCGGCCACGGGTGTTGCCCCATGGCCACCAGGGCGTCATCGCTGAAGCTGCGGGGGCGGCGGCCGGTTTCCTGGCTGTAGAAGCGTGAAAAGTGGTTGGCCAGCATCGCCACATCACCATGGCGCTCGCGCAAGGGCGCGGTGACCACCTGCAGCACATTGAGCCGGTAGTACAAGTCTTCGCGGAAAGCGCCCTTGGCGACGGCCGCCTCAAGGTCGACGTGGGTGGCCGCCAACACCCGCACGTCCACCGGAATCGGCTGGCTGCCGCCGACCCGCTCGACCTGCTTTTCCTGGAGAAAGCGCAGCAGGTTGGCTTGCAGTTCCATGGGCAAATCGCCGATTTCATCGAGGAACAGGGTGCCGCCATGGGCCGCTTCGATGCGCCCGACCTTGCGTTGATGGGCACCGGTAAACGCGCCCTTCTCATGGCCGAACAGTTCGGATTGGATCAGGTGTTCAGGAATGGCGCCGCAGTTGATCGCGACAAAGGGCCTGGCATGGCGCTGGGATTGGCGGTGCAGGGTCTTGGCCACCAGCTCCTTGCCGGTGCCGCTGTCGCCACGGATCAGTACCGGGGACTCCGTGGGCGCCAGCTTGGACAATAATTTGCGTAATTCACGAATGGGGCGGCTTTCCCCCAGCAACTCGTGCCCTTCATCTACCGGGGTGTGACCCTTGCCACGCAGGCGCGCCATGCCAAACGCGCGGCCCAGGGTCACCTGCACCCGCGCCACGTCGAATGGCAGGGTATGGAAGTCGAAAAACCACTCGCAGACGAAGTCCCCCACATTTTGCAGGCGCAGCACATCCTGGCTGAGTACGGCGATCCACTCGGTGCCACTGCGGCTGATCAGTTCCTTGACCGCTTCGGGCCGCTCCAGATGATAGGGCTGCAGGCGCAATAGGCCGACATCGCATGAGCGCTCTCCTACCGATTCCAATGTGCAGCTGTCGACATCCCACCCGGCCGTACGCAAACCGGGCAGCAACCCGTGGCAGTCGTCACAGGGGTCAACCACGAGCAAACGACGTTGGACGAGGGGCACACCCATGACTGATCCTTGGCGTCAAAAATCACTAAAGTTATTTAGAAACAACAGTTTGTAATGGTTGCCGATAACCCTAGCAAGATCTTGACAGCGTGCTTGTATCGTTTCGCTATAAGTGCGGACAAAAAGCCACTACTCGTGTTTGCAGGTCAAAAAGTTGCGTCTTCGCAAAACTTTCAATCAGCTTTCAAAACAGCCGCTTACATGACGTCCATCAGGAAAAGTTGAAATTTGTTGCTCTAACATGTGACCCGTACCCCGTCATCGCGCATCAGTACAAGTAACCCGCCGCACGGTCAGCCCAACCGCCGGTACTCACTTGAATGGGCATTTAGAGAGAGACCCACATGAACGCCCCGCTCCGCATCAACGAAGCTCTTTTGATCGCAGACCGTGCTTTCCAGCCCTTTCAATGCGTGGCCTGGCACGATGGCAATGGCGCCCTGAGCCTGAGTGTCATCGACCGCACCAATAACCGTATCGGCAGCAAACAGCTGTCGTCGAACACCTATAGCGACCCGGCGCAATTGGAAGACTTGCTGTTGCAGGCCCGCGCCGAACTCGACAAAGATGGCTACCAGTTGCAGTCCTGGGCCATGCCGAAGTAAATCGCGGCTAACTTGCGATCACTGCAAAACAGTGATCGCGAGTTGCACAATGGAACTTAAGACGCTTATCGCGCCGCTAGAATAAACCGTTCGATTGCTTCCGCAGCGCCCTCCTCGACATTGCTGCCGGTGACCACGCTGGCCTGGCGCTTGACGGCTTCTTCCGCCTGCCCCATGGCAATCGACAGCCCGGCCACCTGAAACATCGCCGGATCGTTCCCCCCGTCCCCGATGGCCGCCGTCTGCTCCAGCGGCACCCCAAGGTGCGCCGCCAGGGTCTTCAACGCCTCGCCCTTGTTGGCCAGCATGGCCGTCACATCCAGGTAAATCGGCTGCGAACGCGACACCTGGGCCAAGCCCTGGACCTTGGGCTGCAATTGCGCTTCCAACGCCACCAGCAATTGGGTGTCGTTGCTCGCGGCGACGATCTTGTCGATACGCTCCAGGTAGGGTTCGAAACTTTCCACCACCACCGGCCCATAACCCAGGCCATGGGCTTCCCGCGGTTCCACCGGCCCTGGCGGACCACGGCGCAGCCAGTCGCCGTCGGCAAACACCCAGACTTCCACATCCGGCTCGGCCGAGAACAGCGCCAAGGTCACCAGCGCCGCCTCCGCCGGCAGGTGGTGGGCAACCAGGATGCTGCCATCCGGGTTGATCAAGGTGCCACCGTTGAAGCCCGCCACCGGCACATCGATCCCGAATGTCTCGATCAGGTGCAGCATGGCCTTGGGCGGTCGCCCGCTGGCCAGGCTGAAAAACACCCCGGCCTCGCGCAGGGCGCTCACCGCGTCGACAGTACGCTGGCTCAGGCGGTGATCCGGATGCAGCAAGGTGCCGTCCACGTCGCTGAGGATAAAACGGATGGGATGAATCGCTGCATCACTCATCCGAGCGAGTGCCAGGTGCGGCCATCGCGCGCCAGCAACCCATCAGCCGCTGCGGGCCCGTCTTCACCGGCCTTGTAGGTCTGGATCCCGTCGTCCTCCTTCCATGCATCGAGGAACGGTTGCACTGCTCGCCAGCCGTTTTCGATGTTGTCGGCGCGCTGGAACAAGGTCTGGTCGCCGGTCATGCAGTCGTAGATCAGGGTTTCGTACCCGGTCGACGGTTGCATCTCGAAGAAGTCCTTGTAGGCAAAGCCCAGCTGGATGTTGGCCATGTCGAGGGTCGGCCCGGGCTTTTTCGCCAGCAGGTCGAACCACATGCCTTCGTTGGGCTGGATCTGGATCTTCAAGTAGGTGGGCTTGACCTCGTCCACCTCGGTGTCACGGAATTGCGCATAGGGCGCCGGCTTGAAGCAGATCACGATTTCGGTGTCGCGCACGCTCATGCGCTTGCCGGTGCGCAGGTAGAACGGCACGCCGACCCAGCGCCAGTTATCGATCATCACCTTGAGGGCGACGAAGGTCTCGGTGCTGCTGTCGGGAGCGACGTTGGCTTCTTCGCGGTAGCCGGGCAGTGGCTTGCCGGCGATTTCGCCCGCGGTGTATTGCCCGCGCACCGAGTTGGCCCGCGCGTCTTCCAGGGACCACGGGCGTACCGCACCGATGACCTTGGCCTTTTCACCGCGCACCGCATCGGCACCAAAGGCAGCCGGGGGCTCCATGGCCACCATCGCCAGCAGCTGGAACAGGTGGTTGGGCACCATGTCGCGCAGGGTGCCGGTTTTTTCGAAGAAATTGCCTCGCGTCTCCACGCCGACGGTTTCGGCGGCGGTGATTTGCACGTGGTCGATGTAATGGTTGTTCCAGAACGCTTCGAACAGCACGTTGGAGAAACGGCTGATGAGGATGTTCTGCACCGTCTCCTTACCCAGGTAATGGTCGATGCGATAGATCTGCTTCTCGCTCATCACCTTGAGCAGGCTGGCATTCAGCGCTTCGGCGGTGGCTAGGTCGGAGCCGAAGGGCTTCTCGATCACCACGCGCCGGAAACTGTCATCGGTTTCCGTCAACAGGCCGGCACTGCCCAGGCGCTGCACCACGTCACTGAAGAAGCGCGGTGCGGTGGCCAGGTAGAACACCGCGTTGCCGGTACCGCTGCCGGCGATCTTCTTGCCGATGTCGGCGTAGGTGCTGTCATCGAGGAAATCGCCCTCGACGTAGCTGATGCCTTTGGCCAGTTGCGCCCACAATGCCGGATCGAGGGCGTTATCCCCATTGCCCTTGACCTTGCTCGCCGCCTCGGTGCGGATAAAATCCTCGAGTTTCTTGGCGAAGTCGGCATCGCTGATGGCGTTGTGATCGACGCCAACGATACGCAGGCCATCGCCCAGCAAGCCATCACGACTGAGGTTGTACAGCGCCGGCATCAGCAGGCGCTTGACCAGGTCGCCATGGGCGCCAAACAGAAACAGGGTGGTGGGTGGAGCAGGTTCGGCCTTGAGTTTCTTGCCGTTGGCGGTCATTTTTTGGAAGTCTCCACGTGGCCGCCAAAGCCAAAGCGCATGGCAGACAGCATCTTGTCACCGTAGGTGCTCTGCTGGCGCGAGCGGAACCGCGCGAACAACGACGTGGACAGTACCGGCACCGGTACGGCTTGCTCCATGGCGGCTTCGATGGTCCAGCGGCCTTCGCCACTGTCGGCCACGGAACCGGAGTAACCGTCCAGCTTGGGGTCGGTGGCCAGGGCGTCGGCGGTCAGGTCCAGCAACCAGGACGAGACCACGCTGCCACGGCGCCAGACTTCGGCGATATCGGCAACGTTGAGGTCGAAGCGCTGGTCTTCGGGCAGGTTTTCCGAGTTCTTGGTCTTGAGGATGTCAAAACCCTCGGCAAACGCCTGCATCATCCCGTACTCGATGCCGTTGTGGATCATCTTGACGAAATGCCCGGAGCCCGCCGGGCCGGCGTGGATGTAGCCCTGCTCGGCACGCTTGTCAGCCGACGCGGAACGGTCCTTGGTGCGCGGGATGTTGCCCAGGCCCGGTGCCAGGCTGGCGAAGATCGGGTCGAGGCGCTGCACCGTCTCGGTGTCGCCGCCGATCATCATGCAGTAGCCACGCTCCAGGCCCCAGACCCCGCCGGAGGTACCGACATCGACATAGTGCAGGCCCTTTTGCGCCAGGGCCTTGCCGCGACGCACGTCATCCTTATAGTTGGTGTTGCCGCCGTCGATGATCACGTCACCGTCTTCCAGCAGCTCACTGAGTTCATTGATGGTGTTTTCGGTGGGGTCGCCTGCCGGCAACATCACCCAGACGGCACGGGGTTTCTGCAGCCCGGCCACCAGGGCCTTCAAGTCGGCAACGCCGGTGGCGCCCTCTTCGCTCAAACCTTTGACAAATGCTTCGTTACGGTCGTAAACAACGGTGGTATGCCCATTGAGCATCAGGCGCCGTGCAATATTCCCGCCCATGCGGCCTAGTCCGATAATCCCCAGTTGCATGTGCTGATGCTCCCAACTACTGAATAAATGTGTGACATAGTTTATAGCGCAATGAGGCTAATGAGGGTTAGTCCAGGGCAGATCCGTGTAGTTTCATGGGAAAAAATTGCCATCGTTTCACCATCACGCCTCCGAAAGTCACACGACCACCAAAAATAAAAAAGTTCCATTGAAGTGGAAAAGAATTCAGAATTGCTTCCGACTGTTGCCGAGAACCTCGACTCAAGCGTTCTGGCACACCGCGACACACCGGCTATTTGCGAGGCAAGCAATGAGCACAGCACAGATGACCCGTCCTCCACAGACCCTCTACGTCACACTCCGTCGCGATGAATTGCGCCAGTTGAAAGACGAACGCGATCAGTTGCAGCTTGAGGTCATGCGCCTGCGTGCCCATATCATTCAAGCCCAGCTGGACCAGCCTTCCGGTGTGCAGCCCGCGCTCTGCTGAGCCCGTCATCACTTTGTAAGATAACGGCTACATAAATCTCACAAAGTTTTCACATGCCCTTCCCGATACTCCCGCCCCCAAGGGCCATCCCATGCAAGGGTGGCCTCTGTTGCGTGCAGCCCTGCGCGTCAACTGAAAAATTATCGGGTTGGAGCGCTGGATGGCGATGTTCGAACGCAGCAGCAAGTCTGCGAAAGGCTTTGATTGGGCCGGTCTTGCCTGGCTATTCGTGTTTTTCTGGTACTTCTCCGGCATTACCCAACTGCTGATCCAACTCAGCGGCACTTCCGGCTTCAGTGGTTTTCGCCAAGCCTTCTTCATGAGCGCGATATGGCTCGCGCCCCTGCTGGTATTCCCCCGCCGTACGCGCCTGCTGGCCGCTGTGATCGGCGTGGTGCTGTGGGCCTGTTCCATGGCCAGCCTGGGTTATTTCTTCATCTACCAGCAGGAATTTTCCCAAAGCGTCATCTTCATCATGTTCGAGTCGAACATCTCCGAAGCCGGCGAGTACGCCACCCAATACTTCGCCTGGTGGATCGTGCTGGCGTTCATTGCCCACACCGCCGTGGCTATTTTCCTGTGGACCCGGGTACGCCCGGTGTATTTGCCGCGCGGCCAGGCCCTGGTGGCGGCAACGGCGATCCTGGTGGCGATCATCGGTTACCCGCTGGTCAAGCAGATTGCCCGCAGCGACACCCTGGACGACGCCATCGACCGCTTCGAATCGCGCATCGAACCGGCCGTGCCCTGGCAGATGATCGTTGCCTACCGCCGCTACACCGAACAGCTGGACAACATGCAGGGCATGCTCGACAGCGCCAGCCAGATCGCGCCCTTGACCAACCTCAAGGACACCATGGCCGGCCAGCCGTCGACCCTGGTGCTGGTGATCGGCGAGTCCACCAACCGTCAACGCATGAGTCTCTACGGCTATCCGCGCAACACCACGCCGGAACTGGACAAGCTGCGCGACCAACTGGCGGTGTTCGACAATGTCATCACCCCGCGCCCCTATACCATCGAAGCCCTGCAACAGGTACTGACGTTCGCCGACGAGGAGAACCCCGATCTCTACCTCAAGACACCGTCGATCGTCAGCGTGATGAAACAGGCCGGGTACAAGACCTACTGGATCACCAACCAGCAGACCATGACCAAACGCAACACCATGCTCACGACCTTTTCCGAACAGGCCGACGAGCAGGTGTACCTGAACAACAACCGCAACCAGAACGCCCGCCAATACGACGGCGATGTACTGGAGCCATTCTCCAAGGCCCTGGCCGATCCGGCCGAGCGCAAGTTCATCGTGGTGCACCTGCTCGGCACCCACATGAGCTACCAGTACCGCTACCCACCGACCTTCGACAAATTCACCGACCGCCAGGGCGTGCCTGCCGGGATCAGTGACGATCAACTGCCCATCTACAACAGCTACGACAATGCGGTGCTGTACAACGATTTCGTGGTGTCGAGCCTGATCAAGGACTACGCCAAGACCGATCCCAACGGCTTTTTGCTGTACCTGTCGGACCACGGCGAAGACGTATTCGATTCCGCTGGCCACGCCACGCTGGGGCGTAACGAAGGCAAGCCGACAGCGCCGATGTACACCATTCCGTTCATGGCCTACGCCTCGCCGAAATGGCGTGAAACCCACGACTGGAAGTTTGCCGGCGACTTGCAACGCCCTTACAGCAGCTCGCAATTGATCCACACCTGGGCCGACCTCGCAGGGCTGAGTTTCAACGAACTGGACCGCAGCAAGAGCGTCGTGAGCGACAGCTTCACGCCGCGCCCGCTGATGATCGGCAACCCCTACATGCGCCCGCAAAAGGCCTTGATTGACTTCAGCCTGATCAAGCCCAAGAAGGTTAATCCGACCGATGTGGTCCTGCAGGAACCGCCGGCCTTGTAACAGAAAGATAACAATCATTCTCGTTTAGCCCTAAAGTTCCCCCGCTCCTTTCGTCTTTGAGCCAAGGCCTTCCCTTTCCGGGGTGGCCGCAAAGACGACAAGGAGTCTTCCGCGATGTTCGCGCCTTTTACCCGCTCCATGACCCTCACGCTCGGCCTGTGCGGCGCCGCCCTAAGCCCGGACCTGCTGGGTGAAACCGACCCCGAACACACCCCGCTCGAACTCGGCGCGACCAACATCTCCGCCGAAGGCCTGGGCGCCACCACCGAACACACCGGTGCCTACACCACCGGCTCGATGAGCACCGCCACCCGCCTGAACCTGTCGGTCAAGGAAACCCCACAATCGATCTCGGTGATCACTCGCCAGCAGATGGATGATTTCAATCTCAACACGTTGACCGACGTGCTGCGCCAGACCACCGGGATCAACGTCCAGCACAACGACTCCGACCGCGTGTCCTATTCCTCCCGCGGCTACGGCATCACCAACTTTCAGATTGACGGAATGCTCAATACCTTCGGCTACATGAAGTCCGACGCCGATACCATCATCTATGACCACATCGAGGTGGTACGCGGTGCCACGGGCTTGACCACCGGCGCCGGCGACCCCTCGGCCACCATCAATATGGTGCGCAAGCGCCCGACGGCCCAATGGCAGGCGAAAACCGGCGTCAGCGCCGGCAGCCATGACAACTATTACAGCTACGTGGACGTGGGCGGCCCGCTGGCGTTCGACGGCAAGCTGCGCGGACGCACGGTGCTGGCCTACCGTGACAGCCAATCGTTCCGCGACAACTATGGCCTGCAGCGGGCGGTCGGCTACGGCATCCTGGAAGGCGATCTTTCCGACGATACCGTGCTGGCCGTAGGTTTCGATTACCAGAACAAGCAGGTCCAGGGCACCTCATGGGGTACCGTGCCGTACTGGAACAGTGAGGGCGGCAAGGCCGGACTGTCGCGCTCCACCAATATGGCGGCGCACTGGAGTTCCTGGCCGCTGACGGACAAGACCACCTTCGCGACCCTCGACCATCGGCTGGGCGGCGACTGGCACGTGAAGGCCGCCTACACCCATCGCCAGAGCGATACGGATGGCAAGGTGTACTACGGCGGCGCAGGCTTCCCCAACGATGACCGCAGCGGCATGACCGCCTGGGCGAGCCATATGCGCGGCACATCGAGAATGGAGGCCGTCGACCTCAACCTCGCCGGCAGCTATGCACTGCTGGGCCGCGAACATGCACTGATGATGGGCTATGGCGAGGCCACGCAGCGGGACGTCTCCCCCGTGATGCGCAGCAACCTACCCGCCGGCTATTACACCATCGAAGACTGGAAATACATGGGCGGGATCGCCAAGTTCGGCGACACCGTCACCGACCTCAAGGGCGAACACAGCAGCAAGCAACAAAAGGCCGGCTACCTGGCCACGCGACTGAGCCTTACCGACCGCTTGCATGCGGTGCTGGGCAGTCGCTATGGCAGTTGGGAACTGAAAAGCGCCGCCCCGCACTACGATGCCAACGACCAGCTTACCGCCGCCGGGAAAACCAGCCAGACCCACAATGATATGTGGACGCCCTACGCCGGCCTGCTCTACGACCTGACACCGGAGTACACCGTCTACGCGAGCTATACCGACATTTTCAAACCCCAGAGCCTGCGGGATGCCAACAAGAAGTACCTGGAGCCCGTGGTCGGCAGCAACTACGAGGTAGGCCTCAAGGGCAGCGTGCTCGACGAACGCTTGAACCTGGCGGCGGCATATTTCTGGAGCACCCAGGACAACGTCGCCGAGCGGGACGATTCGGTGGAGCGAAACCCGACCACCGGCGAGGAGTACTACAAGTCCGGCGGCAAAGGTAACAAGGTCAACGGCTTCGAATTGGAAGCTGCCGGAGAAATCCTGCCCGATTGGAACCTGACGGCCGGTTATACCTACACCCATTCGGTCAACGGCTCGGGCAAACGCAACAACACCGGGCAGCCGCTGAACCTGCTGAGAGTGTCCAGCGCCTACCGTTTGCCGGGGGCGTGGCGCAACCTCACGGTCGGCGGCGCGGTGAACTGGCAGAGCGACATTTACGATTGGAGCAATCGACCTACAGGGGTACGCGTCGGCAACACACCGGTGACCGAACGGGCGAAGATCACACAACAGGCGTACACGGTGGTCAACCTGATGTCCCGCTATCAATTCGACGAGCACGTCTCAGCGTCGCTTAACGTCAACAACCTATTCGATAAAAAGTATTACGAACGCGTCGGCTTTTATAACGGCGTGTATTGGGGCGACCCACGCGCCATTACGCTGGCCTTGGACTGGAAGCTTTAAAGCCGGCCATCCGAAGTTAACGATATTGTTAACTTCGGATGTTTCTCGCGTTAATTCCCACTTAATAAGATCGCACCAGAATCGCCCCAAGATTCTGATCAAGGACAGAGCAGATAACCGATCACACTTAATGAGTAAACACAGATGAAACTCTCGACCTTGATGCTTGCCAGCCTGATGACCCTGGGCTCCGCCGCCGCGTTTGCCGAAGGCGGCTCGGAGCGCTCGAAGGAGTTCTACAACAACTTCACCTTCACGCAGCAGACGCTTCACGGCACGACTGAACAAACGGCGTCCGCCAACGGCAAGACACCGAACACCAACACGACCGAACAGGAACAGCCCAAGAGTTAATTTAATCGTTAGTTAATCCGCAATACCCTCGGCCATTCCGCTCCGTTGGCAAAGGTTTATTGGGCGCCCTCTGCTGGCGCCCTTTTTTTCGCCGGTTATTTATTAAAGCGGCTTGTTCCAGAACAACATGCGCCCATGGGCCGGATCAAACTTCGCATCATCAAAACCAAACTTGCGATACGCCGACTGGGCGACGGCATTACCTTCCAGCACCTCCAGGGTGATCTTGCAGCAACCACGTTGGCGGGCGATGTCCTCGACCTTCAGCAGCATTTTCTGGCTCAGCCCCAAGCCGCGAAACTCATTCATCACCACCACGTCGTGCACGTTGACCAAGGGGCGGCAGGCAAAGGTGGAAAACCCTTCAAAGCAATTCACCAGCCCCGCCGGTTCACCGCCGACAAACGCCAGCACACTGAACGCATGGGGGCGCTTGGCCAACTCGGCCGGCAGTTGCTCCAGCAGGTCGGCGGGCAGGCTATGGCCGCCGCCCATGGGGTCTTCGGCGTAATGGTTAAGCACCTTGGCAATGGCTTCGGCATGTACAGGATTGGTGTAGCTGGCTTGCAGCACCAGGATATCTGGGGTGTCCATTTCCGTCCTCGATCACGACTACAAGGGAACCGGTTCCCTTTGAGGGGCACGATTGTAAGCGTGGAGTCAGCACCAGATGAAGGAGATTAACTACAAATGTGCGCCCGAAAGCGCGAAGGCTTTGGCATTAAAAAAACCCAAAGTGCCCATTCAGGGCTTTTTTCGTACAGGCCTCAGCCGAAGCGCTGCAACTGCATTTCTTGCAAGCGGCTCAAGGTGCGACGGAAAGGAAACGCCAGGTAACCGTCGGTATACAGGCACTCCAGCGGCACCTGGGCGTCGATGAACAGCGGCACCTTACGGTCGTAGCACTCGTCCACCAGGGCGATGAAGCGACGCACACTGTCGTCGTGCACCGACAACTGCGGCAACTCGCGATCACCGGCCACCACGCGCTCGACCCCATCCTCGGTGCCGCGGGCAATCCGGCCTGGGCGCTGTTGCGCACTCAGGTTGGGCACCTCCCCCAGCAGGATCGCCTTGAAGCGATCGCACAGCAGGATGAAATCCATCGCCGCCAGGGGTTGTTCGCAGAGGTCGGCATAGCGGCACCACAGCACGCTGTCACTGGCCTGCACGCACACGATGGAACGATGGCCGACGGTGACAGGACCACGACTCACCGCCTGGCCTTCGGCCAATTGTGCGAACACGTTCGCCAGCGCATCGGGCTGGTTCACCCAGTAGCGCTGCCGGCCCACGCCTGGATGCAAGCGATGATCCTCGCCACCGTCGACCGCCACCACGTGCATATGCCGCCCGATCGCCGCAATGCCCGGCAGGAAGCGCTCCCGATTGAAGCCATCGGCATACAGCTGGGCCGGTGGTTGATTGGAGGTGCAGACCATCACCACACCTTCCTCGAACATGACCTGGAACAGCCGGCCGAGGATGATCGCGTCACCGATGTCACTGACGAACAGCTCATCGAAACACAATACCCGCACCTCCCGGCTCAGCTCCCGCGCCAGGGCCTGCAACGGGTCATGGGTACCGGTGAGCTGGAACAGACGCTGATGCACCCAGCCCATGAAGTGGTGAAAATGCTGACGCCGCGCGGGCACCCGCAGGCTTTGGTAGAACTGATCCATCAACCAGGTCTTGCCGCGGCCCACCGGGCCCCACAGGTAAACGCCAGCCACGGGCGAACGGCCCTGATGCAGGGCCGCATGGCAGGCTTGCAGGGCATCCACCGCTCGGCGCTGGGCGTCGTCGGCAACGAAACCCTGTTGGGCGATGGCGTGTTGGTAAGCAGCGAGGGGCGAGTCGAAAGTCATGCCCGCGATTATGACCTACAGGGAGATGTCCAGCCGTGAAATCTTGCCCTTCGCGTCCAGGCGAAAGGTGTAGCGCAACTCCAGCGGGCTGCCGGGAAAATTGCCGGAGACCACATTGCTGACCAGCACCTTGCCGGTACGGTGCTGCACCTTGAGCACCTCGACACGCGGCTGGTAGCGGCGCCCGGTGTCTTCCATCCAGCGTGCAATGGCGGCGGTGCCCACCTGGTGCTGGCCTTCATCGAACACATTGGCATCGTCGGCAAAACACTGGGCAATGACCGAGGTGTCGCGGGTATTGGTCGCCGCGATATAGGCGGCGATGGCGGGGGCCAATTCAGGCTGGGACATGGCAAAGCTCCTTTTCAGGTGGTTGTAACAGCATGCTAAGCCAGGGGTGTGTCAGTTTTTGTCAGGAGTGAACGGCCCGGATTCATTCTGCTCCATCAGCTTGCGCCAGGCCCGCAGCCAGTCGCTGCGCCGCCCCGGATAACGTTCGCCGACGACCTCGGCACTCGCCACGCGGTCGGTGCGAAAGGTGCGATACGCGCCGCGCAGCTCACACCAGGCCACGATCACCCGCACTTCATTGAGAAACCCCAGGGCCAGGGGCCAGATCAGGCGTTGACTCTGGGTCTGGCTGGCATCGGCGTAGTCGATATGCAGCTTGTCCTGATGCCGAATCGCTTCGCGAAATACATCCAGCGGCACGCGGTTTTCCGGGTAGCCAAACCCTGGCGGGCCGGGCAGCAATGTCGGGTTGCGCAAGGCTTCCTGCGCCGTCGGGTCGAGCACATCGGCGATTTTCGCCAAGGCGTTGGCGGCGGCACGGCTGAGCACGTCATCGCCGCGCTGGTCCACATAACGCAAGCCCAGCACGATCGCTTCGGTTTCTTCGGCGTTGAGCATCAAGGGCGGCAAAAACAGGCCGCTGCGCAGCACATACCCTACCCCGGCCTCGCCGAAAATCGGCGCGCCCAGGGCGGTCAACTCGGCAATGTCGCGGTACAGCGTACGCTCGGACACCTCCAATTGCGCCGCCAGCACGGCGGCGGTCACCGGGCGTTTCTTGCCCCGCAGGGCCTGCAACAACGTCAGTAAACGAGTGGTACGCGACACGTTGATCCTGCCGAAAAACAAAAGAGCTGCAGATTAGCAGAGCACCCTGTCAGAAAATGTCAGCAGGAAAACAGCCCCGATCAGACGAGCCCCGTCATTTAAGGAAGAACACTGCACTTGTGGCGAGGGAGGTGCCACTACCTCTTCGACGTAGCGCTGTCGCGCAGCAAACTGGGACCTCTGTGGCGAGCGGGCTTGTCGAATCGTCGCACCGCCCGCGCTGGGGC